>NZ_FZOI01000070.1 GCF_900188385.1 Azospirillum sp. RU38E
GCCTCACCACCGATCAGACGGCGGCCCTGACCTCCGACCAGCTTGGTGCGCTGACGACGACGCAGATCCGGGGTCTTGAGACCGCTGACTTTGCGACCCTGACCTCGACCCAGCTGTCAGGCCTGATCGCCACGCAGATGCCGGGTCTGACGACGGCCCAGCTGAATGCACTGACGACGACGGCGTTGGTTTCGCTGAGTACTGATCAGCTGGTAGGTTTGACCTCCACCCTGGTGGCTGGCTTTAGCACAACTCAGGTAGAGTCGTTGACGGCCACTCAGATCTCTGGCTTCACCGCCACCCAGATCCGTGGGTTCGAGACAACCGACCTCGCTGTTCTGTCCACAACGCAGATCGCTGGTCTCTCCACGACGCAGATCGTCGCCTTGACCACCTCTCAGATCCGTGGGCTCGGCACGACAGCTGTCGAAGGCTTGTCGACCGACCAGCTGGCGGCATTGACTTCCACGCAAATAGTTTCGTTCAACACGACCCAGTTCACCACATTGACGTCAACGCAGGTTGCCGGGTTGACGACGACGCAGGCACGCGCCCTGACCTCGGTTCAGATCGCCGCCTTCACCACGGACCAGATTGGTGGTTTGGAGACGACGGATATCGCCGCGATGACGGATACACAGGTTCGGGCATTCAGTTCCGCCCAAATTGGTGCAATGTCGTCCGATCAGGTGAATGCGCTGTTTGTCTAAGCCGTTCCCGATGATCGGTCTGGATGACTGATCATCGATTATCCTGACCCTTAAGGGGGGGGCACCGTTTCGGCGGTGCCCCTTTTTTATTCCAACATTGATCAGCGCAGAGCGGAAGCTTCGTTGCTGACCTGCTCCCCTAGAGCATCGCGCGTGAAAGCGGAATCGAAGGATTCCCTTTAAGGTCTGGATGTGATTCATCTTATTCGGAGGTGGATCATGGGCAAGGCTTATTCAGAAGATCTTCGGGAACGCGTTGAAGCGCGGATAGCGTCGGGACATTCCCGGCGTGATGCGGCGC
>NZ_FZOI01000069.1 GCF_900188385.1 Azospirillum sp. RU38E
ATGATGGCGGCAATACCGGTACCGGCGGTCCCCTGACCGCCAGCACCAGCGTGGACATCAATGTCACCGGCGTGAATGCGGCCCCCGGCATCAATGCACCGGGCAGCCTGACAGTGACGGAGGATGTCGCCACCGCCCTGACCGGCATCAGCTTCAGCGATGCTGACGCCGGGACCGGGATCGTCACCGTCACCCTCTCTGTCGGGGCCGGCAGCCTCTCGGCGACGGGCGGCAATGGTATCGGTGTCACCGGTTCGGGCAGCGGCACGCTGACCCTTTCCGGATCGCTCAGCGACATCAACAGCTTCGTCAATGCTGGCAGCGTCCGCTTCCAGACCGCTGCCGACAGCACCGCCAGCCAGACACTCGCCATCACCATCAATGATGGCGGCAATACCGGTACCGGCGGGCCGTTGTCCGCCAGCAGCAACGTGACCCTCAATGTCACGGCCGTGAATGATGCGCCCAGCATCAATGCACCGGGCAACCTGACGGTAACGGAGGATGTCGCCACCGCCCTGACCGGCATCAGCTTCAGCGATGTCGATGCCGGGACCGGAACGGTCACCGTCACCCTCTCCGTCGGGGCCGGCAGCCTCTCGGCGACGGGCGGCAATGGTATCGGTGTCACCGGTTCGGGCAGCGGCACGCTGACCCTTTCCGGATCGCTCAGCGACATCAACAGCTTCGTCAATGCCGGCAATGTCCGCTTCCAGACGGCGGCCAACAGCACCGCCAGCCAGACGCTCACCGTCTCCATCGATGATGGCGGCAATACCGGTACCGGCGGTCCCCTGACCGCCAGCACCAGCGTGGACATCAATGTCACCGGCGTGAATGCGGCCCCCGGCATCAATGCACCGGGCAGCCTGACAGTGACGGAGGATGTCGCCACCGCCCTGACCGGCATCAGCTTCAGCGATGCTGACGCCGGGACCGGGATCGTCACCGTCACCCTCTCTGTCGGGGCCGGCAGCCTCTCGGCGACGGGCGGCAATGGTATCGGTGTCACCGGTTCGGGCAGCGGCACGCTGACCCTTTCCGGATCGCTCAGCGACATCAACAGCTTCGTCAATGCTGGCAGCGT
>NZ_FZOI01000067.1 GCF_900188385.1 Azospirillum sp. RU38E
TAAAAGTCTGGACTAAATCTGACGGCATGCTGGAATGGCGGGTATTGATCGCCTGTGTCGGGGCATGCCCCGACACAGGCGGCGGCGTAAGAAGAGGTCGCCATGACAAAGGATCAGAAAATTATCCGAGCGAAGGTCGGTGTTCTGGAACTGGCCAAGCAGCTTGGGAACGTCAGCCAAGCCTGCAAGATGATGGGCTACAGCCGGGACAGTTTTTACCGGTTCAAGGAGCTGTACGACAAGGGCGGGGAGATGGCTCTGGTTGAGATGCAGCGCCAGGGGCGGCCGCTGATCAAGAACCGGGTCGATCCTGCCATTGAAAAGGCCACTGTCGAGATAGCCATTGAGCAGCCGGCCTGGGGCCAAGCCCGTGTTTCCAACGAGTTAAAGAAGCGCGGCCTGTCGATTTCGCCCTTCGGGGTGCGCAGCGTCTGGCAGCGCCACGATCTGGAGAATATGAAGAAGCGCCTGAAGGCCCTAGAAGCCCGGATGGCCGAAACCGGCCAGGTGCTGACCGAAGCACAGGTCGTGGCGTTGGAAAAGGCCAAAGCCGACAAAGAGGCCCATGGGGAGTTTGAGAGCGAATGCCCCGGCTATTGCATCGCCCAGGATACGTTCTATGTGGGCACCTTGAAGGGCGTTGGCCGGGTTTACCAGCAGACGGTGATCGACACCTATTCCAAGGTGGCCTTCGCCAAGCTGTATGACCGCAAAACCCCGATCACGGCGGCTGAAATCCTCAATGACAAGGTGATCCCCTTCTTTGAGGAGCAGGAGGTGGCGATCAGCCGGGTGCTGACCGACAGGGGCACCGAATATTGCGGTAACCCGGAAACCCATGAATATGAGCTGTATCTGGCCGTCGAGGATATCGACCACACCAGAACCAAGGCCAGGAGCCCGCAGACCAACGGCATCTGCGAGCGCTTCCATAAAACCATCCTGGACGAGTTCTATCGCGTGGCCTTCCGTAAACGGATCTACACCAGCATCGCTCAGTTGCAGGCCGACCTGGACGAATGGATGCGTGATTACAACGAGGTCAGGACACATCAGGGGCGATGGTGCTTTGGCAGAACACCCTTGCAGACCTTCCGAGAAACCGCAAAAATCGCCCAGGAAAAGCAGATCGCTGCCGCGTGAACGTCGGACAGCTCAACATCACCGGACACCCGCATCGGTGAGCGTGACTGTCAGATCAAATCCATGCTTTTACA
>NZ_FZOI01000061.1 GCF_900188385.1 Azospirillum sp. RU38E
GCCCCCGTCCCCAGATTGGCATCCGCCCCAACCGACAGGGCACCATCCCGCACGGTGGTGCTGCCGCCATAGCTGTTGCTGCCCGACAGGGTCAGCGTGCCGGTGCCGGTCTTGGTCAGGTTGCCATCGCCGGAGATTACGCCCGACAGGGTCAGGGCATTGGCATGGCTGACTGTGCCGTGATTGACGTCCAGGGTAATGGCATTGTCGATCGTGACGTCGCTGCCCGTGACGGTCAGCGTGCCGCCATTCAACGTCAGCGCCCCCGTCCCCAGATTGGCATCCGCCGCAACCGACAGGGCACCATCCCGCACGGTGGTGCTGCCGCCATAGCTGTTGCTGCCCGACAGGGTCAGGGTACCGGTGCCCGTCTTGGTCAGATTGCCGTTGCCGGAGATCACCCCCGACAGGGTCAGGCCATTATCATTGCTGACTGTGCCGTGATTGACGTCCAGGGTAATGGCATTGTCGATGGTGACGTCGCTGCCCGTGACGGTCAGCGTACCGCCATCCAGCGTCAGCGCCCCCGTCCCCAGATTGGCATCCGCCGCAACCGACAGGGCACCATCCCGCACGGTGGTGCTGCCGCCATAGCTGTTGCTGCCCGACAGGGTCAGGGTACCGGTGCCGGTCTTGGTCAGGTTGCCAGCACCGCTGATCACGCCCGACAGGGTCAGGGCATTATCATTGCTGACTGTGCCGTGATTGACGTCCAGGGTAATGGCATTGTCGATGGTGACGTCGCTGCCCGTGACGGTCAGCGTACCGCCATTCAGCGTCAGCGCCCCCGTCCCCAGATTGGCATCCGCCCCAACCGACAGGGCACCATCCCGCACGGTGGTGCTGCCGCTATAGCTGTTGGTACCCGACAAGGTCAGCGTGCCGGTGCCGGTCTTGGTGAGGTTGCCATCGCCGGAGATCACGCCCGACAGGGTCAGGGCATTGGCATGGCTGACTGTGCCGTGATTGACGTCCAGGGTAATGGCATTGTCGATCGTGACGCCGCTGCCCGTGACGGTCAGGGTACCGCCATTCAGCGTCAGTGCCCCCGTTCCCAGATTGGCATCCGCCCCAACCGACAGGGCACCATCCCGCACGGTGGTGCTGCCGCCATAGCTGTTGTTGCCCGACAGGGTCAGGGTACCGCTGCCGGTCTTGGTAAGATTGCCATCGCCGGAGATCACGCCCGACAGGGTCAGGGCATTGGCATGGCTGACTGTGCCGTGATTGACGTCCAGGGTAATGGCATTGTCGATGGTGACGTCGCTGCCCGTGACGGTCAGGGTACCGCCATTCAGCGTCAGCGCCCCCGTCCCCAGATTGGCATCCGCCCCAACCGACAGGGCACCATCCCGCACGGTGGTGCTGCCGCCATAGCTGTTGCTGCCCGACAGGGTCAGCGTGCCGGTGCCGGTCTTGGTGAGGTTGCCGGCACCGCTGATCACGCCCGACAGGGTCAGGGCATTGGCATGGCTGACTGTGCCGCCATCGCTGCCCAGGCTGAGCGCATTGTCGATGGTCGTTGACCCGGTGACGGAGAGCGTACCGCCATTCAGCGTCAGCGTACCGCCCAGCAGATTGCTATCTGCTGCCACGGCCAGGGTGCCGGCCGAAACCGTCATCCCGCCCGTGCCGGTGTTGCTGCCCGACAGGGTCAGGCTGCCTGTACCGGTCTTGGTCAGCGCGCCCGTGCCGCTGATAACCCCCGACAGGGTGGCATCGGCATCTGCGCGGATGGTGCTCGCCG
>NZ_FZOI01000060.1 GCF_900188385.1 Azospirillum sp. RU38E
TGGACAGAGGTGCAGTTGGTTTACGAAGTCGGTGCCTCCGGTCTGGCCGACGGTGCCGCCATCAAGCTGGCCATCAAATTTTATTCCGACTGGGCCCTGTTTCAGACCAGCGACCCAAGGGCTGCGAACTATGTCTCTGCCGAATATCAGGCGGGCGATCTGGTGCCGGGACAAAGCCCGGCAACGGTGCAGGCGCTGAAGGTCCGGTTTGACCAGAAGGGGCATGAACGGCCCTTTCAAAAGTCGGTGATCATCGACATCATCGACGGCTATCTGAACCCCGGTGATCGCATCATCGTGCGCCTGGGTGACCGCCGTCAGGGTGGGCCGGGCACCCGGGTGCAGACCTTTGTCGAGAAATCTTTCCGGTTCCGCGTTTTCATCGACCCGTTGGGCAGCCAGAAATATGCCGCTGTGCCGGGCGATTGCACCCTGGATGTGGTGCCCGGTCCGCCCCATGCCCTGCGCCTGATCACTCCGCGCCTGATAGTGCCGGGACCGGTGCCGGTGCTGATACGGGCGGAGGATCAGTGGGGCAATACGGTCGAGCATGAGAATGTGTCTGGTTCCCTGCGGTTGACAGCCCCTGATGGCACCGTCGCGGCGCATCCCATCACCCTGTCGGGTGAGGGCTGGGCGGTGCTGCGTCGGGATGATTTGGCCCTGTCCCAACCGGGCGAATGGCGGGTCGATGCGGATGCGCCGGGCCTGATCCCCGCCTTCGCCTTCGTCAGCATCGACGAACAGGCACCACGCGTTCTGTATGCCGACCTGCATGTCCATTCCAACGACACGGTTGGCACCAATGATACATTCTATAACCTGTCCTATGGCCGTGACGTGGCGGGCCTGGATGTGCTGGGCTATACGGCCAATGATTTCAACGTCACGGAGACGGCCTGGAAGGAAGCAGTGGCGCTGATCGACCGCTTCAACCAGCCAGGGCGTTTCGTTTGCTATCCCGGAACGGAGTGGTGCGGCAATTCGGCGGCGGGCGGCGACCATAATGTCGTGTTCCTGCGCGATGCCCCGCCGCGTTTCCCCCATGATGAACGGGGCAATCCGGTACGATCCTTTGAATGGAATGAAAGTACGAAAGGGGCCCTTCGCCCCGGCGCCTGGCCTTTGGACGATCTCTACGCCGCCTATGCGGATGATCCAGAGGGGCATTTGCTGATCCCGCATGTGGGCGGGCGGCGCTGCAATCTGGATTGGCATCATCCAGAGCTGGAACGGCTGGTTGAAATCAGTTCCGCCTGGGGGCAGTTCCATTGGGTCTATGCCGATGCGTTGAAGCGCGGATACCGGCTGGGGGCGTCAGCCAGCAGTGACGAGCATCAGGGGCGCTGCGGTGGCGGCAACCCGGCCACGTCGGTATTCGGTTCGCGCGGCGGGCTGACGGGGGTGCTGTCCGATGGGGTGGACCGGGCCCAGGTGGGTCGGGCCCTGCGCGCACGGCGAACCTTTGCCACCACCGGTGAACGCAGCATTGCGCTGCTGCGGCTGGGCGATCATTGGATGGGGGAAGTGGTGACGGCCGGGGCAGGGGCCCTGGATTATCGTCTGCTGGGGGATCATGGCTGGGAAAGCCTGCAACTCTATGATGGCGACAGGCTGCTGTGGGAACGCGATCTGCACCGGGAGGCGGGGCTGTCCGACCAGCATGTGCGCCTGCGCCTGGGTGGGGCCCGCATCAAAGACCGCTATCGCGGTGCTTATTGGAACGGTGCCTTGACCGTGACAGGGGCCAGCATCCGCCATATCCAGAG
>NZ_FZOI01000059.1 GCF_900188385.1 Azospirillum sp. RU38E
CACCCTGTAAATTCTTAACCGCTCCAAAATAAGGGTAATTACTTGTTATCAAAAATAAATCCGGAAAAATGCCGGCTACCGGTGACAAATCTGGGTTTATCGCCGTGGGTCTGTGGCGGGGCGGGTTTGAGCCCCCGACGCCGTTGGATCAATGTCCCCGGTGAGCCCACAAAGTCAGAGGCGGCCTGGGCTTTCGTGACGGGTTGGGCGGGAGGAGTGGCCTTCGGCACCCGTCATGGAGAATTGCCATGACCCAGGTGGAAATCCTCGACACCTCCCGTGATGCCGCGCGCGGCTACCGGGTGGATGCGAACCGTGGCCAGCGCAACAGCCGGGTATCGTCGGAATGGTTCTCGCGGCCCGATGATGAGCGCTTCCTGTCCCTGTCCGACCTGTATGCGTCGGTCAAGACCCGCACGGATCGCAGCCGCACGCGCACGCTGGCCAGTGCCGATATCAGGGTGGAGGCGCACCGTGATGCGCCGGAGCGGCTGTCGCTACTGCTGCCGGGGGGTGAGCGTTCGGTGGCACCCACCCATTGGAGCTTCGGGCAGTTGGCCGGATTGGTTGGGGCCCCCGCCGCCTATCTGCGGCAGCTTCCGGCGGCACTGGCCGGGATCAACCTGCAATATGGCCTGACCGCGCATCGGGCCGAACAGGTCAAGACCCTGGAGATCGAAGATGGTCGCGTTGAGCTGCGCGCCGTCACCGGCCCCGATTATGGCCGCATCTACGATCATGAACTGGTCGAGGCGGTGCAGCGCATCGCCGGCAATGGCACCGGCGATACGCGCTGGAAGGTGCCGGGCGTGCTGGACTGGTCGACCGGCATCTATCATCCCCGTGTGGATATCACGCGGGACACGACCACGCTCTATGCCAGTGACCGTGACGTGTTCTTGTTCCTGGTCGATGACACCCACCCGATTGAGGCCGGGCGGCTGCCCGATGGGTCGCCGGACCTCTATTTCCGGGGTTTCTATTGCTGGAACAGCGAGGTGGGGGCCAAGACCCTGGGCATGGCCAGCTTCTATCTGCGGGCGGCGTGTCAAAATCGAAACCTCTGGGTGCGCCGTGGTGGCGCGATCAATTGAGTAGAGGTGACTCTTCAGGAAGCCAAGAACTGCCTGATGTCCACCCGACTTACCTTGGCCAGCAATGGCTGCAACCGGGAAACCGGCAGGGGACAATAGCATGTCGGGAAAAGGCGTCTCCGGGCCAAAACCACTGTAGGTTATCGGGGCGTCAGGGCAAGACGTGCATGGTGAATGCTGAATTGCGTGAAGTCCAGACCGCGAGACCTTATGCCGGGTCGTGACGCAGCAGTGGTTGACGCGTCATGCCGTGCGAAGGGCGGGGCACCCCATAAGGCCCGCCTAAGCTTGGTCGCACGGCTCTCCCCTCGTCGAGGGGCCAACGGTTGAACGGACCACCTGTCCACGTCGCATCTCATTGATCGCGTAAACACGGGATCGCCTAAGCGGGTGCCTCTCCGGCATCCCGTATGGCGACGGAGCCGCCATATTAGCCGAACGCCCAGGGTAATGCCTGGGACAGCCATCCAAGATGGACGGGCATGAGTGAAACCGACCGGGCAACCGGGCGGGGAATCTCCGCTGCGCGGGTGAAGGGCGGCGCGTTTGCAGGGCCTTTTCCACTTCATGACGGAGGGATGCTGATGTGTAAAAGCATGGATTTGATCTGACAGTCACGCTCACCGATGCGGGTGTCCGGTGATGTTGAGCTGTCCGACGTTCACGCGGCAGCGATCTGCT
>NZ_FZOI01000054.1 GCF_900188385.1 Azospirillum sp. RU38E
GGCAATGGTATCGGTGTCACCGGTTCGGGCAGCGGCACGCTGACCCTTTCCGGATCGCTGGCCGCCATCAACAGCTTCGTCAATGCTGGCAGCGTTCGCTACCAGACAGCAGCCGACAGCACCGCCAGCCAGACACTGGCCATCACCATCAACGATGGCGGCAATACCGGCACCGGCGGGCCGTTGTCCGCCAGCAGCAACGTGACCCTCAATGTCACGGCCGTGAATGATGCGCCGAGCATCACCGCACCCGGCAGCTTGTTGGTAACGGAGAATGTTGCAACCGCCCTGACCGGCATCAGCTTCAGCGATGTCGATGCCGGGACCGGAACGGTCACCGTCACCCTCTCCGTCGGGGCCGGCAGCCTCTCGGCAGCGGGCGGCAATGGCGTCAACGTCACCGGCACGGGCAGCGGCACGCTGACCCTCTCCGGCTCGCTGGCCGCCATCAACAGCTTCGTCAATGCTGGCAGCGTCCGCTTCCAGACCGCAACCAACAGCACCGCCAGCCAGACGCTCACCGTCTCCATCGATGATGGCGGCAATACCGGTACCGGCGGTCCCCTGACCGCCAGCACCAGCGTTGCGCTCAATGTCACCGGCGTGAACGTGGCTCCCAGCATCAATGCACCGGGCAGCCTGACGGTGACGGAGGATGTCGCCACCGCCCTGACCGGCATCAGCTTCAGCGATGCTGACGCCGGGACCGGGATCGTCACCGTCACCCTCTCTGTCGGGGCCGGCAGCCTCTCGGCGACGGGCGGCAATGGTATCGGTGTCACCGGTTCGGGCAGCGGCACGCTGACCCTTTCCGGATCGCTCAGCGACATCAACAGCTTCGTCAATGCTGGCAGCGTTCGCTACCAGACAGCAGCCGACAGCACCGCCAGCCAGACACTGGCCATCACCATCAACGATGGCGGCAATACCGGCACCGGCGGGCCGTTGTCCGCCAGCAGCTCCGTGACCCTCAACGTCACGGCGGTGAATGATGCGCCCAGCATCAATGCACCGGGCAGCCTGACGGTAACGGAGGATGTCGCCACCGCCCTGACCGGCATTAGCTTTGCCGACGTGGATGCCGGCACCGGGACGGTCACCGTCACCCTCTCCGTCGGGGCCGGCAGCCTGACGGCAGCGGGCGGCAATGGCGTCAACGTCACCGGGTCGGGCAGCGGCACGCTGACCCTCTCCGGCTCGCTGGCCGCCATCAACAGCTTCGTCAATGCCGGCAGCGTCCGCTTCCAGACCGCCGCCAACAGCACCGCCAGCCAGACGCTCGCCATCACCATCAACGACGGTGGCAATACCGGCACCGGCGGGCCGTTGTCCGCCAGCAGCTCCGTGACCCTCAACGTCACGGCGGTGAATGATGCCCCCAGCATCACAGCACCGGGCAGCCTGACGGTAACGGAGAATGTCGCTACCGCCCTGACCGGCATCAGCTTCGCCGACGTGGATGCCGGGACCGGAACGGTCACCGTCACCCTCTCTGTCGGGGCCGGCAGCCTGTCGGCGACGGGCGGTAATGGCATTGGCGTCACCGGGTCGGGCAGCGGCACGCTGACCCTCTCCGGCTCGCTGGCCGCCATCAACAGCTTCGTCAATGCCGGCAGCGTCCGCTTCCAGACCGCCGCCAACAGCACCGCCAGCCAGACGCTGGCCATCACCATCAATGATGGCGGCAATAGCGGTACCGGTGGGCCGCTGACAGCCAGCAGCAGCGTGACGCTCAACGTCACGGCGGTGAATGATGCGCCCAGCATCACTGCCCCGACCACCATCACCGTGACGGAGGATGTGGCAGCCGTGCTGACGGGCATCAGCTTCAGCGACGTGGATGCCGGGACCGGAACGGTCACCGTCACCCTCTCTGTCGGGGCTGGCAGCCTGACGGCCACCGGCGGCAATGGCGTCGGCGTCACCGGGTCGGGCAGCGGCACGCTGACCCTTTCCGGCTCGCTGGCCGCCATCAACAGCTTCGTCAATGCCGGCAGCGTCCGCTTCCAGACCGCCGCCAACAGCACCGCCGGCCAGACGCTGACCATCACCATCAATGATGGCGGCAATAGCGGTACCGGCGGGCCGCTGACCGCCAGCAGCAGCGTGACCATCAATGTCACGCCGGTCAATGATGCGCCGGTCGCTACAGGCGTCGCGATCCCGCTGATCCAGGGTCAGGTCGGTCAGCCCCTCAATGTCACCCTGCCGGCCGGGCTGTTCAGCGATGCGGATGCCAATGACACTCTGACCCTGTCGGTACGCGACCTGCCGGCTGGGCTGAGCTTCGATGCCGCCACCCGGACAATTTCCGGCAGCCCGCTGACCGCAGGTACAGGCATAGCCATTACGGTTATCGCCACCGACCAGGCAGGGTTGACCGCGGAAGTTACGGCACAGGTGCAGATCGCAGCAGAACCGGTGACGGTCCCGGTATCCCCGCCGCCGCCGCCGCCGCCGGCACCGGCACCGACCACGACAACGCCGACAGTCTCGGTCACCCCGACGGTTACGACCAGCCTGCCGACAACAAC
>NZ_FZOI01000053.1 GCF_900188385.1 Azospirillum sp. RU38E
CAGCCATCTGAATCGGGCCCTGCGTTACCACGGGGGGTTCGATCCTGTCCAGGGTACCCGCCGGGCCCTCGGCAACCTTTTCCGCCGGCGGGGTGCTGGCATCCGTTGCCTGCGGGCTGGCCGCATCGGTGGTGGCGGGCGCGATGCGCGGTACCGTCACCTTGCCGGCTTCCAGATCCTTGGAAACCGCGACAATACCAGCGGCCAGGGCATCGACATTATCGGCGCTCACTTCCCGCGGCAGCGGGTCCAGCCCGGCCGAGGCATAGATTGCACCCAGAGAGTTCTGCAGCTCGGCATAGGCCCGGCCACGGGCGCGGCTGGCCAGCAGGGCCGACGCACGGGCGCGCACCAGTTCAAGCACGTTCTGGGCATCGTTCTGTGTCGCAGCATTGACGTTGCCCAGAATGCGTCTTTCGACATTCTCCAGTTCGCCGGCCCGATCGAACAGGCCACGGGCACGCTCGAAACGATGGTAGGAGAGGTTGACCTGGGTCAGCACGGCCATGCGCAGGGCGGTGCGGCGCACCTCCGCCACCTGCTTGCGGGCTTCCCCGGCATCCCGGATGTCTGACCAGTTCAACAGGTTGAACAGGTTCCAGGTGACCTGGACGCCGGCATCGGCCCAGTTCTGGTTCACCAGATAGGAGTTGCTGTCATAATTCAACCCGCCATAGAGATTGGCGCCCGGCAGCAGGCGCAGCAGGGCTGAACGGGTTTCCAGCGCTGTATTGCGGGCCAGATAGGCCTCTTCCCGCACCTCGGGCCGTTCGATCATGGCGATCGCTTCCAGATCATCGACCGAAAGCGGCATTTTGGGCGTGGCCAGGGCGTTGGTATCCGGGGTTGCCACGCGGAAGCTGGTGGCTGGCGGCAGGTTCATCAGGCTGGCCAGGGTGGCCTGGGTGCTGGCCAACTCGCTATCCAGCGCCTCCAGCTGCTGAATAATTTCCAGCAATGCCTTCTGGAAGCGCAGGCTTTCCAGCGGGGGCAGCAGGCGCTGCTGTTCTGTCTGGCGGGCATAATCCAGGGCCTTGCGGGTATCGGTCAGGGCCGTGGCCACCTCATCCTTCAGCTGCTGGGCACTGACGGCTTCCCAATAGGCGGCGCGGACCTGTTCGGTGATGCTCAGCACCACCTTGCGCCGGCGTTCTTCTGACGCCAGCAGGCGATTGGCCTGGCTTTGCGCAGCGTAATAGCTGAGCCCGAAATCCAGCACGTTCCAGGACAGCTGCAGGTCGGCATTGCCGCCATTGCGGTCCTGGCTGAGGCTGGGGTCAATGGAACGGCTGCCGGTGCGGCGGGATTCCGATACGGTCAGCAATTCGTTTGACCGGGTGCGCAGGCCAGCCCGGGCGGTCAGCTTGGGCAGCAGATCATGGGCGCTGACATCCAGCAACCGATCCTCCAGTGCCTTTTCCATCATGGTCAGGCGATGCTGGAGGTTATATTTGATGGCGCGTGCCAAGGCCTGTTCCAGCGTGACCGGGCCGTTCAGGGCTTCCTGCCCGTTGAACATGGCTTCCCGATCAGCGGCGGCCTGGGCAATCTGCTCATTCAGCGCCACTGGCTGGGGGGTAATCGAGCAGGCACCGAGACCGATCAGCAGAATTGCCGATGTCCCCAGCAAACGCGCCCGGCGCACCGGCAGGCTGGATGAGAAATTTTCAAGACCGTGCCACATGATGACCCCTTCGTTGCCGCAGAAGGCGGCTTGTCTTCTACAAGCTCAATTGAATTTGCTTGGATGGAACCGGGTGGTGCCGCTGGCACCACCCGGCATTATCGAATGATCAGGCCGCCCGTTCACCGGTTTCGGCCGGTTTGGCGTCTGCCCCGTTTCCGCCATCGCCGAGGTCGGCATTATCCGCCCCGGGCCAGACGGCTGCCAGACTATCCAGCCAGGACAGGCTGTCGGCCAGCCAGCCCGTGCTGCGGCTGGCCAGCTTGATCTGCTGGATCACCGGCAGCTTGCCTTCCGGTACCGGGTCGGCGGCGGCCCGGCGGGTGCCGTCGCCCTGGATGTCGGTACGCTGGCCGGGTGCCTGTTGCCCGTTCCCGTCCTGGTTCTGGTCGCGGTTCTGGCCCTGCCCATCGCCCTGGTTGGGAGACTGCTGGGCCGGTGCCTGATCCTGTGCCGGCGTGCCGATATTCAGTTCGAACTGGGTCTGAGCCTGATCCCCTTCGGCGGTGCGGGCGACCACCCGCACTTCCAGCGTGCCCTTGAAATTCGCGGGCACATTGACGGTGAAGGTGCCGGAGGCGGGATCGAACTTGACCCAGGACGGCAGCGGCTTGCCGTCGGCCAGGGTGGCCTGCACGGTCACCGCCGAGCCGACATCGGCAAGGACGAAGGTTGCCGGGGGCAGCGTGAAGACCTGGGTGGAGTTGCCGGCGCTGGTTGACAAGGAGACATCGGCCACCGGTCTGGCGACGATCGCCCCGCCTGTGTTCACCGCAGCGCCGCTGACCGCCGTCTGGGCGGGGGCGACGAAGCCGGAGGTGGCGGTAATCGTACCGGTTGGCGTGACGATGGAGACGGTCGGCGTGACGGGTGCCACCGATATGGTGGGCGTGACCGATGTCACCGTGACGGTCGGCGTGACTGTTGTTGTCGGCAGGCTGGTCGTAACCGTCGGGGTGACCGAGACTGTCGGCGTTGTCGTGGTCGGTGCCGGTGCCGGCGGCGGCGGCGGCGGCGG
>NZ_FZOI01000051.1 GCF_900188385.1 Azospirillum sp. RU38E
TCTTCTTACGCCGCCGCCTGTGTCGGGGCATGCCCCGACACAGGCGATCAATACCCGCCATTCCAGCATGCCGTCAGATTTAGTCCAGACTTTTACACTGTAGCCGATCACCCCCTCGATGCCTCGTTCTTCCAATCCCTTGGCGATCCCGGCTGTGGAATAGCCCGCATCCAGCCCCACGGCCCGCACATCCAGGCCGAACCGTTCCCGCTGCCGGTCCAGCCGGCCCAGATAGGGGATGCTGTCATGGACATTGCCCGGCGTCACATGGCTGTCGGTGATGATGGCGTGGCGGGCATCCACCGTGCGGTGGTCCAGATAGAAGAACCCCTTCGGCTTGCCGTCGCGCACCATGTATCCGGCCTCCGGGTCGGTCCGGCTGACCTTGGTCTCCTTGACCGGCGGCTCCCGATCCTGGGGCTTCAGCGGCCCCTTGCCATGCGCCGCACGGTCGGTGTCGATGGCCTGGTCCAGCGCCCCCAGATAGTCTGCCCGCGACTTCGACACCAGGGCCAAGTCGTACTTGTTCTTGTTGGCATTGGCCTTCAGATGCGTGCTGTCCGTGTACAGCACCGTCCCGTCCACCAGATCCGCCCGCAGCGCCTGCATCACGATCTCATCGAAAATATCCTGGTAGATCGTGCTGTCCCGGAAACGACGACGACGGTTCTGGCTCAAGGTCGAGGCGTCACACACCTTGTCCGTCAACCGCAGGCCCAGGAACCAGCGGTACGCCACATTCACCTCAATCTCGCGCATCAACTGCCGCTCAGACCGGACCCCGAACAGGTAGCCGATCAGCAGCGTCTTGAACAAAACCACCGGGTCCAGCGCCGGGCGGCCATTGTCCGCGCAGTACAAGTGCGCGACACGGTCCCGGATGAAGCTGAAATCCAACGCCGCGTCGATCTTCCGCAGCAGGTGATCCGACGGAACAAGCGACGCGATCGTCACCATCTCAAGTGCCGTCTGTTGGAGCGTGGCTGGCTTAAGCATAAACACAGTGAATCAAAAAACCCCGCCATAGGCGAGGGCTTTGTCAGCAGTCTGAGAACCCGATGGGTTCTGGGCGCTGTTTGATCGAACGGTTGCCGCTGCTGGCAGCGAGCCGCTCGATGAGGAACATCATGCCGAGCAGAACCGGCGTGACTGGGTCACCGAAGCGGTCAACCGCTCGCTCGGCCGGATCGCTACGGCCTTTGTCAACGTGTTGTTCGCGCGGCGCCCGCGTGTCGGGATGGGCCTGCCCGACGACCTCAAGCAACGCGCGACCGACCTAATGGCGCCCGGCACGCCAAGCCATCGGCTGGCCCGCACGATCGGGGCGAGCCGCATCTCTTATCTCTACGCGATCGATCCTGAATGGACCGCCAGGACGCTCCTTCCGTCGTTTGGCTGGAGGGACGAAGAGGAGTCGATCGCGATGTGGCAGGGTTATGCTTGGCCGGCGCGCATCGATCCGCAGCTCTGGGCGGCGCTCAAGAACCATTTTCTGCCGCTGTTCAGGCCCGATCGGTTAGCGCGCATCGGCAATTGGGGCCGCAACATCGCACAATCGTTGATGCTGGTCGGCGTCGCGTTTGGTGCCGACGAGCTCAAGCGCGACGAGGTGCGCGACGCCATCCGGTCAATGCCGCACGAGATGCGCGTGGACGCAGCGGCATGGGTCACCGGCTACATGGAGGCCAGCGACGCCGACAATGGGAATGATGACGAGGAGCCGATTGAGGGCTCGCCCGACCTGCGCTGGACGAAACGCATCTGGCCGTGGCTGAAGCGCGTTTGGCCCACCGAAGCGAGCCTTCGCTCGGCTGAGGTCGCTGAGCAATTTGCGCTTGCGGCAATCACAACCGATACGGTGTTCCCCGAAGCGGTCGACAATATCGTCAGCTACGCCGTTGCGACCAATGGCTACCGTTTGATCCACCAGCTCAACCGTTCAAACCACCCCGACGATCACCCCGAGGCCACGCTGAAACTACTCGACGCATTCGTCGCTCGGGATCAGTTGGTGCTGTTCAAGAACGATCTGCGCCAGATCGTCCACCGCCTTGGAGCGACCAATGTGATCCAGGACGACAATCGTTATCGCAGCTGGTCGACCCATGTCGGGTAAAGGCAAAATACGTCCACAATTCCAAGAGCTCTCTTCGTTCAAATCTGCGCGCAGTCTCTCCACCGCTTGGCGGTCGCTTTCCGAAGATCGAATGGATAGGGCATGCTTGCACTATTCGGTCATAAGCGTCTGTAAATTCTATCCTAGTCTGTATGAAATTATGGAACTTCTATCAAAACCGTTCAGTTGTCCAGTCCTGCATTAGAAAGATGGAAGCAGGCCTTTAACTATGGCAACAATTGCCACGGGTGGGATTCCGTGGCTTCTGACAGTGGGTGGAGAGCTGTCGAAGCCGTGGATGCCGACGGGTTCGACAGGCAGCGGGGCGGCGAGGGAGATGGGCCTCAACATACCGGAGAGCATTAAGCATCAACTTCGCAGCTCGGCACGGCATGACTTCGAGGGCGTCGTCCACGGTTACCTTGCGCCGTTTATCCCTGGCCTCTCGCGCGTTGCCACGTTGCGCGACCTCGACCGCGACGGCGTCGACCTCGTCAGCCTGGATGACGAATTTGAGATCGATGTGGCCATCCAATGCAAGGGCTTGGAGAGCCAGTTCAGCGACGAGACCAAGGCAGCCTGCCTGGATTCCATCCGAAAGTTCCGGAAAAGCGGGAGGAAGGCCGGCAGCTTCCGGATCCTGGTCAACCGACCGATCAGGGAGGCCGACCATCGTGTGGAGATCGAAGCCGCGCTCGATGCCCTCGTCGCCGACGGGATCGTCAAGTCCGCTCAGTTGATGCCCTTCGAGAAAGCCTGCCGTTGGTTGGGGGAGTTGGCCATCCAATGGCTGAAATCGGCACTGGAGGCGCGGTGGCACTGCTTGCGCGACGACTATGCGGGACGGATGGGAGGGAAGTTCCATATCGATTCCGTTCCCTGCCGCTGGGATGACGGTTCGCCGACAAGCGACGGCCCTTTGTCCGAGTTGCTCAGGAGCGCCGAGAACTATGTTTCCAGGATCGGGGGGCGGGACGTCCCGAAGCGCATCCTCTTGGTTGGCGAATTCGGCTTCGGCAAGACAACGTTGCTGCTGCGCCTGTTCGAACACCTCGACAGGACGAAGTTCATTCCAATCTACGCCCCCGTCACCCAATTCAACGATGGCGCGTTCAGCAACGAAAAGATGTTCGTGGCGGCCATCTTGGCTCCACTGTTGGAAGATGTCGATTGGTCAGCCGACAGGAACCTATCCCAGTTGCTTCGGGACGCCCTGACACACATTTTGCGGAGCGACGTTCCGTCGGCCCTGCTGCTCGACGGATTGGACGAACACCCGTTCCTTTACCGTTCGGACGGAATCGGGACTCTCATGAACTGTATGGGCAATTTCGACAGCTAGGTCGTATTGAGCATGCGCAAAGAGTTCTGGGACGAGAGGGCAGGCGATTTCCGGGCCGCGCTCGACAGCGCTCGCGGACACAACGTCCAGCGGAAGACGCTGTACCTGGAGGATTGGGAGCAACCCCAGATGGAGGTGTTCGTCAGCCACTGCGAGGGTCCCGGCGGGTATGTTGGCGCGGGGTTCGCCCAGTTTGCCCGAAACATTCGCTCTGGCCGGTACATGGAGCACTACGGCGACATACCGCGCAGGCCGCTGTTCCTGAACATGCTGGCGGAGGAAGCTGCCGTAAATGCGGATAACCTGCAAAACTTGGCGATTCTCTATTATAGGTACCTCCGCCGCAAGATCGCCCGGGACCATGACATGTTGGCGCCCAACCCCTGCGCTGGACGCCCCCTTGTCTGGACTTGCCCTGGAAAAGTGGAGAGCCAATTTCTCGCCGTCAGGCGGTTGCCTCGAACAGGATCGGGCTTTTGTAGCCCAATGCCGAGTGCCGCCGCGTTGGATTATAGAACCCGTCGATGAATGTGCCAATGGCACGTTCTGC
>NZ_FZOI01000050.1 GCF_900188385.1 Azospirillum sp. RU38E
GCGGCACTCGGCATTGGGCTACAAAAGCCCGATCCTGTTCGAGGCGGCCACCTGACGCCGAGAAATTGGCTCTCCACTTTTCCAGGGCAAGTCCAGACGACATGCGGAGTTACACCGAAGCGGGCAGCGATTTCCTCCGCACCCCATCCGCGATTGTCCGCCAGTTCGCGGAACCGCTCGAACTGGTCGGCGGGGTGCATCGCCTCGCGTGTGACGTTTTCATCAAGGGAGATTTCCGCCGCGTCGTTCTCGGTATCCAGCACGCAACGGAGGCTTTCGGTTTTCTTGATCTGCTTGCGCTTGACGCGCAGCATCTGCGCCAGCCTGCGGCCTTCGCCGATAGTCACGAAATAGCTTCCGGTCGGTTCGCCTTCCGCGTTCGTCTCTGGCTCCACCACCAGATTTTGCAGCATCCCTTTGGCGGCGATGCTGGCCGCCAGCGCCTCGATATGGGCTTCGCTGTGCGGGGTCTTACGGGCGTTGCGGGGCGACTTCTTCAACTTGTTCAGCGGCACGAACAGCACCGCGCCATTGGCAGCGGGGGCTTCGGAAACCGTGGCGGTCGTATCAACAGTGTTGGTCATGGCCTTGATCCTTTGGCTTGGGTTGGAGCGCAGCGCTGCGCTGCAACCCTGGCCGTCGCCGAGACCGGGGGGTGCAAGGTGCAAGGGCGGACGGGGCGGAGGGGGATCACCCGGCCTGCACAAGCGGGGCGAAACCATTGGTGAGAGTGTGAAACACGCATCCGCGCGGAAGGCGGGGGAAACCGTCCCGGCCGAGCGTCAGCGATCCCTTGCGCCGCGCCAGGGGGCTGCGCCCCCAAGCAACCGGCCCGGCATGAGCGCCAGCGGGCGCCGGGCATAAAGACCGGATCAGGATGGATGAAGCCGCAAAACCTGAAAGCCGTGCATCCTGATCGCCGCCTGCTCACTTTCGGGGCGTTGCGGGGGTGTCCCCGCAGAAGGGGGCGGCCGAGACCCGAGGCTCGGCCGTAGGGGATTGCTTTCCCCATCACCTCCCGGATCGCGATCATTTAATTACCAATATGCGGACCATTGACTCCCAATTTGCCGAGGCAGATAGTCTCAATCTGCTGAGTCTCGGAGTTGGCATGTACGGACGGTTTGTAGAACGGCGGGCGGAAGAAGCCCTTTCGGATACGCCGGTGGTCCTGATCGTAGGGCCACGCCGGGTCGGCAAGACCACGCTCGTCCGCAAGATGGGTGAGACTGGCCGAACCTATATCACGCTGGACGACCAGACGGTTCTCGCGGCGGCTCAATCCGATCCGGCTGGTTTCATTCGTGGGTTGGATCAAGCCATCATCGACGAAATCCAGCGCGCCCCTGACCTGCTGCTGGCCATCAAGAAGACGGTCGATGAGGACTATCGGCCGGGACGTTTTCTGCTGACGGGTTCGGCGAACGTGCTGACCATGCCGCGCATTGCTGACAGCCTGGCGGGACGGATGGAAACCATCCAGATGCTGCCGCTGGCCAAGGCCGAGGTGGAAGGCCGGACACCAGATTTTCTGGAACAGCTCTTCGAGGGTAAGCTCCAGAGCCAGCGGAACGCTGTCGTTGGTGATGATCTGGTCCAGCTCGTCCTGCTCGGTGGTTTTCCTGAAGCCATCAGCCGTGACACCGAGCGACGGCGGCAGGACTGGCTGCGATCCTATCTCACCTCGATCCTGACGCGCGATCTGCGCGACATCGCTGACGTTGAGAAACTGACCGAGTTGCCGAAATTCGTGCGGTTGCTCGCCGAACACTCAGGCCAATTGGTCAACTATTCGCAGTTCGCGGCCGGTATCGGCGTCACCCACAAGACGGGGCAGCGTTATGTCGGGCTGCTCGAACAGGTGTTTTTGGTCTCAACCGTGCAACCCTGGTTTACCAATGCCCTGAAACGCATCGCCAAGACGCCCAAGTTGCACTTCCTCGATTCCGGTTTGCTGGCGACCGTGCGCGGTCTGACGTTCGACAGGGTGAAGGCCGATCGCGGACCATTCGGCGCGCTCCTCGAAAGCTTCGTCTTCTCGGAAATTCTGAAACTGATGAGCGCTTCGGACCTGCGGCTGACACCTTATCATTTCCGCGATCGCGACATGCGCGAGGTCGACATCGTGCTGGAGCGCGACGATGGCACGATCGCCGGGATCGAGGTGAAGGCCAGCGCCACGGTCAAGGCCGGTGATTTTGGGGGCCTGCGTGCCTTGGCTGAGGCCTGCGGAGATCGCTTCGCCTTCGGCGTGGTCCTTTACGACAGCGCGGACGTCGTACCGTTTGGCGACAGGTTGGCGGCGGCGCCACTGTCGAGCCTCTGGAATGGAGAAGTACCGACCCACAAGCCAGGCAAAGGAGCGTCACATGGGACTGTATGAAAGCTGGTGTGACGCCACCAAGAAAAAAGACAAGCGAAAGCACTATTGGACCTATGTCGAGAAGGACGGCGGGCGCGATGCAATTCGCGATGACCTCGCCGAGACGATCCGCTCACATTACGACCGACTGGAACGCATCGCCGAAGACGTGGAACGGCTCGGCTACAAGGTCGCCGCGAAAATCCTCAGCGAGGCGATGCCCCAGACACCCAAGGGACGTTCCGGCGATCTTGGTGAGATTCTCGCGACCGAACTGGTCGAGGAAGAAATCGGCCTGCGCGTTCCCGTTCGCCGGCTCCGCTACAAGGATGGTCGCAACATGGCGATGCGCGGCGACGATTTCATCGGCGCGGGATACGATGCGGCTGGCGAAAAGCTATGGCTCCTGAAAGGCGAAGCTAAAAGCAACAAGGTACTCGGTAAGGCGACGGTCACGAGTGCCCGCAAAGTGCTCAACCGCGACAACGGCCGCTGCACGCCCGATTCCCTGCTCTTTGTCGCCAACCGCCTGTTGGAGAGCAATGACCCGGACGACAACGCATTGGGGCGCAGCCTGCGTGACGAGGTGGGCCTGAAGTCCCTTCGCGCCGATCGCATCGATCACATGCTCTTTACTGTATCTGGCAACGGCCCCCACGCTTCGCTGAAAGACGACCTTGATGCCACGGGGACCAATCGCGACCACTATGTCTTGAACATTCACGTTGAGGATCATCAGGACTTCATCGCAGCCATGTACCAGGAGGCGGAAGACCTTGGAAACGATTGACGAACTGACCGCTTTCCTGGCGACAGCGACGGTTGACGGTATCCTCGGCCGTCTCCTCTATCGCGGCGCGGCCTGGTCGTTGATGCGCGAAGAGGGGGTGTTGCCGGCGAATGCGCCGCCACTTGGCGCGACGATCGAGACAGACCTTGCCGAACACGGCTTCGCCTTACTCCGGGGCGCAATGGCCTTGCGAGCGCAGGCCGGTGCTTCGCCATTGACCAGCAAGGCCTTCGAGCGCGCGGCCAATGCTTTTGAGGCGCTGGTGCGCAACGGCGATCCGGAATCACCCGATCGCGGTTTTCGCCGCACCATTGCTGCCGCGGCCTATCACCTGGCCGGCTTCTCGGCCGTCGCCTATTCCCTGTTCAATGAGACGGCGGGCGACCTCAATGCGTCTCCGGGCGAGACGGCGATTCAACACCTGATCCTGCGCGATCTTGGCCAGTTGCGCGGATATGTTCGCGACTGGCTGGCCGACGAGGCTCATGGCGATGAGCAAATCGCTGCCGCCCTGACGGGCGAAGAACTCGATATCGATGAAGCGATATCTACGATCCTCAATACGACGATTTGCCGCGCGCTGGCCCATTTTGATTTTGCACTGGAGACCGGCGAACCCGAGCCGATCGAGATGGCGCGCACGCTTCTTGGTAACGCGGTCAATCTGGCTGACAACGCGGAGAATGTGCCGCTGTGGTGGATTTCGAACCTTAGCCGGCATCTGATCGACGACCTTTGGCAGCATTCGCTCCACCAGACTCTGCCGACCGAGCCGCCGGAGGGGACGGAGGAAAAATATCCGGACCTGCGACGGCTGTTCATCTCGTCCCTCTATGCGCGCAAGACCTCCGAGGTGGAGCTGTGGCCATCGCAGCGCGAAGCGGCACAGCGCTCCACGGACGTGACGGACGACCTGGTCGTCGCCTTGCCGACCAGCGCCGGCAAGACGCGCGTGGCCGAGATCGCCGCGTTGATGACGCTGTCGTCGACGCGCCGGGTGCTGATCGTCACGCCATTGCGCGCCCTGTCGGCGCAAACCGAGCGGTCCTTTAGGAAAACATTTGCGCCCCTCGGCTTCAGCGTTTCCTCACTCTATGGCGCCAGCGGTCTTTCGGCTGGAGATGAGGACGCTTTGCGTTCCCGCGAGATCATCATCGCGACACCCGAAAAACTCGACTTCGCACTGAGAAGCGATCCGTCGCTGATCGATGATGTCGGCCTGATCGTCCTCGACGAGGGCCATATGATTGGCCCGAGCGAGCGTGAAATCCGTTATGAGACGCTGGTGCAGCGCTTGCTCCGGCGGGCGGACGCGGGCGAACGCCGAATGGTCTGTCTGGACTTGCCCTGGAAAAGTGGAGAGCCAATTTCTCGCCGTCAGGCGGTTGCCTCGAACAGGATCGGGCTTTTGTAGCCCAATGCCGAGTGCCGCCGCGTTGGATTATAGAACCCGTCGATGAATGTGCCAATGGCACGTTCTGC
>NZ_FZOI01000064.1 GCF_900188385.1 Azospirillum sp. RU38E
GTGACGCTGCCCACCGTAACGGTGGCCCCACCGGCGGAGAGGAACTTCAACGCCGTCGTGCCACCGACGGCACCGCCAAAGCTCACCGCACCCTTGCCGGCATCGGTCACCAGGGCGTAGCCGCCATTCACCGTCCCGGTGAGGCGGATATCGTCACCGGCCGCACCAGCGCTGACAATGGCGCTGTCACCGGTCAGGGTGACCGGCCCACCCAGGCGGATGGTGCCGCCCGTCGTGCTGACCAGATCGCCGGCCAAGCGCACCGCACCGGCATAATCCTGCTGACCCGAGGTGGTGACGCTGCCCACCGTAACGGTGGCCCCACCGGCGGAGAGGAACTTCAACGCCGTCGTGCCACCGACGGCACCGCCAAAGCTCACCGCACCCTTGCCAGCATCGGTCACCAGGGCGTAGCCGCCATTCACCGTCCCGGTGAGGCGGATATCGTCACCGGCCGCACCAGCGCTGACAATGGCGCTGTCACCGGTCAGGGTGACCGGCCCACCAAGGCGGATAGACCCGCCCGTCGTGCTGACCAGATCGCCGGCCAGCCGGACGTTGCCAGCATAATCCTGCTGACCCGTCGTCGTGACGCTGCCGACGGTGACGGTGGCCCCACCGGCCGAGAGGAACTTCAACGCCGTCGTGCCACCGACGGCGCCGCCAAAGCTCACCGCACCCTTGCCGGCATCGGTCACCAGGGCGTAGCCGCCGTTCACCGTGGAGGTGAGGCGGATATCGTCACCGGCCGCACCAGCGCTGACAATGGCGCTGTCACCGGTGAGGGTGACCGGCCCGCCAAGGCGGATAGACCCGCCCGTCGTGCTGACCAGATCGCCGGCCAAGCGCACGGCACCGGCATAATCCTGCTGACCCGTCGTCGTGACGCTGCCTACCGTGACGGTGGCCCCGCCGGCGGAGAGGAATTTCAGCGCCGTCGTACCACCGACAGCCCCACCGAAGCTGACGGCCCCCTTGCCGGCATCGGTCACCAGGGCGTAGCCGCCATTCACCGTGCTGGTGAGGCGGATATCGTCACCGGCCGCACCAGCGCTGACAATGGCGCTGTCACCGGTCAGGGTGACCGGCCCGCCCAGGCGGATGGTGCCGCCCGTCGTGCTGACCAGATCGCCGGCCAAGCGCACGGCACCGGCATAATCCTGCTGACCCGTCGTCGTGACGCTGCCCACCGTGACGGTGGCCCCACCGGCCGAGAGGAACTTCAACGCCGTCGTACCACCGACGGCACCGCCGAAGCTGACGGCACCCTTGCCGGCATCGGTCACCAGGGCGTAGCCGCCATTCACCGTG
>NZ_FZOI01000055.1 GCF_900188385.1 Azospirillum sp. RU38E
TGCCGTGACCTTCCCCTGCTTAACTCGAACCATCAAAACCTCCTTCAATCCCGAATTTTAGGTCAATGGCTCTCCACTTTTCCAGGGCAAGTCCAGTCCTGGCGGGGTGCGACCTGGAGAAAAGGGTCGGCGCGATCCTCGATGCACTGACCGAAATCGCTGGCATCACGGCGCTGGGCTCGACAGCGGGAGCATTTGGGTCGGGCCCAATCGGGAGCGGTCCGTTCGGAGGCGGGGAAACAAAACGGCTTGGGGATTTCGGCCACAGCCACTGGGGGAGGCCGGACTTCATCAGCCTCCAGGCAGATTTCACGGAGGCAGATATCAATAGGGTTACGGACCTTGATGGCAGCCAATTGGCCGCAAATTCTTTGCTGACGCCTTCTGGCGCCCGAAGCATCCAGGGCATCAGGTACCGCTTCGCCCACAGGTCCTTCCAGGAATGGTTCGTCGCCCGCTGGATGCGCAACCACTCCATTCCCGACGCCGTCTCCATGCCACCTGGACTTATGACTTTTCGCGCGCATATGGCCCAGGCAGGAGCGGAGATTCCCTGAGAGGAAGGCAGCTCGCTTATTGTAGTGACCCTTCAGCTCGTATCTTGCTACGTCCGCTTCCAGCCGGTTCAATCATCCCAGCGAACGACCCAAAAGGGGCGCTTACCAGAAGTCCGCCGCCCCCCTCAATCAATAGCCAGTTTAACCGCATCGTTATGGTCCAGAGTATCTGGCAGTTGCGTTCTGGCGAGTGATCCTGAACCGATTGCGCCGTGCGTCCCTGAAGCGCGATGATCCAGCGGCCTGCTTTGCGATGAAGCCGGACACCTTCTCCGCAGCGTTCCTGACCGGATCAAGCGCCAGGTGAGCATACCGGGCGGTTGTCTGCACCTGCGTGTGGCCCAGCAGCTTCCCAATCATCGGCAGCCCTTCGCCCAGGAACAGGGCGCCGCTGGCGAAGGAATGTCGCAAGTCGTGAAGGCGAACGTCGTCCAGCCCCGCCCGTCGGCGAATGCGCCGCCATGGTGGTTGCAAGTCTGTCAGTCTGGCTCCCTCCTTTGTGCCCGTTATGACCCACGGATTATCAGGCAGCTTCGGGATGGCACGTAGGACGGCAGCGACAGCATCTCCGAATAGAGCAACTTTGGCCCCCGTTTTGGAATCAGGCAGCCTGAACGCCTTGGCTTGCCAGTCGACATAAGCCCACTTCAAGGTCATGATTTCGCCAAGCCGACATCCCGTCAGCATCAGCAATCGGATGGCCGCGATGACAGAAGTGGGTTCCGATCCCGTTGTTTCCAACTCGGCCAGTGTCCGCCCCAGCGCAGCATATTCGTCCGCGCTGAGGAAGCGTTCCCGCTTCTCCTCAGGGAACTTCTTCACATGCAGACATGGGTTGCTGCCGTCGGGGCGAAGGCCCCATACCTCAGCCAGATTGAACATCTTGGATAGCACGCCAAGGGTTCTGTTGGCTTGATAGGGGATGTGCCGCAGCGAATGGTGGAGTTCCGCAATATCCCGGCGTTGGATGTCCGTGACCCGGCGGGTCCCGATCTTGGGATTGATGAACAGCTCGACCGATCGGCGATATTCATACTGGGTCGAAGGCTTGCAGCGAACGGCGACATGCTCTTCCAGAAACCGCTCTCCCAGTACCTTCATGGTCGGGGCCTTCCGCGCCTGATCGAGTTCCTGTGCCGGATCACGCCCATTCTTCGCTTCAGACAGGATTTCATAGGCCCGTGCCCGCGCATGCTCCGCGGTCACAGGGCCATGCTGACCAATCGTGATGAATCGCTGTTGCCCGTTGATCCGGCACTTCACGATATAGACCTTGCGACCCGTGGGATGGATGCGGACGCCGAACCCTCGCAACTCGTCATCCCATATCACCCGCAGGGTCGGACCGGCAGCCGCCGCATCCACGGAACGCTTGGAGAGCTTTGCCATCATCCATCTCCAGAAACACCGGAAGCTCCATCCTGGTGCTTGGTATCAGCTACCATATAGCTACCAGATGAGATAAAATCGGAGCGCTGATGATGGTATCTGGTCGTACAAGAAGTCAAAATATCAAAAGTGTTATCAGGTATTTAGGAGATTTTGACGTATTCAAGAGTGCATCGTCGTATGAATACTTTTCAAACTCATAACCTGAAGGTCACAGGTTCAAATCCTGTCCCCGCATCCAAAAGAAAACCCCAGCAATCCGAAACGGTTGCTGGGGTTTTTGCTGTCCGCCCCGGATTCGTCACGGGAATTTTTTTGCCTGAAAAATCGGTCGCATTTGGCCTCCGGCGCCGGGTTGGGGGTAGGATTTTTCGGGTCAGGGCTT
>NZ_FZOI01000049.1 GCF_900188385.1 Azospirillum sp. RU38E
TGCCGTGACCTTCCCCTGCTTAACTCGAACCATCAAAACCTCCTTCAATCCCGAATTTTAGGTCAATGGCTCTCCACTTTTCCAGGGCAAGTCCAGTCTCTCCGCCATTTTGCCCAGCGGCGACGAACTCGACGATCTTACCGCGTGGATTCGCGCCGATGAACCGGGTGCGCCGGTGCGTTCCGACTGGCGGCCGACGCGGCAACGCTTCGGTGCGCTCACTTGGCGGGGCAAGGATGCGCTGCTCCGGCTTGATCTCGATGACGACGGCCCGTTCCTCGACAAATTTGTCTTGGAGAAGCCGGCACGGGGGAAAGAGAAAAAGCCCTATCCGCGTAAGAACTCCCATCTCGCCTTGTTCGCTGCGTGGGAATTCGCCAGCCAGGGCAAGAGGACCCTGATCTTCTCCACCCAGGCAAATTGGGTCGAGAGCTACGGCAAACAGGTCGTGGACCTCTGCAAGCGCGGTTATCTGGCTTCGCTGCTGGAGGATGAGGCGTCGATCGCCCGTGCGCTGGAGGTCGGCAAGGAATGGTTGGGCGAAGACCATCCCGCTGTCGCTTGTTTGAAGGCGGGCGTTGCCATCCACCATGGCCGGCTGCCGAGTCCATTCCTTCGTGAGCTGGAAGCCCTTTTGTCTGACGGTGTGCTGAAGGTCATCGTCGCATCGCCGACGCTATCGCAAGGCCTCAACCTCAACGCCGCCGTCCTGTTAGTGCCAGCGCTGTATCGGGCGTCGGAGAAGATCAAAGGCGAGGAGTTCGCGAATGTCGCTGGACGTGCCGGACGCGCCTTCGTGGATGTCGAAGGCCTCATCGTTCACGTCATGTTCGATAAGGTCGATTGGCGAAAGAAGGAATGGCGGAAGCTGGTCGCCTCCGCAAAAGCCCGCACGCTGAAAAGCGGCCTCATCCAGATCGTCGCCGAGATTCTTGACCGCCTGTCACGAGAGGGTGTGCTGGATCGTCACGACGCTTGGGAATATCTCGCCAACGCCCGCGAAGCCTGGCGATCACCGGCGGAGGAAGCCGCGGTCGCCGAGCGGCTCGCTGCCGGCGCGGAATATGACGATGGCGACGGCGATGATGAAGACGGTGGCGAGGACGAGGAGGAGACCATAGAAGAGGAGCCGCTTTCGCAGATCGTCGAACGCCTCGATGCGACCGTGTTCGGTCTGATCGAGGCATTGGACGCTGATCGGGCCGACCTGCCCAAGCTCCTGGACGAGGCGCTAAAAGGGTCGCTTTGGGCGCGCCAGATTGCCCGTGAGGACGAGGACATCGCACCGCTGCACAGAAAGATATTCGAAGCACGCGCCGACCTCATCTGGAAGACCACCACGGCGCAGGCGCGGCGCGGACATTTCGCCATGGGCGTAGGACTTGAGGCGGGTCTCACCATCGACGCCATGGCCGATGAACTGGCCCAACTCCTCGACCGCGCAGACGAAGCGGCGCTCAGTGGCGAGATCGACGAACTTGTCGATGCCCTTGGTGGTCTCGGCGACCGCCTGCTGTTCATGCGTCCTTTCATTCCTGACAAGGCGAACACGCTGCCAGCTAATTGGAAGGCAATCCTACGCAGTTGGGTGTCCGGCGAGGATGTTGCCAAGATCGGGCCGCAGAACATGCGGGCCGTCGAAGATGCCTTCACCTATCGTTTGGTTTGGGCCTTGGAAGCTATCCGTACCCGCCGCATATCTCTCGGCTGGTCGCCGGATACGGTGGCGGGTGGAGCCGCTGCTGCGGTCGAGACCGGCGTTCCGCAATTCATGATGTCGATGTTGATTCGGGCCGGTCTTCCGTCGAGGCGCGCGGCCATGGCGGCGGTCGAGGACGCCAAGCCGGTCTTCGTTACGCCTGCTGAGATGCGGGTCTGGCTCGAATCTGATGAGATCACGGCCTACACCGATGCTGGCGATTGGCCAACGCCCGACACGGCTGCGCTATGGGCGCGGTTCCGAACCGAGGCCCTCAGCGGCGGCATCCAGAAGTGGTCGGTGGAACATTATAAGCGGCTGCTCGACATCGCAGTCGCTCCGCCTGCCGGTCTGTATAGGATTGTCACCGATGAGGGTGATGGGCGGACTTGGCTGACGACGCCCGATTACCAGCAGGTTGCCGCCTTCAAGAAGCCTGCGGTCGATCCCAAGCCCAGCCTGTTTTCGGGTCGGTTGCCCGGCAACACAAGACTGGTGGAAGCGCTTCGTGTCGGCCGCGGAAAGCTGCGTTGGCCGCAGGCCGATGCGTAGGAGGCGACAGTAGTCAAAGATGTTCCGAAAGAAGCGATATGACAGATAAACTCGAAGTTTTCCAAGACATGGCCATTCACGGCCCGATCGCGAAGCGGCCCGAATTGCGCGAAGCGCTCATCACGGCGGCGGTCGATCCCTGGCGAGTGGATCTGGAACGGTCGGCGGAGGTGGCGCGTAACGCTGTGACCTCGGAGGATGTCGTGCTTTTTCGTCGAGATGCCAGCCAAGACCATCCGGCGGCCTGGCTGACCCTGTGGGGAACTGAGGACGGCTATTGTGTTCCGAACATCGTCCCCTTGGAGATGGGGAGCCTCACCTTTGCCCAATACAATGCCGTGCTCACGGATTTTATCGCGCGCATCGCTGCGCCGGTTACGGCTCAACTCGGCTTCACCATCTCGACGACGGAACCTCGGCAAACACTTGATGACTGGTTGTCTTCGGACGCTGCGCTAAAGCTCAAGCGCTTTTCCGGCGCGGCGAACAAGTCAACGGGAGCAAGCCACCCATTAGATCAACGTCGCTGGTTCGATTTTCTTGTCGCTGTGCATCGCAGCGGAGATAAACCCGGAGCTGACAGGTTGGCGCGTTGGCTGAATGAAGTGGAAGGCTGGGATGAGGATTCCGCGCATAATCTTGCGGGCGATTTTGAGACCGCAATCGCTCTTCTTGCCTATTACGACGAGAACTGATCCGGATGGACGTGCACGCGATTGCATCAGCGGGCGTTCCGGTGCTGTGCATCGATACATGCTCTATTTTGGACGTTATGCGGGATCCGACACGCGAGACCGCGAAGCCGCATGATCGGCAGGCAGCCATCGATCTCGTGACGGCCGCGGAAGCCGGTCGTCTCATATGCCTTATGGCAGAACAGGTGGCGATCGAGTTTTCCGATCATGATCAGCCCGTACAGGATGAGGCCGAACGCAATCTCAAGAAGGTACGGGAGCAACTTGATCGCATAAACAGGCTATCCGCCGTCTTTGGCGCTCCGGGTAACGTCAACCTTGCGCATCTTGACGATCATGTCGGGCGGGCAAGAGCGGTTGTCGGGCGTTGGCTCGCCAAGCTCGGCAAGATAACGCCTGGCCCTCTGGCTCTCGCCAAAGCCTTTGCGCGGGTAAACGCTGGGATCGCTCCAGCGAGACGCGGCAAGGACTCCTCCAAGGATTGCCTGGTCTATGAAACCTATCTTGAGGCCGTGTCGGCTTTGCGCGGTGCCGGGATGATAACGCCAATCGTGTTTCTATCCTCGAATACCAATGAATATTTGACCGCGAGCAATGTTTTGAAGCCGGAGATCGCAGCGGAATTTAGCGCGATCAGCCTCGGCTACGCGCCCAATATGAGTGCTGCCAAATACGCGCTCGGCCTGTAAGGAAATCGGCTTGAGCGTATCAGCATCGAAACTTAATCTGGTTCTCGAATTCTTCGTTCGTACGACTGACGAAAACTATATCACCGCGCGCTGGTGTGCGATCGATCAGCTCAACACAGATTTTCTTTGGCTACGCAAACACCGTCGATTGCCGCACGGATTCTGAGGTTCCGGCCAGGAACTTAATCGCATGGCGCGCTCGCGGAAGCCCTGTGTCGCGCTGCCATCCATATTTGTGGATTGCCACACATAATTCTATGTGACAGTATACATAGAATTATGTGATCAAGGCTCTGGTGTGATGGGTTATGAGGGGTTTCTCCGCGATCTCGCGCGAGCCGGCCTGAGCATCAGGGCGTTTGCCGAATTGATTGGAATGAACCCGAACTCCGTTTCAAATTATGCCCGATCAGGAGGGGTTCCGGACCATCTGGCGATCATAGCCGCGCTAGTCGCTGAAATGGGTGCCCAAGGGCTCGATTTCAGAGGTATCATCGAGAAGGTTGAGCTGACAGCAAAAAAGCCTCGCGGTCGCGCGCGCGCTGGTCAGTTTGGTGGCGATCCACAGGTGCCATTGGATCTCGACCAATGACAGCAACCAAGTCGTTCCCGGAATTTGTCGCTGCTCGTTCGTGCCCGGTAAACTTTTCGGGAGGAGGCGTATGATCAGCATGTTCACCGCCCTGAACGAACTCGGTGCGGATCGCGATGGAATCCGCTTATTCGATCACTCGTCCCCGGACTTACTGGCTTACTCAACCATTCTCATGGCTCGCGACCATGATGACGATTTGCGCTTGGTTGAAGGCGTGTACGAATGGCAGGAAGCGCCGCTCGTGTTTCTGGTTGACGGAAACCGGCTCAACGCTGATCTTGATCGCCTTAAACGCATCCGACGCATCCTCGCCATGCGAGGCGACGCGCCATATCTCGGCGTGGTCTATCCAGGGCGGCTAGACGTCTATCGGATCGCTCTCGATCGCCATTCGCTTTCCAAGGTACGCGTCGATGCCGGCGTCGCCGACGACGAGACTTGGCTGACCTTTGCGCGTCTGGCGAATCTGCGACCGGCCGCGGAGATCAACGACCGGACCTGGATCACCGGCGTCATTCTGAAATTGCTCGATCAGGCCATCTCGTCCCTCAAGGGTGATGGTGGCCTGTCGGGCGAAGACGCCATATCACTGGTCGGCAGAGCGCTATTCATGCGTTTTCTGGCCGATCGAGGCCTTTTGCCTTCAACCGGCACCATCATCGGCAGCGATCTATGGTCTGTTGACATTCATCGCATCACCAGCACGGTTGCGGTAAGGTTTATCATTGCGGCGTAGCTGCAATCTGTTTTGTCGTAGCGGGTGGC
>NZ_FZOI01000048.1 GCF_900188385.1 Azospirillum sp. RU38E
GCGCCGCATCACGCCGGGAATGTCCCGACGCTATCCGCGCTTCAACGCGTTCCCGAAGATCTTCTGAATAAGCCTTGCCCATGATCCACCTCCGATAAAGATGAATCACATCCAGACCAAAAAGGGAATCCTTCGATTCCGCTTTCTCGCGCGATGCTCTAAGGATGGCATGACAGCGCGGTTACAATAGAGATTCCTTGTACGCCCCGGCTTCGCCTCTGCTTTGCATGCGACCGGGGTTTTGCTTTTCTATGGCAAAGACGGCCCTCTGCCTTTGCCTGCTTCGGCCACCTCTACCCGCTCAATCACGGGCGCATCCACCCCCACCACCTTGCCGTCATGTTCGTATAGCTCCATGAGCGTATGCGCCATGATCGCCTGCATCACCGCTTTCAGGCCGTGGCCCTGCATGGTGACGGCTTTGCCGCGATGGGTAAAGCTCAGGAACTCGGCTCCGCTGGTGCGGCGCAGGGCAAGGTTATCGAGGTTATGATACAGAAAGCCGTCCATGTCCCCGGTGGCGCGGTAGAGGGCAAAGCCCATCTGTACCCGGCTGCCGCTGCGGAAGGCCAGATACTCCCCATCGGCGGGGAGCGGCACAGGGGCGGCCTGCCCTTCCGGGATGGCTTCGCGCTGGCGGATAATGTCCTTGTAAATGTTGCTGCTCATGGGTCGATGCCGCCGGGTCTGGGCTTCGGGTCGTTCGACGGTCTGGTATCATACCCTTTTTGACGGGCATTGTTATCAACCTTGGGTTGAGTTGATGTGTCGGGCCGTGGGGGTGCCGGGCTGTCTGGTTCATGCTCCATCCGGTTCCGCCAGAAGGCGCGCATACGATCCCAGCGGCTACCGGCTTCCTTATCCTCGTCGGCACTGGCCCGCATGTCGGCGGCGGCCTGCCGCATGGTGCGGCGGTGCATGAACTCGAACGCATCCACCACCCGCCGGAATGCGGGGCTGTAGCGCTGCTGCTTGGTGCTGTCGGTGCCCGTGGTATCCGCCGGCGGCTGCACCGGGCGGAACTGTACGGCGGCCCGGCTTTCTTCCGGGCGGCCCATCTGGCGCGCGAGCTGGTTCAGGTCGTGGTCATGGGCTTTGTCGGGTGTCCATTGCCCCTGCACAAAGGTGACGTATCCGGCAAGGCCCCGGCGCTCGGCCATGTCAGGGCGGGCGTCGGCCCACCGTGCAAAGGCTCGTTCCGCCTGCTGGCGCTGTGCGTCAGTCAGGCCTTCCACACCACCCTTGGCCGCCATCCATGGATCGGTGCCGCGCACCGTGTCGCGGCTGGCAAACAGATGCATGGTTTCGGCGTGGCGGGTGGCCCCGACATAGGAGGTGGCGGCACGCTCCCCACCACCATGCAGCCGATAGGCAATGTCCACGGTAGCCCCTTGGCCCTTATAGACGGTGCCCGCATAGCCATGCCGGAAAGCGTTGAACTCCCCGGCCTGCATGTTCTCGCCCACGGTGAAGGACAGGGCGGCTTCCTCCTTGCGCCCATCGAGCGCCACCGTCACCTGTGCACCCTCGATGCGGCGGATGGTGGCCACCACCCCATTCGCCAACCCCGCCTGCCGGTCGGTCTTGCGGTAGCCATTGCCGGTGAACTGGATACGGTCACCCACCGCAAAGGGCGTTTGCCCATCCTGTACGGCCAAGACATGATCCGGCCCCAATAGCCCCCGCTGCCGGTACACGGCGCGCAACGCCTCGTTCACGGCTTTGGCGTCATCGTTGCTGTGAGTATAGGCAAAGCGCCGCGCCTCGGGGGAAGCTGCCAAATCATGGGCATAGCGTTCCGCCAGCGCCGCGCGGGCGGCTTCGCGCGTGTCAGCCCAATGGATGAAGCCCTGCTTATCGAAGATCTCCAGCGCCTCGCGGAAGCGGCCTTCATGCATGGCATTGAAGGCCTGGCGCTGCCCCCCGGCATCGGGGGCATGGTCGCGGATACGGCGGATTTCGGAAAGCTCGGATACAAGGTCGGGGTGCCGTTCCCGCAACGCCCCAAACAGCCCGCCATGCTGGTAGGCACTGGCAAGCTGCCGTTCATCGCCCACCAACACCAGCTTGGCCCCGGCAGCATCGGCGGCCCGCAATAAGCCCAGCATGTCGCGGGTGGACAGCATCGCCGCTTCGTCCACCATCAACACCGTATGGCGGTTCCAACGGGCGCGCTGGCGCTCCACATCCTGCATGACCCCGGCGAGGGTACGCACCTCGCGGAAGCCATCGCGTTTCATGTCCTGTATCACCTTGTTGGTGAATGACAGCCCCACCACCCGCGCACCCTCGGCCTCATAGGCTTGGCGAATGGCGGTCATGGTGTAGCTCTTGCCGGTGCCTGCTTCCCCGGCAATGATCGCCAGCCCCTCGGGGCCGGTAGCGGCATGGAAAGCGGCGTATTGTTCGGGGCGGATGGAACCGAACTGCCCCCGCTCCATGATGGCAATGCGGGTGGCTTCTTTCACCCGATGGCTGGTGTCACGGGTGCGGGCTTGGGCAAGGTCGAGGGCCTGCATCTCGCGCCGCAACACGGCCTTGCTGGTGTAGCGAACAATGGGGCCGCCATGGCGCTCGGCCAGCCGCACCACCTGCGGCAAGGCAAGGATTGCCTTGCACAGATGGGCGCGTTCGACCTCACCGGACACGGTGCGTTTCAAAATCGCCTTCAGCTCGGCCTCGCTGAAGGTCGCGCGGCGTTCGGTCAAAGCCAATAGAATGGCGGCGGGATCGTGGGTGCGGGTGGCGCTATCCTCGGCTTTGGCATGGGCGCGGCGCTGGCGTTTCACTTCCTCGTCGCGCTGCTTCTTCCCGGCCTCCACCGTCGCGGCTTCGATGGCGGCGCGTTCCTGATTGCGAGCCATCACCGCCCGGTTGGCATCGCCCACATCCGAACTTTCGCCACGGCGTTCCATGGCCGATGCGGACGGCCCCAGATGCCGGGTGGCTTCGCGGTCGATCCATTGCGCTTCGTAGCTGCGATGGTCGATGCGCATGTCGATGCCCGCCATTTCCAAATGGCGGTTGGTGATGTCGGCCCAAGCCTTGCGGATGGCGCAGACGTTCTTCTTGCCACCATTGGCAAGGTTCAGCTCGCGCACCTTTTCCCCGAACCCGGCATCGGTCATGCGGCGGTCGGTGATGAGCAAATGGGCGTGAAAATTCCGGTCGTCACTGCGACGGTCGGGGGCGTGCAAGGCGAAGTCCACCACCACGCCATAGGTATCGACCATGTACCGCGCGAACGCCCGCACCAGCGCCAACCGCTGGGCGCGGGTCAACTCATACGGCAGGGCAAGGCAGAACTCGCGGCCCGTGGTGGCGGTCGCGCGACGGGTGCTCTTGTCCTCGGCCTGTTCCGCCGCATTCCACAGTTTGGCGCGGTCAGTGGCCCATGCAGGGGAACCCAGCGGGGCCATGATCTCTGCATGCAGGATGCCGCGCTTGCGCGTGAAATCATGCAGCAAGCCAGTACGTTGGTCGGTGAGCGCGATCCCCGCGCGATAGGCAGCGGCGGCCACAATACTGCGCCCGCGACTCCGGCCAATGGTGCTTGCGCTGCAATGATATATTGCCATCGCTTTTTCCCGCCGGGAGGCCGCACTCATTCCAAAGGAATGACTAAGTGCGCCCTTCGCCTTGCTTGGGATGATAGCACAGGGTTCAGACATTCACCAAATGGCATGTTATGGTAAGATGCTTTTCGCCTTCCCGGCGATAGCATTCACGACGCACAGAAAGGACGGTGCCCATGGCGCGCCAGAAACCCATAGACAAAGCCAAAGCGATTGACCAGCAGATTCAGCAGTTGCTGGCACAGAAGAAAGCATTGGAAGCGCAACAGCGCGATGCCGAACGCAAGGCCGACACACGGCGCAAAATCCTCATCGGAGCGCTGGCGCTGGAACATTGGGAAAAGAACCGCGCCAGCGAGTTCGGCAAGGTGATGCATCGGCTGGCCGATGAATACATCACCCGCCCGAATGACCGCGCACTCTTCCCCGAACTGGCCCCGGTAGCGGGCGGGAGCGAAGCGCCCGCTACGGCAACGCCGGAGGATGGCGCGGCGTAAGCAGTGCCGCTACTTCCGGCGGCAATGCGGCATGCAGCTCATGGGGTGGGCGCGGGGCCGATGGCCGCAAGCGCGGCACGGCCACCGCCACCGGCACCGGGGCAATCACCCGGTTCCTGGCCTTCAACACCGCACGGGGACGCAACGGCCACGCGGGCGGCGGGAAGGTGCCCAACACCAGCGCCAACATTTTCGCCAGCGCCCAAAGCGCCACCAGCAAAGCCACCAGCACCGCCCCGATCAGCGCCGCATAAAGGCCGAGATGGCCGGTCGGTGCGCTGGTGGCCAGCACCCACGCGCGCCCGTCGCGGTCGATGCACAGCCACCATGCCAACAACAGCAGGATCAGCAGCGCCCACCGGCCCGGTATCCATGCCGCCAGACAGGCCAGCCACAGCACCGACAGGGCAAGCATCACCAGCCAAAGGATGGTTTCGGGACGGTCGTTGCCGTTGAACCAGACGGCAACCCAATGCACGCCCTGCTGCACCCACGGGAACAACAGCCATGCCGCAACGGCCAGCACTGCCACGACAATCCAGCGCGCCCCCGGCTTGCTGAAAAACGCCACCACGGCATAGGCGCTACAGAACAGCACCCGCACCAGATACCACAGCCACCGAAAGGGCATCGCCGCGCTCATTGCTGGCTGAACTCCGCTTGTATCCAGTGCTTGCCCGTGGCCTTCCATGTCGCGCCGTTGCGGATCACGATGGCGTCCACCTTGAATTTGTTCTTCGGGCCGCCGGTACGCAGCCGCCATGCGAACGCATCGGGCGGGATGGCGTATTCGTACCGGTATTGCCGCGCGCGGCTTTCCGACTGGCTGCGCCCGGAACCGCCATCGTAGGAACCGGCCTCGTCGTGCCGATGGCCACCACCGCGCCGCTCGTTCGCGTCGCTGGTGGTCAGCACGATCTCTTCCTGATGCTCCCGCCCGATGATTTCCGACGCCGCCTCGTTGGTTTCGCGCGACGTGTTGGCGTGGAAGATGCGCGTGCCGAATTTCGACAGGATGGCGTCGGCCCGATGCTCGGCATCGCGGCCCAGCCTTGCGTAATAGGTGGGCAAGTCCTGCGTAGCATAAACCCGGATTTGTCACCGGTTGCCGGCATTTTTCCGGATTTATTTTTGATAACAAGTAATTACCCTTATTTTGGAGCGGTTAAGAATTTACAGGGTG
>NZ_FZOI01000047.1 GCF_900188385.1 Azospirillum sp. RU38E
ACCCACCGGGAATGCGGAACCGCATCCCCGGTGGGTTGCTGGCTTTGGGCGAACCCGTGCTTGCCGAAATCGAATTTGAAGGAACACCCGATGACGACGCTGCCGGTTCTCGATCTCCGCCGTCTGGCCGCAGGGTCGGCCGAACAGACCGCCTTTCTGGCCGATCTGCGCCATGCCGTGCGGGATGTGGGCTTCTATTACGTCATCGGCCATGGCATCGCACCGGCGGTGCTGGAAGATGCCTATCAGCAGGCCCATGCCTTTTTCCGGCTGCCACAGGCGGAAAAGGACGCCATTGCCATGGTCAATTCCCCGCATTTCCGGGGCTATACGCGCAGCGGCGGGGAATTGACACGCGGGCGGCCCGACTGGCGTGAACAGTTGGATATCGGGTCGGAGCGACCGCCACGGACCATTGGCAAGGATGCCCCGCCCTGGGCCCGCCTGCCCGGCCCCAACCAATGGCCGGCAGCCCTGCCCAGCCTGCGCCCGGCCTTGCTGGCCTGGCAGCAGGCGGCCACCATTGTGGCCACCCGGCTGTTACGGGCCTTCGCCCTGGCGTTGGAACAGCCGGCCAATGCGCTGGACCCGATCTTTGCCGCCCGGCCCGGCCAGCATGTGAAGATCATCCGCTATCCGGCACGCGAGGCCGGGCAGGACCGCCAGGGGGTGGGGCCGCACAAGGATAGCGGGCTGCTGACCCTGGTTTATCAGCCGGACCTGGGCGGGCTGGAGGTGGAGACAGAGAATGGCTGGATTGCCGCCCCACCGCTGCCCGATGGCTTCGTCGTCAATAGCGGGGAGCTGCTGGAACTTGCCACCGATGGCTATATCCGCGCCACCACCCACCGTGTCACCTCCCCCCTGGGGGAGCGGGACCGGATATCCATCGCCTTTTTCTTAGGCGCTGATCTGGATGCGGAAGTGCCGCTGCTGCCCCTGCCCCCGCATCTGAAGGCAGAGGCGCGCGGTATCAGCGCCGATCCGCTGAACCCGCTGTTCCGGGGCATCGGTGCCAATTACCTGAAGGGGCGCCTGCGCTCCCACCCCGATGTGGCCCAACGCCATTATGCCGACCTGCTGGCCCCTGGGGCCTGAGATTTTTCCACGATAACAACCGCAATCCAGAGGCCGCATGTCCCGCTCGCTTTCCCGCCGTTCCCTGCTGCCCTTGTCCGCCGCCGCCCTTGGCCTTAGCCTGTTGCCATCCGGGGTGGTGCTGGCCGATGATGCCCCGCTGAAGGTGCTGGCATCGGCCGTGCCGCACGCGGAAATCCTGACCTTCATACAGCGCAAGCTGGCACCCGACCTGAAACTGAAGATCATTGAAATAACGGGCGAGTTGCGCGTCAACGACCTGACGCTGGCGGGCGATGTCGACGCCAATTTCTTCCAGCACAAGCCCTATCTAGAAACGGATGAGGCCACGCTGAAGACCAAATTCGCCATCACGGCAACCGTGCATATTGAGCCGCTGGGTGTCTATTCCCGCAAGATCAAAAGCCTGGATGCCGTTCCCAATGGTGCCAAGGTAACGCTGTCCAACAGTGTCACCAACACCAGCCGGGGCCTGCACCTGTTGCAGCAGGCCGGCCTGATCAAGCTGAGCCCCGGCCTGACCCGCCTGGCGACGATCCGCGACGTGGCGGAGAACCCGAAGAACATCAAACTGATCGAGGTTGACCCTGCCCAGTTGCCACGGACACTGGATGATGTCGATCTGGCCGTCGTCAACGGCAATTACGCCCTGCAGGCCGGGCTGATCCCGGCCCGGGACGCGCTGGCGTTGGAGAAGGCAGAGGGCAATCCCTATGCCAATCTGCTGGTCACCGTGCCGGCAAAGGCCAATGATCCCCGCATCAAGCGATTGTCAGCCTTGCTGGAGGGGCCGGAAGTCGCGGCGTTCATCCGTGAACGTTACAAGGGTTCCGTGATCCCGGTCCATTCATGACGGCACGCCAACCGATCCGCATCCAGGGCCTGCGCAAGGATTATAACCAGGCCGGCCGTCTGGTGCCTGCCCTGGACGGCATTGACCTGGATATTCAAGGCGGCGCGATCTTCGGCATTCTGGGCCGTTCCGGTGCCGGAAAGACCACGCTGATCCGGTGCCTGAACCGGCTGGAAACCCCCAGCGCCGGGCGTATCCTGCTGGGAGAGACCGATCTGGCAGCCTTGGGCCCGGTTGAATTGCGCCGACAGCGGCGGCGCATCGGCATGATTTTCCAGCATTTTCATCTGCTGCATTCCCGCACAGCGGCGGAGAACATCGCCGCGCCGTTGGAAATCGCGGGTGTTACGAAGCCGGAACGGCAAAAGCGTGTGGACGAATTGCTGGAACTGGTCGGGCTGGCGGGCCGGGGCAAGGCCTATCCTTCCCAGCTCTCCGGCGGGCAGAAACAGCGCGTGGGCATTGCCCGTGCCCTGGCCGCTGATCCGGACGTGCTGCTGTCGGATGAAGCGACCAGTGCGCTGGACGCCGAAACGACCGCTCAAATCCTGGACCTGCTGCGCGATGTCAACCGCCGGCTGGGGGTGACCATCGTGCTGATCACCCATGAATTGTCGGTGGTAAAATCCATCTGCGACGGTGCCGCCCTATTGGAAGGCGGGCGGCTGGTGGAAGCCGGCGCGCTGCGCGATCTGGTCGCTGACCCATCATCGCGCCTGGGGCAATGGCTGCTGCCTGCCCTGCCCGAGGTGCCATCGGACGGGCGGCACCTGGAACTGCGTTATGGGGGAAGAGGGGGTGATACTATCCTCTCCGACCTCACCTTACATCTCGGCCAGTCCCCTGCCTTGCTGGGCGGCGGGGTGGAGCAGGTGGCAGGCACCAGCGTGGGGCGCTTGCTGATCCGCCTGCCCCATGATGCCGATCTGGATTCCGTGTTCGCTTTTCTGGGCACGCGCGGCGTGTGGGCGGTGGTGCGATGAATCCCGAAAGCTTCAGCGAACTGCTGGACCTGCTGTGGGGTGCCAGCCTGGAAACGCTGTATATGGTGGCACTGTCCGGGTTCGTGACCCTGATGGCCGGTCTGCCCGCCGGCCTGGCCCTCTACCTGATTGACGGGGATGGGCCGCTGCCCCGCCCCCGACTGCACCGGGTGCTGTCCACCATCGTCAATATCGGTCGTTCCCTGCCCTTTGTCGTGCTGCTGATCGCCATTATTCCCCTGACCCGTCTGATCGCCGGCACCTCGCTGGGCAGCACGGCCGCCATCGTGCCCTTGTCACTGGGTTCCATCCCCTTCTTCGCACGGGTGGTGGAGGCAGCCTTGCGGGAGGTTGACAAGGGCCGGATTGAGGCTGTGCAGGCCATGGGTGGCACGCTGCGCCATCTGGTCTTCATGGTCCTGCTACCAGAGGCGCTGCCAGCCCTGCTTTCGGGCGTCACCCTGACGCTGGTGATGCTGGTTGGCTATTCCGCCCTGGCAGGCGTGGTGGGCGGCGGCGGGCTGGGCGATCTGGCCATTCGCTACGGCTATCTGCGCTTTAACACGGAGGTGATGGTGGCGACGGTTGTGGTACTGATTGTGCTGGTTCAGGCCAATCAACTGGCGGGGGACTGGGCCGTGCGGCGTCTGGCGCATCGGCGGTGATCATGCTGGCGCTGGAACAGGCTCCCCCCGGCCATTTCGCTGGCATTCGCACCATCCTGACCGACATGGATGAGACGCTGACACTCAATGGCCGTCTGCCGGCCGCGACTTATCTGGCGCTGGAACGATTGCAGGGCGCAGGCATCCGGGTGATCCCCGTCACCGCCGCACCTGCGGGCTGGTGTGACCAGATGGCGCGGATGTGGCCGGTGGATGCGGTTATCGCAGAAAATGGCGGCCTGTTCATCCAGCGCGACCCGTCCGGCCATGGTGCCATCCGGGATGGCTGGCACAGGTCCGCCGATCTGACCGAGGCCCTGGCCGCAATCACAACCTATGTCCGTGGTACCGTGCCAACGGCACGGCTTGCCGATGATCAGCCCTTTCGCCTGACATCCATCGCCTTTGCCCGCACAGGTCAGCGGTCAACAGATAACGCCATCCTGTCTGCCATCCGCGCGGCGGGGGGACAGGGGACGGTGAATAATCTCTGGATCCTGGGCTGGATCGGCGCTTACGACAAGCTGGTGGCAGCCCGTCATTTCCTGTCCCTGCATCTGGGCTTGGACATCGACCGGGACGGCGACAGCATCCTTTACAGCGGCGACAGCGCCAATGATGCGCCGATGTTCGGCTTTTTCCGTCATACGGTGGGGGTCAGCACGGTTCGCGACCATCTGGCCGACATCCCCACCCCACCACGCTGGATCACGCCCAGCCCCGGCGGTCGCGGCTTTGTGGAATTGGCCCAGGCCATCCTGACGCAGACGTTGACCGAAACCCAAATGCGACCGATTTCTCAAGCAAAAAAATTCCCAGTATGAACCCGGGTTGAAGCAAATAGAAAAAGCCCCTGAAAGCCCATCTGAACCGGTCCGGTGAACCGCTCCGAGTTTGCCGGAGACTTGAATTCAATAGTTACGCGGCCACGGCTTTAGTTTCCAGAGCAGCGTAGAAGTTAGCCTCGGCTTCTGCGGGCGGAATGTTTCTGATTGGCTCGAGCAGGCGTCGGTTATTGAACCAATCGACCCATTCCAGGGTGGCGTATTCCATGGCCTCGACGCCGCGCCAGGGACCGCGACGGTGGACGACCTCCGCCTTGAATAGCCCGTTGATCGTCTCTGCCAGGGCGTTGTCGTAGCTGTCTCCGACGCTGCCAACCGAGGGTTCGATGCCGGCTTCCGCGAGCCGCTCGGTGTAGCGGATGGACAGATATTGAGACCCACGGTCGCTATGGTGAACCAGGCCCATGGCCTTGGCGGGGCGACGGTCATGGACGGCCTGCTCCAAAGCGTCGAGCACGAACCCTGCCTGCGCAGAGGTGCTGACGCGCCAGCCCACAATCTTGCGGGCATAGGCGTCGATGACGAAAGCCACATAGACGAACCCTTTCCAAGTGGCGAGTGGAGTAGGAAGCGCTTGCGCGCTTCCCCTCCCCGAACCGTACGTGCACCTTTCAGCGCATACGGCTCTCCACTCTCCCAGGGCAAGTCTATTCTTCAAAATTTGATAACGGCAATGCAGGAAGCGGGGGCACCGGATGCGGAGATTACGGCTTTGTTGAAGGAGTTGGGCGTTGAGTGGACAGGGAACGAATAATTCGTTCCCATCCGCTTCCACCGTGCTTCCGCGCCCCGCGGCACTTCCGCGCCCCAGAAGCGGCAAACGCCATCAACCCATTGGTATTACTGGCATTTTTTGGGTTCAGGGACAGGATTTGACCGATGGTATGCTGATATTTCGGTACCAGTTTAACGGCTGCCCGGTCCGGATGCAGAGGTGACCCCGCTAAAACGCCCCTTTGACGCTAAGAACCTAGAAAGAAACTGCCTCAGGGGTTTGGGTTGGCGTAGGAGAGGGTGACGTTGTATCCGAGTTCAGTGAGGCGTCGGATGAGGCGTTTGGTTTGT
>NZ_FZOI01000022.1 GCF_900188385.1 Azospirillum sp. RU38E
AGCAGATCGCTGCCGCGTGAACGTCGGACAGCTCAACATCACCGGACACCCGCATCGGTGAGCGTGACTGTCAGATCAAATCCATGCTTTTACACATCATCCGTGGCAAGCCGCACAGGACGACGATACCCGACAAGAAAGCACCGTGCCCGCTAGACAAGGTGAACCGGCAGTTCCGGGCACCTGCGCCGAACAGGCTGTGGGTGTCGGATTTCACTTATGTCGCCACTTGGAAAGGGTTCGTCTATGTGGCTTTCGTCATCGACGCCTATGCCCGCAAGATCGTGGGCTGGCGCGTCAGCACCTCGGCGCATGCGGGGTTCGTGCTCGACGCCTTGGAACAGGCTGTCCACGACCGCCGCCCCGCCAAGGCCATGGGTCTGGTTCACCATAGCGACCGTGGGTCCCAATATCTGTCCATCCGATACACCGAACGGCTGGCGGAAGCCGGCATCGAACCCTCGGTCGGCAGTGTCGGAGACAGTTACGACAATGCCCTGGCGGAGACAATCAACGGGCTGTTCAAGGCCGAGGTTATCCACCGTCGTGGCCCGTGGCGCAGCGTCGAGGCCGTGGAATACGCCACGCTGGAATGGGTCGACTGGTTCAACAACCGACGCCTGCTCGAGCCAATCGGAAACATTCCACCCGTGCAAGCCGAGGCCAACTTCTACGCAACTCTGGAAACCAAAGCCATGGCTGCGTAACTATTGAATTCAAGCCTCCGGCAAACTCGGTGCGGTTCAGACCAACCAGCGTCAAGGAGCAGCAACGTGTTCATCCGACGATGAACGGCGCTGTTGATTTGACGCCGCGTCATCGCTCGAAAATAAACCCGATCCGCATGGCTCAGAACCAATTCGCTCATAAACATAGCGAATCAGAAATCTCAAATCATGTAAACCCCTCGCAGGAATTCTCTCGGATTCAGGGTATACCAGTGGCACGAACCGCGCGGCGACTGCCGCCTCGCCCATCACGCTCCGACAAAGTCCGGCTTCCGTCTGCCGAGGTAGGCTGCCACCCCCTCCCGGCAGTCGCGGGTAGCGGCGGAGGCGGTAATATGCCGGGCTTCGCGGTCCAGATGCGCCTCCAGCGCGCCATCGAAACTGTCCAGCAACAGGGCGCGCGCCGCTCCCACGGCGCGGGTAGGGGCGTTTGCCAGGGACCGGATGGCCTCCGCCCCCGCCGATACCAGTTCGGTATCCTCCACCACACGGGTGATCAGGCCGATGCCGGCCGCCTCTTCCGCATGCACCCGGCGGTTGGCGATGATCATGTCCTGGGCGCGGCGCAGGCCGATCAGCCGGGGCAACAGCCAGGACATGCCGCCATCGGGCGACAGGCCGACGCTGCCATAGGCGGCGGTGAAATGGGCGGAGCGGACGGCGATGACGATATCGCCGATCAGCGCGAGCGACAGGCCCGCCCCGGCCGCCGGACCATTGACCAGGACCAGCAGTGGCTTTGCCATACGCTGCAGCCGGCTGATCCCCATGTGCAGGGTGCCGGCCAGCTCGCTGAGGAAGGAAGGCACCTGATCGCCCGCTGCCGCAAAGGCGGACAGATCCCCGCCGGCACAGAAAAGCCGCCCCGCCCCCGTCAGCACCACGCATCGGACGCGGTCATCCTGATCGCAGCGGATGGCGGCCCGCATCAGCGCCTGGGCCAGGGGCAGGTCGATGGCATTGCCGACGCCCGGTCGGTTCAAGGTCAGGGTGGCGACGGGGCCATCCAGGGTGACCAGCAAGGGCTCTTCATTCATCCGCTTTCTCCCGAGGCTGCCGGCCCCGTATCCGATATCAGGTCTTTCAGGGGGATGGTTGCATTGGCCAGATGCTCCGCCGCCACCCTGGCCCCGGTGGCCACCAGCGCCTTGCCTTGCACGAAGTCCCGCATCGCATTGACGCAATCCAACGCGATCACCTGCCCGTCGCGCAGATAGACCACCGAGAAGCTGCGCTGTGCCGGATCGCCGCGCACCACCGCCTGATCATGGCCGATCGACAGCCCCACGGTCTGCAGGCGCAGATCATACTGGTTCGACCAGAAGGTCGGCACGCCGGGCACCCCGACCGCGCCACCGGTCAGGTGCCGGGCGACGATGACGGCCTGGTCCATAGCGTTCTGCACGGATTCGATGCGCACCTTGGCACCGGCGGCATAGGCGCTGGCCTGGGCGGCGCAGTCGCCGATGGCATGGACATCCGGCAGGCTGGTCCGGCACTGGGCATCGACATCGACGCCATTGCCCCCGACCGCCCCCGCCGCCAGCAGGGGCGCCACCGCCGGGACGATACCGATACCGACAATGACAAGATCGGCCGGCAGCGACGAACCATCGGCCAGATTGACCGCCGTCACCCGCCCCGCCCGTCCGGACAGGTCGGTCACCGTAACACCCGAACGGATATCGACTCCCTGGGCCCGATGTTCCTGCGCATAGAAGCTGGACAGCGCTTCCCCCGCCACCCGGGCCAGCACCCTGTCCTGCGCCTCCAGCAGGGTCACCTGCTTGCCGGCCTTCCTCAGGACGGCGGCGGCCTCCAACCCGATAAAGCCACCACCGATCACCACCACCCGCTGCACCGCGGGCAGTTCCGCCCGCAATTGATCGACATCGGTCCGGGTGCGGATGGTATGGATGCCGGCCAGATCGCCCCCCGGACAGTTCAGGCGCCGGGCCGCCCCGCCGGCCGCCCAGACCAGGGTGCCATAGGGCTGTTCCCGCCCCCCCTCCGTGGTGACGACATGGCGCAGCGGATCGACGGCGACGACCCTGTCTCCAAGCTGGAAGTCCACCCCTCGCTCGGTCCAGAATCTGGCCGGGCGCAGGAACAGGCGGTCAAAGAGCTTGTCCCCCGCCAGATAATCCTTCGACAAGGGCGGCCGTTCATAGGGAAGATCGACCTCCTCACCAATGACCGTGATGGTGCCGACGAAGTGCTGTTGACGCAGGGCCTGAGCCAATTGTGCGCCAGCATGTCCGGCCCCGACAATCACCACTTCGTTTGATCGCATCGCCCGTCACCTCGTCCATCACCGTGCCAATGTCCTCTACTCGGATGCTCCCGGTCGGCCCGCGGGTTCAATCTTCCGGCGCGATGGTCACCCGCAACCCGTCCAGAGCGCTGGTGACCTTCATTTGACAGGACAAGCGCGAGGTGGCCGTGCGGTAACTGGAACTTTCGAGAAGATCATTCTCATCCCCCCCCAGGGGCGGCAGCCTGTCGACAAAATCCGGGTCGACCTGGACGTGACAGGTGGCGCAGGAGCAGCAACCGCCGCAGAGGGCCAGCAGTTCGTCGATGCCGCTGCTGCAGATGGCTTCCATGACCGACAAGCCATTTTCAACCTCGGTCTCATGTTCCGCACCGGCCCGCGTAATGATGGTGATCTTCGTCATGTCATTTCCTTTGTGAGACTGAAGGGGCAGAAGAGAAGCGTTTCAAACCACGCATTGCGCCGTTTCCCAGGCGATGCGGGCCAGCCGGGGGAAGTTTTGCGCCCGTTCGCGGGCGCTGGCGGAGGCGGCGGTGCCGCGGATCACCCGGCCCTTGATGCCGTGGAAGATCGCCGCCATGCGGAAGAAGTTGAAGGCGAGATAAAAGCCATAGCCGGGAATGCCGTCCCGCCCCGTCCGCCGGCAATAGGCAGCGATATGATCGGCCTCGGTCGGGATGTTCAGGGCGGCCAGATCGGCCCCGGCCAGCCCGGCGACAATGTCGGGCGGCATCCGGTACATCATGGCGTTATAGGCAAAATCGGCCAGCGGATGGCCCAGCGTCGATAATTCCCAGTCCAGCACCGCGACGATCCGCGGCTCGGTCGGGTGGAAGATCATGTTATCGATGCGGAAATCGCCATGAACGATGGTGGTTTCGTCCCCCGCCGGAATATGGGCGGCCAGCCAGTCGACCAGCGCATCCATGTTTGGGTCGCGGCCGGCCGCCGTGTCTGCCAGGTATTGCTGTGACCAGCGCCCCACCTGACGGGCGAAATAATTACCGGCACGGCCATAGTCGCCCAGACCCACCGCCTGATAATCCACCTGATGCAGGGCGGCAAGGGTGGCATTCATGGCGTCAAAATAGGCAGGTCGCTGCGCCCGGTCGATCTCTGGCAGGGTGGCATCCCAGAAGACGCGCCCGTCCACCATATCCATCACATAGAACCAGGTGCCGATCACCGCATCATCGGTGCACAGGGCATGGACCCTGGCGACGGGAAAGCCGGCCCGGGCCAGCCCCATCTGCACCCGCGCCTCGCGGTCCACCGCATGGGCCCCCTTCAGCAGATCGCCGGGCGGCTTGCGGCGCAGCACATAGCTGCGCGACGGCGTCACCAGCTTATAGGTGGGGTTGGACTGGCCGCCCTTGAACTGTTCCACCGACAGCGGGCCGGCAAACCCCTCGACATGGGTTTGCATCCAGTCGGCCAGGGCCGCGCCGTCAAAGCCATAGCCGTCGCGCACCGGCGTGGTGCCGACATTATTTTCCGCGCTGGCCCCGCTCATGCCGTGTGCCCCTTGGCATGGTCGCGCTTCACCTTCTTGGCGAGTGACCATTTATGCACCTCGGTAGGGCCGTCATAGATGCGGAAGGCGCGGATTTCCCGGAACACCTGTTCGACGATGGTGTCACCGGTCACGCCCGTACCGCCCATCACCTGCACACAGCGATCGGCGATGCGCATCAGGGCTTCGGACACGGCCACCTTGGTCATGGAGCTTTCCGTTGTGCCCAACGAACCGCCATCCAGGATGTCGGCGCACCAGTCGATCATCAATTCCGACTGTTTCAGGTCGATCAGGTTTTCCGCCAGCATGAAGCCGACACCTTCATGATCGATCAGCTTCTTGCCAAACGCCTCGCGCCGGCAGGCATAATCGACGGCGATTTCATGCGCGCGGGTACAGGCCCCCAGCCAGCGCATACAATGCGACAGGCGGGCCGGGCTCAACCGGACCTGGGCATAGGTGAAGCCCTCCCCGCTATGGCCCAACATCTGATCGGCGGGAACGCGCAGATTATCGATGGTGATGACGCTGTGGCCGCCGGGCATGGAACTGTCGATCGTGTCCAGCACCCGGTCGATGCGGATAGCGGGATCGGGCAGATCGACCAGGAACATGCAGGCACCCTCGGCGGACTTTGCCAGCACGATGCCGATCTGCGCCCCGCTTGCCCCGGTGATGAAGGCTTTGCGGCCATTGATCACCCATTCATCGCCGTCACGATGGCAGGTGGTTTTCAGCATGGACGGGTCGGAACCGGCCCCCCCCTCCGCCGCGGGTTCGGTCATGAAAAAGGCCGACCGCGCCTCCCCGCTCACCAGGGGGAGCAGGAAGCGCTGTTTCAGCGCCGGGCTGGCAACCTTGCCCAGCAGATACATGTTGCCCTCGTCCGGCGCTGCGGTGTTGCAGGCCAGCGGCCCCAACGGGGACAGGCCGCTCTTGCGCAGCACCAGCGCCGTGCCCCGTTGCGACAGATGGCTGCCATCGGCCAGGATATGCGGCGTCAGCACACCGGCCGCCCGCGCCTTGGCCCGTATTTCCTGCACCAGTGCATCGCTGGGACCATGGGCGTCCCGGCGCGGGTCTTTCTCATAGGGAACAATAATTTCGCGGACAAAGGTCTCAACCCGCGCAGCGATCTCCGCCGCCTGTTCTATGCCGATAGTCGTCGCCAATTCTTCCTCCCAGGGAGCGGCTTGGGCCGTTCACCATTCTCAATCGACCTGGAACGCCGCCGTCGTCTTATTGCGAACCTCATCCAGCGAGATGCCGGGTGCCAGTTCGATCAGGCGAAAGGCCGCCCCCTTCCGGTCGGGTCGCGCGAAGACGGCCAGATCGGTGATCAGCATGTCCACGACATTGGCGCCGGTCAGGGGCAGGGTGCAGGCGGGCACGAATTTCGGCGTCCCATCCCTGGCCACATGGTCCATGACGACGACGATGCGTCTGGCTCCGGCGACCAGATCCATGGCACCGCCCATGCCTTTGACCATCTTGCCCGGCACCATCCAGTTGGCGATGTCGCCATTGCCGGCCACCTCCATGGCACCCAGGATCGACAGATCCATATGGCCGCCCCGGATCATGGCGAAACTGTCCGCCGAGGAGACATAGGCCGTATGGTCCAGTTCGGTGATGGTCTGCTTGCCGGCATTGATGATGTCGGGGTCGACCTGATCCTCCTGCGGGAACGGGCCCAGCCCGATCATGCCGTTTTCCGACTGCAGAACCACCGGCATGTCACCGGGTATGTAATTGCCGACCAGGGTGGGGATGCCGATACCCAGATTGACATAGAAGCCGGCGCGCAGTTCCCGCGCCGCCCGGGCTGCCATCTGTTCCCGCGACCAGCCGGCCACCGGGGGGGTGGACAAAGTCATGGGGCCTCCGCACGGGTGGTGCGCTTTTCGATGCGCTTTTCAAACCGGCCACGGACCACCCGGTCGACATAGACACCGGGCGTGTGCACATGGTCAGGGTCGATGGCCTGCGGCGCCACGATCTCTTCCACCTCTGCCACGCAGACCGTGCCGCAGGTGGCGACCATGGGATTGAAATTGCGCGCCGATTTACGGAACACCAGATTGCCCCAGGGATCGGCCTTCCAGGCCTTGACGATGGACAGGTCGGCGACCAGCCCGGTTTCCAGGATGAACGTCTCGCCCTTGAAGACCTTATGGTCCTTGCCCGCCGCCACCAGGGTACCGACCCCGGTGCGGGTATAGAAGCCGGCAATCCCGGCTCCGCCGGCGCGGATGCGCTCGGCCAGGGTGCCCTGGGGATTGAATTCCAGTTCCAGTTCGCCGGCCAGATATTGACGCTCGAACTCCCTGTTCTCCCCGACATAGGAGGAGATCATCTTGCGTACCTGACGGGAGGCCAGCAGCAGGCCGAGGCCAAAATCATCGACGCCGGCATTGTTGGAAATGATGGTCAGGTCGCGCACACCGGAATCCCGGATGGCGGCGATCAGATTTTCCGGAATGCCGCACAGGCCGAAGCCGCCGGCGGCGATCGTCATCCCGTCGTGTAACAGGCCACTCAACGCAGCGGCCGCATCGGCAAACTGCTTGTTCATCTCTCTCCCGTCCCCCCACCCTTCGGGGCGAAGTTTGTTGTTGCAGATGACTATTCACAAAAATACGCAAAGAGTCTACTAGTTTGAGCGCGACCGGCCGCAGCGCGGCCCCTTCCCTTCATCTGGACCCCAGAATGCTGCATCGACCGGAAAGCCATGTTCGATCTCTGCCGGCCCAGGAGCGCCGCCATCATGAGCAGGTGTTAAACCAGCTGGGGCTGCGGCATTGGGCGGAATTTGACCGGGAAGCCGTGGCCGCCGCCCATCAGCAGCATCTGGAGCTGCAGGGCACCGACGCCCATTATCTGGTGGAGGGGGCCGATATCCATTGCCCCCCCGGCGTCTATCACGCCACACCGGGCTCCAGCACCAGTTTCCTGCTGCGGCATCTGCACGGGCTGGCCGTGGGCAAGCCGCCATCCATACTGGAAATCGGCGTCGGCAGCGGCGCTATTCTGATTTCGTTGGCCCGGCGGCTGGGGGCCGGACGCTATGTCGGTGTGGATATTTCCAGGACGGCCCTGGCGGCAGCGGCGGAGAATGCGGCGCGCAACGGGGTGGAGATCACCCTGCACCATTCCGACCTTTTCACCTCCCTGGCGGGGGAGCGATTCGACGCCATCTTCTTCAATGCCCCCCTGTATGACCGGGTGCCGCGGAACGATCTGGAACGCCATATGCTGTGCGATCCGGGCGGAAGGGTGCTGCACCGCTTCGTCGCGGGCGTAGCCGATCATCTGAAACCCGGCGGGGCGGCCTATGTCACCGTGTCCAATATCGGGCTGATCGCCCCCTTGGACGCGCCCCCGCTCCATATCGGGCTGAAGGGGGCGGAACTGTTCGATACGGGCGTCATCCGCGCCCTGATCAGCATTCGCAGCGAGCCGGAAACATAATCTTCAGGAGATGAGAATGAAGGATCGGATCATTGCGGTAACCGGCAGTGCCGGCGCCCTGGGATCGGCGGTGGTGCGCCACCTCGCGGCCGCCGGTGCAACAGTGATTGGCATCGACCTTGCCGCCCAAGCGGAAGGGCCGGACCTGGTCCTGGCGCTGGGCGGTGTGGATCTGTGCGATTCGGTGGCGGTGACCCGGGCCTTCGCCCGCATCGGCGACCGTTTTCCGGCCCTGCACGGGCTGGTCAATGTGGCCGGCGGCTTCCGCTGGGAGGCTGTGGCAGACGGCAAGATCGACACCTGGGATCGGCTTTATGCGATGAATGTCCGCTCGGCCCTGCTGGCCAGCCAGTCGGCCCTGCCCCTGCTGCTGGCAGAAGGCGGCGCCATCGTCAATATCGGTGCCGCCGCCGCCCAGAAGGCGGATATGGGCATGGGGGCCTATGCCGCGTCCAAGGCCGGGGTCGCCCGCCTGACCGAAAGCCTGGCCGCGGAGTTGAAGGATCGCGGCGTTCGGGTCAATGCGGTGCTGCCCAGCATCCTTGACACGCCCCTGAACCGGGCCGACATGCCGCAGGCCGAATTTGACCGCTGGGTTGCCCCCGCGGCCCTGGCCGAGGTCATCGCCTTCCTGCTGTCGGACGCGGCCCGTGCCGTGAGCGGTGCCCTGCTGCCAGTGACCGGCAGGGTCTGATCCCGCCAGTAACGCTATCGACAGCCCCCTCCAGATAGTATACTAGTTAGGTCAATAAAAAATGCAGGGAGGGATGTTCCGTGGGGAACTCTGACGGCGGTGAGCCCGACCGGCACTATCGCTGGTATGTGCTGGCGGTCCTGATGCTGGTCTACACCATGCACTATGTCGATCGCAGCGTGATCAATGCCATCCTGGAGCCCATCCGCACGGAATTCCATCTTTCCGACGCCCAGTTGGGCCTGCTGGCCGGGCCGGCCTATGCCATTGCCTTTGCCGTGGCCGGCCTGCCGCTGGGCCTGCTGATCGACCGCCGCAACCGCACCCGCCTGCTGGCGCTGCTGCTGACGATCTGGAGCGGGTTGACGCTGGCCAGCGGTCTGGCCGGCGGCTTCCTGTCGCTGTTGGTGGCCCGCATGGCGGTGGGAGCGGCGGAGGCGGGGGGATCGCCCACCGCCATGTCCATCCTGTCAGATTATTTCCCGCCGCACCGGCGCGCCAGCGCCACCGGCATCTTCTTCCTGAGCGTCACCTCCGGTATCCTGTTCGGCTATATGGTCAGCGGGCTGGTCGCCTATCATCATGGCTGGCGGGCCGCCTTCTTCATTGCCGGCGCCCCTGGTGTGGCCCTGGCCCTGCTGCTGATCCTGACCGTGCGGGAACCACCGCGTGGCCGTTTCGATCCCCCGCAGGCCACACCATCTGTAAGGCCCGATTTGCGCAGCATCCTGCAGGAACTGGCCGGCAATGTGCCGTTGCGCTGGACCTTGCTGGGGATCATCATTGCCGCCACGGTGACCAGCGGTTTCAATGCCTTCGTCATCTCCCTGCTGGTGCGCCGCTATGAGATGGGGTTGGGGGAGGCGGCATCGGTGGTCGCCTTGTGCATCGGGCTGGGCGGTGGCGGCGGGTCGGTGCTGTGGAGCCTGCTGTCCGACCGGCTGGGGCGGCGGGGCCGCCATTATCCGCCGCTGCTGATCGCCTGGACATCCGTGGCGGCGGCGGTGATCGGCATCATCGGCGTGCTGTCGCCGGTAAAAATCGTCACCATTATCGGCATTGCCGGGTACGGCACCCTGGTCGCCAGCTTCCTGGGCAGCGGCTATGGACTGCTGCTGAATCTGGCGCCGCCGACCATCCGGGGATCCTGCACAGCGGTGTCACAGGTGATCATCAATCTGGTGGGGGCCGGCTTTGGTCCCGTTGTCGTCGGCGGCCTCAGCACAATGCTGGCCCCACCGTTCGGCGGCGACGGGCTGACCCCGGCACTGACCCTCGTGCTGGCGCTCAGTTGCGGGGCGGCCCTGTGCCATATTGCCGTGTCGCGCGCCCTGAAACACGGGGGCTGAAGAGACGGACTTGCGCAGCATCCCCTTATTCCGTTAAATAGTACACTGTTTTTGGAGCCCCGGAATGCGTCTGTCATTCTCCGAAGAACACCGCTCGCTATGCGACGTTTTCGAGCGCGTCTTCGCCGCCGAGGCCACGGCCGAGCGGGCGCGCGCTGTCATGGCCAGCGCCGAAGGCTGGGACAAGGCTTTGTGGCGCCAGCTGGCTGAGCTGGGCTGGCTGGGCACCACCATCGCGGAAGAACATGGCGGGCAGGGGCAGGATGTGCTGCTGCAATGTCTGCTGGCCGAGGCGGTGGGACGGCACCTGGCGGCCATTCCCTATGCCAGCGCGATCCTGGGCTTCGCCGCCGCCCTGCCCTTGTGCAACCATCCCGGCACCACGGCGCTGATGGCCGGTGTGGTCGCAGGCACGGTCATCGGCGGCGTGGTCCCCGGGGATGCCTGGGAAGAGTTCCGGCTTGCGGAAGGCACGGCACACGGCTTGGCCCCGGCCATCGCCGATGGGCAGGTGCTGACCCACCTGCTGACCCAGCAGGAGGATCGCGTCCTCCTGGTCGATCTGGCTGGCGCTGAACGCCAGCGGCGGGATGCGCTGGACCCCCTTACCCCCGCCGCCAGCCTGCGTCTGACCGGCTGCTCGGCCTGGATCGTGGCCGAGGGAGAGGCCGGAACGACCCTGTGGCAGTGCATCCTGGCCCATCATGCCGTGCTGCTGGCCTTCGCCCAGATCGGCGGGGCCGATGCCGCGCTGAAAATGGCCTGCGACCATGTGGTGCAGCGCTTTGCCTTCGGGCGGCCGCTGGGCTCGTTCCAGGCCATCAAGCATGGGCTGGCCGATGTGCTGGCCGCCATTGAGATCGCCCGGTCCAATGCCTGGTACGCCGCCGCCACCCTGGCGGAGGCTCATCCCGATCTGACCCTGGCCGCCGCGTCGGCTCGCGTCTCCGCCACCGACGCCTATCGCCAGGCGGCCCGGGCCAATGTCCATTACCATGGCGGGTTGGGGGTGACGGCGGAAAGCAATGCACATCTCCATTACCGCCGCGCTCAGGCCCTGGGCATGACCATCGGCAGCCCGGCGCAGTGGCGCGAGACGTTGATCCAGGCGGTGCTGGCCCGCCGCGCAAATCCGGCCCTTGCCGTTTGAGAGGCAATGATGAACCTTCACGACACGCCTGAAGAAGCCGCCTTTCGCCGCTCTGCCCGCGCCTGGATCGCCGCCAACCGCTTTGATGCGGTGACGATGGAGAGCCTGAAGGGGCTGGCCGCCAATGGCACCCCCCTGCCCTCACCCGACCTGTGGCGGCTGGCGCGGGAATGGAACGCCCGCAAATATGATGCCGGCTATGCCGTGCTGACCTGGCCGCAGGAATATGGCGGCCGGGACGCCCCCAACCTCGCCACCATCTTCGCCGAGGAGGAAGGGGTGCTGGCCCGGTTCCAGGGCTATCTGGTCATCACCCAGTTCATGTGCGCCGCTACCCTGATGGCCTTTGCCTCCCCGGCCCAGAAGGCGGATCTGCTGCCCCGCATCGCCCGGGCCGATGATATCTGGTGCCAGATGTTCTCGGAACCGGGGGCCGGATCGGATCTGGCCGCCGTGCGCACGCGGGCGGAGCGGGTGGAAGGTGGCTGGCGGATCAATGGCCAGAAAGTCTGGACCAGCGGCGCCCATATGGCCCAATGGGGCACGCTGCTGACCCGGACGGACCCGTCGGTACCCAAACATAAGGGCCTGACCATGTTCTATCTGCGCATGGACACACCCGGCGTCACCGTCCGCCCCATCGAACTGATGTCCGGCGAGGCGGAGTTCAACGAGGTCTTCTTCGATGATGTGTTCATTCCCGATGACCAGCGGCTGGGTGCCGTGGGCGCCGGCTGGAAAGCCGCCGTCGTCACGCTGAACAGCGAGCGTATGGCCATCGGCGCCATGCTGGATGTGGATACCGGCGCCCTGGTCGATCTGGCCTGCGAGACGGGTGCCATCGCCCAGGATGCAGTGCGCCAGAAGCTGGCCGACTGGATCATTGCCGAACGGGGCCTGCGGGCCTGCGTGGCCCGGCAATTGACATCCATTGCCGAAGGCCGCACGCCGGGACCGGAGGCCGGCACGGTAAAGCTCGTCGGCGGGGTGATGATCGAGGATATGGCTGCCTATGCCCTGGACCTGCTGGAAAGCCAGGGGCTGGCCCTGCCGCCGGGGCGCCACCGGCACCGGATCTACCGCGACATGTTCCATTTCGGCCCGGCCCAGCGGGCGGCGGGCGGTTCCGACGAAGTGCTGAAAAATGTGCTGGCGGAACGGGTGCTGGGCCTGCCGCAGGAAGATCGCCCGGACAACCGGATGGCCTTCAGTGACATTCCCACCGCCCCGAAGGGTTGAAGAAAAACGGATACGGGAGGAAAATCATGGCAAGCCAGGAATTCGCACGCAATACCCCCTTGATCGGCGGCCGCTGGCTGGCGGAAACCTCGCTGGGGCCGGTGCCGCATCTGAACCCGGCCAATAACCGGGTCCAGGCCGAATTGCATGTCGGCGGCGGGCGGGAGATCGACGAAGCCGTGGCCGCCGCGGTCAAGGGCCAGCAGGCCTGGGCGGCGATGCCGATGGACAAGCGCCGACAGGTCCTGGAGAAATGGGCCAGTCTGATCGAGGCGGAAGCGGCGGCCCTCACCCACCTGATCGCGCTGGAAAGCGGCACGCCGGTTATGCTGGGCGGCGGTATCGGGCTGGCCCTGAACTGGCTGCGCTATTATGCCGGCTGGGCCGACAAGATCACCGGCGAGTTGGTGGAGCCGATCGGTGCCCCCGGCCTGAACTATACCCGCCATGAACCCTATGGGGTGGTCGGACTGATCATTCCCTGGAATTCCCCCATCGTCGCCAGCGCCATGAAGGTGACGCCGGCCCTGGCGGCGGGCAATGCCGTGGTGCTGAAGCCGCCGACGCTGACGCCCTTCCTGGCCTTGCGGATCGCCGAACTGGCCCTGGAAGCGGGATTGCCCGATGGCGTGTTCAATGTCGTGCCCGGCGATGCCGAGGCCGGTAACGCCCTGGTCGCCCATCCGGATGTCGCCAAGATCAGCTTCACCGGCGGTGATACCGTGGCAAGGGTGGTGATGCGCAACTGCGCCGAGCATCTGAAGCCGCTGGCCCTGGAACTGGGCGGCAAATCCGCCAACCTGATCTTCGCCGATGCCGATCTGGATGCCGCCGCCCAGATGGCCGCCATCCATGGCACGGCCGTGCTGTCGGGCCAGGGCTGTGTGCTGCCGACGCGGGCCTACGTGCAGGATGCCGTCTATGACGCCTTTGTCGAGAAGGTGAAGGCCATTGTGGAGAGCTTAAGCATCGGTGATCCGCTGGACCCGACGAAATTCATCGGCCCGGTAATCAGCCGGGGCGCGGCTGACCGGATCATGGGCGTCATCGACCGGGCCAAGGCCGACGGCGCCAGCCTGATCACCGGCGGCACCCGGCTGGGCGGCGATCTGGCGGAGGGCAATTTCATCGCCCCCACCGTCTTCGCCGCCGCCCATGACAGCGATGTGGCCCGGCAGGAGATTTTCGGGCCGGTGCTGACCGTCTGCCGCTTCAGCGACGAGGCCGATGCCCTGGCCAAGGCCAATGACAGCCGGTTCGGCCTGGGGGCCTATCTGCATACCCATGATCTGGCCCGCGCCCACCGGCTGGCCAACCAGTTGAAGGCGGGGGCCGTGTCGGTCAATGCCGGGGTCCCGATGGCGCCGAACACGCCCTTTGGCGGCTACAAACAATCCGGCTTTGGCCGGGAGGGCGGCAAGGCCGGGCTGGATGAGTTCCTGCAGCTCAAGAATGTCTATATCCCCTTCTGAGGATCAGCCCCATGTTCAAGCTGTTGCAAGGCATCCGGGTGATCGAAAGTGCCATGCTGTTCAATGGCGGCGCCGTCGGGATGCATCTGGGGGATCTGGGTGCCGATGTCATCAAGGTGGAAAGCCCCGGTCGTGGTGACTATCTGCGTGACTTCCTGGGCCAGATCGTCCCCCATGTCAGCCCGCCACACGCCCAGATCAACAAGAACAAGCGCTCCATCGAGCTGGATGTCCGCCAGCCGGAAGGGCGGGCGCTGTTCTTCGAATTGATCCGTACCGCCGATATCTTCATCGACGGTTTCCGCGCCGGCGCCTGTGACGAGATGGGCATCGGCTATGACGCGCAGCGGGCGGTGAAGCCCGACATCATCTATGTGCAGCATACGGGCTATGGCGCCGAAGGCCCCTATGCCAGCATCCCCACCCACGGCCAGCAGATGAACGCGCTGGCCGGTGGAATGCCGTGCGCGGTGGGGCCGGACGGTTTCGTGCAGTTCGTGCGCGGCCAGCAATTCATGGGCGGGACGGAGGCTTCCGGCCCCGGTCCCGCCGTCGGCGCCCCGGCCGCCGCCCTTGCCGCCGTTGCCACCCTGGTGCAGCGCCAGCGCACGGGCGAAGGCGCCTATATCGACGTGTCGGCCGCCGATGCCGTGCTGGCGATGAGCTGGATCGGCGGCACCTTCGCGCTCAACAAACACCGCCTGACCAGCCGGATCGGCTTGGCGGACGAGGATAAGTCGGGCGAAGTGGGGGGCGGTTCCGCCCGCTATCAGCTTTATCAGACCCGCGATGACCGGTTCATGCTGTTCTGCGCCATTGAGCCGAAATTCTGGCTGAATTTCTGCCGCGCCATCGGCCGCGACGATCTGGCCGCCAGCATCGACCAGAGCGGCCCGGTCGATTTCGGCCATGGTGAAGAGGCGCTGCGCCGCGACCTGACCGCCATTTTCCGCACCCGGACCCAGGCGGAATGGACCGAACTGGCCGCCCGGCACGATATCGCCATGGGCCCGGCCCCCCGGCTGGAGGAGGTGCGGGACGATCCGCATATCCGTAGCCGGGGGATCATCGTTGATGGGGAACACCCGACGGCGGGGACCATCAGCTATCTGGGATTCCCCGCCATCATTTCCGGCCAGCGCTATGGCGAGGTGCAGCCCGCCCCAGCGCTGGGCCAGCAGACCACTGAAATACTGGCCAGCCTGGGTGTCGGCCCGGAGCGGCTGCATACGCTGCGCGCCCAGGGCGTGATCGGCAAGAATTAAGGAAGGAAATGCCCCGATGGATCTGCCCGAAGGCCTGCTTTACACGCTGGACGCCGACGGTATCGCCGTCATCACACTGAACCGACCGCATGAGGGCAATGCCCTGACCAATGACATGCATAAGGGGTTGCGTTTCCTCTGGCGCCATGCCGATGACGACCCGGCGGTGAAGGTGATCATCGTCACCGGGGCGGGGGAACGGCATTTCTGCACCGGCGCTTCTGTTGCCGGGCTGAAGACAGACGGCGAAACCGCCCTGCAGCAGGGGACGATGGAAGAGGTCAACCACCTCTCACCCTATCAGAACAAGGTCTGGAAACCGGTGATCTGCTGCGTCAACGGTCTGGTCAATGGGGCCGGCTTCCATTTCGTCGTCGATAGCGACATCGTCATCGCCGCTGCCCATGCCAGGTTCATGGATACCCATACCAGCATCGGTCAGGTGGGGGCGCTGGAGAATATGGGCATTGCCCTGCGCTCTACCCTGGGCACGGCTCTGCTGCTGACCCTGGCCGGCAAGGGCTATCGGATGGAGGCGGAGCGCGCCCATCAGGTCGGGCTGGTTGATATTCTGGAACCCGATGCGGCGTCCGCCTTCGCCCGCGCCAAGGAACTGGCCCGGACCATCGCCGGCAATTCCCCCAATGCCCTGCGTCTGTCGAAACAGGCCATCTGGGGCGTGGCCGAACAGGGCTACAGCCATGCGCTGGAAAAAGGCTGGCAGTTGCTGCGCCTGCAATGGGGCCACCCGGATTTCGACGAGGGGCCGAAATCCTTCGCCGAGAAACGTGCGCCGGTCTGGACCGCGGACCGCAATGCCCGACGGTAAGGCCGGTCGGGGCTGAACGAAAACGGCTCTGAGATCGGTTTATCGGAAAAATCAGGGCCGCCTCTGCCGATCAAGTTGACGCGCCGCTGCACCCGCGGCGGCGGCGGTCGTTGCTCGCCCGGATTCCGACCATCGAAAATCACGCTGACCAATCGCAAGGAAAAAATCCCATGGGAATGCTTGACGGAAAAGTCGCCATCATCACCGGTGCCGGCGGGGGGCTGGGCCGCGAATACGCGCTGCTGCTGGCCAAGGAAGGGGCGAAGATCGTCGTCAATGATTATGGCGGCTCCCCCGACGGCCGCAGCCCCGGATCACCCGCCGCCCAGAAGGTGGTGGAGGAGATCAAGGCCGCCGGGGGGGAGGCTGTCGCCAATGGCGCCGATGTCGGTGACGTGGAAGCCGGTGCGTCCCTGCTGCAGACGGCTTTGGACGCCTTCGGCCGGGTTGATATCCTGATCAATAATGCCGGCATCCTGCGCGACAAGAGCTTTGTGAAGATGGAAGAGGCGGATTGGGATGCCGTTGTCCGCGTCCATCTGAAGGGCACCTATGCCGTGACGCGGCCGGTTTTCGCCTGGATGAAGGACAAGGGCGGCGGCGTCATCGTCAATACCTCGTCCGCCTCCGGCCTGATCGGCAATTTCGGCCAGAGCAATTACGGAGCAGCCAAGGCGGGCATCTGGGGTCTCGGCAATGTGCTGGCGATTGAGGGGGCCAAGTTCGGCATCCGGGTCTGGACCCTGGCGCCCACGGCCACCACCCGCCTGACCGAAGCGCTGTTGCCGCCGGAACTGGCGGCGAAATGGCAGCCGCACCGCCTGGCCCCCGCCGTGCTGTACATGGTCAGCGATGCCGCCAAGCATCTGACCGGCAAGTGTCTGTCCGTCTCCGGGTCCAAGATCCAGGAACTGCGGCTGGTGGCGGGGGCGGGCTACTGGCCGGAAGGGGACGTGCCCACCGTCCAGGGCATCATCGATAATTACGACAAGATTTTCCTGCCCGAGACCGATCCCATCGGGTTTGAATGAAAATGGCGGCCCGGGTCGCCGTCGCTGCCCGGGCCGGACCTGCACCGCACCAATTCCCTCCATGGGCCGAAGGACCCGTCCTCCTGTGCAAACGATACGGCTTTCCGGCGCTGACGGGCTTTCCCTGACCGCCGATCTTGCGGGTCCGGCCGATGGTCTGCCCGTTGTGCTGATGCATGGCGGCGGACAGACAAGGGGCAGTTGGAAGAATGGCCAGGCGGCGCTGGCCGACCGCGGCTACCGCGTCTATACCCTGGACTGTCGGGGCCATGGCGACAGCGACTGGCACGCGGCCGGGGATTACAGCCTGGATGCGATGGTGCGCGACCTGCGGGCCGTGCTGACCCAGCTACCGCCCCGGCCGGCGCTGATCGGCGCCTCCATGGGCGGGGTTACGGCCCTGGCCACCCTGGGTACCGATGACCCGCCTGCCGCCAGGGCGCTGGTGATGGTTGATGTCACGCCGAAGATCGATCAGGAAGGGGCCAAACGCATCGGCGCCTTCATGAATGCCCATCCTGAGGGCTTTGCCACCCTGGAGGAAGCGGCCGACGCCGTGACGCAGTACAACCCCAACCGCCCCCGGCCGAAGGATATCTCTGGCCTGCGGCGAAACCTGCGCGAGGTGAATGGCCGGCTCTACTGGCACTGGGACCCCAAGTTCATGGGAAAACGCCGGCTGGAGCCAAGCGTCTATCAGGCGCGGCTGGAACAGGCGGTGATGCGGCTGCACGTCCCCACCCTACTGGTGCGCGGCAGCCAGAGCGAAATCGTCGGCGATGAAGAGGTGGCGCATTTCCGCGCCCTGATGCCGCAGGCGTCCTATGCCGACATTGCCGGGGCGGGCCATATGGTGGCCGGCGACCGCAATGACGCCTTCAACAGCGCCATCATCGACTTTCTGGCCGGCGTCGATCAAACCTGAATATCGCAAAAGGGGGCGGCCCACCATCGGCCGCCCCCTTTCTGGCTATCACGCCGCCATGGACTGTTTCAGGGCAACCCGGATCAACTCCGCCCCCCGTTCCGCGATCATGATCGTGGCGGCATTGGTATTGCCGGAGACGATGTTGGGCATGGCGGAAGCGTCGATGACCCGCAGCCCGGCAATGCCATGAACACGCAGGTTCGGATCGGTGACCGCGTCCGGTCCCTGCCCCATCCGGCAGGTGCCGACCGGATGATAGCCGATGCCGGCTGAGGCGCGGATATAGGTTTCCCAGTCGGCATCGCTGCGCGGGATCGGCGACGGGATATTCTCCGCCACCACATGTTTCTTCAGCGCCGGCGCCTGATAGATGTCCTCAATCAGCCGGCCGGCGGCGATCAGCACCTGCATGTCGCGGGGATCACCGATCAATTGATGGTCAATCACCGGCTTGTCCGCCGGATCGGCCGAGCGCAGGCGGATTTCCCCGCGGCTGAAGGGGCGGGCGACATTGCCGGCAATATTAATGCCCGGCTTGGGGTGCATTCCCGGCCGGCCATTGGCAAAGGAAATCGCCAGCGGCAGCAGGCTCAGGGCGATATCCGGCACGTCCTTCTCCGGGGTTGAGCGGGCATAGGCCATGGCCTGCACGGCGGGCGAGGTCATCGGCCCCCGTTTCCACAGCAGATATTGCAGCAGGTTGCCGGCCAGGGTGACCGGGCCGAACGGGCTGTTATAGGTGGGGAAATCGACCAGCTTGCTGATCCCGATGGCGCTATGTTCCTGCAGATTCCGCCCCACCCCCCGCAGATCACGCGCCAGCATAATCCCCATGGATTGAACGGCGGCGGCGGGGCCGATTCCAGAGCGCAGCAGGATGGCGGGCGAGCCAATGGTGCCGGCGCTGACAATCACCTCCGCCGCCGCGGTCAGGTCCTGCGGCTCCCCGCCGCGCCAGATACGCACACCGACCGCCCGTCCCTCCCGCAGCAGCACCTTGTCGACCAGACAATCCGTCAGGATGCGCAGGTTCGGGCGTGACCGGGCCGGGTCCAGGAAGGCGGCGGCGGTGCTGGAGCGTTTGCCGCCGCCCGTCGTGCTCAGGGTCGGGAAGACGCCGTCGGGCGTGCCACTGCAATAATCCGGGTTGCTGGGCAGCCCCACCTGATTGCAGGCCCCGACAAAGATATCCACCACCCGATGCCGGGTGCGGCCGGAGGTGACGGCCAGGGTGCCCAGCTTGCCATGGCTCTGCCCCTCCGGCCCGTCATAATTTTCCGACCGGCGGAAATAGGGCAGCACATCATTGAATGACCAGCCGGTGGCACCGGCAGCGGCCCAGTCATCATAATCGCGCCGCTGACCCCGGTTATAGACCATGCCATTGATGGCGCTGGACCCGCCCAGCATCCGCCCGCCGGCCCATTGCACCACCCGGCCATTCAGCGACGGATCCGGTTCCGTGCGATAGCACCAGTCGGCCTTGGGGTCTCCCATCAGCTTGAACGACCCCGCCGGCATCTCCACCATCATGCCACCCCCGGTGCCGCCGGCCTCGATCAGCAGCACCCGTACCGTCGGATCTTCTGACAGGCGCGCCGCCAGGACACAGCCAGCGCTGCCGGCCCCTACGATGATGATATCGGCATCGGTCATGGCAACAACCTTTCTCAGAACACGGGGACAGGAAGGAACGGCGCAAAATCAGACGATATAGCCAAGTGCCTACATCAACCACTCGACAGGAACGGGCTTGTGACGGCGGCGAAGACCGGCGGGCGCTTCTGTCGGCGAGCGGCCATCGCCTCGGTGAAATCCGGGCTTTCCAGGGTCTGAAAGGTCAGGCGCAGGGCGGCTTCCTCCGCCGTGGCGAAATCCTGCCCCCAGGCGTCATAGACCTGCTGCTTGATCAGCCGCAGGGCGGCGGGCGCCCCGCTGGCCGCCAGGCGCACAGCATAGGCCCGTGCCTCCTGCATGAATGTCGCCTCCGGGAAGACATGGCGCACCAGCCCGATGGACCGGGCATCGTCGGCCGTCAGGCGCTGACCGCCCAACAGCATATCCATGGCACTGCCGGTGCCGACCAACCGCGGCAGCAGCCAGCCCAGCCCCACCTCCGCCGACAGGCCCAATCCGGCAAAGGGGGCGAGGAAGAAGGCACTGGAGGCAGCCAGCCGGATATCGGCGCAGCAGGCCAGGGCCAGCCCGACACCGGCACAGGCCCCGTGCACGGCGGCAATCACCGGCTTGGGCAGGCGCATCAACTCGCCATAGCGCAGCCGGCCGGACCCGCTGTTCGGCGCCTTGGGATCGGCGGCATATTCATCCAGCACCTGGGCATCCGCCCCGGCACAGAAGCCACGCCCCGCCCCCTGCAGCAGAATGACGCGCACCTCAGGGGACCGGGAGGCGGTATCCAGGGCGCGGTTGAGGGCGCGGGAGAGCTGGCCGTTGATGGCATTCATCCGGTCAGGCCGATTGAGCGTGAGGGCGGCGACGCCCTCCGCGATATGGATCAGCACCGGTTCTTCCGCAGCAGCCGACATGCTCACCAACCCGCCAGTTGCGCCGCCCGCAGCCGGTGCCGCACCGGCGATCCCAGCCAAGCCCAGTCAAACATGGCTCGTTTCAGATAGATATGGGCATCATGTTCCCAGGTGAAGCCGATGCCGCCGAATGCCTCCACCATGTCGCGGGCTGCCTGCAGATAGGCATCGCAGAGATGCGCCTTGGCCTGGGCGGCGGCATGTCCGGCCTTGCCGGGCAACGCGTCCCAGGTATGGGCGGCGTACCAGTAAAGTCCGCGCCCCGGTTCCACTGACAGGGCCATATTGGCAAGCTGATGCTTCAACCCCTGGAAACTGCCGATCGGCTGTCCGAACTGTTCACGCAGCTTGGCATAATCTGTCGCCAGCGCCACACAGCGCGAGGCACCGCCGAACGCATCCGCCGCTAGCAGGATGGCCGCCGCATCGATCAGCCGCGTGACCCCTTCCGGTACCCTGTCCAGCAAGGCCACCGAGGCCTCGTGGAAGGTCACATCCTCCAGCGACCGTGTCCGGTCCACCCCCTCCCGGCGTCGGGCCGTCCAATTGCCCTTTTCCACCAGCGCCAGCCCCTGGCGGGTGCCCACCAGCATCAGATCGGCCGCCATGGCGTTGGGCACCAGCCGTTTGCCGCCGGAGAGGCGATCTCCTGCCGTCACCTGCCATTCGTCTGGCAACCAGCACTCCTCCCCCTCTCCCAGGGCCACCGTGCCCAGGATGGAACCGGAGACCAGAGCCGGCAGCCAGCGTGCCTGCTGGTCAGGCGTCCCGCAGAGCCGGATGCCAAGGCCGCACAGCACATGCCCGAGGAACGGCACAGGGGCGGCGAATTCCCCCAGCAGCTCGGCGACCAGGGCCAGATCGATCATCTCCAGCCCGGCCCCGCCCATTTCCGCCGGCAGCATCAGCCCCGGCACACCCAGATCGACCAGACGCTGCCACAGCTCGGCATCGAACCCGTCATGGCGATCAATGATGTCATGGACCTGGCGCGGATCGCAGGCATCGCGCAGCAACGACCGCAGCGTGTCCGTCACCATCACCTGTTCGTCAGAAAGTAGGAAATTCATGCCTCACCTGCCCGCTGCTCGCGCGGCAGACCCAGGCCCCGCTCGGCGATGATATTGCGTTGGATGTTGGAGGTACCGCCGGCAATCGACATGGAGAGCGAAATCATGAACCGGTCGATCCATTTGCGCTGCGGGCCGTCCATTACCAGCAGGTCATCGGCCAGCAGGTCACGGGCCAGCTTGGCGATCCGCTGCGCCAGATCGGTGCTGGCGATCTTCGCCATCGTGCTGAACAGGCCGGGTTCTTGCCCATGGACAGTCATGGAGATGGCACGATAGGTGGAATAGGTCAGGGCCATCGACTGTGCCTCGATGGCGGCCAGTTCGGCGCGGATGGTGGGATGATCGATAGCCGGTTGCCCGTCGCGCCGCATTTCCCGCGCCAGCCGGATCAGGCCGCGCAACATGCTGTCGGTCCAGGACAGGCCGGACAGGGAACCGCGCTCATGCTTCAAGGTGGTGCGGGTGATGCGCCAGCCCTGGCCACGCCCGCCGACGATCCAGTCGGCCGGGGTGCGGGCATCATCGAAAAATACCTCGCAGAATTCGGACTGGTCCGTCATCTGGCGCAGCGGCCGGATCGTCACGCCAGGTTGGCGCAGATCAATCAACAAATAGGAAATGCCCTCATGCTTCGGCGCCTCTGGCTCGGTACGGACCAGCGCGAACATGTAATGGGCGCGGTGGGCGTAGCTGCTCCAGATCTTCTGGCCATTGATCACCCAGTGATCATCGACCAGCACAGCACGCGTGCGCAGGGACGCCAGATCGGACCCGGCCCCCGGCTCTGAAAAACCCTGCGCCCAGCGATAATCCCCCTTCAGGGTGGGCGAAATGAAGCGCTGCCGCTGCGCCTCCGTGCCCCATTCCAGCAGGGTCGGGATCAGCAAAGTGATCCCGCCGTCCCGCACCTCTGCCGGGGCATCGGCCCGGCGGATTTCCTCGCGGATGATCTCCGCCTTCACGATATCGGCCGGCTGTTCCGATCCACCATAGCGGCGGGGGACGGCACGGGCGTAATAGCCCTGCGCCGTGCAGGCGTCCCGGAAGGCGCGGATGGCGGCGGGGTCTTTGACATTGCCATCAGCCGGCGGCCAATGGGCGGCGATGAAGGTCCGGACCTCGGCCCGGAAAGCCTCATAGGCAGCCCCGAAACCCAGTTCCATCTCAGCGCCCCTTCCAGTTGGGGGACCGTTTTTCCAAAAAGGCCCGCGGCCCTTCCCGCGCATCCTCGGAGGCAACGATCAGCCGCCCGACCTCGGCGTTCCGCCGCCAGAGCTCCGCCTCGTCGAGCTCGTCGGCCAGACGGGCCAGCATCAGGGACTGACGGACCGACAGGGGCGCATTGACCTGCACCGCCTGGGCCAGAGCCAGCGTGGCCTCCATCAGGGCAGCATCATCCACCACCCGGTTGACCAGACCCAGTTCATAGGCGCGGTCGGCGCTGATCGGCGCCCCCGTGGCGATCATCTCCAGGGCAACGGCCCGCGGAATGGCCCGGGGGAGCCGGAACACCCCGCCGGCGCCGGCGAAAATGCCTCGCTTCACCTCCGGCAGGCCGAACCGGGCCGACCGGGCCGCCACCACCATGTCACAGGCCAGACAAAGCTCCAGCCCACCGCCCAGGGCGTTGGAATTGACGGCAGCAATCCAGGGCTTCGCCCGCTGCGCCCGGACGAAACCGGCAAAACCGCCGCGCGCGGTGATCAGGTCACCGCCGCGGCCAGTGGTCGCCGTCGTCAGATCCGCCCCGGCGCAGAAACTCTTGTCGCCCACCGCCGCAAGAATGACGACACGAACAGACTCATCCGCCTCGGACAGGTCAATGGCGGCTTCCAACGCCTGCGCCATCGCCCCATTGATGGCATTGCGCACCGCAGGGCGGTTCAAGGTGACACGCAGCACATGGTCGGCCGGACGGTCCAGCTGGACCACCTCGTCGGGCGCATCATCGGCCATCGGAACCTCATTCAGGTCAGAAGGAAAAGCGCGAGCAGGAGGCCCGGCCGGATAATCCCCGGCCGGGCGTCATCTCAGAACCGATAGGTCGCTTCCAGCCCATAGGTGGCGGGCTCACCATAGAACCGGCTGATGAACCCAAAGGTCTCCGCCCGCACTGTACTGAGGGCATAGCTCTTGTCGGTGATGTTTCGCCCGTAAAGGGCAACACTGAACCCGGTTCCACCAATATTGTTCACTTCCAGGCGGGCATTCAGCAAGCTATAAGCTTCCTGAAGATTCCCCGGAACCTCGTCATAATTGTAATAGGTCTTGTCGCGCCAGGTGTAGAAGACGGAACCGGTAAGGCTGGTGCCATCCCCGGCTATTTCTGTCGTATAGGCGGCGCTGAGCGACATGGAGTATTTCGGCTGGGAATGGTAGGCGCGACCCTTCAGGTCAACCTGTTGCGCATTCGCCCCGGTGATAATCCCCTCCTCGAACACCCCATCGAAATAGTTGAATGTCGCCCCAAGCGTCAGCCCCTGCACCGGCATGACCAGCAGCTCGGCCTCCCCCCCCCACAGGCGCGCCTTGCCGACATTCTGGGTCAGGGACTGCGGCCCGGAGGCGTCACTGATGACTTGCGTCAACTGCAAGTCATTGTACCAGGAATGGAATCCCGCAGCGTTGAAGCGGATTTCCATATTGCTCAGACTGTGCTCCAGCTTCACGCCGGCTTCGACATCATTCACCGATTCCGGCCTGAAGACATTCTGCGGGCCGGAGAAGGGAGAGGTCACATTGAAGCCACCCGCCTTGTAACCATGCCGATGCGCGAGATAGAGCAGGGTGCCGCGCTCCGGCTTCCAATCCGCCGAGACGACATAGTTTCCGGCATTGAAATTCACCGTGCCGCGGCGCTCGCAGGCCGCGGTGTCCACGGTCAATGGCGACGGGCCGGCCGTATAGGGGATGAGGGAGCAGACACGCAACCCACTGGCCGGGGGCGTGAAGGGCAACAGGATCGTCCCCGGCACGAACACCCGGTATTGCTGGTCGAACAATTCCGACTTGTCCCAGGTATGACGATATCCGGCCGTCAGCGACACCGTGTCGGTGAGCTTGTACCCGGCCTGGGTAAACAGGGCGCGGCTGCTTTCATCCCGATGGGCATATTGCGGATTATAGAAGAACAGCGGCGTCATGACCGCCCCAGCCGAGGTGGCACCGAACCGGGTGTCGCCGTTGAACGGATTCTCTTTCGACGTCAGATAAAAGGCACCGGTGATCAGGTTGAGCCGATCCTCGAGGAGCGAGGTCTGAACCTGCAATTCATCGGTGATCTGACGGCTGTGTCGAGCATAGCCGACCGACAGAAGATCATAGGACAGGTTATCATAATCCATGACACCGGAAAATTCCTGGTCATGAAATCCGAAGATGTTCTTAATCGTCATCGAGTCGTTGATTTTATACGCCGTCGTGTTGGAAACACCATAAGCCTTGATTTTGGAAAATCCGGGGTTGTCATTATTGACTCGGCGAATTCCCGACGCCATCTGATCATTGGCCGCCGCAATGATGCCTGCCGAGGCTTGGTTCAAGGGCGCTGGCAGTCCCGCGAGGATCGGCGGCAGCGCGAAGAATTGGGCAATGACATAGCCGGGGCCGCGCTCGTTGATATTTGTATAATTGATCACCGTGTCATTGCTGAAGTCGCTGTTCGGCTCGAACCGGATCGAGGCGCGCAGATTCTCGTGATGCTGGTTATCCAGGTCGGGACCGGAATTGTTCTGGGTGAACCCATCACGGCGCTGCAGATTGCCGGCCACGCGGACGGCCAGCGTCGGGGCGATCGGGACATTCAGCGCCCCTTCCACATAGCGATCATTCAGATTGCCGACGCGGCCGGTGATATAACCTTCAAAATCGAAGGTCGGACGTTTGCCGGTGAACAGAACGGCGCCGCCATTGGTATTCTTACCGAACAATGTACCCTGTGGGCCCTTCAGCATCTGCACATTGCTGAGGTCGAACACGGCCCGCGACACTTCACCACCGAAGACCGGCACCTCATTCATATAGGCAACGACACCCGGAGGCGCGTCATCCGCTGCCGCCTTCTGGCCTCGGATCGTGTAGCCACCCGCGGCCCGGCCTTGGCTCTGGGTCCCCGACACGCTGAGTCCAGGAGTGGCCATCTGCAAGTCGAAAATGTCACGAACGGCCTTCTGCTCCAGCGCTTCGGCCGAGAGGGCGGTCACGGATAAGGGCACGTCCTGCAGTTTTTCTTCCCGGCGGCGCGCCGTGACGACGATTTCCTGCAACATGCTGACGGTGGAATCCGCGACCTCTCCGGTCCGGCCGGCCGCCTCCGCCTCCGTCTGGGCCAGCGCTGGCATTGCCGTCATCAACAGACCCAATGCGGTGCCGACACGAAGAACCACACTTCGCTGCATCATAAAACCTCCCTGGACTTTATTTTTATTTGGTGCACTGTTTTCGCACAAAAATGACCGACTTGCAAGGATCGCTGTTCACATCTCCTCATCTAGTGTACTTAATTCTCAATTTATGCCAGTCGGCAGGAACAGCGGAGGCCTCGGGGCCCCGGCGCTGAAGAAGCCCCTGTCCCGATTATCATTCCCTATCGGGACAGGGGACAGGCGGACCATACAGACGGTCAAAGCGTTTAATACCAACGGTCATAATTCATGACCGTTGGTACGGCGGCGACTGCCGCCGCGCCGCTCGTGCGGCGTAGCCAAGCCAGCGGATGCTGGCGCCGGCGATTGAGGGGCAGGAAAGATTGACCAACGGTCAAGATTTCATGCCACTGGTATAATGGTCGTTATGGGAGCCACTGGCAGCGCACCGCCCATGCGCGTCAAGCCAAGGCGGCGGGGCCGAGTCAGGTCAAGGCTGCGGCACCGCCGCCCGGTAAATGAGGAACCCCTGATCCGGGCAATCGGTCAGGATCAAGGGCCGTGGGTGTCAGAACCGGATCGGCATAGTGTCGTAACCGAAGACGACGCCGACATCGGAGGCGAACTTCATGCCGTCCTCCACCAGCGTATAGTCAGGGGCCGCCGCCAGCAGAGCCGCCAGGGCCGCCTCGATTTCAACCCGGGCCAGCGGCGCCCCCAGGCAGGTATGGGCGCCAATGCCAAAGGTCAGGTGACGGTTATCCTTGCGGTCGATATCAACGCTGAACGGACAGGAGAACCGGCTTTCATCAAAATTGGCCGCCGCCCACAGCATCAGCACCTTTTCTCCCTTGGCGATCCTGACGCCACCGACCTCTACATCCCGCGTTGCCGTGCGGCTCAGCGCCTGCTGCGGCGCCATGACACGCAGGAACTCCTCAATGGCGGTCGGCAGCAGGTCGGGATTATCCACCAGCCGCTTGCGCAGAGCGGGTGCGCGGCCCAGATGGGCGGCAAAGGTGCCGACGGCTGCCTGGGCCGTGTCCAGCCCGCCAATATAGAGCAGGGAAACCATGCTCTGAATCTCTTCAATGGTCAGGCGGCGGCCCTTGGCCTCATGCTCATGCAGCTTCTGGATCATGCCGCCGGCCTTGGCGATCTGTGGGTTACGCACATCCTGGGCAACGCGCTGCAGGAAGCCGATCATTCCGGCCACCATCTCTTCCTGCGTGCCCTTGCCGAAGGTGGCATTATGCACCGGGTCGGCATAGGCGAACCAGTCATTCTCCTCCACCCCCAACAGGCGCAGGGTGATGATGCCGGCCAATGGCTGGGCCAGATCCAGCACGACATCCATGCCGCCTTCGGCGCGTTTGGCAGCAATCAGCTTGTCCGCCAAGTCCCGTAATTCCGGCTTCAGCGCCTTCATCTTGCCTGGCGACAGCATCTGATTCAGCGGCAGCCGGTAGGCGAGCGAGGCTGGCGGATCGCGGTCGATCGGCAGGGTGGTCAGCCCGCCCACCGGCTTGGGAATGATGATCCCATCTTCGGAACTGAAGGTCTCATCATCCTTGGCAATCCGGCAGATATCATCATAGCGGGCAAAAACCCAGAAGCCGCCATGAGCCGAGGTGTGGACCACCGGCGCATGGGCCAGCATATAGCGCAGCACCTCCTTGTGCCGGTCCCGGAAGAACGACGAATGATGGTCGAAATTCTCAACAAAGGCCTTGATCTCGGCATCGCCCGTCAGGCTGGCTTCATCCGCGCGACACAAGTTGGCTGTGGCCATTTCCCGCCCTTTCATGGTTTTCTGCGACCGGCACCCTTCCCGTCCCAGCGGAATGCGGTGGCATCCTGACAAGGCGGAGGCGCCGGATCTTTGAATAGTGCACCAATATAACAAGGCAGCGCCGCCGGCGCCAGGGGGATGGTCAGGAACCAGTGCCCTGTTGTGTGGCGAACATTTCCCGAATGGCCAGCACACTGACCTTCATCGATGCCGTGCGCGGCAGTTCCTGCACGGCGCGCAGGGCCACCGGTATCTGATAGGGGGAAAGCCGGTCGCGCAGGAATTCCTTCAGCGCCTCGGGCTCCGGCGCTGCATGACCGGCTTTGACAATATAGGCCGCCACCGGCACCTCCCCCAGGCGGGGATCGGAAATGCCCCCGACGGCCGCCTCCAGGATGGCGGGATGCTGCTCCAGCGCCTTCACCACGTCATCGGGCATGACTTTGAAGCCGCCGCGAATGATGGCATTGTCATAGCGGCCGCGGATGAACAGGAAACCGTCTTCGTCCAGCACGGCGCGATCGGTGGTGTCCAGCCAGTCCCGGCCATTGCCCAGATGGCCGGCGCACAGGGATAACACCCCTTCCCGCCCTGCCGGCAGCGGCTCCCGGCTGTCCGGATCCAGAATGCGGCCCTGAATGCCGGGATTGAGCCGGCCGACCGAGCCCCGCTTGGCCGCGCCGAAGTGATGGAAATCGGCCAATGTCCAGCCGGCGACGCCGCCGGCAAATTCCGTGGCGCCATAGACCTGCAGAACGGGAATGCCATAGGTTTCCAGAAACCGGTCGGCCAGATCCGGGTCCAGGGGGGCGGTGGAGGTGCGCCAGACCTTCAGACAGGCCAGATCGGCCCTGTCCACCCCAGCATCCAGCACCATGCGCAGCACGGCCGGCGGGGTGGAAACGACGCGCGGCCGGTGCCGGCGCAGACCGTCGACAAAGGGCGCCACGGCGAAACGCTCCAGCAGGAAGGTCTGCCGGCCCGAGACCAGGGTGTTCATTACCCCCCAGACGCCGCCAATATGGGCGAACGGCACCATGACGAAACTGATGCCCGAGCGCAGGCGGGGCGTGTCATCCTCCTGCCGGCCGCGCTCATAAAGGGCGGCATCGTACAGCATCTTTTCGAACAGGGCCGCCTTCAACGGGATGCGCTTGGGCGTGCCGGTGGTGCCGCTGGTCAGCATCTCCATGGCAATTCCGGGGGCTGTGGACAGATCGGTGGCCCTCAGCCGTTCCAGACCGGGCACCAGGGTCACCCGGCCGTCCCGGTGATCCGGCAACAGAATCCCCAGCACCCCGGCAGCTTCCGCCGCCTGACGCAAGGCGGGCCGCGCCCAGTCGCGCGCCATCCCCGCCACGACGGGAAGCCGCAGATTCCGGATATCGGTGGCCAGCTTCTCGTCCGGCAATGCCGGGTTCAGGGTGACAAGGCAGCGCCCCCCTACCATGACGGACGCCAAAACGGCCACGCAGGCCGGTTCGTTCCGCAGCATCGTGCCGACCCGGATGCCACCGCCCAGGCCGGCCTCGGCAAGCACCGCTTCAAACTGGTCCTTCACGGCGGCAAGATCCGCCCAGCGCCACCAGATGCCCTGGCATTCAATGGCATTGGCTGGTGGATCGATTGTCATGATCGCATCCAGGGTTTCTTTCAGGGTCCGCATCGCTGGCTCTCCCATGTCATTGCTGGTTCAGGCTGTTGTTGTGCGGTTCAGGTACAATGTCTGGTGACAGCGGCCGATGGGACCGTGCGCATCCGTCAGGTGACCATCCACCAGCGCCATGCCCTGGCCTGCCCCCAGGGATTGCGCCTCCAGCTTCAGCCAGGGCCCGACGGGCATTCGCACCAGATGCAGGGTGATGTCGACATTGGCGAAGCTCCAGGCGCGCCAATCGACAAAGGCCGACAGGCCGCTGCCGAAATCGGCACACATGGCCGCCTGCACAAAGGGGCTGATCGGGGTGCCGGCGACAATGTCCCCGCTGATCCGCAGCCAAACGGTGCCGGGCCCGCGCTCCTCCAGCCCGCCACGCACCAGCCGGCTGTCGACCAGATGGCGAAGACGGGAGCGCGGGGCCAGCAGCGGCGGTGCCTGCGGCGGGTCTCCCGGCCTGTCATCGGCATCCGGGGTGGCCGGCCCTGCCTCCACCCGCACCCGCAGTGCCGAAACCCGGGCGGTGACAATGCCGTCGGCGAGGATTTCCGCCTCCACCATCTGCAGGCGCTTGCCATCGCGGGGCACGGTGACCCGAGCCGCCACCGGCTGCATCGGCGTCGGCCGCAGCAGGTCGATGACCAGCCGGGTGGTGACCATCGGAACCAGGGTCGGGACCTGTTCGACAAGATGGGCACACAGGCCGGCCAAGGGCACGCCGCCTTGATGCGCCGGGTTCCATGGGCCGGCGACCAGGGGGCCGGGCACGTACAACCCGTCTTCCCCGGTGTAGAAATGCCGGAGTGACTCTGCTGTCATTGCCTGTGTCTTCATGTTGACCACACCGCCAGGGCGTCCAGGCATTCCACCTTGTCCCCCCTGACCCAGAGAGGATTGATCTCCAGCGACGCAAGGTCCGGACCCAGGGCCAGGGCGGCATTGCCGATGCGGCTGATGGTTTCTGCCACCACGTCCAGGTCCGTGGCCGGCGCCCCGCGGTAGCCGGCCAGCAGCCTGGCCCCGCGCAGGCCGACCAGCATCTCCCGCACCTGGGCCGGGGAGACGGGCAGCCGGCGCAGGCTGCTATCCTGCAGCAGTTCCACCAGCACGCCCCCGAACCCGACCGCCAGCGCCAGCCCCCAACCGGAATCGCGGGCCACGCCGACCAACAGTTCCAGGCCGCCCGTGCGCATGGGCGACACGATCACCCCATCGATCCGCGCCTGCGGCCGGGCGGCGGTGACGCTGGCCATGATTGCGTCGTAGGCCTCCCCGACGACGGCATCACCGCTGAGATGGAGGCGCACGCCCCCCACTTCCGTCTTGTGCGGGATATCGGGGGACAGGATTTTCAGCGCCACCGGCTCACCGATGGCGGCGGCGGCTGCCATGGCCGCATCGCGGCTGCGGACGATGCGGGCCGGCACCACCGGCACCCCGGCGGCCCCCAGCATCTCGAGGGTTTCCCGCTCCGTCACCGGACGGGCGGCGATGGGGGCAGGCAAGGCCAGGGGGGGTGGCAGACCCGCCCGCACCTTGGCTGACCAGGCGAAGGCCGCGCCGACGGCGCGCATGGCATGGTCCAGACCGCTGACTACCTGGCCCAGCCCCGCTTCCTGCGCAATGGACCGGCCGAATTCGCTGATCGGCTGATAGGTCTGCTGCAGCAGAAAGCCTTTTACCCCGGCGTCGGCAATGCCCTGGGCAATGGCCCGGATGGCCGGACGGTTGAAGCCCGACAGTTCGGCGGCGTCGGTCGGCAGTTCAAAGCAGGCGGCGACCAGTCCCACCTCCGGGTCCGGTGCGATGGCGGCAATGGACCGGCGGAACAGGTCCGGATCGGCCATTGCCGCCCCGGTAATATCCAACGGATTATGCGCGGCACCGTAGCCCGGCAGTTCCGCCGCCACCCGCGCCACCGTTTCGGCGGTGAAGCGGGCGAAGGGCACCCCATGCGCCTCCCCCAGATCGGCCATCATCTCGCACGCCCCGCCGGAGATGGAGGCGACGGCGAATTTCCGGTCCGGCAGCACGCCGGTGAAGGCCAGGAAATCGGCCGTCGTCAGCAATTCTTCCAGCGTCTGGACGCGGATGATGCCCAGTTCGGCGCAGACGGCATCGAAAATCCGGTCATCCCCGACCAGGGCGCCGGTATGGGCCTGGGCGACAGCAGCCGCCAGTTCCCCCACCCCTACCTTCAACATGATGATCGGCTTGGCGGCAGCCAAGGCTCGTTCCGCTACCGGAATAAAGGCCGCCGGATCTCGGATGGTTTCCGCAAACACGGCAATGGCGCGGGTGCCTGTGTCATCCACCAGGAAATCCAGCACCTCTGCCAGCCCGACCTGCGCCTCGTTCCCCAGGGCCACGGCATAGGTCAGCGACACATTGGTCCGGGCCGCCGTGCGGCAGAGGATGCCGGCCGTGGCCCCACTCTGGCTGACCAGGCCGACGCGGGGGGCAGCCAGGGTCGGCGTGACCAGAGGCAGCGTGCCCAGCCCAACCTTATTCACGAAATTGTTGAAGCCCAGACTGTTGGGGCCCAGCAGGGTCAGGCCCAGATCGCCGGCGCGGCTGAAGACCCGCGCCTGCTCTGCCGCCCCTTCCGGCCCGATCTCGGCAAAGCCGGACGTGACGACGACCCCCTGGCGAATGCCGGCCGCCGCCATCTCCTCGACCGCTTCGGCCAGACCGGCCGCTGGCACGGCGATGAAGGCGGCATCCACCGGCTCCCCGATGCCAGTGGCGGCGGTAACGGTGGGCCTGCCCAACACCGTGCCGCCGCGCCGGTTCACCAGATGGATCGGACCGGTGAAGTTGAAATTATCCAGCAGCTTCAGCGCCATGGCGCCCCAGGGATTTTTCTCCGAAGCACCCAGAATGGCAATGCTGCGCGGATTGAACAGCCGCTGGAGGGGGCTGGTGGTCATCAGGCAAACTCCCTTTAAGCGGATTTCAAGCCAGCAGCGCGGCGGCCCCGCCATGGATCAGGGCGCTGGCGGCAGCACCGGCGGTCATGGCCTGGTCAATGGCGATTTCCGATCCGGTGATCAGGGCCGCTTCCGGCAGGCACAGCGCAGCCAGGGCAGCGGCAACATCGGCCGGCTTCATCATCAATGACCGGTAATGCGCCAGCCTTTCATCGCTGGGAACGGCACCGGACCCGGTGGCCGATTGCGCCATGGCGATGGTGGTGGCGCGGTTCATTTCCGATTCCACGCCCCCGAGGATGATGGCATTCGCGCGGACATTGGCATCCACCCCTTCAGCAGCCAGCACCTTGGTCAGATGCACCAGCCCGGCCTTGGCGGCGCAATAGGCCGCCATCTTGGTGATGCCGAAGTGGGCATTGATGGAGGCGATATTGAGAATCACGCCGTCGCGCTGCGCCCGCATCGTCGGCAATGCCAGACGGCACAGGCCAAAGGCGGCGCTGAGATTGACGGCGATGGTCTGATCCCAGGCGGTGTCCGGGTAGTCCTGAACTGGGGCCAGGATCCCGCCGACCCCGGCATTGTTGATCAGGATGTCCAGCCGCCCTGTCGCCGACAGGCAGGCGGCGACGGCCCGTTCACGGCAAGCCGGGTTGGTAATGTCACCGGCGATGAAATCCAGGTGACCGCCGGCGGCCCTGATCTCCGCCGCCAGCACCTCCCCCCGCTCGGCCCGGCGGGCAATACCCACCACATGGGCGCCCATGGCGGCGAAGACCCGGGCCACTCCCTCGCCCAACCCGGCGCTTACCCCGGTCACCAGGGCCGTCCGCCCCGTCAGATTGATCGACATGGTGCCTCCCATACTGTTCTTGTTCATTGGCAGCGGGGATCAAGCCTTCAGCCCCAGCCCCTGCCGGGCGATGATGCTGGTCATGATTTCCGTCGTCCCGCCGCCCAGAGATTCCTCCAGCGTCTGCCGCCAGAGCTGTTCGATGGGGGCCGCCGTCGTCAGGGCCGCCGGAATTCCGAAATCCATCGCCGCCCGGGCAATGGCCTGAATCGTGTCGGTGGAGGCGCGCTTGTTGGCCGCCGCGGCAATGCTGGCCCGCACATCATCGCCCTGGGCCGTCAGGACGCGCAGCGCATGGGCCTGGCATTCCAGCACATCGACCGCCAGTTCCGCCAACCGCTCCCGCACCACCGGATCGCGGTCCAGACCGTGGGCCATCGCCCAGTCGCGCACCGTTTCATAATCGGCCAGCACTCGCTTGGGCGGAAACTGCACATGGCGTTCATCGGCCAGGCTGGCATTCATCATCTTCCAGGCGCCGTCCTGCGGCCCGATCCGCTGATCGACAGGGACGATGACGTCATCGAAGAACAGCTCGCAGAAGACATTGCCGCTCATCTTCGCCATCGGCCGGATACGCAGGCCCGGTGCCCGCAGATCGACGATCAGCAGGGACAGGCCGGCGGCGCGGCTGGCCACCTCCCCCGTGCGGCAGAGCAGCCAGAGATAATCGGAGTCCTGGGCCGACGAGCTCCAGATCTTGGTGCCATTGATACGGTAGCCCTCCGGCCCCAATTCCGCCCGGGTGCGTAACGAGGCAAGATCAGAACCGGCCTCCGGCTCCGAATAGCCCAGGGAGAACATCAGCTCGCCGGTGCGGATCGGCTCCAGCCAGCGCGCCTTCTGGGCATCGGTGCCATAGCGGATGATCGTCTTGGCGACAATCCCGGCCGATAGCGGCGGACGGGCGATGCGGGCATGAGCCATTTCGTCCCACAGCAGGAACTCATAGATCGGCGGCAGCCCGCGGCCGCCATGATCCACCGGCCAGCCCAGTGACAGCCAGTTCTTCACCCCCAACGCCTTGTAGAAGGCCCGCAGGCCCGCATGGTCCCTACCCTGCAGATATTGTCCCAGCCCCCGCCAGGGGGCCAGAAAGGCCCGTACCTCGGCCAGGAAGGCCCGTTCCGCGGATGAATATGCCAATTGCATCAGGTTTCCTCCACGACGGGCCATAATTCGGGATCAAGGACCGCGGCGCCCTGCAGGGGCAGTGTCTGCCGGATGCCGCGCACGGAGGGTTCCAGGACAGCATACTCCTGAATGCGGCGGGACAGCCAGCCGACGGGCCCTTCCTCCATGACCCCATAGGCACCGAAGGTCTGGTGGGCGGCAAAGGCGGCACGCAGGGCGGCGCGGCTGGCCGACAACCGGGCGGCGGCGGCCAGATCGGCGGCATCCGCTCGGGCGGCATCGATGGCCAGGGCCGCCGCGCGGGCCAGTTGCTGTGCCCCGTCCAACCGCATCAGGGCTTCGGCCAGGGGGAAGGCGACGGCCTGGAATTCCCCCAGCGCCTTGCCGAATTGCCGCCGGGTGCGCGCATGGTCGGCGGCGATATCGACCAGGAAACGACCCGCCCCGCCGGTATAAGCCGCCAGCGCCATGTCGAAACGCGCCCGCACCGTGTGCGCATCGCCCGGCAGCGCGGCACCCGCGCCGACCTCTGCCACCGCACTGCGTCCCAACGTGTCGATGGCGGCGCCGGCTATGCCGGAGCACAGGCCAGCAGGCGTGATCAGCACGATATCATCGGCCAGAGCGGCCCAGGCCACCGTCGTGCCGGCCCCCACCGTCGCCAGCCGCTCCCCGGCGGCCACGGCATCCCAATCGGCCAGACCGGCCGCAGCGGCGGCGATGGACTGCGCCACCGGGCCGGGAAAACCGTGATAGCCCAGTTGCTCGGCCCCGATACAGGCGAAAAGCTGCGCCTGTTCCATGTCGGTACCGGCCATTTCCAGCAGGCCCAGGGCCGCCATTTCCGCCCATAATTCCCAGGAAAACGGCATGTCGCGGCGGGCATTGACATCCTTGCCCAGGCGGCGCTCGCAGAAGCGCCGGACGGACTCTTCCAGTTCCACAGCCTCGGGCGGCAGGGCCAGATCCAGACTTCTCGCTCCCCCGCCCATCAGGCACCTGCCCAGGTTGCGGCCACCGTCGCGGCCGCCTGGGTCCGGGCGCCGCCCATCTCGCCTTGCAGCAGGCGCAGACGGAAGGTCCAGAAATGCAGGGTATGTTCCAGGGTCATCCCCAGGGCGCCATTGAACTGGTGGGTGTCGTAATTGATGGGGGTGATCGCCTGCTGGGCATAAAGAGCGGCCAAGGCTGCATCCTGGTCACCGCCGCTCCAGGCCGCCTTCAGCGCCAACCAGTAGACGGCGCGGACGCGCTGAATATCGGCGGACAGACGGTGCTGTACGGCCTGATAGGAACCGACCGGCCGGCCGAAGACCAGCCGGTCCTTGACATAGGCCGTGGTGAAATCCACGGCCGCCTGCAAGGCGGCAGCCGTTTCCAGCGCAAGGCCGACGCGCCACAGGCGCCGCAGGCGCGGCACCGCCGCGGCCCCTAGCCGCTCCGCTGCGGTGAAGTCAGGCAGAGTCATCAGCCGACCCAGAGGATAGGCGAACATGGAATGGATCGGTTCCACCGCCAGCCCGTCCGTCGACAGCACAGCGACATCATCGCCCAAATCGACGATCAGGGTCCGGGCGCGGTCCAGGAAGCGGACGGCGCGAGTCAGATCCTCCAGCCGGGCCACCGCCACCGGCCGGGGCAGGTCGCGGCCGGTCAGCAGCGGGCCGATGAAGGCCGCACCCGCCGTCTCCAGGACCAGCGGCGACCGCCCCGTCTCATAGACCAGCAGGGCCGCTTCCAGGGCGCCACAACCCTCTGTCAGAGCCAGGGAGAAGAATTCGCCTTCCGCCAGATCACGGTCCAGCTGGTCGGCATAGCAATATTCTACTGGCTTCAGGGTGGCACCGGAACGCGGCACGTCCATATGATTGGACACCATCTGTACGATGGCATCGTGAATGGCGCGCTGGTCGCTGGTCAGCTCCAGATCCATGGCTCAGGCCCCCCGCGGCAGGCCGAGATAGCGGCCGGAAATCATGTTCAACTGCACTTCCGCCGCACCGGCAGCGATGCCGGCGGTGATGGCGGAGGTGAAATGGGAGCGCAACATGCCGTCCCCCTGCTCCGTCAGCAGATCGGACAGGTAGGTGGAGGCGATGTTGGCGACGGCGTGATCGGCCTGGACCATGGCATAGCGCGCGACATAGGTGTCGGGGCCGGGCGGCCGTTCCTTGGCCCGGCCATCAATGACCACATAGGTCAACAGCCGCGCCGCCTCCGTCGCCGCCAGGGCCGTCGCCAGTTCGGCCTGCACCGTCGGGTCGTCGAACAGGCCCCGCTGCTTCAGATGCGCCACCACCCGGTCCAGGGTGCGGCGGGAAAATTCGTAACGGGCGGCCCCGATCCGTTCATAATGCAGGATGGTGGTGACGATGTCCCAGCCCTTGCCCGGCTCGCCCAGCAACGCGTCGGCCGGAACACGCACATCTGTGAAGAACACCTCGTTGAAATCATGCGGGCTATGGATGGCCGGGATCGGCCGCACCTCCATTCCCGGTGAGTTGACCGGCAGGATGAAACAGCTCACCCCGCCCTTGCCGCTGCCGCCCACACGGGCCAGCAGGAACATGATGTCGGCCCGCGATGCGTAGGAGGTCCAGACCTTCGACCCGTTGATGACATAGCCATCGGCATCGGGCTCAGCCCGGGTCTTCATGTTGGCCAGATCGGTCCCGGCTTCCGGTTCGGAGAATCCCTGGCACCACAGCAGCTTGCCGTCGGCGATGGGGCGCAGATACCGCTGCTTCTGCGCCTCTGTGCCGAATTTCATGATCGCCGGCCCGGCCCAGTTGGCCCCCAGATAGAGGGAGGAGCGGGGCTCACCATTGCTCCACATTTCCTCACTGAGGATGATCTGGCTCCAGGCGCTTGCCTCCTGCCCACCATAGGCGCGCGGCCAGTGCCGCACCACCAGATTACGCTGGGCCAGTTCGGCATTGAATCGACGGGCATGAACCATCAGTTCCGGCCCGGCCGGGCCGTCATAGGCATAGGCGTCCCACCAGTCCGGCGGCAATTGCTGTTCCAGCAGGGAAACCAGTTCGGCCCGATAGGCCTGCTCACTTTCCGTCCAGGCGAAATCCATCCTTCCCTCCCACGGACCTTTCCGGTCCTTTATCTTCCCACCGACTCTAGGCCCGGAAATCCGCGCGGCCATTATTGAGGGCGACGACATCGCGGTCGGCCACCTTGACGCGGAAGGCGGCCTGGCCCGGCCCCTCACGCCAGATTTCCGTCACCAGGGTTTCACCCGGATAGACCGGGGTGGCGAAGCGCACATCCAGGCGCGTCAACCGCTCCGGATCCCCGTCGCACAGGGCCTGAATGATGGCGCGGCCGGCGATGCCATAGCTGCACAGGCCGTGCAGGATCGGCCGCGGGAAGCCGGCCGACCGGGCGACCACCGGATCAATATGCAACGGGTTGAAATCTCCCGACAGTCGGTAGAGCAGCGCCTGATCAACCCGTGTGCCCAGGGTGACGCTGTGATCGGGAGCACGGTCGGGCAGCGGATGCGGGGCCGGCTGCCCCTCCCCCGACCCGCCGAACCCGCCATCCGCCCGCAGAAAGGCCGTGGAACGCACCGTCGCCACCAGCTCACCGCTGGCGGCATCCCGCAATTCCCGCTTCATCACCAGCACCGCCCCCTTTGCGCCCTTGTCATAGAGCGCCTCGTTGACAGCCTGGCCGACCAGCGTGGCGGCCGGCGGCAGGGGCCGGTGCAAGACCAGCCCCTGTTCCCCATGCAGCACATGGGTAAAGGTGATGCCGGCCCGTGGGTCGTCCATCCACATCGGCTCACCGGCCAGTACCACCGCCATGGTCGGCAGCGCCTTCAGGTCCTTTTCATAAACCAGGGGCAGATCAGCCTCGGCGGCACCGGCCCCCAGGCCAAGCGCATAGAGGATGGTCCGCGTCCTGTTATATTTCTCTGTCACCGGATCGAAGCGCCAATCCAGGACGGCTTGCGCATTCACGGGCATATTTCTCCCCTCGCCCAGCACTTGGCGTGCGGGGCCTTGGCAAATTCCAGGCAACCGGTCAGTAGGCCGGGACGGTGCTGGCCCCCCAGCCTTTTGAATCAGAGGCTCTTTTCCAGGATGTGCACGGCGGCGACGGTCCCCAGACCGACAACATGGGTCATGCCCAGCCGCGCCCCTTCCACTTGGCGGGCCCCTGCCGTGCCGCGCAGATGGGCCACCACCTCATACATGTTGGCAATGCCCGTCGCCGCGATCGGGTGTCCCTTGGAAAGCAGCCCGCCGGAGACATTGACGGGAATGCGGCCCCCCAACCGGGTTTCGCCGGTATCGATCATGCGACCGGCCTCACCCACGCCGCAGAGCCGCAAATTTTCATAATGCAGCAGTTCCGCCGTGGCGAAACAATCATGCAGCTCCACCAGATCGATATCGTCCGGCCCCAGCCCCGCCTGTTCATAGGCCTTGTCGGCGGCCATCCTGGTGGCGGTATTGATATCCCACATGGCCAGATTACGCGGTGTATAGGGGTCGGAGGCCAAAGCCGACGCACGGATTTTGACGGCCTGTCCCATCAGCCCGCGCCGCCGCACCTCCTCCTCGCTCATCAGCACGGCCGCCGCCGCCCCGTCGACATTCACCGAACACATCAGCTTGGTGTTGGGATAGGCGATCATCTCCGCCTGCATCACCTCTTCCAGCGGCGTCTCCTTCTGGTACATCGCCTTTGGATTCATCGTCGAATGCCAATGGTTCTTGACACTGACCTGGGCGAACTGGGCGAAGCTGGTGCCATAGTCGCGGGCATAGGCATGGCCGGCCTCGGCAAAGACGCAGGGCATGGAACCAGAGCCCAGCAGCCCCTCGGTGGAAATGCCGGCTGCCGGTTCCCCGCCACCCAGCAGACCGCGCGGCATCACCTCGCACCCCACAGCCAGGGTGATGTCAGCCGCCCCGGCCTTGATCAGGAACATGGCTTCGCGCAGGGTCGTGGCGCCGGTGGCGCAGGCATTTTTGATGTTGGCAGAGGGGATGCCGGTCTGCCCGATCTGCTTTTGTACATCCTGGGCGATCATGCCCACCGGATCGAACTGGTTGCCGCAATAAAGCGCCTGGATGTCGCGGATGCTCACCCCCGCCTCATCCATGGCGCCCAGCGCCACCTCGGCCCCCAACTCCCCGGGGGTCTTGCCGGGGAACCGACCGAAGCGCAGCATGTCGATGCCGACGATATAGACGTCTCTCATGATCTTGCGCTCCGGCGTTCAGGCGGCTTCAAAAAAATAGCTGACATAGCGGTTGCCTTCGCGGTCCTGGCGGCCGGCATCGTCAAAGACCAACCTGACCGGCATGTCGAAGCAGATGGCGTCCGGCGTCGGCGCCACACCGCGCAGATTGCCCTTCAGCACCGTCCCATCATCCATGTCGACGACGACGGAAATGAACGGGACGGTCACACCGGGGAAGGAACGGTGGACGATGGAATAACTATGCAGCCGACCGGTCGGCGTGACCATGAAGGGCTGCAGGGTCCCCCGCGCCCCGCAGGACGGGCAAGCCAGCGATGGCGCCGTCAATATCGCCGCACAGACGGAACAGCGCCGTGCTTCGACATGGGCTCGCCCCTCCGCATCCACCACCAGCCAGGGCGCCACACTTTTCGGGATGGCCATTGATCTCCCCTCCTTAAATTGGGATCCTCATTTTTTAACAAGTATACTATTTAAATTCGCCTTGTCCAGCCACCGGCGCGCCCGTATGCGCAAATAGGTCATAAGGGACGGCTCTCCGCCCGGGATGCCTAGTGGAGAGCGCGGAAACGGGTTGTACTTTCAGGCAGCGACACCACCCCACCCTTGACCGGCGTGAGGAGGAGGGTGTTGCCCTCCCCGGAATGACCGGTTAAATCAGCATACTATAATGGGATTCACCCATAGCGATTCGTTACATGACCGGGACAGACACCGCAGAGAGCAGGGAATCCTCCAGGCCTGCGCGATGTGCTTGCCGTCATTGCTCCAGTAGCCTACATTGGGTCTAGGCGTCGGCAGAGGGCTTACCACATCCCGGTACAGGGATTGGGGGCGGGCGCTGATCGGTCAATGTCGTAAAATCAGAATCCAAGCGGGGCATTTCAATCTTGGGCGCAACCACGGACACCAGCGTTCCGGCTGCCACAGCAGAGCGACACGTCGCACTGCCAGCAGAAGGGGCGCGCAAGCGCAAGCTCGGGGAGAAGGTGGCGGCCAGAATCCTCGCCGACATCATTCAGCAGGGCTGGAAGGAAGGGGAAAATCTCGGCACGGAAAAGGAGCTGATGGCCCATTACGGTGTCTCCCGTGCCACCTTGCGGGAAGCGATCCGTCAGGTTGAACGCCATGGCGCCGCTGCCATGCGCCGCGGCGCCGGGGGGGGGCTGCTGGTCTCCGCGCCACCGCGGGACGCGGCCGTCCGCGCCATTATCACCTTCCTGGAATTTTCCCGCATCAGCTTCCATGAGCAGCATGAGGTGCGTGAGCAATTGGAACGCACCATCGCCCGGCTGGCATCGGAGCGCATCACGCCGGACGGTGCCGAACATCTGTCGGCCCTGGTGGACGAGCTACAGCAGGCCGAGGATATTGCCGGCAATATCACCGGTAACATGAAGATCCGGGTGGCGGTGGCGCAGGCGACGGGCAATCCCTCCCTGCCCCTGTTCATTGAGGCTCTGAACGGCGTCCTGCGGGATATTCTGGCCGTGCTGCAGGTGGACCAGCGTGATTTTCAGCGTGACCGGGAATTATCTGTCCTTTTTAAACGGGAACTGGTCAATGCCATCGTCGCCCGCGATGGGGAACGGGCCGACCTGCTGGTGCAGCATGATGTGCGACGCCGGCTGGTGGCGATGACATCGCTGATGACGGCGGCGGCCACCGGCACCATGGAGTCGGGTCAGCGGCTGCCCGGCTGGTCGGAGGCGGCGGAACGGACACAAAAACTCAGCGAGAAGATCGCCTCCCGCATCGTCGCCGACATTGCCCGGACCGGCTGGCAGGCGGGCTTGAACCTGGGAACGGAAGTCGCCCTTCAGCAACGATATTCCGTCAGCCGGGCGGTGCTGCGGGAAGCCCTACGCCAGTTGGAACTGCTCGGCATCGCCCAGGTGAAAAGCGGTGTCCAGGGCGGGGTGATCATCGGTCGGGTCGACCCCTCTTACACGATCGATCTTGTGAAGACCTATCTGCATTCATCGCGGATCAAGATGATCCATTTGTGGGAGACACAGTCCTGCCTGGAAATCTATGCCGTCACGCAACTTGCCCAGATGGCCACCGGCGCGGATATGGAAGCACTGGACCGGCATATCCGACGGATGGAACGGGCAAAACCGGACGATTTCCTGACCACTGCCTCCGCTCTGCATGATGAGATCGCCGAACGGGCAGGCAACCGGGCACTGGCCCTGTTCATCCACATTCTGGTCAATTACGGGCTTGATGAGTTGCCGCCGGTCGATCCGATCCGCATTCCCTGGCTGATGCGCGCGCACATGAATATTGTCGCCGCCATCAAGGCCCATGATGTCGGGCTGGCGAAGGCCGAGACCCTGCAGCTCTTCCTCCATTCGCGGCGTTGGGTCAACGGCCAGCTCTGATCCCAAGAAAAGCAAAGGCGGCAATGCTGGTCCAGCGTCGCCGGCCCGCCATGCTGTGCATCTGGACGCGGGGAGGGCCATCCGTTGGCTGTCCCTGGCGTCCCTGGTTTGCGGGCCTCATACCATCGGTCAAAATTCTTTACCGATGGTACGGCGGCGACTGCCGCCGCGCGGCCCGTGCCGCGTAGCCAAGGGCGCGGAAGCGCCCGCCGGCGATTGAGGGGCACGAAAACGTGACCATCGGTCATGATTTCGTGCCGCTGGTATCACTGGATCGCGCCGCTTTCCCGTAGCCGGCCGATGCGTTGCGCATCATATCCCATGGCAGAGAGGACGCCGTCCGTATCGGCGCCCGCCACCGTCGGCGGCGTGGGGCGGGTCAGGGAACGGCCGGAATAGCGGGGGGCGGGGGCGGGCTGCACGCCTTGGGCCAGTTCCAGAAAGGTACCCCGCGCCAGATTATGCGGGTGGTTAGGGGCTTCGGCCAGGGACAGGACGGGCGCGAAGCACACATCCGTCGCTTCCATCAGCGCGCACCATTCATCGCGGGTCCGTGTCCGCACAATATCCGCCACCCGCTGTTTCAGCCGTGGCCATGCCGTCTCATCCATCTGAGCCGCGAAGTCGGGATCATCGGCAATGCCCAGGCACTGGCGGAACTGGGCATAGAATTGCGGTTCGATGGCACCAAAGGCGACATACTTGCCGTCTGCCGTTTCGTAGGTGTCATAAAAATGGGCGCCGCCATCCAGCAGATTAACGCCCGGCCTGTCCTGATTCATGCCGATGGCATGGCCATACCAAGTCATCGCCGCCAGCAGCGCCGATCCATCGGTCATGGCGCAGTCGATGACATCGCCCTTGCCCCCCATCTTCACCGCCAACAGGGCACTGACCATGGCGAAGGCCAGCATCATGCCGCCGCCGCCGAAATCACCGACATAATTGACCGGGGGAATGGGCCGCCGCCCCGCCTCCCCCACCGTGTGCAGCACGCCGGACAGGGCGATGTAATTGATATCGTGTCCCGCCGCCTGCGCATAGGGTCCGTACTGGCCCCACCCCGTCATTCGGCCATAAACCAGCCGGGGGGTCTCCTTCATCAACACGTCCGGCCCCAACCCCAGCCGCTCGGCGACGCCGGGGCGAAACCCTTCAATGAAGCCATCGGCATGGCGCACCAGATCGCGGACCACTGCCACACCGGCCGCCTGCTTCATGTCGACGATGATCGACCGGCGGGACCGGCCCAGCGGATCCTCTGGATCCAGCCGGGCGCCCGGCCGCTCGACGCGGATCACCTCCGCCCCATGATCGGCCAGCATCATCCCGCAGAAGGGTGCCGGCCCGATCCCGGCCAGTTCGATAATGCGGATGCCCGCCAATGGTCCTGCCATCTGTCTATCCCCGAAAATACCGGGGTGGGGCCGGAAGCCGCCACCCAGGGAACCGTTCAGGCGGTCTTGAACGTATTGCTCTGCGGGAACAGGCGCAGGATGTCCCGCGCACGCACGGTGCCGGAATGTTCCGCCGGCGGTTTGCCCCCCCCTTTCAGCGGCGTCAGATCGACATGACCTGACTGGGCCCGCAGGGCCGCGACATTGCAGTTTTCCCGCCCCAGCCGGTCCACCGCGTCCCACCGATAGAGGCGGGCGGCATTCTGATGGCTGATCAGATCGATGTCGCGCTGGCCGATGGCGCCCTTTTGGAACTCCCCGTTCCAGAGCTGTTCCGGGGTGTTGGGCCAGGTGATGTCGGCATGGGGATAGTCATTCTCGAAGGTGATCGTCTCCACCCCGATCAGATCGCGCAGGGCTACCCCGGCTTCATCCTGGATGAAACAGGAGATAAAATGCTCCCGATACACGTCGGTCGGACGCTTTCCACGCCAATTATGGCGCATCCAGGGGCCATGGTTCTTATGCACCAGTTCCGCCCGCTCCAGCGTATAGGGCAGCCAGCCGATGCCGCCTTCCGACAGAATGACCTTCAGGTGCGGATAATCATGGATGAAGTCTGACCACAGCCATTCGGCAAACACCGCCATCGACGCCAGGCCTGCCTTGGTCAGAAAGGCCCCCATGGGAGAATCCAGGGTCAGATGTTCCGTGCCGGTGGAATCCAGGGCCGAGATATGGATGGAGATCGGCACCCGCTCCTCATCCAGCAGCTTCCACAGCGGGCGCCAATAATCATCATGGATGTTGGGCAGGCCAAGCTGATGCGGCAGGCTGGGCATGGTGACGGTACGCGCCCCCTTGGCGATGGCGCGCTTCATTTCTGCCACGGCAGCGTCAATGTCATAAAGCGGCAGGCTGACCATCGGGATCAACCGGTCCGGAGCAACCGCACAGAACTCGTCAATATGCCAATCATTATAGGCCTGGATAATGGCCGTATTCAGGTCCTTGTGCTTGCGGTCCTGGAACATTTCCAGCGCGAAGCCAGGAAAGGTGGGGAAGTTGACCCCGGCGAAAACGCCATTGACGCTCATATCGTCAACGCGGCTGCGCGGATCGTAACAGCCCTTGCGGATATGGTCGAACCGATTGGGCTCGAAGCCCAGCTCCTCCCGCGGGCGGCCGGCCACGGCATTCAGCGCGAAATTGACACTGGGCTTGCCTTGATAAACCCAGGTGAAGCCTTCGTCAGATTCGACGCATTTCGGGGCCTCATCCTTCCATCTGGCCCCGATATGCTGGTCAAAAATCGTCGGCCCTTCGACAATATGGTCATCAACGCTGAAGATCACCATGTCTTCCTTGCGCATCATCAACCTCCCTTGGTGAGGCTCCCGGCCTCGATTATTTCAGATGGCAGTGTCACTCGCCGACGATCTGAGGCTCCCCCGTCGCGCCGGCGGGAATCATCACCTTCACGCCATCGACGCGCACGGCATAGCCGGACTCCGACGTGACGTGGGTGGGGCGGATGCCGCCATGGCGGCGCAACCATTGTCCGACCCGCCAGGCGACGAAAGCCGCCGACCCGTGGGTGTATTCGGTGCTGGCCTCGGGGACGGCGTCGTACCCCTCTTGGGCAAATCGCGTCAGGCTGATCATGTCCGCTCCTGGTGTGCGGTTGATGGCGGGGGGTGTGCCCTATTCCCCATGGAACACGGGCTTTTCCTTCGACCCGAACAGGCGCATGGCAGCGACATTGTCGCGTGTGCGAGAGGTGCGGGCGACGGCGCGCGCCTCAGCCTCCATCGCCGCGTCCAGGTCCTGGCGCAGCCCATCGGCCAGCAGCCGCTTCATCTCCGACAGGGCCGCCGTTGGGCCATGGGCGAAATCCAGGGCGACCGTCCGGGCCGCCGCGGCGAACCCCTCGGCCGGCAATACCTCCCCGATCATTCCCCAGTCCAGCGCCGTGGCGGCCGGCAGGCGTTCGGCCCGCAGCAACAGGCGGCGCGCCCGGGCCATCCCCACCATTCGCGGCAACAGCCAAGTCAGGCCGGAATCCGGGGCCGAGGCCAGGGAGCGGAATGGCAGGAGAAAATAGGCATCGGCCGAGGCGACAACATGGTCGGCCGCCAGGGCAATGCCGACGCCGATCCCGACACAGGGGCCATTAACAGCCACCACCAGTGGGATCGGCAAGGCATGCAGCCGGCGCAGCAGCGGGTGAAACAAGGTCTCCACCGAGCTGAGGGCCGGCACTTTCCCCGCCCCGGCGGAAACAGCCCGGGCCTCTTGCAGCAGATTGACCCCGGCACAGAAGCCGCGGCCGGCGCCGGTCAGCAGCAGGCACCGCACCCGCCGGCGCGGTTTCAGCACCTCTCCTAACGCCTCAGCCAGGGCCTCGGCCATGGCGGGACTGATCGCGTTCAACCGGGCGCCATCCTCCAGGGTGATGGTGGCCAACGGTCCGTCTATCACCAGACTGACCTGATCATAGGCAATGGTTTCGGCCGTGCCCTCGGCCCTCTGCTCCGTCACCGGTTTTCCTCCCCACCTGCTGCTTCAGCGTAGCCCCATCCGGATGCCGCCATCCAGGCGCACATGTTCGGCGTTGAAATAGGGGTTGCGGATCATCTCCAGCGCCAAGCTGGCATATTCGGCCGGATGGCCGAACCGGCCCGGAAAGGGAATGGACGCCGCCAGCGCCTGTTTCACATTGTCGGGGGCCGCGTTCATCAGCGGCGTATTGAAGATGCCCGGCAGGATGGTGTTGATACGGATGCCCTCCGCCCCCAGGTCGCGGGCAATCGGCAGGGTCATGCCAACCACACCGCCCTTGGAGGCGGAATAGGCCGCTTGGCCCATCTGGCCGTCCTGCGCCGCGACGCTGGCGGTATTGATGATGACCCCGCGCTCGCCGGAAGGCAGCGGCTCGACGGTCAGCATCCCCGCTGCCGACTTGCTGAGGCAGCGGAAGGTGCCAATCAGATTGATCTGGATAATCAACTCAAAGGCGTCCATGGGGAACGCCTTGATCTCGCCGGTCTTGCGGTCGCGACCCGCTGTCTTGATGGCGTTGCCTGTGCCGGCGCAATTGACGAGGATGCGTTCCTGACCATGGGCCGCCCGCGCCTTGGCGAACCCTTCATCAACCGATGCGTCTGAGGTGACATTGACCGGGCAGAAGGTGCCACCGATCTCCGCCGCGACGGCATTCCCCTTGTCCGCATTCAGATCGAAGATCGCTACCTTGACGCCCAGGCTCGCCAGGGCCCGCGCGGTCGCCTCCCCCAGCCCGGATGCACCGCCGGTGACCACCGCCGCCAAACCGCTCACGTCCATGGACTTCCTCCTCATCAGGTTTCTTTAACGGGGTTCTTTGCGACCCGCGCCGACCACGGTCTTCTGAATAACTGGTATACTATTTAAATGCAAGAGTGGATTTGGGGCCGCCGCCTTATCAGTATCCTTTTACCGCCCCTGAAAGACAGGTTTCCGCCGCTCGGTGAAGGCGGCCACACCTTCGCGGAAATCGGCGCTGTAGCCGGCTTCGCGCTGGCCGATCCGTTCGGCCTGCACCGTCTCGGTCCAACTGCCATCCAGGCTGGTCCGCATGGTGCGACGGATGATGCCAAAGGCACGGGTCGGCCCGGCAGCCAGCCGGGTGGCCAGCTGCAGTGCCTGGTCGGGCAATTCATCATCCGCCACGGCACGATGGATCAGCCCCCAGGATTCGGCCGTTTCCGCCGGCAGCTTCTCCCCCAGCATCATCAGGGCCAGCGCCCGCTGGCGGCCGACCAGCCGCGGCAGCAGGAAGGACAGGCCGGCATCCGGCACCAGCCCGACATTGACGAAGGCCAGCAGGAAATAGGCCGACCGGCCGGCAATGGCGAAATCACCGGCCAGGGCCAGCCCCGCCCCCGCCCCGGCGGCAGCCCCGTTAATGGCGGTGACGATCGGGATCGGCAGGCCGGCGATGCGGTCCAGTAGCGGATTGATGACCTGTTCCAGCGACAGGCCCATATCCGCCCCTTCCTGAAGCGCCGGTCCGCCCTGCAGATCGGCGCCGCTGCAGAATGCCCGGCCGGCGCCGGTGATCAGCAGGGCCCGCGCGCTGCGGCCCGCCTCATCCACCGCCGATATCATCCCTTCCATCATCTCCATGGACATGGCGTTCATGCGGGTGGGGCGGTTCAAGGTGATGATCGCGACATCGCCGCTTCTGGCAACCAGGATCGGGCGTTCGGACATGCGGGCACTCCTGTCAGAGGGGGGCCTTCTGCTTTAAGCGACAATCTGGCCATTGTCGATGTATAAATAGTAACCTATTAAGCATTATCAGCATGGATTGCCCAGCGAGTCCACCCGGCCCGCTTGATGACCAGAGATGACCAGAAAGGATATGGGATGAAAGCCGTCCGCCTGCGCCAGCCGGCCGCGCTGAGCCAGCTTATCAACGTTGATCTGCCTGATCCGGGGCCGCCTGGGCCGGGGGAGATCAAGATCAGGCTCCGCGCCTCCTCCTTGAACTATCACGATTATGTCGTGGTGACCGGTGGGATCAGGGTGGAGGATGGCCGGATCCCCCTGTCGGACGGGGCAGGCGATGTACTGGCGGTGGGCGAGGGCGTCACCGCTTTCACGCCCGGTGACCTCGTCATCTCCACCTTCTTTTCCGACTGGCAGGATGGCCGCCCGCTGGAAGGGATCGCCGGAACCGTCCCCGGCGATTCCGCCGATGGTTACGCCCGCGACCTGGTGGTGGCGCCGGCGCGCTGCTTCACCCGTGCACCGGCCGGGTACACCCATGCCGAAGCGGCCACGCTGCCCTGTGCCGCCCTGACCGCTTGGCGGGCCCTGGTCGTGGAAGGCCGGATCAAGGCCGGGGAGACGGTGCTGGTCCAGGGCAGCGGCGGCGTTTCCATCTTCGCCCTGCAATTTGCCAAGGCGATGGGAGCGACCGTCATCGCCACCTCGTCATCCGATGCACGGCTGGACCGGCTGCGCGGCCTCGGCGCTGATCATGTGATCAATTACAAGTCCGTCGAAAAATGGGGAACGGCGGCCCGGCTCTGGTCGGGCGGGGGGGTTGACCATGTGGTGGAGGTCGGTGGCGCCGGCACCCTGGCGCAATCCATCGCCGCGGCCCGCCACGGCGGCCATATCAGTGTGATCGGGGTATTGAGCGGGCATCAGGCCCCCATCCCCACCACCCTGATCATGGCCAAGCAGCTCCGCCTCACCGGCATCACGGTGGGCACCCATCGCCAGCAACGAGAAATGGTGCGCGCCATTGAGGCCACCGGCCTCCGGCCGGTCATCGATGCCCAGCGCTTTCCCCTGGACCGGCTGGCCGACGCCTTCCGCCTGCAGGAGAAGGGCGGCCATTTCGGCAAGATCGTGATCGATATCTAAAAGCAACCCCCTTCCCTGCCCGCCCCCGGGGGGGAGCGGGACGGGCAAGGAAGGGTGCATCCCTCACCCTTGGGTGAAGGATTTTCCGTCGGCGACCAGCCGTTCCAGCAGGGGGGCCGGCTGGATGCCCATGGCTTTCAGGCCGGCAATAACCACCGGCAGACCCACCGTATCAGCCCAGAACATCGGCCCACCGGTAAAGACCGGCCAATTATAGCCAAGGATTGCCGCCATATCGATGTCGGACGCCCGCAGCGCGATGCCTTCCTCCAGGATGCGGGCGCCTTCATTGACCACGGGATAGAGCAGCCGGGCCACGATCTCCGCCGCCGGCTTGGGCCCCGTCGGCGTCACGCCCTTATGCGCCGCCAGGGTAGCAATCACCGCCGCCGCGACGGGCGACGGGGTGGCGCGGCGCTTCTCGTCATAATCATAGAAGCCGCCATTCTGCTTCTGCCCCAGCCGCCCCAGGGCCACCAGATCACCGCTCAAGGTGCGGTCGGGATTGTCGCGGCCGATCACGTCCAGCCCGACCAGATCGATCATCTGGAACGGCCCCATGGCGAAACCATAATCGACAATGGCCTGATCGACCTCGGCCGGGGTTGGCCCTTCCAGGACCAGCGCATCGCCCTGGCCCATATAGGGCTTCATCAGCCGGTTGGCGATGAAGCCGTCGCAGACGCCGGCCAGCACCGGCACCTTGCCGATCTTCCGCCCAAGATCCATCGCCGTGGCGATGACGGACAGGGCGGTGTGCTTGCCGCGCACCACCTCCAGCAGCCGCATCACATTGGCGGGGGAGAAGAAATGCAGCCCCACCACCCATTCCGGCCGCGTGGTCGCCGCGGCGATCTCATCAAGATTGAGGAAGGAGGTGTTGGACGCCAGGATGGCGCCGGGCTTGGTGATGGCGTCCAGCTTGCCGAACACCTCCCGCTTCACCGCCATGCTTTCAAACACCGCCTCGATCACCAGATCGACGGCGGCCAGCGCCTCCAGCGACAAGGACGGGGTGATCAGCGCCATGCGCTCTTCCACCTGCGCCTTGGTCATGCGCCCCTTGGCGGCCGTCCCCTCGTAATTGCGGCGGATGACGCCGATGCCGCGATCCAGTGCCGCCTGATTCATCTCCACCAGGGTCACCGGCACGCCGACATTCAGGAAATTCATAGCGATCCCACCGCCCATGGTACCGGCCCCGATGATGCCGACGCTGGCAATGGGCAGGACGGGGGTGGATTTCGGCACATCGGGGATCTTGGCCGTTTCCCGCTCGGCAAAGAAGACATGGCGCTGGGCGCGGGATTCCACCGTATCGACCAGTTCCCAGAACAGGGATTGTTCACGTTCGATGCCTTCATCGAACGGCAGTTCGACCGCCGCTTGAATGGCCTGGACAATATGGCCCGGTGCCTTGAAGCCCCGGAAGGCGCGGGCATTGCGGGCCAGGAAACCAGTGAAGATCTCCGGTTTGCCGCGGTCCCCGGCAATCCTGTCGTCCCGGTCGCGCACCCGCGGCAGCGGGCGGGTGGCCGCCACCTCCCGCGCCAGGGCGATTGCGGCATCCTGCAGGGTGCCGCTGTCGGCCACCAGCCGGTCCAGCAGCCCCAGCTCCAGCGCCTGGGCTGCTGCCAGGGGGCGGCCGCTGGTGATCATGTCCAGGGCTGCCGCCACCCCGACCAGACGCGGCAGGCGCTGTGTGCCGCCGGCCCCCGGCAGCAGGCCCAGATTGACCTCGGGGAGGCCGACCTTGGCCGTGGGCAGGGCAATGCGGTAATGGCAGGTCAGGGCCAGTTCGAACCCGCCGCCCAGGGCCGTACCATGGATGGCGGCCACGATGGGCTTGGGACTGTCATCAATGGCGGTCAGCAGGTCGCCCAGTGTCGGCGCCTCGAACGGCCGGCCGAATTCGCTGATATCCGCACCGGCGAAAAAGGTGCGGCCGCCGCAGATCACGACAATGGCCGTTACGGCCGTATCGGCGATGAAACGCTCCAACCCTTCCCAGACACCTCGCCGCACGGCGATCCCCAGCGCATTCACCGGCGGGGCATCAATGCTGATCAGGCCGATCCCATCTTCAATCCTATAGCTGGCAATGCCGGCCATGGCGCTTCCCCTTCACACGTTCTATTAAAGCGCTTCCACTATGGTGACATTGGCGATGCCACCGCCCTCGCACATGGTCTGCAGGCCATATTTCTTGCCGCGCGTCCGCAGGGCGTGCACCAGGGTCGCCATCAACTTGGTGCCGCTGGCCCCCAGCGGGTGGCCCAGGGCGATGGCCCCGCCATGCACGTTCAGCTTGGCCGGATCGGCGCCGACATGGCGCAGCCAGGCCAGGGGAACCGGGGCAAACGCCTCGTTCACCTCATACAGGTCGATATCATCAATATGCAGGCCGGCCCGCTTCAATGCCTTGTCGGTGGCGAACAGCGGTTCCTCCAGCATGATCACCGGGTCGCCGGCCGTCACGGTCATGTTGACGATACGGGCGATGGGGGTCAGATTATGTTCCTTCAGGGCCCGTTCCGACACCACCAGCACCGCCGACGACCCGTCACAGACCTGGCTGGCATTGCCGGCCGTCACCACCCCGTCCGGAACCAGGGTCTTCAGCCCGGCCAGGGCGTCCAGGCTGGCATCCAGGCGCACCCCTTCATCCTGGGTATGGATGGCTCTGGTTCCATCCGCCAGGGTGATGGGGACGGGAATGATTTCGCGGGTGAAGACACCGGCCGCGATGGCCGCCGCCGCACGACGATGGCTTTCCAGGGCATATTCGTCCAGCACTTGACGGCTGAAGCCATTCTTGGCGGCGATCATTTCCGCCCCGCTGAACTGGCTGAAACCCGCCACCCCATAGCGGTCCAGAACCTTGGCCGACCAGGGGGCAGCACCGGTGCCGGGCAGCGAGGGCGTGCCCATCGGCACCCGGCTCATGCTCTCCACCCCGCCGGCGATGATGATATCCTGGGTGCCGGACATCACGGCCTGGGCGGCGAACTGGATGGCCTGCTGGGAGGAGCCGCATTGCCGGTCGATGGTCACCGCCGGTACCGATTGCGGCAGGCAGGACGCCAGCACGGCAGAGCGGCCGATATGCATCGACTGTTCGCCGGCCTGGCTGACACACCCGAAAATCACATCGTCAATGGCCTCGGGATCAATGCCCGTACGCTCGGCAATGGCGGTCAGGGCGATGCCGCCCAGATCATTGGCATGGATGCCGGAAAGACGGCCATTGCGCCGGCCGCCGGCCGTGCGCACCGCCTCGACAAGATAGGCTGCGGTCATGTCATTGCCTTTCGCAGGAAGAAACGCCATCGCTCACAGCGACTGGCCGTCATCAATGGTGAAGCCGGCCCCGGTCACCGCCTGGGCGGCATCGGAACACAGGAACAGCAGGGCGGCATCCAGGTCGCCGGGTTCCATCAGGCGACGGCGGGGGAACTTGCCGATCATTCGCGCCCCGGCCTCGGTCTCCAGCCAGTCGCCATTGATCTCCGTCTTGATATAGCCGGGCAGCAGCATGTTGACATTGATGCCGCTGCGCGCCCAGTCGCGTGCCAGAACCTTGCCCATCTGCAATATGGCAGCCTTGCTGCCGCTATAGACGGCAAGGCCGGGATCCACCTTTGTCGCCGTGATGGAAGACAGGATGACGATCCGGCCGTGCTGGCGTTCCCTCGACCCGGCGGCGATCAGCCGGCGTGCCCCCTCGCGCACGGTCAGATAGACACCGCGCAGATTGACCCCCATCACCTGATCGAACGCCTCCATGGGCAGGTCGGTGGCCGCCCCCTCGCAGTTCATGCCGGCATTGGCAATGATTGTATCAACGGTCCCGAAGGCCGCCTCTGCCGCGTCATAGGCGGCCAGGGTGGAGGCCTCATCCGACACATCCATCGGCGTTGCGATGGCCCGCCCGCCCGCCGCTTCCAGCTCCTGCCGCAATGTTTCCAGCCGGTCCACCCGGCGGGCGGCCAGCACCACATTGGCGCCGGCCGCCGACAATATCCGCGCGAAGCGTGCCCCCAGGCCGGACGACGCCCCCGTTACCAGGGCCGTGCGGCCGGTAAGGTCAAAAATTGGAGAGTGCGCCATCTCTCACCCCCTTACGCCGGACCGGCGATGGCGGCCAGGCGTTGGGTGATGATGGCGCGCGCCTCCCCGACGATGCGTTCGATCAGATCATGGCAGGTGGGAATATCATGGATCAGCCCCTGCACCTGCCCGGCCCAGACCAGCCCCACCCCGATATCGCCGCTTTCCAGGGCCGCGCGGCCCTGAGCCCCGGTTACCAGATGGCGGATATCCTCGAACACGGCATCGGGCTTGGCCGACAATTCCACCACCAGATCGGAAACCTGAGTCTTGGCGACCCGCGCCGTATTATGGAACTTGCGGAAGATCAGGTTGGTGCAGCGTTCATCATTCGCCACCAGCAACTGCTTGATGCGCTCATGGATAGGAGCCTCCACCGTGGCGCAGAAGCGTGTGCCCATATTGATGCCATCGGCCCCCAGCGCCAGGGCGGCGGCCAACCCGCGCCCGTCGCCGAAGCCGCCGCTGGCGATCATCGGCACTTTCACCTTGTCAGCGGCGGCGGGGATCAGGATCAGGCCGGGGATATCATCCTCGCCCGGATGGCCGGCACATTCAAACCCGTCAATGGAGATGGCGTCCACCCCCATCCGCTCGGCCGACAGGGCATGGCGGACGGCGGTGCATTTATGGATGACCCGCACGCCATGCGCCTTGAAATCCTCCACATGTTCCTGCGGCTTGTGACCAGCCGTCTCCACAATGGTCACGCCACTGTCGATGATGGCCTGGCGATAGGCGGCATAGGGCGGCGGGTTGACGGAGGGCAGGATGGTCAGGTTGACGCCGAACGGCTTGTCCGTCATTGACCGGCAACGGTCGATTTCCCGCCGCAGATCGTCGGGTGTGGGCTGGGTCAGGGCCGTCAACATGCCTAGCCCGCCGGCATTCGACACGGCCGACACCAGCTCCGCCCGCCCGATCCACTGCATCCCGCCCTGGACGATCGGGTATTTGATCCCGAATGCTTCGGTGAACCGCGTCTTCATCCCTCACCCTTTCTGTTCGGCCCGTCTGCGGGACGGGTTCCCTGTTGGCGCGCCGCGGTCAGATCGACCGGCCAATTACTTCCTTCATGATTTCGCTGGTGCCGCCGAAAATGCGGGTGACGCGGGCATCCCGCCACAGGCGCGCCACCAGATATTCATTCATATATCCCGCCCCTCCATGCAGTTGCAGGGCAGCGTCGCAGACCCGGCCCTGCAGCTCGGAATGCCAGAGCTTGGCAGCCGATGCCTCTGCCGTGGTCAGGGCGCCGGCCACATGCCGGTTGATGGCCCAATCCAGATGCGCCCAGCCGACCTGCAATTCCGTCTTCAACTGCGCCAAGGTGAAGCGGGTATTCTGGAAATCGAACACTGTCTTGCCAAAGGCCTTGCGATCCTTGACGAAGGCCACCGCCTCGTCATAGGCCCGTTGGGCCGCGGCCTGGGCGGAAATGGCGATGGACAGCCGCTCCTGCGGCAACTGATTCATCAAATAGGCAAAACCCTTGCCTTCCTCGCCCAGGCAATTGGTCATCGGCACCCGCACATCGGCGAAAAACAGCTCCGACGTATCGGCGGAATGCTGGCCGATTTTGTCCAGGTTGCGACCGCGGGCAAAACCGGGCGTGTCGGCATCCACCAGGATCAGGGAAATACCCTTGGCCCCCAGCGTGGCATCGGTCTTGGCCACAAGAATGATAAGATCAGCATTCTGGCCATTTGTGATGTAGGTCTTGGACCCGTTGATGACGTAATGGTTGCCGTCCTTACGGGCCAGGGTCTTGATGCCCTGCAGGTCGGAACCCGTGCCCGGCTCCGTCATGGCGATGGCGGCAATCACCTCGCCGCTGATCATCCGGGGAAGATAGGTCCGCTTCTGCTCCTCCGAGCCATAGGCCTCCAGATAATCCGCCGCGATGTCGGATTGCAGCGCCAGCCCGGCCGAGGACCCGGCATAGGCCAGTTCCTCGTCAATCACCGCATTGAAGCCGAAATCCAGACCTAGACCGCCATATTCCGGCTTGACCGTCGGGCACAGCAGCCCCGCCTCCCCACAGGCCAGCCAGAATTTGCGGTCAACAATCCCCTCGCATTCGAACCGCTCCAGATTGGGTTCCAGTTCGCGCTTGAAGAACTTGCGGACCGTATCGCGGAACAGGGCATGTTCCTCGGTAAAGGCGGTACGGGTCGTGGTTACCAGCATTCTCGAATACTCCTTTGCCGGGCGGGTCAGGAACGGCGGCCCAATTCCCAGTGCCGGGCCATCATCCGGGCAGCACGTTCGGCCAGATCGGCGGGAACATCAGGATAGAGCACGGGCCGGCCGGCCGATGGCAGGGCGATCACCGCCGTCGCCTTCATCGTCTCTTCCCCGCGCTGGTTGGTGAAGCGCACGGCGACATCAACGAGGTTACGGCCATTCTCTTCACGCTTGCCCGTCACCTCCCCGGTGATGAACTGCGTGTCGCCGATATAGTTGAACTTGCGGATTTCATCATGGACATGCAGCACGACGCCATCGTCACCGCACCAGTCGGTGAGATAATGGTAGAGGTAGTTTTCCCGCATGACGCCATAATCATATGCCATGGGGTTGCCGACGGCCTGGGCCCATTTCGGGTCCCAGTGCAGCCGCTGCGCCACGTCGGGAATCCCCTGCTCGTTCTTGATATAAAAGGCGGGGATACGCTGGCGGTTCTGCCAGGCAAGCCGGCCGACACAGGGTTTGTAGGGCACGAAACCATAGCCGCCGGCATGGAAACAGACGACATCGGTGACCGTCAGCGGCCCCTTGGCCATCTTGCCCAGTGCATCGCCGACCTGGATATCGGCAAAATCCCGCGCCACCGCCCCACGCACCTCTTCCTGGGCATAGACCGCATCAATTGCCGCAATATCCTCGTCCGTATAGTGGGCGGGCTGGATGGCGCTGTACTTACCCTTGTCCACCGCCGATTTCCGTTCGGTCAGCACCTGCAGGATCTTGTACACGGCGACCACTTCGGCCCGTTGATTGACCTTCACATCGCGCAGAACCTGGATGACCGACCGGCCGGAGAATTCCGATTTCTTCAGCTCCAGGCTTTCCTGTCCGCGGAAGCTGTACAGCGTGTCACCGGGATAAATCGGCCGGTACCAATCCCAGGTGGAGCCGGAAACGAAGACATGGATGCCCCGGAACAGGCTTTTGCGGGCCGCCTTCACCCAGTCCGGGGCGGGGTCGCCGCGCATCGGCGCATTGATGATCCCCGCCATCATCCCGGGCGCGATGACGCTGCCCCAGCGGGTGCCGCCAGCATAGGCCGGATCGCAGAATAACGGATTATCATTGCCGCACCCATGGGCGAAATTGCGGATCGCATCCAAGGAAACGGTCTGCACATATTCGGCGTCGCGGGACGCCTGATCATAGCCGGTCAGCGTGCTGCCGCGCGCCACATCCTCGTCCGAGATCGTATAGCTGGTGGCCTTGCGCCATTCCTCACTCTTGGTGATTTCGGTTTCCGCCGTCACGGACATGCCCCTTCCTCCCTGGCTCAGGTTTGACCTATATTTGGTATACTATTTATATTTTTAGCCGATCAGCCATCGGCGGGATCCCATGCCCCTATCGCCCGCGCGGCAGGCCCAGCACACGCTCCCCGATAATGTTGCGGCGGATTTCCGAGGTGCCGCCGGCGATGGTCTGCATGACGGAGCGGAGATACTGGCTGGTCCAGCGGCTGGGGCTGGCCTCCAGATCCAGCATCTCCGGCCCCATCATGTCGGCAGCGGTGCGGAAGATGCGCTGCATCGTCTCAGTATTATAAAGGGCGATCAGGGTACCCTCAGCTCCCGGCACCAGATCGCGCTGGCCACGGCTGATGGCGGCATAGCTCATGGCGCGCAGGGCGGCCACCTCCGCCCGCAAGGTGGCGAGACGGGCGGCGAATTCGTCATCCTGAATGGCGGGGCGCAGCCCGTCCGGACCGGGTCGGTCATGGGCCAGGTCGATCAGATCCTCGACCACCCGGCTCATCTCGATCTGTTCGGCCAGGGCCGCCGTGCCGCGCTCGAACCCCAGCGTGGCCATGGCGACATTCCAGCCGTCATTGACCTCACCCACCACATTTTTCAGCGGGATGCGCACATCATCATAAAAGACTTCACAGAAATCGGCGGCCCCATGCATACATTTGATCGGCCGAATGGTGACGCCCGGCAGTTCCATGTCGCCGATCACCCAGGTGATGCCCTTGTAGCGGGAATTGGGGTCTGTGCGAACCAGCAGCTCCTGATATTTTGACCAGTTGGCGAGGCTGGTCCAGATTTTCTGGCCATTCACCACCAGATGGTCGTCCTCGATGACCGCGCGGCAGCGCAGAGAGGCGAGGTCGGAACCCGATCCGGGTTCGGAAAAGCCCTGACACCAGGGTGTCTCCCCCGCCAATATCTTTGGCAGATAGAAGGCCTTCTGCGCGTCGGTGCCGCGGGCGATCAGCGTCGGCCCGGCATGGCTCAAGGCCACAAAGAAGCAGCCCAGATAGGGCCCGCCGGCCAGGGCATATTCCTCGAACCAGATCAGTTGCTGCATCAGCGACAGGCCGGCACCGCCATATTCCTTCGGCCAGGCGATGCCGGCCCAACCGGCCTCAAACTGCCGGCGTTGCCATGCCTTGTCGAAGGCAAGCATCTCCGGCCCATCATCGGGCCGGGTCTCCTTGGGCACATGGGTGCGCAGCCAGTCGCGGACTTCGGCCCGGAAATGGCGCTCGTCGGGGGTAAAGTCGAGATTCATGCGACGGGCTCCTCTCCCGGCGCCGGCTCTTCCAGCAGAAACCGCTGCTGCTGCCGGTAGCCGCCGCCGATCAGGTCATAGACATGGGCGCGTTTCAGGAAATGATGGGCATCGCATTCGGTGGTAAAGCCGATGCCGCCATGGATCTGAATGGTTTCCTTGGCATTGATCAGGGCATATTGCGCCCCCAGCAGCTTGGCCGCCGTTGCCTGGAACACTGCGTCCTCGGCGCGGTTGGCCACGCGGATGGAGGCGAAATTGACCAGATGGCCGACGGCATCCGCCCGCAGGGCCAGGTCGGCACATTTATGCTTGATCGCCTGGAAGGCCCCGATGGGCTGGCCGAACTGCACACGCAGCTTGGCATAATCGGTAGCCAGATCGCGCGTCTGCTCGCACACCCCCGCCAGCATGGACGCCGCCAGCAGGCGCAAGGTGACATGGGCGCCCAAATCCGGCCCTGCCAGGGCCAGGGGCGCCACCGCGTCCAGCCGCGCCTCATGCAAGCTCATCGCATCGACGGCCGATGGGCGTGGCAGCAGGGACAGGGAGGCCGTCGCCACAAGGGCGGCATTTCCCACCCCATCGGTCAGCAGCAGCAGCGGCATTCCCGCCGCATCAAACAGATGGAAGCGGCCGCTGATCCGGGCGCCGATACTGACGCGACCGACGGCATTGCCCAGTGCCACGGGCTGTTGTCCGCTGGCAATCGCCGCCGCCAGCTCATCCACCCCGGCAGCGGCGGCCACCCGGGCGCCGATAGCCGAGGCCAGAACATTGGGAGTGAGCAGATGACGCCCCAATTGCCGGAACAGCAGGGCTTCTTCCACCGCACTCAGACCCAGCCCCCCCTGCGCTTCGGTCAGGCTGGTCATGAACCAACCCAGTTCACCCATGATGGGCCAGAGGGCGCTGTCAGGGCGGTTATTGCCGTCCGGCCGCAAGCGGGCCAGCGGCAATTCGACAGACAGGAAATCAACGACGCTGTCGATGATCTGCTGCTGTTCTGTAGAGACGAGAAGATCAACCATCAGCCGAAACTCGGATAGCCGCCGCCACCATGGGCGGCGTCAATGGCCTTGCGGTCATTGAATTGGGTGCCGGGGATCTTGGGCAGGGCGGTGACGAAGGCCACCAGCTTGGGCTTTTTGTAAGAGGCGATGCGGGCGCGGCAATGCTCGACGATCTCGGCCTCGCCGACGCTGGCATCGGCTTTCAGCACGATCACGGCTTTGACATTCTGCCGCCATACCGGATCGGGCACGCCGATCACACAGACATCGGCCACCGCCGGATGCTGGCGGATGCAGGCCTCCACCTCCACCGGATAGATATTCTCATCCGCTGATTTGATCATTGCCATTTTCGGTCCGACAAAGATCAGGGACCCGTCTTCGGTGCGGCGTCCCAGATCGTTGGTCAGGTGCCAGCCGAAGCGGCTGCGCCGTTCATTTTCCGCCGCGGCCCCCAGATATCCGGCCATGACCAGGGGGCCGCGCACGGCGAATTCCCCAACCTCGCCGGCCGGCACCTCCCGGCCCGCATCATCCAGCAAGGCCACCTGGGCCATCGGCGATACGCGCCCCGCCCCCGTCCCGCCAAGGAACAGGAAGGAGATCAGGCCCATCACCTCTGACTGCCCATATCCGCCCATCTGCCGCAGCATGGGCGCATCGGCCGGCATACACATGGGGAATTTCCATTCCGGTGCGGCCGGAGAGGACCAAAGGCTGGAGACGTCATAGGCGCCATCCTTGTTGATCTCCCGTATCTGGGCGATGGTCGGCGCCGGAACAAAGGCATGGGTGACCTTTTCCGCCTGGATCAGCTCCAGCAACGTGCGGGCATCGACACGCGGCGTATAGACATTGCATCCACCCAGATGGAAGGTCGCCAGCGTGCCCAGCAGGGTGCCGATATGGAACAGCGGGCCTGAATTCAGATGCACGCTGCGTTCATCGATCATCTGCCCCCGGCTGATCAGCAGATTCTGATACATCAGGGTGCTGTGCGGGAGCATGGCCGCATTGGGTTTGCCGGCAAAGGCCGCGGTGAACAGGGCCAGCAGCGGCAATTCCGGGCTGATCCGCAGATCGCGGTCCTGTTCGTCCCCCGCCGCGATCAGGGCCTCATAGCCGTCGGGCCCGTCCAGATCATGCTGTACCCACCTTGCATCGCCACCCGCGTCCGCCCGTGCGGCCCGCATCGTCTCGCCGACCTCGGCCTCCTGCCATATCACCAGATGGGGGGTGTAATCCGCGATCAGAGCCTTCACTTCCTCCACGGAGGAGCGCCAGTTGGCGGGGCAGAGGCTGGCCCCGACCTTGGCACAGGCGACCAGGGTTTCCAGGATGCGGTGACTGTTCTGCCCCAGCCACAACACGCGGCTCCCCTCGCCAATGCCCTGATCGGCCAGGGCATTGGCGAGCCTGGTGCTGCGCCGGTCAAAATCAGCGTAGGTCAGGCGTGTCCCGCCATCGACGGCCGCCAGCAGATGTGGGCGTGATCGGCGATGCTCACGGGCGATATCGCCGAAGCCATGCAGCCGGATGAGGTTGTACGAGCCAGACAAGCCATCCTCCCATATTTTTATCTAGTATACTGATTGTCCAGTGATGGGCAACCGCTATTCCAACGCAGGGGGCAGCCGGGGTCACACGCCCGGTGGCGCCATTTGCCAACGGTTGCCGTCCGCATCCTCCGACACGAAACCGGCAAGACCCACGGGCTCCCGCTCCCCGCTGGTGAGCAGATGCAGGGTGATCCCGTCCGTCGCCGGCACCCGACCGATGGTCCGCCGCCCATCCGGGGTCCGGCCAATGATGACACCGAATTCCGGCTGGCCGTCGCGGTCATGGATCACCGTATAGGTCTCGATGATGGCCGGGCCGGTATAGGTTTCATCCAGGACCGGAACCGTCCCCCGTTCCCGGTCTGCCTCGGCCTGGAAATCGAAGGCCTGGGGGAAAATGCCGGCAGACTGCGGGGACCGGGTCAGCAGGATCGTGTGGTTGTGGGTGGCGAAGCCGCCATTGGCGAACAGCAGACCATGGCGTCCGGATCGGCGCAGGGCCGCCACCATGCTGGCCACGGCATGGGTCATATAATTGCCGATCGGGCCGCCGCCGAAGGTCAGTCCCCCGAAGACGCTCAGGGGCCGGTCATCGGGCAGGCCGAGGATGCGCCTTGCCATTTTCGGCACGCAGGGAAAGCAGGAATAAAGCTCGACATGGTCTATGTCGTCGGCCGCAATCCTGTTCAAGGCCAGGGTCTGCTCCAGCGATATTTTCATGCTGGCCGACCGGTCGAAATGCGGACGCAGCAAGGGATTGTCATCCTCATGCGCCGCCGCGCCCGGACCGATGAATACAAGCCGGTCAGGCGGAATGCCCGCCGCCTGCGCCACGGCCAGGCTGGTGACGATGATGGCCGCCCCCTGGTTGACAGCGGCATTGGCCACCATCAGCTTGCTGTAGGGAAAGGCGATCGGCCGGTTCTGCGGCGATGGGGTCATGATCTCTGCGGCCGTGTGGGGCTTGCGCAGCCACGCCGCCTCATTGGCGGCGGCCACCCGGGAAAATGCCTGCCAGATGCGCCCCGTCTCCGCCTGGGCCTCCGCCAGGGTCTGGCCATAGGCGGCGCGGGCGGCATTCTCGAACAGCGGATAGACATCGCTGGGCGTCTTCAGCCCGTACCGGTGGCGGGTTTCCAGCACCGCCGGCTGGCTGGCGGGCAGCGGCCCTCGGCGGGCCGGCGCACCACCCGCAGCGGCGGCGGCCTCTGCCGCACGTCGGCTGGCCGTGCGCAGGGCCTCCCCGCCGGTGATCAGGGCGACCTGAGCCTGTCCCTGGCCAATGGCGTTAGCTGCCTCATGCAGCAGCAGCAGGGGGCTGTCGCCAGTGGGCAGCGGCGTCTCCCGCGCCTGTTCCGGCCGGATCCCCAGCCCGTCCGAGACAAGCCGCACCAACTGCCCGCCATAGGCCGGAAAGGATATTTGGCTGACGATGCCCAGCCAGTCCACCCGGGCCAGCACGTCACCACCGGCATCGGTGCCGGCAGCGCGGGCGGCCGCCAGCATCAGTTCCAGGGAGTCCAGCCCCGCATGGCCCGTCTCTGCCCGGTCATTGACCTGCCCCACACCGACGATCACCGGAATCCGACCGGCCTCTGCCCTGTCCATCTGCATGTTCCTTGTCAAAGCGGGCTCAGTGGTCGGTTCCGGGCGGGCGCGGGCGCAGCAGCCCTTCCTGGACGACGCTCGCCACCAGCCGCCCATCCCGGCTGAAGATCAGTCCCCGCCCCAGACCACGGGCGCCACCCGTCCAGGGGGTCTCCTGGGCATAGAGCAACCATTCATCCAGACGCAGATGCGGATCATGGATCCACAACGCATGGTCCAGGCTGGTGCCTTCGAAATAATCATCATAAATGGTCTTGCCATGGGCCTTGGCGGCTATGCCGATCAACCCCCAATCAGAGGCATAGGCGAGCACGGCCCGGTGCAGCACCGGGTCATCCGGCAGCGGGGCGACAGTGCGGAACCAGTAATGTTGCTGCAAGGCCCCCGCCCCCGGCCAGTCGGGGATCTGTTCCTCCACCGGGTAGAATTCCAGCGACCGCATCCGGTCGGCGATCCCATGCTGGGTCGACGGCAATCGCCACAGATTGGCGAGCCGCATGTCGCGGTCGCTGCGCATTCCCTCCGGCCCCGCCATCACCGGCATGACCGCCGCATGATGCAACCCCGGCTCCTGGATATGGAAAGAGGCCGCCATGTTCAGCAGCACCTTGCCGCCCTGCAGGGCGATCACGCGCCGGTTGGAAAAGCTGCGACCATCCATGTCGCGCTCCACCTGATAGATGATCGGCCGCTGGGGATCACCCGGACGCAGGAAATAGGCATGCAGGGAATGGACCGGTCGTGCCGCCGCCACCGTGCAGGTCGCCGAGGCCAGAGCCTGGGCCACCACCTGCCCGCCATAGACGCGCCCCCATGTCTCATCGGTGCGGACCCCGCGGAACAGGTTGTCCTCCAACTGTTCAACCGACAGCAGATTGACCAGGGTCCGGGCACGATCCAAGGCGTCGGTCATCACACCCCTCCCAGGCCGGGACGGGAAGCCGGGAAGGCCGGGAGGGCGCAGGCCGCCCGATATTCCGCCTGCAGGCGCGCCACAAGATCGGCCACCGCGGGAATATCCTGGATCAGGGCTATGCCCTGGCCGGCACTCCACAGGGTGCGCCAGGGCCGCGCCCCCTCCGGCAGATGGGCATGGCCCGGCCCGGTCGGCGGCGGTGGCAAGGCCGCTGGATCAAGGCCGGCGCGGCGCAGCGAGGGCGTCAGCCAGTTGGCGGCGATCCCAGCAATGCTGGCGGTGTACAGCACATCATCGGCGGCACCGGTAACCAGCATGGATTTATAGTCATCACTGGCCCCGGATTCCGCCGTAGCGATGAAACGGGTGCCCAGATAGGCCAGATCGGCGCCCAGCATCTCCGCCGCCCGCACGGCGCCGCCGCTGGAAACCGCCCCGGCCAGCAGGAGGGTGCCATCGAACATCCGGCGCAATTGCGGCACCAGGGCGAGGGGGCTGATGGTGCCGGAATGGCCGCCCCCGCCCCAGCCGATGGCGGTGATGCCATCGACGCCCGCCACCATCGCCTTTTCGGCGAACCGCAGATTGATGGCATCGGCATAGACCAGCATCCCTTCCCCATGGGCCCGCCGGGTCAACTCCGTCGGGTTCCCCGTGGCGTTGACGATGATCTCCACCCCATATTGCCGGCACAGGGCCAGGTTGGCCGCCATCTCCTCCGCCGGCAGGTTGGAGGCCAGATTGACCGCCAGCACCCCTTCCGGCCGCCCTTGCTCCCGCGCCTGTCGGCGCGCCGCGTCGATCTCGGCCAGCCAGGCGCCGAACTGCTCCAGGCTGCGGGCATTCTGGCGCGGCAGGCCGCCGATCAGCCCCGCCAGACAGGCCTCCCGCACCAGGGCCGGGGTGGACACCAGAAACATCGGCGCACAGAAGACCGGCAGGACCAGCTTGCGCCGAATATTCTCAGGAAGGCTCATGGCTATACCCCATCCCGGATCATGTCCGATCATCGGTTCCGGATTTGATTTAGTGTACTATTTTGGCCGCAACATCCCGCCGGCGCAACTGGAAAAACGTGCGCCCGATCCGCTCCGGCTTCCTCCACTCCGGGCCGATCCGGCGCACGCCGGGTCAGAAGCGATAGCGCGCAGTCAGCCCAAAGGTGCGCGGATCGCCGGGGAAGCCGGTGATGATCCCCAGCGCGCCGAGATCAAGGGTGCGGCTGAGATATTTCTTGTTTGCCAGGTTCCGTCCCCACAGGCTGAACTCCAGTCCGCTGCGATCAAGGCTGAGGGTGGCCATGGCATTGATGAGGGCAAAGCCGGGCAAGAGGTTGGCCGGATCGGACGGCGGGGCGGCGGCATAGGCGACTTCCCCCTTGTAGGAATAGTCACCATGCACGCGGATACCGCCGAAGGAGACGGGAATTTCGTAATCCGCCGACAGAGACCAGGTCAGATCGGGCGTCTGCTGGAACGGCGAATCTTTTGTCACCGCCACCACGGTTGGCATGAGGCTGGTATATTTGGCATCGATCGCCCCCAGGCTGCCATTCAGCCGCAGGTTCCCCAGCAGCAGGGTGGTCTCCACTTCCACCCCATTGACCCGTGCCGAGCCGGCATTCTGGATGATCGCCGCTGTGGTGACGGTTCCCCCGACATTGACAGGGATGTTCGCCACAAACTGGATGTCGCTGAACTTCGAATGATAGGCAGCCAGATTGACGCGGACGGACCGACCGAAATCAAGCTTGACTCCGCCTTCATAGGAATTCACCTGCTCCGGATTGAAGGGGGTGAGCGCCAGTGAGTTCGTCGCCCGGGTATTGAACCCGCCGGAACGGAAGCCCCGGCTCCACTTGACATAAAACAAGCGGTCGCTTGCCGGGGCGTAATTCAAGCCTACGGTGAAGGGCGTATAGGTAAAGTTCGCCTCTTTTACATCCACCCGGCAGTCCGGCGGGCTGGCGGCGGAATTGCCGCATAAAATCGTCGTCCCGGTGGCGGCAAGCTGGGTACGGTTGCGCAAGGTGATGTCGCGCGTGTCCCAGACATGCCGGGCACCGGCAATCAGGGTGAAATCCGCGCTGATCTTATAGCCCAGTTGCGCAAACAGGGAGGTGGAGCCATTGATCATGTCCCGACCATCGGTGACATTTTCGACCGGCACCGCCCCCGGCCGCCCATAGACGAATCTGGACCGGGTGATCAGATCCGAATTTTCCCGGAAATAATAGCCACCGGTGATCCAATCCAGCCGGTCATTCAGGGCTTTGCCATAAAGCTGAATTTCCTGGCTGAACTGATGCTGGTTCATATCATCGTTAAGCTGTTGCAGGAACACATAGGGCGTGCCATCAAGATCATTATTCTGGTTATCCCGCTGGCTTCCCCGAAAGGCGGTGATCGATTTCACCGTCGCCCAGTCCCCGACATCACCCGTCACCGTCGCACTTCCGCCATAGGTTCTTGACCGATAGGGACCCGAGGTGGTCGAGGCCGGCCGGTTGGTATAAGGGTCGACATAGGCGGCCCCATTGTCCTTTCCCTGGCTGATCAGACCGATGAAGCCTGCCCCGGCGGGTAACAGCTTCGCCAGGGTGATCCACTGCCCGTCATTGCGGACGGACGTATAGTCACCCGTCAGCAGAACCTCCCAGCCGTCGGCCAGGGACAGGGACAGCGAGCCGCGCACATAATCAGTATTGTCGGCATTCAGCTGATTGCCGGTCAGCCGGCTGCGCGCGAAACCGTCCCGTTCGGAATGGCTGCCGGCAACACGGACGGCAATCCGATCGCTGACCGGGACATTGATCATCCCCGCCAGCTTCCAGGCATTGAAATTGCCATAGCTGGCCTCCATCGACCCTTCCAGGTTCCGGCCCGGCCGTTTCGGGATGATGTTCATCGCTCCGCCGATGGTGTTCCGGCCGAACAGCGTGCCTTGTGGCCCGCGCAATACCTCAACCCGCTCGATATCGATCAGGCTGAGATTGGCCCCGGAACTGCGCGCCAGATAGACCCCGTCAAGATACAGCCCGACCGCCGGATCGACATTCGGCGTATTGTCGATATTGACCTGCCCCCGCAGGGAAATGCTGGCATTACTGTTGTCGCCGGGAAAAGAGGAAATATTCAGGTTGGGCACCGACCGTGCGAGACTGCTGACATCGAGCTGTTGCTGAGCGGCCATGGCATCCCCGGTGATTGCCGTCACGGCGATGGGCACCGACTGCAGCCTCTCCGTTCGCCTGGTGGCGGTAACCACTATTTCATCCAGAACCGGCGCCTCTTCGCCGCCTTTGGCCATGCTGGCCGCCATTGACTGCGCAGACCCGGCCGGAACACATGACAACGCAACCGCGATCGCCAGCAGCGACGCGCCGGAATAGTGAATCCCCATGGGTATTGCCCTCCCTGGCAATTTTTGTAACGGCCGAACGACCCGCCGGCACTTATAAAATAGTCTACCATTTATGAAAGGCGCTTGCTATCGTTTCGTACGCACAGGGAGGAACGGGTCGACGACAGGCTCGTCCGACGAATTCAGTACCCTCTAATAAGATGTGGAGCCATCGATATGACGATTGCCGTCCAACAGGCCCTTGGGGATCCGAACCGGCCCTTCTGGAATGTAGAGGCACAGACACGAACGGCGGCGGAGATCGAGAATCTCCACCGAGCCGGCGTGGCGCGGGAATGGGTCCGTGTCTGGGACACACCATTGCCCTTTTATCGCGCGAAATATGAGGCCGCCGGCCTCAGCCGCGACCAGGTGCCCCGGCTTGACGATATTCCGATGACGACCAAGAAGGAGTTGCTGGCGGACGAAGCCGGGCACGGCCCCTGGGGGCAATGGCGGGCGGTCGATCTGGACAATGCTACCTTTGTGTCGGCCTCGGGCGGCACCACCGGCCGGCCGATGCTCTATCTGCTGACCAAGCGCGACGCCTATCGGACGCGGGACGCGGTCATCCGCAATTACTGGCGATTCGGATTGCGCCAGTTCGGCCGCTATACCCATGCCTGGCCTGGCGGCATCTATGGCGCTGGCGGCTCGCAATTGGCGGCCGAGGAAATGGGGGCCATGGAAATCCCTGTCGGAATGCCCTTCACCGTGGAGGCGGCGATGGAGCATCTGCGCATCTGGCAGGTGATGAAGCCGTCAACCTTCATGATCACCGGCTCGCAATTGCTGATCTATGATCAGGCGGCGGAACGGCTAGGCGTCAATCTGGCTGATATTTTCGCCGGCGGGACCGTTCCCATCGTCGAAGCCAGCATGCAGTTCGACGGGCCGCGCCAGCGGCTGGAGCGGCGCTATAATTGCCACTTCATCAATATTTCCGGCGCTTCCGAAATTCCCGGCGGCGCGGTGTCCGACTGTCGCCATCACACGGGCTTTCACACCCATGCGGACATGACCATTGCCCAGGTCTGCGACCCTGCCACCGGCAAGGAGGTCGGTCCCGGCCAGCGCGGGCATCTGGTCTGGACCTGCTTCGGCACCGATGCCTTCTGGCTGCGCTATAATGTCGAGGATTGGGTGGAGCGCATGGAAGGGGAGTGTCCGTGCGGCGAAAGCGGTCTGCGCTACCGGCTGCTGGGGCGGGATGGCGACAGGGTGCGGATCGGTCAGCGCCAGTTCTTCCCGCTGGATGTGCAACTGGCGCTCGACCCGCTGGGTGGGCCGGAATTCCAGCTTCTGAATGGCGGCAAACAGGCCGAGAGGCTGGAACTGAAGGTCGAGACAAGTGACCCGGAAGGGCTGCGGCAGAGCCTGTCGACGGCCCTGGAGGTTCCGGTGACGGTGGAGGGGGTGGAGATCAATTCCCTGCCCCGCTCCACCTTCAAGCCCCGCCGCACCTGAGGGGAGGTGAGGGGCCGCCGGTGCACGCCGTCGGCCCCCATTCGCCCAGGGTCCCGTCCCAGGGGAGGCGGCGGCCTCCATCGGCGGCCGGGGCAGGATCGGGGCTTGTGGCAAAGGGCGCTGCCGGAACCGTTTCCGACCGGGCGAAAACGGTTCCGGCGCGTGCGGGGGTCAGAACCGGCCACCGTCGATATTGATCAATTGCCCCGAGATGAAGGTAGATTCATCCGACGCCAGGAAGATGGCGGCTCCCGTACATTCATGCACATAGCCGACCCGGCCCAGGGAAATGCGGGACAGGACACCGGTTTTCTCCGCATTACGACGCAGCTCCGCTTCATTATCGCCGGTGACGATGGCCCCCGGATTTATGCTGTTGGCGCGAACCCCGCCCTTGCCCCATTCCTTTGCCATATAGCGGGTCAGCAGTAACAGATTGCCTTTTGCCATGCCGTAGGCGTCCAGCCCCGGCGTCGGCGTGACACCGGTCGAGGAAATGACGGAGATGATGGACCCGCCACCTCGTTCCATCATCCGCGGTCCCAACCGTTGCATCAGGCGCAGCGCCCCCCAGACGATGGCCTGCTGAAGCTCCATCCAGGTCGGCTCCGGGGTGGTCAGGAGATCCCCGGTGAAGGTATTGGCAGGCTGACTGCTCAACAGCACGCCATCAATTCCGTCAAAGGCAGCCCAGGAGCTGTCTGCGAACCGGTCGATCTCGTCATTATTCAGGAAGTCGACGGCGAGCGCTGTGACCCGGCACCCCCTTGCCCCGAGTTCCTGCGCCAGCGGTGCCAGTTTGACCTCTGTGCGGGAGGTGAGGACGAGATCAGCCCCCTCCCGCGCGAAGGCACGCGCAAACTCGCCCCCCATGAACCCCCCGGCCCCGGTCACCAGAATCTTTTTTCCAACAAGCCTGGACATATGCTCCTCCCGCATTCTCAAATTTCCTTGTCTATAATTAGTACACTTATTGGGCCGCTGAGAAAAGAGGCCTCTGCAGTTCACGGGCAGAACAACCGGACGCCCCCGAAATCATGCGCGGACCGGCTGCGCCCTTCGATCCAATGGACAGAGGCCAGCCGCTGGAAACCCGGCCAGCAACTGCCAATTATCTATCTGAAAATATTATGAAAAATATCCGATTCATAGTTGCCGGCTTTCCCGCTTCGGAGGGACACCTGAATAAGGGCAATTCTGCCTGTCCGCAAAACAGGCTACCATTTAGGAGATTAGCTTGCTATTCTCCGGGTCCTCACGGGCGGCGCGTCGGCAGGCAGGCACATGGTCCCAACAAAACTCTCGCTTCTGTCTCATCCTGACAGGCTGTTCATTGGCGGCCAATGGGTGGAGCCCTCCACCGGGGCCAGCTTTCCCATCACCAACCCCGCCAGCGGCGCGACGATGACGGTGATTGCCGAGGCGCGGGAGGCGGATATCGATCGTGCCATCGCCGCGGCGGACATGGCGTTCCGGGAAGGCGCCTGGCCCCGCATGGCCCCGGCGGAACGGCTGGCGGTGCTCCGCCGCTGGGCGGATGCGATTGAGGCGCGAACCCTGGATATTGCCACCGCCCATACGGCACAGATCGGCATCCCGATCAGCTTTTCCCGCCGGGTCGCCGGGGGGGCGGCGGCCAGCCTGCGCCATATGATCCAGGCAGCGGAGACCTATCCTTTCGAGGCGGAGCGGCCGGCGGCCGGCGGCATTGCCCGGGTCATCCGGGAACCCGTCGGTGTCGTCGCCGCCATCGTCCCCTGGAACTATCCGTCGCTGCTGGCGATGAACAAGATGGCGCCGGCGCTGGCCGCCGGCTGCACCGTCATTGTGAAACCCTCCCCCGAGGCGCCGCTTGATTGCCTGATCCTGGCCGAATGTGCCGAACAGGCCGGCTTTCCGGATGGGGTGCTCTCCCTCCTCACCGCCGGGCGCGATATGGGGGAGCGGCTGATCAGCGATCCGCGGATCGACAAGGTGAGTTTCACCGGCTCCACTGCGGCCGGCAAACACATCGCCGCTCGCTGCATGGAACGTGTCGCCCGGGTGACGCTTGAACTGGGCGGCAAGTCCGCCGCCATCCTCCTGGACGATTTCCCTATTGCCGCCGCCGTGCCGATGCTGGTCGGCCAGTCGACCCTGTTCAACGGGCAGGCATGCATGGGCCTGACCCGGGTGCTGGTGTCGCGGCCGCGGCAGGAGGAGCTGGTCACGGCCCTTGCCGCCGCCTATCGATCGCTGAAAACCGGCGATCCGTTCGATGAAGAGACCCGGATCGGCCCGGTCGCCAGCCCTGTCCAGGCGGCGCGGGTCGCCGCCTATATTGAGGCCGGCAAGGAACAGGGCGCCCGCCTGATTACCGGCGGCACCGTACAGGGCTGTTTCATTGAGCCGACCCTTTTCGCCGACGTCACCAATGAGATGCGCATCGCGCGCGAAGAGATTTTCGGCCCGGTGCTGGTTGTGCTGCCCTATGATAGTCTGGATCAGGCCATCGCCATGGCCAATGACAGCCCCTATGGCCTGAATGGGGCCGTCTTCACGACGGATCAGACCCAGGCCGTCGCCATCGCCCGACGCATCCGCAGCGGCACCGTGGCCCAGAACGGCATGGGCCCGCAGGCCGGGCAGCCCTTTGGCGGGTTCAAACAGTCCGGCATCGGACGCGAGGGCAGTGCCGAGGCTTTGGACCATTATACCGAGATCAAGACGATCTATCTGTCGCAGCCGGCCTGAAGGAAGGGCGATCATGGCGATTAATGTGCAGGCCGCTGTCTTCCATGGACCGGGCCGACCGCTGACCATCGAAACCCTCCAGCTGGACCCGCCGCAATCGGGGGAGGTGATGGTCCGGATCGTGGCCACCGGTCTGTGCCATACGGACCTGCATATCATGGAAGGGCACCAGCCCCAGGCGGTTCCAGCCGTGCTGGGGCATGAATCCGCCGGGGTGATTGTCGCTGTCGGCCCTGATGTGACAGGTCTGGACATCGGCGATCATGTCGTGCCGTTCATGCTGCCGGAATGCGCGGTCTGCCCCAATTGCCTGTCCGGCCGAACCAATATCTGCCTGAAGGTGAAGGAGCGGACGAGCCCCGCTTCCAGCCGTCTCCACTGGCAGGGCAGGCCTGTACACACCTTCGCCGGCATGGGCACCTTCGCCGATCATATGGTGATCACGGCGGACCGGGTCGCCAAGGTCAGCAAGGCCGCCCGGTTTGACGGCGCCTGCTATGCCTCCTGCGGCGGGGCGACGGGCATTGGCACCGTGCGCCATATGGGTGTCGATGCGGACTCCCTGGTGGTGGTGTTCGGCCTGGGCGGTATCGGTCTGAACATGGTGCAGAGCGCGCGGCAGCTTGGGGCGAAAACCATCATCGGCATCGACACCAATGATGCCAAGGAAGCCGTCGCCCGCCGGATGGGGGCCACCCATTTCATCAATCCGGCCAGGCAGGACAGCGTGCCCGCCGCGATCATGGCCATCACCGGCATGGGCGCCACCCATAGTTTTGAATGTGTCGGATCCCCTTCCGTCATGCGCCAGGCCGTGGACGCGACAAACCCCTTTTATGGTCGCTGCACTCTTGTCGGCGTCGCGGCAGCCGGAGCGGAATTGAGCTTGCCCATTCAAGGGCTTTCCATGGGCAAGACGGTCGGCGGCCTGCTGATGGGGGGATTGAAGCCGCGCTCCCAGCTTCCCGGTTTGGTGCAGGAATATGCCGAGGGTCGGCTCAATTTCGACGCTCTGATCTCACATCGCCTCCCTCTCGACCTGATCAATGAAGGCTTCGCCCTGATGAAGCGCGGCGAGGTCTTGCGCGCCGTGATCCTGTTCGACGGGACCATCCGGAACAGCGCTGGTCCACAGTGAGTAGCCAGTTTGATAAGCTTGGTTCGGCCTTTTAGGCCGTAGTGACAATTTAACCCGGATTTGTCACCGGTTGCCGGCATTCTTCAGTATTCATTTTTTATAACAAGTAATTACTATTACCCTGGAGCGGTTAAGAATTTACAGGGTGTTTTTCGGGATGCGGTTTGCGGATCATGGTCGGCGGGTGGTCATGGGGGCGTTTGACGGGGGAGAAATCACCTCGGATGCGGGCGGGCTGCTGTTGCGTGAGGTGGCCGGTCGGCTGAATTTGTTTGAGCGGATGGCGGCCTGTTTTGAGGACCGACGCAACCGTAAGCAGGTGACGCATGCGCTGCCCGATCTGCTGGCGCAGCGGGTCATCGCCATGGCGCTGGGATACGAGGACCTCAACGATCACGACCGGATGCGCCACGATCCGCTGCTGAAGGTGACGGCGGCAGCCAGGCCGCTTGTGCCGGGAGGCGCGCCGTTGCCGGCGCTGGCCGGGAGTTCGACGCTGGGTCGGCTGGAGCGGCGTTTCGAGGAGGCCGACCGGCGTTATCACAAGTTCACCGCGCAGCCGTCACGCCTGCAGGATCTGTATGTCGAACTGTTCACCGGCAGTTATGCGACAGCGCCGGAGCGG
>NZ_FZOI01000024.1 GCF_900188385.1 Azospirillum sp. RU38E
GCATCGGCGATAGTGACCCCGTCACTGAGCGCCAGCGAAGCGTCGGCGGCGATCGTCACCCCGCCCGCTGAGGTGCCAAATGCACTGTCCTTGGCTGCCGTGACCGTACCGGCACTGATGGTGACCGCCCCGCTGAAGCTGTTGGCGTCACTGCCCCCGATGGTCAGGCTGCCTGTCCCGGTCTTGGTCAGCGCGCCCGTGCCGCTGATCACACCCGACAGGGTGGAGACACCACTGGAGACATTAATCGTACCGCCCCCCGAACCCAGCGCGATGGCATTGTCAATCGTCGTCGTACTGCTCACCAACAGCGTGCCGCCGTCAAGGGTGACACCACCCGTGCCGATATTGCCATCACCGGCGATGCTCAGCGTGCCATCAAAAATGGAGGTCGCACCGGTATAGCTGTTGCTGCCCGACAAGGTGATGCTGCCGGCTTCGGACTTGCGTACCGACCCCGTGCCACCCAAGACCATCGACAGGGTAGCCGACGCATTTACAGACGACTTCAGGCTCAGAACGGCGCCGGTATCCAGGGTGAGGGTGCCAGTATTCAGGCTGCCGCCATCGCCAAATTGCAATGTGAGGCTTTCGCTCAAAGTCACGTCAGAGCCGGTGACCGTTGCCGTGCCGATGACGATGGTTTGCGAGCCGGTGATATCAGCCGCTGCAATGGCGATGGCCTCGCCAAAGCTCACCCCATCAGACAGATCAATGGTTGTGGCTGCCGTCGATGTGGTAACAAAAATCGTATCGGATTCAACGACGACTTCAGCCAGGGCCACATTGGTGCCGTCAGTCAGTTGTATGCTGACCGTCGTATCACCGGTTGGCGTATCATTGTGATATGTGATTGCCCGGATCACATCATTCACCAGGGCCGTGGTGGGAGTAATGTCACTGTCGTCGAAGGTGATGGTCAGTACACCATTCGCGCTGGTGAACGTGCCAAACACATTGCTCCCGACCAGCAGATTGCTGCCACTGACCGTAAAGCCCAGCCCGTCAGCATTCACGCCAAATTGATCGATGGCGAGCGCGGTGCCTTGGCGCTTTACCGTCAGGCTGTAACCCGACCAGTTGCCATTGCCGTTGTTCGACTGCGCGGCGGCAAGATCGCTGACAATCGCATTTGCACCGGCATCCAGCTTAACCGTTTGCCCCACACCGGCCCAGCTTACCGTATTGCCATTCAAATTGGTGATGGTCGGTGGAACCGTGAGCATGACATTATTGCTGCCCGCCCCGGCAGCATATCCTATGAAATAGCTGACCCCGGCAATCGACAAGCTGCTGCCCTGAGCCAGATTTTTGAATGTTCCACTGACCGCCGAGCTGCCAGTATTGTCAATGAGGGTAAAAGTGTCGTTGTTCGTCGGCGTATAGCCGTTGAGGGTGGTGATATCGAGTAGACTATCAGCCCCCAACGTCACCGTGCCCGTAACCAACACTTGATCGTAACCAGTGCCGGCAACCGTACCGGCAAAATTGGCGGCCAGCGTGCCATTCAGTGCCAGATTGCCATTGATGGTTAACGTACCGACATGGCTGCCATCGGCCTGGTCACCGGGGGCGAGGGTGGACGCTGATGATGCCGATCCTGATATGGTGACAGTAGCGGTGGTGATCGAGCCAGTGCCGGCTAGAATACCCGTTTCGTTGACATTGAAGGTACCAGACGCGGCCAACGTGCCATTGACGACCAATTTGGTGCTGTTTGCCGCCGAGACATTGGTGACAGAATTGCTGCCGGACAGAACCAAAGTGCCGCCGCCGCCCAACATTGCCAGGGCACCGGTGAATAAATTGTCCCCAGCCAGGACAAGAGTTCCCGCACCGCCCTTGGTGACGCCGCGGGTTGACCCCGATTGGGCAATCCCATTCGCCACCGTCAAACTTGTGCCCGTATCGGTATACAAGGTGGCTGAGCCGGTGAGTGTCACTGTGCCGGTCAGGGTGGAGCCGCTGACAGTCGTGTTGGTCGGGTTATAGCCCCTGATGGCGCCGCTTGAATATGTCTTGGTGCCTTCTGTAACTTGTACACCATTGCCCGTGATGGATATATTCTCGGCGACTGTCAACCCGGCACTGATCCACAGTCCCGCGCCACTGCCTACGGTTGTGCTTCCAGACGTATTGCCGAGCGCATTGTCATGCGCTACCACCAAAACCCCTGCCTGGACCGTGGTTACGCCGGAATAGCTGTTATTGCCGGACAGGGTCCAGATACCTGCCCCCGTTTTTGTGATGGAGCCGTTGCCCGTACCATCCTTGATCACGCCGGAGAACTCGACTGGCTGGCCGGATGCAACGGTGGAGGTCAAGGTTGCGGCGTTCAAAATAATCGTGCCGGCCCCCGACACAGCCCCAACCGTATCGCTGAAATTGAAGCTCAAGGTAGCCCCGGCGGCAACGGACACGGCGCCTTGATTCGGAAGCGCCCCGCCACTGCGATTAACGACCAACGTGCCGCTACTGATCGTTACGCCACCTGTAAGGGTATTATTACCGCTTAGGGTCAGCGTGCCAAGGCCGGCCTTGATCAGAGCGCCAGTGCCGCCTATTACCCCAGAATAGGTCGTACTTGCGGCAGTGGCCACGGTCAGCGTGTTGCTGCCCAGGCTGATGGTGCTGGCACCATCAAGCCCGCCGATGGTTTCGCTGGCATCAAGCTGTAATGTGCCTGAAGACGACAGTGTGACTGTCGCCGTGTCCTTGATCGCGGCACCACCCTGCAAAGTCACTTTACCGGCAGAAACCGACAGACCGCCATCGAAGTCACCCGTCCCGGAAAGGACAACGGTCCCCACGGAATTCAGGGTCAGGCTGTAACTGTTTTGATTATCGGTGACCAGACCGGACATGGTGATGGTTGTTGACGATCCCACTGCCATCACCAAGTTTGAGGACAGCGTGACACGTCCGCTGAGGGTGCTGGACGTAGCCGAAGTGCTGAGCAAAGCACCGGTGCCGCCGGCCCCCGATCCACCGATGGTCAGATCATCAGCAATCGTGACCGTGGTGAGGTTAAGTGCCGCGCCGCTGAGAACTTCGATGCCACCCGCCGACGACCCAAAGGCAGAATTCTTCGTTGCCCGCACTGTACCCGCGGCGATCACCACTTTGCCGGTGAATGTACTTTCCCCCGTTGGCGACAGTACCAACCCTCCGGAGCCCGTTTTGGTGAAGCCGCCGGCTCCGGATATGTTTCCGCTTAAGGTGATCGCGTCGGCTATATGGATTGTGCTGTCCTTTTCCAGCACAATGTTATTGGTGACTGTGACGATACTACTGAACGACAACGTACCGCCGGCCAAGGTGATGGTGTCAAGCCCGAGGGTCGTGACAGCGCCCACCGACAGCGTGCCGGCTTCCACGCGCAGATAATCCAGCCCCGTGCTGGTGGTGTTGTTGGTGCCGCCCAGGACCAGGGTGCCCCCCCCGCTTTTGGTCAGGGTTGAAGCGGATGTGCCGGAATCCGTCAGGTTCGTGCTGATGGTCAGGCTGTCACCCGTGCCCACCTTCGTACCGAAATTGGCGCCGAGCAGCAGCGATGAGCCAGTGATGGTCAATGACCGTGCATCGGTATCGCTGTCCATGACCAGGGTAATATTGTCCGAGACGGTCAACGCGCTGGACAGGGTGATGGTGCCGGCAAGGGTGTCGGCAAAGCGGATGCGGATGGGGGCGCCATCAAACAGATTTGAGGTCAGCAGATAATTGGCGATCTCCGTCGCCTCAATCAGGCTAAGGCCGCTGCCGTCGCTGGCTTGCGTACTGATAGCGGTCACCGCCTCGGTGATATTGCTGAAGCTGCCGGCGCTGGCATCATCCCCGGTGACCGTCGTCGTGGTCACAACCAGTTCGGCATTGCAGATGATGGTCAGCACCTGTTCATAGGTCGCACTGCCGTCACTCACCCGCACACGCACGGAATAGCTTTCACCCTGGCCAAACTCCAACGTGTCGTTGGCGCGCAGGCTGGTGCCATTGATGTTGAACTTGGCGTTATCGGTATCGCCGTCACCACTCACCAGCGTGTAGGTAAAGCTGGTGGAATCGCTGTCGGTTGCCGACAGGGTACCGACCACGTAGTTGGTCACTTCAACAGCGTAAGGGATAAAATTGTCGGACAGCGCAACTGCCGTCGGCGCATTGTTGATGGAGGTGGCGGTGACCACCGTGCTGGTATTGGCCGTTCCGCTGCTCAACCCATCGCTGGCGGTCAGCGAGAAGGTGGTTTGTACCGTGTTGCCTGCCGCAACCTGGCTGGCTGTGGGGGTGAATACCAACGCCTGCAACAAGGTTTGCAACGCTGCCGGTGTGCTGGCCGACAGCACATAATCCCCCACCCCACCCGTCAGCCCACCGCCGGCACTGGACAAGGTGCCGTTTGCGCCGGTGTAAGTGATGCGCAGCGTAAAGGTGCCGGTGCTGTCATCCGCATCCGTCACGGTAACACCGCTAAAGGGCGTAATGGTGGCGTTATCATCCACCGTGCCGGCGGTGGTGAAGGTGCCAGCCAACACGGGGGCGGCATTGACCGGGCCGGTCAGCACGAAATCATTGGAATCCGTCCCCCCCGTATAGGTTGCGGTGAGCGTAACGCTGCCCAAAGTTGCGGTCCCCGTCAGACCATTAAAGGTGCCGGTCAGGGCGGTCGTGTCGGTACGGGAAACCAGGGTGAAGCTATCGGCAGTCGCACTTCTGATCGGTGTATAAGTGCCCGTCAACGCCAAGGTGGCGCTGCCCAGATCAGCCGCACCCTGCACGATCAGGCGATCATAATTGACGGCGCTGTTGATCTGCATGGCCAAGGTGGCGCCGGCCTGCAGGGTCAATTCCTTGACGGTCAAGGTACCGATGCCGCTATTGCGCCCCACAACGCCGGGGGCCAGCGTGGCGCCACTGGCAACAATCACCTTGCTGTTGAGGGTTCCCGTACCGGCCAATGTGCCAGCCGCAACCGTGACATCCCCGCTGCCCGTGGCGTTGAAGGTACCGGCGACACTGAGCGTCCCCGCATCAACCCGGGTGGTCCCGGTAAAACTATTGGTTCCGCTTGAAAGTAACGTGCCCAGCCCGTTTTTCACCAATGCGCCACTGCCGGAAATGACCCCGGAAACGGTGAAGGTTGTGTCCGTGGCCGCTGTGATGGTACCCCCGTCACTGCCGCCTGTGCCGATTTGAATTTCCTGGCTTAACGTAATGTCTGAGCCGACATTGCCCAGCGAGGCATTGCTCAGCGTAATCTTGCCGGCGCCCACCGCCGAGGCCTTATCAATCAACAAAGTGCCGTCGGTGGCAAGCAGACCGTCATTCCACGCGCCGACCCCGCTCAGGGTCAGGTTCCCCTTGCTGGTCAGTTTGTAACTGCTCGCCCCGTCAGTCACCGTGCCTGACAGGGTCAGGACATCGTTGGCCTGATTGGTGCTGATCGTGGTGTGACCGGTCAGCGTGATAACACCGTTGAGGGTGACATTGCCCCCCAGCGCGCGAATGGCGCCGTTGGTGTCCACCCCCGTACCGGCGACCGTAACGTTGGCCGTGGTGCTATAGGCCGTGGTGAAATGCAGCGAGGCACCATCGGCAATGGTGATTGCACTGCTGCCTAACGCACCAGTCTTGCCAGCCACCAGATAGCCGGCATTGACGATCAGGTTCCCAGAAATCGTGTTCGCTTCGCTACCGCCGACAGTCAGGGTACCGGCCCCAACCTTGGTCAACGCGCCGGCACCGGCCAGCACACCGGTTAAGTTCAGCGTGTCGGCAACGTCGACGGTACTCGCTGCGGTTACGTCAATTCTATTGTCAATCGGGGTGGTGCCGGTATCCGTTCCGGTCACTTGAAGCGTGCCACCGGCCAGCACCAGCCTGCCGCTGGTCAATTGGCTGTCGGCCCCCACGCTGAGCGTGCCGGCAGAAACCGTCAGCGCCCCGCTCCAACCGCTGCTATTGCTGGTACCGGTAAGGGTAAGCGAACCAGCGCCCGCCTTGATCAGCCCACCAGTACCGGAGATGGTGCCGGCAACGCTCATCGTGCTGCCATCGGCGCCAACGGTCAGGGTATGGCTCCCCAGCGCAACATCACCTGCGCCGGTGATCGACCCGACCGTTTCATCACCGGCCAATGCCAGGGTGGCACCGCTGGCTATGGTAATGGCAGAGCTGTCGGACAGGGTGTCCGCCCCACCGGCCGTCAGCGTGCCGGCGGTAATGGTGGTAGCGCCGCTGCGGGTGTTGGTACCAGACAGGGTGATATTGCCGGCCCCGGTTTTCTCCACCACACCGGCCCCTTCAAGCCAGGTTTGGATGGTGGCCGCCACCGATGTATCGGTATGGAACTGTATCGTGCTGCCCGATCCCACGGACAACGCGCCGCCGGAAAGGGTCACACCATTCGCGCCCGAAAAATCGACCAGCATATTCTCGGCAATCGACACTGTGCCGTTGACATTCACTGTCTGTCCGGCCAACGCGCTGCTAAACGCAATGGTCTGATTGCCGCCCATCTCGGCCGCTATGGCAATCGCCTCGGAGAAGCTGACACCGTCGGTGACATCAATGGTCGATGAATCCGTGGCATTGGTCACGGTAATGGTATTGCTGGTCAGCGCCGTCGTGGCGATGGCGATGTTGCCCGCCCCATCATTCAGGCTAACGGTAAAGTCGGCGTTACCCGCCGGGGTGGTGTTGTAATGCGTCAGGCCATTGATCACCCTGCCAACCAAACTGGATGTTGCAGCGGCGTTGAAGGTGACGCTTAACACACCATCTTCAATGGTAAAGGTTCCAAATTCCGTGGCGGGCGTCCCGGTGATCAGGCGGCCACTGCTATTGCCAAAAACCCCGGTGGTCGCGCCATTACCAGCATCAATGCTGAAATAGGATAGGCCTTGCAGGCCCAGTATATCGGCAGCCCAAGCCCCGTTAGCCGTGCCAGCCGTGCCCGACCGCTGAACAGTCAGGGTAGCATTCGCCCAGCCAGCGCTGTCGTTTTCGGGGTCGCTGACGGTCGCCGCAACATCGGCGCCACCGAATGAGTCAAGGAATGCGACGCTGTTGGCTGAAGTTGTTGCCGGCTTTCCATCGCCATGAAGATCATTCAGCGTCGGCGGTTGGTTGAAATGGACCGTAACGGTAGACAAGGCGGACGTGCCGCCCTGCCCATCGGTCAGCGTAAAGCCGACAGACCGGCTTGTGGTACTTGGGTTGGCATTATTGACATTGTCATAGGTGATATTGCGCAATAGTGCCGAAACGGCCGTTAGCGTGGCATGGTCGTTAAACGTGATGACCAGATTATTGCCAGTGCTGCCGCCGGCAAAACTGCCGATAACGGTGCCTTCATAGCTCACATCACTGCCAGATACGCCAATCTGCCCAGTTCCGTTGCCCTGGTGGCGGATGCCCAGCACATCCTCCACCGTCACCGCATTGGCGGTAAAAGCCACAGTCAGCGTGCCGGTATTCAGCGGCACAGCATCAACGTCGGTCACGCTGGCATTGGCAGCCGGGTTCAACACCACTGGCCCTGCGCTGACACCAACCGCCACTGTCGTCGCATTGAGATTATTCAGCACCGGCGCATCATTCACCGCCGTGACATCGATGGTCATGGTGGCGGTACTGGAATTGGCTGCGCCGTCATTCACTCTATAGGTGAAGCTGGCATAGGCGGTGCCGTTGCCATCCTGCGCTGGCTGATAGCGCAAGCGGGTGATGTCGGCAGCGCTGATCTGCATGCCAGCCGTGACCAACGTGTCATCGGCCGAAGAATAGGTGTTGTCGGCACTGGTGGCATTGTCCAGCCACAAAGTGCCAACACTCGGCAGCGTGGCGATGGTGACAGAGGCGAGTGTATCGCCCGTATCAACGTCGTTGAAATTAAAGTCGCCCGTCGTGAAGCTGTAAGCAGTGTCTTCCGTTATGGTAACGGTGGGTGTACCGCTGACCGTCGGGGCATCGTTGGCTGCTGTAATACTGATTGTTGCGGTGGAAGCGGCGGAGTTGGTAGCCGCATTATCCACCATTACATATTCAAAGCTGGCATCGGTGTCGCGGTTTGCCGTGGGGGTGAAGCGTAAATCCACCGAGCCGCTGCTAAGGGTCAACAGCGTGCCGGCGGCACCCAGGCTGATGCTGGTGCCATCGGCCTGGGTCAGCGTGCCGCCGGTCACCGACAGGATGCGGACCCGGGTGATCGCGCCTGCCCCATCTTCGGTGTCGTTATTCGTGGTGGGTGTCAGGCGGATATTGGCACTGGTCGGGGTGGCATCTTCAGCTACCGACACCGCACTGCCCGCAATGTCCGTCACCGTCACTGCACCGCCGGCATCGGGGGCCGTGTTGGCGTTAACGGTGATGGTGGCACTGGCCGTGGCCGAGGTCGCCCCCATGCCATCGGCCAGGGTAAAGCCCACGATGCGGGCGCTCGAATTGTTGCTACTGGTGCCGAATGTGATGTTTTGCAGCAGGGCCGACACGGCCGCATGGGTGGCATTGCTGTTAAAGCTGATCACCAGGTCACTGCTGCCGGTGCCGCCGGCGAAGCTGCCAATGGTCGTTCCGCCATAGGTGATGGTGCTTCCGGACACACCAATTTGCCCGGCGCTGGTGCCCTGATTGCGGACTGCCAACGAATCTGCGCCATCATCCCGACCGGTCGTGATGGCAACCGTCAGGGTTCCATCGGTAAAAACCGTCGTATCGGTATCCGTCGCGCTGGCTGCCGTGCCCTGGTCGATCACCGTTGGGCCATCACTCGGACGCATGACCACTGTATCGCCGGCCAAATTACCAATCACCGGCAACTGGTTCACCGGCAGCGGTTGGAACGATGTGATATAAGTCGGGGTACTGCCCAAAGTACCAGAATCATTGATATCCTTCAGCAAATAGGTGCCGGCGGTCGTTCCATCGGTAATCCAGGGTTCAGCCCCGACGAGGTTATTGTTGGCAACAAACATCACCTTTCCGTCGGCCAGCAGGGTGAATGTTGCCGATGATGAGCCAGAACTGCCGCTTCTGATATCCTTAAGCAAACTCGTACCGTCGGCCGTACCATCCGTGACCCAAAGCTCGTTGCCATCGCCACTGGTCGTTGCGGCAAAAACGGCCTTGCCGTTTGGCATTACGGTGATTTTAGAAGGGCTGGACCCGCTTGTTCCGTTGGTGTTGATATTCTTGACCAACACCGTGCCATCTGCCGTTCCGTCGGTAACCCACAGTTCGGTACCATCTTCATTGGTAGAGGCTGAAAACAAGACTTTGCCGTTTGGCAGTAAAGCAAAATTTTGAGGGGAAGAGTTTGCCGTGCCTGCGGCAATATCTTTCAACAGAACTGTACCGTTGGCGGTGCCATCGGTGATCCACAGTTCGTTGCCACTATTGGTGCTACCGTCCGATGCCCCGAATAATGCCTTGCCGTTTGGAAGAACAACAAAGGCTGTAATATTAGATCCAGCGTTAGCCGAAGTGTTAATGTCTTTCAACAACACCGTTCCATTGGCAGTACCATCCGTAATCCACAATTCTGCGCCGTTGGTGCCGTCATTGGCGGAGAACAACACCGAGCCATTGGCTAATTTAGTGAGTTTAGAAACCGAGGATCCCGTGCTGCCGCTAGCGATATCCTTCAACAGGGTTGTACCGTCGGCGGTGCCGTCCGTGATCCACAGTTCGGAGCCATTGGTGCCATCATTGGCCACAAACAACATCTTGCCATTATTCAGTGCCAGAAACGACGTCAGGGATGCGCCCGCCGTACCGGGGTTGATGTCTTTCAGCAAACTGGTGCCGGCGGCGGTACCATCGGTAATCCACAGCTCATTTCCGTTGGTGGCATCTACCGTACTGAATAAAATGCGACCATCCGACAATACGGTGATCCATCCGGGGTTGGAACCAACACTGCCGCTATTAATGTCCTTGACCAACACCGTTCCGGCTTCAGTGCCGTCGGTGATCCACAATTCCGCGCCATTGGTGCCATCATCGGCAGAGAACAGCATTTTGCCGTTTGGCAAGAACGCGAAGGCCTGCGCGTTAGAGCTATTCGTACCACCGGCATAAATATCCTTTAAAAGGCCTGTGCCAGCGGTCGTTCCATCAGTATAAAATATTTCGCTGCCGACAACATTTGAAAACCCATTGAACAGCACACGAATGCCCGTGGTAAAGCTGTAATCATTGCCATCTGTAATGGCCGCAATCGGATTGGGGATCGACTCTTGGTCAGTGATAGATCCCGCTGTAAATAAAACCGTATACTGACTGGCTGACGCCAAAACACCATTGGGATTGATGGTAATTTTATCGCCGCTCAGGGTCAGCGTACTCCCATCGCTCAATGTGATCGTGCCGCCAACCGCCGTGGAAACGTCAAAAACCGCGGTATTCAAGCGCGATGTGAGATTATAGAGGGTGATCTTGCCCGACGCGCCGAACGCAATGGGTTCGTTGAAATCGAGCACGATATCGGCGCTAACGCTAACCGCCGTCGCTCCATCGGCGGGAACAGAGTTGGCCGTATCCAGCGTGGGCGCATCTGCGGTAAGGGCCTCAGCATAGGCTGCAACAGCAATTTCATCGGCTTCCACCGCGCCGGAACGGTGTTCCAACGCCCAATCGCCGCCCAATATTGCCGCACCGGTCAAATCGTCAGAGGCTGCAACATCGGCATCGGTCAAGTCGGCCATCGCCGCCAGAAATGCCTCGCCTTCCCCACTCGCCACATTGCAGCCATACAGCAGAAGATCGCCATCTGTTGTCAGCACAGACCCCAAAGCCGCCAGATCTGCGGATCGTGCCTGCGTAGTGCTAAAGTCGAGTGTCAGCGTGCCGAGCGTGATTTGCCCTTCTGCACCATGGCTCAGCACATGAATGGCGCTATAACCGCTCTTACCCTCCGCCCAAGCGGCCATCTGGGTCAAGCCGTCCTGGCTGCCATCCAGCAGCACGATGTCCACCCCATCCTTCACGCCGGCACGCAGGATTTGCCAATCAGTGACCGATGTATCGATAAACGCCACCTCCTTACGGTCGGTGGTGGGGTCAACAGACACGTTGGTGGCCAGTGGGGCGGTAGGCGTGCCGGCAAAGGACGGGGCTGCGGGGTCAGCCGACGGGGGGGATGCGACGGGATGGTGTGCAGGGGCCGCTTTACTGTCGATATCCGGCAAGGCGCTAGCGGCATCCGCAGCATGATTCTGCTGCGGCTCCGTCACCTGCTGGGCGGCGGCAAGGGTCAGGGCGTCGGCGGCAGTGGCCACCGCCGCAGCATCGAACATGATGCGGGGTTCCAGCGAGAGCTCCTGACGTCGGCGCCGCACCTTTTTCGCCGGTTCCGGTGTTGCCTGCATAGCAATTTCGGCGCTTTCCCGCTGGGAGATGATCTTCGTCTTCGGATTGCCGCTGCGCACCTTGCCGGTCATTTCCTGTCCTTTACACGACCAAAATTGCCAAAATCCGCCAACCCAAAAGGGAAAGCGGAAGTTAAACATATTACATACAAAGACCAACCAAGCACGTTAACGGATTAATATCGTTGGTTAGTCTTTATGAGAAAATATCTGCTATTCCAGCTCAGGGCCAGATCGATTTTTTCCCCATAACCTAGCACTACAGTTGCGTTTGCTGTGTGCGATAGTGGACGAGAGCGGCGCGTGCTTGGTGTCGTCGCCTCCAGAGTGACCAATCCAGGACGGCGTTGATGTCGCTGACCGTCGGCAACCGGATGCGGGCGATGAGGCGCTTGATTTCGGGGACGGAAGGGATGAGGGCGTTGAGCCGGTTCAGGCGGCGATTTGGCCTGTCGGACTCCTTTCGTTCCGTTTGGCTTCAGCATCGCGGCACAGGTCCGCAGCCAGTTTAGCGAGGAAAGCGGCGGCGGCCATGCACAAAGTCATGTGCCTGTGCCAGCCGTGCCAGGATCGGGCCTCGCAATGGTCGAGGCCCAGGTCGTCCTTGGCGCGCTGGAAACACTCCTCAATGGTCCAACGCAGCCCGGCGGCCCCGGCAAGTTCGGCCAGGGCGGTGCCGGCGGGTGAAAAGACGAAATAATAGGCCCGCCTGTCCGGATCATGCCGGTTACGGCGGATCAGGACCCAGCGCTCGAACCCTTCGTCACAGGTCCAGGCCAGCGGGATACGCGCCCAGTCGTAAAGCCGCAGGCCCTTGGCGCCTTCGCCGGCAGCCAGACGGGTCCAGGCTTCGGCCGGCAGGTCATCAGCCATGGCCTGCGGGTTGGTCCGCAACAGGCCTTCCTCTGTGCAGAACCGCAGGGTCTGGTTGGAACAAACGGCGAGCACATAGGGCTGTCGACGCCCTTCCAACATACGGCGCAGGCCGCTGTCCGACCCGTACAGGGCATCGGCCAGCACCCAGGCGCAGGTCACGCCACCATCCAGCGCCGTCGCGATCAGATCACGAGCGATCTTCGTCTTGGGCGCGAATGTCACGTCTTCCGGCACCTGAGCCTTCGCCCGGCGAGCCGCATCACCGGCCCAATCCTTCGGCAGATACAGCCGCCGGTCGATCAGTGCCTGGCCCCACGGTCCCGCATAGGCCAGGAACACACCAACCTGGCAATTCTCAATCCGGCCCGCCGTGCCCGAATATTGACGGCCGACACCGACCGAATGCGCGCCCTTCTTCACAAAGCCGGTCTCATCCACCACAAGGACGCCCTCCCCGCCACCCAACGCCTCAAGCACATAGGCCCGAACCGTCCGGCAGACCGCGTCCGCATCCCAGCGCGAGCGACCCAGCAGCGATTGCATCCGATAAGGCCGGGAAAGACCCGCCTGTTCCGAAAGCAGCCAGCCCGTCTTGCGCTCCGCATCCGACAGCAACCCATCGATGAAAGCCGACGCAGATTGCCGAACCTCAAGCCGCCCAAGCACGGGGCCCAACCGATCCTTCAAGCCCGACAAGGCTTCGTCCCACGCCAACAACGGTCCAGACCAGTCCGATACTCCCATGCCTCAGCCTCCACGTCCCGAAGGCAAAGAAAATCACAGTAAACCTACATACGCAACTGTAGGACTAGAGCATCGCGCTTTTAATCGGATGCATACCCAGCGGCCTTGAAGTAGTTCCAGCATTCGTCTTGGTCGTAGAGGTCGCATATGTTTCCAATGGCCCTCCAGAGGTCGTCAATGGTCCTTGCACCGATGCGGGCGGTGAACCGGTCCGGGATTGTCGGCGGCTGAAGTTCGTGAGTCACGCCGCCAATTTCTGAGCGCTCACGGCGTCATGGTAGCGTTGTTCAGCCTCGGCTGGTGGAATATTTCCGATGGGCTCGAGCAGGCGTCGGTTGTTGAACCAATCGACCCATTTGAGGGTTGCGTATTCCACGGCTTCAAAGGATTTCCATGGTCCCCGCCTGTGAATGACCTCCGCCTTGTAGAGGCCATTGACGGTTTCGGCCGTGCGGGACACCCGCCAGCCGACGATCCGCCGGGCAAAGGCGTCGATGATGAAGGCCACATAGACGAACCCGCTCCAGGTAGACACATGCGTGAAGTCGGACAACCAGAGCTGATCGGGCCGGTCGGCCCGGAATTGCCGGTTCACCCGATCCAGCGGACAGGGTACGGCCTTGTCGGCAATGGTGGTTTTTATAGGCTTGCCGCGGATGGCACCCCGCAGGCCCATCTCCCGCATCAGCCGCGCGACCGTGCAGCGCGCCACCTGGATGCCTTCGCGCTGTAACTGCCGCCACACCTTGCGCACCCCATAGACCTGGAAATTCTCATCGAACACCCGCCGGATATCGGTCTTCAGGCCGACATCGCGCTGTGCACGCGCCGACAGTTTGGCGGGATCAGCCGCGCGTGCCGTGTGCTGTCGCACGGTTGACGGGGCAGTCGGCAATACCTTGCAGATTGGCTCGACCCCGTATTCCCGGCGGTGGGCCTCCACGAAGCCCAACATCATTTCGGTCGGCGGTCGAGCTCCGCCATCGCGAAATATGCAGAGGCCTTGCGCAGGATCTCATTCGCCTGGCGCAACTCCCGGATCTCCCGCTCCTGCGCCTTCAGCTTCTCCAGCACATCCAACGGAATGCCAGCGCGGCTGCCGCTTTCCACCTCGGCACGCTTGACCCACTCGTTCAATGTGTGGGCTGAACAGCCGATCTTGGATGCCACGGATGAAACTGCCGCCCATCGTGACGGGTGATCCTTCTCGTGATCCAGAACCAGCCGAACAGCACGCTCGCGGACCTCAGCTGAAAATTTGTTCGTTGTCTCGGCACATCGTAGCCCCATCCTCTCAGGAGTTGGAGCCGCCGACAATCCCGGAACGGTTCAGTTCATCGTCTTAAAACCGGGTCTCCAATGAAACGCCTAAAGTACGCCGCCCCTCACGCACATTCCAGTTTACATAATTGCCAACATTGGCAAACGGTGTAGCCAAAATCGCAGCTTTGAAGTTCTCGTCAAACAGGTTGCGGGCGAACAGGCCGACGCGCCAGGCCCCATCCTCCGCGCCCAGTCCCAGGGAGACATTCATCACCCCATAGGCCGGGTGCCGGGTATCCGGGTTGCCAACGGCGTTATAGGTCTTGTCCCGCCAGGCATAGTTCACATTCATATCGAACAGCAGGCCATTGAAGATGTCGCGTTCATAGCTGGCCCCCAGCGTGTAGCTGACCTTGGGTGCATTGGCCAACGGATCGCCCTTGGCCTGATAGAGCGGGTTGGCGCTGGTGGAGCCGGGGGCGTTGCACTGTGCCGCAATGGCGGCCGCCCCCTGCTGCTGGATATTGTTGGGGCAGGCCGTGAGATAGTCGGTAAAGGCCGCATCAGAATAGGAAAGCGAGGCGTTCAGCCGCAATTCATGGGTCACCTGCAGGTTCGATTCAATCTCAAACCCCTTGCTGCGCAGCCCGCCCGCGTTTTCGGTCAGGAATTCCGAACCGCGCAGCACGGCCGTTTGCAGGTTCTTGTACTTGTCATGGAAAAGGTTGCCGTTCAGCGTCAACCGCCCATCCAGCAAGGTGGTCTTGGCCCCGATGGTGAAATCATCCACGGTCTGCGGGTTGACCAGGGTGCGCGTCCCGCTCAGCGCGGAGAAGGTGACCGTCGGCCCCAGATAGCCATGGGCATAGGTGCCATAGAGCAGCACATCATCGACCGGCTTATATTCAGCACCGATGCGGCCCGACAGGCTGCTGTCATTCACCTTGCCGGTGGAGCGGGGGCGCGGCGTGTAGGGGGTGACATTGGCCGGCAGCTCGGGATCACGCACCGACCAGTTGCTGGCCTCCACCCAATCCTTGGAGATACGCAGGCCCCCCAGCAGGCTGAACTGGTCCCCCAGATGCAGCTTGCCATCACCGAACAGGGCCGCACTGTCCGTCGTCGTTTCCCCGCTGTTCAAACCCGCCGTGATGGAAAGCGTGACCGGCGCAAAGGGCAAGGCCGGGCGCAGCAAGGCGCTTTCACCCGTCTGATCCACCTTCTGGCGCGACAGGTAAATCCCCGTCACATATTCCAGCGTCTCGTTTTTGGGGGAGGTCAGGCGGATTTCCTGCGACAGCATGGAACGCGCCGTATTATTGCGCCGTGCCTCAAAGGTGGAAAGCGGGCCGGCATCAATGGCATAGGTGCTGGGCCGCATATCCTGTCCCCGCCAGGCTGACAGGGATGTCAGTTCATAATCACCCAGCAGCCAGTTCAGTTCCAGTGAACTGCCATAATTGCGCTCATCCTCGTTACCAGCGCCATTTTCAACCGAACTCTCATTGTCATAGGACGGGGTGACACCCAGCGAGGCGAGATTGACACCTGGCGGATTGAAACGGGGGTCACCCGTGGGCACCTTGTTCAAGGTCCAGAGCTGGCCCGGCCCCTTCTGCTTGCGGCGGGAATAATCGGCGATCAGATAGGCGGTGAAATTGTCCGACGCCTCCAGCAACAGCTTGCCGCGCACGCCCTGGCGGGTCGTGCCGCCCCATTCCTCGTTCCGCACCACATTCTTGACGAACCCGTCATAGCGCCGATCAAAGGCATAGATGGCCATGGCCGCATTCTCGGCCAGGGGCACATTCAGGTTGCCATGAATATCCGTTTCGTTGAGCGAGGCGTAGGAGGCGAAAAGATCACCCGATACGGCATTCATGTCTGGCCGGCGCGTGGTGATGGAAATCACCCCGGAAGAGGCGTTCTTGCCGAACTGGGTGCCCTGGGGGCCTTTCAGCACTTCCAGCCGTTCAATATCGCCCAGGCTTTCCACCGGGCTGCCAAAGCCGACGACGACGCCATCCACCACCACGCCGACGGGGCTTTCAGAGGAACTGGCAAAGCCGCCTGCATTGCCCACACCACGCAGCCGGAAACCGGCATCATTGGGGGTGGACCCGAACTGCACACCCGGCGTGGTATATTGAATATCGGTCAGGCCCTTGATGCCGGTGGCGGCCAGTTGCTCGGCACTCACCGCTGTCACGGCCAGCGGCACATCCTGCAGCTTTTCCTGGCGGCGGGATGCGGTGACGACCACCTCATCCAGCAGGATGGCGTCGGACTGTTGGGCCAGGGCTGGCGGCGCCAGCCCGACCAGCAGGGCGATGGCGGCGGCATAGCTGCGCAGGCAGCCGTGTTGAACGACCTTCTTCATGGTCTATTCCCTCCCGAAAGCGATTTTGTTGCGCGGCAAGCCAATCCCATTGCGGCCCTGGATCAACCGGGCCGCCGGGTCATGACGCATTTGCCGTCTGGCTTTTTTAGAACAGGCCCACCGTCGTCAGACGCGCGGTACCCTGAGTGACAACCGGATCATGTTTCCCCCTGTCCGCCCGCTTTTGCGGGCTTGTCGGCGGTGACGGCTGTTCCGCCGAACAGCACCGTCACCGAACCTTTTCATTGTTCATCAATAACAGAGCCGTCCCCCAACCGTTCATTTTCATTCAACATCATGTGTATTTCGCAAAATGATGGTTTGGGACGAAATCTCATTTACTGGAACTGCTGATATCGGCAGCCACATCGCGCATGAAGGTGCGCATCCAGGCCATGCCGGGGTCACTGGACCGGTGCTTATGCCATTGCAGCATTTGCGTGAACCCGCCCAACTGGATGGGCAGTTCCAGCAGCCGCAGCGGCAGCCGCCGGGCCCAGATATTGGCAGACCGGCGGTGCATGGTGGCAATCCGGTCAGTGCCCATCACGGCATCGGCCACCAGGGTGAAATTGGGGGCATAGATGGTGATGTTGCGGCGGAAGCCGCGCGCGGCCAGCAGCTCATCATCAATATGCGGCACCTTTGTCGGCCCCATGCTGGTGCCGACATGTTCCAGGTTCAGATATTGTTCCAGGGAAATGCTGTCCCCGATCAGCGGGTTGTCCTGCCAGCAGACACAGACAAAATCATCCTTGAACAAGGGCTCGCGGGGATATTCCTCCACCGTGCGTTTTTCCGGCACGATCAGGAAATCGGCCACCCCCTGGCGCAGATGTTCGGCCGCGTTTTCCGTGGTCAGCACGGTACGAATACGGATGCCCGGCGCGCGTTCACGTAACCGCCGCACCACCTCCGCCACGAACACCAGGAAAGCATAGTCAGACGTGATCAGGGTGAAGGTCCGTTCCTCCCCCGCCGGGTCGAAGCCGGCACGGCTGGCGGAGATGCGTTCCAGCTCCACCAGCGTGTCCCTCACCTGCGCCCCCAGCATTTCGGCAAAGGGGGTGGGCACCATGCGGCGGCCCACCTGCACGAACAGCTCATCCTCGAAATATTCACGCAGGCGGCGCAGCGCGTTGCTGACGGCGGATTGCGTCATGTTCAACTGCTGCGCCACCTTGCTGACGCTTTCTTCCGCCAGCAGCTTGTCCAGAATGACAAGGAGATTCAGGTCAAGCCGGTTGAAGCGCATGGTCCATCCCTAGGGTCTTGTTTTTTATGGCGCTACCCTACCCGCGATCCCCCTGCGGCGCCATCCGAACCAGACGCACCGGGCCAGCCAAACCCGATGGCAGCAGGGGGGCCTTGGGATCGGGGTGCAGCAGCGGATGGGTATTGGCGGTAACTGGCCCCCCCACCCCCGCCGCGTCACCGGCGATCCGGTTGGGCCACAGGTTGCTGACGGCGATGCTGATGCGGTTTTCCCCCGGCTGCAACGCCGCCCCCACCTCCAGGCGGAAGGGGGGCTTCCATGCGGTGCCCACCGGCTGGCCATTGATGCTGACGCTGGCCAGTTCCTTGACCGTGCCCAGGTCCAGTTCCACGGGCTTGCCCTTCCAGTCGGCCGGGACCGTCACCGTGGTTTCATAGGTGGCTGTACCGGCAAAATGGCGGATAGCCGGTTCGGCCCGTTCCGTCCACAGGCCCAGTGCCGGAAGCGCCACCCGATCCGGCGTACCCTGCCCGGCGGGGAAGCGCAGCGTCCAGCCACCCGCCAGCGGCAGGCTTGCCACCTCCACCGGGGCTGACACCGTGCGGGCGGGGGCCGGGGCCGCACCACGCTGCACGATGAACACAGCCTGATGCGGCAACAGGGTCAGCGGCACCAGCGTGCGGCCATCCTGCTGGCGATAGCTGGCGGGTTCCACCTTGCCGCTGTCGGCGTGCCACAGGCTGACATCCTTGCCATCGCCGCGCAGGGACAGGGTAACGGTCTCGGCCCGGTCCTTCTGGTTGGCGATGAACCAGATATCCGCCTCCTCCGTCCGCCGGTGCGACCAGACGATATCCGCATCAGCAGCACCATCGACCGTCAGATCAGCCCCGACATTCAGGTCGGCCAGTGCGGCGGCAATGTCCGCGCCCGGATAAAGCCGCCCCTGCCCTACCCGGCGCGCTGCCGTGCTTGCCCCGTCCGGTCCCCAGATTTCCTGGATCAGCGCGGCCACCTTGACCGCATCATCGCCCAGGCTGGGGCTGCCGATGGGCCGGGGGGACAGCACAGCACCGCCCTGCCCCAGCAGGTCACGCAGCCGCGTCAGTACCGGCAGGGACAGTTTTAAGCGACCGTCACCACCCGGCGGGATGACCAGCAACCGGTAGGTGGCCCCCGACGGGGCAAGCCACTGCCCATCCTTCACGGCCAGCAGTTCCGTCACCGCATCCCGGCCCACGAAATCCAACCGGTTCCCGGCAGGCACGGCCAGCGGCAACCGGTCCGGGTCCGGCGGGGCGACCGCCGCCCCTTCCCCATAGAACCAGGCGACATCCGCCACGTTCCGCCCTTGCTGCTGCAGGAAGGACGACCGGGCCAGATACTGCATCCAGGGGCCAGCCTGTTCGGCCCAGGTTTCATGCCGGGTGAAAAACTGCCCGAACGGCCCCAGCGTGATGCCGGGGCGCAGATCATCCAGCGGTTGATGCGGGGATGTATGGATGACGAAACGGTTCACACCCCGCGCCAGGAACCGATCGGCAAAGGGCTTCAGCGCTGCCGGCGTCGCCGTGAAGGGCGGGATGAAGGGCAAGGCGGTTAACGCCTCTGCCGCCACGATATTCTGACCATAGAAATGCGCCGCTGATGCCGCCTCAGCAATGTCGGACGTATGGGCCGGATCGGACGGCGCACCGGGCGGCATCTGCCAGAATTCACCCATGGGAATGTCGGTGAAGCGCTTGTTCAGCAGCCCGTCGCCCGTGGTGGGCAGACGGGTGCCCATCGCCTCCCCGTAATAACCCAACCCCTTTTCATGGGCGAAGTCGCGGATGGTTCGGAAATGCGCCTCGGCCAGCAGATCGGCAATGGTCCGGCGGAAATCCCAGAGGAACCGCTCACTATCCGCCACCGATCCGACGATACGGCCCGTCAACACCGGCAGCCAGGGCAGCAGATCATAGCCGCGACGACGCTTGAATTCCGCCGGCAAAGCCGGGGTCCAGTTGGCTTGCCCCGCCTCCCAACTGTCGGTCAGCAGGTTTTTCAGCCCATTGGCCCCGCGCAGTTCGCCCAGCGCCTGATCAACCTGATTGAAATAGCCCTCCAGATAGGCGCGTACAGCAGCGCCATCCAGCTTGTCCACCTCAAGCCCCGTGCCTTCCGGGTCGGCGGGGTGGTTTTTCGTGCCGGTCAGGGAATAACCCAGGCGCAGCACCTGCCAGCGACCCGGCGGCGGCGTCCAGTCCAGCGTGCCGTCAGGTCGCAGCTTCGCCGTCAGGTCGATCACCTGATCGCGCGGCACGGCGGCGCGGTTCTGCGGGGTGGCCGTATTGTAATCCCGCATCGTGTCATAGGCGGCCTTGGCCTGCCAGCGGTCCAGCAAAGCTTCCGTCTCGAACCGCACTTCCGTCACCGCATGGATCGTCTGCGGGGGAATGCCCGGTAGGGCGACAGCCTGTGGCGGCAGCGGGTCGAAGCGGAAACGCCAGCGCTGCGCCTTGGCTGCCGGCAGGGCAATGGTGCGCACAGGGGCGGAGGCGGGGAAGGCCACCACCTGCTGCGGGGGTACGCGCACCAGTTCCCGGAACGCGCCCGTTTCGTCGGCAATTTCCACCACGCCGGCGGGCGACAGCGCATTCAGCGGATCTTCAATGGCCGATGCCAGGGTCAGTGCCGGCAGGCTGACCGGCTTGTCAAAGGCATATTCCACCCAGGCCAAACCGCCATCCGGCGTCTTCTGTTCCAGATGCAGCACCTGATCATAGCGCCCATCGGCCAGCAGGGCGGCATCCCCGGCACTGCTGGTGATCCGCGGCTTCAAGGCCGTCAGCGGCGTCACCCCATCGGCCAGCCGATAGGCCAGCACCGCCACATCGGCATAATGGGTGGGCGTCGGCACAGGGGCGGCAGCCGCGCGTGGCTTGGCCCCGCGCACCGGCGGCGGGGGCGGCAGGCGCAGTTCAGGCGGCAGCGGCATGTCCTGGAACGGGCCGCTGTTGCGCGGCGGGGATGCCAGGGTGCCCTTGAAGGGCTTGCCCCCCTCCAGCAGCGTTTCGCTCCAGACCAGTTTCTTCATGCCCTGCGCCGGCTTCACCCAGGGGCCGCCCGTCTCGCTCCACCCCGCCGACGCCGCCATGGTCATTTCCAGCCCCAGCGCGTCGGCCCGTTCCGCCGCGCGCCGCACCATGGAACGCCATTCCGGCGAATAGACCGTGACCGGCTTTTCCAACAGCAGCGGTGTTTCCAGATTGCCGGTGAAAAGCTGGAAACCGCCAATGCCGACGCGGTTCATCCAGGCCAGATCCTTGTCAATGCCATCGGCACTGACATTGCCGCCCAGCCAGTGCCACCAGACGCGCGGCTTGGCTGCCGCCGGCGGGGCCTGGAACCCGTCGCGCAGCGCATCCGCCGCCAGGGCCGAGGTGCCAGAAAGCAGACAGGCCGTCAGCAGCGCCGCCGCGAGCCCCCTTACGGTGCGACCATTACGCATGAACAAGCCCCCGATGAAGCAGGCCGCGCAGCGACCATAAGGTGACGCAGCAGGCCAGGACCGCGCCCAGCGGCAGTTTCAGCCACAGGACCGCCGCAAAGGACAGAACATCCGTCCCGCGCAGCAGCAGCGCCACCGTCGGCACCAGCACCAGCACGGCCAGCAACGCCAGCAGCAGCCCGTGCAACAGGATGAAACGGATGCTGGGGGTGGGCGACAGATGCCGCCGGTTGATCAGGCTGGGCACCACCGACCCCATCAAGGTGATCATGAAACAGGTTGGCACCAGATCGAACAGCAGGCCACCAACGCCCCAAACAGGGGCCTCTGCCGTGCCGCCAAAGGCCAGCAGGCTGAAGCCATAGTTCAAGGCGCTGTTGATGGCCATGCTGATCGCGGTTTCGCGCGCGATCAGCCCCCGGCTCATGCCACGGCCCCGTTACGCTTAGCGATGGAACCCAGATGGGCGGCACTGGGCTTGGGCGTGCGCTTCAGCGTCTGCCGGTCCACGGCAACCAGCCCGAATTTCGGACCATAGCCGGCAATCCATTCAAAATTATCCAGGAAGGACCAATGCAGATAGCCCTTCACCGGAATGCCATCGGCCAGACAAGCCTTTACGGACGCCAAGGCCCCATCGATATAGGCGATGCGGCGTGTGTCATCGGTGGTGGCGATGCCATTTTCGGTGACATAGACGGGCCGCCCCGTGGCCGCATGGGCATAGCGGATGGTGGCACCCAATGCCTGGGGATAGAATTCCTCCCCCATCTGGGTCAGTTCCGCGCCCTCCGGCGGGTGCATCAGGCCCTTGGCGTCGAAGCGGTTGCGGCCATAGGTCTGCACGCCGATGAAATCATCCGCCTTGGCCGCATCCAGCCAGGCTGCGTTCAGATAGTCACGCACCTTGTCGCGGACAGAATCTGCCCCCACGGCCTGATCATCGACCAGGGCCAGGGAGACGCCGACCGGGAAATCACCCGGCCCTGCCTTGATGGCGGCCACCGCTTTGCGGTGCCCTTCCAGCAGGTTGGGCAACATGGCATCCTGATCACCGAACTGGGCGGCCGAAAAGCGGCTTGACCCCGCCAATGCCGCCGCCCCCTGCATGGCCTTGGGCATCTCTGCCAGGATGGGCGGCGGCACGATGACATGCAGCAGCCGGCCCAGATTGGGTTCATTCAGGGTAACGGCGATCCCGGTAAGGTCGCCAACCGCCTTCACCGCCCGTTCACAGAAGCGTGCGAAACTGTCGGCGGAACCCGTTACCTCCCATCCGCCGCGCTTGGCAAACCAGATAGGTGCCGAGAAATGGTTGAAGGTGATGGCCGGTGTCAGGCCCTTTTCCCGGCAGGTGGCGGCGACGCGGCGGTAATGGTCCAGGGCTTTGTCATCGAAACGCCCCTCCTCCGGCTCAATCCGCGCCCATTCCAGGGAGAAGCGAAAAGCATTGAAGCCGAGTTGCGCCGCCAAGGCCAAATCCTCGGCGTAACGGTTGAAAAAATCGCAGGCGATGCCGGATTTCTCCCGGAAGGGGCCGGGCTGCAACTGTTCCAGCAGCCAGGTATCGCTGTTGCTGTTATTGCCTTCCGTCTGATGGCCGGATATCGCCGCCCCCCAGAGGAAACCTTTGGGAAACGGGTTGCCCGCCGATGCGGCAAACCCGCGCCCCGGCAACCCGGCCAGCGCCATGGCCGCCGGTACAGCGGCCAGCAAGGTGCGGCGGTGCACAGCCTTCTTGTTCATGTTTTCCTCCCGTCCATTCTTTTGTGTTTTTAAGCAGCGTCGGCGATAATGTTGCGCAGCAGGCCGATGCCGGGAATATCCACCTCCACCACATCGCCCGGCTTCATCCACAGCGGTGGTTCGCGCTTGGCCCCCACGCCGCCCGGCGTGCCGGTGGCGATCACATCCCCCGGCGACAGCGGCGTGAAGGCGGAGACATAGGCGATGATGGTGGCGATGGGAAAAATCATGTCCGCCGTCGGCTGGCTCTGCACCACCTGCCCGTTCAGCCGTGTGGTGACGGACGTGTCGCGGTAATCGCCCACCTCGTCCGGCGTCACCAGGGCGGGGCCGAAGCCGCCGGTGGCGGGAAAGTTCTTCCCCGGCGTGAATTGCTGCGTATGCCATTGCCAGTCACGCACAGAGGCATCGTTGAAACAGGCATAGCCCGCCACATGGTCCAACGCCTGTTCCGCCGGGATGTCGCGCCCACCCTTGCCGATGATAACAGCCAGTTCCCCCTCAAAATCCAGATGCGTGGAATGGCGGGGCCGCAGGATGGGCTGACCGGCTGCCACCAGCGTATCGGCAAAACGGGTGAAGATGGACGGGTTGGCCACCTTGGCCCGTCCGGTTTCCTGGCGATGATTTTCGTAATTATGCCCGACGCACAGGATCTTGCCCGGATTGGGGATCACGGGCAGCAACGTCACCTCTGCCAACGGCAGCGATGGCGTTGCCTTCGCCGCCAGATCGGCCAGAATACCGGCGGCAATGGCCGATTTCAGGTCAACCACGCCCGCCGGGGCCAGGGCTGTGAAATCCGCCACCTTGTCGCCAAACAGGGCACCGAAACGGGCCACGCCTTCATAGAAAAAACTGATCAATTTCATAGGATTACCCCTTGATCCCTCAGGCGCGGCGGAAACGGAAGGTACGCTCCGCCTCGCCCAGTCCCGCCATGTCCTTGCCGGAAATGCCCCATTGGTCGATGCGGTTGGGCGGCCAGGTCCAATCATCGGGTTCGCCCGTGGGATAATCCTCGCCCACCACTTCCACCGCCGTGGAGAATTCCACCACCGCGCCGAACGGCGCGATGAAATAGGCAAAGACATTGGCCCCCGGCCCATGTCGGCCCGGCCCCCAGGCCGGCACCATGCCGACATCGCGCAGCCGCCCGATGCCCCGCATCACCGCATCGATATCGCTCATCTCAAACGCGATATGGTTCAGGGAGGCAAAGCCGGCGCGGGCAAAGGCAATGGAATGGTGAGAGCGGTTACAGCGCACAAACACCATGCCCTTGGTCCGGTCGGACACTTTGAAGCCCAGAATATCCTCGGCAAAGCGGGCCGTTGCTTCCGCATCCACAGCGTTCAACACCACATGGGTCAGGCGCACAGCGCGGTCGGGCAGGTCGGCGACCGGGGCCACCCGCGTCGCCCCCACCAGCACCCGGATCACCGCCCCGTCGGGCAGCGTAACCAGCAGGCCCTGGCCCGCCCCCGGGTCATCACTGGCAACTTGCATCACCGCGATATCCTGTGCCGCCGCCCGCGCCGCCACGGCGGCCAGTTCGGCTTCATCGGCCAGGAAGGTAACGGACCGCACCAGCGTATGGTCGGCCCGGTACAGCCCCACCAGATAGGGTTGATCCCCCGATCCCCGCAGATAGCGGCGGTCGGCATCATCGCTTTCCACCGCCCCCAATCCCCAGATCCCGGTCAGGAAATCCGCCGCCCCGGCAGGGTCCGGCAGTTCCAGTTCGATGCTGCGCAATTCCATGGGTCTTGCCCCCTGATCAAATTCAAGCGCCGGGATCGGCCAACAGGCCAGCCGCCGCGATCCCGGCCAGCGCACAGGCTTCATCCAGATCGGACGTATCACCGGAAACCCCAACGGCCCCCAGCAGCGCGCCATCGGCGGTGCGGATCAGCACACCGCCCGCCGCCGGCACCAGCTGACCCGACAGAACCGGGCCCAAGGCCGCAAAGAAGGTGGGGTTGCGGCTGGCGCGGGTGGCCAGCGTGCGCGACCCCACGCCCATGCCGATGGCCCCCATCGCCTTGGCTCTTGCGATATCCACGCGGAAGGGGCTGGCCCCATCCTGGCGCGCCAGGGCCAGCGGATGGCCGCCGGCATCCAGCACGATCACGGCCAGCGGGGCCATATTCTGCGCCGCCGCATGATCCAGGGCCACGCGGATGATGATTTCCGCCTGTGCCAGCCCCAAGGCCGCCGCCGTACCGGTCACGCTGCCCATGTCGTCCCCTCCGCTGCAACCAATCCCAGGTCCGCCGTCAGCGCCCCCACCAGCGGGGCGATATCGCCGGCATGGGTGGCCGTGCCATAGATGTAGAAATCCGGCCGCAGCAGCACGGCGGCGGCCCCACTGCCGGCAAACCAATCGCGCAGATGCCCATCCGGGTCGGTCGTGCCGCCCTGCCCTTCCACCCAGACTCGCCCGCCCAGGGTGGCCCATGAGGTCGGCAGATCGGGGATGGCCACATCGCGCCGCAGGATCAGCCGCCAGCCGGCAACGGTCAGGTCATCCAGCAGCGCGGTGGTGCCGTCCGGCAGGCCGACACGCGGCTGGATGAAGCGCTGCCCGGCACCGGGCCGCACAATGCCGCTTTCCACTGCCGGGATCAGGTCCGCCGCCGTGCGGGGCGGGCCATCGGCCATGCGCGCCCGCATTTCCCGGTCACGCGCTGCCGCTTCCGCCGGGTCCAGCACGCAGATATAGCGACCAGCCGCCACCGCAGCGCCGATGACACCGCGCACATGCGGTTCGCGTTCCGGCTGGTACAGGTCCAGCAACCGATCCGGTGCCAGCCCGCGCAGCACCAGATCCAGCTTCCAGACCAGATTAGCCACATCGCGGAAACCATGGCACATGCCTTGGCCGAAGAAGGGCGGTGTCTGGTGCGCGGCATCACCGGCCAGGAACACATTGCCGACGCGCCAGCGTTCCGCCACCAGCCCATGGAAGCGATATGTGGCCCCGCGCACAATCCGATGCGGCACCCCCTGCACCCAGGGGGCCAGCAGTTTGGCCACCTGATCGGGCTGCATCATCGCCTGATCATCCTCGCCCGGCAGCAGCATGAATTCCCAGCGGCGCAGGTTGCGCGGCCCCGGCACAATGGTGGCGGGGCGCTTGGGATCGCACATCATCACCGACAGGCGCTGCAGGTCGGCCTGCAGCGGCAACCCGGCAATGGGCGGGAAGGACAAGGGGCCATCGACCTCCGCATCCACCACCAGCCAGGGTTCCTCAAAATCCAGGTCATCCAGCCGCACGCCCAGCAGCTTGCGAACGGGGCTGCTGGCCCCATCGCAGGCAATGACGTAACGGGCTGTCGCCGTCTGTTCGCCGGTATCGGTGGCCAGCGTCAGGCGGGCCTGCCCCGTTTCCTGGGAAAGCCCGGTCAGGCGACAGCCAAGCCGCAGTTCAACCGACGGGAAACGGGCAAAGCCGGCCCGCAAGGCGGCCTCCAGTTCCGGCTGATAGAAGAAATAATCGTTGGACCAGCCGAACCGCCGCGCCTGCCCCGCCGTGCCCATATAGCGGATCACCCCGCCATCGGCCCCGACATGCAGATGCCCATCCGTATCCCGCATCAGCGGCAGGATACTGTCGGTCAGCCCCACATCCTGGAACAGGCGGATCATCTCATGATCGATATGCACGGCGCGGGGCAGCGGGTGCAGGCTGGCGGCCTGATCCATCACCAGGGTGCGGATACCGGCCCGGCCCAGAAAATTGGCCGCCAGCGCGCCCACCGGGCCGCAGCCGACAATGGCAACATCATAATGCTGTGTCATGCTTCTCCCCCGCGTAAGTGCAGCCGCAGGAAACGCAGCAGGTCCGGGGCCAGTTCGGCGCTGAAGCTGCCGGGCTCCGTCGGGTCCTGATCGCTGAACCAATAATGGGTGGCCCCCAGCACCGGGCGCTGGCGAACATGGAAACCGGCCTGTTTCAGCGCCAGCGCCATAGCCTCGCTCTGTGCCGGCAGCACATCGGCATCATGCGTGCCCCAGGACAGCAGAACCGGCAACCCATTGCCCGATCGCCTGATCTGCCGTAATGGCGAGGCGACGGCATAAAGCGGCGGATCGTCAAACGGATCAGCGCCCAGCATCCGGCTGGCCGCATCCCGCCCAGGCCCGGCATTGAAGGCCAGATCGGCCTGCCAATGGCTGAACAGATCATAGACGCCATAGATGCCGACCAGGGCGCGCAGGCGCGGCTGGGCCGGCTCCCCTGCCCCGCGCAACGGCTCCCAATCACCCGCCAGCGCCACCAGCGCCGCCAGATGCGCCCCGGCGGACGCGCCCAGGATGGCGATGCGGCCGGCATCCAGCCCCAGGGAACCCGCCTGATCCGCCAGGAACAGCAACGCCGCCCGTACATCCTGCGCATTGCCGGGGAAGACGGGGCCATGGGTGGCCCGCCGGTAATCCACGGCAAACAGGGCGATCCCCTGCCCCGCCAGCCACCGCCCCCAACCGGCAAGCGCTGCCTTGTCCCCGCGCAGCCAGGCACCGCCGGGCACGGCCAGCACCACCGGATGCGGCCCCGCTGTTGTGGGTCGCCACAGCAGCCCCGCCAACGGCCCGCCGGGATGCTGGCCGAAGGTCAGCAACTCCCCACTCATGCCGCCACCGCGCGCAATGCTGCCGGCTGTTTGTGGAACCGCCCGCCCAGCATGATGGCGGCCAGATTGTTCTTATCCTGCAACAGGCGCACATCCTGCGTCGGATCACCCGTCACCAGCAGCAGGTCCGCTAGATAGCCGGCGCGCACCAGCCCCAATTCCATATCCATGATCTGGCCGCCCAGCCCGGTAGCGGCAGCCAGCGCCTCTGCCGGGCTATAGCCGAACAGAGTGACGAAATGTTCCAAATCGCGCCCGTTGCGGCCATTGGGGTTGAAGGGGAAACCATAATCCCCCCCCGGCAGCACCCGCACCCCGCGCTTTTTCAGTTCTGGGATCAGCCGGGTGGCCCGTTCGATGACCGGTTTCGCACTTTCCTTCATCGAACTCATATCGATATGCGGCGGCGGCTTGGCCTCCAGCGTCGCCACGATGATGCCGATGGCAGGGGCCATGAAGATGTCGGCCTTGGCCGCCTCCAGCATGTCCACCGCTTCATCATCGGCATAGGTGCAGTGGTACAGCACCCGCACCCCATGGCGCAGGCCCATCTTCACCGCGTCCGATGCCTGTGTATGGGCATTGACCCACAGGCCCTGTTCACGGGCGCGCTGACAGGCGGCCTGCACCTCGGCATCCGTATAAAGGATATGCTGCGACGAACCGGGCAGCAGCGCATCTTCGCCGGACAGCAGCAGCTTCACACTGTCGATGCCCAGCCCTTTGCAATGGTCGATGAAGCCGCGCATCGCCTCGGCCCCGCGCCCATGGTCAACATGGCCGGTTTCCACCCCATCAGCACCCGGCGGACTGCGTTCGATGGTGGAGGCGCGCAGGCGCGGCCCCGGAAGGTGGCCGCCCTTGATCTCATCGCGCAGCACCACTTCCACCCGCTCACCCAAAGCGCCAGCGGAATAGACGCTGGTGAAGCCATGATCCAGCACCACCCGCGCATTGCGCGCAGCCGCCAGCATCATTTCTTCCGGCGGCAATTCGAAATGATGGATGATGCGCTCGGTGGAAGACGGCCATGTCAGATGGCCATGGGCTTCCACCAGCCCCGGCATCAGGGTGGTCCCGCCACCATCCACCAGGATGGCGCCGTCGCGCGGCAGGGCCGGGTCGGTGCCCAGCCGCGCCACAGCGGCGATACGATCGCCCTCCACCAGCACTTCACCCTGAAAGCGCGGGGTGCCGGTGCCGTCGAAAATCCAGAGATTATGAAACAGGTGTCGCATAGCCGCCTCCCATATCGACCCGCGACGCGGGCAGACTGTCCCGGCACGCGCCAGCCAGCGGGCGCGCGGTTCGAGATCATTGTCACAAAGGGGGACATCAGAGGTTCAGGGCACAGGCGTATCCGGCCGTCCCAATCTCATATTTACCTCCCCATTTCCCCGGTTTTCCGGGGTTTGTGTTGGGGCAACATCAACATGGCGGGATGCAAGTTTGAAATTGAATGATTAAATTCAACAAATCACCATTCTAAATGACTGATTCAGCCGTTCAACCATGGTGCGCCATTTCGGGGTGGTGGGGCGGCAAACGGTGTTCTGGTTGCCGAACAAGCCGATTTCGCGCACCGCGCGGTTCAACGGCAGCGTGGCGTCCCAGGCGATGGGCACGAACCATTCACATTTTTCCAGATCATCGACAAGGTGCCGGTGGTAATCGGCACCCGTCAGCACATCCAGCGCCGGCACCGGTTCGCCCGCATCGTTCGGCAGAAATAAGCCGCTGGCCGGCACGGCGGGGCCGGTGACGCGGCCGACGCCGATGAAGAGCTGGTCCCCCGTGACAGGACAGTTTTTGTTCGGCATTAAGCTTGGTCCTGTTCAGTTCACGCCGCCCAACACAGTCTGTCCGCCCTTTGCCTGTATGCCTCGTCTGGTGTTTGTCCCCCGTGCGCGGAATGTGGGCGTTGGGTATTGTAGTAATTGATCCAGCGTCCGATCCCGGCCCTGGCCTCGCTGCCGGTCTCGAAAGCGTGGAGATAGACACATTCGTATTTCAGTGACCGCCAGAGCCGTTCGATGAACACATCTGCCAGCTGCCATACCAGGGTGTCTCCAGGAACTGGGCATCAATCAGCCGTATCAGCGCCAGTTTCTCCGCGCTCTTGCCCCGTACCGACCCGTAATAAAGTGACCGGCAGATCGACAACAGCGCGCATTGCCGCACAACCGACAAGCCGGGATGGGAGCGATCCACCATCTCCTGCCTCCGACCGGCGCTCATCGACCGCTCGCCACGGATCGCCTCCAGCGCCACCTTCGCCTTGAAATCAGCTGAATATCGCTTCCTCTGTCCCGCCATGTCGCTCGTCCTTCAAAAAGGCCGAACCAAGCTTATCAAACTGTCCGGTCACGGGTGACCAGCTCTCTTGCGCAACCCTGAACAGGTTCAATCGTGACTAATCGATCACAGCGTCCCTCAACTCCGTCGCTGGGTCCGGAAGCCTGACAGGGTCTACCCTTCCCCCAGCCGCAACAATGGCCTTACCCTGGATGAAATCGCGCGTGACACCGATGCAGTCGAGCGCGACAAGCCTTTCATCCCGGAGATAAGCAACCGAGAAGGCGCCATCCTCCGGACGCCCGCGCAGCAGCACACGGTCGTGGCCGCCGGACACCCCCACCGACTGGATCTTGACCTCATACTGGTCGGACCAGAACCAGGGGACGGCCCGATAGGGTACCGGATTTCCCAGGATCGTTGCGGCCAAAATCTTGGACTGGTCGATGGCGTTCTGTACGGATTCAAGGCGGATCGGTCGGTCCGCAAAGCGGTTATGGTGAAGGGCGCAATCTCCAGCAGCCAGGATGCGTGGGTCATCCGTCCGGCAGTATTCGTCAACGGCAACCCCGTCAGGACAGTGCAGGCCGGCATCGGCGAGTGGCTGCACGTTCGGCACGATGCCGATGCCGACGATCACCAGATCGGTGGGAAATACCTCACCCCCGGCCAACCGCACGGCACAAACCCGGCCCCCGGCCTCTTCCAGGCCGGCGACTGATGCACTAAGGCGAACATCGACTCCGCGCGCCCGGTGCATCGCCAGGAAGAAGCTTGAAACCGGCGGAGATGTGACGCGGGCCAGCAGACGGTCCTGAGCCTCCAGCACTGTCACCGCATGGCCGGACAGGCGCAGGACGGCCGCCATCTCCAACCCGATATAGCCGCCGCCAATCACGACGATGCGACGTTCCCCGCCCTCCACTTCCGCCCGCAATCGGTCAATATCGGCGATGGAACGGATGTAGTGGATACCTTCCAATGTGCCGCCTTTACAGCCCAGACGGCGCGGACGTCCACCCGCTGTCCAGACCAGATGCCCATAGGACAGGCGGGCGCCATCATCCAGCATGACGGCACCAGCCGGACGATCCACCGCGACCACCCGCCGACCGGTCAACACCTCCACCCCGCGCGATGTCCAGAAATCGGCCTTGCGCAGGAACAGTCTTTCCGCATCGCGCTTGCCAGCCAGATAATCCTTGGACAGCGGCGGGCGTTCATAGGGCAGGAAAGCTTCCTCCCCCACCATGGTGATCGGCCCCGCATAGCCGCCCTGGCGCAGAGACTGCGCCGCTTGTGCCCCGGCCTGACCGGCCCCGACAATGATAACTGGGTCGTTCTGCGCGGCCATCTAAAACCCCGCCTTTTCAACCATGTCCAGATATTCGCGGACAAGCTTGTGCTTCAGTAATTTACCCGTTGGTTCACGCGGCAGGATCGGGCGGAAGTGGAAGATGCGGGGCACTTTGACCCCGCCCAGCCGTTCCCGCAGGAAGGCCGACAGGGTTGCTTCCGCCGCCTTTTCATCTGCCATCCCTTCCGATGGCTGCACCACGGCCACCACCACCTGCCCCATTTCCAGGTCGGGCAGGCCGAACACGGCGCAATCGGCAACGGATGGATGTTCGATCAGGCAGTTTTCGATCTCTTGGGGATAGATATTCACCCCGCCGGAAATGATCATGAAATTCTTGCGATCTGTCAGGTAGAGATAGCCGTCCTCATCCAGCCGCCCGATATCACCCAGCGTCGCCCAGCCGCGATGATTATAGGCAGCGGCCGTCTTGACCGGATCATTGTGATATTCGAACCGGGGGCCGTCCGCGAAATAGACGTTACCAACTTGCCCGACGGGCAGTTCATTGCCGTCATCATCGACGATCTTCACCGTCCCCAGGATCGCCTTGCCGACAGAGCCTGGCTTTGCCAGCCATTCATGGGCCGACAGGGCCGTGATGCCACATGTCTCGGTCCCTGAATAATATTCGTAGATGACAGGCCCCCACCAGTCGATCATCGCCTGCTTGACCGGCACGGGACAGGGGGCAGCCGCGTGGATCGCGGCCCGCATTGAGGAATGGTCATACCGCGCCCGCACGTCTTCCGGCAGGCGCAACAACCGCACGAAATGCGTCGGTACCCAGGTGGAATGGGTGATGCGGTATCGCTCGATCAGGGCAAGCGCTTCCTCTGCATCGAACCTCTCCATGATCACCACGGTGCCGCCGAACCGGTGAACACTCATCGCCCAGCGCAGGGGTGCGGCATGGTAGAGCGGCGAGGTGGAGAGATAGACCATATCCGCGCCCATGCCATAAAGGGCGGTCCCCATGCCGACCAGCGGCGTCGGCTGGTCGATGGCACCGGCGGGCAGCGTCGGCTTCACGCCTTTGGGCCGTCCGGTGGTGCCCGATGAATAGAGCATTTCCGTGCCCGGGCTTTCATCCTTGACGGGGGTCACGGGCAGGGCCGCGCAGGCCTCCCCCCAGGATGGCAGGTCGGCCGTACCGGTAACCGCGAAGGCCTGCACCTGCGGCAAGGCCTCAACTGCCGCCGCGGCGACCGGGGCCAGCCGGTCGGACACCACTAGAACCTTGGCGCCGCAATCGCCCAAGATATAGGCGAGGTCCGCGACGCTGGATTTGGTGGAGATGCTGGTCAAATACAGCCCCGTGCGCTGCGCCGCCCAGGCCAGCGGGAACAAGGCCGCCTCATTGTCGGTCATCACCGCCAGCACGTCGCCCCGGTGCAGGCCCAGCGCCCGCAGCCGGTGGGCGGCCTGATTGGCCCGCCGGTCCAGTTCGTCATAGTGAAGCACCTCTCCACGATCGGCCATGATGCAGGCGGGTTTGGCTGGCGTGGCCAGGGCGTGATGGCGCGGATGCATGATCGTTGAGCCTCCCGGATATTGCCTGTTGCCGGGCGGTTGTGGCCCGGTTCTTGGGGCCACCTGACCGGATGGAGGGGACCAAGACAAGGCAAGCGCAGGAATTGACAAAAAGCGCGATAGGCCTGTGTAAAGCCTTTCAAGGGTAGGCGCGGTACAACCTTCCAGTGACCAGAGGCCGACAAAAGGCCCGAGACAAGGTCAGGGAGGAAACCGATGACGATGCAGGCTGGCTTTACCGGCCTCCGGCTGCCCGAAATTGTGCTGATGGCGGGGTCCGACCTGCTGCCCGTGCGGAACTGGCTGGATGACGAGGATCCTTGCACGGGTCACAGCTTTACCGCCATCCCCGTGGCGGACGCGTCCGACGTCGATGCCTTTGTGCAGGCGGCCAGCCGGGCGCTGCATGACCCGGCATGGCGCGACCTGACGCCGCTGGCCCGTGAAAGGCTGCTGCACCGTTTCGCCGACGCTATTGAGGCCGACCTGCCCCGTCTGGCGGCACTGGAGGCGCTGGACACCGGCAAGCCCGTCACCCTGGCCGAGGCTGTCGACATTCCCGCTGCGATTGGCTGGTTGCGCACCTATGCCGGCTGGCCGACGAAGATCGCCGGCCATGCCGCCCCGCTTTCCGCCACACCGGGCCGGTTCCATGCCTACACGCGGCGGGAGCCGGTGGGCGTGGTCGCCGCCATCACCCCCTGGAACTTCCCCATCGTGCTGTCGATGTGGAAGATTGCCCCGGCCCTGGCGGCCGGCTGCACCATCGTGCTGAAGCCGGCGGCGGAAACACCCCTTTCCGCCCTGCGCCTGGCGGAAATCGCGCGGGAGGTGGGGCTGCCGCCGGGCGTGTTCTCCGTCGTCACCGGCGATGGGGCCACTGGCGCGGCGCTAGCCGCCCATCCGGGCATCGCCAAGGTCGCCTTCACCGGTTCCACCCGCACCGGTCAGGCGATCCTGGCAGCCTCTGTTCCCGACATCAAGCGGGTGACCCTGGAACTGGGCGGCAAGTCCCCCACCATCATCACCGCCGATGCCGATCTGGATCGCGCCATCCCGCAGGCGGCGATGGGCTGTTTCTTCAATTCCGGTCAGGTTTGCTATGCCGGGACAAGGCTTTACGTTCACCGCTCCGTCTATGAACGGGTGCTGGACGGTATCGCCGCCGTCGCCGCCAGCCAGAAGATCGGCCCCAGCGGCGACCGGTCCAGCCAGTTGGGCCCCCTGATCAGCCGCCGTCAGCATGAAAAGGTGGCCGGCTTCGTGGAACGGGCCCGCGCCGCCGGTATCCATGCCGTCGGCCCCGATATCCCCGTTCCAGACGAGGGCCATTATGTCGCCCCCACCCTGCTGCGCGATGTGCCGCCGGATGCGGAGGTGGCACGGGAGGAGGTGTTCGGCCCCGTGCTGGCCGCCAGTGCCTTCGACGATCTGGATGAGGCCATCGCGCTGGCCAATGACAGTGAATATGGTCTGGCCGCGCACATCTTCACCCGCGATCTGGCCACCGCCCACCATGCGGGTACGGCCCTGCAGGCCGGAACCGTGTTCGTCAATTGCGTGCTGCTGGCCGACCCGTCGCTGCCCTTCGGCGGGATGAAGAAATCCGGCCTGGGGCGGGAAAACGGCGCCGCCGTGCTGGATGCCTATCTGGAACCCAAATCGGTGGTGGTGGCGCTATGACCGATCACACAACCGACGATCCGACCCGTTCCGGCGGCTGTCTGTGCGGCCGGGTCCGCTATCATTTAACCGGCGATCCGCTGATGGTGGCGGCCTGCCATTGCCGGCATTGCCAACGGCAATCCGGCACCGCCTTTTCCCTGGTCTGCGTGGTGACGGATGACCAGTATCGGCAGCAGGGTGAAACCCGCGTTTTCCAGGACAAAGGCGACAGCGGCGCGGCGGTGTACCGCCATTTCTGCGCCCATTGCGGATCGCCCATCCTGTCAGTCGCCGGCATCCTGCCGGGCCTGACCATCATCAAGGCGGGAACGCTGGACGATCCGTCCCCCTGGCGGCCCATGGCCGAAGCCTATTGCGACACCGCCCTGCCCTGGCTGCCCGTGCTGGCGGCCGAACGGCACCCGCGCTCCAACATCGGACAGGAATGATGAGCAGACTTTTCCAACTGGACGGCAAGGTCGCCTGGGTCACCGGGGCGGGATCGGGCATCGGCCGGACCGCCGCCCTGACATTGGCCGACCAGGGGGCCGCCCTGGTCGTCAGCGATATCAACCCCGCAGGACTGGCGGAAACGGCCTCGCTGCTGGGCGACCGCCCCCATCTGATGTTGGCTCATGACGTCACCAGCCAGGAACAATGGACAGACGGTGCCGCCCGCATCGGTGAACGGTTTGGCCGGCTGGATATCCTTGTCAATAATGCCGGTATCATGGTGTCGCGGCCCTTCGAACTGGCACCGCTGGAACTGTTGCAGCGTCAGCAGCGGATCAATGTCGACAGCGTCTATATCGGTATGCAGACGGCCCTGCCGTTGATGCGCAAGGCGCTGGCGGCGGGCGCGGCGGGCGCTTCCATCATCAATATTGCCTCGGTCTATGGCATGGTCGCCGGCGCGCAGTTCGCCGCCTACAGCGCCAGCAAGGGGGCCGTCCGGGCGCTGTCGCGTGCCGTGGCCTTTGAACTGGCGAAAACCGGCATCCGCGTCAATTGCGTCCTGCCGGGGCCGGTGCAGACCAATCTGGGTGCCGACTGGGAACCGCCGAAGGGGCCAGATGGCACCCCGATCCCGCCGGATGTGGCGCTGGCGGCCTGGGCGGCGATGATCCCGATGGGCCGGCTGGGACAGGCGCGGGACATCGCCCCGCTGATTGCCTTCCTGGCCAGCGACAATGCCTCCTTCATCACCGGCGCGGAATTCGTCGCCGATGGTGGCTACACCGTTGCCTGAGGAGCCGCCCATGGACATCACAGCAGCCGTCACCCACGCCCCGCAATCGGATTTCAGGCTGCAGCGCGTGCGGATGGAAAAGCCGCGCGGCAAGGAAGTGCGGGTCCGCATCGCCGGCGTCGGCCTTTGCCATACCGACCTTGTCGCCCGTGACCAGTTGATCCCCATCCCGCTGCCGGCTGTGCTGGGCCATGAAGGGGCCGGCGTGGTGGAAGCGGTGGGGGATGAGGTCACCAAGGTGAGGCCGGGTGATACGGTCGTGCTGGGCTTCCACAGTTGTGGCACCTGCGCCCGCTGTCGTCAGGATCTGCCCTCCTATTGCCGCGACTTCCCCATGCTGAACTATCTGGGCACAAGGCCCGATGGCAGCAGCGGCCTCAGTCAGGAAGATGGCAGCCCGCTTTCCGCGCATTTCTTCGGCCAGTCCAGCTTTGCCAGCCATGCGCTGGCCCATGAACGCAATGTCGTGAAGGTGGATGCAACGGGCCTGCGGCTGGAACTGCTGGGCCCCCTGGGCTGCGGCTTCCAGACGGGGGCCGGCGGGGTCATGCGCGCGCTGGCCTGCCATCCGGGCAGCAACATCGCCGTGTTCGGTGGCGGGCCAGTGGGGCTGGCAGCCGTGATGGGTGCCGTGATCCAGCAATGCGCCACCATCATCCTGGTGGAACCCGTGGCCGCCCGGCGGCAGATAGCGCTGGAACTGGGGGCGACGCATGTCATCGATCCCGCCTCCGGCGATGTCACCGCCGCCATCCGCGCCATCCTGCCCGATGGTGTGGATTACGGGTTTGAGACCAGCGGGCGGGAGGATGTGGTCGCCGCCGCCCTGGCGGCGCTGGCCAGCCATGGCTTGCTGGGCCTGGTGGGCGTGCCGCCGCGCCTGGACAGCAGCCTGTCCATCAACCTCGTCTCCCTGATCACCTATGGTCATCGCATCGTCGGCATCATCGAAGGGGACAGCGATCCCGACCGGTTCATCCCGGAACTGATCACCCTGCATCGCCAGGGCCGCTTCCCCTTCGACCGGCTGATCCAAACCTTCCCGCTTTCCGACATCAACGAGGCGGTAGCCACGCAGCATCGTGGTGGCTGCATCAAGGCCGTGCTGCTGCCCTGAAGCCTCTCAGCATCAAGGAATTTCCAATCATGCAGATCAATGGACAGGCCGCCATCGTCACGGGCGGTGCATCGGGCCTGGGCGGCGGCACCGCCGCGCGGCTGGCCAGGGCCGGGGCCAGGGTTACCATCTTCGACCTGAACGCCGATTTGGGGACTGCCCATGCCGCCGCCATCGGCGGGCATTTCATCAAGGTTGATGTCACCGACGAAGCGGCGGTTGAAGCAGCACTGGCCGAAGCCGAGGGGCTGCATGGCAAGGCCCGCATCCTGGTCAACTGCGCCGGTATCGGTCCGCCGGCCAAGGTGATCGGCCGCGACGGCAAAGCCATCCCCCTGGCCGATTTCACGAAAATCGTGAATATCAACCTGAATGGCAGCTTTAACGTCCTGTCCAAGTTTGCGGCCCGCCTTCATGATGCCGACACGGTGGGACCGGAAGAACGCGGCGTCATCATCAATACCGCGTCGGTCGCCGCCTATGACGGCCAGATCGGTCAGGCCGCCTATTCGGCATCGAAGGGCGCCATCGTCGGCATGACCCTGCCGATTGCGCGCGAATTTGCCCGCTATGGCATCCGCGTCATGACCATTGCTCCCGGCATCTTCTGGACCCCGCTGCTGGCCACGCTGCCGGAAGAGGCGCAAGCATCGCTGGGCCGCCAGGTTCCCTTCCCCTCACGCCTGGGTCAGCCGGACGAATATGCGCAACTGGTGGAAAGCATCGTCAGCAACCCGATGCTGAACGGCGAGACCATCCGCCTGGACGGTGCCATCCGGATGGCCCCGAAATGAGCGGCGTCGGCATGGCGAAAACGCTGGAAATCGCCGCGCGGGTGGAACGGTTCGTCCGCGATGTGGTGGTCCCCTATGAACAGGATACGCGGCGCGATCACCACGACTGCCCCACCGAAGAACTGGTGGCGGACCTGAAGGACAAGGCGCGGGCGGCAGGCGTGCTGACCCCGCATATCCTGCCCGACGGCAGCCACCTGTCGCAGCGGGAAACCGCCATCGTGCTGGCCCGCACAGGCCTGTCGCCCCTGGGGCCGCTGGCCTGCAACACGGCGGCCCCGGACGAGGGCAACATGTATCTTCTGGGCAAGGTGGGCAGCCCGGAGATCAAGAAACGGTTCCTGGAACCGTTGATCCAGGGTCGAGCGCGCTCCGCCTTCTTCATGACCGAACCGGCGGAAGATGACGGGGCCGGCTCCGACCCGTCGATGATGCGCACCACCTGCCGGCCTGATGGCAATCATTGGGTCATTGATGGGCGCAAGGCCTTCATCACGGGGGCGCAGGGGGCGCAGATCGGCATCGTCATGGCCAAGGCCGAGCAAGGTGCCTGCATGTTCCTGGTCGACCTGCCCGACCCCGCGATCCGCATAGAGCGTGTGCCCAACACCATCGACAGTTCCATGCCCGGCGGCCATGCCGTGGTGCGTATCGAGGGGCTGCGCGTACCCGCTGACCAGATGCTGGGCAATCCCGGTGAGGGCTTCACCCTGGCCCAGGTCCGCCTGTCGCCCGCCCGCCTGTCACATTGCATGCGTTGGCTGGGGGCCTGCATCCGCGCCAACGAGATCGCCACCGACTATGCCAACCGCCGCCACGCCTTCGGCAAGCTGCTGATTGAGCATGAAGGCGTGGGGTTCCAACTGGCCGACAATCTGATCGACCTGAAACAGGCCGAACTGATGATCGACTGGTGCGCCGGCGTGCTGGACACGGGCTCCCTGGGTGTCGCCGAAAGCTCCATGGCCAAGGTCGCCGTATCGGAAGCGCTGATGCGCGTGGCCGATCGCTGCGTGCAGGTGATGGGCGGGTCGGGCGTCACCGGCGACAGCATTGTGGAACAGGTGTTCCGCGAGGTCCGCGCCTTCCGCATCTATGACGGCCCGACGGAGGTGCATAAATGGAGCCTGGCCAAGAAGGTCCGCCGCGACTGGAAGGCGGGGCAATCATGAACGCGCTGGGGCAGGATGCCAATGCCGGCACCACGGCGGTGCGCGAGGGCTTGCGCTTCGATGAGCCGGCTCTGGCCCGCTGGATGGCAACCAACGTCGATGGGTTCAAGGGCCCCTTACGGGTGGAACAGTTCAAGGGCGGGCAATCCAACCCGACCTACAAGCTGGTGACGCCTGGTTGTAGCTATGTCATGCGGCGCAAGCCGCCCGGCCCCCTGCTGAAGGGCGCGCACGCGGTAGAGCGGGAGGCGCGCGTGCTGTCCGCCCTCGGCCGTGCGGAATTTCCGGTCCCCCATGTGCATGGGATGTGTACCGACGATAGCGTCATCGGCAGTTGGTTCTATGTGATGGAGATGGTGGAAGGCCGCATCTTCTGGGATGCCACCTTCCCTGGTCTGGACCGCGCCGAACGCCCCGCCTGTTTCGATGCCATGAACGACACCATGGCCCGGCTGCATCGGCTGGATGCCGACGCGCTGGGGCTGGGCGATTACGGCAGGGCCGGCAATTATTTCGAACGCCAGATCGCCCGCTGGTCACGCCAATATCTGGAGGATGAGGCGGCGGGCCGCAATCCCGACATGGACATGCTGGTGGAGCAGTTGCCGGGCCTGATCCCGGCCGGAGAGGAAAGCGCCATCGTCCATGGCGATTTCCGTTGCGACAACATGATCTTCCACCCCACAGAACCGCGCGTGGTAGCGGTGCTGGACTGGGAATTGTCGACCCTGGGCCACCCGCTGGCCGATTTCGCCTATCACGCCATGATGTACCAGATGCCGCCCGATATTGTAGCCGGGCTGGCCGGCGCCGATCTGGCAGCGCTGAACATCCCGGTCGAGGCGGATTATGTGCAGGCCTATTGCCGGCGCACGGGGCGTAGCGACATCCCGTCCTGGGATTTCTATGTGGCGTTCAATTTCTTCCGGCTGGCTGCCATCTTCCACGGGATCAAAGGCCGCGTGGCACGTGGCACCGCCGCATCGGCCCATGCTCGCGATCGCGCCGCCAGCTTTCCGCGTCTGGCATCCCTGGCCCGCCAGTCATTGGAGAAGTGCCGATGACCGACACGCCCTTGCTGTTTACCATCAACGGGGCCATCGCCACCCTGACCCTGAACCGCCCCGCTGCCGGCAATGCCATCAACCTGCCGCTGGCCCAGGCGCTGCTGACGGCATCCATCCGCTGCGACCAGGATGAGAGCATCCGCTGCGTCGTGCTGACGGGGGCCGGGCGGCTGTTCTGCGCCGGTGGCGACCTGTCCGCCTTTGCAGCGGCGGGGGATCAGGTGCCGGCCTTCCTCAGCGAGCTGGCGGGCACGCTGCATATGGCCATCAGCCGGTTGCAGCGCATGGCAAAGCCGCTGCTGGTGCTGGTCAATGGGCCGGCGGCGGGCGCGGGCCTGTCGCTGTCGCTGATCGGGGATATCGTCATCGCCGCCCGCTCCGCCCATTTCACCGCCGCCTATGGCAGCGTCGGCCTGTCGCCCGATGGTGGCATGTCCTGGCTGCTGCCCCGGCTGGTGGGGATGCGCCGCGCGCAGCAGATGATCATCGCCAACCAGCGCATATCGGCGCAGGAAGCCGCTTCCATCGGTCTGGTCACCAGCATGGTGGAGGATGCCGATCTGGCAGGGGCGGGCGATGAAGCCGCCCGCACCCTGGCCGCCAGCCCCACCCGCGCCGTCGGTGCCGCCCGCAACCTGCTGCTGGACAGTTTTGATGGGCCGCTGGAGGCCCATCTGGACCGCGAGACCCGCCGCATCGCCGCATCCGGCGCCACCCATGATTGCCGCGAGGGCGTCGCCGCCTATCTCGCGCGCCGCAAACCCGATTTCACAGGAGCTTGAGATGGCAGAGGCTTATATCGTCGAAGCCGTGCGCACCGCTGGCGGTCGCCGCAATGGCAAGCTGGCCGGCTGGCATCCCGCCGATATGGCCGGTGAGGTGCTGAATGCCATCCTTGACCGGTCCGGGCTGGACCCGGCGGTGGTGGAGGATGTGATCCTCGGCTGCGTCACCCAGGCCGGTGAGCAGTCTTTCGCGTTTGCCCGCAACGCCGTGCTGGCCTCCAAACTGCCGCAGAGCGTGCCGGCCGTCACCATCGACCGGCAATGCGGCTCCTCCCAGCAGGCGGTGCAGTTCGCAGCGCAAGCCGTGATGTCGGGCACACAGGATATCGTCATCGCCGCCGGGGCGGAGAGCATGACGCGCGTGCCCATGTTCACCAACATGTCGCTGCATGAGAAGGAAGGCATCGGCACCGGTCCCGTCAGCCCGCGCATCCGGGAACGGTTCGGGGTAAAGGCCTTCAGCCAGTTCCAGGGCGCAGAGATGATCGCCCGCAAATATGGTTTCGACCGGGAGAACCTGGACCGGTTCGCGCTGGAAAGCCACCGCCGCGCCGCCGCCGCCACCAAGGCCGGCGCCTTCGAGCTGGAGATCGTGCCCCTGTCCGTGGATGGCGTGCCGCATAGGGTGGATGAAGGCATCCGCTTCGATGCCAGCCTGGAGGGCATCGCCTCGGTGAAGCTGCTGCAGGAAGGCGGCGTGATCTCCGCCGCCAATGCCAGCCAGGTCTGTGACGGGGCCTCGGCCGCCCTGGTGGTCAGCGAACGCGCCCTGCGGCAGCATAATTTGACCCCCATCGCCCGTATCGTGAACATGACGGTGACGGCAGGCGATCCGGTGATCATGCTGGAGGAGCCAATCCCCGCAACAAGGCGGGCGCTGCAACGCGCCGGCCTGTCCATCGACGATATCGACCTTTACGAGGTGAACGAGGCGTTCGCACCCGTGCCGCTGGCCTGGACCCAGGCGCTGGGGGCCGATCCGGATCGCCTGAACGTCAATGGCGGGGCCATCGCGCTGGGCCACCCGCTGGGCGCCAGCGGCACCAAACTGATGGCCACGCTGATCCATGCGCTGCGGGCGCGCGGCCTGCGCTATGGGTTGCAGACCATGTGCGAGGGCGGTGGCATCGCCAATGTCACGATCCTGGAGGCCCTGTAATGGCCATCCGCACCCGCATCACGGATCTGCTGGGCATCGAACACCCCATCGTGCAGGGCGGCATGATGTGGGTGGGGCGGGCGGAACTGGCCGCCGCCGTGTCCAATGCCGGCGGCCTGGGCATCCTGACCGCCCTGACCCAGCCCACGCCCGACGATCTGCGGCGGGAGATCGACCGCTGCCGGGCGATGACCGACAAGCCTTTCGGCGTGAACCTGACCATCCTGCCGTCCGTCAACCCGCCGCCCTATGCCGAATATCGCCGCGCCATCATCGACAGCGGTGTGCGCATCGTGGAGACGGCGGGGCACCAGCCGCAGGAACATGTGGAGGATTTCAAGGCCCACGGTATCACCGTCCTGCATAAATGCACCGCCGTGCGCCATGCCCTGTCGGCCGAGCGTATGGGCGTGGATGCCATCTCCATCGACGGGTTCGAATGTGCCGGCCATCCCGGAGAGGATGACATCCCCGGTCTGATCCTGATCCCTGCCGCTGCCGACAAGGTGCGCGTGCCGATGATCGCCAGCGGCGGCTTTGGCGACGGGCGCGGGCTGGCGGCAGCCTTGGCCCTGGGGGCCGACGGCATCAATATGGGCACCCGCTTCTGCGCCACGGTGGAAGCGCCCATCCATGAGGCGGTGAAGCAATTCATCGTGACCAATGATGAACGCGCCACCCGCCTGATCTTCCGCAAATTCCACAATACCGGTCGTGTCGCCCGCAACAGCGTGTCGGATCAGGTGGTGGACATTTCCAACCGCCCCGACGCGGTGTTCGAGGATATTCGGCATCTGGTGTCGGGTGCCAAGGGGCGGCTGGCGCTGGAAACGGGCGATCTGGATGCCGGCCTGATCTGGGCCGGACAGGTCCAGGGTTTGATCCACGACATCCCCACCTGCGCCGCGTTGCTGGCCCGCATCGTGGGCGAGGCGGAAACCATCATCCGCGGCCGGCTGGCCGCACTGGTCCATTGAAAAGGCCCGTGATGAACGACGATCGCTATGTGAAGGTCGACCGCGACGACGCCCTGACCATCATCACCCTGAACCGCCCGGATGCGCACAACGCCCTGAATGCCGCTGCGCATGAGGAGCTGCAGGCGGTGTTCGACGGGTTTGCCGCCGATCCACAACAATGGGTCGCCATCATCACCGGGGCCGGCGAAAAGGCCTTCTGCGCCGGTCATGACCTGAAACAGCAGGCATCCGGTGGCGGGCTGGTCACGCCGCCCACCGGCTTTGGCGGGCTGACCGGCCGGTTCGACCTGAACAAGCCGGTGATCGCGGCGGTGAACGGCGTTGCCATGGGTGGCGGGTTCGAACTGGCGCTGGCCTGCGACATCATCGTCGCCCATACGAAGGCCGTGTTCGCCCTACCGGAACCCAGGGTCGGGCTGGCCGCCCTGGCCGGTGGATTGCAGCGCCTGCCGCGTCAGGTCGGTTTGAAGCATGCCATGGGGATGATGCTGACCGGCCGCCGCGTCACCGCCAGCGAGGGCCAGACGCTTGGCTTCGTCAACGAGGTCACGGATGGCGACGTGCTGGTGGCCGCCCGGCGTTGGGCCGCGGACATCCTGGCCTGCAGCCCCCTGTCCGTCCGCGCCACCAAGGAAGCCATCCTACGCGGCCTGACGGTTTCAACCGAACAGGGGATGCGGGAGGAATGGGATTATCCCGCCATGAAAACCATGCTGGCGTCAGCCGATGCCATCGAAGGCCCCGCCGCCTTTGCCGAAAAGCGTCCGCCGCGCTGGATCGGGCGGTAAAATCCCCCAAACTGAAACCGGCGGCAGGGATGTCCTGCCGCCAGTTCCTTTTCCATCCAAGCAGCAAGCGGTTACTGCAACGTCGCCGACCCCTTGTTCCGGCGATAAGCGCTGGGCGTGCGGCCCGTCGCCTGACGGAAGATGCGGGTGAAGTGGCTCTGGCTGGCGAAACCCAGCGTATCGGACAGTTCGCCCAGGCCCAGATCGGTCTGCACCAGCAATTGCTGCGCCCGTTCCAGGCGCACCCGCATGACGAACTGATGCGGGCTCTCCCCCGTCGCCTTCTTGAAGACGCGGCAGAAATGCGATGAGGTCAGCCCCGCACGGGCCGCCAGATCCTCCAGCGAATGGTCCGCACCCGGATTGCGCTGGATGGAATTGATCACATTATGCACGCGATAGGCAGAGCAATCCGCCGTCGGAATAGCTTCCGCCGGGCGCTGGCGCGAGCCATAGGTGACATGGGCCTTCAGTGCCGCCAGCAGCGTATCGATATAGATCGCCCGCTCCGGCGTCCGCTCCTCATAGCATTCGGCCAGCAATTGCTGCGTCAGCGCCGTGCCCAGCGGGTCGGAGAAGGCAAAACGCATACGTCGTGCCTTCTCCAGACCAGGCGTGCCCTGGATAGCGCTCATGTCAGGGCTGAAGGTCACAACGTCCAGTTCGCCATCGACCAGCCAGCGCGTGGGCAGTCCACCCGGTACGATGGTGGCCTGACTGGGGGCGGAGAAGGCCTCGCTCCACCCGCCCTGCATCCAGGTCCGTACCCGTGGCTTGCCGCCTATATGGACCACGAATAACGGTGTCGGCAGGGCCGGCAGGTCATAGCTGCCGACAAACTGCCGCCACCGCGACAGACACCATCCGTCACCCGGCGGCTGAAGGACCATGTCGGGCCCCCTTCCCAGGTGATCGGCAATGATGGCCTCTGAGGTTAGTTTCTTACCCTGGATCTTATTCTGGTTCATTGGGCACCTCCCCGCCGCCATTACGACAGCAGCACCACATTAAGGTCCTTCAGCCCGTTGATAAAGTTCGATCTGAAACGTTTCGGTTTGCTAACCACTTCGAACCCCGACGCCCGGCGGGCCAGATGTTCGAAAGCCACCCGCAACTGCATTTCCGCCAGCCGGAAACCCAGGCAGGAATGCTGCCCCGTGCCGAAGCCCAGATGGCGGATATTGCTGCGCGTGATGTCGAACCGGTCCGGGTCGGCAAATTCGCTTTCATCACGGTTAGCGGCGGAGAACCAGGTGACGATCTTGTCGCCTTTGGCGATCTTCTGGCCGCCGACCTCCGTATCCGCCATGGCGGTGCGACGCATATGCATCACCGGCGTGGCGTAACGCACCATCTCCCGCACGGCTGTCTTCATCAGGCCAGGATCGGCCCGCAGGCGTCGCCATTCATCTGGAAACTGGGCAAAGGCGGCGATGGTATGTGACAGGGAATTGCGCGTCGTCTCATTGCCGCCGACCAGCACCAGGATCAGGTTACCGACGAAATCCGCCTCGCTGACCGGCTGGTCGCCGACCTTGGCATTGGCCAGCAGGGAGGCGACATCGCTGCCCGGGCGGGCGCGGCGATCCACGAACAGCTCATGGGCAAAGGCCAGAAATTCCCCCATCGTGGCGGCCAGCGCCTCGGGCGATTGCCGGAAATCGGGGTCATCCTCCCCCACGAAGGCGTTGGTCCAGTGATAGAGCTGCTTCCACATGTCGCCGGGCAGGTTCAGCAGTTCCGCCAGCGTCAGCAGCGGCAGCGGTGCCGACAGCAGGGGCACCATATCCACCGGACTGTCATTGGGGATCTGCTCCAGCAGGTCGGACACGCGTTTGTTGATCCGCACCTCGATATCCTCCAGCCGGTTCGGCGTCAGGCTGGGCATCAGGGCGCGGCGATATTGGGTGCTGACAGGCGGGTCCTGGGAAATGAAGGGGGTGCCGATGGCGGCCTCCCCCGAATTGGTCAAGCCCACCTCATTCTCGTTGAAGATGCGGTGCCCGCCATTCTCCCGCGCAGACGAGAACAGCTCGGGCTTGCCCAGAACGCTCACGATATCGTTGTAGCGGGTGACAGCCCAGAAGCCGGTACCATCGGCCTCCGGGTTCCAATGGACGGGGGAGTCACGGCGCAGCCGGGCAAATGTCGTATGCGGCACCCCTTCAACATACAGGTCGGGGTCCTTCAGGTCTGGAAATCCGTTGCCGATATGGCCCATGGCATATCTCCTGGATCAGAAGCTGTAACGCAGGGAAGCACCAAAGGTGCGCGGCGACTTGGGCACCAGGAAGGGATAGGGGAAGCCTGCACCGCGCAGGTCGAGCCCGTAGCCATAGGCCTTCGTGTTGAACAGGTTGTTGGCGAAAACCGACAGGCGCAGGGCATCACGCTCCCAGGCCAGATTGGCATTCACCATCGTGTAGCCACCCTGCTGCAATTCCTGGTTCGCCTGGGTTGCCAGCGGATTGACATCATTGAAGGGCGAGAACCATTGCCGGCTGAAATAGCTGGCGGTGGGGCTGAAGGTAACGGCTCCCTCGGCCAGTTCCGCCACCTGCCAGTCGAAACCTAACTGCGCCGTGACCTTCGGCGCGAAGGGCAGTTCATTGCCACTAAGATCGGCACCCTGCAGCGTCAGTTCCTTGTATTTCGTATCCAGCAGACCCATGGAACCGTTGACGGAGAAAGTGCCGCTGACCCGCAGATTGAACTCCGCCTCCGCCCCCAGCACACGCGATTTCGGCGCATTGACCAGGATGTTGGTGGGGCCGGGCTGCAGATCCTGAACCTGCTGATTGCGGTAATCGTAATAGAACAGGGCGCCGGACAGGCTCAGCCGGTTATCCAGATAGCGGCCCTTGGCACCGATCTCATAGGCGTTCACCTTCTCCGGATCGACATAGTTGATGCCTTTGGAGGAGGTGTAGCTGCCACCATTGAAGGCGCCGGACCGATAGCCGCGATTATAGCTGGCATAAAGCAGCGTGCCGTCCTCGAACTTATAGCTGAGCGCCACACGGCCGGTCAGTGCGCTGCCATCACCATCCAGATTGAACCGGGCATTGGGGTTATAGGCGCAGGTACCCGCCGCCCCGGCGCACGGCACGGTGGTGGCCAACGGGCTGGGCGTGCCACGGAACTTGCCGGCAAACAGATAGGCGGTACCATCCTCATAACGGGATGTGTCCCAGGTATAGCGGGCCCCCACGGTCAGGGTCAGGGGATCGGACAGGTCGTAATCCACCTGACCGAACAGGGCCTTGGATTTGCGGACCTGTTTGTAATGCTGGAAGAAGCCGCCATCGACACCTGGCGCCAGCATGGAACCGATATTGAACAGATTGTCGGTTTCCACCGTGTCGCGGCCATAGATGCCGCCGGCCACCAGCGTATAGCCGTCACCATCGTAATTCGCACGCAGTTCCTGGTTGAACTGCTTGTAGTCGGACTGCCAGTTGATGTTCAGGACGACCAGAGGCGATCCGTCCGACGCCTGCTGAAGGTTCTGCTTGCCACCATCATAGGAGGTGATGGAGGTGATGCTGAGGCTGTCGGAGACATTCCAGGCGATGTTGGCAGACGTGCCCCAGGCATCCGTCTTGTTATCGCCGATACTATCCTCATTCACTTCGAAGAAGCCCAGCCCCTGCCGATAGGGCAACAAGCCATGGACGGCAGCCTGCGTGCCCCGGTCACGGCCAGCATAGGCTTTGAGGTTGATATCGACATCCCCATCGCCGGGCACGACGCGCAGGCTGAACCGGCCCTGCAGCGTGTCGGTACTGTTGGGATCGCGGCCACCGGGATAGACATTCTTGATCTGGCCGTCGCCCTTTTTGTAGTTCACGGCGGCACGCATGCCGACATGATCCTCTGCCAGCGTGGCCTCTGCCGCACCTTGGGCCGTCAGCGTGTTGAAATTGCCATATCCGATTTCCGCATAGCCATCATTGCCGTTCAGGCGCGGGGCGCGGGTGATGAAGTTGATGGCACCGCCGGTGGTGTTGCGGCCGAACAGGGTACCCTGCGGACCGCGCAACACCTCCACCCGTTCCAGATCGAACAGGCCCATGCCATGACTGGTGCGGTTGGCCAGATAGACATCGTTGATATAGACGCCGATGGGCGATGCCTGGTTGGAATTATATTCATTGGCCACGCTGATGCCGCGCAGGGCAAAATTCGGCTGCGTGCTGCCATAGGGACTGTTGACCTGCAGGTTCGGCACGGCCATGGCCAGATCGGCGGAATTGGTCACGCCCTTTTCAGTCAGCGCGTCGCCCGTGAAGGCGGAAATCGCCAACGGAACCTCAGTGATTGTCTGTTCACGGCGCTGGGCCGTCACGATGATTTCTTCCAGGACCGCAGGTGCTGCGGTCTGCGCCAGCCCAGCCGTCGGCATCACCAGCGCTATGGCGCTGGCGCTCATCTTGATAAAGCGCATGTAACCTCCCTAACGCCGCCACTGTCGCAATGGTGGGCGGCTGTCATTTTTGTCCGGCGGGTTCACCCGCATCAGGTGCCCTTATGCTAGATCGCTGGGCACTTGGTTTGGAATGCGCAATATCGCGGGTTTTGGCACGGTTCTGCGGTCGGTTTAGACAAAACCTACCCTGCCCTTGCCGGCACGGTCTGTACCGGCAATCACGTCGACATGGAGGTGCCGACAGCACCGCTCCCCACCAATCAAAATGAAGAGGAACCAGCCCCATGCCCACCATCATTGTCATCAGCCGGACCGGCGAGGAACGGCAAGTCGACGCTGAGATCGGCAAGACACTGATGCAGGTGGTCCGCGATGACAGTGGATTTGAGGACCTGATCGCCATGTGCGGCGGCTGCCTGTCCTGCGCGACCTGCCATGTGCATGTGGAAGGGGCGGTCGAGGGGGCCCTGCCCCAGCTTGGCCCTGATGAGGATGATCTCTTGGCGGGGTCGCCCGATAGAAGTGCCGGATCCAGACTATCCTGCCAGATCCCGATGACCGAAAAGTTGGCCGGCATCCGGGTGCGGATTGCGGATGATGGCTGACACTTCTTCATAACCTGTCAGCCGCCTCTGACCTGCTCTCCTAACCTGAAAAATTCACGTGTGCTGGCGGGTTTAAGCAGTGATTGAACGCTATCCTGACGGCAATTTCCCTTTGGAGCTGGCGCTATGCAAAGCCGTCAGCTCTACCGCATCGATATTGCGAATAATTTCTATTTCCATTAAGCAGAAGGGCAGTAGATTCCGGTAGATATGGGGATGAGGGGTGGTGGAGGGCGCGGCGGCGGCGGTGATCGGCAAACTCTATACCACCCATGCCCATTGGCTGCAGGACTGGCTGCGGCTGCGCACACGCTGTGCCAGCCGGGCCGCCGATCTGACACAGGATACTTTCTGCCGGCTGCTGGAACAGCCCCGCCTGCCGCCACTGGCCAGCCCGCGCGGCTATCTGGTCACGGTGGCCCGCCGTCTGCTGATCGACGATATCCGCCGGCGGGAGATCGAGCGGGCCATTGCCGATATCTGTGCCCTGCAGAACGGAGAGGCCGATCTGCTGACGCCGGAGCGTATCGCAGAAGCAGCACAGTTCCTGGATATGGTGGCCCGCCTGCTGGATACCCTGCCGGAACAGGCCCGCACGGCCTTTCTGCTCCGCCGGGTGGAGGGATTGAGCCAGCAGGAGGTGGCGACAGCGCTGGGCATATCACTGGCCACGGTCAAGCGACATATTGCCCTGTCCTATGCAAGTTGCCTGTCGATCATGGAGGGGGCGTAACATGCCGGGGGCGGGCGCCCCATCGGCAGACCTGATCCATCAGGCGGCCCAGTGGGCTGCCATGATTGATGCCGGCGATGTTACGGAAAGCGAGATGGCCGCCTGTCGGGCCTGGTGTGCGGCGGATCCGCAGCATCAGGCCCTTCTGGACCGGATGCTGGGTTTCAACGACCGGATGGCGGCAGCACCATTTGAAAAGGCGGCATTGCACCGGCTGTTGCATCGGCGGCAACGCCGGCCCCTCTTGGCTGGTGCCGCCGCCCTTCCCCTGCTGGTTGCCGGCATCTGGGCGGCATGGCAGGTGCTGCCGCTACACAGCCTGTTTGCCGATTACCGCACCGCCCCCGGCGAACAGCGCGTGGTCGATCTGGCCGACGGCAGTCGCCTGACGCTGGATACGGATGGTGCGATAGATGTGGAACTGGGGCAGAAGCAGCGCCTGGTTCAATTGCGGCAGGGACAAATCCTGGCAGAGGTTGCCCCCGCCCGCGACCGGCCCTTCATCGTCGAAACCCCGGAAGGCACCGCAACCGCCCTGGGTACGTCCTTTACTGTGCGGCGGGAGGCGGGTGGCACGCTGGTCACAGTGGTGGAATCCCATGTCCGGGTCTGTGCGTCCGCACCGCCGGCCCATGTGCTGCCATGCCGCGATATCGGTCCCGGGGAAAGCGTGCATCTGTCTGCCCGGATGGTAACGGCCCCAAAGCGCGTGGATACGGCCCGCGCCACCCTCTGGACACAGGGATGGCTGGAGGTAGATGACCAGGAGGTGGCGGATGTACTGATCGAGTTGAACCGTTATCGGGATCAACCCATCGGTTTCGATCCGTCTGCCCTGCGGGGCCTGCGGGTGACGGGCAGCTTCCCATTGACCGACACGGATCAGGCGCTGCAGGGGCTGGCCCGCACGGCCCGTCTGCATGTCGACCGCGATACCGATGGCCATGTCGCTGTTCGACCAGGGAATGCTGCACAAAAAAACTGAGCCGTTTTTCTGGTTCGTCCGTCCCCCTTGCTGAGAGGGTTAGTTTCAAGGACGATGCCGATGTTCAGTTTTCGTAAAGCCACCCTGCACGGGGCCGTTGCCATGATCGCCTTGGCCGGTACCGTGTCACCCGTTGCCGGGGCAGAAGGGGTGGCCGCCGCGCCGATGACGGAATTCAATATTCCCGCCAGTTCCCTGGGGGCGGCCATCGCCCGCCTGGGGCGGCAGGCTGGCGTGATGGTAACGGTCGATCCCGCCCTGGTGCGCAATCTCCGCACCGAGGGGCTGCGCGGTCGGTACAGCGTGGCAGACGCACTGGACCGGTTGCTGGCCGGCAGTGACCGGCAAGCCAAAATAGATGGAACCGGTGGCTTCATCATTGCCACCCGTGGGAATATCGCCAGCTCGATCCCGGAAACCGATACGGAAATCGTCGTCATCGGCACGCCGGAATCGCGCTATGTCAGCCGCACGCCACAAGCCGGCAGCCGCATTGAAAAGGACATCCTGGACACCCCCCGCTCGGTCGATGCCATCCCGGAGCAGGTGCTGCGCGACCAGCATATAAGGGAGTTGAGCGAGATCTACCGCTATTCTGTCAATGTGGTGAACAATGACGGCTATGGCGGCACGCGGGAGGATTACATTATCCGTGGTTTCCGCCGCCGCGATGATGTCTACCGTGATGGCGTGCGGCTGAAGACTAACAGCATCGTCGATCCCAGCACCGTCGCCAGCGTGGAAATCCTGAAAGGCCCCACGTCCGACATCGGCCAGATGACGCCGGGCGGGTTGGTCAACATCATCACCAAGAAGCCGCAGTTGCAGGAATACCGCCGGATTGAACTGAATACCGGCAATCAGGGGGAGCGCCAAGCCTATGCCGATATCACCGGCGGCTTTGCCGGGGACCGCTTCGCCTATCGGCTGACCGGAAGTTACGAAAATGGCCACACATTCCGCAATGACAGCAAGACCAAGCGCAGCTTTGCCAATGGCAGCCTCAGTTGGTTCGGCGACAGCGGCGCCACCGCCAATCTAACCTATGAGCATGGCGATGACGATCGACCGATGGATCGCGGCTCTATCACCCTGCCTGTCAGCGGCAGCCTGCGCGAGGTGCCTTCCCTCCCCCGCTCGCAGCGTCTTGACGCTCCCTTTGCCCGACGCGATTCAAGCTACGATCTGGCATCAGCCGATCTGGCCATACCGGTGACCCCGGATTGGCAGATGGAAGCGAAACTGTTGTCCAACACGGAAAAGACGGACGAAGTGCATACCGAGGTCCGCTCCATCGCCAGCAATGGCACGCTGGTGCGACGGGTAGAGGGCAATGACGACCGCGACCTGGAAACCCGGTTCGGTCGCCTGCAGATGCGCGGTCAGGGGGAGTTGGGTCTACCCTACAAGCTGGTGGCCGGTGTGGAATATCGTCGGCAGACGGAAAGCTGGATCAATTATGTCGGCGCCAACCAGAGTTTCGGCACCGCCTTCAATCCGCAATCGGAAAAACTGGTGAATGATGGGGCCAGTCCGGTGCAGCGGACGCAGCGGTCGGTGAAGCAGGAGGATTGGGGGCCTTATGTCCAGGCTGATATCCAACTGGCCGAGCCCTTGACCCTGACCCTTGGCGCCCGGCGGGAAGCCTATAAGGGGAACTTTGCCAATCAGGTGATCGTCGGCAGCGGGGGCCGTACGGCATTCTCCTATCCCACCAGCTACAAATTCACCAAGTCCGGCGCGCTGGCCTATAAGCCGGAGGAAAGCTGGACGCTCTATGCCAATTATTCCGACACGTTCCAGCCGCAGAATTTCTATGAGAACAGCACCCAGGTTTTCCCCGCTCAGGAAGGCCGGATGTATGAGGCTGGCGCCAAGAAAGCCCTGTTCGGCAACCGGCTGCTGCTGACCGCCGCCTATTTCGACATCAAGCAGAGCAATCTGGTGGAGGTTTCCAACGGGGTTCCCTTCCTGTCGGGTGGGCAAACGTCGCGCGGGGTCGAAATGGCGGTCATCGGCTCGCCCATGCGGGGATTGAATGTCCGCGCCGGGGTCGGGCATGCCGATGCGGAGGTGGTCAGCCGCGATACCGCCACCGACGGCAAGCTGCCGACCAATGTGCCGCGCTGGAACGCCAACGCCTATGTCAGCTATGAAATCAAGGACGAGGACAGCCCCCTGCGCGGTCTGGGCCTGGGGCTGGGGGCCGTCTATGTCTCCAAGCGCTATGGCGATATCCAGCACAGTTTCTCAATCGGTGACTATATCGTGGCCGACGCAACGGCTTGGTATTATCTGCCGCTGGGCACGGGTCGACAGGTTCGCCTTACGGGCGGGGTCAAGAATCTGTGGGATGAGCGCTATTACACGGCGTCCGGTGGCACTTACCGTATCGCGGTGGGGGCACCACGCACCGTCTTCGCCGGTCTGGCGGCGGAGTTCTGAACCATGACGGTGCGTGATCAGGCGCGGGCCTGGGGCCTGCTGGCCCTGTTCGAACTGGCGGCCGGTGGTGTTGCCATTGCCCGGCTGGGCCCCGGTCCCGGTATCATCATGGCGCTCTTCCTGCTGGGCATCGGTGGCACGCTGCTCAGTTGGCTTTATCGCGGGAACCGGCGCTGATGCGCACGCTGATCGTCACCTTACTGGCCCTGGTGCTGGGCCTGCCCGTTTGTATCGCACTTGCCGCCCTGCTGGGGCGGACGGCGGGGCTGCGGGGGGACGCGCTGGGCTTTGCCGTGCTGATCACCGGCAATCTGGGCTGGATCGTGCTGCTGTTCGCCGCCTTGTGGCAAATAGCGAAGGAAAAGGATCGATGACCCGCAAGGAAATCGCCAAGCGGCTGCTGGCCATGCATGGGGCCATCAGCCTGGTATTCCTGTTGCTGATTTCCTGGTCGATCTGGACCGGCATCCTGTCGGTCTATGCTGATCTGGCACGCCCCTGGTTGCGGGCGGATGTCGCGGCGGCATTCGACAACCCCGCAGCTTCACCGTCCGCGGTGCTGGACTTCATCCTGCAAGGCGGCAGTTTGGGGGAGAGCTGGAATTTATTGGCCCCGACGCCGCTCCGGCCTTTCCATGTCTATGCCGGCCCCGTTCCCCCCGGCGGGGCGCCACAGGTCCTGATGGTCAATCCGGCAACCGGGCTGCGGGAACCGTGGAACAACCTGGCAGCCGATGGGTTGTTCCGTCGCATCCATACGGACCTGCTACTACCCAAACCCTGGGGACGGCTGGCCATGGGACTGGCGGGGGCGCTGATCACCATTCTGGTGGGCACCGGCCTGTTCATCCATGGCAAGCAGATCCGCGATGCCTGGCGCTGGCGACGCAGTTCACCGTTGCTGGATCTCAGCGAAAGCCACAAGCGTGTTGGGCTCTGGTTGACGCCGTTCCTGCTGCTGATGGCCCTGACAGGGGCCATTCTCGGGTTAAAGATCGCCATACCGCCGGTCGCGCAGGCTTTGGGCGTGGCCGTGGAGGTACCGGAGAGGCCGACCTTCACCCGGTCACTGGAACTGACAAGGTTGGATCGCTGCGTCAGCGACGCCTTGGCCGCCGCACCGGACACACGCTTTGCCGCAATCAACCGGAGCGGCGACCGGGTGGAGATCAGGCTTCTGCGCCTGCGCAGCCTGCAATGGTGGGGCGAAGGCGGGGGCAGTGTGCGCGCCCTTTGCGATCTGACTGCCGGTTCCGTCCGGCTGATTCAGACGGCCCCCTCCGGTGGCATCTGGGGGGCGCTGGAAAGCGCGCTGCGTCCCATCCACTATGCCCGCTTCGACAGTACCGCGGTGCTGGTAGCCTATATCCTGCTCAGCCTGTTATGTCTGTGGTCGATCGACAGCGGCATGAAATTACTGTGGCTGCGCCAAGCCGGTGACGGGGCGGACAGCGTGTCCCGTCGCCTTTATCGGGCCAACAACCAGCTTTATGGGGTTCTGCCCCTGCTGCTGCTGGCCGGCAATCTGGTTGCCGGCTGCACACCCTGGCTGCTGATGGCCTGTGCCATCCTGATCCTTGTCGCGCTCAATCTCACAAGGTGGGCGGGTTGGTTGCGCCATCCCGCCTTGTCCTGGGGTCTGGCGGCAGCCTATATGCTGCTGATTGCCGGGCGGCATTGGCTGTTGCCCTGGACAGGGGCCGCCTGGCCCCCGGTTCTGCTCACCGATGCCAGCCTGCTGGGCATGGCATTCTGGCTGCTGCAGCCCTGGCGCCCTTCCCCGGCAGCTGCCGACCGTGATCCTGGCCGACCGACGGGGACAAAGGAGACAAAGGGTGCCCAACACCAAACCGGATAAATCTGACCGGATCAATCCGACCAGTCGGACAAGAAGCTGCTGCAGGATCTGTATATCGTGCTGTTCATAGGCCGTCTGGCTCAATCAGTTAAATCATCACCAGGGACTAAAAAATTACGCAATATATGTTGATACGTGAGGTCTTGTCCGTTATGTACCTTTTATAGTTACATGAAAAAGTGTCCCAATGTCCGGCGGCTTGGGCAGCGCGACGGCGGTCGCCGCCGTACCAAGTTGCAACGAGCTCTACCCATCGGAACGTGGTGTTAGAATATTGGAGGCAGTGAAATGGCAGCCAACCTCTCGCCATTTATGAATCCGGCCGCAGTAGCGACCTATACTCACGATACACCGAGAAAGGTGCCTGGACTTGCCGATCTCCATCGGATGACGGCAATTCTACTTGCAGAGCGCGCGCCAGCCGCCGCCCATATCCTTGTCGTTGGCGCAGGCGGCGGTTTGGAACTGAAAGCGATGGCCGAGGCGGTACCAGGTTGGTGCTTCACCGGTGTCGATCCATCATCGGCGATGCTGGATATCGCTCGGGAAACGGTGGCGTCCTATACTGATCGAACGACGCTCTTGCTGGGCACCGTGGACCAGGTGCCGAGGGGCCCGTTCGACGGTGCTGTATGTCTGCTCACCCTGCATTTCCTGGACAGATCGGAGCGCTTGCACACCTTGCGGGAAATCCGCGGCCGCATGAAGCCGGGCCGGGCACTTGTCATCGCGCATCATACCTCTCCTGATGGCAATTCGGAGGCCTGGCTGGCGCGCTCTGCGACCTTTGCCGATCAGACCGTCTCCAACACGCAAAAGTCTGCGAACTCAGCAAAAGCGATGGCTGAACGCTTGCCCCTCCTCACCCCGGCTGAAGAGGAGGCGCTTTTGCTGGAAGCCGGTTTTATCGAACCAAAGCTGTTTTATGCCGCGTTCTCATTCCGTGGCTGGGTCGCGATTGCCAGCTGATTGCGCCCCGTTTCGACATGCGAAACGGGGCGCGCGGCGGTGATCGCAGCTTGGTGTTACCAGCCCTGTTCCACGGGCAGCACAAAGAGTTCGGCCATATCGACATGCGCCGGGGCCTGGGCAGCGAAAACGATCATGTCGCCAATATCCTCACCTTGGAGGAACGTCATTTGACGGGACAGATCCTCCATCTGCTGATAGTAGCCCGGGTCGGTAATGTGGGAATAAAGTTCGGTTGCAACTGCGCCGGGTTGGATGCAGGTCACGCGAATATTGTGCTTCGGTCCCACCTCCATACGCAGGCCGTCGGAAAATGCCGCAACCGCATGCTTGGTGGCGCAATAAATCGAGAGGCCCTTGAAGACCTTGCGACCGGCGATCGACGAAATGTTGAAGACATGCCCGGAACGCTGCTCGATCATCTGCGGAAGGACGGCGGCCGTGGTGTTGAGGAGTCCCTTGACGTTCACGTCCACCATCCGGTGCCATTCATCGACCTTGAACTGGTCGATATCGGAAAGCGGCATCACGCCGGCATTGTTGACCAGGATATTGATCGCGCCATGGGCGTCGACGAGTTTTTTGACACCAGCCTCGACAGACGTCTGGTCTGTCACGTCCATCTCCAGGACGAGGGCGTCGCCGCCGCGGGTTTCGATCTGCTGCTTGAGATCACTGAGCTTACCGGTACGACGGGCAGCAATGCCCACCTTGGCACCGGCTTCGGCAAGCTTCATAGCCGTGGCGGCACCAATGCCGCTGGATGCGCCGGTAACCAGAGCGATTTTTCCGATGAGATTGCCCATCTTCTTTTCTCCTTGTCTTGAGCGCCGCCCGCAAGGCGGCTTGGTCGTGACAAGGGGCAATTGGGGATCGGTAAGCGTGGATTCTCTCGGGCCTTTGCTCCACCTGTTGGGATCTTGCGCGAAATTGCGGGCACGGGGCAGAAAATGATCGGCCGCTTGCGAAGAAGGCGGCCTTCCTCGCTCACTGCCGGCGACAACCCGCCGTTCCGAACAAACTCAGGCTTTGCCGGGAATTCTGGCGATAACCTTGATCTCAAAATCAAAGCCGCCGAGCCAATTGACAGAATTTAAAATGCCATTCTTCTGCTGAGTATCTCACGCTAAACTGATAAAACTACAAAATTATCGCTGAAATATTCCTTGTTCTGGCATCGTGACACGAGAAAATCGGTAAGAGAATTTTTATATCTGAATTTAGCCGCCCGGTCACACCGACAAGCAATCCACGGCATGAATGGATGGTATCTATGGGAGTGCCCTCCATTGATTGCCTGGGGCACGTCATAATGTCGGCCTTCCAATCAAAGGACTGTCGATGAAATACGCTTTCCTCCCCCGCGTTACAGCCGCCATGCTTTTTGCGGTAGCCTCCCCCGTCAGCATTTCGGCGCAAGCCAAAGCCCCTGGTCCGCAGCACGTTGTTTCGCAGCAACTCGGCGGCTACAGCATCCGTGTCGGTGAAGTCAGGGTCACGTCATTGACTGACGGCAGTGTCCCGCAAGACCTTTACAAGCTACTGCGCCATACGACGCGGCAGAACATCGATACGCTCCTGACGCGCAACTTCCAGGCCAATCCCGTGGAAGCATCGATCAACGCCTTTCTGCTGGAAATGCCGGGGCATCTCATTCTCGTCGACACCGGCTCCGGTGAGCTGTTCGGTCCCGGCAATGGCGGCAAGCTCGTCGGCAGCATGTCGGCCATGGGCTTTCAGCCCGAACAGGTGACCGACATCCTCATCACCCATGCCCATTCGGACCACGCAGGGGGGCTGGTGAGAGGTGGACAGCCGGTGTTCACGAACGCCACCGTTTATGTCGGCAAGCCTGATGTCGACTTCTTTTTTGACCGCGCAAACCAGGCACGCACTGGCTATGACAAGGTTCATTTCGACATCGCACAGAATACGCTGAAACCCTATCTGGATGCGGGTAAGGTCAAGATGTTCTCTGGAACAGAGCAGATCCTGCCGGGTATCAGCGCAACCATCCATCCGGGACATACGCCGGGTGCCGCCTTCTACACGCTCACCAGCAAGGGGGAGCAGATCGTCTTCATCGGCGATACCATTCACGTCGCAGCAGTGCAATTTCCCGATCCTGACGTGACCATCGCTTATGACCAGGATGAGAAGCGCGCGGCGGAAGTGCGAAAGCGGGCATTTACCAAGTTCGCCGCACATGGCGATCTGATCGCCGCCCCGCACCTGCCGTTCCCTGGTATCGGCCATATCCGGGCTGATGGTAAAGGCGGCTATGATTGGGTGCCGGTAACCTACACCAATCGTGATGGTGACTAACAGCAGCCATCGCCGAATTAAGATGGAATACCGGTCGCACTTCGTTCGCGATTTTGTTCACACATGCGCTGCACTACGCCGCATCTATATAGTATCCCGCCAATCATCGACCGGATCGCGAACGAGGTGAGGATGAATCCAATAGAGGGCATGGACCTTGATCTGTTGTCGGCGCTAGAGGCACTGCTGCAGGATCGCAATGTCACGCGGGCGGCGACACGATTGGGGATAAGCCAGCCGGCGCTCTCAGCCCGTTTGACCCGCCTGCGGGGCTTGCTCGGTGATCGTCTGTTTGTTCCAGCTCCTAATGGACGCGGCGTCGTCCCAACGCCGCGCGCAGAAGCCTTGATTCCGTTGGTTTCGAATGTCATGCAGCAAATCGCTGCGATCATGGAGCCGGTGACCTTCGATCCAAAGAGCAGCAGCCGAGTGTTCACACTGGCGTTACAGGAGAATCCGGCAATCATGCTCGGTCCGGGCCTTGCACAGCGCGTGCGTGCCGCCGCCCCCGGTCTACGGCTCAGATTGGCGGTACCGGACCGCAGGCAAATCTCTGCGCTACTGGAGAGTGGTGACATCGATATCTTTGTGGGGGGAACGACTGACGCGGAGAATAGCTGGATTGGGCGGTCGCTGTTCGATGATGATTTTGCGACGGCACAGCGTAAAGGACATCCCCGGGGAACGGGACCGATAGATCTGGAGGAATTTTGTAGCCACGCGCATCTTCTCGTCTCGTCCGCAGGCGATCCCTTCACCGGTGTTATCGATAGAGCCTTAGACGAGATCGGGCGAACGCGCTTTGTTGCAATGTCAGTTCAGAGCTACGCAGTAGCGCCGACCATCATTGCGGGAAGCGATCTGCTGTGCACATTGCCCACCCGTATGCTCCGGCGCTTTGATGCCGCCCTGGATCTCTTCGCACCGCCGGTTCCGCTGAAGCCCATCGCGATCAGCGCCTATTGGCATCTGCGGCATCAGGAGGATCCGGGACACAGCTGGCTGCGTGAACAGCTTTTTGCTGCGGCCGGTACCGTTGAACGGAACTGAGTTCTGGATCCATCGCCCGCGGTACCATCACCCGATGGATATTGCCAATCCGTGCTCATCGGCTTTGTCGATCCTATTCCCGCGCCATGAAGCACGTTTCTTGCCGGAGGGAGAACAACATGCACCGACAATGCTCGCGCCTGTTGGCAATTTTATTGCTGACAGCGATCCCGACGGTGGTCTTTGGACAGGAGGCTGAATTCGCATCCTCTCCAGGCATCGCTTCTGATCATGTCGCCTACGACCTGGTTCGTGACCTCACCACAGCGTTCGGTCCGCGTCCCGCCGGATCGGCTGCCGAGGCCGCGGCAGCGAAATGGGGAAGCGAAAAAATGAAGGCGCTCGGATTTCAGTCCGTCACGATTGAGCACTTTCCTCTGCTGCGCTGGAGCCCTGGCGAGACCAGGGTCGAACTGCTTGGCAACGTTGCGCAGCGGCTTGTCGCGACCCCTCTGGGCGGGTTGGTGGCAGGGCCGCCGGTGGAGGCGCCGGTGGTCCTGTTTGAGAGCTACGACACCTTCCTGAAAAGCGACCCGGCTGATGTTCATGGGCGCATCGTCGCCATTCTGGAACCCGTGCGACGTGCGACCGACGGCAATGGTTATATAGCATTGGCTCCGGCGCGCACGCGCGGTCCTGGCGAGGCCTTGGCAAAGGGTGCGGTCGGCTTCGTCATCCGATCATTGGGAACACACGAGGATAACGTTGCGAACAGCGGGGCCAGTGTGACTCTGCCCAGCCCGTTCCCCGCCTTTGCGCTTTCGCCAGCCGCAGCGGATCAAATCAAGCGCGCAGCAGCGCTCGGCCCGGTTAATATGCGCCTGGAATCAATGGCAGCCTGGGCGGGCGTTGGCACTTCGCAGAATGTAGTGGGCACAATCCCGGGGAGCGATCCCAACGCCGCGCCAATCATCATTGGTGCGCATATCGATAGCTGGGAACAGGGGACCGGCGCTATCGATGATGGTTTTGGAATTGCTGCTGTCACGACCGCAGCAACGCGCATCTTGCGATCAGGTAAGACGCCACGCCACACGATCCACCTTGTCTGGTTCGGCGCGGAAGAGGTAAGCCAACCCGGTGCCCTGCGCGATTTTGTCGGTGCCCGCGCCTTCACCGAACGCCATCAAGCCCAAGTAAAGCGGGCCTTAGTCGCCGCCGAAAGCGATTGGGGCGGCGGTCGGGTGACACGCGTTACACTGCCACCGACAATGTCTGATGATTTGGTCGACAGGGTTCGCCAAAACCTGCATCCGCTCGGTATTCCCGTTGATGTCGGAAATCCGGGTCCAGGCGTCGCCGAGATCGGCGTGCTGGCCGCAGCCGGGGCACCGCTCTTGCGGCTGCATCAGGATGCGACAGGGCTCTTTGACGTACATCACACCCCTAATGATGTGCTGTCACGTGTCGATCCAGCCTCGCTCGAACAGAATGTGACCGTATGGGAGCAAGTAATCTCGGCAGTCGCCGACGTCCATTGATCGCGCTGCATGGATTGGCGCCGTCCCTACGACACTTGGGAGTGGGTCACAATTTACGATAGCCGCTCGGCAAAAATCCGGTTTCCCGTTTGAAGACCTGTGAAAAATGGCTCGGACTTGAGTAACCGACCATGACAGCAACCCTTATGATGCTCAGGTCTGTTTCCTGCAAAAGTCGCTGTGCATGAGCAATGCGCTGACGAATAAAATGGCGGGAGGGAGATACCCCTGTCGCCTTTTTGAACAATCGGCTGAAGTGGAACTCGCTCATCCCCGCCGTGGCCGCCAGTTCAGCCAGATTGAACGGCTCAGCCAGATGTTCCTTGAGATGCGCAAGCGCACGACGCAACTTATAGCCGGGGAGTGCGCTGGCTCGGTCATCTCCGCGCACGCTGGCGGCATAGTTGCGGATGAGGTGAACTGCCAGGCTTTGGGCAAGCCCTTCTAGGAACAGTTGGCTCCCCTTACCTTCGGCGGTAAGTTCTTGATGGATCAGGGCCAGAAAGTGGGAAAGCTGTTTGTCCTCGCCGCCGGATATGTCGCGTAACCGCGGAGGCGCACCGCAACCAAAAATATCGCGGGCGACACGCTCGAAAAGCGGGACCGAGAGATAAAGATGCATCACCTGGAACGGATCGGGGCCCTTTGCGCACCATCGCATCTCATATGGGGTGTCCGTCCGTGTCAGAAAGAAGTCGCCGGCCTTCACCTGCGTGGCAGCCCATTCACCGTCGAGGTCTCGCTCTTCGACAACGGCTTCGCCGGACAAGACCCAAACAACAAGCGGTTCGGCCACAGCCGGCACAAGAAAGGGCTCTTGTTTGTTATGCCGGGTATAGACCTGCACGAACAGATCGCTCCATGCCAGACCGTCACCACTCAACAACGTCCGCCCGGCGATGAACTGCTCCAAGCCACGAGCGGACGTCTTCTTTAGTAGGAGCTCGTCTGACAAAGGGTTGCCTGCATCGAGATGCCATTGGTTGACGCCGGGGGCAGCACAGTGGTCCGGGAATTCGCCATTCGTGAAATCAACTGTCTCCATTGTGACCTCGTCTTTCTGGGGCAATTGATCGGGGCCAGAAGGACCCAGCGTCTGCCTGTTCGCACTACTGCCGGTAATGCACGGCTCGCCATCTTGTTTCATGGTCGCGCGTGCAACTGTGTGGGCCAACATGGTGCGACCCACATGTGCAACACAAATCACCAGGAAACAGCACCCTCCGGCGCTACAAACCGACCGGACACGGCATCAGGGCCGAGCAGGGCATATTGTACCGGAAGACGGGCACCCTCGGTGGGCATCATGAAGCCATTGCCACCGGTCAGATCTGTCTGCACATAACCAGGCGCGACTGCGTTGACGACAATGGACGTGTCCTTTAATTCCGCCGCCAGTTGAACCGTCAACATGTTCAGTGCCGCCTTGGAGGCGTTGTATCCAATAAGGCGCGCCTCGTAATAGGGTGAGGTCGGGTCACCGTTGACAGCCAGCGAACCCAAGGTCGTGGAAAGGTTGACGATGCGACCGGCCGTCGACCGGCGCAGCAATGGCAGCATGGCTTGCGTAACGGCCAATGTACCGAGAAAGTTCGTCTCCATCAGCCGTCGCGCGGCACCAATCGTTGCAGCGGTGGGCGGACCATCTTCGGCGTCGACGATGCCGGCATTGTTGACGAGAATGTCGAGACGGCCGTGTCTCGACGAGATGGCGGCGGCGGCGGCGGTGATCGTGCTGTCGCGATTAAGATCGATTTCGATCGTTTCCACGGGCAATCCCGCTTGCGTCAGCGTGATAGCGGCATTCTCCCCGCGCCGCAGGTCACGGGCGCCCATCAGGACGGTTACGCCCGCTTCCGCCAACTGTCTGGCGATCTCAAATCCTATGCCTTTATTGGCACCCGTCACCAGTGCGATCTTCTTTATCTCAGTCATCATACGTCCTTCAGGTGTTGGCGAAACACGCCAGTCAATATATGAAGGATCATTCGCATTTTGGATTCGCATATGGACGCGACGCCACCCACTCATCTGAAAGCCCGGAAAAGGCCGCGTCAGGCGCGGTCAAGCGCGACGGTTGACGCGATTTTTGAGGCGACCATTCAGGTTTTGATCCGCGAGGGAACACAGCGGCTGACCACCACGCGCGTCGCGGAGCGGGCGGGTGTGTCAGTCGGCACGATGTACCAGTATTTTCCGCACAAGCAGGCACTGCTCTACGCCCTGAATGAACGCTACCTCGACAGGTTGGCGGAGCGCGTGGAAAATGCCTGTCGCGCACAACATGGCAAATCAACCGCCGAGATGGTCGGAGCGCTCATCACCACCTATTGGGACGCAAAAACTGAGCGGAGCGACGTTACCCGTGCGCTCTACAGCTCAGCGGTCGAACTGGATAACGAGGCGCTGATCGAGGCTTTCGCCAAGCGTATGGACGCCGCGACCATTGCAATGTTTCAGAGCGCCCCGATGGCGCATTACATCAACCTGGATCTGGTGAATGTGACGCTCCTGTCCGTCATCTTCGGAACCGTTCGGAATGTCTTCGAACGCAATCTACCTGCTCCGCAGCAGGCTGCAATTCGCGAGCAACTGACGGTTATGTGTTTGTCATATCTAGATATGTCGGGCGGGCAGTCGAGCAAAGCCAAAGCATAATCAGTATATCTGCGATATCCAGCCGGAGAGATCTGTCAGTGAGCCGAGATCGCGAAAGCGCGGGTAGGACATCCGAGCGCACGGAATTGCCGGCCATGACAGCTTGATCGGGTTCGACGCCATAGCGCTTGAAAATGCGGCTGTAAGTGGCGGCTGTTTTCTCGCTCACGATCTCGACGCCTGAAAACCAGTCGCCAAGCCCGGAACCGGCAAGCTTTGCTTCATGAAGGAAAAGATCGCCCTTGGTAACGAGAACAAGGCGACCGTTCTTAGACAATTGCGCAATCGCCTGTTCGACACCGCCTAAAAGTTCTGGACTTGCCCTGGAAAAGTGGAGGGCCATGATCCTAGTACTACAGTTGCGTTTGTTGTAATCGATAGTGGACGAGAGCGGCGTTTGCCTGATGTCTTCGCCTCCAGAGTGACCAGTCGAGGACGGCGT
>NZ_FZOI01000029.1 GCF_900188385.1 Azospirillum sp. RU38E
GACGATCTGGGCGGGGCCGCCGTGTTCCTGGCCAGCCGTGCCGCCGACTATGTCCAGGGCCATATCCTGGCTGTCGATGGCGGCTGGCTGGCGCGTTGATCGATAGACCGGCGGGGGGCGGTGCCCCCCGCCACCGCTTTACGCTGCCATGGCCCGGTCCAGCATGGCCGGCGTGATGGGGCCATAATCCACCACCTGGCCATGTTCCAGCACGGCCACCTTGTTGCACAACCGCTGGATCAGGTCGCGGCTATGGCTGGCAATCACCATCAGGCTGGACCGGTCGATCAGCTTGTTCACCCGCACCTCCGCCCGTTCCATGAAATTGGCGTCGCCGGCGGTGATCCATTCATCCAGCAGCAGGATTTCCGGCGACACGGCGGTGGCAACGGAAAACATCAGTCGCAGCAACATGCCTGACGAATAGGTCTTCACCGGCAGATCGAGATATTCGCCCAAGCCGGAAAACTCCCCGATCTCGGCGGCATATTCCTCAATCTCCGCCGCCGTCATGCCCAGCAGCAGGCCGCGCAGGCGCAGATTCTCGTTGCCCGTCGCATCATGATCGATGCCCAGCATCAGATCGAACATGGGGGAGACGCGACCGCTCACCCGGATGCGCCCGCCCGTCGGCTCATAAATGCCGGCCATGGTGCGCAGGATGGTGCTTTTCCCGGCGCCATTATGGCCGATCAGCCCCACCCGGTCCCCCTCCCGCAGGTCGAGATTGACATTGCGCAGTGCATCAATATGCACCCGCCCCGACGCGCCGGAGCCGATGCGCCCACCGGTGGTGAGGCTGAGCGCCGTCTTCTTCAGTGACCGCCCATGCAGCCCGAAAATCTGAAAGCGGACGGAAACGTCCTCTAAGGTGATGTGAACGGACATGATCGCTTCAGATCCAAAAGGTGACGCGGGGGCGGGAAGCGCGGAAGACCAGCAGGCCCAGCACCAGACCGGCGATGGCGATCCAGCCAACAACGATCCAGTGCATCGGGTCCACCGTGCCGGTGGTCAGCGGCTGGCGCACGATCTCAACCAGATAATGGAACGGGTTGAAGCGCAGGGCCGGATGGTTGGCATCCAGAAAATTGCCCTTCCACAGCACCGGGGTGATGAAGAAGGCACCAGTCAGGATGGTCTGGACGATCTGCGCCACATCGCGGAACCGCATACAGACACAGGCCAGCATCAGGCCCCAGCCATAGCCGCAGACCAGCAGCAACAGCACGGCGGCAATGGCCAGCCCGACACCCTCCAGGGTCACGCCCGTCTCATAAAGCAGGCTGACGCCCACCACGATCAACACATGGTGCAGCAGCACCAGGGCGTTACGGGCGATCACCCGGTTGACGAAGACGGTCAGCGGCAGGCGCACCTGCTTCAGATAGCCCTCCGCCCCCACCAGCGCCATACAACTCTCGCTGATCAGGCTGGTGATCAGCGTCCATGTCACCATGCCGATGGCGACATGGGGCAGATATGCTGGCACATCGATCTTGAAGATGGCGGCATAGACAATGGCGATGCCGGCGGTAAACGCCGCCATGCTGAGCGTCACCCATAGCGGCCCCAGGATGGAGCCGCGATATTTCTGCCGGATGTCCGTCCAGGCCAGGGTGAACCAGATCCGCCAGGAGGCCAGCCCGACCGCCATGTCGGCGAAGGCTGCTGCCAGTGTGGCCCGTCCATCAGACGAAAAGCCCCTATACCAGCCACCGACAGCCGATGACGGTTGTTGCTGCGACATTGTTACTTCCACTCCCACTTTCCTGGCGCCAGGCGCTAGCCCCTTGTTCGGCCATAACCCGCAAACATCAATCAGGTGCTGCGCTGTGTCTCAATACAACTAATATGTAGAAATTTCGGCCGTATCAGGGCAAGTTTACCGCTGACCCCGCCGGGTGGGTGTCCATATCAGGTCATGCGTGCCATGTCCCCACATTCTCCCATGACCGGTTTCAGCCATCTGGACTGGCTGGAAGCCGAGAGCATCCACATAATGCGGGAGGTCGCGGCGCAGTTCCAGGCCCCGGTGATGCTCTATTCCATCGGCAAGGACAGTGCGGTCATGCTGCATCTGGCCCTGAAGGCGTTTTATCCCGCCAAGCCGCCCTTTCCGCTGCTGCATGTGGATACGACCTGGAAATTCCGGGAGATGATCGCCTTCCGCGATGCGCGCGTCCGGGAACTGGGGCTGGACCTGCTGGTCCATATCAATCCGGAAGGGGTGGCCCAAGGGGTGGGGCCTTTCACCCATGGCTCGGCCGTGCATACGGACGTGATGAAGACCCAGGCCCTGAAACAGGCCTTGAACCGTTACGGTTTCGATGCTGCCTTCGGTGGTGCGCGCCGGGATGAGGAAAGGTCGCGCGCCAAGGAACGCATCTTCTCCTTCCGCAATCAGGCCCATGGCTGGGATCCCAAGAATCAGCGGCCGGAACTATGGAACCTGTATAATGGCCGCATCGCCAAGGGGGAGAGCATCCGCGTCTTCCCCCTGTCCAATTGGACCGAACGGGATGTCTGGGCCTATATCAGGCGGGAGAATATCCCCATCGTTCCGCTCTATTTCGCCAAGCCCCGCCCGGTGGTGGAGCGTGATGGCGCGTTGATCATGGTGGATGATGCGCGGATGCCGCTGCAGCCGGGGGAGCAGCCGGAAATGCGCTGGGTCCGGTTTCGCACGCTGGGCTGTTACCCGCTGACCGGTGCGGTGGAAAGCCGGGCGGACAGCCTGGATGCCATCATTGACGAACTGGCCGACAGCAGCCAGTCGGAGCGCCAGGGCCGGATCATTGATGCTGACGGTGCCGCCTCCATGGAGCGCAAGAAGCAGGAAGGCTACTTCTGATGGATGCGATGTTGGAAGAGCGCGCCGGCATTCCCCTGCGTTTCATCACCTGCGGGTCGGTCGATGACGGCAAATCCACCCTGATCGGCCGGTTGCTGCATGATTGCGGTGCCGTACCGGCGGATCAGCTGGAACAGCTGCGCCGGGACAGTGCCGCCCATGGTACCACCGGTGAAGGCGCGCTGGATTTCGCCCTGCTGGTGGATGGGCTGGCGGCAGAGCGGGAGCAGGGCATCACCATTGACGTCGCCTACCGCTATTTCAGCACGATCCGGCGCAAATTCATCATCGCCGATACGCCAGGGCATGAGCAATATACCCGTAATATGGCCACCGCTGCCTCCACGGCGGATCTGGCCGTGCTGCTGGTGGATGCGCGCAAGGGGTTGTTGCCGCAGACACGGCGCCATGCCGGCATTGCCGCCCTGATGGGCATCCGCCGGATTGTGCTGGCAATCAACAAGATGGATGCCATTGGCTGGAATCAGATGGCCTTCCAGGTGATTGAGGCGGATTTCCGCGCCTTTGCCGCCGCCCTTGATTTCCAGTCCATCAGTGCCGTGCCCTTGTCGGCCCGAAACGGCGACAATGTCACCCGCCGGTCGGCGGCGCTGGGATGGTATGGCGGACCGACCCTGCTGGACCTGCTGGAAAGCTGCCCGGCGGCGACCGGTGACCAGGAAGGGCCGTTGCGCCTGCCGGTGCAATGGGTCAACCGTCCGCATCAGGATTTCCGGGGCTTTGCCGGCACCATCGCGGCGGGGCGCGTGGTTCCCGGCGATCCGGTGATGGTGCTGCCTTCCTGCCGGCAGAGCCGGGTGGCCCGTATCGTCAGCATGGATGGCGACCTTCCCAGCGCACGGGCCGGCCAGGCGGTGACCCTGGTGCTGGCCGACGAGGTGGATGTCAGCCGGGGTGACCTGATTGCCGCCGCCGCCGCCCCGCCGCCGGTGGCCGACCAGATTTCCGCCCACCTGATCTGGATGCAGGACCGGCCCCTGGTGCCGCACCGCTCCTATCTGCTGCGTCTGGGGGCCGCCTCGGTCGGGGCGCAGGTGACGGAGCTGGTTCATCGGTTGAATGTGGATGACTGGCGGCCCCAGCTGGGCGGCCAGCTGGGGCTGAACGATGTCGGCTATTGCCATCTGACGCTGGATCGTCCCATCGGCCTGCTGCCCTATCGCCAATCGCGCACCCTGGGTGGTTTCATTCTGATTGATCGGATCAGCAATGCCACTGTCGCGGCGGGCATGGTTGATGCGCCCCTGCGGCGGTCAGGTGATGTGCCCTGGCAGAACATGAAGGTGGACAAGGTCGCGCGGGTGGCCAACCGACCGCATCGGCCCTGTGTGCTGTGGTTCACCGGCCTGTCCGGGGCCGGCAAATCCACCATCGCCGATCTGGTGGAACAGGAACTGCACCGGCGCGGCTGCCAGACCATGGTGCTGGACGGCGATAACCTGCGCAACGGCCTGTGCCGTGATCTCGGATTCGGTGATGCCCACCGGGCGGAGAATATCCGCCGGGTGGCGGAGGTGGCGCGGCTGATGACGGATGCCGGGCTGATCGTGCTGGTCAGCCTGATCTCCCCCTTCCGGGAAGACCGGGAACGGGCCCGCGTCATCCTGCCGGCCGGCGAGATGGTGGAGATATTTGTGGATACCCCTTTGGGTGAGTGCGAACGGCGGGACATCAAAGGCCATTACCGCCGCGCCCGAGCGGGGGAGATCGCCCATTTCACCGGCGTCGACAGCCCTTATGAAGTGCCGGATAATCCAGAGCTGCACTTGCGCTTCGGGGAGGGCACGCCGGCCGAACAGGCGCTGCGCGTGGTGGATTGGCTGCGGGAGCAGGGGCTGGTGGAATGACGCGCCGCAGCGATTTTCTTTGATCCGGATCATCTCTTTGCGTTAGTCATACCCACCCCTGCCGCTCGGTGCGCCAGGGTGAATGATTGGCGTTTGCGAAGGACAGACATGTCTCAGGCGGAGCAAGCCCCTGATAGCGAGGGGATTTCCCCAGTGGACCCAACCGTCTCGCACACGATGCTGGAGGCGTTGCGTTTCATCGCCCGCCATCATGGGCTGCATCTTTCACGTGAGCAATTGCTGCGCAGCCATGCGACAGGTCCGGAAGAAGTTCGTCCTTCCATCGTGGTCGCGGCGGCGGAGCACCACGGCCTGAAATGTCGCGTGACGCGCATGCGATTTGAGCAACTGCTCCGTATTGGGCGGGCTGTACCGGCTTTGCTTCGTCTGCGGGATGGTACGGCCAGGGTTCTCCTGTCCGTAAGTCCGGCCACGCAGCCACCGCTGGTGGTGCTTCGCCACCCTGCAGATGGTGCGACGCCAGCGCCCTTTGATGCCATTGGTCTTGCCGAAATTTGGGATGGCGAGGTTATCCTCTTCAAAACTCAGAACGCGACCAGTAATTTGAATGAAAATTTCAGTGCCAGCTGGTTGTTACGCCAGGTGATGATGGAGAAACGTATTTTCCGCGATGTCGGCATCGCGGCACTTATTCTTTCCTTCTTTGCACTTGTGCCGCCTTTGTTGTATTTCATCGTGCTTGATCGTGTTCTGGTCCACCAAAGGATGTCCACCTTGTTTGTTCTGGCGGTGGGCATATTTTTTGTTGTCATTTTTGATGCGATCTTTGGCTATCTGCGGCGCTGGCTTGTAGCAGAAGGGGCGGCGCGCATCGATGCGCGGATCAGTACCTATGTTTTTGAAAAACTGATTGGTCTGCCCATCGAAGTGTTCGAACAGCAGCCCACCGGAATGATAGCACATAAGGTCAGTGAGATTTCGCGTATTCGTAATTTTATGACAGGTCAGCTTTTTACTGTCTGTCTGGATAGTATTACATTGGTCGTAATTTTACCGGCAATGTTCTACCTACATGCGCCATTGACCTTTTTTGTGCTGGGTGTTTCTGCTGTAATGTTTGCTTGCGTCCTCATTTATATGCCTATCGTCGGTCATGCTTATGGACGGGTTGTGCGGGCAGAACAGCGCCGCGGCTCATTCCTTGTTGAAACCATTCATGGCATGCGCACCATCAAGTCTTTGGCCTTGGAGGGGGGTAAGCGTCAAGAATGGGATCAATGCTCTTCGGAGGCCGTGCGGGCGCATCGCGATATGGGGTTCATCTCCAATCAACCGCAAACGATCCTGCAACCCCTGGAGAAGCTGATCTATTCCGGCACCCTGTTATTGGGTTGTTACCTGGCGCTGACGGCGGAGAGCGGGAGCGTGCTGATCGGCGGTCTGATCGCGTTCGTAATGTTGGCCAGCCGGGCGACACAACCGATTGTTCAGATCGCAGGTCTGCTTCAGCAGGTGCAGGAGATGCGCGGTGCGATGAGCCTCGTTGCCTCCCTGGTCAATATTCCGGCGGAGGATACCCGTTCCACCCACGGCCTGCGTCCACGGTTCCAGGGCGGTATCACTTTTGATGAGGTGCGCTTCCGTTATTCGGGAGCCAGCACTTATGCCCTGGATAAGGTGAGTTTTGAGATCGCACCGGGCAGTGTCGTCGGCATCATGGGACGGTCGGGATCGGGTAAGACCACCATCACCCGCCTGTTGCAGGGGCTGCATCAGGATTATGATGGCTTGATCAAGCTTGAAGGTAATGATTTGAAGCAGATGGACATTCACCATCTGCGCGCGAACCTGGGCGTGGTATTGCAGGATAATTTCCTGTTCAGCGGAACCATTCGTCAGAACATCGCCGCCGCCAAGCCCGATGCCACCTTTGATGAAGTGATCGCCGCTGCGCGTTTGGCTGGTGCTGAGGAATTCATTGAACGGCAGCCTGCCGGTTACGATACGTTCCTTTCGGAAGGCGCTGCCAATCTTTCAGGTGGCCAGCGCCAGCGTTTGGCGATTGCCCGGGCACTGCTGGTTGACCCCTCCATTCTGATTCTGGATGAAGCGACCAGTGCGCTCGACCCGGATAGCGAAGCCATCGTCAATAATAATTTGCGCCACATAGCGGCTGGCCGCACCATGCTCATCATCTCGCATCGACTGGCATCGCTGGTGGATTGCGACCAGATCATCGTGATGGAGCGGGGCCGGGTCTACGATATTGGCACGCATGAGGAGTTGCTGGAGCGGTGCAGTATTTATCGTCATCTCTGGTTCCAGCAAAATCGTCATCAGTCCCCGACAGGAGCGAACAATGAGCGGTCGATCGCTGGTCCTGCGTCCTAACAGCCGGACTGCTGACGCGGCGGACCAGGCTATCAACGACTTCCAGTCAGAGATGGCTGAGATTATTGGTGCCCCGTACCCAAGACAGGTGCAGCTGACGGTCCACATCTTGGCAGGCATGGTGTTGGCATTGGTTGTACTGGCCAACATTATGACGCTGGATATCGTCGTCAGCTCACGCGGGCGCATTATCTCCCGTACGCCGACCATCACCGTTCAGCCCCTTGAATCCTCGGTGATTCGTGAGGTCTTGGTCCGGCCAGGCCAAACAGTGAAGAAGGGCGATGTGCTGGTGATTCTGGACCCGACATTGACCGGTGCCGACGTCTCGCAGTTGCAGTCCCGTGTGGAAACCCTGCGTGCCCAGGTCGCTCGGCTGGAGGCTGAGCAGGCGGGCGCTCCCTTCAAAGCTGCTGACCAGGCGAGCATCTCCTGGTCGACACAATTGGAGATCTGGCGTTCCCGGCAGGCAGAGCGGGAATCGCGTCTGGCGGTTTATGATCAGAAAATCAAGTCCATCCAGGGCACCATTCAAAGCAGTTCACGAGACGCGGAATATTATCGTTCCCGATTGGCAGTGAACAGCGAGATTGAAAAGATGCGTTCAGAACTGGCCCGTAAAGAGGTGGGGAGCCGACTGAACGTGCTGGTTGCTCAAGATAACAAGGCGGAAATTGCCCGTAATCTTTCGAATAGTGAGCAGCAGATCGTTACAGCGCGGCATGAGCTGCAATCCTTGGGGGCGGAGCGGGAGGCCTATATGCAGGAATGGAACTCCAGTGTTTCCCAGGAATTGGTTTCCCGCCGCACTGAGCTTCAGCAGGTGGCTGATGAACTGTCCAAGGCGGAATATCGCCGCAATCTGATTGAGCTTCGTGCGGTCAGTGACGCCACCGTTGTCAAGGTGGCGGATATTGGCAATGGCGCCGTTGTACCGTCGGGCGAAGTGATCGTTTCCTTGGTTCCCAGCAATGCGGAGCTGGAGGTCGAGGCAGACATTGCCGGCACTGACCAGGGTTTCGTGAAGCCCGGCGACGAAACGAAGATTAAGCTGGACGCCTATCGATTCACCGAATATGGCACGGTGGTTGGACGCGTCCGTTCCGTCAGTGCCGACAGTTTCAATCGACTGGATGATGGTACGCCCAGTGGAACCCGCTTCTATAAGTCCCGTATTGAAATTACGGAAATAAAGCTACGGAATGTGCCTAAGGATGTCACATTGCTGCCGGGTATGCCGCTTCAGGCAGATATTGTGGTCGGTGAGCGCACGATCATGCAATATCTGCTGGGTACGGTGATTAAAAATATCTCTGAGGGTATGCGGGAGCCCTCATGATAAAGAACAGAACCTAGAGCGGATCGCGGAAAAGCGGAATCGCTTTGGAGCGTGAATCCGCTCGCTGAACAAGGACTTAGAGCCGGGTGTATTTCCGTTTAAACGCACCCGGCTCTAGAGCCAGTATTTTAAAGACTGGGGAGCTTCAGCGGACAATACCGCTGAAGCTCCGTGCCTCCAGATATTGCGCCAGACTTTCGGCCAACGGATCGCCCAGCTCTACCGCAGACCGGGCCATTTCAATAGCTGCGGGGGCATCGCGGTCAATATTCCATTTCATTTCCGCCAGGGCGGTCATGGCAATGGCAATACCCTGCCTGGCGGCTTCATAGAGGCGGCTACGCCAATATTCGAGTTCTTCTCTGGGGGCTTGCCGGCTGATGAGAATGCGGACCAGATTAACCTGGGCGGGGACATGGCCCTGTTCGGCGGCGGCAGTGAACCAGTGCATGGCCTTTTCAGGGTCAGCAGGCAGCAGTTCCTGACCTGTGGCGAGGGCATGGGCCAGCCGGAACTGCCCTGAAGCGCTGCCCATTTCGGCCGACCGGGCATAAAAGCTCATCGCCCTTTCTTGATCTTGCGGCACGCCATGGCCATGGAAACACAACACCCCCATATTATAGGTGGCATTGGCGTGGCCCAATTCGGCCGCCATCATCAGGAAGCGGGCCGCCTTCTGATAATCAACCGGGATGCCGCGACCCTCCAGGTGGCAGAGGCCGAGATGGAAAGCTCCTTCTGCATGTCCCCCGGCGGCGGCCTTCTCAAAGAAATAGACTGCCCGCAAGGGGTCGAGTGGCACATGTTTGCCCGTCTGGTGGGCTAGTCCCAGTGCAGCCAGGGCGCCGACATGCCCCAATTCTGCGGCGGCCGTGTACCAGATGATGGCTTCACCGGGATTGGCAACGGCTGCTTCTCTGGCCATATGCATGTCTGCCAGCAGCGCCATACATTCGGAGTCACCCTTAAGTGCGCCGCGTCGCAGCCAGGTCTCAGCGGCAGCGAAATTCCGCTCTACGCCGCGCCCCCGCCGGTAAACAATGCCCAGGGTACGGCAGGCCGCAACGATGCCGGCCTCGCCGGCCTTTGAGAGCCACGCCATGGCGGCCCCGCCATCCGGCACGGTTCCAATGCCCTCCAGCAGATAGAGCCCTGTATAATATTGTGCGGTGGGGTCGTTCTGGTGGGCGGCCTGCTCATAAAGGGCAAAAGCGTCTGCGGGCTCCCGGTCCGGCATATTGCCCCCCGCGATCAGATTGGCCAGACCCACCATGCCCTTGATGCTGCCCTGATCGATCGCGCGCTGATACCAGATGCAGGCCTGTGCGATGTCAAGCGGGGCGTCAGGGCCACCGTCACGGGCATAAAGCCAGCCCAACAGCACCTGTGCTTCCACCATTCCCTGTTCTGCTGCCAATCGGGCCCAATGACGCGCTTGGACGTCACTTCTTTCCAGGACAAAAGCATCAGCCTTGTGCTGGCCTTTTGCATCCCCAAAGCCATTGGCATAGTGGCTGGCAAGGCAGGCCTGCGCGCGTGCGAGGCCATTTTCTGCGGCCGCCCGGTACCAGCGGAACGCGCTTTTGGGGTTGGGCAGGACGCCGCGTCCAGCATCCAGGGCCTCTGCCAGGGCCATCTGGCATTGGGGATCTCCCTGTCTGGCGCCTTCCTGCCAGATTGCAGCGGCATCAGCCAACTTCCCCCTGCCAGCCAGCCGCTCGCCACGGGCATAGGCAGAGCCCCTTATTCCGTGGGTGATGCTGTTAATCAGCGAGGTCAACCTGCTGCCGGCCACTGTCACTTTCCCCCGCACGCGAATCCACGACAACACCTCTATCCCAGCAGGCCCGGCAGGGGAAGAGGTTAGCGCTCTCTGCTCAGGCGAAAACCGCCTCTTCCATCTTGCTACACAGGGGCGTGAAAACGGTCGCGCAACAGCTGCATCCAGGCCGGCAGAGCCACCCAATGCAGATCGTACCGGTCGACCACCGTCTTGCGGGCGGCCCGACGCATGGCCAGACGGTGGTCCGCTTGCATCGCCAGAGCCTGCAACACTCCTTCAGCGATCGCAGCTGGGTCAGCGAACGGCACCAGCAGGCCATTATGCCCATGCTCCACCACCTCCTGTACGGGGGGGGTCGCGGAGGCGACCAGTGTAACGCCGGTTGCCATGGCTTCCAGCATGGACCAGCTGAGGACGAACGGGTAGGTAAGATAAAGGTGTACGCGCGACAGGCGCATCAAGTTGATAAACTCGGCATGCGGCACTTTGCCGATAAAATGAACCCTGTCCGTTGGCAGTTTTCCGTCCAGTTCAGCCAACATCCGGGCGCGCCAGGTACCGCCGCCGGGGGGCGGGTTGCCATAGGAGATACCATCACCGCCGACAAACACCATATGGGCGTCCGTTCGCCGCTGCAAAATATCGACGGCCGCGCGCATGGCGGAGCGAAAACCGCGATAGGGCTCCAGATCGCGGGCGACGTAAGTGACGATCGGAACATCCGGTCCCAGTCGCCGCCCGTCCGGCAGCACCAGAGGCCGGGCAGGGCCGGCGCAGGCGCGTTCGGTGTCGATGCCGTCGTGGATTAAGGTCAGTTTTGGCTGATATTCGGTTGGATAGAGCTGTTTTTGCCATGCGGTGGGGCTGACACCGGCATCCACCGTGTCCAGCCCCAGCAAATTGATAGTATTCATTGTTTTGACGCGGGCCAGATCGTCCAAGCTGAAGGGTTCTTCCGGGTCGAACCCGATATCGGCCCCTTGTCCGCGATAGAAGAACTCAAAATAGCCGATCAGCGCTGCTGCCGGCCAGAGATCCTTGAGAAACAGAATCTCCCCCCAACCATTATGACCGATGATCAGATCAGGCCGATAGCCAGCCCGCGATAGCTCGGCGCAGTGGGCCAATACCGCCTGGCCGCGCCAGATGGCGCGATTGGACTCGAACAGATAAGGGTGACTGCCGCCGCCTCCGCGATCAACGAAATGGTAGGCCTCTGCTTCAACCCCGGTGAGGCGGGCCTGAAAGTCACTTGCCAGTGCCGTCACTCGTACACCGGGAACCGATGCCAGCTTTGTTGCCAGATGGACGAACTGTGCAGGAAATAACTTGTGCAAGAACAAGACTTTGTACATATCGCACCCTGGGTTGGCGATTGACCCTGTTGTATCGCGTGGGGATTAATCCGCAAGATATTTGGCTTTGGCCTTTCAGAGCTTGGTTTCTTATGATCGCCTTAGCCGTGCTGAATGCTGAAACCGGTAAATAACGGGGGTTGATGTGGAATTCGTATGGCAGTCCGGTGAGGGCATAGCTTTTGAGGCAGATTGCCCTGTCTGTGCCGATTCCGGCCCCCATCGCCCTGTATTGGTCATTCCCGGAGCGGGGCCGGGCCAGACCGACTGGACGATTGTGCAATGTCCGTCCTGTGAGTCACGTTTTTCCACCGACCGTCGCGGCGCGGATTATACGCCGGAAGCTCATCCGGATGGGCCATTGCTGGAATTCTATCTGGAGCAGAATGCCGGCATCCGCCCGATGCTGGAGCCGCTGGGCTGGGCGGAGGCCGGGCCGGGGCGCCGCATGTTGGAAATTGGCGGCGGTTTCGGCTTTGCCAGTGACTTTGTCCAGGTCTCCTTGGGTTGGACGGCTAAAGGATATGATCCTTCCGGTCTGGCCGCGCTGGGGCGTTCCTATCTTGGCCTTGATATTGTGCTGGATTATTGGACGGAGGAGACGCCGCTGGCAGAGCCTTTTGACGTTGCCTATGCCTCTGAGGTGATTGAGCATATTCCCGAACCATCGGGATTTCTGGCGTCTGTGCGCCGTGCTGTCGGCGAAACCGGCGTGGCGGTTTTGACCACGCCCAATGGTGCCGCCCTCAACCCGAACACCACGCCGGGTATCCTGGCCCCGATCGCAACGCCAGGCCTGCATCTAACCCTGTTCAGTGCCATGGGGCTTGAGAGGGCGCTGCGTTCCACCGGCTTCCGGCATGTTCGGGTCGAGGAGCGGGGCGATACTTTGCATGCTCTTGCCAGTAATGCCGAACTACCCGCGAAAAGACAGCTGGATAGTCAGCTTTATCGTAACTATCTCTGTCAGCGGGCGGATACGCCGGGTCTGGCGCCCGTTTTATTGTCCGGGCTGCGTTACCGACTCTTCAAGGAACTGGTCAATGCTGGCGAATCAGCGGCTGCTCTGACGCAGTTTGTATTGATTGCTGACGATATTCGGCGGCGTTTCGGACTGGATGTCAGCCGCTCGGCGGCCTTGCGGCCCTTGAAAGACTATGGTGATGCGCAGGAATGGTTGCGTCACTATCCAGCGCATCTTGCTGGCCTGCTTTATTATCGGGCAATCCTCGCAAACAATTTGGAGGCGGATCCAGTCGCGGCCGTTCGCTATACCGCTGCCGCGATTCTCGCCGGCCGCGGCTTGCGATTGGCCCTGCAGAATGCCGGCATGGACGATGGGGAGACGGAACGTCTCAGCGCGCACGCGATTATATTGAATTTGGTGGCCACCGCCTGCGCGGGAGGAGACACAGCCCCACTGCTGGCGGCGGTGGAACGGGGGAACCCTGCGACCGGGCTTCTTATCCCCGCAGAGGCCCGTCGTTCCTTGCGCCGTTTCCTGCGGCGGGATTTGCGGGCGATGGGTCATCCCGACATGTTGTGGCGGGTCGGCATGACGAACATCGTGGGTGATGAGGTAACGCTGCTTGCAGCTCCTCTATGCCAGGATTTTGTGGTCGATAAAATCGGGGCATGGGAGGCGATCGCCACGGCGTCCGATGCTGCGGCCGTGCTGGACACTTTCCGAGCGATCTGGTGCATGCCAGGAGCGGACACGGCGCCTGCATCGATTCGACATGCCCGTAAACTGATTCTAATTCGGTTGGTGCAACTGGGAGCCTTTCAGGAAGCCGATGATCTGTTCGATGGGTGGGATTCCCCCGATTTGGCCGATGATGAGCCCGTGGCAACGGCGCTTGCAATTGTCGCTGAGGCCCGACAACGTTAAGCAGTGCTCGCGTCAGGGGCGCGTCATGTTAACCAAAATGGGGTAGGTCTTATGGGTTATCCCGCAGGTGGCGTGTCCATATCGCGCATACTGGTTAGCCACGTCAGCTGACGTAGAGCTTGTTAATTAACTGAAAAATCAGAAAAATTAGCCGTAGCTGGCATGTCTTTCACCCTTTGGTACCTGCATTGGCGTGTGGTTCTGATTTGTAATGCACTGCAATAACCGGTTGCTTGGCGAGGGATGAACTGTTACCTTCCACCGCGGTAGTTAAGATTAGCGGGACGCGGCGCGGAAGCTCTAAGAGGCTCCTGTCATGTCCCCTTGATGAAATTTTTGGGGGACAGACATGGCAACTTTGCCCGGAGGCTCCACTGTCGGTGGCGCCGGTTTGACGAACGCACAGCTCACGACCGTTTCCAACATTCTGCAGACGGTTGTGCCCGCTGGGACGACCCAGACGATCTCGACCATTGGTACGACGGCACCTGTTCAGACGGCGCCGATCACCAGCGGTCCGCTTCTGCTGGGGCAGGCCACGTTCACCAACGTGTCAACCGCCACGGTGGTTAAGTCGGCCGGCGCATCGAATGATCTTGGTGTTGTGGACTTAACAGGGGTTTCGTCCGGCAGTCTGACGAATATTGGTGTTGATTCGTCTTTGAATCAGATCGTCGTGACGGGCACCGGCAATGGTAGTGTCGCTGCCGTGTTTGTGGGTGCCAGCGATTCGGCCAAGCTGGTTGTTGGCGATGCCGGCAATCAGTTCATGGTGCTGAACAGCACCTCCGGCTCAAATACCATTGTGGCCGGCGATGGTCGCGACAGCGTGTTGGGCGGTACCGGTAGTGATGTGATTTCCGCCAACGGTGACGCGATTATCAATGGCGGTGCGGGCAACGACGTTCTGACCGGTGGTGCGGGCAGTGCCACGCTCGGTGGTGGCGCCGGTAATGACACGATTACGGCTGGTACTGGCGGTGGCTACATCATCGGCGAAACAGGCAATGATTCGCTTGTGGCTGGCGCCGGCAAAGATGTGTTCATTTTCCGCCCGGGCGATGGCAATGACACGATCTCGGGTTTCAACCCGACTCAGGACACGCTCGCCTTCACGACTGCCAATTATGGCACGGGTACCTTGAACTTGGTGTCCTTGATTTCCAGTGCACAGGTCACCGGTGGCAATACCGTCCTGACGCTCCCCGATGGGTCGACGATTACGGTGGTCGGCCAGACGGGTGCAAGCATAAACTGGTTCACGGTCAAGTAAGCTTTTACGCTTGTTATGTGTGAAGAAATGGCGGACTTCGGTCCGCCATTTTTTTATAACTACTGTTCTGTTTGCAATTATCATGATGTCCCCGCCGTGGTGCTGCGGGGGTATTTGGTTCCATTCGGTGGCGGACGGGGCACAACACTTTGCCGCTACGTTCTGGAATGCAACGTGATCTTGCCCCCTGTGATTGCCCACGCCTAGAGCGGATCGCGGAAAAGCGGAATCGCTTTGGAGCGTGAATCCGCTCGCTGAACAAGGAGTTAGAGCCGGGTGCGTTTCCGTTTAAACGCACCCGGCTCTAACTGTCATAGGGTTAAGGGTGAATATTTTTGTTTAATTGCTTAACCCGATATCGGCTATCATCAGCGCGCTGCTACCCCCTTACGTAAGTGATAACGATGACGACGACGAATGGTACGTTGGCGACGGTGGAACCGGAAGCCACAGCGGACCGGCTGCGCAGTTCGGCCCAGGTCATTGTTCTTCCTGAAGGTACTTATGTCGCTGCGGTGCGGCCTTCCGCCCAGCGGCCCCGGGTGATCAATGGGGTCGCCTTCCCGGCAGCCCAGCTGACATCCGTGCCGCAACCCGGCACCTCTCCGGTTCGTTTTCTGCAAAAGGGCGCCTTGGAGCCAGTGGCTTGGGTCGCCGCTGCCGATGAGGTGGTGATCTCGGTACCTCCAGGCCCCTCTCCGTTAATGATCACCAATTATATTTTTGGTCAGGATATTCAGTCCTGTGTTGATCTTGAGATACGTCCGCTCTCACCGGCAAAACAGGCACCGCCCGTCGGCTTGCGTTTATTCGCCACCATCCAACAGATCGGCGAGCAGGCATTCGCAGCCGGGGAATGGGCGGCTGCGGAGGATGCGCCGTTCTGGATTGAGGGTATCCGGGTTGAGACCAGTCCCAGCGTTGGCCAGTTGCTGCAATACAGGGTGGCTGGGGCAAACGCCGCTGAGGCGCATTGGACGCCGGCACCCGGGGGTCTCACCCTTGGTGGGGGGCGGCCGCTTTCCGGTATTGCCTTCCGGCTGATGCCCCCTTTGGCCAACACGCATCGTGTGATCTATGCAGCGCGCTTCCTTCGGCATGGGGAGATCGAAGCGGCTGATGGTGAACCCTGCCGTTCTCCCCAGCCACAGGATCCCTTGATTGCCTTGCGGTTGGCCATCGTTCCGCGATGACCGAGAAGGCGCTGCCCTCCACCAAAGGGGGGGACGGAAAAGTCACACCCGCCATATCGAAGCGGGAGATCGCGCGTGCTGCCATGCTGGCAGCACTGGCAGCCCCGGATATTGCGCCGTTGTCGGTCTTGGCGCAGCGCCTTTCACGCTTTGATCCACCCCATGCCGACGATCTATTGCTGGCGGCTATTGCGCGTCTGCGGCTGAACGATGCCCCTGGCGCACGACAACTGCTGGATGAGGCCCTGGCACTGACGCCGCGACACGCCATGGCGGCCAAAACCCTGGCGCGATTGGGGTGTTGGGAACCATCGGTTCTGGAGGCCTTGGCCTGGCATGCCGAAGCGGATGCCGAAGCGGTGGAATTGCTTCGTCTCTATGCCCAAGCAAGCGGCCGTCCCATCGCCTTCATCGCCAGGCGGACGATCCAATGCGCTGTGCCGCCTGGTGGGGGGCATCTGGCCCTGGAATGGGTGGGTCATGTGTTGGTTCAGCGGCAGGTGCCACCTGCCGCTGCCGCCAGTGTGGTGGAACTGCAGCTGCCGGATGCCTTGCGGGGGGCCGTTGATCCCGAGGTGTATCTGGACGGTGTCCCGGTTGCTGCTCCGGCGCTGCGTGGGGCTTGGCTCTATCCTCCCCGTTTGGTGGCGATCGTGGAACGGGATGAGGGGGGGGACCTGCTGGTTCGCGCCCGGGATACGGCCTGCCCGGACCGCCCCCTGGCCCTGCTTCTGACGGATGACGGCCAGATACGGGCTGAGCCGGTGCTGACGCCGCTGGCTGGCAGTGTGGGTGAGGAACTATCCCGGCTGGAACCGGAGAAGCTGTCCCTTTCCGGCATCGGCATCCCAGGATTGTTGTTTGCGCTTACCCGGGAGCCGTTGAGCCTGCCGCAGCCGGTTGGGCTGCCTGCCGTGCTGTCGCCGACGGTGGATGTGATTGTGCCCGTCTATGGCGACCTTGAGGCGACGCGCGTCTGTTTCGACCGGCTTTTGTCCTGCGATCCGGGTGTCCCCATGCGGATCATTGCCATTGATGATCGGGGGCCGGACCCGATAATTGCCCAATTGCTCGACCGCCTGGCCCTGGAAGGCCGCATCACGCTGCACCGCAATCCGACCAATTTGGGATTTGTGCGCAGCGTCAATATCGGCATGGCCATGGCTGGTGGCGCCCGCGATGTGGTGTTGCTGAATGCCGATACTGTTGTGGTGCCCGGCTGGCTCAGACGCTTGCAGGTGGCAGCGCAGCAGGCTCCCGATATCGGTACGGTCACGCCCTGGTCCAATGATGCCACCATCTGTTCCTATCCGCGTGCCAATGCGGCCACGCCGCTGGCCGAGGTTGACGTGCCGGCCCTGAGTGCCCTGGCTGGACATGTACTGGATGGTCAGGCCATCGACATTCCGACGGCGGTCGGTTTCTGCATGTATATCCGGCGGGATTGTTTAGCGCAGACCGGTTGGTTCGATGCGGCCACGTTCGGGGCCGGATATGGGGAGGAGAATGATTTCTGCCAGCGCGCCAGCCGGCTTGGCTGGCGCCACCGGATGGCGTTGGATCTTTATGTCGGTCATGTCGGGGGGGGGTCCTTTGGCCCTGCCAAACAGGCCAGGGTCGATCAGGCCTTGCGCCTGCTCGCCCGGCTTTATCCCGATTATGAACCCACGGTGCATGGCTTTATCGAGCGGGATCCGCTGGCGGTTCATCGGCGTGCCCTGGATCGCGCCCGGCTTTTCAGCGATATGGTTCAGCGGCCCTTCATGATCGTCTGTGCCAAGCTTGGCGGCGGGACCGAACGTTTCATTCAGGACAGGATAGCGGTCCGTTCCCGGGAGAGTGCCGACGGGGTGCTGTTGTTGCGCCCTGATCGGATGGAGGGCAAGCCCCGTCGGCTGATCCTGGAATTGCCCGACCGCCCGGAACTGGGGAACCTATTTTACGACACACTGACAGAACTGGATTTGCTCTGGTCTGACCTGGCGCGGCTGGGGGTCAGGGAGATGGAACTGCACCATCCGTTCCATCTGACAGCAGACTGCCTGACCGGGTTGGCCGCGCGCATTCCCTATCGGGTGCATCTGCATGATTACAGTTGGATCTGCCCCCGCATCACCTTGACCAATGGCGATGACCGTTATTGCGGCGAGCCAACGGATATTCGCGCTTGCGAACAGTGCGTGGCAGCGCATGGCGATGTGCTCCAGACCGGGATGAGCGTGGCGGCGTGGCGCGCGGTGACGCGTCCTGTGCTGGAACAGGCACAGCAGGTGGACTGCGCCACGCAGGAGGCGGCGGGGCGTTTGTTGCGTTATGCACCGGCAGCGCGGCTCTGTGTTACACCATTGCAGGAAACCGTCGCCCCCAGCTCTTTCGTGACGCCGCCGCGTCAGGCGGGGGAGAATCTGCGCATCGTGGTACCCGGTGCCATTGGCCCTCCCAAAGGCTTCCAAATCCTGCTGGATTGTGCGCGTGACGCGGCGGCACGCGTGCTGCCGCTTCGCTTCATTGTCCTCGGCTACAGCCTGGATGATGATGCCTTGATTGAGACCGGCGCGGCGATGGTGACCGGCCGGTATGAGGAAGCGGAGTTTCCCGGCCTGCTGTCCGAGATCACCCCGCACGCGGCCTTTGTGCCCTCCGTCTGGCCAGAGACTTGGTGCTATGCGCTCAGCCATGTGCTGGCGGCGGGCCTGCCGACAGCCGTTTTTGATATTGGCGCCCAGGCCGAGCGGTTGCGTGCACAGGGGCGGGGGATGCTGTTGCCGCTCTCCCTGCCGGCCAGCGGCGTGAATGATGCTTTGCTGGCCTTTCTTTCCCGGTCTTGACCGGTGGGAAGGGTGCCGCAGGATCGGGGCGGAAGCGTATTTTCCTGCGGCCTCTGAATCCTAATAGACCCGGTTGCGCATCGTCGTCTGCAGGTGCTTGACGATCAGCTCGGAATCGTAGTTGGAGACCTGCCCGATCAATTGCTGCCATTTATGGAGGTAGGGGATTGCCATGGGATTATGCTGCAACAAATCACGCTTGATGAAGGGGCATTTGCCGTCCGTCAGCAACTGATCCCAAAAGAAATGCGTCTGATTGAGCGGCACACCGTCGCGCAGGCATTTGCCGATCATTTCGACATATCGACGACGGACAGGATCTGCCTCATCGGAGGTGGCGGCCAGATAGGCTTCGACCTTCGGTGTTATGGCGCTGATCAAGCTCCTGTAGGGAAACATCGCTTTGCAGCGCACGCCGTAGGACAGAAAGAACGGCGTAAGTCCGATCTCCCCATAGCGCACAACCCAGCGCTTGCGCCGGAAATAGGGCAGGTTGCCCCAGAATTTGGCAAAGGCCGGACTGCGGATTGCCTGGGGATGGAACAACAGGAAATAGCTTTGCAGGTGGAAACGGCCATCCCAGCAATCCGTGATGCCCCACAGATCCGCTTCAACCGGATCAGCCCGGTTGATCACCTGCGCGAAATCCTGCAAAGGTCCATACATGCTGTCATTGGTGATCAGCAGCATGTCGAGTGCTTGCGGATCGGGTATTTCCGCAATGCCATCCTTAAAGGCGCCAAAATCATAGCCGACATTACGGCGCCACAAAATGACCGACACGAGTGGCTTCAGCTTCTCGACGCTTTTTTCGGGAAAGCGTGGGGAATTGCTGGTGAAAACAATGGAAAACCCCTGCTTTTTCAGCTCTTTCAGATAAAATTCTACATATTCATGAATAATGCCGCGCATGTCGAAATGGTTGAAAACCACAACACGCTTTGCGCCATCCAAACGAACGTCGCCGCTCCAGCGCCGCCGGATGTAGCTGGGTCGGATAATCGACGTAAGATGGGTGCGCACATAGTCGATAATATCGACCGTTTCCGTCAACTTCCTACTTAAAAAACGACGCATTCGCATGGGAATGATCAATCTGCAAATTGTCTTTGGCTGTGGCTTCTTTAAACTAAACGGTTCTTCTGTCAAAGGTAAAGGGTCGTTTTCCGGGGAGTGAGGTGGTGTTAATCTGATCGGCGCAGGCTGTCGGCCACCCGACAGGACATTGTCAGCGCTGCCATCCGTCGCGGCTCTATGCTTCAGGGCCGACATGCAGCCGGTCCCGCTTGCGCAGGCTGGATCAATCGGGCATCCAGCCCCACATCAGCCTGTGGCCCGATAAGGTCGGTTGGTCGACAGGGCGTGAATAGGGAATGACATGATGGCGCAAGCCCCCCATCTGATCGGCCGCACGGCCATCGCCAAGGAAATCGATGGCTTGCGGCTGTTGCAGGACAGTCTGGACGAGCCGTTTGACCGGGTGGTGGAGACCATTCTGGCCCGCCAGGGCCGGGTCTTCGTGGCCGGCATCGGCAAAAGCGGCCATGTCGCCCGCAAGATCGCGGCCACCCTGTCCTCCACCGGCACTCAGGCCTATTTCATTCATCCGGCGGAGGCGAGCCATGGCGATCTGGGGATGATCGGCCCCGGCGATCTGGTGATGGCCCTGTCCAATTCCGGTGAAACACAGGAACTGTCCGACCTGCTGCTTTATTGCGGCCGCTGGAGCATCCCGCTGGTCGGCATCACCAGCCGGGCGGAATCCACCCTGGCGCGCGCGGCCACCCTGCCGCTGGTGATGCCGCAGGCGCCGGAGGCCTGTCTGGTCGGCATGGCGCCCACCACCTCCACTACCATGATGATGGCCCTGGGGGATGCCATTGCCGTGGCGCTGATGACGGCGCGCGGCTTCACGGCAGGGGACTTCCGCAATTTCCACCCCGGTGGCCGGTTGGGCCAGACCCTGATGCGGGTGGAAAAAATCATGCGCCAGGATGAAGCGCTACCCCTGGTGGCGCTGACAGCACCCATGTCGGAGGTGCTGCTGACCATCACCTCCAAAAGCCTGGGTTGTGCCGGGGTGGTGGATGGGGACGGGCGGCTGGTCGGCGTTATCACCGACGGCGACCTGCGCCGCCATATGGACCCTGGCCTGCTTTCCCGCCGCGCTGATGAGATCATGAGCCGCAAGCCGCGCGTCACCCGGCCTGACGCGCTGGTGGGCGAAAGTCTGGCCCGCATGAATCATGAGGGCATCACCTGCCTGTTCGTCACGGCGGATCAAAAGCCGGTGGGTGTCATCACCTTGCATGATTGCCTGCGCGCCGGGTTTAGCTGAACGGGGTAACCCCCCGGCGCCCCATCGGAAACGCTGCTCCTTGATGCATATCAAGGCCCCCTGGGGCCTTTGCTGCCAGTCTGTGGTTGTCCTTGGAAACCATCACTGGACAGGAAGGCTAGAGCCATGCCGGAAGGGACGATCCGTACCGCCACCAGCATCACCCCCGTAAAGGCGGTCCCGCCTGCACTCCCCTCCTGCGCGCCGGCGGCGCTGGAGGAGGCGGCGCCGGCGGCGGCCACGCTCTCCATCCTGGACCGGATGACCCATGCCTGGATGGGGCGCTTCACCGCGTCCGTTTCGCCGGCAGCGCTGACGCTGGCCTGGGCGGATTGGGCCATCCATCTGGCCTCCTCCCCCGGCAAGCAGATTGAGCTGTGGCAGAAGGGTATGCGCAAGACAGCCCGGCTGGCCCATTATGCCACTACCTGTGGTACGCAGGAGGGGGCGCCGCGCTGCATCGACCCGCTGCCGCAGGACCGGCGGTTTGAGCATCCCGGCTGGATGAAACCACCCTTCAACCTGATCCATCAGGCTTTTTTGCTGCAGCAGCAATGGTGGCACAATGCCACCACCGGCATCCGGGGCGTGGCGGAAGGCCATGAAAAGGGCGTGACCTTCACGGCCCGCCAGTTGCTGGACATGATCTCCCCCACCAATTTCCCGCTGACCAATCCGGAGGTGCTGGAAGCCACCGTGAACCAGATGGGCGTCAATCTGGCCCGTGGTTATCGCAACTGGACCGACGATCTGCGCCGTCAACTCTCCGGCAAGGGGCCGGCGGGGGTGGAGGATTTCCGGGTGGGGGGAAATCTGGCCGTTACACCCGGCCGGGTGGTGTTCCGCAATCGCCTGATGGAACTGATCCAGTATAGCCCCACGACGGGGGAGGTGCGGCCGGAACCGGTGCTGATCGTGCCCGCCTGGATCATGAAATATTATATCCTGGACCTGTCAGCGCAGAATTCCCTGATCGGCTATCTGGTCTCCCGTGGCTATACGGTCTTCTGCGTCAGTTGGAAGAATCCGGGGCCGGAGGATCGTGATCTGGGCATGGAGGATTACCAGCGCCTGGGTGTGCTGGATGCGCTGCGGGTGGTGAATGCGGTGGTGCCGGGAATGCCCGTCCATGCCATGGGTTATTGCCTGGGCGGTACGCTGCTCTCCATCGTCGCGGCGGCTTTGGCCCGCGATGGTGACCAGCGGCTGGCCAGCATGACCTTGCTGGCCGCCCAGACCGATTTCACCGAAGCCGGTGAGCTGACCCTGTTCATCGATGAAAGCCAGCTTTCCTTCCTGGAAGATGGCATGTGGAGCCAGGGCTATCTCGATACCACCCAGATGGCCGGCGCCTTCCAGCTTCTGCGCTCCAACGACCTGATCTGGTCGAAGATGGTGCGCGAATATCTGCTGGGTGAGCGGGAGCCGATGATCGACCTGATGGCCTGGAACGCCGACAGCACCCGGATGCCCTATCGGATGCATTCGGAATATCTGCGCCGGCTGTTCCTGGAGAATGAACTGGCCGGCGGCCGCTACCGGGTGGATGGCCGGCCGGTGGCCCTGGGCGACATACGCTGCCCTGTCTTTGCCGTGGGCACGGAGACGGACCATGTGGCCCCCTGGCATTCCGTCTATCGGGCCCGGCTGCTGCTGGATACGGAACTGACCTTCTGCCTGACCAATGGCGGACACAATGCCGGCATCGTCTCGGAACCCGGTCGCCCCCGCCGTCGCCACCGACTGGAAACCATCCAGCCCGATCAGCCCTATATGGATGCCGATACCTGGATGGCAGCCACGCCACCGCGGGAGGGTTCCTGGTGGCCGTCCTGGGTGGATTGGCTGGATGAACGTTCCGGTGCCCCGGTACCGCCGCCGTCCATGGGCTGCAAGGAAGCCGGTTTGCCGCCGCTGGAGGCGGCACCGGGGACGTATGTACATATGCGGTGAGGGGGATTGTCCCGCGATGCGCATGTGAATGCTAAGATAAATAACCGAACCAAATTCGTGCCTTCCCCGCGGAAGCGGGGAACCAGGAGCCATAAGAACCATAGCCTCGGTGCCCTTTGCCCCTGGACCCCCGCTTCCGCGGGGGAGGCACGGAGGGGTAAGGGGCCCAGTCGTACACCCCCAGGAAACCCTCTCTCATGAATGAAGTAACCTTGCTGAGCCGGTTGGCCGTGGCCTTGGCGATCGGCTTGCTGGTGGGGTTGGAGCGCGGGTGGAAAATGCGTGAGGCCGGCGACGGCCAGCGGGCCGCTGGTCTGCGCACCTTTGCGCTGTCCGGCCTGTTGGGCGGGGTGGCGGGGGCCTTGTCGCAGATCACCAGTTCCTGGGTGCTGGCGGCGGCCCTGCTGGGCCATGCCGGCACCTTCGCCGCCTTCCGGCTGTTGGAGGCGCGCGACGACCGCGATGTCAGCGCCACCGGCACGGTGGCGGCGATCCTGACCTTCATGCTGGGGGCCTTCGCCGTGCTGGGCGAGGTGCGGGTGGCCGTGGCGGCGGCGGTGGCCATGACGCTGCTGCTGGCGCTGCGCGATCCGCTGCACCAATGGCTGCGCGGCCTGCGGTGGGAGGAAATCCGCGCCATCCTGGTGCTGCTCTCCATGTCCTTCCTGCTGCTGCCGGTGTTGCCCAACCGCACCATCGACCCCTGGGGGGCGGTGAACCCGGCGGAAATCTGGTTCCTGGCTATTCTGATCGCCGCCATTTCCTTTGGCGGTTATGTCGCCATCCGCCTGTTCGGGGACCGGCTGGGCGTGTTGATGGCGGCACTGGCCGGCGGGCTGGCCAGTTCCACCGCCACCACGCTGACCCTGTCGCGCTTTGCCCGCAGCACGCCGGGGCTGGAAAACACCCTGTCCGCCGGCATTTTGCTGGCCGGCGCCGTGATGGCGGTTCGGGTCTGCGTCATTGTCGGCCTGCTGAACCAGACGCTGGCAGTGGAACTGGTATTGCCGCTGGCTGCCATGCTGGCGGTGATGGGATTGGGAATCCTTGTGCTGCTGTTCAGCCGTCGCCACACGATGAGCGGCAATCAGGCGGCCCTGGCCACCAGCAACCCGCTGGAACTGGCCACGGCGCTGAAGCTCTCCGCCTTCATCGCCATTGTCATGCTGGCCGCCGGTGCCGCCAAGGCCTATATCGGTGACAGTGCGGTGCTGGCGGTGGCGGCGGTTTCCGGCATCGCCGATGTCGATGCTGTTACCATTTCCATGGCCCGGCTGGGCGGCCATTCCATTGCAGCGGAAACCGCCCTGATTGCCATTGGCATCGCCATCGCCGTCAACACCCTGACCAAATCGGTGATGGCTGCCTTTATCGGCGGGCGTGGGATTGGCGTGCCGGTATTGGTGATCAACCTGCTCTCCCTGGGGGCGGGGTCACTGGCCATCATGCTGTTGCCTTGATCCTGGCACCTACGGCAGCAGCACCGCTGCCCCGGTAAAGGCACCGGCCCGCAGGTCGGCCAGTGCCTCATTGGCGCGGATCAGCGGATAGGCATGGATTTCCGTATGGAGGGGGATGCGCCCCGCCAGTTCCAGGAATTCCAGCGCATCCTGCCGCGTCAGGTTGGCGACCGACAGCAATTGCCGTTCCTGCCATAACAGGTGATAGGGCATGGCGGGTATATCGCTCATATGGATGCCGGCGCAGACGACACGCCCGCCCGGCTTGACCGCGGTCAGGGCCGCCGGCACCAGGGCGCCGATCGGGGCGAACAGGATGGCGGCATCCAGTGGTTCCGGCCCCGGCGCGTCAGACGGGCCGGCCCAGTCCGCCCCCATCCGCAGGGCGAAATCCATCGCCGCCGCATCGCCCGGCCGCACAAAGGCACAGACCCGCCGTCCCTGCGCCTTGGCCACCTGGGCGATGATATGGGCGGCCGCCCCAAAACCATAAAGCCCCAGCCGCTTCCCATCCCCCGCCATCCGCAGGGCGCGATAGCCGATCAGCCCGGCGCAGAGCAGCGGGGCGGCGGCCGCATCGCTGTACCCGTCCGGGATGGCGAAACAGAAACGGGCATCAGCCAGAATATGGCTGGCATAGCCGCCGGCCAGCGTATAGCCGGTGAAGCGTGCCTCCGGGCATAGATTCTCCCGGCCTTCGTGACAGGCATCGCAATTGCCGCAGGCCCAACCCAGCCAGGGCACGCCCACCCGCTGGTCAAGCTGGAACCCGTCCACCCCGCTGCCAATGGCAGCTATCCTGCCCACCACCTCATGCCCCGGCACCAGCGGCAGGGCGGGGTGGGGCAGTTCCCCATCCACCACATGCAGGTCAGTGCGGCAGACCCCACAGGCACAGACGCGGATCAGCAGCTGGCCGGGTCCGGGGGCGGGCACCTGATGCCATTCCAGCACCAGCGGCTGGCCCGGTTGTTTCAGCACCATGGCCGGATGTTTGCTTTCCATGACATACCTCCCTCGGATCGTTATAGATCGATCCGATAGTTATCATGCGCCACCCCATCCCACCCCACCTTGACCCACATCAAGGCGGCGGTTCCTTTTCCGGGTCTATCGTGGAAACACGGCGGAAGACGAAACCATTCCGCCGGTTAACGGGTGGAAAAATGCTGAAACTGAAGCGGGTGGGTGTCGATACGCGGCAGGAGAATGTGGCCTTCCTGTCCCGCCACTGCACCATCTATCGCGCGGCGGAATTTGCCGGGCTGGAAAAGGTGGAAGTGGCGGCCAACGGTCACCGGATCATCGCCGATCTGGTGATGGTGGATGATCCGGCCTTGTTGGGCTCTGGTGCGCTGGGCCTGTCGACCACCGCCTTCAACCATTTCGGGATGCCGGAGGATACGGCGGTCCGCCTGAAACATGCTACCCCCGCCCGCAGCCGCGACGCGCTGCACGCCAAGATCCAGGGCAGTGAACTGGGGCCGGACCAGTTCGCGGCCATTATCGACGATATCGCCCATCACCGCTATTCACGGGTGGAGGTGGCGGCCTTCATCGTCGCCTGCGGTGGTTTCATGACCACGGCTGAAACCCTGCACCTGACCCGTGCCATGGTAGCGGCCGGTGACCGGCTCACCTGGGGAAACGGGGTGGCTGCCGGCGGGCTGGTGGTGGACAAGCATTGTATCGGCGGTATTCCGGGCAACCGCACCTCCATGATCGTGGTGCCCATTGTCGCGGCCCATGGTTTGCCCATCCCCAAAACCTCTTCCCGCGCCATCACCTCCCCCGCCGGCACGGCGGACACGATGGAGGTGCTGGCCAATGTGGAGGTCGGGCTGGAGCAGATGCGCGACATCGTGCGGGAGGTGAAGGGCTGTCTGGTCTGGGGCGGCCATGTCCGCCTGTCGCCGGCCGATGATGTGCTGATTTCGGTGGAACGGCCGCTGAATATCGACACGCGCGAACAGATGGTCGCCTCCATCCTGTCCAAGAAGCTGGCGGCCGGCTCCACCCATCTGGTGATCGATGTGCCCATCGGCCCCTCGGCCAAGGTGCGCACCCAGAATGACGCGCTGCGCCTGCGCAAGCTGTTTGAATATGTCGGCGATGCCATCGGGTTGAACCTGCGGGTCACCATGACCGATGGCAGCCAGCCGGTGGGCAATGGCATCGGCCCGGTGCTGGAGGCGCGCGATGTGATTGCCGTGCTGGAGAACCGGCCGGAAGCACCGGTGGATTTGCGCGAACGCGCCCTGGCGCTGGCCGGGCGTATTCTGGAATTTGATCCCGCCCTGCGCGGCGGGGCCGGCATGGCGCGGGCGCGCGAACTGCTGGCCTCGGGCGCGGCGCTGACCACCATGCACAAGATCATGGAATTGCAGGGCAAACCCCCGCGGGAGGCCCGGCTGGGCCACCTGTCGCGGGAGATTGTGGCCGAGCATGATGGCACCGTGGGCGCCATCGACTGCTACCGCATCGCGCGCATTGCCCGGCTGGCCGGCGCCCCCTTTGATGCCGGGGCCGGCATCGACCTGCTGAAAAAGGTCGGCAGCTTCGCCCAGGCAGGCGAACCGCTCTACCGAATTTATTCCGATACCGAAACAGATTTTCGTTTCGCCTGCGGAATGGCTGCTGAAGACAGCGGCTTCACCCTGGGCACTCCCCCGAAAGCCACAGAGGCAGCCTGATGACCGATACCCATCCCAGCGATCCGACCATCAGCTTCCACGGGGCGGCGGGTGGTGTCACCGGCTCCTGCTTCCTGATCCGCCATGCCATGGGCAGCCTGCTGCTGGATTGTGGCCTGTTCCAGGGCCCGAAGACGGAGCAGGAGCTGAATTACCGCGACTTCGCCTTTGATGTGACGGAGCCGGCGGCCCTGGTGCTGACCCATGCCCATATTGATCATAGCGGGCTGATCCCCAAGCTTTACCGCCATGGTTTCCAGGGGCCGGTCGTCACCACCCATGGCACGGCCGATCTGTTGACCTTCATGCTGCCGGACAGCGGCCATATCCAGGAAACGGAGGTGCGCTACCTGAACCAGCGCAACCGCCAGCGCGGCCGGCGGGAGGTGGAGCCGATCTATAGCAGGAGGGATGCCGAACGCTGCCTGTCGCATATCCGCGCGGTGGACCGCGATGTCTGGGTGGATGTGGCACCCGGCGTGCGGGCGCGTTTCTGGGATGCCGGGCATATCCTGGGGTCCGCTTCGGTGGAACTGGAATTGCCGGGGGCCGATGGGCCGGTGCGCATGGTGTTTTCCGGCGATCTGGGTCCGGGTGACAAGCCGTTCCACCCGGACCCCAACGGCCCCGCCCGGCCTGACTGGCTGGTGGTGGAATCCACATATGGCGGGCGGGAACGCCCGGTGATTGATGCCACCAGCCGCCGGCTGATCCTGGCGGAGGAATTGCGCGCGGCCCTGAAGCGCGGCGGGCCAGTGGTGATCCCTGCCTTTGCCGTGGAACGCACCCAGGAACTGCTTTACGATCTGGATTTGCTGTTCGACAGCAAGGAACTGCCAGCGGTGGAGGTGTTCCTGGACAGCCCGCTGGCCGTCAATGTCACCCGCATTTTCGACAAGCATCTGCCGGATGTGAACCAGCCCGGCACGCCCGCCCCCTTCAGCCGCCGGAACCTGCATCTGATTGAGGAGGTGGAGGCATCGAAGCGGCTGAACCGGCTGACCGGCAATGCCATCATCATTGCCGCCTCGGGCATGTGCGAGGCGGGGCGCATCCGTCACCATCTGAAAAACCACCTATGGCGCAACAGTGCCACGGTGCTGCTGGTGGGCTATCAGGCGCCGGCCACGCTGGGCCGGCTGTTGCAGGATGGCGTCTCCCGCGTGCGCATCCATGGGGAAGAGGTGGAGGTCCGGGCCACCATCCGCACCATCGATGCCTATTCCGGCCATGCCGACCGCGCCGCCCTGATGCATTGGATACTGGCCCGCCTGCCGGTTGCCGGCGGTATCTTCCTGGTGCATGGGGAGGATCAGGAACGGGTGGCGCTCCGCGCCAGCCTGATCGAGGCCGGGCTGGACGGCAACAAGATCCACCTGCCGGGCCTGGATGAGGCCTGGAGCCTGACCCCGCGCGGTGCCAAGCCCATGACCCCGACCCATCCGCCCCGCATTGACAAGGCAGCGGTCGCCAAACCCGACTGGCACAATGACTATGCCGCCACCGTGCTGGCGCTGGCAGACAATGTGCGCAAGATGCGGGATGACAAGCAGCGGGCGGCGCTGCTGGCCAAGGTGCGGGCGGTGCTGGAGACGGGGGAATAATGATCGGTCGGGTGCTTTACCGCACACCCAGATAATCCAGGGACTGCGCCAGCCCGGCTTCCGGGTTGGCGCTTTCATCCTCCAGCACGAACCAATCCACCTTGCCGGCGGCGGCGAACAAGGCTGGCCAGTCGACCGCCCCCTGGCCGACAGGCACGAAATCGGCCTTGTCCGCCCGTCCATCGCTGCTGGTTGCGGCCCCGCGCCGGATGTCTTTCACATGCAGCATCCGGATACGGTCGGGGTATCGATGCAGCAGGGCCGCCGGGTCGGCCCCTGCCCGGACCACCCAGAACACATCCATTTCCACCGTTACACAGGCCGGGTCGGTGGCCGCCATCAACCGGTCGAACAGGCTGCTGCCCTGATCAGCCCCTGCCAGCTCATAGCCATGGATATGGTACATCAACCCGATGCCGGCGGCCCTCAGCGCCGGACAGGCAGCATTATAGGTGGCGGCCACCTGATCCATTACCTGAGCCGTCAGGGGTTCCGGCCCCGGCTTCACCCAGGCCACCCCGACATAAGACAGTTTCAGCGCCTTGGCCCGGTCGATGATGCCGGGCAGGTCGGTTTTCAGGTCGGACAGTTGCACATGGCTGCCGATGGCGCGCAGCCCTGCCTTGTCCAGCGCGCGACCCCAGCCCTCTGCCGTCTGGCCCGGCATCGGGTAAAGCTCCACCTGCCGCAGCCCCATGGCATGGACCTTGGCCAGCGTGCCATCCAGATCGGCTTTCAACCCGTCATGCAGGCTGTAGAGCTGCAGGCCCAGCTTCTCCGGGGCGATGCGCGGGGTGGCATGGGCGGGCAAAGCCAAGCCGCCGGCCAGCAGCAGGGCTGCGAGAGATTTTGTCAGGCCCATGAATTTGTCTCCTCACTCGGATACCAGCCGGGGCAGGCTGCGGATCGGTTCCAGGGTGATGTTGCGGAAATAGGTATCCGCCCCTTCCGATTGCAGTTGGATATGCCCCTGCGTCAGCGGTACGGGCTTGCCATCCACCGTATCACGGCGCGACAGGCCCCAGACTTCCATCACGGGCACGCCGTTCACCACATGGATGGCCCGGTCGCCCAATACGTAAAGATCCAGCACATTCCACTGGCCGGCTGGCTTCTCGGCATCGATGGCGGCTTCCACATTCCAGGCGGGCTGCGTGACCGAGACTTCCTTGCCGTCCGGCATATAGCGGCGCTGCGGATAGATGATGGCAGGATCGTGCCCAGCCTTGGTGTGGATGCCGACATGGGTGCCCACCGGCACAACCATGCCGACGGAGCCCAGCATGATCTCGAACTCCACCGCCGCCATCCAACTGCCAAAGACGGCCCCCGGTGCCCCATGGGAATGGTAGAGCAAGCCGTTATTTCGTGGCTTGTCGGCGCGCGGGGCATGGCGCTCCCGCCCCCATTTATATTCCAGGCGCAGATGATAATCGCCATAGAGGCCCTGGTGGACGATGCCGCCCCAGATTTTCCCGGTGATGAAGAGGGCGGGCGCACCCTCTTCCATCACTACGTTGAAAATGCCGAACCGATCCTGGTTCAGCCCATAGGTCGGGGCCGGATCGGGCTTGAACGTATGGGCCGGGTCGGCATAGCCCAGCCAACTGTCCCAGCCATCCAGGTTCTTGCCGTTGAACAGGCTGATGGTGGGGCCGGCAGGGGCGGGAATATCCACCAGCCGCTGCGGCCGATAGTGAAAGGCCGGGTCGCCGGCGATGGCAGCCGCCTGGGCCTTGTCGATCTTCTCTGCGTCCGCCGCAGGGCTGGTCATGGTCCACAGAAAGCTGAGGGCGGCCAGCAACGGCCGCCATGCCCGGTAACACATTCGTTGTTTCCTCCCGATCCTGACTTTGGACAATGCTTGACAGCGCTGTCACAATTCAGGCTAACGGGAAAGCGGGACGGTGCCAACAGGAAACGGTTGCTGGTTTAAAGCCCGGTTTCGATCCGGCGGATATAAGTCAGCACCAACTGGCGGATCAGCGTGGGGGCCATGCGCAACAACTCATCGAACCGGTGGCGGGGGATCACCTCGCATACCGTATGTTCGACGGCGGTGACACTGGCCGCGCGGTTGGCATTGCGCAACAGGGCCATTTCGCCGAACACGCCGCCCGGTCCGACCTGGGCCAGCACCTGCACCTCATCCTCAAGTGTTTCCTTCCACACCTCCACCAGCCCGCTTTGCACCAGATAGGCATAATGGCCTTCATCGCCGCGGCGGAAGATCACCCGGCCTGCCGGGTAGGTCTCCCGCCGCAGCAGCTTGTAGGTTCGTTCGGAAACGATGGGGTCGCCATCCAGCATCGGGTCGCTGGCGGGGGCCGGGATGCCATTGATACTGCGCAGGGTACGGATCAGTGAGCGCAGAACGAAGCGCACCAGCGGTGGGCTGGCCTTCATCTGCCGGGCCACCAGATCGGGGGAGATCATCACCAGCCGCGTCGGCTCCATGGTGGCGATGCAGGCTGAACGGGGCGCATTGTCCAGCAACCCCATTTCCCCGGCTATTTCCCCCGGTCCCAAGACGGCCAGCCGGTGTTTACTGCCGTTGACAGCGCGGAAAACCTCCACCCGGCCGCCGGCGATCAGAAAGGCCGCCCCGGACCGGTCGCCCTCCTTGACCAACAGCTTGCCGGGGCCGACCTCAATCTCTTCCAATCGCTTGTCCTCTTCACGTCCAGCGCGTCTCTGAAAACTGGGCGCCCGAAAATACGTTGGTAGGATCATTGACGGCAAGCCCGTTGCGGCGGTGCGGCATTCGGCCCGGTGCCGGTTTCCTGTCATCACCAAGCATGAATGGCAAATAGGTCGATATTAATCCTAGGTTGTAAATATTCTCGACACAGCATAATGACATTCAGGGGTGGTCGCGGCTTGCATCGTTGGTCAAGGCTGATCTTTATATACAGAATAGATAAAATCCTGGATTTTGGCGCTCTTCGCAGCCTACATCTTTTGATGTCAATTTCCTTTTCTGTTCCCAGGATGCGCGCAGCTTTCCCTGCCATGGCCCTGCTTGTGCTGGCTGCCGGCTCTGCCGTGGCGCAGCAAACCCCTGTGCAACTGCCTGGCAGTGTGGAGCCCGGGCGGCCCAGCCTGCCTGCCCCGCTGGAGGAAGAGCGCCGGGTGCCCAAGGCGCAACTGCAATTTTCCATCCCTGCCCAACGCAAGGGTGCGCCCGCCGGGGCGGCGGCCGATCTGCGCTTCACCCTGTCGCGCGTGTTGATCGATGGGGCGCAGACCATCCCGGTGCAGCAGGAGTTTGCCGCACCCTTGGCCGGTCTGCTGGCCCGCCCGGTGACGCTGGGCGATGTCTCCGCCGTGGCGGAGGCGATCCAGGCCCGTTATCTGGCTGCTGGCTACGGGCTGACGCGCGTCTTCGTCCCGGCGCAGGAAATCAAGGACGGCACCATCACCATCAAGGTGATTGAGGGGCATCTGGAAAAGGTGCGGGTGGAAGGCGGTAGCGCCGATGACCGGGTGCTGGTGGAGGCTCGGCTGGCCCCCGCCCTGGCTGCCCGCCCGGCCCAGGTGCCGCTGATCGAACGTGGCCTGCTGCTGGTGGATGATCTGCCGGGGGTGACGGTGACCGGGTTGATCCGGCCGGGCGATGCCTTCGGGGCGGCGGAACTGCTGGTGGGGGTGGAACGCGCGCCCTGGGGGCTGATGGCCGGCATCGGCAACCGTGGATCGGATTTTGCCGGCCCCTGGTCCGGCTTTGTCGATCTGGCAACCAATGATGCGCTGGGTCTGGGGGAACAGTTGGGCGCCACCCTGTCCGCCACGCCGGAGATCAGGGAACAGCGTTCCGCCAATCTGCGCTGGCTGCAGCCCCTGTCCGGCGACGGTCTGACCCTGACCAGCAATGGCAATTACAGCCGGGGCCGGCCCGGTGCGGCGCTGAAGCCCTTTGCCGTGGCGACGGAGAGCTATGGTTTCGGTCAGCGCCTGTCCTGGCCGTTGATCCGCAGCCGCGCCCGCAACCTGTCGCTGGAAGGCGGCTGGAATGCCCAGCGGGCCACGGTGCGCATCCTGAATGCGCCTTTCAGCCGGGATGATTGGCGCAGCGTGGATATCCGCGCGATTTTCACCGCTCAGCGCCTGCTGGGCGGGGATGTGCTGGCCATGGGCGGGGTGACGCGCGGGCTGGGCATTCTGGGGGCGACGGAGAAGGGATCGCTGAAAGCCTCCCGTCCCAAGGTGGAACCGGACTTTACCAAGTTCAGTGGCGAACTGGGCTATGCCACCCTGATCGGGGCGGGCGTCAGCGCCAGCCTGACCATCGGCGGCCAGTACAGCCCCGATACACTGCCGGCGGGGGAGGAGTTCGCGCTGGGTGGCAGCCGCTTCGGGCGCGGCTATAATGGCGGTGACCTGTCCGGCCCGTCCGGCATTGGCGGCGGGTTGGAACTGCGCCGCCGCTTCGATCCCGGTATCGCCTATGTGGATGGCATCACCCCCTATGCCTTCATCGATAGCGGGCGGGTGTGGGACAGTGTCGCTGCCGATACGCATCTGGTTTCGGCCGGCGGCGGGTTGCGCATCGGCCTGGCCGGCAAGGCCAGCCTGATGCTGGAAGGGGCGCGCACGCTGCGCCGCCTGCCCATCCCCGGTGCCACGCGGGAACGTACCCGCCTGTTCGTCGATCTGACGGTGCAGCTATGAGGGCGGCTATGGCACGGCGGCGGGGATTGCGGGCGCTGGCGCTGGCCAGCGTCTTCACCCTGCCGGTCCTGCCTGCCTTGGCGGGGCCGGAGGGCGGGTCGGTCGCCGTCGGTCAGGCCAGCATCAGCAGCAACGGCAACCAGACCCTGATCCAGCAGCAGAGCGACCGGGCGCTGATCGACTGGCGGTCCTTCACGGTTGGCGCCGGGGAACAGGTGAGCGTCCGCCAGCCGGGCAGCAGCGCCCTGCTGGTCAACCGGGTGGGGGGCGGCAGCGGCACCCGCATCGATGGCTCGCTGACGGCCAATGGGCAGGTGGTGATCATTGATCAGGCTGGCATCATCATCGGGCGCAATGCCCGCATCGATGCCGGCGCCTTCATCGCCACCACGGCCAATATCAGCAACGGCGATTTTGCCGCCGGGCGGCTGGTCTTCGGGCAGAAGGGGGCTGCTGGGGCGGCTGTGGTGAATGAAGGCACCATCCAGGTTGCTGATGGCGGCTATGTGGCGCTGGCGGCGGCGGCCGTTGCCAACAAGGGTGTGGTGCAGGCCAAGCTGGGCCGGATCGTGCTGGCCGGCACGGAAACCTTCACGCTGGACCTGCAGGGCGACGGGCTGCTGCGCTATGAATTGCCGGCGGAAACGGCGGCGCAGGTGGCCAATGCCGGCACCCTGTCGGCGCAGGGCGGTTCGGTGCTGGTGACGGCGCGGGCGGCAGCGGGGGCGGTGGCCGCGATCAATGTCGGTGGGCTGGTGCAGGCGACACGGGCGGAGGCGCGCGACGGCCGCATCTTCATCGGTGGGGACGGGGCGGATGTCACCGTCACCGGCCAACTGGATGCCAGTGCTGCCAGCGGGACCGGCGGCGCCATCAGCGTGACGGGGGAAAGTGTTGCCCTGCAAGGTGCCGCGCTGGATGCCAGCGGGGCGACCGGTGGTGGTTCCATCCGCATCGGCGGTGATTATCAGGGCAAGGGGGATCTGGCGCGGGCGGAGACCACACGCGTCGATGCGGCCAGCCGCATCCGCGCCGATGCAACACAGGATGGGGCTGGCGGCCGGGTGATCCTGTGGGCGGATGGCCGGACGGATTTCCAGGGCAGTCTTTCCGCCAAAGGGGCGGGCCAGGGCGCTGGCGGCTTTGCCGAAATATCGGCCAAGGACCGGCTGGATTTCGCCGGCATGGTCGATTTGTCGGCCCCGGCGGGGCTGGCCGGCACGCTGCTGCTGGACCCGGCCAACATCACCATTTCCACTGGCCCGGCCAATATCAATGGCGATGGGGTCACCGGGGATGACTTGGCCGGGGCTGGCGATCTGAACAGCGCCGGCAATTTCCCCCAGGCCAACAGCACCATCACGGCAGGTGCCCTGCAAGGCCTGCTGAATGCCGGCACCAGCGTGACGCTGGCGGCCGACAATGCCATTTCCATCAATACCGGCATCGCCAAATCCGCCGGCGGCAATGCCACGCTGACCCTGCGCGCCGGGGGCAATATCACATTGGCCAGTGGGGCCAATATCACCACCAGCGCCGGCCAGTTGGGGCTGGATTTCGCCAGCAGCGGCGGCAGCGTCACGATCCTGGGCAGCATGGCCAGCAATGGCGGCGCCATCAGCCTGTCCGGATCGTCCATCGCGCTGACGGGGGCTGTGACGGCGGGGCAATTGTCCCTGTCCAGTACGGGCAATATCTCCCAATCCGCCGCCCTTACCGCCAGTGCGCTGGTGTTACAGAATGGCTATGTCAGCCTGACCAACAGCGCCAACAGCATCGCCGCGGTCTCCGGCACAGCCTATAGCCTGTCGCTGGTCACCAGCGGTGCTTTGAGTGTCGGCAGCTTCAGCGGCGGTGCCAGCCTGACGGCCGGCTCCCTCAGCATCGCGTCGGGGGCCAGCCTGAATGGCCGTGGCAATGCCATCACCCTGGTCAGCGACAGCCTGGACATTGCCAGCAATGCCAGCCTGTCCAGCGGCGGCGGCAGCCTGACCATCCGGCCGGCCAGCACTACCACCAGCATCGGCCTTGGCGGCGGTGCCGGCACGCTGAACCTGACGGCGGCGGAACTGGCGACCATCCAGTCAGGTTTTGATCAGGTGACCATCGGGCGCAGCGATGGCACGGGGGCGGTCACCATCGGTACCGCCAGCATCAAGGGCGACACCCAGATCCAGGGCGGCGACCTGTCGCTGACCGGGGCCTTGAGCGTGACGGGCGGCGGCCTGACCCTGCGGTCGGATGTGATGGATATTGCCGGCACCATCAATACCGGTCTCTACACCACCAGCCTCGCCACCCGCAGCAGTAACCGTTCCGTCGAGCTGGGCAATGGCAGCACCGGTCTGGCCCTGAGTGCGGCCGAAATCGGCCGCATCACCGCCGGCAGCATCGCGGTTTCGGCCAGCGGTGGCTTGAGCGTGACCGATGCTGCGGCCCTGCAAACCCCGCTGGCCGCCGGCCGGCATGTCTGGCTGAGCGCGTCGGGCGGGATGCTGGTGCTGGCCTCCGGCCTGTCCATCAGCAGCAATGGCGGGTCGCTTTCCCTGTCCGGGACGGCCAGCAGCAGCGACCTTTACGGCGTGCAGTTGAGCGGGGTGCAGATCAGCACCGGCAGCGGTTCCATCAGCATCACCGGCTCCGGGCCGGTGGGCACCAGTACCATCGGTACCAGCGGGGTGGGGCTGATCGGTGGCACCAGCCTTGCCACCAGCAGCGGCAACATCACCATCACCGGTACCTCTGGCATTGGTGCTGCACAGCGGCATTATGGCGTGGACCTGTCGGGCAGCGGCACCAATATCAACACAGTCAATGGTGCCATCAGCATTACCGGCACGGCGCGATCCGGTGTGGCCGGCAGCTTCAATACCGGCATCCGGGTGTTGAATGGCAGCCTGAGCGCCACCGGCAGCGGCACGATCAGCCTGACAGGATCGGCCCTGTCCGGCAGCACCAATACCATCGGGGTTGAGCTGCACGGCCAGTCCGGGACCAGCTTTGCTATCACCGCCAATGGTGGTGATGTCAGCCTGACGGGATATTCGGGCGGCAGCACCAGCCATGCCGAAAATATCGGCGTGATGATCCATAGCGGTTATCGGGTAACCGCCGGTGCGGGCACGATCAGCATCACCGGCACCGGCGGGGCGGGGGGCAGCGGCATCGGCAATAGCCGCACCGCCACTCCGGACGCGCAGCTGGGGGATGCCAACCAGACCGGTGCCATCAGCCTTGTCGCCGACAGGATCGACCTGGGTAAGCTTCAACTGCGCAGCAGCGGCCGGGTGACGTTGGCCCCGCGCAGCAATGGTCAGGCGCTCACCGTTTCCGACGGTACGGATGATGGCAGCAGCCTGCACCTGACCCGGACGGAGTTGGGGAATGTCTCCGCCGGTATCCTGCGGCTGGGCGCGACCGGCGGCGGCAATATCACCCTGGTGGACAGTCCGGTGACGGGCACCCTGTCGGTGCTGGAACTGGCCAGCGCCGGCAGCGTCACCCAATCCACCGCACTGGATATTGCCAACCTGTCCCTGCTGGGCAGTGGCAGCTTCACCCTGACCAACAGCGCCAACAGCATTGCCACCCTGGCCGGCAATTTGGGCAGTGCCAGTCTGGTCAGCGATCAGGCGCTGACCATTGGCATGGTGGGGGGTGTCGCGGGGCTGACGGCCAGCGGCAACCTTACCCTCAGTGCCGCCGGCCTGAATGTGGGGCAGGCCATCAGCTATACCGGATCAACCAGCGGCAGCCTGCGGCTGAACAGCAGCGGCGATCTGGCGGTGACGGCCAATATCAGCGCCAGCAGCTGGGGTGCCCTGGCCATCACGCTGAATGCCGACAGCGGCAATGCCGGCACCGGCGCTATCCGCATCAGCAATGCCAGCCTGTCCAGCCGTGGCGGGGCGATCATCCTGGGCGGCGGCAGCGACCCTAACCGCAATGCGGCGACAGGGGCTGCTGATACTGGCATTGGCGTTGCCATCACCAATGCCACCCTGGATGCCGGGGGCGGCAATATCGCCATAAGGGGGCGTGGGGTGGCGTCAGCAATCAACGCCGCCACCGGTATCGGTGTTGATCTCAACGCTGCCAGCCTGACCACCAGCGGCAGCGGCATGATCAGTCTGGATGGGACCGGCGGGGCAGGCAACAGTTTGTCGGCCGGCGTGCGGATCGGCAATGGCTCCAGCCTGACCGGTGCCAGCGGCATTGTCATCACCGCCCGCCATCAGGATGCGGGGGAAGGGCTGCTTTTCGCTGCCGACGGGGCCACCGGCACCCGCATCAATGGCGGGGCGGGCAACATCTCTCTGATGGCCGACAAGATGGACCTGTCCGCTGGCAGCGGTACGGCCAGTATCAGCGGAACGGGGCAATTGTTCATTCGTCCGCTGCTCCTGCGCACCAGCATTGGGCTGGGCGGCGGGGCCGGCACGCTGAACCTGACCAATGCGGAACTGGCGCTGTTGCAGGCGGGCTTCGCCAGTATCAATATCGGCACCACCACCGGCACGGCGGCGGTGGAGATTGGCACGCTGTCCCTGCGCGATGACACCAGCATCAGCACCGGCAGCACCCTGCGGGTCACAGGCACCCTCTCCACCGGGACCGGCAGCAACAGTGGCAATCTCTCCCTGCAGGCCAGCGGTCTGACCATTGCCGCCACGGGGGCGGTGAATGCGGCGGCGGGCAATGTCACGCTTACTGCCGATACGATGGACCTCTCCGGCACCATCTCGGCCAGCGGCATGGTGGCCCTGACAACCAACAGCCGCAGTCGGGACATTGATCTGGGGGCTGCCGGTACCGGTACAGCCTTGCAATTGTCCGACGCGGCCCTGGACCGGGTGACGGCCAGTCTGTTGCGGATAGAGACCTCCGGCAGCGGTGCTATCGGCATCAGTGCCGCCATCAGCCCGGCCAACAGCAGCACGCTTTATCTGGTGGCCGGCGGCATGGTCAGTCAGGCGGCGGGGCTGAGCGTCGCCAATCTGGCCGTCACCGCGGGCGGGGCGGTGACGCTCGCCCATGCCGATAATGCCCTGGGTACCGTGGCTGTCAGCGCCAGCGGCCATGATATCAGCCTGCGTGATGATGGCGGCTTTGCCATCGGCACGGTCAATGGCCTTAACGGGCTGAATGCCGGCAGCGGGGCCGTGCTGCTGACCAGTGCCGGCACCGTGACGCAGAGCCAGGCGATCACCGGTGGTTCCCTGCGGCTGCTGGGCGGCGGGGATTTCATCCTGGCTGGCGCTGGCAACAGCATCGCCACCCTTGCTGGCAGCGTCGGCAGCCTGGATTTCGCCCATGCCGGGGCGCTGACCATCGGCACCGTCAATGCGACGGCCGGGATCAGTGCCAGCGGCACGGTGAAGCTGACGGCTGGCGGCACCCTGACCATTGCCAGCGGGGCCGGTGTTTCGGCCAGCGGGACCGGTGACGCCCTGGTGCTGGCCGCCAATGGCAGCTTCAGCAATAATGGTGGGGCGACGGCCCTGTCGGTCGGTGGTGGCGGGCGCTTCCTGGTCTTCTCTACCTCACCCGTCAGCACCAGCACGGGTGGGGTGGATGCCCTGCCGCTCTATAACCGTTCCTATGATTTCAGCGGGCGCAGCCATGCGGCCATAGCCAACAGCGGCAGCCGCTTCGTTTACAGTTACGCGCCGACCCTCACCGTCACACCGGACAGTTTCAGCCATACCTATAGCGGGGCCATCCCCACCCTGACCTATACGGTCAGCGGGCTGGTGGGGAATGACACGCTGGCCCAGGCGGTCAGCGGTGCCGCCAGCCTTTCCGGCGGCAATGCCAATGCCGGCACCTATACGATCCGCGCGGCGCTGGGCACCCTGGCCTCCGATCTGGGCTATCAGTTCGATGTTTCGGCCACCGGTACCCTGACCATCAACCCCAAGGCGCTGAGCTGGGCCGTGGCCAATGCCAGCGGCACCTATGGTACGCTGGCCAGCAATGGTACGGTGACCCTGACCGGGGTAGTGGGGGCGGATGCGGTATCGGGGGTGGTGGGCACGCGGGACAGCAATGGCGCCATCACCCTGTCCGCCACCACGCGGGCCGGCAGCTATACCCAATCTGTCACCGGGCTGAGCGGGGCCGCCGCCGGCAATTATACCCTCGCCGTCAGCGGCAACAGCAGCGGCACCCTGACCATCGCGCCCAAGGCCCTGACCTATTCCATCGGTGCGGCCAGCGGCACCTATGGCACCCTGGCCAGCCTGGGCACGGCCAGCCTGTCCGGGGTGGTGGGCACTGATGCGGTATCGGGCACGGTGGCGCTCAGCAATGCCAGCCTGTCCGCCCGGCTGGGGGCCGGCACCTATGCCCAGACCCTCACCGGCCTGACCGGGGCGGATGCCGGCAATTACAGCATCGCCGCCAGCGGCAACAGCGCCGGCAATCTGGTGATCGCCGCCAAATCACTGACCTACAGTGTGGCGGCGGCCAGCGCTACCTATGGCCAGACGATATCCTATGGCACTGCCAGCCTGACCGGTGTGCTGAATGGCGATGCCGTTACGGGCACTGTGGGGCTGGCCGATGGCAGCCTCAGCGGCCGGCTCTCCGTCGGCACCTATGACCAGGCGGTGCGGGCGCTGGGCGGGGCGGATGCCGCCAATTACCGGATTGCCGACAGCGGCAATGCCTATGGCACCCTGACCATCAACCCGGCCGCGCTGACCATCACCGCCAATGCTGCCAGCAAGGTCTATGGCGATGCCGATCCCAGCCTGACCTATGCCAGCAGCGGCCTGCTGCAAGGCGATACGATCAGCGGCAGCCTGACCCGCGCAGGTGGAGAGAATACCGGCCGCTATGCCATCAACCAGGGCAGTGTCACGGCGGGGGCCAATTACACCATCACCTATACGGGGGCGGAACTTGCCATCACTCCGGCCGCGCTGACCATCACGGCCAATGCGCAGACCAGGATTTACGGTGATGCTGATCCCACCCTGACCTATCGCGTCAGCGGGCTGAAACGCGGCGACGTGGAGGGCACCGTGCTGACCGGTGCGCTCTCCCGCGCGGTGGGGGAGGATGTTGGCACTTACGCCATCGGCCAGGGCGGGCTGACCGCCAATACCAATTATACCATTACCTATAGCGGTGCAGCACTTGCCATCACCCCCGCCACCCTGACCATCACTGCTAATGCCGCCAGCAAGATCTATGGCGACAGCACCCCCGCCTTGACCTATGGGGTCAGCGGGCTGAAACGGGGCGATCTGGCCGGTGCCGTGCTGTCCGGCAGCCTGACCCATGCGGGGGAGGATGCCGGCAGCCACGCGATCACCCAGGGCAACCTTGCCGCCAACGCCAATTATACAATCAGTTACACCGGCTCGACGCTCAGCATCACCCCGGCGGCCTTGATCGTGACGGCCAACGCCGTCAGCCGGGTCTACGGCGACGCCGACCCGGCCTTGAGCTACAGCGTCAGCGGCCTGAAGCGGGATGACAGCGCGGCGGCGGTGCTCTCCGGCGCCCTCGACCGGGCTGCCGGTGAGAATGTCGGTACCTACGCCATCAGCCAGGGCAGCCTCGCATCCAACACCAATTACACACTAAGCGTCACCGGT
>NZ_FZOI01000032.1 GCF_900188385.1 Azospirillum sp. RU38E
TGCCGTGACCTTCCCCTGCTTAACTCGAACCATCAAAACCTCCTTCAATCCCGAATTTTAGGTCAATGGCTCTCCACTTTTCCAGGGCAAGTCCAGTCACGGCAACACGCTGCGCCAGCTTTACCGCGAAGCTCGCACTCACGCCAAAATGCCGCGCTGCATCACGCCGCGAGTAACCTGCCGCTATCCGCGCTTCAACGCGTTCCCGAAGATCTTCTGAATACGCCTTGCCCATGATCCACCTCCGATAAAGATGAATCACATCCAGACCAAAAAAGGAATCCTTCGATTCCGCTTTCTCGCGCGATGCTCTAATACCAGCGGCGCGAAATCATGACCGATGGTCACGCTTTCGCGCCCCTCAGTCGCCGGCGCCAGCATCCGCTGGCTTGGCTACGCCGCACGTGCGGCGCGGCGGCAGTCGCCGCCGTACCAACGGTCATGAATTATGACCGTTGGTATAATTCCTTGTTCAGCGAGCGGATTCACGCTCCAAAGCGATTCCGCTTTTCCGCGATCCGCTCTAATCAAGGATATCGACTTCGGCGCGCTGCTCGCCGACAAAGCATTCGACGCAGATTGGCTGCGCGCCGAGTTGAATGAACGTGGTGCCTTGGCGGTCATCCCGCCGAAATCCAATCGGACCGAAATCATCGACTGCGACTATCATATGTACCGTTGGCGTCATCTCGTCGAGAATTTCTTCTGCAAACTCAAACAGTTCCGCAGGGTCGCCACCCGCTACGACAAAACAGATTGCAGCTACGCCGCAATGATAAACCTTACCGCAACCGTGCTGGTGATGCGATGAATGTCAACAGACCATAGCCAGATAGTCGGACATGAAAGACAGCGTCCACACCCCCGCGCAACAATCGCCAAGTCATACAACACCGTCATGCCGCCAGGATATGGTCTGCTGTAGATAACATGGGGATTAATTTTGGCATCAGAAAAAATTCTATGAAACAAAAACAGCTGAACGTTTCCCACTTTCGTCAATTTTATGATGCCAGAACCCACTCTCCTTAAACAAGTTTATTCGAATGTCGTCAAAAATTTCTCGATGACCACCAAATGGAGCGATCAACTCAATCAACCAATTTATATCTCCGCTGTGCCACTCATCAACACGAAGCTTATGAGCACCGGCCTGAAGACGTTGTGAAACCTCTTCAGAGACTTTTGCATATAATGCCACCGCCGCAGGCCGGTCAGGACCGTAAAAAACACGATATTGTTCCAATAACAAAGGCGGCATCAAAAAGCATTCAAGATCACCAACAAACAGCTGTCGATGTAGAGGCGACTGTGACAGTAGCCACGTCATCTCGCCCAGCATCTGGGATACTGTTTTTCCTTGACCAGCTGAAGGAAGCGCAGAAGTATCAGACATTAAATTCCCCATCTATTGATAAATATTTTCTATTCGAAGAGGTGGAGGCTATCTTAGGCGGTAGCCCCCACCTTCATCAAGCGAATCACGCTGCCACGGGTTTTGCGGCTGGGAGCCGGTCAATTAGAGGCGTGTTTGCCAGCTCCGTAATCCGGAACGCAGTTGGATCAGTGGCTCTGACGGGAGCCGCGCCGGTGCCGCCATTAAATGCAGCCAAAGCCTGGGCGAGCCGCTGCTGCTCCAGGGACGGGATTGCAAGAGCAGCCGAGTTGTCTTCGGCCACTCGTTCAACGACCATTGGACTTGCCAGCCCCCCATCGGACACCAGCGTGTTAAAAGGCCCGAGGGACGTGCTCTGATAATCCTCCATCAAATACCAGGGTTTCTCAGCCTCATACCTGCGATATACAGAAGCAGAGCCAACGTCAATCGATGCTGCCTCTTTTTCTTCTACTATTCCCGACATGGCTTGGGATTGAGTGGGGACTGACAGGGCGTCTTGAGAAAAGACTAAGCGGGATGCGGTGCTATCCTGGTTGGCAGTTACCCGATCAGCCAGTTGCTCTGTGTCCAGCGTCGCTGCTGCGGCCCTTGTCGCCAGGGGAGCTGAAGCAGGCTTTGTACCCACCTTGCGTGAACCGTCAGCGGATACAGACATGATCTGTCGCCACCGCTTCTCCGCTTCTGGATCATTAATCCCATCAGCCAAAGTCCGGACAGTCTTCCCTGACAACTGATCCGCCCAGAGTGCCGCGTCATGAGCAGAGAGAATGTCATGGTCTGAGAAATTCAACTCGGCAAACTGCGCGACGAGATCATAGTCCAGCTTCTGAACATCCCTGCCAGGGGTAGGATTCATTGGTTTAGAATCCACGCCCAGTACGGAATTGTTTTTGCCACCGCTCAATGACTGAAGAATGGGATCGGATTCAAGATAGCCAAGCACAGCATTCTCATTCCCCGCTCCTTTCATGCTGTCAGGTACTGCCGCCAACCCGTTACCGGTATCGTTGATAAAACGGCGCGCCAGAGCGACATCGTGAGCAGTGCCCACCTTCCCATTGGCATATTTGAAAATGGTCGTGCCCACGACGACACTTTCGGACGCATTATCTGCGGTCATACCTGTCTTTTTACCTTTCAGGTTGATCGACTGGATACCGGCTTCCGCAAGAGTCTGCAGTTCACGACTACTCGAACGACCGTTCTGATTTTTATCAATCCACAGACGGAATTCCCCAAAACGGGCATCTTTGGCGTCAAGAGTGCCGTCATGGTTACTATCATAAGCAGCTAGTCCCTCAAGGTCACTGGTCGCTCCTTTAAGATCGTCGATGAAGGAAATTTCCGATATCTGATTGATCTGGCCATCGCCGTTGCGGTCCAAGGCGAGAATACCATCTGTCGGGCCGACCCAGCCGACCCTGATCAAGGCACCGCTTTCCGTGCGAGTTACCACGCGACTTTCAGCCACAGTGGATAGATTTGCACCATCACCCGCCAGGTCAAAGACAATGGGATTGAGCGGTCCGGGACCACTATAGGGAATGATTTTCCATCCCAGTTCAAGATTACGAATATCAATAGTTGCCCCACCAACGCGCACAAATTCTACAGTTTTCCATTCAAAATTTGAACTCTGATTCAGATATTTTTTCCCACCGTGCGGGATGTATATTCTATCAGCCACCTGAGACGCCTTAAGGCTTTCATTACTGTGGTCTTTGATACCAATCCACAAATGACCGTTACTATCTATTTCAAATATAACATCATTCTTTGCTGTATTTGGCCCAAACACAATTGTATCCTCGCCGCCGGAATCCTCAATAGTATCCTGACCATCACCCCGGTCGAAGACAAACCAATCATCACCATTGGATGTAATAATTTTATCATTACCGGTTCCACCAATTATAACGTTTGAATTAATCTCAACCTTACCCTGACCGGCACCATAGATAATGTCATTCCCATTGTAACCAAACATGAGATCTGCTTGGTTTGTTTGGCCAATCCCTGGATTATCAGCCCCCTCATCCCCATCAGTGCCTCCCCAGGCATAGGTAATGTGACCGATATCCAATGTACTTCCACCGCCCATATCGATGGTTTTAATAACGCCGTTACCAGATGTGGCAAAGTTAGACAGAACCCTCACCTGTTCTGCGGTGCCACGCACCCCCAGAATCAGTTCACGGTTCGGCGTCCCCAATGCAAGATCAGACCAGGTCAGGTTCCGGAACAGCAACGTGTTGGAGTTCTGATTATCATCGGTGATTATGTCGCTGCCGTCGCCAAGGCCGAACACGTAGGTATCGCTACCCCCTCCGCCATTGAGCGTATCGTTACCGCCGGCACCCGTCAGGAAATTGTCCCCTGCATTGCCCGTGAGGTTATCGGCATAGCGGCTGCCGGACAGATGCTCGATGGAGATCAGCGTGCTGGTGCTGGTGGCCAAGTTGACGGTGACGCCATTGATGAAATTGCGGTAATCGGCCGTATCCAGCCCATCCCCACCATCCAGCGTATCCGCACCGGCCGAGGCAACCAGCACATCGTTACCCCGTAACCCTTCAATCCGGTTGACATAATTATCGCCACCAAGCACGTCGTCATAATAAGAACCGCGCAGGTTCTCCACGCTATTCCAGACGTCGCCGGCGGCATCCCCGCCGCTGGCTGTTCCCGCCATGAAATCGACATATACAGCGGCTGACGATTTCTCATAGGATACAGTATCGACACCGACAGAGCCGTTCAGGGTGTCGGCACCGACACCCCCCTCCAGCGTGTCATTGCCGTCCAGCCCGTCCAGGCGATCATCCCCTGTCAGCCCCCGCAGGACATTACCGCCGGCATCGCCGGTAATGAAGTCATTGAGCCGGGATCCCGTCACATTCTCCATGCTGCGAATGGCGTCGCCAAAAACAGTGGGGGCCAAGGTAACGGTCACCCCATTGAACGGCATGGCATTGACGGTGGTAAACCGTTCAAAGCTGATCGTATCGCTACCATTGCCGCCTTCGGCATAATCATAATCATTATCTTCAGCCATGATGAACAGGTCATCGCCATCATCCCCCCAGGCTGCGGTGGGGCCGGTCTTGTTCAGCACAAGAATATCATTCCCCGCACCACCATGCAGGCCGCTGTCGCTATAGGTCTGCGGGTGATCCCAACCTTCCCCGCCAAACAGGTAATCATCACCATTGCCACCATACAGGCGATCCTCGTGCTGACCACCGATCAGCACATCATTGCCGTCCCCACCTTCCAGCACATCATTGCCGTCATAGCCCTGGAGCCAGTCATGCCCCGCCTGCCCCCGTAAGGTATCGGCACCGTTGGTGCCCAGGAAAATATCGTCGCCGCCAGAAACACCGTTGCGCAGATCGTCGAACACCACACTGGCAAGCCCATAACCATTGCCATAATCATTGCCGGTGGTCACGGCCGCCGGATTGCCGCCGATCATGTTAAAGCCGATGGCCGCGCCAAAATTGCCAATGGTGAAGGAGCGGCCATCGGCGCTGGCCGTCGGAATGCCCGCAAACACGCCGGACATTACCGTATTTGGCAGGGAGAAGGTGAACTGGCTGCCAATCTGCGCCATGCCAACTTGTTCGTAGCCGATACCCAATTCAAGCAGGTTGAAACTGTCGAACAGGCCGCGCAGGCCACCATAGAAATCGCTGGGACGCCATTCGTCGAGGTTCAGCTCTGCCGCGCGCTGCAAGGTCACCAGCCAGCCGGCATCAAACTGCGTTGCCTTCAGAGCGGCGATGATGGTATCGGCCATGGCCTTGTTAGAATTATAGAAATTCTGGTCGGTGGTTGACAGTGCCACCTCATCCTTCGCCAGAATACGGGTCATTACGTCCTGATTCGCTGTAAAAAAGCTCTTCGCTGCGGATGATAGGCTGTTCCAGGGGCCCAGAATCAGGGTGTTGATTTGCTCCCGGTTCCGCAGATAACGGCTGTAATCTCCGGCGATCTGCAGATCGCCCAGCAAGCTGGTCAAATTATCCGACGGAGAATAATACAGCGCACGCTTGGCGATCATGTCGCCACCCGCGATCAATGTATCCCGCGCTGCCTTCAGGGTTGCCCATTCCACAGCCGACGCCGCAGCGTCACCCTTCAAATCAGAGAAATTGGTACGCACACCGTTATACTGCGCCCAAATCTGCGGGCCGGTATGACCATAGGTCTGGGTGGGGCTGGCGCTGCTGACAATCCAGGCAGGGTTCAAATCCCCCGCAATGGTCTGGATCAAACCATTGAGAATGTCGCGCGCCGACAGGGCCATGCTCTCCACCAAGGCGCGGTTGCCGCCGTTGGTGACCGTTACGGCCCCCAACTGATACAGACCACGGTTATAATTCAGCACGGTTTCCGCATTCGCCTCCGGCACCTTTGGCTTCTTGCGGCCAAACAGATTGCCGATCAATGCCCCCAGGACGAAGCCGACAAAGGCCCCCACGCCGGGGAACACGAAATTCGTGGCAATGAAACCGTTACCAAATACCCCTGAGAGCAGACTTGAACCCCAGCCAAAGCCAGCCGCAGAGAAGGCGTAGGCGCTGGCTGCTGATCCCAAATTGGCCAGCACAACCCCCGCCGTCGTTTGCGGGCTGACCACCAGCGATCCCAGCCTGTTCCCCAGGAAGGTGGCAATCGCGCTGGTAGCCAGGGCCCCAGCCTCATTGAGATCAAAAATCGACTTGACGCCATCTAATCCTGTCAGCGGATCCAGTTGTTTGATAACGTTATTGGTCACATGTTGCAGAACGGAACCGACCGTCTGGCCAAAAACCTGCCCGGCAACGCCATCCAGACCAACAGCATCCGCCAACTCAACAGCGAGCATTGACGATACTGTACCAATAGCGGCAGATTTGAATGAATCGCCGAGCTGTTGACTGATGGTTCCGAAGCTGTCATTGGTGAATCCTTCTATAAAGGCAGATATGTCGCCGGCTGAGAGAGCATTGCCGATGCCGGCTCCGAACCTACCCCCAAGCACAGAGAAAACGCTTCTTCCAACATAAGAAGTCAGAACATTCTTACCGCCAATCAAGCCCCCTATCGTAGAGCCCAACAAATAACCAATATTGTATCCATCATATGCTGAAATCCCATCATAATATGGTGCAATCGCCGAGCTATATGACTTGACAGATAAATATGGGATAATTTCTCCACCTTCTCCAGTGTAGTATTTAAAATACATATCTGCTTGCGCTTGCGTTGTCGTTCTAATAAGGAATTCTTCCGCCGACGCAGGATAGAGCGGGCTATCGGATTCCAAAAGACCGAAAACTGGATCATTATATGCCATTTTTTCCGAGAAGGCAAACTCCGCCGTTTCTTTAAAAACTTTGTCATTACGAATAAACTCTACCGGTAGTGTTTCTTTTGGCTCTCCTTCCTTTTTTAAATCGTTTCTTGCCTTTATCTCTAGAGACTTTTTTCTGATTTCATCATGAGCATATCCGTACGCCGTATTAGAATGCCCCAATTCGTGAAAAACATTTATTGCGACAGGCCCAGATACAAGTTCAGATGAATTTCCCTCTGTAGAGCGGAGAGCATCCATATTTAAATCAATCCGATATCCTACAACTTTTCCATCACTAATTACTTCCCCTCTAAACGTCCCTCCAACTGATTTTTGCCCATCATTGATAGTATTTATTAATATAAATTGACCATTATTTTTTATTTCCGTTAACCTTTTAGATATACTATATTGACCATACTTATTCGATCCGAACACTCTATTTAAAGCAATGGTTAAGGTATTGTATTCGAAGCCGTTCTTTATACCAGCGCTATTCACAACCACCCGCGGAATCTTCAAATCGTTTGTTAAATCTTTTGGCTGCACCACAGTGACGCCATAACGATCAGTTGGGTTAGACATCTTTCTCTCCAAAGAGACGTAGTTTAGAATTATTTTACACAAAGAAAATTTATGATCTACATTCTACCCACCCCCTCTTTTATAATATTCATTGAGGAATTTAATTCATTAAGAAATATCTTTTGATTTTCAAAGTGATTGTAAAGTATGGATTGAGAATATAATTTCCCCATGTCAACCGAAAGATTATTGTTCATGACAAAACAATTCCCAGTAAATTCTAAATTACATTTATTTAAATCTTTATACTTATATTTTACATAGAAAAACTCAAATGCCATCCTAAAAGATGGAATTTCTTTAAAAAAATTTGCATAGTCATTTCCGCACATTTTCTTATTCAAATTACAAGAAAAAATTCTGTAGTATTCATCCACACTATAATAATCTAGAGCTTTTGAAGAAAATGCTTTTGATATTCTGCTGCCGATTATTTGATTAAATTTATTTGAATCAAAAATAATAGATAAATAAAATGACATAAACATTATCTTCTCCGGATCCGCACTATAAACATCATCAGATTCAAAAAAAGAAATTGCGTATTTTTCCAAATTACAAATATCAACTCCAAATATTTTATTATAGTATTTTACTTTAGAGCAATACACAGAAAACTCTGAGTTAACTACCCTTAATGCAACATACTCATAAGCAAATAAATTATCTTTAGATTTACTACTCAATGCCGACACTATATCGGTAACTTTTGGCCACATTTTATCCCTATAACCTTCTTCATAGCCCACCAAACCAACATCACGCACAATAGAACAAGGATTATCAGGAGAGTGCGGACTCCCTATACAGAACCCGATCTCCTTAACAGATTTCAAAAATGTCTCTTTATTAATAATAAAATCTTCATCAAATGATGATTGTCCTAAAAGGCCAGTTTGCATCACAAAGGCTGATATAATTAAAATATTTCTTTTGATGTAAATTCTCATCTTTCCCTCCCTGCTTCGCTCGTCGCCTTAGCGATCGGCGAGAGTATATAATCTGCCACAGTCCGATGGCCTGTGACAATCTCAGCCACCACGCTTAAACCGGGTGACAGGCGCAGCACCTCCCCCCGATCCGTCCTTACCCCTTCCGTCAGGCGGATGCGTGCGGGAAAAACCAGGCCCCGACTGTCATCCAGCACGGCATCTGCCGACAGATGTTCGACAACACCATGCAACACCCCATGGCGGGTAAAGGGGAAGCTTTCCACCTTCAGTGCCACCGGCATCCCCAGCCGCACATGCCCGGCATCCTTGTTCAGCACCAGTGCCTCCACCAGCAGCTCACTATCCGCCGGCACCAGGGTGGCGACGCGGGCGCCAACCTCCAGAACCTCGCCAATGGTGGTCACGGCAATCTCATTCACCGTGCCATCCACCGGGGCGGTCAGCCGCTGCAGGGCGCTGCGCTGTTCGGCCTTGCGCACCACCTCGCTGCGGGTGGCGATAATTGTCTCCGCCTCTGCCTGTTCGGCGGCGGCGCGGGCGCGGAACTCGGCATCAGCCTGATTGCGCTCCCGATCCAGCGTGGCGATCTGCGCCGCCGTTTCACGGGCGCGGGCCCTTTGCACCTCCATGTCCTGGCGGGCAGAGACCACCCGTTCCTGCAATTGCAGCACGCGCAAGGCGGGGGCCAGCCCTTTTTCTGCCAGCTCCGCCTGGGCAGCATGTTGCGCCTCCACCAGGGGCAGAAGCTGTTCCAGCTTGGTCAGTTCCGCCAGTGCCACGCCCCTGGCCGCCTCCGCACCGGCACGGCGCTGGGTCAGGCCGGCCTGACGGGATTGATGTTCATTGATTCGGGCCGTCACCGCCTGGCCTTCCGCCGCCACCGCCGCCGGTGCAGCACCGGCGGGCGGCTGAAAGGCGGGCGCCGCCCCATTGGCATAGGCCAGCAGGGCCGTTGCCCGCGCCCGTTGCAGCAGGGCAGCGGAGAGATCGGCCCGCGCCGCCGCCTCATCCGCGGCGGACAGGGTGCTGTCCAGTTCCACCAAGGGCTGGCCCTTCACCACCCGTTCCCCCTCCCGCACCAGAATGGCGCGGACAATGCCGGCATCGCCTGCCTCCACCGCCTGCAACCGCGCGGTGGGGATCAAACGTCCCTCCGCCACCGCCACCATTTCCACCTGGGACAGGAAAGACCAGACAATGGCGGCCATGGCTGCCAGAATGATCAGCCACAGCACGGCGCGACCGGCGGGTGGCGGCGGGGTTTCGGTGATCTCCAACGCGGCCGGCAGGAAATCCGTCTCCAGGCGGGTGCGACGATCCTGGCGCCGACGGGCTGTTTCCGCCCGCCAACTGTCGGTGAAGGCATCCAGATGTGCGCGCAGGGTGCCCATCAGCCAGCCTCCCCGCCGCGCATCTGTTCCCGCCACAGCGCCGCATAGCGCCCGCCCCGGCGGATCAGTGAGTCGTGATCGCCCATCTCCGTCACCTGACCATTCTCAATGGTGACGATCCGGTTGCAGCGGCGGATGGCGGACAGCCGATGGGCGATGATCAGAACCGTGCGCCCCTGGGCCATCTGGGCCAGATTGCGCTGGATCACCGCTTCGCTCTCCGCATCCAGAGCGCTCGTCGCCTCATCGAATATCAGGATACGCGGATCGGTGACCAGGGCGCGGGCAATGGCAATCCGCTGGCGCTGACCACCGGAAAGATTGCCCCCGCGCTCCTCAATCAGCGTGTCATAGCCCTGGGGCAGCTCGCAGATAAATTCATGGGCACCGGCCATGCGGGCCACGGCCACGACACGTTCCATCGGCATGGCCGGGTCGGCGAGCGCAATGTTTTCCCTTACCGAGCGGTTGAACAGGATATTTTCCTGCAAGACCACCCCAACCTGACGGCGCAGCCAGGCGGGATCCACCATGGACAGGTCAACCCCATCCACCATGACGCGCCCGCTCTCCGGCACGTAAAGCCGTTGCACCAGTTTCGTCAGGGTTGATTTGCCCGACCCGCTGGGGCCGACAATGCCCAGCAGCTCACCGGGGCGCACGGCCAGATCGATGCCGCGCAGAACCTCCCGACCGCCGGGGATATAGCGGAACCGCACCGCATCGAAGCGAATGGCCCCCTGAATGGTCGGCAGTGCTGCCCGTGAAGGGCCGGACACCGCCTCGGTTGGTGTGTTCAGGATATCGCCCAGGCGTTCCACGCCAACCCGCGCCTCCTGGAACTGCTGCCATAATTGCGCCAGACGCAGCACCGGTTCAGACACACGGCCAGCCAGCATGTTGAACGCCACCAGCTCACCCACCGTGATCGTCCCGCCAATCGCCAGCTTTGCCCCGAAATAGAGGATCAGCGCGGCGGTCAGCTTCTGTACCAGCCCGATGGCCTGGCCACCCCAGATGCCAATGCTAGCCGCCTGGAAGCCCGCCCGCACATAGGCGGCCAGCAAATCCTCCCACCTTCGCTGCATCTGTGGTTCGACCGCTGCCGCCTTCAGCGTTTCCACGCCTGCGATGCTTTCCACCAGGAAAGACTGGCTTTCCGAGCCACGCTGGAAACGCTCCTCAATCCGGCGACGCAATGGCGGCGTCAAGGCAAGGGAGATGATCATGTAAAATAGCACTGATGCGGCGACGATGCCCGTCAATGCCGGCGAATAAAGGAACAGCACGCCGAAAAACAGAATGGTAAAGACCAGATCAATGACCAGGGTGACGGCGGAGCCGGTCAGAAATTCCCGTATCGTATCCAGTTCCCGCACGCGGGCGACACTGTCACCCACGCGCCGCTGTTCAAACCAAGCCATCGGCAGCGACAGCAGATGTCGGTACAAGCGGGCACCCAGCTCCACATCCACCCGGCTGGTGGTGTGGGTAAAGATCCAGGCCCGTAAGCCACCCAACAGCACTTCGAACAGGATAATCCCGCACAGCGCCACAGCCAGAATATCCAGGGTGGAGGTGCCGCGATGAACCAGCACCTTGTCGATCACCACCTGAAAGATCATCGGCGTCGCCAGCGCGAATAGCTGCAACACAAGACTTGCCGCCAGCACCTCGCCCAACAGGCGACGGTATCGCATCAGGGCGGGAATGAACCAGGTGACGTCAAACCGTCGGCTGGCACCTCCCAATCCGGCGCGGGTGGTCAGGAAAACCACCTCGCCTGTCCAAACACCTTCCAAGGCTGCCATTTCCAGCGTTTCCGGCGGTGTGCCTGGACGCTGGATCAGAAGCTTTCCATCACGACAACTCGCCAGCAACATGAACCCGCCATCGGCCAGACGTGCAATGGCCGGTAGCGGAGAGTCCGCCAGATCGGCAACCCGCACCTGACGCAATCGCGCCCGTACACCAAGGTCTTTGGCCAAACGCACCAGATCCCCAGGCATGGTCGGCCGACCATGCCCCATGGCATGGCGAAGCTGCCCCACCTCCGCAGGTACACGCAGGAACCCCAGCAGCAGGCAAAGACATGCCAGCCCGCTATCGGGTTTTCCTTCAAGGGCGATTGATGCGACAGCGGAAACAGGTGGCACGTTGGAAACCGCGTTTTTCCGCGACAGGAAACCTTATAAAAACTGTGAAAGAAGGTCGTCAATTCCCCTTGTTTAAAATAAAAGTGACAAGTAAATAGAAACTAGTCCTAACTCGATTAAATACAATGAAAATGATTAATATATTTTAAATATTCATTTTCATTGAAGCGAAAGGAAGTTGCATAGTAAATTTACATAATATTATTAGATTAATTTTGATTAATACATACCTGCATATGAAAATTACTCCCTCGACCCTGTTAAAAAGAATCGCGGGATGAGCCAAATGATGGCGTGTAGAATGAAAAATGTTCTAGGGTCTGTGGGGATTCAGCGTGAATTGATGACGGCGGCGGCGAGGTAGATCATGGCCTTGAAGCTCTGATCTGTTTTGCAAGCACGCATGGCGATACGCTTGAACTCTTTGAGTTTGCAGAAGAAATTTTCGATCAGATGCCGCCATTTGTACATCTCCTCATCGATGCTGAGCGGGCTGAGGCGTTTTGGCCGTTGTGAGATGACAACCTTGGCCCCGCGCTGGTCGAGTTCCTCGACAATCCAATTGGCATCGAAAGCCTTGTCGCCGAGCAGGGCATCAAACTCGATCCCGCCGATGAGCGGCGCCACACCGATGGTGTCATAACGATGTCCGGGCAACAGGACGAAGCGCACAAGATTGCCCAAGGCGTCGGTCAGCGCCAAAATCTTGGTCGTCATGCCGCCTTTGGAGCGGCCAATGGCCTGGCTCTGAGTCCCCCTTTTGCGCCCTGGCCGTGCCGGTGAACCTTGACGATGGTAGCATCGACCATAGCGTATTCCATGTCCGGCTCATCCGATAAAGCATCAAAAATCCGCTTGAAAACATCGGCTTCGCGCCAATCCCTGAACCGGCGATAGGCCGTGCTCCAGTTGCCGAACATCGCGGGCAAGTCGCGCCATGGACTGCCCGTCCGGACAATCCACAATACCGCCTCCATGAATAGACGGTTGTTCCTGCCGCTACGCCCGGGGTCCGTCGGCTTGCCCAGACAATGCGGTTCAATCTGCGCCCATTGGGCATCGGTCAGTACAAAGCGTTCCATCCATACTGTGAATCACAGATCACGCGATTGGGGAATCCCAAATCCCCACAGACCCTAGGTCGCTTTATCAAATTATTTTAAAGTAATCTTGATGGGGTGGTCACTTGTCCACCCTGAACCCCTCGCAGCAATTATAGGTAATTTTGTATCGGCGGCTTTTATTCTTAATCTCTATCGCCTCCCCCCGCCATTGGCCATCAGAGGTCGGGGAAACCACAAGAACGGATATTCTTTCCAGGTAACCCTGTTGAGCCTTGGGCATGAAAGATTTGAGTATCGCAATATCTGCCTCATCTTCCGGCACACAGATCAGCGGCAGCAAGGAACGGCATTCCGATTCCTCAACCGGGTTCAGGTCCGGCGACAGATCGGGGTGCAGCAGCGTGGCCAACCCATACAGCCGGCCATCAACACGACCAGCCAGCACCACTGTATGGCTGTCGATCAGGCGGGTGCGGGGCTCCCGCCCCGGATTGTCGGGCACAGCGTCGTTGGCATTCCATTCCGTCAGCAAATCAGCCTGGAAGGGCAGACGTGCCTGCAATCCCTGCTGTCGTTCCGCCGCAGCGCTGCCCTGGTCGGCATCGTGGCGCGCGTGTAAGCTGTCAGGAACAGCCGGCGTGTCAGCATAGACTGATTCCATCAGGCCCCGCAGATCGCGGGCCACGACAAGATGATCCATCTCCGGCGGGTTGCCTGGAAGGGTGGATGGCTGCAACAGATGTCTGGCCGTCAGCCATAGTCGGGCATCATTCGGGTAAATGCTGGCCGCACCCGGAAATTTCCGGGCGTACCACCCAGGTGATGGTGCCGCCAAGACCGGGCAATGCAGCAGAACCGGGCTGTCGGGGCGTTGATCCGGCTGATCGGCGGCCACCAACGCGCCGGCCTGTGTCCTGGCATGACGGCGACGGCGGCCCAGCCGCTGAATCACCGCATCCGCCGGAGCCAGATCAATCACCATTTCATCGGCATCCAGGTCCAGGCTCTGCTCTGCGGCCTGGGTGGCGATCAGCAGCCTGCCCCGCCTTTCGGCGGGGTCGGCCTGCTTGCCGAAGACCTGCATCAATGTCCGCTCCATTGCGGCCCGGTCGGCGGGCAGGAAACGGGCATGGTAAAGCAAGGGAGGCGTCAAACCTTCAGTCCCGGCTGTTTCCGCATGGCGCCGCCATGCCGTCACGGCATCATCGACTGTGTTGCGGAACCAGATGACAGATCGTCCCTGGCGCTGCCATTCACGAATGGTCGCGTCGATCAATGCTTCGTCATGAACCGCTTCAAACCGCACCGGGCGCGTGCCCGATCCCGGCACCGGGTCCAGCGGATGCTGGGCGATGCCCTGCTGACTGACCAGCGTCAACAGCGGGTAAGCACCGGGCCGCGTGCGATCCGCCATGGAAGCCACATCGGCCCAGCCGGCCCCTTCCGCATAGGCGCGTGTCAGCATGTTGCGGATGCGGCTGGGCAATGTCGCTGACATCAGCACCACCGGATCGCCCATCCGGCCCTGCCAGCGCAGCAGGGATTCCAGCAAGGCTTGCATATAATCATCATAGGCATGAACCTCATCCACCAGCAGCAACTTGCGCCAGAGACCGGTCAGCCGCAGCGTGGCATGGCGGGCGCGCAGGGCCCCGGCCAAGGCCTGATCAATGGTGCCAACCCCCAGTTCCGCCAGCAAGGCCCGGCGGGAGGAGCGGGCAAACCACGCGGATGCCATTCCCTCCCCCTCCTCCACCCCGGCGCGGGTGGCGGCAAAGCGGAAAGCCGGGTGGCGATGCCGGCGGCTATGCGCCAGCACCACCTGCGGCTTGCCCCCCATCAGGCATTCACCAAAAGTGGCGGCACCCGCCGGCACAAATTTGCGGACAAAGGCCGCATCAGCGGTCGCCATGGTGGGCAGGCCGACATAGGTGCCGTTGGTACGGCCCAATGCCATCAGGCGCTGGGTGATCAGGTCGCCCGCCTCGCTTTTGCCGGCACCGGGCAAATCTTCCACCAGCACCAGCAGGGGGCCGTCCGGTAATGCCGCTGCGGTGAACAGCCGGTCCACCAAGGCCTGCAACGGGGTGGGAACCGGCGGGGCCCCCTGCCGCCCCAGCCCGGCGAACATCCGGGCAAAGGGAAGGGGCGGCTGGGCGGGCAATTGCCGGAACAGGGCTGGCTGCACCTCCGCCAATACGTCCGCGGCACCGGGCAGGGCGTACAGCCGATAGTAATCCGGCAGCGCCATCACCTGTTCCTGATAGGCGAACCGTTCGGCCGAACCCAACCAGTCGCACAGGGTAAACATCCCGTTCAGCAAGGGGGCCAGACGCACCAGCCCGGCCCGATCCGGCAAGCCATGCTGCCAGCCGAACAGCGCTGCCACGGCCGTCACCAGTTCGCAGGCGGCGGCCAGATCATCGGGCATGACAACATATTCGCGTTCCAGGCGGCGCGGATCAAAACCCGGTGCGGGCGGGCTGCCATGGTGGCCGGTGCTGATGGCGAACAGCAGCGCCAGCAGGTCTTCCGGGGCATCGGCCAGCGGCAGACCACAAGCCGCCAATCCCGATGGCCCCAGCTTGTGCAGCAGGATCATCTGGCCAACCGCGTCATGCGGCAAGTTGAAGGGTTTACGGGGCGGAATGCGCCCGCCCAAGCGTTGAACGATATCCGGGCGTTTTTGTTGAAAGGCAGAGGATGCCTTGCCGATATCGTGCAGCGCCAGCACGGTCAACAGCATGGCCCGTGTTTCATCATGGCCCATGTCCAAGGCATTCGCGATGAATGCCAGCAGGGCCGGGCGTCCTTGCAACCCGATATCCAATATCGCCGCCACATCCACCGAATGGTACGGCAGCGGGTGATAATGGTCGGCTTCTGCCTTTGCCCATCTCATCATGAAAACACCAATTAATATAAAATCACCGTTGAACAAAATTATAAACTGAATAAATATGCGAAATATATATTTATCAGAACGAAAAAGAGGTTGAATTGAAAGAAAATGGTATTTTCTGGTTATCAACGCAGCTTCCCGTCCTGCGCCGCCAATCCGGGGCCGGTACGGCAACGCCGCTGGAACTGACCGCCGGCCATGCGGATGATCCCATCATCGCCGTGCGTTTTGGCCATCCCATGGCCGATCGGGGGTTTGAGCTGTTGCTGCGGGATATCCTGCAGGCTGCCATGCCACCGCGTGACAAGGCGGAATGGCTATCCCGGCTGCTGAACCCACCGACACCGGCGGAACTGGCGGCAGCCCTGGCACCTTATCAGGCGGCGTTTCAGATCGACCATCCGGAGACACCCTGTTTCCAGGTACGGCCCTCGCCCCAGATGCTGGCCGCCGCCATGGAAGGCAAGGGCCGCAAGCGCCCGGCAAAAGCCCCGGCGGACAGTGACGATGAGGAAGAGGAGGCGGGCAGCCAGCCGATTGCCAGCCTGCTGCCCGATCTGCCCACGGGCGAGGCGATCAAGCAGGATACGGATTTCTTCGTGCGGCGCGGCGGTGTAACAGCCATCGGGGCCGGGGCCATTCTGCCCGTCCTCTACGCCCATATGGTTTTGTTTCCGCCCGGTGGTGGTGGCTATTTCGGGCTGCCGCATGGGGCGGACAGCATCAAGTATCAGGTGGTGGGCGACACCTTATGGCAGACCCTGTGGCTGAACGTGCTGTGCCCAGGCGCAGAAGGGTTTGAACGGCCGGAATCGGGGCGCCCTGCCCCGATGGATGCGTCAGTATTTCCCTGGCTGGACCCGGAACTGCCACATCTGCCCCTGGGCCGACGGGATGAGGCGGCAACCAAACCGCTGGACCGGCCCCGGCTGCACCCGGCCCATATACCCATGGCCCGGCGTTACCTGCTGTCACCGCCTGTCACGGGGCGTTGTGATCTGACGGGGCTGGCGGGGCCGGTTTATCAATCCTATGACCGCTGGCCCAAGGGGCTGCAATATGCCCCGCGTGGCTGGCTTTATCCTAACGTCTCCCGGATTGAGCTGGTCGGCAAACCGGAGGAGGAATCCCGGTTCGCCAAGGCACCAGGCCCCTTGCGCTTTGATGATTGGCTGGAAACCGCCCTGGCCAATACGGAAGGCTCCCGCACCGCCAAAACCGGCACACCACGCCGCCGCCTGCCCGCCGTGCTGCGGCAGGTGGCGGCGGTGGGGCGGCCCCATCTGGTTGGGGCGGGGAACGCTGTCGGCACCGCCTTGCAGGAAGGCAGCCTGCGCGTGCGCGCCTTCGCGCAGTTCAACTATGGCAAAGCCGTCGGCGGGATGAGCCAGCGGGAACTGCCCGTCTGGCTGCTGCCCGATGATGATCTGATGTGGCTGTGCGGCGAGGTGACCATGGCGCTGGAACGGGCATCACTGATGGGGGATGCGCTGCGCTGGCTGGCCAAGGAAGCTGCCCTGCTGGGACAGCAGAAGGGGGCCAGTGCGGTGGCGGATAATCTGCGCGATGCCTTTCTGGCCGGGCTGGACAGTGCCGCCCTGGCATTGCCGGCCGATCTGGCCAAGGCGGTGCGGGCACCCAAAACCAGCCCCTATGAAGAGGCTGATCGCCTCCGTGACGGATTCTTAACCCAGGCCCGCCGCCATGCGCTGGCCCTGTTCGACGGGGCCTTTCCCATTGATGGGCTGGGATCGGTTGATGACCGGCTGGCTGCCGCGCGCGGGCGACTGGTGACGCGGCTGCACCGGATTTTGCAAGGGGAGGTTTGAGGATGAGCGCCCAACCCGCCGCGGAACAAGCGGCAGAGGATCAAAGCCCCGCCGAACGCTGGTACGACCTGCTGCAGCAGGATAACCGCAAGGGCGACCGCGCCGCCCTGCGCCGGGCACAGCAGACGGATGACGCCTATGGCGTTGCCAGTTTCCACCTGCTGCTGGTCTGGCTGGGCAAACAGAAACCGCCGGATGTCGCCGCCCGCATTGCCATGGCCCTGGCCCCCATCCGCCAGGACCGGATGGAACAACAGGCCGACGGTAATGATGATGACGATCCGGCAGAGGCCCCGGCGGCGGACCAACCAAAAAGCTGGGCCGGCACCAAACTGGGCCGCTGCATGGCGGCCAAGGGACCATCGGGCACCCCCCGCATCAGCCCGGCGCGGGTGCGCCTGCTGCTGTCAACGGAAAACCCGGACCAGTTCCTGCGACTGCTGCGCAGCATTCTGGGCCAGCTTGATGGCCGCGCACCGGTGCGGGAGGTGGCGGACGTGATGGATGGATGGCATTCACCCACCTGGCGCGCCGCCATCCGCCGACGAATTTTTCTCAGCTATTTCAGCAATGTCGATGTCAAGGAGAGCAAGAATGCCTGATACGCTGCTGCCGCGCGCGGACCTGCTGCAATTCCATATGTTGACCAATTTTCCGCCGCACAATGTCAACCGGGATGAAGATGGCCGCCCGAAAAGCTGCGAGATGGGCGGCGGCCTGCGCGGCCGTATTTCCAGCCAGGCAAAGAAGCGCGCCCTGCGCTTTGCCCCCCATTTCCCCCAGGCGCAGCGGGCCACCCGCACGCGGGAGGCGGGTATCCAGTGCTATCGCCGCCTGACGGCGGCGGGTATCGACGATCTCAGCGCTGTCTGGGTCGCCCTGGCGGTGAACCATGCCACCGGGGCCGGCGGAAACGCCCCCAGCCTGGAGGATGCCAAGAAGCTGCTGGGCGGCGGCAAAGCCGGCAAGAAGGGTAAGGCCGCCGCCGTGGCCGATGATGCACCGATCGACCGGGCAGCCTTGGAAAAGGATCTGGGCACCGAACAGGGCCTGGTGATCAGCACGGCTGAATTCGCCAATATTGAAACGGCGCTGAACCATCTGATCCAGACCTGGCAGGCCGACCGGGAGAATTTCCCCGCCACCCTGGAAGGCTGGATCAAGCGGGTGGCAAAGGAGAAGCTGTTGAGCCGGGCCGACCATGATCTGGACACGGCCCTGTTCGGGCGCATGGTGGCCGCCGAGCCGGGCTTCAATGTCGAAGCCGCTTGTGCTGTAGGGCACGCCTTCACCACCCACGCCTTCCGGGAGGAGCCGGATTATTTCTCCGCCGGGGAGGAATTGAATGTACTGGGTGGCACGGGGGCGGCCATCACCAGCTATGCTTTTTTCGGTGGTGGTGTCTACTACCAGCACGCCGTGTTGGACCGGGGCCATCTGCGCCTGAATCTGGGCCAGGGCCGGGACGCGGCGGAGGCTGATGCCCTGACGGAAAAGGCCATCGACAGTTTCCTGACCGGCCTGTTGTTCGCCCAACCCAAGGGCAAGCGCAACAGCCACGCCAGCGATGTCGGCGCCTCCTATGTGCTGGTGACGCGGGGCGGTGATCCATCCCTGAATCTGGGTCTGGCCTTCCTGGACCCGGTGAAGGTGACGCACGACGATAGCGACCTGATGCGTGCCTCCATCACCCGCCTGCGGGATTTCCAGCAGAAGCTGGCGGCGGCCTATGGGCTGGGCAACGCTGTCTGCATCTTCAATGCCTATCCCCCCGCGCGCGACAATGCGCCGGCGGCAGATGAAGTCTGGACGGTGGCGGAGCTGCGCCGTTTCGTGCTGGGGAACGGCGCATGACAGGGGGCATGGTGCCACAGCTCTGCTTTACCCTGATGGCGCCTTATGGGGCGTGGGGGGCGGCATCGCCCTCCTCCGCCAACACAGCCTGGAAAGCAACCGAGCTGGACCCGCCCAAATCCGCCATCATCGGCCTGCTGGGGGCGGCCATGGGGATGGAGCGAGCGGCGCTGGGGCCCTTGGCCGCCGATCTGCGTATTGCCGTGCGCACCGGCATCCGCCCCCGCCATGAACCACGGCCCGATTATCATACGATCAGTGGCAGCCGCCGCCCGGAAGGGCGACAGCACTGGTCCCGGTTTGAGGAATTGCGGGCCAGCCTGGCCGGCAGCGATAAGAGCGGGGCCATCCTGTCCAAGCGTGAATATTGGACCTGCGGCCTGTGGAGTGTTGCCGTGGCAGCGGTCGGCCAGGGTACGAACCTGTCAGCCCTGGCCGATGCCCTGGCCGGCCCGCGCTGGGTGCTCTATGCGGGACGCAAATCCTGCATGTTGGGCCTGCCCCCCGATCCGGAATTGCTGGAAGCGGCGGGGCCGGTGGCGGCGCTTGCCGCCCATCGCTGGCCCTGGGAACGCCATCCCGGCCTGATTGACGGCACCACCAGCCCGCTGCTGCCGCTGCTTCGCTTGAAAGCGCGGTTGGGGGAACCGGAAATGCTGGCGGTGGAGGCAGGCTATCCCGGTGCCCCCACACAGGCGGACGGCCTGATTCAGCGCCGGGTTAACCGCCGTGACCAGCCGGCGCCGCTGCGCCTGGAAAGCGGTCGCATTTATCAACGATTCCACGAACGCCAGGAAATCCGCATGGAATGGCCGGCAATAACCCAAGGGGACGGAGTGGCCAATGCCTGACAGCCTGTTGAACGCCCCGCCTGATACTCCGACGGAGGCAGAAACCCTGTATGAAAGCCGGGTGGTGCTGGAGCCGCGCAACCTGCCGGCCCTGCATTCCATCATGGCCCCCCATGCCCGCCAGGGCGGGCAGTTCGCCCATAAAATGATCTGGACCCTGTTCCCCGACATGCCCGATGCGCGGCGACCGGACCTGTTCTTATTCCATGTGGAGAAGGAAAAGCCCTTCACCGCCATCATCCGGTCGCGCCGCCCGCCGGTGGATGGGCTGGGCGGCATCTGGCGGATTGAGAAAATCCGGCCGTTCGATCCGCAACTGGTTGCCGGCCAGCGCCTGCGCTTCCGTCTGCGGGCGGTGGCCAGCCACTGGCAGCCCCAACCGGGGGCCAAACGCGGCCGCCGGGAAGATGTGGTAGTGGCGGCTTGGCGCAAACTGGCCGAAGCCGAACGCACGCCCGAAAGGCTGGAGGAAACGGCCCAGGCGGCCTGCCTGGAATGGCTGGCCCGACAAGGCGCGCGCTGTGGTTTCAGCTTTGCCCCCGGCATGGTGGAACTGCGCGATTATGAATGGTCAAGCACGCCCGGCAAGCAGCGCCGCCGGCATATCAGCTTCGGTGCCGTCACCTATGAAGGGGTGCTGACGGTGACGGAACCGGTGGCCCTGCGCCAAGCATTGGCCGATGGGCTGGGCAATGGCCGCGCCTTTGGCAATGGGCTGATGCAGATCGCCCCCGCCCCATAAGGGGGGGCTTCTGGGTGCAGGGTCTTGGACAAGTGAATCATGTAAAACCACCCACCGCCCGGCCTTTGCCGGGCGGTGGGGACCGGTTTGCCCCTTTTTGAAAGGCCATCACCATGCTGAAAGGACGCCTGGGCCTGGATGAAGCGCGGATTCCGCAAAAATCCCGCAACGGCCTGATCTATGTGGAACGCTGTGCGCTGTCGGTCGATAATGGCAGCCTGATCCTGCATTTCAGCGAAAAGGGCGAGACGCTGGAACTGCCGTATCAACGGCTGAACGCCATCCTGCTGGGCCCCGGCAGTTCCATCACCCATGATGCCGTGCGCCATTGTTCCGGCCATGGCACCTGCCTTGCCTTTGTCGGCACCGATGGCACCCGGCTTTATACCGCCCCACCCCTGTTTGACCGTGACAGCACGCTGGCCCGCCAGCAGGCGACATGGTGGGCATCGGAAAGCACCCGGATGATGGTGGCCAAGCGCATGTATGCCAAGCGGTTTGGGGAGACACCGCGCACCAGCTCGCTGGACAGCCTGCGCGGGATGGAAGCCGCCCGCATCAAGCGCTCTTATGAGATCATTGCGTCCCAGGTTGGCATCACCTGGCAGGGCCGCCATTTCGACCGCGCCAACCCGGATGGCGATGATGCCCCGAACCAGGCCATCAACCACACGGTCACGGCGGTGGAAGCCTGTGTTGCCATTGCCGTGCAGGCCACCGGCACGCTGCCACCCCTGGGTTTCCTGCACGAGGACAGTGCCAAAAGCTGGGTTCTGGACCTGTGCGACCTCTACCGCACCACGGTCACGGTACCCATCGCCTTTGAGTGTGTGAAGCGCCAGCGGCAACAGCCAGGGGAAACGCTGGACAGGCTTTGCCGCCGCGCCGTCTCGCGCCATGTGCGGGACAAGGCGTTCATCGACACGGTGATCACCGACATCAAGGAGATTCTGGCCTGATGATCGTCATCTGCCTTTCCGCCACAGCGGACCGTTTCCACGGCTTCCTGCGTTCGGCGATGCTGAATGTGCATCCGGGCGTCTATATCGCCATGGACCTGGATGCAGGCTCCCGCGATCGCATCTGGGGGATATTGGAGAGTTGGTGGTATGCCGACCCACGCGGACAAGCCGTGATGATTTACCGCGACAAGTCAAAACCCATGGAAATAGACTTCCGCTGCTTGGGCTCCCCCAAACGTGACATTATTGATTATGATGGTCACTACGCCCTGGTGGAAAAGGCAAAGACAGGTGAAAGTGGTTGAGCGGAGAGGGGTTTTAGATCAAGATATTGAGAGCAAGGTTGCCCCTGCATCCGCAGGGATGAACCCTGGACGATGCCGATCTGCAGGATGCTGCACTGGTTGCCCCTGCATCCGCAGGGATGAACCCCCGCCCAGTTTGGCCCGCGCGCTGCGGAAGCGGTTGCCCCTGCATCCGCAGGGATGAACCCCACCTGGGCGGCCCGCAGGGCCTGCGCCCAAGGTTGCCCCTGCATCCGCAGGGATGAACCCCACTTGGGCCGCCCGCAGGGCAGCGGCGCAAGGTTGCCCCTGCATCCGCAGGGATGAACCCCGATGAATGGCGTTGAGGGCCGAGACGGTCTTGTTGCCCCTGCATCCGCAGGGATGAACCCAGCATATCCAGGCTGCCGCTCTGCGCGCCTGTGTTGCCCCTGCATCCGCAGGGATGAACCCGCCGCCGGCATTGACGGGGACGATGATCCGGCGTTGCCCCTGCATCCGCAGGGATGAACCCAACAACGCGCTACGGCGCTCAACATGGGGTAAGTTGCCCCTGCATCCGCAGGGATGAACCCCCGCATCGCCTGACGGAGACGAAACATGAATGGTTGCCCCTGCATCCGCAGGGATGAACCCCCGCATCGCCTGACGGAGACGAAACATGAATGGTTGCCCCTGCATCCGCAGGGATGAACCCTATGGCGGCTGCGGCGGTGGTGGCGGGCAGGGGTTGCCCCTGCATCCGCAGGGATGAACCCGCCGCTGTGAATGCTCTGCCGGCCCGCAAGCTGTTGCCCCTGCATCCGCAGGGATGAACCCACATCGTTGTGCGGGATGTGCGGGACCACGAAGTTGCCCCTGCATCCGCAGGGATGAACCCTTTCTTTTTGGCCAGACGCTCTTGGCGCGCCTGTTGCCCCTGCATCCGCAGGGATGAACCCCAGCGCACCGCAGCCCAGCCGGGCCGCAAGATGTTGCCCCTGCATCCGCAGGGATGAACCCGCACGCCGATTTCAAGCGCGCCCGTGGTCGGGGTTGCCCCTGCATCCGCAGGGATGAACCCCAGACGGTGGACGTTCCGGCATCGCAAGTCGTGTTGCCCCTGCATCCGCAGGGATGAACCGGGGGTTGAGCGGCTATGCCCGGTTCCGCTAAGGTTGCCCCTGCATCCGCAGGGATGAACCCCACACGCTCACTACGGCGCAGATGCCGGCGCAGTTGCCCCTGCATCCGCAGGGATGAACCCATGAGCGACGCGGCGATTGCGGCACTGTACCGGTTGCCCCTGCATCCGCAGGGATGAACCCCAGCGGGCGCGCTCAGGCGATGAACACCCATCGTTGCCCCTGCATCCGCAGGGATGAACCCACCAGATCGCACGGCTCGTACTCATGGGCCAAGTTGCCCCTGCATCCGCAGGGATGAACCCGACACCGCTGCCGGGAAGCGCGTGTTCCTGCAGTTGCCCCTGCATCCGCAGGGATGAACCCATTGATATGGCGGGGTATCAGAGCGTCTGTTTGTTGCCCCTGCATCCGCAGGGATGAACCCTATACAGCACCCGCGAGAAGGCGTTACGCGCGGTTGCCCCTGCATCCGCAGGGATGAACCCACCAAGTACCATGGCCCTTCCAACGTCAAGGGGTTGCCCCTGCATCCGCAGGGATGAACCCTACGGCCTAGCGGCGATGCGGTTCATAGACCGGTTGCCCCTGCATCCGCAGGGATGAACCCAATCGCGGCTTGGCAGACAGCGCTCAACCGCGGTTGCCCCTGCATCCGCAGGGATGAACCCAATGACCGCACAGGGCTGCACCGTGACAAGGTGTTGCCCCTGCATCCGCAGGGATGAACCCCCGCCCGATCTGGCCCGCGCGCTCCGGCGGCAGTTGCCCCTGCATCCGCAGGGATGAACCCTACCAGCGCACCCATGATGATTATGCGCGCCTGTTGCCCCTGCATCCGCAGGGATGAACCCCAGGATATCGGGGTGTCGCTTGCGGGCGGCCAGTTGCCCCTGCATCCGCAGGGATGAACCCTGTCTAATACCTCTGGTGATGAACCCAGATTTGTCACCGGTAGCCGGCATTTTTCCGGATTTATTTTTGATAACAAGTAATTACCCTTATTTTGGAGCGGTTAAGAATTTACAGGGTG
>NZ_FZOI01000013.1 GCF_900188385.1 Azospirillum sp. RU38E
GCGCCGCATCACGCCGGGAATGTCCCGACGCTATCCGCGCTTCAACGCGTTCCCGAAGATCTTCTGAATAAGCCTTGCCCATGATCCACCTCCGAATAAGATGAATCACATCCAGACCTTAAAGGGAATCCTTCGATTCCGCTTTCTCGCGCGATGCTCTAGCCGCCGACTGCACCAGTTGCACTCAGCATCACCGCCAACCAGGTGCGCCTGATGCTGCATACCGGTGCCTATTGGCTGATGTGGTGGCTGCGATCCCTCATGCCGCGGCGATCCCCCTGGCGCACCGCCCAGTTCGACACGCTGCGCCTGCGCCTGCTTAAAATTGCCGCCCGCATCGTCGAGATGAAGACCAGGCTGCGGGTGCATCTGCCAACGGCATGCACCGTCCAGCCCCTTTTGCTCGCCATGGTCCCGACAAGAACAACCCGCCTCGTCACCTGATCCGCAGGCGGCGTGCCCAGCCCAAACCCCTCCCGCCAACCCCAAACCAGTATCCGAAAACTCGCCACAAGCGGCGGGAAGGACGGGCGGTGACCGCACGACCATGCGCAAATCAACCCCTAGGCCATGGCAGCACCATCACGACCTCGGTGCATAATCCGAGGGTAGCAACGCCCACAACCTATAGAAACGCCCGGAAAGCACAACCCACATCGGCTTAAATCGGCATCTTCTTATAAATATAATTAATGGTTACAAAAAAACTCAACGGCGAAACACACAACATACTGAAATAAATGCACTTTCGCCGCAGTAGCGGCAGTTTATGTGCGTATTCTGTCGACAGCATCTGACACATCGAAAGGGGATTGGGCGGGGGAGGAGAACTGTTGTGACAATACGTGTTGCACTTTTATACACATATAAAATCGCAAAACGTATCCACAAGCGCTTTTTTTAGAGTCTTATAAATAATAAACAACTTTTGGAATATTCTGCATGACCATCGACGTCTCCGATCTGATGAAAATCCGCAGTATGGCGAAGGAACGGGAAATGAAAACTGACAGTGTCAACTTTTTCGGCGCAAAAATTCGTGAGAAAAGGGAGAAACTAAATATCACTCAGCGAGAATTAGCCGCACAGGCAGGCATATCAAAAGAAGGAATCACCAAAATTGAACGAGGCGATCGCGGCGGAAATGCCATTACCATTAAGAAAATTGCCGTCGCACTCGGTGGGGACCTGATTCTTACATTCAATGATCAATGATTGATTTCATTGATCATTATTTTCTCAATATTCAGAATCAAAATCATCGAAAAACGCCAACAAATGGACAAAATTCACCAAAAATTTCCAGCATAATAGAAATAAATTAAGTGCGAAATATAGACAAAATCTGGAGAACAACACTTAAACCATTGTAAGTTATGGAGTTTTTTTTCGGGTGGCGGGGCAGGGGGGCTATTCTCCGTCGGTCATATGCCAAATGGAGTACGCCTTTATGCCCCGATGGTTGTGGAGTTGTCTCAACATGATGTTTTTGCTTCTCAAATCGAACGCCAAGGAGGGCGTCATGCGACGGGATCGCGAAAAGCTGGAAGATCAGACACTGCCTGTTTTACTGGGCCTCGCCGCCAAATGGTGGGAGGCGGCGGAGCTTGCCGAACAGGCAAATGACAGTCTCCGCGCCGACCAATGCCGAATCCAGGCCGTGCGAATCGAGGAAACAGCCTGGGCCAAGTCACCCCGCAGCACCCCGCATCCCAGCCCCCCCTTCCGCTTCCTGCAACGACGTACCGCCCAGGAAAGCCTGCGCAGCCTGAAAGCGCGCCGGAGCCCCGGTGACGCAGGCTGATCCCCGTTCCCCGTGCCGTCAGACGGTGCGGGAACGGGGCAAACAATAATGGCAATCGGCACCCCAGACGCAGCGCCGCACCCCACGGCGCGGCTGTGCGGGTGCGCGCCCGTGCAATCAATTGCACGGGCAATTGCACGGGAGCCAGAGCATCACCCTTGCTGCAATACAGCAATCTCTTGTTCCCTGCGGGGGCTTCGGTTATGGTTAAACTGTCAGACACCAAGGAGGGTGCTATGTTTTTCCCGTTCGGGGGCGATGCGCCCCCCCCTGCGACGCTACGCCAATCCCCCCAGCCTGCCACCGGGCCGGCCCCAGACCGGGGGGCCGGCGATCTGGCGGACCCGGTCCACACACCCGCCTTCCTGGGGGGCAAGGGTTATCATCTGGCGGTCATGGCCACATTGGGTATGCCGGTGCCGCCGGGTTTCATCATTCCCACCCCGATCTGCCTGGAATTTCAACAGGATAGGGCCAGGGTGATGCAGGCGCTGGAACAGGGGATCGGCCGGCAGCTGGATTGGCTGGCCGCCCTTTGCGGCCATCAACCGCTGTTGGCGGTGCGGTCTGGCGCCGCCACGTCCATGCCCGGCATGATGGATACCATTTTGAATGTCGGGCTGACCAGCACCAGCCTGCCGGACTGGATCGCCCGGTTGGGCCCGCGTGCCGCGCTGGACAGCTATCGCCGGTTGATCCAGATGCTGGGCAGCACTGCCTATGGCGTGCCGGCGGCGCGCTTTGCCGCCGCCCTGGGCGATGCACGGCAAGAGGCCGGCGTGGCTGAGGACAGCGCGCTGACGGCCCCGGCGCTGGCCGGCCTGATCACCCGCTATCAAGCCATCTTCCAGGACCATACCGGGCATCCCTTCCCCGACAGCCTGAACGAACAGCTGATGGTGGCCATTGCCGCCATCTTCCAATCCTGGAACAATGAACGCGCCACCACCTATCGCACCCTGCACCGCATCAGCCACAGTATGGGAACCGCCGTCACCCTTCAGGCCATGGTGTTCGGCAACCTGAATGAGGAGAGCGGTTCCGGGGTGCTGTTCTCCCGCGATCCCTCCACCGGAGAAAATATTCTCTGCGGGGAATTTATTCCCAATGTCCAGGGGGAAGATGTGGTGGCCGGCAGCCGCACCCCCCTGCCCCTGGCCGAGATGATGGCCCGCTGGCCGGCGGTGGGGGAACGGCTGGTGGCCCTGGTTGACCGGCTGGAGCGGCATTACCGCGACATGCAGGACATTGAATTTACCGTGCAGGATGGCGCCCTGTACATCCTGCAAACCCGTGCCGGCAAGCGCACCCCCCAGGCCGCCTTCCGCATCGCCCATGATCTGGCCCAGGAAGGCCGGATATCGCGGGAAGAAGCCTTGAAACTTGTCACGCCGTATGATTACAAACGTATGTGTAAAGCCACTGTCTCGGCGTTATTCAAGACGTCGCCCCAGGCGACGGGCCTGCCGGCCTGTTCCGGTGTGGCAACCGGGCGCGCTGTCTTCACGCCGGAGGAAGCTGTGGCACAGAGCAAGAAACATCCTGTCATCCTGGTCCGGCATGAAACCGACCCCAATGATATTGCCGGCATGGCGGCGGCGGCGGGGGTTTTGACGGCCAATGGTGGCACCACCAGCCACGCCGCCGTGGTGGCCCGCGCCCTGGACAAGCCCTGCGTGGTGGGCTGCACCGACCTGCGGCTGGGGCCGGACGGCGCGCGGCTGGGCGGCCAGCCGCTGCTGCCGGGCACCCCGCTGACCCTGTGCGGCGCCACCGGCCGGGTTTGGCAGGGCGTGGATGTTCCGGTTGAAGGTGGCGGCACGAATCACCATGTCGAGTCTCTCAAATCATGGGCGGTCGAATCGACGGGCGCCACCTTGACGGGCACAGACCTGGATGGCACGACCGGTTACGTTTATGCCGCCGGCCTGGCCGGCGAGACCGCGTTGCAAAATTTCATCCAGGCCTATGCCGAAAATCCGCAGCCCGGCCTTTATCTGGACCTGCGCAGCCCGACATCCCTGACCTGTACCAGCGATGCCTGCCTGTGGGACGCCTTCGCCGACCTGTCCAGCCAGCCCGCCGCCGAGGCCGTATGGCTGGACTTCCTGTCACACTTCCTGCTAAATAATCCGTCTGCGGCTAACTCCTTGAAAGGCGTTACACTTATCAACGCTCCGGCAGATATTGTTAAGCCTTTGAAGAAGATGGGCTACAGGGTCTATGATACGGCAAGGACCGTTGCGGACATATTATCCGGGTCGGCCGTGGTGACGCCTGAGTTCATCAAAGGGGTTATTGGGGGCGAGAAAGCCTGGGAGAAGCTGAAACTTCTCTTTGCGGAGAATGGCTTTCAGCCGGGGGTTCCTGTGGCCCCGGTCCATCCCGAGAGTATCCCTTATGTCTATTTTGGAGCGTAATTACAATGGCTTTAACGCTGACTCTGAAAACGGGTGACGATTTTTATGCCGACGACAATCGACTGGTCGTCCAGGAGATTCTGTCCGATACCCATTTCAGGATCAGCGGCGGGGACAGGATTTGGGACATTGTGGATGACCGCGCCACCGAAGTGATTGAAGATGTTTTCCTGAGCGCCGGGGCCAACCCCCAGATCGGCACCGCCCGGGTGGTGATCGAGGCCCCGCGCGCCGTGCTGATCCTGCGTGGTGAAAACTACAGGCGAGGAAAGCGATAATGAGCGGTTTTCGGCAGTTCAAGGTCACCGAAGAAGCGCTGAAACTGGCCCGGATCGCCGGCATGTATGGCAATGTGGCTGAGCGCGTGGCCACCATGGCCCGGCAATCCGCCCCCTTCACCCATCCGCGCGCCAACCGGCGTTTTCAGGGATTTGTGCTGCGGATCGAGGGGGACAGCGTCATCGGCATCTGGCGGTACAATCCCGATATTCCGCTGGACCCGTCCATCACCCCCTATGAACCGCTCCGCCCGCCGCGCGCGCAGGAAGAGCTGGTCCATGCGCACGACAAGCTGTCGAAGAAATAATGATAACAGGGGTATTCACGGTTTCTTTGGACCCATGCCCCTGCGTGTCTGTCCGGAAAGTTTGACGCTATCTCAACGTCTTACACGTCTTTTCTTTAAACGCTCCCGTCACCCATGACGCGGCCGGGGTCCAGAATCACAAGCGCTTTGCTCTACGAACTGGACCCCGGCCGCAGCATGGGTGACGGGATTAAAACATTAACATGTTGAAAAAGAAGGAAAACTTTTCAGACGGGCTCTGACTGTTTCCTGTTCGTGCCGCCGCCGCCGCACCGCACGGGCGGCGTGCGCCAAGCCAGCGGGCGCTGGCGCCGGCGATGGAGGGGCATGAAACACCGGCCGCGCGGCGCGCGGTCGCCGCATGATCACCGGGCGGCCAGAATGCCCGGGGGGTTGTGTAACTTTTATACAACAATGATGCATATTTACCACATGCACGCCGTCCCGCGCCGCGGGGGGCACCGCCATACCATGCTTATCCGCCCAAGGAGGGGCATCATGAGCCATCGCATTTCACCATCCCCCTATCGCCCGCAACCCCGCGGCAGCCTGCCCATCACCCTGGGCGGTTATTCCTATGAGGTGACCGGCGGCCCCTATCGCGGCATTCCCGACGGCTTTGTCGGGGTGAAAATGGCCGCCGAGATCGACATGCCCTGCACCGTGGATATCCCCATCTGCGATTATGGCACGCCGACGGCGACCGATCTGCGGCGGGGTCTGGTCAGTGCAATTAATTGCATCATCGATGGAAAGCCGGTTTATGTCGGCTGCATGGCCGGCATTGGCCGCACCGGGCTGTTCCTGGCCGCCCTGGCCAAGGTAGCGGGAGAGGCCGACCCTGTGGCCTATGTCCGCCGTTATTATTATCCGGGCGCGGTGGAAACCCGCGCCCAGCATGAATTTGTTCAGACCTTGCCGGTGGGGGATATTCAACAGGCCCTGGCCCGCGCCCTATGGCTGCGCCGCTGGTTCGGCTGGTGCCCGCTGATCAGCAAAAGGCTGGTTGTGGCCGGCCTGTAGCGCTGTTTCGGCCAACCGGAACAGCGCCCACAGAAGACCATCACCAAGGAGGGTGAGGAATGTCGTTATTTGCGCCGCCGAATACGCTGGCCTATCAGCTGCGCGCCCGGCCCTTGTCGCTGCACCGCGACATGTCGCATGTGCCGGTGCAGGATGTGGCGGTGGCGATGATGCGTTTCATGGCCGGCGATCCCCACCCTTCCACCCCGCCCGAGGCGGAGGCGCTGGAATTCTATGCCCTGAACCATCTGGTGGCCCTGGTCCGGCGGGATTATGACTGGTTTGAAACCCTGCCCCCGCCCCTGCTGGCCCTGGTGGAACGGTATAATGATGCCTGCGCGCCCAAGGCGTGCCGCGCCTTTTATTATCTGCTGCTGATCTGTCTGCGGGAATCGCGGCATCTGGGGAACAAAGCCGTGATGCTGCCGGCCCTGGCGGCCGAATTTGGGGAAGGTGTGCCCAAGATCATCACCTGCCTGTCGGACCAGTCCACCGGGGCGGCGGCCACCATGAAGGGGCTGGCCGATCAGGCGGGCCTGACAATGGGGCCGTTCTGCCGCGCCCTGTCCCGGCAATTCCATGTCGGGCAGTACAGCACCGGCTATGGCGGGCCGGCCTGGGGGCGGGTCAGCGATTGCCTGCTGGCCTTTGTCAGCGGGGAATACAGCGCCGAAATGCTGCTGGATACGGTCTGGACGCTTTGCCACAATAACGGGCCGATCTTCAACAAGGGGATGCTGTATTCCAGCCACGGCCCGGCCCTGAAACGCATTCTGGATGTGCAGCGTTCCGGCCAGGTGCCAGAGGCCATTCTGCATGAACCCGGCATTCGGGCCTTTGCGCCCAAGGGCCTGCCCGCCATGCTGGAGGCGGCCGCCGGCCTGTTCCCCGGCAGCATCGGCGCTTATGTCGACTGGTTCAAGGTCGAGGCGCTGGGATCGCTGCACGCCTATCCGACGGAGAAAAAGGCCCAGGTGGCGCAGCATGGCTTTCCGGAAGGAAGCGGCCCGGCCGACCTGGCCACCCCCGCCCCCAAGAAGGCCAAGCCAAGCAAGCCACCCGCCGAAACCGGCCCCATGTTCCAGATCATGCCGGGGCTGGCCCTGCCCAAGGTGATGATCGACCGCACCGCCGCCGCCGCCGCCCGTGCGGCGTAAAGCCAAGCAGCCGGCGGATGAGGGAACATATAAACCCCAAGGGGCATGGAACATGACCCTTGGAGGCCGGCGACCGCCGGCCCGGCACCACGTGGTGCCGCAAGCCAAGGGCGCGGAAGCGCCCGCCCGGCGCATGAGGGAACATATAACCACCAAGGGGCATGGAACATGACCCTTGGAGGCCGGCGACCGCCGGCCCGGCACCACGTGGTGCCGCAAGCCAAGGGCGCGGAAGCGCCCGCCCGGCGCATGAGGGAACGCAAAATCTCCCTGGATCGGTCACGATCCAGGGAGGGTGATATTATCCCAAGGAGGGGACGCGATGACGTATAGAGAGGGGCAAAGCCCACCGGAAAGATATGCCGGCCCCGCCCCCGGCCGGGCGGGCGGCGCGATCCGGCCGCGATGTTACGAAACCCACCCGCCCCTGCCCATCCGGCTGGACCAAGGGCGGCAGGTGCATATCCATGGCGGATCATGCCTTCACCCGCAGATCGGCGATGCGGCCATCTATATCGGCTTTGACAATGGCATGAAATTGACGCCGCCGGCCTATCCCTGGCACGGCCAGCGGCGGGAAGTGCTGTTCCGCATCCCCGATCAGGGCGTGCCGCCCGACCTGGCGGAATTTGGCCGGCTGTTGGACTGGACAGCAGACCAGCTGCGGCAGGGCGGGCTGATCCATGCCGGCTGCATCGGCGGGCATGGGCGCACCGGGATGTTTCTGGCCGCCCTGGTGCGGCAGATGACCGGCAATGCCGATGCCGCCCAGTATGTGCGGGATCATTATTGCTGCAAGGCGATTGAATCCGAAAGGCAGGTCGCCTTCCTGGCCCAGCATTTCAATATCCGCCCGGTCATCCCCCGCCGCCCCCGCCGGAAGCTGCCGGAGGCAGCGCCCGGCGCCTGAGGGAACACAAAATCTCCCTGGATCGGTCACGATCCAGGAAGGTGGATATAAAACGGGAGTTTGTTTGATGGCGGTACAGATCGTGGCCAATATGGCGAAATTCTTTGCGGCCCTGGGTGCGGCCGACAGCAAGGCGGCGCTGGATGCCCAGGGCATTCAGGTGGTCAGCACGCCCGGCGCGCTGAAATTCATGCAGGCGAAAACACTGTTGGCCAGCGTGCCGGTCAAGGCCGGCCTGATGCAGGCCATCACCAACGGGGCCGCCACCGGCCCGGAAAAGGCGGGCCTGAAACAGGCCGTGGCAGCCGCCACCAGCAAAGCGCTGGCCGACAGTGCCCCCCCGCCGGCAGACACCGACAGCAAGACAGCCCCCCCGCCGGCGCCGCCAGCCCCCGCCCCGCCCATGGATGCGGCGGCGCTGGCGACGCTGTTATCGGCGGCGCGGGTGAAGCTGGCCGACGCCACCTGCCTGTATCAGCCGGTTTTCGCCACCAGCGCCGCCTCGCGTTACTATGTGGTGGCGCTGCACCCGCAGGCCAAAGTCGCCGCCCGCTATCATGGCAACAAGCTGTCGCTGCGGGTGGAAGGCGATATTGACGGGCTGAAGGAAACGCTGACGCAAAGCGGCCTGGATGTGCACAGCCATTACGCCTCGCTGCACCTGTCCGCCCCGGACAATCTGAAGGCCAGCAAGGCGGTGGGGGCGGTGCTGATGGCCCTGGGCCTGCCCTTTCAAACGCCCTATCCCGAACTGAAGCATATTTTCAACAAGTGAGGCGGCGATGCTGCATGTCCACGCCCCCGCCACGCCCAGCGGCGGCCCGCCGCCGCACCATCCCGGCACGGCCCCCCCGTTGGCGGGGGATTATCGCTATGTCACGGATCTGGCCGATATCTGCGCCGCCATCGAACAGCACCATGCCGGAACCGGCCGGGCCATGGATGTGGCCATTGATACCAGCACCCAGGGGCGCCATCCCTGGTATCCCCATGCCTATATTGTCAGCTTCCAGGTCTCTATCCGGCCCGGACAGGCCGATGTGCTGTATTTCAGCCGGGGCCAGCGCCCGGCCGGGGCGCTGTTGCACCAGATCAACTGGCTGCTGCACACCGACAAGGTGAAGCTGAAGGGCGCCAACCTGAAATATGATCTGGTCTGGCTGGCCACGGCCTGGGGCGTGGAATGCGGCAATTTCACCATGGATACCAGTGTTGTCGGCTCGCTGCTGGATGAAAACCGCTGCAACAGCCTGTCGCTGCATCGCCGGCTGTTCACCGGCATGGGCAGCGCCGCAGACGGGGCCGGCCGGCCGCCGCTGGACAGGCAGCGGCTGGACCTGGCCCCCCGCCAGGCGCTGTTGCCCCATGCCGGCGGCACGGCCGATGCCTGCCTGCGGGTGGCCCTGCCGCTGCGCCGCCAGCTGGTGCAGGAACCCCGTCTGTGCAATTTCTACACAAAATTGCTGCACCCGGCGCTGCGCAGTTTTGAAGCGGTGGAACGCCGGGGGCTGGTGGTGGACCGGCAGCAATATGCCCTGCTGGAACAGGATATCCGGCAGGAAATCGCCACGCTTCAGCGCCAGTTGCTGGACCGGCTGCCCGCCCGCCTGCGCCAGCGCCACGCGGCGGCGATCACCCGGCAGGCGGGCGCCGAACAATCCCCCATCACCCCCGCCCTGCTGCTGGATTTTCTGTTCAGCCCGCTGGGCTGCAACCTGCGCCCGCTGCGCTGGACCGGCCGATCCGGCCAGCCCTCGCTCAGCGCCGCCCATCTGGCGATGTTTGCCGACCATCCGCTGGCGGGGCCGTTCGTGGCCCTGTACCGCCAGCTGGCCAGCGCCCAGAAGATGCTGTCCACCTATGTGGTGGGGTTCTTGAAACATCTGCGCCCCGACGGGCTGTTCCACCCCACCTATATGCTGTTCAATGGCAGCATGGCCGACGAGGGCGACGAGGGCGATGATGCAGCGGCGGCCGGCACGGTAACCGGCCGCCTGTCTGCCAGAGACCCGGCCGTGCAGACCATTCCCAAACGCGGCCAATGGGCCGCCCGCCTGCGCGCCTGTTTCCCCGCCCCGCCCGGCCATGTGTTTTTCCAGCGTGATTATTCCCAGGGCGAATTGCGCGTGGTGGCCTGTGTCGCCCAGGAACAGAACATGATCCGGGCCTATCGCCAGGGCATCGACCTGCATTGCCAGACGGCGGCCCAGCTGAACGGCTATGATCTGCAAAGCTTCCAGGCCCTGGAACAGCGCGACCCCGGCCTTTACGAAACCCTGCGGCGCGGCGGCAAGGCGGGGAATTTCGGCCTGCTGTACGGCATGTCGGCCGGGGGTTTCGTGGATTATGCCTGGGCAACCTATGGGCTGGTGCTGTCGCTGGACCAGGCCGAACAGTTCCGCCACCGCTTTCTGACACAGCTCTATCCCGGCCTCAGCCGCTATCACGCCCAGGTGCGGGCCCAGGCGCGGCGGGATGGCTGTGTCTGGTCGCCGCTGGGGCGGCGGCGCCTGCTGCCCCAGATCAGGGCCGCCGACCCCGCCGCCCGCGCCCAGGCCGAACGCCAGGCCATCAACAGCCCCATCCAGTCCACCCTGTCGGACATGCTGTTATGGACCATGGCCATCCTGCACCGCGACCATCCCGACCTGTGGATCGCCGGCATGACGCATGACAGCCTGTATGGCTATCTGCCCGCCGACAGCGCCCCGGCCTGGATGGAACGCATACAGGCGGTGATGGACCATCTGCCCTTTGCCGAAACCTTCGGCTGGTCCCCCGCCCTGCCCTTCCCCTCTGACGGCGAACTGGGGCCGCATCTGGGGGCGCTGAAGAAGCGGGGCGGGGCGGCCCCGCCCCCAGAACAAACAATTTGAGCAAAGCGGCAAAAACAATATAATAATGCAGCACAGCAAGGAGCGCCGCAATGCCCGAAGATTTTATTCCCAGCAGCCAGACCCCCGCCCCGGCCGGTCTGGCGGATGGCGGCCTGCTGGCCGCCCTGGCCCTGGAGGTAGAGGACGAATTCCACCGTCTTTATCAGCCCCAGGCGGGCAGCGGCGGGGGGATATTGATCGAACCACCCTTCAACCCGCGCCTGCTGGAAGCGCTGGCCCGGCAGAACAATGCCCTGGAACCCTGCATTGCCACCCTGGTCAGCCAGATCGACAGCACCGGCCACAGCATTGAAAAGGCCGACGGAACCGCCCCCACCAGCGGCGAGGCGGCCGAGATCGCCGCCATCCAGGCGTTCTTTGCCCAGCCCTATCCCGGCCAATCCTGGCTGACCATGCGCAAGGCGCTGCGCCGCGATCTGGAAGTGATCGGCTGGGGCGCGCTGGAGGTGCTGCGCGACAGCGCCGGCCGGCTGGCCTGCATCCGCCACCTGCCGGCCCACAGCCTGCGCCTGTGCCGCCTGGATGCCGCCATCACCGTGGAAAAGCCGCTGGCGCGCGGCGGGCAGACGCAATCCTATCCGATCACGCTGCAAGAACGCCGCTTTGCCAGCCTGATCGACGGCACCCTGGTCTATCACCGCGAATTCGCCAGCAGCCGCCAGCTGAACCGCCAGACCGGCGCCTGGGAAACCGCCGAAAACCCCCTGGAACCGGCCGACCGGGCCAGCGAAATCCTGTATTTCACCGTCACCGACGATACCGCCGGCCCCTATGGCCTGCCCCGCTGGATCGGCCAGCTGCCCTCTGTGCTGGGCAGCCGCCGGGCCGAAGAGTTCAATCTGGGCTTTTTCGATGCCGGCGGCGTGCCGCCGCTGCTGATGGTGGTGCAGGGCGGCGTGCTGGCCAGCGACAGTAAGCGCGAACTGGAACAGGTGCTGGCCGGCAAGGCCAAGGACAAGCACAAGCCCGTGGTGGTGGATGCCTATGCCACCGGCAACCCGCAGGATGCCGCCGGCACCGTGCAGGTAAAGGCGGAACGGCTGGCCAGCGAACGCCAGCCCGACAGCCTGTTTGAAACCTATGATGCCCGCTGCGAAGCCCGCATCCGCGCCGCTTTCCGGCTGCCGCCGCTGTTTGTCGGCAAGCTGTCGAAATATTGCTTCACCTCCGTGCGCTATGCCCACGCCGCCGCCGAAGCCCAGATCTTCAAGCCGGAGCGCGCGGCGTTCGACGATGTGGTGAACCTGAAGATCATGCCGGAACTGGGGCCCGCCTATCGCTTCCGTTCCGCCCCCGGCAGCTTGTGAATTAATTTATGTTCCCTCAGGCGCCGGGCGGCGGCATCCGCCGCCTTGGCTTACGCGTTCCCTCAGGCGCCGGGCGGCGGCATCCGCCGCCTTGGCTTACGCGCCCACGCGGGCGCGGGCCGGCAGTCGCCGGCCTGGATCGTGACTGGTTTTGGGGGGGTTGCGTTCCCTCAGGCGCCGGGCGGCGGCATCCGCCGCCTTGGCTTACGCGCCCACGCGGGCGCGGGCCGGCAGTCGCCGGCCTGGATCGTGACTGGTTTTGGGGGGGTTGCGTTCCCTCAGGCGCCGGGCGGCGGCATCCGCCGCCTTGGCTTACGCGCCCACGCGGGCGCGGGCCGGCAGTCGCCGGCCTGGATCGTGACTGGTTTTGGGGGGGTTGCGTTCCCTCAGGCGCCGGGCGGCGGCATCCGCCGCCTTGGCTTACGCGCCCACGCGGGCGCGGGCCGGCGGTCGCCGGCCTGGATCGTGACTGGTTTTGGGGGTTTTGCGTTCCCTCAGGTGCCGGGCCGGCGGTCGCCGGCCTTCAAGGGGCATTGACCATGCCCCTTGCTGTGAGCCCCCCCCTTTTCGAAACGCGCATCCCGGCCACGGCCGGGCTTGTGTGTTTATTCCTATGCGTATAATATAATGAGCACAGACGAAAGGTGCTGCCATGGCTGCCGGACAGTACGACATTACGGTCGAGCAGGGGACGACCTTTGCCCTGCAGATCGCTGTAAAGAGCCGGAATCTTTCCGGCGCCACAACCGCCCGCAATCTGGTGGGCATGACCGGTCGCGGCCAGATGCGCCGTAAATACAGCGATCCGGAGATCGCGGCCGCGTTCTCGGTCACCATCCCCGACCCCGCCGGCGGGATTGTCGCGGTGGGGCTGACGGCCGAACAGACCGCCGGGCTGCTGGCCAAACCCCATGTCTATGACATCGAACTGGTCAGCCCGGACGGCGCGGTCATGCGGCTGGTACAGGGCGCGGCCACCGTCACACCGGAGGTGACGAAATGACCGATGTGCTGGTGATCAGCAAAGACGAAACCACGGTGCTGGAACTGGTCATCCCCAGCCCGGTGCCAACCAGCATGGCCGATATTGCCGGCCTGGATATCAGCGGCGCCAGCGATGGCGCCCTGCTGACCTACAACCAGGAACGCGCGGTGTTCGAGGCTGGCACCCGCCAGCGGAACCAGCTTATTGACGGAGGTAATTTCTGATGGTCAACACCGTTCGCATCAAGCGTCGGGCATCCGGCAATCCCGGCGCGCCGGGCGTGCTGGAAAATGCCGAACTGGCCTTCAACGAGGTTGAAGACGTTCTTTATTACGGCAAGGGCAATGGCGGCAGCGGTGGCAGCGCCACCAATGTGATCGCCATCGGCGGCAGCGGTGCCTATTCCACCCTGGCGGGCAACCAGACCATCAGCGGTGCCAAAACGCTGACCGGCCAGTTGCTGGCCGCCGGCGCCGGTGCCGTGACCGTGCCCAGCGTGTCCCAGGGCAGCAATGATACCAGTGCGGCCAACACGGCCTGGGTGCGTTCCTATGCCCAGCCGGTGGCCGCCACCCTGACGGCGCTGTCCGCCCTGGGCAGCAACGGCATTGTCGTGAAGACGGCCGCCGGCGCTGTCGCCGCCCGCCAGATCGAGGCCGCGGCCGGCCGGCTGACCATCGCCAATGCCGATGGCATTGCGGCGAACCCGCTGCTGGATCTGGCCACCGTGGGCACGGCCGGCACCTATAGCAAGCTGACCACCGACGCCTATGGCCGCGTGGTGGCCGGCGGCATCGCCCGGCTGGATGAACTGGCCGCCCCCACCGCCCCGGTGGCGCTGAACGGGTTCCGCCTGACCGGGCTGGCCGATCCGGTGAATGCCCAGGATGCGGCGACCAAGAATTATGTCGACCTGACGGTGCAGGGGCTGGACCCCAAGCAATCCGTCCGCGCGGCCACCACCGGCCCCGTCACCCTGTCCGGCACCCAGACCATTGATGGTGTGGCGCTGGTGGCCGGTGATCGCGTGCTGGTGAAAAACCAGGCCAATGCCAGCCAGAACGGCATCTATATCGTGGCGTCCGGGGCCTGGACCCGTGCCGCCGACATGGATGTCTGGTCGGAATTTGTCAGTGCCTATTTCTTTGTGGAAATGGGCACGGTCAATGCCGAAATGGGCTTTATCTGCACGGCCGATGCCGGCGGGACGCTGGGGTCCAGCGCGGTCAATTTCGTGCAGTTCAACGGGGCCGGCCAGGTGGTGGCCGGTGACGGCCTGGGCAAGAATGGCAACAGCCTGTTTGTCACCGGCACCGCCAACCGCATCGTGGCCAGCGGCACCGGGGTGGACATTGCCACCACCTATGCCGGCCAGACCAGCATCAACACGCTGGGCACCATCGGCACCGGCACCTGGAACGCCACCATCATCGGCCTGGCCTATGGCGGCACGGGGGCCAACCTGTCGGGCGCCAGCGATGGCACCATCTTCAAGAAGAATGGCAGCGCCCTGGTTCCGGCCACCCCCGGCACCGATTTCCTGAACAGCACCTCCACCATCGATGGCGGGGTGTTCTGATCCCCATCTCCCCGGATCGGTGACGATCCGGGGAGATTTCGTTTTTCCCCAGGCGCGGGGCGCGCGGCACCCTGCGCGTCCGGCCCTTGCTGCAACCCAGGCTAGATAGCCGGACCCGAGGGGGCTTTGATATGCCGCAGCCCGTTTTTCTGAAACGTTCCGCCATTGCCGGAAAGACGCCCACCACCGCCGATCTGGCCCTGGGCGAACTGGCCATCAATACCAGCGACGGCAAGCTGTTCTTCAAAAAGAACAGCGCCGGCACGGAATCCATCGTCACCCTGGGCGCGTCCAGCGATACGCCGGGCAGCCAGACCGCCGACCAGCTGCGGCTGCAAGCCCCCAGCCTGCGCGCCCTGACCGGCACGGTGAGCCTGCAATGGCGCGATGGCAGCCTGACCTTCAGCGACAATCAGAGCCTGGAACCGGGCGAGGTGGTGCTGGCCACCAACGCGGGCGGCGCCCGCACCAGCTTCAAGATCATTGCCGGGTCTGGCAAGGTCTATCTGTCCAACCGCATCGTCGGGAGCGGTGATGGCAGCGCCGTCTTCACCGATCTTGCCGCCTGCAAGCCCAACCTGACCGCCCAGGGTGTGGCCCTGGGGGGGACCGGCACGGCCTTGTCTTTCGATGCAGCGCTGGGGCTGTTGACGGTGGGGGGTGGGCTGGCCCGCACCCCCCTGGGGCTGCATCCGGGTGTGCTGGCGCAGAGCGACAGCACCATAAGTCCGGCGCTGGGGGCAATCGGTAAGGGGACGGGCGTCCCCCGCGTGTATCTGGCCCGCCAGCGCGGCACGGCAGAGGCACCAGAGGCGGTGCAGGATCAGGACAGCATCGGCCTGATTCACTGGTATGGCCTGATCCCGGCGGACTATGGGCCTGCCTACAGCAATTTCCTCACCATCCAGGTGAATGCCGGCCTTCAGGCCGGGAAATATCAGAGCCAGATTTATGTCAAGGCCCTGGACGGGCAGCAAAATGCATTCATGCCATTGCGGGTGGGCGATGGCTTTGTCACGCTGACAACGGGGAACCGGTCTGGCGGCGATCCCGCCTGGTTCTCCGTTGAAGGCCAGGTGTCGGGCACGGCGCGCAACCTGTTCTGGCTCAGCCACGCCAATTCCTACATCGCCACCCACAAGCTGTCCGTGTTCAATTACACGCCCGACGCCCCCACCCAGCTGATGGTCGGGCATATGGGCGACAACAGCGCGCCCTATTTCTCGCTCTATCGCGGGCGGGGCAGCCAGGATAGCGGCCAGTTCCCCAAGAATGGTGATCGGCTGGGGCAGATTGATATCGGCGGCTATATGGGTGACCGGGGTTTCCCGCTGCCGTCGGTCTATTTCACAGCAGAAGCCAGCGGCGACTGGTCGGCCACCAACCGCAGCGCCGAGCTGCTGATTGCCACCACCGTTGGCACCGCCTGGACGGAACGGCTGCGGTTCCGTACCGACGGGGTGCTGGTGGCCAGCAACATCATGCAATCCTCTGCCTTCATCTCCACCGTCGCCACCGGCACCCCCCCGCTGACGGTCGCCTCTGGCACCACAGTCGCCAACCTGAGCGCCGATATGGTGGATGGCTGGCATGTGGACATGGTGAACAATCCCGGCACCATCCCGGTGCGTGATGCCGAATATGGGCTGATCGCGTCGGCGCAGACGCTGGAAAATAACGGGACCACCGCGTGGCTGAAGGGCCCCGTCAATGCCGAAGGGGAGCGCTGGACGGCGCAGGCCACCTTCGAGCCCGGCGCCTTTGAGTTCCAGGCCTTCGCGGAAGGGCAGGGCCAGACCTGGCTGAAGGTTTCCGGCAATCCCGGCACACCGAGGACGGCCGACTTTAGCGTGGAAGTCCGCGCGCTCAACTTTACGGTGGAGGCACGAACTGAAATCGCGGAGCGCTGGACGGCGTGGTGCTCCTCGCCAGCCGGCTCCTTTGAGTTCGTGACCCTCACCGACGATACGGAGAAAGTCTGGCTGAAGGTTTCCGGCACCCCCGGCGCGCCGGATACGGCCAGCTTTGACGTGAATGTTCGCGCGCTCAGCTTTACGGTGGATACAGCAACCCCCATCGAAGGCTCCACGGGATGTACCCTGCGCAACAATGACGGTGTGCTGGTGTTGGACAATGCCGCCGATATCCCTGTTGGAAGTACGGTTGTCGCCTACACCACTGTCGACGCCAGGACACCGTTCAGAATATTGTCGAAAATTTCGGCAACAGAATATCAAACAGACAGCATCTCCAGATCTTCCACAACCCGACGCTATACAAATTACTATTACACCCCCGCTGTTCTGAAGGCGACGGGGACAGACGCGTTTGGCGACCGCACAACCTTTGATTATGATGCCGCCATTGGCCGCCTGAACATTGGTTCAGGCGCCACGCGGGTCCCGTTTACCGGATATCTGGGTTTGACGGTCAGTTCCGCCGGAATTACGCCCACTGTGGGCATTCTCAGCCACACCAACAGCCCTGGCGGCCAGTTCTATATCGCGCGCCATCGCGGAACACCGGCAGCGCCGGCCGTTCTCAATGATGGCGACCGTATTGGTTCGCTTGATTTCCTGGCTATGGCAAATCAAGCTGGGAAGGCCGCCTATACGTCGCTGCTCCGGCTCTCCGTGGATGCCAGCGTCAATAACGGGCTTGTCGCCACGGCCGCCTATATTGTCGGCCTCGATGGTGGCCAGCGCTCCTGGCAGGTCATGGGCTTTGTCAATGGCAATGTCGCCATCAATACGGGCATGGATTTCTTTGGGGGATCGTGCGATTTCGCCGTCACCACCGGCAGCCCTGGCGACAATCCCTATACCGAACGCCTGCGTCTGAAGGGCGCCAGCGGCTTCCTGGGTGTCGGCACATCAACACCCCAAGGCAATCTGCATGTGCAGAATATCGCCGGAACGATCCCCGGTCTGACGACGACGGCAAACCAGGCGCTTAACCCGGACGGCACCGCTGTCATCGTCTCTGCCATCGGCAAGGGTTCGGCCCGCTTTGCCGCCTTTGGTGTGGGGGCCAGTGCCGGGCTTGATCTGCACTATACCCAATCGACGACGCCCGGCTATTTCGGGGTCGGCGTGGATATCGGCACCATCCGCTGGCGCGGCTGGGATGCCAACACCACGGACTGGGTGAATGCTTTCACCCTGACCGCCATCAGCGAAGGTACCTGGACCAGCACATCCCGCCCCACCGCACTTTCCTTCGCGTCCAGCACCGGCACCGCCATGGCCGAACGGATGCGCATCCGGGCGGATGGGGCCATCGCCCTGGCCGGAAACACGGTCAAGGTCTTCAACCCCAGGGGCCATCTGGTGCTGCGGCCCTATGCCAAGGCAGCCCTGCCCACGGCAACCGACCTGTGGGAGATGATCTGCGTCACCGATGATGCCGGCGGCGCGGTGCCCGCCTTCTGGGATGGGGCCGCCTGGCGGCGCGTCACCGACAGGGCCGCCATTTCCTGATGACGCCTTGTACCAATCTCCCTGGATCGTGACCGATCCAGGGAGATTTTTGTTCCCTCAGGCGCCGGGCGCTGCCTCCGGCAGCTTGGCTTACGCCGCTACCAAGCGGCGGGCCGGCGGTCGCCGGCCTGGTATTATATGGCTCCCTCAGGCGCCGGGTGAAAAGTCTCTCGACTGTGTAAATGTGCTTATGTATTATACCGTCGAATCGTGCAGCCATCGGTTTCCCGGCCCGGCAGCCGCCGCCGGCACCGCTTTCACAGCAACCCTGAAAGGATGCTTCCATGTCTGTTGTCACGTTGAAGGTCGCTGACCTCCGCGCCTCCCTGCCGGCGCTGGAAAAGCTGCGCAATCAGCCCAAGGCCTCGCCGCGCCTGGGCTTCAAGATGGCGCGCAACCTGCGCGAACTGGGCGCCCATATCGAAACGCTTCAGCAGCAGGAACGCGCCATCCTGACCGATACGGCCGAGCTGGATGAAAAGGGCGATTTCGTTTTCAGTGATGAAGCCAAGACCAACATCAGCCTGAAAGACCCGCAGACCTATGCGGCCAAGATGCTGGAACTGGTGAATATTGACCTGGACGCCCATCTGAGCCTGCTGTCAGAAGAAGACCTGGCCAGCGTGACCGTGCTGTCGGTACAGGATTATCTGACCCTGGATTATCTGCTGGAAAAGCCGGCAGAAGCCTGAACCAGATCGCCGGTGACTGCCGCCCGGCGATCTGACGGCCGGCCTTCGGGCCGGCCCGCCGCCGATGCGCACCACGTCAGACCCCGTGACGGCGCATCCGCAGGCCCAAAAAGGGGGGAACCGGGTCTCTCGTTTCCTCGCCCCGTTTCCCCCCTTTTTCAAAGCCCGGCCGGGTTCGCCCCGCCGGGCTTTGTTTTGCCCGGTCGCCGGCCTTCAAGGGGCATGTCCCATGCCCCTTATACGTTCCCTCAGACGCCGGGCGGGCGCATCCGCGCCCTTGGCTTACGCGCCCATGGGGGCGCGGGCCGGCAGTCGCCGGCCTTCAAAGGGCATGTCCCATGCCCCTTATACGTTCCCTCAGACGCCGGGCGGGCGCATCCGCGCCCTTGGCTTACGCGCCCATGGGGGCGCGGGCCGGCAGTCGCCGGCCTTCAAGGGGCATGTCCCATGCCCCTTGATGTTAAACCATATCCGGCAACAGGGGTTGAGGATATAGCGGGAGGCTGCGTGTCATGGCCGCCACTTTCCCGACCAGCGGTTCATCCTCACAGCCGGCCGTCCATTCCTCAAACGACAGCAGCGGCACGCACTTTCCTTCCCAGCCCTTTCCCCCGCCATTATCGAAGGTGTGGAAAACCACCTCTTCATATCCAAGGTCTTCTGCGGCATGAAGACAGGTCAGCAACTGGATGGCATCGGGCGTGCCGATATGTCTGGGGTCTTTGCGGGCGTGGCGATATCGCCGGTCTTTCAAAATGGCGGCCCGCTTCATGATCTCTGGCGTGGGGCCGATCGGCAGAAAGACCCCGCTGACATCATCGAAAAAATCATCGATATGGTCAAAGCCGCGTTGCCGCAAGGCGCTTGGCCGTATCTCCGCCAGGGTGATCGTTGAAAACAGAATATCGATCTGGCCGGCCTGGGCATCCCGGATATATTGCACGATGTCGGCCACATATTCAGGCGGCGTCTGGGTCAGATATCGATAAAATACGCAAGAATCCCAGAATAGTGCTTTGCGTAAATCAGGCATCAGGCGGCGCCATCCCAATCAGCAGCAATAAGATTATTGAAACGCCCCTGCCAGCGCAGCATATCGGGACGCGGCTTCACTTCCTTATAGTGCAGAATTTCGATACGTTCCGGCAGGCCGCTTGTCCCATTATAATGGGCGCGGCCTTCCACGCTGACGCGGCGGTCCAGAATCTCCCGGATCTGCTCTGACGTGGCCCCAACATAAACGCAGTCAATCTCCCGGCCGCCGGCGCGCAGAATCAGCTTCAGGCGGGGGGTATCGCCGCGCAGATCCACTTCCTTGATCGTGCCATCGAACGTGCCGATGGCGACGCCGCGATACAGGCGCTGCGGCTTCGGGGTGGCGATGGTCTGCGCCCGGACCACCTGCTTCAGAAAGAAATCATCGACCCGGAAGGGCTTAAACCCCCCGATGCTGAGGTCCGTATGGGAAAATTCTTCTGCCACACCGCGCGCGATGGCGGCAATATGGGGCAGGCAGGCGCCATATTGTTCAAGCACGGCGCGATCAAGATCGCCGATCCCGGCGATTGTCGCCCCCAGAACATCCGCGCCTGATTTCTGGCGGGGGCGCTTGGACATCACCACTTCCGTCAGGGTGGCCGATGCGCTTTCATTCTTCAGTTCGGCGATAACATAATCAAACCGCATACCGCCATTGGCGATTCTGTCCGCCGTTTCCAGCGCCTTGACCAGGGCGGCAAGCTGGCGTGCGAAAACAGCGGCGCGGACACGGCTGTTCGTGTCCGGCGCGCCATGCACCCTCAGCTTTATCTGACCGCTTTGCAGTTGGTCGGCCATCGCACCCCACCGAAAACCCATTCACCAAACGCCCGCCCGCCATACCCTATGCACAAGCAACAGGCGGCGTTCGGCCGGATTCTACGCCGATTTCCGCAAAATTCAAACGCTGTCAGCGCGCACGCCCGCCCGCCGGCAGGGGCTGGCGGCCCCTTCAGTGCAGTTAATTGCACTTGATGGTATAATAGATATACGATAGCCTGCTGGCATGGGTGTCATGGATATGCGGCCTGTCCGGGGGCATATCGGCCACCATCATTTCATCTGACAGGGTTGGATATGCGCCTGCTGACGCCACAGACCATTCGCGCCGCCCTGGGCGTGGACGATGCCAAGCCGTTCAACGATGCCATCGGCACCGCCCTGGATACCGCCAGTTCCCGCCTTGCCACCGAGCTGCGCACCCCGTTTGCGTTCAGCCCGCAGCAGCAGGACATTTTCTACATCGATCGCCTGTTCACCCAGGGCCGGCTGGCCCAGGTGGAACTATGCCTGTCACGCGGGCTGCTGCGGCCGGACAAGCCGGTGCTGGTGGAATGGTCGGACGACCTGCTGTTCACCAGCCCGCAGCCGGTGGCCAATGCCTATCAATCCCTGAACTATGACAAGGGCTTGCTGACCCTGCTGGATGGGGCCGTGCAGCACCGGTTTGTGCGGGTCACCTATGCGGCCGGCATTGACACGCTGGATGATGTCTATGCCGATCCCGATCTGCTGCCCGGCTGGCTGGCCGATGCGGCCCGGCTGCATGTCACGCTCAGCCTGCAAAACCATCCGCTGTTCCGCGATCATGACCGGGCCGTGGATTACAAGCTGATGGCGCAGCAGCTTCAGGACATCCTGGCCGGCCAGCTGCGCTATCGCCCCTCTGCCCTGCGGCCGATCCGTTAAGGCGGGCGCCCGGCGTCTGAGGGAACGCGAAATCTTCCTGGATCGGTCACGACCCAGGAAGAGAGGCCGGCGACCGCCGGCCCGGCGCTTGGTAGCGCCGTGAAGCCAAGCTGCCGGAGGCAGCGCCCGGCGTCTGAGGGAACGCGAAATCTTCCTGGATCGGTCACGACCCAGGAAGATTGGTATAACATCCGCCTTTCAGGGAAGCCCCCGTGATGGAAACCAAACGCCAGCGTATCATCAAGGCCGTGCAGGCCGTTCTGGAACGGCTTCAGGCCGGGCAGCCCGCCGATGATCCCTATGGCATCAGCTTCACCAAAATCTATCGTGAAGTGCTGGATGATGGGCTGGTGAAGGGCAAGGCGGCCGTTGCCGCCGTGCTGGACAAGACGGAAACCAAGCTGCGCCTGGTCAACCATGATCAGTGCACCCTGCGGGTGAATGTGGAATTCCATGTCATGTATGGCACCGGCGACCAGCGGGCCGACCGGATGAACGCCGTGCTGGGTGACATTCAGCGCGCCTTCCGCAGTGATTTCACCCTGGGCGGCGTTGCAATCAACTGCACTGAGGCCGGAAACGAGATCGACAGCACCGGTCGTTTCACCGGCTATGGTTCCGGCACCCTGTTGCTGGACATTCTGTACCGGCACGCCAAGCACGATCCGCGCCTGGGATAGGGTTTAGTCTCCCTGGATCGTGACCGATCCAGGGAGGTTTTTGTTCCCTCAGGCGCCGGGCGCCCGCATCCGCGGGCTTGGCTTACGGCACCACGCGGTGCCGGGCCGGCGGTCGCCGGCCTGGATCGTGAGCAATGCAGGGAGGTTTTTGTTCCCTCAGGCGCCGGGCGCCCGCATCCGCGGGCTTGGCTTACGGCACCACGCGGTGCCGGGCCGGCGGTCGCCGGCCTGGATCGTGAGCAATGCAGGGAGGTTTTTGTTCCCTCAGGCGCCGGGCGCCCGCATCCGCGGGCTTGGCTTACGGCACCACGCGGTGCCGGGCCGGCGGTCGCCGGCCTGGATCGTGAGCAATGCAGGGAGGTTTTTGTTCCCTCAGGCGCCGGGCGCCCGCATCCGCGGGCTTGGCTTACGGCGCTACCAAGCGCCGGGCCGGCGGTCGCCGGCCTGGATCGTGAGCAATGCAGGGAGGTTTTTGTTCCCTCAGGCGCCGGGCGGCGGCATCCGCCGCCTTGGCTTACGCGCCCACGCGGGCGCGGGCCGGCGACCGCCGGCCTGGATCGTGAGCGATCCTGGGAGATTTTGCGTTCCCCCATACACGCAGCGCCATCTTGCGAGCGCCTTGCTGTGCTGGTATAAAATTCATGTCACAGCACCCGGAGATTTGCCATGGCAGTCAAGACCAAGACCCCGGCGGTGGCGCCAGCCGCCGAGGCACCGCCGCCCGCAGCCGACGCGCTGCTGGCGGGTGACGAACTTTTCAAGGCCGGTCACGGGGGCAGTTACACGCTGCTGCCGGATGGCCGTCGCGTCCTGTCCAAGGAGTAATCGCAGATGCCCATCCTTTATGATCGCGCCCTTGCCGCGTTCAAGATTGAAACCACGCCGGGTGTTGATGCCAACCCCACCGATGCCGACCTGTTGCTGGTTGATGATCCGCAGTTCAGCGCCGACATCACCTTCATCGAACGGCCGATGTCGTCGCTGGACCTGTCGAACTTCAAGAAGCGTCCGGGCCGCAAGCTGGCCAAGGTGACCTTCAAGCATGAAGCGCGCGGCAATGGCGCCACCGCCTTTGCCAATACGGTGCCGATGCTGGGCCGCCTGCTGCGTGCCTGCGGCATGGCGGAAACCATCGTCAACACCCCGCGCCGCATCGAATATACCCCCGCCACCGTCAACCAGACGACGGCGACCCTGTATGTCTATTATGACGGCCTGCTGCACAAGCTGACGGGCTGTCAGGGTGACTGGTCGTTCGAAGGCACGGCGGGTGGCCTGGGCCATTTCACCTTTACCTTCACCGGTAATTATGCCGATCCGACGCCGGCCGCCTTCCCCACGGTTTCCCCGTCTGAACAGTCGATCGATCCGCCGATCATCGAAAATGCCGGTTTCAGCGTGGCGGGCAATACCGGGCTGGTGATCAGCAAGTTCAGCCTGGCCATGGCCAACACGGTTGCCCAGCGCGACAATGTGAATGCGGCGGCTGGTTTCCAGGGCCTGTTCATCTCTGCCCGTGCGCCGACCATGGGCTTTGACCCGGAAATGGTGCTGGAAGCCACGCACCCGTTCTGGGCCAGCATGTCCGGCGGCACCGAAGTGGCCATGACGGCGCTGATCAATGGCGGTGCGGGCAATTCCGTGCAGTTCGATGCCCCGAAGGTGCAGTACACCGCCCTGGGTTACCAGAACCGCAACACCATCCGCGCCTATCAGGTCAGCTGCGTGTTGAACCGCAACACCGGCAATGACGAACTGAAAATCACCCTGAAGTGATACCAGGCCGCCGAGGGTTTGACCCTTGGCAACCGCCCACGCTGGCGGGGCTGATTGCAGCCCCACCAGCGTGGGCCAGCAGCAAAGGGACCGGCAGGGGGGCACAATGGCGGGCATCCAGATCAAGGTTTACCTCGTCGAGGCGCCCGCCCCGACCCCTGCTCCTGAAGCAACGGCCGGCGAGCCCGCGGCCGGTGAATGCCGCCAGGTGGTTGGCGTGAAACTGTCGCAAGGCAGCGCCAACCGGCTGGCCGATCAGCATCCGGGCGCCGTGGTCACCCGGATGCTGGCCGACAAGGCCTGAAACCACCCACCCACACAGACCCCCACCGTCGACAGCAGAAAAGGCAGAACGATGGCCATTACCGCATTACGCATGGACAGCACCCGGATCCATGAATCCGACAGCGACCCCGACAAGGGCACGCCGGCGGCCACCCGCTTTGTGCTGGGCGTCATCCCGGCGCGCATTCTGGCGCGCATCAATGACAAGGCGACCCGGTTCGAAGGAATGCCCGGCGGCGGCCAGCTGAAGATGGATTTCAGCGCCCATGCCACCTGCCTGGAAATGCTGCGCTGGGGCCTGAAGGGCTGGGAAAACCTGCTGGATGCCGGCACGGGCCAGCCGCTGGCCTTTGAAACCCGCGAGGAGCTGGACGGCAATATCCGCACCAAAGTGCCCACCGATGCCTGCCTGACGGCCGTGCCCGGTGACCTGCGGATGGAACTGGCCAATGCCATCCGCGATTTCAACACGGTGACAAGGACCGACCAGGTCTCTCCGTCGGGTGGTGCTGGCGATCAGCCTGCTACCGCAGCGTGACTGCGCCACCTGCACCGATCTGCGGAAGGCGCAATGGGGTTGCGCTGCTGATGCGCTGATCCCGATAAAGTTTGATGGCGAGGAAGCGCGGCGCTGCCCAAAGCGCCCGCTTCTGGACCAGCCGGAGGCCCTGGCGGCGGTATTCACAGCCTATCGCTGGTTCACCAAAGGCCACCTTATCGAGAGCGGAAGCTGGATCGACCAGCCCGCTGTGTATTGCGATCTGATGCAGATAATTGACATGGCCCAGGCCGATGCCGAAGCCGAGATGACGACAAGAAGGGGCGGCTGATGAGCACGAGCAATGCCGGGCAGGCTTTCACCCAGCAGTTCATGGATGATACCGTCGCCGCCCTGAAGGCCATTGGCCAGCAGCTGGAAAAAATGGGCAAACAGGCCGACGGCGCCGACGACAAGGTCAAAGGCCTAGCCGCCACCATAAAGATTGCCGAGAAGGGGTTGCAGGCCTTTTCCAGCGCCGTGGCCAAGCTGGACCTGCGCGGCATGGTCAAGAACGTGCTGGATACCAGCGTCAGCTTCGAGCGGATGCAGAAATCCCTGTCACCGGTCATCTGGTCCACAGCCCTGGCCAGTGATGAGTTCACCCGGCTGAAAAAATTTGCCGCTGACTCGTCATTCACCGTGGATGACGTGACGAAAAGCTTCGTCAAGCTGAAATCCAGCGGGCTGGATGCCGGTGCCAACAGCCTGAAAATCTATGGCGACACCGCTGCCGCCATGGGCACGACCCTGGAAAAATATGTCGGCGCCGTCGCTGATGCCGCCAAATCCAACTTTGACGGATTAAAGGATTTCGGCATCAAGGCCACCCAACAGGGCGACAAGGTCACCCTGAGCTATAATGGCATATCCACCACGGTGGCGAACAACAGCAAGGCGGTGGTGGCCGCCCTGCAGAATATCGGGCAGACCAATTTTGCCGGTGGCATAGGGCAACAGACACAGACCCTGGATGGTGCCCTGAAACGGCTGGGCACCAATGTAGCAATCTTCCTGGACAAGATTGGCGGCGCCGGACTGGCTGACGCCGTCAGCAATCTGGCCAACTGGTTCTCTGACACAGCGGGCAGTTCCGACGTTCTGGCCGAAAGCCTGGGTTATCTGCTGACGCAAGCGACCGAGCTGGCCCATGAAGGCCTGCAAGTGATCGCCGAGCATCTTCCTGTGGTGCTGGGCGGCCTTACCGCCCTGTTTGGCGCACAGGTTCTGACCGGCTTCGCCAATTTGGTCAGCGGTATTCGTCTGGCCACAGGTGTCATGGGCACCTTCAATGCCATCGCTGCCGCCAACCCGATCGGTTTGGTAATCGGCGCCATCGGTCTGGTGGCCGGCGCCTATCTTACCTATCGTATGGAGGTGGGTGAGGCGGAAAAGTCCGAAAAGGCGTTGAAAGAGGCGCAAGACCTTGTCGCCAACACCTATGACCCCCTCACCGGCACGCTGAAGGGTGTCACGCAGGCGAAAAAGGATCTGGCTGCCGCGACCATGCGCGCCGCGCTGGCCGAGCGCGAGCAGGCCTATGCCGCCAAATATAATGACAGCATTCAAGCCCAGCGCGAGATGGAGTCTCTGGAGGGGAAAGCCGGAAAGCAATGGGCGGCGGGCTTCCGGGCCCAGGTGGAAGCCCAGAAGAACAACCCGAAGCCCACAATCTCCAACATCCCCACCGCCAGAATGGGCGAAGGTGTCGATACGGTGCATGGCGCCCAGGCGCGCTATGCCACGCTGGCCATCCGCAATGTCGCCGCCGGGCGGGGCATGGATAAGGAGATGGCTGAAATCTCCAACCTGCGCGGCCACATCGCCATGCTGGAAGGTGCCAAGCCGGGCATTACGCCACCTGCGGAAAACAAGGCGGGTAACAAGCCCAAATCGGGCCCGCAGACGGCCAAACCGTCGGCTGATGATCAGGCATTGAAAGACGCGCAGGCCATCCTGAAAAAGGCGCAGGATGATCTGGACGCCGCCAGCCTGAACAATCTGACCGATGCCGAAAAGGCAGTTGAGCCGTTCCTGCGGACCCTGCTGGCGCTGGAAACAAGTCTGAATGCGCTGCCGGCCGGATCGAAGGAATTCCAGGCCAATCTGGAATTGCAGACCCGCTATATTGACGCCAAGGACAAGGCCTATGCCAAGGCCCAAACCGCCGTCAACAAGGAAGGCGACACGGTGCTGCGCCAGGGCAGTGACCTGGATGAGCAGACACACGCCATGAAGGAGGGCCGCAAGGCCCTGGAAGAATATACCAAGAAGAAAAAACAGGATGCCGAGCTGGACAAATTCCGGCTGGAGCTTCAGGCCGCCTGGGACAAGGGTTACCGCCAGGAAGGCAAAACCCTGGAAGACATCATCGAGGACTTCAAGAAAAAGCGCCAGGCCTTTGAAGAGACAACGGCGGCCTATGAAAATTCCCAGAAGGTTCTCTCCACCTTCGAAGGTATTTTCCAAAATGGCATGAACAGCGTCGGTGATACGCTGGTCAATTCCCTGATGAAGGGGGAAAACGCCTTGCAGGGCCTGAAGAATGTGGCGCTCAGCGTGTTCGACTCCATCGTCAAGGCGGCCATGCAAATGGCCATCATCAACCCGCTGCTGAACGCGATGGGGCTGAATGGCGGCACCCTGCTGCCCACCCTGTTCGCGGCCAATGGCGCCGCGTTTGACGGGGGCACGCCGGTCACCGCCTTTGCCAGCGGCGGCGTGGTGGGCGGCCCGACCTATTTCCCGATGAAGGGCGGGGTCGGCCTGATGGGCGAGGCGGGGCCGGAAGCCATCATGCCGCTGCGCCGCCTGGCCAATGGCCGCCTGGGCGTGGAAACCACCCGCCATGGCGGCGCCGGCGGTGGTGGCGGCATGGTGGTGAACATGCCGATCACCGTGCAGGGCAGCAGCGGCAACCGCACCGATGATGAAGCCTATGCCCGCATGGTGGGCAAATCCGTCCGCGATGCGGTGGATGCCCGTTTCTATGACCTGGTCACCAAGGAGTCCCGCTACGGGGGCACCTTCAACCGCGCATTCTGAGGCAGACCCATGACCGTCTTCGCGCCGCCCCAGCCGCCCAATGTCGGCTTTTCTGTCGAAAACACCATCCGCCTGTCGGTGGCGCAGTTCGGTGACGGCTATAGCCAGCGCATCGCCGACGGCATCAACAACCTTCAGCAAAGCACCAGCCTTTCCTGGAGCGCGCTGACGGCCGTGGAGGCCGACGCCATCGAGGGCTTCTTCAAGGCCCGCAGCGATGGCAGCGCCTTCACCTATACCCTGCCCGGCACCACAGGGGCCGTGCGCTGGATGATCGCGCAATGGACGCGCACGCTGGAAACGCCCGGCCTGTGGAACATCAATGCCAGCCTGACCAAGGTGTTCGACCTATGACCGACCAGACCCACGCCACCGACCCGTACCATGACAAGCAGCCGCGCCATCAGGTGCCGCCCGCCCTGCGCGCCGACAGCCAGCGGCTGACCCCCGGTCGCCGCGTCCACCTGTATGAATTGGATATGGGCGTCTTCGGGCTGGGCGTGGAACGGTTCTGCGCCGACAGCGAGGAAACCGCCCCCGTCAAATTCCGGGGATATGAATTCCCGCCGGTGGCGATCCAGGCATCGGGTTTTGAATATTCCGGCCAGGGATCGGTGCCAACCCCGCGCCTGACGGTTTCCCTGATCAACACCGTCTTCAATGCGCTGGTGAATGATTATGATGATCTGATCGGCGCCCGGCTGACCCGCCTGCGCACCTTTGCCCATTTTCTGGATGGCGGGGCGCAGGCCGACCCCCATGCTGTGCTGATGCCCGACATTTATTATGTCGAACGCAAGGTGGTATCCGATGGCGTGACCATCGAATGGGAATTGTCGCCCAGCGTCAGCTATCAAAGCCGGATGCTGCCGGCGCGCCAGGTGTTCCGCGATACCTGCACCCACACATACCGCCGCTGGGACGCCCAGGCCGGCAGCTTTGATAACAGCAAGGCGAGCTGCCCCTATGCCGGCAACAAATATTTCACCTATGACGGCACGCCCACCAGCAACCCGGCCGAAGACCGGCCCAGCAAACAATTGACCACCTGCTGCAAGCGGCGGTTCGGTGATGACGCCGTGCTGCCCACCCGCGCCTTCCCCGGCGTGGCCCGCATTAAGGCGTGACCACCCCGGCGTGTTCGTATAACATACGGCGCACAGGAGGCCCGTATGTTTGACCCGTGCACGCTCGCCCGCGCCGAGATCGACCGTTTCAACGCCCATGTGCTGGCCTGTTATCCCCAGGAAGCCTGCGGCATCATCACCGGCGGCAGCTTTGTGCCGGTGCCCAATATCCACCCGGAACCGGAAGATCAATTCGCCATGGCCCCCGCAGACCAGCTGCGGCATGGGCCGGTGGAAGCGGTTGTCCACAGCCATATTGCTGGCCGGCACCACCCGGTGCCCAGCGCCCAGGACATGCGCCAGCAAATGGCCAGCGCCGTGCCCTGGGGCCTGGTCAGCACCGATGGCGAACAGGTTTCATCGCTGCTCTGGTGGGGGGATTTCCGGCTGGATGAACCGCTGATCGGGGCTGAATTCATCCACGGGGTGCAGGATTGTTACAGCGCCATCCGCAAATGGTACTGGCAGGAACGGCGCATCCGGCTGCCGGATTTCCCGCGCGACCATGAATGGTGGGCAGATGGCGGCAACCTGTACGAGACCGGCTTCCCGCAAGCCGGCTTTGTGGAGGTGCCGTTGCAGGATCTGGCGCATGGCGATGTGGTGCTGGGCCAGGTGCGGGCGCCCTGTTTGAACCATGGCGGGATCTATCTGGAGGGCGGGTTGATCTTTCACCACCTTCAGGAACGGCTGTCCCGCCGGGAATCGATCTATCCCTGGATGCGCTATGTGAAAAAGGCCTTGAGGTACGCAGGATGAAAACGGTCATTCTTCACGGGGCGCTGGCAGACAGCTATGGCGGCCCCTTCACCCTGGATATCCACACGCCGCTGGAAGCCTTCCGCGCGCTGGGGGCCAACCTGCCCGGCTTCTGGCCGACGGTGCGCGATGGCGCCTATCAGATTGTTGCCGGCGATATGGATACCGGCTTGGAAGTGGACAGCGAACTGCTGGGGCTGGGGCTGGGCCGGTGCAATGAACTGCACATCGTGCCGGCGCTGGCCGGCGGCGGCCGGGGCGCCGGCAAGGTCATTCTGGGCGTGGCGCTGATCGCCGCCGCCTGGTGGGCGGCCCCCGCCATCATGACCGGCGGCACGGCCGCCATGGTGGGCGGCGAGGCCACCATGGTCGGGGTGACCACCGCCACCAGTTGGGGTTCCACCGCCCTTCTGGGTATCAGCTATGGCCAGATTGCCGTGATGGGCGGCATGATGGCCCTGGGCGGGGTGTCGCAGATGCTGGCGCCGACCCCCAAGGTTGCCCAGGCGCGCGACCGCAACGAAAGCTTTCTGTTCAACGGGCCGGGCAATGTCTCGACCCAGGGTGGTGCCGTTCCCCTGGTCTATGGCGAATTCATCACCGACAGCACCGTCGTTTCCCAGGGGATCGACAGTGAAAGCATCCGCACCTTTGACAGTGACATCGTTCTGCCGGGTGACGGCTGGAACGGTTACGACGCCCGTTGATGAGGCCAGCCATGCGCGCAACGATCCAGGGTTCCGGCAGCAAGAAGGGCAAGACGCCCATTGAAGCCCCCAACACCCTGCGGGCCAAGGCCGTGGCCCGCGTCATCGACGTCATCTCCGAAGGGGAGATTGCCGGGCTGGTGAACGGGAAGAAATCCATCTTCTTTGATGATACGCCGCTGGAAAACAAGGATGATTCCAGCAATTTCCAGGGCGTGGAAACGGTGCTGCGCTATGGCCTGCCGGATCAGGATTTCATCCCCGGCTTCCCGGCGGCGGAAAACCCCGTCGGCGTGGGCAGCCGGGTGGTGACCAAGGGGCCACAGCCCGGCCCCTATACGGCCACCATCAATTCACCGTCGGTCAATGCGGTGCGGGTGACGCTGGCCTTTGCCACCATGACGGACCTGAACGAGAAGACGGGCGATCTGAACGGCTCATCGGTGCAGATTGCCATCGATGTGGCCCCGATTGGCGGGATCTATAAAGAGGCGCTGACCGCCACCATCTCCGGCAAGAATACCAGCCCCTATCAGGAAAGCTTCCGGGTGGAACGGCCGGCGGGCGTGACCGCCGGCTGGCAGTTCCGGGTGCGCCGCCTGACCGATGACAGCACCCGCGCCACCCTGAACAACCAGATGACCGTGGCGCAATATACAGAGCTGACGGATGGCAAATTCAGCTATCCCGACACGGCCCTGGTTGCCCATACGATCAATGCTGAACAGTTCGGCAGCGGCATCCCCACGCGCGCCTATCATATTTATGGCATCAAGGTGCAGGTGCCGGTCAATTATGACCCGCAGACCCGCACCTATACCGGCATCTGGGACGGCACGTTCAAGCGGGCCTGGACCAGCAATCCGGCCTGGATCATGTATGATCTGCTGGTCAATGACCGCTATGGCATGGGCGACACCATCAACCCTGAACAGGTTGATAAATGGGCGCTGTACCAGATCGGCCAATATTGCGACCAGCTGGTGCCCGATGGTTTTGGCGGCCAGGAACCGCGTTTCCGTTTCAATGGCGTGATCAAGAACCGGGAAGAGGCGCTGCGCGTGGTGCAGTTTGTCGCTTCCTGCTTCCAGGGCATTTCCTATTGGGCGTCGGGTGCCGTCACGGCCGTCTGCGACCAGCCCAAAGACCCGGTGAAGCTGGTCACCGCCGCCAATGTCATCAATGGCCGTTTCACCTATGCCGGCACGCCGCGCAGCCAGCGCTATACCGTGGCCTATGTCACCTGGAACGACCCCACCGACATGTGCCGCCCGGCGGTGGAACCGGTGGAGGCCGATCCCGAACATATTGCCCGTTATGGCATTCAGGAAACCTCCATCACCGCGCCCGGCTGCACCAGCCGGGGCCAGGCGCACCGGTTCGGCAAATGGCATCTGGATACCGGCATCACCGCCACCCAGACGGTGAATTACACCGCCGGCATGGACCATGCCGATGTGATGCCCGGCGATATCATCGCCGTGGCCGACCCGAAATTTGCCGGCGTGCGCATGGGCGGCCGGCTGGTGGCGGTGGATGCCAGCAGCGCCACCCTGGATGCCCCCATCACCCTGGCGGCGAACCACACCTATCGCATCTCCATGGTGCTGCCGGATAATCAGGTGGCGGAACGCGTCATCACCAATGGGCCCGGCACCCATACGCTGATCACCTGGGCCGAGGCGCTGCCGGTTGCGCCCATCACCGGCGCCATGTTCGTGATCACCGGCACCGACATTGCCCCGCGCCAGTTCCGCGTGCTGACGGTGAAGGAGGAAGAGGATAATCCGGGCCTGTTCCAGGTCACCGCCCTTTTCCACGATCCGACCAAATTCGCCCGCGTCGAACAGAACCTGAAGCTGGAACCCAGCCCCTATCAGCGCATTGACAAGGGCATTGGCGGCGTCGGCAACCTGACCATCAGCGAGGAAAGCTCCCGCACGCCGGGGGGCACCAACAAGCGGCTGAGCCTGTCCTGGGACAAGCCGGCGCGCGGCATGGTCAGCCATTATTTCGTGCAATATGACCGTTCCAGCGCCGGCCTGTCAGAGCCGATCCAGGTCTATGGCCAGAATTACATCATCGAAGATGCGGTGGACGGATCATGGGTCTTCCATGTCTGGGCCGTTTCCATTTTCGATCTGGCCGGCCCGGTCACCCGCAGCAACCCCTATGTGCTGGACAGCAGCGCCAAATCGGACCTGAAGCCGCCCCTGAACCTGACGGTGGCGGGCGGCGGCAATGCCTTTACCGGCCGCGATCTGGTGTTCACCTTCGATCCCCACCCCGACAATGCCGGCATGGCGCCCGGCCTGGTGCAGGCCGGTTATGTGGTGGAGGTGCGCAACCCGCTGGATAATGCCCTGTTGCGCACCTGGGTGGTGGAAGAGATGGAAAGCGCCCGCACGGGCGTGACCTATTATTACGATGATAACCGCAATGATGCCGGCGGCGCGCCGCTGCGCCGGCTGAAGGTGCTGGTCTTCGCCCGCGACACGTTCGGCCGGATCAGCGAAACCAGCACGGCAGAGATTTTCGACAATCCGGTGCCGGCCCCGGTGAACCCCACCGTCACGCCCGGCCTGGGGCTGGTATCGCTGCTCTATACCAGCACCGACCCGGATGTGGCGGGGGCAGAGCTGCACCTGTCCACCAGCAAGGGCTTCAGTCCGGGCCCCGGCACGCTGGCGGCCGACGGGCCGCAGCTGCCGCTGACGGCCAGCGTCAATGGCGGCGTCACCTATTATGGGCGGCTGGGCCTGTATGACAGTTTCGGCCGCACGGGCATGGGCTATTCCCCGGAATTCAGCTTCACCGCCCGCGATGTCGGCCTGCTGGATCTGACCGCCTCGTCACAGGTGTTCAAGCTGGCCGCCAACGGCACGGCCAGCCCGGCCAGCATCGATTTCACCGCCAACCCGCGCGGCATGACCGGCGGCACCCTGACCTGGCAGGTGATCGCCGGCAACGCCACGCTGACCAGCCTGGGCAATAACCGCCGCCTGGATGCCGCCAACCTGACCAGCGACACGGCCACCATCCAGGCCAGTTACAGCCTGAATGGCCAGACCTATCAGGACAGCATCACCGTCGCCAAGTTGAAGGACGGGGTGAACACGATCAATGTGCTGCTGAGCAACGAGGCGCAGGCCGTGCCGGCCGATGCCAATGGCACGGTGACCAGCCTGAACGGGGCCGAAACCCTGGTCACCGTGTTCCAGGGCACCAGCGACGTGACCGACGCCTGGAGCTTCACCGGCAGCGCCAGCAATTGCACCTTCACCCAGCCCGCCAAACAGCGGTTCGTTGTCACCGCCCTGACGGCCGATGCCGGCCATATCGACATCACCGCCACCGACGGCAAGGGCGCCAGCATCACCCGCCGTTTCAACCTGACCAAGGTGCGCACAGGCGCCACCGGGCCGGCCGGCAGCGATGCCAAGCTGGCGGTGCTGACATCGAACAGCCAGACATTCCGCATCGACAAGAATGGCAATGTCACGCCCAGCGCCATCACCCTGACCGCCACCGGGCAGCGGCTGAATGGCAGCCCCAGCTTCACCGTCATTTCCGGCAAAGTCACGCTGACCGGCAGCGACACCACCCGCACCCTGTCCTATGACAAGATGGAAACCGATGCGGTCTCCATCAAGCTTGACTGGGACGGGCAGACCGACACCCTGTCCATCGTGAAGCTGCGCGAAGGGGCCGACGGGGCCAATGGTGCCGATGCCATCACCGCCATTCTGACCAACGAGGCGCACACCCTGGCGGCCAGCCCCAGCGGGGTGGTGGGTTCCTATGCCGGGGCCAGCACCCGGATGCTGGTGTTCCAGGGCACCACCGATGTGACCAGCGCCTGGAATATCAGCATCGGCGGGACAAGCACGGGCATCGTCGCCAGCATGGCCAATGGCACCGTCAGCGTCACCAGCATGAGTGTTGACGATGGCTATGTTGACGTCACCGCGACCCGTAGCGGCTATACCGCCATCAGCAAACGTTTCTCCCTGACCAAATCCAAGACGGGGGCCACCGGGCCAACCGGGCCGACAGGCGCCACCGGGCCGGCCGGCAGCGATGCCAAGCTGGCGGTGCTGACATCAGACAGCCAGACATTCCGCATCGCCAAGAATGGCAATGTCACGCCCAGCGCCATCACCCTGACCGCCACCGGGCAGCGGCTGAATGGCAGCCCCAGCTTCACCGTCATTTCCGGCAAAGTCACGCTGACCGGCAGCGACACCACCCGCACCCTGTCCTATGACAAGATGGAAACCGATGCGGTCTCCATCAAGATCGACTGGGATGGGCAGACCGACACCCTGTCCATCGTGAAGCTGCGCGAAGGGGCCGACGGCGCCAATGGCGCCGACGCCATCACCGCCATTCTGACCAACGAGGCGCACACCCTGGCGGCCAGCCCCAGCGGGGTGGTGGGTTCCTATGCCGGGGCCAGCACCCGGATGCTGGTGTTCCAGGGCACAACCGATGTCACGGCCAGCTGGACGATCAGCATCAGCGGCAGCACCGGCGCCACCGCCACCATGGCGAATGGTGAAATCACCGTCACCGACATGACGGCGGACAGCGGCTATGTGGATATCACCGCGACCCGCAGCGGCTTTACCACCATCAACAAGCGCTTCTCCCTGACCAAATCCAAGACGGGGGCCACCGGGCAGACGGGGCCGACCGGGCCAAAAGGCGGCGATGCCAAGCTGGCGGTGCTGACATCGGACAGCCAGACCTTCCGCATCGCCAAGAACGGCACTGTCACGCCCAGCATCATCACCCTGACCGCCGCCGGGCAGAATCTGGGCGGCGCGCCAAGCTTTACCGTCATTTCCGGCAAAGCCACGCTGGCCGGCAGCGGCACCACCCGCACCCTGTCCTATGAGGCGATGGAAAGCGAGGCGGTCTCCGTCAAAATCGACTGGGACGGGCAGACCGACACCCTGTCCATCGTGAAGCTGCGCGAAGGGGCGGATGGGGCCAATGGGGCCCCTGCGCTGACCGCCTTCCTGACCAACGAGGCCCACACCCTGGCCGCCGATGTTGAGGGGGCCGTTGGCAGCTTCGCAGGCTGCACCACCCAGATGCTGGTGTATCAAGGCATCACGGACACCACAAACCTGTGGACCTTTTCCATCGCCTTGTCGCCGGGGATCAGCGCCACCGTGTCCGGCAATACCGTGAATGTCACTGCGCTGTCCGGCGACAGCGGTTTCGTGGATATCTCGGCTGACCGCAGCGGGTTTGGACGCCTGACCAAGCGCTTCTCCGTGAACAAATCCAAGACGGGGGCCACCGGGCCGACGGGGCCGACCGGGCCAAAAGGCAGCGATGCCAAGCTGGCGGTGCTGACCTCTGACAGCCAGACCTTCCGCATCGCCAAGAATGGCAATGTCACGCCCAGCATCATCACCCTGACCGCCGCCGGGCAGCGGCTGAATGGCAGCCCCAGCTTTACCGTCATCGCCGGCAAAGCCACGCTGGCCGGCAGCGGCACCACCCGCACCCTGTCCTATGATGCGATGGAAAGCGACGCGGTCTCCGTCAAGATCGACTGGGACGGGCAGAGCGACACCCTGTCCATCGTGAAGCTGCGCGAAGGGGCGGATGGGGCCAATGGTGCTGCTGCGCTGACCGCCTTCCTGACCAACGAGGCCCACACCCTGGCCGCCGATGTTAACGGGGCCGTTGGCACCTTCGCGGGCTGCACCACCCAGATGCTGGTGTACCAGGGCATCACGGACACCACAAACCTGTGGACCTTCTCCATCGCCATGCCCGGCGGCATCAACGCCACCCTGTCGGGCAACACGGTGGACGTCACTGCGCTGTCCGGCGACAGCGGCTTCGTGGATATCTCGGCTGACCGGGGCGGGTTTGCCCGCGTGACCAAGCGCTTCTCCGTGGTCAAATCCAAGACCGGGACGGCTGGCGCCAACGGGGCGAACGGCACCTCTGTCCGGCTGGAATACAGCGCCGATCAGACAACCTGGTTCCCCACCATCAACGATACTCGCGTATGGGCCAGGGAGAAGTTTACCGCTGCCAGCGGCAGCATCACCTACGGCACGCCGTTCCGCATTATCGGGCAGGCGGGAACCGCAGGCGCGCGTGGCAACATCCAGACATACAGGACGATTACCGGGGCTTCCTGGAGCGACAGCGAGGCCAACGCCGCCATCAGCACCGCCACAGGCGGGGCCAAGGTATTCCTGGACACGGCCACCCTTTATAACGCCAGCGCCGGATATGCCGAAACCCGGTTCTGGAATGGCAGCGGCTGGGAGAATGTGGGCACCGTTCTGAACGGCAACCTGCTGGTGAACGGGTCGGTGGCAGCGGAAAAATTGCAGGTCAACAGCCTGCGCGCCGTCACCGGCACCATCGGCAACTTCACCGGCAGCGGCGGGGACCGGATGGAACTGTCCGATGACGGTATCCGGATCTACAGCGGCAACATTCTGCGCGTCAGCCTGGGGAAACTGTCATGAGCTGGGGCCTGTCCGTCTATCTGGCCGATGGCACCACCCGGCTGATCTCACCAGAGGATCTGGGGGCCCTGTATGTGGGCAGCTTCAGCGTTGCCGCCGGCGAGAGCCGCACCTTCACCTTTAATGGCAGCGACGGCCTGCCCAACCTGTCCGGCCGGTCCATCCGGGTGCTGCAACAGGTGGCCGGCTCGCATAGCTGGCAGATCAGCAGCCAGAACCCGCCCACGCTGACCGTGACCGCCGGCGTATTCAATCCGGGGAAGGGCGTTTTCTCCAAACTGATGGTGTTCGCGGTATGAGCTATGGCCTGCAAATCACCAATGCCAATAGCGAGTTGGTCATTGATGAACGGTTCCGCGTGCCCAGCCTGCTGGGCCGCCTGGCCGTCAACCCCCAGCCCTACAGGGTCGAGCCGTTCGGCACCCGGTATTTCCAGTTCCACGCCCTGACCAGCAGTGCCGCCAATGGGCAGGTTGACCCGCTGACCTTCTGGACCATCCCGGAAACCGGGGATGATACCTGGTATTGTCTGGAAACCGCCCCCGACACCCAAAGCGCCATCATCGTGGCCCGGTCCAGTCCTGGCGGCACCTATCCCCTGCCCGACGCCTATGTGTTTGCGACCCAGGGGCAGGCGCGGAGCGGCGAGAGATACGGCCTGCGTGTCTTCACCCCCGGCGGGGGCATCTGTTTTGACAGCGGGCTGCCGCACCTGTCCATCAAACAAATTTCCCCCTATTTCGGCTATCCGGCCGAAACGACGGATGAGCAAAGCGTGGTTTTCGGCAGCCTGCCGGGCACGCCGGCCTTTTTCATCCCCCCTTATCACAGGCTGAGTGCCCGAGCGCGCCCCAACGACCCCAAACAGGCCACCAGCGGGGAATATTTCGGCTTTGTCCGGCGTAGCGGCAGCACCCTGTTCTGCCGCCTGCTGCAAACCCTTGAAACCATGGAAGATGGTCCCGTCGGCTACACTATCACCTATGGCGCCCGCACCGGCCTGTTCAGCCCCGTCATCGATGCCGCCCTGTATGCCGCCCCCAGCGGCGGCACCGGCATTGGCGGCGACGCCCCGCGCTATACGTTGAGCAGCAATACCAGCAGCGTCAATGAAGGCGGCATCGTGACCTGGACCTTCCAGGCGCAGAATACCAGCCAGACCCGTTTCGATTACAGCATCACCGGCATCAGCGCCGATGACCTGGAAAGCGGCACGCTGACCGGCACGCTGACCCTGGATGCCCAGGGCATTGCCACCCACGCCGAAACCCTGAAGCAAGATGTCAGCTTTGGCGAAGGACAGGAGACGCTGTATTTCAACATTGCCGGGCTGAGCAGCGCGGTGGTGGTGAATGACACCTCCGTGGCCTCGGAATCCTATTATTTCAGCAATGCGCCCGGCCTGCTGTCGGAAGGGGACGAAGGGACCATCACCCTGCATTCCCGCAATATCCCCACACCGCGCACCATCACCTTTGAAATGGCCCCCCCGACAGGCGGCGGCACCCCGGCCGGATCGGCGGATGTGACGCTGGGCGAAACCCTGTCCTATCAGCCGGTCGGCAATTTCGATCACACGCTCACCTATAAGGTGGCGGCCGACGCCCTGACCGAAGGCACCGAATGGTTCCGGGTGGTGGCGAAACATAATGGGGCGGTGATCGCCACCACCGGCAATATCCAGATCAGCGATACATCGCAGAGCAGCACCGGCGGCTATACCAGCGCCACCATCAGCGGCCATAAGATGCTGCCGGCAACAGACCCCTATATCTTCGATAGTCCCAACAACTCGGTCTGGGTCGTAGAAGATGATAATGTCTTCGTCTATCTGACAATCACCATCAATCAGGGGGGGGCCGACACCCCCGTTGTCTGGAAACTTTCCTCAGACACCAACAACAATGCCAGCACCAATGATTTTGAGATTATGCCCCTGGTGCGCCCGCCCAGGGATGGCATGACGGATCAGCAGGCGCAGCTTTACCTGGCCATCTATGGTGACCTGAAAGCCGCCTTTGGCGCCAGCAACGTGGCTGCCGCCAAGCAGCATTGGTACAATAACGGCTTTAATGAAAAACGCATGGTGCCCTCCGATATTCTGCCGGGGGCCAACACCGGCACCGTCTATACCGGCGTGGTGGACCCCGATCTGCCACAGGAAGCCCGGCTGATGCTGCGTCCCAAGCGGGACGACACTGTCGAGAACAACGAAAATCTGACCATCACCATTCCGGGCACCAGCGCCAGCTTCACCATCATCATCGAAAACGACGATAGAGGGACCGCGTAACAATGCTGGCCGCCCTGTTTGTTGACAGCCTGCCCGCCCTGGCACGGTTCCTGTACGGGCCGGAGGGGGCGGCGGCGCTGGCCGAGGCAACCGGGCGGGCGCAGAGCCTGTTCGGCAGCGCCGACCCCGCCCTGCTGAAAAGCCGGGCGGCGGACGGGGCCGGGCGCGCGGCCCTGCGCCAGGCGCTGCTGCCGCTGCTGGCCCGGCTGGAGAATGAGGAGCGCCAGCGCCAGCAGGCCGAACTGCTGGCCCTGATCAGCGAGCTGGTGGCCGCCCAGGCCCGCGACGGGGCCGGGGCGCGGCCCGGCGGGCGCGGCCAGTTCCGCGCCGATCTGCTGGCCTATGCCGCCATCGCCGGCTTTCTGGGCTGTCTGGTCGGGCTGTTCGTGGTGGACCTGCCCGGCACCGGCGCCAACAAGGACATGCTGATGATCATGTTCGGCAACCTCGCCACCCTGGTGGGCATGGTCTATACGTTCGAATTCGGCTCCAGCCGCGGATCGACCGACAAGAATGGCCAAATGTCCACCCTGTTGGGCATGGTGAAGAAAACCAGCTGATCGGCATTTCCCCGTTACAGTCCCGAAAATAGGATATATTTCCCAATATCCGACCCGCCGGACAGCGGATTGTCCGCCCCAGCGGAAGCCGCTTGTCGTGCGGGAGATTCCGGGATACAAATCGCGCGTCAACCAGACGCCCAAGGAGGGGCATGATGCTGTTGAAACCGGCCGTCTTCCGCCAGGGGGATGCCTATTGCGCCGCGCCGCCCGGCAATGGCCGCCATCCTGATCCTGATCACCACCCCCACGCCCCATCGCCTGGGGCCATGGTCATATTCAAGCCGCATGAGCCGCCCGGCGCCTGAGGGAACGCATACCCCCCTGGATCGGTCACGATCCAGGCCGGCGACCGCCGGCCCGCGGGCACGTGCCCGCTGTCAAGCCAAGGGCGCCTTATACCAACGGTCATAATTCATGACCGTTGGTACGGCGGCGACCGCCGCCGCGCCGCTTGGTAGCGGCGTAGCCAAGCCAGCGGATGCTGGCGCCGGCGACTGAGGGGCGCGAAAGCGTGACCATCGGTCATGATTTCGTGCCGCTGGTATTATGCGCCGGCCCGGCGCCTGAGGGAACGCATACCCCCCCTGGATCGGTCACGATCCAGGGGAATTAATATAACCATCGAGTCACACCCAAGGAGGGGTTGATGGGAAAATCGGTACTGGCGCGGATATTGCCCCTGGTGGAACATGATGTCAGCGTGGCCCGGCTGCTGGCCCAGATCGCCTATTGGCATCCGAAAATGAAAATCACCAAGGCGGGCCAGAAATGGATCGCCAAAACGCGCGAAGAATGGATGCGGGAAACCGGCCTGACCCGCCACCAATATGACCGGGCGCTGCGCCGGCTGAAGGAACGCCGGCTGATTTATACGGCGCGGTTCAAGTTTCTGGGCCAGCCGATCACGCATCTGTGCCTGACCGAAGATGGGGTGGGTTGCCTGGGTCCGGCGGCCCCGCACATGTCCGGTGCGCCGGACAAGCCCCCGTCCGCAACAGCGGATTCGCCAATAACAGTCAATACCGGCAAAGAATACAGACAGAAAACCGGCGGGGCGGTGGCCCCGCAGCCATCAGACCCTGTGCTGTCCCTGATCAACGGGGGCAAGGCCGCCCTGGCCCCCATCGCCACCGCCCCACGCCCCAGCGGGCTGGATGACTGGCAGGGGGCGTGGCTGGCGGCCCATGCGCTGGCCTTCCCCGGTGAATATGCGCGGCCCTTCACCCAGAAACAGCGCGGCCAGCTGAAGCTGCTGTGCCATTGTTTCCCGGCGGGGATGGACCGGGCGGCGGCCCTGGCCCGGCTGGTGACCGACTGGCAGGGCTTCACCCAGTTCGCCAAGGATCATATGGGGGCCTTCAACCTGCCCATGCGGCCGGATATGGGCTTTGCCACCAAATATGCGCAGGCGGCGGTGAATTTCGTCGCCCAGCAGCAGCAGCCGGCCATCCCCCGGCCCCGTTCCACCCTGCCCCGGCCGGCCAGTGCGGTGGCGGCGGCCATCCCCACCCCGCCCGCACCCGTGCCCGTGCCCGTGCCGGCCCCCGGCGGCCACGGGCCGGAGCCCAAGGCCAGCCTGGACGATGTTCTGGCCATCTTCGGAGAGATTGAATGACCGGGCTGGTCGAAGACCCCTATGCCAGCGGCATTCTGGACCGGGTGCACCATGCAAGGCTGGTGGCGGATATCGACCGGATCGCCCGGCAGGCCGGCATTCCCCGCCGCTATATCTGGACCCCGCTGGCCAACAATGTCTCGGCGGCGGAACAGGGCTGGGTGCGGCAGTTCCACCAGCATGGGGCGGCCGGCCTGTGCGGGCTGTTGCTGGTGGGCAAGCCCGATGGCATCAGCCACCGCATGGCCAGCATCACCGGGGCGCTGCTGCGCAATTTCGTTGATGCAAGGCTGGTCACCCTGCAAGACCTGCTGGCCCAGGCGCGCGACGGCAGTACCGTTAACTGCACCTGTCTGGCCGTGCCCAATTTCGGCATGACCGACGGGTCAAAGCTGCCGGTCTGGCAAACCGCCGGCCTGCTGGGGGTGCTGACCGAACGGTTCCAGGCCAACCGGCAGACGGTGCTGCATGTGCCCTCGCTGGAAAAGGCGGGGCATGAATGGGGGGCGGCGGTGCGTGACCATCTGGAAAGCTGCTTCACCCCGGTGCTGTTATGAATGGCGCCGTGACGCTGGGGCGCAAGCTGCTGGCCAGCATCGCCAGCCAGGGCCGCATCGCCGATGTGGTGGGGTGGGGCGACCTGTCCTATCTGTTCAGCGGGGGGGAAGCGGCGATCTATCGCTTCATCCGCGACCATGCGCGCAAGTTCGGCACCCTGCCCACGCGCGACACCATCCAGGCCCATACCGGCGAATCGCTGCCCGATCATGTGCCGGAAACCCCGGCCTATTGGCTGGAACGCAAGACGCAGCATTTTGTCGAAACCAGCCTGAAGCGCATTGTCGAAGAAACCGGGCAGAAATTCCTGACCGGGCCCGGCAAAGACCCGCTGAAGGCGCTGGACCATCTGCTGGCCGAAGCCATGGCCCTGTCGGTGCGGCGCCATACCGGCAACCTGTTTGATTTCCGCGATGCGCTGAACCTGATCCTGCCCAATTATGTCAAGGCGGCGCGGGGGGAGGAAAAGCACGGCATCCTGATGGGCTGGCCCACCCTGGATGGCATGACCAACGGGCTGTTGCCCGGCGATCTGGTTTCCTATGTCGGCCGGCCGGCGGCCGGCAAAACCTTTCAGCTGCTGTTTTCCGCCCATTATGCCTGGTGGGTGCAGCATAAACGCGTGCTGTTCGTTTCCATGGAAATGGCCACGCCGGTCATTGTGGAACGGCTGTCGGCCATGCACAGCCAGGTGGGGCTGACCCCGCTGTCGCAGGGGGCCCTGACCAGCGCCGGGGTGGGCCGGTTGAAACAGGGGCTGGTGGCGGTGAAGGGGGCGGACCAGCCGTTCTGGATTCTGGATGGCAACCTGACCAGCACGGTGCAGGACATCATCCTGTATGCCCGGCAACTGGCGGCGGAATGCATCTATATCGACGGGGCCTATCTGCTGAAACACCCCACAGAGCGCGACCGTTACCGCCGGGTGGCGGAAAATGCCGATCTGATCAAATCGGAACTGACACCCATCGGCCCGGTCACCGCCTCCTGGCAGTTCAAACGCTCGGAAAACCGCCGGCAGAAACAGAAGGAAGGCTATGATCTGGATGATATCGCCTATGCCGACGCCATCGGCCAGCTCTCCTCCCTGGTGCTGGGGCTGTTTCAGGAAGAAAGCGTGGAAACGCTGAACCAGCGGCGCGTCTCCATTCTGAAGGGCCGCAAGGGGGAAGTGGGGGAATTCAACATTCTCTGGGACTTTCAGCGCATGAATTTCCAGGAGGTCGAACCACAGATCCCCGTGGATCTGCGGTTCGTTTAGGCACACCATGCTTTATCGCTTCCTCACAGCACTGGGAATTCAGCCGCTGCCCAGCCGGCGGGCGGGGTGGGTGGTGACGCGCTGCCCGCTGGCGCCGCTGCGCCACCAGCGGGGGACCGATAACAACCCTTCCTTCGGGTTCCGCGTCGGGGCGGGCGGCGGGCGCTGTCACTGCCTGGCCTGCGGCTATTCCGGCACGCTGGCCCGGCTGGTGGCCGATCTGCGCCAGGCGGTGCAGCATCAGGGTCTGGCGCTGGCGGCAGATTTCGCCGCGGCAGAGGCCCTGATCGAGGCGGCCGGCGGCCAGGCGGGCGGGTTATCGCTGGGTGACACCGGGCCGGATATCGAGGCCCTGGCCAATGGTGCCAGGGCGGCAGAGCATCTGTTTCCCGAATGGTGGCTGAACCAGTTCCCGCCGGCCCACCACCAGGGGCAGCTGCACCCCTATCTTCAGGCGCGCGGGGTGGATATGGCCACCGCCATCGCCCTGGATATCCGTTTCGATGCGGGGCGGCAGCGCATCTGCTTCCCGATCCGCGATTTCAACGGCTTTCTGCGCGGGCTGCATGGGCGCAGCATTCTGCCCGACGGGCAGCCGCGCTATCTGATGTATCGCTATGGCGGGCAGAATTGCCCCTCCATCTGGCATGGGGAAAGCTGGCTGGACCCGGATCGGCCGGTTCTGATCGTGGAAAGCGTTTTCGATGCGGCCCGCGTCTTCCCGCATTACCCCAATGTGGTGGACCCGCTGACCGCCGATCTGATGCCGGAGAAAATCAGGCGCCTGTCCGGCTGTGCCGAATATCTGCTGCTGTTCGATAATGATCCGGCGGGCCAGGCCGCACGGCGCAAGCTGCGCCAGGCCTGGGCCGGGGCGCGGCTGCGCGATCTGTATCTGCCCGCCGGGTGCAAAGACCCCGGCGAGGCCCCGCCCGCGCTGCTGGCCAGCCTGTTGGGCACCCTGGCATCACCTTCCGCCGATTTCCGCCTGGGATAAAATATCGTCATCTCCCTGGATCGTGACCGATCCAGGGAGATTTCGTGTTCCCTCAGGCGCCGGGCGGGCGCATCCGGCAGGTTGGTATCATCCCCATGCGCGGCCGGGGCTGGGGCGGGAGAACGGTGCAATCAATTGCACCAACCGGTGGGGAGGGAGGGGGCGTCAACCGGGGGATTCATACCAAGGGGCATGGGACATGACCCTTGGAGGCCGGCGACCGCCGGCCCGGCGCTTGGTAGCGCCGCAAGCCAAGCCCGCGGATGCGGGCGCCCGGCGCCTGAGGGAACATATAAACACCAAGGGGCATGGACCATGCCCCATTAAGGCCGGCGACCGCCGGCCCGGCGCTTGGTAGCGCCGCAAGCCAAGCCCGCGGATGCGGGCGCCCGGCGCCTGAGGGAACATGTAAACACCAGCCGGCGACCGCCGGCCCGGCGCTTGGTAGCGCCGCAAGCCAAGCCCGCGGATGCGGGCGCCCGGCGCCTGAGGGAACATATAAACACCAACGGGCATGGGCCATGCCCCTTGGTGTCACGATTCCTCCACCGTGAGGTTGAGATAGGGGAAGCGCTGTTCAAACTCCTCCAGCACGCGTTCCCAGCCCAGCTCTGTCATCAGGGGGCCGATCGCATCCGCCGGGGCGGCGGCGGCCCCGCCCTTCAGATAGAGGAGGGCGATATGTTCCAGGGCGGCGGTATCGTTGCTGTTCCCGGTTTCCGCCTTGGCCCGTTCCAGCGCCGAGCGCACCGACTCTTTCTGCTGGGTCAGCAGTTTGAAGGTCAGTGTGGTCACCTTGCCGGGGCTGCCATCGGCGCTGCCCGTGGCCTGGGCGTCCTTGGCCGGGGCCGTGTCCTGCATGGCGGCGATCTGGGCCTGGATCTGCAAGGTGGTGGATTCCCGCGCCAGCTGGGCCCATTCATCCACATTATCCGGCGTCAGGATCGGCACCAGATCCTTCAGCTTGGTCCAGCCCACGCCCTGCACCTTTTCCCAGGGAATGCCGCTGTTGACCAGGCCGTTATAGATGGCGATCAGATAGACGGCCTTGCGATATTTGATGCCATATTCGGCCTGCACATAATCGCGCAATGTCGCATAGCCGCCAAACCAGCCCTTGGCCTGCACCAGCGCCAGCACGCCGCCCAGGCGGAATTCATCAAAGCTCTGCTGTTCCAGAATGGCGCGGATCAGGTGCGGCACCTGTTCCGCGGTCAGGGTTTCCAGCGCCTGCGCCGTGTTGGAAATGGGGTCCGCCTCGATCACCTCCCCCGTCAGCGCGGCAGAGGTGACCAGGGCGCCGGTGCTGGCCGGGGCGACGGCGGGGGCGACGGCGGGGGCGACGGCGGGGGCTGACACGGGCACGGGGGCCGGGGCCGCCGGCGAAGGGGGGGCATGTTCCCCGGTCAGGAAGGCCAGAATATGCTGACGCTTCTCTTCCACCTTGAATTTCTTCCAGTTTTCCGGCGCGGTAAAGCCGTTCAGGCCGGTAATGAAATTGTCCATCGCCCGGGCGGTCATGGTGCTGACGCGGCTGATATTGGCGGCCAGGGTATCGGTGGCGGGGTCATCCCCGGCCATGGCAAGCGGGGCGCCTGCGCTGCCCGCCGCCTCTGCCCCCTGAATGCCGGCCGGCGGGCTGGCAATCTCCTGCGCCAGCGTGGCGGCCTTGGTGCCTTTTTTCAGGAGTTCGATGGTGGCAGACATGGGAACGGGTCCTTCCGATGGGATGGCACGGGTGGCTGACGGCCCGGCATGGCCAGCCCCATGCCGGCCAGCCCCGAACCGGTGCCCGTGGGCTGGTTTTGGGCAGCATAACCGCTGTGCCGACGAATCGCCAGCATGGTTGGTGGCTTCTGCAACCGGTTCCGGGCCAGCCGCGGACGCGCCCGCCCGGCGTCTGAGGGAACGTGAAATACCCGGGATCGCTCACGATCCAGGCCGGCGACCGCCGGCCCGCGCCCCCATGGGCGCGTAAGCCAAGGGCGCGGACGCGCCCGCCCGGCGTCTGAGGGAACGTGAAATACCCCGGATCGGTCACGATCCAGGCCGGCGACCGCCGGCCCGCGCCCCCATGGGCGCGTAAGCCAAGGGCGCGGACGCGCCCGCCCGGCGTCTGAGGGAACGTGAAATACCCTGGATCGCTCACGATCCAGGGGGACTGATGCCTGAGCCAGAACTATAGGAATTAAATCTTATAATCACCTGACGGGCCGGGGGTTTCCCGTTGTGGCCTGGGGGGAGAATGATCGGTTGAACAGGTCAGTGATCCTGCTTCTTGGGCTTGCCCAAATGGGTTGCGAATGGTACGTTTGGACACATTCCAAGGAGGGAAACCATGAGCTACAGCTCTGATATTGCAATGAACGACCGTAATCTGTCGACGGTACAAGTATCCCATTGGCTGCAGGTACCTGTCCGGACGGTGACATCTCTGGCTGTGGCTGGGGCCTTGCCGGGTGCTTTCCGGGTTGGCCGGCACTGGCGTTTCAGTGAGAAGCAGCTTTTGGAGTGGAGGAACGGTCAGTGGGCAGCGTCTACAAGCGCGCAGGCAGCAGGTTCTGGTGGGTCCGATACACTGACGAGCATGGAAAAGCTGTACGTCGATCTGCTGAAACCGAAGTCGAAAAAGAAGCTTGGAAGTTTCTAAATCGGGCTGAGGAAGAGATTACGCGCCTGCGCGCGAATAATGGCAAGGTTCGATATCGTTCTGCTGCGGCGTCATATTTGATGACGCTGGAGAAGCCGAACACGCGGAAGAGCTATATATCTTTTGCCCGTCGGTGGGAACCGATTGTGGGTGATTTATATCTGCACGAGATCACGCGGGAACATATTGTCCGTTATATTGCGCAGCGGCGGGAAGAGGCGGCCGCGCGTGGCAAGATTTTATCAGACGCCACGTTGCGGCCTGCCCTTGCTTATCTTTCGGGTGTTTTTGCGTTCAGCCATTATGAACCGAACCCGGTTGTGCAGTTTAACAAGAAATTTTTGAAGCCAGTGCGCAAGGTTGTCCGGTTTATGACGCCGGAGGAGGAGGTGCGAATACTGGATGCCTGCACGGAGGATATGCACGCGTTGATGATCGTATTTGCGGTGGAAACGGGGCTTCGGGCGATGGAGCAGGCGGGATTGACCTGGGACATGATTGACCTGAAGGCGCGGGAGATTGGGCTTGTTGATCCTTCGAAACTGAAGACGGGCCGGGCGCGGATTGTGCCTTTATCGACGCGGGCGATGCAGGTTTTGTCATTGATCCCGCGCCGCCCCGATGTGCCTTATTTATTCTACACACCGGCGGGCCGCCCTTATCAGAGTACATTTTCATTATGGCACCGGATACGGGAGAAGGCGGGTTTGTTGGATCTTCGCTGGCATGATCTGCGGCACACTTTTGCGACGCGCTTTTTACGGGGCGGTGGTTCTCTGCCTGTTTTGTCGCGTATCCTTGGGCACAGCAACATCATGATGACGATGCGGTACGCGCATCTGGTGACGGAGGATTTGCACGCGGAGATGCAGAAGGTAGACACGGCCCTTACGGCACCCTCCCCCACACGCTCTTCAACACACCCCCGATAAACCCGTTGCCCATATGTCCAAAACCTTGTTATGATACAGCCCGTTAGGATGTGAAGCCGATACGAGGAGGTGGTAATTAATGGTTATACCTATCGTTAAATGATTATTTACCTCGTCCGTGGCGTAAATTCCTAGATTTGGCTGCCGCTCAAGACGCGAAGTGTGCGAAGAAGATTATACGCCTCAAAAGGAGTGCGCATCATGAGCACCCCTGTTTCCCGGTTCTATTTTGTGAACCGCCTACGGTTGCACTATGTGGAATGGGGCCGGCCCGACCGGCCGACGCTGCTGCTGGTGCATGGCGGGCGTGACCATTGCCGCAGTTGGGATTGGGCCGCACAGGAGCTGGCCGCCGATTACCATATCCTGGCACCCGACCTGCGCGGCCATGGCGACAGCGCCTGGGCACCCGGCTGTGGCTATACACCCAGCGATGTGGTGGCCGATCTGGTGCAGTTGCTGCGCCAGCGCACCCGGCCCAAGGTGCATGTCATCGGCCATTCCTTTGGCGGTGCCGCCAGCCTGCTGCTGGCCGGCCTCTATCCGGAACTGGTGGAAAAGCTGGTGGTGGTGGAAGGCACCTGGCAATGGCAGACCCTGCAAAAACCCTCCAGCTATGCCACCCGGATGCGGGATTATGTGGATACGGTCAACAAACTTGCCGCCCGCCCCCCGCGCAGATATGCCAGCCTGGCAGAGGCGACGGCCCGGATGCAGGCGGAAAATAACCGCCTGACCCCGGCCCAAGCCGAACATCTGACCATCCATGGCGCACATCAGAACGAGGATGGCAGCTTCAGCTGGAAGTTCGATAATTATGTCCGGGCTGCCTATCCGGCCCGGATCGGGCTGGACGATCTGCGCGATGTCTGGTCAGCCGTCACCTGCCCCACCCTGCTGATCCGGGGCAGCGACAGTTGGCTGGAGGATCCGGCACAAAATGGTGTGCTTGACCTGTTCCAGACGGCCAGCAATATCACCATCCCCGATGCCGGCCACTGGCCCCACCATGACCAGTTGCCCTTGTTCCTGAATCATGTCCGCCAGTTCCTGGCCCCCTGATCCGGGGGCCAGGACAAAAAACACGCTTCAGAACTTCACATTCACGCCGGCCGTGACGGTACGGCCGATCCGGGTTTCGAACAGCGTATCCTTGCGCTTGCTGTCGATATAAAGCCGGTTCTGCTCATCCGTCAGGTTGGTCGCCTCCAGGATCAGCTTCACCTGATCGGTGAGATTGTAGGAGGCCGAGGCATCGACATAGAGGGTCGGCGCATTGCCCTGCAGGTCGCTGCCGGGGGAGGCCGGGATGCCGCGAATGAAACTGTCGCGGTAATTGGCCGTGGCCCGGATGGAGAATTTCTCATCCTCGTAATAAAGCGTGCCGGAGAAGGTGTTCTTCGACAGGCCGATCAGATCGGCCTTGGTGGTCACCGTCGGTACACCCCCAGCGCTGGCAAGGATATAATCGATGGTGGAGGAAACGCGGGTATAATTGGCCAGCATACCGAAATTGGCAAAGAAGCTGTCCTCCAGGAAGGTGAAGGGGATCTGGGCATTCACCTCAAACCCTTTCAGCGGCCCACCCGGCGTGTTGAAAGGCTGGGAGATGGTGAAAATCTCGTTCGGCGAGGTGTTGGTCCCCTCCAACAGGGCCGTCGGCAAGCCCAGCGTATTGAAGGGGGCCTGGCTGTTGACATTCTGGATGAAGCTTTTGATGTCCTTGTAGAAATAGGCAAAGGACAGCAGCGAGCCGGGACGGAAATACCATTCCACACCGGCATCGAACGTGTTGGCGCGGATCGGGTCCAGATAGGGGTTGTTGATATTGCCGACGCGGGTGGTGGCGGTCACCCCGCTGGTCGGGGTCAAGACCCCCAGTTCCGGCCGTGCCATCACCTTGGCGGCGGAGAAGCGCAGCAGCACATCATCCGCCGCTTCCACCACCACATTGGCCGAGGGCAGCCAATCATCATAGCTGTTCCTGGCTTCCGCCAGCCGGCCGACCAGATTGGTGGGCGAACTGGTGCCGGCCGGCGGGGCCACGGTGATGTAACCCGAGGTGTCCATCGTGGTTTTCACGTAGCGCACGCCGAGATCACCGCGCACCGGCAGAGGCAGGTGATCGGTCAGATCAAAGGTACCCATCACATAGGCGCTCTTCACCCGTTCCTTCACCTGGGTGCGGGCCCCGCCGCAGCTCTCGTCACAGGTACGGATGCTGTCGGTATCGAACAGCTTGGCGAATTTCTCCGGATCGATGGCGGCCCAGCTTGCCGGGGCGTTATGTCCCCAGAGATCATCCAGCCCCTTGATCTGGCGGGTGATGGAAGAAAGGCTGGTGCCGGCGGGCAGGTTGCGCACCTGCACATCCGACAGATATTCCCGCACCGCCGTGGCGACATAATCGCTCTCGCGGAACTGGCCGCCCAGCTTCAGCGTATAGCCATCCGCCAGCCGGTAGGCGAGGTTCAGGTTGGCGGTCAGATTGTCGGTCTTCTGGGTCAGCGGGCGGCCCTGCGGGCTGAAACCGCCGGTCACCGTGCCATCCGCCCCGGCCGGGCCATAAAGGAAATTGGCCGGATTGGCGACATCAAAGCCGAAGCCCAGCTTCGGCACGGAACCGCCATCCCGGTAATCGATGGTGAAATTATCGCTGTCAATGACATCCATGAAGGTCTGGAACCGCTTGCGCCCATCCAGTTCCGACCGGTTGAAACCCAGCAAGCCGCTGATTTCGAAATTATTGTCGAACTCATGCCGGAAATTCAGATTGGCCTGCTTGAAGCTGGAGACGAAACGGTCGACCAGCCCTTCAGATCGCACATCCACCCCATCAAAGACGCCATAGACCAGGGAGCCCTTGTCGTCAAACTTCGCATCCCGCACCGACACCATGGGCTGGCCATTGTTGGTGATGGAACGGGCAAAGGAAAGACCGGCAATGTAATTGTCCCGACGGGTCACATCGAAGCGGGAATAAAGCCCATCCAGCGAGATATCTGTCATCTCGTCCGGCTTGTATTGCAGGGTCAGGCTGGCGCCCAGCCGTTCCTGATCCTGTTCGGAATTCAGGTAACGCGGAATGCGGGGCAGGAAGGCCCCGCTGCCCGGCGTGTTGGGCTGGTCAGCCCGGCGCAAGCCCAGGATGGTGTTATAGGCATCCACCGACCCGGTACGCGGGTTGTTGGTGGAACACATTGTACTGGAAGAGCCTTTGGCCGGCACATTGGGATAGATCGGCGTCACCCCCAGCGGCGAGCAGAACAGGCCATTGGTATTGGCCGAGAGGATATCCACGGCGGAATAGCCGACCTCCCGGATGTTCCGCTTCTGATAAGCGAAGGAGCCCAGAACGCCGAACTGCTCCTGATCACCGAATTTGTGCGAGAGCAGCAGCGAGGCACGCGGATCGGCCTTTTTCGACACTTCGTTATAGACACCCTTCACCGTGGCGGTCGCCACCGTCTTTTCCCGGCTGTCGAACGGCTTGGGCGCGCTCAAATCCACCGTGGCGCCCAGCGAACCCTCCTCCGTATCGGCTGAGGGGGTCTTGCGCACCGCGAGAGCGGAGAAAATCTCAGTGGAGAACACATTGAAATCAAAACTGCGGCCGGCATTGCCGGCACCATAGATATCCGAGGAGCCGGTCTGCGAGGTGCCTTCCATGCCATTAATACGCACACGCGTGAAGGCAGCACCCAGGCCCCGGACGGAGATATTGCGCCCTTCCCCGCCATCGCCGCGCGCCAGCGCCACGCCGGGCACGCGCTGCATGGATTCCGCCAGATTACTGTCGGGGAACTTGCCGATATCTTCGGCCACGATGCTGTCAATGGCGGCTGTCTCGTTACGCTTCTGGTTCAGCGCGCTGTTGAGCGAGGCGCGGAAGCCGGTCACGATGATCTCGTCCAACGCCCCTTCGGCTGGCGGTGCCTCCTGTGCCATAGCGATGCCGGGGGCCACCACGGCCATGGCGATCCCCAGCGCCAAAATGGAGGCGCTGGAACGATTGAATGACAAACAGCGCCCATGTTTCTGGAACATTCTGGTCCTCCCCTGATGCCGCATCATCCTCAACGGGATGGGTTTGATTGTTGATTATTGGCCGCGGTCCGGCACCGCCATCGCCCCTATTTACGCATACAATTCCCCATGCGGCCCCCTTTTCAGAGGCCGGGCAACAGGATGCGCAAGGGTAATTGGCCGGCTTGACCGGCTGGAACGTCACTGCAACTGCAAAGGCACCCTTAAGGTGCGCCGATCTTGCGACCGGTCCTCCCGTACTTTTCTTATATTTGTCTGAGTATGGGAGATGTGCGTCAGAGTCAATAGAAAATTCACATTAAGGAAATGCATTCCATTATGTGAGAAATTTTCAGAGTTGTCGGATGCACGATATATCCGGCCGCCCCATCGCGGCCTTCGGTGGAAAATTCTGCCGGGGCCATGGCTTTTCCGCAATCATACCCGTGGATGGGGATAGTCTTTACCGACAAGGGGCACGGACGGGCGAGGGCGTCCGGCACCCGGAAGCCCCAGACGAACAGGAACGGGACATGAAAAAACGGACGCGCATCGCCCTGGCATTGGCCACGCTGGCCGGATTTGCCGCCACCATGCCCGCCGAGGCCCATGGCATCTGGTTCGCCCAGCGCGCCAAGCAGACGGCCCTGATCTATGGTGTCGGCGCCGACGATCTGGACATGGTGAAGCGGCTGCCCCTGATCAAAGCCACTAGCGCCTATGATGCCAGCTGGCAGCCGGTGGAAGCCGCCTTACGCGCCGCCGGCCCCATCGTGCTGGCAGAATCCAAGGGGCCGGCCGTGGCCCTGGCCGCCATCATGGATAATGGCAACTGGACCAAGGCAGCCGACGGCAAATGGCACAATGCCGGGCGGGACAAAGTGCCGGACGCGGTGCGGGCCGAACATACCTATAAATATGCCGTGCATCTGACCGGCCAGCCCACCAAGCCGATGCCGGCCCTGCCCGGCCACACGCTGCAACTGGTGCCGCTGGAAGCGATCCCCACGGAAATGGGCAAGCCGCTGAAGCTGCGCGTGCTGTTCCAGGGCAAGCCGCAGGCCGGCGTATCGGTACAGCGCGATCTGGTCACCGATCCCGACCAGGAACCGCAGAAGACCGATGCCGATGGCGTGGTGACGGTCACCATCCGCAATCAGGGCCTGAACGTCATCGCCGCCACCTATGTCGCCAGCCCGGCAGAGCCCAAGCTGGTGGACCATGATGAACATCTGGCCACCCTCTCCTTTGTACTGCCGCACGCGGAGGAATAAAGTCTTAAGAATCTCCCTGGGTCGTGACCGATCCCGGGAGATTTTGCGTTCCCTCAGGTGCCGGGCGCTGCCATCCGGCAGCTTGGCTTACGCGCCCATGGGGGTGCTAAGCCAGCGGTCGCCGGCCTCCAACCCGCCTAAAGGCCAACCTTTAGGCGGGTTGGTATCAATTCAGACTGGGCCGGGGAACGCGGGGGTGGAACATCCCACCCCCGCGCCGGGTTGTTGGCAGGCAGCCAGACAACCCGACCCGGAGCCTGCCGCCATGGCCATTGTAAAACCGTCGTCGCGCGTCACCGAAGGGCTTCCTTACCCCTTGGGGGCAACCTGGGATGGGTTGGGGGTGAATTTCGCCCTGTTTTCCGCCCATGCCACCAAGGTGGAACTCTGCCTGTTCGATAGCAGCGGCAAGCGGGAGCTGGAGCGGATCACCCTGCCGGAATACACGGACGAGGTGTGGCACGGCTATCTGCCCGATGCCCGGCCGGGTGCCGTCTATGCCTATCGCGTGCACGGCCCCTTTGCGCCGGAGCAAGGCCACCGTTTCAACCCGCACAAGCTGGTGCTGGACCCCTATGCCAAGGGGCTGGTGGGGCGGATTGACTGGCACCCTTCGCATTTCGGCTATCGCATGGGGCATTCCGCACTGGACCTCAGCTTCGACCGGCGGGACAGCGCCCCCCATATGCCGAAATGCCGGGTGATCGACCCCGCCTTCACCTGGGGCCGTGACCGGCGCCCCCGCATCGCCTGGGACCGCACGATCTTTTACGAAGCGCATGTAAAGGGCATGACCATGCGCCACCCCGCGGTGCCCCCCGCCCTGCGCGGCACCTATGCCGGGCTGGCGGTGAAAGAGGTGGTGGATTATCTGAAGGCACTTGGCGTCACCAGCGTGGAACTGATGCCCATCCACGCCTTCGCCCAGGATCAGCCCCTGCTGGACAAGGGCCTGCGCAATTACTGGGGCTATAATTCGCTGGGATTCTTTGCGCCCGAACCCGGCTATTCCACCAGCGGCGGGGGGATCAGCGAGTTCAAGCATATGGTGGCCCAGCTGCATGATGCCGGGCTGGAGGTGATCCTGGACGTGGTTTACAACCACACTGCGGAAGGCAACGAATTAGGCCCGACGCTGAGCTTCAAGGGCATCGACAATGCCAGCTATTACCGGCTGATCCCGGACCAACAGCGCTATTACATCAACGAAACCGGCACCGGAAACACGCTGAACCTGTCCCACCCGCGCGTGCTGCAGATGGTGACGGACAGTCTGCGCTATTGGGTGGAGGAAATGCATGTCGATGGCTTCCGCTTCGATCTGGCCACCATCCTGGGGCGGGAGCCCTATGGTTTTGATGAAGGCGGCGGCTTTCTGGACAGTTGCCGGCAAGACCCGGTGCTGTCCCGCGTGAAGCTGATCGCAGAGCCGTGGGATTGCGGTCCCGGCGGCTATCAGGTCGGTGGCTTTCCACCCGGCTGGGCGGAATGGAACGACAAGTTCCGCGACACGGTGCGCGCCTATTGGAAGGGGGACGAGGGCCAGTTGCCCGAACTGGCCGACCGGCTGACGGCCAGCGGCTCCGTCTTCAACCGGCGGGGCCGGCGGCCCCATGCCTCGGTCAATTTCATCACCGCCCATGATGGCTTCACCCTGAACGACCTCGTTTCCTATAACGACAAGCATAATGATGCCAATGGGGAGGAGGGACGCGACGGCCATTCGCATAACCTCTCCTGGAACCATGGGGCGGAGGGGCCGACCGACGACCCGGAAATCCTCTCCCTGCGCGAACGGCAGAAGCGCAACCTCCTGGCCACGCTGATCTTTTCCCAAGGCACGCCGATGATCCTGGCGGGCGATGAGTTCGGGCACAGCCAGCAGGGCAACAACAATGCCTATTGCCAGGATAATGAGACGACCTGGCTGGACTGGGCCGGCGTGGATGCGGCGGGCGAGGCGTTGCGGGATTTCGTGCGGCATTGCATCGCGCTGCGCCAACATTACCCGATCCTGCGGCGGGGCCGCTTCCTGACCGGGCAGCAGCATCCCGATCTGGATGTGAAGGATGTCACCTGGCTGACCCCGGCGGCGGCGGAGATGGTGCCGGAGAACTGGCACGATCCCCATGCCCGCTGCCTGGGCATGTTGCTGGATGGCCGGGCCCAGCCCACCGGCATCCGCCGGCCGGGCAGCGATGCCACGCTATTATTATTGCTGAACGCGCACCACGAGGCGGTGTCCTTCACCCTGCCCACGGTGACGGGTGGCGCGCTTTGGCAGGTGCTGCTGGACACGGCGGCGGAAACGGATGGCGTGTTGCCAGCGGGTGAGGCCCACCCGCTGGCCGCCCGTTCCCTGTTGCTGCTGGGTTTACAGCCGGCGCAACCAGCGCCCGCCCACACCGACGCCGATCAAGCCGACAGCCAGCAGCAGGAAGGCGATGGACAGGCTGCTGAGATGGGCGACAAAGCCGATGGCGGCTGGGCCGGCCAGGATGCCCGCATAGCCAAGGGTTGACACGGCTGGCAAGGCCAGGCTTTCCGGCATGGCGCGTTGGCGGCCGGCGCTGGTGAACAGGATCGGCACGATGTTGGACGCACCAATCCCCACCAGCGCATAGCCGGCCAGCACCAGTTCCCAGACCGGGGCCAGGGTGGCAGCGATGAAGCCCAACCCGGCGATGAAACCACCCGCCGACAGCACGGTGACAGGGCCAAACCGATGCACGATCCGGTCCCCCAGGAAACGCCCCACCGTCATGGCCCCGGCAAAGGCGGCATAGCCCAGGCCGGCATAGGCCGCCGGCACCTGATGCGTGCCGGTCAGGAACACCGCACTCCAATCCAGCATGGCGCCTTCGGCCAGAAAGCTGATGAAGCAGAGGATCCCCAGCAGCAGCACGATGCCGCGCGGCAGGGCAAAGGCCGGACCGTCCGACTTGCTGCCATAGGGCAGCAGCCCCCCCTGTGACAGGAACAGCAGCACAACCATCGCCACCAGCATGGTCAGCGTGGCCACCAACGGGGAGGCGCCCAGGCCCAGGATGGCCGCCATCCCGGCGGCCCCGACAATGCCGCCCAGGCTGAACAGGGCATGGAAGCCCGACATCATCGGCCGGCCGCTATCCCGCTCCACAATGATGGCCTGCACATTGATGGCCACATCCATGGTACCGATGCTGGCCCCAAACAGGAACAGGCCCGGCACCAGCCACCAGAGATCGGGGGCGACGGCCAGCAGGGGCAGGATCGCCGTGGCGATCAGGCCGGAAACCATGATGGTGGCGCGGCAGCCAAACCGGGCCGCCAACTGCCCCGCCAGCGGCATCATCAGGATCGAGCCGCCGCCCAGCGCCAGCAGCACCAGCCCCAGCGTGCCCGCCTCCATGCCGATGCGTGATTTGACGAATGGCACCAGCGGCGCCCATGTCGCCGTGCCAAAGCCGGCGACCAGAAAAACCAGCCGCGTGGCGAATTGCGCGGCGGAAGGGGCGGGAACCGGGGAAGAAAGCGCAGTCATGATAGTCCTGAAGACAAAGCAGGTCGGGGCTCAGGCCGCAGCCTGAAGAATGGCAAGGCCGGCATCCAGCAGCGGGGCCAGTGCCGCATCCGGCACCTCCCCCCCGACGATCAGATGATCGATGGTGGCCAGATCGGCGACATGGAAAGAAGCGGCCGTTCCCACCTTCTCCGCCGTCACCGCCACCGCCACGGCGCGGCTGGCGGCAATGACGGCGCGTTTGAATTCGGCATCTTCCAGGGAAAAACAGCGCAAACCCGCTTCGGCGGAGACGGCACAGACGCCCACGAAACAGAGGTCGGCCGCATAATCCGCCACCTCCCGCACAGCGCGCGCGCCCAGCGTGCCCCCAACAGACGGGTTCAGCACGCCACCCACCTGGATCACCGTAAAGCCCGGACGGCCGGCCAGGGCCAGCGCGATATCCGGGGCGTTGGTAATCACGGTCAAATCGGCATGATCGGGCAAGGCCTCGGCAATGGCGCGGTTGGTGCTGCCGGCATCCAGGAACAGCACCTGTCCCGGCTGCACCAGCCCCACCGCCCGGCGCGCCACCAGGGCCTTGCCCTCCGGGTTCTGGCGCTGGCGCGTCTGCAGGTCGCCCGATGCCGGCGACAGGCGCAGCGCCCCGCCATAAACCCGCTGGCAATGGCCCAGCGCCGCCAGTTCCCGCAGATCACGCCGGATCGTATCTTCGGAGATATTGAGGTCACGCGCCAGATCGACCGCCAGCACCCGCCCCTGCGCCTCCAGGCGCTGACGGATCAGGCGGTGCCGTTCTTCTGGCAGGATGGGCAGGTTGGCCATGGCAAGGGACGCATCGCAATCGTTGTCAGGGCGGACTATCGTTGAAATCGCGGCCAGCAGCAAGGACAAACATGCACAAACGTGCAAACCCTGCCCGCGAAAAAGCCGACCGGTGACGAACCGGCCGGCTTTGATATGAAGGGCGGGCCGCAGCAGATGCGGCCCGCCGGTACGCCGGATCAGAACTTCGCCCGCACGCCCGCCGTATAGCGACGGCCGTAATAGTAGATTTCGCGCGGCTGGTTCTTGTCATTGCCGTAATTATAGATGGCGGCCCCGGTCAGGTTGGTGCCTTCCAGCGTCAGCGTGATATTCTCGGTGACGGCATAGGAGAGGCTGGCATCCAGGGTGCCAAAATCATCGACATTGGTGTCGGAGCTGACCTCGTTGCCGAACCCGCTCATATAGGCGCTGCGCCAGGAATAGCTGGCACGGGCACCGAACGGCCCCAGTTCATAGAAGCCGACCAAATTATAGCTGTCCTTGGACAGGCCCGGCAGCAGGTCACGCACGGTGCGGGTACCGGTGACGAATTCGGTCTTCACATCGGCATGGGTGTAATTGGCCTGCACGCCCAGCCCGTCGAACGGGGCCGGCAGGAAGCTCATCACCTGCTGATAGGCCAGTTCAAACCCGCGCACTTCGGCATCACCGCCATTGGTCAAGGTGGTGACGCGGATATCGCCGCGGCCCGGCACATCGATCTGGGTGTTGCGGGCGGTGATATAGCTGTCCAGCTTCTTGAAGAAGACGCCGCCGGTCAGCGCCGCATCCTTGGCGAAGTACCATTCCAGCGTGGCATCATACTGGGTGGCCAGATAGGGGTTCAGGTTGGGGTTGCCACCGCTGCCGGTGGGGGCATCGTTGGAAATGGTCAGGCGCGGGGCGATATCGCCCAGGTTGGGGCGGGTCAGCACGCGGGCCACGCTGAACCGGCCCACCAGATCGTCGGTCAGGTCGGCCTTGACGTTCAGGCTGGGCAGGAACTTGGTATAGTCCTTCTCATACCGCACCGGGGTGGCGGTGGTGCCATTGCTGGCATGGCCGGCAGAGATCTGCTGGGTATTGACCAGACGGCCGCCCAGATTGGCGCTGACGGGGATGGAACCCAGCTCCGTCTCCATATTCAAGCGGGCGTACCCGCCCCAGATTTCTTCCTGCACATTGAAGCTGTTGGCCTTGTCGGCCGCCGTCAGGGGGGTGCTTTCCAGCGCCTTGTTCCAATATTTGGCGAAGAAGGCCTTGCCGTCCGGCACCAGCCAGGTGCGCGGGAAATTGCCGCTATAGTCGGACAGGAAGTCGCTATAGGGGAAACTGTCGAACAGGTCGCTGGAGAAGCTGGCACCGGGCACATTGGCAACGCCGGTGTTGCTGGTGATGTCGCGGCGGAAATAGTCACGCTCCCGCTTGCGATATTCGGCACCGGCCTGGATGCTGGCCAGCGGCCCCATATTCAGTTCGCGCGTCACATCCAGACGCCCGCCCCAATCGGTATCGTTGCTGTCCTGCATCCGATATTCCAGCCGGCGGCCGACATAGGAGGCCGGGTTGTTCAGATCGGTGCTGGTGATCAGATCATAGGCATTCTTGTAACCACGGGTGAAATCCATGGTCAGTGGCAGATAGGTCTGCAACCGGGTGCGGGAGATCGGGTCTTCGCTGATCGAATGCGCCTTGGAATAGGAGACATCCATATCGACGATCCAGCCGTCACCGCTGGTAAATTTCTGGTTCAGGCCCGCCACGTACAGGTCATGACGCTGGCCCGAAGTCTCCCGTGAGGCCATGGTGAAGACGTTATCGAAGGTACCCTTCACCAGGGTGCCGTCCTTGATGGTGAAGCTGCCGGGGCGCGGCTTGGCCGCGCTGTCGCCGGGGTAAATATCGATGCCGTATTCGTCATAGTCGTTACGCAGACGGGAGAACAGCAGATCGACATTGGTTTCCCAGCGCGCATCCGGCTGCCACTGCAGGGCGCCGGCCACGGTGTAGCGCTTGCGGTCTTCCTGCTCGATGGTCGGGCGGATGCGGGTCGGCGTCCAGGTATCGCCGCCGAACAGGGAGGACCAGCCCTTCTTGATCTCAAAGCCGGTGCTGTATTCGCGGTCCTGGCGGACGGAACGCTTCATGTAGGAGCCGGCCAGCAGCAGGCCCAGGCTCTTGTCGTCATTGACCCAGGAGACGATGCCGGAAGCCGACGGATCAGTCTTTTCCCGCAGGTCGGAATAGCTGCCCTGCACCGTGCCGCTGACCGTGGTGCCCAGATCGAACGGGCGCACGGTGCGCACATCGATATTGCCACCGATGGCGCCTTCATTCATGTCGGCCGTGGGGGACTTCACCACATCGATGCGGGAAACCAGTTCCGGCGGCAGCACGTCGAAGCGGAACTGACGGCCATTGACGCCGCCATTTTCCACATTCTCGTTCACGGCGATGGAACGGCCGTTCAGCTGCGTGGTCTGGAAGTTGGAGGCCAGACCACGCACGGCGATATCCAGACCTTCGCTGCGGCTGCGGGTCATGGTGATGCCGGTCACCAGCTGCAGCGCCTCGGCCACATTCTGGTTGGGGAACTTGCCGATATCTTCGGAGGAGACCGAATCCACCACCTTGTCAGCATTGCGCTTCACGTCGCGGGCGGCCTGCAGGCTGCGGCTATAGGTGCCGGTGACGACGATTTCTTCCATCTCCTCCGTCGCGGGGGCGACATCGGCGAAGGCCGTCATGGCCGGGACGCAGGCAAGGCAGAGTGCCAGCGCGGAAGCGCTGCGCAGCAGGAAAGTCCGGTGCATCGGTCAACCTGTGGGGTCGGATTGGCAATAGCCCCACAGCCACAGGGGCCGCCGGGACAAGGCGGCTTATAAGCCCCAATCGTGACAGTATCTGCGCAGACAAATTTCAGATTTATTTCAATGCGTCGCAGCCGTGCAAACGTTTGAAACTTGCCCAACCAGCATACCTTTATATGCTTGGTTTTCCGCCATTCCCAACCCTGTCAATATCCATTTCCGCAGGGGAAATCCGCTTCTCAGCTCAACCGCATGGCCAGCTGGCCAGCGCCGGGATTGCGGGCCAGGCACTGCTGCAGGGCGGTAACACGGGCATCGACCGCCTGGACGCCGGGATATGAAGCCTGCACAGCGGCGGCACAGCCGGCAAAACCGGGATGTTCTTCCGCCACCTGCAGCGGGGCGGCGGTGAGACTGTTGGGAGTGGTGGTGCAGGCGCCGAGAAGCAGCAGCAATCCCGTGCCCGCCAATGACAAGCGGCGCATGGCCCTGGTTCCTGTTAAGATGGGGTGAGGTTGCTGAAACCCTAACCCAGGGTGCCCGGCCCCTCAGTGACACGGCTCACAGCGCCGTCCCTGCCGCCGCATGGCGGCCTTGCAGCAAGGGATCATGCCCATGCCCGCCCCCGCCGACCGCTCTGCCCCCACCCCGCTGGTGCTGACCGGCAACAGCCGGCTGGTCATCATTGATATGCAGGACCGGCTGCTGGCCGCCATTGATGGGGCGGAACAGGTGGTGGCACGGTGCGAATTGCTGGCCCGCGCCGCCCATCGGCTGGGCATCCCGCTCGCCGCCACGGAACAGAACCCGGCCGGCATCGGCCCCACCACCGCCCGGCTGGCCACCCTGGTGCCGCTGCGTTTCGGCAAGGTGCATTTTGCCGCCAGCAACCAGGGCGATTTCCTGGCCTGGGCGGCTGGCGGGGGAACCGTGCTGCTTTGCGGCACAGAGGCGCATATCTGCGTGCTGCAGACGGCCCTGGGCCTGACGGGCTTGGGTTTGAAGGTGGCGGTGGTGGTGGATGCCATCGGCTCCCGCCACCCGTCCGACAAGGCGGCCGCACTGGACCGGCTGCGCCATCACCGGGTTGAACTGGTAACGGCGGAAATGGTGCTGTTCGAATGGCTGGAACGCTATGACCGGCCGGAATTCAAGGAATTGCTGCGGCTGGTGAAGTGACCAGCGGGGAGTTTCGCCATGATCACGGAAAACAGCTATCGGCGCTCCCGGATATTTCCAGGCCTCCTCGCCGCCGGGGCGGTATCCGCCGCGGCGATGTTCCCGGTCGTGGGGTTCTACGAGTCTTTTGACATGTTTACCGGGCAAGGCGGGTTGTGGGAGCCCGACAAGGCGCTGGCACTGCTGCGTCTCTATGCCTTTACCGCCGGGCTTTCCATCCCGCTGACGCTGATGCTGGGTGCAATCATCTTCGCGCTGTTGATCCGGCGGGTTCCGCTCACCCGTCGCCACTGCGCGGCGGTGGGCGGGTTCCTTGTGCCGCTGCCCTTTGCAGGGTTTCCCGATATGGGCAGTCTGGCCGGGACGATACCCCTGGCACTCATCGCCCTGATCGGCGCGGCGGCCGGGCTGACCTTCTGGCGTATCGTCAGGATCGGGCCGGCGGATCAGCCCCCCGGCCCGTCAGCATCATCTCAGTGATGGCCATGCCCATGGTGGCCATGGCCGTGACCATGATCGCCATCGCCTTCCGGTGCCTTGATGGCGGCAATGCAGATGCCGGCCAGCACGCTGGCGGCGACGAAAATACCGATGACGGCGAAGCTCATGATCAATGCATTCCTGAACAGGGAGGGCCGGCGGCGAAATTAGCCGGTGTGGCCGCCGGGCGCAATGGTGGCGACCGGCGGCACCCAGTCCCCATGACTACAGGGTGAGCCCGGCGCGGGTAAACTCTGCTTCGATATGGGTGCTCCATTTCCTGGCCGCCGCCTGATCGGCAGCGGATTTGGCCTTATCGCCCTTGCGGGCCCAGATGATGGCCCGGCCCCACAGAGCATCGCTGAAATTGGGTTTAAGACGCAGGGCATGATCATAGCCGGCCAGCGCCTCGTCCAGCCGATCCAGTCGCAGCAGAATCAGTGCCTGGGCCGCCAGTGCTTCGGGCTGTTCCGCAAAAACGGCCAGCGCCCGATCACAATCCGCCACCGCACTTTCCAACGCGACCCCGGCCTTCGCCTTCATCTCGCAAAGCGCCACAAAGGTCACAGGAAGCTTCGCCGCCATGCGGGCAGCAATGAAATCCTTATCCGCCCCGTCACGATCGCCAGACTGTGCCCGAATGACGCCGCGACGGGCGCGGATCGCGGCATTATCTGGATGCTTTTCGACCAGCCGGTCAAGAATCGCCAAAGCCCCGGTCGTATCCTTGCTGTCAGCCAGCAGCCGGGCCATGCCATAAAGCAGGTTGGGCTCATCCGGCGCAACGGCAAGCCCGGCCTCCAGATCAGCGCGGCGGCCGGTCAGATCGTCCGGGGCCCGCCGCACCGCGCGGGCAAGATAGGTGCCCGACGATTTTTCCCGGGCGAGCGAGGTGGTATAGGCACGATCAGCCTCCTCCCACCGCCCCTGCTGGGCATAGAAATTACCCTGTAATCGCAGAACCTCGGCATCGCCAGGCCCCTCCTGGATCAACGCCTCAATCTCCCGTGCCATAACATCATATTGGCCCGTCCGCTCGTACAGGGCGATCAAGCGCAGCCGGTCGTCCTTCGTGAAGGGCATAGATTTCCGGGCATTCTCAAAATCCTCCAAAGCATGAAACGAGTCACCGATCTTTTCGTAGGCACGGGACCGTGCGGCCAGCAGATCAGGTTGATTGACACGCTTTTCGATCAGACGGTTGAGAATCGCCAGACACTCAGAAAAGCGGTTCTGAGAACAGAACAGATCACTTTGTATCCGCAGCAGCAGGGGATCATCGGGGTGTTGCTGAGAGGCCTTATCCAGTTCCTGCTGAATGGCTGGATAGTCCGCATTCGGCATCTGCATTCGCACGGACGCCCGCAAGGCTTTGGCCGCGGCTACATTCGGGTTAAGAGCGATAACCTCATCCAGCACAGCAAGTGCTTCTTGCCACTTGCCCTCAGACTGGAGGGCGACAGCCCGGCCAAACAGGGCCGGCACCGTTTTTTCCTCCCGCGTGGTCAGCGCTTTCTTATCTTCCGGAGTCACCCAATAGAATTCCGGCGAAACGATCTGGGGCTTCTTGTCATTCAGTGATTTGCGCCGTTTTGCTCCGGCAACAGCCTCCTCAATGGGAATCTCCCGCACCAGGGAGCGATAACTTGCCTCCGCCGACACGACATTTCCGTCCAGCATCGCCTTGCGGGTGAAGGCATGGCCGCCGAAGGTTTCATTCACCTCCTCGCCATTTTCCAACCGGAATGCGCCGACCTGTGCCGGCAGCAGCACCTTCTGTCGTGTCAGCACATAGGTTGGATAAGGAATGGTGACGGGCGCTTCTTTGTCCCCCTGCTCCCGTTCCGGGTCAGTATCCAGGGGGGAAGCCAAACCCGTCAGCCGGAAACGGTCCTCAGGCCATTTGAACGTCGCAGTCCCCTCAGCCTTCAGAAGAAGTTCACCGGCGGCAGGGTCGAAGCGGAAAGTCAGTTCCTTGAATTCCGCCGTACGCAAAATATCGCCCCAATAGCTGCGCAACATCTGTTCACGGGCATTGGAGGCAGCACTGGTCAGCATCAGATTGAACAGAAAGGCACGGTCGCCCCGCAGCAGCTTTTCGCCGCTCAGCTTGGCCGGCGCCCGCAGCCCGGCCGACATGTCCAACGTCAGTGACAGTTCCTCATCCGGCACGGTCAGGGGCGATGCTTCAATGGCCATCAGGCCCGGTGAGCCATCTGCCACCAACGGCAGCCCCCAGCGGAAATCCGGGGTCCGCAGCAATGCCAGGCTGGTGTCCGCCGGGCGGGTACCATCCAGCCAATAGCTCTTCCCCGCAATCGTTGCCCGCACCAGCACATGATCGAACCAGCTGAGCATCGGGATCCGTTGGTCCAGACCGTCCCCCATGCGGGTCTGGACCACCACCGGTTCAGCCGTCACACCCAATTCACGCAACAGAGCCAACAGCAGGGCAGTCTTGCCCTTGCAATCGCCGAAGCGCCGGCTCCAGGTCAGCTGTGCATCCGCCGGCAGCACCCGCCCGGTCCCCATCACCAGGGCGACGTAGCGGATTTGCTGCTGCACCAGGGCCAGCGCCGCCTCCGTGCGCTTGACCGGATCGTTTGATGCCGCCTTGATCCGGTTGATTTCTGCCCAAAGGTCACTGTCGGGCGGCAATTGGGATGCTTGCTGATAAAGCGGAGCCAGCTTCTTGGCGATTTCCTGCCAGGAGGTAAAAGTACCAAACTGGAACTGTGGTTTGAAGAGAAAGCGTGCCGGCGCCATGTCTGTGGACGGAAGCGGCTCCGTCTTTTCCATGGTCAGTTCGATGCTGGTCATTCCTTCGCGCGTCACCGCCTTCGCCCATGGCAGGCCAAGCGGCATACCCATACTGATCCTCTGATCTGCCGGCCATGAGACCCGCAGATGTCCGCGTTCCACCGACAGGCCGAGCCATACCGGCCCCATAAACTCCATTCGACCGGGCAGCAACGGATCCTCTTCTTCGGTGCTGAAGGCAAAGATCAGCGTATCCCCCACCTGCAGCCCCTCCGGGAACAGGCTGGCGGTCAGAACCCCATCCAGTACGGCGGCCTCCATATTGGTTTCGCGCTTCGACACATTGAAGCGCTGACCACCAGCCAATATGTCGATGGGCTTTTCATTGCGAAGAATGGTGATTTTGTGGGCCGTCGCCTTCTGAATCTCCGGCAACCACTGCATCGCAGCGGTGCCGGCCCCCAGACCCTGGGCTGTCCCGATATGAAGGGCGACTTCGGTGTAATGAAATGTTCTGTCGGGCTGAACCCGCGTCTGCTGATCCATCAACAGGATGGTGACCGGCCTTTCACCCGCATCCTTGGGCAGGGGCGGCAGTTTCTGCGGCACCACCCAGGACGGCACCGGCCCACGGGCCGGCTCTGCCAGTTCAGCCGCCGAGGCGGTGACGCTGATCAGAAAGCCAAGCAAAAGCAACAAAAGGCCGGTAGTGGAACCACCAGCGCGACGCCACAATGAACCGGTCCATGCAACTGACATCTTTGGAAAACCATCGGAAACAGGATGAAAGCATTGCAATAATAAGGGAAATTATGGGCTTGGTCACACTAAAATAGACAAACCGTATCCGATCAAACAACCTTTCTAGAAACTGCCTTAACAATCCTGGTGCCCCCCGCACCCCGCTTGTAATTCGCCAAGCGGCTGATTAGGTTCCCGTGCGGGTTCACCCCTTATCGTTTCACCCCAGCCGGATTGTGGCGACGACATGAGCTACGGCCTTTATGACCATCATCGGCGCTATCGCCGCCGCTTCTGGGCCCGGATTATCAAGCTTGGGCTGTGGCTGCTGGTCCTGGGCGGGGTGGCCGGCTTCTCCTATCTGGTGGGCGTCGAGCAGCTGAAATCGCGCCAGGGCTCCATGCAGGAAGAGCTGGCCAATGCCACCGCCGCCAAGGACAAGGCCGAACGGCGCGCCGGGCAGTTGCAGCAGATCGCCCAGTCGCTGGAGGTGAAGACCAAGGAGCTGGAAATCCGCCTGCAGCGCGAAGTGCCCAGCGGGGAGCTGGCGCGACTGTCGGAGTTGCTGTCGCGCAAGCTGGCCGAAGGGGTGAAGCCGGAACGTATCGCCTTTCTTCTGGAACAGGCCAGCAACCCGCGGTCCTGCGCCCGGCCGGAAACCAAGCGCTTCGTGCTGCCCACGCCGATTTATCGCGGCGCCAATACCAGTGTTGCTTTCGCCGATGGCAGCCTGGTGGTGACCGGCGAAGGCGTGCCCGCCCGCAATGCCGGCGGCAGCCCGGAAGCCTGGTACGATCCGGCCAAGCCGGTCACCCTGCGCATCAGCAATGGCGATGCCCCGGCACAGGAAATTTCCGGCGTGCTGCCCCTGCAGCACTCGCTGATCGCCTCGGACAAGGAAGTGAAGCTGACCGTCAGCGCTGGCGCCCGTTCCTTTGTGGAGGTCACCGGCGAAGTCTGCCGCTTCCCCTGATCCGTCAGCCACCGCGCAGATAGGCCGCCACGGCCGCGTCCAGCGCCGGGGGACGGGCGGGCGGGCCTGCATCTGCCGGCGGGCGCAGATGCAGGCTCAACCCCATGGCATAGCCGCCATAAAGGTCCGGGTTGCCACCGTCCAGCCGCAGCACCGGGGCATCCGCCCCCGGGCTCAGCCGCAATTGGCGAAATTGGTAATGGCGCAAGGCCGCCGCCACCAGGGCCGGGCTGTCGGTCTGCTGCGGGTCAAGGAAGGGCGGGACGGTCTCCGCCCCCTGCCAGATGATCTGCCCCGGCCCCACCGCCTGGAAGCCCCCAAGCGGTAAGGATTTGCCATCCAGCGGCAGATCAATGCGACCAGCGATCACCCCTTCCGCCGACAGCGGCGCCATGCCCAGCGCCGCCAGCACCGGGCCGGCCGCACTGTCGGGCAGGGTCAGGGCCAGGGCCAGGGGGAACGGCGCCTTGCCCAGGGCGAAACGGCTGGGCGCCAGCTGCAGGGCAAGGCCGGACCAGTTGACCAGGGCCGGCCCGACCAACAGCTGACCATCCCCCGGCAGTTCCACCGACAGCGCCCCGCCATCCAGCACCATGCCGGCCGCGCGTAGCCGGCCCAGCCACAAAGTCTGCGCTGGCATGGCCAGCGGTGACAGCGTATCAAACCACAGCACGCCGGACAGCCCCTCCACCTGCCCGCCATTCCAGGAAAATCCCGCCTGATCCAGCAACAGATGGGCGGCACTGGTGGAACCGGCGGCGTCCTGGGCATAGGTCAGGCGCAACCCGACACGCCCCCGCGCCGCCGTCAGCCAGCGGGCGAGCCAGGGGGAAAGAGCATCCAGGGACCGGCCCGCCGGCCCCAGATTCTGGGGCGGGATTTCCAGCATCAGCCGGGCCTCGCCCCCCGGCTGCCACGCCGCCTCCCCCCGTACCAGCGGCTGCCCGGCAAGGTCGGTCGCCGACAGGCTGGCCGTCCACTGTCCCGGCTGCCCGCGATCCAGACGCAGCACCGGGCGCAGCGGCACCAGCAGCGGGGCTGGCCCGCCCAGATGCAGGCTATCGGCCGAGAGAATCAAGGCACCCTCCGCCGCCGGGACGGTCAGGGTCAGGCCATGGGCCGCCACGCCCAGCGCGGGCAGGAACAGCGCGCCGCCGGCCGGGCTTTCCACCTGCCAGCCCTGTGCGCCCCGGCGCAGTAACAGGGGCAGGCTGGCGCGATTATCGCGGGGGCCGTCTTGGATGCCGATCCCCTCCGCACTCACCTGCCCTTCCAGCCGGGTCGGGGTGCCCGACAGGGATAGGCTGAGCCGGCCCGCCTGCAGGGGGCCGGCCGCGTCCGGCAAGGTCAGCAGCCCCTGCAAGGCCAGCGCCCCATCCTTGTCCGACCTGGCCGAAATCTCCAGCCGCAGGGGGGAGAGACCCCAGAGCGCCAGCTTCTCCAGCTGCACATGCCCTTCCCCCACCGCCGGCGCGCCGGCGGGCAAGCGGATTCGCATGGTCCCGCTGGCCTGCGGGCCAGCGCCGGCCGGGCTGGCCGTGACCGCCATTTCGGGCGGCTGCCCCGGCAGCAGGCTGCCCTGCAGCGCCAGATGGGCCAGCACGGCCCCACCGCCCAAAAGCTGCCCCTGGCCGTCGGCCTGCCAGCCGCCTGCCGGCAGCGGGGTCAGGCTGGCCTGCATCACCTGCGCCGAAGCTGGCAGCAGGGGGTTGTCCGGCAGCGGCAGGGGAATATCCCGCAGCTGAATGCTGGGCCATTGCCAGCGCCCCGCCCCCGCCGGCGGCAAGGGCGGCGGCGACCAGCCGGCCAGCGACAGGTCGCTGATCAGCAGCGCATCCAGCCGCCGGCCCCACAGGCCGGGCAGGCTGTAGCCCACGGTGAAGCGGGCATGGCAGGCCGGGGCGCAGCGCGTATCCAGCAACAGGGTGCCGCTGGCCTGATCATCGCCCAGTTCCGTCAAGGTCACCTGGGCGCCGGTCAGCCCCTCCGCCCAGAGCGCCTGGGTCAGGGCGCGTTCCACCAGCCCCGGCAGCATCTGCCGCCCCACCAGGAAGAGTATCAGGCCCGAAAGGGCCAGCCCCGCCGCCAGCCAAAGCCGATATTGCCGCACCATCCGCCCCATCACCCTTTGCCGGATCGCCCGCATAGGTAAAATCCACCCAGCATCGATAAACGCCAAGGGTTCCCTTGCAAGGCCGTGGCCGTTATCGTCGGGCCAGGAAAAAACATGGATCGGGGAGAAACCATGGCGATGCTGCGCCGCCTGCTGCTGTTGCTGCCGCTGGCCCTGGTGCTGGCCCTGCCAGCGGGGGCGGCCCCCGCCTATAAGGCCAAGCCGGAGGATATTCTGTATCTGCAACTGGCCAGCGGCCGCATCACCATCAGTATGCGGCCGGATGTGGCACCGCTGCATGTCGCCCGCATCCGCCAGCTGGTGCGACGCGGCTTTTATGATGGGCTGGCCTTTCACCGGGTGTTGAAGGGCTTTATGGTCCAGACGGGCGACCCGCGTGGCAATGGGGCCGGCGGCACCGGTCGATATCTGATGCTGGAGCCATCGGACCTGCCGCATGAACGCGGCACCGTCTCCATGGCGCGCGGGATGCACAAGGACAGCGCCGACAGCCAGTTCTTCATCCTGATGCGGGCAGAACCGCAGCTGGACCGCAAATATACCGTCTGGGGCAAGGTGACCCAGGGGATGGAGCTGGTGGACAAGCTCAAGACCGGCGATATGAAAAAAGATGGCCGCGTGACCGACCCCGACCGCATCATCCGCGCCTGGATCGCGGCGGATGGGGAGGGGCCGCCGGCAGCGGCCAACCCGCAGCCCCAGAGGAAATAGACGGCGGCAACGCATAAAGCGCCGGTTTTCATCCGGTCCCCATATCGCTATGGTGCGCGCCGGCCCATAAAACACCGACCAAGGAACCGACACGATGGATTTGGAAAACACCCTGTATCTCGATCTGGCCGGCGGCCGCGTCACCATTGAGCTGCGTCCCGACCTGGCGCCGAAGCATGTCGCCCGCATCAAGGAGCTGGCGCGCGAAGGCTTCTATGATGGGCTGAAATTCCATCGCGTCATCGAAGGCTTCATGGCGCAGGGCGGCTGCCCGCGCGGTGATGGCACCGGCGGTTCGGGCCAGAACCTGCCGCAGGAATTCAGCCGCCAGCCGCATGTGCGCGGCACCTGCTCGATGGCCCGCGCCGCCAGCCCGAACAGCGCCGACAGCCAGTTCTTCATCTGCTTCGCCGATGCCCGCTTCCTGGACGGCCAGTACACCGTCTGGGGCCAGGTGACCGAGGGGATGGAGCATGTGGACGCCATCAAGCGCGGCCAGGGCCGCAATGGCGAGGTGAAGGACCCCGACCAGATCATCAAGCTGCAGGTCGCGGCCGACGCCGAAGCCGCCTGATCCTACACAGACGGTTTGATCGCACAGAACCGCCGCCGGCCTGCCCGGCGGCGGTTTTATTTTGCCCGCACGGCGGATGGATGCGGCTTGGTTAATTATGCTGCGTCAGCGGAGTGGTTTGGCTAACATCCTGTGGCCTGATACACCACATGGGTTGCAGTCATGCCTGATCATTCCGCAAGCCCTGCCCTGGAAATCCGCGCCTTGCGCAAATCATATGGCGCAAAGGAGGCGGTGAAGGGCATCGACCTTTCCATCCAGCCGGGGGAATTTTACGGGCTGCTGGGCCCCAACGGCGCCGGCAAAACAACGACCCTGAAAATGGTGGTCGGGCTGCTGCGCCCGGATGCCGGCAGCATTTCGGTCTTTGGCGTCGATACGCAGAGCCGGGGGGTGGAGGCCAAGCGCCTGATCGCCTGGCTGCCGGACGAGCCGATGCTGTATGACAAGCTGACCCCGCTGGAATATCTGGAATTCGTCGCCGGACTCTGGGGCATTGACGCCGGTCGCGCCCGGGATGAGGCGGAAAGGCTGCTGACCCGGCTGGAACTGTGGGACCACCGGGATGAGCGCTGTGAAGGCTTTTCCCGCGGCATGAAGCAGAAGGCCGCCCTGGCCGGCGCGCTGATCCATGATCCGCGCCTGTTGATCCTGGACGAGCCCTTGACCGGGCTGGATGCCGCCATCGCCCGGCAGGTGAAAGACCTGTTGCTGGAACGGGCGCGGGCAGGCTGCACCATCATCCTGACCACCCATATCATGGAGGTGGCGGAACGGCTGGTGGACCGTATCGGCATCATCCAGCATGGGCAGCTGGTGGCGGAAGGCACCCTGGACGCCCTGCGCCAGCAGGCCGGCCGCAGCGGTGGCACGCTGGAAGAGGTGTTCCTGGATCTGGTCGCCACGCGGGGGGCCGCCTGATGCTGCCCGCCTTGCGCCCTGGTTCCCTTCCCTGGCTGCTGCGCCACGAACTGCGCCTGTCGTTCCGTACCAAGCGGAATGGCCCCTGGATGATCGCCGGCTCCATCGTACTGCTGCTGATGCTGCATGGGGTTGGCATCATGTCCGCCTTTGGCTTCGCCAAGATGGACCTGCCAGCCCCCGTGCTGCATCTGATGCTGGGGGGCACCGGCCTGTTCACGATGGCGATGAATATCGCCATCGCCCTGCAATTGCTGGTGAACGGGCTCTATACGCGGGGGGATTACGATCTGCTGCTCTCCTCTCCCCTGTCGCCGCGCGTCATTCTGCCGGTGCGATTGATGGGAACCTTGATCGCGCTCTCGGCCGGGGTTCTGATCTTTACCGCTCCCTTCATCAATGGCGGGGCGCTTATTGTCTCCTGGCGATGGCTGGTGGGCTATCTGACCCTGCCCACCCTCAGCCTGATCACCCTGTCCTTTTCCTTCCTGGTGCTGCTGGGTCTGGTGCGGGTGCTGGGGCCAAGACGGGCCCGAACGGTGGCCCAGGTGACCGCAGGCATTGTCGGTATCGGCGGGGCTCTGTCCTGGCAGCTGATGAACATGAAGGGGGGAGGCAGCGGAGAGCGTACCCGCGCTGGCATGGAGACAGCGTTGAAGCTGGCCGATACGCCGATTGCGCTGGCTGTGCGCTGGCTGGGCGCCGCCATGGCGGGGGAGCCAGGGCCCCTGGCCATCCTGCTGCTGGTCGGCATCGGTGGTTTCACCGCCATCTGCTGGTTCAGCGGCCCGGCCTTCCTGCGGCTGGCCGCCAGCACCGGGGCCACCGACGCCAGCCCAAGCCGCCAGAAAAACCGTCCGATGGGGTTGCGGGTGCGCGGCCGCACCTTGTCCGTCATGTTGAAGGAATGGCGGCTGATCTGGCGTGACCCGGCCTTGCTGACCCAGGTGCTGTCCATCGCGTTGATGATCGTCCCCATGGGCTTTTCCCTGCATGGCAAGACCATCACCACCATGGGGAACGCGCCGTTATACATGGGATGGCTGATTGTTCCCCCCAGCCTGGGCCTGCTTGCCGGGGCCATGGTCTGGCTGGCCGTGGTGGCGGAGGATGCACCGGATCTGCTGGGCACCGCGCCGGTGCCCCGGATGCGGCTGCTGGGGGATCAGCTTCTGGCAGCCGGCCTGCCCTCCCTGGTCATTCTCAGCGCTGTCAGCCTTTACCTGCTGCCAGCCTATGGCATGGCGGCGGTCGGCATCTGGCTGACCGGGGTTCTGGCCATCCTGCTGTTCCTGCTGCTGGATATGCGCCAAGCCCCGGTGGAGGGGGGTCGTAAGGCGTTCCAGAAGCGCTATCAGGGCAATTATTTCATCCTGGTGGCGGAGCTGTTGCTGGCCTTCGCCCTCTATGGCGTGGCCAGCCTTGCTGTCTGGGGTAACCCGCTCTGGATCATCCCGACGCTGCTGCTGGCCATCGGGCTGGCCGCCGCCGCCTTGCTGACCCATACCAGCGGCACGAAAACATGACCGAAGGTCACGCTTTCGTGCCCCTCAATCGCCGGCGCCAGCCTCCGCTGGCTTGGCTACGCCGCTACCAAGCGGCGCGGCGGCCGTCGCCGCTGTACAACGGTCATGAATGATGACCGTTGGTATAGCGCCTTACCCATCTGGGATAGCCGGCAAGGGCCGTAAAATAAAAGGCCGGGGCTTCAACGCCCCGGCCTTTTATTTGGCAATAGGATCAAGCAAACCGCTGATAAGCGGCCGCTGACAATGGTTTCAGCGAGCCTCGCCGCTGACGGCAGCCGGGGTCGGTGCCTGCACCAATGCGGTCCGAGCGATCACTGCACGATACAGCATCAAGGTAAGGGCCAAAGTGACCATGAAACCGGCCGGGCCACCGACCAGTATGCCCAGCAAATTGGGTACGCCCACCATCAGCCAATAGACGACAGCCGTGCGCACCGGCGACACCAGCCAGCGCAGCAGATAATGGTGCAGATGTTCCCGGTCAGCGGAAAACGGCGCGCGACCGGAACGGGTGCGCGAGATAATGAGGCGCAGGCAATCCAGCACAGGCAGCAGGAAAAGCCCCACCAGCTGCATGTTGGTCAGGGCACTATCCGGCTGGGCGACAATGGCCAAACCCAGCAAGCCGATCACGGCGGAGATGCCATAAGCCCCGCTGTCACCCAGGAAAATACGGCCCCGCATGTTGAAGCACAGGAACACCAGACCACCGAAGAACAACAGCAGCGCAATCCACGCCAAGACCCCGGTTCCGGTGAAGAAGAAGAACAAGGCCCAGATCATGGCGGCGCCACTGGCCACACCATTGGCGCCATCGCTCATGTTGAAGGCGTATTGGAAGCCCACCAGACTGACGATGGTCAGCACGGCACCGACAACCGGCGCCATCGTAACCAGCGTTCCCTCACCGAAATTCAAGGTCTCGATCGCCAGATGCGGGGACAGGATCACCGCCAGGGAGAACATGACCAGCGAAACAGAGAGGCGGATCGCCGGGGGCAAATGCTCCCGGTCATCCATCATACCCATGATGAACAGGACGGTGGCCGTAGGTACGATGACCCAGTGGGAGACCTCACCGGTCATGACGGAAAGGACAACGCCAATCAGCGCCGCCGGCAGCAGGATGGCCAGACCGCCGATCAGCGGAACGGCACCACGATGCAGTTTGCGGTACGTATCAGGCTTGTCCATCACCCCCAGCAGGGTTCCGATCCGGGGCGCCATCAGGCAGATCAGCGCAGACGCGGCGATCTGCAGAACAAGAGCTATCGCATAATTCAATTTGCCCACCTTTTGCGCGGGTTTTAGGAACGGGCCATCACCGACCAAATAAACCCGTCATCCCCTGCGCATTTCAGGCGCAAGCAATGCCAAGCTCCCTGGTGGGAGAGCACCTTTGCCGTTTATCCGCGGTTCGCCCCTTCGTTCCGCAGTGCCGAAGCAATGTTGCTTTACCACAACCCACCGCCTCTGGTGAAGACATTAGCTCAAGCTTCGCCTGCGTCAAAAGCAGAGTTTCAAGAATACAACTTTCTAGGCAGGCCCCCCCGGTTGGGCAAGCTCCACGCTCTCTTTCGCTAAGAAGTCGTATGCAATTTCGGTAGGGAAGCCGCCATTACCAACCCGGGTAACGACGTTTGGCATAATCCGAAATGCCGAAAATGAGAATTGCTATGATTTCCTATGAGGGCGGATGCGCAACTTTCGCAACGCATCGCCCCGACACTATTGGACATCAGCGCAAAAAATCCTGCGCCGCAACATAAAGTGACGAATCAGTCCGCTTGGCACCTTTTTTGTCGCGCGAAAGTAACACCCGATCCATCAGGTCCCCCTGCGTCTACAGATCAGGGGGCGGCCCGGATGCCCTCCAGGAAGATGCGCACGGCAACCTCGACATCACCCAACACCTCTTCCCGCGTCGGCGGATCGGGCATTTCAGCCGCCAACCGGAACATCGCATCCCCCCAAGCCATGCTGAAAAAGATGCGGGCATATCGTTCCGGGTCCGGAATATAATAGGCACCATCGCGGGAAATATCCGCCAGATAGGTGCCCAGCATCCGGTTCCCTTCCACGAAGCCCTGTTCATGGAAGACCTGCGTCAGATGGGGAAATTTCCGCCCCTCTGCCAGCACCACGCGGGTCAGCGCCAGATTGGCCGGCGATAACAGCACGTCAACCGAACGCACTGCCATTTCCCGCAGCACGTCCCCCGGCGGGCGGGAGCGCACGGCATCTGCCGAAAGCGGGGCCAATACCGCCTGACAGCATTCCACCAGCATGGCCTCCAGCAGCCCGTCCTTGCTGCCGAACAGCTGATAGATGGTGGCGCGCGACCCGCCCGAGAGGGTGAGAATCTCGCTGAGGCTGGCCTTCTCATAGCCTTTCTGCAGAAAGACGATGCTGGCCGCATCCAGAATCGCGCGTCGCCGCATCTCCCCACGGCTGGGACGACGCCCAGCCGTGGGGATGGCGGGTTTTATCCCGGTCACGGTGTTGCGTCGACCGTGGCCGTTCCACCGGCCAGCGTGCCGCCCCCCAGCGCCTTATACAGCGTTACCAGATTGGACAGGCGCTGCAGTCGGACCGAGATCAGGTTCTGCTGGGCGGCATAAAGCGCCCGCTGGCTGTCCAGCACGGTCAGGTAATCATCCACCCCGCGTTCATAGCGGGCCTTGGACAGGTTGAAGCTGCTCTGCGTTGCTGCCACCAGCCCTTCCTGTGCCCGCAACTGGTCCGTCAGCGTGCCCTGCGCCGCCAGCCCGTTGGCCACCTCCTGAAAGGCGGTGCGCACGGTCTGCCGATACTGGGCCACGGCAATGTCGCGGTTGGCCTTGGCCACGCCCAGATTGGCCTCGTTGGCGCCGAAGTCAAAAATTGGCAGCGTGGCAGACGGTGCCACGCTCCAAGCCTTCGTTCCGCTATCGAAAAGATTCGACAGGCTGCCCGAAACGGTACCAATGGAAGAGGTCAGCGAGATGCTGGGGAAGAAGGCGGCCCGCGCCGCGCCGATATTGGCATTGGCGGAACGCAAAGAATATTCCGCCTGCAAAACGTCTGGGCGATGTACCAGCAGATCGGACGGCAGACCGCCCGGCAGGTCGGGCAGCATATAGGTGCCATCTTCGGCGGCCAGCGTCGCCTGCCCGGCATCCACCGGGCCGCCGACCAGCACGATCAGGGCGTTGATGTCCTGATCGACCTGCCGACGGTAAAGCGCCTGGTTGGCGCGCGCCGTCTCCAGCGTCGTCTGGGCCTGGCTCAGTTCCAACTGGGTGCGCACGCCCCGGTCGAAGCCGATCTTGATCAGGTCATAGCTTTCCTGCTGGGCCTTCAGCGTATCGTCCGTCAGCCGCAGCAAGGCCTTGTCGGACAGCAGGGTCAGCCAGGCATTGGCCACTTCCGCCACCAGCGAGAGCTGGGTGGAACGCTGCGCCTGTTCGGTGGCCAGGAAGCTCTGCAGGGCCGCATCGGACAGGTTGCGCACCCGGCCGAAGAAATCCAGCTCAAACGCGGTAATGCCCAGATTGGCCTGATATTGCTCCGTCACCATGGACCGGCCAGTGGCGGAACTGGCGGCCGGCACGCCCTGACGGCTGGCCGAAACACCGGCATTCAGCTTCGGCAGCAGATCGGACCGGCTGATGCGGTACTGGGCCCGGGCCCGTTCCACATTCGCAACGGCTTCTTCCAGATTGGCATTATTGGCCAGCGCCCGCTCGATCAGGCCCTTCAGGGCCGGATCGCGGAAGAATTCCTGCCAGGCGATGGCAGCGGCCTGCTGGTCGGCCGCCATCACCGGGCCGGCAGATGCCGGCCAGGCGCTGGCGACGCCGGTTTCCGGCCGCACCGTCTCCGGCGCCAGGCTGCACCCGGCCAGCCAGAGGGTCAAAGGCAGGGCAAGGACAAGTTTCGCATGGGTTCTCATCGGATCAGCCCTCCCGGTTGGCGGCGTTTTCCTGCCGCTTCGACCGGTTCAAACGAAGCACCAGCTTCTCCACCACCACAAAGAAGATGGGCACAAAGAAGACGGCCAGCAGGGTGGCGGAGATCATGCCGCCGACCACGCCGATACCGATGGCGTTCTGGCTGCCCGAGCCGGCACCAGACGCAATCGCCAGCGGCGTCACACCCAGCACGAAGGCCAGCGAGGTCATCAGGATCGGCCGCAGGCGCTGACGCGCCGCCTCCAGCGTGGCGGGGATCAGGTCCATCCCCTTCTCATAATATTCCTTGGCGAACTCCACGATCAGGATCGCATTCTTCGCCGACAGGCCGATGGTGGTGAGCAGGCCGACCTGGAAATAGATGTCATTGGGCAGGCCGGTCAGGGTGGCGGCAATCACCGCCCCCAGCACGCCCAGCGGCACCACCAGCAACACCGACACCGGGATGGCCCAGCTTTCATACAGGGCCGCCAGACAGAGGAAGACGACCAGCAGCGAAATGGCATAGAGCGCCGGGGCCTGGGAGCCAGAAAGACGTTCCTCGTAAGACAGGCCCGTCCAGGCCAGCCCGATGCCCGGCGGCAGCTTGGCAACAATCTCCTCCACCGCCGCCATGGCAGCACCGGAGGAATAGCCGCGCGCCGGTTCACCCTGGATATTCATCGCCGAACTGCCCTGGAACCGTTCCAGACGCACCGGGCCATGGATCCATTCAGCCTTGGCGAAGGCGGAGAAGGGCACCATCTGGCCGGCCGCATTGCGGACATGCAACAGATTGATGTCCTGCGGCAACATACGGAACTGGGCCTCGGCCTGCAGATAGACGCGCTTCACACGGCCGCGATCAACGAAATCATCGATATAGGCCGAACCCCACATATTGCTGAGCGTGCTGTTGACATCGGCGAGGTTGAGCCCCAGGGCCGCCGCCTTCACCTTGTCGATATCCACCTTCAGCTGGGCCGCATCTTCCATGCCGTTGGGGCGGACATTGGCCAATGCCGGGTTCTGCGCGGCCATGCCCAGGAACATGTTGCGGGCTTCCAGCAGCTTGGCATGGCCAACCCCGCCTTTGTCCAGCAGCTGCAGATCAAAGCCGGTGGCATTGCCCAGTTCCAGCACGGCCGGCGGCGTGAAGGCAAAGGCCATGGCATCCTTGATGGTCATCATGAAGGCGCCCATGGCGCGCATGGCGATGGCCTGGGCTCGGCCCTCCTTATTCCCACGTTCCTTCCAGTCCTTCAGATTGACGAACACCATGGCGGTATTCTGCCCCTGACCGGAGAAGGAGAAGCCGGCGATGGAGAAGACGCCGTTAATATATTTGCCTTCCTGACCGATCAGGTAATCCTCCACCTTCTTCACCGCTTCCAGGGTGCGTTCCTGGGTGGAGCCGGACGGGGTCATCACCTGGGCAAAGATGATGCCCTGGTCTTCTTCCGGCAGGAAGGAGCTGGGCAGGCGGGCAAACAGCACCGCCAGGCCGCCGACAATGGCGGCAAACAGCAACAGATAGCGCGCCGGCCGGTTCACCAGCCGGTCGGTGACCGAGACATAGCGGCGGTTGCTGCGGTCAAAGGTGCGGTTGAACCAGCCGAAGAAGCCTTTACGCTCGTGATGCGCCTGGCTTTTCAGGATGGTGGCGCACAGCGCCGGGGTCAACACAATAGCCACCATCACCGACAGCGCCATGGCCGAAACGATGGTGATGGAAAACTGGCGATAGATCACGCCGGTGGAGCCGGGGAAGAAGGCCATCGGCACGAACACGGCCGACAGCACCATGGCAATACCCACCAGGGCGCCGGTGATCTGTTCCATGGATTTGCGCGTGGCTTCGCGGGCGGAAAGCCCCTCTTCCGCCATCACGCGTTCGACATTTTCCACCACGACGATGGCATCATCCACCAGCAGGCCAATGGCCAGCACCACGCCGAACAGGGTGAGGGTGTTGATGGTAAAACCAAACGCCGCCAAAATGCCGAACGTGCCCAACAGCACCACCGGCACCGCGATGGTGGGGATGATGGTGGCACGGAAGCTCTGCAGGAACAGGTACATCACCAGGAAGACCAGCACCACGGCTTCGCCCAGCGTCTTCACCACCTCATGGATGGAAAGCTTGACGAAGGGCGTCGTCTCGAACGGATAGGCCACATCCACCCCGGCCGGGAAGGACGGGCGCAGCGCTTCGATCTCTGCCTTCACCGCCTCGGCCGTGCCCAGCGCATTGGCACCGGTGGCGAGGTTGATGGCCAGACCGGCGGCGGGCATCCGGTTATAGCGGGAGATGAAATCCGCGCTTTCCGCCCCCAGTTCCACATGCGCCACATCGCGCAGGCGGACGGTAGAACCATCCGTATTGGTGCGCACCAGGATGGCCCCAAATTCCTCCGGCGTCTGCAGGCGGGTCTGGGCGGTGATGGTGGCGTTCAGCTGCTGGCCCTTGGGCGAGGGCGTACCGCCGATCTGACCGGCCGAGACCTGGGCATTCTGCGCCTTGATGGCGGCAGAAACCTCAGCCACGGTCAGGCCATAGCTGGTCATCTTGTTCGGGTCCAGCCAGATGCGCATGGCATAGGACGAACCGAACACCTGGATGCTGCCCACGCCATTGACGCGGCTGATCGGATCCTGGATGCGCGAGGCAACAAAGTCACCGATATCAGCATCGTTCAGCCGCCCGTCGGTGGAGACGAACGCCGCCACCATCAGGAAGCTGGCCGAGGATTTGGCCACCACCACGCCGCGCTGCTGCACTTCCGACGGCAGGCTGGCCAGCGCCGGCTGCACCTTGTTCTGCACCTGCACCTGGGCGATGTCGCCATTGGTGCCGGCATTGAAGGTCAGGTTGATGGAAACAGCGCCGGAGCTGTCGCTGGTGGAGGAGATGTAACGCAGATTATCGATGCCCTTCAGGTTCTGTTCGATAACCTGGGTCACCGTGCGTTCCAGCGTCTCCGCCGAAGCACCGGGGTAGGAGGTGGTAACCGAAATGGTCACCGGCGCAATGGCCGGATATTGTTCGATCGGCAGGCGCAGGATGGAAATCGCGCCCGCCAGCATGACGATGATGGCGAGCACCCAGGCGAAGACCGGGCGATCAATGAAGAATTTTGCCATGATGCGGCGCTCCGATCAGTGGGCCTGGCCCTGGGGTGCGGCACCGGCGGCAGGGGCGGCCGGCTTCTGGCCGGCCGGTACGGGCTTCACTTCAGCACCGGGGGCCGCCTTCATCACCCCTTCGGTGATGATGCGTTCATTGGCGGCCAGCCCCTTGGTCACCAGCCACTGGTCCCCAATGGCCTGCCGGGCCTCCACCGGGCGCATCTGCACCTTATTGTCTGCCCCGACCACCATGGCGATGGCGGCACCACCGGCAACGCGCTGGATGCCGACCTGCGGCGCCAGGATAGCGTCAGCCATCACGCCCTGTTCCACACGGGCACGCACGAACATGCCGGGCAGCAGTTCCTGGCGCGGGTTGGGGAAGGTGGCGCGCAGGGTCACCATGCCGGTCGTCTGATCGACGGTGACTTCATAGAAATCCAGCGTGCCGGCCTCGGCATATTCGCTGCCATCGGGCATCAGCAGGGTGACCCGCAGCTTGCCGCCTTCCGGCATGGCAAGCTGGCCATTGGCGATCTGGCGGCGAAGCGCAGAAATCTCTTCCGCCGACTGGGTCAGATCGACATAGACCTTGGACAGGTCGGTGATGTTGGTCAGCATGTCGGCCTGACCGGCGGTGACCAGGGCCCCCTCGGTAAAGCGCGACCGACCGATGCGGCCGGAAATCGGGGCATTCACTTCCGTGTAGCCAAGATTGATGCGCGCCGTCTCCAGCGCTGCCTTGGCAGAGGCGACGGCCGCTTCCTGCTGGCCCAGCGTGGCGACGACATCATCATAATCCTGCTGGCTGACGCCGCGCACCCGCACCAGCTCGCGGTAACGCTCTGCCTTGGCGCGGGTGGCGACCACCTGGGCCTGGGCACTTTTCAGATTGGCCTCAGCCTCAGCCGCCGCCGCCTTATAGGTGGCCGGATCGATCTGATAGAGCGGCTGGCCGGCCTGGACAGTGCTGCCCTCTTCAAACAGGCGCTTCTTGATGATGCCGCCGACCTGCGGCCGCACCTCCGACACCTGGAAGGCGGTGATGCGGCCGGTCAGTTCCGTGGTCAGCGTATAGGGTTTGGCCGACAGGGTGACCACCCCCACTTCCGCTGGTCCCATCGGACCCATGGTGTGCTGTTCCTTGCCGCAGGCGGTCAGTAACAGCAGGACGCTACCGAGCGCGAGCGGCCCTTTGAGACGGGAGAGGGTGGGCATGGTGCAGTGATCCCCAGTGATCGGTCGTTCCCCGCGCCGGACGCGCGGTTGTCAAATTACATCCGATGGCGGATGTATCATGCATCCGGCAACACAGGTAGATTTCTTTGCGTCGCCGGCCCTATCACCATGGCGATAGGCCGGGCGGAAAGATACTGTACTGACGGGTACATTTCTGTACTGGCACTTATGGGTTCAAATGCAAACAGCCTCTGTGATCCGGCTCACAGAGGCTGTTGATTTTTAACGCGCTGCACAATTCCGTTTTAAAACAAACGCTTGATGCCCCCCCCAAGCCGTAAGGATGACCCGGATCAGAAACCGCCATCGATACGGTAGATATCCGGGGCGGTCGGCTTTTCAACATAGGAAAGCCGCAGATTCGCCCCCTTCACCACCGGCTGGGCATTGGGCTTGTCAGCCTTTTCGGTGATCAGGCCCAGCACCAGTTCCGTCAGGCGGCCCTGGTTATCCTTGCCCTGGAACACCAGCACATTGTCGCCATCCAGCGGATGGTTCAACACCAGCGTGTCCGGCTTATAGCCCTGATCTGTCAGGAAATTACGCAGGGCATTGGCGGCGGAGACGATATTTTCGGCCTTGGTGTCCGAACCCGCTTCCCGGCCCCAGATGACATTGACGCGGAACAGCTTTTTGGATTTGTAGCCCATGATATAGGCGACCACGCCCACGCCGCTGTCCGGCAGCAGATCCTTAACCTTGATCAGCAGGGCCGTGGTGCGTTCCGATGGGTCTTCCACCTTCTGCACGGCATCGCCGGTCAGGTTGAAATCCTTGGCGATGGCCTTGCGCAGCTCTTCCTCATTCATGCCGAAGCGGGCATTGCGGAAGCCCTCCACCTTGGCCTGCTTGGTCTGACCAGCAGGGGCGGCAGGGCTGGTCTGCGCCTGGGCCAGGGTGGGGGCCGCGACCAGCACCATCCCCAACAGCAGCGAAGCGGCAAAACGCGCGAACATGGAACCCTCATGGCAGGATGTGGCGTTGCGCCCAGTTCTATCGCCAGTTCTGCCGGATGACGATGCTTTTCCACATCCTTACCGCTTGGGGGCAGGTGCCGGGTTCCCGTCGGCACCTGCCCCAACCGATTAATGGAACAGCACGGCCGCCTTCTGGAAAGTGACCCAGACGCCCCAGATGATGGGAATACCGACCGCCAGCCAAGCCAGGGCCGCCTTGCCATCCAGCCCGCCCTTGCCAATGCCGAAGGAACCGGTCACCTGCTGAGCGGCTGCAGCGCGGGCGGAAGCCTGCAGGGCCGCCACTTCGCTGTCGGGCATGAACCATTTCTCCGCCAACGGCCGCACGGCCAGATTGGCCAGCAGGCCCAACACCAGCATCCCGGCCAGGATATACATGGTGAAATCATAGACCTGATCGCGCGGCACCCCGGCATCGATCTGGGCTTCGCGGATGAAGGTAACGACGAACGGGCCGATAATGCCCGCCGTGGCCCAGGCCGTCAGCAGGCGGCCATGGATGGCGCCCACGAACTGGGTACCGAAAATATCCGCCAGATAGGCCGGGATGGTGGCAAAGCCGCCGCCATACATGGACAGGATGATGCAGAAGAAGGCGACGAACAAAGCCACCGAACCGGCGTGGGCTGCCCAGGGTGCCAGCCCATAGAGCACGATGCCCAGTGCGAAGAAGGTGAAATAGGTGGCCTTGCGGCCGATCTTGTCGGACAGGGAGGCCCAGAAGAAGCGGCCACCGATATTGAACAGCGACAGCAGGCCAGTGAAGCCGGCGGCAATGGCCGCCACCGCCTTGCGCTGGCTTTCATCCAGGGCATTGAAGCCCACATCCGGCGCGCCGATCAGGGAACCAGCGAAAATTTCCTGCAGCATGGGCGAGGCCATGCCGATCACGCCGATACCGGCAGAGACATTCAGGCAGAGCACCGCCCAGATCAGCCAGAACTGCTTGGTTTTATGGGCATCACGCAGATGCACATGGCCATGGGTGATCATAACCTTACCGCTTGGGGGCGGTGCGGCCCAGCCATCCGGGCGCCAGCCGGCCGGCGGAATGCGATACCCAAAGGCCCCGGCCACCATGAACACGAAATAGCCGGCCGCCATCACCAGGAAGGTCTGCCACACGCCCACGCTGGTGGGGCTGCGGAACATGTTCATCAGAATATCAGCCAGCGGCGCGCCGATCATCGCCCCACCGCCAAAGCCCATGATGGCCATGCCGGTGGCCATGCCGCGCCGGTCGGGGAACCATTTCACCAGGGTGGAGACCGGCGAGATATAGCCGAGCCCCAGCCCGATGCCGCCAATGACGCCGGAACCCAGCCACATCAGCCAGAGTTGATGGGTCATGATACCGAACGCGGCGATCACCATGCCGCCGCACCAGCAGAGGGCGGAGACAAAGGCGGCCTTGCGGGGCCCGACCTTTTCCAGCCAGCCGCCCCACACGGCCGCCGAACAGCCCAGGAAGACGAAGAACAAGGTGTACATGATCGACAGGTCGGCCACCCGCCAGTCGCAACTGGTGGTGAACAGGGCCGTGAAGACATTCAGGTCCGTACAGGCGACCGGGGCCGTAACACCCAGCGCCCGGCTGAGCGGCAGCCAGAAGACGCTGAAACCATAGGCCATGCCGATGCACAGATGCACGGCCAGGGCCGCCGGTGGCACCAGCCAGCGGTTAAAGCCGGGCTGGGCAATGATGCGCTGCTTATCCAGCAGGCCCACGCCATCAGCATCTAAAGGGGGATTGGCAGCACTCATCCTTTTCACGCCTCCTGTTCCAGTTTCCTGCCTGTTCAGTCACTTGCGGCCGGCGCTTATAGCGCACCGTGCCGGGGGCGCGAGGTGCCAAAACCTCACGCCTGTATGCGCAGACTTTCCAATGCCTGGCGCACCAGCGGGTCCAGCCCCTGTCCACCCGCATCCAGATGCGCCAGAATTGTCTGGCGCATCCGGGGATCCCAGAAGCTGCGAATATGGTCGGCGATGCCGGCGGCGGCCTTGTCGCCGGGCTGGGTGGCGAAGAATTTGCCGATCTGGTTGGCCATGCTGACCAGCTTGTCAGGCGACATCGGCCTTTGCCTTTCCGTCAATACGATTTGGATGGGTGAACAGCTCAAATTCATGGCCGCGCACGATAGCGGCCAGGGTGATGCCCGCCTGCTCGGCCAGCCGCACGGCCAGGGCCGTGGGGGCGGAGATGGCGGCGATGACGGGTGCCCCGATGCTGGCCGCCTTCTGCACCATTTCAACCGATACCCGGCTGGTCAGCAGCAGGATGCCGGATGCAGGCGATAGGCCGCCGCGCGCCAGGGCACCGGCCAGCTTGTCCAGGGCATTATGCCGGCCCACATCCTCCCGCACCGCCACGATGCCGGCGCTGGGTGTCCACAGGGCAGCCGCATGAACGGCGCGGGTCTGCTGGTTCAGCGGCTGCAGCGCCGCCAGTTGCGCCATGGCGTTTGTCAGTTGGGTCGGGGTGAAACGGGGCTGTGCCGTCACCTCCGGCAGGGCGCGGTTGGCCTCCGCCAAACTCTCAATCCCGCACAGGCCACAGCCGACCGGCCCAGCCAAACGCCGCCGCCGTCTTTCCGCCCGTGCCGCCGCCGCCGGTTCCAGCCACAGGCGCAGGTTCACGCCATCCGGGACCGGCACCAGCTCCAGTTCCCGGATGGCGGATGGCTGATCGATGATGCCTTCGGTCAGGCTGAAGCCGACGGCGAAATCCTCCAGATCCGCCGGCGTCGCCATCATCACCGCATGGGCGGCCCCGTCATAGCTGAAGGCGACCGGGGTTTCTTCCGCCAGATGGCGTTGATGCGGCTGCATTTCCCCCGCCCGCCAAGCCTGACCGGGGGTTATCCTTACGGCTTGGGGGCGGGGTTGATCGCTCATTCCGCCGCACTCACGTGGCCGGAAATGCGGCGCGACAGGTCGGCATGGGCCTGATAGCGCTCCTGCCAGTCAGAGGGGCCGTTGCTGGGGGTGATCTGCACCGCCGTCACCTTATATTCCGGGCAATTGGTCGCCCAATCGGAATAATCGGTGGTGACGACATTGGCCTGGGTCATGGGGTGGTGGAAGGTGGTGTAAACCACGCCCGGTGCCACGCGGTCGGTGATCAGCGCACGCAGCGTGGTTTCGCCCGCCCGGCTTTGCAACCGCACCCAATCACCGTCGCGCACGCCGCGCTGTTCGGCATCATGCGGGTGGATTTCCAGACGGTCCTCCTGATGCCAAACGGTATTGGCGGTGCGCCGCGTCTGTGCGCCGACATTATATTGCGACAGGATGCGCCCGGTGGTGAGCAGCAGGGGGAAGCGCGGCCCCGTCTTCTCGTCCGTCGGGATATATTCGGTGATGACGAACTTGCCCTTACCACGGGCGAAGCCGCCAATATGCATCACCGGCGTGCCTTCCGGCGCCTTGTCGTTGCAGGGCCATTGCACCGATCCCAATTCCTCCAGCTTGGCGTAGGACACGCCCTTGAAGCTGGGGGTGACGGCGGCGATCTCATCCATGATCTCCGCCGGGTGCTTGTAATTCATCGGGAAGCCCATGGCATTGGCAATGGCCACGGTGATTTCCCAATCCGCCAGCCCCGGCCCACCAGCACCATTGCGCGGCGGCATCACCTTGCGCACGCGGTTGATGCGGCGTTCGGCGTTGGTGAAGGTGCCGTCTTTCTCCAGGAAGGTGCTGCCGGGCAGGAAGACATGGGCGTAATTCGCCGTCTCGTTGAGGAACAGATCCTGCACCACCACACATTCCATGGCCGCTAGACCAGCGGCAACATGGGTGGTGTTGGGGTCGGACTGGACAATATCCTCCCCCTGCACATACAGCCCCTTGAAGCTGCCGCTGACGGCGGCATCCAGCATGTTGGGGATGCGCAGGCCCGGCTCACTGTCAAGGGTCACACCCCAGAGATTTTCAAACATCTCCCGCGTCGCATCATCCGCCACATGGCGATATCCCGACATTTCATGCGGGAAGGAGCCCATGTCGCAGGCCCCCTGCACATTATTCTGCCCGCGCAGAGGGTTCACGCCCACCCCTTCCCGGCCCAGATTGCCCGTGACCATGGCCAGATTGGCGATGGCCATCACGGTGGTGGAACCCTGGCTGTGCTCGGTCACACCCAGGCCGTAATAGATCGCGCCATTGCCGCCCGTGGCATAGAGCCGGGCGGCACCGCGCAGATGGTCCGCCGGCACGCCGGTATAGGCTTCCACCGCCTCCGGGCTGTGGCGCGGGTCGGCGACGAAATCCGCCCAATCGGTGAATTCATCCCAATCGCAGCGTTCGCGCACGAACGCCTCATTCACCAGCCCTTCGGTGACGATGACATGGGCCAGGGCGGTCAGCACCGCCACATTGGTGCCGGGGCGCAGCGGCAGATGGAAGGACGCTTCCACATGCGGCTGGCGCACCAGATCAATCCGGCGCGGATCAATGACGATCAGCTTGGCCCCCTGCCGCAGCCGCTTTTTCAGGCGGGAGCCGAAAACCGGGTGGCCATCGGTGGGGTTAGCCCCGATCACCACCACCACATCGGCGTGCTCCACGGAGTCAAAATCCTGCGTGCCGGCGGAGGTGCCGAACGCTGTCTTCAACCCATAGCCGGTGGGGGAATGGCAGACGCGGGCGCAGGTATCGACATTATTATTGCCGAAACCACCCCGGATCAGCTTCTGCACCAGATAGGTTTCTTCGTTGGTGCAGCGCGATGAGGTGATGCCGCCAATGGCATTGCGGCCATATTGGCCCTGCAGGCGCTTGAACTCCGAGGCAACATGAGCAATCGCCTGATCCCAGGTCACTTCCTGCCAGGGATCGGTGATCTTGGCCCGCAGCATCGGTTTCAGGATACGTTCCTTATGCGTGGCATAGCCCCAGGCGAAGCGGCCTTTGACGCAGGAATGGCCCCGGTTGGCCTTGCCATCCTTATAGGGGACCATGCGCACCAGCTCAGTCCCGCGCATTTCCGCCTTGAAGGAACATCCCACCCCGCAATAGGCGCAGGTGGTGACGACGGAATGTTCGGGCTGGCCGACCTCGATCACCGATTTTTCGATCAGCGTCGCCGTGGGGCAGGCCTGCACGCAGGCCCCGCAGGATACGCAATCCGATGACAGGAAATCCTGCCCCGCCCCCGCATTCACCTTGGACGCAAAGCCCCGGTCAGCGATGGAGATGGCGAAGGTGCCCTGCACCTCCTCGCACGCCCGCACGCAGCGGGCGCAGACGATGCATTTACTGGGATCGAAGGTGAAATAGGGGTTGCTGGTATCCTTTTCCTGGCCCAGATGGGTTTCAACCTCATTGCCATAGCGCACCTCGCGCAGGCCCACGGCACCGGCCATATCCTGCAATTCACAATCGCCATTGGCAGCACAGGTCAGGCAATCCAGCGGATGGTCGGAGATATAAAGCTCCATCACCCCACGCCGCAGTTTCGCCAGCTTCGGCGTTTGCGTCGCCACCTTCATGCCGGGCGCGACAGGCGTGGTGCAGGAAGCGGGGGTGCCGTTGCGCCCCTCGATCTCCACCAGACAGAGCCGGCAGGAGCCATAGGCATCCAGCATGTCGGTGGCACAAAGTTTCGGCACCTGGATGCCGGCATCCATGGCCGCCCGCATCACCGATGTGCCTTCCGGCACGCTGATTTCCACCCCATCAATGGTCAGGCTGACCATGCTCTCCGACTTGGACCTGGGCGTGCCATAGTCGATCTCGTGGATCAGGGTCATGGGTTCCTCCGGGGGTGGGGGCAGGCGTGGGAATGAGGTGAGCTTGTTTCAGCACATTGCGTTTTTGCTGCCTCCCCCGCGAAAGCGGGGGTCCAGGGGCCAAGTGCACCGAAGCGTTGGTTCTTGTGGCCCCTGGTTCCCCGCTTTCGCGGGGAAGGCATGGAATAAGGGATGTTGATGGGGGCGCTCATCCCCCTACTCCGCCGCTGCCGCATGACGCCGCCGGAAATCCTCCGGGTAATGGCGCACAGCACTCAACACCGGATAGGGGGTGAAGCCGCCCAGCGCGCAGAGCGAGCCGAACTTCATCGTGGCGCAGAGATCTTCCAGCAGCACCAGATTGGCATCCACCTCCCGGCCCGCCATGATCTTTTCCACCACCTCCCGCCCCCGGGTGGAGCCGATGCGGCAGGGGGTGCATTTTCCACAGGATTCAATGGCGCAAAATTCCATTGCAAAGCGCGCTTGGGCCGCCATGTCCACACTGTCATCAAACACCACCACCCCGCCATGGCCGATCAGGCCATCACGCTGGGCAAACGCCTCATAATCATAGGGCGTGTCGAACAGAATGGGCGGGAAATAGGCGCCCAGCGGGCCGCCGCACTGCACCGCCTTCACCGGGCGACCGGTGGCGGTGCCGTCGCCGATGCCCTCCACAATCTCGCCCAGCGTCACGCCGAACGCCGTTTCATACAGCCCGCCATGGCGGACATTGCCGGCGATCTGGATCGGCATGGTGCCGCGCGACCGGCCCATGCCGAAATCGGCATAATAGGCCGCCCCTTCCGCCAGGATCACCGGCACCGTAGCCAGCGAGATCAGGTTGTTGATCACGGTCGGCTGGCCGAACAGGCCCTTATGCGCCGGCAGCGGCGGCTTGGCCCGAACCTGCCCGCGCTTACCCTCCAGGCTTTCCAGCAGGGCGGTTTCCTCCCCGCAGACATAGGCCCCGGCACCAACGCGCAATTCCAGATCGAACGTGACGCCGCTGCCCAGAATATCCGCCCCCAGCCGCCCGGTGCGATAGGCTTCCGCGATGGCAGCACGCATGGTGCGGTTGGCATGGGGATATTCGGAGCGGGAATAGATGTACCCCTTGGTCGCCCCCACGGCGATGCCGGCAATGCTCATGCCTTCGATCAGGCAGAACGGATCGCCCTCCATGATCATCCGGTCGGCGAAGGTGCCGCTATCGCCCTCATCGGCGTTGCAGACGATATATTTCTGCGGGGCCTTGGTATCGGCCACCGTTTTCCATTTCACGCCGGTGGGAAAGCCGGCCCCGCCGCGACCGCGCAGACCGGATTTTGTCACCGTCTCCACAATGGCCGCCGGGCCAATCGCCAAGGCGTGGCGCAGCCCCTTGTAACCGCCCGTCGCCTCATAATCCGCCAGCGACAGCGGATCGACGATACCGCAGCGGGCAAAGGTCAGCCGCGTCTGGCCCTTCAGCCAGGGATGATCCTCCATCCGGCCCAGCCGCAGCGGATGGGCGCCGCCCAGCAGAAAGCCGGCATTGAACAGGCCCGGCACATCATGCGGATTGACCGGGCCATAGGCGATGCGGCCGGCGAGCGTTTCCACCTCCACCAGCGTTTCCAGCCAGAACAGCCCGCGCGAGCCGGTGCGGGTGATGGTTATCGGGGTGCCATCGGCGGCGGCATGGCTGGTGATGGCCTTCACCACCCGCTCCGCCCCCACAGCCAGGGCCGCCACGTCCTGCGGGATGAACAGCCGGATCGGCGATATCGGGGCGGTATTCATGCGCGCCGCGCCTCCTCAACAATGCCGGCCAGGCTTTCCGGGGTCAGGCGGCCATGCGGCTCCCCATCCACCAGGGCCGCCGGGGCCGTGGCGCAGAGGCCCAGGCAATAGACCGGCTCCACCGTCACCGACCCGTCCGGCGTGGTACCGCCCCAATCAATGCCCAGCCGGCGCAGCAGGTGGCTGGCCGTATGCTCCCCCTTCATGGACTGGCAGGCTTCCGCCCGGCACAGCTTCACCACATGGCGGCCGGAGGGATCATGGCGGAAATCATGATAGAAGGTGATGACGCCATGCACCTCCGCCCGCGACAGGTTCAGCGCATCCGCCAGCAGCGGCACCGCCGGTTCGGGCACATGGCCGAACTCTTCCTGCAGCGCGTGCAGGATGGGCAACAGGGCGCCCGGCATCTGGGCATGGTCAGCAATAATCGCTTCCGCCCGGAACGGATCCCAGGTGGGGCGATGGGACGCGCTTGGCATCGGGGGCTGCCTTTCGTCTCAACATCGTTTCAGTTGAGAGAAACAGAGCCCTGCACGCGTTTCAACATAGCTGTCCCATGCTGCGATAGAACATTTCTATCAATAATACTCCGTTGCCCTGATCAGAACCTATCGGTTCTGATCAGGGCCCTCAGTCGCCGGCGCCAACATCCGTTGGCTTGGCTACGCCGCACGGGCGGCGCGGCGGCAGTCGCCGCCGTACCAAGTTGCGATGCGTTCTGCTCATCGCAACTTGGTATAAGCCCCTGTCGATCCAAAAACCCGACGGGGCGGCCGCCAGTCCGGGGCCGCCCCTGCAAAGCCGGCACTGGCGGTGGGGCTGGCTTTGCGCTATCCCCTGTGCCCAGCCAAACCGGTTTTGTTCTTGAGACGTGACATGACGAATTGCCATTGCGGCTCCGGCCGCGCCTTTGATGAATGCTGCGGTCCTTACCTCTCGGGGGCGGCCGTGCCGCCGACGCCGGAAGCGCTGATGCGTTCACGTTACTCCGCCTTCGCCACGGCCAATGTCGCCTATCTGGGCGAAACCCTGCTGCCGGGCACGCAGGATGATTTCGACGCCGAACAGGTGACGGAATGGGCGAAGAACAGCCAGTGGACCGGGCTGGAAGTGCGCTCCACCGCCGATGGCAAGGACGCCAATGAAGCCTATGTCGAGTTCGTCGCCAAGTTCATCATGGATGGTAAGGAACTGATCCATCATGAAACCGGCCGCTTCCAGAAGCAGGATGGCCGCTGGTGGTATGTGGATGGCATCATGGGCCAGCGCCCGCGCACCGTGGTGAAGGTTGGCCGCAACGATCCCTGCATCTGCGGGTCGGGCAAAAAATACAAGAAGTGCTGCGGGGCTTGAAGCCGTTCTGATCGCTTCCCGCCCCAGAAGGGGCGGGGAGCGATAACCCATCCCTATCACCCTGATCAGATCAATCGATTTCCCTATCGCCGGCGGTTCGGCCAGAATAACGGCCAATCGGACATGTGATCGGGAGTTGATCCAATGCAACAGCGTAAATCCGCTGAGAAAGTCTTTCATGCCCTGCGCCAGCATGGGGCCGGCCTTGTGGCCAAAGGGGAACAGCTGATCATTGAAGGTTCAGCGCCAGCAGATATCTTGATGCAGGCGCATCGCCATCGGCGCACATTGCTGGCGATGGTGCGCATGAAAGCCTGACCTGCCCGGAACCCCCAAAGGATATCGTGCCGCAAGCCCCCTCCCCCCACCTGCCCGCCGGTCACCCGCCTGTAAAGACGCCGCGTGTCGGCGTGTTGCTGATCAATCTCGGCACGCCGGAGGGCACCGATTACTGGTCGATGCGGCGCTATCTGTCGGAATTCCTCTCCGACCGGCGGGTGGTGGAAGTGCCGCGCCTGATCTGGCAGCCGATCCTGCAGGGCATCATCCTGACCTTCCGGCCGAAGAAAAGCGGCCATGCCTATGCCGGCATCTGGAACCGGGAACTGGATGAAAGCCCGCTGAAAACCCATACGCGCGAACAGGCCCTGCTGCTTTCCGCCGCCATGGCGGCCCGGCATGGCGATGGCGTGGTGGTGGAATGGGGGATGCGCTATGGCCACCCCTCCACCGCCGCCGCCCTGGAACGGCTGACAGCGGCGGGGTGTGAGCGCATTCTGCTGTTTCCGCTCTATCCGCAATATAGCGCCACCACCACGGCCACAGCCTGCGATCAGGCCTTCCGCGCCCTGATGGCCATGCGCCGCCAGCCGGCGCTGCGCACCGTGCCGACATATCATGATGAGCCGGCCTATATCAGCGCGCTGGCCACCAGCGTGCGCGACCATCTGGCCGGGCTGGACTGGACGCCCGATCTGTTGATCACCAGCTTCCATGGCCTGCCCAAGGCCTATCTGGAAAAGGGCGACCCCTATCATTGCTATTGCCTGAAGACGGCGCGGCTGTTGCGCGAAGAGCTGGGCTGGACAGCGGACAAGCTGCGCTTTGCCTTCCAGTCCCGTTTTGGCCGCACCGAATGGCTGCAGCCCTATCTGGAACCGATGGTGAAGGCCCTGCCGGAACAGGGTGTGAAGAACCTCGCCATCATGGCCCCCGCCTTTGTCAGCGACTGTGTGGAAACGCTGGAGGAGGTCAACCAGGGCATCCGGGAGACATTCCTTACCGCTGGGGGGCAGAATTTCACCTATATTCCGTGCCTCAACAGCAGCCCCGCCCATATCGACCTGCTGGTCCGCCTGACCGAACGCGAATTGGGGGGCTGGGTATAGATCCCCACCACACAACCCCACGCCTATCCAACCCGGCAAAAATGATCGTGCACCGCGTGCCATTCCATGGCACGCGGTTTGCTTTATAAAGTTCCGGTTGGAAAATTCTTCAGGCGAAAGAAACGATAATGGCCACGACGATCACTCTGCCGAACTATACCGGTCCGGTCAGCGGCCTGACGCCGCAGAGAATGGCGACGTTGACGGCCACCCAGATCCGATCATTCGATCTGGACGATATCGGCTCCCTGACAAAGCCCCAGATCGCTGCCATTTCTGTCAGGCAAATCAGTGGCTTGACCACCGCCCATATCCAGGCATTGAACAGCAGCCAGATCGGTTTCACCGCAGCGCAACTGGCCGCCCTCAGCGATGATCAGTTCAAGGCATTCGAGGCCGATGACTTCTCGGCCATGACGGTCAGCCAGATCCGCGGGTTGACCCCGCGGGAGATGGCATTAATGACCCCTGAAAAAATTGCCGCCCTCTCCACCACCCAGGTGGCCGCACTGACGGCGCCGCAACTGAAGGCCATGTCCACCAGCCAGATCGCCAGCTTCAGCACCACCCAGATCGGGGCGCTGACCAGCAGCCAGATCGCGGCCCTGTCCGGCGACCAGCTGAATGCGATGACGGCGGATCAGGTGGGGGCATTGTCCAACAGCCAGTTGAAGGGCCTGACCGCCGCACAGATGGCGTCGTTGAGCGACACCCAGCTGGAACGGCTGAGCCCGACCCAGCTGGCCAGCCTGTCCACCGTGCAGGTCCGCAGCCTGACATTGACGCAGCTGAACAACCTGTCCGCCGCGCAATGGCAGAATTTCACCCCGGCCCAGATCGGCACCCTGACGACGGCACAGGTGAAGGGGCTGGACACATCCTTGCTGTCCAGCCTGCCGGAAGCGCAGTTCAAGGGCTTTACCGCCAGCCAGCTGGCGGCATTGACCACCACCCAGGTCCAGGGCCTAGCGGGTGAACAGATCGGCAGCATGACCCCGGCCCAGATGAGGGGTTTGACCCAGGCCCAGCTGGGCGCCCTCACCGAAGGGCAGCTGGCGGCATTCGCTCCCGATCAGCTGTCCAAATTGTCGGTCGCCCAGGTGAAATGGCTGCCGGCGGAGAAGATGACGGCCCTCTCGCCCGACCAGGTGGCCGGGCTGAACGGGGCGCAGATCAATGCGCTGACCACCACCCAGTTCCAGAATCTCAGCGCCGACCAGATCGGCGTGCTGACCCCGGCGCAGATCGCCCAGATCGGCCCGGTCAAGCTGGCCAACCTAAATGATGAACGGCTGGCCGCCCTGACCGGCACCCAGCTGACGGCGCTGACCCCCTCTCAAGTGGCCGTGCTGACCACCACCCAGCTTGCCAGCCTGACCGATGATCAGTTCGGCAGCCTGGGCAAGGGCCAGCTGACCGCCCTGACGGCCAACCAGATCAAGGCCCTGCCGGAAGGGCGGGTCGCGATCCTTTCCACCACCCAGCTGGCCGCCCTGACAGCCCCGCAAGTAGGCGCCCTGACCAGCGGGCAGATCACGGCGCTGAGCCAGGATCAGCTGGCGGGATTGACCACGGTGCAGCTGCGCGCGCTGACCACCAGCCAGATCGGGATGCTGGCCGGCAATCAGCTGTCGGCGCTGAGTTCGACGCAGGTCGCCGCCCTCAACCCCGGCCAGGTACGGGGCGTCGCACCGGAACTGCTGGGCGGCCTGTCCACCACACAAGTGTCGGCCCTGACGCCGGCCCAGGTGGCCGCCATCTCCACCGACCAGATGACGGCGCTGACCGGCAGTCAGCTGGCGGCCATGTCCGCCACCCAGCTGCGCAGCTTCAGCGCCGCGCAGGTCGGCGCCATCACCGCCGAACAGATTGGCAGCATCGGCGGCGATGTGATGGCCAATCTGACGGCGGTGCAGCTGAAGGGCATGTCCAGCACCCAGACGGCAGCCCTGAACCAGACCCAGGTGGAAAGCCTGTCCCGCGCCCAGCTGGCCGGTTTCAACAACAGCGCCCTTTCCGGCTTCAGCAATGTGCAGCTGTCCTGGCTGTCCAGCACGCAGCTGGGCGGGTTGACGGCCGGGCAGATCGGCGCACTGAGCGACGGCCAGATCGCCGGCCTGACCGGCAGCTCCCTGGCCGGGCTGACCAACCAGCAGATCAAGGGCCTGACCACCCTGGCGATTGCCGCCCTGTCGCCCGATCAGCTGGCTGCCCTGACCAGCGAGCAGGTGGCCAGCCTCAGCACCACCCAGATCCGGGGATTGACGCCCGAACAGGTAACGGCCCTCAACACCACCCAGATCGGCGGGCTGGCCGCCTCCAGCATCTCCAGCCTCAGCACCGCGCAGGTGGCCGCCCTTTCCGGGGAACAGGTGGCCAGCCTGTCGGAAGTGCAGCTGAAGGCGCTGTCGGCCACCCAGATCGGGGCGCTGCAGGGTGAGGATGTGGCCGCCCTGACCACCAGCCAGATGGCCCTGTTGAATTCCGGGCAGATCAAGGCGCTGACGGCCGACCAGATCGCCCTGCTGTCCGGTACGCAGATGGCGGCCCTGTCGACCACCCAGCTGTCGGCCCTTTCCTCCACCCAGATCAATGCCATCAGCGGGGAACAGCTGGCGGCCTTGTCAGCCACCCAGCTGGCCGGGCTGGCCGCCGGCCAGCTGGGTGGGCTGGCGCCGGAAAAGGTGGCGCAGCTGACCCCCACCCAGATCGGCGGCATGACGGTAGCCCAGGTGAAGAACCTGACGGTGACCCAGCTGAACAGCCTGAGCGAAAATCAGATCGGCGCGCTGACGCCGGACCAGCTGGCGGGGCTGAGCAACAGCCAGGTGGCGGGTGTCAGCAACGAATTCATGGGCCGCCTCAGCGCCAGCCAGTTCGCCGGGCTGACAGCCGGCCAGTTCGGTGCCATGACGGCGGATCAGCTGAATTCCTTCAGCGATGAACGGTTCGCCGAAATCTCCGTCAGCCAGCTTTCCGGCCTGACGGCCGCGCAGATCGGCAGCCTCAGCCAGACCCGCGTGGCGTCGATCGGCGGGGAGCAGTTCGCTAGCCTCAGCGTGGGCCAGATCGGCGGGCTGAAGGCGGAACAGGTCGCCGTGTTGAATGTCAATAATCTGAATGGCTTGAGCACGGTGAAGTTCGCCGCCCTGACGCCGGCGGCCATCAGCGGGCTGAACACCACCCAGATCACCAATCTGAACCCGGAATTGCTGGCCGGTATGACGGCCCCCCAGCTGGCCGGGCTTTCCACTGACCAGTTCGCCCTGCTGTCGCCCGACCAGCTGGCCAGCCTGACCAACACGCAGATTTCCGGCCTGACAGCGGCACAGCTGGGTTCCCTCAGCCCGGCGCAGCTGGGTGGGCTGACCCCGGCGCAGGTGGCGGCCCTGCCCAATGCTGCCATCGCCGGGCTGACCGGCGACCAGATCACCGCACTGAGCCCACAGCAGATGGCCGGGCTGACGACGACGCAAATTGGCCTATTCACACCCGACCAGATGAGCAAGTTGTCACCCGATCAGGTGGCCCAGCTGACCGTGCCGCAGCTGCAGGCGCTGTCCGCCACGCAGCTGGGCGCCATCGGTGCCGTCAGCCTGCCAATGTTGAACCAGACGCAGCTGCAGGCCCTGGGCACCCGACAGATCGCCGGCCTGTCCGCCGACCAGATCAATGCCCTGACGGCGGAACAGATGCCCTGGCTCAGCACCGGCCAACTGGGGGCCATCAGCAGCACGGCCGCCGCTGGACTGCGCGGTGAACAGCTGGAAGCCCTGTCCAGCGCCCAGTTCGCCACCCTGTCATCAGACCAGTTGAAAGCGGTGTCGCCCTCCCAGCTGGCGGCGCTCAGCGATACGCGGCTGGCCCAGTTGAGCACCGGCCAGGTGAGCGGGCTGACCGCTGCCCAGGTGAACAGCTTCAGCACCACCCAGCTGGGGCTGATGGGCACCGGGCAGGTCAGCGCGCTGGGCACGGGTGTTATCGCCAGCCTGTCCGCCGGCCTGCTGAACGCGCTCAGCAGCACGCAGATGAGCGGCTTGACCGCTGCCCAGGTTGGCGCCCTCTCCCCCGCCCAGGTCGCCTCCCTGCAGACGGAGAAGCTGGGCGTAATTGTGGCCCAGCAGTTGCCGTCCCTGACAGGGGCCCAGTTGGGCGCCATGAGCCAGGCGCAAATCCAGTCGCTGGGCACCAGCGGCATCGCCGCCCTGTCCGCCACCCAGCTGGGCGGATTGACCGCCAGCCAGGCCGGCGGCCTTTCCGCCAGCCAGATGCAGGCCCTGACCACCACGCAGGTGGCCGGGCTCTCCACCGGCTTCGTCAGCTCCATCGGCACAGTGCAGTTCGCCGCCTTGACCGGGACGCAGCTGAACGCCCTGTCCAGCGCCCAGGTGGGGGCGCTGTCCTCCGCCCAGGTCGGCGCCCTGACCGCCAGCCAGATCGGCCTGCTGAACGTGGCCCAGCTGAACCAGTTGAACGCCACGCAGCAGGCCGCCTTCAGCGGCACGCAATTGCAGGATCTCACCACCACGCAGGTGGCAGGGCTGTCCACCGGCTTCATCAGCCGGCTGACACCGGATCAGGTGAGCAACATGCTGACCAATCAGGTGCAGGCGCTTTCCCCTTCCGCGCTGGGGGCCATTCCCGCCGCCAGCATCGGTTCCATCGGCACGGCCCAGCTGGGCGGCATATCCTCCACCCAGGTCAGTGGGTTGACCAGCGACCAGCTGCAGGCGCTGTCCAACACGCAATTGCAGTCCCTGTCCACCAGCGCCATGCCGGGCCTGACCGGGCAACAGCTTTCCGGCCTGCTGCGGGTGCAGCTGCGTGCCCTGGGCAGCGGCCAGGTGGCCGCCCTGACGGCCACGCAGATCGGCGGCATGGCCCCCAGCCAGTTCGCCAATTTCACCGCCGCGCAGATGCAGTCGCTGACCGGCAGCCAGTTCAGCCAAGTGTCGTCGGCACAGATCGCGGCGGTCGGCGTCAGTCAGTTCACCGCCTTGACCACCAGCCAGATCAGCCAACTGACACCCCAACAACTGACCGGGTTGACCACAGATCAGGTGACGGCAATGCCCAGCAGCCAGATCAGCGCCCTTTCCACCAGTCAGATCGAATCCATGTCGGAAAAGCAGGTGAAAGCCTTCACCAGCGCCCAGCTGGACGGCATGACGGCGGAGCAGCGGCAGGCGGTGAACAATGCCCTGGCATAAGCCGACGCCCCCATGATGAAGAGCCCGTTACGCATCCTTGGCAAGGCAAGCTCCATCAATGTCCGCAAGGTTCTCTGGACCTGCCGGGAAATTGGCCAGGACTTCGTGCGGGAAGATTGGGGCAGCGGCTTCCAACCCATCGACACCGCAGCATTCCGGCAGATCAATCCCAATGCGCAGGTACCGGTGGTGGCCCTGCCGGATGGCTATCTTTGGGAATCAAACAGCATATGCCGCTGGCTGGCGGGGGAGGCAGAACGCGCCGACCTGCTGCCGACCGTTCCCTTGGCCCGCGCCCGGGTGGAAATGTGGATGGATTGGCAGGCGACCGAACTGAATCCCGCCTGGCGCTATGCCTTCATGGCCCTGGTGCGCGAGAGCCCGGCCTTTCTGGATAAGGAATTGATCGCCGACAGCATCCGGGCCTGGAACGGCAAGATGCATATTCTCGACGATCAGCTCTCGAAGACAGGTGGCTATGTGGCGGGGGAGAATTTTACCCTGGCCGATATTGTGCTGGGGCTTTCAACCAACCGATGGATGCAGACTCCGATAGAGCATGTGCCATTGCCAGCGGTGGCCGATTGGTGGGAACGGCTTTGCCGACGTCCCGCCTTTATGGAATTCGGGGCCAATGGCATTGCCTGAAAGCGGCGGCCGGGCCGCCGCTTTTCTCAACAACCGATGAAATCCTTGATCACCGCCGCCACCGCCGGCCCGTAGCCATCGGCACCGAAGGCTGGCGTTTCCCGGCATTGCCCATGGGGGGCCAGCGCCAGGGCACGGCGCGTGTCATCCCCCAACGGGTCACTGGCCCCGATCAACCCCAGCACCGGGCAGGTGATCAGCCGGATACGCTCCAGGGTCGGATAGACGAAGGCCGCGTGATAGGCCCAGGGATAGGTCTCCGGTGCCTTCAGCACATCCAGCACCAGTTCATGCAGCCGCTGCGGGCTGGGCAGGCCGGTGGGGCGACGATGGGCGGCGTCGCGGCTGTACCAGGGAAAGAAACTATACTGGTCGCGGCAGAACATGAAGGCGCGCTGCAGGTAATCGCCCTCCAGCGTCGGGGGAAAGGCCGGGGCATAGCGGGCCAGATATTCCGCCTGCTGGTCGGGCGTGAAGGCCGCCACCCCGTCCATTACCACGCTGAGCGCGCGCGCCGGGGCCAGGATGGCGGTTTCCGCCGCGATGGCCGCCCCGGTGTGGGAGCCGTACAGATGCGACGTCGCAACTTCCAACGCATCCATCAGCGCCAGCACATTGGCGGCATAATCCGCCATCTGCGGACGACGCCCGCCGGGAAGGGCGGGCGCATCGCTGTCGCCATTGCCCGGTGTGTCCGGGGCAATGACATCGAAGCGGTCGGCCAGGGCCAGCATCACCGGTTCCAATTGCTTGGAACTGGCGGGGGAAGCGTGGAACAGCAGGATCGGGGCCCCCTGCCCCGCCCGCCGGTAATGGATTTGCCCATGCGGGCCGTCGGCAAAGCCCCGGCGGATGCGGACGGGGCCGCTCATACCGCGTCCCCCGCCACCCGCACCAGGGCGCGCCCATTGGACTGACCGCGCACCACCTTTTCCAGCTGGGCCGGGGCGGCCTGCAGCCCCACGGCCACGTCATTGGCTTCCCGCAGGGCACCGCTGGCGATCAGGGGGCGGGCCATCTCCACCCATTCCGCCCGGCGGGGAATGAAATCATAGACGATCAGCCCATGCACGGTGGCACGCTTGAACATGATCATGCCGGCATTGATCATGGCCGGCGTGCCGGCGCCATAATGTTCGGCCAGCCCGCACAGCACCACCCGCGCATAGGGCCGCAGCAGCGGCAGCGCCACCTGCAGCATACTGGCGCCGACATTTTCAAAATGGATGCTGAAGCCGCCTGCTTCCTTTGACAGATCGGCCAATTGCTGTTGCCAGCCCTCCTGCCGATAATCGACGCAGGCATCAAAACCATATTGCTCCAGGGCCAGCCGGCACTTGTCCGGCCCGCCGGCAATGCCAATGACGCGGGCACCGGCCGCCTTGGCAATCTGCCCGGCCGTGCCCGCCACCACGCCGGCAGCGGCATTGATGCACAGCACATCGCCGGCCTGCACCTTGGCCAGTTGGGTGATGCCGGCCCAGGCGGTGACGCCCGGCATCCCCAGCAGGCCTAGATGAGCCGTCAGCCCCAGGCTGGGATCGATGCGGCGCACAGTCTCTGCCGACACCATCGCCTCTTCGGCCCAACCGGCTTCGGTCACCACATGGTCGCCGGGCTTGAAGCCTTCCACGGCGGAGGCCAGCACCTGGCACACCCCTTCGCCCGGCAGCGGGCCGCCGGGTACCGGCCTTGGTTCGCCCATATGGCGGCCCCGGATGCGCGGCCCCAGATAGGGGTCCAGCCCCAGCCAGAGCAGCCGCACATGCAACATGCCTTGCGGCGGGGTATCCGGCAGATCACGCTGGATCAGGGTGAAGTCCGCCGCTGTCGGGGCCGCCTCCACCGGATGCGCCAAGGTGATTTCGGCGACGCTGCGTCCCATTTTCATTCTCCCACGTTGCTGGCGACGATACAGACCGGGCAATCCTCTGCCGGTTCGTCCGCCACCCCTTCCACCATGCGTTTCACCAGATCGGGCCGGCCGGGGCGGGCGATCACCCGTTCCCCGCCGACCCAAACCCCTGTCCCCGCCGCCGCGCTTACGGCGCTGGTCAGCGGGTTGATCACCGGGATCGCGGCACGCGCCGCCAGCGCCGCCGCCAGGGGCGACATGCAGGTACAGCCCAGCAGCACCGCTTCCGCCCCCCGATCCGCCATGTCGGCAATGGCCAGGGCGATGGCATCCAGCACCACCGCCGCCCCCTCCCGCACCCGGGCCAGATAGCCATCGGGGCCGGCCAGCCGGTCCAGTTCCGCCTCCGCCCCCACATTGGCGATGCCGATGCAGGCCGTCTCATGGCCATAGAGGCGCAACAGACCTTCCGGGATGAAATTCATGGAGCGGGGCCAGACGGTGACAATGCCGAAGCGGCGCCCGCCTGCAGCGGCCGCCGCCATCCCCATTTCCCCCGGCCCGAAGACAGGCAGCGCGGTGGCCGCGCGGAGGGCCGCCAGACCGTAATCCCCCAGACTGTCGATCACCAACGCATCACAGCCGGCCTCTGCCGCCGCAAGCCCGGCTTCCAGATGCCCCACCTGCTGCAGCGCCTGCTCCAACGCGGTGAAGGGGAAGGCCGGCACGCGGGACGGGAAGGGGCGCAGCACAGTGGTGGGCGACAGCAGCGGCGCCAGTTCCGGGGCGACAGGGCGGAGCGGGTCACGCACCGCCCCCAGCAAGCCGATCAACATGTCGCCCCCGTTAAATGATACAAAACTATATCTTTATATTTTATCAACAGGGTTAATCTGTCAATCACCTATCCATGATGGTGATGAACCGGCAATTGCGCTGATCGGCCCGGCGCACTAGGTTCGGTGGGTGAAGCTTCAACCGGACCCCGATCATGCATAGTGAAATTACCCTGGAGGCTGACGGGTCATTGACCTTGACGCCGGAAATGCAGGCCCATCTGCGCGTGCGGCCGGGGCAGCGGCTGAAGATCTCCCTGACCGAGGAGGGGCAGATCATCCTGTCCGCCGCCATCGCCCCCGGCGCGCAATTGCTGCGCGGCATGTTGGGGCGTAAGACGGGGGAGTAAGCCGTTCCATCCCAAGAGCCATGTATCATGGCTCTTGGGATTCGTATGCTCCCTCAGGCGCCGGGCGCTGCCTCCGGCAGCTTGGCTTACGCGCCACGTGGCGCGGGCCAGCGGTCGCTGGCTTCCAAGGATCATGTCCCATGACCCTTGGTTTTGCCCTCCCCCAAAAAAAGAAAGCCCACGTGTTGGCGACCGTGGGCTTTTTTAAGTTTTACTGAAGGAAAACAGGGTCAGCGTTGCCGACCCCGTTGCACGGGAACCGCAAGCGGTTCCGGCCTCGTGATAATGAAGCTGGCAGCAGCGGCCAGGATCGCCATGATTCCAACGCCCAGCCAGGGCAGGGAGAGTGCGAGCGGCACCAGAAAGGCCATGCCCAGGCTGATACCGCCCAGGGCCAGGGCCTTGCCCCGGCGGGTGATCGCGCCATGATCCAGGAACAGCCGGATCGGCGCGCCATAGCGCGGATGCGCCAGCAACCGTTCCGCCCGGTGGTCGCCAGCGCGGATCAGGCAGATGACCGCCAGGATCAGAAAAATCGTGGTGGGCAGGACCGGCAGCACAATGCCGATGATCCCCAGGATCAGACAGAAGCTGGCCGCTAGGCGATAGAGCGCCCGCGCCATGGGTCCGATTTGTTTGGCCGGTTCCCGATCCTGCATGATGGCTTCCTGTTCCCCGCTTGCGACGTCGCAACATCGCCTCCCAACGCCAACCGCTGGGCATGGGTAAACAGTAAGCCCGGAAAAGAATTCCGTACAATCGAATGATCCGATCAGCCTGATAGGGGCGGCCTATCCCCCAGCGGCGGATCGACCGCCGGGGCTTTCCTTACTGCTTGGGGGAACACCCCTTAAGATCTAACAGCCTTCATGGCCGCAGCCATTTCAGCGGCCTGCACGCCATGGCCGAAGACGCGGACGAAATGGCCCTGGCGGTCGAACAGATAGATGAAGGCGGAATGGTCGACCAGATATTCGGTGGTGCCGGCCTCTTCGGCCGACACTTTCTTGGAATAGACGCGGAACTCCTTCTTCACGGCTTCAATCTGCTCGGGGGTGCCGGTCACCCCCCGCAGGTTGGGATGGAACAGGCTGACATAGCCGGCCAGATGTTCCGGCGTGTCCCGTTCCGGATCAACCGTCACGAACAGGGCCTGAGCGTCCGGCAGTTCATTGCCCAGCAGGTCCAGCGTCTCCCCGATCGACTGCAGGTCGGTGGGGCAGATATCCGGGCAATAGCTATAGCCGAAATAGATCAGGCTGACCTTGCCCTGCAGCGCCGCTTCGGTGATCGGCGCGCCGGTATGATCGGTCAGGGCGAAGGGGCCGCCGATATCGGCGCGCCCCTGGCCCTGGTCTGCTTGCGAAAAGGGGCGGAGATGATCCGCCACCAGCAGGGCGGCCCCCAGGAAACCGACAGCGCCCAGAATGGCGATGCCGGTCCATAACATGCGGCGTTTCATCGGCCCCTCCCGGCTTAATGCTGATGGCCGTTATGGCCACCCTGCTCGGCCCCGGCGGCCGGACGGGCACCCGGGCCCTTGACCGGAACGCTGACGGAGACGGCACCCGCCTTTTCGAAATTCAGCGTCAGCGGCACTGCGTCGCCCGCCTTCAATTGCTGCTTCAGGCCGATCAGCATGATGTGCAGCCCGCCGGGCTGCAACTGCACCGGGGTGCCGGCCACCAGGGGAATGGCCGCCACCGACCGCATCTGTGCCACGCCATTTTCCATGACGTGGTTATGCAGTTCTACCTTCTCGGCAACCGGGCTGCTGGCGGACAGCAGCTTGTCCTCCCCCTGGTCCAGGGCCAGGGTCAGAAAGGCTGCCCCCACCTTGGCCGTGGGCGCGGTGGCGCGGGAGAAGGGTTCCGTCACCGTCACGGTGGCAGCAGCGGCCATGCCGGTCAGCGCCAGCATGGAGAGGGAGGCCAGCGCCAGATGCTTGGCAAAAAACTTCATGATGTCACCCTTGGGTATTCATATAAGGATATTGTAGGGGGGATGGGGCTGGCTCAAGCCCCAGGCGGCCCCCGTGCAGGTGGAATTCCCAGGGTGATGCTGAAGGGTGCGCGCCTGCTGTCCATCGCGGTAGCGGCGGACAGAACCCATTGCACCGGCAGGCGCAAAACCGGCCCGGCCAGGGCGGGCAGGCTGGACATGGCGGCGAACAGGCAATGGTCACCGCCATGCAGGATGAGGGAACCATCCCGGTCCGCCGTGCCGGCCGGCAATCCCGCCCGGCAGAGGGAAAAACCCGCCCAGGCGCCGGAAGACAGGCCGGCCGGATCGGGCATATAACCGGCCGGCACCAGGGCCCGCAGCCAAAAGGCCGCCAGCACCAGAATGGTGAGCCATTGTCCGCTGTGCGGCACCGGGTGCGGTATCGCCTTCATGCTTAATGGGTGCCACGCGTGGCCGCCCCTGTCCATTCCCCTGTTGTCGCAGGGATGGAAGGCCGCCGATCAATGCAGGCGCTGCAGCGGGGTCAGCACCGGAGCCCGGTCGCAGGCAAGATCAAAGCCACCCTGCCGCAGCAGGCGAGCCAGCCCTTCCATCGCCGGGGCCGCCCGTTCCGCCGCCTGCACCGGCAGCCAGGCGGTCAGGATCATCTCGGCCCCCAGCCCCTCGTCCCGCTGCAGCGCCCGCACCCCGTTGAGGATCTGCGCCTCATCATCGGTCAGCCGCGTGCAGGCCGGACAGCCCAGGGCCGGCGCGCGGCGGGAAGCCGTGGCGAATATCCGCATCAGCCCGTCGATGCTGGCCGCCGCATCCGGCACCCCGGCACTGCGATAGACATCGCGCAGCATCAGGGCCGGGCAGCGCCCATGCCGGGCACAGGTGGCCCAATAGCGCATCCCCCACAATGTCAGCCGCGCCGCCGGGGTCAGCGCCACAAAAGGCATCTCCGCCCGGATGGGGGCGGGCAGATCGGCTTGGTTGTTCCAGACAAGTCGCAGGCTGCGCATCATCAACACCATGGCAGGGGGAAAGATGGGGTCACCGTATCGTTATTAAGAATGATTCGCAATATCTCATGAGAGGTGATTTTTCTATCGTCCGGGGTTGTAGCCCCCGCCGGGCCGCCCCACCTGCAAATAAGGAACCCCGTCCAAGGAGAAGCGTTTTCCAACACGCATCAACCGGATTTCCATCGGACAGGGGCTGAGGCCGACAGCGCCATCGCCCCCGTAACCCGGCGGTCGGGACCGTTTCAAACCATGTCCCGACCGGACCGGAACCCGCATCAAGGGGAAAGGACTGACGTAATGGACATTCCGCTGCAGATCGCCTTCAAGGACATGGACAGCTCCGCCTTTCTGGAGGCGCAAATCCGTCACCGGGTGGAGAAGCTGAAACGGGTACATCAGGCCATCACCAGTTGCCGGGCGGTGCTTTCCATCCCCCATCGCGCCGCCGCCAGCGGCAAGCTGCCGCTGGAAATCGCCCTGGAAGTGAATATTCCCGGCCACAACACCCTAGTCGCCCGGGATGAGGAACCCCGCCACGACGCCAAGCAGGATCACACCCTGGTGATCAACCGCGTGTTTGAGGTGATGGAACGCCAGCTGGAACAGGCCAACCGGATCCATAAGGGGATTGTGAAGCATCACGCCTCGGCCCCCGACACCGGCAAGGTGGTGCGGCTGTTCCCCGAACAGGATTACGGATTCGTGGAGATGCGGGACGGCGATCTCTATTTCAACCGCACCGCCGTGCAGGGGGAACGGTTCGAAACACTCAGCGTCGGCACGCTGGTAGAGGTGGTGCGGGCGCGCGAAGACGGGCCGATGGGGCCGCAAGCCAGCAGCATCCGCCTGCGGGAAGCAGCGCGCGCCGCTTCCTGAGCTTTTTCCATCCTTACCGTTTGGGGGAGCCCTAAAATCAGCAACTTACCGGCCGTTGGCCAAGGAGTCGCCCGCCCCCGACCTGTAAGGGTTCAGTTTCGCAGAGCAAACGGCGCCGGAAATCCGGCGCCGTTTGTCGTTTCTGCAGGAAAATCGCCCCCAAACAGTAAGGATCAGGCAGGGGCCATTCCCCCCGCATTCCCCCAGGAAGTAAGCTTGGGTCGCGGGACTCGGGACAACCTTACGGGCAGGGGGTGCCTTGACTCTTCGCGTGGGCCCTGGAATCCGATCATGTCCTTACGCCACGGGGGAGCGTAAGCCATTGAAATATATGAGGCGGATAAAAGAATAGCGGCTTGATACAGGCCTATCCTTACCGTTTGGGGGCAAAATTCCGCGCACATCCTTACACCCTGGGGGAAAACCCGTCGCTGCAGCCCCCAAACAGTAAGGATAAGCACCATCCCGCCGCACGCCCCCAAGACGTAAGGGAATCGGATGCCCATTCCTTGGAGACGAATCACATTTACGCCCCCGAGAGGTAAGGAATCCTGCCCCCCGAGTCGCCCTGACCGGTGCTGAAGCGTAATTTGCCCGCCAAACAGGACAGCAATCGCACTGCAAAACTCCTGTTTTTGGTTTTCAGGATTCTTGTATAGATTCAGGGAACCGCAGAGCCGCAGGAATCCTCAGGTTTTTGGCCCTCATCCTTACAGACCGGGGGGCTTAACCCTACCTGACGGGGGCGTTTGGCCCACGCCCCGGGGCGTAAGTGTCTGCCCCCACGCCGTAAGGATGGCTGCCATGGTCCTTTCCTTACTTGCACTCCCTGTAAGGAAGATCATAGGTTGGGGCATTGACCAGGGGATTTCCATGCCGCCTTCACGCCGCAAAGCCGCTGTCGCCATCGACGATGGTGGCGCGGATGACCAGATTGCCAAACCCACGACCGGCCGCGCCAAAGGGGCGGCCGCCGCAGAGATCATACCCTACAGCCCGGCATTCGGGGATAGCGGCGTCGTCATCGACATGGAGGGCAATCCCGGCCCCGACAATCTGCCGGCCCTGGACCCTGGCGGCCACACGGCGCGCGTGGCCGCCGCCACGTTCGAACGCGATGGCTACAAGCACCTGATCAAGGCGGCGGAGGCGGTCTATTCCTACCCGGCCAACGGGTCGCGCCTGTCGCTACCAGCGCAGAAGATGCTGAATTTCATGATCCATCTGGCCGGCAGCCAGAACTTCGCCAACAAGCTCTATCGCCTGCCCAAGAAGGTGGTGCGCGGCAACCATAAGGGGAACGAGCGCATCTTCGACGCGGTGAAGGAGATTTACGAAAGCTCCCTGGTGGTGATCGGCCCCTTCCGTGGCCGGCGCAGCCGCGCGGAACTGCGTATCCTCTCCTCCTATGTCCGGCCGGAAGATGAGGTGGAGATCGACAGCGCCGATATCCATTTCCAGTTCACCGATGCGTTCCTGGAGCTGCAGCGCTCCTCCCAGCTCTGGGCCCGGCTGTCGGGGCCGGCGATGGTGAAGGTCACCAGCACCTATGCGCTGAAGCTGTATGAGATCGGGATGCAGCGCTACCAGATGGATCATCCGTCGCTGACCCTGGATATTGAAACGCTGCGCAAGCTGCTGAATGTGCCGGAGGGTGCCTATAAGGATTTCGGCATTCTGCGCACCCGCACCATCGACCGCGCCATGGCGGAGGTGAACCAGCTGGCCCCCTTCCGCGTCGATATGCCGGAGGAGAAGTTCAAGCGCAAAGGCCGCAAGATTGAGGAAGTGACCCTGGATTTCCACGCCAAGGAGGAGGAGGAAGCCGCCGAGACCTTCCTGGAGCGGGAACGCCATGCCGCCGGCCGCAAGGCTCGTCGCCTGGGCAATGTGGAGAAGCTGGAGGCACCGGCCCCCGCCGTGCCGCCGCCGCCCCTGCCGGATGCCGACGATGCAGAGGCCTTGTGGGCCGCCGCCCGCCATGCCCTGGGTTCCCGCAACGTGCCTACCCCGCTGCTGCGCGATCTGGAGGCGGTGGGGATTGAGGAAACCGCCCGTGGCGCCCGCAAGCTGGTGCTGCGCGCCGCCCACGCCGTGACCGCCGATACCGCCCGCCGCGGGCATGAGGCGACGATGCGGCTGGTGTTGTCCTCGCTGACCTCCGGTTCCATTACCGAGGTGGAGTTCCAGGTACCGGCCAGCAAGCCGCGCAAGGGCTGAGGCGGGTGTGATCAGGATCGATGCAGATGTGGTCTTCAGAAAGAGGCGTTATTTTTCGCCGAAAACTTCATATGAAGCAATATCTTGAGGAACTCAGTATCCTTTTTGGCAGGACAGTCAATGTCGAAGAGATAGGAGATCCCAAAGATCTTGATGCGGTTCTAGGGGCATACAAATTTTGGGATTTTTCGTCTCAAGAAACCGAGATCGAGTTCAATGATCTTCAATCGGATCGGTTCCGTGGCTTAATTCAAAAACTGCATGCCGCTAACCCGTCTGAAGTTCATATAGCCACACCGCGAACGAGGGATTGCGGCAAGTCTCCCTCGCTTCCCATCACTGATGTAAATTTTGCGTTCGACTTTTTCTTGTTCAGGGAAGCGTGCATCAGCTTCATAACAGCGGACATGGAAGACAGGTTGCGTCTGGAGTTGCTCTGGCCCGATGATCGGGATGAAAAGGGCGCTGCCATAATAACAAATGGCAAGAACTGGGCGGGGCTGAGTTACTAACGGTTTTCGCTTCACGGCGCCGTCTCTTGGGTCGTGGGTATCAACGAGACCGCCCGTGGTGACCGCAATTCGGTGCTGCGCGCTGCTTTCCGGTTTCATCACAGATGGTGGTTCCAGCCCCCCAGCAAGCCGCGCAAGGGCTGAGGCTGCCACCGCCCGCATAGCGCAAACACCGGCGGGAAGTGTGTACCCTTCTGTCCGGCCCGGCAGCCCTATGCCAAGGTGCCTGCCGCTTGCGGCAAAGGTGCGGATGATGGTGGGTGCAGCGGTGCAGATACGGGGTGTCACGGTGGGGGAAGCGGAACGGCTTGGCCATCTCACCTTCCGCGCCCTGCGGGACTTGTTGCCCCGGATCGATGGCAAGCGGGTGGCGGCTGTGGCCGCCTGGCAGGATGAACGCCCGCTCGGTCTGGCCCTGCTGGGCCCCAATCTGCTGGGCAGGCCCGGTGCCCAGCTGCATTCCATCATGGTCAGTTCTCCCCATCGCCGCCAGGGTCTGGGGCGGCAATTGCTGGCGGCCATTGTGGATCGGGCGACAGCGGCGGGGGCAGGGGAGCTGGTGGCGGAATGGTCCAGCCGCTTGCCGGGGGCGGGCGCCCTGACGGGGCTGCTGCTGCAGGCTGGCTGGACCGTGCCGCAACGGGTCAGCCTGCGCCTGCAGAGCAGTGTGGACCGCACAGAACGGGTTTTCCTGCGCCGTGCCGCCCTGCTGGGGCGGCTGGAACGGGACCGGGTGGCCCTGGTCCCTTGGGGCACGCTGGGGCAGGGGGGCCAGCAGCAGGTGCGGGACGCGGTTGCCGCCCTGCGCGCGACAGGGGAGCTGCCGGACTGGGCCGACCCGTCCGGCCATCTGGCAACGGCGGAACCCCATTTCACCCTGATGATCCATGATGCTGCCGGTGCGTGGCGCGGCTGGATCATTTGTGAATATCAGCCGCTGGTCGGGCGCTGGTTCTTCCCCATCGGTTGGGTGCATCCAGCCGATGCAAGGCGCGGCTGGCTGATGGCGGCCATCGCCCAGGTGACGGCCATGATGGAAGCACAGATCGGGCCGCACGCCGTGGCCGCGTTTGAGGCCAGCCATCTCAACCCGCCCATGTGGGCGCTGCTGGAGAAACATTTCTACCCGCACGCCACCATGGCCGATTACCTGCTTGCCAGCCGCAGGGCGCTATAGCCGTCTGGTGAACAGGGGGTGCGGCGGACGTCCCCTTATCGGCCGTGTTGGGACAAACTGTTCCCCTTTATCGCTGGGGAGAGACGCGTGATGGTACGGATGCGGCGCGGCTATGCCGATGGGCCTTATGGCCAGATCCATTATCTGGATGGGCGGGAGGGGCGGCCGCTGGTGCTGCTGCATCAGGCGATCCAGAATGCCAACCAGTTCGATTATGTGTTCGAACCGCTTTTGGAACGGGGTATCCGCCCCATCGCCATCGATCTGCCCGGCTTCGGCCTGTCCGATGCCCCGTCCAGCCCGCCCAGCATTGCCGATTATGCGGCCGTGGTGCCGCCGGTGCTGGATGCGCTGGGGCTGACCAAGGCGGCTGTGGGCGGCCACCATACCGGCGCCCTGGTGAGCAATGAGGTGGCCCTGCTCTATCCCGATCGGGTGGAGGCGGCCATTCTGGGCGGGCAGATGCTGATCCCTGATGATGTTCGCCAAGCCCTGATCGACGATATTGTCGTGCGGGAAAAGGCGTTCCAGGCCCTGCCGGAAGCCGCCCATATGGTGGAGGTGGCACGCATTCGGGAACGCTATGCCGCCGGCAGCGTCAGCCCGGCGCGTATCAGCGATTATGTGGTGCAGGCCATGCAGGCGCTGGCCCAAGGTACCTATTGGTACGGCCACGCTGCCGCCTTTGCCTATTATCAGGAAGAGCGGCTGAAGCTGTTGCGTCACCCGACCCTGATCTTGACCAATACCGGCGACATGATCTATCAGGCGGCCCTGGCAACGCACCGGCTGAGGCCGGATTTCGCCTTCGCGGCCCTGGAGGGCGGCGGCATCGACATTGTTGACCAGCAGCCGGCGGCCTGGGCCGCCGCCATTGCGGATTTCCTGCAGGGCCTTTGAGCGACGCAATCCAGGGAGAAGGGCGGCAGCCGATCCGGCGCCGCCTTTTTTTATGTCCCCGACATTAAACGTGTCTATCCATAATTATATGCGCGTAAAAATTATAGCGGACATATATAATTTACTCGCCTTAAGCGTGTTTGTATGATTTCATCATGTCGCCAAGGTGGTTGCTGGCGCAAGGGCTCCAGAACGGATTTCCAGAAGCCAATCACCCAAAATGCTGCGCCTGCCCGCCCTTTGCGTGAACCGAGAGGGAGGTTTCATTGGAAAATTTCACCACGATCACACCCTATGGGGTGGCCATTCGCACGGCCATTTCCAGCGGGAATCTGGATGCGCTGAAAGTGGCGCTGTCGCTGGCCCAGGAACTTCATGCCCGCGATGGTGATGTGCGGTCGGCTTTGGCGGCCGCCCGTGCCCAACTGGCGGCCGCCAAAGCCGCGCCCTGAGCGCCGCAAAGCCCGTCTGAAATTACTGGCTGATCAATCCGCCATGACCCTAACCGGTGTGGCGGCAATGCCCCTTCATGCCTGCAATCAAGAGGAAGCCTGAAATGAGCGACGCCATTATCCGCCCCCTGTATGCCGCGGCACCCCAGGCGCACCATATCCCGCTCTATGCCGCCACGCTGCACAGTGCGGTGGCCCGCAATGACGCGGCCGAGCTGGACAGCCTGATCTGCCAGGCCGAGGCCTATCTGGAAAAATACGGCGATCTGCCGACCCTGATCGAACAGTTGAAGACCGAGATCGCCAAGCTGGAACGCTGATCAGCGCCTGCAACCTATATTTTCAGGAGACGATTATGGTTACCACACCCCCGGAAGGTACCCCGCCCTGGCCCCCCGTTGTGGTGCTGTATGCGGCCAGCATCCGCAACAGCATCGTCAGTGGCGATGTCGGCCTGCTGAAACTGACCCTGGCGGAAGCGCAGAAGCAGAACAGCCAGATCGGTGATATCCGCTCTGCCCTGGCCGTGGCGCGCGCCGCCCTGGCCAAGGCCAAACAGGGCGGCTGAGTTCCCTCCCGCCTGTCGGCCGCCGGCAGAACCGGCGGCCGGCCTTCTTGTGCCCCTTTTATGCCTTTAATCAAGGGTGATGCCGATGCCCGACATTCCCGCCTTGCCGGAAAGCAATGTGCCGCGTGCGCGCTCCATGCGCGATGTGGTCGATCTGGTGCCTGTCCATGTCGTGTGGGAAATCACGCTGGCCTGCAACCTGAAATGCCAGCATTGCGGCTCCCGCGCCGGCCATGTCCGCACCCGTGAGCTGACCACGGCGGAATGCCTGGATCTGGTGGACCAGATGGCGCGGCTGGGCACGCGGGAAGTGACCCTGATCGGCGGTGAGGCTTATCTGCGCCGCGACTGGCTGGATATCCTGCGCCGGGTGCGTGAACATGGCATCCTCTGCCTGATCCAGACCGGCGGGCGCAACCTGACGGATAAGCGCCTGGAAGAGGCGGTGGCCGCTGGCCTGTGCGGTATCGGCGTTTCCATCGATGGGCTGGCACCGCTGCATGACCGGGTGCGTGGCGTGCCTGGTTCTTATGACCAAGCCATGTCGGCCCTGCGCCGGGCCAAGGCGCTGGGGCTGTCCATCTCCGTCAATACCCAGATCGGGGCAGAGACCATGCCCGATCTGCCGGAACTGATGGACCGCATCATCGAGGTTGGCGCCACCCATTGGCAAATCCAGTTGACGGTGGCCATGGGCAATGCCGTGGATAATCCGGAGGTATTGCTGCAGCCCTATCGCCTGATTGAGCTGATGCCGCTGCTGGCCAAGCTCTACCGCGAAGGGGCTAAGCGCGGCCTGACCATGGTGGTGGGCAATAATGTCGGCTATTTCGGCCCCTATGAATCGCTGTGGCGTGGCTTCGGGAACGAGGCGGTGCATTGGGCCGGCTGTGCCGCCGGCCAGAATGTCATCGGGATTGAGGCGGACGGCACCATCAAGGGCTGTCCCTCCCTGGCCACGGTCGGCTACGCCGCTGGCAATATCCGTGACCTGACCCTGGCCGATATCTGGCGGAACAATGAGGCCATGGCCTTTGGCCGGACCCGGTCGGTGGAACAGGATCTCTGGGGTTATTGCCGGACCTGTTACTACGCCGATGTCTGCCGGGCCGGTTGTACCTGGACCTCCCATTCCCTGTTGGGCAAGCGGGGCAACAATCCCTATTGCCATTACCGGGTGCGTGATCTGGCCAAGAAGGGCATCCGGGAGAAGGTGGTGAAGGTGAAGGAGGCGGGGCCGGAGAGCTTCGCCGTGGGCGAGTTCGCCTTGATCGAGGAGGCGATCCCGGCAGCCGAGCAGGTGGCCCCGGCGCTGCTGGCGCCCTTCTCCGCCACCGATGGGCGGGAGGTCCATATCGCCCCGGATGAGCGCGACGGCTATGACCGGGGCCGCATCCCGCCGCATCTGGCGCTCTGCCGGGGCTGCCATGAATATGTCTGGCCGCACGAGACCGACTGCCCCCATTGCGGCACCCACATCGCCACGGCCGCCCAGGATTATAATGACCGGCTGGAGCGGGTGAAGGCGCTGGCGGCGGCCATCCGGGAGCAGTTGCCGGCGGCGGAGTAGGGAAGGCGGGTGATTGACGGCGCATCCTTCCCGCTTCACCCTTACTGTGCGTTCGGGGTTGACTGTTGACATGTCACAACCAACCCCGTTGACGGGCCGTCAACCAACCCCTATGCTCCCGCGCATGTGACAGCCACAAGCGATGGGGCAGGGCCATGGATGGGCCGGAATTGCGGGCGGCGCGGGAAGCGCGCGGGGATACACAGCAGGCGTTTGCCGAATGGTTGAATGCCAGCCTGGGCCGCCGCTATGACAAGGGCCGCATTTCCCGCTGGGAAGGCGGGACGGAGAAGATTCCCCAAGTGGTGGCGGAACTGCTGGGTGCCCCGGTGCAGCGTCGGCGTGATCGGGCCACGGTGATTGCCATTTCCAACCAGAAGGGCGGGGTGGGCAAGACCAGTGCGGCGGTGAATATCGCTGCCGCGCTGGCCACCCTGGGCCAGCGCGTGCTGCTGGTGGATGCCGACCCGCAGGCCAGCGCCACGGTGCATCTGGGCATCTCCCAGGCCGAGGCGTCGGAGGCCGGGCGCACCACGTTCCATGTGATGCTGAAGGACCAACCGGTGGCCAATGCGGTGGTGCCGGTCTGTGACGGGCGGTTCCACCTGCTGCCCTCCACCATCCTGCTGTCGGCGGCAGAGACGGAGCTGATGGCGGAGCCGATGGGCACGCTGGTGCTGCGTGAACGGTTGGCCGGTGTGGCGCGCGCCTATGATTACATCCTGCTGGATTGCCCGCCGCATCTGGGCATGATGACGCTGAATGCCCTGGCGGCGGCCAATGGCGTGCTGATCCCGGTGCAGACGGAATTGCTGGCCATGATGGGCGTGCCGCTGCTGCTGGACACCATTGCCAAGGTGCGCCGGCGCGGCAACCCGGACCTGTCGATCATCGGCATTCTGCCCACCATGTTCACCGCCCGCCACACCCAGGACCGGGCCACCCTGGCCGACCTGACGGAACGGTTCGGCGGCAGCCTGCGTATTTTCTCCGCCGTGCCGCGTTCCACCATCTTCCCGCAATCGGTGGCCGCCGCCCAGCCGACCGTCGATGTGGCACCCGATCCCGCCATCGTGGCGCCGTTCCGCGAGGTGGCGCAATCCCTGATCGAGGCCGACCTGACGGAGGAAGCGAATGTCGCGTAAGCTCGCCCGCAGCAATCCGGCCCTTGCCCCCGCAGCACCGCTGGTGCCGCGCGACAGCGGGTTGAACAAGCTGTTCGGCACCTCGGCTGATTTCCCGGAGCTGGTGGAGCTGGACCTGGATCAGGTTCATGCCAACCCGGACCAGCCGCGCCGCCATTTTGATGAGCTGGCGCTGCAGGAGCTGGCCGACAGCATCCGCCATAACGGCCTGCTGCAGCCGATCCTGGTGAAGAAGCGGGCGGAAGGTGGCTATGTCATCGCTGCCGGTGAACGGCGTTGGCGGGCGCACCGGCTGCTGGGCAAGCCCACCATCTTCGCCGTCGTCACCCGGGGCGATATTGAGGAAGTGGCGCTGGTGGAAAACCTGCAGCGCCGCGACCTGGATGCGCTGGAAACCGCCCAGGCGCTGGCCCGGTTAGGGGAACGGCATCATTATGCCCAGGAGCAGCTGGCGGCCATTGTCGGCCTCAGCAAGTCGGAGGTCTCCCGCCTGCTGGCCCTGCCGGGCCTGCCGGAACTGATCCGCACGGAATATCTGCCCCTGCGGGATCGGGTGACGAAAAGCCACCTGTTCCTGCTGGTGGATACGGAAGGGGAGGGGGCGCGGCTGGCGCTCTGGTCCCGCATCAAGGCCGGTGCCACCATCAAGGAACTGCGCGCCGCCCGTGCCCAGCCTGCAGCGGCGGATAAGATCAAGGCCAGCGCCGTGCTGCAGGCGGCCACCCGCCTGGGGCGCAACCTGGACAATATTGCCAAGCGCGCTGGTGCGCTGGCGGAGGATGAACGCGCCTCCCTGCTGGCGCTGCGGGAACGCATTGACCGGTTGATTGGCGGCTGACCGATAGCGCCGTTGCGACGTCGCAATAAAAAAGGGGGGCAACGCGGCCCCCCTTTTCCATGTCTGTTCCCCCGAAATTACCGGAACAGCTTGGGCAGGAATTCTTCCAGATAGGCACGCCAGTTGATCCAGGTGTGGCCGCCGCCGCTTTCCTCATATTCGTGCTTGATGCCGTAATCATCCATGATCTTGCGCACGGGGGCCACGGAGGGGAAGACGAAATCTTCCTTGCCGACGGCCAGGAACACCGGCCCCTTTTCCTTGGCCCGTGCCTTCAACCCGGCATCATTGGCGCTGGCATAGGCGGTGACCTGATCACCGAACAGGCCGATGCTGAACACGCCGATGCTGCCGAATACATCCGGCCGGGGCAGGCCGAACTGCAGCGTATGGGCGCCACCCATCGACAGGCCCGCCATGGCGCGGGTCTTGGGTGCGGCCTCGGTGCGGAAATGCTTGTCGATATAGGGGATCAGCTCCTTATGCAGATCGGCGCCGAAATCGGTATTCACCATGCCCTGCACGCCCGCCCGTTCCGGCGTATGGCCATAGGGCATGACCACGATCATCGGCTTCACCTTGCCGGCGGCGATCAGGTTGTCCAGGATCGCGTTGGCATTGCCCTTCTGCACCCAGGCATCGTCGCTGTCGCTATAGCCATGGACCAGATACAGCACCGGATAGCGTTCCTTGCCGCCCGCCTCGTACCCCGGCGGGGTATAGACATGGGCGCGGCGCTTGATGCCGCCCAGGCTGGCGGAACTATATTCCACCAGGGAGACTAGGCCGTGCGGCACCTCGGCCTTATAGAACTGGTTCGGGGTTTCCGGCCCCTGGATTTCGAAGATCGATTGCGGGCCACCGAAGCTTTCGGCAAAGCGGGTGCCCTGCGGATCGGCGATACGCAGCCCATCCACCTTGAAGGCATAGGTATAGACACCGGGCGCCACCGGGGTGCTGGTGGTGGCTGACCAATAGCCCTTGTCATCCAGGCTCAGCGCCAGACCCGGCGGCTTGCCATCCAGACCGGTGGGCACACCGGCCACTTCCATGGCCAGCACGCGCACATCCTTGGCGGATTTGGCGCAGAACCGGAAGGTGACGCGCCCGTCCGCCAGTTTCTCCACACCGGGATAGAACAGGGGCGGCTGCATGAAGCTGCGTTCTTCGCACGGCTGCACATCGGCGAGGGCGGGCAGGGCGATAGCAGAAAGGCATAGCGCGGCGCTGGCCGCGATCATGTATTTGCGCATGATGGCTCCTTGAAAGGGAGAATTTGGAAGGGGGCCGCGCGGATAAAAAAACGCGGTGGGGAAGACCGACCATTCCCCACCGCGCCGATCCCGTAAGCGGGATTAGAACTTGACCTTGACCTGCGCCCCGAAGGAACGCTTCTCCCGCAGGCCCACATTGATGGCATTGTAGGCCGAATAGGTAGTGGTGGGGGAGAAGATGAAATTATCGGTGATGGAGGTATAGGCATCTTCGTTGAACAGATTGTTCACGAAGAGATCCAGGGAGACGTCGCCCATGGTGACACCGGCCCGCAGGTTCACCACCTGTGAAGAAGGCGTTTTCACCACATTGGCCACGTCGGACCACATACCGGACTTGTAGGAATAATCAACCCGGGTGAACCAGGAACTGTCTTCCCACAGGTCCAGATCACCATTCAACAGCACACCAACGGAAGCGCCGTACTTGGATGTCGACGGCAGCTCGTTGCCCCGGAAGCTGGTGAAGCCGGTCAACTGGGTGATCAAGGGTGCCCGGTAATTCTTGATCTTGCTGTCATTGATGGAGCCGGCGGCATTCAGGGTGATCAAGTGGCTCAGACGATATGAGCCGTCGAACTCCAGCCCCTTCATATCCGACCCGCCGGCATTGATAGTGCCGAACACGCTGGAGAAGCCGCCCACCGTGTTGCCAAAGGTTTGAATGACCTGATTCAACTGGTCACGCCACTGGGAGAAATAGCCGGCAAAAGTGTAGCGCAGCCGACCATTATCACCCGATCCTTTCAGGCCAATTTCATAGGTCGTTACCTTTTCCGGGCTGACGAAGACATCCAGGCCCAGATTCTTGGCGAACGTGGCCGACTCACCCGTATAGGTCACCACACCGGAGTTCAGCGCAGCCGGATTGACGCCCTTCGCCACGGAGGCATAGGTCATCACCTCATCCGTCCATTGGTACTGGGCGATGAAGCGGGGCAGGAAATTCTCGTACTTCTTGCTGGCCAACAGGGAGCCGGCGGCATAGGTGCCGACCGGGATGAAGGTGGGATCGGTCACCACCAGATCACGCAGGGGCGAGATATAGGCGTAGAGCTTATCGATCTGATAACGGCCTTCGACGCTGGCGGTCAGCGCGTCGGTGATATCGTAGGTGATGCCGAAGAAGCCGCTGAGCGTTTCGTTGCGGGTCTTGCCCGAGGGGGTGACGCCATTGGCCGGGGTGATGTTATCCAGGACATCAACGGTGCGCTTGGCGCTGGCATTCAGGTAATTGACACCCGTTACGAAGCGCAAATCGCCCTGATCATCATAGCCCAGTCGCAGTTCCTGGGAGAAGTCCTTGGACTTGCTTTCCACCAGATAGGAGGAGCTGTAATAGCTGCGCAGGCCATTGGTTGCCGTGGCGGCGGCATTGGGGATGCCCGAGCTGTCATAATTGACGATATCGGACAGGGAGCCCCACTGCTCGCGGTTCATGCCCGTCAGGGCTGTTACCGTGAAGCCGGTGTCCGGAATGTCGTAATCGGCGGCCAAATGGTAATGCTGATAGTCGCGGATCAACCCATAACCCTGGACACTATCCTCCGGATCGATCAGACGGTTCTGCTTGATGGCCAGACGTGAGCGGACATAGCTGTCTACCGCCGTGTTGGAAGCCGGCGACAGGCTGGTCAACGAAGGTGCGGTGCCGCAGATGAAGCGGTTGGTGCTGGTGAAGCCGAACAGGGCGTTGGTAACAGTGAAGCCGCAATTGGATTGGTTGGCGACGACCACTTTGCCCGTCGCATCCTTGGTTTCGGCAGCGCCAATCACACCCATGCCGGCCGGGCCGTCGTCGTCGTGGGAGAACATGCCAAAGGCTTTGATGGTCAGGTTTTCCGTCGGTTTGACCACCACCAGCCCATTGACATTGTAGTTGGACTGGTCACCCAGCGTTTCCTCGCGATTGGCACCGTTCCTGTAGCTGCCATCCTTGGAATCCTTGCTGCCGGCGATGCGGAAGGACAGCTTGTCTTCCAGGATCGGGGCTTCCAGTTCCCCCTGCAGGCGGTAACTGTTGCGGCTGGCGATGGAGGCGGTGACACTGCCGGCCAGCTTGTCACCCGGTTCCTTGTTCACCACGTTCAAGGCACCGGCAAAGGTGTTGCGGCCGAAATAGGCCGATTGCGGGCCGCGCAGCAGTTCAACCCGTGCCGGGTTGGAAATGCTCATCACCGCCGTGGCGGACGAAACGGGCACACCATCAATGAAGGTGGCAACCGGCGTGCTGTCGGTGGTGGCGGGCGTGAAGCCGCGCAGGATCAACTGCTGGAACGACCGGTCTGCCCGGCCGGAGCTGTTATTGTTGATGTTGAAGCCGGGGGTCTGCTCGGCCAGGTTGGAAACAGTGGTGATGCCACGCTGTTCCAACTGCTCCGACGTCACAGCCGTGACGGAAACCGGCGTTTTCAGGATATCTTCGGCCCGTTTACGGGCCGTCACCACGATTTCATCCAGCGCGTATTCGTCCGCCGCCGGCTTTTCCTTCTCCGCAGTCTGTGCCTGGGCCGGCAATGCGGCCGCAGCGATGCTCAACGCCAGGGCAGAAACGCCCAGCGTGTGACGGAAATAAACCCCCTTCATCCTCAACTCCCCTTCGTGTCTTCGTGTGAAAGCGTCCCGATGCCGGCTTCTTGTTGGGCGTAAAGCACCCCCGCGCACGGATGCCGGCATCATCCGCGTTCGATCTGTTCTGGTTTTTCATTTGGCTTGTGGCCGAGGTGTGGAGGTTGAGGCCTCCGCACGCGTCAACTGTTGGGTTTTGTCCCAAAACTTATCAAAATTATTCAACCTGTGTGTCCGTCACATGGACAACGTTGTCCCCAGGCTCCATCCAGGTTCTGAATGGGTATGGTCCAATCGGTAACAGAGGGGGAGTTGTTGCACCTTACGCGGTGCTGGCCCGACCGTGGGTCGGGCCGCGCGGCAGCGATCGCTGCCGTATCAACTTGCGATGAGGCGAACTTATCGCAAGTTGTATCAGGCCATCACCGGCACGCCATCCGCCAGGGCAGCCAGACCGTCGGCCGTGACCTTCAGATGGCGGGGCTTGGTGGTGGGGCCATTGATGCCGGCGACCGCCAGCAGATAGCCGTCCAGATGCCATTGTTCCAGCTGCCACTGCCCGGCCTGCCGCAACCATTCCTCATGGCAGTCAAGGCCGGGGCTGCTGCCGTCATCATCGGCGGCGGGGGTGACGCTGAAGCCGGTTAGTTCCTGCGACAGGCCCCGGCCGGTGGCCTTGATCACGGCTTCCTTCAGGTTCCAGATGCGCATAAAGCGTTCCCGCTTGTCAGCCTCCGCCTCAATGGCGGCGATCTGGGCCACCTCTGCGGTGGAGAACCAGCGGTCAGCAATCTCCAGCTCCGGTTCCCGGCGGGGGCAAAGCTGTTCCACATCCACCCCCACCTCGCCTTGCGGGGCGATGGCCACGGCCACCATGCCGCGCGTATGGCTGATGCTGAAGGGGGCGCCACCGCGCACCAGGGCCGGCTTGCCCCAGGTGCCGGCGTTGAAGGCAAGCTGCGTCGGCGACCGGCCCAGCCAGGCACCCAGGAACAGGCGCAACAGGCCATGGGCGGCGATGTAGGAATGGCGGTCGGCGTCGAAATGGAAACTTGCGGCACGGTCCTGTTCACCAGCATCCAGAAGCTGATGCAGGGAAGCCAGATCGCGCGATCCCAGCCCATCGACCGACAGGCTGACAATAATGGTTTCGTTCCGCCAATCGCCGCGCATGGCAATCCCGTCCCGCATCCTGTTCCCCCATTTTTTGATGCGGCGGATCATAGGGCGGAACGAAGCATTTGGTAAGGAAAACAGCCCCGACCTGAACAGGGGACCGCCCCGCGATTCAGTCAATCCCGTGGTGACAGGCTCCCAACCTTTCCATCGTATACGAAACAGAGAAACCCCATTGACCTTTTTGCTGATGGCTTCACTATCCATTGTTTGAAACGCCGGGGCGACTGGACGGACGCCGGCGGGGGGAGAGTGGGGAATGATGGTTTTCAAGCGCTGCGCGGCGGCCGTGCTGGCCACGCTGCTATTGTGTTTTCTGCCATCCCTGCCGGTCGCGGCGGATGCGATTGAACAGACCAAGGGCAGTTGGAAGGATAAGTTCCGCCAGTTGGAGGTGGACCTGCCCACGCCCAACACCTACCGCACGGCGTCGGGCGCGCCCGGCCACCAATATTGGCAGCAGCGGGCCGATTACCGCATCAATGCCAAGCTGGATGCGGCGGCCAAGCGCATCACCGCGTCAGAAACCATCCGCTACAGCAATAATTCGCCCGACGCCCTGCCCTACCTGTGGCTGCAGCTGGACCAGAATATCTACAAGGATAAATCGATTGCTGAGCTGACCCGCACCAGCGGGGAGGATCGGATCAGCTATGACACGCTGGCCCGCGCCCAGATGATGAAGGATATCAAATACGGGTTCGAAATCGCCAAGGTGACCGATGATCGCGGCAGCCCGCTGCCCTATGTCATCGTTGATACCATGATGCGGATCGACCTGCGCCAGCCGCTGGCGCCGGGCGCCTCGGTCAGCTTCTCCATCGACTGGGCCTTCAACATCATCAACCAGGACCGGATCGGCGGCCGCAGCGGCTATGAGCATTTCACGGAGCCGGACAGCGACCTGTTCTTCATCGCCCAATGGTTCCCCCGCATGGCCGCCTATACCGATTATGCCGGCTGGCAGCACAAGGCCTTTCTGGGTCGGGGGGAGTTCACGCTGGAATTTGGCAATTACGATGTCTCTCTGACCGTGCCGGCCGACCATATCGTCTCGGCCAGCGGGGAGCTGCGCAATGCCAGCGATGTGCTGACCGAAACCCAGCGCAGCCGGCTGGAGAAGGCCCGCACCGCCAAGCAGCCTGTCTTCATCGTCACCCCGGAAGAGGCGGCGGAGAATGAGAAGGCGACCGACAAGGAGATGCGCACCTGGGTGTTCCGCGCCCAGAATGTGCGCGACTTTGCCTTCGCCAGCTCAAACAAATTCATCTGGGATGCCATGGGCTATCGCCAGGAGGATCAGGCCCAGCCGGAAGTGATGGCCATGTCCTTCTATCCCAAGGAGGCGGAGCCGCTCTGGTCGAAATATTCCACCCAGGCGGTGGTGCATACCCTGCGCACCTATTCTAAATTCTCCTTCGCCTATCCCTATCCCACGGCCCAGTCGGTGAACACGTGGGAAGGCGGGGGCATGGAATATCCGATGATCACCTTCAACGGATATCGCCCCAGCGTGGATAAGAAGACGGGCAAGCGCACCTATTCCGCCCAGGCCAAATACGGCCTGATCGGTGTGGTGATCCACGAGATCGGCCATATCTATTTCCCCATGACCGTCAATTCCGATGAACGGCAATGGAGCTGGATGGATGAGGGGCTGAACACCTTCCTGCAGAACATCGCCCATCTGGAATGGGAAGAAGGGTTCGGCGGCCAGACCCGTAACCCCAACCTGCCGGCGCAGATCACCAGCTATATGGTCAGCGAAAATCAGGTGCCGATCATGACGCAGTCGGACAGCGTGCTGCAGTTCGGCCCCAATGCCTATACCAAGCCGGCGACGGCGCTGACCATCTTGCGCGAAACCGTGATGGGCCGGGAGCTGTTCGACCACGCCTTCCGCGAATATGCGCGGCGCTGGAAGTTCAAGCGGCCCACCCCGTCCGACTTCTTCCGCACCATGGAAGATGCGTCGGGCGTGGATCTGGACTGGTTCTGGCGCGGCTGGTTCTATACCACCGACCATGTCGATATCGACCTCAGCAATGTGCGGGAATATCGCATCGGCAGCGGCGACCCGGACAAGGAGAAGCCGCTGCAGCGCGAAGAGGCGGCGCGTGACCAGCGTGAACCGCTGGCCAGCATCCATAACCGGGAACAGGGCCTGCAGACGGCGGTGGAGCGCGACCCGTCGCTGAAGGATTTCTATAACGAGAATGACAAGTTCACCGTCACCAACAAGGACCGCAACAGCTATCAGGAGATGCTGGAAGGGCTGGAGCCTTGGGAGCGTGAGGCGCTGGCCCGGGCGGAGAAGGAGGGCGACTGGGTCTATTTCCTGGATTTCGTCAATAAGGGCGGGCTGGTGATGCCGCTGCCCCTGCAACTGACCTTTGCCGACAAAAGCACCGAATTCCTGATGATCCCGGCGGAAATCTGGCGGTACAATTCCAGGAAGGTGACCAAGATGTTGATCCGGCCCAAGCAGATTGTCGCCGTCGATCTGGATCCGCGGCAGGAAATTGCCGATGCCGACCCGTCCAATAACAGCTTCCCCCGGCGTATCCAGGCTTCCCGTCTGGAACTCTACAAGGACAAGCGGGATGAGAAGAACCTGATGGCCGACATGCTGGTGGAGCTGAAGGCCAAGGAAGGGGAGAAGGGCAAGGGGGCGGAATCCGGCAAGGATGTGCCGCTGGCCCCGGCGGGGGAGGCGAAGTGAGGCGCCGGTCTTTATTGGCCCTGATGGGGGGCGGTCTGCTGTTGGCCGCCCCCCTGCCGGCCCAGGCCCACCGGGCCAAGGCGGCCCTGACCCTGGTGCGCTGGAATGCGGCCGCCAAGCTGCTGGAGGTGGAGCATAAGCTGCACGCCCATGATGCGGAGGTGGCGCTGAGCCAGCAGGCCGGCATCGCCACGCCGGACCTGTCCCGGCTGGAGGATCAGGCCAAGCTGGCGCTGTATGTGGAGGCCCGTTTCAGCCTGACCCCGCCGGGGGGTAAGCCATTGCCCCTGAAGCTGCTGGGGGCGGAGCTGGAGGGCGATCATGTTTTCATTTATCAGGAACTGGCCCTGCCGGCCCCGCCCCAGGCGTTGGCGGTAGAGGATGGCATCCTGCGCGATGTTTTCCGCACCCAGCTCAATCAGGTGAATTTCGACATGGCCGGCGGCGACCCGGCCCATATCCGGACCCTCACCTTCAACGGTCAGGATAAGGCGGAGAGCGTGACGTTTGATCGGTAGGGGGGAGGGGCTTGCCCCTCCTTCACAAATCCAGACTGAGTTCCGTGCCCGGCCGCGTGCTGTGGTCGTGCCAATGCAGGTTACAGCGGGGCTCGTACAGGTCGGCCTGGCCCAGTTCGACGGTGCGGTCGTTGCTGTGCTTCTTGAAGCTCTTATGCGCATCATGGCCGCAGACGGCGCAGCGGGCGCGCAGCTTCTGGATGCCGTCGGCCATGGCGGCCAGGGTAGCGGTCAGCGGAAAGGCGCGGCCGCGCCAATCCATATCCAGCCCGGCCACGGCCACATCGATGCCACGGGCCAGCAGGGCGCGTACATCCTCCACCAGATCGCCCTGGTAATGTGGATCGGTGCAGAACTGCACCTCATCAATGAAGACGGCGGAAATCTGGTCCGCAACGGGCGGCATCCGGGTGATGGGCATGGCGTCAAAGCCGATACCATCATGGTTCACCACCCGGTCCTGGGCATAGCGCACATCGAAGGCGGGCTTCAGCAGCATGATGTGGGAACCGGTGCCGTGCGTGTACCAGATGGCCCGCTTCAATATCTCCGTCGATTTGCCGGAGAACATCGGCCCGCAGATCACTTCCAGCTTCCCGTACCGCATCCGCAGAACCTTTCCACACCCGCATTCCTGTAAGGCGGCGATCTATAGGCGAGATCGCCGAAGCGTGCCATTAAAAGCGAAAGCGTCGTTTCTGGATATGGGCGAGATGCAAGGCTGGACCGAAGGATATGTAACGGAGATCGGCTACACCCACGGGTTCCACGTGGAACTGCTGCCGTGGGAGATGGCGGCGGCCCTGCCCGATGCCCCGATCAGCCCTGGCCAGCCGTTTGATTATTGCGAGCTGGGTTTCGGCCAGGGCTTCAGCCTGGCCCTGATGGCGGCGGCCAACCCGCAGGCCCGCTTCTGGGGCAATGATTTCAACCCGGACCATGTGGCCCATGTGCGCGGGCTGGCCGAGGCGGCGGGGCTGTCTAACCTGACGGTCAGCGAAAAGGGCTTTCGGGATTACCGGCGGCAGCCCGACCTGCCGGCCTTTGACATGATCGCCCTGCATGGCGTCTGGTCCTGGGTGGGGCCGGCGGCGCGGGCCGATGTGGTGCGCTTCATTGAGGCCAAACTGAAGCCCGGCGGGTTGGTCTATATCGGTTACAATGTGCTGCCGGGCTGGGCGCAATATCTGCCGCTGCGCCGCTTGATGCTGGAGCAGGCAAGGCGGACGGCGGGCGATCTGCCGGCGCGCATCGGGGCGGCGCTGGAACTGGCCAGCCGGCTGGAAGGGCAGGGGGCGGATTATTTCCGCATCAATCCCACCCTCTCCCCCCGGCTGGCCCAGTTGCGGGGGCGCCCGGCCCAGTATCTGGCGCATGAATATTTCAATGAGAGCTGGGAGCCGGTCTATTTTGCCGATATCGCCGCCGATCTGGCGGCCATCGACGTGCATTTCGCCGGCCAGCGCCGTGCAGCCGACCGCTGGGAAGCGGCGCTGCAGGCCCCCGCCATTGCGGAAGCGGCAGGGCCGGCAGGGAATGATGATCCCGTCTTTGTGGAGATGCTGCGCGATTATCTGACCAACCGACCGTTCCGCCGTGACCTGTTCCGCCGGGGCGGCGGCGTACCGGCAGCGCCTGTCCGGGATCCAAGCTGGGCGGCGCTGGGCCACCCGCGTGACCTGCCGCGCCGGGCCACCCTGCCCGGCGGCAGCACGGTGGAACCGGATTGGCATCTGTCGCAGGACATCCTGGCCAGCCTGCAGGCGGGGCCATTGCCCCTGTCGGTGCTGCAGGCCCGCCATGGCGCGGGGGTGCCGGGGGCGCTGGGCCTGCTGGCGGCACTGGACCTGCTGGCGCCGGCCCTGCCGCCTGCAGGGCTGGCGGCGCGGGCGACGACGGCGCAGCGGCTCAACGCCGTGATCCTGCAGCAGGCGCTGCAGGTTGACCGGCTGCAGGCGCTGGCCTGCCCCGCCACCGGCGGCGCCATCGCCGTGGATCGGGTGGAACAGCTTTTCCTGCACGCCCTTGGCCAGCAGGCGGCCGACCCCGCAAAGGCTGCCTGGGACGTTCTGGCGGCGTCTGGTCAGCGGCTGTTGCGCGACGGTCGCCTTTTGGAAACGCCGAAACAGAATCTCGTGGAACTGGAGGAACGCTGGCAGCGTTTCCGTCAGCGTCGGCTTCCGCTGCTGCAGGGCCTTGGTGCAGTGCAGCAGTAAAGAGGGGGTACTCCCATCAAGGGGCTGGACAAAGCAGAAAACCTCTAGGGCGACCCGGCGGAAGGTGGTAAATTCTGCCTGTGGTGCGGTGCAATAAATTTGTCAAACTTTTTGCCAACCGCATCATTCGCGCGTTCCCCCAATCGCCGCTTCGCGAACCGCCTTGCATGGAGATCTGGACCTATGCCGCGTAAGCCCAAGAATGCCGAAACCGCTGCCACCACCCTGGTTGAAACCGTCCCGGCAGAGCCGGTGATGCCGCCACCCACCCCGGCCAAGAAGGCGCGGATGGCCACCAAGGCCGCCAAGGCCCCCGCCGGCCGGACGAAGAAGAAGGCTGCCCCCGTCACTGCCGCCCCGCTTGATCCGGTTGCTGTGCAGCCCACCACGGAGCAGGTGGCGCATGAGGCCTATCTGCTCTGGCTGAGTGAAGGCCAGCCGGTGGGCAAGGATATGGAACATTGGCTGGTAGCCGAACAGATCGTTCGCAGCCGTCTGTCTCTGCTGTCGGCGGCCGTCCATACGGCCTGACCCTGTGGTCGCATCGCCCTTGCCGAGGCGGTGCGACCGTCCCTGTTCTGACGCCTCCTCGCCATCCGCCCGCTTCCGGGCGGATTTTCTTTGTTGGGTGGTTGAGATTTGGTCCCCCTGCCCGGCCAAGCTTGCCGTTTCCGGTTTTCTCTTCTGGGAAGAAATTGCCGGTGGGACTCCTCGTCCTACCTGTCACCGTTTTGAATCAGTGACTTAACCGTCTTCTCCCTTTTGGCCCGCCCATTGCATAGGGGTAGGTGACCGATCCATCCGGGGTCTGTCGCTGCCCAGCCGGGCCGCATCAAGGGATAGGGACGATGACCAGCCTTTTCGGCGTTCTCAACAACACCTCCAGCAACCTGCGGATGATCCAGGGGCAGCTGTCGGTCGTTGCCGAGAATGTGGCCGGTGCCGATGATCCCAACCGTTCCCGCCATGTGCTGGAACGGACCATTGATGCAACCGGCAACCCGATGGTGGCGCAGTACCGGCGGGAAGTGGATGTGGCGCTGCGGGTGCAGCTGCAGCAGACGCTTTCGGAGGAGGCCAGCGCCAGCACCCTGTCCACCTATATGCGCAAGGCGACCGACCTGCTGGGCACCACGGCGGGCACCCCGCCCTTGACGGATGCCATGCAGAAATTCCAGGCCGCCTGGATGGAAGTGGAGGCCACGCCGGAAAATACGGTGGCGCAGGGCCAGGTCGTCACCTATGGCGATGACGTGGCCCGCGAGCTGCGGCGGCTGAACCTGGGCGTTAATGATCTGAAGCGTGAGATTGACACGGATATTCAAAGCTCCGTCGATCAGTTGAACACGGCGCTGACCACCATCGACAAGCTGAATGACGATATCCTGGCCAGCAAGGGGGCCGGCGAGCCCACCATGAATCTGGAGGATAAGCGTGACCAGCTTGTCCGCGACGTATCCAGCCTGATGAGCGTCCGCACCATAGAGCGGGGCGACGGCAGGCTGTCCATTTTTACCTCATCCGGCGTCTCGCTGCTGGATGCCGCACCGGTGAAGTTCAGCTATTCCAACGGGGTGCTGCGCTCGTCCGGCAGCGATCGGGCGCTGAATGACCAGATCAATGACGGCAAGCTGGGCGCCCTGCTGCAATTATCTGCCGACGGGTCCACAGCCAATCCGCCGCAGCCGGCCAGCAACCAGCCGGCGGCCGAGATCATCCGCAAGCTGAATTCCCAGCTTCAGGGGCTGGGGGAGGCCTTCCTGGGATCGACCAAGCCGGGGGAGCCCACCAGCTTTGCCGATGCCTATGATAAGGCCAGTCCCGCTGCCGAGGGCGAACTGGACAACCGCTTCTTCATCGGTAAGGGGGCGGGCGATATCCAGCTCAACCCGGCCCTGTTGTCGGGCGAGAAGAAGATCAAGCAAAGTGCTGTCACCGGGGTGACGCAGTCGCTGTCGGCGTCTGGCCGCAGCCTGAATGCGGACGGCTTGCGCATCACCAGCGTCAGCTATTCCTCCATGGTGTCCACCGTGATCGGCTCCTGGAGCACCAATGCCAAGGTGACGCACGAGCAGGCGACCATCGCCACCGATTTCAAATCGCAGCTGGACAGCCGGTACAAGAACAATACCGGCGTCAACATGGATGAAGAGATCGCCATGTTGCAGGTGCTTCAGCGCAATTACTCCGCCGCCGCCCGCGTGATGCAGACGGTCAACACTATGCTGGACGCTATCGAGGGCATCGTCAGATGACACGGATCAGCAGCTATGGCAGCTACCTCTCCACGCTGGGAGGGCTCACCGGTGGGCAGCGGCAGATCGACGATTTGTCGGCGCAGCTCAACACGCTCAAAAAATCGGTCGATGTGTCCGCCTATGGCACGCAGACGCAGCGGCTGCTGGACCTGCGTGCCGATTATGCCAAGCGTCAGGCCTATACGAACACCATCGACCAGTCGATGACGCGGGTGAAATCCTACAACACCATCATGGAGCGGATGGTGAGCATGGCATCCGAGCTGAGCAATGTCAGCCGCCTGCCGCAGGGGCCGGGGGAGGTGCGGGTCAGCTCCGTCATCAATTCCAATGCCGACAGCATGAAGGTGACGGTCGACCACCTCAGTTCCAGCTTCAAGGCAGAGGCCACCTATTCGGTTTCCGCCGTCCCCAGCAGCACCGGTCCCGCCGGCAGTTTCGATGTGACGGTGACCGACGGGCTGGGTGGCAAATCCACCAACACGATCAATATGAAACAGGTGCCGCCCCAGGTGGATGCCGACCGTTTCATCATCAATGGCGGTCCCGGCGAGGGGGCCGTGATCAAGCTGAATATTGAGAAACTGACAGGCGGCGGGACGTCCAGCTTCGATGTCACCTGGCCCGATCTTGCCTCTACCAAGGCCCTGATCAAGGGCATGACCACCGAACTGCAATCCATGCTGAATGAGAAGGTGGGGGATCGCTATATCTTCGCCGGCTCGCGCCTTTCCACCAAGCCGGTGGGCGATATCATCTCCGCCAAGCAGGTCATGACCACCACCCTCTCGGGTGCGCGGGGTGACGCCGGCGAAGTCTATGAAATGACGCTGAACGGTAGTCGCTTTACCTATACCAGTACCGGCAAGGAGAAATCGCTGGACGAGGTGCTGACCAACAGCACCGGTACGGGCCTGGTCGATCAGATGAAGGCCCATCAGCCGCCTTTCAATGTCACCTTGTCCGTCAGCAACGGCATCGTCACCGCCACGGCCAATGATGTCACCGACAAATTCACCATGTCCTCGGCTGTCTATGACAATGGCACCCATAACAACACCGTGGAGCCGGCGCCGGGCGCCCTTGATCCTGGCCAGGCGCCCTATACGATCCAGAAGGCCACCGAAACCCAGAACCAGATCGACCATGTGAAGCTGCATGGCAACGAAGCGGATGTCGGTGATGTGTTCAACATCGCCGTCGGTGCCCGCACCATTGTCCAGAACGAGAATGCGCCGCCGCAGGTCATCATTGCCGGCCCCACGCAATATTCCTATGCCATCAGTCCGGCCGATACCGATATTCTGAACGGCAATACGCCGGTGCCGGCGGGTTTCACCCAACCCACCTCCATGACGAACTGGGTGGCGCAGAAACTGACGGCGCAGATCAATGGTGATCAGGCCTCTACGGTCACGGCCAGCATTGATCCGGCCGATGATACCAACATCATCCTGACGGCCAAGGCCAATAACAGCGAGTTCCAGACCACGGCCAGCATCAACAATGCCGGCAACAGCGCACGGCTGGTAACCAATGAAATCCCCCCCCTGGCCAATCAGGATGTTTTTGCCGATCTGGCGGCACCGCCCAAGCTGCCCTTCTATGATACCGAATTTGCCCAGCAGACCGATAACAGCGCCGCCTATGATCAGGCGCGCATGACGGCGGATGAAGGCCTGTCGGTCACCTATGGGGTCAGCAGCAATGATCCCGCCATCCAGAAGCTGGTCAGCAGCCTGCGCCGGCTGACCCAGGCCGTGGCCCAACCCGGCCGTTACAGCGAGATCATGAGCGAAGGGCGCGATCTGGCGATCGCTGCCCAGAACGAGCTGAAAGGCGTCTCCGCCCGCGTGGTCAATGCCGCCACCACGATGGAAAACGCCCAGACCCGCCACGCCAGCGCCATGGCCAAAGCCACCGGTGAAATGGCCCAGATCGAGGGCGTGGACGAAAATGAAGTGGCCGTAAAATTGCAAGCCGCCCTCAACCGCCAGCAAACCTCCTACGCCGTGACCGGGCGCACCGCTTCCCTGTCACTGGTGAATTTCCTGTCCTGATCCTGTTCCATCCCTTCAAACCTGTTTCAAGCAAAAGGAGAACCGATATGAACGCCTTCACCGAATCCTCCCAGTTCACCATTTCCGCCCCCGAAGCCGCCGGGATGCCGGCCCAGGACGAGGCGGTGCGCACCCGCCTGTTCGATCAGTTCAACGCCTTCTGGCTGAACGCCATCCACGAAGGTGCGCCCTATGACATGATCGGCACCATGTCGGTGACGGCCGCCATTTACGGCCTGTTGGCCAAGCATGGTGCTGAAACCACGGCCGGTTTCCTGGATGGTCTGGCCGGCGACATCCGTTCCGGCATGTTCACCATTCCCCGTCCCAATTGATCGGCGATGGGCCCCAGACGGGGCAAATTTCAAAGGGCCGGTTCCGCGAGGGACCGGCCCTTTTGCTTTGGCTTCACCAGCTTGATCGGCAAATCCGGCACGGGTCCGATCGGCAAAAACCGCCGGGCAGGGGCCGGCGGCAGAGCGTGCCGGGTGGGGTGGGACCCAGAACTGAGGAAAATCAGCGGATTCCGTCCCCATCCCCAGTTGGCATCACAATTGCTTAGGTACTGGCGACACGCCATTATTCCAACGGGAGTTTTCCCATGAGCATCTTCGGCTCCTTGACCACTGGTATCGCCGGCCTGCAGGCCCAGGCCTCCGCGCTTGGCCATATCTCTGATAATATCGCCAATTCGCAGACCACCGGTTACAAGCGGGTGGATACCGCCTTCACCAATCTGGTGCTGCAATCCAACGCCCGTACCCATAGTCCCGGTGGTGTGGTGGCGCGCCCGTCCTACGCCAACAGCGTGGCCGGCAACATCTCCACGGTGGATCGTACCACCAATCTGGCAGTGCGTGGTCAGGGCTTCTTCAGCGTCAGCCGCCTGACAGAAGTCAATGGTGTCGCGACGCCGACGCAGGAACGCTTCTATACCCGTGACGGCAGCTTTGAGCTGAATGATGATCGCACGCTGGTCAATCGTTCCGGCTATGCGCTGAACGGCTATATTTACAATGAAGCGACCAATTCCTTCACGACGACGGCTTCGCCCATCAAGGTGACGGCGGATATCGACAGCCCGGTGCCGACCAAGAATATCACGCTCAAGGCCAACCTCCCGAAGGAACCCCAGGCCGGCACGCCGATCCAGCCGACCACCATCCAGATCTATGATGCGACCGGCACGCCGCGCGACATCACCCTGGGTTGGCGTCCTGGCCAGTCCGAGGGCTCCTGGCGCCTGTCCATCGACACCCCGGGTGCGACCGGCAAGCTGCCCCTGTCCGGCAACCTGACCGGCTTCCCGGTCAGTGCCGCTTCCACCAGCCTGACGCCGGGTGCCGAGGCCCGCAAACAGATCGACGAGGTGCAGTTCACCTCCCCCAAAGGTGATGGCGCTTTCAAGATCGGTGACACCTACAAGGTCACCGTGAATGGGGCCGATTTTACCGAAACGATTACACCGACCAACGCTTCCCAGCTGTCCAACCTGACCGGTGTTGCCCAGTCGCTGGCCGACAAGATCAACGCCTCCGTACCGCCCGCCGGCGTCAATGCCGTTGTCAGCGGTGGTCGCCTGCGTCTGACGGCTGCCGATGCCGGCACCGGTTTCACCCTGGCCACCAAAGTGACCAATGCGGCCCCCACCGCGAACACGGTGAACAGCCCCGTTACCACGGCCGCCACCGCGACCCAGCCGCAGCAGAGCGTGTTGACCTTCGCCGGCAGCTCCATCGATATCGGTGACGTCTTCACCGTGAATGTCGATAACACGACGAACAAGACCTACAAGGTGGAAGTGACGGCGGCCAATGTCGGCCAGCTGAAGGATCTGAACGGTGTTGTCCAGGCGCTGGCTTCCCAGATCAACGCCAACTCGGCCGGCGAACGGGTGGTAGCCTCGGTTTCGGGTAATGCCCTGGCGCTGCGCAGCACCAGTGCTGGCGACAGTTTCAGTGTTGGCGACCAGGTGGGCGAGACGGTTACCCCCAACAATGCCGGCGTGCAGCAGGTCACACAGCTCTCATACCCCGACCGCGCGCCGGTGGCGGGTGAAGAGTTGAGCGTGAGCGCGGACGGTCAGACCTATTCCTACAAGCTGACCCAGGCTGACATTGATGCGCTGCCGCAGCCGCCGAAGTTCAGCGACGCGTTGACGACCCACTTGCTGCCCACCATCACCAGCACAAACTTCACGGCCAGCGTCAGTGATAACCGGCTGGTGCTGACGGCTACGACGGCCGGCACCGGTTTCAATGTCACGGCGCGTGACAAGCTGATGCAGCCGTCGGTCACCAATGCTGCGGCTGCGGATAACACAACCTTTGTCAGCTCTCTGCAGGGCAATGTCAGCGGGGGGCGTCAGACCCAGCGCATTTCGATCGGGGGTGTTCCGGGCGATGTCGGGGCTGTCTATTCCGTGACGTTGCGCAGCCCCAGCCCCATCCAGACCGAGCCGACGGCGCAGCGTGGCACCACCATCACCCAGGCAACCGCCACCAAGGCCCAGGTGACGGAACTGAACTATCCGGACCGCGCCCCGGTGGTGGGGGATATTTTCAGCCTGACCGTCAATGGCTCGCTTGCCAACTATGGCCCCTTGACCCAGGCCGACATTGATGCGTTGCCGCAACCGCCGACGATGACGGATGCGTTGACCACGTACTTCCTGCCCACGATCACCAGCACGGATGTCACCGCCGCTGTGGTGGGCAATAAGCTCCAGCTGACCGGCGTAAGCGTCGATCCTGTTACGGGTGCTAACAAGTCATTCAACGTCACCGATACCGATGCGATGGTCACCGATCCGACCTCGCAGAGGTTCGATTTCTCCAACGCCACGGCGGCGCCGGTACTGGGCAATGTCTATGCCGTCACCATGAACGGCACCACCTATTCAACGCAGATCACGGAACAGAATATTGGGGATTTCCCTGATGTTAAGAGCGTGATGGAGAACCTCATTACCAAGGTGAATAATGATTTCGGTGCGCCGGTCAGCGCCAAGGCGATCACCAATGATAATGGCGATACGACCGGCATTGTGTTGACGGCCAAGGATGCCAGCATCAAGCTGGATGGCACACAGAAGACCTTCCCCAGCTTCAGCAAGACCATCCCCTATACCACAACCGGTAAGGAGGTTTCGCTGGACGAAATCGCCACCAATCTGGCGGCTGCGGTCAATAAGGAACCCGGCATCCCGGTGCGGGCGACGGCGGTTGGCGGCGTTCTCACCATGACCGGGAATGAGGATGGGCTGGCTTTCCTGGCAGAGCCCAATTCCACCTTGGGCTCGACGCCGGCCCACGTCACCTTGAACTTCGGCGGCACCTTGCCCAGCGGTGAGCAGGTCAAGACGGGTACGCTGTCCAGCCTGTCTTCCGCCAATGTCGGTGAAGGTAATGCCCGCGTAACGGCTGTGACGGCAGCCGGGCAGCCGGCCCAGATTTCCTTCGACGTGGATTATGGCAATGGGCCGCAGACCATCACCCTGGATGTCGGCACCTTCGGTGAGGCTTCAGGCCTGACCGAGTTCAATGGCAGCCAGATCAACGTGACCTCCCAGCTTCAGGATGGCAGCCCGCAGGGCACCTTCAAGGATGTGGAAGTGCGCGAAAATGGTGATGTGGTGGCCAACTATGACAATGGCCGCCGCCGCATCATCGCCCAGGTGCCGCTGGTCCTGTTCAACAATGCCAATGCCCTGGGCCGTGAAAGCGGCGGCGTCTTCACGGAATCGGCGGAGAGCGGTCGGGCGCGCTTCAACGATACCGGCCAGAATGGTGCCGGCACCATCGCAGCCAGCAGCATTGAAGGTTCCAACGTGGATATCGCGCAGGAATTCACCAAGCTGATCGTGGCCCAGCGTTCCTATACGGCCAATACCCGCGTCATCACCACCACCGACGAAATGCTGACGGAGACCATCAACTTGAAGCGCTGATCCAGCGGGCGGCACCGGCCCCTTACCCCAGGTGCATGGCGTGTCGATCCCGGCCCCGCAAGGGGCCGGGATTTCGCGTTTATGGGGTACCGGCATCCGGCAGCGATGGCGCCCTGCCAGGGACCGGCTGGTCAAAATGCGGGAAGCGAACTATGTTACAGCGATAGGTTCTTCTCTCTGCGCCGTGTAATATGTCTGTCTCCGGCCTGTCCGTTCTGTCGGGTGCTGCGTCGCCGCGTGTCGGTGGCGGTGGGGCAGCCGCGTCCGGACAGAAAGCGCTGTCCAACGAACAGCAGCAGCAAGTGCGGGAGCTGCAGAAGACCGACACGCAGGTGCGCCAGCATGAGCAGGCGCATAAGACGGCCGGCGGCCCCTATGCCGGGGCGATTCAACTGGAATATACCACCGGGCCGGATGGACGCCGTTATGCCACGGCAGGCGAGGTGCCGATTGATGCCTCCCCTGTCCGCAACAACCCGGAAGCCACCATCACCAAGATGGAGGTGGTCAAGCGGGCAGCACTGGCCCCCCCTGACCCATCGCCGCAGGACCGGGCGGTTGCCTCGCAGGCCGACGCCACCAAGGCCCAGGCACAGAATGAACTGCGGGATAAGCAGCAGGATGGTGGCGGCGATGATGGCCAGGAACGGCCCAATCCCGCATCCCCGTTACTGAACCGGCAGGCGCAGGCTGCCTATGGGCTGGCTGCTGCGGCAGCGCCGACCCCGGCAAAGGCTGCCGCTCCGGGGCTGAATATCACGGCGTGAAACAGGCCAGCTCACGTGGAACATCTCCCCGCCCCGGTCAGGGCGGGGAGATGCTGGGCTGATCAGCTGGCTTTCGGCAGGGCCTTTTCAACCGCCGTCAGGAACTCGGCATTATCCGGTTCGATCTTGGAGGGGAAGGCCGCGACCAGCGTGCCGTCGGGCGCCAGCAGATACTTGTGGAAGTTCCATTTCGGCTCCCCCTTCTGGGCTGCCACCCACTTGTAGAACGGGTGGGCCTGGGCGCCCTTCACCGGTTCCTTGGTGGTCATGGGGAAGTCGATGGCGAAATTGACGTTGCAGAATTCCTTGATTTCCTTGTCGGAGCCGGGCTCCTGGCCGCCAAAATCATTGGAGGGGACGCCAACCACGACCAACCCCTTGTCGCGATACTTTTCCCACAGGGTTTCCAAGCCCTTGTACTGGGGCGTGTAACCGCACATGGAGGCGGTGTTCACCACCAGCACGGCCTTGCCCTTATACTGGGACAGGGGCAGCGCCCCACCTTCAATGGCCTGGAAGGTGAAGTCATAAGCGTTTTCGGCCTTGGCCGGGGTGGCCAGAGGACCAAAGCCCGCCAGCAGGGCCAGCCCGGCGCAAAGCCCCATGAAGGCGCGGCGGGTGGAAGAACGACTCACCAGTTCCATGATCTCACCTGATCGGTTGGCATTATGCATCTTGGCAAAACCCTGCGCCGTCACCGGCAGCTTGGTTTAACCATTATTTAGGGGCTTAAGCGTCGCCGTCCAGTGTTTCCCGTACCTTTGCCGCCAGCGCATCCAGCCCGAATGGTTTCTGCAGGAAATGGGTGCCGGGGTCCAGCACGCCATTATGGACGACCGCGTTGCGGGTATAACCGGTGGTGTACAGCACCTTCAGCCCCGGCAGCAGGGACTGCGCCTTGTCGGCCAGCTGGCGCCCGGTCATTTCCGGCATCACCACATCGGTGAACATCAGGGATGGCCGGCAGCCCGCTTCGATCAGCGACAACGCCTCCAGCCCGCTGGCCGCCTCCACCACTGTATAGCCCAGCTCCCGCAGGGCTTCGACGGAGAAGCGGCGGACCCGTTCCTCATCCTCCACCACCAGCACCACCTCCCCCGGCCGGGCCACCTGCCCCGGCTTGGCTTCGCTACGGCGCTGATAGGGCAGGGCATCGCCATAATGGCGGGGCAGATAGATTTTCACGCAGGTGCCGTGCCCCGGCTCCGAATAGATTTTCACATGGCCGCCAGATTGGCGGACAAAGCCGAACACTTGCGACAGGCCCAGCCCGGTGCCGCGCCCGACCCCCTTGGTGGTGAAGAACGGGTCGAAGGCGCGGGCCAGCACCTCCGGCGTCATGCCGTCACCCGTGTCGGTCACGGCGATCAGCACATATTGGCCCGGCTGCACCTCATGTTCGGCACCATAGGCATCGTCGATGAAGGCATTGGCCGTCTCAATCGTCAGCCGTCCACCGCCGGGCATGGCGTCGCGGGCATTGACGGCCAGGTTGATCAGGGCATTTTCCAGCTGGTTGGGGTCGACATGGGTGCGCCACAAGCCGGCAGCGCGCACCATTTCCACCCGGATCGGTTCGCCAAGCGCCCGTAGCAGCAGCTCCGACATGCCATTGATCAGGCTGTTGGCATCGACGATCTGTGGGGCCAGCGGCTGCTGGCGGGCGAAGGCCAGCAGCCGTTCCGTCAGGGCGGCGGCCCGATGTGCCCCATCCATGGCGCCTTCAATATAAGGGGCGATGTTGGTGTCGCCGCGCGCCAGCCGGCGCTGCATCAGCGTCAGGCCGCTGATGATGACAGCCAGCATATTGTTGAAATCATGGGCGATGCCGCCGGTCAGCTGGCCCACCGCCTCCATCTTCTGGGCCTGACGCAGGCGGCTTTCCGCCTCCAGCAGCTTGGCCGTGCGCTCATTCACCTCGCGCTCCAGCTCCTCCCGTGATCGGGCCAGCACCTCGCGCGCATCCACGATGGCCTGGATGTCGGTACAGGTGCCGAACCAGCGGACAATCCTGCCATCGCTGTCCCGCACCGGCTGTGCCCGGCCCATGGCCCAGAGATAGCGGCCCGAGCGGTGGCGCATCCGGTATTCGATGCGATAGGGGGTGCCGGTGGCAAGCGAGTTACGCCAGCATTCCCAGGTTCGTGCCTGATCTTCCGGATGAATGACACTATCCCAGGCGTCGCCATCACTGGCCCCGCGTGGCAGGCCGGTAAATTCGTACCAGCGGTCATTATAGTAATCGAGATAGCCATCGGCGCGGGCTGACCAGACCATGTCATCAATGGAATTGCTGAGCGCCTGCAGGTGCGCCTCACTATCCCGGACCCGTTGTTCCGCTTCAAAACGGTCAGCAATGTCGATGACCGAGCCGATATAGCCCAGGAAGCTGCCATCCTCGGCAAAACGCGGGGCGGCGGCGTCGATGGCCCAGCGATAGAGGCCATCGGCCCGCCGCAGCCGGTATTCCAGCCGGAACGGCTCCCCTCGCTCCCCGGCGGCGGCGAAGATGCGTTCGGCTTCCGCCCGGTCCTCCGGATGCACCATCTCCAGCCAGCCCAGACCCTGCCCTTCATCTTGCCCCTGGCCGGTAAATTCATACCAGGAGCGGTTGAGATAGGTGCAGAGCCCCTTCTGGTCGGTGACCCACATCATCACCGGGGCATGGTCGGCCATATTGCGGAAGCGCGCCTCGCTTTCCCGCAGCCGCCGTTCCCCCAGCACCCGCCCCGTCGTTTCCGAGACGATGCAGAGCACGCCGCCGATGCTGCCATCCGTATCGAAGACGGGGGAATAGGAGATGTCGAAATAGACTGTCTCCGGATAGCCATGCCGTTCAATGTAGAATGGCCGGTCATTGGCGAAGACGGTCTGGCCACTGTCCCGCACCGATTGCAGCAGCGGATGCAGATCGTCCCACAGTTCCGACCAATATTCCGCCGCCGGCCGCCCCAGCGCGTCGGGATGTTTCAGACCGATGGTGGGGGCATAGGCATCATTGTAAAGTGCGATGAAGGTCGGTCCCCAAAACAGCACGATCTGGGCCTTGGCGGTCAGCATCAGGCCGACCGTGGTTTTTAAGGCGCCGGGCCAGCTCTCTGGCGCGCCCAGGGGGGATTGCGACCAGTCCTTGCGCTGCATCAGCGCCCCGATTTCCCCGCCACGGGCAAGGAAGGCGGCGGTCTGTTGCGGCATGGTTGCTCCCGTCGGGGTGTGCCGGCCCGGATGTTTCCCAGGAATATCCCCTGGAGAACATGTTCGGGGCCGGTGGTCAATTAGTGCCAACGGGTTATATCCGCGACCGCCCTCAACGCTGTTCGCCGAATACCTTGCCGGAGATGGCGGGGCTCATGAACTCGCCCAGATTCTTCAGCACCACGCGGAAGAACAGCCGGTCACCGGTATCGACGCCGGTGCGTTCGGTATAGTTGCGTTCCCCCACCAGCTGGAAGGTCAGGCATTCATCCTGATAGGTGATGGTGGCGCCGCTGCGCAGCGGTCCGCTGCCGCCCTTGGCCAGATCGCGGCGATGGTTGATGCCGACCGACCAGTGCTCGGTGATGGCGGAATTGATGGCCAGGGTCAGTTCTTCACGGTCACGCAGGCTGGTGCTGCTGGTGATGCTGTTGGTGGGGGACTGGGCCAGCTTGTCGATGAAGACATAGCCGCCGGAGACGCGGAACTGCTGCGGACCAATGGTGCCATAGACATCGTGGAGGCGCTGGGCCAGCGTCTTGCTGTCCAACCGGAAGGAATAGCTGACATCCATCCAGGGGCTGGGGCTCAGCTCCAGCTTGCCGACCACGTCAGAGCTGCGACGGCGCAGGCCGGAGCTTTCCGGGAAGTCCGTGTCTTTCTGCAGCCGGTAGGATTGGCCGACAAACAGCGTGCTGCTGCCACCGCCAAAGCCATAGAAGCCGTTTTTCACACCATAGGTGACGCGCTGCCCGCCCTCCAGCCGGTCAATGCCATTATAGCGGGAGGCGCTGAACAGGTTGGTGTAATCGAACTCGATATCCTGGCTGTCCTCGTTGGGGATGGCCGAACTGGCAGAGATATTGGGGGCGGCCGACAGCATCACCATCGGTTCCACCATATGCTGCACCGTGCCCATCTGGCGGGCCAGCGGCATGGAGACGGTCCATTCCGCGTGCGGGAAGGCGCGCAGCCGCGCCTTGTCATCGCGGTCGACCGTGCCATCGGCCCGGCGCAGGTCGGACACCCAGTAGCCGTCGGTGCGCATTTCGGCATTCAGGGTGGAAACAAGGCCGATGGGGGCGATGTCGCTGCGCCGCCAGCCCAGGGCGCTGGACAGGCGGCGTGTATCATTGCCGTCACTGCGCAGCAGCGACAGCAGGCCGGCATCAAACTCCCAACGGCCGCCCAGCAGGCTGCCCGGCTCGCCCAGCAGATTATACTGGGCCATGGGCAGCACCACCGGCTCTTCCTCCCGGTTGGCGGGGCGAAGATCCTGGAAATCATAGGCGTTGAAGCTGAAATAATCCCGGCCGCTGAACCATTCCACGAAGGCGCGGCTGTTCAGGATGTCTTCTGCCGAATAATCATAGCGCAGCAGATGCGTATTGTCGGTGACGCGCCGCAGGTCGAAACCCCAGCGCCAGTTCTGGTCAATGTCGAACCGGCCATTGGCGAAGATATGGCCCCGGAAATTCTTCTTCACCACTTCCTGATTGCCGATGATGCGTGGCCGGTCGGCATAGGTGGCGCTGCCTGACAGGTTGAGGCTGCCACTGCCGAAGCGCTGGCGATATTCACCACCCAGCAGCAGATCATCCTCCGTGCTGGGCACGGCCTCCAGGGTGAAATCCTTCGATTCGTCGATATCGAAGAAATATTTGATGCGGGCATAGGTGCCCAGATCGGAACTGATGCCCCCGGCCGGCGGCAGGAAGCCGCTGCGCCGTTCCACGGTGGGATCGGGATGGCCGAAGAAGGGCATATACATCACCGGAACGCCCATCACCTCCAGCGTGGCGTCCCGGTAATAGATATCGTGCTTTTCCTGATCATGGGTGATGCGGGCGGCCCGGATCTGCCAGATGGGCGGGCGCGTCGGGTCGCTGGCGCACAGCTCGCAAGGCGAATAGACGCCCTTTTCCATGCGGGTATAGCGCCCGTCCAGCCGTTCGCCCTGCAGGGCGGCGAACTTGGAATTATCCGACATCAGGATGCGGACCTGATCGACGAAGCCCCGGGAAAGATCGTCCGACAGCTCGGTGTAATTGGCGAACAGCACCTCGCCCGTTGGCTCCAGGATGGAGACATTGCCCGACGCGGTGACGATGTTGGTCTTTTCCGAGAAGCTGACCGTATCAGCCAGCAGCAGGCGTGCCCCCTGGCTCAGCTCCACATGGCCGCGCGCGGTGACGATGCCCAGATCCTCATCATAATCCAGATGGTCGGCCGACAGCAGCACCGGCTGCCCCTTGCCCTTGTCCTTCTCCGCGCTGCCGAGTGCGACGGGGGAGACGCCGGGCGTGCCCACCGGGTTGGTCTGCGCCCAGGCCGCCGGCGCGCCAAGGGCCAGGGCGGAGCAGAGCAGCAGGCGGCGGAGGCGAAGGGTGGTCGGCGTCATGGGCGGGCCGTCTTGTTCCAACGGGGAAGAATCTCATCACTGGGTTTCAGCTTGTCCCCGACGACGGCAACGAAGTCAATGCACGCCGATGGCGGACAGGTCAGCGGCATGGAAGAGGGTGATTGCGGCAAAGACTTGGCGAAGACGGCCCCGGCCTTATTCTGCCGCTTCCCGACGGCTGGCTTCTTCCCGGGCGCCGGAGTCGATGGCGTGCCAAGCGGCAGCGATATGGCTGCGCATGACCGAACCGGCCCAGGCGCCGTCGCGCACCTCCATCGCCGCCACGATCTCCAGATGGTGGTTCAGGCTGCGGCGCAGCGCCTCGGGGTCATAGCGGTGGAAGGTGCGCAGCACCAGCGGCAGCTCCACCACCTGGGCCATCATGCTGCCCAGCCGCTGGGTGCCGGCACTCTGCACGATGATGCGGTGGAATTCGCCATTGGCCTCGGCGATGCGGGAGCGGAAATCGGGTCCGCCCTCGGCCTCCAGCGCGATCATCTCTTCTGCCAGCTGGCGCAACCGCGCCACATCGTCGGCGGAACAGCGTTCCGCCGCGCGTTCAGCGGCATAGCCTTCCAGTACCCCGCGCAGATCGAAGATTTCCCGGATTTCCGCCATGGTCCAGTCGGCGACAAAGGCGCCATGGTTGCGCAGGAATCGTACCGAGCCTTCGGCATTCAGCCGGCGCAGCGCCTCCCGGATCGGGGTGCGGCTGACGCCGATCCTTTTCGCCAGCTCATCTTCCTTCAGATGTGTGCCGGGCGGGAAAATGCCGACCATGATGGCATCACGGATCTCGGCATAGGCCTTCTCCACCGCATTGCTCATGTTCCGGGCCTCCCCTGATCGCCGTCATTACGGTCTTGCCTGGGATGGTTATAGCGCCCCTGTGCCCTGACACCAGCCCGCAAGGGGCATCTCCTTGATGGCGGCTTTCGGTGGCACCGCGTCATTCATACAACAGTTCCAGTCAAAGTATACAATGTTTGCATCTACCCCCTTGCTGCCTATCTGGTCGCGACACAGACTTATTGTCACGGGTAACAGGTCGCACAACCGGAAACAGGGTCGGCGGCCTCTCATAAATCAAAGAGAACAGTGGAGATGATGATGAAAATCGGCAAGGGATTGCTGTCACGTCTCAGCGCCGGGACGGCGTTGGCGATCCTGACAATTGTATCCAATAACGCGGCGGCGCAGAACGCTGCCCCGCCGCCGGCGAATGATGATATTATGCTGGACGAGATCGTCGTGATCGCCCGCCAGCGTAATGAGACGGCGCGCGAAACCCCGGTGGCCGTGGCCGCCTTCACCGCCGACACGATTGAAAAGGCCGGTATCACCGGGCCGGCGGATTTCCTGTCCCTGACGCCCAATGTCAGCTTCCTGCAGACCACCAATGTCGGTGAAAGCCAGGTGCATATCCGCGGCGTCATCCAGCCGCGCGACAGCGAGCCGCCCTTCGCCTATGTGCTGGATGGGGTGCTGGTGCCCAACCCCAATGCCTTCAACCAGGATATGGTGGATATCGCGCAGATTGAGGTGATCAAGGGGCCGCTGGGCTCCATCTATGGCCGCAACGCCATTGGCGGCGCCATTCTGGTCACCACCAAGAAGCCGGGGAACGAGCCGGAGGGCGAAATCCGCGCCGGTTATGAGTTCAACGGCAATGAATACAAGGTCACCGGCTTTGTCGGCGGCCCGATCATTGAGAATAAGCTGTTTGCCCGTATCACCGCTGCCTACAAGGACCGCGAGGGCTATTTCGAAAACATCACCCTGCATAAGAAGGAGGATAGCTTCTCCGAAGGGCAGGTACGCGGCCGCTTGGTGTATAAGGCGACGGAGGATATCGAGGTCGATCTGTCGGTCGGCTATGCCAAGGTCCATGGCTATGCCTTCAATTTCAACAATCAGACGGCGGGTACGCCGGGCTTCACCAACGGTGTCGATATCAAGGACACCTCCATCCCCTATGTCGGCAATGTCGACAGCTTCAACCACCAGGAACGGCTGGATATTGCCGGCAAGGTGGATTGGAACAGCGAGGCCGGCACCCTGACCTTCACCGCCGCCTATCATGACCTGAAAGAGAATATGGGCGGTGAAGGGGCGGTCGATCTGGCCCTGTTCGGTGCCCCGTTCCCCAATGCGCCCAAGCCGACGGATTTCTTCACCAACCCGGCGCTGTATGAGGGCTATGGCCCCACCCCGCGCGACGGCACGCAATATCAGGAGCGCAATCAGGATGACACATCCTTTGAACTGCGCTTCACCTCCCCCGGTGAAGACCGGCTGCGCTACATCGCCGGCGCCTATTACATCAAGTTCAACCGCGAAGTCGTGCTGAACCGGGGTAATGATCTGGGCCAGGGCGTCATCGTGCCGGCACCGCTGGGCGGCCCTGAAAACCCGGTGGTGGCCGTCACCTGGACCGACAATGCCAACGATGCCTGGGCCCTGTTCGGCCAGCTGGCCTATGATATCGTGCCGGATGTGGAAGCCTCGGTCGCGCTGCGCTACGACAAGGAGAATCGGGAGACGACGAACCTGACCCCGGCCGCCTTCTCCCCTATCCCCAATGTGCAGGGGCTGGTCCGCAAGGAGAGCTTCAGTGACCTGCAGCCGCGCATCTCCCTGCGCTGGAACGCGTCGGATCAGGTCTCCCTCTATGCCACCTGGGGGGAGGGCTTCCGCTCGGGCGGTTTCAACCCGCTGGGCAGCCGCTTCAACATCATCAATATCGATGGCGTCACCAACACCACGGTGCAAGACCAGTTCAACAAGGAGACGTCATCATCCTATGAGGCGGGCGTGAAGACCCGCCTGTTCGATGGCCGCGTCACCTTCAACGTGGCCGCCTTCACCACCAGGGTGGAAAATGCCCATTATTTCCAGTTCTTCCCCTTCTCCCTGTCGCGCGTGATCTCCATCGTTGATCGCAACGACATCAAGGGGTTCGAGATGGATGGCGTGGTGCGGGTGGCCGACGGGTTGGACCTGTTCGGCGGCTTTGGCTATCTGCATAGCGAGATCAAGGAGAATAAGGAGCTGCCGCAGACGGTGGGCAACCGCTTCCCCTTCACCGCCAAATATGACGTCATCCTGGGCAGCCAGTACAGCAAGCCGATTGGCGATGGCTTCGACCTGTCGGCCCGCGTGGAATATAACCGCACCGGCCCGATGTATTTCGACACGCTGAACACGCCGGGCACGGAACGCCCCGCGCTGGATCTGGTGAATGTCCGCCTGGGCGTGGAGAATGAGACCTGGGGCATCAACCTGTTCGCCCGCAACCTGTTCGACAAGCGCTATAATGCCGATGGCGTGGTGCTGGTGGTGCCCAACACCACCACCTTCAACTTCGTCACCAAGGGCCTGCCCCGTACCTGGGGGCTGGAACTGAAGGCGAAGTTCTGAGGGTGAGCGATACAGCGGGGCCGGGAGATATCCCGGCCCCGCTGCTGCTTTCAGCGGGAGGTCACGCAGATTCGGTCGCGGCACTGCACGGTGACGGCCACTTCCTTGCCGTCGCTGGTCTTCTGGCCGGTACAGACGATCTTGTAGAGTGTTTCCGACAGCCGGCCATTGACGCGCTTCAGCACCTCCACCTTACCCGGCTTGCAATTGGCATCCAGCGCCGCCGCCTTGGCCTCGGCCTGCTGGGCCAGGGCAGGGGCGGGCAGGCTGGCCAACAGGGCCAGGGCGATCATGGGTGCGTGCAAGGGGCGGAACATGGGGGCGAGCCTGATTGCGGCAGAACAGGCCCCATCCTATGCCCTTGTCCGCTGACGGGAAAGCCCGTCAGCCCAGATAGCCGCTCAAGGCCGTTTGCAGCTTCTCTTCCCGTGCCTGCAATTCCGGGGTCATGGCGGGGCCGAAATCCTCTGCCGTGAAGATACGGCGGATTTCGATTTCCGCCTGCTGGCCGGTGGGGTTGGGGCAGCGTTTTACCCATTCCACCGCCTCTTTCAGGCTGTTCGTCTCAAAAATCCAGAAGCCGGCAATCAGATGGGCCGGATCGTCCGCGAACGGGCCCGACTTTGCCTGGCGGTCAGCGCCATCGAAACGCACCCGCGCGCCGGCGCTTGTCGGATGCAGCCCTTCGCCGCCCGCCAGCACGCCGGCCGTTAAAAGCTCTTCATTATAGGCAGTCATGGCGGCCAGCAGGCCGGTATCCGGCATCTCACCGGCTTCGGTGGCGGTTGTGGCCTTCAGCAGGATCATGAATTTCATTGCTGGCGTCCCCGTTCAGGATGGTTCTGCCTGAAAGACGCTGTGGCCCCGGTTGTACCGACATGCCCATGAAAATTTTCCGCAAAAAAGAAACCCCCGCCGGCGGACCGGCGGGGGTTCCCAAATGCTCTCTGCTGGCTGCCGGCCCTGTTGCCAGGGCCGGCAAGCGCATCAGACGCTGTAGTACATCTTGTATTCGATCGGGTGCGGCGAGGTTTCGAACGCCAGCACTTCTTCCATCTTCAGCTCGATGAAAGCGTCGATCATGTCGTCGGTGAACACGTCGCCCTTCTTCAGGAACTCGCGGTCCGCGTTCAGGCTTTCCAGCGCTTCGCGCAGGCTGCGGCAGACGGTCGGGATTTCCTTCAGTTCTTCCGGCGGCAGATCGTACAGGTTCTTGTCCATCGCCTCGCCCGGATGGATCTTGTTCTGGATACCATCCAGACCGGCCATCAGCATGGCGGCGAAGGCCAGGTACGGGTTTGCACCCGGATCGGGGAAGCGAACCTCGACGCGCTTGCCCTTCGGGCTGGACACGTGCGGGATACGGCAGGAAGCGGAACGGTTGCGGCTGGAGTAAGCCAGCAGCACCGGGGCTTCATAGCCCGGAACCAGACGCTTGTAGCTGTTGGTCAGCGGGTTGGTGAAGGCGTTCAGGGCACGGGCGTGCTTGATGATACCGCCGATATAGAACAGGGCGGTTTCCGACAGGTCGGCATAGCCATTGCCGGCGAACAGCGGCTTGCCGTCCTTCCAGATGGACTGGTGGCAGTGCATACCCGAGCCATTGTCGCCGAACACCGGCTTCGGCATGAAGGTCGCGGTCTTGCCGTACTGGTGCGCAACATTGTGCACCACATACTTAAACAGCTGCATCCCGTCGGCCATCTTGACCAGGGTGCCGAACTTCACGCCCAGCTCGTGCTGGGAAGCGGCCACCTCGTGGTGGTGCTTTTCGACTTCCACACCCATCTCGCCCAGAACGGTCAGCATCTCGGCGCGCAGATCCTGGGCGCTGTCGATCGGGGCCACCGGGAAGTAACCGCCCTTGACGCCCGGACGGTGGCCCATATTGCCACCCTCGTAGGCCTTGCCGGAGGTGTAGGGGCCTTCTTCGCTGTCGAACTCGTAGAACACCTTGTTCATCGAGACTTCGAACTTCACGTCGTCGAACACGAAGAATTCGGCTTCCGGACCGAAATAGGCCACGTCGCCGATACCGGCCGAGGCCATGTACTTTTCAGCGGCCTTGGCGATGGAACGCGGGTCGCGCTTGTAGGGCTGGCCGGTCGACGGTTCCAGCACGTCGCACAGCACGGTCAGCAGCGGCTGGGCCGAGAACGGGTCCATGACGGCGGTGGACAGGTCGGGCGCCAGGGTCATGTCCGACTCGTTGATGGCCTTCCAGCCAGCAATGGACGACCCGTCGAACATCACGCCGTCGGTCAGCAGATCCTCGTCCACGGTGGACAGGTGCTGGGAAACGTGATGGACCTTCCCCTTGATATCGGTGAAGCGGAAATCGACATACTTAACGTCGTTTTCCTTGATCAGGTCGAAGAACTTGGCCAAATCAGACATAGCCTCTGCTTCCGTGGTTTGAGGTTTGTCGCTGTCGCTGCGAGGCGGTGGTTGATGCCGCTTCAAGATGAAGGGCGTTACCGCAACCCCCGCCGGTTTGAAAGATAATTTTCAAGGACTCCCAGAGGTGGCCCTGAAAATTGCCGCTTTGGCCATCTGGCGGGCGAACCGCCCGCCGGGGCAATGCGGCACGAAGCCTCAGATGGCGTCGGAGCCGCGTTCGCCGGTGCGGATGCGGATCACCTCTTCCACCGGGGTGACGAAAATCTTGCCATCGCCGATACGGCCGGTATGGGCGGCCTGCTGGATCGCCTCAATCGCGCGGTCGACAAGGCTGTCGTCCATCACGATCTCGATCTTCACCTTGGGCAGGAAATCCACAACATATTCGGCGCCACGATACAGCTCCGTATGGCCCTTCTGGCGACCGAAGCCCTTGGCTTCGGTGACGGTGATGCCCTTGATGCCAACATCATGCAGGGCCTCTTTCACCTCATCCAGCTTGAAGGGCTTGATGATGGCTTCGATTTTCTTCATCGCGTCCCACCGCTCCAAATTTCGGCGCCGACCAGTCCGTTTCCGGTTGCCGGCCAGCGCGTCTGACCATGTAAGCACATGCCGTGCCAGTTGCCCAGCCCGTTGGGATCAGAGGATTTCACCATGTCATCTCTTAATGATTGCCTCATTTTTAATCTTGATGTGGCCTAATTTTTGACCCTTGGGGTTAAAGGGTGTGCATATGGGCGTTGTATCGCTCCCAAATACCGATCTGCTGCATGATATAGCGGCGTTTTCGTCCCTGCCAAAAAAGTCAAAAAAAGTTTGAACCAGTGCTTGACGTCAGAACGGCAGCTGGTGCATATAGCGGCTCCCGGCGGCGGTGGTAGCTCAGTTGGTAGAGCTCTCGGTTGTGGTCCGAGTGGTCGCGGGTTCGAGTCCCGTCCATCGCCCCAGTCCTCTCCTGCAGAGGATACACGTTGAAGGCGCCCGGCGAAAGCCGCAGGCGCCTTTACGTTTTCTGGCCCGCCGGCGCATCATGGTCCGGTATCCCCGTGCCAGAGGTTCGATCATGGAACCGGAATCCCCCATCCTGCTGACCATCAACCAGATGTATGCCGCCGATCAGGCTGCCATGGCGGCCGGCATTCCCGGCCCCCGTCTGATGGCGGCGGCTGGCGCGGCGGTGGCGTCGGCCGTGCAAACGCTGGCGGGAGAGGGGGCGCGGCCGCGCGTGCTGGCCCTGTGTGGTCCCGGCAATAATGGCGGTGATGGTTTCGTAGCGGCGGGCCTGCTGGCGGCGGCTGGCTGGCCGGTGCGTGTTGCCCTGTTGGGGGAGCGCGGGGCCTTGGCGGGCGATGCCGCCTGGGCGGCAACGCAATGGTCGGGCGCGGTGGAGCCTGCGACTCCGGCCCTGCTGGCGGATGCCGATATTGTCATCGATGCGCTGTTCGGCGCCGGGCTGCGCCGACCGCTGGAAGGGGCGGCGCTGGGCCTGGTGCAGGCCCTGGCAGCAAGCGGCCTACCGGTGGTGGCGGTGGATGTGCCCAGCGGGGTGAATGGCGATACCGGGCAGGTGATGGGGGCGGCGGCCCCGGCCCAGGTGACCGTGACCTTTTTCCGCCGCAAGCCGGGCCACCTGTTGCTGCCGGGCCGGCAGCTCTGTGGTTCTCTCGTGCTGGCGGATATTGGCATTCCGTCCAGCGTGCTGGGGCAGATCGCGCCGACTCTGTTCGCCAACGATCCGGCGCTCTGGCGAGCCCAATATCCCTGGCCGCGCCTGGAGGGGCATAAATATGCCCGCGGCCATCTGCTGCTGCTGGGTGGGGCGGTGATGACCGGTGCGGCGCGTTTGGCCGCCCGTGCCGCGCTGCGGGTGGGGGCGGGGTTGGTGACGCTGGCCTGCGATCCATCTGCAGCCCTTATATATAGTCTGTCGCAGGCCAGTTTGATCGTTGCGCCCCTGGACTCGCTGGACGGTTTTACCGCCCTGCTGGCGGACCCTCGCCGCAATGCCCTGCTGTTGGGGCCAGGCGCGGGAACGACGGGGGAGGCGGCGGCATTGCTGCGGGCCGCCACCCTGGCGGCGCTGGGCGCTGGCCGGGCCGGGGTGCTGGATGCCGATATTTTCAGCATTTTCGCCGGCGACCTGTCCACCCTTCAGCAAGCGGGCCTTAACGAACATTGGGTGCTGACCCCGCACGAAGGGGAGTTTCAGCGCCTGTTCGGCCAAATTGCCGGCAGTCGGCTGGCACGTGCCCAGGAGGCGGCGCGTCGCAGCGGGGCGGTGGTGCTGTTGAAGGGGGCCGATACGGTGATCGCCGCCCCCGATGGCCGGGCCGCCATCAACCATAATGCCCCGCCCGATCTGGCCACGGCCGGCAGCGGTGATGTGTTGTCGGGCCTGATTGCCGGCTTGCTGGCCCAGGGGATGCCCGCCTTCGAAGCGGCTTGTGCCGGGACCTGGCTGCATGGCGAGTCGGGCCGGGTCGCCGGCCCGGGCCTGATTGCCGATGACCTGCCTGAAGCCCTGCGGCCGGTGCTGGCGGCCCTACGCCGGGGCTTCGAGTCGGCACCTGCCGGCTGATACCGGGGCTGCCGTTGGATGAACAGACCCTCCGCCCCTGTGGCATCGCCTGGTCCGTTCATGTTCCAAAATGGTTACGCGACCCGACGCCAAGCGGAATCTAGCCTCCCCGGGACGAAATCAGCGGCCCCGCACCCCCGATCCCTTTGCCTTTAAAATCAAATTTAAATTGCTGGGAATAAAATCGGGTTTCGGTGGGTCGGTTTGTTGCGACGGCAATGTTAATGCGTTAGCCTTCGTGACGGGTCGGTTGGTGCCACTTTGGGCGGCGTTCCGGGGGAAAAGGTTACCTCGGTCGGTCACCCTTCAACCTCTTGCGAGTGGGGGAGCGTGGAGATGGGCGTGTCGTTCTTCAGGCGGTCGAAACAGGTGGCTGCACCGGTGCCTGGCGCCGTTTATCGGCGGGTGATTTTCAATACGGTGGAAACAGCCCAGGTGGTTGCCGTGACTGAAGAGGGGTTTCCCTTGCCCCATGTCCGCTATATCGCCCGCAACGACATAATGGATGGCCCCGATCGGGGCCATCCGGCCCGGAATATCCGCATCCTGTCGGTGGATAGTTTCAACCGCCTGTACGGTCTGCCGCAGGCCGGCTGATCCCCTGGAGGGGCAGGATTAAAAAGGGGGGCGTTTGTGCCCCCCTTTTGCTTTTCGGTCCCGTGGCGAGCAAGGCATGGGCCGATGCGGCCGCTTTCATGCCATTGCATGACTTGGAAAGCAGATGCGGCGCTGCTCTGCGCCAGCCCCATTGCTCTTGCCGCTCGGCTTTGCGGAATCGCGCTTGGCGCGGCTGTTTTCCCTTGCTATACGGTGCGCTCCCGCGGGCAGGCTTTGGTCTGCCCGTGCGTGCGGGCGTGGCGGAATGGTAGACGCGCCGGATTTAGGTTCCGGTGTCGAAAGACGTGGGGGTTCAAGTCCCTTCGCCCGCACCACAATTTGTTGTTTTGACCCGCAACCCACCGCGGTGGCGCCGATCCATGGGCGTATCCGCGGGAGCTTCGGTCCGATCCACCGGGCCTGAGGCGACCAGCAAAGACAGGCATTTCGTCCCATGCAGATCACCGAGACCAGCGCTGAAGGCCTCCGCCGCGACTATAAGGTCGTCATCACGACCCAGGACATCGAATCGCGGGTGCAGACCCAGCTGATCCAAGTCGGCAAGACCGTCAAGATGCCCGGCTTCCGCCCCGGCAAGGTGCCGATGCCGATCCTGAAGCAGCGCTATGGCATGTCGGTCATGGGCGAGGTGCTGGAAGCGGTCGTGCAGGAATCGGTGGACAAGCTGGTCGCCGACAACAGCCTGCGCCCGGCCCTGCAGCCGAGCGTGAAGGCCGTGGAGCCCTTCGCCGAGGGCAAGGATTTCACCCTGGACGTCTCCGTTGAGCTGCTGCCGGAATTCGAGCCGGCCGACCTGTCCGGCGTTGAGATCGAGAAGCCCGTCGCCGCTGTGGCCGACGAAGCCGTGACCGAGAGCCTGGAGCGTCTGGCCAAGGCCCGCCGCACCACCGAGAAGGTGGAAGATGACCGCGCCGCCGTCACCGGCGACATCCTGCTGATCGATTTCGACGGTTCCGTCGATGGCGAGAAGCGCCCCGGCATGAAGGGCGAAGGCCATGAGCTGGAGCTGGGCTCCAACTCCTTCATCCCCGGCTTCGAGGATCAGCTGGTTGGCGCCAAGGCCGGCAGCGATGTCACCGTGAAGGTGACCTTCCCGACCGAATACCATGCCGCCGAACTGGCCGGTAAGGACGCCGTGTTCGAGGTGAAGGTGCATGAGATTCGCGCCGCCAAGGATGCGGAGCTGAATGACGATCTGGCCAAGACCTTCGGCTTTGACGATCTGGAAGGCCTGCGGACGGCCATTTCCGAGCGCATCGGCGAGGAATATGCCGCCACGTCCCGCCTGCGCGCCAAGCGCACCCTGCTGGACAAGCTGGCCGAGCTGCACAGCTTCGAGGTTCCGGCCGGCATGGTCGAGATCGAGTTCGAGCAGATCTGGAAGCGCCTGCAGGACGAGCTGGCCAATGGCGAAGCCGAGGCTGAGGACAAGGATAAGGACGAAGAGGCCCTGAAGGCCGAATACCGTGACATCGCGGTGCGTCGCGTCCGTCTGGGCCTGCTGCTGTCGGAAATCGGCCGCCGCAACAATGTGACCGTCAGCCGTGAAGAGCTGAACAAGGCCATGATCGACGAGGTTCGTCGCTATCCGGGCCAGGAACAGCAGGTGTTTGAGTTCTTCCGTAAGAACCCCCAGGCTGTCGAAAGCCTGCGCGCGCCGATTTATGAAGACAAGGTTGTCGACTTCATCCTCGGAAGCGTTAAGGTGAACGAAGTGACCGTGTCGGTTGACGAGCTGATGCGCGATCCGGACGATGAGGAAGAGGGTGCGGCTGCCGCCTGATCGGCATTCCCCCTTTGAATTAAACCGTGGGGGTCTATATAGGGCTCCCACGGTACATGGCGAGGAACAAGGCAGGAATCATGATCGATCCGCAGATGAACGCGCTGGTTCCGATGGTGGTCGAGCAGACCAATCGGGGTGAACGCGCCTACGACATCTATTCCCGCCTCCTGAAGGAGCGGATCATTTTCCTGGTTGGCGGCGTCAATGACGCGGTCTCCAGCCTGATCTGCGCCCAGCTGCTGTTCCTTGAGGCGGAGAATCCTGACAAGGAAATCTCCTTCTATATCAATTCCCCCGGTGGCTATGTCACGGCTGGCCTCGCCATCTATGACACCATGCAGTATATCCGCTGCCCGGTGCAGACCATCTGCATGGGTCAGGCGGCCAGCATGGGCGCCTTGCTGCTGGCGGGTGGCGCCAAGGGCAAGCGTTTTGCCCTGCCCAACAGCCGAATCATGATCCACCAGCCTTCGGGCGGGGCCCAGGGTCAGGCGGCCGATATCGAGATCCAGGCCCAGGAAATCCTGCGGATGCGCCAGCGTCTGAACGAGATTTTCCAGGATCATACCGGCCAAGCGCTGGATGTGATTGAAAAGGCCGTGGAACGTGACAATTTCATGAGCCCGGACGAAGCCAAGGCTTTCGGCTTGATTGATCAGGTAATTTCCGATCGTCCCACCAGCTTTGGCCGGGGGGCGTGATCATCTGATCACCTGAACGGGGGCGGCAGCGAACAAGTATATATTGATCCTGTCGCTTTACGTGTTGTTGAATAGGCGGGCAGGGCGGTGCGCCCGGTTCCGTCAGTCGGTTCAAGGGCGCGCGCAAGGTGTTGGTATCGGTCCCCAGGGACGGTCACCAACACTGTTGTAACCGCCCGGTTTGAAGTGGATGCCCCAACGGGTATCCGGGTGCGGGGGCCAGGGCCATGCCGGGCCAGGGACCACGCGCTATCCGGTGATGTACGGAGCCCATATGACCAAGTCGACCGGCGGCGACAGCAAGAATACCCTCTACTGTTCTTTCTGCGGAAAGAGCCAGCACGAGGTGCGCAAGCTCATTGCCGGCCCCACCGTGTTCATCTGCGATGAATGCGTCGAGCTGTGCATGGATATCATCCGCGAGGAGAATAAGACCACGCTGGTGAAGTCCCGCGACGGGGTTCCGTCCCCGCGCGATATCAGCACGGTGCTGGATGACTATGTCATCGGACAGGAACATGCCAAGCGCGTGCTGTCCGTGGCGGTGCATAACCATTACAAGCGGCTGGCCCACGGTGCGAAGCACAATGACGTGGAACTGGCCAAGTCCAACATCCTGCTGGTCGGGCCGACCGGTTCGGGCAAGACGCTGCTGGCACAGACCCTGGCCCGCATCATCGACGTGCCCTTCACCATGGCCGATGCCACCACACTGACCGAAGCCGGTTATGTGGGTGAGGATGTCGAGAACATCATCCTGAAGCTGCTCCAGTCCGCTGATTATAATGTCGAGCGGGCGCAGCGCGGCATCGTCTATATCGACGAGGTCGATAAGATCAGCCGCAAGTCCGATAACCCGTCGATCACCCGCGACGTGTCGGGCGAAGGCGTGCAGCAGGCGCTGCTGAAGATCATGGAAGGCACCGTTGCCTCCGTGCCGCCGCAGGGCGGGCGCAAGCATCCGCAGCAGGAATTCCTGCAGGTGGACACGACCAACATCCTGTTCATCTGCGGTGGCGCCTTTGCCGGCCTGGAAAAGATCATTGCCGCCCGCGGCAAAGGCACGTCCATCGGTTTTGGTGCCGATGTGCGCGGCCCGGATGAACGCCGTACCGGCGACATCCTGCGCGAGGTCGAGCCGGAAGATCTGCTGAAATTCGGTCTGATCCCCGAATTTGTCGGCCGTCTGCCCGTGCTGGCCACCCTGCATGACCTGGACGAGTCGGCCCTGATCGAAATCCTTTCCAAGCCGAAGAACGCGCTGGTGAAGCAGTATCAGCGTCTTTTCGAGATGGAGGATGTGAAGCTGACGGTGCATGAGGATGCGCTGCGCTCCATTTCCCGCAAGGCGATTGAGCGCAAGACCGGTGCCCGTGGTCTGCGCTCCATCATGGAAACCATCCTGCTGGACCCGATGTATGATCTGCCCGGCCTGCAGGGCGTGGAAGAGATCGTCATCAATAAGGAGGTGGTGGAGGGCCGCGCTAAGCCGCTCTACATCTATTCCGACCGTCGCAGCGAGGCGGCCCCGGGGGCGTAAAACCATCGCTGTTTCCTGGCTATCGTTGAAAACCCCACCGGCGCCGGCCGGTGGGGTTTTTCTTTGCTGCAGTTCAGACCGATCAAAAGAAGAGGCCATCACCGGGCGCCCGGTGATGGCCTTATCAGTTTGGGGTGTTGAACTGCCGGTGCGCCCGAGAACAGGAAGGCGGGGCCGGCAGGTCTTCCCGGCAGCGGGCTCAGCCTGCCGGGCAGACGGCGTTGGTCGGGTCGGCCTCCAGCTTCACATCGGTGAAGGTAAGGCCAAGCGTCGACGAGCTGGTCAGGATCAGCGGTGCTTCCACCCGGTCCATCTTGGCGCCAGCCCCGGCGAAGCATTTCAGGGGAATCTTCAGGGTGGAGAAGCTGCCGACCGGCGCCTTGCGCAACAGGTCGGTCACGTCCAGCGTCCCGGCACAGTCAGTGCCACAGCCCACCGCCATCTGCACCTTGCCGCCGGGGGCCTGATCCACCCGGTAGCGGACAGACAGGGTGACATCGCCGTTTGACTGGCGGGAGAGATCGACGGCACGACCGGAAATAGCCAGACTGCCGGCGGCCTTACCCGACCAGATGAGCTGTTTGGCATCTTCCTGGGCCGCCACATCGACGGAGCGCAGTGACAGCACGGAACCGGGGCTCGCCGCTGTGGTGGTGGTGACGCGCAGTTCGCCCTGCGCATCGCGCAGGCCCAGCGACCAGGGGGCGGCGGCCCGGCCGGCGCGGAAATAGATGCCAGCATTCTGCCGCGCCCCGGCCGGCACGCCCGATTCTTCCGGCAGGGTGCCAACCTTGCTCTTGTCCTGATAGGTCAGGCCATAGCCATAGGCGAAGAGCGGGTTGTAATCCTTGTCCCCCCGGTTCAGCGGCGTCTGTACCGCCGTGCGCGGCCAGGAGAAGGAGAGTTTGCCGTTGAAATCATGACGAATCTTGCCATCCGCCCCTTTGAACAGCACATCGGCGATACCCCCGCCCTCCGTTCCCGGCAGCCAGGCGGCAACGAACGCGTCTGACGCGTTCAGTTCCGGATTGACCCACAGCGGCCGACCGGAGAGGAAGACCGCCACCACGGGAATACCCTGGGCGCGCAGTTTCTTCAGCAGGGCCAGATCCGTCTTCTCGTCCGGCTGATATTCCAGGGTTTCCACATCGCCCTGGAACTCCGCATAGGGTTCCTCGCCAAAGACGACGATGGCAACATCCGGCTTGGCGTTGAAATGGCCGGCCTTGTCATAATCGACCGTGCCGCCGGCGGCCGACACGGCCGCCTTGATACCGGCCAGGATGGAGGTGGCGCCGGGGAACTCGTCATTGCGATTGCCCGTCCCCTGCCAGGAGATGGTCCAGCCGCCGGATTGCTTGCCGATATTATCGGCCCCGTCACCGGCCACCAGCACCCGCGCCTTGGGCGACAGCGGCAGCACGCCGGCATCATTCTTCAACAGCACCAGCGACTTACGGACCGCCTCCCGCCCGACGGCGCGATGTTCCGGGCTGCCCAGCGTGCTGAGCGCCGGCAGGCCCGGCCGATCCTTCGGCGCCGGCTTCTCAAACAAGCCCGACAGCAGCTTCACCCGCAGGATGCGGCGCACCGCATCATCCAGCCGGGCCATGGGGATGGTGCCGTCCTTCGCCTGGGCCAGCGTATTTTCATAAAGCTGCTTCCAGCCATCGGCGGCCATAAACATGTCCAGGCCGGCATTGATGGCGGTGGGGCAATTCACCTTGGTGCAGCCGGGCACCTGATCATGCGCGTTCCAGTCGCCGACGATAAAACCGTTGAAGCCCATCCGGCCTTTCAGCACATCGGTCAGCAATTCCTTGTTGCCATGATGCTTGATGCCCTGCCAGCTGCTGAAACTGGCCATCACCGTCAGCACGCCGGCATCAATGGCCGGCGGATAGCCGGCATTATGGATGCGGATCAGCTCCTCTTCACTGGCCAGGGCATTGCCCTGGTCGCGGCCCTTATCCGTGCCGCCATCGGCCAGGAAATGCTTGGCGCTGGCAACGATGCGGCCGGGGGCCATGAAATCCGTGCTGCCGGCCTTGCCCTGCACCCCTTCGACGATGGCGCTGGAATAGGCGGCGACGATCTCCGGATCTTCCGAGAACCCTTCATAGGAGCGGCCCCAGCGGTCGTCCCGCACCACCGACAGGGCCGGGGCGAAGGTCCAATCAATGCCGGTGGCCGCCATTTCCGCCGCCGTCACCGTGCCGATCCGGCGCAACAGGTCGGGATCATGGGCTGCCCCCAGCCCGATATTATGCGGGAAAATGGTGGCCGCCCCGATATTGCCATGGCCATGCACGGCATCCACCCCGAACAGGACGGGAATGGGCGTGTGGCCCGGCCGCTTCTCCAGCGAGATGCGATAGAACTGATCCGCCAGATCAAGCCAGGCCTGGGGCGGGGCGCGATCATCCCCGCCGGGGCCGGAATTGCCTCCCGCCAGGACAGAGCCCAGGGGATATTTGCGCAAATCTTCCGGTGTGATGCTGCCAATATCGCCCTGGATGACCTGGCCCACCTTTTCTTCCAGGGACAGCTGCTTCAGCAGTGCCTCCACCCGCGCCTCAATCGTCGGGTTGATCAGCCGCTGATGCGTCGGCGCCGGCCATTTTTCCGGATGCAGCTGGGCAGCTGTCGGCGCCGTTTCCTGGGCCATGGCCGGGAAACCCGACACCATGCCGGTCAGGGCCAGGGCGCTGACCATGCCAAAGGCGGCCGCGCATCTCGCATAGGTGTTCTTCACCGGTAATCCTCCCCTGGCGACGGATCAAGGCCGCATCGGCGCGGGTGGCGCGCGCGGTCATTGTCTTCGCCCTTATTCGTGACAGCGTTGTCAGGTTATGCCTGCGACAAAACCACCCTGTCAATGCTGATTCCGGGGCAAAATCATCGGACTTTTCCCGCTTTTGCGGCGCAAAAGAATGTTGCAACGCGAAAGGGTGCAGCAAAGTTGCATCGGTCCAATTTATTGCCAATTGCTGGGGGGTGTATATTAACTTATTGATAATAAATGATCTGATGGGTGGGCCAACACATGATGTTGTAGGAATTAGGAAAATTGAAACCGCAAAAATAGACAGCGCTGTCATTTTCCGTTGACGGAAGCCGCTCCCTGTCGCCTCAATAGGGCTGCGCGGCTTGGGTGAGCTGCGACCAAACACCAACAGCAATAAATCCCTGGGAGGGAGAGATGCCTTTCAAAAACAGGCTCGGGCTCTACCTGCATTCCGTCGCCGCGGTCGCGCTGCTGGCCAGCCCGGCCGCCATGGGCCAGGCCGCCCCGGCGGCGGCCGACGGCGCGCAGCAGATGGACGAGATCATTGTTACCGGTTTCCGGGCGTCGCTGGCCAGCGCGCTGCAGACCAAGCGGAACGCCAACGAAATCATCGAATCCATCACCGCAGAGGATATGGGCAAGTTCCCTGACCAGAATATCGCGGAAAGCCTGCAGCGCCTTTCGGGTGTGCAGATCGATCGCGACAATGGCCAGGGGACCAAGGTTCGCATCCGCGGTCTGGACCAGAATGTCACCCTGCTGAATGACGAAATTTTCCTGACCGGCCTGGAGGTTTTCACCCTGGGCGAAGGCCAGAACCGCAATACCGACAGCCTGGAAGGCGTGCCGTCGGAACTGCTGGGCGGGGTGGATGTCTATAAATCCCCCAATGCCAAGCTGTTGGAAGGTGGCCTGGGCGGCATCATCAACCTGAAGACCCGTAATCCGCTGGCGCTGGATGAGGGCATCACGGCGGCCGGCAACGTCCGCATGGCCAAATCCGGTGGTGCCGACGGGGGATGGAAGCCGCTGGGGGCGGTGGCCGTCGGCTACAATTGGGGCGACAAGGCAGCCCTGATCGGCACCTTCTCCTACGACAAGCAGAATACCCAGTCCGACGTGCTGGGCGGGCAGAACCGCGGCAACTGGCGCTTTGCCGAACGCGGTGACAAGGCCACTGTCAAGACCAACTACTACGCCCCGGAATATCGCTACGCCACGGATCGTGACCAGACACGGGAGCGTATCGGCGGATCGCTGAGCGGTGCCATCGTGCTCAATGACAGCCTGGAACTGTCGGGCGACTGGTTCCATTCGGAATCCGATATTCTGACCTCCGAGGCGTCGCTGAAATTCCCCTTCACGGTGGAAAGCCCCGGCCTGGATACGACCAAGCCCTATACGATTGACAGCAATGGCGTGCTGATCAACGGCACCCTGATTGCCAATTCCGCGGAAGCCATTTCCTATGTGCAGAATTCCAGTGTCGATGCCGATAATTTCGGCCTGAAGCTGAAATATGATGGCGGCGGGAACTTCCGTGGCTCCCTGCGCGGGGCCTATGCCACGGCGGAGCTGCACAGCGACAGCGCCAATAATGATGTGCGCTATACCAAGTACAGCGTGCCGACCGCCGACCCGACCAGCCCCACCGGTTACAGCCATCAGGCGGCCAACCCAGCGGCGCCGGCCAATTACCTGTTCACCTATAATAATGGTGACGGAAAGCTGCCCAGCTTTGCGCTGGCCAGCACGCCGGACCTTTATACAAACCCGGCCTATGGCTATTTCAAATCGCACTGGGTGTTTGGTGATCGTGCCGATCTGGAAAATTACTCGCTGCGGGCCGATGGCGAATATGACCCGGAATTCATTGCTGCCGGTAATGTTCACCTGTCCACCGGCTACCGCTTTGCCTCACGTGATGTCGATTATGTCCGTGGTCGCTACCTGGCGGATTATTCCGGCAAGGGCGAGCTGGATGGCACCAAGTTCGGGCAGAAATGGACGCCCTATGGATATTTCCAGGATGGCGCCATCGGCTTCAAGGCCTGCGAATTGCCCAAGGGGACGCCAGGAATTCCGGCCAAGTGCGATAATCGCTTCGGCAATTCGCCGCCGCTGATCACCCCGTTCCAGACCTTCACCGGCGCCAGTGGCCGGGTGGAGACGATTAATAACTTCTTCTCATCGGGCAATGTGGTGGGGGGCAAGATCCTGGTGCAGGATCGCAGCCAGATGAAGGATGGCCAGGCCTGGATTCAGGCGCTTTATCCCTCCACCCCGTTTGCCTTCTATGCGGAGCCGCTGGAAAGCTTCCGGGTGAAGGAAGAGACCCATTCCGGCTATCTGATGGCGGATATCGGCGATGCCGGTGACGGTTATCACATCAATGTCGGCGCCCGGCTGATCCATACCAACCTGACCGTCTATCAGAATCGCGCCACCGATCCCGATCCGGTCTATCTGGGCACGGATAGTTGGAACGGCGTGCTGCGCGACAGCGAAACCATCGCCAACGAACGTTCATACACCGATATTCTGCCCAGCCTGAACATGGTGTTCGATCTGGATGAGGGGCAGAAGGTGCGCTTCGCGGCGGGACGTGTCGTGGCCCGTCAGAACCTGTTTGATCTGGGTCGCGGTTTCCGCGTGGACTTCACCCGTAACCCGACCACCAACCTGTTCGAGGCCACCAACGGTTCTTCCGGCAACCCCGATCTCGATCCGTTCCGGGCCTCGCAGTTCGACCTGGGCTATGAATATTATTTCGGTCGCCAGGGTCTGGTGTCGCTGGTCGGCTTCTGGAAGGAAGTGGACAGCTTTATTGCCAACGAAACCAAGCCGGAATTCGTTATGGATCAGGCCGGTGGGCGCAACACGCCCATCACCCGCCCGATCAATGGTGAGGGCGGACGGGTTCGGGGCTTTGAGCTGGGTGCTCAATATGCCTTCGATTGGGGCGTTGGCTTCAATGTCAACTATACCTATTCGGACAGCAAATCGCCGATCTTCAATGATTTTGACAAGGGGTTGCCGATCCCCGGCGTGGCCAAGCATGCCTTCAACGGTCAGGTCTATTACGAATATGAGGGGCTGGAAGCGCGGCTTTCCTATACCTGGCGGACCAAATCCTTTGCTGGCAATTTCGGCTTCGGCGATGGTGCGGTCAACCGCACGCTGGGCATCTGGAACCGCTCCTATGGTCAGCTGGATGCCCAGCTCGGCTATCAGGTCACCGAGCAGATCGGGGTGACGCTGGAAGGCATCAACCTGACCAAGGAGGATCAGAGCCAGTACCTGCAATATAAGAACCTGCCCTTCTCCTATGGATCGGGTTCCCGCCGCGTGATGGCGGGGGTACGGTTCAAGCTCTGAACGACAAACGCCAAGTATGGGCGCCGGGGAAACCCGGCGCCTTTTTTGGTTTGGCGTGCCCGAATGCGTCCCATACCACCCACCATGTTTGACGGCGATGCAGGGAGCAAAGGGCTCCCCTCGAGGCGGAGCGGCAACGACCCACATTCCGGGGGACCAACAGCTTAAACACCCTGCTCCCCCTGCTGTTCATCTTTGTGATATTTGCCGTAGGTTGTGGTAGAGGCGGTTCTCATCTTCGATTGACCGGCCGCGCCTGTGGCAGAATGGGGGAGAGGGATCATGGGGGAAAGTCTGCCGGGGGAGATTCTGATCGTTGGCGGCGGCACGGCCGGCTGGATGGCGGCAGCGGCCTTGGCCCGTACCTTGAACCGGCAGGCGCGGATTACCTTGATAGAAAGCGGCAGCATCGGCACTGTCGGCGTCGGTGAAGCGACGATTCCTGCCATTCGCCATTTCAACCGTCTGCTGGGGTTTAATGAGGGTGACTTCCTGGCCTTCACACAAGGAACATATAAGCTGGGGATTGAGTTCCGGAACTGGCGGCGGGAGGGCCACAGCTATTTCCATCCCTTCGGTGTGTATGGCAGCAGTTTGGACGCGAGCTATACCCATCAATATTGGCTACGCCTGCGTCAATTGGGCGAGGGCGGCGAACTGGCGGATTATTCCCTCTGCAGCGTGATGGCGGCGCTGGGCCGCTACACGGCACCGGCGTCAGCGAACTCCCAGCGCGACCGTGACATCCTCCCCAGTATCGGTTCTGCCTATCATTTTGATGCTGCTCTCTATGCCCAATATCTGAGGCTTTATGCCGAACGTCTGGGCGTGGTGCGGCTGGATCGGAACATTGTTGATGTGGTGTTGCGGGGGGAGGATGGTTTCATTGAAGCTGTCGTCGCGGAGGGGGGGGAGCGGCTGAAGGCCGATTTCTTCATCGATTGCACCGGTTTTGCCGGGCTGCTGATCGAAAAGGCGCTGAAGGCGGGCTATGAGGAATGGACCCACTGGTTGCCCTGTGACCGAGCCTGGGCCGTGCCATCGGCCAGTGACGGCCGCATCGTCCCTTACACCCGTTCCACCGCGCGCGACGCCGGCTGGCAATGGCGCATCCCGCTGCGCCATCGTGTGGGCAATGGTTATGTCTTCAGCAGCAATCATCTGGGGGAAGAGGCGGCCTGCCAAACCTTGCTGTCCAGCCTGGACAGTGCCGCCCTGGCCGAACCGAAGCTGCTGCGCTTCACCACCGGCCGGCGGCGGCAAGCCTGGGTGAAGAATTGCGTGTCACTGGGATTATCGTCGGGCTTTCTGGAGCCGCTGGAATCCACCTCCATCCACCTGATCCAGACCGGCATCACCCGGTTGCTCGATCTTTTCCCCGGCAAGCGGATCGAACCGGCGGAGGTGGCCGAATATAATGCGCTGACCCAGGCTGAATATGAGGCGGTGCGCGATTTTCTGATTCTGCACTATCATGTCACGGAGCGTACCGGCTCCCCGCTCTGGAACGATTGCCGGACCATGGCGATCCCCGACAGTCTGCGACAGCGTATTGACCTGTTCCGGCAGCGGGGGCGAGTTTCCACCCGGGGACGGGCGCTGTTCAGTGATACGAGCTGGCTTTCCGTGCTGCTGGGCCAGGGGATCATGCCGGAGACCTATGATCCCCTGGTCGATGTGCACGCGCTGGATGCCATCCGGGAACGGATGGGCACCATGCGCCGCCGCATCCGTCAGGCGGCGGAAGCCATGCCAACACATGAAGCCTATCTGGCCGGTGCGCGCGCGGCCTGAGCCGCTAAACAATAAAAGAAAACCCCCGGCATCTGGGTGATGCCGGGGGTGATCAAGGGCCGCGATTTTACGCTTTGCCGGGTTCGGCCGGCGTCTCCACGGCGGGCCCATCGCCCTCCGTCATCGTCCGGCGCAGCCGATGCTCGCCCAGATAGAGCAGGATCGGGGCGGCGATGAAGATGGAAGAGGAGGTTGCCAGCAGCACGCCGAACAGCAGCGCCCAGGCAAATTCCCGCAGTGCCTCCCCGCCGAACAGGGCCAGCGGCAGAATCGACAGGAACAGGGCGATGTTGGTGTTGATCGTGCGGCTCATCGTTTCATTGATGGACCGGTCGATCAGCTCCCGCAGCGGCATCTTGCGATACAGCCGCAGGTTCTCACGCACGCGGTCATAGACCACGACCTTGTCATTGATGGAGAAGCCCATGATGGCCAGCATGGCGGCAATGGCCGTCAGGTTGAACTGCATCCCCGTCAAGGCATAGAAGCCGATGGTCTTGGTCACGTCCAGCATCATGGTCACCACGGCACCGATGCCGAACTGCCATTCGAAGCGGATGGTGATGTAGAACAGCATGGCCAGGGCGGCCAGCCCCAGGGCCAGCATCCCGTCATGGAACAGCTCACCGGAGACAGAGGCGCCCACGGCTTCGACGCGGCGCACTTCGGTGCCCGGCACATGCTGATTCAGCGCGTCCGTCACCGCCTTGATGGCGGCCTGCTGGTTGGCCTCAGCCCCTTCCTGGCGCTCCAGCCGCAGGATGACATCACGGTCGGTGCCGAAGGATTGCAGCGCCACCGGCCCAACATTTACCCCCTCCATCACCTCCCGCAGCTTGGCGAAGTCGGCCGGCTGTTCGGTGCGGATTTCCATCACGATACCGCCGGCAAAATCGATGCCGTAATTCAGGCCGGGCTTGAAGAACATGAAGACGGATAGGGTGGACAGCACCACCGACGTCGCCAGACCGAGATGGCGGCCCTTCATGAAGGAGATGTTCAGCCCGACCGTCTTCAGCTTGATGGGGCCAAAAACCGGGATGCTCTTGGGCCGGCTGCGCTTGTACCAGATGGCCGTCAGCAGGCGCGCCACCAGGGTGGCGGTGAACATGGAGGTGATGATGCCCAGCGAGGTGGTAACGGCGAACCCCTTCACCGCACCGGTGCCCACGATATAGAGCAGCACCATCTTGATCAGCGTGGTGAGGTTACTGTCGGTGATGGTGGCAAAGGCCTTGGTATAGCCAGCCTCCAGCGCCGACAGCGGCGTCTTGCCTTTGCGCAGTTCTTCCTTGATACGCTCATTGATCAGGATATTAGCATCCACCGACATGCCAAGCGTCAGCACGATACCGGCAATGCCGGGCAAGGTCAGTGTCGCCTGCAGCATGGCCAGGCAGGCCAGCGTCAGGAACAGGTTAAAGATCAAGGCGATATTGGCAAAAATGCCGAACATGCCATAGGTCAGCCACATATAAGCGACCACCAGCACCACACCGACGATGCAGGAGATCAGGCCGGCCTTGATGCTGTCCGCGCCCAGCTCAGGCCCGATGGAGCGTTCTTCCACCACGGTCAGCGGGGCGGGCAGGGCACCGGCGCGCAGCAGCACCGCCAGTTCGGTGGCCGACTGGGCGTTGAAATTGCCGCTGATCTGGCCACGGCCGCCGACGATCGGCTCCCGGATCACCGGGGCGGAGATCACCTTGCCATCCAGCACGATGGCGAACGGCTTGTTCACATTGTTGCGGGTGGTATCGGCGAAGCGGCGGGCGCCCACCTGATCAAAGGTGAAGGAAACCACCCACTGACCGGTCTTCGGGTCGGGGGAGGGCTGGGCGTCGGTCAAGGTGGAACCATCCACCTCCACCTTTTTGCGCACCAGCATCCGGCCCTCGCCGGCCGCACGGTCGCTGTTGGGCAGCCAGTCATAGCCTGGCGGGGCGGCGGAACCCGGCGCCAGCGACCCGTCCCCCACCAGATGGAAGGTCATCTTGGCGGTCTGGCCCAGCAGGCGCTTGATGCGGCCGGGGTCGGTGACGCCCGGCAACTGCACCAGCACGCGGGCGGCACCCTGGCGGGCCACGATGGGCTCATTCACGCCCGTCTCATCAATACGGCGACGGACGATTTCCAGCGACTGTTCCACCGCCTTGCTGACCCGCTTGGCCAGGGCCTGCGGGCCGAAGGCGAGGCGGACGCGGCCGGTTTCCTGGGTGATGGTGAAATCACCCTGTTCGCCCGGCAGGGTGCCGATGGTCATCGGCTTCAACAGGTCGGCGGCGCGGGCGGCATCATTGGCATCAACCAGCCGCACCAGAATGCCATCGCCATCCACCGCCACGCCGCCGATCCGCAGATCGCCGGCGCGCAGCAGGCCGCGTGCCTCATCGGTGGCACCTTCCAGCCGCTCGCGCTTCACCGCCTCGGCATCGACCTCCAGCAGCAGATAGGAACCGCCCTGCAGGTCAAGGCCCAGATTGAAATGCCGCATGGGCAGCCAAGAAGGGATGTTCGCCGGCCCGATCAGGCTGGGAACGGAAAGCAGGACGCCCAGAAGGCAGATCCCCAGGATCAATGCCATTCGGAGCTTGGAGAAATTCAACATCGGCTTCTATCCCGACAAAAGGGAATTGCCGCGATACAGCAGGGGGGACCGAACCTGCGGTCCGGCCCCTGCGGTGATCGCTTTGGGGGGCGTGATCTTTGGGTTCAGATGCGAGCCGGTGGTGCGCGCGGCCGGCTGCCCCCGGCCAGCCGGCGGTGATGCGCCTGGCTTTTCGGCATCTGGGCGCGCCGCGCCGTTCCGCTGATGGTCAGCAGGCCCCAGCCTTGTGGGGCCAGACCGGCGGCATGGCCATCTGCCTGGGCCACGGCCTTGCCATCCAGCCGGCTCAGCGCCTGCAGGATGGTGGGCTGGGCCGGGGCGGTCAGGATGGCGGCACAGCCGGCGCGATCCCCCTGGTGGCAGACAGTGCGGGCATTCTCCGCCGGTTGGCGCGCTGCCGCGGCCCCACCCATGGCGCCCGCCAGCAGCAGCAATGCCGCCGCCAGCCAATATCGCCAATGGGAAAGGGGAACCCGCACTGCTGCCATCCTGCCATGAAGTCAGCGCGCAGGATTACGCCCTGTATCTGCGCATGGCAAGGGAGGATGCCTGGATTCCGGCTGCCATGCCGGACGGCAGCGCCCTGCATCGGCTGCATGGGTGCCGGTGTCGGAATGACCTTGCTGATAATAAGCAAGCTTATAATATGGAGGCTATGACAAACCATCCCGTACCCCTCTCCCTGGGCTCCCTGTTGGGGGAGACGACGCGCCTGTTGTGGCGGCGTTTCGACCAGCACGCCCGCGCCGCCGGCTCCACCCGCGCGCAATGGTTCGCCATGTTCAAGATTTCCCAGCGGGAAGGTCAGAAACAGGCGGAACTGGCCGAGCTGTTGGAAGTGGAGCCGATCACCCTGACCCGGACCATTGACCGTATGGTCGAAGGTGGCTGGGTGGAGCGCCGGGCCGACCCCACCGACCGGCGCGCCCGGCTGTTGTTCCTGACCGACAAGGCACGTGATGCCGTGGCGGAAATGCGCCTCATCGCCAACGCGATCTATGACGAGGCGCTGGGCGGTTTCAGCGTGGCAGAGCGGGAGATGCTGCTGGCGCTGTTGATGCGGGTTCGTGGCAATCTTTCGAATGCGGCGCCGGACTCTCCGGCCGAGGAAGGCAAGAAATGAGTGATGACAGCACCAAGGCTCCCCGCACGGGGCGGGCCCGCCGCCTGGGCCTGATGCTCTCCCTGCCGCTGCTGCTTGGGGCAGGCGGGCTTTATGTCTGGGCCACCGGCGGACGCTATATCGACACCGACAATGCCTATGTGCAGCAGGACATGATTTCCGTTGCGTCGGAGGTCTCCGGCCGCATTGTCGAGGTGAAGGTGGCGGAGAACGCGCATGTGAAGCGCGGCGACCTGCTGTTCCGCATCGATCCTGAACCTTATCGCATTGCCCTGGCCCAGGCCGATGCCAGCATCGCCGCCGCGCGCCTGCAGGTGGAACAGATGCGCGCCGCCTATTCGCAGGAAAAGGCGGCGCTGCAGGAGGCGGAGCAGACGCTGGATTACCGCCGGCGGGAGTTTGAGCGTCAGTCGAAACTGGCCACCAGCGGCTATGCCGCGCAATCCCGCCTGGATGAGGTGCGCAACGATCTGCGCACGGCCGAACAGGGCGTGGCCAAAGTTCGCCAGGGTGTGGCCGCCGCCTTGGCGGCGCTGGGCGGTGACCCGGCGATTGAAACGGACAAGCATCCCTCAGTGATGCTGGCCCTGGCGGCCCGCGACCGTGCCGCGCTGGACCTGTCCCGCACCAGCATCTCTGCACCGGCGGATGGGGTGGTCAGCCAAACCGACCGGCTGCATGTTGGTCAGTTCATGCCGCTTGGCCTAGGTGCGCTCAGTCTGGTGGAAACCGGCCGCACCTATATTGAGGCTAACTACAAGGAAACCGATCTCACCCATATGGTCCCCGGGCAGACGGCCACCGTGCGGCTTGATGCCTATCCCGACCGCACCCTGACGGCGCGGGTGGAAAGCATCGGTGCGGGGACCGGCTCCGAATTCTCCCTGATCCCGGCGCAGAACGCGACCGGCAACTGGGTGAAGGTGGTGCAGCGCGTGCCGGTGCGGCTGGTGCTGGACAAGGCGACGGATGTGCCGCTGCGCGCCGGCCTCTCGGTCAATGTCGCCGTCGATACCGGCTATAGCCGTGGCTTGCCCGGCCTTGCCACCGCGCACGCAGCTGAAAAGTAATACCCGGTTGTGATGCGTTCCACGCATCACAACCGGGTACGGCGGCGACCGCCGCCGCGCGGCCTGTGCCGCGTGAAGCCAAGCCAACGGATGTTGGCGCCGGCGATTGAGGGCCTTGATCAGAACCGATAGGTTCTGATCAAGGCAGCGGAGTATAAACCCTCAGCGGGCAGGCTTTGTTGCCTTTCCGTAATGAAATGGAGAAGCCATCATGTCGGCTTCGAAACAATCGGTTGAGGTGAAGCATCGCGGGCTGATCACCCTGTCGATCATGCTCGCCACCATCATGCAGGTGCTGGACACCACCATTGCCAATGTGGCGCTGCCTTCCATGCAGGGCAGCCTGGGGGCGGCCCAGGACAGCATCACCTGGGTGCTGACCTCCTATATCGTCGCGGCTGCCATCATGACGCCGGTGACCGGCTGGCTGGCGGACCGGATGGGGTTGAAGACCCTGTTCATCCTCTCCGTCGGCGGCTTCATCCTGTTTTCCATGCTGTGCGGCATTGCCACCAGCCTGGAGGAAATGGTGGTTTTCCGCCTGTTGCAGGGCGTGTTTGGCGCGCCCCTGGTGCCGCTGTCACAGACGGTGCTGCTGAACATCAACCCCAAGGAACGTCATGGTCAGGCCATGGCCATGTGGGGGGCCGGCATCATGGTCGGCCCGATCATTGGCCCGACGCTGGGCGGCTATCTGACGGAAATGCTGAACTGGCGCTGGGTTTTCTACATTAACCTGCCCATCGGTATTGTTGCCTTCATCGGGATGCTGATTTGGCTGCCCCGTTCGAGCACCCGCCCGCGCGGGTTTGATTTCCTCGGTTTCGCCCTGCTCAGTCTCGCCGTGGGCGGCCTGCAGATGATGCTGGACCGTGGCGAACAGCTGGACTGGTTCGCTTCCACCGAAATCTGGCTGGAAACGGCCGTGGCGCTTTGCGCCCTCTGGGCCTTCATCATCCACATCCTGACGGCGGAAAAGCCCTTTATCGAACCGCGCATCCTGCGGGACCGAAATCTGGCGGTGGGGCTGGTGCTGATCTTCGTCGTGGGGGTGATCGTGCTGGCGGCGATGGCGCTGTTGCCGCCCCTGCTGCAACGGCTGATGGGCTATCCTACGATTACCACCGGTCTGGTCATCGCGCCGCGTGGGGTGGGGGTGATGGTCAGCATGATCGTGGTCGGCCGGCTGGTGCAGCGTATTGATGCACGGCTGATGATCCTGGCCGGGTTGGGACTGACGGCTTGGTCGCTGCATCTGATGACGGAATATACCATTGTCATGGGCATGGGGCCGATCATCACCAGTGGCATCATTCAGGGGCTGGGCCTGGGCCTGATCTTCGTGCCCCTCTCCACCCTGGCCTTTGCCACCCTGGCCCCGCAGGATCGCACGGATGCTGCCAGCCTGTTCAGCCTGCTGCGCAACCTGGGCAGCAGCGTCGGGGTTTCGGCGGTCACCAGCCTGCTGTCCCAATATACCCAGATCAACCATGCCGAGCTGGGCGCCTTCATCAACCCGTTCCGCACCCAGCTTGATCCCTATATGGCCCTGCTCGGGTCAACCTCGCCCGTCAAGGGTCTGGCCATGGTGGATGCGATGGTCAACCAGCAGGCAGCGATGATCGCCTATCTCAACGATTTCAAAATGATGATGCTGGTAACGCTGGGCATCGCCCCGCTCTTGCTGCTGTTGCGGAAACCCGCCCCCCGTGCCGCCGCCGGGGATGATCATCCGGCGGTGATGGAGTAATCATCCTGCTGAGGTGGGGGTTGTTTCAGCAATAACCGGCAAGGATTGCATGTCTGGCATCCCCGGCTTTGCCCGCTCATCCGCTTGCGGGCGGGGCATCGGCATCTTATTGCCAATCAGGCCCGTCGTCACCCCGACGGCGGCATAGGCAATAACCGAGGATTCCACGACCGTGAGCATCGTCCGTCTTCAGCCCGGCCGCCGCATGAGCGAAGCCGCCATCCATAATGGCACCGTCTATCTGGCCGGTCAGGTCGCCGCCGACAACAGTGCCGACATCAAGGGCCAGACCGCCCAGGTGCTGGCGCAGATCGATGCGCTGCTGGCCGCCGCTGGCAGCTCCAAGTCGCGCATCCTCTCCACCACCATCTACCTGTCCAGCATCGGCAATTTCGCCGCCATGAACGAGGTGTGGGACGCCTGGGTGGACCAGTCCAACCCGCCGGCCCGCGCCACGGTGGAGGCTCGTCTGGCCGCCCCCGGCTATCTGGTGGAAATCGTCTGCGTCGCGGCCCAGGGCTGACCCGGCTGCGTGAGGGGGTGAGTCATCACCCCCCACTTTCGGCCCCGCCCCTCTCGCCGCACTGGCGGTGGCGGGGCCGACGCGCTATGTGATGCGCCATATCATGGCGGCCCGGCCCGCCACCCCCAAAAGCCCCGGATTGGTGAGCAACCATGCCTGATGATCTTTCGCCCCAGAGCTTCAGCCTGTTCCCGCTTGGCGAGGACAAGACCCCCTATCGCAAGCTGACCGCCGATTATGTCTCGGTCAGCGAGTTTGAGGGCGAAAGCATCCTCAAGGTGGAGCCGGAGGGGATGCGCCTGTTGGCCGAGCAGGCCTTCATCGACATCAACCACCTGCTGCGTCCCGGCCATCTGGCCCAATTGGCCAAGATCCTGGATGACAAGGAGGCCTCGGCCAACGACCGTTTCGTGGCGCTCGACCTGCTGAAGAATGCCTCCATCGCCGCCGGTGGCGTGCTGCCCATGTGCCAGGATACTGGCACCGCCATTGTCATGGGCAAGAAGGGCCGCCGCGTCTGGACCAAGGGTGCCGACGATCTGGCGCTGGCCGATGGTATCCGCGATGCCTATCTGAAGCGCAATCTGCGCTACAGCCAGGTGGCCCCGCTCTCCATGTATGAGGAGAAGAACACCCGCACCAACCTGCCCGGCCAGATCGAGATCTATGCCGAGGGGGAGGATGCCTATAAGTTCTTCTTCATGGCCAAGGGCGGCGGTTCCGCCAACAAGACTTTCCTGTTCCAGGCCACGCCGTCCGTGCTGGCGCCCGACCGGCTGATCCCCTTCATTGAAGAGAAGATGGCCTCGCTGGGCACCTCGGCCTGTCCGCCCTATCATCTGTCGGTGGTGATCGGCGGCCTGTCGGCGGAACTGAACCTGAAGACGGTGAAGCTGGCTTCGGCGCGTTATTATGACGGTCTGCCGACGCAAGGTTCGGAAAGCGGCCATGCTTACCGCGATCTGGAGATGGAACAGGCCCTGTTCGCCGCCTCCCAGAAGCTGGGCATCGGTGCACAGTTCGGCGGCAAATATTTCTGCCATGATGTGCGGGTGATCCGCCTGCCGCGCCATGGTGCCTCGCTGCCGATCGGCATTGGCGTGTCCTGCTCGGCCGATCGTCAGGCCTTGGGCAAGATCACCAAGGATGGCATCTATCTGGAGCAGCTGGAGACCGATCCCGCCCGCTTCCTGCCGGAAGTGGATGCCTCCTCCCTCTCTGACGAGGTGGTGAAGATCGATCTGACCAAGCCGATGGCGGAAATCCGCGCCACGCTGACTCAATATCCGATCCGTACCCGCGTCTCGCTCACCGGCCCGCTGATCGTGGCGCGCGACAGCGCCCATGCCAAGCTGCGCGCGGCCCTGGATGCGGGCCAGCCGCTGCCGGATTATTTCAAGAATCACCCGATCTATTATGCCGGCCCGGCGAAGACGCCGGAAGGTTACGCCTCGGGTTCCTTCGGCCCGACGACGGCTGGCCGTATGGACAGCTTCGTTGATCAATTCCAGGCGGCGGGCGGTTCGTTTGTTATGCTTGCCAAGGGCAACCGCTCGCCGGCGGTGAAAAATGCCTGCCAGAAACATGGCGGCTTCTATCTGGGCTCCATCGGCGGCGCGGCCGCCCGTCTGGCCCAGGATTGCATCAAAAAGGTGGAGTGCATCGCCTTCCCCGAGCTGGGCATGGAAGCCATCTGGCGCATCGAGGTGGAGGATTTCCCCGCCTTCATCATCACCGACGATAAGGGCAACGATTTCTTCGAAGCGACGAAGTAAACCGCCCTCTCGTAAAAAACCCCGACCTCCCCGGTCGGGGTTTTTTGCATTTTTGTGAAAAAGCTCTTGCATATCGTCGCGTAGGCGCCCATAAACAGTTCCCCGCACTGAACGAGCTGTATGGTTTGGATGGTGCGAGGTTGGAAATGGGCTGCAAGGCCATTCTGACGCGGCTCTTGGGTGAATGCCCAGACAAGTTAAATGATCTATCGTGCTGTTGGGTGAGCTGTTCGCCAGACTTGGTTCTGGTGGGTTGATTGCTTGATGGTCCGTTGACCGGGTTGGTTCTATGCTTTTTGTAGCGTTTCGGCGCTGCGGAGAAAAAAGTTTGGAACGGTGAAAAAACGGTTGACGGGTTGGTTGGAGGTGTTTAGAAAGCGCTCCACCAACGACGGCGGCGCCGCTGCCGACGATGGATTTGCAGTCTC
>NZ_FZOI01000031.1 GCF_900188385.1 Azospirillum sp. RU38E
TGCCGTGACCTTCCCCTGCTTAACTCGAACCATCAAAACCTCCTTCAATCCCGAATTTTAGGTCAATGGCTCTCCACTTTTCCAGGGCAAGTCCAACATGGTGATGGCACGGTCGGGGACGACGCCAGTCATTTGCACGGTCTCCCCCATCTGGATGATGTGACGTCCGCTAACTTGGTCATAGACCCTTTACGGCTCCCGGCATTCAGCTTGGATCGTCTTCATCGCTCGCGCAGCAGGTCCATCTATAACGGGCCGATCCTACTCGTTCACAAATCACCGCCTGCGCAATTGCAGCGGATACAGATGTCGGTTTGTGATCGTGACATCGTGTTCAACGAGAGTTGGTACGGATTCAGCACAGCGGGAGCGCCCGAGGCGTCGCTGTTGGCACGCTATCTTGCGCTCGTGCTTGGGAGCCGGGTCGCGCTCTGGATATCGCTAATCACCAGCGGAGAGTTCGGTTTTGAACGCGAGGTCATAGAGAAGTCCATTCTGGAAGAGGTCGCCATTCCGCCATTCGAGTCACTCTCGGAAAAACTGGTGCACGAGGTGGGCGAGCTTTTCGGGCGTTTGGAGCAAGACGGCAATGACGCTTGGCCGGAGGTCGATGCCTGGGTGGCAAAACTCTATGGGCTTGGCGAGCGAGACCTGACCGTCATTGATGACACACTCCGCTTCAACCTTCCCTACGCGTCAAACCGGGAAATGGCGCAGAGCGAGCCATCTGTTGATCAGGTCGAAACATACTGCCGAACTTTGGAAATAGAACTCGCCCGGTTTGCAAAGCGGTTTGAATGCGCTGTTCGCGTCATTCGCGTTCCTGATCAGGGGGCTTCACCTTGGCGCGCGCTTCGTGTTTTGGCTTGCCGAAGCGTCGAAAGCGACAGTCCTGACGGAGGTTCGCTGGCGGATATTCGTGCGCTCACGGCTGTCGCCGATCGCACGAGCGCAACTGAAATCGTCGTAGATGAAGGCGAGCACAGCCTGGCCATAATGCTCCTCGCCCAATCGAGATACTGGAGCGAAACGCAGGCGCGCTTGGCTGCCCAACGCCTGATCTGGACGCGACCCGAGTTGTTCAGGGAGCGCCCCAGAACATGAGTGGACTAGTTACCGGTCTGCAAGATCATCTATCTGAACTGATCCGGGGGCAGGAACTCCCGCTGCCAGCGCTCGACCATTCGCATATCGAGCTAATTCTCGAACTGCTTCAGCAAGCCTACACAGGGATAAAAGCTGATTATCCAGCCGCTGTCGCTGGCGGCGACGAAAAGCATCTCAACAGCTTGATGGTTGATCGCCTGAACCATCTGGTAGGCGATGATCCTCTGGCAAGCATGGTGGTACGAGCAGTCTCGCGCGGGACAGAGACAAAAAACTATGATGCAACCCGTTTTGAGATGCGGCCCGACATCCAGATATCACTTACGAGCCGAAAGCACCTCTTTCCGTTGATTGTCGAATGCAAACTCATCGATCTGGCAAAGGGTAAGACAGTTGATCTTTATTGCCGGGATGGATTGGCCCGCTTCACGACCGGCGATTATGCTTGGACTAATCGAGAGGCCATGATGCTTGCCTACGTCAGGGGCGGTGCCTCCACAGAGAGCCACCTCAGCCCATTCCTTGCGGCGGCAATGGGACTTTCGCCACCAGAGTATGCAGTGGTGTCACTACCGCAAAAGTGCGCGGTTTCATTGCCGGACGTCGCTCGATCCGATCATGGGCGCTATTTCACTTATGTGCATGGTGCCCAAAGCGGCAAGCTTCCTGGCGATATCGCTGTTTGGCATATATGGGTTAACTGAAATAGCGGCCCCACTGATCGTGTGCGGCATTAGAGGGCTATAGCGTAGACGTAGTTCTCATCATCACCCGGCGCGGTGCGCCAAAAAACAATCTTCAGTATCGTTTGCGGCGATGTTCGCAAAGTAAGTCGACTGTCGGTGCCGCGCGCCGCATCTGTTATGGCTGGCGTTTCCACCTAGGAACAGTGTTCGGGGCAGAGTTTTATCCGACAGTTCGGCTCTAACCAGCCCCGCGTTAAAAATCTGTATCACCCTGCAGGCCCAACCGGGTGGCGGCGCGGCGGGCGGCTTCCCAGCGGCGGGTTTGAAAACCCGCGGCACGCTCACGCAGCTGGGCCACCAGATCGGCGGGCGCCTGTTGTGGGTTGCCGGCGGCAAAGGGCGGGGCCGGGTCATATTCCATGGAAAGCTGGGTCGCTTCTGCCCGCTCCCGCCCCAACAGCAGTTCGGCCAGCACCAGGGCGAAATCAATGCCCGAGGTCACGCCTGCGCCGGTAACACGGGTCCGATCCACCACCACCCGTTCGGCCACCGGCTCACAGCCGAACAGGGCCAACTGCTCCAGCGACAGCCAATGGCAGGTGGCCCGATAGCCGGTCAGCAGCCCGGCCGCCGCCAGCAGCAGCGATCCTGTGCAGACCGAGGTGACATAGCGGGCCTGGGCCGCCTGGGCACAGAGGAAATCCAGCACGACCGTATCATCCATCAGCGCCAGCTGGCCGGGGCCGCCGGGCACGAACAGGATATCGGCCGGCGGGCACTGGGCGAAATCCACTGTCGGCAGCAGGCGCAGGCCGCCCCCATCGGTGACGGGGCCGGTATCCTTCCAGGCCAGATGGATTGTCAATTCCTTCAGCCGGGTCAGCACCTCAAACGGGCCGGTCAGGTCCAGCTGGGTCAGGCCGGGATAGAGCAGCATCACCACATTCATCGCCCGATCCTCCCGGTCTTTACGGCATCACCCGCCGCGCTTAGCCCATTGCGCCAGCTGGAAGAAGGTACGGGCACAGATCGTTTCATCCGGCATATGGGTGCGCTTGGCATCGGCCTCTGCCTCCACCAGCCGGGTCAGGGCCTGGGCCAGCAGCGGCAGGGTCCAGCGCCGCACCTGGGCCACCATCGGCGTTTCCAGCTTGAAGAAGACGGGCGGGCGCAGGGATTTCACCGCCTGCTGCGGTGTCTGGCCATGGGCCATATGGGCCACCGCCTGATGCAGCCGCTGGAAATGCCGCTGGGCGGCGCGCAGGATGGCCACGGTGCTGGTGCCATCGGCGAACAGGCGACGCAGGCTGCGATCCACCTCCGCCAGATCGCCCGAAGCGGCGGCCATGGCTGGTTCATCCAGGTCCAGGGCGGCACTGTCGCCGATCACGGCTCGCACATCCGCCAGGGTCACCCGCTTTTCGCCCAGCATATAGATCGCCAGCTTGTCGATCTCGCTGCGCGCCATGGCGCGGTCGCCGACCAGATTGCCGGCCAGCCAGTCGCGCGCCTCCGGATCGATCTGCATCCCATGGTCCACCATCATGCGGCCGATGGTGGCGGCCAGCTCATCCTCCCCCTCCACATAGCAGGCGATGGCTGCTGCCTCTTCCCCGGCATCCTCCACCGCCTTGCGCAGTTTGGAACGGGCGTCCAGTTCACCCGCCTCCACCACCAGCAGCGTATCGCCGGGGGGCATGGCCTTCAGCAGGCCGATGATGGCCGGCGCCAGCTTTTCATCCGCATCACGCAGCCGCACCACGCGGCGCCCGCCGGTCAGGGCGATGGCGGCCATTTCATCGGACAGCCGGGCCGGATCGCCCGTTACCTGGTCGGCCTTCATCTCCGTCACCCGGAACGGGTCGGAAAGGTCGGCACAGGCAGATTGCGCGGCCAGCTTGCCGCGTTCGCGCACCAGGCCCGGATCGGGGCCATAGAACAGCACCAGCCGGGTGGCCGCACCGGGGCGTTTGGCAAAGGCATCGGCGTTGCGGGGCTGTACCTTCACGACGCCCCCCTCAGCGGGCTTCGCGGACGAAATAGAGCGACAGCCGGGTGCGGATATCGTCGGCCAGTTCCGTCAGGCCACGGTCATAGGCGCCCTGGCGGCTGGCCAGCACGGCGAACTGGCTGTCCAGCAGGTTGAAGCTGATCACGGAGCGGGAGAAGGTGCGATAGACCACCTGACCGCTGTGATTATCGATCAGTTCATAATTGGCCTGCAGGCGCAGGCGGGCGCGGGTGGCCGTGGCATCCTTCTGGATGCCCAACTGCTCTTCGGCCGCCGACAGGGCGACGGCCAGCCGGTAACGCGGGTCGGCCGGGCGACCATCGCTATAAAAACGGTCGATCAGGTTATTGCGCAGCACCTGACCGTTACGGTCGGGGATCGGGTCGATCTGCACATTGGCCAGGGCCATGCCGGCCGTCACGCCGCCGGCCCGTGTGCCATAAACCGGCTGGAACCCGCAGCCGGCCAGCGGCAGCAGGGCGATAAGGGCGGCGGCAATCAGGCGCTTGGACATGGACTAATCGTTCCCTGGCAGGGGCGGCGGCGCAGTTTAACGTGGATGGGGGGCGGCGGCCATGGGTGGTTGGCGTGGCCCCTTAGTTGCCTCACCTTATCCCACCGCCGTTATTTCCGTCATCCCGGCGAAGGCCGGGATCCAGGGGCCGTTGGACCGACCTCTCGACCGAATTCAACGCAGCTTCAAGGTCTGTGATTGTGGCCCCTGGATCCCGGCCTTCGCCGGGATGACGGAGGAAAAGCAATTAGATAACAGGGGCCGGTCGCCCGGCCCCCATCCCATCACGCCACGATATTGACGATGCGGTTGGGCACCACGATCACCTTGCGCGGTTCCTTGCCGTCCAGGGCGCGCTGCACATTGGCATCGGCGAGCGCTGCGGCCTGGGCCACATCCTGGGCGCAGTCGCGCGGCAGGGTCAGCGTGGCGCGGAGCTTGCCATTCACCTGCACACCCATGGTGACGCTGTCATCCACCACCAGGGCCGGGTCGGCCACCGGCCAGTTGCGTTCCACCAGCAGGTCAGCATGGCCCAGCTCGGCCCACATTTCCTGGGCCAGATGCGGCATCACCGGTTGCACGATCTGCGCCATATATTCCAGCGCTTCGCGTGCCGCCCAAGCCTCGTCAGCGCCGACGGCACCCTTCTTGGCGGCCAGCTTGGACAGGGCATCGCCCAGCGCGTTGGTGAAGGTGCGCAGCTTGGCCACGGCGCTGTTGAAGCGGTAACCTTCGATATCCTCCCCCACGCCGGCGGCTGCCTTGTGGGCGGCGCGGCGGATGGCCGTGGCATCGGCACCGAAGCTGTCCGGCTGGGCACTGTTGGCGGCGGGCAGGTCAAAGCCCGGTTCCGTCACCAGACGCCACAGCCGGTTGATATAGCGCCAGGCACCATCGATGCCGGCCTCCGTCCATTCCAGATCGCGGTCGGGCGGGCTGTCGGACATCATGAACAGGCGGGCGGCATCGGCGCCATAGGAACCGATGATGCCTTCCGGATCGACGACGTTCTTCTTCGACTTCGACATCTTGATGACGGGGCCGACCGTCACCGGCGACCCGTCAGCAATCTTCTTGGCCGTCGTGCCCTGGATTTCCACGTCGGTGGGGAACATCCATTTGCCGTCAGTATCCTGGAAGGTCGCGTGGGTCACCATGCCCTGGGTGAACAGGCCGCCAAACGGTTCGGCCAAGTCCAGATAACCGACATGGGACAGGGCGCGGGTCCAGAAGCGGGAATAGAGCAGGTGCAGAACAGCATGTTCGATGCCGCCGATATAATTATCGACCGGCAGCCAGTACTTCACCAGTTCCTTGTCAAAGGCCACCTGTTCGTTGCGCGGGTCGGCGAAACGCAGGAAATACCAGCTCGACTCGATAAAGGTGTCGAACGTGTCCGTCTCCCGCTCCGCATCCTTGCCGCAGGACGGGCACTTCACATGCTTCCAGGTGGCATGGCGGGCCAGCGGGTTGCCCGGCTGGTCGAAGGTTACGTCCGGCGGCAGGGTCACCGGCAACTGGTCTTCCGGCACATGCACCACGCCGCAATCCGGGCAATGGATGATGGGGATCGGGCAGCCCCAGTAACGCTGGCGCGACACGCCCCAGTCCCGCAGGCGGAACATGGTCGTGCCCTGGCCACGGCCCAGCGACTCGATCTTGGCGATGGCGGCCTTCTTGCCCGCTTCCACTTCCATGCCATCCAGGAAGTCGGAATTGCGCAACAGGCCGGGGCCGGCATAGGCCTCATTCCCCACCTGGAAGCTGGCGGGATCGGCATCGGCCGGCACCACCACCGGCTTCACCGGCAGATCGTACTTGCGGGCGAAATCCAGGTCGCGCTGGTCATGCGCCGGGCAGCCGAAAATCGCCCCCGTGCCATATTCCATCAGCACGAAATTGGCGACATAGACCGGCAGGTGCCAGCCCTTGACGAAGGGATGCTCGGCCGTCACCGGCGTGCGATAGCCCTTCTTTTCCGCCTGTTCCAGCGTGGCTTCGCTGGTGCCCATGCGGTTGCATTCGGCGATGAATTCGGCCAGATCGGCATCACCCTCCGCCAGCGTGGCGGCCAGCGGGTGGTTCGGGCTGATCGCCACGAAGCTGGCACCGAACAGCGTGTCGGGCCGCGTGGTGAACACTTCCAGATCGGCATGACCGCCCGACAGCTCGAAGAAGAAGCGGCAGCCCTGGGACTTGCCGATCCAGTTCTCCTGCATGATGCGGACCTTCTCCGGCCAGCGGTCCAGCGTACCGATGGCGGAGAGCAGTTCGTCAGCAAAATGGGTGATCTTCAGGAACCACTGGGACAGCTTGCGCTTTTCCACCAGCGCACCCGTGCGCCAGCCGCGCCCGTCAATCACCTGTTCATTGGCCAGAACGGTATTGTCCACCGGATCCCAATTGACCCAGCTTTCCTTGCGATAGGCCAAGCCCGCCTTCAGGAAATCCAGGAACATCTTCTGTTCGAACCGGTAATATTCCGGCCGGCAGGTGGCAATTTCCCGCTCCCAGTCGATGGCAAGGCCCATCGTCTTCAGCTGGGCGCGCATCGCCTTGATGTTCTCGTACGTCCAGGTGCCCGGATGCGTGTTCCGCTCCAGTGCCGCATTTTCCGCCGGCAGGCCGAAGGCGTCCCAGCCCATCGGGTGCAGTACGTTGAAACCCTTGGCCCGCTTATAGCGGGCGATCACGTCGCCGATGGTGTAATTGCGCACATGGCCCATATGGATGCGCCCCGACGGATAGGGGAACATTTCCAACACATAGGTCTTGGGCTTGGATTGATCGGCGGTGACGGCAAAGCTGCGGCGCTCGTCCCAGATGGACTGCCACTTGGCTTCGGTTTCACGGACATTATAGCGGGACATCGGGGGCAGCCTTGGAAGGGGTAACGGGTGTCGCTTCGCCGGGCGTCACCCGTTACAGGGGCTGCCGCCCGGCGCGATCTTGATTTACTTCGCCTCAGCGGCGACAGCCTGCTGACGTAGCTGGCGGGCGCGCGTCAGCACGCTGTCTTCCAGCTGGGTACGGGTTTCGGTTGTGACCGGGGCATCAACCCAGACGCCGTTCTGCTGCACTTGGCGGAACACGCTGGCGCGCACGCCATCGGCGCGCAGGGCGGCGTCAACGATATAGAGATTGACCTTGAAACGTTCCGTCGGCGTGGCCGGCGGGGCGTACCAGTCAGTCAGGATGATGCCACCATAGGGGTCCGCCTGGATGATGGGCATGAATTCCACCGTATCCAGGGCGGCACGCCACAGGAAAGCATTGACGGCCACCGTACCAGCGGGGCGGGCGGCGACATTCATGCCGGCGCTGCCATCGCTGTTCTGGCGGAAGGTCTGGTTGGGCTGCGGGGCATCCGGCTCGGACGAACCGAGGCCGACGCTTTCCAGCACACCGCAGGCAGACAACCCGAGGGCCAGGGAGCCCAAAAGGGCGGTTCGACCGATCATGGACAGGGCACGCAAGGACATGGGCAAGCCACCTGGGAACAGCCAGCGGGAAAGACAGAGCCACCCTTAGAGCAAAAAAGCCGGCTCTAGGCAAGGCCGGGCGCTTGAGGCCAGGGTGGCGGCGTATGCTTTACACGCAATCAAGGCGGGATTCAGGCGCTGAATCCGTAAAAAGCCAAAGGCTGGGCGGGGATGGCCGGGATGATGTGGCTGGCACATCATTGCCAGGGCCATTCCCGCCCCCCGCTTTTTGCCCTTGCATCCAGGCCAGCGGCCACGGAAAAGCCCACGAGTCCCTGTCTTCGATAAAGTCCGTCCTGCCATCATGACCTATGCCATCGCCGCCTTCTACCGTTTCGCCCCCATCACCGACCCGGCGGGCCTGCGTGACCGGCTTCATGCGCTGTGTGAGGCGGAAGGGGTGAAGGGCACGCTGCTGGTGGCACCGGAAGGCATCAATGGCACCCTGGCCGCCGAACCGGAGGCGATGCGGCGTGCGATTGTGGCGATTGCCGAGGCCGCCGGGCTGACGGAACCGCTGGAACCGCGCTGGTCGGCGGATGAAACCATGCCCTTCCTGCGCCTGCGCGTGCGGTTGAAGCGGGAGATTGTCACCATCAAGGAACCTTCCGCCGATCCTACCCGGCAGGTCGGTACCTATGTGGAGCCGGAGGATTGGAACGCCCTGATCAGCGATCCGGACACCCTGGTCATCGATACCCGCAACGGGTTTGAGGTGGCGCTGGGCAGCTTCCAGCGGGCGGTGGACCCCGGCACGGCCAGTTTCGGGGAATTCCCCGCCTATGTTCGCCGTGAACTGGACCCGCAGCGGCACCGCCGCGTCGCCATGTTCTGCACCGGCGGCATCCGCTGTGAGAAGGCCAGCGCCTTCATGCTGGCCGAGGGATTCGGGGAGGTTTACCACCTGAAGGGCGGTATCCTGAATTATCTGGAACGTATCGGACCGGAAGACAGCCTGTGGTCCGGCGGCTGTTTCGTCTTTGATGAACGGGTGGCGCTGGGCCATGGGCTGGTGCCGGTGGAGGGTGTCAGCGCCTGCCTTGGCTGCGGCGCGCCTTTGACCGAATCCGACCGTGCCGACCCGCGATTTGAAGAAGGGGTGGCCTGCCCCGCCTGTGCCGACCGGGATGAACCGGCCCGTCGGGCAGCGCTGCGCGAACGCCAGCGTCAGATCACGCTGGCCCGCCAGCGCGGGGGCCGCCATCTGGGGCCGCGCGATTGAGTTTTGGTACCTTCTGTTGAATGATATATTTTAATGTCATTTAACAGAAGGTGCCGCCGATGCCGAACACCGTGATGCCCCGCGTGCCGCTGGCGGCGATGAGCCCGTCCATCGCCGCCGCCTTCCATCGCTGTGTCGAAAAGACGGGCGACGGCACCATCATTGAGGTGATAGCCCACCAGCCCGATATCATGCGCTGGTATTTCGAGGAATTTTACGGCGGCATTTTCTATAATCGCCTGCCCGGGATGCGGGTGGATGTGCGCAGCAAGGAATTGCTGCGCATCAAGCTGTCCAAGCAGCATGGCTGCCAGCTCTGCAACCGCTCCAACACGCTGGACGCGCTGGCCGCCGGCATCACCCAGGAAATGATCGACGCCATCCACACGCCCGACGCCCCGGTCTGGAGCGAGAAAGACCGGGCGGTGATTGCGCTGGCGGATGAAATGACGTTGCAGAACATGGACGGCCATTTATCCGCCGACCTGCACGCCCGCCTGCGCGCCCATTATGATGATGGCCAGATCGTGGAACTGGGCTTCGTCGCCGCCATCCTGACCGGTATCGCCAAATGGATTTTCACCTTTGACATCGTGGACCGGGAAGAGGTGTGCCCGATCGGCAAGCCGGTGGGGTGAGGGGGGAAGCCGTTCAGGGTTTCGGCCTTCCTCGACCAGTCCTCACTTTGCCACTGGCGCAAAGCTGGCTTGCCCGCTTTCCCGATAAATGATGCCCACGCCGGCGCAGGTGACGGAGCCCAATCCGCCACCGGACACAAATACTCAATAGCCTTGATCAAGATCCACAGGTCTTGATCAAGGTGAACATTCAAACATGAACGGACGGAAGATTGCCCAAAACCAGCGCATGAAAAAGGGCGGTCCCGGTCGGGCCGCCCTTTTATCCCTGATCCAGTTCCGCCCCCCAATATTGGGCGCTGGTCATACGGCTGGGGAAGCCATGTCCCTGCTCTTCCTCCTCCACCAGTTCCGCCTGCAGGTCGGCCGGTTCGGTTTCCTGGCCATAGATCAGGAAGTCGCGCCAGCTGGAATGCAGGAAGGTCGGCGGGAAATGCCGGCCATTTTCCTGCAATTCATAGACGGTGGGGGCAAAGGCGGCCTGGCGCGGATGCATCCCGCATTGGTGCGGCAGCCGGCTGCCCTTGGCCAGATTGCAGGCCGAACAGGAGGTGACGACATTATCCCAGCTGGTGCGCCCGCCCCGGCAACGCGGGATCACATGGTCAAATGTCAGCTCATGCGTGGGGAAAGGCTTGCCGCAATATTGGCAGGTGAAGCGATCCCGCAGGAAGACGTTAAAGCGCGTGAAGGCAGGCCGTCGGTTGGACGGCACATATTCCTTCAGGCTGATCACACTGGGCAGCCGCATGGTGAGCTGCTGTGAACGCACGGTCCGGTCATAGTGGGAGATAATATTCACCCGGTCCAGGAAAACGGCCTTCACCGTTTCCTGCCACGACCAAAGTGACAAAGGAAAGTAGCTCAGCGGACGAAAATCCGCATTCAGCACCAACGCCGGACAACCATCAAAAGGTGGTGACAATTTCCACCCCCTCTGCCGTTCCGAAAAAGTGCCAGCCGCCCCCTTGGCCCCCGTTCCGCGCCGCCCGTCTGCCAAGGGCAAAACGGCGCGCCGCATTCGGGGTCGAAGGCCGGCTGGAACGTGACGATTACATATAACGGGCCGAGCCCTTCTGACAACCCGCCCCGCGCGGTCCCTTCGTAATTGTCATGGGTCTGCAACGAAAATGCCACTCAACCCCTTGTGTTCCTGGGGGTGGCACACCGCCATCTCTTGCGTTCTACCAATTCCGGACAGGGGGTGGTGCTGCACCTTGCCACGCCGGGCGGTTGGGTGTAGCGACGGAATAATCTTATGCTGCGCCCGCCGACCTGTCCCATGCCCACCCCCGTCACCCGTTTCGCCCCCAGCCCGACCGGCTATCTGCATCTGGGACACGCCCATTCCGCCCTGTTTGCCTGGAACGCGGCGCGGGCGGCGGGTGGGCGCTTTCTGTTGCGGGTAGAGGATATCGATCCCAACCGCTGCCGCCCGGAATATGAACAGGCGTTGCTGGAAGATCTGGCCTGGCTGGGCCTGTCCTGGCCGCAGCCGGTGCGCCGCCAGTCCGACCATATGGATGATTATGCCGCTGCCCTGGCCCGGCTGGCGGCGCTGGGCGTCACATATCCCTGTTTCTGTTCGCGCAAGGACATTGCCGAGGAGATTGCGCGGGCCGGTGCCGCCCCGCATCTGCTGGCGGCCGGCCCGGACGGGCCGCTTTACCCCGGTCTTTGCCGCCGGCTGGACCCAGGACAGGCCGCCGACCGCGTTGCCGCCGGGGAACCGCACGCCATCCGCCTGGATGTGGCCAAGGCACTGGCGCTGACGGGGCCATTATTCTGGCATGATCGGGGCTGCGGCCAGGTGACGGCCGATCCGGCTTTGTTGGGGGATGTGGTGCTGGCGCGGCGTGATGTGCGCACCGCCTATCACCTGGCCGTCACGGTGGATGATGCCCTGCAAGGGGTCACCCTGGTGACGCGTGGCGAAGACCTTTTTCACGCCACACATATCCATAGGCTGATACAGGCGCTGCTAGACCTGCCGACGCCGGACTATCATCATCATGGTCTGCTGGTTAACCAACAAGGCCAGCGCCTGTCAAAGCGGGATGGGGCCAAGGCCCTGCGCGCCCTGCGGGCAGAGGGGTTGGAGCCTGCGGCGGTGTGGCGGCTGGCCGGTGTGCCGGCAGAAAAGCAGCCATGCTGAAACAAGGGTAATGTATGTGAATTAGATGCAATTTTAGCGATGCTGACACAGAACAATATGGTATGGGTTACGGGCCATGCAAGATACCACCATGCTTGATCAATATCGTCTCCTCGTCCGTAACACGACCATCGATGACAGGACGCTGTTATCGACGGATTACTTCAATCATTTCAATGAAGTGATCATGTTGCTGTCCATGGTCGGCGATATGCCGGACATGCTGGACGAGATCGTTGCCTGGGCGCCCCGCACCTATAAGCAGCATTTCGAGACATCTGGTCTGGCCTTTGCGCCGCTGGCCATTGAGGCCTATGACCATGTGCCGCCGGAATATCGGGAACCGTTTGACGAGGCGGTGAACGAGATGAACAGCCTGATCGTGGAGGCGGTGGCCACCCTGTCGCCGATGCGGGACGATCCGGACATGCTGGGCTTCACCGCCGCCGATTACTGGCAGCGCCTGCAGGCGCTGGTAGATCGGGGCAGCGCCATCGTCCATGGCTCCATCGCCGACAGCAACCCGGATGTCACCATGGACCAGAGCGAGATCGACGATCTGTTCTGAGCTTTATTCTCTGCTGTCAGCAAAAAAGCCCCGGCGTTCATCAGGAACGCCGGGGCTTTTTGTTGGCACCATCAAGCCGGTATGCTGGCTGGCAGGGCCATAGGGGCAGGCTCCTGACGCCCCAACCCCTCCTCGATCATGCCGCGGGCGGTTTCCCGCTCCCCCATCACCACCTGGGTGGCGCCATTTTGCTGCAGATGTTCCACCTCAGCATCGGCATGGGCGCGGGCGATGATGCGTAAATCCGCATTGGCGGTGCGGGCCTGCCGGATGATCTGCCCGGCCTCAAAGGCATTGGGGATGGCCACGAACATCAGCCGGGCGCCGGCGACATTGGCGGCGGCCAGCACATCGGCCAGCACGGCATTGCCGGTGATCACCTCCACCCCTTCCTTGCGCAGGGCATCGACCCGGTCGGCATTATCCTCCACCGTCAGGAAGGGGATGCCGTCCTGGCCCAGTCGCTGGCCGATCAGGCTGCCGACCCGGCCATAGCCGATGATGATGGCATGATCGGTCAGGCTGGTGGGGGTGGGCAGTTCGCGGGTGGCGGCAGCCGGCGGCTCCCCGGTTTTTTCCCCTTCCGCCAGGGCCGGGTCCAGCCGATGGCCATATTTGTCGATCAGGGTGAACAGCAGCGGGTTGACCAGGATGGACAGGATGGCCCCCACCAGCACCAGATCCTGTCCCTCGGGCGGCAACATGCCCAGCGAGACGCCCAAGGCGGCCAGGATGAAGGAAAATTCACCGATCTGCGCCAGCGAGGCGGCAATGGTCAGCGCCGTGCGGCGCGGATGGCCAAAGGCCAGCACGATCAGATAGGCCACCACCGACTTGCCGACCAGGATGATCAGCAGCGTGGCCAGCACCTGCAGCGGCTGCTTCACCAGGATGGCCGGGTCGAACATCATGCCGACAGAGACGAAGAACAGCACGGCGAAAGCGTCGCGCAACGGCAGCGATTCTTCCGCCGCCCGGTGGCTTAGCGGGGAGCCCGACAGCACCATGCCGGCGAAGAAGGCCCCCAGCGCGAAGGAGACGCCGAACAGTTCCGCCGCCCCAAAGGCCACGCCCAGGGCGATGGCCAGCACGGCCAGCCGGAACAGCTCCCGCGAGCCGCTATGCGCCACCTCATGCAGGATCCAGGGGATAACCCGACGGCCAACCACCAGCATCAGCGCCACAAAGGCTGCCACCTTGGCCAGGGTGATCAGGATGACCATGCCCAGGCTCTGCCCGCCGGCCTGTGCCGCCACCGTGGCCGGGGCGGCATTGCTGCCATCGCCTAGCAGCCCCGCCAGGGCCGGCAGCAGCACCAGGGCCAGCACCATGGCCAGATCCTCCACGATCAGCCAGCCCACGGCGATGCGGCCGCGATGGGTTTCCACCAGCCGCCGTTCCTGCAGGGCGCGCAGCAGCACCACCGTGCTGGCCACCGACAGGGCCAGCCCGAAGACCAGACCGGCACCGAGGGTCCACCCCAGCACCCAGGCCAGCGCCATGCCCATCAGGGTGGCCACACCGATCTGCGCCACCGCCCCCGGAATGGCGATGGCCTTCACCGACATCAGGTCTTTCAGGGAAAAATGCAGGCCCACACCGAACATCAGCAGGATGACGCCGATTTCCGCCAGCTGCGGTGCCAGCGTGGTATCGGCGACATAGCCCGGCGTGCCGGGGCCGATCAGCACGCCGGCCACCAGATAGCCCACCAGGGGCGAGATTTTCAGCCGCTGCGCCAACATGCCGAAAATGAAGGCCAGCGCCAGGCCAGCCACGATCATTGTAATGAGCGGTGCGTGATGCATTACCAATCCCTGCCTTTCCGTGGGTCTTGTTGGCCCTGACGGCGCCCTTGACCTCTCAACCATTTAAGTCATATTCGCCCAATATGGTTGGAAAACGCCTTACTTCAACCGCCCATCGCCTGTCAGATCAGGATTTTCTGCTTATGCCGACGGAAATTTGCCCCGCCCAGTGCCGCGCCGCGCGGGGCTTGCTGGACTGGAGCCAGGAGGAGCTGGCCCAGGCGGCCGGCCTGTCCCGCAGCACGGTGCGTGATTTCGAGGCTGGCCGTCATGAGCTGCAGCGTGCCAGCGCCACCCTGCTGGTGCAGACCCTGGCGGGGGCTGGTGTGCTGCTGCTGGGGCCGACGGAGGCCGGGCTGGGGCAGGGGGTGCGGCTGGTCCGCCCTGCAGAATAGGGCGCGCGCTTCGAGAATCCTCTTGCCGAAAAATTGCACAAAATTTAATCACGAGCGGAGAGGCTCAAGCGTGGCGCGGCCGAATCAGCGCACGTTCACAGACTTATCCACAGATTCTGGGGATTTCGCTTACCGGATGGGGGAATTCCGCACCGGGAGCGGCTGGGACAAACAGATACGATCCGCTTCACCGCATCCCCCTTGCCTTGAAGGGCGCCGCGCAATACCCATGTAAGCAGAACTGAGGGGGCGTGGTGCCGGTGCGGGCCACGCCCCCCAGGGCTCCCGCGCCGGAAGGCGGCTGCATCAGGCCGGTCCGGCGCGCGACAACTCGCTCTTGTTGAGGAGACAGTGCCGTGACGACCCGCCTTTCCCTGTTCAACAGTCCCTTCCTGCTGGGCTTCGACCAGTTTGAGCGCACGCTCGACCGGATCGCCAAGAACGCGAATGAAGGCTATCCCCCGTATAATATCGAGCAGACGTCGGAAGACGGCCTGCGCATCACCCTGGCCGTGGCGGGTTTCACCGCCGAGGATCTGCAGGTGCAGATGGAGGATAATCAGCTGGTCATTCGCGGCAAGCAGACCGATGACAAGTCCCGCCTCTACCTGCATCGCGGCATTGCCGCCCGGCAGTTCCAGCGCAGTTTCGTGCTGGCGGAGGGGATAGAGGTCGTGGGCTGCGATCTGAATAACGGCCTGCTGAATGTCGATCTGCGCCGCCCCATCCCGGAACCCAAGGTGCGCACCATCAAGATCGGCACCCCGGCAGAGGCGACACCCGGCGGGCGCACCATCGATGTTTCGCCCGAACGCGGGGATTGAGCGGGCGGACCGCTCTACCGTCTTTTTGTAAACCGGATATTCAGGATTTCCATGTCCTGATAGGGCTGGCGGGGGCGGAAGGTCCGTTCCCGCCGGCCATGGCCAGGAGTATGGCACCATGAACCAGACCAGCCAGTTTCTGCGGACCCTGACGGTGAAGGATTTTGCCGTGCTGGGCGTCAACGCAATCGCCTATGTCAAGCCGGTGCTGGCAGAGGGGAAGCCGGCCTTTTCCATCCATGCCGCCGACGGCACCGCCCTGGCCCTGGTCCCGCGCCACGATCTGGCACTGGCCACGGTGCGCCAGCATGATATGGAACCGCTGAACGTGCATTGATTGCCGTCCCCGTGAAGGGGACGTGGGGTAGATGGTTGAACGGCGCCCAGCCCCTGGGCGCCGTTTTTCATTGGCAATCGGCCCAAAGCCATAGAAAGAGATTTGTCAGCCAGACAATTTGCTGAATAGAAAATAATCGCGTCTGATGTAAATTCGGAAAACTGATCATCGTTTTCAGAAGATTGTTCAATGTCTGCGGTTTTTGTACAAAGTATATCGCCAGTGCGATATTGCAATGCGGCAAACGCCTTGCCGATACCGTCCATTGTGTCATTTCAGCGTATGCGGCAGTCGGCAAACACTTACTGCTTGATTGTGCTTATTTGGTTAAAATTCCGTTACGGAAGTTGTGCCTTGCCGCAGGCGGCCTTTGCTGTCCCTGTCTCACGGGGCGGTCGGCGGCGTTCCCCCTTGCCGTTTTTGGCTCTGATGGGTTTGGTGGGATTGGTCCTGGCGGCCAATACGCCGACGGCGCTGGCGGTCAGCTGGGATGGGGCCGCCATGGCGCCGCTGCCGCAATATCGTACCTATTGCCAGACCTATGGCGACCGCGATCCTGGCTGCGCCGCCGCGCTGGGCGGGCGGTCAGCGGCCTCTCTGGGGGGCGACCGGTTGAGCGGCAAGCCGGATTCGCTGGCCATGGCGGTGCATATCCACCGCCAGGTGGTGGCCGATCTGATTTATGTGAAGGAGCCCAAGGATGTCTGGCAGGTGCTGGGCACCATCGGCACCGGCATGACGGGCGATTGCGATGATGTGGTGATGACCACCATTTCCCGGCTGCTGCGCCGGGGCTATCCCCGCGCCGCCCTGCGCGCCACCATCGTGGAACTGCCCGCTGGTGGCGGGCATCACCTGATCCTGGGTGTGCGCCTGCCAGAGGGGGAGGTGTTCCTGGATGATCGCCACCGCTGGCAGCGCACGGCGGCCGAACTGATGGCCGCCGGCTATCGCTTTGTCGCCCAGGAAGTGCCTGGCCAGTCCCTCTGGCGCCGTCCGGGGCCGGCGTTGTCGCCGCCGACGGGGGAAACCATCGCTGCCCTGGCACAGGCAGCATCTCCTGGGGTTTGACGGGGGCGGGCGGCATAATCTGCTTTTGCTTCAACCAAGGTCGATATTGTCTTTTGCTCTGACTTATGGATTTGGCACTTTTTTTGCCAGTAGGGGGCGTCGTCCCCGGCAATGCCCCGCAAAATCCCCCAAAATCTGCATGAATTCTATGCGTCTGTCCTGAATTCAGGCTGCCTGCCCGCAGAATGGGCAGGAAAGCAGGTCGTGCTTGTGCGCGATCCGTGGCATTGGCTGGCCTTGGCTGCTGGCACGCTTGTTGCTGTACTTGATTTTCGTCAAGAGCTGCGGGTCTGCCGGGAAACTGGCGGTCCAAACGATTTCTCGGTTGGTTCTGCCCGCACGCTGTTGATGTGCTGTCCGCCCGGACGCGGTTAAAGGACGAAGGATGACATGGCCAAACATGCTGTCAGGGTCGCGGTCAGAAATGTCGTCAAGGTGGTGACGGTGGCGCCGCGCGCGGCGTCCGCCCGGCCGGCCAACCTGTCGGGGGCGGCATTGTCTGCCGCCGGCCGGCCCGAACTGCTGGCCGGGGTTTCCTGGGATGACAGCCGCAAGGTCTGGCTGGTCCATCCGCCGGGCCGGGGGCCAGACCATGGCTAAGCTGGCCCGGACGGCGAAACGATAAATTCAAACAGGAGGTTGGATGTTGAAGCGTTATCGCGGCCTGATCGGGCTTTCTATGCTGGCAGCGGCGGTGGGAACCGCCCAGGCCGACGGGATCAAACGCACCGATGTGCCGAATTTCCCCATCGCTTCCTCCGTTCTGGTGCCGGGCGGTTCGGACCTGATCTTCCTCAGCGGCACCACCCCGCCGGTGGTGAACAAGGAAGCGCCCAAGGGCAGCACCACCGTCTACGGTGACACCGAAACCCAGGCTTTCAACATCTTCACCCGCATCCAGGAAACCCTGAAGGCCCAGGGCCTGACCATGGGGGATGTGGTGCTGATGCATGTCTATCTGGTCGGTGACCCGGCCAAGGGCGGGGCGATGGATTTCGAAGGCATGATGAAGGCCTATACGAAGTTCTTCGGCACCGCCGAACAGCCCAACAAGCCGGCCCGTTCCACGGTGCAGATCGCAGGACTGGTGGTGCCGGGCATGTTGGTGGAGATCGAGGTCGTGGCCGCCAAGGCCAAATGACCCGACAGGGGCGGGAAGGCGAGGGGTCGCCCTCCCGCTCTCTTCTTTTTTAAACATCCACCGGCCGCACGGGTAATGCGGGTGGGGATGAAGTGGGGTCTGACGGGGGTTCAGTCCGAAAAATCGGCGCTCCCCCTGATGACCCCCGACAAGCCCGGCAAACGGGCATCACGGGGATGGAAATCGCAACCGAGGAGGAATGAGACCAAAACCGAGTTGAACAGGGGACTTAATAAGATGCGGGTAAAGAACAGCACACCGGCTCAGCATCCGGCACTGCGCAAGATCGCCCTTGGCATTCTGTGCTCCTCCAGCCTTCTCCCCATCCTCGCCACGGCCCCGGCCGTGGCGCAGGAGGTGGACGAGATTATCGTGACCGGCACCCGCGTGGCCAACCGCACGGCGACCGAAAGCCTGGCACCGATTGACGTGTTCAGCCCGGCCGATATGGAAAAGCAGGCCTTCAGCGATACCAACGATATTCTGCGTACCCTGGTACCGTCCTTCAATGTAAGCCGGAACGCCATTTCCGATGGCTCCACCTTCGTGCGTCCGCCGACGCTGCGCGGTCTGCCGCCGGACCAGACCCTGGTGCTGGTGAATGGCAAGCGCCGCCATCGCTCTGCCCTGGTGCAGCTGGGCGGTGGTGCGCTGGCCGCCGGCGCCCAGGCGCCCGATCTGGCGCAGATTCCGGCCATCGCCCTGAAGCAGGTGGAAGTGCTGCGCGATGGCGCCTCGGCCCAGTACGGTTCCGACGCCATTGCCGGCGTGATGAATTTCCAGCTGAAGGACGCCGCAGAGGGCGGCACGGCGGAAATCCAGTATGGCTCCACCTATGAAGGCGATGGCGACAATGTGAAGACGGCCGCCAATGTCGGCCTGGCGCTGGGGCCCAACGGTTTCTTCAATCTGTCGGCCGAGTATAGCCAGAATGATCCGACCAATCGCGGGGTGCAGGACCCGCGCGCGCCGGCCACGAAAAAGGATCTGGCGATGAACTGGGGTTCCCCCGATGCGGAGGCCCTGCGCATTGTCTTCAATAGCGGCATCGACCTGACCGAGAATAAGAGCATCTATCTGTTCGGCAATTATGGCCGCAGCAAGAGCAATGGCAGCTTCTTCTATCGCCCGCCTTCCACCGATCACGCGGTGAATGGCCCGGTGCTGCCGGTGGCGGGTGATCCGGATGGTTTCACCTTCCGCGAATGGTTCCCGGAAGGGTTCACGCCGCGCTTCTATGGCGATCTGCGCGACGCCTCCCTGGTGGGCGGCTTCAAGCATGAGCTGGAAAGTGGCCTTGTCTATAATGTCAGCGGCTCCTATGGCCGCAGCCAGCTGGATTACGACCTGAAGAACACGGTCAACCCCTCGCTGGGGCCGGCAAGCCCGCGTGAATTCTATGTCGGCCGGCTGGTGCAGGAAGAAACCAGCGCCAATATCGATCTGGCCTATCCGGTGGAGATCGGGCTGGCCAGCCCGATGAACCTGGCCGTCGGTACGGAATTCCACCGCGAGGTTTATGAAATCAGCCCCGGTGACACGGCCTCCTACACGGTCGGCCCCTATGCCTCCTACCGCGATCCCGTAACAGGGGCACAGCTGGGGATGCCGATCGGTTCCAACGGCTATCCGGGCTTCCGCCCGGAAGATAGCGGCCAGTTCGCCCGCGACAACATCGCCTTCTATGTCGATACCGAAACTGACATCACCGAGGCTTTCACCCTGGGCGTTGCCGGCCGCTACGAGGATTTTGACTATTTCGGTTCCACCTTCAACTGGAAGGTCAGCGGCCGGTATGAGCTGACGGATGATTTCGCCCTGCGCGGCTCGGTCAATACCGGCTTCCGCGCCCCCACGCCCGGCCAGTCGCAGACCTCCTCGGTGCAGACCTATTTCCCCGCCGGCAGCTCCAGCCCGGTGGCGCGCGGCACCTATCCGGCGGCCAGCACCGTGGCGCAATATTTCGGTGCCAAGCCGCTGAAGGAGGAGGAGAGCACCAACTTCGCCGGCGGTTTTGTTGCCAAGGTGGCGGATATCTCCCTGACCGCCGATTACTATAATATCAAGGTGAAGGACCGTATCGCGCTGTCCGGTGACTTCAACCCCACGGCGGCCGACCGCACGGCGCTGGCGGCGTTGGGCGTGCCGGGGGCCAATACGCTGGGGGCTGTCAATTACTTCACCAACGCCTTCAATACCCGCACCCAGGGCGTGGATGTGGTGGCCAATACCAGCGTGGAGGTCGGTGACGGCAAGCTCGATCTGACGGCGGCGGCCAATTACAACAAGACCAAGGTGATCAAGCGCAATGCCTCGGTCATCGGTGACAACCGCGTCGCCGATCTGGAAAAGCAGCTGCCCAAGGTGCGCGGCAATTTCAGCGCCATCTATTCCATCGGCGAATTCTCTATACTGGGCCGCGCCAGCTATTACAGCAAGTTCACCGATACGGATAATTACGCCAAGACTTTTGGCTCGGAATGGCTGTTCGATACGGAGGTTTCCTACACCTTCTATGAACAGGTGACCCTGTCGGTCGGCGCGCAGAACCTGTTCGACAATTATCCGGACAAGCTGAACAAGACGGCCGCTGGCACCTATGCGGTGGGGCAGGTTTATCCTGACACTTCGCCCATCGGCTATGATGGCGGCACCTATTATGTGCGCCTGAAGGTTGCCTTCTGATCATCCAGCATGGCGGTGGCGCCCTGGTTGCCACCGCCCTCTCCTTTCCCGAAGCAAGGGGGTGGGCTGGACAGGCGAGAGCCTTGTTCGGCCCGCCCCTTCCGAGGCGAAGAATGGCTGTAGAAAAACTTCCCCTGCCGGCAGGCCGGATGACGCGCCGCCAGCTGCTGTCGATGATCGGTACGGCTGCCGGCAGTTCCGTCATGTATCAAGCGGCAACCTCGCTCGGGTTTGCTGCCGAGAGCGAATTCAAGGGACCGCCCGACCTGTCGGGCGCGCCCAAGGGCACGTCGGTACTGATCTTGGGCGCCGGCTGGGCCGGGCTGGTTGCCGCCTATGAATTGGGCAAGGCCGGTTACAAGGTGCAGGTGCTGGAATACCGGGAAAAGGCCGGTGGCCGCGCCTGGACCCTGCGCGGTGGCGACACCTATACCGAACTGGGCGGCTTCACCCAGAAGGTGGGGTTCGAAAAGGGCAACTACCTGAACCCAGGCCCTTGGCGCGTGCCCTATCACCATCGCGGCGTGATGCATTATTACCATGAGCTGGGCGTGAAACTGGAGCCGTTCTTCCAGATCAATTACAACGCCTATGTCCATTCCAAATCGGCCTTTGGCGGCAAGCCGCAGCGCTATCGCCATGTGCTGGCCGATTTCAACGGCCATGTCGCCGAACTGCTGGCCAAGCTGGGCCATAAGGGCGGGCTGGACGGCTATGTCACCAAGGAGGATCAGGAGAAGCTGCTGGCCGCCATGCAGGATTGGGGCGCGCTGGACGATAATTATGCCTATACCGCCAATGCCGAAACCTCCAACCGGCGCGGCTTTGAAAAAGACCCCGGCGGCGGCCTGTCGGGCGAACCGATCCCGTCCAAGCCGATTGAATTCTCGCAATTGCTGCAATCGGGCCTGTGGCGGGCGATTGGCACCGGTTCGGGCTATGAGTTCCAGACGGCCCTGTTCCAGCCCGAAGGCGGCATGGATGCCGGCCCGCTGGCCCTGGCGGAAAAGGTGAAGGACAAGATCACCTTCAATGCCAAGGTGACGGAAATCCATCAGGATAATGCCGGTGTCACCGTCACCTATGTTGATGCCAAGGCTGGGGGGGCGGTGAAGACGGCCAAGGCCGACTGGTGCCTCTGCACCATTCCGGCCTCGATCCTCTCGCAGATCAAGAAGAACGTCTCGCCCGCCATGGATGCCGCCATCGATGCGCTGCCCTATGAGGCGGCGTTCAAGGTGGGGCTGGAGTTCAAGCGCCGCTTCTGGGAACAGGATGAGGAGATTTATGGCGGCATTACCTATACCGACCTGCCGATCTCCGTCATCTCCTACCCCAACAGCCATTATGGTTCCAAGGGCAAGGGCGTGCTGCTGGGGGCCTATCCCTGGGGGCCATTCGCCTATGAATTCGCCGCCATGGCGCCGGAAGAGCGGGTGAAAAAATGCGTCGAATTCGGCGCGCAGATCCACCCGCAATATCTGAAGGAATTCGACAACGGCGTGGCGGTGGCCTGGCACCGCGTGCCCTGGACCCTGGGCTGCTTTGGTTCCTGGACGGAGGAAAAGCGCAAGCAGCATTACAAGGATATCTGCCAGATCGACGGGCGCCTGCTGCTGGCGGGTGAACATGTCTCCTACCTGCCGGCCTGGCAGGAAGGGGCTGTGCAATCCTCGCTCGATGCCATCACGCGCCTGCATCAGCGCATCATTGCCAAGTGACGGAAGGGAGAGACGCGATGAAGAACAGCCTGCTTTCCCTGGGTCTGGCCCTGCTGGCGCTGGGCGCTGCCCTGCCGGCCAGCGCCCAGCGCACCGATGCCCAGACCAGTGACTTTGCCGATGCCCGCCGCTTCCCCTATCAGGATGGGGAGCATCTCTATCGCTCCATCTGCCAGGGCTGCCATATGCCCGACGGCAAGGGGGCCACGGGGGCCGGCACCTATCCGGCCCTGGCCAGCAATGCCAATCTGGAGGCGGCCGGTTATCCGGTGCATATGGTGGTCAATGGCCAGCGGGCCATGCCTTCCTTCGGATATCTCAGTGACGATCAGGTGTCCGCTGTGGTGAACTATGTCCGCAGCCATTTCGGCAATCATTACAGCGATGCCGTGACGGCCCAGGATGTGAAGGACAGCCGGCCCACCCGATGAGTGACATTGTGACCCTGCAAACTCCCATTCTGCGGCTGGCCCGGCCGGATGACCGGGCCGCCCTGGAAGCGCTGGTCGAACGGTCGGTGCGCGATCTGGGTCGGGGTTATTACACCCCGGCCCAGATCGAGAGTTCGTTGAAATATATCTTCGGCATCGACGGCACGCTGATCGCCGACGGCACTTATTTCGTGGTGGAGCTGGCGGGCCAGCCCGCCGGCTGTGGCGGCTGGAGCTATCGCCGCACCCTGTTCGGCGGCGACCAGTTCAGCGATCGTTCCCCCGCCCCGCTGGACCCGGCGCTGGATGCCGCCAAAATTCGTGCCTTCTTCGTCGATCCCGCCTTTGCCCGTCGGGGCATCGGGCGGATGCTGATGCAGGCCTCCGAACAGGCGGCGCGGGCGGCGGGCTTCCGGGTGCTGGAACTGATGGCGACATTGCCAGGGGTGCCGCTTTATCAGGCATTGGGCTTCACCGCGACCGGTGCGCTGGATCAGCCGGTGCCCGATGGCACCGTCGTGCCCTTCGTACCGATGCGCAAGGCGCTGATGTAAAGCTTCATAAACCGAACTTTTGGCAAGGCTCGGCCATTCCGGATAGACAGAGCTGCAGGCTGGTCAGATGGCCCTCAAATGGGCAAGGTTCACCATGGTCTGGCATGGCGATCCTGCCTTTCGTTGCCTCTGGTGCCGCCGTTGAGACGTCCGCTTGTCCTGCTGCTCCTGGCGGCGATCCTGCTTCCCGGCACCACCGTGGGCCTGATCTCCTGGCGTGCCTATGAACATACGCTGGAAAGTGCGCGTGATGATCGCCACCAGCAGGCCCGCGCCCTGCGCGAACATATGATGCGGGTGTTCGAGGCGCAGTCGCTGGCCATCGAACTGATCGATACAGAGCTGGGTGATACACCCTGGCCCCAGGTGGCCAAACTGCCCCGGCTGGATGCCGTCATCCGCCGGGTGGTGGAACGGTCGCCCCATATTGAAAGCCTGTGGCTGATTGATCCGGATGGCAGGGTGGTGGCAGGCGGCGGCCCGGCGGAAGGCAGTAAGGGGGCGCTGGAAATCGGGGATGATGTCAGCCGGCGCAGCTATTTCCAGGCACTGCGCAAGGGGGCTGACACATATCTGACGGTGGATGCGGCCGAGCGCTCAGGCCCGGCCATCAGTTTCAGCCTGGCCCGCCGGCGCGGGGAGGAGCCACGGCCTGCGGCTTTTGACGGGGCCATCCTGGTTACCATCCAGCTTTCCTATTTTGAGCAGTTCTGGCGCGATTATCGCCTGTCGGATCAGGGCGTGGTGACGCTGCTGCGTGGTGATGGGGAATTGCTGGCCCGCTATCCGGTGCCGACGGACCGGCGGCTGTTGCGGCTTCCCGCCAATTCCAGCTTTTTCCTGGCGCGGGCCAAGAATAATGAGGAGGGGGATTACCGCTTCAATTCCCTCATCGATGGGGTGGATCGCATCTACTCCTATGTGCGCATCCCGGAGATGGACAGCTATATCGTTGTCGGCACTGATCGTTCCGTCATTCTGGTGAACTGGTGGCAGGATACGCTGACCCTCTCCATCATTGCCCTGCTGCTGACGCTGGCGCTGGTGGCGGCCGCCTTGCAGGCGATGCGGCGGGGCAGTGCCCTGGCCCATGCCAACCACCGCCTGACCGCCTTGACCGACGATCTGGCGGCGGAGGTGACGCGCCGGCGGGCGGCGGAAAGCACCCTGGTGGCGCGGGAAGAGCATGAGGCGGCCCTGCATCGCGCCAGTGAGGCGCTGGGGGCGGGGGAGGAGCGGTTCCGCCTGCTGTTCGAAACCCTGACCCAGGGTGTGGTGATCCATGATGCCGCCGGGCGCATCCTGTCAGCCAATGCGGCGGCAGAGCAGATATTGGGTCGCACCCTGGCGGAAATGGTCGGGCCAGCCGGCGACGGGGTGGATTGGGGGGCGGTGGATGCCGAAGGCCAGCGTGTGGAGCGGGCCGATTTTCCGGTGATGGGGGCGCTGACCACGGGCCGGGTTGTGCATGGCATCTCCCTGGGCATCTACAACCCCCGCCGGTCGGAACGGCGCTGGCTGGTGATCGATGCCGTCCCCATCCAGCGGCCGGGCGATAGCGCCCCTTCGGGCGCTTATGCCGTGTTCAGCGATGTCACCGAACGCCGGCGCGGCGAACAGGCCCAACGCCTGCTGATCCGCGAGGTGGACCATCGCGCCAAGAACGCGCTGGCCGTGGTGCAGGCGGTGATCCGGCTGACCAAGGCGGAAACGCCCCACCGCTTTGTCGAGGTGGTGGAAGGACGGGTGGCTGCACTCGCCCATGCCCATACCATCCTGGCGATGAACCGGTGGGAAGGCGCCCTGCTGCGCCGGCTGGTGCAGGTGGAACTGGAAGCCTATGACGGACAGGATGGCGGCAGGGTGGAGATCAGCGGCCCCGACATCACCGTGCGGCCGGAGGCGGCCCAGCCGCTTTCCATGGTGCTGCATGAATTGACCACCAATGCCGCCAAACATGGCGCGCTGGCCCAACCGGATGGCAGGCTTTACGTGCGCTGGGCGGTGATTGATGGCGGCGATGCCATCCAGCTTGATTGGCAGGAAACGGGCGGCCCTGCCCTGGGTGACGGCCCCGCCCGGCGCGGCTTCGGCTCCACCATGATCGAAGCCAGTATGCGCCAGCAGTTGCAGGGCGGCATCACCTATGACTGGACCTATGACGGGCTGCACGCCACCATCCGTTTCCCCGCCGACCAATTGGCCCCGCTGGACACGCTGGCCCGCGGTGTACCGCCCGACGTGGCGGTGGATGAGGATGATCTGCCGGTGGAACCGGCGGGCCAGACCGGCCCGCGCATCCTGTTGGTGGAAGATAATATCCCCTTGGGACAATTGTTCCGGGAGATGCTGGAGGCGCTGGATTACGCCGTCATCGGCCCCTACACCAATGTGCCCGCTGCCCTGGCGGCGGCACATGGAAAGCAGATCGACGCCGCCATGCTGGATATTGAAATGAATGGCGCCCAGGTCTTCCCCGTGGCCGAAGCCCTGCGCCATCGCGGCATCCCCATGCTGTTCTGCACTGGTTACAGTGATGTGTGGGAACCGGAATGGGCCGATGTGCCCATTTTGCGCAAACCCGTCACCCTGCCGGCCCTGCGCGACCGGCTGGCGGCCCTGCTGCCAGGCGCGTGATTTTTTCGGCAAGGTTGCCCTGCGCCCCGCCATTCTGGACAGCGTGCCCGCGCATCGTTACATGACAGTTGCCCCCAGGTGCGTCCGGTGCCGGGGCCTGTCCAATGCGTGGGTGCGCCATGACCAACCAAGATTCCAGCTTCCGCCCCTATCCCGCCGCCGAACCCAACCCGGATTTCCCACGGATTGAGGAAGAGGTGCAGCGGATTTGGAAGGAAAACGGGGTCTTCCAGCAGTCGGTGGATTTCCGCCCGCTGGAACAGGATGGCAAGCACAATGAATTCGTCTTCTATGACGGCCCGCCATTCGCCAACGGCCTGCCGCATTATGGCCATCTGGTCACGGGCTATGTGAAGGATCTGGTGCCGCGCTACCAGACCATGAAGGGCCGCAAGGTCGAACGCCGTTTCGGCTGGGACTGCCACGGCCTGCCGGCCGAGCTGCAGTCCGAAAAGGAACTGGGCGTTTCCGGGCGTCACGACATCCTGAAATACGGGATCGACAAGTTCAACGCCCACTGCCAGGTGTCGGTGCTGCGCTTTACCCAGGAATGGGAATATTACGTCACCCGCCAGGGGCGCTGGGTCGATTTCCAGAATGATTACAAGACCATGGACATCACGTTCATGGAAAGCGTGATGTGGGCCTTCAAGCAGCTCTGGGATAAGGGGCTGGTCTATGAAGGCTATCGCGTCGTGCCCTATAGCTGGGCCGTGGAATCGCCGCTCTCCAACTTTGAAACCCGGTTGGACAATTCCTACCGTGAACGGCAAGACCCGGCCCTGACCGTGCGCTTCCGCCTGCACCCGCAGGCGGGCGATGCCGGCGCGTTGGATATCCTGGCCTGGACGACCACGCCCTGGACCCTGCCGTCCAACCTCGCTTTGGCCATCGGGCCGGAGATCGAATATGCGGTCATGCGCAAGGGCGATGACCGGCTGATCCTGGCCAGCAGCGCCATTGGCAAATATGCCAAGGAACTGGAAGGCTATGAGCAGGAATCGACGCTGACGGCGGAAGATTTGCGCGGCCGTACCTACGAGCCGATTTTCCCCTATTTCAAGGGGTTGGAGAAGGCGCACCAGATTCTGGTGGCGGATTTCGTCACCACCGGTGACGGCGTGGGCATCGTTCACATGGCCCCTGGCTTCGGTGAGGATGACTTGGCCGTCTGCAAGGCCAACGGCCTGCCGGTGAAGGTGCCGGTGGATGTGGCCGGCAACTTCACCGCCGAGATTTCCGACTATGTCGGCCTGAATGTCATTGAGGCAAATAAGCCGATCATCCAGGATTTGAAGGCGCGGGGCGTCGTGCTGCGGCACGAAACCTACCTGCACAACTATCCGCATTGCTGGCGCACCGATCAGCCGCTGATCTACAAGGCGGTGAATAGCTGGTACGTCGAAGTCTCCAAGTTCAAGGACCGGATGGTCGAGCTGAACCAGCAGCAGATCAACTGGATTCCCGGCCATGTGAAGGATGGTTCCTTCGGCAATTGGCTGGCCAATGCGCGCGACTGGAACATCTCCCGCAACCGGTTCTGGGGTTCGCCCATCCCGGTCTGGCGCAGCGACGACCCGCGCTATCCGCGCATCGACGTCTATGGCTCCATCGCCGAACTGGAACGCGATTTCGGGGTGAAGGTCACTGACCTGCATCGCCCCGCCATCGACCATCTGACTCGCCCCAACCCGGACGATCCGACCGGCCAGTCGATGATGCGCCGGGTGGAGGATGTGCTGGATTGCTGGTTCGAAAGCGGCTCCATGCCGTTCGCCCAGCAGCATTACCCGTTTGAAAACAAGGAACGGTTCGAGCGCAACTTCCCCGCCGATTTCATCGTCGAATATGTGGCCCAGACACGCGGCTGGTTCTACACGCTGATGGTGCTGTCCACGGCCCTGTTCGACTGTGCGCCGTTCAAGAACGTCATCTGCCATGGGGTGGTGCTGGACGAGGATAAGCAGAAGCTGTCCAAGCGTCTGCGCAACTATCCCGACCCGGTGGAGGTGTTGAATAACCAGGGTGCCGACGCGCTGCGCTGGTATCTGGTGTCCTCGCCGTTGATGGTGGGCGGCGATCTGGCCATGCCCAAGGATGCGCGCGGCATTGCCCAGGCCCTGCGCCAGGGCGTGCTGCCGCTGTGGAACGCCTATAGCTTCTATACGCTCTACGCCAATATCGATCAGGTGAAGGGCCAGATCCGTGCCGACCAGAAGGGGCTGCTGGATCGCTATATCCTGGCCAAGACACGGGAGTTGGTGGAAGGCATCGAAGGCCGCCTGGACAGCTACGACCTGCCGGGCGCCTATGCGCTGGTCGCCGGCTATTACGACGCGCTGAACAACTGGTATATCCGCCGTTCGCGCTCCCGCTTCTGGCGGGAAGTGGGCGAGGGGGAGGCCCAGGATAAGCGCGATGCCTATGACACGCTGTACACCTGTCTGGTGACGGTGACCAAGGCGCTGGCCCCCATGCTGCCGCATGTGACGGAGCGGATTTATACCGCTTTGACGGGCGAAGCCTCGGTGCATCTGGCCGATTGGCCAGATGTGTCGCACCTGCCGTCTGATCATGAGTTGACCAGCCAGATCGACCTTGTGCGGGAAATCTGCGCTTCGGCCATGTCGCTGCGCGAAGCCAAGAAACTGCGCATCCGCCTGCCGCTGCGCACGCTCACCATCGTTCACCCGGACGCCGACCGGCTGAAGGGCCAGTTCGACGCCGTGCTGGGGGCGTTGGTGGCGGATGAGGTGAATGTGAAGCAGGTGACTGTTTCCTCCGACATCTCCCTCGTCGGCACCCGCCAACTGGCGGTGAATGCTGCCGTCGTCGGCCCGAAGGTCGGCCCGAAGATGAAGGAGGTGATGGCCGCCTCCAAGCAGGGCAATTGGACCGACAAGGGCGACGGCACGGTTGAACTGGCTGGTGTCGTGCTGGAAGCCGGTGATTTCGACATCCGCATCCAGGCCAAGGAAGGCACCCACGCCGCCCGCTTTGCCGGCGGCAAGGGCGTGGTGGTGCTGGATGTGACCGTGGATGCGGAACTGGAGGCGGAAGGCTGGGCACGCGACTTTGTGCGCGCCGTGCAGTCCACCCGCAAGGATTCGGGCTTCCAGGTTACCGACCGTATCACCATCACCACCCAGGTGCCGGATGCGGTGGCGGGTGCGCTCGCTACCCATGCGGAAACCATCAAGCGCGAAACCCTGGCGCTCGATCTGGTGGTGAACCCGGCCAACTTGCCGGAAGGGGCGATTTCCGTCGATCTGTCCGGTGCCAGCATCGAACTGGCGCTGGCCAAGGCGAACTGAGATGGCCGAAGAGCTGGCGTCGGTATTGGCGGAACTGCGGGCGCTGCTGCTGGATGGGGAGGGGCTGGTGCGTGCCGTTGCCTCCGGCCGGCAGCGCAATACCAGCCCGCCCTGGCGCCGGCTGGAACTGCGGCCCGTGGCGCTGAAGGCGGGCCAACGCCTTCAGCGCGTCGCCTATGATGAGCGCCAAGCCCACACGGCCAATGCCGCCTATGGCGATGAGGCGGCTGCCATGGTGGACGAAGCCCTGTCCCAGGGCTTCGCCAACTGGCACGTGGAAAGCACCAGCGGCACCGTGCAGCTTCGCATCACCAAGAAGGGGGAGCCGATGGTCAGCCGTACCAAGCCGGCCGCCCCGGTGGAACGCGAACTGTCGCATAACCGGGCCAAGGCGCGGCTGCTGGATCCGGCGGACCCGTTCTGGCAGGCGATTGGCATTGCCGATGCCGATGGCCGCATCAAGCCGACCAAACAGGACAAGTTCCGCCAGGTAGAGGAATTCCTGCGCGCCCTGGATGCGGTGCTGAAGCCGGAACAATTGCCGGGCGACCGCCCGTTGCGCGTCGTCGATCTCGGCTGCGGCAACGCCTATCTTACCTTCGCCGCCTATCGCTTCCTGGCCCACGTGCGTGGGCTGGAGGTGGATATGGTGGGCGTGGATGTGAAGCGGCAGGCCCGCGAGCGCAACAGTGCGCTATCGGCGCAACTGGGCTGGGACGGCTTGCGCTTCCTGGAAGGCACCATCGCGGACGCCCCGCTGGATGGGGCCGATGTGGTGCTGGCCCTGCACGCCTGTGACACGGCGACCGATGATGCGCTGGCCCGTGCTGTGGCCTGGAAGGCGCGCTTCGTGCTGGCGGCCCCCTGCTGCCACCATGATCTGCAAAAGCAGCTCCGCGCCGCCGAACCGCCGGCCCCCTATGGGCTGGTGACGCGCCATGGCATCCTGCGGGAACGGCTGGCCGATGCGCTGACCGATGCGCTGCGCGCCGCCCTGATGCGGCTGTCCGGTTATCGGGCGGAGATTGTGGAATTCATCGGCAGCGAACATACCCCGCGCAACACCCTGCTGCGCGCCACCTACACCGGTGGGGCGGGGGATAAGGATGTGCAGGCCGATTACCGTGCCCTGATCGCTGAATGGAAGGTGCGCCCGCGTCTGGCCCAGTTGCTGGGGCTGGAAGGAGCGGGGCTGGAATTGTCCAAGGCAGGGGATGCTTGTTTCTGATTGAGGTTGTTTTATACAAAAATGTAGAAGCCAGCTGCGTTTGACGTGAATTTTGGCTGGCTTCACTTATCCCCTGTTCCTTTGATCTATGCTCATTGGGGCAGGGTACATTTTATACCAATCCGCCGAATGATTGACCCTTGGTCAACCCTTCGTCGGCCTCAGGCGCCGGCGCCAACATCCGTTGGCTTGGCTAGTACTACAGTTGCGGTTATTGATTTATCGTGATTCCCTGTGCCTTCGGGATATGGAGGTTGAGGCATGGGAGTATCGGATTGGTCTGGGACG
>NZ_FZOI01000002.1 GCF_900188385.1 Azospirillum sp. RU38E
AAATCTTCCGCAAACTGCGTGGTCGCCGCAGGGTAAACACCACGCCACGTAAGCTCCGCCATCGTAAATCCTCCGTTGAATTGATAATCGTATACTATATAAATTCTCGCTTTGCCAAGCAGGAATGATCAGGGGGCGGTCAGGCGCAGCGTCAGCGGTGTCTGGCCCAGCGGGATGCTGTAGCCCTCCCGCTCCAGAACCGCCCCCGGTACGGTCAGCCGCTTGGCCGATGGGGTCATCGCCTCCAGATACAGCCGGGCGACCGGTGTATGGGGTGTGGCCGGGTCCAGGGTCAAGCTGATCTGGCCGCTGGCAGGATTATAGGTAGCGCGGGCGATCTTGCCCGCCTCCAGCGTGATCCATTGGCCGGCTGGCGCGATATAGAGCCGGCTGCGGGCGCTGTCCTTGGGCGTGATGATGATCTCCTCCCCCGATTGGCTGACATCGCCACCAAAGCCCAGCCAACCAAAGGTAGGGTGATTGACCAGATAGGAGGCCGTGGCATAGGCATGGCCGAAGAAGCCCATGCCGTAATCCCCGCTATAGGGATCCCATTTCATCATGTCCGGCCAGGCATGGAAGGCGGCTGACGAGAAGCCGTCCTGATCGATATTGGTGATGCCGCCCAGCAACCCGCCATAGGCAACCCGCAGCAGATGGAAATCAGCCGGGTCACGGCGATAGGCATCGAACAGGGGCACCGCATTCAGGGTGGAGCCATAATGGTGAATCTGTCGCTCCACCCGCGCATATTTGCCGCCATAGAGGAAATCCCAATAGCGGCGGGCATTGCCATTATAGCCCCAGCTGGGCAGGGTGGGATCATAGCCCAGGATCACTTCCCGGGTGGTATCCGCCTGCTGGGCATGGCCGAAATAGCGCATCCAGGCATAGACTTCCGGCTGCCCCGTGGAATCCCACGGCATTTCGGAGCCGAACGGGTATTTCAGCGATTTCCAGTGATCGGCCCGGCCCTTCATCAGCCGTTCCAGGGTGGCGGCTTCTTCTGCCATGCCTTCGCGCCGCAGATCGCGCAGGATATCGACGAAGACATCACCTTCCACCTGACCGAATTCGGCATAATGTGGCGCGTCGCGCATCATGGCGACGATGGTGCGCCAGGCCCAGCGCAGATAGAAGGCGGCGTCATGTTGCTTTACCATACCCGGATGGTTGCGGGCGGTGCGGTACAGCACCCAATGGCCGAGCGCCACATGCGGGTAGTTAAAGGAACGGCCCAGATCGCCGGCCCCCTTCTTGTCCCAGGAGGTCCAGCTTCGCCATTGTTCTGGGTTCTTGTACAGGTCGGGAAAGCGCGCAGGATCGTAATAGAACAGGCTTTTCTTGACGGCACCCGCCTGCGGCCCGTCGGCGACCTGCAGGTCGCCCAGCACCGTTTCATTGACCAGCTGTTCGATCCTGGCGACCTCCGCCGGGTCGGGATTATCCAGCTGTTTCAGGGTGGCGGCCACCCAACTGCCGCCACCACCCTCATCGCTCATCCCGGCGATCCAGACGCGCGGTTCGACATCGACGATCTTCCCGGCTTCCTTGTCATAGGTCAGGATGGCGGGGGAACGGCCGAACGGGTCGCCCTTGCCTTCATACCATTGCTGGCGGGTGGAAAAACGGCCGAGATCGGCCATCACCTGGGCCAGCGGCTTGGTCAGGAAATAGCTGATAGTCTGCTTCTGCCCGTCTTCATAGGTGAGCGTCAGGCGGACTTGCCCCCAGCCCTTGGCCTGCAGGGACAGGCGTGTCCAGCCATTCACCTCCCCGTCGCGGCTGGCCAGCAGGGCGCCTTCCGGCTCGCTCTCTACCGTCTTGATCGGGCTGGGCGCCTTCACGAACAGGGTGCCGCGCTGGTCGGTTGGCAACACATAGCCCGGAATGCCCACCGCCACCGGCCGGCCCTGTGCCGCCAGCACATCCTCAATGGCGCGGATGCTGGGGGCCTCCACCAGCCGCACCCCGACTTCCATCACTTCCCCCGGTGCCAGGGTGCGGCTGGTGGGGCGGTTCCATTGTTCGCCGGCCTGTTGCCATTCTCGTTCCGCCATGCCGGCGGAATGCACCATCCAGTCGTAGAACCCTTCCGACGTCTGGCCGCGCGGGCTTTTGTCGGTGAACAGGGAGCCGGCGGCTTCCTTAGGGTTTTTCAGCGGGCTATAGGCCTCCAGCGGCGTGCCGGGGCGGGGCAACACCAGCAAAGCCGGGCCATGGCCATTCAGGCGGGTCACCTGAAGATAGCCGGCATCGCGGCCAATATAGGGATCGACGAAACTTGCCTGGGCGTGCGCCTCTTCCAGCGAACGGCCGGTCAGGATATTGTCGAACACCATCGGCATCCCCAGCGCGCCAATCTCCACCGGCTGAGTGGATCTGTTGGTCAGGCGGAAGACCAGGGCGGGGCTGCCGCCCTCATTCAACCAGCGCCGTTCCACCGCCAGCGGAATGCCGTCGCCCATGCTGGCGCTGATATCGGCCGCCGCGATCACATCGCCCCCGGTGGCCAGCGTCCGGATGGGTTTGCGCGTTTGGGCAGACGCGAAATCCCGCCATTCCCCACCGGCCTGCCGTAACCGCAGGTTCAAATCGCCCAGATGGTTATAGCCGTCGCCCGCCCGTTCGGGCAGGCGAGCGGTGGGCACGAAGCTGAAACCCGGTTCCGACGCCGGTGACAGGCGGGCCAGCGTCTGCGTATCGCGGCGCAGGGCCAGGTGAAAGCTGCCCACATGATGATCGCTGGTGGCCACCGGAGCGTAGACCGGCTTTTCCTGCTGCTGCGGCTTTCCCTGGGCCGGGGTGGGGGCGGGAAGGGCGGCGATCACCGTACCGGCCAGCAGGGCGGCGGCAAACAGGCGTGCGGGCTTCATACTGCCTCTCATTGTTGGGGGAAGGGCGGGCCGGGGCCGTCTCCCGCGCGTCAGTCTCTGTCGGGAAAAAAGCTACCGTTGATGGGGGCGTGACGCAATAAATATTATACGATATAAAATATGGGGGATGTTGGGATGAACGGCCCAGAAGTCGGGAGGGGTGAGATGAAATGGCGGGTTTCCGGTCTGGCGCTGCTGTTGCTGGGGATTATGTCCGCCGTTGCGCAAACAGCCACCCCGCAGAGCTTCAGGGTCACCGGCAACCCGATCCTGTCCGATGGGCGTTATTATTCAACCGACCCGGCCCCGCTGGTGGTGGGGGACAGGCTCTATATCCTGGCCGGCCGGGATGAGGCGCCGGCGGACGTCAATGATTTCATCATGAAGGAATGGCAGTTGCTCAGCACCAGCGATCCGGATTCCGGGCACTGGACCCATTATCCCGCCATTGCGCGACCGGAGGCGGTTTTTGCCTGGGCGGAACCCGGACGGGCCTATGCCGGGCAGATTGTTCAGGGGCGGGATGGCCGCTTCTATCTCTATGCCCCGGTGTTGCAGCGGGATAGCGGGGCGGAAGATCGGTTCGCCATTGGCGTGGCGGTGGCGGACAGCCCGCTGGGGCCGTGGCGGGATGCGCATCCCGCCGGCCCCATTATCTCCCAGCAGGTGCCGGTGCCCAACCGTATCCAGAATATCGACCCGACGGTGCTGGTGGATGATGATGGCCGCGTTTTCATCTATTGGGGCACGTTCGGGCGGCTGCGCGCCATGGAACTGGCGGCTGACATGGTGACGCCCAAAGGGCCGCCGCAGGTGATCGACACGCTGACCGGCTTTTTCGAAGCACCCTGGATCATGAAGCGCAAGGGTACCTATTATCTGCTGTATGCTGGCAATAATGCCGGACCGCGCAGCGCCTGCACCCCCGCCTTGTACCATGCCTGCCAGGCCTATGGCACCGCACCATCACCGCTGGGGCCCTGGACCTATCGCGGGGTGCTGCTGCGGCCGGTCTCCTCCACCACCTCCCATGCGGGGGCGGTGATGTTCAAGGGGCAATGGTATCTCGCCTATCATACGGCGGATGCCAGGGGCGGCGGGCATTTCCGCCGCGCCGTGGCGCTGGACCGGTTGGAATGGGATGACACGCGCAAGCCCGCCGCCATCCTGCCGGTACAGCCCACGCGGGCACGCCAAGTCCCACCGCTGCCCAGCCGCAATATTGCCGGGGCGGCCACCGCGGTGGCCGCCAATGATCCGATCCCCGTGCGCTATTGGATCAAGGCGTTGAATGACGGGATTGTCCGGCCCGCCCCCCTGCCGCCGGACATGTGGGGCAGCGGGCTTGGCGACAAGCCTGCCCAAACCTGGCCCACCCAAACCTGGATAGAATATCGCTGGTTCGCGCCGGTGCGGCTGAATGCCAGCCGAATCTGGTTTGTGGCCGACCAGCAGTCGGGCGCCGCCATAGGCATGGCACCGCCCGCCGCCTGGCATCTGGAGGTGTGGGGGCAGGGGGGCTGGCAACGGCTGGAACCGCTGGGTGCCTCCTATGGTACGGCATCGGGGCGGTTTCAGGAGGTTCGGTTCAATCCTGTCACGACCCGCTGCCTGCGGGCCGTTTTCACCGCTGCTGGCAGACCGGATGCCCCCGCCGCCATCGGTGTGCAGGAATGGGAGGCGCTGGCGCCGACCAAAACGCCGCCCGCCCCACCCCCCGTTCCGGCGGCACCGGCCTGCGGCCCCTGATGCCGGGGCTCATCACGGCCGCAATGCCACTTTCACCCAGCCGGCACCCAGCCGGGCCGGCGCAGGTCGAACTGGCGATAGGCTTCCAGCACATCGGTGACCGCTTTCATCGCTTTTCACCTGTCAGCAGATATTGCTGCACGATGGCTTCCAGATTATCGCGCAGCCAGCCGGCCATCGCCTCTTCCTCCCGCCGGATCGCATCCATGGTGGCGGCAATGCCGGGCTCCCCGGCGGCGGTGGCGGCGGCGACCAGCACCGTATAGTTCGCCACCTCGAACTGTTCGAAGGCATGGCTGAAGACGCCGCCCTTCACCACCTCATCCTCGGCGATGGCACCGGACATGGCCTGGGCAAAGCCGGTCAGTGCTGCCAGCCCGGTTTTCAGGGCGGATGTATCGGCCCCCAGCTGGTGCAGGCACTGCTTTACCTGCTCCGCCTGGCTTTTCGTCTCAGCAATATGCTGTTCCAGCCTTGCGGCCAGGGCGGGATATTGGCGCAGGCGGCCATGCATGTTCTGCATCATCTTTTCCGCCTGGATTTCCATGGCATAGGCATCGCGCAGCCAGTCGATCAGATGGTCGCGGGCGGTGTTCATTCTCATCTCCATGGGTGTTGTTTTCGAACAGGAAACAGCATTGGGGCGTGGTGTGCCGCAGCGCCGCGATGAACAGGCGTTCAGGCACCACCGGCGATCCGGTGGTGCCCGTGGCGATTGGGCTTTGCGTCGTATCACGCCGCCTTGGCGTTGACCTGTCCGGTGGCCAGCTTGCTCAACAGCGCGTCGGTGCGCTTTTCTTCTTCCAGCGTCTGGCCCAGCAGGTCGGCGGCCTCCTCCAGGCCCAATTGCTGGGCCCAGGTGCGCAGGGTGCCGTAACGGCTGATCTCGTAATGCTCCACCGCCTGGGCGGCGGCCAGAATGCCGGCATCCAGCGCCTCGCTGCCGCTGAAATCCTCCATCACCTCCTTGCATTCCTCAATGATGCCGACAATGGCATCACAGGTCTTGCCGCGGGGGGCCTTGCCGATCAGATCGAACACCTTGTCCAGCCGTTCGATCTGGCCTTCGGTTTCGCTGCGGTGCTGTTCGAAGGCCTGGCGCAGTTCGTCGGACTGCGCATTCTTTGCCATGCGGGGCAGGGCGCGCAGGATCTGCTTTTCGGCGTAATAAATGTCCTTCAAGGTCTCATGGAACAGATCGGTCAGTTCCTTGGGCTGCTTGGCCATGAAAAGCTCCTGGATTTTGGGGGGTGATGACGCCCCGTCGGTGTGGGGCCGTCCATGGTGCTAAACCCCGGCTGGGAGGTGACGTTCCGTCTCCAAACGGGGCAACACGCCTGCCCGATCGCCCCATTTTTGCGGTTCTGCCGCCCGTTCACCCGGATGGGCGGGGGCGGCTGGAACCGGTTCATGAACCCTGGGCGGTCACGCCATCGCCGTAAGCTGTTGAATAACAGGAGTGTTTCTTAATGGAAATATCTCCCCGCGGGCAGAATCCATCCGACATTGCTGTTTATCAAGGATTTGTGAGGGAATTCACCGGCGTTACCCCAAACGAAACATCTCTATCCGATATAGTTTGTATCTTTAAGGAAACCAACGCAGCGGCCCCCTGTTCATGCGGAAACCCATCTTCTTCTTCCCATGAAATTCCCATGAAAGCGGGGGCGCAATGTTGGGGACTTTCCTCATTACCGGTGGTGCCGGCTTTATCGGCCGGCATCTGGCGCGTGAGTTGCTTGCCCATGGCCACCGGGTCCGCATCCTGGATGCGCTGGTGCAGCAGGTACATGGCGACGGGCTGCCGGATCTGCCCGAGGGTGTGGAGTTCATTCAGGCCGATTTGCGTGACATGGCCGCCGTTTCCCGGGCCCTGGAAGGGGTGGATGGCGTTTATCATCTGGCGGCTGAGGTCGGTGTCGGCCAGAGCATGTATGAGATTGAACGCTATGTCAGCGGCAATGATGTCGGCACCGCCGTGCTGTTGCAGGCGATGATCGACAAGCCGGTGCGCCGCATCGTCGTCGCCTCCTCCATGAGTGTCTATGGCGAAGGGGTTTATGTTGACAGCACCGGCCTGACCCATGACCGGGTGCGCCGCGATGGCGGTCGCATGAAACAGGGTCAGTGGAACCCGGTCAACCCGCTGGGCAGCGAGCTGACACCGGTGCCCACGGCAGAGGAAAAGCCGGTCGATCTCGCCTCCATCTATGCGCTGACCAAATATGCCCAGGAACAGGCCGTGCTGATCTTCGGTCGCGCCTATGGGGTGGAGGCGGTGGCGCTGCGGCTATTCAACGTGTTCGGGCCGGGTCAGGCGCTGTCCAACCCCTATACGGGGGTGCTGGCCAATTTCGCCTCCCGCCTGGCCAATGGGCAGGCGCCGATGATTTTTGAAGATGGCCGGCAGCGGCGGGATTTCGTGCATGTGCGCGATGTGGCCTGCGCCTTCCGGCTGGCCATGGAACGGCCCGGCATTGCCGGCCACCTGTTCAATATCGGCAGCGGGCGTTCCTATGCCATTGCCGATGTCGCGCGGATGCTGGCGGATGCCATGGGGGCGGGGCTGATCCTGCCCGATATTCTGGGCCGCGCCCGCTCCGGCGATATCCGCCATTGCTTTGCCGATATCTCGCGTGCTCGCGAGATGCTGGGCTATCAGCCCCGCTATCTGCTGGAAGACAGCCTGTATGAAATGGCCGGCTGGGTGGCGCAGATGGAGGCACATGACCGGGGCAGCGAAATGCGCCGCCAGTTGGAACAGCGGGGCCTGGTGTCATGACGGATGGTTTTACAGAAACCAGCCGTCCCTTCGGCTTTGTCGAATGGTTCCGCATCGGGGAGCGGGAGCGGGCGGAAGCGGCGGTAGCCGCCATGCAGGCCGCCGGGGCCAGCCGCCTGCGCACCCATCTCTCCTGGGCGGATTACCACACGGCGGAAGGGCAGGCCTGGTATGATTGGCTGATCCCCATGCTGGGCACGCAAATGGACCTGCTGCCCTGCCTGCATTACACGCCGCCCTCGCTCTCCCGCACGGGTCGCACGTCGGGGCCGCCCAGGCGGCTGGCCGATTATGCCGATTTCGTTGACCATGTGCTGACCCGCTATGGACGGCATTTCCCGGCGGTGGAGCTGTGGAACGAGCCGAATAACCTGCTGGACTGGGATTGGCGGATCGACAGCGATTTCATGCTGTTTTCCGAAATGGTCGGCGGGGCCGCCTTCTGGGCGCGCAAGCGCGGCTGGAAGACGGTGCTGGGCGGTCTGTCGCCCTTTGATCCCTATTGGCTGAACCTGATCGGCACGCGCGGGGTGCTGGCCCATATCGATGCCATGGGTTTCCATGGCTTTCCCGGCACCTGGGACAGTGAACAGGGTACCTGGGATGGCTGGGATCTGCATCTGGGGGAGATGCGCGCCATCCTGGACCGGCACAACCCGGATACGGAAATCTGGATCACCGAAACCGGCTATTCCACCTGGCGCAATGACGAGGTGGAACAGGTCAGCCGTTTCGTGCAGGCCATGCAGGTGCCGGCCCAGCGTTTCTATTGGTATGGCTGGCGCGATATCGCCCCCGATACGGCGGTGCAGGAAGGGCTGCGCTTCGATCCGCGCCATTACCATCTGGGGGTGAAGGATGCCGAAGGGCGGCCCAAGCTGCTGGCCCGCCTGCTGGCCCAAGGCGGGCCAGCCAAGGCGGTGGAGACGGCGGGCCTGTCCCGCCCCTATCTGGCCGCCAGGGTGAAACCCACCCTGATCATTGGCGGCAGCGGCTTCATCGGCGCCAATCTGGCCGAGAGCTTGCTGGCGGATGGGGAAGAGGTGCTGGTGCTGGATAATCTCTACCGCTCCGGTGTGGAGGGTAATCTGGCTTGGCTGCGCGACCGTTATGGGGAACGGGTGCATCCGGTGCTGGGCGATATCCGCGACGGGCACGCGCTGCGCCCTGTTGTTGCCGATGCCAAGGCGGTGTTCCATTTCGCCGCCCAGACGGCGGTGACCAGCAGCCTGACAGCCCCTGAGCATGATTTTGAGGTGAATGCGCGCGGCACACTGAATGTGTTGGAAAGTGCCCGCGCCACCGGCCGGGCACTGCCGGTGATCTTTGCCAGCACCAACAAGGTCTATGGCGGGCTGGAAGATCTGGGCCTGATCCAGATGGATGATCGTTATGTGCCGCAGGATGCCGATATCCGCGCCCATGGTATCGACGAGGGCCGCCCGCTGGATTTCCACACCCCCTATGGCTGTTCCAAGGGGGTGGCCGATCAATATGTGCTGGATTATGGCCGATCCTTCGGCTTGCCCACGGCTGTGCTGCGGATGAGCTGCATCTATGGCCCCCGCCAGTTCGGCACGGAGGATCAGGGCTGGGTGGCCCATTTCCTGATCCGCGCCCTGGCCGGGCAGGGGATCAGCCTTTATGGCGATGGCAAGCAGGTGCGCGACATCCTGCATGTCGCCGATACGGTGGCAGCCTATCGCGCCGTGCTGGCCAATATCGGCCACCTGCAGGGCCGGGCCTTCAACCTGGGCGGCGGCCCACGCAATGCCGTCAGCCTGCGCCTGATCCTGCAGGAGATTGAGAAGCTGACGGGCCGGCGGCTGGAACGGTCGCTGCATGACTGGCGGCAGGGTGACCAGCTTTATTTCGTCGCCGATACGCGCCGGTTGGAACAGGCGGTGGGCTGGCGGGCGCGCATCGGCTGGCGTGACGGCTTGCGTGATCTGGCCGGCTGGCTGCGCCGCCATCGCCTGGAAGAACAGGCCGTTTCCGAAGCAACCGACAGGCAGGCATGGAAGGTGACGGCATGAAGGTGGCCCTGGTCAATCCCGCCTGGCGCTATGATGGCAGCATCTATTTCGGTTGCCGGGAACCGCATCTGCCCCTGGAACTGGGCTACAGCGCCGCCCTGCTGCGGGCGGCGGGGCATCAGGTGCTGTTGCTGGATGGGCAGTTGCAGGGGCTGGACAATCCGGCCCTGGCTGCCCAAGTGGCCGGTTTCGCGCCGGATTTCACCGTGGTGACGACAGCGCCGACCTATCTGTTCTGGCGCTGCGCCCCGCCGGAACTGACGGTGCCGGCGGAATTGCTGGCCCTGCTGGATGGGCAGGGCGGGCGCTGCGTGGCCGTGGGGCCGCACGGTTCCGCCACACCGGGGGCCACCCTGCGCAAGCTGGGGGCCGATCTGGTGGTGCTGGGGGAGTGTGAGGAGGTGGTGGCCGCCCTTGCCAACACCCCCGACTGGTCCGCCGTGCCATCCACTGCCATGCTGGTGGGCGGGCAGGTGCGGGTGAATGGGGGGCGCCATGCCAGTGCCTTTGTCGATCACCCGCCGCTTTCCTGGCCCGCCGACTGGCTGGCCGCCCATCACCATCATCACCACCGGTTCGATCAGGGCCAGCAGGGGCAGGGGGCGGAGGTGGAGGCATCGCGCGGCTGCCCCTATGAGTGCAGCTTCTGCGCCAAAATCGATTTCCGCGATGCCTATCGCCGGCGCCGGTTGGCGCCTCTGCTGGCGGAAATTGATGGGCTGATCGCCCAGGGCGTCACCTACATCTATTTCATCGATGAAATCTTCCTGCCGCAGAGACCGCTGCTGGAAGCGCTGGTGGATCGGCCCATCCAGTTCGGCATCCAGACCCGGATCGACCTGTGGAAGCCCGACCTGCTGGCGCTGCTGGGAAGGGCCGGCTGCGTCTCCATCGAGGCAGGGCTGGAAAGCCTGACCGTGGAGGGGCGGGAGGCGCTGGCCAAGCGCTGCCGGCTGGATACGCCGGAACTGGCGGCTTTGCTGGTGGAGGCACGCCGCCATGTGCCCTTTGTCCAGGCCAATCTGATCGGCATGGTGCAGGATGATGCCGATCTGGTGGCGCATTGGCGCCGCCATCTGATCGACCGGGGGGTGTGGGCGAATGAACCGGTACCGCTCTACCCCTATCCCAGCAGCCCCAGCTACCGGGCGCTGTGGGGGATGCCGGATGATCAAGCCTGGGAACGCGCGCATCAGCATTATCTGGCGGCCTTCGACCGGTTCAGCGATATCCAGGATGACCGGCCGCTGCCGCTGGTCGAACTGGAACGCCCCTGCTGTGCCGGGGGGCGGGCATGAGGCCGCAACGCGTACTGATGACGCTCGATGCCGTGGGCGGCGTCTGGCGCCATGTGGTCGATCTCGCCGGCGCGCTGGCCCGTAACGGCACCCAGGTGCTGTTGGCGGGGCAGGGGCCGGCCCCTGCGGCAGAACAAAGGCGGGAACTGGCCGCCATTCCGGGGGCGGAACTGGTCTGGATGGGCGGCCCGCTGGACTGGATGGCGGTGTCAGAGGCGGAACTGGCCGGCACGGTGGCGGAACTGACCGCCATCGCGCTGGACCACCGGGCCGACCTGCTGCATCTGCATCTGCCCGGTCTGGCGGTGGGCCTGCCGCTGGAATTCCCCGTGGTGGCCGCCGCCCATTCCTGTGTCGTGACCTGGTGGGAGGCGATGCGCCGCACCAGGCCGCCGCCGGAATGGGATTGGCATCGCCGCCGCAACCGCGCCGGATTTGAGCGGGCGGATATCATCCTGGCGCCCAGTACCTCTTACGCTGATGCCATGGTGCGCTGTTATGGCCCCATTGCCCGGCTGCATGTGCTGCCCAATGCCGTCGCCCCCATCCCGGCCAGCCCAACCAAGGAACCCTTCATCCTGGCCGCCGGGCGCTGGTGGGATGAGGCGAAAAACGGCATCGCGCTGGACCGGGCCGCCGCCGGCCTGCCCTGGCCGGTGCTGATGGCGGGGTCGCTGGAGGGGCCGCACGGCCAATCCTTCCGCCCGCACCATGCGGAGGCGCTGGGGCCGATGGCACACGAGCGGCTGGCCGGGCTGGTGGGGCGGGCGGCGATTTTCGCTTCCCCCTCGCTGTGCGAGCCGTTCGGGCTGGCGGCGCTGGAAGCGGCGGCGGCTGGGGCGGCCCTGCTGCTGGCTGATATCCCGACATATCGGGAATTGTGGGACGGGGTGGCGATCTTCGCTGATGCCCGCGACCCTGCCGCCTTTGGCCATGCCGCCCGCGCCTTGATCGCCGACCCGAATGGGCGGGCCGTGCTGGGCCGCCGTGCCCAGCGCCGGGCTGAACAGTTCAGCCTGCAACGCCAGTTGGACAGCGTGGCCGGCTTCTACGCCATGGCGCTGGGCCATTCGATGCAACGCCCTTTGGACAGGGATAATATCCAATGAAAATAATATTCTACACCCATTCTCTGATGTCGGACTGGAACCACGGCAACGCGCATTTCCTGCGCGGGGTGATGCGGGAACTGGCCCGGCTGGGCCATGAAGTGTTGGCATTGGAACCGGCGGACGGGTGGAGCCGGGCCAACCTGCTGGCCGACCAGGGGCCGGCGGCGCTGGCCCGTTTCAGCGCTGATTTTCCCGGTTTGGCCAGCCAGACCTATGGCACGGATTTCGACCATGCGGCGGCCACCGCCGATGCCGATCTGGTGATCGTGCATGAATGGACGGCCCCTGCCCTGGTGGCGCTGCTGGGCCGGCTGCGCCGCCAGGGCGGGGGCTTCACCCTGTTGTTCCATGACACGCATCACCGCGCCGTTTCCGCCCTGCCGGAGATCGCCGGGCTGAACCTGGGCGATTATGACGGGGTGCTGGCCTTTGGGGAGGCGCTGCGCCAGCGTTACCTGTCCGCCGGCTGGGGCCGCCGGGTCTTCACTTGGCATGAAGCGGCGGATACCGCCCTGTTCCGGCCCTGGCCTGACCTGGACAAACAGGGCGATCTGGTCTGGATCGGCAATTGGGGCGATGATGAACGCAGTGCCGAGATTGACCAATATCTGGTGGAACCGGTGCGCCGCCTGGGCCTTGCCGCCTGTGTGCATGGCGTGCGCTATCCCGCCGATGCACTGACGCGACTGGCGGGGGCCGGCATCCGTTACCGGGGCTGGATCGCCAATGCCGATGTGCCCCATGCCTTCGCCCGGCATCGGGTAACGGTGCATATCCCGCGCCGGCCCTATGTGGAAAGCCTGCCCGGTATTCCCACCATCCGGATGTTTGAGGCGCTGGCCTGCGGCATCCCGCTGGTTTCCGCCCCCTGGCAGGATGTGGAAGGGCTGTTCCGACCCGGTCGGGATTTCCTGTTTGCCCGCAATGGCTGGGAAATGCAGCGCCACCTGTCGGCCTTGCTGGCCGACCGGGCGATGGCGGCGGAACTGGCAGCCTCGGGCCTCGCCACCATCCAGGCCGCCCATACCTGCCGCCACCGTGCCGCTGAATTGCTGGGCATTGTGGCGCAGGTGCGGGGCGGGCCATTGGTGGCGCCGCTGGCGCTGGAAGGCGTGGCATGAGCCGGATTGCCTTTTACGGGTCCAGCCTGCTCTCCTCCTACTGGAACGGGGCGGCGACCTATTACCGGGGGCTGCTGCGGGCACTGGCGGGGCTGGGCCATGCCATCACCTTCTATGAACCCGATGTCTATGACCGCCAGCAGCACCGGGATATCGATCCGCCGGACTGGGCGCGCGTGGTGGTCTATCCACCGACTGCCCAGGCATTGCTGGACGTTACGGCGCAGGCCGCCGACGCTGATGTGGTGGTGAAGGCCAGCGGGGTGGGCTTTGCCGATGATGTGCTGCTGGAACGCTTGCTGGTGAACAGCCGCCTGGATGCGCTGATGATCTTCTGGGATGTCGATGCCCCCGCCACCCTGGCGGAAATCACCCCAGATCCGCATCACGCGCTGCGCTTGGCGCTGCCCCGGCTGGATGCGGTTTTCACCTATGGCGGCGGCGCGCCGGTGGTGCAGACCTATCGCCGGCTGGGGGCTTGGTTATGCGAGCCGATTTATAATGGCCTGGACCCGGCCACCCACCATCCCGTTCCCCCCGATCCCCGTTTTCAGGGCGATTTGGGCTTTCTGGGCAACCGCCTGCCGGACCGGGATGAACGGGTGGCGGATTTCTTCCTCCAACCCGCCGCGATGCTGCCGCAGGCCCGCTTTCTGCTGGGCGGGGCGGGATGGGATGGGGTGACCCTGCCGGCCAATGTGGCCCGGCTGGGCCATGTGCCCACCGCCGCCCATAATGCCTTCAACACCAGTCCGCGCGCGGTGATGAACATCAACCGGGCCAGCATGGCCGCCACCGGCTTTTCCCCGCCGACGCGCGTGTTTGAGGCGGCGGGGGCCGGCGCCTGCCTGATCACCGATGACTGGCCGGGTGTCGATATGTTCCTGGCACCGGGGGAAGAGGTGCTGGTGGCCCGCGACGGGCGCGACGTGGCCGACATGCTGCGGACCCTGACGGCGGAACAGGCGGCCGCCATCGGCCAGCGTGCGCTGGCCCGCGTGCTGGCCGACCATACCTATGACCGCCGCGCCCAGCAGGTGGACCGGCTGCTAGGCGCGCTGCTGGCGGCCAAACGGCAGGAGATGAGGGCATGAAGATCAGTATTATCGGGCTGTCGCTCTCCTCCTCCTGGGGGAATGGACATGCCACCACATGGCGGGCCTTGATCGGCGGGTTGCAACGGCTGGGGCATCAGGTGACGTTCCTGGAACGCGATGTGCCCTGGTACGCCGCCAACCGCGATCTGCCCCGGCCGGCTTTCTGCGACCTGCATTTTTATGACGGGCTGGAGGGGCTAGCCCGGTTCGATCCGCTGCTGCGCGAGTCCGATCTGGTGATCGTCGGTTCCTATGTGCCGGATGGGGTGGCCGTGCTGGACCATGTGCTGGGGCTGAGTGTGCCCCGGCTGGCCTTTTACGATATCGACACGCCGGTGACGCTGACCACCCTGCGCCGGGATTGTGACGCTGCCTATCTGGCCCGGCGGCAGATCCCGCTGCTGGATCTCTACCTCTCCTTCACCGGCGGGCCAGTGCTGCAGGTGCTGCAACAGGAATTCGCTGCGATACGGGCAGCGGCGTTTTATTGCGCGGTGGATGAGGAGTGCTACAGCCCCCGCACCGTGCCGCAGCGCTGGGATCTGGGCTATCTCGGCACCTACAGCCCCGACCGTCAGCCGGTGCTGGAGCGTTTGCTGCTGGAACCGGCGCGCCGCCTGCCGGATCGGCGCTTTGTCGTCGCCGGCCCGCAATATCCCGACGGGATCGACTGGCCGGCGAATGTGGAGCGGATCGAGCATCTGGCCCCACAGGCGCACGCGGATTTCTACGCTGCCCAGCGCTTCACCCTGAATGTCACCCGCGCCGACATGGTGGCTGCCGGCTGGTCGCCCAGCGTGCGGCTGTTTGAGGCGGCGGCCTGTGGCACCCCCATCATCAGCGATGAATGGCCCGGCCTGACCGACCTGCTGCCGGAGGGTGACTGCATCACCATCGCCCGCAGCACCGATGATGTGGTGCAGGCACTGCGGGACATGCGGGAAGCCCACCGTTTGGCCCAGGCTGAGCGGGCCCGCAGCCGCATCCTGTCGGCCCATACGGGGCGGGCCCGGGCGGCGCGGCTGGTGGCGCTGATCGGGGAAATCGCGGAAAAGGGAAAGCCCCGTGCCGGGCAGGTCACCGGCACGGGGAGGGGAGAGAGCCTTACAGCATCGGCCGCCCGCCGGTGACGGCGATGATGGCCCCGGTGATATAGGACGCCTCCGCTGAGGCCAGCATTACATAAGGGGGGGCCAGCTCCGCCGGTTGGGCGGCCCGGCCCAGCGGCGTGTTGGACCCGAAGCTTTCCACCTTTTCCGCCGGCATGGTGGAGGGGATCAGCGGGGTCCAGACCGGGCCAGGGGCCACGGCATTGACCCGGATACCCTTTTCCGCCACCAGGGCTGCCAGCCCGACGGTGAAATTGGCGATTGCCCCCTTGGTGGTGGCATAGGCCAACAAATGCGGGTTGGGGTCTTTGGCATTGATGGAACTAGTATTGATGATGCTGGAGCCCGGCTTCATCACCGCCACCGCCGCCTTGGACAGGTAAAACTGGCTGTGGATATTGGTGCGGAAGGTCAGTTCCCATTCCGCATCCGAAATGTCGCCGATCTGCTGGAAGCTGGCCTGATGGGCGGCATTATTCACCAGAATATCCAGCCGCCCCAACCGGTCCAGCGCCTGCTGCACCAGATGCAGGCAATGGGCGGGGTCGCCAATGTCACCCGGTACCAGCACGGCTTTGCGGCCCGCCTGTTCCACCCAGCGGGCCGTTTCCTGCGCGTCCTCCTCCTCGCTGAGGTAGGAGATCAGCAGATCGGCCCCTTCCCGGGCAAAGGCGATGGCCACGGCGCGGCCGATGCCGCTGTCACCCCCGGTGATGATGGCGGCCAGCCCCTTCAGCCGGCCATGGCCCTGGTAGCTTGCCTCCCCATGGTCGGGTTTTGGCTGCATCTGGTCGGTTTCGCCCGGCATCTCCTGTTGCTGGCGCGGCTGTGGCGGTTGTGGGGCGTTCTGGCGCGGATCATCTGGCATCTGGGCTCTCCCTCTCAGCCTTGCCGGTTGCTGGAAACCGCACTCATCACGGCGGCGACATTGCGCCGGTCCGCGCTGCGGCTGGCCAGATCGCCGATGCTGACGATCCCGACCAGCCGCTTGTCACGGTTGACAACAGGGAAACGTCGGATGCAGTTATTGATGAAATTATCGCCCAGGCTGTCGGTATTCTCATCCTCATAGACATAACAAAGCTCGCTGCTCATCACGTCGCGCACCGGCGTGTCGGGGGCGCGGCCCTCGGCCAGGGCGCGGATCACCAGATCGCGGTCGGTGACCATGCCAACCAGGCGGTCACCTTCGCCCACCGGCAGGGAGCCGGCATCAATGTCGCGCATTTGTCGGGCGGCGTGCTGGATTGTGTCATCCGGGCTGGCCAGGGTGACATCACGGGACATGATCTCGCTGATCTTCATTTGTCAGGCCCTTTTGCTATGGGGGATGGGAAGGGTGGGCCGCATGGTCAATGCGGGCCCACTCGCCAGATGGGCGATCCTTCCCCCCGCCCAAGGGACGTGAACCCCCTTGCGCCGGTCCGTGATCCGTAAGGGCTTTATGTATCCGAAGAGGAAACCAGGATGACCCGCCTGTTCCCCTTTTCGCCGGGGCACGACTGGCCCGTCACCGCCGTTACATGCGGTGGTAGGCATCACGCCTGTGATAGCCAAGGGACATCATGCGATGGCAGAGACGAAAAACACGACGGATCATGAAACCATCCGCCGCTGGGTGGAGGCGCGGGGCGGCCGGCCGGCCCATGTGAAGGGGACAGGTGGAAAGGATGATCCCGGCATCCTGCGCATCGATTTCGGCGCCCCGGATGACGCGCTGGAAGCGATCGACTGGGAAGAATTCTTCGCCAAGTTCGATGAAAACGGCCTGAGCTTCCTTTATCAGGAAAAAGACGGACAGGGCAAAGACAGCCGGTTCAACAAATTCATCAGCCGGGACAGCCATGACCGGGGCTGAGCCACCTGCCGCCCAGGGCCACCGGCTGAAAGTCGCCATCAATGCGGGACAGACAAAGGATAAGGTGGCCTTCCCCGATCCCGCCGCCGCCCCGCTGGGCACGGATGATGAGGCGGCGGGCCAGACCGCCACCGCCGGCAATCCGGCGGGCGGAGACATCACCACCCCGCCAGAACCGGGTGGTGATGCCGCTTTCCGTGACCCGGCGGGGGAGGTGCGCTGGCACCCCCGCCTGTTGCTGCTGGTCCTGGCCGGGGCCGTGCTGGCCGGCCTGCTGGTGCTGGCCCTGTTTATCCTGTCGGCTTGAGGGGGCCGCCCGCTACGGATCAGCCCAGGGCCGCTTCCACCGCCTTGCCACAGGTGATGGTATTGGCCTTGCCCTTCAGGTCGCCGGTGCGTAAGTCCGGTTCGGCCAGCACGCTTTCTACTGCGCGCATGATGCCGGCGGCGGCCTCCGCCTCACCCAGATGGTCCAGCATCATGGCGGCCGACCAGATCTGGCCGATCGGGTTGGCGATGCCCTTGCCGGCAATATCGGGGGCCGACCCGTGCACCGGCTCAAACAATGACGGGCCGGTGCCTTCCGGGTTGATATTGCCGGAAGGGGCGATGCCGATGGTGCCGGTGCAGGCTGGCCCCAGATCGGACAGGATATCGCCGAACAGGTTGGACCCCACCACCACATCGAACCGGTCCGGGTTCAGCACGAACTGGGCCGTCAGAATGTCGATATGGTACTTGTCCCAGCGCACATCCGGGTACTGTGCCGCCATCGCCTCCACCCGCGCATCCCAGAAGGGCATGGAGATGGAGATGCCATTGGACTTGGTGGCCGAGGTCAGGTGCCGGTTGGGCCGGCGGTTGGCCAGTTCAAACGCATAGCGCAGCACCCGGTCCACACCATGGCGGGTCATCACCGTTTCCTGGATGACGATTTCCCGGTCGGTGCCGGGGAACATATGACCGCCAATGGACGAATATTCGCCCTCCGTATTCTCCCGCACGATCCAGAAATCAATGTCGCCCGGCTGGCGGCCCGCCAGCGGGCAGGGCACGCCCGGCATCAGCCGCACCGGGCGCAGATTGATATATTGGTCATATTCGCGGCGGAACTGAAGCAGGGAGCCCCAGAGCGAGATATGGTCTGGCACCGTGGCGGGCCAGCCGACGGCGCCGAAGAAAATGGCGTCGGGCTTGCCGATCTGTGCCTTCCAATCCTCCGGCATCATCCGGCCATGGCGGGCGTAATAATCGCAATTGGCGAAATCATGCCATTGCTGGTTGATGGTGAAGCCATAGAGGCTGGCGGCGCGTTCCAGCACGCGCACGCCCTCCGGCATCACTTCCTTGCCGATCCCGTCGCCGGCGATGACGGCAATCTTATAGCTGCGCTTGCTGCTCATGCTCCGTGTCCCAGTTTCAGGCCCGCAATGTGGAAGGTCTTGGTTTCCAGATATTCATCAATGCCGGTCGGCCCGCCCTCGCGGCCCAGACCGGATTGCTTGATGCCGCCGAAGGGCGACATTTCCATGGCGATGGAGCCGGTATTCAGCGCCACCATGCCGGTTTCCAGCGCCTCCGCCACCCGGAAGGCGCGGTGCAGATTTTCGGTGTAGAAATAGCTGGCCAGCCCGAAGGGCGTGTCATTGGCAATGCGGATCGCCTCTTCCTCTGCCTGGAAGCGGAAGATGGGGGCGACGGGGCCGAAGGTTTCCTCCGACGCTAGCCGCATGGACGGATCGGCCCCGGTCAGCAGCACCGGCGTGGCAAACCGTTCACCCTGATAGCCGCTGGTCTGCGCGGTCAGGCGGGCGCCGCGCGACAGTGCGTCATCCACATGGGCCTGCACCTTCGCCACGGCGGCCTTGTTGATCAGCGGGCCGGTGGTGACACCCGGCTGGTCGCCCGGCCCCACCTTCAGCGCCGCCACGGCGCGGCCCAGCTTTTCCACAAAGGCATCGTGAATGCCATCCTGCACCAGGATGCGGTTGGCGCAGACGCAGGTTTGGCCGGCATTGCGGAACTTGCTGGCCATGGTGGCGGCCACCGCTACATCCAGATCGGCATCGTCGAACACGATCAGCGGCGCATTGCCGCCCAGTTCCAGCGACAGGCGCTTCACCGTGTCGGCGCATTGCGCCATCAACAGGCTGCCGATACGGGTGGACCCGGTGAAGGAGAGCTTGCGCACCAGCGGGCTGCCGGTCAGGGCGGCACCAATGCCCTGCGGCCGCCCGGTGACGACATTGAACACGCCCGGCGGAATACCGGCCTGTTCCGCCAGCTTGGCCAGGGCGAGCGCGGTGAACGGCGTCATCTCCGACGGCTTCACCACCACCGGGCAGCCGGCCGCCAGGGCGGCACCGCATTTGCGGGTGATCATGGCGGCGGGGAAGTTCCAGGGCGTGATGATGGCCGAAACGCCCACCGGTTCCTTCATCACCAGAATGCGGCGGTCGGCTTCCGGTGCCGGCACCATGCCGCCCAGAACGCGCCGCGCCTCACCGGCAAACCATTTCACGAAGCTGGCGGCATAGCGCACTTCGCCCGCCGCTTCGGCCAGGGGCTTGCCCTGCTCGGCTGTCATGATGCGGGCCAGATCATCGCCATTGGCCAGCATCAGCGCGTGCCAGCGTTCCAGCATATCGGCCCGCGCCGCCGCCGGCAGCGCCCGCCAGGCCGGCCAGGCGGCATGGGCGGCAGCGATAGCGGCATTTGTGTCCGCCTCATCCGCGTCCGGCACGGTGCCGATGATGGCGCCCTTGGCGGGATTATCCACATCCAGGGTGCGGCCAGAGGCAGCACCCACCCACTGGCCACCGATCAGATTGGCCTGGATGAACAAGGTGGGGTCGGCAAGGGTCGGCTTCATGATCATCCCAGGGCTTGGGTGACAAGGGAGAAGGTGCGCAACGCGCTGTCGCGCTTGGGCTTCGGCCCGCGCACCATGCGGGTGACGCGGCCGACACATTGCAGGCCCAGCCCATCCAACCAGGGCGACAGGCCGCTATCTTCCGGGATATCGACACGGCAGAACATGCCGGCATTGGCCCCCAGCCAGTGGGAGATCAAGGCCTTGGCCCCGCCTTCATCCGGCGCCACCGTGGGGCCGACGACATAGCCGCGCCCGAACCGGCGGAACAGGGCAAAGCCCGCCGGCTCATGCGCGCGGGTCAGCATCACGCCCACGGCACTTTTATCCAGGGTGCTGATCAGGTGGCTGCGATCCATACCGGTGGCGCGGGCATCCATGGCTGTAATCACGGGCCAGTCGCTCTGCCCCATTGGGCGGACCCGTTCATCGGTGATCAGGTCCGGCACCGGCACGGAAAAGGCCGTGCCCTGATGTTGCAGCACCACTCCATCGGCATCGAAGCCCAGGCTGCGATAAAGCGGTGCGCCCTCTGTCGTGGCGTGCAGAATGATGGTGCGGTCGCCCAACCTGTCCATCACCGCCTGCATCAGCTTGCGACCCAGTCCAGCCCCCTGGCAGAAGGGAGAGACGATGACCATGCCCAGCGTGGCCATTTCCGGCCCAAACGGCCAGCACATGGCCGTCCCCACCACCTCGCCATCGCGCTCAGCCACCACGCCTTCCCCGATTTCCAGGAAGAAGCTCCAGTCTTCCAGCAGGTGCGGCCAGTTCAACTCCCGGGAAAGCGCGTGCGCCTGGGGCAGATCATCCTGGTTCATCGCCCGCAATTGAATGGCGGGTGGCGTCCCCTTCTCCATGCCATGCACTCCTTGATAGGGGGCGGTGACGGCATGGTCTGCCGCAGCATCTGCCGTGTCGCCCCTGAACGACTGGTATGACAGTAAGCCGGCTCGCGTGGCATTCGCTGCCGCCCTGTCGGTTTATTCGGAAGAATCTAATGTCCTGCTTTGGCGTGATCCCGAACAAATGCCGTCACAGACGCATAATCTGGGCAGCAGTTTCACGCCAGCGCCGACAGGAGCCTTGCCCATGGTCAGCTTCAATCCCGATCAGATCGCCCATGCCATCGGTTCCAACATCATCGGCGGGCGCCGTGTGGTGGGGCAGGGGCCGGCGCTGACGGTGTTGCGCCCATCTGACGCGCGACCGTTCGCTGATCTGGATACGGCCAGCGCCGATCAGGTGGATCAGGCGGTGGAAGATGCCGCCCATGCCTTCCAGCACAGCGATTGGGCCCGGGTGGAGCCCCGCCAGCGCATGAAGGTGCTGCGCCGCTGGGCCGATCTGATTGAAGCCGATATGGAGGTGCTGGCCCCGCTGGAGGCCGCCGGCTCCACCCGCACCATCGCGGAGACGCGGGCCTGGGACGTCTGGTACACGGCCGAAACAATCCGCTTCTTTGCGGAGTTCGCCGACAAGGTGGGCGGCGATGTCGCCGCCACCAGTGCCGACAAGCTGGGCCTGACCATCACCCAGCCCTATGGCGTGATCGCCGCGGTGGCGCCCTGGAACCTGCCTCTGGTCATGGCTGGCTGGAAGGTCGCCCCGGCGCTGGCGGCCGGTAATGCCGTGGTGCTGAAGCCCAGCGAGATGACGCCCTTCAGCGTGGTGCGGCTGGCTGAACTGGCGATAGAGGCGGGGCTGCCGCCGGGCCTGTTCAATATTGTGCAGGGTGACGGGCGGAACGTGGGTGACCGGCTGTGCCGGCATCCGTTGGTCGCCAAGGTGACCTTCACCGGCTCCACCCGCACCGGCATCGCCATCATGCAGGCCTGTGCCGAGACGGGGCCGAAGCCGGTGACGCTGGAATTGGGCGGCAAAAGCCCGCAACTGGTCTTCGCCGATGCCAGCGACCTGGACAAGACGGCCGGCATTGTTGCCCGCGCCATCACGCTGAATGCCGGCCAGGTCTGTGTCGCCGGTTCCCGCCTGCTGGTGCAGGAACAGGTGGCCGACCGGGTGGTGTCGGCCATCCGTGACCGGTTCCAGGCGCTGCGCCCCGGCCCCACCTGGGAGGCGGGCACCAGCCTGTCGCCCATCATCTCCCATCCCCAGGCCGACCGGATCGACGGGATCGTCAGCCGGACTGTGGCGGCGGGGGCGGAGGTGCTGACCGGCGGCGGCCGGGCAACGGGCCCGCAGGATGGCGCCTTCTATCAACCCACCATCCTGGCCGGGGTGACGCGGGAGCATGAGGCAGTGCGGGAGGAGATTTTCGGCCCCGTGCTGACCGTGCAGACCTTCCGGGAGGAAGAAGAGGCCTTTGCCTTGGCCAATGACAGCGGCTTCGGGCTGGCGGCAGGCGTGCATACCGGCGACGTTTCCCGCGCGCTGCGGGCCCTGCGCGCGCTGGAGGCGGGGACGGTCTGGGTCAACCGCTATGGCCGTTCCAATGATTTCATCCTGCCCACGGGCGGCTTCAAGAAATCCGGCATCGGCAAGGATCTGGGGCGGGAGGCCTATGAGGCGAACCTGAAATCCAAAACCATGTTGATTGAGTTCTGATTGCCGCCCGTTCTATGGTGCCGGGGATTGATCCGCAACCGGACCCCGGCACCATGATTCACCTGCTTCCCCTGATCCTTGATGGCGATCCCGGCACCGATGACCTGTTGACCTGGATGTGGGCGCTGGCCGTGCCGGACCGGGTGAATGTGCTGGGCATCTGCACCGTGCACGGCAATGTGGCCCTGTCCCGCACCACGGAAAATGCCCTGGCCCTGCTGGACCATCTGGATGCCCCCGCCATCCCCGTCCATGCCGGGGAAAAGGCACCGCTGGGCCGGGCGGAACCGCCGGCCGGCGATGGCGCCTTTGCCGAAAGCGGGCTGGGTGCCCTGGTGCTGGCGCCGGCCACGCGGAAGCCGGCCTCCTATGACGCGGTGGGCTGGATGGCCGATACGCTGCGCAGCCACCCGCCGCGCAGCCTGACCATCTGCGCCACCGGCCCGCTGACCAATTTGGCCCGGCTGCTGGAACGCGCACCGGATGCCTTTGCCCGTATCGGCCATCTGGCGGTGATGGGCGGTTCCTGCGATCTGTTGCCGCCCAACCATGTACGGCGGGGCAATATCACCGAGTGGGCGGAGTTCAATTTCTACATGGACCCGCTGGCGGCCCAGCAGGTGCTGAACAGCGGCATCCCCATCACCCTGATGCCGCTGGACCTGACGCACCAGCTGGTCAGCACACCCGACCGTCTGGCTCGCGCCCGTGCCCTGCCGCGCTATGGGGAGGAGGTGGCGCTGATGCTGGATGCGGCATCCCATTTGGACCGGCCGAAATTCGGCGCCGATGGCGCCTTCCAGCATGACATGACGGTGCTGGCCAATCTGCTGCATCCCGATCTGTTCGAAGGGGAGCAATCCCAGGTGACCGTGATGACAACCGGGGCCGGTGCAGGTGCCTGCCTGCGCGTGCCGGACCCGGCGGGGGCCGTGCGCGTCATGCTGCGCGTGCCCGATCCGGCGGCGTTCTTCGACCGGTTCTTCCAGGCATTGGGGGAGCCATGACAGAGAGCCTGGAACCCATCCTTTTTGAACCGGCCGTACCGATTGTCCGCATCTTTGATGTGGCCAAGGCACGTGAATTCTATCTGGATTTTCTGGGCTTTGCGCTGGATTGGGAACATCGGTTCGGCGACAATTTCCCGCTTTATTGCCAGGTGTCGCGCGGCCCCCTGCGGCTGCACCTGTCCGAACATGCCGGCGACGCCACGCCGGGCGGGAACATGGTGGTCTATATGACCGGCATCCGGGCTTTTCAGCAGGAATTGGCGGAAAAAGAATACCGCTACATGAAGCCAGACCTGGAGATGCTGGAAGACATGCTGATGCTTCAGGTCACCGATCCGTTCGGCAATCGAATGCGTTTCCTGGAATTGCCGGAAGAAGACTGAGGGTTACAATCGGTATCCGTTGCTTCATTCTCTCCCCACAAAGAATAGGGGGGAAAGATGAAGTCGATTTCTATTATCGTTGCCGCCAGTCTGCTGGCGGTGACGTTTCCGGCCTATGCGGGTGACGCAACGGGGCTGACGGCGACATCGCTGCTGGACACGAAGACCTTGGGGGATGGGGTGCCGCTGCGCTATCCCACCGGTGATGCCCATTTGACCGCCCTGATGGTGGAACTGGCCCCCGGCGGGGAAACCGGTCTGCATCGTCACCCGATGCCGGTGGTGGGCTACATCGTTTCCGGCGAGGTGACGGTCTCCGCCGAGGGTATGGCACCGCGGGTGTTTAAGGCGGGTGAGGCCTTCGTGGAAACCTCCGTCTGGCATAATGGCCGCAATGAGGGGCGGGAGCCGGTGAGGATTCTGGCGATCTATCTGGGGGCGGAAGGTCAGTTGCGGGTTGAAAAGAAGCAAGGCGGTGACGGGCATTATTGATGCCCCTTGCCGGTTGGTTCCGCGCCTTGGCATCTGGCACGATGGTGCCGCAGCCTGAGAAGCAGCCCTATCTATCCGACAGGTTACAGGGGGGATTATGACACCGGCCATGGCACAGCCATGACCGGTATCGGGGGGGAATGCATCTTGAAAAAATGATGCAATAACAGGGGATTGTCAGAAAATTCTGACATGTTTCTGTCAATCAGAAATAAGGTAAAAATACTATAAATCATCAATGCTGCTGAAGGAGAAAATATTTGTATGCGTAAGGTCATGTTGACCGTATTTGGAATACGGACGTAGGTTTTTTCAAGAGCCAGTCGTGCGGTTATTTTCTGGTAAAGATACTCCGCCTTCTGACTGCGCTTGTCCTTCGTTCGTCGATTAGAAAATCCAAGGGTGGGCGATGTTCTCATTCGCAAACAATATGTCAGTCAAAACCAGGATCGGCCTTTCCTTCGCAGGCGTGCTGGTTGTCATCATTTTGATGGGGCTTTACCTCAACACGCAGATTGCGGTGGTGGCGAAGACCAGCCAATGGAACACGCACACCTACAAGGTTCTGGCCCGCATTGACGATGTTGTGGCCGGCATGGTGGATCAGGAAACCGGCCTGCGCGGTTATCTGCTGGCAGGCAAGAAGGAGTTTCTGGAACCCTATCACGGTGGGCGCAAGCGGACGGCAGAGGCCTGGCAGCAGGCCAAGGAACTGACGGCGGATAATGCCGCCCAGCAGCGGCGCCTGGACGATCTGAAGGCCGCCATTGACCAATGGCAGAATAATGTGGCCGAGCGAGAAATTGCCCTGATGGGCGACGCGGCCACCGTTCAGGCGGCACGTGAGATGGAGGCGAGCGGGGCCGGCAAAGCCTCGTTCGACGCATTGCGCCGCATTGCCGCAGAAATCCGTTCTGTTGAAAGCGACCTGCTGAAAACAAGGTCGGCGGAACAGGATGGCGCGATCTCGGCCTCAAGCACCGCGACCTGGATGGGCATGATCGCGGCAGCCCTGCTCTCGACCCTGCTGGGTTTCCTGCTGGCGCGCGGTCTCAGCCTGCCCATCACCGGCATTTCCGATGTGATGCGGGCGCTGGCCGCCAACGATAAAACCGTACAGGTACCCTATCGTGACCGGGGGGATGAGATCGGCAAGATGGCGCTGGCCGTGCAGGTGTTCAAGGAAAACGCCATTGAGATGGACCGGCTGCAGGCCGAACAGGAAAAGCTGAAGGCCACTGCCGAGGCCGAACGCCGGGCCGGCATGTTGAAGCTTGCCGATGCGTTCGAAGCACGGGTGAAGGGCGTGGTGGAAACCGTGGCCTCTGCCGCGACAGAGATGCAGGCCACGGCTTCGGCCATGTCGGGCACGGCGGAAGAAACCAGCCGGCAGGCCATGGTGGTGGCCTCGGCCTCTGAACAGGCCTCTGCCAATGTTCAGACCGTGGCCAGCGCCACGGAAGAACTCTCCTCCTCCATCCAGGAGATCGGGCGGCAGGTGGCCAATTCCACCCAGATCGCCAATCAGGCGGTGGCGGAGACCAAGCGCACCTCCGATACGATGGGGGCGCTGGTGCTTGCCGCCCAGCAGATTGGTGACATCATCAAGCTGATCAATGAGATTGCCAGCCAGACTAACCTGTTGGCCCTGAATGCCACCATCGAGGCAGCGCGCGCCGGTGATGCCGGCAAGGGGTTTGCCGTGGTAGCGTCGGAGGTGAAGGCGCTGGCCACCCAGACTGCCCGCGCCACTGAGGACATCCAGGCGAAGGTCAACGAAATTCAGACGGCCACGGGCGGCGCCAAATCCGCCGTGGAAGGGGTGGAAAGAACCATCGCCCGCCTGAATGAGATTGCCGGCAATATTGCGGCGGCGATTGAGCAGCAGGGGGCGGCAACGCGGGAAATCTCTTCCAACGTGCAGCAGGCTGCCCACGGCACCTATGAGGTGAATTCCAACATTACCGGGGTGAGCCAGGCTGCGGCGGAGGCAGGATCGGCAGCCACCCAGGTGCTGGGATCGGCCAATGGTCTTTCCAAGGAAGCCGAAATCCTGCGCCATGAGGTGGAGAACTTCATTTCCACGGTGCGCGCCGCCTGATCCTGGCCTGGATGGATTGTGATGCAGTGCCAAGAAGGGGGGATGCGGTCCACGCCGCATCCCCCCTTCTTGGTTCTTCAGTGCTTCAGATGGCAGCGGTCTGGTGATTGCTGACCGGCTCGGCATTATCCAGCGCGAAGGGGCCGGCACCGAAGGCCACGATTTGCAGGAAACCGCCGGCCATGGCGATATTCTTCCAGAACATGATCTGCTGCACATAGGCGGCCTGGGCATCGGCCAGCGCCCAGTAATTATGGAACAGCATGGCGGTCAGGATGGAGAAACCGGCCAGCGCCAAGGCACCCAACCGCGCCTGGAAGCCCAACAGCACCATTGTGCCGCCGACAATCTCCGTCACCGCCGCTGCCGCCAGCAACAGGTCGGACGGCAGCGGCAGGCCCGCCGTGGCGACATAGCCCACCGAAGCATCCCACGCCAGCAGCTTGCCCAAGCCGCTGGTCAGAAAAATGGCCGAGAGCAGAACGCGGCCGATGACAGGGATGAAGTCAGAGATTTTGTTGAAGCCGATCATGATGGCGATCCTTTTTCCGGGAAGCGGGGCCGTGTGCGGCGTCGTCCGCTGATGGGGAAAAGCTATCGCCAAGCGGTGAATGGGACAATCTTCCATAATCAGAAAATATTGTTGCATAAAATGAAACTATCCTTTTGCGCTAAAGATGACGTTGCTACGATTTATCCGATAGCCAATTGTTTTATCTGATAAAATGAATAGTTAATTTTCATTAACTTCTAACGTGACAACGTTTTCATACTAATGAATAGATTTCAAATTTGGTTACTTTGGATGATTCTGGGAGCATCGCCATATGGTGTGGTGCATTTTTCATTTTTGATTTGATGCGTGGAGGGGTACCAAAATGAAAGTAACCATCAAGCTAACGTTGCTGACAGTTTTGGCCGTTCTGGGTGGTGCTTTGTTGGTCTCGAATGCCATCAATATTGCCGCCATTCAAACCGCTGATAGCGGACTGAGTACGGTATATCTGGACCGTGTTGTGCCGTTGGAACAGCTGAAGCGTGTTTCCGACGATTATGCGGTTTCCATCGTCGATGCGACACACAAGGTGAATAATGGCGGTATGAGCTGGGCAGAGGGGCTGGAGGCTGTGACCGGTGCGCGTGTTCGCATCCGCGATACCTGGAGCGCCTATCTGGCGACCCAATTGACGGCGGAGGAACAGCGCCTGGTGGAGCAAGCGCAGCAAGCAATGAGCCCTGCGGATGCGGCAGTGACCGAACTGGTTTCCATCCTGCAAAGCCGGGAGAAGGATGTACTGTCCCATTTTGTTCGGGATCGGCTTTATCAAACCATCGATCCGCTGACGAATATTATCGCCGCGCTGACCACGCTTCAGGTCAATGTGGCGGGCGATGTCTTTAAAGAAACTCACGATGAGGGACAGCGGGCCATTCTGGTCGGCAAGGTCATGCTGGGGGCGGGATTGCTGGCCTTTGCGATTGGTGTGCTGACTGTGCAGCGCCGGGTGCTGCGCCCGCTGGACCGGCTGACAGCTACGTTGCGTGTCTTGGCCGGGCAGGATTTCAGTGTCTCCGTCTCCGATACCCGGCGGGTTGACGAGATCGGGGAGATGGCGCGTGCTGTGGATGTGTTGAAGGAAAATGGAGCAGACGCGCAGCGCCTTCGCCAGCAGCAGGAAATGGCGCGCGAAGCTGCGGAGCGGCAGAAGCGGTCTGCCCTGGAGGCGATGGCAGCTAAAGTGGAGAGTGAAGCCGACCGCGCCGTGGGCGAGGTGGTGCGCCAGACCGATAACATGGGCGGCCATGCCGATGCCGTGGCCGGCTCCGCTGGTCTGGTGGCAGAGAACAGCCAGAATGTGGCCGCAGCGGCCACTCAAGCGCTGCACAATGCGGAAACCGTTGCCTCAGCGGCAGAGGAACTGTCCATGTCGATCCGGGAAATCGCCCAGCAGGTCAATCATGGCGGGCAGGTCAGCCGCCGCGCCGAAGAGATTGGCGAACGTGCCAGGACCGCCATTACCGGCTTGACCGAGGCCGTGGCGCGTATCGGCGACGTGGCTGAAATGATCAGCGAGATTGCCGGCCAGACGAACCTGCTGGCGCTCAACGCCACCATTGAGGCGGCGCGGGCGGGTGAGGCTGGCAAGGGTTTCGCGGTGGTGGCGTCGGAAGTGAAGGCGCTGGCCGGTCAGACAGCACGCGCGACGGAAGAAATCGGTCGCCAGATCGCTGATATCCGTGAAGTGACCCATTCCGCCGTTACAGCCGTACAGGAAATGGGCAGCACTATCGGGGAAATGAGCCAGATTACCCATTCCATCTCCGCCGCTGTAGAGGAACAGGGTGCCGCGACGCAGGAGATCAGCCGCAATGTGTTGCAGGCTGCCGATGCCGCCCGCGAAGTATCCAGCCGCATCGGTGATGTCTCGCTGGAAGCCAAGCAGAGCGGCCACCGTGCTAGCGCCATGCTGGATGCCAGCCGATCCGTAGCCGGCTCCATCGGCAGTTTGCGCCATGAACTGGTGCAGGTGGTTCGCCATGCCATGGACGAGGTTAATGGTGCCAAGGCGGCGTGAAGCGCTGTTAAACAACCCCTGTTGATCGAAAAGAAAAAGGCCGCACCCGAAGGTGCGGCCTTGATCATTCCGGCTGGAATGAACCTTAGCGGGAATAGAATTCCACGACCAGGTTCGGTTCCATCTGGGTCGGGTACGGAACGTCCGACAGGCCCGGGGCGCGCAGGAAGGTGCCCTTGAAAGCGCCGGTGTCGACGGTCACGTAATCCGGGAAGTCACGCTCGCCGGACTGGATGGATTCCATGATCAGGGCGAAGTTCTTGGCCTTGGCCCGCACTTCCACCACGTCATTGTCCTTGACCTGGTAGGAGGGGATGTTCAGGCGCTTGCCATTCACCAGGATGTGACCATGGTTGATGATCTGGCGGGCGGCGAACGGGGTCGGCGCAAACTTCATGCGGTAGACAACGGCGTCCAGGCGGCGTTCCAGCAGCTGGATCAGGTTCTCGCCCGAATCGCCCTTGCGACGAACGGCTTCCTGGTACAGCTTGCGGAACTGCTTCTCACCGATATTGCCGTAATAGCCCTTCAGCTTCTGCTTGGCCATCAGCTGCAGGCCGTAATCGGACGGCTTCTTGCGGCGCTGACCATGCTGGCCGGGGCCATATTCACGCTTGTTGACCGGGGACTTGGCACGGCCCCACAGGTTCACGCCCAAGCGGCGGTCAATCTTATACTTGGCTTCTTGACGCTTGCTCATAACAAACTCCACAGCACCGCCATGATTGGCGGCTTGTTGTCCCGGTAGTTCCCCGCCCTTTGCCTTCACCGGTTGGAAAAGACAAAAACGGGGACGGGGCGCCGAACCGCCGGCACCCGCCTTCCCAGGAATTCGGGGGGTATATTGGATCAGGCGGCCCCTGTCAAACCCGGTTTGGGGGCACGCCTGCAACCCTGGTCATCATTCCGCCGTCAGCGGGCTTTCACCCGGCGGCAGCAGGGAACGGCCCAGTTCCACCATGCGGAAATAGCCGGGGCGGCCCGGATAGGGGCAGGCGGCGGAGAGGTAGCGTACCACCTGTCCGCTACTCAGCATCCGGTCCCAGGCGTAAACGGCACAGGGGCCATCCGGGCTGTCATGGATGTCGCCGGTTACGAAGGTGGGGTAATTGCCCCGCTGGCTGCCCTTGCCGCCCCCCACGGTCAGGGGCAGTGGCGGCACTGCCTTGGCCGGCGGCGGGGCAGGGGGTGCCGACCCGCAGGCGGCCAACAGCAACAGCGCCGGCAGAACCGGCAACATCCCGCATCCCCGCATCATCCCCGTCCCCATAATCCAGGTGGTAAACCCCTTGGGTTTTTCCCCCTGAATTATGGCGGATGCGGGGCGTCGCGGTCAGCGCTTGGTCTTTGCCTTGGCAGCCAGGAAGGCGGCGGCAAAGGCATTATCTTCCGGTGCCGGTGCGGCTTTCGGCTTCGGCGGCGGCGCATTGTTGCGCGGGGCCTGCGACGGGGGCGGGCCGCGCCGGTCGTCGCGGCGATCATCACGCCGTTCCGGACGTTGCGGCTGGCCGGCGGCGGGCTTGGCGGGGGCGGGGCGCTCATCCAGCTTCATGGTCAGGCCCACGCGCTTGCGCTTCAGGTCCACTTCCATGACCTTGACCTTGACGATATCGCCGGCCTTAACCACCGCATGGGGGTCTTTCACGAAGCTGTGCGACAGTTGGCTGATATGAACCAGCCCATCCTGATGCACGCCGACATCAACAAAGGCACCAAAGGCGGTGACGTTGGTGACCACCCCTTCCAGCACCATGCCGGGCTGAAGGTCTTTCAGTTCTTCCACCCCATCCTTGAACTGGGCGGTCTTGAATTCCGGGCGCGGGTCGCGGCCGGGCTTCTCCAGCTCTTTCAGAATATCGGTGACGGTGGGGATGCCGAATTTCTCATCGGTGAAATCGGCCGGGTCCAGCGATTGCAGGAAGGCGACATCGCCAATCAGCTTGGAAAGCGGTCGGCCGGTCTTCTTCAGGATGCGTTCCACCACCGGATAGGCTTCCGGGTGGACGGAGGAGCCATCCAGCGGGTTTTCCCCGTCGCGGATACGCAGGAAGCCCGCCGCCTGTTCAAACGCTTTCGGCCCCAGGCGCGGCACATCCAGCAATTGCCGGCGGGAACGGAAGGCCCCCTTTTCATCGCGGAAGGTGACGACATTCTTGGCCACGCTTTCCGACAGGCCGGAAACGCGGGCCAGCAGCGGCACCGATGCGGTGTTCAAATCCACGCCGACGCCGTTCACGCAATCTTCCACCACCGCATCCAGGGTGCGCGAGAGCTTGGCCGGGCTGACATCATGCTGATACTGGCCAACGCCGATGGATTTCGGGTCGATCTTCACCAGTTCGGCCAGCGGGTCTTGCAGACGCCTGGCGATGGAGACGGCCCCGCGCAGGGAAACATCCAACTTTGGGAATTCCAGCGCCGCCACTTCCGAGGCGGAATAGACGGAGGCGCCGGCCTCCGACACCATCACCTTGGTCAGTTTCACATCCGGCAGGCGGGCGATCAGGTCGGCAGCCAGCTTGTCCGTCTCCCGGCTGGCGGTGCCGTTGCCGATGGCGATCAGGTCCACATCATGGCGTATCACCAGCGCCCCCAGTGCGGCCAGGGAGCCTTCCCAATCCCGCTTGGGCTCGTGCGGATAAATCACGGCGGTGTCCAGCAACTTGCCGGTGGCATCCACCACCGCCACCTTCACACCCGTGCGGATACCGGGGTCCAGCCCCAGGGTTGAACGCTGGCCGGCGGGCGGGGCCAGCAGCAGATCCTTCAGATTGCGGCCAAAGACGTGGATGGCCTCATCCTCCGCCTTTTCTCGCAGCACATTCATCAGGTCCAGTTCGATATGCAGGGCGATCTTGGTGCGCCAAGCCCAGCGGCAGGTATCCAGCAGCCAGCGATCCGCCGGCCGACCCCGATCCGCAATATTAAAGCTGGCGGCGATCATCTGCTCCGCCGGGTGCGGGCCGGTGGCGGCCTGATCCTCACCCACCGCCAGCTTCAAATCCAGCACGCCGGCGGCGCGGCCCCGGAACAGGGCCAGCGCGCGGTGAGAGGCGATCTTGGACAAGGGTTCGCTGAAGGCGAAATAATCGGAGAATTTGGCCCCTTCCTCGGCCTTGCCATCTACCAAGCTGGCGGCCAGCACACCCTGATTCTGGGCGAAGTCGCGCAGGCGGCCGACCAGGGTGGCATCCTCTCCCATCCGTTCCACCAGGATGGCGCGCGCCCCATCCAGGGCGGCCTTCACATCGGCCACACCCTTCTCGGCATCCACAAAACGGGCGGCCTCCGTCTCCGGCGCCAGGGCCGGGTTGGCCAGCAGCGCATCGGCCAGCGGTTCCAGCCCCGCCTCCCGTGCGATCATCGCCTTGGTGCGGCGCTTGGGGCGATAGGGCAGGTACAAGTCTTCCAGCCGGGTCTTGGTGTCAGCCTCCGCGATCTGCTTTTCCAGATCGGGGGTCATCTTGCCCTGTTCGGTAATGCTGGCCTGAATGGTGGCGCGGCGCTCCTCCAACTCTCGCAGGTAACGCAGCCGCTCATCCAGGGTGCGCAGCTGCGTATCATCCAGCCCGCCGGTCACTTCCTTGCGGTAACGGGCGATGAAGGGGACGGTCGAGCCCTCGTCCAGCAGGGCGATGGCCGCTTCCACCTGCTGCGGGCGGGCGGAGAGTTCCTGGGCGATGCGGGCGGCGATGCTGATCATGATGTCTCGATAGCGGGGACAGGCCGGAAGCAGGCTGCATAGCGCATCTGGTGCAGGGCTGCCAACCGCCGAACGCAGGTTACATATTGGATATATATTGGTCTGTTAACGGATTGTTAGTTTGTGGCCGATATAAAGACACCCGCAACCATGTTGCGTTTCCTCCCTTATTAAACTTCAACATCCCCGCACCGCATGTCGGTTGCGGGGATTTTTTTGTCCGCAGGGTGGAGAGGCCATAGCCGGTGCCGATACAGGCTGCCTCGGATTGTATAAAGCTGCGACGGGGACATGCTATCGGTACGATGCCGGTGGCGGCAGAATCCTGCCTATGCGCGGCCTATTTAGCCCGTCAGCAGCATTTACCGAAAAAGCGGTATGATCGCGGTGGCGAAATGACGCCCCGACCGCATTGTTTGGATCGAAACGGCTTGACCGGCCGGGGTGATTTGAAACAAATAGTCCTCACGAGGGCCCGATACGGTAACAAGCTTCGCCAGTGGCAAACCCACACAGCAAGGCAAGGACCGGTTGGGAAGCTCCCCCAAGGCCGAAAAAAGAAAAGGCCGCTACGGGAGCGGCCTGAGTTTAGGGAGGAAACGCCCGAAAAGGGCATACAGCACGTGTGCTGCGATGCACAATATGCCCCCGGGTGCTGGGAATGGCAAGTGTTTTGGCGGCCCCTTCACGGGGCCGTCGACATTTATATGATTAACATCCTGGTATCATCTTGTGCCGGTCTGGGGCAGGCTGATGGAACAGACAGGCGGTTAGGGGGTTAAGTCCCTCTGAAACCGTCGGAATTTTCTGTTACGCCAGGATGGGGATCGATATCCATGCCAGCCGCTACCGCCCAAGATATGCGTTCTGTCGAAGGTGCCCTTGCGCATGTCGCAGAACTCGAACGCGGGGCAAAACGCCCTGTGGCGCTTCTGCTGGATTATGACGGCACACTGACCCCCATCGTTGATCGTCCGGATCAGGCCTTCCTAGCCCCTGCGATGCGTGACCTGCTGCAGCATCTGGCTGGGTCCTATCCGCTGGCCATTGTCAGCGGGCGCGATGTGGCGGACGTGCGGCGGCTGGTTGCCATCGACAATATCATTTATGTCGGCAGCCATGGGTTGGACATCGCCACCCCCGACCGGCTTTATCAGCCCGGTGAACCCTTCCGGGCAGCCATCCAGCGCGCAGCAGCGGAACTGGAGAGCCGGCTGGCGCCCATCGCCAACGCCTTTGTGCAATCCAAACGCTACGCCATCACCGTGCATACGCGGCTGGTGGCGCCAGCGGAGAAGCCGCGTGTGGCCGCCATTGTACAGCAGGTGCTGGCCGGCGAACCCACCCTGCGCCATATGGATGGCAAGGAGATGCACGAGCTGCGGCCGGTACTGGACTGGCATAAGGGATCGGCCATCAGCTGGCTGCTGGCCGATCTGCTGGCCGGCCACCCCCCCCTGTTTCTGGGGGATGATGTGACGGATGAGGATGGTTTCCGGGCGGTGGCGGCGTCCGGTCTGGGCATCCGGGTGGGAGAACTCGACCGCCCCACAGCCGCCACCCTGCATATTCCCGACGTTGCGGCCGTGAAATTGCTGTTGCAGCGTCTGGCGGTGCGCGACCAGGCTGCAACGGCAGGATGAACCTGGGCGGGCGGTCCCGTTTTCTCTGTCGTTCCCCCCATTCTATGGGGTGCAATCCTATCCGGCGGGCGGGGGGCCGCCCGAAATCGCGGCGCGAAAAAGTCACAAGCGGGTGGCTGTCTACCCCGGAGGTATAGGGGTATAGGCCCCCCGGATGGGGCGGAAATATGGCGGGTCATAGGCGGCTTTTGGCCGGCTTCGGGCCACTGGCGTGCCGGTGTCCATCCCATCATGTAGATCAAGGTGCGTTCGGCTATGTTTTCTCCCATTTTTTGAATTGTGGTTAAGAAAACAAATCAATTTAGTTAAGTTGAAAGCCGTTATAGGACGAACCAGCGGGATCGGGAAAGCCACTGAAAAATTATGGCGCGATCTTTAAAGGGGTGATTTGTACTTGTTACATATTTGCTTTCAGGTGGATTGTGGTCGATTGAGACAAAAATGGGGCTGATTTTACGGTATATGCCTAAAGCGGACGGCAATTACTGCCTTCGAGAGATGTTCAGTTCCGCGCTTTTCGGGGTAAGGTTCAATCCGAAAGAGGGTCGTTCATTTGGGCTCTCCGGGCGCATCGGCCTCACGGCGGCGAACCGGAAGAGACTCCCGGATGGAGGAGGCCATGGCTGGACCCCGCCAATGGTGGGAACCAAAAAGCGCAGGAGATGGCAATGGACAATGTCAGCACGTTTCTCATCGACGCGAACAAGCTGTTCCGGGAAGGGCTGAAGCGCCTGCTGGAAGAGTCGCCGTTCCAGATCTTGGCGGAGGCCGGCAATGTGCGGGAAGGGCTCCTGGTTGCCGAGCAGGGGCACCGGCCGGAACTCGTGCTGCTGGATCTGGCCACCGGCGCTGATGACGAAGCCGAAGCCCTGCGCCGTCTGCGCCATGCCTTGCCAGAGGCGCGCATGGTGGTGCTGACGTCGGAACTCTGCACCCGTCGTCTTTCCAGCGCGCTGGAGGCGGGGGCCGATGGCTATCTGATGAAGGATCTTTCATCCGATGCTCTTACCCAGTCGCTGCGGCTGGTGATGCTGGGGGAAAAGGTGTTCCCCACCCATCTGGCGGCCCTGCTGATCAGCGGGCGGGTATCCACAGCACCCGCCCCGGAAATGCCGACCTCCCGCAAGGGCCTATCCCAGCGTGAGGTGCAGATTCTGCGCTGCCTGCTGAGCGGTGACAGCAATAAGATGATTGCCAACCAGCTCTCCATCACCGAAGCAACGGTGAAGGTGCATTTGAAGAGCCTGCTGCGGAAGATCAACGCCTCCAACCGGACCCAGGCGGCCATCTGGGCGCTGAACAATGGGATCGGGGGGGAATTGAACGGCGTCGTGGGCGAAACCCCGTCCTTGGCTGCCGCTGGCTGACCCGTCTGTTTCCGCCCCCCGGCTGTGTCGGGGGGCTTCTCAATGTAGAATACGGTCATGCCCGGCTGATTGGATCGTGGCTTGGTTGCGGGCGGCAAAGACGCCCGCTTCTGTACGGTTGCGAAAATGCAGCCGACTCAGCATTGATCGTACCAGCGACTTGACCGTCGCTTCCGGCAGGCCCAGTGCCTTGCCGATATTTCTGTTGTTCAGTCCCTGCCCCAACGCCAGCAGACACCGATGTTCGGCCGGGGAAAGCCGATCCAGCAAGGGTAGCCGCATCTGATCGATTCCCGACTGGCTGAGCAGTTGGGGCGGTAAGGCCGTATGCGCCTCCCGTCCCAGCGTGACCAGCGGCCGGGCGCGGCCGCGGATACTGTCGGTAAAAATCCAGGCATCAGCGAAAGGCAGCAAGGGGGCGGCATCCAGCGTTTCTGCCAGGGACAGCACCAGCAGGATTCGTCCCCGCCGTGACAGGCGCAGGCAAGCCACCGGCTCCCGCTCCCGCAGCAGGCTGAAATGGGGCAGGTCGATCAATAAGATATCGGGTTGAATGGCCGCCTGCAGCAGGGCGCCCACGCTCGGATAATGTGACAGCTCTTGGACATGATCCCACAGCCCTTCCGACAAGGCAGAATCGATGGCTGCACTGGAAACCAGAATGGCCACACGGGACGTCATATCCGGCATTCCCGAACCTGTTGAGATCGAGTCTCTCGCCGTTGTTTCATACTATAATATGATTTCTGGGTTGCGGCTTGCCCGTTGACGGGTTGCATATGACATCCCCGATATTTATGACACTATGGCTATGGAATGTTTTAAGAACGAGCACCGCAAGATGGGCAAATGAGGGAGGCCGTGTTTCATGACCTAACCCGTTCGAGCCTATCTAATCTTGGTTAACGCTTATTGATATTCGCGGGGTTATCACTAGGCGTAGATTTGTCCATCCTCACTGTTTCCCGATAAAATCGGTTAACGGCTCGTTATGGTTGAGCGCGATGCTTTTAAGCTGCACCCAAAGATTTTGCGTTTTGCTGATGCATAAAATTGTAGGAGCGCGAAACCCCGTGTATAGTGGGTCTGTGCCATCCCACACCACCCATGACAGGTTGCGGGATGGCCCAAGGGGTCGGAACGAATGCGTATTCTATTGATCGATCATGAGGCTGGCTTTTGCCAGCGGGTACGGCAGATTGCCCGGCGGGCCGGTGTCACTGACCGTGTGGATGAGGTGGCGGATCTGGCGGAGGCGCGTGCCTTGGCCGGGTTGCAACCGGACGCCCATGTTGTTGTCCTGTCCATGACCATGGTGTCACGGGGGGCCATCAGGGATTTCGTTGCTGTCTGTCCTGCTTTGCCCTTGATCGCTGTGGGCGGGAATGATCCGGAGCGGATGCGCGCCGCTTTGGGCGAGGGCGCGCGGGCTTACGTCCGGCGTGCCGATGTGGATGCGGAACTGGCCAACGCCCTGCAGGTGGTGGCCGATGGTGGCATCTTTGTGCCGCCCGTTGTGGCGATGCGTCCGGGCGGGGAACCGTTAATGACCGTCGCCGGCCCGGTTCCGGCCGGCTTTTTCCGTGAGGATGCGGGCAAGCAGTTGACGCCGCGTCAGCGGGAAATCCTGGTGATGATCCGCCAGGGGCGCTCCAATATCGAAATAGCAGAGACTTTGGATTTGACCGTTGGAACGGTGAAAATCCATATCACTGCAATTTTCAAGGCCCTTGGGGTGCGCAACCGGACCCAGGCCATGGTGGCGGCCGATTGGCTGAACCTCAATCCGCCGGAACCGGTGGGCGACTGAACAGCCACATCGCCAGAAGCTGTATCCGCGCCTTCAGCCTGCCGCGCAGCGCTGATTTCCGGCATTCATTCGCTTTTTGCCCCGCAATTGCCTGAAAGCATCGTATTGTTATCACCGCCTTGGCCGCTGGGATTATCCGTTCCGGTCGTGCAAGGGCGGTGAAGGGAAGGGGCAGCCGCCTTGACCCGGGGCGGGGTGTCTGGTATCGCCCCCCTTTGTTTATTCGGTTCGGCGACCGGCCGAGGGTGATGCATGTCCGACATCTTTCGCGAAGTTGACGAGGATCTCCGTCGCGATCAATTGGTCTCCTTCTGGAAGCGCTACGGCGCGACTGTGGTGGGTGGGGCCGTTCTGATCGTGGTGGCCACGGCCGGCTATGTAGGCTGGAAAGAGTGGCGCGCCAGTGAGATGGAGAAGCGTACCGCCGTGCTGAGCGCGGCGCTGGCCAAGGCCCGGCCGGAAGAAGGCGCGCCCGACGTGAAGGTCGCCGGCGATGCGCTGGCCGCTGCTGCCAGCCAGTTGGGGCAGAGCCAGGCCGTTATCGCCCGCCTGTATGAGGCGGGCCTGCGCGCCCGCAACGGGCAGCGGGACGAGGCGGTTGCGCTGTATGACCAGATCGCCGGCAGCGGGGAGAGCGATGCCCTGTTGCGCGATATGGCCACCCTGCTGTCGGTGCAGTTGCAGATGGATGCGGGCGACCCGGCCAAGCTGGGCCAGCGCATTGCCCCGCTGTTGACGGCTGGTAACCCCTGGCGGGCCTCTGCCACCGAACTGGCCGGCCTGCTGGCCGCCAAGACGGGCGACAATGCCCGCGCCGAACAGCTGTTCAAGCAGCTTGCCGAGGATGCCCAGGCCCCGCAGGGCGTGCGCAGCCGTGCCACCGAACTCGCCGCGCTGTTCGCGGCGCCGAAATGACGCCCGAGAACCAGGATATCATGGTCAGCAGCACCCGTTTCGGCGCCCCGCGCGCCACGTCTTCCGCCCGGTCTTCCCGTTATGTGATGGCTCGCCGGGTGGCGGCGCCTTTGCTTGCCTGTCTGCTGCTGTCCGGCTGCGGTATCGGCGACTGGTTCAGCGAGGATAAGGGCCCCAAGCTGGGCGGCAACCGCATCTCCGTGCTGCAGCTTCAGCAGCAATTGGAAGTCGACCCCCAGGTGGCGGATCAGGCGGTTGCCCTGCCGGAAGCCCAGGCCAATGCCGACTGGGCGCAGCCCGGCGGCAACCCGGCGCATTATCCCGGTAATGTGGCCCTGAGCAATGGTCCGCTGCGTCGCGTCTGGTCGGCCAGCATCCAGGGTTCCTCTTCCAGCGCGCGTCTGCTGGCCGGCCCGGTGGTGGCCAATGGCCGGCTTTACGTGCTGGACACGGATTATGACCTGCACGCCTTTGATGCCAAGAGCGGGGCGCGCGTCTGGCGCCGCAATATCCTGCGGGAAAAGCAGGATGGCGAAGCCTTTGGCGGTGGCGTGACGGTGGCCAATGGCCGCCTCTATGCCACCAATGGCTTTGGTGAGGCGGTGGCCCTGGATGTCGACAAGGGGGATGTGGTCTGGCGGCGGCGAATCGCCGGTCCGATCCGTTCCGCCCCCACGGTGGTGGATAACCGCGTCTTCGTCTCGGCGGTGGATAACCAGCTGATCTCCCTGAATGCGGAGACTGGTGCCCTGGAATGGTATCACACCGGCTTCCTGGAGCCGGCGGCCCTGCTGGGCGGTTCTGCCGCCGCGATTGAGGGGGATACGGCGATTGTCCCCTATTCGTCTGGCGAGGTCTTCGCCCTGCGCGTGGAAAATGGCCGACAGGCCTGGCAGGACAGTCTGGCGTCGGTGCGCCGGGGTGAGAACCTGACCGGCCTGGCCGACATTCGTGGTCTGCCGGTGATTGCCGATGGCGTGGCCTATGCCATCAGCCATTCCGGCCGCATGGCCGCCATCGATATCCGCTCCGGCCAGCGCGTCTGGGAACAGGATATTGGCGGCATCACCACCCCGGCCGTGGTGGGCGACTGGGTGTTCGTCACCACCAATGACAGCCAGGTGGTAGCCTTGACCCGCAAGGATGGCCGTGTCCGCTGGATTGCCGAGCTGGATCGCTATGAAGATCCGGAGGACCGGGAAGACCCGATCCTGTGGACCGGTCCGCTGGTGGCCGGTGGCCGCCTGATCCTGACCAACAGCACCGGCCAGATGGTGGAACTGTCGGTGACGGATGGCAAGGTGATCCGGCGTACAGAGCTGCCCGGCCCTGCGATCCAGGCCCCTGTCGTTGCCGGTGAGACCCTGTATATTCTCACCGAGGACGGCGACGTGGTCGCCTATCAGTAATTGGAGTGTTTTAAGTGATAAAGGCCACGCACCGGCTGACGGTCGCCATTGTCGGGCGACCGAATGTCGGCAAGTCCACCCTGTTCAACCGGCTGGTCGGCAAGAAGATTGCCCTGGTTGATGACACGCCGGGCGTGACCCGCGACTGGCGTGCGGCTGATGGCCGAGTCGGTGGGCTGGAATTCACGGTGGTCGATACGGCCGGTCTGGAAGATGTGTTCGATGGCAGCCTGGAGGCGCGGATGCGTGTCCAGACCGAGCGTGCCATCGAACGCGCCGATGTCTGCCTGTTCCTGATTGATGCCCGCGCCGGTGTCACGGCGATGGACAAGCATTTTGCCGCCTGGCTGCGGGCGCGGGTGAAGACCCCGACGATTCTGGTGGCCAACAAGTGCGAGGGGGCGGCCAGCCAGCCCGGCTTGATCGAGGCTTATGAGTTGGGCCTGGGTGAGCCGGTGCCGCTGTCGGCCGAACATGGCGAGGGCATGGCCGATCTGGTCGATGCCCTGCTGCCGCATATGCCGAAGGAAGAGCCGGCGCCGGAGGCGGAGGTCGAAGACGACCTGCCCGAGGATGATCTGGTTGAAGCCATCGCTGCAGAGAAGACCGACGATGTGCCGGATGAGCCGGAGCCCAAGGCCCTGCAGATGGCCATTGTCGGGCGTCCCAATGTTGGCAAATCCACCCTGTTGAACGCGCTGGTGCAGGAGGAGCGGGTGCTGACCGGGCCTGAGGCCGGCATGACCCGCGATGCCATCGCGGTGGAATGGAACTGGAAGGGCCGGGCTGTCCGGCTGGTCGACACGGCCGGCCTGCGCAAGCGGGCCCGCGTGGATGACAAGCTGGAACGGGCGGCCAATCAGGATACGCTGCGCGTCATCCGCATGGCCCATGTGGTGGTGCTGGTGCTGGATGCCGATGGCATTCTGGACAAGCAGGATCTGACCATCGCCCGGCTGGTGGTGGAGGAGGGGCGCGCCCTGGTCATCGCGCTCAACAAATGGGATGCGGTGGTGGACAAGAATGCCGCCCTGCGCCGCCTGACCGACCGGCTGCAGACCTCGCTGCCGCAGGTGAAGGGTATCCCCACCGTCACCATTTCCGCCCTGAAGGGCCAGCGGCTGGCGGAATTGCTGGATTGCGTGGTGACCACCTATGGTGTGTGGAACCGGCGTATCCCCACCTCGCAGCTGAACCGCTGGCTGGCGGGGATGACGGAATCGCATCCGCCGCCGCTGGTGGATGGCCGCCGCCTGAAGATTCGCTATATGACCCAGGTGAAGAGCCGGCCGCCCACCTTCGCCCTGTTCGTCAGCAAGCCGGTGGACCTGCCGGAAAACTATTCCCGCTATCTGGTGAACGGGCTGCGGGAGAGTTTCGATCTGCCGGGCATCCCCATCCGGATGCTGCTGCGCAAGGGCAGTTCCAATCCCTTTGATTAAGCCGGGAATGGTTTTCAGCAATATTACCGACGCGGCGCCCCCTCCCCTGGGGGCGCCGCTATTCTTTTGAACTCATCCTGTGCTCAACAGTGCATTGCCTCTCCCCCTATATTCCATAGACTAAGCCTGTTCATGGGGGCTTTCATGTTTTTCGGTCTTGGTTTCTGGAACAAGCGTCTGACCTTTGAAGTCTTCCTGAAAGTGGAAGACCGATGGCAGCTGCATATGCTCTGCGATACGGAAGAAGATGCGATTGCCGAGGCCAGACATCTGCTGATCACCGACAGAACGCATGATGTGAAGGTTGTCCGACTGCGCACGCTGGTCAATGGCGTGGGCTCCGAAACCGTGGTTTATGAGCAGTCGCGCCCTGCCCGCACGGTGAAACCACTGACGGTTTGCACCCCGGTGGGGGAGGTGGCCCTGTGCCAGCAGCTGGAGGACCTCTATACAACGGAAGGCCGCCGGACCATCAGCCAGGTGATGCGGGATTATCTGCAGCGCAATAATATCGGCGCCAGTGAATTGCTGCATTGCTACAGCCATATACGCAAGCTGCAGGATGCGCAGGGGCTTGTGAATGCGGCCCTGCACCGTGTTGCCGGCGTTCAGGCCTCCGTGTCCGGGCAAACCCCGAAACAACGCCTGACCCTGCTGGATGGCCTGATCACCCAGGCACAACAGAAGGCGCGTGCGTTTGCTGCCGAACGCGGTTCCTACCCCGATTTCCGGGGTAAGGATCTGGGGGGCTTCAGCAACCATATCCTGGAACGTACTTCGCTGGATTTGCACGATTACGTGCTGAATTCGCTGATCAGCATCTGGCTGTTCGATTACCGTTCCCTGCTGGGCAAGGTGGAGGCTTTGTCCATGCTTGCGGGGGCCAATGTGGAAAATGGGCTTATCCGGCAGGTGGATGCCATTCTTGCCGACTTACTGATTTTTGCCGATGTCGTGCAGGAACTGCTCGCCCCACAGCCCACGCTGGGGGAGGCGCTGTTGCGGTTGGCTGATGTCGTGCTATGCCGCAAGGGGGCTGGCGAATCGCTGGTCAGCCCGGCAATGAAGCAGATAACCCGGCTGATCCAGGAGGGGCATCTGCCGCAAAGCCAAGCCGCCCTGGCTGAGCGTCTGCTGCGGGAGATCAATGCCGACAAGCCGTTGGATAGCCGTGACCCTACCCGTGACCCGGCGCTGTTGGAACGCCTGGTGATGGCGCTGTCGGGCGAGGATGGCACCATCCTGGGCGGCGAGGTGACGCGCCAATCCATTGAGCGTCGGCGCCTGCGTCAGCGGGAGGCGCTGCTGCGCGCCCATGGTTTGCACAGCATCGCCGACAATCTACGCTGAACTCATTTGTATGGATGTGGGTCGGTGACGACTGCTCACTCCATACCCACAGGGCGACGATAATCCTGCAGGCGGGTGACGCGCAGCGCCTTCACGCCATGGCGGTCGATCAGCCGTTGCCAGGAGGCAAGCTCCTCTTCTGACAAGCTGTAGCGGTTGCAGGCTTCGGCGAAGCTCAACAGGCCGGCGCGCACGCCGGCCACCACTTCCGCCTTGCGACGCATCACCCAGCGGCGTGTGTCAGGCGGCGGCAGATCGTCCAGCGTCAGGCTGGTGACGTTGGAGGCCTGGGGGCTGGCGTCGGCAACTTCGTCCGCGCCGTTGCGGGTTAAAATGGTCATTGTTGACCTCAATCAACGGGGTACCCCCATCGATAAGGTCAGCGCCATTAACAAACAGTGAAAGACTGTAAAATAACTTTGGTTACCATTACTTAATGGACAGGACGTTCGACATCTTGATCGGCAGAGTGCCCAACATCAGATGGGGTTCGGTTCCCGTCAGATCGACACCCGTTACCTTGCCGAAGGTCAGAACCTGGGCTTCGATGGCCTTGCCGTCAGACCCGGTGGCCTTGACTTTGGCGACATAGGTACCGTCAGTCAGCTGGTTACCGCTGGCGTCTTTGCCATCCCAATCGACATCCTGAGTTCCGGCATTCTTCGTCAGTTCAATCGTGCGAACCACCTTGTTGGTCTTGCTGTCGCTGATCTCCAGCACGGAGCGGTCGGCCGGCACGTCGGTGCTGACGGTCAGGTGGGCCTTGCCATCCTGTAATGACCAGCCATTGGACTGGATTTCCACTGTCTTTCCCAGATAGCCCAGGGCCTGGTTGGGTTGCCCGTTATTAATGGCGGCCACCATCTCGTCCAGTTTCTTGTTGCCTGCGATCTGCTGTTCGACCTGGGAGTACTGCACCAACTGGTTGGTGAAGGCCGCCGAGTCCTGTGGCTGCAGCGGATCCTGATTTTGCAGCTGGGCCGTCAACAGCCGCAGGAAGGTTTCGTAATTTTGCGAAAGATCCTTCAGGGAGTTGGTGGTGGCGGAAGAGCTGGTCCCGGCACTGGTGTTAGACGTGTTGGTGGTACTGTTGGAAATGCCAGAGATGGACATGGCGTCGTTCTTTCCCGCTCGGGGTTATCTCAGATCCTGACATCCACCCGTCCAGGCCCCAGGACGGGGCGATAGGCAGGGGTTGCCGGGGTCTCTTCCTCGGCATCTTCAGAAGCAAACCGCGTGCCAGACTTCTGGTCCCGCTGTTTATCCTGCTGCTGGCGCTGCGCCTGATCGCCATCATCGCGCAAGGAGAAGCTGAGGCTGTTCTGATCGGTGCTTAGTCCAGCCTCCCGCAGCGCGTTTTCCAGGTTGCGGCTGTCCTTTTGCAGCAATTCCAGGGTCTGGACGCTATCCGCCGTCACTTTGGCCCGCAGCTTGCCATCATTGTTGAATTCCAGCTGCACATCGACCCGCCCCAGATCGTGGGGGCGGAGCTGGATGGAAATCTTGTCATGCCCATCCTGGGCCGCCCGCTGCAGCTGAACGGCCACCTGATAGGTGACGGGTGGGTTGCTCCCAGGGCGATGGGCGGCGCCGGGGGCCGTGGCTTGCTTCAGATGCTGGCTGAAATCCGTTGTGCCGATCTTGTTGCCATCGGCGGCGACGTTAAGGCTGCTCTCTTCCACAGCCAGGCTGCTGGCGTGGCCTTGTGCCCCCTGCTGTTCTGCCCCCAACTCGCCCCCCGTGCTGGCATCAGCCTCCCCGACGGCGCGGGCCAGCAGGGTATCAGCCGCACCGACGGCGCTCGGGCTGGCGCTGGCGGGACGTGGGGCTGCCTGTTGCGGCCGCTCTGCGGCCGCCTCCATGGCCGGGCGTGTCATGGCGTCGGGATCGGTGTGCTGGGGGGCCAGCATCCGGCGCTGCTTACTGGCTTCCTTTACCTCCGCCTTGTAGGGGGCCGGGCTGTCATGCTCCGTCACCGCCACGTCCTTTGCGGCCTGTCCGGCCCCCGTTTCAGCCTGCTGGCGGTTGGCGGGGGTGGCGGCCTGCTGGCGTATGCCGTTGCCCACCGGCCGGTTGAGGCCGGTTGACGGGGCGGCTGTGGTTGTTGCTGTGGCCGCCGTTTCATCATCCGGCGCGGGGGCTGTTGCGGCGGCCATTACGGGTACATCACCCGCTGCTGCTTCCGGGGCCGGCGCGGTAGCGCTGGCTTTCGGCGTCGGTTGCGCGACGCTGGTCACCGGTTGCGGCTGCTGTTGCGGTATTGTTTGCCCTTTCACTGCCGGCTGGTCGGATGGGGCAATGGTGACAGGGGTGGGGGAGGTCGGCATTTCCATCTCACCCTTGTTAGCCGGGGCGGCAGAAATTGCCGGCTGCTGATCCTTCATTGTCGACTGCTGCGCGGGCCCGCTCACGGGGCTTGCGGGGGCTGTCTGGGCCGTATCAAACTGATGGATATTGGCCTTTCCGCTTTCCGTCTTTTGCACCGAGATTGTCACGGCGGGCTGTGGGGCCGCCGCAACGGTAGAGGCTGATGCCGTCTGTTCCGGTACAACCGGTTGTGCCGTCATTTGCGGCGGTACGGCCGGGGTGGTCGGGCCGGCTTGTGTTGCGGTCGGGGCAGTGGTGGTCACCGGGGGCATTGCAATCGGGGTGTCAGCGACAGTTGCGGCCTTAACCCCGGCGATGGCAGTTGGTGCCACCTTATCGGTCATGCTGTTGGAAGCAGGGGCTGAAGCGGGTACGATGATCGGGTCCAGGTTGCTGGATGCCGTCCCGGAAGTCGGCACGGTCGTGCCGGCCGTCATCGGCTGCGCGATGGTAGAACCATTACCCGTTTTGGCCTCCCCCGGCAGGGGGGAAGTGTCGGTGCCAATGCTTGTTCTGGATGCCGCCCCGGAAGTCGGCACGGCCATGCCAGCCGTCATTGGCTGCGCGACGGCAGAACCGTTACCCGCTTTGACATCCCCCGGCAGGGGGGATGGGGCGGCGCCCATGGACGTTGCCTGGGGCTGTGCCGGTGCAGGCTGGGCCAGCTTCGCCGAGGCCAGGACCGTGGCCGCGATCGGGTCACCGGGGGCAACCGGCTGCATACCCGCGGGCAGAACAATCCGGCCGGTCGGTGCCGCCGCTGCGGTCTCCGTGCTGCCGGGTGCCGTGGCGGTGGCCGGCGGGCTGGCTTGACCGGGGACGGTGTTTGCCGGCGCAGCCTTGACCAAGGCTGGGTCATTCTCCGCTGTCGGCTTCATGATGCCCGGCACGGCTGCGTCGCCGGTCGGGCTGCGCTGGTCTGACGGGGTGATGGGACGTTCCTGCCCCATCGCCGCCACCGCAGCGCGGGTGGGGTTCAGCGCCGATGCCCCTGTCAATGGCGGTGCAGGCTGGGGCAGTGCCGCCGACGGTTCGGGCGGACGGGCGGTATTGTCCGGCTGGCCAACGGGCAAAGTGAGGGGCATGGCGGCGGCGGTAGCCGTCGCCATATCCGGGCGGGCCGCTGGCCGTTCCTGCTCGCCGGGGATGACGGTGGCCTGAACCTGTGATGTGGCTGCCTGGGGACGATCTGCGGTGCTGGTAATGCCCTGCTGCGTTGTCGCTGCTGCGCTGGGGGCAATGATTGCGGGTGCCGGTCCCGTGGCGTTGGGCGGGGGGACGGGCCGTTGCTGTCCACTGGCGACGGTCGATGGTGCGGCAACCGTCCCTGTCGCGGCCGGCGTACCCGGCCGACCCAGGGGGGTGTCCTGTCCCGACGTCGCCGCCGTACCGGCTTCTTTGACCGGGACAGACACCGGCTGTTCCGCTTGAATGGTCGGTTTCTCTTGGCCAAGCACCGCCGTCGGCGGCATCGGCACAGGTGCCGGCATGGCCACAGGCGCTGTATCAGCCTTGCCTGCTGCCACTGGGGTCAGGTCGTTGGAGACACCAACCGGTGTTTCCACAATAGTCGTTGCCGGTGCTGTCACCATGACGGGGACGGGGGAGGGCATCAACCCATTGTCGGATGCTGATGCCGGTGCCGCCTGCGTAGGCTTCAGTTCACCTTCCTTCACGTCCGCGCCAGCCTTGGCAGGCTGAAAGGTCGGGAGAGAAGCCTCTTCGACGTCCGATGTACCGGCCACCAGCGCGCGTGCCCGTTGCACGATGCTTTCAACGGTGATCTGTTCCCTGGTGAAATCAACAGGGATCGGCGCACTATGCTGGCTCACCCCGGCCAGCTTTGGCCCGGTGGCGGAGGGGGGCACACCGGGGCGCAGGCCGGTTATCGTGCTGGTACTGATGGGGAGGGCGACGGTTTCCAGAACCGGGCCGGCGGCACCCGTGCCTGTGGCGGCGGCGTCCTGCAGCGTCGCGGCGGCGGTGGCCGCTTGGCCCGTCTTGGCCGTGGCTTTGTCGGCGAACGCCCCCTGCTGCCGCATCAGGGCGCTGAGGTCGTTCAGAAAAGAGGTTACCTCATCGCTGAGCGTCGGTGCGGCTTCACTCGCCTCGCCCATGGCCAGCAGGTTCAGGCCCGCTTGCTGCCAGCGCATTTCGGCGGTTGACGCGGGCATTTGCGATGGCAATGCGGCGGTGTCGGTCGGCACCAGAGCAGGCGCATCCCCCAGGCTTGCCGGAAACACGGAATTCGTTTCGGCCACATCGGCCGGTGGCGCAAGCCCGAGTTTTTCAGAACCAGCGCGCAGGCTGGCACCGCTGCCGGTGCCGCCGGTGGTGCTGGTATTGTCCAGGAAGCCTTTCAGCAGGCGGTTGAAGCTTTCAACCGCCTCATTGCCCGTTGCAGCTGTCTTATCGCCTGCCGCTGTGCCAAGGCCGACCGTGGCACCGGTGGGTGCGGTCGGGGTGGTGAAGAGGCTGGCGATGTCCATGATGGGCTTCCTGCGCTTGTGTCGGCTTCACAGGGATGCAGCCAGCGTGCCAATCGGCGGGCCTTGGAAAGCCTATATGCCGGCGGGTCTGTCCCGCTCGGCAGTTCTGCCGGGCGGTAGTTACTGCCCTGTCCCCCGGCAAGGCTTGCCGGGGGACAGGGAGCCCCCAAGCAAAAGGCGCCCGGCCGGTGGCGGGGCGCCTTTCTGGTGAAGCGGTGAAATACGGGGGCCGGATCCCGAGAGGGATCAAAGCCGCCGGTCGAGCGTCATGCTGGGGGCCGTCTTGCGGGCATAGGCTGCCGGCATCACCATGCCACCGCGCCGCGTATAGGCCCCTTCCTCCGCCCGGGCGCGGTTGATGGCATTGACCATGGTGTTGACGGTGGATTGCGTCACCTGTGCCGCTGCGCGGGCCAACCGTGCATGGGTCAGCGTATGGTCGATGAAACGTTCCGTTTCCTGTTTCAGGCTCTCCCGCACCGCCTCATCCAGGGTACGCAGTTCGTCCGGGTCATATTTGATCGACCGGACACAATCCTCATAGGTGCGGACCATCAGGGTTTTACGGCTGGCAATGTCCGTCAGGGCTGGCAGGTTGCGGCTGCGGATGGCGGCGTTCTCCTCCTCGAACAAGGTCGCCAGACGCTGCATCGCTTCCACCAGCGCTTGCGCGCGGCTGTTTGCACTCATTTTTCCCCCTTTGTCATCATCCCGGCCAATGGATTGCTGCTCTGGGCCTGTTCCTGCATCCGCAGCATGGCCTGCTTGACCTCGCTGGAAATGCCGACGCCGCCAGCCTTGGCGATCTGCTTGCCATATTCTTCGATCATCATGCCGCGCCAGGTTTTCTCCGCCTCGCCGCCGCCGAAATTCGGGTCGGTATCCACGTCGGTCCACATCTGCGACATCATTTGCGACAGGAACACCCCTTCGAAATCCTGCGCGGCCTTATCCACGCCGGGGGCGGTTTCCCCCTGTGCGTCGGGGGATTTCGTGGTGGGCGTGCGGGGCAGGGCGGAACTGCGCACCTGGGCCAGGGCCTGGGCATCAAAGCCGGGGGGGGAGAGTTTGAAGTCGCTCATCACATCACCTCGATCTCAGCCTGGAGCGCGCCAGCGGCTTTGATGGATTGCAGGATGGAGATCATATCACGCGGGCCGATGCCGAGCGCATTCAGGTTATTGACCAGTTCCTGAAGCGAGACGCCTGAGGGCATGACGGCCAGCTTCTTGTCGGCCCCCTCATCCACTTGGATATTGGTCCGGGGCACCGTTGTCGTCTGGCCACCCTGCGACAGCGGGCCGGGCTGGGAAACCTGGGGCGTTTCGGTGATGCGGATGGTCAGGTTACCCTGGGCGATGGCCACCGTGCTGATCCGTACATTTTCACCCATGACGATGACGCCCGACGCCTCATCGATCACCACGCGGGCGGTCTGGTCGGGCTGTACCCGCAATTGCTCCACATCGCGGATGAAGGAGACCAGATCGGCCTTGCGCGCCATCGGCACGTCGATCACCACAGCGGCGGGGTCGATAGCCTTGGCGGTATTGCGACCGAACTGCTGGTTGATGGCCTCCGCCGTGCGCATGGCGGTGGTGAAATCCGGGTTGCGCAGGGACAGGCGCAGGAAGGGCAGGTCGGACAGGGCGAAATCAATCTCCCGTTCCACGATGGCCCCGCCGGCGATCCGGCCATTGGTGGGCACCCCGCGCGTGACGGATGCGGCGGCACCCTGGGCGGAGAAGCCGCCGACGGCCACGGCCCCCTGGGCCACGGCATAGACCTCACCATCTGCACCCAGCAGCGGCGTCACCAGCAGGGTGCCGCCCAGCAGGTTCTTGGAATCCGCCATGGCGGCCACCGAGACATCGATGCGCGAGCCTTGTGAACTGAAGGGCGGTAGGGTGGCCGTCACCATCACGGCGGCGACATTCTTGGTGCGGATCGTGTCGCCACGGACATTGACGCCCAGCCGCTCCAACATGCCGATCAGGCTCTGTTCGGTGAAGGGGGAATTGTTGATCGTATCGCCCGTGCCATTCAGGCCGACCACCAGCCCATAGCCGATCAGCATATTGTCGCGCACACCTTCGATGTTCGCGATATCCTTGATGCGACTCTGCGCCCCGGCGGTGCCGGGCATCAGCATCACGGTCAGCGCCGCCACCAGGGCCAGCAGCAGCATGGGCAGCGGGCGGGAGCGGGTGGGGCGCTGGGGCTGGGTCGTCACCATGGCGTCGATCCGATTCTTCAGAAAGTCATTCGGTTCCGGCGGGCATTGTCGCCTCGTCTCGCCAACAACTATGCCATTTCTATGCCAGTTGAGCCATCGTGCGGCTTTTACGGGGCTTGGCGGCCTCCAGCATCCGATTTCTGCCGGGTGGCGAGGGTATTTCACCGCCGCCCTGATCCTTTGGGAAAAATTTGCCCTATGTGTCCAAGGCGGCGGGATGATACCTATATGATGTATGATCCGAGCTGCCGATACCAAGGTGTCGGTTCCTTAGTCGCTTTGATGGGAAGTTGTTGCCACGGCCATGAAGATCGAGGGTCCAGGTTCCGCCCGCCCCGGCCAGGTCCGGAAGGCGCAGAAAAGCGGCGGCGGCATGTTCGCCAGCCACCTGAATGAGGGGGAGGAGGAAGGGGCTGTCCGCTCTTCCGGCTCGCAGGCGGCTGTCGGCATCAATCCCCTGTTTGCCTTGCAGGAGGTGGATGACGCCCTCTCTGGCAAGCGCCGCCGTGCCCAGGCGCGGGGGGAAGATATTCTGGACCGGCTGGAAGAATTGCGCCTTGGCCTGTTGACCGGCAGCTTTCCGGTGGAAAAGCTGCACGATCTGGTGCGCATGGTGCAGGTGCAGCGGGAGAATCTGGACGATCCTCGCCTGCAGGAAGTGCTGGATGAGATTGACCTGCGGGCGCAGGTGGAGATTGCCAAGCTGACCAGCGGCGGCTGATACGGCCCCGGTTGTTCGGTGCCGGTGGGTTATGGGGGCGGCCTTCGGGCCGCCCTTATTGTTTCCGGGCGGAGAATCCGGGCTTTAACCCTTTGTTCCAGTGGGATTTAAGAAGATTGCATGAGTGCCCTGCAGGAATGTTGCGGGGATGGATGCCTCTCCCTATACTCCGCCCCGTTTCGAGGCCCAGGATCGGACCGCTGAAGATGTCGTCATCATCGTTGCCTCTGTTGCCCGCCGGATATCGTCCCAGCGAGGACGAGGAATATATGAATCCCGTGATGAAGCAGTATTTCCGCCACAAGCTGCTGCAGTGGCGGGCGGAACTGCTGCGGGAATCAAGCGAAACCCTGAACAGCCTGCATGAGGATGGCGGCCTGCAAGAGCCGGACATCGCCGACCGTGCGACGCTGGAAACCGACCGGGCCCTGGAACTGCGCACGCGCGACCGGGAACGCAAGCTGATCTCCAAGATCGACAGCGCCCTGGAACGTCTCGCCAATGACGATTACGGTTATTGCGAGGAGACGGGCGACCCGATCGGCGTCCGCCGCCTGGAAGCCCGCCCCATCGCCACGCTGAGCCTGGAAGCCCAGGAACGGCATGAGCGGATGGAGCGCACCCAGCGCGACGATTGAGTAAAACCAAGGGGCATGTTCCATGCCCCTTGGAGGCCAGCGACTGCTGGCCCGCAGGCGCGCGCCCGCGTGAGCCAAGGCGGCGGATGCCGCCCCCGGCGATTGAGGGAACTCGTATAAAAAAGGCCGGCACCCCATGCCGGCCTTTTTTATTAAGCGTCAGCCAAACAGCCAGCTGTTGATCAGCTGCCGGGAAATGCTGTCTGGCGGCGGCAGGCGGAATGTTTCCGGCTCATGCTGGGCCAGCAGAAAATCCCGGCTGAACCAGCGCGCATCCTCCAGCTCTTCCCCGTCAACACGGATATCCAGCGTGGTGGCGCGGGCATGGAAGCCCAGCATCAGGGAGGAGGGGAAGGGCCAGGGCTGGCTGGAATGATAGGTGATATCCGCCACCCGCACGCCCGCTTCCTCCCAGCATTCCCGTGCCACCGTCTCTTCCAGGCTTTCACCCGGTTCCACGAATCCGGCCAGCGTGGAATACATGCCGGGCGGAAAGCGCGACTGGCGGCCCAGCAGGCAGCGGTCGCCATCATGCACCAGCATGATGACCGCCGGATCGTGGCGGGGAAAGTGGCTGATCCCGCAGGCGGGGTTGGTGCAGCGCCGGCTGTGCCCGGCTTCCGCCACCTCCGTGGCGGCCCCGCAGGTGCCGCAGAATCGGTGCCGTTCATGCCACAGCATCAGCGCCCGCACATAGGCATAAAGGGCGGCCGTCTGCCGGTCCATCAGTCGCGCCACGGCGCGGATTTCCTGGAATCGGCCCAGGGCGGTAAAGGGCGCGGCCGTCTCCGCATCCTCACGGGCGGAGAAATCCAGCGCGAAATAGCTGATCTCACCCTCCACGCCCAGGAAGATGGGGGCGGCACTGGCCAGATCGCGCCACCAGCCATGGTCCGGTGACAGAAAGACGGGCAGGGGCTGATCATCGCTTCCCGCCACCAGATGCTTGCCGCGCCAGTAAGGCACCAGCCGGGTCTGCGGCCCGGCCAGCGCCAATTGGCCGGCCAGCCAGTCAGGGTCTTTGCGTAAGTGGGCTGCGCGGTCCAGACCGCTGCCGGCATAAAAGTTCAGCTTCGCCATGATGTGGCGGCCTTTGCTGTTGCCTGTGCCAACAAGCCATACGCCCGCAGCCGTAAAAGCAAAAGGGGCGCCCCACGCGGGACGCCCCTTCGCAAAGAACAAGCGAATTATACCAGGGGGCATGAACCATGCCCCCTGATAGTCGCCCGATCAGAACTTCATGCGGGCGGTCACACCATAGGTGCGCGGCTCGATGATGAAACCGGTCAGGTTGTTGAAGTCGATCGCCCCTTCCAGGCCGCGCTTGTCCGTGATGTTGCGGACGAAGGCGGACAGGTCGAAGCGGCCGCCATCATAGGCGTAACCAACGCGCAGACCACCGATCCAGCGGGCGTCGGAGTGGAACTCCGCCGATTCGTACAGGAAGAAATTGGCCGTGCTCTTGTACGACCAGTCGGTGAAGGCATAGACCTCGTCATTCTCACCCACCGGGATGCCATAGCGGGCGGTGGTGTTGAAGATCCAGCGCGGGGCCTGCGGGAACGGGTTGCCGTTGATGCTGGCCTGACGCGAGCCGGCGACGGTACGGATCGGGTCCAGCACGGTGCAGCCGCCGGAGCAGGCCGGCACATACAGCGAGGCGTCCTTGATCTCAGTATCGTTGAAGCTGGTGCCGATGGTCAGCAGCAGGTTTTCCACTGGCAGCAGTTCGATGTCGGCTTCAAAGCCCTTGCCAATGCCCTTGTCGGCATTCAGCAGGGTGTTGTTGTTGCTGACGCCGCCGACGGCGGTGAACTGCTGATCCTTCACTTCATAATAGAAGCCGGTCAGGTTGACGCGGGCGCGCTTGCCCAGCAGGTCGGACTTCACGCCGGCTTCATAGGACATCACCTTTTCCGAATTGGCGGTGGTGATGTTCACGCTGCGCGGCTGGATGGTCGGGGCGCGGAAGCCGCTGGCAACGCGCACGAAGCCGCGCACGTCATCGGTGAAGGCGTAATCGGCGGCCAGATCCCAGCTGACGCGCTCGTCGCTGGTCTTGGCGCGGGAGACCGCACCCGCCACCGGATTGCCGGAATTGTAAGCAACTTCGCGGCGCACCAGGGTCTTGTCGTCCTCGGTGTAACGCAGGCCGCCGGTCAGGGTCAGCTGCTCGGTCACGGCATAGGACAGCTGGCCGAAAGCGGCCCAGGTATCGTTATCCTGCACCGAATTGGCCACCGTGGTGCGCTTCAGCACGTCGCTGGAGGAAGCGCCATAGGACAGGTTGGCGAAATCGGCCTTTTCGTTGAAATAGTACAGGCCGGTCTGCCACTTCAGCGGGCCGTCATTGCTCGACGCCAGGCGCAGTTCCTGGGTGAACTGGTCCACACCATTGATCTTGCTGGCCGATTCGACGGAGAAGGGCACAACGCCGGGGCCCTTGCCGGCCACGCCGCCATCCACGTCGCCGCGGGAGAAGGCGTCGACATATTCATAGGCGGTGATGGAGGTCAGGGTGACGCCATCGAATTCATACTGGGCGTTCAGGTTGGCGCCGCGCGAATTGACGTCCTGGGTGTTCTGACCATCCGTGTAGGCATGGTAGGGCGAGAAGCCCGGCACCAGATCGTTGCTGCCCTTCTTGATGATATTGGCGCGGAACACGCGGGCCGTGCCGTTCATCGAGCGGAAATGGCCGTTCAGGTTGGCCGTGAAGCGCTCGGTCGGGGTATAGAGGAACTGGACGCGGCCGGCCGTGTCCTCATAGCCCTCCATCGCGTCCTTCTCGCCGGTAAAGTCGTTATCGACATAACCGTCGCGGCGCTGGTGGGAGAGGGAGATACGGGCCGCCAGCACATTGTCGATCAGCGCACCGCCGACAGCACCTTCTGCCTCAATGGCATTCCAGCGGCCATAGGAGACCTTGCCATAGCCATTGGTCTCGAAGCTCGGCTTCACGGAGCTGACGGAGATGATACCGGCCGGCGTGTTGCGGCCGAACAGCGTGCCCTGGGGGCCGCGCAGCACTTCGATCTGCTCCACGTCGAACACCGGGAAACCCTTCATGATCGGGTTTTCCAGCACCACCTCGTCGTAGACCAGGCTGACCGGCTGGGAGGCGTTCAGGTCGAAATCGGTGTTGCCCAGGCCGCGAATATAGAAGCGCGGGAAGGTGCGGCCGAAGGAGGACTCGGCATTCAGCGACGGGGTGCGGGCGGCCAGGAAGCGGATATCCGCACCACCGGCAGCGAAATTCGCCAGCTGATCGGCCGTGATGGCCGCCACCGACACCGGTACTTCCTGCAGGTTCTGCGAACGCTTCTGCGCGGTGACGATCACTTCGTCCAGCGTGGCAGGCTCGGCGGCCAGCACGGGGGCGGCCATCAGCATGGCAGCAGCGGCAGCACCAGACAGCAGTGCGGCAGTACGGGTACGGTGGTTCAACATGGTTTGCCTGAATGGATTTTGCGGGGGTCAAGCCCGGCTTTGCGGGCCGGGATCGGATGGCGGCGACGGATAATGCTTTGCGCCGCAACATGCAAAGGCGCTGTTGTAACCGCGTTGCAACAAATCCGCCCCTGTGCCCAAACGGCAACGGTGCAATTTTCCCCTTGCCTTGGCGGCGCGGTGCGCCGATATAGGCGGCGGGAGGTTGGCAGCGGGCGAGTCCCTCGCCAACCCGGTCAGGTCCGGAAGGAAGCAGCCGTAACGAGTTTCGGCTCGGGTCGTTCGTCCAGCCTCCCACCTTCAGCACAAATTTTGTCCAATGCAGGGTGCTGTCTTTCAGCGCCAATGCCGCCGTTTGCTGTATCGCGCAATTGCCCATGGCGTCCGGCCCTGGGGGGCACTACATTACAGCCCGACGCTTTCCCAAGCCCGTTGCCGAAGATCAGGCCTGTGACCGACGAGACGACATCAACCAGCCCCGCCGCCGGTGCTGCCTATCGTGTGCTGGCACGCAAGTACCGGCCGCAGAATTTTGATGAGCTGGTGGGCCAGGATGCGCTGGTGCGCACGCTGCGCAATGCCATCCAGTCTGGCCGAATCCATCAGGCCTATATGCTGACCGGCGTGCGCGGCGTGGGCAAGACGACGACGGCGCGTATCATCGCCCGCGCGTTGAACTGCATCGGCCCGGACGGGGCCGGCGGGCCGACCATCAGCCCCTGCGGCGTCTGTGAGATGTGCGTCTCCATCGCCGCTGACCGCAATGTCGATGTGATCGAGATGGACGCCGCGTCCAATACCGGCGTCGATAATGTGCGCGAGATCATTGAGGGGGTGCGCTATGCCCCCTCTTCGGCGCGCTATAAGCTCTACATCATCGACGAAGTGCACATGCTGTCGAAAAGCGCCTTCAACGCGTTGTTGAAGACGCTGGAAGAGCCCCCGCCGCATGTGAAATTCGTCTTCGCCACCACGGAAATCCGCAAGGTGCCGGTGACGGTGCTGTCGCGCTGCCAGCGATTCGACCTGCGCCGGGTGGATCATGGCACGCTGGTCGGCCATTTCACCCGCATCGCCGACAAGGAACAGGTGCCGGTGGAGGCCGATGCCATCGCCCAGATCGCGCGCGCCGCCGATGGGTCGGTGCGCGATGGCCTGTCGCTGCTGGATCAGGCCATCGCGTTGGGTGGCGGATCGGTGACACTGGCTCAGGTGCGCGACATGCTGGGTCTGGCCGACCGTACCCGCGTGCTGGACCTGTTCGAAGCGACGATGACGGGCAAGCCGGCCGAGGCGCTGGATATCCTGGAAGATATGCACAAGCGCGGTGCCGACCCCATTGTCGTCACCCAGGATTTGCTGGACCTTACCCATTTCCTGACCCGCGCCCGCGTGGTGGCGGGTACTGCCGACGATCCCTCCATCCCGGAGGAGGAGCGCACGCGCGGTGTGGCCCTGGCCGGTCGGCTGGGGATGCCGGCCCTGGCGCGGGCCTGGCAGATTCTGCTGAAGGGGCTGGGTGAAATCCAACATGCGCCGGTGCCGATGCAGGCGCTGGAAATGGTGCTGATCCGCCTGTCCTATACTGCTGACCTGCCTACCCCCGGCGATCTGATCAAGAAGATCAACGAGGCGGGCGGGGCCGAAGCGGCAGCCCGCGCCCTGCATGGCGCGGGTGGGGGCGGCCAGGGTGGTGGTGCCACGGCCCTGGGGGGCGGCATGGTGATGGCGGCGGCCCCGGCGGGCGGCGCCCCGATGGCACTGGTGAATGGCGGCGGCCGCGCCATGGCGGCCCTGGCCCAGCCGGTGCCGGCGGTGGCCCCGGCCGCCCAGCCGGCGGCTGTCATCCTGGAAGACCCGCAGAATTTCCGCGAGGTGGCGGAGCTGTTCCTGGCCAAGCGGGAAGGGGTGCTGGCCGGTACGCTGAAAGCCGCCGTGCATCTGGTGAAGTTTGAGCCAGGATTGATTGAGCTGCGCCTGCAACCCTCGGCCCCGCAGAATCTGCCGGGCCGGGTGGGCCAGCTGCTGACGGAATGGACCGGGCGGCGCTGGGTCGTCTCCGTCTCCGGTGCTGCCGGTGAGCCGACATTGGCCGAGCAGGAAAAGGCCGAAGAACTGCGCGTGCGGGCCGAAGCGGCGGAACATCCGCTGGTCAAGGCCATCCTGGAGGCCTTTCCCGGCGCGAAGATTGACACGATCCGTGACCTCTCCGCCGTCACCATGGCGCCGCCACCGGCGGCCCTGCCCGATATTCCCGAAGCGCTGGACGCTTTTGGGGGTGACGAGATGCCCGACAACCCTTATTTCGATGCCCCACCGCCCATGGACGAGGGCGATTATGAAGGAGACTTCTGAGCCATGAAGAATATCGGCCAGATGATGAAGCAGGCCCAGCAGATGCAGGCCAAGATGCAGGAAATGCAGGCCAAGCTGGCCGAGCATGAGGCGACCGGTGTTTCCGGTGCCGGCATGGTCAAGGTCACGCTGAACGGCAAGGGCGACCTGCGCGGCATCAAGATCGACAAGTCGGTCGTTGATCCTGAGGATGTCGAGGTGTTGGAAGACCTGATCACCGCCGCCTTCAATGATGCCAAGGCGAAGGTCGAGGCCTATATGTCGGAACAGACCAACGCCATGATGGGCGGGCTGAAGCTGCCCCCCGGCTTCAAGATGCCGTTTTGATCTGTCCTTTTGATCCCACGATAACGCCCCGGCCCGTCCGGGGCGTTATTGTATGGGCAGCCGGGCTGTTGCTAAACACTGGAACAATTGCTGAACATCGGCTAGGCTCCGCCGCATGATTGGACCTGAAATCGACCGCCTGATCCAGTTGCTCGCCAAGCTGCCCGGTTTGGGGCCGCGTTCGGCGCGCCGTGTCGCCCTGCATCTGATCAAGCGGCGGGATGGCCTGATGGCCCCGCTGGGCGCTGCCCTGGCTGATGCGGCCGCCAATATCCGCACCTGTTCGGTCTGTGGCAATCTGGATAGCCGCGATCCCTGCCATATCTGCACCGACACCAGCCGCGACCCCGCTCTGCTGTGCGTGGTGGAGGAGGTGGGTGATCTCTGGGCGCTGGAACGTACCGGTGCCTTCCGGGGCCGTTACCATGTGCTGGGCGGCACGCTCTCCGCCTTGGAAGGGGTGGGACCGGACGATCTGGCCATCCCCGGCCTGCTGGAACGGGCCTCACACCCGGAGGTGCGGGAGGTGATTCTGGCCTTGAACGCCACGGTGGGTGGGCAGACGACAGCACATTACCTGTCCGACCGGCTGGCGCATTGCGGCGTGGCCCTGTCCCGGCTGGCCCATGGCGTGCCGGTGGGCGGGGAACTGGATTATCTGGATGATGGCACGCTGACGGCGGCGCTGCGCTCCCGCCGCAGCCTTTAAACAGACCGGTCGGGCGGCTGTGGCTCCAGAATCATCAAGATGATCTGACCATCGGGATCATGCGGGTTCTGTCGCAGGCCGGGCGGCGGGTCGCAGAAATGCACCGCGCCCATGATCTGGTCAACCGGCCCGCCGGCCTGTTTGCGCATGGGCAGCAGCAGGCGCCGGAAATAGCGCCACTCCTTGCCCTCGGCCACCAGAAATCCGCTATAGATCAGGGGCTTGCCTTCGTCCAACACCATGTTGAAGATGGCATTACGCCGGGGGGCCGATTCCGGCTTCACCATGTCGTCCAGGTAACGGCCTTCCATGGCATGGCCGAACACTTCCCGCAGGCGCGATCCCGCCAGCCGGCACCGGAACCGCTCCCCCTCCCGCTCATAGATGAACATGCAGGGCAGCAGGGGTCGGGGCAGGTCCACCGGGTCCATCAGCCGGCGGTCGGGAACCTGCCCGCCGGCATCGGCCCAGGCGTGACGCCAGATGGTCAGCAGCGCGCGCAATTCGGGGAAATCGGCCAGCGGTTCGCTGGCCGTGGGCACGGTGCTGATCCTCTCTCTGATCCAGCTTTTCTGCGCCAGTGCCATTGAAACGTTCCGCCCTCTCCGCATCTATGCAGATGATTTTGGATCGGGAGCCGTTAGGTGAAACGCCCCGATCCTGGTTATTTTTTCAACAATGGACGGTTGCGACCGGACCGACAATAGCGGATCAACCGGCCTATCCGCCGGGTTATACCGTTGGATCAGGTCGCTGAAGCGGGAGAGATGATGCGGGCAGAGAGACGGTTGCTGATGCTGGTGGCGGCGCTCTGCCTGACCGGTCTTGTCATCGTGGGTTTGGCCGGTGATCATGTGGAAGGGATGATGCTGACCGTGTGGCGTGATGCCACCGATCCCGCACTTTATCGCCTGCCGCGCTGGCTGTTGATCTATGTTGAGGATCTGACGGCCCTGGGGGGCCTGCCGGTTACCCTCACTGTTGCCCTGCTGGCGGCCCTGCTGCTGCGGCTGCTGGAGCGGCCGGTCGACGCGGCCCTGATGCTGGTGAGTGCCGGGGGCGGGCTGCTGCTGGGGATGGGGTTGAAGCTGGCCTTCGTGCGCCCCCGGCCCGATCTGGTGCCCCATGCGGTGGAGGTCTTGACCTCCAGCTTTCCCAGCAGCCACGCCACCATGTCAACCGTCACCTATCTCAGCCTGGCCTTGATTGTGGCCGACCGGGTGAGCCGGCCCGCCGTAAAGACCTATGTGCTGGCACTGGGCTGCGGCCTGCCGCTGGCCATCGGCCTCAGCCGGGTGGTGCTGGGGGTGCATTGGCCTAGCGATGTGCTGGGCGGCTGGACCTTCGGGGTGGCCTGGATACTGCTGTGCCGTTCTGTCGCTTTCCGCTTTCAGCCCGCGCATTGAGCTTGCCGGCCGATCCGTTCCGCGCGACCCTGCCGGAAATGACCAGCGGGGAGGGGATGATGCGGGCAAGCAGGCTTGTGGTGACCGGAATGCTGGGCCTGCTGTTGCTGGGCGGCTGCTCCCTGCCACGGATGCCGATCATGCCCTGGCGCGACCTGAACCGCGAACGGGCGGAGGCCGCACTGGCTGCACATGATTATGTCATGGCCCAGCGTTTTTATGAGGAGCGGGTACGCGACGAACCGCAGGACATGCTGGCCCATTACCGGCTGGCGGAAATCTATGAAAAGGTCGGCCGGCCCCAGGATGCGGAGCGCCAGTATCGGGTGATTTATGTAGAGGGGGTAACCGACCCGCTACCCCTGCCCGGCGGGATGGAAGGGGAGCCGATGGGGCAGGCGGCCTGGAAACAGATCAACCGTATCCGGGCGGGGGTGCCAGCCCCAACCCCCTGATCACGTCACCCATAACTTTAAACTTGGCGGCTAAGCCATTCATTCCGCTGCGATGGCGGGAGCCATGTCATGGCCATGATCATTGCAGGCGGTGGGGCGGGCAGCCCCCACCATGTCGCGGATCATGCTGACGCAGCGGCCGCATTGCGGGGTCTTGCCACAGGCCTTGAAAACCGATGCGACGCTGGACGCCCCATTTTCCACGGTGCGGCGCACAGACTTGCAGTTGATGGCGTTGCAGACACAGACGTACATGCCATTCCCCGGCCTTTTGCCACCTTCATCTGGCGGCCCCGCCTAGATACTGCAAATCACTCTCACCGGCAATCAGAAAAAGCGGATGCACGACTGACTATCACCGGGTTGAAAGGACAGGGCGCTGTGCAGCGAGGCGAAAATTTGAGACCGGCCCCCGCTCCCGCAGGATTCCGATAATCTGTACCTGGCTGACGTCGCGGCTTTAGCGCCAGGCGTAATTGAAGCTGATGGAAATGCGTTCGCTTTCCGCCTGGTTCAGCACCACCTCGTGCCGCAGCCAGCTTTCCCACAGCAGCAGCGTGCCGGGGGTGGGCTGCATGGGGACGAAGGGCTGCATGTCGCGGGGGGCCTTGGGCTTGCGCGGCGGGGCAGCCATCATCAGCGCCAGACGGGGATCTTCAAAGCGCAGCGCGCTGGCCCCTTCCGGGATTTCCACATAATAGGTGCCGCTGATGACGCTGTTGGGATGGATGTGCGAGCCGTGGAACCCGCCGGGGTCCAGCACATTGATCCACAGGCTGTCCAGCTCCAGCTTGCGGTCGCCCAGGTTCCATTCCTGCAACTTGGCATAGGCCTTCACATGCCGGTCAAGCTGGCTTTTCAGCGTCTTCACCGCCGGGAAGCGCCAGGGCAGATCATCCAGGGAGGAATAGGACGTGTAGCCGGGATAGCCATTCTTGGCCGACCATTTCTGTCCGGCGGCATCATCCTCCGCTGCACTGCGGCAGCAGGCGGCCAGCTCGTCATTCAGCGGCAGCATCTCGGCCAGGAGGGCGCGATAGATGCGGGTGGCGAACAGGGTTTCGAGCGCCGGGGCGGCGGCTGGGGTTGTATCGTCGGTCATGGGACCAGCATGTACGTCCGCCACCCCGGCTTCGTCAACCGGATCGGATGATCAGATCAGGTCAGACAGGGAGGAAACGGTGACGATGCGTCCTTCCGCCTCACCAAAGATCAGGTAATGGTCCAGCGGGTTCACTCCGGCCGCTTTCACATCACCATAGCGGGTCAGATAGTCGGACGTGTCGAAGAAAGCGGACGGGTCACGCCCCTCCCGCCAGCCATAATCCTGGAAATGCTGCCAGGCTGTGATTTGCCCCTTGTTGACGGCGTCGGCCACATCCTTGTTGGTGGACAGATAATAATCCTCGTCGAACAGCACATGCGGGTCGCGGCCTTCAAACCGACCATATTTGACGAAATGTTCCTCCCCGCTTGCCAGGAAGCCGGCCTTGACGGCGGCATCCACATCGGGATTTTGCTGGCGGTAGAAATTCTCGTCGAACAGGCCACCTTCCACCCGCTTCACATGCGGGGCATCCAGCACGTTGACCCTGCCATTGATGACCAGGAGTTCCACATTGGTCAGCGTGTCCGTGCCTTCCGACGCCGTGGTGACACGGGTGGTGCCCTTGTCGGTGAAGATGGTGGCGGTACCCGTGGTGGCGATCACCACGGCATCGATGCCGCTGCCGCCATCGAACTTGTCATTCCCCTGCCCGCCATAAAGGATATCATCGCCGCCCAGCCCGTTGATCACATCATCGCCGGTGGTGCCATAAAGGGTATCAGCCTGGGCTGTACCATTCACAGTGTTGGTTGCCTGTGTCGGCACCTGTGCCACGGCAACGCCGTAATATCCGAAACTGCCGGGCACATATTGGAAGCCGACGGCCAGTTTATAGGTGCCGCTGCTGTTGGGCACGAAGTCGATAATCGTGTCTGACCGGGCGGATTCAACGATGCCGTAATCGCCCCCATCCTTGAAATCCATCAGGTAGCCCTGATTGTCATAGATGGACAGCCGGGTGGTATAATCGCTGGAGACGGAGACGAAATTATAGGTTTCGCCAGCCGTCAGATAGACGCTGATGAAATCGGTGATTTCAGATGTGGTCAGTGTACCGCCCAGGCTGTCGGAAATGCTGCCGTTGTTTTGCGCACCGGGTACCAGCGTCCCATCCGGGAAGCGCCATGATTCCAAGGCCCTGGTGTCGCTGGCATCCAGATCCGTCCAATAGGGGTTCCGGCCCGTCATGATCCATTTACTCCCGCATTCGCCGCCATCTTTGTGGCGGTCTGGGGTTTGCCCATGGCGGGATATTGGCGTCTGATTGTGGCAGATTTAATTTTGAATTAAGCCTATTCCGCGAAATTCCCTGGTAGAGTGGAAATCAGGAAATGACGGGCCGGGATCGCCCCTTCGGCCCCGGCCCGCCACCCCTGTCAGCGTCCATCCCTTACCGGTTTTGCATCAAAACCAGACGTCATGTCCGGTGGGGCTGGCAACGCTGACGTCTCGTCCCTCGGCATGGCCATGTTCAAGATAATGGTCCAAAGGGTTCATCCCTGCCGCGGCAACATCGGGATTGTCGTGCAGATAGGCGGCCCCGTTGAAATAAGCCGATGGGTCGCGCCCTTCACGCCAGCCATACAACTCGTAATGCTTCCAGGCAGTTATGCCACCCTGCTGCACGGCTGCGGCGACATCGGGGTTATGTTCCAGGTAGTAGCGGCTGTCGAACAGCGGCACGGCGTCACGGCCTTCGAACTGCCCATAGGCCAAGTAATGTTCCTGCCCACTCGCCAACCGGCCGCTGGCCACGGCGGCGGCGACGTCCGGGTTGTGGGCCAGGTAATATTGCTCATCGAACAGGCCGCCCGTGGTCATTTTGACGGATACCGGGTCCAGCACGTTCACCTTGCCGTCCACCACCAGCACCTCGACATCATAGAGATTGTCGGTGCCACCATTGGCCGTCACAATCGTGGTATGGTTGCCGACGGTGGTGATTGTGGCCGGTTCACCCTGGTTGTTGATAACCACCGCATCAATGCCGGCATCGCCATGCAGTTCGTCATTGCCAGGACCGCCGACCAGTACATCATTACCGGCCCCGCCATGGATTGTGTCGTTTCCGCTGCTGCCCAACAGCACATCGTCACCCGTACCACCGGTCAGGGCTTGCCCTGTTGTCGACGCGGTTGGCTGCGTGCCGGTTGATGCCAGTTCCGCCGTCACGCTGTAGCTGCCGGTGCGATGCAGCAGATCGCTGCTGTTGACCGCCAGCTTGTAGACGCCCGTATAGCTGGCGGTGAAGCCGACAACCGTATCCTGATGGTCTGCTTCGGTGATGCCGGCCTTGCTGCCATCCGTGGTGGTCAGCAGATAGCCGTCATTGTCGAACACGGAAAGGTCGGTTGGAAAATCCGGAGAGGTGGAAGAAAAGGAATAGGTCTGGCCGGCCACCAGATGCACATCGATGAAATCGACCTGTTCGTGGGAGTGTATTTGGCCGGTTACGCTGGCCGGTGTATTCGCTGTCGGCGTCAGGTCGCCATCGGGTGATTTGAAACTGCTCAAGCTCCGTTCGATCGCCGCGCTTGTCTCGCTCCAGTGCGGGTCTCTCTCAGCCATCATGTCCTCCAGGGTTTCGCAGGGTCAGGGAAACCTGCGCGGCGAGTCATATGCTACAAGCGTGGAGGTTCGATTGAGATTTGCTGAAGGGCTGGTCGACCCCGCCATAATCGGTTCCCCCTTCCACCGTTTGTCACAGAGGCAGCCCCAGCCATGCCCCATGGGCTGGGGCCGTGTGTCATTTCTTAGGCTGTTTGCGGGCGGCGATTGGCTGTATTTCGATGGCAACCAAATTCCTATCGGACGGAACGACCTGTCATGTCCTTCACGGCGAAAATCCTGCTTCTGGGCTCCGGCGAGCTGGGCCGCGAATTCGTCATCTCCTCCAAGCGCCTGGGGGCGCAGGTGATCGCCTGCGACGCCTATGACAATGCGCCGGCCATGCAGGTGGCCGATGGGCGGGAAATCTTCCCCATGCTGGATGGGGAGAAGCTGCGTGCCGCCGTGGAAAAGCATCGCCCGGATTTCATCGTGCCGGAGGTGGAGGCCATCCGCACTGAAATGCTGGCGGAGCTGGAGGCGGAGGGGTTCCGCGTGGTGCCCACCGCGCGCGCCACGCAGATGACCATGAACCGCGACCGTATCCGCGAACTGGCCGCCGTCGATCTGGGCCTGCGCACCAGCCGTTACCGCTACGCCGAAAGCTTTGATGAGGTGCAGGCCGCCATCGCCCATACCGGCCTGCCCTGCGTCATCAAGCCGGTGATGTCCTCCTCCGGCAAGGGGCAGAGCACGGTGAAGGAAGAGGCGGGCCTGGAAGCCGCCTGGAATTACGCGGTCGCCAATATGCGCGGCGACCGCGCCAAGGTGATCGTCGAGGAATTCATTCCGTTCGAGTATGAAATCACCCTGCTGACCGTGCGCACCAAGGATGGTATCGTCTTCTGCCCGCCCATCGGCCACCGCCAGGAACGCGGTGACTATCAGGAAAGCTGGCAGCCGATGGCCATGCGCGCTGACCTGCTGGAAGCGGCGCAGGACATGGCGGCCAAGGTGGTCAACGACCTGGGCGGTCACGGCATTTTCGGTGTTGAGTTCTTCGTCACCCAGGATGAGGTGATCTTCTCCGAACTCAGCCCCCGTCCGCATGATACGGGCATGGTGACGCTGGCCACGCAAAACCTGTCGGAATTTGATCTGCACGCCCGCGCCATTCTGGGCCTGCCGATTCCCGGCGTCTCCCTGCTTGGGGCGGGGGCCAGTGCGGTGATTCTGGCCGACCGCAATGCCGATGATTTCGCCTTCAACGGCGTGGCAGAGGCGCTGGCCACCGGCCGGCCAGACCAGAATGTCGATCTGCGCCTGTTCGGCAAGCCGGTTACCCGCCCCTATCGCCGCATGGGCGTGGCCTTGGCGCTGGGCACCGACACGGATGAGGCGCGGGCCACCGCGGCCGAGGCTGCCGGCAAGGTGACGATCCAGTACCGTTAAGGGGACGCCCGTGACACAGGGCGAAAAGGGGCAGGGGGCGGTGGCCGATGGGCGGATCGCCGCCGGCACGCCTGCGTTCCGGCGCACCAGTCTGGCCATGGCCGGCGCGGGCCTGACCACCTTCGCCCTGCTGTACCATGTGCAGCCGCTGCTGCCCCTGCTGGCCGACACGTTCAAGGTGGGGGCGGCGGAAAGCGCCTTGTCCCTGTCGCTCTCCACCGGGGCCCTGTCCATCTGCCTGCTGCTGGCGGGCAGCCTGTCAGAGGTGGTGGGGCGCAAGCCGGTGATGGTCGGCTCCCTGCTGCTCTCCTCCCTGCTCACCATCGCGGTGGCGCTCACCCCGTCCTGGCACGCGCTGTTGCTGGCGCGCATGTTGACCGGTGTGGCGCTGGCCGGGCTGCCAGCCATCGCCATGGCCTATCTGGGGGAGGAGATGCAGCCCAAGGCCCTGGGGCTGGCCATGGGGCTGTATATTGCCGCTTCTGCCCTGGGGGGCATGGTGGGGCGGCTGGTGACGGGCATTGCCGCCGATCATCTGGACTGGCACTGGATTGTCGCCGGGATCGGGATGCTGGGGCTGATTTCCGGCGCGACGCTCTGGCGCCTGCTGCCGCCTTCGCGCCAGTTCCGGCGCCAGTCGCCTGATCCCCGGGTACTGATTGGCAGCCTGCTGGCCCAGTTCCGCGATCCGGGCCTGTGCATCCTGTTCGCCCTGGCCTTTCTGCTGATGGGCAGCTTTGTCGCTATCTATAATTTCATCGGTTTCCATCTGTTACAGCCGCCTTACAACCTGTCGCAAAGCGCTATCGGCCTGATCTTCAGCGCCTATCTGCTGGGCATGGGCGGGTCGGCCTGGATCGGGGCACTGGCCGGGCGGGTGGGGCGGCACCGCGTGCTGCCGGTGGGCATCACCCTGATGGCTGTTGGCATGGGTTTGACGGCCATGACGCCGCTACCCGCCATCATTGCCGGCATTGCGCTGATGACCTTCAGCTTCTTCGCCGCCCATTCGGTGGCCAGCAGCTGGGTCAGCGCGCGGGCGACGACCGGCAAGGCGCAGGCATCCTCGCTTTATCTGTTCTTTTATTACATGGGCTCCAGCTTTGTCGGCAGTGGTGCCGGCCTCGCCTGGGAACGGGCGGGCTGGGGTGGGGTGGTCGCGCTGGTGGGGGGCCTGCTGGCCCTGGCCCTGCTGCTGGCCCTGTCCATGCGCCGCCATGCCTGAACAGAGAGCGTTATTGTTTCAAGGTGTTACAATCCCCTGTGATGCGGCCATTACCGCCTGTGGCGGTGCATTCCAGGGGGTTATCAGGCGCTGACATGTCCAGGTGCCGCCACAGGCAATGCTGTTGATGCATGACAACAGCACTGTCTTTAACCGAAGGTGTGGTCTGTAAAATAACGTTACACGCCGGAAACCATCCGCTGCTTTCCCTGGGCATATGCCGGTTGTATTGTCCCGATTGGTTGGGGGACGACGGGGCGCTGTGAAAGCTGTTGCCGGCGAAGGGTTCCCCTTATCCGGAAACCCCGCCCGCAGCCGGGGACGATAATATGGTGATCCCCATGAGCATTCAGCCGCTGCCCTCCCGCGCCGAGCAGAGCCACCCCCCTTTCGCCCTGCGTCAGCCGCCGGCCCGGCCTGCCCATGGCAAGTTGAAATGGATCATCGGGGGGCTGGTTCTGGTGGCCCTGATCGGGGCCGGCACCTGGCTGGCGCTGAAGCCGCAGGGCAAGCCGGGGGCCGCGCCCGCCGCTGGGGAGCAAAAGGGCAGCAGCGTGCTGACCGTCACCACCACCAAGGTGACTGAACAGACGGTCGCCCGCTCCATGCTGGTGACCGGCTCGCTGGCCGCCTGGGATGAACTGCCCATCGGCACCCAGACATCCGGTCTGGCCATTGTCGAGGTGCTGGTGGATGAAGGCGACAGCGTGAAGGCGGGCCAGTTGCTAGCCCGCTTCGATGACAGCGTGCTGCGCGCCGATCTCGCCTCACGCGAGGCATCGCTGCGCGAGGCTGAGGCGCTGGCGGCGGAGGCCGATGCCAATATCCGCCGTGCAGAGGATCTGGCCCGCACCGGTGCCATCTCCACCCGCGATCTGGATGCCCGCCGCTCCACGGCGCTGACCACCAAGGCCCGCGTGCGCGTGGCGGAGGCGGCGCGCGATCAGGCGGCCGTGCGCCTGAAACAGACCGAGGTGCGCAGCCCCACCGATGGCACGGTTGCCCGTCGCAATGCCCGCTTGGGCGCGGTGATGTCGGCCGGTGGCACGGAACTGTTCCGCATCATCCGCGATGATCGGGTGGAACTGGTGGCCGATGTGCCGGAAATCGACCTGCGTTCCATGCAGGTGGGCCAGCCGGCCGAACTGTCGATGACCGATGCGCAGGGCAAACCCTTTGTCGGTACGGTGCGCCTGATCTCCCCCGTGGTGGATGTGAAGACCCGCATCGGCACGGTGAAGATCGCCGTGCCGCATGATCCGCAGTTGCGCCCCGGCATGTTTGTTTCCGCCCGCGTCACCACCGGCAGCCAGCAGGCCCCGGTGGTGCCGGAGGCAGCGCTGGTTTACCGCGATGCCCGCACCTATGCCGTCGTCGCCTCCGCAGAGACCGCCGCCAACGGGCACCGCACGGTGGAAGCGCGCGAGCTGGAAGTGGCCAGCCGCGCCGACGGGCAAGCCGCCATTACCAAGGGCCTGAAGGCCGGGGAAGAGGTCGTGTTGACCGGTGCCGCCTATCTCAAGGATGGGGAGGAGGTGAACGTCACCCCCACCCCCGGCGGCGGCGATATCAAGCCGCTGCCGGTACAGAAATAACCACGCCGCCCGCACGCACGCCATTCCTAAGCGAAGGAACCCGGTCATGAGCCGTGGCAATATCTCAGCGGTCGCCATCCGCAACCCGGTGCCCACCATCGTTCTGTTCATCATCCTGACGCTGGCGGGCCTGATCTCCTTCTGGCGGATGGATATTACCGGTAACCCGGATATCGATTTCCCGGTCGTCAATGTCAATGTCAGCCGCCCCGGTGCCGCCCCGTCGGAACTGGAACAGGAGGTGACAAAGAAGGTCGAGGATGCGGTTTCCAACATCACCGGCATCGACCATGTGCAGTCGACGGTGACGGACGGCAATTCCAACACCACGATCGAATTCAAGATCGGCTATGACACCGACCGCGCCGTCAATGACGTGCGCGATGCGGTCAGCCGTATCCGGTCCGATCTGCCGCAGGATATCTATGAACCGCAGGTTCAGCGGCTGGATGTCACTGGCGACAGCATCCTTTATTACACGGTATCTTCCCCCCACCGGTCGGTCGAACAGCTTTCCTGGCTGATCGACAGCGAGATTGGGCGGGCCCTGAAGCGTGTCGATGGCGTGGGCGAGGTGGAGCGGATCGGCGGTCTGCAGCGCGAAATCCGCGTCAATCTGGACCCCACGCGGATGATGGCGCTGGGCGTGACCGCCGGTGAGGTGAACCAGCAGTTACAGCAATTGAATGTGGATATGCCGGGTGGCCGGGGCACCGTGGGGGCAACGGAACAATCCATCCGCACGCTGGGCCGTGCCCAGTCGGTGGATGATCTGCGCAACCTGGAAATCGCCCTTCCCGGCGGGCGCAAGGTGCGGGTGTCCGACATCGCGGATGTGGTGGACGGCACGTCGGAACTGCGCAACGTGTCCCGCCTGAACGGCGTGCCGGCCGTGGGTTTTGCCATCAACCGTTCCCCCAATTCCAGCGAGGTCACCATCTATAATGGGGTGGTCAAGTCGCTGGAGGAACTGAAGAAGCAATATCCCGACCTGACCTTCAAGCTGATCATCTCCAACGTCAAATTTACGGTGGACAGCTATCACGCCTCCATCGAGGCGCTGCTGGTCGGTGCCGTGCTGGCGGTGGGTGTCGTCTGGTGGTTCCTGCGGGACAGCCGTGCGACGTTGATTTCCGCCCTGGCCATGCCTTTGTCCACCATCCCCACCTTCCTGGCGATGGATATGCTGGGCTTCACGCTGAATGGCATCACCATGCTGGCCTTGGCCCTGGTGGTGGGCATTCTGGTGGATGATGCCATCGTGGAGATCGAGAATATCGTTCGCCACATGAACCAGGGCAAACGGCCATACAAGGCGGCCCTGGAGGCGGCGGACGAGATCGGGTTGGCGGTGGTGGCCACCACCATGACCATCGTGGTCGTGTTCGTGCCCGTCTCCTTCATGCCCGGTGTGGCCGGCCAGTATTTCCGCTCCTTCGGCATCACGGTGGCGGTGGCGGTGCTGTTCTCCCTGTTGGTGGCACGTTTGCTGACACCGCTGATGGCAGCCTATCTGCTGAAACCGGTGGCCCATCCGGAACCGGAAGCCGGCCGCTGGACACGCCGTTACCTGGGTGCGCTGAACTGGTGCCTGCATCATCGCAAATCGACCATTGCGGGCGGCTTCCTGTTCTTCGTTGCCTCCATCGGGTTGATGACGGCCCTGCCCACCGGCTTTCTGCCCAGCCAGGATATCGGCTTCTCCAACCTGCAGATGGAAATGCCGCCGGGGACGAATTTGCAGCAGATGGATGAGATGGTGCAGCGCGCCGCCCTGATCCTCAGGGCCCAGCCGGAGGTGGATGCCACCTGGGCGCGGGCTGGCCGCGGCGGGCAGGTGCGCAAAGGCTCCATCATCGTGCTGTTGAAGGACCGGTCGGAGCGCGTGCATCAGAAGGATTTCGAAACCCGCGTGATGCCGGAATTGCAGAAGCTGCCGGGCATCCGCTTCAGCTTCAATTCCACCGGCGGCTTCGGCAACCGTGATGTCTCCATCATGCTGACCAGCGAAAATGGCCCGCTGCTGGATGAACATGCCGCCAAGGTGCTGGCGGAAATGCGTCAACTGCCGATCTTGAAGAATGTCTCCACCACCGCGCCGTTGCAGCGGCCGGAAATCCAGATCAAGCCGATGTTTGACCGTGCGGCTGAACAGGGGGTCTCTGTCTTCGCCATCGGCCAGGTGGCCAAGGTGGCGACGCTGGGCGAGATCGACACCAATTCCGCCAAGTTCAACCTGGGCGACCGGCTGGTGCCGATCCGGGTGCAGCTGGACCAGGATATGCGCGGCGATTTGGATGTGCTGGCCAATCTGCGGGTCCGCACCAATACCGGTGCCACGGTGCCGGTCAGTGCGGTGGCGGAAATCAGCATGGGTTCCGGCGCGGTGCAGATTGACCGTTTCGACCGTGCCCGCCGCGTCTCCATCCAGGCTGACCTGAACGGGGCAGAGCTGGGCGATGCGATGAAGGCGATCAATGCGCTGCCCTCCATGTCGCACATGCCGGCCGGCGTGTCGAAGCCGGCCTATGGCGGGTCGGAGCAGATGCAGATCCTGTTCATGGGCTTCATCGTGGCGCTGGGCACTGCCTTCTTGCTGATCATCGCGGTGCTGGTTCTGCTGTTCCATAACTTCTTCCAGCCGGTTACCATCATGATGGCGCTGCCCTTGTCGCTGGGCGGGGCGGTGATCTTCCTGCTGATCTTCGGCATGTCCATCTCCATGCCGGCGCTGATCGGTATCCTGATGCTGATGGGGATCGTCACCAAGAACTCCATCCTGCTGGTGGAATATGCCATCGTCGCCATGCGTGACCATGGGATGAGCCGGCTGGAAGCCTTGACGGATGCCGGTGCCAAGCGTGCCCGCCCCATCATCATGACCACGATTGCCATGATCGCCGGCATGGTGCCGATTGCGGCGGGTTGGGGCGCGGATACGGAATTCCGTCAGCCGATGGCGGTGGCGGTGATCGGTGGTCTGGTGACCTCCACCCTGCTGTCGCTGGTGTTCGTGCCGACCTTCTTCACCCTGATGGATGATCTTCAGCGCAAGATGAGCCCGCTGTTCAGCCGGCTGATCACGCCGAAGGAACCGGAACTGCCGCTGCGTCCGCATGTGGTGGATGGGGAGTAAGCCCCGCGATCTTGGAAATGAAAAGGGCGGTCCCGCGGGGCCGCCCTTTTTTTATTGATGATACTTGTGAGGATCAGATCACAAGCCTTTGTTCAAGAATGGCAAAGGTTTGTTTGGCACCCGTTACCAACCGGTCGGCCGCCGGCCCTTCCGCTGGATGTCGGGCCAGCCGTTCCCGCATCGCTGCCCACATCGGCCCGTTCTGCCGCCCATAACCCTGGAAATAGGCATAGCCGGCGCCATCGCGCAGGCCCAGCCGCGTTTCCAGATGCCGGGCGATCACCTGCCCACCCAGGGTGGACCCTTCCAGCACATAAAGCGATCCCATGGCCGCGTCGGCATCCGCCAGCGGCGGCAGGGGGCCGTCCGCTGGCAAGGGGGCCAGGCCAAAATGGGCCAGATCGTCGCTCAACAAGGGTGTCCGGTCACGTCCGGTCAGCAGGTCGCGCTCGTCCGACAACAGCCCGTGGGCCAGCGGCTGCCAGCCGCACCAGAAACGGTGAAACTGCCGCAGAATGGCGTGATAGCGCGCCATCTCCAGGGTGGGGGAGAGCAGGTTCAGTGTCCTTTCCAGCGCTTCATGCTGCGGCCTTGTCTCCACCCGCAGCCGTTCCAGCAGTCGGCTCATGCCCCATCACCCGGCCCCCGCCGCCGTACCACGGCGGCGGTTGGCACGCGCATCCGCACCTGCAACCCGTCGGGTTGCCAGTCGATTTCCGCCTTGCCGGCCAATTGATGTTCCATGTTCTGGCGGATAACCAATGTGCCAAAGCCCCGGCGTTCCGGCGGCGTCACCGGCGGCCCATCGCTTTCCCGCCACTCCAGGGTCAATTGTCGCCCCTGATCGGTAAAGCCCCAGTCGATGGAGAGCCGACCCTCGGGCAGTGACAGCGCCCCATGCTTGGCGGCATTGGTGGCCAGTTCATGCAGCACCATGGCGAAGGCCTGGGCCGCCTCCGGGACCAGCAGCAATTGGGGCCCCTGGATGCTGACATGGCTGGCATAGGGGGCCATTTCCTCCCGCACCAACTGCCCCAGTTCCGCCCCTTCCCAACGTGACCGGGCCAGCAGCGTATGGGCGCGGGCCAGGGCGGCGATGCGGCCTTCGATGGTTTGCACGAAACTGTCGCGCGATGTCATTGGCGTCAGCCGCACCATGGCCAGCACCACCGCCAGCATGTTTTTGGCGCGGTGATCCACCTCCTGCATCAGCAGGGCCTGGCGTTCCTCCGCCGCGCGTCGTTCGGTGGTGTCCAGGGTGATGCCGGCCATCCGCAGGGGCCGGCCCAGCGCATCATAGGTGCCGCGCCCGCGCAGTTGCAGCCAGCAGAGGCTGCCATCCGGGCGCGGTATGCGGCATTCCACGGCCAGTTCGGTGCCATTTTCCAGCGCGGTGGCGACACTCTGCACCACATGCGGCAGGTCATCGGGATGGATGGTGGCGCGCACGGCGGCCCTGCTGACCGTCGCCGGCGCCTGTCCCGCGTTGCCCAAACCCAGATGCCGGGCGCAGACATCGGAAATCACCACCCGGCTGCTTTCGACATCCAGTTCCCAACTGCCCAGGTTGCTGGCCGTCAGCACGAAGCGCAGTCGCGCTTCACTGGCCTTCAGCGCCTCCTCGGTCTCCCGGTGCTGCTGGCGGCGGCGCGCCTCTGTCAGCGCCCGCAGCACGGCGGCGGGCAGCCGCTGCAGCCGCTGTTTGCCGACGAAATCCACCGCACCGCTTTGCAGCGATTCCACCGCCACCTCTTCCCCTAGCACGCCGGAAACGAAGATGAAGGGCACATCGGGCACCGACTGCCGGGCCAGGGCCAGGGCGGCGTTCCCATCAAAGCTGGGCAGGGCATAATCGGACAGGATGAGATCAACACCGCCTTCATCCAGGGCCTGGATGAAGGCGGCACGGGTCATCACCCGCTTGATCTCTACCGTCAGGCCGGTTTCGGTGATGCGTTCGCGCACCAGTTCCGCATCGGCGGGGCTATCCTCCACATGCAGGATGTGCACGGTTTCGGCCGCACCGGGCCGCAATGCCGGATGGGACAGGCTCATAGGCGGGCGGCCTCACGCGGGGGCGGCTCGTTCAGCACGGCCCAGAACATGCCAAGATCGCGGATGGCGGCAAAGAATGCCTGGAAATCCACGGGCTTGACGACGAAGGCATTGACGCCCAGCCGGTAGGAGGCCAACAGGTCGCGTTCCTCCCGCGAGGAGGTCAGCATCACCACCGGCATGGTGCGCAGTTCGGCAGTGCCTTTCAGCACCTCCAGCACCTGCAGCCCATCCACCTTGGGCAATTTCAGGTCCAGCAGCACCACCGCAGGGTCGGTGCTGTTGCGGGCGGCATAACGGCCCCGGCGCAGCAGGTAATCCAAAGCCTCCGCCCCGTCGCGCATGACCACCACATCATTGGCCAGGCCACAGCGTTCCAGTGCTGCCAAGGTCAGTTCGATATCCTTGGGACTGTCTTCCACCAGCAGGATCGGTTTCAATTCCGCCATTTCAATCCGCTCCTTTCCAGACGGGCAAGGTGAAGAAGAAGGCAGCCCCTTCACCCTCCTTGCCCTCCGCCCAGCTACGTCCGCCATGCCGTTCGACAATGCGGCGCACATTGGCCAGCCCGATGCCGGTGCCTTCGAACTCCTCCACATGATGCAGGCGCTGGAAGACACCAAACAGCTTGTCGACATAGGCCATGTCGAAGCCCACACCATTGTCACGGACCGCGAACGTCACTTCATCCGGGCCGGGTCGCGCAGTGATAACGATTTCGGCGGGATTTCGCTCCCTGGTGAATTTCAGCGCATTGTCCAGCAGGTTTTGCATGACCAGCCGCACCATCATCGGGTCGGCCCGCACCACACCCAGATCATCCACCTGCCAGCGGATATCGCGGCCCTGCTGATCGGTGATCAGCCGGTGGCGGGCTTCGCGCAGCACCTCATTCATGTCGGTGCGCCGCAGGTTCAGCGTGGCGCGGCCCATCTGGGAGAAGGAGAGCAGGTTATCCACCAGCGTGCCGGCGGCAAAGGCGGCTTCAATGATGCTGTCAATATAGTGACGGCCGCGCGGGCTGAACCGGTCGCCCTCCCGTTCCCGCAGCAATTCGGCAAAACCGACAATATGGCGGAAGGGTGCCCGCAGATCATGGGAAACGGAATAGGAGAAAGCTTCCAGCTCCTTGTTGGAGCGCTTCAGCTCCGCCGTCAGGGCGGCCAGTTCCTCCGCCTTGCGCAGCACTACCCCGACAATGGCGGAGCGCAGCTCCGCTGCCGCCGCCAGAGCCGCCTCGTCCCAGGCGGCGGACGTATCGCTCACCGTTTCACGCCAGATCTCGAATGACCGGCGCGGGTGCAGGCGGCCATCCTCGACAGACACATGCTTTTCGCCGGGATTGCCACCCCATTCCACGGTCTGGATCACCTCTGGCCGGAACCAGATCACATAGGCCGGATGGATTTGTGAGATGCCGATGGCCAGCATCCCAGCGGCCTGATGCTTGAGGGCGGCGGCTGGGGGCCAGAGGCCGGGCAGATTGTCGGTGGCGAAAACCTCCCGCTCCCCCCGTTCCACCAGCCAGGCGGCCAGCGCCTCCACCTGTTCCTCGGCGGGGGTGTCCCCCAGGCGGATGATATGGTCGCCAAACAGGATGGCCACCCCGGTCGCATCCACCAGCCGGCGCAGATCGTTCTCGCTGCGGGTCAGCGCATCCAGGAAGTTTTCGGATTCCGCCATGCGCGCCAGCAGTACCACCTGCAGGGCGCGCAGTTCATTCCGGCGTTCCGACTGTGCCACCCGGCCCCGTGCCGCCACCTGCAGGGACAGGATCTGGCCCAGATGGTCGCAGGCGGTGCGGACATGGAAGGGAATACGAAAAGGTGCGGAATGATGGCAGGAAATCAGCCCCCAAAGCCGCCCATCGCAGAGGATGGAGACCGACATGGAGGCCAGCGTGCCCATATTGCGCATATATTCCAGATGCACGGGCGAGACACTGCGCAGGGCCGACATGGAAAGGTCCAGGTGAGCCGGGCCTGCGTTGCTGCCATCCGGCGCCAGCCCCAGCAGCGCCACCGGCGGATAATCGACATTGGGGATCATGCGCAGCCGGTTGCGCTGATAAAGCGCGCGGGCCTGGGCCGGAATGTCGGAGGCGGGAAACCGCAGGCCCAGATAGGAGGGCAGGGTGCCATTGCCATCCTCGGCAATTACCTGGCCGTGCCATTGCGCATCAAAACGGTAGATCAGCACCCGGTCGACACCAGTGATGCGGCGCATTTCCCTTGCTGCCAGCGCACACAGGGCCTGTTCGGTTTCCGCCTCGTGCACGGTCTCCACAAAGGCGCGGACCAGCGGATAGACATCCTGGAAGGAAGAAGCGCCGCTGCCGGCCTCCTCCTCCATCTCCAAGATTACCAGATCGTCGCCGCGATGGGCCAGCACATGCAAAGGGCTGCTGCCGCCCTGGCGTGGTGCCAGGGTGCAGAGATGATGCGGCGGCCCCGGTTCCGCCATGCGGATGGCGGCCAGCGCCGGATCGGGCAGGTCTGGCATGGCCTTATCCAGCCGCAAACCCAGGGGTGATTCGCAATCCAACCCCAGATAGGTGCCGGCATTGGCGCTGGCATAGCGGATGACAAGCGTCTCCGGATCCAGGGCCAGTAGAAAACCGAAAGGCTGGATCGCGCCCGGTATATGGATCGGCTCCCGGTCACAGATGGAAAAATCCGGGGGAGCGGCGCTTTCGGTCATGCCTTGCCTTCTATGCTCGGGGCCTCCTGAAATCCTATACAGAGTTGGAATCAATCCTGCGATCAGACGCCCTGCCTATCGCTTGGGGTTTCCGCTTTACCCATAAAGTCGTATTCATCTGGAGAGGGCGGTTTCAGAGGGAGCATAGGGACAGATGACTGACGCGATCAGGCAGGTCAGGGCAAGGGCACGCCGCAAGGCGGCCGGGCTTGTGCGTCTGGAATTCTGGGTACCGGCGGACAAGCGGGATCAGGTGCGTATGCTGGTGGGGGAACTGTTGGCCGAGGGGCCGGCCGTGCCGGCACCGATTGTGGTGCAGCCGCCGGCCATCGCCGCCCCACCCCTGCCGGAACCCGCCGCCGCCGCCCTGCCGGCAACGCCTTCTGTCGTGCCGGAAGTGGCGGGCCGCCGCCGCCGGCTGATCACCGATATTGGCGGTTTGCTGGATTGATCCCCGGCCCTTCGGCGGCCTGATCGGCTTGTGCGGCTGTGGCATCCGGGCCCAGCCGCTGCACCATGGCGGCCAGGGTACCATTGTCCCGCAAGGTCTGAAGGGCGCTGTTCACCGCTGCCACCGTGACAGTACCGGCAGGGGAAACGAGACAGGCGCGGGACACGGGCGGAAGGCCCAGCGTCTCTGTTTGTGCCGTTTCGGCCAGGGCCGGATTTGCCTGCGTTGCCTGCCGCCAGGCCGTGGCCGACAGAACCACGGCATCAAGCCGGCCACCGGCCAGTTTGCGGAGATTGGCCGTGTCGCTGCGGGCATCTTCCCGGATCAGGCTGCTGCTGTTGAACAGGCTTTCCAGCATCGGCGGATAGACAGCGCCCAAGACGGAGCCGACCCGCTTTCCCGCCAGCCCGGCCAATGTCGGGGGGCCGTCGAAATGACGGGAGAGGACAATGATGTCCTGTTCAATGAATAGCGGGCTGCTAAACGTGCTCTCAGCAAAGCCGGGCTCCTGGCCGGCGCTGGCCAGGCAATAGAGATCGATATTACCGCTTACCAGTTCCGGGCCCAACCGGTTGCGGGGCAGGTGTCGGAACTGGGGATCGCGGTCCAGTATCTCTGCCAGCGCCAGCCCCAGTTCATGCAGGAAACCGCCGGCGAGACCGCCGTCTTTCACCCAGGCATAGGGCGGTTCATTGAAATCACCATAGGCCATGATCAGATTGCCCTGGCGGGCACAGGCGGGCGATCCGCATACCACCGCCATGCCCAGCAACATGGCGCCGATCCACCCTCGCATTCCTTGGCAACCCCATTTCCTGAAAGAGAATTCAGCCTAACGGATGGAAGAATGTGGGGTCAAATACAGAATTTATAATAAATTTTAAACAACTCTGCGTAAATGTGCAGATGCGAAAATGCAATTCCCGACCGAAGGGCGCAGGGCAAAGATTGATCTTTGTTAATTGTTACTCATGACTATTTTTCTGCTGGATCGGTGAAAAAAACGCCTTGGTGGTTTTACAGGGAGACGGTGGGGTTGCTTTTGCGACGGACCATCTTGCCTCGCCCGCCCGGCACCTCCGCCATGAAGATCACCAGATTAAGGCTGCCGGCAATCACCTCCACAAACTTGTCGCCCGTGCTGGGCAGCCGCACCTTGCGTTCGATGCAGAAATTCACCAGCGATGCCGCCAGTTCGGCGGCAGAGCGTTGGATGGGGGTGCGCTTGCCGTCATTATCCTCAATGATCAGGGTGGCGGAGACCGGCTCCTCAATCAGTTCCAGCGCCACCACTTGGCCGACCGGAATGGGCAACCGCTGCTTGCGCATCAGGTCGATGATGGCCTGGATGGATTCCCGCTCGGTAAAACCCAGGGTGCGCATTTCCTTCATATCCGGTTCTCCTGCCGCTCTTCATCCGCAGGGTGCGATGGCGGCGTGCCGGATGCAAGTCTGTGCGTATTTTTCAGCGCCAGCAGGGTCTGGTGGAACTGCATCAACCGATCCTCATTGGCGCCCAGCAGGGCCGGGCGGTCGGCACTGGCGGTGCCGATCTGCACCTCCGCCGCGATGGCGCGATCTTCCCCCAGCAGGGTTTCGTTCAGCGCGGTCAGGTGGCTTTCCACCGCCGCGCGGGCGGCCCCTTGCTTGCCGCCCAGGGCCAGACAGAGGCGGTAGCGCAGCGTGAAACGGCCGGGGCCGGTCGGCTCATAAGTCTGGACGGAGATCAGGCGGCCGGCAGTGATGCCGATGGCCAGATTGGGGAACAGGTGCAGATGGACATAATGGTCCAGCCCTGGCACGGCCAGCAGCCCCAGCCGCTTGCCCACCCCCTCCCACCAGCGCAGCGCCTCTGCCCGCATCCCGGCATGGCCGATGGAGTGCGGGCCCTGATATGCCACCCGCCAGGTGCCATCCACCACGCTGCGGAAGCTTTCCGGGTGAACGGCATCGACGTGATAGACCTCCAGCACATTTTCGATGCCGATCTTCCAGTCGGCTGCCCAGGGCTGGGCCACCTGGCTGAAGGCGGGGCCGAACCCGTCGGACAGGCGTTGCAGCAATTCCCCGTGCGGGGCCATCGCATCGGCCAGCGATGGCCCCTCGGCGGCGATGCGGACGAAGATGAAACGGCCGATCCGGTCCAGCGCGAAACGTTTCAGGGCCAGCCCCTGCTTGGCCGCGCGGTCCAGGCCGAAACAATCCGCGTTGCCGGGAATGCCCAGCGGAACGCCCTCCCGATCATAGGCCCAGCCGTGATAGGGGCAGCGCAATCCGCTATCCTGCCCGGCCTCTGCCGCCTTCAGCCGGGCGAATCGATGGGTGCAGACATTGCGGAAGGCGCGTAAATCGCCATCCATATTGATCACCAGCACCGGCTCACCAGCGATCTGCCGGGTCAGGAAACGGCCCGGTTCCGCCAGTTCCTCGGCAAAGCCGACAAACTGCCACTGGTGGGTAAAGATGCCGGCCTGTTCGGCGGCATAAAGGCCCGGGTCCAGGTAATCGGCGGGGTGGAGCAGGGCGGGTTTGGCGATCATGCGCGGGCGGCCCCCGAAAGGCGGCCCGGCGGCGGCTGCCGAGCCTGTCCTGCCGGGATATCCTGCCCGGATGTGGGGTGCAAGCAACCCTTGCATCGGGGGGCTGCGTTTGCGCACTCTGCCGCCCATGAACGCCGCACCCCCCGCCAATATCCAATCTGTTCTGGACCATCTTGATGCCGGCCGGCCCGATCAGGCCGAAGCGGCCCTGGCCGGCTTGCTGGGGGAGGGGGCGCCGGCCCCCCTCTGGGGGCTGGGCGGGGTGGTGGCGGCGGGGTTGGGCCGGTATCGGCTGGCGGCCGACCGCTTCGCCCAGGCCCTGCGGCTGGCCCCGGATCAGCCCAACCATAGCGCCAATCTGGCGGGTGCCCTGGTGAAGCTGGGCCGGCTGGCGGAGGCCGAACAGTTGTTGCGGCAAGTGCTGGAAAAACATCCCGCTCATCCGGGCGCGGCGGCGACATTGGGGGCGGCCCTGCATGGTCAGGGCCGTTTCGCCCAGGCCCGCGCCTTTCTGGAACAATCGCGGGCCATGCGGCCCGACGATCCGGCCCTGCTGGTCAGCCTGGGCACGGTGGCCAAGGATCTGGGAGACCTGTCCACGGCGATCAACGACCTGCAGCGGGCGGTGCAATTGGCGCCGGGCGATGCCACGGCGCGCTGGAATCTGGCCGTCGCCCTGTTGACCGCCGGCCGCTGGCGGGAGGCCTGGCCGTTGGTGGAGGCGCGCCGCCACCACCCGGATTACGCCCTGGCCAGCCATGCCGGCCCCGCCTGGACCGGCCAGCCGCTGGCAGGGCGCACCCTGCTGGTCCATGCCGAACAGGGGCGCGGCGATGTGCTGCAACTGGCCCGGTTGCTGCCGGCGGTGGCGGCCTGGGGCGCGCGGCTGGTGGTGGAATGCCAGCCGGAACTGGTAAGGCTGATGGTGCGTGTGCCCGGTGTGGCCAAGGCGGTGCCGCGCGGGGCCCCATTGCCCGCCTATGATCTGCAATGCGCGATGATGAGCCTGTGCGGCCCGCTGGGGGTGGAGGCGGACAAGGTGCCGGGCCCCGCCATCTGGCTGTCGGCCGACCCGGCGGAACAGGCGGCCTGGGCCGACCGGCTGGAAGGGCCGGGCCTTCGGGTCGGCCTGTGCTGGGCGGGCCAGCCGGCCAACCCGGTGGATGCGCGCCGGTCGCTGCCCTTGGCGGCGCTGCATCCACTGGCGGCGGTGCCGGGTGTGCGCTTTGTCTGCCTGCAACAGGGGCCGGCGGCGGCCCAGGCGGCGGACTGGCCGGGTGGGATGGTTCAGGCCGACCTGCCGGATTTCGCCGCCACGGCGGCGCTGGTGGCCAATCTGGATTTGGTGATCAGTGTCGATACGGCCGTCGCCCATCTGGCCGGCGGGCTGGGCCGGCCGGTCTGGTTGCTGAACCGTTTTGATGGCTGCTGGCGCTGGCTGAAGGATCGGCCGGATTGCGGCTGGTATCCCGGCCTGCGCCAGTTCCGCCAGCGTGTGCCGGGGGACTGGTCCTATCCCGTCTCCCTGCTGGCTGCCCGGTTGCGGGCACAGGCCAGCCGATAGCCGTTACCACCCTGAGACGATAGCGCTTTGCCCATGATGACGCCCGTAACCTTCACCACCCCGCAGCAGCAGACCATCACCCTGCGGCCTGCCGCCGATCCTGGCGATGTGGACAGGGTGGTGCAACTCGGCAACCAGATCCATCAGGACCATCAGGAACATCCGGATGTGTTTCACAGCCGTTTCACCCTGTTCCCCCAGGGGCTTTGGCTGGCGGAGCGGGAGGATGGGCGCTTGCTGGGCTATGCCGTTTCCCATCCGCTGGCGCTGAATGCCAGTGTGCCGCTGGATGTGGTGCTGACCGGCCCCCTGGCGCGCGATGTGCTCTATATCCACGATGTCGCCACTGACCCCGCCGCGCGCGGCCTTGGGTTGGGGGAAAGGCTGCTGGACCGGCTGATCGCCGTGGCAAAGGCGGAGGGGATTGGCCAACTGGCACTGACGGCGCTGGATGGGCTGGCCCCCTATTGGGCGCGCTTTGGCTTTGTAGAAACCGATGTGCCGGCGCTGCGGGCCAAGCTGGCTTCCTATGGTCCTGGTGCGGCCTATATGTTGCGGGCCTTGTAGGCGGCGATCCGGTCCAGCAGGGCGCGCGCCACGCGGGGGGCACCCTGGCCGTCGATGCCAGCGATGCGGCGGGACAGGTCCGCCCGCGCTGGCAGATCAGCCCAGAGCCGCAAGCTGCTTTCCGTCACGGCCCCGGCGGCATCGGCCTTGTCCATCCCCCGCGCGTCCAGCACGGCGGCCCAGCCGCGCGCGCGGGCATCGGCGGCGGCGGCGGCCTGATTATCCACCACGGCGACCAGCAGGCAGGGCGTGGCCAGGGCGGCCATTTCCGCCACCGTGCCGCCCCCGGCGGTAATCGCCAGCCCACAGCCGGCGATCAGCCGCCCCATCTCCCGCGTATCCACATGCAAGGCCACGGCGGGAAAGCGCGCGGCGGCGGCCCGGCAACAGGCCAGCGCCGGGTTGCTGCCCCCCACCACCACATCCAGCCCCACACCGTCGGGCAGCAGCGGGGCCAGCCGCTTGATCACCGGTACGGTCAGCCCCGCCGGATCAGACCCGCCAAAGGTGACCAGGATTCGGGCGCGTTCCGCCAAGGCCGGCCGGGGGGCGCTGATCCGGTCGCGGATTTCCCGCCGGATCAATACATGCGCATCCCCCAGCAGCAGCTTCGCCCCCGGTGCCAGCCTGTCATAGGGCAGGGTGTGCGCCTGTGGCGATGGATTCCAGACCAGATCGGCGAACAGGGGCCGGTCGGCCAGATCATCCAGCGCCAGCACCGGCCCGCCGGCCTGCCGCATTGCCGCCCGCCAATCCGCATCCAGCCAGTAGCTATCCACCACCAGGGCCTTGGCCCCGATGCGCTGATACAGCGCCAGCATGTCGGCCGCGTCATGGGCGGGGTCGATCAGGTGATGGGCGATCCCCTCCGCCGCCAGCCGGTCGCGCAGGGATGGGGTGATGCGGCTGCCGCAAAAGGCCGCATCGGCCCCCAGCTCCCGCAAGGCTTCGGCCAGCGCCAGACAGCGCATGACATGGCCGGTGCCGATGTCGACTGCGGCATCGGCGCGGATCAGCACCAGGGGTGGGGGCCTCGGGGTGGCGGTCATGGACATGGGCCCAGTATGGCCAGCGCCCAAGCCCTTGGAAAGGCTTTGCATCGGGGGTGGGCGCGGGTGCATCCTGTGCCGGTCATGGCCTTCACGATCCGCAACCGCACCCTGGACCAGATCGCCCGCCGCGCGCTGGCGGATTGGCGCAACCTGCCCTATGACCTGCTGCCCTTGTCCGGCGGTCCGGCGCGGCGCTACTGGCTGGCCCGGCTGGCGGCCCTGGCCTGCCCGCGCAGCCCGCAAGCCCCGGATGATCCGCGCGCCCTGGCCCTGCTGGGGCAGTTGGAAGATCGCGGCTGGACGGAGCCGCTGGGGCTGGTCAGCCCCGAACAGGCGGCGTTGATGCGCCAGGCCCTGCAGGCCCAACCCTGCCACGATCCCTATCGCCCGCATCTGGGGGATTTCCCGCCCGACGCGGTGCCCAGCCCGGAAACCAATATGGGTTATTACCGGGTCGACCAGTTGCTGGCCGTGCCGGGCCTGTTGGGAATTTTCAATCATCCGCTGGTTTTGCGGGTTGCAGAGCTTTATCTGGGCTGCAAGCCCACCATCGATAATATCGGCGGCTGGTGGTCCTTTGCCGGGCGGGATGCGGCGAAGGGCACGCAATGGTTCCACCGCGACTGGGACAATATCCGCGCCATCAAGCTGTTCATATATCTGACCGATACCGGGCCGGAGGATGGGCCGTTTGAGTTTGTCGAAGCCTCCCACCGCGATGAACGGCTGGTGGAGATCAACCGGATGGACGATGAAAAGGTCGCCCAAACCATGGCGGACCTGCCCTTGCGCCGCTTCACCGGGGCGGCGGGGATGGTGTTCCTGGCCGATACGTTCGGCGTGCATCGCGGCTTGCTGCCGCGCGCGCAATCCCGGCTGATGGTGACGGCGCAATATGGCATCTGGCGCACCCCCTTCACCCCGCAACAGCCGATATTGCCCCGCCAACCGGGGTTGGACCCCTATATCAACCGGGCGGTGATGCGATGAAGGCCAATGCTGCTGCCCTGGAGGCTGAACTGTCCCGCCGGCTGGCCGCCTATCGTGCCGGCCGTGATTGGCGGGTGCTGGAGGAGTCGGCGGCCGCTGCCCTGGACCTGACGGGTCGCCCGGTGGCCCTGTTGGGGGCTGGATCGGTGCTGGCCCAACCGTTTGTGGCGGCGGCCCTGGCGCGGCTGGATGTGCGGCTGCTGGTGGATAATGCCCGCATCGGCCAGACCATGGGCGGCCATGTCATGGCCGGTGATGCCGCCCTGGCGGCGGTGGCTGCTGCGACACCGGGGCTGATCGCCGTCACCTGTGCCGCCGGGGAAGGGGGCATGGCGCATTTCACCCGGCTGGCCGACGGGTTGGGGCTGCCGGTGCTGGGCCTGTTCCAGGCCATGCGGCGGCTGGACCTGCACCATATTGCCGGCGATGCGGCCCTGATCGACCATGCCGATCCGGATCGGCTGGTGACAGCCCTGGAACGCATCGCCGTCAAGGGCTGGTTCCAGGATGCGGCCAGCCGGGCCGCCCTGGCCGGGCTGGCGCTCTATCGCCTGTCCTGGGATGATCGCTGGCTGGCAGGCTTGCGCGATCCGGGCGGGATATATTTTGGCAGCGATGCGTTGGATGTGGGTCCGGATGAGGTGATGGTGGATGGGGGTGCCCATACGGGCGACAGTATCGCCGATCTGGCCCGCCATACCGGCGGGCGCTGGCGTTCCGTCCATGCGTTTGAACCCGATCCCGCCAATGCCGACAAGCTGGCGGCGGCCTGGGGCGGGCGGGCCGATGTGATATTGCATCGGCTCGGCCTGTGGCGGCAGAGCGGGGAACTGCGCTTTAACGGGGCCGGCCAGTCCGGCAGCGCGCTGGCCGACGATGGTGACATGCTGGTGCCGGTGCGGGCGCTGGATGATCTGGATATCGGCCCTGTCAGCCTGATCAAGCTGGATGTGGAAGGGGCGGAGGCGGCGGCCTTGCAGGGGGCGGCGGCGACGATCCGCCGCCATCGCCCGAAACTGGCCCTGTCCGCCTATCACCGTGCCGGCGATCTGGCCGATCTGCCGGCGTTGGTGGATGATATCCAGCCGGGCTATCATTTCCGCCTGCGCCACCATGGCGCGGCCTGGTTCGACAGTGTGATCTATGCCACCTGGGAAGGTGGTAGCGGGAAGGGGGACGGGCGATGAAATCGGTCATCAATGGGGTGCGCATCGCCGGCATCCGCACCGTGGTACCGCGTGAACGCCATTCCTATGTCGAGGAGCCCGGCATTTTCACGGCGGAGGAGGCGCGCAAGCTGCACGCCAGCATCGGCGTCTATGAAAGGCGCGTGCTGCCCCGGCCCTGGTGCGCGTCGGACATGTGCCGTGCGGCGGCAGAGGGGCTGCTGGCCCAACTGGGCTGGGATCCCGCCAGCGTGGATGTGCTGATCTTTGTCAGCCAGGATGCGGATTATGTGCTGCCGGTCACCGCGGCGGTGCTGCAGCGCCATCTGGGCCTGTCGTCAGGGGCCGCCTGTTTTGACGTGACGCTGGGCTGTTCCGGCTATGTCTATGGGCTGTGGATGGCCGGGCGGCTGCTGGGCGGGCAGGTGAAGCGGGCGCTGGTGCTGTGCGGCGACAATTCCACCCGTTACCTGCACCCGGAGGATAAGGCCACCCTGCCGCTGTTCGGCGATGCCGGGTCGGCCACGGCGCTGGAACTGGCGGAGGACGCCCCCCCGATCCGCGTGGCGCTGGGCACCGATGGGGCGGGGGCCAAGCATATTTTCGTCAAGGCCGGCGGCAAGCGCGATTGCCTGATCCCTAGCGACCCGCCCAAGTCAGAGGCGGAGATGCAGCGGCTTTACCGCGATGCCCGCCTGCAATTGAACGGGGCGGAGGTGTTTGCCTTCACCCTGCGCGCCGTGCCCGGTTTGCTGAAAGAGGCATTGGCCGATGGCGGCATCACCACCGATGATCTGGATTTCCTGGTGCCGCATCAGGCCAACAAGATGATGCTGGAGCATATCCGCAAGAAGATTGGCTGTGCGGCAGACAAATACATCATTGATATGGAGAAGTTCGGCAATACCAGCAGCGCCTCCATCCCGCTGGCCATCTGTTCCCGGCTGGGCGGGGAACTGGCGGCGGGGCGGAAAAAGCTGCTGCTGGCGGGGTTCGGGGTGGGCTGGTCCTGGGGCACAGTGCTGGCCGATATCGGCCCCATCCCGGCCCCCACCCTGGCCGAACTGCCCGCCGATTATCCGGTGATGGAGGTGGGGTGAGGGCTGCCCCCGTGCAACTGCCCGCCGAACCCTTCCCCTGGCCGTTCGACGGCCCTGCCTATCGCATGGCGATGGGCTTGCGCACGCTGGCGCCGGCGGACTGGCTGTCGCCGGATGCCGGCTGGCCGGGGCAACTGGCCCGCCGGGCCGACCTGTTGCGACAACGCAAATGGGATGTGCTGGCCCTGATGCCAGAGGCGAAGGCAGCCGCAGAGGAGATGCTGGAACTGCTGTTCCAGCATCTGGCGACCCAGCATTCGTCATGGTTCCAGCGCCAGGGGGCGGGCTTGTTTTCCGCCATCGGCGGGGCCGTGATGCAGCCGGCGGATTTTGACCATCCGCTGCATCTGCTGGGCTATCTGCTGCCCGATGATCTCTGTCTGCTGACGCCATCCGCCGGGGGCTGGCGGCTGACCGGTGGGGTGGTGTGCTTTCCATCGCACTGGCTGTTGCCGCACAAGCTGGGCAAGCCGCTGCCCGGCATCCATCGCCCGGTGCCGGGCTATGATGCCACGCTGGCCATGCCGGTAGACCGGTTCTTTGACAGGTTGACCCCTGGTCGCCTTGTCTGGCGGGCCAATTGGGGCCTGTCGGATGATGCCGACCTGTTCCAGCCTGGCGGCCCCCGCCCACCCCCGGCAGATGAGCCGGTGACGGTGGAGAATGCCGGTCAGCGCCTGTTCCTGCGGGTGGAAAAACAGACGTTGCGGAAACTGCCCGGCAGCGGCGCCGTGCTGTTCACCATCCGCACCCATCAGCGGGCGTTGGCGGCGCTGACGCCTGAACAGCAAGCCCATTTTGCCGCCATCCTGCGGTCAGTGCCGGATGATGTGGCACGTTACAAGGGCCTGGATCGCAATGGGCCGCTGGCGCTGGGCGCTTTGAGTTAGGACGGTTTGGCCTCCTGCGTCGCCTCGATCAGCGTGGTGCCCACCGGGGATACCGTCATATTGACGAACTGTTCCTTTTCCACCGGCGCGGCGCGGCGGCTGATGCGATAGGCCCCCCAGACGGCGACCAGCCCCTGGGCCAGCACCACCAGCCAGGGCAGGCCGTTGCGCCCCATTGCCTCCATCATGGCCCCACCCAGCAGCGGCCCCAGCGCCATGCCGGAACCCTGGACGATCAGCAGCCCGCCGGAAGCGGCAATAAATTCCGTGGGATGTACGCTGTCATTCACATGGGCCACGACAATGCCATAGGTGGGCAGCACCACCCCGCCAAAGGCAAAGACCAGGAAGAACACCCAGCCCGGCGCCATGCCCTGCGGCAGAAACAGCATCATGGCGGCCAGCAACAGGGCGGAGGCCAGCGCCACCACGATAACCAGCCGCCGCCGGTCCATCCGGTCGGAAAGAAAGCCCAGCGGCCAGGTGGTGGCAAAGGCCCCCAGGATGGCACAGGCCATGAACAGGGCGATGCCCTGATCGTCAAACCCGGCCTGCTGGGCGTAAAGCGGCCCCAGCGCATAAAAGGCCCCTGTGCTGATACCGCAGAGGAAGGCTGCCACCAGCCCGAAGGGCGATTGGCGGTAAAGGTGCCGCAGGTTGGCCCGCGTCCGTGCCCCCACCTCTGCCGGGGCCTGCGATTTCGACAGGGCCACCGGCACCAGGGCGATGGAGATGATCAGGGAGACACAGGCGAACAGCATGAACCCGCCCGGATCAGCCAGCGGCAGCAGCATCTGCCCGCCCACTGCAGCGATCAGCCCGGTCATGGAATAGATGCCCAAGATCTGCCCGCGCACGGCGGGTGTGGCGGATGCGTTCAGCCAGCTTTCCACCGACATCAGCAGGCCCGCAAAACACAGGCCCGTCACCATGCGGAAACCGATCCAGGCGACGGGGTGAACCAGCATCACATGCAGCAACGCCGACGCCGAGGCCAGGGCCGCCAGGGCGGCAAAGGTACGGATATGGCCGACCGACTGAATCAGCGTGCCGGCCGTCAGCGACCCCAGCACCAACCCGATGGAAAAGCCGGACCCGATCAGGCCCACCTGGGTGGGGCTGAATGCCTCCAGCCCCCCGCGCACCGCCAGCAATGTGCCCTGCAGGTTATTGCCCAATTGCAGCAGGCCAAAGCCCAGCAACAGCGCCGCCAGCGTGGCCAGCGTTCCCATCAGATTGGACCGCATCACCCTTCTCCGTCATTCATCCTGAGAAGGAGAACGCTTGGGGGCGTGATTGGGCACAGGCGAAGGGCGGGTTTTATGGTGCGTTGTGATATTTTTCCCAGTTTTTCAGTGCATTAAGTGTCGCTTCTGCCTTCGCCGGGGTGACGGTGAAATTAAATTCAAAGGAATTTTCCGGACAGACACTCAGGCGCATTATTTCGCCGGTGTTTCATCCATGAACCGTGCGAAGAAGCTCTGAACCACTGCATTGCTGACAAAACGTCCAGCATCCACATCTGCAATACCGACTTCGATACTTGCCAGAATCAGGGCCTCATCGTCCAATTTGCCACTGGTACTTTCTGACAGATGCAGGGTCATCGTGGACATTGGCACGCCTCACCAGGAGCACGAGGTATAGGCTATCATTGATAATGGCACCCCGTCAGCCCCCTTACCAGACCCGCCCATCCATATCCGCCATCAGGCCGAAACGGTGCCGGATGGCGAACCAGTCATCCGCCAGCATCTCAAACAGATGCACATCGCGCGGTTCGCCATTCTTCACCGCGTGCGCGCGCAGCACGCCGACATGGCGATAGCCCAGCATGGCCTGGCCCTTATGCACCCGCTCATTATCGGCGAAAATCTGGTTCACCAGCTTGCGCAGGCCCAGCGTATAGAAACAATGGTTCAGCATGGGGGCGAAGTTCAGGGCACCGATGCCGATGCGCCCGCGCCGGTCGCCCATATAGACGCCGATGGTGCCCACCCCCCAATCGGGCTGGGTGATGGTGATGCTGCCATAGCCGACATCCACCCCATCCACCTGGATGATGCGGTGGTGGAAGTCGCTGCGCGCCGCGCTGCGGGCCAGCCAGTCGCGCTGGCGGTCCAGATCGTCCGGCACATCGGAAAAGGATTGGCTGGAAATTTCCGGCAGCCGCCGCCAGCCCAGCAACAGGGCGGCATCATCGGGCGTGGGCTGGCGGAAGGACAGGGATTGGGTCATCAAACAGCCTCACGCTTCCAGAAGGGCGGCCAGGGCGTCATGCACATCGCCGATACGCTGTTCCCGCCAGCCCAACATGCCGGGACCGGTGGCACTGGCCCGGCCAGCCTGCACCATTTCACACAAGGGCCGATCCTCCTCAATCACTTGCCGGGCGGACAGGGCCAGTTGGGCGGCAAGGGATCGGCGGAAGGCATCGCCCTTGCGATCGCCTGGATTGTCGACGGGCAGGAAGCTGCGCCATTCCAGCCGTGTCCGGTCCACCGCCAGGGGCACCACCCGATGCACCATCACCAGGGTGCCATGGAAACTGGCGATATAGAGATCGGGGAAGATGAAAGTATGGTCGTATCGGTCCTGGGCGGCAAAACGGGAAAGGTTGCCGCGCGCCACCAGTTTTTCCCACCATTGCGCCGTTGCGGCGGATAGCTTCCAACTGGAATGGCTGTGCGGGCCATGGCGTTGGGTGTGCAGATGCTGACGCCAATCGGCATCCACCGCTGGGTGGATGGTGTGCGGATGCACGGTGGAACCGTGGAAATCATCCAGGGTATTCTCCACCAAAATCTTCCAGTTTGCGGCAAATTCCACCGCATCGGACCCCATGGGGGCCGCCAGGGCAGGGGACATTAATTCCAGCCGCGCCGCAAACGGCCCCAGCCAGTTGGCCAGCGGCGGCGCATCCGTCCGCTGACGGTGGAATAGGAATCCACCGCAGGATTCCACATCCGCACCGTCGGCCACTGCGTCCCCCACCAGCCCGGCATAGCGCCAGGGCAGGCGGATCGACAGTGCCTCGCTTTCGCGCGCGAAGCTGTCCGCCGCGCAAAACCAATGGGCGGGCAACAGGTGGCGGCGGGGTGGCGGCTGGTCATAATTCAGCATCCACAGCCCCGTTGGCTGCTGGGGCGTTCCAGAATCGCCGCATCCGGTCCGATCAGCGACCCATCGGGCAGGCGGCGGGGGAACGGCCCTTCCGTCACCGGCCAACCCTTTACCGGTGCCGGGTTGGCATCGGGTTGGAGATGGCTGAACACCAGCCCGCCCGTCACCAGCACCGCCACCGCCGACAGGGCCAAAGCCTGCCGGTCGGCATCACCCAAATGGAAATCCGTGTCGTTGAAGGGGATGGCCTTGGGCACGCCATCGGCACCATAGACCCAGGCGTGATAGGGGCAGCGCAGCGGCCCCTTGCCGGTGGGTGCCGTCAGCATCTGGGCAAAACGGTGGGAGCAGATATTGCGGAAGCCACGCGGCGTGCCGGCAAAGTTGCGCACCACCACCGGCACCGCGCCCAGCCAGCCGGTGATCCACTGCCCCGGTTCGGCCAGATCAGCGGCGCGGCCCAGCAGCACCCAGCCATCCGTCATGCCGTGCGGCCCCCATCCACCACCATGGATGTGCCGGTGATCCAGCGGGCGGCATCGGACAGCAGGAAACTGATGGCATGGGCCACATCGTCGGGATGGCCGAAGCCCAGCGGCTGCAGCTTTTCCAGATGCTGGATCTGCTCGGCATTCAGCTTTTCAAAGCCGCGTTCGATCAGTTCTGTCATCACGATGCTGGGGACGACGCAATTCACCCGGATGGCATCGGGCAGCAATTCCGCTGACAGGCCCTTGGTGGCGGCGATAATGCCCCCCTTGGCGGCGGCATAGACGACATTGGCCGGCGATGCCGCCGTGGCGGCGGTGGAGGAGATATAGACAAGGCTGGCCGTGTCCGCCTTCACGCCCTTCTGCCGCAACCCCTTGGCCAGGGCCAAGGCAGCGCCCAGGTTGGTGCGCATCACCTGTTCAAAGAAATCCGCCTGGAAAATGCGGATGGGGCGCAGGGTCTGGATGCCGGCGCAATGGGCGATGCCATTGAACGGCCCCGCCTGCTTGGCCTGTTCCTTCATCCAGGCCGGAATGGCGTCAATATCTGACAGGTCGAAGGCGGCGGCCCGGTGGCCGTCGCCGGCCAGGGCTGCCAGCGTTTCCCCCAGTCGGGCCTCATCCCGCCCGTTCAGGGTCAACCGCGCCCCCAGCCGTGACAGCATGATGGCCGTCGCCCGCCCGATCCCCGCCGATGCCCCCGTCACCAACAGGTGACGGCCACTCATATCCATGGGGTTGATGATGGCGGGCATTGGGGGCTTTCCTTCTAACCATGCACTCTCAATAACTTAGCCCCGCAGCCCCCCGCCTGTCCATTCAGGCCGGCAGTTCCTCTGTATCGACATCCGCCTGTGCCGCATCATTATAGCGGGGGCCGTGGATATTGGCCGGTGCGAACAGGGCACCGGCGCGGGCCAGCACATCCGCCGACAGGTTCAGGCCCGATGCCCCGACGTCATCGGTCAGATGCTCCAGGCTGGTGGTGCCGGGCAGGGCGATGATATGCGGGGCCTGGTGCAGCAGCCAGGCCAGCGCCAATTGCGCCATGCTGGCCCCGGCCTCCCGCGCCAGGGTAGCGAAATCGGTCAGCAGCGCCTGATTGGCGCTGAAATTTGGCTCAACAAAGCGCGGCATGGTGCGGCGGATATCCTGCGGGCGCAGCGCCGTCGGGTCGGGCACGCCGCCGGCCAGGAAGCCACGCCCCAGGGGCGAGAAGGCGACAAACGCCGTGCCCAGTTCGCGGCAGGCATCCAGTACCGCCACCTCCGCATTGCGGGTCCAGAGCGAATATTCCGTCTGCACCGCGATGATCGGGTGTTCGGCATGGGCGCGGCGCAGCGTGGCGGCGGAGACTTCCGACAGGCCGATACCCCTGATCTTGCCTTCGCGGATCAGGTCGGCCATGGCACCGACGCTTTCCTCCACCGGCACCGCGCGGTCCCAGCGGTGTAGATAATACAGGTCGATCACATCGGTGCGCAGGCTGCGCAGCGCCTGTTCACAGGTCTGGCGCAGGGTGGCCGGCCGACCATCAATCACCCGCTTGCCGTTGATCGCCGTCATGCCGCATTTGCTGGCCAGCATGAAGCGCTGGCGATGCGGGGACAGGATGCGGCCCACCAGTTCCTCATTCAACCCGCCGCCATAAAGGGCGGCCGTGTCGAAATGGTCCACGCCCAGATCGAGCGCCCCCACCAGCACCCGTTCCGCCTCCGCATCGCTGACGGGCGGGCCATAGGCATGGTTCAGGTTCATGCAGCCCAGGGCGATCTCGCCAATCTGGAACGGGCCGATGCTGCGCTTCTGCATGGGGCTTTATCCTTGGAAATCCAGCGATAGGGGTTTGTTATGATGTGTAACCGTTGGGGGCTGAAATTTCCACCCTGGCCCGGTCCTATCCGGGGATGGCATAGGTGCCGGTGGCATGGGCCACCGGGTCGCCGTCCCCTTCGGAATGGATCAGCACTTCGCCATAGGCCAGCTTGCGCCCCAGTTTCAGCAACCGCGCTTCCCCCAGCAGGGGGCGCAGCGGCGGCTTGCGCAGGAAATTGATTGTCATGTTGCTGGTGACAGCCAGCGGCACGGCACCGATCCGGCTTAACACCGCGCCATAAAGCGCCACATCGGCCAGCGCGAACATGGTGGGGCCGGAAATGGTGCCGCCGGCGCGGCTGCTGCCGGGGCCGGCGGCGACATCCATGGTGCAGCAGCCGTAACCGAGGCTGCGCACGGCGAATCCGCCTTGCCGCACCTGTGGCATATGTTCATCCAGCAGGGCGATGAATTCTTCCCGGCTGATGGCAGGCTGCGGCGCGTGCATTCTGTTCCCTCCCTGTCTTGTCTTTTCCTTTTACCCGCCAAACAGACGCTGGCGCAGCCAGATATGCGTCGGGTCGTGCTGCAGCCGTTCGTGCCAGACGGCGATTTTGGTAAAACCCGGCACCGTTAGCGGCGGCGGGCGGGTAACAATTCCGCTCACATTCCGGGTCAGTCGCTGCGGCACAAGTGCGATGGCGTCCGACTGCTTGACCAGTTCGATCAGCACCAGAAAGCTGGGGACTGTTGCGATCACCCGCCGGCTTCTGTCTAGACGCTCCAGCGCATGGTCAGTGGCACCGCGAAAACGGGTGCCATCATGTGACATGATGGCGTGATCCAGGGTACAGAACCGATCCAGATCCAGGCTGTCTGCCGCCGGGTGCCCTTCTCTGAGGATACAGATATAGTTTTCATCAAAAAGGCGGCGGGCCCGCAGGGTGTCAGGGGCCATCTCCGGTGTCACCAGCGCCAAATCCAGCTGACCGGATTCAAGCTGTGCTGGAAAGGCAGTGGCATCCACCGGCTGAACGGCGATACGCAGGCCGGGCGCTTGTGCCCGCAGAACCCGTAACAGGGGCAGGATAACCGCCGTCTGCGCATAATCGGTTGCTGCGATCCGAACCGTTGCCTGCACGGTGGCCGGATCGAACGCGGCTGGCTGCAACAGAGTTTCAATCTCGGTCAGCATCCGCTTCACAGGTGCCGCCAGTGCTTCCGCACGCGGCGTGGGCAGGATGCCGCGCTGGGTGCGCAGGAATAGCGGGTCGTTAAAGACATCGCGCAGCCTGGCCAGCATGCCGCTGACGGCGGGCTGGCTCAGCCCTAGCCGATCCGCGGCGCGTGTCACCGACCGCGTGTCGATCAGCGCGTCCAACGCCTTCAGCAAATTCAAATCCAAGCCGGTGATATTGGTCATGCTGATATCAGTGATACTGATTGCTAATTTTTCTTATAACACACAGGGGCTTATTTTCCAGTATCAGGCAGCCCGGAATGACCGGGTGCCATCACATTGGAAGCCTCTACCATGTCCGATATCATCTGGCCCGCCGGCTATGTTCCCGGCTTTACCGATAATTATGTTTCCAACGAGGTGATCGTGGCCGGTCTGACCACGATGGATATCTGGCCGTTCCTGGCCATTCCGTCGCGATGGCCGGATTATTATTCCAATGCCGCCGATGTTGAAATTCATGATGGTAAGGGACCGGAGCTGCAGCTGGGCGACAGCTTTTTCTTTCGCACTTTCGGATTTCCCGTGCCGGCCACGGTGGTGGAATGTGTGCCACCAGTGCCGGGTCAGCCGGCGCGCATCGCCTGGCATGGCTGGGCGGGCGAACCCGGTGCGGCGGATCGGCTGGATGTGCATCATGCCTGGCTGATCGAAGACCTGTCGGAGGGACGTGTTCGCATTCTGACCCAGGAAACCCAGAACGGTGCCCCTGCCCGTGAACTGGCTGCCGCCCGCCCCAACCCGATGATCAATGGTCATCAGGATTGGCTGAATGGTCTGGTCGCTGCCGCCCGCAAGGCAAAGGGATGATCTGTCATCGGCTTTTGGCCTGCGGCGGGCAACGTTGCGGGCCAAAGGCCCAAATGCCGCCCCTGCGGCCTGTTGGTATAATTCCATCTGTGCGCCGCACGTTTGTGCAGCTATCTTTCCCAGCGACAAAGCGGGAAGCCGGTTCAACCGGACCCATCCACGGGGAATACCAACAGGAAACATCCTATGAGCGATCAATCTTCGCCCGTTCTTGGCTTTGAAACGCGGGCCATCCATGCCGGGGCCGCCCCGGATGAGGCGACCGGCGCCCGCGCCACCCCGATCTATCAGACCAGTTCCTTTGTCTTCGATGATGTGGAAGACGCAGCCGCCCTGTTCAATCTGCAAAAGGCCGGCTTCATCTATTCCCGCCTGACCAACCCCACGGTTTCCGTTCTGGAAGGCCGGCTGGCCGATCTGGAAGGTGGAGCCGGTGGCACCTGCACCGCGTCCGGCCATTCCGCCCAGATGCTGGCTTTGTTCCCGCTGCTGACGCCGGGCGATGATTTCGTTGCCTCCCGCAAGCTCTACGGCGGCACGCTGAACCAGTTCGCCAACAGCTTCCCGCGTGCCTTTGGCTGGAAATGCAGCTTTGTCAGTGGGGACAGCGCCGATGATTACCGCCGTGCCATCACCCCGCGCACCAAGGCCATCTTCATCGAAAGCCTGGCCAACCCCGGCGGCATCGTCAGCGACATCGCCACCATCGCCAAGGTGGCAGAAGAAGCGGGCATCCCGCTGATCGTCGATAACACGCTGGCGACACCCTATCTCTGCCGGCCCATCGAACATGGCGCCACGCTGGTGGTGCATTCCACCACCAAGTTCCTGACCGGCAATGGCACCTCGGTCGGTGGCGTGGTGATCGACAGCGGCAAGTTCGACTGGTCGCAGGGGGGCCGCTTCCCAGCCCTGACGGAGCCGGAGCCCGGCTATCACGGTCTGCGCTTTGCCGAAACTTTCGGCCCGGCGGCCTTTACCGTGTATGGCCACGCCATCGGCCTGCGCGATCTGGGGCCCTCCATGGCACCTTTGAATGCCTTCCTCGGCATTCTGGGCACGGAAACCCTGGCCCTGCGCATGGAACGGCACTGCGCCAACGCGTTGAAGGTGGCGGAATATCTGGCCGCCCATCCGGCGGTGGCCTGGGTGAACTATGCCGGCCTGCCCGACAGCCCCTATAAGGCATTGGCGGACCGCTACCTGCCCAACGGGGCCGGGGCGATCTTCACCTTCGGGCTGAAGGGGGGCTATGAAGCCGGGGTGAAGCTGGTGGAATCGGTCAAGCTGTTCAGCCATCTGGCCAATATCGGCGACGCCAAATCGCTGATCATCCACCCGTCCAGCACCACACACCGGCAATTGACGCCGGAAGGGCAGGTGGCTGCCGGGGCCGGGCCGGATGTCATCCGCCTGTCCATCGGTCTGGAAAGCGTGAAGGACATTATCGCGGACCTGGAACAGGCTTTGGCCCAGGTTGGGTAAAGTGAAATGTGGCGGGGCGTGTCATACGCCCTGCCACAGCTTTCAGCCCATTGTATGTTCGATCAGTATCTTGGCACCCAGGGCGACCAGCCCGATGCCACCGATTCCCACCGCCCAGCGGCCAAACAGCGGGCCGACGGCACGGCCCAGGAACACGCCGGCCGTTGACAGGCCGAAGGTGACGGCGCCAATCACCAGGGCGCTGACAAAGACCGGGCTGTCAAACAGGGCCAGCGGCACGCCCACGGCCAGCGCATCGACCGAGGTGGCGAATCCGGCGACGAACAGGGCGGAGAAGGTCAGCGTCATGCCGGTCTCCTCCCCCGCATCCGCCTTCAGGGCTTCCCAGACCATGCGGCCGCCGATCAGCAGCAGCAAGCCGAAGGCGATCCAATGGTCTACAGCGTCGATGATGTCGGCGAAGGCCAGCCCCAGGGCAAAGCCGATCAGCGGCATCACCATCTGAAAGCCGCCGAAGACGGCGCCCACAGTCAGGGCAGCCCCCCAGCTCGGGCGACGCAGGGCGGCACCTTTGCCAAGGGCAGCGGCAAAAGCATCCATGGCGAGGCTGAAGGCCAGCGCAACGGTGGTGGAAGCGATCACAATAGATATCCGGGGGCCTGGGGTGAAGCCGAGGCGCATTGCCACCCCCAGGCCACGTCAGGGGCGGATGCGCCATCGGTCTCGTCGAACGGTTCCGGCCAAGGAACCATCGTCCGCGCCACAGGTTCGGGCTGAATGATCGTGCCGAACCTGAGTCTGTTGACGCGGACACCGCCCGGCGGGGGCCAGGGCGGCGGACTACTCCCCAATTGCGAGCCCGGTATAGGGGCAGCTTGCCGTTAGGGTCAAGCCCTGATCCCGCACCTGCGAGCTTGGTGACCGGCAGATGGTCAGTAACCGGCCCGCACCAGCCACTCTATATATGGGGGGCTGCCGCCGCTGATGGGCAGTTCCAGGATACAGGGCAGGTCATAGGGGTGCAGGGTGCGGACGCGGTCACTGACCTGGACGGTGCGCCCGGCCGGGGCCTTGATCAGCAGCACGCATTCCTCCGCCTGCTCCACAGTTCCTTGCCAGCGATAAAGGCTCTCCATACCCCGGAGGATATTGACGCAGGCCACCAGGCCTTCCTCCACCAGCGTTCGGCCGATCAGGCGCGCCGTCTCCCGGTCCGGGGTGGTGACATAAATCAGGATTGCATCGGTCATGGGCTGGCTCCGTCAGGGGAGGGGCGGGCAGTTATTTTTACCCAAGGTGAGGCTAATTTTGCTGTCGTAGAGGGGCGAAAAGCGCCGCCGGGGGTGGTTTGGCCGGATAAAATCGAATTAAATCATTTAATATCAATGAGTTAAAAAAAATTACGATTTTCAGTGATAGAAACGTTGCATCCTGGAAACTCGATGGATATAGTCCGCGCCCGAACGCCGGCTGGTTCAACAGACGGTGTTCGATCGAGAGGTCGGAGCGTGGCGCAGCCTGGTAGCGCACTAGACTGGGGGTCTAGGGGTCGCAGGTTCGAATCCTGTCGCTCCGACCATTCTCTCGGGTCACGGAAGCCAGAAACCGTGACGATATGCGAAAAGGCGCTTTCCAACCGGAAGGCGCCTTTCGTGTTTTTACCTTTGCCCAGGGGATGATTGCAACTTGGGCTTGACCCCTGGATGCCGCTTGCACACCATGCCGCCTGGTTAATTTCAGGGGATGGGCGCAGATGGATAACAGGGATTGCCTGCTGCCAATGGCAGGCTGGGTTCGTCATCAGGTTCAAGAAGATCCGAGCGCCCTCAGCAAGCTAGGGCCCCTGTTGAAGCTTCGTTTACGGGCAGGTAATTCACCGGATGTTGAGGTCTTGGTGGTTTTCGATACCGCCTCGCCCGTCACGCGGCTGGCTCCTGCTCTGCTGCGCCGTATTGTCGGCCACGGGGCGTTTCAGGGCGAGCCGGTCGGGATCTTGACCTTCCACAATGGAATGCAGGTGCGGATTCCGCTGGTCAGCGATCCCGCACTGGCCTCCCCCTATGAGGTCTCCCTCGGGCTCGACCTGCTGCGGCATATGCGTCTGGTGCTCGACTTTACCACCGGAAATTGGGAGTTCCATATTCCCAGCGGTCGCTGATCGGCGGATCACCAGACGCGGCGGCCGCCCGCGATCAGGGCTTCTTCTTCATTTCATTCACCACGGCCCCAGCGCCGGCGCCGACCACGCCGCCGGCGACAGCGCTGCCGACGCTGCCGCCCAGCACGGCGCCCGCACCAGCGCCAATCAGCGCCCCGCTGGCGGCCCGCTGTTCCATATTATTGCCGCAGGCGGACAGCAGCAGCGAAGCGGTGATAATCGCTGCGGCGCCAAGCGCCATCTGGTTACGCATGGTGATCTCCTGTTCTGTTCAATAGCGCGGCCGCTTGCATAACGGCGCCAGGGCCATCGGGTTCCCGCAGGTGCAGGCGATGTCACGGGGCATTCATGCATTGGCAACATGGGTGCAGCAAACCGGCGGCCCGGAAAGACAGAGAAAAATATCCATTGAATCAAAGGGTTTGCGAATAAGGTATTATAATACCTTTTCGCAGTACCTTGTCAGAACAGCATTTTTTGCTTGCGTCATGGGGCTATTGCCCGTACACAAGCCTCCGCTTCGGTGCCACCCCGGTGGGTGGCGCCTTCATCCGTATAAGCCCGAGTGCTCCGATGAAGACCTTTAACCTGAAGCCGTCCGAGATCGAGAAGAAGTGGATTCTGATCGATGCGGAAGGCGTAGTCCTGGGTCGTCTCGCCAGCCAGATCGCCATGATCCTGCGCGGCAAGACCAAGCCCACCTATACCCCGTTCCTGGATTGCGGTGACAATGTCATCGTGATCAATGCCGAGAAGGTCGTCCTGACCGGCAACAAGCGTAACGATGCCATGTTCTACTGGCACACTGGCTTCCCGGGCGGCATCAAGGGCCGTTCCGCTGGTCAGATCCTGGACGGCCGCTTCCCCGAGCGCGTCATCCTGAAGGCCGTTGAGCGCATGATCCCGCGCGGCCCGCTGGGTCGCCGCCAGATGACCAACCTGCGCGTCTATGCCGGTGCGGCTCACCCGCACGAGGCCCAGTCGCCGGTCGTCCTGGACATCGCCGGCCTGAACGCCAAGAACAAGCGGAGCGCCTAATATTATGGCCACCATCAACAGCCTCGCTGATCTGAAGGCCGGCGCTTCCGCCGCCTCCGTCGTCGCTGCCCCGGCCGCTCCGGCCGAGCCGAAGCTGGACGCGTTCGGTCGCGCCTATGCCACCGGCAAGCGCAAGAACGCCGTTGCCCGTGTGTGGGTGAAGCCCGGTACCGGCAAGATCACCGTGAATGGCCGTGAGCTGGCGGTTTATTTCGCCCGCCCCGTGCTGCGCATGATGATCAACCAGCCGTTCCAGATCACCAGCCGCGTCGAGCAGTTCGACATCGTCGCCACCGTGTCCGGTGGTGGTCTGTCGGGTCAGGCCGGTGCGCTGCGTCATGGCATCTCCAAGGCCCTGACCTATTTCGAGCCGGGCCTGCGTCCGCCGCTGAAGGCCGCTGGTCTGCTGACCCGCGATTCTCGTGTTGTTGAGCGTAAGAAGTACGGTAAGGCCAAGGCCCGTCGTAGCTTCCAGTTCTCCAAGCGCTAATCGCGTTTGGTCCCGGTTCGCCGGGTTTGTACGGAGAAAGGGCGCTCCCCAGGCTGGGGGCGCCCTTTTTCTTTATCTTTATCCGGAAAGCGCCGTCCGTGCGCCCTGCCTCTTTCGCACAGAATTTGGCAAATGCGGTTCTAACGACCTGTGATTGTCTGCTATTGTCTCTGCCTCGATCAGGGGAGACGCTTGCCATGGCGGAGCATCGGAACGGCAACATCACGATTGTCGCCGGTCTGCCCGAAGCCACGGGCCCGGTGCCCGATACGCAACGGATGAGCCTGTCCGGCAAGCAGATGCTGGCCTTCCGCCTGCGTAAACAGGGTTGGAGCTATCGCCGGATTTCCGATGCCCTGGGCATCAGCTATCAGCAGGTGCTGGATTGGCTGGAGGCAGAGGGGGCGTCCCCCCCTGTTCCGGTCAGCATGACCCATACCAGCGTGACAGTCCGGCTGGCCGCTGCAAACCAGACCCACTCTGAGATTGCGCCGCTTGCCGCCCCTTCCGCCCCACCCCCGTCCGTGACGGTGGAACTGCTGGAGCGGCTGGACAGCATTGCCGCTGAACAACGTGCCCAGGCCGCCGCGATTGCCGGGCTTGAACGTCGATTGATTGATGTTGTGAAGGCGGAGGCAAAATCGTTGGGGAAGCGGATTGCCGACGCCATCAAAGGTGTCCGTAAGCCGGACGGCCGCGCCTGATTGTTTGTAACATCTTTGTCTTATTGGCTTTTTTCCCTTTGCGCAGTGAACCCATACTTTTGGTCATAGTCATAATTTGTAGCGCAAAGGGATGTAGACGTAGTAGTCTATATGGTGCAAAAGCGGTTAAAGCATAAATGATAATGTCATGGCGGGGGGCGTGTGAACCTGTTTACTGGCAAAAGGCATGGGTTTTTGTGCCCGCTTTTTTTGGCGATTCCATGTTTATTGCCGGGCTGTGGTTCTGATCTACCACATATAGACACGCGCAGGATTGAGGTCAGCGCCGCGCCGGAAGCCAATATGGATTCACCGGTCGCGGTTGATCTGGTTTTTGTCATGGATGCCGATGCGCTGCAAGGTGTTGCCAACCTTTCCGCCGCCCAATGGTTCAAGGATAAGGGCCAGTTGCTGCTGGCCTATCCAACCGGGCTGCGGGTCCGCTCTTTTGAGCTGGTGCCGCGCCGGTCGCTGGCCTACCCGCTGGCCGCGGCGGATGAGGGGGTGGCGGCGCTGGTCTTCGCCCATTACCCCACACCCGGCACCCATCGCGCCCGGGTGGACCGTTTGAAAAGCGTCAATGTGCGCCTGGGGCGCAATGCCTTCACCATAGAGCCGGGACAATAGGAAGATGGCTGGCGAGAACGGCAAGATCATCGCGGCCCCGCCTGTTCCCGACCCGGTGCAGTGGCATGAGGGGATGCTGCTGCAGCCCCACCATTTCCAGCAATCCTGGCTGCGCCAGGATGCTTTGCTCCAATTCCATCTGTCCCGAATCGCCCCTTTCGCCCATGGGGTGGTGCGGATGGAGCTGGATCGCGGGGCTTTGTCGGCCGGGCGTCTGCGCCTGCTGGCGGTGGAGGCAGTGCTGCCCGATGGGCTGCTGATCCGGCATGATGGCGCTGATGATCGGCTGGAAATGGACCTGCCGCCGCTGAAGGACCGGCTGTCCAGCCCGCAGCGGGTGCATCTGGTGCTGCCGAAATACCAGCCCGGTTCGGCCCGGCCCGATGATGATCTGGCCCGCTGGCGTTCCCGCCCTGGGGAGAGCGCGGTGGATGAGAATACCGGCAGCCATGCCGAACCGATTCCCCGGCTGCGCCCGGCCCTGCGCCTGCGGCTGGAGGATGACCTGCCCCCCGGCATGGTGTCACTGCCCCTGCTGGAGATCGAGTTCAAGAATCAGACCTTCCAGCTGACCGATTATGAGGCACCCAGCGCCGTGCTGTCGCCGACCAGCGCCCTGTTCCGGGAGGGTCGGGCGCTGGTCGCCAAGCTGCGGGAAAAGGCCAGCTATGTGGCGGAAGCCCAGGGTGGGGAGCTGGATCGGGCAGAGGCCCGCCAGACCGTGCTTTGTCTGGTGGCGGGCCTGCCCTTGCTGGAGGGGTTGCTGGGGCTGCCGGCCCTGCACCCGTTGGAACTGTACAAGGCCCTGCTGAATGTCATGGGCCATGTCTCCATCCTGCGCTCCAGTCTGGTGCCGCCGCTGACCGAACCCTATGACCATCTGGACCCGCGCGGCTGCATCGGCCGGCTGCTGGCAGCGGTCGACCTGGTGCTGGATCATGTCGCCCAGGCCTTTGCCGCCATGACATTTGAGCCGGTGCAGCATGGTTTCCGCCACCGGATTGAGGAAAGCTGGCTGACCGGCGAACTGATTGTCGGTCTGCGGCTGAAGCCGGGCCAGAAGGCTGACGATGCCGCCGACTGGATGGAGGCGGCTTTGATCGCCACGGAAAAACGGCTGGACGAGCTGGGTGTCTATCGCCTGCGCGGGGCCAGCCGCCGGGCCTTGTCGACGGAGGAGGCGAGCGCCTTCGCCGCCAGCCGCGATGTCATGCTCTATGCCGTCGCCTGCGATGATTTTGTTGCCGCTGGCGAACCCCTCTTCATCGTCAATCCGCTGGATCGCGCCGGGCTGCGGCGCCCGGCCGATATTCTGCTGTTCATCCCCAACGGGCCGGGCACATGATGAACCGCATGATGCTGAACCGGACCGAGGAGAGGCGGCCGCCCCCGGCGGGTGGCCCCACCCTGTTGGACCAGTTCCGCGTTTTTCATGCTGAACTCTCGGGCGTGCGTGACGCCCTGGCGCTGAGTGACCGGCTGGCCGGGGAAGGCCAGCCGGGGCCGCAGCCGGCTGATCTGGCGGTGCGCATCAATCGCCGCCTGCACCGGGTGCTGGATGGTCAGGCGGCCAGCGCCCAGCGCGGTGGCGGCAGCTTTGCCGCCATGCATTACCGCGAGGCGCAATATCTGATGGCCGCCCTGGCCGATGAGATCCTGTTGCAGGAGAAGGAGTGGCAGGGGCGGGAATATTGGATGGATAATCTGCTGGAACTCTCCCTGTTCGGCAGCCGCGTGGCGGGCGAGCGGGTGTTCCAGAATTTGGATCGTCTGCTGGCCGACCCGATGCCCGATCCGGAAATGCTGGCGCTTTATCTCTGCGTTCTGTCGCTGGGTTTCCGGGGGCGGTATTGGCGCCCGCAGGATAACCAGCAGCTGCGCCATTATCGGGCGGTGCTGTCCGAACGGCTGGAAGATGCGCGGGGGGAGGGGCGTCGGCAGGAACCCGCCACATTGCCCCGGCTCTGCCCCACCGCCTATACGGCCACGGTGGCGCGGGATGTGGCGGTGAAGCTGCCGCATCTGCGCCCCTATATTGTCGGCTTTGGGGTGTTGCTGGCGCTTTATACATTGCTGGCGCATGGCCTGTGGATGGAACGGACGGCCCGGCTGGATGCGCTGACCGTGCCGGAGCCGGTGACGACACAACCGGTCAAGACCGCCCCCACGCAGGCGGTTTCTCCCAGCCCGGCCGCGGGGGCGCGCTGATGGCGGGCTGGCTGATCGCACATGCCGGATGGGTGGCGGCGGGCCTGTTGCTAGTGGCCTTGCTGGTGCTGGCACTGATGCTGCTGGCCCTGCAACGCAGCCTGCGTGAGGCGCGGCGGCTGGTCCAGCAGCAGCCTTTGCTGGAGCCGGGGGCGGTTGACGGGGCGCTGGTCAATGGCGGGTCGGCCCAGCCCACCATGCTGGCTTTCCGCACCAGCTTGAAACGTCTGGCCGATCAGGCGGGGGTGCGCTCCCCCTACACGCTGCCCTGGGTGCTGCTGCTGGGTGATCGGGGGGCGGGGAAAACGACGCTGGCCCGTGCCGCCGCCATGCCAAGGCTGTTGCCGGAAAGCGATACCCCGGCTGGGGAAGATGCCACGCTGCATTGCTATGAAAATGGCATCCTGATTGATGCGGCCGGCCGCGCAGCGCTCAGCCCCGATGGCCGGCCGGCGGTCAATGATCAATGGCGCCGGCTGATGCGCGCCCTGCAATGGTACCGGCCGCAGCGCGGGCTGGACGGGGTGATCCTGGCCATTTCCGCCAGCGATCTGATGGGGGCGCAGGCCCTGGGCACGGAAATGCTGGCCATCAAGGGCGATGCCTTTCAGGCCCAATTATGGGATCTGCAGCGCCGGGTGGGCTTGCGCCTGCCGATCTATGTCGTGGTCACCCAGTGCGACCATATTCCGGGTTTTGCCGCCTTTTGGCAGGCCGCTCCGGCAGGTGGCACCGGCACCATGTTGGGCTGGGCCACCCCGCGCGCCACCGACCATATGTTCGATGCCGCCGATGTTGATCAGGCCATTGCCGATGTCTCGGCCGCCCTGTGGAACCATTATGTCGATGCGGCGGCCGGCCTGGACAATCCGGCTGATCCCGATGGCATGTTCCGGTTCCCCGGGGAGTTCCCGGTTCTGGCCGCCCCGCTGAAGACCTTCCTGTCGCGGGCCCTGCGGGCGGCGGCTTTCCAGGAAACCCATTTCCTGCGGGGTATCTGGTTCACCGGGGCATCTGAGCCCTTGGAAGCGGGCGACCTGCTGGCGGTGCCGGCGGCGGGGGGCAGCCCGCTTTCCAACGCCTTGACGGCGCTGCGGCCGGGTACGCCCGGTCTGGTCACCACGGCCGGGAGCCATGCTGCGATTGCCAGCGCCGCCCCCCGCCTGCTGTTCGTCACCGATCTGCTGGCTGAAAAGGTATTTGCAGAGAAGGGGTTGGCTCAGCCGGCCCGCACCGGGCTGGTCGCCCGGACCCGCACCAGCCTGATCGCCCAGTCGGCCTTGGTGGGCACAACCCTGGTTCTGGCGGTGGGGCTGTTCATCGCTGACCAGTGGCTGCAACGCACCGTGGCAGAGGTGGAGCCGCCCTTGGCCCTGATCCGTCAGGAACTGGCCCAGCAGGCGCATGGGGGTGATAATGCCTTCCGCAGCGAAGCGGCCCACCGCCTGTTGACCGATTTTGAGGCCATCGGCCGTTCCTGGCTGATCTTCCCCTTCATCCCCTCTTCCTGGGATGGCCGCACCGATGCCGCCGTCTCCCGCAGTTTCGGCCAGGGATTGGATCATCTGGTGCTGAAGGCGCTGCGGGCGGAGCTGGAGCGTCGTTACACCTTGCTGCGTGATGCGCCGCCCATCGCCCCTCTGTCAGAGAATAATAACCACCATCTGTCGGGTGCGCCGGATGTGGAGGCGATGGCCGCCTATCTGCGCAAGGTGGAGGGGCTGGACCGGCTGGCGGCGGAATATGCCGCTGCCAACAAGGGATCGGTGGAGAAGCTGGCCAATTTGTCCAACAGCCTGTTCGGCACCCGGCTGGATGGCAATTTTGCCCATAATGCCGGTCTTTATCTGCGCGGTCTGCATCAGGTACATATCCCGCCACTGTCGCCCGACCATGCCCGGCAGGTGAAATCCACCCTGGGCGTCATGGCGGAGGGGTTGACCCGCCGCATCGGCTCGGAAGGGGACATTGTTGAACGCGTGCGCCGGCTGGCCGACGCGGTGGCCGATGTCAAGCAGCCGCGCAAAGGCCAGGATATTGGCCAGCGGATGCAGGATCTGGCTGCCAGTCTGGTTGATGTGCGGCGGATGCTGGACGATCCCGGCCTGCTGTGGCTGGCCAGCGACGATATCACCACCAGCCCCGCCATTACCGATCTGATGGCCATGATGGCTACGGATTCCGTGGGGGCGGAGGTGCGCAACCAGTTTGCCGCCGGCATCCGGGATGCCCATAAGGCCCTGGTAAGGCAGTTGCTGGAATTTTCCGATGGGGATGGCGAACGCATTCTGGTGCGCTCCGGCAGCGGTGCCGGCTTCCGCCTCAATGATCATCTCCATGCCCTGTCGGACCATTTCCAGCCTGCCCTGAACCGACCCTTCATGCGCGAACATCCGCGTGTCTCCCTGTCCATGCCGCTGGCGGCCGGGTCAGGACAGGTGATGAGCTGGGATCCGCTGGCCCTGGCGGAGGTGCTGAAGACCTATCGCAGCTATGAGGAGTTCCGCGCCGTCGACCTGCCGCGCATTCCCGCCGATTTCCAGAGTGCGGTGGACCGGATGGGGCGGCAGCGTCTGGAAGACAGTCTGCGCAACCATCTGGTCGCCGCCCAGAAGATCGACCGCAGCAGCGAGCGCTTCCAGGATTTCGGGGAGTCGGCCCTGACGGCAGAGGTGACCGATCTGCGCCAAGTCTCCGAACAGCTGATCGCCATCCTGTCCGTCCTGTCGCAGAACCGGCTGGATGATCTGCATGACGAGTTGCGCCGGGTCATGCGTGCCCATGCCGGGGGCCTGCTGACGGAACTGGACGAGCTGACCACCATGGAGAGCTTTTACGAGCCGGTGGACGGGTTCGCCAACTGGGATGGGCATGGCAGTGCTGCGGAGGCCGGTTTTTATGCCGCCGACGATGTTGCCATGGCCCAGTATCTGGACAATATGCGCGGCCGGCTGGAGCATCTCTGGAATAATCTGGCGGCCCCGCTGGTGGATATGATTAGCCGGAATGAACTGGGCAGCGGCTGGCAGGACGGGGCGACCCTGTTCTATTGGCAATCCATCGGCCAGGGGCTGCAGCGTTATGCCGCCAAGGCACCGGGCAACAGCCTGACAAATCTGGAAAGCCTGCTGCGCGTGGATTTGCCCAAGCTGCGGCTGGATGAATGTGAAGAGAAACTGGCCGGTAGCAGCGGCGGTCCGGGTGACTTCTTCCAGCAGCGGGCTGCTGCGATCCGCGCGGCGCTGCTGGACCGCTGCCGCACCTTGCAGGGGCAGTCGGTGAATACCGATTATGCCGGGCTGGCGGAAACGTTCAACCGCACCCTGGCCGGCCATTACCCCTTTGTCACCGGCAGTGAGCGACTGGATGACGACCTGCCGGAAGCCGATCCGGATGATGTTGTGCGCTTCCTGCGCGATTACGCTGCCAATGGGGAGCGTCTGCGCAAGGCGATGGCCAACCGGGCACAGCGCGACCGGCAACTGGCGCCGGTGGTGGAGTTTCTGGCCCAGATGGATCAGGTGCAGGCCTTCCTGGCCCCCCTGGTGCCGACGCTGGAGGGGGCGGGCATCTACAAGGTGGCGGCGGAATTCCGCGTCAACCGCCCGCGCGAGGTGGAGGCCAACCAGATCATCGAATGGGCCCTGCGCATCGGCGTGCAGGAACTGCAAACCGGTGATGAGGCCGGCAGCATCGGCTGGCGTCCCGGCGATCCGGTCAGCCTGCGCCTGCGCTGGGCCCGCGATGGATCGGTGCTGCCGCAACCGGCCGGCGACCAGCCCTATGTCGATGGGCTGACGGCGACCTTTGCCTATGAGGGGCGGTGGGCGCTGCTGCGTCTGCTGCAAAGCCACCGGGCCAGTTTCCAGGATTTTGGCCAGGGCGGCGACCGCCAGCCGCATACGCTGCGCTTCGATGTGCCGACGGCACCCATGGTGGTGCGTGATCTGCCGGGCGGGCCGCGCCCCGGCCAGCCGACAGGGGAGGCGCGGATTTTCGTCCGCGTGGCGCTCAGTTCCGATACGCCGGCGGCGGAACCTGGCAAGCCGGCGGTGCGCCGCCGGCACGTGCTGCCAACCTTTCCGGCCAAGGCGCCGACGCCGGCCGGCATTCAAGGGGGGGATATGTGATGGTCAGCATCCGCGATGCCAACAGCCTGCTGGATATGGATGCGCTGCTGGCCCCCATTCCCGGTGGCGATCCCAGTGGGGAGGATATCCGCTATGGCGGCGAATATGACCTGATCAAGGAAGCCCGGCGGGAGGAGATCGACTTGCCGCAGGGTGTATGGAAGGCCGACCGCAAGCGGGCCGACTGGGCGGAGGTGATCCGCCTTGCCAGCGCCGTGCTGGCCGACCGCTCCAAGGATCTGCAGGTGGCGGCCTGGCTGTGCGAGGCGATGCTGGCCCGCCATGGGGTGCCGGGACTGATCGCCGGCCTGCTGCTGCCGGCCCATCTGTTGAATGGTTTCGGCCATGATTGCCATCCTCGGCCGGATGAAGATGGCGACCTTTCCCGCCGCGCCCTGATTTTTGAGTGGCTGAATGAACGGCTGGTCGTGCTGCTGCTGACCCTGCAGGTGACCAATCCGCCGGCCGACCGGGAGATGGGGCTGACCTTCGGCGATTTCCTCAACAGCCAGCGCCTGCAGACACTGGCAGGGCGGGAGAGCCGGCCGGCACCGCGCGGCGGCCAGCTGCCGGTGACATTGCAGCTGTTCAACGCCACGGCACGCGCCACGCCCGCCGGCTTTTACCGGGAACTTTATCAGGGGCTGATGGCGGCGCTGGCAGCGCTGGACCAGTTGAAAATTGCCTTGAACGGGGCCCTGGGCGATCAGGCGCCGTCCCTGCATGACCTGTCGCAACGGCTGCATGAAATGGCGCAATGGGTGCTGGTCACCCTGCGCGAACGGGGGGAAGAACCGGCCATGCTGGAGGCGCTGGAACCCGACGCCATGCCGACGGAGGTGCTGAACATGGAAGACGGGGAGGATCGGGCGGCGCCGGCGGCTGCCCCCGCCGCCCTGTCGCCGGCCAGGGGCATTGCCAACCGGCGCGATGCCTATCGCCAATTATCGGAGATTGCGGATTTTCTGGCCAAGACGGAGCCGCACAGCCCCACCCCCTATCTGCTGCACCGCATCGTGCAATGGCGCGACCTGCCGCTGCCGGCCCTGCTGCTGGAACTCAGCCGGGGGCGCCGCGATGTCGCTGCCATTTTTGAGCTTCTCGGCCTGCCTGAAGAAGGGTAAAGCCGGGCGGAAATGGCATACGATTGCGTATGTCATATGGTAATGTAATTTTTAGTTGTTATGTTCCAATCATCTCCCTGAAAGTCGCGGGCGCGGTGTCAACCCGGCCCCTCAACGGAAGGAGCAAATAAATGGCCGACAGTACACAGCAGAAGCTCAGCCGGGTTCGCCCGCCGCGCGTCCAGATCACCTATGATGTTGAAAATGGCGGTACAGTCGATAAGAAGGAACTGCCCTTCATTGTCGGCATCATGGCCGATTTGTCGGGCAAGCCGGCGGCACCGCTGCCGCCGGTGAAGGATCGTAAATTCGTTGAAATCGATAGTGATAATTTCAACGAGGTTCTCTCGGCCGCCACGCCGCGTCTGGCGCTGCGCGTGCCGAACAAGCTGGTGAAGGACAGCGACGAACAGCTGGCGGTGGAACTGACCTTCTCCCACCTGGATGATTTCTCCCCGGTGGAGGTGATGGGGCAGGTGCCAGCGCTGAAGGCGCTGCTGGATGCCCGCAAGCGTCTGCGCGACCTGCTGACCAAGCTGGATGGCAATGATGAGCTGGACAGCCTGCTGAACCAGGTGGTCCGCAACACCGAGGACCAGTCCACCTTGAAAAAGCAGCTGGGCAGCGCCGGTTAAGGCACCCCAGTCCCCCAAAGAAAACGCCATAAGGTGCCCGATCCGGCACCCGACCCATTCCCCGTGAGGCTAAAAAATGGCTGAGACTGAGGAAAACGCGGCTGTTGCCGAGACCGCGTCGGTAACCCTGCTCGACAAGATCATCGTGGAAGGCAAGCTGGCGCGCGATGAAAGCCAGCGCGGCTTTGCCCGCGATTTGGTGGCGGAATTCGTCAATTCCGTGCTGGCCGAGGGTGGCAGCGTCGGCAATGATGTCGTTGCCATGATCAATGACAAGATCGCCCAGATTGACGATCTTCTCTCCGACCAGCTGAACGAAATCCTGCATCATGAGGAATTCCAGAAGCTGGAAGCCGCCTGGCGCGGCCTGGGCTATCTGGTGTTCAACACCGAAACCGGCACCAAGCTGAAGCTGCGCCTGCTGAATATCAGTAAGGCCGACCTGCTGAAGGATCTGGAAAAGGCGGTGGAGTTCGACCAGTCCGCCCTGTTCAAGAAGATCTATGAAGAGGAATATGGCACGTTTGGCGGCCAGCCCTATTCCATGCTGGTGGGCGATTATGAATTCGGTCGCCACCCGGCCGATACCAAGCTGTTGGAACTGATCTCCAACGTGGCGGCGGCGGCCCATGCGCCGTTCATCGCCGGGGCCAGCCCGCGCCTGTTCGATATGGACAGCTTCACCGAGCTGGGGGTGCCGCGCGACCTGTCGAAGATTTTCGAGAGCCTGGAACTGGTGAAGTGGCGGTCCTTCCGCAACAGCGAAGACAGCCGCTATGTCTCCCTGGTGCTGCCACACATGCTGCTGCGCCTGCCCTATGGCCCCAACACGGTGCCGGTGGAAGGCGTTGATTTTGTGGAGGATACGGACGGCCGCGACCACAAGAAATATCTGTGGGGCAATGCCGCCTATGCCCTGGCCCAGCGCATCACCGATGCCTATGCCAAATATGGCTGGACGGCCGCCATCCGCGGCGTGGAAGGCGGCGGCAAGGTCGATGGCCTGCCGACCCACACGTTCCGCACCGATGAAGGCGACGTGGCGCTGAAATGCCCGACGGAGATCGCCATCACCGACCGGCGGGAGAAGGAGCTGAATGACCTGGGCTTCATCTCCCTGGTTCATTGCAAGGGCACGGATTACGCCGCCTTTTTCGGCGGGCAGACCGCCAACAAGCCGCGCCAGTACAATACCGACAGTGCCAATGCCAACAGCCGCATCTCCGCGATGCTGCCCTATGTGCTGAACGCCTCGCGCTTTGCCCACTATATCAAGGTGATCATGCGCGACAAGATCGGCAGCTTCATGACCAAGGAGGAGGTGCAGGGCTTCCTCAATACCTGGATCATGGATTATGTGCTGGGCAAGGATGATGCCGGGCACGAGCTGAAGGCGAAATACCCGCTGCGCGAAGCCCGTGTGGATGTTTATGACGTGCCGGGCAAGCCCGGCTGCTATCGCGCCACCGTGTTCCTGCGCCCGCATTTCCAGCTTGAGGAGCTGACCGCTTCCATCCGTCTGGTGGCGGAACTGCCGGCGGCCCCGGCGGCCTGATCCATGGCCATCACCCGGCCGCTGATCCCGGTGGCCGGGCCTATCCCTGATCGCAGCGCGACCCTTTCAGACGGAGAATTGCCATGGCCGGCAATATGTTCCTGAAGCTCACCACCCCGGATATCAAGGGTGAGTGCACCGACAGTTCGCATAAGGAAGAAATCCAGGTTCTGTCCTGGAGCCATTCCTTCAACCAGCCCACCCCGCCGACCCGCAGCAGTGCCGGTGGCGGCACGGTGGAGCAGGCCAACCATTCCGATTTCAGCTTCACCAAATATATCGACGCCTCCAGCGACGATCTGCTGAAAATGTGCTGGAGCGGCAAGCACATCGCCAAGGGCGTCTTCTGTGCCTACCGTGCCAATGGTGACAATAAGCCGGTGAAATATCTGGAAATCACCATGGAGAAGATCATCGTCTCCAATGTTTCCATCGGTGGCGGCACGGGTGACATCCCGGTTGAAACCATCACGCTGAGCTATGCCATCGTCGAATATAAGTACATTCCGCAGAAGGAAGATGACGGTACGGGCGAAGGTGCCCAGCCGGTCAAGCACGACCTGATCAAGCAGGAAGTGTCGTAATATCAACGGTCATAATTCATGACCGTTGGTACGGCGGCGACTGCCGCCGCGCGGCCCGTGCCGCGTGAAGCCAAGCCAACGGATGTTGGCGCCGGCGATTGAGGGCCTTGATCAGGGCCGATAGGTTCTGATCAAGGCAACAGAGTATAAGGCGCGGCGGGCGGATGGCAGGTCATGCGTGCCCGCCATCCGCCCCCCTGCTGAAGGCCCGGCATGAGCGGACCCAGACTTCTTCCCGGCGCCCCGGTGCCCCTCTTCGATCGGCTGGTTGATGGTATCGCCGATGGCGATGGCAGCGTGCCCTCGCTGGACCGCGACGGGCTGATCCTGTCCATCGCGGCGGAGATATCGTCGCTGCTGAACACCCGCCTGCCGCGCGCCCGCGCGGCCCTGGGGGGCCGTGCCCGCACCGTGCTGGATTATGGCGTGCCCGACCTGTCCGCCTTCCAGCCCTTTGACAATGAACGGGAAACCGAGCTGGTGGGGGAACTGGCGGTGGCGATTGCCGCGTTTGAACCAAGGCTGATCGCGCCAAAGGTCCGGCTGTACCGGCTGGATGGGGCGCGCCGCGCCGCCTTTATGCGCGAATGGTCGGAACGGGCGGCACGGCTGACCCCCAACCAGCAGCTGCGCCGGCTGGGCGGCTGGTTCAGCGTGCTGCCGGAAAGCCATGACCGCCAGTCGCTGCTGGTGGAGATCAGCGGACAGATCCGGCTGGACGGCCGCATTGAACCGGTGGATTTTCCCGTCATCATCCGTGACGGCATGGGAGGCAGCGATGCCGCGTGAGGAGGCCGACGCCTTGTTCGAGGCCTATGAGCGCGAACTGCTCTACCTGCGCAATGAAGGGGCGGAATTCGCCGCCACCTATCCCAAGGTGGCCGGCCGGCTGGATTTCAACGGCCATGAAAGCCGCGACCCGCATACTGAGCGGCTGCTGGAAAGCTTCGCCTTTCTGACGGCGCGCATCCAGCGCACGCTGGATGCCGATTTCCCGCTGATCCCGGCGGCCTTGCTGGAGGCGACATATCCCCAGCTGGTGGCGCCGGTGCCCAGCATGGCAATTGCCCGGTTTGAGGTGGATGCCGGGCAGGCCCGTGCCGCCCTGGGCTTCCAGCTGCCCGACAATATCGCCCTGTTCGCGCAGAGCACGCAGGAAGGCCTGACCTGCCATTTCCGCAGCTGCTATCCGCTCCGGCTCTGGCCGGTGGAGGTGGCGGGGATGGATTTGCAGATGCCCGAACGGTTCCCCACCCTGGCCCGGCTGGGGGCGACGGCGGGGGTGCTGCGCCTGCGGCTGCGGGCCTTGGGCACCCTGACCTTTGCCGAGATGCAGCCGGACAGGCTGCGTTTCTATCTGGATGGGGAGCCGATGCTGGCCGGCATCCTCTATGAATTGCTGCTGAATAATTGCCACAGCGTGGTGCTGAAGGCACCGGGGGATGCGGCCGCCATCACCCGGCTGCCGGCTGATGCGATACGGCCGGTCGGGTTCGCGGAGGATGAGGATGTGTTGCCGTTCCCCGGCCACAGCCATCAGGCCTATCGGCTGATCCGGGAATATTTCTGCTTTCCGCAGAAATTCCAGTTCATCGATGTGGCGGGCCTGTCGGGCTGGCCGGCGGGGCAGGAGGCGGAACTGCTGTTCCTGCTGGACCGGGTGCCCGACCGGGCCGAGCGGCTGGACCGTATCCAGGTGCGCACCAATTGCACCCCCATCATCAACCTGTTTCCGAAAACCAGCGAGCCGGTGCGGCTGGACCAGACCCAGGTGGAATATAAGCTGACACCGGACAGCCGCTGGGAACGGTCGTGCGAGGTGCATTCCATCACCAAACTGTCCAGTGTCAGCAATCCCGGTGATGACAGCCGGCTGGTGCGGCCCTTCTTCTCCTATGACCATAACGCCGCCCGTGCCGGGGCGGATTGTTTCTGGATCGCCCGCCGCCGACCGGCGGTGCGGGCCGATATGCCGGGCAGCGATATCTGGCTGTCGCTGGTGGATTTGAAACTCGATCCCGGCCAGCCGCCTTCCCAGACGCTCTATGCCCATACGCTCTGCACCAGCCGGGGCATGGCGGAACAGCTGGCCCCCGGCACCCTGCTGAATCTGGAGGTGGATGCCCCGGTGGCGCGGGTCAGCTGCCTGAACCGGCCCACCCGGCAGATCGCCGCCCCGCAGCAGGGGGAGACTTTGTGGCAGCTGGTCTCCTCCCTGTCGCTGAACCAGCTCTCCCTGGGTGATGCGACCGCACCGGATGCATCGCTGCGGGCGCTGCGCGAAATCCTGATCCTTTATGGCCATGGCGGCGGGGCAGAGGTGCAGCAGCAGGCGGCGGGGCTTTACAGCCTGTCGGCCCGGCCGCTGGTGCGCCGTATCGGCAGTGAGGCCTGGCGCGGTTTTGTGCGCGGGACGGAGGTGACGCTGACCCTGGATGAAACCCAGTTCATCGGCAGCAGCGCCTTTCTGCTGGCCACTGTGCTGGAGCATTTCCTGGCGCTTTATGCCGGGATCAACAGTTTTACCCAGCTGGTGCTGAAAAGCCGCCAGCGTGATGGAGTGTGGAAGACATGGCCGGCCCGGGTTGGCGCGCGAAACGTTCTCTGATCCGCCAGCTGCTGGCCGATCCCGGCCGGTTCGAGGCGCTCCAGGCGGTCCGCATCCTGGAACTGGATGCTGCGCGCAAGGCGGCGCGCGCCCATGCGCGCGGCTTCGTACCCCCGGCCAGCGGCAATGATGCCGCGGCAGAGGTGATCCGATTTCGGTCATCGCTGGGCGTGGTGCTGCCCGGCGGGCAGGTGCAGGAGATCAAGGAGCAGGCCAGCCCTTCGGGCCGCGTGCGCTATACCCTGCGACAGAGCCTGCTGGGGCTGGCCGGTTCCTTCGGCCCGCTGCCGCAGCCGATCGCGGAATGGGTGAGTGAGCGGGCGCGGGCGGGCGATTTCGCCATGCGTGATTTCCTGGACCTGTTCAACCATCGGCTGGTTTCCATCCAGATGCGGTCCCGCCGGTCGCACCGGCCGGAACTGGCCGGACTGGCGCCATGGGAGACCAATCTGGCGGAATTCGCCGCCGCACTCTGCGGTATCGGCACGCCGGCCCTGAAAGGCCGGCTGCCGGTGGCGGACCGGGGTCTTTACCGGTTCGCCGGCCTGTTGAACCGCCAGCCGGCCAGCCAGCACGGGCTGGAACGGCTGCTGGCGGGGCATTTCGGCCTGCAGGTGCGCATCCATCCCCTGCAGGGCAACTGGATGGCGCTGGAACCGGAGGATCATAGCCGCCTGGGCCGCGCGACTGACAGCACCCGGCTGGGCCGGGGGGCCGTGCTGGGCACGCGGGTGTGGGATCAGGCGGCGGGCATTCTGGTGGAACTGGGGCCGCTGGGCCTGCGCCATTACCTCTCCTTCATGCCGGGCAAGCGGGCCTTGCGGGAATTGCTGGCCCTGGTGGCCTTCCATGCCGGCCCGCAGCTGGAGGTCACGCTGCGCCTGCGCCTGCGGGGCGATCAGGTGCCGAAACTGCACCTGAAACACGCCTCTGGCCGGGCGCTAGGCCGCACCACCCTGCTGGGCGGGCGGTCGCCGGAACGGGAGATGGTGGTGACCATCCGGCCGGGCGAGGGGGGATAAATATGGCTGTTTCAACCTCGATTGCGGGACGATTACCCTGTGCTTTGCTTGACGTTGATGCGTTGCTATGGGTGAATGAAAAGATGCTACCTCTGCTGGTGGGGTCTCCATGTCTGGTCGCGTGATACAGGGGCGTTTCCAGGGACCAGGGCCGCGCCTGCCGGGGAAACCCGGTACGGGTGTGGTACAACAGCGGGCTGGCGGCCCAGGCGGGGATGCGCAGCAATTGCCGCCGGGCCTGCTGCGCCCGTCCGCCGGTGGTCGCCCTCTGCCGGATGCGGTGCGCACGAAGATGGAGAGTTTTTTCGGGGCCGACTTCTCTGATGTGCGGGTGCATGTCGGGCCGGAGGCACCCAGCATCGGCGCCCTGGCCTTCACCATGGGCAGTAGCCTTTACTTCGCCCCCGGCCAGTACAATCCGGACAGCCCGCAGGGCCAAGCCCTGCTGGGGCATGAATTGACTCATGTGATTCAGCAGCGGGCCGGCCGGGTACGTAACCCGTTCGGCAATGGCATCGCCGTTGTGCAGGATCACCATCTGGAGGCAGAGGCGGACCGGATGGGCCAGCGCGCCGCCAGCCACCGGCTGCCGGAAACGGTGCAGGCCAAGCCCGCTACCCTCGCCCGCCCTGGCGTTGCCGCCCCCGTGCAGCCCAAGGCTGCCCTGCCGGGGCCCAAGGCGCAGGGCAGTGGGTATCGGTTGATCGTCGGCGGTTACCTGCATCAGGACAAGGGTCTGCCGGATGCCATGGCGGGCCATGGTTTTGTGGCCATTGAACGGCCCGGCGGCAAGCGGGAAGCGTTCGGCTTTTCCCCCGCCGGGTTCAGCACCATGGACCCGAAACGCGATCTGGGCCGCCTGACAGCCGGTGTGCCGGGCAAGGTGCATGGCGATGACGGTGCCTTCAGCAAACCCGGCGTGCGCACCCGCGCCTATGCCATCAGCGCTGAACAGGCGCAGCAGGCCATGGGCAAGGTGGCTGAATATCGTAACGGCAGCGTGCAGTTCAGCCTTGCCCGCAACCAGTGCAGCAGCTTCGCCATGGATGTGGCGCGGGCGGCGGGCGTTGATGATTTCAGTGGCGCCAGGGTGGCCAGCCCGCGCGAATGGTATCGGAAGATTTGAGGGGGCACGATGACGCGTAAGCACTTGCCGCCACCAACCAAGTTCGGCTCAACAGGCACGGTCCAGAACAAGTCCGTGTCGGTACAGCCTCCATTCGGAACGTGTGCCCGACCGCCAACCAAATTTGGACCCGACGGTCATATTCAGCCTAGGGTTCACCATGTGGCATCAATGCAGACACAACATGTCGGGGTGGGGACCAACCCACCAAGGGGTCAGCATGTTGCGCCGACAATCATGCATGCAACCAATCTGCCTGTGCAATTGAAAGAAAATCAAAGATTGCCGCAAGGGTCGTTGGCCCGGGAGCCGACAAAATTAAAGGCTGAGCCCGCCAGGAGTATACTGGGCAAGCCGACCTTTGCTGCCGCAGCTAAAGTTCTGCAACGCGCCCTTGTGCTTGACACACAAAGGGGCCCATCCTGTTGGTTGGCTGTCGGCACTGCTTTGGTCGGGGCCCGTAACCACGACCGATCCAATCTTGACGCGCTGATCTCACTGTACCCGCTGGATTCTTCTGGTCGGGGAAGGGCGGAAATCATGGATATGATTATCAATGCCCTGGATAGTGCCATTGCTCGGCTGAACGCTCACCGTTTCAGGGGCAATGTCCGCGTCACGCGCGACCAGGTCCGAGAGTTCGTTCGCCGTGGCTTTCGTTCAGTCGGGCAATCCGTGGATGGGACTGAATTCTTCCGGCGCTATTTCGTCAGTAACGACTACACCGTCATGCAGGCTGTTGAGGTGCTGACAGTGGCTCGCGATCATGCTGCTGACTTTCGCAACGAAATTCAGCAGCATGGGGAGGACACTACGAGCATATATGGGTATGCGGGCGTCGAATTCGGTGCGGACAACGATATTGGCACCTTACGTACACTGTTGGATGTCAGCATGCATCATGCTAGCGCGTCGATGTCTGTAACCGGTCGCTACCTCCCCACGGGCGCCCAGCTTCTGGCGGGAGGGCCGGTCAACCTGAAGGCCAGTCCCCTCCATCGGGGTGGTGCTCATTTGGTTGTTTTGGTGGATGTAAATACAGCTACAGATACAATTACCTACCGCGACCCAAACTATGGCAATGTGGACTTACAGATATCTTTCGCCCAGTTCGAAGCGATGAGGAATGCTAACAATGGTGCAATTAGATTGAACAGTGTGAGTAATGATTCGCCAATTGTACGTGCCGCTACGGGTGGTTTGACCATTCCGACTATTTAGAAATTTGTATATTTCTGGGGTTCTTCCGGGTTCTGGTGCAGTGATTTACAAGGTTGTCCATGTCCACCCTCGCCACCCTGATCGCCCGCCTGAACCCCTCCACCAAGCGGGCGCTTGAGGGGGCGGCGCAGCTTTGTCTGGCGCAGACGCATTTCGCGGTGGAGGTGGAACATCTGCTGCTGAAACTGGTGGAGCAGGGGGATGGCGATCTGCCGCCGATCCTGCGCTATTACGGGATCGACAGCGGCGCGCTTCAGGCCCAGCTGACGGCCACGCTGGACCGGCTGAAGCGCGGCAACAGCCGCACGCCGGCCTTTTCCGACCATATCGTGCGGCTGCTGCAATCAGCCTGGCTGGTCTCCAGCCTGGATCTGTCGGCCCCGCTGGTGCGCTCGGGTGCTATTTTGAAGGCGCTGCTGGACGATGATGCCCTGCGCGGCCTGCTGCTGGAGCCGGTGCCGTTGCTGGCGAAAATCCCGCGCGGGCGGCTGGCAGAGGATTTGCCCGAGCTGATCAAGGGATCGGCGGAGGATGTGCCGGGGCTGGGCGCGGCGTTGCCCAACACATCGCCCAAGGCGACGAACAACCCCATCCTGTCCAGCACCGCCACCCAGCCCTGCCCGGCCCTGGATGCCTATACGATCGACCTGACGGCCCAGGCCCGCGCAGGCAAGTCCGATCCGGTGGTGGGGCGGGATGGCGAAATCCGCCAGTTGATCGATGTGCTGATGCGCCGCCGGCAGAACAACCCCATCCTGACTGGCGATCCCGGTGTCGGTAAGACGGCGGTGGTGGAGGGGTTGGCCCAGCGCATTGTTGAAGGGGCGGTGCCGCCGCCGCTGAAACCGGTGCGGCTGCTGTCGCTTGACCTTGGCCTGTTGCAGGCCGGTGCCGGGGTGCGGGGGGAGTTTGAGGATCGGCTGAAACGGGTGATCCAGGAGGTGGCGCAGAGCGCCTGTCCCATCATCCTGTTCATTGATGAGGCGCACAGCCTGATTGGGGCCGGCGGGTCGGCGGGGCAGGGCGATGCCGCCAACCTGTTAAAACCGGCCCTGGCGCGCGGCGAATTGCGCACCATCGCCGCCACCACCTGGGCCGAATATAAGAAATATTTTGAGAAAGACCCAGCACTGGCCCGCCGCTTCCAGGTGGTGAAGGTGGATGAGCCGGACGAGGCAACGGCGGTGGCCATGCTGCGCGGGCTGGTGCCCAAGCTGGAGGCGCATCACGGCGTGCGCGTGCTCGATGAGGCGGTGGCCGATGCCGTTCGCCTGTCCCACCGCTATATTACCGGGCGACAATTGCCGGACAAGGCCATCGGCGTGCTGGATACGGCCTGCGCCCGTGTCGCCATCGCCCAGAATGGGGAGCCGCCGGCGCTGGAGGCAGCACGGCGGGAGGTGCGGCAACTGACCGATGAAATCGCCCTGCTGGGCCGGGAAAAGGCGCGCGGCCGCGACCATGGGGAGCGGATAGAGGCGCTGGAAGACAGGCGCGAGCAGGCGCAGGACCGGCTGGAACAGCTGCGCCAGCGCTGGGTGCAGGAGGGCGCATTAGCCGCCCGCGTGCGGGAGCTGGAGGAGAGGCTGGCCGCCGGCACCCTGCGCGGGGCTGATTTCAGCAAAGCGCTGGACGATCTGGAAGGGTTGCGGCTGGAACTGGAGCAGATCCAGCAGGATGAAACCCTGGTGCCGCTGTCGGTGGATCATCGCGCCGTTGCCGCCGTTGTTTCCGGCTGGACCGGCATTCCGGTGGGGCGGATGCTGACCGACAATATCGCCGCCGTGCGCCGCCTGCGCCAGCGCATGGCGGAACGGGTGGTGGGGCAGGATGACGCGCTGGACGCCGTGGCCCGGCGCATCCAGACCTATTACGCCTCCCTGGCCGAACCGGGCAAACCCACCGGCGTCTTCCTGCTGGTCGGTCCGTCCGGCGTGGGCAAGACGGAAACGGCGCTGGCGCTGGCCGACCTGCTGTTCGGCGGCGAACGGGCCATGGTGACCATCAACATGTCGGAATATCAGGAAGCGCACAGCGTTTCCGGCCTCAAGGGGGCGCCGCCCGGCTATGTCGGCTATGGGCGCGGCGGGGTGCTGACGGAGGCGGTGCGCCGCAACCCCTATGCCGTGGTGCTGCTGGACGAGGTGGAAAAGGCCCATGCTGATGTGCTGGAACTGTTCTATCAGGTGTTCGACAAGGGTGTGTTGGAGGATGGCGAGGGCGTTCCTGTTGATTTCAAGAACACGGTGATCCTGTTGACCAGCAATCTGGGGGCCGAGATCATCCATGAACGCGCCGCCGCCGGGGCCAAGGCGGAGATGCTGGTGGAGGCGATCCGCCCCGCCCTGGTGCGGCATTTCAAGCCGGCCCTGCTGGGCCGCATGGTGGTGGTGCCCTATCTGCCACTGCCGCCGGCCCGGCTGGGGGAGATTGTGCGGCTGAAACTGTCCCGCATCCAGGCGCGCATGGCCGATGCCTATCAGGCCGAACTGACCTATGATGAGGCTGTGGTGGCCTATATCGTCGCCCGCTGCCGGGCGGCGGATGCGGGCGCGCGGGCTATTGACCAGATCCTGACCAATAACCTGCTGCCGCAATTATCGGGGGAGGTGCTGGAAAGGCTGGCCAATGGGGCCGCCATTGATCTGGTGCATGTCGCCACCGATCCGGCCGGGGCCGGGCTGGTGGTTCGGTTTGGGAAGCAGGGCGCATGAGTGATGCCTGGACGCAGGGTGGCCAGTCGCTGTCGCTGTCGACATCGCTGGGCAAGGACAAGCTGGTCCTGCGCGAATTCACGGGGCAGGAGGGCGTCTGTTCCCTGTTCAGCTTTGACATTACCGCCACGGCGGAAACGGCCGATACCGACCTTTCCAGCCTGATTGGCCAGTCGCCGACGGTGACGCTGATCGGCCCGGACGGGGCCAAGCGCTATATCAACGGCGTCTGTGTGCGGGCAGTGCAGATGGAAAGCACCTGTCAGCTGCAATTGCGCCCCTGGCTGTGGCAATTATCGCTGACCAGCGGCTGCCGCATCTTCCAGAACAAGACAGCGCCGGAGATCATCAAAGCGGTTTTCAGCGATCTGGGCTTCAGCGATTTCAAGGATAGTTTGACGGCCACATATCAGGCGCGCGAATATTGTGTGCAATATAATGAAACGGCGCTGAATTTTGTCTGCCGGCTGATGGAAGATGAAGGCATCTTCTGGTTCTTCACCCATGCCGATGGCAAACATACGCTGGTGCTGGCTGATGATGCCTCGGCCCACAGCAATATTCCCGGCACGGCGACGCTGCCCTATATCCCGCTGCCGGCGGAAAAGGGCTGGGTCGATCTGGACCGGGTGGAAAGTTTCACAATCGAAACAATGATGGTCAGCGGCAAGTATCAGGCCGATGATTTCGCTTTCGATACGCCGTCGACGGAACTGAAGACCAGCGTGTCCGGCAAGGGCAAATTACAGGTCTATGAGTATCCCGGCCTGTACAGCAAGAAAAGCCAGGGCGACGCCCTGGCCAAGATCCGGCTGGCCGAACTGGAAGTGCCGGCCAGCCGGGCCAGCGGCACCGGGTCGGTGCGGGCCATGGCGGCGGGGTTGAAATTCACCCTGTCCGGCCATCCCAAATCGGCGGCCAATGCCGCCTATGTGCTGCATCAGGTGGATCATCACGCCCGGTTTGGCAGCTATAGCAACAGTTTCGCCGCCCTGCCGGCCAGCGCCACCTTCCGCCCGCCGCGCACCGCCCATCGCCCCCGCATCGCCGGCACCCAGACGGCCATCGTGGTGGGCAAGGCGGGGGAGGAAATCTGGACCGACAAGCATGGCCGCATCAAGGTGCAGTTCCATTGGGACCAGGAAGGCAAGAAGGATGAAAATTCATCCTGCTGGGTGCGTGTGGCCCAGGGCTGGGCGGGTAAGAACTGGGGCTCCTTCTTCCTGCCCCGCATCGGGCAGGAGGTGGTGGTCAGCTTCCTGGAGGGCGACCCTGACCGGCCCCTGGTGACGGGATCGGTCTATAATGGCGAACAGCCCGTCCCCTATGCCCTGCCGGACAACCAGACCAAAAGCACGGTGAAATCCAACGTCTCCAAGGGCGGCGGCGGGTACAATGAATTCCGCTTCGAGGATAAGAAGGGGGAGGAGGAAGTTTACCTGCAGGCCGAAAAGGACTTCACCCAACTGGTGAAGAACCAGCGCAAGGCCACGATCAATGAAGCTGACGATCTGCTGACCATCGACAAGGGCAACCGCACCACCACCATCACCAAGGGCAATGACACGCTGACCATTTCCGAGGGCGACCTGACCACCCAGGTTGCCAAGGGCAAGGAGACCCATTCGGTGAAGGGCACGCGGGCGGTGACGGTGGAAGGCGATGAGACCCACACCAGCAAGGCCGACGTGACCTGGAACGTAACGGGTGATTTCACCTTGAAGGTGAATGGCAACATCACCATCCAGGCCGGTGGTTCCATTACCTTGAAGGGGGGCACCAGTGCTACGATGCAGGCCGGTACCGAAGCAACGGTGAAGGCTGGCACAGCAGCCACCATGCAGGCCGGCACCGATGCCACGGTGAAGGGGCTGAATGTCACCGCCAAGGCTGATGTCGGCGCCACCTTGCAAGGGGGCGTATCGGCCCAGGTGAAGGGCAGCGCCAGCGGCACCGTTGATGGCGGCGGCATGTTGACCCTGAAGGGCGGCCTGGTGAAGATCAATTGAGGATGATGCAGCATGGCTGAGGCGCAAACCGCCCCCGATGCCGGCGCACCGGCCCTGCATGAGGAATTTGACGCGGCGGGCACGCTGCGCCGCCGTTTCACCCTGCGCGACGGGCTGCTGGATGGGGTGATGGAGATTTTCGACGCCAGGGGGCGGCCGGAAACAAGGCAGTCTTTTCGTCTGGGCGTGCTGGATGGGCTGGCCACCATCTGGCAGGCGGGGCGGCTGTCCTTGGAAATGACCTATCAGGATGGGCTACTGGCGGGGGAGGTGCATTCCTTTGACCCCGCTGGGCGCAAGGTGGCCATCACCCCCTTTCTGGCCGGGCGCAAACATGGCACGGCCACCATCTTCTATCCCGATGGCCGGCCCATGCGGGTGGAAACCTATCAGGATGATCTGCTGCAAGGCCAGGCGCTGGATTACCATCCAGGCGGACAATTGCGGCAGAAGGCCAGCTATGTTGATGGCGTGCTGAGCGGCGAGTTGATCGTTTATGATACGGCCGGTCAGGTGCTGGAACGCGCCCTTTATGTTGATGGGGTGCGGCAGAACCCGCTGGGCGATCAGGTGGCGGCCAGCAAGCCGGGCCTGATGGATCGGTTGTTTGGAAAAGGGGGGTAAGCGATGGGCCAGCAGGTGGTGGCGGGGGCGTTGCTGCAATGCAATTTCGGGGCGGCCCCGGCGGCCCTGTCCGTGCTGCCGATCAATCGCACCATGGCGGGCGGGCCGTGCGCCGCCAATATCATGGATTTTGCCCCTGGTTTGAATATTCCGCCCTTCGCCATGTGCAACAGCATGGCCAATCCGATGGTGATCGCGGCGACGGCCGCTGCCATGGGGGCCTTGACGCCCATGCCCTGTATGCCCGTAACGGTGGCCCCCTGGGCACCCGGTGCGCCCACCGTGCTGATCGGCAATATGCCGGCACTGAATAACAGCTCCAAATGCATGTGCGCCTGGGGCGGGGTCATCTCCATCAATTTCGCCGGACAGGTGATGGTTCAGGTGCCCTGATCTCGATTTATGTATATTTACAGGAATTTTACAAAAGTTTTCATAGTGCGATTTTTGTTTAATTTTATAAATTCGACCACTATTTATCACATTTTATAACATATTTTAAGTTGCCTTTTGAGTGCGCATTTTATCAAATATCAAATCACTAATTGATGGAGAAAATCATGGAACTCGCATCTCTGCAGGCTTCGTTTGTGGAAAACGCAAACAATTGTTCTGTTTGCGTCGGTAGTGATGGAAGCATTTTGTCAGCCTATATTTCATCTAATTCCAATGATTTGAGTGCCTACTCCGCCTCCGGATGTTTAGAATTTTCTCAGAATTCTATATCAATTTCCAATTTGGCAAGTGGTAATTATTTTGATTATTGTCAAAATCCACCGTCAGTCGCTATTGATCAATATGGAATGATTGTTTCAGTTCATCAGAGTAGCATATATAATATGATAATTGTAAATGTTGGAAAAATCAAAAATGGAGTTGGAGGGTTTACGAATTCATATTATGGGGATATTGAACTTGAATCGAGCCCCAATATAGCATATGGGGTTAATCCCTCCATCACAAATGTGGGACCGGGACTTTTTGTTGTAACTGCCGTGTCTGCGGACATGAGTGCCACTGGAAAATCACTTTGCGCTTATCAACTTCAAGTTTTTCCAACAATTAATGGTGGCTATGCTCTCGCTTGGTCTCCTGTGTCAATTGTCATTTCCAGCACTTCTAATTTAGGATCGACTATTTCTGCTCAGAATCCAATGGCAGCTTATTATAATAATATACTATCTGTTGTTGACGGCTCAAATCAAATTTATGCTGGATCTTATGATGTTTCAACAGCTACATTTAATGTTCAGATAAGTGGAACTGTTAATAATTCATTGTCAACATCTTCAATTCCAGGAAGTGCTATCACTGTTGATTCGGATGGAAATTTTTATGTCGCCAATACTGGAGTTGATTCTGAAAATGTATATTATACATACATTTCTACAGTTAAAGTCATAATTAATAACAATAACTGGTCTCTGGAAATTAATAGTTTTGATCCAATATTTGGAGGATCTGGAAATAACTATGGAATGGCTATTGGTCTTGGCTGCCTTAACTTATTAGATAATACATATATTGTTGTTGCAATTCTTGACAATAACAATAATATAGATCTTTTTACGGTCAATCCTTCTTAGGGTTAATTGAAGAAACTTGTTTGCCCCAACGATTTGGACTTCAGTCATTGGGGCAAACAAGGCGATTGAAGCGGCTCGATATTTTTGCAACAATAATATTTATATTGTTCCTGGGGTGATGATGAGCCCGCCCAATCGCCGTTTTACGCCGCAAGGCGCTGTCGTCCAGCCGATGAAGACCTTCGATGCCATCCGCACCGCCCAGCAGGGTGGCGCGCGGGTGAGTGCGGGGGAGGAGCTGGTTCAGGCCGCCCAGGACATGTTCCAGCTGCGCCAGCCCGACCGGGGCGTGATGGTGCGGCCCAACGGCACCTATAATTTCGTGCGCGTGGCGGGCCAGACGCGGGCGCAATCGCAAACCCTGGTCTCGGCCAAGGCGGGCCATGCCGCCATCGCCGCTGGCCGGCCGGTGCTTTATGCCGGCACCATGCGGTTTGATAATGGGGCGCTGGATTGGTGGAGCAATTATTCCGGCACCTATCAGCCCATCGCCGCTTTCCGTGGCCAGGCCAATCTGCCGGAGGACCGTTTCACGCCGTGGCAGCGCCTGCAGATGGGCGGCATCGGGATGCAGCGCAACACTTTCCGTGACCAGCGTCAGGCGCTTGAACCAGAAAAGCCGAAGGTTCCGGAGCCGGCCAAACCAGCCGCCGTGGCCCCCGCACCGGTGAAGCCGATGCTGGCGGTGAAGGCCGCACCCAAGGAAACAGCGCAGAAGCCCGTTGCCTCCTTGCGACAACCGCAGGCGTACCAGGCCAAGCCGGTGGTTGCGGCCGGCAAACCGGACGCGGCTGCGCCGCCCACCCGCAGCGTTCCCCCGCGGGCACCACAGGCAGCCCTGCCGCCCGCCCCGCCGGGGAGGGTGCGGTGACACCGCGCCTGCATCCCTTATGGATCATTGCTGGAACGGCCCTGTTCGGCCTGTTGACCTTTCTGGCCGGGCTGCTGGTCGGGCTGTCCCTGGCGGACAAGCCAGAGGAAGGGCGCACACAGGCGGCACACGGCACGGCGGCGCTGGGCGGGGTGGCCCCGCATCCCGGCGCAACAGCCCCCACCACGCCGATACCAGCGATTGATGCAAGCAGCGCCCCACCAACGCCGACGGCGACCACCAGCCCGGATGCCGCGTCCGGTGGCCCGATGGTGAAGGGGTTGCGCAGCGGGGCGGTGACGGATGTGCCGGGCACCCCGCTGGGCCCCCTGGCCACCCAGGCACTGGCGGTACAGGGGCCCGGGGAGCTGCCCCTCTCCAGCCGCGTCATTTCGGTAGAGGTAGCGCGGTTCCTGCTGGCCCCGGCTGCCGCCGATCTGGTGGCCCAGTTGAAGAAACAAGGTTTCACGGCGGAGACGGTGACGGCCAGCTTTCCCGGTATGCCGCCCTGGCATGTGGTGACGCTGGGGCCGCTGCCGGATGAGCAGACGGCCCATCAATTGGCCATTGAGGCGGCGCGCGCGACCGGCTTGGCGGCGCGCGTCGTCAGTTGGCCGAAACCGGCCCCCTGATATGGCTCTGGCCCTGGCACCCTGCCGCAACGGCACCGGGTGCTTGATCGACGGGCATTATCCGGCTGTTGTGATCGCGTGCGGGATTGACAGGGCGGTGGTGAGTCCCATCAGCAACAGGAAATAGACGCCAAGGGCGACTTGGCAGGAACGGCCGGCCCGGCGCAACTCGGCAAAGATCAGCAAGACAATCATGACCTTGGCAAAGCTGATGAAAAACAGCAGCGGAAGGGCAGCGGGCGGCAGTGCCGTTACCGCCATCGACAGGCCGGTAAGGCTCAGCAGAGCAAAAGCGGCACGATGAATGTCGCGCATCGGGATCACCGGATGACATAGAGAAGCGGGAAGATCATCAGCCAGATCAGATCGGTGAAATGCCAGTAGCGGGCATAATCCGGCAGATATTGTTTCTGGGATCGCCGAAAAGAGAGGGCGAACAGGGTGAGGCCGAGCCCCACATGCAGGGCATGAAACCCGGTGATCAGATAATAAAGCTGGGCGAACCCTGTCTCATAATCAAACAGCGCGGCGCTGTGGGCATATTCGCGCACCTTCAGCAGCAAAAACAGGGCGCCGAAGGCCATCGCCCCCGCCAGGGGCAGCCCTGTGTTCCGCTGCTGCCGCTGATGCTCCACCGCGATTGCCGCCAGCCAGCCGCTGAGGATCAGCGTTACCGTCTCCAGCGCGGCAATGGACGGTACCAGCTGGACTTGAGCGGCCAGGAAGGCGGAATGGTCGAGCCATTTGGCGACACAGAAGCCGACCAGCAGGCCGGAAAAGACCAGCACATCCCCGATGATGAAAATCCACATCATGAAATTGCCGGGGATGGTTTCCGGCACCGGTTCGCCATCGTCCGCGTACCCTGCTGAAAGGGCAGGTGCCTGTGGATGCATTGTTGGCTCCGCTTCTGGCCCGCCAAAGAATACTGTCATTCCCGCCCGTGCCAGAGCAGCGGCAGGGCCGCGTAACCCGCCAGCCCCATCAGCTGGATCAGGCCCGCCAAAGTGGTGAAGCGGGCCAGATGCAGGAACAGGGGAACACCGCAGAGGCAGGTGGCAATGGCCGCGTCAGTGATGAAGAACAGGGCCAGCGCGGCCATGCCGGCGCCCAGCGGATATTGCTTGAGCCGTATCCCGCCGGCCCGGCCGCCCTCGGTGACGATCAGCCAGCATAGCCCCGCCACCAGAAAGCTGGACAGTTCGACCAACGCCCCGGCCAGGGCGCCGATCCGGTGATCCAGCCACAGCGTGCGGGCCAGCCCGGTGACCAGATAAAGCAGGCAGAGGGGAAACCCATACAGGATCATGGCTTGAATTCTCCCCTCTGCCTATGCCAGCCGGGTTCTTACAAACCACCCAACAGGGTCTCGAATTTCTTGCCCGCCTTGCCGGGGTTCTGCACGGCCTTGGCGCTGTCCAGATTGGCGGGCTTGCCGACAATGATGGCGGCCACCATTCCCATCGGGTAATGCGGCTTGCATTTCACGCCATAGATACCTTCGGCGGTGAAGGTGATGGTAGTGTCCTGCCCGGTCTTGCCGGTGAAGGCCTGTGCGCCGGCCGGCAACATGCCGTTGATCGTTTCCACATTATGGCCGGGATCGGTGGCCTTGAAAGTCACTGTATCGCCGGGGGCGATGCGGATCAGCTCCGGTTCGAAGACCATCACGCCGCCGGCCCCCTTGTTCAGCATCTTCACTTCATGATTGGCGGCGGCAGCGATGCCGGGCAGGCCGATGATCAGGGTGGTGGCAAGCAGCAGGCTTTTGCAATTCATCAGAGGCTCCATCGGTTGAATGCGCCAATCGATAGCGCGGATGGGGCCGCCGCCCTTTGCGCCAGGGCAAACAGGAGATCGTTTCCCTATGCGGGAAACCGTTGCATCAGAAGCCCAGCCAGCGCCGCAGGCCGCTTTCTTCCCGCACCAGCCGGATGCCGAGATTGGCGGGCGGAATGCCGACTGAGCAGGCCCCCGCCTTGGGATCGCGGATGAAGCCGATCATCAGGGCGCGATGCCGGCCTTCGGCAACGCGCACGCCGCAATTTTCCGTCACCTGGGTCTGGCCATCCTGCTTCACATGGTGGCGGATATAGCAGGTGGAGGTCCATTCCCAGACATTGCCCGACAGATCGGCCAGCCCATGTTCATTGCGGCCGAAATGGCCGGCCGGCATTGGCGTGGGGTCGATGGCGCCCTGCGTCTGCGCTTCAGCGGTATAGACGGCAATCCAGCGTTTGGACGGGTTGCCGGGATCGCTGATTTCCGTATAGGCATCATCCTTGTAGCGTGAGCCGGCGGCCAGCGCCCATTCCTGATCGGTCGGCAGCCGCCATCGCTCCCCCGTCCTGGCCGACAGCCAGCGTGCATAGGCGCTGGCATCCTCATAATTGACCCCGGTGACGGGGCGATCAGGTTTGCCCGGCTTGTCCAGGGCGGGGCAGGCGGCGGCGGCGACACATTGATCATACTCCCCACGCGTGACCTGATTGCGCATGATGGTGATGGGGGCTTGCAGCATGATCGCCTTCAACGGCCCATTGACCGGCAGCCCGTGCCGGAGAAACTCCCCCGGTTCCCGATAGGTCACCGACGCCGTTTCGATCCGCGCCACGGCGCTGTTTTCCGGCTGGCGGGATAAGCCGGGAAGGGTTGACATGACCGCCAGCCCGATCAGGGCGGCTTTGAGGCTGCTGGACAGTGCCATGGCACATCTCCATCCAGGGAAAACACAGCAAAGCGGCCCGTCCTCCGGGGCGGGCCGCCGAGACTGTTTTCAGTTCACCGCAATGGGGCCGGGCGGGGTGACCTGTTTCATCAGGTCATTGTTCCAGCTGCCTTCCACCTTGACATGGGCGGTGGCCCCCAGCTCGGCCGCCTCGATCAGGTTGTGGTTGACATAGGCATAGATGCCCGGCTGCTGGAACGTATAGACCGCCACGGCGGCACTGCCTCCCGCCACGAACCAGGTCTCCAGCCCCTTCTCCGGGGCATTGCCGAACTTGCCGCGTTCCCAGACATAATCACCATGGCCGCCGATCAGGTGCGGGCGGGTGTCACGGTTGGCGGAGCTGTGGATAAACAGCACCGTTTCCCCCACCTTGGCATTCATCGCCTTGTCACCGGTCAGCGCGCCGACAGCGCCGTTGAACACCACATGGCTGGGGATCAGGCCCTTCATCACCTCCACCGTGTCGGCATAGGCGTCGCCGGCGCTTTCATAATTCTTGAATTTGCCGTTGGCATCCTTGGGCACATAGAGATCGAATTCACCGATCGTATAGGCCCGGTCATAATGGATCGGCTTGCCCTTTTCATCCTTCAGCCCATCGCGCGGCAGCACCATGATGGTGCCCGACATGCCGCTGACCACATGCCAGGGGATCATGCCCGGCGGGGCGCAGTGATAGACAAAGGCCCCCACCTTGGTGGCCTTGAAGCGCAGGGTTGCCTGTTCGCCAGGGTTGACCAGGGTCAGCTGTGCCCCGCCCAAGGCGCCGGTGGCGCTGTGGAAGTCGATATTATGCGGCATGGAATTGCTGTCGGGGTTGATCAGCGTCAGTTCGACATAATCCCCTTCATGCACCACCATGGTGGGGCCGGGCATGGAGCCGTCGAAGGTCATGGCCTGGAAGGTGGTGCCCTGGCCATCAATGACGATCTTCTTCTCCTCAATCTTCATGGTGAATTCCACCACCTTCGGCCCGCCCTTGGCCACCTGATCATGTTCCATGACCTGGGGCGGGGCCACCAGTTTGGCCTTCACCCGTGGCAACCCGACGGTCAGGTCGGTCTGGGCCTTGGCGCTGGTTGCCGGGTTCGGGCCTTCTGCGGCCTGGATGGGGGCCGCCATCAGCAGGGCGATGGCAGCGGCACCGCAAAGGGCTGCACGGAGGGTCAACATGGCTCTTCCTTTCTTCGCTATTGCGTCTGGCGATTGCCGTTTCTGTTGACCCGATTAGACGACAAAGCATCGACGCGGTATTTGCGCCAAAACAAGGAAAGCACCCGTGCGGGTAGTGAAGGCCATTTGGTCGCAGGTATTGAAGTCAATATTGATAGTCAAACAGCATGATGCTGGAAATTAATCAGGCGTCAATCATACAGATTGGATATTTATTTATCGTGCCCACATGTTTTTGATCACGAATGATCATGTGCGCCTTTCACCCCACCAATTGCCGGTAAATGGCCGGCAGGGCGGCGGGCAGCCGTTCGGGATGGGTGATGATGGCATAGGCGCCGCGGCCAAAAAGATAGGGGAAATAATCCTGCGCCGCCTCATCCACCGTGACGCCGAAAACTTTCAGCCCTTGTTTGCGCGCCTCCCGGATGGCGGCGCGCGTATCCTCGATGCCGTAGCGGCCTTCGTAATAATCGATATCGTTGGGCTTGCCGTCGGTCAGCAGCAGCAGCAGCCGGTGCCGCTGCGGGCGCTGGGCCAGCTGTGCCGTGACATGGCGCACCGCCGCCCCCATGCGGGTATATTGCCCCGGCTTCAACCCTTCGATCCGGCGGACCAGCCTGGCATCCACCGGATCGCTGAAATCTTTCACCAATTCCACCCGCACATCGTGGCGGCGACGGGAGGTGAAGGTGAAGATCGCATGGGCATCACCACAGGCATCCAGCCCCTGGCTGAGTGCCAGCAAGGCCGCCTTTTCCACATCGATCACCCGGTTTTTGCCGATGGCGGCATCGGTGGACAGCGACACATCCATCAGCACAGCCATGGATAAATCCCGCTCGATGGTGCGCCCGGCAATAAACAGGTTCTCCGATCCGGGCCCGCCGGCCTTGCGGTCGGCGGCGGCGCGCACCAGGGCCGACAGGTCCAGATCGTCGCCATCAGGCTGGCCCCGCAGCACCACCCGGCGGGGGCGCAGCGCCTCGAACTGGCGGCGCACGGCGCGGATCTGGTGCTGCATTTCCGGTGTGGGAAGCCATGCCTCGCCATCCTCCCGCGCGCGGGCCGCGATGATGCGGCAATGATCGGGCCGGTGGGCCTGCTTCTTCCAGTCCCATTCCGGGTAGGTCAGGCCCTGGGTCAGGGCCGTTTCTTCCACGGCCGAGGGGGCGAGGTCCAGATCCAGTTTCAGGCGCGCGGCGGTGCGCTGCTTGTTGCTGCCAATGGTCAGGTCGGTCAGATCGTCGGCGGCCTGACGGGCGCCTTCCTCATCATCCTCATCCACCCGGCGGTTCACATTGACCATTTCCGCCAGGGAGAAGATGGTTTCAAACCGGTGGAAACAGAGCGGGTCGTCCCGGTCGCTCTGGTCCGTCTGCCGCCGTTCCGCCTGTCGGCGGCGCTGATCGGCGGTGACGGTGCTGCCGGCTTCTTCCTCCCGCTCGTCGGGCGTGGCTGTGCCCGGCATTTGCCGCACCTCTCCGAACAGGGGAACCGGCAGGAAGGGGCGGTAGCCGCGCGGGGCACGGAGGGTGCTGATATCCGCCCCCGGCTCCTCAATCAGGGTCAGAAAGCCATGATCCGTCGGGCGGCGTCCGCCCAAAATGGCGCGGATCGCGGTTTCGAGTTGCGCTTCCACCGCTGGCAGGCGGCGTTCCGGCCGGGCCGCCAGGGTGGCGGCGCGCAGCCGGTGGAACAGCGGGCGCAGGCCGGGCCATGCCCGCAAGGCCGCGCGCGTGCCGGCCACGGCGGCGCGCAGGGCCAGGATGTCGCGGGCCAGCGCATCGTCAGCGCTGGGGACCGGCCCGGCATGGGCAAACCAAGCCACCAGCCATTCATAAAGGGCGGCATTATCCGCCGCGTCGGGGAAATAATCGATGCAGGCGGGCAGGCGCAGGCTGCTGCTGTCCAGCACCGCGCGTTCCAGCTTCTCCTGCCCCAGCCCGACACGCTGCATGAAGCCCAGCCGGTGGGGGGAGGGGGCGGCGGCGGCCTCGGCCAGGCGGATGGCGCCATCCCCGCCCAGGGCGCGGAACAGCACGCCCAGCCGCCCCCTGATATCCGCCAGCCGGATGGCGGCTTGCGGATGGTGCGGCAGGGTGGTCAGGCCACCCACCAGCCGATGCCAGCGGGTGCCGATAAATTCTTCCGGTTCGAAGATGGACATAGGCGCTTACCCCCAGGCCAGTTCGGCCACCCGGGCCAGGGCGGCCTGCACATCCGGATCATCGCTGAGCGGTTGCAGCAAGGCGGCCTCCAGCGCTGCGGCCGGCTTGATCCCGGACCGGATCAGGGTGGCGGCATAGACCAGCAGCCGGGTCGATGCCCCTTCCTCCACATCCTGGCCCTTCAGGTCACGCAGTGCATTGGCCACCCGCACCAGCGGCAGGCAACGGTCCTTGGGCAAGCCGCTTTCGGCGGCAACGATGGCGGCCTCCGTCTCCGGGTCGGGATAGCCGAATTCCAGCGCGATGAAGCGCTGGCGGGTGGAAGGTTTCAGCGCCTTCAGCACATTCTGGTAACCAGGATTGTAGGAGATCACCAGCATGAATTCCGGCGGCGCCGTCAGCATCTCCCCCGTCCGTTCCAGCGGCAATACGCGCCGGTCATCGGTGACGGGGTGCAGCACCACGGTCACGTCCTTGCGGGCCTCCACCACCTCATCCAGGTACAGGACGGCGCCTTCGCGCATCGCCCGGGTCAAGGGGCCATCGGCCCACACGGTTTCCCCGCCTTTCAGCAGGTAACGGCCGGTCAGGTCGGCGGCGGTCAGGTCATCATGGCAGGCAACGGTATAGAGCGGGCGGCCCAGCCGGGCCGCCATATGGGCGACAAAGCGGGTCTTGCCGCAGCCCGTCGGCCCTTTCAGCAGCACCGGCAGGCGATTGCGATAGGCCTGTTCGAACAACAGGCATTCATGACCGGCGGGCGCATAGAAGGGGGCGGCATCGACCGGCTGCTTGTGTGCGGCTATGGGCATGGCTCATCTCCTGAAAGGTCGGGGTGGTGGCCGGGTGCGGGGGTGGCTCCCCCCGCACCCGGCAGCACGTCACTCAGCGGCGACGGGGGCGGCACCCGCGCGCCGCTGCACCAGGGTGCGTGTGTCACGCACCGGGCCGAACACCGACCACAGGAACATCAGCACGGCCACGGCCACCATGGCGCCAGAGCCCAGACGCACCCAATAGAAGGGGGCAATATGGTCCTGCACCTCCATATAGGACATGCCCATCACCCGCTGCAGATGCACCTGCACGGCCCCGGCGAAGGTCAGGGCGAAGGTCATCACTGTCATGCCGGCGGTCATCAACCAGAAGGCGACGACGTTCAGCGTCTGGTGATAGGGGGCCTTGCCGCGCAGATAGGGCATGGCATAGCTGATCAGGGCAAGGTTGAGCATGACATAGGCCCCGAAGAAGGCCAGATGCCCATGCGCCGCCGTCACCTGCGTGCCGTGCGTATAGTAATTCACGAAAGACAGCGTGTGCAGGAAGCCCCAGACCCCGGCGCCGAAGAAGGCGCCCACGGTGCAGCCCAGCGACCAGAGCAGGGCGGCGCGGTTGGGATGATCCTTGCGGCCCTTGAACACCATCTTGAAGGCGAAGATCACCATGGCGAAGAAGGGGGCAATCTCCATGGCGGAGAAGATGGAGCCGATCCACTGCCAGTAACCCGGCGCGCCGATCCAGTAATAATGGTGGCCGGTGCCCAGCAGGCCGGAGAACAGGGCTAGGCCGACGATGGAATAAAGCCATTTCTCAATGATTTCACGGTCCACGCCGGTCATCTTGATCATCAGGAAGGCGAGAACCGAGGCCATCACCAGTTCCCACACGCCTTCAACCCACAGATGGACGACGTACCACCAGTAAAGCTTGTCCACCGCCAGATTGTCCGGCGCATAGAAGGCGAACAGCCAGAAGACGGCGATGCCCCACAGGCCCAGCAGCAGCACATTGGTCACCGCTGTGCGCCGGCCCTTCAGCACGGTCAGGGAGACATTATAGAGGAAGATCAGCGCCACCACGACGATGGCGGCCTTGATCCAGAGCGGTTGCTCCAGGAACTCCCGCCCCTCATGGATGTGCAGCGTATAGCCGGCGACGGCGGACAGCGCGCCGACCATCAGCAGGCCCAGCTGGATATAGGCCAGCAGGGGGCTTTCAATATCCCGCTCCGCCTCCTCCGGCACCAGATAATAGGCGCAGCCGAAAAAGCCCATCAACAGCCAGACGATCAGGGCGTTGGTGTGGATCATGCGGATGATGTTGAAGGGCAGCAGTTCCGACAGCGTGTTGGGCAGCACATAGACCGTGCCGGCCAGCGCCCCCGCCGCAATCTGCACCCCGAACAGGATCATGGCGCAGACGAAATACCAGTAAGCCACTCTTTGTGATGCATATTTCATGATCAGCCCCCCTTCAGCCGGCATCATTGGGCGGCCAGCCCTGGGTTTTGATGCGGCTGGTCCATTCCAGGAAATCGACGAGATCGTTGAGTTCCTGATCGCTGAGATGGAATTGCGGCATCTGCCGCCGCCCTTCGATGCCGGAAGGCTGCGACTGCATCCAGGCGATCAGCCCTTCGCGGGCGGATTGCGGATCGGTGCGCCCGCCAAAGCGAACCCAGACATTGCCCAGTTCCGGCGCGAAATAGGCCCCTTCCCCCAGGATCGAATGGCAATTGATGCAGGAATTCTTTTCCCAGACATGCTTGCCGCGCAGCACGCCGGCGCTCATCGTCGCCTCATCGGTGGATTTGGTGAGGATGTGCCAATGGCTCTGCGCGGTCAGGCCGATGAAGATGGCGAAGAAGAAGACCGATCCGCCGTAAAATATGTTCCGGGCGGCTGATTTGCTGAATCGCTCGACCGGTGGCCGATGCGGTTCATGGGTTGACGACATGCTCTGCTCTCCCGTTGCTGGTCCATCGAAGGCCGGTGTCGAGGTCACGGTCACAGCTACGGGCTTTAATGGCCGCGAACGTTGCCACGGCGCAAACAGCCGGGCTTTTGCCCTGGTGGTGGTCGCCTTGCGGGCGTGGGTATTAATCTTTCTGCTGGAAGAAACTTGACCTGGATCAACATCTTGGGGTGTTTTATCTGCCATTGATGGGATGATCCGGGCCGGACGGCCCTGCAAACATCAATGCCCTTTCCCCACAGGCCCCCCTGGTGATGCGCCATCTTCTTCTGCTGATCCTGCTGTTTCGGGTGATCATCCCCACCGGGATGATGCCGGATCTGGCTGGCTGGGCGGCGGGCGGGCCGGGGCTGGTGATCTGCCGCGGGACCGTGCCCGGCCAGGGCGACAGCAGCGGCGGGGATGGGGCGGCCATGGCGGCCGCCTGCCCCTTTGCCCTGGTGGTTGGGCAAGCCTTTATCGCGCCGCCGCCACTGGTGGCATTGGCCCCGGCCACAATCTGGCAACCTGTCCGGCTGCGGCTGGCGGCGGCACCGGTGCTGGCCCATGCGGCCCCGCTGGGCCACCGGCTGGCCCGGGGGCCGCCGGCCGCGCCCACCGCCTGACCATTCCATCGCCACGATAATTTCCATCATGCGGCCGGCCAATGCCGGCCCGCCGGAACGGCCATGTGCGTCTGTTCCGCACCATGACGCTTGAGTTGACATCATGAAAAACCTGTCCCTCCGCGCCAGCCTGCTGGGCTGCGGCTCGCTTATCGCCTTGTCCCTGTCCCTGGCAGGGGCCGGAATCGCCACCGCGCAGAGTGCTGATTCCAGCTTCACCATCGGCGAGGTGGTGGTGACCGCCCAGCGTATGGCCCGTTCCAGCAGCAATCTTTACAGCTCCGTCGATCTGCTGGGGGCTGATCAGCTGGAACGGCAAGTCGTGGATAACAGCTGGGAACTGCTGGGCCGGATGCCGGGCGTGCTGTTAACCGATTTCAACCAGGGCACCACATCCGGCAAATTTTCCTTCCGCGGTTTCAACGGGGAAGGGGAGATCAATGCCGTGAAGCTGCTGATCGACGGCATTCCCAGCAACGGCAATGATGGCAATATGCCCTTCATTGATGCCGTCTTCCCGTTGGAACTGGCATCCATTGAAACCGTGCGTGGCACCAATGATCCGCGTTGGGGCCTGAATGCCATTGCCGGCAGCGCCGACATGCGCACCCTGACCGGTGGCAATTACCGCCGCGCCCGCGCCACTGTCGGCAGTTTCGGCACCATCGATCTGCAAAGCGTGGCCGGTTTTGAGGGCGACCGGCTGAGCCAGAATTATATGGCCGCCTTCCGCCATACCGATGGTTACCGCGACCACGGCAAGGCCGAACGCGGGGCGGCATCGGCGAAATGGTTCTACCGGCTGGGCGATGGCGACAGCCGCATCGGTGCCAGCATCCGCTATGGCCGCCATGAGGCGCAGGAGCCGGGCTATCTGACGCGGGCGGACGCGGCCAGCAATCCCTCCCAATCCTACCGTTTCTCTGACAGCGACAAGGGGGAGCGGGAGACGGCCCAGGCCAGCCTGCATCTGGACCTTGATCTGGGCGACCATCTGGGGGCCACCGCCAAGACCTATGTCAACCGGCTGAAGGATGAACGCTGGGTGCAATATTCCGCCAATGTCGCCCAGCAGGAACGGGTGGCAGATGAATGGCAATGGGGTGGCATCGCCGCCATCCATTACCATCTGCCGGATATCGGCCTGCACAGCGTGATGCTGGAAGCCGGTGGCGATTTCCAGATTCAGGATAATGAAAGCCGGCGTTTCCAGACGCTGCGGCGCCAGCGGTTGCGCCAGACCCGTGACCAGACATTCGATCTGGATGTCTATGGCGCCTATGTGCAGGCAGTGATCCAGCCCACCGACTATCTGACCATCGTGCCCGCCTATCGGGTGGACAAGGTGGAAGGTGATTTCCATGACGGGCTGACCGGGCGCGATTACAGCATCAATGACTATGGCAGCATCGACCAGCCGAAAATCAGCGCCGCCCTGGCGGCTGGCGGCGGGGTGACGCTTTATGCCAATTGGGGCCGCACCTTCCAGATCGGTGCCGGATCGGGTGCCTATAAAATCCCGCCGCGCGTGACCGATCTGGCACCTTCCACCAATGAAGGCTGGGAAACGGGGGTGAAATATGCTCCGGCCCGCTGGCTGGAAAGCCGGCTGGCCTATTGGCAGCAGACGGCGACGGGGGAGGTGAAGCGTAAGCTGAACGACCCGCTGGGCGATTTCGACAATCTGGGCGGCACCAAGCGGGAAGGGGTGGATGCCCAGGTCAATCTCCGCCCGCTGGGCTGGCTGGAATTCTGGATGGCCATGGCTTGGCAGCGGGCGGTGATCGAAACGCCGGACCCGGCCAACCCCGCCAGCCGGGGCAAGCGCATTGACCATATCCCGGCACGCCTGTTCTCCGGCGGGATCGATGTGCAGGCGGCGGACGATATCACCCTGTCCCTCTCCGCCAATGGGCAGAGCCGTTATTATCTGGAACAGACCAACAGCACCGGCAAATTCGGGGATTATGTGCTGCTGGCCGCTGAAATCACCTATCGTCTGAATGACAATGTCGACCTGTCCTTGCAGGTCAAGAACCTGACGGACACGGATTATGAGTATGTCTGGTGGGATGGGGCGCAGAGCCTGCACTCGCCGGGCGATGGCCGCGCCTTCTATGGCACGGTGAACCTGCGCTTCTGATCCGGGGCCGGAATTGACCCGCCGCAAGGTGCCGGTGGGTCAATTCTGTCATGGGTAGGGTCAGTGCGGCCGGGCGACCCCGGCCGTTTTGCCCCAGGAGTATGAAGATGAGCCAACCCCGTATCGGCATCCTGACCATTTCTGACCGGGCCAGCCAGGGCCTTTATGAGGATAAGGGCGGCCCAGCCGTGGAGGCGAGCCTGCGTGCCATCCTGGCCACCCCGTTCCAGGTACTGCGGCGCTGTGTCCCCGATGAAGCCCCGGTGATCGAGGCGGTGCTGGCCGGGCTTTGTGATCATGATGGCTGCTGTCTGGTGATCACCACCGGCGGCACCGGCCCCGCCCTGCGCGATGTGACGCCGGAGGCGACGGAAGCGGTGTGCGACCGGCTGTTGCCGGGTTTCGGCGAATTGATGCGGATGGAAAGCCTGAAACAGGTTCCCACAGCCATCCTGTCGCGTCAAACGGCTGGGCTGCGCGGCCGGTCGTTGATTGTCAATCTGCCGGGCAAGCCATCGGCGATCGACCTGTGCCTGAAGGCGGTATTTCCCGCCATTCCCTATTGCCTGGATCTGATCGGTGCGGCACGGCTGGACACCGATCCGGCCATTTGCCGCGCCTTTCGCCCGCCGATTTGATCCCGCATCGGCCCCCCTGAAAATATTCTGGTTTTTCTGTGTCCCCTTTTGGCGGCACCGGACCTCTTACCGGTGTGAGCAATTTTTCATGTTTTGTGGGATCAGGGGGTGCTTGCCGAGTGGAAGACGTGTCATAGAAAAATAACAAATATAAACTTGTTTCATTCTATAAAAAATAAGTATTCGTCATTCTTTTTTTTGGAAAAGCCATTCCAAAACAGAGAGAATGACCATTATGTCCAAGCTAAATCGTGCATTTTATCTGATGTTTGCGGCGGGCGTTTCCGCCCTGTCCTTGTCGGCGCAGGCACAGGTAGCCAATGGCGCCGATGCCGGTGGTGAAGTACTGGAAGAAATCATCGTCACCGGTTTCCGGGGCAGCGTGGCCAAGGCGCGTGATCTGAAGCGCGACGCCGTGGGCAGCCGCGAAAGCATCGTCGGTGACGATGTCGCCGCCTTCCCCGACCTCAATCTGGCGGAATCGCTGCAGCGCGTGCCCGGCATCACCATCACCCGTGATGCCGGTGAAGGCCGTCAGGTCTCCATGCGCGGCCTGGGGCCGGATTTCACCCGCGTGAAGCTGAACGGGATGGAAGTGCTGGGCACCACCCAATCCATCGACAGCCGTGGCGGCACCAACCGTTCCCGCTCCTTCGATTTCAACCTGTTCGCCTCTGAACTGTTCAACCGGATGGATATTGTCAAATCCACCGCCGCGGAAGAGGAGGAAGGCGGCATCGCCGGCGCCATTGATCTGCGCACGGCCAAGCCGTTTGACTATAACAAGTTCACCTTCTCGGCCGCCGCCAAGGGCTCCTACGGCGCCAATTCCGACAAGGTGGACCCGCGCGGCGCCGTGCTGATCGCCGACACCTTCGCCGATGGCCGCTTTGGCGCGCTGGTCTCCGCCGCCTACAGCAAGCGCAACACGGTGGAGCAGGGCTACAGCACGGTGCGTTGGGCGGCCGGCGGCTGGACGCCGGGCAATATTTCCAACAGCATCGATCCGGCCACCAAGACCCGGCTGCTGAAGACCTCCAGCGCGGCGGATGCGCTCTATTACCCGCGCTTTGCCCGCTATAATGAATATGTGCATGATCAGGACCGGCTGGGCGTGACCGCCGCCTTCCAGGCCAAGCCGGCCGACTGGGTGCAGATGGATCTGGACCTGCTCTATGGCAAGCTGAAGTCGGATCGGCGCGAATATAATTTCGACGCCTTCGCCTTCAGCACCAATAACACCAATGGCAGCGGTAAGGGCCTGCCGGAAATCAAGGTCGATGACGTCACCATCGACCGCAACAACATCATCGCCGGCAAGTTCCGCGATGTTGATGTGCGCTCCGACAGCCAGCTTTACCAGGATGAAACGGATTTCCGCGCCGCCACCCTGAACACCAAACTGACGCCGACCGAAGACCTGACCATCAATCTCTATGGTGGCTATCAGGAAGCCAAGTTTACCGACGATCAGCAGGGGATGTATGTTTTCTCCCCCAATACCAGCTTCAGCTATGATTTCCGCCAGAATGACAAGGTGGCGGCGCAGACCTATGGCATCAATGTCACCGATCCGGCCGCCTGGCAGTTCTTCCAGGCCCGGTTGCGTGACCAGGCCGTGGATAACCGCTTCCGCACCGTCCGGCTGGATGCCAATTACGCCCTGACGGATGAGTTCTATCTGAAGGCCGGCCTGGACTGGCGCCGTTTCACCTATGACAGCACCAGCCACGCCTTTGATTCCATCACCAATCTGAATGGTCGCGCCCTGCGCGGCGTCTCCCTGACCGATCCGGCCCTGGCCGGCACCTACACCACCACCCCCTATAAGTTCGGCAAGGGGCTGGACGCACCGGCCGGCACGCCCACCGGCTGGATCGTGGCCGATCTGGATAATGCCTTTGCCAAGCTGGGCACCGGCGCTGTGGTCAAGCCCGTCTCCTCCGGCTTTCCGCAGGGGGTGGCGGAAACCACCAAGGCCGCCTATGTGCAGGCCGATTGGGACCGCAGCCTGTTCGGCCTGCCGATGAAGGGCAATATCGGCCTGCGTGCCATCCGCACCGAAACCTCTGCCTATGACCGCGACCCGTCCTTCCCGGCCGTGTCGATCAGCCGCTCCTATACGGACTGGCTGCCCTCCTTCAATGTAGTGCTGGAGACCAGCGAGGAGACGCGGGTGCGCTTCGGGGCCAACCGCAATGTCACCCGGCCCAGCCTGAACTCCCTGGTGCCGGCCATTTCCAGCGTCAACACCTCAGGCAAGACCATCACCTATGGCAACCCGGACCTGGACCCGTTCCGCGCCGACAGCGTGGATATGTCGGCCGAATGGTATTTCGGTAAGCAGGGCATCCTGGCGGCTCAGCCCTTCTACAAGAAGGTGAAGAGCTTCATCGTCGATGGCGTGCAGACCATGACCTTCCGCCAGTCCGGTCTGCCGACCTCCCTGGTGCCAGCCGACGATCTGGATGTGACCTACAGCTTCAACCAGCCGGTCAATGGCAAGGGGGCCAATATCTATGGTCTGGAACTGATCTATCAGCAGGGTCTGGATTTCCTGCCGGCCCCGTTTGACGGGCTGGGCTATATCCTGAACTACACCTATGCCTATTCGCGGGCGGAATTCCAGCCGGCGGCGGGCGTGACCAAGAAGTACGACCTGCCGGGCCTGTCGCGTAATTCGGCCAATGCCACGCTTTATTATGAAACGGATGTCTATGGTGGCCGCGTCTCGGTCAATTACCGTGACGGCTATCTGCAATCCATTCCGGGCGGCAATGGCAATGACGTCTCCGGCTATCACAGCGCGCTCAACCTGGATGTCAGCCTGTTCTACAATATCAATGAGAAGCTGAAGGTGACCCTGGAAGGGGTGAACCTGACCAACCAGGCTGAAGACCAATATGTGGACTCGGTCGGCGACCGGGTTTACAGCTTCACCCGCAGCGGCGCGCAATATCTGCTGGGCGTCCGCTACAGCTACTGATGTAATACCAACCCGCCTAAAGGTTGACCTTTAGGCGGGTTGGAGGCCGGCGACTGCCGGCCCGCCGCTTGGTAGCGGCGTGAGCCAAGGGCGCGGATGCGCCCGCCCGGCGACTGAGGGAACAAAAAATCTCCCTGGATCGGTCACGATCAAGGGAGATAGATGTAAGCACCAAGGCATGGGGAACGGGAGCGGGGTAATCCTGTCGATGATGGGCCAATCCATGATCATCGCAGACCTGATGGCCGGCCATCGCCGGCTGCTGGCCTATATCCGCAACCGGATTCGCAATCCGGCCGATGCGGAGGATGTCTATCAGGAAACCATGGTCCGTATGCTGGAGCGCGCCCGGTCGGGCGCGCTCCAGCAACCCGTCCCCTATGCGTTGCGGGTTGCGCACAGCGTCATCCTGGACCGGGCGGCGCTGCCCGTATCCGATCTGCTGGACGAAGATATTGCCTGCGACCAGCCGGGGGCCGAACAGCGGCTTTCCGACCAGCAACGGCTGGCCGCCTTCAAACGCGCGCTGGATGCCATGCCGCCGTTGCGGCGGGAGGTGTTCACCCGCAAGCGTATCCAGGGGCAGAGCCGGGAGGAAATCGCCCAGGCATTGGGCATGAATGAGGAAGCGGTGAAAAAACATCTGACACGGGCGCTCGCACAATTGGCCCGTTCGCTGGAGGAACAGGATTGCGACGGCCCGGATGCCGGCACGGTACGACGGGTGGCGCGATGAACCGCTTCGATCTGGAGATTGACGCCGATCCCGTGCTGGAGGAAGCAGCCGGCTGGCTGCTGGCGGAAGGGGAATGGACGCCGGAGCGCCAGGCCCGTTTCCTGGCCTGGCTGTCGGCCAACCCCGCCCATGCCCCGGCCATGGAACAGGTGCGCGCCACCTGGCATGACCCCGTTCTGGAACAATTGCTGCGGCAGGCGGCGGCCGAAAGGGTGGTGCCCTTCCCCGGCCGGCCGCTGGCGAAGGCACAGCCAGCTAATAATAGCACGGGGCTGGACCGGCGGCGCCTGCTGGCGGCGGGGCTGGCCGGGCTGGCCGTCATGGGGGCCGGGGGGCTGTGGCTGCGTGGCACGCCAGCCCAAGCCTATGACCTGAGCAGCCCACACGGACAGCGGCGGGACGCCATCCTGCCCGATGGCAGCCGGCTGGTGCTGGACGCGGCCAGCCGGGTGACCGGGCGTTTTGGGAACAGACAGCGTCTGCTGACCCTGCTGGAAGGGCAGATGGCGCTGGCCGTCACGGCGGCCGAGCAGCCTTTCCAGGCCGGGGCTGGCGGGCTGGAGCTGGAGATGCCAGATGGTGCCTTCACCCTGGACCAGGCCGCCGGCCAGCTGGACCTCGCTGTCACCGTCGGCCGGCTGCGGGCCCGGCTGGCCGGCCGAACCTATGATCTGACAGCCGGGGAGCGGCTGCTGACCACGGGCGACCGGGCGGAACGCGGCCGCCTGACCGATGCGCCTTCCTTCCAGCAGGGCTGGCTGGTGGTGCATGAACAGCGGCTGGATATGGTGCTGGCCCGCCTCGCCCGCTATTCCACGACGGGGTTGCGGCTGGCGCGGGCGGAACTCGCGGCGCTGCCCGTCAGCGGTCGCTTCGCCCTGGACCGCCCGGCTGACAGCCTGCGCCTGCTGGCCCGGCTGCACAAGCTGCCCCTGGCAGAGACAACGGACGCCATGGTGCTGGGTTGATCGGCCCCTTGCCGGGCCGGCAAAGCCTATCCCCGCTGGTATTGTTTCCGGGGTTCAGGAGGGTCTGATACGGGGCGGGAGGACAGGCTGGCCAGCCTGTCGACAATCTGCGCCATATCCTGATCCCGCATCCAGGGCGAATTGCTGATCAGCAGGCTGGTGCCGGCAAAGCGGCGGGCGCGGGGATGGCTGATGGCAGGGACGATGGGGGCCAGATAGGGATAATCATTCAGCGCATGGACAAACAGGCAGGAAACCCCCACCCCGGCGCCCCACAATGCTTGCAAGGCCTGATCCCGCCTTTGCCGATCCGGCAATTGCACCATCAGGGCGGGCCAGTTCCCCCTGGCCCCCGGCGCATCGGTGATTACCTTGAGACCGCCGATCGTTTCCAGCTGTCTGCGCAGCCTTTCCCCCCGCTCCCGCCCGGCTTCCAGGAAATCCGCCAGCCGGGCCAGGGCGCTTTCGCCCACACCCTGGCGCCAGCGGCCCACCGGGTGCAGCGGGATAGCCATGCCGAAATCATCGCCGGCGGCGGCCACCATATCCCGTTGCCGTAGATGCCGGCGCAGCGGCACCCCATAGACCCAGGGCAGCAGCCGGGGCCGATAGCAGAGCGCATAGGCGGCCAGTTCCAGGCTGCGCCGCAGTTCCATCAGGGGGGCCGGGCGCAGGATCTCCGCTGCACTGCGCGCCAGCTCCGCCCGCAAGGCCGGATCGCCGGCATGGATCAGCCCGCCCTCATACAGCGTCAGCCCCTTGCCGACGGCGAAACTGTAAAAGCCGATATCGCCCAGGGTGCCCACCGGCTGGCCATCCTGAAACGCGCCGAAGGCCTGGGCTGCATCCTCCACCACATAGGCGCCGTGCTGGGCGGCCAGATGGCGCACTGGCGCCACTGGTGCGACCCGGCCGGCCAGATGGGTGGGCACAATGGCCAGGGTCTGCGGCCCGATCAGCCCCCGCAGCATGTCCAGATCCAGGCCGATGCCGGCTGGGGCCAGATCGCAGGTCACCAGCCGCAGCCCGCAATGGGCCACGGCGATGGCCATCAGCGGGCAGGTATAGGCAGGCACGATCACCTCGCGCCGGGGGCTGTGCCGAGCCAATGTCTTCAGGGCGATGACCAGGGCGGCCGTGCCCGAACAGGTCAGCAGCAGCTGGTCCACCCCCAGGAAGCGGGCGGCAGCGCGGGTAAAGCCGCCCTCGCGGGCCGTGAAACCGGCCAGCAGGTCGCGCCAGCCGAGGGGCAGCCCCGCCGTGGGCGGCAACTCGCGGAAAGGATCAGGCTGGGCCGGCGGCATGGTCTTCATCCAGCGCCAGACAGATGATCCCCGCCACGATGATGACGGCCCCCAGCAATTGCGGCAGATTGACCACCTCCCCGAACAGCACCACAGCAAAGGGCATGACCGCCACCACCTCCAGATGCGATGCGGCAAAGGCCGGGCCGATGGGGGCGTGTTTCAGCAGCGACATCCAGGTGAAGAAGGCACCGATATAGCCGGCCACCGCCATATAGGCACCGGGATGCGCCAGCAGCCGCAGCAGCCAATCCACATTGGCCGCCACGGGCAGGGCGGCCTCGGCGGCCAGTTTGAAACCGATCTGGGCCAGCACGTCGAAACCCAGCAGGCAGATAAAGCCGATAATGATCCCGCGCCGCATCATGCCCCTCCACCCATTCCGACCAGGGTGACCCCGGCGGCGATCAACAGAATGCCGGCAACCCGCATCCGGCTCAGCCGTTCGGCGAACAACAGCCGCCCGGCGATCATGACGATGATGATATTGACGGAGCCCAGCAGCACCCCTTGCGACAGGGGTACGGTGGACAGGAACGCCGTCCAGGCCAGGAACTCGCCGCCATAACAAAGAACGCCCAGCCAGATCCAGGGCTGGCCCCCCATGGCGCGCCAGCGCGCCAGACCGTCGCCGGGGGCGGTGGCAGCCTTCTTGAAGGCCAGTTGCCCGCCGGTATCGAGCAGCATGTTCAGAAGCCAGAGAATGATGGCGAGTTGAGACATGGGGTGTCCGTCAGAAATCATAAACAAGGAACAGGCCGGCGCTGAGCTGATCCCGCGATCCGCCCTGGCGCACCAGGGGGGAGCGTGCAGCATCCGACAGCATCCGGCCCCAATTGACGAAGCCTGCCAGCGACCAGCGCTGGTACAATCGCAAGGAGCTTTCCAGATCAAGGCCCACCATCAGCGGTCCCCCCTTGGGATAGAAGGGGCGGAAGCCACTATCCGTCGCCTGTCCGGTATCGACGCCGAAATAGGTCTGTTGAAAGCCGTTGCTGGCGATTTCCAGATAGGGACCGAAGGAAATCCCTTTGCGTTCCGCCGGATCGCCGAAGGGAATGTTGATGGCGCTTTCAATTTCCAGCATCAGCCGTTGGCGCCCCGGCACCGCGTCGCGCAACGCCTCCACATCCAAGGAGAAGGGGCCGATGCTGTAGCTGGCGAAACCGCCCAGCGTGATCGCTTCATCCACCCCATGCAGGGGGCGCAGGTTGGCGGGCATATCCTGGGTGGCGCGGCCGGCACGATAGCCGGCCGCCAACCCTGCCTCCAGCCCTTCCAGCGACAACAGGGTGAGGCGCAACCCGTTCTCGCTGTCAAAGCTGATATTATTGCCGATCTGGCCATCGACATAAGGATAGGGCTGCAGATGGCTGCCCGATGCCCCCGGATAATGCGGGCCCAGCACCATGCCGGGCCCGGCCGAGAGCCGGATTTCCGGCATGGTGAAAACGTCCGCCAGTGATCCGCCCTGCGCAGGCAGGGGGGTACAGCCCAGCAGGGCTGCCAGCAAAAGCAGACGCTTCACCATGCCTGTCCTGATCAACGCGACAGCATGTCGGTCAGTGTTTCACGCGCTGCAGCCAGCGTCTGATCCACATCATCCACCGTGTGCGCGAAGGAGACGAACAGGTTCTCATAAGCGCCGGGATGGAACATGACGCCCCGGTTCAACATGCCTTCCCACCACAGGCGGAAGGCATCATGATCGGCATGGCGAGCCGCGTCACGGTAATTGCGGATCGGCTCGCGGGAGAACCAGAGCTGGAAGACCGGGCCCAGGCCGACGACATGGGCCGGTGCGCGCAGATCGTGGATCAGGCTGGTCAGCCCTTCCCGCAGCCGGTCGGACACATTGTACAGGTGCTCGTACATGCCGGGCTTGGCCAGTTCATCCAGCGCCGCATTACCAGCGGCGACCGCAATGCCGTTGGCATTATAGGTGCCGGCCATGGAAACACGACCCTGTTCGACCAGGGCCATGATGTCGGCACGACCGCCCATGCAGGCCACCGGGAAGCCGCCACCCAGGCCCTTGGCGAAGACGGACAGGTCGGGCGTGATGCCATAATGGGCCTGGGCGCCCCCCAGGGCGATGCGGAAGCCGGTGATCACCTCGTCGAAGATCAGCACCACGCCATGGCGCTCGCTCAGCGTGCGCATGGCTTCCAGGTAACCATTTTCCGGCAGGATGCAGCCGGTATTGCACATGATTGGTTCGGTGATGATGGCGGCGATATTCGACCCTTCGCGCTCCAGCGTCTCCCGCAGGGCGTGCACATCATTCCAGGGCAGGATGATCAGGCTGTCGCCGATGCCGTTGGGCATCCCCGGACCCTGCGGCACGGGGTGCGGCGCGCGGTCGGGGCCGGCCGTTTCCGGGTTGGGGTGCTTGCTCCAGTAAATCCCGTCGGAGAAGCCGTGATACATGCCCTCGAACCGGATGATCTTGTTCTTGCCGGTGAAGGCGCGGGCCAGACGGATGGTGTAGAGCACCGCTTCGGTGCCGGTATTGCACAGACGTACCCGTTCCATGCTGGGCACGGCGCGGCGGATCTTCTCCGCCAGGGCCGTCTCGTCAGCCACGGGCAGGGCAAAGACGGTGCCATGCTGTTCGATCTGATTGATGACCGCCTGCGTCACCGCCTTCGGGCGGTGTCCCAGCAGCATGGGGCCAAGGCCCAGCAGGTAATCGATATATTCGTTTCCATCGACGTCGGTAACGCGTGAGCCGGTGCCGTGGGAAATGAACAGCGGATGGGGATCCCACCCGGACCAGGTTGCCCGCGCCGTGCTGTTGACCCCGCCGGGGATGATGGCGCGTGCCTTGTCGAACAAGGCTGCACTCTGGCGATAACGGTCGGGCTGACAGTAGCTTTGGGTCATGCTGCGACACCTGCAAGAAAGTGGATAGCGCCGGGCCATCGGCCGGGCGGTAACCCCCTTACTGCACTGGCTGTGCCAGCTGTCCGCATCGGCAGTGCCAGCTGTCCGCTTATGGCGGAATACCTATGTTTTCACCTGCTTCTCCCCCGCCATCCGACATGGTTCGGTACCTCCAAAGGCGAGGGAAACTACAAAATTTGTAGCTCCAATTTTGGAGGAAGGGGTAGTGCGGACGTTGTGAGGCGCGGAAATCCGCCAATGCTGCCTTTGGCACAGAGTTTGCGGAAAGAGGGGGCGTCCTCACTTCCCGGATGAATAGCCAAATGCGCGCGCTTCCCCAGCTTTATATCGATTTCGATGGCACCATCTCCGCTACCGATACCACGGACCTGATCCTGGAACGGTTCGCCCTGCCGGAATGGCATGATGTTGAAGCGGCCTGGGAACGGGGGGAGATGGGATCGCGGGAATGTATGGCCCGTCAGGTCGCCCTGTTGCGGGCCACGCCGGCGGCGATGGCCGAAATGGTGCAGCAGATCGCCGTCGATCCCGGCTTCATGGGCTTTGTTGAACTCTGCCGGCAATGGAACCTGCCCTTCACCATCCTGTCCGACGGGCTGGATGTGGTGGCGCGCGGTGTGCTGAAACGGCTGGGGGTTGATGCCCCGGTCCTGTCCAACCGGATGGAACCGGTAGGCGAGGATGAATGGCGCTTGACCTTCCCCTATGCCAGCGCCGGCTGTGCCACGGCGGCTGGCAATTGCAAATGCGCCTGCATGGAAGCCGGCCAGCGCCGCACGGGCGGTCTGACCATCCTGATCGGCGATGGCCGGTCGGATTTCTGCGGCGCCGGCAGTGCCGATCAGGTGTTTGCCAAGGGCAAGCTGGCGGCGCATTGCCGTGATCATGCCATTCCGCATCAGCCCTTTACCGGCTTCGCCGATCTGACGGCCCTGTTCCATGACTGGCTGGTTCGGAACGCCTCGCCGGCCGCCGCGGCGGCGGAATAAGGTCAGGGGTGATGGGGTTGGGTGTACCGTGCCTGATATTGGACCTGGATGGGTCGCTTCCCGCGCAACCGGCGCTGGCGGATCATGTGCAGCAGGGGAAGGCTGTGCTGGTGTCCGCCCGCGATCTGGGGCCGCGTCTGCGCATTGTCGGCGGGCGGCGGAGCCTGGCGACATTGCGGGCGCGGGTTGACGCGGCCTTTCCACCGCAGGGTGGGGCTGCCCCGCTGATCTTCTACGGGTCGGGCGACTTCCACCATCTGGCGGCGTTTTTCCTGCAGACGGTACGCGAGCCGGTCACCGTGCTGCATTTCGACAATCACCCGGACTGGACGGGTTTTCCCGCCACCTGGAACTGTGGCGCCTGGGTGAACCGGGCGCTGGAGAACCCGCTGGTGCAGCGTATCGTCACCATCGGGCCGGCCAGTGATGATTTTGTGCGCCCGGAATGGCAGTTCGCCAATCTGGAAGCGGTTCGGTCGGGCCGGCTGGAGGTGCATCCCTGGCACGCCGAACCCAGCCGCATCTGGGGGCGGCCGGTCGATGGTCCGGGCTGCGGCACGCGTGATGGTGCCATCCACTGGCATAATCTGGACAGTGCCGACTGGGAAGCGTTCTGCGACGATCTGGACCGCCGGCTGCCGTCCGGCGGCCTGTGGGTATCGCTGGACAAGGATGTGCTGACCCCGGCGGAGGCCGTCACCAACTGGGACCAGGGTGGCATGAAGCTGGATGCCGTGCTGGGGCTGGTGCGCCGTCTGGCGCAGAAACGGCGCCTGCTGGGCATGGATGTCTGCGGCGATTATTCGCCGCCCGTCTTCCGTGATCCGTTCCGCTGGTTCCTGTCGGCCACCGACCGGGATTCCGTACAGCCCCCCGACAATACATCGAGCATCAATGACGGGACCAACCGGCGCATCCTGGCGATGGCCGATGAGATGGCCCGTGAAAGGATTTGGCCATTATGACGACCGATCGCAGCATCCATATGACCGGCAACGGGATCAATGGCGGGCGCCTGGGTTTGCTGCTGGTGCATGGGCTGGGCGGTACGCCGGTGGAGATGAAGCCGCTGGCCCGCAAGGCGCGCGATGCCGGGGCCGATGTGCTGTGCTGCCATCTGGCCGGCCATTGCGGCACGGGGGAGGAACTGGCCGGAACCCCGTGGCAGTCCTGGTATGCCTCGGTCGAAGAAGGTTTGGCCCGGCTGGAACAGGATTGTGACCGGATTGTCGTCGGTGGCCTGTCGATGGGCGCGTTGCTGGCCGCCCGCCTGGCGGCCTTGCAGCCGGAGCGTGTGCATGGGCTGGTGATGCTGGCACCGACGCTGCGTTATGATGGCTGGTCCATTCCCTGGTATGGCTTCCTGCTGCGTATCCTGATCCATACCCCCATCGGGCCCCGCCTTTCCTTTGTGGAAAAGCCGCCCTATGGCATCAAGGATGAGCGCATCCGCGCCGCCGTGGTGCGGGCGATGCATAGTGGCGACAGCTCGGCCGCCGGGCTGCTCTCCACCCCGTCCGGGGCCATTCGGGAGATGTGGCGCCTGACCGATGATGTGAAGCCGCGTCTGGGGCAGGTGCGCCAGCCGACCCTGCTGGTTCATGCCCGCAATGATGATATTGCCAGCCTGGCCAATGCGTTCCACATTCAGCGCCATCTGGCCGGGCGGGTGGAGGCGTTGATTTTGGATGACAGCTATCATCTGGTCACTGTCGATGGGCAGCGCGATCTGGTGGCGGCCCGCGTCAACAGCTTCCTGACGGGATTCTCCGGGGCGTCTGTCACCCCGTCCGTGCGTGCCAAGGTGGCCAATGGCGGTTGATACCGGTTTGCGCGCCCTGGTTCTCTCCGGGATCGACCGGCTGCCCCAGGCGGAATGGGATGCCTGTTTCCCCGGCGAGGCGGAGGGCTGGGCCTATCTGAAAGCCTGCGGCGGCGAGATCGCTGCCGTGATGGATGCCGACGGCCTGCTGATGGCCGCCCCGCTGTTCGAGATGGAATACCGGCTGGATACGCCCTTCCAGGAAGGCCGGGCAGCGGCGGTGGCCGGTTTCCTGTCCCGCCTGCTGCCTGGCCTGATGGTCTGGCGTCTGCTGGGCGTGGGTTCTGCACTGACGGAGCGCTGCCCCGTGGCCCTGCGGCCCGGCCTTTCGCCTGACCAGCGCCTGTGGGCCGTCACAGCCTTTCTGGACCTGCTGGAGCGGGAGGCGGGGCGGCGCAAGGCGCGGCTGCTGGCCTTCAAGGATATTGCAGCACCGGAGGCCGGCTGGCTCTCTCCGCTGCTGGCGGCGGCCGGCTATACCCATATCAACAGCCTGCCCGTTGCCGCCCTTGACCTGGAGGGCGTGGCCAGCGAGACCGCCTATCTGGAGCGTCTTTCGTCCGGCACCCGCAAGGATATCCGGCGCAAACTCAAGGCGGCCGGCGGGCAGGTGCGTATAGAGCACCGGATGGCTGCCGGCGACCTGCTGCCCCGCATCGAGGCGCTGTATGAGAGCACCCGGACCCATTCCAGCCTGAGCTATGGCGATTTCGAGGAGTTGCCCGCCGGGTATTTCCAGAAAATTCCCCAAGCCCTGGGAGACAGGGCGCGTTTCGTGCTCTATTGGGTCGGGGATCGGCTGGCGGCATTCAACCTGTTATTGTTGGCTGACGACCGGGTGATCGACAAGTTTCTGGGGATGGAATATCCCTTGGCGCGCGACCATAATCTCTATGCCGTCAGCTGGATGGAAAATGTGCGGTTCACTTTGAAAACGGGGCGCCGCCTTTTCCAGTCGGGCCAGACAGCCTACGCGTCCAAGCTTAGGTTCGGCAGCGGGCTGCTGCCGTCATCCATCCTGGTGCGCTGCCGTATCGGCCTGTTGAACCGTCTGCTGCGGCGGCTCGCCCCCTGGCTGGCCTTTGATCGCTGGGATCCGGAGTTGAAGGCACGCAGCGCCAGCGGGGAAGGGGCATGAAGATCGGCTGGAAGGCGTTTGTCCTGTCATTCCTGCCGGATATGCGGCTGCGCTGGCGGCTAGTTATTGCCTTCGTGCTGGTTAGCGCTGTACCGGTGTTGCTGGCCTGCTACATCGCGGCCGATATTATTTCGGCCTCCTTCGCCTCCAACATGGAGGGGTGGCTGGAGGAATCGGCCCGTTTCTTTGCCGAACAATCGGAGAGTGACGAGACGGAGGCACGACAGGCCGCCAGCATCATGGCGGCAACGCTGGGGAACCGTGGCCTGGACAAGGGGCCGCTGAATTTCAGCGCGCATCTGTTGAATTCGGCCGGCTTCGATGCGGTCGCCGTCTATGATGCCGATGGCAATCTGCTGTTTTCCAACGGTCCCGTCGGGCATGGCAGCAGCCTGCCCAAGGGGGAACGCAGCGGCTTTTTTCTGGTGAATGATGATGAAGGCCGCCCCGTCCTGCTGATGGGGGCCACGCGCCGGTTCGAACGGGATGGGCAACGTTATTATGCCCTGGTGGCCGACCGCTGGGACGGCATCATGATCAATATGTCGGACAGCGTTCCCGGCCTAATGATCGAGGTTTTTGCCATTGCCCATGATGGCACCGTGCTGGCGAATGGTGTAACGGCACATTTGCCGCCGGGGGTGCTGGAAAAGCTGGCATCGGGCGCGCGCAGTCTGCTGGCTCCCCCGGTGGAGGATGATGACCATCTGGCCACCGGCTTTGCCCCGTTGCGCGATCTGGATGGGACGCTGGTGGGCGTTGTTTCCAGCCGGCTGGCCAACCAGCTGTCCTTGCTGGCCCATGTGCGCACACTGGAACTGTTTCTCGCCCTGTCCGGGGGGGCGGCGCTGATTTCGCTTTTGGTGGCACTGTGGCTGTCCAAGCTGATCTCCCGCCCCCTGGCGCTGTTGAATCAGGCCCTGCGCCATGTGCGGGAGGGGGATTTCAAGGCGCGCGTGCCCGTGGCTGGCGGGGGGGAGCTGACCGAGCTGTCGGCAGGCTTCAACGCCATGGCGTCCCGGCTGGAGGTGATGCGCGAGCGTGAATCGCTGGTCCGTCGGCGTGAACAGCTGGCCACGTTGGGGGAGGCGGCGGCTGTTCTGGCCCATGAAATCCGCAACCCGCTGGGCATCATCAAGACATCCAGTCAGGTGCTGCGGATGAAATCCCCCCTGCCACCGGACAGCGACCGGCTGGTCGGCTTCGTGTTGGAGGAGGTGGGGCGGATCGATCATCTGGTACAGGAATTGCTGGATTTCGCCCGCCCGCGCATCCTGTTGCGTCGACCGGTCGATGTGGCGCTGGAACTGGGCAATACGTTGACCTTCGCCCAGCATGATCTGAAGCAGCGCGGCATTGTGGTGGAAAGCGCCGGTCAGCCCGGTGCCTTCATTATCCAGGCCGATGCTGAACAACTCCATCAGGTCTTCCTGAACATCATCCTGAATGCGATGGATGCCATGCCACAAGGGGGCTCCCTGACCACGCGGGTGGAGAGGGAGGGGGAGCTGGTGCTGGTCAGCATCACGGACACGGGCAATGGCATTGATCCGGAGGTGCGGCAGCGCCTGTTCGAACCGTTCGTCACCACCAAGCCGCGCGGCACGGGCCTTGGCCTAGCCCGTGTGCGCCATATTGTCGAACAGCATGGCGGAACCGTCTTATGTGAAAGTGATTCAGGTGTGGGCACCTGTTTCACCCTGCGGCTGCCCTTGGCACCGCCGGAGGAGGGGAGGTAGGCGTGATCCTGATCGTCGATGACGAGACGCGACTGGGGGAGGTGACGGCGGCAGGGCTGCAAGCCCGCGGCTTTGAAGCCCATGCCGTGGATAATGTGCCGGCCGCCCTGGCCTTTCTGGATGAAAATAATGTTCGCCTGGTGTTGAGCGATCTGCGGATGCCGGGTGCTTCCGGGCGGGATCTGCTGAACCGGCTGCAGGCAGCCCGTCCGGAGCTGCCCGTCATCATCATGACGGCCTATGCCTCTGTGCGGGATGCAGTGGCGCTGATCCGCGAGGGGGCGTTTGACTACATCGCCAAGCCCTTTGAAATGGACGATGTCGTTGCCACCATCAGCCGGGCGCTGAAACTGCGCGATGCGGAGGATGATAATCGTCGGCTGCGCCAGGAACTGCGCGACAAGTTCGATTTCGGCAGCCTGATCGGCACCAGTGCCCCGTTCCAGCAGGTGCTGAAACAGGTCACCGATGTGTGCGACAGCCGGGCCACGGTGCTGTTGCATGGGGAAAGCGGTACCGGCAAGGAACTGATCGCCCGCGCCATTCATGATAACAGCCAGCGCCGCGACAAGCCGTTCGTTGCCGTCAACTGCGCCGCCATCCCGGAAAACCTGATGGAGAGCGAGCTGTTCGGCCATGTGAAGGGGGCCTTTACCGGTGCCATCGCTGCCCGCGATGGCCGTTTCTCCCTGGCCAATGGCGGCACCCTGTTCCTGGATGAGATCGGCGACATGCCGCTGGCTTTGCAGGCCAAGGTGCTGCGGGCTGTGCAGGAACAGACATTCGAGATGGTGGGCGGTACCCGTTCCATCAAAGTGGATGTCCGCTTCATCGCCGCCAGCCACCGCGACCTGCGCAAAGAGGTGGAGAAGGGCAGCTTCCGGGAGGATCTGTATTACCGGCTGAATGTCTTCCCCATCACCGTGCCGGCCTTGCGGGATCGGCCGGGGGATATTCCCGCGCTCGCCGCGCATTTCCTGGCCCGTCATGCCCGCTTCATGTCGAAAAAGCTGACCGGCTTTTCCAAGCCGGCGTTGACGGCGATGGAGGCCTATCGCTGGCAGGGCAATATCCGCGAATTGCAGAATTGCATCGAACGGGCCGTCATCGTGGCGCAGGGCCCGATGGTGGAGGTGGGCGACCTTCCCCCCTATCTGTTCGAGGACCGGCCGCGACTGGCCAGCGGCGCCGGTGCGGCCTTGCCTGCCGATCTGGATGCCGAGCTGGCGCGGGTGGAAAAGGAAATCCTCACCCGCGCCTTGCGGGAATGCGGCGGTATCCAGGCCCGTGCCGCTGAAAGGCTGGGCATTACTGAACGCAGCCTCTGGCACCGGGTGAAGAAATTGGGTATCCGCATCACCCGCAGTACTGGGTGACGGGAGGGAAAGATGCCGCGCCGCAAAGATATCTGGAGATGCGGTATCATCGACCGGCCAGTGGAGCAGGTGTTGAGCCAGGGGCTGGCGGATCAGCCGGTGCATTGGCTGGCGGAAGAACCCCGTTTTCATTTCCTGGCCGATCCCTTTCCCTGGCGCCAGGACGGGTATCTTCACCTTTTTGCCGAAGCCTATGATTATAACAGCCGGCATGGCACCATCGACCTGCTGACCCTGGATGCGGATTTCAGGCTGCTGGAGCGGCGGCCCTGTCTGGCGGAATCCTGGCATCTTTCCTACCCCACCGTGTTCGCGGCCGACGGCGCTGTCTGGATGCTGCCGGAGGCGCACCGCTCCGGCAGCCTGTATCTCTATCGAATGCGCGACGGCTTGCATGATTGGGTGCGGGAAGCAGAGATCGGGCTGGACCGGGTGCCGGTGGATGCCACCCCGCTTTATCATCAGGGGCGCTGGTGGCTGTTCTATTCCCCGGCCGACCGGCGGGAAACCCGCATGGGGCATCTGCATGTCGCCTGGGCGGAACGTATCACCGGCCCCTGGCATCCGCATCCAGGTAACCCGGTGCGCATCGACATGGCCTCAGCCCGCCCCGGCGGGACGGCGGTGCAGATCGACGGGCGGATCATGCTGCCGACACAGGATTGCAGCCGCACCTATGGGGGCGCCCTGCGCCCGCTCTGGATCGACCGGTTGGATGAGACAGGCTTCACGGCCACAGCAGGCGCGCCGCTGGATGTGCCGGCCTCGGCCGGGCGCTACCGGGAGGGGTTTCACACGTTGAGCAGCGGGGGCGGGGTGACCCTGATCGACGTGAAATATATCGACCGTTCGCTGGCCGGCCTCTGGCTGGAACTCAGGCGCCGGTTCCGCTGATCCGTTGCATGATGGCCTGACCGGCCGCGTTGAAGCGGATGAGGGAGAAGCGGTCCAGGATATGCGCCCGTGCGGCGCTGCCCATGGCGTGCAGCCGCCCCGGTTCGGCCAGCAGCCGGCCCAGCCGGTCGGCCAGGGCCGGCACATCGCGCGGCGGCACCGTGTGACCGGTAATGCCTTCCTGAATGCTGAAGGGGATTTCCCCCACGGCCGATGCCAGCACGGGCAGGCCCGCCACCATGGCTTCATGGGCGGCGATACAGAAGCCCTCCGACCGGGAGGGTTGCAGGTAAAGATGCAGGCCAGCCAGAAATTGTTGCGGCCGGTCGACATAGCCGGGCAGCACGATATCTGCCACCCCGCCCTGCGCTGCCAGGGCGGCCAGTCTTTCCCGTTCATCGCCTTCGCCGGCCAGGGTCAGGCGGATGGGGCAGGGTGGGGTGAAGCCCTGCTGGCGCAGCAGGGCCATGGCTTCGATCAAGCTGTCATAGCCCTTCACCGGATGCAGCCGACCCAGGCTGCCCAATTCCAGCGTCTGTCCCGGCTGCCAGGGGGGGGCGACGGGTTGGGCCGGATCGGCGGCAAAGATCGGCCAGGTCATCAGCCGGTCTTCGCCCACCGCCAGCCGCTGCCGCGTCAAGGCGGAGACGGAGGCGGAATCACCCACCCACAATGTCGCCCGCGATTGCAACAGCCGCATCAAGCGGCGGTTCCAGGGTTTCAGAAAGGCCGCGTGCTGCCAGCAGATGACGGGCAGACCCAGATGGGGCCCCAGCAGCAGGCCCAGAATGGTGGCGCGGCTGAGCGAGGTCCAGAGATGCGTCGCCCCCCAGGCCTGCACCTCCCGGTGCAACCAGCGCAGCGCCTGCCCATGGTCGCCCGTGCCGCCGTCACGCACCAGCGGGTCCAGCCCGGCCGCCTGCATCGGCGGCAGGGCGCGGCCATCCCGGCGGGTCAGGGCGAAGACGCGCACGCTGGCCCCGGCATCGCGCATCACCTTTGTAACGGCGGGCACGGGCAGGGCGGCGCCGCCGCCTTCCACGGAATTGATGATATAGGCGATGCGGGGGGCGGTGCTCATGCCTGCGCACTCCGTTTCCAGGCCAGAATCAGCAGCAGCAGGCTAGCGGTAGCGGCCTGTCCGATGGCCTGGAAACCGGCCCCGTCCAGCCCCTGCAGGTTCAGCAGCACCGGCAGGATGGGCAGGAACAGCAGGCTGGCCGTCAGGTTGGCCGACATGGACCAGCCGGGCCGCCCCAGCGCCGTCAGCGCGGCCGTGGCCGGCGGCCCGGCCAGGGCCAGCGCACGGGCCAGCACCAGCACCACCATCAGCCCGGCCGCCCCGGCAAATTCCGGCCCGGCGATCAGCCGGACGATTTGCGGCGCGAACAGCCAGACCAGGGCGATGATGGGCAGGCTGGCCGCCAGCGCGATGCCGGTGACGCGCAGCACCGTGTGGCGTAGGGCGCTGCCCCCCTGTCCGCTGGCCACCATGCGGGCCATCTCCGGATAAGCAGTGTTGCCCAATATCTGCGCCGGCTGGGCGATCAGCACGGTGGCCCGCTGCGCCACGGAGAACAGGCCCGCCGCCGTCGGCCCCAGCACCCAGCCGACGATCAACGGGGCCGCCCGCCCGGCCAGCTCGCTCAAGGTGACATCGGCATTGCTGGCCAGCAGAAAGCGCCAGATGCCCGGATTATCGGCCACGGCATTGCCCGGCTCCGGGTGGCGCAGATCCCGCCCCAGATGCTGATGCGCGAACCACAGGCCCAGGGCCCAGAGCACGGCGAATTCCGCCAGTGCCGCCAGCAGCCAGGCCACCAGGAAACCGGTCAGCCCCCAGCCGGCAAAGGCCGCCAGACCCGCACCGGTCAGCCGCACCAGCGGCTGGACCAGATTATGCAGCCCCAGCAGATCGAACCGGTTGATCAATTGCAGATATCCGGCCGGCGTGGAGCGGACGGAGCCCAGCACGGCCAGACTGTAAGGCAGGGAGAGCACCAGCGCCGTTTCCGGCCAGCCCAGCCGGGGGCCGATCAACGGCGCGCAGATGGCCGCCGTCAGGATGGCGGCCAGCCCGCCCAGCAATTCCACCCGCGCACCAAAGCGCAGCAGCCGGGCCAGCCGGTGGGTCGCCTCATCACGCCGTGCCTCCGCCCCATAGCGGACAACGGCCTGCCAGGCGGGAAATTCCACAATGCCGCAGACGGTGGTGACATAGCCATGGATCAGCACCAGCACGCCATAATCATGCGGTCCCAGGGCGCGGGTGGCGATGACCAGATAGGCCAGACTGATCAGCCCCGCCCCGGCCTTGCCCCCCAGCACCAGCCCCAGCCCGCCGAAAATACGCCGCAGCGTGCCCTGCGGCGCCCCACCCTGGTTCACGTCCAATTCTTCTCTCGCAAAGCGGCGGCAAAGGCGCGGCGGTGTTCCAGTCTGCGCCACAGGAATTCGTAAAAGAACCAGTCCATCCGGGACCGGGGCAGGAAGCGATAAAGCAAACGTTCGAACCTTGTCCAGCTGACACAGCGCCTGTCGGCCCGTCGGGTGGACGGGTGGCAGTAATGGCCGGCATCATAAAGCGAAATGCCCAGCCGGTGAACACGATGGATGATCTCGTGATCTTCCAGCACGAAGGGCCAGCGCTGCGTGTCAAAGCCGCCAGCCTGCCGCAAGGCATCGGTACGGAAGGCCTGGGCATAGCCCCCGGCATGACAGCGGTCACGGTTCCGGCGGGCCTTGCCAAGGACGCGATTCATCCGCCTTTTGGCCGCCGCGCTGTCGGCGGCATCGTAAAGATCAATCGCCATGACCGCCGTTGCATCGGCATGGGCGGCGAACAGTTTCAGGCAATTGGCGATATAGCAGGGCGGGTAATGGGTATCGGCATCGCAAATGGCCACATAGGGGGTGGTGACCAGTGACAGGCCGGCGCTCAGGGCATTGGTTTTCCCCGGAATGGCCACCGGGACGATGCGGGACATGCCCGCTTCCCAGCGGGCCAGATGTCGCTCTGCCTCCGCCCGACCACCATCGGTGGAGGCATTGTCCAATAAAATCAGATGGAAACGCTGATCATGCTGCGCGATGAGGCTGTCGATGGTCGCCCCGATCCAACCTTCTTCATTGAAGAAGGGCAGCAGGATCGTGATCAGCGCGCTCATGCAATAGCGCCGGATGACTGATCGGCCAACCGCATCAGAACCTCTGCCGCCCGACGGGAGGAGGGGCGATCATCCAGATCGAAACTGCGGGCAAACATCTGCTGCTGTACAGGCAGATACTCGCCCGCATGGCTTTCCAGGGCCTGTTTCAGCCCCGCCGCCAGTTGCGCCGGACTGTCGATCACCGGGCCGGCCTGCCAGTGGGTGTAATTGGTGTCACGGCGCCAATCCACGCCCTGGCTGTTCAGGAACAGGCAGGGGCGTGGCCGCAGCAGGAATTCATAAATCTGGCTGCTGACATCCCCCAGATAGAGATCGGCCATCAATGTGTAACTCATATCCGTGCAGGCACGGCTGCCCAGATCGATATGGATGTTGGGCGACTTCAGATAGCGTTCATCGATGCGGCCCGGCCGATCCAGCCGCAGTTTGTCGATGGTCATCACGAACTTGCGTTCGAACAGCATGACATGGGGGGCGAAGATCAGTTGGTAATCATCGTTCCCGACAAAGAAATCCAGTACCTGCCGCCCATGTTTGAACCAGGAGGACAGATGGGCGGAACAATGCGGATTGTAGAACACCACCGGCTTGGCGTTCTGCACCGGAAACCGGGTGACGCTGGGGTTGAGCGTGTCGAATTTCGGGTAACCGACAATGCTGATCCGTTCCGCCGGAACGCCCGCCTCCGCGATCAGCCGTTCCTTGATCTTGGGGCCTGAGCAGAGCACATGGTCGAAACCGGCACTGGCCTTGTCAAAGCCGATGGCCCGGTCGCCGGCCCCATGGCGGGTATGGACGATTTTCAGATTGGTCAGCCCATAGTGCTTCTTCAGCACCAGGGAGGTCTTTTCCGCCACCACCATAATGTCCAGGCTGCGGAAGAAATCCAGATTATCGCCATAGATCAAAAGCTTGCGGGAAGGTATGGCGAATTCCAGCAGGCGCGACAGGGTCTGGGATTTTCCCTTCAGCTCCAGCGCCACATGCTGGATGCTGCGCCCGATCCGGTCACCGCCCAGGCGCAGAACCTCCCGCTTCATCCGTTCCGTTGTGGTGGCAACAATGATCTCACCGGCGAAACCAGCATCGGCCAGCGCAATGGCGATAGGAAGGCTATGGGCGACCTGATGAATTTGGTCATGGTTGAAAAGAAAGCCGATACGCATCGTGATTCTCTGACCGGGTATTTCAATGTGATTGCGGGCAGTTTATTCTATCGGAGAAAAAATTCCTAAGAACAGCACCGCCTTCAATATCCATTGCGCCGCCGGACTTTATATCGCGCCCTTCGTAAAAGTCACCCCCTCTTTTGGCGGCGAAAAAATGCCCCTGATTGGAAACAATTCATAATATCGGCGGGAGAAAAGAGGGGCCGGCATGGCGGCCCCTTGTGACCCTTTTCCCGATTATTTCCAGGTCGCTTCTCCCCCCAGCGCCTTGTAGAGGACGACGGCGTTGACGATATTTTCGGCCTGCAGGGCGAGCAGAGCCTGTTGGGTCATCTGCAGCTGCCGCTGGGCCTCCAACAGTTCCAGCCGGCCTTCCAGCCCGGCCTTGTAACGGGCGTCGGCCATTGCCACGCCGCGTTTCACCTCGGCCACGGTGCGCTGCTGGGCATCAATCTGGGCGTCCAGCGTGGCGCTGCCCGCCAGCCCGTCGGCAACCTCCCGGAAGGCGGTCTGGATCGCCTTTTCATATTGGGCGACGGCTTCGTTGCGCCGCACCTTTGCCACGTCCAATTCACCTTCCAGGCGGCCGCCATTGAAAATCGGCAGGGCCAGCCGGGGGGCGAAGCTCCAGGTATTGTTCGTGGGGCTGAAAAGGGACCCCAGCGCGGGGGAGGTGAAACCGACGGCGGCCGTCAAGGACAGGCGGGGGAAGAAGGCGGCCCGGGCGGCCGCAACATCGGCATTGCTGGCCTGCAACACCTGTTCGGCCTGCCGGATATCCGGCCGGTTCAGCAGCAGGTCAGAGGGAAGACCGGCCGGCAGCCGGGTCACCACCGGGTTCTGGTCCAGCGCCAGGGCGGGGGGCAGGTCCGCCGGCAGGTCGGCACCGACGATCAGGCGCAGCGCATTGTCGGCGCGCAGCACGGCCCGTTCACGCCCGCGCAGATCCGCTTCGGTGGCGGAGACCTGGGCCTGAGCGCGGATCACATCCACCTCGTTCCCGGTGCCGCTGCGCCAGCGTGCGCTGGCCAGTTCCGCCGATTGCCGCCAGTCAGCCAGGATGTTTTCCATCAGCGCCCGCTGTTCAACGGCCAGCCGCTGGGCAAAATAGCTCTCGGCCACAGCCCCGATCAGCGTGGCCCGCGCCGCGCGATAGCCTTCCTCGCTGGCCAGATAGCGGGCGGCGGCGGCCTCCGTCATGGCGCGGACGCGACCGAACAGATCAATCTCGAACGCATTCAGATTAATGCTCAGATTGTTCTGCAGGATCATCTCCGGCTTGCCCTTGCGCTGCACCCTGGTGCGTTCCACGTTGGACGAGGTCTGGAGGTCGATATCGGGTTGGGTTGCGGCATTCTGGATGTTGTTCTGTGCCCGCGCCGTTTCAACATTCAGCAGGGCCAGCCGCAGGTCACGGTTATTCTCCAGGGCCAGATCAATGACCCGCAGCAGGCGCGGGTCGCGGAACATCTCCTCCCGTGTCAGCCGTCGGGCTTCGCCGGCCTCATCGGGTGTCAGCGCCGGGGTGAAGGCGGCGGGGATCGGCGGCTCCGGCTTTTCCAGCGGGGCCACGGTCTTGCAGGCGGAGACGGTCAGCATCAGGGCGACCAGGATGGGCAGGCGCATGGGATCGGTCCTTGGACCAGGGAACGGGGTCACCGGCCGTCCGGTGACCCTGGATCGGGTCTGCCGGGTGGCCGGTCTGAAGGGGCAGGTCATACCAAGTTGCGATGAGCGGAACGCATCGCAACTTGGTACGGCGGCGACCGCCGCCGCGCGGCACGTGCCGCGTGAAGCCAAGCCAACGGATGTTGGCGCCGGCGATTGAGGGCCATGATCAGAACCGATCGGTTCTGATCATGGTAACAGAGTATCAGAGCAGGCGACGCAGCCGGGGCACCAGCCAGTCCTCCGCATCACGCACGTAATCGAACAGGACCGGGACGAAGATCAGGCTGAGCGCGGTGGAGGAGATCAGCCCCCCGATCACCGCAATCGCCATGGGCTCACGAAACGCCGTGTCCAGGCCGATACCCAGCGCGATGGGCAGCATCCCGGCCAGCATGGCCAACGAGGTCATGATGATCGGCCGGGCCCGGACAGTGCAGGATTCGACAATGGCCTGCCGACGGTCGACCCCGTTGCGGATACGCTCCACCATATAATCCACCAGCAGGATGGAGTTCTTGTCGGCAATACCCATCAACATCAGGATGCCGATGGCGGCTGACATGTTGAGATCGGTGTTGGTCAGCAACAGGGCCAGGAAAGCACCCCCGATGGAAAGCGGCAGCGCCGCCATCCGGGTCAGCGGCTGGATCCAGTCCTTGTAGAGCAGAACCTGGATGACATAGACCAGCATCAACCCGGCGGCGATGGCTTCCAGGAAACGGTTGAACAGGTCGGTCATCTCCTCCCCATCGCCGCCATTGCGGACATCGACGCTGCGGGGAAGGTTCTCCATGGCCGGCAGATCATGGATCATTTCCAGCGCATCCCCCAGCGACAGCCCATCCACATTGGCTTCCACCGCGATCTTACGGCGCCGGTCATAGCGTTCGATGCTGGCGGGCCCCGCCCCGAACCGGATGCTGGCGACCGCGGAAAGCGGCACCGACCCGCCACCGGCTGTGGGAACCCGCAGCTCGCGCACCGTCTCCAGCGTCGTTTCCGGTGCGGCTGCCAGCCGGACGCGGACAACCAGCTGGCGGCCGTCATGGTTGAACTTGGCCAGGTTGGCGTCGGTATCGCCGATAGTGGCGATATTCACGGCATCGCTGAGTGCCTGAACGCTGATGCCCAGTTGAGCCGCCTTGGCGAAATCGGGCGTGATGACGATTTCCGGCTGTGACACCGGGGCGGTGCTGCCAACCGAATTGATGCCGTCAATCCCGCGCATTCCGCGTTCAACGGCCTTGGCCGTCCGCTCCAGGGCCTGCGTATCCTCGCTGGTCAGGATGATGCTGATATCCTTGCCACCGGAGGAATTGGAGAAGCGGGCGCGGACATCCGGCACCACCGACAGGGCCGGCAGGACGAGCGCTTCAAATTCACGCTGGCTGACATCGCGTTCCTTGGGTGGGGACAGTTTGATCTGCAGGTTGGCAACATTCACCCCCTGCTCCCCGCCGGCATTGGTCAGCACATACAGCGTTTCCGGCCGTTCGCGCAGGATGTCGGCCATACGCTGCGCGGTGGCATCGGTCTGGGCCAGGGTGGAACCGCGCGGCAGTTCGATGGTCAGCGTTGACTGGGAATAATCCTCATAGGGCAGATAGCCGGTGGACAGCAGCGGGATCATGCCGAAGGACAGGGCGACGCTGGCCGCCGCGATCAGCAAGGTCACCGCGCGATGGTCCAGCGTCCATTCCACCAGCCGGCGATAGCGTGCCCCCCAGCGCCCTTCGGCCGGGCCCTGATGGGTGGCGGGTGCGCGCAGCAGATAGGCTGCCAGCATCGGCGTCAGCAGCCGGGCCACCACCAGGGAGAAGAAGGCCGCGACGGCCACCGTCACCCCGAACTGCACGAAGAACTGACCGACCACGCCGCCCATGAAACTGACCGGCATGAAGACAGCGCAGATCACCGCCGTGGTTGCCACCACGGCCAGCCCGATCTCATCGGCGGCGATGATGGCGGCATCATAGGGCTTCTTGGTCGGATCATCCGCCATGTGGCGATGGATATTCTCAATCTCCACAATCGCATCATCCACCAGCACGCCGGTAACCAGGGAGATCGCCATCAGGCTGACAAGGTTCAGCGAATAGCCCAGGAAATAAAGCGCCAGGAAGGTGGGGATGATGGAGAGCGGAATGGTGATGGCCGCCAGCGCCGTCGACCGCCCGTCGCGCAGGAACAAAAAGACGGTCAGGATCGTCAGCACCGCCCCTTCGAAGAAGGTGTAGAGGGTGGAACTGAAGCTGGTCTGGGTGAAATCAACCAGGGAAAACAGCTCGGTGAAGGTCACGGCCTTGTTGTTGGCTGCAATATCGGCCAGCGCTTCCCGCACGGCGGCACCCACGGTCAGCTCGCTCGCCCCCTTGGCGCGGAACACCGCAAAGGTGACGGCCGGCTTGCCGTTCAGGGTGGTGATGGACCGGGGCTCGGCCCCGCCATCGGTCACCGTGGCGATCTCACCCAGGCGCACCCCCCGGCCATTGCCCAGATTGATCCAGGTCTGGCGCAGCGCCTTGACGGACTGGACCCCGCCCAGGGTACGCAGGCTGTATTCCGTGCCTTCCTGCACCAGCCGCCCGCCCGGCAGATCGATATTGGTCTGGGCCAACTGGCGGCTGATATCGGCGGCGGATACGCCGAAGGCGGCCAGCCGGGCCGGGTCCAGCGTCACCGTCACCTCATGGTTGATGCCGCCATTGCGCTGCACCTTGGCCACGCCGGGAACAGCCAGCAATCGGCGATTGACCGTGTCATCCACGAACCAGGACAGTTCCTCCGGCCGCATGGTCGGTGCTTCGACACCGAAGGAGAAGATGGCCCCGCCATCCGCCTCTTCCCGTCGCACCTGCGGTTCCAGGATGGAGCGTGGCAGCTGGTCACGGATGCTGGCCAAGGCGTCGCGCGAATCATTGGTGGCCCGGTCGTAATCCGTGCCCAGATGGAATTCGACATTGGTGATGGAGGACCCCTCGGCGATGGTGGAGGTGATGTGCTTCACCCCCGACAGCCCCGCCAGCGCGCCTTCGACGCGTCGGGTGATCTGGATTTCGATTTCGCTGGGAGAGGCTCCCGGCTGGTTGATGATGACGCTGACGACCGGCACCACGGCATTGGGCATATTGGTTACGGGAAGCTGCCGGAACGCGATCAGACCGGCGACTGTCAGCACAAGAAACAGGACGATGGGCGGAATCGGATTTCGGATGGCCCAGGTGGAAATTGGCATGGACATGGCTCAGCGTGCCTCCACCGTCTTCACGAAATCACCCGCGCGGATCAGCGTTCCCGCGCGTTGCACCACCCGCAGATCGGGCGTGACCCCTTCGACCAGGGCCATACCATCCCGTTGCAGCAGGGGCGTGACGGGATGGCGGACGACATGGTTGCTGGCATCCACCTCCCAGACAAAGGCACCCTCGCCATCGCGCTGAATGGCCGTGGCCGGTAAGGCCAGGGCCGTCACCGGGTTCAGTTCAATATCGCCATGGACGAATCCGCCCACCATCAGCCCCTGGGCGCTGGGGACGGTCACACGTACAGCGGCGGCACGGTCGGATGCATCAATGCGCGGCGATACCAGCCGCACGGACCCCAGCAGGGAACCCTGCACGCCAGGGACCGTCAGATGCACATTGCTGGCCGGCTTCACACGGTTGGCCTGGCCTTCGGGCACGCGCAGTTCGGCTTCGATTTCACCATCGCGTGCAATACGAAACAGCGGATCGGTCGCGTTGGCGATCCCCCCCACCAGGGCCCGGCGTTCGAACACCACCCCACCGGTGGGCGCGTGCACGGTGGCGCGCCGGATGGCCAGTTTGGCCTCCTCCACCTTGGCCTTCATCGTGGCCAGGGCGCTGCGCTTTTCCATGATCAGGCTTTCGCTGACAGCGCCGGTATCCTTGATGGAGAGGGTCCGCGTCGCCTCATCGCGGGCCTTGGCGTAATCCGCCTCCATCTGCGCCAGTTGCAGGCGCAGGCCTTCAGTATCCAGCACGGCCAGCGGATCGCCCTTCTTGACGTGATCGCCCACCTCGGCCGACACATCCAGAATGCGGACATTGGTAAGCTCGGCCATCACCGTGGTCTCTTCCCGCGGCACCAATGTGCCGGCAACGCCGGTATGGTCGATGATTGTCTGTGTATGGGGACTGGTCACCGTGACGCTCAGAATCTCCTTATTGGCGACTTCGGCATGGGTTTTCGTCCCCTTGTGCAGGACCAAGAAACCCAGAGAGGCTGCCCCGCCCAACAACAGAGCGGTTATTGCCAATTTACGGTACATATTCTCTGTTTGCCTCGCGATTGATGCGATGACGGCCGACTGGCGCTCGCCGGGAAAGTCTGAGAGGAGCGTTGTGTTTTAATCGAGGGTGTGTGGAGAAATGATGGAGATGGCGAAAAAGCATGATGATGCTGGATGCGCATGACGAAGCGGCGACACCCGGCCGGGGGCGGCCGGGCGAGGCGCTGATCCTTGTCACCGAAGATGAACCGGAGATTGCCGATATCCTGACCGCCTATCTGGAACGGGCAGGGCTGCGGGTGGTCCGCGCCGAGGATGGCCGGCGGGCCCTGGACCTGCATCTGACCCTGCGCCCCGATCTGGTGTTGCTGGATGTGCAGTTGCCGCGGCTGGATGGCTGGCAGGTGCTGGCCGAAATCCGCCATCGCGGCAATACCCCCGTCATCATGCTGACCGCGCTCGACCAGGATATCGACAAGCTGATGGGCTTGCGCATCGGGGCGGATGATTATGTTGTCAAGCCGTTTAACCCGGCGGAGGTGGTGGCACGCGTCCAGGCCGTGCTGCGGCGCTGTAGCGGGGAGGGTGGCGGCCGTTCCCAGCGCGTCCTGCGCTTCGGCCCCCTGCGCATCGACCTGGAAGGTCATCAAGCGCTGATCGAAACAGCCGATGGCGACAGCCTGCCCCTGGATCTGACCCTGACCGAATATCGGCTGCTGGTGCATCTGGCCCGGATGCCGAAGCGGGTCTTTACCCGCATGGAACTGCTGGAGGCCTGCCTGCCGGAAGGCGAGGCGCTGGAACGGACGGTGGACAGCCATCTGAGTAAGCTGCGCAAAAAGCTGGAGGCACAAGGTATTGCGGGCGTGCCGACAAATGTCCGGGGCGTCGGTTACCGACTGGGTGATGTATGACGCCAAGGATCGCGCCTCCAAAGGGCTCTGGCTTGCGACGTCAAATCATCCTGTCGATGGCAGCCGTCGCAACCAGTGTGGTACTGCTTGTTATCCTGGGTTCTTATGCTTTTTATGCATATTTTTATACATATTTTCCTTCCAGTATTTCCGATGACATTGTTCCCAACCCGGTAGAGATCATCTGGATGGCCAGCACCCTGCTGGCCGCGCTGATCTTGGCGACGGGCGTTGCGGTGAAACTGGCCCGGCGCATCCTGGCACCATTGAATTCCGTGGCGGCCAGCCTGCGCCGGGTGGCAGAGGGCGATCTTTCCGCCCGCGCCAGCATGGAGGGCAGCCCGATGGGGGAAGCCACGCGGCTGGTGCTGGACTTCAATAATCTGGCCGAACAGATGGAAAGCATGGCGAAGGACCGGGCTTTCTGGAACGCCGCCATCGCGCATGAGCTGCGCACGCCGGTGACGGTGCTGCGCGGCCGGCTGCAGGGCATGACCGAAGGGGTTTTCCAGCCCACACCCGCCCTGCTGGCGGGCTTGTTGAGCCAGGTGGAAGGGTTGGCCCGGCTGGTGGAGGATCTGCGCGTGCTGGGGCTGGGGGAGAGCGGACGGCTGGATATCCAGCTGGAACAATGCGATCTGGCCGCCAGCCTGCGCGATGCAGTGGGAACGCTGGAGCCCAATCTCCGCAGCGTCGGGCTGGTGCCGGTGCTGGAAATGGCGGCGGATGAGGTGGTGTGCGACCCTGTGCGCATCCGTCAGGCCCTGATGGCCCTGCTGGACAATGCCATCAATCATGCCGAATCCGGACCGCTGCATATCCGGTCCTTCCGCCGCCATGGTCTCTACCATTTGCAGGTGGAGGATGCGGGGCCGGGCATTCCGGCGGCGTTCCGGGAAAGCGTGTTTGATGCTTTTCACCGGGGCCAGAAATCCCGGTCCGGGCAGGGCAGCGGGCTGGGGCTGGCCGTGGTGCGCGCCATTGCCCGCGCCCATGGTGGCGATGTGCGCTGCCTGCCATCCGGCCAGGGCGGCACGATCTTTGACCTTACCTTGCCGGGGTGACCGTCCGCGCCGCCCGTTTCAACCGTCCTTCCGTGTCTGCCAACGCGCTGTTCGCCGCCGAAGCCCGGCTGTCGCCAGGGCCCAGCCGATGCGGGCCACGGCGCCGGTGGCGAAGATCAGCATTGCCATGGCGGCGGCCGGGGCGGTATCGCCGGCATCATCCATGGCCAGCACCGCCAAGGCTGCCAGACTTGTGTCGGGATCATAGAGAAAGACAACGGCTGATACCGTCGTCAGGGCGCTGAGGAAAAGGTAGGAGGCCATGTCCAGCACCACCGGCAGCGTCAGCGGCAGGGTGACACGGCGCAGTGTCACGGCGGGCGATACTTTCAGCGCCCGGCCGGCTTCCTCCAGCTCCGGGTCCAGCCGGCGTAGGGCGGTCATCGCGGACAGGTGTGGCACGCTGTAATAATGGGCGATGGTGCAGATCACCAGCAGTGCCAGCGTGCCCTGCAGCATCCGCAGTGGATTGTCCGGATCGGCCAGGAAAAACACATAGCCCAGCCCCAGCACCAGCCCCGGCACGGCCAGGGGCAGCAGCGCCAGCGCATGGATGCCCTGGCGCATCGCCGCCGCCGCCCGGCCCTTCACCACCAGCCAGGCACCGGGGAAAATCACCAACGTGCCGCACAGGGCGGTGAAAGCCGCCAGTTTCACGGAATTGCCATAGGCTTCCCAGCCGCTGCTGTCCGCCATGTCGAACTGATAATGCCACAGGTCCAAGGTCAGGTCATAAGGCCACAGCCTGACCAGGGAGGCGAACAGGGCCGTTACCGGGATCAGCAGCAGGCAGCCGGCCACGGCAGCGCAGAAGATCAGGAAAACGGTATCGACCGCGCGGTTGCGTTCTGCCACCAGCGCCACCGCCTTACCCCCCAAGGCGGCGCCTGGCCGCGCCGCCATTGCCCGGTCGATCAGGAAGGCCAGCAGGGCCGGCAGCAGCAGCAGCAGGGCCACCACGGCCCCGCGCTGGAAATTCTGCTGGCCGATCACCTGCCGGTAAATGTCGGTGGAGAGCAGGGGCATTTGCCCGCCAATCACCTTGGGCACGCCGAAATCGGTGATGACCATGGCAAAGACGGCGACGAAGGCAGAGATCAGACCTGGGCGTACCGATGGCAGGGTAATGGTGGCAAAGCGCCGCCATGGCCCCGCCTTTAAGGCGCGCGCCGCCTCATACAGCCGCGCGTCAGCCAGCGACAGCGCAGCGGTGAGGATCAGCAGGGCATGGGGAAAGGTCCAGAACACCTCCCCCAGCACGATCCCGATGGGGCCATAGATGCTGTGCCCGCCCAGCGCCCCCTTCAGTATGCCCTGATTACCGAACAGATAGATCAGGGCGATGCCGGGCAGCAGCGACGGCGCCAGCAAGGGCAATTGCGCGATCAGTGCGAACAGGCCGCGCCCCGGCATCCGGGTCCGCGTCAGCCCATAGGCATAAAGAAAGGCCAGGGTGACAGTGATGCCGGCGCTGACCAGCGACAGGATCAGGCTGTTGCCCAGGGCGGCCAGCAGCGACGGGTTGGCCAGATAGTCGCGCAGATTGGCCAGCCCGACAAAATGCCCCGCCCGATCATGCAGCGCCTGCGACAGCAGGGCGGCCAGCGGCAAGGCCAGGGCCAGCAGCAGGAACAGCAGGCTGGGGGTGATGGCCAGCAGTGAAATGGTCGCCCGCGTCAGCCCGGCAAGGCGGGGCCGGTATAGGGCTTGGGGCATGGTCACGCGGCGACCCCATCGGCGAACAAGCGCAGCCGGCCCAAAGGCAATCGCAGCCGGAGCCGGCGACCCGGGGCCAAGTCCCCACCGGCGACTGCACCAGCCCAGGCCGGTTGCAAGCTGGTCAGCGACAGGCCCGCCAGTTCCGGCGCATCCAATGCCAGTTGCACCATGATCTGGGCACCGCGATATTCGCTGTCGGTCACCCGGCCGGGCAGGCAGAGATGGCCATCATCGATCTGTGGCCGGTCCAGCGCGGCATCATCCAGCCCCAGCCATTCCGGCCGCAGGCAGAGCACGGGGGCCTGCCCCGGCTGGTTGTTACCCAGTTCCAGCCCTGGCAGCGGCCAGGGCCCGAGGAGCAGGGAACCATCCGGCGCGCTTGTCAGCGGCAACCGGTTCATCGCGCCGATGAAACCGGCGACGAACAGGCTGGCCGGCCGGTCATACAGGTCAACCGGGCTGCCGACCTGTTCCACCTTTCCCTGGCTCAGCACCATGATCCGGTCGGACAGGGTCAGCGCCTCTTCCTGGTCATGGGTGACCATCAGCGTGGTGATGCCCAGCTGGCGCTGCAGGCGGCGCAGTTCCCCGCGCAGATCGCGCCGCACCTCCGCATCCAGGGCCGACAGCGGTTCATCCAGCAGCAGCAGGCCGGGACCGGGGGCCAGGGCGCGGGCCAGCGCCACGCGCTGCTGCTGGCCGCCCGACAACTGGCCGGGATATTTGCCGGCATGGGCGGTCAGGCCGATCAGGGTCAGCATGGCATCCAGCCGGTCCCGCCGGGCCGCACGCGACAGGGCGCGCAGCCCATAGGTGATATTGTCCGCCACGCTGAGGGTGGGGAACAGCGCATAGGATTGGAAGACGATCCCGACATCCCGCCGTTCCACCGGCACGGCGGTGACATCGGCCCCATCCTGCCGGATGCTGCCTTCCGTCGGCGGGGCCAGCCCGGCAATGGCGCGCAGCAGCGTCGTCTTGCCGGAACCGGACGGCCCCAGCAAGGTGACAAATTCCCCCCGCCGCACCGTCAGATCAACGCCCGCCAGGGCTGTGAAAGAACCGAAACGATGGCCGACCCCCGACAGGACCAGATGGGCCGGTGCGGTGTTGGCAGCAATAGAACCAGGGATCATTTCGCTTCCGATTTGGCATCATAACGGCGCGACCATTCGGCTAGAATGCGGTCGCGGTTGGCGGCGGCCCAGGCGAAATCCTGCTTCACCAGCCGGCTTTCCAGATCGGCCGGGATATGCGGCACCTTGGGCTGTACCTCCGGCCGGGCGACGATGGCGAAGTTCTGCGCATAGAGCGCGTTGGCCTCCGGGGTGACTGCCCAATCCAGCAGGGTACGGGCCGCCGCCAGCTTGGGCGTGCCTTTGACGATACCGACAGCTTCCATGTCCCAGCCCAGCCCCTCCGCCGGCAGCACCAGTTCCAGCGGTGCCCCCTGTTCGATCAGCTTGCTGGCGCGATATTCAAAGGACAGACCGATGGCAAATTCTCCGGTCGCTGCCTGCTTGCAGGGTTTGGAACCCGAATGGGAATAGCTGGCAATGTTGCGGTCCAGCGCATCCATGAAAGCCCAGCCCTTTTCTTCCCCCATCATCTGCAGCCAGGCGCTGACCATCAGGAAGCCGGTACCGGAGGAGGCGGGGTTGGGCATGGTGATGCGGCCCTTCCAGGCCGGATCGGTCAGGTCGGTCCAGCGGGTGGGCAGGGCCAGCCCCAGCTTTTCCCGTTCCACCTTGCTGACACATAAGGCTGAACTCAGCACATCCATGCCGACCCAGGTGGGTTGCGGCCGGCTGTCGCGCAGGGCCGGCTTCACCTGCGCCAGACCAGCCGGCGCATAGGGTTCCAACATGCCTTCCTGGTCCATCAGCATCAGGGAGGTGGCGGTCACCCCCATCACCACATCGGCCTTGGGGGCTGCCTTTTCCGCCAGCAGCCGGGCGATGATGACGCCGTTGCTGTCACGCACCCAGCGGATTTCCACGCTGGGGTTTGCCGCCTCGAAAGCCGCCTTGTAGGCCTTCAACTGATCAGCCTCCAACCCGGTATAGACGGTCAGGCTGGTCTTTTCCTGCGCCCGGCTGGCCGGCGCTGCCAACCCCATGGCCAGGGCGACAAGGGCGAGCGGCAGGATGGAAAGGCGGCGGAGGCGCATGGGGGCATCCTCAAAGGACGAAGCAGATCAGGGACGGGGAGCCGTTTTGGCGACGGGCAGACCATTCCGGCCGCACCATGAAGGCGGGGGAACTATATTGGAAATCCATCGTATCAATGGCAGATATAGATAAAATCTATAGGAGTGGTCATGCTTCATACACAGTTGCGGGCCTTTCACTGGGTGGCGCGGGAAGGAAGCTTCACCCTGGCGGCCCGGGCGCTGGCCATTTCCCAGCCCACCCTGTCGGCAGAGGTGAAGGCGCTGGAGGAACGCTATGGCATCATGCTGTTCCTGCGGGAACGGCGCGGCGTGACACTGACCCAGGCCGGGCAAGCCTTGCAGGAGATTACCCACCGGCTGTTCGCGGCGGAGCAGGAGGCGCTGGAACTGCTGTCCGGTCACCGGGCCCTGACGGGCGGAACGCTGAATGTGGGGGCCGACGGGCCGGTGCTGGCCATCCCGCTGGTGGCGGAATTCACCCGCCGGCATCCCGGTGTGAAGCTGCGCCTGTCGCTGGGGAATGCGGAAACCATCCGCCGCGATCTGCTGGAGATGCGGCTGGATGTGGCGGTGCTGGCCAGCCCCACCATCGACCCGCGCCTGACCGGGCTGCCGCTGGGGCGGGATCAGGTGATGGTGATGATGCCGGCCAGTCACCGGCTGGCCGCCTGTGACCATGTGGACCCGGTGGAGCTGACCAAGGAACGGGTGCTGGTGCGGGAACCGGGTTCCATGACCCGCCGTGTAGTGGAACGGGTGCTGGCGGAAGCCGAACTGGTGCTGACCGACACCATCGAAATCGCTTCCCGCGAGGCACAACTGGCGGCCGTGAAGGCCGGCATGGGGCTGGCCTTCATCTGCAAGACGGAATTCAGCGGCGACAGCGACATGGTGCTGCGACCGCTGCAGGGGCTGCGGATTGATCTGGACGAATATGTCCTGTGCCTGCGTGACCGCAGCCGCCTGGGCATTGTCCGCGCCTTTCTGGCGGTGGGGGAGGCGATGGCGGGGGCGTGATCGCCGATCAGGATTTCGCCAGGGCCTGGTTGATCAGGGCGTTGAACCGGTCCAGCCGGCAGAAATCCCCCGTATCGGCGCAGCCGGGAATGGGCAGGATTTCCGTAAAAGGCGGCTGGGCCACCGACAGCGGGGTCAGGTGGCGGATCTGGTCAGGCGTCTGCGCCACATAGGCCAGCCGCACCCAGACGGCACCGGCCGGATCACGCCAGCGTTCAAAGCGCAGGCCGCCGCCGATGGGCGGATCATCCTGGCCATAGCCATCCACCTGGAAATGTACATCCAGCAGGCTGGACAGGGCGGCGACATTATTGTCATGCCCGATCAGCAGGGTCAGGGCCGGCCCCTTGTCCGCCGACAGGGCGTCCAGCACGCGCGGCGCCATCTTGAAAGCCGTGTGGCGGGCCATGTAATGCGGCCGTGCATAGACCTCGAACAGCAGGGCGTGAAGGCGGGATATCCGGGCCAGTTCCGTGGCGTCGAGCTTGCCCCAGGCCACATCCTTCATCGGCATCCCTTCCAGATACTGCAGCAGGAAGACCTGTGCCGTGCCCGACGTGATATAGATCGGCCCCAGCAGATCAATGCCCTTGCCATCGGCCGATAGCGACAGAGTGGCTTTGGTGCCGGCAATATCACAAGGCGGGTTGCGGCGGTCGCAGCCCAGCGCCTTTTCCATCAGGGCGATTTCCGCCTTGTAGGGGGCGGTGATGCCCTGCGGATCGCCCTTTTCCGCCCGGATGGCGGCAATGGCCGCTTCGGGGGTGAAGCCCGTCATCTCATTGGGCGGGCTGAACAGCGGGTCACGGGTGCCGGGCTCCAGATGGGAAACCTTGACCTTGCAGCCGGGGGCCAGACCGTCGGCCAGCGCCTCCCCCGTGCTGATGGTGCGGGCGGCGCTGTTGGTCCAGATATCGACCACCCCATCCGCCGGGCAGCCGGCGGCCGGCAGGATTTGGCCATTGGCGGCCCAACCGCGCAGATAGCTGCCCAGCAATCGGGTTGCCGCCACACCATGGGCGGTCAGCAGGCTGGGCGGTTCCTTCCAGGCTGGCAGCGGCTGTTCGTTCAGCCCGGTGATGGCGGCTTCGGTTTCCAGCGGCGTGCGCAGCCCATGGCGCAGCAGCAGCACCGACCGTTCCAGTTTCCAGCCCGGCCCCGGTGCCGGATCGGCAGCGGCCAGGGCAGGGGCGGCAATAAGGGTGGCCAGCAAGGCCAGGACAAGGCGTTTCAAGACGCGGGTTTCCTTAAAGCTGGTGGAAAGGGGATCAGAATTCCAGCCGCAGCACCATTTGGGCGCTGCGACCGCTGGCAATGGTTTCCGGCACGGCATTGCTCTGCCGGCCGATGGTGGCGCGATAGGCGAGGTCGTTCAGCAGATTGCGGATGGAGAATTCCAGGGTGGCGCCCGGCGACACCTGCCAGTCGCCCTGCAGGTCCAGCCGCTGCGACGGCTGGACCCAGACATCCAGGGCGCTGCCATTCATCCGGCTGCCGCTGCCGGAAAGCCCGTGCAGCCCGTATTTCTGGATATAGGCATCCGACCAACTGTAACTGACGGACAGGGACCAATCGTCCGCCGCATAGCGCAGGCGGCTATTGACCTGCCAGTTGGGCGCATATTGCAGCCGTTCCACCGGGGCGAGGTCTGGCATGTTCAGGCGTACCCGGCTGTGCTGGCTGTTCAGGCTGGTTTCCAGCACCAGGGCGTTGAACGGATCAGGCAGGAAATCCAGTTCCTGTGCCGCCGCCAGCTCCGCCCCCCACAGCCGCGCCGTGCCGCCATTGAAGGGCTTGACGATGGGAAGGCTTGCTCCCCCCCCGTCGGCGAGGCCATTGTAATTGGCACCGGCATCATAAAGATAATGCCGCAAGCGCTTGTGATAGAGCGACAGGCCGGCATGGCCACCCGGCCAGCGCCATTCCCCGCCCAGATCGATATTCAGCGCCGACACCGCTTTCAGATCGGGATTACCCTGGATAAGGGTAATCGTGCCATTGGCGTCGCGGCTGGCCGTGGCACTGCCGGAAAGCTGATAAAGCGCGGGGCGCACCTGCCCGGTCCAGATGGCCAGCCGGTAACGCTGATCCTCATCCGGCGTGTAATTCACCAGCAGGCGCGGCAGCCAGGCTTTATAGCGGCTTTCGCCCCGGTTCCAGCCATAGGCAATGCCGCCCGCCGGCACCCCCTGGTTCCCCGACAGCCAGTAGCGTGTATTGATTTCCGCCCGTTCCACCCGCAGGCCGGGCAATAGCTGCCAGGGACCACGCTGCAGATCACCCTGCAGATAGGCGGCACTGACGGTTTCCTGACCGCTCATGCTGTTGCCGTTATAATCGTCCGGGGTCCAGACGAAGTCACCGGCATTGGCGCGAAAGCGTTCCAGCAGCAGCCCCTGATCGATCAGCGGCACCTGATAATCATAAAGCCCCTTGGCCACCGTCACCCAGGTGCCATCGGACAGGCCCAGCGCTGTCAGATCGCCCATGCGGGTGCCGGGCGGCAGGGCGGCGCTGCCGCCGCTATTCTGCGGGCGCTGGTTACGGCGGGTGACGCTGTTGTCACTGCGCACCAGCTTCAGGCCGGCTTGCAGCTTCATGCCGTCTGTCCCCGTCTCCAGGTCCAGCCCGCCGCCATCCTTGCGCTGCCGGCTGGTCAGGCTGGTATATTCGCCCAGGTTGGAGGCAGGCACCGCGTCGGCACCGGCCAGCAGTGCCTGCATCTTCGGCCCCAGCAGCGGCACCGGATAGCCGCCCCGGTCAGCCATCACCAGCCCTTCATCCACCGTGGTGCCGCGATTGTTCCAGAACGACACCTCGATATGGCGCGGCTTGTCATTGCGGCCCCAGCTGTGGAACAGGTAGGGGCGCAGGGTCAGCGCCCCGGCCCTGATTTCGCCGCCGCCATGCAAGGTCAGCAGTTCCGCCTCGTCCGGGTTGGTCTGGAACCAGTAATGCAGCTGGTTCTTGACGCTCTGTGTCTGGTACAGGCCGTTGTCCAGCGGGATGCGGCGGGTGAAGCTGGCATCCCGCCCGCCCTGGAACCCCACCTGATAGACATCCTGTTCGGTATCGGCGCGGTTCCAGCCGGCGCGCAGGAAGGCGCTATAGGGGGCATCGGGCCGCCAGTCCAGTGCTGCCGCGGCACCGCCCCGCTTGGTGCGCCCGCGCACAAATTGCGCATTCAAGGAGGTGGCCAGCAGGTTTTCGCCCGCATCCATGCCGGCCGGATTATGGCCGGCCGCATCGGTGATGGCATAATCGAACTGGCCGCTCTGATAGGTCTGCTGCCGGCTGGCAAACGGGCGGCTGTCGGCATGGGCGCGCAGCACCAGCCCGAGCGCATTATCCCGCCCGAACAGCCGGGACCATTCCACCTCGCCCCCGCCACCAGCGCCGGACAGGTGATAATCCCCCGTCCGTGTCGTCCAGTTGCCGCGCAGGCTGATACGGGTGCGCTCTGCCCCCAGATCAAAGGCGCTGGCGCTGCGGAAATCGATGATGCCGCCGATGGCATCCCCATCCTTGTCCGCCGTCAGGGCGGTTTCCAGATGCAACGCGTCCGGCCCGAAGGGGGGCAGCAGGCTCAGTTGCACATCCCGGCTATAGGGCAGGCTCTGGGCGATATTGATGCCATCCATCAGCAACTGGCTGTAGGCACCGCCCAGCCCCCTGATGGCGATGGACTGGCCTTCCGCCCGGGCAGCCCGGTCGATGCCGCCCAGATCACCTTGCAGGGAGGTCATCATCACATTGACGCCGGGCAGGCGGCCCAGCAGTTCCGCCATGTTGCGGTCGGCCGCCCGGTTGAAATCCGCCGCCGGCAGGATATGCACGGGCAGGGGGGCGCGCAGTTCGGCGGCAAACCGGTCCTGCAGGCGCTGTCCCATCACCAGGATTTCCTCTGTCGGTTCCGGCGGTCGGGGCGGGGGTGGGGTGGGGCGGCTGGCAGGGGCTGGCAGGATGACGATGGTGCCATCCGGCTGTTCACGATAGATCAGGCCGGTGCCGGCCAGCAGCAGATCCAGGGCCGCCCGAAAGCTGGTGCCGTCCGGGATGGAAGGGGCCGCGCGCGGGGGCAGGGCGGCACCCTGGAACAGCAGATTGCGCCCTGATTGCCGGGCCAGGGAGAGCAACGCATCCGACAGGTTGCGCTGCTGCGACCCCGGTGCGGCAGGGGCCGCACCCGCCGCCAGCAAGGCGGCCCCCAGCGCGATGGCCGCCACCGTGCGGCCAGGGCGGGGATCAGCGCCGGCGCGGCTCAAGCTGATACTCCCCCGGCGCTGTCTGGCGCCAGGATAGTGGATGCAGCAGGGTCAGGGCGTTCAGGAAGCCGCTGATATCAGCGGTGTGGAAAACCCCGCTGACTTTCAGCCCTGACAGGGCGGGATCGGCCAGCCGCATCCGCACGCCGGTGCGGGCTTCCACCTCCGCTAGTGCCTCGGTCAGGGGCGTATCCTCAAACACGGCCTGCCGGTCCCGCCAGGCCAGCACCCGGCCCAGATTGGCGGCAGTCAGCCGCAACGGCGCGCCTTGGGCCTGGCTTTCCACCTGCTGGCCCGGTTTCAGCACCGTCAGCACGCGGCCATTCTGGGCATCGCGCACATCGGCTGCCCCTTCCAGCAGCACGACCCGCACCTTGTCTGCCCGGTGGCGGACGGTGAAGCGCGTCCCCAGATCATGCACGACCAGACCGCGGGCAGCGACCGTGAAGGGGCGCAGCTTCTCATGCACCACATCGAATTCGGCTTCCCCCTGATGCAGGGTCACCTGACGGGACAGGGGATCGATGCGCACATGCAGCCTGGTGCCGGCATCCAGCCGCACCAAGGTGCCGTCTGCCAGCATGATACTGTGCCCCTCGCCGGGGCCACTGGCATAATCGGCCTCTGTCACCGCTCCCTGCCAGCCGATCACCGCCAGCAGACAGGCCGCCCCCATGCCGAACCCGGCCAGCAGCGGCCCCCGCCAGGAACGGCCGGTGCTGCTGCTGCGGGCGATGCGGAAATTGCGGGCGCGCAGCATGTCCGGGCGCATCCGGCCCTGGTCATTGATGGCACCGGATGCGATCCAGGCGCGCGACACGATATCCATCGCCGCCACATGGTCGGGGCTGGCCTGCAGCCATGCCTTCAAGGCGGCCTGCTGATCGGGGCCCAACTTGCCGGATGCCGACAACCGCATCCATTCCGCGGCCTGATCCAAAATTCGTTGTTCCGGTTCGCCCGTGATCACTGTTCTGTCTCCGCCAGATGACGGCCCAGATGCACCAGCGTGCGGTCAACCAGCCTTGTTACTGTCCGCGTATCCATGCCCAGCCGTTCCGCCACGTCACGGTGGCGCATTCCATCAACACGCACCAGCAGGAACACATTGCGGGCAATGGGATCAACCTGCTTCAACGCCTCTTCCAGACGTTCCAGATTCTCACGGCCGATCAGCGCCTGTTCGGGGCTGATCGCCTGATCGTCGATCAACTCGCCGGCTTCTTCCAATTCCTGATGCTGGTCGCGCAGGCGGGCGCGGTCGCGCCGGAACCGGTCCACCAGCAGGCTGGAGGCGACACGCAGCAGAAAGCCGCGCCAATTGCCAACGCGTTCGGCCGGGGCGGCACTCAGCACCCGGACGAAAACATCCTGTACATAATCTTCAACATCACTGCCGCCACCGATCTGGCGGGTGAAATAGGCCCGCAGCATCGATTGATGCTCGGCATCCGCCAGGGTTCGGGATTTTTCCGCCATTCTTCCGCATCCAGCCTGGGCCTTGCGGCCATGCATATTGGCGTGTGTGGTCCTAGCGGATGTGGGTTGCAGTTTGATGACGGTGGCGGACATGGCAGCTCTCCGTCGGCGCAAGGCGGGTGTGTCACCCACACAAGGCACCGGGCGATCAGGGAAAATGGCCGGCCCCGGTATTGGGAGCCGGCCATCGAACAACGAGCCTCAGTACGTGTATTTGACAGTCAGCAGGCTGGTGGTGCCGCTATCCACCACGTCGGAGATCGCCAGACTGTTCTTGCCCACATGCGACCAATAGGTGTAGTCGCCCAGCAGGTTGGAGACGGAGAGATCGACGCTGAAACCGCCTTCGAACTGGTAACCGGTATGCAGGTCCAGGCGGGTGGTCGGGCGGACCCAGAGATTGTCCCAGGTGCCCGGCTGGTTCAGGTAGTTGTAAACGGAGACGTAGCTGCCGGTGTAATTATAGATGACGTCGAAGGTGAAGCCTTCATATTCATAGAACAGCTGGGCATTGGCCAGCCATTCCGGGGCGTTCTGGATACGCTGGTTGCGGCCCACCGTATCATTGCCCAGGTCCACCGACGTCCATTGACGGGTGAGATTGCCGCCGATGCCGAAACCGTCAAACGGGGCCGGCAGATCCTTGAACTTCTGCCGCAGCGTCAATTCCAGGCCATAGACATCGCCCTTGCCGCCATTCTGCGGCGTCAAGGTACGGGTACGGCCGCTGCCACCCAGCGCCGCATTCACGCCGTCGGAGCCGTTCTCGTAGAGATAATCCGACAGGTGCTTGTAATAGCCGCCGAAGGAGGCGTAGCCGCCCCAATCGCTGCGCCATTCACCCGACAGATCGGCGTTCAGCGAACGGATCGGCTTCAGGTCCGGGTTACCCATGGTGATGGTGGTGACGCCATCATCCGACAGGTCATAGCGCGCACCACCGGCCAACTGCACAAAGGCCGGACGGGTGTAGGAGGTCCAGACCGCCGCGCGGTAAACGCTGCTGTCATCCGGGCGCCAGTTGGCGTGGATGCTGGGCAGCCATTCATTATAAATGGTGTCGGTCTTGGCCCAGTTGCCGCCGACGCTGCTGCTGGCCGGCAGTTGCCAGAAGGTGTTCTTGATCTCGGTATGTTCAAAGCGCAGGCCGGGGATCAGTTCCAGATCGCCCAGCTGCCACTGGCCCATGACATAGGCGGAGCTGACGGCTTCGCGGCCCTTCTGGGTGTTGCAGTTCATATTGTCGACATAGGGGCGGCCACCGCCGCAACTGTCAAAGCTGGCGGCGTTCTGGTACTTGCGGAACAGTTCCAACATCCGCTCGTGATCGATTTTCGGCACCGACCAGCCATATTTGCCGGGGAAAATCTCGTCATAGCTGCCATTGGCAATGCCCAGGCTGGCCCAGGTGGGACGGCCGCCAACCAGATTGGAGAAATGGTCGTTGGTCCAGTCGCGGTTGGTCACCTTGCGCTGGCTGTCGATATATTTGGCGCCGAACTTGACGAATTGCAGGCTGCCTTCATCGAAATCATGCTGCACGTCGATCTTGCCGCCGCGCTTGTCCTGGCCGCTGGCCTGGGAGGTCAGCTGACCGGCGCGGCGGGCATAGAGCGCGGTGCCGGCATTATCCAGCGCATTGAACATTTCCGGCGTCAGCAGCGGGATGGGGAAGTTATTCTCATACCCCATGGAAACGCCGCCGCCATAGTTCCAGCGGTCGTTAGAGCTGTACTGGTCGTTGCGGGCTGAGCCTTCCAGATGGTCCGGGCGGTTATTATTGCCCATGCTGTAGAAAAGCTGCGGGGAGATTGTCCAGGCGCCGATCTTCTTTTCTGCCCCCAACTGGAAGGTCGACAGATCGGCCTTTTCCGGGTTGGTTTCATACCAGATGGAGGTGCGGAACTTCTGGATATCCAGGCCGTAGAGCCCGCTGGGCTGCTTGATCCGGCCCTTGTTGGTGCTGACAATCTGGCTGAAGGTGCTGTTCTGTACCGTCTTGGCGAAGGCGTAAGAGGCGCGGAAATAGGCCTGCAGCGTCTCATCCGGACGCCAGTCCAGCGACAGGTTGCCGCCGTAACGCGCGGTGCTGCCGTTCGACACCCCGATATTCACGCCCGTCTGCACCACGTTGGACAGCGGGTCCAGGCCCGGCGCGCTGTTGGAGCCGCCGGCATCACCGGTCAGCGCATAGGCCCAGCCACCATCGCTGCGGGCCGCCATGGCGCCGGCCATCTGGCTGTTGGCATAGTTGCGCTTGTCGTAATAGGCGCTGACATAGACGCCGAACTGGTCATCCTGGCCGAATTTGAAGGCCAGGTCGCCGGCGGTGCCGCCGCCCAGGCCGCTATCGCCATAATCACGCGCCCGGCTTTCCATGCGACCGGAGACGGTCATGCTGGCATGGACATCCTGCTTGAAATCATAGGCCGTGGGGGTGCGGAAATCGATGGTGCCGCCGATGGCATCGCCATCCATGTCGGGGGTGGAGGTCTTGTTCAGCGCAATGGTGTGCAGGCCCGACGGCGGCAGCAGGCTCAGCTTCACGCCGCGGCTGTAGGGCATCCCCTGGGCCACGGTGATGCCGTTGATCATGTTGACATTATATTCGCTGTTCATGCCGCGCACGGCGGCGAACATGCCTTCACCACGGGCCGCACCATCAATGCCGCCGAAGAAGGACTGGCCGGTATTCACCACCGTCACGCCCGGCAGCAGGCCCAGTGCTTCGGCCACATTGTGCACAGCGGTATGTTCCAGATCCTCGTTGGAGAGGATGGCGACGCTGTTCTTGGACTGCATCTGCGCGTCGCTCGCCTGATAGCGGGTGGCGACGACCAGGATCTCTTCCAGGACAAGGGGTTCATCCGCATGGGCGGCGGCGAAAGGGGCAAGCGCGACGGCGGTGGCCAGCAGCACCGATTTCAGGGCGGGGCGATGCATGATGATCCTCAAAGGCTCCGTACTTGGGTTTGGAGGGATGTCACCACCCCTCATCAGCCAAGACGCATCCCGCACCGCAATAACCGCGTGTCACATAACTTTCTTAAATCAAATCAAGGTGTAACGAAAATGACATCTTCAGATATGCTGTCTTCCATAAAGAATAACCGGCGGTCGGCCAGGGGCTGATACGCCCCCTGCCGACCGCCAACCCGTTCATTCAACTCAAGCCGGACGATAGCCGGTATCAATCACCGCATGGCCCCCGGCGATGCGGGAAACGCAGGCGCACATGCGCTTGCCTTCGTGCTTTTCCTCCTCGCCCAGGAAAACGTCACGGTGGTCGATGGGCTGGTCATGGTCCAGCACCTCCACGGCGCAGAGGCCGCATTCCCCCCGCTTGCAATCATGGATCATGGCCACGCCCGCTTCCATCAGCGCATCCAGCAGCGACTGGTCGGGCGGGACGGTGACGGTCAGGTCATAGCCCTTCACCGCCACCTGGAAGGGGGTTTCGGTGAAGCGGCCGGTATCGCCGAACACTTCAAAGCGCAGGCGGCTGATCGGGCGGCCGGCGGCGGTCCAGGCCTTCTTCGCCGCCTCCAGCATGGGCAGCGGACCACAGATATAAAGCTCCCCGTCGGGGGGCAGCTTGGCGATTTCGCCCGCCATATCCACCATGGCGCCCTGGTCCTGCGCATGGACGGAGAGCCTGTCCCCCAGCGCCGCGCGCAGCGGTTCCAGGAAGGGCATGGCCCCCAGGCTCTGCCCGCCATAGGCCATGCGCAGCCTGGCCCCGCGCGCGGCCAGGGCCAGCGCCATGCCGTAAATCGGGGTGACGCCGATACCACCCGCCATCAGCAGATAGTCAGTGGCCCGCCAGGACAGATCAAAGCGGTTTTCCGGCGTGCTGATGCGCACCGCATCACCCGGCTTAAGCGTGAACATGAAGCGTGAGCCGCCCCGGCTGTGCGGATGCAGCTTCACCGCCACCGCCACATGGCCGGGGGCGGCATCGGGCAGACAGCTATAGGTGCGCAGGGCGTGGCCATTTTCAATCGCCACCCGGATGGCGATGTGGGAGCCGGGGTCGAATGCCGGCAGCACCACCGGGGCGGCAAATTCAAAACGGCGGATGCCTTCCGCAATATCGTCAACGCGGGTGACCCGCGCATCCAGCCAGGTGATGTCATTCTTCATTATCGTTCCCTCCCTGTATCATGCGGGGGCAGCGTCAGCCGGCGACCAGCGCCAGCGCCGGGAAGCGGCGCAATGCCTCACTGCCCCCTTGCATCACGGTTTCCAGATTGCGGCGGGCCAGCCGCGCATGTTCTCGCGCCACGGATTCCGCCCGCGCCCCTTCGCGCAGGCTGATCGCCTCCACCATCGCCCGGTGCTGGGCCTGGGCCAGCACCAGCGAATGCGGCACCACCGGTTCCGCCCCCAGCTTTTCCAGAAAGGCGCTGGGGGAGGCGAAGGGCAGGCGGGTGATCCGCTCAATCTCCCGCTCGATGGTGATGCTGCCGGACAGGCCGGAGAGCAGCTCGTGGAATTCCTCATTCAAGGCGATATAGCGTTCCATCGACGGGTCGGACGGGTTCTGGGCCACCACCAGATCAATGGCATCCAGCACCCGGTTTATGGCCAGCATCCGCCGCGGCTCCACCCCGCGTTCAGCGGCCAGCCGGGCGGCCGTGCCTTCCAGCACGCCGCGCAGCTCAATGGCGTCAATCGCCTCGTCCAGGGTAAAGCGGCGGGGAATATGCCCCCCTGCCGGCACCCGTTCCAGCAGCCCTTCCTGTTCCAGCCGGGCAAGGGCGGCGCGGATGGGCGTGCGGGAGATACCCAGCTTTTCCGCCAGCCCCGGCTCGGACAGGCGTTCCCCCGGTTCCACCGCCCCGCGCAGGATCAAATCCCGGATGCCGGCCAGGGCCCGCACCGTCTGCGCCGCGTCCTTGTTGTAGCTCATGCTGGGTTCCTGTCCGGTTCTTGTTCCAGGTCAGTCGCCGGTCGCCGCCAAATATCCAGGGGCATCAAGAATGCCCCTGGATATCTTCTCATTCGGCCGCCAGCGACACGGCGGGCCGGGCCTCCGCCGCAATCATCTTGTCGATCAGCCGGCGCGCCCACATGGAGCCGGCATCGATGTTGAGATTGTAGAAGACATGGCCCGGATTATCATCAATGGCCCGCTGCTGGGCTTCCAGAATGCGTTCATCTTCGCGGAAGATGCCGGACACGCCTTCACGGATCTTGTGCGTGCGGGCCTGGTTGTGAATGTCGAAATTGCGGGCGAAGGCCCAGAAATAATGGCAGGTCTTGTCGGTTTCCGGCGTCAGGCAGTTGATGACACGGCCATCCACCCCCTTGCTGCGGTCACCTTCCGGTGCGCCCGTGCCGGTGGGGGCCACGCCGACTTCAATGATGATGGTGGAAGGGGCGGTGAAATTGATGATCTGCCAGCGGTCTACATGTTCCTTCTGGCCCAGATTCTCAGCCCAGAAGGGCGGCGCATCAATATCGATCATCCAGCGGGTGATGGTGGCCGTCTTCTCGCTATGGGTCGCGGTGAAGGGCGCCTCTGCCACGGCCTGATTGCCGATGGAGCTGCTATGCACGAAGGTTTCGTGCGTCAGATCCATCAGATTATCCACCACCAGCCGGTAATCGCACTTGGCATGGATCACCTTACCGTCGCCGGCCCAGGCGGGATCGGTGGCCCAATGGATATCGGGGATCAGGTCCGGGTCGGCCAGGGCCGGATCGCCCGGCCAGATCCACAGGAAGCGATAGCGTTCCACCAGCGGATAGCTTTTCACGCAGGCCGACGGGTTGATGGTCTCTTGCGACGGCATGTATACACACCGCCCGGTATCATCAAATTTCAGCCCGTGATAGCCGCAGACCACCCGGTCTTCCTCCAGCCGGCCCAGCGACAGCGGCAATAAACGGTGCCAGCAGGCATCAGCCAGGGCCACAGCGGTGCCATCCAGCTTGCGATACATCACCACCTGCTTGTTGCAGATGGTGCGCGCCAGCAGGCTGCGCCCCAATTCCACATCATAGGCGGCGACATACCAGGCGTTAAGGGGGAAGCCCGTCATCATAACTCTCCCTGGGTGTATGTTATTATTCATAACTGTATACAGCTTTCCGGGGCATGAGTCGAGAGATGATTTTCAGGCTGATATATTCACCCGGCAGAAATCAAAGGGCGGTGATCACGGCAACTGCGCATTAGCTTCCAGCTCATCCAGCCGTTTGGCCATGGTGCGGATATTGTCGATCAGCAGCTGCACCAGCTGGCGCAGCAGCGGGTCGGCGCCATAAAGGCTTTCGCGCAGCACGCTGGCCGGCATCCGCATCAGTACCGACTCCAGCTCGGCTGAGGCATTGGCCATGCGGGGCTTGCGGTCGAAAATGGCCATTTCGCCGAACACACCCTTTTCATCGACCGATCCGATGATGGTGGGATGCTCAATCTCCCCCCGCCAGATGCGCACCCGGCCCTTTTCCACCACATAAAGGCTGTCGCCTGGATCGCCTTCCTTGAAGATCATCTCACCGGGTGCGAAGGTACGGCGTTCGAACGCGGCGGACATGGGCAAGGCGCTCCCGCAAAGATTAACGGCTGCGTCATCATTACGCCCGACACCGGCATTTGGCTATAGGCTGCCATGTTGGGCGTAGGGGATTGACAATAGCACGACCGTTCGTATTATTTTCCCCATGAGCAAAGGGGAACGCACACGCGCCACCATCCTGGACGAAGCGCTGGCCATGACCAGCACGGACGGGTTGACCGGCCTGACCATCGGCACGCTGGCGGAACGGCTGGGCATGTCGAAAAGCGGGCTGTTCGCGCATTTCGGCAGCAAGGAGATGTTGCAGGCCGCCGTGCTGGGGCGGGCGGCGGAGCTGTATGCCGATACGGTGGTGCGCCCGGCCATGGCTTTGCCGCGCGGGTTGCCGCGCGTGCTGGGCCTGTTTGAGAATTGGATCGCCTGGACGCTGGCCCCGGTTCTGCCCGGCGGCTGTCCGATCCAGGCCGCATCGATTGAGTTTGACGACAGGCCCGGCCCCTTGCGCGACATGATCATCCGCCATCAGGAGGATTTGCGCCATCTGGTGACCGGGGCGGTGAAGCGCGCTGTGGATGAAGGCCATCTGCGCGCCGACCTGGATGTGGAACAGTTCGCGTTTGAGGGGATTTCGCTGTGCTTCGGTTTCACCCAAACCTATCGCCTGCTGAAAGATCCACGGGCGGAGGCTTGGGTGCGGACGGCCATCAATCAGTTGATTGAGCGCAGCCGACCGGTTGGGGCGTAATTCGGGTTCAACGGGCGTTGCAGACGCTCATCAGGGAAATGGGGGACAATCATGGCCCGTGTGAGTTTTTACTCCAAAAAAAGCACGAACGATCGGTTTAATTTATGGTCGGCACTGCCCCATTTGCCGGATTGGCTGATGCCTCTTTCGCGGGCGGAGCGGGCTGCGGATCTTTATCTGGTGCCCGAACGGCATGTCGCCCCGCCGGCCCTGCCAGAACCGGCGGGTGGAATGGTGCTGGCGGTGCCGGGCATGGTTCCCCACCTGAATGCCCGGCTCTGGGGGGCGGAGCGGGTGGTGGCCCCCCTGATCCTGCTGGCCCATGATTGGGAAGGGCAAATACAGGACATGATGCCGCTGATCATCGCGCTGACCGATGCCGGCGCGCGGGTGGTGGCCTTCGACGCACCGGCCCATGGGCGCAGTGGCGGCGATATCTGCCATGTGCTTGCCATGGCTGCCGCCGTCAAGGCCGTGGCCAAAGCGGCAGGGGGGCCGGTTGATCTGGCCATCGGCCATGGGTTGGGGGCCAGCGCCATGGTTGCCGCCATGGCGGACGGGTTTCAGCCCGGCCGCGTGGCCTTACTGGCCCCGATGGCGGATGTCCGCTGGCCGGTGCAGCAGATTGCCCAGGTTCTCCACCTGACAGAGACGGAGCAGGCTGCCATGTTGCAGCGGATCGATCAGGCCTTGGGGCAGCCGCTGCATGGGCTGACCCTGCATCCGCCGGTGGGGACTGTGCTTGGCTTGCTGATCCATAGCAGTGACGACCGGGTGGCCCCGGTCGCCGATGCGCTGCATCTGGCAGCCTTCTGGCCAGGAATGCGCCGGCATCTGGTGGATGGGTTGGGCCATCGCCGGCTGTTGGCGGATCGGGCTGTAGCCGACCTGATCATCCGTTTCGCCTTTGACGGGCAGGGCAGCGTCGACCGACACGCCGATTTGGGCTAAGCTGTTTTTGATAAACAATAAATCAGGGGAAATGTCAGATGCCGTTCATGGTGACGCCGCTTTATGCCGGCCTGTTGGGGATTGTGCTGCTTGTGCTCAGCTTTCTGGTCTCGCGCCAGCGGATGCGGCACAATGTGTCGGTAGGTGATGGCGGCGTGCCCGCCCTGGTCGGGGCCATCCGTGCCCAGGGCAATTTTGTGGAATATGTGCCGCTGACGCTGATCCTGCTGGCGCTGCTGGAACTGACGCACCATTCCCTCTATCTGCTGCATGGGTTGGGTATTGCCCTGGTGTTGGGCCGGGTGCTGCACGCCTATGGTATCTCCACCCGGCCGGAGGGGCGCAGTTTCGGGCGGATGTGGGGCATTCTGCTGACCTGGATTCCCATGCTGGCGGCCTCTGTCCTGCTGATCATTGCGGCGGTTTATCACCTGCTGACGGCTTGATCTGCCCGATTGTCATCCACAATCTCAGGTTTGGACATCAGGGAGGAAGGCATTATGCCGCTTGTCGTTATCACCGGGGCCAATCGGGGGATCGGCCTGGAATTGGCCCGCCAATATGCCGCTGATGGCTGGCAGGTGGTGGCCACCTGCCGTGATCTGGCCAAATCGAGCGATCTCGCCGGGTTGCCCGGCGTGGAGGTCCAGCCCTTGGCGGTGAATGCGGCGGAGTCCATCGCCGCCTTTGCCGCCTTGATGCAGGGCCGTGCCATCGACCTGCTGATCCATAATGCTGGCACCATGGGGCCGGACCCGGCCCGGCAATCAAAGGATGGGATTGATGCGGCCGGCTGGCTGGAAACCATGCAGGTCAATGCCTTGGCGCCCGTCCTGCTGACCCTGGCGCTGAAGGATAATCTGCGGTCGGGGGCCAAGGTGGCGACGCTGTCCAGCCAACTGGGGTCGCTGGCCGAAAATATATCCGGTGGTCTTTATGCCTATCGCGCTGCCAAGGCGGCGGTGAATATGGGTATCCGCAGTCTGGCGGCCGATCTGGCCGATCAGGGGATCATCCTGCTGGCCCTGCATCCCGGCTGGGTGCAGACCGATATGGGTGGGCCGAAGGCCCCGCTGCCGGTGGGGGACAGTGTGGCCGGCCTGCGGCGGGTGATCGCCGCCGCCGGACCTGCCGATAATGGCAGCTTCATCGCCTTTGACGGGCGCCGTATTCCCTGGTGAACGGGTGGGAGAGCGGATGATGGACAAGACACCGATTGAGTTCTTTTTCGATTTTGCCTCCCCCTATGCTTATCTGGCGGCCTGCCGGGTGGATGCCGTGGCCGCCGATCTGGGCCGGGTGGTTCGCTGGCGGCCCATCCTGCTGGGGGCGGTGTTCAAGGTGACGGCCGGCCAGCCCAACCTGATGAAGCCGCTGCAGGGCGATTATCTGCGCCATGATGTGCCGCGCTGTGCCCGCCGCTGGGGCATTGCTGTTGCCCATCCTTTGCCTATGCCCTTTGCCTCACTCGCTGCATCGCGCGGATTCTATTGGCTGGAGGGGCAGGGCGGCGACGGGCATCTGCCGGCGGCCTTTGCCCGTGCCATTTTCAATGCGCATTGGGCAGAGGGGCGGGATATGGCGTTGCCGGAAAATGTGCTGGATGTCGCCGCCGGCATGGGCATTGACCGTGCCGCGCTGGAGCAGGGAATTGCCGATACGGCCATCAAGGAGACCCTGCGGGCCGAGACAGAGGCTGCCATTGCCCGCGGTGTCTTCGGTGCCCCCTTCTTCCTGGTTGATGGCGAACCCTTCTGGGGGGCGGACCGGCTGGACCAGATGGCGGAATGGCTGCGGGCCGGCGGCTGGTGATCAGCCCCGGCCGAACAGCCCGTCAAACAAGGTGGCGGCATAGGTGGTGACCGCCTGTCCCGGCGGTTGCTTTGCCGCCCAGGGCGCCAGCTCATAGGCGGCGTTGACCATCGCCATGATGGTCTGCGAGGCGACCAGCGGATCAACCGGGCGGATCGAGCCTTCGATGATTCCGTCAATCACCATGCCGGCAAACCGCCGGGCCAGCCGGTTGGATTGCTTGATTACCTCATCCCGCAGATCATTGGGCAAAGCCTGCAGCGCCACGCTGCGCAACAGGGGCGCGCGCCGGCTGTCAAATTGCAGGTCCAGCAGGGTGGCGACGGCGGCGGCCAGCCGGTCGCGCTGGCTGACGCGGGGCAGGGCAATGGCCATATCCTGCGCCTGTTTCACCACCGCGAAACTGCGCTGGAAACAGGCATAGACCAGATCATCCTTGGCATCCAGATGATGGTAGAAACTGCCCTTGGTGACGTTCAGCTCTGCCACGATCCGGTCAACCGAGGCCCCGCGATAGCCGCGCGCATTGATCAGCCTTGTAGCGGCGGCCAGAAAATCCCGCTTGCTGCCATCCTCCTCCAGCGCCGGCAGGGACAGGATGCTGGGCGACCAGGCCCCCCCTTCGGGGGCCAGCCCCTGGGCGAACAGGTCCAGCAGGCGATGGCGCACCCGGTCATATTCTTCCGGCATGTGCAGCGGCAGCCAGGCCTGCACCCAGAACAGGGATTCCAGCAGCACATGGGTGCGGGCCGTATTGGCCCAGCGGGTTGCCTGAGGGCTGTTATCACCAAACAGGTCGCGCACGGTGCGGTAACTGTCGTGATACTGGTTCAGCAGCCGCTCCCGCTGCGGTTCTTCCATGGCGCGCATGTCGGAGATGCGCGCCACCGCCGGTTCCACCCCCCGCCGGATGGCATGGTAGGTGGCAAAAAAACCATCCACCAGCGCCGCAACCCGGGCGCGCGGCCCGCCGCCATGCCGCCCGGCACCGGTCACCAGGGCCCGGAACCGTTCCAGCGTATCATCGAAACAGGCTTCCGCCAGTTGATCCTTGCGTTTGAAATAATAGGTGACGCTGGTGGTGCTGAGCCCGACAAGGGCCGCCACCTCCCCCAGTGTCATGCCGCGAATCCCCTGATCATAGATCAGGCCGGAAGCGGCGGCGATGATCAGGTCGCGCTTGTTGCGCTGGCGGCTGGCGGCGGTCAGATCAGTCATGCTGATGAAGTTATCATGTCATCTTCATGTCGTCATGGCCCGCATACAGGTGCAGTGCAATTTTATCGTAAAATTAGTATGGCTGGATGATTTTGTTTGCCAATAATCAAGCGACTGGGCAGAATTTTCAGTATTGAACAACCCGGAATCAAATATCGATGGTTGAAGAGAATGGGGAGGGGGCGGCCATCTCCCTGGCTGCCTTGTTGAATGCCGCCGCGTGGGAGGGGACGGGATTCTCCGTCACGGTGCCGGCCAGCTGGGCCCAGGGGCGCACCGCCTATGGCGGCCTGTCGGCGGCCCTGGCATTGGAGGCGGCCCGGCGCTTTGCCCTGGACCTGCCGCCTTTGCGTTCTGCCCAGATCGCCTTTATCGGGCCGCTGGGGGGCCGGGTGCAGGTTACGGCGTCACTGCTGCGGCGGGGCCGTTCCAGCGCCTATATCCAGGCCGATGTGGTGGGGGAGAATGGGCTGGGCCTGCGGGCGATCTTTCTGTTCATGGCCGCTCAATCCTCCAGCGTGGATGTCACCCGGCATCCGATGCCGGATGTGCCGCCGCCGGGGGCCAAGCCCCTGGAATTCCCGGTGGAACAGCGCCCGGCCTTCACGGAGAATTTCGATTACCGGCCGGCGATTTTCTGGCAGTCCAGCGACGGCACGCCGCGCAGCGATTTTGCCTTCTGGGTCCGCCTGCGCGATGGGCGGGATATCGATCCCTCTGTCGGCCTGCTGGCGCTGGCCGACGCGCTGCCCCCGGCCGCCATGCCGCTGGCCCGCCGACCGGGGCCGACCAGTTCGGCCAACTGGACCATCAATTTCATGCAGCATCCGCCTGTGACCACGGATGGCTGGTGGCTGTTGCGCTCCACCCTGCAGAATGCCGTCGATGGCAACAGCAGCCAGCAGATGGGCATCTGGAACCGCGATGGTTTACCGGTGGCCGCCGGTATGCAGCATGTGGCCCTGTTCTTTTAAGGGGAAGCAAACATGGCCCGTGAACCCACGCCCACCCGCGCGCAATACCGGCACTTCTCCCCGCTGGGCACGCGCTGGATGGATAATGATGTCTATGGTCACGTCAATAACGTGACCTATTATTCCTATTTCGATACGGCGGTGAATGAATATCTCATCCGCGCCGGGGTGCTGGATATCCATGGGGGTGCTGTGATCGGGCTGGTGGTGGAAACCGGCTGCCGCTACTTCGCCCCCGTTGCCTTTCCCGATCAATTGGATATCGGCATCGCTGTGACGAAGCTGGGCAACAGCTCCGTGCGGTATGAGGTGGGAATTTTCCGCCAGGGTGAAGAAGTGGCCGCCGCTGCCGGCCATTTCATCCATGTCTATGTGGATCGGGAAAACCGGCGGCCCACGCCGCTGCCCGACGATTTCCGGGCAGCGCTCACACGATTGCTGGTGGATAATTAATCCAGCTTAAACAAGCCGTTCGCCGACCTTGTGCGGAAAACCGTTGAGGAAGGCGGCGGCATCGACCGGGCCGCGGCCGGGGCGTTGTACGCGCAACAGGCGCAACGCCCCCTCACCACAGGCAAGCGTGCCGGTGCTGTCCAGCAGGGTGCCGGCTGCTGCCTTGCCGGCCACCGGCTCGGCGGACAGCACCTTCAGCTTTTCCCCATTGGGCAGGTCGATCCAGCAGCCGGGCCAGGGGTTTAGCCCCCGGATTTGCCGATCCAGTTCAAGGGCGGGGCGGGTCAGGTCCAGCCGGCCTTCATCCTTCACCAGCTTGGCGGCATAGGTCACGCCCTCGGCTGGTTGGGGTTCCGGTTTCAGGCTGCCATCAGCGATGCCGGGCAGGGCCGCCACCATCAGCCGGGCGCCCATGGCGGCCAGCGCGTCATGCAGTTCCGATACAATCATGCGCGGGCCGATAGCGATGCTGTCCTTCAACAGCATGGCGCCAGTATCCAGCCCGGCATCCATCTGCATGATTGTCACGCCGGTTTCGGCATCGCCAGCCAGCAGGGCGCGGTGGATGGGGGCGGCCCCCCGCCAGCGCGGCAGCAGGCTGGCATGAACATTGATGCAGCCCAGGCGCGGCGCATCCAGCACCACCTGCGGCAGGATCAGCCCATAGGCGGCGACAATGGCTGCATCCAGCCCCAGCTCGGCAAATTCCCGCTGCGTCTCGGCATTGCGCAGGCTTTTGGGCGTGCGTACCGGAATGCCCAGGGCTTCCGCCCGGCGATGCACCGGCGATGCCTGCAACTGCTGGCCGCGCCCGGCGGGGCGGGGCGGCTGGCTATAGACACAGACCACCTGATGGCCGGCCTGCACCAGCGCATCCAGGATGCCAACCGAAAAATCCGGCGTGCCCATGAAGGCGAGGCGCAGCGACATAGCGGAATATCCAGGCAACGGGAAAAAAGCGGGGAGCGCGGATCAGCCGCGCTTGGCCTTGTTATACTTGCGCAGCACCATATTGCGCTTCAGCGAAGAGAGATGATCGATGAACAGCACACCGTTCAGGTGGTCAATTTCATGCTGGATACAGGTGGCCAGCAGGCCATCGGCATCCATCTCCCGCACCTCCCCGGCGCGATCAACATAGCGCACGCGCACCTGGGCCGGGCGGGTGACGTCGGCATAGATTTCCGGGATGGACAGGCAGCCTTCCTGCGTCACCGCCAGTTCATCCGAGGTCCAGATCAGCTCCGGATTGACCATGGCCAGCGGGTTCGGCTTTTCGTTCTTGTGGTCGGTGACATCGACCACGATCAGCCGTTCCAGGATGCCCACCTGCGGGGCGGCCAGACCGATGCCGGGCGCCTTGTACATCGTCTCCAGCATATTATCCATCAGGTCGGCGACACGACCGTCCACATTGTCCAGCGGCTTGCACTTGGCCTTCAGGCGGGTGTCGGGGATGGTGAGGATGGGCAGCAGAGACATTTCTTCTTCGGTCCGGCGGGCGGGGGTGGAACGCGGATGGCATTATTACATTGTGGGCAGATAGGCCCCAAGCCCTTTGGCGTCAAGCGCCATGGGTGCGGGTCTACTCCCCCGCCAGCGGGGCCGGCAGCCCATCATTTTCCGGCAAGGGGTCGGCCAGGGCCATGGGCTGGCGTGGTGCATGGTCCAGCGGGGCCAGTTCGGGCAGGCTGGCTCCATCGGGGGCGGCACGCAAATCCTTGAAGCGCCGGGCGGTGACCAGCACCCGCGATTCCAGCGAGGCCACGGCGGCATTATAGCTGTTCACGGCCCCGCCCAGCCCCTTGCCGACACGGCCCATATGGTCGGCCATCACCGCCAGCCGCTCATAAAGCTCCCGCCCCAGTTGGCTGATGGTCTGGGCATTGCGGGTCAGCGCCTCCTGCCGCCAGCCATAGGAAACGGCGCGCAGCAGGGCGATCAGGGTGGTGGGGGTGGCGGGGATCACCGATTGGTCAATCCCGGCTTCAATCAGGCCGGGATCTTGTTCCAAGGCGGCGGAGAAGAAATTCTCTCCCGGCAGGAACAGCACGACAAATTCCGGGGCTGGATCGAACTGCGCCCAATAGCGCTTCTCCCCCAGCCCCTTCATATGGTCGCGGACATGCCGGGCGTGGCGGGCCAGATGCACCATCTTGGCCCGGTCATCGCCCTCCTGCGTGGCATCCAGATAGGCTTCAAGCGGGGCCTTGGCGTCCACAACAATGCTTTTGCCCCCGGGCAGGCGGACAATCAGGTCCGGGCGCAGCCGCGCGCCGTCGCTGGTCTGGGTGCTGGTCTGTTCGAAGAAATCGCAATGGTCCAGCATCCCGGCCATTTCCACCACGCGGCGGAGCTGGATTTCACCCCAGCGGCCGCGGGTCACCGGGCTGCGCAGGGCCTTTACCAGATTGCCGGTTTCCGCCCGCAACTGGCCCTGGCCTTCCATCAGGTGCGCGATCTGGGTCTTCAACTCCACATAGGCGCCGACACGGGCCTGTTCGATGCCCTGTACCGCTTCCCCGAACTTGGTCAGATGGTCGCGGATGGGGGTGACCAGGGCATCGATGGCGGCATTGCGCTTATCCAGGTCGCCGCGTGCCGATTCCTGGAATTTTTCCAGCTGCGCCTGGGCCAACGTCAGGAAGTCGCGGTTATTGGCGGATAGGGCCTCCGCCGACAGGGCCTTGAAGGCATCCCCCAGCCGGGCCTGGGCCTGATCCAGCAGGGCCAGCTTTTCCATATTGCCGCGCCGTTCCTGCTCCAGCTCCGTCCGGGTCTCGGCCAAGGCTGCTTGCAGATGGGCCTGTTCATCCTGGGCCTCGGCCAACCGCTCTTCCAGCAGCGGCACGCGTTCCGCCACCGCCTCTGCCGCTGCCCGTGCCGCCTGTTCGCCCATCCATTGCCGGCGCAGATCGGCCAGTAGCCGGTCTCGTTCCGCCAATTCATGGCGAAGTTCCCCCAAATGCCGGCCCATATGGTCGCGTTCGGCTCGCAGGCCCGCCACCTCCGCCCGCAAACCGGCCAGCCGCCGGGCCGAGCCCTGGCGCAGCCAGAGGGCGACAAGGCTGGCCGCCAACAGGGCGCCAAGGATCAGGGATAACGGATCAAGGGAGAAGCTGGCGGGCAAGGGCAAAGGTTCCGGTTATCAATGCACGGGTACGCGTCATCATAACCGCAACCAATTAAAATGGGAACAGAATACGAACAAATTACGGGGCGGCCATGCCGCTGGACCAGCTGTGCCAGGCATTGGCGATGTGGGAGCGCATGACGGACGCGGCCCAATCGGCATCACGCAGCCGCAGGGCGGCGACCAGTTCCCGGTGGTGCCGGTTGCTGCGTTCCAAGGCTGCCTGATCATAGGCATGGAAGGTCCGGTTGATCACCGGCACCTCCACCAGATGCGGCATCAATGCTGCCAGCAGCCGGCTGCCGGCGGCAGACAGGATGGTGTGGTGGAACTCCCCATTCAGGGTCAGATAATCATCCCCCTTATGGGCCACGCAGGTTTCCATGGCATCGGCCAGGGTCTGCAACCGCTCAATCTCTTCATCGCTGATGCGGGATGCCGCCAGGGTGACGGCATGGGCCTCCATCAGCCCGCGCAGGCGGAACTGTTCCTCCAGCTCACGGTAAGACCAGTCCGGTACCAGCACGCCGGCCCCGCTGTCCGGTTTGGCGGCCAAACCTTCGGCCACCAGACGGCGCAGGGCTTCGCGGATCGGCGTGCGACTGACGCCGATCCGCTCGGCCAGTTCCTCTTCCTTCAACCGGCTGCCCGGTGGAAGCGTGCCATCCAGGATCAGCCCCCGGACGGCCTGATAGGCCCTGGCCGTCGCACTCATCACACGCTACCTGCCAGATGGCTGATCGCCTCTTCCAACGCAATCACGTCGGCATATTTGGCGTTCAGGTCGAACAGGTTGGCTTCCTGGATGCGCGGGTCGCGGTCGCCCACGGCTTCCCGCACCACCAGGGGGATGAACCCGTTCTGGCAAGCATCCAGGGCCGAGGCCCGCACACAGCCCGAGGTGGAAAGCCCGGCGATCAGCACGGTATCCACGCCCATGGCGGTGAAGGTGGACGCCAGGGAGGTGCCGAAAAAGGCGCTGGCATATTGCTTGGTCACCACCGGTTCGGACGGCAGCGGTTCCAGCCCGTCGGCGAAGGCGGCCCATTGCGGGTGCTTGTCTCGCTCAAAACAGCTCAGCGCCTTGACCTTGCGGAAAAACACCCCGCCATCCACGCCGCCGGGCGTATAGGCAACATTGGTGTGGATCACCGGGATGCCGGCGGCGCGTGCGGCGCGCAACAGGGCTTCCGCCCCGTCGCGCGTCTTCTCCACCCCCGCATAAAGCGGACAGGCCGGGTCGAGATAGGCTTTGACGAAATCAATGATAAGCAGGGCGGGGCGCTTGCCCCAACCCAGCCGGTTGCCGAAACCGGCCTGCGCGTAATCGGCATTCAAATCTTTCGTCATGGCTCAGATGATCCCTGCGGCTTTCAGGCTGGCCAGCTTCTCGCCATTCAGGCCCAGAACGCCGGACAGGATTTCTTCCGTATGCTGGCCCAGTTCCGGGCCGGCATGAACAACGCCGCCCGGTGTATCCGACAGGCGGGGGGCGACATTCTGCATCGCCAGCTTGCCGAAGATCGGGTGGGCCACCTTGATGATGTTCTGGCGGGCCTGGAAATGCGGGTCGACCAGCATTTCCGGGGTGCGATAGATGCGGCCGGCCGGCACACCATGCTTTTCCATCAGCTCCAGCAGGGTGGCGCTGTCCACCGTGCGGGTCCAGTCGGCGATCAGGTCATCCAGTTCCTGCTGTACGGCACCACGGGCGGAATGGGTGGCGTAGCGCGGGTTGGTCGCCAGCTCCGGCTGGCCCATCGCCTCTGCCAGACGCTTGAACACGGTATCCTGGTTGGCGGCGATCAGGATCATCTGATCATCGCTGGCCGGATAGACGTTGGACGGCGCTACGTTCGGCAGAATCGGGCCAGTGCGTTCCCGGATATAGCCGGTCTGGTCATATTCGGTGATCAGGCTTTCCATCATCGCCAGCACGGCTTCATAGATGGCGCTGTCCACCACCTGGCCACGACCGGTGCGTTCACGGGCATGGATGGCCATCAAGGCACCCAGGGCCGCATAGGTGGCGGCCAGGCTGTCACCGATGGAAATGCCCATGCGCGACGGGGCGGTGGAGGGATCACCCACCACATAGCGCAGGCCGCCCATGGCTTCACCGATGGAACCATAGCCGGCCTGGCTGGAATAGGGACCGGTCTGGCCAAAGCCGGTGACGCGCACCATCACCAGCTTCGGGTTGATCTTGGACAGCACATCATAGCCCAGGCCCCAGCGCTCCATGGTGCCGGGACGGAAATTCTCGATCAGGATGTCGGACTTGGCCACCAGATCGCGCACGATATCCTGGGCCGCCTTTTCACGCAGGTTGAGCGTGACCGACTTCTTGTTGCGGGCCACCACCGGCCACCAGAGCGACTTGCCATGGGGCTTTTCCCGGCCCCATTCGCGCATCGGATCGCCCACGCCCGGCTGTTCCAGCTTGATCACTTCCGCGCCGAAATCGGCCAGCAGCTGACCGCAGAACGGGCCGGCCAGCAGCTGGCCCATCTCGATCACGCGCAGATCCGTCAGCGGACCCTGACGGGTGGCGACCTGACCTTCACCCAGGGTTTCAGTGGCCTTCTCGGTCACGGCGTTCTCCTCATTCAATGTATACATAATCAGAATGGGGCCGGTACAGTGCGCCGCGTGGCGAAAACCGGCCGTCAAGCGGGAGAATGCACCGAACATGACCAGGATACAAGGAATAAGCCGCCTTTCTGACCGTGGAGTGGTCGTGGATGAAATCGTCACGGTTTTCCGCTTGTCAGTCCATCATCCTCATGTTTGTATACATAAAGACAGGGCGGGGCCGACGCCTTTTGCGCGCCTCTGCCGGATTTTCCAAGGATAGGGACAGATGGCTGGTTCGATCGAAATCGTGGAAGTCAGCCCGCGCGACGGGCTGCAGAACGAAGCCGTGCTGGTCAGCACGGAAGCCAAGGTGGAACTGGTCAACCGGGCCATTGCCGCGGGTGTGCGCCGGATTGAGGTGACCAGCTTCGTCAACCCCAAGCGCGTACCGCAGATGGCCGATGCGGAGGCTGTGCTGTCCGCTCTGCCCAAGGATAAGGGTGTTTCCTATATTGGCTTGGCGCTGAACGGGCGCGGTTTTGACCGGGCGCTGGCGGCAGGCGCCTCGGAAGTCAATTATGTGCTGGTCGCCTCCGACACCTTCTCCACCCGCAATAATGGCGTGCCGACGCTGGACACGCTGACCGGCTGGGCCGAAGTGGCCGCCGCCGCGCGGGCCGCCAAAATCCCCACCAGCATCACCATCGGCGCTGCCTTTGGCTGCCCCTTTGAAGGGGAAGTGCCGGTCGAACGGGTGGTGGAAATCGCCAAGCGTGCTGCTGAGCACGGTACGGATGAAATCGCGCTGGCCGACACGATCGGCGTGGGCAGCCCGGCCGATGTGGTGGAACGCTTCACCGCCGTGGCCAAGGCCCTGCCGGGGATGCGGCTGCGGGCGCATTTCCACAATACCCGTAATACCGGTATCGCCAATGCCTATGCCGCCATCACGGCTGGCGTGACGGTGCTGGACAGCTCCCTGGGCGGGATCGGCGGCTGCCCCTTCGCACCCGCCGCCACCGGCAATATCCCGACCGAAGATCTGGTCTACATGCTGAACCGCATGAAGATCGAAACCGGCGTCGATCTGGTCACCGCCATTGAGGGGGCCAAGTGGCTGGAAGGGGTTCTGGGGCGGCAGAACCCGGCCATGCTGGGCCGGGCCGGCATCTTCCCGCCGGTGCCAAAGGCGGCCTGAACGGCCGTTCAACCGGCGCTTTAACCGCCTTGTGGCTGGCGGTTTCCGGGCGCTGCGCCGCCCGCAAATGAACGGGGCCTCATGCCCCTATGCGAACAAATCGCGTCGAACAGGAGAGAGTGATGGCTTACAGGCTGGGCGTGGATGTGGGGGGTACCTTCACCGACCTTCTGCTGATCGAGGATGAGACGGGTGAGACGTTCCGCGACAAGGTGCCGTCCACCCCGCACGACCCGTCGGTTGCCGTCGTCAATGGCACGCTGAAGATTTGTGCCAAGGCGAAGATCGATCCCAAGGATGTGCAGCTGTTCATGCACGGCACCACGGTGGCCACCAACACGGTGCTGACCAGCACCGGCGCCAAGGTGGGCTTGGTGACGACGGACGGGTACCGCCAGGTGCTGCACATTGCCCGTTCCTTCGTGCCGGGCGGTCTGGCTGGCTGGATCGTCTGGAACAAGCCACCGCTGACCGCCCCGCTGGAATCCACGGTGGAAGTGCCGGAGCGCATTGGCGCGGATGGCGCAATCGTCACCCCGCTGGATGAAGCCGCCTTGCGCACTGCCCTGGAAGGGCTGAAGAAGGAGGGGATTGAGGCGCTGACGATTTCCTTCATCAATGCCTATCGCAATGATGTACATGAAAAGCGCGCCGGTGAGATCGCCCGGGAAGTCTTCCCCGACCTTCCGATCTCGCTGTCCTCTGAAGTCCTGCCGGAAATGCAGGAATATGAGCGGGCGCTGACCACCGTTGCCAACTCCTATGTCCGTCCGCGCGTGGCCAACTATGTGCGCAACCTGAAGGCGGAGCTGAACAAGGCCGGCATGAACGGGCAGATGAACCTGCTGCGCTCCGATGCCGGTCTGATGAGCTTTGAGAAGGCGCAGGACCACCCGGTCAACCTGCTGATGAGCGGCCCCGCCGGCGGCGTGGCCGGTGCCATGTGGGTGTGCGGCAAGTCCGGTTTCGGCAATCTGCTGACCGTGGATGTCGGCGGCACCTCCACCGATGTGGCGCTGATTGAAAATGGCCAGCCGCGTCTGGCGCGTGAAACCGAATGCGGTGATCTGAAGGTCCGCGCCACCTCCCTGGATATCCGCACGGTGGGTGCCGGTGGCGGTTCCATCGCCTTCGTGCCGGAACTGACCAAGGCGCTGCGCGTCGGCCCGGCCTCTGCCGGTGCCGTTCCCGGCCCCGTCTGCTATTCCCGTGGCGGCGATAAGCCGACCGTGACCGATGCCAATGTGGTGCTGGGCTATCTGCCCGAAGAACTGCTGGGCGGGACCATGCGCCTGGACCGTCCGGCGGCGGCCGCCTCGGTGCAGGTCATCGCCGACACGCTGGGCATCAGTGTGCAGGAAGCCGCCAACGGTATTTATTCCATCGCCAATGAGACGATGATGGGTGCCCTGCGCCTGATCTCCGTCCAGCAGGGCTATGATCCACGTGATTTTGCGCTGGTGGCTTTTGGCGGTGCCGGCCCGCTGCACGCCAACGCGCTCGGCAAGCTACTGGGCAGCTGGCCGGTGATCGTGCCCCCCAGCCCCGGCGTGCTCTGCGCCTTTGGCGATGCCACCACCCGCCTGCGCGCCGAACGCGCCAAGTCTATCGGCAAGCCGTTCCCGGATGTCAGCAACCAAACCGTGGCCGATGTGCTGCGCGAGTTGCACGCAGCCGTTTCCAAGGAACTGCTGGCCGAGGGCGTGCCGGTGGCCGAGCAGGAAATCACTTTCGAAGCCGGCGTGCGCTACTCCGGTCAGGCCTTCGAGGTTTCCCTGCCGGTCACCCTGGATGGGTTCGAGGCTGCTGGCCTGGAAAATCTGGGTGCTGCCTTTGATAAGGAGCATGAGCGCCTGTTCACCTTCTGCCTGGAATCGGACCGCGAGCTGGTGACGGTGCGTGCCACGGCCCTGGGCAAGGCATCAGCCATCAAGCTGGAGAAGCTGCCGGAAGGTAATGGCGACCCGTCCGCCGCCAAGGTGCGCGACCATGCCATCTGGGCCGATGGCCAGGAACATCCGGCGGTCATCTATGATCGTGCCAAGCTGAAGGCGGGCGACCGCGTCATCGGCCCGGCCATCATCTGCGAGATGGACAGCACCACCGTGCTGCTGCCCGACCATGTGGCCGAGGTCGATCCCTATGGGCTGATCCTGATCCGCCCGCTCGCCGCCCAGTGATTTCCAGCTTCTGAAAAGGGGACAGACCCATGGTTGCCCAGATCATTCAGACCAACCCGACCCCGTTCCAGAAGATCGCCATCGACCCGATCACGCTGGACATTATTGAAAACGCCCTGCGCAACGCCCGCGCCGAGATGGATGCCACCCTGTTTCGCACGGCCATGTCGCCGGGCATCCGCGAACAGGGTGACGCTTTCCCGCTGATCGCCAACCATGAAGGCAAGATGGTTGTCGGCCAGTTCGGTTCCTTCCTGGGTGGCTTCCTGAAGAACTATAAGAACACGATTGAGGAAGGCGATGTCATCTGGCTGTCGGACCCGTACTCCGTCGAAGGGGCCATCAGCCATCTGAACGACTGGCTGATCATCCTGCCGGTGTTCCATGATGGGCGTCTGGTTGCCTGGACCTGTCATTTCGGCCACCAGACCGACGTGGGCGGCAAGGTGCCCGGCTCCCTGCCGACCGATGCCACCTCCATCTTCCAGGAAGGCATCCGCATCCCGCCGATCAAGCTGTACCGCAAGGGCGTGCTGAACGAGGATGTGCTGGAACTGGTGCTGAACAACACCCGCACCCGCGACTGGTGCCGGTCGGACCTGAACGCCATCATCGCGTCTTGCCGCATTGCCGGTCGCCGTATCGTGGAAATGTGCAAGCGTTTCCAGACCGATGTCTATATCTCTGCCGTGGATGAGCTGCTGGAGCGCAACAAGCGCGCCATGGCCAAGCTGATCGAAACCTCGATCAGCACGGAGAAGGTCAGCTTTGAAGATTATATCTGCGATGATGGTCGCGGCTTCGGTCCCTTCAAGCTGAAGGCCACCATGTGGCGTGAGGGGGAGAAGGTGATCCTGGACTGGGAAGGCACTTCGCCCCAGTCGGAAAGCTCGATCAATTTCTACCTGAATGAAAACATGCTGAAGATGTTCTTCGGCATTTACATGATCATGGTGTTCGACCCGCAGATCCTGTTCAACGATGGGTTCTATGATCTGGTTGAAACCCGCATCCCTGAAGGTTCCCTGCTGAAGCCGAAATACCCGGCGGCACTCTCCTGCCGTACCCATGGTATCGGCCGCGTGTTCGACGTGCTGGGGGCCCTGCTGGGCCAGCGCACGCCGGAATTCCTCAACGCTGCCGGCTTCTCCTCCTCCCCGCACCTGATGCTCTCGGGCACCTATCGCGGGTCGGGTAAGTACTACCAGCTGTTCCAGATCGGTTTCGGCGGCATCCCCGGCCGTCCTTTCGGCGACGGGCCGGATGGTCACTCCCTGTGGCCAAACTTTACCAATGTGCCGAACGAGTTTCTGGAAGCCTATTTCCCGCTGCGGATCGAACGGTATGAGACGATCCCCGACAGCGGCGGGCCGGGCCTGCACCGTGGCGGCAATGGGGTGCGCATCTCCTACCGCTTCCTGGAGCCCGGGGCCATCGCCATCCATGATGACCGCTGGTTCACCTATCCCTGGGGCGTGAATGGCGGTGAGCCGGGTTGGCGTTCCCGCCGCGTGCTGATCCGCGCCAATGGCGTGGAGGAAGTGCTGGCCGCCAAGATCGACGATATCCAGGTCCGCCCCGGCGACCTGCTGATCTTCGACACCTGGGGCGGCGGCGGCTGGGGCGACCCGCTGGCCCGCGATCCGGCGCTGGTGGCGACCGATGTGAAGCGCGGTCTGGTGACCCGGGACGGCGCCAAGCGTTATGGCGTTGTCATCGCCGCTGATGGTTCGGTGGATGCGGCCGCCACTGCGGCGCTGCGCGACGAACTGGCCACCAAGCGCGGTGAAATCGGCCTGTTCAATTTCGGCGGCACCATCGAAGAGCTGCGGGAGCGTTGCCTGACGGAAACTGGCCTGCCGGCGCCGAAGGATCCATCCCAGCAGAACAGTGTGCAGCTGGAGACGACGGCGGCCTGATCCCCGGTCGACACAGACTGATTCACAGCGAAAAAGCCCTACGAAACCCGGTTTCGCAGGGCTTTTTTATCGAGTTGATCATGGGGCCATCATCGGGCGGCGGCGTTCTCAGCCGCTAGAGCCGGGTGCGTTTAACCGGAAACGCACCCGGCTCTAAATTCTTGTTCAGCGAGCGGATTCACGCTCCAAAGCGAACCCGCTTTTCCGCGATCCGCTCTAAGCCTTTGCTGCAAAGGCAGCGCAGTATCAGAAAGTTTCATAGAAAATCATTTTCTTATTGAATTGTTTCTAATTTTCAACATATATTTTTTGTAGTACAACCGATAGAACAAAGCAGACACTGCCTTGGCGACAAACACAAGGACGGGATGGAAGTAGGGAGGGGCAAAGAAGCCGGGGAGGTTGCGTCCACCGGAGTAAATCTACCCCGGCATGTTGTAGAGGAGGCCACGCCTTAAGCGGGGTACTGACAGGACATCCCGAAATACGGACGTATTATGTATAACCCCTACTTCACGATATAGCGACATGGGCTGATGCCGATAGGTCATTCGGCAACCTATACAGAAAGATAGGTTAATCTTATGTGTAGCATCATAAGGGGTGTTTTTATGCAACCTTATGGTCCAGGCAACGATCACTCATGGGGACTTTCAGTATGCTGGGCCGCTTTACAAAAAACCGCGATCTTCCGACGGCGCGGATTGCAGCCTTGGATGCGCTGCGTGGCAATGTGATGGTTGCCGACCCCAATCTCGACATCATCTACATGAATCCGTCGGTCATGGCGCTGATGCAGGAGGCGGAGGCCGATCTGCGCAAGGAATTGCCGCATTTCCGCGCTGACCGTCTGATCGGCAGCAATATCGACGTGTTCCACAAGAACCCGGCGCATCAGCGCAAGATGCTGGCCGCACTGACCAAGCCCCATGCCGCCACCATCAGGGTCGGGAAATGGACCTTCGACCTGCTGGTGACCCCGCTTTCCGAAGCCGGGCGCCGCATCGGCTTCGTGGTGGAATGGTCCAATGCCCATGAACGGCTGTTGAACCTGGACTATGCCGCCCAGATGACCGCGATCAGCCGGTCGCAGGCCGTGATCCAGTTCAGTGTCGATGGCACCATCATCGATGCCAATGAGAATTTCCTCAAAGCCATGGGTTACCGGCTGGAGGAGATCAAGGGCAAGCATCACAATATCTTTGTGGAACCGGACTATAAGAACAGCCGGGAATATGAAGCGTTCTGGGAAGGGCTGCGCCGCGGCGAATATCGCGCGGCACAATTCAAGCGCCTGTCCAAGACCGGCAAGCCGGTATGGATTGAGGGTTCCTATAACCCGATCTTCGATGCCAATGGCAAAATAGCCAAGGTGGTGAAGTTTGCCACCGACATCACCGCGCAGGTGGAACTGCTGGGCAATCTGAAGTCCCTGATCGACAAGAATTTTGGCGAGATCAACAGCGAGATCGACCGCTCCATGAATGAGGCCGGCAATGCCAAGAAGGCGGCCGGGGACGCGTCGGAAAATGTGCAGGCGGTGGCGGCGGGGGCCGGCGAACTGGCCGCATCGGTGGATGAGATTGCCCGCTCCATGGTTCAGTCCCGCCATGCGGCCGACAGCGTGTTCGAACGCGCCCAGGCGGCGGAGGCCAGCACCCAGCGCCTGACCAATGCGGCCCAGGCAATGAATGGCATTGTCGCCCTGATCCAGAACATTGCCGGCCAAATCAACCTGCTGGCCCTGAATGCCACCATCGAGGCGGCACGGGCAGGGGAGGCGGGTCGCGGCTTTGCCGTTGTGGCGTCGGAGGTGAAAAACCTGGCCAACCAGGCCGCCCGTGCCACTGACCAGATTTCCAACGAAATCGATGGCATCCAGAGCACCTCTGGCGAAGTGGCCGGGGCCCTGGATGCGATCCGCGATGCGGTGAATTCGGTACGCGATCTGGTGACGACGACGGCATCCGCCGTGGAAGAGCAGAGTGCAGTGACGCGGGGCATGTCGGATAACATGCAGCGTGCGTCCAAAGCGGTCAGTACGGTCTCCACCAATGTGGTCGCCATCTCCGACGCGGTGCGCGAAGTCGCCCAGTCGGTGACTAAAACCAAGGAAGCAGCGGAAGTGCTGGTTCGCTGATAAAAAAGGGGCGCCCGATCGGGCGCCCCTTTTTACATGGCCATCATAACCAAGCCAGACGGTTCAGTTGAACGCCTTGAAGGTGATGATGGTGAACGTATCCTTGACCCCGGCCAGGGTCTGAATGCGTCCGGTGACGAAATGGCCGATATCGGCATCGTCAGCCAAGAAGCATTTCATCATCAGGTCATATTGGCCGGAGATGGAATGCACCTCTGAAACCTCTTCCACATCCTGGACGGCGCGGTCGGCCACGTCATAGGCGCGGCCGAGTTCGCATTTGACCTGGACGAAGATGGTTTGCATGGCTCAGACCTCTGCCACCGCTTCGATTGTGGTCGTGGGCAGGGAAACGCTGTCCTCCCCGCTCTCCACCACATCCAGCGGCAGGGATTCGGCCTGCTCCGCACCGGCCTTGCGCGGGCGGGCAACCCGCAGGATGAAGGCCGGCACATGGTCACCAAAGCCCAGCACCGGCACCAGATCATCATCACGATCATCGCGCCGCGGGCGACGGTCACGCCGGTCATCGCGGTCACGACGATCATCACGCTCCCGGCGCGGGGCTTCCGCCCGATCCGGACGACCCTCGCCGTTACGATCCAAGCGGTTATCGCCGTTGCGCTCTGGACGGCCTTCACTATGGCGGGCTTCGAAGCGGTCGCGGTTGCCCCGCTCGCGGCGCGGTTCACGTGACTCCGTCGTCGCCTCAACAGCAGCTGCCGGTGCCTCCACCGCCTCTTCCCGGGTGCGCCTGGCGCGCGGTTCCGGACGGCGTGTTTCTTCCTTGCGGCCACGGCCACGGCGGCGGCGCGGATCATCATCGAAGGACAACTCAGCCGTCTCAATCCCTTCGATGCTGAAACGCGGGATTTCCTGATTGATCAGCTTTTCAATGGCCTGCACCAGCTTGCCATCTTCCGGCACGGCGATGGTGAAGGCGCGACCGGTCTTGCCAGCACGGCCGGTGCGGCCGATACGGTGGACATAATCTTCCGAATGGTGCGGCGTGTCGAAATTGAACACGTGGCTGACATTGGAGATATCGATGCCGCGTGCCGCCACGTCAGAACAGACCAGCAGGTCGATGCTGCCATTCTTGAAGGCTTCCAGCGTTTCCATCCGCTTGGACTGCATCATGTCCCCATGCAGGGCACCGGCATTGAAGCCGTGCTTGGCCAGGGAACCATAGACGATGTCCACATCCTTCTTGCGGTTGCAGAAGATGAAGGCGTTCTTCACATCATCATTCTTCAGCAACTGGCGCAGCGCTTCGCGTTTGTCTTCCTCCTGCACCACCAGCAGATGCTGGGCCACCGTGGTGGCGGTGGAGGCGGGCGCGCTGACCGTCACCTCTTCCGGCTTGTCCAGGAACTTGTCGGCCAGCCGCTTGATTTCCGGCGGCATGGTGGCGCTGAAGAACAGAGTCTGACGCTTGCGCGGCAGCAGGCTGACGATGCGTTCGATATCGGGGATGAAGCCCATATCCAGCATACGGTCGGCTTCGTCGATCACCAGCACCTTGATATCGGTCAGCAGGATATTGCCGCGATCAAACAGGTCCATCATGCGGCCGGGCGTGGCGATCAGCACATCGACGCCGCGTTCCAGCTTTTTGATCTGGTCGCCGAACGACTCGCCGCCGATCAGCAGGGCCATGTTCAGCTTGTGATATTTGCCATACAGCTCAAAATTATCGGCCACCTGGGCGGCCAGTTCGCGCGTCGGCTCCAGGATCAGGGAGCGGGGCATCCGCGCCTTGGCGCGGCCACGGCCCAGAATATCAATCATGGGCAGGGTGAAGGACGCCGTCTTACCGGTGCCTGTTTGTGCACAACCCAGGACGTCACGCCCCTGCAATACCCAGGGAATCGCCTTCTCCTGGATCGGCGTCGGGTTCTTATACCCAACTTCATCAACAGCGCGGAGGACGTCGGGCCCGAGCCCCAGTTCCGAAAACAGCATTCGACCTTCGTCAGGCAGGTAAAACGACGTCGATCAAGACCGTGACGTCAGCGGCATGGATGGACGACCATATGGCCGAAGGAGGGCGCGTTTGCCATGCGCCAGCCGCCGACCAGACAAAACCACCGCGTCGCCGGCTTGGCCGGACTTTACGCATCAGCTAGGGTCGGCATCTTCGATAACAATTCCAGCCTTTAAGAGCAAGGATTTCGGGCGATGATGCACCCACCGCAGGACGCAAGGCTGCCCCTCCTTCTGTTGCCGGGCCTGCTGTGCGACCACGCGCTGTGGGCGCATCAGGTGGCGGCCTTGGCGGATATTGCCGACGCACAGGTGGCGGACCTGACCCAGGCGGACAGTGTGGCGGCAATGGCAACCCAGGTGCTGGTCACGGCCCCGGCGCGTTTTGCCCTGGCTGGCCTGTCCATGGGGGGCTATGTGGCGATGGAAATCATGCGCCGCGCGCCGGAACGGGTGCTGGGCCTGTGCCTGGTGGATACCACCGCTCGGCCGGATACGGATGAACAGCGCGAACGCCGTATGGCCCTGATCAAGCTGGCAAAAATGGGCAAGTTCAAGGGCGTCACCCCGCGCCTGCTGCCAGCATTGATCCACCCGGACCGGGCCAATGACCCGGCCGTGGCGGGGGTGGTGCTGGAGATGGCGGAGCGGGTGGGCCGCGATGCCTTTCTGCGCCAGCAGAGTGCCATTCTGGGCCGGATCGACAGCCGGCCCTTCCTGGACGCCATCCAGGTGCCCACGCTCTGCATCGTCGGGCGGGATGACGCGATCACTCCGCCTGACCGGCTGGAGGAAGTGGCGGCTGCCGTGCCCGGCGGTCGCTGCATGGTGCTGGACCATTGCGGCCATCTGGCCCCGCTCGAACAGCCCGACCAGACATCCGCGCTGATGCGCGCATGGCTGATCGGGCTGCGGAACACCAAGTGATTCGTTATCGGTAACGCTCCAGCCAGTGGGCATAGGGGGCGGGCAGGGTCCAGGCGGGCCTTTCCACGCCCAGCTGCTTTGCCGCCTCATAGGGCCAATGCGGGTTGGCCAGCAGCGGGCGGCCGATCATGGCGACGTCGATATAGCCTTCGCGGATCAGCCGGTCGGCCTGTTCCGCCGGGCCGATATTCCAGGTGCTGGAACCGGGCAGCCCGGTTTCCTGCAACACGCGGCGGGCCGTTTCCGCCAGCAGGGCGGGGCCCCACGGCACCTGCGCATCGGGCGTGGAAAAGCCCATGGAGACATCCAGGAAATCCAGCCCCTCCCGCTTGAAGCCCTTCACCAGCCCGATGGCCTCGGCCAATGTCTCCTCATCGCGTCCGTCAAATTCGATGACGCCGAACCGGGCTGTCAGGGGCAGGTTCTCCGGCCAGACTTTGCGCACGGCGGCCAGGGTTTCCAACAGGAAGCGGCCGCGATTTTCGGCACTGCCGCCATATTCATCCGTGCGCTGGTTGGCATGGACGGAGAAGAAGCTCTGCGCCAGATAGCCATGGGCGAAATGCAGCATCAGCCATTTGAAACCGGCATCGCGGGCGCGGATGGTGGCCGCCACGAAATCACCCTTCACCCGCTCGATATCGGCCTTGGTCATTTCCCGTGGTACGCGCGGCAGGCCCCTGCCAAAGGCGATGGCGGAGGGCGAGATGGTTTCCCAGCCGCGCGGATCATCGACGGGGATATGGTCATCGCCTTCCCAAGGCCTGTTGGCGCTGGCCTTGCGTCCGGCATGGCCGATCTGGATGCCGGGCACCGCCCCGGCCTTCACAATCGCGGCGACGATCGGTTCCAGGGCCGCCGCCTGATCATCATTCCACAGGCCCAGGCAGCCGGGGGAAATGCGGCCATCCGCCGACACGCCCGTTGCCTCCACCACCACCAGCCCGGCACCACCGCGCGCCAGCGTGGCCAGATGCACGGCGTGCCAGTCATTGGCGACCCCATCGGTCGCGCTATATTGGCACATCGGCGACGCCGCGATGCGGTTGCGCAGGGTGACATCCTTCAGGCTGAACGGATCAAACAAGGTGGGCATATCGACAATCTCCAATGGGGACGCTCACGTCCTTCGATGGTTCGTTTGTACGATATTATTCGAACAATGGCAATAGCGCCTTTTCGGTGCTAGGATGCCTGCATCATGCGAAGCTACAAGCACCCCGCCATCGAGGATGTCCGGCCGGAGGACTTCTTCCACGCGCTCAGCGATCCGGTCCGTCTGGAGATCATTCGCCATCTGGCGCGGGAGCAGGAGGCAAGCTGCGCCGCGTTGGATGGTGGGCGGCCGAAATCCAGCATGTCGCACCATTTCCGCGTATTGCGGGAGGCAGGGCTGGTCTATACCAAGCCCGCTGGGGTGACGCATATGAACTCCCTGCGGCGGGAGGAGCTGGAGCGCCGCTTTCCGGGCCTGCTGAATGCCGTGCTCGCCGCCATCGGGTGAGATTGGCGGGGGGCTGAAAAACAGAAAGCCCGCCATGAGTGCGATTGCCACAGGGGAGTGCTGCGGCGATCACCATGGCGGGCTTTGGGGTCAGTTGCGGCACAGCACCGGAACCGGCGGGCGCAGACCCCGAAAGGCGTGGATCAGGGGGTGATGGTCACCGTCACGCTGGTCGGCTGCAGATTCCAGCCGCGCAGGGCGATGGACGGTGTCCCTTTGGCGGCTTCGGCGGGATAGGTCACCTCCACATCCCGGCTTTCACCCGCCAGCAGGGAGACATAATTCTCGCTGATATAGGCGGGCAGGATACGGCTGCCATCCGGGTTCAACGGCGTCAGCTTCGTCAGGATGGCGGGGACGGAAGTGCTGTTGGTCAGCCGCAGGCGCAGCTTCACCTCGCCTCCCTGTTTCTGACCGCTGCCAGTGATGGAGACGGCGGCGGCGGGCAGGCTGTTCAGCTTCTGGTTCGCCGCCGCATCCTTGGCCACCCAATAGAAGTTACGCGACAGCACGGCACCGGTCTTGTCCGCCAGTTCCAGGGTCACCAGCACCAGCCCCTGGGCCTCCAGGTGCGGGGCCAGGTCCAGCCCGAACGGGTGGGAAACACTGCCCGCCGCAGCATCCAGCGCCTGACGCTTTTCCGCCAGTGGCTGGTTGGCCAGGGTCCAGACCTTGGCCGTGACAGACAACCCCGCCCGGGCTTGGCGGCTATTATTGATAACGCTGATGCCATGGTCGGGCAGGTTCATCTGCACATGCACCGGTTCCGCCGCCTTCTGCATTCCATAGAAGGCGCCATGGGTATCGTAATCATGGCTTAAAATCTGCCACATGGTGCTGGGCCAGGCCGGCTGGGTCATCCACAGCATCCGGCCGGAATTCTTCTGCCACAGATGGGCATTCATGCCTTCAAAGATGGCGCGATAGCCTTCGTAATTCAGCATCTGCGCCTTGCGGTCAAAGTCGTCCAGGCTGCTGGCCGGGCCGAACTTGGTTGCAATGGCGTCCATGAAGCTTTTCACATCGCCATTACCGCTCTGATGCCAGTCATGATAGGCCCAATTGTCGCTGATCGGCCATTGCTCGCTGGCCGGCACAGCCGCCTTGAACGCCTCCGCCGTGGGGAAGGAGGGGGTGCCGACCTCCACCGAGAAGCCTTGCGCGTGGTCGGTGAAATAGCTTTCCGGCTCGCGGTAATTATAGGGGCCGGAGCCGGCCAGATTGATCCGGTTCGATGAGCCCATATAGTGCCGCGTGCCATCCTCGGCCTGCAGCATATCGTCCAACGCCTCGTTCAGCACCGGTTGGGGCACACCCTCATTGCGCCCGAACCAGAGCACGATGGACGGATGGTTGCGGTAGCGGCGTACCGTATCGGCCGCATTCGCCATGAAGAGCGGCACATCCTGCGGCTCCAACTGATAATCCTGGGTGGAGGCCCAGAAATCATTCAGCACCATCAGCCCATACTCATCGGCCAGTTCGAAGAATTCCTCCTCCGTATTCTGGCCGACCCAATTGCGGATGACATTGACATGGGCATCACGGTGCAGCCGGAAATAGGGTTCCAGCCGCTTCTTGTCGATGCGCTTGCGCCAATCCTCCGTGCCCCAATTGCCGCCCTTGGCGGCAATGCGCACGCCATTGACCTTGATCACCAGATGCGGCGACAGTTCCGCCGCCTCCACCGGCTTTACGGCAGGCGAGTTTTCCGCCCCCGGCCGCAGCGACATGGCCCAGCCATCGGGCACTTTGCGGATGCCCTCATGACTGCTGTCGACCAGCCGTTCGCCCCGCGCCTTGGCCTTGGTCAGGTTGACCTCAACCCGGCGCAGGTCGCCCTTCTGGTCCATCAAGGACAGTTCATAGGTCACCTGTCGAATGCCGAAACGCACATCCTGGCTGTCCGACGTCGCCCCATTGGCGGCGACTGTCAGTTTCAGATCATGCAACGCCGGTTCCCCATAGCCGTTGGGCCACCAGAGCCTGGGGTTTTTCACCAACAGTTGCGGGAATTCCGCCGGCGTCAGGCTGATGCTGCCGGCGCCGGGCGGCAAGGTTGCCTGCTTGGTGACGCTGATCCCGTCGAAGCTGGCCGTCACTGTGGCCTGCACGGGCTGGGCGGAAAGGTTTTCCACCGGCACATAGATATCAATCAGGGCGCGGGAATTGTCCGCATCGGGCAGGGCGGTGACCACCTGTGTGTCGCCGATGCGCACATCGCCCGTGGCGATCAGCTTCACATCCTGCCACAGGCCGGTATTGCGATCACGGACCGAGGGGATCCAATCCCAGCCTTCCGACGCCACAAAGGTCGGCCCGTCCAGGGCCTGCATCCCGCCATTTTCCCCCACGCCGGAGGTCAGCGATTCCTCATGCGGGATGCCGGGATGGCTGGGCGGTGACACCTTGATCGCCAGGGCATTCTTCTGCCCCGGCTTGGCCAGCCCGGTGACATCGAAGCGGCCGCGGATGAAGGCGCCCTTCATCTCGCCCAGCTTGGCCCCGTTCAGCCAAACCTCGGCCTTGTAATTCACGCCCTTCAGCAGGATTTGCAGATGTTTGCCGGCCTGATCGGCCGGCACTTCAAATTCCGTGCGGTACCAGTAATCCTGTTTGTTCAGGCTTTCCGGGATGGCGAGATTGTTCAGCCCATAATCCGGATCGGGATAGACCCCGCGATCCACCAGCGTGGTCAGCACCGTGCCGGGCACGGTGGCGACAATCCAGTTGCGGGCGTCAAAACCGGGCTGCGACAGGGCGGCACCCGGGGCGGCCACCTTCGGCGCTTCCGCCAGCCGCCAGGAACCCAGCACCCATTCCCCCGCGCCATCCGGGCGCAGGGCAGGGGTTTCCACCAAGGGCTTGGCGACAGGCTTGCTGAAATCCACCTGCTGCCGGGGCCGCGTCCACGGGTCTTGCGGGCGCAATTGGCCATATTGCTGACGCACCTGCACCGGCCAGACGGGGGCACCGGATTCGAAGTTGGTCAGCGCATTGGTGGGTGCCCTGGCGGCAACTGCCTTGATATCCGCCGCCGCCAGGGCACGCGGCAGGCTGGTGAAGCCGGCCACCCGGCCGGCGAAAGGTGGATTCGTCGACCCGATGAAGGGCACCATTTTTGAACGACGCGGCGCCAGCGATAACAGGGGCAGGGCCGCCGCAGAGGTGGCTGTTGTTTTCGCCACCTCCACCCCATCGACATAAAGTCGCGCGGTGCCATCGGCGAAGCTGGCGGCCAGGGCCACCCATTGCCCGGCCTTCAATGCTTTGCCGCCGCTGATCAGCTTGCCATCCAGCAGCAGGGCCGGTTTGCCATTCTCCAGGGCCAGGAACCGGCCTGGTGCCCGCCCGTCGGCGGCAGGCAGGCCGCCCACCAGGGCTACACCGCTGTCAGCGCTGTCAATCTGCACCCAGCCCTGTAGAGTCCAGGGGGAACCGGCGGGAATCGCCGGCCCCAAGGTCGGCTTTTCCTCCAGTACCGGTTTCGTCAACCCATCGCCACCACGGGGAAATTCTGCATCGAACGGACCGAAGCTGCCAGGACCGAAGGCGCCGGTCCCGCCCAGCCCCTGATGGGACTGCGCCATGGCCGAAACAGCGGTAAGCGCTGTCAATGAGGCAAAAAGAGAAGCGCGGAAAAGCCGGCTGGCAACCTTACTCATCGACGTTCCTTCCCGGAGGCGACAGCCTTGCCGGCTGTCCTTCATGATGGTGGGACAACTGCCTTGCCCCCTCTTTATCGGGAAATTTTGTGACAGGAACCATCACCGGGTCAATAAATAAAACGTCTTTCTGAAATGGCTTGTGCGGTTGGCTCACCCCGCCATGCCCATAGAATAAGCATTTGCCTCCGGTCACTGCTGAAATCCGCGGCGTTGCGGGGTGTGCTGTACGGGAAAGCGCCGTTTTCGCCTTGGCACGGCCCTTGCGAAGTAAGCCCCGAATGGTGGCTAGGGTTCCGGTCCCTGATGCAGGAGATGTCTGGTCCGAGAGCTGCCGCCCGATCCCGCCTGGATGACAGGCCCGGTCGGGTACACGGCGGGACAAAAGCCCGGGAGATCGAGGAGGGTTGGCTATAACCTCCGTTCGGTCTCGCCAACCCCCCAGAGATGGTTTGGAACCAGAAGGGGTTGGATGATGACGACGCGCCGCTTCCTTGCAAAGATCACCGCCGGTTTTGTTGCCGCCACCATGTTGGCGGGCAGTTTCACCCTGCCGGCCATGGCCGCGCCGAAGAAGGAATTCAAGCTCGCCTGGTCCATCTATGTGGGCTGGATGCCGTGGCAGTACGCGGCCGAACAGGGCATCGTGAAGAAATGGGCCGACAAGTACGGCATCAAGATCGATGTGGTGCAGTTCAACGATTATGTTGAAAGCGTCAACCAGTACACCGCTGGTGCCTTTGACGCGGTGACCGTCACCAATATGGATGCTTTGTCCATCCCCGCTGCCGGTGGCGTGGACAGCACCGCCGTGATCGTCGGCGATTTCTCCAACGGCAATGATGCCGTGATCCTGAAGGGCAAGGACAAGCTGGCCGATATCAAGGGCCAGAAGGTCAATCTGGTGGAATTCTCCGTCTCCCACTATCTGCTGGCCCGCGCGCTGGAAAGTGTGAAGATGACAGAGGCCAAGGATATCAAGGTGGTTTCCACCTCTGACGCCGATCTGGTGGCCGCCTGGTCCACGCCGGACGTGACGGCGGTTGTCACCTGGAACCCGCTGGTGGCGGAAATCCTGAAATCCCCGGACGCCAAGAAGGTGTTCGACAGCAGCCAGATTCCGGGGGAGATCATTGATCTGGCCGTCGCCAACAGCGCGGTGCTGAAGGACAACCCCGATTTCGGCAAGGCGCTGGCTGGTATCTGGTATGAAACCATGGCGCTGATGTCCGCCAAGGATGCGGCAGGTACGGCCGCCCGTACTGCCATGGGCAAGGCATCGGGCAGCGATCTGGCCGGGTACGAGGCGCAGTTGGCCAATACCCGCATGTTCTTCAAGTCCGACGAGGCGCTGGCCTTTGTGCGCGGGCCGGAGCCGAAGGCGACGATGAAGAAGGTGGCGGGCTTCCTGTTCGATCACGGCCTGCTGGGCAATGGCGCGCCGTCGGCGGAAGCCGTGGGCATCGCCTTTCCCGATGGCAGCATCTATGGCGACGCCAAGAACGTGAAGTTCCGCTTCACGGACAGCTTCATGGCCGCTGCGGCGGAAGGGAAGCTGTAAGGGGGGGGAGGTTTCTGCCCTCTGCCCGTCATCCCGGCGAAAGCCGGGACCCAGGGTCACAAAATCAACCGTCAATACAGTATCGATCAACGCTGTGGAGAGGTCGGGCGCTTGGCCCCTGGGTCCCGGCTTTCGCCGGGATGACAGCAAAAATGCGCAAGCTTCCGCCGCCCCCAACTTCCCCCCAAGGAACCACCCCCATGCGATTGATCAATCGCCGGCCGGACCGGTCCTTATGGCTGATCCTGGCGGTGCTGCCCTTTCTGGCGCTGCTGATCGCCTATGCCGCCGGTTCCGCCGTCCGGTTGGCGGAAAACCCGGCGGACAAGCTGTTGCCGGGGCTGACCGCTTTTGCCGACGCCATTGACCGCATGGCGCTGGAACCCGACAAGCGTACCGGCGATATCCTGCTCTGGGTGGATACCGGCGCCAGCCTGACAAGGCTGGTGGCGGGCATCGCCATCGCGGCGGCGGGCGGTTTGCTGGTGGGGATGCTGGCGGGCCTGCTGCCGCTGGCCCGCGCGGCACTGTCGCCCTTTGTCACCGTCGTGTCGATGGTGCCGCCGCTGGCCGTGCTGCCCATTCTGTTCATTGTGGTCGGTCTGGGCGAGGCATCGAAGATCACCCTTATCGTCATCGGCGTGATGCCCGGTCTGATCCGCGACCTGATGCTGAAGATCGACGATCTGCCGCGCCAGCAACTGATCAAGGCGCAGACGCTGGGGGCCAATAGCTGGACAATTGCCATTCGCGTGGTGCTGCCGCAAATCCTGCCGCGCTTGATGGACAGCATCCGCCTCAATCTCGGCCCCGCCTGGCTGTTCCTGATTTCGGCGGAGGCGATTGCCAGTGAAAGCGGCCTTGGCTACCGCATCTTCCTGGTCCGCCGCTATCTGGCGATGGATGTCATCCTGCCCTATGTCGCCTGGATCACGCTGCTCTGCTTCCTGATGGATTGGGGCCTGCGGGCCGCCCAGTCCCGCGCTTTCCCGTGGTTTGATCGTGCGAGGACCGGCCAATGACCGCGATCAGCGTCAAGAATGTCTGGAAGGAATATGGGGAACAGGTGGTGCTGGAACGCATCAATCTGGAAATCGCCCCGCGTTCCTTCGTGGCCCTGGTCGGCCCGTCCGGCTGTGGCAAAACCACCTTCCTGCGCATGTTGCTGTCCGAGGAACTGCCGACGCGTGGCGAGATCACCATTGATGGTGTGCCCCTGTCGCCGGAGCCGGGGCCCGATCGCGGGGTGGTGTTTCAGCGCTATTCCGTGTTCCCGCACCTGACGGTGCTGGGCAATGTGATGCTGGGGGCGGAACTGCGCGGCAGCCGGCTGCTGGGCCGGCTGTTCGGGTCTTCCCACCGACAGGCCCGCGATGATGCGGCGGCACTGCTGGACGCGGTGGGCCTGTCGCACGCGCTGGATAAATATCCGGCCCAGCTTTCCGGTGGGATGCAGCAACGTCTGGCCCTGGCCCAGGCGCTGATCGCCCGGCCCAAGGTGCTGTTGCTGGATGAACCGTTCGGCGCGCTGGACCCCGGCATCCGCGCCGATGTGCATAAGCTGATGCGCCAATTATGGCACCAGCACCCGATGAGCGTGGTGATGGTGACGCATGATCTGTCGGAAGCCTTCCATCTGGCCACCCGCGTCATCGCCTTTGACCGCACGCGGACCCTGCCGGAGGAACGGCTGCGCTATGGCGCGTGCATCACCAACGATATTGATGTCTGGCCCAAACGGGTGGCCGGACAGCCCGATTTCGGGCGCGACCCCGCCCATCTGCCCAGCCGGGACGACCCGGCGCTTGACCCTGGGCAATCTGACCGGGACGACCCGGCCGACGCTGCGTGAGGAGTGTGGAGATGCCACGCCAGACCCAAGCACAGATCGCCGCCAACCGGGCGCGTTATCTGGAACTGAAACAGGCAGCCCAGGGGGCGGCCCCCCTGGTGCTGCCCCCGCCCACGGCGCGTGATGCCGCCCCCATCGCCGATGCTGCCGTGCTGTTGCGCGAACAGGTGCCGGGCGGCTGGTACTGGACCGGGGTGATCCGCCGGGGGCAGGTGCTGCGCATCCTGAACAGCCAGGGCACGCCGGGCGTCAGCCTGCTGGCCTGGAACAAGGCAGACCCGTCGGAACGGTTCAACCATGCCGACACGATCAAGATTCAATGGACCGCCGCCCTGCGCAAAGGCCGCGTTCTGTTCTCCGACATGGGCCGCGTGCTGCTGTCCATTGTGGAGGATACCAGCGCTCGGCATGACACGGTGATTGGTGGCTCCACCCCGGCCAGCGTCGCCCGGCTTTATGGCCCCGATAGCGGGGTGCGCAATGCGCGCGACAATTTCATTCTGGCGGCCGGTAAGCATGGGCTGGGGCTGGCCGATATCCCGCCCTGCATCGGTTTCTTTGCCCCGGTGTCGGTGCAGGCCGATGGCGGTTTTGCCTGGGATAGCGCTGGCGTGGTGCCGGGCGATTTCGTCGATCTGCGGGCGGAGATGGATTTGATCATCGCTGTCTCCAACACCCCCCATCCGCTGGCCCTGGCGGTTGAACCGCTGCCGGTTGATCTGGTGATCCACCAGGGGGCGGCACCGGCCGCCGATGATCTGTGCCGTACCGCCACGGCAGAGGCCGTGCGCGGGTTTGACAATACCGACCGCTATCTGTCGGCCTGAAAGGGGGAGGCACCATCATGACCAGCAGCTTTACGCCCGTTCTTTCCCCCCGCGACCCGGCCACGGCCATTTTCCGCGAAACCGTGCCGGCGACATATCCCTGGTCCGGCTTTGTGAAAAAGGGCCAGGTGATCCGCATTGTTGACAGCGAGGGCTGTCAGGCGGTGGACACCTTGTTCTACAGCACCGCCGACCATACCGAACGTTACAGCGCCCAGGATACGGTGCTGGCCCAGGGTACGCCCTATATCGGGCCGGGATCGGTGCTTTATTCCAATCGCGGTCAGGTGATGGCCGAGTTGGTGGCCGATACCTGCGGCCAGCATGATACATCCGCCGGGGCTTGTTCCTGTGAAAGCAATACGGTGCGCTTTGGCCAGCACACCCGTTACATGCATGCCTGTCGGGAAAACTTCCTGATCGCCGTGTCACGCCATGGCATGACCAAGCGGGACATTGTGCCCAACATCAATTTCTTCATGAATGTGCCGTTCGATACCGAAGGTGGCTTGGCCATTGCCGATGGCGTGTCGGCACCGGGGGCCTATGTGGAGTTGGTGGCGCGGATGGATTTGCTGTGCGTCATTTCCAACTGCCCGCAGGTGAACAACCCCTGCAACGCGTTTGACCCGACGCCGATTGAGATTTTGGTTTGGGAGGGGTGAGGGGAGCCGGCCTTTCCATTACCCGTCATCCCGGCGAAGGCCGGGATCCAGGTTCGTAGAGCAATGCGCTCGTGGCCTCTGGACCCCGGCCTTCGCCGGGGTGACGGGTGAGAGAGCGCGGACGGCAGCCCCAAGACGGCATGGGAATGACCCAACGCCATCCCTCCCCCCATCCCCCAAAGGAATCCCCCCCATGTTCACCAAGGTTCTGATCGCCAATCGGGGTGAGATCTGCGCGCGGGTGATAAAGACCCTGCGGCGCATGGGCATTGCCTCGGTCGCCGTCTATTCCGATGCCGACCGCTTTACCCAACCGGTGCTGTCAGCAGATGAGGCGGTGCGTATCGGCCCGCCGCCCGCCAAGCAGTCCTATCTGGATATCGATGCCGTCATCGCCGCCTGTCAGGCCACGGGTGCACAGGCGGTTCACCCCGGCTATGGCTTCCTGTCGGAAAATGCCGGGTTCGTCGAACGGCTGAACGCGGCCGGCATTGCCTTCATCGGCCCGCGTGTCGAACATTTACGCGATTTCGGCCTGAAACATACCGCGCGCGCCTTGGCCCGTGCGGCCGGGGTGCCGCTGCTGCCCGGCAGCGACATTCTGGCCGATATTGAACAGGCCCAGGCGGAGGCAGCGCGCATCGGTTTCCCCGTCATGCTGAAAAGCACGGCGGGCGGCGGCGGCATCGGGATGCAGCTTTGCCATAGCGCCGATGAACTGGCCGCCAAATTCGCCGCCGTACAGCGTATGGCGACCAGCAGCTTCGGCGATGCCCGCGTCTATCTGGAACGCTTCGTGGCAGAGGCCCGCCATGTCGAGGTGCAGATTTTCGGCGACGGCAAGGGCGGCGTGGTGGCGCTGGGGGAACGCGATTGCTCCCTGCAACGCCGCAATCAAAAGGTGGTGGAGGAAACACCCGCCCCCGGCCTGCCCGATGCGGTGCGCGCGCAGTTGCGTGATGCCGCCGTGGCGCTGGGACAGAGCGTGCAATACGCCTCCGCCGGCACCGTGGAGTTCATTTATGACGTGGCGCGTGAACAGGTCTATTTCCTGGAGGTGAACACCCGCCTGCAGGTCGAACATCCGGTGACGGAAGCTGTGTTCGGCGTTGATCTGGTGGAATGGATGATCCGCCAAGCGGCGGGAGATTTCACCCTGCCGGCCCCGGAAAGCCTGATCCCGCAAGGGGCCGCCATCGAGGTTCGGCTTTATGCGGAAAATGCCGCCGCTGATTTCCGTCCCTCCACCGGCCTGCTGACGGAGGTGCGTTTCCCCGACAACATCCGCGTGGATGGCTGGGTGAATACAGGCACCGAGGTGACGGCCAATTACGACCCTATGCTGGCCAAGCTGATTGTCCATGCTGACAGCCGCGATGCGGCGATTGATCAATTGTCGGCGGCACTGGCTGCCTCCCGTGTGGCGGGGATTGAAACCAACCTGTCGTACCTGCGCGCCATCATCGGGTCGGATATTTTCCGGCAAGGCAAGGTGGCTACCTCTGTGCTGAAGGATTTCCCCTTTACCCCGGCAACGGTGGAGGTGTTGAGCCCTGGTGCCCAGACATCCATCCAGGATTGGCCGGGGCGGTTGGGCTATTGGGATATTGGCGTGCCGCCATCGGGGCCGATGGATGATCTATCGTTCCGGCTGGCCAACCGGCTGTTGGGCAATCCGGAGGGGACGGCGGCGCTGGAATGCACGCTGACGGGGCCAAGCTTGCGCTTCAACCAGGCCACAAAGGTGGCGCTGGCCGGGGCAGCGATGGTGGCCACGCTGGACGGCGTGGCTGTGCCGCATGGCGTGGGTTTTGACGTGGCGGCAGGGCAAACCCTGGCGCTGGGCCGCATCCAGGGGCCGGGGCAGCGCACATATCTTGCGGTGGCCGGTGGTTTTGATGCGCCGGAATATCTGGGATCGAAATCCACCTTCGCGCTGGGTCGTTTCGGTGGCCATGCCACCGGCTGCCTGAAGGCGGGCGACACGCTGGCGCTGGCCGGTGGGCCGGTGGGGCAGGCCGAACCATTTGCCGCTCCAACCCTGACCCATGAATGGGTGCTGGGCGTGCATTACGGGCCACATGGTGCGCCGGATTTCTTCCAGGAAAGCGATATTGCCGACCTGTTTGCCGCATCATACGAGGTGCATTTCAATTCCGCCCGCACCGGCGTGCGGCTGATCGGCCCCCGCCCGGCCTGGGCGCGGGCCGATGGCGGGGAGGCGGGGCTGCACCCGTCCAACATCCACGACAATGCCTATGCCATCGGGGCGGTGGATTTCACCGGCGACATGCCCATCATCCTGGGCCCCGATGGCCCCAGCCTGGGCGGCTTCGTCTGCCCCGTGGTGGTGGCACGGGACGAGTTGTGGAAGGTCGGCCAGTTGCGGCCAGGGGATAAGGTGCGGTTTGTGCCGGTGACATACACCAGCACCTACACTGACGCTGCCTCTACCGTCACCCCGGCGAAGGCCGGGGTCCAGGGGCCACAAGCGCTTTGCTCTACGAACCTGGACCCCGGCCTGCGCCGGGGTGACGGAAATGAAGCAGCAAAGCGTATCACCCACGCCACCCTGCCATCCCCCATCCTGTCCCGTATCGATGGCGATATCCCCGTCACCTATCGCCGGGCGGGGGATGATTATCTGCTGGTCGAATATGGCCCGATGGCGCTGGATTTGGGCATCCGGCTGCGGGTGCATCTGCTAGTCACGGAATTGCGGGCACGCAACCTGGCCGGCATCATCGACCTGACGCCGGGCATCCGGTCCTTGCAGGTACATTATGACAGCCACCAGCTGAAAACCGCCACCCTGCTGGGCGTGCTGGCGGAGATTGAGGGCGGGCTCGGCGATATTGCCAATGCCCGCATTCCCAGCCGCATCGTGCATCTGCCCTTGTCATGGAACGATGCCCAGGTGCGGCTGGCCATGACCAAATATCAGGAACTGGTGCGGGCAGATGCCCCCTGGTGCCCGGACAATATCGAATTTATCCGTCGTATCAACGGCTTGGAATGCCAAGATGATGTAAAGCGTATCGTGTTCGATGCGCATTACATGGTCTATGGGCTGGGCGATGTCTATCTGGGGGCCCCGGTGGCCACCCCGCTGGACCCGCGCCACCGGCTGGTGACCACCAAATATAACCCCGCCCGCACCTGGACGCCGGAAAATGCCGTGGGGATCGGCGGGGCCTATATGTGCATCTATGGCATGGAAGGGCCGGGCGGGTACCAGCTGTTCGGGCGCACCATCCAGGTCTGGAATAGCTGGCGCTCCACGCCCGTGTTCCAGCAAGATAAGCCCTGGCTGCTGCGTTTCTTCGATCAGATCAAGTTCCATCCGGTGTCGGAGGCGGAACTGGCCGACGCGCGCGAGGCCTTCCCCCATGGCCGTTACCCGATCAAGATCGAGGAAACCGAATTCAGCTACGCCGATCATCTGCGCTTCCTGGCCGACAATGGCGACAGTATCGATGCCTTCAAACGCACCCAGCAGGCGGCGTTTGAGGCAGAGCGGGAAGACTGGAAGGCTAAGGGGCTGGACAGTTTCGTCAGCGATGATGGCGGCCCAGCGGGGGATGAAATGGCCCTGCCCGAAGGCTGCATCGGCGTGGAAACCGGTGTGACCGGCAATGTCTGGAAAATATTGGTGGAGCCGGGCCAGCTTGTGGCCGCCGGTGACACCATCCTGATCCTGGAAAGCATGAAGATGGAGATGGACGTGAAAGCCGCCAGTGCTGGCCGGGTGCGGGAAATCACCGCCAAGCCGGGCCGCACCGTCAATGCCGGCCAGACCGTCGCCATTCTGGAGGAGATTGCCTGATGTTGCCGGAAAAACTGACCATCCATGGGCTGACGGAACTGTACCGCAGCGGTGCGATCACCCCGACCCTGGTGGTGGAGGAAATACTGGCCCGGCTGGCGGCCAACCCCGACCCCGCCATCTGGATCAGCCTGGTGCCGGCAGCGGAACTGCGCGCGGCGGCGGCGGAACTGACGGCAGGGGAGTATAAAGCGGATCAGCCGCTCTGGGGCATTCCCTTTGCTGCCAAGGATAATATTGACGCCAAGGGCCTTGCCACCACTGCCGCCTGTCCCGCCTTCGCCTATCAGCCGGTGGCTGATAGTACCGTGGTGGCCAAACTGCGGGCGGCAGGCGCGCTGCTGGTGGGCAAGACCAACCTGGACCAGTTCGCCACCGGGCTGAACGGCACGCGCAGCCCCTATGGCGCGCCGCGCTGCGTGTTCGACATGGAGTATATCTCTGGCGGGTCCAGCTCCGGTTCTGCGGTGGCCGTGGCGCGGGGGCAGGTGGCCTTTGCGCTGGGCACCGATACGGCGGGTTCGGGCCGGGTGCCCGCCGCCTTCAACGATCTGGTGGGGATCAAGCCGACCAAGGGCTTGCTGTCCACCCAGGGCATGGTGCCGGCGGTACGCTCGCAGGATTGCGTCACCGTGCTGGCGCATTCTGCCGCCGATGGCGATCTGGTACGACGGGCGGCGGAGGGTTTCGACGGGGCCGACCCCTATTCCAGACCGGCGGGGTTCCATTCCCTGAAGCTGGAGAAATTCCGTTTTGGGGTGCTGTCGGGGGCGGAACGGGAGTTTTACGGTGATGACGCTGCCGCTGCCCTGTACGATGCCGCCATTGACCGGCTGGTGACATTGGGTGGCACGCCAGTACCATTTGATTACAAGCCTTTACACGAATGTGCTCACCTGCTTTATGGCGGCCCTTGGGTGGCCGAACGGCTGGCCGCGGTGGAAGCTTTCATTGCCGGCCACGCCGCCGATATGAACCCGACAGTCAGCGCCATCATCGAGGGAGCAAAGGGTAAAACAGCGGTAGAGGCCTATCGCGGCCACTATGCGTTATCTACCTATAGTCAATATATCAATGGCTTGTGGCGTGATCTTGATGTTCTGCTGCTGCCCACAGCCCCCACCATCTACAAGGTCGCGGATATGCTGGCTGACCCGGTGGGGCTGAACAGCAACCTTGGCCGCTACACCAATTTCGTGAACCTGCTGGATTGCAGCGCCGTGGCGGTGCCGGCGGGCTTCACCCCGGCGGGGTTGCCCTTCGGCGTCACCCTGGTGGCCCCCGCCTTTGCCGATGCCGATCTGGCTGTGCTGGGCGACCGGCTGCACCGGGCAGCACGAGCCGACCTGCCAGGGCCGGCGCTTGCCCCGGTGCCGGCCCCCGATGCGCTGCCCATCCTGGCGGTGGGGGCGCATCTGTCCGGGATGCCGTTGAACCATGAATTGACCAGCGTGGGCGGCCGGCTGGCGGGATTGGTGCGCACGGCGCCCGATTACCGGCTTTACGCGCTGGCCGGCACCGTACCGCCCAAGCCGGGGCTGGTGCGCGATCCCGGTTTTGCCGGACCGGGGATTCTGGCTGAAGAATGGTTGCTGCCACCCGCCGCCTTGGGTGCCTTCATCGCCCGCATCCCGGCCCCGCTGGGGGTGGGCAAGGTGACGCTGGCCGATGGGCGGCAAGTGACCAGTTTCTTGTGTGAATCCTATGCCTTGGAGGGTGCAACGGAGATCACGCATCATGGTGGCTGGCGTGCCTATCGGGCCTCCATCGCCTGAGTTAGGGGCGGAACAGCCGGCTGTTCCGCCTTACCTCCTCTGCGATGAATTCCGCTGTCACCCTGATACGGGATAGGTGGCGCAGGTCAGAATGGATCAGCAGCCAGAAACTGCGGATCAAACTGACCTCGGCGGGTAGCAACCGCACCAGATCGGCATGGTCATTCACCAGGAAGCAGGGCAGCACGGCAATGCCGGCCCCGGCTTCCACCGCACGGAACTGGGCGACCAAACTGGCGCTTTTCAACTGCGGGCGGATATCGCGGGAAATCTGCGGCAGGTAATCCAGCTCCGGCGTATAGAGCAGATCGTCAATGTACGATATGAACCGGTGGCCGGGCAGGTCGGCCACGGATGCAATGGGTGGGCTGGTCGCCACATAGGAACGGGCAGCATAGAGCCCCAATTCATAATCCGTTAGCTTGCGACCATGCAGCCGTCCGGCATCCGGCTGGGCAAGGGAGATGGCGATATCCGCTTCTCGCTTGGACAGGCTGAACAGGCGCGGCATGGCCACCAACTGCACCTCCAGGTCTGGATGGCGGGCGGCCAGTTGGCCGATGCGGGGGGCCAGAAAGAAGCTGCCGAAACCATCCGGCGTGCCGATGCGCACCGCCCCTGACAGGCTGCCGGAACTGCCGGCCAGATCCTCCATGATGGTCATGGCCAGCCCCTCCATCGCCTCCGCGCTGGCCAGCAGGCTTTCACCCTGGGCGGTCAGGCTGTAGCCGGTGGCATGGCGTTCAAACAGGTTGGCCCCCAACGCGCGTTCCAGCGATTGCAGCCGCCGTCCCAGGGTGGTGTGATCCACCCCCATGCGCCGGGCGGCAAGGGTTAGCCGCCCGCTGCGGGCCACGGCCAGGAAACTTTGCAGATCATCCCAATCAAATTGCCCGGCCATCAACGTACCTGCGTGGAAAATCGCACAACGGATGGGGTAAACTTCGCATGGATGTGCGCATCACCGCAATGGTAGGGGTTGGTTGTGGCAGAAGACCATGATCCCCCTTGCCGTGGTGGAATAAGCCCACCCACTTCACAAGTGTGATCCAAACCGGGAGGAACGGCCTTGACCCTTGATGCCATCTGCACCACGCGCGGCCCGCTGGGGCATATTCTGCTGAACCGGCCCAAGGCGCTGAACGCGCTGACCCTGCCGATGGTGGAGGTGATTGCCCCGGCCCTTGCCGCCTGGGCTGCCGATCCCGCCATCAAGGCGGTGGTGATCCGGGGGGCGGGCGACCGCGCCTTCTGTGCCGGGGGTGATGTGCGCGCCATCTGGGATGCCGGGCTGCAGCGCAAGCGTGGGGAAGGGGCGGGGGCGCTGACGGCGGCCTTTTTCGCCGGGGAATACCGGCTGAACCGCCAGATCAAGCATTTCCCCAAGCCCTATGTCGCCTTGATTGATGGCATCACCATGGGCGGCGGGGTCGGGCTGTCTGTCCATGGCAGCCACCGGGTGACGACAGAAAAGACGCTGCTGGCCATGCCGGAAACCGGCATCGGCCTGTTCCCGGATGTTGGCGGGACGTGGTTCCTACCCCGGCTGCCGGGGCGGTTGGGGCTCTATCTGGGGCTGACGGGCGCGCGGGTGACGGCGGGGGATCTGGCCTATGCCGGCATCGCCACGCACCATAGCCGCAGTGAGGCCCTGGACGATCTGGAGCGCGACCTGGAAACGGCCTTGTCCAGTGCGCCCGATGCCAATTCGGCGGTGGAGGCGGTGTTGGGCCACCATGCCGCCACGCCGGACGAACCCACCCTGCCGGCCCACCGCGACGCCATTGACCGCTGCTTTGATACCGACAGCATCGAGGGTATTTTCGCCAGGCTGGAGAATGAGGGCAGCGACTGGGCGGCCAAGACACTGGCCAGCTTGAAAACCATGTCCCCCACCAGCCTGAAAGTGACATTCGAGCAGTTGCGGCGGGGGGCCGAGCTGGAATTTGATGATTGTATGCGGCTGGAATTCCGCATGACCCAGGCGGTGATGGATGGCCATGATTTTTATGAAGGCATCCGGTCCGTGCTGGTGGACAAGGACCGCAACCCGAAATGGCAGCCGGCGAGCCTGGATGCGGTGGACCCCGCCTTCATCGCCCGCCATTTCGCCCCGCCAGCGGATGGCGACCTGACTTTTCCGGGCTGAGTGTTGGTGCAGTGTAGGTGTAACAAAAATAGCTCTTACAACCGTCACCCCGGCGCAGGTCGGGGTCCAGTTTCGTAAAGCAAGGGGCCTGTGTTCTGGACCCCGACCTGCGCCGGGGTGACGGGATAGGATGGTTCAAATTGAATCAGACAGCCCCACCCCTCACATAATAACCTGATCGGGAGGAAGACCATGGCGACGATTGCTTTCATCGGGCTTGGCAATATGGGCCTGCCGATGGCCAATAACCTGTTGAAGGGCGGGCATCGGGTGATCGGTGTCGATCTCGCCCCAGCCAATCTGGCCGCCGCCGCAGAAGCGGGGATTGAAACCGGGCCGGTGGCGGGTGAGGCTGCATCCCAGGCCGATGTGGTTGTCACCATGCTGCCCGCCGGCCCGCATGTGCGGGCCGTCTATGGCAATGCCGGCGGGGTGATCGATAGCGCCAAACCCGGCACCCTGTTCATCGACAGTTCCACCGTGGATGTGGACAGCGCCCGTGCTGTGGCGTCCCAGGCGGAAAAGGCGGGGCACCTGATGCTGGATGCCCCGGTTTCCGGCGGCACCGGCGGGGCGGCGGCGGGGACGCTGACCTTCATGGTCGGCGGGTCGGATGCGGCCTTTGACAAGGCCAAGCCCTATCTGGAACTGATGGGCAAGACCATCGTTCATGCCGGCGGCCCAGGCACCGGGCAGGCGGCGAAAATCTGCAATAACATGGTGCTGGGCATTTCCATGATCGCCGTGTCGGAGGCGTTTGCCCTGGCCGACAAGCTGGGCCTGGATCGACAGAAGCTGTTCGATATTTCCAGCAAATCGTCGGGCCAATGCTGGTCGCTGACCTCTTACTGCCCGGTGCCGGGGCCGGTGCCGACCTCGCCCGCCAACCGGGATTACCAGCCTGGTTTCGCGGTCGATATGATGTTGAAGGATTTGAAGCTGGCGCAGCAGGCGGCTGCCAGTGCCGGCGCATCAACCCCCCTTGGCGCGCAGGCGGCGGCGCTGTATCAGCTATTTTCGGCGGCGGGCCATGGCGGGCTCGATTTCTCCGCCATCGTGAAAATGCTGCAGGGGAAATGACCATGGACGGCGTGAAAAGCGGCAACCTCTATCACCTGATTGAAAGCCGCTTTCCCGCCGATATGCAGGCCCGTTTCATCACCCTGATGGACGGGCCGCGCCAGGGCGTCTGGTACACATACGCCGATCTGGTCTCCATCTCTGCCCGCTTCGCCCATGCCATGGTGCAACTGGGGGTGAAGCGGGGGGACCGGGTGGCGGTGCAGGTGGAAAAAAGTGCCGAAAACCTGTTCCTTTACCTCGCCACCCTGCGACTGGGTGCCATCTATCTGCCGCTGAACAGCGCCTATCAGAAGGCAGAAATCGCCTATTTTCTGGAAGATGCCGAACCGGCTTTGTTCGTCTGCCGACCGGAGGATGAGGCCGGGATGCGGGAACTGGCCGCCCGCTATCATGTGCCAGCATTGGCCACCCTGGGCATTGCCGCCGATGGCAGCCTGCCGGACATGGCCCTGAATCTCAGCCATCATTTCGATACCGTACCGATGGCGGCGGATGATCTGGCGGCGATCCTCTACACGTCTGGCACCACCGGGCGGTCAAAGGGGGCGATGACCAGCCATGGCAATCTGGCCAGCAACGCCCTGACCTTGCATCAGTTTTGGGGGTTCAAGACAGGTGACGTGCTGCTGCACGCCTTGCCGATTTTCCATGTACATGGGCTGTTCGTTGCCACCAACACCACCTTGTTGAACGGCGGTTCCATGCTGTTTTTGGGCAAGTTCGATGCTGACCGGCTGGTGGAATTGCTGCCGCAGGCCACGGTTCTGATGGGCGTGCCCACCTTCTATACCCGCCTGCTGGCCCAACCTGGCTTTACCCGCGATCTGGTGGCGCAGATGCGCCTGTTCATCAGCGGGTCCGCCCCGCTGCTGGCCGATACGCACCGGGAATTCAGCGAACGTACCGGCCATGCCATCCTTGAACGTTATGGCATGACGGAAGGCGGCATGATCACCTCCAATCCGCTGGTGGGTGACAGGGTGCCAGGCACGGTAGGCTTCCCCCTGCCGGGGGTGGAATTGCGCATTACCGATGATCAGGGGCAGGCCGTGCCCACCGGCACGATTGGCCAGATTGAATTCAAAGGCCCCAATCTTTTCAAAGGTTACTGGAAGAAACCTGAGAAGACGGCTGAGGATATGCGGGCCGATGGTTTCTTCATCACCGGTGATGTCGGCAAGCTGGATGAACGCGGCTATGTGCATATTGTCGGTCGCGCCAAGGATTTGATCATCTGCGGCGGCTTCAACGTCTACCCCAAGGAGGTGGAGACGTTCCTGGATGGGCTTGATGGCGTGGTGGAAAGCGCCGTCATCGGCCTGCCGCACCCGGATTTCGGGGAGGCGGTGGCCGCCATCGTACAGAAAAAGCCGGGCCGTGATGATGTGACGGAAGCCGGCCTGATCGCCCAGACAAAGGAAGCCCTGGCCAATTTCAAGGTGCCCAAGCGCATCTGGTTTGTGGAGGAACTGCCCCGCAACCAGATGGGCAAGGTGCAGAAGGCGGCCCTGCGGGAACAGCACAAGGCCAGCTTCACCGGCCCCGCATAGTCTGCACCCGGCCCGCCATACCCCACGCCACGTGCCCTGCCGCGGCCAATATGGTTTGCTGGCCGACATTAGCGTTTATCGGCGGGCTATATGCGTATCCTGATCATCAATCCGGCCACGGAAAGCCCCGGTTATCATTCCGGGGAGGTGTTTGCCGCTGCCGGCTTGGCCGCCCGCACGCCGGTGGCGGACCTTGCCATCACCACGGTTGCCGCCTTCGTGCCGTCGGACTGGGAAATCCGGCTGGTGGATGAGATGATCCAGCCGTTGGATATTGAGGAGGCCGCCGGCTGGTGCGATATCGTAGCGATTACCGGCAAGGTGACGCAGCGCAACCGGATGATCGAACTGGCCGCCCTTTTCCGGGCGCGAGGGCGGACGGTGATGATCGGCGGCTCCTATGCGTCGCTCTCCACCGACGATATCCGCCCCCATGCCGATGTGCTGGTGACCGGGGAGATTGAGGATATTGCCGCCGGCCTGTTCGCAGATCTGGCTGCCGGCACGCCCCGCCCGCATTACCAGGGCGGCAAGCCCGACCTGCGCTCCTCCCCCGTGCCGCGCTGGGATTTGTATCACAATGACGGGGCCTTGATGGGGACGCTGCAAACCTCCCGCGGATGCCCGTTCCAGTGTGATTTCTGCGACGTGATCCAATATCTGGGCCGCAAGCAGCGGCACAAGGATGCCGCCCAGGTGCGGGCGGAACTGGACGGTCTGTACCGCCACGGCTATCGCAGCATCTTCCTGGCCGATGATAATTTCACCGTCTATCGCCAGCACGCCCACGCCATATTGGATGTGCTGCGTGAATGGCAGGTGGGGCGAGCGCCGCATGAACAATTGCGCTTCATGACCCAAGCATCGCTGGATCTGGCCCGCGACGCAACCCTGATGAAAGCCTGCGTCAGCGCCGGGCTGGATACGGTTTTCATCGGCATTGAAACCGTGAATGAGGAAAGTTTGCGCGGTGCCGGTAAACGTCAGAACCTCTATCAGGACACAAATATCGCCCTGCAAGCCATTGTGAATGCGGGTATTGCCATACAGGGTGGCATGGTGGTCGGCTTTGATGGTGACCGGCCGGATATTTTCGGCACGCTTTATGACTTCATGCAATCATCGCCGGTGCCACTGTTCAGCACCGGCGCCTTAGTGGCCCCACCCGGCACGCCGCTGCATGATCGGCTGAAGGCGGAGGGGCGCCTGGTGGGGGCCGATTGGCAGAGCGCCGGCAGCTTCACCACCAATATCCAGCCCCTGCATATGAGCCGACAGGCCCTGCTGGAAGGGGTGCGCGATCTGGTTCACCAAGCCTATGCCCCATTGGCATTTGAGAAAAGAATGATGAATTTTCTCATTGCATTCCAGGGTGGAGTTAAACAGGAACCGCAACGGATGCCAATTGCAGATGATGTGCGTACCCTGCTGAAATTCATCGCCCGTTTCGGCTTGGCGGAAAAGGCCATGGTGCTGCGCCTGCTTGCCATTGCCCAGGAATATCCGCCGGCACAGCCCCATCTGCTGGCCTATCTCGTCCGCTATGCCCAAATCCGCTACATGCTGGATCAGGTGGATCGGGGCGGTGTCACCACCAAGGCGGCGTAACCCTGGCACCGCAGGCATATAACTTTTAACATTATTAATGGTTGAAATTTCCAACAGTCTCGCACAACCTTGCATACCCGCTGGACGGGAGCAGGAATAAGGCGAGGAAGCGGTCATGAGCAGCCATTTATCCGCCCAGGATGACACGATTGTCAGCGCGGCGATTTATCCGCCGATTGGCATTGCTCGCGTCGGCAACAGCCCGACGGAATGGTATTATGGGCCGGAAATTCCTGAGCCGCCGCCCCACCCGCCGGGTTTTTACCGTGACAGCACCGGGGCGCTGAAGCGGGAAGCGGCGCGCTTCCGCGTCTATGGCCTGAACGCCCAGGGCGTTGCTGTCAAGGAATTGACCGGTGCCGATGGGGTGGAGATTGAATGGACCGTCCATCTGGCCAACCAGAAGGCCGCCTGGTACGAATTCCAGATCGCCCTGGACATTCCGGAGGCGGCGTTGGCCGCCCCCTCCTATCGCCGTAATGCCCAGGTGGAGGATCGTGCCTCCCTGGTGATTGATCCCGGCGCGCGCAGCATCAGCGGCACAAACCATGCGCCGGTGGCCTTTGACAGCGGTCATTTTGTTGGCAAGCCGGTTTATCTGGGTGAATTGCGTACCGATGGGGCGGGGCGTCTGGTGGTGCTGGGCGGTTATGGCAAATCCGCCTCCTATAATGGCGCCCCGGCCGTGACCTATGGCAATAATGATGGTTGGCATGATGATACGGCCGATGGGCCGGTCACGGCGACCGTGAAGCTGAATGGCCAGCCCCTGACCGTCGCACCGGCCTGGATTGTGACATGCCCGCCCAATTACGGGCCGCAGCAGAAATCCGTGCGCACCATGTGGGATCTGATGCGTCAGATCGCCATCACATCAGGCTTCCTGCCCAAGCTGAAGCAACCCTCCTTCACCGCTGACATCCTGCCGATCTTTGAACGGTTGAGCGACCTGCAATGGGTGAATGAAGGCTTCTACCGGGGCTTCGGCTGGGGCTCGCCCTTTGATTTCACCAGCGATGCCTGGAAGGTGAAACTCGCCGATCCGTCGGCGGAGAATGCGGAAAACCGCCGGCAGCTTTATAACCAGTTCCGGCAGAGCGACCGTGACAGCTGGTCCCCGGTGCCCTGGCCCTGGATCTATGGCGACGCGATGGGGGAATTGAAGGGCAAGACCCCGCGTCAGTTCACCGAACTGACGCCAACCCAGCTGACCTTCCTGCAACAATGGGCCGCCGGGAATTTCATTGCCGATTATGACCCGGACGCCCGTAAGCCGGCGGACCTGGAAGAATTGCCTGTCGCCGAACAGCCCGAAGCCCTGACCAGGGCCGCATTGGAATTCTGTCTGGCCGATGCCTTCCATCCGGGGTGCGAGATGACTTGGCCGGTCCGATCGCTCAACATGTATATGGGGGCCTTCCGCTTCCTCCATGCCCCGACCGGCAGTGCGGAGCCTGATTATGGCCCGGTGATGACCACGGAAATCTGCGAGACACCGCAGGGGCCGCTTTGGGGGCAGCGGCCCGGTTCCATCACCCGCTGGATGGCTGTGCCATGGCAGACCGATACGGCCAGCTGCCGGTCGGGCTATGACAAGACATATGATCCCTATCTGCCCACCTTCTGGCCGGCCCGCGTGCCCAATCAGGTGCTGACGCCCAGCGCCTATGCCAAGGTGATGGATGCCAGCCTGACGCCGGAAGAGCGCCTGTCCGCCTTTGCCAGCCGCCAGGATTGGGATGATACGCTGGGGGCCGGCACCTACATCGCCCAGATCAACGCCATGGCCAACAATATCGATCTGGTGGCGGTGGTCGATGTCATGCCAGGCCCGACAGATGGTATCGCCCTGCCGCCGGTCATGCAGGTGGCGGATCGGGAGGCGGCACCCAAGGCCGGGCTGCTGGGAGCGGCCCGGGCCGGGGCTGAAACCGAAGGCATTGATTGGTCCGACATTGACAAGGTGCGGGGCAGCCGTAACCGTCGGCGGGACTGAAACGTTTGGCCGATATCGATGTGCTGATCATCGGCGCCGGGCCGGCGGGTTGTGCCACAGCCTTGTCGCTGGCGGGCAAACGCTCGGTCCTGCTGCTGGATCGGCGGGAAGGGCCCCTGGTGCGGGTGGGCGAAGGCCTGCCCGCCGCTGCCGGTCGGATTTTGACCGATCTGGGGGTGATGGCGGGTTTTCAGACGCAGGGCCATGCGCCCTGCCACGGGCAATTATCCCGCTGGGGTGGGGATCGGCTGGTGGAACGCGATGCCCTGCGCGATCCCTATGGCCCTGGCTGGCATCTGGACCGCGCCCGTTTCGATGCGCTGTTGCGCGATGAAGCCACGTCGCGGGGGGCCCGACTGCTGGCTCCGGCGGAGCTGGCGGGCGTGGTGTCGGTGGATGGCGGTTGGCAGGTGCAGCTGACGGGGGCAGGGGCGGTGACGGCGCGCCTGCTGGTGGATGCCGGCGGCCGCACCGCCCCGCTTGCCCGCGCGCTGGGGCAGCGCCCCGTCGCAGAAGACGGGCTTGCCTGTGCCTGGACGCATCTGCCGGATAATGGCCGCCATCCCGGCATGACCTTGATTGAAGCGGAGGAACAGGGATGGTGGTACAGCGCCCCGCTGCCCGGTCGCCGCCGCATCCTGGCCTTTCACAGCGATGCCGATCTGGCGGCAGCGCGTGAGGTGCGCGACCGGGCCGGGCTGTTGGCGCGGGCTGCAAATATCGGATTGATGGCCCCGCTGCTGCCAGCGGCGGGGGTGCCGGATGATCTGGCCGGCGGCTTCACGGCCGCGCATAGTGCCAGTCTGGCACAGCCGGCGGGGCCGGGTTGGTTTGCCTGTGGGGATGCCGCGGGCTGTTTCGATCCGCTCTCATCCCAGGGGCTGTTCAACGCGCTTTATACCGGGCTGGTCACCGGTCAGGCCGCTGATCGCGCCCTTGCCGGTGACCCCGCCGGTGCCATGGCCCTGTATCTGGATCGGTTGGAAAGCATCCGATCCGCCTATCGCACCCACCTGTCCGCTTGGTACGGGTTGGAACGGCGTTGGCCGAACAGTCCGTTCTGGGCCCGACGGCACGCCAAAGCAGCGCCCCGTTAAAGCCCCAGCACGCCCGGCGAAATCCGCCCCTGCGGGTCCAACTGTGCCTTCAGGCTGCGCAGCAATGCAGCGGTTGGACCAGAGAGCCGATCCAGATAGGGATAGGCCTTGCCGATCTGGTAATGGATGGCGCCAAACTGACCATAAAGGGCGACCAGATCGTATTTCAGCTGGTGCACATAGGCCCGTGCTTCCAGGTTTTCCGGGTATTTGGGCAGCTTTTCCAGATAATCGGCCGGCACCACCTGCCGGTGATAATCGGTGATGACATCCGGCCAGTAGATGGCGATTTCATAGAGAAAACCGCTGGCATTGGGGACGGAGAACATGGTGCCAGTCCAGACGCCCAGCCGCTTCATCTCAGCCGACCGTTCCGCCAGGAAGGCGGCCAGCGCCTTGTCGAACGGCTTGGTGTTGGAATGTGGCAGCACACCATGCACCGGCACCCAGCGTTCCCCCGCCGGACCCAACGTGTTGTAGAAGGGGGCGAACGGCATGGAGCGGACCACCGCCGGCACCGTACCGGGAATTTCCCGGCCCAGCGGCCCCAGCAATTCGCGCATCCGGTTCAGGCGGCCCTTCACCTCCCCATCATCCACCCCTTCGACGATGTAATGCACCATATAGGGGGCGCTGCCCAGATCGCGCCGGGCGGAAAGGGCGGCCTTGCCCAACTGCACGATGCCCGACGCCAGCGACGGTGAACTGCGCAGGATGGACAGGGCCATGCCAAACTGCGCACCGGCCCGGTCCTGCCGGGCAATCTGCCCCTGCGACAGGGCACCATCCAGGGCGAAGCCGCTTTCATCCAGCCGGTCGAACGACACAAGGCGCATCGCCTCGTGCAGATGATCGAAATCGGGGAAGGCGAAGGAAATGGGGCGATGGGCGGCGCGCTGGCGCTGCAGGGCCAGCGTTACCCGCGCCTTGATGCCCAGCGCCCCGCAATCCCCCGTGAACAGGCCGGTCAAATCGGGCCCGTAATGGCGGGAGAACGGGCTGCTGCCGACAGCGGCGGAACCGGTGGACAGCAGATTGCCATCCGCCGTCACCACATCCACCGACAGCACCGATTCCGCCGAAATGCCATAGGCCCCGGAACCATGGCTGATAGAATTCTGCGACACCGACCCGCCGATGGTGGCCAGCAGGCCGGAGAAGGGGCCCCAGAACGGGGTGCGCAAACCGCGCGCATCCAGGGCTGCCTTCAATTCCGCCCAGGTGACACCGGCTTCCACCGTGACGAAGGCATCTTCTTCGTTGATGGTGATGATGCGGTTCAGGCGGCTCAGATCGACCAGCACCTGACCGGCATCCCGCGGCACATAACCATCGGTGTAGGAGGCACCGCCCCCGCGCACCGACAGGGCAATGCCGGCCTCAGCGGTGGCACGCACCACGGCCTGTAAGGCCTCCACATTTTGCGGACGCACCACGGCCAGCGGCATTTCCAGCCGGCGATAGACATCGGTGGCCAGCGGCGACATGGCATCGCCGGTGATCAGGCCGCCATCGCCGACGATGCCGGCCAGTTGTGCCAGCAGGGGAGTGGTGTCGAGCGGCATGTCAGGCAACCGCAATTTCGTCGATCACAGCGCTGTAGCCTTCCGCCGTTTCATGGGCAGCGGCTTCGGCGGCTTCCTTGCGCATCAGATAGAACAGGCGTTCCAGCATCTGCTGACGGCGGGCTTCACGTGCCTCCAGCGCCGGCTGGTCCAGTTGCAGCTTGGCAATGCCGCCGGCCAGATCCAGCCCGTTGACGGCGGCCACACGCTCGATGCTGTCAATATGGTCGGCCAGCACCGACACTTCGCTGGCCAGCACCATGATCATCGACATCATCTGGTCATTGGCGCTGTTGTCGTAAAATTGCGGGCGCTTGCCCTTGGAATTGCGGTTCATGGCTTTCATCCGAATGGGGGGCGGGGGCTTGGCGGGCAGGGGCGGCCTTGGTGCCGCCCCACGGCCGGATCAGGCCGGCTTCTGGGCGATCAGCACTTCCCAGCCGCCGCCGGGGGCAAATTCACCCGCCACGAAATCACGGTCAGCCACACCTTCTGCCGCTTCCTGGCTATAGCCGGCGGCCTGGGCGGCAAACTCCATCACCGCCATCGGGGCGGTATCAAAGCGCACGCTGTCCGGCGCGAAACCGACCTTGCGGGCCAGCCCCACCTGATCCACCTCACGCATCGCCCCCCAGAAGGGTTCGTTATTATAATAGGTCTCGTTATCCAGGATGAACTGGGTGAACGGGTCCATCAGGTCGAACGGCGGCAGATCGGCATGGATCATCACGCCGCCGGGGGCCAGCACGCGGAAACATTCTTCAAAAATGCGCGGCATGGCCTTGCCGGATGTCTCGTGCAGCAGGATATGGCTAACCACCAGATCGAAATGACCATCGGGGAAGCTGGTCTTCTCCGCATTCATCTGGGCGAAATTGACATCCAGGCCGAAGGCGCCGGCGCGGGCATGGGCATAGCGCACCTGCTGGGCGGCCACATCCACCCCCCAGACTTCTGCGTCCGGGAACAGTTCCTTATAGGGAAGGGTGGAATGGCCCACGGTGCAGCCCATGTCGAGAATGCGCTTGGGCGTGAAGCCGTTCAGGCGGCGCTTGATATAGTTGCAGACCGACCGGCCCATATCATCATTGTTCGGGCCGGTATAGCCCATGGAATAGAGATAGACGCCACGGTCATACAGAACGCCGCCATTGATCTCCGCCGGCTTTTCCTCGCCTGGATAGCCGCCGGGCATACAATGGATGTCCAAGGCGGCGACATATTTCGGCACCTCGAAATTGTCGGGGATCAGCAACTGACCCTTGTTCTTGGCTGAACATTCCTTGGCGGCGGCAGCCAGATCGCCTTCCTGGCGTTCGATGCTGTCAATTACCGAATCCCACAGCAATTCCTGGCTGATCCGGTTGACGGCGGCATAATGCTGGAAATAGACATCCCGCACCATCGCCTTGCGGATGCCATGGCGGTCGGGCGTCGGCGCCTTGCCGGTCTCCTGGCTGTAGCGGTCAACCGCGCGGGTCTTGTAGATGGGGCCCAGACCGGGCAGCAAGCCCCTCTGGATGAACTGCTTCAGGCTTTTGCTGAATTCCTGACGTGAGGCTTCATCGGCCGTGGCCTGCGGCAGCATCGCGTGCGGCGCCTGCTGGAACGTGTTCAGCATCTCCACCATCCCTGTATGTCGGTGATTTTCAGTGATGGTGTGGCCTAGCGCCGGTTCTGCGAAGCCCGCTGCCCCCATCTGTTCGCCTGATGGACAGTTTCCGCCCCGCCACCATCCGCATGGTGGATAGTGATGATGAAAGCGCTGCCCTGAAAGGGCTATGTCCCGTCAAATCCAGCCATCCTTATATCCGGGAGGCGACCCGACCATGACCTTGTTAGAAGCCACCAGCCCCAGCAGCGAGGCCGCCCGCGCCCTGCTGTCCGCCCCGGCGCGGCGCGCCATGCTGATTGGCGGGGAATGGGTGCAGGCCCTGTCGGGCTACACCATCCCCACCATCGATCCGGCCACCGGCCGGATTCTGGCGGAGATTCCTGATGCCGGTGCGGCCGATGTGGACCGGGCGGTTGCGGCCGCCCGCGCTGCCTTTCCCGGCTGGGCCGCCACGGTGCCGGCAGAACGGGCAGCCATTCTGAACCGGATTGCCGATCTGATGGAACGTCATATTGACGAGCTGTCGGAGCTGGAAACGCTGGACCAGGGCAAGGCGCTCTATGTTGGCCGCTGGGCGGAAATCCCCGGTGCCATCGGGCAGTTCCGCTTCTTCGCCGGTCAGGCCATGGCAATTGAAGGCCGCACCATCACCCCCTCGGTCACCTATCAGCCGCCCGGCAAGCAGGTTCATGCCTGGACAGTGCGGGAACCGGTGGGGGTCGTGGCGGCCATCGTGCCCTGGAATTCGCCTTTGGTGCTGACGGCGATGAAGCTGGCCCCGGCCCTGGCCGCCGGGTGCAGCATCGTGCTGAAACCGGCGGAGGATACGTCGCTGACCGCCCTGCGCCTGGGTGAGTTGATGCAGGAAGCCGGCCTGCCGCCGGGCGTGTTGAACATCGTTACCGGCCGGGGGGCTGAAACCGGTGCGGCGCTGGCCGGGCATGGCGGGGTGGACAAGGTGGCCTTCACCGGCTCCACCGCCACCGGCCGCGCCATCCTGGATGCCTCCAAGGGTAATCTGAAGCGGGTGACGCTGGAACTGGGCGGTAAGTCGCCAGTGATCGTCCTGCCGGATGCGGAGCTGGATCTGGCGATTCCCGGTGCGGCCAATGCCATTTTTTTCAATGGTGGACAGGTCTGCGTCGCCGGTTCGCGCACCTATGTCCATGCCGATATCTATGACAAGGTGCTGGAAGGGCTGGTGGCGGCGGCCAATGGCATCCAGTTGGGCCACGGCCTGAACCCGGCCACCCAGATGGGGCCGCTGGTTTCCCCCAAACAGGCGCAGCGGGTCGAGGGGCTGATCGTGGGTGCCGGCAAGGCCGGCGCCAGCGTGCTGACCGGGGGGGAACGGCTGGGCCCGGCCGGCACCTTCATCCGCCCCACCATCATTGCCAATGTCGATCCGGCGGCAGAGATTGTGAAGGAGGAGGTGTTCGGCCCGGTGCTGGTGGTGCAGCGCTTCACCGATCTGGATCAGGTGGTGGATGCGGCCAATGACAGTGTTTACGGGCTGGCGGCCAGCGTGTGGACGCAGAATTTCTCCCAGGCGCACCGGCTGTCGCGCCGGCTGAATGCCGGCACGGTCTGGATCAACACCCATTCCATGTTCGATGCCAGCCTGCCCATCGGCGGCGTGAAGCAGTCCGGCTATGGCCGGGACAGCGGGCTGGCAGCCCTGGATAATTACCTGGACTGGAAGACGGTCTGCGCCGTGCTGTAATACCACCCCGCCGAAAGGTTTACCTTTCGGCGGGGTGGAGGCCGGCGACCGCCGGCCCGCCGCTTGGTAGCGGCGTCAAGCCAAGCTGCCGGTGGCAGCGCCCGGCGATTGAGGGAACAAAAAATCTCCCTGGATCGGTCACGATCAAGGGAGATTGGTATAAAAATGAACAGGGCCGCGTCGCGTGACGCGGCCCTGGTTTCAAAAGATTGAAGCGTAAGCTTCAGAAACAGCATTGAACTCCAGCGTCAATGCTCGACGCGGCGTTCCAGCGTCCAGTCCCAACGGCGGGTGGGGGCAAGCGGCTGCTGGTGGTTGAGGTCGCGCGCTTCCTTCCATTCGGTGAAGGAGTCACCGATTTCGGCAGCCGCCGCTTTCAAGTCCGGTACGTATTTGGTCGCGAAAACGGACTCGGTCACGGCCTTGTCCATGAAGCGCATCCCGACGCAGCCCAGCAGGTTGGTGCCGCTATAGATCGGTACCGCAGCGGTGGACTCACCGCGATATTGCCGAACGCTGATGGCATAGCCGACCTTGCGGATATGGCTCAGCGTCTTTTCAATCAGGGCGCGTTCCCGACCAGCCCCTTCCATTTCCTCGCCGGAGCCCAGGGCGATGTCCAGCAGGGCGGCGCGCTGCGGCGCCGGGCTGAAGGCCAGATAGGAACGGCCGGTGGCGCTGTTCAGCAGCGGCAGCCGCACACCTGCATTATAGCGCTCCAGCGCCAGCGGGCTCTGCTTGTCCGTGGTGTAGCGGAGCAGCATCCTGTTGCCCTGATTGGTGCTGATGGAAACCGGCCAGACCAGCTTGCGGCCCAGCTGGGACAGCACCGGCTGCGCCACCTCCGTCACCCAGGCTTCATCATCATAGCCATCCGACAGGCAGCGCACCAGCACCGTCAGACGGTAATGATCATCAGAGGTGTCGCGCACGGCATAGCCGGCCGAACACAGCGTTTCCAACACCCGATAGGCTGTTGTCCGCGGCAGATCAATGGCGTTTGCCACGTCGGTGACGGTGACGCCATTGCGGCTGTTCAGCACCTGCAGCACATCAAGCACCCGAAGCATCGCGCGAACTGGTTTAACCTTGTCCATACCCGTTCTCCGTTGTCCTGTTATTGTTGCCTGTTTTGTTATGCCTGTTCTATTGGCATAATTTTAGATCATCTTTTTTCGCATAATCGCTATTCCCGTAAAAAAAGGGAAGCCTGAATCGTCACATTCTGTCCGTGGGGTGGACGAATTTTGTCCGGCCTCCGGTCAGGCGGTCACGGGGGCGACCACCGTGCGGACAGGGGGCTGTGTCCATCTATGCCCCACCAATGGCACCCCGTCTTAATTCCACGCGGGGACGGCAGCGGGCCGTCGGGACACGGACCTGAAGGTTTTCCAAACAAATGAATAAAGCGAGGATCACCATCGTCGGGGGCGGGATCGGCGGCATGACGGCCGCCATTGCGCTTCAACAGCAGGGGTTCACGGTGACGTTGGCGGAGGCGGCCCCTGCCTTCGGGGAGGTGGGGGCCGGTGTCACCCTGTCGCCCAACGCCATGAAGGGTTTCATCCATGTCGGCCTGTGCGAGCAGATTGCCGCAGCGGGCGTGGAACCGCGGCGCCAGCGTATCCAGCATTGGCAGGATGGGCGACTGCTACGCCCGATGGAACGCGCCGACATGCGGGCCAAGCACGGCGCGCCTTATGTCTATATCCATCGTGCCGATCTGCACGCGATTCTGGTGGATGCGGCGGCCCGCGCCGGCGTCACCCTGCTGACCGATGCCGCCGCCGTGGCGGTGGAGGGCAGCACGGTGGTGCTGCATGATGGAAGGCGGCTGGAAGCGGATTTGCTGGTCGGGGCCGATGGGTTGAAATCGGTGGTCCGCCGTGTGTTTGAACCGGCCGTGGCGCATTTTACCGGCCATGTCGCCTGGCGCGCCCTGGCACCGGTAGATGACAGCCTGGCGGATCTGGCGCAATGGCCGGGGATGCATATTGGCCCCGGCCGCATGGTGGTGCGCTATCCGGTGCGCCAGTCCAAGATATTGAACATGGTGTTTTTTGCCCGCCAGGAAGGCTGGGTCCAGGATGGCTGGACCATTGCGGCCAGCCGCGCCGATCTGGAAACCACCTTTGCTGGCTGGGCGCCGGAGGTGCAGGCAATGATCGCTGCCGTGCCGGAAGACAAGCTCTATAAATGGGCGATCAATGCCCGCAAGCCGCTGTCGAGCTGGATTGTCGATGACAAGGTCACCCTGCTGGGCGATGCCGCCCACGCCATGACGCCCTTCATGGGCCAGGGTGCCGCTTGTGCCATTGAAGATGCCATCGTGCTGACCCGCGCCCTGGTGGCGTCGGACAGCATTGCCGAGGGGCTGAAGCGCTATGTCGCGGCCCGTCATGAGCGGGCCACCTTCATCCAGCTGGAATCCAACGCCAATGCAGACCGGATGCAGTCGGCGGATACGGAACTGTTTGGTCTTTCTGCGCTGCGCAATGAAGACACCCTCGGTCTTCTGGATTATGACTGCCGCACCATACCTGTGTAACCGATTGGCTTCCAAGCCCTTCTTTTCATTCTATTTCTGGGGAAATCATGTCCGCCTCGCCACAGCCTTTTGATGGTCACGCCATTTCCCCGGCCACAGCCGCCTTCCTGGGTGAACCGCACCTGCTGTTCATTGGCGGGGAATGGCGCAAGGGTCGGGCGGGGGAGGCGATCACCAGTGTCGACCCCGCCACCGGTCTGCCCCTGGCAAGTGTGGAAAGCGGTGGCGTGGCGGAAATTGATGCCGCCGTGGCGGCGGCCAGCCGGGCCTTTGCCGGTGCCTGGGGGCGCAGCAGCGGGCCGGAACGGTCCCGGCTGCTGATGCGGCTGGCCCGGCTGCTGGAACGGGATGCCGATATCTTCACCGAACTGGAAATCCTGGATAACGGGATGCCGGGCTTCATCGCCCGGCTGACGGTGAATAATTGCGTGGAGATGTTTGAATATTACGCCGGTGGCGCCTTCCGCATCGAGGGCACCACCACCACGCCCCCCCCGCATGTCACCGCCACGGCAGAGGCGCTGACCTACACGATCCGGGAGGCCGTGGGTGTGGTCGGCCTGATCGTGCCCTGGAACGTACCGCTCTCCACCCTGGTGCTGAAGCTGGCACCAGCATTGGCAGCTGGCTGCACCGTCATTGTCAAACCGTCGGAAGAAACCCCCCTGTCGGCCGTGCTGCTGGGCCGGCTGATTGCGGAGGCTGGGTTCCCGGCCGGCGTGGTCAATATCGTCAATGGTCCGGGGGAAACGGCGGGGGCCCGCCTGTCCCAGCATCCGGATGTCGACAAGATCAGCTTCACCGGTTCCACCGAGGTGGGGCGCAAGATCGTGCAGGCGGCGGCGGGCAACCTGAAAAAGGTTTCCCTGGAACTGGGCGGCAAGTCGCCCGTGGTGGTGATGCCGGATGCCGATCTGGACATTGCCATTCCCGGTGTCGCCATGGCTACCTTCTTCCTGCAGGGCCAGAACTGCATGGCCGGCACCCGCATCTTCGCCCATGCCGCCATCCATGACCGGCTGGTGGAAGGGATGGCGGCCTTTGTCCGCTCCTTCAAGCTGGGCCATGGGCTGGACCCGTCGGTGCAGTTCGGCCCGCTGATCAGCGCCGGACAGGCGGCGCGCGTCTGCGGCTATATCGAAAGCGGCCTGCAGCAGGGGGCCACCCTGGTGACCGGCGGGGAGAAGTTGAACCGGCCGGGTCATTTCGTGCCCCCCACCATCCTGACCAATGTTTCCACCGACATGAAAGTGTTTCGGGAAGAGATTTTCGGGCCCGTCATGTGTGTCAACCGGCTGGAAACCGACGATATCGAAGAGATCGCGGCGCTGGCCAACGATACGGTCTATGGGCTGTCGGGCAGTGTCTGGACCCGCAGCCTGTCCACGGCCCACCGTCTGGTGTCGCGCATCCGCTCCGGCCAGGTCTCCATCAACTGCCATGGCGCCATTGCAACCAACATCCCCTTCGGCGGCTATCGCCAGTCCGGCTGGGGCCGTGAATTCGGCAAGGAAGGGCTGGACGCCTATCTGGAAACCAAGGCCGTGACGGCACGGCTCTGACCCCATCCACTAGACGGTCAATCGGGGGCGGTGTGTTTGTGAAAAAACAGTGCAGGTTATTAGCTGACTGAACAACTTCTGTCCGGTTCTGCCCCTGTTGTTAATTGCCCTGATCTTGGTACCGAAGCCTTTTTCCCATCCGCGATTGGTAGAGAATCTCATGACCAGCCAGATCCGCCCGCCGCAAGTTTCCCGTCGCGCCTTGGTAGGGGGCATGATCGCCGCCCCGCTGATCGTTGCTGCCAAGGGCTGGGCCGCTGGTCCCGCGCATGTCGACGTGATTGTGGTCGGGGCGGGGCTGGCCGGCCTCAACGCCGCGTCCATCCTGGAAGGGCAGGGGCTCAATGTTCAGGTGCTGGAAGCATCGGATCGCGTGGGCGGCCGTCTGCGCACCGGCCGTGCCGAGGGATATCAGGCAGAACTGGGCGCCAGCGAGGTGGGCGCGCTGTATGGGCGCGTGCGCGATGCCTGTCAGCGCCTGAATGTCGGCCTGACCACCAAGGGTGGCAAGCCGACCGATTTCCTGATCCATGTCGATGGCGCCTCCGTTCTGCCGGCCGACTGGGCCAAGGCCTCCAACAACATGACCGTCGGCGCAGAGCGGGAGATTCTGCCCTATGTGTTGCAGAACAAGCTGTTGTTCCAGTGGCTGCCCTTCAAGCAGACCAATGCCTGGCTGGAAGCAGCCAACATGGTCTATGACGTCTCAGCGGCGGAATTCCTGCGGTCCAAGGGCGTGTCGGAAGCGGCCATCCGGCTGGCCGATATCGACCTGAATGGCTCCAGCCTGGAAAGTGTTTCCACCCTGTCGATCTTCCGTGACATGGCGCGGGCGCAGGTGGAAGGCTATGTCGATCCGAACAAGCCGCAATATGGCGTCAATAATATGGAGCGCAGCTATATTGTCGGCGGCTCTGATGTGCTGCCCAAGGCCATGGCGGCGGCGCTGAAAAACCCGGTGCGGCTGAATAATCCGGTGGTCGCGGTGGATCAGACGGCCGACAAGGTGCAGGTGAAGCTGGCCAATGGCGAGGTGTTGACCAGCCGCTTTCTGGTGATGGCGGCGCCCTTCAGCGCGCTGCGTCGTATCCGCTTCACCCCCGGCTTGCCGGAAGCCACGGCCAATGCCGTGGCGGGTGCGCGCTATTCCGCCACCACCCAGTTCCATTACCGGATCACCAAACCCTATTGGGAGAAGGACGGGCTGCCGCCCTCGCTCTGGACCGATCTGGCATTTGAACGCGCCTTCGCGCTCAAAGGGGCGGAGACGGGCGAGATTGATACGCTGATCGTCTGGGTGAATGGTGACGGCGCCACCCGCTGGGATGACCGCGATGTCTCCCAGCAGGCCGATCTGGTGATGGCCGAGCTGGTCAAGGTACGCCCAGCTATTGCCGGCGCCCTGGACTATAAGCTCGGCTATAGCTGGGGGCGCAACCCGTTCGTGGGCGGCAATAAACATTTCTATGCACCCGGTCAGGTCAAGCGCTTTGCCGCCGATATGGGCAAGCCGGCCGGCCGCATCCATTTCGCTGGCGAACATCTGCGCCGCCTGGAACACGGCATGGAATCGGCCATGGAGACGGGGGAGGCCGCAGCCATGGAAATTCTGGAAAAGGTTTAAGCTTTTCAACAGGAAAGTAGGCGCGGTGGGGGCTGAATATGGCGAATATTCAGCCCCTTCTTTGCATATAAAAACCAGAACAGCATAAGCGGCCCCTTTGATCAGGATGGCCGCCGCAGGATGAGAGGACAGGATGAGCGGGCAGAAAAATGCCGGGATGCGCGACATCGCGCTGGATTACGCCTTGCCCTTGCTGGTGCTGGCACAGGATGTGCTGACCACCCTGATGCCACGTGCCGACAAGCTGGGGCCAATGCGCGAACAGTTGCGCGGCTGGCATTATCTGGTGGGAACCCTGCTGCTGGTGCTGGCCGCTGTCCGGCTCTGGCGCTGGTTCCGGGGCCAGGCACCGCAACCGGTACCGGCTCTGCCGCCGCGTGCCCGGACCTGGGCCATGGGGCTGGTGCTGGCAACCTATACCCTGTTCTTCATCACGCCGCTTTTTGGTTATCTGGTGGCCTGGAGCCACGATATGCCGGTGCATTACGGTCCGCTGCCAGCATTGCCGGCGCTGATCGGGGAAAACCGGAATGTCTGGGTCTTTACCGGCTATTTCCATTCCGGCATCAGCACCAGCCTGCTGGTGCTGAAACTGGGTGTGCTGATTTCTGCCGTCTATTTCCTGTTTCGGCATGGCAAGGGGCTGTTTGCCGCCTTCCCGCGCGGTTTCGGGCTTTATGTGCTGCTCAGCTTCTCCGTCTCGCTGTTCGCGCTCTCCACCTTCAAATCCTATGATCGCGGCCCCTATGTGGTCGCCATCTTCCTGGCGATCTGCGCGGTGATTTGGGGGCTGGCGCGTCTGGTCCGGCGCGGCAAGGCGGGCAGCAGCGGGGAAGGGGCGCCCAAGGGGGCGGTCTTTGCCGGCATCGGGGCGCTGGCGCTGATCGGGCTTGGCCTTTACGGCCCCTATGCCCTGTTCCGGGTTTCCCCCTTCCCCAAGGGGGAAATGGTGCAGGCGGAAGCCCATATCACCTCGCATGAAACGCCGCTGGTGGTGGAGCCATTGCCGCCTGAGACGGATTTCGAACGGCAGGTGCGGGCGGAGACCTTCAAATGGTGCGTGTTCTGCCACACCTTCAACAAGGGCGGCGGGCATCTGGTCGGCCCCAATCTTTATGCCATCATGGGCCAGCGCATGGCCTCTGTCCCCAACTTCCCCTATAGCGAGAGCCTGGCGGCCCGTGGCAAGGCGGGGGAGGTCTGGACCGATGCTGCCCTGGCCGAATTCCTGGCCAATCCGGACGCCTTTGCGCCGGGGACGGGCATGATCATCTCCTCTGGCAATATCACCGATCCGGCCCGCCAGCAGGCCATCATCACCATCCTGAAGCGGGAAACCGGCTCCGCGGCACCGTAAGCCGGGGCGGAAGGGGAAATCGAGATGACAGAGAGCGTTTTTGATCGTCGTTCGCTGCTGGCGGGGATGGCCGCTATTTCCCTGCTGGGGGTGATACCGGCCGTCGGACAATCTGCGGATTCTGAGCTGCTTTCCGTGAAGACGGCGGCCGGTCGCGCCGTGGCGGTCCATCGCTGGTCTGCCGCTGGCCTTTCGCCGCGCGGGCGCATCCTGTTTTCCCACGGCGCCCTGTCGGCGCCATGGAAATATTTGTCGTTGATCAATGCCTGGACCCAGGCGGGTTATGAGGTGCTGGCACCGCTGCATGTGGATTCGACCGACCACCCCGACCGTGCCGCTTTCCAGGGCATGGCGAGCTGGCCGGCGCGTATTGAGGATGTGCGCGCCGTGGCCGACCATATAGGCGGCCCCTATATCGCCGCCGGCCATTCCTATGGGGCACTGGTGGCGCTTTGCCTGGGCGGGGCCGGGCCAAAGGTGCCGGAAACGGTAAAGACGCCGCTGCGTGATCCCCGCGCCACGGCTGTGGTCGCCTTTTCCCCGCCCGGTGGTGGCATGGGGCTGGTCAATCAAGGGGATTATGCCGGGCTGGCTGTGCCGGCCCTGATCCAGACTGGTGACCGTGACGTTCCGCCTGGCGGCAATGCCGACTGGCGCAGCCATCTGCTGGCCTATGATGACGCGGCAGCCGGGGGCAACCGCTATGCCCTGGTGCTGGCCGGGGTCGATCATTATTTCGGCGGCGGCATCTGCCGGCCAGAACTGCCGGGGCCGAAGCAGGAAGCGGCCCTGTCCATCGCCGCTTCCCTGTCCATCCTGTTCATGCGGGCCCATGGCGGGGGGGATCAGGGCGCGTTGCAGGTGCTGCGCAGCCGGCTGGCAACAGATGGGCCGGCGATCCTGACCCTGAAGTAAGCCTGTCTGACATCCATCAGGTGGACGTCGGCACGCGGCCTTGTTTCGCGTTTGATGCGTTGGGTAAAAGATTTAGCAGCATTGGAACAGGGGCGGTCGCCAGTGCAAGGCGGGCGCCTCCCAAATCTAATCAGCACTTCAGAACAGGGAAACAGATCAGATGTCCGGACCGGAACTGACGAGACGGGAAAGTTTTGGCCTTGCGGCGCTGGCTGTTGCAGCGGGGGCAGCCGCCACCCTGCCGGGCATGGCCCGCGCAGCCGCCCCGTCCTTCGTCACCAAGATTGATTTCAAAGATCCGAAATGGAACCGGGACACCTTTGCCCGGCTGGACATGGATCTGGATCCGACCAAGCAGAAGATCGGCTGGTTCCGGGGTAATGTCTATGGCGTGCGGGATAATGAACCGGTGCGCCCCCTGTTCGTGCTGGATGGTTTCAGCTTCGTGCGTTCCAAGCAGCTGGAAGATGGCAGCTGGCGCCGGATGCTGCGGGAGATCGGCTTCTACCGCGACATCAAGACCGGCGAGATCATGAAGACTTGGCACAACCCGTACACCAACGAGGATGTGAAGGTTGTGCCCATCGCCAATGATCCGTTCAACTTCACCATCGGTGAATTCCAGCCGGAACCGCCGTCCTATGGTGGGTTGAACAAGGAAAAGCCGCCAAAGCGCCCCTTCCTGCTGGATTGGCGTGAAGGGCCGGATGACACCATCATCCTGACCACTGATATCCACCTGTTCTATCCCTCGGCCCTGCAGCCGGATAAATGGCCGCGGGAGTCCGCCGGCTCCTTCAACCGCGTCTCGGAAATGTTCACCTATGTGGTGAAGCGCAAGGATGTGGAGAATGCGGCCCTGACCCATGTGCCCTGTGTCGGTTCCTGGTCGCGCATCACCCCCTGGCTGCCCTGGATGCTGATGGGGCAGGCCCCCGGCCATATCAGCTATTTCTGTTCCTTCGGTGCCTATGACAGCATCGACAAGATCCCCGCCGATCTGGCCGCCGCTGCCCGTGCCATGGACCCGAAATGGCTGGCCGCACCGGACAGTGATTACGGTCCCTCCCTCTCCAGCCTGGAGAATTTTGCCCGCGAACAGAAGCCGGCAGCGGTGCCGGCGGGGTGGACCCCGCCGCAGCCCCCGCCGCCGCGCAGCTTGCCGGGCAAGTAAGATTTCCTCCTGAAAACTTCGCCATGGCGTCACCAACGCCATGGCGATTTCTTTTGTACCCATCTGGAAAGGGGTCCGCGCGATGACCAGTGCGGTGTCCGAGATTGTGCCGCCACCCGCCACCGGCCGACTGGGGCTGGCGGCACAGGCTGGCTATGGTGTGGGGCAGGTGGCGGGGCAGGTGTTCCGCGATGTGCCGTCGCTGCTGCTGCTGTTCTTCATGACCACCGTGCTAGGCATTGAACCGGCCCTGGCCGGGGCGGCAATCTTTGTGCCCAAGCTGGTGTTGGGTGTGGGCTGCGATATGGCGGTCGGCATCCTGTCCGACCGCTGGAAACACCGGTTTGCCCGGCGCTGGTGGCTGCTGGTGGGGGCGGCCGGCGCGCCGTTGGCCATCATTCTGCTGTTCCATGTGCCGGCCTTGCCGATGCTGGGCAAGGCCGCCTATGTCACCGCCGCTTTCAGCCTTTATATGGCGGTGTTTGCCAGCTTCTCCGTGCCCTATCTGGCCATTGCCGGCGAATTATCCTCCGATACGCATCAGCGCACCGTATTGATGGCCTGGCGGCTGGTCTTCACGGCCATTGGCGTGCTGGTGGGTGGTTCGGTGGCCCCCTATATCGTGCAGAGCAGTGGTGGCGGGCAGGGCGCTTATGAGGAGATGGCCCGCTTCCTGGCGCTGGTCTGCCCGCTGGCTTTGGGGGTGGCCTTCTTCGGGGCGGCCCGAGCCGCCCGTCAGGCCGGTGTGGCCCCGGCGGTGGCATCGGATGGGAAGCGGCTGAGCTTTGGGGAGGCGCTGCAGGTGCTGGCGGCCCCCCGCTTTTCGGTTCTGCTGGGCTCCAACCTGTTGCAACTGGCCGGCTCCGGCATGGCTTATGCTTCCATGCTGTATTTCCTCACCTACAATATGGCCCGTACCGATGCCTTCCAGCTGATCGGCGGGCTGGTGGCGATTGCCTGCACTGCCATTGTTGTGGCCCAGCCAGTCTGGGTGACGCTGGCCAAGCGGGTGGGCAAGAAGCCGGTTTATCTGCTGTCCGCCATCGGCTATGGCGCCACCTACATGGTCTGGGCCTTCTGCGCCGATGCCGGCACGGTGGCGGCCTATGTGCTGTGCTTCATCGCCGCGACCTTCAATTCCGGCTGGGCTTTGCTCAGCTTCTCCATGATGTCGGACATTGCCGGCGACGATCAGAAACATGCCGGGCTCTATTCCGGCGCCTGGATCGCGGTGGACAAGATCGGCTTTGGCCTTGGCGGCACCTTGCTGGTGGGGCTGCTGCTTTCCGGTTTCGGGTTTGATTCCGCCCGTGCCGTGATGGGCCAGGCCCAGACCGATCTGGCCATCACCGGGGTGATGCTGGCCTTCGGCGTGGTGCCGGCCCTGTTGAACCTGACGGCGGCGGCAATTTTCTGGCGCTTTGGCCGCACCTGAATGGGAAGATCAAGGTCCGGGACGCGGTAACCCCTTCTTGGACCTTATTGTTTTTGCGGTGCAGCAATTTCCAGATAACATATTGATAAAGAGAATCTTGGGGACAGAGATGGCGGCCTTTGGGGAATTTCAGCGCGGCTGGAAACTGGTGCTGGCGGCGGCAACCGGGGTGGGGCTGGGCATCACCGGCCTGACCTTCTATACGCTGGGCATTTTCATGGGGCCGCTGGGGCAGGAATTCGGCTGGTCCCGCACAGCCCTGTCGGGCGCCACGCTGCTGACCACGGCCACCACCATGTTTCTGGGGCCGCTGGTGGGCCGCCTCTCCGACCGGTTCGGCGGCCGCAAGGTGGGGTTGGTATCGCTGAGCGGGCTGGCGCTGGGATTGGCGGGGATGAGCCTGATCGGCCCCAATCTGCTCAGCTTCTATCTGGCCTTCGGTCTGGCCATGGTGCTGGGGGCGGGCACCCTGCCGGTGGTCTGGACGCGTGCCATCAATGCCGGTTTTGACAAGGCGCGCGGGCTGGCCCTGGGGCTGACGCTGACCGGCACCGGCGTCTGCGCCATTCTGGCCCCGCCCTTCACCCAATGGCTGATCGCCGATCATGGCTGGCGGACCGCCTATATCGGGCAGGGTGTGCTCGTGGCTGCCTTGGGCCTGCCCACGGTCTGGCTGTTGTTCCGGGATGGCGGGGCGGGGCCGCGACAGCAGCGGGACAGCGCCGCCTTGCCCGGCCTTACGATGGCGGCATCACTGCGCACCCGCCAGTTCTGGATGCTGGGTCTGGGCTTCCTGCTGGTTTCCTTCGCGGTTGCCGCCCTGATCGTGCATCTGGTCTCCATCCTGGCCGGCGGTGGGATGGACCGGGCGCAGGCAGTCTGGATCGCCAGCCTGCTTGGCTTTGCCATCATTGTTGGCCGGCTTGGTGTGGGCTTTCTGGTGGACCGGCTGCACGCCCCCTATGTGGCGTTCGGTTCCTTTATTGTCGCCGCGATTGCCTGCGGTCTGCTGACGTTGGCAGGCGCGCCTGTGGCCCTGTCCATCCTGGCGGTGGTGATGATCGGGCTGGCCGCCGGGGCAGAGGTGGATCTGGTGGCCTATCTGGCCAGCCGTTACTTCGGGCTGAAAAATTACGGCCAGATTTACGGCTGGCAACTGGCTTTCTTCGCCCTGGGGGCCGGGCTGGGACCGATCACACTGGGCAAGCTGTATGACATGACGGGCGGATATCAGGCCGGCCTGATGGCCTGTATCACCGGTCTCGTCGTCGGTGGTGCGCTGGTTGCCAGCTTGGGGCGCTTCCCGACGCGGTTTCAGGAGTAATTGTCCGCCAGGTGGACAGGCTCACACTCTCTTTGCCGCATAGCAGCATGGCCCGGCCCTAACATATCTGCAAAAGCAGAACAGGGAACGGGTGATGACGGAGCAATCGGAGTTCAAGCAGGGATGGAAAGTGGTGGCCACAGCCGCCATGGGCATTGGCACCGGCCTGTCGCCCATTCCCTTCTATACGGTCGGTGTTTTCGTGGCGCCGCTGATGGCGGCGTTTGGCTGGGCGGTGGATCAGATCATGGTCTGCCTGATGATCCAGACCTTTGGTTCCACCGTGATGGCCCCCATCATCGGCGTTCTGGCCGATCGCTATGGCGTGCGGCGGGTGACGCTGGTGTCGGTGGTGCTGTTTGGCCTGTCACTGGCGCTGTTCGCGCTTGGCAATGGCTCGCTGACCCTGTTCTATTTGAACTGGCTGCTGCTGGCCACGGTGGGGGCGGGCACATTGCCCATCACCTGGACCCGGCCGGTCAATAACTGGTTCAACAAGCATCGCGGGCTGGCACTGGGCCTGTCCCTGCTGGGCACCGGCCTGTTCGGCACCATGGCGAAGCTTTATGCGAATTTCCTGATTGGGGAGGTGGGGTGGCGGCTGGCGTATGTCGGGCTGGGGCTGCTGCCCTTGCTGCTGGCCTTCCCGTTGGCGCTGGCTTGGTTCCGCGACCGGGAGGATGTGCCCACCGCCCGCCATGCCACCGCGCCAGCGGTGCTGGAGGGAGTGAGCTTCGCGGCGGCCCTGCGCACCCGCCATTTCTGGGTGCTGGCCCTAGCCTTCCTGCCCATCGCCTTCGCCGTGGGCGGGCCGATCCCCAACCTGGAACGTATTCTGGGCTCCAAAGGGATCAGCACTGCCGAGGCGGTCTCTATCGCCAGTCTGCTGGGCCCGGCGGTGATTGTCGGGCGCCTGTCGGGTGGCTGGCTGATTGACCGGTTCTGGGCGCCGGGGGTGGCCTTTGTGCTGCTGTCCGTCCCGGCTTTGGCCTGCTGGGCCATGACGGGGGACACGATCAACAGCCATATGGCCATGCTGGCCGTGGCGATGATCGGTTTCGCCGCCGGGGTCGAATATGATGTCATGGCCTTTCTGGTCAGCCGTTATTTCGGTATGCGGGCCTATGGCAGCATTTATGGGGCGATTTATGCCTTCTTTGCCGTCGGCGCCGGCTTCGGCCCTTATATTTTCGGCCGTATCTATGTGCTGAACGGCAGTTACGATACCGGCCTGCTGCTGGGCGCTGTCGGCTTTGTGCTGGGTGCGGTCCTGCTGCTGGGTTTGGGGCGCTATCCCGATCTGTCCCGCAGCCGCAAACTCACGGAAAATCAGCTGGCCATGGCCTGAATACGAAAATGGCGCAGAGAGCATCCGCGGCGCTTGCCGAGAACAACAATCTGTTGAACCCGCCATGCAATCTCCTTAATGTTTGACGGTTGCCCATGGCCTTGAGGCGATTTGTAGAATTTTCCCTGTTTGTGCGATCAGGTTGTTCCATGCGTTGCAGCAGGCATCGATGATGCCTGGCGCGGGCCTCACCCTGCCACCATAATTCCAGGGGCTTGCCGCGTGCGTTGTCCGGGATTACTGCGGCGATCAGCGTGGCAAAGTTTTTTATGCGCCTCAAGGGCTTGCGTGTCTTGGACCGGGTGAAGCGGCCAGGCTGAGATGTGGCTGAAGCCCAGCCGATGCAGGATCTTGCCGACCACTCCTTCAGCGATTGCCACGTGAAAGCGATCAGAAATCCGCATCGCCAAATCGCTCAAACGCCAGCGAACGAAGCCATCCTTCTACTGATCGGTGCCGTGGTGCACCCAACAGGCACGCGCTTCCAGTTGTTCTGCGGACAAAATCGCTGGCCGGCACGGAATCACAGCACCGATACAAGGGAACATACAAATACCAGAGGCACGAAATCATGACCGATGGTCACGCTTTCGTGCCTCTCAATCGCCGGTGTCAACATGCCAACGGCTTGGTTTCACGCGGCATGGGGCGTGCGGCCGCGAGCAAATGGCTCTCCCCTTTTCCAGGGCAAGCCAACATTCCGCTGGGGCGGTCTGTCAGCATTTCCAGTATTTCAAAGGTATTCCCCGGGGGCGAGAGCCGTGTAGGTGCCTTTCAATCCTGGGCGAGACATGGGGGATCCTTTCAAGCGGGCCGACCGGATGCGGGCCTAAAATTTCGCGCGCAGCCCGATATAGTAGGAGCGGCCGACAGCGTCATAAACACCCACGTCGGTGCTGTTCTGCGAACTGGCGACGGTGGGCAGGCCGCGATCAAACAGGTTGGTGATACCGGCCCGCAGCTCGATCGTCTCGCTCACCCGCACATTGCCGAACAGGTCGACCAGATTATAGGCGGGCACACCCTGGGCGGGATTGTTGGGCGTGGTTACGGCCGTCACATCTTCCATCGCCCCTTGATAGCGCCAGCGCAGGCCGACACCGAACAGGTCGGAGCGGTAGCCCACCGTGGTCAAGGCCTTCCAGCGCGGCAGGGCGCGGCCCAGCGTGCTGGTATTGACATAATCCTGGAAGCTGCTGCCGGGCAGGGTCTGGATATTATAGTGATTGACCCAGCCGATGACGGGCGTGACATAGATTTCAGCACTGGCGTCACCAACATCGGCCCCGATATCCGCCAAGCTGGCCGACCAATTGATCTGCACATCAATGCCGTCGGTTTCCAGCCCGCCCAGATTCAGGAACGGCATACTGACATCCTGCAGCTGCCCCTGTGCGTCACGGGTCAGCAACTGGCAGAACTCGTTCGACGCGGCGTAGCTGGGGTTGGAGCCGTCGAGATTATAGCATTTGGACAGGGTGGTCAGGCCCGGCACGCCGGAGATCACTTCCTTGATCTTGATGTTATAATAATCGACGGAAATGGCGGTGCCGCTGTACCAGGGGCTGTCACCCGGCACGGTCAGCACGGCGCCGACATTGAAGGTGTTGGCCTTTTCCGGCTTCAGGGCCAGATTGCCGCGGATGGTGCCGCCCGTGGCCGTGGTGGGGAATGTGTAGGTATCAACGATGTTGGCCGGCACGCCCTGGGCGATACACAGCGCCCGCACCTGTGCCCCGCCGGCGCCGGTACGGGCCACGGAGCGGGCGTCGCAGGGGTCACCGACCGATGCCGGCGGCGTGCCGAACTGCACCTGGGTGCCCGTCGGCGGGGAGAACAGCTCCCCGATATTGGGGGCGCGCACCGCGCGCTGGTACGACCCGCGCAGCATCAGGGAATTGACCGGCCGCCAGCGCAGATCGGCCTCATAGCTGGTGACGCTGCCTGTGGTGGAATAATCAGAATAGCGGGCGGCGGCACCGATGGCCAGTTCCTCCGCAAATTCTGCCCCGCTGATCAGCGGGATATCCACCTGACCGGCAATTTCCTTCAGGTTGATATTACCACGGGCGGGGGCAGAGCCGGTCACCGCCTCAATATTCTGGGCCGCCAGATCGCTGTCGGGCGTATAGCGATAAGTATTGCGCCGGTAGGAGGTCAGCAGCGCCACCTGCAGGGGGCCGGCGGGCAGTTCCAGCACGGGGCCGGACAACTGGCCTTGTACTTGGGACTGCGTCAGCTTCTCCACGCTGATCGCCGTCTTGGTCATGTAGTTCTGGCAGGCGTCGGAAATGCGGGTGGCGTTGCTGATGCCGAAGGGATTGAAGCCGCCAGCGCACAGCGCATTGCCGCCATCGGCCGCATTCAGCAGGGTCTGCACCTTGCTTTTCACCACGGCATTATAGAGCGCCTGATCATGCAGGCTCTCATCATAGGAGCCGTAGATATCCCACTTCCAGCTGCCGCCCAGATCGCCCTTCAGCCCCAGCGCATATTGGCTGACCTTGTACTGCTCATCCCAGTTCTTGTCGGCGATGCCGACATAGCGCCCGTTCCAGGTGAAGGGCGCGTTGGGGTTGGGGCGCGAGGCCAGGATGGTGCGCAAATCGGCCGGAATGAAGGGGTTGCTGGTCGGAATGGTGGTCAGATTGCCGATCTGCGTCAGGCTGCCGCCGCTGGCCGTATTCACCACACTGTCGACATACATGAACTGACCATAGGCGGTGAGGCCTTCGGTCAGTTCATAATCGAAGGAACCAAAGGCCGTCTTGCGCTCCAGGGCGTTCTGGAACTGCACCTGCTGGCCCACAGGCATTCGGACATTGCCGGCAATGATGGCATAGCCGCTGTCAGTCGGGCCTTTGTAATTGACGGCCCCTGTCTGGGTGAACAGCGATCCGTCATTATTGAAGCCCAGGTTCAGCGTCCGCCCCACCGGGGCCGCGATGCCATATTTGCTGAAAACGCTGTTGATGGCCGCCTGCGTCGGCAGGTTGGCCGCGTTGGGCACATAGGTGCTGGTGCCGATGAAGGAAGAGGGAGTGACAAATTCAAAGAAGGAACGTTTGGAACCTTTCAGGCCCGGCCGGTCTGTGTAGCTGGCCGTCAGCATCATATGGCCTTTATCTTCGGCAAAGGCGCTGCCCAGTGTGACGGAGGCGGATTTCTTGAACACATCGCCGCGTTCATCCTGGCCGAACTGTACATCGGCGCGCACGCCGTTGAAGGGCTGGATGGTTTTGAAATTCACCACGCCGGACATGGCGTCGGAACCGTAAATGGCCGAAGCGCCGCCGGTGATCACATCAATGCTGCCGATAATGGCTTCGGGCAGGATGTTGATATCGACATTGCCGTTAATGTCGGACAAAGGCAGGCGCTTGCCATTCAGCAGCACCAGATTGCGGTTGGAGCCAAGGCCGCGCAGGTTAAGGCTGGCGCGGCCGCCAGCGCCCTGGCCTCCCGTGCTGGACGTGCCGGCGGCAGTGAAGGAGGGCAACTGGTTCAGCGCCGCTTCAATCTCGACCTGACCGCTTTCCTTGATGGATTCCGTCGATACCGTGGTGATCGGGCTGACGGCGACATTGTTGGGCCGCTGGATCAGGGAGCCGGTAACGACAATTTCTTCCAGCAGTTCCGCCTTCTCCGCCCCGGCCTGCTGTGCCAGGGCCGGGCTTGCCAGCGCCATGCCGGCCGCCAATGACAGCGCCAAGGGCGAGGCGCTGTGCCGCATCAGGTTCATCTTGGTTTTCATTTTATCCTCCCTTTCCTCACGCACAGGGGTTCCCGTTCCGAAACGGCGTGGGCCCCCGGCTTTGATTTTGCTGATTTTGTTTGGTCCCGCTCAGCGGGGGCTGAGGATGCTGCCGATGAAATCGATGGTGTCGGCCAGGGCCTGACGGCTGACCTCTGCCGTGCGCTCCGGCTTTTCGGCGATCCAGCTATGGTTGGCGCCGTCGAAAATCCGGGTTTTGACGGAGACCTTGGCCGCCGCCAGCGCCGTGGCAAACCGTTCCTGCTGGGCTACCGGCACGACATTATCGTCGCGCCCATGCAGCAGCAGGAAGGGGGGATCCTTGGCATCAACATGCGCAAGGGGGGACGCCAGACGCGCACGCTCCCCATCGCAACCGGCCGCACTGCAGCCCAGGAACCGGCGCATCGGTTCCGTCGGCGGGGCATCCTTGTTCAGATAGCTGGGCATGGTCGACAGATCATAGATGCCGAACCAGGAGACCACGGCCTGCACACAGTCGGATGCCTGATCCGTCCCGCCGGCCCCGGTGGGCACGGTTTCAACCGTCGCTGGCCGCGCGGGGGCCGGTGCATCTTCGGCAAAGGCGGGATCGCCGCAGGTCGCACCGACCAGTGCGGCCAGATGGCCGCCGGCCGACTGGCCCCAGGCGGCGAACCGCGCCGGGTCGACACCAAAGCGGGAACCATTGGCCCGCAGCCAGCGGATGGCGGATTTCACATCCTTGGCAGCAGCGGGAAACGGCGCCTCCGCCGAAAAGCGATACCCGACAGAGGCCACGACATAGCCCTGGGCGGCGATGGCGGCCAGCACCTTGGGCCAGTCCTGAAAGGCGGCACTGCGGCGCGGGCCACCCCCCATCCAGCCGCCGCCATGGATATAGAGAATGACCGGCCGAACCTTGCCATCCTGCCCGGCACCCGGCGGCAGGAACAGGTCCAGCTTCAAGGGCCGGTAACCGGGGATGGTCTTGTAAACCACATCCGGCAGACCGATGACACCATCGGCAAAGGGCACGCTGACGGTGGAGAGGGTGTCAGCCCCCACCTGTTGGACCGAGGCCCCGATATCGGCCTTGGCCGCGATATCAGCACCGCCAGCATGGGCCGGCAAGCTGACAGCCGACAGGGCAGACAGCGACAGGCACAAGATGGCGGACATGGCGGTGACGGAACGCTTCATTCTTTCCCCCCGACCGATATTTTTGATTTTTCGGGTCCGGATGATAGATCGGCCCGACATTTTCTGATGAAGTTAATGTACGAAACAGTTCGTACGTCGTCAATCGCGTTTGTTATGCCGCAGTGCGTTTCTCGATGCGTGCTGGAAAACGTTGGATGGCGGTGTGGATCAGACCTTACGGCACCAGGTCATGACGATATCCACCACCTGTTCCTTGCGCCGGGCGGCGGCTTCCTCCGACCCCAGCTCGTACCCGAAGATGGTGGAGAAGGTGTAGCGGTTGGAAACATTGTAGAAGCTGAGCGCGCTGATCGTCATATGCAGTTCCACCGGATCGATATCCGGTCGGAACAGTCCCTCGGCCACGCCCTTGTCCAGAATGGCCTTCAGGCCCTGGATGACATGCTGGCTGCGGCGCTTGATCCCCTCGACATGGCCGATGAAGGCGCCGTGCAGGATATTTTCATTCATCACCAGCCGGACAAATTCCGGGTTTTTGAAATGATGGTCGAAGGTCAGGCGGATATGGGCCTTCAACGCTTCTTCCGCACCGACATCCAGGATGGGCAAGGCTGCTTCCGAATCACGGATAGCGATATATTCCTGTTCCAGCACGGCCTGATACAGCCCTTCCTTGGAACCGAAATGGTAATAGATCATCCGCTTGGACGTGTCGGTCTTCTCCGCAATCTCATCGATGCGGGCCCCCATCAGGCCCTTGTCGGCGAATTCCCGGCGGGCCACGGCCAGGATATTGGCCTTGGTCTCATCAGCCTCGGCAGCGCGGGGATTGCGGGCCGGGGATGCCGATTTCGACTTGGGCGCCGGGGCGTTCATGGGAAGTCCGTTGGATGATGATCATGCGGGGCCACAGGATAATGCGGCCCCGCGCGTTTTGAAGCGAATTCAGCCTTCTGCGGCAAAGACGCTGATGATCACCGCCCCGCCGCCCGGCACGGGGCTGACCCGCCCGACGAAGACCCGACGGTTCAGCCATTCATATTTGCCGGCGGGCGCATGGAAGGCGGGGATGGTCATCAGGTAACGCGGGTCCGGCACCGACAGGCCCTTGTTATGCACGATGATGACCGCCCCATCATCGGTGCGCAGGGAATAGAGCGCATCCAGTTCCCGCACGCCATCGGGCCGGTCCAATTGCCAGTCGGCCCCGCCGGCCAACACCTCCCCCTTGATGCCCTCCCCGGTGAAGCTGCCGCCGGTAATGGGGATGAAACGGCGCTTGCCATGGTCGCTGTCCCCCACCTCCACCGCCGGCGATATGGTGACACGGGCCTGCAGCACCAGCCGCAGGCTGGGGCTGGGAACGGCTTCATAAGCCTGAACACTGACGGGCCATAACAGCATCAGACAGAGCAACAGATATTTCATGGCATTACTCCCCCCTTTATACTTAGTCCCGGTGATCGCAACCGATCACCGGCCTCTGGCATCAATCACGCACGCGCGATGGTGTGGCCGATGGTGGTGGCGGTGCCTCCCACCCGGCCAGCAGGTCCAAAGTGCCATAACGCGGCCAATCCACCACCCGTACCTGTTCCCCCAGTTCCATCAGGCGCGGCCGCTTGGGATCGAACCGGGGCCAATCGGGGGCCGGCTTCCCGTCCTTGGCAAAGGATAGCAGCATGGTTTGCATCCGGGCTGCCAGTTCCAGGTCCAACGGTTGCCAGTCGCGGGTGCGGCGGAACAGGTTCAGCGCCTCCAGCGTGCCCAGCCAATAGGGCACGTCGCCCGTGTGATAGGCCCCCACCGTGGCCGGGTCGTGATCGGCGAAACGGATACCGTCTGTATAGGGATGGCGGCGGGTGAACAGCCAGATATAGGCGGGCTGCTTCTGTGCCTGTGCCCATGCCGCAACCTGCCGGCCAACCGTGGCATCACGCTGAATATCGCTGATGGCACGGGGGATATCCGCCGGCGCGCTGACCGCATAGGCTTTCAACAGCTTGTCGGCGACGCTGGGGAAGGCTTGTTTCACCAGCGCCTGAAAGGCCGGGATATCGCTGGCACGGCCCAGGCTGCGGAAGCTTTCATCGCGGGTGAAGCCGATCATCACCGGCACATCGCTATGCCCGTCCCCCTGCATCGCCTGATCGGGCGGCAGGGGCAGTACCTTGCCATCCAGCACGATGGGGGAGCGGCGGGGCAGCGGCGTGGCGATGATCCGGTCCCCCGCGATGGCCCGCATATCGGCAAGGGAGCCCGCTTTCAGCGCCTCTTGCAGGCGCTGACCGTCGGCTTCGGCTTCCGCCAGCGGCAGGGGCGGCAGCAGGGCGCCAAAGGGGCTGCCGCTCATCCCGACTGCGCGATGGAATAGCCCCTTGGCCGCCGGGCTGGCCAGCAGCAGGCCGATGGACATGGAGCCGGCGGACTGCCCCACCAGCGTGACATTACCCGGATCACCGCCAAAGCCAGCAATATTGTCGCGTACCCAGCGCAGCCCCTGGATTTGATCCATCAGGCCGTAATTGCCGGAATGCCCCCCGCCCTCCGCCGTCAGCTCAGGATGGGCGAGGAAACCCAGCGTGCCGACGCGGTAGGAAAGGGCGACATAGACCACCCCCTGCTTGGCCAGAAATTCCCCGGAATAATTGGGCATACTGGCAGAACCGACATTGAAGGCCCCGCCATAAATCCACACCATGACCGGATAGGGCTTGCCCGGCGGTGCCGGTTCTGCGGGGGCCCAGACATTCAGGTAAAGGCAATCCTCGCTGATCGCCTCATGCCCGAAATAATGGTTGATGCTGGACCCGCGCATGGGCTGCAGGCACATGGGCGCGAACCGGTCGGCATGGAATGTACCTTTCCAAGGGGCAACCGGCTGCGGCGGCCGCCAGCGCAGATCGCGCAGCGGCGGGGCGGCGAAGGGCACGCCCAGAAAGGCATTGACGCCGCTGTCCAGTACCTTGCCCTCGATCACCCCGCCCTCAACCTTCACGGTCTGGGCGAATGCTGCCAGGGGCAGGCACAGGCAGGCAGCGCCCAATAACAGGCGCGACCAGATGGACATGTTTCCTCCGTTATTCTGTTCTATTGATTCCTACCGGCGCTGTTGCCGCGCCCTTCAGTAAACCGTGTCGGTGTTGAACCGGGATTGCGCCGCCAGCCGCACGGCGGCATTGGCGGCGCCATAGGCGTCATAGCCACGCCGTTCGACAAATTCGAAAAAGAAGCGCTTGGCGAAAGCGCGGGAGTAAAGCTGGAAGAACTCCGCTTCCTCCGTCCGGTCATAAAGAATGTCGTGGGCGGCCAGCTTCTCCACCAGATCCGGGTCCAGGCCGAACCGGGCCTCGATATCATCATAATAGTTGCGGGGGATGGGCAGCCGTTCCAGCCCGCGTTCCTGCAACGCCCGGGCGGTGGCGAAAATATCGCCGGTGGACAGGGCCACATGCTGCACACCGGCCCCCAGATAATGGTTCAGGAAGCGGGAGGTGAGCGTCTGTGCGGCGGCCGAGCCATTCAGGGTGACCCGGAAAGACCGGTCGGCATTCTCAATGGCCTGACTGTGGACGATGCCCAGCGGATCGGCGATTTCCAGCTGCGGTGTCTTGGTCACGTCGAACAGCGCGAAATAATACAGCAGCCAGGACAGGAATTCCTCATACCCCATGGCCTGGGCGATATGGTCAATCCGGGTCAGGCCGGTGCCGGCGACCGGCGCTTCGCTCAAGGGGACGAAATCATTGCGCCAGACTTGGTCCTGTGTGCCGTCTTCGATGAAATAGATCAGGCTGCCGCCCACCCCGCGCACGCAGGGAATATCCATTTCCCCCGGTCCCACCGCCTGGGCGAAGCGCGGGATGTGCAGGCTGTCGGCACGGGCCAGGGCTGCCGGCACATCCCGCACCCGCAGCGCCAATGCACAGACAGAGGCACCATGCATGATGGAATGGCTATGGGCGAAACCCTCGGTTTCCCCATTCACCACAATATTGATGTCGCCTTGCTGCCAGCGGGTGACGGCCTTGCTGACATGCCGCCCCACGGGCTCAAACCCCATGCTGGCCAGCATGATGCCCAGCGGCCCCACCTCTTCCTCCGTGGCGGCGAATTCGATGAATTCCACGCCGCGCACATCGATGCGCGGCGGCATGGTGGCGGGGCGTTTCAGCTTCGCCAGCGCCTCATCCTCCACCAGCTTCAAGGATCGATAGCCATCCAGGGCGATGCCGGAGGCTGACCCCGCCCGGAACCGGTCGTTGAAAATTTCCAGCGACAGCGGCCCGCGATAGCCGATGGCGATCAAGGCCCGCACATAATCGGTAATGGGCAGGTCGCCCTGGCCCGGCATATTGCGGAAATGCCGGCTCCAATACAGGTGATCCATATCCAGGCGCGGGGCATCGGCAATCTGCACGATGAACAGCTTGGCCGGGTCGATATCGCGGATGCTGTCGATGGGGACATTGCGCGCCAGTGAATGGAAACTGTCCAGGATCAGGCCGATATGCGGGTGATTGGCGCGGTGGACGATATCCCAGGCATCCCGATGGTCATGCACATGCCGGCCCCAGGCCAGCGCCTCATACCCCACGCGCAGGCCGCGCGCGGCAGCAAGGTCACCCAGCTCCCGGAAATCATCAACGATGCGCCCGCGTTCCGGCAGGGATTGCGGGGAGACGTTGGAGCAGACCAGCAGCAGGTCGGTGCCCAGTTCCGCCATCACATCGAACTTGCGCAACATCCGCTCAAACGTCCGGGTGCGCAGCGTGCCGGGCATCCCCTCGAAATCGCGGAAGGGCTGGAACATGGTGATGCTCAGCCCCAGATCGGCGGCGATGCGCCGTACATCGGCCGGCCGGCCATCAAAGGTCAGCAGATCATTTTCAAAGATCTCCACACCGTCAAAACCAGCCGCCGCTGCCGCTTCCAGCTTGCCGGTCAGGGTACCGCTGATTGATACGGTGGCGATGGATTTCGCCAGGCCACCGGCCGGCATATCCGCCCGTTCCATGTCCCCTCCCTGTCTTGTCTGATGCTGATTATCGGGTCGTGAAAGACGCGCCTTGACGTGAACGTACTATTTCGTACACATTCACGCAACGGCCAATCCCATGGCCTGATCCACGATAAACACATCGCCTTTGCCGGGCGCAGGGGGAAACTTGCCAGACCCTGTGGAACGAAAGCCTGTTCACATCCTGAACGGCCCCAACCTGAATTTGCTGGGCACGCGGGAGCCGGAAAAATACGGTCGCCGCACCCTGGCCGATATCGAAGAAAGCTGTCGCCAGCACGGGCAGGCGCTGGGCCTGACGGTGCTCTGCCGGCAGAGCAACCATGAAGGGATGTTGATCGACTGGATCCATGCCGCCCGCACAGAGGCGGCGGGGATCATCATCAATCCCGGCGCATACACTCACACCTCCATCGCCATCATGGATGCGCTGCTGGCCTGCGCCATCCCGGTGGTGGAGGTGCATCTGACCAATATCCACCGGCGGGAAGCCTTCCGGCACCATTCCTATGTGTCGCTGGCGGCCACGGGTGTCATCTGCGGCCTTGGGGCCGACGGATATCTGGCCGCCCTCAGCTTTCTTGGCAACCGAAGGGGGAACAGCCCATCATGAGCGGGAAATCCATCCTCGCCGGCCTGATCGGATCAGGGATCCAGGCATCCCTGACGCCCCGGATGCATGAACGGGAAGGGGCCCGGCAGGGCCTGCGCTATGTCTATCGCCTGATCGACCTGAAGCAGTTGCACCTGGATGTCTCAGCCCTGCCGGATCTGCTGGCCGGGGCGCAGCGCTTCGGTTTCAACGGTCTGAACATCACGCATCCCTGCAAGCAGGCCATCATCCCGCTGCTGGATGAGCTGTCGCCAGAGGCGGCCGCCATCGGTGCCGTCAATACCGTCGTCCTGAAGGATGGCCGCAAGACCGGCCACAATACCGACTGGTGGGGCTTTGCGGAGGGGTTCCGCCGGGGCCTGCCCGATGCCGATCTGCGCCAGGTGGTGCAGCTGGGGGCGGGTGGGGCCGGGGCCGCTGTCGGCTATGCGCTGCTGCGCCTGGGCGTGGAGCACTTATCGATCTTTGATGTGCAGATGGAACGCGCAGCAGAACTGGCCAGCCGGTTGAACAGCCTGTTAGGTGAGGGGCGCGCCACGGCCGTGTCGACGCCCGATACCGCCATTCCCCAGGCCTATGGGCTGGTGAACACCACCCCGCGCGGCATGGCCGATTATCCGGGCCTGCCCGTGGCGGCGGAACTGTTGCGTCCCGACCTCTGGGTGGCGGAGATCATCTATTTCCCCATCGAAACCGCGCTGCTGCGCGCGGCGCGGCAGCGGGGATGCCGCACCCTGGATGGCGGCGGCATGGCTTTGTTCCAGGCCGTGGGCGCCTTCGGGCTTTTCACCGGCATGGAACCGAATGCCGGTGACATGGGGGCCGATTTCAAGGCAATGCTGGGGTGAAAGCCGGCGACTGCCGGCCCGCCGCTTGGTAGCGGCGTGAGCCCAAGCCCGCGGATGCGGGCGCCCGGCGATTGAGGGAACAGGAAATCCTCCTGGATCGGTCACGATCAAGGAGGATTGGGATAAATCCCGCGACGGGGCCCGATAGAAGGCCATGCGCGGATCAGGGAGGAAGAGAATGTTGAAGAAGCCGGGCCCGGCGATCGATCGGGCCAGTGCGGCCTTCCAGGCGCGCGTCGCCGCCCTGGAAGCCGCCCCCATGGGCCCCACACGCCTGACCGTGGTGCTGCTCTGCTTTGTCCTGAACCTGCTGGACGGGGTGGATGTGGTGCTGCTGACCTATGCGGCCCCCGTCATCGCCCAGGAATGGGGGTTGAAGGATGGGGCGCTGGGCATCGTGCTGACGGCCAGCCTGTTGGGCACGGCCTTTGGCTCCATGCTGATGGGTCCCCTGGCCGATATGATCGGCCGGCGCAAGGTGGTGCTGATCGCCATCACCCTGATCGGGACCGGCATGTTACTGGCCGCCACCGCGCATGACATGCTGATGCTGGCGATCTGGCGCGTGGTGACGGGGGTGGGGATCGGCGCCATCCTGGCTTCCATGGCCTCCATCACGTCGGAATTTTCCAACGCCAAACTGCGCAGCTTCTGGGTGGCCTTCCTGCAGGCGGGCTGGCCCATTGGTGCCATCATCACCGGCTTTGCCTCAGCCGTGCTGATCCAGGCCTATGGCTGGAAGCCGCTTTTCTTCGGTTCCGGCCTGCTGTCGGTCTTCATCCTGCCGCTGGTGGCCTGGTTGATGCCGGAATCCTTGCAGTTTCTGGCCAAACAGGCGGCACCAGACCGGTTGGAACGGATGAACCAGTTGCTGGTCAAGCTGGGCCAACCACCGCTGGCGGAGGCACCGCCATTGCCGGAGAAGCGCGGCGTGAAGCTGTCAGCCCTGTTTGAAGGGCATCTGGCCCGTTCCACCCCCGCCTTGTGGCTGGGCATGACCATGGGCTGGGCCGGGCTTTATTTTCTGATCAGCTGGATTCCGCGTATCGCGGTCAATGCCGGGCTGGCGCTGGATCAGGCTATCATGGCCGGTGCTACCTTCAATATCGGCGCCTTCATCGGCAGTGCCGGCATTGGCCTGCTGGCCACGCGCCTGCCGCTGAACCGCCTGATCCCCGTCTTTCTGGGCAGTGCCACGCTGCTGATGCTGCTGTTCGGATGGGTTTCCATGCCCATTGCCGCCACCTTTGCCACGATCCTGGCGCTGGGGGTGCTGGTGCAGGGTGGCTTCAACGCCTTTTACCCAACGGCAGCCCAGCTTTACCCCACCGAAATCCGCACCACCGGGATTGGCACCGCCATGGCCGTGGGGCGCAGCGGTGCCATTCTGGGCCCGCTGGCAGCAGGTTACCTGATGGAGATCGGCACGGACCGGGGCCTGCTGTTCCTGATCTATGCCGTACCGCTGGCCATCGCGGCAGCGGCGGCTTGGCGGGTGTCATCCAGGCCCGTCTGATCAAGCCCCTGCATTGACTATCTTCTGCGCCAGCCCTGACGGCGTGCCAAACCCCTGCGTCAGGAACCGTCTATGACCTGCACGCTTCCCAGGTCAGGCTGAATCGAGCGAGATATTTGCGCAGGCGATCGGCATCATTCACGCTTTTGCGGGCGATACGCGAGGCACTGAAGAGTACCCGGCCGGCCTCGCTCACTGACCGGCTCTCCCGGCAGATCCGAACAACCAAGGCTAACTGACAGCGGTCGAACAGGTCGATCCCGGCCAACGCTTCCCGCCCAAGCAACGCCTCCAGCTCGTCATCGACCGGACCTGTGCCGACCCCACGCCAGCGACGTTGGAGGCCGGCGATCTCATCCCCCACTATGTCGGCGTTGATACGCCCAGCCGGGGCAAGGGTGGCCATGCGGGTGATGCTGGCGGAGAGGTCGCGGAAATTGCCGGTCCAGGGTGTGGCCGCATCGGCGGCGAAGGATAAGTAAAGACGCCGGGCCTCCGCGTTGAAGGTGGCCTGAATGCCCTCACGGGCCGCGAACCGGTCCAGCTCAAAGTCCAGGTTGGGTTCGATATCCTCCCGCCGGTCTGCCAATCCCGGCAGTTCGAAGGTCCAGAGGTTCAGGCGCGCAAATAAATCCTCCCGAAAAAGGCCCTGGCTGACCTGGGCTCCCAGATCGCGGTTGGTCCCGGCGATCAGTTGGAAATCGCTTTCTACCTCCTTGTCCGACCCGACGGGCAGGAAACGCTTATCCTCCACTGCGCGCAGGATCATGGCTTGTTCGTCCGGGCCCAGTTCCCCGATTTCATCCAGGAACAACATGCCCTTGTCTGCGGCGCGCAACAGGCCGGGCCGGTCGGTGGCAGCCCCTGTGAAAGCCCCTTTACGGTGACCGAACAGGGCGGACATGGCGCTGTCCCCGCGCAGGGTGGCGCAGTTCACCTCCACAAAGGGGCCGGCAATCTGATGTTGCTGGCGCTTCAGGTCATAGATGCGCCGGGCCAGTTGCGATTTTCCGGCCCCGGTCGGCCCCTGTAACAGGATGGGAGCACGCGACCGGATCGCCACCTGTTCGATCCGATCAATCATACGGTTGAAGGCGGCATTGCGGGTGGCGATACCGGATTTCAGGAAGGATGTCGCCTCCCGCGCCTGGGCCTGAAAACGGGTGGCGATGCTGTCATAGCGCGACAGGTCCAGATCAATGACGCTGACCCGTCCCGCCGCCACGGCCTTGCTCGCCTTGTCCGGGCTGGATTGCAGCAGACGTCCGGGCAGGAAGCGCGCTTCTGTTAACAGAAACAGGCAAATCTGCACCACGTGTGTGCCCGTGGTGATGTGGATCAGATAATCCTCGGTCTCCGGATCAAACGGGTAGGAGCGCGCGAAATCCAGCAACTTCCCATAGACCTCCTCAAAGTCCCACGGATTACGCATCGCTGTGATGTGGGACCGCACCTCGGTCCCCGGAGACACTGAGCCGATATCCCTGGTCACCTGCTCGGCCAGTCCCTGGCTGTGCAGATCATGCAACAGTTCGAAACGGTCGATCAGCAGATCATCCTGCATGCAGATGCCGATGGACGGGCGCCAGCGGCTCCATCGGTCTTTGCCCTTACTGACAAAGTCCAGGACGGTACCCAGGAAGCCGATGACCACCGTGCGCTTCATCATTCTTATCCAATTTTATAAAAACGATATAAATATATCATCCATCTGACAGGTCGGAAACGGCATCCCACCGTTCGGTACCCAGCATTTCCGCCATTTGCAGAAAATTTTCCGACCGGCCAGGTGCTTGGCACGGCCTGTGCCTATAGGGGGCAATGCAAAACCTTCTCGCAGCTGCCCGCTGCTTTTCACGCAAAACAATATTTGTGAAAGGAACAGGATCATGAATGAGCGCCATTATGATGTGATGCCGGTGGATGGCGGTGTGCCGGTCAAGATGTGGACGCGCGGTGTGACGGTGGAGGAAGCGGCCCTGAACCAGCTTCGCGCCGCCGCCCGGATGCCGTTCATCTTCGGCCATGTCGCGGCCATGCCCGACGTCCATACCGGCATTGGTGCAACCGTGGGATCGGTAATCCCGACCAAGGGTGCCATCATCCCGGCGGCTGTGGGTGTGGATATCGGCTGCGGCATGTGTGCCGCCCAGACCACCCTGATGGCATCTGACCTGCCCGACAATCTGGAGGGGATACGCAGCGCCATTGAGCGTGCTGTCCCCCATGGTCGCACGGTGGGGCGGGGCACCCGTGACAAGGGTTCGTGGGGTGATCCGCCGCCTGATGTGGTTGCCGCTTGGCAGACCCTGGAGGCACGGTTTCAACGCCTGACGGAAAAATACCCCGCCCTCGCCAGGGCTAACCATGTCACCCATCTGGGAACGTTGGGAACCGGGAACCATTTTGTGGAAATCTGCCTGGATGAGGCTGACCGGGTATGGGTAATGCTGCATTCCGGTTCGCGCGGGGTGGGCAACGCCATCGGTACCTTCTTCATCGAACTGGCGAAGAAAGATATGCGCCGCTGGTTCATCAACCTGCCCGACGAGGATCTGGCCTATTTCCCGGAAGGGAGCGACCATTTCGACGATTATGTGGAGGCAGTGGGCTGGGCGCAGGATTTCGCGGCCCTGAACCGGCGCATGATGATGACCCACACCATGGCAGCCCTGGCCAGGGTGATACCGAAGCCCTTCGGGGCGGAGGTGCAGGCCATCAATTGCCACCATAATTATGTCCGCCGCGAAAAGCATTTCGGCCAGAACGTCATTATCACCCGCAAGGGGGCAGTGCGGGCAGGGGCCGGGGAGATGGGCATCATCCCCGGCAGCATGGGCACGCGGTCCTATATCGTACGCGGCCGGGGCAACAGCGCCAGTTTTGAAAGCTGCTCGCACGGGGCGGGGCGTGTGATGTCCCGGAACGAGGCCCGCCGGCGCTTCACGCTGGAGGATCACGCGCGCGCCACCGAAGGGGTGGAATGCCGCAAAGATGCCGATGTCATCGATGAGACCCCGATGGCTTACAAGCCGATCGAGGCGGTGATGGCTGCCCAGGCTGATCTGGTGGAAATTGTGCACACGTTGAAGCAGGTCGTGTGCGTCAAGGGATAGGGACATGACAATCATCGGCGGTGCGCCGAGGAAGGGCAGGGGACCCGTGCTGCGCGCCGCTCTTTCGCTTTCCATGGACACGGGCCAGCCCTTCCACAGCAACAATGCCCGGGCTGGGCGAAACCCGGCCTAACCTTCACACCCGGCCTGGTGAAAACCGGCGATTATCATTCTCGGTTGGGACCAGCCAAGGGGGACCTGACAGAGCCGTCCGGAGCGATTCCAGGAAGGCATTCGCGCGGCTGCTTCGGCCCCTGCGGGCATGGACCAATGCCACGACATCGGCGGGCGGTGGTGACCATTGCGGTAGTATCTGTTGCAATTGCCCCGCCGCAAGGCTGGTGGCCACGTCCCACTCACTTCTGATGATGATGCCGGCGCCGGAAAGCGCCCAGTCACGGATGACGTCGCCGTCATTGGTCGACATTGTCGGCTTTATCCGCACGGTCGCCATCCCGTGCTTTGGATGCGTGAACCGCCATAAGGTCACGTCTTCATTATTCTCCCGCAATGCCAGACAGCGATGCAGGGCCAGATCCTCCGGTCGCTCAATGGCGGGGTTTCTTTCCAGATAGCTGGGGGCCGCACACAGAATGCGACGGTTGGGGGCCAGCGTGGTCACCAGTCGGTCGCTTTCCGGCAAGGCGCCGATATGGACGACGATGTCCCAGCTTTCCGACATCTGCCGGATCGGGCTGTCCGACAATTCAAGCGTCACGGTTGCCGAGGGATGGCGCTGGGCGAAATCCCGCACGATAGGCGCGATATAGCGCCGCCCGAAGCCGTGGGGTGCGGCAATCCGCAGATGCCCGCGCACCTGCGTGGTTCGCCGGGCCAGGCGTTCGGACAGATCATCCACGGCTTCAATGATGGCAGCCCCCTCCGACACCAGCAGTTCACCCTCGTCTGTAAGGGTAAGGCCGCGGGAGGTGCGATCCACCAGATTGACCCCCACCCGTGTCTCCAGCGCCCGCAGCCGCTGGGTTACCGCAGGGGCGGTGACGTTCAGCCGCCGCGCGGCCTCCGCCAGCGAATGGGAGTCGGCGATGGTGGCGAAGAAGACCAGATCGTCGGTGGAGATCATAAGGTCAACCTTAACTAAACATAAATTGATTGTTAATTGTACCCTTGGTGTTTTTGCACAATCCTTCCTCTTGCGCAACGTCCCGGGATCGGTGGTCCCGGTCATTCTCGGTTGGTGCGGAAGGGTCGGACATGGAATTCACGGTCTGCGATCACCACTATATCGACGGGCGTTGGGTCGCTCCGTTAACGCCCCAGGACAGCATCGCGGTCATCAATCCGGCAACGCAAATGACCATTGGCCGGGTTGTGTCCGGCGGTGCCGACGATATCGACCTGGCCGTTGCGGCTGCGCGCACCGCCTTTCCGGCATTCTCCACCTGTCCGGTGCGTGATCGTGCTGCCCTTCTGGAACGAATTCTGGCCCTTCTGGAAGAACGGTCGGAGGAAATGGCCCAGGCGATCACCCGCGAGATGGGGGCCGCGATCACCTTCTCCAGGGCCTCGCAGGTTCCTTTCGGTATCGCGCATATAAGGGCAGCCATCGAGGTCCTGGAAACCTACCCCTTCATCCGCCAGCGGGGAACGACGGCCACGATCAAGGAGGCGATTGGGGTCTGCGGCTTGATCACGCCGTGGAACTGGCCGCTTTACCAGATCACTGCCAAGGTCGCGCCGGCGATTGCCGCCGGTTGCACGATCGTGCTGAAGCCAAGCGAGGCGTCACCCTTCAGCGCGCAACTGTTCGCGCAGATCATGCACGACGCCGGGACGCCAGCCGGCGTGTTCAACCTTGTTCATGGTACCGGGCCGCAGGTGGGCGCCGCGCTGGCCGCGCACCCCGATGTGGACATGATCTCGATCACGGGATCGACCCGCGCGGGGGTTCTGGTTGCCCAGGCAGCAGCGCCTACCGTGAAGCGGGTCACGCAGGAACTGGGCGGGAAATCCCCCAATATTCTGCTCGACGATGCCGATTTTGATCGGGTTGTCCCCTTGGGCGTGGCGTCGGCCTTCCGCAATGTCGGGCAATCCTGCTCCGCGCCCACCCGGATGCTGGTGCCGGCCAGCCGGTTGGCACAGGTTGAGGAACTGGCCGCCACGGCGGCGGCAGGGATGGTGGTGGGCGATCCGTTGCAGGAGGGCACAACGCTAGGCCCCGTTTCCACCCAGGCCCAGTTCGACAAGGTCCAGGCCATGATCGCCATCGGCATGGCAGAGGGGGCTTTGCTGGTCTGCGGCGGGCCGGGGCGACCGGCAGGGCTGGAGCGGGGCTTCTTTGTTCGGCCCACGATCTTTTCCCAGGTCCGCTCCACCATGCGTATCGCCCAGGAGGAGATCTTTGGTCCCGTCCTCTGCCTGATCCCCTATGTCGACGAGGCAGAGGCGATCCGCATCGCCAACGACACTGTCTATGGCCTGGGCTCGCACATTCAGTCGGCTGACCGTGACCGGGCACGGCGTGTCGCAAGGCATATCAGGGCCGGGCAGGTCCATATCAACCATCCGGCCTGGGACGCCCATGCCGCCTTCGGCGGCTACAAACAGTCCGGAAATGGCCGCGAATACGGGGAATTCGGCATGGAGGAATATCTGGAGACCAAGGCCATCCTTGGATATTTCCCGCAATGAGCGGGGGCAAGCTCACCCGTCGGGTTCTGCTGGGGGCGGCCGGGGCTGGGCTGGCGGCGGCCGGGTTTCAGCTGCTGCAAAAGCCCACAACCGTCGCGCCCCGTTCGGTCAGCGGTTCGTCAGAACCCCGTGTCGGCGGTCGCATCCGGGTGGCCAGCACATCATCATCCACCGCCGACACGCTGGACCCGGCGAAAGGCGCGATGAGCACGGATTATGTGCGCCATTACATGCTGTATAGCGGCCTGACCGAACTGGACCGCGATCTGAACCCCCGTCCCGCCCTGGCAGAGATGATCGTCAGCGACGATCAGATCGTGTGGCAGGTGAAATTGCGCCAGGGTGTTCAGTTCCATGACGGCAAAAATCTTGACGCATCCGATGTGGTCTTCTCCCTGCAGCGGCACAAAAACCCTGGCCTCGGCTCAAAAATGCGGGAGATCGCCAAGCAGTTCAAAGAAGTCAGGGCAACAGGGCCGCTGGAACTGCTGATTGAGCTGACCGGCCCCAATGCGGATTTACCGGCAATCCTCGCCCAGTCCCATTTTCTGATCGTCCCCCAGGGACAGACAAGTTTTGCCACGGCCAATGGCACGGGGCCGTTCCGTCTGGTCGAATTTCAACCCGGTATTCGCACCATCGTCCGACGGAACCCCAATTTCTGGAAACCCGGCAAACCGTATCTGGAGGAGATTGAGCTGATCGGCATCCCGGATGAGATGAGCCGGGTCAACGCCCTGCTGTCGGGTGATGTGCAGATCATCAATGCCGTCAATCCGCGTTCGGCCAAACGCATCCGGGGGGAACCGGGATATGACCTGCTGGAGACGCGATCAGGTCTCTATACCAACCTTATCATGCGGCAGGACCACCAGCCGACCGCCAGCCCCGACTTCACAGCCGCCATCAAGTACCTGCTGGATCGGCCCTTGATCAACCGGGCGCTGTTCCGGAATTACGGGACCATCGCCAACGATCATCCGATACCGCCCTTCCATCCCTATTACCGCGATGACTTGCCGCAGACCAGCCTCGATCTGGACCGGGCCAAATGGCATGTGCAGCGGGGCGGCCTGTTCGGAATGCGCCTGCCCATGTATGCCGCACCGGCTGCCGAAGGGTCGGTCGAGATAGCATCCGTTCTTCAGGAATATGCAGCGCGTGTCGGCCTGAAACTGGCGGTCAACCGCATGACGTCCGATGGATATTGGTCGACCCATTGGATGAAGCACCCGCTGAGCTTCGGCAACACCAACCCGCGCCCGACGGCGGACATGATCTTCAGTCTTTTCTACAAGTCTGACGCGACATGGAACGAAACAGGTTGGCGAAATCCCCGGTTCGACGGGCTGCTGCTGGAAGCCCGCGCGGAGCCGGACACGGCGCGGCGCAAACAGCTTTATGGCGAGATGCAGGGTCTTGTGCGGGACCATTGCGGCAATGCCATCCCCGTCTTCATGAGTGTTCTGGACGGTTATGATCGCCGCGTGAAGGGTCTGTATCCCGTCCCGCTGGGCGGGTTCATGGGCTACACCTTCGCCGAACATGTGTGGTGGGATGCTTGAGTCATTAAGTTCAAACTTATCTTTTCATGCAGAAATCGTTAATTGTCTCGCTCCCGCTGCGGGGGCAAAAAAGATCACCCTATTTGCGAGGATACCTCTGTGACATATGCGGAATTCCAGACCAAGCCAGAGCCGGAGCCGCTGCGTCTGGCCGATCTTGAAACCCCCTGTCTGCTTCTGGATGCCGATCGCATGGACCGCAACATTGCGCGGTTGCGGCAGCGGCTTGATGCTCTGGGGGTGTCGCTGCGCCCGCATCTGAAGACCGCGAAGTCGGTTGATGTGGCCCGTCGCGTGATGAGTTCGGCCGCAGGCCCGGCCACGGTCTCGACCCTGAAGGAGGCGGAGTATTTTGCCGCGGCCGGCGTCCGCGACATGATCTATGCCGTCGGCATTGCCCCCGGCAAACTCGACAAGGTGCAGCAACTCCGCCAGAAGGATGTCGATATTGCCGTCGTTCTGGATACGGTGGAACAGGCGCAAGCCGTCGCTGCCGCATCGCGGGCAGCTGGCCAGGCGATCCCAGCCCTGATTGAGATTGATTGCGACGGCCATCGCTCGGGCGTTCTTCCCGGCGATGCCGCCTCTCTGCTGGCGATCGCTCAGGCGCTCACCGATGGTGCGGAGCTTCGCGGTGTGCTGACCCATGCCGGTGCCAGCTATGGCGCGCGGACCGAACAGGCGCTGATCGAGGCGGCGGCGCAGGAACGCCGGGCCGTTGTCCAGGCGGCGGAAACGCTGCGGGGGGCCGGCTATGCCTGCCCCGTGGTCAGTCTGGGCTCCACCCCCACCGCCCATTTCGCCACCGACCTGACCGGTGTCAGCGAAGTGCGGGCTGGTGTGTTCGTCTTCTTCGATCTGGTGATGACGGGCATTGGTGTCTGTACGGTCGATGATATCGCCTTGTCGGTCCTGGCCACGGTGATCGGGCATCAGCGGGAAAAGGGCTGGATATTGGTCGATGCCGGCTGGATGGCGATGTCGCAGGATCGCGGCACCGCCAAACAGCCGGTCAGTCAAGGGTATGGGCTGGTCTGCGACAGCACGGGTACACCCTATGCCGATATCATCCTGGCCGATGCCAATCAGGAACATGGGATCGTAACGGTTCGGCCTGGTTCCGGGGCGACGCTGCCCGATCTGAAGATCGGTGATCGCGTGCGTATCCTGCCCAACCATGCCTGTGCCACGGGCGCGCAGCATGGCAGCTACCGCGTCGTTCGTGCTACATCCGATAGTGTGGAGGCCAACTGGCAGCGTTTCGGGGGCTGGTCATGAACAACATCGAGCCGGTATTCACCGACGCCGCACCGGCGCCCGCGGGCCACTATGTGCAGGGGATGCGAGCGGGTGACACGCTTTATATTTCCGGCCAACTGCCCATCCGGCCGGATCGGCAGCCTTTGTCCGATCCCGGCTTTGACGCACAGGCCCGGCAGGCCATCGCCAATATGCTGGCGATCCTTGACGCCGCTGGGGGCACGCCGGCAAATCTGGTCCGGGTGACGGCCTACATTGTCGGCGTTGCGAACTGGCCGGAATTTAACCGCCTCTATGCGGAGATGCTGCCCGATGCGCGGCCGGCGCGGACGGTGGTGCCGGTGCCGGAGCTTCATTATGGTTTCCTGGTGGAAATTGACGCCGTGGCGCATCTGCCGGCGGCCTGACTTCCCCGCTCTTGAGGTTTCACCATGGTTCCCGTTGTTCGATCCGTTGCCAGTGACGAAGCGCTTCCCCAGTCAGCCGATGTCGTGGTGATTGGCGGGGGTATCGTTGGCACGGCCTCGGCCTATTATCTGGCCAAGCGCGGCCTGTCCGTCGCCCTGCTGGAGAAAGGCCATATCGCCTGCGAGCAGTCGAGCCGGACCTGGGGCTGGTGCCGACAGCAGAACCGCGATCCGCGCGAAATGCCCTTGTCGCTGCTTTCAATGTCGCTCTGGGACGGTTTGGCGGGGGAGATCGGCCAGGATCTGGGCTTTCGCCGCACCGGTCTGGTCTATGCGACCGACGATGCCGCCATGCTGGCTTCCTGGGAAGCCTGGGGCAAGACGACAGCAAAGGAGTTCGGGGTCGAAACCTATATGCTGAACGCGGCGCAGGCGGCGCAGCGCATCCCGGAAACCCGCCGGAAATGGCTGGGCGGCCTGCATTCCGTCACGGACGGCAAGGCCGAGCCCGCCTGGGCGGCACCGGCGCTGGCCGAAGGGGCGCGCGCCCTGGGTGCCACCATCCATCAGAATTGCGCCGTGCGCGGCCTGGACATCACCAATGGCCGGGTTACCGGTGTCCGGACCGAAAAGGGCATGATCAGGGTAAATGCGGTTCTGTGCGCGGCCGGCGCCTGGGCATCCACCTTCCTGGCGCGTCATGGCGTGGTGTTTCCCCAGGCCAGCGTGCGCCAGACGGCGGTCAGGACCAAGCCGACCCGGAATGTCGGCGACGTGATCTATTGCCCCGATCTGGCCATGACGCGGCGTCTGGATGGCAGTTACACCCTGGCCATCAGCGGGCGCGCCACACTGGAACTGACCGCACAGGGTATGCGGTTCGCCCGCGGTTTCCTGCCACAATTCCTGAAGCGGCTGAAGGCGGTGCAGATCGGGGTCGGGGAATCCCTGTTTGCAGGCCCTGAATCCCTTTCATCCTGGCTGGGCCGTGATGAAAACATGTTCGAACGCCATCGCGTTCTGGACCCGGCCCCCAACCGGCGGTTGGTTCAGGCCATCCTGGATAATGTCAGGGGCACATTCCCCGAACTGGCGGGGATGGAAATCGACAGCACCTGGGGGGCCTATGTTGACTGCACGCCGGATGCCGTCCCGGTTATCTCCGGGATAGATGCGGTGGGCGGGCTGTTCCTGGCGGCGGGCTGTTCGGGGCACGGATTTGGCCTTGGGCCGGGCATCGGCTATCTGGCGACGCAACTGGTCACCAACGAAAAGCCAGCGATCGATCCGACCCATTTCAACCTGTCACGGCTGGTTGACGGGTCCGCCATCAAGGTCGGCGCGCTGTAGGGACGCGTAAGTCCAGGGAAGTTCAGAGGTCCAGGGGGAACGGATGAGCACGATCACAATGACGGCTTCCGGGCAATACCAGCCCGGCGTGACGGCAGCGGTGGCCAAAGTGGCGGGCGGGCGCCTGCGCAGTATTGATGCGCTGCGTGGCTTTGTCATGGTGGTGATGCTGCTGGATCATGTCCGGGAGACCTGGTTTCTGCATGTTGATATCTCCGATCCGGTGGATGCCCGAACCATCATGCCGGCCCTGTTCTTCGCCCGGCTGGCCGCCAGCCTGTGCGCACCAATCTTTGTGGCGCTGACGGGCCTTGGCGTCTTCCTCTATAGTCGCAATCACACAGCACAGGAGACGTCATCCTATCTGCTGAAGCGCGGCCTGCTGCTGATGGCGATTGAGGTGTTTTTCCTGTCGCCGCTCTATTGGGGGGTCGCACAGCCGACAGTGTGGCTGCAGGTCATCTGGTGCATTGGCCTGTGCATGATCGTGCTGGCTGGTCTTTTCCGGCTGCCCCTGGCGACATTGATCGTGCTGGGCCTGGTGATTGTCGCCGGCCATAATCTGCTCGATCCCATTCGTCTGGCCCCGGATGCCCCGCTCCATACGCTCTGGGCTCTGCTGCATCAGCGCGACTTCATCGCTTTGCCGTTCGGGCTGGTGGCGAAAACCAGCTATCCGGTGCTGGCCTGGATCGGGGTGATCCTGCTGGGCTTCGGGATCGGCCCCTGGTTTCTGCCGCATGTGTCGCCCGAGGCCCGGCAGCGCCGGCTGCTGCTGCTGGGCGGCGGCATGATCGCCCTGTTCATCGGCCTGCGGCTGCTGAACATCTATGGCGACAAGCCCTGGTTCATTGTCGAGAGCGACCCGGCGCGCACCGCGATGAGCTTCATGTCATTGACCAAATATCCGCCCTCGCTGGATTTCCTGCTGTTCACCCTGGGTGTCGGATCGCTGTTGCTGGCCCTCTGTGACCGTATCCGCGAGGCCGGCATCACCAGCGCCCTGGCGGTGTTCGGCGGCGCACCGATGTTCTTTTACATCTTTCATCTGGCCATGCTGCGTGTGCTGTACCACACGGCGCTGGCGATCTGGGGCACCAGCCACGGCACGCTTTTCGGCTTCGACAGCTATGGCTGGGTGTTCGCCTGGTACGTTGGCTTGATCATTCCTTTCTACATCCCAACGGTCTGGTTCTCGCGGCTGAAGGCGCGGCGCAAGGACATTGCCTGGCTCAAATATTTCTGACCCCGCCGGATGATAAGGAAAATGAGATGACAGCTGTCGCAGTCGATAACACAGGGACCGCCACGGCATCCCCCCGGCTGGTGGCACTGACGGCAGCCCATCTGCCACAGGCCCTGGCCCTGTCGCAGGCCCTGCAATGGCCCTATCGGCTGGAGGATTGGGCCTTCGCCTTGGCCCTGGGACACGGGATCGCGGTGGAGGTGGAGGAGCGGCTGGTGGGAACGGCGCTCTGGTGGCCCTATGGTGACAGCCACGCCTCTGCCGGCATGATCATCGTTGCCCCCTGGGCCCAGCGCCGGGGCATCGGCCGGATGCTGATGGATGAGCTGCTGCGACAGGCCGGGGGCCGGACGATCATCCTGAATTCCACCCTGGAGGGGCGGTCGCTCTATGCGCAGCTTGGCTTTGTGGCCTATGGCGCGATCCACCAGCATCAGGCGGTGCTTGCCAGCAGCCCGGTCGCAGAGGCGGTTTCCGGCACGATACGGGATTTCCGTGCCGATGACCATGCCGCCATCCTTGCCCTTGACCGGGCGGCCAGCGGAATGGCGCGGGCGAACCTGATCGATGCGCTGTTTCCCATCGCCGCCGTCCGGGTTGTTGAGCGTCAGGGGACGGTTCGGGGCTATGGCTGTGCCCGTCAATGGGGCCGGGGCATCGTCGTCGGGCCTTTGGTGGCCGCCGATCCGGAAGCGGCCCGCGCGCTGGCTGTGGATTTGATGGCCCCCCATGTCGGGTATTTTGTCCGCATTGACGTCACCGCCGCCAGCGGTCTGACGCCCTGGCTGCTGGATCTGGGCTTGCCAAAGGTTGGCGAGGTCACCTCCATGGTGCGCGGGCAGCCCCTGCCTGCTTCCGATGGGGTTGCAACACTCTTCGCGCTTTCCAATCAGTCACTTGGCTGACCCTGGCATCTTCCCGTCCCGTGGTCGGCATGGTTGAGGAGTTCCGGTGATGAAGATGACCTCCTACTGGCTGGATACGGTCACGCCTTTCAGTGGCGCGATGCAGGGCGGGCCAGAGGGCACAGCCGATGTTGCAGTCGTCGGGGCTGGCTTCACGGGCCTGTCGGCGGCTCTCGCCCTGGCGAAGAAGGGGGCGAAGGTTGCTCTGCTGGAGGCTGGCCGTGTGGCCAATGCCGCCTCGGGCCGCAATGGCGGCATGTGCAATAATGGCTTCGCCCAGGACTATTATTCTCTCTCCTCCGCGCTGGGGCGGGACCGAGCGAACACCTTGTACAGGGCCTTTGATGCCGGCGTCGATCTGGTGGAAAGGATCATCACACGGGAGGGCATTGATTGCCATTTCCGGCGTGTGGGCAAATTGAAACTCGCCGCCAAGCCGGCCCATTACGACAAGATCGCCCGCTCCCAGGAACTGCTGGCCCGTGATGTCGATCCCGACACCTGCATGGTGCCAAGATCGGAAATGCGGGCGGAGATTGGCTCCGATCGCTATTTCGGCGGCATGTTGTTCAAGAAAAGTGCCGGTATGCATATGGGCCAGTATGGCCAGGGCCTTGCCGCCGCCGCCGCCCGTCACGGGGCCCGCATCTATGAGAACAACCCCGTCATCGGGCTGCGCCGTGTTGAAGGCCAAGTTCACGAAGTGACAACGCCGCAGGGCAGTCTTCGCGCCAATCAGGTGCTGCTGGCAACCGGAACGTCGCGCATCGGGCCGCTGGGCTGGTTCCGGCGGCGGATCGTCCCCGTCGGGGCCTATATCATCGTGACCGAGCCTTTGCCGGTCAGCCTGCTCGACCGGCTGACCCCCAACCGGCGCAACACCACCGATACCCGCAATTTCGTGAACTATTTTCGTGTGCTGCCGGACAACCGGCTGCTGTTCGGTGGTCGGGCGCGTTTCTCCAGCGCCAGTGATCCGGTTTCCGACGCGAAGAGCGGCGCCATCCTGCGCCGCTCAATGATTGCCGTGTTCCCCGAACTGGCCGACGCCCGCATCGATTATTGCTGGGGCGGCATGGTGGAGATGACACGCGACCGGCTGCCCCGTGCCGGGGAGCGCGACGGCCTGTTTTATTCAATGGGCTATAGCGGGCATGGAACGCACATGGCGACCTATATGGGTGCCGTTATGGCCGACGTTCTGGACGGCCGCGCCGATCTCAACCCCTGGCGGGGCATGGATTGGCCCGCCATCCCCGGTTATTTCGGCACACCATGGTTCCTGCCCTTTGTTGGTGCCTATTACCGCTATCAGGATTGGGTAAAATAACGGCGGGTCGGCATGCGGGACGCCGGCCCTGCGGCGATTACCAGTGCAGTGTCATGGTGACCCCATAGGTGCCATAATAACTGCTGGTCAGGCCGCCGAAGCCCGGCCCGAAATCGATGCCACTGGCCTTGTCGTTGCGGTCCAGCAGACTCTTGCCCCACAGGTGTACCTGACCGCTGGTGCCATCGATTGCTGCTTCCGACAGGATCAGGTCGGTGGACTTGCCCTGCTTTATTCACCCCATATAAACCTCCATCCAACGCTAATTTTAGGATGATGCCTCTCCACTTTTCCAGGGCAAGTCCAATCTAACCGATACCCTATAGGAAGATTCGGGCCAGCATCGGTACTTGGAAGGCACTGATGCGTAAGCGGGGCTTGCCATTGGCGGGCTTGTCGCGGACAAGCATGGGACACCTCGCCGCAGGCGGTGTGGTGGGGATGCGCTGGAACAGGGTGGAAGCCCTGCCGGCCGTTTCACAGCCCCGGTCCCGATGAGAGTAATTCCGCCATGACGCAAAAATCGACGCTCAGCTATTTCAACTGGTCCTTCCTGTTCACGGTGGTGGGGCTGCTGGCGGGGGCCTTTCTGGGCTATAATGCCACGGGCACCGTCACCGGTGCGTTGGGCACGGCCTTCATTGTCGGCGTGCTCTGCGTGCTGGAAATTTCGCTGTCCTTCGATAATGCGGTGGTGAATGCCACCATTCTGAAGGACATGGATGCCAAATGGCGCCGGCGCTTTCTGACCTGGGGCATTCTGATCGCCGTTTTCGGGATGCGGATCATCTTCCCGCTGCTGATCGTCGCCATCGCCGCCCAGCTGGGACCGGTTGAGGCGGTGACGCTGGCGGTGGAGGAGCCCGACCGCTATGCCCAGATCCTGACCGATGCGCATGTCGGGATTGCCGCGTTCGGCGGCACCTTCCTGTTCATGGTCGGGCTGAAATTCTTCTTCGACACGGAGAAGGACACCCACTGGTTCGCCTTTATTGAACGCCGCCTTGCCAAGGCGGCCAGCATCGAATCCATCGAAATTGTTTTGGTGTTGCTGGCGCTTTATGGTGTCAGCACCTTCCTGGGCGAGGATGCGCGGGAATTCCTGGTGGCTGGCATCCTGGGGATGGTGGCCTTTGTCGCCGTGAAAGGCGTGGCCGGCTATATGGAAGCGAGCCAGGAGACGACGGACGGGGTCTATAAATCCGGTGCCGCCTCCTTCCTTTATCTGGAACTGCTGGACGCCTCCTTCTCCTTCGATGGCGTGATCGGGGCCTTTGCCCTTTCCAACAACCTGTTCGTCATTGCCATCGGTTTGGGGGTCGGCGCCTTCTATGTGCGGTCCATGACCATCATGCTGGTGGATAAGGGCACGCTGGCCGAATATCGCTATCTGGAACATGGTGCCTTCTGGGCCATCCTGGCCCTGGCCATCATCATGTATGCCCAGACCCTGACCCATATTCCGGAAGTGCTGACCGGCCTGATCGGTGCCACCTTTATCGGCCTGTCCTTCTGGTCCTCGGTGCGCCACAACAAGGCGGAAGCGCTGGAGCATTGAAGGGCGTCGGCACATCGGGCCGATTCCATTGAAAACCCCGCAGCCGGCACCGGCTGCGGGGTTTTCTTTTGGGACCTGTGCACTGGCCTGAAAATGTAAAAGGCCCGCTGCCTTGTCAGCAGCGGGCCCTAAACTGGCGCGCGTGGTGCCCCGAGTCGGATTTGAACCAACGGCCTACCGCTTACGAAGCGGTTGCTCTACCGCTGAGCTATCGGGGCGCCGTCGCGGTGGCCGTGCTTCTAGCAAAGGCACGGGGGGCTGGCAACAAGGAAAATGACGAAGCCGGATAAATTTTTCCAAATCCTTGGTTTTCCGGGGTTTTCGCGCTGCTCACGTTCCCCGACGCTTGGCGCGGGCCGTCGGTTCGGCTTCCAGCGGGTTGTCGGGCCAGTAATGGCGCGGATAGCGCCCGGCCAGATCCTTCTTCACCTCGCGGTAGGAGCCTTTCCAGAACCCGGCCAGATCGCGCGTCACCTGCACTGGGCGGTGGGCTGGCGACAGCAGGTGCAGCAGCACCGGCACCCGCCCACCGCCCAGGCGCGGCGTTTCAGCCAGCCCGAACAGTTCCTGCAGCCGCACGGCCAGAACCGGTTCTTCTCCGGTATAATCAATGGGGATGCGGTTGCCGGTGGGGACGGTCAGATGGGTGGGCGCCTCGGCATTCAGGGCCTGCTGGCTGTTCCAGTCCAGCAGCCCGGTCAAGGCCCCGTGCAGATCGATGCGGTCCAGGTGGCTGCGCCGCATCACCCCGGCCAGATAGGGGGCAAGCCAATCCTCCAGCGTCGCCAGCAGGGCGGCATCGGACATATCGGGCCAGCGGTCGGGTGCGGCGCGGTGCAGGAAGGCCACGCGGGTGCGCCAGCTTTCCAGCTCCTTGCTCCAGGGCAGGCAGGCCAGCCCCATTTCCCGGATGCCCTGCAACAGGGCGGGGATGACCGCTTCGGCCGGCGGGTTTTGCAGCAACTCCTCCTTCAAGGACAGGGCGAACAGGCGGCGCCGGCGGCGGGCCTTTACCGCCTGTTCGCGGCCATCCCATTCCACCAATGTTTCCGCCACGATGTCGCCGGCAAAGGCTTCCTCCAGCTCCGCCTGGGTCACCGGGGCGGCCAGGAAGATACGCGCGTCACGCCCCTGGCCATCCAGATCGGCCACAGCCAGCCAGTCACGGCTGGCCAGCGCATCGGTCGGGTCCAGTGCTGCCCCACGGCCGCCGGAAAGCCGGTACTGGCCAGGGCTGCCGGGGCGGCGTTGGGCGATACGGTCCGGGTAGGCCAGGGCCAGCAGCAGGCCGGCCCCATCATGATCGGTGTCCCCCGGCGGCCCGCCCACCTGCCGTTCCAACTGGCGGGCCGAATCCAGGGCCTGATGCAGGGCGCCGCGATCCACCTCGCCCCCGCGTCCGCGTTCGGCCAGATGGTCCAGCCGGGTGCGCAGGTCGGCATCGCGCATTCCGCTGCCGCCGCGCAGAATGTCCCGCTCCCCGATCAGGGCGGCGACACGGCAGGCCAGCCGCGTCCGCCCCAGTTCCCGCCCGCGCAGCACCAGATGGGCCAGGCGCGGATGCAGCCCCAGCCCGGCCATGGTTTGCCCATGCCGGGTGATTCGGTTCCCATCGTCCAGCGCCCCCAACTGGCGCAGCAATTCCCGCGCCTGCGACAGGGAAGGGGCGGGTGGCTGGTCCAGCCAGGCCAGTTCGGCGGCATCATGGATGCCCCATTGCGCCAGTTCCAGCGCCAGCGGGGCCAGATCGGCCCGCGCGATTTCCGGCGGGGTGAAGGCAGCCAGGGCGCGGTCGGCCGCCTCGGACCACAGGCGGTAACAGATGCCGGGTGCGGTACGCCCCGCACGGCCCCGCCGCTGATCGGCAGAGGCGCGGGAGGAACGCACGGTTTCCAACCGGCCCATGCCGCTGCGCGGATCGAACCGGGCCAGCCGCGACAGGCCGCCATCGATCACCACCCGCACCCCTTCAATGGTCAGGCTGGTTTCGGCGATGGAGGTTGCCAGCACCACCTTACGCTTGCCATCCGGGGCAGGGCGGATGGCGGCGTCCTGGGCTTCCAGCGACAGGTCGCCATAAAGCGGGGTCAGCATCACGTCGGCCGGCAGGCGGCCTTCACCCAGCAGCCGTTCCACCCGGCGGATTTCCCCGCTGCCGGGCAGGAAGACCAGCAGGCTGCCCGTCTCTTCCGCCAGCGCGCGGCGGATGGTGCGGGCCAGGGCCTCTTCCATCCGCTCCCCGCCATTGGGTTCGGCCCAGCGGGTTTCCACCGGATAGGCGCGGCCTTCGGAGGTGATCAGCGGCGCATTGCCCAGCAGCCCCGCCACCGGCCCGCCATCCAGCGTGGCCGACATCACCAGCAGACGAAGATCGTCGCGCAGCAGGCCCTGACTTTGCAGGCAAAAAGCCAGAGCCAGATCGGCATCCAGGCTGCGCTCGTGGAATTCGTCAAACAGCACGGCGGCCACCCCGTCCAGCGACGGGTCGGCTTGCAGCTGGCGCAGGAAGATGCCTTCGGTCACCACCTCGATCCGGGTGCGGGCGGAGACGCGACTATCCAGGCGGACGCGGTAACCGACGGTACCGCCCACCTCCTCCCCCAGCATCGCGGCCATGCGGCGGGCGGCACCCCGGGCGGCCAGCCGGCGCGGTTCCAGCATGATGATGCGGCCATCGCCGCGCCAGGGCTGATCCAGCAGCGCTAGCGGCACGCGGGTGGTCTTGCCGGCACCGGGCGGAGCCTGCAGCACGGCATTGGGGCCATTGCCGAGCGCTGCCAGCAAGGCTGGCAGCGCCTCATCAATCGGCAGGGGCGGGAAGGTGGGGGGATTGTGCGTCGACATGCCCCCATTTAGCCCAAAGGGCCGGCTCAAACCAACCGCTGCAACTGTTGCAGCAGGTCAGCGGGGCGATAGGGCTTGGCGATGAAGCCCAGCGGGCGCGCCCCCGCCATGCGATCCCGCACGGCGGGGGCGTCCACCGCACTCATGAACAGGCAGGGGATATCCAGGCGCTGGCGGATTTCCAGCGCGGCCGCGATGCCATCCTCCCCGCCCCGCAACATCACATCCATCAATACCAGATCGGGCCGGTGGGTGATGGCGGCGGCTACAGCCTCCACCGCGGTGGCGCAGGTGTCGCAGACGATATGGCCGGCATCTTCCACGATGGCGCAGAGGCCGAGCGCGATCAGCGATTCATCTTCGCAAATCAGGATTCGCAGTGGGGACGCGGACATCGGGGAACCATAGGGTGAGGGGCATCTGGGAACAACCATGGGGTTGTTGCCATTGATAATGACGCAAGCCGTCATTTGCGACAGTCCAACTTGGGTCTGACACCCCTTAGATTAGGCCCTTGGCGATAGAAGGGGCCATCTGTGGCCATCGCACCGGTGCCCTTCGTCGAATTGGCTTAATTTCCATTGGCCGACTGTCTAGTATGGCTCTTCGTTCCAATCACCAGCGGGTAGCCGCTTCGCCAATGTCTGCGCTGAAAACCGTCATCGTTCCGATCAACAAGGCCGGCTGGCCGTTCATCGCCCTGTTCGCCATCGTGTCGGCACTGCTGTTCACCTGGTCCACGGCGTTGGGCTGGATCGGTCTGGTGCTGACCGCCTGGTGCGTCTATTTCTTCCGCGATCCCGATCGTGTGACGCCCACCCGCCCCGGCCTGGTGGTCAGCCCGGCCGATGGCCGCGTTATCATGATCACCAAGGCATCGCCGCCGCCCGAACTGGGCATGGGCGATGTGAAGCTGACCCGCATCTCCATCTTCCTGAACGTGTTCGACGTGCATGTGAACCGCGTGCCGACCGATGGCACGGTGCACAGCGCCGAATATCATCCGGGCAAGTTCCTCAACGCGTCCTTTGACAAGGCCAGCGACGAGAATGAGCGTATGTCCATCCGCATGACCCTGCCTGACGGGCGGGAAATGGCGTTTGTACAGATCGCTGGTCTGGTCGCACGCCGTATCCTGTGGTGGGTGGCCCCTGGCCAGCCGGTGCGGGCGGGTGAGCGCTATGGCCTGATCCGTTTCGGCAGCCGCTGTGATGTCTATCTGCCGGATGAGGTTGCCCCGCTGGTGGTGATCGGCCAGAAGATGATCGCCGGTGAGACCGTGCTGGCCGATCTGGTCGGGACCGAACCGCAGCGCGGGGGCGAGGTTCGCTGATGGGGGGGGTGCCGCCGCGTCCCGCGCCCCGCCTGCGTCAGAAGCGGCTGCGGCCGCCCCGGCTGCGCGGGCTGCCCATCAGCCGGCTGCTGCCCAACATGCTGACGATGCTCAATCTGGCATCGGGTATGACGGGTATCCGCTTTGCCATGGAAGGCAAGTGGAAGGAGGCGGTGCTGGCCATCGCCGTCGGCGCCCTGTTCGACCTGCTGGATGGGTATATTGCCCGCATGTTGAACGCCCAGAGCAAGTTCGGTGAGGAGCTGGACAGCCTGTCCGACGTGGTCAGCTTCGGCGTGGCCCCGGCGATGATCCTTTACCTCTGGGCGCTTGCGGATGCCCGCACCTTTGGCTGGATGGCGGCCCTGGTGATGGGCGTCTGTGCCGCGTTGCGGTTGGCGCGGTTCAACACCATGCTGGGGGCGGCGGAGAAGCCGCCTTTTGCCTATAATTACTTTACCGGCGTGCCGGCACCGGCCGGGGCCTTCCTGGCCCTGCTGCCGCTGATCGCCACGCTGGAGGTGGGGGAGGGCTGGTTCGACAGCCCTGTCCTGGTGGTGCCCTGGACGGTCGGCGTGGCCGGCCTGATGATCAGCGCCATTCCCACCTTCTCCTTGAAGGGTTTACGCATCCCGCAGCGCTATGTGGTGTTTTTGCTGCTGGGCGTGGGCATGACGGCCGCCGCCATGGTCAGCGCCCCCTGGGCGACACTGACCGTGGTGGGGCTGGCCTATCTGGCCAGCATCCCGTTTTCTGCCAAGCGCTATCGTGCCTTGGCCATGGAGGCTGCCCGTCTGAAGGGGGAACCAGGGGAGGGTGACACGGCGGCGCCAGAGGCTGATGCGGCGGCGTCTGCTGGGAAGGCAGGGCCGGCGGTTTGATGCCGCTGGGCGGCGGTCTTGCCTGATTGGCGGCCGCCGCAACCCTGCCCGTCCCCTCATTATTTACATTTTGAACGTGACCGCCCAGACGATGATCGCCAGCACACCGAACAGGAAGGCGGCGACATAGGTCTTATAAGGCACCGGCACCTTTTCCCCCGGGCCGGGCGGACCCTTGGTGCGGCTGGTAGCCGGCTGAGGCGACGCCGGGGGCGGCTTGCGGCCCGGTTTCGGCGGCTTCTGTCCCCGTTCGCGGCCGGCCACCACGGTGGGGCGCGGCCGTGCCCCCTTGTTGGGATCATGCAGCTCAATCAGGTGCCAGTCGAAATCGGCCAGGGCCTCATCGCCGGTGAAATCCACCTGGATCAGGCGGACGGGTGTTTTGCCGTGCAGTTCCACCGCCGTGCGGAATTCCGCCTGTCCCTGGCGTAGATCATCCACCAGGGACAGGGTCTCCCATTTCGCCCCTTTGGGCTTCTGTACCGCATATTTGCGCAAGCCGCTGGCCAAAGCCCTTCTCTCCCTACTCCCCGGTCTGCAACAGGGCGCCGCGCTGGCGCGCATTGCCGAACGCCCGCAGGAAGTATAGGGCGGCAAGCCCCAGATAGAGAAGGTTAAGCAGCACGGCGCCAAGCAGATGCCCCCAGGCATGTCCGGTGCCATTCAGGATGGCCCGCATCCCTTCAAAGACATGGGCGGTGGGCAGGGCCAGGGCGACCGGCTGCAACCAATGGGGCAAGGCCGCCACCGGGTAATAGACGGCGGAAAACGGGGCCAGAACAAAGACAGCCATCCAGGCCAGCATTTCCGCCCCCAGCCCATGGCGCAGAATCACCCCGGACGTGAGGAGCCCGAGGGCGACACCCAGCATCATCAGGTTGGCAAAGAACCCCGCCAGCGGCAGGCCCAGCGACAACAGATTATAGTCGAACAGCAGCGCTGCAATCAGTACGGGCGGGGCCAGCCCGATCAGTACCCGGATCAGGCCCATCACCACCAGCGACACCACCCATTCCCAGGGCCGCAGCGGGCTGACGAACAGGTTGCCCAGGTTGCGGCTCCACAGCTCCTCCAGAAAGGTGATGCTCATGCCGATCTGGGTGCGCACCAGCACTTCCCACAGCAGCACGGCGGCAATCAGTACAGACACGGTGCCGGCGACCCAGCCGGCCTGTCCCTGCAGGAACTGCGACATGAAGCCCCAGATCAGCAACTGCACCGTCGGCCAATAGCAAAGCTCCAGTAAGCGGGGCCAGGACCGGCGGATCAGGTACCAGTTGCGCAACACCATTGCCTGGATGCGCCGCGCCGACGCCGCCACCGGCGAAGGGTGGGGGGCTGCCGAACGGGGGGCTGGTGCGGAGGTGGGACGATGCGGCATGAGAGACGTCAGTTAACCCAGACCCCAGCAACAGGGCAAGGGCTGCATGGGTTTCGGTGGGGCAAAAACAAAACGGCATCCGGGGGAACCGGATGCCGTTTGCAGACAAGTGGCCTGTCTGGGGCTGATACCAGGTTGCGATGAGGTGACCTCATCGCAACCTGGTACGGCGGCGACCGCCGCCGCGCGGCCCGTGCCGCGTGAAGCCAAGCCAACGGATGTTGGCGCCGGCGCTTGAGGGCCTTGATCAGGACCTGTAGGTCCTGATCAAGGCAATAGAGTATCAGCTGTGCCTGGTCTGGATTACTCAGCCACCTGATTTTCCATCAGGGCGGCGGCCACCAGCTCATGCCGGTGATCTTCCAGATAGGAGGCAACGGAGCGATAGATCGCCAGGCCCATGCCTTCTACAAAGCTTTCACCCGGCGTGCGGGCAACCTGATTTTCCTGCGCCTCCATCGCCGCGATCAGTCGGCGATAATCGGAAATGCGGTCGCTGATGATCCGGTCCAGATGACGCGGCGGCAGCAGATGGCCGAAAGACAGGATGAACATCAGGTCGGAGCGCAGCTTGTCCGGCGCCGGGGCGCGCGTCAGCGCCTGATAGAGGGCATGACGGCCGGCCGGCGTGATGCGATACAGTTTTTTGTCCGGGCGGCCGTCGCCGCTGTGCGGCAGCATGACGATATGACCGTCTTCGGTCAGACGACGCAGCGCCGGATAGATGGAGCCGAATCCGGCATCACTGAAATGGCTGAGCGGCCCCTCCTCGAACTCCTTGCGGATCTCGTAACCAGAGGCATCACCCCGGCTGAGAACACCGAGGCAGAGCGTTTTAACATCAATCATCATGGACCCTTCCAAAACTGGCGCCACGATAGTCGACCGACATAAGTAGTCAAGATATATGGCGGATCGATATATAACGGCCTGTTAATTCTGAACAATAACGGCCCCTTGCGTACAGCAGGCCTCCGCTAATGCCCGGATTTTAGGCGAAAAAATAGTTAATGGTTGTTAAGTTTTTTCGAATTCAGTCAATAACATAAGAGCTCGTTACGGCAGAGTCGCCAATACCCGCCCGAGCCGGCGCAAGGTGGACCGGATAGCGGCCTCCTGGGTCGGGGTGACATGGGCATCGGTGCGCAGAATGATCTGGGGGGCGGCGGTCATCAGCCGGTCGGTCCGAAACGGTCCCAGTCTGGCATCCAGATACATGGTCAACCCCATCAACATGCCCAGGTCGATATCGTCCGCTTCCGTGGCGGAGCGTTGCAGGCTCTGCTGCAGCTCACTGCACAGGCCGTGCATGATCAGGGCGGTACGCTCGATCACGCCTTCCTCGGTTGCGGGCTTGCCCCCTGTCTGCGCCATCTCTGTCACTCCAGCGTCATATTTGTCGCTGAGTCGTAACGTCTGGAGCGTAACCAACCCGTTAATCTCAGGGGCTCCAGATACCTGTCTTTCCGGATAGCCTGTTAATGCGATTTAAATGAACGCGGCGGAAACCATCATTTTAATAAAATAGTATGATGCTATGCTTTTGCATGTTGTCTCTGGGCTTGCCTTTTTCTTAACAATCATTAAGCCTAAGCGAGGCCGATGTCGGCTTCCTACCTGTTTCGGTTGAAGGCCGGTTCCTATCCATGGCCAGCGGCGGCAAATATTATCGGTTTGACGGTCTGTCCATCCTGGTGGTGGATGATAACCGTTTTGTCCGCTCCATCATGATGACGGTGTTCAAGGGCTTGGGCGTCGGCAAGATGATCCAGGCCGAAAACGGCGAAGAGGCGATGGCCGTGCTGGAGGTGTCGGCCCAGATGGATGGCGCCGGCAAGGATATCGATATCATCTTCGCCGATCATCTGATGGAGCCGAAGGACGGGATTGAGCTGTTGCGCTGGGTCCGCGCCCATGACAGCGACAAGATCCGCTTCCTGCCCTTTGTGATGATGAGCGGCGATGCTGATGAGGCCGCCGTGCGTCTGGCCCGCGACAGCGGGGTGACGGAATATCTGGCAAAACCAATGTCGGTGATGAATGTGGCCAGCCGGCTGCTGGCCATTATCGACAAGCCGCGCGCCTTCGTCCGCGCGCCCAATTATTTCGGCCCTGATCGCCGGCGCCAGACTTTGCCCTATGATGGGGAAGAAAAACGCCGTCTGGGGCCGGAAGATGTGCGTGTTGTCGAAGATGGCGCCCATATGGTTATCGACAGCCAGAATGGAATCGGCGAAAATCCTGAGAAGAGCGCCCCCCCATCCGGGGCAGCATTGGAAGAAAGTGATGAAATTGCCCAGCAGCGGATGCAGGCATGAATGGCGGGGCTATGAACGATAACGTCAAGCCCGGCGCCGCGAAGCCCACGGTGGAGATCATCCAGCGTCCCAACAAGCTGAGGGAAAAGGTGGGCGGCTCCGCCGATGGCAAACCCGGTCGGATTGATCCGGCCGCAATCATGCGCGCAAACAGCTATGTGGCCCGTCTGGCGGATGCACATGAGGCGCAGACAAAGCTGGACCTGACCGATCTGCACGCAGCCTATCGCCGGGCCCTGGATGATGCCGAGAATCGCGCTACCCATCTGCGGCGTATTGTCAAGATCAGTGACGGGATTCTGACCCTGGGCAAAACCTTCGGGTACGACTTGCTGTCGGATTTTGCCCATGCCTTGAACAGCTTCCTGATCCCCCTGCCGGACCCGACGCCGGCCCAAATGCAGGTGGTGGGTCTGCATATCGATGCGATGCATGTGCTGGTGCGTGACAATATCAAGGGCGATGGCGGGGCGATTGGGCAGGCGTTGAATGGCTCCCTCTCCGTCGCGCGGGCCAAGCTGGGCGCGCGGCGAAACGCCTGACCGCTTTTTGCCCGAATTTTTTCCAATTTGTATGGATGCCTTCCGCTTGTGATATTATTCAGGCATTAACCTGCGCTTAGTGTCGTGCTATGCAGTTCACATACCGGCGCTGCCGGGCGATGGATAAGGGGCGTCTGGCTGGCGCCTTTCATTTGACGTGTTCTGCAGGCGGTCGAGTTCAATGGAGAAGGCATTGCACCAGCCTTATTATGACAGCATCCTGCTCATTGAGCGGCTGCATCGCCATTTCCTGGAAGTGCTGAAGGTCGAGCTGGATCGGCTTGGCGTTCAGGATATCAACAATGTCCAGAGTCTCATCCTTTACAATATTGGCGATGATGAACTGACAGTGGGTGAGCTGACGGCCCGCGGTTATTATCTGGGCTCAAACGTGTCCTATAACGTCAAGAAGATGCATGAGAACGGCTATCTGACGCAGGAACGCTCTGCGCATGATCGCCGCTCTGTCCGCGTCCGCCTCTCGGAGAAGGGCTTGGCGCTGCGGGATCGGGTGTCGGAACTGTTTGCCCGGCAGGTGGAAATGCTGGATCGCAGCGGCATGTCGCCCGACGAGCTGTCGCGCTGCAACGAGACCATGCGCAAGCTGGAGCGTTTCTGGACCAATTCACTCTCTTACGGCGCCTATGGCGCGTCCGATCTCTGACGGGGTGCCGGGATGGTCGGCCGCGATAAGCCGCCCCTTACGGAAGGTGATGTATTGATCGAGTTCCAGCAGCTGGGCTCGATCATCCGTGTCAGTGCCATTGATCCCCGTACCAATCGGGAAGTGGTGATCCAGGGCCCGGCCAGCGCAGGCCGGGTCGCACTGGCCCGCAATGCCCTTGCCAAGCTGAATTATATATTGCGCAAGGCAGCAGAATAACCCAAACCCTATCGGTCAAATAGGCGGCCCCTTGTATTTTAAGTGGGCGGGCCTCACTATGAGCAAGCCGCCGGAGCCGTTACCCCTTCGCCGGGTTCCTGCAATGGGGCCTTTTCCCCACCGCCCCTCTTCAGCATTGGATTTTCTGGGAAAACGTTCAGTAAATACCCTGTTTGCTCTTTTGACATTGAGCTGGATCAATACATTGAGTTAATTGGACTTTATTTATAAAATTAACACTTCATTAATAAATTCATCCCCAAATACCCCAAGGAAGTAGTTTTACCTTAGGGTTGGATTTCCCGGGGGGGGATAAATGATCTCGCTTATCATGAAAAGCATCGCCACGGCGCGTATCGGGCGACGGTTGGGGATGATCGTGGCTGTGTCGATCCTGGGGTTGATCGCGCATACCATCTTCAATACGGAGATGTTGCATCGCCAGCTGGTGCAACAGCACAAGCAACAGGCCCAAATGGCGGTGGAAGGCGCACTGGCCGTGGCCCGCTATTATGCCGATCAGGAAAAGCAGGGCATTTTGAGCCGGGCCGAGGCCCAGGGGGCTTCGCTGGATGCCATGGGCGCCATGCGCTATGGCGGTGAATATATCTGGGTGAATGATGATAAGGCGCTGGTGCTGATGCATCCAACGTCGCCGGCGGTGGTTGGAACCTCGCAATGGGACAACCGGGATTCGGGGGGAACCTATCTGTTCCGCGAATTCATCAAGGTGGCCACCGGGCCGGACAATAAAGGCTTCGTCTTTTACAAATGGCCGCGCGGCGGTACGGAGGCTTTCGACAAGGTGGCCTTTGTGCAGCAATTGCCGGAATGGGGCTGGATCATCGGATCAGCCATCTATATTGACGATATCGAGCGGCAATATCATCAGGCCCTGTTGACGGAACTGGCCATCGTTTCGCTGATTGGCGTCATTGTTTTCCTGCTGTCGATGGCGATCAGCCGCACCCTCAGCCGCCCGTTGCATGAGCTGACACTGGTCATGCGCCGTCTGGCCGGGGGCGATCTGGATGTGCGGGTGCCAGATGCTAATGCCCAGAACGAGCTGGGGGAGATGGCGGCCGCTGTGGCGGTGTTCCGCGACAATGCGGTGACGGCCCGTGCGCTGGAAGCAGAAAAGGCCAGGGAAGAGGCATTCCGACAGCGGCGTCAAGAAGCGCTGGAACGGTTGATGAGCCAGTTTAAGGCCCGTGTTTCCGACCGGTTGGGCACTGTCGCCTCCGCCGCCGCTCAGCTGGAGGCGACTTCCGGCGGGCTGCGCGATCAGGCGCGGGAAACCGGGGAACGGTCGGAGCTGGTGGCGGACGGTGCGCATATTGCCCGTGACAATGTCGGCACTGTCGCTGCGGCGACCGAGGAACTGACGGCATCCAGTTCTGAAATCGGCCGGCAGGTGGAAATCACCTCCAGCATCACCGGCCAAGCGGTGCAGAAGGCGCATCAGGCCCGCAGCACCGTGGCCGAACTGGCCCAGGTGGTGGAAAGCGTGCAGGGCGTGGTGGGGCTGATCGCCGACATTGCCGCCCAGACCAACCTGCTGGCGTTGAACGCCACCATCGAGGCGGCGCGGGCGGGGGAGGCCGGCAAGGGCTTCGCCGTGGTGGCCTCTGAGGTGAAAAGTCTCGCCAACCAGACGGCCAAGGCCACCGACGATATCGCCGGTCAGGCCCGCGCGGTGCAGGATGCGGCTGGCGATGCGGCGTCCATGATGGCGGAGATTGCCGACATCATCGACCGGATCGGCCAGAATTCCGGCACCATCGCCAGTGCGGTCACCCAGCAGGCCGCCGCCACGGCGGAGATCAGCCGCAATGTGCATGAGGCGGCGCGGCGCACATCGGAAGTGTCGGACAATATCGCCGTGGTGCGGGAGGGGACGCACTTCACCCTCAGCGCCTCCACCCAGTTGCATGGCGCGGCCGGTTCCCTGTCCGAACAGGCCGATCAGTTGCGCGACGAGGTGGCGAAGTTCCTGAGCGATGTGGAACATGCGGGGGAACAGGCGGCCTGACGGCCCGGCTGTTCAGCGGGTGGCAATGCCGGACAGGATCAGGTCGCGGTGCAGGGCCACCAACTGTTCGGCACTTTTGCGCCCCCCCGGTTGGTACCAGGTGCAGATACCGGTCAGCATGGAGAGGATGGCATAGGCGGTGATGGTCGGTTCATCCGCCCGTAAACTGCCATCCTCCCGCCCCCGGCGCAGGATATCGATCAGCAGCCCTTCATAGTCCCGCCGCAAACCCACAATGGTGGCATGGTTGGCGGGCTCCAGGCTGCGCAGTTCCGAATTGGCGATGAAAACCTGCTCGCGCCTTGTGATGTGATAGAGCACATGGAAGGTGATGAAACCTTCCAACTGTGCCTTTGGTGACTGGCCGGGCGGGATGGCGGCCTTTGCTTCCGCCAGCAGCAGCACCATATGCTCCTGCACCAGATCAAACAGGATATCCTGTTTGTTGCGCACATGATTATAGAGGGAACCGGGCTGGATGCCCACGGCATCGGCCAGTTCCCGCAAGGTCAGCGCCTCATAACCCTTCTTGAAAATCAGCGTCAGGGCCGCCTTGCGGATGGCCTCCATGGTCCGGGGGCCGTGGCTGCCGGCGGTGCGGGCCATGGGGTTGCTCCTGTTGTTCGTTAGGGTGGCTTTCATCGACCGCCGGGGGTGCTGCCGTCAAGCCCTGTGCACGCATTGCCGATGGGTTGAGACCCGCGCGGATGCTGGTTGATTTGGCCATTAAAAAAACGTATGACCGTTTCTATAAGAAGCCATAAGCTTGAGGAAACGCCCATGCTGCGCAACAGCCTTGCCCCGTTCGATTTCGGTCTTGGCGAAACGGCGGATGCGCTGCGCGACGCCGTCTCCGCCTTCGCTGGCGTTGAGATCGCACCGCGTGCCGCGGAGATCGACCGCACCGACCAGTTCCCCATGGACCTGTGGAAGAAGATGGGCGATCTGGGCGTGCTGGGCGTGACGGTGGAGGAGGAGTATGGCGGGGCCGCCATGGGCTATGTGGAGCATATGGTGGCGATGGAGGAAATCTCCCGCGCCTCGGCCTCCGTCGGCCTGTCTTACGGCGCGCATTCCAACCTCTGCGTCAACCAGATCCGCCTGAATGGCAATGCGGACCAGAAGGCGCGCTACCTGCCCAAGCTGGTTTCCGGTGATTTCGTCGGCGCCCTGGCGATGAGCGAGCCGGGGGCGGGATCGGACGTGGTGTCCATGAAGCTGCGGGCCGATAAGCGTGGTAATCGCTATGTGCTGAACGGCACCAAGATGTGGATCACCAATGGCCCGGATGCCGATGTGCTGGTGGTCTATGCCAAGACCGACCCGGCGGCCGGGCCCAAGGGTATCACCGCCTTTCTGGTGGAAAAGGGTTTCAAGGGTTTCTCCTGTGCGCAGAAGCTGGACAAGCTGGGGATGCGCGGCAGCCATACGGGCGAGCTGGTCTTCCAGGATTGCGAAATCCCTGAAGAGAATGTGCTGGGCCAAGTGAATGGCGGCGTGCGGGTGCTGATGTCCGGCCTGGATTATGAACGCGCGGTGCTGGCGGCGGGGCCGCTGGGCATCATGCAGGCGGCCCTGGATATCGTCGTGCCCTATATCCATGAACGTCAGCAGTTCGGCCAGCCGATTGGGGAGTTCCAACTGATCCAGGGCAAGGTGGCGGACATGTATGTCGCGCTGAATTCCTGCCGCGCCTATGTCTATGCCGTGGGCCGGGCGGCGGATGCCAAGCGCATCACCCGCAAGGATGCTGCCGGTGCCATCCTGCTGGCAGCGGAAAAGGCCACCCAGGTGGCGCTGGATGCGATCCAGATTCTCGGCGGCAATGGCTATATCAACGATTACGCCACCGGCCGGCTGCTGCGCGATGCCAAGCTGTATGAGATCGGCGCCGGCACCAGCGAAATCCGCCGGATGTTGATCGGGCGGGAATTGTTCCGCGAGACGGTTTGAGGGTGGCGGTTCCCACCTTTTCCACCGTCACCCCGGCGTAGGCCGGGGTCCAGTTCATAAGCGCTGTGCCCTACGATGCTGGACCCCGGCCTACGCCGGGGTGACGGTGGGAAAAAGGCAAGCGCGGTCATTGCGAGGCCCCCCCATGCCCATCCTCCCCACCGCCATCGACCCGCGCAGCCCGGCCTTTGCCGAAAATACGGCTTCCATGCGCGCCCAAGTGGATGATTTGCGCGCCACCGTCGCCCGCATCGCCCAGGGCGGGGGGGAGAAAGCGATGGCCAAGCATCTGGCGCGCGGCAAGCTCTCCCCGCGAGACCGGGTGCGCACCCTGCTGGACCCCGGCACGCCGTTCCTGGAATTCAGCCAGTTGGCGGCGTATCAGGTCTATGCCGATGATGTGCCCGCCGCCGGTATCATCACCGGCATCGGCCGGGTGTCGGGCCAGGAATGCGTCATCGTCGCCAATGATGCGACGGTAAAGGGTGGCACCTATTATCCGTTGACGGTGAAAAAACACCTGCGCGCCCAGGATATTGCCCGGGAAAACAACCTGCCTTGCGTCTATCTGGTGGATAGCGGCGGGGCCAACCTGCCCAATCAGGATGAGGTATTTCCTGACCGCGACCATTTCGGCCGCATCTTCTATAATCAGGCCACCCTGTCGGCCAATGGTGTGCCGCAGATCGCCGTGGTGATGGGTTCCTGCACGGCGGGCGGGGCCTATGTGCCCGCCATGGCGGATGAAAGCATCATTGTGAAGAACCAGGGCACCATCTTTCTGGGCGGCCCGCCCTTGGTGAAGGCGGCGACGGGGGAGGTGGTGTCGGCGGAGGATTTGGGCGGCGGTGACGTCCATACCCGCATCTCTGGCGTGGCCGACCATCTGGCCAGCGATGACGGCCATGCCCTGGGTATTGCGCGGCGCATTGTCGGCAACCTGAACCGGGTGAAGCAGCCGGAGATGGATATCAGGCCGGTACGCGAACCGATGTATCCGGCGGAAGACCTGTACGGCATCATCCCCACCGACACCCGCAAACCCTATGATGTGCGGGAGATCATTGCCCGCATCGTCGATGGCTCTGAACTGGATGAGTTCAAGGCGAACTATGGCACCACGTTGGTCTGCGGCTTTGCCCGGCTGTGGGGGATGCCGGTGGGCATCATTGCCAATAACGGCATCCTGTTCAGTGAAAGTGCCGTGAAGGGTGCCCATTTCATCGAACTGTGCTGCCAGCGCAAAATTCCGCTGCTGTTCCTGCAGAACATCACCGGTTTCATGGTCGGCCGGAAATATGAGAATGCCGGCATCGCCAAGGATGGGGCCAAGCTGGTGACGGCGGTGGCCTGTGCCAATGTGCCGAAACTGACGCTGATCATTGGCGGCAGTTTCGGGGCCGGCAATTACGGCATGTGCGGTCGTGCCTTTAACCCGCGCCTCCTGTTCATGTGGCCCAATGCCCGCATCTCCGTGATGGGGGGCGAGCAGGCGGCCAATGTGCTGGCCACCGTGCGCCGCGACGGGCTGGAAGCGCAGGGCCGGGGCTGGAGTGCCGAGGATGAAGAGGCATTCAAATCCCCGATCCGGGAGCAATATGAACGCCAGGGCCACCCCTATTACGCCTCTGCCCGGCTGTGGGACGATGGCATCATCGACCCTGCCGATACCCGCAATGTGTTGGGCCTGTCCCTGTCAGCGGCGCTGAACGCGCCCATTCCGCCGGCGAAGTTCGGCGTGTTTCGGATGTGAGGATGATATGAGGAATTTTTTCTTTTTCATGGTTCTGGCCTCCCTGCTTGTAATCCCCAGCCGTGCAATAGCTGCGGAGATTCGGTGTAAGCAGCAGAAGATGCAGACGCTTGAATTAACTGAAGGATCTAATGGCAGTGTTTCACGTGATTTTGGCGAAAACAGCCTTATTGACCCTGAAAATTTTATTATAGTTTACGATCCATTAATGAAATCTGGATCGGTTAATGGAAATGCGATGAATTTCGATGGAAATAATCATTCTATAATTTTATCAAAAAATGGAGTAAATAGCCTTAGTGTTGGTGGTGAATTATACATTATAAATAATGTAATAAAGCGCATTGTTAGAATTTCTGGTCATAGTTTTAAAACAATAGGCTCTGGTGTGTCCGCATCTGCTCTTGAGTTGAATTGTATATTTATTAAATAATGGGCGATAAGATGTCTGATATTATAACCAACATCGACCTGCGCGGTGTCGCCACCGTCACGCTGAACCGGCCCGAGGTGCATAATGCCTTCAATGATACGGTGATCGCTGACCTGACGGATATTTTCCGCCGACTGGGCAATGATCCCGCCGTGCGCGTCATCGTGCTGCGCGGGGTGGGCAAAAGCTTTTCCGCCGGTGGCGACCTGAACTGGATGCGCCGGATGGCCGGCTATAGCCGGGAGGAAAATGTCGCCGACGCCATGGGCTTGGCCACCATGCTGCGCACCCTGAATGAATGCCCCAAGCCGACCCTCGCTGTGATCCACGGCCATTGCTTTGCCGGGGCGGTAGGGCTGGTGGCGGCTTGCGATATCGCAATCGCCGCCGATGCCGTGCAGTTTGCCTTGACGGAGGTGCGGCTGGGTCTGATCCCCGCCACCATCGGCCCCTATGTGGTGGCCGCCATGGGTGCCAGGGCCTGCCGCCGCTATTTCCTGACCGCTGAACGGTTCGATGCCGCCACGGCCCTGCGGTTGGGGCTGGTCCATGAAGTGGTGACGGCGGATGCGTTGAATGCTGCGGCGGAGGCCGCCATCGCCAACCTGCTGTTGGGTGGGCCCCGGGCGCTGGCGGCGGCCAAGGCGCTGATCCCGGCGGTGGATGGGCCCTTGGATGACGCCATGCTGGCCGACACCGCCGCCCGCATCGCCGAGGCCAGGGCGGGGGATGAAGGCCGCGAAGGTCTAGCCAGTTTCTTTGACAAGCGCAAACCGGGATGGGTGAAATGAGCCGGATCAACTCTGTTCTGATCGCCAACCGGGGTGAGATCGCCTGCCGGGTGATCCGCACCGCCCGCCGGTTGGGCCTGTCCACCGTAGCGGTTTATTCCGATGCGGATGCCGACGCAATGCATGTGGCCATGGCCGACCGGGCGGTGCATATCGGCCCGGCCCCGGCACGCGAAAGCTATCTGCTGGGTGACCGCATCATCGCGGCGGCCAAAGCGGCGGGCGCGGATGCCATCCATCCCGGGTACGGCTTCCTGTCGGAAAATGCCAGTTTTGCCGAGGCGGTGGATGCTGCTGGGCTGGTCTTCATCGGCCCGCCGGCCAGCGCCATCCGCGCCATGGGCGGCAAGTCAGAGGCCAAGGCCCTGATGGAAGGGGCCGGCGTGCCCCTGGTGCCGGGTTATCACGGCGCTGACCAGGATGAAGCTCAGTTGGCGGCAGAGGCGGCGCGCATTGGCTTCCCCGTGCTGATCAAGGCGTCGGCCGGCGGTGGCGGCAAGGGCATGAAGGTGGCGGAATCAGCGGCGGAATTCACGGCGGCGCTGGCGTCGGCCAAGCGGGAGGCGAAAGCCAGTTTCGGCGATGATCGGGTGCTGATCGAAAAATATCTGGCCCGCCCGCGCCATGTGGAAATCCAGGTTTTCGCCGACAGTCAGGGCGATTGCGTCTATCTGTTCGAGCGCGATTGCTCCATCCAGCGCCGGCACCAGAAGGTGGTGGAGGAGGCGCCGGCCCCCGGCATGGACCCTGCCATCCGCGCTCGCATGGGGGCGGCGGCGGTGGCGGCGGCCAAGGCCATTGGTTATGTCGGTGCCGGCACGGTGGAATTTTTGCTGGATAGCGATAATTCTTTTTATTTCATGGAGATGAACACCCGCCTGCAAGTGGAACATCCCGTAACGGAGGCCATTACCGGCCTTGATCTGGTGGAATGGCAATTGCGGGTGGCGGCGGGCGACCCCCTGCCGCTGCGCCAGGACCAACTGGCGATCAACGGCCATGCCATTGAGGTTCGGCTTTACGCCGAAGACCCTGCCAAGGGTTTCCTGCCGCAGACAGGCCGGCTGAGCCATCTGCGCTTCCCCGATGCCGGGCCGCATGTGCGGGTGGATACGGGTGTGCGGGCGGGTGATGCCATTTCTATTTATTACGATCCGATGATCGCCAAGGTGATCGTCTGGGACCACGATCGTCCCGCCGCGGTGCAGCGGCTGCGCCGGGCTTTGGCGGCAACGGAAATTGGCGGGCTGAATGCCAATGTGCCTTTCCTGTCCGCCATCGCCGCCCATCCGGGCTTTCTGGCGGCGGATTTGGATACGCGCTTTATTGACCGTTACGGCAACGATCTGCTGCCACCACACGCTGCACCGGCGGCGGATGTGCTGGCGTTGGCCAGCCTGGGGCTGGTGCTGTCCCGCCACAGGGCAGGGGCTGCCGACCCGTGGGATGCGGTGGGTGGTTTGCTGCTGAACCTGCCAGCCTTGGACAAGGTTGAATGGCGTGAACCGGGCGAGGGGGCGGAGCGTTTTCCCATCACCATCGGCTGGTGGCGTGATGGCTTTGCCATTCAGGCCGGTGGGCGGGAAATGCAGGTGCGGGATGCCACCCTGGCTGCCGATGGCACCCTGACCCTGGGCCTGGATGGCCAGCGGCTGACAGCGTGCTGGGTGCGGGATGGGGAGGGGGTGACCCTGTTCCATGCTGGCGGCACCCAAAGGTTATTGCTGGTTGATCCCCATGCCGGCAGCCATGGCGATGCCGGCGCCCATGGCCGCCTGACCGCCCCGATGCCGGGCAAGGTGATTGCCCTCCTGGTGGATGAAGGGGCGGTTGTGACCAAGGGCCAGCCGGTGATCGTGCTGGAAGCGATGAAGATGGAACATACGCTGAAGGCCCCTGCCGATGGCACGGTAACGCATCTGCGCTATCAGGTGGGCGATCAGGTGGCCGAAGGGGTGGAACTGGTGGGGTTTGAGGCGGCGTAGCCGCCCTTACCCTTCCCCACAGATCACACGGCGATTGGCCGGAAACATCCAGCATTGGCGGCACAGCCGAGCCGCCAGATCGGACGCGGTGCCGCAGCGCCTACGAACGACATGAAGCCGACACAGTTGTTTCAATCCGCTTCCAATCGCGGAACAGCGCTGAACTGTATCTGCTCGCCAGGCAATGCTTCTCTTGACGAGTTTCAATCCGCTTCCAATCGCGGAACAGCGCTGAACTCGCGAAAGACGCTCGCTGTCGCCGATTTGGCCGGCAGTTTCAATCCGCTTCCAATCGCGGAACAGCGCTGAACCGGGTATGATTTCTGTCCGGACCAATGGTCCAGCCTGTTTCAATCCGCTTCCAATCGCGGAACAGCGCTGAACATACCCTCTGGAACCTTTTGGTGCAACAGGATGATTTTCCGCTATTTTCCACAGGCTAACAAATTTTCTGTCACAATCTGTCAAGGTTCGCCCAAAAAAATTCTGCCAGATTCGATAATTTCCAAATCTTATTAGATATTTATATAGTTTCCACAGGGTGCTCTGCCCCCTGTTTGAACAGTGACTGGGCTGAACCGTTTGGAGGTGGCACTATCAACGGGTCGAAGGGGTGGAACGGGTGTGGTTGGCGGCGGCGTAGCCGCCCTCACCCTTCCCCACAGATCACATGCAGGAAACTGCCGCTGACCCGCCCGCGCACGCCACCGGCGGGGCCAAGGTCGCGACCGGTGGCGTCGTGCAGGCGGCAAAGCGGCTGATCGTGGCCCGGTTCGCTGACGGTGGCATAATGGAATTCATGCCCGCGCAGCCGCATCCCCGCCGGTCCCAGGGCGGCATCGGCCAGCAGTTCGGCACGGCGATAGCCCAGCGCCAGTTTGCGGCGTTTGAAACTGGTGGCATGGTCCAGCAGGCCGGCCATCGGGTGGATCACCCCGTCCGCATCTTCCAGCGTGCGGCCCAGCACCATGTAGCCGCCGCATTCCCCATGCACCGGGCGGGTGCGGGCGAAATCAGCCAGCCCGTCCCGGAAATTCTTCGCCGCTGCCAGCGCTCCGGCGTGCAGTTCCGGGTAACCGCCCGCCAGCCAGCAACTGTCTGCGTCGGCTGGCGGGGTCTCATCCGCCAGGGGGGAGAAGAAACAGAGTTCCGCCCCCTGCATTCGCCAGCCTTCCAGCAGATGCGGGTAAAGAAAGCTGAAAGCGGCATCGCGCGCCACGGCCACCCGCTGGCCGGGGGGCGGGGGGATCAGGTGGGGGGCTGCGGGCACCTGGGTGCGGATGGGGCCGGCCAGGGCCAGCAGCGCATCCAGATCCACCGCTGCCGCCAGTTTTTCCCCCAGCTTGGCCAGCAATGTTTCCAGCCCCGCAATCTCCCCGGCTTGCACCAAACCCAGATGGCGTTCGGGTACCGCCAGATCATTGTCACGCGGGATGCGGCCCAACAAAGGCAGGCCGGCGCGGGCCAGGCCCTGTTCCACCTGCTGGGCGTGGCGGTCACTCGCCACCCGGTTGGCGATGACGCCGGCGACATTCACCGCCGGATCAAACCGTGCCATGCCAAATGCCAGCGCCCCCGCCGTCTGCGACTGGCCGGAAACATCCAGCACCAGCAGCACCGGCAGGCCCAGCCGGGCGGCCAGATCGGCCCCGGCGCCGCTGCGCCCCGGTTCTGCCGCCACGCCATCAAACAGGCCCATGGCTGCTTCCATGATGACGATATCGGCCTCTGCTGCCTGTCGGGCGGCCAACTCATCCACCAGGGCGGGCGGCATGGACCAGCCATCCAGGTTCACGCTGGGCAGGCCGGTGGCGACCGTGTGAAAGGCGGGGTCTATATAATCCGGCCCGATCTTGGCCCCGGCCACGCGCAGCCCGCGCGCCCGGGCCGCCGCCATCAGGCCCAAGGTCACCAGCGTTTTGCCAGAACCGGAACGCGGGGCGGCGACGATCAATCCCTTCATCACAACCCCCTGAAGTCGGTTTCGGCAATATCCCCGATCACCAGAATGGCAGGGGCTTCCAGGCCCGCCTGTGCGGCGGCATCGGCCAGCGTGGCCAGCGTGGCGGTGACACGGCGCTGCTTATCCGTGCCGGCCCAGGCGATGGCGGCGGCGGGCTTGTCTGCCCCCATTCCACCTTCCATCAAGGCGGCGGCGATGATGGGCAGGTTCTTCATGCCCATATAGATCAGGATTGGTTGATCCAGCCGGGCCAGGGCTGCCCAATCTGGCGCGCCCTCCCCATCGGCCCCGTGGCCGGTGGCCAGCACCAGGGCCTGGTTCACCCCGCGCATGGTGCCGGGCATCCCGGACAATGCCAGTGCCGCCAGGCCCGAGGTCAAGCCCGGCAGCACGCGGAAGGGAATGCCGGCGGCGATCAGGGCCGCCACTTCCTCGCCCCCGCGTCCGAAAATAAACGGGTCGCCGCCCTTCAGGCGCAGCACGCGGCTTCCCTGCCGGGCCAGTTCGATCAAGCGGTTGGTGATATCCGCCTGTTGCGCCGATGGTTTGCCGCCGCGCTTGCCGGCAAATTCCAGCACCGCACCGGGGGCGGCCAGGGCCAGCACGCGATCATCCACCAGTGCATCATGCACAATCACATCGGCCAGATGCAGGGCGGTGGCCACGCCCAGGGTCAGATGTGCCGGATCACCCGGCCCGGCCCCGGCCAGCCAGACGCTGCCGGGGGTGAATTCTGGCAAATGGCCGCCTTGCAGATGGGCAAGTTGCTGGAGAATACTGGTCATGATGCGGCCCTGCGATTATAGCAGCCCTTATGAATGATGATCCCGATCAGCCCAAACCCACGGGTCCGCTGCGCCATGGCTGGACGACGGGGGCCTGCGCCACCGCCGCCGCCAAGGCGGCGTATCAGGCGTTGCTGACCGGTCAGTTCCCCGACCCGGTACAGATCACCCTGCCGGGCGGCCAGCAACCTTCCTTCGCTCTGGCGCGGGAGGCGCTGGGCGAGGGCCACGCCATGGCCGCCGTGGTGAAGGATGCCGGCGACGATCCCGATGTCACCCATGGGGCCCTGGTCTGGGCCCGTGTGCGGCCCCGGCAGGATGGCGGGGCCGGTATCCGCTTTCTGGCCGGTGACGGTGTGGGTACGGTCACGCGGCCAGGATTGCCGCTGGCGGTGGGGGAGCCGGCCATCAACCCCGTACCCCGGCGGATGATCAGTGCAGAGCTTTCCAGCCTGAACAACGGGTTGCAGCCCGATCTTGATGTAGAGGTTGGGGTGGAGAATGGTCAGGAACTGGCCCGCCACACCCTGAACGGGCGGCTGGGCATTGTCGGCGGCCTGTCCATTCTGGGCACCACGGGCATTGTGGTGCCCTATTCCTGTGCGGCCTGGATTGACAGCATCCATCGCGGGGTGGATGTGGCCCGCGCGCTCGGCCTGCGCCACATTGCCGCCAGCACCGGTTCCACCTCCGAAGCGGCGGTGCAGGCGTTTTATGGCCTGCCGGAACAGGCGCTGATTGATATGGGCGATTTTGTCGGCGGGCTGTTGAAATATCTGCGCCGGCACCCGGTGGAACGGCTGTCCATCGCCGGTGGCATCGCCAAGATGGTGAAGCTGGGCCAGGGGCTGATGGATCTGCATTCCAAGCGCGGGCGGGTGGATCTGGACCGGCTGGCCGAGATCGCCGCCCGCTGCGGGGTGGAGGCCGAACGTGTCGCCCTGATCCGCAGTGCCGCCGGGGCGGGGGAAGCGTTGGTGATTGCCGGTGCGCAGGCCCCCGCCATGGCTGACCTTGTGGCGGTGGAGGCACGCAATGTGGTGGCCGCTTCCCTGGAGGGCAGTGGTATCATGGTGGAGGTGCTGGCCTTCGACCGGCAAGGCGTGCTGCTGGCTCATGCGCCCTTCCCGGACGCGGTGGGGCGGAACCGCCGGTCATAATCGCGGCTGTAAAGCGCGCTTTCACGGAAATCCCCGGCATCCAGAGCCGGGCCGATCAGGATCAGGGCGGAGCGTTCTGGCGTGCTCTGCTGCACCCTTTCCACAATATCGGCCAGCGTGCCCTTGATCACCCGCTCCTCCGGCCAGGAGGCGCGGAAGACCACGGCCACCGGGCAGGTAGGGCCGTAATGCGGCAGGGCCTCCGCCACCACCGCATCCAGCACATGGATGGCCAGATGCACGGCCAGCGTGGCCCCTGTGGCGGCATAGGCGGCCAGCTTTTCCCCTTCCGGCATGGCAGACGCCCGACCCGACATGCGGGTCAAGACCAGGGTTTGCGCCACGCCCGGCACCGTCAGTTCCCGGCCCAGCGTGGCGGCGGCGGCGGCAAAGGCCGGCACCCCCGGCGTCAACGTATAGGGGATGCCCAACTGGTCCAGCCGCCGCAATTGTTCTGCCACGGCGCTGTAGATGGACAGGTCACCCGATTGCAGCCGCGCCACATCATGCCCATCGGCCTGGGCGCGCTGGAATTCGGCCACGATGCCATCCAGGTCCAAGGGGGCGGTATCCACCAGCCGCGCGCCGGGCCGGCACCAGGACAAAACCTCGGGTGAGACGACCGATCCGGCATAAAGGCAGACCTCACACCTTGCCAGCAGGTCACGCCCGCGCACGGTGATCAGGTCCGCCGCACCAGGGCCGGCGCCGATGAAATGGATGGTCGTCATGGGGTTTCCGTGGCCTGGGAATGGCGGGGGGAGGTGGCAAGGCCCAGGAAAACAGCCAATGCCTGATTGAGCCTGACCATATCCTCCTCATTCAGCCGACCGATCCGGCTGCCCAGTTCGGTTTTTGGTACGGCGGTCAGCTTATCCACCATCACTTTAGAAGGAATGCGCAAGCCATTGCGTTCATTGGGCGTAATCGGCAGCCGGAACAGGGGGGCTTCCACCGGATCGCTGGTGAAAGCGCAGACGATGATGGAGGCGGTGGCATCGAAATGGTCATCCTGCACAATCACCACCGGACGCGGCTTGCCGGCATAATCGGGGCCGCCGGCTACGGTCCAGACATCCCCCCGCCTCATTGATCGGTCCAGTCATCGCGGATGGCATCAATGAAGGCCTGATCCTCTGCCGCCTGCGCGCTTTGCGCCACAGCCAGGGATTGGCGGTGTGCCTCCGCCTTGAAACCGGGCGCGCGCATATCCGGCACCCATATCTGCACCGGGCGCAGGCCCTGGGCGCGCAGGCGCTGGCGGTGTTCCTGAACCTTCACGCGGGATGGCTTGGCATTCTTGCTCATCGGGAACCCTCCGTTGTCATGGTTACATGTAACCATATCATGTCCCCTCCACCAGGGCCACCACCACCCCGCCCACCACATGGCGGGGCAGCAGGGGGCGGGCGTTGGGGCCGGCGGTGGCACGGGCGGCGGCTTCGGCGACAGAGGGCAGGCCGGTCAGGGTGGTGACGGCGGCGCTGGGCTGGCTGACCGGCTGGGCGGTGAGGGCGTCGCTATCCAGCAGATGCAGGGGCAAACCCCAGCCCTCCGCCAGAGCCAGCAGGCCGGGTTCGTCCCCCTTGCCGGTCCAACTGGCCAGGGCCGTCAGGTCGACGCGGGTGCGATCGGCGTTGGCCAAGGCGTCGTTCAGCGCGCTGGACAGCGCTGCCAGCGACGTGCCCCGGCGGCAGCCGATGCCGGCGATCAGGGGGCGGCCTACCATGGTTTTTCCCAGCGCCATTGCACGATGGGCATGGCGGGGCGCCAGCCGGTCAGCGGGCCGACGGGGGCCGCCTGGGCGATATCCAGCCGCAGCAGGCTGCCGCCCTTGCTGGCATGTTCGGCCAGCAACAGGGCTTCTGTTTCCAGCGTCACCGCATTCACCACCAGCCGCCCGCCGGGGTTCAGCGCCTCACGGCAGGTGGCCAGCAGTGCCGCTTTCGCACCACCCCCGATGAAGATGGCATCGGGGGTGGGCAGGGTGGCGATGGCGTCGGTGCTGTCGGCGTTGATGATGGTCAGGTCCGGCACACCGAGGCGGCGGGCATTTTCCGCGATGCGGGCGGCGCGGTCGGGCTGGCGTTCCACGGCGATAGCGCGTTGGGCCGGATGACGCAGGCACCATTCAATGGCGATGGAGCCGGACCCTGCCCCCAGATCCCACAGCAATTCCCCCCGGCGGGGGGAGAGGGCGGCCAGGGTCAGCGCCCGGACGGGGGCCTTGGTGATCTGCCCATCATGCTGAAACCAGTCATCCGGCAAACCGGGCGTCAGCCGGGGCAGGTTTGCCGCAGGTTCCGCCGCCACGGTGACGGCCAGCAGGTTCAGCGGATCGGCGCTGATACCGGTGAAATCCTGCGCGCTGCCATCGGCCCGGCTTTCCGCCGGCCCGCCCAGCCGGTTGAACAGGGTCAGGTGGGACGGGCCGAAGCCGTCCGCCACCAGCATCTGCGCGATGGTTGCCGGGGCTACTGCGTCGCTGGTCAGCAATAACAGGCGCTGGCCGGGGTGCAGATGCGGGCGCAGGCGGGTGATGTCGCGGCCATGCAGGCTGACAATCTCCACGTCCGCCAGTGACCAGCCGAGCCGGGAGGCGGCCAGGGCGGGGGCGGACGGGGCCGGATAGGCGATCCATTCCCCCGCCGACAGATGCGGTGCCAGTGTCGCCCCCACCCCGTGAAGGAACGGGTCGCCCGATGCCAACACCACCACCGCCCGCCCGCGTGCGGCCAGCACGGCACTGATGCCATCGGCAAACGGGCTGGGCCAGGGCTGCGCCTGTCCCTGGATCAGCGATGCCGCCAGCGACAAATGACGCTTGCCGCCGAACACCAGTTCGGCAGCGACCAAGGCTTCACGCGCAGCGGTGCCCAAACCATCCAGCCCATCCTCCCCAATGCCGATGATGGACAGCCAGGGGCTGGGGGCGGCATGATCCGCCGGATTTTCCATTGCCGGATCAGTCATCAGCCATGCCCCCGCTTTATTCCGCCCCATCCATTCTGATCCTGGGCGGCACCACCGATGCCCGGTTGCTGGCCGCGGCCCTGGCCGAACAAGGGGGAAGGCGGGTGGAATTGTCGCTGGCCGGGCGCACCAAGGCACCCCTGGCCATGCCGGTGCCCACCCGTGTGGGCGGCTTTGGCGGGGTGGCAGGGCTGGCCGATTATCTGCGGGCGGGCGGGTTCAGCCTGCTGGTGGATGCCACCCATCCTTTCGCCGCCCGCATTTCCGCCAATGCGGTGCAGGCGGCGGGGTTGGCCGATGTGCCCCTGATCTCCCTCCACCGTCCCGGCTGGGAGGCTCAGGCCGGCGATGATTGGCGCATGGTGGCCGATGTGCCGGCGGCGGTGGCGGCGCTGGGGGCGGCTGCCGCCCGCGTCTTCGTCACCCTTGGCCGGCAGGAGGTGGCCCCCCTGCTGGCCGCCCCGCAGCACCATTACCTGATCCGCAGTGTCGACCCCATCGACCCGCCCTTGCCCCTGCCGCATCTGCAATGCCTGCTGGACCGGGGACCGTTCAGCCTGGAGGGGGAATTGGCCCTGCTGCGCCACCACCGCATCAGCCATATCCTGTCCAAGAATAGCGGCGGGGAGGCAGCGCGCGCCAAGCTGGATGCGGCGCGCGCGCTGGGTATCCCCGTCATCATGGTGGCCCGCCCGGATAAGCCCGCCGGCCTGCGGGTGGACAGTGTGGCGGGGGTGCTGGGCCTGCTGCATCAACCCGGCCCCGCGATGGCGCGGGGGGTATAGACCAGCGGTTCCAGTCCTGGCCGTTCCAGCACCCTGGTTTCCGCCGTGCCGATCAGCACACAGGTGGACATATCCACCTGTTCAGGGTCGGCCGCTGCCAGCGTTGTGAAGATCACGCTTTCATCCGGCCTGCCAATGGCGCGGCCGAAAATCACCGGCACGGTGCCGGGCAGCAGGTCGCGCAGCAGGGCCAGGGCCTGGCCCAACTGGTGCGGTCGTGCCTTGGAGCGGGGGTTATAGAAGGCCATGACGAACCCGCCCATGGCGGCGGCGCGCAGGCGGTTTTCAATCACCGACCAGGGTTTCAGATTGTCCGACAGCGAAATGGCGCAGAAATCATGCCCCAAGGGCGCGCCGACGCGCGCTGCCACGGCCAGCATGGCGGTGATGCCGGGGATGATCTGCATCTCCACCGTGCGCCATGCGGACGGCCCCTGTTCCATCTGTTCCAGCACGGCGGCGGCCATGGCGAACACGCCGGGGTCGCCGCCCGTTACCATGGCGACCTGCCGCCCTTCCTCCGCCACCAGCCGCAGGGCATGGGCAGCCCTGGCCGCTTCTTCCCGGTTGTCGGTGGGGATAATGTGCTGGTGGGGGGCAAGGTTGAGGCGGTCCAGATAGGGGCCATAGCCCAGCAGCCAGTCGGCCCGTGCAAGGGCCTCGGCGGCCTGCGGGGTGATCTGGTCGGCGGGGCCGGGGCCAAGCCCGATAATGGCAAGATGGCCGCTCATTCCGCCGCCTCCGCCCGCGCCAGGGCCGCATCCTGCCAGCCGGGCAGCAGGATGATGGAGAAATAGGGGGCGGGCAGGTCGGCATCCCGTTCCGCCAGTGGCATCACCTGCTGCCCCGGCTGGCTGCCGCGTTCGACATAGAGCGCATCATCCAGCCGCCCGGTGCGGGCCAGCGCCCGGCGGATTTTCGGCAGGTTGCCCCCCACCTTCATGATCACGGCAGCATCGGCCCCGGCCAGCCGTTCGGCCAGCGCATCCTCCCCCAGCGTGCCGGGCAACACGCACAGCACATCCTCCCCCTGGGCAATCGGCACCCCGGCGGCGGCCCAGCAGGCGGCCATGCCGGTGACACCCGGCACCACCTCCACCGGGAAGCGCCCGGCCAGCCGTCGATGCAGATGCATGTAGGAGCCGTAGAACAGCGGGTCGCCCTCCGACAGCACCACCACATCGCGCCCAGCGGCCAGATGGGTGGCGATGCGGGCGGCGGATTCCTCGTAAAAGGCTGTGATGCGGCTGCGATAGGCATCGCTGTGCAGCGGCAGTTCGGTTGTCACCGGATATGCGAGTTCCTCCACCACCACATCGGCCCGCATCAGGCCGGCCACGGTGGTGCCGGCATTGCCCAGCCGCCCTGCCTTGCAGAAACGCGCCACCACGGGGGCCTCGCGGATCAGGCGGGCGGCCTTCAGCGTCATCAATTCCGGGTCGCCGGGGCCGGTGCCCACGCCATAAAGCCGCCCCGTCATGCTGCCAGCCCCGCCAGCGCGTTGATGGCGGCTGCCGTCATGGCACTGCCGCCCAGCCGCCCCTCCACGGTCAGCCAGGGCAGGGCGGGGGCAACCTCCATCAAGGCCTGCTTGGATTCCATGGCCCCGACAAAGCCCACCGGCATCCCGATGATGGCCGCCGGCTGGGGTGCCCCTGCCTCCAGCATTTCCAGCAGGTGAAACAGGGCGGTGGGGGCATTGCCGATGGCCACCACGCTGCCGGCCAGATCATCGCGCCACAGCTCCAGCGCTGCCGCCGACCGTGTGGTGCCCAGCCGTTCGGCCAAGCCCGGCACATCCGCATGGTGCAGGTGGCATATCACCCGGTTATCGGCGGGCAGGCGGGACCGGGTGACGCCACGTACCACCATTTCCGCATCGCACAGGATGGGGGCACCCGCACGCAGGGCCTGGGCAGCCTGGGACACGGCACCGGGGGCAAAGGCGAAATGGCGTGCGGCTTCCACCATGCCGCAGGCATGGATCATGCGGATGGCCACCTCTGCCTCCTGCCCATCGAAGCGGGACAGGTCCGCCTCGGCCCGGATGGTGGCGAAGGACTGGCGGTAAATGGCCGCCCCGTCCTTTTCATACTCATAAGGCATCGTTTCGCCTTTCCCCCATGGCGGCCAGACCGGCGGCAAGCCGGCTGACATCATCCCCTTGCAAATCCCAACCATCCGCCGTGGCGATGGCCTGTGCGGTGCCATCCCCCGGTGCCCCGCAGCCTTTGCCACAGCCTGACAGATGCAGCACCCCATAATTCCCTGCTGCCAATGCCGTTGCCAGCCCCCGCGTGGGCCGGAGCGCCGACCCGCAGGCAGGTGCGCCCGGACAGGCGGTGACGGCCAGCCGTGGGTCGGCATCGTCGGTGGCAAGGAAGGGCGGGAAGCAGCCTGCCCCCTGCGGCCCCCACACCGCCAGCCGCCGCCCCGCCGCTGGCCGCAGCGCGGTGAGGCCCGGCGTGGCCAGCAGTTCCCGCAATTGCGCGCATGTAAGCGCGCCGAAGGCGGGGGCCAGCAGATGGATGCCGGGGGTGATGGGGCCGAGGGGGAGGGGAAGGTTTCGCACTGCCGTCGCGCTCTCCATAGCAGCCTCCCCCGCGAAAGCGGGGGTCCAGGGGCCAGGGGCGTCGAGGTCGGGCGTGTTGCCCCTGGTTCCCCGCTTTCGCGGGGAAGGCAATGTTGGGGTAGGGGCTGCGTTCAACTCCACCCCCCGGCACCCCGCCCACGCCATGCGTTCCAGATAATCCCGCACCAGCGCCGGCCCAGCTTCAGCGCCGCACTCGGCCACCACCTGATCACCCACGATCAACCATAGCCGATCCACCACCACCCAGCGCAGGCGTAGGTCGGCGGTCAGTTGGTCCAGCCGGCCCGCCGCGTCCAGTGCCACCGTCACCTTGGGCGGCAGGCCGGGGGGCAGTGGTTGGGTGGTCAGCAGATCGGCCAGCCGGGCGGCCAGGGTGTGGCTGTCGCCCATGGCCTGCGGATCGTCCGACCCCAACGGGTCGGTGGCCAGCACCGGGCGGCTTTCCACGAAACCGGCCTCCGTCAGCCGTGCCTGGGCCGCCGCCACCGTTTCATCCAGCAGCCCCCGCACCTGCACCGCCCCGCGCAGCGTCAGGTCGATCAACCCATTGCCCAACCCATCCGCTACATCGGCCAGTTCGGCCCAGGCGGCGGCTGGCATGGGGGCGATGGGCGTCAGGCGCAGCATCAGCCCATCGCCGGTGCGCATGGGCCGTGCCAGGCTGGGGCAGTCGCGGCGGGGGGCGGGTTTATTCATGCCGCTTCCCCGTCCAGCCAGCGGGACAAGGGCGAAAGATCGTTGCGGCGGCAGGGCCACAGCCCATCCCGCCGCAGCCAGTCCAGCCGTTCGGCGATGGCGCGCCCGGCATCTGGGTTTTCCCGCGCCAGGAAATTCGCCACGGCGGGATCGCCCAGATAGGCATCGAACAGCAGGTCGAACAAAACCCCATCCACCAGCGATGCGCCATCCGGCCCCCGGCCCTTTGTGGCGCGGGCGAAATCGGCCAGCCGGTCCACCGCCTCCGCCATTTCCGCCCCACCACGCGGACCATGGCGCATCAGGCCCTGGATATGGCGGGGATGGGCCGCACGTCCGCGCACGATGCGGGCCAAGGCGGCGACCAGCGGGCGCGGGCGGGGCTGGTTGGGGTTGCTGGTATCCAGCACGATCAGCCCGGCATCGGCCCGTGCCGCCAGCGCGAAACCACCGATGAAATTGGCATCGGCCCCGCCCTGCAACAGGTCGCGGTGCGGATCGTCCGCCCCATGCACCAGCAGATCGGCCCCCTGTACCCGCCGGGCGAAGGCACCGGGGGCCGGGATCATGCCGCCATCGGCCTTCAGCGCAAAACCGGCGGCTTCCAGATAGGCACCTGCCAGATCGGCGGCGTTGATGCTGGGGTCGGAGAGCGCGCCATCGATGCCGCTGCCATAGCGGCCGGGCGCGCAACTGAACAGGCGCAGCAGATCGTCCCCGGCGCGGGATGCAGCCGCCAGGGGATTATCATCATCACTTTCATCGCGGGCGGCCACGGCCTGAATGGCGCTGTCCAGCAGGGCGATCTGGGCCGGGAACAGGTCGCGGAACAGGCCGGACAGGCGGCAGGTGACATCCACGCGCGGCCAATCCAGCACGGCGGGGGGCAGCACCTCCACCCCGCGCACCCGGCCCGTGGTGGGTTCCCACAGGGGGCGGCAGCCCAGGAAGGCCAGAACCTGCGCCACCTCTTCCCCGCCTGTGCGCAGGCCGGCGCTGCCCCATAGGTCCAGTACCAGCTGACGCGGCATCTCCCCCTTTTCCTGCAGATGCAGGCGGATCACCGCGTCGGCGGCCTTGCGCGCCAGGGCAAAGGCGGTGGGGGTGGGCAGGGTGCGGGGGTCGCTGGTGAACAGGTTGCGCCCGCTGGGCAGCACATCCAGCCGCCCGCGAGCGGGTGCGCCCGCCGGGCCGGGGGGCAGGTGCCGGCCCGCCAGCGCGGTCAACAGCCCGTCGCGTTCGCCCGCCGCACTGGCGATGATCTCAGGTGCGGCCTCCGCCGGGGCTTGGCCATAAACATGCAGGCCATCCTGCAGCGCCATGTCCTTCAGGTCGCAGAGCCAGGCATCAATCTTGCGCAGTGCCTCCCCGCCATCCTGGCTTTCCAGGCCAAGGGTGGAGAGCAGGCCCTGGGCGCGGGCTTCATCCAGGATCAGGCTGCCCAGCCGGTCACGCCGGCGCGGGTCCACCCCATCGGCCTGGGCATATTCCTCCACCAGCCGTTCCAGCTCTGCCATCGGGCCGGTCAGCGAGCCTTCCGCCAGCGGCGGGGGCAGGTGGCCGGGGGTGATGGCGGCCAGCCGGCGCTTGGCCTGCGCCGCTTCGCCCGGATTGGTCAGGATGAAGGGATAGATCACCGGCAGGGCGGCCACCGCCAGTTCGGGGAAACAATCCGGTGTCAGCGCCACGGCCTTGCCCGGCAGCCATTCCAGCGTGCCATGCGCCCCCAGATGCAGCAGGGCATGGGGGGCCTGTGCCTGCATCCAGTGGCAGAAGGCCATCAGCCCATGGCGCGGCGGCAGGCTGACATCATGGTAATCGGCCCGGCGCTGATCAAACCGCCCGCGTTCGGGCGGCAGGGCCAGCCAGTGCGGGCCGCAGGCCAGGGCACGGAAGCGGAAAGCCCCATCGCGGAATATCGGGTCATCCTGCGGCGGCCCCCAGGCTTCCAGCATCCGGCTGGCCGCGTCCGGGTGGGCATCCAGCCATGCCTGATAGGCAGACAGGGGCAGGTGGGCGGCGGCGTCGCCCTGGATGATGCCATCCAGCAAGGCGCGGTCCGTTTCCGGCAAGGGACCGATCTGCCAGCCGGCATCGTGCAACAGGTTGATGATGGCACGCAGGCTGGCCGGTACATCCAGCCCCACGGCATAGGCCTCCCGCCCCGCCGCCCCCGGATAATCGGGCAGCAGGATCACCAGCCGGCGCTGACCTGCCGGGGTGTGGCGCAGGCGCAGCCGGGCCAGCACCCGTTCCACCACCTGATCCAGCAAGGCCGGTTCCGGGCGGGAGAGCGCCACGGCGGTGGCATCATCGGCCTGTTTGAAGGCAATCGCCCCGGTCAGCACCCGGCCATCGATTTCCGGCAGCACCACATGCATGGCAAGGTCTGCTGCACCCAGGCCCCGATCCGATGCCGCCCAGGCATCGCGCAGGGTGGTGGCATTGACCAGATGCAGCAAGGGCGCATCGCCAAAGGGCAGGTCGCCCCCGCCGCCAAACGCCGTCAGCGTCAATACCAGATCGACCGGGCCGATATCATGGGCGGCCAGGGCGTCGGCCACGCCCGGCACCTTCAGCCCCGGCAGGTGGAAAGCATGGACCGCCACCCCCGCCGCCGCCAGCCTTTCGATCAGCATATCCGCCGGGGCCGTATCCCCGGCCAGCACCTGGGAGCGGTAGAGCAATACCACCACCCGCCCCGCCGATCCGTCGCCGGCCATGGCATAGGGGGCGACCAGCGGGGCGGCCACGGCATCGGGAATATCGTCCCTGCTATCCAGCAGGCTGCCCATCCCCCGCACCAGCCCTTCGGCATTGGCCATGCCGCCGGCGCGGAACAGGGCCAGCAGGCGGGACAAGGTGGGGCCGGGCAGGGTGGACAGGTCCGCCAACCGTGGATCGTCCCGATCCTCACCCGGCAGCAATGCCAGCCGGATGCCATGGCGCTGGCAGCGCTGGGCCAGACTTTCGGCACCATAGCGCCACCAATCCAGCCCGCCCAGCACCCGCACCACGATCAGCCTGGCATGGCGGGCCGTGCGGTCCAGCCACAGATCGACTGACATGGGGTGCGCCAGCACGCGCAGATTGACCAGACCCAGGCTCCACCCCACACCAGCGGCGGCATGGGCCGCCCCCAGTGATTGCAGGTCACTGTCGGAAAAACTGGCCACCAGCACATCGGCCAATGGCTGGGCAATATCGACGGCTGCCGATTGCTCATCCAGAAGGGCGCTGCTGGTGGCCAGAAGATGCATGGTGGATCAGCCGGCCAGAAGGGCGGCGACGGCGGCGCGGTCGAACCCGTGCAGCCCGATGGCGACCAGCTTGCCCTGCCGTTCTTCAAACTTATCCCACAGCCGGTCGTAATATTGGTTCACCCGGCCCCCCACCGCCTGCACGGCCAGCCGCATCGGCTTGCCGATAACGGCGACATGGCCCTTCACCCGCAGAATGCCATGGTCACGGGCCAGCGCCTCAATCCGGGCGGTCAGGGCGGCGGCATCGGCCAGTGGCGGCATGGGCACGACCACGCTGTCGAAATCATCATGATCATGGTCTTCTTCCGCGTCATGATGGGTGCGGCGGTTTTCGATATCCTGTTCCGTCGCCAGCCCCAGGCCCAGCAGCAGGTCGGTCGACACCCTTCCTTCCACGGCGGGGATGATGCCGACACCGCGCGGCAGCGCGCGCTCTACGGCGGCGCGGGCGCGGGCCTGGCCAGCCGCGTCCAGCAAATCATCCTTGGTCAGCACCACCAGATCGGCACAGGCAATCTGGTCGCCAAACACCTCTTCCAGCGGGTTGTCATGGTCCAGCGCCGGGTCGGCGGCACGCTGGCTTTCCAGGGCGGCCAGATCGCCGGCCACCTGTCCATCGGCTAAGGCGGCACCATCCACCACGGCCACCACGGCATCCACCGTCACCCTGCCCTTGATCGCCGGCCAGTTGAAGGCCTGCACCAGCGGCTTGGGCAGGGCCAGACCGCTGGTTTCAATCAGGATATGGTCGATTGCCGGCTGGCGGGACAGCAGCACATCCAGCGTGGGCGCGAAATCATCGGCCACGGTGCAGCACAGGCAGCCATTGGCCAGTTCGACGATGTTTTCGTCCGGGCAGGATTCGTCACCACAGCCCTTCAGCAGTGTGCCATCCACGCCGACATCGCCGAATTCATTGACGATCACCGCCAGCCGCCGCCCGCCGGCATTGCCCAGCAGGTGGCGGACCAGCGTGGTTTTGCCGGCACCCAGAAAGCCGGTGATGATGGTGCAGGGCACCTTGTTGAGATTGCTCATGGTTTTGGACTTTCAACCGGCAGCGATGGGGGCGGGGAAGGCGGGCAGGCGGGCGATCAGCCCCTTTTTCAGGGCCGGCGGACGGGTGCGCCAGGGCAGCAACCCATCCTGCGATTCCGCCAGCAGCCGGGCGGCGGCCAGCAGGTCGGCGGGGCCGCTGGCGGGGTCAATCTCCCCGAACAGATATTGCCAGCGCCCGGCACATTGCAGCGCGGCCGACGGGCCACGGTTGCAGTTGCCCAGGCAATCCACCACCTGCACCGCCACATCAGCGGGCTGGCTGTCGCACAGGCCGCGCGCCAGCACGGCCCCCGGTCGCTGGTCGGGGGCCAAGTCCGGCGGCGCATCAGGCCCCCGGCAGGAACGGCAGACGGTCACCACGGGCCGAACCGGCCCCGTCTCCGCTGCAATCATCATCTGGTCGGTCATCTTCCCCGTATCCGGCCGTTCTTTCCAGGGATGCCGGACAGGGAAGCACCGCGATCAAGGCGGCTCCATCGGCGCAGGCAGAAAGCTGGCCGACCGGCACCGGGGCACCCCGCCCGAAACCGTCCCTGACGCGCGGCAGGTCTCCTGGCTCATGGGTCATCACCTGTTCCGCCTTCCCGGTTCTTGTCGGAACCAGTGGCATTGCTGGAGCAGGCTCGCCACACACAGTTGCGGGGGCAGCCACGGTCGCCGATGTGCCCATCCCGCTTATCGGAGATGGGTAAACATCAGGTCCGTGTTCCCTTTTAACGCCGACCGGGTTGCACAGGCCCAGCCGGCGACCGGCGCAGTTGGCAATAGACCGATGGCGGACGTGCTTGTCAATCATCCCGGCTTGGCCCCATAGTGCCGGCGTATTCCATCGGTTGCCGGTTTCAACACCGGCATGAAAAGGGAACGCGGTCGGCCGGACCCCATCCGGTTTCAAGCCGCGGCTGCCCCCGCAACTGTGTGCGGCGAGCGTTCGGTCCATTCAGGCCACTGGTTTTCACCTTGAGAAAACCGGGAAGGCGGACCAAACGCGCCATCAACCGCAAGCCAGGAGACCTGCCGCTGGAACCATAGCCGCAACCGTCCTCGGAGGGAGGACGTAAGAGGAGGAAGTATGTCGTTTCAATTCCGCCGCACCGCTGGCTGCGGTGCCGCCCTGGTGGCCAGCGTGATTGCCACGCTGCCGGCCCATGCCCATCACATGATGGATGGCAAGCTGCCGGCCACCTTTATGCAGGGGCTGCTGTCCGGCCTGGGCCATCCGGTGGTCGGGCTGGACCATCTGGCCTTCACCCTGGCCGCCGGTCTGGCCGTGGCCGCCGCCGGCCTGCCGCTGCTGCTGCCGGTGCTGTTCGTTGCGGTCTCCTGCCTCGGCGTGGGGCTGCATGTGGCGGGCATTAACCTGCCGGCCTCTGAATTGCTGGTGGCGCTGTCGGTGCTGGTGGCGGGCAGTGTGATTGCCAGCGGGCGCAAGCTGCCGGTCGCCGCTTGGGCCGCCCTGTTCGCCTTTGCCGGCCTGTTCCATGGCTATGCCTATGGCGAGTCGATCTATGGTGCGGAGGCGACGCCGATTGCTTCTTACCTGCTGGGTCTGGCTGTGATTCAGTCCGTCATTGCCGTGGGGGCGGCGCTGGCCCTGCGCAACCGCGCCTGGATCGCCGGCCTGTTCCCGCGTTTGGCGGGCGGTTTGGTGGCCCTGGTCGGGCTGGCGGTGCTGGCGACGCAGTTTTGAGAAGCCTGTCGTTCTTTACAGTATCAGCTACATTTACCGTCACCCCGGTGCCAAGCCGGGGTCCAGTTTCGTAGAGCGAAGCGCTTGTGGCCCCTGGACCCCGGCTTGGCGCCGGGGTGACGGTGGAGAGAATGGCAAGGGCAGCAGCTAGCCGGTTGTGGTCGCTTAACAATACCCAAGGCCGGGCCGCTCCCATAGCGCCCGGCCTTTTCTGTCGCATTGTTTTGTTATGTTATAATGTATAAATCGAAGCGAGTTTACCCACGGCAAGGCGGGAGAGCGGTGGCCATGGCCGATGCCCTGATCGAAATTGACAATCTGCGCCATTCCATTGGCGGGCGGGATATCCTGTCTGTTCCGGCGCTGCATCTGGCCAAGGGGCAGCATGGCCTGCTGCTGGGCCCCAGCGGCAGCGGCAAGACCACGCTGCTCAACCTGCTGGCGGGGCTGTTGCCGGTGATGGCGGGCAGCTTCAAGCTGCTGGGCCAGGATATGCGCCAGTTGGGCCCCGCGGGGCTGGATCGGTTGCGGGCCCACCATATCGGCATCGTTTTCCAGCAACTGCACCTGATCGAGGCGGTATCCATCGCTGACAATCTGCGGCTGGCCCAGACGCTGGCCGGTCATGCGGTGGATGAGGCGGTGATCAAGGAACTGCTTTCCCGCGTCGGGCTGGGCGACCGGGCCAAGGCCCGCCCGTCCGACCTGTCGCAGGGCGAACGCCAGCGGGTAGCCGTGGCACGCGCCCTGGTGAACCGGCCGGCCCTGCTGCTGGCGGACGAGCCGACCAGCGCGCTGGATGATGAAAACTGCGCCGCCGCGCTGGACCTGTTGTTGCAGCAGGCGGATTTGAGCGGTGCCACCCTTTTGATCGCCACGCATGATCAGCGGTTGACGGCGCGGGTGCCGGTGGCCCTGCGCCTGACCAAGCCGGAAGGGATGGCAGCATGAACATGCTCACCCTCAGCCTGGCCTATCTGCGCCAGCGGGCGCTGACTAGCCTGTTGAACCTGCTGTTGCTGGCCCTGGGTGTGGCCACCATCAGCTTTCTGTTGATGCTGGACCGGCGGATCGAGGATCGGTTGGCCCGCGATGTCGCCGGCTTTGACATGGTGGTGGGGGCCAAGGGCAGCCCGCTGCAATTGGTGATGTCCGCCCTGCTGCATATCGATACGCCGACGGGCAATGTGCCCCTGTCGGCGCTGGACACCCTCCGCGCCAACCGGCTGGTGCGGGAGGTGGTGCCGGTGGCGTTGGGCGATAATTATCAGGGCTATCGCATCGTCGGCACCGAACCCGCTTATATCGACCATTATGGCGGCAAGCTGGCCCAGGGTCAGCTCTTTGCCCAGCCGATGGAAGCCGTGCTGGGGGCCACGGCGGCGGCCACAGCCGGCCTGAAAATTGGCGACAGCTTTGCCGGCAGCCATGGCCTGACGGCGGGCGGGGAGGTGCATTCCTTTGCACCCTACAAGGTGGTGGGCATTCTGGCCCCCACCGGCAGTGTGCTGGACCGGCTGGTGCTGACCCCGGTGGCCAGTGTCTGGGCCGTGCATGAGCATCACCACCACCATCACCATGATGGCGATGATCATGACGAGGATGCTGATGGCGATCATGACCATGATCACGACCATGCCATGGCCGGGGCGGATCATGATGAAGACCATGATCACGATCATGATGCCAAGGAAGAGGCAGGGCATGAGCCACACCGGGAGGTGACGGCCCTGCTGGTGCGCTATGCAACGCCGCTGGCCGCCGCCCGCCTGCCGCGGGAGATCAATACCGGCACCGACATGCAGGCCGCCAGCCCGGCGACGGAAATGCTGCGCCTGCGCTCCCTGCTGGGGATTGGGGTGGATACGATGAAGCTGTTTGGCGGGGTGCTGGTGCTGGCGGCTGCCCTTGGCACCTTCATCGCCCTTGCCAATTCCTTGCAGGAACGCCGATATGATCTGGCAATCATGCGCACGCTGGGGGCCACCCGGTCGCGCATCCTGGGGCAGATATTGACAGAGGCCTTGCTGGTCGGCGGGGCGGGGGCTTTACTGGGCTTTGGCCTTGCCCATCTGGGGATGGTGCTGATGGGTCGCTTCTCCGCCCAGGCGCGTGACCTGGGGCTGGCGGTGCCGTCGGTGGGGCTGGTCGATCTCTGGCCGCTGGCCTTGGCGCTGGGCACGGCGCTGCTGGCGGCCTTGCTGCCGGCGATCCGGGCCTATCGCGGGGATGTGGCGCGCATGTTGGCGCAACGCTGAGGGGAGTGTGCAGGTTATGGCTGGATGCAAGCGTTGGGCGGGGTTGGCCCTGGGCGGGCTGTTAATGCTGGCCGGTGCCGGCACGGCGTCGGCCTTCAAAGAGGTGAAAGACCCCAACTTGGCCGCCAAGGCGAGTGATGCCAACCAGCCGGGCGCCATCCCCCGCGCCACGCTGGGTTGGGACCGCATCGCCAATGTGCGGGAGGTGGATAAGATCATCAAACAGGTCTCCCGCCCGGTGGCCCTGTTCGGCAAGGACGTGGCGGCCCTGGATGGCAAGCCTTTCACCGTGGCGGGTTTCTTCCTGCCGTTGGATACGGCGGACAAAAGCCGCAAGTTTTTGTTATCGTCGTTGGCGCCGTCCTGTCCCTTCTGCCCGCCGCCGGGCCCGGCCGATCTGATCCAGGTGGATGCCACCGATGCGGTGCCGGCCACCCTGGAGCAGATCAAGCTGGAAGGCACCCTACGCCTGTCGGCAGAGGATGAGAACGGCATCTATTACCATCTGGAGAATGCCCGTGTCGTGCCCACGTCCTGACCGTTTGCCCCTGCTGGCCGGTGCCGCCCTGATCCTGGCCTTGACGGCTGGCATGGCGCTGCCGGCGGCGGCGCAGGAAATCGGTTGCGGCAAGATGTATGAGAATATGGATTGCGGGATGCCAGACCTGGAGGCCGCCGCCAGACGGGTGCAAGAGGCGGAAGCCGCCGCCAAACGTGCGGAGGAGGAAGCGGCCGCCGCTGCCGCCAACCCCCAGACCAAGCCGGGGGAATTGCGCCAGCGTGCAATGGAGCTTTACCGAGCCCGCATGGCAACGCAGAGCGCCGGGCTGCAATGCTGTCACCCCAACCCGGATGGCAGTTTTTACTGCCATTGATGGCTCTGTGCGTTTCCTCCACCGACACCCGGCGGTGTTGCGTCCTCCGGCTCGGCTTCCAGTCGCCGGCCTCCAATCGGCCAAGGGTCAAACCCTCGGCGGATTGGTATGATTATAAAAGAGAGTCGCACGTCAAAATTGAATCCACCCGCCTACATGTTTCAACAGAATTGAACTGTCAGTGTTCTGAGCAAAGTAGAAATGTCAGTGTTGGGGTGGGCCGGGTAACGGAGCCGTAGGCGCAGTGGACCGGCCCACCCCAACATTTGCCGGTTTTGCCTTGGCCGCCGCATGTTTGTCCGCCGCTCCGGGCCGACCGCGCCGCTTGCCTCCGCGCTTTTCGTAGTGGTTGCGTTCGCTGATGCTCTTGACCGTTGGTGCCGGCATCGCGTCCTGCATCTGCTTCACATAAGCCAGGACCTCCGACAACCGCTTGTTCTCCACGATCTCGGCCTGCATCACGCGCTGGTTCTTGTCAAAAATCGTGTAGGGCAGGGCACAACCCTGCCAGCGAAACTCCAACCGGCCATCAGCAAAGGCGTAGCTATCGACGTATTGCCCTGCCAAACCCCGTGTAACCTCATTCTCCACCAGCATCACCCGCTGGCGTTCATACGACAATGTCAGTTGCCGACCGACATATCGACGCTCGCGAACACACAGAATGTCCTGTAACCGCCCATCGTCTATCGTCAATGGCCGGTGCATGTCGTCGGCGCTGGCAGGGGCCACCGCGAACCGTTCATTGAACTGAGCCATGAAACCCGGCAGAAGCGCATTGCCAGCCTCCAGGCTGTCTATTCCCGCCAGGCGCAGTTCCTTGACCAGCCGGTCCTGCAAAGTCCGGTTCGCCCGCTCTACCCGGCCCTTGGCCTGGCTGGAGTTCGCACACAGAATCTCAATCCCCAGTTCCGCCAGTGCCCGGCCAAACTGCGTCATCCCCTGGCCGCCCTTGGCATCCTTGCGGGCCACCCGGAAAACTGTGTGCTTGTCCGAATAAAAAGCCAATGGACGCCCATGGTCGCGCAGATAGGCCGCCAAAATCTCGAAATAGCTGAAGGTACTCTCCGAGACCACAAACCGCAGCGCCATCAGCCGTCCCGTCGCGTCATCCACAAACACCAGCAAGGTGCAGGGCGGCCCGCGGTCCTCAAACCAACGATGCTCGCTCCCATCAATCTGTACCAACTCACCCAGGCATTGCCGCCGAAGGCGAGGGCGGTGAAATTGACGCCGCTGGGCCTTTGTGCGCCAGAGACCGGCCTCCGCCATCCAGTGCCGCAGCGTCTCCCGCGACACCGTAAGACCATGCCGTTCGGCAAGCTTCTCCGCTGCCAATGTCGGCCCAAAATCATGGTAATGCAGACGAACCAGCTCCAGCGCCAGCTCGCGAACCCCCTTTGAAATCTGGTGGTTCGACGGTCGGCCCCGGCCTCGATGGACAATCCCGCCACCGCCATCGCATCGATACCGATCCAGAAGACGCCATACCTGACGCTCACTCAAACCCAATATCCCAGAGGCGTCCGAAACCTTAAGCTGACCACTCTCGATTTCTGCCAGTACCTCAACACGCCGGACATCCCGATCGCTCATCATCAGCCAGCCCATAACAGCCCCCAAAACCGGCCAAAACCGATCCAGAGACTGACATTTCTATCTTGCTCAGGACTGACATTTTAACTTTGCGCCTACACAAAAATTATCAATAAGTTATCTTATGGAAAATATTGTCAAATCACAGAATGACACGCAGCATATTTCCGCAAAATATCAGGCCGGTCGGCGGTGGATCGCGCTCAGATGCTCTTCGCGCAGCAGATGCAGGCGCATGGAAGCCAGACGGTCGCGGCCGTCATTGGTGAAATCCAGCAGTTCCATGCCTTCGCAGATCAGCGGGTTCAGGGTGTTCCAGAACAGTTGGACATAGTTGGCCCGGAACTCCACCACATCGGCCACGCCCAGCTGGCCGAGCATCCCGGATTCCTGGAACTCCTGCGTCAGGGGTTTCAGCTTTTTCATGAAATAAGGATCGGAGACCATGCCGATCAGGCGGGCCGCCCGCACCAGGCCGCGAAAGCCGGTCAGGTCCGTCTGATGATCCGGGCATGGCGGAAAGCGTGTGTAATCAATGTAATCGGCCAGCAGATCGGCATCCAGGATCGCACTGTCGGCGAAATGCGCCCGCACGAACATCATGCCGCGTTCAGGCGCATAGGGGCGCAGGAACGCGTCCGTTGCCCCATCGGGCAGTTCCACGCTGGTGCCATCGGGCTGGATCACCACCCGATCCGCCTGATCACCCGGCAAAAGCCGGCGGTTGAAGCCGATGGCGAACAGCAGCAGGGCGGCGATGAAATGCATGGCCTCATGCGCGTCCAGATCGCCGTCGCGCAGCATCTTGCCCTTCAGCATCTCCACACCGACGCAGACCACCTGAACCGTATGGTCCAGATTATGGTAAAGCGCGTCGGTGCGGGCGGCATGGGTGGCCCCGATGCGGCAGGCCCGCAGCAAGGCGGCCCGATATTCCGCCGGTGCCAGCGGAAACAGCTCTGCATAGCTTTCCGACAGGCGGCACAACAGCTTCTCAATCACGATATCGGCTGGACGGAACATGGATTTACCCCCTGCCCTTGGCCGTATGTTCCTGCACGAAGACGTGCGACATCAGGCTGGAAATCCATTTACGCCCTTCCAGCGTCACCTCCAGATAGGACAAGCCCCCCAGAATATGATGGTGGACATGGTTCCAGAAGAAGGCCGGATAGGTGCGGCGCAGATCGGCGGGGGATTTGTTCCCCATGCGCGCATTGGCACCGATCTCCTCAAATTCCTGATAAAGGGCGGGTAGTTTGCGCAGATAATCGGGGTCGGCCATCTGGCCGATCAGGTCGGCGGCGGAAACCAGCCCCGGCCAGCTTTCCAGCGCCTTTTCCCCATGATCGGGCACGGGAAAGCGCGTATTTTCAATGCAGGTGCAGACAAAATCGCAATCAATGATGCGGTCATCCTTAAAGCGCCAGCCGACAAACAGCTTTCCCCGCTCCACATGATAGGGGGTCAGATAGGCGTCGGTCATACCGGGCGGCACCGTCACCGTATCGCCCTCCGCATTAATCACAGCCACCGCCCCCCGGTCGCCGGGGCACACCCCCTGCAGATAACCGATATCGTGGCACAGCAGGGCCACCAGATAATTCACCCATTCGGTGGGGGTGACATTTCCCTCCCGCAGCATTTTGCCGTGAACAATCTCCTGCCCCACCATGGTGACCATGATGGAATGTTCGTAATCATGGTAGGGGGCGGTGGAATTCACCAGCGCTTCCATGGCCAGCACCGCCGTCGTTGACAAGGCGTTGGTGTGTTCCGGGTAGAGATGGCCATAGACCCGGTGAAAGCCGTCCAGCAGGCGCGCGACGAACGCATCTATCACCACCTGTCGGGCATCGAACGATTGCATCACGTTATTCTTTCCGTTCCCCCATGCTGGCGAACCTAACATAGGCTCGCCTGTCTCTGCCCGCCAATTTCTATGCTGTTTATGGAAGGGGCTATGGGAAAACGCCATCGGCTGGCGGGGTCAGCCAGCCGGCCCGATCACCCGCAAATCCGGCCCCAGCGGAATTTCCAAATGGCAGCGCAACCCATCAGGCGGGAAATCCAGGCTGGATTTACCGCGCAATTCATAGGCGATGCTCTGGCGGATCAGGGTGGAGCCAAAGCCGTTCTGTGATGGCGGGCTGATGGGCGGCCCGCCAATTTCCCGCCATTCCAGCAGAATGACCGGCGTACCGCCCTCCTTCTGCCCCAGGCTCCAGGTCACTTGCAGCCGCCCTTCCGCCTTCAGGAAGGCACCATATTTCGCGGCATTGGTTGCCAGTTCATGGAAAACCAGCGCCAGGGCCAGCGCCGCGCGGGGGCGTAGTTCAATGGCCGGCCCGTCCAGCATCACATCCTGCGGGGTCTGGGCATAGGGGGTCACCTCATGCCCGATGACTTCCCGCAACTGTACCCATTCCCAAAAATGCTCGGCCAGCAGGTTATGGGTTTCCGACAGGGCGCGCAGACGTCCCTCAAACGACGACCAGAATCCGTCAATGGTTGTGTGGCGGCGGCGCGTCTGCGCGCCAATGGACAGCACGGTGGCCAAGGTATTCTTCACCCGGTGGGACAATTCCGCCATCAGCAGGGCCTGTCGCTCCTCTGCCTGGCGCCGTTCCGTGACGTCGATGATCTGTACCACCGCACCGAAGGGGGCTGCCGTCTCCCCCTCGCCCTCCAGCCCGCCGCTTGGCAGGGGGGTGACAGAAAACAGCACCGGCACATTCCGCCCATCCGGAGCCGTCAGCATGGCGGAACGGTCGGTGATTTCGCCGGGCAGCTGACCGTCAGTCAGTTCCACGCCTAAGCGGGCAAACAGGCAATGCCGGTCGGCATCTATTGGCGCCTGCCCCAGCAGCGACTGGGCCGGTGGATTGATATAGGTGATGGCACCCGCCGCATCGGTCAGGATCAGACCGGTGCGCACATTGCGGGTGATGGTGCTGGTGATCAGGGCCTGATCGGCCAGCCGTTTATTGGCAAAGGCCAGCTGGTCGGCCAGGGCAGCGCGGGCCTGGGCGGCATTGCGCTCTGCCTCCAGCATCAGTGCCCGGCCTTCCCGTTCCCGGAAATCGGCCAGCAGGCGGCGGTTCTGTTCCTCCAGAAATCGCCGCCGCATGATGGCGCGCAGCCGGGCGCGCAGCGGTGCCAGCGGAGCGCCCTGCACATAAATGTCGCTGATACCGGCTTCCAGCATCTCCTGCGTCAGCTGGCCGCCGGCGACATCCCGCATCACCAGGATGATGGCGGGTGGCAGTTGCGAGCCGCCGATCACCTGGCGGGCAAAATCCAGCCAGCCGCACCCGGGTAACCGTTCGGCCAGCAGGATGCCATCCATCGGCATCTGTTCCTGCAGGCGCTGCGCCGTTTCCGCATCGCTGGCGCGCTGTACCAGACAGCCCTCTTCCAGCAGCAGGGCCTGCAGCTCGCGGGCATCGTCGGCGTTGAAGCCAGCCAGCAGCGCGCGGGGTTGGCGGAACACCGTCTGTGGCAAGACATCCACATCGGCATCCCGGCGGGCATGGCGCAACAGGTTGCGCACGCGCAGCATCAACACGGCCGGATCGGTGGATTTCGGCAGGAAATCATCGGCCCCGCTATCCAACCCCTCCCGCTGGCGGGCCGGTGTTTCATCCGCTGTCAGGACCAGGATGGGCATGGAAAGGGTGGCGACATGCAAACGGACCTGTCGACACAGGTCCGCCCCCTGTAGTCCCGGCAGATGATGGTCGACGATCAGCAGATGCGGGACCGTCCGATTCAGCACGCGCAGCGCCTCTTCGGCGCTTTCCACATGTTCCACCTCGTATCCCTGCTCCTCCAGCAGAAACAACAGCCGCAGGGCCTGCGTCGGACTGTCTTCCACCAGCAGGATACGTTGTCTTGTCATCTTGTCTGCCCTTTCAGGCTCCGCCAGCGACGGGCCGGCGCCATCATCAGGCATTCGCAGCAACCATGGCCGTGTCAGCGGTGAAGACATGTCCGGCCAATCGCGCCAGATCGCGTTCAATCACCGGCTTGCGCAGATGGGGGCGATCGCGCCAGCGTTCCGGCAGGCCAGTGGCCTCATATCCGCTGGTCAAAATGAAGGGGATACCCCGATCAACCAGCGCCTCGGCAACCGGAAAGACCAGGGTGCCGGAAAGGTTGACGTCAAGAATCGCCCCGTCAAATGCCCCCTCCCGCAACAGTTCCAGGGCTTGTTCAATGGTGGCGACCGGTCCGACCACGCAGAATCCCAACCCTTCCATCACTTCGGCCGCATGGATGGCGATCAGAAACTCATCCTCAACGATCAGAATATTCTTTCCCTGGCCCTGCGGCATCACGGCTTATCCCTGGCTTGCCTTGGGCACCCCTGCCCTAAAAACAATTTAAGGCGGTTGGTGTCTGATTTCGTTAAGCGTTGTGCCTTATCCCGAAAGATATAGGTTTAGGACAGCTGGCAGCCAGCCCACCCGCCGGGAGATTTGCCATCAGGTAACACCGTCCCCGGTCAAAGGTTCAGCGCCATACCGATGGAGGCGGGTGCCGTTGGGGCAAAACCGAACTGAGCATATAGAAAGCGGGCGTCGCCATCGGCGATCAGGCTGACATAGGCACCGGCCGGCGCATGGGCCCGCAGATGCGCCATCAGGGCTGCCATGATCTGCTTGCCCAGCCCCCTGCCCTGATGCGCCGGATCAACGGCGATATCGCAAATCTGGAAACAACAGGCACCATCGCCAATGATGCGACCCATGCCGACAATGTCGGCGCCATGGCGGACATGCACACCGAAATAGCTGTTGGCGAGGCCGATGCGCGCCGCCGCCACATCGCGGCGCGACATGCCGGCAATATGGCGCAGGCGGCAGCAATCCTCCGCCCCCACCACCTGCGCCACCAATTGATAGGAAACAGCCGTCAATCCTGGCCTTCCTGTTGATTGGCCGCCCGACGGAACGGGTGGGCCGGATAGACGCCGAGGATCTTCACTTCACGCGCAAAAAAATCCAACTCTTCCATGGCCAGTTTCAAAGGTCGTTCGTCGGGATGGCCTTCGACATCGGCATAGAACTGGGCGGCAACGAAGCGGCCATCCACCAGATAGCTTTCCAGCTTGGTGATATTCACCCCATTGGTGGCGAACCCCCCCAGGGCCTTATAGAGTGCGGCCGGAACCGAGCGCACGCGGAACAGCAGGCTGGTCACCGTATCGCTGCCAACGGGCGGCGTCACCGGTTCCTTGGCCAGCACCAGGAAGCGGGTGGTATTATGGGCGGCATCCTCGATGCCCTTGGCCAGAATCGTCAGCCCATAGATTTCCGCCGCCAGATCGGATGCGATGGCGGCGATACCCGGATCGTTCCACTTGGCCACGTCAGCCGCCGCCCCGGCCGTATCGGCATGGCTGACGGGGGCCAGGCCGCGTTCACGCAGATAGGTGCGGCATTGCGACAGGGCCTGGATGTGGGAGTGCACCTCCCGCAGCCCCTCCATCGTCGCCCCCTTGGGGGCCACCAGGCAATGCACCACGCGCTGGTAATGTTCGCCGATAATGTGCAGACCACCGCGCGGCAGCAGGTGGTGGATATCCGCCACCCGTCCGGCTACGGAATTTTCCACCGGGATCATCGCCAGCCTTGCGCGCCCCTCATGCACTGCCGCGAACGCGTCCTCAAAGGATGCGCAGGGCAGCGAGGTCATCTCCGGAAAGACACTGCGGCAGGCAAGGTCGGAATTGGCGCCGGGGGCACCCTGATAGGCGATGGTCGTGGCGGGCATGGCGATTAAAATCTTCTTTGCTGCGGTTGATTCTCTTAAACGGGGGCTAACATCCGGCGGGCCTTTTCCAGATCCTCGGCCGTGTCCACCCCCAGCGGCACGGTATCCACCACGGCCAGACGGATGGTCATGCCATTGGCCAGCGCCCGCAATTGCTCCAGCTTTTCCCGCTTCTCCAGCTCTGCCGGCGGCAGGCTGACGAATCGTTGCAAAGCGGCGCGGCGATAGGCGTAAAGGCCGATATGGTGGAACAGCGGCCCGTCCCCCCAGGGGGCGGTGGCGCGGGTGAAATAAAGCGCGCGGCCAGACAGGCCGCCGGGCGGCAGTTCCACAACCGCCTTCACCACATTGGGATTGGTCCGCTCCGCCGGATCGCGGATGACGACGCCCAGCGTAGCGATATCCGTCTGCGCATCGGCCAGGGGGCCGAAAACCGCCCGCACCGCCGCCGGTTCAATGGTGGGCAGGTCACCCTGCACATTGACGATGGCATCATGCTGGCCGTCAGGATCGACCTTGCACACCGCCTCCCAGATACGGTCAGACCCGGACGGATGGTCCGGGTCGGTCAGTACGGCACGGCCACCGGCCGATTCCACCGCATCGACGATGGCCTGTTCGGCAGCCGCCACCACCACGGGGCCGATACCGGCCTCTGCCGCGCGGCGCCAGACATGCACGATCATCGGCAGGCCATGAATATCGGCCAACGGCTTGTTGGGCAGCCGCGTGGAAGCGAGGCGGGCCGGGACCACCACCAGAGGATTGCCCGGCAGGGCATTTTTCGGTGCTTGCGTCATGATGATCTGTCCGTGCGACATTTGGTCCCCCGGGTCAAGGCGGAAACACCATGTGCGACCGCCTGTCCTGCGTTAAACATCGCGCATGGTTTGCCTGTCAGGCGGGCATGGACGTGCCCGCCTATTGGCGTTATTGTGCCCGCGCCCAGGGTACCCAAGGGATTAGGACTGATGGCTGGCAGCACCTTCAATAAGATTTTCATGGCGATCCTGACGGCAACGCTCGTTGCCCTGTTCGCCGGCTTCTTTTCCAAGAAGCTGATGCACCCGACTTATCCGACCGAGCGCGCCTATAAGGTGGAAGTGCAGGGTGGCTCTGCCGCGCCGACGGATGCGCCCGCCGCCCCGGCGGAACCCGATCCGGTGTCGCCGCTTCTGGCGGCTGCTGATCCGGCTGCGGGGCAGAAGCTGACTAAGGCTTGCGCGGCCTGCCACAGCTTCGAAAAGGGCGGCGCCAACAAGGTCGGCCCGAATCTGTGGGGCATTGTCGGCAACAAGCACGCCCATGCCGAAGGCTTCGCCTATTCCGATGCCATGAAGTCGCAGGAAGGTTCTTGGGATTATGAGCATCTGAACAAGTTCCTGGCCAACCCGAAGGTCGGTGTGCCGGGCACGAAGATGAACTTTGCCGGCCTGAAGAAGGTGGAAGATCGCGCAGCCGTGATCGCCTATCTGCGCACGCTGGCTGACAGCCCGGTGCCGCTGCCGTAATCGGCAAAGCGTCCGGAATATGCTAGGGAGGGGGTGGCCTAACGGCCGCCCCCTTTTTTATTTGGATATCGCCACCGGCGCGCACGCCTGTGATCTTCGGTCTGGAGTTGCCCTGATGTCTGCCATCAATCTTGCCCCCTTTGTCGAACTGGCGATCCGCTGCGCCGATGCCGCCGGGGCCGTTGCCCGCCGGCATTACCGCACGCCGGTTGCGGTGGATGTGAAGGCCGATGCCTCGCCCGTGACCATTGCCGACCGGGAGGTTGAAACCGCTATCCGCGCCATCCTGGTGCAGGAACGGCCGCAGGATGGCATCCTGGGGGAAGAGCATGGCAGCAGCCATCTCAATGCCGAATATGTCTGGGTGATCGACCCGATTGATGGCACGAAATCCTTCATCACCGGCCGGCCGCTTTTCACCACCCTGATCGCTCTGCTGCACCGGGGGGTGCCGGTGTTGGGCATCATCGACCAGCCGGTGATCGGGGACCGCTGGCTGGGTGTGAAGGGGCAGCCCACGACGCTGAACGGTCAGCCGATTCGCACCCGCCCCTGTCCCGATATCGCGCTGGCCACACAGGCAGCCACCATGCCCTTTGCCCATGCGGAGTTCCGCCTGACCGAAGCGGCCAGCCGTTACATGGTCTGGGGCGGCGATGCCTATGCCTTCGGCCTGCTGGCCGCCGGCTTCATCGACCTGATGGTGGAAGCGGGCTTACAGCCCTATGACTGGGCGGCCCTGGTTGCGGTCATCGAAGGGGCCGGCGGCGTCATCACCGATTGGGAAGGCCAGCCGCTGCGCCTGGGCACCAGCGGCAACGTTGCCGCCGCCGGTGATCCTAGCCTGCACGCCAAAGTGCTGGAAATGATCGGACGGCGGGGCTGAGAGGCCCCTTTCTAAGGCTCATTTGTCCCCCATCACCACCTTATCCCCCACCTCCCCGCGCTGCAGCCGGGCCAGATGCAGCGCGGTGGGGCCATCCTCCGGCGCATCCGCCGCCAGCGCGGCAAAGGCTTCCAAGGCTGCCGGATCGCCAGCTTCCATCAGCGCATAGGCCTGCTGGTAACGCCGAATCAGGGCTGTCTGCGCCTGGGGCAGGGAAAGCGGCTGGAACACGGCAATTGGTTCCGTCTTGCCCTTCAGCACGATCTGGCCGATGGGCCGGCGCGGAATGTTGGGGCAGCGGTCCGCCGCCACGCCGCTCATCGCCACCCGGGTGCCGAAATATTTGTTCAGCCCCTCCAGCCGGGCGGCGGTATTCACCGCATCGCCCAGGGCGGTATATTCAAACCGCGCCTCTGCGCCGAAATTCCCCACGCTGGCCGGACCCGCATGGACGCCGATGCGGGTGATGCCAAAGGCCCGACCAGCCGCGATTTCTGCCTCCAGGAAGGATTGCGCGAAGGCATCCAGTTCCAGGGCACAGGCCACGGCGCGGCTGGTGTGATCCTGTTGATCACGCGGCGCATTGAACAGGGCAAACACCGCATCGCCGATGAATTTATCCACCGTGCCGCCATGGCGGAACACGATATTCACCATCCCATCCAGATAGCGGTTCATCACATCGGACAGCGCCACCGCATCCATGCTCTCCGAAATGGTGGTGAAACCGGCAACATCGGTGAAAATATAGGAGAGGTCGCGGCGCTTCGGGTCCAGCTGCAGCTTGGAGGGATCCTTCAGGATGTCATCCAGCAAAGCCGGTGAGAGATATTTGGAAAAGGCCGCCTGGATGAATTTCTTCTGTTCCCGCTCCTGCCGGCCGGCATGAAGATCGGCCAGCCACAGGGCCAAGCCAAAACCCAATGACGGGGCGATGATCGGCACCATCATGTTGGCATGGCGGAATAACAGCAGCGCTACCAGCCAGATGCCGGCCAGCACCAGCAGCGACAGCCCCATCCGCATCCACAGCGCGACATCCAGCCGGCCCAGCAGCGTGCCGGCCAGGGCGGCGGCCAAGCTTGCCAGCAGGGCAATTCCCATCCCCTGAATGGGCGGCTGCCGCCCTTCAAGCAATTGCGCGATCATATGGGCATGGATCAACGGCCCCGGCATCGTCGCCTGCCCTGGATCGGCCGCAGCGCGGAAGGGGGTGGCGTGCCGATCCATATCGGAAAGATCAGCGCCCACCACCACGATCTTGTTCTTGAACCAGCCGGCGGGCAGCACCGGCACCGTCTGGGCGGCGAAGGTCCGGAAAGGGGCGGTGGCGCTGTCCGGGCGGCCATGCCATGCCACCGGCGTGCCCGGTTGCAGTGCCGGCTTCAGCCCCAGCTTGTCCAGCAGCGCCAGGGCCACCGGCGGGGCCTTGTCATCCGCCGGGTTCGGCTTGCCAGCATAGATGGTGCGGACAATGCCATCATAGGGGTCCTTTTCCAGATTGGCCGCCCCGCGCAGGGGGGGCGGCAGAAAATCATCCAGAAAGGCGGCCTGGGCGGCCGTCAACCCCTCCCTTTGGCTGCCATAGCTGGCCACCAGCGGAACGTGCAAACCCGCCATCACCTGTTTCAGCCGCGCATCCTTGGCCGGCTCTGTCGGTGTATCCAGCAGGATATCGAAAAAGATGGCCCGCGCGCCCTTCTGTTCCAGAGTCAGCAACAGGTCGGCCAGAAAATCCCGATCAACCGGGGAACGATAGGGAAAACGGGTCACCGTCTCCTCATTGATGGCGACGAAGACGATATCCGGCTGTTGCGGTTCTGCTGGTAACAGGGTGGCGACACGGAAATCCGCCAGCCAAGTTTCCAGCGATGCCAGAAAAGGCATGAAACGCCCCAGGGCCACGGGCACCAGCGTGGCAGCGAGTGTCAGGCCAAGGATCACCATCCAACGGCGTACCAATATTGCTGTCACTCCCGGATCTCCAGCAAGGGCGAACTGGTTAAATCACACGCACCTTACCGTCATTTGCAAATCATCTCTTCAATGCAAAAGCTGAAAAATCCTCTGATAGGCGTGGCTTGCCGGGCAGATCGGTGGCCACGGCCCCGGCTCCTCCCCTTAGCCAACAATGCCCATAAATTGTTATCAATTGTGGTTTACGCCCTTTTTGATTGTAATTTCATTCATATGAACTACCCTGAATTCGCTCTTAAATTGAGGAAAACTCAAGGGAGCGGCCTCTATCTGAAAACGGAGAACGACGATGTATTTTCATCCTGTGACGATCACTGGCATTGATAATAACTTCAAGTGCACTGCCGAATCCGCCACCCTGTCGGGAACGACGCTGACGGTCTTTGCCACCAGCTCCCCCGTGCCTCAGCCCCCGGGCAAGTACAATATCCAGGGCCCCGGTGGCATCCCTAATTTGAATGCCACGCTGGAAGTTGCGTATCCGGCGATGGCGATCTTCATCAACGTTCATGCTGCCTGAACAAAAGCGGGGACGCCAAATTTTTGGCGTCCCCGTCCGTCATTTGAGATTAGACACCTTCAGGGCAGATTGTGCTCAATCATCACCCAGGACGTTACGTCAGGCTGACTTTGTCAACTGATGGATCAACCGCTGCACACCGGACCGCAATGCTTCTGCCTGTCGGCTCAGTTCAGTCGATGACGATGTCAATTCATCTGCGGTTTGCCCGACGATGCGCGAGGCCGTGGTCACCCCGGTGACATTGCTGGCCACTGTGGCGGTCGCGGAAGCCGCGTGCCGAACGTTACGCGTAATCTCCTGCGTGGCAGCCCCCTGCTGTTCCACCGCCGCCGCAATGGTGCCAGCAATATGGTCCATGTCGCGGATCGTATGCTCAATGGCATTGATCGCATCCATGGCGCTGGCCATGCGGTTCTGCATCTCCCCCACCTGGCGCACGATATCTTCGGTGGCCCTGGCCGTCTGCTGGGCCAGTTGCTTGACCTCACCTGCCACGACGGCAAAGCCTTTGCCGGCTTCCCCGGCGCGTGCTGCCTCAATGGTTGCGTTGAGTGCCAGTAGGTTGGTCTGGCTGGCAATCTCATTGATCAGGTCAACCACCTGGTTGATGCGGGTGGCGGCGTCAGCCAGTTCCTGCATACTGCTGTCCACCGTCCCCACCTCATCCACGGCGGCGCGGGCGACCTGGGTTGACTGCACGACCTGGGCAGAAATCTCGTGAATGGCGCCGTTCAACTGCTCAGAGGCGGTGGCGACATGATTGACATTGTCGCTGGCCTGTCCGACCGCATCCCCCGCCAGGGCGGCGCGGTTGCTGGTTTCATCCGCCGTGTGCTTCATGGCGCGGGCATTGCTGTCCAGCCGCGCGGCGGCGGCGGCTACACCATCCACCATGGACCGGACATGGGCGTCCAACTCCCCGGCGATTTCCTGCAGCCGGCGGTTATGGCGTTCAGCATTTTCTTCCAGATAGGTGCTGATCACCAGATCCATATCCAGCATCACCGCCAAATTGACCGCCCGCATCACCTCTGCCAGATGCGCCGCTGTCGCATTCTGACGCCGGAAGAACGGAAACCAGCCGCGGGGCGAATGGTTGTTCAACAAGGCCGCGTAGAGGCGGGAAAGCGTCAGGGCGTAACCGCCCAGGTACCAGCGCGGCTCCAGCCCCAGGGTACTGTGAACCCGCCCGATGGCGCGCACGCTGTCAAAATAGCTGGGACCGAAATCGCCGGAAAACAGGTTCAGCCAATGTTTCAGCTGCTTCTGTTTGGCATGGTTCATCGCGCTATCGTCCCGGAACATCCGGGACATGGTGGGCCAGGCGCGAAGATCGGCATAAAAGGCATCGATGATGCCGGGCAGCACCTTGGCAATATCCGCCTTCACTCCGGCCAAAATCCCGCAGGTCGCGGTATCAATACCCAGAAAGCGTAATCTCTCTGCCCGTTCCTGCCCCTGATCCTGCATCCCCCTGCCCCCTGTTGCCAGAAATCCAGCATGGAAGCCGGACCCGATCTTCATTCTGCGTGTACACGCAATGATTTGCAGACCTTATCGTCTGGATCGGGACTGGCAATGGATTTCTCTGCCTTTAGCCATTCAATGAACAGCAGGCGGGGAAAACTGTTTGCGGATTAATTGGCGCTGGCTATCGGATCGGCGGCCAAAGCACGCTTTGAAAGGGAAATCACCTGCCTGTTTCCAATAGTATGAGTTTGTAAGCCGCGACTCAGCCGCGCCCAACATTCTCGATAAAGGCGAGCAGCGGCGCCCAATCCGCCTTGGCATCGGCAACCCGCTTGGTCTTGATGTCGAACAGGCTCAATCCTTCCGATGCCAGATCGGGATAAAGCTGGCTGTCGCGCAGCCGTGCGGCCACCTGATGGCCGATATCGGACAGGAAAAGGTCCAGCCTGTCGGCCGCCTTGGTACGGGGACGCAGCCGGTTGCCGACCACGGCGACCGGCACCTTGTTCTTGCGGATGGATTTCAGCTCATCCAGTTTCTTCAGGAAACGGGCGGTCGCCGCCTCATCAAAAGCACCCGGCAGCAGGGGCAGCACCACCAGATCGGCGATACGCACCAGTTCCTCCACCTCCTTGGGCCGCATGGCCGCCGGCACGTCGATCACCAGACGCCCCGGTTTGGCCGGCACCTCACCCAGTTCCTTTGTCCAATCCTCTCCCACAATGGGGGCAGCCGTGTCCGGCCGCCGCTTCAGCCAGCCCAGCGCCGATTTCTGCTTGTCCATCTCCGCCAGGATGGTGTGATGGCCACCCGTGGCAAAGGCCGCCGCCAGATGGGTGGAGATGGTGGTCTTGCCAACGCCCCCCTTGATGTTGCTGACAAGAACGGTAAGCATCGTTCGTTAACCCTTTGATTTTCCGTTAAATAAGCGTGGCGCCGTCGGTATTTTCCGCCGGCTCCCGCCAGAAGGGCTTGGTGTCGGCGAAACGGCGCCAATCCTCCACCACCCCGGATTCCATATCGTGCAGCCCCCTTGCATGCCAGCCGGTGACCAGCCCGGCCCCGTGCTGCCAGCCCTTGGTGGCCGGTCCAGTCGCCGTGTCCTCCAATTCCCGCATCAGCTTGGTCACCGTGGCAACATCCTGCAGATGGCCCAGCTTGTCCTGCAAACCGGAAAGATCTTCCAGGAAGCGCCGAACGGCGCGCTGATCAAACAGACTTCTAAAAAAATCAGCGGCATAGCGAAGTTTCTTCAAGGCAATTCGCAGCTCATGCCGCTCCGCCGGTTCCGCATGGGCAAAGCCGCGACCCCGCCGGCGGGCCTGCTTGTAGCGTTTGGTCAGCAGGGCACCCGCCATTTCCGATACGGGCCGCAGCAGCAGGGCGGAGCGTTCGCTGACCGGTTGGTTACGCCAGCCCCTGCCATCCACCCAGGCCGCCAGTTCCAGCAGCAGACTAGTATAGCGGGGTGACAGGATGGCGTCCCGCACGGCCTTGTAGCCGGCGGCGTGGGCATCCTGCGCCGCCTTTTCCAGCGCCACCAGGCCGGGATGACCGGGCAGTACCGCAGTGACCGGCGGCAGCAATTCGCCCAGGAACACATCCCATTCCCGCGCAGCCCCCAGGCTGCCCGCCAGCCATTTCACCCCCGGCACCAGGGTTTCCTGCTGGTCTGCCGGAATGAACGGCCGGAAAATCTGAAAACTGGAGCGCAGGCGCCGCAGGGCGACGCGCATCTGATGCACCCCCTCCGGATCTTCGCCCGCCAGGGCGGCGGCCTGATTGGCCAGCATATGGGTCAGACAATGGCGAACGACGCTTGCCAGCGCCTCCTCCACCGTCGTGTCCTTCTCCAGGGTCAGCTTGTCGGCCTTGCGGGTGGTCAGGCTGCCGCCGTCTGCCAGGGCATAGCCGCGTGCCGATTTGGTTTCCATCTCCAACCGTACCGGCAGGGCGGCATGGATGGTGCGGGCCAGATTATAGAGGGACAGCGTATCCTCACCCTCCACCAGTTCCAGTTCCAGTTCATTGATCGGCAAGCTGGCACCGGCCGGGGTGACAATCTCTCCCTGATCAATGGCCACCTCAATCCGCACGCCCGGCGCCGGGGTCAACAGGCGAACTTGACGGCGGATACGGGTTTCAAACACCGGCTCCAGCTCATCGGCGGTCAGCGGGCCCAAGGGGGCCAGCACAGCCGGATCGGGCAAGGCTGCCAGATCGGGGCGCGGGGACGTGACCGGCACCTCCCACTCCCCGCGGACCAGGGCGCCGACGCCCGGCGGCGGGGCCGATTTCAGCGTCTGCACCAGCTTCTTGCCCTGGCGGCGCACCCGCAGGGAAAGGCCATGGGCCTGCAGGCGGCGGTCGGCTGTGTCGAAATAAAGACTATCCAGCAGCTTGGCGGTCGGCTTTCCCTCATCCGGGGAGAGGACAGGCAGCTTGCGCAGCCGATCCATATCCTCTGCGGCGACGGAGAGTTTCAGTTCGATTTCGCGCGGCGACATGACAGCTCTTGGCTTTTGATTCCATCCTGAAAAGCCAACGCCAGCATGAAGATTTTCCACCGGCGCCGGGCTTTTGCGACAGAACGATGACAAGCCTATGAAACGCTGTCTATCGCAGAGCGTGAATTTTTTATGAGTCTCTGTGGAAGGGGGCCCCATTCGCCCCCGTTGAAGGTGGGGCGCTTTTATGCTTCCCTCCGCCCGCCTCCCGCGCAATCCCTTGCGCTGGCCATACCATCCGAATTGGGGAAATCCGTCATGCGCTTCCAGACCCTCGACACCATTGATGTCACCGGCAAGACCGTCCTCGTCCGCGCGGACCTGAACGTGCCCGTGGCCGACGGGCAGGTGACGGATACCACCCGCATCGACCGTCTGATCCCCACCTTGAAGGAAATCGCCGCCAAGGGCGCCAAGGTGGTGGTGATGTCGCATTTCGGCCGCCCGAAGAACGGGCCGGATACCAAGAACAGCCTGCGCCAGGTGGTATCGTCGGTGGCCGCCGCGCTGGGCGCGCCGGTCGCCTTTGCCGAGGATTGCATCGGTGAGAAGGCAGCCGCCGCCATCGCCGCCCTGCCGGCCGGCGGCGTGCTGATTCTGGAGAATACCCGCTTCCATGCGGGCGAGGAAAAGAACGATGCCGATCTGGCCAAGGCCATGGCGGCCTTGGGCGATGTTTATGTGAATGATGCCTTCTCCTCCGCCCACCGCGCCCATGCCTCCACCGAAGGCATCGCCCATCTGCTGCCCAGTGCCGCCGGCCGGCTGATGCAGGCTGAACTGGAAGCCCTGGGCAAGGCGCTGGCCGCCCCGGAACGCCCGGTGGCCGCCGTTGTCGGCGGCGCCAAGATCTCCAGCAAGCTGGAGCTGCTGCTGAACATGGTGTCCAAGGTGGACATGCTGGTGCTGGGTGGCGGCATGGCCAACACCTTCCTGTTCGCCAAGGGCGTTTCCGTTGGCAAGTCCCTGTGCGAGGTCGATATGGCCGAGCAGGCCCGCGCCATCATGGCCAAGGCCGAAGCCTCCGGCTGTGAGCTGCTTCTGCCGGTTGATGGCATGATGACCAAGGAGTTCAAGGCGGGCGCCGAACACCGGTTGGCCGATGTCACCGCCATTGCGGCGGATGAGATGATGCTGGATGTCGGGCCGAAGACGGTGGAATTCCTGGCGGTCAAGCTGCAGGGTGCCAAGACCCTGGTCTGGAACGGGCCGATGGGTGCGTTCGAGATTCAGCCGTTTGACAGCGGCACCAACGCCGTTGCCGGTCTGGTTGCCGGCCTGACCCAGCAGGGTCGCTTGCTCTCCGTCGCCGGTGGTGGCGATACGGTGGCGGCCCTGGAACATGCCGGTGTGGCGGCCCAGTTCTCCTATGTCTCCACGGCCGGCGGTGCTTTCCTGGAATGGCTGGAAGGCAAGACCCTGCCGGGCGTCGCGGCGCTGGAAAAGCACGCCTGATATCGTTTGGCCGGCGGTTCCTGACCGCCGGCCTCACACCCCGCCGGGTTTGGGGCCGCTATAGCTGCCAGCGATCAGGCCCAGCAGGTTTTCCATCGGGATGGCGGGGCTGTCGGCGGCCGGCAGCATCCCGTCCACCAGCCCCCAGGACCGCGCCGGCTGCATCAGGGCACCATCCTTAGACAGGATATGCAGCGGCACGTGATGGCCGGCTGCCGTCGGATCAGCGATCCAGCCCAGGGCCGGATGATCCCCCAGCATCAAAACCAACGCATCATCCGGCAGTGACCGCGCCAGCCAATCCCCGGCCGCCCGCAGGCTGTAATCAATGGACTGGGCATAGGCGCCCGCCATGCCGCCGTAATCCGGGCGATCCGGCGGGCCATAGGTACTGCCATCCGCCAGCCCCTCCGCCCCGTCCCGCCAGGGCGGCAGCGGCGTCCAGGGGGCGTGGCTGCTGGTCAGTACCAGTTCCAAATATGTTGGACCGGCGGCAAAGGGCCGGGTCGCATCCAGTGCCGCGAACAGCGCCTGATCCGGCATCGGCGACCAGCCATAGCGCGGCCCCTGATAGCCCAGGGCCCCGGCATTCAACACCCGGTCAAAACCCCATAGCGTGCCCTCTGGCCAGGGTCCGGACAGGCCGGGCATAATAGCCTGGGTGTGCCAACCGGCCTGTTGCAGGGCCGCGACCAGACCGACATGCCCCGCCGCCAGCACCAGCACCTGCTGTGCCGGCTGTTCCTGGCGGATGCCGGCACGCAAGGTGCCATGGGCCAGCCAGCTGCGCCCGCCCAGCACCGGGCTGTCCACCAGCCCGGACAGCATGTGAAAGCCCTTGGCCGTCAGCCTCTGTTCCAGCAAGGCCAGCCGGTTGGAGACAAGGGGGCCATGGCGCGGGTCGGTCAAGGCTGAAAGCCCATAGGATTCGACCCAGATCAGCACCAGCGGCCGCCCCCTCAGCAACGCGAACCGCTGTGCTGCCGGGATATCGGCCACCGGATCCTGCGTCAGGGCAGCGGCCAGGGCCTGTTGCATCCGCCGCCCCTCTGCCACCCGCTCCCTCTGGTCAATGATCGCGGCGACACTGCCCTGGCTGAAGGGCTGCGCACCGGGCAGGCCACACAGGGACAATAAGGGCAGCCCCAGCGCCAACACCCCAGCCAGCCATCGCCCCTCCACCGTCGCCAGCGGGCGCACCATGCGGCGATAGGCGAGGGAGATCAGCCCGATCAACCCAAGCAGGATGAGGCAGAGCAGGAGGGCCAGCGGTATCGGCCCCACGCTGCCCGCCAGCACACCCCAGAGGGCCGGCAGCAAGACCGGATCGAACAGCGGCTGCAGGGGCCGCCACGCCGCCAGTTGCGCCCCCAGATCGGCCAGCCGCAACAGCACAAAGGGCAAGGTCAACAAGGAGAGGAAGAGAATAACGCCAAAGCCCGGCGGCCCCACCCGCCGGGCCCATAGCGCCAGCAACCCCAGCACCAGGCCCAATTCCGGTGCCAGCGCCAGATGCGCAGGTGCCCAAAGGCGGCCGGGATCGCCCGGCAGACCCAGCAGCAGGCTGAGCAGCAGCAGCGGCACCATGATGGACAGAAAGGGTCGGAAAAGGCGTTGGATCATCATGCCGCTGAAAAATAGGGCGGAGCATCGCTGCCGGCCAGACTGGTGGAGCGGCGAGATTTCACCGGGCAGGAGGACAGGCCCGCCGGCGGTGATCAGCCATAAGCGTGCAGTCGCGCCCCATTGACCCGCAGCCATTCCCGCGGCCCCTCAACTGCCGGTGTCAGGCTGGCGCAGAGTTCCCAGAAGCGGGGGGAGTGGTTCATTTCTTTCAGATGCGCCACCTCATGCGCCACCACATAATCGAACACTGCGTCGGGTGCCAGGATCAGCCGCCAGCAGAAGGATAGCCGGCCACTGGCCGAACAACTGCCCCAGCGTGATCTTGTATCACGCACCGACACACCCGTGACCTTGGCACCCAGCGCGGCCGCCTTCAGCCGCGCCCGCGCCGCCAGTTGCCGGCGTGCCTCCGCTTTCAGGAAATCGGTCACACGCCGGTTCAAAAACGCAAGCTCGCCCCCCACCACAAGCAAAGGCTGCCCCGCCTCCACCATCAGCCGGGGGGCCAGCCGCTGACCGGCCAGGTGACGGATGCGATAATCCACCCCCAGAATCGGCACCAGCGCGCCATCCTGAAAGGTGAAACGGGGTGGTACGGCGGACAGGCGTTGTTGCAGCCATTCCAGATGGCGCCCGATGAAGCGCTGAATATCGGCATCGGACACTTGCGGCGGGGTGGAGACACGCACGACATTGCGCACCGAATCCACCCGCATCGACAGGCGGCGGGAACGGGCGGAGACCCGCACCTCCACCGGTACCGGCACCGCCGCCAGCGCCATCAGGCGCGGGGTGGAGACGACAGGCGCCCGGCGGCGCGCCGCCGGCTTGGCGGCTGCGGGTGTCTTGGAACGGGTGGGGCGGAGAAAGGAGAACATTGCAGGTCCGGTCAGGGCAGCATCCGCCTACCCTACCTGAACCGGCCGTCACCGCAAATGTCACGATGATGAAGCCTGATCACAGGCTGCTGGCCCTGCCCGGATCATTCATGGCCAGCGTGACAGCGTAAAAGAAAAACCCCCGCAGCTGGATGCGCCTGCGGGGGTTCTCCGATCAAAGGATCATTCCGCGTCGATGTCGCTAAGAATGATCAGGGTTTAAGCTGCGATAATCAGGTAATCGCGTAATATTGCTGCGGTGGAGTCATGCGTTAAAGCACCCTCCCTGGTTACGGATCGCAGTTGTTTGCCTGTTTTCCCTTAGGCCGCCCGCTGCGATATGGGCGTTTCGTTTATCAAACTGCCCTCCATGTCTTTGTTACGGTTTTATGGTGCCCCCGTTCCGGAAGGTCGTCAAGGGTCATTTATTGGAAAATGCGCAAACCTGACCGAAAGATGTAAAAATCTTCGAAAGCGCTTTCCATCGTCGACAGTTCAGGGACAAAAAGACCATAAAAAACACCGCGATAGCGGGGCTATCGCGGTGTTTTTCTGACACGCGCCGCCACCCGTCAGGTGGCTGATATAAGGATACCTCAGGCGGCCACAGTCTTGGTCCGGCTGGACCGCACTGCATCGTTTTGCAAGATGAACTGACGCACACGCGGTTCGATCTCTTCCCGCCATTTACGGCCGTTGAAGATGCCGTAATGGCCTACGCTTTTCTGCATATGGTTCAGCTTCTTGCTTTCCGGCAGGCCGGAGCAGAGCCGGTGGGCGGCAATTGTCTGGCCGGGGGCGGAGATATCGTCCAACTCCCCTTCCACGGTGAACAGGGCCGTCTTTTCAATGGCGGACGGGTCCACCGTCATGCCACGCCACTTCATCCGGCCGGTCGGCAGGGCCCGTTCCTGGAACACCTGATTGACCGTCTGCAGGTAGAATTCCGAGGTCAGATCCATCACCGACAGATATTCATCATAGAATTTGCGATGGGCTTCGGCACTTTCACCATCACCACGCACCAGATGGCGGAACAGCTTCAGATGTTCACCAACATGCCGGTCCAGATTCATGGACATGAAGCCAGTCAACTGCACAAAGCCCGGATAAACCTGCCGCAGCGCCCCCGGATAATAGAGCGGTACCGTGGTGATGACATTGCGTTCGAACCAGCTGATATCTTTATCTTCGGCCAGCTTGGTCACCACGGTTGGGGCGGCGGCGGTATCGATCGGGCCCCCCATCAGGGTCATGCTGGCCGGCTGGCAGGCATCATCCAGCTGGGCCATCAGCGCCACGGCGGCCAGCGTCGGCACCGCCGGCTGACAGACGGCCATGACATGCGTGTTGGGGCCCAGGTGACGGATGAAATCCATCACATAGTCGATATAATCTTCCAGATCGAAGCGGCCCCGTGCCAGCGGCACCAGCTTGGCGTCGTGCCAGTCGGTGATATAGACATCGTGATGCGGCAACAGGGCCGCCACCGTGCCGCGCAGCAGCGTGGCATAGTGGCCCGACATCGGTGCCACCAGCAGCAGCTTTGGGTCGTCATGCGGGACGGCACGGGCGAAATTCACCAGATTGCCGAACGGCTTTTCCAGCACTACCTTTTCGGTCACCGCCACATCGCGGCCATTGACGCGGGTGGTGGGCAGGCCGAATTCTGGCTTGCCCCAACGGCGGGTGGTCCGCTCAATCAGTTCAGCCCCGGCTGCCACAGCGCGGCCAACCTTGGTGTAAGAGGCCGGAACGAAAGGATTCTGCAAGGTCTGCTGTGTGGCCTCCGCCAACAGGCGCAGCGGTGTCAGGGCAGCATGATGCATGTCGTACAGATGATAGAGCACTTAAAAGCCCCTTTCTCGAACTGGGCGCAATCAACAACCCGCCGCGACCCTCTCCAGGGCAATCACGCGGCCACCAGACCCTTGGCGTCCCGCAATGTGGCACCCTGTCACAGCTCAACACAAAGGTATTCGCTGTAGATCAGGATGCAACAGTTTAATGACTTAAGAGTTAACGCTATCGCCTAGGGTTTGAGCGATGTTCAGGCGGTGTCCCCTGCCTTTTCCTTGTTCAATAAAGATGTTCCAAACACTTGTCCTGATTGGTGAACCAGCATTCGCCTTTGATTTAGGCGATGTCATGCACCTCCACCCCGGAATCGGCGTGACGTGCGATAATTTCACATGCCTGCCTTTCGCGTACCTCATCCCGCAGATTGACCCAGAGCAGCATTCCCCCGCCTTCCAGATGCGATGTGAGCGCCGCATTGCGCTTATTCCCAATCCAGCGCGCCAACAGGGCGCCCAGCCCGCCGCCGGCACCGCCGGCCGCGATGGCGGCCGCCGCAGCAGCCAGGGCGGTGCCACCGGTGGCCACCACCACCCCCGTTGCCGCCACCGCGGCGATATAAGCCGGCACGCCGATGGCTGCCCCCTGGGCATTGCCAATCTCCTCCGGTGCCACCACCGCCCGGCGGGCATTGTCTGGCGCATTATGGGCAATGTCACCCAGATCGCCCCGTCGCGTCACCCGCCGCAGAACCGACTCGTCATTGGCCATCAGGCTGAGGTCGTGGGGAAAGAAGCCGGCCATCGACAATTCATCGATGGCTTTCTGCAAACGGTCTTCACTGCTGAACAGCCCCACCGCTTCCTGCATGGATCCCTGTTGTGGCACGGCGGCGGGGGTATCCGCCATATGATGCGTGGGATGATGCCCGGCCGCGTGGCCGGGCGGCTGGGTAATGTCGCGGAACGGCTTGTCGCTCATGGTCGCTTCCTCCATTCGGGTCAGGCGCTGTCAAGGCAACGTCCGGGCCGGTACAAAGGTTGCGCCCGCCCGCCGGGACAGGCTTTTCACTGGACCGGGTGCCCGTCGCGTCGTAGAGAAGGGGTGACCCCGCTAATGGGGGCGTGAAATTGCCTTGCCACAAGAGATAGCGGTTCAGCCCCGCAATGCCCGACGCCCTTCCCCCTGCCGCCGAAAGCCCGCATCTGCAGGCCGCCCAGGCCGTTCTGCGTGATGTCTGGGGCTATCCCGCCTTTCGCGGGATGCAGGCGGATATTGTGGAACATGTGGTGGCCGGCGGCGATGCGCTGGTGCTGATGCCCACGGGTGGCGGCAAGTCGCTCTGTTACCAGATCCCAGCCCTGGTGCGGCCCGGTGTGGGCATCGTGGTCTCGCCCCTGATCGCCCTGATGCGCGATCAGGTGGATGCCTTGCGTCAGCTCGGCGTGCGGGCCGCCTATCTCAACTCCACCCTGGAATGGCGGGAGGCGATGGAGGTGGAGCGGGCCTGCGAGCGGGGCGAGTTGGACCTGCTCTATGTCGCGCCGGAACGGCTGGTGACACCGCGTTTCCTGGAGTTGCTGGACCGTTCACGTATCGCCCTGTTCGCCCTGGATGAGGCGCATTGCGTCAGCCAGTGGGGGCATGATTTCCGCCCGGAATATCTCCAGCTTTCCATCCTGCATGAACGTTTTCCCGATGTGCCGCGCGTGGCGCTGACAGCCACGGCCGATGCGCAGACCCGCACCGATATCGCTGCCCGGCTGGGCCTGGCGGAAGCCCGGCTGTTCCTGGCCAGTTTCGACCGGCCCAATATCACCTATCGTGTTATCGCCAAGGATCAGGAGCGCCGCCAGTTGGTGGATTTCCTGCGCCGCCGGCCGGAAGATGCCGGCATCATCTATTGCCTGTCGCGCGGCAAGGTGGATGCCATCGCCCAATATCTGCGCGAACAGGGGGTTGATGCCCTGCCCTATCATGCTGGGCTTGATCCCAAGACCCGGCAGGACAATCAGGACCGCTTTATCAAAAGCGAGGGCATGGTCATGGTGGCGACCGTGGCCTTCGGCATGGGCATCGACAAGCCGAATGTGCGGTTTGTCGTGCATATGGATTTGCCCCGTTCCCTGGAAGCCTATTATCAGGAAACCGGCCGCGCCGGCCGTGACGGGCTGCCGGCGGAAGCGCTGATGCTCTATGGCTTTGCCGACGTGGTGCAACTGCGCCAGATGGTGGAGGCATCGGACAGCCCCGCCGCCTATAAGCGCACGGAACGGCAGAAGCTGGAGGCGCTGCTGGGCTTCTGCGAGACGGCGCGCTGCCGCCGCCAGACGCTGCTGACCTATTTCGGGGAGGAATATCCCAAGCCCTGCGGCAAGTGCGATATCTGCTTCGAACCGGTGGAGACCTATGACGGCACCGTGGTGGCGCAGAAGGCGCTGTCGGCCGTCTATCGCACCGGGCAGCGTTTCGGGGTGGGCCATCTGGTCGATGTGCTGCGGGGAACCGCCACTGACAAGGTGCTGGAACGCGGCCATGATAAGCTGAAGACCTTCGGCTGTGGCGCCGACATGTCAAAGAATGAATGGCAGAGCGCCTTTCGCCAGCTGGTGGCCCACGGCTTCCTGTGCGCCGACCCGGAAGGCCATGGTGGGCTGATCCTGACGGATACCGCCGCCGCTGTGCTGAAGGGCCAGGAAACGGTACGGCTGCGCCGTGACCCGGCCGCGGAAACCAAGCGGGGCGGTGGGCGTTCCAGCGGCACCGCCCCACGTTCCCGCACCGCCCCCACCGATCTGTCACCGGCCGATGATACGCTGTGGCACGCGTTGAAGGCGCTGCGTCTGGAACTGGCCCGCGAACAGGGCGTGCCGCCCTATGTCATCTTCCACGACGCCACCTTGATGGAGATGGTGCAGGCACGGCCGACCGACCTGGATGAGCTGGCGGAGTTGCCCGGCGTCGGTGCGCGTAAGCTGGAACGCTATGGCGAATATTTTCTGGATGTGATCACGACCTATAGCTGACGGGTTGAGACCATTGGAGGTTCATGCTCCGTCATTATCGGCTCACGCACCCAATGTCCTGCTGCCGACCCCTCTTAAGGCAACGGCAGCAGAACGATGGTGGTCGCGGATCAAGCGGCGGCGGTCAGGTCGGTCAGCTTGGTCAGCAGGTAATCCACATCCTCACTTGCCAGTTCCTCGAACTGGGTGAGGATACGTTCCAGCATCCGGCGGCGATGGCGCTCCAGATCATGGTCCAGACCGTCAAAGTCGGTCTCATTGGCCACATCCAGGGCGATGCGCAGGGCGGGGTAAAGTTTGGGCGGCAAGCCGGTACGATCGAACAGGGATTTCAGCCCCAACCGCCCGGCATCATGGATCAGCAGCCTTGCGTTGCTGACCGGCACCTGCCCCAGTTGGGCCACAGCCACTTCAAAGAAGGGCACATCCCCCATGCACAGCGCCCGCAGCAACAAGGACGGCGTCAGCCGGTTGTTGCGCCGCAGCTGTACTACCAGCCGTTCCAGCTCCTTATCGCCGGCACCGCCCACCAGCCCATAGGTGGCCCGCTCCCGTGATTGCAGCACAATGTCGGCGGCAATATCATTGGGCAGCTCATGCTTGGCGACCAGCCGTTCCCGCAGCTGTTCCGACACCAGCGCCACCAGCCGCTCCGCCACCGTCACCGGCAGATGCGCGCGGTTGACCAGCGGTTCGGCCACCGCCTCACTGTCCGGGAAACGGTCCAGCGCACGGTTCATTGCCTGGGGAGCAACCTCAGCCCCTTCGTTTGAAAGCAGTGCTGCGACGGCCTTCTCGCTGCCACGCTCCACCAATACATCAGCGACCTGCCCGCTCACCTCCGGCCGTTTGGCCACGGCCGTCTGCTTTTCCGAGGAACCGCTGCGGATGATCTCCACCAGATCAGCATCGGTGAGGACGGTCGAGACCTCGATGAAGGGAAGCGCCACTTCCTCCACATCGCGCGCCAGCGACAGGGCGACATCACGGGGAATGGCGGCACTGCTCTTCAGGCTGTCCGCCAGGGCGGCACGCACGCGGGTGGCCACGTCGCGCGCCATCATCCGCACAATATCCTCCGCCAGCGTGCGCTCCGATTGCGACAGCTGGGCGGTGAACTGGGCGGCAACCTTGCCGGCCATCTCGGCACGGGTATTGGGTGAGGGATCGGTCAGCAGGCGCTGCACATCCTGTTGGGTCAACATCTCGGACATGGGGTGTTCGCACCCTCCCTCTCAAGGGCCACCCCCTGCCGCTAGGGCGGCATGAGGGCAAAGCCCGGATATGTTTAAGTAATATTTAGTGCAGCTTGCGGCCAATTGCGACCGTCAAAAATGGGGCAATCGGGGCATGAACCGTTCAGCTGCTGCAATTCAACCGGCACGACGGCGGGCACGGCGGCGGGCAAGTGCCGCCTGCTCCGTTTCGGAAACCTTGGCATTAAGGTTAATGGGCCTTTCCGACAAAACCTCCAGCCGGCGATCCTCAAAGCAATCCGCGCCAACATTTTCATTCTGGAAACACGTCATGGCGGCGTCGCGTTTGGCCAGCAAGTCAATAATTTCTTCCCTATACAAATGCACCAGGGCGGTCAGCCAGCGATTGACCGGCCAGCTGGGCCGGGCATGATCGATGGTGAAACCTTCCAGCATACGGGAGACATCATCGGCGGCATACCAGCACTCCCCCGTCACCCAACGATTCGTGGTGAAGAGGCGGACGGGGCTGCCCAGCTCATTGACGGCGATCCCGATCAGATGTGAGAGCGCGCCATTGCCGTCCGGATCATCCAGGTTCGGTGGTGGCGCCAGCGGGGTCACCCCTGGCGGCATCCCGAAAGGGCGCATGAAGGTGTGAAAATGCCCCGCCTCCCCCATCGGCTGGCTGTTGGCCGGATGGGCATGGAAATAATATTGGGCGTGATATTCCGCGTCATAGACATCTGTGGGCGGATAATGGCGCAGATCGCCCACCGGCGATTGCGCCCCCACCAGCAGGGTCAGGACATTATCCCCGGTCTTGGCCATCACGCGCTGGCACAGCGTGACCTCCCGCGCCGCCTCCAGCCGTTCCGCCAGGGCATCATCATCCAAATGATCATAGACACTAAACGGCATGGGCGACGCCTCCCGTATCGCGGAGAGGGCGGCACCGGGATGCCGCCCCTTTGATCATGATTTGCGCTCTGGCGTCGCGGCATAGGCCTTCTCCGCCGCGCCGTGCAGGGGGGCCGTGCGACCGGCATTGGCCAGATTGCCACGATCCAGCAGACCGAAGGCCGGGTGCTGGCTTTCCAGCCCGCCATCGCCCTTTTTCAGAATATCAACCAGGGCCGTCACGGCCGCCGCATCCGCATCCGCCCGCACCACCAGGGTTGCCGCAACGCCGATGGTGGCCACATCTTCGACCTGTTCAGGATAAAGCGAGGCGGGGATCGTCGCGGTCACCAGTTCCGGATGATCCGCCAACAGCTTTTCCTGCCCTGGGGCGAATACCGGCAGCAGAACCGCACCGCATTCCGTCACCGCGCGCCGGATTGTGCCATTAGGGTGTCCCACCGCGAAGAAGGCGGCATCCAGCTGGCCATCGCACAGGGCGGCCGCAGCGTCATCGGGGGGCATGTCGCCTTCCCCATTGGCCGGCCCGCCACCTGCTACCCCCAGGACTAGGGCCACCAGATTGCGCAGTGCCGACCCGGTCGGGCCATAATTGACGCGCTTGCCCTTCAGGTCGGCCAAACCCTTGATCTGGGCTTCCGGCTTTGCCACCAGGGTCAGGGTTTCCGGATAAAGCGTGGCGACGGCCCGCAATTCCTGGAACGGGCCGGCGGGGGCAAAACGTCCCTCCCCCTTGAACGCCATCCGCTGCCAGTCGGATTGCACCAGGGCCGCATCAGCCTCCCCGGAACGCAGCGCATTCAGATTATAGACCGGGCCGTCCGTCGCCTCGACCAGACAATGGCGACCATGCTGCCCCTTGGTCTGGTTCATCACCCGGCAGAGTGCGCCGGCCACCGGATAATAAAGCCCGGTGACGGCGCCGGTTTCCACAATGAATGGTTTTGCCGGTAAATGGTTCGGCTTATCCTGGGCGGTAGCCCCTGAGACACCAGCCAGCAGAAACGAGAGAACAGCAAAGCTAGCGAATGATAACCTGCGGGAAGACGCCAATCTTTCTTTTCCCTGACGAAAACGGGTCACCTCCGCATGTCGGCCGAGCCGGGCAGCGGGTCTATCTCCACATTGGTATTTCCCTGCTGCAATGTCCACTCCACAATACGGCGTAGGACAGCGCCGGTCGCTTCATCGAAGGCAGCGACGACATGGTTCAGCGCCGGGCTGCTGGCGCGAACCTGGGCCTCGAACGTCTCCCCGGCGACGATGTTCCGCCGGGGCATCCGCACCAGCTTGGCATTGACGCGCACACGGGCTTCCGGTGCGGTGGTGGTCGGATCGCCACCATCATAGACGGCCTGGAAGTCGCGCAGATCGGTCTTCAGCACGAAATCGGCACGCAGGCCCGAACGCTCCACCCCCACCGCCACGATGCGGCGACTATTCTCAAAGCTCTCCACCAGCAGGGTCTGGAGCATGTCAGGCCCGGTATCCGCCCAATTGGCCTCGGCGAAATAGGTGATGCGGTTGGCCGTCTCCCCCAGCGCGATGCGCGGCGTATCGATGGCGCTGTTGGCCAGCGGGGTCTCCACCAGCAACTGCCAGGGCACGCGCGGCAGGCCGGCGACAAAATCGCGCGCCGGCGTCAGCAGATAGAGCCGGGGCGGGCGCCCGCCATTTAGCAGGCGGACGGGCGAACAACCTGCCAGCGGCGCCAGCAGCGCCAGCCCCAGCAGGGCGCGCCGGTTCAGGCGGGAAACAGGCTGCATGGCGGCTTTCTGGCGGGTCATTCCGTCTTCACTCCCGAATTGCCGCCAAACAGCAGATCGGCGGGGTCGCGTTCCAGCCGGCGGGTCACGCGGCTGAGATTGGCGGTCAGATCCTGCAAATGGATCAGCAACTGGCTGAGATCATAAAGGCCGGTCGAGGTGAAATCGCGGATCGGCTCCCGATTTTCCTCAATCATGCCGGCAAGAGAGGCCGATAAACGGTTGATTTCCTTGGTCGTCTGCGCCAATTGCGCCGTGATGACGCCGGTATCCTTGCCCACCTTGCCCACCGTGTCATTGGCGGTCACCAGCAGGGTTTCCGCCTGCCGACTCAAGGTCTCCGCCTGACGGCGCAGATCGACGATCAGCAGGTTGGCATTGCGGATCGATTCATTGGCATGGCCGGAGGCGGTGGCCAGATTGGCCAGCGTCGTGCCGATGGCCTTCTGGTTATCCTCATTCAGCAGGGCCGACAGGCGGGCGGAAATGGTGATCAGATGTTCCAGCACCTCCGGCGCGCGGGACAGCACGGCGGCGATGGAACTGGGGCGGGAGGGGATGACGGGAATGCCGGAGACCTTCTCCTTCAGCAGCGGTGCCTCCCGGCTGCCGCCGGCAATTTCCACATAGACCCCACCGGTCACACCCACCGGTTCCAGCGAGGCGATGGCATCGGTCTTGATGGGGGTGTCGGCCGGCACCTCCACCGTCACCCGAACTTCCTCCACATTCTCAGGATTGATGCGGATATCCGTGACGGTGCCGACATTGACGCCGCGATAACGCACAGGCCCCCCCTGAACCAGCCCCGTCACGGTGCCGGACACCATGATGTAATAGGGCTGGTAGTCCTTGCTGAACTGCACCTTGGCCAGCCAGATGACAAACACCATCGCAGCGGCAGCCAAAGCCAGGACAAAGGCGCCGACGGCCGTGTAATTGGCGCGTGTTTCCATGCCCTATCCCCTTGCGGCACCGGCCGCGCGCCCGCGCGGCCCATGAAAATAATCGTGAATCCAGGGATGATCCTGTTGCAACAGGTCATCAATCGTTCCCACCACCACCTTCTTGTCCACCAGTACGGCGATGCGGTCACAGATGGCATAAAGACTGTCCAGATCGTGGGTGACCATCACCACGGTGAGGCCCAGGCTCTTTTGCAGACTGCCGATCAGCTCATCAAAGGCGTTGGCGCCAATCGGGTCCAGCCCAGCGGTCGGTTCATCCAGGAACAGGATTTCCGGGTCCATGGCCAGGGCGCGGGCCAGCCCGGCGCGCTTGCGCATCCCGCCGGATAGTTGCGAGGGGTATTTATCCCCCGCCTCCGGCCCCAGCCCGACCATGGCGACCTTGACGCGGGCAATCTCCTCAATCAGGTCACGGGGCAGGCTGGTATGTTCCTTCAGCGGCACCTGGATATTCTCCAGCACCGTCAAAGAGCTGAACAGCGCCCCATCCTGGAACAACATGCCCCAGCGCGCCTGCAGGGCGATGCGCTCCCGCTCGGAAAGCTGGCGCGTATCCCGACCCAGAACCTCAATCCGGCCTTCCGTCGGCTCCATCAACCCGACAATCTCCCGCAGCAGCACGGATTTGCCGGTGCCGGAGCCGCCGACCAGCCCCATCACCTCCCCCTTGGCGACACTGAAATCCACGCCATCATGCACCAGCTGCTGCCCGAACCGGGTGCGCAGGCCGCTGACGCGGATCACCGGATGATCTTCCCCGCCGGCAATCATCTCAAATCCCGAGATAAGAGAAGAGGATGGAGAAGATGGCATCCAGCACGATCACCAGGAAAATGGAGACGACAACGGATCTGGTGGTCAGCAGACCAACACTTTCGGCACTGCCGGTCACCCGCAGCCCTTCGTAACAGCCGACCAGGGCGATCACCACCGCAAAGACCGGTGCCTTGATCAGCCCGACGAACAGGGTCTGGGCGCTGACGGCAATCTGCAATTGCCGGGTGAACTGCACAAAATTGATGTCAAGATAGGCATAGGCCATCACCGCACCGCCCGCCAGCGCCACCACATTGGCGAAGAAGGCGACCAGCGGCAGCGCCACCAGCAGGGCCAACATGCGGGGCAGCACCAGCAGTTCCATCGGGTCCAGGCCCAGGGTGCGCATGGCATCCACCTCCTGATTCACCTTCATGGTGCCGATTTGCGCCGTGAAGGCCGAGCCGGAGCGGCCGGCCACGATGATGGAGGTCATCAGAATGCCGATTTCCCGCAGCACCCCGATGCCCAACAGGTTCACCACATATATTTCGGCACCGAAACGACGCAGCTGATCCGCCCCCTGATAAGCCAGCACAATGCCGATCAGGAAGGAGAGCAGGCCGACAATGGGCAGCGCGTTCAGTCCCACCTGTTCCAGATGAAAAGCGAACGGCTTCCAGCGGAACCGGCCCGGTGCCCGCAGCAGCCGCAGGAAGGTAACCGTTACCAGCCCGAGAAAATTCAGCATGGCCAGGGCGTCTTGCCCCACCGCGACTGTTGCGCGGCCGATACGATCCACAAAGGGAAAGCGCGGCCCCGCCGGCGTCGGCATCGGGGTTGCTATACCCTGGCTGACGCGCTGCACCTCCCGCAGCAATTCACACAGATCCGCGCGGGCACCGACCACGGCCACCTGATGCCCCTGGTTGCGCAGCCGGCGCAGCAGCCGGTCGATGACCAGGGCACCGGCCGTGTCCAGCGCCGTCAGGCCGGACAGGTCCAGGCAGACGGAGGCCCCCTGCCGGTCTGGCGCCTTGGCCCGCAGCTGTGTCTCCAGCACCTGGGCGGAGGCAATATCCCAGCGCCCGGCGGCGGTCAGGATGAATTGCCCCTCCGCCCAGGCCGATGTGATGGTTCCCCTTTGCACGTACCCTTCCCGTCGCCGCGTGCTGCCACGCGGCATCATCTGATCCTCCGCGCACTTGACATCACAAGGTCACAAGGGTCAACAGCCAGCACCCACCCGAGCGGCCCCAGCAGGGTGAAAATGTCAAGAATGCACTATTGCCGTCCCAACTCACTCTCATGCCAGCGGCGCAGCAAGCGGTTCTGGACGAAGGAGAGACCGGCGAAAATGGCAATGCCCAGGGCAGAGAGCAGGAGCAGGGCGGCGAACAGGCGGGGCATGTTCAGCCGGTTGCCGGATTCGATGATCCGCCAGGCCAAGCCGGACGCGGTGCCGGAACCGGCAACGAATTCCGCCACCACCGCGCCGATCAAGGCCAGACCGCCGGAGATTTTCATGCCCCCCAGCAGATAGGGCAAGGCTGACGGTAATTGCAGCCGCCATAATGTCTGCCAGCGGCTGGCCCCGTAGAGCCGGAACAAATCCCGCAGGTTCGGGTCCACCGCCGACAGGCCGAGCGTGGTGTTGGACAGGATGGGGAAGAAGGCAACGATCCAGGCCAGGATCAACAGGGCCAGATTGACCCGCTCATACCCCACCCAGATAACCACCAGCGGGGCGATCGCCACAATGGGGGTGACCTGCAAGGCCACCACATAGGGGTAAAGCGCCGCCGCCGCCAGCCGCGACTGGCTGAACAGCAGGGCCAGCGCCACCCCGGTGACCAGGGCCAGCAGAAAGGCCTGCAAGGTGATGCTGAGCGTCAGCCAGGAGGAGGTGAGCAGCAGCGGCCCATCCCGCCACAGCGCGGCCAGAACGGCACTGGGCGGCGGCAGCACGAAGGCGGGAATGGCAAAGGCCCCCACGGCCCATTCCCACCCCGCCAGCACCAGCAACCCAACCAGCGGCGGCAACAGCAGGCGTACCATGCCCTTCATGGCGCCGCCTCCATCGCCTGATGCAGCAGGGTCGATACGGTTCGGCAATGATCATTATAGGCAGCACCCGTGCGGGTGGCATAATCGCGCTGCGACGGAAGCTCCACCGGCAGTTCCGCCACAATCCGCCCCGGCCGGGGCCGCATCACCGCAATGCGGGTGGAGAGATAGACGCTCTCAAAGACGCTGTGGGTGACGAAGATGGCGGTGAAGCCATCGCGCCGCCAGAGTGAGAGCAAATCATCATTCAGCTTCAGCCGGGTGATTTCATCCAGGGCGGCGAATGGCTCATCCAGCAGCAGCAGGGCCGGGCGCGTCACCAAGGCGCGGGCCAGGGAGACGCGCATCTTCATCCCTCCTGACAGCTCTCTTGGATAAGATTTTGAAAAATCTTGCAATCCAACTTTTTCAAGTTCCGCCATCGCCCGATCCGTCGCCGCCACCCTGGGCACGCCGGCAATCTCCAGCGGGAGGCGGACATTATCGATAACACGCGCCCAGGGCATCAGGGTCGGTTCCTGAAAGACAAAGCCGATATCGCCCCGGGCAATCGGGCTCTGCCATTGCAGTTGGCCACCGCTGGGCGTCAGCAAGCCGGCGATCAGCCGCAACAGGGTGCTTTTTCCGCAGCCGCTGGGCCCCAGCAGGGAGAGAAACTCCCCCCGGTTCAGCGTCAGATCAACACCGTCCAGGGCCAGCGTACCCTTGCCATAGGCAAGGCTGAGCCCAGCGACGTTCAACAGGGGAGACATGGGCACGCTCACGGCTTCAACGCCAAGCCCTGGCCCTTATCGACAAAGCGCAAATCCACCCCCTGCCGCCAATCCAGATTCTGAGGATAAATCCCCAAATCTTTCATTTCTTTTGTAAATACCTGCCAACGCTCCGCACTCATGTAGCCGACACCCTGGGTGGCGGCATCACCGCCGGTGACCAGCCCGTACTCAATGATCTTCTGGCGCGCATTGGCCAGCGTAGCATCGTCAATATCGGGATTCTGCTTTTTGATCAGGGCATAGGCCGCCGCAGGATCACGCGTCAGAAAATGGTACCAGCCCTCAATGCTGGCCTCCACAAAGGCCTTCACCACCGCCTCCCGCTTGGCCAGCACATCTTTGCGCACCATGATCATCGCGGAATAGGAGGCAAAGCCGTTATCTGCCAGCAGGAAAACCTGCGGCTTCACCCCCGCCTTCTCCGCCGTGAAGGGTTCCGACGTCACATATCCCTGCTGAATGGCTGATTTATCAACAAGAAAGGGTGCAATATTAAAGCTGTACTTTCGAATTTGGCTGTCGCTGTAGCCATAGCGGGAAGCCAACCAGCGCCACATGGTATTGACGGAGGGATCGCCGATATGGATCGGCTTGCCCTTCATGTCGGCCAGACTGGTCACATCACTGCGTGGATGCGACATCAGGATCGTCGGGTCTTTCTGGAACATGGCGGCGACCGTGACCACCGGTGCGCCGACATCAATCAGATTCAAGGTGAAGAATCCACTGGAACCCATTGCTCCATCAATGGAACCGGCTGCCAGAAGCTTCTGCGGGTCCATGCCGGTGCCACCGGGGCGGATCTCCACTTCCAGCCCGCGCTTGGCATAAAGCCCTTCCGCCAGCGCCTGATAGAAACCGCCCTGTTCGGCCTGTGCCACCCAATCCGTCATGAAAACGAACTTCTCCGCCGCCCCCGCCGGCAGGCTGGTCAGCGCGGCCAGGGCGCAAAGCGAAAGCAGGCGGGCGATGGATTTGGCAGGCTGGCGCATCTTCTCTTGTTCCTCTGGCGGTCGCGGCCTGATAGTAGCGCTGCAGCGCCAATTGTCGAGCGGCCCCGCCGCCTGTCGGTTTCCATGAACAACGAAAATCTTCGTATTCTCATCAAGCAGGTGGCGGTGGAACTGCCATTGGGGGTGCCCCCTGTGGCAACACCCTGCCTGTTCAGCCTGACGCTGGAAACGGATATTGCCGGCCCTTTTCTGGGGGATACGGATGACCTGCATATCACCATCGATTACAGCCGGATCGTGCGTCATATCCTGCATGTGTTGCCCGGCCAGGGGCCCTTTGCCGATGCGGCCACTGTCGCCGAGGCGGTGCTGGCCTATGTAGAGACGTTTGATGAGCGGATTACCGGCCAGCATCTGTGGATGCGGGCCGGCCACTTGGAACTGGAACGGAACTGGCGGCGCGGCACATGATGAAACAGACCCTGCTGATCACTGGCGGCGCCCGTCGGCTGGGTGCTGCCCTGGCGCTGGCCTGTGGCCGGGCCGGGTACAATATCATCATCCACCACCGCGATGCCGGCGGGGCCGATGCTGCCGCCACCATCCTGGAAGAGATACGCGGGGCCGGTGCCAAGGCCGCCGCCATCACCGCCGACCTGACCGAACCGGCAGCGATAGAGGATATGGTAGCCCGCGCCGCCAGCGCCATCGGCCAGCCCATTACCGGGCTGATCAACAGCGCTGCCCCTTTTGATTGGGACGATATCGAAACGATTACGGCGGAACGGATGCTGGCGCATTATCTGCCCATCGCCGTTGCCCCCGCCCTGCTCTGCCGCCAGTTATTGGCCCAACTGCCGGCGGGGGTGACAGGAACGGTGATCAATATTCTGGACCAGAAGCTGGCCGCCCCGCATGGCGACCATCTCAGTTACAGCATGGCCAAATATGCCTTGATGGGCCTGGGCGAAATGCTGGCCCGCGCCGCCGCCCCCCGGCTGCGCGTCAATGCCATCGCGCCCGGCTATACATTGCCGGCCCCCGGCCAGGATGTGGCGGATTTCCAGCGCCTGCATAACCGCACCCCGCTGGGCCGGGGGCCGGAAGCAGGTGATATCACGGACGCCGCGCTTTATCTGCTGCGCAGCCCGGCGGTGACGGGCCAGACGCTGTATGTCGATGCCGGAATGCGGTTCAGCCCCCTGGCGCGGGATATCAGCTTTTATTGAGTCGTTTTCCCCGCTTGCCGCCCCCCCGCTTCATCTGCCTATACTGCTATGGTTGCAACAACGCGGAGGGCTGCGGGCGTCGTACCATTCCCCGGATCCGGTCATCTTCACCCATGACCGCCTTCGCTGGGCCGCCACCCGCGGCGTAAGCATGAGCACATTAGAAGAATTCATCCGTTCGCGGCATATCACCGAGGTTGAATGCCTGGTGCCCGATCTGGCCGGCATTGCCCGTGGCAAGATCGTGCCGGCTGACAAGTTCCTGCGCATCATGCGGGATCGTGGCCTGCGGCTGCCGGAATCGATCTTCATTCAGACCGTCACCGGTGAATATCCGGAAGACGAGGATGTCACGTCAGTGGAAAACTGGGACGTCTACATGACGCCCGATCCCCAGACGGTGCGGATGGTTCCCTGGTACAACGAACCCACCGCGCAGGTGATCTGCGATTGTTTTTATGCCGACGGTTCCAGCGTCGACATCTCCCCCCGCTCGGTGCTGAAGCGTGTGCTGAAGCTGTATGAGGATCGGGGTTGGCGCCCCATCGTGGCGCCGGAGCTGGAGTTCTTCCTGGTTGCCATCAATAAAGACCCGGATTATCCGCTTGTGCCGCCCATCGGCCGGTCGGGCCGGCAGGAAAGCGGGCGTCAGGCCTATGGCATCGACGCCGTCAACGAGTTCGATCCGATTTTCGAGGATGTCTACGATTTCTGCGCCAAGCAGGAAATCGACGTGGACACGATGAGCCACGAGGCCGGTGCCGCCCAGATTGAGATCAATTTCAATCATGGCGACGCGCTGGAACTGGCCGATCAGGTTTTCCTGTTCAAGCGCACGGTGCGGGAGGCGGCCATCCGGCATCAGGTCTATGCCACCTTCATGGCCAAGCCGATGCAGAATGAACCGGGCAGCGCCATGCATGTCCACCAGTCGCTGGTGGATATCGCCACCGGCCAGAACCTGTTCGCCACGCCGGAGGGCGATGACACCCCCCTGTTCATGAGCTTCATCGCCGGGCTGCAAAAGTACCTGCCCTATGCCATGCCGCTGCTGGCGCCGAACGTGAATTCCTATCGCCGGCTGGTGCAGGGGTCGGACGCGCCCATCAATGTGCATTGGGGCCGTGACAACCGCACCACCGGCTTCCGCGTGCCCGTCAGCCCGCCGGAGGCACGGCGGGTGGAAAACCGTGTCGCCGGGGCCGATGCCAACCCCTATCTGGCGCTTGCTGCCTCGCTGGCCTGTGGCTATCTGGGCATCAGCCAGGGGCTGGAACCGAGTGACCCGGTCAAGGGATCGGCCCATCGGCTTGCCTTCTCCCTACCCCGTCATCAGGCCGACGCTCTGACCAAGTTCAACGCCTGCAAGCCGTTGAAAGAAGTGCTGGGTGAACGGTTTGTGGCCGCCGTCGGCTATGTGAAGCAGGCGGAATATGATGCCTATCAGCGGGTGATCAGTTCCTGGGAACGGGAAAACCTGTTGCTGAATGTCTGATCGGGTGGGGGCGGCCGGCGCCGGCCTCCCCCATTACAATTTCATGACGCAAGCCATGCGCGGCGCGCAGCCTTGCCCCGGCGGTGCCCCCGGCTGGCAGAATCGACAAAAAGCAATTATATTTCCGCCATCGTCAACAGCGATGGGGATCCATCATGCGGTACTTCTTCTTTCTTCCTATGCTACGGCTCGGTGCATTTTCTCCGTTCGCCGCTCACGTTGTGAAGACCCCGGCCGATCGCCGCGATTGAGGCGACAGGGCCTGCTTCTTTTAGCAGTCTCCATTTTTCAGTCTGAACCAATCAGATACGCCGAAATCCGTTTTCATGGTTTCGGTATGGTTGTCAGAAAAACGCCCCGGCGATTATCTTCGCCGGGGCGTTTTATTTTGCTGAGGATGTTCATCAGCCATGGTTGAGATCAGAACAGCTGTCATCGACGATGCCAATGGCATCGTCTGCCTGCTGGAACAACTGGGTTACCGGCTGGATGTGACGCAGGTTGCGTCGCGGATCACACAGCTGGAAAGCACCGGCACCGATCCCATCCTGGTCGCGGTGAGCGAGGGCCGGTACCTTGGCGTTATTGCACTCAACTGGGTGCTGATGCTCTATGCACCCACCTTGATTGCCCGCATCACGACCCTGGTGGTGCATGAACAGGCGCGCGGCCTTGGTGTCGGGCGCAAGCTGGTGGATGCCGCGGCCGCATTGGCCCGCGCTGCGGGCTGCGATACGCTGGAGGTCACCACAGCCCTGCGCCGTGCCGATGCCCAAGCCTTTTACAAGTCCCTCGGTTTCACCCATTCATCGGCTCGCCTGCATATTCCATTGTGATGTTACCAACTGGCTTCTGCCGATCCGTCGCTATCCCGACATGCAGAAATCCGTTTTCATCGTTTCGGCATGGTTGTCAGAAACACACCCCGGCGATTACCTTCGCCGGGGCGCTTTATTTTGCCCGAGATAACAGCCGTGAGGATGCCCAGGTCATGACCACCCCTGTCGCAGATGGATTCCACATGCCGGCCGAATGGGCCCCGCATGTACGCTGCTGGATGGCCTGGCCCGTCCGGGCAGAGACTTTCCCCAATGGGCTGGATGCTGCCCGCGCCGCCTATGCCGCCGTGGCCCAGGCTATCGCCCAGTTCGAACCGGTCACCATGCTCTGCCCCGATGGCGCTCTGGCGGAGGTCAGCCTGGCCTGTGGCAAGGGGGTCAATGTGCTGCCCATGCCGACCAGCGACAGCTGGGTGCGCGACAATGGCCCCAGCTTTATCATCAATGGCAAGGGCGACGTGGCCGGCGTGCATTGGGGCTTCAATGCCTGGGGCCGCAATTATGATGATTTCCAACCCGACACGGAGGTTGGCCGCCTGATTCTGGAACAGCAGGGTCTGAAGCGCTATGGCGCGCCCCTGGTGATGGAAGGTGGCTCCTTCCATGTCGATGGTGAAGGCACGCTGCTGACCACAGAGGAATGTCTGCTGAACCCCAACCGCAACCCCCACCTTTCCCGCCAGGAGATTGAGGGGCATCTGCGCGATCATCTGGGCGTCAAGCAATTCATCTGGTTGGCCCGGGGGTACGAGCAGGATGAGACCGACGGCCATATTGACGAGATCGCCTGTTTCGTGAAACCGGGCGTGGTGCTGACCATGGTGACGGACGACACATCCGATCCCAATTACCCGGTATTCCAGGATAATCTGGCCCGCTTGTCCGCCGCACGCGATGCCAACGGGCGGGCGTTGGAAATCGTCACCTTGCGCACCCCCGCCAGGCGGGAGCAGAATGGCGTCCGCCTCACCCTCTCCTACACCAATTTCTACATGGCCAATGGCGGCATCGTGATGCCCTTCTTCGAAGACCCGATGGATGAGGAAGCGTTGCGTACCTTCCGCAAGCTGTTCCCCGACCGCAAGGTCGTGCCGGTGCCGGCCCTGGATATCGTGCGCGGCGGCGGTGGCATCCATTGCATCACCCAGCAGCAGCCTGCCGGCTGATCGGCTATATCCTTCTTCCAACCACATTTTACCAAACCAGCCCTGGAGCCTTGTTCATGAGCGACCTGAACCTGCCCGCCATTGACAGCGTGGCGGCGGAATTGATCAGCGTGCGCGACTTCATCCGCTATGCCGTCAGCCGGTTCAACCGGGCGGGGCTGGTGCACGGCCATGGCGCCTTCACCGCCTATGACGAAGCCGTCTTCATGGTGCTGGAGACGCTGAAACTGCCGGTGGACCAGCTGGAGCCTTATCTGGAGGCCCGCCTGCTGCCGGCAGAGCGTCAGGCCCTGGCCAGCATCATTCATGAACGGGTCACCAGCCGCAAGCCCGCCGCCTATCTGACCAAGCGCACCTATATCCAGGGCGTGCCGTTCTATGTCGATGAACGGGTGATCGTGCCGCGCTCCTTCATCGGCGAATTGCTGTTCGGGGAGATGTTTGGTGGCGAGCAGGATTTCACCCTGGTCGATGATGTGATGGATGTGGAACGGGTGCTGGATCTCTGCACCGGGTCCGGCTGTCTGGCCATTCTGGCGGCCAAGATTTTCCCGGAAGCCAAGGTCGATGCGGTCGATCTGTCGCCGGACGCGCTGGAGGTGGCGAAGATCAATGTCGCCGATCATGCGCTGGAAGAACGGGTGAAGCTGTTCAATGGCGACCTGTTCAAGCCGCTGAAGGGCAAGAAATACGACCTGATCATCAGCAACCCGCCCTATGTCGATGCTGAAGCGATGGCCAACCTGCCCGAAGAATATCAGGCGGAACCGCGCATGGCCCTGGTGGGCGGCGGTGATGACGGGATGGATATTGTCCACCGCATCCTGAAGGAAGCGCCGAAATACCTGAACGAAGGCGGCGGGCTGCTGGTGGAAGTTGGCACTGGCCGTGCGGCCCTGGAAGAGGCCTATCCGGACGCCGAGTTCCTCTGGCTGGAGACCGAACTGTCCTTTGGTGAAGTATTCTGGATCACCAAGGAACAGCTGGAAGATCTGTAATCAGATCTGGGGGCGGCTGTCAGTCCGCCCCCTTCCCTTCTACCCGGCCAATTTGGCCAGCCGCGCCCGGCCGGCCTTGCTGCCATTGGGGCGGCCCAGTTCCCGGCTGATCCAGTCGCCGATCCGCGCCACCTCATCCAGATCAACGCCGGTCGACAGGCCGAGCCCTTCGAACAGGTACAGCAGTTCCTCCGTCGCCACATTGCCGGAGGCACCCTTGGCATAGGGGCAGCCGCCCAGGCCAGCCACGGCGCTGTCCATGACCGTCACGCCCTGATCCAGACAGGCCAGAATATTGGCCACGGCCTGGCCATAGGTATCGTGGAAATGCAGGGCAAGCCGATCCACCGGCACATCCTGCACCACCCGCCGCAGCATGGCGGCGGCCTTGGCCGGGGTGCCGACGCCAATTGTATCGCCCAGGCTGATCTCGTAACAGCCCATGGCCGACAGGGATGCCGCCATGAAGGCCACCCGCGCCGGATCAACGTCCCCCTCATAGGGGCAGCCGAGCACGCAGGACACATAGCCCCGCACGCGTAGCCCCGCATCCAGTGCCGTCGCCACCACGGGGCGAAAGCGATCCAGGCTTTCGGCCATGCTGCAATTGATATTGCGCTGGCTGAACCCTTCCGACGCCGCACCGAATATGGCGATTTCCGCCACACCGGCCGCCATTGCCGCTTCCAGCCCCTTGACATTGGGCACCAGGACGGGGTAGGCGACGCCGGGAACGGGTGACAGACTGGCCAGCACAGCCGCGCTGTCGGCCATCTGCGGCACCCATTTGGGGGAAACGAAGGCCCCCGCCTCCACATGGGTCAGGCCGGTGCGGGCCAGACGATCCACCAGAGCGATCTTCACGTCCAGTGGAACGATGGCGGGTTCATTTTGCAGCCCGTCGCGCGGGCCAACCTCCACAATGCGGATGGTGGGCATGGTTCCTCCTTGTTTTTATGAAAAACAGGGATAGGTCAGTATCCCTGCCACACACAAGAAAAACCTGCCCCCTAGAGCGGATCGCGTAAAAGCGCAATCGCTTTGGAGCGTAAATCCGCGCGCTGAACAAGGACTTAGAGCCGGGTGCGTTTTCGGTTAAACGTACCCGGCTCTAACCGGGATCAGTGCGCGCCGAGACCGCGCAGCCCGCCCTTTTCCGCTTCTTCCAGGAACCAGCGATAGGTCAGCGCCAAACCGTCGGCCAGGCTGGTCTGTGCCGTCCAGCCCATTTCCGCCAGCTTGGAATTATCCATCAGCTTGCGCGGCGTACCGTCGGGCTTGCTGGTGTCATAGGTGAAGCGACCGCGATAGCCCACAGTCGCGGCAATCTGTTCGGCCAGCGTGCGGATAGTGACTTCCCGCCCGCTGCCAACATTTACATGGTCATAGCCGCTGTAATTCTTCAGCAGGAAGACCAGGGCATCGGCCAGATCTTCCACATAAAGGAATTCACGCAACGGCTTGCCGGTGCCCCACAACACCACCTCACTCTTTCCCTCACGTGCCGCATCATGCAGACGGGCCATCAGGGCCGGCAGCACATGGCTGCCGGAGGGGTGGAAATTGTCGCCCGGACCATAAAGATTGGTCGGCATGGCAGAGATATAGTCGCAACCATGCTGCTTGCGGAACGCCTGACACAGCTTGATGCCAGCGATCTTGGCAATGGCGTACCATTCGTTGGTCGGCTCCAGCGGGCCGGTCAACAGCGCGTCTTCCCGCATCGGCTGGGGGGCCAGCTTGGGATAAATGCAGGAAGAGCCCAGGAACAGCAGCTTTTCCACACCGGTGCGGAAGCTGGCCTGCACGATATTGGTTTCAATCACCAGATTATCGTAGAGGAAATCCGCCGGATAGGAGTTATTGGCCAGAATGCCGCCGACCTTGGCGGCGGCCACCACCACCGCGTCGGGCTTCTGGGCAGCCACCCACTCCTCCACCGCCGCCTGACGGGTGAGGTCCACCACGTCGCGCCCGACGGTCAGCACCGCACAGCCTTCGCGGGCCAAGCGGCGCACCACGGCGCCGCCCACCATGCCACGATGACCGGCAACCCAAACCTTCTTGCCGGTCAGATCATAGGGGCGCAGTTCGTCAGACATTGCCAGCGCTCCGTCAGGCCATCAGCTTCAGGTCGGATTCCATCATGTCGCGCACCAGTTCGGCGAACGGCGTGCTGTGCTTCCAGCCCAGCTTTTCCCGTGCCTTGGACGGGTCGCCCAGCAGCAGGTCCACTTCCGTCGGGCGGAAATAACGCGGATTGACCTTCACCAGTTCGCGACCGGTGGCGCTGCAACGGCCCACCTCGTCCACGCCACTGCCCGACCAAACAATGGTCATGCCAACATGGGCGAAGGATTTTTCGACAAACTCCCGCACCGTATGCATCTCACCCGTGGCAAGCACGTAATCATCGGCCTGATCCTGCTGCAGGATACGCCACATGCCTTCCACATAATCGCGGGCATGGCCCCAGTCACGCAGGCTGTCCAGATTGCCGAGATAGAGGCAATGCTGCTTGCCATGATGGATGGCCGCCACCGCGCGGGTGATCTTTCGGGTAACAAAGGTTTCGCCGCGGATAGGGCTTTCATGGTTGAACAGGATGCCGTTGCTGGCATGGATGCCATAGGCCTCACGGTAATTCACCGTGATCCAATAGGCATAGAGCTTGGCGGCAGCATAGGGGCTGCGCGGATAGAAAGGGGTGGTTTCCTTCTGCGGCGTCTCCTGCACCTTGCCGTACAGTTCAGAAGTGGAAGCCTGATAGAAGCGGGTCTTCTGCTCCAGCTTCAGGATACGGATAGCTTCCAGCAGGCGAAGCGTGCCGATGGCGTCGGCATTGGCCGTATATTCCGGGGTCTCGAAACTGACCTGCACATGACTCTGCGCGGCCAGGTTGTAAATCTCGTCCGGTTGCGTTTCTTGCACGATGCGGATCAGGTTGGTGCTGTCCGTCAGGTCACCGTAATGCAGCTGGAAGCGCAGATCCTTCTCGTGGATATCCTGGTAGAGATGGTCGATACGGCCGGTATTGAGCGAAGAGGAACGGCGCTTCACCCCATGGACGATATAGCCCTTGGACAGCAGCAGTTCGGACAGGTAGGCGCCATCCTGCCCCGTCACACCGGTGATCAATGCAACCTTACGCGACATATCCACTCTCCAGTTGGCGGGCCTGCCAGAGCGTCAACCGCACCGGCCCGCAATTTTCTACCCCATCCCAACCAGTCGCCCCAACGGTCTGAATGGCAAAAGCTGCTCTTACATGGTCGGCAGCAGGTTGTGAACCATTTATGCGGGCATGGGCGCTGTCACACTATCGGCCAAAGCTTCCAGCGCCGCCGCCGTACCCGCTACATCCCCCACCGGCACGCGAATATAGGGCTGGCTCGGCTGTTGTCCTTCCCGGCAGATCAGGTCCACATCCGACTGGTCAGAGCCGATATAAAGCACCGCTTTGCCAGAAGCGATGCAGCCATAAGTCTTGGACGGAATGACATAAGCGACGAATCCATCGCGCAGCGTGATCAGATGCGCATCCGGTGTCACCAGCAGGCGCCCAAGGTCACCAAAAGGCACCGGCTTGCCCCGCGCCACCGGCAGCCCCTCCGCCCGCAGCCGTTCTTCCACCAAGGTGGCACCGACGCCGATGGCGTTCAGCCATAGGCCAACCCGGCCGGAGCCCTGGCGATGGTGACGGATATAGGCTTCCAGGAAAGTGTCAGTATCATGTGCCACGCCCCAGTTGCCGGAATAAAGCAGCACCACCTTGCCGGCCAGTTCCGGCGGCACGGGCAGCGGCTGTTCATCACCGGTCAGTTCCACCGGCGGCGGATCGCGCTTCAGCACGATATTCGCCGCTGGAATCCCGTAAGATTGCAGCAACCGCACCTGATCTTCGCCCGAGGCCTCGAATCGCTGCACCCGGCGGCGCAGCCAGATGGTCAGTTTCAGAAAGGCATCCAGGATTGCCGATTTCGTCTCACGTGACGCGATCAGACATTCCGGATGGAAATCCGCAATCCGATAGATCAGCTGTTTTCGCAGGATCAGGTTCAGCGGCACCAGATAATGCAGCAGGAACGGCGGGGAGCCGGTGAACAGGATCTGATCCGCCTGCCGCATCCAGCGCCAGGCGGCCTTGAGCAGGGCGGCATTGGTGCGCGCCGTCCACAGCAGACGGCGCGGCAGGTTGGCCCGATCAATGGGGGGAGCGGACAGGCGCAGAATGCGCACCAGCCCCGGCCCCACCCTCTCCTCTTCCAGCCGCGTCTCACCAGAGGTCAGACCGACCAGCGTCACCTCATACCCCAGGGCCGCCCGCTCCCGGCTATGCATCATGGCATATTGGCCGACGGCGCCAAAATCGGGGGGCAGCCAGTCGCACAGGTAGACAAGACGGGTCATGGTCGATCTGCTTGGGAGAAGGGAAGGACGCTTAAGGGCGGCCATTGATCGGGGATCGGAAGGGGGGCTGTCAATGTCGCAAGCGGCGAGGCAGCCATCCGCCCTATCGGTCCAACACATCCTGGGCCAGTTGTTTCGCCCGCTCCAGATCGGCCGCCATCACCACCGCGCCGCGCCGGTGGCGGATACCCAACCCATGCAGCACCCCCATCGGCTGGCGCTGCACCCCGGACAGGATGATGCTGGCGCCCCGGCGCGCCGCCCGTTGGATGGCGGTCTGGATGGCATCGGCACCCGTGGCATCCAGCAGGGGGACCGCCTCCATATCCAAGATCAGCACCTTGGGCGCGCCGCCAGTGCGTTCCAGCACATCGGCCAGCTTGCGGGCAGCGCCAAAGAACATCGGCCCGTCAATGTGGTAAAGAACGGTGTGCGGTGGCAGCCCGGCAGAGGCTTCCGGCTGTTCATGTTCCCGCACGCTGACGGCTTCTGACATGCGGTGCATGAACAGCACCGCCGCGAACAGCACCCCCACCTCAATCGCCACCGTCAGGTCGATCAGCACCGTCAGCACGAAGGTGGTCAGCAGGATCAGCCGATCACCAATGGGCGCAACTTGGAGCTGATGCACAAAGCGCCCGGCATCGCTCATGTTCCAGGCCACCACCACCAGCACGGACGCCAGCACCGCCAGCGGCACATAGGTCGCCAGCCCGCTGAAGGCCAGCATGAACAGCAAGAGAAAGGCTGCGTGCAACATGCCGGACACCGGGCTGCGCGCGCCGGAGCGGATATTGGTGACGGTACGGGCAATCGCCCCCGTTGCCGGCAGCCCGCCAAACAGGGGCGAGGCGATATTGGCCACACCCTGGGCCAGCAATTCCGCATTGGGGCGGTGCCGCCGCCCCGTCATGCCATCGGCCACCACGGCGGAGAGCAGCGACTCGACCCCCGCCAGAAAGGCAATGGTCAGGGCGCTGGGCAGCAGGATACGCAGCTTCTCCAGCGTGATCTCCGGCACGGCCGGCATCGGCAGATGGTCGGGAATACCGCCGAAACGCGAACCGATGGTTTCCACTGGTAAACCCGCCAGGGGGGCCGCAACGGCCGCCACGACAACCGCCACCAGAAAGGCCGGCACCTTGGGTGTCCAGCGCCGCATCACCAGGATCAGGGCCAGGCAGCCCAAGCCCAGAATGGCCGCCGGGCCAACCGTGCCGCGCGCTTCCCAGAAGGCCGGCCATTTTTCCAGGAACTCCGCCGGGACACTGGCCATGGAAAGGCCCAGCAGATCCTTGATCTGGCTGGTGAAAATGATCACCGCAATGCCGGCCGTGAACCCCGTCACCACCGGTTCCGGGATATATTTGATCCACTGGCCCATGCGGGTGACAGCGGCTGCCACCAGAATGATGCCGGCCATCAGGGTGGCCAGCAGCAGCCCGTCATAGCCATGCCGGGCGATGACATCGAACACCACCACCACAAAGGCACCGGTCGGGCCGCCAATCTGCACCCGGCTGCCCCCCAAGGCGGAGATCAGAAAGCCTGCCACCACCGCCGTGACCAGCCCCTTGTCCGGTGTGGTGCCGGATGCGATGGCCAGCGCCATGGCCAGCGGCAAGGCGACAATGGCCACTGTCAGCCCCGCCACCGCATCATTGCGCAGGGCGGCAAGACTGTATCCTTCTTGGAAACACGTGATCAGCTTGGGCATCAGTTCCCGCCACAGGGCTGTGGCGGGACGGGCGGGGGTGGGCGCAATGGCCATGGCTGGCGCCTTGATGTGACGGGCGGGAACGCGCCTATAGCGTCACCGCCCACCCACCCCGGCGTCAAGCGCCGGGGTTACCGCAAAGGGTGCGGGTCAGACTGAACCGGGGGGAATGGCTTTTCCCCTTCCCCCACAGGTTCATTCATCACCGCCCCTCAACCGTCAGAACTTGACGGCGACTTCAACGCCATAGAAACGCGGCGTGCCGGCGATGAAGGTGGGCACGCCGAAGGCCCCGCCGGTATTGCCGGCATCGATCAGATATTCGCGGTTAAACAGGTTCTGCACCGAGGCAGTGACCGTCCAGCGCCCATCATCAGACCGGAAACCGGCGCGCAGGTTGGCCGTGCCATAGGCACCCTGGCTGATATCCGGCAGGTTGGTTTCTTCAAAATAGACCCGCGACTTCCAGGAGAAGGTGGGGGTCACGAACAACTCAACCCCGCTGTCGCCCAGCGGACGAACATATTGGGCACCAAGAGAGACGCTGTGTTCCGGCGTCAGGCGGAAGGTGTTGCCGGCCAGCACCTGCCGGTTGCCCCTGGAGTCGGTGTCATCGAATTCGGCATGGATATAGCCGTAATTGGCGAAGACCGACAGCGCCTCCGTGGCCTGGGCCGTGATGCTGCCCTCAAACCCATAGGCCGTGGCCGTGCCGCTATCCACCGTCACCGCGATGGGGGAATTGTCCGGCCGGGAAGAGGTCTGGAAATTGCTGTAATCATAGTAATAACCAGCCCCTTCCAACTGTATCCGGTTATCCAGCAGGCTGGTCTTGGCACCGGCCTCATAGCTCCAGACGATTTCGTTCTTCAGCGTGTTGGAGAGGGTGGCGTTCACCTGCACCACCGCCGGACGGCGGCCGCGTGACACGCTGGCATAGATCAGGCTGTCGGTTGTCGGCTTATAGCTGGCGACGAAACGGCCGACCACGCTGTCGAAATCCTTTTCCTGCTGCTTGCGGGGTACATTGGGGAACAGGCTGCCGATCAGGCTGACCGGGCGATCCACCCATTGTTCGAAAGCCGATTCCTGCTTCTCATGCGTGAAGCGCACGCCGGCCGTCAGGGAGAATTCCGGGGTCAGCGCATAGGTGCCGTCGGCAAAGGCCTCATAGGCGCTGTTGGTGCCGTAATTGGTGAACAGCGCCTCGCCAAAGGTGCGCAATGGCAGGCCGTTGGGCAGCGCCGTCGGGCCGGGATTGACGGTGCCATTGGGCAGGATCGCCTGACCATAGAAGGGGTTCAGCGCCGGCACCGCCAGCAGGGCCAGCGAGCGTTCATTGGTGCGCAGCGGCACGCGCTGATAACCCTTTTCATGGAAGTAATTGGCGCCCACAAAACCCTGGAACTGGTCGCCATCATCGTAATTCAGGCGGAATTCCTGGCTCCACTGCTCACTATGGGCGATCTCAGCGAATTCCAGCATATAGGCCTGGGTGCCGTCAGCATCGAACTCCTCATTCGTATCGAACTTGCGGAAGCCGGAGATGGAGGTCAGGTGCACGCTGTCGGAAAGGCGATATTCCGCCGTGACATTGGCGTTGAACAGCTCCCGATCCACCCCCAGCTCGTCACCGCGATTAAGCTGGGCGGCGGTGAAGGGGCTGGTATCACCACCCGCCGGGGCAAAGCGGCGGTTCTTGAAGGAGGTGCCAGTATAATCATCCTTCTGATAGTTCAGGATGCCGGTGATCTTGAAATCGTCAGATGCCTCCACCAGCAGCGAACCGCGCAGCGCTTCCACGCCAACGCCGTTCAGCTTTTCCTTGGCGCCGGGCACCAGATTGTCGATATAGCCGTCGCGCTGGCGGCTGATGCCGGCCAGCCGGACGGCCACCTTGTCCGAGACCGGGGCGTTGACCGTGGCTTCATAGGTCTGCTGGCGGTAATTGCCGATGGCGATGCGGCCGGTCACCTCCATCTCATCCAACTGCGGCTTGTTGGAGATAACATGGACGGCGCCGATCTGGGCGCCACGGCCGAACAAGGTGCCCTGCGGCCCCTTCAGCACTTCCACCCGTTCGATATCGAACAGTTCCACCACCGCCCCCCGGGCGCGGCTGGCCGGCACGCCGTCCACGAAGACAGAAACGCGGGCTTCCTGCTGGGAAGAGCCATTGTCGGAAGTGATGCCGCGGATGACATAGCCGGGATTGTTCGGGCTTTGCAGCTGGATCTGCAGGCCGGGCACGAAGTTGGACAGGTCGTCCAGTTCCGTCAGGCCCAGTTCCTCCAGCTTCTTGCCGGAATAGGCGGTCAGGGAGATCGGCACATCCTGGGCGCTCTGGCTGCGCTTTTGCGCCGTCACGATGATCTCTTCCAGAACAAGGGTCTCTGCCTGCGCCGGCACGGCGCTCAGAATCGCCAGGACGCAGCCGCCCAGCAGGATCGGGCGCAAGCAGATAGTCGACATTTCTATTCCCTTCCGATGATCATGGCCGGTGTTGATGACGGGGGTCGGCCGATCAGGCGCAGAATAGGGAAGGCGGTTACAGCTTCATGAAGGGGGGATTAAACTATTGTTTGAAACATGTTTTTCTTTACCATTCAGTCTCTTGGGACACATCTATCAGGTCAATAGGGGACAACTGCCGGCCCGGTGCCGATCATGCGACGCGACATCCCCATTGTGTGGCCCGGCCAGCACGCGGTAATTCCAGAAGCTATTCCTGTATCTGCCCGCCCCTGAAGGTCTCACCCACCCATGCAACCGCACACGCCCACGCGTCTGGCCGATCTGCACCCGTCGTTGGGGGCCAGCCTGTCCGGCACCAATTTGGAACGGGCGGGCGATCATAATCAGCGTGTCACCTTGCAGGCGATCCGGGTCAGCGGGCCGATCACCCGCAGCGATCTGGCCGATATCACCGGCCTGACAGCACCCGCCATCGCCAACATCACCAAGCGGCTGTTGAATGAAGGGTTGATCATGGAGGCTGGCCGCCTGCTGGGGCAGCGCGGCCAGCCGGCCATGAAGCTGACCATCAATCCCGATGGCTGCTTTTCCATCGGGCTGAATATCGACCGCGACCATATCACCCTGGTGGTGCTGGACCTGCTGGGACAGGTGCGGGCGCGCGCAACGCTGGAGGCGGAATTTGCTTTGCCCGATGCGGTGATTGCCTTCTTTGACGCGCAAATCCCGCGCCTGCTGGAAACCGGTGGCGTTCATCCAGACCGGTTGATCGGGATCGGCATCGCCCGGCCCGACGATCTGGGCCGGGTGCATCTGCCGCACCAGCCGGCTGCCTATGCCGGGTGGGAGGAGGTGGACCTGCCCGCCCTGCTGGGGCAACGCTTGCGCCTGCCCACCTTCGTGGAGAATGACGCCGCTGCCGCTGCGCTCGGCGAATTGGCCTTTGGCCATGGGCTGCATCACCCCAGCTTCGTCTATATCCTGTTCAGCCGGGGGCTGGGCGGTGGGTTGGTGATCGATGGCAACTATTACCGCGGCGCCAATGGACGCAGCGGAGAGATCGGCTTTCTGCCCATCCATTCCCCCCGCACAGCCGCCCGCGCGTTGCAGGATGCCGTCTCGCTGTCCGCCCTGTTCGACTTTTTGGAAGCGCGGGGCCACCCGCTGGAACGACCGGACCAACTGGCTGCCCTGCCCCCCTCCGGCCAAAGCCTGGTGACGGAATGGCTGGAGATGGCGGCGGAATTGCTGGTGGAACCGTTGCTTTCCATCAGTTGCCTGATGAATCCGGAGGCGGTGTTCATTGGCGGCCGGCTGCCGGCCGATCTGGTGGATGGGCTGGTGACGACCGTCAACCAGCGTACCGCCGGTTATGGGGATCGCGTCCCCGCCATTGCCCCCCTGCGCCGTGCCGCCATGGCTGCCGATGCGCCGGCGGTGGGGGCCGCCATCCTGCCCTTCAACGACCGGCTGCTGCCGTCGCGCAGCGTGCTGATGAAAACGGCGTGAAGGCGTGTCTGATTTATTATTTCAATTTGCTTATTTTAAAAGAGCGGATAAATTGCCCCGCGAACGCCCCGGCCCCGTCAGGAAGGCCAAACCAGGGGCGAATGCAAGATGCCAGAGGAAGCCCATGTCCAGCGAGAGTCCCCTGCCTTAGTATGGCTATGGCTGGCCGCCGCTGGCGTGGCGGCATCGCGGGCCATACCCGCACCTGAACCAGATATTTCCTTATGTCAAAGGGCCGCCGCGACCTGCGCTGTCGGCCGGAGCATTGCCAGATGATCAGAATTGGGGTCGATTTCGGCGGTACCAAGATCGAAGCCGCCGCCCTGGACCAGGATGGCCGTTTCCTGTCCCGCGTGCGTCAACCCAATCCGGGTGATTATGACGCCGCCATCCGGGTTGTCTGCGACCTGATCCAGCGGGCCGAGCAGGAAGCCGGTGCCAAGGGCACGGTGGGCGTTGGCGTCCCCGGCTCCATCTCCCCGCGTACCGGGCTGATGCGCAACGCCAATTCCGTTTATCTGAACGGCCGCACCTTCCGGGAGGATCTGGCGACCGCGCTGGGCCGGGACGTGCATATGGCCAATGACGCCAATTGCCTGGCCCTGTCGGAAGCCGTTGATGGGGCGGCGGCCGGGGCGCGGGTGGCCTTTGCCATCATCATCGGCACCGGTTGCGGTGGCGGGCTGGTGGTGGATGGCCAGTTGGTGGAAGGGGCCAACGGCATTGGCGGCGAATGGGGCCATATCCCCCTGCCCTCCCCGCAAGGGGCGGAGCTGCCGGGCACCGAATGCTGGTGCGGCCAGCGCAACTGCCTGGAAACCTGGGTCTCCGGCACCGGCTTGCGCCGCGATTTTGAGCGGGTGAGCGGCCGGTCTATGGATGGCGAAGGCATCATCCAGGCCGCCCGCCGGGGCGATGCCAATGCCGTGGGCGCCATGGATCGCTATATTGATCGGCTGGGCCGGGCGATGGCGCTGATCGTCAATATCCTGGATCCCGATGTGTTCGTGCTGGGCGGTGGCCTGTCCAATGTCACGGAACTTTATGAGCGGCTGCCGGCTGCCATCCGCCCGCATGTCTTCTCCGACGGCTGGGAGGCGAAGATCGCACCGGCCCGCTGGGGCGACAGTTCGGGCGTGCGCGGTGCCGCCCGCCTGTGGCATTCCTGATCCATTCGACCAGACAGGGCCTTGACGCCGATGACCCAATCCTCCCTTTCCGCCGCCGCCACACAGCGCGACCGCCTGAAGAACTGGCTGCTGGGGCAAGCCTTCCCCATCTGGTGGCAGCAGGGCTACGACCATGCGCGCGGCGGCTTCCATGAAAAGCTGGACCAGCAGGGCCAGCCGGTGGACGCCAATCGCCGCGCCCGTGTCCAGGCCCGCCAGGTCTATTCCTATGCCGTGGCCGGCCGCCTGGGCTGGGATGGCCCGGCGCAGACGGCGGTGAAGGAAGGGCTGCGGCTGTTCCTGGAACGGTTCCAGCGGCCGGATGGGCTGGTGCGCGGCGTGGTCTCCCCCGAAGGGACTTCGGTGGATGACAGCGTGGCGCTTTATGATCAGGCATTCGCCCTGTTCAGCATGGCCCAGGCCGCCCAGGCGTTGAATAATGTGGCCGTGTATGAAGCACAGGCCCTGGCCGTGCTGGCCGCCATGCGCGACCTGCTGCCCCACCCGGTGGCCGGATTCGTGGAACCGGCGGGCAAGCATCGCCAGCAATCCAACCCGCATATGCACCTGTTTGAGGCCTGTCTGGCCTGGGAGGAACTGACCGGCAACAAGGTCTGGACCGATCTGGCCGACACCATCGCCCATATGGCGCTGACCTATTTCATTGATGCCAAAACCGGGGGGCTGCGGGAATTTTTCGCCGCCGACTGGTCCCCGGCCGAGGGGGTGGATGGGCGCATCGTCGAGCCCGGCCACCAGTTCGAATGGGCCTGGCTGCTGTTGCGCTGGGGCACGCTGCGCAGCCGGCAGGATGCGGTGGAAGCTGGCTTGCGCCTGATCACCATCGGGGAAGGCCATGGCGTGGACAAGGCGCGCAATGTCGCCTTCAACAGCCTGCTGGATGATTTCTCCCCCCATGATGCCGCCGCCCGCCTGTGGCCGCAGACGGAGCGCATCAAGGCCGGCTGTCTGGCCGGCCTGCTGACCGGACGCGCGGATTACTGGCAGATCGCCGCCGATGGGGCCGCGGGGCTTTGGACCTATCTGCAGACGGCCGTTCCCGGCCTCTGGTATGACCGGATGCAGGCCGATGGCAGCCTGATTGACGAGGCGGCACCGGCCAGCAGCTTCTATCACATCATCTGCGCCATCGTGGAACTGGATCAGGCTTTGGCAAAGGCCGGGGCCTGATCAGCGCGGCGCATGTCGGGTGATCAACCCGTGATCACCCGACATGCCGGCCGGTAAAATCCTCTTTCCAGTCCTTCCCACGGCAGCTTTCGCTGATCCGCCCCCCGCGATTCCGCATATCCAACCTGCGGCGCTGTCATAAGCTATCCCACTGATGGTAAAGACCGGCCGCATGGTCGGCAACGGAACGGGGATTGGCAGAGATGACAAGCCTGACAGGCAACGGGGTTTATGCGCCGGCGCAGACGGCACCGGCCACCATGGCGCGCACGCGGCTGGTGGCCATTGATGCGCTGCGCGGGTTGGTGATGCTGTTCATGCTGGTGGATCATGTACGGGAGACATGGTTCCTGCATATGCAGGTCAGCGACCCGGTGGATGTCACTCAGGTGAGCCCGGCGCTGTTTTTCACCCGGCTGCTCTCCACCTTCTGTGCCCCCACCTTCGTGGCGCTGACCGGCCTGTCGGCCTGGCTTTATGGCCAGTCGCACAGCAAACAGGAAACCTCCCTGTTTCTGCTGAAACGTGGCCTGTTCCTGATTTTCCTGGAACTGACCTTTGTCGGCTTTGCCTGGTCGGCGCAGTTCCCGCCAAAGGGTTTCTGGCTGCAGGTGATCTGGGCCATCGGTATCAGCATGGTGGTGCTGGCCGGTCTGCTGCATATACCCCGCCCCTGGCAGTTCGCGCTCGGTCTGCTGATCGTCTGCGGCCATAATCTGCTGGATGGGATCCGGCTGGCACCGGGGGATGCCTGGTACGTACCCTGGGCCATTTTGCACCAGCGCAGCGTCATTGATCTGGGCGGCGGCATGTTTGCCAAGACGACATACCCGATCCTGCCCTGGATCGGGGTGATTCTGCTGGGTTATGCCGCCGGCCCCTGGTTTGCCAGGAATGCCGATGCAGGCCAGCGTCAGCGCCGCCTGTTGCTGGTGGGTATCGCCATGCTGGTTGGCTTCGTGGCCCTGCGCTACGCCAATTTCTATGGTGACAAGCCCTGGTTCACCGGCGCAGACGGACTGGTAACAGTCATGAGTTTCCTGTCACTGACCAAATATCCGCCCTCCCTGCTGTTCCTGCTGCCCACCGTCGGCACCGGCGTGCTGCTGCTGGTGCTGTTTGAGAAAGTTCAGGATAGCCGGCTGATGCCCTGGCTGGCCCTGTTCGGTGGTGCGCCGATGTTCTTCTATCTGCTGCATCTTTATGTGCTGAAGGCGCTCTATCTGGGGGCCGTGGCGCTTTATGGGCTGAACAAGGGCAGCGTCTTCGGGGTGGATAATGTCTCCACCGTCTGGCTCTGGTCGCTGGGGCTGGTGCTGCCGCTCTATTACCCCACCCGTTGGTTCGCCCAGTTGAAGCAGCGCCGCAAGGATATCTGGTGGCTGAAATATCTCTGACCGGCATTTTCTGCTGATCCGTCCTCTGCAAAGCCCCGCCATCCCCATGATGGCGGGGCTTTTTGTCGCGGAGGGGGCAGAAGCCCCCGGCATTTTCCACGTATTTTGACCCGTCAACGATATAACACACTGTCGCCCCATGGCAGTTTGACGAAACAATTTTGTCGTCAATGCGCAAATCTGGATAACAGGAAAAAGCAAAACGCAGAGCGAAAACGCCTCGCAAAGATGCCGACCATTGTGTTGGCATGACGGGATGAATAAGAAAGCGGATGTTACATAGTAACAATCCGTACCAGGTTGGACGGCGGAGCTTCATAAAGGGGAACAAAGATGAAAATTAATCCCGGATTCCGGCTTGCCTTGGTGGCAGGGGCTGCCTGCGTCGCGCTGACCGGCACCGCAACCGCGGAAATGGCAGCTGGTGAGGAACTGGCAGAGATCATCGTTGTCGGCCAGCGTCAGGCCTATCGGGGCGACATCGCCATCAAGGACACGCCGCAATCGATCCAGGTGCTGGATGGGGAGCTGCTGCAAACCATCGGCGCCACCGGCCTGGAAGATGCGCTGGAAATGGCCAGCGGCATTGCCAAGCAGAATAATTTCGGTGGCCTTTGGGATGCCTTCGCCGTGCGCGGCTTCTCTGGTGATGAAAATTTCCCCTCGGGCTATCTGGTCAATGGTTTCAATGGCGGCCGTGGCTATGGCGGTCCGCGTGATGCCTCTAATATTGAAAAGATTGAGGTGCTGAAAGGCCCCAACTCCGCCCTGTTCGGCCGTGGCGAACCGGGCGGTACGGTGAATATCATCACCAAGAAGCCGAAATTCGACACAGAGGGCAGCTTCAGCGTCTCCGCCGGCAGCTATGATAATTACCGGGTCGAAGGCGATATCACCGGGGCGGTGGCCGATAAGGTGGCCGTGCGCCTGAATGGCGCGGCAGAAGATGCCGGCAGCTTCCGCAAGACCATTAAGACCAAGAAATACACGTTCAGCCCCTCCATTCTGGTGGAACTGACCGAGGACACCTCGCTGTCCTATGAAATGGAATATGTGAACCAGAAGGTGCCGTTTGATCGCGGCATCGTCGCCATCAATGGCGTGCTGGGGGCGGTCGCCAATTCCACCTTCCTGGGCGAACCGGATGATGGCCCGATCAAGGTGCGTGTGCTGGGCCATCAGGCGCAGCTGCAGCATAATTTCAGTGATAACTGGAGCCTGCTGATCGGCGCCGGCTACCGCGAAACCTCCTTCAAGGGTTTCTCTACCGAGGCGGAACTGGCGGGTGGCCGCCAGACGCTGGACAAGACCAACGGCACCTTCCTGTCGCGTCAGCGCCGTTATCGTGACTTCCAGACCGAACATTCGGTGCTGCGGGCGGAAACCAGCGGCACCTTCAACACTGGGGATTTCACCCATCATGTGATCATCGGTACCGACTGGGACAAGTTCGAGGTTGATCACCTGCAACTGCGTTATCGTCCCGGCACCTACACGGCGGGCCGCCCTATCACGGCCGCCAACAACGCCATCAATGTCTATAACCCTGTCTACGGCAATCTTCAGGTGCCGGGCGCCTTCCGCAGTGAGTTGGAAACCCAGGAGGCCTGGGGTGCCTATCTGCAAGATCAGATTGATGTCACGGAGAAGCTGAAAATCCGTTTCGGCGGCCGCTACGATAATTTCGACCATAATGTCGATTTCCGCCGCACCAGCACAAACGCCGCAAAGACCTATAAGAAGTTCAGCCCGCAGGCGGGCATCGCCTATGAATTCACCGAGGAAGTGTCGGTTTACGGCTCCTATGGTCAGGGCTTCCGCCCCAATTCCGGTGCGGATGCCAGCAACACGCTGTTCCGTCCGGAAGAAACCAAAAGCTATGAGGTGGGGGCCAAATACACCACGCCGGATGGCAAGATCACCAGCACCGTTGCCCTGTTCAGCATGAAGAAGAACAATGTGCTGACGGCCGATCCGGTGAATTCCGGCTTCTCCCTGGCTATCGGCAAGGCACGCAGCAAGGGGATCGAGTTTGATCTGAATGCCAAGCTGCCGGAAGATATCCAGGTCTATCTGACCTATTCCTACACAGACGCCGAGGTGGCGGAGGATATGCTGGACCCCAATTTCGCCCAGCCGATCCGCGAAGGCTCCGCCCTGCTGAACGTGCCGAAGAACAGCGCCAACCTGCTGGTCACCAAGGAATTCACGTTCGGCACGGATGATGTTGTCACCATCGGCGGTGGGGTGAATTATGTCGACAAGCGGCTGGGGGAAACGGCGACGGAATTCTATCTGCCCAGCTACACGCTGGTGAAGCTGCTGGCCTCCTGGCAGCCGACTGAACAGTTGAAGCTGTCGGTGGATGTGAATAACCTGTTTGACAAGCGCTATTACGCCAGCTCCTACGCCCGGCTCTGGGTCGCCCCCGGCACGCCGCGCACCTTTACGGCCAAGGTCAGCTACACGTTCTGATCTGGCAATTTTTTCCTTACGGCATGAACCTTACTGTCACGCCGCTGATACCCTCCGGTGTCAGCGGCGTTTTTTCTGGGAGAATGGAGATGGCCCTTCTCTACAAGGCGGACCCGGTGCGCGGTGCGACTTGGCAAAAGCTCTTCGCCGCCGAGGCGCCGGAGATCGATTTCCGCCACTGGCCCGATACCGGCAACCCTGCCGATATCCGCTATCTGGCCGCCTGGACGGTGACGCCGGACCTGCTGGCCAGCCTGCCCAATCTGGAAGTGCTGTTTTCCACCGGGGCCGGGGTGGACCAGTTGGACCTGACCCAGGTGCCCGATCATATCCAGGTGGTGCGGATGGTGGAACCGGGCATCACCGAGGGCATGGTGGAATATGCCAGCTTCGCCACCCTGGCCTTGCACCGTCATATGCTGCATTATCGCAAGGCCCAGGCGGAAGCGCGGTGGGCGCCGATCAAACTGGTGCCGGCACAAGATCGTCGCATCGGCGTGATGGGGCTGGGCAATCTGGGTCGGGCGGTGCTGGCCCGGCTGGGCAGCTATGGCTTCCCACTGTCGGGCTGGTCGCGGTCACCCCAGCAGGTGGAGGGTGTCACCTGCCATGCCGGGGCGGAGGCGATGCCGGCCTTTCTGGCGGGCTGCGATATCCTGATCTGTCTGCTGCCGCTGACGGCGGAGACACGCGGCATTTTGTGCCGCAAAATCTTCGATCTGCTGCCCGATGGTGCCGCACTGGTCAATGTCGGCCGGGGCGGTCATCTGGTGGAATCCGACCTGCTGGCGGCCTTGGATGCCGGAAAACTCTCCGGTGCCGTGCTGGATGTGACGGAACCGGAGCCGCTGCCGGCCGATCATCCCTTCTGGCAACATCCCGCTATCCTGTTGACGCCGCATATCGCCAGCATGACCCAGCCGGAAACGGCCGCCCGCGTGCTGATGGGCAATATCCGGCAGCATCGCCAGGGTCTGGCGATGCTGGGAACTGTCGCGCGCGGACGCGGATATTAAGGAAAAGGTGATGCGGCAGACTGTGCCGCAGACCCTGCCGAAAAGGCCGATAAATATCCATCCACCCTCCCCAATCGGGGGGAAGTTCCGCCCCTCCCATGCGCTAATTGCCTTGTCGCGGACGCCATTCAACGGGTGATCCGCCGGACCGATCCAAACCGCGAGCGGCCCCGAGAACCGGCCATTCGCCCGATGTGAAGGACAGATCGCCATGGCCCCCTTCCGGCCCAAATTCATCACCTTCGACTGCTACGGCACGCTGACCCGCTTTCGCATGTCCGACATGGCGCGGGAGATGTTCCCCGACCGTATCAAGCCGGAGGATATGGACCGGTTCTGCAAGGATTTCGCAGCCTACCGGCTGGACGAGGTGCTGGGCGCCTGGAAGCCCTACCGCGAGGTGATCCATAATTCCGTGGAGCGCACCTGCAAGCGCTGGAAGATCGAATTCCGCCCGGAAGAAGCCGCCCGCATTTATGAGGCGGTGCCGACCTGGGGGCCGCACGCCGATGTGCCGGCCGGCCTGGCCAAGGTGGCAAAGGAGATCCCGCTGGTGATCCTGTCCAATGCCGCCAACGAACAGATCCACCATAATGTGGCGATGCTGGGCGCGCCGTTCCACGCCGTCTATACCGCCGAACAGGCCCAGGCCTATAAGCCGCGCCTGCAGGCGTTTGAATATATGCTGGACCAGCTGGGGGCCGACCCGAAGGACATCATGCATGTCTCTTCCAGCTTCCGCTATGACCAGAACTCCGCCACCGATCTGGGCTTTGGCGCCCGCGTCTTCGTGGCGCGCGGGCATGAACCGACCAACCCGAATTATCGGGATTTTGAAATCCCGCATATCGGCATCCTGCCGGCTTTGGTGGGGCTGTAACCCATCATGGCGGACCGGAAAACCCTCTCCTATTGGCTGGATACGGCACCCGGCTTCACCGGCGGGGTGACCGGTCCGGTGGAAGGCCGGGTGGATGTCGCCATCATCGGCGGCGGCTTCACCGGCCTGTCCGCCGCCCTGGCCCTGCGCAAACGCGGGGCCAGCGTGGCGGTGCTGGAAGCCGGCCGTATCGCGGGGGAGGCTTCCGGCCGTAATGGCGGCCAGTGCAACGCCGGCACAGCACATGATTTCGCCGGTCTGGTCGCCCGCTTCGGGCGGGAAACGGCGGCGCTCTACTATAACGCCCATGTGCAGGCCGTCAGCGATGTGGAGCAACTGGCCAGGGAAGAAGGCATCGATTGTGCCTTTCGCCGGGCCGGTCGGCTGAAGCTGGCGGCCAAGCCGGAACATTATGCCAAGCTGGAAAAGGCTTATGAAAGCCTTGCCACCATCGACCCGCATGTAACACTGGTGCCGCGGGCGACCCTATCGGCGGAAATCGCCGGCGACGCCTTCCATGGCGGCCTGCTGCAAGGCACCAGCGCGCAGCTGCATGTCGGCAAGTTTGGCGTCGGGCTGGCAGAGGCGGCCAGTCGCCGGGGGGCGATGATTTACCAACAGGCCGCCGTCACCGGCCTGTCACCCCAGGGCAAGGGCTGGCTGGTCACCACCCCGCGCGGCACGCTGACGGCCGGGCAGGTGCTGGTGGCCACCGGCGGCGCCAGCCCGCAGGGGCCGTTCGGCTGGTTCCGCCGCCGCATTGTCTCGGTCGGCAGCTTCGTCATTGCCACCGAACCGCTGTCGCCCGAACTGGTGGCCCGGCTGTTCCCCGGCAACCGCAATTATGTGACCAGCAAGAATATCGGCAATTACTTCCGTCTGTCGCCGGATAACCGGCTGATCTTTGGCGGGCGGGCGCGCTTCGCCGTGTCTGATCCGTTGTCGGACCAGAAAAGCGGCCGCATCCTGGAAGCCACCATGCGCAGCCTGTTCCCCGAATTGCGCGATACGCGCGTGGATTATTGCTGGGGCGGCATGGTGGATTTGACGGCCGACCGGTTGCCGCGCGCCGGGGAGCAGGACGGGCTGTTCTACGCCATGGGCTATAGCGGGCATGGCGTGCAGATGTCCGTCCATATGGGCGAACGCATGGCCCGTGTGATGGCGGGGGAGCGCGCCGCCAACCCCTGGGCTGGGCTGGATTGGCCGGCAGTGCCGGGCCATCTGGGCAAACCCTGGTTCCTGCCGCTGGTCGGTCTTTACTACCGCATTCAGGATATCCTGCATTGAGGGGCGGCATGGGCCTTTCGCGTCGAACGCTATTGACAGCCGGCATGGCCGCCAGTGCCCTGCCCCTGCTGCCAGCCTGGGGACAGGCTGCACCACAGCCCCGGACCGGGGGCCGCATCCGGGTGGCTGGCATGTCCAGCTCCACCGCCGATACAACGGACCCGGCCAAGGGGGCCCTGTCCACCGATTATATCCGCCATCACATGCTCTATTCGGGCCTGACGGAATATGGTGCCGACCTGCGGCCCCGGCTGGCTCTGGCCGAGGCGATGGAAAGCAGCGACCAGATCACCTGGCGGGTGAAGCTGCGCGATGGCGTGCGCTTTCATGATGGCAAACGGCTGAATGCTGAGGATGTGGTGTTCAGCCTGACCCGCCATCTGGACCCGGCCGGCGGGTCCAAGGTGCGGCCCATCGCCAGCCAGTTTGCCGAGATCAGGGCCACCGGCCCGCTGGACCTGACCATCACCCTGACCGGGCCCAATGTCGATCTACCCGCCATGCTGGCGCAGTCGCATTTCCTGATCATCGCCGCCGGGGCGCAGCATTTCAGCCGCCCCAACGGGACCGGCCCCTATCGGATCAAAAGCTTCGTGCCGGGTGTCAGCACCATCGTCACCCGCAATGACGATTTCTGGAAGCCCGGCAAACCCTATCTGGACGAGATCGAGCTGATCGGCATTCCCGATGAGGTGTCGCGCGTCAACGCGCTGCTGTCCGGCGATGTGCAGATGGTGATCGCGGTCAATCCGCGGTCCATCCGCCGCATCCGGGAAAGCGGCACGCATGAGATGTTGGAGACACCCAGCGGGCTTTATACCAATCTGATCATGCGCGTTGATGGCGGTATTACCGGCAACCCGGATTTCATGCTGGGCATGAAATATCTGTTCGACCGGGAACTGGTGAAGCGCGCCCTGTTTCGTGGCTCCGCCATCATCGCCAATGACCACCCGATCCCGCCCTTCCACCCGTTCTTCCGGGCCGACCTGCCGCAACGAAACTTTGATCTGGACCGGGCGAAATATCATTTCGCCAAGGCGGGGCTGGGTGCGTCGCGCCTGCCCGTCTATACCTCCACCGCCGCAGAGGGGTCGGTCGATATGGGCTCGGTTCTGCAGGAATATGGCGCCCGGGCCGGGTTGAACCTGGCCATCAACCGGATGCCGGCGGATGGTTACTGGTCCACCCACTGGATGAAACATCCGCTGAGTTTCGGCAACACCAACCCGCGCGCCACGGCCGATCTGGTGTTCAGCCAATTTTACAAATCCACCGCCGCCTGGAACGAGACCGGCTGGAAGAATGAGCGGTTCGACCGGCTGCTGCTGGAAGCCCGCGCCACGGCGGACGAACCGCTGCGCGCCCAGATTTACGGGGAGATGCAGGAGATTGTCAGCAATCACTGCGGCACCGCCATCCCCGTCTTCATCAATCTGATGGATGGCTATGACAAGCGGCTGAAGGGGCTCTACCCCGTGCCGGTCGGCGGCTTCATGGGCTATGCCTTTGCCGAACATGTCTGGTGGGAGGGTTAAACCGATGGCCGCACCCCCGACATCCCGCGAAAGCGGCAACGCCTTCCTGTTGATCCTGCTGGCCAAGCGGGTGGCGTCCGGCCTGTTGACCCTGTTTCTGGTATCCCTGGTGGTGTTCATCATCAGCGGGCTGTTGCCCGGTGATGCCGCGCAGGAAATGCTGGGGCAGAGTGCGACGCCCGAAGCGGTGGCAGCGCTCCGCCAGCAGATGGGGCTGGACCAGCCGGCCGCCGTCCGCTTCCTGCGCTGGCTGGCCGGGCTGCTGGGGGGCGACCCCGGCTTCTCCCTGGTCGCCAACATGCCGGTGGCGGACATCATTGCCAGCCGGCTGCCCAATTCCCTGATCCTGGCCGCCCTGTCCACCCTGGTGGCCGTGCCGCTGGCCCTGACCATCGGCATCACCTCGGCCATGCGCCAGGGCGGGCGGCTGGACCGGGCCTTGAACACCACCACGCTTGCCATGGTGGCACTGCCGGAATTCCTGATCGCCACCATCGCCGTGCTGATCTTCGCGGTGGAACTGCGCTGGCTGCCCTCCATCGCGCTGGTGCCGGCCCAGGGCGGTTTCCTGGACCTGCTGCGGGCATTGGCCATGCCCATCCTGTCGCTGTCCATCATCGTGGTGGCACAGATGGCGCGAATGACGCGGGCCGCCATCATCGCCCAACTGGGCCTGCCCTATGTGGAGATGGCGCGGCTGAAGGGCGTATCGCCGGCCCGGCTGGTGCTGGTGCATGTGCTGCCCAATGCCATTGCCCCCATCGTCAATGCCATGGCGCTTTCGCTCTCTTACCTGCTGGGCGGGGCGGTGATTGTGGAGACGATCTTCAATTATCCAGGCCTGGCCAGCCTGATGGTCAATGCCGTCACCAGCCGCGACATGCCGCTGTTGCAGGCCTGCGCCATGATCTTCTGCTGTGCCTATCTGTCGCTGGTTCTGATTGCCGATACCGTCGCCATCCTGGCCAACCCGAGGCTACGCAACCGATGAGCGCCATCGTGGAGAAGAAACAGGCTGAAGGACTCGCCTCCCCCGGCTGGGCCGCCCGGCTGCCGCTGGCCGGCAAGGTGGGGTTGGGGCTGGTGATCTTTTGGATTGCCACCGCCATCGCCGGGCCCTGGCTGGCGCCTTATGATCCCGGTGCCTTCGCGCATCAGGATGTGTTCGCCGGCTTTGGCGCTGCGCATTGGCTGGGCAGTGATTATCTGGGCCGCGATGTGTTGAGCCGGGTGCTCTCCGGTGCCCGTTATTCCGTCGGGCTGGCGGCGGCGGCCGCCATCGCTGCCAGTTGCACCGGCACCGGGCTGGCCCTGATCGCGGCCTTGGCACCGCGCTGGCTGGATGAGCTGTTGAGCCGGTTCATCGATACGCTGATTTCCATCCCGTCAAAGATTTTCGCCCTGGTGCTGGTGGCGGCGGTCGGTTCGTCACTGCTGCTGCTGTTCCTGATCGCCGCCTTTATCTATATCCCCGGCGCCTACCGCATCGCCCGGTCGCAGGCGGTCAATCTGGCGCAGATGGATTATGTGCAGGTGGCCCGCACGCGGGGCGAAAAGGCCGCCTATATCGCCATCCGGGAAATATTGCCCAACATGCTGCACCCGATGCTGGCGGATTTCGGCCTGCGCTTTGTCTTCATCGTGCTGCTGCTGTCCGGCCTGTCCTTTCTGGGGCTGGGGGTGCAGCCGCCGGATGCCGATCTGGGATCGCTGGTGCGGGAGAATATCTCCGGCCTGGGCGAAGGGGCCCCTGCCATCCTGGTGCCGGCGCTGGCCATCGCCACCCTGACCGTCGGTGTCAATCTGCTGATCGACGCGCTGCCCCGGCGGCGCGGATCGAAGGAAGGATAAGCACCATGAAACCACATGTGGAGGTCAAGGGGCTGCGCGTCACCGCCGGGGGCAAGGATGACAGCGCCATCACCATTGTAGAGGGGGTGGATTTCACCATCCCGCGCGGTGGCGTGCTGGCGCTGATCGGCGAAAGCGGATCGGGCAAGACCACCATCGCCCTGACGCTGATGGGCTATGCCCGCAGCGGCTGCCGCATCGCCGGCGGCAGCATAAGGCTGGGCGATACCGACATTTTGGGGCTGGATGAACCGGGGCTGGCCGCCTTGCGCGGTGATCGGGTGGCCTATATCGCACAAAGTGCCGCTGCTTCCTTCAACCCGTCCAAGCGCATCATGGATCAGGTGGTGGAACCGGCCCTGATCCATGGGCGGATGGACCGCAAGACGGCCGAAGCAAAGGCCGTTTCCCTGTTCAAGGCGCTGGCCCTGCCCCAGCCGGACAGTATCGGCAACCGTTATCCGCATCAGCTTTCCGGTGGGCAGTTGCAAAGGCTGATGGCGGCGATGGCGCTGATCACCGGGCCTGAACTGGTGATCCTGGATGAACCGACGACCGCCCTGGACGTGACCACGCAGATTGAGGTGCTGCGCGCCTTCAAGCACGCCGTGGCCAGCCAGGGGGCCACGGCCATCTATGTGTCGCACGATCTGGCCGTGGTGGCGCAGATGGCCGACCAGATTCTGGTGCTGAACAAGGGGCGGGTGCGCGAAGCCGGGGTCGCCGCCCAGGTGCTGCAAAGCCCGACGGATGATTATACCCGCACCCTGATGGCGGCCGCCCGTCCGGCGCCGAAGCCGGCCCCGGCAGTGCCGCCGGCCCAGGCGCCCTTGCTAGAAATCAAGGGCCTGTTCGCCGGCTATGGCAAGGTGGACAATACCGGACGGCCAGAAATCCCCGTGTTGCGCGATATCAGCCTGTCCATCGCCAAGGGGGCCACGCTGGGGGTGATCGGGGAAAGCGGGTCCGGTAAATCCACCCTGGCCCGCGTGGTGGCCGGGTTGATCCGCCCGGCCAGCGGGGCGGTGAATTTCGACGGGCAACGCCTGCCCGGTGGGCTGGAACAGCGCAGCCGCGACCAGTTCCGCCGCATCCAGCTTGTCTTCCAGAACGCGGACACGGCCCTGAACCCCGCCCACAGTGTGGAAGAGATACTCGGCCGCCCCTTGCGCTTCTATCACGGGCTGAAAGGGGCGGCACAGCGCAAGCGCATGGCCGAGCTGCTGGACCTTATCCGCCTGCCCGCCAGCTTGGCGGGGCGGGCCTGTAGCGGCCTGTCCGGCGGGCAGAAACAGCGCATCAACCTGGCCCGCGCGCTGGCCGCCAAGCCCGACCTGATCCTGTGTGATGAGGTCACCTCGGCCCTGGATACGGTGGTGGGGGCGGCCATCCTGGATCTGCTGGCCGAACTGCGCCGTGAACTGGGGCTGGCCTATATGTTCATCAGCCATGATATCGGCACCGTGTGTGCCATCTGTGATGATATCATGGTGCTGTATGGCGGCACGGCGGTGGAAATCGGTCCGCGCGCCGCCTATCAGGCCCCGCCCTTTCATCCCTATACCGATCTGCTGGTCGGCTCCGTGCCGGAATTGCGGGCCGGCTGGCTGGAGGAACAGGCGGCAAGGCCCGCCCCGCCCGCCATCGGGCCGGCGCTGGATGGCGCCGATCTCTGCCGGTTCCTGCCGCGTTGCACCGCCCGCATTGACGGTCTATGCAACCAGTTCACCCCGCCGCGCCATCACCTGCCCGGCGGCAGCGATATTCTGTGCCATCACCCGGAGGCGGTGAATTGACCCAAGGACGTTTCGTGCGGCTGGCCGAACAGGACCGTGCGCCGCTGACCCTTCATGTGGACGGCCAGCCGGTAACGGCGATGGAAGGCGACACGCTGATGGTGGCCATGCTGGCGGCCGGCAGGGTGCTGCGGACATCGGAATTCGGTGATGGCAAACGCGCCGGTTTCTGCCTGATGGCCGCCTGCCAGGATTGCTGGGTCTGGACGGAGGATGGCAGCCGCCTGCGCGCCTGTTCCACCCCGGTCAGCACCGGTTTGCGTATTTCCACCAGCCAGCCGGGGGCATCATGGCCGACCGCGAAGTAACCCCCCGTGTTGTGGTGGTGGGGGCCGGCCCTGCCGGCGTGCGCGCCGCGCAAACCCTGCTGGAAGCCGGCATCCGCCCGGTGGTGATTGACGAGGCCGCCCGCGCCGGCGGCCAGATTTACCGCCGCCAACCGGCCAATTTCCGCCGTACCCATCAGGAACTTTATGGCACGGAAGCCGCACGCGCCCAGGCGGTGCATGATGGTTTCGATGCCATCGCCGTGGCGGTGGATTACCGGCCCGACACGCTGGTCTGGAACATTGCCGATGGGCAGGTCTGGACCGCCTCGGAACAGGGATACGCCACCCTGCCCTATGATGCGCTGATCCTGTGCACCGGGGCCACCGACCGGCTGATGCCGGTCAAGGGCTGGCATTATGCCGGGGCCTATAGTCTGGGGGCGGCACAGGTGGCGCTGAAGGCGCAAGCCTGCGCCATCGGCGCCAATGTGGTGTTCATGGGCAGCGGGCCGCTGCTTTATCTGGTGGCCAGCCAATATGTGAAGGCGGGCGCCAAGGTCGCCGCCGTGCTGGACACCTCCCCCTTCAGCAACCGGCTGCGCGCGGCGGTGGATTTGATCGCCCAGCCCGGCATCCTGGCCGATGGTGTGGCGCTGACCCGCGCCCTGGCCAAGGCCGGCGTGCCGGTGCTGACCGGGGTGACGCCGCTGGAAATCATCGGGGATGCCGAAAACGGCGTCAATGGTGTACGCGTGCGGCTGGCCAATGGCACGGAACGGGAATTCGCTGCCGATGCGGTGGCGCTGGGCTATCATTTGCGCCCGGAAACCCAGTTGGCCGATCTGGCCCGCTGCGAGTTCGCCTTCGATGCCAAGACCAGGCAATGGCTGCCCAAACGCGACCTGGATGGGCGGGCCAGCGTGGCCGGCGTCTATCTGGCCGGCGATGGCGCCCGCATCCTGGGCGCACGGTCGGCAGAGGTCAGTGGCAGGCTGGCCGCCTTGGCGGCGCTGGCTGATCTGGGCCGCCCGGTGGACCCGCTGACAGTGACCCATCTGCGCCGGCAGGTGGCATCCTATGCCCGCTTCGCCCGTGGCCTTGCCACCGCCTTCCCCTGGCCGCATGAACAGGCGGCCAACCTGCCGGATGAGGCCATTGTCTGCCGTTGCGAGGCCGTAACGGCCGGCGATCTGCGCCGGGTGGTCAATGAAACGGGAGCGAAAGAGGCCAACCGCGCCAAGGCGTTCAGCCGGGTCGGCATGGGCCGGTGCCAGGGCCGCTATTGCGGCCATGCCGGGGCGGAGGTGATTGCCGCCTGCGCCAATATCCCGGTGGAACAGGTGGGCCGCCTGCGCGGACAGGCCCCGGTGAAGCCGTTGCCGGTCGCCATTGCACCGGAAGGGGAGGAATGATCATGGCAAGCCCGGTTTCCGTCAGCGATGTGCTGATTGTCGGCGGCGGCCTGATGGGCACGTCCGCCGCCCTGTTCCTGCGCCAGCGCGGCCGTTCCGTCACCCTGCTGGAAAGCGATCTGGTGGGACGGCAGGCCAGCGGCACCAATTTCGGCAATGTGCGCCGGCAGGGTCGGCCCATCCACCAATTGCCCCTGGCCAACCGTGCCCTTGCCATCTGGCGCCGCGCCAATGAACTGCTGGGCGCGGATGTGGAATATCTGCAATCCGGCCATATCCGCGTCTGCTATCGGGAGCGGCCGGAAAATATCGCCAAGATGGAGGAATATGCGGCCGAGGCCCGGCATGTCGGGCTAGACCTGGAACTGTTGACCGGCAATGCCCTGCGCGACCGCTTTCCCTTTTTCGGGCCGGATGTGCTGGCCGGTTCCTATTCCGCCATGGATGGCCACGCCAACCCGCGCCTGACAGCACCTGCCTTTGCCCGTGCCGCACAAAGGGCCGGCGCGCAGGTGTTTGAAAATACCCGCATCATCCATGCCGCCAAGCAGGGCACGGATTTCGTGGTGACGGCGGAGGATGGCCGCAGCTTCCGGGCGCCCATCCTGCTGATCACCGCCGGGGCCTGGGGCAATAAACTGTCGCAGCAATTCGGGGAGCCGGTGCCCATCACCCCGCGCGGGCCGAATATGAGCGTCACCGAACCGGTCCCCTATGCCATCGCCCCCGCCGTGGGCGTAATGACCCCGGTGGAGGAGGAGACGGTTTACTTCCGCCAGGTGGCACGCGGCAATATCATCCTGGGCGGCAGCACGCGCGGCCCGGCCCATCCCGACCAGTACCGCGCCTATGTGCTGCCGCAGAACACGATGAAGCAGTTGAAACAAATCCGCCGACTGGCCCCGGCCCTGGCCAACCTGAACATCATCCGTGTCTGGACGGGGATTGAAGGCTATCTGCCTGACAGTATGCCGGTGATGGGACGGTCGGCCACCACCAGCGGACTTTTCTACGCCTTTGGCTTTTCGGGTTCCGGCTTTCAGATCGGGCCGGGCGTGGGGGAGACGATGGCAGAACTGATCGATACCGGAACGACCGCGATAGACCTGTCTCATTACGATATCGCAAGGTTCCAGAAGGCAGAAAGCTGAGCTTTCAGCCACGCAAATGATCCACCAGCCGCCGGCTGCTGGCCGACAGGGCGGCATAATCGCGGATACAGATCAGCAATTCCCGGCTGGCCCAGGCATCCGCAATGGGGATGATGGCCAGCCGCATGGTACGGCTGGCACGCAGGGCGGTGGTTTCCGGCACAATGCCGATGCCCACCCCTGCTTCCACCATCAAGCAGACGGCATCGAAACTGCGCAACTGCACCCGCAGGCGCAGCCGGCCACCCGTGCGCATCGCCCGGTCGGCCAGGAATTGCTGCAGGGCGCTGGACGGGTCCAGCCCCACCAGATCGCGGGCCAGGATATCGGCGAAGCTGGCGGCGGGCCGCCCCGCCAGCGGATCGCCCTCCGGCACCACCAGCACCAGCCGGTCCGCGCGGAAGGGAAAGATCACCAGATCGCCCGTATCCACCGTGCTGGCGACAATGCCCAGATCGGCGGCGCCTTGCGCCACCAGCCCGACAATTTCGTCACTTAACCGTTCCTGCAGATCAATGGTGATGCCGGGGCAGGCCACCAGAAAGCGGCCCAGCGCTTCCGGCAGGAATTCCGTCAGCGCATTGGTGTTGCAAAGCAGGCGGACGCGCCCGCCCGCCCCGTCGGCAAACAGTGCCATGTCGTCGCGCATCCGCTCAGCCTCCCCCAGCAGGGTGCGGGCATGGGCCAGCAGGGCATGACCGGCAGGCGTCAGCACCACGCCCTGGCGGCTGCGGTCGAACAGGCGGGTGCGCAAGGCCGCTTCCATTGCACGCACCCGGGTGCTTGCTGCCGCCAGGGCGATATGTGCCCGCGCCGCGCCGGCTGTGATGCTGCCAGCCTCGGCGATATGGCGGAACAGGTTCAGATCATCCAGATCGGGCGGGTGCATCGCATCCTCTGTTTTTTACGAAGGATTACCTTCGATAATACAGATACCAAGCGGGAAAAAGCCTCTGTAGCTTACAAAAAAACGAAGGATGGACGCGCTATGCCCGCCGATCTGCTGCTCCCCACTGCCCTGGTTGCCGTGACGATTGCGCTGTGGGCAACCGCGCGCCTGCCGGAATATCTGACCGCTTTGCTGTTCTTCGCCGGGGCCACCATCCTGGCCGTGGCCCCACCGGGGGTGATCTTTTCCGGCTTCGCGTCGGCGGCCTTCTGGTTGATCCTCAGCGGCTTTGTGCTGGGGGCGGCCATCCGCAAGGTGGGGCTGGCGGATCGGGCCGCCCGCTGGCTCTCCCCCCATCTGACCGGTTCCTGGTGGCGCATGGTGGCCGGCGTGGTGGGTATGACCTATGCGCTGGCCTTCGTCATGCCCTCCAACATGGGGCGGATTGCCCTCCTGATGCCGATCATTATGGCCATGGCCGACCGGGCAAAGCTGCTACCGGGCAGTACCGGGCGGGCGGGGCTGGCCCTGGCGGTGGGGTTCGGCACCTTCCAGCTTTCGGCCAGCATTCTGCCGGCCAATGTGCCCAATCTGGTGATGGCCGGCGCGGCGGAGGCGACCTATGGCGTGCATCTGGCCTATCTGCCCTATCTGCTGCTGCACGGGCCGGTGCTGGGTATCCTGAAGGGGCTGCTGCTGATCGCCTGTATCCGCCTGCTGTTCCCGGCCATGCCGCAGCCGGTGACGGATGATCAGGCGCCCTCCCCGCTGACAACAGCGGAAAGGCGGCTGGGCCTGTTGCTGCTGGCAACATTGGCCCTGTGGATGACCGACACGCTGCACGGGATATCCCCCGCCTGGATCGGTCTGGCATCGGCCTGCCTCTGCCTGCTGCCCCGCATCGGCTTTCTCAGCGGGGAGGATTTTGCCAGTGGCGTCAATTTTCGCACCTGTCTCTATATTGCCGGCATTCTGGGCCTGGCAGCCGTCGTCGCCCATACCGGGCTGGGGGCCTTGATCGGGACCGGGCTGTTGCGCCTGCTGCCGCTGGACCCACAGGCACCGGCCGGTAACTTTGCTGCCATTGCCGGGTTGGTGGCTGCCCTGAATTTCGCCGTCACGGCCAATGGCGTGCCTGCCATCTTCACCCCCCTGGCCAGCCAGTTGGCGGGGGCCACTGGCTTTTCCCTTACCGGGCTGCTGATGATCCAGGTCATCGGCTATGCCACGCCGTTGCTGCCCTATCAGTCCTCCCCCATCGCGGTGGCGATGGGGATGGCGCAGGTGACGGCCCGGCAAGGGATCAAGCTGTGTCTGGCCGTGGCCCTGGGTACCTATCTGATCCTGCTGCCGCTGGATTATCTATGGTTCAACCTGCTGGGCTGGTTGTGAGGTTGTGACAAGGCGGTCAGCATGGCGGCAGCCCAGCCCGGCGCCTGGGCCACGGCATCGCCGATCAGGATCAGGGCCGGCGCCTCTGCCGGAACTGCCATGGCGGCCGCTTCCATCTGGCTTACCGGGGCGAAATGGTGGCTGGCATCCGCCCGGCAAGCATTGGCGATCAGCGCCGCCGGCGTTTGCGGGGGAAGGCCGGCTTTCATCAATGCATGGGCAATGTCCCCCGCCCGGTCGCGGCCCATATAGATGGCCAGGGTGGTGGTAGGGTCGGCCATGCTTGCCCAGTCGATGGCGTCGGTGTCCGCCCGGCTCTGGCACTGCGCCGTCACCAGCCGCAGGGACCGGGCAACGCCGCGATGGGTCAGCGGCAGGCCCAGCATGGCGGCGGCCCCGGCCGCGGCGGTGATGCCGGGGATGATGCGCACGGCAATCCCCTGTTCGCGCAGATAGGCTGCCTCCTCCCCGCCGCGCCCGAAAATGAACGGATCGCCCCCCTTCAGCCGCACCACCCGCAGGCCCCGCCGGGCGAAGGCCGCCAGCATCCGGTTGGTGAAGCCCTGGGCGACGGAGGGAAGACCCGCCCGCTTGCCCACTGGCACCAGCCGGCATTCCCGCCGCGCCAGCGACAGAATAGCAGGGGATACCAGCGCATCATGCAGAATGATGTCCGCCGTCTCAATGGCGCGGGCGGCGTGCAGGGTCAGCAGGCCGGGATCGCCGGGACCGGCACCGACCAGCGCCACCGCGCCGCCTTCGCCCTGCCCCGCCGCATCATGCTTTTCCAGTTCAGCCAGGATGTAGGCGGCGGCGGCATCCTCCCCCATCTGCATCAGCCGGTCAGCCTGTTCACCGCCCAGCATCCGGTCCCAGAAACGCTGCCGCGCCCGCGTGCCGGACAGCTGCGCCCGCACCTGGGAGCGGCAGCGCGCCGCCGCACGGGCCAGCCGGCCGATGCCGGCGGGGATGGCACTTTCCAGCCGCTGGCGGATGATGCGGGCCAGCGCCGGGGCATCACCGCCGGTGGAAACAGCCACCACCACGGGGGCGCGGTCCAGAATGGCCGGCACAATGAAATCGCACTGTTCCGGCACATCCACCACATTGACCGGCACATTGCGGGAAAAGGCGGCGGAGCGGATACGGTCGGTCAGGTCCGGGTCACCGGCCCCGTCAATGGCCAGCACCACCCCATCCAGCAGACCGGGACGGAAATCGCTTTCCCAGCGCGCGATGGACTGGGCGTGCAGCAATTCAGCCATTTCCGGTTCCAGCCGTGCGGCCAGCAGCAGGATGTCGGCCCCGGCACGGTGCAGCAGCCGGGCCTTGGCAGCAGCGGCATCGCCCCCGCCGGCCAGCAGCACGCGGCGGCCCCGCAGATCCATGAAGACCGGGAAATAGGGCATCGGCCCTTCAGGCGGCAACGACGGGTGCAGCATGACGGATGATCTCCTTAATCTCGGGAACGCAGGAACCGCAACCGGTACCGGCGGATAACAGCTTGCCCACCGCTTCCACACTGGTGGCGCGGCCATCGGCAACGGCGGCGGCGATGGCCGCGCGGCCGACGCCGTAGCAGGAACAGACAATGGGACCGGCATCGGCCCCAGCATCGCGCGATCGGCCAGCCAGCAGCAGGGCGCGGTCAGCGGCGGACAGGGCGGGCTGGGCAAACAGGCGGGCCAGCCAGTCACGCGCCACCTGGGGGCGCTGCGGGCCGATGAATAGGCAGGCGACCAGCCGCCCCTGGTCCAGCCAGGCATGACGGGCGATGGCGCGGGTGGCATCCTGATATTCCAGATGCTCGCAATCCCCCAACCCTGTCAGCACAGGCGGTGCATCGCCCGCCAGTTCGTGGATGCGGCAATCCCCCGCCTCCTGCCGTACCCAATAGGGCACATCATCCAGCGCCAAGGGCAGCACCAGGGACCGGGCGGTGAACAGCAGCCCGGCCCATTGGGTGCGCCAGGGCTCCACCCGCACCGGCACATGCTTGCTTTCCGGCTGGCCGGAAATGGCATCCACATGGCCGGTGACCAGCCGGCTGATCCCGCCCCGGCTGGCAAACAGATCGTTCCAATGCATGGGAAGGAACACCTGTCCCGGCCGCTGATCATTGGTGATGGACAGGCGCATCACCACCTCCCCCCGCAGGCTGGTGACGCGGGCCAGATCGCCCTCCTCCAGCCCGCCGGCCGCCGCATCATCGGGGTGCATTTCCAGCAACGGTTCGGGCCGATGCGCCGACAGGCGGGCGGCCAGCCCGGTGCGGGTCATAGTGTGCCACTGGTCTCGATAACGCCCGGTATTGGCGATCAGCGGAAAGCGCAAGGAGGCGCGTTCTACCGGCGCCTGCTGGCGCACAGCCACCATGCGGGCCTTGCCATTGGCATGGCTGAACCGCCCGTCGCCATAAAGCCGGTCCGTTCCCCGCTTGGCCCCCGCCAGCAAGGGCCATTGGAAGGGGGCCATCTGCTGGTAATCGCCGTCCCGTACCCGCGCCATGGCGCCGATATCAAAGGCGCGCAAACCATCATTTTCAAAATCCGAGAGGGCGGCATGTTCGCGGAAAATCTCCACCGCCGTGCGATAGGGAAAGGCCGCCACAAAACCCATGGCCCTGGCCACCTGGGTCATGATCCACCAATCCGGTTTCGCCTCCCCCGGCCCTTGGCGGAAGGCACGCTGGCGGGAAATCCGCCGTTCAGAATTGGTGACGGTGCCGTCCTTCTCCCCCCAGCCCAGCGCCGGCAGGCGGATATGGGCATGGCGCAGGCTGTCAGTATCCGTGACGATATCGGAGACAATGACCGTGGGGCACAGGGCCAGCGCATCGCGCACCAGATCGGATTCCGGCAGGCTGACGGCGGGGTTGGTGGCCATGATCCACAGCGCCTTGATCCGCCCATCGCGGATGGCGCGGAACATGTCCACCGCCTTCAAGCCCTGGCCACCCTTCAGCGCTGGTGCCTTCCAGAACCGGCGCAGCCGTTCCACATCCAGCGGGTCATCGGGGTTCATATGGGCGGCCAGTTGGTTGGCCAGCCCCCCCACCTCCCGCCCGCCCATGGCATTGGGCTGGCCGGTGACGGAAAAGGGGCTGGAACCCGGCTTGCCCACCCGGCCCGTGGCCAGATGCACATTCAGGATGGCATTCACCTTGTCCGTCCCGCGTGAGGACTGGTTGACCCCCTGGCTGAACACAGTGACGGTGCGCGGGGTGACGGTGAACCAGTCGTAGAAGGTGGCCAGATCGGCGGGGTCCAGGCCGCAGCTTTCCGCCACATCGGCGGCATCGGCGTATGCTGCCTCCAGCGCTGCCTCCAGCCCCTGCACATGGCGCAGCGCATAGTCGCGGTCGATGGCACCCGCCTGTTCTAGATGGGCCAGCAGACCGTTGAACAGGGCGACATCGCTGCCGGGTTTTAGGGCAAGATGCAGATCCGCCAAGTCAGAACTGGCGGTGCCGCGCGGGTCGATCAACACCACGCGGGTGCCACGCTGCTGGCGCGCCGCGCGCAACCGTTGGGCCAGCACCGGATGGCACCAGGCGAGGTTGGAGCCGACCAGCACCACCAGATCGGCCAGTTCCAGATCCTCATAACAGCCGGGCACCACATCGGCCCCGAAGGCGCGTTTATGCCCGGCCACAGTGGAGGCCATGCAAAGCCGGGAATTGGTGTCGATATGCGGGCTGCCAATGAAGCCTTTGATCAGCTTGTTGGCGACATAGTAATCCTCCGTCAGCAACTGACCGGAGACGTAGAAGGCGACGGCATCGGGGCCATGGTCGGCCAGGGTGGCCAACAGCCGGTCAGCCACGGCGCGGATGGCGCTGTCCCAGGGGGCGGGGTTTCCATCGACCATCGGCTGGGTCAGGCGCACATCGCCTTTAGCTTCCGCCGTGACAGTATCAATCAGGGCCGCCCCCTTGGAGCAGAGCCGGCCCTTGTTGGCAGGATGGTCGGGATCACCACCCACAGCCCAGCCATCGCGCGTGGCACTGACGATCACGCCACAGCCAACGCCGCAATAAGGACAGGTGGTGCGGATTTCGGGGGTGGGCATGGGGGCTCCGGGTTGGGGGGAGGAAGCGCGAGGTTCGAGACGGACAGAACCGCTTGCTCTTTCCTGCTTTCCCCGCGGAAGCGGGGATCCAGGGGCCAAGGGCTCTGAAGCGTGGTTCTTGTGGCCCTGGACCCCCGCTTTCGCGGGGGAGGCAAATAAAAAATTGAAGACGGAAGACGACCCGCCCCCTACCCCACCAACCCCAACAGCACCCGGTCCCCCTCCACCCGCACCGGGATATGGCCGGTGCAGCCTTCGTCCGGGCCGGTCGCCGCGCCCGTTGCAAGGTCAATCACCCAATTATGCAGCGGGCAGGTCACGGCATGACCATGCACAATGCCTTCTGACAGAGGCCCCTTCTTGTGCGGGCATTCATCGCGCAGGGCGAAGATCTGATCATCAATGGTGCGGAACACGGCGATGCGGCCAGCCGGGTGTTCCACCCGCCGCGCGCCCTGCACCGGAATGTCGGTAAGCTGGCCGATATCTTTCCAATCAAGCGGACGGTGCATGATGGTCACTCCACAGTAGCAAGCGTGCGGAAATCACGGGCGGCGGCGGTGCCGGGGGCGCGTTCGGCCCAGGGATCGACCTGGGCATGGCGCTGGCTGGCCAGGAACCTTTCATGCAGGGCGCGGCGGTTTTCGGCGTCATCCACCACCCGCGCCTTGACGAAATCCAGCCCCACCCGCTCAATCCAGGGGGCGGTGCGTTCCAGGTAGTGTGCTTCTTCGCGGTAAAGCTGCATGAAGGCGGCGCAATATTCCTGCACCTCTTCTTCCGTCGTCACCTTGGCCAGCAGGTCGGTGCCGCGTAGTTTGATGCCACCATTGCCGCCGACCAGCAGATCGAAACCGCCATCGGTGGCGATGACGCCGAAATCCTTGATGGTGGCCTCTGCACAGTTTCGCGGACAGCCGGAAACCGCCATTTTGAATTTGTGCGGCGTCCAGGAACCCCAGGTCATGCGTTCCAGATTGACGCCGACCTCCAGCGATTTCTGCGTGCCAAAGCGGCACCAGTCCGACCCGACGCAGGTCTTCACCGTGCGCAGCGACTTGCCATAGGCGTGACCGGAGACCATGCCCGCCGCGTTCAAATCGGCCCAGACGGCGGGCAGATCATCCTTCTTCACACCCAGCAGGTCGATGCGCTGACCGCCCGTCACCTTCACGGTGGGGATGTCAAACTTCTCCACCACATCGGCGATGGCGCGCAGCTCGCTGGCATTGGTCAGCCCGCCCCACATGCGCGGCACAACGGAATAGGTGCCGTCTTTCTGGATATTGGCGTGGACCCGTTCATTCACGAAACGGCTGGCGGCGTGATCAACATATTCACCGGGCCAGGAGGCCAGCAGATAATAATTCAGCGCCGGGCGGCAGGAATGGCAGCCATCGGGCGTCTTCCATTCCAGCGCCTGCATCACATCGGGGATGGATTTCAGCCCCTGCACACGGATCAGGCGGCGCACGCTGTCATGGTCATGGTCGGTGCATTTGCACATCGGCTTGACGCCAGCCGCCTGATAATCCCCACCCAGCGTGTGGGCCAGCAACCCTTCCACCAGACCGGTGCAGGAACCACACGAAGCCGATGCCTTGGTGCAGGCCTTCACCGCATCCAGCGTGGTCAGGCCCTTCTCCTGAATGGCCTTGACGATGGTGCCCTTGCAGACGCCGTTGCAGCCGCAGATTTCCGCCGTATCAGGCAGCGCCGCAACGGCGGCGGTAGGGTTTGCCGCACCGCCTTCCGAAGGGGCGAAACCCTGGCCGAAAATCAGCGTATCACGCAGGGGCGAAACATCCTCCCCCGCCCTCAGCAGTTGGAAATACCAGCCACCATCACCGGTATCGCCATACAGCACCGCCCCCTTGATGCGGCCTTCTTCCAACACGATCCGCTTATAGATGCCGCGCCCGGCATCGCGGAACACGATATCTTCGGTCCCCGGACCGCCGCTGAAATCGCCGGCGGAGAACACATCCACGCCGGTGACTTTCAGCTTGGTGGAGGTGACGGAGCCGGCATAGCCAACGCCCTTGCGCCCGGCCAGATGGTCGGCCAGCACCTTGGCCATCTCAAACAGCGGCTGCACCAGGCCGTAGCAGGAGCCACGATGCTGCACGCATTCACCCACCGCCATGATGGCGGGGTCGCTGGTGACCATATGGTCATCCACCAGGATGCCGCGCCCCACCTCCAGCCCGGCGGATGTGGCCAGCCTTGTATCCGGGCGGATGCCGACAGCCATCACCACCAGATCGGCGGGCAGTTCGGTGCCATCCTTCAGGGCCACGCCGGTGACATGGCTGTCGCCCAAAATGGCGGCCGTGTCAGCCCCGGTCAGCACGGTCAGCCCGCGCCGTTCCAGTTCCTTGGCCAGCAGATGGCCGGCAGAGGCATCCAACTGGCGTTCCATCAGATGGCCGGCCAGATGCAACACCGTCACATCCATGCCGCGCGCCTTCAGCCCGACAGCGGCTTCCAGCCCCAGCAAGCCACCGCCGATCACCACGGCATGGCCGCCCTTGGCGCTGGCGGCCAGCATGGTATCCACATCATCCACATCGCGGAAGGTGACAACGCCGGGCAGGCGGGCACCGGGAATGGGAATGACGATGGGCATGGAGCCGGTGGCGATCAGCAGCCGGTCATAGGGGCATTCCAAGCCGGATTTTGTGATGACGACCTGCCGCTGGCGATCAATCATCTCCACCGCGTCGCCGGCGTGAAGGGTAACGTCGTTAGCCGTATACCAATCCCGGTCATTGATGACGATCTGGTCGAAGGTCTTTTCCCCCGACAGCAACGGCGACAGCATGATGCGGTTGTAATTGACCCGTGGTTCGGCGCCAAAGACGCTGATGTCATAAAGGCCGGGGGCCCGGTCCAGCAATTCTTCCACGGCGCGGATACCGGCCATGCCGTTGCCGATCACGACAAGGCGGGGCTTGTGGGCGCCGTCGGGGGGAGAAGAATGGTTGGTCGTCATGTCGGTCCATCCTCGCTCGCGCAAAAAATGCGCAATAAAAAAGGCGTCCGACCATGCAGCCGACCCGCAAGGGATCGATCACATGTTCGGACGCCATTATCCGGTGGGGCCCGGCCTTGGGCACCCTATGTTGCCACCCCTTCCAGGGCGGCAGGGGCCAGCAGCGTTGCTGGCCTGCCCTGATCTTAGCGAAAGCCGTGCCAACCGGGGCACAGGACGCTAAGAGTTTGATAAGGCTTGAACCTTAAAATATGAGACTGAAAGCAGGGCAAGGAGCGTGGATGATTATTGCGCAAAATCAAGGCACCTGCTGATGAAAGCCTCTAATTTGTGCAGTGGCGAACAGTCTCCCCTTACACCGATCCAGGGCCGAAAGCGTGATTATCCTTATTCATCAACCCCCTACCGCATTGCACCGGAATTGGCATGACCGTTGCTGATTGTGCAGCACTCCCGACGCAGGGAGAGAAACGACATCGTCCAATGGCGGACGACCAGGCAATGGCGCCTGAAACCGATCACACGGCCCCCCGGCCGGATCGGCGACAGGTGCCTTATCGCATGGCCGCCCGCAGCGTGGATGATATCGTGTTGGATATCGTGACGGTGCGGATGGCCCGACGGGTGAACTCAAGCGGCCGCGCGCGGACAATCAAGCGCCAGCGGCCCGGGACGTAGGGGCTCGCACGATGGAAATCCGGCATAAAGCAACGCGCATAGACCTGTTCTCCTTGAAGACAGTGCAGATGCGCGCCTTTCACCTGACGTGGTTCGCGTTTTTTCTCTGCTTTTTCGGCTGGTTCGGCATCGCCCCCCTGATGGCGGTGGTGCGAGAGGATTTGGGCCTGACCAAGGCTCAGATCGGCAATACCATCATTGCCTCGGTCGCCATCACCGTGCTGGTGCGGTTGGCTATCGGGCCGCTTTGCGACCGGTTGGGGCCGCGTAAAACCTATACGGGGCTGCTGGTGCTGGGCTCCATCCCGGTGATGTGCATCGGGCTGGCCCATAGTTACGAAACGTTCCTGCTGGCCCGGCTGGCCATCGGGGCCATCGGTGCCTCTTTCGTCATCACCCAGTACCATACCTCGGTGATGTTCGCGCCCAATGTGGTGGGCACGGCCAATGCCACCACGGCGGGCTGGGGCAATCTGGGCGGCGGGATCACCCAGATGATGATGCCGCTGATCATGGCGGCCATCGTGTCGCTGGGCGTGGAAGAGACCATGGGCTGGCGGCTGGCCATGGTGGTGCCGGGGCTGGTGCTGCTGGTCGCCGCTTGGCTCTATTGGAACTTCACCCAGGATTGCCCGGAGGGGAATTTCGCTGAACTGCGGTCCAGCGGTGCGCTGGCTGCCGGGCGCGATGGGCTGGGCGGCCTGCACAGCTTCGCCGTGGCCGCCCGCGATATCCGCGTCTGGGCCCTGTTCATCGCCTATGGTGCCTGCTTTGGCGTGGAACTGACGTTGCACAATATTGCGGCGATCTATTTCTTCGACAAGTTCAAGCTGGATCTGGCCACCGCCGGCATGATTGCCGGCCTGTTCGGTGCCATGTGCCTGTTTGCCCGCACACTGGGCGGCTTTATCTCTGACCGGCTGGCGACCAAATCGGGCCTGCGGGGTCGGGTGCTTCTGCTATTCGCCGTGCTGTTCTTGGAAGGGCTGGCGTTGATCCTGTTCTCCCAGATGGGGGTTTTGGTCGCCGCCGTAGCAGCCATGATGATGTTCTCCATCTTTGTGCAACTGGGCTGTGGTGCCACCTTTGGCATCGTCCCCTTCATCAACCGCAAGGCACTGGGGGCCGTGGCCGGTATTGTTGGCGCTGGCGGCAATATGGGTGCGGTGGTTGCCGGGTTCCTGTTCAAATCGGAAAGCCTGAGCTATCAGCAAGGACTGTTCTATCTGGGCATCGGCGTCACCGTTGCTTCTTTCGCGGCACTGGCCATCCGTTTCTCGCCCGAAGTGGCGGCAGAGGAGAAGCGCCGGCTGGAAGCGGCTCTGGCCGAACGGGATGCGGCGGCACGGCAGCCGGGTGCCGTGGTGGTGGCGGCAGAGTAAGGGGAATGGGGTGGCATCGGTGGCTGCCACCCCGTACACAGATAGCCCATCGTCACCGTCACCCCGGCCTGCGCCGGGGTGACGGTGGAGAGGAGTGGAAGGTTTCCCCTCAAGTCATCCGTACCTTACTGCACCCGAAACTCTCTACGATCTCCGCAAACAGCCACACCAAACAGGCACCAAAAAACCGACCATGGGCAATGCCGATCTTTCCATCCTGATCATTGATGGCAGCCCCGACCGGGCGGCGGTGGTGGAGCGTGGGCTGGTGGAAGCCGGCTGGGTGCGGGTTTCCACCATCGGGCCTTCGGTCAATCTGCTGGCCCGTATCCAGGCGCTGGCCCCGGATGTCATTATCATTGATCTGGAAAACCCTGACCGCGACACGCTGGAACAGATGTTCCAGGTCAGCCGTCAGGTGCAGCGCCCCATCGCCATGTTTGTGGACCAGAGCGACAGCCAGATGATCCACGCCGCCATCGAGGCGGGGGTGAGTGCCTATGTGGTGGATGGCTTGCGGCAGGACCGGATCAAGCCAATTGTGGAAACGGCGGTCAGCCGCTTCAACGCCTTTGACCGGCTGCGCCGGGAACGGGACGAGGCGCAGGCCAAATTGCAGGACCGCAAGCTGGTGGAACGCGCCAAGGGCCTGTTGATGAAAAATCGCGGCCTGTCGGAAGAAGATGCCTATACGCTGATGCGACGCACAGCCATGAAGCAGAACCGCAAGCTGGCCGACATTGCCCAAAGCGTGATCACCGCGTTCGAGATGGAGTTGTGAGGATGGCCATCACCGTCAAGCTGGGCTTTGTGCCGCTGATCGATTGCGCCATCCCCCTGGTCGCCGCCGATATGGGATTTGCCGCCGCTGAAGGAATTGATCTGGCGTTGGAGCGGGAATCCTCCTGGGCCAGCCTGCGCGACAAGCTGGCCTTCGGGCTGATCGACGCGGCCCATATATTGGCGCCCCTGCCCTTGGCCATGCATCTGGGCCTTGCCGGTATTCCGCCGGTCGCCATGGCGGTGCCGATGGCGCTGGGGCGCGGCGGCAATGGCATCACGGTTTCCACCGACCTTTATGGCCGGATGCAGGCGGCTGACCCGGCCGCCATGGAACGGCCCGGCCTGGGCACAGCGATTGCCCTGAAAAAGGTCATTCTGGCCGACCGCGCCGCCGGGCGGCCCTTGCTGTCCTTTGCCAGTGTCTTTCCCTTTTCCTGCCACCATTATGAATTGCGGCGCTGGCTGCTGGCCGGCGGGATTGATCCGTCAACCGAGGTCAATCTGGGCATTATCGCCCCGCCGCGCATGGCCGAAAGCCTGGGCGCTGGCTGGATTGACGGTTATTGCGTGGGGGAGCCCTGGAACAGCCGCGCCGTGATGCGCGGCACGGGAAAGCTGGTCGCCACCAAGCAGGATATCTGGCCCGACAGCCATGAAAAGGTCCTGGGCCTGCGCCAGCGCTGGCTGGCGGACAATCACGACCTCACCCTGTCGCTGATCCGCGCCCTGACACGGGCAGCCCTCTGGGCGGATGCGGCAGAGAACCGGCAGGCCCTGGCAGCGCTGCTGGCAGAACCGCGCCATCTCGGTTTGCCCGTGGAAATCATCGCGGCCGCCCTGGCGCAACCGGGCACCGCCCCCCTGTTTCACCGCGATGGCGCCACCCTGCCCCGCCCCAATATTGCGCGGGAAATAATGAGGGAGATGATGGCTGCCGGACAATGGCCACCACAAATCCCAGCTGCCGATGACGTATGGCGGCCGGATATCCATCATGCGGCCTTCAGCCACTCACATCGCTGAGATTTAAACCATATGGTGGAAAGGTCGGTATCAACAACCCGGTTGTGCCGACGGTGACCAACGGACCACAGCCCCACCCAACACGGTCCAACACCGACACATTCCAGATAAAGCAGAAAAAACCGACCCAATTTGTGGATTTTCACCCGCTGGGAACATTTAAAAAGCGAAGGCCCGCCGGTCGAGTGACCGGCGGGCCTTGCCCTTAAATATCCTGGTCCCAACAGGGATCAGAACTGGAACTGCATACGCAGGGCAACCGCGTCCAGGCCCTGATCGGTGCCGTTCGGGCGGTCAACCGTGGTGTTGACATAGTTCAGCATGAAGCGGATGGCGTTGTTCACGTACCAGTTCACACCGATGGTCCAGTTCTTTTCCTCACCGGTGCCGCTGCCAGCAACACCACCAGCGCGGTCGATCAGGTTGACGGTTGAGTAACGGGCTGCCAGTTCCCAAGCGCCAAAGCCGTTCTGGCCAACCGGCCAGGCCGGCTTCACGCCCGTCCATTCACCCGGCTTGTAGCTGCGACGCTCGCCGGTCAGGATGTAACCAGCGGAGACGTAGTAGCCGTCGAATTCCGGATCCTGGAAGCTGTTGCGGGTGGTGGTGCCCGGCAGACGCTCTTCGGTGTCGGCGCCGAACACATAATATTCGCCGGCGACCCAGAAGTTCTTGAAGTTGGCGCCCAGGTCGGCGCCATAGGCCCACTGACCTTCGATCTGGTTGATCGTGCCGGTGCTGGTAAGCGAGGTGCGGTTACCGCCGATACGCAGGCCCGGGCGGTCACCGAACGAAGCGGTGGTGGTGATCTGGGTGGCGCTGGTGCGGGCAGCGGCCTGCGGGGTGACCTGATAGACACCCGACACACCGATACCAGCACCGCCTTCGTTGCTGCTGTAGAACTGATAAGCAGCGCGGCCCAGCAGATTGACCATGTCGTCGATGGTGCCGGTGGTGCCGGTCTGATTGCCGGTCACGTAACCAGCGAGGAAGTAATTGTCACCCTTGGTGGAGATACCGACACCGGTACGGCTGTCGGAACCGCCGATACCGACAACGATGTTGCCAATCGGGGCGCGTTCCATGAAGGCGATGTCGTTGGAGGACGTGCTGTCATCCAGGGTGAATTTCGGCTGGAACACGCCCAGGATCACCTGGCTGTTCTTGATGCCGTTATAGGTGATGTTGGCAGCCTGGATCTGCGACGCACCGCCACGGTCGTTGGCGAAGTTGCCGGTAAACTCAAAGCCCCAGTCATTGTACACGGTGCCGGCAACGCCCAGGAAGGCGCGGCGCAGCTGGAAACCGTCGGTGGCGTCGGTGGTGAAGTTATCCTTGTGCACCCAGGTGCCGTAATCCATGTGGATACGGGCGCGCAGGGCCACGTCGAACTTCTTGTCGGCGGTCTGCACGCGCATACGGCCGCCATCAGCCGTCACCTTCGGCAGGTCGGCCAGCTTCTTTTCCGTCGCGACCTTGTCCTTGGCGACGCTGTCCTTCAGGCTGGTCAGCTGGCCCTGCAGGGCCTGGATCTGCTGGGCCAGAGCGTCCAGCTGAGCCTGGGAAGCGCTACCCGCGCTCTGGGCCATGGCCGGGGCGGCAATGAAGGCCGCGCCGAGCATCGTGCCGGCCAGCAGGGAAGTCTTGAAGGTCATTGTTGTTTCTCCGGTGGGATTCGCGCCGAGAAAAGCCGGATAACGTTCCGCTGTCGGCACCGCGCCGAAAACTAGGTCGGATCGTCCCAAGCCCCGCCGGAGGGCTACCAAAAGCCTATTACCGATTTGATGTGGTTTTGTTGCAGTAAAATGACTGACGGCCGGTGTTGCATATTGAACACGCGATTTGGCAGCCCTTCCGATAGGGCCGATCCCGCCAGAAATCCTTTCAAGCCGCCCGCCTCGGGCCACCATAGCTAGGCGGCATTGCAGCGGCTGGGAAGGTCGGCACAAATAATGATTGAAAGGCAAGGTGATAGCGGGAACTATGGGGCCGGCTTTCAAAAGCAACAGCAATGCGTCAAGACCAGGAACATGGATGCCGTCCCCTAACGCATTGAGATCGGGAGATGAGGGCAAGCGAGCGCCCTATCAATCCTTGGCCATGCCAGCCCAGCGGGGCAATCGTCGCTGTGGCACCAGCCAGATCGTGGTGCCGATTTTGTTGCTTCTGGCGATCTGTATGCTGGTCATGGTAACGGCGCTTGCCATCTCCGCCATCTATTATGACATGGCGGAAGCAGACAAATCCCGCCGCAATATGGAAGAAGCATTCGCCAACGCGGAACGGGCACTCTCCAGCACCACCATTGATTACGCTGCCTGGGGTGAGGCCGTTGATCATCTTGTCGATAGAACGGATCTGGAATGGGCTGATCGCAATATCGGCGTCTATCTTGGTGCCGTGCACCAGATCACGGCCAGTATTGTGATAAGCCATGATGGCAAGGTCGTCTATGCCTCAGTAAATGGCAAGAGCCTGCCTGACCCGGATAAGTGGGGACCGATTCCCCCCGCCATGCAACGGATGGTGCAACAGGCCCATGCGACACCGCCGGGGCGGCCCAGCGCGATAACCGGGGTTGTGTCGGTCAATGGCGGCCTGTTTTTGACCGCTGTGGCAGATATCAGACGGGAGGAAGGCGGCCTGCCCCTTTCTGACGGGAAGGTCATGGTTTTTATGAAGACCCTGGACCGACCCGCGGTTCAGTCCATGATCCGCCCCTTGCTGGAAGAGGTCGATATCCTCTTCATGCGACCAGCATCCGGCCTTTTCCGTCTGGACATGCCTTTGCGCGAGGCACTGGCACCGGCCAATGCCCCACCCGTTGCCTGGTTATCCTGGCCTGCCCCGATGCCGGCTTTGGGCTTTTTAATGAAACTCAGCTGGTTTTTGGTTCCGCTGCTGTTGCTGCTGCTCGGGGGGGCCTTTGCGGTGTTGCAGCGGGTGCAGCGTAACGTGCTTCAGGACATGGTTGAGGTGTCGTCGCTGCAACGCCTGCGCACCCGCGCACAGGTTATGGCTGACAGCGTGCCTGATCTGCTCTGCCTGCTGCGCAACGGCCGGGTGGAACTGATCAACCCGGCGGGTTGCGCCTTGTTCGCCGTTGCCTCTGCGGCAGAGCTGCAAGGGCGCAGCTTTGTCGATCTTGTGGCACCGGTTGGCCGGGTGGCCTTTCAACGGCTTTTGCATCCAGAGGCGACATCGCCGGGCGACGGCGCGCAATGGCACCAGCTGGAACTGCTCAATCAACAGGGAGCAACCATTCCTGTTGAGCTGTGCCTGCATCCCATCACCAAGATGGGCGATGACGAGATGATTCTCTTCGCCCGGGACCGCCGGGTGGAACTGGCGCGGCGGGCACAGGTTCATGCGGCCGAAGCCAGGGCCGTCGTTGCCGATCGGGCGAAAGTGCATTTTCTGGCCAATATCAGCCACGAATTGCGCACCCCCTTAAATGCTATTATCGGCTTTTCTGCCATCCTGCGGGATGAGTTGCTGGGTCATCTGGGGGCGCCGCAATATCGTGACTATGCGGTCGATATTCATGATGGCGGCGTTTATCTGCTGCGTCTGGTCAATGATCTGCTGGATATTGCACGGCTGGATGCTGGGGAGCTTGAGCTGCGGGAAGGCTGGGTGGATGTTGGCAGCTTGCTGGACCGCGTGGAACGGTTAACGGCCCAAAAAGCGGCAGATCGGGGTGTTCGTTTGATGATAAGGGCGACGCAAAGCGGCCTGCGTGTGTTGGGCGATGAGGTGCGGTTGAAGCAGACCCTGGTCAACCTGATCGGCAATGCCGTCACCTTCACGGAAGGACCGGGGGAGGTGCAGGTGAGCGCCGGGTTGGAACCGGGGTCGGGCGACGTCATCTTCAAGGTGGCTGATAAGGGGATCGGCATGTCGGTGGAAGCAATGCGCCTTGCCGTGGAACCTTTTGCCCAGGTCGATACGGGGCTGGCAAGGCGTCAGGCCGGGGCAGGCCTGGGGCTGCCGCTGGCCAAGGGCTATACGGAGGCCCATGGCGGCAGCCTAACCCTGCAAAGCAGCCCCGGCCGGGGGACTACCGTCACCGTGCGCCTCCCGGCAGCGCGGGTGCAGCAACCGTTGACCGCAGCGCCCTGACCGGCTAAAGGCCGGCCCCTCAGCCCGCCAACAGGCCCAGCGCGGCCCAAGGGGCCAGGGCGGCGCGAACAGAGGCCGGGTCGGCCGCCTGGGCCAGCAGGATGGTCAATAAAAGCCTTGCCTTGCGGCCCTGGAGCGGGCCGCCATCAATCAGGCCGTTGGCGATCAGATGGGAGGCTGTCCCCTTCCCCTGATAGGTGCCCTCGGCGTCGGTATCGCCGCCGCCGCAACGGCTGACCAGGATCACCGGGCGTTCTCCGGCCAGCCGAATCAGCGGGGCGGCCAGGGGCTGCGGCACATGGCCGGATCCAACACCTTCCACCACCAGCCCCTGCCATTGCCGGTCGGCAAAGGCCTCAATCAAGAGCGGATCGCTATCCAGCCCTACGCTGACCAGGGCGACACGGGGCAGGTCAGCCGGCTCCGGCAAGGGATAGGGGCCGGGCTGGGGCAAGGGTCGCTGTAACAGCCGCACCCGCCCCGTTACCACTGTGCCCAAGGGGCCAATGCCGGGGGACGCGAAGGCCCCAATACGCCCGGCATCAACCTTGCGCACATGGCGGACGCCATGCAGTTCCCCATTCATGCAGATGATGGGGCCAAGGGCAAGGCCGCACAGGGCCCGCACCGTAAGAATGGCATCATTGAGATTGCCGGGCCCGTCTGCCCCCGGCGCGTCGGCCGTCCGCATCGCGCCGGTCAGTACCAGCGGGATGTCAGCCGGCAACAGCAGCGACAGCAGGAAACCTGTTTCCTCCATCGTATCGGTCCCCTGGACGACGATGAAGCCCTGGGTACCGGCGGCCGCCTGCCGCTCAATCTCCGTCGCCAGGGCGACGAGATCGGTGATACGCAGGTTCTGACTGCCGACATTGCGCCAGCGGTTGACGCTGATCGGGCCGACCGGATCGATACCGGCCTGGCGCAGCAGGGATGCACTATCGGCAGGGGATGCCTTGCCGGCGATCGACAGAATGGTCCCGCCGAGAATGAACAGGGAAATGCCGCTCATGTGAAACTTCTGCCCATGCCAATAACAGATGAATGCGCAGATATGCCTGGCAGCTGAACACTACCAGTGCCCAGAGAGCGATGGTGCCCCGCTGCAGCGGTGAACAAAGCTGGCAGAAGCGGCACGCCGATCACGCCCCGCCCGCCGGGGGCGAGCCGCCCATACGCCACCATCGACATCTCTGGGGAATAGTTGTCGATCACCCCTGCCATAGCCCTTGATTCCCCGATCACCAATCAAGCCAAAGGGGATCCGAAAACCCGCATGGGGCGAAGTGCCGCCGCCATCACGGCAGCGGCGGCACTGACCAGATTACAGGCGCTTGACGGCGCTGATGCCCTTGGTGCCGGCACGGGCAATCACGTGGGCCAGCGGCTCAGCCACCACTTCCATATGGAAGGCGTTGGCGTGCAGCAGCCTTTCCCCATCCAGCATGATGCCGACATGGCCGGGGAAGAACACCAGATCGCTGCGCTGGAAGGCGAAACCCGCCCCATCGCTGGAAACCAGCGTGCCCAGGGCCGCCTGCTGCTGGTCGCTGTCCCGCGGGCAGGCAATGCCGGCCGCCAGCAGGGCCACCTGCACCAGACCTGAACAATCAATGCCGATACTGGTGCGCCCGCCCCACAAGTACGGCGTGCCGACAAAGCGTTCAGCCACCGCCACCGGGTCGGCAGCCTTTTCCGCGATGGGGGCGATGTGGCGGATATGCAGCCAGCCACCACCGGCCAACTGACGCCAATCCCCCTCTTCCCCCGCCACGGCCACCAGGGCGCCCATGGGCAGGATATCGACGAAGGGCAGCTTCAGGTCCGGACCGGGATAGAGCAGGGTGCGCAGTGCCGTCACCTTGTGCGTCGGCGGCACCGGGTCGGCGTCCAACGCCTCCACCCGCAGCCAGCCGACATAACCATCGGTGCCGTTCTGGCCCCAGGCCCAGCCATCATGTTCTTCCAGCACGGTGAAGGCTTCACCATGCAGCAGCTCCGATGCCTGCCGTGCCTCATAGCCCGGCTCTTCCTTCAGGGTGGCGAAGCCGGCCCCAATCTGGCAGGGCACGCCGTCAATGAAGCGGGCAGCCGTGACCTTGCCACGCAGATAGGAGGCGGCGAGGTCATCCCGATACGGGTGAACGCGCTTGTCGAGAATTTCTTGGTCGGTCATGCCGAAGGGGCCAGGGCTTCCGGTCGGGCGCCTTCCACCGCCAGAGCGGCGACGGCGCCATTCATATCCAGCGGGGCATCAAACGCCCCGCCATCTTCGCCAACCGGTACGGCCGTGCGCCCCGCATCGATCACCATCTGGCCGAATTCCGCCAGATGTACAGACCCTTTCACGGTCCGCTGTACCAACACGTTGCGCCGATCATCCTGGTCGCGCTTGCGCTTGATGTAGCCCAGTCGGCCCAACCGGTCCAGCGCGCGGGTGATGGCGGGCTTGGAGACGTTCAATGTCTGCGCCAGCCCGCGCACCGTGTGGGGCGGCGGGGTTAGATAGACCGTCAGCATCAGGGCCAGTTGCCGTGCCGACAGGTCCGGCCCGTCCTTGCGGACAGAGGCGACCAGCGCCCCACGCCAGAGTTGCAGCGCCTCAAGGTTCCGTGACATGCCCGCCCCCGACCGCTTCGCGCCGGGTTTTGCGGAAAATCGCAACCGGACGCGAAACGGAGTTTGCCGAATAAAGCGTTTTTCGGCAAGTCGGGAACGAATCAGCCCGCAGCGGGTTTACGCCGTCGGCGGAAACCGCTTCGCGATCACGTTGAAAAAGGCGCGCAGGGTCATCGCCTCCCCGCCTTCCGGGCGGCCGGGGCGGCTGCTGGCATTCCAGGAATAAAGGTCGACATGGGCCCAGACCGTGTCCTTGGAGACGAACTGTTCCAGGAACAGGGCCGCCGTGATGGCCCCGGCCATGCCGCCGCCCGGCGCATTGTTCAGGTCAGCGATTTTGCTGTCGAGCTGCGGGCGATAGCCCTGCCACAGCGGCAGGCGCCACAGCGGATCATCCGTTGCCGCTGCTTCCGCCGCAATCTCCGCCGCCAGCGCATCATCATTGCTGAACAGAGCCGGCAGGTCGGCCCCCAGCGCCACCCGCGCGGCACCGGTCAGGGTGGCGAAATCCAGCAGCAGGGCCGGCTTTTCGCTGTCCGCCTCTGCCAAGGCGTCGCAGAGAATCAACCGGCCCTCGGCATCGGTATTGCCGATTTCCACCGTCAGCCCCTTGCGGGTGGGGATGATATCCATCGGGCGGAAGGCATTGCCGGCCACGGCATTTTCCACCGCCGGCACCAGCACGCGCAGCCGCACCGGCAGCCCGGCATCCATCACCATGCGGGCCAGCGCCAGGGCGTGCGCCCCGCCGCCCATATCCTTCTTCATCATCAGCATGGAAGAAGCCGGCTTGATGTCCAGCCCGCCGGTGTCGAAGCAGACCCCCTTGCCGACCAGCGTGACCAGCGGATGGGCGGCATCACCCCAGCGGATATCAATCAGGCGCGGGGCCTTCTCGGCGGCACGGCCGACGGCATGGATCATCGGGTAATTCTGCGCCAGCAGATCATCACCCACGATCACGCTGAAGCTGGCACCGAATTCCGTTGCCAGCGCCTCGGCAGCGGCGGCCAGTTCCGGCGGCCCCATATCCTCGCACGGGGTGTTCACCAGATCGCGCACCAGCGTGGCAGAGCGGGCAAAGCGCTCCACCGCCGCCACATCGGCATTGGCCGGCAGCACCAAACTGGCAAAGCTCTTAGTGGATTTCTTGTAGCGGGTGAACTGATAGCAGGCCAGGGCCCAGCCGGTGGCAACGGCGGTGGCCTTCGCCGGCTCCAGCGCCGTGTCAAGGACATAGCTGCCGGCGGGCAGGCTGCCCGGCAGACCGGCCAGCGACCAGATATCCAGCTTCTCTGCCACGCCGACCAGCACACGGACCAGCGCGCCATCGGCACCGCCGATCAGGGCGGTGCTGCCGGGGGTGGCCTTGAAGCCCAGGCGGCGCACCCAGGCGGCCTCTGCCGCCGGTGCGGCGTTCAGCCAGCCATCCAGCGCATCCTTGGTCAGCAGCGTCAGGGGAACGGTATCGGCGGCGGGGGCGGTCAGCAGACAGGTCAGCACTTGGGGCTTGGTCCTTTTGCAGAGACGGGTATGGATTTTCGGGCTTGGTCGCCCTTTCTTCCAGCCCTACTCTCCCCCGGCCCCCATCGCAATGGTGAAGCTGAGATGACGACGACGCCCCCCACCGACCTGACCCTGGTGATCGCCAATAAGCGTTATTCCTCCTGGTCGCTGCGCCCCTGGCTGGCGCTGCGCGCCGCCGGTGCAACATTTCAGGAGGTGCTGGTGCCGCTGCGCACGCCGGAGACAAGGCAGGCGCTGCTGGCCCATGGTCCCACCGGCAAGGCCCCGGTGCTGAAGCAGGGCGATCTGACCGTCTGGGATAGCCTGGCCATCTGCGACTATGTGGCGGAACTATTCCCCCAGGCGCAGCTGTGGCCCGCCGATGCCAAGGCCCGCGCCGTGGCCCGCTCGGTGGCGGCGGAAATGCATTCCGGTTTCATGGATTTGCGCCGCAATCTGTTCTTCGATCTGCATCAGGTGCATGATGTGCCGGAGCGGGTGGCGTCCGCTGCCGGCGATATCGCCCGTATCCAGGCGCTGTGGGCCGACTGCCGCGCCCGATTCGGGGCCGGTGGCCCCTTCCTGTTCGGCCATTTCACCATCGCGGATGCCATGTATGCCCCGGTCTGCGTGCGGCTGCGCGGCTGGAAGGGTGTTGTGCTGACGCCAGAGGCCGACGCCTATATCGAGGCCATCTTCGCCCTGCCCGCCATGCGGGAATGGGTGGCGGCCGCAGCGCAGGAACCCTGGGTGATTGATTACCTGAACATCTGATCCAGCCGCCCTTTATCCGCCATGTGGCCACCCCGGAATATTTCCATGGGCGGCCCGTGGTCCCGGCATTACCGCTGCATCCGATAAGGCAACCACCGCCCGCAAACCGCCATCAGGGAGCCCGCCCATGTCCGCCCCGTCCTTCCGCTTCCGCTATGGTCCCCGCGTGTTGAGCGGCCCCGGCACGGCCGGACAGGTGGCAGACCATCTGCCGGCGGGGCCCTGCCTGCTGGTGACGGACAAGGGCGTGCGCAGCCTGGGCCTGCTGGCCCCAGTGCTGGAGGCATTGGAAAAGGCCGGCATCCCCGTCAGCATTTTCGATGCGGTGGAGCCCGATCCCTCGCGCGAGACCGTGCTGGCCACCGTGGCCGCCGGCCGGGCGGCGGGCGCTGTTTCCGTGCTGGGCGTGGGCGGTGGCAGCCCAATGGATGTGGCCAAACTGGCAGCCTATCTGCTGGCCTCCGGCGATGATCTGGAAACGATCTGGGGTGTGGAACAGGCCAAGGGCAAGCGCCTGCCCCTGTTGCTGGTCCCCACCACGGCCGGCACGGGGTCTGAGGCCACGCCCGTCACCGTCATCTCCGTCGGCAATGGCGAAAAGCGCGGTGTCAGCGCCGGGGTTCTGCTGCCCAATGTCAGCGTGCTGGACCCGCTGCTGACCCTGGGCCTGCCGCCGCACGTGACGGCGGCCACCGGCATTGATGCCATGGTTCACGCCATCGAATCCTATACCAGTGCCCGGCTGAAAAACCCGATGTCGGACATGCTGGCACGCGAAGCGCTGCGCCTGCTGTCGGCCAACCTGCTGAAGGCCTGCCGCACGCCCGGCGATGTGGAAGCGCGCAGCGCCATGCTGCTGGGTGCCCATCTGGCGGGTGTTGCCTTCGCCAATGCGCCGGTGGCGGGCGTCCATGCCCTGGCCTATCCGCTGGGCGGGCTGTTCCATGTACCGCACGGCCTGTCCAACGCGCTGGTGCTGCCGCATGTGATGGCCTTCAACATGCCGGTGACGGCCCCGCTTTATGCCGAACTGGCCCCGCTGGTCGACCCTTCGCTGGCCGGCCTGTCCCCAAGCGCACAGGCGGAAGGGCTGGTGGCAGCCATGGTCACCCTGTCGCGCGAAAGCGGCCTGCCGCAGCAGATGCGCGCCGTGGGCGTGACGGAAGCCGACCTGCCGCAGATGGCCAAGGACGCGATGCTGCAACAGCGCCTGCTGGTCAACAACCCGCGCCCCATTCTGGAAGCCGACGCGCTGGCCATCTATCAGGCCGCCTGGTGAGAAAAAAAGCGGCCCCGCACCCTGTTGCACAGGATAGCGGGGCCGTGGGAGGAAGGTTAAGCCAAAGGCATCCTAGAAGCTCGCCCCCACGCGCAGGCCAACCGTGCGCCCGGGGTTATAGCTGGAGGTCGTGGAACTCCAGGCCACGGTGGTCTGATTGGCCACGCGCTTGTCTTCCACATTATTGACGAAGGCATTGGCGAAATAGCGCTGATCGGCGCTGTCCCAGCGCAGGTTCAGGTCCGTCTTGCTATAACCGCCATTGCGACCCTGCACATAATTGGCACTGTCGCTGAACGTCTTTGACTGCACATAGAAATCGATTGCAGGGCTAAGCGTGCTGCCGCCCGGCAGATCGAAAATATGCTCATAGCCCAGCCGCGCGCTCCAGCGTGGGGCATTGGCCAGCCGGTTGCCGGAGAAATCCGCCACCGCACCAGGAATGGGCGCATAGCCCATGATGGGGGCGAAGATATTATACATCACATCGGCGCTGTGCAGATTGTCCGATGCATTGGGGAAACGCTTATATTTCCCATCCAGATAGGAGAGATAGGCCGAGATGCGGTCGTTGCGCGTGGGGCGGAACAGGCTTTCCAGTTCCACACCCCGGATACGCGCCTTGGCAGCATTGGTGGTGACCGCCACCGGGCCGGTGGCGGTGCTGATCACGCTGGAAACCTGCAAATCCTGGTAATCCATGTTGAACAGGGTCGCCGACAGGAACAGCTTGCGATCCAGCAGGTTACCGCGCAACCCGGCTTCATAGTTCGTCACCGTTTCCGGCCGATAGCTTCTATAGGGGGCCGGGTTGGTGCTGGATTGCAATCCACCGGCACGATAGCCGGTGCTGACCGTGGCATAGCCCATGATCTCATCGGTGAAATCATAGTCCAACCCCGCCTTCCAACTGACCTTGCTGAATTTCTCCGACGCGCGCGCCCGGTCGTCCGTCAGGCCCAGGCCGCCGGCCGGGCAGGTGGTGCTGTTGATATTTTGCCGGGTGACGGTGCCGCCGAGGCAGACCAGTTCCTGCTGGCCACCATGCACCGTGTCCCAGGTGGAGCGCAGACCGGCCAGCAGACGGAACCGGTCCGTCACGCGGAAGGTGCCCTGGGCAAACACGGCTGCGGATTCACTGCCCCAATCTGTATAGCTGTTCACCACATCCACAGCAGCAATGGTGGAAATCTGCTTGCCGGTACCGGCCGAGATGGGGCCGAAGGCGTTGAACACGCTGGCGAACGGGGCCGGTGCCGTATTGCCGGCGTGCAGCAGGCGCTGGCCAGACGGTGTGTCGTCCCAATAATAATAACCGCCGCCGACCAGTGAAATCCGCTCCGCCTCGTAATTGATATCCAGTTCGTGGGAACTGGCCTTCTGGCGCTGGTCCAGATATTCTTGCGAGAAGACGCCGGTGCTGACCACCACACCATCATTTTTCAACACGGAATAGCCGGCCAGATAGGTTGCCGTCACCGCGTCGGAAATCTCCCAGGTCAGCCGGGAACGGGCGGTGTATTCCTGTACATCCTTGCCATTGTCGCGCACCTTCTGGATGCCAGGATTGGGTTCATGGGTGTTTATGATCTCTGCCGGGCCGAAGCGGCCCGACTTCAGATCAGCATTGGGATAATAATTATAATTGGCCAGATAGATCAGCGGGGATGTACCCTCATCCTGGCCATAATTCAGCGATAGGCGCCAGGTCAGATTATCGGCAATGTTCCAGCGGCTGGTGAGGCGCACCCCGGTCTGGTCCGTCTTGTCGAACCGGTCCTGGGCCGAATATCGCGGCGACAGCCCGTCATTGACATGCCGGAAGGCAGAGACACGCAGGGCGAAATTATCGGCCACCGGCAGGTCCGTGTGCAGGCGGACCTGCACATCCTGATGCGATCCATATTGCACGTCACCGCTGACGGCATAATCGTTGCCCGGATCAGCCGTATTGATGTTCACCACGCCCGCCGTGGCGTTGCGGCCATGCACGGTGCCCTGCGGCCCGCGCAGCACCTCAATGGCGCCGATATCAAACATGCCCAGCGTCAGCGTGGTGGCAAAGGGGGCATAGATGCCATCCACCTGCGTCGCCACCGTGGAATAACCGCTGAAGCCGTTATTGCTGCCGATGCCACGCATGGCAAAGCCGTTCTGGCTGAACTGCAGGTTCGGCACCGTGGTGACCAGATCACTCGCCACCGTAATATTCTGGCGGTCCAGGATATCCGGGTTCAGCACGGAAACGGCGATGGGCGCCTTGCCCAGCGTCTCCTTCACCTTCTGTGCCGTCACCACGATTTCCGCCAGCACATCGTCCGATGCGTCGGTTTCAGCCGCCAGGGCCGCTGCCGAAACAAGCATGGTGCTGGCCGACAGCAACAAGGCGGTACGCATAGCCTTCCATGGACGTGTCATTTTCCTTCCCCTCTATGTTTGTTGGTTATGGTCTTTGGCCCGGACATCACCGGAAAGCAGGCAGCAAGGCCCCGTCCCCGCGCCCAGGGGCGCGGGTTGTCTCTGTCCTTCCGGGGACCGGCTCGCTTTACTTCAGCAGAACACCCAGTGCTGTCTCCGCCATGGCGCGGTAACCGGCATCCGACGGGTGCAGCTTGTCGCCACTGTCATAGGCCGGCTTGATCCGCTGCGGATCGGCGCTGTCACGCACGGCAGCATCAAAATCGATGACGCTGTCAAATTCCCCGCTGGTGCGAATCCAGCGGTTCAACTCCTGCCGCACCACTTCCTTTTCCGGCGTCGCATAGCCAGGGAAAGGGGAGCCCAGGAAGGGGGTCAGGGTGGCACCGTGGATTTTCACCCCCCGCGCCTTGGCCCTGGCGATCAGCTGGCGATAACCGGCAATCAGGTCGGCCGCCGTGACAACCGGGTGATGGCCCGGACCACGCGGATTTTCCAGCCCGCTCAAGCCCAGATCATTGATGCCTTCCAACAGCACGATATCGGTGACGCCGGGCACCGACAGGGCATCGCGGTCGAAGCGGGCCAGGGCCGCCGGCCCCATCTCGTCGCGCAGCACGCGGTTACCGGCGATGCCGGCATTGGCGATGGCGACATCATTCTGCCCCTTCTGGCGCAACAGGGCCGCCAGCTGGTCGGGCCAGCCGCGCATCATCGCATCCTTGGCCCCGGTCCCATCGGTGATGGAATCACCAAAGGTGACGATGGTACGCGCCGTCTTGGTGGCGCGTACCAGGATGGCGGAAACAATCTCCCGCCCGGTTTCAACCCGCGCGTCGGTCAGCTTGGCCGCCCGCGTCTGATCGGCACCGGCCGCCACCTCCACCACATGCAGCGGGTCGGCCTGGGGAATGGTCACCGCTGCCGGCAGGTGCAGGGTCACATAAACGATAGCACCGGCCGCCACCTGCAGGGGCAGCGGATCGCTCACCAACGGGGCGCCGGCGGCAATGCGGGCCGAGCTGTCACCGGAAAAGCGCAGCGGTGCCACGCTCTTGCTGTCCAGATTGCCGGCCGCATCCGCCAGGGCAATGGTCGCCGCCGATACAAGCACATCCGTGGGCAGGGTTTCGGCAGACAGGCGAACGCGAACCTCATCCCCCGCAGCGGTGATGCGCATCTTATAGCGCAGCGTGCCCTGCACTTCCGCCGGCGGACGCCAGAAATCGAAGGGCAGCTTCTCCAGATTTAAGGAGGGGCTGGAGGCCCAGCTTTGCACCCAGCGCCCGTCCGGTGCCGCCAGGGCGGCTGGCACACAGATCAGGGCCAGGGCCGACACCGATAACAGCCGCTTGAACAAAGAATTCCTCACGACTTCTTTCCTCCCACACATTGGAAGCTTTCAGCGGCTTCCTTGTTTCCCGTGCCGTCATAGCGGGCATAGGTTGGATAGGGACAGAGCGGCCGCGTCCGGCCGGGCCATGGGCTTTGCGGCCCGGCCGTAGCGGTCAGGCTGTCGGGGGCCTGGCCCCGTTCCACCCAGTCGACCATGGCCTGGAAGGCGGCAAAACGGTCTGTCGCGGGGCCATCGCTGCAATGGCCCATACCCGGCACCGGGAAGACCCGCACGAAGCCGGCGGCCTGTCCGCCATAGCGTTCATCCATCTCCTGATACCAGTTGAGCGTATCATTGATGGAGAAGACCGGATCGGAGACACCATGCGGCACGATCAGCTTGCCGCCACGGGCGCGGAAGGCATCGATATCGGGGGACCGTGCCGACATTTCCTCCCAGGCGGATATCTTGAAGGGTGCCGCCACCCGGTGGATCAGGTCACCATCCTTTTGAAAATCAAAACTCAGCTGCTGTTCAAATATCTGCTGCGGGTCCATGCCCAAGGACCGGGGAGCGGGCGAAAACAGCCCATGCAGGGCGGCCCCGCCGATTACCACATTCAGCGGCGGGACCGGCGGCTGGGCAAGGCCCAGTTTCCACACCGCCCAATCCGGCGATCCGATCCCGGCATCCCAGGGCCATTCAGTATAAAGGGCGGCACCGCCCTTCCCTTTCGGCCCGGCCAGCGATTTTTTCAGCGCGGCCAGCTTGCCGGGATCAACACAGACATCCTTGGCGCCGGCGGCGCATTGCACACTTTCCAGCGCTTTTTGTAGTTTCGGGCCACTGCATTGGCCATAACGGCTGATAATGCCATCGGCAAGCCCATCATCGCCATCGCAGGCATCCAGCACCGCCCGGCGGATCAGCACAAAATCATCGGCACTGAACAGCCGCGACAGGGCAGAAACCGACCGCTTGCCCTTTTCATCCGGCGGCAGCAGGGCGCCAAAGACCTGCACATCCCAATTCTGCGCCAGGGCGGCACGCGGCAGCGACATGCCGGGGGCACCGGCAACAATGCCGTCAAACAGATCGGGGAAGCGGTGGGCGGCCATCAGCCCTTCCTGCCCGCCCTTGGAACAGCCGGCGAAATAGGAATGGTCGGCCATGCGACCATAAAAGCGACTGATCAGGGCCTTGGCACTGCCCGCAACCGTTTGCAGGGAGGCATAGGCGTAGTTTCGCCGCGCCTCCGGGTCCCAGCCGAAGGCGACAGGGCCACCACGGGCGGGGTCGCTGTTACTGGCATTGTCATGGCCGGAATCCTGGCTGACCACGGCATAGCCCTGGTTGATCGCCGGTTCCGTCAGGCCGGCACCGGGAACCAGCCCCAGCGCATTGCCGATATTGCCATTGGTGCCGCCGCCGCCCTGGAACAGGAAGCGGCCATTCCAGTTTTCCGGCAGGCGCAAGCGGAAGCGGATTGCGTAATGCTGACCGTCAATGCCCGTGCGCGGTGCCATGGTCGCATCGATAACGCAATGCGACTTCAGGGCCGGCGGCGGACCGGCGGGCCGTTCAAACGGCTCCGGCGGCACGGTCGCGCCGTCCGGCAGATAGCGGGCGGCCTGCACCTGGGTGGATGCATCAGGCCATTGGCCCAGCATCAGGGCGGCAACGGCCGCACAGCGCCCCGCAAAGGCAGGCTCAGCCGCGCCGGCCGGTGCCGCCCACCCCACAATTGCCGTAGAAAGTGACAGCGATGCAGCGCATCCTGCCAACAGCCTGGTTCTGGAGAGCCTGGCCACCTGTACCTCCCGGACTATTCATTTTGTTCTTAAATATAACCATACTCCCACATTACAAACGATTGCAACGGCGTTTTTGACAGAATCAGAAAATTCCAGTCATGATGACATAATACCAATCTCCCTCAGGTGCCGGGCGGGCGCATCCGCGCCCTTGGCTTACGCGCCACGTGGCGCGGGCCGGCGGTCGCCGGTCTCCAACCCGCCTAAAGGTAAACCTTTAGGCGGGTTGGTATAATCAACCACACCATGGACAAAAAGAAAGGGCGGCACCCGGATGGTTCCGGGGCCGCCCTTGCATAGGGTTATTAAGAAGCTGCGCGGATCAGACCCGTTCCACCACCATGGCAATGCCCTGGCCGCCGCCGATGCACATGGTGACCAAGCCATAGCGCCCGCCGGTGCGGGCCAATTCATAGATTGCCTTCACGGTAATGATGGCGCCTGTCGCCCCCACCGGATGGCCCAGCGAAACACCACTGCCATTGGGGTTCACCTTGGCCGGGTCGAAGCCCAGCAGCTTAGAGACCGCACAGGCTTGGGAAGCGAACGCTTCGTTGCTTTCAATCACATCGATATCCGCCAGCGACAGGCCGGCGCGCTGCAGGGCGATAGGCACGGCATGGACGGGGCCCAGCCCCATCACCTCCGGCTCCACCCCGGCATGGCCCCAGCCCAGGATGCGGGCCATCGGCTTGATGCCACGGGCGGCGGCGGCATCGACAGCCATCAGCGTCACCGCCGCCGCCCCGTCATTCACGCCCGAGGCATTGCCCGCTGTCACCGTGCCATCCTTCTTGAAGGCGGGTTTCAGCTTGGCGAAATCATCGGGTTTGGCATCGGGCCGCACATGTTCATCGGTGTCGAACAGGCGGGTACCCCCGCGTGCCTTCACCTCCACCGGCAGGATTTGGTCCTTGAAGCGACCTTCGGCAATGGCGCGGGCGGCACGGCTGTGGCTTTCCAGCGCCAGCGCATCCTGGGCGGCGCGGTCGATCTCGTGGCGTTCGGCGACATTTTCTGCCGTGATGCCCATATGGATCTTGTGGAACGGGTCGGTCAGCACCGTCACCATGGCATCCAGCAGGGCAGCATCGCCCATGCGCTGGCCCCAGCGCACAGAGGGGATGACATGGGGCGACCGGCTCATGCTTTCTGCCCCACCGGCCACGGCCACCTCACATTCCCCCAGCCGGATCATCTGTGCCGCCGAAATGATGGCCTGCACGCCGGACCCGCAAAGCCGGTTCAGCGTCAGCGCCGGGGAGGCTGTGGGGATGCCGGCATTCACCGCTGCCACGCGCGCCAGATAGGCATCCTGCGGGCCAGACGGGATCACCTGCCCCATCACCACATGCTGCACATCCGCCGGGGTCAGCCCGGCGCGGCGCACCGCCTCGGCAATCACCAGACTGCCCAGTTCAGCCGGCGCAATATCCTTCAGGCTGCCACCGAAACCGCCAATGGCGGTTCGGGTGCCGGAAACGATCACCACCTCGTTCAACGCACCCATCAGCATTTCCTCCCGGATTTGATTTTTTCTATGTTGCTAAGTTAGGTTTTTATCGCACCGCACGCAAGAAACTTTCGCGGATGCAAAAAAGGGCCGACCCAAAGGCCGGCCCCTTCGCCGTCAGCGGCCCTTGAAGGCCGGCGGGCGTTTCTCCGCGAAGGCACCCATGCCTTCCTTCTGGTCTTCCAGGCCAAAGGTGCTGTGGAATACCCGGCGTTCAAACAGCAGCCCTTCCGCCAGGCTGCTTTCAAAGGCGCGATTGACGCTTTCCTTGGCCATCATGGCCACCGGGCGGGACATGGACGCGATCTTTTCCGCCACCTTCAGCACCTCCGCCATCAGGTCGGCCAGCGGCACCACGCGGGCGACAAGGCCCGACCGCTCCGCCTCTGCCGCATCCATCATCCGGCCGGTCAGGCACATTTCCATCGCCTTGGCCTTGCCGATGGCGCGGGTCAGGCGCTGGGTGCCGCCGGCACCGGGGATGGTGCCGATGGTGATTTCCGGCTGGCCGAACTTGGCATTGTCCGCTGCAATGATGAAATCCGCCATCATCGCCAGCTCACAGCCGCCGCCCAGGGCATAGCCGGCCACGGCAGCAATGGTGGGCTTGCGGCAGGTGGCCAGCCGACCCCATTTCTTGGTGATGAAATCGTTCAGATAGGCATCCATATGGCTGAAGCCCGCCATCTCCTTGATGTCGGCCCCGGCGGCAAACGCCTTTTGCGACCCGGTGACGACGATGACGCCGATGGCGGGGTCTGCCTCCAGCCCGTTCAGCGCCTGTTCCATCTCCGTCACCAGCGCATCGCACAGCGCGTTCAGCGCCTTGGGACGGTTCAGCGTGACGATGCCGACGGCACCCTTGGTTTCAACCAGGATATTCTCGTAGCTCACGGTCATTTCCCCATTTCTTGGACGGGTGATCAGGGCTGCAGCAGCCGGCGCGCGATGATCACCCGCATGATCTCGTTGGTGCCTTCCAGGATCTGGTGGACGCGCAAATCCCGCAGGATGCGTTCCACCGGATAGTCGCGGATGTAACCATAGCCGCCATGAAGCTGCAGCGCATCATTGGCGATCTGGAATCCAGCATCGGTGGCAAATCGCTTGGCCATGGCGCACCAGGTCGTCGCCTCCGCATGGCCCGCATCCAGCGCCACGGCACCACGATGTACCATCAGCCGTGCGGCATCCAGTTCGGTGGCCATATCGGCCAGCTTGAACTGCAAGGCCTGGAACTCATTCAGTTTTTTGCCAAACTGCTGGCGCACGTCCATATGCGCCTTTGCCGCCTCCAGGCAGGCTCGCGCGCCACCCAGGGAGCAGGAGGCGATGTTGAGCCGCCCGCCATCCAGCCCCTTCATGGCGATCTTGAAGCCATCGCCTTCGGCCCACAGCCGGTTGGCCACAGGCACACGGGCGTCTTCAAACATCACCTGGGCGGTGGGCTGGCTGTTCCAGCCCATTTTGCGTTCCTTCTTGCCGAAGGAAAGGCCCGGCGTACCCTTTTCCACCACCAGGCAGGAAATCCCCTTCGGCCCCGGCCCACCGGTGCGCACCATCACCACATAGATGTCAGATGCGCCACCGCCGGAGATGAAGGCCTTGGACCCGTTCAGCACATAATGATCGCCATCGCGTTCAGCACGGGTGCGCAATGAGGCGGCATCCGACCCCGCCCCCGGTTCGGTGAGGCAATAGCTGGCGAAATGGGCCATGCTGAACAGGTCAGGCAGCCATTTCGCCCGCTGCTCCTCATTGCCGAACGTGTCGATCATCCAGGCCGCCATATTGTGGATGGACAGATAGGCAGCGGTGGAAGGACAGGCGGCGGACAGTTCCTCAAACAGAATCGCCGCATCCAGGCGGCTAAGCCCGGTACCGCCGAACTGGTCGCGGCAATAAAGCCCGGCAAAGCCCAGTTCCGCTGCCTTGCGCAGGGTCTCAACCGGGAAAATCTGGTTTTCATCCCAGCCGCCGGCAAAGGGGGCCATATGCTCGGCGGCGAATCCACGCGCCAGATCCTGAATGGCGCGCTGGTCCTCGGTCAGATCGAATTCCATCTCGGTCGATCCTTGGTAAAAGAAAACGGGCGGTGCTGTCTTCAGCCCTGTTCGGGCCAAAGCCGCAAGCACCGCCCCAGTCTGCGGCCCGCCCTGGGAGAGCGTAATAAGGCCGCGATTTCTGAGAAAAGCCGGGGCGGTTGGCCCCTTATCCCATGGTGGGGATGACGAAGCTGGCCCCGTCGCGGATGCCCGATGGCCAGCGCGACGTTACCGTCTTCGTCTTGGTGTAAAAACGCACGCTGTCCGGCCCATGCTGGTTAAGGTCACCAAAGCTGGACCGCTTCCAGCCGCCGAACGTGTAATAGGCCAGCGGCACCGGGATCGGCACATTGATGCCGACCATGCCAACATCCACCCGGGCGGCGAAATCACGCGCCGTGTCACCGTCGCGGGTGAAGATAGCGACGCCATTGCCATATTCATGATCGTTCGGCAGGGCCAAGGCTGCCTCGTAATCGTCGGCGCGCACCACGGACAGCACGGGACCGAAGATTTCTTCCTTATAAATCCGCATGTCCGGCGTTACCCGGTCAAACAGCACACCGCCCATGTAGAAGCCATTTTCATAGCCCTGCAGGGTCAGTTCGCGGCCATCCACGACCAGTTCGGCCCCTTCCTTGATGCCGATATCGACATAGGCCTTGATCTTGTCCAGATGCTGGCGGGTGACGACGGGGCCGAAATCCGCCGTCGGATCGGTGGAGGGGCCGACGCGCAGCGTGCGCACCCGGCTGGCCAGCCGGTCGACCAGAATGTCCGCCGTCTTCTGGCCCACCGGTACCGCCACGGAAATGGCCATGCAGCGTTCACCAGCCGAGCCATAGCCGGCCCCGATCAGCGCATCAACCACCTGATCCATATCGGCATCGGGCATGATCAGCGCATGGTTCTTGGCCCCGCCGAACGCCTGCACCCGCTTGCCATTGGCCGTGCCGCGGGCATAGATATACTCCCCAATCGGGGTGGAACCGACAAAGCCCACCGCCTTGATATCCGGGTGGTCAAGGATGGCGTCCACCACTTCCTTATCGCCATTCACCACATTCAAAATGCCCTTGGGCAGCCCGGCCTCGGCCATCAATTCCGCCAGCAACAGCGGCACGGACGGGTCACGCTCCGACGGCTTCAGGATGAAGGCGTTGCCGCAGGCAATGGCGGGCGCGAATTTCCACATCGGGATCATGGCGGGGAAATTGAACGGCGTGATGCCGGCCACCACGCCTAGCGGCTGGCGCATCGAATACATGTCGATGCCGGGGCCGGCCCCTTCGGTGAATTCCCCCTTCAACAGGTGTGGAATGCCGATGGCAAATTCCACCACCTCCAGCCCGCGCTGGATATCGCCCTTGGCATCGGGGATAGTCTTGCCATGTTCCAGGGCCAGTTTCAGGGCCAGCTTGTCGAAATCCCGGTTCAGCAGTTCCAGGAATTTCATCAGCACGCGGGCGCGTTTCTGCGGGTTGGTGGCGGCCCAGGCCGGCTGCGCCGCCTTGGCATTGGCCACGGCTTCGGCCAGTTCCAAGGCGCTGGCCAGCGGCACCTCGGCAGAAATTTCACCTGTCATGGGGGTGAAGACCGGCGCGAAACGGCCGGATTTTCCTTCGACGCGCGCGCCACCGACAAAGTGATACAGCTTATCGACCACAGGTTCCTCCCTCGCTTATTAAGGGGAAGGTGGCACGGGATGGGATGCACGGCAAGGCGAGAACATCCTAGCTGGATGTGCGAAAATGCCAATATTGCACTACCACCGACAGCCCACCAAGTTGCCGCCATTGTAACTGGAGAAAAGCTGGGATATCGCTTGATACAGATCCTGCACCTGATCGCGCGGTGAAAGTCGCTGGCAATGAAGGAGATTTTCGTGACGGCTAAGCCTGAAAGAAGCCCCAACCCCTTCACCAATGCCATTGCGGGCTTATCCGTCTGTCAACCCGCACCTTTCTTCGTGCAGATCGGCAGTTGTGACGGCTTCCGATTCGACCCCTTGCCTTCCCTCATTGGAGAGCATCATCTTTCGGGGGTGATTGTTGAACATGCCCAAACGCAGTTCGAAAAATTAAATATCCTATATAACGGCTCCACCAAGATAAAACCCATCAAATGTATGATTACTGCCAATGACGGGCCGCGAACTGTATATCGTTTCAAGCCAGAAGCCATTAGACAGGGCCTGCTACCCCATCATTTTGCCAGGATCTCCGCTGCCACGGTCGATGCAATACTGATCGATCCTCGTGTTACTGGGCCGACAGCTCTGAAGGAAGAAACCCGTGAATTATTAAGAAAACTGATTGAAGCCGTGGAAATTAACGGCTTTCGCTTTGGAAGTCTCTTCAAAATGGCGGGCGTGTCGCGGATTGATATCCTGCGACTGGAAGCAGAAATTCACAATTTTTCTCTTATAAATTTATTCGATTTCAACCGTTGGCGCCCTGCAATTGTTTATTACGGTCATCAGCATTTGAGCCCATCAGATCGTCGGGCCGCTCTCGATCTGATGACCCGCCATGGCTATAATATAATCGAACAGCTATATGATACTTTGGCTATCCTGCGACCAGGCGTTGCCCCGATCAATCGTGAAGCTGCCACCGCAATTTTGGACTTGGGCAACCGACTATTTAACGAAGGTCGGCTGACAGATGCCTTCACCCTGTCAGATCACTTGGCAAGCTTGGCGGGACAGACGATCCCCGGCTCCCTGCTGCTGCGTGCAAGATGCCATAATGACCAGAACCGCATGCTGGACGCCGCCGCAGACTTGCGTCGTTTTCGTGATCTTACAGGCTCTTTAAGTGGTCTTGAAAACCTTACTGTCGACATATTCAACAAATCCAACGTAGCGATTCATCAATTGCAAAGGGAAAACCGGTTTGACGAGGCTGCGGATATTGCTGAAAATCTGGTGGCACTGACACCGGGCTGGGCTCCAATGGTGGCCAATGCTACCAGGTTGATGTCCTCATTGGGCAGGACAGAAGAAGCAACCAGGTACGCCCGTCAGCTTCTTAAGCTAGAGCCAGAAAATGAGATGGCTAATCAACTACTCTTTTGGGACGCTCGTCAAGCCGGCGATAAGACAGCACAACGCCAGTACCTCCTGCGACTCGCCGAAATCAAGCAATCGGATAATCCCCCCCACGTCCGTCTCCAACTGTTTTTGGGTTTGCTGAACCTGCTGTTGGCGCCAATGAAGGCCGCCCCCGGCGACATCCAATTGGCCCGGCATATTGCCAGCAGAGCGGAAAAGCTTACTGACGCTGAAATCCAGGACGATGAAACCGCAAAAAATTGGTTTCGCTTCTTCCATCTGATCATCCAAGCGGTAATGATGGAGCAGGAACTGGGTGAGAATCCCGTGGGGCAGGCGACCGCCCCTACCAGCTGTGTGTCAAGCACAGGTTCGGTAATGAGCACATTTGACATTACAATGATCGCCCAAAAGATAGGCGCCAAAGCGGTGTTTCTTGTCGCCGCTGACGAGAAATATTTCCGTCTTTATGCCCGTATTTTCGCTCTTTCGGCTCTAAAAAATTCTGATGTTCCCTGCCTCATTATCATCCATGTAATTGGTGGTCATGGAAGGTTGGTTCAACTGGCCAACTCTTTGGGAATAGTTGATGATCGGCTGATACTGACGGCAGATGATTTTGATCCGGCAGCGGTTACCACGATCTGTGTCGATGCACCACCAGACAATATTGCGGCCGTTCCTCTGGCTCATTTCCAAAGCGTGCGCTTTGCGCAAGCCGATTACCTTCTTTCTAGCTTAGAATTACCCATTTTCATATCAGATATTGATTGCATCTTGCTGATGGGAGTCCACGATCTTTTACAAAAAACAAAACAAAATGATATTGTTTTCAACTACAATGATATTGGAAAACAGGTGGGAGATGTACTTACCGCGAATCTTCTTTTAATGAACCCAACGCAATACGGAAAAATGTACGCTGGATTTTTACGTGACTATTTGTACAGAGCACTCAAGAAACAAGAGGTATCTCGATGGATAGATCAAATCGCACTTTTAATGATTGTCAATCACGCACAAATCAATGAAATTCCAATTAATTTTGGATACTTTGAGAATGAGTATGATATAAACAATGGCATGTACCGGTCAATTCCAGATAAGCCTTTCAGGTTTCTTTCCCTGTTCCGTACATTTGACTTAGACAGCCTTGAGCCCAAGATACGGGAATGGGAAGAAGCTCTGTCAGTGTCACGGCAACCCTGGCCACCCGCCCTCTGAGGAGGTATGCGGAGCCTGGGGGCTATGCGATCATTTGATCGAAAGAGGCGGTCGGCGGCATTTTGCTTAAAGACCACCTAACCCTTTGGACTATGCCCTGGCCCTTCCCGCCCACCACCATTGCTGTATGTTTCCAGCAGAGGCACGCAGGGGAGACGCAGCAAGTGCAACATCATGATGGGGTGCATCTCCGCACCATGCGGACATCGCGGGGGATGAGTCTGGCGACGCTCGCCAATTCCGCCGGGCTGTCGAAAAGCGAGATTTCAAAGCTGGAAAACGGGGTTCGCCCGTTCCGGCCTGACCATGTCATCCGGCTGGCGAAGATTTTCGGGGTGGGGCCGAGCGACATGCTGTCCCCCTCCAGCCCGCTGCGCAGCATGTTGGGCGACAGCAAGGCGGAAACCGAGCTGCCGCTTTATGACGGGCGCGATCTTGCCCGCGAAGGCAGCAACGCCACCGCCCGCAGCAAGACCGCCCGCCCGGCGGCCCTGCGCAGCGTCGCTGGTGCCTATGCGGTAACGGTGGCCGACCTGAACAACGCCCCGGCCTTCGCGCCCGGTGCGGTGCTGTTGGTCAATCCGGAAGCCACCGCCAAGGTGGGCGATCTGGTGGTGAACCGGGTTTCCTGGTCGCCGCTGGCCTTCTATCTGCGCCAGGATGATGATGGCGGGCTTTATGGCCTGACGCTCTCCCGCAAGCGGGTGGAACTGGCCTTGGATGATGCGGAAAAACTGCACCGCGTCGTCGGCATCTGGCTGGGTGATTGATCGTCAGTTGCCTTGATCAGAACTGATCAGTTCTGATCAAGGCCCTCAATCGCCGGCGCCAACATCCGTTGGCTTGGCTTCACGCGGCATGGGCCGCGCGGCGGCGGTCGCCGCCGTACCAAGCTGTGATGAGTAGAACTCATCACAGCTTGGTAACTTTCTTTCGCTGTCAGGCAACCGCTTGACGGCGCACTAACCACCCAGCCACACTTCCGGGCGGAGCGGTCCGGGAGAGAATGCCAAATGGCGGCGGAATTGGGTGGGATTGAGACGGCGCGCATCGAAGCCCTGATGGCGGTCGAGCGCGCCGTTTTCATTGATGCACATCCGCGTTCGGCGGCAAAGACGGGCCAGGGGCTGGAAGGCTTCTACCAGGGCGTGCCGATGCACTGGATGCGCGATTGGCCCATGCCCTTCCCGCTGCTGGTGGAAAGCGCCAGCGGCGCCAGCCTGACCGATATTGATGGTCATATCCTGGCCGATTTCTGCCTGGGCGATACCGGTTCCATGTTCGGCCATTCCCCGCCCGCCGTGGCGGCGGCCATCACCCGACAGGCCAGCCGGGGCCTTACCTATATGCTGCCGACGGAAGATGCGGCGGCGGTGGGCCGGCTGCTGCAACAGCGATTCGGACTGCCGCACTGGCAGGTCGCGGGCAGCGCCACTGATGCAAACCGCTTTGTCCTGCGCGTGGCCCGTGCCGCCACGGGGCGGCCGAAGATCCTGGTCTTCAATGGCTGCTATCACGGCACTGTCGATGAAACCTTCGTCCGGCTGGTCGATGGAAAGCCCGTCAACCGGCCCGGCCTGCTGGGGCAGGTAACCGACCTGACCGCCCAGACGAAGGTGGTGGAATTCAACGATCTGCCGGCGCTGGAAGCCGCCCTGGCCGAGCGTGACGTTGCCTGTGTCATCACCGAACCGGTGCTGACCAATTGCTGCATGGTGCTGCCGGACCCGGATTTCCATACGGCTCTGCGCCGGCTGACGCGGCAGACCGGCACCCTGCTGCTGATTGATGAGACGCACACCATCTCCACAGGGCCTGCCGGCTATTGCGGGCGGTACGGGCTGGAGCCTGATATTTTCGTGCTGGGCAAGCCGGTGGCCGGCGGGGTACCGGCGGCGGTCTGGGGCTTTACCGATCAGGTGGCGGCCGATCTGGACCGGGCGCGGGCGGCACTGCCCCCCGGCCATTCCGGCATGGGCACCACGCTTTCTGCTAATGCCCTGTCACTGGCGGCCATGCGGGCCTGCCTGGAACAGGTGATGACGCCCGACGCATACGCCCATATGGAGTCGCTGGCCGAACAACTGGCGCAGGGGCTGACGGCCGCCATCCAGGCCGCCCGCCTGCCCTGGCATGTGGTGCGGGTCGGCGCGCGGGTGGAGTTCATCTGCGCCCCCGGCCCCTTGCGCAATGGCACGGAGGCCGACGCCGCCCATGCCGGCCCGCTGGAACAGGCCATCCATCTGGCCCTGCTGAACCGGGGCTGTCTGATCGCGCCCTTCCATAACATGATGCTGCTCTCCCCGGTGACGGAGGCGGGCCAAGTGGCGCGGCTGATCAGTGCCTTCAGCGACGTTACCCGCCTTCTGACCGCAAAAGGGGAACGGGCATGATCCCCGCCACCGCCGCCCCCTGGGATGAGGCACGGCATTTCCTGGCCAACCATCCGGAGATCGAGGCCATCGACATCGTGCTGGTCGATCCCAACGGCATCGGCCGGGGCAAGATTATCCGTCGGCATGAGCTGGAGGGGCTCTATCGCCAGGGGCGGCATCTGCCCTCCTCCATCCTGGGGCTGGATGTAACCGGGGAGGATGTGGAGGAAACCGGGCTGGTCTGGGCCACGGGCGATGCCGACCTGCGGGCCTGGCCGGTGCCGGGCACGCTGGTGCCCCTGCCCTTCACCAGCCCGCCACGCGCCCAGGTACTGGTGAGTCTGCATGAGCTGGATGGCACCCCCTTTGCCGCCGATCCGCGCCACGCCCTGGCGCGACAAGTGGCCGGCATGGCCGCAGAGGGGCAATATCCGGCCGGTGCGTTTGAACTGGAATTCTATCTGCTGGATGCCCAGCCCGGCGCCGATGGCCGCCCGCGTCCCGCCGCCATGGCGCTGGATGGGCGCCGCCACGGCCAGACCCAGGTTTACGGGCTGGATGATCTGGATGGGATGCAGCCCTTCTTCGCCCAGGTCTATGCGGCGGCAGAGGCCCAGGGCCTGCCGCTGGAAACGCTGATCGCTGAATATGCGCCGGGGCAATATGAACTGACATTGCATTACCGCCGCGATCTGCTGCGCGCCGCCGACGATCTGGTGATGTTGAAACGGCTGGTAAGGGCGTTGGCCCGCAGGCATGGCATGGTGGCCTGCTTCATGGCCAAGCCGTTCCAGGGCATGGCGGGTTCAGGGATGCATCTGCATGTGTCGCTCGCCGATGGGGCCGGCAACAACCTGTTTGCGGAGCCAGTCGGGCAACCGCCCCCCTGCCCCTTGCTGCGCCATGCCATTGGCGGGCTGGCAGCCACCATGGGCGACGGGATGCTGGTCTTCGCCCCCCATGCCAATAGCTGGCGGCGCTATGTCGCCAATCTCTATGCCCCGGTTTCACCCAGTTGGGGCTGCAACGACCGGTCGGTGGCGCTGCGGGTGCCGGCGGGCGACGTGGCGGCGCGGCGGGTGGAACATCGCCCGGCCGGGGTGGATGCCAATCCCTATCTAGTGGCGGCCACGGTGCTGGCCGGCATCCGCCACGGCATCGAGCAGCAGATTGATCCAGGCCCGCCGGCAGAGCGCGAAGGATATAGCCGCCAAGGGCCGTTCGACAGCACCATGCCGCGTGACTGGCACAGCGCCATTATCCAGGCCGAGCAGTCAGCCTTTTTGAAAGCAGCGCTGGGGCCGGCACTGCACCGTTCCTTCTGCTCCATCAAACGGGCGGAGCTGGGGCGGGTGATGGCGGCGGTGACGGAGCTGGATTACCAGCTTTATCTGCATCAGGTGTAAAAGCTGATCGTGAATAGTTGTGTAATCCGACTGATACACACATAATCCGGCTTCGCTTTCGCAACTGCGTTCCCCATCTTGCGCCGCCTGCTGCTGCCATTGCTATCCATTCTGCTAGCAGCCGGGGCACAGGCGGCGGAGGGGCCCTTGCCGGGGGTTCACCCCTCCGCCTTCCTGCCGGCCGCCGGTTCCGCTTGGCTGGATGAGATGCTGTGGCGGGGCGGTGGGGAAGCCCGGATCGGCCTGCAACCGGTCACACCGCTGGCCGTCACCCTGCGCCAGCCAGCGGAAACCGCCGATGCGGTGGGTGATCTCGATCTGCGGCTCTGGCCGCAGGGCCGCTATCATCCCGCCCTGACCCTGGGAATGCGCGGTCTGGGCGAAAGCGCTGAAAGGCTGGACAACGCCATGCTGGGGGTGGAAGTGGCGGGGGTGCAGCTTTCCACCGGCCTTGGCTGGCGCGGTGGTCTCGCCAATCACCCCGGCGCCCCGATCGGGCTGGTCAACCTGCGTGTTCGCGTCCGCCTGCCCCTGATCAAAACAATGTGGCTGACGGCCAGCGGTGGCACGGGCGGGGCCGCCTGGCAACCGCGCCTGACCGCCAGCCTGCGACCGCTGCAGGGCTTGGAATTATCCGGTGGCTGGCAGCGGCGGCGGGGTCTGCTGCTGGGGCTGGCCTTGCGTCTGGACCTCACGGAGCGGGACCAACCCTGGCCGCTGCCCGCACGCCGACCGGATGGGCAAACCATCACCGAAATCACCGCCACCATGCCGGCCGCCGACACCGTTGCCGCCGCTGCCCTGGTTGACAATCCCCCCACCAGCATCGCCACCCACCGGCTGGGCCTGCCCGGCATCGCAATGCAGATGACACCCGGATCGCTGGAACGCGCCCGCCGCTGGGATGGCAGCGGGGCGGAAATACGCCGCAGCGCCCGGTTCAGCCGCGCCCCCTATCCCTCCCTTCTCGCCCAGCATTGGGAAATCGGGCTGGATGCCATGGTGGAGGCCGGGCCAGGGCCGGATGGCACAAACTGGGCCCAGCGCAGCAGCGCAGGCGCGGCGCTGACCCTGGTGCCGCTGGCCGGGCTGATCCTGCATGGCGGCGGCCGGTTCACCATGCCGGAACCCGCCTATCGCCCGGCACTGGCGGAGGATACGCGCGGCCGTGGCGGGCTGGCCGCCTATATGGCGGAACCGCTGACACTGGAACGCGCACAAGGGAATATCGTCGCCGCCCTGTCCCCAGCGCTGGACGTGATGCTGGAGGCCGGCCATCTGGAGGAAATGTATAGCGGGGCGGGTGGGGAGCTGCGCTGGCAGCGCCCGCTGGACCGCTGGTCGGTCGGCCTCACCGCGCATCATCTGTGGCAAAGGCTACCCGGTGGCATCGCCTTATTGCGCGGATCAGACAAGACCAGCGGTCACCTGACCCTGGGCTGGGAAGAGGCGGAGGCCGACACAAGGCTGGAACTGGCGGTCGGCCGCTATCTGGCCGGTGACTGGGGCGGTACAGCCAGCCTGTCCCGCCGGTTCGGCACCGGGGCGCTGCTGGCAACCGAACTGACGGTGGATCGTGATGGCGGCAGCACGCTGGGCCTTTCCGTGACCCTGCCGCTGGGCAATCTGTGGAACCGGGTTGAGATCAACACGAAGGGGAAAATCCACCCGCTGGCCCGGTCCCGCCGCGAACGGCTGGACCGGGCCTTCACGCTGGGCGATCTGCGCCACGCCGCCGGCTATGGCCGTCTGCTGCGGGACTGGGATCGCGCCTTCACCCGGCCGGTTGAGTAACAACACCCCCCGATGCCGGCCCCCAGCCGCCGCCCAGCGCGCGATACAGCGCCACCGCTGCCTGCAATTCCGCCAGCCGGGTCTGGGTCAGGCTGTCCTGGGCCGACAGCAGGGAGCGCTGGGCATCCAGCAATGTCAGCAGATCAACCTGCCCCTCCCGATAGCGGGTTTCCGCCAGCCGGAAGACTTCGCGTGCCAGCCGAACCGATTCCTCCTGGAGTTTGCGCTGGGTTTCGGCATTGCGGGCAGCACCGCGCGCCGTCTCTACATCCGAAAAGGCGGTTAGGATATTGGCGCGGTAGGTCTCGATCAGTTGCAGCTTCTGCGCCTCGGCAATCTGCACGGCGGCACGGCGGCTGCCGCCATCGAAGATTGACTGCGCCAGCGACAGGCCCAGATTGGCCGCCGCCGTCGGCGCATTGACCAGACTGTCCAGGCCGCTGCCGGACAGGTTGCCCGACAGGCTGATATTGGCCGACGGGTACAGAGCGGCCCGCGCCGCCACGATATCCGCCCCGGCGCTGACCAATGCCAGGGCGGCGCCCTTCAGGTCGGGCCGGCGCTCCAGCAGGTCCGCCGGCACGCCGACGCCGGTGGATGGCAGGCCCAGCCCGCCAAGCCCCCCGGTGGCCACAGCCATATCCTGCGGCTGGCGGCCCAGCAGCACGGCCAGATTCAAGGTGGCATCCAGTTCCTGCTGCCGCAGCGACGGAATGGCCGCCCGCTGGGACACCAGCGACGCCTGCTGCTGTGCCAAATCCAGGGCCGTGGCGGCTCCGTTGCGGAAACGGGATTCCACCACCGCCAGCACCCGTTGCGCCAGGGCCAGATTTTCCTCCGCATTGCGGGCGCGGTCCCGCAAGGCCAGCACCTGGAAATAGGTATTGGCGACATCCGCCGTTACCGTCAGGGCGACGGTTTCCTGGTCCAGCCGGCTGATTTCCGTATTCACCTGTGCCGCCGTGGCAGCCGCCCGGTTCCGGCCCCAGAAATCCAGCTCGTAAGAAGCCGACAGGCCCAGCCCGGTGCTGGTGCGCCCCTGGGAAGCAGCGGTGCTGTCGCCCCAGCCACCGCTCTGCTGCCGGCTGACATTGGCCGACGCCCCCAGAGAGGGCAGCAGGGCGGCACCGGCCTGCACCTCCCGCAACTGCGCCTGACGCAGCCGCAGAGCGGCGCGGGCCAGATCGGTATTGGCCTGTCTGGCTTCGGCCAGCAGGGCCAGCAGTTCCGGTGCGTTGAAACCCTGCCACCAGTCGGCGCTGGGCCAGGCGGCGGCACTGTCATTGCCTGCCGACCATGCGGCCTGTGGCGTCACCGGCCGCACCAATGCCATATCTTCCGGATGGCTGGAACAGCCGCCCAGCAGGGCCGCGCTGGCAAGAAGGGCGATGGTCAGGGACCGAAGCGGGCGTCGGGTGATCATGCGGGGCAAATCCGGGTTCTTAGGGTCAGTCCGACGCAAGCGCGACGACGGGATCAAGATGGGCGGCGCGGCGCGCCGGGGTGAAGCCGAAGATCAGGCCGGTGGCAAAGGCACAGCCAAAGGCCAGCAGCACCGGCATCAGCGACAATTGGATGGGGGTGCCGACAAGACTTAGGCCCCCCGCCACCGACAGGCCCAGCACCACGCCGATCACCCCGCCCAGCGCTGATACCAGCAGCGCCTCCAGCATGAATTGCTGCATCACATGCCGGGCGCGGGCACCGGTGGCCATGCGTATGCCGATTTCCCGCGTCCGCTCCGTCACATTCACCAGCATGATATTCATCACGCCGATCCCGCCCACCAGCAGGGAGATGGCAGCGATGGAGCCCAAGAGCACCGTCATCGTGTCCCGCATCGCCATCTGCGTTTCAATGATGGAGGCGGTGTTGCGGATCTGGAAATCCTCCATCGAATGGCGGGCGGTCAGCAGGGCTGTCACCTCCGCCTGGGTGGCGTCGATCTGCTCCAGATCCTCCACCAGTACGGTGATGGTGCGCAGGTTACGCTGGCCGAACAGGCGCAACTGACCCGTGGTCAGTGGCACGAAGACGACATCATCCTGATCCTGGCCAAAGGCCGTCGCCCCCTTGGCCGACATCACCCCGATGACCTGGAACGGCACATTCTTCAACAGCATGTATTTGCCGATGGGGTTGGTGCCGGGAAAGACATTGTTGGCGACCGTCTGGCCGATAACGGCCACCGGAGCATACCGGACCTCATCCTCCGGGCTAAAGAATACGCCTTCAGCCACCGGCCAGTTCTTGGCCGTCACCATGTTGGATGTCGTGGCATTCACCTGGGTCTGGTAATCCTGGGTGCCGGCGCGTGCGGTCACGCCGCCGGTATATTCCGGCACCGCCGCCACCACATTACGCAGGGTGGCAATGGCATCGGCATCGCTGGGCATCAGGGTTGCCACGCCATTGGCATTGCGCTGGCCGGGCGCGCCGGGGCGCACCAACAGTAGGTTGGTGCCCATGGCGCTGATCTGGTCCATCACCGCCTGTTTGGACCCATTGCCCACCGCCAGCATCGCCACCACAGAGGCAACCCCGATGACAATGCCCAGCAGGGTCAGGATGGTGCGATAAAGATTGGCCGTCAGCGCGCCCATGGCCATGCGGAACGCTTCCACCAGTTCCCGCATCGTCCAGCTGCTGTCCTGGCCCGGTTCCGGAACGTGCAGGGTATGGGCCGGAACCGGCGGGGCCGGGGCCACACCCGGATGTTCCACCGGATGGTCAGCGATGATCTGGCCGTCCTTGATCTCCACTAACCGCCGTGCATTCTGAGCCACATCGCGGTCATGGGTGATCAGGATGATGGTGTGCCCCTGGTCGGCCAACTGGCCCAGCAGGCGCATCACCTCTTCCCCGCTGCGGCTGTCCAGCGCACCGGTCGGCTCATCCGCCAGAATGACCTGACCGCCATTGACCAGGGCGCGGGCGATGGAAACACGTTGCTGCTGACCGCCGGACAATTGGCTGGGCCGGTGATCCAGCCGTTCGCCCAGGCCCAGCGACGTCAGCAGATGTTCCGCCCGCTCCCGCCGCGCGTCCAGCGACATGCCAGCATAGATGGCGGGAACGGCAACATTCTCCGCCGCCGAGATCATCGGGATCAGGTTATAGCTTTGAAAGACGAAGCCAAACGCCTCCCGTCGCAACAGCGCCAGCATGTCGCGGTCAAAGGTGGAAACATCCCGCCCGTCAAACAGATATTCGCCCGTCGTCGGCCGGTCCAGGCAGCCCAGGATATTCATCAGGGTAGATTTGCCCGACCCTGACGCCCCCATGATGGCGATAAACTCGCCAGGGTAAATCTTCAGCGAGATGCCTTTCAGCACCTGTACCGCCAGTTCCCCGGTGGCATAGGTCTTGGTGATCTCCCGCAGCTCAATCAGCGGGGTCACCGGCTGCGGCGGCTGCGGCGCGCTCATAGCACCCCCGGCGGGCGCATCCGCTGTGCATTCTGCTGGTTCTGCTGCCGCTGGGCCTGCATCTGGCCGGCGCTGGGGGCGCGGCCGATCACCACCTGCTCACCCTCCTTCAGGCCATCGGTGATTTCCACATGGATGCGGTCGCTGACGCCGATGGTGACGCGGCGCTCCTCCGTCGTGCCATCCGGTTTCAGCACAGTGACCATCCGCAATTTGCCGCGTGCGCCGCCCGCCGGGCGTTCGCCACCGGCAGCCGGCGGACCGGGCCGCGCGCTGGGCCCGCCGGCCGTTTCGGCACCGGGCGGGCGCTGGCCGGGTTGGCGGGGGCCGGCGGGGCGCTGCGGCGCCTGCAGCGCTGCCACCGGCACGCGCACCACATCCTTGGCCGAGGCAACGATGAAGAAGACCTGGGCCGTCATCTGGGTCATCAACTCGCCCCCCTCGTTCCCGACATCGAACAGGGCGTTGTAGAGAACGACGTTATTTTCCACCGTCGGCGTCGGCTCCACCTGCCGCAATGTGCCCTGCCAGCGGCGATCTGGCCGGCCCAGCGTGGTGAAATAGGCCGGCATCCCCACCTTCAGGCGGGAGACATCGGCCTCCGACACCTCCGTCGTCACCGTCATCGCCGACAGATCGGCGATGCGCAGCACGATGGGGGCCGACTGGTTGGCATTCAGGGTCTGGCCCTGCTTGGCATTCTGCGACACCACGGTGCCGGTCATCGGCGCGTAAATCTTGGTATAGCCCAGGTTCGCCTCGTCCCCCCGTAGGGTGGATGTCGTCTGACGGATCTGGGCATTCATCACCCGTACCGATGCCTCGGCCGCGCGCAGGCTGGTCTCAGCACTCTGATAGGCATCCTGGCTGGTGGCATTGTCCTTCAGCAGGTTCTTCTGGCGCTGATATTGCTGGCGGGCCAAGGCCAGTTCCGCCTCCCGCTGAGCCAGCTGGGCGCTGTAATTTTCCAGCTGCGCCTTATCGGCCTCCACCCTGGTCTGATAGACGGTGGGGTCGATTTCCGCCAGCAGGGTGCCCTGCTCCACTGTCTGGCCGATTTCCACATGCAGCTTGCGCAACTGCCCGGAAACCTGGGTGCCGACATCCACATAGTCGCGCGGCTGCAGGTTGCCCACCGCCGACACCGTATCCTCAATATCGCCCCGCTCCACCGCAGCGGTCAGCAGATGGGCATTGTCGGGTCCGGTGGAGCGGACGCCGAACCACCACCAGGCCCCGCCCCCCAGCAGCACCAGTGCCGCAAGGCCGACGGGCAACAGCCGGCGGGACTTGCCTTTACCGCGACGCGGTGTCGCGGGTTTAGGGGAACCGGTAGCAACGACAGGGCTGGAGGGCTGCATCAGCGATCTTCAGTCAGTTCGTGGAAAATCAAGGCGGTCCGCCCTTATACGCCGCATCCGGGAAAGCCCTGCACAGAAAGATCGGGAAGTTTCATGACAGGTTTATTTCTCCCTGCGTCGGGAAGCGGTCCCGCCGGTCAAAGCTGCTTTCCTCCGCCCGACCCGATAATCCCGCTATCCCAATGAACGAAAATCCCAGGCTGCTGCACCGGCATCATTTCCGTTATAGAATAGGGGATGAGCTTTACGGCGGATTGCCCGCCGTGGCGGCGGCTTTCGCCTGTATTCCGGATTGGCCATGGCGCTTTATTCCGCATTCCTGACGCTGCGCGGGCGGCTGATATTTCTGGTGGCGACAGTTATCGCCGCCATGGCCATTGTGCTGGTGCTGGAAAACAGTGCACGGCGTAATGACGCTATTGTCCAGGCCCAGACCCGCGCGCTGGATATTGCCCAGGCCATTGCCAACCAGCATGGCGAATTGCTGATGAATGTACAGCGCGTGGTCACTGTGGTGGCCCGGCAACCGCCGGGGGAGGCGGAATGTCTGGCCAGACTTTCACCATTGAAGGAAACCCAGCCCTGGCTGTCGAACCTGCTGGTGACCGACGCCGAAGGCAAAGTGTTGTGCAGCACCGCAGCAGCCGGTGCCGTGCAAAGCGTTGCCAGCCGGGATTATTTCCGGCAGGCTATGATGACCGGTCAGCCGGTCACCAGCGGTTACTTGCGCGCGCTGAGCGATGGTCGCTCCATCCTGGTCTATGCCCACCCGATCATGGGGAAGGATGGCAAGCCGGGCGGCGTGGTCCTGGCGGGCCTGCTGCTGGCCTGGCTGGAACAGTCGGCCGACCGGCTGACCGCCGATACCGCCACCGAAATGAACCTGCTGGCCGTTGATGCCCAAGGCAATGCGCTGATCCGCAAGCCGCATATACCGGGGATGGAAGGCGTGTCGCTGCGCGACCTTCCCTTCGTGCAGATGGCCCTGCAGCGGGAGAGCGGCACCCTGCAGGGCACCGGGGTGGACCGGGTGGAACGGCTGATGGGCTTTGCCTCGCTGGGCGATACCGGGGTGAAGATCATTGTCTCCTTCCCCAAGGATCAGGCGGTGGCCCGCGCTGAACTGGAATTCAGCCGGCACCTGGCCTTTACCGGCATCGTCGCCATCCTGGCCGTCGCCATCCTCTATGTCGGCCTGTCCCGCACGGTGCTGACGCCGCTGACCCGGCTTTCCAGCGTGGTGGAACGATTGGGCCGGGGGGAACTGGGCCTGCGCGCACCGGCAGGGCCGGGGGAAATCGGCGTGCTGGGGGCTGCGATCAATGAAATGGCGGAAGGATTGCAGCATCAGGCCCAGGAACTGGCAACCCGGGATGCGCAATACCGGCTTCTTTCTGAACAGGGTAGCGATGTGGTGGCCCTCCACGCCCTGGACGGTGCCTATCTCTATGTCTCCCCCTCAGCCGATTGGATGCTGGGTCACAAACCGGAACAGCTGACCGGCGGCAGCCCGCTGGATCTGGTGCATGAGGAGGATGCCGAACGTCTGGAACGGGCCCTGTCCGTGCTGACCGCCGGTATGCCCTGCCCGCCCGTCACCTATCGGCTGCGCCATGGTGACGGACATTTCATCTGGGTGGAAACCGCTTTCGCCCTGGCGGCCGACCGGCAGGCCGGCCAACGCATTGTATCCGCGACCCGCGATGTCGGCGAGCGGGTGGCACAGGAGCAGGAGCTGCGCACCGCGCGTGACCGTCTGGGCGATCAGGCAGAAAATCTGCGCCGGCTGGCCGATGACCTGGACCGCTCGCGTCTGGCCGCCGAAGCTGCGCGGGAGGCGGCTGAACAGGCCCGGCGGGAGGCTGAACGCGCCAATCAGGCGAAATCCGAGTTTCTGGCCAATATGAGCCACGAGGTCCGCACGCCGATGAATGGCATCATCGGCATGACGGCTCTGTTGCTGGATACCACCCTGGACCCCGAACAGCGCGGCTTTGCCGACACGATCCGGGAAAGCGCCGACGCGCTGCTATATGTCATCAACGATATTCTGGATGTCTCCAAGCTGGAAGCGGGCAAGCTGGAGCTGGAGCAGATCGACTTCTCCCTGGAAGAGGTGGTGGATGGCGTGCTGGCCATCCTGGCGCCGCGGGCCCAGCAGAAGGCGATCGCCCTGACCGCCAATCTGGACACGGCAGCCACCGGTGCCTATCGCGGTGACCCCACAAGGTTGCGCCAGATTTTGCTGAACCTGGCCGGCAACGCGGTGAAATTCACCGAGGATGGGCGCGTCACCATCAAGGTGCAGCTGCTGCCATCAACCGATGGCAGCGAGGGCCGGAACCTGCGCTTCACGGTGAAGGATACCGGCATCGGCATGGCGCCGGAACAGATCGACCGTCTGTTCCAGAAATTCAATCAGGCGGATAATTCCATCAGCCGCCGTTTCGGCGGCACCGGTCTGGGGCTGACCATCAGCCAGCAGCTGGCCCGGTTGATGGGATCGGAAATCAAGGTGGACAGCACGCCCGGCGCCGGCAGCCGCTTCTGGTTCGATATCAATCTGCCAGCCGCCAGCGCCCGCCTGCCCAACCGGCTGGAACTGCCGGAACGGCTGCGCCGGCTGACGGCGCTGGTGGTGGATGATCTGGAAACCAACCGCCGCATCATGGGCGGCCATCTGGACCGGCTTGGCATACGGCATGTGCTGGTCAATGGGGGGCAAGGCGCGCTGACCGAACTGGATCGTGCCGCGCGGGAAAAACGACCGCCGGATGTCATCCTGATCGACCATTCCATGCCCGGCATGGCCGGCGACAGTTTGGGCGCCTGGCTGCGTCACCATCCCAGCTTTGCCCAGGTCAAGCTGGTGCTGGTCACCTCGGCCGGCGGGTTGGAACCGGGCGATCCGGCGGCGGAAGTCTTCGATGCGGTGCTGGTGAAGCCGGTGCGGCCGCAGGCACTGCTGGAGACATTGGGCCGGCTGTTCGGGGAACCGGTGCCGGCGGTCCCGGAGACGCCTGAGATCGGCCAGCCGCTGGCTCGCGGCGTCGGAAGGCAGGTTCTGGTGGTGGATGATAACCAGATCAACCGCGACGTGGCCCGCCTGATCCTCATGCGCGAGGGCTATGGCGTCACCCTGGTGGGCGACGGGATGGAGGCCACCGCTGCGGCAGCGGCCAACCGCTATGATCTGATCCTGATGGATGTGCAGATGCCGGGAATGGACGGGATAGAGGCGACCCGCCTGATCCGTACCCAGGAACAGCAGGCGGGCCGCCCCCGCACCCCAATCATTGCCATGACAGCAAATGCCATGGTGGGGATGCGGGAAACCTATCTGGAAGCCGGGATGGATGATTACGTGTCCAAGCCCTATGTGCCCGTCACCCTGCTGGAAACCGCCGCCCGCTGGTCGGGTGCGTCCGATACAACAAGAATATTGGAGATTACGCCTGAAATGGTGGAGACGAATACACAGGAAGATGATGTTTCAGGCGAACCGGTGCTGGACCGCAGCGTGCTGGAAGGGTTGCTCTCCTTCGCCACGGTGGAGGAATTCAGCGATCTGGTCTGGACTTTCATCAAAACCGGGCGGCAGCGCGTCGAACGGATGCAGAAACATCAGGCGGACAGCAACTGGCCGGACCTCCGCCGCGAAGCCCATTCCATGATCTCGCTGGCCGGCAACCTGGGCACACCCCGGTTGCGCGTGCTGGCGCAGCGGATCGAAATGGCGATCATTGAGGAACGCTATGGCGATGCGGGGGAGCTTGTCAGCCGCTTCATCCGCCACGCCCCGGCTGGCTGGCTGGCGCTGGAAGCTTTCCTGGCCGAACTGCACGCCCCTGCGGCCTCCTGACCCCAGGATGGGACGGGGGTGTCTGTGACATTAATGGGGCCGCTTCGCTTTGTTTACCCACTCTTAAGCAGTGGATGTAAATCTGAGTGTCTGTTCACCTTGCCTTCGGGGCGACGTTACCCACCGGTAGCGTGAAGGAGAGAGCGACGGCCGGCACGGCCCTCCTGCGGAGGTGCCGTGCCTTGGCGCCTGTGACAAACAGGTCGGACAATCACCGTCGCAAACGGTCGGGGCTGACCGTCGCCAGATCGAAATGCAGGCTCGTCAGGCGATCCGGTACACCTTGGTCCCGGATCAGGCTGGCCGCCAGCCCGGCCACGGCCGGGGCAGTCTGTATGCCATAGCCCCCCAAGGCCGCCAGCCAGAAGAAGCCGGGTATCCGTGGTTCGAACCCGATGACCGGATTGCGATCAGCGACGAAGCTGCGCAGCCCCGCCCAGCTGCGCCCCTTTCGGGTCACCTGGATGTTGCAGGCTGTTTGCAGCCGATCCATGGCCGAGGCGATATCCAGCTCCTCCGGCTGTACATCGGCTGGTTCCACCAGGGTTTCATCCGCTGGCGACACCGCCAACATGCCGGCTGAGGGCTTGAAATAGAAGCTTTCGTCGATATCGACAACAAAGGGCAGCCGGGCAATGTCCAGCCCGGCCGGTGGTTCCACCAGGGTCACCGTGCGGCGGCGTGGTTCCAGACCAACAGGGGCCACCCCCGCCAACTGGGCCACCTGATCAGCCCAGGCCCCGGCGGCATTGACCAGGGTCCAGGTCTGCCAGGAACCAGCCGGTGTATCAACCCGCCAACCATCCCCATCGGGACGAATGCCGATCACCGGCATTTCGGTCCGGATGATCGCCCCCTGGGCACGGGCCGCCCGCAGATAGGCCTGATGCAGCAGATCGACATCAATATCGCAGGCCCCCGATTCCAGAATGCCCGCCCCCACCTGATCGGGGCGCAGGAATGGCACCAGGGTCAAACATTCAGGCGCGGTCAACGGGTTGATGGCCGGGGCCAGGGGCTGCATCTCGATCAGGGCGGCGGTCAGCTTCTCCAGCTGATCGCCGCGGGCGATATGCAGGGCGCCACGCGGGTGCAAAATCGGGCCGGGGCTGAACCCGTCCGGCGGATGGCGCAGGAACGGCCCGGATGCCACAGTCAGGGCCCGGATGGCCCGGCTACCATAGGTTTCCGAATATACCGCGACCGAGCGGCCGGTGGCGTGATAGCCGCAATGAGTCTCCCGCTCCAGCAGGGCCACCCGATGGTCGACCGACAGGGCATAGGCCAGCGCCGCGCCGGCAATGCCACCACCGACAATCAGGATATCGATCCGTTCCATGCCCACCTCGCGGCCATTCGCCGGCTCTGGTTCCGGCGGAACCAGCCGATCAACGACAGCTTATCAGAGATTAAGGAAACCGGCATGGGTGGACGACAGGGGACGCTGCGGGAAATTTTGGCGCCCCCTGTGCCCTCACTCTGTCAAGCGGCGGGGATGCTGCGCGGGCGGGCGGGCGACCGCCAGTTGAGGTAGCCGACGACGAACATGCGAATGGCCGCTGTCAGGGAAATATCGCCCTGTCGCTTGGCCGCGATGTGGCTCGCAACCTCATTGATGGTCATCCCCTCACCACGGGCAATATTGCCCAAGGCTTTCCAGGTCATGGAATCAATCCGGATGGAGGTGCGGTGGCCACAGACAATCAGGTTACGGGTCACTGTGTGGTCAATCTCTTTGACCTCATCCAAGGCGCGGCGCATCAGGTGGCTGACCACGGGGTCATTATCCTGGTCAGGGGCGATCTTCGTCAGGTATGGCATTACGCGGCGATCCTTGCTGCCTTGCGGGTTGATATTCTTATTTTCAGGCCGCGCGCGGGCGGCCCCAGGGTGACGCCCCCGACGGGACGCAGCCGCTCCACCTGTCCGGATTCCGGGATCAGGTCGAAGGCGGAAACCATCATCACTGCCAGGGCGGTCAGTTCCGCCATGGCCAGTTGAGCGCCGACGCAGGTGCGCGGCCCCATCCCGAACGGGACAAAGGCGAACTTGTCCGGCGCAGTGTCGATGAAGCGCTGCGGATTGAAGACCGACGGATCAACCCACTGCGCCGGCTGGCGATGTAGGGCCCAAGGCGACAGCAGAATGGTCGCCCCCTTCGGCACCGGCGTACCATCAATGACATCGTCGGCCAGCGCTTGGCGCGCCACCCACCAGGTGGAAGGGTAAAGGCGCAGCACCTCCTGCACCATGGCCTTGCAACGCGGTAGGTCGCGCAGGCGGGCGGGATCAAGACCCCAGCCGCCATTGCTGGCACCTTCGGCTTCCGGCCGCAGCCAATCCACCAGATCGGGGCGCGTTGCCAGAATATAGACCAGCCAGGCGGCGGCCATGGCCGTCGTCTCAAAGCCGGCGACCAGCATGGTCATGGCCTCGTCCCGCAAGACCGCCGGGCCAAACTGTTGCTGCAAGGGGGCCAGCGCCGCCAGCGGACCGCAGGGATTGGACAGGAAGCCGGCAACATGGCTTTCCAGCGTGCGGATGGCGCCCTTGAACCGCCGATTCTTGCGTGTCGGCAGCAACATGTCCAGGTCGATGGCCCGCCACATGGTTTCCGTCAGCCGCTCATGGGCCACCACGCCAGCGCCATAGACCGCCGCACTTTGCTGTGCATCCATGCGGGCGTGAAACAGGGCGGCGACCACCATCTTCATGGTCAATTCACCCATCAGGGCGTGCAGGTCCAGCAACGCCCCCTCGCGGGCGGCCAGCATGGCGGCTTCCTGGCAGAGCACGCCCATGGCCATGCCGATGCCCTGCTGAAGCGAGGCCCCGCCGAAGCTGGACTTCACCGCATCGCGCGCCGCCTTCCAGCGGTCACCGCTGGCCGTGATCAAGCCATCCCCCAGCAACGGGCGCAGACGCGCCTGTTCCGACCCTTTGCCATAGCGGTCGCGGCCATCCACCAGCACATGCCGGAAGGCAGAAGGTGTGGCCACCAGTATCGCCTTTTTCGGCCCCAACTGTACCGGCACCGGGGCGGGCTGGCCCAGGGTGCGGGTTTCAACAAAACCGATCGGATCGGCGGCGAAGGCCGGAAGATCGCCCATCAGCGCTTCCTTGATCTTGGCGAGCATGGGAACACCTCACGCAGCAGCAATCTGGGCCTGACCGGCAGCAGCCCCCAGCCGTTGAGCATAGATCTGCATATCCAGGGTGATGATGGTGGCGACCACATCGCCCTGGCTGCCCGTGCCCACCACCACCGGCGTGACATCCTGGGTCACGGGCAGGCCACAGGCGCGGATGAAACGGCCAAAGGGCGGTTCCACCACGGCAATCAGTCGGCTGGCCCCCTGGTCAAAGCCGAAACGGCCAATTTCCAGCGCCAGAGATTTGCCGACATCGCGCCGGCGCGGATGGCTGGGGGCCACCGCGAAACGGCTGATCTCCCATATATCCGGCCGCTTGGGCAGCGGCCGCCCTTCCAGCAGATCGGGGAAATATTGTTCCAGCAGATAGGGTTCCGTCGTGCGCAGCGAACGCCAGTAACCGACCACAACATCCTGCTCGACAGCGACGCAATGCAGCGCCATCTTGTCAAAATGATCGATTTCCAGCTGATTGAGGGACCTGACCGACCAGCCCAGCGTTTCACGGAACACCTGATGGCGTAACCGCCAGGCCTGGGCCATGTATTCCGGCGCTTCACCGGCACGGAAGCGGAAGATCTTCAATTCCTGCATGACATACTCCGCTACGTTGTTTTGAGGAGTACGCCATTTGAGACATGGGTTATGATAGCTGGGCATTTACCCAGGTATTTAAACGATAGAGTGACAGCGCGTTGTATTGTGAGGACAGCGATGCACGTAGCGGAAGAAATCTTAAATCGACTTTCCGACGCCCCTGATCAGGATGCGTTGTGGCTATGCATGACACAAATCGTCCATGGCCTTGGGTTTAAGTGCTTCTCCTATGTGGACGTACGCCAGCTGCCATTGCATGACGAAGCATTGCCCTTTTACCAGACATCTGTCCGCAGTGACTTTGTGGAGACATATGTATCCATGGGGCTGCTGGGCTATGATCCGGTGGTGACACGGGCGGCCAGCAGCAATGTCGCCTTCACATGGGCCGACTGTCTGGAATTTGACCCGCGTATACGCCGGCGGGCCGGCCCGAAGGGGCGGGCCTGGCAGGTGATGGGGCTGGCCAAGGACCACGGATATACGCAGGGCTTTGCCATGCCCCTGCATGCCGTGGATCATCGCGGCCATCCGGCCTCCGCCCTGCTCAGCCTTTATTGGACCGAAGCACCGGAGGAGATGGATCACGCTGTCCCCTTCTGGCTGAAACTGGCGGCCGCCACCTATCATGAAAGGCTGCTGCATTTTCGGGGCCTGCCGCAGACACCGGCCGAAGCGCCACCCACACTGACCGACCGGGAGCGGGAAATCCTCGTCTGGGCCTGCCGTGGCAAGACCCGGTCAGAGACGGCGGATATCCTCAACATCACCGAGCGCACGGTGGAATATCATTTTGACAATGCCATGCGGAAACTGGGCGTGCATAACAAGTTCCACGCCATCGCTGTGGCCGTGCAATCCCGCCTGATTGCGCCGTGACCTGCCGCGCCAGCGCTCTTGGCAACGCAAGCCACCCCATGATATGGCCCTTCCATGCATGAAGGGGCGCAGAGAGAATTGGGCATTTCAAGACGCGGTTTCATGGCGGGGGCTGCCATCATGGCAGCCGGGCTGGCAGCGCCTGCCAAGGCGCTGGACCTGCGGAACACCCCCTTTGCCGTAACCGGCCAGCTTGCCCGGCTGGACCCTTATCTGCTTTATGCTGTCAGCTTTGTGGAAAGCCGGCTGAACCGGAAGGGCAGTAACGGCCCCTGGCCTTATGCGGTGCGAACTGCCAAGGAATCCTATTATCCGCCAGACCAGTCCAGCGCCATGCAGCTGGTCATGACCATGCCGGCAGCAGAGCTAGCTGATGCCGATCTGGGTTGGATGCAGGTGAATGTGCGCTGGCACGGACACAGGGTGCCGGATGTCAGCCACCTGCTGAACCCGGATATCAATATGCGGATAGGGGCCGGCATCCTGCGGGAGGCCATTGACAGCCTGCCGCGTGACCTGGAACTGGCGGTCGGTCGCTATCACACCTGGATGGATGAACCGCGTGCGCGGGAATATGGTCGGCGGGTTCTGGCCCTGCGTGCCCAGCTGCGCCAAGCCTGATCCACGGAGAGCGCTCTTCAGTCCAGCAACCGGCGGGCCGCCAGCATATCGATCAGGATGTCAGACAACCGCTCCCGGATGCGGGGGGAAAGCGGGTCCGATTCGACGGCCTCCCCCTCGCCCAATTCTGGCAAAGCAGGGGAATCGTCGGCTGTCTGGTCCGCCCCGCCTGCCACCTCCCCCTCATCCAGATTGAACAGGCTGGCGGCGGGCGCTTGCCCGACCGGTGGCAGACCACCGCTGCCGCGGGTTTCCTTCAGCAGGCGCTGGACACCCCGGATCGTATAGCCCTCGCGGTACAGCAGGGCCTGGATACGGCGCAACAGTTCCACATCGTCCGGGCGATAATAGCGCCGGCCGCCACCGCGTTTCAGCGGTTTGATCTGCGGGAACTTGGTTTCCCAGAAGCGCAGAACATGCTGTGGCACTTCAAGGTCGGCCGATACCTCGCTGATAGTACGGAAAGCTGTGGCGGATTTTGCCACAGGCTTGGTCCGTGCCTCTTCCGCATCGGTATCAGTCGTCGCCGCATCCCGCATCGCGCGTTCAGCCCTGGCCGGCGAAACGGTCGTTGATGCGTGACTTCAGCACATGGGAGGCGCGGAAGACCAGCACCCGGCGCGGCAGAATCGGCACCTCTTCCCCGGTCTTGGGGTTGCGGCCGACGCGCTGGCCCTTGGACCGCACGGCAAAACTGCCGAAAGAGGAGATTTTGACCATGTCGCCGCCGGCCAACGCGTCCACAATCTCATCCAGCACGCTTTCCACCAGATCGGCGGATTCATTGCGCGACAGGCCGACATGCTGATAGACGGCCTCGCTCAACTGGGCACGGGTAACGGTATTGCTCATGACGTTTCCCCCAGGCAGTAAAGCCTAGACGGTACTTGCATGATGAAAGCGCGTCAATTCCAGATAGTTGGGCGCGGTTCTTGATGCATCGCCAAAAGGCGGAAATCAGTAGCGAACCAGGGCGCCGCCCCAGGTGAAGCCGCCGCCCATCGCCTCCAGCAACAGCACATCACCCCGCTTGATGCGGCCATCATGCACCGCCTCCACCAACGCCAGCGGAATGGAGGCGGCAGAGGTATTGCCATGGTGATCGACCGTCACCACAACGCGTGCCGGGTCCAGCTTCAACTTACGGCCAGTCCCTTCAATAATGCGCCGGTTAGCCTGATGCGGCACCAGCCAGTCGATATCCGACGGCTGCATGTCATTGGCGGCCAGGGCTTCGCGCACCACATCGGCCAGATTGACCACGGCGTGCTTGAATACTTCCTGCCCGCGCATCCGCAGATGGCCCACGGTCTGCGTGCTGGAAGGGCCACCATCGACATAAAGCAGATCGTGGTGGCAGCCATCGGAATGCAGATGGGTGGAGAGGATACCCTGGTCGGCCGCCGTGCCCTGCCCTTCCTGTGCCCGCAGCACCACCGCCCCGGCACCGTCCCCGAACAGCACACAGGTGGTGCGGTCGGTCCAGTCAAGGATGCGGGAGAAGGTTTCCGCCCCGATCACCAGCACCGTGCGCGCCTGCCCGGCCTTGATGAAATTATCCGCCACCGACAGGGCATAGATGAAGCCGGAACAGACCGCCTGCACATCAAAGGCAGCACCGCGCTTCATGCCCAGGCGCGCCTGCACCTTGGTGGCGGTGGCGGGAAAGGTATTATCGGGCGTGGCCGTGGCCAGCACGATCAAATCCAGCTCATCCACCGTCACGCCGGCATGATCCAGGGCGGCGATGGCAGCGTGATAAGCCAGATCGCTGGTGGTCTCACCATCAGCAGCAATATGGCGGGATTTGATGCCGGTACGTTCGCTGATCCATTCATCCGACGTATCGACGATCTTGGTGAGATCGTCATTGGTCATGACGCGCGCGGGCAGATAGGAGCCGCAGCCCAGGATGATCGATCGGATCGCCATTATTGAACCGCCGCCTCGCTACCCTGACCATCCGCCTCGGCCTTGGCGGCGGCACTGGCGGCCAGGGCCGCCTGCAATACCGCCAATTGGTCACGGATCTTATCGTTGAAACCGTGATTGGCCATGTCGGCCGCCACGGCGATGGCGTTGCTGAAGCCGATGGCATCGGTGCCGCCATGGCTTTTCACACAGATGCCACGCAGCCCCAGGAACATCGCGCCATTATAACGGCGCGGGTCCATGCGCAGGCGCAGCTTGCCAAAGGCGCCACGGGCCAGCAGATAGCCCAGCTTGGCCAGCAGAGAAGAAGCAAAGGTGCGCTTCAGGAACTCGCTGTAAAGCTTGGCCGTGCCTTCCGCCGCCTTAAGCGCGACATTGCCGGTGAAACCGTCGGTAACGATGACATCGACAGTACCGGCAGCAATATCGTTGCCTTCCACAAAACCGTGGAAGTTCCGGGCCAGTGGCGTGTCACGCAGGGCCGCAGCAGCCTCACGGATCGACTCGTGGCCCTTCTGCTCCTCCGACCCGACATTCAGCAGGCCGATGGAAGGTTCCAGCAATCCCAGCACGGTCCGGCTGAATACGGTGCCCATCACAGCGAACTGGACAAGATTATCCGCGTCGCATTCCAGATTGGCCCCCATATCCAGCATCACGCTCTCCCCCCGCAAGGTCGGGAAGATGGAGGCGATGGCCGGACGGTCGATACCGGGCAGCGTTTTCAGCACGAATTTGGCAATCGCCATCAACGCGCCGGTATTCCCGGCGGAGACAACGCAAGCCGCCTCCCCCGCCGCCACCGCATCGATGGCCAGCCGCATACTGGAATTGCGTCCAGCACGCAAAGCAACAGAGGGTTTGGCATCCATGGCCACAAAATCAGGCGTATGCCGGACGGTGGAAATGGATTTCAGTGCCGGATGGCGGTCGAGAAGCGCGTTGATACGCGCTTCATCGCCGACAAACAGGAACTCGACATTCGAACAGCGCTCACGCGCCAAGTCGGCGCCGGCGACGACCATGTCAGGTGCATGGTCGCCACCCATGGCGTCCAAGGCGATCCGCAAGCGCGCAGTCACGAGCGTACGTGGTCCCTATACCGCGAGAAGCCGGAACGGCAATGATTACGCGGCGGCAGCAGCGGTCTGCGTCACTTCACGGCCGTCATACTGGCCGCAGGAGCCGCAGACATGGTGCGGGCGCTTCAGCTCGCCGCAGTTGCTGCATTCATTGTACGCGGAAGCGGTCAGCCCGTCATGCGAACGGCGCATGTTACGCTTGGACTTGGAGGTCTTTTTCTTCGGAACGGCCATGATCGTAACTCACAATGTTTTAGGCGGCCAACAAGGGGCCGCCTTGGACAGAGGCGCTTGAATACTGGATATGGTGTGTCAGGGCAAGCGAGAAACCCGATTATGACGACTTCTTTAAGCGGGACAGGGCCGCAAAAGGGTTCTGACGGGGTGGCTCGGGCGGCAGATCACCCCCATTATCCTGGGTTGTCGGATCATAATCCTCCAGAATCGGGGTAAATTCCACCCCTGGCACGCGCGGATAAGGTTCCAGCGACAGCGAAAGATTCTGGGCCACCAGTTCGCCAATATCGATCCGCCCGCCCGGCATCGGCTCGGGGAAATCCTCATCCCCGCCCAGATATTGAAAATGATCGCTCTCCGCCTCATCCTCCTCCTTGGGGATCAGATGATCGGGGGCGAACAGGGCGGAGAAATCCTCCTGCACATGGGCAGGCACCGGTTCCAGGGTCACCACACAGCGCTGCACCACATCGGCCGTCAACTCACCGGTGACCTTGATGAACTCCCCCCGCACCCGGCGCAGGCGCATTCTGGCCGTGAGACCGGATAGGGAGATCAGATCGAATCGCTGCGCCAGTGCGGCGCATTCCGCCTCGGTCGCCGTCACCACCTCGTGCCCACCGGCCGTGGTCACCTTGTCGGCGATGACGATGCGGGACAGTTCGGGGGCCTGGGATGGGCTGTTCATGATGGCAACTCCACTGAAACGACAAGGATGCGGCCCGCGAAAGCGGGCGGATAGCGGACGGTAACCGACCGCTCAGGATATAAAGGTGATGTCCCCGGCCAGCAGCCGCTCGACAGGGAAGGCTTCCAGATGGGCGAGCTGGCGGCGGGCATAGGCCGCCATGGCGGCCACATGCTCCGGCTCTGGCAGGGTGGAGCCATAAAGATTGCGATCGAGTGCGGCTTCCAGCGTGGCACCATCGGTACCGGCCAATCCGGTATCATAGGCCTGAACACGCCCATAATAATGACTGGCCAGTTCCTTCACCCGCTCGCCCACCTTCATGTCGCTGGCCCCCAGTTCGCGCAGATTGAAATCCAGATCGGCGAACATGAAATCAAACAGGGCCTGATTAAAATCAGCCACCGCGGGGCCGCCCATGGCCAGCCGGCGCATCACCAGCCAAGCATGAAGGGAAATCGTCTCAAACCGCCCCTCCAGCGTGTCTGGCACGCCCAGATCGCGAAAAAATACCGGCTGGCGCGCCTGCTCCACAATCGCGCCATAGAGTTCTGCCACGGTGCGTTCCGAGATCTTTTTCCTGAACAGGCGGTTCAACATGGAAAGCTTCCAAAGCGGCGGTTGAGGGCAACGGAATGGCCGCCGCCATAATATGGCAGGGGCAGTGATTGACATTGCGCCAAAGCCGGTGCCAATGTCACCGGCCAGATAGGGGGCGGTGCCCCCGGCGTCAAGCATGGCCGATTGTACGACCGCTTGTGTCGTGCTGTCTGGTTCGTGCATAGGCAGCCGGTGCACCGGTTCCTGGTGATGATTTTGACAAGAGATGCTCCGTTCATGCGCAAGACCCACGCTTCGCTGCTGTTGACCGCCGGCTTCGCCGGCCTGGCCCTGGCAGGGTGCAGCCCGATCACTGCGGTCAGGGGCAATCTTGTCGAAGATAGCCGCCTGGCCCAGATCCAGCAGGGCACCACCACCCGCGATCAGGTGCAATATGTGCTGGGCTCGCCCACATCCACCGGCACGGTGGATGGCGCCACCTGGTATTATATCGGCCGCCACACCGCGCAGGAGGCCTTCTTCGATCCGGAAGTGACGGCCCAGCGCATCGTGCGCATCCGCTTTAATGATCAGGGCACGGTGCAGGAGATCAAGGAGATTGATGGCAGCGAGGCCGCCTATGTGGCGCCGGTTGCCCGCGTCACCCCGACCGAAGGCCATGATATGGGCTTCTTCGAACAGATGCTGAGCAACCTGTCCAAGCCGTCGCGCAAGAAGAAGGATGACGGCAAGAAGAAGAAGTAATACCAACGGTCATAATTCATGACCGTTGGTACGGCGGCGACCGCCGCCGCGCCGCTCGTGCGGCGTAGCCAAGCCAGCGGATGCTGGCGCCGGCAACTGAGGGGCAGGAAAGATTGACCAACGGTCAAGATTTCATGCCACTGGTATAAGTTCGCGCGGCGCGCGGTCTGAAACGAAAACAGGCGGCCATCACGGGCCGCCTGTTTTGTTTTTGGCCGCAGTTCCTATTGATGGGCCAGAATGGCCAGCAACAACAGGGCCACGATATTGGTGATCTTGATCATCGGGTTCACGGCCGGGCCGGCCGTGTCCTTATAGGGATCGCCCACCGTATCGCCGGTCACTGCCGCCTTATGCGCGTCCGAACCTTTGCCGCCATGGTGGCCTTCCTCGATATATTTCTTGGCATTGTCCCAGGCCCCGCCGCCCGAGGTCATGGAGATGGCGACGAACAGGCCGGTGACGATAACGCCCAGCAACATGGCGCCCACGGCGGAAAAAGCCGCCCCCTTGCCGGCAATCGCCGCCACCAGGGCGTAAAGCACCAAGGGGGCCAGCACCGGCAACAGGGAAGGCACGATCATTTCCCGGATGGCGGAACGGGTCAGCATGTCAACGGCGCGGCCATAATCGGGTTTTGAGGTGCCGGCCATGATGCCCGGATTCTCCCGGAACTGACGGCGCACCTCCTCCACCACCGAGCCGGCGGCACGGCCCACCGCCGTCATGCCCATGGCCCCGAACAGATAGGGCAGCAGCCCACCCAGAATCAGCCCGACCACGACATAGGGGTTGGAAAGGCTGAAATCGATCGCCACCCCCGCGAAATAGGGATAGGTCGCAGGATCGGCCATGAAATATTTCAGATCCTCATGATAGGCCGCGAACAGCACCAGCGCGCCCAGTCCGGCCGAACCGATGGCATAGCCCTTGGTCACGGCCTTGGTTGTATTGCCCACGGCATCCAGCGCATCGGTGGTGACGCGCACCTCCTTGGGCAGGTCGGCCATCTCGGCGATGCCGCCGCCATTATCGGTGACGGGGCCATAGGCATCCAGCGCCACCACCATACCCGCCACCGCCAACATGCTGGTGACCGCAATGGCGATGCCGAACAGGCCCGCCAGCAGATAACAGCCAATGATGGCGGCACAGATCACCAGCGCTGGCAGAGCTGTGGATTCCATGGAAATGGCCAAGCCCTGGATGACATTGGTGCCATGGCCGGTGGTGCTGCTCTGCGCCACCGACCTCACCGGGCGATAGCCGGTACCGGTGTAATATTCGGTGATCCAGACAATCAGCGCCGTCACCAATTGCCCGATGACAGCGCAATAATAAAGGTCTGTCCCGGTGAAACGAACACCGGCCCCGGTGGCCAGTATGGTGGCGAACCCTTCGGGCAGCACCCACGCCGTCACAGCGGCAATCGCCCCCAGCGACAGCACCCCGCAGGCGATGAGACCCTTGTAAAGCGCCCCCATGATGTTGCCGGAACTGCCCAGCCGAACGAAGAAGGTGCCGATGATGGAGGTGATGATACAGGCCCCGCCGATGGCCAGCGGATAGATCAGCATCGCGTCCAGATAGGCCCCCTGGCCGGCAAAGAAGATGCCGGCCAGCACCATGGTTGCCACCACGGTGACGGCATAGGTTTCAAACAGGTCGGCCGCCATGCCGGCGCAATCGCCGACATTATCGCCCACATTATCGGCAATGACGGCGGGATTGCGCGGATCATCCTCCGGAATGCCGGCTTCCACCTTGCCCACCAGATCGGCGCCGACATCGGCGCCCTTGGTGAAGATGCCGCCGCCCAGCCGGGCGAAGATGGAGATCAGGGAGGCACCGAAGCCAAGGGCCACCAGCGCATCCACCAGCGGTCGGCCGGTATAGCCCATGCTGGTCAGCACCAGAAAATAGCCGGCCACCCCCAGCAGGGCGAGGCCGGCCACCAGCATCCCGGTCACCGCGCCGGCGCGAAAGGCCAACGACAACCCCTGCGCCAGCCCGTGGCGCGCGGCCTCTGCCGTGCGCACATTGGCACGGACGGAAATATTCATGCCGATATAGCCAGCCGCCGCCGACAGCACCGCCCCCAGCACAAAGCCGATGGCGACATGCACACCCAGCAGCACACCCACCAGAATGGCAATCACCACGCCCACCAAAGCGATGGTCGTATATTGCCGGTTGAGATAGGCGCCGGCCCCGATCTGGATTGCCTGCGCAATTTCCTGCATCCGGGCATTGCCGGGGCTGGCCGCCAGAACCGAACGCGCCGTCGCCAATCCGTACAGAATGGCAAGCACGCCGCAGGCCAGCACGAAATAGAGTACGTGCGTGATCATGTCGTTTCCTTACCCTATGGATGGTGCCGCTTCTTGAGCGAACGGGCCGGACGGCCGGCGGCACTCTGGCAAGGGTCAGCATGACACGCACAGGAAACGACATCAATCCGATGCTATCGATTTGATATAGCTTGATCCGATATTTCCCAGCCTTGATCAATAGGCCGGACGCTGGCTGACCGACTGGATCAGCACATCGCGCACGATATCGGGACCGACCACCTTGTCGGTTACCTGCTTCAATTCATCCTTGATGGCAGGGATATTCAGGATCTGGCCATCAATCACCTGCCCCTTATCCAGGGAGCCATAAAGCGCCTGCACATAGGCATCGATCAGGCGCGGTCCCTTCGCCCTCACCTCATCGCGGACCGTATCATCATCCACTTCCAGGCTGACCGTGATGATGATGTTCTGCGTCGCCTTGGTCTGGCCCATTACCGGCACGATCATCGGTCCGATGGTGGCATAGGAGGGCGGGCCAGTGCGGACCTTCTTCACCGGTTCCTTGGCTTCGGCATGTTCAGCGTCGGCCGGTTTGGCCAGGAACATGAAATAGGCACCGGCACCGGCGCCGATCAGCACCAGCAGGGCCAGAACAAGGATGATGATTTTCTTCATGTACGGTCAGCCATCAGCAGGGTTGCGGCCAGTATAGGCCGCCACCGCGCCGGGCACGAGGGCCAATCGCCCTAAAATATCACAACCCCTTTTTGGCCGACGCTCAATGCGGGCTCTTGCCGCCCTCGCCTGCTTGCGGGGCGGCTGCCGTTTCCGCCGTCAACCCCACCTCCCGGTAATATTGCTCGGCCCCCGGATGCAGGGGTACGGCCAAACCATCCAGTGCCGTGCGCAGTTGGATGGATTTGCCGCGGGGATGCCCGGCATCCAGCAACAGCCGGGTCTGGTCGTTCCACAGGGCGGCGGTGATGTCATGCACCAATTGGGGTTTGATATCACCACGCACCAGCCATTGCGCGCCCACCCCCAGGCTGCTGGTGGCCGGCACATTCTCATAAGTACCAGCCTCAATGCGGCTTTCGGTGAAGAAGGGCAACCGCTTCTTCAACTGTTCCCCTTTGGGATCATCAAAGGGCAACAGGTTGATCGGCAGGCGCCGCGCCAGTTCCGACACCGCCGGCAACGGATAGCCGCCGACAATGACAAAGGCATCCAGTTCGCCCGCCACCAGCCGGTCACCGGCCGCCGCCGGGCTGAGATAGAAGGGATTGACCGCCTTTTCCGACAGGCCATAGCTGGCCAGGATAGCGCGCGACGTCACCAGCGTGCCGGAGCCCTGTTCCCCCAGCGCCACCCGCTTGCCCTTCAAATCACCCGGTCTTTTCAGGCCACTGTCAGCGCGCACAACCAGATGGATGGTTTCGGTATAAAGATTGGCGATGGCGCGCAGATCGGCATAGGCCGTCTTTTCAAAGGGCGCCTTGCCCTCAATCGCCGCATGGGCAATGTCGGCCTGGACCAGGGCCGATTCCAACCGACGCTGGCGCAGCAGATTGACATTCTCCACCGCACCCGACGTGGATTGCGCCACCACAATCAGGCCCGGCACGCCGCAGCTGCCCCCCCGGTCACAAGGGCGCGTACCCGGCGGGTTGGAGACTGCATTGGCCAGCAACCCGCCGATCAGGAAATAGGTACCGCCGGTGGTCGCCGTACCAATCTGGAAAAAGCGCACCTGATCGCCTGGCTGCTGGCCCTGGGCCCCAGGCACCAGACCCAGCCCCAGAAGGCCGCCCCCTGCCAGCAGCAGCAGCCGTCTTCTTGACGGGGCAGCGGGGTGCAACGGGTCGGAAAGGGTGTCTGCGGGTCCGGCGCGGAACTGCATGGCGCGGTGCATCCGATCGCTCATGGTTCAATTGCCCTATGGTGCGCCCCGCCAGCCACTGGCGCAACTGGAACGCCTGCGCAACAACCGGCAGAAAGCGGTGCATTGAAGAAGTGAGCAAAGGATTTCACCCGGCTGTGGCGAAAATATCGCCAAGCCGAGACCATCACATGACGTCGAGCAGCAACAGCACACCGACCAACGCAATGGCGGCCCCCGCAAGCCGGGAAGCCATTGCACCGCCAAACTGGTAAAGCGTCGCCGACAGGCCGACTCCAGCACTCAACGCCAGCAGGCATCCGGCCACCAGCCCCGGCCAGAACAGCCACTGGCTGCTGGGCGCGCCATCCCATTGTGACAGGGCGATACCGTGCAGCGCCCCGGCAATGGCCGCCAGCACCAAGCCAAGCACCCTGGGCAGGGAGACGGTGAAGGCCAGCAAACCGCCGAACAGCACCAGTGACGCCTCCAGCGCATAAGCGGCATAGGGGATGTGAATGCCCGAGCGTGTCAGCACGCCGAACAACAGCCCCGCCACCAGAGCCAGGGCGGCACCGGTGCCAGGGCTGCCCTGGCCCTGCATATCCAGCCACAGGCCCAGCCCCAGCAGGCCCAGCAGATGCAGATAGGTCAGCACCGGCCCCGCCAGACCGGCGGAAAAGCTGGGCGGCAGCGCTGTGGCGGCGGCCACATCGCCCGCCAGCACGGCCAACGACAGGGCGGAAATGATCAGGCGGCGGGAGGCAGCACCAGTGCCGCATCGCATCAGAAAAAACTCCGCGTGACGGTGGGAATGCCCCCCTTGATCGCCCACCGGATAAGCAGAGGTCAAGGCCACTGTCAGCCATCGGCATCGGCCGACTGCCCCGCCGTCACGCTGACGGCCACCCTCATGCCCAGATAGTCGGCCGGCGCGCCCGTCCATTGTCCGGTCAGCGGCACGGCCTGGCTGGCATCGCGTGTCACCGCCACGCGGATCAGGTTGCGCCCGCCGGCAATCCCATTGGTGGGATCAAACTCCACCCAGCCGGCACCGGGCAGATAGGTCTGCATCCAGGCATGGGTGGCACCGGCGCCGATGGTGCCGCCCGGTCCGCCATCCACTGTCGGGTCATAGAGATAGCCGCTGACGAACCGGGCAGCCAGCCCCAGGCTCCGTACCGCCTCCATCATCAACAAGGCGAAATCCCGGCAGGAACCGCTGCCGCGCGCCAGCGTCTCCACCGGGCTTTGCGTACCTTCCGCATCACGCGGCTGATAGGTGAAGCCGTTGCGGATGGCGGCCGTCATGGCCAGCAACATGGGCAGGGTTTCCACCAGCCCGCCCGCCCCCGACCGGACAAACCGGCGCGCCCATTCATCAACCTGATGCTCCGGGTCAGGATAATGGCGTTCCATGGTGCGGCCCAGATCCGGGACCTCCGCCGCGTCATAACTGAACGGGTAATGGCTTGCATGATCCTCAAGCGAGAAATCACCCGGCCCGGTCGGGAATTGTTCCAGCACAATCCGGCTTTCGATGCTCAGCCGGCGGGTGCTGATGCCATCGAACCGGGCCAGCGCCACTGAGTTGCCGAACACATCATGCATCCAGCGCAGGTCGCTGGGCCGCGGATCGATCACCAGCCCGGTTTCCAGCAGGCGCAGATCGTGGCTGTCGCGCGGACGGAACATCATCCGATGCGGCCCCAGCACCACCGGATTGGCATAATCATAGGTGGTTTTGTGCGTGACGGTGAGAATGCCCATGGTGTTCTGCCCCCTTTTTCCCACCCTTGATAACAGTGTCGGCATCCCCTTGGTTCCCCTTTCGGCTGATGACGCGGATGCAGCATTGGCAGGGGCGCAGTTGGGCGCTACCGTCAAAGCCAGGACCGCGCTATGTAGGCGTCAGGAATACAATTCGGCCGCCCGCTCATCTGCCGGGCCCAGCCCGGAGATTTGGTGTGATGAAGCTCTATGGCGTGTTGCTCAGCCCCTATGTCACCCGCGTGGTGTTGGCCATCCGCTTCAAGGGACTGGACATTCCCCTGGTGCCACCGCCGGGTGCGGGGTTGAAATCGCCCGAATATCTGGCCATCAACCCCTATGGCAAGATGCCGGCCCTGGTGGCTGGCGACGCGAGCATCATCGAATCGGAAGTCATCTGCGAATTCCTGGATGAACGATTCCCGGAAAAGAAAATTCTGCCCGGCAATGATGTGGCGCGTGCCCGCGCCCGCATCATCAGCCGCGCCATTGATCTTTATGTGCTGCCGGCCTTGCTGGGGCTGCTGGGCCAGATGAACCCGATCAACCGTGACGCCGCCCTGGTGGCGGAAAAGCGGGCGGAGCTGCGGCGCGGCATGGATGGGCTGGAAACCTTCATCGAAGCTGCCCCCTGGTGCATCGGCGACGCTTTCACCCTGGCTGATTGCGCTGTCGTGCCCGCCTGTTTCTTTTTGCAGAAGTTCCTGCCGGCCTTTGGAGCGATGGATGTGTTCGAAAACCATCCCAAGCTGGGCGCGGTCTGGGACCATGCCAATGGTGACCCGATGGGGGCCAAGCTGATCGCCGAGATGACCGGCGCCCTGGATGATTTCATGCGCCGTCGGGCCGCAAACAGTTAACCCGATAGGACCATTTGGCACAGCCGGTTGACCGCCGCAACAGGCGGGCGCATGGTTGCGCCCGTCACGCGCCGGCACGGGTGCGGGCAGTGCAATCCAACGCGAAAAAGAACAGGAACCAAATCCATGGTGAAGCCGATGCGCCTCGCGGCAACGACCGCCGCGACGATCGCCTTGATGGTGGGTGTCGCCCATGCCGATGAAGGCATGTGGACGCTGGACAATGTGCCGACAGCGGCAATCGCCAAGGCGACCGGCTTCACGCCGGACCCGGCCTGGCTGAAGAAGGTGCAGCTTTCCTCGGTGCGTCTGGCCGGCGGCTGCTCCGGCAGCTTCGTGTCCGGCGAAGGGCTGGTGATGACCAATCATCACTGCGTCGCCGACTGTGTGGCCGAACTGTCCAGCGCCAATGATGACGTGCAGGCCAACGGCTTCCTGGCCAAGGACCGCGCCGATGAGCGCAAGTGCGCCGGGATCGAGGTCAACCAGTTGACCGACATCATCGATGTAACCGACAAGGTGAACAAGGCGACCGCCGGCAAGAATGGGCAGGATTTCGCCAATGCCCGCCGCGCCGCGCTGACCCAGATCGAAAAGGAATGCGCCGGCAACGATGCGTCGCTGCGTTGCGACGTGGTGACCCTCTATCAGGGCGGCCGCTATAATCTCTATAAGTATCAGCGCTATCAGGATGTGCGGCTGGCCTTCGCGCCGGAAGCCGGCATCGCCGCCTTTGGCGGCGACCCGGACAATTTCAACTTCCCGCGCTATTGCCTGGACATGTCGCTGCTGCGCGTCTATGGCGCCGACGGCAAGCCGCTGAAGAGCCCCAACCATTTCAAATGGTCCAAGCAGGGCACCAAGCCGGGTGAAGCCACCTTCGTGTCCGGCCATCCCGGCTCCACCTCCCGCCAGCGCACCATCGCAGAGCTGGAATTCGTGCGGGATGAGGTGGCCACCTCCTACCTGTTCCATGCGCAGGAGCGGCGTGGCCGCCTGATCGAATTCGGCCGGGAGAATGCCGATCGCCGCCGTGAGGCGTTTGAGCCGCTGGCCCATACCGAAAATGGCATCAAGGTCTGGCATGGTCGCCAGCAGGCCCTGGCCGACAAGGAGTTCTTCGGCGCCAAGGTGAAGGCCGAACAGGAACTGCGGGCCAAGATCGCCGCCGATCCCAAGCTGTCGGCCGAGGTGGGCGATGCGTTCGAGGTGATCGCCAAGGCCCAGGACCGCTATGCCCAGCTGTTCCCACGTTACATTATGCTGGAACGGATGCGCGCCTTTGACAGCGATCTGGCGGGCTTTGCCCGTTCGCTGCTGCGTGCCGCCGATGAAAGCAAGCTGGCCAATAATGACCGTCTGCGGGAATTCAGCGATGCCCGCCTGCCGGCCTTGAAGCAGCGCCTGTCCAACCCGGCCCCGGTCCATAAGGACCTGGAAATCGCCATGCTGTCCTTCTCCCTGACCAAGCTGCGGGAGGCGTTCGGCCCGGACGATGCCATCGTCAAGGCGGTGCTGGGCAAGCAGTCGCCCGATCAGGTAGCCAATGCCGCCATCACTGCCAGCAAGCTGTCTGACCCGGCGGAACGTCTGCGCCTGTTCGAAGGCGGCAAGGCCGCCATCGATGCGTCCGACGATCCGCTGATCAAGCTGATGAAGGCCATCGATCCGGCCGCCCGCGCTGCCCGCAAGGCCGTGGAAGAGGAAGTGGAAGCCCCGGTGGAGCAGGCCCAGGCCCGCATCGCCAAGGCCCGCTTCGCCATCTATGGCGACAGCGTCTATCCCGACGCCACCTTCTCGCTGCGCCTGTCCTACGGCAAGGTGCAGGGCTGGGAAGAGCTGGACGGCCATCAGGTGGAACCCTACACCACCTTCGCCGGTGCGTTTGAGCGCGATACTGGTGCCGCCCCGTTCGACCTGCCGACCCGCTGGGATCAAGCCAAGGGCAAGGTCAACATGTCCACGCCGTTCAATGCCGTGACCACCAATGACATCATTGGCGGCAATTCCGGCTCCCCGGCGCTGAACAGCAAGGCTGAGGTGATCGGTCTGGTGTTCGACGGCAATATTCACAGCCTGTCGGGCGACTATGGCTATGAGCCCAAGCGCAACCGCACGGTGATGGTGGATGTGCGCGGCATGACGGAGGCCTTGCGCAACGTCTATGGCGCCGACCAGTTGATCAAGGAACTGGGGGTGAAGTAATCGCTCCCCATCAACCCGCTGGCGTCCCCGTATCGGGATGCCAGCGGGGCATCATTATCAGCGGAAAACCCTGTCATCGGGCATCCGTTTTTCCGCGATGAAGCGCTCAACCCGTTGCCGGGGGCCGGGTTGCTGGTTGACATCTGCCAAATCCCGCGACTGGATCAAGAAATCCAGCATCATTTTCCGGGATTTCTGGTCCTTCATCCGATTATAGAAGGCCGCCTTGGCAACATATCCCCAATACAGATAGGCTCTGCGGCAGATATTCAGCGTTTCGTTCTGGCTGTACATTGTCTGCATCATACTATCCAATTTTTGGATGGAACCGGCATTGGCCCTTTCCGGCAGGGAATGGATGATGAAAACCTCCAACAGATAGTTGGTATTGAACCGCAGAACCTGTCGCCGGTAAAATTCATCACGGGGTATTTTTTCGGCATTCGGGCCGTCAATCGCTCTTGTCTGTCGGTTTTCGGTTTTCCGGATGTCCGCGATCAACTCTTCGATTTCCTCCGGCTTTGCCGCCCCCCGATACGACAGCCAGGACAGGGCATTCAGAAGAGAAAGGCGATATTCGATCCGCTGCCAGAAAGCATCACTGGAGAAAATATCCTCCGGGATTTGATCCACAAGCGTAGCAGCGGCTCGCAACTCGCTCACCCCCTCCTTAACGATGTTAATGTCATTGATTTGGATGCCGTATTTGGTAGATGAATATCCGAATAAGTACCTAAACATTCCTTCATCTCTGATCGTCCAATACTCTTTTTTGCTGTTTATTATTGCGTCATTGAATATATTTTTAAAAAAAATATATTCAATATCTTTCACATCATCTTTATTTGATAGATCATGATGGATTGTATTTTTGTAGAAAAGTGACAACTCTCCCAGGTTTTCAAGTTTTCTTGGATCATTCAACCAAGGTTCAGGCCTGTCGCGTGATCTATCACGACTAAGCCACTTTATCACCTTTTCATAATGATTTAAGTCGTAGTACCCACCACGGAATTCGTACCCAGATGAGTTATCATTCGGATCAGAATTGCCATCACAAGCAAGGTCTGGGGACCATATAAAAGCGTATGAAATAGAAGGAAAAAATAAAATAATCAATAAAAAAATTATAGAAAAATTTATCTTTTTCATTTTCCACTCTGCAAAATTTACCAAAATAATAATATATTATTTCATACATTTAAAAAAACAATCAAGAAATAAAAATATATGGAAGCCATATGCCAGAAATCATACGCAACATCTATAACGCTGACAGACTGGTCAGGTAACTGGAGGTTAAGTGAGCACCCCGCCCCCCCATCCACCTGGGAGAGGCGACGCCCTCACTTTCCATGTCCGCACATGAGGCGCTGACGGAAGCGCCAACGATCAGGGTAAACTTGTTCCTGCGCTCAGGGTTGCCCCTTTGGATGTTGAAATTTTACTACATCTTACTGTAGTTTTTTGAGAAAGATGCGATCAATTCTGACTTCTTATTCCAATTTAAATGCGACAATACGCCGCACCTTCCCTTCCGGCGGTACTAACAGACAACGGTATGGCTGGCAAAACCCGCAGCCCGCCTATGTTGCGGCGCACATAATGCGAATTTCTTCTTATTACGAGTTGGTAGCAATTTACCTTGCTTCATTACACAGCACAGCTTGACAGCGCATTCTTCGGTAAGCCACCCTAACACCCGTTAGCAGGAGCACATGGGAGAGACCGGCCTTGGCCGGCGCCGAAGGAGCAACCGCCCCGGAAACTCTCAGGCAAACGGACCATGCGGCTCGGGATTACAATCTGGAAAGTGACGGAAGCTGCGGCTGGCCGTCCGCCGACGGGGTAATACTCTCAGGCACAAAAACAGATGGGGCGCCGAAAAGCACGGAAACCGCTTTGGGGGCGCAGCCATGTCCATCACCAGTTGATCCCTGACGCCCGGATTGCGGGCGCACTCTCCGCATCGACCATCATATCAGCATGACCTGCCGACGGCGGGGACCGCTATTTCCATGTCGCCCAACAGCGGGCGGCCAAGGAAGAGCTGTGCCCTCTGCATAATGATCGGCGGGCTTGCCCGAGCAGGGAAGCAAAATGAACAGAATCCTCAAGGCGGCGCTGCTGGGCAGCGGTTCCGCGATTACTCTTCTATGGTACACCAGCAGCCTGGCACAGCCGGCCGATCCCAACCTGCTGGCATCCCCGGCCACCGCGGCCACCGCCGCGGCCGCCCCAGCCCTCACCGACACGGATGAGCTGGACGAAATCGTCGTCACCGGATCGCGGCTCAGTTCGGAATATAACAGCCCCAATCAGGTGCAGGTGATCAAGGCGGAGATGGCCCGCAATGCCGGCGCCTTCGATACGGCCAGCATCATCAACCGCGCCGTGGCGGCCATGGGCACGCAGCAGGTCAATAACCGCCTGTCCGCCACGGGGGCCGGCGGCATGGTGGTGGATGGCGGCAATAATGCCCAGACCATCGGCCTGCGCAACCTGGGAGCCGGGCGCACCCTGGTGATGCTGAACGGTCACCGCTTGACGCCCGCGGGTACGGGCAGCCGGGTGGGTCAGGTGGACCTGAACACTATCCCTTCTTCCATTATCGACCGGGTGGAGGTGCTGACGGGCGGCGCCTCCTCCATCTACGGGTCGGACGCCATTGCCGGCGTGGTCAATATCATCCCCCGCCGCACCTCGGCCGGGCTGGAAATGAATCTGGACGGCAATGTCTCCCAACATGGCGGGGGCAATTACTTTCAAGGCTCCATGTTCTGGGGTCAGAATTATGGCGACGGTTACATCAATATCGGTGCGGAATATCGCCGCCAGGAATCCCTGAAGAACCGTCAGCGGTCCCGCACATCCTGCGCGCAGGATTATGTTTTTGATGCCGCCACCGGCCAGCGTGCCGATTTGCTGGATGCCAGTGGCAATATCAAGTGCCGCAACCTGAACCCGACCGGCATCTTTTTTGATTACAGCTTCTATGGCGGCTGGTTCCAGTATGACCCGACACCGGGCAACCCCGCCTATCCGGCCACAGCACTGGGTCTGCGGGCCAGCCTGCCGGATTGGGTGCGGGCGGCCCGTGGTGGCTATCCAGAGACCTATACCTACGGCACCAGCGACAGCCCCGCCTATCAGAATGCCGACAGTATCGCCCCCCTGGAAACCGGCAGCCTCTATGTCTCCGGTGCCTATGATATCAGCAATGAAGTGGAGGCCTATGGCAATCTGCTGCTGAACCGGCGCGTCTCCTCCTCCGACACTTGGCAGTTCCTCTATCCGCTGCTGTCCCCGACCAACCCCAATAATACGGTGGCAAAGGGGCTGATCCAGGCGAGCAACGGGTCATCGACCGGGCTGGTGCAGCCGCAGATGAATATGGGGCAGTATCAGCGCCAGACGGTGAATTATGGTCAGGCCACCGGCGGCCTGCGCGGCACGCTGGACATGCCGCTGCTGAACCGCAAATGGTCCTGGGATGTCTCCGGCCATGCCGGCCGGTCCGATGGCCGCTACAGCAGCGATTTTTTCTATAATGACCGGCTGGACGCCGCCACGGCGCCGGGCGTGGCCTGCGACCCATCCCGCATCACCATTTCCGGCCCCGCCACTTGCGTTTCCATCCCCTGGCTGTCCAAGCGCTTCCTGGTAGATCAGAACTGGACCCAGGAAGAACGCGACTTCCTGATGGGGCGGGAGACGGGGCGGACCAAATTTGATCAGGCCGGCATTGACGGTTCCATTTCCGGTTCACTGTTCGATCTGCCGGCGGGGCCGCTGGATGTGGCCACGGGCTTTGCCATCCGCTATCAGCACCTGAACGACACGCCGGGGTACAATGCCCGCAACGGCAATTACTTCGCCTCCTCCACCGCCGGGATCACCAAGGGTTCCGATACGGTGCAGGAATTGTTCGGGGAAATCGGTGTGCCGCTGCTGGCCGATCTGCCGCTGGTGGAGAAACTGAGTTTCACCGGTTCCGGCCGTTACACGAAATATCGCAGCTTCGGGTCGGATGAGACCTATAAGGCCGGGCTGGGCTGGACGGTCGCCCCCTGGATCGCCCTGCGCGCCAGCACCGGCACGTCCTTTCGCGCACCCTCGCTCTATGAACTTTATCTGGCCAACCAGCTCAGCTTCTATTCCTATATTGATCCCTGCCGGCGTTATGGCGACAGTGCCACCGCCACCGTCACCGCGAACTGCACCGCTCAAGGTTTCGCGCCCGATTTCGATCCGGCCAATAGCGGCATCACCGCCGTTACCGGCGGTGGCAAGGGACAGTTGGAGGCGGAGACCTCCCGCAACAAGAGTGTCGGCATTGTGCTGACGCCCGCCTTTGCCAACCTGAATGTCGCGGTGGATTATTACAGCATCGCCGTGAATAATGAGGTGGCGTCCTATGGTGTCGGCAGCATCATCAACCGCTGTTACAATAACCCCACCTTCCCCGGTAACAGCTTTTGCGCCAAGATCATCCGCGACCCGACCACCCGCGCCATTACAGTGGTCGATGACCGGCTGGTTAATCTGGCCCGGCAGACTCAGCGTGGCATCGATCTCTCCCTGAACTTCCGCCAGCCCACCGATTTCGGCAGCTTTGGCATTGATGTGCAATGGAACTGGGTGCTGGAAAATACGCTGCGCCGGGATGAAACCTCTTACGAGGATCGCAACGGCCTGTCCGGCAACCCCAAGACCACAGGTTGGGTGGAAGCCAGCCTGAACATTGGGAAATGGACGGGCTTTTACGGCTTCAACTTCATCGGCCCCACCAACGATGCCAAATATTACGACAATGGCAATCTGTTCACCTATTGTGGTGCCTATGCCGGGCGGACCCAGCCCGGCAACCGCAATGACTGTCTGAAGGTGACGGAGAAGCTGAAAGTCGGCAGCTATATGACCCATTATGTCAGTGTGAAATATCAACTGGTCGAAGATATGTTCGCTCAGCTCGGCGTCACCAACATGTTCGACAAGAAGCCGCCGGTGATGGGGTCCGACAGTTTCACCTATCGCACCGGGTCGGTCCCCAGCAACCTGTATGATCTGCGGGGCCGTACCATCACCTTCCGCTTGGGCAAGACCTTCTGAGGTCGGCTATAAAGCCGGCGGCCACCGCCTTGGCCGCCGGTATGTTTCGCGCGATAAAGAAGATCAGGGAGAGGGTTTTGCGCCTGTTGAACATTCGCATGAAGGGTTGGTTGCTGGCCGGATGCGCTGTGCTGGGCTTGGCCAGCATCGTCCAGGCGGGGCAGCCCCGGCTGCTGCGCTACCCGGATATCCACGGCAATCAGGTGGTCTTCTCCTATGCTGGGGATTTATGGATCGCCGCAACCGATGGCGGGGCGGCCCGCCAGTTGACCAATGGGCCGGGGCTGGAGCTGTTCCCGAAATTCTCCCCTGACGGCAAATGGATTGCCTTTACCGGCCAATATGGCGGGGATGAACAGGTCTTCATCATCCCGGCCAGCGGCGGCGCGCCGCGCCAGCTGACCTGGTACCCCGCGCGCGGGCCAATGGCCCCGCGCTCAGGCAGCGATAATCAGGTGACGGGCTGGAAGCCGGACGGGTCGGCCGTGCTGTTCCGGTCCTTCCAGGATGTACCGCAGGCCACCGATTCCCGGCTCTATACCGTTTCAGTGGATAATGGCACGGTGGAAACCCTGCCCATGGCCCGCAGCGGCAGCGGTACCTTCTCCCCTGATGGGAAGAAGCTGCTCTTCTCCCCGCTGTTCCGCGATTTTCGCACCTGGAAGCGTTATCAGGGCGGTTGGGCACCTGATCTCTATATCGCCGATCTTCAGAACCTGACGCTGACCAACATCACCAACACGCCGCGTACCGAGCGTGACCCGATGTGGACCGACAAGGGCATCTATTACCTGTCCGACCAGGACGGGCACATGAACCTGTATCAGGCCGGCGCAGACGGGGCCAATCCCCGTAAGCTGACCGATTTCACCGAGGATGGGGCCGACTTCGCCAGTGCCGACGCGGCGGGTGATGTGGTGATGCAGTTCGGCGCCGGCCTCAGGCTTTACGAAGCAAAAACCGGCAAGGTCCGGCCGCTGGATATTGACGTTCCGGCCACCGATGTCGACCGGATGCCGCGTCTGGTCGGGGGGACAGAAACGCTGGAATGGAGCGCCCTGGCCCCTGACGGGCAGCATGTGGCGATCATCAGCCGTGGCGATATTTTCATCATGCAGTCCGACCAGCAGGGGGCCGTGGTCAACCTGACCCACAGCCCCGGCGCGCATGACCGTGATGCCGCTTGGTCGCCCGATGGCGGGCGCATCGCCTATTTCTCCGATGCCAGCGGGGATGAGGAAATCTGGGTGGTGCCCGCCGGCGGCGGCACCCCCCGGCAGGTGACGAAGAACAGCCAGACCCGCTATTACCGCCCGGTCTGGTCGCCCGATGGCGCGCATCTGGCCGTGCTGGACCGCGAAGGTACCCTGTTCAGCATAGACATGACCAATGGCGAACGCCGGAAGGTGGGCAGCACCAAATCCTGGGATCTGCGCCAATATGAATGGTCGCCTGATGGGCGCTATCTCGCCTATGCCGAGTTACAGCCCAACGATATGCGCACCCTGCGCATCTGGGATTCGCGCAATGGCCAGACCGTCACCGCCACCGATCCCGCCTATGACAGTGGGGAACCGGTCTGGTCGCCGGATGGGCGCTATCTGGCCTTCCTGTCCGTGCGCGATGTGAACCTGCAGATCAGTGAGACCGAGTGGAACTTTGCCGCCACCCGGCAGACACGGCTTTATCTGCTGGCCCTGCAAAAGGACACACCCAACCCCTTCCCCAATGGCAGCCCCGCTGGCACCGAACCGGACAAGGGCAAGGACAAGGCGCCGGAGAGCCCGCCGCCGGTGGATATGGACGGGCTGGCCGACCGGCTGATCCCGGTACCGATCGGCAAGGATAATTACAGCGATCTGAATTTCGGCCCCGGCAACAGCCTGTTGTACCGCATCAGCGATGCCGCCAGCTTCGGGCAGGACGGGCCGGGCCAGAGCACGCTGTTCACCCTGTCGCTGGGCAAGGAGAAGCCCAACAAGATCACCGGCGACCTGATGGGCTATGAGCTGGATCGCCGGCAGCAGACCATCCTGCTGCGGCAGGGCAAGGCCGATCTGCGCGTCGCCGGCATCAGCCCCGGTGGGCTGGCAGGCGAGCCCAAGCGCCTGGAGCTGGAGCGCATCAACCTGCGCATCGACCCGCCGCAGGAATGGGCCGCCGTGTTTAACGAGGCCTGGCGGCTCTATCGGGATTATTTCTATGATCCCGGAATGCATGGCCATGACTGGAAGACCATCGGCGATCATTACCGGGCCATGCTGCCGGCCCTGGGCAACCGGGCTGACCTGAATTACATCCTGGGCCAGATGATCGGCGACCTGAATGTCAGCCACGCCTATGCCAATGGCGGTGACCAGGAACTGCCCAAGCGACCCGATACCGGCCTGCTGGGCGCCCGTTTCACCTTCGACAAGGCGGCTGGGCTGTGGCGGATCACCAAGGTTTTTGAAGGGGACAGGGCCGATCCGCTCTACCGCTCGCCGTTGAACGCGCTGGGCAGCAAGGTCCGGCTGGGGGAATTCCTGCTGGCCATTGATGGCGTGCCCCTGGATGCCAGCACCCATCCCTATCAGGCCCTGGCCGGCAAGGCGGGACAGGTGGTTGAACTGGCGCTGGGCCAGTCACGCAATGTGGAACGCCGCCTGCTGGTCCGCACCCTGCGCAGCGAAGCACCCCTGCTGCGCCATGAGGAGCGGCTGGCGGCCCAGCGGCTGGTGGAGAAACTGTCCGGCGGCCGCGTCGGCTATGTGCATATCAGCGACATGACCAGCAACGGCCTGACGGAATTCGTCAAAGACTGGTATGGCCAGTTGCGCAAGGATGGGATCATCATCGATATCCGGGGCAATACCGGCGGCAATGTCTCCCGCATGATTCTGGAGCGGCTGTTGCGGCCAGCCTTCACACGCGGCTTCGTGCGCGGCGTGCAACAGCCGCAAACCTATCCCTGGGGCGGTTATACGCAGGTCTTTACCGGGGAAATGGCCATGCTGGTCAGCGAGACCACCATGTCCGACGGCGACACCATGGCCTGGACCTTCAAACAGACCGGACGCGGGCCGCTAATCGGCAAGCGCACCTGGGGCGGGGTGATCGGCATCGGCGATCTGGGGCCGCTGCTGGATGGCGGCAGCGTGACGGTGCCGCAATATGCCCTGGCAGGCCCCAAGGGCGAATGGATCGTGGAAGGCGAAGGCGTCACCCCGGATATCGAGGTGGATTTCGACCAGCCGGCGATGCGGGGCGAACCGGATGCGCAACTGGTTACCGCCGTGCAGAATGTGCTGTCGCGCATCAAGGGCCATCCCGGCGATCTGGGCGGCCCCCAGCCCTATCCGGTGAAGCCGTAACCGGAACTGCGGCCGGCGTTGTAATACTCAGTTGCCTTGATCAGAACCTATAGGTTCTGATCAAGGCCCTCAATCGCCGGCGCCAACATCCGTTGGCTTGGCTTCACGCGGCACGTGCCGCGCGGCGGCGGTCGCCGCCGTACCAAGTTGCGATGAGTTCACATCATCGCAACTTGGTATAAGCGCCGGCCGCAGCAGTTTCACACTGTGTTTATTGTGCCGTCTTTTCCACCAGATCCAGACGGGCACGATAGGGATCATCGACAAAGCGCGGGCCTTCCTGGGTGAAGTCCAGGATCTTGTCAGCCTTGGGATCATAGGGCCCCCAGGCCGGGCCGCCCTTGGCCGACGGCACGCCATCGCGCGCGAAGGAAACGAAATATTCATGCGCCGCCTTGGACGTCGCCTCGTCCGCCGGCGTCACCTGCCCCGGATAGCGCACATTGATGGTGCGGAAGAAATAGGGGATTTCGCTGGCGTGCATGGCACCCGGCGTCTTCGCCCGGATGGAATCCGCGACATAGGAGAAGCGATAGGCAAAGGTCGGCACACCCCGCGCCACGGCGGCGCGGGCAACATAGCGGGCCGGCTCAATAAAGCCGCGATCGCCCATGATCTTCCAGATCACCATCGTGTCATTGGGGGCGGCATACAGGTTCTTGGCCTGCTCCGCCAGGGGGCCAAAGCTGGCCAGCACCGGTGCTACATCCTTGCCCATCGGGAAGCCATCCATGCCGGTGGCGCCCACCATCACCGGCACCTTGGTGGACCCGCCACCTTCGGCCAGGATCAGGGCCGGGTCGCGCGTCACCAGCTTGCCATCAACAATGGGGCCGGTCATGGTGCGCGGGCCGGCGGTGAAGAGGGATGCCATGCTGGCATCGGCCACCTTGTCCGCCGGCAGGGCGCGCAGGGCCTTCAGGCCGGCCGGTCCCTCATCCGTCACCCCGACGGATTGGGCGAAGGCAAGCCCGACCTTTTCCGCGGCACCCAAATCCAACATGCTCATCAGGCCGCCGGGGCGGCCGCCGCCGGACATGGCGATGGTCTTGGCGAACAAGCCCTTGGCCGGCTCCAGCGCCTGCAGCACATTCACCGACCGGCCGCCGGCCGATTCCCCGAAAATGGTGACATTGGCCGGATCGCCCCCAAAGGCGGCGATATTACGCTTCACCCATTCCAGGGCTGCCACCTGATCCATATAGCCGAAATTTCCCGTCGGCTTGCCCCCCGCCTCCGCCGTCAGGGCCGGATGGGCGAAGAAGCCCAGACGGCCGATCCGGTAATTGGCGCTGACCAGAATGACGCCGCTTTCGGCAAAGGCGCTGCCATCATAGACACCGGGCGAGGTGCCGCCATTGACGAAGCCACCGCCATAAATCCAGAACATCACAGGCAGCTTGGCCCCTGGCTTGGCATTGGCCGGTGCCCAGACATTCAGATAAAGGCAATCCTCCCCCACCGGGCCGCCCAGCGGGGCGGCATCGCCGGGGAACGGCACCTGCTGGCAATCATTGCCGTAATCCTTGGCCGGTCGCACCCCCTGCCAGGGGGCGACCGGGGCCGGGGCCCGCCAACGCAGATCGCCGACCGGCGGGGCCGCGAAGGGGACGCCCTTGAAGGCCAGCACCTTGCCCTGCTCCACCCCTTCCAGCGTACCGGAAGACACCTTCACTTGCGGGGCCGCTGCCAGCGCCGTGCTGGCCAGCAAGGGCAGGGCAATGGCGGCGGCAATCAATCGACGTAGCATCAGCAGAACTCCAAGCTTCAGGAACCGTGACGGAAACCGATTTTGTAAAGCGGATCGCCGCTGTCAGCCGGCAGGGCCGGCGACTGTTTGGCCACCGACTGCATGTTGGACGGCAATTCGAACGGCAACCGGCCTTGTGGTGCCACCTTGCCGGTCAGCGCATCGAACAGGGCCGCATCGGTGGCCCCGAACTCGGCAATCAAGGTGGCTGCGTGCGGCTTGATATTGGTCAGGATGGCGGGACGGTCCATGTAAACTGTGACGATCACCGGCACCTTGGCCGCCGCCTGGCGCACCAGGGCCAACCCGGCATCACCTTCCTTGAAATCAATGTCGCCCTCATGCTGCATCCGCCCGAAGAAATGGTTGGGATGCAGGGTCTGGAACGGGGTTTTCAGACGGATCAGGGCGATATCCGCCTGATCCGGGCTGGCCACGATGGTGAAACCGGCGGCCTTGGCCGCAGCCTCATCCACGCCATGGATGAACAGGCGCTTGCCCCCGCCCGCCGGCAAAGGGGCCGGGCCCAGGCGGTTTTCCAGCATCACCAGCGCCTTGGCCTGCACCTGCCGCCCCTCTGCCAGCACATCGGCACGGCCGATGATCCCAGGGGCCGCAGCCGGATCGACGAACGGGTTTTCGAACAGGCCCTGTTCGAACTTCAGTTCCATGATGGTGGCGACCGCCGCATTCAGCCGGCTTTCCGGCAGCAGCCCCTGTTTCACCGCCGCCAGCAGCGGCAGGCCATCATTGACACCGCCGAACTGGTCAATCCCCGCCAACATGCCCTTGGCATAGCGCTGCGGCTGGGTCAGATCCTCCACACCCCAGGGGGTGGCGATATCCTTGGGCTGCTGCGGCGGGTTGCCGGTGCGGCAACTTTCATTACAGTCATTGGTGATGGCCCAGTCCGACAGGATCAGGCCCTTGAATTTGTGCGTGCCGCGCAGCAGATCGGTCAGCATCTGCTTGTTATAACCGCCGCTGACGGCTTCCACCGGCTTGCCATCCAGGCTCAGGCCCTTCTGGATGGTGTAAGTCGGCATCACGCCGGTCACACCCGCCTCAAACGCACCCAGGAAGGCGGCGACATGGCGGTCAAAGCCGCCCCTGGTGAAATCGGTGAAGCGGCCATAATAATTATGCCCGTCAAACCCATCGATCTGGGCGCCATAGCCCACCCAATGTTTCACCACGGTAGTGACACCACCGGGGGCCAGGCCCTTATCACCCCCCTGCATCCCCTGCACATAGGCTTTCACCTGTGCCGCCACGCGGGCCGGGTCTTCGCCGAACGTACCGTTGATGCGCGACCAGCGCGGTTCGGTGGCCAGATCAGCCTGCGGCGACAGCGCCATATGGATTCCGACGGCGCGATATTCCGCCCGGATGCGATCAGCGAAATGCCGGGTCAGTGCTGGATCATCCAGCGCGCCAAAGCCCAAGGTTTCCGGCCATTGGGAAAAACCGCTGGCCTTTACACTCGCCCCACCCACCACCTGGAAATGGTTGCGCGGATCGGTGCTGATGGTCAGCGGGATGCCCAGGCGGGTGCCGGCGGCGATCATCTGCAGGCGATTATTTTCCGCCGCGAAATCGGCGGGTGCGATGGCCATGCGGGTGATCAGGCTGTTGACATGCTGGTCGCGGATGATCGCTTCCGCTGCGGGCGTATCATAAGCCGGGCCGGGCGACAGCGGCCCGCCCTGCACCGGGGCCGTACCATGCACAGCAGCCCCGGCCTTTTCCTCCAGCGTCATCCGCGCCACCAGATCGGCGGCGCGGGCCTGCGCTGACAAGCGCCAATCTTCAAAAGGCGAGAGTTTGCCGTCACGGTCCAGGTCGCGGAAACGCAGACCATCGACGTTCACCTGCGCCCCTTCGGCCGGCAAAACCGGCTGCTGCGGGGCGGCAAAGGCAGTCAGGGCCGCGAACGGTAAAACGCCCAGAAGCAGCAGGCGCTTGAATTGCTTATGCATTTGTTTCCTCCCTGCTGCCGGTTAAATCACGAAACTGTTGAAACTGTCCGCCGGCAGCAGCGCACGCAGTGTCTTCGCCCCCAGCGTCAGGTGCAAGGGCATCGGTTCCGCCATATCGTTCTGGGCAACGATGACAATCCGGTCATCCGGGTTGCGGAAGGCCAGCAGGTTTTCATAACCGGCATAGGAGACGGTAGCGATCCGCTTCGCCCCGGGCTGCACGAAATGGCTCAGATGTTTGAAAACATGGTAATCCGGGTTGAAGCGGTGGTTGCCCGCATCATCCACGCTGATCATGGAATTCTGCGCCCAGCCCCAGCTGCTGAGACCATTCCGGTCAGCGGCGATGTTCCAGTAATCATAGACAGAGGCACCGGCGCGCAGGAAATCCTTCATCATCTGCCAGGTGAAGCGGGCGAAGCGCCAATCATTCAGGCCGTTGCCGCATTCCTGTTCGGACTGGTAAATCTTCAGTTCCGGATGGGCGTGGTGGATGAAGGGGATAGCCCCCCGCCCCGCCCATTGCGCGCCCACCCCCTTGATGTGCGGCTGCACCTTGGGATCGGCATAGACCTTCTCAAACATGCTGGCATCGGCGCGTTCCAGCGTACCAAAGAAAATATCGGTGCCGCTGCCCTGCAGGGCTTCTGCCAGATACGGGATGAAACGGGCCAGCCCGGCTGGCGTCCAGGTGCAACTGGGGAAGACCTGGGCAGAATTGAACTCGTTCTGCGGCATCACCATGCCGATGGGCAGGCCCAGCTTGCGGTATTCATCGACGAAACGGCGGAAATACAGGCCATAGGCGCGGAAATAACGCTCCTCCTGGATGAAGGTATCCTGCCCCTCCTCCCGCACCTGATCATCGCGGATGCCATTGTCCGGCAGGCCCATGCGCGGTTTGGCGGTGGCGTAATGGCCGTTGGTCTTCATCCAGGTCGGTGGCGACCAGGGCGACGCCCACAATGAAAGGTCGGGACAGCGCTGACGGGCCGCGCGGATGAAAGGAATGATCAGGCGATGATTGCGGGCGATGGAGAATTTCTCCATGCCGAAATCGCCGGCGGTCTCGTTATGGGAGTACCAGTCCAGCGCATAATCATTGGCGCCGATGGGGATGCGGCAGATGCGCAGATTGGCCCCTTTGCCGGGGGTGAACAGTTCCTCCAGCACCTCAGCGCGCGCCGTCGCCGATAGCAGCGACAGGGCCTGCCAGCCACGTTCATGGATGCAGCCGCCAAAGCCCTCAATGGTCTGGAACATCTGATCCGCCTGTACCATGACATGCAGATCGGTAACCGAGGTGAGATTGATCAACGGCAACTGGCCCGGCATCGCCTGCCAGGGCTTATCCCTGGTGGTGGAAACCCAGGTCACCGGTACTTGCCCTGTGGCTGGGGGACCGTGATCCGCAGCGCGCGCCTGTTCTTGTGCCATGCTGGGTGTGGTGGTCGCCGCCGCTAAAGCGGCAAACCCCAGGCCACACAGGATGGCGCGGCGGTCAACACCGTCGCTGTTCTCTTCTGTCACGGCGCATCCTCCCGCATTATTCTTCTTGGCCGTCATCCGGGCGGGACATTGCCCGCCCGGACCGAGGCAAAAATCAGGGCTTCAGCGTGCGTTCTGCCACCTTGGCCTTGCCGGACAGAACCGTGGTGCTGGCCGAGGGGCCGACCACCACATCATAGTCACCGCCGGCAATGTGCCACTGACGGCCCTTTTCATCAAAACGGGCCAGCAGGCGCGGATCGGCCTTGATGGTGACGGTGCGGCGCTCACCCGGCTTCAGGTCGATCTTCTCGAACCCGATCAGGCGCTGCAGCTTCTGACCATTGGCGCCGGCCAAATAAATCTGCGGGGCGTCCTTGCCCTGCAGCTTGCCGGTATTGGTGACCTGGAAGCTGACCTCCAGCGTCTCCCCGCCCTTCACCTTCAGCTTGTCATAGGCAAAGGTGGTGTAGGACAGGCCGTGGCCAAACGGGAACAGCGGCTTCATCCCCTTCGCCGCGAAACGACGATAGCCCACGTCGGAACCCTCCTCGTAAACGACGTCGAACTGCTGCTTGCTGGGCAAGCCCCAACCGGGCAAATCCTGGCGCGGATACTGGTCCAGGCCAGTGGGGAAGGTCACCGGCAGACGGCCGGAGGGGTTGACCTTGCCGGTGATGACATCGGCAATGGACTCACCACCCTTCTGGCCGCTGTACCAAGCCGCCAGCACCGCGCCCGTCTTGTCCAGCCAGGGCATGGCAACCGGGCCACCGGTTTGCAGCACGACAATATTGTTGGGATTGGCGGTGGTCACCGCCTCGATCAGTTCATTCTGGCCCTGCGGCAGGGAGATATCGAAGGCATCGGCACCTTCCGCCATCCACTGGTTGGCGAAGACGATGACGATGTCAGACTGCTTGGCCAGCGCGGCGGCGGCGGCCGGATAACGCCCGTCATTGAAGGTGACGGTGGCGTCCGGCAGCCGCTCCTTCAATGCCTTCAAGGGCGAGGAATTGTGGAACACCTGGCGCATCCACATGGCCATCATGCCTTCCCCACCCACGGGGATGGACGCCGGATTGCCGCCAATGCTGGTCACCTGCGACGAACCGGCACCCGACAGCACGCCGGCATCGGCATGGCCGCCGATGACAGCGATCTTCTTGGCCCCGCCAGCCAGCGGCAGCAGCCCCTTCTGATTGGTCAGCAGCACGATGCCTTCATCGGACACCTGCTTGGCAATCGCCGCGTGGGCATTCAGGTCCACCGAAGGGGTGCCCGGCTTGCCGTCGAACAGGCCGGCGGCAAACATGGAACGCAGGATACGGCGCGACATGTCGGACAGGCGTTCAGCCGGTACCGTGCCGGCGGCGACCGCCTGCTTCAGCGGTTCGCCAAACCAGATTTGCTGGTCCAACTGCTGGCCGGACTGCTGGTCCAGGCCCTTCAGGGCGAAATCGGTGGCGTGCACAGCACCCCAATCCGACATCACCCAGCCCTTATAGCCCCAATCACCCTTCAGCACCTTGTTCAGCAAGTGATCATTGCCACAGGAATAATCACCATTCACCAGATTGTAGGCGCACATCACGGAGCCGGGCTGGCCGCGTTCGATGGCAATCTGGAAGGCCAGCAGGTCGCTTTCGCGGTGGGCCGCCTCGCCAATGATGGAATTGGCCCAATGGCGGTTGGTTTCCTGGCCATTCAGGCTGAAATGCTTGACGGTGGAGATGATATTCTGGGCTTCGATACCCCGGATGCTTTCACCGGCCAGCGTGCCGGCCAGCAGCGGGTCTTCCCCCAGATATTCGAAATTACGGCCATTGCGCGGGTCACGTGCCAGATTGACGCCGCCAGCCAGCAGCACGTTGAAGCCCTTGGACGCCGCTTCCTTGGCGATCGCCGCCCCGCCATCATAGGCAAGCTTGGGATTGAAGGTGGAGGCCAGGGCCAGACCGGACGGCAGGGCCGTGGCTGTATCGCCGGGGCGGGCATTGCCAGGGTTGGTGACACCCAGGCTGGCGTCGGTTTCCTTCAGGGCGGGAATGCCCAGGCGCGGCACGCCGGGGATATAGCCGGCACCGGCGACGGCCCCTTCCGGGATCGGTGGCGCACCGGGGAAGGTCAGCGCCATCGGGCCATGCAGCAGGCCGATCCGTTCATCCAGCGTCAGTTCGGCATCCAGCAGCCGGGCGCGTTCATCGGGTGACAGTTTATTATTCTGCCAGGCCCCCTTCACCTGCGCCATCGTCCCGCCGGCAAATGCCGTCAGGCACAGGCTGGTCGCCAGTGCCGCCTTGAACGCTTGATGAACCTTCATCGCTGATCTCTCCTGTGATTCTTTAAAAAAGAGGCGCGGGGGAAAGCGGTCGGAAGGACAGCCCCGGCCGCCCTACTCCCCGCGCCCAGAGGGGACTGTTAGAATTCGATACCGAACCGCACGCCATAGGTGCGGGGCGGCGCATAGAAGTCGCCACTGCCATTGCTGGCCAGACCGGTCGTCGCATTGGGGCCGGAGTTGGTGAGCACGTCCTTGTCCTCAAGATTGCGGACATAGGCCATCACGTTCCAGCTTCCCTCTGCCGGGGCATAGGTCATGGTCAAGTCCGTCTTGGTGAAGGACTTTTGTTTGTTCTCAGAGAATCCATGATATTCCAGGTACTTGGCGCTTTCAAAATGTGTCTGCACCCGCGCCGTCAGGCTGGCACCATTGGCCAGATCGAACTGATGCTGATAGCCCAGATTGATCGACCATTCCGGTGTGCGCGCCATTTCACAGCCGGAGAAATCGGCGGCGCGCGGTGCCGGCTTGCTGTAATCGGCGCGATAGCAGCGCGCGATATTGGCATTGGCAACATTGTTGGAGAAGGCATCCCCCTTGGGCAGCAGGAAATCCTTATAGCGCGCATGGAGCCAGGAAACGCTGGCATCGATGCGGTCCTGCTCGGTCAACAGGAAGTCGGTTTCCAGTTCCACGCCATAGATTTCCGCCTTTTCTGCATTCAGCGTCACCGTTGCATCCTGCCCGGCAATGGTGCCGACGGCAGAAATCTGGAAATCCCGATAGTCATAATAGAAGCCGGACAGGTTCAATTGCAGCCGGTTATCCATGAAGCGGTTTTTCATCCCGACTTCATAGGAGGTGATGCTTTCCGGCTTGTAATCATTTGGCGGCAGACCGTCATAATAACCACCCGCCTTATAGCCAGTGGCAAAATTTGCATAGACCATGCTGCCTTCGGCCAGATCATAGTCGATGCCAGCGCGCCAGTTCACCTTGTTCCACTTATTGTCAGACACGTTCAGTGTCACCACACCGGTAATCGCACCGACATTGTTGGTGAAATAGGTGCCGCCATTGCGGCCCTTCTTGTCTTCGGTATAGCGGACACCACCGGTCAGGCGCAGCGCCTCGGTCACCGACCATGTGGCCTGACCAAAGAAGGCCGTGGTTTCCGCCGTCACCTCTGGCTGGATGAAGGACAGGTAATTATTGTTGGCCAGGAAGATACGGAAATCGACGTCATTATCTTCCTTGAAACGATAAGCGCCGACTACCCATTTCACCGGCCCGGTCTCACCACCCAGGCGCAGTTCATTGGACCAGGTTTTATCCACGCCGTAGAAATAATTCGGGGCATTGGTGGCCACATTCTCCCCACCCCGATCATCATTGGCGTAGTTATAGCCGAACAGATAGGTCAACTGGGCCCAGTCCAGGTCCAGATTAACCTCTGCCCCCGTGCTCCAGTAGGTGTTGTTGCGATAGGTATTGACGGTGGAAATGGTCTTCCACGGGTCGCTGGTGCGGGCCGGATAGGCCACATCGCCGCCGCCGGCCCCACCGCTGCTGAGATAGTCGCCCCGCAGATTGATGGTCAGCCGGTCTGTCGGCGTCCACAGGGCCTGCAGGCGGGCGGACTTGTCATCCTTGTCATATTTGTCATTGCCGGCGGTGGGGCCGGTATTGATTACCTTCTGATAGCCATCATGGCGGATGGTCTGGAAGGCCCCGCGTATGGCCAGTGTTTCATCCAGCGGCACATTCAGCACGCCAGAGGTGGTCAGCGCATTATAGTTGCCGAACTCCACCGAAGCCGACCCTTCCAGCTTCTGCGTCGGCCGTTTGGAAATGACATTGATGGCGCCCGCCGTGGCGTTACGGCCATAGAGCGTCCCCTGCGGACCGCGCAGCACTTCCACCCGGTCGATATCATAGAACAGGGCGCCAGTGGCCGTGGCGCGGGCAATATAAATACCGTCAATATGATAGGCAACGGCCGGGTCGCCCACCTCCGTCACGTTGGAACTGCCGATGCCGCGCATGAAAATCTGCGAGGCGCCGCCGCCACTGTTGGTGATCTGCAGGCTGGGCACCTGGGCGGAAAGATCGACAACGCTTTTGATACCCTGGCTTTCCAGCCCCTCGCCGGTAATCGCGGAAACCGCCAGCGGCGTTTCCTGCAGATTTTCAGCCCGGCGCTGCGCGGTCACAACAATCTCCTCAAGTTGCAGGCCATCGGCCTGCTGTGCCAGAGCCGGCAGGGCCGGCACCAGAATGGCCATGGCCGCACCGGCCATCAGACGGGACTTCCGCATCACTGTCTCACTCCCTTTCATTTGTTTACCCTTGTTCGGGGGGAGTTGTGGACGCACGCTCGCATTCGCTGACCACCTGCTGGTCATACGGTTGAACAGAGACAGACAAGTCCTTCCGGAAAAGCGATGGTTTCCGGTTTATCTCTATCTCAGCGCATAGGGGGACGGCCCGCGAAGGGTCAGCCCCTTCGGACGGCGAAAATGCTCTCACACACGTTTCAACTCCCCTGCCTGGCCCCGTTATCGGGGTCTCATGCATCGCCGGGACAGGTTGATGACAACGTTGTCCCGCACTATATGTTTGCCGGCTGGTGACCGGAATTGTTACCTAGCACTGTTTAGTAAACGGAGCAACCGAAAATGTCCATCGTTGTCCCCATTTTCCGTTCTTAAATTACCTAAACATATTTATCAGAGCAATATGATGATAAAAATCCCCACCAATCCGCAACGGGAGCGGCTGTGACCAAGCCAACAATCCATGATGTGGCGCGGGCTGCCGGCGTCTCCATCAAAACCGTCTCCCGTGTGCTGAACGGGGAACCAAAGGCCAGCGCCGCCACGCGGGAAAAGGTGATGGAGGCGGTCAGCGCCTTGAATTACTCACCAAACCTTTCGGCGCGCAGCCTTTCTGGCTTGCGGAATTACATGATGGCCTTCGTGCTGGGCGGGGAGGCGCAGAAACCGTCCCTGTCCTTGCAGAATGAATATATCGCTGCCTTGCAGGTGGGGGCGGTGACAGCCGCCAGGGAGGCCGGTTATCACCTGCTGGTGGAACCGCTGGGCATGGCGGTGGAGGGGTTCAAGGAACGGGCGCGGCGGCTGATCGCCATGCCGGCGGTGGATGGCTTCATCTTCATGCCGGGTCTGGCGGATAATCCGGATATGCTGGAACTGCTGATCCAGCGGCCCGGCACCTATGTCCGGGTCAGCCCGGGCCGGGACGTGCCATCCCTGCCGGCCACCGTGCGCATCAATGATTATCAGGCCGCCTTCGATATGACCCGGCATCTGCTGGATCTGGGGCACCGGCGCATCGCCTTTGTGCAGGGCCTGCCCGGCTATGGCTCGGCGGAATTACGGTTCGAGGCTTTCCGCGATGCGATGGCGCAGGTTGGCGGACATGATCCAGCTTTGCTGCGCCCCGGTGCCTACAGTCTGCAAAGCGGGCGGGAGGCGGGGGAATCGCTATTGTCGCTGGCGACACCGCCGACCGCCATCTTTGCCGCCAATGATGCCATGGCCATGGGCGTGATGGCGGTGGCGCATCGCCGGGGTATCCGGGTGCCGGATCAGCTTTCTGTTGCGGGAATCGATGATATCCCCATGGCAGCGGCCGTCTGGCCCTCGCTCACCACGGTGCGGCAGCCGCTGATGGCCATGGGGGCGGCGGCGGCACAGTATATTATTGCCCGTTCCCAGGGCCGGCATGACACGCCGCCGCCGGCCACCTTCCAGCATGAACTGGTGGTGCGGGAATCAACCGCACCACCGCAAGGGTAATCAGAAGGGGATCAGGCTGTCGCCATCCGCCCGCGCAGGGTCATGATGGCAGCCGCCCCGCCGGCCGAGAGCACCACCGGCACCATGCACAGCGCCACCCCGGCAGGGCCCCAACCCTGGCCCAGCAGGTGGCCGGCGACCAGCGGGCCGGCAATGGAACCCAGCCGCCCCACCGCAATGGCCGCCCCTGTCGCCAGTCCCCGGATCGCCGCCGGGTAATAGAGCGGAATGATGCCATAGAGCGAATATTGCGCCCCCAGCAGGAAGAAACCGGCCAGTCCTGCATAGGCCAGCACCGGCACAATGTCGTTGGCCTGGGCCAGCCCGAACAGGGAGAGCGCAACACAGGGATAGGCCAGGATGATCGGAATGCGGGCGCCATAGCGGTCAACAAGCGCGCCGATGATTAGCGATCCGGCAACAGAACCGACATTGAAGGCAAAGGCCGCCTGCGCCCCGGCCCCTGCCCCCAGCCCCTTGGCGGAAACCAAGGAGGGCAGCCAGTTCAGCAGCAGATACAGCACCAGCAGCGTCATACCAAAGGTGAACCAGGCCAGCGCCGTGATCAGCCCGCGACCCTCGCGGAACAAATCCACCGGGCCGGCAGCACTCTGCGCGGCCTTCGGCGCCGGATTGCTGGCCGGCATCAGCCAGATCATGGCCGGGATCAGCAGCAGGGGCGCAATGCCGCCGGCCAGAAAGATGCTGTGCCAGCCATATTGCTTCAACAGGCTGGCGGCAAACAGGGCGGCCAGCGCGCCGCCCACCGGCATCCCACTGAACATCATAGTGATGGTGCGGGTGCGCCGCTCCGGCGGGGCCATTTCAATGGCCACCGCGATCAGGCTGGGCATCGCCGCCCCCATGCCGGCCCCGGCGAACAGCCGATAGAGGCTGAGGGCAACCGGCCCGTTGGCCACCAGCGTGGCCAGGGTGAACAGGCCGAAAATGGCGACACAGGCCAGCAGCAGCGGCTTGCGCCCCATGCGGTCGGCCAGCCAGCCGCCCGTCAGCGCCCCGGCCACCAGCCCGACCATGCCTGCGCCGAACACCAGACCGGCCTGGCCGGGTGTCAGCCCCAGGTCGGGAATCAGATAGGGGGCGGCCACGCCAATGGCCTGGATATCGAACCCTTCCAGCAGCGCGATCAGGAAACACAGGAAAACGGTGACGGCGCTGAAACGCGGCGCCGTGTCTTTCACGTGCATGGGGAACCTCCCGGGTCCGTCCCGTCTGTGCCGACGGGTTGCTTGATCATTAAGACGCAGCCTAACAGACTTCGTTACAGGTTATAATCATTAATTTGTTGCATCCTTACCCAACAACGCCATTCTTAAGATGGATCACGTCTAGAATGGCGGAAACCTGCCGCTTCGGCGAGGTACGCAAGGCCGCAGAGCACCATGATCAGCTACGGGCGAAATAAGCTGCGGCTGGCAAACAATCCCCTTGCGGCGTTAATAGTTATAGTTCATAACATAATTCACTTGAGGCCGAATGGCCCATGGACGGGAGGATGTGAGCAATGGCACCCAATCTTGATGCCGCCCTGCTGATTGGCGGGCAATCCTTGCAGGCCGCCGATGGCCGCAGCTTTACCCGCCGCAACCCGCTGACGGGGGAGGTGGCCAGCACGGCCGCCGCCGCTAGTCTCAGCGATGCAGCGGCAGCAGCGGAAGCGGCAGCAGCCGCCTTCCCCGCCTGGTCGGAAACCGGCCCCAATGCGCGCCGCGCCCTGCTGTTGAAGGCGGCGGATGCGCTGACGGCCCGGATGCCGGATTTTGTTGCTGCCATGGCCAATGAAACCGGCGCCACCGCCGGCTGGGCTGGCTTCAACGTCACGCTGGCCGCCTCAATGCTGCGCGAGGCCGCCTCCCTGACCACCCAGATCAACGGGGAGGTGATCCCGTCCGACAAGCCCGGCTGCATCGCCATGGCGGTGCGCCAACCGGTCGGCGTCATCCTGGGCATCGCGCCGTGGAATGCGCCGGTGATCCTGGGCGTGCGGGCCATCGCCACCGCGCTGGCCTGCGGCAATACGGTGATCCTGAAGGCATCCGAACTCTGCCCCCGCACCCATGCGCTGATCGGGGCTTCCCTGGCCGATGCCGGTTTCCCGGCCGGCGTGGTCAATGTGCTGACCAACGCACCGGAAGATGCCGGGGCCATCGTTGGCGCACTGATCGATCATCCGGCTGTGCGGCGGATCAATTTCACCGGCTCCACCCGCGTGGGCCGCATCATCGCCGAGCGGGCGGGCCGCAATCTGAAGCCGGCCCTACTGGAGCTGGGCGGCAAGGCCCCCTTCCTGGTGCTGGATGATGCCGATCTGGACGAGGCGGTGAAGGCCGCCGCCTTTGGCGCCTTCTTCAATTCCGGTCAGATCTGCATGTCCACCGAGCGCATCGTGGTGGATAACAAGGTGGCGGATGATTTCGTCGCCAAGTTCGCCGCCAAGGCTGCCACCCTGGTGGCGGGCGACCCGCGCCAGGGCAATACGCCGCTGGGTTCCGTTGTCGATCCACACGCGGTGACCAGCATTCAGTCGCTGATCGATGATGCCGTGTCGAAGGGCGCCAAGCTCTATCAGCCGCACGCCACCCAGGGCACGCTGATGTCGGCCACCATTCTGGACCATGTCACCCCAGAAATGCGGATTTACGGGGAGGAAAGTTTCGGCCCTGTCACCACCATCGTGCGGGTGGATGGGGAAGATGCGGCGGTAAACACCGCCAACGATACTGAATATGGCCTGTCGGCTGCCATTTTCACCCGCGATGCGGCGCGCGGCCTGCGACTGGCCCGCCGCATCCAGTCCGGCATGTGCCATGTCAATGGCGCCACCGTGCATGATGAGGCGCAGATGCCCTTCGGCGGCGTCAAGGATAGCGGCTATGGCCGGTTCGGCGGCAAGGCCGGCATCGACAGTTTCACTGAGCTGCGTTGGATCACCCTGGAAACCAAGCCGGGCCACTTCCCGATCTGACACCACAATTCTGATAAGGACAAAAAAATGAGCGACACGGTTGCTTTCGACGTTGTGGACGGCATCGCCTGGGTCCGTTTCAACCGCCCGGACAAGCGCAATTGCATGAGCCCGACCCTGAACCGCCGCATGATGGAGGTTCTGGACGAGCTGGAATACCGCCAGGATGTCGGTGTTCTGGTGCTGTCGGGTGAGGGTACTGCCTGGTCTGCCGGCATGGACCTGAAGGAATATTTCCGCGAGACGGAAGCCAAGGGGCTGGGCGCCACCCGTCAGGCCCAGCGGGAGGCCTATGGCTGGTGGCGACGCCTGCGCTGGTACCAGAAGCCGACCATCGCCATGGTCAATGGCTGGTGCTTTGGCGGTGGTTACGGCCCGCTTTACGCCTGCGATCTGGCCATTGCTTCGGAAGAGGCAAAGTTCGGCCTGTCGGAAATCAACTGGGGCATCTTGCCGGGCGGTGGTGCGACCAAGGTGGTGGTCGACCTCATCCCCCTGCGCGATGCCATGTACCATGCCCTGACCGGGGAAGCGATCGATGGCCGCAAGGCCGCCGAATGGCGTCTGGTGAATGAAGCGGTGCCGGCCGACCAGTTGAAGGACCGGGTGACGGCCCTGGCCAAGGTGCTGCTGGAAAAGAACCCTGTTGCCCTGAAGGCCACCAAGGATGCCGTCCGCCGGGTCAAGGAAATGACCTACGACAATGCCGAGGATTATCTGGTCCGCGCGCAGGAAGCGGCCAATTCCTACGACAATGACGGGCGCAAGGAAGGCATCCGCCAGTTCATTGACGAGAAGAGCTACAAGCCGGGCCTGGGTGCCTACAAGCGTTGAAAGGGACCGGGGCAGCGGGGCGCTGCCCCCCTTTCTCCTGAGAGAAGGACGCGACTTTGGAATGAGGTCACTGCCCGCGCCCGAACAATGATTGATACCAAGTTACGATGAATGGAATTGATCGTAACTTGGTACTTCGGCGACTGCCGCAGTGTGGCTCTTTCAGCATGAAACTAAAGCGGTTGGCTTGTTGGCGCCGGTGAGAGAAGGGCACGAATCCATTGCGTAACAAAATTTCTTGTGTTAAAATTAAAATTAAAATTAATTAAACAAAGAAGCTCTTTCTTTTGTATAATTACAAAAGAAAGATTCTTCAATCAGGAGATTTTGGGCCATGTTGTTTATTTCCTCCCAGATTGGTGATTCTCACGTTCCAACAAACCGAAATGCCATCGTCAGCATGGTTATCGGCGATAATTTTATAAAGCAATGGGTTGGGTTATGCCAAGGTGAGTGGGTCAATTACGCCAAAAGACATGGCTTCGACATCATCATGATCAACCGCCCATTGGATGAGTCGGGCTATGCGGCAAGCCGTTCACCGGCATGGCAAAAGCTATTGATCCTGGACCAACCTTGGGCGGCAAAATATGAGCGGATCATCTGGTTAGATAGCGACATCTTGATCAATCCGACAGCACCGAACATTCTTGGCTCTGTACCGGACCACACGCATGTGGGTGTTCCTGTTGGAAGTAGAGATCATGAGTCGCCAATCCTGCACGCAGTGAATGAAAGATTATACAATGTTAAAATATTACCTGAAGAATGGCCGGGCACACACCGGGCAATAAATGGAAGTATATTTAGAGATACAATCAACGTAGATCTTGATGACAGTTTCTGCATGTTTTGTACCGGAGTGCTTGTCGTGAGCCCCAAATATCATAGGGAAATATTCCTAAGATCATATAACAATTACAATTCAGAAAGCAGGCTTTACGAGCAGCCTGCGCTTTCCTATGAAATATGCAAATCTGGAAAAGTAACTGAATTTTCAACACGATTCAATTGGATGCCAATGTTGATGATGTTGCTTTATTTTCCAGAATTTTGGTCCACTCCATTTACAAAAGAAAAATATCTCGAGATGCTGCCGATGCTGCGTAAAGAGTTCGCAATTTCGTACTTTTTGCACTTTGCTGGGTGCGGAGGTTTGATGAAATTCATCTCTCCAGAAGATCTTTACCCACCCATAAGGTGAAAATACTTTATGAATATAAATTCATAAAATTTACATTAGTCATTATTCATCAAAAATTGAGCTCGTACGGTTGATTTTTCTACAGTTCACCCTTCGAAATTTCCAAAAACAATCCGCCGATTATTTTCCTGCTCCCGACTAAGAGCAGTCATGGCAAATACCCCAGGGAGAAACACCTCATGATTCCCCCCGCCCCCACCGCCGGCTGGCCCGCCCCCGATCCGGTTGCTTTTCAGGCCGCCATGCGGCCTGCAGCTTTGGCGCTGGTCGATCTAGTCAGCGGACGGCGTTTCACCTATGCCGATCTTGATGGCGCCATCAACCGCTGCGCCCAGTGGCTGTTGGCGACGTTGGGGGATGCCAACGGGCAGCGCGTCGCCGTGCTGGGCCGCAATGATGTGGCCATGCCTATCCTGCATCTGGCCGCCGCGCGGGTGGGGGCCATTTTCGTGCCCCTGAACTGGCGGCTGACCGTACCGGAACTGGCCTATCAGATTGGCGACTGCACCCCGTCGCTGGTGCTGGCTGATGCCGAATTCCGCACAGCGGCCGATCAGGCCGCCGCCGGCCAGCCGCAGACGCGTGTGTTAAGTCTGGCCGAGGTCGCGACCGAATGGGAAAGCCAGCCGGCCGTCCGACCGAGCTGCTTTCCGCAGGCCGATCAGCCCTCCACCCTTCTATACACCTCCGGCACCTCCGGCCGGCCCAAGGGCGCGCTGCTAACGGAGGCGAATGCCTTCTTCACCGCCGTCAATTTCGGCATGATGAACAAGATCACCGCCGATTCCGTGGTGCTGTGCGACATGCCTTTGTTCCACGTCGTTGGCCTGCTGACCATGACGCGCACCCCTTTGACCCAGGGTGGCACGCTACTGATGTCGCGCGGGTTCGAACCGGCGGTGACGCTGGCGCGGCTGGCCGATCCGGGCTTGGGGGTCACCCATTACATGTGCGTACCGCAGATGGCGCAGACCCTGCGCCAGCACCCGGATTACCGGGCCGATGTGCTGGCGCGGCTGACCGCCTTCTGCACCGGTGGCGCGCCGATGCCAACCTCCCTGATTCAGCGCTTTGTCGATGAGGGCATTACGGTCGCCGACGGGTATGGGATGAGCGAGGCGGGAACCGTGCTGGGAATGCCAGTGGGGGACCGCGCCCGCATCGCCGCCAAGGCCGGTTCCGCCGGCCTGCCGGCCCCGGTCCTGCGGGTGCGGCTGGTGGATGATGCGGGGCAGGATGTGCCCGAAGGGGCCGTTGGGGAGCTGTGGATCAACGGCCCCAACCTGTCGCCCGGTTACTGGAACCGCCCGGAACTGCCGACGCTGGCCGATCAGGGCGGCTGGCTGCGCACCGGTGATGCGGCGCGGCGGGATGCCGATGGCTTCTATTATCTCGTCGACCGCAAGAAGGACATGTACATTTCCGGCGGCGAAAATGTCTATCCGGCAGAAGTTGAAGGCGCCATCCTGGAACTGGACGCCGTGGCAGAAGTCGCCGTGGTCGGCATTCCGGATGAAAAATGGGGGGAGGTTGGCTGGGCCTTTATCGTCCCCCGCAGCGGTCACAGCCTGACGGCTGACATGGTAACCGGCCATCTGGATGGCCGTCTGGCCCGTTATAAACGACCGCATAAGGTGGTACTGTGCGAAACCCTGCCCCGTACCGGGTCCGGCAAGGTGCAAAAACATCTGCTGCGACAGCAGGTTTTACCGCCTGCGTGAAGTGACCGCTCGAAATCCGCGCGCCATACCTATAACTTGGGCGGCAGGACAGTGAAGAGTGCGGGAAAGAGAAGCATGGTTATGGATGATCAGGGGCGTTCGAACGGGGTCGATATGTCGGCGCTGCACTCTTCCGTCGGGTATCGGTTGCGCCGGGCCCAGATTGCCGCGTTCAACCTGTTCATCCAGTTCATGGCGGAGGTGGATATCCGCCCCACCCAGTTCGCCATTCTGACCGTGGTGCGTGACAATCCCGGCCTCAGCCAGTCGCAGATCAGCGACGCTTTGGGGCTGAAACGGGCCAATCTGGTGCCGCTGCTGGATGCGCTGGAAGGTCGCGGCCTGCTGGTCCGCTCCCCCTCCCCGGCCGACCGCCGTTCCTATTGCCTGCATCTGACGCCCGATGGGCAGGAGCGGATGAAGGAATTCCAGGCCTGCCATGATGCCTATGAGGCGGAACTCTCCTCCCAGCTCGGCCCCGCCGGACGGGGTGCTTTGCTGTCGCTGCTGGATGGTATTCAGCTGGTGGCCAACAGCAATGGCGATGGGGAAGAGTAAAAGCCCTTATCCCCTGTAAGGGTCCGTCCGGGGCAGCTGTGCGGCCCGCTGCAATGCGCGGCCGGCGATGAAATCCCGCAAGGCGCGGGGGATGCGGTCGCGGCTGGACCAGCGCAGCGCTGTGCGGCGGCTGCTTAGCCATTCCAGCGCCACCTCCCGCCCATTCTCATAGCGGTGCTGGTCCATCTCCGTCATTGCATCCAGCCGGCGATAATCCAGCGGCAGACCGCGCATCGCTTCAGTAAAACCCTCATGAAAGGCGCGGTGGGCCGCCACCACGCGGGCCACCCGCCAGCTGCGCGCGCCATGAATATTGTCGTTGGGTGCCATCGGTCGATCCGCTGGAGGGATATTGCATAGACAAGATACGTTACGTTATAACATAAGCAAGATTTTTTCCTTTGGTCTGGATGCCCCTATGGACACGCGCCTGCCCGTCACCGTGCTTTCCGGCTTTCTCGGCGCCGGTAAAACCAGTCTGCTGAACCATGTTCTCAATAACCGGGAGGGTTTGCGCGTCGCCGTCATCGTCAATGATATGGGCGAGGTGAATATCGACGCCGATCTGGTGCGCGATGGTGGCAACCTCTCCCACACCCAGGAAAAGCTGGTGGAGATGAGCAATGGCTGCATCTGCTGCACCCTGCGCGACGATCTGTTGCTGGAGGTGCGGCGGCTGGCGGCGGAACGGCGGTTCGATTATCTGCTGATTGAAAGCACCGGCATTTCTGAACCGCTGCCCGTGGCCGCCACCTTCGATTTCCGTGATGAGGCTGGCGATAGCTTGGCCGACGTGGCGCGGCTGGATACGATGGTCACGGTGGTCGATGCGGTGAACCTGCTGCGCGATTACGCCTCCACCGACTTCCTGCGCGATCGGGGCCAATCGCTGGGGGAGGATGATGGCCGCGCCCTGGTCAACCTGCTGGTTGATCAGATTGAGTTTGCCGACGTGATCGTGCTGAACAAGATCGACACGGCCACCACCGACCAATTGGACCTTGCCCGCAAGATCATCCGTGCCCTGAACCCGGATGCGGCCTTGCTGGAAACCTCCCGCGGGCGGGTGCCCCTGCCCCATATCCTCAATACCGGTCGTTTCGATTACGAAAAGGCCCAGGAACATCCGCTCTGGTTCAAGGAACTGTACGGCTTCAAGGAGCATCAGCCGGAAACGCTGGAATATGGCATTTCCAGCTTCGTCTATCGCGCCCGCCGCCCCTTCCACCCGGAAAAATTCTTTCGCTTTATCCAGCGGGAATGGCCAAACGTGCTGCGCTCCAAGGGTCATTTCTGGTTGGCAACAAGGCCGGACTGGGTGGGGGAACTGGGCCAGGCCGGCGCCCTGGTCCAGCATGAGGCGATGGGGTTCTGGTGGGCCGCCGTGCCGAAGGAACGCTGGCCGGACGATCCGGACTATCGCCGTTCCATCACCCGCAACTGGCACCCGGTCTATGGTGACCGGCGGCAGGAGATTGTCTTCATCGGCACCGGCATGGATGAAGCGGATATCCGCCGCCAGTTGGATGCCTGCCTGATCGGGGATGAAGGGGCAACGGAACTGGATCTGGCCAACTGGCGCAAGCTGCCAGACCCGTTCCCGCGCTGGAAGCGGACGGGGGAGGCATGATGGCATTGTCGCTTCCCCTGCCCCTGTCCGCCAGCGCGGCAAGCCACGGCGGCGGCGTGGTGCGCGGTACCGATCCCTCCGTGCTGGCCAGCGTGGGCCATGCCGATACGGCGCTGGCCCTGTGGGAACGGCAGATGCCGGACCTGATGCGCTGCCTTGCCGCCCTGCCGGCCAGCCGCCTGCCCAGCGGGCGGGTGCTGGTGCGGCTGGACGATGCGCCCGCCGCCCTGGCCCAACTGCTGGGCGAAAGCCCGTTGGGTGATGCGCCGCTGGCCCAGGCCCTGCTGGCCGACATGCTGGACCTGACGCAGCAATTTGCCGCCATCGCCCAAACCGACCGGGTGGATATCCGGCTGGACAAACTGGCGCATAACGCCTGCTGGAAATTCCACCGCGACCATGTGCGGCTGCGCCTGTTGGCGACATATCGGGGCCCGCAGACCCAGATCGTACCGCCGTGCCACAGCGCCTGGGCGATGACGGCGCAGCGCGCCTATCGGGGGCCGCTGGAGGAGCTGGCACCGGGCACGGTGGCCCTGTTCAAGGGGGCTTGTGCGGCGGATGATTGCGGCATCGTCCACCGCTCTCCCCCCATCGCCGGCATGGGGATCACCCGGCTGCTGCTTTGCCTGAACCTGCCGTCAGCGGCATCACCGGTGCCGTGGGAACATGGCGGCTGATAATATTGCTGGTCATCTGGTGAACGCCCTGTGTTGTCTGCGGGCAGACAACCAGGATGACGACCTCTCATCGGAAACATTCATTCAGATGGGTATCGCCGCGTTTCAATGCCCGCAAAATTAAAATGTCAGTGCGGCTTGCGTGAATGATGCCAGTCTACACGGCTGGGTGAGTCAGCCGTGTAGACTGGCGATTTACTCAGCGGTAAACCAGCACCGGCGTTGTCGAATGGGTCAGCACCTTCACCGTTTGGCTGCCCAGCACCACGGCCGCCAAGCCGCGCCGCCCGTGGGAGGCCATGGCGATCAGGTCGCATCCTGCCTTTGCCGCCGTTTCAATGATGGCTTCATAGGGATGATCGGCCTGCACCAGCGAGGTTTCGGCAACGACACCAGCCTTGCTGGCCGCTTCAGCCGCTGCCGAGAGCAGCTTTTCCGCATGGCCCACGGCGTGGCCCTCATATTCGGCGCGCGTCTGGGCCAGCTGTTCGGTCTCCACCGAGAAAACGTGGAACGGTTCGATCACGGTCAGGACATGGACCTGGGCACCGATTTCCTTGGCAAAGGCCACACCCTTATGCAAGGCGGTCAAGGAAAGCTCCGACCCGTCCACTGGAATGAGAATGCGCTTGTACATCGGCTTCCTCCAACCCTGATTATTGATTACGGCTTCAGGATACGACCTATCGGTCAGAGATGCCTTGATCCAGGTCAGTTGATGCAGGTTTCCATTTCGGCGTCCCGCTTGATCAAGGTCAAGGCCCTTCCCCTCCCGACGTGGGAAGCTCCAGACCTCACAACCGGAGAGGAAGCGTGCCATGCCAGCCAAAATGAAGGCAGCCATCTTTGTTGAACCCGGCCGCATCGTGCTGGAGGACAAGCCGATCCCCGATGTGGGGCCGTTGGATGCCTTGATCCGCATCACCACCACCACCATCTGCGGCACCGACGTCCATATTCTGAAGGGCGAATATCCGGTCGCGCGCGGTTTGACGATCGGGCATGAACCGGTGGGCATTATTGAGAAGCTGGGTTCCGCCGTTACCGGATATCAGGAAGGGCAGCGCGTCGTGGCCGGCGCCATCACGCCCAGCGGCCATTCCCATGCCTGCCTGTGCGGGTGCTCCTCCCAGGATGGCGCCGGTACACGCCATGGCTTCAAGCCGATGGGCGGCTGGCGCTTTGGCAATACGATTGATGGCACCCAGGCGGAATATGTGCTGGTGCCCGATGCCATGGTCAATCTCAGCCCTGTTCCCGATCATCTCAGCGATGAACAGGTGCTGATGTGCCCGGACATCATGTCGACCGGCTTTTCCGGCGCTGAAAGTGCCGGTATCCGCATCGGCGATACGGTGGCCGTTTTCGCCCTCGGCCCCATCGGGCTATGTGCCGTTGCCGGCGCCAAACTGATGGGTGCCACCCGGATCATCGGGGTGGATACGGTGCCGGAACGACTGGCCATTGCCCGCAAGCTGGGTGCCGATGATGTGGTGGATTTCCGGACGGGCGACCCGGTGGAACAGATCATGGCCCTGACAGACAGGCGCGGGGTGGATGCCGCCATCGAGGCGCTGGGCACCCAGGGTACCTTTGAGGCGGGCTTGCGGGTCATCCGCCCCGGCGGCACCTTGTCCAGCCTGGGCGTCTATTCCACCGACCTGCGCATTCCGCTCAGCGCCTTTTCCGCCGGTCTGGGCGACAATCGCATTGTCACCAGCCTCTGCCCCGGCGGCAAGGAGCGGATGCGCCGCTTGATGGGGGTGATCGCCTCGGGCCGGGCCGATCTTTCGGCCCTGGTAACCCATCGCTTCAAGCTGGATGATATCGAGAAGGCCTATGATCTGTTCTCACACCAGCGCGACGGGGTGCTGAAGGTCGCCATTACGCCCTGATATTTCAAACTGGCCAGCCAGCAAGGATGAGTTTTCCTCAGCCTTGTTGGCCGGTCTTCGCCTTTGTCGGCTTGCCCTCACCGCCCTATGCTGAACCCTTCCGGAAAAGGGAGGGGTGGCGGTGCAGACAGAAGCGAAACGGGACAGGGTACTGTTTCTGGTTATCCTGGCGGGGGCCTTGGTTATCAGCGCCGCCCTGGGCGCGCGCCAGACCTTTGGCCTGTTCTTGGCCCCGATCTCCCAGGAACATGCGGTCCCCCTCACCCTGGTCGCCCTTGCGGTGGCATTGCATAATCTGACATGGGGCTTTGCGCAGCCCTTTGCCGGCGCCTTGGCTGACCGGTTCGGTGCCGCACCGGTGATTGCGGTGGGCGCGCTGGCCTTGGGACTGGGGTTGGCCATGACCGCCCTGTTCTCCGGCGCCCTGCCCCTGATCCTGGGCATGGGGCTGCTGGTCGGGCTGGGGATCAGTTGTACCAGCTTTGGTGTGGTGATGACGGCGGTGGGCAAGCGTGCCCTGCCGGAACAGCGCAGCATGGCCATGGGGATCGTCAGCGCTGGCGGTTCGGTGGGGCAGGTCTTGATGGTGCCGCTGGCGCAGATGGTCCAGGCCGGCTGGGGGATGCAGGCCGGGTTGCTGGCCCTGGTTGCTGTGGTGCTGGCGGTGGCACCGCTGGGCCTGTTGCTGGATGGTCGCCACCGGGCGGTAAAACCGGCCGAGGAGAGCACACAGACGACGCAACCGCCGGCGCTGCCGATGCGCCAGGCCCTGCTGTCAGCCTGGAACCATCCAGGATACCGGCTGTTGACGCTGGGTTTCTTCACCTGTGGCTTTCAACTGGCCTTCATCGGCACCCACCTGCCCGGCTATCTGCAGCTCTGCCATATGCCGGCCGGCCTCAGCGCCACGGCCCTGGCGCTGATCGGCCTGTTCAATATGGCGGGAAGCTGGATCTGTGGCTGGCTGGGCGGGCATTTCCGCCAGCATCATGTGCTGGGCTGGCTGTACCTGCTGCGGGGGGCTGCCATCGCCCTGTTCGTGCTGGCACCCAAGACAGAATGGTCGGTGATGCTGTTTGCTGCCGTCATGGGCATGGCTTGGCTGGGTACGGTGCCGCTGACCAGCGGGTTGATCGCCCGCTTCTTCGGTGTCCGCCATCTGGGCACCCTGTTCGGCATCTGTTTCATGAGCCATCAGGTCGGCTCCTTCATCGGGGCCTGGGCCGGGGGTGTCGTCTTCGACCTGACCGGTTCCTATGACCTGATCTGGGCGGCAACGGCCTTGTCCGGCGCCATGGCTGCGGCCCTGCATTTCCCCATCAAGGACCGACCGGGCCCCATCGCCACGCAGCCGGCCTGAAAAGCAAAGCGCCGCCGGGGCGAGCCGGCGGCGCTGCGTTTACGAACCGAAAAGAAGGATCAGTGCTTCGGTTCCTCGCTGATTTCCACCGGTGCCATGCGGGGGGTGAGCAGATGCACCACCAGCAACGCCAGCAGATAGGCCGTAGAGGCGACGATGAAAATCGGCGTGTAAGTACCAACCTTGTCCAGCACCCAGCCGGCATATTTGGCCATGGCCATGCCGCCGATGGCCCCCAGCATCCCGCCGATGCCAACCACCGATCCCACCGCCGCGCGGGGGAACACATCGCTGGGCAGCGTGTAGAGATTGGCGGAAAAGCCCTGATGCGCCGCCGTGGCCAGCCCGATGATCAAAACTGCCACCCACAGCGTATCGGCATTGGCGGCAAAGGCCACCGGCAGGGCGAACAGGGCGCAGATCAACATGGCCAGCTTACGGGCGCGGTTAAGGCTGTAGCCGCGATGCATCAGGCGCGAGGACAGCCAGCCGCCCGCCACGCTGCCCACGTCAGACAGCAGATAGATGGCGACCAGCGGAATGCCGAAAGTCTTCAGGTCCAGCCCATGCCGCTTGGCCAGGAAGTCCGGCAGCCAGAACAGAAACATCCACCAGATCGGGTCAATCAGGAACTTGCCCAGCGCATAGGCCCAGGTTTCCCGGACGCGCAACAGCCGGAACCAGCCAATCCGGTGCCCCGGATCGGGCGGATCGCTGCTGATATAGGCCAACTCTGACTGTGTGACCTTGGGATGTTTGGACGGGTGGCGATAGAGGATCAGCCAAAGGGGCAACCAGATCAGGCTGAACAAGCCGGTGACAATGAAGGCCATCTCCCAGCCCCAGGCCAGGGTGACAGCCGGCACGATCAGCGGAGTGGCGATGGCACCGATATTGGTGCCGGCATTGAAAATGCCGGTGGCGAAGGCCCGCTCCTTTTTGGGGAACCATTCGGCCACCGCCTTGATGCCACCCGGAAAACCACCCCCTTCACCCACACCCAACACGACGCGGGCCAGGATAAAGCCCATCAAATCGCGGGCCGCCGCATGGGCGAAATGGCCAATGGTCCAGATGACGAAAGCCAAGGCGAAGCCCAACCGCGCGCCCAGGCGATCCACAATATTGCCAAAGACGATATAGGCAATGGCATAGCTGGCCTGAAACCAGAAGATGATGTTAGCATAGTCGGTTTCCGACCAGCCCATTTCTTTGGACAGGGTGGGTTTCAACACCCCGATCATTTGACGATCAACATAGTTGATGGTCATCGCCGCGAACAGCAGCGCTACAACAACCCAACGATAGCGGCCGATTGGCACCGCCGGTTGCGGGACATCATTCACGCCCGACATGGGTTTCCTCCCTGAATGACATGGTCACGGGCGAAAGCATGTCCGCCCCAGGCTGACACAAAAGGGGGGTTGATCTCCCCCTTTATTCTCTTCCAACGCCGCTCCATCTTTGAGCGGCGATAATTTTTCTTATTCCAGTGGCTGGGCGGGGACAAAGCGAACCTTCAGTTCCCCCACCCCTTCCATTGTCACCATTGCCTCGTCACCCGGTTCCACCCGATGGACACCGGTGATGGCGCCGGTGGAAACCCAGGCGCCCTGCTGCAAAATGATCCCGCGCTGTCCCAGATTGCGCAGCAGGAAGCGCAGGGCGCGGCCCGGCCCGCCGGGAATGGCGGTCAGCGGCTTCTCGCCGATCCGTTCGCCATTCACCAGTGTTTCCACCTGCAAACCCGGCGGTTCCGGGCCCAGCAGTGTTTCCAGGTCGCCCGCCAGCCGCTGCCCGATAACCACCCCGGCATTATTGCCAAAATCGCTCACCACCACCGCCGGCCCCAGATCATTGATGGCCGACAGCGGGCTGCCCGCCGGTTCAATGCCCAGATGGGCAGCGGTAACCAGGGGGGCCAAAGGGGCATCTTCCGCAATACTGCCAGGGGCAATGTCACAGGCGATGTGCAACAGAAGTTCCGCCTCCACCGCCGTGAAGCCGCCCTCGATGGCGCGGATATCGACAATCTCGCCCGGCTCTGCCGTGCGGATGGTACGGGCGAAGATCGGGCCCGCCAACCGCTCCTGCGGATAAAGGTCCCGGACGCCGGGAGCGATAAAGCCGACCTTCCAACCCGCAACCGCATCCGGCCACTCCTGGATGGCCGCATTCTGAATCAGATAGGCCGCTTCCAGCGTTGCCGGAATCGGCCCCGGATAATCCGGCAACGAACGCCCTGCCCGGCGCGCTTCACGAAAGGCGCGCCGGATGCCGGCTGTCAGATCATCGCCATCGTCAGGCATTCACGCCCTCCCCGCTTATTGTCTTCAGCCCGGGCTGAAGAGATTGTCATTCGTTCCAAAAAGGACTATAGGAAACCGGTGTCATTTACAAGACACCAAATTGAATTTATCGCCGAACCTGGCGAGAGGGAGGATCGTTCAGATGAACATTGTAAAGACCCGCCGACCGGCTGCCCGCTCCTTACCAGCGCGGCTGATGCTGGCGACGGCGCTGGCCCTGGTGGCGCTGCCTTTCTCCACCGCCATGGCGGCGCAGCCCGCCACCCAGGTTGCGGCCACCGCCACCGGCAAGCTGGCCTTCCCCGGCGCGCTGGGCTGGGCTGCCGATACGGCTGGCGGCCGGGGCGGTGAAATCATCAAGGTGACGACATTGGCCGCCGATGGCCCTGGCTCCCTGCTGGAAGCGTTGAATCACAAGGGCCCGCGCACCATTGTTTTCGAGGTGGGGGGCGTCATTGATCTGGGCAATAAGACCGTCAAGCTGACGGAGCCCTTTGTCACCATTGCCGGCCAGACCGCCCCCTCCCCTGGCATCACCTTGATCAAGGGCGGCATGGATATCGCCGCCCATGACGTGATCATCCAGCATATCCGCATCCGCGTGGGTGAGGCGGGCCAGCCCAAGCGCAGCGGTAATGATCATGACAGTATCAGCACCATTGGCGGTGCCTATAATGTCATTGTCGATCATTGCAGCCTGACCTGGGCCACGGATGAAAATCTTTCCGCCTCCGGCCCGCGCTTCAAGGGAAATACGCCGGAAGAATGGCGGCGCAACACCTCCCACCGTATTACCTTTTCCAACAATATCATTGCCAATGGCTTGCGTTACTCAACCCACGCCAAGATTGAACATTCCAAAGGGTCGCTGATCCATGACAATGTCACGGATATTCTGATCTATGGCAATCTCTACGCCCATAATGTCGAACGCAACCCCTTCTTCAAGGGCGGTGTTCACGGCGCCATTGTCAATAATCTGATCTATAATTCCGGACAGCGGGCTATTCATTACAATCTGATGGCCGAGGAATGGGGCAATATGCCTTATCAGGTCGGTAAGATGACCGCCGTGGGCAACGTGTTCCGCGCAGGTCCGGATACGCCGGCGCATATGGCTTTCCTGATGATCGGCGGTTACGGCGATCTGGAATATTACGGCAAGGATAATATTGCCGTCGATCAGACAGGCAACCCGATTCAGCAAATCGGCCGCTATACAACAGCCCCGGCCAAGGTGATTGAGCTGAAGCGGGCCGAGATTTGGCCGGAGGGGCTGACCGCCATGCCGGCCACGGCGGTGCAGCAGCATGTACTGTCGCAGGTCGGGGCCCGCCCTTGGGACCGCGACAAGGAAGATGTGCAGTTGATTTCCGATGTGGCCGAGGGGCGCGGCAACATTATCGATAGCGAAAATGACCTGCATGGCTATCCGCAACAGGTGCCCAGCGCCAAAAGCTTCAATCCCGATGATTGGAATCTGGATGATATGACGCCGAAGCGGCCGGACGTACTGGACAGCGCCACCAAGGCGAAGGGAACGTGATTGTGACTGGGGAGGCGCCGAATGGTGCCTCCCCTTTCCGTCTCAACGAACAATATCTGCCAGATATGTCTCCAGCGCCGTATAGCCGTCCGGGCCCGGCCGTCGGCTGTCAGCCGCGTCATGGGGATCAAGGCCGCGCTCCTGTTCAACAGCGTCGGGAATGCCGTCGCCATCACTATCCAGGGGACCGCGTATTTCCGGCAGCGACGGCCAGCCGCCGACATCCTGCTGGCTGTTGATCACCTCCCCCTTGCCGTCCCGCACCTGTGCCAGCACCCGCTGATCCACCGGGTCACGCCGCAGGGACGCGCCTGCATAGGCCAATACTTTGCCCTGGGCGGTCAATGCATCCTGTGTGGTAACCGGTGACACCTCCACCGGTTGGCTGAGACGATAGCCATCGCGCTCACTCCCCATCACCAGGGACCAGGGGTCAGCCGGCACCACCCCCGCCATGGCATTGCCCTGAAAGAAGGCCCGGGCCAGCGGGGCCGATTCCCGGAAGGCCATCTGCCCCTGGCTGCCGGGACCGGGAAGATAGGCGTTATTGATGAAATTATACGTCGTTATCGCGTTCTTATCGACATTGTATCCGCCGGCGTCTCCGTGCCAGTCATAAAAGACATTGTTGCGGAAATCCATGATGGCGCCCTCAGGGTCGGCATCTGCCTCAATGAAGTTGCCGGGGCGGGGCATCCGTGACTTGTGATGGGCCCACAAATTATGGTGAAAGCTGTAGCGCGCACCATAGGAGCCACGAACTAGGCTGCCATAGCCATGCTCCCCCTTGCTATGAACGGATTTGTTCAAGCTTTCGCTGATCAGGCACCATTGTACTGTGACATGGTCCAACCCCTTCATGCCCGGCTTCCATTTCTGGGAGACCGACAGGGTTTCATCCACCGACCAGCTGGCGGAAACATGGTCCAGAATAATGTGCTGGCCGTCGGTGACGGACACAGCATCATCCTCTGTCCGGCTGAGATCGCCCAGGCGGACGCGTAAATAACGCACCACCACATGGTTGGCCTCAATGTTCAGCGGCTGGTCCGCAAGGGTAATGCCAACGCCCGGCGCGCTCTGTCCAGCGATGGTGATGAAATCATTATGTATTTTCAGCGGCTTTTTCAGATGGATGGTCCCGGAAATGGCAAAGACCACCATACGGGGCCCGGTTGCCTCCACCGCTGCCCGCAGGCTGCCGGGGCCAGCATCCTCCAAGTTGCTTACGATATGTACGGCCCCTGCCCGGCCGCCTACAGCATAGGCACCCGCCCCTTCCGCACCGGGAAAGGCCGGAATGGGACCGGGCGGAACCTGCGGGAAAGGCGCGGCTGCCGGGGCCACACCGCCGGCCATTCCCCAGAAAAGCGCGCTGAGCAAAATCCGCCGCATGGGCTCTCTCCAGGCCGATTGATGGCATAGAAAAACGGCCATCACTGACAGGCAGTGATGGCCGAAGGCAAAGGAAACGGGAAGGCGGAAATCAGTACTTGTAGCTGGCACCCAGGAAGAACTGCCGACCGCTATGGACATAGGTGTCCATGGCCTGCAGGTCACGACCAACCCACTTATCATCATACTGGTCGGTCAGGTTGATCGCCTCGAAGGAGACGGTGAGGTGCTCATTGATATTGTATGAAGCATTCAGATCGAGGTTGAACGTGGAATTCTTGCCACGGACATCGATATTGTTACCCGGCGCCACATTGGTCAAATAAGCATCGCGGAATGAACCGGACACACGGACGCTGAACTTCTCCGTCTCGTAATAAAGCGTCGCGTTCAGGGAGTTCGGGGACAGGTTTACCAGCGGTTCCGTCCGTTGGACATTGGTGGCCCCGCTGGGCAGATTATAGACAATGTTTGACTTCACATGGGTGTAGTTGAGGATACCACCCAGATTGTCAAACGGTGCCGGTAGGAAGGTGAAGGGCTTCTGCACGCTGATTTCAAAGCCTTTCAGCGGCCCACCTTCGGTATTTTGTGCCCGTGTCACGGTATAAAGATTATCCAACTCTGCGGCTGGCAGCGATTCCAGGGGCAATTCCACCGTGCGGAGTACCTGGGTACTGGCCACGTTCTGGATATAAGTCTTGATATCCTTGTAGAAGTAACCGACGGAAACCAGGGTCTCGCGGTCCGGATACCATTCCAGGCCGATATCCACCGTATTGGCGCGGTAGGGTTCCAGATCCGGATTGCCGATGGTCAGGGTCTTAGACTGGGAATTGATGGAGCCGCCCGGCGTCAGATCCGGCAGGCGCGGCCGCGCCATCACCTTGCCGGCGGCGAAGCGGACAAAGACGTCTTCCGTGGCTTCCACGGACACGTTCATCGACGGCAAGGTGTCCCAGTAGCTGCGATCCGTGGTCGTCGGACGGGTGCCGACATAACCAAAGGCGTTCTGTTCGGTTTTTACCCGGCGCAGACCGATATTGCCGCGAACAGCCTTGCCCATCACCTCAAAGTTGAAATCGGCCTGACCATAGAAGGCCAAATCCTTTTCCGTCACGTCGCGGTTCTGGCCAAGCTGATTATCCTTGGACAGCGTGAAATTACCGAACTGGTTGGTGCAGTTGCAGTAAATGCCCAGAATTTCGCCGATTTTATCCAGATCAGGCACAATCCAGCTACTGGGTGTACCTGCCGGCATGTCCATATGGCGGCCAAAGCCGGAGAACAGCTTGGAAATCTGCGCCACACTGGTGCCAGCCGGCAGAGCGACGGCATTTTCATTGATGCGCCGCCATTCCTCCGTCTTGAAATCATACTTCTTCCAGGCAAAGCCGGTCTTCAGGGTCACATTATCAGTCGCATCCCACAGCAGGTCAGCGCGATAATTGACAAACTCGTTCTTCGTCTTGTTAGGACGCATCCGGATCAGGGACGCATCACCCTGGGCGGAAGAGCTGCTCCAGGCCCAATTGGCCGGGTTGGTGACGTCAAAGCCATAATCAAAACCCGGCAGCTTCTTATCGCCGGTGAAATCATAGCTGTATCCGTTGGAGTTATAGCGCTCCAGCGAGACGGTGGTCTGTTCGGGGTTATCCTGCGTGTTGCTGGACCAACCGGCCAACAGCTTCAAAGTAACGCTCTCGCCAATTCCCTGATCCAGCCCTACCGAATATTGCAGGAAGTCGGCATTCAGCTCATCCCGGCGATATTCGGTGCGCATATCGACACCGTTGAAGCGCCCCTGGACCAGGGCATTCTTATCATCAATGACGCCGCTCACCACGTCGGTGCCGCCCATGCCGGCCGCACCGGTACGGCTGAAGGAAATGGCCTCCAGATATTGTTCCGTGCGATTCTGCTTCAGCTTGGCGTAAAGAACATTCAAATCGATGCGGGTGTTATCGAAGGGCTGCAGCTGGATCGCCCCGGTCAGGCCCAGGCGGTCCTGGTCATAATCCAGTCGGCCATAGCGCGGAATACGCGGATGCCAAGCCTGTTGTGCCGCCAGATTGGCCGGCACACTGCGGAATTTCGTGTTGGGATTGGGCGCCGTGGTCGGGCTGGGAACCGGCACCTCCCAGCGGGTGGTCGACGCCCCCTCTTCAAACACATTGCGTGTGGAATAGGCAGCCGACGCCAGCACCCCAATCTTGTCGTCCAAGAACTTATCAGCAACCAAAAGGGTTGCGCGCGGATTATATTTCTTTGACAGGTCGTTATAGGTCCCCTTGGCCGAAGCGGCGAAGGTGAAATCCTTATAGTCAAAGGGCTGCCCCGTCTGCAAATCGACCGTGGCACCCAGCGATCCTTCTTCAATCTCCGCCGATTGCGACTTGTTCACTTTGATATTGTTGAACAATTCAGAAGCGAAGATGTTGAAATCGAAGCCGCGGCCGCGGTTGGCACCGCCAGAACCATCGGTGCCGCCGGTGGTCGCCAGCGCTTCCAACCCATTCAGGCGCACGCGCGTGAAATCAGAGGAAAGGCCACGCACCGTAATGGTACGGCCTTCGCCGCCGTCACGATCAATGGCGATGCCAGGAATACGCTGCAGCGATTCCGCCAGATTGAGATCGGGGAACTTGGCAATATCCTCCGCATTCACCGCATCGACGAAATTGCTGGAGTTCTTCTTGGTTTCAATGGCGCTGGCAAGGCTACCCCGGAAACCGGTAACAACGATTTCATCCAACGTCGTGTCGCCACCGGCATCCTGTGCCGAAGCGGGGGCGGCCAGGGCGGCGGCACAGGATGCCGCCATTAGCCACATCGGCACCTGCCGGCCACACGTCCAGACAGCCTGTCGTCCCACCTGGTTCTTTTTCATTTCCATTCCTCCCAATTCGGCCGCTTTGACGCCGGCCCGATTTATTTGCCGCGAGCAAAAGAGCATGAGAGATGCAAAGATCGCGTTTTATGAGGTAAAAGGCGCGCTCCCCAGCACCGCCGGTCATCCAACCCAACCGGATGACCTTGTTCTTATGTTCCGGCTTGTCTTAAGTAACCGGTGTCATAAACGGATCATGATCCGGATACACAGTGATGTCAATGCGTAGAAGTCAGTCAAACCGCACCGGAACTTGATCCGGTGCAAGTGTCGTTTTTGTGCAACCGTTACCGCGCCAGCCAGCCGCCATCGACAGCCAGGATATGGCCCTGGACATAGTCGGCGGCACGGCTGGCCAGGAACACGGCGGCCCCGCCCAGATCGTC
>NZ_FZOI01000068.1 GCF_900188385.1 Azospirillum sp. RU38E
CCGCTCCGGCGCTGTCGCATAACTGCCGGTGAACAGTTCGACATACAGATCCTGCAGGCGTGACGGCTGCGCGGTGAACTTGTGATAACGCCGGTCGGCCTCCTCGAAACGCCGCTCCAGCCGACCCAGCGTCGAACTCCCGGCCAGCGCCGGCAACGGCGCGCCACCCGCTATCCGCGGCCTGGCTGCCGCCGTCACCTTCAACAGCGGATCGTGGCGCATCCGGTCGTGATCGTTGAGGTCCTCGTATCCCAGCGCCATGGCGATGACCCGCTGCGCCAGCAGATCGGGCAGCGCATGCGTCACCTGCTTACGGTTGCGTCGGTCCTCAAAACAGGCCGCCATCCGCTCAAACAAATTCAGCCGACCGGCAACCTCACGCAACAGCAGCCCGCCCGCATCCGAGGTGATTTCTCCCCCGTCAAACGCCCCCATGACCACCCGCCGACCATGATCCGCAAACCGCATCCCGAAAAACACCCTGTAAATTCTTAACCGCTCCAAAATAAGGGTAATTACTTGTTATCAAAAATAAATCCGGAAAAATGCCAGCTGCCGGTGACAAATCCGGGGTAAGGCCCGCCGCCAGCCGCCGGACGGTTGCCCATCTGCGGGCAACGTTCGGTGTCAGTGAGCGGCGGGCTTGTTCTGTCCTGAAAGTGCATCGCCGGACGATCCGCTACCGGTCGCGGCGCCCTGATGACGGTGCTTTGCGGCAAAGGCTGCGGGAACTGGCATCGGCGCGGCGGCGGTTCGGCTACCGGCGTCTGGGGTATCTGCTGGCCCGGGAGGGGATGGCGGTGAACCATAAGAAGCTGCTGCGGATTTACCGGGAGGAAGGGCTGGCGATACGCCGGCGGCGGGGTCGCAAACGCGCGCTGGGCACACGGGCGCCGATGAATGTGCCTCAGGGGCCCAACCAGCGCTGGAGCCTGGATTTCGTATCGGATGCGTTCAGCGATGGCCGGCGGTTCCGCATCCTGGCCGTTGTGGATGATTTCTCACGCGAATGCCTGGCCCTGGTGGCCGACACCTCGCTGTCCGGCAAGCGGGTGGCGCGGGAACTGGACGCGCTGATCGCCACACGCGGCAAACCACAG
>NZ_FZOI01000018.1 GCF_900188385.1 Azospirillum sp. RU38E
ACAAACCAAACGCCTCATCCGACGCCTCACTGAACTCGGATACAACGTCACCCTCTCCTACGCCAACCCAAACCCCTGAGGCAGTTTCTTTCTAGCCCAGCGGCCCCGATGGCACGCCCAGCATGGCGCCGGCCAGCTCGGCCGGCATCGGCTTGCCATAAAGGAAGCCCTGCAGGAAGCCACAGCCCAGCCGTTCCAGCTCATCGGCCTGTTCCAGCGTCTCCACCCCCTCGGCCACCACCTCCAGGGAAAGCTGCTGCGCCAGGGCCAGCATGGTGCGCAGGATGGTGCGGCTTTCAAAGCGGTCGATCATGCTGGACACAAAGGCCCGGTCCACCTTCAGGAAATCAAACGGCAAGGTCTGCAAGTAGGACAGGTTGGAATAGCCGGTGCCGAAATCATCCATGCAGAGCCGGATGCCCAGATCGCGCAGGCCCGACAGGATTTCCGCCGCATGGGCCGGATCACCGATGATGGTGCTTTCCGTCACCTCCAGTTTCAGCAGGGTCGGATCGACCCCGCTTTCCGCCACCACCCGCTTCACATGGTCCAGGAAGCCGGGTTCGGACAGTTGCGCGGCGGAGATATTGACGCTGACCCAGATGGGCCGGCCGCTGGCGCGGGTCCATTCGGCGATGCGGGTGGCGGCTTCCCGCATCGCCCAGGTGCCGATGGGCACGATCAACCCCGTCTCCTCCGCCGCCGGGATGAAGGAAGCGGGCACCATGATGCCGCGCGCCGGGTGCTTCCAGCGCACCAGCGCCTCAAACGCCACCACCTTGCGCGTCACCGCATCGACAATCGGTTGATAATAAAGCTCAAACTGGTTCTGTTTCAGGGCGGCATTCAGCTCCATCGTCAAGCCCAGCCGGTTCTGGTCACTGTCATCGCCGACCAGAACCTCCTGCAGGCGACCGAAGGCGCGTTTGGAGGCGTGCAGGCTCTCCTCCGCCCTTGCCAGCATCTCCTCCGCATGGCGGCCGGGCAGGTTGCACCAGGCAAGGCCCGGCGTGGCCAGCGGATGCACCTCCCGCCCGGCCAGGGTCACCGGTTCGGACACGGCGGCCAGGATGGCGCGCACCTGGGCGCGCGCCATCTCCAGATCCGGCCCGCCGGGCAGCATGATGGCGAACTGGTCACCAGCGGTGCGGGCGCAGGCCGCCGCCGGGCCCGCCGCCTGCACCACCCGCCGGGCGGTGATGCTCAACAGCTGGTCACCCCAGGCCACCCCCAGCTCCTGGTTGAAATCGCGGAAGCGCCGCAGATCGATCAAAGCGACAGCGCAGGAACCAGCCCCATCCTCCCCCAGCAGGCCCAGCCGGACGCCTAAGGCTGCCACCAGCCCGGTGCGGTTCAGCAAGCCGGTGGCCCGGTCATGGGTGCGGTCGCGCGACAGCTGTTCCACCAGCAGGGCATTATCCAGCCCGATGGCGATGGTACGGGCAAACAGCGCCATCACCCGCTGATCCGGCCCATGGTCCGGTATCAGGCCAGACAGATGGATGATCACGGCAACGCTGGGCGAAGCAGCCGTATGGATGGCCAGCCAGCCGGCGCCCTGCACCCCTGTCGGCTGGGCCAGCGCCTGCACAATCTGCTGGCAGATATCCGGCGGCACCGTATGGGACAGCGGCCCCGCCGGCAGCAGCGGGCGGGCCTGGGGGCCACCACCTGCCAGCCGCCCGGCCAGCAGGCGGGGTTCACCCACCGGCTCCCCCTCCACCATCTCCACCCGCGCCAGCAGGGCGCCGGCACCAGGGCCGGCCAGGGCCAGCAGGCTGTCCACCACACCGGCGGCAAAACGGTTGACGTCACGCTGTTCAAACAGGCGGGCCGTGGCGTCCAGGATATGGGCCAGCCCGGCGCGGTTCGCCTCCAGCGCCCTGATCTGCTGATAGGCGCGCAGGGCCGTCAGCACCGAGGTCCAGAGCCGGGCTGCCGTCAGCTCATCCTTGGCGCGGTAATCATTAATGTCATAGCGCGCAACCACCTCCCGCTCCGGCGCCTGGCCGGGCTGGCCGGTGCGCAGGATGATGCGGACATATTGATTACCCAATTCCTCCCGGATGGCGCGGGCAAGGTCCAGCCCTGCATCCTCGCTCTCCATCACCACATCCAGCAGAACCAGGGCGATATCGCTGTATGCCGCCAGAATCTGCCGGGCCTCCACCGCCGAATAGGCCGACAGAAACAAGGGCCTGCGCCCGGCATGGACCAGATCGCGCAGGGCCAGCTTGGTGACGCTGTGTACCGAAGGATCATCATCGACAATCAGAATCAGCCAGGGGCACAGGGCTGGCGCGGGTTGGGCTGCGTCAGGCTCCGCCGCGAATACCAGAAGGTCTTCTTCCATCAACAGTTTCCCCCCGCAGAGCCCAACCCCCGGCCTGACCCGCGGCCAATGCAGGCCGGTTAATGGAACATAAAAGGACAAAGCTGCCAACACCAGTGGCTGCAGTGCATGCATAGGCCCCCGCCACCGCTGGCCGCTGGTCGGCAAGGCGCGTCCATGCAATCTTGCGCTTCTGATTAATCTTGCCCGCCATGGAAGCTTCACCCCTGAATGGACGCCCTGGTCTATACGTTGCTGGCCGTCTCCGGGCTGCTGGGTTTGGTCAGCTTGCTGCCGGCTTTGGCCAAAAGACTGCGCCTTCCCTATACTGTGGTGCTGGCCGCCGCCGGGGTGGGAATCGGCCTGCTGATCCATGGTGGCGGTTCCTGGCTGGGTGCCGGGCCGGCGGGGGATTTCATCAAGGCCCTGGGCGAGGTGGAGCTGACCTCGGCCGCCTTTCTTTACATTTTTCTGCCGGTGCTGCTGTTTGAAACGGCCCTGGCTGTCGATGTGCGCCGGCTGCTGGATGATATGGGGCCGGTGCTGTTGCTGGCCATCGTCGCCGTGCTGGTCTGCACGGCCGTGGCGGGGCTGGCCACCTGGTGGGCCTGGGGGATCTGGCATGGTCAGGCCACCCAGCGGGCCCTGGTGGTCTGTCTGCTGCTGGCCTCCATCATCGCCACCACCGATCCCGCCGCCGTCGTGGGCATTTTCCGCGACCTGGGCGCGCCCCGCCGGCTTTCCATCCTGGTGGAGGGGGAAAGCCTGTTCAACGATGCCGCCGCCATCGTGCTCTCCACCCTGCTGCTGACCATGCTGACCCGTGGGGGGGAGCCCGATCTGGCGGCGGCCGGGCTGGATTTCCTGGTGAAGTTCCTGGGCGGAGCGGCTGTGGGCTGGGCCATGGGCTGGACCGCCGCCCTGATCGTCACGCCCCTGCGCAATCAGGCCCAGTCAGAGATCACCCTGACCCTGGCACTGGCCTATCTTTCCTTCATCGTGGCTGAACATTATCTGCATGTGTCCGGGGTGGTGGCCGTGGTGCTGGCCGGGCTGGTGATGGCATCACGCGGGCGCACCCGGCTCAGCCCGGAAAGCTGGCAGGGGCTGGAACATGTCTGGGGGCAGCTGGGCTTCTGGGCCAATTCGCTCATCTTCCTGTTCGCCTCCATGCTGGTACCGCCCACCCTGCTGAATGCGAAATGGAGTCATCTGGCCCTGCTGGCCGCCCTGGTGACAGGCGCGCTGGTCGCCCGCGCCCTGGTGGTCTTCGGCCTGCTGCCGATCCTGGGCTGGATCGGCGCCAGTGATCGCATCAGCGTCCCCTATCGGGCAGTGATGACCTGGGGCGGCCTGCGCGGGGCCGTCTCCCTGGCCCTGGCCCTGGCCGTGACGGAGAACCGCCATGTACCCGACAGCATTCAGGACACGGTGGCCGTGGTGGCCACCGGCTTTGTGCTGTTCACCCTGTTTGTGCAGGGTACCAGCCTGCGCCCGCTGATCGGCCTGCTGGGGATCGACAAGCTGACGCCGATTGAACTGAACCTGCGCAACCGGGCGCTGGGCCTGTCACTCAGCAATGTACGGCGCGACTTGGAGGAGGTGGCGGCGCGGTTCGGCCTGGATACCAGCCGTGCCATCGACCCGCTGCTGGAACGCGGGGCGGAGCTGGCGCAGGAACAGTTGGATCTGGACGCGCGCTATGGCGCCCTGTCGGTGGATGACCGGCTCTATATCGGGCTGTCCACCCTAGCCCGCTATGAGGAACAGCGCTATCTGGCCTATTTCCATGACGGGCTGATCTCCCGCCTGACGGTGGAGACCCTGACCGCCGGGGCCGGGCAATTGCAGGATGGCTTGAAGACCGGCGGCCCGGCCGGCTATGACCATATCGCCCGCAAGATGGTGCGCCCCGGCCGGGGCCTGCGGGTGGCATTGTGGCTGCATCGCCGCACCGGCGTGGAACGGCCAGTAGCCGCCCGCCTGTCCGAACGTTTCGCCATGCTGATCGCGCTGCGCTTCTGCCTGCAGGAATTGCAGCTCTTCACCACGGAGCGGTTGCAGCCCATGCTGGGCAAGGAGGCCGCCGCCGCCGTCCGGGACCGGCTGGCCGCCCGCATGAAGCGCATTGATGAGGCGATGGAGATCATCCGCCTGCAATATCCCGCCTATATTGAAAGCGTGGAGGTGCAATATCTCATCCGAGCCGGGCTGCGGATGGAAGAACGGGCCACGCAGGCCCTGTTTGAAGAAGCGCTGATCAGTCGCGAAATCCTCAACACCCTGGAACGCGACCTGCGGGAGCGGCGCCAGACGGTGGAACAGCCGCCGCAGCTCGATCTGGGGCTGGCCACGCATGAGCTGGTGGGGCGCGTGCCGCTGTTCAGCGGCCTGTCTCCTGACCGGTTGAAGCGTATTGAGCGGTTGCTGCGCCCGCGCCTCTATTTCCCTGGCGAGCCCATCGTGCGGCGCGGCGAACGCGGCGATACGGTCTATTTCATTTCGTCAGGTGCGGTGACTGTCGAGGTGCCGGGGCTGGAACAGCCGATCCGGCTGGGCACGGGCGATTTCTTCGGCGAAATCGCCCTGGTGATGGACCAGCCGCGCAATGCCGACGTGACGGCCAGCGCCTATTGCCAGTTGCTGCTGCTGGACAAGCGGGATTTCAACCGGCTCTACAATAAAGACCCGGTGCTGAAGGGCCATATTGACGAGGCCATCGCCCGCCGGCTGGTGGGATAATACCAATCCGCCGAGGGTTTGACCCTTGGCAGATTGGAGGCCGGCGACCGCCGGCCCGCCGCACGTGCGGCGTAAGCCAAGGGCGCGGAAGCGCCCGCCCGGCGCATGAGGGAACACAAAATCTCCCTGGATCGGTCACGATCAAGGGAGATTGGTATAAAACAAATTACTCATTTGCCTTGATCAAACCCTATCGGTTCTGATCAAGACCCTCAATCGCCGGCGCCAGCATCCGCTGGCTTGGCTACGCCGCACGTGCGGCGCGGCGGCGGTCGCCGCCGTACCAAGTGGCGATGAGTTAACCTCATCGCCACTTGGTATCAACCCTTGATCACCGCCAGCACCGCATCGGCGGCGCGGCGGCTGGGGGGCTTTTCTTCCCCTTGGCCCAGCCAGCGGGCTACCTCTGCCACGCCGTCGATCTGCGCTTGCCGGGCCGTTGGATCGCTCAGCAGCCGATCCACCCCCTCGGCCAGACGGTCGGGCACGCAATCACCCTGCAGATATTCCGGCACCAGCATCCGGTCCTGCATGATATTGACCAGATTGGCATATTTCACCCGGATCAGCCGGCGGTAGAGCCGGTAGGTCAACGGGTGGATGCGATAGGCGATGATCGCCGGCAGCCGCGCCAGCGCCAGTTCCAGCGCCACCGTGCCGCTGGCCGCCAACGCGGTGGTGGAGGCGGCAAAGGCGTCATATTTTTCCGCATCCCCTTCCACCACGAGGGGGGCGAGCGGCCAGCCCGCCACAGCCTCGCGCACCGGTCCTGCCACCTTGCCCAACGTCGGTACCACCACACGCAGATCGGGATGGCGCTGCGCCAGGATGGCAAGCGCATGGCCGAAATCCGGCAGCAGCACCTTGATCTCGCTGCGCCGGCTGCCCGGCAGCACAGTCAGCAGCTTGGTCTCCGGCGCGATGCCATGGCGGGCGCGGAAGGCGGCCCCATCCCCCTGCTCCACCCCGGCTTCGACGATGGAATGGCCGACAAAGGTGGCGGGCAGCCCGACCTTCTCAAAATAAGGCGGCTCAAACGGCAGCAACACCAGCAGATGGTCGAGAAAGGCGGCAATCTTCCGGGCCCGCCCCGGTCGCCAGGCCCAGACGGTGGGGGCAACATAATGGATCAGCTTGATCGACGGGTCCGCCCGCCGCACCTTCTTCGCCACCCGGAAACAGAAATCCGGCGCATCGATGGTGACCACGGCATCCGGCTTCAGGTCCAAGATGGTATCCGCCGTCTGGCGGATGCGGCGCAGGATATTGGGCAGTTTGGGCAACAGTTCGGCCAGACCGAACAGGGTCAGTTCTTCCATCGGGAACAGGCTGTCCAGCCCCTCCGCGATCATGCGATCGCCACCGATGCCGGCAAAACGCACCTGCCCGCCGGTGGCCTGCTTCAGCCCGGCCATCAGCCGGGCACCCAGCACATCGCCCGATGGCTCCCCCGCCACCAGGAAAATCAGCGGCGCGCTCATGGCTCAATCCCCAGCAGGAACAGGCCGGCGGCGTCAGCAGCGGTTACCGCCTGCTCCCGGCCCAGGAACAGGGTATTGCCGGCCTGTGCGGCGATGCCGGAAAAGCCCGCCGCCACACAATGGGCCACCGTATCGGGCCCCAGGGCCGGTAGGTCCAGCCGGCGATCCTGCTGCGGCTTGGCGCATTTCACCAGCACTGGCCCCGCACCGGGCCGGCGCAGCGGACCACAGCGCTGGATCAGCGCATCAGTCCCCTCAATCGCTTCGACCCCCAGCACGACCCCCTGCTGCACCACTACGGACTGGCCGATATCCAACGCCCCCAGCGCCCGCGCAACGCGCAGACCGTGGGCAATATCGGCCAGCGCCTGTTCATCGGCGTGTAGGCGGCCCAGCGGGCCGGTGGGGGTCAACAGGTCGCTGATCAGGTTCTGCACACCAACGACGCGGAACCCCTCCTGCTCCAGCACCTGCGCCACGCCGCGCAGCAAGCCATCATCCCCCAGCGCCTTCATACCGATACGGGTGAAAAACTGGGTGGCCTTCCAATCCGGCCGCAATTCCGCCAGGGAGGGCCGGCGCACCCGGCCGGCCAGCACGATATCCCCCACCCGTTCGGCCTTCAGCCGATCCAGAATGGCACCCGCCGCCCCCATGCGGAACCAGGCGTGCGGGATGGCGGGCGAGAGCCAGTCCGGCTCCGCCTGCCCTTCCAGGGCGATCAGGAAAAATTCCCGCCCATCACGGCGGCACGTCTCCACCAGCCGGACCGGCAGGTCGCCGCCGCCGGCGAGAATGCCGAGTTTAGCCGCCATCACCCCGCCTCAGCGCGGCAGGGTCAGCGCACGCGATCCGCGCTTAGCCAGGAAATCCAGCATGGCGGCCACCAGATCGCTGTCCGCGAACTCCGCCGCCGCCGCTTCCATGCGTTCCGCCATGGTGCCTTCACCGGCGGTGAAGATGCGCTTGAAACCGTTGCGCAGGGCGCCGATCTGTTCCCGATTGAAGCCGCGCCGTTCCAGCCCCACCAGATTAAGGCCGGCCAGAAAGGCCCGTTCGCCCTTGACCAGACCATAGGGGATGACATCAGCCTCCACGCCCGACATGCCACCGATCATGGCATGGGCGCCGATGCGCACCCATTGATGCACGGCCGACAGGCCGCCCAGCACCGCATAATCCCCCACCTCGACATGCCCGCCCAGGGTGGCATTGTTGGCGAAGATCACATTGTCGCCGACGATGCAGTCATGGCCGATATGGACACCGACCATGAACAGCCCGCCATTGCCCACACGGGTCACCATGCCGCCACCCTCAGTGCCGGGATTCATGGTGACCTGCTCGCGGATCTTGTTGTTGGAACCGATGATCAGTTCCGACGGCTCCCCCTTATATTTCAAATCCTGCGGCGGGTGACCCAGGCTGGCAAAGGGATAGACCACGGTGCCAGGCCCGATCCGGGTGCGGCCATCGACCGCGACATGGCTGACCAGCCGCACATGATCCCCCAGCACCACATCGGGACCGACAACACAGAACGGGCCGATATGCACGTCATTGCCGATCTGGGCGGCCGAGTCGACAATGGCAGAGGGATGGATAAAACTGGTCATGTGCGGATGGTTCCGTCGCAAGGGATCAAGGGGGCGCAGAGGCCAGGGGCCAACGCCCCCAGCCCATCGCTTCACGCCTTCTCACTATCCATGACAATCATGGCAGAATATGTGGCTTCGGCGTGCAGATTGCCGTCAACAAAAGCCCCTGCCTTGAACTTCCAGACATTGCGGCGGTTCTGCAGGCGCTGCACCTTGATATGGATCTGGTCACCCGGCACGATGGGGCGGCGGAATTTCGCCTCTTCAATGCCCATGAAATAGACCAGCCGCCCCTCAGCCTCCTGCCCCAGCGTGTGCATCACCAGAATGGCAGAGGTCTGCGCCATGGCTTCCACGATCAGCACGCCGGGGAACACCGGCTTCTGCGGGAAATGGCCGGTAAAGATCGGCTCGTTCACCGTGACATTCTTGATGCCGGTGCAGCTTTCCCCCGGCACAATGTCGCGCACCTTATCCACCAGCAGCATGGGGTAACGGTGCGGGATCATCTGCATGATCCGCAGAATGTCGAGCTGCTCCAAAACCTGATTATCCGCCGTCGCGTTCATCGCCTTGTCCACTTTTGCCCCTGACAAGCCGGCCCATCATGGCGACCTGCCGGAAATATTGGCGCTTCGGCAAAGCGGGGGTGCCGAACACCTCCGTGCCGGGCTCCACGTCCCGCATGACGCCGCTCTGTGCCGCGATGCGCGCACCGGCGCCGATGGTCAGATGACCGGCAACGCCCGCCTGCGCCGCCAGCACGGCATGATGGCCAAACCTGGTACTTCCCGAAATGCCGGACTGGGCCACGATGACGCAGCCGGCCCCGAGCTGGACGTTGTGCCCGATCTGCACCAGATTATCAATCATGCAGCCCCGGCCAATCACCGTATCGGGCCCGGCCCCGCGATCGATGGTGACATTGGCCCCCACCTCCACATCATCTTCAATGATGACGCGGCCCAGCTGCGGCACCCGGACATGCCGGTCAATATCCATGGCGAAGCCGAAACCATCCTGCCCGATGCGCGCACCGGGATAGATCATCACCCGCGCCCCGATAATGCAATGGGACAGCGAGGCGCAGGCGCCGATGATGGTATCGGCGCCGATCTGCACATTGCGGCCGATGACGGCATTGGGGGCGATGCGTACCCGGTCACCGATAACGGCGCCTGCCTCCACCACCACCCCGGCCGCGATCTCCACCCCCTGCCCCAGCACCGCCGTAGCATCCACATGGGCGGTCGGAGAGATCACCCCGCTGGCCTGGGGCAGCGGGTAGAAGGCCTGGGCGCAGAGCGCGTAGGAACGATAGGGTTTTTTCGACAGCAGCAGCGCCATGCCGGCCGGCGCCTTGTCGGCCAGGGCCGGATGCACGACACAGGCCGCCGCCTTGCTGGCGCTGAACGCGTCCAGATATTTGCGGTTATCGAGGAAGGAAAGCTGCCCCTCCCCTGCCCCATCCAGCGGTGCCACATCATGCAACAGCAGGTCGGGGTCAGCACCGGGCGCCACCTCCGCCCCGGACAAGGCAGCCAGTGCGGCCAGGGTGAAGGGACCGGCGCGGTCGAAGAAACGGGGATCGGCCATGGGATGGACCTCTGGACGAAAGGATAAGGGCAGGGAAAATCAAATAGCCGTCAGGGTGAGGGCGGCAGATTGACGATGATCTCCGGCAGACGTGCATTCAGCCGCTGCATCACCTCGTCCGTGATGTCGCCCGCCGTTCCCGCCTGATAGACGATGAACTGGCGGGAAATCACCAGGGTGGCGCCATTCTCCTTGGCTACCTCGGCGATCACCTGATCCAGCGTGTTGATGGCGCTGTTCCGGGCCTGATTGAAGGCCACATCCAGGCGGCGGGTACGTTCCTGCAGGGCGCGGCCCATGGCCGAAACCTGGCTTTCAAAATCGGTGCGCTTGCGGTCAAACTCTTCCACCGCCACCGACTGGCGCAGCTTGGCCAAATCCTGTTCGGCCACCCGCAGCTGTTCCTGCTGGGCACCGACCTCCCGCTGGAACTGATCCTTCTGCCGGTCCAGCTGCTGCTGGATGGACCGCATGACGGCGGCATCCTGCAGGATGCGCTGCACATCCACCACCGCCACCTGGGCATAGGGCAGGCTGCCCTTGCGCGCTGGGCCGGCGGGTGCCGCTGGCACCGATGTCGGCTCTCCTACCACCTGGGCCAGGGCAGCAGGCAATGTCGGGCCGGCAGGTTCCTGTGCCACCGCCGGGGCGGCAAGACTGATCGCCGGCCCGGCCACCAGGGCCAGACCGGCGATCAACCAGCGCAGAGAGGAGAAACCCGCCCGCCGCATCATCAGAAGCGCGTACCGAAGCTGAATTTCAGCTGTTCGGTCCGGTCATAGGGTTCCTTGGAGAACGGATAGGCCAAGTCGAGGCGAATCGGGCCGAAAGGCGACTTCCACGACACACCCACACCCACCGAGGCGCGGATCTTGTTGCTGTCATAGAACATGTCGCCCTGGCCCGGCGTCTCCTTGGAGGAGGACAGCGTACCGGCATCGCTGAACAGGTGCGCCTTCACGCCCAGCTCGTCCGGCAGGCCCAGCTTGCTGGTCAGTTCCAGGCTGGCGCGGGTGAAGATGGTACCCCCCAACGAATCGCTGTTATCCTTGTTATTAAAGTCGGGCACGTTACGCGGGCCGACGCCACCCACCTCAAAGCCGCGCAGCGTATCACCACCCAGGAAGAAGCGGTCATTGATGCGCAGATCCTTGCCCATGCCCCAAATATAGCCGGCCTCTGTCGTCAGGCCCAGCACCACCTCTTCAAACGGTTCCCAATAGGTGCCGCCGGTGATGCGGTTGCGCAGGTAACGCGTGTCACCGCCCAGGCCAGCCAGCTGGTTTGACAGCAGGAAATAGAAGCCCGAGGTCGGCTCCAGCCGGCTGTCGCGCTCATCCCACAATAGTTGACTTTCCACCGCAGAGGTCACCGTCGTGCCCTGCTGGTCCAGCAGGAAGCGCGACGACCCAAGCAAAACATCATCAATCTTGTTCTGGCTTAACGAGTAAGACAGGCGCTGACGCAGCTTTTCCGACAGTGGATAGCCCAGGCGGAACGTCACGCCCGTGCTTTCCAGACTGTAGGAATAGTAACGGGAATCGTCGCGGACGATGCGGAACAGGTCAATACCCGCCGCCAGATCGCGGTCCAGGAAATAAGGCTCCGTCAGGCCGAGATCGACCTCGAACGTGCGTTTGGACAAGGTGGTGGACAGGCGGAGATCCTGGCCTTTACCCATCAGGTTGCGTTCGCGGAAGGAAAAGTCCAGCAAAGCGCCGTCGGTGGTGGAGTAACCGGCACCCAGCTGGATTTCGCCGCTGGAATCTTCCTGCACATCAACCGTCAGCACCGCCTGGTCGGGCGAGCTGCCCTCCTTCGGGGTGATGGTGGCTTCCAGGAAATAGCCCAGATCCTTGATGCGCTGTTCAGACCGGCGCACCTTGGAAATGCTGAACGGGTCGCCTTCCACCAGGAGGATTTCGCGCCGGACCACCTTGTCCAGCGTGCGGTAATTGCCGTTGACGTCGATCCGCTCCACGAAGACGCGCGGGCTCTGCTTCATTTCGAACAGCAGATCGATCGTCTGGTCTTCCTGGTTGCGTTCCAGCAGCGGGTCGACTTCGACGAACGGATATTGCAGATCACCCAGCCGATCCTGCAGCGCCTTGATCGATTCCTCGATCTTGTCACCATTGTACCAGTCACCGCTGACCGTGTTCAGCGCCTGATAGAGCGGGGCAATATCCAGATCGGGGATGTCACTGGTGATTTCGATCTTGCCGAACTTGTAGCGCTTGCCCTCATCCACCGTCAGGGTGATGAAGAAATCCTCACGGTCTGGCGTCAGTTCCGCCACCGCCGTCAGCACCTTGAAGTCGGCATAGCCATTGCGCAGATAATGCCGGCGAATCTGCTCCTGGTCATAGCGCAGGCGCTCGGGATCATAATTGTCATTGGACGACAGGAACCGCCACCAGCGCGATTCCTTGGTGATCATGATCTCGCGCAGTTCGCTGTCGTCGAACACATTATTGTTCACGAAGCTGATGGCCTGCACACCCGTCATCTGGCCTTCGTCGATCTCGAAGATCAGATCGACGCGGTTCTGCTCCAGCTGCACGATCTTCGGCTCGATCCGGGCGGCAAAGCGGCCCTTGCGGCGATAGATCTCCTGGATGCGCTCCACATCGTTCTGCACGCGGGTGCGGGTATAGACCGTGCGGGGGCGCAGCTGCACTTCCGCGCCGATATCCTCGGTCTTGACCCGCTTGTTCCCTTCGAACGCGATGCGGTTGATGATGGGGTTTTCCACCACCGCCACCACCAGCGTGCCGCCATCGCGGCGCAGCGCTACGTCGGCAAACAAGCCGGTGGCGAACAGCGACTTCAGCGACTGGTCGATCTTCGCCGGATCGAACGGATCGCCAGCCCTTACCGTCAGGTAGGACTGAACCGTCGCCCCTTCGATACGCTGAGAGCCTTCGACACGGACATCACGGATGATGCCACCATCAAACGCCTCCTGGGCCATGGCGCCAGATGAGAGCGCGATGACGGATGTTGCGGTCGTGCCGCCGAGCAGCAGGCACAGTGCCGCGAACCTGGAAACCGAGACCAACTGTTCCCCCAAAAGGCTATGACAGGACATTCTTGACGAAGTCGACGACACGCAGACGGACAAGATCGTTCCATGTCGCGAATAGCATCAAGCTCAATACCAAAGCCAGGCCCACCCGGAAACCATATTCCTGGGCCCGCTCCCCCAGAGGCCGTCCACGAACCGCCTCCAGTGCGTAATACAGCAAATGTCCCCCGTCCAGCATCGGAATGGGGAACAGGTTGATCAAGCCAAGGCTGATCGACATGCCGGCCATGAACCACAGGACCGTCACGAAATTTTCCTGCACCACCTGGCCAGTCATCTGGGCAATGCCCAGAAAGCCGCCCAGCTCGGTCGTCTCCCGTTCCCCCTTGATCATCTGCCAGATGACACCCAGGGTCTTGTCGATCGATCCGACCGTCTCCTTGACGGCTTCCCAGACGGCTTTCAGCGGCGTATGGCGGCGATATTCATAGCCCCCATGGATCACGCCCATCCGGCCGATCGTGTGGACATTGCCGAAACGATCTTCCACTTTCACGTGGCGCGGCGTGAGAACTATCTCATGCGTCTCGAATTTTTCCGGCTCCCCGGCCACGGCGCGCTGCACCACCATGTGCAGCGGCTTGCCGGGATTGATGATGACGGCACCCAGCACATCCTCAAACCGCTCAACGGCGGCCCCTTCCAGCTGGATGATGCGGTCGCCCGGCTTCATCCCCGCCTCATTGGCGGCACCATCCGGGGCCACTTCCAACACCACGGGCGTCGAATAGGGCTGGCCATAGACCATGAACATGAAGGCAAAGGCCACGATGGCAAACAGGAAATTCGCCATCGGCCCGGCCACCACGATGGCCATGCGCTGCCCCACCCTTTTATGGTGGAAGGAGACGGCACGGTCCGCCGCACTCATCTGGTTCAGCCCATCGCCGGGCGTGCTGGCCGCCCCGGCATCGCCGAACATCTTCACATAGCCGCCCAGCGGAATGGCGCTGAATTTCCAGCGTGTGCCGTGCCGGTCGGTGCGGCCGAAAATCTCCGGCCCGAAACCGACCGAGAAAACCTCCACCCGCACGCCATTGCGCCGGGCAAGCAGGAAGTGCCCCATCTCGTGCACGAAGACGAGAATGGTCAGCACCACCAGGAACATGATGCCGTAATTCCAGATGAAGCTCAGAACTTCCATCAAATGCCCCGAGGCTCCGTATCGTCAGCAGGTGGACTAACCTGCAATTTCGGCAAAGGCAAGGCGCCGCGCTTCCCCATCTGCCGCCATCACATCAGCCAGCGTGCTGATCGACGACGGCCCGAAGCTTGTCAGGGTGCGCTCCACCACGCGGACAATATCCAGGAAGCCGATGCGGCCTTGCAGGAAGGCCGCCACCGCCACCTCATTGGCCGCGTTCAGCACTGTAGGGGCCGCCCCCCCGGCGCGCAAGGCTTCCCTGGCCAGTGTCAGGGCCGGGAAGCGCACAGGATCGGGCGCCTGGAAATCCAGCCGCCCCGCCTTGATCAGGTCCAGCCGGTCGCCCGGCGTGGCGATGCGTTCCGGCCAGGCCAGGGCCACGGCGATGGGCGTGCGCATATCCGGCGTGCCCAGCTGGGCCAGCACGGAGCCGTCAATATATTCGACCAGGCTGTGCACCACTGATTGCGGATGCACCAGCACATCGATGCGGTCTTCCGGCATGGCGAACAGATGGTGGGCCTCGATCAGCTCCAGCCCCTTATTCATCATGCTGGCGCTGTCGACGGAAATCTTCGCCCCCATCGACCAGTTGGGATGGGCGCAGGCCTGGGCCGGATTCATCGCCCGCATCTCTTCCAGGCTCTTTTCCCGGAAGGGTCCGCCCGACGCGGTCAGCACCAGCCGCGATACGCCTTCGCGCCGCTTCTCATCGAACACCTGGAAGATGGCGCTATGTTCGCTGTCGACCGGCAGCAGGGTGGCGCCATGGCGGCGCACGGCCTGCATCACCAGATCGCCAGCGCAGACCAGCACTTCCTTATTGGCGAAGGCCACGGTGGCACCGCGTTCAATGGCGGCCAGGGTCGGGGCCAGCCCGGCGGCACCGACAATGGCCGCCATCACCCAGTCGGCCGGGCGGCGGGCCGCCTCCACCACCGCGTCCGGCCCGGCCGCCGCCTCAATACCCGTGCCGGCCAGCGCCTCACGCAGCGCCGCATAATGGGCAGGGTCGGCCACCACGGCCAGCTTGGCCCGCAGCAGCTTGGCCTGGGCCGCCAGCTTGGCGACATTGGCGTTGGCGACCAGCGCTTCCACCGCGAAACGATCAGCATAGGCGGCCAGCAGTTCCACCGTATTGGAACCGACGGACCCGGTACTGCCCAGCACCGTCACCCGGCGGGCGGGGGCTGTTGACATCACCACCATTGCAACCATTCCCCGGCCAGACCATGGATCAGCGCGAATAGCGGGGCGGCAAAGATCAGCCCGTCAATGCGGTCCAGAATGCCGCCATGACCCGGGATCAGCCGCCCGCTATCCTTCATATCCACCCGGCGCTTCATATGCGATTCGAACAGGTCGCCCGCCTGCCCGGCCACGGCCAGCAGGGCGCCGATGATCAATGCCAGCCAGGGCTTTTCCGCCCCGGCCCAGCTGGCCACAGCAAAACCGGCCAGGGCCGCCGAGACCATGCCGCCGATCAGGCCGGCCCAGGTTTTTTTCGGGCTGATACGCGGTGCCAGTTTCGGCCCGCCAATGGTGCGCCCGGCAGCATAGGCTCCGATATCCGTGGCCCAGATGGAGAGCAGCAGGAACAGGAACAGCGAGAGCCCCGCCGCCCCATTCTCCGTGCGCAGCCAATCCAGCGACACCAGCGACAGGGCGATATAGGGCACGCCGGCTGCCAGCAGCAGCCGGTGCTTCATGCGGGTGGCATGGGCAGCCAGATAAAGCGCCGGGGTAGCCCCCAGGGCCAGCAGCACGGCCGCATGGGCGCCGGAAAACAGATCGGTCGCCACCACGGCGGCAACGGCCACCAGGGAGATGCTGAACGGCAGGCGCTGCTGCCCCGGCTCCGCCAGCCGCACCCATTCGCGCAGCCCCAGCACGGCAATCAGGGCAATCAGCAGATCAAAGGCGATGCCGCCCAGCCAGACGGCGGCCAGCACCGGCGGCCCCAGCAGCACGGCCGATATCGCCCGCAGGGCGAGGTCGGACGGGCGCTTCTTGGGGGGCGGCACGCTCAACGGCTGCCCACCGTGGCGCCGAAGCGGCGATCCCGCCGGTGGAATTCGCGGATGGCGTCCTCCAGATCACGCTTGGTGAAGTCCGGCCACAGCGTATCCACGAAGACCAGCTCCGCATAGGCCAGCTGCCAGAGCAGGAAATTGCTGATGCGCTTCTCGCCGCTGGTGCGGATCATCAGGTCCGGGTCGGGGATGTCCGAGCCGGTGAACAGATGCTGGCTGAAGCTTTCGGCATTGATGTCGCCGGGGCTCATATCGCCCCGCGCCACAGATTCGGCCATGCGCCGGGCCGCATCCACCAGCTCCTGACGCCCGCCATAGGAAAGCGCCAGCACCAGGGTCATGTCCTGATTGTCGGCCGTCAGCGCCTCGGAATTCTCGATCAGTGCCTGGATGTCCGGCGACAGGCGCTGCCGGTCGCCGATCACCCGCAGGCGGATGCCATTCTTGTGCAGCTTGGCAATCTCCCCGCGGAGATAGAAGCGCAGCAGCTGCATGAGGGTTGAAACCTCATCCTCCGGCCGGCTCCAGTTCTCCGTGGAGAAGCTGTAGAGGGTCAGGTAGCGCACCCCCAGTTCGCGGGCGCCCTCAATGGCGTTGCGGACGGCATCCACCCCCCGCTTGTGACCAGCGGTTCGCGGCAAGCCGCGCGCCGTCGCCCAACGTCCATTGCCATCCATGATGATGGCAATATGCGCTGGCGGCGGCCCGAAACCCTGGCTGTCGGTGCCGTGCATGACGGGCCGATCCCTTCCCCTCTGCCGGCCGTCAGACCTGCAGGATTTCCTTTTCCTTGGTGGCCAGCGCCTCATCAATCTTCTTGATATGGGCGTCGGTCACGGTCTGGATCTTGTCCGACAGGCCCTTCAGCTCATCTTCGGACAGGTCGCCATCCTTCTGGGCCTTCTTGGCGGCATCCATGCCATCACGACGTACATTGCGCACGGCAACGCGGGTCTGTTCGGCATATTTGGCGGCAACCTTGGTCAGCTCCTTGCGACGCTCCGAATTCAGCTCGGGAATCGGCACGCGGATGGTGGAACCCTCGGTCTGCGGGTTCAGGCCCAGGCCGCTGTCACGGATGGCCTTTTCCACAGCCTTCACCGTGCTGCGGTCGAACACCTGCACGGAGATCAGGCGCGGCTCCGGCACGCTGACATTAGCCACCTGGTTCAGCGGCACGGTCGCGCCATAGGCCTCGACCACCACCGGCTCCAGCAGGTTGGCGGAAGCACGACCGGTGCGCAGACCGGCAAATTCCTTGCGAAGGGTTTCCAGGGCGCCGGCCATGCGGCGTTCCATGTCCTTAAGGTCGGGAGCGGCCACCTTATGCCTCTTCGGTTATGATGGTGAACTTGCCCTGCCCGCCCATGACCTCGGCGAAGGCGCCGTCGGTCACGATGGAGAATACCAGGATCGGAATCTTGTTTTCGCGGGCAAGCGAGATTGCCGACGCGTCCATCACAGCCAGATCGCGCGACAATACATCCAGATAGGTCAGGCGATCATAGCGGATCGCGTCCTTCACCTTCTTCGGATCGGCGCTGTAGACGCCATCCACCTTCGTCGCCTTCAGCAGCGCATCGCAGCCCATTTCAGAGGCGCGCAGGGCGGCGGCGGTATCGGTGGTGAAGAAGGGATTGCCGGTGCCGGCGGCGAAAATCACCACCCGGCCCTTTTCCATATGCCGTTCCGCCCGGCGGCGGATATAGGGTTCGCAGACGCTGGCCATCGGGATGGCCGACTGCACGCGCGTCGGCACGCCAGCCTTTTCCAGGGCGTTCTGCACGGCCAGCGCGTTCATCACGGTGGCCAGCATACCCATATAATCGGCGGTCGCGCGTTCCATGCCCGATGCAGCGCCGGAAATACCCCGGAAGATATTACCGCCGCCAATGACGGCGCAAACCTCCACCCCCATCTCGATGACTGCCTTGATCTCCCGCGCCATCCGGTCGACGACGTTGGGGTCAAGCCCATATTCCCGTTCGCCCATCAGGGCTTCGCCAGAGAGCTTCAGCAGAACGCGCTTGTATCGGGCGGCAGCGGGCACGGGGTTGGTCCTTTCGATCAGGGAATGCAGGGCAAAACCGGGCGGGAAAGCTCCCCGCCCGGATTGGCAGACTTCTACCGGCGCCCCTTCGAGCACCGGCCTCCTAAATCCCGATTGCGGCGGGATTCAGGCAGTATGCATCAGCGCGCCATCGAGGCCACTTCGGCCGCGAAGTCCGTCGCTTCCTTCTCGATGCCTTCGCCCAGCTGGAAGCGGACGAAGCCGGTCAGCGTCACCGGGGCGCCCACGTCCTTGGCGGCAGCTTCCACGACCTTGCGGATCTTGGTTTCGCCGTCGATGACGTAGAGCTGCTCCAGCAGCACCACTTCTTCATAATACTTGCGGATGCGGCCTTCGACCATCTTCTCGATGATGTTCTCCGGCTTGCCGCTGGCGCGGGCCTGTTCAACCAGAACGGCGCGCTCGCGGTCCAGGTTGGCGGTGCTCACGTCGGCAATGTCCAGGGCTTCCGGACGGGCGGCGGCGACATGCATGGCGATCTGCTTGCCCAGATCGGCCAGCTTGGCCTTGTCACCCGTGGATTCCAGGGCGACCAGCACGCCGATCTTGCCCAGGCCGGGGACCAGAGCGGAGTGAACATAGGAGGCAACGATGCCGTCCTTCACTTCCAGCTTGGCGATACGGCGCAGGTTCATGTTCTCGCCGATGGTGGCGACCAGATGGGTCAGCTCTTCGGCGACGGTGCGGCCGGTGCCCGGATAGGCAGTGGCCTTCAGCGACTCGATGTCGCCGTTGCTCTCAACAGCCAGCTTGGCCACCGTGGTGACGGCGCCCTGGAAGGCATCGTTGCGGGCCACGAAATCGGTTTCGGCGTTCAGCTCGATGGCAGCGCCAACCACGCCGTTGGCGGCAACGCCAACCAGACCTTCGGCAGCGACACGGCCGGACTTCTTGGCGGCGGCGGCGAGGCCCTTCTTGCGCAGCCAGTCGACGGCAGCTTCCGTGTCACCGGCGGTTTCGGCCAGTGCCTTCTTGCAGTCCATCATGCCGGCACCGGTCTTCTCGCGCAGCTCCTTGACGAGCGCAGCAGTGATCTCGGCCATAATTCGCCTCTCTATCCGCTAGGATTGGTGGGTCATCGTCAAAAACAGGTGAGCAACCACCGCAGCGGATGCCGCGATGGTTGCCAACCCCTGAACAGCACAACGGCCGGACCGCCCCGACAATCGGGTACGGCCCGGCCGCGGTCACTCAAACTCAGGCCTGGGCCTCAGCCGCCACTTCCTCGGGCAGCACTTCGACCGGGGCTTCTTCCTGGGCGCCAACATCGATGCCGGAAGCCGACATTTCAGCCTGCAGACCATCCAGCACGGAGCCGGCCAGCAGATCGCAATAGGTCTCGATGGCGCGCAGGGCGTCGTCGTTGCCCGGCACCGGGAAGGTGATGCCGTCCGGATCGCTGTTGCTGTCGACGATGGCGACAACCGGGATACCCAGCTTGTTGGCTTCCTGGATGGCCAGGCTTTCCTTGTTGGTGTCGATGATCACCAGCAGGTCGGGCAGGCCGCCCATTTCACGGATACCGCCCAGCGCGCGCTCCAGCTTATCGCGGTCGCGGGTCATGTTGAGCAGTTCCTTCTTGGTGCGGCCGGAGCCTTCACCAGAAACCAGCGCCTCGTCCATTTCCTTCAGGCGGCGGATGGACTGGGAAATGGTCTTCCAGTTGGTCAGCATACCGCCGAGCCAACGATGGTTGACATAGTACTGGCCGCAGCGCTTGGCAGCCTCGGCCACCTTTTCCTGGGCGGCGCGCTTGGTGCCGACGAACAGCACGCGACCACCGCCGGCGACCACGTCACGAACGGCCTGCATCGAACGATGCAGCATCGGAACGGTCTGCTCCAGGTCGATGATATGCACGCCATTGCGCACGCCGAAGAGGTACGGAGCCATCTTCGGGTTCCAGCGGCGGGTGTGGTGACCGAAATGCACGCCAGCTTCCAGCAGCTGACGCATGGTAAAGGTCGGCATAGCCATAGGAAAAGTCCTTTTCCGGTTCTTCCTCCGTGGGCGACGTCTGCCTGGCACCATGCCACGCAAACACCGGACCGATGCTGATACCCCATGCCAGACCAGCCGACAGGTACAAGTATCCGCACCGCAAGCCCACGTGTGGGATTAACGATGGGCCGTGGAATAGCGCAGGCAGCCGCGCATTGCAACCCCGCCGGCCCACGATTTTAGCCCGCCCGCCCCGCCATCGCCGCATGGCGGACAAAAAACGCCCGCTCAACCGTTGCTTTTCAGCGCTTTCAAGGCTGCCTGCGCTTCCTTGTGCTTCGGTTCCAGTACCAGGGCGCGGCGATACGCCTTTTCTGCCGTCCCCTTATCATCCAGCGCCATGTAGATCTGGCCCAGCCGCCAGTGCGCCGATGCACGATAATCGGTGCCATTAATCCAGGCGCTGCCAGCCAGCAGACGCAGCAGCGAATCACGCCCCGCTTCCAGATTGCGCCCTGTCAGCGCGGCCGCCCGGCCGCGCTGATACAGCGTCAGCGGGTCAGCCGGGTCGAGAAGGGCGGCGCGGTCCAGCGTCGTCAAGGCCGCCTCCCCATCCCCCAACATGCCCAATACCAGGGCCGCGCCGGTCACATCGGCGGCCTCTGTCAGTTTGGGGATCGCCTCCAGCAACAGTGCCCTGGCACTGGCCTTGTCATCGTTCCCGATGGCCAGATTGGCACGCAGCCGCAGATACTGGCCGGCATCCAACCCTTCCATGGCGGCAATCGCCGCCTCCGCCTTTGCCTTGTCGCCCCCAACGATGGATGGTGCGATCATGTAATATTGGGCCAGACAGTTCAACGCCGGCACACTGCGCGGTGCCCGCGCCCGTTCCCCCTCGCACATGGCCAACAGGTCAGCGGCGGCGGATTTCTTGCCAAAGAGCGACGCCTCGTCGATGCGGCGTTTGGCCAGCAACATACGGGCTTCAAATATCGCATCATCATCGGGGTTGGTAGCCCCCAGCCGTTCCCCCAAAGGCAGGCCAGATTCAAAATCACCATACTGCTTGTAGGCCAGCAAGAGCGCGCGGGCTGTGGCCTGATCATCCGGGTTGGCCGCCAGCTTTTCCTGCATGGGTTTGATCACCACCGCTTCCCGGTCATCCGGCTCAACCAGGGTCGCATAATCGGCTGGCACGGGCTGGGAAATGGCAGACCCGGCAAGGACCAGCAACGACAGAAGGGCGACTGGAAACACACGGTGCATGAAGGGCACCCCGAAAGAGGTAGAGGGAAGCGATTATCTGCCCTGTGCCCATGGCGGATTCATGGCGGCATGGGTCCATTTGGACAGGGACGTTTGGGACAGGTCCGCCATGCCTTGGCATCTGGGCATCCGTGCCTTATGGTCCGCGCCAAACAGAAAGAACGCAGCTTCATCCATACAGCTTAAGGTATCATGACCACCCCCGTCACTACGCCTGCCGAGCTTGACCTGTTGACAGGCTTCCTGCGCCTGCAGGCCGAGGGGAGCACACCTGCCACCCCCTATTGGATCAGTGCCGACGCCCTGCCAGAAACGCCGCGCCACCTTCTGGCGCACGACCATGGCATGACCGCCACGCTGGAAGCCTTCTGGGGCGAGCGCATGCGCCTGACCGTGCTGCACACAGCAGAAGAATCAGTGCGCCTGCGTCGCCATGTGCTGTTAAGCGGGGCAGACAGCGGCACCCCGGCGGAGCTGGGGCTGATTGAGATGCATTTGGATGCATTGCCGGCGGCGGCCCTGTTCGCCGTGCGCCAGCGCCGCATCCCCTTCGGGGCCATCCTGTCAGCCTGCGGTGTCAGTTTCCGCAGCCAGCCCGATGGCTTCCTGACCCTTGCCGCGGATGACAGCATCGCCAGACTTTTGCGGGTTGCACCGGGGCAGGCCATCTATGGCCGCGCCACCACGCTGTACGACACAGGCGGCAAGACCCTGGCAACCGCGGTTGAACTGTTAAGCGGCCACCGCCCGGCCTGAACCGGACGGTGGCTGCGCAATTTTTTACGCCCAGTCGCTGTCGGCCAACCCGCGAACGATGCGTCCTTCGTTGTAGCCATATTGCAGATAATGCAGCAGCGGGTTGATGCCGGCTGCCGCCACGTCAGGATTATCGGCAGCATAGGCGCTGACATCAAATGCCGCCGAAGGGTCACGCCCTTCCCGCCAGCCATAGGTGTAATAATGCATGGCGGCGCTGGACAGCACCCCCTGCTGAACCGCGGCTGCCACATCCGGGTTATGGGCCAGATACCAGTCGGTGTCGAAGAAGGCATTGGCGTCCCGCCCCTCCGCAAAGCCGGAGCGCACATAATGCTCATACCCGCTGGCCAGATCACCCACGCGGACAGAGGCCGCAACGTCAGGGTTGGCCGCCAGATAGTATGATTCGTCAAACCCATAGGCCAGCAGGCCTTGATCGACATAGCCAGCCCGGCCCTCCGCCCGGCCCGCCACCTGATAATGGTGATAGCCACTGGTGAAAATGCCCTGGTTCACAGCAGCGCGGACATCCGCATAGCGATCCAGATAGGCACTTTCGCTGAAGCCATTGCCCAGATTGTCCGAAACGGCATTGGGCTGGCGTCCCTCTGCCTGACCATAAAGCTGGAAATGTTGCGCCCCGCTTTGCAGCAAGCCCTGCGCCACGACATCGGCCACGTCGGGATTTTCCGCCAGATACCAATCCTCATCAACCGTGGTTGATGGCACGACGGAGGTCAGGTCGGGATCGGTCAGCAGGACGATGCGATCATTCAGGCGCAGCAGTTCGATGCCAGAGAGAACATCCGCCCCCTCCCCATTGGCCCGGTTGTCGATCACCTGCACCACGCCGGTCGCATCGCGCAGAATGGTCACATCGGCGAAATTGGCCTCCATACCGGCGGCCTGGGTGCCGCTGCCGCCGATGATCACATCATTGCCCTTGCCGCCGATCAGCAAAGTGTCGATGGCCGCGCCCCGCACGATATCGGCATTGGCCGTACCCTGGCCATTGGTAATGGCAGTGGGGGCCAGGACCAGACGGTTGCCGCCCGAAATGCTCAACAGCGCGCCGGTGCCGAGACCGGCGATATCGACGGTGTAATCAGCCCCCTCTACATCGTCCGCCCCGACATAGAGCCGAACCATGCCGTCCGCCAAGTTTTCATAACGAATCTGGCCCAGTTGCAGGCCGGAACCGTTCCCCGCCTGATAACTGGTGATGGATAGTTCTGTTGCCTCAAGCCGATGGGTGAAGGAGAGTTGATCACCCGCATGGAAATCCGCCACATAATCTGTGTCGTCGATACTTCTCCGGCCGCCCAGCACGAACAGGTCATCACCCGTGCCGCCCCAGAGCGTATCATTGCCCGTACCGCCGTTCAGTATATCAGCGCCACCGCAAGCTTTAATAAGGTCGGCACCAGCGCCACCGTTCAGCGTTTCGCTTCTGTTGCCGCCGGTAATGATGTCGGCATAGCGGGTGCCCGTGACCTGAACCTCTTCAATGGAGATCAATTGATCATTGTCACCATTATCAATGGTAATGTTGTTGTCCGTAACGGTGATGGCCACCGCATAGGCATTTTCTGAATAGTCCAAAGCGGCCCGATCAAACCCGGCCCCACCATCCAGCAGGTCGCTGTCGCGACCACCCACAAGCAGATCGTCACCGGCACCGCCGCGTAACGTATCGCCCCCCCAGCCGCCATAAAGCGTGTCTTGGAGATTACCCCCGGTGATGGAATCAGCGCCGCGATTACCGGAGGCCAAATTACGGACCTCAGCTGCACCCGTCAGCACATTGTCATAAAGGGTACCGTTGCTGATCTTGTATTCAACACCATTGATGATCGCCCGTTCGACATCAATCAGATAAACTTCGTCTTCCACCGCAGAAGACACATAATAGGTGTTGATACGAACACCACTCATTTCCTCTTCGTTGAATTGCGCAACGATGGAATGGGTACGGGCACCATTGGCGGGGTCATAAGTGATTTCAGCCGTGTCAGACCCCGCCCCGCCATAAAGAATACTGTATCCGCCAAAATTTTGCCGCATCACATCATCGCCAGCCCCACCATCCAGCGTGTCGCTGCCGGTCAGGCCGATTATTGTGTCGTTGCCACCCAAACCGGCAATGCTGTCATTGCCGGTGGTACCGGTCAGCAGATCGGCCCCCTCTGTCGGCGTGACAGAAGCCTGGGAAACCAGCGTCACGCGCCCAGTGGCACTGTCTGCAATGGTGAAAGCGCTGGCGGCATAACTGTTTGAAAGCGTGTATCGGTAGCCGACGATGCTGGAAACGCCCAACCCCAGATAGGTGGTTCCGTCGGCATTGCCGGCTACCTGCAACTCCCCATCAAAGGCGCTGCGGCGAACGCCATCATAGATGCTGGTAACGGGAGCACCGAACTGGATCGCATCACCAACGACGAAATCTGTGATCACATCAGCCGGCGGCATATATTGCGTGCCGCTGTTATAGGCGATGAAGTCGTCAGCACCACCCCCGCCCGTCAGGCTATCCGCCCCGGCACCACCGATCAGCGTGTCATTACCAGAACCGCCCACCAGCGTATCATCCAGCCCCGTACCAATCAGGCGGATGCCGCCAGCCACATCGGCTGTCAGGGAAACTGCCATGCCGCTGACGGCAGAGGCATCAATCTCCTTCAAGGGCAGGGTGATGCCGTAGGTGTCAACAGCAACCCCACCCTCCGTCACCAGCAGAGAGCCATTAACATAGCTGACGGCAACAACCCCGGTGGCGGTGCCAGACAGCTTCAACCCATTACCGCCAGTAACAGACTGGCTGGTGACGACAATGCCCATGATACGTTTCCCCGTTGACCGATTTTATCAATCAGGGGCACGGTAAGTGAGTTACTTAACAAGTGCAATCAGACTGAAGTGGTAGACAGCCCCTCTACAACTCCAGCACCTCCACCACCCCATGCAGGGATTTGATGGCAGCGCGACCGGCGCTGTCGATCTGGAAGGTTTTCGGCAAGGCGATCTCCACCTCCCGCAGGGCGTCCATTTCCACGGCCAGCATCACCTTGCCGCGTCCCGGTGGCAGGCGGGACAGGGTGTTCTTGATGCCGTCCACGGCGCGCACATCATCCACCAGAATGCGCAAGCCAGCGGCGGTCTTGGAGACCTCCTCCTCCAGCAGCTGCACACCATGGCAGGTCAGGCGGATTTCCTCCCCATTGCGTTGGGCATCCACCGATACAAGCACGGCCTTGCCCGCCTCCAGCATCTCCCGGCTCTGGGCCAGCGTTTCCTGGAACAGGGTCACTTCGAACACGCCGGTGGCGTCCGACAGGGTGACGAAGGCGAAGCGGTTGCCGCTTTTGGCCGTGCGCTCCTGGCGCGCCACCACGATGCCGGCCATCTTATAGCGGGTTGACTTGGAATCGCGCATGGCCTTGGGCAGATCGGCATGTTTCACCACCCGCATCCGGGTCAGGGCGGGCGCAAACGTATCCATCGGGTGGGCCGAGAGGTAGAAGCCAATCGCCTCAAACTCGTGCCGCAGCTTTTCCAGCGGTTCCCAGTCCGGCACCTTCGGCAGGTCCGGGGCCTTCAGCGCCTCGGTGGCACCGAACAGGCTGGCCATGCCGCTTTCCCGTTGCTGCGCTTCGGCCTGGGCGTAGCGCAGCACGGTTTCCAGCCCGGCGAAAAGCTGCTGGCGGTTGCGCGACAGGCTGTCGAAGGCCCCGGCGCAGACCAGCTTTTCCATCATCCGCTTGTTCATCACCGTGTGATCAACCCGGCGGGCAAAATCAAACACATCCTTATAGGGGCCATTGGCGCGGCGTTCGGCCACCACCGATTCCATGGCCTGCGCCCCCACCCCCTTGATGGCGGCAAGCGCATAACGCACCGCCCGGCTGCCATCGGGCAGGGTTTCCACGGCGAAGCGGGCGGCAGAGGCGTTCACATCCGGCGGCAACAGCTTGATCCGCAGCCGCATCAGTTCCTGGCGGAACTGGTTCAGCTTGTCGGTATTGCCCATATCATAGGTCATGGTGGCGGCCATGAACTCGACAGGGTAATTGGCCTTCATGAAGGCCGTCTGATAGGCGACCAGCGCATAGGCCGCCGCGTGGGATTTATTGAAGCCGTAACCGGCGAATTTATTCACCTGATCGAAGATCAAGCCGGACTGTTCTTCCGGCACGGCCAGCTTTTCAGCCGAACCAGCGATGAATTTCGCCCGTTCCTTCTCCATCTCCTCCTTGATCTTCTTACCCATGGCGCGGCGCAGCAAGTCAGCACCGCCCAGTGAATAACCGGCCAGCACCTGGGCGATCTGCATCACCTGTTCCTGGTACACCATGATCCCGAAGGTTTCCTCCAGGATGGGCTGCAGGGCCGGATGCATGTAATCCGGCTCTTCCTGCTTGAATTTCACCTTAATATATTTGGGTATATTATCCATCGGGCCGGGACGATAGAGCGATACCAGCGCGATAATGTCCTCAATCCGGTTCGGCTTCATGCGGCGCAGCACGTCGCGCATCCCCGAACTTTCAAGCTGGAACACCCCGGAACTCTCGGCCCTGCCCAGGATATCGTAGGACTTCTTGTCCTCCATATCCAAATCCAGCAGATCCAGTTCCGGGCCCAGATCGCGCACATGGTCGACCGCCGTTTTCAGCACGGTCAGCGTCTTCAGGCCCAAAAAGTCGAACTTCACCAGACCTGCCAGTTCGACATATTTCATGTTGAACTGGGTGACGGGCATGTCGGACCGCGGGTCGCGGTACATCGGCACCAGTTCATAAAGCGGGCGGTCGCCGATCACCACGCCGGCGGCGTGGGTGGAGGCATGGCGGTAGAGCCCTTCCAGCCGCAGCGCGATGGTCAGCAGGCGGGCCACCGTTTCATCCCCGCGCTGCATTTCCTGCAATTGCGGCTCCCCGTCCAGCGCCTGTTGCAGGGTGACGGGATTGGCCGGGTTATTGGGGATCAGTTTGCAGATACGGTCAACCTGACCATAGGGCATCTGCAACGTGCGCCCCACATCGCGCACCACGGCGCGGGCCTGCAACTTACCGAAGGTGATGATCTGGCCGACCTTGTCGTACCCGTATTTCTGCTGAACATACTTGATCACCTCTTCCCGGCGATCCTGGCAGAAATCGATATCGAAGTCGGGCATCGACACGCGTTCCGGGTTCAGGAAGCGTTCGAACAGCAGGCCATAACGGATCGGGTCCAGGTCGGTGATCAGCAGCGACCAGGCGACCAGCGATCCGGCACCCGAACCACGGCCCGGCCCCACGGGAATGCCGTGATCCTTGGCCCATTTGATGAAGTCCGACACGATCAGGAAGTAACCGGGGAACTTCATCTTGATGATGGTTTCCAGCTCGAAATCCAGCCGTTCCCGGTATTCCTTCTCGATCTTCTCCTTCTCGTCCTGTGCCATGCCGCTGGTGAACACATATTTGTTCAGGCGGTAGGTCAGGCCGTCATGCGCCTGGATGCGCAATTCATCAGGTTCTTCACGCCCGCCCTCGCTGGCAAAGGGCGGCAGGATCGGGTTCACCTTGCGCGGCATGTAGGCGCAGCGCCGGGCGATGACGACGGTATTGTCCACCGCCTCCGGCAGGTCGGCGAACAGTTCCCGCATCTCGGCGGCGGTCTTGAAATAATGCTGCGGGGTGACGCGGCGGCGATCCTCCTGCATCACATAGGCACCATCGGCGATGCAGAGCAGCACATCGTGCGCCTCGTACATGTCCGCCGTGGCGAAATAGGCATCGTTGGTGGCGACCAGCGGAATATCGTGGGCATAGGCCAGATCGATCAGATCGGGCTCCACCTTGGCTTCCGCCTGCCCGATCGGCCCTTCAACATGGCGCATCAGCTCAATATACAGCCGGCCGGGGAACAGGGTTTTCAGCTTTGCCAGCAGGTCCAGCGCGTGGGGCTTCTGCCCATCCAGCAACAACCGGTTCAACCCGCCGCCGAACCCGCCGGTCAGGCAGATCAACCCATCGGTCAACCCCTCCATATCCTCCAGCGATACCTGGGGCAGCAGGCCCGGATCGGTTTCCATAAAGGCCTTGGAAACCAGCCGCATCAGGTTGCGGTATCCCTGCTCGCTCTGCACCAGCAGGACAAGCTGGTCAGCCCCCGGCCCCAGTACCCTTCCCGCCACCCTTTTCAAGGGGCCGAAGGGGGTGATCCACATCTGGCAGCCGATGATGGGCTGGATACCGTCGTCGGACGCCGCCATGGCGAATTCCAGGCAGCCGAACAGGTTGCCGGTATCGGTGACGGCCACCGCCGGGAAGCCGTGCTTCTTGCACAGCTTCACCAGTTCCTTGGGCTTGATCGCGCCTTCTGCCAGCGAATAGGCGGAATGGACGCGCAGATGGATGAAACCGGGGTCAGACAAGGCGGCAACGATCAGGCTACGGAACGGGATTGATCCAGACCCTACCGCAAAGCGGGGGCCGGATGCGACTCCCCCGTCGGTTAATCCCGGCCCCGCAGCGCCCGGCGCATCCACAGGCCACAGCCGATATCCGTGGCGGCGGCCAGCAGCAGCGCCGCCTCCCCCGCCAATGTCAGGTGGCCCCAGCCGATGCCCAATAGAACCAGGGTGGAGGCCCCTGCCGCGAAGGCCAGTAGCGGTGCCACCCCCGCCGCACTGCTGCGTGCCAGCAACCACAACACAGCCCCCAGCGCTAGGCAGGAAAGCCCCAGGCCGCGCAGCAGCCAGGCGATCTCCAGCATCACTGCCACCAGCGGGTCAACGAAGGCCAGCGGGGCGATCCAGGCCGGCAGCAGCAGCAAATCCAGCCCCAGCAGGGCAACGATGACGGCGTAAATCCGCACCGGGCGGTGGGCGGCAGCGGGTATCTCGGCAGGCAGGCCGCTCTGGTCGAAACTGGTCATGGCATCCTCCATCACAGGGTTGATGGTGCCATGCTCCACCCACAGCGCAAGGGGCCGCAATTACCAGCCAAGTAATGGACGTCCCATCGCCACCATGTCACCGTAATGACCATGATGATACCCAACCGCCCCACCCCATCATCCCTCGCCATCCGCCGCCCAACCGGCGGATTCGGCCCCCTGCTGCGCCAATGGCGACAGGCACGCGGCACCAGCCAGCTTGATCTGGCGCTGACCTGCGCCACCAGCCAGCGGCATCTCAGTTTCCTGGAATCGGGTCGGGCAAGGCCATCAAGGGGCATGGTGCTGCAATTGGCTGAAGCGCTGTCGGTGCCCTTGCGGCACCAGAATGCCCTGTTGCTGGCCGCCGGTTTCGCCCCGGCATGGGAGGAAAGCAGGCTGGAAGGGGCGGCGATGGGGCCGGTGCGCGCCGCCATCGCCCATATGCTGGCCGGTCAGGCACCCTATCCTGCCATTCTGGTGAACCGCACCTATGACCTGCTGCAGGCCAATGCGGGTGCCACGAAACTGCTGGGCTTTTTGCTGGGGGCCGAGACGGAGACGGAGGCGGAGGCGGCGCCATCGCCCAATCTGGTGCGCCTGATGCTCAGTCCCGCGCTGCGGCATCTGCTGGTGAATTTCGAGGAGGTGGCCGCCTGGATGATCCGCCGCATCCGGGCAGAGGCCATGCTGGCCGATCCGCTGGGGGCAGATCCTGGCTTGCTGGCCCTGCTGGATGACCCGGCGGTGGCGGCACTGCGGCCCGCCGATCTGGAACAACGCCCGGACAGCCCCACCCTCTACCTGCGTTTCGCCAAGGATGGGGTGCAGTTGGCGCTGTTTTCCGTCATCGCCATGCTGGGCACCCCGTTGGATGCCGGCCTGCAGGATATGCGGATTGAACTGTTCTACCCGGCAGATGCGGCAACGGCGGACTGGTTCAAAACGGATTAGGCCGGGGCAACCATTTGTCGCCCCGGCCAACCCGAATTACTGCTGATCGTTCACCACCTGCCAGGCACCGTCCGGCATCCGGCAGGCCGTGCCATAGGCGTCTTCCGAACGACCGCCGATCATCACCGTCTGCTGGAATTCCCGGCAATAGGAGCCGGTGGCAGTGCGGCCTTCGCGCAGGGCCACCACCTGGCCATTGGCCCCGCTGTCCGACCAATAGATCGGCTGGCCGATGGGGGCGGCGGTGGCGCGGATCTGTGCATCTTCCAGCGCGCGCTGCTGGTTCTCGTTGATATTGTTCAGCATGGCCAGCGTGATGCCGGTCAGGCCCAGCCACAGCAGAGCATCATCATCCCGGCGATAGTGGCCATAACCATTGTACCAATGGCCATAGGGGCGGACCACCACCACATCACGGTAAACCCGGCGACGTTCCGGCGGGATATAGTAATTCACCACCGGGCGATGTCCGCGATCCCACCAGCCCGGCGGCGGACCGGGGCGATAGACATGCACATCCTCACGGACATAGACGTCCCGGCGACGATCCGGGCCATGCCAGTCACGGTCGCGGTTCCAATCCCGCCCGCGATCATCATCCCGGTGATCATGCCAGCCACGGCCCCGGCCATCATCATCGTCACCCGGACGCGCAAGAGAGGGCGGCACGGCAAGGGCCAAGATCAGACCGGCCGTCATGGCGATGGACGTGAATTTGCGGATACGCATGGCAACCTCACCTCAACAGGCCCGCCAGGGGGCCTTGATCATGCTTACTATGAACCGCGGTCACGGCAAAATCTGGGCATGATCAGGGTGAAGAAGCGGTTTCACGGCCCCTACCCCCTTTTCGTTACCCCGCCGACCAGCCGGCCCAGAGATGCGCCGTTGCCAGCGACCGCCAGGGCGCGAAACGGCGCATCATCTCCCCCTGTTCTACGGGTGTGGGTCGCCTTTCCATGCGATTGAAATTCTGCAAGGCTGCCGCCAGCCCGGCGTCACCCAGGGGGGCGATATCCGGCATGGCGCAGGCCCGCAACAGCACATAGGCGCGTGTCCAGGGGCCGATGCCCTTGATACCGGTCAGCGCCGCCTCTGCCGCATCGGGGGCCAGATGCGGCAGGCTTTCATAATCCACGCCCGCACTGGCGGCAGTGATCAGATAAGCCGCCTTGGCGCGGGAGAATTTCAGCCGGCCCAACAGGTCCGGGTCCAGGGCGGCAATCCCGGCGGGCGTGGGGTGGGCCTTCATGCCCGAGGGATGGTCCAACCCCGCCAGTTCAATCAGCGTGCGGCGCAACTGCCCGGCAAAGCGCAGATTCACCTGCTGGCCGACAATGGCCCAGCACAAGGCCTCAAACACGCTGGCCGTCTGGGGCAGGCGCAGACCGGGGCCGCAGCGGGACAGCAGGCGGGCCACCTCCCCATCCGCTGCCGCCAGCGCCTCAAACCCCGCCCCGTCCAGGGCCAGGCCCAGCATTCGGCTGGCAGCATCGGCCAGGGCCGCCACCTCCCCCGCACTCAGGTCTGCCGGGTCGGCGGAAAGCCGTGCGACATCGGCTCCGATCTCGATCTCCAGCCGGATGGCACGGCCGGCCGGGGCCAGCAGCTTGGTGATGCGGTTGCCCGCCACCCGTTCCGACAGCCCGTCCGGGTCGCGGCCATGATATGCGAGCACCCAATCGGCGCGGTATCCCGCCGGCAAATCCAGGTCCGGCAGCGCGCCCGCCATCTCAGCGTTCCACCAGCACGCCGTCGCGCATTTCCACCACCCGGTCCATGCGCTGGGCCAGTTCCATATTATGGGTGGCGACCAGGGCCCCCAGCCGGGCCCCGCCCGCCGCTTCGCCGCGCACCAGTTGCTGGAACATGGCGAAGACCGATTCCGCCGTGTGCAAGTCCAGATTGCCGGTCGGCTCATCCGCAATCAGCAGGGCCGGGCGGTTGGCCAGGGCGCGGGCAATGGCCACGCGCTGCTGTTCCCCGCCCGACAGCTTGGCCGGGCGATGGTCGGCCCGCGCCGCCAGCCCCACCCGTTCCAGCAATTCCCGCGCGCGGATTTCCGCCCGTTTGCGGGCCACACCGCCAATCATCTGCGGCAGCACGATATTTTCCAGGGCGGAGAATTCCGGCAGCAGATGGTGGAACTGATAGACAAAGCCGATGCGGTCCCGGCGCAGCGCCGTGCGCCCGGCATCATCCAGCGCTGACGCCAATTGGCCAGCAATATGGATTTCCCCGCCATCGGCCCGTTCCAGCAAGCCCGCGATCTGCAACAGGGTGGATTTGCCGGCCCCGGACGGGCCGACCAGGGCCACCAGTTCGCCGGCCTTCACGGCGGCATTCACCCCGCGCAGCACATCCAGCCTTTTTTCGCCTTGCGCGAAGGAGCGGCGGATACCGTTCAGGGAAAGCACAATATCGGTGCCGTTCATCGCCTCACTCATAACGCAGCGCCTCCACAGGGTCGAGCCGGGCAGCCCGCCAGGAGGGGTAAAGGGTGGCCACAAAGGACAGGGCGACGGAGGACAGCGCCACCAGCGCCACCTGCACCGGGTCCGTCCAGCTTGGCAGGGTGGACAGGTAATAGATATCGGCGTTGAACGGGTCGGTGCCCGTCACTGCCTGCACCAGTTGGCGCACATCTTCCACATGGTGGGAGGCCAGCACGCCCAGCGCCACCCCGGCCGCCGTGCCGGCAATGCCGATGGAGGCACCGGACAGCAGGAAGATACGCAGCACCATGCCGCGCCCGGCCCCCATCGTGCGCAGGATGGCGATTTCCCGCCCCTTGTCCTGCACCATCATGATCATGCCGGAAATGATGTTGAAGGCGGCCACGATGACGATCATGGCCAGGATCAGCGTCACCACATTGCGCTGGGTTTCAATGACGCTGAAAAAGGCACCATTCACCTGCTGCCAATCCTGCGCCAGCAAGGGTTCCGACAGGCTGACGCTGACCGCCGGGTGCAGCCCCGGTGCCTTGGCCGGATCATCCAGCATCAGTTCCAGGGTGGTGATCGTCTCCCCCAGTTCAAAGAAACTCTGGGCGGCGGGCAGGTCCATCAGCACCAGGGTGGCATCAAATTCCGACACGCCCAGCGCCAGAATGCCAACAACCGGGAAGCTGCGTGACCGGGGTGCCCCTTCCGTGCCAATGCGGGGGCTGAGCAGGGTGATGCGGTCGCCCAGCTTGATGCCGCCCCGTTCGGCCAGCTTGGCCCCGATGGCCACCCCGTCGCCTGCCGGCAGGGTGCCCTGCTTCAAGGAACCGGCGAAGGCCGGGCGGCGGGCGATATCCGCCGCGTTCAGCGCCTTGACCAGCACGCCGCCGGCATAATCGCGGATGGAAAGCAGCCCCTGCCCGTCAATGGCCGGCATCACCCCCGCCATGCCGGGCAGGGCCGACAGGCGGCGCATGTCATCTGCCGGCGGCACGAAGGGGCCGTTGGGGGAAAACACCATCAAATGGCCCTGGAAGCCCAGCACACGGGACAGCAGATCGCGCTGAAACCCGTTGAACACGGCAAGCGACACCAGCAGCGTCGCCACCCCCAGCGTGATGCCCAGGAAGGAGAAACCGGCAATGACGGAGATGAAGCCTTCCTGCCGCCGGGCGCGCAGATAGCGCCCGGCGATCCAGCGTTCCACAGCGGAGAACATGCCGCCTGCCTTCTGCTTTGTCTCAGCCATGGCGCAGCGCCTCCACCGGGTCCAGCCGGGCGGCGCGCAGGGCGGGGTAGATCGTCGCCCCGATGGACAGGAACAGGCCCAGCCCCAGCACCAGCATCACCTCCCCCCAATCAATGATGGCGGGCAGGCCGGTCAGAAAGGCGATCATCGGGATATTGGCCGCCCCCGGCAGCGATGACAGCGCCGCGCCAATGGCCTGCACATTCAAGGTCAGCACCAGCCCCAGGCCAAAGCCGATCAGCGTGCCAAACGCCCCGATGGAGGCACCGGCCAGCAGGAACACCCGCAGGATGGAACGCTGTGCCGCCCCCATGGTGCGCAAAATGGCAATCGCCGCGGATTTGCCGCGCACCAGCATGACCATGGAGGAGATGATATTGAAGCTGGCCACCAGGATGATCAGCGTCAGCACAATGAACATGGCCACCCGCTCCACGCCCAAGGCCGTGACCAGGGAACCATTGGCCTGCCGCCAGTCGGTAACGCGATAGCCAGGACCGACCGCCGCCGACAGGCTGGCATGGAGGGCGGTGACATCCTGCGGGTTCTGCACAAAGACATCGATGGCGGTGGCCTGTTCCGGCAGACGGAAGAAACTCTGCGCCGCCCCCAACGGCATATAAAGGCTGGCGGCATCCTGATCGGGCATCCGCACATCCACCACCGCATAAACGGGGAAGGATTTACGCCGCAGCATGGTGCCGAACGGGGTGGGCGTGCCCTTGGGGCTGATCAAGGTGACTTCGCCACCGACCGAAATACCCAGCGTGCGCGACAGGCCAAAGCCCAGCGCCACCCCATCATCCCCCAGATCGGGCAGGCCCCGGATGACCGAACTGCCGACAATGGGCCGGCGCTTGAAATCTTCCGGCAGCAGCCCGCGCACCTTCACGCCCGTGGCCCGGCCATTGACGGTGGCCATGGCCTGGCCCTCCACCACCGGCATGGCCATCACCACGCCCGGCGTGGCCGCCAGCTTTTCCACCAGGATCGGATAGTCGGGAATCGCCCCGCCATCGCGGGTAATGCTGGCATGGGCGCCAATGCCCTGGATACGCGCCACCAGTTGCGCCCGGAACCCGTTCATCACCGACATGACGATGATCAGCGTCGCCACCCCCAGCGCCACCCCGACAAAGGAAAAGCCGGCAATCACCGACACCGTGCCTTCCTGCCGCCGCGCCCGCAGGTAACGGAAGGCAACCAAGCGTTCAAACGGCGTGAAGATCATGGGCTCTCAAAAGGCAAGGGGCACCGGGCGGGTGCGGGTTTAACCTTGCTTATAGGCGGAAATGGGGCGGGGGCGGAAGGGGGTGGGTTATAGAGAGTGGGTGCCCCCTCTTTCACAACGCTCCTTTGGAAAGGTCCATCCCCACATCCTGTGCAATCAGCTTATCCAACCCCAACCCGCGGACAGCAGCACCTGCCGACAATTCATTCAGCGAATAGCCGGTTTTACCCGCCGCCAAATCCTGGTTCAGTTGATCCAGTGACGCGCGGCGATACTCTGCCGATGCTTTGGAGATGGCATCAAAGTCAACGTTGCCGCCATTTTCAAAACTATTCAGCATCTGCCCCAAATCAGGCCCAGCCTGATTACCGCCAGCTTGGCCTCCCGCTGCGGCATCAATGGTTTGATTATTCTGAAGTTTCGCAAAATAATTAAGGGCATTGGCCAACGTATCCTGCGAAATGCTACCCGCCGATACCAGCTTTCCCATCAAATCCTTCGTCTCGTCCGACAGGCTCCCAAACAGAGTAGCGGCGGAGGGTGTGAGGCTTTTGGCAAAGTCGCTTAACTGGACATTAATGGCAGCCGCACTTTCTGCAGGCGGCAGCACAGAACTATCGGCTTGCCCCGGCGTAAAGGTCAACGGGGACGCATACAATTTACTGACCGAAGACACAGACATTTCCACCCCCAGCAAAATGCCAGATGATGGTATCGCGAATTCAGAAAAACATGCAGAAAATTCGCTTGGCGCATGTTGAAATTACAACCACTGAAACATCACCACATTTACAGAATACATATAAATTATTTCACCGCCACAAGGCATAATTCAAAATAAACACCAAATCATTTTCCACCCCACCCATCCGTCAACGTCCCCAGAAAAGCAACAATATCGGCAATCTCCGCTTCGCTTAGCGCTGGCTTGTCACCAACCTTGCCGCCAAAAGGCGGGTCCATGTTCAGGTTAGCGCGATAGGGGGCGGGCAGATCGTCAAACGCATCCACCGTGCCATCTTCTTTGCGCGGAAACCAACGGGCGGGGTCGGTATCGCGGGTGGCGTAGAAGCTGACGGCCTGGGTCAGGTCAGTAAACACCCCGTTATGGAAGAAGCGCTTGCGCAGGGCGACATTGCGCAGCGACGGCGTGCGAAACAGGCCGCAATAATCCGCACGGGCCTTGAAATCCGTCCGGTCGGGGCCGCACAGGCCCAGATCGAAAAAGGCCGGATCGGCATTGGCGGGGATGGCGCGGTTGCGCGGCACGCCCAGCGCGATCAGGCCGTAATCGGTGAATTGCGGCGGCGTGCCGTCCATATCCACCGCACTTTTATGGCACGACGCACAATTGCCCTTCGCCTCATCATTGAACAGGGCCAGTCCCCGCGCCTCCTGCGCCGTCAAGGTCGCCTTGCCCTGAAGATAGGCGTCGTACTTGCTGCTGTAGGGATAGAACAGCGCGGGCGTTTGCTGGAACACCTCCAGCGCCGACAGGGCAATGGTCACCAGCGCCTCATCCTGGGTAAACGCCCCCTTCCCCGCCAACTGGCGCAGCAGCCCGGCATAGGGGGCAGCGCGCAGGGCCTTTGCCACCGATGCCGGGCCGGAGGCTGCCATCTCCACCGGGGAGTAAAGCGGGATGCGCGCCTGATCGGCGGTGCGGTCCACCCTGCCATCCCAGGTCAGGCCGCCAGACGGGCCCCCATCCACACTGTCATCGCCATAGGGATCGGTATCGAACATATGTTCGTTGAAGGCCGGCACCGTCTGGGTATAGGTCAGCGACGGCACCGCCCGGTGGCCGAACAGCGACAGGTCCGGCCCGCCCGGCTCCACCGCCCGCCCGCTGACCGGGCCGAAGGCGTTGCCCGGCACATGGCAGGAGGCGCAGGCCAGCTTGCCGGACGCCGACAGGCTGGGATCAGCGAAGATCGCCCCGCCCGCCTGCCGGAGCAATTCAACCCGCGCATAAACCTCCTGCCGCGTCATGGCAGCCGCCCCACCGGCCAGCAACACCAGGGCGGCCAGCCCCGCCAACACCCGCAACCCACGCACCCTCACCCTCCCCAGACGCCATCGCCCCTTCTTAACGCCCAATCATGATCGATCAACGAAACTGCGACATCTTGCGATATCCTGCCGCAGCGAATGATCATGAAAACGACATGCGGTAGGAGTAGGGAAAGCCCAACCCGTCCGCCCGTATTTTAAGAGAATGCCGATGCGTACCCGCCCCCTGCTATTGCCGATGCTGCTGGCCGCCACCGCGCTGACCTCCCCTGCCCTGGCGGCCACGCCCAAGGGGCTGGAAAAGATTGAAACGGTGGTGGTGATCTATGCCGAAAACCGCAGTTTCAATAATCTTTATGGCCATTTCCCCGGAGCTGACGGGCTGGCACAGGCGGAAAAATCCGGCATTGTGCAGGCCGACCGCGACGGCAAGCCGCTGGCCGAACTGCCGCCGGTCTGGGGCGGGCTGACGGCCAAGGGGGTGACACCTGCCGTCACCCAGGCCCAAACCGAACATCTGCCCAATGCGCCGTTCGCCATCGATGATCCCAAGGGCTTTAATCAGTCGCTGGGTATCGCCACCCGCGACCTGTGGCATCGCTTCTATCAGAACCAGATGCAGATCAATGGCGGCCGCAATGACAAATTCGCCGCCTGGGGTGATACGGGCGGGCTGGTGATGGGCCATTATGATGGCTCCAAACTGCCACTCTGGCAGGTGGCACAGCGTTACACGCTGGCCGACCATTTCTTCATGGGCGGGTTTGGCGGTTCCTTCTTCAACCATTTCCAACTGGCCTGCGCCTGCGCGCCCTTTTATCCCGATGCGGATAAAAGCCCGGCCAAGGATCTGATTTCCCAGGTCGGGCCGGATGGCGTGACCCTGGTACTGGCCGAGAATTCACCGGCTTCGGCCCTGCAGGGGCCGCCGAAATTTGCCAAGGATGGCAACCTGACGCCGGATTTCTACGCCGTCAACACCATGCAGCCCCCCTATCAGCCCAGCAATAACAAGCCGGCCCCCGGCGGCGATCCGGCCTATGCCGACCCGGCCGCCCCAACCACCCTGCCGCCGCAGACCCAGACCACCATCGGCGATCTGCTGTCGGCCAAGGGGGTCAGTTGGGCCTGGTACGCGTCGGCCTTCAATGCCACCCTGGCTGGGCAGAATGCCTCACCGGCGCCGAACTTCCAGTTCCACCACCAGCCCTTCAATTACTTCGCCAATTACGCCCCCGGCACGAAGGCGCGGGCGGAACATCTGCGCGATGGCGGCATGGACGGGGCGGAATTCATCAAGGCCGTCGATGCCGGCAAGCTGCCCCAGGTCAGCTTTTACAAGCCACAGGGCAATCTGAACGAACATGCGGGCTATGCCGATGTGATCAGCGGCGATCAGCACATCGCCGACATTGTGAAGCATCTGGAAAAGAGCCCGCAATGGAAGCACATGCTGGTCATTGTCACCTATGATGAAAATGGCGGCTTCTGGGACCATGTGGCCCCGCCCAAGGGGGACCGTTTCGGCCCCGGCACCCGCATCCCGGCGATCATCATCTCCCCCCACGCCAAGAAGGGGTTTATCGACCATACGCAGTATGACACCACGTCCATCCTGCGTTTCATCACCAAGCGCTATGGCCTGCCGACGCTGGAGGGCATCAAGACCCGCGATGCCGCCTTGGCAGCCAATGGCGCAAAGCCGCTGGGCGACCTGACCAACGCGCTGGATCTGTAAGCAAGGGGGGCTGGCGGGGCGGTTATACGCCCTGCCATTCTAGGGGCGGCGGTAGCGCAGCAGCGGCGTAATCCACATGCAGCACCCGCCGCCGCGTCGGCTGCCGTGCCACCTCGGACGCATGAAGGATCAAGGTGGCATAAGCCCAGGCATCTCCGGCCTGGGCAAGACAGGCATGATGCCCGGTGGTGGCAACCACCGACGCAATATCCGCCTCTGCCACCGCGCCAAGACGGTGGGAGCCGGGGGCAATCAGCAGAGGGGCATTATCCGGTCCAACATCATCCAGATGCAGGCGGATGGTGACCATCCCTGCCAGAATTTCCACCGGTGGGGCAACATGCGGTATGCCGGTCTTCACGGACCAGGGGCCGAAGCCGGGCACGTCGTGGCGGGCGGTTACGGCGATGGTGCGATCCTGATGCCAGGGAACCTGCCAATTTGTCTGTGCCGTCTTGTCGAACAGCAAGGCCCGCACCGGCCTTGCCCCCTGCCCCAGCAAGTCGCCCGCCAGACCACCAACCGCCCCATCCGGCCCCAGTAGGTGGGACAGAAGCGGGTTATGGCTCAGCCGCAAACCGGGCCGCTCCAGCGGAAAAGGGGCAAGCCCCTCGCACAGCGCGGCAACAGCTTGCAAGCCGATCAGGGCCGGAACCCGCAGCGCGCCGATGGCGGCGGCAGATTCCGGCCAACGGGCACCGTTCATCACGGCACCCGCGCCCATCAGACCGGCTTCACCAGGGCGTGGCGCTTCTTGCCGGCGGAAAGCTTGATCACGCCGTCATCGCCGATATGGGAGGCGTAGAGCTTGTACGCCTCGTCCGACACGGCAGCGTCATTCACCTTCACGCCATTGCCCTTGATCAGGCGACGCGCTTCGCCCTTGCTGGCGGACAGGCCGGTCTGCACCATCAGGTCGGCCAGATAGGCACCATCGGTCAGGCTGCCTTGCGGGATTTCCACCGTGGGCAGGCCGTCGGCCGCCACCCCTTCCTCGAACGTGCGGCGGGCGGTTTCGGCGGCCTGTTCGGCAGCCTCCCGGCCGCGCACCAGGGCGGTGATCTCAGTGGCCAGGATCTTCTTGGCCTCGTTGATCTCCGCCCCTGCCAAGGCACCCAGGCGGGCGATTTCATCCAGCGGCAGTTCGGTGAACAGCTTCAGGAAGCGGACGACATCCGCATCTTCCGTGTTGCGCCAGTACTGCCAGAAATCCAGGTTGGACAGCCGATCCTCGTTCAGCCAGACGGCCCCGGCGGCGGTTTTGCCCATTTTGGCACCCGATGCCGTGGTCAGCAGCGGGCAGGTGAAGCCATACAGGTCGGCCTGGGCGATGCGGCGGCCCAGTTCCACCCCATTGACGATATTGCCCCACTGGTCACTGCCGCCGGTTTGCAGCGAACAGCCGTAACGGCGGCTCAGTTCGACGAAATCATAGGCCTGGAGGATCATGTAATTGAATTCCAGGAAGGTCAGCGGCTGTTCACGGTCCAGGCGCAGCTTCACCGAATCAAAGCTCAACATGCGGTTGATGGTGAAGTGGCGGCCGATATCGCGCAGGAACGGGATATATTCCAGCTGGTCCAGCCAGTCGGCATTATTCACCAGCCGGGCGGTGCCGGGGGCGCCGTCGCCAAAGGTGAACATGCGGTCGAACACGCCCTTGATGCTGTCGATATTGGCGTTGATATCCTCGGTCGTCAGCAGCTTGCGGGTTTCGTCACGGCCGGACGGGTCGCCGATCTTGGTGGTACCGCCGCCCATCAACAGGATGGGGTTGTTGCCCGTCTTGCCCAGCCAGCGCTGGATCATGGTGGGCAGCAGATGGCCGACATGCAGGCTGTCCGCCGTGGCATCATAGCCATTATAGGCCGTGACCGGGCCTTCCAGGAATTTCTTGTCCAGCGCTTCCAGGTCGGTCGCCTGATGATAATAGCCACGCTCCACCATCACGCGCAGGAAGTCGGATTTGATGTTCGCGGGTGCGGTGGTCGTGGTCATGATCTCTCAAACCTTGGTCTTTGATCGAAGTTGATCGCCCCTATGGGCAAGGGCGTGGTAGCACAGTTGCCAGCAATGGGCACGAGGGCACGATGGCAGGGCAGGTTTTCACCGCATTGGGTCTGATGAGCGGCACGTCGATGGATGGCATCGATGCCGCCCTGATCCGTACCGACGGGCATGGGCTGGTGGAACCGCTGGGCTTCCTGTTCGCCCCCTATCGCCGGGCCTTCCGCGACCGGCTGCGCGCCGTGCTGGGCGGGGTGGGCGATGTGGCGGGTGTGGAACAGGAACTGACCGACCTGCACGCCGACGCGGTGGCCAGTGCGCTGCGCGTGCATGACCTGACCCCGGATCAGGTGGACCTGATCGGTTTTCACGGCCACACCATCCTGCACGCGCCCGACCGGCGGCATACCTGGCAGATCGGCGATGGGGCCCGGCTGGCGGCTTCCACCGGCATTGATGTGGTGTTTGATTTTCGCACGGCGGACGTGAAGGCGGGTGGCCAGGGGGCGCCGCTGGTGCCGCTGTACCATCAGGCACTGGTGGGCGATCTGGAACGACCTGTCGCCATTCTGAATATTGGCGGGGTGGCCAATGTCACTTGGCTGGGGCCGGGGGAGCTGGATGTGCTTGCCTTTGATACCGGCCCCGGCAATGCGCTGGTGGATGACCTGATCCTGTCGCGCACGGGCGAGCCCTATGATGATGGCGGGCGGATCGCGGCCACGGGCAAGGTGGATATGGACCTGCTGGTCCGGCTGCTGGATCATGGTTATTTCCAGGCCCCACCGCCCAAATCGCTGGACCGCGACGCCTGGAACCGCACGGCGCTGACCAATCTGGATACTGCCGATGCGGCGGCCACGCTGACGGCCTTCACGGCGGAAAGCATCGTGCGGGCGCTGGACCATCTGCCCACCCCGCCGCGCCGCTGGCTGGTCTGCGGCGGGGGGCGGCGCAATGAAACCCTGATGTGGATGCTGGCCGAACGGCTGGGCGTGCCGGTATCGCCGGTGGATGGCTTGGGCTGGAACGGCGACGCGCTGGAGGCAGAGGCTTTTGCCTATCTGGCGGTGCGCTCACGCCTGGGCCTGCCCTTGTCGCTGCCCGGCACCACGGGCGTGCCGTACCCCCTGACCGGCGGGCGATTCAGCCCGGTAGGGTGATTTTGTTTCCGGCTTGTTACGGTCGCTTAACCGGGCGCGCTATGGATGGTACCAATTGCATCCTAACCAAAGACCGGTGACGTCGGACGGTGCCGGTCATCCCCGGAACAGGTGGAACAGGCCCATGGTTTTTCGCAAGGCATTGCTGACGGCGGTGGCCGTCGTGGCGTTGGCCGCAACGGCGGCGCAGGGAGAAGACAAGGTGCAGGAACCGGCTTTCGCCGCTGCTGAGGCAGCCAAGGATCCCTTCGTCTGGCTGGAGGAAGTGGAAGGTGCCAAGGCGCTGGACTGGGGCCGCAAGCATAACGAGGCCACCTTTGCCCGCCTGAAGAACGATCCGCGTTTCGAGCCGATCCGCGCCGAGGCGGAAAAGGTGCTGACCGCCAAGGATCGCATCGCCTATGGCAGCCTGGAAGGCGGCAAGGTCGATAATTTCTGGCAGGACCAGACCAATGTGCGCGGCGTATGGCGGCGCACCAGCCTGGACAGCTATAAATCCCAGGATACCCAGTGGGATATCGTGCTGGATATCGACAAGCTGGCCAAGGAAGAGGGCAAGAACTGGGTCTATAAGGGCCATAATTGCGTCGGCGCCGATGCCACGCGCTGCCTGGTCTATCTGTCCGACGGCGGCAAGGATGCCGTCACCGTGCGGGAATTCGACGTCAAGACCAAGAGCTTCGTCAAGGACGGGTTCCAACTGCCGGAATCCAAGCAGACCATCGACTGGGCCGATGAAAACACCCTGATGGTGGCGACCAACTTTGGCCCCGACAGCATGACCGACAGCGGTTATGCGCGGCAGGTAAGGCTGTGGAAGCGCGGCACCGATCTGGCCAAGGCACCGCTGTTGCTGGAAGTGGGCAAGCAGGATGTCTGGGCCCGGCCCTATGCCGTGCGCCGCCCCGAAGGCACCACCCTGCTGGTGCAGCGCGGCCCGGATTTCTTCACCGAGGAATGGCATCTGGTCGGTGCCGACGCCAAGACCACCAAGCTGGCTTTGCCGCTGGGCATTGAGCTGCGCGGCGTGATGAATGGCGACCTGATCCTGTCGCTGCGCGATGACTGGGCTGTGGCCGGCAAGACGCTGAAGAAGGGCGATCTGGTCGCCCTGCCGCTGGCCCAGGCGGCCGCTGGCAAGGTCACATCGGTCGATGTCATCTATTCGCCGGGTGAGACTGCTGCCATCCAGGGCGTGGCCCTGGCGCAGGATGCCATCTATATTGACCTGCTGGATAATGTGACCGGCAAGCTGCTGGCCACCCGCAAGGGCACCGGCGGCTGGCAGCAGACCGCCATCGACCTGCCGGCCAATGGCAGCCTGAACATCATCTCCACCGATGCCTTCAGCACCGATGTGCTGGTCAGCTACACTAACTTCCTGCAGCCCGACACGCTGTATCTGATGGAAAAGGGGGGCAAGCCGCAGGGTATCAAGGCGCTGCCGGCCCGGTTTGATGCCGCCCCCTTCACCACCGAACAGCGCTTTGCCACCAGCAAGGATGGCACCAAGGTGCCGTACTTCATCGTGCGGCCGAAGAACCAGAAGGCGGATGGCAATAACCCCACCCTGCTGTATGGCTATGGCGGTTTCGAGATTTCGATGACCCCGTCCTACATGTCCGTGCTGGGCAAGGCCTGGCTGGAACAGGGCGGCACCTATGTGGTGGCCAATATCCGTGGCGGCGGGGAATTCGGCCCCCGCTGGCACCAGGCGGCCCTGAAGCAGAACCGCCAGCGCGCCTATGATGATTTCCAGGCCGTGGCCGAGGATCTGATCAAGACCAAGGTGACCAAGCCGGCCAAGCTGGGCATCCAGGGTGGGTCCAATGGCGGGTTGCTGACCGGCGTGACCATGACCCAGCGCCCGGACCTGTTCGGGGCCGTCATCGTGGCTGTGCCGCTGCTGGACATGATGCGCTATCACACGCTGCTGGCCGGTGCCTCCTGGATGGGGGAATATGGCAACCCGGAAATCCCGGCGGAACGCGAATGGCTGGCCAAGTTCAGCCCGTACCAGAACATCAAGAAGGATGTGAAGTACCCGGAAGCGCTGGTTTACACCTCCACCAAGGATGACCGCGTGCATCCGGGCCATGCCCGCAAGTTCGTGGCCAAGCTGGAAAGCCTGGGCCATCCGGTGATGTATTACGAGAATATGGAAGGCGGCCATTCAGCCGCTGCCAACCTGAAACAGCGCGCGGAAGTGACGGCCCTGCAGGTGGTCTATCTGACGCAGAAGCTGGTGGACGGAAAGTAAGGGGAAAGGCGGCTGCCGATGGGTGGCCGCCTTTTTTCCTCAAGGAGGGGGGGCCTACCGCCACGCCCCCACCAACTCCACCTCTTCCCCGCCCATGCCGCGTTTGAAGGCGGTGACGCCGGCGGCGTGATCAGGCAGTAACCCGCCCAGGTCGAACCATTCCCGCCCTTGCGCCTTCAATTCCTGCACCGCCCGCCAGAGTAGCAGGTTATGCGCCCGCGCTGACCGACCGGCGGCACTGCTCCAGCCGATCTGATATGTCGCGGCCTTGCCATGGCCCAGCACCATGATACCGGCCACCGGCACCCCGTCCTTCACGGCGCGCAGCAGCAGGATATCGCCATCCTTATGCATGCCAGTACGCATACGGATGACCAGTTGCGGGGAGGGGCCGCGATAGCGTTTGGCTGCCTTGTCGGCCTGATATTGTTCCAGCAGCCAGGGCAGTTGCTGCTTGCCATCGCGGTCGATTTCCACGCTCAGCCCGGCGCGCTCGGCCTGGTTCAGGGCGTTGCGCCATTTCTGCGCCAAACCTGCCCGCAACGCCGCCGCGTCCTGGCGCAAATCCAGCCAGATGGTGCGATAGCCCGGTGCCTTGTCGCGCCGCCAGCCGGCCCAGCGCATCATGGCTTCCGCCTCCTCCCCCGCCGGCCATTCCGGCACCAGGGCCGGCCAGCAGAAGGGGCCGGGGCGGTATTCCTGGCGCAGCAGCTTCATCACCATGGCAAAGACGGCCGGCTTGCGCGCCACCGGCAACAGCAGCGGCCCGCGATGCAGCCGCACCAGCCGGATCAGTTTGGCGATGCGTTTTTCCGTCACCACCACCAGCCCGACGGGATTATCGGCCAGCTCAATAATGCCCAGCCTTGGGCGCCAGCGCTCTGTCGTATAAAACGCCTGGGAATAGCCGAAACCCTGGGTCAGGGTGCTCTGCCCGCAATCGGCCAGCAGCCGCGCCCATTCCGACAGGCGACCGACATCCCAGATAATACGGAGGTTCGGGGTTTCCGGGGGAGGACTCGACATCGGGGCCGGTTGCATGACAGATCAAAGGGAAAGGGAGAGTGCCCCGCTTTTCCCGCCCCGTCGAGACATGGATGATGAGCAAGCAAGCCCCCTGGTGGCATCCCGATCATTTCCAGGCCAAGCGCCCGCATCTGGCGGTGCGCCAGCAGGTGCTGCGCACCGCGCGGCACTGGTTTGAAGATCAGGGCTTTGATGAGGTGGAGACACCGGCCCTGCAGATTTCCCCCGGTCTGGAGGTGCATCTGGTGGCCTTTGCCACCGATCTGGTGGGGCCGCACCCGGATGACCGAATCCGGCTCTACCTTCATACCAGCCCGGAATTCACCATGAAGAAGCTGCTGGCGGCGGGTGTGTCCAAGCTGTTCCAGCTTTCGCATGTCTATCGCAACGGGGAACGATCGGGCACGCATCACCCGGAATTTTCCATGCTGGAATGGTACCGCGCCGGGGCTGGATATCGTGACCTGATGGGCGATTGCGTGGCGCTGACCCGTGCCGCCTGCACCGCCGCCGGGCGGGACAAGCTGCGCTTCCGGGGCACGGAAAGCGACCCGTTTGCGGAATGGGAGGTGTTGAGCGTGGCCGATGCCTTCCATACCTATGCCGGGATCGACCTGCTGGCCACCGCCCCTGACCCGCTGCGCCCCGACCGCGACCGGCTGGCGGCGGAGGTGACGCGCATCGGCATCCGCGTGGCGGAAAGCGATACCTGGGAAGACCTGTTCTTCCGCGTCAGCCTGGACCGGATCGAACCGCATCTGGGTTTTGGCCGGCCCACATTCCTGACCGATTACCCGGTCTCCATGGCAGCCCTGGCCCGGCCCAAGCCCGACGATCCGCGTGTGGCGGAACGGTTTGAGCTGTATGCCTGTGGCGTGGAACTGGCCAATGCCTTTGGGGAGTTGACCGACCCGGTGCTGCAGCGCCGCCGGTTTGAGGCCGACATGGCCGAGAAGGAGCGGCTCTATGGGGAGCGGTATCCGATTGACGAGGATTTCCTGGCAGCACTGCCGCTGATGCCCGACAGCGCCGGCATCGCGCTGGGCTTTGACCGGCTGGCCATGCTGGTGGCCGGGGCGGATAATATCGATCAGGTGCTGTGGGCGCCGGTGGCGCTGCCCTGATGGTCAATATATGACAAGGGCCGGGGAGGTCACCCTCCCCGGCCCTTCTCTGCATCCCTTGCGGGGACCGCCGTTCACATATGGATCGGGCGGCCGGCAACGGCCATGGCGGCTTCCTTGATGGCTTCCGTCAGGGTCGGGTGGGCATGGCTGGTGCGGTAGATATCTTCCGACGAGGCGCCGAATTCCACCGCCAGGCACAGTTCCTCGATCATCTCACCGGCAGAGGCACCGATGATGTGCGCACCCAGCACCTTGTCGGTCTTGGCGTCGGCCAGGATCTTCACAAAGCCCTCGGTCGCGTTCATCGACCGGGCGCGGCCATTGGCGGTGAAGGGGAACTTGCCGGCCTTATAGGCGACACCTTCGGCCTTCAACTGCTCTTCCGTCTTGCCGACGGTGGCCACTTCCGGCCAGGTGTAAACAACGCCGGGGATGGCATCGTAATTGATGTGGCCGGACTGGCCCGCCATCACTTCCGCCGCGACAACGCCTTCCTCTTCCGCCTTGTGAGCCAGCATCTGGCCGGCGATCACGTCGCCAATGGCCCAGATGCCGGGCACGTTGGTGCGGAAATGATGGTCGGTCTTGATGCGGCGGCGTTCATCCAGTTCCACGCCCACAGCTTCCAGGCCCAGACCATCGGTGTAGGGACGGCGGCCGATGGCCACCAGCACGATATCGGCCTGGATCGTCTCCGCCGCACCGCCCTTGGCCGGCTCCACCGTCAGGGTGACGCTGTCACCCTCAACCGTGGCACCCGTCACCTTGGTGGACAGCTTGAAGTCGATGCCCTGCTTGCCAAAAATCCGCTGGGACTGCTTGGAAACCTCGCCATCCATGGTCGGCAGGATGCGGTCCAGATATTCAATAACCGTGACCTTGGCACCCAGGCGCTGCCAGACGGAACCCAGTTCCAGGCCGATGACGCCGCCGCCGATCACCACCAGATGGCCCGGCACCTTTTCCAGCTCCAGCGCACCGGTGGAAGACACGATCCGCTTTTCATCAATCGTCACGCCCGGCAGCGGCATCACGTCGGAGCCGGTGGCGATCAGGATGTTCTTGGCGGTGACTTCCTCAGTCGAACCATCTTCCTTCGTCACCAGCACAATGCCGGCGGCCTTGATGGAACCCTTGCCAAGGATGCGCGTGACCTTGTTCTTCTTGAACAGGAAATCCACACCAGTGACGTTGGACTTCACCACCTCGTCCTTGTGCTTCATCAGGCCGGCAAAATCCAGCTCAACGCCCGAGACCTTCACGCCGAAGGCACCCAGATGGTGCTTGGCTTCGCTGTACTTTTCCGATGCGACCAGCAGCGCCTTGGAAGGGATGCAGCCGACATTCAGGCAGGTACCGCCCAGGGTCTTGCGCATCTCCACGCACGCCACGCGCATGCCAAGCTGGGCCGCGCGGATGGCGGCAACATAACCGCCGGGGCCGGCGCCGATGACGACGAGATCGAATTGGGTGTCCGCCATGGGAATAACCATCCGTTGCTGTGCTGCCCCTGGGCATAAGGGCCGGTTTCATTCGCGGAACCCCTTATGGCAAGGCCGCCCGCCGATGTCCACCGCCCGGCCATGGTAACAGCCGTGGCGTTGTTACATGGCTGAAGGCGGTCGCCTGTACATCCCCGACATAAGTGTATTGTCGGTTTACGTTGTTTTAAGCAAGAATCGACCAATGGCCTATAGCGGCAGGCACTGTTGCCCGTTCATTCTCCCCCTCTATGACAAGTCAGAGTCGCAATGATGAAAGCGACCGACCATACCGGGAGGCAAATGCCATGGATCAAGCCTATGCAGGCAACGGAAAGCCCGTCACCAGCGCAGGCACCAGCCAGGCCATCGCGGAGCTGGCGCAGGAGGTCGGAACGCTGGGCGTTTCCATCGCCGATGTGACCGGCTATGTCGATGATGTCAGCCGCCGTATCCGCCAGCAGGCGGAGATATTCGAGTCCTTGCGCCGGGAGGCGCTGGAGATGAAGGCCGGCAACACCCAGGTGACGGCCGCGACATCCGCCGCGCGGGAAGTGACGGGCAAGGCCCGTGCCCAGGCGGTGGAAAGCCGATCCCAGGTGGACCAAGCGCTGACAGAAATCCGCGCCCTGGCCGCCGATGTCACCGGCATTGAACAGCAATTGCGCGGCCTGACCGATGCCTTGTCACGCGTCGGCAAGGTGGCCGGTGAGATCAACACCATCGCCAAGCAGACCAACCTGCTGGCGCTGAATGCCACCATTGAGGCGGCACGCGCCGGCGATGCCGGGCGCGGCTTCGCCGTGGTGGCAACGGAGGTGAAGGCGCTGGCCAACAAAACGGCGGAGGCGACGCAGGAAATCGACGCCACCATGCGCGACCTGGGCGAACAGGTGAAGGCCCTGGCCAACAAGGGTGCCGCCGGCAGCGCCAAGGCCGCCAGGGTGCGCAATGAAACCGACCAGATCGGCCGCACCATGCAGGTGCTGGCCGACGCGATGGGCGAAGTGGACCGTCAGCAGGAACATATCGATGCCGCCGCCCGTGCCATCGGCGGCAGTATTGAAACCGTGGACGGCCGGATTGGCGACATGGCCGGCGGGGTGAAGGAAAGCAGCGCCAGCCTGGCCCAGGCGGGGGAGCGGTTGAGCAACCTGCTCTCCCTCAGCGAACGGCTGATCGGCCATACTGCCAAGCTGGATGTGGAGACGGTGGACACGCCCTATATCCGCGCCACCCAGGCCGCCGCCCGGCAGATTTCCGCCGCCTTTGAGCGGGCCTTGGCCGAGGGCAGCATTCAGGTTTCCGACCTGTTTGACGAGGATTACCAGCCCGTCGCCGGCAGCGACCCGCAGCAGCATATGGCCCGCTTCACCAACCTGACCGACCGGCTGCTGCCGGCCATTCAGGAACCGCTGCTGACCCTGACCGACAAGGTGGTGTTCTGCGTGGCGCTGGACCGCAATGGCTATCTGCCCACGCATAACCGGAAATTCAGCGATCCGCAGCGCCCCGGCGATGCGGCCTGGAACGCCGCCCATTGCCGCAACCGCCGCATCTTCAACGACCGGGTGGGGCTGGCCGCCGGGCGCAACACCCAGCCCTTCCTGTTGCAGGCCTATCGCCGCGACATGGGCAACGGCACCTATACCCTGATGAAGGATTGTTCAGCCCCGATCCAGGTGGCGGGCCGACATTGGGGGGCACTGCGGCTGGCTTACCGGGTATAGGGCCACCCTCCGCCCCACTTCCGCCGGTCCCCGATCGCGTCCCTCGCACCGGGGTCCGGTGTCAATCCTCCTCGGCCCCCGTCGCTTCCATGGTTTCCTTCGCCTGCTCGATCAGGGTCATCGCCTCCACCATCAAATGACGCATGGCGGCCGATGCCGCGTCGGGATCGCTGGCGAAGATGGCGTCGGCGACGCGCTGATGGTCGGCCACGCTGGCCAGCCGCACGCCCTTGCGCCGGTTGGTCAGCCGGATCGACGTGCGCAGCGCCGCCTCGATCAGCCCGCGCAGCTGGGCATAGAAACGATTGCCGCTGGCTTCCAGAATCGCAACATGGAAGGCAATGTCAGAGGTCAGCGGATCATCGTCGCCGGCTTCCGCCGCCTTCATCCGGTTCAGCGCCGCCGTGATGGCCTCCTTGGCCTTGGCGTCGGCATGGCGGGCCGCCAGGGCCGCCGCCAGCGGTTCAATGGCCAGCCGGACTTGTGTGAATTCCAGCAGCAGGCCGGGGGAGAATTTCCGCTCCAGCAGCCAATAGAGCACATCGGGGTCCAGCAGGTTCCAATTGCGCTCCGGCTCAATCCAGGTGCCCTGACGGGGGCGGGCCTTCAGCAGGCCCTTGGCCGTCAGCATCTTCACCGCTTCGCGCAGCACGCTGCGGCTGGCCCCCAGCTGCTTGCACAGCTCCGCCTCGGTCGGGAACGGGTTGCCCACGCCATAGGTGCCGGTGACGATATCCACGCCCAGGCGCTGCAGGATTTCATAGGTGAAGTTGCGGCCCATTTCGTGGCGCAGGCCCCTTGCATTGCCATTAGTCATCTGAACAGAACTCCACAGAAGCCGCGACGGCACTCCACTGCCAGAAGAAGCGCCAGACGGGCGGGGCCCAACAGCGGGGGCGCTGTTGAAAGGGTGCAGATAAGAGAGGGGCGGCTGAGGTACCGGGCAGGTATTATATATGATAAATACAGGCCCGGTAAAGCCGCCCTACTGTCAGACAGCGCCTTGAATTTCAGGCTCCATTACAGACATGGAACGATTGCGTAATCAACCGCCCAGCCGGAAACGGAAGCTGGTGGCGGCCACCTTCAGGCGATAGGGCGGCAGGGCGCGGCCATCCAGGCTCCACCCCGTATCGCCGCCGACACCCACCTGGCCGGCATCGATCAGCAGGCTGCCGATGGGGCCGGGCTGGATGTCGGAGCTGTGCGCCTTGCCCACCGGCTTCATCATCAGATCGGCATAGGGGAAGGCCAGGGCATTGACCGACAGCGGACCGGCCCCAGTCACCCGCAACATGGGCAGGCCCTGCCCTTGCAGGGTCAGCCAGCGCACATCCACCTTGTTGCCGGTTTCCTGCGGACGCACATAATCATGGTGCTGTTCGGCCAGCTTACCCTGCCACAGGCCCAGCGCCATCCCGCTCTTGCGGTCGGCATAGCTTTCCTGCGGGCCACGCCCGAACCAGGAAAGGTCGGTCAGGCTGGTGGGGATGCTGTAGGACAGGCCGATGCGCAGCGGGTCGGGCAGGTCATCCTTCACCGGCGTGAAGCTGCCCGTCACCTCCACCACCCCATCGGCCCCCATGGCATAGCGGGTTTCGAACCAGCCGCCGCCGGCCCCCAGCGCGTGGCGCACGGTCACGGCACCTTCCTTGTCGGCCTTGATCTCCCGCACATGGCGATATTGGGCGTCGGACAGTTCGCGCCAGACATCATGGGTCTTCTGCACGCCAGCCCCGATATCATTGTCGGTCAGCGCCCGGAAGAAATTGGGTGCCCCACCGGACAGCAGCAGCTTGCCCTGACGGGCATAGCGCTCCACCAGACCGGTTGCCCGGTCGATCACCAGTTCGGCATCGCCGGCAGTTAGGGTGATGCGGCCATCGCGGTCCACCAGCCTGGCATCTGCCGCCAGCAGCGCCGGGGCCGGCGGTTCGTTCAGGGCGAACTGCTCCCAGGCCACGACATGGCCCGCCGCCACGCCGGGGATGGCCCCCTCCCGCGCCAAAGCACGGAGGGTCAGCACATGGCTGCGCGTCTCCCCCGCCGCCGGGGCTGGGTAACGCGGCAGGGTCAGCTTGGCATTGCTGGCCGCCGGTACGTTGGGCACCTCCAGGCTACCGCTGGCCACCACCACGCCATCGGCCTCCACCTTCCAGTCGAAGCTGACCCCGGACAGGTCGATCATGTCGTGGCGGTTATGCAGGGTGACGGTGCCAGCCGCGGGGTCGAACCCGTCAAAGCCGATGGGGGCATAGACCTTGGCCAATTCATAATAATGCGGGTTGGGCGTGCGGTCGGACTGGATCAAGCCATCGGCCACAACGCTGAGATCCCCGCGCGGGTTGGGGCCGTAATCAAAGCCCGACGCCCAGTAATCCCGGCCCTGGGCATCCTTCAGGATCATGGACTGATCCACCCAATCCCAGACGAAACCGCCCTGCAATTTGCGATGCGCGCGGATGGCCTTCCAGTAATCTTCCAGATTGCCGAGCGAATTGCCCATGGCATGGGCATATTCGCACTGGATCAACGGCTGCTTGAAGGCGGGGTCGGTGGCGTAATCGACGATCTTGTCGATATCGTCATACATGGGCGCATAGATATCGACATAATCATTGGGCCGATGTTCCTGGGTCAGCGTGCCCCAGCCGAGATAGGAGACAAGGCGCGACGGGTCGCGCCCCTTCACCCATTTGCCCATCGCCTCAAAGGTGGGGCCGATGCCGGCCTCATTGCCCAGCGACCAGAAGATGATGGAAGGGTGGTTCTTGTCCCGCTCCACCATGCGGCGCAACCGGTCCAGGTGCGCCTCCTTCCATTCCGGCTTATAGCCCATCTGGTGGGCGGCGCGGTCGCCGGTCTTGTTACCCAGTTCCATGAATTCATGGGTTTCGATATTCGCCTCATCCATGATGTAGAGGCCATATTCATCGGCCAGATCATACAGGCGCGGATCGTTGGGATAGTGGGAGGTGCGCAGCGCGTTGACATTGGCCTGCTTCATCAACTCGATATCGCGGCGCATGGTTTCCAGACTGACAACGCGGAACGTATGTGGGTCATGTTCATGCCGGTTCACACCACGAATGGTGACGCGGCGGCCATTCACCTGCACCTCCCCATCCACCACCGCCACGGTACGGAAGCCAACGCGGCGGCTGGTCGCCTCAACCAGCTTGCCGTCACGGTCCAGCAGTTCGATCAGCAGCGTATAAAGATGCGGCGTTTCCGCCGACCAGGGGCGCACCCCCGGCACGGTGCCGGACAGGCTGACCGTGTCCTTCACGGCGGCCTGCTGGGTCAGCACCGGGGTGCTGCCATCCAACAAGGTGGCGCGCACCTGCCCACCCTTGGCGGCCTTCGCCCCGGCAATCGCCACATCCAGGGCGAAGGTGCCGTTCTGGAAGCTCTTATCCAGCCCGGCCTTCACCTCAAAATCACGCAGATGGGTGGTGGGGGCGGCATAGAGCGTGACCGAGCGTTCAATGCCGGAAACCCGCCAGAAATCCTGATCTTCCAGGTAAGAGCCATCGGCGAAACGATAAAGCTCAATCGCCACCACATTGGGCTGGCCGGGCTTCAGATGCGGGGTGACGTCGAATTCCGACGGCAGCTTGCTGTCCTCCGCATAGCCGACGCGCACGCCATTGACCCAGACATAATAGGCCGAACCGGCAGCCCCAATCTTCAGGAACACCTGCCGCCCGGCCCAATCCGCCGGAATGTCGATGCTGCGGCGGTACGACCCGACCTCGTTCATTTCATGCGGGATGAAAGGAGGATTCAGCGGGAACGGATAGTCGATATTGTTGAAATAGGGTTGGCCATAGCCCTGCGCCTGCATGATGCCCGGCACCTGGATGCTGCCCCAACCGCTGACATCAAAATCCGGGCGGTAAAAATCCTTCGGCCTTGCCTCCGGGTTGCGGGAATAGGCGAAGGACCATTTGCCATCCAGCGACAGGTGAAAGGGCTGCCCCGTGGTATCGCGCGCCAGGGCGGCCTCACGGCTGGTGAAACCGTCAAAGGTGGCGCGCGCCGGTTCCCGCCCGATGGCAAGGATATCCGGTCGCTCCCATTCGGCGCGCGTCGGCTCTGGCTCCACCGCCATGGCGGGGACCACCATCAGCGGGCAGAGCAGAAAAAGCGTGGCAAGGGCGGTTCCCAGGGGGCGGAGCATCGTCACGGGGCGACTTCCTTATTGGTTATGATCGGTGGATGGATGGCGAACGCCATCCATCACAGATGATGGGCAGCGGCAGTGGCGGCGAAGGCTTCCACCTGTTGCCGCTGCCAGGTCTCATCCCGGCCCAGTTCGGCGGCCATCAGGGCGGCCACCTTGGGTGCGGCTTCCAAGGCTGCCGCCGCATCCAGCAGCAGGGCGCGGGTGCGGCGGGCCAGCACATCCTCCACCGTGCGCGCCATTTCGGCCCGCACAGCATGGATGACCAGGGCGGTCGGATAAGGCAGGCGCGGATGCAGCGGGGCGGCCAGGGCCGGATCGGATGCCATCAGCGCCCGCACCGCATCGGCATCAGCGCCATAGACGGTCAACGGATCGGCATAATCGCCCGCCTTCTCCACCCAGCCAGCCAGATGCCGGTCGGCCGTGTTGGACGGCACGGACGGCAGCCCGGCCAGATCGGCAGCACGATCCACCGTCTGTTCGGCCATCTTGCGATAGGTGGTCCATTTCCCGCCGGTCAGCGTGATCAGGCCGGAAGGGTCAGTGATGATCAGATGGTCGCGCGGCACGGCGGAGGTGCCGGACACACCATCAGCCTTCACCAGCGGGCGAATACCGCTGAACACGGCCAGCACATCGGCGCGGCTGGGGGCCTTTTCCAGATAGAGGGCGGCATGGGTCAGCAGGAATTCGATTTCCTGTTCCAGCGGGCGCGGTTCCAGCGCGATCTCCGGGATGGGCGTGTCAGTGGTGCCGATAATGGCCCGGTCGTGCCAGGGCACGGCGAACAGCACCCGCCCATCGGCTGTTTTCGGCACCATCACCGCATCATCCCCCGGCAGGAAGGACCGATCCAGCACCAGATGAATCCCCTGGCTGAGCGACAGGGTGGAGGGGCGGGACGGATCGTCCAGATGCCGGGTCTGGTCGGTGAACAGCCCGGTGGCATTGATGATGGCGCGGGCGTTGGCCGTGCGTTCAACACCGGTTTCGCTATCCACGAACCGCACCCCCGTCACCTTGCCATCCTGCTTCAGCAGCCCGGTGACGGGGGCATGGTTGACCAACACGGCCCCGGCGTCCGCCGCACTCAAGCCCAAAGTCAGGGCCAGCCGCGCATCATCGAACTGCCCATCATAATAAAGAATGCCAGCCTTCAGCCCTGCCCGTTTCACCGTCGGCGCGCGGCGCAGAACCTCCGCCCGCGACAGCAGGCGGGACCGGCCCAGACCCAGCCGCCCGGCCAGCAGGTCGTACACCATCAACCCGGCACCATAGAAGGCGGCATCCCACCAGCGATAGACCGGCACGACAAAGGGCTGCTTGCGGGTGACATGCGGGGCATTGGCCAGCAGCCGCCCGCGTTCACGCAGCGCATCCATCACCAGCCCGATATTGCCCTGCGCCAGGTAGCGCACACCGCCATGCACCAGCTTGGTGGAGCGCGAGGAGGTGCCCTTGGCGAAATCATGCGCTTCCAGCAACAGGGCGCTGTATCCGCGCGCCGCCGCTTCCAGCGCCACGCCCAGGCCACTGGCCCCGCCGCCGATAATCACCAAGTCCCAGCACTTGCCGGGTTCGGCATCCAGCCGGGCGATGGAATGGTTGCGATCCAGGATCGACATTGTTTGTTCCCGTGAATTGGGGGGCGGGTTGAGGGGGAGTTAGAGAGATTGATTCACTTACAGTGCTTTCCCCGCGAAAGCGGGGATCCAGGGGCCACAAGCACTTAAGCGTCGTCCAGGCGGCCCCTGGACCCCCGCTTTCGCGGGGGAGGCAATAACGGGCGGCGGGAAGTGCCTCACAGAACACCCCACCATCACCCCCTACACATCCCACCCTTTGGCGCGCTCCAGGGCGCGGCCCCAGCGTTCATACAACCGGTCCCGTTCGGCTGGCGTCATGCCCGGTTCAAACCGGTGGGCCAGCTTCCATTTCTCATCCAACTCTTCCCGGCTGCTCCACACACCGGCCCCCAGCCCCGCCAGATAGGCGGCACCCAATGCCGTTGTCTCGGCGATGCGCGGCACCTCCACCGGCACGCCCAGCATGTCGGCCTGGAACTGCATCAGGAAATGGTTGGCGGTGGCCCCGCCATCGGCGCGCAACTCCGTCAAGGGAATCCCTGCCTCCCGCTCCATCGCGCGCACCACGTCCAGCGTCTGATAAGCCATGGCTTCCAGCGCCGCGCGCACCATATGGGCGCGGCCAGTGCCGCGCGTCAGCCCGCAGATCAGGCCACGCGCATAGGGATCCCAGTGCGGGGCGCCCAGCCCGGTCAGGGCCGGCACGAAATAGACCCCCTCATTGCCCCGGATGGAGCGGGCCAGTTCCTCCGTCTCCGCCGCGGATGCAATCAGCCCCAGCCCGTCGCGCAGCCACTGCACCGCCGCCCCGGTGACGAAGATCGCCCCTTCCAGCGCATATTCCACCGGTTCATCACCAATGCCCCAGGCAATGGTGGTCAACAGGCTGCCCGGCCCCCGCCGCGCCGCCGTGCCCGTGTTCATCAGCATGAAGGAACCGGTGCCATAGGTGTTCTTGGCCAGCCCCGGCCCATGGCAAGCCTGGCCGAACAGGGCCGCCTGCTGGTCCCCCGCCACGCCCGACACAGGAATGCCATGGGTGCCGAAGAAACTGTCGGGATCAGTCAGCCCATGGATGCAGGTGGAGGGGTTGACCTTGGGCAGGCAACAAGCCGGGATATCCATCAGGGCCAGGATATCCTCATCCCAGCGCAGTTCATGGATGTTGTAAAGCTGGGTGCGGGCGGCGTTGGAATAGTCGGTGACATGCGCCGCACCACCGGTCAGCTTCCAGATCAGCCAGCTGTCAATGGTGCCGAAAGCGACTTCCCCCTTGTCCGCCCGCGTCCGCAGGCCCGGCACATGGTCCAGCAGCCAGCGGATTTTCGTGCCGGAGAAATAGGGGTCGATGACCAGCCCGGTCTTGTCGCGGATCATCGCCTCCACGCCGGACTGCCCGCGCAATTCCTCGCAATAGGAAGCCGTGCGGCGGTCCTGCCAGACGATGGCGCGGTGCAGCGGCTCCCCCGTCGCCCGGTCCCAGACCACAACGGTTTCGCGCTGGTTGGTGATGCCGATGGCGGCCAGATCGTCAGCACGCAGATGGGCAGCGCGTAGGGCGCGGCCAATCACATCCAGCGTCACATGCCAGATTTCCAGCGCATCATGTTCCACCCAGCCGGCTTGGGGGAAATGCTGGGTGAACTCGGCATAGGCGCGGCCCACCATATTGGCGTCGCGGTCGAACACCAGCACGGTGGTGCCGGTGGTTCCCTGGTCGATGGCAAGCACATGGCCGGTCATTTTCTTGTCCCCTCAAGCGCCGGGCGGCGGCATCCGCCGCCTTGGCTTACGCGGCACGGGCCGCGCGGCGGCGGTCGCCGCCGTTGGTTAATGTTCTTAGTCCCGCACCGCCTTGGCGATGCGGGTCAGCGGCACCTTGGCCGTTGCATTGTGAAGCTGTTGCAGGCGGTGAACCTGGGTGGCCGATGCCATCACCGCATGGGCGAGCGCCAGATGACCCTCCCGGTGCAGCGCCAGCACATCCGCATCGGGCAAGTCACGCAGGCGGTCTTCACTGATCGTGTAAAGCCCCTCAATCTGGTTTTCCCGCCCATCGCCGAAGGTCAGCATCATGTCGACCGGGCAGATCAGGTCCAGCGCCGCCAGCCGGTCGACAAAGCTGCGCGCGGCGGCCAGATCATCACGCAGGCCGGCCAGCAGCCGGCCCACCTGTTCGGTGCGCGCCGTCGGCTGGCCGTGCGCGTCGAACAGGGGTTCGCCGTCGCGGTCATGCAGCCGGTCCGTTTCCTCCTCCACCGCCAGATCGAACACGCCCCCGGCGCCGGGGGCGAGGTGGAAAGGCTGGCGCAGCAGGTTACGCGGCAGATATGTGGCCTGCCAGCCACCCTGGATCATGAACCAGCTTGCCCCCCCTTCCAGGGCGAACAAGGCGCAGAGGTTGAACCGGCCGCTATCGGCATGTTTCAGCAGAAAGATCGGGTAATCGGCCAGCGCGTCCCGCACCTCGCTCAGCCCCAGTTGGGCATGGTTCTGCCGGGCGGCATGGCCCATGTCCGGCAAGGGGCGCAGGCGGGCGCTGGCGTGGCGGGCAGCGGTCAGGGGATGGATGGGCATGGGTGCTTCTCCTGATAACCGGGATCAGACCGGCTGCAGCCCGTATTGCTGAATACGGTTCAGCAGGTCACGGTGGCGCGGCAGGTCACGCAGGGCCTGTTGGCGCGCCCGCTCGGCCTGGGCAAAGGCGCGGCGCGCGCTGGCGGCTTCCGCCTTCACCTGGGCCAGCCCGCTATAGTCCGCGGCGAAGCCCATGCCATGCATCACATATTGATAAGACGGCCAAGAGAACACCTCCGGCTGGTGCGGGAAATCGGCGGGGCCGGGCGGGTGATAGCGCCACAGTTCCAGCTTTTCCCGCAATTCCAGCGGAATGCTGGCCGGGTCCAGATTATCGCGCCAGAAGGCGGTATCGGTCCGCTTGGTCAGCACATAATGCAGCTTCAGGAATTCGATGATCCGGTCCCAATGATGGGTGAAGGCGCGGTTGAACTGGCGGGACAGCGTGTCCATCACTGCCCGGTTGGCCGGCAGCCGGTCGGCGATGAAATCCACCGCCGTTTCGATCAGCATCAGGGCCGATGCCTCCAGCGGTTCCAGGAAGCCGGCGGCCAGCCCGACCCCGACACAATTATGCGTCCAGAAGCTGGCGCGGTGGCCGGCGCGGATTTTGATCAGGCGCGGGCTCAACCCGTCGGCGGCGGGGCCCAGATAACGGCGCAGGCTCTCTTCCGCCGCCTCATCACTCATATGTCGGCTGGAATAGACATGGCCGGTGCCACGCCGCGTGGGCAGGCCGATATCCCAGATCCATCCGGCATCCTGGGCGGTGGAAATGGTGTGCGTGGCAATGGGCGCGTCGGGCCGATCATAGGGCACCTGCAGCGCCAGCGCCCGGTCACAGAACAGCACATCGCTGCAATCCTTGAACGGCACGCCATAGGTGCCGCCCAGCAGCAGGGAGGCGAAACCGGTGCAATCAACGAAGAAATCCCCGTCGACCCGCCCCGCCCCGCGCAGGGTCAGCCCAGTCAGGTCGCCGGCTTCATCCTGATGCACCTCGGTGATGTCATCCACCATATGGATGACGCCCAGCTTTTCCACCGCGTGGTCGCGCAGCAGATCGGCGAATTTCCCAGCATCCAAATGATAGGCGTAATTGGCCAGCCCGGCATATTCCGGGCTGGTGATGGATTTCGGCGCCAACCCGGCGTCGCACAGGCTGGCCTGGAAATCCACCGCTTCGGCGAAATTCAACGGGTTTTCGCGGGCGAAAGCCTGCCAATGGCCGGACAGGTTGATCTGCGGTGCGCCCTGCGGCGGGTTCAGCGGGTGGTAATAAGCATCGCCAGCGCTGCCATCCGTCCAGCGGGCAAACTGGGCGCCCTGCTTGAAGGCGGCATCGCACTGGCGGATGAAATCGGTCTCCCGGATACCGATCTTGCGCAGGGTGTTGCGCATGGTCGGCCACGTCCCCTCCCCCACCCCGATGGTGCCGATCACCGCCGATTCGATGAGGATGACGCGCACGCCACCCGCCAGGCTGGTACCATTGCGAGCGGCAATCCGGCCGGCGGCGATCCAGCCGGCGGAGCCGCCCCCGGCGATGACAACCGTTTTCACGGGCTTGTCCATAAACTCCTCCCACTTGATTATATTGGCATTTTTATGCCTTGGCGGGCAGACCGCAGCCCAACGGGCCGATGCAGATATACCACACGAGGGAACGTTTTAGCCCGAAAGCGTCAGTTCGTCGATTGCAATGTTATATTTATCTGATAATTCATATACAAGAAACCGACGGCAAGAACGGTGGAGGGGGCTCCTCCTCCGGCAGGCGTCGAAAATCCGGGCGGCACAATCCTGTTCGGTCAGACCGGTACGCCCGGTCAGCAAGAAGTAATGTGTGGGAGGAGTGACATATGCTGAAAAAGACTATGGGCCGGCGCATGGCTGCCGGCCTGGGTGGTGTTGGCATGGCCGCGCTGTGCGCCCTGATCCCGGCAATGCCGGCGATGGCGCAGAATGCCAATGGTGCTACGGACGGCACGCTGGATGAAATCGTCGTCACCGGTATCCGCCGCTCCCTGCAGGCTTCGGCGGAAATGAAGCGTTCCGCCGGCATTGTGATGGACAGCATCGCCAGCGAAGATCTGGGCAAGTTCCCGGACAGCAACGTGGCGGAATCGCTGCAGCGCATCCCTGGCGTCTCCATCGACCGCAGCGGCGGCGAAGGCCGTTTTGTCACCGTTCGCGGTTTCGGGCCGGAATTCAACACGGTGCTGGTCAATGGCCGTTCCTTCGCCTCGGAAAACCAGGGCCGCGAATTCTCCTTCGACCTGCTGGCCGCCGAACTGATTTCCGGCGCTGACGTCTATAAGACCAGCCAGGCCGCAGTGCAGGATGGCGGCATCGGCGCCACCATCAATGTGAAGACGGCGCGCCCGTTTGATATTGGCGGGTTCAAGGCCATCGCGTCCGCCAAGGGCGTGTATGAAGAGAATAACAAGAAGGTCTCGCCGCAGGCCTTCGGCTTGCTGTCCGGCACCTTCAATGATGACAAGCTGGGTGCCCTGCTGGCCGTGTCCTACCAGAAGCGTGAGACGGAAACCCCGTCCACCACGGTGAACGGCTATCTGTCCGGCCAGACGATCGGCCCCTCCTCCAACCCCATCGCCACCAATGTCTATGCCCCGCGTAACCTGGATATCGGCCAGGAAACGTCGGAGCGCGAACGCATTGGCGTCAACCTGACCACCCAGCTGCAGGCCAATGACGATCTGGTCTTCACCCTGGACGGGTTGTACAACAAGTTCACCGTTGACGCGACGAACCACGCGCTGGGCAACTGGTTTGAGCCTTCCAGCTACACCGCCGCCCAGATTGATTCCAACCGCACGGTTACCGGGCTGACGACCAACGGCAATGCCGACCTGATCGTTGACACCAATAACCGTAACGTCACCACCAAGGCTCTGGGGCTGAATGGCGCCTGGAACGTCAATGATAATCTGACAGTGAAGGCGGACGCTTCCTGGTCCAAGGCCCGCAATAATAACGGCGGCAAGGATGTCTTCACCGTTATCGGCATTCCTTCCACCTACAGCTTCCAGCAGGCGGATGGCGGCGGCTTCCCCTCCGTCTTCGGTCACACCACCTCACTGACCGACCCGACGCGGGGCCGCACCCATATCGCCATCCGCCAGGGCAATGATGAGGCGGAAGAGGTGTTCGAGTATAAGCTGGACACCGAATGGAAGAGCGATGGCGGCGTGCTGGATGCCATCCGTTTCGGCCTGATCAATACCAACCGCGAAAAGACCAGCAATTCGGTCTCCAGCGACCCGAACATTCAGTGCCTCTATTGCGGCTATCCGACCTCGGCTGATGCTTCCCTGCTGAAGCCGTTCAGCCTGGGCAGCTTCCTGGGTTCCGGCGGGCGTTTCCCGGCCAATTTCATGACCTATGATGCCGACGCCTATTTCCGCTTCCTGGAAAGCCCGGCAGCAGCAGCGGCCCTGGATAAAGCCAATAACCTGGCACCGGGCACCACGGCGGCCCGTATCGCTGCCAGCAACGGTTATGCGGCGACCCGCCAGCCCAATTCCTTCTCCGTGAAGGAAAGCGTCTATGGCGGTTATCTGGATACCGACTTCAAGGGTGACCTGGGTGGTTTGCCCTGGTTCGTGAATATCGGCTTCCGCTATATCCACACCGAGGTGAAGGCCGCGGGCCAGCAGCTGGCCCTGACCGACATCCTGCCGGTGACTGGCGACAATACCATCTATACGGCGGTCTATGCCAATAACGGCGTGCCGGTGGCGACCAGCCAGAAGAGCAGCTACGATTACCTGCTGCCCAGCCTGAACGTGAAGATCGACCTGACGGACGATGTGATCGCCCGTTTCGGTGCTTCCCGCACGCTGACCCGCCCGCAGATCAGCGATATGGCGCCGCGTATCAGCTTTGATACGGTGCGTCCGGCCAGCCTGGACGCTTCGGGCGGCAACCCGTCGCTGAAGCCCTACACCTCTGACAATTTCGACATGTCGTTCGAATGGTACCCGACCCGTACCACCACCCTGTCGGCGGCCGCTTTCTATAAGCGCGTCAACAATTTCGTGGTGCAGACCCGGGCGGATGAGGTGTTCACCATCGCCAATGCCGGCAAGCTGGCGGTGGGTGCCGGTGGCGTGACCGGGCCGAACCAGGTAACGTTCAGCGTGCGCCGTCCGCGCAACGCGCAGAGCGCCAATGTCCATGGGTTTGAGTTCAACGTGAACCACACGATGGATTACCTGCCCGGTCTGCTGGCCGGTTTCGGTATCCAGGCGAACGCCACCTTCGTGGACAGCAACGCCGTGTTCGACCCCAGCTCCACCACCACCTCCTTCGCGCTGGAAGGTTTGGGTGACAGCCAGAACCTGGCCGTTTTCTATGAAATGGACGGGCTGTCGGCACGCGTCGCCTATAACCGCCGCGAACGTTTCCTGGAAAGCCTGGTCAACCCCAGCGCTGGTTCCGATCCGGTCTACCGCCGGACCTATGATCAGGTTGACGCCCGCGTCAGCTACAATGTGCTTGAGAATGTGCAGGTCTTCGCTGAAGGCACCAATATTTTCGGCAGCGAAGTCGTCACCACCGGCCGCTTCGACAATCAGGTCCTGACCTATGTCGATACGGGTGCCCGTTACGCAATCGGTGTCCGCGCCGATTTCTAACGGTTTTTGACTCTCCCTTCTTCCTCAGGATCCCTGAAAGGGGGCGGCCCGTCCGCCCCCTTCTTTTTATGGGAAACTTACGGCTGCAAGGCCAGCACGGCGGCCCCGATCAACCCGGCATTGGCCCCCAGTTCGGCCGGCACCAGCAACGGTTCCTCCGTCCGCCGCAGGATCAGGGCACGGACGGCCTGATCCAGGGCCGCCACCAGCGGCGCCGATGAACCGAGGCCGCCACCCACCGGCACCCGATGCGGGCCGATGGCATTGACCAGCAGGGCCAACGGTTCAGACACCAGTTCCAGGAAGATGGACATGGTGCGGCTGCTGAGAGCCTCACCCGCCTGCCAGCCGTCAACGATGCTGCGACTGTCCAGCCCCTGGCCCGTCAGATGGCGGTGCAGCCGTTCCAGCCCGCGCGCACTGCCGAAGGTCTCGACACAGCCCATCCTGCCGCAGCCGCATTCCAGCCGGGGAATGGCGACGGGGGGCGATCCGGCCATGGTTTTCACAATGGCGCCATGGCCCCATTCCCCGGTGATGCCGGCAGCCCCGGAGATCAACCGGCCACCCACCACCAGCCCGCCGCCAATGCCGGTGCCCAGGATGATGCCGAACACCACCCGGTGGCCCCGCCCGGCGCCAACGGTGGCCTCCGCCAGGGCGAAACAGTCGGCATCATTGGCCACCCGCACCGGGCGGCCCAGCGCCACCGTCAGTTCCGCCGCCAGCCGATGCCCCACCAGCCCACCCAGGTTGGAGGCGGCGGTCAGGATGCCGCTGTCCGGATCAACGATGCCGGCCATGGAGATGGCCAGCGGCGCATCCGCCGGCTGCCCCGCGCCATGGCGGGCGCAGAGGCCGGCCAGCGCCGCCACGAAATCCGCCCAGCTATGGGCCGGGGTCGGCACCTGATCGACCTGTCGCACCGCCTCCCCATTGCGGGGGGCGAGGCCGAATTTCATGAAGGAACCGCCGATATCGACACAGAAAGCCACGGCAGACACACCCGTTCGTCAGCTTCTCGGGTCAAGCAGGTCGCGCAGACCATCGCCGAGGATGTTGAAACCAAGCACGGTCAGCATGATCGCCAGACCGGGAAACAGGGACATATAGATATTCACGCCCAGATAGTTGCGCCCATCGCTCATCATCGCCCCCCATTCGGGCATGGGCGGCTGCGCCCCCATACCCAGGAAGGACAGGCTGGCCGCTGACAAAACCACCGTGCCCGCCGTCAGGGTGGATTGCACGATGACGGGGCCAAGGGCATTGCGCAGGATATGGTCGAACATGATGCGCGGCGTGGATGCGCCCAGGGCCCGCGCCGCCTCCACATAATCCATGCTTTTCAGGCCCAAAGCCACGTTGCGCATCAGCCGCGCATAGACAGGCACGGAGAAAATGGCGATGGCGATCAACAGGTTGAACAGGCCCGGCCCCAGGATGGAGACGATCAGGATGGCCAGCACCACACCCGGAAAGGCGAACAGCACATCCATGGTCCACATGATCACCTGATCGACCAGCCCGCCGATGGTGCCGGCGGCCAGCCCCAGCGGCACGCCCACCAGCACCGCCAGCCCGACGCCCACCACCACTTCTAACAAGGACAACCGCGCGCCATAGAGCACGCGGGCCAGCAGGTCGCGGCCATTATCATCGGTGCCGAACGGATGGTCCCAACTGGGCGGCAACAAAGCGTCGGACAGCACCTGTTCATAGGGATCGGCGGGCGACAGCAGCGGGGCCAGGATGGCGGCCAGCAGCACCAGCCCCACCAGCAAGCCGCCGATGAAGATGCTGCGGCGACGGGACAGCCAGCGCCGGCGGCGACGTGCCTTGCTGTCCATGGGGGCCATGGTGGCGGTGATCTCGGTCATGGTGGCCCTCAATCAAACCGGATGCGGGGATTGATGGCCGCGATCAGCATCTCGGCCAGAAAATTCATCACAACGACGGCGGTGACGGCCACCAGGGTGACGCCCTGCACCGTCGGGTAATCACGGAAGCGCACGGAATCCACCAGTAGCCGGCCCAGGCCGGGCCAGTTGAACACCGATTCCGTCACCACCGCCCCGCCCAACATGCTGCCGAAATTCAGGCCGATGATGGTGACGATGGGCACCAGGGCATTGCGCAGCGCGTGCTTGCGCATCACGACACTTTCCGGCAGGCCCTTGGCGCGGGCGGTGCGGATATAATCCTGGCCCACCACCTCAATCATGGAGGCGCGCGTCATGCGGGCAATCACCGCCGTCGGCATCACGGCCAGGGTGATGGCCGGCATGATGTAATGCCTCCACGTCCCCGACCCCATCAGCGGCAGCCAGCCCAGTTCCACCGCGAAATAATTCATCGCCAGCAGGGCCAGCCAGAAATTGGCGATGGAGGCGCCGGCAATGGCGAACAGCATGGTTGCCTGATCGGGCCAGCGATTGCGGTTGACCGCCGCCGTCATGCCCGCTGACAGACCAACCGAAATGGCGATGCCATAAGCGACCAGGGCCAGCGAAATGGTTTTGGGCAGCCGTTCGGCGATTTCCACTGTCACCGGTCGGCCCGACCGGATGGAGGTGCCCAGGTCACCCCCCAGCGCCGACCCGGCGAAACGCAGATATTGCAGCGGCAGGGGATCATCCAGCCCCAGGCGGACGCGCATGGCATCCACCGCTTCCTGCGGTGCCTCCGGCCCTGCCATCAGGCGAGCGGGATCGCCCGGCAGGGCGCGCAGCGCCACGAAGACCAGCAGCGAAACCCCCAGCAGGATCAGCGGCAGGGTGATCAGTTTCTTCAGCAGATAAATATGCATGTTAAGGCTTCACCGCATCGCGCACGGCGATGCCGCCGCCCGGTTCCGTCCACAGGTTCTGGATGTTGGCCTGTGCGGCAAACAGATCCTTTTTGTAGTACAGCAGCACATGTGGCGCGTCGGCATTGATCAGTTTCTGCGCCTCCCCATAGAGCGCGTTGCGGGCGGCTTCGTCGGCTGTCGCCGCCGCCTTGTCCAGCAAGCCATCCAACGCGGGGGAGGAATAGAAGCCCAGATTGGCCCCGGTCGGCACGAAGCTGGCGGTGTGATAAAGCGGGCGCAACTGCATATCCGCCCCGTTCACCCCCGACGACCAGGAGGTGAGGATAGCGCCCGTACCTTCCTTGGCCTTCTGATCCGGGTTGGCGAAGGCGGCATTAGACCAGACGCCGCTTTCCATTTTACGGACTTCCAGCTTCACGCCGATCTTGGCCCACATGCCTTGCAGCACCTCGGCAATGCGCGCCTCCGGTTCCTGCACCGCCACCGACAGGCTGAACCCGTCCGGCAGCCCGGCCTGAACCAGCAGTTCCCGAGCTTTTACAAGGTCGAACGGATAGGGGTTCAGGCTGGCATCATAGCCGGGGGTGACGGGGGATAGCGGGGAATTGGCCGGGCGGCCAAAGCCGAACATGATGGCTTTCACCAGGGCCGCCCGGTCAGTGGCCAGGTTCAGGGCCTGGCGCACCCGCACATCATCCAGCGGTTTCTGCTTCAGGTTCAGCGCCACGAAGAACACCACCGCCCCGTCGCTTTCATGCAGCGTCAGAGCGGTATTGGCCTTGACCATGCGGGCGAAAACCGGGGGCAGCGGGTTGACGATATCCACCTCCCCCGCCTGGATCGCCATGTTCAGCACGGATTGTTCGGCGGTCCAGGTCCATTTGACCCGCTCCGTCCCGCCCGGCTTGCCCCAATAGCCGGAGAAGCGTTCTTCCAGCACATATTCGCCGGAGCGATATTCCACCAGCCGGTAAGGCCCGGTGCCCACGGCCAGGCGGGACAGGGTGCCGGCGGCATCGGCCTTGGGGCTGACCATCAGGGCAGGCCCGGTGGTCAGCAGCGACAGAAAGGCCGGATACGGCCCCTTCAGCGTGAATTGCACATTCATATCATCCAGCGCCACCACGCTGGCCAGCACCTGCCGGATACGGCCGGATGCCGCTAAGCCGCGCTTGCTATCCAGATGGCGTTGGAAATTCTTCACCACCACATCGGCGTTGAAGGGCGTGCCGTCATGGAAGCTGACGCCGGGCCGCAGCTTGAAGGTCCAGACCAGCCCGGCGGCATCGCTGGACCATTCAGTGGCCAGCGCCGGCTCCAACTGCAATTGCCGGTTCCGCCGCACCAGCCCTTCATAAAGCGGTTCCAGCACCGTGTAGGTGAAGGTCGCCGTCTGGTCGCCGGGGTCCATGCTGCGCGGTGCCTCATTCTGCAACACGTTCAGCGTTGCGGCGAGGGCCGCCAGGGGCAACCCCGCCAGCAGCCCGGCAAACAGGGTGGCCGCCACCAAGCGACCCTTCCTGACATTTGGCAACCCACGCGCCTTCATCGGCTTGAAACCCCTGCCCAGCAGCAAACTTTACCAACCCTACCAAAAGCCTCTTCACTTTTGAACTAATTATGCGTACTAAATTTAGAAATTGAACTTAACCCTCAGGCCCATCTCCCCGATGCTCAATCCCACCCAACGTCAGGCCCTGCGCACCATCGCGGAAGGCGGGCCGCTCAGCCGCAGCGATCTGGCCGAACGGCTGGATCTCAGCAAGGCGGCGATGACGACGCTGGTGCGCGACCTGATTCAGGATGGCATCCTGCGGGAGACGGAGACGGTGCGCGGCGTGGGCCGCCCCTCCATCCTGCTGGGCATCAACCCGGCCTGTGCCTATTTCGTCGGCGTGTCGCTGATCGACGATCCGATGATGATGGTGCTGACCGACCTGAATGGCGACATTCTGGCCCAGGCCTCGCTGCCCCGGTCACGCGAACCGCTTTCCGTGGCGCGGGATGTGGCGGCCGGCATTGGCCTGCTGTTGGACGGCAAACCGGTACAACGGGACCAGTTGGCCGGCATCGGCGTCACGCTTTCCGGTCTGGTGGACCCGTCGCAGGGCACCTGCCTGCAATCCACCCTGTTGGGCTGGCAGGATGTGCCGCTGGCCGCCATGGTGGAGGGGGCGACGGGCCTGCCCACCTATATGGAAAATGATGCCAAGGCCGTGGCGATCAGCCAGCATCTTTATGGGGCCGCCCGCGATGTGCGGTCCTTCTGTCTGGTCTCCGTCGGGGCCGGCATTGGCTCAGCCCATGTGATTGACGGGCAGCTTTACCGGGGTCGCCGCGGCGGGGCCGGTGAAATTGCCCATTGCACGATTGAAATTGGTGGCCGTCCCTGCCGCTGCGGCAAGCGCGGCTGCCTGGATACCATCGCCTCGGTCAGTGCCATTCTGGGCGAATCGGCTTCATCCGGCCTGCCCTGCCAAAGCGTGGCGGAACTGGAAGCCCTGGCCGCCACGGGGGAGGCACGCGCCGTGCGCATCCTGCACCATGCGGGCGAAGCGCTGGGGCTGGCCATTGCCCATATCATCCAGATCAACGATCCCGAACTGATCCTGATCACCCATGATGAGGCTCCGCTGGATGGGCTGATCGGCCGGGCCATGCGGCAGGCCATTGATGCCCATGTGCTGCCGCTGTCGGCCGGGCAGACCCCCATCCACATCGTCCGCACCCAGCCCGACCATTGGGCGCGCGGGGCCGCCGGTCTGGTGGCGCATAAATTCTTCCACGATCCCGATTTCTTCCAATAAAGGCACCCGGACCATGCGCATCGCTGTCGGCGGCATCCATATCGAATGTTCGACCTACAACCCCGTGCTGAACCGGGCGGAAGATTTCATGGTCGTGCGCGGTGACGCGCTACTGGCGGCCCCCCGTTTTGCCTTTCTGGGGGATTATCCGGCCCAGTTCCTGCCCACCATCCACGCCCGCGCCATTGCCGGCGGCCCGGTAGCGCGGGAAACCTATGAAGCGTTCAAGGCCGAATTCCTGGAACGGCTGGCAGCGACCCTGCCCATCGATGGCCTGTATCTGGCCATGCATGGCGCCATGTTTGTGGAAGGGATGGAGGATGCGGAGGGCGACTGGATCAGTGCTGCCCGCGCCCTGGTCGGCCCCGATTGCCCGATTACCGTCAGCTATGACCTGCATGGCAATGTCTCGCAGCGGATCATCGATGCGATCGACATGTATTCCACCTACCGCACCGCCCCGCATATTGATGTGGAAGAGACGATGCGCCGCGCCGTCACCATGCTGGTGCGCAGCCTGGAAACCGGGGTGAAGCCCCTCCTGCTCTGGGTGCCGATCCCGGTGGTGCTGCCGGGCGAACGCACCTCCACCGTGGATGAACCGGCCAAAAGCCTCTATGCCATGCTGCCGGAAATTGATGCCATTCCCGGCATCTGGGATGCGTCGCTGATGGTGGGCTATGTCTGGGCGGATGAACCGCGCGCCACGGCGGCCGCCATCCTGACCGGCACCGACCGTGATGTGCTGGAACGGGAGGCCAAGCGCATCGCCCAGGCCTATTGGGATGCGCGCGACCAGTTTGTGTTCGGCACCGATACCGGCAGTATTGAGGAATGTGTCGCCAAGGCCATTGCCAGCCCCACCCATCCGGTGGTGCTGGCCGATAGCGGTGACAACCCCACCGGTGGCGGGGTGGGCGACCGGGCGGATGTGCTGGGCGAGCTGATCCGCCAGGGGGCGGATGGGGTGATCATCGCCGCCATCACCGACCTGCCGGCCCTGGAAACGGCCTTTGCCGCTGGCGAGGGGGCTGAAATCACAGTCGGTGTTGGGGCGACGCTGGACCTGGCCAGCCCGCGCGTGACGGTGACAGCGCAGGTGACGCGCCTGATCGGGCATGAGGTGCCGGCGGAACGCGAAGCGGTGCTGACGCTGGGCGGGATCACCCTGGTGCTGGCCGCCCGTCGCCGCCCCTATCACAATATCGCCGACTTCACCCGCCTGGGGCTGGACCCGCTGGCGGCCAAGATCGTCGTCGTCAAATCGGGCTATCTGTCGCCCGAACTGGCCCCCATCGCCAACCCGGCGCTGATGGCGCTGTCGCCCGGCGTGGTGGACCAGTTCGTGGAGCGGTTGGCCCGCAACCGTAAAGTGACACCAACCTATCCGTGGGACCGTGATTTCAGCTTCACGCCCGTGGCCACGCTGTCGGCCCGGTCGCGCTGATGATCCGCATCGAAGCCCCGCCGGTTCTGGAGGTTCGCGACCTGCAAACCTGGTTCGATACCGAACGCGGGCTGGTGCGGTCGGTGGATGGTGTCAGTTTTTCCGCCCGGCCCGGTGAAACCGTGGCCATTGTGGGCGAAAGCGGATCAGGCAAAAGCGTCACCAGCCTTTCGGTGATGCGCCTGATTGCGGCCCCGGCAGGAAAGATCATGGGGGGATCGATCCTGTTCCGGGGCCGCGACGGAGGTGTGCGCGATCTGGTCACTGCCGATGCGGCGACCATGCGCACCCTGCGCGGCAATGAAATCTCGATGATTTTTCAGGAGCCGATGACCTCCCTAAACCCCGTATATCCGGTGGGGGACCAGATTGCTGAGGCCATTGCCTTGCATCGCAATCTGGGCCGGAAACAGGCGTGGGCGGAGGCGGTGCGGATGCTGGAATTGGTGGGAATTCCAGCATCCGCCACACGCGCCAAGGATTATCCGCACCAGATGTCGGGCGGGATGCGCCAGCGGGTGATGATCGCCATGGCGCTGGCCTGCCGCCCGCTGCTGCTGATCGCGGATGAGCCGACCACAGCCCTGGATGTCACCATCCAGGCACAAATCCTGGAACTGATGCGCCAGGCGCAGCGCGAGATCGGCATGGCCATCCTGTTCATCACCCATAATCTGGGTGTGGTGGCAGAAATGGCCGACCGGGTGGTGGTGATGTATGGCGGGCGGGTGGTGGAATCCGGCCCCATTGATCAGGTCTTCCGCACCCCGCTGCATCCCTATACGCGCGGGCTGATGGCCAGCGTGCCGGGATCGCCCTTCCGCTTTCGTGATGCGCGCGGGCGGCTGCGGCTGCAGGCCATTCCCGGCAATGTGCCTGACCCGCGCAACCTGCCGCCCGGCTGTGCCTTTGCCAGCCGCTGCGCGTCGGCCACCGACGCCTGCACCGCCGCCATGCCACCGTTGGAGGCAGCCGCCGCCGATCATCAGGTGCGTTGCGTGCGCTGGAAGGAGCTGCTGCCATGAACGCGCCGTTGCTGGATGTGCGTGACCTGACGACGACCTTCCCGGTCGGCACCAATCTGCTGGGCCGCCCAAAGGCCAAGGTTCATGCGGTGGATCAGGTCAGCTTTTCCATCCGCCGGGGCGAGATGGTGGGGCTGGTGGGGGAATCCGGTTCCGGCAAGACGACGGTGGGCCGGTCCATCCTGCGGCTGACGCAGCCGACATCCGGCGCCGTGACTTTTGACGGCACCGATATCCTGAAACTGAAACCAGCCGCCTTTCAGGCTTACCGCCGGCGGATGCAACTGATCTTCCAAGACCCGTTCGCCAGCCTGGACCCGCGCAAGAATATTGAAGGCATCATCGCTGAGCCGCTTTCCATCCACCGGCTGGTGCCGCGGGCCGAACGGCGGGAGCGGATTGCTGAGTTGCTGGGGATGGTGGGGCTGCCGCCCGACGCCATGAAGCGCTATCCGCATGAATTTTCCGGCGGCCAGCGCCAGCGCATCGGCATTGCCCGCGCGCTGGCGGTGAAGCCGGATTTCATCGTCGCCGATGAACCGGTCTCGGCACTTGATGTCTCCATTCAGGCGCAGGTCTTGAACCTGTTGCAGGATTTGCAGGCCGATCTGGGCCTGACCATGCTGTTCATCTCCCACGATCTGGCCGTGGTGGAACATGCCTGTGACCGCATCGTGGTGATGTATATGGGCCGGATCATGGAGACGGCCAACACCGCCGATCTTTATGCCAATCCCCGCCACCCCTATACCCGCGCCCTGCTGTCGGCCGTGCCGTCGCTGGATCTGGACCGGCGGCGGGAAAAGATCATCCTGAAAGGCGATATCCCCAGCCCGATCAACCCGCCCAGCGGCTGCGTCTTCCGCACCCGCTGCCCGCACGCAACGGAGATTTGCGCGCAGGAACGGCCGATGCTGGCGGAAGCCAGCACCGGCCATGCCGTGGCCTGCCTGCGGGCGGGGGAGATTTGAGGGGAGCGGCGGCATCCCCATAGGGACAGGCCCCAGATGGGTGTTTGACAGCAACGCCGCACAACCGGATCATCACTGGTTCAACCGTCAGACCGGATGATCCATGCCTTCCTGCCGCCTGCTCCCCCTCCCCGTTTTGTTGGGCTGCCTGTTGCTGGGGGCCTGCGCCAACCAGCCCCCAGCAACAGGCCCGCAGGCGGCGGCCACGTCCCCCGCCCCCCAGGCCACCGCCCCCGCCCTGATCGCCCAGGTGCCAGAGAGCGGCCCCATTACCCTGCCGGCGGAGCCGCCAGCGACGGTCGCCCTGGTGGCGGAGGGCCGGAAGTATCTGCGGGGGGAAGAGATACCGATGGATGAAGGCCGGGCCTTCGCCCTTTTCCAGCAGGCGGCCGATCTGGGCAGCGCGACCGGCCGCTATCGGCTGGGACTGGTCCATCTGACCAGTCGGGAAGGCCGGGGCGATCCGCAGAAGGCGGCACAGCTGATATTGCCGCTGGCCCAGCAGGGCCATCCGGATGCAGCCTTCCTGCTGGGACTGGTCGCCAGCGGCTTCACCCCCGCCCCCAGCCTGTTGCCGGCGGCGGGTGAATCCAGCCTGCGACAGGCCCCCTATTGGTTCAACATCGCCCGCCGGGCCGGACAGCCCAATGCGCGCCGCGCCTATGAACAGCAATTGACGGCGATGCGGGAGGATGGCGTCATCCCCGCCGGCAGCGGTACCGGCGATGATTTTGCCAGCGCCATCCGCTTCAAGGGCAAAATCGCCAGCAGCGACGAAGGGGTGCCGCTGGAATACCGCACCATCGGTCCCCTGTTCCCCGGCTGGAAACGGCAAAGCCAGGCCCTGATCGAACAAGAGGGAAAGCACTATGATGTGCTGACCCTGGTGAATGAGCACCAGCAGAAGGTGTTGGTCTATTTCGACATCAGCGACTGGATAGGGATGGGGAACGCCCGCTGAGCAACAGATGCCCCATTGGATGGACACGCCATTGAAGACTCGCGTTTTTGGCTTAAATCCATTATCATTTACATAATGACTGGAACAGCCCGGAACCGAATACCCGTCAACCATCCCCAGCGGGGGAGTGTCACACCATGTCGGTTTCCGCAATCAGCACCACCCCATCCTCCGGCGAGCGCACCAGCCTGCGCGACAAGGATGGCAGCGGCTTTGCCCTGCCCGGCACCGGTGAAGAAATATCGGCCGGAATAAAGTCAACGCCTATTCCCGTTTCCCGCTATGGTGATCTGGGGATGAAGCCGGTCAATCTGGCCCTGGTTCCGGGCATGGAATGGATGGCTGACTATAACCACATGGAAGTTGCGGAATACCATGAGTCACTGGCCGCCTATCATCGGCGGCTGTTCGACTTTGCCAGCGAGATGTTGGGCCGGGATGGCAAGCCGGCGCGGGTTGGCGGCCTCAGCGGCTCTGCCCTGGACATGGTGCAGCAGGCGGCAGCGACCCAGGGCATTCTGCCGCCGGAAAAGCCGCGCAGCCTGTTGCTGGAGGAGGCGGCCAACGGAAAATCGGCCTCCCCCCTTTCTGGGAACGCCGCGAAGAACGACAACGACGTTGGCGTGATCACCCTCTTGCTTCCCGCAGAGGAAGGCGGCGGGGAGCAGCATATCATGATTGATCCGGCGCAGTGGAAAGGTCTGGCGGCACAACATCCCCCCACGGCGGTGGCCAGCCTGCTGGATATGCTGGATAATTCGGCCAAGGCGGTGAAGCTGAACGACACCATGCTGAACGGCCTGTTCGGCAAGTTCATGCAGGCGAACAGCGGGGAGGGCCAAGCCTGGCAAGACAAGCCTGTCAGCCGCTATGGCTATAGCCTGCCAGGGGCATCGGATCGAACCGGGCCAGCCTTCATGGTGGAGGCCTATCACGGTGCGGCCCTGTCGCCCGAAAAGGCCATGGGACTGGCCGCTGGATTGCTGCGCCTCGCCCAGGCCGCCGCACCGGGCGGCGGACGGTAGAGCGGATCGCGGAAAAGCGAAATCGCTTTGGAGCGTGAATCCGCTCGCTGAACAAGGACCTAGAGCCGGGTGCGTTTCCGTTTAAACGCTCCCGGCTCTAGGGGGAGCGTCACCCCATCGCGTCCAGGATTTTCAACTGCTCAATATAATGGCGGTTCTGCTGCAACATGCCGGTTTGCGCCTGCACGCTGCCAATCGCCTCGGCAACATTGCGCTTCACGGCATCCACCTGACGCATCACCTGATCCACATTGTTCAACAGGCTGACATTGCTACCGGCGATCTGGTCCAGCGTGCTGCCGGTCTCGGTAATACGCGCGCCCAGCGCACCCACAGAATGATGGATATCGCTGATCGCCGCCTGGGTATCGCCCAGCGTTGCCTTGGTATCATTGGCCAGTTTGCGCACCTCTGCCGCCACCACGGCAAAGCCCTTGCCGGCCTCCCCTGCCCGCGCCGCTTCGATGGTGGCATTCAGGGCCAGCAGGTTGGTCTGGCCGGCAATCCCATCAATCACCCGCAGCACGCCTTCGACATTCAGCAGCACCTCCCCCAGTCGGGCGAATTCCCCCTCCATCTCCGCCTTCCGCTTTTCCTGCCCCTGAAAGGTGGCGGCATGGCCATGCAGGCCGGTCTGGATGGCCGACATGCAGCCATCCACATGGTCGGCATAGGCCGTCATCTTATCCATCAGCCCGCTCAAGGCGGTGATCGCCTCCACCTGACCAATCAGATTATGAATCAGCTTCTGGCGAATGCGGTTCAGCAGAGACAGCCGATTCAGCCGCGTTTCGGTGAAATAGGATTTGAAGCGGGCATAATGGATGGGGAAACGGTCAGCAATATCATCATGGAAATCACCCTTCTCATTGTCGAAGAAAAAGACGGCCGAAAGGGTTTGATTGATATTGATCCCCAGCAATTCCCCAAAGGTGGAGAAGCCCGCCACTGTCACCTCATCAAACGCCCGCACCTGCCCCAGGGCACCGGCATTGTTCAGCCGCCGCAGGATACAGTCATTCAGGATGCCGCCCAGCGGCTTGGGCTTGCCACGCAGGAATGAGCGGAAATCCTGCTCCGTCTGACCGACAAAATCAGTGCCTTCCACCAGATGCAACTGATCGCCAGGACTGACATCACAGTAAAAATGCGCCTTGCCGGTCGCTTCTTCAAAACCGGAGACGGAGCGGACGAACAGTTCGCCATCCAGTTCGATGGCGAACGTATAGCGGGAAAGTTTGGCAGACAGTTCGGCCGGACGGCATTTCAACGCGCCGCACAGCGCATCGGCAAAACTCTGCACCGCCAAGCTGTTACCATCAATCACGCTGCTGACGGTCCGACCGACCGGGTCGGCATCCAGCACCGAAAAAGAAATGCCGGTGCGGCGAAAATTCTGCGTCTTGAACACCCCATACCGCTTGCCCGGCGCCAGTTTCAGAAAGGCGATGACGGCATGGTTTTCCAGCACGCGGCTGCCGTCATAAAGCCAGGTATGCTGGAAATCCAGCTTGCCCCCGGCAGAACCGCCCAGGAACAGAACGGGGAAGCGGCTGGTCTGATAGACTGCCTCCATCAGGTAATTTTCGCTGGCTGACAGCCCATCGATGAAGGTCAACGCCAGACTGTCCCGGCTGTCCAGCACAAAGGGCGGGGTAATGGCGGACAGGTCGGCCGCGATGGCCGCCACCCGCTGATCCTGGTTCAGCGTCGGCTTGCCCGCCCTTATGTCCTGACAGTGCAGCGGCACCGCGCGCACATCCACCGCCGCCAGCAGATCACTGGCGAAGGATTGCAGCACAATGTCATCCCAGGCGCCGTCGGCCGGGCTATAAAGCCGGCCACCCTGGGAGCAGAGTTCCCCCGCCGTCGTCATCAGGATCAGCTTGGTTTCGGCCGCAACAGCGCGACGGACCCGTTCGGCAATGCTGCGGAAATCCAGATGCGGGGAAACAAAGCCGAGTACCAGGGCGGGGGGCTTGCCATCGAATTGCAATGCCGCAAGATCATCGGCCGACAAGGCGGTGGAACGGGTGCGAAGCGTGCGCACCATCTCAGCCGGGACAGGGGGCATCACAGAGGGGGAAGCCGGCTGATTCTGACGGGTAATCGCTTCGGCCACCGGGCCCTTCCGCAAACGGTCCATCAGGCTCATTTCAGTCTCCCCCAAATATCATAGACTTACATCGACATGCCACACAACAGCCGGCACAAAATACAACCACACACCATGAAGTATGAAACGAGACAGCCGATTTTACCATCTATGCTGATGATCATAATTTTTGCTGTTTCTATTTTTTCTTATAAAGACTTCCTCCAATATTGTTTTTGTCACTTAACAATTCATCCTCCCCGGGTGATCCAGCCGAAGGCGCGCCCACGGCCGCAGCCGGCAAGCGGGTTGCGTCAGCACAGCAGTGCCCTTATGGTCGGCACCAGCCCTTGCGCCGATCAGGAAAGCTGCCGCCCGTGCCCGCCATGACGCTGACCGCCCTGTTGAAAAAGATCGCCCGGCAGATGACCGTGGGCACCCTGTCCCCCGCGCCGCCCGGCTTGTCCGAGCAGCTGCTGGAGGTGCCGGAGTTGCTGGAGGAACTGCTGTTCCTGTTCAGCGATGAGTTTGAAAAGGCAAAGCCTAACCGGAAACTTCTCGGCCTGTGCAGCCACCTGCTGGGCGATGTGATGATGATCCTGGCCCAACTGGGCAAGAAGGGCGCCAAACCCGCGCGCCATCTGCGCGATCAGGTCCGGCAGATGCTGGAGGAAGGGCTGGCCGGCCCGGAATTCGCGCTGGAACTGCTGCGCACCGCTGAGAGCACCGGTTTCGACCTGGAAATCGATCTGACGGGGGAGATGCAGGGCATGGCCCCTGCCGTCCCGTCCATATCGGAAAATCCGGCGGACCAGATCCAGGCCCTGGCCCAGGCCTTCACCGGCCTGCTGGCAGAGGCTGAGGGCGATATCTTCGCTGCCTATGAACAGATAGCCCCGCTGATCACCGGCATCCCGGTGGAGGCGCGCAGCGCCATGGGGGGTGTTCTGCTGACCAACCCGGACAGCACGCCCTTGCGGGAACTGGCGCTGGCTTGGCTGCTGGACCCGGATGCCGGCATCCGGCAGCAGGCGGTCAGCCTGTTGCAGCAGACGGCGGAAAAGGGCGCGCTGCCACCCAACAGCCTGCGCCGGCTGATCCTGCTGCGCAACATGCTGCCGGAGGCCTTGCGGGCCGGGGTGGATGCCACCATCCGCGCCGCCCGGCTGAAGGGGATCGAATGCCCGCCCAGCGGTCCCGGCGTGGTGCCGGAGGCGGTGTTCGCCTCTGGCTTTGACGGGGCGGGGGCGCAGAGCCTGTTCATGTTGCTGAAGCAAGGGCGCAAATATGTCATCGTCTCCCTGCTATTCAAGCACGGGGTTGGCATCCGCGATGCCTGGTGCGGTGAAGCAATGACCCGCAAGGCCGCCATCGCCATGCTGGACCAGATCGACGAACAGCTGGGCCTGCTGGAAAGCAATGTCGATTATCTGACCATGGCGCTGGGCCATTTCATGGCCGTCGGGGCCGATGCCGAAACCCCGCCCCCGTTCAGCCTGCTGTCGGTGCTGGAAACCCTGGCCCTGCCTTTGCCCGCCCCCGCCATCCGGGATACCGAGAGCCTGTTGGAAGCACTGCTTCCCACCGAACAGCCGGCGGATATCGTGGCACAAGCCCGCGCCGGCTCTGCCGAGTGGGTGAACGACATCCCCCTCACCCTGTCCTGGTTTGAGGATGAACAGGTGGTGGATGATCTGTTGCGCGGCCGACGCCTGGGGGTGGAGAAGCAGCGCACCCTGATCCTGACCCAATTGCTGCCGCAGCGGCGCGACCATTGGGCCCGCCTGCTGGCCTGGACCGCCGCCACCGGCAAGGGGGACTGGAACGGCGTTACCGCCACCGACATGGCCCTGGTGGCCCGGTCGCTGCTGGTCGGCGCCGATCTCGCCACCATCCCCGTCATGGCCGATATCGCCCATCAGACGGTGCTGGCCTGGCGCGCCAGCACCGGCAAGGGCTGAGCCACCGCATCAGGGATCATCATAATCGGCGGGGAAATGCCGATCCCACAGGTCGCGCAGGCGGGGATCGGCATCCACCTTCTCCGCCACGGCGATGATGCCGGGCGCCACAGTGCGGATTGCCTCCCGCCTTGGCCGCCAGCGCGTCATCATGGAAATATAAAGGTCCAGCACCGTCCAGTCCGGCGTGCCCAGCACCCAGCCGCCGGGGGTAGGTGCCAAACCCGCTTCCACATTGGCCCAGCAGGCCAGCGTGCGGTCGATGGTGGCCTGTTTCAGTTCCGCCTGCGCCGCCTCCCCCGTCACCCAGCGATCACAGAAATCGCCCACCGTATACATGGGGTAGATGGCGGCCGGCAGATAAACCAGCCAGCGCAGGAACAGCGGCCGCCGCGAGTCCCCCGGTGCCGGGGCCAGCGCGCCCGGATGGTGTTCCAGCAGCCACAGCAGGATGGCCACTGTCTCCGTCAACACCGTGCCATCGGGCAGGCGCAGGGTGGGCACCTGACCCAGCGGGTTCAGGGCGCGCAAATCATCCAGCGCCGGCGATGGCGTCCAGGGCTCAACCTCCACATAATCGTAATCTTCGCCGAGTAGGATCAGCGCCGCCTCCACCACGGCGGAGCCACAGCCGACACACCCATAGAGAAGCGGTTTCCCCGTCATCGCATCCTCCCCCCACGACCTGTCGCGCCGACACCCGATGTAGCATCGGAACATAAAGCGAACAGCCATGCAAGGGGGAGAAATGTGACAAGGTGATTGGCGGATTGCCCCAACCCCCCGCGGGTGTTAGACACTCGCCCGTTTACCCATCATCATGGCCCACTTCCAACAGACCGGAGCCCGCACGAGATGACCGCACCCGCCGCCACGACGATCAGCCGCGAGGAATGGCTGAACAAGGCCCGGACCCTGTCGGAAGCCCTGCCCTATATGCGCCGCTACGATGGTAAGATCGTCGTGGTGAAATATGGCGGCCACGCCATGGGCAACCCGGAGCTTTCGCGCCGTTTCGCCAATGATATCGTGCTGCTGAAGCAGGTGGGTGCCTACCCGATCGTGGTGCATGGCGGCGGGCCGCAGATCGGCAATATGCTGGACCGCTTGCAGATCAAGTCTGAATTCATCGACGGGCTGCGCGTCACCGACAAGGAGACGATGGAGATCGCGGAGATGGTGCTCTCCGGCTCCATCAACAAGGAGATCGTCGCCCTGATCAACGATGCCGGTGGCGATGCCATCGGCCTGTCGGGCAAGGATGACGACCTGATCGAGGCGCGCAAGGCCACCCGCACCAAGCGCGACCCGGACAGCAATATTGAAAAGGTGGTCGATCTGGGCTTTGTGGGGGAGCCGTTCCGCATCAACCCGGAAATCCTGCACAAGCTGCGCCATGCCGGCTTCATCCCGGTGATCGCCCCGATCGGCATCGGCGAAGATGGCCAGACCTATAACATCAATGCCGACACCGCCGCCGGCGCCATCGCCGCCGCGATGCACGCGGTGCGCCTGCTGCTGCTGACCGATGTGGCGGGTTTCCTGGATAAGGACAAAAATCTGGTGACGGAACTGTCGCTGGAGGCGGCCAAGGGCGCCATTGCCGACGGCACCGCGTCCGGCGGCATGATCCCCAAGCTGGAAACCTGTATCGATGCGGTGGATGGCGGGGTGGAAGGGGCCGTTATTCTTGACGGGCGCGTTCCCCATGCCATCCTGCTGGAAATCTTCACCGAAGGCGGGGCCGGCACCCTGATCGGGAAGAAGTAATTTCCAAACCGGGGGCCCGTGGCTTCAAGGATGACAGCCAGCCTGCACCTGATCGATGGCCCTGCCGGGGCCGGCAAATCCGCCTATGCCAGGAAACTGGCAGCGGAATTGCCGGCCCTTTTTCTGTGCCGTGACCTGGCCATGGCCACCCTGTTCACCCCAACCGCACCGGCAGCACTGGACCCCGCCTGGCTGGCCGCAAAGGCGGCCCAGTGCGAGGCGCATCTCTGGTCCGTGGCGGAAAGCACCCTGGCGGCGGGTGATGCCGTGGTGCTGAACCTCGGCCCCCTGCAGCCGCACCAACGACAGGCCGCCCTGTTCCGCGCCCGTGGCAAAGCGGCCAGCCTGCATTTCCACCAGCCCGCCGGCCCCCTGGCCGACCGTTGGGCGCGGGTGCAGGTACAAACCACCCCCCACCCCTGCCCGCCGGTTGACCCAACCGGGTTTTATGCCCCGCCGACGTTGGATGAGTTGGCGGCGGCCTATGCGATGGCATTGTGAGGGGGGTCAGAATGCCAGTGCCGGCTCCATCCCATAGGCATGATGAAGAAGGTCAATGAAGCGCTTTGAAAGGGGGATTTGTGCATCCCCCAGCGCGCTGACGGCCACCCCCGGAGTCCAGGAATTCATTACAGCCGCCCCGGAAAAATGCTGAACATCGGCCGCTTTGATCGGCTGAGACCGTTGGGGAACGCCTGATTTCTGCAATTGGCGTTGAATGATCTGCATGGTTACACCGGACAGCATGTCCGCTTCGGGCCAGACCACGGCCTCCCCATCCCAAAAAGCCACGTTCCAGATGGTGCCCTCGCTGATACATCCGCGATTATCGATAAAGGCCGCATCATCATATCCCTGGGCAACCGCCTGCCGCAGATAGTGGGTTTTCGCCATTTCCCCGGTATGTTTGATGGCGGCCAGCGGTCGGTCGTAAGTGACCGGCATCAGGCGCAGGGGGCCGGCGGGGCCGGAAAACGGGGACGATGTGCTGATGAACACGCCCGGATCGTCTGCCGCGCCCCTGGAAGTGAACTCCCCATTGCGGGAGAACATGGTCACCGTCAGGGAAAGATCGCCAGCATTCGCCGCTATCGCAGAACCGATATAGGCCCGTACCCGTTCGTCGGGTTGGGCCTGACCAAACAGGAGCGTGGATGCCGTGCGCAGACGATCAAGATGAAGATCAACCCCGCGCACAAGGCCGCCCCGAACCTGCATCGCCGTGAAATGGGCGAAACCGGCAAAAGCCAACGGCGCAAGATCGACGGCAGCTATTTTCTGCCCGTCCAGGTAGCCGTGCGCTGGTGTATCGATGGACATGGTGCTTGCTCTCACTCTGGTATGGAGGAACAAGCGGGTTTATAAGGTCTGACAGCGCTGTAAGAGTCAAGGGCGACCATGAAAATCGGTGATCTGTCCCGGCGCACCGGGGTTAGCATCCGCATGTTGCGGTACTATGAGGAAGAAGGTCTGTTGACGCCCCAGCGCCGTGACAGCGGCTATCGCGATTATGGGCCGCAAGAGGAGGAATCTGTCAAATTCATCAAAATATTGGGTGCCACCGGCATGACATTGCCGACCATCGCCAAGTTCCTGCCCTGCACACTCAAGGACCGCCCGTCGTTTGAACCGTGCCATGAATTGATCGATACATTGCAGGATCAGATTGAAGCCACTGATGGAAATATCAACAAGCTGATGGAAGGGAAGAAATTGCTTGAAAATATACTTTCCGATTTAAAAAGAACAATAAAGTGATTGAATGCCGGGTCAGACGGCGCGCACCTCTGGCCTAATCGGGTTCAAGGTGCCCGCAAGCCTGGACGAGCAAGCGGCAGCCTATGCGTTGGCGTTGTGTGGGGTGGCTATAGCTTGGTCGCAGTCTCCCACACCATCCGCCAACTGGTGGATGGCAGCATCCTGACCCAACGCACCGGGCTATCGCCGCAACAGGCTGTTTGTCGCCAGGGAAGTTCTGGCGATACTTAACCGCCCGTTTACGAGCGCACTGGAACTGCCGGAGGATTGAGTTGGGGGGCGTTCAGGGTACGGGGGGATTTGTGGGAGATTTGCGAATGTATTAGCAACCGATTTGCGCCCCATTTGGGTCAATGATAGTTGCAGCAACGGAGCCCGAAAGCGGACATAGTCGAAATGGGCATATTGGGTTAATATTCATCTTGTAGCACAAGTAAGCTGCTCAACGCAATACGAACAATAGAGGAGGCGACTGTGAAGCTGACTACCCTCGTGCCCTCCCTTGGGCTGATCGAACCATACAAGCCCCTATTAGAACAGCCAAATTCAGGCCAACGCCTATATAAAATAATGTCAGTCGAAAATTTGATACGATCTATCAAAGGAAGTTATCTTCATTTTAATAGAGTGGATCGTTATGAGGATTCCCCCCTGGTGGATACTAATGACGGCGCGGAATTGCCACTCGATCAACTTAGAAATCGCACTGTGACTTTCGAAAAAAATCCGAATAAAAGCCTGTCTGATTACTATGCCTCCGCACGGAGCAGGACATACGCCTGCTGCTTCTCACTAGAGAATTCGGAACATTTATGGCTTAACTATGGCACTGGATCCTCAATGGGCCAAATCGGTTTAGAATTTGATTTTGCGAAACTTCGTGAACGCTTGAACGTTACTCTCTCCAGTGACGCCGCTTTGATGTATGGCGATATGCGATGCCACCAGATTTTCTCAATAAATTATGGAAAAATCACATACATTGACCGGAATTTTTATGAATTGAGTACCGGGCGTCTGCCGAATCCAATTATGTATACTTATATAAAAGATCAAAAATTCTCGAAAGAACGCGAGTTTAGGATATCACTTTCGGCGACAGGTTTTGGACAATTTCAATTGATCAATGGGCAGGAGATGGACTTTCAACCTGCATTAGCGCTTGCGTTCGACTTCGGAGGCGCAATCATGGATGGAACGATCACTGAGCTCCGGCCCGGACCGACTACGAATTTAGCGCAACTGAACGCCGAACTTGCTCAGATTGGAATCCAAACAGTATGATTTCAATCCAGCATAATGCTGATAAACGAGTTGCGCAAAATCTGCTGCAGAACAATATGCAGAGTTTAAGCTGGATCGGTACAGCGCACCGGGGCATCCGTATGACGGCGGATCACTTTTGTTACCGCCTCGATAAGGTCAGCAGCCTGCGCGCAAGTGCCATATAGCAGGAACATGTATTCGGTGTTTGCGGCAATATCTTGCGCTCGCTTTGGATAATATTCCGGATTCTTGAGTAACATTTCCTCTACATCTTCCAGAATGGCACTCGCCATTGCGGGGTTTGCTGTTGCAACTGAAATCTCCGATGCCGGAGGAGGCACCGGAGAGGGAACGATTCTGAAATTTGAGAAAAAAGCCGCACCAAGGCAAAGCAAAAATATCGAAATTGATCCGACCCAGACAAAAATCTTTTTCATTTTCCAAACACCCGCGTAAGCCATCCGCCGATGGTATTATTATCAGTGCCAATAATGTCTATGGCTCCAAGACCATTCTTTAATGGCTGAAATTTATCTTCATCCGCTGAGGGAACATAAATTCCAAGATGGGCTATCATGTCTGGTACAGTGTTTAATTGCGCTGTACCTTGCCCTACAGCAACACCTTGCTTGGCCCTGACTGATTTGGAGGCCGAAAGGCGGGCACCACCCGCCTTCGCTAAACGATGCCAGAGAAATTGAACACTCCAGGCAACGACACTCGTTTCTACACTCGATTCATAAACCTGAGGCGACACTTCGCCGTAGGTCACTTCCACTTCCGGCCCCTTTGGACCCAAACCGATACTGATAGGGGCGAATGTACGCCGAACGTAACGGCGCTCCCAGAACTCCCGCTCAAGCGCTCTTTGCGTAGTCAAGACAGATTCAGGCCTGCCATTGACGGTTGCCCTTGACATTACTTGGTAATTAAAATCATGCCCGCCAGCCTCGATGGCAAATGTCTCTATTGATATTTTCTTTCCCGCCAGAAAATGCACATATTGGCCAGGGCTGGCAGTTATACGACGATTATATATTTCTCCACCGATGATCTTCATACCAACCACCCATTCACGAGAAATGCGGTGGAAAAATATCAGATAAAGCCACAACCCACAGTCACAAATAGGCATTACCCCGAATGCCGATCACCGAAGGAGGGAGCGGCCCCAGCGGGCTGCTCCCAGCCCCCTCAATGCCGGAAGTGGCGCATCCCGGTGAACACCATGGCCAGCCCGCGCTCATCCGCTGCGGCGATCACCTCGGCGTCGCGCATGGAGCCGCCGGGCTGGATCACTGCCGTCACGCCGGCGTCAGCGGCGGCCAGCAGGCCGTCGGCGAAGGGGAAGAAGGCGTCGGAGGCCACCACTGAACCTTTCGTGCCGGCCTCGGCCAGACCGGCGGCCTTGGCGGCGTCGGCGGATTTCCAAGCGGCGATGCGGCTGCTGTCCACCCGGCTCATCTGGCCGGCACCAATGCCCACCGTCGCACCCGCCTTGGCATAGACGATGGCGTTGGACTTCACATGCTTGCCCACGCGGAAGGCGAACAGCAGGTCGGCCAGTTCGGCCTCGGTCGGCGCGCGCTTGGTGACGATCTTCAGGTCGGCTAAGGCGATGCGGCCATTGTCGCGCGTCTGCACCAGATAGCCACCGGCCACCGACTTCACGAACAGGCCGGGTTCCGCCGGGTTGGGCATGGAGCCGGTCAGCAGCACGCGCAGGTTCTTCTTGGTGGCCAGGAACGCCTTGGCCGCCTCGTCCGCATCCGGGGCGATCACCACTTCAGCGAACAGCTTTGCGATCTGTTCCGCCGTGGCGGCATCCAGCGTGCGGTTCATGGCGATGATGCCGCCAAAGGCCGATACCGGGTCACAGGCCAGCGCACGGGTATAGGCATCCAGCAGATTATCGCCCTCGGCCACGCCGCAGGGGTTGGCGTGCTTGATGATGGCGATGGCCGGGCGGTCGAACTCGGCCACCAGTTCGAACGCCGCATCCGTGTCGTTCAGGTTGTTGTAGGAAAGCTCCTTGCCCTGAAGCTGGGTGGCGGTGGCGATGCCGGGGCGCTGGGCACCGGTGGTGTAGAAGGCGGCGGACTGGTGCGGGTTCTCACCATAGCGCAGGGTCTGGCGCAGTTCGCCGCCAAAGGTCAGGCGCTGGGGATAATCCTCCCCCAACTGGCCGGCGAACCAGCGGGAAATGGCGGCATCATAGGCACCGGTGCGGGCATAGGCCTTGGCGGCCAGCTTGCGGCGGAAGCCCAGGGTGGTCTGGCCGTCATTGCCTTCCAGCTGGGCGATCAGCTCGGCATAGTCCGACGCATCCGTCACCACGGCGACGAAATCATGGTTCTTGGCCGCACCCCGGATCAGCGACGGGCCGCCAATGTCGATATTCTCGATGCAGGTTTCAAAATCCGCACCCTTGGCCACGGTGGCCTCGAACGGGTAGAGGTTCACCACCACCAGATCAATGCCGGGGATATCGTGGGCCGACATGGCATCGGTGTGGGTGGGGAAATCGCGGCGCGCGAGGATGCCGCCATGGATCTTGGGGTGCAGGGTCTTCACCCGCCCATCCATCATTTCCGGGAAACCGGTATGGTCCGACACCTCGGTCACGGCAATGCCGGCATCGGCCAGCGCCTTGGCCGACCCGCCGGTGGAGAGGATCTGCACCCCACGGGCGGCCAGGGCGCGGCCCAGATCGATCAGGCCCGTCTTGTCGGAAACGGAGATGATGGCGCGGCGGATGGGAACAAGATCGATGGTCATGGCTGTAAACCCTGGGATGGAAAAGAAGCCGGGCCGATCCATATGGACCGGCCCGGACGGTTAGTGCCGATCACATATCGGCGTCATGTCTCTGTATCTGTACCTTCGCGGCGGAAGCCCCATTTCACCAGGGTTTCCCCATATTGGGTCACGCCGCGCAGCACGATCTGTTTGGTGGGGCGCGGGTCGGTGCCCTGGCCCAGATAGATGCTGTCCTCCAGCCCCAGCTCTGCCCCCGACACGCGCAAGCGCCAAAGCGCGCCGGACGGCAAACGCAGCATCAACCCCGCCTCGCCTTCGACCCAGGCGGCCTTGACGCCGGGATGCAGGTGGAAGCGGACAGCGAATTCGCGGCCCTGGGGACCGATCAGCGTATCCTGGCCACGCAAATCCTCCCCCGTCTCCGCCAGATAGAGGCGACGACGATGGACCAGCCCGAACAGCTCCCGATAGCCATCATGCGAGGCTTCCACCAGCGTGCCGCCATTGGCCTCCGTCCGGTTGCATTCCACCCGCTGGGGCCGGCGGGACAGGCCGCCTTCTTCCACCACGCCGGATGAATTGGTATCGGCCACACAGAGGGTGGAATGGGCCGCCGTGGCGGCCAGTGCGGCGCGCCAGGCCCCCTGGTCGCCCGGATGCGCGCCGCAATTGACGATCATCCGTTCGCGCCCCACGCTCATCTCAAACGACAGGGTGCCGGCATGGGCGTGTTCATCCAGGCCGGGGGCGGGGGGATATCCGGCATCAATGATCACGCAGGTGCGGTTGGCGGTCAGCCGTTCGAACCCGATATGGGGGGTGGATTTCAGGGGCCGACCCCGTGCATCCGCCTGGCCCAGCACGGTGTCGATCAACACCCCCTCCCCTTCCTGTGCGCCGTTGAACAGCGACAGGCCGCCATCGCCATGGCGGAAGAAACGCAGGGTGGGGGTGATGCGGTCGATGGCGTGCTGCAGCGCCTCCGGCACCTCCGTGCGGGACGCGCGGAAACAGCCGCGGATGTCAATCAGGTGGCGCAGCACAGCCAGTTGCTGGGCCGGGGAATGTTCGATATGGCCACCATCGGGCAGCACCTGCCGCGGCAGTTCCCGCGTCAACAGCTCAATGGCGCGTTCTACCACGCGGCCCATGCCCTGCAGGCAGATGCCGCCATAGACCAGCCCCTTGATGGCCACCACCAGGGCGGCCCCCTTCAGCCGACCGGGCAAAGTGCGTTCCAGAAAGCGCACCTGCCGGGCCATGCTGTCAAAAATGCCGGCGCGTAGATGGTCATCCGCACTGGCCAGGAAGAAATCATGCTGGCCGACCCAGGCGGCAAGGCGCGTACCCGTTACATCGGGTGCCCAGGCCACCGGGTCCCATTTGCGGCCATAAAGGTCCAGCCAATGGGCCGCCAGCACGCGGGCCTGCCGCCGGGCGGCATCGCCCCCGGTGGCGCGCAGGTGGCGCAGCCAGTCAAACCCATGCATTTCCCCCAGCCAGGGGGCGGACGCCTCTGCCGCATCCCAGGGCGGCAGTTCGCCGGAAAAGCTCTGCCCGGCGAAGCGGAAACGGTTGGACAGCAATTCCTGCCCGCGCTGCGCATCACCCGGCCAGGGGTCCGGCGGCACCAGCAGCAATTGCATGGGCACCGGACCCGACAGGGCGGTCATCTGATAGAATGTGGAGGCGCGATACCAGGCACCGGGGCCGGGACGAAAACGCTTATGCTCGCCACCACCTGCTGTCATGGGACGGGTCAGCCCGCTTCGCCGCGCAGGGCGCGCATATTGGCGGCATAGGCATCGGGCCCACCGACAAAGGTGGCCGTGCCGGCAACCAGCACATCAGCACCCGCCGCAATACATTGTTGGGCCGTGGCGACATTGACGCCGCCATCCACTTCCAGATCAATCACCCGGCCACCCTGGCTTTCAGAGGTGGCATTGATGCGGCGGCGCAGTTCCTGGATCTTCGGCAATTGGGACGCGATGAAGCTCTGCCCGCCGAAACCGGGATTGACCGACATGACCAGCACCAGATCAATATCACCCAGCAGGTAATCGACCATGGAAATCGGGGTGTGTGGGTTCAGCACGATGCCGGGCTTCTTGCCCAGCGAGCGGATCAGCTGCACCGTGCGGTGCGGATGCGGCCCCGCCTCCGGGTGGAAGCTGATGATGTCAGCGCCAGCATCCGCGAAACCCTGGATGAAATTATCCACCGGGGAGATCATCAGATGCACGTCGAAGACCTTGGCCGTGTGTGGCCGCAGGGCCTTCACCACGCCGGGTCCGATGGTGATGTTGGGCACGAAATGCCCATCCATCACATCAATATGGATGTAATCGGCGCCGGCGGCGTCGATGGCGCGCACCTCTTCACCCAGCCGGGCGAAGTCGGCGGACAGGATCGAGGGGGCGATCTTGACGGGCTGCTGTTTCATGAGCCCGGTTCCTACCGAAATCCCCCCCATCCGGCAAGACGGGTTGCGCGCATGATGGGCCGGTGGGCCACACATGGCGTGACGCCGGCGGCCCCAAAAGGGACCGCCGGCGCCGCTTGACCACGGGAGAACAGCATCAGGAGGAGGGATGGTTACTGACCGGCGGAACCCGCATTCGGGGTGACCTGCGCCCCGCCACGGCTCAGCGAGACGGTATCGCGGTCATACTTATAGCCGTCCAGCCGCTCGACCTGGGCCTGGGTCAGGGTGTTCACCTGGACCTTCTCGTTCCCGGCCAATACCTTGGCATCTTCGAACTTGACGGCGATATCCTTCTCGCCAATGCCCAGGAAGCCACCGCTGGAGATGATCACCTGCTTGGCACTGCCGCTATTGGCATCCAGGATGACATCCTTCACCTCACCCAGCTTCTTGCCATCAGAGCCGATCACCGTGCGCCCCATCAGGGCCTCGGCAGAGGCGCGGGTTCCCCTGACGCCATCCGCCTTCTGGTCATGTTTCGTGTCGTGACCCATCGGGTCAGTCACGGTGCGATCCGCCGCGGGCGCCGACTCGGTCCCCGTGGCTTGGGCCTGGGCGAAAGCGACACCGGAACAAAGCAGAGCGACGGCCGAAGCGGCGCCGATAAGTTGCTTGCGCATGGTCGTATTCCTCTGTCCATTTTTCTCGTGGAACGGCGTCTTCGCCATATCCATGTAGAGAACAACGGCAGCGGCGGATAAACGGACTAGGCCTGTATTGTGACCAATAGGGGCCGATTTCAGCCCCTTTCTGGTCACAGGCCGCTGGCCGCCCCCTTTAACTGGTCAGCGATATGGGCCAGCCGGGCGGAAAGATCGCGGGCGGCATTGGCGCTGCTGACCTCGTTCTGGCGGGAGGAGGAGCGCAGCATGTCGATGGCGCGCGACAGATCCACCGACAGCCCATCCAGCCGCAGCACCCGCTCGCGCAGGTTCTGTGTCAGTTCCGACACGATGGACAGGTCGGTGCGCTCCCGCTGGCGGGTTTCGTCCAGCAATCCACGCACGCTGTCGGTGGTGCCATCCAGCCGGTCGCCCAGCCGGTCGATAGAGTCCAGCCGTGCCTTCAGCGCCTCGGCAATGGCCAGCAGGTCGGCATTTTCCCGCTCACGTCCGGCATTGTCAGAGGCGGCGAGCGCGTGCAGCGCCTCGCTGGCTGCGTGCAGGCCGCCGGTCATGCCCTCCACCGCCTCAATCCGCTGGCGCAGGTCGGCCACCAGGCCCACGGCGGTTTCCACCGCCGTCTTTTCCCGGTTGTCGGCGCTGGCAATCAGCGCATGGACCGCATCGATGGCAGCCCGCAGGCCAGAGGTCAGGTCGACCAAAGCCTGGGGCGTATTATCCTTGTCGCGCTGGGCATCCAGTTCCGCCGTCAGCGCCCTCAGGTCTTCCACCATGCGTTCCTGTTGGCTGACGGCACGGGTCAGGCCAGTGGCGGCCTGATGGGCCTCCGCCGACAGGGCGCGGGTTTCAGCGCGCAGGTCGCCCGCCACATCGCGCAGGCGGGCGGTGGCATCGTCCACCCCGCCGGTCAGGCTCTGGGCCAGACGCTGCGCCGTCTCCCCGATCTCCCCCACGCGGCCGGCAATCTGGGTGGCGCTGCCACGCAGGCGGGTCAGCAGGTCGGCAATGGCCTCGTGCTGGCCCGGCTCCACCCGGCGGCGCTCAAACTCCATTTTCAGATCGTCGCTGGTCTTGCGCAGCCCCTCCACGGCGCGGGCCATGGCATCGGCCCGATCGCCGATATCGCCCATCATGTCACCGAAGCGGTTGCGGATATCGGTGAACTCGTCGGCCAGCGGCTCCATCTTGCGTTCGGCAATCTCCGCCGACAGTTGCAGCGTGGTGCGCGCCTCCTGCATTGATTCCAGGGCACTATCCAGCCGGGCGCCAATATCGGCGGAGCGATCGTCCAGCAGGTCGGCGGCGCGGGTCATCTGCATCCCAGCATCTTCCAGCCGGGCGCTGGCCTGGCTGGTGGCATCATCCAGTCGCATGGTGGCGCTGCCCAAGGCGGCCACCATGGCCTTTTCGCCATCCTCCATGGCCTCGGCCGCGCGCAGCAGGCGGCTGCCCGTCTGGTCAGCGGTATTGGCCAGCAGATCGCCAGAGGCGCGCAGGATCTTCACCGCCGACAGCAGACTGGCCTGGGTTTCCGCCATGGTCAGCGACAGGGCATGGGCGGCTTCGCGCGCTTCCCCGCTGGCATGGCGCATATCGCCATCAGTGAAGGACAGGGTGTCCAGCGTCTGGCTCACCGCCTCTTCCGTCCGGCTCAAGGTGGCGGCCAGGGCATCGGCATGGTTGCGCATCGCCTCGATCACCGCATCCAGCCCGCCGCTGCCGGCATCGGCATCGAACGCCTTCACCTGGGCCACGGCATGGGCCAGAATCTCCGTCGCCTGCCGGATTTCGCGATTGCTCTCGCTCACCGTGCGCACGGCGGCGGCGCAAAGCTGGTTCACCTGGCCCAGCGTATCGGTCAATTGATGCTTGGTATCGCCGACGATGCGGCCGACATCCTGGCCCAGCACGGCCAGGGTACCGCCGGCCCCGCGCAGCCGTGCCGTCAGCGCCTCGAACAGGTCGGCATATTCCCCTTCGAATTTCAAGCGCAGGCGGCCATCCTCCGTCGCCACGGAAATATCGGGGATTTCCTGCGCCTGTTTGCGGAAGCCATCCAGGGCGCGGGCCAGCTGGCCAAACTCATCCCCCCGGTCCTGCCCCCAGATGGGGGATCGCCAGTCGCCGCGCGCCACCTGATCCACCGCATTGGTCAGGTCGCGCAGGGGGCGTTGCACCCGTACGGCCAGCAGGATCAGGAAGGCCACCAGCACGCCCACCAGGGCCAGTACCGCCGCCACGCCCAGCCACAGGCCGCGCTGCGCCGTTTCGCCCAGCCGGGTCAATTCCAGCGTCTGCAACCCGCGCCCGCGCGCCTCGATCCGGTCGGACAGGGCAGCATAGCGGGTGGTGAGGATCAGGGGTGTGGTCTGACCCAGGGCGGTGGGGCCGCCATTGGCGGCATCCAGGCTGCGCCGGGCACTTTCCACCAGCCGCTTCAAGTCCGCCGCCAGTTCCAGTTCCTGCGGGGTCAGCCGCTTGCCCTGCAACCCGCGCAGGGCCTGATCGGCCGCTTCCAGGCTGGCGCGCATATCGGTGCGGGCATCGGCATTGCCGGTTTCGGCAAACTGCGCCAGGGCACCCAGATAGCCGCCATAGCCCATGCGGGACTGGAAATCGGCCAGCAGCCGGTTCTTGGCCAGCGCCTCGCCCGGCGTTTCCAGGGCCGCCGCATCGACAGAAAACTGCGCCAGCTCATACACGGCCCCGGCGGTCAGCCCGCCAACCAGCAGCACGGCACCCAGCGAGATAGCGGTCGCGGTGCCGCGCAGCGACGATTGCCGCGATCCCCTGCCCCGCTCCATCATACCGACCCCCGTGCCCCGGATATTGCGTTGATGGCGCAGAGACTAACCAATTCTTGTGGCGGGTTCATCCTTTCTTGTGAACAGGTTTGGATCAGGCCGCCGCAAAGGCTGCCCAGGCCGGGGCACGGACCGTCAGCGACGCCTCACCACAGGTCAACGGGGCCCCTTCACGGATGGCTTCCAGCCGCAGCAGGGCCAGTGCCAGATCGTCCCGGCCGCTGCGAATCTCCCCTACCTCCTGCCCGTCGCGCAGGACCGGGCTGCCCGGCTCGGGCAATGGGCCGGTGACAGCCACCGGCACCAGCCGCTTTTTCACCAGCCCGCGATATTTGGTGCGCGCGGTCAGTTCCTGGCCGACATAGCAGCCCTTGTCCCAGGCGACGCCATGCAGCTCATCGAATCCGTTTTCCAGCAGGATGGATTTTTCCACCAGCAGATCGCGGCTGCCATCGGGCAGGCCCAGGGCAATACGGGCGCGGTCCCATTCGGCAAAATCACCCGGCGCCTTGGTGCCGACGGGCAGCAGCAGGCGGCTGCCCATCTCCGCATGGCGGGGATCGGCAAAGGCCATTCCCCCCAGTTCTGCCGCATCACCCGGCCCCAGCCGGGCGAACAATGCCAGTTCGGCCGACAGGTCCGTCAGTTCCACCTTGGACCGCAGCTTGAACATTTTCAGCCGGCGCAGCAGATCATCCTTGCGCGCCGCCTCGCAATCCATCAGCAGCCGGTCGCCCGCATCGATAATGAAAAACTCATGCAGGAACTTGCCCTGCGCCGTCAGCAGAGCGGCCCAGATGGCGCGACCGGGCGCCAGCTTGCTGACATCATTGCTGACCAGCCCCTGCAGGAAGGCGATGCGATCATCGCCACCGACGGCGATGACGGTACGGGCGGGCAAGGCGATCAAGGGGGCGGTGCTGGACATGGGCGGCAAACCGGCAGCGGTTGGAACGGATAATGGTTGCCACAGCATATAGTCATGCCACCCCCCTCCCGCCTAGGGCGGATCGCAGGCAGACTCAACCTGGAGCCCCCTGCGTTCAACGAAACGGGGGGGGGCTCCAGGGGCGACAAGATGCGCCATGCTTGGTTTCGGCCCCTGGCGCGTTTATGAAGGCGACGTGGCCCTGGTGCCTTGCGGGCCGCATCACATTCCTTCCCGTCAAAGGCGATGCGGAACAGACCATGACGCAGCATCCAGGCGCGCCCCAGCCGGCAGGCGCCTTCGGCCCCTTCGGGCTTCTTATCCTGTTTGTCAGTGTGGTGATGCTGGGGCTGCTGCTGCCCTTGGCAGCCCTGGGGGCGGCCCCCGGCTATCTGATCCTGGCCTTTATCGGCGGGGGCCTGTGGCTCTGGCGGGAACGGCGTTTGCCGCCCCTGCCCTGGGCGGTGCTGGTGCCGCTGTTCGCCTTCATCCTCTATGGGGCGATCAGCATTTCCTGGTCATTGGCGCCTAAGGAGGCGCGCAACCTCAGCATCACCTTCCTGTATGAATTGCTGCCCGGCTTTCTGCTGTTTCCAGCTTTGGCCATGCTGCCGGCGGAAACGGCACGGCGGATCGCCCGCTGGCTGATCCCGACAGCGCTGGTGGGTATTGCCCTGCTGGCAGTGGAAATCCTGTTTGATCAGCCGATCCAGCGCCTGTTCAGCGAACCCAAGCTGCCGGTCGATCTGGTGCGGCCGGTCAACCGCTCGGCCCTGCTGATCGCCTTCATGGCCGGGCCGATGGCGTTGATGCTGTGGCGGCTGGGCAAGGGCTGGCTGGGGCTGGGCTGGATGGTGGGGGTGCTGCTGCTGGTCGGTGTCAGCACCAGCCAGTCGGCCGCCGCCGCCCTGCTGGCCATGATCCCGCTGATCCTGCTGGCCTGGCGCTTCCCACGTCTGGTGGCGGGGCTGACGGGGCTGGCCATTGTGGCCGGGCTGGTCTTCTGCGCCTCCATCGCGCAATGGATGTTCAATAACGGGCTGGCCCATGCCCATTGGATGCCGGACAGTTTCCAGCATCGCATCATGATCTGGAACTTCGCCGCCGAGCATCTGCCGCAGCGGCCCTGGCAGGGATTCGGGCTGGACAGTTCGCGTGCCATCCCCGGCGGCAATGATGGTTTCATTGGCACCGAGGGCTGGCGGAAGCTGCCACTGCATCCGCATAATTTCTTCATGCAGGTGCGGCTTGAACTGGGCTGGATCGGTGCGGCGTTGACCGGCTGGCTGATGCTGTCCGTGCTGCCGCTGCTGACCCGGCTGCGCGCCGCCGATACCCGCGCTGTGGCGCTGTCGCTTTATGCAAGCTGCATCTTCGCCCAGTGCTTCGCCTATGGGGCGTGGCAGACCTGGGCGATCTGCGGGATGCTGTTCGGGTTCTTCCTGATCATGCTGGCCGACCGGATGCCGCAACGTCCGACCGTATAATTCAGCATCAATCCACACCCAGGCGGCGGGTCAGGCAATCCGCCCCCGCCGCTTTCAGCGTGGTGCAGAAAGACGCGGCACCCGCCTTGTCAAAGCCGCCCAGCAGCACACGGGTATAGCGACCCTTGCCAGCCACGTCCGCTTCCCGCAGCAGGGGCGTGCGGCCGGCCAGCAGGTCGGCATGGCGCTTGGTCAGACCGGCCCAATGCTTTTCCGCCTCCCCCCGGCTGGGCAGGGAGCCCACCTGCACCGCCCAATCCTGGCCGGCGGCGGGTGGCGGGGGCAATGGCGTGGGGCTGTCCGCCACCTCCACGGCTGGCGGTGGCGGCGGCGGCGGCGGGGCCTCCACCGCGTGAGGGGCTTCCGCTGCTGCCGGTTCCGGCGGTTTTGGCGGTGGCGACACTTCCCGGGCCAGGGGGGTGGTGCTCTGGGGTGGTTTGGGCCTCTGCCCGGATGCCAGCATGGCATTGGCGGCAGAGGCCTGCTCCGGCGTGGCCTGGGCGGCGATTTCGGCCGCCAGCTTTACAGCAGCCACCAGATTCTTCCCCGCCGCCCGCCGCGCCCAGTAAAGCGCGCTGACAATATCCTTCTCCGTCCCCAGCCCGAAATAGAGCAGGGTGGCCAGGTTATTCTGCGCGTGCATGTCATCAGCCTCCGCCGCCGGGCGCAGCCAGCGCAGGGCCTGTTCATAATCGGCCGGCACATCCTGGCCATAGGCATAGACGGCACCCAAGGCGCTCATCGCCGCCACATGCCCGCCCTCGGCGGCGCGGCGCATCAGTTTCAGTGCCGCCTTGGCATCCTTGGGCGCGCCGCGCCCCTGCAACTGCATCTCACCGGCCAGATAAAGGGCTGTCAGGTCACCCTTGTCGCCGGCTTTGACGAATTCCTTGAAGGCCTGATCGTATTTGCCAGCGGCAAAGGCCGCCCGCCCCTGCGCCATATCGGCATGGGCGGTGGGAACGGCTGCCAGGGCCAGGATCAGCAGCAGGGGGGCAAGCGGTCGAAGCATAGGCACCAAAGCGAGATGGGGGGATGATCTGTATTACCCCACATGGCGATGCTTGACGATGGCGGATAAACGGGCTTCAACGGACACAGAGATTTCATATCCGTTATCAGAGATTGCCCGCATGGCCACGCCCAAGAAAAACCCGCTGAACCTGAATGCTTTGCAGTTGAAGACCCTGACCCTGTTCCAAGCCCTGGCGGAGTTTGAGGATATTGCCCGCCCCATCGGCGATGGCGCGATTGAAGTGCTGGAACTGCCCTTCACCGCCCATGGCAATCATTTCCATCTCGGCCCCTGGCTGGTCTTCGCCCAGGACGCCACCGGCCTGCGCAACCCGGCCCCCTGGGCGGTGCTGGAGCGCAAGGGCCTGATCGTCGGCAGCTTCCCCGTCAGCGTGGTGGTGACCCGCGCCGGCCTGGATTATGAAACCGGGATGCGCCGCCAGATCCTGCAAGGGTCGGATCACTGAGGCACAGCGCTGGCGGCGCAGGGGGCAACCACCAGCGCCGCGGTGACTCAAAAGCCAATCAAATCATCACTGTCCAACGACAGCCTGCCCGGCATGTTGCCAACTTCGTGAAAGAAGTTGGTCAGAACGGCACCGTCTGGCTTCACGACATATCCAAACCAATAAACATGTAATTTAAACCAACGGATACCATACGGCGCAATTTCTTTGTAAACAGAGGGATAGGAGCGGGTCGATGGGTAACGCTCAGGGTCGCTCAGCAACGACGCGACATCCTCCAGAACCCTCAGCAATTTCAGCAAGGCGGCAACACGGCCTTCCTGTTCATAAAAATCGACAAGGCGGTCAATGCTTTGCCGCGTTGACCGCGTCATCATTGCCATGATGGGCCATTAACCTTTGGCAACTGTCCGCTGCTGCTCGGTGCTCAACCGCGCCCGAAGCTGGTCGATGTAGCTTTCAAGGCTATCGACATGGCCGTCTGCAACCTCGCGCAGGGCCGTCCGGCAATCCTGATCAAGTCGCGCCTGTTCAGGGTCTTCCGGCACAGATTGTCTTGAACCATAAAGCGCCATCGCATCCTCCGTCTCTCTTAGAGTAGACGTGAAGGCCGCCCCCGGCAAGGGGGCGGCCTTCTGGTCTTTTAGGCTTCGCTGGCGCGCTTTTCGCCTTCGATGGCGGCTTGCGCTGCCGCCAGACGGGCAATCGGCACCCGGTAAGGGGAGCAGGAGACGTAATCCAGCCCCACCTTCTCACAGAAGTAAATCGACGACGGGTCGCCACCATGCTCCCCGCAGATGCCAAGCTTGATGTCGCCGCGCGTCTTGCGGCCCCGTTCGGCGGCGATCTGCACCAGTTCCCCCACGCCTTCGGTATCCAGGGTCACGAACGGGTCGTGTTCCAGAATGCCGGCGCGCTGGTAATCCGGCAGGAAGGCGCCGGCATCGTCACGGCTGATGCCGAACGTGGTCTGGGTCAGGTCGTTGGTGCCAAAGCTGAAGAACTGCGCCGTTTCCGCAATCTTGCCCGCCTGCAAGGCGGCACGCGGCAGTTCGATCATGGTGCCGACCAGATAATCGATCTTGTGGCTGGCAGCGGCGATCACCTCACCGGCCACGCGATCAATCACCCCCTTCAGGATGTCCAGTTCCTTCTTGGTGCCGACCAGCGGGATCATGATTTCCGGGATCACCGTCTCACCCGTTTCCTTGAACACGGCCACCGCCGCTTCAAAGATCGAGCGGGCCTGCATCTCGTAAATCTCCGGGAAGGAGATGCCGAGACGGCAGCCGCGATGACCCAGCATCGGGTTGGCTTCATGCAACTGAAGCGCCCGATGCTGCACCTTCTGAATGTCGGTGCCGGCGGCCTTGGCCACCTCGGCCATTTCGGCTTCGCTGTTGGGCAGGAATTCGTGCAGCGGCGGGTCCAGCAGGCGGATCGTGACGGGCAGGCCCTTCATGATCTTGAACAGTTCAACGAAATCCTGACGCTGCATCGGGGCGATCTTGGCCAAGGCAGCGCGGCGGCCCGCCTCGCTGTCGGCCAGGATCATTTCGCGCACGGCGATGATGCGGTCCGTATCGAAGAACATATGCTCGGTCCGGCACAGGCCGATACCTTCCGCGCCGAACTTGCGGGCTGTGCGGGCATCCAGCGGGGTTTCCGCATTGGTACGTACCTTCATGCGGCGATGCGCATCGGCCCAGCCCATCAGTTCAGCGAAATCGCCGGACAGTTCGGGCTGAATGGTCGGCACCTCGCCCAGCATCACCTCACCGGTTGACCCATCGATGGTGATGATGTCGCCAGCCTTCACCTCCACATCGCGCACCAGCATGATGCCGCGCTTGTAATCCACGCGCAGTTCACCGGCACCGGCCACGCAGGACCGGCCCATGCCGCGCGCCACCACGGCGGCATGGCTGGTCATGCCGCCACGGGTGGTGAGAATGCCCTTAGCCGCGTGCATCCCGTGAATATCTTCCGGGCTGGTTTCCACGCGGCAGAGGATGACGCTTTCACCCAGACCCGCCTGCTTCTCCGCCTCTTCCGCGGTAAAGACGACCTTGCCGGAGGCTGCACCAGGGCTGGCCGGCAGGCCCTTGGCGATGATCTTCTTGACGGCCTTGGGGTCCAGCGTCGGGTGCAGCAACTGGTCGAGCGACTTCGGCTCAATCCGCAGGATGCCTTCCTTCTGGCTGACCAGCCCTTCCCGCACCATATCCACGGCGATCTTCAGCGCCGCCGGGGCCGTGCGCTTGCCGGAACGGGTCTGCAGCATATAGAGCTTGGACTGCTGCACCGTGAATTCGATATCCTGCATGTCACGGTAATGCCGCTCCAGCTTCAAACGCACCGCGTTCAATTGCTGGAACACTTCCGGCATACTTTCTTCCATAGCCGGCAGGGTGGAGCCATTGGCCAGCTTGCCGGCTATGGTCAGGTGCTGCGGCGTGCGGATGCCGGCCACCACATCCTCGCCCTGGGCGTTGATGAGATATTCGCCATAAAACGCATTCTCGCCCGTCGACGGGTTGCGGGTGAAGGCCACGCCGGTGGCGCAATCCTCCCCCATATTGCCGAACACCATGGCCTGCACATTCACCGCCGTGCCCCATTCGGCCGGGATGTCATGCAGCTTGCGATAGGTGATGGCGCGCTGGTTCATCCAGCTATCAAACACGGCGCCGATGGCACCCCAGAGCTGTTCCTGCGGATCCTGCGGGAAGGGCTTGCCCAGCTCCTCCTCCACCACGCGCTTGTACCCGGTGATGACCTGCTGCCAGTCTTCCGCCGTCAGTTCGGTATCCAGGTTCAGGCCGGCATCGCGCTTATGGTCTTCCAGCACTTCTTCAAAATGGTGGTGATCCACATCCAGCACGACATTGCCGAACATCTGGATGAAACGGCGATAGCTGTCATAGGCGAAGCGGGCATCGCCGGAACGCCGGGCCAGGCCCGCGACGGTGATGTCATTCAGGCCCAGGTTCAGCACCGTATCCATCATGCCCGGCATCGAGGCGCGGGCACCGGAGCGCACGGACACCAGCAGCGGGTTTTCGGCATCGCCGAATTTGGCCCCGACAATGGTTTCCACCGCCGCCAGCGCACCGGCAACGGACGCGGCCAGTTCCGGCGGATATTGGCGGCCATTGGCGTAGAAATAGGTGCAGACCTCCGTTGTGATCGTAAAGCCGGGAGGTACGGGCAGGCCGAGATTGCTCATCTCCGCCAGATTGGCGCCCTTGCCGCCGAGAAGATTCTTCATCTCCGCGCGGCCCTCGGCCTTGCCTTCACCGAAGCTGTAGACCCACTTCGTCATGGTCTTGGTCCCGTCGATTGTTCAATGGTTGGGATGTAGGACTGGGGGTGTTGGACGCTACGCAACACTGTGCAACGGATTTGGGGGGGATGTTGCACAGGGGAAATCCGGCTTTTTGCTGCCGGCATGGGGGTGCCTGCCCGCGTTGGGGGCGGGGGCGTGAAGAGGGTGGAGGGGTGCGCCGGGGCGTGGGCACCCGATGCCCGTCAATCCGGCTTCCATGGATGCGCGCGGACTGAGCGGTTTGCCCTCCCTTGCCTTCCCCGCGAAAGCGGGGAACCAGGGGCCACGAAGAACCACGCCTGGGTGCCCCTGGCCCCTGGACCCCCGCTTTCGCGGGGGAGGCACGGAGGGGCTGAGGGGCAAGGCGGTGCCTACACGAACAGCGGGGAATGACGGTGAGAGGGCTGAAACGGCGGAGCGCACGCGGCAGGCAGGGCAAGCCCCACCCCCAGCAGCATTATGTAACGCCGCCGACCCCACTAGCTTTTTACCGCAATGCGGCACGAATAGCGTAATTCCACTAGCTCCCCCGCCGTGCCCCGCCCGCAACGGACGGCGGGGGGAGCGGCGGGAAGGGAGCATGGCGGGTCAGCCCTCGATCTTGGACAGGTCGGCGATCAGGCCGAGTGTACCACGGATCTGGCTCAACAGCCGCAGGCGGTTGGCGCGCAAGGCCTTGTCGTCGGCATTCACCGTCACCTTCTCGAAGAAGGCATCAACCGGGGCGCGGAGGGCGGCGAAGGCGGCCATGGCACCGGTGAAATCCTCCGCTTCGATCAGCGGGGCCGCGTGTTTGTGGGCGGCGACCAGCGCATCGGCCAGGGCCTTTTCCTCATCCTGCGCCAGCAGGCTGGCATCCACGGCGGCATCATAGGCGATGCCGTCCTTCTTTTCTTCAATCCGCAGGATGTTGCTGGCGCGCTTATAGGCGGCGAGCAGGTTGGCCCCGTCATCGGTGGCAACAAAGCCGGCCAGCGCATCGACACGGGCCAGCAGGCGGACGAGATCGTCTTCGCCACCAAGAGCCAGCACGGCATCAATGAGATCGTGCCGGACGCCCTTTTCCTTCAGGGAGACCTTCAGGCGGTCGAAGAAGAAGGAGAGCAGGTCGGAAACTGTGGTGTCATTGGCACCGGCGGCGGTCAGAACCGCCCCCAGCTTCACCCGCAGCCCGTTCTCCACGATCAACCGGATCACCCCCAGTGCCGCACGGCGCAGAGCGAACGGGTCGCGGGAGCCAGTGGGTTTCTCGTCGATGCCGAAGAAGGCGACCAGCGTGTCGATCTTCTCGGCCAGTGCCACGGCCACCGACACCTTGTCGGTCGGCACACGGTCGGACGGTCCCAACGGCTTGTAATGGTCGGCGATGGCCTCGGCCACCGGGGCGGGCAGGCCCTCGTGATAGGCCACGTAGCGGCCCATGATGCCCTGGACTTCCGGGAACTCGCCCACCACGCCGGTGGTCAGGTCGGATTTGGAAAGGCGGGCGGCCAAACCGGCCTGCTTCACCGTTTCATCGTCCCATTTCAGGGCCTCGGCGATGAACTTGGACAGCGCCTCAATCCGCTCCACCCGCTGGAACAGCGTGCCAATTTCTTTGTGGAAGGTGATGTCCTTCAGGCCCGGCAAGCGGTCCTCCAGCTTCACCTTCAAATCCTGGTCCCAGAAGAATTTCGCATCCGACAGGCGGGCGCGCAGCACGCGCTCGTTCCCCGCCACCACGGCCTTGCCGCCATCGGCGGTGGTGCGGTTGGCGACCACCACAAAGCGCGGGGCCAGCTTGCCGTCAGCCGTTTCGAGAGCGAAATAACGCTGGTGCGTGCGCATAGAGGTGGTCAGCACCTCCGCCGGCACGTCCATGAACTTGTTGTCGATGGCACCGGTCAGCACCACCGGATATTCCACCAGCCCCGCCACCTCTTCCAGCAGGCCCGGATCGTCCTTCAGGCGGAAGCCCTCCGCCACGGCTGCCTTCTGCGCGCCGTCCAGGATCAGGCGCTTGCGCTCCTCCCGGTCCAGCACCACATGGGCGGCGGCCAGCTTGGCCTGATAGTCGGCGAAGCCGGTGACGTTGAATTCACCCGGCGACAGGAAACGGTGGCCCTGGGTGGCACTGCCATAGGCAATGGTTTTGCCGCCCAAATCCAGCGCCCCCGGCACCACCGCCCCATCGAATAAAGCGATGATGGAATGCAGCGGGCGGACCCAGCGGAATTCATTGGCACCCCAGCGCATCGATTTCGGCCAGGGCAGTTCGCGGATGGCGGCATCGATGATGGCGGGCAGGGCTGCGACCGTGGCGCCGCCCTTCTTTTCAATCACCGCGAAATAGAACACGCCCTTGCCGGTGTCGCGCTGTTCGGCCTGATCGATGCTGGCCAGGCCGGTGGATTTCAGGAAGCCGGCCAGGGCCTGTTCGGGCGACCCGACGCGCGGGCCCTTCTTTTCCTCCCGCACATCGGCCTGGGCCGTGGGCACACCATCGACCACCAGGGTCAGGCGGCGCGGGGTGGAGTGGGCCGCTGCCGTGGTAAAGGCAATGCCGGCAGCGGCCAGCTTGTCCGTCACCAGACGCTTGAAGTCATCCGCCGCCCGTACTTGCATCCGGGCCGGGATTTCTTCCATGAACAGTTCGATCAGCAGTTCGGCCATGATTTCTTCAGTTCAAAAACGTCTGGTGAAAATTCGTTACGGTCGCGGAACAAGGCCCCTCAGGCGGCCTTGCCCTTACGATAGCCATCGGCAATCCAAGCATTGCAGCAGGCCTTTGCCAGCTCGCGCACACGCAGGATGTAGCTCTGTCGTTCCACCACCGAAATGACGCCGCGCGCATCCAGCAGATTGAACAGGTGGCTGGCCTTGATGCACTGGTCATAGGCGGGCAGCGCCAGATTATGCGCCAGCAGCCGGGCGCATTCCTTCTCCGCGTTCTGGAAATGCTGCAACAGCATCTCCGTATCGGCGAATTCGAAATTATGGGCGGAATATTCCTGCTCGGCGCGGTGGAACACCTCGCCATATTTCACCGCCGGCACATCGCCCACCGGGTCGTTGAACTGCAGGTCATAGACGTTTTCCACGCCCTGGATATACATGGCCAGACGTTCCAGCCCATAGGTCAGTTCCGACGCGATGGGGGCGCATTCAATGCCGCCAACCTGTTGGAAATAGGTGAACTGCGTCACCTCCATCCCATCGCACCAGACCTCCCACCCCAGGCCCCAGGCGCCGAGCGTCGGGCTTTCCCAGTCATCTTCCACGAAACGGATATCGTGCAATTCCGGGTCGACGCCCAGCGCCACCAGGGACTGCAGGTACAGATCCTGGATATTGGCCGGCGACGGCTTCATGATCACCTGGAACTGGTAATAATGCTGCAGCCGGTTGGGATTTTCGCCATAGCGCCCATCCTTGGGACGGCGGGACGGCTGCACATAGGCGGCGTTCCAGGCATCCGGCCCCAGCGCGCGCAGCGTGGTGGCCGGGTGGAACGTTCCCGCCCCCACTTCCATGTCATAGGGCTGCAGAATGGTACAGCCTTGCGCCGCCCAAAAATTCTGCAAGGTCAGAATGACACCCTGGAAGGAGAGGGGCTTCTTGCCCGATGCGTTGGCCGCCATAGTTCCTGGATTTCTATACTTACGTTGCGGTGCGCCACCTTAGTCGGCCGTCCCGGCCAAATCAAGGCGGGCCGCCGGTTATTATCTGTGCGGGGAATGCAGGGCTCAGCAGCATTTTGTTGCGCGTGCGAGCAAGCCCCCTGCCCTGCCCCGTCAAGCCTGGGGACAGCCGGGCGTGCCGCATTTGCGGGCATTGGCGGGGATATAGACGCCGCAGCCAGGGCATTTCACCATATCTTCGGTCTCCATCACCGGTTCCTTACCCCGGCCAGGGCGTGGCGGCGGCTGGGGCGGCCGGTTGCCATTATTGCGGCGCAAAGCCTCCTGCCGCTGGCGTTGCAGCTTGCCCACCAGGCGGAAGCCGAACCAGACAATGGCAAGAATGCCGATCAGGGTGATGAGCTTGGAAATCGACAGCATGGTGGCCCAGGATTGACGCGAGGCAGGGGCGGCACGCAAGCGCCAAATCGCCCCACCCGGCACTTATACCCACTTGTCTTGATCAGAACCTCTCGGTTCTGATCAAGACCCTCAATCGCCGGCGCCAACATCCGTTGGCTTGGCTTGCGCGCGGGCACGAGCCCGCGGGCGCTCAATGCGCCAACCGGGTTACGATTGAGTGAAACTCAATCGTAACCCGGTACTGATTATTAAAGCCCGAAGCGGGCATAGACGGAACGCTGTTCGGCCGCATCGATCAGCCCATCGGCCAGATCGGCCGAGAGTGCCCGGCTGTCCAGCCCGATGAAACGGCCCAGCCCCGGCCGGCGCGTGGGGTTGACCACATGAATGCGCACCTTTTCCCCGAACCGTTCGCGCAGGGTGGAGCGCATATCGCCCAGTCGGTCCACCAGCCCCAGTTCCTTAGCCCGCGCACCCGACCAGAAGGCGCCGCTGAACAGCGATGCCGTATCCTGCCCCTCCAGCCGCGCGCCACGGCGGGCGCGCACCCATTGGCGGAAGCCGTCATGCACCTCTTCCTGCAAGCCTTTCAGATGGGCCACATCCTCCGGCTTTTCCGGCTGGAACGGGTCCAGCATGGATTTGGAGGTGCCCGACGTATAGACCCGCCGTTCCACCCCCAGCTTGGCAATGGCCCCCTGAAAGCCAAAGCCGGCGGAGATGACGCCGATCGACCCGACGATGGAAGCCGGATCGGCCACAATCTCATCCGCCGCGCAGGCCAGCCAATAGCCGCCGGATGCCGCCACATCCTCCACAAAGGCCAGCACGGGCACGGATTTTTCCGCCGACAATTGGCGGATTCGCCCAGCGATCAAGGCCGATTGCACCGGCGATCCGCCGGGCGAATTGATGATCAGCGCCACGGCGGAGACATCCGGCAGGGCAAAGGCGCGCTCAATCGGCTCTGCCAGCGTCTCCAGCGACAGGCCCCGGCGCCCCACCGCTGAGGCGGCAATAACGCCCGACAGGCGGATGGCGGAAACGATGGGCGGCAGGTCGGCCCCGGCAAACTTGGCGATGCGGCGGAACAGCATGGGAGGCAACGGGCCTTTCACGGAGGAAGCTGCCTTATAGATGGGGGCAACCGGTCGATTACGGAAGGGGCAAAGTCGGACACGGTGGGGTGGAGCCGATCAGGGAGAGACTCTATACAAAAGTGCAGTGAAGGTTGTTTGACGAGAAGATGTATTGAGCGCACCTTATACCAAATGGTTATCGATCACTTACACGCGCCCTTTGCTACAGCTTGGTGCCGGCTGGCCGCGAGTCTGCTGGTTTCCCTGATGTTTTGGCCCACGGCGTTGGCAGCGACACCCCCCAGCAGCGTCACCGTGATGAGTGTGGAGGCCATGCCGCTTTCCAGCAGCAACCCGGACCGGCCGGGATTGACGCTGGAAATGACGCGGGAGGCCGCCCGCCGCGCCGGGATCACCCCGCAATTCGCGTTCATCCCCTGGCGCCGGGCACAGGAACAGGTGGCCACCGGTCGCGACCTGCTGATCACCCCGCTGGCCCGCACGCCGGAGCGGGAAGATCGTTATCGCTGGATCGCCCCGCTCTACCGGGTGGAGCGCACGCTGGCCACCTTGGACAGGCCGGTGGACAGTCTGGCCGATGCCCTGGCCGAAAGGCGGACCATTCTGGTGGGGGCCGGCACGGCGCAGGAACAATTGCTGCGCAGCGCCGGCTATCCGCCCGAGCTGATCCTGTGCGTCAAGGTGGGTGAACGGGAGATCGACCTGCTGGTCAGCGGCCGGGCCCAGGCCTGGCTGAACAGCTCCCCCGAAACCATCTGGCGCTGGCAACAGGCCAAGCGGCCGGAACCGCTGCTGCTGGGCCGGCCGATCCAGAGTGATGATGTCTATCTGGCCTGTTCACGCGATTGCAGCGGGGCGCTGATCGAGTCCTTCAGCCAGGCCATCCGCGAGATGCGCGCCGACGGCAGCATGGACAGGCTGCTGTTGCGCTATGAGGGTGGCTATTGACGGGGTCAGATTGGTCGCTGTGGCGATAAAGTGGCAATAACGCGACAAAATAAAATATCACTTAATTGTTCTCTGTATGTATTTTCCGTAATACGTCCAAAAAGCACTTGGCACGGTCTTTGCTGTAATAGGTTCATCGAAACAAACCCGATGGAGCCGACAATGACCAACCTGACCGAAACCGCCGCCACGATCGCCCATGATGCCAGCGAGGGCCTGTTGACCGGCCTGCTGGCCTCCCTGCCCACCAGCCTGGAGCTGGTGGAAGCCGTGGCCCTGCTGAGCACCGCCGCCCTGGTGACCTTCGGCATCAACTTCCTGCTCTGATCCCCCGCTTAGCCGACAGCCCCCCCTTACAGACGGAACCAGAATCATGACCGACCAGACGATCAACCACGAAGAACCCGGCCTGTTTGACAGCCTGCACCATGCCGCCCCGACGCTGGGCGAACTGGTGGAAATGGTCGGCCTGCTGGGCACCGCCGCCACCTTGACCCTGCTGCTGAACCTGATGCTGTGATTGCCGCGCCATTGGCGCAACCTGTCAAGCCCGCCCGCCTGGGGCGGCCCCGTCGGTGGCCGGCAGAACCGGAATCGACGCCGGACAGGGGGAATGGCCTTGCGTCCAGCCGCCGCACCCCCTCTCTTCGTATATATTGCCAGAATCGGCATCTTCTGATGTAATCGTATCACCTGAAACGATTGCTGCTGTTCCCCAGTTTCACAAACCAATCCCCTTTCCCGTGCTGGCAGCCGCCGGCGGGCATGGTGATGGTGTGCGCCCCTGGTTGCCGGGGCGCGCCGGCCCGACAGCCCTGGCCGGCATCAGGTCGCTTCCCACCTGTCGCAGAATAATCAGCCAAGGAGGAACCCATGACCGTCAAGCCTGCCACCACGGATGAAGAGCCCGGCCTGTTCGCCAGCTTCATGCAGCTGATGCCCACCCCCACCGACCGCGCCGAAGCGGTGGTGATGCTGGCCATCGCGGCCGCCCTGACCACCTGCATCAGCCTGGTGATGCTGTAGAACGGGACCACCGCCGCACTGCCCGCCCTGCGTGATATCAAACCCTTGGCATGGTGGCGGTGTCACGCCAGACGGCTGATGAGCTGTTCAGCGCGTCCACCCCCGCCAGAAGCGTTAATGGCAGTCCAGCTGAAATCCTGGGTAGGCATATTGACATTTCCTGTCGGAAGCCTTCTGCATACCCAGGATTACATGCTCCTCACTCCCACTCGATTGTTCTAAACCCAGTTAGAGCATTGATCTAGCTGGGTTTTTCTTGTTTGGGGCGTAAAATGCCGACCCATAGGCCGTCAAAATCATACGGTGTTGATTTCAAAGGGAAATTCCCGCCGAAATTTTTCCCGGGGTTTCGGCATCTATCCGGATCGATCGCCCTTCAGAGCCGGATTTTTCGGTCAGCACCAATCTCGCCGCTAGCCGCGAAAAGTACCGTCATTAACTGTTTCAGCAAATTGGAAGCCGGAAATCGAGGCCGTGGCTGCGGGCCAGCCGCACCGCCCAACTGACGCCCTTGCATGTCAGAAAAAGATACCTTATTTTCTGACGCATGAAGACGATAGCCGCCTCTGTTCCTGACCGAGTCATGAAGCGCGTCCGCGCTAGCGGGCGCGGCAGCGTCTTTACGCCTAGTGACTTCCTCACGGTTGCCGCTCGCCCGTCCGTCGATCAAGCCCTCTCCCGGTTGGTGAAGGGCGGGCAGCTACGCCGGCTTGCGCGCGGGCTCTACGACTTTCCGAAACTACACCCGAAGCTCGGGGCGCTGTCCCCCACTCCCGACGATGTCGCTCAGGCGCTCGCCCGGGAGACCGGCTCCCAGGTACAGATTGCCGGCGCGCGGGCAGCGAACGCGCTTGGCCTTTCAACGCAGGTCCCGGCCCAAAGCACCTATCTCACCGATGGTCCCTCGCGGCGCGTCGTGCTGGGAAAGCGCGTCGTGGATCTTCGCCACGCTTCGCCCAAGCATCTGATCGCGCCGGGTAGCCCCGCCGGAACGGTGGTTCAGGCCCTTCGCCATGTCGGCCCCGTTCGGGCGGCTGACGTCGCGCAGATCGCAGCGCGCCAGCTTTCGGCCAACGACAAGAAGACGCTGGCCTCAACCGCCCTTCAAGCACCTGCGTGGATGCGGCCCACGCTCGTTTCGATTGCCAACGCAGCGGTGGCCGATATCGATGGATGATGTCGCCCGTCTCCCCGCCGACGAACGCGCAGCTCTCTTCGGGGAGACCGGCGCCGGCCGGGGCGTCGCCGACACGATCATCGAAAAGGACTTTTGGGTCTGCTGGAGCCTAAGGCGCCTGTTCGGTCTCCCGAAGGGCGCCACGGCCACCCTCATCTTCAAGGGCGGCACGTCCTTGTCCAAGGCGTTCAATGCCATCCGGCGGTTCTCCGAGGACATCGACCTATCGTTCGACCGGACGGAACTCGGATACACCGGCGAGCGCGATCCCGAAAAGGAAGGGATCAGCAGGAAGCAGGCGGCTCGGCTTATCGACGACCTGGTCAGCGACGTCGAGCGACACATCGCCGAGAAACTTCTCCCGGCGCTTCGCGCCGCTATCGTCGAACAACTCGGCGAACCGACCAACGGCGAGTGGTCGCTGGAGATAGATGCTGGCGACACCCAAACGGTCAATTTCCACTATCCGACCGCGCTACCTGTCGCCGAGTACGAGGGCATGGCCTACGTCACCCCGCGAGTGAAATTCGAACTGGGCGCGCGGTGATCCCTGGCCGACCGAAGAAAAGGTCATTCGTCCCTACGCAGCCGACGACTATCCGGGCTTCTTCGCCGATCCCGACACCAGCGTAATCGTGCTGTCAGCGCGGCGCACCTTCTGGGAGAAGGCTACCGCGCTCCATGCGGAGGCGCATCGCCCTGCGGAGTCCCCGACGCCGCAGTATTTCTCTCGACACTACTACGACCTCGCCATGCTCCTCGATACGGATGAGGGCCGAGCCGCCGTTGCCGATTTCGATCTGCTGGCGCAGGTCGCGCATCACAAAGCCACCTTCTTTCGTTCGAGCTGGGCCAGCTACGATACGGCTCGGCCAGCCACGCTCCGGCTAACGCCGGACGACGCGCGCGTCAAAGACCTGAAAGCAGATTATCGGGCGATGGCGCCGATGATGTTTGACCAAACACCGCCGTCATTCGACGATATACTAGCAAAACTTGCTGCGCTCCAAGACGTCATTAATAGCTAAGTAGGCAATTGCCCCGGGGGAATGCTCATCAACGCGCTTCGATCCTTTAACCGAGACCATAGCAGCGCCCGCGCGCGGACAGGCGTAGGCTATGGGCGCTAGTTACCCGACCAGAATTATTCTGGCCTTTCGGAGCGGCGGCGTGTGCGCATTTCCGAAATGCGGCAAGCATCTCACCTACGACGCCCAGTTGGGAGACGATACCTATGTCGGCGAGGCCGCGCACATCCGTGGTGAGAAGCCGACCGCTGCCCGTTATGACGCGTCGATGACCGACGACGAGCGCGATAACGTCCGGAACCTCATCTATCTATGCACTGATCACCACACGATCATCGACAAGGTCGAGGCTGATTGGCCGACCGCGACCCTTCTGCAACTGAAGGAAAGCCACGAAAAGCAGGTCCGCCAAGCCATGGAAGAGGCCTTTGCTGATGTCGCCTTTCCCGAATTGCAGAACGCCGTCTCTTGGGTTGCGAGCCAAGCGCCGGCCCCAAATGGCTCTTTCGATCTCCTCGCGCCGGACGAGAAGATCAAAAAGAACGCGCTCTCGAATGGATCTCGTCACATCATCGCTGCGGGACTGACCTCGCGCGCCACCGTTGGCGATTATGTCGAAGCGGAAGCGCAGCTCGATCCTGACTTTCCCGAGCGGCTGAAGGCCGGCTTCCTCGAAGAATATTACGCTCGCCGGAAAGAGGGCCATAAGGGCGACGAGCTTTTCGAGTTGATGTGCGCCTTTGCCCAGCGTGGTCTGCGTCGCCAAGCCGATAAGACCGCAGGCATCGCTGTTCTCATCTATCTCTTCGAAATCTGCGACGTGTTTGAGAAATGATTCTTCCGACCAAACATATCCCGCAGAACGAGGCGCTGATCGGCGTCGGCGCCACTCTGCTCGCGCATCTCAGCATGCCCATGACCGTTTCGGGCCTTTGGGAGCGTCTGCGCACGGAACCGAACGTCGGGAACTTCGAGCGGTTCGTGCTGGCATCGAACCTCCTCTATCTGATCGGTGCGATCGAGATCCGGGACGGCCTTATCGTCAGGACCGCCTCATGATCAGAGCCGTTCGCGCCAACCAGAAGGGCTTTCACACCACGCTCCTTCAGCCGGGTGTCAATCTTATCCTGGCCGACCGATCCAAATCGGCCGGTGACAAGGACACGACGAACGCCCTCGGCAAATTGGACTTGCCCTGGAAAAGTGGAGAGCCAATTTCTCGGCGTCAGGTGGCCGCCTCGAACAGGATCGGGCTTTTGTAGCCCAATGCCGAGTGCCGCCGCGTTGGATTATAGAACCCGTCGATGAATGTGCCAATGGCACGTTCTGC
>NZ_FZOI01000015.1 GCF_900188385.1 Azospirillum sp. RU38E
AAGCAGATCGCTGCCGCGTGAACGTCGGACAGCTCAACATCACCGGACACCCGCATCGGTGAGCGTGACTGTCAGATCAAATCCATGCTTTTACACTTCATTCGCGCCTACATCTCATGAATGCAACGCGAAGACCTTGTCGATCTCAACGCCTTCCTTATTGTCGCTGAGGAACAGAGCTTTACCAAGGCGGCTGCCCGTCTTGGTACCTCTCAATCTGCGCTCAGCCATACGATCAGGCGGCTGGAAGAACGATTGGGCGTTCGGCTGTTGACCCGAACAACCCGCAGCGTTGCCCCAACGGCGGCCGGCGAGCGGCTTTTGGCGACGTTGCGACCGGCCATCCACAATATTCGCAGCGAGCTTATCTCGCTGGGCCAATTGCGGGAGACGCCGGCAGGGCTGATACGGATCACCACATCTGAACATGCGGCCAATACCGTTATCTGGCCGGTATTGGACCGGTTGCTGCCCAACTATCCCGACATTCATGTCGAATTGAGCCTTGATTCCGGGTTCACCGACATCGTGTCGGAGCGTTTCGACGCGGGTGTTCGTCTGGGGGAATCCCTGGCAAAAGACATGATCGCCGTCCGAATTGGACCGGATCTTTGTATGGCGGTGGTCGGCTCCCCAGACTATTTCCGCAACCGGTCAACGCCGCGTAATCCGCAGGATCTGTCTGAACATCGTTGCATAAATCTACGCATGTTGAGCGCGGGCAATATCTATTTGTGGGAATTTGAAAAGGATGGCCGGGAACTGCGGGTGCGTGTTGACGGCCAGCTTACATTCAACAATGTCGAGATGGTCATCCGCGCTTCGCTTGCCGGTCATGGATTGGGCTATGTGATGCTTGATCGGGTGGCACCATACCTGGAAAGCGGTCGTCTTGTTCGGGTATTGGACGATTGGTCGCCTCCGTTTGCTGGCTATCACCTCTATTACCCAAGTCGGCAACAGCCATCGGCTGCTTTCACCCTGCTTGTCGACGCCTTGCGCTACCGGGCGTGATACCAACCGGCATGGATGCCCTGACCCATGCCGGTTCGCATTACCGCACCTACCCTGGTTTCAGGCGTAGTTGGCGAACTTGGTCACCAGATAGGCGTCTATGCCTTCGGTGCCGTTCTCGCTGCCATAGCCGCTCTGCTTGACGCCGCCGAACGGCGCTTCCGGCATCCCGAAATAATAGGTGTTGATGCCCACCATCCCGCTTTCCAGGCAATCGGCCAGCAAATTCGCCCTGGCCGTTGTGGAGGTGAAGGCGTAGGCAGCCAGCCCGAACGGCAGACGGTTGGCCTTTTCGATCGCCTCCTCCACGTTGGTGAAACGGGAGATGATGGCAACGGGGCCGAAGGGCTCGTCATTCATGATCTGCGCGCTTTCCGGCACATTGACCAGCACCGTCGGCTCATAAAGGAAGCCCTGGTCACCAATCCGCTTGCCACCGGTGGTGATGGTTCCGCCATGGGAGACGGCATCAGCGATCAGACGTTCCATCGCCTGCAGACGCCGACCATTGGCCAGCGGGCCCATCCTGGTTTCCGGGTCCAGCCCATTGCCGACCTTGATCGCGCTGGCGGCGGCGGTGAACTTTTCGACGAAGGCGTCGTACACGCCGTCCTGGACGTAGAAGCGCGTCGGCGCAATGCAGCTTGCACCCGCGTTGAAATACTTGTTCGGCACGGAGAAGGCCAGGACCGCGTCTATGTTGGCGTCATCGCACACAATCACCGGTGCGTGGCCGCCCAGTTCCATGGTGACGGGCGTAACCTGTTGTGCGGCCAGTGCGGCAAGCTGTTTGCCGACCGGTGTCGGACCGGTGAAGGAGACCTTGCGAATAATCGGCGATGAAATCAGCGTTTTGGAAATCATGCTGGGCTCGCCAAGCACGACATTCAGCACACCGGCCGGAAGCCCGGCATCGGCAAACGCCTCGGCGATCATCAGGCAGGTGGCTGGCGTTTCTTCCGACGGCTTGATGATCATCGAACAGCCCGCCGCCAGTGCGGCCGCGATCTTACGCCCGGTCAGCAGGGCCGGCACGTTCCACGGCGCAAAGGCAGCAACCGGCCCGATCGGTTCACGGGAAATGATTGCGCGACCGTGCGGCAGACGCGATTCAACCGTGCGCCCATAGATGCGCTTTGCTTCTTCGCCGGCCCACACCATCGACTCAACCGTCAGGTTGAGTTCCATGCGGGCTTCGGCCAGCGGCTTGCCAACCTCAAGGGTCAATATCGTCGCAAACTGCTCCAGGCGCTCACGGATCAGGTTCGTCGCCTTGAGGATGATGGCCGAACGCTCCCACGCCGGCACCTTGCGCCATTGCTTGAATGCACGCTGGCTCGATTCCAAGGCCGCTTGCAGGTCAGCCTCGGTCGCGTGCGGCATGGAACCCAGTACGGTGCCGTCAAACGGGTTCAGAACATCGCTGGTCTCGCGCCCGTCGCCGGACAGTTTGTTGCCGTCGATCCATTGATAGAGCGGAACATAGGAAAGGGAGGTCACTGAGCGTCTCCATAACGAGCAGGTGGAACGATGCGGCGGCGCGAAGCGGGGCGGCATCGTTGCGCACAAAAGGGACAAGGGCGCCCCGAAGGAGCGCTCCCGCGTGAGAGAGGGGCACGCCATGGCGCCGCCTTCTCTTAATGCTCATTTATGGCGTCAGATGACATTTGTCAATGAGTGACATTTTTATTGGGGGAGGTTTCTCATTCCCCAAACGTCACCAGGGCGCTTGCCTCGTCGAACAGATCGAGAAGGCTGCGGCTTCCATTGCCTGCGACCCATTGACCGATCACGATCCGTAGAATGGAAAAAACCAGCGCTGGATAAAGCAAGACCTGCCAGTCATGTGTCGCGGACCCGCTATGACGTTGCCTCAGCAGTTCTGTGACCTGTTCGGCGAGCCTTGCCGACATATCCAGCTTGCGGGCCTTGATGGCGGGCGACGCGGCTATCGCGCGCTCTATGGTCAGATAAAATGCGGCCTGGGACTGATAATGCGCCAACATCGTCCGCGCGCTGAACAGCAGGGAGGCATGGGGGCGTTCCCCCGCGGGGCGTTCCGCCAAACTGGACAGAAAGACGGACATGCCGTCTTCGACCCAACTGACGACGATATCTTCCTTGGTGGGAAAATAGCGTAGGAGCGTTCGTGGAGACACATCAACCGCATCTGCGATCTGGTTGATGGTGGTTTCAGCAAAACCCTGCTTGTTAAAAAGATCTAACGCCGCCGCCAGCAGGTCGGCGCGCGTCTTATCCTTCTTACGCTCACGAAGACTCACATCGCACCCATTTGAATGATCACGGCACGGACGATCTCACAAAAGTCACTCAGTGACAAATGTCGGGGAGAGAAGCCAGATTTGAGTGTTTCAGGCCAATGGGTGGTTTCAGGGTCCGCTGGCATCAGCTGACAGGGGACTGCCGCCGCCGCGTTGCCTGACGATAGCGCAGAGCGTCCACCAACAGCGAGAATGCCGGCGGAAGCTGTCGGCGATCTGGATAATAAAGATGATAGCCTGAAAAGGGCGGGCACCAGTCTTCCAGCACCCGTTCCAGCTTGCCCGCCTTCAGAAAGGCGTCAGCCTGATCCTCCATCACGCAGGCGAGCCCGATACCTTCGGCAGCCGCCGTCAAAATCATGGGCACATCGTTGAGGATTAATGGCCCCTCGACACGCACATTCAGGTCGCGGCCATCCCGCCCGAACTCCCAGGTGTAAAGCCCACCCTTGGTTTGCATACGGATATTGATGCAGCGATGGGATGTCAGCTCATGGGGGGTAAGGGGACGCCCACGCTCCGCAAAATAGGCGGGCGCACCGACCACCGCCATCCGCAGTTCGGGGCCGATGGGGACAGCGATCATGTCCTTTGCGACCTGTTCCCCCAGACGGATACCGGCGTCGAAACGATCAGTAATGATGTCTGTCAGGTGACTGTCGATCGAGACCTCGACAGTCACCTCTGGATAATCTTTCAGCATCCGGCTGACGACGGGCCAAAGGACCGTTTCGGCGGCATGGCGGCTCGACGTGATCCTTATCGTCCCGGCGGGGCGTTCACGTAGCGCGCTCAAGGCCGATAGGCGCGTGTCAATTTCGTTGAAGGCGGGCCGAAGAGTTGCAATCAGTTGCTCCCCCGCCTCTGTCGGGGCGACGTTACGGGTGTTCCGGGTGAGAAGCTTCAGGCCGATCGAGGTTTCAAGCCTTCGCACGATCTGGCTGATCGCGGATTGGGATGTGCCCAGGGTGGCGGCTGCCCGCGTGAAGCTGCGGGCTTCGGCGACAGCCAGGAAAACAGCCAGATCGTTGAGCTCCTCACGCCTCATTCATAAGCTCCAGATATAACTACATGCAGAACTTAGCGTCTAATAAGGCCAATGACCATCATCTACATTGTTCCACATGATGAATGTCGGCCCCGGTGGACCGACGGATTTCTGCGGAGGCAATGACATGACTAAAGATGTGATCGTGGTGATCGGTGCTGGCGGTATCGGTCAGGCGATTGCGCGCCGTCAGGGGTTTGGCAAGACTGTCCTGCTCGCGGATGCAAATACGCAAACCTTGGCCAAGGCTGCCAGCGACCTGAGCAACGCCAGCTACGCGGTCGTGCAGCAGCAGGTGGACGTTACCTCGCGCGCATCGGTGCAGGCACTGGCGGAAGCCGCCGCCGCCCTTGGCCCCATCATGCAGGTGATCAATACCGCCGGTCTTTCGCCCAACATGGCGCCGGTGAACAAGGTGCTGGAGGTTGACCTCTATGGTTCAGCCGTTGTGTTCGAGGAATTCGGCAAAGTCATCGCGCCGGGTGGTGCTGGTCTGATTATTTCCAGCATGGCCGGTCACATGATGCGTCCGTTGCCGCTGGAAGATGAACAGCTTCTTGCCACTGTTCCGGCGGATGAATTGCTGGCGCTGCCCTGCCTGCAGCCCGATGCCATTCCCAACACGCTGGTTGCCTACATGGTTGCCAAGCGCGCGAATTTTCTGCGGGTGCAGGCAGAGGCGGTAAAATGGGGTGAGCGCGGTGCCCGTATCAACGCGATCAGCCCTGGCATCATCGTCACGCCCTTGGCAGCGCATGAGCTGAACTCGGAAATCGGTGATATCTACCGTGCCATGGTTGCAGCTTCCCCGGCAAAGCGCATGGCCCCGCCCGACGAAATTGCCATCGCCGCCAGCTTCCTGCTGGGGCCGGATGCCGGCTTCATTACCGGCAGCGACCTTTTGATTGATGGCGGCGTTATCGCGGCCATGCGCGCCGGTCGTCTGCCGACCCCGGGTTGAGCGGTCGCCGCAACCCGATGACATTCAGCGGTCAAGGAACCAGCATCATGAAGCACCGTAATTTGGGAAGTCTTGCCGTCAGCGAGATCGGCTTCGGCACCATGAGTTTCGCATCGGCCTATGGCACGGCGCCGGACCGTGCCGAGGCGATCCGCGTCATCCGCGGTGCGCATGATCTTGGCGTCACCCTGTTTGATACAGCCGAGGCCTATGGTCCCTGGACCAACGAGGAACTGGTGGGCGAGGCGCTGCGCCCGATCCGCGATCAGGTGATCATTGCGACAAAGTTCGGCTTCAACATTGACCAGGGGACCGGCCAACGGGGGGCGGGGGTCAACAGCCGCCCCGAACAGGTGCGGCAGGTCGTCGATAACAGCCTGAAGCGGTTGGGCATCGAAACCATCGACCTATTGTATCAGCATCGGGTTGACCCCAGCGTCCCCATCGAGGATGTTGCGGGCGTGGTCAAGGAACTGGTCCTGGCCGGAAAGGTGCGCCATTTCGGTATGTCAGAGGCCGCCGCCTCGACAATCCGGCGCGCGCATACCGTTCACCCGGTTACGGCCGTCCAGAGCGAATATTCCTTATGGACACGCGACCCGGAGGCAGAGGTACTGCCGCTCTGCGCCGAGCTTGGCATCGGTTTTGTGCCGTGGAGCCCGCTGGGGGCCGGTTATCTGACCGGCAAGATTGACGCGGCGACGCCTATCGACAGCACGGATTTCCGCGCCCACTCTCCCCGGTTCACGGCAGAAGCGCGCGCGGCGAACCAAGCCCTTGTCGACCTGCTGAAGCGGATCGCGGCGGTCAAGGGGGCCACACCGGCTCAGGTCGCCCTTGCATGGCTGCTGGCCCGTGCGCCCTTCATTGTCCCCATCTTCGGCACGCGCCGTCTGGATCGGATCGAGGAGAATCTGGGGGCGGCGTCTGTCACCCTGGCAGCAGCCGACATGGAGGAAATCGAAACCGCCTTCAGGGCGATGGAAATCAAGGGCGAACGTTTACCGCCGCATGTCCTGCAGCTTTCCTACCGCTGAGCCGGGGCACATCAGAAACCGCATGGACGGTGCTACCACAATGACCAATATCCTCATCATCGGGGCAAACGGGCAGATCGCACGGGTTGCCACCAGGCAATTGCTGGAGCGGACGGATGCGACGCTGACCCTCTATCTCCGCCATGCCCGGCGGCTGGGTTCGCTGGCGTCGAACCCGCGCATCCGGTTGGTTGAAGGCGACGCGACGGACGCAGCGACGCTGGATCAGGCAATGATTGGCCAGGACATCGTTTATGCCAACCTTGCCGGTGATATGAAGCGGCAGGCACAGACCATTGTCGCTTCGATGAAGAAGGCAAGTGTGCGCCGGCTGATCTTCATCAGTTCCATGGGGATCTATGGTGAGGTTCCGGGTCAACGCTATCGCAGCATCCTCGACCCCTACCGTGACAGCGCGGCGGTCGTGGAAAATTCCGGCCTCGACTTTACGGTGATCCGCCCCGCCTGGCTGAATGATGATGACGAGATCGCCTATGGCATCACCCGTAAGGGAGAGCCATTCGCCAACGCCTCGGACACTGTTTCACGCGCCAGTATTGCCGATCTGATCGTAAGGCTGGTCACGCAGCCGCGTTTTGGCATCGGTGACAGCTTCGGTGTCCACGGTGATCGGGACCGTTAACAGGAGAATATCGTGAAGCAACGTATGCTTGGCACGCTCGCGGTCAGCGAGATCGGCTTCGGCTGCATGGGCCTGGATTTCAGCTACGGCCATCGGATCAGCCGGGAGGAGGGCATCGCCCTTATCCGCAATGCGGCCGAACGTGGGGTCACGTTCTTCGACACTGCGGAAATCTATGGCCCCTTCACCAACGAGGAGATGGTCGGAGAAGCGCTTCGGCCGATCCGCGACCAGGTGGTGATCGCCACGAAGTTCGGCTTCGACATTGATCCAGCCACGGGCCAGATGCGTGGTGTCTCCAGCCGCCCGGAGAATATCCGCGCCATTGTGGAACGGTCGCTGAAGCGGCTGGGGATTGAGACGGTCGATCTGATCTATCAGCATCGCGTCGATCCGACGGTGCCGATCGAGGATGTTGCGGGCGTTGTCCGCGATCTTATCGCTGAGGGCAAGGCACGGCATTTTGGCCTGTCAGAGCCAGGCGCACAGACATTGCGCCGCGCCCACGCGGTGCAGCCGGTTGCCGCTGTGCAGAACGAATATTCACTCTGGTGGCGTGCGCCGGAGACGAACGGCATCCTGGCTGCCTGCGATGAGCTTGGCATCGGCTTCGTCCCCTACAGCCCGCTTGGCAAGGGCTTCCTGACCGGGGCGATTACGGCGCAGACCAAGCTGGAGAAGACCGACTTCCGCGCCAACACCCCCCGCTTCCAGCCAGAGGCGCTGGCAAAGAACGAAGCCTTTGTCGATCTGCTCAAGCGTGTGGGGGCGGTCCGGGGGGCCACGGCGGCTCAGGTCGCGCTTGCCTGGCTGCTGGCGCAGCGTCCCTATATCGTGCCGATCCCGGGCACCACAAAGCGCCACCGGTTGGAAGAAAATCTTGGTGCGGCATCCGTGGAACTGACCACAGCGGACCTTAACGAGATCAAAACCGCTCTCGCCGGTCTGAATGTGGAAGGCGACCGGTATGCTGCTGCTGCCAACGCGATGGCCGGCGTTGAGGCCCCCTTGAAGGCAAATAACTGATCCGCTGCTCCTGCCAGCGGCATGCGTTCATCACACATGCCGCTGGTAGCGGTGGATCAGGCAGGCAACTTCATCTGTTTGCGCAGGCTCTTGTCAAACATGGCGGAGGGAACGAAGCGGCGCAGCACGCGCAACTGTCTGGCGCTTTTGCCCGCCGGGTTGCGCAGTTTGGGCGTCGGGGTGGTCGCGGCTTCGACGACGGTGGCGGCGACGGTCTCGGGCGTGTCCCCGACCTTTATCGCGCTGTTCCAAACCGCGTTCATCGCGGTGCGTGCAGCCTCATAAACCCGCAACGGTCGGTCCGGCTTCGGTGCATTGTGGTCGATTGCGGTTCGCGTGAACCCCGGCTCCACCAGAAGCACGCGGACGCCCAGGTCGCGTACCTCATGGTCGAGGGACTCCGAATAGCCTTCCACAGCGTGCTTCGTAGCCGCATAGATTGCGGCATAAGGGCTGGGGAGGAATCCGACCACGGAGCTGATATTGATGATACGACCGCTGTCCTGCTGGCGCATGATCGGCAGGACGGCGTTAGTCATCCGGATGATCCCGAACAGGTTCAGGTCGAACAGGGCTTTCGCCTGCTCCACGGACGTTTCCTCTGCCGCACCGATCAGGGCGGCACCGGCATTATTGACCAGCAGGTCTATGCGACCAGCCTGATGCATCACTTCTTCCACCGCGGCCGCGACAGAGGCATCGTCTGTCACATCGCATGGCAGCATGGTGATGCCAGATGCGAGGTCATAAGTCGGCTTACGGCTGGTGCCGAAAACTTTGTAGCCGGCGGCCTTTAGCGCTTTGGCGGTGGCATGTCCGATCCCGACGGACGCGCCGGTGACAAGGGCAACGCCACGATTTGCGGTGCTCATGGAAAACTATCCTTCTGCCTGACATGAGTGCGGAAACGGGCTGCTTTGTGTTGTAGCCACAGCGCGCTGTGGCTATTAAGCGGTCCCATTGAGACAAGCAGCCCGCCTTGCCGCAAAGGCTGTTGTGATTAGGATCGGTGCGTACCCTGGATGAAGGCCGCGATCTGCGCCGCGGCCATCTGCGGATGCTGATGGTGTGGCCCATGGCCTGCACGCGGATAGGTGACGAGGTGCAGCGTCGGCAACTCGCCGTTCAGGGCATACCAGTTCTCCACCGGCATCACGATGTCATGGTCCCCGCCCAGGTGCAGAACGGGGATGTTGGTTGCCTTCAGAAGCTGGAGAATTTCCGGCGACGGGAACAGGGGATTGCGGGGCTCACTGCCGATCTGGGCGATGGCCCATTCTGCCGGTACATCGGGGCTCCGATCCTCGGTCCGGGCGGTGATCCGCTCAAAGGAGCGTTTGGAGGCTTGCCTGCTTGCCGCATCCGCCGGCTCGAAGAAAACGGTGGTAAACTGATCGAGGCTGATGCCCGGCAAGGCGGCAGTATCATAAAAAAGCTGTTCGCCCGACTTCACCAGCGGTCCGGGAGGGGTGGTCGCCAGCAAAACCAGATGGCTTGCCATGTCACCGGTCATCGCCAGAAGAATCTGGGCCGCAATGCCACCAATCGACCACCCGCCGATCGCGGGGTTCTTGAGGCCAAGAGCCTCAATCAGATCCTTCCCATCCTTGGCCAGAGCGAGGGGGTTGTAGGTTGCTTCGCCGGTGGATTGGCCAAGGCCGGAATAATCGAAGGTGATGACCTGGAAGCCCTGGGCTGCCAGGGCGTCAATAAAAGCCGGATCCCACAGATCGAGGACACCCCGAAAGCGGTTGCAAAGCAGCAGCGGTTTGCCGGCACCAACGACGCGGTAGGCGAGCCGCCGGCCATCGCTTTCCACAAACTGGGTTCGGGCAGCCGAGGAGTTGGGGGCGGATTGCAGGATATTGGGATTGGAGGCGGTGGTCATCTGTTCGGTTCCTAATGATGGAGGTGTACCCGGCTGCGTTCCCCCTGTTCACCAGGGGAGGGCGCCGACTGCCTATTCTGGCCCCACGCCCTATCCGGCGTGGGGCAAACGGCTGGCTCAGGCGCTGACGGGGACGCGATAACGTTCCGCGGGCGCACCGCCCAGGCCCGAGGGCAGCGTGGCGCGTGCACCTTCAAACGCCTCCCACAGACCGGCATCGGCCAGCGGCGGAATGGTGACGGCCTCCCGACGGTCGAAGCCGACCAGGGCAGCGTCAACAAGGTCGTCGACCGACATGACATTGGGGATCTGTTCCACATCCACACCGGACTTTTCCCAAATTGCGGTGCGGGTTGCGGCCGGCAGCACGGCCTGGACATATATGCCCTTGGGCCCCAATTCTGCCGCCAGTCCCTGGGACAGCGTCAGGATATAGGACTTCGTTGCGGAATAGATGCCCGGAAAATAGGCCGGCATCAGCGACACCACCGAGCCGATATTGATGATGGCGCCGCTGCCACGCGCCGCCATGCCGCCAATGGCTGCCGATGCCAGCAGGGTGGGTGCAGTGACGTTGAGACGGATCAAGGTCTCCATCTTCTCCGGGGCACTGCCCTGGAAGGGCCCCACCAGCGCGGCACCGGCATTGTTGACAAGAATGTCGATGGGTGCCCCGTCACGCAGACGCTTTTCCACGAGACCGAGATGGGTCGCGTCAGTCAGGTCAGCCGTCAACACTTCCACCGCAATCCCATGGGCCGCGCGCAGGTCGGCGGCCAGGGCCTCCAGCTTCTCGGTATTGCGCGCCACAAGGACCAGGTTGTGGCCGCGGGCAGCAAAACGACGGGCGTAGACGGCGCCAATGCCTTCCGATGCGCCCGTGATCAAGGTCGTGGACATTGCTTGTTCTCCGAAACGAGGAGCGTATCGCTCATGTGGATGATGATCATCATCTAATTGAAAAGATGATCGCTGTCATCTATAATTTTTCGGAAAGGAGATTTAAGGATGGCAAAAAGTCAAAAGCAGAAGGCGGAAAGCCGGCAGGCAATCATGCGCTCTGCGGCCAAGCTGTTTCGGGAGAAGGGCTTCGACGGCGTTACCGTTGCGCAGGTGATGGATGGTGCGGGGCTGACGCATGGCGGATTCCCCCGACATTTCAGCAGCAAGGAAGAGCTGATTACCGAAGCGCTCGCGGAAATTTTCTCTGCGGACGCGCGGCAGCCATCGCTGCCGATGCATGATTTGCAAGCGTTTGCCCGGGCCTATCTGCGCCCGGAACATCGCGGGATGCCGGGGGCCGGCTGCGTTTTCGCGGCGCTAGGGCCTGAAATGGCGCGGGCGCCGCAATCCACCCGCGATGTCCTCACCAACGCTATTGAACAGCAGATTGAGAAATTCGCCAGCATTGTCTCGGGCCAGGAGCCGGAAGCGCGGCGAGTGACAGCAATCGGCACTTGGGCGACAATGATCGGTGCCATGGTACTGGCGAGGATCGCCAATTCGGAGTCGCTTTCCGATGAAATCCTGGTAGCGGCGCGCGTTTTTCTGGACGCTGAGAATTGATGGAAGGGGCTTTTCTCCATACCCAATCCCTATCCTTCCGGGGAATGAGCGCAGAGAAAAGCACCGTTTCAGCGGGCTTAAGCGATTACCTGCTGGAAGCGAGGTCGATTTCCTGCGGTTGCCATCCGCCACCGAGCGCCCGGTAGGCGGCGACCGCAGCGCGTGCCGCCTCTGACTGGGCCTGTGCCTGGGCATCGGATGCCCCCAGCAACCTCTCATCCGCCTGCAGAACTTCGATCAGACTGACGACGCCTTTCTGATAAGCGGCAAACGATGCGTTCCGCGCACGGGCCAGTGAGTTCACCCCCTGATTCAGCACGCCGATCTGTTCTTCCCGCTTCACCAGCGTGGAGAAGGCATTCTCTACATCCTCCGTGGCGTGCAGTGCCGCCAGCCGATAGGCGGCCAGCATCTCCGCTTCCTGCCCCTTGGCCTGATCAATCTGTGCATTAATGCGACCGAAATCGAACAGACGCCAGCGCAGGCCCAACACGCCTGAGGCTTGTGTGGCACCATCGGTAAATAGATTACCGCTGGATACCGATGTCGCGCTGCCGATCAGCCCGCTTAAGGAGAGCTTCGGGTAGTATTCGGCGATGGCAACACCGATGCGGGCATTGGCGGCGGCCAGACGCCTTTCGGCCACGATCAGGTCGGGCCGACGCCGCAGCAGGTCGCCGGGCGATCCAGTGGCGGTAATTTGCGGAGCGACTGGAATGGGACGAGCCTCTGCCAGTTCCGCCCGATGGGTTCCGGGGGCCGAGCCCAGGAGCACATCCAGGGCATTCATGGCAGTGTCCAAACCGGCTTCCAGCACCGGGATGGAGGCCTGAACCTGGGCAAGCGCACCTTCGGCCTGCCGTACCTGAAGTTCGGGGGCCAGCCCCTTGCCATAAAGATGGCTTACGGTTGCAAGCAAATCCCGTTGCGTTTCCACCTGTCGGCGCGCCACGGCAAGGCGCGTTTGCAGGCCCCGGATGGTGATGTAGATATCGGCCGTCTGTGCGGCCACGGCAAGGCGGGTGGCTGCGGCACCGGCTTCCGATGCCTGGTATTCCGCCAAGGCAGCTTCGCGCCCCCGGCGCAGCCCGCCGAACACATCCAGTTCCCAACTGGCACCCAGATTGGCCTCATAGGAATTGCCGGTCCGATCAAAATCAGGTGTGGAATTCAGGACTTGCCCCAGCGGCGTTTCAACCGATTGATAGCCCCTGGCGGCCTGACCGCTGATCGTGCCGGACGGCAGCAGGGCCGCATTGGCGGCCCCCAAACCCGCACGTGCCTGCGTGACGCGGGCAGCGGCCTGGGCAAGATCCAGATTTTGTTCCATGGCCGTTGTGACATATCTGGCCAGCATCGGGTCACCAAACCCCGTCCACCACGTAACAATATCCGCGCTGGTCGCAGCCTGTCGCTGCGCCATCGCCGTTTGGCTGAGATATTGTCCCGGCAATGATGGTTCCGGTTTGGCATAGTCGGGACCGATCGCACAGCCGGTCAGCAGGCTGGATGCAATGAAAACGGTGAGAAGACGGTTGGGGGGCATGGACTTCTTCCGGCAGAGGGGGCTAGAATATGGAGTTGTGACCAATATACAAAATAGTCACTCGTCTTGCAATTCATATGCTGGGGATAAGCATCAAGCCATGAGCAAAGCAGCCACCTATTCAGGTTCGGCCCGTGGTCCGGCCGATCACGACGTACGAGACCAGATTGTCGGCGCTGCCACAGAACATTTCAGCCGCTACGGATATGAGAAAACCACGGTCTCCGATCTCGCCAAGGCCATCGGCTTCTCGAAGGCCTATATTTACAAGTTTTTCGAGTCGAAGCAGGCCATTGGCGAAATGATCTGTGCCAACTGCCTGCGCGGGATTGAGATGGAAATCAGGGCCGCCGTGACGGAGGCTCCACACCCATCCGAAAAGCTGCGGCGCATGTTTAAAGTGGGCATTGACGCAAGCCTGCGTCTGTTTTCCCAGGATCGTAAACTTTACGAGATCGCTGCATCCGCCGCGATGGAGCGCTGGCAGGCGGCGGTCGCCTACGAAGAGCGGCTTCAGAAACTGCTGCAGGAGATATTGCAGGAAGGCCGGGCGTCGGGGGATTTCGAGCGCAAAACCCCCCTCGATGAAGCCGCCAGGGCGATCTATCTGGTCATGCGTCCCTACCTGAACCCCCTGTTCCTGCAATATAGCTTTAACCACGCCGATGACGCGCCGTTGCAGCTATCCAGTCTGGTGCTTCGCAGCCTGTCCCCTTAAAGCTGCCATTCGAGTGCTGCTATTCATGTAGTGACTATTGACTAAATTGGTCACAAGAATCAGTATGAGAACCCTGATCACCTTGCTGATGGGACTCTCATGCTGCGCCGCCTTATCACCATCTCTTGCACTCTCTGTGCATTGCCCCTTGTGCTGGCAGCATGCGGTGATGAACCGCATGCTGACCCCCGTACCGAAGCGCCGCTGGTGCGTGCCGCGGTGGTCCAAGATGCCAGTGTCGTTTCACGCGCCTTTACCGGCACGGTCGCCGCCAGGGTTCAGAGCGATCTGGGCTTCCGTGTCTCCGGCAAGGTTCTGGAACGGCTTGTGGATACCGGCCAGACTGTCACGCGCGGTCAGGTGCTTATGCGCATCGATCCGGTCGATTTGAAACTTGCCGCCCATGCACAGCAGGAAGCAGTCGCCGCTGCGCGCGCCCGTGCGCAGCAGACAGCGCAGGATGAAGCCCGCTATCGGGAGCTGCTTGGAACGGGTGCAATCTCTGCCTCTGCCTACGACCAGATCAAGGCGGCGGCAGATTCGGCCAAAGCCCAGCTTAAGGCCGCCCAGGCCCAGGCAGAGGTTGCGCTGAATGCCAACCGCTATGCGGAGCTGGTGGCGGACGCCGATGGCGTGATCATGGAAGCCCTGGTCGAGCCCGGTCAGGTCGTCAGTGCAGGGCAAGTGGTTGTGCGTCTGGCCCATGCTGGGCGCCGGGAAGCCATCGTCCAACTGCCGGAAACCTTGCGTCCGGCTATTGGCTCCAGTGCCCAGGCCACATTGTTTGGCAAGGAAGATATTGCCGTCCCTGCCAAGCTACGTCAGCTTTCCGATACCGCCGACCGGCTGACCCGAACCTTCGATGCGCGCTATGTGCTGGAGGGTGAACTGGCCAGTGCTCCCTTGGGGACCACCGTCACCGTCCGCATCGCCGACGACATCGCGTCCACGGAAGGCGTGAAGCAGGTGCCGATCGGCGCGCTGTTCGATGCGGGCAAGGGACCGGGTGTGTGGGTCATTGCTGGTGAACCTGCCAAGGTGAAATGGCAACCCATCACCGTGCAGCATCTGGATAGCGACAGCGCACGCATTGCCGGGCCGCTTAATCAGGGTGACAGGGTTGTATCGCTGGGGGCGCATCTGCTGCGCGATGGCGCGCTGGTGCGGGTTGCCGGCCAGTCCCAAGCCATTACCGGGGGGGCCAAGCCGTGAGCACAGGCCGCTTCAATCTCTCCGCACTGGCCGTGCGGGAGCGATCCATCACCCTGTTTCTGATCCTGCTGATCACCGTTGCAGGCATTCTTGCCTTCTTCCAGCTTGGACGCGCGGAGGACCCGCCTTTCACGATCAAGCAGATGACTGTCATCACCGTGTGGCCGGGTGCGACCGCGCAGGAGATGCAGGATCAGGTCGCAGAGCCGTTGGAAAAGCGCCTGCAGGAACTGCGCTGGTATGACCGGACGGAAACCTTCACCCGCCCCGGTCTGGCCCTCACCATGGTGGTACTGCGCGACGACGCCCCGCCATCGGAAGTGCAGGAGGAGTTTTATCAGGCCCGCAAGAAATTATCTGACGAAGCCCGAAATCTGCCGCCCGGCGTCATCGGGCCGATGGTCAATGACGAATATGCCGATGTGACCTTTGCGCTCTTTGCCCTCAAGGCCAAGGGTGAACCGCAGCGCCTGCTGGTGCGCGATGCAGAAACCCTGCGTCAGCGCTTGCTGCATGTGCCCGGCGTCAAGAAGGTCAACATCATCGGGGAGCAGTCGGAACGTATCTACGTATCCTTCTCCCATGAAAAGCTGGCGACCCTGGGTGTCTCGCCGCAGGACATTTTCGCAGCGCTCAGCAGCCAGAATATGTTGACCCCAGCCGGCTCCATTGAGACCAAGGGACCGCAGGTCTTCATTCGCGTCGACGGTGCATTCGACGAGCTGGAAAAGATCAGGCAGACCCCGATTACCGCCCAAGGGCGGACGCTGAAGCTGTCGGACGTGGCGACTGTTGAGCGCGGCTATGAGGATCCCGCCACCTTCCAGGTGCGCAACAATGGGGAACCGGCGCTGCTGCTGGGCATTGTCATGCGCGACGAGTGGAACGGGCTGGACCTTGGCAAGGCGCTGGAAGCAGAAGTCGCTGCCATCAATGCTGGTTTGCCGCTTGGCATGTCGCTCTCCAAAGTGACCGATCAGGCCGTCAATATCAGTTCGGCGGTTGATGAATTCATGGTCAAGTTCTTCGTGGCTTTGCTGGTGGTGATGGCCGTCTGCTTTGTCAGCATGGGCTGGCGGGTGGGCATTGTCGTTGCCGCAGCGGTCCCCCTGACCCTGGCCGCCGTCTTCATTATCATGGGAGCGACGGGCAAGAATTTCGACCGGATCACGCTGGGTTCCCTGATCCTGGCTTTGGGGCTGCTGGTCGATGACGCCATCATCGCCATCGAAATGATGGTCGTGAAAATGGAGGAGGGCTATGACCGGGTCGCCGCCTCGGCCTATGCCTGGAGCCATACGGCAGCGCCTATGCTTTCCGGTACGCTGGTCACGGCCATCGGCTTCATGCCCAATGGTTTCGCCCGTTCCACGGCGGGCGAATATACCAGCAACATGTTCTGGATCGTCGGCATTGCCCTGATCGTTTCCTGGGTGGTGGCCGTGGCCTTCACGCCCTATCTGGGCGTGAAGATGCTGCCCGACATCAAGCCGGTCGAAGGTGGGCACGCAGCGATCTACAATACGCGCAACTACAACCGGTTCAGACAGGTGCTGGGCCGTGTCATTGCCCGCAAATGGCTGGTTGCCGGTGCTGTGGTGGGCACGTTTGTCCTTGCCGTTGTCGGCATGGGTCTGGTCAAGAAGCAGTTCTTCCCCACCTCTGACCGGCCCGAAGTGCTGGTCGAGGTGCAGATGCCCTATGGCACCTCCATCGAACAAACCAGTGCTGCCACCGCAAAGATCGAAGCCTGGCTGGCGAAGCAGGAAGAAGCCAGGGTCGTGACCGCCTATATCGGCCAGGGTGCCCCCCGTTTCTTCCTGGCCATGTCGCCGGAATTGCCCGATCCGTCATTCGCCAAGATTGTCGCTCTTGCTGGTAATGATAAGGAGAGGGAAGCCCTCAAATACAGGCTGCGCCAAGCCATTGCCGACGGATTGGCACCGGAGGCGCAGGTGCGCGTCACCCAGATCGTGTTCGGGCCCCCGTCGCCCTTTCCTGTCGCGTTTCGCGTCATGGGGCCGGACCCCGACCAATTGCGGGCCATCGCAACGCAGGTGGAGACTGTGATGCGCGCCAGCCCGATGATGCGCACCGTCAACACGGATTGGGGAACGCGCGTACCGACCCTGCATTTCACCCTCAATCAGGACCGGTTGCAGGCGGTCGGGCTGACGTCCAATTCAGTGGCCTTGCAGTTGCAGTTCCTGTTGAGCGGGGCGCCGCTGACCCAGGTGCGCGAGGATATCCGCTCTGTTCAGGTGGTTGGCCGCTCCGCTGGGGATATCCGTCTCGACCCGGCAAAGATCGCTGATTTCACCCTGGTCGGGTCGGCAGGACAGCGCGTGCCGCTGTCGCAGGTGGGCAGCGTCGAAATACGCATGGAAGATCCTATCCTCCGCCGCCGCGACCGCACACCCACCCTGACCGTGCGGGGCGATATTGCTGACGGATTGCAGCCGCCAGACGTCTCTACGGCGATGCTGGCGCAGTTGCAGCCGGTTATCGCGCAACTCCCGCCCGGCTATCGCATCGAACTGGCGGGTTCCATTGAAGAAGCCGGGAAGGCGTCTGCGGCGTTGCTGCCGCTGTTCCCGGTCATGATCGCCTTTACCCTGCTGGTCATCATCCTGCAGGTGCGGTCGATGTCGGCAATGATCATGGTATTCATGACCAGTCCGCTGGGGCTGATCGGTGTCGTGCCGACCTTGTTGCTGTTCCAGCAGCCATTTGGCATCAATGCCCTGGTCGGCCTGATTGCCCTGTCCGGCATCCTGATGCGCAACACGCTGATCCTGATCGGGCAGATCCACCACAATGAACAGGAAGGGTTGAACCCGTTTGATGCGGTGGTGGAGGCAACGGTGCAGCGTGCCCGCCCGGTGATCCTGACCGCCCTGGCGGCGATCCTGGCCTTCATTCCGCTGACCCATTCGGTGTTCTGGGGAACGCTGGCTTATACCTTGATCGGCGGGACGCTGGCGGGCACCGTTCTGACCCTGGTGTTCCTGCCGGCCATGTATTCCATCTGGTTCAAGATCAGACCAGTGGTGCTGTAAAGCTGACAACTGCCAGCCCTGACCCGCCGGTATTATCCGGCAGATCGGGGCTGGCCTGTACCAATTCTGCGTGGGGATCCTGCTGTCGCCGTCGATAGGCTGTCGGCCCCGCCCTGCATGGTCGCCTATGGTCTGTGCTGCTCAGCGAAGTTGTTCCACCAGCGCCTCCGCCCCCTTGTCGATCCCTGTTTCGGCTGCGTCTATTGACCCGAATGTGGCACCGATATTGAACGAGTTGGGGTATTGCTTGGCGATGAAAGCTTTCAGCAGGCGCAGGTCGGCCGCATCATAGATTTCGGCCGCATAGATCACAGAACCGGTCATCGTTCCTTCGCCCCCTCGGAAGGACTGAACGCCGTTATAAAGCCCACCCGCGATGTCAAAACGGGATAGCGGGCCCAATACCGGGGTCGTCGTGCTGGCGCCGGTGAGGGTCAACTTGATACGCAGGGTGTTCGGTCCGGGCTGATTGGTCAACCGGAAGTGCCTCGACAATTCATCGCCGAAACGCCGGTACATGTAATCGGCCAGGCTGATCCGCTCGGCCTGCGATAGGTCGCCAAACTGGCTATCCAGACCGTCGTAAAGCGAGACGGGCTCCAGGATAACGTTACGATAGAAACGCCAGTCAACGGCGGTCTCATAGATATAGGGAATGCGCCGGTCCCCGTCCGGACCCGACGGGCGCATATAGTCGGTGGAAGCCAGTCCCGAATAGGGCACGGGGTCGGGGCTGGCGCAGCCGGCCAGGGCAAGGCAGAACGCCAGCGCCGGGATGTTCCAGGACATCCGCATCTCATGTCTCCCAATGATATATACGGAGCGGTACCGCATCAGAAATGATAGCGAATGCCCACGGTGCCGGAGAGGTTGGACAGTTCCGGTTCGAAGTCCCCAGTGAACCCGGTACCCGCAGCGGCATATTTCAGGCCGCTGATTTGGCTGTAACGGGTGCCCACTTCCAACACCAGTTGTGGTGACAGGTGAAGGCCGACGCCGGCATCGACATGCCACATCAGTCCCCAGTCCTTGCCATCGACCTCGATATTGGTTCGGCTCAGGCTGTTACCTCCGGACAGGCGTGTTTCTACGCGCGCTGCCCCCCCGCCGGCACCGATATAGGGCACGATCATGTCGGTGACGGGGATATCCAGATATCCGGCAATGCTCATGCCCAGGGCACGGGTGCGCCCGTCACCGCGAAAGCCGCTTTTCCCGAAATCCGACGATTTCAGATCATTACTGAAATAGACGGCACTCTGTTCCAGCCGGATGCCACCGAAATCATACCCGCCGCCAATTTGGCCGGTGACGCCCACCTTGTACTTGCCATCCTTGGGAAAGGAGGATGAAATTTCATCCAGGTCCAGCTTCTGTTTCGGCGTGATGCTGCCGCCGCCCCGGGCGACGGCATAGAAGCCGGTGCTGCCGGGTCTTTCCTGGGCCTCGGCAGCACCGGCGACGATCATCAGGGACAGACCAGCCAGCAGCAGGGGGCGTGAAAAGTGTGACATGGAATAACCTCGCTTGAATGCGGCGGCCGGGAAGGCCGGCGTCTGCGAAGTGAATGCCTGTTCCGTGTGGATTCCGTTGCCAGGATCGATGGAGGAATTGTGGAGTTCGCCCTCCATAATCCATCCATAAGTATCTATTATGGATGATGCTCACATGGAGGAGGGCGCCGCATGGGCAGAATATTGATTGTTGAGGATGAAGAGGAAATCGCCGATCTACTGGCTGCTTACGTGGTGAAGGCCGGTTTCGACATAGGCCGGGCTACCAATGTGGCCGATGCTATTCGCGATCATGCGCGGCTGCGGCCTGATCTGGTGCTCCTGGATATCGGCTTGCCTGGTGGCGACGGGCTGGAAGTGCTGACCAGCATCCGCCGCCGCTTTGATACACCGATCATCATGGTCACGGCCCATGATGATGATGTGAGCAAGCTTGGCAGCCTGCGCATCGGCGCTGACGACTATGTCGTGAAGCCCTTTAATCCGTCAGAGGTGATCGAGCGTATCCGCGCCGTGCTGCGTCGGGTGCAGGGTATGGTGGGGCGTCGTACACTCAGCGTCGGCCGGCTGGTGATCGAGCTGGACGCTTGCATTGCCTTCTACCGCCCCGATGAGGATGATCAGGAGGTGCGTCTGCCCCTGACCCCGACCGAGTTCAAGATACTGGCCCATATGGCCCGTCAGCCCCGTCGGGCCTTTTCCCGGGCGGAGCTGCTGAAGGCGGTGGCACCGGAAAGCGGCGCTTATGACCGGGTGATCGACAGCCACCTTTCCAAACTGCGCCAGAAGCTGTCTGCCGTGGGCTGTGCCGATATGATCGAGCCGGTGCGAAGTATAGGATATCGTCTATGGTCCGCGGAATGAAACGGATTGTCAGCCGCTTGCTGATGCTAGCGGGCTTGACCACGCTGATCACCATGGCTGTGGGGTTGATTACCTATTATTTATCAACATACTATCAGTGGCATAACATCACGCACCACATGCCGGCCAAGGCGCAGGCTGAGCTACAGGAACTGATTGCCGCAGGCCAGCGGGGCAGCGATCGGTATTTCGAGCTGTATGAACGCTATGGCGGCGATCTGCCTGGCGTTACCGATCTGGGCATGATCGGGCTGATCGGGTTTATTTCCATCCTGGTCGGGGGCTGTGTGTCGGTGGTGCTGGCGCGGCGAATAAGCCGCCCCATCGCCGATGTTGCCCGCGCCGCGGCCCGTGTGTCTGCCGGTGACCGTTCGGCGCGGGTCGATCGGGGCGGCGTTTCGGGGGAGGTCGGGGAGTTGGTGGACAGTTTCAACCGCATGGCTGCCGAAATCCAGGCCTATGAACGCGAACGCACGGTGCTGACGGCTGGCATCGCGCATGAGCTGCGCACGCCGTTGACCATCCTGAAAGGGCGCTTGCATGGCTTGGCTGACGGGGTGATCGACCCGGCCACCGGCGAGGCGCATCGCCTGCTGCGACAGGTGGAGCAATTATCGCGTCTGGTTGAGGATCTGCGTACCCTGGCCCATGCCGATGCCGATGAACTGGGCCTGGATCAGCGCCGCTTGCGCATTGATCAGGTATTGCACACGGCCGTCGCAGATCTGGCTGCGTCGGCAGAACAGGCGGATGTCAGACTGCTGGAGGATTACCAGCCCTTGCTGGTCAAGGGCGATCCCGTCCGCCTGACGCAGGTCTTCACCAACCTGCTGACCAACGCCATCAAACATGCGCCGCGCGGCACATTGGTCACGGTGCAGCTTTGCCAGCGGGGAGGGTGGGGTGTGGTTGAGGTTCTGGATGAAGGCGTCGGCTTCGCTCCAGACGAGGAGGAGCGTCTGTTCATTCCCTTCTGGCGCGGTGCCGCTGACAAGCGCCTGGGCCGACCGGGCAGCGGTATTGGCCTGGCGCTGGCTGCCAAACTGGCCGAAGCCCATGGCGGACGCATCACTGCCCAAAACCGTACCGACCGCTCTGGCGCCTGTTTTGCCGTGTGGCTGCCTTTGTTGCAATTAACCGAATAGGCTGACGCGATCCTATCTCCATGCAGTCACGGAGCAGGGCAGGACTGGAGCGAGCTTTCCAGGTATCACGCCCTTCCTGAGTGTCCCACCTTCTCAATCGTCTGATCTGGGCGCTTCTATTTTTCCGTCTGCGATCCACCGAGAGGGATGCTTCCGTGGGACACGTGCTTCGCTGAATGATTAATTAGGTTCATTCATAAGCTGTAGGGTCTGGTGACATCATTTCAACGAAGCGACAGCAGTGTCGAGGCGGTAATCGGCAATCCTGATGCGCTCTCGGCTACTGTCGTATGCTGCGTCAACGGCTTCGCGGAGAGGGGTTTGACCCCGAGCCGACGTTCCCGGCGTAGTGACAGGATCAAGGCCGCCTGATCACCAAAAACCTTCTGGGCAGCAAGCCGGTGAGGGCGGCGACTGCGCTCTACCAAGCCGGCCTCGCCATCAGCCTGATAGCGGCGCCACCATTTGCGCAGCGTAGGCCGCGAGATGCCACAACGGCGGCGATCACAAAGTTGAAAGGATGTCATCGGATTTCACAGCTAAAGGATGGGGATTTCGCCCCTGACGCCATGGTCGGTAACCAGCTCCGCTGATATCATACCAATCTCCCTTGATCGTGACCGATCCAGGGAGATTTCAGGTTCCCTCAGTCGCCGGGCGCTGCCATCCAGCAGCTTGGCTTGCGCCGCATGCGCGGCGGGCCGGCGGTCGCCGGCCTCCAATCCGCCAAGGGTCAAACCCTCGGCGGATTGGTATCAGCCCCACGCTTTGCACGGCACGCCCTTGCCATGGGCGTGCCGGTTGGAGAGATTTCGATGGATGTTGCCGCACAAAAGTGGCGGGCGCTGGGCCTTTGCCTGCCGCTGATCCTGGGCATGGGGGCGATGGACGCCAGCGCGCGTGAGGCCCCGCCGCTGGAACAGCCTGCCCTGATCAGCCCCCAGGCCGCCCGTACCGTTCTGCTGGGGCTGGCACGGGCGGGGGAAAGGCTGGTGGCCGTGGGGGAGCGGGGGATCATCCTTTATTCCGATGATAACGGGGTCGGCTGGCAACAGGCCCGCGTGCCGGTCAGTGTGACCCTGATCAGCATCATTTTCACCCGTCCCAGCCAGGGTTGGGCCGCCGGTCATAATGGCGTGCTGCTGCGCAGCGACGATGCCGGCGCCACCTGGCAGCGGGTCTTGGACCGGCGCGATGTGGTGCTTCTGCATCAACGCGCGGCTGAACAGTTGGCCACGCAACGCGGGCAGGATGATGACCGTGCCCGGCTGGCCCGCCGGCAGGCCGAACAACTGGCGACAGATGAACGGGACAGCCCCTGGCTGGATCTGTCCATGGATGCCCAGGGCCGGCTTTGGCTGGCCGCTGCTTATGGTGTGCTGATGCGCAGCAATGATGGCCAGCAATGGGAAGCCTGGTCTTCCCATCTGGGCAATATCGACCGTCATCTTTATGCGGTGAAAGTTTGGGAAGGACAGGTGGTCATTGTCGGGGAACAGGGGCTGTTGCTGCGTTCCATTGATGATGGCGAAAATTTCCAGGTTCTGGACCTTCCCTATGAAGGCAGCATGTTCACCCTGCAACTGGGGGCGGATGGCATGGTGCTGGCCGGGTTGCGCGGCAATGGTTTCCGTTCCAGCGATGGGGGGAACAGCTTCACCCCCCTGGCTCTGCCGGCCCCGGTTTCCCTGACGGCCAGCCTGCGCCTGCCCGACCAGTCCATCCTGCTGGCAGATCAGGCAGGCGGGCTTTACCGGCTGGCGGGTGAGGCGCTGTCGCGGGTGGGAACGGCCCCGTTGGGCAATCCATCCGCCCTGGCCCTGGCGGCGGATGGCAGCCTTGTCGTCAGCGGCAGCCAGGGTGCCGCCCGTGTTGCCGGCTTGTCGATTGAAAGTGTGACGCCATGACCGTATCCCTTGCCACCCGGCATCCCGAAGATGGCGCGCTTCCCTTCGATCCCCGCTCTGGCAGCCGGATCGAACGGCTGCTGTTCAATTACCGTTCCCTGATCCTGTTGCTGTGCGCCATTGTCACCGCCCTGGCCGCCAGCCAGCTGCCCCGGCTGCACAGCAATGGCAGTTTCGAAAAGATGATCCCCAGCGATCATCCCTTCATCGTCAATTATCTGACGATGAAAAGCGATCTGCCCAACCCCAATGTGCTGCGCATCGCCGTCACCGCGCCCGGCGCGGATATTTATGACGCGGCTTTCCTGGAAAAGCTGCAACGCCTGACCAACGAGCTGGTAGCCTTTGCCGAGGTTGATCGGGTGGGCTTGAAAAGCCTGTGGACCCCCAATGCCCGCTGGCAGGGGGTGACGGAGGAAGGGTTTGATGCCGGCCCCCTGGTCCCCAATGAGTATCAGGGCCGACCGGAGGATCTGCAACAGCTGCGGGTCAATGTCCACCGGTCGGGGGAAATCGGCAAGATCGTCTCCTTTGATGAGAAATCGGCCCTGATCTCCGTGCCCCTGCTGCCCGACAATGCCGAACTGAAACGGCAGATTGATTATGGCGCGCTGAACACAAGGCTGGAGGAAATACGCGCCCGCTATGAGGCACAGGGCGTGCCCATGCAGATATCCGGCTTTGCCAAGGTGGTGGGCGATCTGATTGCCGGCTTGCAGAAAATCGCCTTGTTCTTCCTGCTGTCCATCGTGCTGGCGGCAGCGGTGCTTTATGCCCATACGCGCTGCCTGCGCAGCACCGGGCTGGTGGTTGTCTGTTCGCTGGTGGCGGTGGTCTGGCAGCTGGGTGCGCTGCCGGCCCTGGGCTTTGACCTGAACCCCTATTCCGTGCTGGTACCGTTCCTGGTCTTCGCCATCGGGATGAGCCACGGTGCCCAGAAGATGAACGGCATCATGCAGGATGTCGGGCGCGGGGCACCGAAGGAGGTGGCGGCACGCTATACGTTCCGCCGCCTGTTCCTGGCCGGGCTGACGGCCCTGCTCTGTGATGCGGTCGGCTTTGGCGTGCTGCTGATCATTGATATTCCCGTCATCCAGGAACTGGCGATGATCGCCAGCCTGGGCGTGGCCATCCTGATCTTCACCAACCTGATCCTGCTGCCGATCCTGTTGAGCTATATCGGCGTCAGCCCGCTGGCGGCGGAGCGCAGCCTGCGGGCGGAACGGGGGCAGAGCCATCCGGTATGGCACTGGCTGGGCCGGTTGACGGAAAGGCGGCGTGCCCTGGCGACGGTGGTGTTCTGCGGTCTGCTGGCCGTGGGGGCGTTCATGGTCAGCCTGCATCTGAAGATTGGCGACCTGGACCCCGGCGCACCGGAATTACGGGCGGATTCCAGGTACAACCTTGATGATGCCTATATCAAGCAGAAGTACGGGGCCAGCGCCGACGCCTTCATCGTCATGGTCCGCACCCCGGAAGGGGCCTGTTCCACCTATGACACGTTGATGCGGGTGGATGCGTTGGAATGGAAGCTGCGCAGCCTGCCGGTGGTGGAAAACACTGTTTCCCTGGCGGGCCAGCAGCGCCTGTTGATGAGCGGCTATAACGAAGGCAATCCGAAATGGTATGAGCTGCCGACGAACAGCGCCATGCTGAACACTATTACGTCCAATTCCCCGCGCGGCCTGTTCAATGACAGCTGCTCGGTGCTGCCACTGACCGCCTATCTGCAGGATCACCGTGCCGACACGCTGACCAGCGTGGTGACGGTGGCAGCGGAATTCGCCAAGTAGAATGACAGTGCCGATGCCCAATTCCTGCTGGCCGGTGGCAGTGCCGGGATCGAGGCGGCCACCAACATCGTGGTGCAGCAGGCCAACCGGGAAATGCTGCTCTGGGTCTATGGCGCGGTGCTGATCCTCTGCTTTGTCACCTTCCAATCCTGGCGGGCGGTGGTGTGTCCCATGTTGCCACTGGCCCTGATCTCGCTGTTGTGCGAGGCATTGATGGTGGTGCTGGGGGTGGGCGTGAAGGTCGCCACCCTGCCGGTGATCGCCCTGGGCGTCGGCATCGGCGTGGATTACGCGCTTTATGTCATGAGCATTTTGCTGGCCCATCTGCGCCGGGGAGAGGCATTGACGGATGCGTTCGAGGCGGCATTGCTGTTCACCGGTCGCATGGTGATGCTGACCGGTGTCACCCTGGCGGTTGGCGTGGCGGTCTGGGCCTGGTCGCCCATCAAGTTCCAGGCCGATATGGGGATTTTGCTGGCTTTCATGTTCATCGGCAACATGGTGGGGGCGCTGGTGCTGCTGCCGGCCCTGGCACATTTCCTGTTGCGGCCAGCGCATGCAAGAAGCGCCTGATGACAAAGATGGCGAAGATACCTGAAACCTGGAGAGTGGCTGGTCGCGGTGTGGGTGGTGGTTCCGCGAAGGCTCAAGGTCGCCTTTTTCCGTCTCGGGTTGAGGGGCGGTGCAATTCCGGGTAGTTCATTAACGCCGCGTCCCGGTTATCGGCTCCAATCACCGGGACGCGGTATAATTCAGGGTGTCGCGGGTACATTCAGATCGGGCAATGGGCCGGGTTTTCCCGGTACGAACAGCAGGATATGGTTGGCCACCGGTCGTTCCCGCCCCACGATGCCGGTATGGATGGGGCGGTTCAATAGCTTTGCACCCCCATGCCCATCAGCGGTTACCAGGGTTGAGGAGCCGCCGCCATCCAGATTGATGGCATCGTTGGCCCCCAGGGTGACGAACAAGGCTGTCAAATCTGCCAAGGGCATGCCGGCGCTATCGGGTTGACGGCCATCGACAATGACCACCCAGGCTCGCCGGCCATCCTTTGAAATACCAAAAGCGGTGCGCGGATGCCGCTGGGTGGCATAAGGCAGGGTGGAAGCAACGGCCTGTCCGGCCCGCAGCAACCGGGGGCCGGCGGCCACACCGTCGGTGTAGTGGGCCGGGCATTGCTGACCATCCACAATCACCACCCGCGCCTGTTTGAAACAGAGCATACTGTCCACCCTGTCATCAAGGTCGGTTTCCACTGGGGAGATAGCCACGCCCTGGGCGATGGCGGCACCGGAGACATTCACCGGGTCGCCAACATGGGGATAATAATCTTCCCCACCCTTGCTGCCACCTTTGAAGGGCAGGAAGTAACTGGCATTGAAGCCCAGCCTTGCGCCGCTTTCCGCCAGATAGGCGCTGGTCAGTCGAGCCACATGTTCCATGCCGCGTGTGTTGTCACCGGAAGTTACGGCGAAACGCAACCCCGGTTGTTGCAGATCAATGAAAACGATATGGACCCGTTCGGGGACAGCCCCGGTTTCGATCTTCTGTTCATAGCCGATCCCGGGGGCAAGCGGGATACCTGGCAGCGGAGAACAGGCGGCAAGCAGCAGGAATGTCAGGCCCGCCCCCAGATGGAAAGGGCGTTTGAGTATTTTCATGATGGTCATTTCCGGAATTCCCATAATTCCAATCTCCCTTGATCGTGACCGATCCAGGGAGATTTTGCGTTCCCTCAGTCGCCGGGCGGGCGCATCCGCGCCCTTGGCTTGCGCCGCTACCAAGCGGCGGGCCGGCGGTCGCCGGCCTCCAATCTGCCAAGGGTCAAACCCTTGGCGGATTGGTACAATTCCTCGATGGGATATGGCGGTCGCACACCAGGGGCACCCGACCGCCATTGCCTCACAGCCTGAAGGCCACGCCCAGCCAGAACTGGCGCCCGAAATAGTTCAGATCGCGTACCCCCAGCCCATCGTAATTTTCCCGATGTTCATTGGTGACGTTACGGGCCTCGCCGATCAGATCATACGGACCCAGTTGAAGGCGGGCCTGCAGGTCCAACTGCTTGAAGGACTTGTCATAACGGTTGCTTGTCGGGTCGCTGGCGCTGATTGCCGTATAGAGCTTTCCCGTGTAGGCGTAAGAGATACGGCCCTTGAACGGCCCCTGTTCATAGAACAGGGCCGCGTTAGCCTGCCAGGTCGGTTGTTGTGTCAGACGATCGAACGTGACCCCACCCGGCAGGTCTGCCTGGGCCTGCAGCCAGGTGGCATTGCCGGAGACACCGAAATTCGCCAGAAATCCCGGCAGGAAATCCAGGCGGTTGCGGATAAAGCCAAGCTCCACCCCATAGATGTGGGAGCCGGAAAGGTTCTGTGGCTGGGTAACGCTGTAGCGCGTCCCGTCGATCAACTGGGTGCCGATGGCGGCACTGAAAATGTCGTTGCTGATATCCTTGTAGAAGGTGGCCGCCGACAGGATGCCATGATCGTCCGGCAGGTAATATTCCAGTGACAGATCGTAATTATCCGCCTTGCGCGCCGTCAGTTCCGGGTTGCCGCGTGTCAGGGTGAGGTTCGCCTGATTCAGGGTTTCGTTGGTTCCCAGGTCACTGGGATTGGGCCGGCCAATGGCCTTGGCATAGGCAAGGCGCAGTTTCAGCGCCTCGGTGATATTGTAATTGGCACTGATCGACGGCAGGAAATCATCATAATCACCCTTGCGCCGGAGCGGCGTCAGGCTGCTGCCGGCCACCCGGTACCCATCAACCGAACTGTCAGTCTGTTCATACCGTCCGCCGAAGATCAGCGTATAATCATCCCCGGCGTACTGGCCCAGCAGATAGACCGCCTTGACCTTCTCGGTCACCTTGTAATCATTGCGCAGTGCGTTCAGCGCCGTGGCCGCCTCATCGCGGACCAGAAGGGACGGGTTGCTGGTCTTCAAACTATCGAACCGGCGATAATCGATGATCAGCATCGGATTGCTGGAGTAAATCGGCACATAGCTGCTCGGTAGCAGCACATCGGCCAGGGTCAAGCTGCGGCCCGGCGCTAATCGATAGATTTCCTGACGGGTATCGAAATTACGTTCATTTTCCCGATATTTCAGCCCCACCCCAAAGCCCCAACCCTGATCACCGCGTTCGGTATTGAAGCCGTAATCGATGGCCCCTTCGCGGATATCATCGTCGCTTTTGTCCCGGTATGGATTGTAGGACGCAAAAGCATAATTGGCAGGATTGTTGAAGCTGGACGGGTTGATCAGCGTAAAGGACGGAATCCCGTCCTTGATCGTATAGTCATAGGCATTGGCGGTGGAGGTGGGCAGGTTGAACTGTAGCTGGTTGGAGGCTTCCAGAAATGTGGCCTTCGAGTAGGAGCCGCGCAGCTTGATCGTCTGATCTTCATCAGCATTCCAATCGACATTGCCCTGGATCACCCTCAATGGTTTCTCGATGGGGAAATCATTGAAGCGAACAAAACCGCCGGCGCTGCTGACACGCGCCTTATTGCCGCCGGTCGCGGCGGCATCGACGGCGCCGCGTGTCAGCTGGTGCGACAGGCGGACCTCGTTATCATCCTGGGAGAAATAGGTGCCGCTGAGGCTGACCTTCAAATCCGCGTCGCGCTGCCATTCCAGTTTGGCCGTGCCGCCATAACGGTCAACTGTATTGGGGTAACCGCTCATCAGGATGGAACTGGCTACCGGCACGCCATTGGTGAGCGTATAATTGCCAGGATTGTTGCGTTCCTGGTCGCGCCGCTTGCGGCTGAAGGAGCCGGTCAGCAGCAGGCCGAACTGTTCCTCCGGCCCGAACAGGGTGGAAAAGGTGCCGTCGCCCCGGAAATTGATGCCATCATCGCTTTTCCGGTTGAAGTTTTTGCCCGGCACGTCCTTGCTGTCGCCCGTTCCCACAAAGGCCGAGCCGACAATATAGGTCCGTCTGGAATCAAAGGCGGAACGGGTCACCAGATTGACAGTCCCGCCAATGGCATTGCCTTCGATATCCGGTGTGCGGGATTTATAGACTTCCAGGCGCTTTACCGCCGTCGTCGGGATCGCCTCCATATTCAGCTGCCGGTTGCCCCGTTCCGCCGTGGCGATGGCGGAACCGTCAAGCGCGCCGAACGTGAAATTGGGGTTGAGACCCCGCACCCCGACATAACGCCCCTCATCCTCGTCAAAAACCGTCTGGACACCAGGAAGGCGGCGGAAACTGTCGGAAATATTATAATCCGGCTGCTGCCCGATATCGTCACCGGACATGAATTCGCCGATCTGGGCTGCATCGCGCTTGGCTTCCACCGCGCGGGCATTCTGCCGGGCATAGCCGGTGACGACGATTTCTTCCAACAGCTCCGTCTGTTGTGCCCCTGCCGCCGGCACCGTGGCGGACAGTGCAAGCATCGCCATTCCCGACAGCCAGTGCTGTCGGGCTGATATTGTCCTTTTTTGCATCCTGATCTCCCCCGAAAAGGCCCCGATCAACCCGGGAATTAATATCACTCTCTATAGGTGATTAATATTACATTTTATCGAGGGTTTGGAAAATTAACGCGATATTCCGTCCATACCCTTCAGGAAGGGCAGGATTATCAGGGGCTTTCGTCTTGTTTTTTGGGCTTCTTGGGAAAGGGGGTGGATAAAAAAACTCTATATGGGATTTAATGTCAGGGGTCAGTATCACTGATCCCTGGCAGGATCGGGTATCACAGTGGGGCAGGGGCGGTGCTGTCAGGGCAGGGGTGCGCTTGGCATCGAAGGCGCTGTGGGAGACGATGCTGATCTGACCGCTAACCCATGCGGGTCATATTGGGCCATCAGAGTCTTCACCGATTCGATGCGCGAGACCAGGGAGCTGGGGAACTGTTCCAACCGTGCACCGCGCGCCGCTCATTCGCTGCTGGCCAGGGGGCCCCGTCCAGGGTCATCAGGTTATGTATTTCGGTTCCGGTGCCCGGATGGTGACACGCTGATAGGTGTCGCGGTTTTGTCGGATCAAGCCCGCCTACGGTTGAAATACCGGCGATGCGGCGGGCCAAGCATGTTCTTGATGTGCAGGCCATGGTGCTGGGGGAGGCGTCCACCGCCGACTCTTTCCAGGCGTCTGGCGGAAAGGGCCGCCTTTGATCATGCGGCGTTGGATGCCGCAGCCCAGCGTGGGCGGGCCATGCCCTTGCCCCAGATCCTGCCGGCAGAAGTATTCTCCCGCGCTGCGGCGGTGGGGGCTGCAACCTTGCCGCTTGCCTCCACCTTCTTTTCCCTGCTTCCTGTCGCCGGGTGAGGCGATCGGGGGCCGACGGCCATGCGGGGATTATCGCTGTCGAAAGTACCGTTCCTGACCATCTATGGGTTTGCCCATTTCGGCAAAAGCCTGTTCTGGCATAGCAGCAACCTGGTTTTCGCCTTTTTCCTGACTGAACTGGTGGGTTTGTCACCGGCGGCGATGGGGCTGCTGCTGGCCCTGTCCTTGATCTTGAATGCCTTTGCGGATCTGGGGCTGGGCTGGGGCTTGCGTCACCGGGTGCAGACCCTTGCCAACGCCACCAGGCTGCAGCTGCTGGGCAGTCTGGTCTGCGGCATGACCTTGCCGATCTTCGCCCTTTCTCCCTCTCTGCCGCTGGAACTTCGTTTCCCCCATGCGCTGATAACGCTTTGCCTTTTCCGCATCGGTTATTCGGTGCTGGATGTGCCGCAGAACGCCATCATGGCGCTGGTGACATCCGATGATGACAGCCGCGCCAAGGTGGCGGGTATGCGCTATATCGGCTCGGGGCTGGCCGTTGTTCTGGTCGCCATTCTGGTCGGCCCCTGGGCCGCCGCGATCAGCCAGGGGCGGCGGCTTGATGACTTCCTGTGGTTTTCACTTGGCCTTGCCCTGATGGTGCTGGCCGTTTCGCTGCTGCTGCATCTGGCGGGACGGTCGCAAACCACAATCGGATCAGCAGGCGGGCGCCCACCGGGATTGACCGAACCTGTCCCGCCCCGGCTATGGGGCTATGTCTTGGGATCCATCCTGGTCGTCTCGGGCCTGCTGTCGGTTTTCAGCAAGCTGGAGGCTTACTTCATCGCCTATGTTGCCCCGGTTGTCGGGTTGGGGACGGCGGCCATGTATCTGATGCTGGCGGTGGGGGTGGGCCAGGCGGCATCACAATTCATCTGGTCCCGGCTGGTGGTCGCACTGGGCTTGCCGTCGGTCTATCGCCGGGCCGCTCTGGTGCTGATGGCGGCCAGCGTGCTGTTTCCCCTTGCCATTGCGGGCGGCAAGGCGGCTTTCCTGCTATGCGCCTTCGCCTTTGGGGCCGGCAGTGGAGGCGTGCTTATGGTTTTATGGGCTTTGCTGGCCAAGGTTGCCGCAAGTGATCCGCAGAGCAGCCTGCATTATTTCGGTCGCTTCACCTTCGCTTCCAAGATGGCGCAGGCCATTTCTGCCCTGGCGTTGGGTGCCATCCTGTCGCTGTTTGATTATCGCGCAGCGGAAAGCAGCGGCATCCTCACTGCCCTGATGGCTGGGGCACCCCTGATGGCCGGGGTAATCTGTCTGTTCCTGGCCATCACCCTCTCAGCCCGGACAGGCTTGTCCGCCAAACCGGTCTGGTCACCCGTGTGACGCCTGCTGCATGCTGCGACAACGCGGTTGACTGGGAAAATTATCACTCCATACAGGTGTTTAATTTTGGATTCTACCTATATTCAGGCCGTGGGCGTGATAGTTTTTTTAATTTTCTCGGCTTCATACGACTTTGCAATGCATCAATAAACTTTCTATGAGTTTTAGTGTGAATGTTCAACCTGCCTTGACCTGCAGCCGGGAAATGGGCCATCTTGCCCGCCCTGGATGGATTGGAAGTGGCGGGTGAAGGTGAAACTGGAGCATCCTGCGGAGGTTTGGCCCACCGTCACCACCACGGAAAGGCAATTTCTGTCGCTCGTCGCTGCCGGGGATGACGTGACGCAAAGCGATATTGTCGCGCGCACGGATTTCAGCCAGCAAACCGTGTCGCGGGTCATCGGGGATCTGATTGAGCGGGGTTTTTTGCAGCAAGGTGTCCGCATTTCCCGCGGGCGACGAGGCCAGCCGAGCGCTCTGCTCAGTCTGAATGCCAACCGGCTATATATGCTGGGCGTTTCGGTGATGGCGGATGCTGTTTCCGTCATGCTGGTGGATTTTGAGGGGCGGGAGCGGGGTTATTTCTTTGCCCAGCCAAAGCCGATGTCGCGGGCGGGTGTGCTGGGCGTGGTCAGGCAGGGGTTCGGGCAATTATGTGATCAGGCCGGGGTTGACCCGGTGCGGGTGTTGGGGATTGGGGTCGGTATCACCGGCTTTGCTCTCGGGGATGCCGGTCGTTTCAATCCGCCCTCTCCACTGGATGATTGGTTCAATGTTGATGTCGCTGCTTTGTTTGCGGCGGAATTCGGTCGTCCTGCCTGGGCGGACAATGATGGCAATGTCGCCGCGGTGGGGGAAAGCCTGGTTGGTGTCGGGCGTTGGGCGCGGCACTTCGCCTATCTCTATGTCGCGACCGGTTTTGGCGGCGGGCTGGTCATTGATGGCCGGTTGATGCGTGGTACCCATGGCAATGCCGGGGAGTTTGCTGCCAGCTTGCCGACACAGCTTTACACCTCCCCGACGTTGGAATTGCTGCGCCACTGTTTCGCCCTGAAAGGCGAAGCCTACGAGACCATTGCCGACATGCTGGCGGCGATCAGCATTGAGGCGCCAGCCGTGGATGATTGGCTGTGGCGGATCGGGGATTCCCTCTCCCTTGTCTGCGCCATCTGTGCCGCCATTGTCGATCCCCAGGCCATTGTTGTGGGCGGCCGCTTGCCGCAGGGGTTGGCGAACCGGATGATTGAACGGATCAACCTGCGGGAAATCCCCCGCCGTGGCTTGAACCGCCCGCTTCCCCGGATTGTGGCTTCAGAGGCTACGGGTGATGTCACTGCGCTGGGGGCGGCCATCCTGCCGCTGAAACTGCATTTCTTTGCCTGATCTCTTCCCGTTCCAGCAAAATCTCAGGCTCGGTGTTGGGCTCATCATCCATCAAATATCCAGACTTCAACGTCACAGTTATGGAAAATGGGAAACCGGTCATCGGCATTGATTGGGTGTCATGCCGTAGACGCGGCGGAAAAGCCGGGCGAAGTGACTGGGATTTGCATAGCCGACCGACAGGGAGGCTTCCGTCACCGATGCACCGTCCAGCAGCAACAGGCGTCCCTGTTCGACACGCATCGCCTGCAGGTCGGCATGGACGGGCCTGCCGAAGCGGGCGCGATAGCCCGTTTTCAGCCGCTTGTCGTTGAGGCCGGCCAAGCGGGCCAGTTCGGCAATCGTCCAGGGATGGGCAAGATCGCGGCGCATGGCTTGACGCACCCCGTCCAGGCGGGTGGCGTCGCGCATTGGCGGCGCGGCACTCATCGCTGTCGGTGTGCCCGTGCGCATCAGGTCCATCACCGTTTCGAACAGGGAAAGCGCCCGGCTCTCCACACGGAAATCGGCCTGGGCACCGTCCAGCACGTCACGGAACATTGTCTGCGCATCCGTCAGGATGGCACGTGGGGCCGGAGCGACACCCAGCCAAAGCCGGGCATTGGAGGCATGGTGCAGCCTGTGTGTCACATCGGCTTGCGTGAAGATCCCAAGCGCCCCCGTTTTTTCCAGGAAGGCCAGCGACAGCCGCAGTTCCACCAGACGGAAAGACTCCCCCCCAATGGCACGGGCTGTTCCCGTTACCGTCTCCCGCGCCAGCGAGATATAGAGATGTCCGGCACGGTAAGGGGTGGGGGGCAGCGGTCTGTCGCCATTCGGATCAATCTGCCCCTCGCCAGCACCGGATAACAGCACGACGATCGCCAGACAGGGCTGTGTTGTGGCGGAAACCGGCGGTCGTCCGTTCACCTCCAACTCATAGACCGACAGGTCGAAACCCGGGCGCACGCTCAGGCGCACGCCACGCCCGGCAGGACGCACAGCACCCTGGAAATGCTGTTCCGGTCGCAAGCCGACAGGCTCTGACATAAGGTCGCCAGCTTGGGCCAGGGGGCGCTGGGCGATATCCAGGCTGGAGTGGGGGAGATTAGGCGAAAGGGACATAAGCGAATTATGTATGCGAATGAAAATCACAGTCAATTAAGTTCTGATCACATCGGTTCCGTCCCCGATCGCGTTAGCGCAAGCCGGAACGACCCGACATTCTGCGCCCCGCCTGTTCCTATCTGCCCGTTCGTCCGCAGGAGATGAGTTTGTCTGCCGTTCGTATTTTTGCCTTCCTGGGCTTGACCAGCAGCCTGGCCCTGCTTGCCGGTCCCGTCCGATCCAGCGAGCCTGTCCCCGTGATGGAGGAAATCATCGTTACGGCGGGCAAACGCCCGCAGCTTCTGGCCAGCATTGACGGGCAGGTGGCCGTGGCCGCCGCCAACCGGCTGGACCCGCGCGGATTGCAGGGGGTGGAGCAACTGGATCGGCTGTTCACCGATCTGTCGATACGTGCCCGGTCCAGCCGCGCCTATGGCAATGTCACGATCCGTGGCCAGTCCTCGGTCGATTTCTACAATCCTTCCGCCCAGCTTTACGTTGATGGACTGCCGCAGGATCAGGCGCTGTTTTTCCAGTTGCTGCCGGTCGGGCTGGACCGGGTGGAACTGCTCTATGGTCCCCAAGGCACGCTCTATGGGCGTGGTGCCGTTGGCGGGGTTATCAATGTCGTCACACGACGGCCTGACGGTGACGCGGCGGTGGCGGCGGTCGGCACCGTCACAGAACTGGGGGAGACGGGGCAGGCCCTGGTAACGCTGCCTGTCATCGCTGACACACTGCATGTTGACGGCCTGTTCGCTGCGCGGCGGGAGAAGGGCGAATTGACGGGCTTGACCAGCGGCGGGGAACTGGGCGGGTCGAAGGGGGAAACCGGGCGGCTGCGTGTACGGTACGCGCCGGTGGGCGGGGTGGCGGATATCATGCTGTCCGCCCAGCGCAGCGTGGTACGATCCGACGAGGAATATTTCGTGCCGGAGGCCTTCCTTGATCAGCGCCGGGCGCTGGAGGTGCCATCCCATTACCGGTTGCAGACCGACAGTTTCGGGATCAATGCCGATTTTGATCTTGGCTTCGCCTCACTGACCGCCCTGACCGGCTATCAGGACCGTGATTTCGACCGCACCGTGTTCGGCAGCTATACGCCAGAGGTGCAACGGACCTTCAGTCAGGAACTGCGCCTTGCATCGAAAACCGAAGGGGCGGTCGATTATGTTGCCGGTCTTTACTACGAGGATTTGCGTTTCCGCCGCACGGTGCCGGCTTATGCGCTGGGATCGCGCCAGGATATCCGCACCCTGGCCGCCTTTGGTGAGTTGACCTGGCACGCCACGGACGCCATCGACGTGACCCCCGGCCTGCGCATTTCTAACGAGCGGACCAAGGCTGACACCTGGTTCGGTGCCACGGCGCTGAACAACCAGGATAAGGCGACCAGCCTGCTGCCCAAGCTTGCCCTTGGCTATCAGGCCAGCGAGGCACTGCATCTCTATGCCGTGTTCAGTACCGGCTTCAAGGCGGGTGGTTTCACCCGCGCCGTGACGCCGGCCACCATCGCCTACAGCTATGATCCGCAGCATAGTTACAATTACGAGGTCGGCGGACGCTTGCGCAGCGCCGACGGACGCTTTGAACTGGGGGCGGCGGCCTATTACCTTGTCAGCACAGACTTCCAGCTCTCCGTCGGGCCGGTCAGCGGCATGTATCTCCAGAATGTCGGCACGGCCAAAAGCAAGGGCATCAATCTGACCGCCCGCGCGGAGCCTGTGGACAGCCTGGTCCTGACCCTGGCGGGGGCGCTGAATGACAGTTGGTTCAGCCGCTATGACAATCCGGCCAATCCGGGGATTGACCTGTCGGGCAACAAGCTGCCCTACGCACCCTCCGCCACGCTGAATGCCAATCTGGAATATGGGTTCGACCTGCCGCTGGGCCGGTTCACCCCCCATGCCGGGATCAGCCTGGTGGGCAAAAGCTGGTTTGACGAGGCGAACAGCATCGGCCAGAGAGCCTATACGTTACTGGATGCGGGTTTCCGCTGGCAGGTGAGCCGGAATTTCACCCTTGATCTCTATGGCGACAACCTGTCCGACCGTCGCTTCGCCACCTATGCCTTCAATGCTGGCCCCGGCATTGGTAACGCCTATCAGTTGGGCAAGGGACGCGAGTTGGGTGTGCGGCTGCAGACAGGCTTCTGATCCGCCATGACCCCGCAAACCATTCGCCGCTGGTCGGTTCTGCATCGCTGGTCGTCACTGCTCTGCACCCTGTTCATGCTGCTTCTGTGCGTAACGGGCCTGCCACTGATCTTTCGGGAGGAGATTGACCGGGCATTGACAGGCACGGGAACGGTGGCGGCTGCCACCCCCGCACGGTCGTTGGAGGAGGTCGTTGCCACCGGTTCCACCCTGCAGCCTGACCGGGTTGTACAGTTCATCGTCTGGGAACCGGAGACGCCCGGTCAGATCACCCTCTCCATGGCTGCCACGGCCACCGCCTATCCGTCGGATAATATCAGCGTCCTACTGGACGCGGCGACGGGTGAACCGGTGGCCGGGGGGGATGCCGGTATCATGGAACTGGTGTTGAAGCTGCACGGGCAATTGCTGCTGGGGCCGGCGGGGCCGCCGCTGCTGGGGCTGATCGCCATTGCTTTCCTGCTCTCCCTCCTGTCGGGCATCGTGCTTTATGCCCCTTTCATGCGGCGGCTGCCCTTTGGCGCTGTCCGGCGGGATCGCGGTGTCCAGGTGCGCCGGCTGGATTGGCACAACCTGCTGGGCATTGTCACCGCCGCCTGGTTGCTGGTCGTGGGCGGCACGGGCTGGATCAATGCCTGGGGTGGCTATATTTTCCAGATCTGGCAGGTGACGGCCATGGCGCCGACCCCACCGGATGCGGTGATCCGCCCGCCGCTGGTGTCAGCCGGTGCCGCCTTGCAGACGGCGCTTGCGGCCCTGCCCGGCCATGCCCCCGCGATCATCGCCATGCCGGGGTCGCTGATGAGCGATCCCGGTCATTATGCGATTTATCTGCGCGGCGGCAGTGCCCTGGAAAGCCGGCTGATGCGGGCGGTTCTGGTGGATACGCAAAATGGGGTGGTGGCATCGGTGCCCGACATCCCCTGGTACATTACCGGGCTGTTGCTGTCGCAGCCGCTGCATTTTGGCGATTATGGCGGTCTGGCGCTGAAACTGCTTTGGGCGGCGCTGGATCTGGTGGCCATTGCCGTGCTGTGGACGGGGCTGCGGCTGTGGTGGCGGGGAAGGGGTGTTGCATGAAGGCGGTTCAGATATTCGCTTTTCCCGCCCTCTGTGCGGCCTTAACCCTGGCGGGGCTGGTTCTGGCGCTGGTCATGGATGGGGGCGGTGATGCGGCGGCCACCCTGCTGCTGCTGGTGCCGCCGCTCATCGCTGCCATTGCCAATTACCGGTTCCGCACCCTGACGAAGGGCCGATAATTCACAATTTGCGAGGCGCTGCCAGATCGGGCACACACCTTATGCTCTCATACCAACCCGCCTAAAGGTTGACCTTTAGGCGGGTTGGAGGCCGGCGACTGCCGGCACGGCACCACGTGGCGCGTAAGCCAAGGGCGCTGATGCGCCCGCCCGGTGTCTGAGGGAACACGAAATCTCCCTGGGTCGGTCACGATCAAGGGAGATTGGTATCAGTTCCCATTGTGATCGCAATGCCTTGCCGGTACGCCAATCTCGGCGCGTTGCCGTTTTATTGTCATTTCGGAATGGAGCTGCTGCCCCCGTGCCCCTGTCTCATGTCTGGCGGCAGCGGGATGGCTTCGTGCCCCGATAGCGCTGATAGGCAGCGCTGAATTTGCTGGGATTTGTGTATCCAACTGCGGTTGCCGTTGCCGTTACGGACATGCCGTCACGCAGCAGGGCTTCAGCCTGCGCCATTCTGGCATTTGTCAGGAACTGGTGCGGCGGCAGGCCGGTTGCGTCCCGGAAAGCCCGGCTGAAACTGGCGGGATCGCGCCCGACCAGGGCGGCCATTGCTGCCACACCCGCCCCTTCTTCCAGATGGGTTGCTATAAACTCTTTGACCTTTATGACCTGGGCAGCCGTCAGGGGCCTGTCGCGCCGCCGTGTGGGCGGATCGCCGGCCAACTCTCCCAAACGGCTGAAAACCCGCCCGATGCAATGATCGAAAAAGTCCCCGGAAAGTCCGTTCACCGCGCTTTCATGCCAAAGGGCGGTCATGATGGCGGTCAGCAAGGGATCGCGATGGATCCGCAACGCCGCCGATGACAGCAGGCGGCGGCTATCGGCAAGGTTCAGCCGTTCATCCAGCCCTTCCGGATCAATACCGATGGCGATCATCCGGCAGCGGTCCCACCGGACGGTTGCCCCTTCGTCCGGTGGGGAAAGGATCACCGATCCAGGCCGCAACACACCGGACAGGGTTCCCTGGCGTGACTGGCGGCTGATCGGGGCGATGGAGCGGGTACACAGGCCCAGGCTGATATAGCCGGCGGGGGGCAGGTCGCCAGCAAAGCGGGCATAATCCAGCACCGCCATGCGCACCCGCCCATCCGGTGCCATGGCAATCTGTTGCGGGATGACGCCCAGGGCGGCGGCCCGTTGACGGAGCGCATCAAATTCCGCCTGAGCATCCATTTCCAGGTTCGCCTGTGTCGATTTCGACATGATTGGAGCAATTTCCCCAGGAGTGGAGTGGCGGGCATCGCCAGATGCGGTAAGGAAACAATGACTGCGAATTATTCGCAATATCGTATTTCGCGCTCGGGGTATGAGAGAGATGAACCGTTGGATCGCCAGTGTCAGCGCCCTTTCCGTTTTGGCGGGCGTCGTGCCTGTTGTTGCCCAGGAAAATGAGGGCGCTTCTGACATCCCGGAAATCATCGTCACGGCGGAGATGATCCGCCGGTCGCAGATGCTGACGGGCAATAGTGCGGTCATCCTGACGGCCAAGGACATTCAGGATCAGGCGGGGCTTGATACCGTTCGTGATGTGCTGGACACCATCCCCAATATTACCCTGGTGACCGGTACCGGCAAGGCCCCCACCGTGCGCGGCGTGGATGGCACCGGACCGGCGGAAAACGCCAATGCCTTTTTCGCCGGAAGCCGCGCCCGGCTGAACTGGCGCATTGATGGCCGACCCGCCAGTTACAATGAGGTGGTGTTCGGCGATATCGGTCTGTGGGACATTGACCGTATTGAGGTTCTGCGTGGTCCGCAAAGCACGCTGGTTGGGCGCAATGCCATTGCCGGCACGGTGGTGGTGGACACAATGGACCCGGCCTTCGTTCAGGAAGGGGCGGCCCAGATTGCGGCCGGCAATTATGATCAGCGCCGGGCATCCGCCATGGTCAATCTGCCGCTGGTGGCTGACAGCGTCGCCCTGCGCCTTTCGGCGGATCGCTATCAGCGCGATTCCGTGACCAACTATGACAGCTATGAAGGGGTGAGCGACCCTGGCCGGGTGAAATCAACCGTGCTGCGCGGCAAGCTGCTGTTCACAGCACCTTCCGATCCTGATCTGCGCTTACTGGTGACGGGCGCGCATGTCGACCATCGCGGCCCCAATGGCGAGATCATTGTCAGGCCCTTTGCCAACCGCCGCTCCAATTTTCCGCAGCAACCGGTGCATGAGCCCCGCACGAACAGCCTGGGCATGGAGGCTTGGATACCCCTGGCTGATGGCTACAAGGTCGAGATTTCCACCTCTTACACCGATTTCCGTTTCCTTCGCCGGGCTGTTCCCAACAGCTCCAATGCCCGCATCGACACTGACGAATATATCGCCGAACCGCGCCTGCGGTACGAGGCGGCGGATGGCACATCGCTGGTCACCGGCCTCTATCTGTATCGGGCGCGACAGAAGGAGTTTATCGAGTTCATTACGGCCCAGAATTTCCGCGACAAAACCGATACTGCCGCTGCCTATGTCGAGGGTCTGCTGCCGGTTAGTGACACGCTCGACCTGACGGCGGGGCTGCGGTACGAGCGGGAGGAGCGTGAACGAAATGGCGGCGATGCTGCCGGTGCCATCGCCCGCATCAACTCTGACGCGACATATGATGTATTGCTGCCCAAGCTCGGCCTGACCTGGCACCCGGATGATCGCATGACCTGGGGCGCGCAGATTTCGCGCGGATATAATGCCGGTGGCGGTGGCATTGCTTTTGCCATCCCCATCGTGAACTATGAATATGGTCCCGAATATGTCTGGACGGCGGAACTGTTCGGCCGCCAGAAATGGGCGGGCGGGAAGTTCAGGACAACACAGAACCTGTTTCATTCCCGGTACCGCAACATGCAGTTGCCCTTCGACCTGACGCCCGGCAATACCCATGACGAAGCCTTCGTGGTGCGCAATGCCCCGCGTGTGGAGACGTCAGGCGCGGAGCTGGGTATCGAGGGCGCTGTTGTGGATGGCGTTACGGCGCGTGCCCAGCTTGGCCTGTTGCGGACCCGGATCACGCATTACCCAGGTTCCGGCCTGGAGGGGAATGATCTGCTGACAGCCCCGGATGTCACGGCGGGCGGGAGTGTTGAATGGCGGCATGGCGACCTTACCGCGTCGGGCGCCCTGACCTATACCGGTGCCTATTTCACGGATGTCAATAACCGCCCGCGTGGCCGCACCGATGGCCGTATGATCGCCGATATCCAGGCATCCTATGATCTTGGTCGGTTCCGGCTGTTCGGATCGCTGAAGAACCTGTTTGACAGCCGGGCGGCACTTGCCCGCTATCCCGGTGTCGTGCCGACCGGCGGCAGCGGCGCGGAAAGCGATTATGACAGTGCGGTTCTTGTTCAGCCGCGTACCTTCATGGCGGGTGTGAAGGTGACATTCTGATGACGCCCATTCGCACAAACACGGCGATCTGGCCCTTGGCCATCGCCGTCTATCATGGCCCTGCCTCGCTGGACGATCATCTGGCGCATCTGGCCGACTGGAACCGTTGGTTCGCGCGCGGCCAGCGCTTCATCGTGTTGCGCGTCTTCATGGATGAAGCGGCGTTGGAACAGGCTGATGGTGTCGCCCGCGCGACGAAGCAATGGCTCAGCGACGGGGCAGGGGATGCCATCCGGTCACAGGTCGATGCCATGGTTAATATCGTGCCGCCATCCGCCTATGCGCGGATGGCGGTGTTGAGTGTGGAGAAGGTCTTCGGCGTTCCAGGCCTGATTGCGGCAGGGCTGCCGGAAGGTCTGGACTGGCTGCGCTCCCGCTTTCCCGAATTCGGACAGTGGGAATGTGTAACGACGGTGGTTCAGGATTGTTTGCGCGGGGCCGCCACAGATTTCGGCGGATAACCATAGTAACGCTGAAAGGCGGCGCTGAAACTGGACAGATGCTGATAACCAACCTGATAGGCTACAATGGAAACATGGGGCCCCGTCTCCAGCAACTCATGGGCCTTCCGCATACGGATATCCGTAAGCAAACGATGGGGGCTGGTATTGAACAGCTTCCGGAATCCCTGCTTGAGCGTGAATTCATTGATGCCGACTGTTGCGCATAGCCACGCGACGGTTATGGGTTTGGCATAGTCGCGCATCAGGATGTCGCGGGCTTGAAACAGGCGGACTTCCTCATCTTCCCGCAATTTGCCGATCGTCACCGCCTTTGGCTGGAACGTCCGGGTTTGTTCGGCCAGCAGGCCCAGGGCCGCGACCTGAAGATCGAGCAGGCTGGCATCGCTTCCGTGCAGATGCACCAGTGTCTGCGCCAGCCTTTGGGTCGCGACATTATGCAGGCCGAAATGGACGTGCCGTGCGGAATGATCGTCACGGATATCGTCGAGCAAATGGTCCAGATGGTAACGGCAGAGCAGTGCTTCACCCACAATCAGCCGTAATTGGCGGATGGCGCGGTTTGCCGGAAAGCGGCGTTCCCCCCGAACGCTTGTGAAGGCGGCCAGGGTGCTATGGCCGGCCATGAAATCGAAACGTTGGCCATCATGACTGATGGTGCTGGACTGTCCCTCCAGCCCCAGGGTGATGGTCAGCGAACGGCTTTCCCGTTCCATGCGGCTGCGTTCCAGCAAATCATGCCGGGGACGATATTGGGCATAGGCCAGGGCCAGGCCATCATCCAGCCGGCACATGTCGATGGCGCAGTCGCCAGCCTGTTCCGGCAATCGGGAGCGCCACCACAGACCCCGGCCAAGGCGCACCGGTTCGCCGATATCCGTGCTGTCGAGATGATAGGCCATGACTCTCCCCTCGCTCTGGCCTTTCCCGGTCGCCGCGCTTGCTGCGCTCCGGAATGCCAAAGAAACAATCCGGATCACCTAAACAACAAATGATAATCACTCGCAACTCATCTTTATGATCGTCAGCTGTGATCTGCACCTCATTTCTTTCCGAGCCTGCACATGAAACATGCGCTGAATACGGTTCATCGCGCCATCCTGCTGGCCTTGCCGGGCCTTCTTCCGGCGACGGCGGCGATGGCCGAAATTGCTGTCGACGTTACCAAGGCGGAGAACGCCCCGGACGGATTGCCAGCGATCATCGTCACGGCAGACAAGATTGCCCGCCCGCTGGAGGATGTTCCGGCCAGCGTGGCGGTCATCGCCGGGCAGGATCTGGAACAATCCCACATCACCGGCATGGAAAAGCTGGAGGGACGTGTTCCGGGACTTTCATTCCAGCCATTCGGCCAGGCTGGCCTGAACGCGCCGGTCATGCGTGGGTTGACAGCGAATTTCAATGCCTTCTCGACCTCAACGCTGCTGCTGGTCGATGGTGTACCACAGCATACGGCGCAGGGTTTTGAGGATGCGATGATCGATGTGGATCGCATCGAGATTTTGCGCGGCCCGCAATCCACCCTCTATGGCCGCAATGCCGAAGCGGGCGTGATCGCCATTTACAGCCTGCCGATGGATGAAACACCGCGCGCCAGCGTCTCCGCGGAAATGGGCAGTCGGGACAAGCGCGCCGCCCGCCTGTCGCTCAGCCAGCCTCTGGTCGAGGACAGGCTTTATGCCAGCCTGTCCGGCTCCTGGCTGAAGCAGGATGGTTTCATCTCCAATATCAATTCCGGCGGGAAAGCCGATGATCGGGAGCGGCGCAACCTGAAATTCGGGCTGCGCTGGACGCCCAGCGCCGTCACCGATCTGGTCCTGCGCTATGCCTTCCAGGATTATGATGATGGCGCGGCCTTGTGGGGGGCCCCGACGGCGACGCGGGAACAGGTTGCGTCGGGCACGGATAGCTGGAACCGGTCCAAGGGCCAGTCACTGTCGCTCAACGCTTCGCACCTATTCGATAATGGGCTTCAGTTGCGGTCCGTCACGGCCTGGAGCGATTTCAACGACGATATCCAGCAGGATACGGATTTCATGCCGGCGGATATCACCCATATCCGCCGGGATCATGACCTGCGCACGCTTTCGCAGGAATTCCGGCTGGAGGACAGGCTGGGGACGGCCGATTGGCTGACGGGCCTCTATCTGGACCACCATGACAATGATCTTCACAATGTCGGGCGGCGGATGCGACAGGTGGAAGACCTGCGGGCCGATCTGGACAGCCGGGCAATGGCCCTGTTCACCCATTGGAACGTACCGCTGTCTGATCGCTGGACGCTTGCCGCCGGTGCGCGGGTGGAGCGGACCCGCGTGAAAATCGAGCCCAAAGGGGCCGCAAGCCAGGACCGGGACTGGACCCAACTGACGCCCAAGCTGGCGCTGCATCACCAGTTCTCTGCCGAGCATCAATGGTATGCCTCTGTCAGCCGGGGCGTACGGTCCGGTGGCTTCAATGCCTTGTCGGCCGCATCCAACTTTGCGGCTTTCCAGCCGGAGGACAACTGGTCCTATGAAACGGGCCTCAAAGGCTGGGCCTGGGGAAAGCGCCTGCGCTATTCAGCGGCGGCCTATATCATGGATATCAAGGATATGCAGGTGCTGCAGATGCCCATGCCGGGCGTCATGTATATCACCAGTGCCGCCACGGCGACATCGAAAGGGCTGGAAGCGGAGCTTGATTATTTGCTGGGCGATGGCTGGCAGCTTAGGACCGGCATCTCCTGGAACCGCACCCGCTTTGACCGGTTCCGCGATGGTGCGGCGGATTATGCCGGCAATGCCAATCCCTTTGTGCCGGCGCTGACCGGCCATGTCGGCCTGCGATATGACGCGCCGCAGGGCTGGTACGCAGAGGCCAGCATGGCGGGTGCCGGCAAAGTCTATCTTGATGCCGCCAACCAGTACCGTCGCAACGGCTACCATGTGATTAACATGGTGGCGGGATATAGGATCGGCGATTGGGAAATCTCCGCATATATCAACAATCTGTCGGAAAAAACCCATGATGCCGTCGGGTATCAGAACGGCTTTGTCACGGTCTATAGCCTGCCGCGCGAAGCGGGCTTGCGCCTGACCTGGCGGATGTGAGGTGACACCATGAATTTCCATACCCCCCATCCTTTGCAACCTTTCTGGAACATTGCTGCTGCCCCTCTCCAGGCTCAGGCGCTGGAACAGGCGCTGTCACTTGGTCTTTTCGACATATTGCAGGACGCGGCTACCGCCGGCCATGTTGCCCGGCAATGCCAGTTGGACCCGACAGCCACCGGTCTTTGGCTGGACCTGTTATGGAGCATGGAACTGCTGACGCGGTATCATCTGGCCGATGCGCCCGAGACGCCGCACTACCGAACCGCGCCCTTGGCCCTGCGCTATTTCCACACCGCTTCGGAAGAGAATTGCGCACAGGCATGGTTGTATCGCGCCCGTTTTCTGGCACGCTTCGCCGGTCAATGGGAAACGTTGCTGAATCAGGGATTCGACCTGCATGGCGAGGCGGCGCCAAAGGGCAGTTGGGCCCAGGCGGCACGCGAGCAGATCGGTCAGGAACAGCGCGCCGTCACGGTACCGGCGGTGCTGCGCCTTCTGGAGATGCTGCCGGCCCTGCCGCAGACAGGGCGTCTGCTTGATCTGGGTGCCGGCCCCGGTCATGTCGGCATTGCCCTGGCGCAGCGCCTGACCGGGTGGCAGGGCGTGCTGTGTGATCAGCCGGAAACGGCCATGGTGGCGCAGGAAAACATCGACAAGGCCGGCCTGGCGGATCGTCTCCAGGCTCTGGGGTGCGATCTGAACACGCACATGCCGGGTGGGGGTTATGACCTTATCTGGTGTTCGGCTGTGCTGCATTTCCTGCGCGATCCGCAGGAGGCTGTGCGCAAGGCGGCGAATGCATTGAATGCCGGCGGCCTGCTGGTGTTGGCCCATGCCGAACAGACCGATGATCCCGGCGTGGCGGCGCGGGTGCTGCCCTTCTATGGCACCGTGGCCTTGCGCGGCAACCCATTGCCCCGTCCAGGGGCGGTTGCCGCGATGATGGAAGCGGCGGGTCTGCACGAAATCCAATCCCTGGGGCGGATCGATTTTCCCATGGCACCGGTGTGGCTGCATGTGGGGAGGTGCGCGTGACCCTTCCCCACGAGGCGGCAGCACGTTCCTGGTGGCCGCAGCAACTTCTCATCGGCTGGTTCAATCTGGTCCTGACGGCCCCCATCATCTACCTGTTCGTTGGTCTTCCGCTGGTCATGCGTCAGCAGGGCTGGAGCGGGACGGAGATCGGGCTGCTGCAACTGGCGGGATTGCCGGCCATCTTGAAATTCCTGCTCGCCACACCTTTGGATCGCTGGCGGCTGGGCCGGTTGAACTATCGCAACTGGGCCCTGGTGCTGGGGGTGGGATATGCGCTGGTGCTGGGGTTGCTGGCGGCAACGGATCTTTCCGGGACCCCGTATGCGGTGCTGTTTACCCTGGCCATGGCGGCCAGCTTGCTGGGAACCTGGGCTGATATTCCGGTGAATGCGCTGGCCATCCGCATTTTGCCGCCGCCGGAACGTATTCGGGCGGGCACCATTCGGTCTGGGGCGGCCTCCCTGGCTGCCATCCTGGGGGGTGGGCTGATGCTGGTGCTGCAGGCGCGGCTGGGCTGGGCGTGGCCTTTCCTGCTGATGGCGGGGGCCATCCTGTCCAGCCTGCTTCTGCTGCGCTGGATTGCGCCGGGTGAGGAGGAGGGGGGCGACCCGCCCGGCACACAGGTCACTCGCGCCGGATTGCGGGAGTGGATCGGTTACTTCCATATTGCCCAACATCGGGTCTGGGCGCTGCTGCTGCTGTTTTATTTTCCGGCCATTGGTGCTGCCTGGATCTATATGAAGCCCTTGATGCTGGATCAGGGCTTCGCACAGGAACAGATCGCCTGGAGCATCGGCGTCGCTGGCGGCCTGATCGCCGCCATTGCCAGCATGGTTGCGGGCCCTGTCATCCGGGCAATTGGTCCCCGAACAGCGCTGCCGCTGTTCGCAGGGCTGAACCTGTTGGTCATGGTGACGTTGACCGTTGTGGTGTCGGCTTTCCCCGGCAGCGGGGCGTTGATGGCAGCTTCTCTCGCCCTGGCATTGGTCATGGGGGCCAGCGCCGGCCTGTTGTTCGGGTTGATGATGAACCATGCGCGACCGTCTCTGGCGGCGCTTGACTATGGGCTGCAATCCAGTCTGTTCATTACCGCCCGGACAGTGGCGCCGTTGCTGGCCGGTATCCTGCTGGATTGGCTTGGCTATAGCGGGATGCTGACGGGCCTTGCTGTCGGCCTGGGCTTGGCTGTTCTATTGGCTTGGTTCAGCCGCGACCGCATTGTCATTCATCCCCACGCCAGCGGAGGGACCGGGTCTTGAACGGTCGTCTTATCGCTGCATGGCAATTGACTGGCGTGGGAATCATGATCAAATAATTTAGCCCCGATCTGGGGAAGATCACCACCGCGTCAGCCGCCATGGCCCTTGCCGGGGTTGCAGGCTATGGCACTGCGGTAGCGGTGGCAGCCCTGATTCCGCTGCTGGGAATCGTGCTGCTGTTCCGCCGGCCATTGCCGGCACACGGGTGAGTATGCGGGCATCCCTACCGGTTCTCTTGCCAATCACGGCGGCTGCGGTGGGGCAGGCTGGCATTGTCGCCAACGGGAAGGTTCATCCCGCCGACAGGCTGGCCCCTGTACCCCACACGCTGTCCCTGGGGCCAGTGCGCCAGCGCCGCCGCGCCGCCTGGGACACAATGGCCAGCATGGCGGCCAGACAAAGCCCGACCAGATCGATCAGCATCAGGCTGGGCGGCTGCTCCCAGTTGCCGCCCGCAGTCAAGCCGGCCAACGGGATTGTCAGCATGGCAAGGCAGGCGACCAGCGGCAGTTCCCATCCGGCGCGTGCCGCACCGCGCCAGAGGGCCCAGGCGGTGCAGGCCAGGAACAGGGCGTGATAGATCAGACTGTGCATCCCCAAGGTTGCCCCATCCCCCAGCCAGCGGGCCGCTGCCACGGTAACCGCGATGCCGGCCACGCATCCCACCGGCACACCCACGGTCAGGGCGGCCAGGATGCGGGTGGCGCGGGTCTGTTCCACCGCACCGCCCTTGCGTTCCCGCCGGCGCCGCGATTCCACCCACAGCAGATTGCCGCTATAGAATAGAAAAGCCCCCGCCAGCCCCAGCAGGAAATAGGCCCAGCGAACCGGCGTGCCGCCGAAGCTGCCATAATGCAGGGCAAAGAAGCTGGTGACGCTGGCCGACCAGCCATCCTGGCGGCCCGGCATGTAATCCACCGACATCACCTTGCCGGTGACCGGGTCGGCTGTCACCAGACCATAAAGCGGGGTGCGGATATTGTAATCCGGGTCGCCGCTGCTGACACGCACCACGGCCCGACCATTGGGCAGATGGGCATAGGCCAGTTGGAAGGGCTGGAATTCCGGCACCTGGGTGCGGATTTGTGCCAGCAAATCCAGCGGGCTCAGGGCAGAGGGCGCGGCACCCTGCGCCGGTGCCGGCCCCATCGCAGCCCGCACCGGCCCGCCAGATTTGTCGAAGGCGATGCCCTGCGCCATATAGAACTGATCATGGAAGGCGAAGATAACAGCGGTCAGCGCCATGATAATATGGAAAGGAAGGCTGAACAGCCCCACCACATTATGCGCGTCCAGCCACATGCGCTTCACATTGCGACCTGTCCGCAGGATGAACAGGTCTTTCACCAGACTGGGCAGCAGCACGATCAGCCCGGAAACCATCGCCACGACATAGAGCAAAGCCACCGCCCCCATGACGGGCATGGCGATTTCATGGTCCAGCGGCAGCCCCACCTGGCGATGCAGATCATCGATGAACTGCGCCACCGGCGAAGGGCCACGGGTTTCCACCTGCAATTCCCCGCCGGGCGTCAGGCTGGCATAATGGATGGTGCCGCCGCCATGTTCAGCCTCCTCGGCGTCTTCCGCCACGACCCAGGAAACACGTGCCGGATGGGTGGGGTCGATCACCAGATTGACGGTATAGTTGGCCGCCGCTTCCGGGTGTGCGGCCAGCACCTTGGCGACCAGATCGGGCGTTTGTTCAAGCGAAGGGGCCGGGGCCAGCCGCGTCGGCGGTGAGGCCCATTGCTGCAACGGGCCCTCAAACATGGTGATGGCGCCAGCGTAGAAGGCGATGAACAGGGCCAGCCCGGAAATGATCCCGACCCAGCCATGGATCTCCTTGTACATCTTCAGGATATCGGTTGGCAGCTTCATAGCCGCAGCCCCCCAAGCAGCGCGGTCAGGCACCAGATGGGCAGGTTGGCCAGAAACAGCCAACCCCAGGCCCGCAGGCTTGACCGGAACAGAAAACAGAAGGAAAGGATCACCCCCCAGACGGGGGCCATCAGCCACATGGAAAGCTGACCACGGGCGGAGAAGAAGGGCAGGCCCCCATTCACCAGCACCCGCAGCAGGCCCGCCAGCCCGAGTGCCAGAAAGAAACCCAGGACCAGCCCCGCCATGGTTTTGCCGAACCAGTCGCGGCTGGAAAGCGGGCGTTTGGTGATGGCGGTCATGGCTGTTCCTCCTGTGGCCGGCACCACCATGCTGCGGCCAGCGGTGCCACGGACCAGACCAGCATGTCCAAGGTGATGGCGGTAAAGACGGCGTTAGCCGGACGCATACTCGCCAACAGCAGCACAAGCCCCGCGATCAGCAGAATGGCACCGATCCAGCCGGCCAGCTTCCGCCGCTTTGCGTTGCCCATCAGGGGCTGGTTGCGTGACGCCAGATAGACCAGCATGGCCCCCATCACGGTGGCCGCATCCCCTGCGGCCACCAGCATCGGCTCCCCGATTACCATTTGTACTGCACCCGCGCCGTCACGGTGCGGCCCTGGCCAATGTAACAGCCGGCGGCAATGCAACTGGCGACATAACGCTTGTCCATCACATTCGCCGCGTTCACGGATGTCGACCAGCCGGCCAGCGACGGGTCGCGATCCCCGAAATCATAGCGCAGGAACAAGTCATACAGAGTGTAGGCCGGGATTTTCAGCGTGTTTGCCGTATCACCGTAGGAAATACCGGTATAGCGAACACCGCCGCCGATGCCGATGCCAGCCATGGCCCCTTCGTCAAAATGCTGATCGACAAACAGGGAGGCCATCCAGTTGGGCAATTGAATAAGCTTGTTTCCCAACTGGCTGGCCGTATTGGTTTCGGTAATTTCCCCATCGCTGCGGGTCAGGGTGCCAATCACGGCCATGCCCCAGGGCAGAACGGCCTTGCCTTCCAGCTCCAACCCGCGCACCCGGCCTTCACCTGTCTGCACCTGACAGACGGAGGTGCCGCATAACGTCCCTTCGGGGTCGGGGGTGACGATATTCTGCTGGGTCACCTGATAAGCGCCAAGCGTCACATAGATATTATTACCGCTCTGATAGCGCAGCCCCGCCTCATATTGCTGGCCAGTGGTGGGCACAAAGGGTTTGTTGCCTTCAACCTGCGATACGGAGGGATCGCGGTTCGACACCATGGGCTGGAAGCTCTCCGAATAGGAGAAGTAGGGGGCGAAGCCATTGTCGAACAGCCAGACGGCCCCGGCCCGCCAGGTGAAGGCGTCGCTCTTGGTTTTCAGATGCGTGCCGGTGGTGGGGTTGCGCGTATCGTCTTCCGCCCAATCCTGACGACCGCCCAGGGTCAGGCGCAACTGGCCGATCTTTACCTGATCCTGCAAATAGACACCCGCCTGATGGCTGGTGGTGGCGCTGTCGATCACGGTGGACAGGTTGTCGGCAAAGCCGGTCGCCCCCCGTGGCACGGGGTCGAAGATGTTCAGCATGGGCAACACCAGGCTGGTCTTGACCAGCGAATAGGTGTGTTCCCATTCGGTGCGGAAGTAATCGACCCCGCCCAGCAGCGTATGGTCAACCGCCCCGGTGGCGAAGCGCGCCTCCAATTGGGTGTCGGTGGCAATGCCGTCGGATTCCCCATCGCCCTGCACGGCACGCCGGTTCAGGGTTTGCCCGGCGACACAGCCGGTGATGGCGGCAGTACAGCGGGTCAGCGTATTGCCCGACGGCACGACACCCCGATAGAGAATATCCAGGTGCATGTAGCGGGAATTGTTGCGGATGGTCAGATTGTCAGTCAGATCATGCTGGAACAGCGACGCCACCAGGTACTGGTTGCGGTCATAGGTATTCCAGTCAGGTTCCCCCAGATAGGTACTGTTATCCATGTGGCGGCCATTGCTGGCGTAAAGCGTGCCCAGGGCTGGTAGGAACTGAAAGCTGGAACCCCCTTCATCGCGCTGATACTGGCCGATCAGGGTCCAGCTGGTGCGGTCGGTGGGGGCCCAGGTCAGGCTGGGGGAGATGTAGTACCGGTCGGTCTTCACCCCGTCGATCTGAGTATTGCCTGATCTGGCCATGGCCACAAAGCGCCCCGCCAGCGTACCTTCCTCGTTCAACCGGTTGCCGACATCAACCCCGACCTCGCCGTTCCATTGCGACAGACCGGTATAGCCGGTGCCTTGCAGCAGGAATTCCCCATGCGGGGTGAAGGTGGGCCGCTTGCTGACCACATTCACCACGCCACCCGGTGCCGACTGGCCATAGAGCGCGCCGGAGGGGCCTTTCAGCACTTCGATCCGGTCCAGGGCGAAACTGTCAAAGGCGGGGCGGATCCAGGTGCCTTCGCCACCGGCAGCCGTGCGCAGACCATCGACGAAATTGTTGTTGGAGGAGAAGCCGGCAGCCCCGAAACCGCGTACCGACACCTCATCCACCCGGCTGTCCACGCCAGAGGGGGCTGCCTGTACACCGGCGGTGTAAGACAGGGCCTCGGCGATGGTGGCGGCGGCACGGCGGTCGATCTCTTCCCGGCTGATGACGGAAATCTGCTGTGGGGATTCAATGACCGGCGTATCGGTCTTGGTGGTGGCTGTTGCCTTGGAAAGACCGGTGGCGACGACCACGATTTCTTCAATATCCGGGCGGGCCGCAACCTGTTCGGCCACGGCCATCGGGGCGAGGGCGCCGACGGCAATGGCGATTGCGGCGGCGGAAAGGCCTTGGAGCCTTGAACTGACGAGCAAGAGAACCCCCGAAGTGCGGATGACAGACCGGCGCACCTCCCCCGATGACCCGCTTTAGCAGCTTAGTAAGCACACGCGAGGATGCGACTGCCTATCAGTAGCGATTGTGGGGATGCATAGGCAAAGAGGAATGCTGTCGCATCCGGCACAATTGCTGTCGCGTAAGGCAGAAGGTTATCAATTCACCGGTGCTCGCCAGCATGACTCGCCGGGCGCCCCTGTATCAGTGGCGTGTTGTCAGATCGGCACTGTTACCGGCCGTCCCGGTCGGTGGGTGCCCGAAGCGACGGCGAAAAGCCGCGGCGAAGGCCGACGGGCTCGCGAAGCCCACGCGGTATCCGGCTTCTGCCGCCCCCAATCCGTGTTCTTCAATCAAGATGCGGGCGATGGCCAGCCGCTGATCCCGGACATAACCGAAGATGGTGGCGCCGAACATGGCCTTAAATCCGGCTTGAAGGGCATTACGATTCAAGCCTACGCGACGGGCCAGTTCCAAAGTTCCCGGTGGATTGGTCAAATCGGCGTCCAGCAACGTTCGCGCATGAAGGACGGCATCATGGTGCCGACGCCCCAGGCCCCGCAGCAGAGCCTGATCCTGCCGCAGCAACTGCAGCGAATGAAACAGGATCTGGGTGATGGCGCTTTCCCGAAAAAGCATACCCAACGGACCGCGATAGGGCATGTCGATCAGCCCAGCACTCAGTTGTATCAGCAGTTCGCTGCGGGGCAGCGTAAGGTTATGCAGTCCCCCGCTCGTCAACATGTCCAGCAGGTCAAGATCGGCCCCCTGCATGGCGATGGCAAACTGCTCAGCCAAATGCGGGCTGATTGTCAGCCCGACCCGGACACCCTGTTCCCCCGCCCGCAGGGTGCGGGAGCAACGCTGGGCATGGCCAAATCCCAGGATTTGCATGCAACCGTTCTCCGCCGGAGGAACGATGCCGGTTTCGGTGCGGAACTGGCCATTGCCGCCGCGCAGCAGCAGGGCCAGCATGATCGAACGCTCGATTGTCCGGTCGATGGTGGTGTCCCTTATTGCCGTCAGGTCGCAGGCAGAACCAAGCAGGCCGGGCTGCACCTGCTCCATCCACATCCAGCCGCGAAACTCCCCATCCAGTGCGCGCTGTCCGCCGGTATCCCCGGCAGGATGCGTCAGATAAAGGTTTGCGACTTCGCGCACGATGTCGGTAACGGCGAACTCCCCTTCGATCAGCCGTGACCGCATCTGCATGTCGGCATTCCTGTCTGTTCGTCTTTGGATGGCCAGAGAGATTGAACGTAATTATGAATGAATTTGTGTAGAAATAATGCATTGATCCATAAAAGTGATATTATTAATTCCGATCATATTTAGGAAGTATTCCGAACTGTTTGCGATAGGCTGCGCTGAAATGGCTGATATTGCTGTAACCCATGGTCATGGCGACTTCCGTGACATTATGGTTTCGCAGTAGCAATCTGGCATGTTCCATCCGGTGTTTCTGGAACAGCGCATAGATACTGCTGCCGAACAGGGTTTTGAAACCCTGCTTCAGCTTCAACTGGTTTAACCCGACTTCAAGTGACAGTTGCTGAATCGTTGGCGGTGAACTGAGATCCTGTAGAAGCCGGTCCCGTGCCATCATCACCCGCATCTGCTCCCGCTGTGGCAACGTCGCCGGCCGTTGGGTGCCTTCCAGGGAACTGAAATGGGCACCCAGGAATTCCAGGGCAGCGGACTGCAGTAGCAATTGCTGACATCGCGGGTGGTCCAGCCGGCTGGCCAGGATATGGGCTGCGTGCATGATCTGGCGGTTGTTTACGCTCTGACGAACCAGGAATCCCTGGCGGATATCCGGTTCGATCCGGTCATAATCATCTGCCGCCACATCGGCCAGCGCTTCGGGTTCCACCATCAGATCCAGGCTGATGTAGTCCTTGCCATAGCGGGCGCTGAAAAACTCGCCGGGGGCGAAAATGATATGGCCGGAGCCGACATTCGGCTGACAGCGATGGTTACGCACTTCGGCCTGTGCCATGTCCTGCATCAGACAGGAGAAATGTACATAGCGGCTGTTGCTTTGCATCCGGCCCTGCGTCAGTGTCCGCCCGTTGCCGCCATAAAGCGCTGCGACCATGCCGGGGCGCAGTTCCACCAAACGGCAATTGATGCTCTCCAATGTGTCGTCCTTGCTGCAGGACTGTTGCTTGAACAGGGCCTTTTGATCAGCCTGGGACAGAAGCGGCTCGCCGCAGCTTACGCAGTCGCTCAGCGGAGTTCTCTCATTCATGGCGTAAGGCCACTCCTGCAACGGATTGCGGTCAGGACATGTGGAGCAGCCTACTTAATAATCATTCGCAACTCTATGCCGATCACACGGCGGCAGGAGGTGGATTTTGCAACCCTGACATCCCCGGGTTTGTGTATCAGGGCGATGGTTGGTCACGGGCGGGTGCCATCGGCGGATCTCTCGGCAGCAGGCGCCAGCCTTCCGCCCGCTGGCGGTCTTGCCAGAAGGCGGCATAGGCACCACCGGCCAGCATCAATTCCGCATGGCTGCCGGCCTCCGCCACGTGTCCATCGGCCAGCACCAGGATGCGGTCAGCCATGGATACGGTACGCAGCCGATGGGCGATCACCAGCACCGTGGCCCGCCCGCGCAGGGCGGCGATGGAGCGTTGCACATAGCGTTCATTTTCCGGGTCCAGCGCCGCCGTCGCCTCATCCAGCAGCAGGATGGGGGCCCGCTTCAGCAGGGCGCGGGCGATGGAAACCCGCTGACGCTCCCCACCCGACAGCAGGGCACCGCCTTCGCCCACCCGTGTCTGCCAGCCCTGCGGCAGGCGGGCGGCAATCTCCGTCACCCCGGCCAGATCGGCGGCATGGCGCAACTCCGCCTCCGTCGCATCGGCCCGGCCCAGGCGCACCGCCTGTTCCAGCGTGCCGTCGAACAGATAGACATCCTGGGTTACGGTGGCGATGGCTGCCATCAGGTCGGCGGTGGCAACCTCGCGCACATCGGCCCCGCCGACGCGCACGGCCCCCGCCTGCACATCGAAAAATCGCATGATCAGGCGGATAATGGTGCTTTTGCCAGCCCCGGACGCCCCGACAACCGCCACCATCGACCCCGACGGCACCTGGAACGACAGACCACGCAGCACCGGCTGTGCCGGATTATAGCCGAAATGGACATTATCAAAGGCGATGCAACCCGGCTGATCCATCCGGACCGGTTCAGCCGGTTCCGGCAGGGGCTGTTCATCGAAAATGGCGGCCAGCCGACGCAGATCATTGCCCGCCATGCGCAGCAGCCCACTGCGCGCCGCCGTCTCCGTCAACGGGCCGGCGAAGCGGGCGGCCAGCACCAGCAGCGCCACCAACCCCGCCGGATCGGCGGCCCCGCTGGCCGCCAGCGCCAACCCGGTCAGGATCAGCGCCAGAAAGGCCAGTTGCACGGCAAGCCCGCTGGCGAACAGGCGGGGAAAGGTCTGGTCCAGCATTGAGCCGCCGGCCTGCTTTTGCGCTGCGATGGCGGCCTCCAACGGCGGATAGCTTCCCAATGCTTGGCCAAAGGCGCGCAGAACCGGCTGCTGGCGGGCGAATTCCACCACCCGGTTGCCGGCCTGGGCTGCGGCATGGTCCACCGCTTCTTCCGTCCGGCCGATGGCGGCGGATGCCCGGCGATGGGCCAGCAGGATCAGCGGGGCCGACAACAGGGCGCACAGGCCCAATCGCCAGTCAAAAATCAGCATGGCCAGGGCGATGATGCAGGGCGTCACCAGCCCCGTCACCACCGGGGTCAGCAGATGGGCGAAGATATTGGTCACCATCAGGGTGCCGTTGGTGGCGCTCTGCGACAGCCGCCCGATCCGTTCCCCGGAAAACCAGCCCAGCGGCAGGGTGGCCACATGGTCGCCCAGCCGCCGGTGCAGGCTGGTCAGCACCACCAGGGCCAGATTGAAACCCTGCATGGATTGCTGATAGCGGGCGATGCAGCAGCACAGCACCACCCCGCCCAATGCCATCAGCCAGCCGGTCAGGGCGCCCATGTCCAGCGGTTGGGCCAGCAGGGCGCGCAGCACCGGCACCAGCAGGGTGACGGCCAGCCCCTCCAACACGCCATAGGCCAGCAGCCAACCGAAATAACGGTACAGCGCCCCCCGCCGCTGCGGTCCCAGGATTTTCAGCAGATCGGCGATCAACATGCGGGTTCCCCCTGTTCGGCCTGCCACAGGGCGGCATAGAGACCGCCGCGCGCCAGCAGCGAACCATGCCGGCCACATTCCACGATGGTGCCGTCGCGCATCACCACGATCTGGTCAGCCCCGGCAATGCTGGACAGGCGATGGGCGATCACCAGCACGGTGCGGCCACGCGCAGCGGCAGACAGGGCGTCCTGAATACGCGCCTCTGAATCCGGGTCGGCATGGGCGGTGGCTTCATCCAGGATCAGGATTGGCGTATTGGCCAGCAGGGCGCGGGCGATGGAAAGCCGTTGCGCCTCCCCACCGGAAAGCTGCGCCCCGGCGCCAATTATGCTGTCATAACCCTGGGGCAGTTGCTGGATACGGTCATGGATCTGCGCCGCCCTGGCCGCTGCCATCACCGCTGCCATGGGGGCATCCGGGCGGCCCAGGCGGATATTGTCGGCGATGCTGCCATGCAGCAGCCCCACCTCCTGCAGCACAAAGCCGACATGGCGGTACAGCGCCGCCCCGGCAATGTCGCGGACATCGACACCGCCGATCCGCACCACCCCGCTGCTGGCATCGTGGAAACGGGCGGCCAGCTTGGCGAGCGTGGATTTACCGGCCCCCGACGGGCCGACCAGGGCCGTGACCGTGCCGGGGCGGCAATAAAGATCAATACCGGAAAGGGCGGTTGCCCCGTCTGGATATTGGAAACTGACATTTTCAAAACAGATGGTGGCATCGCGCGGCAGCCTTGGATGCACCGCCGCCGGCAATTCCGGTGTACGCAACAACGTATCGATGCGGCTGGCCGCTGCGGCGGCCTTGCGCTCGGCCATCAGCCCCTGGTTCAGTGTCAGCAGGCTTTGCGGCAGGATCACCGCCACCATGATTTCGGCCAGCAGGTCCATCGGTGCGATCTGGCCCTGGGCCAGCAGCCAGGCCCCGCCCGACAGGCTGACCAGCAGGATCACCGGCACCGACAGCGCCATGGAGGTCAACGCCTCCAGCCGCAGCAGCGGTCTTACCCAGCCGGCGTAACGCTCTGAAAAACCATCGACTGCCGCGCGATAGGCGATGTGCGCCTCACCCGCACGGCCAAAGCCCTTCACCACGGCAATGCCATGGACAAATTCCACAATGGCGGCGTTCACTTGGGCGAAGCTGGCATCCAACTGCGCCATCTTGGCCCCGAAGCCCCGCATCATCCAGCCATAGGCGAGCGCATAGATCGGGAAGCTGGCCACGGCCAGCAGGGCCAGCCGCCAATCCAGCCAGACCAGATAGGCGATACCCCCCAGCGGCAGGGCGATGGCGGCGGTCAGGTCGACATAATGGTGGGCCACCATATGGTGTAAATCTTCCAGATCGCCCTGCACTGCCTTGCGCACGGCCCCGGTGGTATTGTCCGCGTACCATCCCAACGGCACCCGCCCCAGCTTGGCCACCAGGGCGCGGCGTACATCAGCCTGGATGCGATGGTCGGCAATATGGGTCAGCCACAGGGCCGCCCCATTGGCGGCCCAGCCAATGAACAGGCCCGCCACCACCAGCGCCCCCAACCCCGCCAGGGCCGTCCTGTCCGGTGGGGAGCCGGCCAGCAGCAATTCCCCCAGCCGGGCGATGAAGATGAAGGGCAGCAGTTGCGATATCGCACCCACTGCCCCCAGAACCATGCCCAGCCGCACCAGCCCCATGGCAGGGCGGCGAAGGGCCGCCAGGGGTGAGTCAATGATCGACGTCATTACCGTGACCTCAAGCCTGATCGAGTAGTCTCGGCGGGGGCCGGTGCGGGCGCAAAATGAAGGCCAGCAGGCTGACCGCCCCCGCCCCGGTGCCCAGCAGCCAGAACAGGTCGTTGAAGGCCATCACCGACGCCTGCTGCCGGATGATGTTGGCCAGCAGGCGCACTCCCAATGCGAGATTCCCGCCGCCCAACTGGCTGATATAGTCGCCCGTGGTGGGGGCGTTGGCGGACAGGGTCTGTTCCAGGTGCCGGCTATGCAGCCACATCCGCTGATCCTGCAGCATGGCGATACCGGCCAAAGCCAGGGAACCGCCGATGTTGCGGGCGGCGTTGAACAGGCCGGCGGCATCGGCGGCCAGATCGCGCGGGACCGACCCCATGGCCGCTTGGTTCAAAAACAGGATGGCCAACACCTGCCCCACGCCGCGCATGATCTGCGACAGCACGAAATCGGCTCCCACCGCATCCGCCGTCAGCGCGGATTCCAGCCAGCAACTGGCGGCCATGATCATCATGCCGGCAAACACCGCCACCCTTGCATCAAACAGGCGGAACAGCAGGGGGGCCATCGGCATCATGATCAGGCTGGGCAATCCGGCGATCAGCACGATGCTGCCGGCCTGGAAAGCGTTGTAATGGGCCAAGGCCGCCAGGAATTGCGGGATCATGTAGGAGGTGCCGTACAGCACCATCCCCATCAGCACCCCCATGGCGGCCACAGCACCAAAGGCGCGGTCGCGCAGCAGGGACAGCCGGATCACCGGCCTTGCCGCGTATTTCTGCCCCAACAGCAGCAGGATCAGCCCCAGCAGGCTGGCGACGGACAGCCAGCGGATCAGGCTGGATTCAAACCATTGTTCGCGCTGTCCTTCCTCCAAAACCAGGGTCAGCCCGCCCAGTGCCAAGGTCAGCCCCGCCACACCCAGCCAATCAGCCTCCCCCAGCCGATCCAGTTGGGCGCGTTCATGGCGCAGGGCCGTGAACAGCAGGAACAGCAGCACCATCCCAATGGGCAGATTGATGAAAAAGGCATAATGCCAGGACAGATATTCCGTCATCAGCCCGCCGACCAGCGGCCCCAGCACTGGGCCCAAAATGGCCGTCATGCCGAAAATGGCATTGCCGATGGGCTGGCGGGCCGGCGGCAGGCGGGTGGCGATGATGGTCATGGCGGTGGGGATCATCGCCCCGCCGGTCAGCCCCTGGCCGGCACGGGCGAACACCATCAACCCCAAACTGTCCGACACGCCGCACAGCATGGAAAAGCCGGTGAAACCAAGGGTCGCCCCCAGCAGGAAACTGCGCAGCCCGAACAGGCGCGACAGCCAGCCGCTGAGCGGGATGATGATGATTTCCGCCACCAGATAGGCCGTGGCGATCCAGGTTGCTTCCGTTGCCGTGGCCCCGATTTCACCCTGGATGGTGGGCAGGGCAGCATTGACGATGGAGATATCCAGCGTCGCCATGAAGCTGCCCAGCGCCCCGGCGATAACGGCCAGCCAGGCCCCCGGCTCCACCGTGGCGGGTGGCCGGGCCATGGGATCGGCTATGCCCCCGCTCACGGTGCCGCCCCGCTGGCGGCCACCTGGGGGGCGGCGCTGGTGGCGTTGCGCGTATCCACCGATACGGTCACCGACATCCCGGGCACCAGCCGGGTGGCCCCGGCGGTATCGGTCAGGGTGATGCGTACCGGCACGCGCTGCACGATCTTGGTGAAATTGCCCGTGGCGTTCTGTGGCGGCAGGATGGAGAACTCAGCCCCCGTACCGGGGGCGAAGCTGGCGACGTGGCCCTGGATCGGCTGATCGGGGAAGGCATCCACCATCACCCTTACCGGCTGGCCCGGCTGCATATGTTCGACCTGGGTTTCCTTGAAATTGGCTTCCACATAGCGCTGGCGGGCCGGCACCAGCGTCAATAGCCGCTGGCCGGCCTCCGCATATTGGCCGGGGCGGGCGGTCAGGTCGCCAATAATGCCATCGATCCCGGCGCGGATCAGGCAGGCCGCGACATTGATTTCCGCCGCCCGCCGCTGGGCCTGGGCGGAACGGGCCTGGGCTTCGGCCTGCAGGATGCCGGCTTCCAGCGACTGGATATGCTGCTCTGCCCCGGATACCGCCGCCTGCCGGGCGGCAAGGGTGGCGCGGGCCTGGCGTTCCTGGTTGCGCAACTGGTCCATCTGCTGGCGGCTGCCGGTACCGCTGGCGGCCAGCGGTTCATAACGGCGCACCTCGGCTTGGGCGAAATCCAGTTCCTCCCGCGCGACAGCCAGTTCGGCCACCACCTGTTCCACCAACGCCTTCTGTTCGCCCACCTGGGCGCGCAGGCTGTTGGCCTCGGCCTCTGACACGGCGATCAGGGCCTCGGCTTCCGCCATCTTGGCCTCGTAATCGGCGCTGTCGATGCGGGCCAGCGGGGTGCCGGTGCTGACTGTCTGGTTGGCGGTCACGAATACCTCGGCCACGATCCCGGCCACCTTGGGCGCGATGATGGTGAAATCCGCCTTCACATAGGCATTGTCCGTCGTCTGCTGAAACCGGCCATAGTGCAGATAATCCCAACCCAGCCAGCCACCACCGGCCAGCAGCGCGCAGGCGACCCCCAGCATGATGATTTTACGGCGGTGGCGGTTTGGTGGGGTGTCACTGGCCATGGGTCTTCCGGGCAGGGGGAGAGGGCAAGGGCCGGAGTGATAATCACCCGCAATCTTGCTGCCACCCCGATCGGGGTGGCTTTCACTCCGATCGGGTCAATTTTCCAGCCATCACGCAGTTTCAGCCCGATCCGGGTAGCGGTCGCACCGAACGGGGCAGCGGCAGGGGATAAAACCCCTATCGTCGGTCGCTTCACCATTCTGGGGGAGCATCGCCATGGCACTGCCCGGCCTGCATATTGTCGATCTGCACAAGACCTATCGCAACGGCGTGAAGGCGCTTGATGGGGTGTCGCTGCATGTGCCGCCCGGCATGTATGGGCTGCTGGGGCCGAACGGTGCGGGCAAAAGCAGCCTGATGCGCACGCTGGCGACGCTGCAGCGCCCCGATGCCGGGCAAATCCTGCTGGATGGGGTGGATGTGCTGGCCGATCCCCAGCATCTGCGTTGTCGCCTGGGCTATCTACCGCAAACCATCGGTGCCTATCCCGGCGTTTCGGCCCGCGATCTGCTGGACCGGTTCGCCTGGCTGAAGGGTCGCACGGACAAGGCCGAACGCCGGGCGGAGGTGGGGCACCTGCTGGAAAAGGTCAATCTGGCTGAGGTGGCACATCGGGCGGTTTCCACCTATTCCGGTGGCATGTTGCGCCGGTTCGGCATCGCCATGGCGCTGATCGGCCAGCCGCGCCTGTTGATTGTCGATGAACCCACCGCCGGGCTTGACCCGGCGGAGCGCAACCGCTTTCACCATGTGCTGGCCGATGTGGCGGCAGATGCGGTGGTGTTGCTCTCCACCCATATTGTGGAGGATGTGGAGAATCTGTGCGCCCGCGTCGCCATCCTGGCCGGGGGGCGCATCCTGGCAGAGGGCACGCCGGATGAGCTGGCGGCGACCTGCGCCGGTCGCCTCTGGTCCCGGCTGGTGCCGCGCGGGGAGGCGGTACCACCGGCCCTGCATCTGGTGGCCACCCGCGCCGGCACGCGGGTGGTGGCGCTGGGCGACACCCCGCCCGACCACGGCTTCACGCCCCATCCGCCAAGGCTGGAGGATATTTATTATATGGCCCTGGCGCAGGCCGGTTGTGGGGAAGCGGCATGAGTGGCTGGGCGGTCATGCGGCGGGAAGCGGTGGCGGAATTCCGCGCCGGCCTGCACAGCGGCATCGTGCCGCTGATCTTTATCGGCCTGACGCTTTATCTGCTGATGTGCCTGACCAATGCCGGCTATGTGGAGAAGATGGGCGGTGGAGAAGTCCCCCGCAATGCCGCCAGCCTGATCTATCTGATGGCGTCGGGCTGCATGTTCTTTCTGTTCTTTGCCTGGGCCTGGGTTTTTGCCCGCCCCCTGCTGCGCGACCGGTCGGTGTTCCTGCATGAGGTGGTGCTGGCCCTGCCGGTGAACCTGACGGCCCTGCTCTGGGGCCGCTATCTGGGAGCCGCCTTGCTGGCGGTGCTGCTGTCGGCCTCGATCCTGGTCGGGTTCCTGGTGACGCCGGTGCTGGAATGGCTGTCGCTGGTGCCTGATGGTGCCATCGGGCCGGTGCCCTGGATGGCGCTGGGCTTTGCCTTTCTGTGGCTGCTGGTGCCGGCGGCCTGCGGCTTGGGCGCGCTTTACTTTCTGGCGACGCTGCGCGGGCGGGGGCTGGCTGCCCCCTTTGCCGTGGCGGCGGGGTTGATGCTGCTTTGGATGTTTGCCGTGGTGGTGCTGAAGGAAGGGCATATTAACCCGGTGCTGGGGGCTTCCATCGACCCGTCTTTGTTCACCCACGTCTTGCAGACGGTGGAAGGCTGGGGGCCGGCGCAGAAATCCACCGGCCTGTTGCCGCTGGATGTGCCGTTGCTGGCCAACCGCGCACTCTGGTGCCTGTTGCCGCTGTTGGCCCTGGCCTGGGCGCTGGCCCGCACAAGGCGGGAGGATCTGGCGCTGGAAAGAACCGCCCGCCAGCAGAAAGTGAAGAAAGCGGCATTGTTGCTGCCCGCCGGGCCACGGCCCCCAGCGCTGGATGGGACGGGACGCCTGCACTGGGGCCGCGCCTTGCTGGCAGAGGCGGCATGGCAGGCGGGCCGGCTGCTGCGGGGCCGGGCGTTCCGGGCCGGGGTCTTGCTGTTGCTGGCGCTGGGTGTGCTGTCGGCCTTTATTCATGGTGTCTGGCATGCCGAAGGGCCGATGGTGCCCCGGCTGGAACTGTCGCTGCCGTTGTTGAAAAGCGCCATCTTCCTGGTGATCGCCTTTGCCGTGGCAGCCCTGGCCGGTCTGCTGGCGCGGGCCGATGATCTGCCCGGCTTTGGCGAAATGCTGGATGCCGCGCCCGCCCCTGATTATGTGCGTCTTTTCGGTCGCGCGCTGGCGGTGCTGGCGGTCACGCTGATGCTGTCGCTGCTGCCCGGCCTGTCGGGCTTGATCGTGGCGCTGTTGGCGGCACCCTGGGCTGCGGTCGATCCCGGTTTTGCGCTGTCATATCCGTTATTGATGCTGGCCCCGCCGTTGCTGGAACTGGCGCTGCTGGCGCTGCTGCTGCACGCCATCTGTCGGCGGGCGGGGCTGGCCTATGCCGCTTCCATGCTGCTGACCTTCTTTCTGGTGCTGAATCATGAACTGGAACTGGTCAGCTTCCCGCTGGCGGAAATGGGCATTGCGCCCAAGGCCAGCCTGTCCGGGCTGACCGGCTGGGGACCGTGGCTCTCATACCTGCTGGCGCTGGATGGGTTCAAGCTGGCGCTCTGCCTGCTGCTGGTGGTGCTGGCTGGGCTGGCCCTGCCGCGCGGAACGGAGGAAGGCCGCCTGTCGCTGGCCTGGGCACGCCTGCGCGGGCCGGTGGGGCTGGCGGGCGTGGTGGCGCTGCTGCTGTTGGCCGGCATCGGCCTGCCCTTTGCCAGCCGACTGGACGCCGATGATGGGGGCCATTCCCGGCATAATGCCGAGTTGGAGGGGGCGGCCTGGGAACGGCTATGGACAGCCGATCTGTTGCCATTGCGCGTGGCCGGCGGCGACCTGCGCCTTAGCATCGACCCCGCCAGCCGTGTGGTGCGGGGGGAATGGCGGCTGGACGGGGTACAGGGCCGGCGGTTGGATGCGGAATTACCGCATGGGTTCCAGTTGCAGGCGGCCAGTATCGGGGGGCAACCGGTTCTGGCAAAACAGGTGGCCGACCATTTGATCTTGGAACTTGGCGACTGCACCGATTGCAGCCTGGAACTCCGCTGGTCAGTGCAGGTGCCGCAATGGTCGGCAGAAGGGGAACCCACTTGGTTGACCAGGGCCGGACTTTGGCTGCGTGAAAGCGATATCGCCCCCCGGCTGGGGCTGGACCCGGCCCGGCTGCTGCGGGCCACCTTGCCCCGGCAGCGCCAGGGCTTGCCCGCTGATATCCCATCGTTGCCTGCCGCCCTTGCCGTGCCGGCGGCGGGCCTGGCACCGGCGGGCAACTGGCGCTGGCAACTGCTGCAGGGGGAAAAGTTGATCGGTCAGGGGCGCGTCAATGGCCCGCTCACCTTTGCTGCCCTTTGGGCACCGGGGGCCATCACCCAGCGGCTGGACGGGGTGGAAGTCAGCCATGATGCCAGCCGCAGCGGCATGGTGCCGGCCCTGGTGCAGGATGTTACGGCCATGCGCGCCTGTGTGGGCCATTGGCTGGGGGCGGTGCCCCCCGTTACCCGTTTGGCGCAATGGCCGCGTGGCCTGAGCCAGACGGCGCGGGTGGATGATCTGCTGCTGCTGGCCGAAGCACCGGGCTGGGATGTGGCCGATCAGGGCACGGGGCGCCGGTTGCGCCGGGTGGAGATCGCCACCGCCCTGGCCCGCGCCGACCTGCTGGCAAGGTCCGACCTGCGCCAGGGGCCGGGTTCCGTTTGGCTGGCCGATGGGGTGGCCGGCGCCATCGGGCTTGCCTGTGTGCGGGAAACGGATGGGGCGGATGCCTTCGCCCAGGTGCTGGCCCGCCAGCAGGAAAAGGCCCGGCTGGCCGTGGCCGGCAGCGATGTGCCGGTTGGCCCGCTGGACAGGGCCGCCCCCAACGGTTGGGCCTCTGCTTATGTCCCGCTGGCGGCGCTGGATTGGCTGAATGGGCAGGGGCCGGAGGGGCTTGCCCGGCTGCTGGATCTGGTCCACCAGGGGGCGACGGTGCCGGCGGCCCTGGAAACATTGCTGGGGCGGGAAGGGGCGGCCCGCCTGCTGGCCGCCCCCCGGCTTCAGGATAAGGCGGCCATCGTCCCGTCGCGATAATGCCGGGACAGCAGCGCCGCCGCCACCGCGGCCAGCACGGCAATGCCCAGCAAGCCCAGATAGCCCAGTGACGCCGCCAGCCAGGCGGATGCCGACATGGCCGCCATGGCGAACAGCATGTTCACGCTATATTGCATGGTGTAGTCCGTCGCCGGCGTTTCCGGCGAGACGTGATCCATCATCAACGTTGCCAGCACGGTCGCCGCCGGGTTGTACAGCAGGAAGAACAGGCCAGCGGCCAGACTGACGGCCAGATCGCCATTCCAGCCCAGCACCGGGGCGGCGATGACGGCCACACCCGGTGTCTGCAACAACGCCGCCCCCAGCATCACCCGCCGGCGGGGCCATTTCTGCAAAAGCCAGCCGGTGGCCATGGCTGCCGCAATGCCCAGGGCCGACCCGATGACATTGACGAAAAAGCCGATCCGGTCCATGCCCCAGCCGGCTTCCACCAGAATGGGCGTGATCAGCGCATAGCCCAGGCTGCTGCCGATCGGGTAGATCAACAGCAGCAGCAGCCAGCGCCGCCCGCCCGGTCGCCGCCAGAAGGCAGCCAGACAGCGGAAGGGGTTGGCATGCACCACCCCCGCCACCGCCTGCACCGGTTCCTTAAAGAAAACAAGCTGCACCAGGGAGATCAGCGTACCGCCGGCCAGCAGCAGCATCGCCACCTGCCAGCCCAGCCACGGATAGGCCAGCAGCACCAGCCCGCCGCCCAGCATATTGCCCAGCAGGTTGCCGGAAATCTGGATGCCATTGCCCAGTCCCCGGTCGGACGGGGCCAGCAGCCGGAAAGCCAGCCCATCCACGGCAATATCCTGGGTGGCGGAAATCACCGCCACCCCCAACCCCAGCAGATAGACGGTGGTGAAATCCGTCTTCAGATCCACCTGTCCCATCAGGGCCAGCACCAGGGCCAACGCTGTCTGGGTCACGATCAGCCAGACCCGGTAATGGCCGTGCCGGCCAAAGCTGATCTTGTCCACCAGCGGGGCCCAGATGAATTTGAAGGGCCAGACCATGCCCAGCATATAGACCATGCCCACCTGTTCCAGGCTGGCCCCCTGTTCCATCATGATGGCAACCAACGCCACCACCAGGAAGCCCAGACCCAGATATTGCGTGGTGTAAAGGCTGGCCAGCAGCGTCCAGGCCGACGGCGTGGTTTTCGTTGTCATATCGCCGCCCTTAGAAACTATGTGAAGCGCCGATGCCGATCACCCGACCGCGCGCCGGGGCACCCAACTGGTGGATGCTGAAAACGGTGAAGGCCAGTTCGCCATAGCCATAAACATCGTGCTTGCTGTCGAACAGGTTGGAGGACCAGAGATAGAATTCGCTGCCGCCGCTGGACAGGCCGATACGGGCATCCACCTCCCCATAGGCGTCCAGGTCGAAATTATTCTGGGCATCGGCGGGGCGGCTATCCACCCAGCGATAACCGACGCGCGCGTTCAGCAGGGTTGGCTGCCCCGCCAGCCCGGCGTCGGAAACCTGCCCTTCATAGGCAAGGCTGCTATTGGCACTCCAGCCCGGCACATCGGGCACCTTGTTGCCGGCGCGAATATCACCCGCCGTCAGGCCCAGCACATTGTCGCGGATTTCCGAATTCACCCGCACCAGCCCGGCATTCAGCACCAACCCTTTGGTGATGCGCCAGCTTCCTTCCAGTTCCGCCCCGATGCTGCGCACATCGGCATTCACCACCGACATGGCGAAGGTGGCGCTGTCATATTTCAGGATATGATCATCCTTGATCTGGTTCAGGAAGACGGCACCATTCAGGCTGAAATCCCCCCCGACCGGGGCAGTTTTGAAGCCGATTTCCAGACTGTTCACCGTGGCGGCCTTGTAGGGCTCGCTGTCCGAAACGCTGGTGGCCATATAGGAAATACCACCCGACTTATAACCGCGTGCCAGCGTGGTATAAAGGTTGGTATCCTTGGCCAGTTCATAGGACAGGGCCAGCCGGCCTGTGGTGTAGCTGTCGGACAGGTCGCGCGTGTCGGGCGTGGTGGTGCCGGTGAAGGTGTTGATATAGCGCGCGTCGTAATCCTTGCTTTCATGCGACTGGCGGATACCGCCGGTCAGCTTCAGCGCATCGGTCAGCGGATAGGTCGCTTCCGCAAAAATGCCAATGCTCTTGGAGGTAAAATCACGGAAACGCTGCTGGCCCTGCAAAGGGTCGCGCGTGTCGAAGGACAGGTCGCTATGGGTGCCCAGCACGCCCGCCACCCAGAACAGGCGTGAATCCGGCAGGGAGGCCAACCGCAATTCCTGGCTCAAGCCGGTTTCCTTGGAACTGTCGCGCACCAGATATTCCATCGGCATCCCGTACATGGCCTGATACGTGACCGTGTCATAGGCCTTCCAGCCCACATAATCCGATGTGGTGGCCGCCGTGATGGAGGTGAGGCGGGCGAAGCTGAAATCATGATTGATTTCAGCCGAATAACGCCCTGCCGTGCGCTTGTTCTCATCAAAGGCACCGGGTGTGATATCCAGCGACGGATCATCGCCGTAGGGGCGCAGCAGGATCATGTTCAGATAGCCCTTGGCCCGCTGCCCCTCCACCGTCAACAGGGCGTCGGTGCCATTGCCATTATCCCAGGCCAGGCTGAAACGCCCGGCCAGATCGGACATTGTGGTCAGCGGCTTGCCATCGCGGGCATTGTCCACCCAATTGTCTGCCTCGTTATAGCGGACGGCGATGCGGGCGCTCAATTGATCGGTTATGGCACCGCCCACGGCGGCCTCACCCAGCCGGTGCCCTTCCTGCCCGATCTCCCCGCGCACATAACCTTCGGTCGTTTGCGTTGGTTTGGCTGTGATGACGTTGATGGCCCCGGCCTCGCTGTTGCGACCGAACAGGGTGCCTTGCGGGCCTTTCAGTACCTCCACCCGTTCAATATCCAATGTGCCCAGCGACAGGAAAGCGGTGGACAGGGCCACCCCGTCAATATTCAGCACCACGGAATTATCATCAGCGCTGACCTTGTAGAGCGAGCCGACACCCCGGATGCGGACATTGTAATCGATCGGTCCGCCAGAGGCGTTGATATCCACCCCCGGCACCGACAGCAGGGTTTCCGACAGATTCTGCAGCCGCGCCTCGGTAATATCCTGCCCGCCGATCACGCTGACGGCGAAGGGCACTTCCACGGCCTTTTCAGCGCTGCGGCGGGCGGTGACGACAATCTCATCCCCCACATTGGCCATTTCCGCCACCTGGGTGGCGGTGCTGGTGGCCTGCTGCGCGCCGGCCGTGCCGGTCAGGGCCAGAACAAGGGACATGGCGGTCAGGCAGCGGGGCCGGGAAAAGCGCATGGACATGGGAAGGATGCTTTCTGATGGATGAAGCGGTTGTAGGGTGGAGGAGGGGCCATAATTCCCCGGATGCCCATCGAACCAGGCGGCCAACACCCAACCATCCGATGTCTGTGACAACATCGGTGGGAGCTCTGCGGATTCTCAATAAATCAAGGTATTAACCCTTAACTTGGCTGCTGTAGCTGGGAGAACCAGCATGGATGATTTACTAGGAATGATAATTATTTTGGGACCACCAGGTCTGCTCCCCGAACCCGTCTATAAATCCCCCTATTGGGAATTATCCTGACGCAATGAGGGGCCTGGGCATAAACGCAAGATGGACACCCTAGAAAACGCCGATTTTTGCGAGGATATGACACACAGGAGGAGGCTCCGAACCGGCTAATGACAACCGCCCTCGCTGTCATGCAATCGGTGTTGATAATCAATTGCACTTTGGCTAACTCATATGCGGAACGGATGAAGCCGGTTGGGGGTTCTGGTGGGCAACGCCATTGCGGATATAGCAGGGCTTTATGCTGCGCATGGTGGCTGGTTGCGCGATTGGCTGCGGCGGCAGACACGCTGCCCGCAAAGGGCGGCGGATCTGGCGCAGGACACGTTTTGCCGGTTGCTGGAACGCCGTCCGGCTTTGCCTGATGACGCCAAGCGCTATCTGGCAACGGTGGCCCGACGCCTGCTGATCGACGATATTCGTGCGCGTGAGGTGGAGCGCGCCTACTTGGACGTGCTGGGTGACCGATATGGCACCGCCGACCATCTGACACCGGAACGGATTACCGAGGCAGTGCAGTTGCTGGACGGTATCTTGCGGCTGCTGGATACCTTGCCGGCGATGACCCGGCAGGCCTTTATGCTGCGCCGGCTGGAGGGCATGAGCCATGCGGATATCGCGACCGCGCTGGGCCTGTCGGATCGCACTGTGAAGCGGTACATCGCGGCGGCTTACGCCCATTGCTATGCGCTCGCTTACGGAGAGGCTTGATGCCGGCCGCCGCGGTTCCCGATTCTGAGCCGACTGCGGAAATTGTGGCGCGTGCCGCCCATTGGGCCGCCCTTCTGGATGATGCCGATGTCAGCCGACAGGTGTGCGATGCCTGCGAGCGCTGGTGCGGCCAGGATCCAAGACACCGTGTGGCTCTGGAGCGTATGCGGGGACTGGCCGCACGCTTCGATCGGCTGGACGGGGTGGGACGTGAGGCGCTGACTGTCGCAGCCGCCCGCCGGGCGCGCCGGGGCCTGCGACCTGCCATTGCAGCGCTGGCCGTGCTGTTCCTGGTGGTGGGGGGCGGCTGGCTTACGCTGCCGCCCCTGCTGGCGCCGTTATTTCCTGATCACCGCACGGGGATAGGGGAACGCCGAACTCTGGCGCTTGCCGATGGATCGGAACTTGTGTTGGACGGGAACAGTGCCGTTGCCGTCGATCTGTCTTCTGGCGTGCGGCGTATCACCCTGTTCCAAGGCCAGGTGCAGGCGGTGGTTGCACGTGACGTGGCGCGTCCCTTCACGGTCGCCACCACGGACGGCACGGCGACAGCGCTCGGCACGGCCTTCATCGTGCGCAAGCAGGCTGATGGCACACGCGTCACGGTGGTGGAATCGCATGTGCAGGTGTGCGCTGATGAACAAAATGTGGATTGCCGGAACCTGTCTGCCGGGCAACGGGCGTTGATTACACGTGCGGGCATCCAGCGCTTGTCGGATATCGATCCCCGCGCGGCAGCCGCCTGGGCACGCGGCTGGCTGGAAGCCGACGATATGGCGTTGACCGACCTGCTGGCAGAGTTGAACCGGCAGCGCCAACGTCCCATCCGCTTTGATCCTGTGTCCCTGGCCGGTCGGCGTGTCACGGGCAGTTTCCCGCTGGACGATACGGAGCGGGCGGCTCAAGCACTGGCGGCAGCCACCGGCCTGGGCCTGACGCGCACGGCAGATGGTGATCTGGTGCTGTCGGCCCGTCGTTAAAATTTTCGCTGTCTGTCCTGTCCCGTTTTGCAAACTCGCCCGTCCCCCATGGTGGAAGATAATTTTTGCCAAGGACAGGATGATGGTGCGCAACTGGATGAAGATGGGGCAGATGGCGGCGACGGTGGCGCTGCTGGCCGGGGCCGGGATTATGGCGGCGCCGTCGGCCTTGGCACAGGCGGTCGCCGAACAGGGATTTGACATTCCCGCTGGCCCCCTGGGAACGGCGGTGGCCCGATGGGGCCAGCAGGCCGGGATCATCATCACTGCCGATCCTGATCTCGTCCGTGGAAAGCAGACACAAGGCCTGTCAGGCCGCTTCGCGCCCGTGGCGGCGCTTGAACACCTTCTGGCCGGCACTGGGCTGCGGGCACAGGCAGGGCCGGGTGGCACCTACAGCCTCTCGCCGCTGCCGGCTGCTGTGCGCCCTGCTGTGCGCGAGCAGGAAGCGGCAGCCGATCTGCCTGAAATCGTGGTTGTTGGCGTGCTGACCGATATTGCCATCGACCAGAAGGAAATCGAAATGCGGCAGGCATCCGACCTGTCTGACCTGTTCCGACAGGTGCCATCGGTGTCGGTTGGCGGGTCTGTTGGCATCGCCCAGAAAATCTATGTGCGGGGCCTGGAGGACAGCCTGCTGAATGTCACCGTCGACGGTGCTCCCCAGCGCGGCACGCTATTCCACCATGTCGGGCGCGTTTCCATTGAACCGGAATTGCTGAAAAGCGTGGAGGTTCAGGCCGGTGCCGGTGAGGCGACCGCCGGTTTCGGTGCCATCGGTGGTGCCATCCGTTTTCGCACCAAGGATGCCGAAGACCTGCTGGCACCGGATCGCAACATGGGCGGCATCGCCAAGGCCGGCTGGTTCAGCAATGACGGCTACAAGTTAAGCGGCACACTTTACGGGCGTCTCGCGGGTGATATCGGCTTTGTCGGCTCCTATGTCCGTGTTGACCGCGACGACATGAAGGATGGGGCGGGCAACCGGCTGCGCGGAACCTCAGCAGAACAGGAACTTGGCTTTGTGAAGCTGGGTGGCCATGTCGCTGAAGATCATCAACTGAGCGTTAGCTTTGAGCAACGTAACGAGAAGGCGTCCTTTGGACAGCGGCCCAACTGGCCGGTGCTGGAGGGGGCACAACTGTTCCCGGCAGAGGGCAAGCGGCAGACGGGTGTCGTTAATTACCAGGGCGATCTGGGGCTGGTGGAACTGGAGGCGACGGGCTACTGGACCCGGTCACGCTTTATCCAGGACCGCTATGATCGCTGGGGGCTGTATGGCGGCTCCATCCGCAGCCTGGGAGGCGACCTGCGTGCCCGCGTCGATCTGGGGGCTCACGACATTACGGTCGGCAGCGAATATCGTGACGATCAGGTGATCGGCGAATATCTGGGTGATCCGGCGGTCTGGGGCAAATGGGCTTGGAGTGCCGCTGTCGGTCGCTTCAAGGAAAAGGGCGAAGTGCTGGGCTTTTATATCCAGGACCATTGGCAGGTGGCGGAACCCTTGCTGTTGAGCGTTGGTGCCCGTTATGACGCCTATGATCTGGAGCAGGTAACCTATGCCAACGGTACCGACAGCGATGGGATCAGCCTGAATGCGGGCCTGAACTACCAGGTCACCGATGCCGTGTCGGCCAATATCGGCTATGCGCAGGCGTTTCGGGGCAAGGAGATCGGCGACGCTTTCACCCTGGAAAAGCGGCCCCGCCGTATCTCACTGTCGCCAACCTTGAAACCGGAAAAGGTCGGCAATTTCGAGGCGGGTCTGGCCTATGACCAGGATGGGTTCCGCGCCTCGGTTGCCTATTACAACATGCGCATCAAGGATGTGATCCTGGACCAGTTGGGCAATGGCGCGCCCCCCCAGGATGCGGTCTACTATGAGAATATTGGGCGTTTCCGGGCCAAGGGTGTCGAATTGCGGGCTGGCTACAGCCATGGTCCTTTCGCCATCGACGCCTATTACAACCATTACCGGTCACGCCTCAACGGCGACCTGATCGAGGGATATGAACATATCGGCCTGGGCAACTCTGTCGGTAATAACTGGAGCGTTACCGCGGGCTATGCCCCCACGCAGGATCTGGGCTTTGAGGTGGCGGTAACTCGGTTCAATGCGCTGAACGATATCGAGGTTCTGCAGCGCGGCGTTGCCATCGGCTGGATCGACGAAACGCAATATGTCAGCAAGCCTGGCTATACGGTGGTCGACCTTTTTGCCCGCTGGCAGCCGCTGGGCGATGACAGCCTTACCGTGACAGCCGGTGTCTATAACCTGTTTGACAAGCTGTACCGGGCCCATGCCAGCGTCGCCGATTACAATGCCATTCCTGGCTGGGAAGGGGTGGCTGGCGTCTATGAACCGGGGCGGGATGTCCGCCTGTCGGTAGCCGTCCGCTACTGATATGGCCAAGATTACCGGGGAAAGGGGGGCACCATCCTGGCGATGGCGCCCCCTGGCGCGCCGACTGCATCGCTGGTTCGGGCTGCTGGCCGTGCTGTGGTTGCTGCCCCTGGCGCTGACCGGGTCGGCCATCACATTTTATGACGAGCTGGATCGTTGGTTGAATCCAGACTGGCGGACGGTTGCATTAAGCGACAACCCGCCGGCCCTGGATCGGGCCCTGGCGGCGGCGTCACAGCAACTGCCTGGTTTCACGGCGCGCTTCGTGGATATTCCAAACCGGGCGGGTGACAGCATCGCCATCGTCGGATCAGCGCCGATGGGGGGCGGGGAAGCGGTTTCCGTTCAGCTTTTCGCTGATCCGCGTGACGGATCCTTGCTGGGTTGGCGGGAGACGGAGGTGCTGTCCTTTGACCGCCGCCACCTGATGGATACGCTTTACGCCCTGCATATGGATCTGATGCTGGGGCCGGTGATGGTCTGGATTCTGGGGCTGATGGCTTTGTTCTGGATTATCGATCACATCATCGCCACGGCCCTTTCCTTCCCCGCCCTGGCTAAGTGGCGTGCGTCCTTTGCCGTGGGCGGTCGCGGATTCAGCCTGAAATGGCTGTTTGATCTGCACCGCGCCGGGGGCCTGTGGCTGTTCCCAATCACCTTCATCCTGGCTGTCACTTCCCTGACCCTGACTTGGCATGAGGAAACGCGGGATGCAGCCCGGCTGCTGGTGCCGGTGTCAGAACGACTGCATTACGGGTTTCCGGTGCTACCGGTTGCGGCACCTGCGATCGGGGTGGAGCAAGCCGTCGCCTTCGCTGGTGGGGGCGTGGACAGTGTGGTGCCGCTACCCCGTTATGGCGTCTATGGCGTTCGCCGTTTCGACGACCGCGACATGGATGGTTATGGTCGATTATGGGTTTATGTGTCGATGATGGATGGCCGCCTTCTAGGAAGCCGGCACGACCGGGGAGAAGGGGGAGGCGATTTGTTCTTTGCCTGGCAGTACCCCCTGCATTCCGGCAAAGGCTTGGGTCTACCCGGCCGGATTCTGGTGCTGCTGGCCGGGTTGGCCACTGCCGGCCTTTGCATCACAGGCCTATGGCTGTGGTGGCGGCGACGTTAGGCGCTCTTCGCGTCGCGCCTGTGGTTCAAGAAAAGCTGGCATTGATTAAGTGTCGACCCGTGATTCTGAACCGGCGTCCTCGACCTGAATCGAGCATTTGAAGGCCAACAGCCGGCTGAAGCACCCGGATTCGTCACGGGAATTTTTCGCCTGAAAAATCGGTCTCATACCAATCTCCCTTGATCGTGACCGATCCAGGGAGATTTTTTGTTCCCTCAGGCGCCGGGCGGGCGCATCCGCGCCCTTGGCTTACGCGCCCACGCGGGCGCGGGCCGGCGGTCGCCGGCCTCCAATCCGCCAAGGGTCAAACCCTCGGCGGATTGGTATACCCAAGTGACGGGAGAATCCCGGAACTGGGTATACCTAAGCCCGTGCGGCGTTTGAGCATTTTGCCGAATTTATTCGGCGCTTGGGTATATAATATCAAAAATAAATCCGAAAATATGCCAGCAGCCGGTGACAAATCCGGGGAAATGCCGGGCGGCGGCATCCGCCGCCTTGGCTTATGCGTCCAAAAGCACGCGGGTAGCAGTCGCTGGCCGCCAAGGGTCATGTTCCATGCCCCTTGGTCTTCTCCGCCAGTTCCCCCGCCAGCCGCAGCATCAAGGCAATATCCTGATCGCGGGACAGGCGGTGGTCACCGTCCTTCACCAGCACCACCCGCACATCATCGCCAGCCAGCGCCCCGGCCAGTTCCAGGCTGGTCTGCCAGGGGATATCCGGGTCGCGCTGGCCATGCAGCAGGCGGACCGGACAGGTTAGGGGGATCGGCCCCGGCAGCAGCAGATGGGCCCTTGCCTCCGCCAGCAGGTGGCGGGTGATGGGATATCCGGCGGGATCATAGGCCGATGGCGCGATGAAGCGTCCGTCGCGTTCCAGGGCCGCCAACTGGTCCGGCCCCAGCCGGGAACATATCATCCGTTCGGTGAAATCCGGGGCGGTGGCAATGCCCAACAGGCCCGCCACGCGGTCCGGCCGTGCCAGTGCCACCAGCAGGGCGATCCAGCCGCCCATGCTGGACCCGACCAGGATCTGCGGCCCGTCTGTCAGCCGGTCGAGCACGGCCAGCGCATCATCGCGCCATTGGCCGATGCTGCCCTGTTCCCACGCCCCGCCGCTGGCCCCGTGGCCCTGATAATCAAAGCGGATGAAGGCGCGGCCTTCGCGCTGGGCCCAGGCCTCCAGCGCTGTTGCCTTGATGCCCGTCATGTCCGATCGGAAACCGCCTAAGAAGACCAGCCCCGGATTCCGCCCTGCCGTGCGCCGATAGGCTATGGTGGTGCCAGCCGTTTCCAGGCTATGTATCGGCTCTTCGTCACCCATCAGTCGCATCCCATGTCCATTTCCGATAGCGCTGGTACCCTAGCCAGCGATGATGTTGCGGTAAACCCGCCCGTGGACCCGTACCCCCTGTTTGGTAACGGGCGGCCCACCATCCTGCAGGTGATCCCCACCCTGGTGACCGGCGGGGCGGAGCGCGGGTGCATCGACATTGCCGCCGCCGTGCAGCGGGCGGGCGGCACGGCCATCGTCGTCTCGGCTGGCGGGCCGATGTCGCGGGAACTGGAACGCTATGGCGCCCAGCACATCACCCTGCCGGTGCAATCCAAGAACCCCTTCACCATGCGGCGCAATGCCGCCAGGCTGGCGGCGATCATCCGCGAAAACCGAGTGGATTTGATCCATGCCCGTTCCCGTGCCCCGGCCTGGAGTGCGATGTGGGCGGCGCGGCGCACTGGCATTCCCTTCGTCACCACCTTCCACGCGCCCTATAATTTCAAGTCGCGGCTGAAGCGCTGGTACAATTCGGTGATGGCGCAGGGCGACCGCATCATCGCTGTTTCCGGCTTTGTCTATGACCATGTGGCGCAGAATTACGGCGTGGGGCCGGACCGGTTGCGGCTCATCCATCGTGGCGTTGACGTGGATATCATGTCGCCGGAAAAGGTGACCCAGGCCCGCATGGCGCAATTGATCCAGCAATGGCGCCTGCCGGAGGATCAGCGCATCGTGCTGCTGCCCGGCCGGTTGACCCGCTGGAAGGGCCAGACCCTGCTGATCGATGCCATCGCCCGGCTGGGTCGCGCCGATGTGCGCGCCGTGCTGGTGGGCGATGATCAGGGCCGCACCGAATATCGCCAGGAACTGGAAGAACAGATCCGCCGGCTGAACCTGGGCGGCCATGTCACCATTGCCGGCCACTGCAACGACATGGCGGCGGCCTATATGCTGTCCGACGTGGTGGTCAGCGCCTCGACCGAGCCGGAAGCGTTCGGCCGCATCATTGCCGAGGCGCAGGCCATGGGCCGCCCGGTGATCGTCACCAATCTGGGGGCGGTCAAGGAAACCGTGATCGACGGCACCACCGGGCTGGTGGTGCCGCCCAACGACCCGGAGGCGATGGCCAAGGCCATCCGCGCCGCCCTGGACCTGGACCCGCTGCAGCGCCAGGCCGTGGGTATGGACGGGATGCGCCATGTGCGGGAAAATTTCACCAAGGCCGGCATGTGCCACGCCACCCTGTCTGTCTATGCAGAGTTGCTGGGGAAATAGGCGGGCGGCATCGCGGGCTTGGGCCAGGGCCTCGATGACAGCAGGCGCGTTCCAGTCCAGAGAGGTGACCAGAAACCGTCAGCTTTGTTCCTTCTCATACCAACCCGCCTAAAGGTTGACCTTTAGGCGGGTTGGAGGCCGACGACCGCCGGCCTGCCGCTTGGTAGTGGCGTAAGCCAAGCTGCCGGAGGCATTGGGCATCCTTCAGTATCAGGAGTTCCATCCGATGCGCGAATCACGCTCTCGCCTCCGATGGAAGCCAAAATCTGAACAGGCCCTAGAGCGGATCGCGGAAAAGCGGAATCGCTTTGGAGCGTGAATTCGCTCGCTGAACAAGAATTTAGAGCCGGGTGCGTTTCCGTTTAAACGCACCCGGCTCTAGTGGACATGCGCTAGGCATCTGGGTGTTCTATTTCCGATTTAGGGTCTCAGGGCTCGAAAGTCGTGCTTTGTCCTGGGCTGGCGACCTTGACGATCCCGGCCCAATTGCACATGCAGGTCGATATATTATCCAGGGCCATCGCCGCACCAACTTTAACCATCTGCGCCCCGGGAATCCAGGGGGATAGGGTGGCTGGAATGCACGGCATTGGTGTCAGCACTCCCATTGCCGCGGCGGTCGCCGATGTGACGACAGGATTGGCTATGCTGGTGCACAGGCCGAAGGGCAGGATATTGACCATCGGCTTGTGATCTAGAATGTTGGCCGCTGGTGGGCCGCCATCCAGGGTTCTGGATACGGGCGGTACGACCAGAACCGAAGGCGCGGTTCCGAAGCTACAAACCAGGGTCGCACCTTGTACCACCTGTAATGGCATTGGCTATCTCCTTAACGTTCCCAGCGGCTGCTGATACCCAGTGGGAAATCGACGCCACGGGAATAGATGGTGGGAAACTGTGCGCTTTTGGCCTTGTTGAATGCCATGCTGGGCACCTCTTCTGCTGTGTAATACAGCAGTTCCACAGCGCTGACCATGCCATCGCTTGGTGGTATGTCAGCCTCTCCTGTCAAAGCCTTAAGCATGATGTAGGTGAAAACGCCGTGCTTCAGTTCCTTTACTTCTACAGCGAATTGATCCTGCTCTGTGGCAGCCAGCAGATGGATGCCGGCCTGTTTGGAAAGCATTTGCAGGCTTTTGATGTCGGCATCCCCCTCGAACAGGTCGCGCACGCTTCCCGACTTGCAGGCGTCGATCAGCAGGACGATGCGTTGCGCGCCGATCTGCCCCACCGCCTGCTGTATGGTGTGGGCTGCCAGACCGCTGGTGACGACGGCCTGGCGCAAGTTACCGCGCAGTGCCGCGATGTTGCGGCGATCCATGTTGCTGTCGGGAAAGCTCAACCCTTCGCCGAATTCCGTGGGCAGGAAAAACCAGCTCCCGTCTGAATTCTCGCCATGCCCCGCCAGATAGATGACGACAATGTCCTGCGGTCGGGTGCTTTGCAGCTTTCCAAACAGATCGGAGATCGCTCGTTTGGTGGCAGCCTTGTCATACAGTGGATGCAACTGTATCTCACTAAACAGTCCCTTCGCGTTCTGTTGGGCCCAGTTGGTCAGGCCACGCGCATCATCGACGGCATAATTTAAAGTTAGTAATGGATTTGCATACTGGTTGATGCCAATCACCACCATATGGAGGGCAGGCTTTTCCGCCGACAAAGTCGGGCCACCGACAGTGATCGTGGTTTCGGCGGGAACGCTGTCCACCAGGTTGCTGGCAGCGGCCACCGCGCGCAGATGATTGTCGCCGGAAATCAGGTCAATATTGTAGGTCACTGTGCGGATGGCAGCGCCGTTCTCGACCGTGTCCCTTGTGTCGGCCACATGCCGATCCGTCAACGCCTTGCCATTATGATACAGGGTGATCCGCGAGATCGAGCCGCCACGATCCTGCGCCGTTACGATGATGCGTCCTGGGCCGGGCACTGTCGGTGGTGCCCCAGCAATGGACAACCTGACCAGTGGCGGCGGCGCGATACCATCCCCGATCGTTGGAACATCCGGGGTCAGCAATGCATCGGGGGCCAGCAGCAGTTTGGCCAACAGTCCGGGTTCGTAATAGGGTTCTGAGAAATTCACCATCTCGAAGATTTCTGTATCGGTCTGCCATGACATATCCAACAGCCCAGGGCCCGAGCCGTCATGGCGGCCTTGAGCGTCCACAATGGCCCAGCCACGGCGTGTGATCAGCAATTGTGCTAGTCGGCGTTCGCTTTCGCTGTCCCATAACAGCAGGCGTCCATCGCGGTCAGCGACCAGCACCCTGTCGGCACCAGGGGCGAACACAGCCATGGTGCCGACGGGAATCGTGGCAAGCCGACGGCCGCTACGGCCCAGCAAGACGGCTCCGCCGTCGCCAGCCAGCAACAGCGTGCCATTCTTCCCGATGGCCAAAGTTGACGGGGTTCCGTCCAGGCCGGGTCTGCCACGCATCTTCCGGCTGTTGCCGGGCTGCCAGCTTTGCACCATCCCGTCACTCAGGGCGGCTGTCAGGGTACTGTCGGCAGCGAAGATCAGGGCCCGGACTTCCGCATCAGCATCTTCCATGATCATCGGTGGGCCACCCGCCACCGGCCACAGCCGGACGGTCCGGCCAATGCCGCTGGCCAGTGTGCGGCCGGATACGTCAAATGCCAGCGCCGCCACGGGTCCTGCCTGCCCATCCAGGGTGGCGAGAGGCACGCCGTTGGTCATGTCCCACAACCGGATGGTTCCATCCGCGCCACCGGTCGCCAGGATGGAACCATCCGGTGACAGACGCGCGGCAAGCACCATACCCTGATGGCCAGAAAACCGCCGGATTTCAAGGCCCGTCCCCATATCGTGGATGATGACATCACCTGTACCGGTGCCGATAGCGGCAACGCGGCTGCCGGTTTGGATGGCAAGCGCCCGCACTGGGCCCGCCTTAACACGGCCGACCTGCTTGCCGGACTGCAGATCCCACATCCGCACCAGCCCGTCACGCGACGCTGCCGCCAGATAGCGCTGGCTGGAATCAAGGTCGATGGCATCGACCGGACCAGCACTGTCACGCACCACCAGCCGAGGCCTGAACGCAAGGCGGCTCTGGTTGTTGATGGCCTGGTTGATGATACGGGTTTGGTTCATGCCCTGCGCCTGCGCTGGGGGCACCTGTAACAAGGTGACGATCATCAGGGCCACAACGCCAGCAATGAACCACCAGCTCATGATTCTCATACTCACGTCCAACCCCTTTGGGTATACGGCGGCCAGCTTGCAATCAGCCATAAGGTTGCCCCCTGGCCGATTGGTTAAGATGTTTAAACTAGTAATCAACCTAAGGGAGATTTTGTAAATTATCATCTACCAAATTATAACAATAACAGTTATATAATCAATAAATAGATTTTAGCCGTGAAATGCGACTTGGATTCAATGAAGAATAATCAAGCGCATACACTATTGCTGATGAAGAGGGGCAAGATGAACGGTAAGCGCACGGAGAAGAAAATTCGATTCTTGAATGCAATTATGGGCGGCGCTTCCGTCGTCGCATTGTTCTGCGGGGCGGTTCAGGCATCAACGGTGACGCCGAACACCGATGCGGCGGCTCTGGCAGCCATCTTGATTAACAGCGACAGCGTTTCCCTTGTGGCCGGATCGGCAAAATTCACCGGCAGCAACCTGGCTGTTGGCACTTTCGCCGACACAGGTTCCATCTTTCCATTCACAAATGGCGTGGTGCTTTCCTCGGGTCGTGTATCCAGCCTTCTCGGATCGAATGAGGAGGAAGTTCTGGGTACTAATGGGGATGCGGACCTGTCAGCCTTAACCGGGGGAATAACCTTCGATGCCGCGGTGCTGGAGTTCAGCTTCATTCCTGCCAGTGATCAAATATCTTATTCCTATGTATTCGGATCTAATGAATATCCTGAATATGTTGGGAAAAGTTATAACGATGTATTTGGCTTTTTTGTAAATGGTAAGAATGTGGCCCTGATCCCAGGAACCACAAATCCAGTTGCCATTAATTCCGTGAACCACCTCCGAAATAGTGAGTATTATTTCGACAATCAGGGCCGGGTGGTTCCGGTTAATCTTGATGGTTTGGTTGGCCGCGACGGTAAGATGGTGGTTGTCGCAAATGTAACTCCAGGACAAAAGAATACCTTCAAGATTGCAATCGCTGACGTTGGAGATGCGGGGTATAATTCTGCCGTCTTCTTGGGCACCGGTGCCGTCAAGGCGGTGCCGGTGCAGACCATCGACACCGCCAAGCCCTTCTATACCCAGGAAGATTCTGCCGCCACTGGTGCGTCGATTAATTTCGATGGCGGTACGCTCAAACTCACCAACGGTTTTGCCACACAGGCGGCAGTGTTCGTCAGACAGGCTGGCGGTACGATCGACAGCAACGGCTATGCCGGTATCTTTTCCGGCGCGCTCGGTGGTACGGGCGATCTGCTCAAGACTGGTAGTTTGGGCATCCAGTTCGGTGGTGCCAGCACCTATACGGGCAAGTTGACGGTCAAAGAAGGGTTTGTCGTCGCGAATGCGGCCAACATGCCGGGGACGGTGTTGCTGTCGGACGCTTCCGCCTTTGTGAACTTCAATCAGGATGTTGACGGCACCTATGCCGGCGCCATCAGCGGTTCCGGTTATGTGGTGAAAAGCGGGGGGGGCACGCTGACCGTCAACAGCCAGATGGCGCAGACGGGCGGCGTAATGGTCGCTCAGGGCACGCTGAAGCTGGGCGTGGATAATGCCATTGCCGCCGCTGGAACCCTGACCTTCACCCAGGGGCAGGGCCCAAGTGGCAATGACGGACAGGGTCCCACAACGTTCCAGGGTACCATCGACCTTAACGGCAAATCCCTCACCGTGGCGGGGCTGAAGTCCGCGCAGCTTGCATCTGGCGGCACCGCTGGCGGCACGCTGGCCATCAACGGCGGTACCCTGAACATCAATGGTACGGGAACCGATACCTATGGCGGGGTGATCACCGGTTCCACCGGCAGCCTGACCAAGAATGGCAGCGGCAGCCTGACCCTTTCGGGTAATAGCAGCTTCGCTGGGACCACGACGGTGAATGGCGGCACATTGGCGGTGACCGGCAATCTTTCCAGTGCCCTGACCATTGCCAGCGGCGGCATCCTGCGCAACAGCGGAACGGTCGGGTCTGTCACCAATTCTGGCACGATGGCCGGTGATGCCAATGCCATGAGCATCATGCGGGTGAACGGTAACTTCACCCAGAACGCGAGCGGCGTGCTGAACATCAAGGTGGATGCCGCGGGCGGGTCTGACAAATTGCAGGTGTCTGGTACTGCCAACCTTGGTGGCACCTTAGCTGTACTGCCCGCCCTTGGCACATATCAGGCGGGTACGACCTACAATATCGTGTCAGCTACGACGCTGACCGGCACCTTTACAGAGATTACCGGTGCCATTCCGGGCCTGGAGATCAAGCCTGTCTATACGACAGGCGGCCTAAATCTGGTGCTCAACAAGCCGATTGATGTCGCCGCGGTAGTGGCCGAGGCATCACAGCAACTGGTTAGTGAGACTGGCCAAGCCCAGACTCGTACCACCACCCGCAATTCGGTATCTGCTGTGTCCAACCGGCTGCAGAATGTGTTTTCCGGCCGGGCGCTGGGAGGTGGCAATCAACGCACCGCGGCCGCCGATACCATGACCGGCATGTCTGCGGGTGACGAGAACCCGTTGGACGGTGTCAGCGTCTGGGCCGATGCCAGCGCATCGCGCCTGATCAACTCTGTCACAGATGACAAATTCGCCGGCTGGAGCCAGAATCTGCTGTTTGGCGCGGACAAGCAGTTCACACCCGATTGGGTGGCCGGTGCCGTCGTTGGCATTGAACATTCCGATCTCGATACCAGCCTGCTGAACGGGCGGCGCCAGGCGCTTGGCGGTTCGCTGACGGGTTATGCCGGTTATCGCATTAATGAACATTCCAATATCAACGTGCAGGCTGGTGCCGGTGCTCTGTCCAATAAGCTGGAACAGAATGCTCTGGGGCTTTCTGGTAAGGACACGTTCGCATCCTGGCGCATCATGACGGCTGTCAACCTGAACAGCAGCTGGGCGGTGAAGAAGTACGAACTTTCGACGCTGGCAGGTCTCAGCTATGCCTATGACAGCTATGATGATTACAATGCCTCCACGGGGCGGCTTGTTTCACCGACGCCGTCGCGGCTGGCCCAGATTCGTATCGGTGGGGAAGCGGCCTACAATGCCAGCGAGAAGTTCCAGCCGTACCTCAGCGCAACCTATGAAGGCGATATCAGCAGCAGTGGGGAGGGTGCGCGCAACGGTGCCATTTTCGGCGGTGGTGCACGTTTCTTCATCTCTGAAAGGCTGACCGGTGCCGTTCTGGCAAATGCCCAGGCTTTCCGTAAGAATGACCATGTCTATTCGGCTTTCGCCAATATCCGTTACAGCTTCTAATACCGGTGGCACGAAATCATGACCGCTGGTAACGCTTTCGTGCCCCTCAATCGCCGGCGCCAGCATTCGCGGGCTTGGCTACGCCGCTACCAAGCGGCGTGGCGGCGGTCGCAGTATTGCCAACGGCCATGAATTATGACCGTTGGTATAAATCAACGGCTGGCAGGTGGGTCTGGGGTCTGGCTGTGGTCGCCGGGCTTACCCTGGCCCTGCTGGCCGGATGCACACAAAACACCATCTCACGGCTTGATGCGGCGTCGGCTTTGGCGCATCAAGCCGGTCTTTCGCCCCGCCGCTTTCCTGCCGGTGATTTCATTCTTGCCGGTTGGATGCGGCCGGGTACGGGTGACCATCTGATTGTTTTCATTGAAGGCGACGGTCATGCGTGGGAAAGCCGTCAAAGACCGTCCGGCGACCCCACACCATGGCACCCCATTGGCTTGGCCTTGGCGGCGGCCCATGCTGAAGGGCCGGTTCTAGCCCTGGCCCGGCCCTGCCAATATACAATGTCGCAGGAGCAGCCGGAATGCCGTGCGGCGGTCTGGACGGATGGGCGCTTTTCACCCGCCGTGCTGGCCGCACTCGATCAGGTCATCACCCTGGCGGCGGCGGAATCTGGCGGCAAACGGCTTATCCTGGTTGGATATTCCGGCGGGGGGACCGCTGCGGCCCTGATCGCGGCCCGGCGGGTTGATGTTGATGGGTTGGTCACCGTTGCGGCACCCCTTGATCTTAAGGCGTGGACCAGCCATCACAACATCAGCAGCCTGACCGCATCCATTGATCCTGCCACGGCCGTCGCGGCCCTGCGCGGGTTACGTCAATTGCATGTGGCGGGAACCGAGGATGCCACCGTTCCTGCGAACTTCGTCGTCGATTTTGCCCGGCGTGTTGGCGCGCCGGCGCTGGTGCTCCAGGGTCTGGACCATAATGGCCAGTGGTCCAAGCAATGGCCGGAAATCTGGCAGGCTTTCCTGAATGCTGGTCACCCGCCCAAAGGCTGAAGCACGAACCGGGGTGGCAGCACACGGTCCAAACACGGAAAATCAAGGGTGCGAACCGGATTGACCAGGAAAGCGGCAACCATGCCCGCCCCGCAGGGGGATGCCCCAAGCACGTCGTGACCAAGCCCCCGAAACCTAAAAACCTGTGCATTGGGGAAGCGGGTAGCCAGGGTATCCGCACGGCTTGATGGAACATATGTATCGTAAACGCCAGTCAGGATCAACGCCGGCACGGCACTGGTGACGGGCCGATAGAAATCGGCAGGGGCAGGTTCCAGCATCAAGGCCGGGCAGGCCGCGTCGAAATCTGTCTCTACCGCGTCAGCCACAGCATAGGGGTGGAAGGGCGCGGCGGCCGCCCGCAGCGCTGATGCGTCGATATGGGGCCGTTCCTCCCGGCAGCCGATGGCGAGGTTGAGGCCGTAGGACAATTCATCAAAGACCCGCCATAGGGCCGGCGGCATCAACACTGTTCTGGTCAGCGCTGCATCGCCAGCCCTGGGATCAAGCCTGGCCAAATAATCCAACAGGCGCGGGGTAGTGGCTGGGCCGTTGCCGCTGCCGACATGGGCGGCCAGCAAATTGGCGATATCATGCCATTCCACGGCGTGTATTGCCCGTGCATCCCGCCCGGTGGACAACGTGATCGTCAGTGGGGTGCGGGTCCAGGCCGTGGCCAGACGTTCAACAATGCCATCCAGGTTGGGGAAGGTCCGCGCGCAGGCCGGTTGGGCCTTGCAATCGCTGACGGCCAACAGCATTGCCGACCGGATCGCCTCGAACCGATCCTTATCCAACCAGGTGGTACCGGGCAGACCAGGGGAGTTAAAGATGACGCTGCGGACCGCGTTGCCATCCAGCCGCAGCAGGGCTTGTGCCGCAATGGCCCCGTATGAGGTGGCCAGGATGTTCCATTGCCGGATACCCAGCGCTACGCGCAGCGCCTGCAGGTCGTGTGCGCTTTGCGCCGTATCGAAATTCTCCAACCGGAAGCCTGCGGCACGAATGGGCTCCAGGCATGACAGCGCATCTCTGGCGGTAATGGTGCCGTACCAATAATGCCAGGGATCAATTCCCTTGCAGGCAAGCGATGGTCTGGACAGGCCGCTACCGCGCTGATCGAAAAAAATCAGGTCGCGACTGGCGCGGCTTGCAGCCAAGCTTTTGGCCAGCCTGTCGGCATGGTCGCTGCCGGCCTGGCCTGGACCGCCCAGCACCACCAGCAACGGATCCTCCCTCCCGGGTTCTAGGGCGGGATACAATGTCGCGAACAGGTCAATCCGGGGTGATGACGGAGATTGCCAATCCCCCGGAACGGCCAACCGCAGGCAACGCGCCGCAGGGTCGCCGCTCAGACTGGGTGGGCATGCGACCCAGGTCGGAACAGGCGGCGACAGGCGCACCACCGGCACGGGCACCAGTGATGTGCGAGGACGCGGTTTGTACAGCATGGTCAGGCCAAATGCGATCATCCCCATCATGGTGATGATGCCCCCCAGAACCAGGGCATATCGAGCCAGCGAGTGCTTCATGTCCGGCATCCCGCCCGTTTCATCACCGGGGGGTTGTGGTGAAGAAGATGGCATCATTTGCAAGAATGCGGTTTTCCGCCAGTGCCTTGCCAAGCACAGGCAAATAGTTGGCGGCCGTATCCGCAAGATCGCGATCAGACCCAAACAATGGTTCTGGGGTCAACAGGATCATGATCAAATGCTGCCTTGGGCCGAATGGACCTTGAGCGGAATATACAGGCCTCAATCCATTTGGTGCGATGGCACTGCCGCCGAGCAACATTGTCTCTCCCGGTCCGATTCGGCTATTGGGATGGCGGCTCATCGGTGTCATGTGAACGACGGCACCGTCGCTATCAATGTAATCCACGGTCAGATAACCACCCTGTCTGCCGGCTGTGATCTCCAGCCGCAGTTCGTCACCTTCCCGGTAAAGATTGTCCGGGTGGTTCATCTTCACTTTCAGAGCATCGTGAACTGGCTGTGCTGGGCCACCAAGACCAGCGGGCGGTGCCAGCTTTAACATGTGGCAAATCGGCAGCGGCACGGTTGTGATCATGGCCGTGGGGGGAGAGGGGAGGCCAATGCCCGCAAACTGCGTCGCCAGCGTGGCGTGCACATCGCCTGGGCCGACAAAGCCGGTAACAGTGACCTGCCCATTACCATCCGTTCCAGCCTGGAAATAGGCGCAGGCAAGGCCAGCAGCGGTGGCGGTCGCCGCGCGCTGTACATCCTCAAGGCGCAGAACGGGGTTGGTGCCGGGCGCATTGACTGACGGGGTATCGGCAATGGGTTTGGTAATATGGGCCCCATTCTGCCCAACCACTTCCTGAGTCTGTTCCGATCGAGTCAGGGCATATATGCCGATAAGCAGCCCCCCTAACCCGGCCAGTGTCATTGCCACTGGCATGATCCGGAACCGGCGTTTGGTGATGGCAGGTTTGCTTTCCTCTGCCGGGGGCGGGGGGGGAGCCGCTTCTGCCTTGCCAAGCCCCAGATGGTCCCGGCAGGCGGCTTCACAAAATGTAATAACTTCGCGCATCGTTTGCAGGCGGTCATCCGGTTTAGGCTGCAGCATCCTTTCAAGGACGACCCTTAGGGGGGGCGGTACTTGCCCCAGGTCAGGAACGTGCAGCCGACACCGCAGCGGATCGGAGACCATGTCGATCGGCTGGCCGATACAGGCTTCTGCCAACACCAGTCCCAGGGAATAAATGTCGGACCGGGGGCCGACCTCCTGCTCGAACATGCCTAGCTGTTCGGGGGAGGCGTATCGTTGCTTGCCGGCAAAGCTGTTGCCGATGATGGATTTTTCGGTGGATGCGGCTCGCTTGGCGATGCCAAAATCAATGATCTTGGCTTCCCGCACGCCATCGGCGGGGATGATGATATTGTCCGGCGAAATATCGCGATGGATGACGGTCTTTTCATGTGCGGCGGCAAAGCCAGACGCGACACGGTACAGCAGTTCGATCACCTCTGTCGTCTGTAGGGGGGCGTTGATCAGCAGGTCCTTAAGCTTTGAGCCATCGACGAATTCCATCACCAGGAACATCGATCCGGCTTCATCGGTGATAAGGCCGTCATGCGCCACCACCGCGTCATGGCGGATGCCCCGCAGGATATTGGCTTCCCGGATAAACAGGTCGCCCAGCATCGGGTCCTCGGCAAGCTCCGGCAGGATGATCTTGACCGCGTGCATGGTTTTGGCCCGCAGATGCACTGCCCGAAATACATGCCCCATGCCGCCGCTGTCGATGCGCCCCAGCACCTTATAGGTGTGGCAAATGATATCGTTCGGTTGGGGTATGGTCCCCTTCTTCTGTGGTTCGGCAGAGGTATCAGAAGGGGAGGGCGCCGGAGCCGGATCGAAAGGTCCGGCTGGGGATATCGCGCCTTCCAAGATCTGTGCATCCTGTGATGGCGCTGCCGGGCGATCTGGCCAGACCCGATTTGTGGTTACCACCACCGTGCCGCCAGGTGTCACGGATACCCGGCTGGGCGCGGTGTCCGGGGGTGTGGCGGCATCATCAGACCCAGACATGGCATTCTCTCCGGTTTAACAGCTGTTCAACCCGCAACCACCGGGATGCGTGCGATGATCTGTGTTTTGTCAAGATGGGTATCTGGTTCGGGCTGACATCTGACCACGACGATGGAGACATTGTCCGGGGCCCCGCGCGCCAGGGCCAGTGCCATCAGGTTGGCAACAACCGTAGCGGGAGAGCCCGTAAGCTGGGCGGCGATTTCCCATTCTGTGACCACCCGGAACAAGCCGTCGCTGCACAGCAGGAACTGATCATGCGGCAGGACCCGGCCCTGACGGATCTCTACGGGCAGTTCGGGATGGACGCCGATGGCGCGGGTCACTTCGTTGCCACGCGGATGAGTGGTGGCCTGATCGGCCGTGATGGCACCGCTATCCAATAGCTGCTGCACGACGCTATGATCGGTACTGATCTGCGACAATGCGCCATCACGCAGCAGATATAGACGACTGTCACCCGCCCAGATACAGGCGAAATACCCCTCAGCGATCAGCAGGCAGACCAGGGTGCTGGCGATGATTTCTGACGGGCTCTGCCGTTCGGCGACCAACTGATGGTTAACCGTTTCCAATCCAGCGCGAACCTGCGCCATCAGGGCCGACGCCCCGGGCAGTGCCGGTACCCGAGCCAGCGTTTCCGCTATGGCGCGGCTGGCGGTATCGCCACGCTGGTGCCCCCCCATACCGTCCGCGACTGCCCATATCCCGGCCTCAGGGCGGTTGAGAACGGCATCCTCATTCAACTGTCGGACCTTGCCCGTATCAGTGATCGCAGCAGATGTGACCCATAAACCAGACAGGATGGCCGATTGCTGTATGGGGATCATCGGTGGGTGTCCGCGGGCATGGCAAACGGGCCACCGGCCAGGGAAATGACGCAAAGACCGGCAGTTTCCGTATCTTCCCACCGCCCATTGAGCATACTGGTGAAAGCCGCACCGGTCGGCATGGCGGTAAACGCGATCAGGGTCGGTGATGATCCACCGGCTTGGGTCCAGCCCAGTCCCAGCGGCCCGCTGTCCGGCCGCAGTTGCGCCTCCCCCAACATCGCCGCCACCCGTCCCGGCAGTCCAGGCATTTCCGCAGGCAGGGTATCCAGCGGCACCCCAACCGCACGCACCCGCGCATCGAAACCCTCGGCATCCAGATCATCCTGCAATGCCGTCATCAATGCTGCCTCGGCGCGTCTGTACCAGTTACCGTTGGCTTCGGCCCAGGCCAGCAGTGGCGCGCCAGCGGGCAGCGGTGCCAGCAGTGCTAAGGGATAATAACGGCCCACACTGTCCACACTTGGCACCAGCACGCCGCACAGGCCGGTGGGCCCACAGATGCCGGCCTCCAGCGCCAGATGCCAGGCCGGGCTGACCAAAAAGGCATCCAGCCATCCCTGGCCGAGCATCCTCCGGCTGTCCATGATGCCTGCTTCCAGCCAGTCGTTCAGCGGGCCGATCACCGATGATGGCAGACGGCGCGTCACGAAATCGCCCAGCATTGGCAATTTGCCGAAAAACCCCGGTAGCTCTTGTTCCCCGTCGCTCATCAGAAATCCCCCGGACATTGAAAGGCGGACAGCGCAGGCAGCGTAAACGGACTGTTGGTGGTATTGGCCCGCAGCACGAACGACACTGGATAAAGGGCGCCGACGGTGATCCGGATGCTTTCGGGCGAACCTGCGGACATCGGCCGGGATTGATCCACCAGCCGGAACAGCGCCCATGGTCCGGTATGGGTGATCACTTCCGGTGCACCGGTGGCAGGGGTGATGGTTACCGTGGCACCACCGGCACCGATGCCAGGCCATTGTAGCGTGGCGGGGCGGACCAGCCCTGGTTCCAGCCTGACCACCTGCCCATCAATCTCCAGGGTGACATGGGCAACGCTGGGCGGCAGGGTAGACGTCAGCAGGTCGAAACGTACCGAGGGTGCGACGGGGTTGGCAAACATTGCTTCCCGGATTTCCGCTGCCTGCTGGAAGGAGTCCAGCACGGCCGGGGAAATGCCAAGATCATTGCCATTGATCCTCTGCCAGCGCCAGCGTTGCGGCCCGGTATCCACCAGATGCTGAAGGTTGGCGGTGAAGAATGTGTGCAAGGCCCCATTGGGCTTGAACAGCTCGGCAAAGTCGCGCAAGGGCGTATCGGCATCTGACCGGCGGTTGAACGGATAGCGGCGGCCGGTCGCCTGTTCGCAATGGCGACGGACGGAGGCGTTCCACAGCCGACCCAGGTCGCTGCGTGCATTGGACATTGTTGCTGATGAGCCCGACCTGCCCACCTGCTCCAGTAATTGCCCCACGGATCCCGGTGCGCGGGCAGCAGCAGCGGCGAGCTGCTCTGCGGGTGTGGCACCCTGGGTCCCCATCACATCACGGGTGAGGGCTCCGCCCTTCAGGCGACTGAGTTGCAGGTACAGATCACCGATGACGCGCAGCACGTCATCCAGGTTACCACCGGCCACGCTGGTTTTGTTGTTGACGAAATCATGCAGGCCTTTGAAATGATCATCCACGGGCTTGCCGGGCTGACCGGCTGATGGCAGGTCCAATGCCCGCAGGCCCGACGCGGCCGCGGGGATCGGTAGGTTGCCAGCCGCCACGGTTGCCGCTGCCTTCAATCCGGGCGGTACGCCTCCATCATCCCCCGTCAGGGTGGTTTCGGCGGATATAGCTGTAAGCAGGTTCTTTAAGGGCGATCCCGGCCCTGACAGGGCGGCTGTCACCCGCATAGCATCATCCAAAGACAGCATCGGCGCCAGGGCAATGTCGCCCAGAACGCCATTCCATTGAGCGATGTAATCGTTCAGATAGAGCTGCAGAATATCGCGTTCCAGCTTACCATCACGCAGATCGGCAGTGGGTTGCCCATTGATCACCCAGCTATCCTTGGCAACGTCACCGGCGGCACCGGATAGGCCGTTCAGGAAAACTTCCCGAAAGCCGGCACGGGTGTAAAATCCCGGCACCCCGTTGGAGAGCAGCTTTCCGGAAGGCCGGACGAAGACGCGGTCAGCCAAGGGGCCAGCCGCATCGACCAGCCGCCATTCTGCCAGCCGCCATGCTTCGGGGGATTGTCTGAGCTGGGCATAGGCGCGGGCTGCCAGCGGGAAATTCGCCAACAGTCGCCGTGACTGCTCCACCAGCGCCATATCGGGTCCGATGGGGGTGACGGGGCCGGCCAGCAACACGTCCAGATGGTTGGCGAGCGCGTCTCTGATGGCGGCATCGTTGGGGGCGGGGTAGATGGCCGCCCAATCCGCGATGTGCCACTGGCGCAGGAAATCCCTGTCCAGCGCCCCTGGCTGTTGGCCGGTCAGCATCAGATAGGCTTTCAATGCCCCATACAGCTCATTGCTTTCCGGCTGGGACCGGATCAGCCATTCCAACCGATATGCCATCACGGGTACCAGCAGCGCATTCAGCGCGCGGTGATAGGCAGACTGCGCCTGCTCCGCCACCACCTCACCTTGAGAAAGGCCGAATGTCTGCCACAGGGATGGTTCCTCTGCGGTCGTCTGGGCCAGGATGCGCAAGCGAGCCAGGGGCGGCAGGATGGTGCCGAAGCTCTGGGATAGGGCTGCGTCCGCTGGGATGGCCCGCAAATCGGCGCCGATACGTTCCACCTCTGCCATCCTGGTGGCCAGCATGGCCTGGTTTTCAAGATAGCTGACCATCCACACACTTGTGGACCCGGCAAGCGCCAGACCTGCAAGAGCGTAAAGCCCGATTACAACCCCTCGGCGCCAGCGTTCCACGCCGGGATTGAAACTCACCAGCCCGGCCTCCGGAAACACGACATCGCGGAGCAGTCCGGTCAGAAAATAGCTACGCCCCGTTCCTGGACGCGGCGGTGCCACACTCTGTTCCATGCCCAATCCACGGGCAATGGAACCTGCAAGCCGGTCGATGGGTGATCCCTCCTGGGTGCCGCTGGTCAGGTAGACGCCCCGCAACAGGGGCGGTGCTTCGTAACGGTCGCCATCGAATGCTTCGCGCAGGAACAGGCGGAGCTGTTCGCGCAATTGTGCTACCTGGGCCGGGAATCCGAAAATGGCACCCCGCCGACCCAAATCTGTTTCCTGCTGCAGGCGTGTGGTGACGCGGTCCGACAATGCGGTCATCAGCAGGTCAAATTCCGGGGTGATCAGATCAGCTGCTTCGTCCTGCGCTTGCAACGGAAAGGTCACGCCCCATACCTGTTCACGCTGACGCCGGTCCAGGTCGTCAAAGAACTCTGTAAAGCCGGGCAGAAGGTCGACCTTGGTCAACAGCAGATACACGGGGAATCGGATACCGAAGGCCGTGTGCAGTTCGTTCAACCGATCGCGAATGGTGCGGGCATGTCGCGCCCGTTCCGCATCATTGGCACCGGCCAGATCGATGGCGCTGAATGCGACAAACACGCCGTTGATCGGCTGCCGCGCCCGTGTTTTCCGCAGCAGCGCCAGGAAGCCCCGCCACGCCTTGGCATCTGCGGCCGCGTCGGAATCCTGGCTGGTGTAACGTCCGGCCGTGTCGATCAGCACTGCGTCGTCGGTGAATAGCCATTCGCAATTATGTGTGCCCAGATCGGGTGTACCGGGACGCCCCCGCTTGCCTGCCATCCGCTTGACCAGTTCGGAATTGGCGATGGCTGTGGATTTGCCGGTGCCGGGGGGGCCGATCATCATGTACCAGGGAAGCTGATAGAGAAAACGTCGGTCCCAGCGGCCCGACCCGCCGGACTGTTTGAGAAGCCGGACGGCTTCTCGCAGCCGATCCCGCATTGCGGTCAGATCGTCATCGGCTCGGCTGTTGGTACTGTCGGCTCCGCGTTTGGTGTCCGGAAGCATACCGTCAACCAATGTCGCATCCGTCTGGCGCGCGCGGCTCAGGATAATGATATTGGCAACACCCCAACTGACCAAGATCACCAGCACCGCCAGCAAGCGGGCAATTTCGCTTTCCAGCGGGCGGATGTCCGCAATGGCGATAAACGGCCCCACCAGCCATGCAATCAGCGCCAGGGCAATGGCCCCCAGCAGCGTCAGGAACCAGCGGACCTTGAAAAGGGAGATTATGCTGTTCATCGAAGCGCTTATCCAAAAGGCCTGATCACGCGGAGGGAAACCACGGGTGGGTGATGGGAGATCCTGCGGATCAGCCCGCGCCACCGGTAATCAGGATGATGTCAATGCGACGGTTGCGTTCCCGGTTGGCCGGTGAAGTGTTGGGAACCAGCGGATTGGTATCCGCTTGGCCTTCTGCCGACAGGCGGGCAGGCACCGACAGCCGTGAGGACAGCAGGTCGCGGACGGTGCCGGCGCGTGCCCGCGACAATTCCCAGTTGGACCGGAAACGCGCGGTGCTGATGGGTACATCATCGGTATGCCCGACCACCACGATCCTGCCCGGCTCCTCCTCCAGCGCAGCGGCCACCCGCTCCAGGACAGGCTGGAAGCGGCCTTCCATCCTGTCGCTGCCGCTGGCGAACAGGCCAGCGTCATGGAGCCGGATCGTGATCTGGCCAACACTTTCCGTGACCGTCACGAGCCGCTCGCGTATCTCCGCCTCAAGGAACCGAGAAATCTTGACGGATGTCCCGTCCGGTGGCGGCAGAAGGGGCGGCGGCGGGGGGCGGTTGATGAATGTTCGTTCATGGCCAGGCGCTGCGGCCAGACGGTCCAGCAGCGTATCGGTTTGTGCACCCAGGGATAACCGCAATCCTAAAAACAGGCTGACCATCACCGCCAGGGCAATGAAGACTGTCGCAACGGCGGGGACACTTGAGGCCGCCTGACGAACGGCCTCGCTGGCCCCACGCCAGTGGGGCGACAAGTCACCGCCCGTCTGGCCATGCGGGCGGATGAGCTGAAATAAATCTTCGCGTAATCGGGCGATGTCAACCAATCCACTGGACTGCATACGCAAGGGCCCCTGAAACCCCAGGGAAAGGCACACATACATCAGCTCCAGCAACAGGGCATTGCGGCCAGGCTCCTGCTTCAGTCGCTGCAGATCCTCATAGAATCGCGCCCCACCGAATGTTTCCTTGTGTCTCTTGCTGACGATGCTTTGCTGCGACCAGTTACTTTGCCGACCCCAGGGTGTATTCATCACGATATCGTCAACAGTGATGCATGCCGCGTAGTCGGCTGTATCCACCATGTCGGCAGGCAGCTGCACGTGCTTTAGCTGTTTTTGGAATGCCTGGACAATTTGCTCAGTCTGCTCGCGCAGCCGCTGCACGTCCGGTGCCGTGCGCAGTTCGCGCACATGATTGATAAAAGCCAGTAGGTCTGATGCGGCGGCCAGAAGTGGATTGCGCGACACGGCCACGGGCGGCGTCGCGGTAAAGGGGCCACTTCCCCATGCGGGCGATGCAGCGGGCGGATGTTGCGCGTTGGCGGCCGATCCGCCAGTGGGCCATCCGCCCGGTGTAGGGCGGATGACTGTGCGGTCCGTTGGGCGTCGGTTGTCCCCGGTCATAACGCCACCTCACGGATCGTCCATAGCTCCATATCCAGGTCCGGGAATTCGCCGGAAACATGAATGGCGATGCCCGGCGACCTCTCCAGTTTGCGCCAGAGCTCCCCTTGCCTGTCCAATTCCAGATAGATGGTGCCCGCATGGTAGGGCAGTTGCCGTGGTGCTGTCGGTAGGACCTCCAGCCCGATACCCCGCGCCGACGAGTTAATCAGCTCAGAGATTTTCTCTGCCGGCCCGATCTTGGTCTGTCCGGGAAATTCCGTCCTCAGGGTTTCGCCCCGGACAGACGCCCGCACGGCCAGAATGAACGCCGTCTTGGACAACAGGGTCCGGTCCTTGACAGGCGCGTACCAAACACCCTCGTGGTACTCCAGTTCAAGCTTCTCCGCAGTCCGGGATATCATTGTGGTCAACGCGGTACGCAGTTCCTCAATCAAAGGAAGGTATGTGGCGTGCAGATCATCATGTCGGTAAATGGGAAAGGGCGGGGGGCGGCGGCTCTTGCGGATGAAGGCCGCCAGTTCCCCGGCCAGCTGCAAAAGGGTAGTATAAAGATCCTCAGGATGGATGGTCTGCTGGCCTGAAAGGTGTGAAATCAACGGCTCCCACCGGTTCACGGTCAGCAGCAGCAGAAAGTCGTTGCTCTGTGGGGCGGCATTGCCGCCGGTTTCCGACAATCGTCCGGCCAACGACTCTGCCCGCTGATGCAAAAGCCCCTGCAGCTCCGTCAGGAAGCGGGCCAGAGGGGGGGCAGTGCCGACGGACAGGCAGGGGGGGATGTATCGGGGGTCCAAAACGACCTGACGGTCTGCCCGCACCTCCGATATCCGCGCCAGACCCAGGCAAACCAGATCGGGGCGTGGGTCGGTCGCCAGCACAAAACGGAATTGCGGAACGCCAACCTGTACTGCCGTTGTTTCAGATGACATGGATGTGCAGTCCCGCACATCCGTGTCGGATACTTGATAACGCGCATACGGCGTTTCATCGCCCTTGGGGGCAAAATCCACCACACCCTGCACCAGGCGCGGCAATGCCAGATAGACGATGCAGTCACGCGTCGTCGGGGGCAATTGCAACGAAGGTGGAAGCGCCTCCGGCGTGATGAGGAAGGGTGTTCCGTCCTCCATCAAGCCCGAGGCCCGAATGATGGCGAATTGTCCGATGGCCAATGCGGCCTGATCAATTTCTACGAAGGATACACCCCACGCAAATGACCGCAAAGGTTGTGTGCTGTTCCTGATCAGCTGCTCAAAATACCGGTCGGATTGTTGGAAATGCTGTGGAAGAATAAACATTCCTTCAGACCATACCACCCGATAACTGCCCGTCATGTCGCTCCCCAGCGATGTGGTTTATTCAGGTTCATGCGTGGCGCATGTGCTTTATGACAAAAACTACTTTAAAGTTAAATTAATTAAAAATTTCAATCATTTTTGTTATTTCCTGATCTGTTCATTAAATCGACTTGATCATTATAGGCCTTTGCAAATTCAATCCCCAACCTCTTCGCGAAATCTATTCTCGATTCTTCGGATATTACCTCGTATTCTTCAGTAAAATACTCCCAACACGCGGCACGGATACCGCCTTTTGCGAGGTTCTTTGCAACGGATTGCTGCTCCACCTTAGCTCTCAGTGTTTTGGGATCGAAGCAGCGCAGCAAAGTTGCTAATGCCTCATTCATACCGACAGTGGCTGCAAGCTGATGTTCTTCAATTTGGCGGAAGATTTCTGCGACAGCCGCTTCCCCGGACATGAAGTTCCCCTGCCGTGGGGACAGAAGTGACAAGGTGGCAGCATCGGCATCCATGAAGACTTTAAGGGGGTTGTTGTTGGTGGGCAGAAAGCCCAACTGGGTCCGGTCGATACGGAATTCGGCCTTGAACTTCGCCCGGATTTCCAGGAGCCTTTGTGCACCCTCGACAAAAAGGCGATAGGTCTTGCCGGCCCGACGCATCACATCGCTCGGGTCAGCACCCCGGAACGCCTCCTCCTCCAGTCCCGCTGCGTGCAGAAATGCCTTCAGCACCTCGTTACCGTCTGCTTCCAGCGATGCCGACGACTCCGCCCCCTTCTGACTGTCCGCGCGGCCAGATGGGGGCGAAGATTCTGCCTTCTGCGTATCGGCCTGTCTGGTATTGCTGTGGCTGATCCATTCCTTACGGAAGTCAAAATCAATTTCACCCGTCCGCACTACCGCAGGTTTTTCATGAACATGCGGGAGGTCGACATATTCCGTACCCGTCTCCATCCGATTGGAAATGGGGGATCGCTGGTCGGCAATACCGAAACGATCCTTCTCTATTTCCATTGGATGCGGCTTAAGCCCAGATTCGTGGCCCCATTGTCCCGATGCCTCCCCTGCGTCCATGGACACAGAAACACTGATCTCATAATTGGCCAGCGACAAACGGTCCCCATTGCGCAGGGTGACGGTGCCGCCTTTCGGAATGCGTTCTGCCGAAAAATTATGAAAAACACCATTCGTGCTGTTGTCGGTTAGGGCATATGACCCAAATTTTTCTGAAATTGAAAAATGTTTTCCAGAAACAATATTTTCAGGATCAATAAGAACCCAGTCACAATCTATGCCTCTGCCAACGGTAAAGCCATCGCGCATTACCTGTCGCATTTCCCCCGCCATCGGTCCAGAAATTACCCGTAATATCAACATGTTTTGACCTGATTGTCACATTGACGCGCAAAGCGCGCCGCCCCCGCAGCCCGACCATGCTGACGTACGGCAAAGATTGTATCAAGATATAATGTGTAATTTAAATATGATATTGACAGAATTGTCGTTTAGGCATTACCAAAATGATATCCGGAAAGTCCTTGTGCAGTAGTGTATGCATTTGGACTTCATTTAATAGAGTATTTTTTTAGTTCAAGATCGCTCGTTGTGGCTGATGTCCATTCTAATGGATAAGGATTTTGTTGAAATGGATCTGAAGCGGTTGTTGACCCCGATCAGTGAAGCCGAACCTTCCGGGCCCTCTCTGGAGTTCGACGATGCGTTCCGGACGTTGGAGGTGGCGGCAGCTGGTTCCCCGGACAGAGTCATGGGCTCAGAAATCCAGGCTGGCACACCGCCCAACTGGCGATTGGTGTCGACGTCAGCGGTGGCCTTGCTGGAAAGAACCAAGGACCTGCGGATCGCTGTCTACCTTTGCCAAGCTGTTGTGGTGATGCAGGGGCTGTCGGGATTGGCGGCAGGGTTGCATCTGCTGGACGGGCTTCTGCGACAATTCTGGCCGACGATACATCCGCAATTGGATGTATCGGATGACAATGACCCGACGATACGGATCAACGCGCTGGCGGGATTGAGCGCACCCGCCGGACTGCTGGCGTTAATCCAGAATGCCAAAGTGATGGAGCTTCCCAGGGTTGGAACAGTAACGGTGCGCGACCTTATCTTATCTACCGCGTCGGATGACAATCAAATTAAGGCCGTTTTCACAGCCCGGGACGAAAAAGACGGGTTCCTCGTAACGGATTATATCCTGCAACCGATCATCAATTCTATCGCCGACGCGGGGCGCGCGTTGGCGGCGATCGCCGATTTCATCGACGAGCAGACTGGGGGTGGCAATTCTCATGTGCTTGATCCTCTGAAACAACTGCTCTGGAAACTGAGCAACGTGATCAGTCAGCATACAGCCCGACGCCGCGGCGATGCGCCGTTGCAGGTGGCAGCCACCCATTCTCCAACGGTGCTGCATCCTACCGGAACCGGTGCCGTCAGCCGGCGGGAGGATGTCGCCGCTATGCTGGACAGTATCTGCGAGTACCTGACCCGAACCGAGCCATCCAGCCCGGTCCCGTTTCTTCTGCAACGGGCAAAACGGCTGCTGGGCAAGAATTTCATGGAATTGCTGAGCGATCTGGCACCCGACGGGGCTTCACAGTTCCAGACCGTTCGTGGGCCTGAAAAGGGTGATGGCTAATTCCTTGCTCTGAAGGGCGCAAGGCCGACGCGAATGTACGTTTTCGGAATTATCGAACTGGGGGAACAGAGATGACGGCGAGTAGTCAGAAATTCATTGCCCAGAACCGGGCACCCCGCGTCCACATTTCATATGATGTCCATACCGACGGTGCCGAGAAAAAGGTGCAATTGCCCTTTGTCATGGGGGTTATGGCCGACCTCAGCGGGACGCCGGCAGAGCCGCTGGACAATGTCGCGGACCGGAGCTTTGTCGAAATTGATGTCGATAATTTCGACAAGGTGATGGCTGGCGCCAAGCCGCGGGTGGCGCTGCGAGTGCCGAACACCCTGACCGGCACCGGCAACCTCAGCATTGACCTCACTTTCAAGAGCATGGACGATTTTTCACCAGCCAAGATTGCGGCCCGGATTGAGCCGCTGAACAAGCTGCTCGAGGCCCGCACACAGCTGAAGAATCTGATTTCCTACATGGACGGCAAAACCGGTGCCGAGGAACTGGTTGATCGGGTCCTGAATGACAAGGCCTTGCAGTCGGTTCTGGTCGGTAATCCCGATGGTACGCAGGAAGGGTGAACCAAATGTCGGATAGCCAAAGCCTGCAGCAGGTCTCCCGCACCGAACATAGTATTGAGGCGGAACAGAGTGAGTTTGCCCGGCTGCTTCAGAAGGAGTTCAAGCCCCGCAGCGATCGGGTCCGCGACGAAGTAACGGTAGCCGTCAGGACCCTGGCCGAACATGCCTTGCGGGGTGTCGATATCATCCCCGGCGAGACAATTGAGACAATCGAAGCCATCATCGCCAAGCTGGACGAGGCGCTGAGCAAGCAAATCAACGCCATTCTGCATCATCCGGACCTCCAGAAACTGGAAGGGACATGGCGTGGGTTGCATTATCTGGTGACGAACACTGCAACCGACGAGATGCTGAAAATCCGTGTCCTCAATATCTCCAAGACGGACCTGACAAAGTCGCTGCGCAGTTTCAAGGGCACCGCCTGGGACCAGAGCCCGATCTTCAAAAAGATCTATGAGGGAGAGTTTGGCCAACCTGGTGGACAGCCCTATGGCTGCATGGTTGGTGATTATTACTTCGATCAGAGCCCGCCAGACGTCGCATTGCTGGGGGAAATCGCCAAAACGGCCGCCGCTGCCCATATGCCTTTTATTGCGGCAGCAGCACCGGCGGTGCTGCAGATGGATAGTTGGCAGGAACTGGACAAGCCGCGCGATCTGACCAAGATTTTCCAGACGCCCGAATATGATGCTTGGCGTGCCCTGCGGGAAAGTGAAGATTCCCGCTACATTGGCCTGACGATGCCACGGGTGCTGGCCCGTTTACCCTATGGTGCCAAGACAGACCCGGTGGAAGCTTTCGCGTTCGAGGAAGATACTGCCGGGGCCGATCATACCCATTACACTTGGTCCAACGCGGCCTACGCTATGGCGGTCAATATCAACCGTTCGTTTAAGGATCACGGCTGGTTGTCGCGGATTCGGGGTCGTGAAACGGGTGGGGCCGTCAAAGGTCTGCCCATTCATACCTTCCCGTCAGATGATGGTGGCGTGGACGTTAAATGCCCCACGGAGGTTCTGATCAGCGGGCGTCGGGAAGCGGAGCTGAGTAAAAATGGTTTCATGCCGCTGGTGCATTGGAAGAACACCAACGAGGCCGTTTTCATTGGTGCCCAATCCCTTCAGAAGCCAACAGAATACAATGATCCGCAGGCCACCGCGAACGCCGCACTGGCTGCGCGCCTGCCTTATCTGTTCGCCTCCTGCCGCTTCGCCCACTACCTCCAATGTATGGTGCGGGACAAGGTTGGCAAATATACCAGCCAGCATGAACTGAAGCGTTGGTTGTCGAACTGGATTTTCCAGTTTGTCGATGGCGACCCAGAGAATTCCGCCGATGAGACCAAGGCAGAGAAGCCGTTGGCCGATGCTAAGGTGGAGATCGAGGAAGATCCCAGTAACCCCGGCTATTATAAGGCCCAGTTCTTTCTGCGCCCCCATTACCAGTTGGAGGGCATGACCATGTCCATGAGGCTGGTTTCCAAACTCCCATCCAGCAAAAGCTGAACAACCACCTTGTCCCAAATGTACCGGCGGCGGACCCCTGCCTCGGTGCTGGCCGATTAATGCAAAGGAGAATGTTAAATGTACGACGCTTACTTCGATATTGAGGGCGTTCCTGGTGAATCGGAAGATTCCAAGTACAAAGACAAGATCACTGTCGTGAGTTTCGGCTTTGATGCCAAACAGGCTGGCACCTTTTCCTATGGTAGCGGCGGGGGTGCCGGCAAGGTGGATTTCAAGCCGTTCAAATTTACCAAAGTGGTCGATACGGCGTCACACCTGCTGTTCCTGTGCTGTGCGGAAGGACGGCATATCGCCAAAGCCACTCTTTATGTTCGCAAATCCGGCGGCGGGTTGCAGGACTTCCTGAAGATTACTTTCACCGATCTGATCATTTCTTCTTACAATTTGGTGGGCGAGCCCACGGCCGACCGGGATAAAGCCACCAAGCCCACGGAGGAAATCGAGATCCAGTTCTCCTCCATCAAACTTTCCTACTCAAAGCAGAAGAATGACGGCACTCAGGAGGCGTTCAAGGAGGCCGGCTGGAGCGTTAAAGAAAACCGGAAGCTCTGAACCGGTTTCATCAGGCGTTGACTGGCTGGTTGTGGCGCTGCCGCGACCAGCCAGCAGGGTTTGCGTTTTCTGGGTGGGGCGTGGGTCTGAAGACTGTTCATATTGAGGCGATGTGATGCTGGGGCAGGAAAAAGTGGCCCAACTGCTGAAGGACGGGGATGTGGATGCCGCCATGGCGGTGGCACGGGACGCGGTCCGTTCAGCACCGGGCGCGGTGGCACCCCGCATCCTGATGTTCCAGATGCTGGCGCTGACGGGAGAATGGGCAAGGGCACAGACGCAACTCAAGGTGATTGCGGAGCTTGATGCTGGTGCGCGTGCCATGGTGATGGCCTATCAGATGCTCGTCCATAGCGAGACGGTCCGCACCGACATTTTCGCAGGAAAATCGACCCCGACTTTTCTGGGCCAACCGGAAGCCTGGGAGGCGTCCCTTGTGGAAGCCTTGCGGCTGGAAGGCAACGGATGTCAGGCCGACGCATTGCGTGAAAAGGCATTTGAGGAAGCACCGCCAAGTGCTGGCCATGTTGTAGAGGTTTCCGGCGAACACAAGATTGCCTGGATCGCCGATTGCGACCACCGTTTGGGCCCGATGCTGGAAATCGTCATTGATGGCCGCTACATGTGGGTTGCGTTCCGGGCAATAGCGGTGCTGGAAGCCGAGGCCCCCGCGCAGCTCTGCGATCTTGTATGGTTTCCGGTTAAGATCACCTTTATTAACGGCGGCCAGGTCACAGGTTACATTCCGACCCGTTACCCCGGCACCCCTGCGGACGGCACGAACGACCTTCTCCTGTCCAGAGGAACGGATTGGCGGCAACGGCCCGATGGCGTGACCGTTGGACTGGGCCAGCGGATGCTGGCCACCGACCAGGGCTCCTACGCCCTGTTCGATATTCGCCGCATCATGTTGGGGAGTGCGCCTGTGGCGACGGACGCAATCGGGGCGGGGGCTCCTCATGGCTGACACCGCGCTTCGCGACTGGCTGTTGCCGCCATTGATCGACCGGCTTTGCGATGATGATCGACGTGTGTCCGAGGAGAGCCGTGACAAACGCGCCGTTTCTGAAAAGAAGCTGCGGGATAGCGTGTTGCGTGATCTGGGCTGGCTGCTTAACGCGCCCTCCCTGGGCGGCCATCTGGATGCTGAGGCATTTCCTCGCGTGGCTCGGTCGGTTCTGAATTTTGGCATACCGTCTTTCATCGGGGGATTTGTTCAAGGCCATGATCCCGGAACGCTGGAGAGGCTGATGTGGGACGTGGTGGCCACGTTTGAGCCGCGTATCCAGCCGGACACCCTGACAGTGCGGCTGGATACCGCTGACTTGCAGGACGGGAACACAATGATTTTCCGCATCGAGGGGGAATTGCGGCTGCGGCCGGTTCCCGTACGCATCGCTGTGCGGACGGAGGTTGATCTTGATCTGGGCCATATCCGTGTTCTCAGTCAGCCGGGGTATTAACCATGGATCCGCGGCTATTCCCCTATTATGAAAGTGAACTCGCCCATTTGCAGGAAGTGGGTGCGGAGTTTGCGGCCCGATATCCGAAGGTTGCCGGGCGTCTTGGGCTTGATCAGTTTGAATGCCCAGATCCGCATGTCGAGCGGCTTCTCCAGGGCTTCGCCTTCCTGACCGCACGGATCCAACTGAAGCTTGACGCACAGTTTCCCCGGTTCACGTCCCATTTGCTGCAAGCCGTCTATCCGCATCTGACGGCCCCGACCCCGTCAATGACGATTGTGCGGTTTGAGCCCAACCCGTACGCGGGAAACCTGACCGATGGCTATCAGTTGCCGCGTAAAACAGCATTACGCAGTTTCATCGGCAATGGGATGCAGACGCCCTGCGAATACCGAACGGCGCATGATGTGATGCTGTGGCCGCTTGCCATCCGGCAGGCAGATTATCTGCCATCGGCGGGTGCGGTGAACGCCCTTGTCCCGGGCGGCGCACAAGGGGCGAAGGCTGGCCTGCGTGTCCGGCTCTCAACCCTCGGCGGTGTGACCATGGACGAGCTGTCGCTGGACCGCCTGTGTTTCTTCCTGCAGGGCGTGGGTGCGCTTCCGGCGCTCCTGCTGGAACAGATATTGTCGCAATCGGTGGGCTTGGCGGTGCGTCCGGCAGGACGCGGCGAAAGCTGGCAGATGACATTGCCTGCCACGGCAGTGACGCGCCGTGGCTATACGCCGGACGAAGCGCTGTTGCCGGTCGCATCCGGATCGTTCGACGGATACCGGCTGCTGCAGGAATATTTCGCGCTGCCGTCCCGCTTTATGTTTTTCGAAGCAAAGGGCCTACAGCCAGCACTGAAGCAGTGCGCCTCGGAGGAACTGGACCTGATCTTTCTGTTCAACCGAGCCAACAGCCGTCTTTTCAATGCCGTGGATGCCAGCAATTTTGCGCTGTTCTGCACGCCGGCCATCAATCTTTTTGAAAAACGGGCCGACCGCATCCATCTGAACACGCATGACACGGAGTTCCATCTGGTGCCGGATCGCACCCGCCCGATGGATTTCGAGGTTCATTCCGTGCAATCCGTGACCGGCTACGGGTCCGGTGTGGAACAGATATTCACGCCATTTTATTCGATTGACGAGAAGCACAACGCCCAATCCCAGGGGCGGGCCTTTTTCTCTGTGCAGCGGCGTCCGGCGATACTGCCCCGCGGACAGCGTCGCCGACAGAACAGCCTGCTCTCCGGCTATGTTGGCAGCGACATTTTCCTCTCGCTTGTTGACACGCAGGAGCAGCCTTACCGCCATTCCCTGCGTCAACTGGGGGCAACGGTACTGTGTACCAACCGCCACCTGCCCATTGAGATGCCGGAACCGGCCAACGGGCATTTTGACATGGCCTATGGTGCGCCTGTCGCCTCGGTCCGCAAGATGGTTGTACAGAGTAAACCATTCCCGCCGATACCTGAGGCGTTTCTGCCCCATCAGGCCGACGATGCGCAGGGTTCATCATTCGCCATGGCTCCCTCCTGGCGTCTCATCAGCCATTTGTCACTGAACTATCTGTCGCTATGTGACGGTGGCGAATCCAAAGGGGCCTCGGCCCTGCGGGAGCTTCTGTCCTTGTATGCCCCCTTGGCGGCGCCGGAGGTGGCGGCACAGATTGATGGCATTCGCCACGTGGAAACCAAGGCCATCGTCCGCAGGGTTCCCAACCGCACCGCCCTGCTTTATGCGCGTGGCCTGGAAGTGGCGGTTACCTTGGACGAATTGGCCTATGAGGGAAGCGGCACCTTTGTTCTTGGTTCGGTGCTGGCGGAGTTCTTTGCCAAATATGTATCGGTTAACAGTTTCACAGAAACGGTGACGCGCGGCGGGCGCGGTGAAATATGCCGCTGGCCAGCCCGCCTTGGCCGACGCGATTTGTTGTAGGGGACGGTCATGGTCAGCGCTGCCCCGACCCACCGAATACGATATGGTGCCTTGCGGCATCTGGCTGAAATACGCCGCCGCCCCACCCGGTTTAGCCTATTCAGCGCTTTACGGCGCATCGAATGCGCATATGCGCATTTACCCCGGCTGGGGGGGGCCAGGGTCCGGGCAGGGCAGGAACCGGTCCGTGTGGGGCAGGCATTGTCCATGTCCTTTCCCCCCACCCAATTGGCTGGCATCGAATACCGCGAGCAAGGGCGCGTGCCGCATCTGTTGGTCCATGGTCCGGGCCTGTTTGGGGGGAATGGGCCACTTCCCCTGCATCTGACCGAACTGTTTCTGGAGCGTATCCGTAGCCAAGGGGACACCACACCCTGGCACTTTGTCGATATGTTCCATCACCGGCTTTTGACTCTGTTCTATCGCGCCTGGGCCAGTGCCGAACCGACGGTCAATCAAGATCGACCTGACACTGATCCGGTCGAAGGTTTCGTCGCCTCTCTGATCGGCATGGGGATGTCATCCCTGCGCGGTCGTGATCTGGTGGCCGACCCTTTCAAGTTCCACCATGCGGGCCGATACGTCCATCAGGCCCCCAATCCGGACGGGCTTAAGGCTCTTTTGGTCGGGTATCTGGGCTTGGCGGTGGTGGTCGAGGAGTTCCAGGCTGCATGGATGATACTACCTGACGACGTGCGTTGGTATCTGGGCCGCCTGTCGACGGGGGCTCTCGGCCAGGGGCTGCCCCTTGGGCGCCGGGTGCGTGATGTCCAGCATCGGTTCAAACTATCCATCGGGCCCATGGGGCTGGACGACTATACCGGCATGCTGCCGGGGCGCAGGGCGCTTGCGGCTTTGGTGGCGCTGATACGGGGTTACTGCGGCGACGAATACTCGTTTGAATTGCGCCTGTTGCTTCGCGCGGCTGAAACACCACGCCTGCGGCTGGACGGCAAAAGCCGTCTGGGTTGGACCAGCTGGCTGCTGGCCGGCACCGCCACTGTGGATCGCGCTGATTTGGCCATGGTCATTGATACGACTGCCAAGCCCGGAAACTGGGGGAATGAATAATGATGGTAATGAACCGGGTTTCCCTGTTCGGCAAACTGACGCCGCTGGCGAACAGCAGCATCACCAGTGCCGCGGGGTTCTGTAAGGAGCGGGGCAATCCTGAAGTCGAACTGGCCCATTGGGTACACCAGATCCTGCAACTGCCGGACAGCGACCTTCACCGGATTATCCGCCATTTCGCATTTGACCGCGCGCGTCTTACGCGGGACCTCGTTGCGTCGCTGGAGCGCCTGCCACGTGGAGCAACCGAAATTGATGACCTGTCCACCGATATCATCGAAGCGGTTGAACGTGGATGGGTAACGGCATCCCTGATGCTCAACTCCACACGCGTCAGCACCGGCCATGTCCTGGCGGGCGTGCTGCTGACCGATGAGCTTCAGCACCTGTTTCCTGCCTTATCCCGAGAATTCAGAAAGATCAAGGCGACCGAGCTTATCGAGAATTATGCTGCCATTGTCGGTACCTCACCGGAGGGGGACTATCGGGCCGGTATCGGTGTTGGTGATTCCGCAGCCCCACCGCTCACCCAGAATCAGACGGCCTTGTCCCGGTTCTCGGTGGATTTGACCGAGAAGGCCCGCAAGGGTGAGATTGACCCAATCCTGGGCCGTGATGATGAGATCCGCCAAGTTGTCGATATCTTGATGCGGCGTCGGCAGAACAACCCGATTCTGACGGGGGAAGCCGGGGTCGGCAAGACGGCGGTTGTTGAAGGGTTCGCCCTGCGCATTGTTTCTGGTGATGTGCCACCTGCCTTGCGGGAGGTATCGCTGCGCACGCTTGATATCGGTCTATTGCAGGCTGGCGCTTCGATGAAGGGCGAGTTTGAAAGCCGCCTCCGGCAGGTGATCGACGAGGTCCAGTCCTCTCCAAAGCCCGTGATCCTGTTCATCGACGAAGCCCATACCCTGATCGGTGCCGGTGGTGCCGCCGGAACCGGCGATGCCGCCAACCTGCTGAAACCGGCATTGGCGCGCGGCACCCTGCGCACGATCGCCGCCACCACCTGGGCCGAATACAAGAAATATTTCGAGAAGGACCCGGCCCTGACCCGGCGGTTCCAGGTGATTCAGGTTGAGGAACCGTCCGAGGACAAGGCCATTTTGATGATGCGTGCCATTAGCCCGATGCTGGAGGCCCATCACAAGGTCCAGATCCTGGATGAGGCGCTGGAGGCGGCGGTACGGCTTTCCCACCGCTACATCCCAGCCCGGCAGTTGCCCGACAAGGCGGTAAGCCTGTTGGACACAGCGGCGGCACGGGTCGCCATCGGCCAGCATGCGGTGCCTGCCAGGGTGGAAGATTGCCGCCGCCGCATTCAGGCGCTGCGGATGGAACAGGCGATCATCGAAAAGGAGAGTGCGACCGGCATCGTCACGACCGCTCGCGCTGCCGCGAATGCCCAGCGTATGGCTGAGGAGGAGGAGCGGCTCAAAATATTGGAGGTCGGCTGGCAGGAGGAAAAGACCCTGGTGGACCGTATCCTGGCTTTGCGTGCAAGCCTGCGCCAAGACGCATTTGATGCGGATGCGCGCTTGGCAAAGCAGGCGGAACTGGCGGAATTGCAGGCGAGGCTTGTGGAGTGGCAGGGTGACGATCCCCTGATCCTGCCGACCGTGGACGAACAGGCGGTGGCCGCCGTAGTTGGCGACTGGACGGGCATTCCTGTTGGCCGGATGGTGAAAAACGAGATCGAAACTGTTCTTAAACTGGCACACACGCTGAAACAGCGGGTGATCGGTCAGGAACATGGTCTTGCCATGATCGCACGTCGTATCCAGACATCGCGCGCCAAGCTGGACAACCCGTCCAAGCCGGTTGGGGTGTTCATGCTGTGCGGTCCCTCGGGCGTCGGCAAGACGGAAACGGCGCTGGCCTTGGCCGAAGCCCTTTATGGTGGTGAGCAGAACGTCATCACCATCAACATGTCGGAATTCCAGGAGGCACACACCGTTTCCACCCTGAAAGGCGCGCCGCCAGGTTATGTCGGCTATGGCGAGGGCGGGGTGCTGACCGAGGCGGTGCGCCGCAGGCCCTATTCTGTGGTGCTGCTGGACGAGGTGGAAAAAGCCCATGCGGATGTCCATGAGCTGTTCTTCCAGGTTTTCGACAAAGGCTTTATGGAGGATGGGGAGGGCCGGTACATTGATTTCCGCAACTGCCTGATCCTGCTGACATCCAATGTCGGTAGCGACCTGATCATGAACATGTGCGCGGACCCAGATCTGGCACCCGATGCCGAAGCCCTGGCCAAAGCCTTGCGGCAACCGCTGCTGAAGGTTTTCCCAGCGGCCCTGCTGGGTCGGATCGTGACCATCCCCTATTACCCGCTGGACGGGGGGATGATCGCCACCATCATCCGCCTCCAACTCGACCGGATCAAAGCTAGGGTAGAGCGCACGCATAGCGTGCCGTTTATCTATGATAACGCGGTGGTCGACCTCGTGGCCAGCCGCTGTTCCGAAGTGGAAAGCGGCGGACGGATGATCGACGCGATCCTGACCAACACCATTCTACCGGAGATCAGCGGTGCCCTGCTGCAGCGTATGCTGGAAGGCCGGAGCATCGCACAGGTCCGCCTGGGTGTGGTTGGTGGCGACTTCTCTTACGATTTCGACTGATACCAATCCGCCGAGGGTTTGACCCTTGGCGGATTGGAGGCCGGCGACCGCCGGCCCGCCGCTTGGTAGCGGGGTAAGCCAAGCTGCCGGAGGCAGCGCCCGGCGCATGAGTGAACATGAATCTCCCTGGATCGGTCACGATCAAGGGAGATTGGTATGACAGATTTTATCAGCAAGTCGGCTTTGCGCCGGTGGAAAGGATACTGATCATGATCAGTTTCAAGCGTGCATTGATCTGTGCCGGGTTGTTCGGCTGGCTTGCCGTTGGCATGGCGGGGGCCAATGATGGGAAATTGTCAAAGGAGGAAATCAGGCGTCGCCTGGCAGAACAGGGGGAGGCCTGCAAATTGCCCAATCCCCCTCCTGATGTACATTGCAGGGGCATGGGTGTCGATATTGGGGTGTCATCACCGCCCGTTGTCAATGAACGGCTGCGCGTCGAATTGCAGATAACGTTCGATTACAACTCCGATGTGCTGACAGCAGAGGCCAAGCGGGTTCTTGATGAGCTTGGTGAAATTCTGGCGTCCGAAAGTTTCAAGCAGTCCCGTTTCGAAATCGCCGGCCATACCGATGCGAAGGGGACAGATGACTATAACCGTCGCCTGTCAAAGCGTCGGGCGACCGCCGCCCGTGCCTATCTGGTTGAGAAGTTCTCTATTCCCGCTAACCGTTTGGAGGTGCAGGGTTATGGCGCAAACCGTCTTGCCAAGCCGACGGACCCCCTTGATGGGGCTAACCGACGGGTGGAAATCTTCAATGTGGGGCAGGTGATGTAAGCACCACCGCATCATTTTTCGCCCATAAAGGGCACCGGCATCGTTCCAGAGCAATGGACCCGCCTCCATGCTGACGCAAGTTTACCGCGACATCTCAGTATTAAGCTCCCTTGGGGAGGACGTATTGCTGTTCCGGCGCATGTCTGGGCATGAGGAGCTTGGCGGCCTGTTTTTGTACCATATTGATGTATTGACGATGCTTTCGTCGGTTGATTTTGACGCGGTTCTGGGCCGTGAGATGAGTGTTCGTGTAACGAGCGGGAGTTCGGTGCGTTATTTTCATGGTCTGGTGTCTCGTTTCACGCATTTGGGTTCAGAGGGTCGTTACGGGCTTTACCGGGCGGAGGTACGGCCCTGGCTTTGGTTTTTGACGCGCAACCGCGACAGCCGGATTTTCCAGGGCGAGACGGTGCCGGAGATCGTGAAGAAGGTGCTTCGGGGGCGCGGTTTCACCGACCTTTCCGACCGGCTTTCGGGGACGTATCTGCCATGGGAATATTGCGTTCAGTATCAGGAGAGTGATTACGCCTTCATCAGCCGGCTGCTGGAGCATGAGGGCATCTATTATTATTTCAGCCACGAGAATGGCCGCCATGTTCTGGTGCTTGCCGATGGTGCGGCGTCGCACGACCCGCTGTCGCCGTCTAGCCAGGTGCGGTTTCAGCCGGAGAAGCGGCAGCGGGAACGGCTTCGTGTGGTGACGGGCTGGACGCTTTCGCGGGAGGTGACGGCGGGTACGCACATTGTTGACGATTATGATTTTGAGAACCCGCGCGCCCAATTGCGCACGCCGCTGTCGATGCCGCATGCCCATGAGATGTCGGGCATGGAGGTGTATGAATATCCATCCAACATGGCCTATCAGCCCTCGGGTCGGCGGGGTGAGAACGCCATGCCCTATGCGCGCGTGCGGCTTGAGGCGCAGCAGGGATTGCACGAGACGATCCTGGCGGAAAGCAATGTGACGGGATTGGCGGCTGGAATGCTGTTCCGTCTGACCCACCACCCGATATCCAGCCAGAACCGCGAATATCTGGTGACGCAGACCTCGATTGAGATGGTGTCTGACGCCTATGAGGGAGGCGGGGGCGGTGATGGGGAACAGGATACGTACCTGTGCCGGATCGCGCTGGTGCCGGGCACGGTGCCGTTCCGCACACCGCGACGTACGCCCTGGCCGCGGATGGGGGGGCCGCAGACGGCGATGGTGGTGGGCAAGGCGGGCGAGGAGATCTGGACCGACCGGCATGGTCGGATCAAGGTACATTTCCCCTGGGATCGGGAAGGCAATGCCGACGAGAACAGTTCGTGCTGGGTCCGGGTGGCGCAGGCCTGGGCGGGTCGCCGTTGGGGTGCGCAGTTTCTGCCGCGCGTGGGACAGGAGGTGGTGGTCAGCTTCCTGGATGGTGACCCCAACCGCCCGCTGGTGACGGGTGCTGTCTATAATGGCGAGGCACAGCCGCCTTTTGGGCTGCCGGAGCGGGCCACACAATCTGGCTGGCGCAGCAGTTCGTCGAAGGGCGGGGCGGGTGGCAATGAATTCCGGTTTGAGGACAAGGCGGGCCGGGAGCAGGTCTTTATCCATGCCCAACGTGCCCTGGATGTGAAGGTCCGCGCCAGCCACCGCGAAAGCATGGGCGGCGACCGCCATCAGACCGTCGGGCGCGACAAGAAGGCCATGGTCGAGGGCAATCACCACGACATCGTCTGGACAGACCGATATCAGAATGTCGATGCGAACTATTCACAGATGGTCGGCCTGGATAATCATGAGGAGATTGGTCAGAACTATGCGTTGAAGGCGGGCCTTGAGGTGGCGGTGGAGGCGGGCTTGTCGATCTCGCTGAAAGCCAGCGGCGGTTTCATCACCATCGGCCCCACGGGTGTCACGATCTCTGGCAACTTGGTCCTGGTGAATAGCGGTGGTTCGCCGAGCGCCCTGCAGGCACAAGTTACCGAACCGGACGAGGCACAGCACGCCCCCAACAGCGAACCGGGTAAGGGCGGAGGCGTCCCCCGCGCCCGCAGGATTAGCCGCCTGGCGGCCAACCGCCGACGTATCGCCGCCATTGCCAATAAACGTGCCGCCGCCGAATGGGCGGAGGCCAAGGCAAAGGCCGACGCGGAGCGGAAAGCGGCAGCAGAGCAGAACGCGCAGGTGCTGGCCAAGGTCAAGGAGAACGAGGCACAGGCAACTGCCCTGTTGAATGGAACGCCCGTTATTGAAACTGTCAACAAAGTAATTGTCAATTCATCAGAAATAAATCTTGGGGAGGCTAGTCCGGAATTTAAGGATAAATTCAAAGAGAGGACTGGCATGAGTTTAGAGGAAAGTATTGAAATATATAAGGAAAAAACATCTAAAAATTTAGATCCAGCTGTCGTGGAGATGCTGTTTACTAGTGAAGATTTTGCTGAAAAATTGACTACAAATAACGAAACAATTCATAAAGAATATAGATACATATTGAATATGAATGCACCAAAAAGTGAAAAGGAGGCAATAGAAAGAGGCTTTATAAAAATGAAAGATTATGAAAGTATTTATCACAGTCCAGTGAGGAATATAGATTTTGGAGTTTTTGATATTAATGTCCCGGAAATAGACCCGCATGTAAAATTTCAAGATAAGAATTTATTTGGAATTAATGTTAAAGTACCAACTGGTATTAGTATGCTGCAAAATTCTAAATATGTTAGCAAGGATGGGTACCAGGAGGCTGTTTTCGACAAAAACGGAGACCTTGTTACTGACGAAAAATATGTTGGTTCATTTAATTTCTTTCCAAGTAGATTATACCAGTTCTGGAAGTGGAGTGGTCATACTAAGGGTGACATAAATCCTTATAAAAAACTTGGGAATTGATTTTGTGATAAAGTCCAGTGGGAAAGGAAAATAAAATGCAAAAAGATTCGGTTGGATGTGTAATTGACCGTTTGGATGTGGCGGCTGCATGGCTTATTGAATTTGGCACTAATATGGCAGTCGTTTCTAGTCATGATATTTTTTGGAGAGAGATATACAGAAAGTTTAAAGTGTTGATGTGGGTTGGGTCGAGGGTAAATGACGGCAGATATCGAGCGTTGTTTAGAATAAAAGACTCTGGTATTAATTATGATATATATAATATATGTGACGTTACATCTGGTGCGGTCATTAGGGAACTTTGGATAGCAAAAGTTATTGGGCAGGGGTGGTTTGATATGGAGAATTACACAAAGTTTTACATTGTTGATAAATTAAATGGCACTGAGGATAGAAAAATACATTCAGTGTACTTCGATTATCTATCGGTTGTAAATGATAATAAAAATATTAATATATCAAATCCAAGAGATATATATGATATGAATCCATATTTATTTCCAAAAAGCTACGCCATGTCTGATTTATACAACTTTTCTGCAGTAATAGATGATAATCACGAATATGTCGCTTTCAAGGTTAGTGATTGAATGTTTTTTGATTGAGAGTCTATAATGCTGACGCAAGTTTACCGCGACATCTCAGTATTAAGCTCCCTTGGGGAGGACGTATTGCTGTTCCGGCGCATGTCTGGGCATGAGGAGCTTGGCGGCCTGTTTTTGTACCATATTGATGTATTGACGATGCTTTCGTCGGTTGATTTTGACGCGGTTCTGGGCCGTGAGATGAGTGTTCGTGTAACGAGCGGGAGTTCGGTGCGTTATTTTCACGGTCTGGTGTCTCGTTTCACGCATCTGGGTTCAGAGGGGCGTTACGGGCTTTACCGGGCGGAGGTACGGCCCTGGCTTTGGTTTTTGACGCGCAACCGCGACAGCCGGATTTTCCAGGGCGAGACGGTGCCGGAGATCGTGAAGAAGGTGCTTCGGGGGCGCGGTTTCACCGACCTTTCCGACCGGCTTTCGGGGACGTATCTGCCGTGGGAATATTGCGTTCAGTATCAGGAGAGTGATTACGCCTTCATCAGCCGGCTGCTGGAGCATGAGGGCATCTATTATTATTTCAGCCACGAGAATGGCCGCCATGTTCTGGTGCTTGCCGATGGTGCGGCGTCGCACGACCCGCTGTCGCCGTCTAGCCAGGTGCGGTTTCAGCCGGAGAAGCGGCAGCGGGAACGGCTTCGTGTGGTGACGGGCTGGACGCTTTCGCGGGAGGTGACGGCGGGTACGCACATTGTTGACGATTATGATTTTGAGAACCCGCGCGCCCAATTGCGCACGCCGCTGTCGATGCCGCATGCCCATGAGATGTCGGGCATGGAGGTGTATGAATATCCATCCAACATGGCCTATCAGCCCTCGGGTCGGCGGGGTGAGAACGCCATGCCCTATGCGCGCGTGCGGCTTGAGGCGCAGCAGGGATTGCACGAGACGATCCTGGCGGAAAGCAATGTGACGGGATTGGCGGCTGGAATGCTGTTCCGTCTGACCCACCACCCGATATCCAGCCAGAACCGCGAATATCTGGTGACGCAGACCTCGATTGAGATGGTGTCTGACGCCTATGAGGGAGGCGGGGGCGGTGATGGGGAACAGGATACGTACCTGTGCCGGATCGCGCTGGTGCCGGGCACGGTGCCGTTCCGCACACCGCGACGTACGCCCTGGCCGCGGATGGGGGGGCCGCAGACGGCGATGGTGGTGGGCAAGGCGGGCGAGGAGATCTGGACCGACCGGCATGGTCGGATCAAGGTACATTTCCCCTGGGATCGGGAAGGCAATGCCGACGAGAACAGTTCGTGCTGGGTCCGGGTGGCGCAGGCCTGGGCGGGTCGCCGTTGGGGTGCGCAGTTTCTGCCGCGCGTGGGACAGGAGGTGGTGGTCAGCTTCCTGGATGGTGACCCCAACCGCCCGCTGGTGACGGGTGCTGTCTATAATGGCGAGGCACAGCCGCCTTTTGGGCTGCCGGAGCGGGCCACGCAATCTGGCTGGCGCAGCAGTTCGTCGAAGGGTGGGGCGGGTGGCAATGAATTCCGGTTTGAGGACAAGGCGGGCCGGGAGCAGGTCTTTATCCATGCCCAACGTGCCCTGGATGTGAAGGTCCGCGCCAGCCACCGCGAAAGCATGGGCGGCGACCGCCATCAGACCGTCGGGCGCGACAAGAAGGCCATGGTCGAGGGCAATCACCACGACATCGTCTGGACAGACCGATATCAGAATGTCGATGCGAACGCCTCGCTGATGGTGGGATTGGATAGGCACCGGGAGATTGGTCAGAACTATGCGTTGAAGGCGGGCCTTGAGGTGGCGGTGGAGGCGGGCTTGTCGATCTCGCTGAAAGCCAGCGGCGGTTTCATCACCATCGGCCCCACGGGTGTCACGATCTCTGGCAACTTGGTTCTGGTGAATAGCGGTGGTTCGCCCAGCGCCCTGCAGGCACAGGTTACCGAACCGGACGAGGCACAGCACGCCCCCGACAGCGAGCCGGGCAGGGGTGGCGGCCGCCCCCGCGCCCGCAGGATTAGCCGCCTGGCGGCCAACCGCCACCGTATTGCCCGCATCGCCGCCAGAATGGCGGAAGACGGTCGGGCGGCGGCCCAGGCGCGACTGAAGGCTGAGGAGGATGCGGGGGCTGACTTGCGTAAGCAAGCGGTCGGGGAGGGGGAAGCCACCACACCAACTCCCCTTTCACCCGAACAGGAAGCCAGACATGCCCTTGATATGGGGTTGCTGTCGCAGCATGTATATGGTGAGGATCCGACGCTTCCGCCTGGATACAGTGTGGTGAGTCAGGACGAGCTGCGGATGTTGGGCATCAACCCTTCCTCCCTTAACGATCCAAAGACCAATTTCCGGGCGGAAGTTTACAAAAAGGATGGCATCGACGGCCCAGAATATGTTGTTGCCTACCGTGGAACAGACTTCAGCAAGTTCGCTGACATAAAAGACAATGCCCTTCAGGCTTTTGGTGCCGAGAACGAACATTACAAACAGGCCATCAAGCTGGCACGTGAAATGAACATTGCCACCAATGGCAAGGTTTCCTTCACCGGTCATTCCCTCGGTGGCGGCATGGCATCTGCAGCGGCGGTGGCAACGGGCCGCCCTGCTATAACTTTTAATGCTGCCGGGCTGCATCCCGACACCGTTGCAGCCTATAGCGATGCGCCTCCCGCCGATGTGACGGCTTACTATGTTCCCGGCGAATTCCTGTCCAACGTGCAGGATAATCGCGAACTGGTTCTGGCGGTGCCATCGAGCTTGGTTGTTGGTGCCGTCAACCCATGGGCAGGTGTTGCTGCCGGCCTCTATGTGGGATCGGATAGTGAGGCTTTGGGAGCAACCCTGCCCAGGGCCTATGGTCGGCGGGTTGCGTTACCAGAGCCTTTTGATGAAGACGCCTCCTGGCTGGACGACAACAGTTTTCAGCGACATAGAATCAAGTCGGTTATCAAGGGCCTTGAGAAGGCCCATCGTAACGCAGGTGGAGTATCAAGGTGACCTACCAATTCCTGCCGGACAGTTTCGATGACCCCGCAGCCCGCCAGTTCATCGAAGCGGTGGCCGACGGTGACACGCGCACTGTCCTGCGCCTTTTGCAAAGGGATCAGGCTCTGGTCAACATCGCGGGCCATGATGGCGAGACGGCTCTGCTGGTGGCGACAGAGCGGCGGAATCTGAAAATGGTCTCCACCCTGTTGAAGGCCGGTGCTCATCCGGATGGGGCCCCTGACAGAGCCCCTCTGACAATCGCCGTTGGTTTTCCGGACCTGTCTATAGCCAAGATTTTGATTTCCGGCGGTGCCGATCCCAATGGGAAGATGTCATCGCAGCCCGCTCTCTATCGGCTTGCTCTGATTGGCTCCGCTGACGGTGTCGCCCTGCTGTTGTCTGCTGGTGCCCGGGTGGATGAGCCGGACGATTTCGACACCCCGCCCTCCTTCGCGGCGGCGGGCGCCGAGAACTGGCGGATCGTCCGAATGTTGCTAGATCATGGAGCATCCCTGTCTAAGGCCAACAAGGGTGGCTTCACGATCGGCATCTATGCCCACCGGTCCCGTATGAACAAGGCTAGCCCGGATGGCGCAGCCTGTCAGGAAATTCTGGCCCGATGGCGGGATGCCGGGTTGCCATGGCCGCCGCCACATCCGATCGACGTGCGGGCGTGGGTTGGGCGCGAGGACTGGCCTCCGCGGGGTGAGGGGAGGCAGGAATGATATACCCAAGTGCCTAATAAATTCGGCAAAATGCTCAAACGCCGCACGGGCTTAGGTATACCCAGTTCCGGGATTCTCCCGTCACTTGGGTATACCACTCTACCGAGGGTTTGACCCTTGGCGGATATGATGCTGGTGACTGCCAGCCCAGCGCTCGTGCGCGCGGGTCTTTCACGGCCTTATCGGATGCAATCGCTGCTGGGGCGCTCGCGCTGGGATGCGGATGCGGTCTGCCGGACCGGTTCGGGCCTATGTGCTTGAGGCGTTGAGTGGCGGGGAGGGCGTCCTTGTGGTGGATGAGACCGGCTTTGTGAAGAAGGGCGCGCATTCGGTCGGTGTCGGCCGTCAATATTCGGGCACGGCGGGCCGGATTGAGAATTGCCAGGTTGGTGTGTTCCTGGCCTATGCGGGACCGTGGGGCCAGGCACTGATCGACCGGTCCGTTCCCGAAATCAGGCAAGCGCCCCTCTCGTCCATTATCGAATGCAGAAAACGCAACTGTAGCACTAGTCCCCAGCCAAGCCCATAACTGGCCGTCATATCGATCTTGGCGTTCGAGCAGCTGACGCGCCGGTGATCACCGGCGCGCTGTATCGGGCCGGCGTGGAAGGCTCATCGTCACCAAGGCTCCGCCCTCCGGGCTGTTGTTCAGCCTCAACCGGCCGCAATGGCGGTCGACCACCGCCTTCACGATACTCATCCCAGACCAGTGCCGGGAATGGTACTGGCGTTCCTGGCGCGGAAGAAGCGCTGGCCGATTTGGGCGATCTGCTGTGGCGGGAAGCCGATACCGCTGTCGCGGATGGTGATATCGACCATGCTCCCGTCATTCACGGCGACATGAACGGGGTGGTCGGGTGGGGAAAATTTCAGGGCATTGTCCAGAAGATTGCTGATGGCGACGGCCAGCATCTCCCGATCCCCACGCACAAGGGGGGCTTTGGGCGGCAAGACTGCCCTGATCCGCCCCTCGGCATATTTTTGCCCCAGCACCCGGATAAGGTCGCGGACGATCTGGGCGATATCAACCATCTCCCCGTGTGTCGTGTCCAACTCCGCGCGTTCGGCCGTCAGCAGATTGTCCATAAGATTGCGGGCCCGCTCGACCGTTGTACGGATGGTATCCAGCCATTGTGGCACCGGTCCGCGCGGCCGGTCCAGCAATTCCAGGCTGAGTTCGGCCGAACGATCGATAATGGCCAAGGGTGTGCGCAATTCATGCCCCAGCATGGACAGGAACTGACGCAACTGGCTATGCATCCGTCGTTCGGCCATCAGGCTGTGGGTCCGTTCCTGCAAATCCGCATCCAGACAGGTGCCGACCATGATCATCATAGAGAAGAAAGGTCAGGTTCATTATCACCGCCCCTTCAAGCATGAACCAGGGTTGGATGACGGGCGAAAAGACGAAATTGGGATCGGGATGCACCAGGGCAGCCACCATGCGCGCTATCAGCACGCAAATGTGGATCGCCAGACTGATCGTCATGCAGCTGCGGGCGGCGCTGAAGCGTCCGCCATAGCGCAGCGTCCCCCATAGCAGCCGGCTGTAAAGTCCGGCATAGATCAGCGATGCGGCGGTAACGCGCAGGGGTACATTCTCCGGCGCCAGCCATAACATCAGTGTCCACAAGAGCAAGGTGAAAACCGTCAGGACCGGTGCCAGCCAGCGCAGCGACCGCCCCCCCGCCAGAACCAGCATCCCCTCTGTCACAATGGCGATGGCCAACACGATGGCCGTGTTGGCGATGATGATGGGCACCGGTAACCGCACACCTTGCAGGACGAAGGCCACAGCCAGGATCAGGCACCCCGCCGAGATATGGGCCAGGCCGCGCAAATGCCGATGCACCCGCCACAGCAGGAAAGCCGCGATCCTGTTGACGACGGTCAGCGTCTCGACAAAGATCAATGAAGTGATTGTATCTACGGACAGAAATCCCTACCGGGAACTGATCGGCCAGTGAAACTATAGCCCTTTCCATAAACGGCGCGGATCGGTGGCTCATACCCGACCCGGTCGATCACCTTCAGCCGCAGCCGCCGCACCATTGTATTGAGATTGGCCAGACTGAAGTCGGCCTCTTCGCTCAGGACCGTCGTCAATTGTCCATGGTCACAGGTTTCGCCATCCGCTGCCAAAAGTTGCAGCAGGAAGGCCAGTTCACGCGGGGTGAGGGAGACTGTCTGGCCTGTCGGGGCGGTCAATGACCGCCCCTTTTGATCCAGGATCCAACAAGGCTCAAGCGGTGCCGCGGTGGGCAGACGGCGCAGCAGATTGCGCGCGGTCCCCTCAATCTCCCGCAGACTGGCATGTTTGACCAGATAAGCGTCGCTCCCCGCGTCCAGCGCCTGGAGCTTGAACCAGCCGAACAGCCCGCTTGCGGACCTCAGCTGAAAATGTGTTCGTTGTCTCGGCACATCTTAGCCCCATCCTCTCAGGAGTGGGGGCCGCCGACACTCCCGGACCGGTTCAGTTCCCCCATTGTCTGCGCATGCGTCTGGTAGGTGATCTTGGGTCGCAGAAATGGCGGGTCTGTGACCACGTCATTATCCAGCAGGATCGAGAGGTCGATGAAACGACGGGGCATCAGATTTCAGCCTTTCTCCGGACAGTGGCCGCAGTGGCCAAGGCACCGGCAGTCGTCAGCACCGCATAAAGAACCAGTACATCCTTCAGGTTGCCAAGCGGGGCGCTCAGCATCCCGGCAATGATCGGTGCCGCGAACTGGCCAAGGAAGAAGGCACCGGTCCAGATGCCTGTCCCCCGCCCCCGCACCGATGCTGGCAACAGGCGCACGGTCCAGGTCAGCATGTTGGGCAGCAACATGCCGCAGCCGATGCAGGCCAGGACGGCAGATGTTGCGACCAGAAGGAAATTGTCGAACAGGCCGGCGCCGATGTAGCCGGTCGCAGCGACGAGCAGCCCCAGCGCCAGCAGTTTCGGACCGGCCAACTGCTTGAGACGACCAAAGACGGCGCTGCCGACAACCATGCCGAGATTCGCGGCGGCACCCGCGGCACCGATCAAGGCCGGCGACGCCACACCTGATAGCTCCAGGATCGGGCCGAGCTGGACCATCAGCGTGTAGAAAAGCAGCCCGACGCCAAGGGTGATCAGCACCGGCGGCAATACCCGCGCCCAGGGGAAGGCGGCGGCTTCCCCTCGTGTGCCCCGTCGCACATCCGGCTCAAACAGAATGATCGCTGCCGCCAGCGCGATGGGCAGGGCCAGCAGGTAAAGGCCGAAAGGCCCGCGCGAGCCGAACAATTCGCCAAAGATGCCGCCGATGGCGATCAGAATGATGGCACTGATGCTGACCACCGCGACTTGGGATGCGAACCAGCGCTCCCGGCGTTCATCCTGGAAATAATCGCCGAGCAACGTGGTGGCGACAGTCATGATCACCGATTCCGCAATGCCCAACGCGACACGTGCCGCAATCATCTGGGGTAGATCATTCAGGAAGATCGGCAGGACGCCAAATGCGGCATAGGCGATCAAGGCACCCAGCAGCAGCGGCTTGCGTCCCACGCGGTCGGCGATCCATCCGGCGATCGGGGAAAACAGCGCCACGCACAAGGCCGGCACTGTCATCATGATCGGGACGAGCATACCAGCGCCCGGCACCGCGCCGAATTCACGCATCAACAGCGGCAATACCGGGACAAGCGAGATGATGGCCATCACTGGCATGACCGACGTGATCAGCAAAATCACGCCGTGTCGTGTCGTGGCGATCTTGCCCGTCGGAACCTTCTCAATCATGTCTGTTGCCTTTCAGGCTGGCCCGGCTTCGATTGGCGCCGAGGCGAGAACGGGCGGCTGGGTAGGTGCTCTATCGCACCGGTGCACGGCATACGCATCAAAGCCCCCGGGGAGCGATCAGGCCCCGCGCCGGGCACGCTTGCCGTCCAGGCTGAAGCTTCCGGAGCCCGCGACCGAGAGGTACAGAAAAACGAAGCAGAACAGGATGGCGAGGTCGCCGCCATTCACGACAGGGAAAAAGCCCATCGGCTTTGCGATCCCATTGGCGAAGTGGAACATGAAATAGGCCACCGCCATCTGGCCGGACAAGACGAAGGCCACCGGACGCGTGAAGAGGCCCAGCAGAATGGCCAGCCCGCCGAACGTTTCCAGAATGCCCGCCACACCCGCAAGCGTAAACAGTTCGAACGGCCCCGGATGATGGCCGGCATCGGGAAATTTGATCAGTTTTTGAAGACCATGCTGCATGAACAGAAGTGCTGCGATTACCCGCAGCAGTGCCAGAGCATGAGGCGCGTAACGTTCGGAATTCTTTGTTGGCATTTCCTGTCCTCCTCCTGTTTGCACCATCGCCTGGGGTGATACACCTATCGATGATGCCAACGGTCTTGTGACGCTCTTGAACGGGCGACATGATTATTCAGCGTAATACCAGTGGCACGAAATCCTGACCGCTGGTCACGCTTTCGTGCCCCTCAATCGCCGGCGCCAGCATCCGCTGGCTTGGCTACGCCGCTACCAAGCGGCGCGGCGGCGGTCGCCGCCGTACCAACGGCCATAATTCATGACCGTTGGTATGACTTCATCATGAGCATGAAAGCCGCCAGCTTCCGTCCCCATGAACGGATCAAGGGTTTTCGTGATCGGCTGCTTGTATTTCCAGGTTTAACAGTTCACAGGCGTTCTGGCCCATGACTTTTGCCCGGTCAGCCTCATCAAGATGATGCAGAAAGCCGACCGGATCAGGTTCGCCCATGTCAAAAGGATAATCACTACCCATACAGATGTGATCGGCGCCATATGTGGCCACCAGATAATCCAGCTGCCCCGCCTCAAAGACCAGGGAGTCGAACCAGAGCTGTTTGAGATAGGAGGACGGCTTACGCGAAATATGCTGGTGGCAATCTTCCCGCGTGCAAAAGGCATGGTCCATGCGGCCGCTATAGGCGGGCAGATACCCGCCGCCATGCGCCACGCAAAGCTTGAGGCCTGGATAAGCCTCCAGCACGCCGCCGAAGATCAGGTGACTGACCGCAATGGTGGATTCAAGCGGATTGCCGATCAGGTTGTTGAGATAGTGGTTTGACAGGCGTTCACCTTGCGTGAAGCCAAGCGGATGGAGGAACAGCATCACGCCCAGTTCCTCGGCCGCCGCAAAGAAGGGACGGAATTCCTCTGCGGACAGGTCGCGCCCGCCGACATTGCTGCCAATCTCGATCCCGCGCATGTTGCAGTCGCCAACAACGCGCCGCATTTCCGCGATGGCCATGGCGACATCCTGCAAGGGAACGGTGCCGATGCCGACCAGACGGTCAGGCGCCTGGGCCACGGCTTCCGCCACGCCGTCATTGATGGCGCGTGACAGCTCGCGGCCGAGTTCCGCCGGTGCGAAGTAATAATACTGGCCGGGATTGGGGCTGAGCGCCTGCACATCCACGCCCAGCCGGTCCATGTCCGCCAACCGTTCGGCGACACCGTTCAGCCTCGATCCGATCTGGGCGAACATGCGGGCATTGACCGCATCGGAAGCCGGGCAGGAAAAGGGCAACCCTTTCGGCAGGTTCGGCATCGCCTGGCGCAGCGTCGCCTCGGCGGCGGCAACATTCAGGTGCGCATGGATATCCACCACCAGATGGCGGCCTTTCTTGCGGACAATGATTGGCTTGTGCTGGTGATTGTGACCCATGCTCCGCTCCCTTTTCCTTATACCAATCTCCCTTGATCGTGACCGATCCAGGGAGATTTTGCGTTCCCTCAGACGCCGGGCGCTGCCTCCGGCAGCTTGGCTTACGGCACCACGTGGTGCCGGGCCGGCGGTCGCCGGCCTCCAATCCGCCGAAAGGTCAACCTTTCGGCGGATTGGTATTATACCAACGGTCATCATTCGATCACCGGGCTTCAGTCGCCGGTGCCGCCATTCGGCGGCCCGGCTGCGTGCTGCTGGTGTTAAGCCTGCTCTTTGGTGGGCAGCGGGCCCCAGGTCCAGGTCCTGCCGTTGGTTTCCTCCGGCACGACATTGTTGCGCTGCCGCCCGAGATAGGTGAGTTCAGCTTCCACCACGTCACCCGGACGCATCCAGCGATTGCCATGGAAGGCGCCGTTGCCCGGTGGTGAACCCGTGGACAGCAGGTCACCCGGCATCAGCCGGATGCGCTCCGACGCATAGGACAGGATCTGTTCGGGCTTGAAGATCATGTCGGTTACCGGCCAGTCCTGCATCATCTGGCCGCTCAGTTTCAACTGGATGCGGATATCCTCAAACTTCACGAATTGCTTGGGAACAATGAAGGGGCCGAGCACCTTGAAATTGGGCTGATGCTTGCTGATCCAGTCGAACATGAAACGCACGTCGGTACGGCGGAACTCATCAACCGTGCCGATATCGTTGATCCCGACATAGCCGGCGATCAGATCATTGGCCTCTTCCGGCTTCACATACCGCCCGGTCTTGCCAACGATGACGCCCAGTTCCATCTCCCAGTCAGGATGCTCCCCGATCAGGGGCAATGGAATCTCGTCATTGGCACCGCACAGTGCGGAATGCAGGCCGGTCCAGAAGAATGGCATTCCCTCGCGGGCCCGCCGGTCAATCTCCGCCAGATTGCGCTGAAAGAACTGCTCGTCGCTCTCGCCCGTCCTGCGGTTGTGCTGGTTGAACTTGTTGTGCGTCATCATCTCGGCAACATGCTGCCGGTAGTTGGAACCGGTAAACAGCATGTTGGGATGGGAAACGCAGGGCAGCGCGTGGAGCGTTGCGAACTCATGCTGCGGCCCCTCCCGCCGCGCGGCGATATCGACCAGCGTGTCGAAGGCGCGTTCCCAGTCATCGAAAATGGCATGGGTGTCGGGCCAGTGCGAGGAGAGCTGGAGCACCGTACCATCGGGCAGAACCAGACCCGGGAAGGGCTTGCCCCTTTTAACCGCATAAGTCCCGATGCCGAAGGAGCCAGCAGCGAGACCTGTGGCCGGATTGAATTCAGTCATTTCATTGGTCTCTTCTGTAAAACGGGATTAAACAAAGTAACGGTCCGGTTTGTCAGTCGACCAGGCGTCCATTGTCACCTGGGAGATGTCGTGAACATTCGTTCCGTGCTCCTTGCGGAACAGGTCGGTGTCCGAGAAGGTCTCGAACCGCGCCCCGTCGGGTGCGCGCCAGACGTCAAAGATGTGGCTGCCGTGCGGATGCCGGCCGACCCCCCAGATCGCTTCATATTCCTTTGAACCGAGGAAACAATGGGTGCGCTGCTGCGCTTCAAAGTCCTGTGTCTCGAAGGAGATATGGTGGCAACCGCCGCGCGGGTCCTGCATGAACGCCACGACATGGTGATCGACATATTCGTCGCCGCGGTCCATGCGGAAGAAGCCGACGATCCGTGCCTGCGGCTGACCGGGGATATGATAGATATCGCTGCCGATCAGCCCGAACATCTTTTCATACCATTCGGAACTGGTCCGGAAGCTCTTCACGAAAAGGCCGACATGGCCGATACGCCACAGGCGTGCCGGCCCCCGTTCGCGTCCATGCTGGTTGCGACCGAAGCGGCGCTTCTCGAACGGGGTATTATGTTCCAGTTCGGGATAGAATGGCTCAGGTTCAGAGCGCTGAGAGCCGTGAACCAGAAGCACCAGATTTCCGTCAGGATCAGTGAGCGACACGCTGCGGCCACCGCCGGGGAGGTCCAGATCTGATGGCGCGGTTGCCCCCAATCTGGCATGGGCCTCGTCGAGATCGGCCGCATTTTCAACCGTGAAGGCGAGGCCGACGAACCGGTTCTCCTCGCCTTTGACAGCGACATAAGCAAAAGGGTCGCCGCCACATGTTTTCATGACCAGGCGGCTGTCGGTGCGCTCGACGATGACCAGTCCGAAATCCTTGACGAAGGTCTCCTGTCGATCAAGGTCCCGCACCGCAAACGTTACATGATGAAGCGCCTGCAATCGCATTTTTTGACCCTCTGCATTGGCTCAAAGGTCCGGCCGCTTATCGTCAGACCAGGACGGCCTCAAGGTGGGTGACAGCACTTGATTTGGAAAATGAATTGATCGAATAAGAAATATTGAAGAATCAAATTTTAAAAGGGAGGGCATGGTGATGCGCTTTGAGGGGCTGGATCTCAATCTGCTGGTAGCGTTCGACATGCTGCTCGAATGTCGAAGCACCACCGAGGCCGCGCGTCGGCTGAACATGAGTCAGCCCACGGTTAGTTCCGCCCTGGGGCGGCTGCGTGACTATTTCGGTGATGACCTGCTGGTGAATGTCGGGCGGGAGATGGTGCCGACGCCACTGGCCGAGGAACTGGCGCCTGCGGTGACCGAGATGCTGAATATCGCACGGTTCCGGATCGTCCAGAGTGATGAGTTCGACGCCGCGACATCACGGCGTAAATTCAGGCTGCTCGCCTCAGACTATGTGTTCGACGTGCTGTTGGCGAAGATGCTGGTCAAGGCCGCCCGCATCGCACCGGGCATCATGTTCGAAATCAGCCCGGTTGGTCCGCTGGGCACCCGGCTGTTTCAGAAGGGCGATATCGACCTGATGATCACGGTGCCGCCTTTCAGCCTGGTGGGCTTTCCATCGGAACTGCTGTTTGCTGACATTGATGCGGTGATCTGCTGGAAGCATGGCCGGCACGCACAGGGTATCGATAAAGACACATTTCTGTCGGCTGAATTTGCTGTCCCCGTCTTTGGTGAGGAACGCCGGCCGTCTATCTCGGCCCTTCACTTTGCCGAGGCGGGCCTTGTGCTCAACACCACGCTGCATGTGCCGGGCTTTTCCGCGCTGCCGGGCGCCATCTGCGGTACGGATCGGCTCGCGGTGATGCATTGGCGGCACGCGCGGCTTTTCGAGCGGATGTACCCTCTGGCCTGCCATCATCTTCCCGTCACCGGCACCCAGATCAGTGAGATCATGCAATGGCATCCGCTTCGTCGAAAGGATGCCGGCGTGCGCTGGCTTCGCCAATTGCTGCATGAAGAAGCGGCCGCTTTGGACGCCCATGACCGCGCAAGCAATTTCGTTTCATAATTGTTGAAATTCGAGCAATCGATTTTCCTAATTTTTCAGGAGCGCGCATCTTCGCCCCAACAAAATATTTGGGGAGGAACCTTATGCGCTTCTATCTGCTTGCCTCGTCTGTGCTTGCTGTCGCCGCAACGGGATTGGCTGCACATGCACAGGGTACCCAGGCTGAGACCTCTCAAGGGGCGAGCGCTGGAACCGAGCAGCTTGTCGGACTTGAGGAAGTCATCGTGACGGCCCAGCGCCGGTCGGAGTCGGTTCAGAAGGCGGCGGTGGCGATCACGGCAGTGACCGGCGATGCCCTGGTCAACCAGGGCGTGACCGACGCGACCCGCCTCAATCTGATCGCGCCGGCCCTGTTCGTCACAAATGGCGGCGGGGCCAATACCGGCTTCTTCGTTCGCGGTGTCGGCAATTTCACCAATAACGGCTATACAGCGCCGGCGGTGGCATTCAACATCGATGATGTCTATGTCGGCCGCCCCTCCTCCACGATCGCCTCGTTCCTCGATCTCAATCGCGTCGAAGTTCTCAAGGGCCCGCAGGGCACGCTCTATGGGCGGAACGCCACCGGCGGTGCCATCAATGTGATCCCCAACAAGCCGAAACTCGGCGTCTCCGAAGGCAATGTTGCCGCGCAGTATGGCAATTATAATGCCTATGAGGTCATGGGTGTGGTCAATGCCCCGCTCGGCGATGACGTGGCGATGCGCCTGGCGGCCGTCAAAAGCGAGCATGATGCCTATCTCGATGACGGCACGAGCACGGCCGACGATCTGGCCATCCGCGGGCAGATTTATGGCGAACTGAGCGATACGATCAATGTACGCTTGTCCGCCGATTATTCGGCCCAGAAAGGCACCGGCACGGGCATCAACATCGACGGCGTCTACCGCTTCACACCGTTCTCGCCGACGGCGACGATCACCAATCGCACATTCGTCCCGGTACCGGCCGATGTCAGCACCCTGAGCGGGATGCACAACCAGGCGACACTCAATTTTATCCAGAACAACGCATCCATGGGGCCGCTATTCTCCCCCATGGTCGGCTATGTCTATCCCTCCCGGAACGACAAGTACTTCAACACCAATGCAGAAATAAATGTCGATCTGGGTGACGCCGAACTGGTTGTCATTCCGGCCTTCCGTCGCGCAGAGACCGATGACACGTTCAACGGACCGCCGTTCAAGGCCGCGATGCAGAGCGACGTGGCGAAGCAGTACAGCCTTGAAGCACGCATGTCAGGCAAGGTCGGCGATCTGGACTGGATTCTTGGTGGCTATCTGTTTGACGAGTCCGTGGATGGCAACAACTCGTTCAATCAGTTCGCCACTACCAACTTCAACGATTATAACAGCAAGATCAAGTCGAAGGCCGTCTTTTCCCGCCTGACCTATCATGTCACCGATGATTTCCGTCTGGTGGGTGGCCTCCGCTACACCTACGAAAAGCGTGAGATGGACGCCAAGATCAACACCGTGACAGCCATCTGCCGCCGGGTGCCCAATTCCTGCCCGCAGGTTCCCACGATCCCGGCGGCACTCACCCTCGCAGAGGCGCTTTCACAGCTCAGCCCCTCGCTTTTCCCCGTCACCAATCCATTCAGCAACCCGACGGCCTCTGCAACCTATCCATACGGCCCGCTTGTCAATGGGCAGCCGGGAGCCCTGTTTCAGGTTGTCAGCCGCAATATTCAGGACACGGCTTCCGATGGCGAAGTGACATACCGTCTCGCCGCTGAATATGACGTCAGCTCAGACAATCTGCTCTATGGCAGCTATGAGACGGGCTTCCGCGCGGGTGGCTTCAACCTGGCGATCGGACGTGAATCTTATAAGCCGGAATATATCAAGGCATGGACGGTCGGGTCGAAGAACATGTTCTTTGACAATCGCTTCCAGGTCAATCTGGAAGCGTTCTACTGGAAATACAAAGACCAGCAGCTGGGCGCGCTGGGCGTGGACGGGGAGGGCCGTAACGCTCTGGTGATCCAGAATCTGGGCGCCTCGCGGATCAAGGGCATGGAACTGGATACCAAGGCGCAGGTCTCAGAGACCACCCGCCTGCGTGCCAATATCCAGTACCTGGATGCCGTCTACACCGACTTCAAATACAATCAGGTCGACACGTCGCAACCCACCGACCCTCTGAACTTTCAGACCCCGTTCACCGGCTGCTCGTTCCAGCAGGTCACGACGCCCTCACGCTCGTTCAATATCGACTGTTCCGGCAAGCGCGCCTTGCTCTCCCCGAAATGGACGCTCAACATGGGCGTCGATCAGACGATTGAACTGGACAATGTTGATCTGGTGGGATCGGCCAGTGCACGGTATCGCACAGACCGCGAACTGGGCTTTAACTACCTGCCGACCAGCCGCAGCGGCGATGACTGGACGTTTGACGCCTCGCTGTCGATCGAACCTCATCAGGTTCCTGTCACGGTCCTCTTGTTTGTGCGGAACCTCACCAATGAAGCCATCCGGTCGACCAACCAGGGGGGGGCCGGCAACGTGACGTCTTTCACACTGGAGCCGCCGCGCACCTATGGCTTGCGGGTTAGCTATACGTTCTGACGGGAAGGGGAAAACGAAGCCATCTTGACGGATACCAGATCCCGATGCGTTGACCTCATCGGGATCTGGTTTGCCGACGAGTGCCGCCGTCTCCAAAGACCTTAAGGGTGATCAAGATGTATCCCTTTAATACGCCCAGTTCGATCCTCCGCAATCGTTGGTACATTGCCGCCTTCTCGAACGAGATTTCGCGGGAACCGATGGAGCGCCGGCTTCTGGGCATTCCGGTTGCGCTCTACCGACGGGAAAACGGCGCGCCCGTGGCGATGTATGGCCGCTGCCCCCATCGGTACTTTCCGCTTGCCCAGGGCAAGGTGCGGGGCGACGCGCTAGTATGCGGATATCACGGATTTGAATTTCAGGCGGATGGCAAGTGCAGTTCGATCCCCTCACAGGGCACCGGCGCGAACTTCTGCCAGCCGACCTATGAAATCGTTGAACGCGGGCCGCTATGCTGGATCTGGATGGGCGACCCGGAAAAGAGCGATCAGGGCTTGATCCCGCCCTATGCGGATTTTGGTTTGGATCAGCCGGGCTGGCGGTACAGTTCGGCCAACTATTTTCATCTCAAAGGCCGCAGTCAGCTGTTGATCGATAATCTTATGGATCTCACGCACTTACCCTATGTGCACTACCATATTGCGGGCGGTGATGCGATGCGCACGCCTGCGATGATCGATGAGGAACGGCCGATCAGCTATCGTGTATCACGAACAGGAAAGGTGCCCTTCACCACATTCCATGAACTGGTGTTCGGCCCTGAGGCGCGTTTCGAGGGGCTTTCGGACTTTCTGTCGCTGACAGACTATTACGGGCCGGAGTTTATCCGTACGAGCCTGCCGATCACGACCGCGATCAACGGTGACAATCATGTTCCGCCGGCGCTGGGCACCCTGAACATTCTCCATGGGATCACGCCCGAAACCGAAAACACGACCCATTATTTTGGCTTTGCAACCCGTAATTTCCGCCTCGACAGCCAAGGGTTGGATGCATTTCAGCTTGAGTCGGATTGCAAAATTCGTCAGCAGGACGTCAATGCCATTGAGGCGGTTGAGCATGGTCTTGATGAAGCGTCGGCCCGGCAGCGCGAACTTCTCGTCCGCGCCGACGCTCCGGCTGTCAAAGTGCGGCGGAAGATCGAAGCCTTGCTGCGGGCGGAACAAGAAGCGCCCCGGGCCGCCTGATCGGCACAGCTCGAACATGCAATGAATAGTCGGGCGCAATTTTACGGGGGAAGCGCGGCATGCCAATATTGAAAGTTACCGCCCGCGACGGCTCCCTGCACAGGGTTGAGGGGGAAGCCGACGTCAAAGTCATGGAGGTTCTCCGGCAGGCCGGCTTCGATGAGCTTCTGGCGCTTTGCGGTGGTTGCTGTTCATGCGCCACCTGCCACGTCTACGTGGATGAAGTCGATTTGGGTCGGCTCGCGCCAATGTCCGAGCATGAGAACGACCTCCTGGATATATCGCCCCACCGGACGGAACGGTCGCGCTTATCGTGTCAGATCCCGTTTTCCCCAGACCTGGATGGCCTGCATGTTGAAATCGCGCCAGAGGATTAGGGCGTGTCGTTAATTACGGGCTTCCCAAAGCCGGGGATCGATGATTCATACTAGAGGTTGACCTTTAGGCGGCTTGGAGGCCGGCGACCGCCGGCCCGCCGCACATGCGGCGTAAGCCAAGGGCGCGGATGCGCCCGCCCGGCGCCTGAGGGAACACAAAATCTCCCTGGATCGGTCACGATCAAGGGAGATTGATATTATACCATCGGTCGAAATTCTTCACCGATGGTAATGCTGCAACTGCCGCCGTGTGGTTTGTACCGCGCCAATCAACTCGCGGCGAGTTCTGCTCCCCGCAAATTGGTATCCTCTTCAGTCACGGTGTCTGACTTTACAGGAAAACTGGAGGGACCGGCAACCGCCGGCCCCTGCCCATCGCTTTGTCCCTAACCGGTGGTGTCACCCATCAGAACGGGTTGATGATGTCGATCACCTGCTGGCCCCAGCGCGGCTGCTGCAGGTCGCTGACCTGGCCCTTGCCGCCATAGGAAATCCGTGCCTCGGCAATTTTTTCATAGGAGATGGTGTTGGCGGAGGTGATGTCTTCCGGCCGGATGATGCCGTTCAGGGTCAATTCCCGCATTTCGTAATTCACCCGCACTTCCTGCTTGCCCTGCACCACCATATTGCCGTTGGGCAAAATCTGCACGATCAGGGCGGCGACCTGCAGATTGATCTGTTCCTGCCGCTGGATCTGGCCATTGCCGACGCTGTTGCTGGTGCTGTTGGTGCTGAGCAGGCTGGCGGCCGTAACCGTATCGGGTAGAACGGTATTGGTGCTGGCTTCCAGACCGAACAGGTTGGGCACACCCATTGTTTCTGTACCAGTACGGGCACGGGTCGTCTGGTTTTGCAGCTGGGCCCTATCGTTGATCTGGATATTCACGGTCAGGATATCGCCGACGCGGGCAGCGCGCTGATCCTTGAAGAAGGCGCGCGAACCGGCTCGCCACAGAGAGTTGGCCCGCTTTTCCACCACCGGCGCTTCCGGCATCGGCAACCGCACCGGCTGATAATTCGGGCTGCGCGAGGGATCCTCGATGGAGGAAAAGGCCGGTTCCTTGCCGACACTGGCCAGCCGGTCGGCCGTGCCGCAGGCGGTCAGCATACTGGCCCCCAGGATCAGGGTGGTAAGCGTGGTGGCGGTACGCAGGAAGGGACGGGCGGCGGACATGTCGGTTCTCCTTATCGGCTCGGCCGGGCCTGATTGGCGGCGAGCCTGACGGCAGCTTGTTGGGCGGCGGCGATCTCGGCAGCGGGGCGGACGGTCACCAGATTGGGACCGGCCACCGTTGCCTCAATCACCCTGCTGCTGGAGCTATTCACAATCCGTACCAACTCACCCTGCGCGCCGTCGCCCAGGGCCTTGCCTTGGGCGGTCAGCTGCATGGAACCCGATTGCAGCATGATGGTGACGGCCTGTCCCTTCACCACCACCACCGGTTCGCGCACATCGCGGCTGCTGACCGGTTGATTGGGGGCCACGGCGCGGCGCATACTTTTGCCCACCAGTTCGTCCGCACGGATGACGGCACCCGCCATCACCCGATCACGCGGCATGTTGAGATAGCTGAGGTCGCTGTCCCCCACCACTTCGCCCGGCGCCAGCCGGCGGTTCAACACCGGCAGTTCCACCATGTCAATGGCGCGGCCGCTGACCGTCTGGCGCAGCAATTCCGGCCCGGCGGCAGGGGCGATAAGATCGGCCGTCAAACGACCGCGCACGGCATCATAGGCAAGATTTTCCACCCGCACAGACATATCGCTGCCGGTCGGCAAAAACAGCGCCAGGGACCGGTTATCCAGCTGGATATCGACATTGGCGCCGGTGCCGGCCTGCTGCACCAGGGCATCACGCAGACTGTCCTGGATCGCTGCCTGCGGGATTTGCACCGCTTCCCGCTTCAACTGCACTGTTTCGCCCAGCCCCACCGGCCGCCAGGCCACCCCGTGGGTGGTGGCGATGCGCAGCAAGGCGGCGGTATCCAGCGTCAGCGTCCCGCCGGGGGCAGGGGCGTTGGTCACCACGCGGGCCGCCTGTTCCGGCGGCAACCCATCGAACAGGTCGCCCAGCACCACCTGCTGGGCGCTCACCACGCCGTTCGGCTTCAGGGCGGCGGCACCAGCCGGCGGGGCGGTCAGCAGCGTGGCGGTGATCAGCAGGGCGGCGAGGCGGCGCATGGCGATAACTCCCTTTACGAAAATCCGGATCAGCGCAGCTGGCTGACGGACTGCATCATCTGGTCGGTGGTGGAGATGACGCGGGAATTCATTTCATAGGCGCGCTGGGCGGTGATCAGCTGGGTGATCTCGGCCACGATATTGACGTTGGACGTCTCCACCGCGCCCTGGGTGATGCGGCCGAAACCGGGGGCACCCGGATTGCCGGCAATCGCCTGACCGGAGGCCGGGGTTTCCAGCAGCAGGTTGCCGCCGATGGCTTCCAGACCGGCCGTGTTGGGGAAGTTGGCCAACTGGAGCTGACCGACATTCTGCGGGGCGACCTGGCCATCCAGCTTGGCCAGCACCTCGCCATTGGGGTTCACGGTGATGTCCACGGTATTCTGTGGGATCACGATGCCCGGCACCACCTGATAGCCATCGCCGGTAACGATGGTGCCTTCTGCATTCAGCTGCAGGGAGCCGGCGCGGGTATAGGCGGTGTCGCCATTGGGCAAGGTCACCTGGAAATAGCCCTGGCCATTGATGGCCAGATCCAGCGTATTGCCGGTGGGGCTGATATTGCCCTGTTCGTTGATGCGGTAGATGGCGGCGGCCTTTACGCCGGTACCGACCTGGATGCCCGACGGCACCACGGTGCCGGCATCGGACGAGGTGGAGCCGACGCGGCGCTGGTTCTGGTACAGCAAATCCTGGAATTCCGCCCGCTGGCGCTTATAGCCAGTGGTGGTCATGTTGGCGATATTGTTGGAGATGGTTTCCACATTGAGCTGCTGGGCCAGCATTCCGGTGGCGCCGATGGAGAGGCTGCGCATTTTTCCGTTCCTTCTTACTGAGCCCGGGCCAACTGACGGATCGCGGTGCGGATCCGTTCATGCTCGGTGTCGATCATCTTCTGGACATTCTGATAGGTGCGGATGACGTCGATCATCTGGGTCATCTCCACCACGCTCTGCACGTTGGAGCTTTCCAGCGCGCCCTGGGTCACCTGCGGCTGTTCAATCAGGATTTCATCCTGATCGGTGCTGTACAGCCCGCCGCCCAGCTCCATAAGCTTCTGTTCATCCTCGAAATTCACCACTTTCAGCTTGCCGACCACACCCTGCTCGGTCTTCACCGTGCCATCGCCCTGGATGTCGAGCTGGCTGGTGCCTTCCGGGATGGTCAGGCGCTGGTTGTTTTCCCCCAGCAGCGGCAGGCCGCTGCGGTCCACGATTTCGCGGTTGGCGTTCATCTGAAAGGCGCCGCCACGGGTGTAGCGGGGGCCGGACAGCGTCTCCACGGTGAAGTAACCTTCGCCGCGCAGCGCCAGATCCAGCGGGTTCTTGGTGATGCTCAAGGGGCCCGCCTCGGTGTTGCGCAGCAGGCCGTAATCCTGCACGAAGCTCATCCGGTCGCCTTCGCGGTTCGGCCGCTCCAGATATTCCAGGAACAGCATCCGCTGCGACTTGAAACCCGTCGTGTTCATGTTGGCGACATTGTTGGAAATCACTTCCATCTGCCGGCGCAGGGCTTCCTGGCGTGACAGCGTGATGTAGAGTGAATTTTCCATCGTCTTACCCTCGGCAACATCGATGGGCGGCAAGGCCCGTGGTCGCAAAGTGATAAGCAATCGGTGTGCCAACCAGGCTTTTCCGCCATTTTCGGCCAGAGTGCTATGGGTATGGGCAAGAAGTGCCGGGCTTGCGCCCTCGCCCCTGGCGGGGCAAAGTGGCGCCCATGATCCTGCCCGACCTGCTTCGCCCCGGCCTTGACCTTGTGTTCTGCGGAACGGCCCCGTCGCGCATCTCTGCCGCGCGCGGGGCCTATTATGCCAATCCCGGCAACCGGTTCTGGCCCAGCCTGTGGGAGGTGGGGTTATTGCCGGCGCCGCTGCGCGCCGCCGACTTTCCCCGCCTCAACGATCTGGGACTGGGTCTGACCGACCTCAACAAGACGGAGATCGGCAATGATGCCGATCTGTCCCCCGATGCCTATGATGTGCCGGGCTTCCTGGCCAAGATGCGCCAGTGTCGGCCGGGCGGGATTGCTTTCACCAGCAAGCATGGGGCCGCCATCTTCCTGGCGGCCATCGGGGCCGGGCGGGACATCCCCTGGGGCCGGCAGCCGGCGGATTGGGAGGGGATGGCCCTGTTCGTGCTGACCTCCCCCTCCGGTCAGGCGCGCCGCTGGTTCAATATCGACCCCTGGCGGCAGGCGGCGGCCTTTGTCGCTGCACGAAGGGGCGGGGCCGTGCTAGCATCGCCTTCCATGACCATCCAGCAGCAAGGGTGATCCAGCATGGCGGATCAGGATGATATCGACGCGATGTTCGGCGAGATGGCCGGGGGCGGCAGCGTCAAAATGGTGCCGGAAGCGGCGGAGATTTCCGCCGTCTATGACACAGAGGTGGAGATGAGCGTCGTGCTCGGCACCTCCGTCATCCGGGTGCGCGACCTGTTGAAGCTCGGCCGTGGCGCGATCGTGGAACTGGACCGCAAGATCGACGACCTGTCCGACATTGTCGTGTCCGGCCGCATGGTGGCGCGCGGGGAGGTGACCATCGTGGAAGACAAGATCGCCGTCACCTTCAGGGAATTCGCCCGCATCAATAACTGATCCCCTGCGGCAGGTGTGCCATGCCCCGCTATTCCGTCGGCCTCTACAATGCCCAGGTCCGCGCCAAGCTGGCAGATGGGGAGCGACATCGCCAGCTGAGCGATGATTGGGCCGATATCCATTATTTCGAGATTGCCGCCGACAACCCGGAACAGGCGCGCCTGCGCATCCATCAGCGCTATCCGATGGAGCAGGGCTATGTCGTCGCGTCCATCGACCGGGAAGATTGAGCGCGGCCGGCACCGACCCAAAAAGAAAGCCGGCTGCGGGGTGGCAGCCGGCCAGAGATGAAGGGAGCCTCATAAGGAGGTAAAGTCCTAACCGTGGCTCTTCTGCAACGGTCAAGCCACTTTTATATAGCAAATCCCGTCGGGCTTTAAAAGGGTAAAAAGCGTGTCATAAGCACCACACTCTAATTTTTTCGGCTACTGCCCATCTCCCTCAGCGCCGGGTGCCCGCATCTGCGGGCTTGGGCTCAATCGCCGCGCACTTCCTCTACCATCTCCTCCAGCCGGGCAAAGTCGGCGATCAGCAGGCTGTTCCCCTGGCGGACAACGATATTGTCGCGGCCCAGATCGCTCATCACCCGCGCCACCGTCTCCCGCGTGGTGGAGACGCGGCTGGCAATGTCGGAATGGATTGGCACCGGGGTGATTTCCGCCTTGTTGCCCGGCTTCAGCCCGGCCTTGGCCAGGCGCAGCAATTCCGCATGGACGCGGTTATTGGCACCCAGGGTGGAGAGATCCATGATCCGGCTGGTGGAGGAACGGACAATATGGGCCAGCCGCCGCATCACCGCCGTGGCCACGGCCGGATGGCTGGTGACCGTTTCCAGAAACAGGCGCGGCGACATGAAGGCCACCAGCGTTTCGGTCAGCGCCACGATGGAGGCGGAGCGTGGGCCGCTGTCGATGGCCGATAATTCGCCCAGATAGCCCCCGGCCTCGATATCGTCGAAGGTGATTTCCCGGCCAGAGAGGGAGTAGTTCACCACCTGGACCCGACCTTCCACGATGAAACAAACATCGCGGCTGTCCGATGAACGGTCCACAATCTGTTCATGCGGGTGAAAATGCCGCCAGCTGCACTGGCGGGCCAGGCTGACGCGTTCGTCGGCACTGAGCGACTGCAACAGGTCGATGCGGTCCAGATTGGCGCTATGGGCTTCGCTCACGGGGGGAGTTCCGTCTGCAAATGGGTTCAAACAGAGTACATCTAGGCCCGTCCGCCGCAAACCGCTACGGTTTCGACAGGCCGATGATTTTGCAAGGAGGTTGGGGTGACAGAGCGTAATACAAGGCCCGGGGCTGAGAAAGCCGGCAAATGGGCCTTTCACCTGACCTTGGGCGCCCGGCTGAAGGCCTATCTGTTCACTGGCATTCTGGTGACGGCACCGATTTCCATCACCTTTTATCTGGCACGGCTGGTGATTGATGGAATCGACCGGCTGGTGGACAGCGTGCTGCCGGCAACCTATCACCCGGATCATTATCTGCCTTTCAGCGTGCCCGGCCTGGGTCTGCTGATCCTGCTGGTTTTCCTGGTGCTGGTCGGCATGGCCTCTGCCGGATTCGCTGGCCGGCTGCTGGTGCGGCTGGGTGAGGCGCTGGTGGCGCGGATGCCAGTGGTGCGCGGCATCTACAGCGCCACCAAGCAGATTTTCGAAACCGTGCTGGCCCAGCAGTCCGATGCCTTCCGGGAAGTGGTGCTGGTGGAATTTCCACGTAAGGAAACCTGGTCCATTGCCTTCATCACCGGCACCACCAAGGGGGAGGTGCAGCGCCTGACGGATGAGGAGGTGGTGAATGTTTTCGTCCCCACCACCCCCAACCCGACATCGGGTTATCTGATGTTCGTCCCGCGCAGCCAGCTGGTGCCGCTGAGCATGAGTGTGGAGGAGGGGTTGAAAATGGTGGTTTCCGGCGGGCTGGTGACCCCGCCGGATCGGGAGACGGGGGTTTGACCTTATAGAAGAAAGGTTGCGTTTCTGTCCGATATTTACCCGTGAAGCGTTCAATTTTGTTGTTCTGTCGGGCGGCCTGGGTCATATATCCCACCATTCTTCGTTGAATGGGGGGCGAGAAAATGCGCGGATCAGTGGGATTATCCTGGCGGCTGGCGGGGGCTGTCTGCCTATCCGCCATCGGTCTGGCCATGCCGGCCCAGGGGCAGAAGGCGGCTGCGGTGCCGGACTTCGCCCCGCCATCTGTGCTGCGGGCGGAAGAGGGGCTGACATCGACCGCGAAAGGGGATGTGCAGGCTGGTTTCAACAAATTCACAAGCCGGGCGCTGAGAAATGCGGTGGATACCGGCAAGGAGCTGCATTATGTCCTGCCCATCGTGCTGAGCGATGGCACGATTTTCAACCCGGCCACGGGCCGTAACGACAAGGTGCGTCTGCGCGCCTACAACGGTACCTTCCCGGCCCCGACCATCAAGATGCTGCCGGGCCAGACGGTGCGTCTCACCCTGCAGAACAAGCTGGCGCCCGAGCCGCTGTGCGGGGCCACCGGCAACACCAATATTCCGCACTGTTTCAACACCACCAACATGCACAGCCACGGGCTGTGGATTTCCCCCACCGGCAACAGCGACAATGTGCTGCTGTCGATCAGGCCGGGGGTGGATTTCCAGTATGAATATAATGTGCCGGCCGATCATCCGGCCGGCACCTTCTGGTATCACCCGCACACCCATGGATCCACCGCCATTCAGGTGGGCAGCGGCATGGCGGGTGCGTTGCTGATTGAAGGCAAGCGTCCCCCCACCATGGCCAGCAATGGCGATCTGGATACGCTGCTGAAGGGCTTCGCCCCCGATGGCGACATCACCAAAGAGGTGATGCTGATCCAGCAAATTCCCTATGCCTGTCTGGTTGACGCCAATGGCAAGGCCAAGCCCGAGGACGCCATCTGGACCTGTAACGAGGGTGAAGTGGGCGTGGTGGAAAATTTCGACTACCAGTTCGATCCCAAGGCCTGGAAGAAATCCGGCCGTTACACCATGTTCAATGCCCAGGTGCGGCCGGAAATGAAGCTGAAGTCAGGCCAGCTTTATCGCTGGCGCCTGATTGATGCCGGCGTGGAGGAAACGGTCAACCTGCGCATCCGCAAGGCCAGTAATCCGGGCGCCCTGAACCGGCGGGCCGCCGGGGCGAAGGCAGAGGAAGTGGAAGTGCAGAAGGCCTGCGCCGGCACCGACGTGACCCAGTTCGAAGTGGCGGCCGACGGGCTGACCCGTGGGCAGATTTTCGCCAAGGTCGATAATAACCTGCAGCCGGGATATCGCAGCGATGTGCTGTTCGTGCTGCCGGAGCCGGGTGAATATTGCGTCTATGACGATGCCAGCGGCACGGATCAGGTGATGAATTCCCCTGACAACCCCAAGGTGATCGGCGTCATCCACGCTGCCGGTGGTACCATCAAAGGAACCCAGAAGGAATTCCTGACCGAGCAACTGCTGCGGGCGGCCGACGATCTGCCAGCCGATGTGCGGGAGGTTGTGCAGGCTGACCTACGCAATGACCTGCGGCTGACGAAATATATTCCGCACCAGGACGTCACGGAAGAGGAGATCAAGGTTTCAGGGCAGCCGCAGGTGGATATCGCCTTCAATCTGGAATTCGAGGTGCCGCCCACCAAATTCCTGATCAACCAACATGCCTATGATCCCAATCGCATGGATCATACCTTGATCCTGGGTACGGCCCAGCAATGGCAGTTGCGCACCCTCAGCGTGAACCATCCGTTCCATATCCACGTCAACCCGTTCCAGATCGTGGATATCCAGCCGGCCGATCCCAAGGTCGGGCTGAGCAATGACAGCAAGAAGGTCTATGAGGGCATGAAGGGTACCTGGAAAGACACGATCATGGTGAATGAAGATGCCATCATCACCATCCGCACGCGTTACAGCCGCTATATCGGTCAATATGTGCTGCATTGCCATATTCTGGATCATGAAGACCAGGGCATGATGCAGAATGTGCAGATCGTCCTGCCGGATGGGCAGGGCGGTGCCCAGCCGCTGGGTCATAATCACTGATCCGGGGTGATACTGCCGGGATGACAAGGGGCGTCGGGCAACCGGCGCCCCTTTCCTTTTGTCCGGGGCCTCCAGCCTGATACCATTGCGCTCCCGCGGTTGAAGCATGTTGGTGGTGGGGAAGTTGGAACAGGGCGGTGAGCAGTCAATTGGTGCGGTGGGGCGCGGTCCCCGGTCTGAGAAGGGGGAGGAAACGCGGGAGCGGATCTTGGATGCCGCTGAGAAGCTGTTTGCTCGGCACGGCTTCTACGGTGTCAGCGTGCGCCAGATCACCGGGGAGGCCGGGGTGGATGTGGCGCTGGCCCATTATTATTTCGGCACCAAGATGGGATTGTTCGATGCGGTGTTCCTGCGCCGGGCAGAAATCCTCAACCGGGAGCGGATCGCTTCTCTCAACCGTTATCAAGCCGATCCAGGGCCGGAAGGCCCGACGGTTGAAGGAGTGATAGAGGCCTTTGTCGGGCCGATGCTGGATATCTGGGCGGCGGGCGGGCGCGGCTGGTCGGATTATTTCGCCCTGCTGGCGCAGGTGAACAATACACCTGACTGGGGCGGGCAGACCATGGCCCGCTATTTCGATCCGGTCATTCATCGCTTGCTGGATGTGCTGCGCCCCATCCTGCCGGGGGCGACGGAGGCGGATTTGCTCTGGAGTTATCAGTTCCTCTCCGGCGCCATGTTGCTGGCCTTCGCCCAGACCGGCCGGATTGAGCGACTCTCCGGTGGTGCCCTGGCATCCGATGATGTCGCGGCGGTGCGGGCCCGGATGCCCCGCTATATCGCTGCCGGTTTCCGCGCCGTTTGTGGCCAGAACACTGCTCTGCTGGGTGACAAAGCCATGCCGTGAGCGACGGGCTGGGCTGCGCCTTCGTTTGATCGGCAAAATTTTGTATTTAATTCAATGATTTGCGTGAATTGTGGGTGGTGGCCCGGCAATCTCGCTTTGTGCGCAGCAGCATTGTTAATGTGAATTGTTCGCAATATCGTGCGCGCAGCCAAACATTCTTCCGGCCTTGCGGCCGTGAAGGTGCCGGCAAGGAAATGCCAGGACCATCCGGGCCTGAATTTGCGTGTGCGAATAACATTGAGAATGAATTGCCCACCGAAATATACGGTGAAGGGAAGGGTCTCTGAAATGGAAGATAAGTCGGGTTCGACTCTGGTGCGTGGCCGCATGGCCTTGATGGCGGCGCTTTCTGCCGGTGTTGTCTCGTCGGTGGCGGCACCCGCCCTGGCACAGCAGGCGCAACCGGCCCAGCAGGGCAATGCCAGCGGTGGCACCATGGTGCTGCCGACGCTGAGCGTCGAAGGCCAGGGCGTGCCGAACGAGAAGAAGCCGCCGGAGCGGGTGGCGTCGCCGAAATATGTCGCCCCGCTGCGGGACACGCCGCAGACCATCACCGTCATTCCCAAGGCGGTGATGCAGGAACAGAACCTGATTTCATTGACCGATATCCTGTCCACCGTGCCGGGCATCACCTTTGGCGCGGGTGAGGGCGGGGCCGGTGGTTCCGACAGCGTCAATCTGCGCGGCTATTCCGCCAACAGCGACATCACCATCGATGGCGTGCGCGACAGCGGCGCCTATGTGCGCAGCGACAGCTTCAATGTGCAGCAGGTGGAGGTGACCAACGGCGCCAATTCCGTGTTCAACGGTTCGGGCTCCGTCGGTGGCACCATCAATATGGTCAGCAAGGTGGCGCAGGATGATCGCTTCACCGAAGCGACCGCCGGCATCGGTACCGATAATTATTACCGCGCCACCGTCGATACGAATCAGTTGCTGGACGAGAATACTGCCATCCGCCTGAATGGCATGTGGCATCGCAATGATGTGCCCAAGCGTGATGTGGAGGATGCCAAGCGCTGGGGCATCGCGCCGTCGATCACCCTGGGCCTGAATACCGACACCCAGGTTTCCATCAGCTATCTGCATCAGCAAGATAACAATATCCCGCTCTATGGCGTGCCTTACGGCCTGAATGCCATTTCCCGCGGGCCGCTGGCCGGTATCGATCGGGAAGCCTATTACGGCTACAGCAATATCGACACGCAGGAGAGCACGTTGAACATGGCCACCCTGAAGGTGGATCATCGCTTCAACGACACGCTGTCGATCAGCAACCTGACCCGCTGGCAACAGGTGGACAGCTTCGTCACCACCTCTTACCTGCAGGGGACCTGGTGTCTGGCCAATGGCATCAACGCCTATACCGGTGCGCGCTGCACCCCGGCGGGTATCTTCACGCCCAGCACCAATCGCGGCATCACCCGCGATGCCGATACCAGCATCTTCTATAACCAGACCGATCTGAAGGCCTCGCTGCAGACCGGCAGCATCAAGCATGATATCGTGCTGGGTGCTGCCATCTCGTCGGAGAAGTTCGACCAGAAGTCGGGCAACCGCCTGCGCAATCCCGATGGCACGGTGCCGACGGCCAGCTTTGTGCCGATCTCCATCGCCAATCCCAACAGCGTCTGGACCGGGCCGGATAATTTCATTGTCACCGGCGATGTGGATTCCACGCTGAACAACCAGGCAGTCTATCTGTTCGACCGCACCCAGCTGTCCGAGCAGTTTGAGCTGAATGGCGGTCTGCGCTGGGAGCGGACCGACGGCGACTATCACAGCACGACCTACGCCTATACGGCCACCGGCAGGACCACCACGGTCAGCCCGACGGCCAGCAACAAGGAGCATCTGTTCTCCTGGCGTGTCGGGGCGGTCTATAAGCCGCTGCCCTTCGGTTCGATCTATATCGGCTATGGCAATTCCAAGACGCCGTCGCAGAGTGCGGTCAATGGTGCCTGCTCCACCACCGCCAACAGCCTCAGCTGCAATGTGAAGCCGGAAACCGCTGAAAATATTGAAATTGGCACCAAGTGGGATGTGTTGGATGAGCAGCTGTCGCTGACTGCCGCCATCTTCCGCAATGACCGCACCAACTACAAGGTGGCGTCCAACGAACCGGGCGTGCCGGATCAGCAGCTGGATGGCAAGTCGCGGGTGGATGGCGTTGCCCTGGGCGCTGCCGGCCACGTGACGCCGGAATGGGGTATCTTCGCCAACTACACCTTCCTGGACAGCGAGGTCTTGCAGGGCGTTTCCGATTACTGCCTGGCCAACCCCACCCAGGCCAGCTGTGCCAGCTCGCTGGCGGCCGCCAATGGCCGCCAGGGCGCGGTGCTGACGGCCACGCCCCGCCATGCCTTCAGCATCTGGACCACCTATGACCTGCCGGTCGGGGTGCAGCTGGGGTATGGCGTCACCTATCAGGGCAAGCTGCTGCCCAATAATTCCGACGCCCTGGCCATCTACAAGGTGCCGGCCTATTGGGTCCACCGTGCCTCTGTCTCTTATCAGCTGAATGATCAGGTGAAGCTGCAGCTCAACGTCAACAACCTGTTTGACGAGACCTATTACACCAAGATCCGCAGCAACCCGACCAATGGCTGGGCCAACCCCGGCACAGGGCGCAATGCCACCTTGACGGTGGGTTACACGTTCTGATTTGACGCTGAAGAGCGCTGTCAGAGGGAAGGGGGAGCGGTCGCACAGCCGCTCCCCCTTTTCATGGCGGGATTGATGCAAATCAGAGTGGCTCTCACACGCATCTGCTATAGGTTGCCTCCCTTGCCGTTTCACCAGGATATGCGCCATGTTGATCGCCATCCCCAATGTGCTGACCCCGGAACAGGTGGGGCAGGCCCGCGCGGCCCTGGATGCGGCCGATTGGGTGGATGGGAAGGGGACTGCCGGTTTCCAGTCCGCCAAGGTGAAGGATAATGCCCAACTGCCGGAAAATCACCCGGTGGCGCAGAAACTGGGGCAGATGATCCTGCAGGCGCTGTCGCGCAACCTGCTTTTCATGTCGGCGGCCCTGCCTTCCCGGATTCTGCCGCCAATGTTCAACCGCTATGCGGGGGGGCAGCATTTCGGCCCGCATGTCGATAATGCCATCCGGCTGGTGGCGGCCACGGGTCAGCGCATTCGCACCGACCTGTCTTGCACCCTGTTTTTCGCGGAGCCCGACGAATATGACGGCGGGGAACTGGTGATCGAGGATCTGTTCGGCACCCAGCAGGTGAAGCTGCCGGCCGGTCACATGGTGCTCTATCCCAGCAGCAGCCTGCACCATGTCCGGCCGGTGACGCGCGGCGCGCGCGTGTCTTCCTTCTTCTGGGTGCAGAGCATGATCCGCGATGATGCACAGCGCCGCATCCTGTTCGATATGGATATGGCGATTGTGCGGCTGAACCAGGATGTGCCCGACCATCCGGGCGTGCTGTCGCTGACCAACAGCTATCATAACCTGCTGCGGCTGTGGGCAGATGTGTGATGGGCGCTCAGTGTGGCCGCTGAATATTTTTACCGGCAGGGCTTGTGCTATGCGGCATGGCTTCTTACATCAGGTCAGTCTCGGGTCCGGGCCCCTCTGACGTGGTTTACCGCCACGTGATGTCGGACTCCTTGGACGAAGCTGTCGCTTGGTCGTGAAGGAGCCTGTTATGACCTATCAATTACCCTACATTATTCGCTTCACCCAGGTTGCCGCTGCCCTGCGTCGGGCGCGGGCAGCCCGGCGGCCGGGATTGTTCCGGCTGTCCTGGCCGCGTCGACAGCGGCTGGGGGCTTGGTGGCTGGCGGCGATCTGAGGCGCAGGGCCACCCGATGTTCCGGCGTTTTCGCCCCCATGCCCCGGTCATCGTGACCGGGGCGGGCTTTTCCGACCGTCACTGGCGTGTGCGGCGACGGTTGGATCGTGTTTCCGGTCTGTTGGACCATGCCTTTCGCCTGCCGTTGCTCGGCTGGCGCTTCGGGCTGGACCCGGTGCTGAACCTGATCCCCGGTCTGGGGACGCTGGCCAGCGGCGGTATTTCGGCCTGGCTGATCCTGGAGGCGGCTCGGCTGCGGGTGCCGCGTGCTCTGCTGGTCCGCATGGCCGGCAATGTGGCGCTGGATACCGTACTGGGGGCCATCCCCCTGGTCGGCTGGGCGGCCGATTTCGTCTTCAAGGCCAATGACCGCAATATGAGGCTGCTGCGCCGCCATCTGGATGGCGCGCATCCTTTCCGTGATCCCCAGGGTGGGCCGCTGATCGATGGCACGGCCGCCGCCCTTTGAGGGATGTTTTCCAAACATATAACTTGGCAGGATGTGATCCCATGAGCTTGTTCGGTATGTTCAAGAGCGATAAGGGCGAGCAGATGACGCCGCACAAGGCGTTCACCATTGCCCTTATCTACACCATGGCCGCTGATGGCGAGATGGACCCCGAAGAGGTGGGCCATCTGCTGGCGGTGATCGGCGGCGACAGCAAGGGCGGCGTGATCGGCGTTGGTGCCAATAACCAAGCCCTGCTGGACTCGGCCTTCAAATATGTCCGCAGCCACAGCCATGAACAGTTCCTGGCCGAGGCGACGCCGGTGCTGACCACCGCTCAGCGCCTGTGCATCCTGATGAATCTGGTGGACAGCGCCCTGGCCGACGGCGATGCGGAGCCGGAGGAACGGGTCTTCTTCGACAAGACCCAGCAGGCTTTCGGCATCACGGATGAGGAGTTCCGGCCGTATTTTGAGGTCATCATGATGAAGAATGACCGGTCGGTGTTCCGTGACCAGAACCACCCGATGAACCAGCCCGGTTTCAAGGTTGGCCTGTCTGGCCAGCACTGAGGCAAATGAAGATGGTGGCGGCCTTAAGGTCGCCACCATCTCTTTTCTCTGAGTTCTTTTATGCTGCGCGGGCGTTCACCAAGAACTGCGCCACCTGGCGCGACAGCCGGCTGGCCCCGCCGGACAGTTCGCCGGCGGCTGTACGCACCTGTTGCGCGGCGTCTCCGGTTTCGCTGGTGGACTGGTTCAGGCCGGTGATGTTCTGCGTCACCTCCTGCGTGCCGGCGGCGGCTTGGGTGATGTTGCTGGCAATTTCCCGCGTTGCGGCCTGTTGCTCCTCCACGGCGGCGGCAATGGCTGCCGCCGTGGAATGCACATCGCGCACCGATTGGGTGATGCCCCGCAGGGCGCTGCCCACCCGATCACTGGCGCCCTGGATTTCGGCGATCTTGTCGCGGATACGGTCGGTGGCGGTTGCCGTCTGGTTGGCTAGCCCCTTCACCTCACTGGCGACCACGGCGAAGCCCTTGCCGGCCTCGCCCGCCCTTGCGGCCTCAATGGTGGCGTTCAGGGCCAGCAGGTTGGTCTGGCTGGCGATGGCATTGATCAGATCCACCACCTCCCCCACCTCGCGGGCGGCATCGGCCAGTTGCGCCATCAGCGTATCGGCATGGCCGGCATCTTCCACCGCCTTGCTGGTACGGCCATTGGCGGATTCCGCCTGACGGCCGATTTCCTGGATGGAGGCGGCCAGTTCTTCGGTAGCGCTGGCCACCGTGGCGACATTGGTGCTGGCCTGCAGGGCGGCGGCGGCAACGGCGGCGGATTGGTCGTTCGCACGGCCTGCTGTCTGGCTGAGGCTGACGGCAGCATTCGCCATCTCCTCTGCTGCCTGGCTGACCAGATCGACAACGCCTTTTACATTGGTCTCAAAATCGTCGGTCAGCTTCACCTGTTGCGTGATCAGCGACCAGGTCAGCATCGGGGCGACATAATTGCCGGCCGTATCGCGGATGGCGCTGACGCGCAGATCCATCACCTCACCCCCGACGCGGATCTTGGCGTGGTGGGGCAGATTGGCCGGATTGGCCAGAATGCGCCGCTGATGTTCGGGGTGCTTGTGCAGAATGTCGATAGACTGGCCGACCATCTCATCCACCTTGCAGGGCAGCAGGTTCTCAATCGTCTTCAGCACCTTTTGGCTCTGCTTGTTCATATAGGTGATGCGGAAATCATTGGCCGGGTCACAGGTCATCACCCCCAGCGGCAATTCAGCGATCATCTGGGCCTGGGCGAAACATTGGGTCACCGTTTCGCCCAACGCATCGGTGGCGTTGGCAATACGGCCGATTTCATCACGGCGCTCCCAGCGCAAGGGGGCCACCGGTTCATTCCGGCTCAGCTTCGCCAGGATTTCCGCCACCTGGCGCAACGGTGCCGCCACCAGACGGGACAGCAGCAACGCCAGCAGCACGGCAAAGATGGCCACAAGGATGGCGCCACCCCAGATGGCGATCATCGCGTGCTGCTTCTCCGCTTCCGCCGCTTGCACGATATTGGCCAGCCGCGTCTGTTCGGTGGTCAGGGTGGCGATGACAGTATCGTGCAGTTTGGCCTGCAGGGCACGGCCTGTGGGGCCGTTGGCAATTTCCTTGGCTTTGACAGCACCATCCGGCTGGGCCATCAGGGCAATTTCCTGATCCCCCACCTTCTGCCGCCAATCCGCCGCCACGCGCGACAGATCCTGCAGGCGCTGCTGTTGTTCGGCCTCTGTTGCCAGTTGCTGTGCCTTCTGCATCGCCTGTTCAAAATCACTACCGGCTTTGCGGTACTGTTCAACAAAACTGGCATTTCCGGTGGCCATATAGCCCCGCACGGAGGATTCTTGCCGTGTGCTGGCCAATTCTGCCTCTGCCAGGATCAACAGCATTTCTTGCGACTGGCTGTTGCGCTGCAGCGCTGCGTCCAGCTGGTTAAGCCCATCGGTGGTGACCAAGCCGGCGACCAGCACGACGCCGATCACCGCCCCAAAGGAAACGCCCAATTTTGAAAGGATTGAAAGATCAATCAAGCGCATGATTTTCCCCATATACGGACGGTGATCAACAGAAGCTTCTACCCTAGGGAAAACGTTAAACGCCTGTTTGTGGTAAATGAAGACCGAAGCCCTACTTCGACGGTATAGCCTATACTTTAGGGTGTGGTAATAAAGGTTAATAAATAACTTAATTGAACCTCGGTAAAATGGATTCGATGGCGTAATGAAAAACAATTTGTTTAGAGCCGGATGCGTTTAAACGGAAACGCACCCGGCTCTAAGCCCTTGTTCAGCCAGCGGATTCACGCTCCAAAGCGATTCCGCTTTTCCGCGATCCGCTCTAATACCAATCTCCCTAATGATTGACCGTTGCCCAGTGCCTTGAAGCTATTTGTCGATTTCGGCCAGATGCTTACACCAATCCGCCGAGGGTTTGACCCTTGGCGGATTGGAGGCCGGCGACCGCCGGCCCGCCGCACGTGCGGCGTAAGCCAAGCTGAACCGCTCCGGGATTGTCGGCGGCTCCAACTCCTGAGAGGATGGGGCTACGATGTGCCGAGACAACGAACAAATTTTCAGCTGGGTTCCGCGAGCGTGCTGTTCGGCTGGTTCTGGATTACGAGAAGGATCGCCCGTCACGATGGGCGGCAGTTTCATCCGTGGCATCCAAGATCGGCTGTTCAGCCGGCGGTGTCAACCGAGCGGCTGGGCTTGGCCGGCATCGAACCCTCGGTTGGCAGCGTCGGCGTTTCATACGACAATGCCTTGGCCGAAACCGTCAATGGCCTCTACAAGGCGGAGGTCATTTACAGGCGGGGACCATGGAAATCCTTTGAAGCCGTGGAATACGCAACCCTCAAATGGGTCGATTGGTTCAACAACCGACGCCTGCTCGAGCCCATCGGAAATATTCCACCAGCCGAGGCCGAACAACGCTATCATGACGCCGTGAGCGCTCAGCAAATGGCGGCGTGACTCACGAACTTCAGCCGCCGACAATCCCGGTGCGGTTCAGAGCGGCTATATTTACAACCTCCCTTGCGAACCATCCGCAACTGCCCTATCTTCCATCTTATGCGCTGCTTCGCCGCCCTTCTGCTGCTCGTGGCATTCCTGTTCAACGCTCCCGGCATCCATGCGCGGGACGTGATGCCGGGCCATGTGCATGGTTTGGCGGACATGGGCGCTGTGGATTGCGCAGATGTGGCACCTCCGGCAGACCATGAGCATGGGATGGACGCACATCATTCGTGCAGCCATATCCACATTGCCGATCATGTGCGTCTGGCGCAAATATCGGAACCCGCTTTCTGGGGGCCGACCCTTTACAGGGCGGACAATATCCCCCTTCCAGCCAGCGCGGACCCGCGTCAGCCTGAAGAACCCCCGCGCGCCTGACAAGCCGACCTGAAGCCGGGTGACGCCCGATGGTGTCGCCCTGTCCGCTTGTCCGTGTGCGGGAGTTTCCATGCGCATACATTTTGTTGCCACCCTGGCGATGGCTATCGCCGGGGTGCCGCTGGCCATGGCGCAACAGCCGCCAGCCAGCCTGACCCTGGAAGCCGCCATCGCCCAGGCCCTTGAAACGGCACCGCGCACCGCCGCCGCCCTGGCCCGGCGGCAGGCGGCTGCCGCCGGGGTCGATCAGGCCGATGTGGCCCCCAATCCCGAACTGTCTGTGGAGATGGAAAATTTCCAGGGCTCCGGCCCCTATCGGGACTTCCGCAGTTCTGAACGTACCTACAGCCTGTCCCAGACGCTGGAGCTGGGGGGCAAGCGGGGCGCGCGGGTGGATGCCGCCCGCGCTGGTCTTTCCCGCGCCGGCTATGATCTGGAGATCAGCCGGCTGGACCTGACGCGCGATGTGAAACTGGCCTTTGCCGAGGCGCTGGCCGCCGAGGCCGATCTGGCCCTGACGGAAGATCAGGTTCGGCTGGCCGGTGAGGTGGAACGCGCCATCCAGGCCCGGCTGGATGCAGGGCGGGAAGCGCCGATCCAGCTAAGCCGGGCGGAAATCGCCCGCCGACAGGCCGGGATGCTGCGGGATCAAGCCAAGCGTCGCGCTGATTTGGCCCGACAGATGCTGGCCGCGCTGACCGGCAGCCAACAGCCGGACCTGCGGCTGGTGGATGACTGGTTCAAGCGGCTGGAGAACACGCCTGCCCCCGCTGCCACGGCAGGGGAATCGGCGGACCTGCTGCGCCAGCAGACCGCCGTGCGCCAGGGCCGTGCCGATCTGGCGGTGGAACAGGCCAAGGCCATACCCGATGTCACGGTTTCCGCCGGCTTCCGCCAGTTCCGGGAAGGCAATGACAATGCCTTCCTGGTCGGCATCAGCGTGCCGATCCCCGTGTTCGACCAGAACCGGGGGGCGATTGCGCGGGCGCGGGCAGAACTGACCGCCGCAGAGGCCGATCTGGCCGCCGAGCGGATTGACCGGGAACGCCGGCTGGCCGCAGCAACGGCCAATCTGGCGGCCGCCCATGACAATGCCACGGCCCTGCAGGGCCAGATCATCCCCACGGCGGAAACGGCCTTTGCCGCCGCCCAGGAAGGCTATCGCCAGGGCAAATTCTCTTACCTGGAAGTGCTGGAGGCGCAGCGCACCCTGTTTGAGGCACGCCGCGACCTGATCAACAGCCTTCAGGGCTTCCATAACGCGCGGGCCGAACTGGACCGGCTGACCGCAACCGCCGCCGTGACCGGCGCAGAGGGGGCACGATGACCAAGAAATTTCTGCTGATCGGTGTCTGTCTGGCCGCCCTGGCCGCCAGCGCCAGCATCCCTGCGCTCGCCGGTCCGGAAAAGCACACGGAAGGCGATGGGCATAACCATACGGAAGGCGACGGCCACGCGCATGGCGAGGAAGAGGAAAGCGACGGCAATGTGCATCTGACGGCGGAGCAGATTGCCAAGGCCAAGATTACCCTTGTCGCCGCCGGCCCCGCCGCCGTCACCGGGGAAGTGCGGGTAATGGGCAGCATCACCGCCGATGCCGACCGGATGAGCAGCGTCACCACGCGGCTTTCCGGCGTGGTGGTGGAACTGCCCAAGCGGCTGGGCGACAGGGTGGCGGCGGGCGAGGTGCTGGCCGTGCTGGACAGTGCCGAACTGGCCGACGCCAAGGCAGCCTATCTGTCTGCCCAGCGGCAGGAAGCGTTGGCCGCCAGCAACCGGAAGCGCGAAGAAGATCTCTGGCGCAAGAAAATCTCGGCCGAGCAGGATTATCTGGATGCCCGCACGGCGGCAGAAACCGCCCGTATCAGCCTGGATGCCGCCCGTCAGCGACTGGCAGCATTGGGCCTGAGTGCCAGCGATATCAATGCCTTGCCTGGCCAGAGCCCGGCCAGCCTAGCCCGGCTGGAACTGCGGGCCCCCATCGCCGGTCGCATCACCGCCCGCAACTTGCAACGCGGTGAACTGGTGGCGGCAGAAAAGGAAGCCTTTACCATTGCCGACCTGTCACAGGTCTGGGTGGAACTGCCCGTCTATGCCGCCGATCTGCCGCAGGTGCGGGAGGGCCAGAAGCTGGTGTTGAAGGGCAATCATGGTCAGCAGGGTGACGGAAAGGTGATCTTCGTCGCCCCCACCATCGACCCGGCCACGGGTGCCGCCCGCGTGGTGGCGCAACTGGATAATGCCGCAGGCCTTTGGCGCCCCGGCGATTTCGCCAGCGGGGCCATAGAGGCCGGCAGCGGGCAGGCGGCGGATATCACCGTGCCCGCCTCTGCCCTGCAGACACTGAAGGGCGAAACCGTGGTGTTCGTGCGCAATGAGGAGGGGTTTGAACCGCGCGTGGTGGAAATCGGCCGTCGTAACAGCAGCGTGGCGGAAGTGCTGTTCGGTCTGTTCCCCGGCGATCAGGTGGCAACCGGCAATACCTTCCTGTTGAAGGCCGAGGCATCGCGCGGGGCAGCCGCCCATTCGCATTCCCATTGAGGAACGTTGGCATGATCGAACGTATCCTCACCTTCGCCATCCAGCGCCGCTTTCTGGTGGTGCTGCTGGTGGCGGTCGCCGCCGCCTTTGGGGCGCAGTCGCTGCGGCAACTGCCCATTGATGCGGTTCCCGATATCACCAACAACCAGATCCAGATCACCACGCTGGCCCCGGCCCTGTCGCCGTTCGAAATTGAACAGCAAGTAACATATCCGGTGGAAACGGCGCTGGCCGGCATTGCCGGGCTGGAAAGCACCCGCTCCATCTCCGTCAATGGTTTGTCGCAGGTGACGGCCATTTTCGGGGAGAAGGTGGATATCTATTTCGCCCGCCAGCAGGTGAGCGAGCGGCTGACGGAAGCCAAGGAACAGCTTCCCCCCGGCCTTGCCCCCACCATGGGCCCAATCTCCACCGGGTTGGGGGAAGTCTATATGTGGACGGTGGAATATGCGCCGTTCGAACAGGCGAAGGCGGAAGCCGGCAAACCCGGCTGGCAACCCGATGGCAGCTTCCTGACCCCGGAAGGCGAAAGCCTGACCAGCGAGGTGGAGCGGGCCACATATCTGCGCACAGTGCAGGATTGGATCGTCTCCCCCCAGATGAAGGGGGTGAAGGGGGTGGCCGGCGTGGACACGATCGGCGGCTATGTCCGCCAGTTCCACGTCATGCCCGATCCGGCCCGGCTGATCGCCTTCAACCTGACCTTTGCCGAGTTGGGCCGGGCGCTGGAACGCGCCAACCAAAGCCTGGGGGCCGGCCAGTTGGAGCGCAATGGCGAGCTATTCATCGTGCGGTCAGACGGGCGCATCGCCACGCCCGACCAGATCGCCCAGGTGGTGGTGGCAACGCGGGAGGGGGTGCCGGTACGGCTGGGCGATGTGGCCCAGGTGCAGCCGGGTCAGGAGGTGCGCACCGGCAGTGCCTCTGAAAACGGGCGTGAAGTGGTGGTGGGTACCGCCCTGATGCTGATCGGCCAGAACAGCCGCACCGTGGCCGCCGCTGTGGATGCCAAGCTGGAGGATATCCGCCGCTCCCTGCCTGCCGGCATCATGGCAAAGACGGTGCTGGACCGCACCGATCTGGTGAATGCCACGGTGAAGACCGTGGCCAGGAACCTGACCGAGGGGGCATTGCTGGTCATTGCCGTGCTGTTCCTGCTGCTGGGCAATATCCGGGCGGCCCTGATCACCGCCCTGGTCATCCCCGTCACCATGCTGTTGACCGCCACCGGCATGTTGAAGGCCGGCGTCAGCGCCAACCTGATGAGCTTAGGCGCCCTGGATTTCGGCCTGATCGTCGATGGCGCCGTCATCATTGCGGAAAACTGCCTGCGCCGGCTGGGGGAGCGTCAGCACCATCTGGGCCGGGTGCTGACCCTGCGCGAACGGTTGAGTGAGGTGACCATCGCCGCCAAGGAGATGATCCAGCCTTCCGTCTATGGCCAAGCCATCATCATCGTTGTTTATCTGCCGCTGCTGACCTTCACCGGGGTGGAAGGCAAGATGTTCGAGCCGATGGCCCTGACCGTTATCATCGCTTTGGTAGCGGCCTTCATCCTGTCGCTGACCCTGGTGCCGGCCCTGATCGCCATCTTCGTTTCCGGCAAGGTGGAGGAGAAGGAGAATATCATCATCCGCCGCGCCGGCACCGCCTATCGCCCCCTGCTGGATAAGGCGCTGAAGGCACCCTTGCGGCTGGCGGCGCTGGCGGCCCTGCTGTTCGGTGGCAGTCTGCTGCTGTTCAGCCAGATGGGCCAGGAATTCATCCCACAACTGGATGAAGGCGATCTGGCCCTGAATGCCTTCCGTATCCCCAGCACCGGGCTGGATCAGGCGACCGGCCAGCAATTGGAGATCGAAAAGACCATCACCGCCTTCCCGGAGGTGGCCTTCGCCTTCTCCAAAACCGGGACGGCGGAAATCGGCACCGACGTGATGCCCCCCGGCATCTCCCATATGTTCGTCATGTTGAAGCCGCGCGACCAATGGCCGGACCCGTCGCTGTCCAAGGCTGAACTGGTCAAGCGGCTGGAAAAGGCCGTCGGTGCCCTGCCGGGGCAGGTGTATGAGGTCAGCCAGCCGATCCAGCTGCGTTTCAACGAATTGCTGGCCGGCGTGCGTGGCGATGTGGCCATCAAGCTGTTCGGCGATGATTTCGACACGCTGCTGGCCACCGCCAACCAGATCTCATCCGTGGTGCAAGCCGTCCCCGGCGCGGCGGATGTGCGGGTGGAACAGGTCTCCGGTGCGACATACCTGAATATGGATGTAGACCGGGCCAAGGCCGCCCGCTACGGCCTGTCCGTCGCCGATGTGCAGGAAGTGCTGGCCATGGCCGTGGGCGGGCTGGAAGCCGGCTTGCTTTATCAGGGCGACCGCCGCTTCGACATCGTCACCCGCCTGCCGGAAGCGTTGCGCAATGATCCGGACGCCCTGGCCGCCCTGCCCATCCCGCTGCCCGCCGACACGGTGGCGGGCCGGGGGGAAACGGCGGTGCGCACCGTGCCGCTGGGGGAAGTGGCACGCTTCAGCATCGCAGAGGGCCCCAACCAGATCAGCCGCGAAAATGGCAAGCGCCGCATTGTGGTGCAGGCCAATGTACGCGGGCGGGATATCGGCTCCTTCGTGACCGAAGCGCAGGCCCGCATCGCCACCCAGGTGACGGTGCCCGCCGGTTACTGGATCAACTGGGGCGGCCAGTTTGAAAACCTGATCGCCGCGCGGGAGCGGCTGACGCTGGTGGTGCCGGCCTGTTTCGCCCTGATTTTCCTGTTGCTTTACAGCGCCTTGGGCTCCGGCCGGGATGCCGCCCTGGTGTTCAGCGGCGTGCCGCTGGCGCTGACCGGCGGCATCCTGGCCCTGTTCCTGCGCGGGATGCCGTTTTCCATCTCCGCCGCCGTCGGCATGATCGCGCTGTCCGGCATCGCCGTGCTGAACGGTCTGGTCATGCTCTCCTATATCCGCCAGTTGCGGATCAGGGGCATGGCGCTGGAACAGGCGGTGCGGGAAGGCGCACAAACCCGCCTGCGCCCAGTGCTGATGACGGCGCTGGTGGCCAGTCTGGGCTTTGTGCCCATGGCCCTGTCCACCAGCCCGGGGGCGGAGGTGCAGCGCCCCATTGCCACCGTGGTCATTGGCGGGCTGATCACCGCGACCTTGCTGACCCTGCTGGTGCTGCCAGCACTTTACCGCCGCTTTGCCGGGCCGTTGCCCGGCGAGGGTGAAGAGGCGGAACAGGATGCCCCCGCCCTGCCGGCTTCCCCCCATTGAACCATTGCCCACCCGGCGGCCCCGCCGCCGGGTTCCCTTTCCCATCGTTCAACGAGGAGTTCATCATGCTGAAAGCTTTCCTGCTCGCCACCAGCCTGCTGTTCGCCACCGGCAGCGCCCTGGCGGCCGAAAATCACGCCCATGGACATGGCCATGATCATTCCCATGCCGCCGATGCCAAGGGTCCGCATGGCGGGATCGTGCAGGCACTGGCCGGGTTTGAGGCCGAGCTGGTGCTGGCGGATGGCACAGTCCGGCTCTATCTGCTGGACCCGGCCAACGACAACCCCGTGGCGACCGAGGGCGTACAGGCCAGCCTGTTATTCACCCAGGGCAGCACCCGCAAGGGTACCCTGGTGCTCACCCCGGCCGGTGATCATCTGACGGCCAATGGGACGGCTCCGGCAGGGGCCGATGCCATGATCAGCCTTCGCACCAAGGATGGCAAATCCGGTCAGGCCCGGTTCGAACTGGGTGGCCACGCGCACTGAGAATATCGGGAACCATGTTTTCGGGGCGGGCTTGAACCATCTTGGGTTTTTGTTCGCCCGGCAGCGCACGGATCGAGCCTATCAGCGCGATCCGTGCTAGAGCGGAATCGCTTTGGAGCGTGAATCCGCTCGCTGAACAAGGACTTAGAGCCGGGTGCGTTTCCGTTTAAACGCACCCGGCTCTAAATACTATATTGTACCAATCTCCCTTGATCGTGACCGATCCAGGGAGATTTTTTGTTCCCTCAGACGCCGGGCGCTGCCATCCGGCAGCTTGGCTTACGCGCCATGTGGCGCGGGCCGGCAGTCGCCGGCCTCCAATCCGCCAAGGGTCAAACCCTGGGCGGGTTGGTATCAGTTTTCACCGACTTCGCGGACCCACCGTTGATGAAACTGGTGTTACTCTTATGGGAGCGCCGTCGGCACAGAGGTCGGTCGTCGTC
>NZ_FZOI01000019.1 GCF_900188385.1 Azospirillum sp. RU38E
GAGACTGCAAATCCATCGTCGGCAGCGGCGCCGCCGTCGTTGGTGGAGCGCTTTCTAAACACCTCCAACCAACCCGTCAACCGTTTTTTCACCGTTCCAAACTTTTTTCTCCGCAGCGCCGAAACGCTACAAAAAGCATAGAACCAACCCGGTCAACGGACCATCAAGCAATCAACCCACCAGAACTAAGTCCAGCAGACACAATGCCCAACAGTACGATAGATAAATCCACTTGTCCGAAGGCCTAAACCTTCAAAGAACCGTCGGTGATACTGACCAAAACCACCATCACCCCGTCCCACAACTTGACAAACCAACCGGCCCGCCGTCGTGGGAGGCGCTGTATAGGCGCATGATAAAACCGATGCAACAGGTTTTTTGAAGAAAAATGAAAATCTTCGCGTCATGCAAAGCAGCCCCCACACGGGCGTCACGCGGCCGGAGTTTGTGGCGGCACAAACTGGGAAGGACTGGGAAGGCGTATCAGGGAGAGGCCAAGATCAGTGGTCAGGAGGTTCCCCATCATGAGCACGCCCTTTCAGGACATCGCCCAGCCCCGCCCCGCGCGGCTGGCGCTGTTTGCCTATGGCTTCCGGCCATTCTTCCTGGCGGCGGGGCTTTATGCCATCGCCGTGGTGATGCTGTGGCTGATGGTCTTGCACACAGGCCGCTGGCCGGACGGGCTGGGCAGCCCCATAGCGTGGCATGGGCATGAGATGCTGTTTGGCTTTGCGGGGGCCGCCATTGCCGGCTTCCTGCTGACCGCTGTACCGAACTGGACCGGGGAGCGCGGTTTTGCCGGGGGCGGGCTGATCGCGCTGACGGGCCTGTGGCTGGCCGGTCGTGTGGCGCTGAATCCGCTTGCCCCCTTGCCGGCGCTGCCGGCGGCAGTGATTGATCTGGCCTTTTTCCCGGCCTTGGGCGCCATGGTGCTGCCCTCCATCATCCGGGCCAGGAACCGCCGCAACTATATCATGCTGATTCTGCTCGGCCTGCTGACCCTGGCCAGCGGCTTTTACCATGCGGAACGACTGGGCTGGCTGGAAGGCGGCTGGGCCTGGGGGCAGGCGCTGGCCATGGATATGGTGCTGCTGATGGTGGCGCTGATCGGCGGGCGCATCGTGCCCTCCTTCACCAGCAGCGCCTTGAAGCGGCTGGGCCGGCCGGCGATGGTGCCGCCGTTCGGGCGGCTGGACCGGGTGGCCCTGATCAGTCTGGCCCTGCTGACGCTGGCCGATCTGGCCCAGCCGCAGGGCTGGCTGCCGGGTCTTGCCGCCTTGCTGGCTGGGATCGCCCAGGCGTTGCGGCTGGCCCGCTGGCAAGGGGTGAAGGCGCTGGATCAGCCTATCCTCTGGTCGCTGCACCTGGCCTATGCCTGGATACCGCTGGGGCTGCTGCTGAAGGCGGGCTGGCTGCTGGGGGGGCTGGCCATCGGCCAAACCTGGGTCCATGCCCTGACCGCCGGCGCCTTTTCCGGCATGATTCTGGCCGTGATGTCGCGGGCCGCCCTGGGCCATACCGGGCGGGAAATTGTGGCGGCCAAGCCCACCGTGGCCGCCTATGTTCTGCTGACCCTGGCGGCGCTGGTGCGGGTATTGGCCCCGCTGCTGCCGGACATGAATCTGGCCTACAGCATTGCTGGCCTTTGCTGGGTGGCCGCCTTCATCCTTTACAGCCTGGTTTATGCACCCATCCTGATCACCCAGCGTGCCGACGGGCGACCGGGGTGAGGGATATGGATTTATCCGCCCTGATGGGTCTATGCTGCACGCCCTTTCCCAAACCGGCCAAGGCAGACCCCATGGAAAAGCCGAAACCCGACCCGTCGCTGCTGCGGCCGATGCGCATGTTTGCCGGACTGGATGCCAGCGCCTTGAGCGCAGTGATGGAACATGGTCAGGCCCGGCGTGTGGCCAAGGGCAGCATCGTCTTCAAACAGGGCGACAGCGCCAGCACCTGCCATGCCCTGATCGACGGGCGGATCAAGATTCAGCAGACAGGGCCGGATGGGCAGCAGGTGGTGGTGCAGTTCGTGGGCCCGGGGGAGATGTATGGCACGCTGGCCATGTTCCTGTCGGGATATCCCGGCGACGCGGTGGCGGTGACGGACAGTGTCGATCTGGTCTGGTCGGTAGAGACCATGAAGGACTTGATGCTGACCTATCCGCAGATTGCCATGAACAGCATGGCCATGCTGGGCGACCGGCTGGAGGATTTGCAGACCCGCGTGCGCCAGCTTTCAACGCAGCGGGTGGAGCGGCGGGTTGCCTATGCCCTGCTGCGGCTGGCCCGTCAGGCCGGGCGGGAAGTGTCGGCAGGGGTGGAAATCAGCTTTCCGCTGACCCGGCAGGATCTGGCGGAAATGACCGGCACCACCCTGCACACGGTCAGCCGCATCCTGTCCGCCTGGGAGAGCGATGGCCTCACCGCCGGCGGGCGGCAGCAGATCGTGGTGGTGAAGCCCGACACGCTGCTGGCCATCGCGGAGGATTTGCCCCGCCCGGCCTGACGACGATCAATCCGCAATGATCGAAAGCGGTCCCTCCGCCGAATCGATCAGCGGGGCCGGGCGGGAGAAGGCAACCAGCCTCTCCCGGTCCTGGATCACCAGCCGGCTGCCCTGCACCGACAAGCCCTGATCGCGCAGGGCGGAGAAGGCACGCGACAGGTTTTCCGCCGTCATGCCCAGGCGGGACGCCAGGATGCGTTTATCAAACGGCAACATCACCTCATCTGCCGGGCCGGCCAGGGCCAGCACATAACAGCCCAGGCGCTGCACACCGGTGCGCAGCTTCAAATCCTTGATCTGGCGAACCAGACGGCGGAAATGCTGGGCCAGTTCCGCCATCACCGGGGTGGAGAGGTCCGGGTCGGCGGCCACCGCGCGACGGAAGGCACCGGTTTCCAACAGCAATATGCGCGATGGCACCAAGGTGCGGGCCGACATCAGATAGGGGGCGCCGGTCAGGGCGGCCGCCAGGATGAAGCTGTCAACGGGGAACAGGATGTCCACCACCGCCTCGTTATCATCCTGGTCGCGGGCAAACAGCTCCACCCCGCCTTCCAGCAACACCATCAGGAAATCCGCCTGCTCCCCCTCATTGAACAACAAGGTGCCGCGTGGATAGCGCTGCAAAGACCCACGCGCCACCAGCACCGACAATTGCGCGTCAGTGACCTTGGCAAACATGGGCAGGCTGCGCACCAGATGGAGATCGTCAGGCTTCATTATCAAGATGGGCTGGGTAACCGAAGGGGGCTGCCGGTTAGGGATGCTATCCGGCGGGCCCCGTCATATCACCGGATCAGTCACCGGGATAGACTATGCGGAAGCGCCAAAACGAGCGAACAGCACATTGTTTTCAAGATGCACATGTTCCTGCGCCTCCTGCACGAAATGCTGCAGGCTGCTGTACAGGGCCCGCCAAGTGGCACAGGCCCGGGCCGGTGGGGTGAAATCCCGCGTCAGTGCCGCCATCTGGTGCAACTGATCACCGAACACATCATGTTCCTGCATCATGCAGGCGATGGGGGCTGCCAGAAAAAACGATCCGCCTGACAGCATGGCCGGGAACAGCACCTGTTCTTCCTTCTGCATATGTTCCTCCAGCTCCCCGGCCACCTGCGCCAGCAGGGCGTGCAGGCCCTTGGGACAATCCGGATGCTGGCCGTGAACGCTTTCAACCTTCTGCGACAGGTACAGCAGTTCATCCAGTTGCTGCCGGTGGCCGGCATGGAAGCGGTCCAGGATCAGGCTGGTCAGGGCGGGGGTGGAAAGGCTGGCCGGGGCCGGGGCCGGGTCCGCCGCCCCGCCCTGATCCATCAACTCCCGCAGCAATTCGGCCGGGTCCAGCCCATGGGCCTGGGCGGCATCGGCCAGGGGAAGGCCGCCGCCACAGCAGAAATCAATGCCATGGCGGCGGAAGATAGCGGTCGCCCCGGGGATGGTGGCGGCGAACAGCGATACGGGTTGCGTCAGCGATGTCATGGCGTTTCTCTGGGTTTGGGGAGGGGGCTCAACCACCGCAATGGCCGCCGCAGCAACCACCGTCGCGCTCGGGCAGGTCGGCAAAGCGGATACGGCTGGTACCGGGCGTGGGGAACAACCCCTGCAGCCGTCGCAGCAACCGTTCCGGCGGCAGCCCGTCCGGGCACTCATCAATGGCGCAGATGATCGACCCATCCGGCAGTTCTCCCGGAACGGTATCGGGCTGCGGCAGAAGAAGGTGGGCGGCATCGCGCCGGAACTGGATGAACTGGGTTTTCATCGGGCCAGAGCCTTGCAGGGAGGAAAGTGCCCCATCCAAGCAGGCCGCCGCCGCAGCGTCCTTGCGCTTCGGCAAATTTGTCGGCAAGCGCTTTGCTTTTTTTGCGCTGCCGGCGCCGGCCATCAAGCACAAAAGAAAACAAGCATGGTCTGAATTGATAAATGTCAATTTTAAATAAATCAAAAATCAATGTCGATGTATCGCAATCTATACAGCGATATTAAATCAACATTATTGAGATGACGCCAAATTGATTCTGATCAATGCTTGAGCACTCCATCGCACTGTATGGTTTTCCTAGCAAACAATAGATTCTGGCAGGATGTCATGGATGCAACCCCCGCTCCGGACTCCAGAAAAGCCGAACTGCTGAAGTTCGTCTTCCTGGCTTTCGTTTTCATCCCGGTTCTGTCGATCGGGGTGGTGGCCGCCTATGGCTTCGCTGTCTGGATCTACCAGATGTTCGCGGGCCCACCGGGCATGTGACGGGGGGAGCGCACCATGGAACCCAGGCTTTCCCGTCGCGCCCTGTTCGGGCGTGGACCAGACCCCACCTCCGCACCGCCTGCCGGCCCGCCGCTGGCCGTCATTGCCGCCCATTGTCTGGCGGAAACCGGTGCCTATTGCCGGACCTGCGGCGATGCCTGCCCGGAAGCGGCCATCCGCTTTCTGTTACAGCCGCGCGGGCGGGCGCGGGCGGATGTGGATGGGGATCGCTGCACCGGCTGCGGTGATTGCCTGTCCCCCTGCCCCGTCGGTGCCATCCAGCTTGCCCCCCGCGATGGAGACAGCGCATGAGCGATGAAATCCACATTTCCAGCCTGATCGTCCATGCCCGCCCCGATGCGCTGGCCAACGTCACCGCCCGCATCCAGGCGCTGGGGGGTGAGATCGTGCCCAGCGCCGGCGATGCCAGCCGGCTGATCGTGCTCGTCGAACAGCCCAGCGCCCGCGCGACCGCCGACATACTGGACGCCATCAATGCCATCCAGGGCGTCTACAGCGCCCTTCCCGTCTATCACCACGCCGAACCTGCGGTGTGCCTTGCGGAGCCCATGCCATGACACTGACCCGCCGCGATTATCTGAAGGCCCAGGCTGCCGCAACGGCAGCCGCCACCGCCGGCGTCACCCTGCAGGCCGGTGCCACGCAACTGCCCACCGGCATGGATGCCAAGGTGAAATGGTCCAAGGCTGCCTGCCGCTTCTGCGGCACCGGCTGCGGCGTCATGGTGGGGGTGAAGGAAGGCCGCATTGTCGCCACCCATGGCGACCAGAAGGCTGAGGTGAACCGGGGCCTGAACTGTGTGAAGGGCTATTTCCTGTCCAAGATCATCTATGGCCAGGACCGGCTGACCACGCCCATGTTGCGCATGAAGAACGGCCAGTACGCCAAGGAGGGGGATTTCACCCCCATCACCTGGGATCAGGCCTTTGACATCATGGCCCAGAAATGGAAGGCCACGCTGAAGGCCAAGGGGCCGGAAGCCATCGGCATGTTCGGGTCCGGGCAATGGACGGTGCATGAAGGCTATGCCGCCGTCAAACTGATGAAGGCCGGCTTCCGCTCCAACAATATCGATCCCAATGCCCGGCATTGCATGGCATCCGCCGTGGCCGGCTTCATGCGCACCTTCGGCATTGATGAGCCGATGGGCTGTTACGATGATATCGAAACCGCCGACGCCTTTGTGCTGTGGGGCAGCAATATGGCGGAGATGCACCCCGTCCTGTGGACCCGCGTCACCGACCGCCGCCTGTCCAACCCGGATGTGAAGGTGGCGGTGCTGTCCACCTTCGAACATCGCTCGTTTGAGCTGGCGGACATCCCCATGGTGTTCACGCCGCAGACCGATCTGGCGATCCTGAACTATATCGCCAACCACATCATCCAGACCGGGCGGGTGAACAAGGATTTCGTCAATAAGCACACGACGTTCGTGAAGGGCCGCACCGATATCGGCTATGGGCTGCGGCCCGATAATCCGCTGGAAAAGGCGGCCAAGAATGCCGGCAACGCCAATGATTCCGACCCGATCAGTTTTGAGGAATATGCCGCCTTCGTCGCCCCCTATACGCTGGAAAAGGTGGCCGCCCAGTCCGGCGTGCCGGCGGCCCGGCTGAAGGCGCTGGCGGAGCTGTATGCCGACCCGAAGATCAAGGTCACCAGCTTCTGGACCATGGGCTTCAACCAGCATACGCGCGGCGTCTGGGCCAACAACCTTGTCTATAATATCCATCTGCTGACGGGGAAGATTTCTGAAGCCGGCAACAGCCCCTTCTCCCTCACCGGCCAGCCCAGCGCCTGCGGTACGGCGCGGGAGGTTGGCACCTTCTCCCACCGGCTGCCCGCCGACATGGTGGTGACGAATGCCGAACACCGCGCCCATGCCGAACATCTGTGGAAGCTGCCGGAAGGCACCATCCCGGCCAAGCCCGGCTTCCATGCCGTGCAGCAGGACCGGATGCTGAAGGATGGCAAGCTGAACTGCTACTGGGTGCAGGTGAACAACAACATGCAGGCGGCCCCGAATACCGCCAACGAGACCTGGCCTGGCTATCGCAACCCGGACAATTTCATTGTCGTCTCAGACGCTTACCCCACCGTCACCACCATGGCGGCCGATCTGGTGCTGCCCGCCGCCATGTGGGTGGAAAAGGAAGGCGCTTACGGCAATGCCGAACGCCGCACCCAGGTCTGGCATCAGTTGGTGAACGCCCCCGGTGAGGCGCGGTCGGACCTGTGGCAGTTGGTGGAATTCTCCAAACGCTTCAAGGTGGAGGAGGTCTGGCCGGAGGAATTGCTGGCCAAGGCCCCGGAATTCCGCGGCAAGACCCTGTTTGATATCCTCTATCGCAACGGACAGGTGGACAGGTTCCCGGTCAGCGAATGTGACCCTGCCTATGAAAACCGCGAGTCCAAGGAACTGGGCTTCTATCTGCAAAAGGGGCTGTTTGAGGAATATGCCAGCTTTGGCCGTGGCCATGGCCATGATCTGGCCCCCTATGAGCGCTATCACGAAGAACGCGGGTTGCGCTGGCCGGTGGTGAATGGCCAGGAAACGCGCTGGCGCTTCCGGGAGGGGAGCGATCCCTATGTGCCGGCCGGCGAAGGGATGCGCTTTTACGGCCATAAGGACGGCAAGGCCCGTATCTTCGCCCTGCCCTATGAACCGCCAGCGGAAAGCCCGGATAAGGATTATCCGTTCTGGCTGTCGACAGGCCGGGTGCTGGAACATTGGCATTCCGGCTCCATGACGCGCCGCGTGCCGGAACTGCACCGCGCCGTGCCGCAGGCGCTCTGCTACATGCATCCCGATGATGCCCAAGCCATGAATGTGCGGCGCGGGCAGGAAGTGCTGGTGGCTTCCCGCCGGGGGCAGGTGCGGGCGCGGGTGGAAACGCGCGGTCGCAATAAGCCGCCGCGCGGGCTGGTCTTCGTGCCCTGGTTTGATGCCGATGTGCTGATCAACCGCGTCACGCTGGATGCCACCGATCCGATCTCCAAACAGACCGACTTCAAGAAATGCGCCGTGCGCATCACGCCGGTCCAGGGGGCATGATCATGAAACACCTCCGCACCGCCCTGATCCTTTCCCTGCTGGCGCCCTTGCCCATCTTGGGCGTGCCGGTGGCGCAACGGGCGTTGGCCACCGATCCGGCCCCCGCCCAGGTCGCTGCCGCGCCCAGCGCCAGCGTGCGCGATGTCAAAGCCAGCGGCCGCCCGGCCTTCACCGGGGCTGAGGGGCTGACCGTGCAGGAAGCCCCGCCCATCCCGAAGGATGCCACCGACGACCGCCGCCGCCAGCGCAATTACCCCGAACAGCCGCCGGTGATCCCGCACCAGATCGTGGGCTATCAGTTGGACCTGCGCGCCAACAAGTGCCTGACCTGCCACGCACGGGAATTTACCGGCGACAGTCAGGCGCCCATGATCTCCGTCACGCATTTCCAGGATCGTGACGGGCAGGTGCTGGGGGCTGTGTCGGCCCGCCGCTATTTCTGCCTGCAATGCCATGTGCCGCAGACGGACGTGCAGCCGCGTGTGCCCAACAGCTTCCGCGATGTGGATAGTGTCATCCGCGAAAAGGATGCCGCCGCCAAAGGGGGCCAATGATGGGCATCATCCGCCGCGCGCTGGATCTGGCCTTGGTAGCCTGGCGGGCTTTCAACCGCCCGGCCGGCCATCTCTCCTTAGGCTTTCTCACCATCGGCGGCTTTGTCGCCGGCGTGCTTTGGTGGGGGGGCTTCAACACCGCGCTTGAAATGACCAACAAGGAGGCGTTCTGCATCGGCTGTCACGAGATGAAGGACAATCCCTATGCCGATCTGAAACAGACCATCCATTATTCCAATCGGTCGGGCGTGCGGGCCACCTGCCCGGATTGCCACGTGCCGCATAAATGGACCGACAAGATCGCCCGCAAGATGCAGGCCTCCAAAGAGGTCTGGGGCAAGATTTTCGGCACCGTCGACACGCCGGAAAAGTTTGAGGCCAAGCGCAAGGAACTGGCCAGCCACGAATGGGCGCGGCTGAAAGCCAATAACTCCCTGGAATGCCGCAACTGCCACAGTGCCGACAGCATGGACATCACCCGCCAGGGGGCGCGCGGGGCCGAGGCGCATCAGCGCTTCCTGTTCACCGGGCAGGCCACCTGCATCGACTGTCACAAGGGCATCGCCCACCGGCTGCCCGACATGACGGGCGTGCCGATCTGGACCATGCCGCAACAGGCTGCCGCCCCGCATTAAGCGGGGTGATATTGACTTAAGCGTTGGGGCAAACGGTCCCCGCTCTCACCCCCATCACCCCGGCGCAGGCCGGGGTGATGGGGGGGGGAATACGTCAATCGGGAAGCGCCTTTAACCCCGCAGCCCCACCACCCGCAGCGGTGCCGCCGCCAGGGTGGCCGGGTCGGAGAAGGATTCCGATCCATCCTCCAGATGGCCGGCCATGCGCCAGGACTGGCCAGCGGCAGAGAGCAGCAGATCGTACCAGCCATGGCTGCCGGCGAAATCCAGCGGCAGGCTGGTCTCCCCGCCCGCCGGCACTTTCACCTGCCGCGTGCCCTGGCCATAGGCAAGGTCGGCCAGGGTCAGGGTCAGCCCGGCCGTGCCCGGATTGCTCAGCCGCAGCAGCGCCTGACGGCCGCGCCCCTGCTCAAAGGCAGCCCCGAAAACCCCATTCCAGCCGGTCAGGCGCCGGTGGAAGCCATTGGGGCCGACAATGAACAGGTCGCGCCCTGGCTCCAGCACCGCCTCCAGCGCTGCCCCCGCCCCAACGGTATAGCGGGCGGGCGCCTGATCCAACTGGCCCAGCCGATAGAGATGGAAGACGGCCGCCCGCGCCTGCCCTTCATTCAGGAACCGCAGCCCCGTCCCCAGCGCCACATCCAGGCGATAGGGGGTGGCGCGGCGGCGGCGGGGGCCGGTTTCCTGGCTGGGCGCCGTCAGTGCCGCCGGCAGCGGCGGGTCCACCTCCTTCAACCCGGCCGCCCGGTCCGACAGGGCGCGGGTGGGCGGAAGCTTGGCCGGGAAGGGCCGGCTGTCCCGGCGGGCGAAATCGAAGCAGGAGGTGAGATCGCCACAGACAGCCCGCCGCCAGGCACTGATATTCGGCTCCATCACACCGAAGCGCGCCTCCAGAAAGCGGATAACGCTGGTATGGTCGAACACCTCCGGCGCCACATAGCCGCCGGTGCTCCAGGGGGAGACGACATACATCGGCACGCGCGGCCCCAGCCCATAGGGCCGGTTGAGATAGGGCGCGTCCTTCTCCCCCTGCGAATGGCGGTGATATTCGTCCCCCGCTTCCACCGTGGAACCACCCAGCAGCCGGTCCGGGTCGGCCGGATCGCGGGCCGGGGGTGCCGGCGGCGGCACATGGTCGAACAGCCCGTCATTCTCATCAAAATTGATCAGCAGCACGGTGCGTGACCAGACATCCGGGTTGGCGGTCAGCGCATCCAGCACGCGCGCAGTATATTCGGCCCCCTGCAAGGGCGTGGAAACGCTGGGATGTTCGGAATAGACGGCCGGTGCCACGATCCAGGAAACCTGGGGCAGCGTGCCCGACAGCACATCCTGGCGCAAATCATCCAGGGTGCGGCTGGTCAGCGTGCGGCGCGCCAGCTCCGCCGCCGGCCCCTCCATCGCCCCGCGCGCCGCGCGATAGGCCTTGAAGCCGACCAGCGGATTGTCGCTGAAATTATCCGACATGTCCTGATAGATCTGGAAGCTGACCCCGGCCGCCAGCAACCGCTCCGGATAGGTGGTCCAGGTATAGCCGCCATGGCCGCGCGGGTCTTCAAACCCGTCATAGCCATTATCGATGGCCGGGCCATTGGCCTTGGCCTGCGGATCATGCGTGCCGGTCCAGATATAAAGCCGGTTGGGATTGGTGCTGAGATGCAGGGCGCAATGATAGGCGTCGCACAGGGTGAACGCCTCGGCCAGCGCATATTGGAACGGAATGTCGGCGCGAGTGAAGTGGGCCAGTGCGTGGTTATGCTTGTAACGTGGCCAGTCCGCCATGCGGCCATTATCCCAGGCAGCCTGGCTGTCGGGGAAACTGTGCGGCGTGCCCAGCGGGCGGATCAGGCGGAAATCCTGTTGGGTATCCAGCCGGAACGGGGCCAGCAGGCGGGGACCGGGCTTGTCTTGTTCCGCCGGCTGCACAAAAACGGTGCGGTCGGGTGCCTCGGGCAGTGGCGGGGCAGGAATGGCGAACCGGTCGCCAAAGCCCTGCACCCCGTTCATCGACCCGAAATAATGGTCAAAGGCGCGGTTTTCCTGCGTCAGGATGACAACGTGCTGCACATCGCGGATGCTGCCGCTGCGCCGGTCCGGCCCGATGGAAGCGGCCCGCACGATGGAGGGCATCAGGGTGGCCGCCCCCATGGCCGGCATCCCGGCGGAAAGCAGCCGGCGACGGGACAGATCAACCATCGGAAAACCTCCTTAACGGAAATGTGCCGGCGATGATGCCGGCACATTCCTTGCGATTCTAAACTTAGAAATCAAAGGTCAGCGACGCGGTCACCGTCCGCGGCGTGCCTAGGAAGGCCGAGCCACCATCCGCACCGGCAAGATAGCGCTTGTCGGTCAGGTTGCTGGCCTGGATCATCAGTGAAATGCCGGCCAGCCGTTCATTCACCAGCGCCAGATCGACACCGGCATAGGCATCAACCACCGTGAAGCTGGGGGCGATCGCCTGGCCCTGTGTATCAATGAAACGATCCCCGACGAACTTGGCGGAAAGCCCTGCCTTGAAAACGTCCTCCTTGTAATCAGCCGCCAGCACCCACATGGTACGCGGCGAGTTGATCACCTGCCGGCCGGGCGTGATGCCGATATCATCATCCTGCGCCTTGTTGCCCGTGCCGATATAGGTTGCGTCATTATAGGTGTAGCTGCCTGACACGGTCAGCTCCGGCAGGACACGATAGGCAAGTGCCGCTTCGATACCCTGGCTCTTGATGCCGCCGACATTGAGATAGACGCTGTCCTGTTCGGAAAGATAGTCGATCCCCGTCACCAGATTGGACGAAATCGACTCAATATGATTGTTGAACTTGATATCGTACCCAATCAGCGACGCCTGGATGTCCCCCATATTGTAACGAGCACCGATTTCAATATTGTCAGCCGTTTCCGGCTCAAGCTTGGCGATGACCGCTTTCGGTTCACCCAGCGGACCATTACCAATGGCAGCGAAATTCTGGGAGAAGCCGCCGAACAGTTCCAGGCCCGAAATCGGGGTCTGATAGGTCAAACCGGTGGAGATCAGCGGATCGGAATGATAACTGATTTCTGTGCTGTCACGGGCATTCAAAAGTTCAGCGCGGCGCTGATCCAAGTGAAACTGCCGAACGCCAAAACGGGCGGTAATGGGGCCAAAGGTCACTGAATCCTCGGCATAGCCGACCACTTCATCAAGATCATAATCGGTGCTGAACTGCACATAATAGGGCGTGTCGTCAAAGGCAATGCCAAGCAACGGGTTACTGATCTTGTGCCAGTCGCGTACCTGGTTGGCACGACCATATTCATACCAGATGCCCGCGCGCAGGGTGTTCTGGAAGTCGCCGAAATCATGCGTCCAGTCGACATCGCTGGTCACACCGGCACGTTCGTTCTTGTAATGAGTGTGACGGTAGGACATGACCGCCGTTGAACCGGTCGGATAGCAGGAGGGTGAATATTCCGCCGGAACCAAAGCTGTGCCGGCACAGCCCGCAATCATCGACGCCTTGGCTCCCGATGGGGTCACGAAATAAATCTTTCCAAGGGAGCTACCGCCAATCGTCGTCCCCCCTCCGGTAAACTCGCTTTCCGGCTTGCCAGCACCATCATTGCGCACATCGACCAGATAGGGCGGGATCCAGTCACCGCGACCGGTCATGTGATGATAGTAGCCGGTCACCGCCAGCTTGACCTCGCCCAGTTCCGTGTCAGCCTTGAGATAGCTGAACAGATTCTCGCGGAGGGCGCGTGACCCGGCGCGGTAGGACTGGTCGATATAGGGGATGCCGGTCCATTGATCCGTATAGGCATCATGGTTGGGATCCTTGGCGAACATGGCCGGGGAGACAGAGCCGAACTCCGCCTCATCGGCGTCATCATAGGACAGCCAGCCGGTCAGATTGACCTGGCCAATGCGGCTTTTGATCTTGCCGTCAACATGGTCGCGCTTGGTGACACCGGCACCGCCGATCCAGTCCTTGACGTGGGAGGAAGATGCGCTGAGATAAGCGCGCGTGTCAGGCGCTATGGTGCCGGTATCCACGCGTGCATAGAATTTGCGTGCATCGAAATCACCCCCTGCCACCGTAAAGCGCGCCCGTGCCTCATCCAGCGGGTCAGAGGTGATATAGTTCAGCGTGCCGCCCAACGCCTCGTTGGAGCGGGAGGAAATGTCCGCCGTGCCCTGCGATACAATGACGGTCTTCAAATCCAGCACATCGACATAGCGGTTGGCCCGCGAACCGCCGCCATAGCCCGAGCCCCCATTGGGCAGCCCGTCAATCGTGGTGCCGATCTGCTGCCCGCCACCGCCGCCGCTGCTGAAACCGCGCATACTGATGGAGGTCGCCCAGTCCGACGAGCCGAAGGCGTCACCCTCCGCCACGAAAACACCGGGAAGTTCCTTGATGACGTCATTCACGCTGGTCAGCGCCGACTGACGGTCGATCATCGTCTGTGTCACCTGAGTGTTGGCAAAGGTGACTGCCCGACCAACGACGACGATTTCGTCAATCGATTGCATCCCTGTGCTTTCCTGCGCCATGGCCATCGGTGGCATCAGCGCGGTGGTCACTGCCAGAAATGACAGCAGGGCCGTCTTGCTCCGTAACATCGTTCTATTCCCTTTCCCCATGATCGCAATGCTGCAACTGCGAGACGGAACGAACACTAACCGCGCCTGATGACAGCCGCGTGACAAATTGTGAGATTTATGTGGTTGTGTGTGGGATTTTGTGACTTTATCACCCTAACTAATGTGGGTATCATGTGCCTATGACTGAGATCGACACGCTGGACAGCAAGAGCGGCGCGCGGCCCATCCAGGTCGCGCGGCTCACCTCCTTGATGAAACTGCTGGGGGAACGGGGCCATTGCTCCGTTGCCGAACTGGCGGTGCATTTCGATGTGTCGGAGGAAACGATCCGACGCGACATCCGCCAGCTGGAGCGGACGGGACGGGTGCAGAAGACCCATGGCGGCGTCTCCATCCCCAGCAGTGAGCTGGAGGCACCCTATCGCATTCGCCTGCGCGAACAGGCAGATGCCAAGCAGCGCATCGCCCAGCACGCCGCCCGTATGGTGACGGAAGGGATGACCCTGCTGCTGGATTCCGGCACCACCTGCCTCTGGCTGGCGCGGGCACTGGCGGGTTTCCGTGACCTGACCATCATCAGCAACAGCATGGAAGTGGCGCATGAGGTGCTGGGCCGGCCCGGCCAGCGCCTGTTCGTCGCCGGCGGCCCGATCAAGCCGGATTACCATGCCGCCTTCGGGCCGGAGGCCATCGCCTTTTGCCGGCGTTTCGTGCCAGATATCACCATCCTGTCGATGGGGGCAATTGATGCCGCCTGCGGCTTTCTGGATTTCGATGCCGACGAGGCGACCTTCAAACGCGCCATCCTGGACCGCTCCCGCCGCGTCGTCGTGTTGGCCGATTCGACGAAATTCACCAAGCCCGGCTTCATCCAGGTGGCGGATTTCGCCGAGGTGAAGACGCTCTATACCGACGCCCAGCCCCCCGCCGCCATCCGCGAGGCAGCGCAAGCCAGCGGGATGACGGTTGAGGTGGCGGAGTAATCGGCGGGGTGGCCTGCCCGGCGCTCATGCGCCGTTAAGCCAAGCTGCCGGAGGCAGCGCCCAGCGCGTAAGGGAACGCGAAATCTCCTTTGATCGATCACGATCAAAGGAGATTGGAACGATATCAGCGATCCCCTTCCGCCTGCTTGGCGGCAATATAGGGATAAGCGTTCAGGATATGGGCGGGCCGCACCGGCCCGCCGCTCAGCACCCGCAGGATGTCGGAAACATATTGAGCGGCGATGATGACGGTGGCGGCCGCCATCTCCTCCGCAGCGATATCCTGGGGCCGTGCCAGGGGCAGCCCCAGCAGTTCCCCCCGGCGCTCACTGTCCAGGAATCCCTGCAGGCGGGGGCGAATGGTTGGCGGCAAACACGCCCGCACCAAGGCCCCCCCCTGCCCCGCGCCATAGAGCCAGATCGGCCCCGTTCCCGGCAAAGCCGCGAAATCCGCTGCCCGCCAGAGGAAGGGGATACTGGCCGCCAGGGCCGGATCAAGATCGTTCAGCCCGGTCAGGCGCGGCGGACGTTCCGACCCCTGATCCGATGGTTCAGGCCAGGGCAGCAGACAGCCCAGCTGCCCGGCTGCAAAAGGGGGCGGCCGCAGCAGGCGCAGGCTGGGCACGGGGATTTCCTGCACCGGTCCCCGCGCAGCCAGCGCGGGTGCGAGGTTGAGCGCCAGTTCCAGCCAATCCCCCGGCAGTTCACCCAGTTCCCGCAGCCGCACCACCCGGCACCCCAGGCCTGCCGCGTGCAGCCAGGCGCGTTCCCCCTGGCGGTCTGCCGGGATGGTCAGGGGCGGGGGTGGTGGCAGGGTGCGGTCTTCCGCCGGATCGATGGGAAAGCCCTGATCCACCGTGTCGCGCGGCCAGAGGCCGGCCGCCAGCGCCGCCCCCGCTTTCCCGGTCGCCCGCAGCAGCCCTGCCAGATGGCCGGGATGCCATTCCACCCCCGCCGGCAGGATGGCCAGCATCTCCACCCCCGCCAACGCCGCCACCAGACCGGGCAGCCCCACCGGCCCATCCAGCAACCGCAGCGACAGCCCGGCGGGGATGCTGGCCGGGGCGTCCCCCGCCGGCAGCAGGGCGGTGACCGCCAGCCCCTGCCCCGCCTGGGCGGCAAGTTGCGCCAGCCGGCTGTCCAGCTCCCCGCCCGGTGGCAGCAGCACCGCCACCGTGGATGGTTGGGCCGGCACGGGCCGTCGCTGCAGGTCCGCCAGCAGATCGGGCAGCGGTTCCAACAGCACCTCCAGGCAGAGGGCGCGGTTGAAAATATCCTGTGCCGCCGCGGCCATGGCGCGGGCCTGCACCGGGTGGGTTTCTATCCAGGCCACCCGGTCCAGGATCGCGGCGGCCAAGGCCGCTTCCCCGCCAACAGGGTCAACATAAAGAACCGTGTCACCGAACCATTGTTCGATGAAGGGGTGGCGGTCGGCGATGATGACGGCACCGGCCGCCGCCAGTTCAAACACCCGCATGTTGGGCACCGCCGCCTCCCGGTGCGCCGGCAGATGCAGGCACAGCCCCATGCCCCAATGATGGGCGGCGGCGATCACGGCACTTCCATCAAAGGGCAACGACCCCTGATAGGCGTCCGGCAGATGCGACCAGCGGTCGGCCGTGCCATGCAAGGCCAGTACCCCCGCCGCCGCCAACCGGCCCAGCACCTGCGGATAGCGCCGACCATCCCAGTTGGAGCCGACATAGAACAGCCGGCTCTGCGGTCCCAGATTGGGCGCCAGGGTGGAGCGGGGGGAGCTGACATGGAAGGGCAGCACCGGCGGATCGCGCCCCACCAGCGCCATCCGCGCGGCCAGATGCGCCGCCAGTCCGGGGCCGGAGACCAGATAGGCATCATGGCTCAGCTCAAACGCGCGACCATGGTGAAAGGCGGTGGCGCTGCCGGCTTCGATCAGGGAAGGCGGGTTCCAGTAACAGGCCAGCCAGGGATGCGCCGTCAGCTTGGGCGTGGCCTGCGGATGCAGGCAAAGCACGGCATCCGGATCCATCGCTGCCACATCAGCGGCCCGGCTGTGGATGGCTGCCTGCCAGCCCAGCCCGGCCATGGCACGGCCCAGACGCAACGCCAGTTCCCGTTCGGCCAGCGGCTGGGCCGGGTCGAACGGGTTGAACAATGCCAGGCGCGGCCCTTTGCTATGCCCGGTCATGACTCAGCGGCCCGCCTGACGGCATCGCCGATCCTGGTTTCTGATCACCACACGCCCAGCCATGCCGCCTCACCGCCGCTGCAACACCCCGGTCCGATACCGTCCGCCCGGTTTTACCATGACCGCTTTACCATGAAACGCGCAGGGAAAGCTCCAGGCTGCGGCCCGGCAGGGTGCGGGCGGTGATCAGGCTGCCATTGCGGCTGGCCAGAATTTCCCCGCTATTGGCATCGCCCTGCATCACGGCCAGCGCATTGGTCAGATTGCTGGCCCGCAGGGCGACTTCCACGCCATCAGCCGGGCGCAGCACCGCGCCGCCCCCCAGAACCTGCGCCCCAGGCAATGGCAGGCTGTTGGCATCATCGCCATAGCGACGCCCCAGATAGCGCCAGTCGCCCTGCAACGTCAGCACCCCATCCCAGAACAGAAGCTGCGGACGGAGACCCAGCATGGCCCGGGGAATACGGCGTGGCAGATTGCCATTATAATCCTGAACACGCTGCCCCCCGCGGGATAGCGGCTGGCGAAACAGGTAATGGCCGAACCTGGCATCCTGCAAGGTGGCATCGGCGGACAGATCGAACCAGGGGACCGGCTGCCAGTCGCCCTCCAGCTCCAGCCCCAGGGTGCGGGCATTGGCGTTCAGGGTGCGGCGGACCAGCCGGCCGGCATCATCGCCATATTGGTCGCTGAAGGCGATGTTGCGGAAATCATTCCAGAACAGGGTGGCATTCAGGCTGATCCGCCCTGCCCCCGCCAGCGGCCCGCGATGGTTCAAGCCCAGTTCGCACTGCCGGACATGCTGCACCCCCACCCCCGGTGGGTTGACATCATTGCGGAAATTGCCCGGCCCCGGCATACGGAACGTATAGGTGCCGCGCGCGAACAGGCCGGTTTGCGGCGACAGCCGATGCATCAGCCCGGCGGAAAGGGCGGTGGCGGCAAAATGCCGGCCAAAGCCATCGGCCCCGCCGGTTCCCTGCACCACCGCATCATCCGCCAGGGTGCCGGCATCCCCCAGATCAACCAGGCGCACCTGCTCCACCGCGCCGTCAAAGCCCAACCTTTCATGCCGCAGCCCGCCATCCAGCCGCCAGCCGGGGGCAAAGCGCCATTCGTCGGCCAGATAGACGGCCAGCGTACCGCTGCGTCCGTCCGTATGTTCATAGGTGGCAAGCGGGTTCAACACCCCGCCATCGGTTGCCCGGCCCAGAATGCCGCCATCACCGGCACGGGCCAGCACATCCAGCAGGCGCGGCGCATCCCGGGCCTCCACCAGGGCACTGGCGATGCGGCGGTGATAATCGAAGCGGGTGCCGGCAGCATAAATCCCGACGGTCAGATCATGCCCCCGGTCGCCGTCACCGGTACGATGACCCAGCGACAGGTCCAGCACGCCTTCCCGGATGGCGATGTTGGCCAAGGTCGGGCTGACGCGGGCCACCAGCCGGGCGGGATCGGCCGCCGCCCCATCGCCGGCATAGACCAAGGCCCAGCCCGCCTGGCCCGCAAAGGGGGTGGGCAGACCGGCCAGAAAATCCGCCCCGGTCATGGGCGGACCGGCCGAGGCGATGGAATAACGGTCGGTAGCCGAGCGGCGCAGCCGCGCCTTCAGTGACAATCTTGTCGTTCCGTCCAGCGCCTGATCCCATAACAGGGTGCCGGCGGTCAGCCGGTTGATATTGTTACGGCCAAAGGGCACCAGCTCGCCCTGGTCCACCCAGCCTTTCAAGGCAAGCTGGGATAAATCCGGCCCGAACCAGCTGCCATAAAGCGGGTCGAACCCTTCCAGGGGCCGCACCTTCCCCCCCTCCAGCCGCAACGGAAAGGAGGAGGTGTTGAAGGTGCGGTCATCCAGCCGGCGCAGATTGAAACGCAGCGTCCCGCCTTCCAGCGGATGGGAAAGGGAAAGCCGTACCTGCCCGCCCTGCAGCGGCGCGACATGGTCGCGCACGCCGGCATCACGCGACCAGAAGCCGCCCAGCGCCGCCGACCAGCCTTCCTCGCCCTCCGCCACCGACAGCGGGCCGGCAATCTGCGCATCCAGCCGGCGCAGATGCCGGTCCGACAGGGTGAGAGCAGCGCTGGCACCGGCTTGATCGGCCGGGCGGGTGATCAGGTTCAAGGTGCCGCCCAGCGCCCCGCTGGCGAAGAGGGAGGCCGGGCCGCCCCGGACATAATCGCTGCGGATGATCGTATCATCCAGCCGGAAGAACTGGTCGACATCGGCCCAGGGCAGGCTGACATCCTGCTGTACCGGCAGACCATCCTCCAGCACGGCAATCCCGCTATAGCCATCCAGCGGGATGCCGCGTGCCCGGATGGTATTGGCCGCCACCCCGGCCGAGGTATCGGCCCAGATGCCGGGAATGCCCACCAGCAGGGCCGATCCCCCTGAAGAGCGGGGGATGCGGCCCAGCTCATCCAGACCACGCGATGACAGGGAATAGGAGAGATCAAGCCGATCCTGCATCCGGCTGCCCCGCCGGCCGGTCACCACCAGTTCCGGCATGGTCTCCATGACCCGCAGGGGGCGGGGGGCGGCCGCCGCAGCGCCCCGGCGCTGCGCCGGCTCCACGGGCAAGACCAGAATGCCGCCGGCATCCAGCAGGCAGGAGAGACCAGTCGGTCGGCAGAGCCGGTCCAGCGCATCCGCCAGGGTCAGGGCGCCGGAAACAGCCGGCGCCTGTCGCCCGGCCACATCGGCCGGACGCATCACCAGGGCCAGCCCCTTAGCGGCGGCCAGCCGATCCAAAGATTGCTCCAGCAGGCCGGCGGGCAAGGAAGGTAGCGGGGGTTCCGCCGCGCGCGCCAACGGGGAACCCAATGCCAGGGCGAGCCCCAGGCAAAGATGAACCCGAACAATGGCAACCCGGAGGGGCATCGGCGGCAGACAATCGGCTGGTCAAAGGCCGGCGACTATAGGCGCCGAAGCGTGACAGTTCCGTGGCGCCGCCCCTGCGGTGGCGGAAGACCGGGGCTGCCCAACGGCGCGGGCCGGGGCGATACGCTGGCACGGCTCACCGGAAACTTGCAGGGCCCAGCCGCAGACTCACGACATGCAGAGGCGGCTGGGCCACCGTCAGGATAGGCAAGGCTTGGCCAGACGGCAGTGGTCACCCCCGCCGCCGGGCTGGTACCGGCGGGGCCGTTCGGGATAATCCCCATCACGCCCCCTGTGTCAATTTCCCCTTCATAAAACCCGGCAGAAGTGTCAATATAAATTGACACTTTTCAAGGGAAGCGCGTGCGATGTCGAAGCCGTTTCCATTCGCCGCCATCGTTGGCCAGGAGGATATGAAGAAAGCCCTGTTGCTGGCGGCGGTGGAACCGTTGCTGGGCGGGGTGCTGGTGATGGGGGACCGGGGGACCGGCAAATCAACCGCCGTGCGGGCGCTGGCCGAATTGCTGCCCAAGATCGAAACGCGCAGTGGCTGCCGCTATAATTGCCCGCCCGGCGACCCCCAGCCGGCCTGTGCCCGCTGTTGCACCACCGGCACGGGAAGGCCGGCGCTGGTGAAGATCCGCACGCCCATGGTCGATCTGCCGCTGGGGGCGACGGAGGACCGGGTTTGCGGCGCCCTGGATATTGAAAAGGCGCTGGTGGCCGGCGAACGGGCCTTCGAACCGGGGCTGCTGGCCGCCGCCAACCGGGGTTTCCTTTACATCGACGAGGTGAACCTGCTGGAGGATCATCTGGTCGATCTGCTGCTGGATGCGGCGGCATCGGGCGTGAATGTGGTGGAGCGGGAGGGGTTGAGCATCCGCCACGCCGCCCGCTTCGTGCTGGTCGGCAGCGGCAACCCGGAAGAGGGTGACCTGCGCCCGCAATTGCTGGACCGGTTCGGCCTGTCGGTGGAGGTCCGCACCATTATGGACCTGAAATTGCGGATAGAGGTGATCCGCCGCCGCGATGCCTATGAAAGCGATCCTGACGGTTTCGTGGCGGCCTGGGCCAAGCAGGATGCCGCCATCGGCGGCCAGGTGGTGGCGGCCCGCAAAATCCTGAAACAGGTGGCGATGCCGGACGCCATCCTGTTCCGCCTGTCACAGCTTTGTATGCGGCTGGGGATTGACGGGATGCGGGGGGAATTGACCCTGATGCGGGCCGGGCGCGCCGCCGCCGCGCTGGATGGGCGCATGGTGGTGGAGTGGAACGATATTGAGGAGGTGGCACCCATGGTGCTGTGCCACCGGCTGCGCCGCGACCCGATGGACGAGGCCGGCACCACCCCGCGCATTGAACGCGCCTTGGCGGCCCTGGATGCCGGGCATGGTCATGCCTGACGGGACCACCACCTGCCCCGACATGCAGCAGCAGAGCGAGGATCGCTGGCGCGATGCCATCCTGGCCGCCCATATCCTGGCGGTGGGTGGGGCCGATATTGGCGGCCTGTGGCTGACAGCGCGGGCATCGGGGGTCCGTGACCATTTTCTGGATCAGTTGGGACGGATCACCCAGGCCACGCCGACACTGAAACTACCGCCCGGTGCCACGGCAGCGGCCCTGTGCGGCCATCTGGATATGAGCCGTTCACTGAAGACGGGCCGCCTCATCTGGGACAGCGGCATTCTGGCCGCCGCCCATGGCGGTATCCTGCTGATCCCCATGGCGGAACGGCTGGAGGCGGGGGCGGCGGCCATCATTGCGGCGGCGATGGATACAGGAACCTGCCCAGCCCTTCGCCCGAGCGCTGAGGGGGGGCAGCAACCCAGCCGCTTCGCCGTGGTGGCATTGGACGAGGCCGCCGAGCCGGAGGAGATGCTGCCCGCCTGCCTTTCCGACCGTTTGGGCCTGCATATCTGCCTGGATGGCGTTACCTTGCGAACCATCCGCGCCATGCCCTTGGGCGCGCCCCCTGCCCCACCGGTTGATTGGCGATCCGTCTGCCTGGATGATGGGATGCTGGAACAGCTTTGTGGCATCGCCAGTGCGACCGGTCACGGCTCCCTGCGGGCGTTGCAGCATCTGTCAAAGGTGGCGCGCCTCCATGCCGCCCTTGATGGGCGGGGGACTGCCGGGGTGGCGGATGCTGTGGCGGCCCTGCGGCTTTGCCTGGGCATCCGGTTGGAGCATCGCCAGACCCAACCCGAACAGCCCACCCCTGCCGCCACCCCGGATCAACCGCCCTCTGCCGGCGGCGGGGAGGGCGAAGGGGAGAGCGGCGGGCTGGACTGCCTGACCGAACTGCTGACCGCCATCGAACAGGGTACCGTGGACGGCCTGTCCCTGTCGGTCAGCGAACGGGCGGCCCGACAGGGCAAAAAGACCGGCAAGGGCGGGGCGGCCACCCGCCATGCACGGCGGGGCCGACCCGTCGGCAGCAGCAGCACGCCACCCTTCCCCGATGCCAGGCCCGATCTGGTGGAAACCCTGCGCGCCGCCGCCCCCTGGCAGCAGCTGCGCGCACGCCTGTATCAGGCCCGCACCGGGGCGGAACCGACCCATCCGTTGATCCGGAAAGAAGATTTCCGTTATCGCCGGCGGCGGCACCAGCAGCCATCCACCGCCATCTTCGTGGTGGATGCCTCAGGCTCAACCGCGCTGGAACGGTTGGGTGAAACCAAGGGGGCCATCGAACAATTGCTGGCCACCTGCTATGTCCGCCGGGACGAGGTGTCATTGATCGCCTTCCGGGGCAAGACGGCGGAAATCCTGATGCCGCCGACCCGGTCGCTGGTGGCCGCCAAGCGCAAACTGTCCGCCCTGCCCGGCGGCGGGCCGACGCCGCTGGCGTCCGGTCTGGAACGGGGGCTGGAGATGGCGCTGGCCGCCCGCCGCCGGGGCAGCACCCCCATCGTGGTGGTGATGACCGATGGCAGCGGCAATATTGCCCTGGATGGCACGGCCGACCGTGCGCTGGCCGGGCGGCAGGCGGAGAGCATCGCCCGGCTCTATCGCGCCAACGGGCTGAAATGCCTCTGTATCGATATTGCCCGCCGCCCGCGTGACAGCGTGGCCACTCTGGCGGGGCTGCTGGGGGCGGAGCTGCATTTGCTGCGTCAGGCAAACGCCGCCCATATGTCGGAAATTGTCCGCGCCTCCATGCATCGGGGGGTGCCAGCATGATCGGCAGCTGGCTGGATTGGGACAGGGATGGACGCGACTGGCCCCACCGGTCGGCCAGCCGCTTTGTCTCCACCGCCGGGATAGGCTGGCATGTGCAGGAAATGGGGCCGGCGGACGCGCCGGTATTGCTGCTGCTGCACGGCACCGGCGCTTCCAGCCATTCCTGGCGGCATCTGCTGCCCCTTTTGTCGGGGGCTTATCGGATCGTGGCACCCGATCTGCCGTGCCATGGTTTCAGCCGCCCCCAGGGCTGGCCGGACCTGTCGCTGGCCGGCATGACCGGGGCCATCCAGTCCTTGATTGCGCTGCTGGGCATCGCACCCACCACCATTATCGGCCATTCGGCGGGGGCGGCTATCGCCGTGTCGCTGGGTGCCAAGCCCGCCGCCCAGACCAAACCGCTGGTGATTGGCATCAATGGGGCCTTCCGGCCGATCCGGGGGGAGCGGGTCTTCTCCCCCCTGGCCAAGGCCTTGTTCGCCGCCCCCCTGTCGGCCAGCCTGTTCGCCCTGGTGGCGCGGGGCGGCTGGTTTGGGGATAATCTGCTGACCGCCACCGGATCGCCCATCGACCCGGCGGGGGCGGGGCTGTACCGGCGGCTGCTCACCGCGTCCGGCCATGTGCGCGGGGCCTTGGGCATGATGGCGGCCTGGGATCTGACACGGTTCGATGCGCTGCTGTCTGCCCTGCCCCAGCCGCCGGTGCTGATCGCCGCGAAGGATGACCCGATGGTCCCCTGTGGTGACAGCCGCCACGCGGCGACCGTTGCGCGCGGCGCCAGCCTGACGCTGGTGGATCGCGGCGGGCATCTGCTGCATGAATGCCGCGCCGATCTGGTGGCGGGGTTGATCACGGATGCGCTGCGGGCGCGCCCCGCCAACCGGGTGGATGCGGCATGAACATAATCACCCCCCATCTCCGGCCCGACGCCCAGGCCCCCGATCCCGCCCGGCCCCAGGCGATTATCATCGGGGCCGGTGTGGGCGGCCTGTCCACCGGGGCGCTGCTGGCGGCGCGGGGCTATGGCGTCACCATCATCGACCCGCTGGATGCGCCGGGCGGGCGGGCCTATGCCCATCGCCAGGATGGTTTCATCTTCGATGCTGGCCCCACCATCATCACCGCCCCCTGGATGTTTGAGGATCTGTGGCGCGATTGCGGCGGGCGGCTGGCCGATGATGTGGCGCTTCGGCCCTGCAACCCGTTTTACAAAATCCGCTTCGATGATGGTGCCTGGTTCAACTATTCCGGCGACCCGGCGGCGATGGCGGCAGAGGTGGCGCGCTTCAACACCGCCGATGTCGCAGGCTATCAAAGCTTCATGGCGGAAAGCCGCCGCATTTACGACGTCGCCTTTGAGCAACTGGCCGATCAGCCCTTCCACAGCCTGGGCTTCACCGCCCACACCCTGGCATCGCTGGCCCGGCTGGGGGGCTATCGCTCTGTTTATGCGGTTGTTTCAAAGCATTTCCGCGATGAACGGCTGCGCACCATCTTCTCTTTCCATCCGCTGCTGATCGGCGGCAACCCTTTCTCCGCCACCTCCTTTTACTGCCTGATCGCGCATCTGGAGAGCCGGTATGGCGTGCATTACGCCATGGGCGGCACCAACGCGCTGGTGCAGGGGATTGCCGGGCTGGTTCGCCGCCATGGCGGGGTGATCCGGCTGGGCGAAACCGTGGAAACCATCCTGACGGCGGGACGCCGGGCCACCGGCGTGCGGCTGGCGTCGGGGGAGATTGTGCCGGCGGACATCGTCATCTCCAACGCCGATCCGGCCACCACCTATGGCAAGCTGCTGCGCCATCATCCCAGGCGGCGCTGGACCGATGCGAAGATTGCGCGGGGCGATTATTCAATGGGGCTGTTCGTCTGGTATTTCGGCACCAACCGGCGGTACAAGGATGTGTATCACCATACCATGCTGTTCGGGCCGCGATACCGGGGCCTGCTGGATGATATTTTCCGCCATCAGCATCTGGCCGATGATTTCAGCCTTTATCTGCACCGCCCCAGCGCCGTGGACCCCACGGTTGCACCCGCTGGCGGCGATGCGTTTTATGTACTGAGCCCCGTTCCCCATCTGGGCAGCGGCACGGATTGGCAGGCGATGGCGGAACCCTATCGCCAGCGGATCGCAGCCTATCTGTCCCGCACCCTGCTGCCCGATCTGGAACGCCATATTGTTACCTCCAAGCTGGCGACGCCGCTGGATTTCCGTGACCGGCTGCTCTCCTGGCAGGGGGCCGCCTTCGCGCTGGAACCCAAGCTGCTGCAAAGCGCCTGGTTCCGCCCGCATAATCGCAGTGAGGAATTGGACAACCTGTTCCTCTGCGGGGCCGGCACCCATCCCGGTGCCGGCTTGCCGGGGGTGCTGTCATCCGCGCGGATCGTTAATGGGCTGGTGCCGGATGCCGCCGCCTGCATCCGCCAGCACAGGGGGAGGCATCAACCATGATGGACGCGCTTGAATGCAGTCATGACAGTCCGCGCCGCACCCCACGCCGGACGGTGGCAATGAATTACGGCTTCACCGGTGATGCAATCGACTTGGATGATTGCACCGCCGCCATCCGGCGCGGGTCGAAATCGTTTCATATCGCGTCGCTGCTGTTGCCGCGCGGCACGCGGCAGGCGGCCCATGCGCTCTATGCTTTCTGTCGGCATTCCGATGATGTGATTGATGATCCGGCCCGCCGGCCCGATGCGCTGCACCGGCTGCGGCAGCGGTTGGACCGGATTTATGCGGGTGCCCCTTGCGACCATGCCTGTGACCGCGCCTTTGCCCGGATCGTGCAGAATTATGCCATCCCCAAAACCATCCCGCTGTCCCTGCTGGACGGGTTCGCCATGGATATGGCAGGTCGGCAGTACCAGACCATCGCGGCGGTGAAAGAATATGCGGCGCGCGTGGCCGCCACCGTTGGCCTGATGATGTCACTGGTGATGCGGGCCGGCGATGGCTGGACGCTGGCCCGCGCGGCCGATCTGGGGCTGGCCATGCAATTGACCAACATCGCCCGCGATGTGGGGGAGGATGCACGCCAGGGCCGGCTTTACCTGCCGCTGGACTGGTTGCGCGAAGCGGGGATCGACGGGGACACCTTTCTGCGCGATCCACACTTCACCCCGGCCCTGGGCGGGGTGGTGAAACGGCTGCTGGATGAGGCTGACCGGCATTACCGATTGGGCCATGCCGGGATTGCCCAACTGCCCGGCAACTGCCGCCACGCCATCCGCACCGCCGCCCTGACCTATCAGGATATCGGGCGCAGCATTGCCCGCAACGGCTATGACACCATTTCCCGCCGCGCGCGCACCAGCCTGCCGCGCAAGCTTTCCCTGGTGCTGCGCGCCGTCCGGCCTGTGGAACTGTCCTTGGAAGGGGTGGGTACGGCCCCGCCCGATCCCGCTGTGTCAGAGCTGGTGGCCGCCGCCGCCGAAGCCTTCGCCCTGGTGGAGGGCCAGCGCCGGGCCCTGGCGCGATCAGGCTCCCCCTTGGAGCGGGTAGCCCTGATCATGATCGAAATCCAGCAGCGCCAGCGCGACGACCAACGCCAGCAGCGCTTGGCGCGCTGGCAGAAGGTGGCGCGCCTTGTTTGAACGCTATTTCGGGCTGATCGAGGCAGGTTTTGTCTTCGGCCTCGCCATTGCCTTTTACATCTGGCAGCGGCGCGATCTGCGCCGCTATGAACAGCAGGACCGGGAAGCGCGGGAAAAGAAATCGGACAACACGCCCCCCTGATGTCAGGGATAGCGGCCCCGCCGAGGCATCCGGAAAGGCAGCATCAGCCGCACCAGCGGGTTGGATAGTCGGCGGCAATCCAGCGTTTCATGCACCATGGTCAGGCGCTGACCCTGCAACGACGTCTCAATGCAGGCGCGGGTGTAGAAGGGGGAATCTTCCAGCCGTGTCAGCAAGCGGGGGATGCCCGCCGCATCACAGGCAACCCCGCTGCACACCCCCCAGAAGCCGCGCGGCAGGGTCTGCCGGGCGGGAAGATTGATGATCTCCGGTGCCGCCTGACCGCTGTATCGCAGGGCCAAGCGGCGGTGGGCACCGCTGCGCAAAGTGGCATCATAGAGGATGATGGTGTCCTCCCCTGCCCCGCCAAGCCCCCGCGCCCAATCCCAGCCGATGAAATCCTGTTCAATCGGACGGTTGCCAAAATTCATGTCGTGATAGGCCGGCCCGCACCAGCCACCGCCCGGCAGGGCGTCGCAGGTGATGGTGGCCCTGGCCCGTGGCATTCGGGGGCACCAGACATGCCGGCCAGCCCCATCCAGATCGACAGAATGGTCACTGGCAATATCCGCCACCAGTTCCACCCGGCCCGACACGCGGCCCGGCCACAGGCGCTGCCCCGGCCAGGGCAGTGCCGTTTCACTGAAATCAATCACCAGCCGGCCATCCTGCATCACCATACGGCTGGGACCGATGCGCAGATGCTGCGGCCCCCGTTCCAGGCTGCCCTGACCCCGTTCCGTCATGCACCAGATATGGCCGTGGGGGCCATAAAGCGCGACGTTGAAGGCGAGATGATTTTCAGGCCGCCCCCGCCCCGACCAATGATAATAGGGGGAGAAGACCGACCCGATGAAGGCGATGATGGTCAGCGCGTATTGTCCGCAATCGCTGACCGCATCAGCATACCACCAGTGATAGCCACCGGGCGGGACCGGCCGGTCAAAGCCCGGTCCGTCAGCAAACGCTCCGCCGCGATCTTGCCCGACAGGGCCGCCATCGGCACCCCCGGCCCCGGATGCACACTGCCCCCGGCCAGATACAAGCCCCGGATCGGCCCCTGGGCGGAGGGCCGCCGGAAGGAGGCCATCGCGCCATGCGACGCCATCCCGTACAGCGCCCCGCCCGTGGCCGGGAACAGCCGGTTGAAACCATCCGGTCCCGTGACCGACATGGCCTGTCTGTCGAACGGCAGGGTCAGCCCGTTGCGGGCCAGACGGCGTTCCATCGTGGACAGGCATCGGTCGATCTCGCTTTCCGAATAGGCGCGGCTGTCGCCGTCCGCCGGCATGTTCATCAGGCTGTAAAGCCGCTCCCCCTTGCCGGTGGCTGGCCCGCACAGGGCCCCCATATCCGTCCGGTCCTGGGCGCAGATATAGATGGTGGGATCATCCGGCGGGCGGCGGTGTCGCTGAAGGGCATCGAACTCCGCCGCATAATCGTCGGAGAAAAACACCGTATGATGGGCCAACGGCACCCCGCACGGCCGGGCCGGACCACAGGCAACCAGGGCCGACAGGGATCGCTGGGCCACGGGCCGGCCCGGTTGTCTGGTGGAACCCAGCAGCGGGGCCAAGGCGGCAATATCGCCATTGAAGATCACCGAACCGGCGCGGAGCTGGCGTTGCTGATCGGTGGTGACACCGGCAACGGCCCGGCCCGACCGGTCCTTGTTGATGGCGATGATCTTCTCCCCAAAGCAGAACACCACCCCCATAGCCTGGGCCAATTCCATCAGCCGCTGCGCCAGCCTGTTCATGCCGCCATCGACGATCCACACGCCCGCCTGTTCCACATGCGCGACCAGCATCAATGTCGCCGGCGCCAGAAAGGGGGAGGAGCCGCAATAGGTGGCATAACGCCCGAACAATTGCCGCAGTCGCGGATCAGCGAAATAGCCCGACAGGGCTGACCACAGGCTGCTGTAAGGCTTCAGCGCCAGCAGCGCCCCCGGCCGATGCAGCCCGATCCGGGCCGACAGTGACAGTGGGTTGGGCCGGGGGGCATCGATAAAGCTGCGCTCCAGCAACTGATAGACGCGGGCACTGTCGGCGGCAAAGCGCTGGAAACCGGCCGCCGCTGCCGCCCCGGCAAAATCCCCGATGGCGTCACGGGTCCGGTCCTGATCGGCGAACAGATCCAGCCGGGTGCCCCCCTGCCAGTAATGCCGGGCCAAAAGATCAGATCGCGTCAACCGCACTTCGCTGTCCAGCGTGGTGCCGCAGCGGGCCAACAGCGCATCGAAGACCCATTTCATGGTCAGCACCGTGGGGCCGGCATCGAATTGCTGCCCGCCGGCCGTCACCTGACGCAGCTTGCCGCCCGGCCCCGCCGCCGCCTCCACCACCATCACCGGCACGCCGGCGCTGGCCAGCACCAGGGCGGCCGACAGGCCACCCATCCCGGCACCCACGATCACAACGCTATCGTCGCTTCCCCCCGCCACACGCCCCCCTGCTGCATTGACTTTCCATTTTTGTGTGTCAATTTATGTTTACACATTTTGTCGTCAAATAGAATTGACATTTAAGTGTGAGGAGGCCGCCCCATGGATTTGCCTGAGCGCATTGAAACCGGCTTGCAGCTTGCCCTGCGGCTTGCCACCGCCAATGGCTGCCCGCCCTTATTGGCCAAGGGGATGCGCCACGCGGTGTTTCCTGGTGGGGCGCGCATCCGCCCCCGGCTCTGTCTGGCGGTGGCCATGGCCTGCGGCGACCCTGACCCACAGGCGGCCACTGCCGCAGCGGTGGCGATTGAGCTGCTGCACTGTGCCTCCCTGGTGCATGACGACATGCCCTGTTTTGACAATGCGGCGACCCGCCGGGGCCAGAGCGCTGTGCATGTCGAATATGGGGAGGAAATCGCCCTGCTGGTGGGCGATGGGTTGATTGTGGCGGCGTTTGAAACCCTGGCGCGGGAAACGCTGCACGCGCCAAGGCTGACCGCACCGCTGGTAGCCACCATCGCCAAGGCGGTGGGTTCCCCCTATGGGCTGGTCGCCGGTCAGGCTTGGGAGAGCGAGGCTGAGATTGACATCGTGCAATATCACCGCGCCAAGACGGCATCGCTGTTTGCCGGGGCCGTTTCCACCGGTGCGCTGGCGGCCGGCGGCAATCCGCAGGATTGGCTGACCTTGGCCGATGCGCTGGGATCCGCCTATCAGGTGGCTGACGATCTTTATGACGCGATGGGCCTGACCGGCAGCATGGGCAAGCCCGTCGGCCAGGACGGGCGGAATGGCAAACCCAACATCGCCCTGTCGCTGGGCATTGCCGGCACGTTGAAGCATCTGCGCACCCTGGTGGAAACAGCCGCCGACAGCGTGCCCGACTGCGCCGGGCGGGAGACCTTCCGCGCCATGATCCGCCATGAGGCGGTGCGGCTGATGCCGAAGACGCTTTCTGTCAACGCTGCTTGACACGGGACATGTCGACGCGGCTCCCCCATGCCGACGCTGTGCCCGTGGCGGGGATGGCGGCGCTGCCGCTTCGCCTGCGGCTGCGGCTCTGGCGCAACCGGCTTGTGGCATCGCCCGGTTTTCGCCGGTTGATCGCGCGGCTGCCGCTGCTGCGCGCCATCGGCAATCGCAAGGCGAACGACCTGTTCCGCCTGACCGGTGGGTTCATCTTCTCCCAGGTGCTGCTGGCCGGGGTGCGGCTGGGCTTGTATGAGGCTTTGGCGGGCGCACCGGCGACAACCGCCCTTCTGGCCACCCGGCTTGGCGTGCCGGAGGCCCGGTTGCGGGTGCTGCTGCGCGCCAATGGCTCCCTCGGCCTGCTGGTGGAGGCGGCCCCCGACCTCTGGCTGCTGGATGATGCCGGCGTGATCCTGGCGGCCGACCGGGGGCTGGCGGCCATGGTGCTGCACCACGCCATGCTGTACCGCGATCTGACCGAACCCGACCGGCTGCTGCGTGACGGTGCCGCACAGACGGAGCTGCGGCACTATTGGGCCTATGTGCGGGAGATGGGACAGCAAGGCCCCGACGCGGCGGCGGTGGAGGGCTATTCCCTGCTGATGCGGGAAAGCCAGACCATGATGGCTGACTGCATCCTGGCCAGCCATGATTTCAGCCAATACCAAACCCTGCTGGATGTGGGTGGTGGGGATGGCGCCTTTCTGGCCGCAGCAGCGGCGGCCCATCCCCGCCTGTCACTCTGCCTTTTCGACCTTCCCGCTGTCGCAGAACGGGCCGCCCGCCATCTGACAGGGCTGGGGCTGGCGGAGCGAACCCATATCCATGGCGGTGATTTCACCCGCGACCGGCTTCCGGCGGCGGCTGATTGCGTCACCCTGGTCCGGGTGCTGTGCGATCATGACGATTCGCGGGTGGCGGCCATTCTGGCCAACCTTCACCGCTCCCTGCGTCCCAGCACCAGGCTGGTGGTGGCAGAGGCGATGGATGGCCCGGCGGAAGGGGCCCGGCTCTCCGCCGCCTATTTCGGGCTTTACTTCCTGGCCATGGGATCGGGGCGCTGCCGCAGCGCGCGGGAGATTGCCGATCTGCTGTCAACCGCCGGCTTTCATTCAATCCGTACCGTGGCCACCGCGAACCCGCTGATCGCCACCCTGGTCACCGCAAAGCGGTAACGGCCATCCCCTGCACGGTTAAAAAGTGTAAATATTGATTGACAGTTTGATGTGTCAACTTAATATGACACTCGCGTAATCAGAAGCCATGCCTTGGGGAGTTGCCCGGATGTACGCGTCGGCAATCGTGTTTGAGAGACCGGGGGAAGTCGCCGTTCAGCGGCTGGCCCTCCACGCTCCCGGCCCCGCCGACTTGGTGGTCGACACCCTTGTCAGTGGTGTTTCCACCGGTACGGAAAAGATGCTGTTCCAGGGCACCATGCCCCGGTTTCCCGGCATGGCCTATCCACTGGTCCCCGGCTATGAAACGGTGGGCCGGGTGGTACAGGCGGGCCCGGCCGCCGGCCATCTTGTGGGGGAAACAGTCTTTGTCCCCGGTGCCAGTTGTTATGCCGATGCGGCGGGCCTGTTCGGGGCCAACGCCTCGCAATTGATCGTCCCCGGCGCACGGGTGTTCAAGATCGCCGAGGCACTGGCAGAAAACGGGGTTTTGCTGGCCCTGGCGGCAACGGCCCATCACGCGGTAAGGCGCGCCGAGGGGCCTGTCGGTCTGGTGGTGGGCCATGGTGTGCTGGGCCGCCTGATCACACGCATGGTGATGGCGCTGGGTTTCCCAGCGCCCACAGTTTGGGAAACGGCGGCCGCGCGCCGCACAGGTGCCAGCCTCTATGGGGTGATGGATCCAAAGGATGACCGGGACAGCCGGTACGACACCGCCATCGATGCCAGCGGGGATGCCGGTGCCATTGACGGCATCATCGACCGGCTGCGCAAACCGGGGGAACTGGTCCTTGCCGGCTTCTATGGGGAGCGGGTGGGGTACGCCTTCGCACCCGCCTTCATGCGGGAACTGACGGTTTCCATCGCGGCGGAATTCCGCCCGAAAGATGTGCACGCCGTCATCGAACTGGTGGAAGCCGGGCGCCTGTCGCTTGACGGGCTGCTGACCCACCGGGCCGCCCCGAAAGACGCATCGTCTGCTTACCAAACCGCATTCAACGACCCCGGCTGCCTGAAAATGGTGATCGACTGGAGGAACGCCGCATGAGCCTTGATCTGGACGTCCGCAGCAGCCCGAAACAGATGAGCCGGCGCCTGCGCGAAGAAGCGGCGATTGAACCCGATGCGCCGCACACCGGCAAAGTCAGCAAGGAAACCCAGATCATCGCCATCTATGGCAAGGGCGGCATCGGCAAGAGCTTCACGCTGGCCAACCTGTCTTACATGCTGGCGCAACTGGGCAAGAAGGTGCTGCTGATCGGCTGCGATCCGAAAAGCGACACCACCTCCCTGCTGTTCGGCGGGCGTGCCTGCCCGACCATCATCCAGACGGCATCCCGCCGCAAGGAAGCCGGCCAGGAGGTTTCCATCTCCGATGTCTGCTTCAAGCGCGATGGCGTCTTCGCCATGGAGTTGGGGGGGCCGGAAGTGGGCCGGGGCTGCGGCGGTCGCGGCATCATCCATGGGTTTGAGACGCTGGAAAAGCTGGGGTTCCACGAATGGGACTTCGACTATGTGCTGCTGGATTTCCTGGGCGATGTGGTCTGCGGCGGCTTCGGCCTGCCGATTGCGCGCGACATGTGCCAGAAGGTGGTGGTCGTTGGCTCCAACGATCTGCAATCGCTCTATGTCGCCAATAATGTCTGCTCGGCGGTGAAGTATTTCCGCAATCTGGGCGGCAATGTCGGCGTGGCGGGTCTGGTCATCAACAAGGATGACGGCACCGGGGAAGCCCAGGCCTTCGCCGATGCCGTGGGCATCCCGGTGCTGGCCTCCATCCCGCAGGATGAGGATATCCGCCGCAAGAGCGCCAATTACCAGATCATCGGCACCCCCGATAATCGTTGGGGTCCCCTGTTTGAGGCGCTGTCGATCAATCTGGCGGAAGCCCCGCCGGTGCTGCCGCGCCCGCTGGATCAAGATGGTTTGCTGGGCCTGTTCGATGCCAGCCAGACCGGCGGCACTTTCCAGCTTGTGCCGGCCACGCCGGAAGATATGTGCCCTGCGGGCGCGCTGAAACGCGCCTCGCTAGAAGTCATCTACGACCGGGTCTAGGGGGCACGCAACCATGGATGACCACCACACCCTTTTCACAGCGGAAACAGCCGGCAGTGACGGCGGAGAACAGACCGTCGGAGCCGGGTGCCATGGTGGCGTCGAACTGTCGCGTGCCGCCGCCCGTGCGGCTGGCAATGATGAAGTAATGGACCGGCTGGAACGCGATTACCCCAAGGGGCCGCATGACCAGCCGCAATCCATGTGCCCCGCCTTCGGGTCGCTGCGGGTGGGCCTGCGGATGCGGCGGGTTGGCACCATCCTGTCGGGATCGGCCTGCTGCGTCTATGGCCTGACCTTCACCTCGCATTTCTATGGTGCGAAACGCTCCGTCGGCTATGTGCCGTTCAGTTCCGAAACGCTGGTCACCGGCAAACTATATGAGGATATCGTCGAAGCCGTGCATCTGATGGCCGATCCGGGCCGGTTTGATGCGCTGATCGTCACCAATCTCTGCGTGCCGACCGCCTCTGGCGTGCCGCTGAAAATGCTGCCGAAGGAGATAGATGGAGTCCGTATCATCGGCATCGATGTGCCGGGCTTTGGCGTACCCACCCATGCGGAGGCCAAGGATGTGCTGTCGGGTGCCATGCTGGCCTATGCGCGGCAGGAGGCAGAGGCCGGGCCGGTGCAAAGGCCACGGGCCGGGCTGAAGGACAAGCCGACCGTCACCCTGGTGGGCGAAATGTTCCCCGCCGACCCGGTGGTGATCGGCAATATGCTGGACCCGATGGGGCTGGCGGTGGGGCCCAGCATTCCGGTGCGGGAATGGCGCGATCTTTATGGCGCGCTGGATTGTGCCGCCGTGGCGGCCATCCATCCCTTCTACACCGCCAGTTTCCGCGAATTCACCGCCGCCGGGCGGCCCATCGTTGGTTCCGCCCCCATCGGGCTGGATGGCACCGATGCCTGGCTGTCCGCCATCGGCCAGCGCTGTGGCGTAGGCCAAGCCCGGATCGACCAGACACGCAACGCCATGCGCGGGGCCATTTCCGCCGGGCTGGCGGCCAACCGCATCAAGGGCCGGATTACGCTGTCGGGTTATGAGGGCTCCGAACTGTTGGTTGGGCGGCTGCTGGTGGAGTTGGGTGCCGACCTGCGCTATGTCGGCACAGCCTGCCCCAAGACGCCCTATAACACTGAAGATGCGGAATGGCTGGCGGCCAAGGGTGTGATCGTCCGTTTCCGCGCCTCCCTGGAACAGGATCTGGCAGCCTTTGCGGAATTCAAACCCGATCTGGCCATCGGCACCACGCCCGTGGTGCAGAAGGCCAAGGAGGCGGCAACGCCTGCCCTCTATTTCACTAACCTGATTTCCGCCCGCCCCCTGATGGGGCCAGCGGGGCCGGGATCGCTGCCGTCGGTCATCAACACCGCCATCGCCAACAAGCCGCGCTTTGATGCCATGAACGCCTTTTTCGAAGGGGTGGGCACGGGTGACGCCGCCGGCATCTGGGAAGAGGTGCCGCCGGACCGCAGCGCCTTCCGCCGGAAATACGCGGCCAAGACCAACCAATCGCGCAATGCGGTCGAGAATGGAGATAGCGTCGGATGCTGATCCTCGACCATGACAGGGCCGGCGGCTATTGGGGCAGCGTCTATGCCTTTACCGCCATCAAGGGGCTGCAGGTCATCATCGATGGCCCGGTGGGCTGCGAGAACCTGCCCGTCACCTCCGTGCTGCACTATACCGACGCCCTGCCCCCGCATGAGCTGCCCATCGTGGTCAGCGGCCTGTCGGAAGATGAGCTGGGCCGCCACGGCACCGAAGGGGCGATGAAACGCGCGCGGCTGGCGCTGGACCCCAGCCTGCCCGCCGTCGTCGTCACCGGATCGATTGCGGAGATGATCGGCGGCGGCGTCACGCCGGAAGGGTCGAACATCGTCCGCTTCCTGCCGCGCACCATTGATGAGGATCAGTGGCAGAGTGCCGACCGCGCCCTGAAATGGCTATGGACGGAATTCGGGCCCAAGGGTGGCAAGGTGCCGGCCCCCCGCCGCCGTCCGGAGGGGGCCAAGCCCCGCGTCAATATCATCGGCCCGATCTATGGCACCTACAACATGCCGTCGGACCTGGCCGAAATCCGCCGGCTGGTGGAGGGGCTGGGGGCCGAGGTGAACATGGTCTTCCCGCTGGGAAGCCATGTGGACGATGTGCGCAAGCTGGCCGATGCCGATGCCAATATTTGCCTGTACCGGGAATTCGGCCGTTTGCTCTGCGAAAGCCTGGACCGGCCCTATCTGCAGGCCCCCATCGGCATCCATTCCACCACCGCCTTCCTGCGCCAGTTGGGGGAAATACTGGGGCTGGACCCGGAACCCTTCATCACCCGCGAAAAGCACACGACGCTGAAACCGCTCTGGGATCTCTGGCGCTCGGTGACGCAGGATTTCTTCGGCACGGCCAGCTTCGCCGTGGTGGCGGGGGAGACCTATACGCGCGGGGTACGCCATTTCCTGGAAGAGGAAATGGGATTGCCCTGCGCCTTCGCGGTACAGCGCAAGCCGGGCGTCAAGACCGACAATGATGCGGTCCAGGACCTGCTGACCGGCAAACCGCCGATGATCATGTTCGGATCGTTCAACGAGCGCATGTACATGGCCGAACGCGGTCAGCGCGGCAAGTTCATCCAGCTCTCCTATCCCGGTGCCATTGTCCGTCGCCATACCGGTACGCCGGTCATGGGCTATTCAGGGGCGACCTGGATGATCCAGGAGGTCTGCAACGCCCTGTTCGACATGCTGTTCGACATCCTGCCCCGGGCGGGGGAGTTGGACGCCATCGAGCCGACCACCACACGCGCCGGCAGCGCCCTGCCCTGGTCGACGGACGCCCAGGCGCTGCTGGAACGCCAGATCAGCGCCGAGCCGGTTCTGGTGCGTATTTCTGCGGCCAAGCGCCTGCGCGAAGCCGCCGAACGGGAAGCGCGCCAGGACGGCGCGCACGAGGTCTCACCGCGTCACCTGACGGGGGCCGCACGGCCCAGCAGGGTGAACGCATAGGACGCAACCAAAATGCCGCCCGATGACGGCAGCAGGGAGGACAGAATGACGTTCAGCATCCGGCACAGTGCGGTAGATGACGCCCGCCGGCACCGCCAGTTTGAACGCGTGGAGATGCAGCTCCTCTTCCTGATCTCCTATCCGCTCTGCCTGATCGCAGCGATGACGGGCCGGCTTGCCCTGCATGTCAGCCGCCGCCGCACCCGCCCGGCGCAATCCGTCTTTGCCGAGGCCCGCGCATCGGTCCATGCCGCCATTGGTTACGCGTTCAACGTGTAACTGTCGCCTTGCCGGTGTTCTCGACACCGACAAAAGCCCGGCCGCACCGCCACAAGGGTGCTGCCGGAACCCGGCCGCGGGGGTGCCGCGGCGTTCGAGACGAGGAGGTGGATTTGATGGCTGACTCATCAAACGTCTCACTTTCGGGTCTGACCGAAAGCGAAGCCCGCGAGTTCCATTCGCTCTTCATCCAAGGCTTCCTGATCTTCACGGCGATCGCCATCGTCGCGCATGTTCTGGTCTGGATGTGGCGCCCATGGATACCGGGGCCGAACGGTTATGCCTCTCTGGAGAGCATCAACCAGACGGCCCAGGCAGTTCTGCCAATGATCGGTTAGGGGGAAGCGACATGTGGAGAATCTGGCTGTTGTTCGATCCGCGCAAGGCGCTGGTCGCACTTTCCGTGTTTCTGTTCACGCTCGCCATCCTGATCCATTTCATTCTGTTGAGCACTGACCGGTTCAACTGGCTGGAGGGCAAGCCCCTCAAGACCAGCGCCATCGAACAGTCGCTCTCTCAGGATGCGGATCACCGGCTCGTCGGCTGAAGCAAAAGACGGCAGCAGGCGTGGCCGGCAACGGCCCGCCCGCCGCCAACGCTCAACCACAGACATCGCCAACTGGATCACCAACTGGCTGGCCGCTGCGGGAGGATACGTACATGGCGCTGCTCAGTTTTGAACGCAAATATCGCGTGCGCGGTGGCACGCTGATTGGCGGTGATCTGTTCGACTTTTGGGTCGGGCCCTTTTATGTCGGGTTCTTCGGTGTCACCACCGCCTTCTTCGCCGCCTTGGGCACGGCCCTTATTCTTTACGGGGCCGCCATCGGCCCCACCTGGAACATCTGGCAGATTTCCATCGCCCCGCCGGACCTCTCCTATGGGCTGGCGCTGGCACCCCTGAAACAGGGGGGGCTCTGGCAGATCATCACTGTCTGCGCGCTGGGGGCCTTCATCTCCTGGGCGCTGCGGGAGGTGGAAATCTGCCGCAAGCTGGGCATCGGCTATCACGTGCCCTTTGCCTTTTCCTTCGCCATTTTCGCCTATGCCACGCTGGTGGTGTTTCGCCCGCTGCTGCTGGGGGCCTGGGGCAATGGTTTCCCCTATGGCATTTTCAGCCATCTGGATTGGGTGTCGAACGTCGGCTATCAGTATCTGCATTTCCATTACAACCCGGCGCATATGATCGCCGTGTCGTTCTTCTTCACCACCACCTTTGCCCTGTCGCTGCATGGCGGCCTGATCCTGTCCGCCGCCAATCCCGGCGCGGCATTGGACGAGCCGGGCCAGCAGGCCGAGGTGAAGACGCCGGAATATGAAGACACCTTCTTCCGCGACATTATCGGCTATTCCATCGGCACGCTGGGCATCCACCGTCTGGGCCTGATCCTGGCGCTGAATGCCGGATTCTGGAGTGCCGTCTGCATCATTATCAGCGGCCCCTTCTGGAACAAGGGCTGGCCCCAATGGTGGAGCTGGTGGCTTGAACTTCCGATCTGGCGCTGAGGGAGGGTTGAGCGATGACACAATATCAAAACATCATCACCCCGATCCAGATCAGCGGCCCCATCGAAGAAGGGATGCCGCTGCCCCGGGGGGACGGCAAGCGCACCGGCAAGCCCTTCTTCGTGCGGCTGTTCGGCATGATCGGCAATGCCCAGATCGGCCCGATCTATCTGGGCTATCTGGGCACCCTGTCGCTGGTTTTCGGCTTTATCGCGTTTGAGATCATCGGTCTCAACATGTTCGCCTCGGTCGGCTGGAACCCGATTGAGTTCGTGCGCCAGCTTTTCTGGCTGGGGCTGGAACCGCCGGCGGCCAAATATGGCTTGAAGGTGCTGCCACCGCTGGCCGAAGGCGGTTGGTGGCTGATGGCCGGCTTCTTCCTCACCCTGTCGGTGCTGCTCTGGTGGGTGCGGGTTTATCGCCGGGCCCGGCAATTGGAAATGGGCACCCATGTTGCCTGGGCCTTTGCCTCGGCCATCTGGCTGTTTCTGGTGCTGGGCTTCATCCGGCCCTTGCTGATGGGCAATTTCTCCGAAGCGGTGCCGTTCGGCATCTTCCCGCATCTGGATTGGACGGCGGCTTTCTCCATCCGTTACGGCAATCTCTATTACAATCCGTTCCACTGCCTTTCCATCGTCTTCCTTTATGGTTCTGTCCTGCTGTTTGCCATGCATGGCGCGACCATTCTGGCGGTTGGCAAATATGGCGGGGAGCGGGAGCTGGAACAGATCACCGATCGCGGCACCGCCTCTGAACGCGCCGCCCTGTTCTGGCGCTGGACGATGGGGTTCAACGCGACGATGGAATCCATCCATCGCTGGGCCTGGTGGTTCGCCATCCTGACCCCGCTGACGGGCGGTATCGGCATCCTGTTGACTGGCACCGTGGTGGATAACTGGTACCTGTGGGGTGTCAACCACGGGCTTGTGTCACCGCTGCCCGCGATGTGGCCTGGCGTTGTCGATCCGGCCCAGGGAGGGGCACCATGAAACTCTGGCTACCATTCGCCGCCTCTGCCGGCGCTCTGCTGACCATCGCCAGTTTCGTCGGTGCCGGCTGGGATGCCCCACCGGTGGCAAGCGAACAGATCGGCTTTCGCGGTACCGGTATGGTTCATCACCGGGACATTGAAAGCGAAGCGGCCCTGCGGCAGGCCAATGTGGTGCCCCAGGCCCCCTGGCAGGCCGATCCAGCGGGCGACAAGGCCGGGACGCTGTATCAGAATGTGCAGGTGCTGGGCGATCTGTCCGACGACCAGTTCAACCAGTTCATGGCCTCCATCACCGAATGGGTGGCACCGGAAACCGGCTGTAATTACTGCCATAACCCGGAAAACATGGCGTCGGACGAGATCTATCAGAAGGTTGTCGCCCGCCGCATGATCCAGATGACCCAGGCGATCAATGTCGACTGGAAACCCCATGTCGCGGAAACCGGCGTCACCTGTTACACCTGTCATCGCGGCAAGCATATTCCCGCCGCCATCTGGTCGGCCAGCCTGGAACCCAAGCCAGCCGGCAACATGACGCAGAACCGGCAGGGTCAGAATGTCGTTGCCGATTATGCTGGCAAAAGCTCCCTGCCGCAGAATGCGCTGATGGATTATCTGCTGGGGGATCAGCCGATCCGGGTGCATTCCACCACCGCCCTGCCCACCGGCACCAACCATGCCGGCACCAAGGAAACAGAGCACACCTGGGCGCTGATGATGCATATGTCGGAATCGCTGGGGGTGAACTGTGTCACCTGCCACAATTCCCGCGCCTTCAATGACTGGGACCAGAGCCCGCCGCAGCGGGTGACCGCCTGGCATGGCATTAAAATGGCCCGTTACCTGAATACCAATTACATGGAAGGTTTGACCCCCGTTTTCCCGGCCAACCGCAAGGGGCCGGAAGGGGATGTGCTGAAGATCGGCTGTGCGACCTGCCATAATGGCGTGCAGAAGCCGCTTTATGGTGTGTCCATGCTGAAGGACTATGTGGCGGCCATGACGGTCAAAGGATCGACCGAGGTGCCGGATTTCACGACCTATGTTCCCGGTAAAACCCAGGTTCTGGGTGGCCCACCGCCGACGCAGTAATGGGGTGGGGTGGTATAAGGAAGAGGCCGGGGGAGCGATGATGCTCCCCCGGCCTCTTCCTTTCCCATGGTGCATGACATCGGTTTTTAATTTTGAAAATTTTTATTAATTTCAATTCTTTACATGATTTAGCTTCTACATAGCCGTCACCCCGGCGAAGGCCGGGGTGACGATTCTAATGCATTGATTTTAAATAAAAATCGTGGATGGACTTTCATTTAATTGTCATCAGGCATGACAGCGGGCTTAATCACCGCCAAAGCGGATTGACATCACGGCCCAAGCAGACGCTCAGGCCACCTGTGCCGGCCGGTCGAAGGACAGGTCGGGGAAGCGCTGCAGGTAAATCCGCAGCCAGGGCGTGAAGCTCTCCGGCTGGCTGGCCACTTCCCGCCGCAACTCCGTCAGGCTGATCCAGCGCGTCGCCGCAACCTCGGCCGGGTCGGGCGACGGCACCAGACGGGCATGATCGGCCGAGGCGCTGAACAAGGTCACCCGTTCATGCTCCCGCAGCCCCTCCCCGACATCGGCGGCGTAATCCACCGTCTGGTGCCGTTGCAGCGGCAGCGAAATGCCCAATTCCTCCCGCAATCTGCGCGCAGCGCAGGCTTCCACCGTTTCCCGCCAATGCGGATGGGTACAGCAGCTATTAGCCCACAGGCCGGCGCAATGATATTTACCCAATGCCCGGCGCTGCAACAGCAGCAGATCGCCATCGAAAACGAAGACGGACACGGCCAGATGAAGCTGGCCAGTGACATGCGCCGCCATTTTCTCAATCGGAAACAGCGATCCGTCCGGGGCCACCGCCGGAATGATGATCGGCTTTTCGATCATATCCATGGACGCCCCCTGCTGCTGCGCGCGCCCCCGTCAGGCAACCTGACGGGCCAGGGCGCATTGTGACCAGAGCGAGGATAGCGCGTCGGCCAGATGGCGGATATCGGCGTCGCTATGCAACGGCGTGGGCGTGATGCGCAGCCGTTCGGTGCCCACCGGCACGGTGGGGTAATTGATCGGCTGCACATAGATGCCGAACCGGTCCAGCAGAATGTCGGAAATCCATTTGCACTTGGCGGCATTGCCCACCATCACCGGCACAATATGGCTGGGATTAGACATATGCGGGATGCCGCGCGCGTCCAGCGCCTGGCGCACCTTGGCCACGGCGGCCTGGTGGCGGGTGCGTTCCACCGGGCTTTCCTTCAGATGCCGGATCGCTGCCGCCGCCCCCGCCGCCAAGGCCGGCGGCAAGGCGGTGGTGAAGATGAAACCGGAGGCAAAGGAGCGCACGAAATCAATCAAGGTTTCCGACCCGGTGATATAGCCGCCCATGACGCCATAGGCCTTGCCCAGCGTGCCCTCAATCACCGTGATGCGGTCCATCAGCCCTTCCCGTTCGGCCACGCCGCCGCCGCGCGGCCCATACATGCCCACGGCATGAACCTCATCCAGATAGGTCAGCGCGCCGAATTCATGTGCGACGTCGCAAATCTCCCGGATCGGCGCGATGTCGCCATCCATGGAATAGACGGATTCAAAGGCCACCATCTTGGGCAGCGTCGGATCATCCGCCGCCATCAACTGGCGCAAATGCCGGTAATCATTATGGCGGAAGATGCGGCGCGTGCAGCCGGAATGGCGGATGCCTTCAATCATGGAGGCATGGTTGAGCGCGTCGGAATAAACAATGATCCCCGGAATGCGCGCCAGCAGCGTGCCCAGGGCCGCCCAGTTGGAGACATAGCCGGAGGTGAAGATCAGGGCTGCTTCCTTGCCATGCAGGTCGGCCAGTTCGCGTTCCAACAGCACATGATAATGGTTGGTGCCGGAAATATTGCGGGTGCCGCCGGCGCCGGCCCCGCATTTGGCGATGATCTCCGTCATCCGGGCAGTCACCTTCGGGTGCTGGCCCATGCCCAGATAATCATTGGAACACCAGACGGTGACGTCCCCCGTCTCCCCATCGCCCCGGTGGACGGTCGCGGTCGGAAAGGCGCTGCATTGACGTTCCAGCTCAGCGAAGACGCGGTAATTGCCAGCGGTTTTCAGGTTGCTCAGTGCTTCCTGCATATGGGCGAAAACGTCCATCTCTATCCCCTTTCCATCCCTGTAACCCGGTTTATGGCTGTTTGTCGGTTGCGTGTTTCACCCTGCCCGGCACCGCCCAGCGCCACAGCGCCGTGTCGGATACCGGCAGGACAAGGACCAGATGTTCCAGAATGGCCAGCGCCATGAAGGTCGCCAGCAATGAATGTCCAACCACGGAATGATCCTCTGTCGCCCGATGGGCCCAGAAGACCAGCAGAATGAACAGCGACACCGCCCCCGCCATCAGCAGATAGAAAAGCGGCGTCAGCCGGTCAGTCTTGAAATAGCTTTTCAGATGCGCGATGCGGCGCGGCATCAGCTCGCTGACCGCATTGGGCGCGCCGAAGAAGATCAGCAGCTTGGCGGAAATCCGCATCCCCCACAGCAGGCCGAAAGCCGCCAAGCCGAAAAGGTTCGGTCTGTCCGCCAGGGCAAACCACAGGGCAAAGCCCGTGATCAGGATGGCGATTTCATGATCGCAGATCGCCTCCCACGCCGCGCGGAAGCGGGCGAAGCCTGCCAGCGATGGCGGGCATTCGCCTGCCCGGCCGCCCATCAGCACGCCCGTCAGAAATGCCGCCTCATGCCAGGCCCAGACCAGCAGTGCGCCGAAGAACCCGGCATAGGAGCCCAGCGGCGTGGTCTCCCCGGCCCCGAACCACATCAGGCCGAGGCCGGCACCGCCGAACAGGGTCATGACTGGCATGACCTGCCCCGGTCCCCAGCCGCCGCGTTCCGTGCGGTGGACCATGGCCAGCACAAGCCCGGTCGACAGCCACCAGACGATGACGGCAATCAGCACAACGATGGCCGGGTGGGCGAATTCCATGGCGCCCTACCAGACCGGCAGCAGGCGGGAGGTCGCGGGGATCGCGTTTGCCTTGGACGGGATCATATACATGCGCAGGAAATTGCCGCCCGCCGCCGCCGCCCACCAGGCCTTGGTGACCGCCCCCACCACACCCCCGCGCTGCTTGGCGGCGATGATGCGGCGGTTGATGCGCTCCATGCGCTTGAACCCTTCACGCAGGGCATCATTATCCAGATCCAGCACCAGCGGGAAGCACTGGCGCGAAATCTCCGATGTCAGGCGGAAAACCCGCATATCGTAATCATCGATATCCACACCCATGGCGGCATGGAATGCCGGTCGCATATGGTCGCGCACATACATGGTGGTGAAGACGGCCAGCAGGAAGAACTTGATCCACAGCTTGTTGACACCCTGCAACAGCCGTTCATCGGAGCGGATGATCAGGGAAAACGCCTCCCCATGGGAGAATTCGTCGTTACACCATTCCTTGAACCATTTGAAAATCGGGTGGAACCGGCGGTCCGGGTGCTTTTCCAGATGGCGGAAGATGGTGATATAGCGGGCATAGCCGATCTTTTCCGACAGGTAAGTGGCGTAATAAATGAATTTCGGTTTGAAATAGGTGTATTTCTTGGCCTTGGCCAGAAAGCCCATATTGACGCCGATGCCGAAATCCTTCAGCGCATCATTGATGAAGCTGGCATGGCGGGATTCATCCCGGCTCATATAGCCAAACAGCTCGCAGATTTCCTTATTTGTGCCCCGACGCTTCATTTCCTTATACAGCACGCAGCCGGAAAATTCCGACGTCAGGGAGGAGACGAGGAAATCGATCAGTTCCTCCCGCAGATCGGCGGGCAGGTCATTAATGTCGATATTGTCCCAATCGGCATTGCGGCGAAAATGGCCCCGGTTGGGATCGTTGCGCATCTGGGCAATCAGCCCATCCCATTCCGCCCGCACCGGCTCCACATCGATCTTGTCCATCTCGTCAAAGTCGGTGGTGTAGAAGCGTGGGGCCAGCATGGTGGAAACCAGCGCGCTGCGCGTGGTGTCATTGACCGCGGCCAGCTTTTCCTCAATGGAGGGTTCATGGTCGGGGAGATCGGCCCTCACTGCGTTGCTCATGACAATGCCCTCTCCGTGAAGTTGAATTCGCACAGTTCCAGCATGTCCAGGTCGCCGGTGGCGCGGGTCCAGGCGCGTTCCAGCACACCGGCACGGGTGATGGTGGCCCGGCGGCGGAAGCTCTGGCTTTCGCCATAGGGGATTTGCACCGGCGCGCCATGCACCAGCACCTCATCCCCTGGATGGATGATCACGCCATTGTCAAAGCGCAGATGCGCGCCCAGCGCCTCGAACGTGTTGTTGATCTCAATGGTGCAATCGACACTCTCGCGCCGTCGCATCAGGGCAAAGACGGGGTTCATGGCTTTCCTCCCCCTTGCGGGCCAAGCAAGGCGGCAAAGGCCGCCGCATTGTCGCGGCCAAAGGCATCCAGATAGATGCGCTGGCCGGTGGCCGTGTCAGACAGGCTGACCCGGCCGTTTTCCCAGCGGATCAGGCGATAGGCGGCCCCCTTGGGGGCGGCGGCCACATCGCGCATCCGCTCAAAGGCCCGCAGCGACCCGCGCACAAAGCCCCCTTGATCGGGCGGATATGCTGCAATCACCGCCCCCGTTGCCGCATCGGTGACGACAACCTGATCGCCAGGGGCGCGGGTGATGGTGATATCGCGCACGGCCAGCGGCCGGCTTGCCCCCTCCCGCACCACGCCGATGCCCGTTACCTGGCCGAACAGCACGGCAGCGGTGGCGAACAGCAGAAAGGCGGCGGCGGCCAGCAATATCCAGCGCGGAAACCGGCTGGTCGCCCGTCGCTTCCGGCTGTCGAAATAACCCAGGCTGAGCGCGGATCGCATCATCCCCCCCTATTCCGCATCCAGGGCGTGCGGCATGGCAGCAAGCCCATTGGCGGCGACCGGCAGCGACCGAACCTTGGCATTCTGGCCATAGGCCATGGCCAGAATGGCGGCGACAGCATCGGCATCGGCCAGACAGATCAGGGCGGGTTCCGGCGCGGCGAAGCGCCAGCCGCGCACATGCGGCCATTGCACCATCCAGGACAGGCGATAGCCAGGGCGCAGCGCCAGGGCGATACTGCCGGCCGTGCCGCCCAACCGGCCCAGCGCCAACGCGTTGATCTGGGTGAAGGGCAGGTTCAGGCTCATGGACAGGGCCACGCCGAACCGCATCACCACCCGCTGGCTGGTGATGGTGTAAAGCGTCGTCCGCTCCACCCCCCAGGCGAACAGTTCCAGCAGGCCCAGCGCCAGCGCCGCCAGGGCAATCAGCACGGCGACGGAGAACAGGATGCCGCCCAAAGGCTGGCCATCGGCCCAGCCGGCAGCGGCGGTCCACAGCGCCAGCAGCAGGAAATAGCCGCCGACCCACAGGCTTTTCAACACATGCCTGGCCACCAGCCGGGCGGCGGGGCGCCCCTGCCAGAGGATTTTCTCCCCCGCCGGCAGGTGCCCCGGCAATCCAGGGATCGGCTCTATCTCATGTTCACGGGCGACGAACTGTTTCACAGCAGCGGCTCCTGTCTGTCACTCACCGCGTACAGCAGACCGGCACCGTAATAGGCGGCGATCTTGTCCTCCTCCCGCAGCGTCACGGTGCCGGTCTGGGCCGTGGCCGGCACGTCGGCGAACTGCGCAGCGGTGATGGCGTGGACATAAAGCTGTCGGCGATTGCCGCGCCCGCTGCGGATCACCACGAAGTTATTGGGCAGCAGCACGTGGCGTGCCCCCTCGCCCGTGCCCAGCGCTACCTCGTAATAGCGGATCAGTTGCTCAGACCGATCAACCCAGACATCGCTGACCGTTCCCGCCTGCTGGCCATCACAGGCCACCACCGGTAGGCCACGCGGATCGGTCTGCCCCGCCGCAATGGCGAAACCCTCGGCATGGCGCAGCGGCACGATGCGGGGATCGCCATGGGCGGTCATATCCGGCCGTTCCGCCCGTTCCGCCCAGGAACCGGGGCCGATGCCGGCCAGCAGCGGGTTGCCGAGAGGTTCCAGCGGATATCCCGACGCCTTGGCGATCCGGCGTCCCGACAGGGGCCTTGTGTCGCGTACAAAATCCGGCACCTGCTTGGTGCCCTGGCCATGGGGCAGGATGAAGGTTTTCTTCGGTGGGATGAACAGGAAGGGGTTTTTGTTGAACCGCCCCGTCGCGTCATCCTCCAGCGGATAGCCTTCCCGCCGATCCTCCTGCCGGAGGTACCAGAGAAGGCCGGCAAAGAAGATCCAGAAGGCATAAAGCACCATCTGGGCCACATCGAGGCTGCCGCCGAGAGAACCGATCATCTTTGTCCCTCCCATTTATAAGGCGCTGGTGCCGGCGGTCAGCCGGGCATCTCCGCCAGGCCCAAACGCATGTCATGTGAACCGCTCGCCCGATAGCGCCGGCCCGTCAGCGGGCCGATGGCGGCGAGGCAGACAAACAGCAGCAGAATTTCGAGCGCATAGACGGTGAGATAGCCCGCCGCCCTTGTCACCATCGCCTCACCCAGCGCGCCCTTCAGCGCCAGATTGTTGATGGCATTCTTGATCACCCCGCCCGCCAGCAGGCTGCATCCCATGGCCGTGGCCTGGACGGCACCCCAGGCCCCCACCACCATGCCACTGTCGGATCGGGCGGAAATCGCCATCGCCCCCAGCAGGGTGCCGACGGAAAACAGCCCGCCCCCGATCCCCACGCCGGCCGCCCCCGCATAGAACAGGCTGTGCAGTTCCAGCGGTTCGGCCAGGATGATGGCCGAAAAGGCGGTAATGCCGATCAGCAGGCCGCGCGCGGCGATGCGGTACATCTGCCCACCTGATTGCAGGCTTTTTGCCGCCCAGATAAAACCGATCATAGCGCCCGCCGCCCACAGGCCGGTCAGCAGCGTTGTCCGCCCCACCGACATGCCGAGAATTTCGCCGCCATAGGGTTCCAGCAGAATATCCTGCATGGAGAAAGCTGCCGACCCCACCGCCACCGTCAGCAGCAGGCGCAGCGTTCCCGGATCGCCGCGATAACGGCTCAGCGCTTCCCAGAAACCGGCGCGGTCGCCCCGGGTCGCCGTGAAGGCCGGGTTGCGCGCCTCCTGCTTCCAGATGGCGATGACATTCAGGGCGATGGTGAAGACCGCCGTGCCCTGGATCACCTGGATCAGATGCTTGGGCGAGAAATCCACCAGGGCGACGGCATAGAAGGCCGATGCGCCCATCATGCCGACCAGCAGCATGACATAGAGCAGGGCCACCACACGCGGCCGCTTTTCCGCCGGCACCAGATCGCTGGCCAGCGCCAGACCGGCTGTCTGGGACATATGCATCCCGAACCCGGTCAGCATGAAAGCCAGACAGGCCCCCACGGCCCCCGCCCATTCCGGCCCCAATGTCTGTGATTGCAGCAGCAACAGGGCAAACGGCATGATGGCCAGCCCACCAAACTGCAACAGGCTGCCCAGCCAGACATAGGGCACCCGCCGCCAGCCCAGCACGGACCGGTGCGTATCCGACCGGTAACCGAAGAACAGCCGCAAGGGGGCCGCCAACACCGGGATGGCGATGGCGGCAGAGACCAGTTCGACCGGAACCCCCAGTTCAACAATCATCACCCGGTTCAAGGTGCCGTTCAGCAGCACCATCACGCAGCCAGCCGAAATCTGGAACAAAGCCAGCCGCAGCAGGCGGGCCAGCGGCATTTCCACCGACGCCGCATCCGCGAACGGCATGTAGCGGGTGCCCAGCTTCTGCCAGAGCCCGATCATTTTGCGGTTGGCGGCGGCGAGCTTCATGGCCGTGTGACCTCCATCGCCTGGGATTTATAGAACCCGATGGAAACCCGTTCCGTCCGCCCCACCGACCAGCCCGCCATATCTGGCTGGGCGACAAGCCCTGTGACCAGATCATCCGTATCCACCGGGTAAATCGCGGGGGAGCGGTTGGCGCGCGGGAAGGCGCGGCCGGCGGCCAGCATGGTGCGCAGGAAGCGCGAACCCGGTGCCAGGGTGAAGGCCAGTTTACGCTCCGTGCGTGCCGCCAACTGTTCCAACAGCCGCGTCGCATGGGGGGCGTCGTAATGGATCAGCACATCCATGGCCACCACGGCGTCAAAGCGACCATGGCGGGGGTCCAACATATCACCGCTGGCAAAGCGCAGCGTGCCGGTACGACCGCCAACCGGGCATTGGTTGGTGGCGCGCTGGCGGGCGAATTCCACCATCTGGGCCGACAGGTCGATGCCCAGCACATCCGCGCCGCGATCCGCCAGTTCCAGCGACATCACGCCCGACCCACAGCCGGCATCCAGAATGCGCCAGCCGGTCAAATCCTGCGGCAGCCAGCCCAGCAACGTGCGGCGCATCAGGTCGCGGCCCCGGCGCACGGTGGCGCGGATGCCGCTGACCGGCTGTTCCCCCGTCAGTTTCTTCCAGGCATCCAGCGCGGTGCGATCGAAATAATGTTCGATCTCCCCAGTCCGGCGTATGTGGTCGACATGTGTCATCGTGGCGGCCCCCATCACTCGAAGCCCAGGAAATCGAAAATGTCGCGGTCCTTCATCGGCTCCACCAACAGCCCCGGCGTTCCAGCCCACAGTGTTTCGGCCAGTTTCAGATATTCCTGCTGGATGGCCTTGATCTCCGGGCTGTCGCCCATTTCAAACAGCGTGCTTTTCTTCAGACGGCTGAGGCGCACCTGATCGCTGTCCGGGATATGGGCCAGACGCTTCAAGCCGATGGCGGCGTTGTAGCGGTCGATCTGGTCGGTTTCCCGCGACCGGTTGGCGATCACCCCACCCAGGCGTACCTCGTAATTCTTCGACTTGGCCTTGATGGCGGCCACAATGCGGTTCATGGCGAAGATGCTGTCGAAATCATTGGCCGCGACGATCACGGCGCGTTCGGCATGTTGCAGTGGGGAGGCAAAGCCGCCACAGACCACATCGCCCAGCACGTCGAAGATCACGACGTCGGTATCATCCAGCAGGTGATGTTCCTTCAGCAGCTTGACCGTCTGCCCCACCACATAACCGCCACAGCCCGTGCCCGCCGGCGGCCCGCCGGCCTCGATGCACTGCACGCCGTTATAGCCCTGGACCATGTAATCCTCGGGCCGCAGTTCCTCGGAATGGAAGCCCACCTTCTCCAGCACGTCGATGACGGTGGGGATCAGGCTTTTGGTCAGGGTGAAGGTGGAATCATGCTTGGGATCGCAACCGATCTGCAGCACCCGCTTGCCCAGCAGGGAGAAGGCAACCGCGAGGTTGGAGGAGGTGGTGGATTTACCAATACCGCCCTTGCCATAGACGGCGAAGACCTTGGCACCATCAATCTCCATGGTCGGGTCGAGATGGACCTGAACACTGCCCTCCCCATCCGCACGCTCGCGCAACGACTGGACCAGTCTTGCATCGCGTTCCACGGTCTTTGTGTTGATCTGAATGTTCATTCGGCAGCCTCCCTTGCCACGCCTTCCAGACGGTCTTCCAGCTCCTCACCGGCCCGTTTCAGGGCGGCGAGGGTCTCGGTGTCCGGCTGCCAGTAATTGCGTTCATGCGCCTCCATCAGCCGGGCGGCGACCCGGGCGGTGGAGGCGGGGTTCAGGCTCGACAGACGCTGGCGCATCTGGGGATCGAGCACGAAAGTCTCGGTCATCTGTTCATAGACCCAGGGGTCCACGCCGCCAGCGGTCGCCGACCAGCCCAGCGTGTTGGTCACCTGTGCCTCAATATGGCGCACGCCCTCGTAGCCATGCTTCAGCATCCCCTCGAACCATTTCGGGTTCAGGGTGCGGGTGCGGGTTTCCAGGGCCACCTGTTCGCCCAGCGTGCGAACCTTGCCTTCACCCTGCGTCTGGTCGGAGATGAAGACTGGCAGGGCGGCATCGCCCTTGGCGCGGGCAACCGCCTTGGTCAGGCCGCCCAGCGTATCGAAATAATGTTCGATGGTGGTGACGCCGACCTCAACAGAATCAAGGTTCTGATAGGCCATGTCCACCTCGCTGAGGATGGAGTCCAGCACAGCGGCCTGGTTGCTGGTCTTGCCCTTGCGGTTGATGGCGAAGCTCTTGCGCTGGGTGTAGGTCTCGGCGATCTCCTCATCATCTGTCCAGGCAGAGGAGCCGATCAGCATATTCACATTGGCGCCATAAGCCCCTTCGGCATTGGAGAAGACGCGATAAGCCGCTGCCTCCAACACGCAGCCATGCGTCTCGCAATAGGCCAGCGCGTGCTTGCGGATATAGTTCATTGTGACCGGTTCATCCGCCGTGGCGGCCAGATAGCTGGCCTCCGCCAACATGCTGGCCTGGATCGGCAGCAGGTCGCGGAAGATGCCGGACAGGGTCATCACGGCATCAATGCGGGGCCGCTTCAGCTCTGCCAGCGGGATCAGTTCCGCCCCGCAGACCCGGTTATAGGCATCCAGCCGGGGCCGTGCCCCCATCAGGGCCAGCGCCTGCGCCATGGGCGCGCCGCCGGTTTTCAGATTATCGGTTCCCCAGAGCACGATGGCGACCGTTTCCGGCAGCCGTCCGTCGATCTGGCGATAGCGCTCCAGCACCTTGGCCGCCTGCCGTTCCCCATCCTGCATCGCATAGGCGCTGGGGATGCCGAACGGGTCGAAGCCATGGATGTTGCGCCCGGTGGGCAGCAGATCGGGCGTGCGCAGCAGGTCGCCCGACGGCGACGGCATGATGAACCGCCCATCCAGGGCACGGACCAGACCGTCCAGTTCCTCATTATGCAGCAGGCCAGCGTTCAGGACCGACAGCCGCGCCACGGTGGCGCGCTTGCCCTCCTCCGCGCCGCGCAGGGCCATGTCGATGGTGCGGCGGTCCTGATCCACGATGGCGGTGGTGAGCGCGGTATCGCCGCGCAGGAAGGCCGCGTCTTCCATGCCGGCCACGACATGATCCAGCAGTTCCAACCGTTCCGCCCGGCCCATGCCCTGGCCCGCGACATGCAGCCCGTGCGGGATCAGCGCATATTCCAGCTCCAGCATCTGCTGCATCAGGTACTGCACCACTTGCGCTTCATCGGCATCGGGCGGGGCGGGGCTGAGGTCCAGCTGTTCGGCCTGCACCCGGATCAGCGCCATCATGCGACTGCGTTCCGCCACCGCATCCGGCTCTGTCGCGCGATAGCGGTCCAGGCTGGTCTTCAACTCGCTCAAGCCCTTATAGAGCCCGGCCTGGGTGATGGGCGGGGTCAGGTAGGAGACGAGCGTGGCCGCCGACCGCCGCTTGGCAATCGAACCTTCGGACGGGTTGTTGGCGGCATAGAAATAGAAATTGGGCAAGGCCCCCAGGATACGGTCCGGCCAGCAGGTGGCCGACAGGCCCGTCTGCTTGCCGGGCATGAATTCCAGCGCGCCATGCGTGCCGAAATGCAGCACGGCATCGGCCCGGAACGTTTCCCGCAGATAGGTGTAATAGGCAGCGAAGGCATGGTTGGGGGCAAAGCCGCCCTCAAACAACAGGCGCATCGGGTCGCCCTCATACCCGAAGGAAGGCTGCAGCCCGACCAGCAGATTGCCGAACTGCCGGCCCAGCACAAAGATGCCGCGCCCATTGCTGAGGATACGGCCCGGTGCCGGGCCCCATTGCACCTCGATATCGGCCAGATGGCGTTCGCGGCGCACATGATCATCCGCCGGCACGATGGCGTAAACATTGGCCTCCGTCCCGTGGAAGGCGGCATTGCCCTCCAGCAGCAGAATGCGCAGTGCCTCCACGCTGTCAGGAACCGGGACGTCATAGCCCTCGGCGGCAAGCCGCTGCATGGTGGCGTAGAGGCTTTCAAACACGGCCAGGAAGGCGGCGGTGCCGATGCTGCCGCTGTTGGGCGGATAGTTGAACAAGGTAACGGCGATGCGCCGTTCCCGCCGTACTTTGCGGCGCAGATCGACCAGGGCGGCCAGCCGGTTGGCCAGCAGCTCCACCCGCTCCTCATCCGGCTGCATACAGGCGCGGGTGGCGGGGCATTCGCCCAACTGCCGGGAACAGGTGCAGGGCTTGGCCTTGCCCCCACCTTCCGACCGACCACCGAAAACCATGGAGCCGGTGGCCCCATCCAGTTCCGGGATCGCGACCATCAAGGTGGTTTCAATCGGTGTCAGGCCCTGGCCGGACTTCTGCCAGCCTTCCTTGGTCTGGAACTCTGTCACGAAGGCCGACAGATAGGGCACGTCCAGCTTGCCCAGCGTGCGCGCGGCGGCGGCGCTGTCGCTATAGGCCGGGCCGCCCACCAGGGAAAAGCCGGTCAGCGAACAGAGCGCGTCAATGGCCGTGCCGCCGCTGGCCGGGTCCATATAGCGATCAATCGCGCCGCGCATGTCCAGCCCGGAACAGAAGGCCGGCACCACCCGATATCCCCGCCCCTCCAGTGCCGCAATCACCCGGTCATAATGGGCGGTGTCGCCGGACAGGATATAGGTGCGCATCAGCAGCAGGCCGATGGTGCCCTTCGGCGCCACCGGCTTTGGCAGTGCCGCCAACTGTGTGGTGACGCGCGGCTTCAGGCGTGGGTGGTACAGGCCAACATCGGGATATTCGACAGGGTCGCCGACGGTGACGCGGCCTTGCAGGCCCTTGCGGTCGCCCCGGGCATATTTGGCCACCAGCAACCGCACCATGTTAGCCACATTCTCTTCCGAGGCGGCGATGCGGTATTGCAGAGTCAGGAAGTAGTTGCGCACATCCTGGGCCGTACCGGGGATGAAGCGCAGCAGTTGCGGCAGGCGGCGCAGCATGGCCAATTGCCGTTCGCCGGCCGTCTTGCCGCTGTCCTTGCCGCCGCGGGAGCTGGACCCGCGCAGCTTCTTCAGCAGCGCCAGGGGGCCTTTCTGCTCACCGCTCATCCGGAAGCGGCCCATGCTGGTGAATTTCATGATCATGCCGGCCGACATGCAGCAGACCATGGCATCACACTCGCTGTGCCGGGCCTCCAGCACATCGGCGATGGCCTTCACATGCTCTTCCACAAAGATCATGGAGACGATGATGATATCGCCCGCCAGAATGTCCGCCCGGCAGGCGGCCAGCCGGCCCGCATTTTCCGCCCAGTCGGTGGCGGCATGAACGGTCAGCGTCAGGCCCGGCAAGTCCCGCACCAGCGCCAGACGGGCAGCATCCACCGCGGCCACGATGTGGTTATCCAGCGTCACCAGCACCACCCGAACCGGGGTGCTGTCAGCGGGCGAAATGGGCTTTCGCGTCATACAGCGTCTCCACGGTGATCGGGTGTATCCCCTTGCCCTGGGCAAAGAGTTCGGTATTGCGCCGGGCCTTGCCCCGGACAAAGAAGGGAACCTTCTGCAGCTCCCGTTCGGCCTCCAGCGTCCAGGTGGCAATCACCCCGGCGGGTGCCGTCTCGACAGGGGCGGCCGCCGGCTTGGGCGCCTGCGGATGCAGGTGGGAGGCGGCGGCCCCATCATTGAATTCGAAATCGTCACGGAACATCTGCAACAGATGTTCCTCCAGCCCCATCATCAGCGGATGGACCCAGCTGTCGAAGATGACATTTGCCCCTTCGAACCCCATCTGCGGGGAATAGCGGGCCGGGAAATCCTGCACATGCGTCGGCGCGGAAATGACGGCACAGGGCACGCGCAGCCGCTTGGCGATGTGCCGTTCCATCTGGGTGCCCAGCACCAGTTCGGGCCGGGCGGCGACGATAGCGGCTTCCACCTCCAGATGGTCGTCGCTGATCAGCGCCTCCACCCCGTACTTGGCCGCCGCATCGCGTACATCACGGGCGAATTCGCGCATATAGGTGCCAAGGCCGCAGACGCGAAAACCCAACTCTTCCGACGCGATGCGGGCAGCGGCGATGGCATGGGTGGCATCACCGAAGATGAAAACCCGCTTGTTGGTCAGATAGTTGCTGTCGATCGACCGGCTGTACCAGGTCAGCCGGTCACGGCGCAGGCCCTCCCGCACCGGCAGACCGGCCAGGGCCCGCACCTCAGCCAGGAACTGCTCTGTCGCCCCCACACCGATGGGAATGGTCGATACGAACGGCATCCCATGCGCGGTTTTCAGCCAGCGGGCCGTGACATCGGCAATTTCGGGATAGAGCACGATGTTGAACGCCGCTTCCGGCAGGCGTGCCAGATCGGCCGGTGTCGCCCCCAGCGGGGCCACGACGCGCACATCCAGCCCTTCATCGGTCAGCAGCCTGACAATCTCCGTCACATCATCACGACAGCGGAAACCGAGTGAGGTCGGCCCCAGGATGTTGCAACTGTTGGCCGGGATGTTTTCCGGGCGTGGGCTCCGGCCCACGAAGGCGCGGACCAGACGATAAAACGTCTCCGCCGCCCCCCAATTCTCCTTCTTCTGATAAGAAGGCAGCTCCAGCGGCACCACCGGCACCGGCACATCCAACGTGCGGGCCAGCCCGCCGGGATCATCCTGCAACAGTTCCGCGGTGCAGGACGCACCCACCAGCAGCGCGTCGGGCTTGAAGCGCGCCACCGCCTCACGGCAGGCATTCTTGAACACATCCGCTGTCGATCCTGCCAGATCGCGGGCCTGGAAGGTGGTGTAGGTGACAGGCGGGCGCGATGGCCGGCGTTCGATCATGGTGAACAGCAGGTCGGCGTAAGTGTCACCCTGCGGCGCGTGCAGCACATAATGCACACCCTGCATCGAGGCGGCGATACGCATGGCGCCCACATGCGGCGGGCCTTCATAGGTCCACATGGAAAGCTTCATCGCGCCGCCTCCCGGCGGTCGGCACCGCCCGTCAGGATGGCATGGCGCATCAGCGGCCGGGCGAACAGCTCGGCCAAATCGCCCGCCTGTTCAAAGCCCTGGATGGGGGTGAAGCTGAATTCAATGGACCATTTGCTGACCCGCCCCTCCGCCTCAAACGGGTTGGCAAGGCCAAGGCCACAAACGATCAGGTCGGGGTTGGCGGCGCGGCAGCGGTCAATCTGCCGGTCGACATCCTGCCCTTCGGAAATGGTCACGCCCGCCGGCAGCAGGGCCAGTTCGCCCGCCACATGCTCCCGGTGCAGATAGGGGCTGCCCACCTCCAGCAACGCCACCCCCATTTCGCGGGAGAGAAATCGGGCCAGCGACGGCTCCATCTGGGAGTCGGGGAAGAAGAAGACGCGGCGTGCTTGCAGCCAGGGCCGGTAATGCGCCATGGCCGCCGCCGCGCGCCGCTTTGGCTGCGCCACCACGGCATCGAACCGGGCCGGGTCGACCCGGAAAGCGGCGCAGATGGCCCGCAACCAAGCTGATGTCCCCTCCGCCCCCAGCGGGAAGATGGCATCGATCCGCCTGGCACCGCGTGCTTCCAGTGCCGCCGCCGTGGCGCCCAGATAGGGCTGGGCCAGGATGAAGCGCGTCTCCGGCCCGACGCACAGGCCGTTGATGGCATCACGGCCGGGCAGGAACACAACCCCGGTCAGGCCAAGTTCGCTAAACAGGCGGGCAAACTGGTCTTCCACCACATCGGCCAGACAGCCGGCCACCACCAGCTTGGCGGCGGCACCGGCGGGCCGGCTGGTCGCCTTGTCGGCCACCAGGGCGGCCAGGAAATTATCCTCCCCTTGAGTGAAGGTGGTTTCGATCCCGCTGCCGGAATAGGCAATCACCCGGTGACGCGGGGCGTGACGTGCATTCAGCCGGGTCGCCGCCCGAGTCAGATCAAACTTGATCACCTCCGACGGGCAGGAACCGACCAGCACCAACATGCGGATATCGGGCCGGCGTTCCAGCAGGCGCGCCACCACCCCATCCAGCTCATCATGCATGTCGGCCATCCCGGCCAGATCGCGTTCTTCCATGATGGCGGTGGCAAAGCGCGGTTCGGAAAAGATCATCACGCCCGCCGCCGATTGCAGCAGATGCGCACAGGTCCGCGACCCCACCACCAGGAAAAACGCATCCTGCACCTTACGGTGCAGCCAGATGATGGAGGTCAGGCCGCAGAACACCTCATGCTGGCCGCGCTGGCGCAGGGGGGCCGGTTCGGCACAGGTGGCGATATCGGGCAGGGTCATGATGCCCCTCCCGCCGCCGACAACCCGTCATGGATGTTCTCGACGCCCGCCACCCGGCGGGCTGCATCCAGCCGGGCCAGCCGCAGTTTCCAGACAAACTGCCCGGCATTGATGAGATAGGCGGCGTAGGCGGCCAGCGCCAGGACCATCAGGCCATCGGCCCCCAGCCCGCCCTTCCACAGGGCCAGCAGATAGGCGCTGTGCAGCGCCAGCACCAGCATGGAAAAGACATCTTCCCAGAAGAAGGGCCGGGCGAAGAGATAGACGCCGAAGACCTGCTTCTCCCAGATCGAACCGGTGATCATGATGGCGTAAAGGGTGAGTGTCTTGATCACCACCGACATCTGCGCCAGCCCCAGCCCATCGCCGGTGGCGAGATAGCGCAGGATCAGACCCAGGCTGACCAGGAATACCAGGAACTGGACAGGTGCCAGCACGCCCTGCACCCGGGTCCACCCGCTTGCATCACGCCGCCGCCGTTGCGCGTCGGTGTAAAGGGCCGGGCCCGGATGCGGTTGGTGGTTCTTGCCAATCACGCTCTCTCCTTCTCCCCAGACGGGTTCGGCGGGGCTGCGGGGATGGGAAAGAGTACGCTGTCAAAAACCAAAGTGTCAATCTTGGTTGACGTAAATTTTTATTTACATTTCTCGTCATGCTGGCCATTCTGAAGCCGCTTGCAAGTGTGCCCAGGGCAGAAACCCTGCCTGCACCTGGCGGCGCGCATTCTCTGGATCGAAAGGGGGGCGTTTCCGCGAACGGCACATGACCAGAATATTGAACGCCCCTGACAGAACCTGTCCTGACCGGATGCCCCTGCTGGGCAGGGGCACGCATACCGGTGTAGCGCTTGCCCCGCATGATCAAGGAGAGTACCTAGCAACAAGCGAACGGGAACGGCTCCGCCGCATCATCCAGGGGACCGTGGCGTCAATGACAGCCGAAAAGCTGGCAGCGCGGTATGAGATGGGATTGGAGCATGATCGTCGATACGACGCAGCTCTGGCGGAATTCTGCGCCCAGGTGGTGCGCCCCCGGATAAGGGCGGCTGCGCTGTACCGGTTCCTGCACAGCGAATTGCCGGGCGATCAGCCGGAAATCGTCAAGGTTCTGTTCATTGAGGCGGTGGCCCGCCAACTGGGCCGGCAATGGATGCAGGGTGACTGCGGATTCGTGGATGTCACCATCGGTACCGCCCGCTTGCAGGAAATCATCCGCCTGTTATCGTTTGATTTCCGCAACCGGCAGCCCCGCAGCTGGGTGCCATTCGTGGTGCTGCTGACCCCGGTGGGGGAACAGCACACGCTGGCCCAGCATATCCTGGGGCTGCTGTTCGATGCGATGGGCTGGACCAGCCAGATTCTGGAAGGAAAGGCCCTGCAGGGGGCTGGGCTGCGCTCCACCCTCAAACAGGCGGATATCATCTGCATCGGCTGGAGCAACCAGCGCCTTAAAAAACAATTCCAGGATATTGTCGGGATCATCCGGTCGGTGGAGAGCGGTTCGCGGACACCGATTGTCGCAGGGGGGGCGGCAGCGCTGGATTCCGTTGATTTTCTGGTGGGCTTGGGGATTGACTGCATATGTGACAGTGTTTATTCCGCTTCACGGATTTGTGAAAAGTTTTACGAACTTGAAGCCGTCGGTCAGCAAACATCAGCCTCCAGTCAACAGTTCATGGTCAGTTCGGGCGGACCTGATTGGTTGTCCCCATGAAGCCCCTAAATGGTAAGAACAGGATGCATGGCGTCGAAGTTGCAGCCGGTCTGCTGAAGTCGCTTGATGCCGATGCCATCGTGGCCCTGGTTGGCCTTGGTGCCGATATCGTTATTCTGATGGATCAGGATCAGAAGGTCGCGCGCCTGCAATATGCCGATCCTGAAATCGGTTGCTATGGTCTGGCCAAGGCGGTGGGCAAGCGGCTGCAGGATCTGGTGACCATCGAATCCGTGCCGAAGGTCGATTCCATGTTGTCGGATGCCGGCACCGCCCGGCACGCGCGCGGCTATCAGATCAACCACGCGTGCGACGGCAAGCCGGACCTGCCGGTGCTCTATTCCAGCGTTGCCGTGGCGGGCACGCCCTACACGCTGGTGGTCGGGCAGGAACTGCGCCAGCAGATGCTGGACCAGCAGCGGCTGGTCCAGACCCAGATGGAGCTGGAGGCCGATTATCGGGAATTGCAGGAGGCGGAAGCGCGTTATCGCACCGCCTTTCGCGTTTCCGCCATTGCCCATGTCATGCTGGATGGTGAGCGCAAGACGGTGCTGGACGCCAATGCCGCCGCCATCAGCCTGATCGGCGGCGGCACCACAGCCATCATCGGCAAGCCGTTCCGCGACCTGTTCCGCAAGCAGGACCGGGACCTGCTGAGCGATGCCATCGGGGAGGCGCGGCACAGCGCCAGCCCCGTCCGGCTGGATACGCTGAAGACGGTGAAGGGGGATGCAATCTCCCTCAATCTCCGCTCCTATCGGGAAAATGGCGTCACCAACCTGATCATCTCCGCCTGGGCCAGCGGCGATGCGCTGGAGGCCAAGCGGCAGCAGGCGGAAAAACCGGGCGCGCGGCCGGCCGACCTGTCCGATGTGCCGGAACCAGCGGTGCAGACCAACGACCACGGCCAGATTCTGGCCGCCAACCCCCTGTTCCTTGATCTTGTCCATGCCCCCTCCCTTGGGCAGGTGATCGGCCGCAATCTGGGAACCTGGTTCGCCAAAACCTCGCTGGATCTGCATGTGCTGGTCTCCCGGCTGGCAGAGGAGCAGATGGTGCGCGGGTTCAGCACGACGCTGACCGACAATCTCAGCGGTGACCGCCCGGTGCTGATTTCGGCCCGGCGCAACCCGGAAACCAGCCATACCCAGTTGATTTTCGTCACCCAGCCGCCCAGTGCTGAGCGGATTGCCATCCCGTCCCCCGGCACGCCGGAACAGGCCGATGGTTTCGCCAACCTTGTCGGCCGGGTGCCGCTGAAGGATCTGGTCCGCGAATCGCTTGAGGTGATCGAGAAGATTTGCATCGAAGCGGCCCTGGATCAGACCAATAACAACCGGGCATCGGCCGCCGAAATGCTGGGCCTGTCACGCCAGAGCCTCTATATCAAACTGCGCCGGCACGGCCTGGAAGATTACCGCCCATCCAACTGATGCTTTCCTTAGAGCCTGTCCAGGAATTTTCACTTCTTTTCCAATATCTTAACCGTCATTCCCGCGAAGGCGGGAATGACGGTAGAGCAAGGGCAAGGTCTCGAAAGGCAGGATAGCTTTCGGGCCAGACACTGAGAACCACCGCCAACACCCCCTGTCCCGCTGCCCCGCTGCCCCGGCACAGCGGGAACGAATAGGCTTTGGTTACACAGACCCTCGCAGCCAGTGTCAACACCGATACGGATTCAAATACATAAGTGTCAATTCAAATTGACACTCTACTGAGGCGGGCATAGCATCGCCGCATGGACATCACCCGCACACAGACCTTGCGACGTGACTGGCCGGGCCCCGCTGCGGTGCTCGCGCTGCTGAAGCCCATTACCTGGTTTCCACCCATGTGGGCCTATGGCTGCGGGGTGATTTCATCGGGTCAGGGGCTGGAGAGTGCGGCCCTTGCCGCGATGCTGGGTATCCTGCTGGCAGGCCCCCTGCTCTGCGGTACCAGCCAGGCGGTAAATGACTGGTTTGACCGGCATGTCGATGCCATCAACGAACCGGATCGCGTCATCCCGTCCGGCCGAATGCCGGGGCGCTGGGGGCTTTATATCGCGCTGGCCATGTCGGCCCTGTCGGCGGCGGTGGCGGCCTTGCTGGGGCCGCTGGTGTTCCTGGCGGCGCTGGCCGGGCTGGCACTGGCCTGGGCCTACAGCGCGCCGCCCTTCCGCTTCAAGCAGAATGGCTGGATCGGCAATGCGGCGGTGGGGCTGAGTTATGAAACCCTGCCCTGGATCACCGCCGCCACCGCCATGACCGGCCTGATGCCGGCGCCGGCGGTTCTGCTGGTCGGCCTGCTCTATGGCATCGGCGCCCATGGCATCCTGACGCTGAATGATTTCAAATCGATCCGCGGCGACACAGCGATGAAGATCGCCACCCTGCCGGTTCTGCACGGCGCCCCGGCAGCGGCGCGGATCGCCTGCATCATCATGGCCCTGCCGCAACTGGCGGTGATCGGGCTTCTGGTCCATTGGTCCCTGCCCTGGCACGCCGGCGGTCTGGCGCTGCTTCTGGCCGTGCAGCTGGCCGCTATGCGGCGCTTCCTGGCCGATCCGGTGGGCCGGGCGGTCTGGTATTCCGCCGTCGGTGTCGGTCTCTATGTCATCGGCATGATGCTGGCCGCCTTCGGTCTGCGTCATGCCGCGCTCGTCACCATTCCGGGTTGAGGAGATTGCCATGAGCATGAGCGCGCCGGCCCTGTCGCCTGACAGGGCCTCCCCGCGGCTTGGGTTCCGGCCGGGGCTTGGCTGGCTGGATATCCTGCGCCTGGGTCTGGTGCAGGCCGCACTGGGCGCCATCGTGGTCCTGACCAATTCCACCTTGAATCGGGTGATGATCGTTGAATTGGGGCTGGCCGCCATCATCCCCGGCCTGCTGGTCGGGGTGCATTATGCGGTGCAGATCACCCGCCCGCTCTGGGGGCACCAGTCGGACACGGGCGGATCTCGCACGCGCTGGATTCTCATCGGCATGGCATTGCTGGCACTGTCCGGCACCATGGCATCGGCCAGCACCCTGCTTTTCGCACAGAGCCCGGCGCTGGGGCTGATCGTCGCCTTCATCGCCTATATTCTGATCGGTATCGGCATTGGGGCCAGCGGCACCTCCCTGTTGGCGCTGCTGGCCCTGCGCACGCCGCCGGAACGGCGCGCCACGGCCGCGACAATCACCTGGATGATGATGATCCTGGGGATCATCATCACCTCGATTGTCACCGGCATTGCCCTGGAACCCTATTCCCATCTGCGGCTGGTGCAGGTGACGGCGGCCACCGGGGCGGTGGCCTTCGGCCTCACCGGGCTGGCCGTACTGGGTATTGAGCGCAAGCCAGCCCTCTCCGCCCCCCAGGCGACCGCGGGCACAACTGCCCGCTTCAGTGACAGTTTGCGGGAGGTCTGGCACGATGGGGAGGCACGCCTGTTCACCCTGTTCATCGCCATGTCGATGCTGGCCTATTCCACCCAGGATTTGATCCTGGAGCCCTTTGCCGGGCTGCTGTTCGGCCTGTCGCCCGGCCAATCCACCCAATTATCCGGGATGCAACATGCGGGCGTCTTTGCCGGCATGGCGGTGGTAGGGCTGGGCGGGTTGATCGTCGGCCCCAGGGTGCCCAACCTGTCGCGGATTTTCATCATCGCCGGCTGCGTGGGGTCCGCCGCCGCGCTGACGCTGCTCTGCTTGGCGGCTTCCATGGCACCCGATTGGCCGCTGGCCGTGAATATCTTCGGGCTGGGCTTTGCCAATGGCATGTTCGCAGTGGCCGCCATCGGCACCATGATGGCGCTGGCGGCCCAGGGGCAGACGGGCAATGCCGGGATGCGCATGGGCGTCTGGGGGGCAGCGCAGGCCATCGCCTTCGGGCTGGGCGGGCTGCTGGGCAGCATCGGCGTGGATATCGGCCGGCGGCTGACCGGTGCCGATGGCAGCGCCTTTGCCCTGGTTTTCGCGCTGGAAGCCGTGCTGTTCCTGCTTTCTGCTGCCGTGGCCCTGCGCATCGGCCGCGCGGGCAGGCTATCGCACCCACCCGCACCCCGCCCCCACAGTCTGCAGCCGGCGGAGTGATCCATGGCGGAAGCCAGCAAGCTTTATGATGTGGCGGTGATCGGCGGCGGCCCCAGCGGGGCCATGGCCGCCGAATGGCTGGTCGAAAAAGGCTATCAGGTGCTGCTGGTCGATCCCGGCAACCGGATCAAACCTTGCGGCGGGGCCATTCCATCGCGGACTTTGCGGGATTTCGCCATACCGGAGGAGTTGCTGGTGGCCCGCGTGGCGGCCGCCCGCATCATCGCCCCTTCCGGCCGCACGGTGGAGATGCGGATCGGCGATATCGGCTTTGTCGGCATGGTGGATCGGGCCAGCTTCGACCCTTATCTGCGCCAGCGGGCGGCACAGGCCGGCGCCTGCCTGTTCACCGGCAAGCTGACCGCCCTGGAGGAGGCGGCCGACCGGACATTGCGGCTGACCCTTGCCGCCAATGACGGTACCAGCAGCAGCCTGCAGGCCCGTTTGGTGATCGGCGCGGATGGTGCCAATTCCACCGTGCGCCGACTGATGTTCCCGGCCCGTCAGCGCCCACCCTATGTCTTTGCCTGTCATGACGTGATTGAAAGCCCGACGACAGAAGAAGGTGCTGCCTTCACCCCGGATCGCTGTGATGTGATCTATGATGGCCGCATTTCCCCGGATTTTTATGGCTGGGTCTTTCCGCATGGCAGGCTCACCTCCGTCGGCTGCGGATCCGGCGTGAAGGGCCATGATCTGCGCAGGGCGACGGCGGATTTGCGTCAGGCCGCCGGCCTGAGCGGTTGCCGGCTGGTGCGCCGGGAAGGCGCGCCGTTGCCCCTGAAACCGATGCGGCGCTGGGACAATGGGCGCAATGTGCTGCTGACCGGCGATGCCGCCGGCACCGTGGCACCGGCTTCCGGCGAAGGCATCCATTATGCCATGCTCTGCGGCCGGCTCTGCGCACAGGCGGTGCATCAATGCCTGGAAACCGGCAAACCATCCGCCTTGCGTCAGGCCCGCCGCAGCTTCATGCGGGACCATGGCCGGGTGTTCTTCATCCTTGGCCTTTTGCAGGCCGTCTGGTACCGCAACGACCGGTTCCGGGAGAAATTCGTCGCCATGTGCGCCGACCCCGACGTGCAGCGCCTGACCTGGGAATCCTACCTTAACAAGGCTTTGGTGCGGCGTGATCCGCTGGCCCATCTGCGCGTCTTCTTCAAGGATCTCCGGGCTTTGCTCGGCATTCCGGCAGGTGGGCATGGCCCTGTTGCTTGACGGGTTGGCCAATGGCTGGATCAGCCTGTTCGCCATCCTGGTCCTGTGGGTGGAGACGGCGGCCCTCTCCCTGCTCTCCCCACAGCGATGGCGGCGCTTCCGCGCGCTCTGCCCCAATGCCCTTTCCGGTACCTGCCTTCTTTGCGCCCTGGGGCTGGCCCTGCGCGGTCAGGGCCCTATATGGATTTTGGCCCTGCTGGCGGCGTCGCTGGTCGCCCACGCGGCCGACATTCTGATGCGCCGCCAGGATCAGGGCCGGCTGTTCAGCCGGAGCACGGAGTAATTAAGGAAACCCGCTGTGGTAACCCACACAAGATAAGGGAGGAAAAGCAGCGCCGCCAAGTCGGAAACCGGCCAGGCTGTGACGATGAAACCCAGGATCGACAGCCAGAGCAGGGCGATATCGCCCAACGCCAGCCGCATCCGGCGCAGGCCGAAAAACATCCAGGACCACAGGGCATTCACCACAATCTGAAGGCCCCAGAACAGGATGGGCAGCGACCAGCCGGCCAGGCTCCAGACAAGCCAGCCAGCATAGGCGATGGCGGCATAAAGCAACGTCCACACCACCGGGAAGGCCCATTTCGGCGGGGTCCAGGCCGGTTTCTGCAAGCTTTCATACCAGTCGCCGGGCTTGAAAATGGCGCCGCTGGACGCGGCGACGATGACAATCAGAATGAAGGCAAAAGCCGCCATAGCAGGATCCTTTGACGGGACGGGCGTTTACGACAGTAAACCAACCGTGACAGTACGCAACGATCTGATCGCCCCACCGGATGGCAGCGGCCCGGGCAAATGATCGTCCAGAAGGCAACCGCGTTCCAGAGACGCATATTCGCTACGGGAGATCGCTTATGTCGAAGTTTCTCGCATTTGCCTGCGGCTTGGCACTGGTGCTGATGCCAAATATCGCCCCCGCCCAGGAAGGGGATGCCGCCGCCGGCAAGCTTGTGTTCAACAAATGCATGGCCTGCCATAATGTTGAAAATGACAAGCCCAAGATGGGCCCATCGCTGATGGGGCTGTTCGGCCGGCAACCGGGAACGGTCAGCGGCTTCACCTATTCCAAAGCCATGGTGGATTTCGGCGCCGGAAAAACCTGGGATGAGGCGCTGCTGAAATCCTATCTTCCCAACCCCAAGAATCTGGTCAATGGCACGAAAATGGCCTTTCCCGGCCTGAAGACAGATAAGGAGATCGCCGACGTAATCGCCTATCTGAAGCAGTTCAGCCCCGGGAAATAGTACCGAGGGAAATAGCAAATTCGCCGTCAAGTGTAAATAAAAGTTTACACCTGCGACAAGTTGCCGGAAGATGGTCCCTGTCACGCCCTGCCGCAAAGGCCCCGGGCGTTCATGCAAAAAATGACGGCAGGGACCACCTGCCGGCGCAGGGTGGTTGCACCCGGCGCGGGAGGGTACGCAATGCGCCAATTACCCCCAGCATCCAGGACACCGCTGCTTGATGGTATCCACGATCCGTCTGACCTGCGCCGATTGTCGGACGGTGATTTGTTGAGTCTGGCGGATGAGGTGAGAGCGGAAACCATCGGCGTTGTCGCCGAAACCGGTGGCCATCTTGGCTCCAGCCTTGGCGTGGTTGAACTCACCCTGGCCATCCATGCCGTCTTCGATACGCCGCATGACAGGCTGATCTGGGATGTGGGGCACCAATGCTATCCGCACAAGCTGTTGACCGGCCGGCGCGAGGCGATGCGGGCTTTAAGGAAAAAGGGCGGTGCCTCGGGCTTTACCCGCCGCAGCGAAAGCATCCATGATCCGTTCGGGGCGGCACATTCCTCCACCTCCATCTCCGCCGGGCTCGGCTTTGCCGTGGCGCGCGATCTGGGGGCGGCGGTCGGGGATGTTGTCTGCGTCATCGGTGATGGCGCCCTGTCCGCAGGCATGGCGTTTGAGGCGATCAACAATGCCGGCGCCCTGGGCCGCCGGCTCTTTGTCATCCTCAACGACAATGCCATGTCGATTTCACCGCCCATCGGGGCCCTGGCCGCCCATCTGGAACGGCTGGCCGAACCCGTTCGGGCCGGTGCGGAAACAGGCCCTGGCGGTAATGCCACGATGACCAGCCTGTTCGAGCAGATGGGTTTTGCCTATCATGGCCCCGTGGATGGCCATGATCTGCCGGGCCTGCTGCGAATTCTGCGCCAGTTGAAGGAAGGGGCAGACGGCCCCGTGCTGCTGCATACCATCACCCGCAAGGGTGCGGGCTATGTCCATGCCGAACAGGCGGCTGACCGGCTGCATGGCGTTGCCCCATTCGATATTGACACAGGCGTGCAGACAAAGCCGCGCAGCACCGCCCCCAGCTATACCAAGGTCTTCGCCACGGCGCTGGTGGCCGAGGCGGCGCGCGACCCCAGCATCGTGGCCATCACCGCCGCCATGGCGGCAGGCACCGGGCTGGATATCTTCGCCCGCAGCTTTCCCGACCGGGCCTTTGATGTCGGCATTGCCGAACAACATGCTGTCACCTTCGCGGCCGGTCTGGCCGCCAGCGGGCTGCGCCCTTTCTGCGCCATTTATTCCACCTTTCTGCAGCGCGCCTATGACCAGATCGTCCATGATGTGGCGCTGCAGGGCCTGCCGGTGCGCTTTGCCATCGACCGGGCCGGGCTGGTCGGTGCCGATGGGCCGACCCATGCCGGCGCTTTCGATATCGGATACCTTGCCAACCTTCCCGGTTTCACCGTGATGGCAGCCAGCGACGAGGCAGAGCTGATGCATATGGTTGCCACCGCCGCCGCCCATGACCGGGGACCCATCGCCTTCCGCTATCCACGCGGGGACGGTTCTGGTGTGGCCCTGCCGGCACGCGGGACGGTTCTGCCGATTGGCCGGGGGCGGGTGGTGGAAAATGGTTCAACTGTCGCCCTGCTCTCCTTCGGGACGCGTCTTGGCCAGTGCCTCGCCGCACGCCAGGCGCTGGCCGCCCAGGGCATCTCCGTCACCGTGGCGGATGCACGCTTTGCCAAGCCCCTGGATAAGGCATTGATCGATGATCTGATCTCCCGGCACCGGCTGCTGGTCACCATTGAAGAGGGGGCAACCGGCGGCTTCGGCGCGCTGGTGCTGCATCATCTGGCCGCGCGGGGCATGTTGGATGGGCGTTGCGCGGTGCGGACCATGACGCTGCCCGACAGCTTCATCGCCCATGCCGCACCGGAGCAGATGTATGCAGAGGCGCGGTTGAATGCCGCGCATATTGAACGGCTGGTCATGGGTGCCCTGGCGCACGCCCAACGGCGCCGCCTTTCCCCCAGGCGACACCAGCTTGGCCCCGATCCGACCCCGCGCACCATCGCGGCGGAGTGACCTGTCACGGAGAATCAATGATAAATATCAATTTGATGATGAAAAAAATTGCAGAAATGCAGGGATGCAGTAAACTTTGCCGATGAGGAAGGCGAACTTCCCAGGCTGATCACCCGGGGGGGGACATGGCCGATAAGGATGATAACGGGACCGGCGGATCACCAAACCCGGTGCGTCCCAGCCAATCAGCACAATCAAAGTCAGCCGGGGGTGAGCCCCAACTCAGCCGCCATGATCACCGCACGCTGGAGCGGGCGATCAGGGGCTCTGTTTCCAGTATTGTCAGCGCCAGCCACCCGGATCACCCCCCCCTGCCCAACGGACACGGGCCGGGGGTTGACGGGGATCTGATGCTGCACCCGGAATCCCATCCGATGGCGCGCCAGATGCCGGGGGCAGAACAGGCCATGGCTTATCGGATCAGCCTGCTGGACTGTTTGATCGCCCCCGATCCACGCCGTCACCGCCGCTTCATCGAAGAGCTGCTTGCCGCCGCCATCCCCGTGCGGACGCTGGCGGTGCATTTATTCACGCCGGTGGCAACGGCACTGGGCCATCGCTGGTGTACCGACGAAGCGGATTTCATGCAGATCGCCGTCGCCTCCACCCGGCTCAGCATGATCGTTAACCATGTTTCCCATGCTGCCACCGCAGCGGCAGAGGAGGCAGACGCCCCGCGGCGTATCCTGCTTGCCCGCACCCATGGGGCCCAGCACACGATTGGCGTTTCCATTGTGGCATCCTGCTTTCGTGACATGGGCTGGGTGGTCGATGGCGGCAGCGATCTGGAGATTGGTGAGGATATTTATACGCGCCTTGCCGAGAAACCGTACGATCTGCTGGGGATATCCGTCAGCCGCGTGGATGAGGTGCGGGATTGTTCGGAGGTGATCCGGCGCGTGCAGGCCAGCCCCCGGATCCGGCGGATGAAAATCGCCCTTGGCGGCCCGGCCGTTATCGCCTCACCAAAGGCGTTCCACCGTATCGGTGCCGATTTTGTCACCCGATCGACGCTTGACGTCATGCAACTGGCAAGCCACGTCTGATCGCAGGAGCCATGGCTCTTGGTCATTATCATACCAATCTCCCTTGATCGTGACCGATAAAGGGAGATTTCGCGTTCCCTCATGCACCGGGCGGCAGCATCCGCATTCTTGGCTTGGCTCCCCCGTGATACGGGCTGGAAATCGCCAGCCTCCTACATCATTCCAAGAGTCCTCCCATAACTTCTTCTGCTTTTCCAATCCTTTAACCGTCATTCCCGCGAAGGCCGAAAACCATACAACAGCGCGGATTTTTGATTACCGCGTTCGTAGGAATGACGGTGTAGAAAGGGCAAGGTTTCGAAAGTCAAGATAACTTTCCGGACAGAAACTGAAAGGGCTTGGCTGCCTCAGCCATGAAGGGCCCTGCCCCCTGCTGTGAGCAAACCACCATCTTGGCGATGGACTGGAAGAGAAACGACCAAAATTCTCCCAGTCTGAAATTTTGCGCATATTTACAAATTTATTTATTATCACAATGACAGAATCCGTCATAAATAGTCGAAATTTGAATTTTTTCTGTGTTTAGTGTCTGTCCGGAAAGTTTCACGTTATTTCAACGTCTTACACGTCTTATCTTTAAACGCTACCGTCACCCCGGCGAAGGCCGGGGTCCAGAATCACAGGCGCTTTGCTCTACGAACTGGACCCCGGCCTTCGCCGGGGTGACGGGATTAAAACATTAACATATTGAGAAAGAACGAAAACTTTTCAGACGGACTCTTAGAGAAACAACAACGCTGAAATTTATGGCTTATGCGACTTAGGATGTTTAAACCGAGATTAAAACCATGATAATAGGTGCATATGCGAACATATTCATTATGTTTGGTTGATAAAGCGCATCATCACATCGACGAAAAAGGAGGCATGCCATGGGCTTGCAGATATCGTTTGGCGACAAGGCTCCCGCTTGGGCACACCAGATCAGAAGCGGGCTTGTGCCCTTCTTCGGCCTTGCTTTCATGGACGAAGCTGATACCTTTCGCTAGGTAAGCGACCTGCAACCCCTGGTGTTCGACAAGGGTCGCATTCAGTTCGACCGTTTCACCGTAAAGCGGCCCGTGTTCAGCGAACAATCCGTTACCTGGGCGCATCAGAGCAATCGCGGCTTCACCAGCGGCAACATGATGTACGCCAAGGGTGGCACCGAACTGCACGGGATGGTCAGTATCGGTGACGATGCACACACAGCGACCGAATTCCATGTATTCGCGACGGCGCTGCCGTTGTCGGAATATGCCACCACGCTGACGACCGACGGTGGCGACACCACCGATGGCCCCATTTTGCGGATCGGCCTGCGCGCCGGACAGGGGATGGCACCGCGAATTTCTGTCTTCCTGGATGCTGTCGACGTCACCTATAAGGCCGTGCAGTCGCTGGACGCGGAAACCGGGCGGCCCGTCCTTGGCATTCTTTTGTCCGGCATACCCGACCAGCCCCGCCTGTCGGGCACGACCCATATTGTGTTCGATATCGGCGACAATGGCACGGTCAGCTTTTCCGGCAACATCGTCGATCTTAACGCGGATGGAAATGTTGTTGTTACCCGTTGGACCGGTCAGCGCCGGGAGCCGGTCGCCGTGGAATCCGCCCTGGTGGAGGCAGAGACCCCGCCCCTGGCCTTCGTCGATGCCATCCTGCCGTCCGGCGAAAGCGCGGTGACTGACGCGGAACTGGAAGCCCCGGAGGTAAAGCAGAGCATTCTGACCATCCTGGGCATGACACCCGATGACAAAGAGGTCGCCAAAGCGTCGCCCCAATATTTGATGGAGAACATGAAGTTCGCCATGTGGGAAGACACAGACGATGATGATGTCACCAGCCGCCGCAAGTGGATGGAAAATTATTTCAAGGAACGCAAGCCCATCATCAACGACCAGCGTCGGATCGACAACATTCAGTACCATGCTAGATGGTACCGCGAGACCATGGCGACGGCCATCTTTGGCAACTCCGTAGCTGATCAGGTATTTGACAGTAAACTGGTTCCCCGCCCGATTGATGACCAGCGGCGGGAGACGCTGAAGAACTATGTTCAGCAGAGCCTGGGTGCTGACAGTACCTATGTTGGAGAGCAGACAGCCCTGTGGCGGACCGTCTATTTCGACAAAGCCCCAGGCCTGAAGCGCTATGCAGAGCAGGATATGGCGACGGTGGATAGCCGATCCGACGCCAGCAAACACCCCACAGATTGGAAAAGCATGACCTGGGGGGAACGTGTATTGCGGTATGCCACCTCAGAGAAGCAGTTCAAGATCATCCACGACAATCTCATGGCCGGCAACAGCACATCCGATGAGGATCAGACAGCCGAAGATTTGACTAATGAGATTACAGAAATGGAAAATAAACTGATCAAATACCAAGAAGATATCGACAACTATCAAAAAAACCCCTCGCCGGAAAATGAATCAAAGGCAATAGAGGCACGCGGCGCGATCAAAATATTAAAATTAACGATTCCATCTCTAAAAAATTCCTTGAAATCAATTGAAGATAAAAATAATGAAAAAAGTGTTATAGCGATGATGACCATGCGTAATGTATCGAGCCTTCTTCATGCGCTTGATCCCGACGGGCGTCTCCCGAGAGTCTATGTGGATGGTGTCGGCATGTTCTATATTGCCAATTCAATGGGAAGCGCTGAATTTAATCATATCACTGGATATGAGGAAACGCTTACGAGTTATATTAGAAGTTTTCTAGATGATGTGGCGTATGGGGGCGCCAGCTACTTCGGTAAATTGAACGAAACTGGTGATCTTGCCGCGCTGCTGAAGGCCGAAAGAATGACCACCTTGGAGCTTTCTGCAAACGTGGTACGAAGCCTAGTCAATGCGGGCAATGTCAATTTCATTGAGAGCGCCAATAACGCGGCACAGACATTCAGCCAGCAATATCCCAAGCTGACAGGTGCATTCCGGGTGTGTTTGATGGGATGCTATATCTTCAATTTCATACGGATTATTGGCACCATCCAGCAGGGAACCGGTTCGTTATCCACAACCGAGGAATTGATATCATATGCATCATTCTCGTCCCTGATGGTTGCCACCGTAACGTCGATGGCTGGTAACGTAAAAAACCTGTTCACCGCTATTTTTCAACCACTAGCCCCTGCTGCGCAACAGGTTGGGTTGGCGGTCGCGCAATTCTTCAACTATATTGCTAATGGCATTGCCAACGGCGTCATGCTGATCAACCAAGCGGTTCAACACGGGTTTATCGGCTATGGGGTCGCAGCTGTCGCCAATAACGCAATAATTGCGGCGGTGCGCAGCGTTTTCGCGCGCGTAATGGGCGCGGTCGGCAGTTTTGTGGGCTGGGTACGAGGCAAGGTCGTTAATTTCGTCGGTATGGTTAACCAGTTCGCCGCAACGCCCGCCTGGGCCGGCATTGCCAATTGCCTGCGCCTGACCTACAAAGTGTTCATGAAGGCGTTAACCATCATCTCCTGTGTGGTGATGACCGTCATCGAAGGCATTAAACTGTTTGATCTTTGGAGAAGATCCGACGCATCAGGCTGGCAAAAGGCCGTGGCAACCCTGGAGTTTGTCGCAGGTGCCACCTCAGCCATCGCCACCGTGGTTGGTCTCTTCGCCACAAACATTGTCTGGAGCGGGGCCGGCGCGATCCTATCCCTTGTCGCCTTTGGGATCGGCGTGATTATGAACAGTATATGGCCACAGGAATCCATAATCCAGAAGATGATCTCGCAGGTCTTCGTGCCCTTTATCGACAAGGTGGCCGAACCTGAACTGGCGAAGACCAATGCCGCAAAGGCTACGTCGAAAATGAGAATGGTCGAAGAACAGTTGGCAGAGGGTCCCAACCTCGCCTTTGCCTGACGCTGTTTGCGGTTGACTGCAAGCCGCCGTCACAGCCGCGCGTAACGGTACGGCAAAGCCGGTGCGTGTTTCCCGTCAGTGGAAACACGTACCCCGACGGATGGGCGATCCCCCTTTATGATGAAGGAATGGCTGCATGGTTGATATCAGGGGGCGAACGCTGCGCACCTGCCGCAGGTTGATGGTGCCGCTGCTGACTTTGGCGCTGACCCTGATCCAGACAGCCCCCGCCTTGGCGCTTCGGGTATCGGCGTCCTATTGGAGGACGCCGCAGGAAAAAATCCTGCTGTACTGGATTGATACCAGCAGCTTTCCCGACGCCGCACAGCTTGCCCAACTGCGGGCCAATCTGGAAAAGGCGGCAGACGGATGGGAAAATATCTGCACCGAATGCGGCATTCGCTTTATCGAGGTGCACAACCAGGGCGACGCAACCTTCCGCGTGGCTGGCGTCAATGTGCAGCGGGCTTATCTGGCCGATGGCTTCAACCCCAGTGATCCCAAGGATAAATGGGTGTTAAAAATCGACCGCAGCTATTTCAGCCCGCAAGGCAGGTTCGACAAGGTCGGCATCCTTCGCCACGAGTTGGGCCATATCCTGGGCTATCGCCACGAACATATCATGGCCTCGGATGACCGCCTCGTGACCTGCGGGTGGAAGACGGAGCGAAATACCGGTCCCGCCGCCGTCATCGCCCTCACCGATTATGACACCAGTTCCCTGATGCATTATCCATGCGGGCTGGAAGGGGATCATATCCAGTTCGACTTCTCCCCGCTGGATATTGAGGGCCACCGCCGCCTGTACGGCCCGGCGCCCGAGGTGACCACCCCACAATCGCCGCCCAGAGAGACACAACAGCCTCAATAGTAATACCAATCTCCCTTGATCGTGACCGATCCGGGGAGATTGGTGTGAGACCGGAAGTGAAGTTTGGGCCGCATCTGGTTTCGCCCGGCTCTGTCTTGGCGTGATTCGTCACCGACCCCATATTTCGGGCTCAACGCTACGCAATATTAGAGCGGATCGCGGAAAAGCGGAATCGCTTTGGAGCGTGAATCCGCTCGCTTAACAAGGACTTAGAGCCGGGTGCGTTTCCGTTTAAACGCACCCGGCTCTAATACAGTTATGCACTGAAAAGCTGTGACTGGCCATCATTTTGGCCAAAATCCTTAACAGTGGAACGGAGGGATCACGCCATCTCCACCGGGGCGCCACCCTTTTGTTGAAGCAATATCAGCACACCAACCCCGCGCACCAGGGGGTTGAGAAATTTTTCACCCACCCGACACAATCATATAACGAAATTGAATTTTAAATTTACAAAACATCAATTGACTTCCCGCATTGGATGCGTAAGGTGCGCACATCTTTGAGTTACATTTTTCATAGAACATGCCCGGTAAGCGGGCACGTGACCAATGACCCAACATGTGGGGAAGGACATGCCGGACAGCCTGAACGCGCCGATGATCGGCCCGGAATTGCCGGATTTCAGCCATGGCGCCCACCTGCCACTGCCTGACCTTTGCCTGCACCAATCCTTTGAAGCCTGGGTGGATCGTGACCCGGAGCGGCCGGCCATCATCACCCCGGACGGCATCATCAGTTTCGGCCAGCTGGATGGCATGGGCAACCGGCTGGCCCACCGGCTTTTGCAGTTACAGATTGCAACCGAAGAGCCGGTGGGCGTGCTGGTGGACCGGTCGGCCCAGCTGCCCATTGCTTTCCTGGGCATTTTAAAGGCCGGCGGCACCTATGTGCCCCTGCTGGCCGACCTGCCGGAACAGCGCCTCGCCAATATGGCGGCCCAGGCCGGTATCCGCTTGTTGATTGCCCTGGATGGGCACCAGCCGCCGCCGGCCTTGCTGGTGGCATTGGCGGAGAACGGCCGGGGCCGGCCGGTTGAGGTGCTGCGCCTGCCGGCCCTTGATGATGCGGATCGGCAGGATTGGGGCCGTCCGCACCTGCCCGGCCAGCCCGGCCAGCTGGCGGCCATCCTGTTCACCTCCGGCTCTACTGGCAAGCCCAAGGGGGTGCTGATCCAGCATGTCGGCTGCCAGAACATGGCGCTGGGCCATGCGCTGGCCCAGGGTATCCGGGAAACGGATCGGCTGCTGCTGTCGTCTGCCCCCAGCTTCATTCTGGGCTTCCGGGAACTATGCCTGCCCCTGGCGCTGGGCTGTGCCTGGGTGCCGGCCAGTCGCGCCCTGCTGGACCGGCCGGACGATCTGTTGGACAGCATGGCCCGGCATCAGGTCAGTGTCGCCCTGCTGACCCCATCCTACCTGAAATTGCTGGGCGGCGCGGTGCCGGCCGGGTTGCGCCTGATCCTGACGGCCGGCGAACGGCCAAATCCGGAAGATGCGCGCCACTATGCCCGCCATGTTGATTACTGGAACATGCATGGGGCGACGGAACTCTGCGGCACCTTTGCCATGCACAAGGTGTCGCCCACGGATGAAGGGGCGATCCCCAGCGGCCGGCCCTTCCCCAACACCACCATCCTGCTGGTGGATGAACAGGGGGCACCGGTGCCGGCCGGGGCGGAGGGTGAAATCCTGGTGCTCAGCCCCGGCATCGCCCGTGGCTATCTGGACCAGCCGGACCTGACGGCAGAGAGCTTTGTCGACACCCCCTTCGGCCGCGCCTATCGCACCCGCGACCTTGGCCGCTGGACCCAAACGGGGGAGCTGCTGACCCTGGGCCGGGCCGGCGATGTGGTGAAAGTGTCCGGCCAGTCTGTCGCCCTGGGGGAGATCGAACGGGTATTGCTGGCACAGGATGGCGTTCGTGCTGCCGCCATCGTGCAGCATCGCGGCCGGCTGGTGGGCTTTGTCGAGCCGAAGCCGGACACGGATCTGTCGGGGCTGGATTGGCAGGCTGCACTGTCGGCCAAACTGCCCGCCTATATGGTGCCGGCCCTGGTACTGACATTGCCGCAATTGCCGATCGCCAGCGCCGGCAAGGTGGATCGCAGCGCCCTGCTGGCCCTGGCCGAAACGGATTGGAACCGGGGCCAAGGCCAGGGCGGCCCGCCGCAAGGCCCGATTGAAAGCCGTATCGCCGCTATCTGGGCAGAGGTTCTGGGGCTGTCGGCGGCGCAGATCGGGCGGGAGGATGATTTTTTCCGCCTGGGCGGCAGCAGCCTGATCGCCATCCAGCTGGGCCAGCGCCTGCAGGCAGCTGGGCTGACGGCCAGCGTGCGCGATATTCTGGGCAGCATGACCATCGCCGCCCTGGCCGGCCGCCTGTCAGCGGCGGAAGAAGACGCGGCAGGCGTTGGGCTGGAGGAAAACCCCGCCGCCACCTTGGGGCAGGTGGATTTCTGGGTGGCCGCCAGCCTGGGCCTGCCCCCCGCCGCCGCCCATGTAGCGCGGGTGCTGCGCCTGTCGGGTGCGCAGGCCGATGCGTCGGACTGGCAGAATGCCTGGGTCAGCCTGCTGCGCCATCACCCGGCCCTGCGCACCGGCCTGTTCAGCGACCATGATGGCACGGTACGGCTGCGCAGCCTGCCAGCCGATGCCCCCGCCCTGGATGTGACGCTGGAAACCCGGCATTTCAGCAGCGAGGCGGAAGCAGGCGCCTTCATCGCCGCCCAGACAGCACAACCCTTTGACCTGACCCAGCCACCCCTGTCGCGGGCAGGCTTGATCCGGATCGGGGATGACGCCCCCTTGTTCTGGTTCGTGCTGCATCATGCGCTGGTTGATGGCATGTCCGCCGGCCAGCTGCAGCAGGATCTGCTGTCGCTGCTGACCGGCCGGGCGCTGGCCCCGGCGCTGGATGGCCCCCGGCTGGCCGCGCGGGCGGAACGGCGGCATCTTGCCTCCCCCGACGCCGACCGCGACCGCGCCTATTGGCTGGACAAGCTGGCTGCCCTACCGGAAGAAGCGTTTGAGGAATTGCCCAGCGACCGCCGCCGGTCTGATGAGGCGGGGGTGGTGATCGCCCCCGCTTTCCAGCGGCAGCTGGATGCCGGGGTGGTGGCGCGGCTGACGGCCCTGGCCAACCGCCAGGGGGCCGGCCTGCACGCGCTGTTGCTGGCCCTGCTGGCGATGGAGATGCGGCGGCGTACCGGGCGGCGGCAGCTTCTGCTGGGCAGCGGCATTGCCACCCGGCCGGCCGGAACGGAAAACCAGCTGGGGCATTTCGTCAATCTGCTGCCCTTGCCGCTGGCCGTGCCGGCGGGGCCGCGGCTCTGCGAGCTGCTGCAGGACGCCCAATCCATCCTGACCGGCGCCGTGAAGCATGGGCTGTACCCGGCGGGGTCCATCATCCGTGATCTGCGCCAGCAGCAAAAGGCCATGCGACCGGCCGGGCGGATGGGGCTGGTGGATGTGGCGCTGACCGCCAATCCCGGCCGCAGCACCGGCAATGCCGATGTCGGCGGCAGCCTGACCCCGGTGACATTGGCGGGGGATGGATCTGTCCCCGCCGCCGGGCTGGACCTCTCCTTCTCGCATGAACCAACCACCGATGGCGGCGTGCTGCTGTCCCTGGTCTGGAATGCCAACCTGTTCCAGCCGGCAACGGCAGAGGCTTGGCTGACTGCCCTGGCCGGCTGGGCGGAATGGCTGGCCGCCGATACCGCCCGGCTGGATGGCCCCCTGCCCGACCTGCTGCCGGCCGAGCGCCAATGGCTGAACGGGGTGGAACCAGGGGCGGCGCAGGCTCGCGCGCCCCTGCCCGCCCACCGGCTGGTGGAAGCCATTATCGACCGGATACCGGACCAACCCGCCATCATCACCCGTGCCGGCAGCACCAGCTATGCCCTGCTGGAGGCACAGGCCAACCGCATCGCCCAGGCCCTGTTAGCCGTCGGGCTGGGCCTGGAACAGCCGGTGGGCGTGCTGGCCGATAATGGCCCCTGGCTGCCCGCCGCCACGCTGGGCATCTGGAAGGCGGGCGGGGTGCATCTGCCGCTGGCCGTGGAAATGCCCGCCGAACGGGTCGCCTTCATCCTGGCCGATGCCGGTGCCCGGCATCTGCTGTTATTGCCTGGTGCCGAGGCGCCGGCCGGCCTGCCGGACGGGGTGACCCTGATCCGCCCGGCGGAGCTGACGGGGGATGCGCCCCGCCCCGCCGTGCCGCTGGCCCCGACGGCCACCGCCTATATCATCTATACCTCCGGCACCACCGGCGCGCCCAAGGGAACCAAGGTGCGGCATGACGGCATGATCAATGCCATCCTGTCGACGCTGGAAGCCGCAGGATGCACGCCGGGCGACCGGGTGGCCCTGGTCGCCACCCCGGCCTTTGATGCCTCCCTCTGGGAAATGGGGCTGGGCCTGCTGCACGGGCTGCCGCTGGTGCCGGTCACCCGGATCGAGCGCGAAGATCCCTGGGGTGTGAAGGATTTATACCGCGACCTGGGCGTCACCATCGCCTTCCACGCCCCGTCATATCTGCGCGTCAGCCAGGACAAGCCCTATGCCCCCGGTATGCGCGTGCTGCTGGTGGGCGGGGAAGCCCCCAGCCATGAAGATGTCATCCACCATCCCGGCATCGCCTTTTGGAACTGCTACGGCCCCACGGAAACCAGCATCATCGTTTCCCTGGGCCGGATCGCCCCGGACCATCCGGCCGATCGCCCCCTGCCCGTCGGCCGGCCACTGCCCGGTGATGTGATCAGCATCCGTGATGCCGATGGCGCGCGGGTGCCGCCCGGCTGCACGGGGGAGGTCTGGCTGGGTGGTGTGGGCGTCGGTGGCGGTTATCTGAACAATCCGCAGCAGCAGGCCAAGGCCTTCATCGATACGGCCGAAGGGCGTTTCTATCGCTCCGGCGATCTGGGGCGCTGGTCGGCAGACGGGCTGCTGGAACTGGCCGGCCGCATTGACCATCAGGTGAAGCTGCATGGGCAGCGGGTGGAACCGGCGGAAATTGAACAGCATCTGCTGGCCCATGCATCCGTCCGCCAGGCGGCCGTGATCGTGGATAAGGGGGCCGGGGACACCAAGCTGCTGCGCGGCTTCGTGCATCTGCACCCGAATGCCACCCCGCTTGGCAACGAGGAATGGCGCGGTTTTCTGGCCGGGCGGCTGCCGCCGCACATGGTGCCGGCCACCATCATTGATGTGCCGGGCATCCCGGTAACCCCCAATGGCAAGGTGGACCGGCTGCGCCTGCTGGCCATCCTGCGGGAACGCCGACCCGAACAGGCCGGTGCCGCCAGCCGCACAGCCCCGCAAGGGGCACTGGAACAGCGCATCGCCAGCGCCTGGGCCCGCCTGTTGAACCTGGGCAGTGACGGCCTGCCCGTGGCGCGGGAGGATAATTTCTTCGCCCTGGGCGGCACCAGCCTGCTGGCGGTCAGTCTGGCCCACCAGCTGGCCCCGGCGCTGGGCTGGCCGGTGACCCCGCGTGACCTGTTCGCCGCCCCGGTACTGACCGATTTCGCCGCCCGGCTGGCGGCGGGCAAAGGGGCGCCCCCCCTGCTGGCCGCCATGATGGATGACCGCGCCACCGAAGGGGAGCGGGAATTCTGGGTGGCACAGCAGGCCGGGCTGGACACGTCCGGCCATATCATCCCGGCCATCCGTCGGGTGACGGGGCCCATGCCCGAACGGGCGCGCTGGGAAGCGGCATGGCAGGCCCTGGTCCAGCGCCAGCCCGGCCTGCGCCTGGGTTTCAGCCCCGCCGATGATGGCGCCCTGCGCCGGGTTTTCGCCACGGAAGCGGATTTGGGCAAGGCTGCCGGCCTGCAATGGGCGGAAGCGGCCGATCTGGATGCCGCCTGCATCCTGATCCGGCAGAACCAGCTGCTTGCCTTCGACATGGCAAAGCCGCCTTTGTGGCGGGCGGGTCTGGTGCAGGTGGGGCAGGATGGCGGCTGGCTGTTCTGGCTGTCGCTGCACCATGCCATTGGCGATGGCCGTTCCCTGGGCCTTATTTTCACTGAATTGCAGGCCCTGTTGCAAGGGCAGGTGCTGGCGCCGCTGGCAGCCGATCCGGCCACCAGTGCCGCGCGTGAACAGGCCTATCTCTCCGGGCCTGATCTGGCGGCCGATGCCGTCTGGTGGTCCGATCAGCTGGCCGCCGTGCCGGATGAGGCTTTCCTGCCCCTGCCGCTGGATTTCCCACGCCGCCTGGGTGCCGATGTCGCCACCCACCGCTTCCAGCTGGTGCTGGAACCAGCCTTGGCAGAGGGCTTACGCGGGCTGGCCCGCCAACACGCGGTCAGCCTTTATGCCCTGCTGGTCTCCCTGCTGGCGGTGGAAATGGCGCGGCGCACGGGCCGACAGCACCTGATGCTGGGCACCAGCGTCTCCACTCCTGAAAGTGCGGCCGAGGCCGCCCTGGTGCAATATGGGGTGAATATGCTGCCCCTGCCGCTGAGGCTGGACCCGGCGGCACCGCTGGCGACCCTGCTGCGCGGGGCACAGCAGGCGCTGGCGGGCGGGCTGCAGCACGCGCGCTATCCCTTCGCCCGGCTCTACACGGATTTCTGGCGTCAGCGGCCGGGCTTGCGCGACCCGCTGCGCTTCCCGCTGTTCGATGTGGCGGTGACGGAGAACCCGCCGGCCCCCATGGTGGCTGATGGGGTGCGGCTGGAACGGCTGGGCATCGGCGCGGATGGCTATGAACTGACGCACAGCGCCCATGGCCAGGATTTACTGTTGATCCATGAGGCGCTGGCCGATGGCGGCATCGCCCTGGAATGGCATGTCAATGCCAGCCTGTTCAGCCGTGACAGCGCCGCCGCCTGGCTGGGCGGGCTGGTGGAGCGGCTGACCCTGCTGTCCACCCGGCCCGACCTGCCGGCCCTGCCGCTGGCGGGGCTGCTGGAAGGGGCGGCCCCGCCGCCCCCGGCCACCGTAGCGATGGTGGCGGGGGAGAAAAACCCGACATTGCCGGGCCTGGAACAGGATATTGCTGCCCTGTGGGCGGCCCTGCTGGGCATCGCCCCGCCAGCGCGGGAGGATAATTTCTTCGCCCTGGGCGGCAACAGCCTGCTGGCCATCGGCATGGCGCACAAGCTGGCCAGCCGGCTGGGCCGGCCGGTCTCCGCCCGCGACCTGTTCAGCGCCCCGGTGCTGGCCGATTTCGCCGCCCGCCTGCAGCAGGGTGCCGGTACGGATCGTGCCGCCACCGGTTTTGACGGTCGCCGCGCCACGGTGGGCGAACGGGAATTCTGGACCGCGCAGCAGGCCGGGTTGGACACGGCCGGCTTCACCATGCCCCTGGTGCGCCGCGTCAGCGGGCCGGTGCCGGATATCGCCCGCTGGCGCACCGCCTGGGCCCAGCTGGTGGCCCGCCACCCGGCCCTGCGCTGCCACCTGCGCGAAGGGGAGGATGGTGCGCTCTACCGCGACATCCTGCCGGCTCTGCCGGTTGATGCCGCGCTGGAACTGGCCGAAAAGGCCGACCATGCCCAGGCCATGGCCCATATCCGCGCCCGCATCGCGGCACCCCTGGATCTGGCGCAGCCCCCCCTGTGGCGCGTGGGGCTGGTGCATGTGGCGGATAATGGCGACTGGCTGTTCTGGCTGGCCCAGCACCATGCTACCGGCGATGGCCGTTCGCTCGGCCTGATCATGGCGGAGCTGCTGGCGCTGCTGCGGGATGAGCCATTGCCTTCCCTGTCCGCCACGCCGGAGATGATTTCCAGCCGCGAACAGGCCTATCTGGCGGACGAGGCGGCCAGCGATGCCGGCTGGTGGCGTGACCTTCTGTCCGCCCTGCCCGCTGCGGCCTTTGATGACTGGGCGCTGGACCTGCCGCGCGGTACGGCCATCACCGGCAGCCATCGCCACACCACCCGGCTGGACGCGGCCGAAACCGCCAGCCTGCTGGCCTTGGCCCGGCAGCATGGCACCAGCCTGCACGCGCTGTTGACGGCGCTGCTGGCGCAGCTTGTGCGCCAGCGCACCGGCCGGGGCGACTTCCTGATCGGCACCACGGCCACCCTGCCGGAAACCGCAGCGGAAGCGGCGGTCGTGCATTATGGTGTCAACATGCTGCCCCTGGCCTTCCGCGCCACGGGGGACGCCGGTGATTTCGCCTCCCTGCTGCGCCATACGGCGCAGGAACTGACGGCGGCTTTGGCCCATGGCCGCTATCCCTTTGCCCGGATGTATCATGATTTCTGGGCCACCCATCCTGGCCGGCGGCAGCCGGACCGCTACCCGCTGTTCGATATCGCCATCACCGAAAACCCGGTCAGCCCGCGCCCGGTAGCGGATGACGAATTGCGGCTGGAACGGCTGCTGACCCTGCCGGCCGACGGGATCGGCTATGAACGGATGCATAACCCGCCCGGCCAGGACATGGTGCTGACCCATGAAAGGCTGGTCGATGGCGGCCTGATGCTGGACTGGCAGACCAATGCCGCCCTTTATCATGTCGACATCTCCCGCTTCTGGCTGGAAGGGCTGGTGGAAGCCGCCCGCTGGCTGGCAGCCCATAGCGCACAGGCGACCATCCCCTCCCTGCCACCAGCCCTGCAACGGCAATTGGCCGGCTGGGAACAGGGGCCGGCGCGGCCCCGCCCGCCGCTGACCTTCGCCCGCTGGTTTGAAATGCTGGTGGACCAGCCGGGACAGGCCGAACGCCCCGCCCTGCTGACTGCGGACGGCCCGGTCAGCTATGGCCTGCTGGAACGACAGGCCAACCGGCTGGCCCATCGGCTGATCGCCGCCGGCGTGCAGCCGGGACAGGTGGTCGCCGTGCTGACCCGCCGGTCGGCGCACCTGCCCGCCGCCTTGCTGGCCATCTGGAAGGCCGGCGCCGTCTATCTGCCCCTGACCGCCGATCTGCCGGCTGACCGGCTCTGCTTCATGGCGGCCGATGCCGGGGCTGTGGCCATGCTGGCGCTGGATGGCATCGCCCCGCCGCCGGGCCTTGATCTGCCACAGATCGACACCAGCGAACCGGCCCCGGACGGGCGACCGGCCGTTGCCGGCGGGCCGGATGATGCGGCCTATATTCTCTATACCTCTGGTTCGACCGGGCAGCCCAAGGGCGTGGTGGTCAGCCATGGCAGCTATCTGAACCTGCTGCTGGGGGCGGTGGAAACCTATGGGCTGACACCCGAAGATCGCTGCCTGGGCTTTGCCGCCCCTTCCTTTGATGTCTCGCTCTCCGATATCGGCATTCCGCTGGCCGCCGGTGCCGCCCTCTGCCCGGTTCCGGCCGACCGGATCGACCAGCCGGCCGCTGTCGCCGCCCTGATCCGGGAACAGCGGATCAGCGTCGCCGACCTGACGCCCACCTATCTGCGCCTGCTGGATACGGACAGCCTGTCGGGCCTGCGCCTGCTGGTGACCGGTGGGGAAGCGCCGCTGCCGGCCGATGTGGCCCGGCTGGCGGGGCGGGTGCGTTACCTGAACGCCTATGGCCCAACGGAAAATGCCGTCACCTCCACCATGGGGCACCTGTCGGCGGCACAGCCGGACCGGCTGGATTGCGGGCGGCCGCTGCCCAATACGGGTGTGGAAATCCGCGATCCCGTCAGCGGCAACCGCCTGCCGCCGGGATCGACGGGGGAAATCTGGCTGGCGGGTGCCGGCCTGGCCCAGGCCTATCTGAACCGGCCGGACCTGACGGAAAAAGCCTTTGTCCAGACCACCGAAGGCCGCCGCTATCGTACCGGCGATCTGGGGCGCTGGCGCGGGGATGGCGGGCTGGAAGTGCTGGGCCGCATCGATCAGCAGGTGAAGCTGAACGGCATCCGCATTGAACTGGGGGAAATCGAAGCCGCGATCACCCGCCATCCCGGCATCATCCAGGCGGTTGCCGCCGTGGATGGCACGGCCGGGGAGCGTCAAAGCCTGTGGGCCTTCATCCATGCGGCGCCGGATGCGCCCTTGCCTGACAGCGCCGGCTGGCGGCTTTTCCTGGGCGACATCCTGCCGGCCTATATGATCCCGGCAGCCATCCAGCCGGTCAGCGCCATTCCCGTCACCGCATCCGGTAAGGTGGACCGTACCGCCCTGCTGGCTGGCCTGTCGATGCAGGAGCGCCCGGCGGGCGGCACCCCGCCGCAACCCGGCCTGGAACAGACCATCGCCACGCTATGGGCGGAGCTGCTGCGCAGTGGCCCCGTGCGGCGGGAGGATGATTTCTTCGGTCTGGGCGGGCACAGCCTGCTGGCCATCGCCCTTTGCCACCGGCTGGAAGGGCTGGTGTCCCGCCCGGTGCCGGCGCGGTTGCTGTTCGCCGATCCGGTGCTGGCCGGCTTTGCCGCCCGCGTGGCCGCCTATCTGGCCGAGCCTGTCCCGGTCATCCAGGCCCAGCCCAGCGACATCGCCACGGAGGGGGAGCGGGAATTCTGGACCGCCCAGCAGGCCGGGCTGGAAACGCGCGGCTTCACCATCACCCTGACCCTGGCGGTGGATGGCCCCGTCCCCGCCGCCGACAAATGGGAAGCAGCCTGGACGGGCTTGACCGCCCGTCACCCAGCCCTGCGCACCCGCTATGAACTGGACGAAGAGACGGACATCCTGAAACGGATCGTGGCGGTGGAAAGCCCCGGCCGCTTCACGATCAGCCGGGCCACGGATGTGGCCACGGCATTGGCCGAGATCAGGGCCGAACAGGGCCGGCCCTTCGACATGGCCACTTGCCCGCTCTGGCGGGCGGGTCTGACAGAGGTGGCGGAGGAAAAGCCGATTTTCTGGCTGGCCCTGCATCATGCGGTGGGCGATGGCGCGTCGCTGGGGTTGCTGCTGGCGGACCTGACGGCCCTGTTGGCGGGGCAGAGCCTTCCCGCGCCCAGCGGCAGCTTTGCCGACAGTGCCGGGCGTGAACGTACCCATCTGCTGGGGCTGGCCGGGCAGGCCGATGCCGATTGGTGGCGGCAGAAACTGGCGGCAATGGCCGCCAGCGGGGAGGATGGTTTTGCCGACTGGCCGACCGATCACCCCCGGCCACCAGCCCGCACCGCCGGCACCGGCCGGGGCAGCCATACGCTGCGCCTATGCCTGACGGCGGATCAGGCCCAGGGTCTGCGCCGTCTGGCCCGCAGCCAGGGTGCCAGCCTGCACGCCCTGTTGCTGACCCTGCTGGGGCTGGAGGTGCGGCGCCGCACCGGGCGGCAGGATTTCCTGCTGGGCACCGCCGCCAGCACCCGCGCCAGCGCGGCAGAGGCCGGCATTGTCGGCTATTATGTCACCCTGCTGCCCCTGGCCTTCCATCTGTCGGGTGTGACGGATGTGACGGCGGCCCTGGCCGCCACCCGGACCATGCTGGCCGATGCGCTGGCCCACAGCGCCTATCCGTTCGCCCGCATCGCCCGCGATTTCCGCCAGGATCATCCGGGGCTGGTGCAGCCCGCCCGCTATCCGCTGTTCGATATGGCGGTGACGGAGAACCCGGCCGTCACCGCGACGGACAGCAACCCCGATGCCCTGCGCTTCCGGCCGGCTGAAAGCAGCGTTCTGCCAGAGGCGGGCCGGATCGCCTATGATCTGCGCCACAATGCCCCGGCCCAGGATATGGTGCTGGTGCATGAAGGGCTGGCCGATGGCGGGCTCTCCCTCTCCTGGTTCGTCAAGGCCGACCTTTATGACCGGGAAACGGCGGAAGCCTGGCTGACCGGTCTTGTGGGCCAGATGCTGGCGCTGCTGGACCAGCCGCTTGATCAGCCCCTGCCCCGGCTGCTGCCGGCGGAACTGGCGCGGCTGGCCCCCTGGGAACAGGGGGAACGGTTGACGGCCCCGGCCGACAACGTGGCCGCCCGCTTCAGCCAGCTGGCCCGCCAGCAGCCGGACCGCCCGGCCCTGATCACCAGCGCCGGCAGCATCAGCTATGCCGCCATGGAAGGCCGCGCCAATGCGCTGGCCCACCGGTTGATCGAGCAGGGATTGCGGCCCGGCCAGACGGTGGGCGTCTATACGGAACGTTCCGCCGCGCTGCCGCTGGCGGTGCTGGCCATCTGGAAGGCCGGTGGCTGCTATATGCCGCTGACCCATGGGATGCCGGCGGATCGGCTGCGTTTCATGGCCGACAATGCCGGGATCACCCTGCTGCTGGCGCTGGACGGGCTGATGCCGCCGCCGGCCCTGCTGGAAACGGGTGCCGCCCTGCTGCGGCCGGAGGCGCTGGCGCTGACGGATACCGCCACCCCGCCCGCGGTGGAAACGGCGTCGGACAGCCCCGCCTATATCCTGCACACATCCGGTTCCACCGGCGTGCCCAAGGGCGTGGTGCTGTCGCAAGGCGGCTTGGTCAATCTGGCCCTGGGGCTGGTCCGCGTAACCGGGGCGACCCCGGATGACCGCGCCCTGCTGATCGCCTCCCCCTCCTTCGATCTGTGGATTTCCGATCTGCTGATGGTCTGGGGGGCAGGCGGCGCCATTGTGCCGGCCACCAAGGCAGAGATGGATGACATTACCGGCATGAAGACGATGCTGGGCCGGCTGGGCATCACCATGGCCACCATGGCCCCCTCCTATCTGCGCCTGTTTGAAAAGGCGGAATTCCCCGCCCTGCGCTTCCTGATGACGGTGGGTGAGCCGCCGGTGGCAGCCGATGCCCGCTTCTATGCGGCACGTCTGGCCTATTTCAACGGCTATGGCCCGACGGAGACCACAGCCGCCGCCGCCATCGGCCGGATTGATCCGGATGATGATCCGCTGCCGGCCGGGCGGCCGTTGCCCAACAGCTTCATCCTGATCCTGGATGCGCAGGGGGAACGGGTGCCCCCCGGTTCGGTGGGGGAAATCTGGGTTGGCGGGGCCGGGGTGGGCATCGGCTATCTGAACCGGCCGGACCTGACGGAACAATCCTTCCGGCAGACGCCGCACGGCCGGATGTATCGCACCGGCGATCTGGGCCGCTGGCGCCACGATGGCCAGCTGCTGGTGCTGGGCCGGATGGATGGTCAGGTGAAGCTGCGCGGCCAGCGGGTGGAGCTGGGCGAGATTGAACAGGCGCTGACCAGCCATCCGACCGTGCGCCATGCCGCCGTGCTGGTGCGCAAGGCGGCGGACGGGGCGCAAAGCCTGTGGGGCTTCGTCGTTCCCGGCACATCGGCAGACATGCTGCCCGATGCTGCCGGCTGGCACGATTTCCTGGGCCAGGGGTTGCCCGGCTACATGATCCCGTCCGGCATCCTGGCCCTGCCCGCCCTGCCGGTGAATCTGGCCGGCAAGATCGACCGCAAGGCCCTGCTGGCCACGCTGGAAGAACGGCTGGCCGCCGGCGAACTGACCGCCAATGGCGCCGCAGCGGCTGAGCCGCCGCAGGGAAGTGTCGAAATGGCGGTGGCCGCCATCTGGGCCGATATTCTGGGCCGGGCCTCCCCGTCACGGACGGATGATTTCTTCCATCTGGGGGGTGACAGCCTGCGGGCCATCGCCACCATCACAAGGCTGCGCAAACATTACAGCGTGCGGATCAATGATCTTTACGAACATCCGGTGCTGGCCGATTTCGCCCGCCAGTGCCGGCCGCGCGCCGATCACCTGCGTGACCTGATCGGGGCGGCCGGGCAGCATTGGCGGGATTATCGGGATCAACTTCCCGCCTATGAGGCAGCGCGGGAGGCAACGTTGGCGCAGGCCCGCGCCGATTATGACCGGCACAACAGCCGTTTCGCCGGCTTCGATCCGGGGCAGCGGACCGATTACGGCCATGTGCTGCTGACCGGAGCCACCGGCTATCTCGGCACCTATCTGTTGCGCGAACTGCTGCAACGCCCTGACCGGGCGGTGACGGTGCTGGTACGGGCCGCCGATGATGGGGCGGCCCGCCAGCGGCTGCTGAACGCCGTGGCCCATTATTTCGGAACCGATGGTGCGGCCGCCCTGCTGGGCCATGGGGGCCTGTCGGTGCGGGCGGGCAATCTGCGCCATCCCGATCTGGGGCTGGGCAAGGCCGGTTTTGCCGGGCTGGCCGCATCGGTGGACGCCATTCTGCACTCTGCTGCCAATGTCAGCCATATCGGCCATTACAGTGACTTCCAGGCCGATAATGTGGCGGCAACGGCGCATCTGGTGGACCTTGCCGAACGGCATGGCCGCACCAGCGGCGGGCGAACGGCCGACCTGCATCTGATCTCCACCCTGTCGGTCTGCGGCCGCCCGCCGGAAGACGGGTTCCGCTTGTTCACTGAATATGACCCCGCCCCCGACGGGGAGGAGGAAAATTACTATGTCCGCAGCAAGCAGGAAGCCGAACGGCTGGTACTGCGGGCGCGGGACCGGCTGGCCAATGCCAGCATCCACCGGGTGGGCAATGTGGTGTTCGCCGCCGATGGCGGCCCCTTGCAGCGCAACATCAAGGAAAATGCCTTTTTCCGCCTGATGGGTGCGCTGGCGCGGCTGGGGGCCGTGCCTGATGACAGCCATCTCTGGCTCTGCCATGTCGACAGGGTGGCAGCCGCCGTGTTGGCCCTGGCGGAAAGCCCCGCCCTGGCCAACCTGACCCACCATGTCGAACATGCACGGCGCGACACGCTGGCCGATTTCATCACCGGGGCCGACGGCGTCGGTGCGCGGGTGGCGGCGATGGATTTCGGCTGCTTCCTGGACAAGGTGACGGCAGCGGTCGACGCGCCCGCCCTGGAAACCGCCCTGGCGGAAATCCTGGAAGGGTTCGGTCTGCATCGCGGGATTTCCCCCCAGGCGCGCGGTCGCCGGCTGGAACTGGCCAGCGACCGCACACAACAGTTTTTACGCCGGCTGGGGGTCGTCTGGCCCGCCGTGCCGCGCGATGGCCAAGCCGCCATGGTGGCGGCCGCCCACACTCTTTTCACCGAACCAGCCGGATATCGAGGGTGATAACCATGTCGATGCCACATAACCTGCTGAGCCACTGCCGCGATCTGGGGCCGGGCACCGGGGAATTCTCCCTGCGCCCCTTCGCCCGCGAGCAGATTGACGCGGCCCTGGCCGTGCTGGCCGACCATTATGGCGGGGAAATCGATCCCGGCCGGCTGGTGCCGCCAGAGCGGGAAACCGAACTGCGGGCCGATCTGGCCTTGCGGGCCCCGGTTCTGTTCGATCTGGCCAACAGCATTCAGGAACTGCTGGAAAGCGATTACAGCGCCCTGGTGCTGCCCAAACTGGGGCTGGCGGGGCTGCCACTGCCGCTGCGGTCGGCCCTGCTGTTTGCCCTGTCGGTCAGCCTGGGCCTGCCCACCGCGACCGACAAGGTGGATCGTCGTGTCGTCTGGGATGTAAAGGTGCGGGAAGCGAAGATGGCGACCAACAGCGTCTCCACCTTCTCTGAACATCCGTTCGAGGCAGACCTGCATACGGATACGCAGTACTTTGCCAACCCTGAACGCTACATGATGCTTTACTATATCACCCCGGCAGCCTGCGGGGGTGGCATTTCCACCAACCGGGATTTGCGCTGCCTGCGCCAATCGCTGGCGGCAACGGCGGAAGGGCGCTGGGCGATGGACTATCTCACCGACCGGCCCCTGCCCTTCCGCATCCCGGCGGTTTTCACTGAAACCGGCACCGCCGACAAGGTGGAGGTGACCTTGGCCCCGATCTTCGGGGAACGGCCGGCCGTGCGTTACCGCAGCGACACGCTGCGCAAGGGTCTGGCCCTTCACCCGGAAATGGACACGCCGGAGCTGCGCCGCGCCCTGGATATCCTGAATGCAGAGGTGGCGCGGCAGGACAAGCTGGTGGCCCTGCAGATGCCGGCGGACAGTTTGCAGGTGCTGAACAACCATCAGGCCCTGCATGGCCGCACGCCCTTCAGCGATTATAACCGGCACGTGCTGCGCATCCGGGTGGCCGAAAGCGGCCAGACCGATGCCGCCGCCCTGGTCCGGGCGGCCTGATATAATGAATCTGCTGCGCCTTCTGGGTCGATTGGGATCGCAGCCGCTGCGCCGGCTGCTGCTGGCGGCGGGCGGCTCCGCCTTGAGCAGCACCATCGTGCTGGCCATCATCAATACTGCTGCGCAGAATATCGCCAAGGAAAAGGCGGATTTTCTGGATGCGGCCCTGGCTTTGCTGTTCCTGGCCTCGCTGGCCGGATTCTGGTTCTCCCAGGTCTGGCTGGTGCGCCGTATGGCCAGTGACCTGGAAGAGGTGGTGGATGGGCTGCGCCTGCGCCTGCTGGACCATATCCGCCATGCCGACCTGCTGAAGCTGGAGAAATTCGGCCAGACGCCGCTGTTTGAAAGTATCAGCCAGGCCAGCCAGACCATCTCCCAGAATTCCCAGTTCCTGGCGCTGACCCTGCAATCCTGCCTGCTGACCCTGGCGATCCTGGTCTATATCGCCATCATCAACGCCCTGGCCTTCCTGCTGATCGGCGGGCTGCTGGCGCTGGGCACCTGGGGCTATATACGGCTGGGGCGGGAGCTGCAGGCGCAGCAGCAGAAACTGATGCAGCAGGAAGCCGCCCTGTTCGAGGGCGTATCCGATCTGTTTGACGGGTTCAAGGAACAGCGGCTGAACAGCGCCCGCAGCGCCGGGCTGGGGCAGAGCTTCACGGAAGCCTCCGAACGTACCGTCGGTGCCCGCAACATTGTGCATATGCATAGCTGGCAGCAATTCATCTTTGGCGAAATGGCCTTCAACCTGATGCTGGGGCTGGTGATCTTCGTCGCCCCCGCCTATGCCAAGGGCTTCAGCGCCGAAATGGCGCAGGTGGCCGCCGCCGTGCTGTTCATGTCGGCCCCCGTCTTCGGGCTGATGCAGTCGCTGGCCATCATGACAGCGGCAGAGGCTGCCGCCGGGCGGATGCTGGAACTGGAACCAGAACTGGCCGCCCTGGCCGAAGAGGGCAGCGACCAGCCGGGGGAGGCACTGCCGGCCGATTTCCAGCAATTGCAGCTGGATGCCGTCAGCTTCACCTTCCCCGGCCGCGACGGGGAAAAGGGCTTTTCCGTCGGCCCGTTCGATCTGACGCTGCGGCGGGGTGAGGTGGTGTTCATCACCGGCGGCAATGGTTCCGGCAAATCCACCTTCATCAAGCTGCTGACCGGGCTTTACCGGCCGACATCGGGCCGGTTGCTGCTGGATGGTGTCTCGGTCGGACCTGACCGGCTGGCGGCATGGCGGGAAAACATGGCCACCGTCTTTGCCGATTTTCACCTGTTCAGCCGCCTCTATGGCACGCCCGCACCGGACAGGGCGGAAGCCGACCGGCTGATGGCCTGGCTGGAAATGGACAAGGTGACGGCGCTGAAGGATGACCGGTTCGGCCGGCGCGACCTGTCGGCCGGGCAGCGCAAGCGGCTGGGGCTGGTGGCGGCCTTGCTGGAGAAGAAGCCCATCCTGATCCTGGATGAATGGGCCGCCGACCAGGACCCGCATTTCCGGCACAAATTCTACCGTGAGATTGTGCCCGCGCTGAAAGCGCAAGGCCTGACCCTGATCGCCGTCACCCATGATGATCATTATTTCGACGTGGCCGACCGCCGCCTGCATATGGAAGAAGGCCGGATGAGTGAAGTGCCGGTGCCGCCCCCGCCCGCCGGACAAGGGGACATGGCCGCATGACCCGCCCCCCCTTCAATTCCAATCTGGCCCGCGTGATCTTACGGGAGATACCGGAAAATCTGCGGCTGGTCTCCTGGATGAACGTGCTGTCAGCCATCGCCACCGCCACCTTGCTGTGGCTGGTGCAGGCCGCCACCCAGGCCACGCAGGATGATGGCCAGCCGGGTCTGCGGCTGGTGCTGATGTATGTCGTCACCATCACCCTGTTCGGCATCAGCCATAATGTCACCCTGGTGACCGCCTCACACGATGCCGAACGGCTGATCCACGGATTCCGGCTGCGCCTGTTCGACGCCGTGCGCCGGTCCGATCTGGTGACGGTGGAAAAGATCGGCCGGGCCGCGCTGAATGGCGTGCTGGTGCAGGATACCCAGGCGCTGGGCAGCATCCTGCCGCTGCTGGTGATCGGGGCCCAGCAGGCGGTGATGCTGGTCTTTCTGGCGCTTTATCTGGCCTGGCTGTCGCCCATCGCCTGTGTGCTGGCCTTCGGCTTCGCCGGGCTGGCCGTGGCCGTGCGCTATGCCCGGATGCATGGCTTCCGCAAGCAGTTGATGGAAACCGTCGCGGCGGAAGCCGATGTGTTTGACGGGCTGACCGACATGCTACGCGGCTTCAAGGAAGTGAGGATGAGCCGGCCGCGCGCCGATGCGTTGACCCAAGCCATCGGCCGGGCCTCCGCCCGCGCCTGCACCGTCAACATCGCCACCAAAACCCAATGGGGGCGCAATTTCTCCCTGATTGAGGTGATGTTCTATACGCTGATCGGGCTGATGGTATTCGTGGTACCCCTGCTGACCACGGATTTCCATACGGTTGTCGTGCCCGCCACCACGGCCGCCCTGTTTATCGTCGGCCCCGTCAGCACCGTTTCCTTCGTCACGCCCATGCTGACCCAGGCGGAAATGTCGCTGGCCAATATTGAGGCCATGGAGGAACGGCTGCGCGAAGCCGCCGGCCCGATAGCAGCCGCGGCCGAGCCGGAACCGGTGGATGGTTTCGACAATCCCACCAGCATCGCCCTGTCAGGCGCCCGTTTCGCCTATCGTGACGCGCGGGACAATCCCATCTTCGCCGTCGGCCCGCTGGATGCCAGCTTCCATGCCGGGGAGATCAGCTTCATCACCGGCGGCAATGGCTCGGGCAAATCCACCATGCTGCGGCTTTTGACCGGGTTGATGCCGCTGGATGAAGGGGCGCTGCTGGTGGATGGCAAGCCGGTGCCGACGGCGGCGATGCAGCAATGGCGGGACAATATCTCCGCCATCTTCTCCGACTATCACCTGTCACGCCGCCTCTATGGCGTGGGGCCGGTGACGGATGCGGACGCCGCCCCCCTGCTGGAACGGCTGGAAATGCGGGACAAAGTGTCCATCGCCGATGGCTGTTTCAGCACAACCAGCCTTTCCACCGGCCAGCGCAAACGGCTGGCCCTGGTGGTGGCGCGGCTGGAAGATAAGAAGGTCATCGTGCTGGATGAATGGGCCGCCGACCAGGACCCGCATTTCCGCAAGATTTTCTATGAGGAGTTGCTGCCGGAGTTGCGGGCCATGGGCAAGATCGTCATCTGCGTCACCCACGATGACCGCTGGTTCCACCTGGCAGACCGCGCCTATCACATGAATGAAGGCCGGTTGGAAACAATCAGCCACGCCGCCCCCGGCAATCCGACGCCGCGTCAGGACATCATGTAATCATCATATGATTTGACTTGTAAATAAGGAGAAAAATTTTGACTATCACCCAACCATTGGTTAGCCCATTGTACGGTGTCGCTGGCCGCGTGAGCCTGCCATCCAGCGTTAACCGTCGATCCGGGGCAGGAACAGCCCGCCGCCATGCCGGGGGCGGGCCCGCCATCCTCTCTTCTACTGGAGCGCACTGACATGGTAACCAAGAAGGATCAGACCGAGGGTACCGCCCCGGCTGCCGATACGGCCGCTGCGGATGCCCCCGCCGCTGCCGCTGCTGCCGCCCCGGCAGCGGAGGCCACCACGGCCGAAACCACGACATCCAGCGATCTGGATGCCGCCCGTTCGGCCCATGCCGCCACCATCATCCGCAACCACGTGCTGGCCTCTGCCGCCACGGTGGTGGTGCCGGTCTATCTGCTGGACAGCGTCGCCCTGGCTGGGGTGCAGCTTAACCTGGTGCGCGAACTGGCCAAGGTTTACGGTCAGGAATTCCGTGCCGATCTGGTGCGCCCGGCCCTGGGTACGCTGCTGGCCACCATTGCCCCCAAGGCCGTCGCCAGCTCCGGCCTCAGCGCCCTGGTCGCCAACCTGCCGGTGGTGGGCACCGCCTATCGCTGGCTGGCCCTGCCGGGCTTCAACGCTGCCTTCACCTATGCCGTCGGCCGGGTGTTCGAACAGCATTTCGCCTCTGGTGGCACCTTCCTGACCTTCGATCCGGCGAAGGTGAAGGATTATTTCGTGTCCCAGTACAACAAGGTGCGCGGCAAGAAGGCGGAGGAAACGGCCGAGGCCGCCGCCCCGGTCGCCGCCTGAGCCTGCTGGCGGGGGACCGACAGTCCCCCGCCTTCTCTCCTCAGCAACGATGCCAACCCGGTGACAAAGGTTCTGGCCCCATGTTGATTACGGTATTCCTGCTTTATGGCCTGTCCTGTGCCATCTGCGGCTTCATGGGTCGCAAGACAACCTTCGGGTTCATCGGCCATTTCCTGTTGGCGATTTTTATTACCCCGCTGATCTCCTTCATTATCCAAGCCATTACCCGGCCTGGATCCCATTTCAAGATGCAGACGCGGGACTGAACGCGAATGAAACAGGTCGCAGCGTCTGCCGCCACACCCGCCCGCTGGCGCTATTGGCATAGCGCCCAGGCCTGGGCGAAGGAGAATGCGGTTTCCCTTTACGCCCTGGCGCTGGCGATAATACTGGGACTGCTGGCCATCGCCCCCCGCATGGTGATCGAGGTGCCGGCCGGTTCCGTCGGGGTGATGTGGAAACGGTTTGCCGGCGGTACCGTTACGGAAGAGGTGATGCGGGAAGGCACCCATTTCATCTTCCCCTGGGATGAAAGCACCCTGTACGATACCCGCCTGCGCAGCTTTACGCGTGAATATGAAGCCGTGGCCGCCAATGGTCTGGCCATCAAGGTGGAAGTCGCACTCCGCTACCGGGTCAACCCGGAAGCGGCGGGCCTGCTGCACAAGCTTGCGGGAAAAGAATATCTGGAAACGCTGATCCAGCCGGAAATCGCCAGCCTGCTGTACAAGTTCGTCTCCAAGCACACGCCAGAAAATTTCTACTCGGTTAAACGGGATGAAATTCAGGATTTCCTGGAAGAACAGGCAAAGATCGATTTTCCCATTGGTAATGATAAGGATACGACCGGCAATCCATTGAACATGCCGATGATCCATATTGATGAAGTGCTGGTTTCCAACGTCACCCTGCCCCTGACCGTGCGTCAAGCCATTGAACGCAAGGCCGAGCAGGAACAGATCATGCAGGAATATGATTTCCGCATCGCGCGGGAGGAAAAGGAAAAGGACCGCAAGCGGATCGAAGCTGAAGGCATCCGCCAGTTCCAAGATATTGTCGCCCGCACCATCACCCCGGAATATCTGCGTCTGCGCGGGATTGAGGCAACGCAGAGCTTCGCCACCTCCAGCAATGCCAAAACCATCATCATTGGCGGCCGCGACGGTCTGCCCGTTATCCTGAACACAGGTGATGAGGCCAAGCCGGCGGAACGGTCACCACCAGCCGCCGGGGAGGCAAAACCCAACTGATACCAGCTTCACGAGCCACGCGGCGGCAGTTGCAGCATTACCATCGGTCAAAATTTCAGACCGTAGACATCACAGCAATCGGCGGGCCCCGTCGATCCACAGGATGCACGGGCGATCCTCCCCCTGGCTGATCGGCCGTGCATCGCGATATACTGTCGAACTGGTCACTGGTGCATCCCGCATCTTGTGGCATAAGGGGGGCCAATCTTAAGCACCTGGACCCCGCCTCCCATGATCCGCCTTGAAAATATCAGCAAACATAATGGTCATCGCATTCTATTCCTTGACTCTTCTGCGGCGTTGAACCGGGGGGAGAAGGTGGGGCTGGTTGGCCCCAACGGCGCTGGCAAGACCACCTTGTTCCGCATGATCACGGGCGAGGAACTGCCGGATACGGGCCAGGTCTCGGTGGAGAAGCAGATAACCATTGGCTATTTCAGCCAGGATGTCGGCGAGATGTCCGGCCGCAGCGCCGTTCAGGAAGTGATGGATGGCGCCGGACCGGTCAGTGACGTAGCCAAGGAAATGGCCAGCCTGGAAGAGGCCATGGCCGACCCCGATCAAGCCGACCAGTTGGATGCCATCATCGAGCGCTATGGCGAGGTGCAGGCGCGCTTTGACGAGTTGGGCGGCTACGAGCTGGAGGGTCGCGCGCGCGAAGTGCTGGCCGGGCTCAGCTTCAGCCAGGAAATGATGGACAAGGATGTTGGCGCCCTGTCGGGGGGCTGGAAAATGCGCGTGGCGCTGGGCCGCATCCTGCTGATGAAACCCGATGCCATGCTGCTGGACGAGCCCAGCAACCATCTGGACATTGAAAGCCTGATCTGGTTGGAGGGCTTTCTGAAAGCCTATGACGGCGCCCTGCTAATGACCTCCCATGACCGGGAATTCATGAACCGGATCGTCAACAAGATCATCGAAATCGACGGTGGATCGCTGAACAGCTATTCCGGCGATTATGGTTTTTATGAACAGCAGCGGGCATTGAACGAAAAGCAGCAGCAGGCGCAGTTTGAACGCCAGCAGGCCATGCTGGCCAAGGAGATCAAGTTCATTGAGCGGTTCAAGGCACGGGCCTCGCACGCCAGTCAGGTGCAAAGCCGGGTCAAGAAACTGGACAAGATTGACCGGGTGGAGCCGCCGAAACGCCGCCAGATCGTGACGTTCGAGTTTCCCCCCGCCCCGCGCTCGGGCGAGGATGTGGCGGTTCTGCGTAATGTCCATAAGGGCTATGGCAGCCGCAGCATCTATCAGGGCTTCGATTTCACCATCCGCCGGAAAGAGCGCTGGTGCGTGATGGGTGTCAATGGGGCCGGCAAGTCGACGCTGCTGAAGCTGATTGCCGGGGTTGACCAGCCTGACAGCGGAACGGTCAATGTCGGCGCCAGCGTGAAGATGGGCTATTTCTCCCAGCACGCCATGGAGCTGCTGGACGGGGAGCAGACCGTGTTCGAGGCGCTGGAAAGCGCCTTCCCGCAGGCCGGCCAGGGATCGCTGCGGGCGCTGGCCGGCTGTTTCGGCTTTTCCGGCGATGATGTGGAAAAGCGCTGCCGGGTGCTGTCCGGCGGGGAAAAAGCGCGGCTGGTGATGGCGATCATGCTGTATAACCCGCCCAATTTCCTGGTGCTGGACGAGCCGACCAACCATCTTGATCTCGACACCAAACAGATGCTGATCACCGCCCTAGCGGCCTATGAAGGGACCATGCTGTTCGTGTCGCACGACCGGCATTTCCTGGCCGCCCTGTCCAACCGGGTGCTGGAACTGACGCCGGATGGCATCCATCAATATGGCGGCGGTTATACGGAGTATGTGGCGCGCACCGGGCAGGAGGCACCGGGCCTGCACAGTTGTAAAAATCTGGACTAGAAAGAAACTGCCTCAGGGGTTTGGGTTGGCGTAGGAGAGGGTGACGTTGTATCCGAGTTCAGTGAGGCGTCGGATGAGGCGTTTGGTTTGT
>NZ_FZOI01000011.1 GCF_900188385.1 Azospirillum sp. RU38E
GACGCCGTCCTCGACTGGTCACTCTGGAGGCGAAGACATCAGGCAAACGCCGCTCTCGTCCACTATCGATTACAACAAACGCAACTGTAGTACTAAGTGGGTTTTCCGGCTTTTGGTGTGCTCTTCCGCCATGCCCCAGCGGCAATAGACCTGTTCGTAGAGCCACTTGCCCCGCCCGCCGGTCAGGCTGGTGGTCCTCGGGCTTGACCCAGGGATGAAGCGGGTGTCGACGCCCTGCGGCCCCGCCTCGACACGGGCGATGATGCGCTCAACCCGACACCAGCTGCGGGCGCCATCATGGAATGCGGTGAAGCGGCGGACCTTGTCTGATCCCGTTGCCCTTGCCCTGGTGCTGGCCTCCAGCGGGATGACATGGGCGCGCCGGGCGGCGTTGGTGGCCAATCCGGGGATGAAATCTACGCCCCGGGCCCGGCAGAGGTTGAACACCTCCGGTGCTGCATAGTGGCTGTCGGCCCGAACCAGGATCTCCACCCGGGGCCTGTGAGCCCGGATCGTGCGGATCATACCAATCCGCCGAGGGTTTGACCCTTGGCGGATTGGAGGCCGGCGACTGCCGGCCCGCGCCACCTGGCGCGTAAGCCAAGGCGGCACGGAGACCGTCGGCGGATTGGGCTAAAAGCCCGTCCCTCAGCCTGGTTCCCGTGCCGCCCCATCTCGTAAGCCCGAACAGTTGTCAGGTGCCCGACACCGAACTCACGAGAAAGGGATGCGGAGGATCATGGATACCACGTTTATTGGTTTGGACGTAGGCAAAGCCAGCCTCGACGTCTTCATTTCCGGCCGTAACAAAACCGAGACCGTCAGCAACACGCCGTCTGCTCTTGCCACATCGGCCCGCCGTCTCAGCAGCCTGCCAAACCCTCATGTCATCCTGGAAGCGACCGGCGGGTATGAGCGGCTGGCCCATGAGCTGCTGACCCAGGCTGGCATTGCCGTTTCCATCGTCAACCCGGCCCAGGTTCGCCAGATGGCCCGTGGCATGGGGCGCAAGGCCAAAACGGATGCGATTGATGCCGCTGTTCTGGCCGAATTCGGCCGGATCAGGTGTCCGGACCCAACGCCGCTGCCCTGTGAGGAGCAGCGGCGTCTGGAAGAACTTCTCACCTATCGCCGCCAGTTGATCGATGAACGGGTGCGTCTGAACAATCAGATCCCGCATTTCCGCGATCCGATGGTCAAGGCATCCGCCGCAGAACGGTTCGACGCCATTCTCGCCGATATCGTCAGGATCGAGAAGGTCATGCAGGAAATCGTCCAGCAGACGCCCCACCTGCAAGCTCTCCATGCTCTCATCACCAGCGTTCCAGGTATCGGCCCAATCTCCGCTTTTACCTTGATCGCCCAACTCCCCGAACTCGGCAAACTCACCCGCAAGCAGATCGCTGCCCTGGTCGGCGTTGCCCCCTTCAACCGAGACAGCGGCAAATTCAAGGGACATCGATCCATCAGGGGCGGAAGGCCACAGGTCAGAACCGTCCTCTACATGGCCGCTCTCGTCGCCATGACACATAACAAGTCATTCAAAGAATTCAGAGATTCCCTCGTCTCCAGGGGAAAACCCAAAAAACTCGCCATCATCGCCTGTGTCCGCAAACTCGTCACTGTCCTCAATGCCATCGTCAGGGACGCAAAACCATGGAAAGCCAAAGCCGCATGAAAAGACAGTTGCTCGTATGGCGGGTGCAGCGTCCTTGGATGGGGCGGATTTGTGTTTGGCGACTGAATCATAAACTCAATCAATGACTTGCGCTACACACCCCCCAAATTTCAGCACGACACCAGTGCATAATCCGGGCTAAGTGGATCATTTATTCGTCGTTGTTTTTGCTGTCACTTGTACCGGATCGCCCGCCGGGGCTAGATAAGGAAAAGTTCCAGCGGATGGTCACCGGGGTTTGATGATGGATCTGAACGCGATTTTCGCCGATGCCGTGGCGCGGCAGAACCAGGGTGACTGGCCGGGGGCGGAGGCGCTTTATCGCAAGATCGACAAGAAGCAGCCGGGGCTGGCCCCCGTCTGCTGGAATCTGGGCGTGGTGCTGAAGGCGCAAGGCCGCTGGGCCGATGCGTTGGATGCCTTTCAGCGCACCGGCAAGGCCGATCCGAAATATCGCGGCCTGCATTTCAATATCGGCCTGTGCCAGCAGAAGCTTGGCAAGAAGGAGGCGGCGGCGGCCAGCTTCACCCGCGCGGTGGAGGCGGAACCGGAAGACCCGATCAGCCGCTTCAACCTCGCTGCCGCCTGCCGTGATCTGGAACGGTTCGAGGAAGCGGTGCTCCAGGTGGAGCGGGCCCTGGAACTGAAACCCGATTTCCTGGATGCCGAATTGCTGCGCACCAAGCTGCGCACCCGCATGTTGTCGCTCTGGCATGTGCCGATGGTGAATGATGCGCCGCGCAACGATGCCTATGAGGCGGCGATCAAGGCGCAGGTGCGGCCGGGCGATCTGGTGCTGGAGATCGGCACCGGCTCCGGCCTGCTGGCGATGATGGCGGCGCGCGCCGGGGCCCAGGTCATCACCTGCGAGGCGGTGCCCTGGATCGCCGATGCCGCCCGCCGCATCATTGCCCAGAACGGTCTGGCCGACCGCATCACCGTGGTGAACAAGCTGTCCACCGCCCTGCAGGTGGGGGTTGATCTGCCGCGGCCGGCCGATGTGCTGCTGTCGGAAATCATTGCCAGCGATTTCCTGTCCGAACGGGTCATCCCGGCGGTGATCGATGCCAAGGCGCGGCTGCTGCGCCCCGATGCCCGCATCCTGCCGCAACAGGGGGGCGTGCGGGTGGCGTTGGCCGGCGGGGCGTTGCTGGAAAAGCATCTTTACACCGGCCTGACAAACGGCTTCGATCTCAGCGGTTTCAACCGGCTGTTCCCGCGCGCCGCGCGTTATGATGCAAGGCTGGTGCAGCCGGAGGCATTGTCGGAAAGCCTCGATCCGTTCCGGTTTGATTTCACTGCCGACACGCTACCCATGCAGGGACGGGTGCAGTTTGACCTGACGGCCAGCAAGGCGGGGCGCTGTGCCGCCCTGGTGCAGTGGATCTGGCTGGATTTCGGCCAGGGCATCACGTTTGACAACAGCCCCTTCCGCGACAGCCCGGCCAGCGGCTGGCAGCCGGGCTTTTTCCTGCCGCCCGCCCCCTTTGCGGTGGAGGAAGGTGACCCCGTGCCGGTGGCCGCCATGCATGACGGGGTGAATGTCTGGCTGTCATTGCAGGTCTGATATCCGATCCTGAAGGCAAGAATTTGTTGCGGGCGGGTGTCGGGCGGCGACACAGAGAAAAGCAGTATATTGTTGCCGTGCCAGCACCGCCTTGAGGCAAAGTCAAATCGTATGATTGACGTGCCGGTTGTTCTGCCAGACATGCATACTTGTTTAACATGAATATTTCCGGAATCGCCTGACTTCCGCCAATGGAAGGGGATTTTTTCATCATTCTGTCATGGCCTAGTTCAATCTTTGCCGTTTTAGAAAATTCCTGCCATTGAGAATCAAAAAAAGTAGAATAAATACTAACATTCTCTACTATAATTCCAGCGCACATGGATTCGAGTGTATGTTGTCTCCCCTTGACTTCCATATCCATTTGCCCTCAATGAGGGCTTAGCGCGAATTCAAACGATATGGGGCGTAAACGTGTTTACCAAGCTTGAGATTCTCAATAGCAACGCTCATCGTAATCTTCATGTCCTGCCAATCTCGAATTTCAAGTTCGCGGCGTCTATCCATGTCGCGTCCATCATGGTGCATGAATTCAATCGCGCCACCGCGACCTATCCCATCGTCTTTGTCGAGGATGAGGCGCAGGATGCCTTCATGCCCGTGGTGCTGCTGGGGCTGGAGCCGGGGCGCAACTTGTTCGTCGATGCCGATGGCCGCTGGAATGCCACCTATGTGCCGGCCATCATCCGCCGCTATCCTTTCTCCCTGGCCCAGTCGGGGGAGGAACAGTTCTTCAATGTCTGCATTGATACCGGCAGCGATCTGATCAACGAGGTCGAAGGCCAGCGCCTGTTCGATGAGGAGGGCAATGCAGCCCCGGTGATCGAACGCATCAAGGCCTATCTGACCGAGCTGCAGTCGCTTGCCGCCTTCACCCAGGAATTCTGCGCCGAGCTGAAGGCGATGAATATGTTCAGCCCGCTGAACATGAAGGTGATGGATGGCGATCGCATCCGTAATATTTCGGGCGCCTATGTGGTGAATGCGGAGCGGCTGAACAACCTGTCCGATAAAACCTTCCTAGAATTGCGGCAGAAACGCTACCTGACCCCGATCTACAGCCACCTGACGTCGCTGGCCCAGATTGAGCGGCTGGTGCAGTTGCGCGATGGCCTCTCGGCCTCGGTGCCCGAGGTTGCCGATGCGACCGACGCAGAGCCGGTTGCAGCGGAGTGAGGGTTGAAGCCGGCCTTGCCTCCTGAGGGGCAGGGCCGGCCTGGAGCTTACTGAGTGTGTATCGGGTGACAGGCGGTGGTGGGGCCGCTTCGGGCTTGTCGGGGGCGAGATGGGGACGCGGGTACGGGGGTTTAAGGGTGCGCTGCTGGCCAGTGCGCTGCATATGCTGGTGTCTGGTCCCGCCCTGGCTGACGATGCGGTGATCGCGCCGGAACGTGCCAAGCGACCGGCCCCGGTGGCGGCCACGATCCGCCCGGCTGAGGAGGCGCTGGCCCCCGCCGTGTCAGAGGGGGAAATCCGTCTCAGCACTGCCCTGCTGGTGTCCCTGGCTGTGTCGCAGAATGCCCGCTCCATCTCCAGCGCGGTGGCGGCAGAGGTGGCGGGGGCTCTGTCGGATGCGGAACGTGCGCTCTATGAGCCGACCTTGTCGGTCGAATATCGCTATAACCGCGATTACACGGAATATGATGCGCTGGATGAAGTGATCCGCGCCACCAAACTGTTCGACCAGCGGGCCCATAATGGCAGCCTGGGGGTGGAAGGGTTGGTGCCTTATGGCGGCCGGTACGAGGTGAAATACAAGCTGGTCGGCACCCGCAGCGATAATGTGGTGAAGGCCCGCAAGGAAGATACCGAATATAAGGCCACGTTCGAGATTACGCTGCGCCAGCCCCTGTTGCGCAATTTCGGTTCCAATGCCACCCGGTCCCGCCTGATGATTGCGGAGAAGGACCAGGATGTCGCTTATGAACAATATCGGCTGAAGCTGCTGGAAGTGGCGGGCGACGCGGTGGATTCCTACTGGTCGCTCTATGGGGCGCAGGAAACCGTATCCCTGCTGCGTGGTTCGGTGGCGAAGGCGGAAAAGCTGGTCAGTATGACGGAGCAGATGGCCGATGCCGGCCGCGCGCCCCGGATCAGCATTGATGAGGCCCGCGCCGGCCTGACGGCGCGTCAGGTGCGGCTGGCCCAGGCGGAAAAGACCCTGGCCGATGCCGAAACCCGGGTCTGGACCCTGTTGAACCTGCAGCGCCATGGCAAGTTGGGCGATCTGGCCGTGCGGGCCTCCGAACGGCCATCGCGCAGTGCTGCCGACGCAGTTGTCTGGGATGCCAGCGTGGCGCGTGCCCGGGAGAACTGGCCCGAATATGCCATCGCCAAGTTGCAGATCGAACGGGAGACGATCCGCGCCGAATATGCTGAAAACCAGGCCCGCCCGGACCTGGATTTGGTGGCCAGCTATTCCACGCCGCGCATCACCGACAGCCCGCTTCTGTCCAGCCGCGATGCCCTGCATGCCGATTACAATTCCTGGTTTGTCGGCGTCACCTATAAGATGCCGCTGCTGGGCAATGGGCGCGGCAGCAACGAGGCCAAGGCGGCCAGCCTGGGCCGGCGCCGCGCCGTGACGGATAGCGAGGCCACCGACGTGGCCGTCACCAATGCCATCCGTTCCCGCATCGATGCGGTGCGCAGCAACCAGAAGCAGCTGGCGGAGAATGAGCGTGCCGCCACCCTGCGCCAGGGCCTGCTGTCGGCGGCGTTGGACCAGTTCGAGAAAGGCCGGATCAGCCTGAAGGAAGTGCTGGACCGGGAAGAGGAACTATTGGAAAGCCAGCGCCAGAATCTGGTCGCCCATGTGGAACTGGATCGCGCCTTTGCGGCGCTGGATATGGCGGAGGGAATGCTGTTGCAGCGTTACGGCATCAATGCCGTCTCCATGCCGGAAAAGCGGGGCCGCTGATGCGCACAATTTCTTGCTTCTTGCTGGCATTGCTGCTGGTGGGGCCCGCCGCCGCCGAAACCGTGGCCAGCTTCCGCGGCATCACTGAACCCGCTCGTGATTTGTCGCTGGGTGTGCCGGTGGACGGCATTGTCCGCGATGTTCCGGTGAAGGAAGGGGACAGCGTCAAGGCTGGCGCGCCCCTGCTGCGCCTGGATGCCCGGCTGGAGGAACTGGAGGTCAAGCGCCGCCAGATTCTGCGCGATGATGGTGCCCGGCTGGAGGCGACGCGCCAGCGGCGTGACATTCTGGAAGGGCTGCTGAACTCGGCCCGCAGCCTGTACAAGGGCAGCGGTTCGATCAGCGAGACGGAGCTGCGGCGGACGGAACTGGAATATCTGGAAGCCGCCGCCGCCGTCCGCTCGCTGGAGGCCGACCGGGCGCGGTCGGGCGTGGAATATGATATCGCCAAATCCGATTTCGACCGCCGCACGGTGACCAGCCCCATCAATGGTGTGGTTGTATCCGTGATGGTGGATACGGGCGAACGGGTACGCCGTGACGATGCCGTGGTGCGCGTGGTGGACCAGTCCATCTGCATCTTCACCGTCAATGTGGAGGAACCCTTTGCCCGTGCCATCAAGCTGGGGGACAAAGGCCGGGTGGAGGTAATGTCGGGTGAGCAGGTCATCCCGGTGGAAGCGCGGGTGACCTTCGTTTCCCCCGTCGCTGATCCGGCCAGCGGGCTGGTGAAGATGAAGCTGGAATTTGCCAATCCCGATGGCCGGGTCCGCCCCGGCCTGCCCGGCCGCATCGCGTTGCAGCGTCCGGACGGGCCGCCTGCCGATAAGCCGGAATAAGGGGAAGCGCCCGGATGTCGGTCGTTCCCCTCAGCCCGGAAGCCGGTGGTGGCGGTCACGCCACCATTGACGCTCTGCGCGCGCTGCGCCGCGATGTGCTGCCAGACGATCTGTTCTGGCAGCGCTATCTGACCGGCGTCGTTGCCCTGTGCCGGGCAGAAGCCTGTCTGATCCTGACCGAAGATGGCGAGAATGGCTGGGGGCAGATGCCAGCGGCGGCCCCCTTGCTGCGCGGGCATGATGCGGCGGCGTTGATTGCCGCCGCGGGCGCGCTGGTGCCGCGCGCCCTTTCCCACGGTTATGCGGTCGATCGTCTGCGGGCCGGCGATGGGGCGGTCGGACAGATGGTCTTGCTGCTGGCCCGGTTGCCCGGTCTGGCCCGCCCCACCATGCTGGTGCAGGTGGTGGAGGCGCGCAGCCAGCAGAAGGTGAACGAAGCCGTCGTCCGCGCCCTGCTGGTGGCGGATATTCCCGGCCTGCGCGCCAATCCGCCGGCGGCAGAGGCCGAGACGGTGCCGCATCTGGTGCAGGTCATGGATATCATGGCCGTCACCCAGTCGAAGGACAGGTTCGTCGCCGCCTGCATGAGCGTCGTCAACATGGTGGCGGCCAGTTTCGGCTGTTCCCAGGCCAGCATCGGCTGGGTCCGGGGCAATGCCGTGCGGGTGCGGGCCATCAGCGGGCTGGAGCGGTTCGAAAATCGCACCAGCACGGTGATGGAGCTGCAGGCCGCCTATGACGAGGCGGCCGACCAGGATGCGGAAATCCAGTGGCCGCCCCCGGCAACCGAGGCCTTGATCAGCGCCGCGCATCATCGCGCGGCCCGCCTCTGGGGGGTGGATCATATCTTCACCCTGCCGCTGCGCCGCGATGGGCAGGTGGTGGGCATTCTCTGCTGTGAATGGGTGGGCGAGGCGCCGGATATTGACGGGCTGCGGGCCCTGCGCCTGCTGGCCAGCCAGGTCACGCCCTGGCTTTACCTGCTGGAGGCGAGCGATGAATGGTGGGGTGGCCGCCTGCTGCGTCGGCTGGATCGCTGGCGCCACCAGTTCATCAAGCCCGAGCATGTCGGGCTGAAATCACTGGGGGTGATGGCGGTTCTGCTGCTGCTGTTCCTGCTGATCGGGCGCTGGGATTACCGGGTTGATGGCACGGCCCAGCTTTCCACCGACCATATGGCCATCCTCTCCGCCCCGTTTGACGGTTTCGTGGAGGCGGTGCCGGTCCGCGCCGGTGATCAGGTGCAGCAGGGCCAGGATTTGCTGAAACTGGACACGCGGGAGATGCAGGCCCGCGAACTGGAAAGTCTGGCCGACCTGCGCCGCCAGACGCGGGAAGGGGAGAAAGCCCGCGCGTCCGGCGATCTGGCGGAAATGCGCATCGCCGAGGCCAATGAACAGAAGGTGCGCACGCAGTTGGACCGCGTGCGCTATTACCTGTCGCAGGCCACAATCCAGTCCCCCTTTGACGGGGTGGTGGTGGATGGGGACCAGAAGCGGCTGGTCGGGGCCCCGGTGAACAAGGGCGAAGCCCTGATGCGGGTTGTGCAGGTCCGCGACATCTATCTGGAAATCCGCGTCAGTGAGCGCGATTTTCAGGAGGTGAAGGTTGGCGACAAGGGCGAATTGTCACTGCTGACCCGCCCGGATGAGAAGATCGCCTTTACCGTTGAACGTGTGCTGCCCGTGGCGCAGGTGGAGCCGGGCCAGGGCAATGTCTTTATCATGCATGCCAAATTCTCCGATGCTGCGCGCGACTGGTGGCGCCCGGGCATGAGCGGTGTGGCGAAGATCGAGGCGGGACGGCGGTCGATCCTCTGGATCCTCACCCACCGCACGCTTGACGCGCTGCGCCTGTCGCTCTGGTGGTAAGCCATGGCGCGCCGGACCTTCAGTGACTCCTGGTTTCGCGTTGCCGGCCTGCGCATCGGTCTGCGCACCGGCATCCGTGCCCGGCGCCAGCGCTTCCGGGGCGATGACTGGTACATCCTGCACGACCCTTATAATAACGAGTTCTTCCGGCTGCGCCCGGCGGCCTTCCGCTTCCTCTCCGCCCTCACCACCGAAAAGACGGTGGAGGAATTATGGGCGGAGATGCTGGACAGCGACCCGACGGAGGCACCGGGCCAGGAAGAGGTGGTGCAGCTTCTGGCCCAGCTTTATCAGGCGCGCCTGCTGCATGTGGATCGGGAGCCGGATATTGACGGCATTTTCGACCGCTATGTTCAGCATAAGCGGATGGAGATGCGCTCCAAGCTGCTGTCGCTGTTCTTCATGCGGGTGCCCCTGTGGGACCCCGACGGGTTCCTGCGCCGCATCCAGCCTTTCACCCGCTTCCTGTTCACGCCCTGGAGCCTGCTGGTCCTGGGGGTGCTGATGCTGCTGGCCGGCAAGGCCGTCTTTGACAATCTGGATCAGTTGCTGACCCAGTCGGCGGGCCTGCTGTCACCAGGTAACCTGCCCTGGCTGCTGGTCATTACCGTGTTGCTGAAGGGCTGGCACGAGCTGGGTCATGGCGTGGTCTGCCGGCATTTCGGCGGGGAGGTGCGCACCTTCGGCATCATGCTGATGATGTTCATGCCCGTGCCCTATATGGATGCCACCAGCAGCTGGGCCTTCCGCTCGCACTGGCAGCGGGCCTTGGTGGGGGCGGCTGGTATGTTGGCCGAACTGCCGGTGGCCGCCCTGGCGGCCCTGGTCTGGGCCTATACGGGGGATGGGGCGGTGAACGCGCTGGCGTTCAACACCATGATCATCGCCTCCATCTCTACCCTGATTTTCAATGGCAACCCGCTGCTGCGGTATGATGCCTATTACATCCTGTCCGATCTGGTGCAGGTACCCAATCTCTATGACCGGGCCAATCGGCAATGGTTTTACTGGATCGAGCGCCATGTCTTCGGGGTGCGGGAAGGGATCAGCCCTGCCGACAGTCCGGGGGAGGCGGTGCTGCTGGGCTTGTATGGCCTGCTTTCCACCCTGTACCGGCTGGTGATTGCCGTTGCCGTGGTGATCTATGCTGCCGACCGGTCGCTGTGGCTGGGGTTGGGCGTGGGGTTGCTGTCGGGCATCGGCCTGATCGGTATGCCGCTGGCGAAACTGCCGAATTATCTGCTGTCGGGCCCCAGCCTGGCGCGTCAGCGCCATCGGGCCATCACGGCCGTTGCCGGCTTTGCCGCCTTTCTGGCGGCGACCATCTTCCTGTTGCCGCTGCCCTATTCGGTGGATGCGCATGGGGTGGTGGAATCCGACCATTACCAGCGGCTTTACGCGCTGGAGGGCGGTTGGCTGCGCGAAATCCTGGCCGGTAACGGCCAATGGGTGCAGCCGGGCGACCTGCTGATGCGGCTGGACAATCCCGAACTGCTGTTCGAGCAGCGGGAGCTGAAGGCGGAGGTCATGGAAACCGAAGCCATTCTGGCCAACGCCCATTCCCGCATGATGGCCGATGTCGCCCCCTTGCGTTCCCGGTTGGAGACGTTGCGGGAACGACTGGCCGATGTGGAAAAGCGGGTGGCCCTGCTGGAGGTGCGGGCCGAACAGGCCGGTATCTGGGCGGCACCCGGCCTGCAGCAGCGGCTGGGCAGCCTGCTGCCCCGCGGCGGACAGCTTGGCCTGATCGTCGATCCCGCCCTTTACCGCTTCGTCGCCGTGATCCCGCAGGCCGATGCCGCCAGCCTGTTCGATGGGCCGGTCGATGCGCGGGAGGTGCGGCTAAGCGGCATTGCCGGCTGGTCGCTGCCCACCCAGACCACCACCGTCATCCCGGTAGAGCAGCGTGAACTGCCGTCGGCCGTGCTGGGCTGGCGGGGGGGCGGCGATATCCAGGTCAGCGACCAGGAAGGCCATGGTGAGATCGCGCGTGAAGCCTTCTTCCAGGTGATGGTGCGACTGAAGCCGACCGAGGCACCGGGCCTGTTTCATGGCCGGTCGGGCCGGCTGCGGCTGCAGCTTGCACCCCGCACCGTGGCCCAGCGTATCGGCCGCGCCGTTGACCAGCTGATGCAGAAACGGTACCGGCTATGACGGCATTGGCGCGTGAATATGGCCATGGTCTGCTGGCCCGCCCTGCCCGTCTGGCATCCGGGCTGGATGTGCTGGCCGACAATCTGGCCGGCATGATCCGGCGTCGCCGCTTTGGCCTGAAAAGGCTGGGGCAGATGGCCGATGCGGTGATGGCCGCGATGGAAGCCCTGGCCCCCCTGTCGGAAGAGGCACTGCGCCAGCGCATGGCGGCGGTTTCCGCGGACGTGGGGCTGGCCGGCCGTCTGCCGCTGCGCGAGCGGCTGGACCGCGACGCCGCTGCCCTGGCCGTGGTGGGGGAGGTGGCTGCCCGCGCCCTGGGGATGCGCCCCTACCGTGTGCAACTGATCGGGGCGCTGGCCATTGCCAGTGGCAATGCCGCCGAACTGGCGACGGGGGAGGGCAAGACGCTGGTGGTGGGGCTGGCGGCGGTACTGGCCGCCTGGACCCGCCGCCCCTGCCATGTCGTCACCGCCAATGATTATCTGGCCGGGCGTGACGCGGAGCTGATGCGCCCGCTCTATGATGCCTGTGGTGTCAGTGTCGGCCATATCGCTGGCACCATGGATCCGCCCCGGCGGCGCTGGAACTATAATTGCGATGTGGTCTATGCCACCAGCCAGCAATTGACGGCGGATTTCCTGCGCGATCAGCTGGCGCTGGGCGGCATCATCGATCCTGACCGCCGGCTGATCCGCCGGCTGGGTGGGGAGGCGACGTCGGCCCAGCCGGTGATGCGGGGCCTGCACACGGCCATTGTCGATGAAGCCGACAGCGTGCTGATCGACGAGGCGGCGACGCCACTGATCATCGCCGTCCCCCGCCAGGGCAAGGACTTGCACGAAGCCAGCATTATCGCCGATGGGATTGCCCGCGCCCTGGTCACCGGCGTGGATTACCGGCCCGATGAACAGGCCCGCCTGCTGGAACTGACCCCGGCCGGGGAATTGCGGATTGAGACGCTGGGCCGCACGCTGCCGCCCCTGTGGCGTGGCAAGGCCCGGCGGGAAGAGCTGGTGCGTCAGGCCCTTACCGCCCATCATTTCTACACACGCGACCATCATTATGTGATCCGTGATGACAAGGTGGTGATCGTCGATGATCTGACCGGCCGCTTCATGGAGGATCGCTCCTGGAGCTATGGGCTGCATCAGGCGGTGGAGGCCAAGGAAGGGGTGCCGATCACCGATCAGACGGCCCCGCAGGCCCGGCTGAGTTTCCAGGGTTTCTTCCGGCTTTACCGCCGCATGGGCGGGGTCAGCGGCACCTTGCAGCGGGTGGAAGGGGAGCTGTGGCGCGTCTATCGGCTGGGCGTGGTGCGGGTGCCGCGCCGCCTGCCGTCCCAGCGCCTGCATCTACCCACCCGCGTGCTGCCGGACAGTGCCGCCAAGTTTGATGCGGTCGAAGCGGAAATCCTGCGGGTGCATGAGACCGGCCGGCCGATCCTGGTCGGCACCCGTGCCATCGGCACCAGCGAGGCGCTGGCCGCACGGCTGGCGGCGCGCGGCATTGCCTGTCAGGTTCTGAATGCCCTGCATGAGCAGGAGGAGGCGGCCATCATTGCCGCTGCCGGGGGGCAGGGCCGTATCACCATTGCCACCAACATGGCCGGTCGCGGCACCGATATCCGCGTACCGCCCGACATGCTGGCCCTCGGCGGCCTGCATCTGATCACCACAGAGGCCAATGAAGCCCAGCGGGTGGATTGGCAGCTTTACGGCCGCGTCGCCCGGCAGGGCGATCCCGGCTCCGTCCAGCCCTTTCAGAGCCTGGATGATCCCCTGCTGGAGCAGGGGGCGCCGGTCTTCCTTCGCAAGCTGCTCCGGCAGCAGCTGGGGCGCCCTCTCGGCGGGAAGCTGGCCTTGCTGACCTTTGCGCTGGTGCAGCGCCGGGCGGAGGCGAGAGCGGCCGCCAACCGCCGGCAGGTGCTGAAAATGGATGACTGGCAGGAAAAATCCTTGGCCTTCGCCGGCGCGAAATAATCTCTGTTTGCCCCCGAAATCCGTTTTGCTTTAACGCGTTAAAGCACTGTGGGCGCTTTATGTATGTTTAGTTGTATGCTATCCTTGTGGATAGTGTGTGCCTCCCCTTTTGTTTGTCTTGCTGCATTGCGGTCCAGGAGCTGATGATGTTCAGTGTCGATCATATTAACCGTCGTGTCCGTCGCGTCCTGTCTCGTCTACGTCGCCTTGGTAACAGGGGCGGGGTTCAGCGTGGATATGGGCGGGGCCAGGGCGTGACCGGTGGCGGTCGGCGTCGGCGTTATTCGGCCAACCCGTTCCATATTGAGAAGTTGGAACCCCGCCTGCTGCTGTCGGCCGACGGCATTTTTGGCGCCCAGACGGCGGCCTTGATGACCGGGCAGGCCCGTGCCGACCTGGACAGCCTGAACAACCCCGCCTTGATCAGTGCCAATGGCGCTGCCGGTCTGGTGGCGATGGATGCCAGCCGTGCGGCTGTCAACCCGGACAAGGCGGTGGAAAAGGCGGATATCAAGGCGGACCAGGCGCCGCGCGATGCCATCGCGCTGACCTTGACCCCCGATATGGCGGCACAATCCCTGGCGGTCGGCAATATCACCCTGGATGCCCGCATCGACAATCCGGGCGATCTCGGGGCCGGGGCCAGCCTGCTGGCGGCCCCGGCCGGCCAGACATTGCAGGCGCAACAGGGCAGCGGGCTGGATCAGCTGTTCGATGGCACGCCGGTGACGGTCGCTTTGCACGGGGAAGCCGGCAGCCGCCTGGGTCTGTCGGCGGCCGACAGCGAAAAGGCGGTGCTGAACAGTATCAACCATGGCGTGCTGGACCTTTCCTGGTTCTCCGGTGACGTTTCCGTGGTGGTCAGCGCCTCCGGTGTGGTGCGCATCGGGGAAACGCCGCTGGATGTCACTGCCGATGGTCAGCCCGGCCTGGATCTCGGCCCCTCCTTCATCGAGGTGCGGGGCGTCTCCGGCCTGATCCTGGGCGGTGGCAATGATCAGGTGATCGTCGAGGATGGCAGCAATGCCCCCTTCAGCCTGGATACCGGGGCGGGGCGTGACCGGCTGGCCCTGGTCAGCGGGGATGCGGACTGGACCATTTCCGGGGAAGGCAGCGGCGATGTGCGTGCCATCAGCTTCCGGGGTGTGGAGGATTTGAAGGGCGCCGCCGACAGCCAGGACCGGTTCATCCTGAAGGCGGAAGGCCATCTTCTGGGCGTGATGGATGGCGGGGCGCGGGGCTTTGATACGCTGGTGCTGGATGGCGGCAATTACCAGTCGCTGCTGTTCCAGGCCTTCAGCCCCGCTGACGGTATCATCAGCCGCGACGGCGTGACCGTCAGCTATGCCGGGTTGGAACCGATCATCGATAATACGCTGACGGTTGATCGCGTCATCACCATGACCAATGGCGATGATGCCGACGCCAAACTGGCCATGGCGGGTGACAAGCTGATCCTGTCCGGCAGCACATTCGAGGATATCACCTTCCTGAAGCCCAGCAATTCCCTGACCATCCGGGGGCTGGATGGCAGGGACGCGGTGACGCTAGATACGCTGGACCTGGGTGATACCAGCCTGACGGTGGAGGCTGAGCGCATCGTGGTGCTGGATGGCGCCACCATCACCGGCAACCGCGATATCAATCTGCGGGCCGATGCAACCGCCACCGGCCGTTTCGACCGGGGCGTCAATCTGGACCTTTCCGCCGGCATCAGCATTGCCGGCACGATCCGCATTGCTGGCGATCTGATCGCTGCGGCCAGCGTGGGGGGAGACACATCCGTCATCGCCAGCGGTGATTATGATGTGGTCGATACGCGCGTGGTGGCGGGGGCCACGGCCACCATTACCGGCTCGGCCGTGCTGCAGGCCCGGTCGGTCACCCTGACGGCGGACAACAGCCAGTCGCTGACCATCGATAGCCGCCCCCGGGATGGCGGCAAGGCCAGCATCAGCGTCACCAACAACACCCAGGCCATCGTGCAGGCGGGGGCCAGCATCAGCGTGGGCAGCAACGCGGCGGGCCAGGGCTTGCAGGTGGCTGCCAGCGATCATACCGCGATTGCCGTGACGGTGACGCTGGATGACAGCAATATCAAGTCGCTGGACGGTTTTGACCGTTTCAAGTCCAGCATCACCCTTTCCCGCACCACCGCTGCGACCCTGGGCGGTGACGGTGCCGTTACCAATGTCGGTGCGATCAATGGCGCGGCGGTGGGGGCGGTCAGCCTCTCCGCCCTGTCCGGCGGCTCGATCAAGGCGCTGACGGCTTCCCGCCTGTCCGGCAGTAACGAACTCAGCATCGCCGCCGACACGGTCGGGGCGAGGGTGAGCAACAGCACCATCAATGCCGGCGCCATGACGGTGACGGCGGAAGGGGCGGTCGCCGTCACCTCCCGGGCCAAGGCGGTGGATACCCAGGTGACGGGGGCCATCACCGCCCAGCTGGTGGACAGCAAGGTCAATGTCGCGGATGGCAGCATCACGGTGCAGGCAGCTGACAAGTCAGTCTTCCTGGCCCACTCGGCAGATTTCGAAACAGATCCCAACCTGCTGGTCAGCATCAATCTGGGGCTCGCCCGGGCCGACAATACGATCAACCGCAGCGTGACGGCCGGTGTCTCAGGCTCTGTCCTGGCAGCGGGTTCCGTGACGGTCACCGCCAGCAGCGACGCCACCATGGTGGCCAAGACGGACGCATTGGTACTGTCGCGGGTGCTGCTTCTGCCGGCCAGCCTGGGCTATGGCGGTTCCTATGCCTGGAACGCGGTTCAGGGCGATGTACAGTCCACGATTATGGACAGCACGGTCACGGCCGGTGGGGGCGGGTTGCGGGTCAGCGCCACCGATCAGCGCGCCATCGACGCGACCACCGATGTTTCTGCCGCCTCTACCGGTGCCGCCAGTGCGACCCGGGCGGAAACCCTGGCGTTCAACAGCTTGGGTGTGGCGCTTTCCGACGGGTTTTTCAACAATCTGGCAGAGGCCCTGGGCAGCGGCACGCTGGCCACGGACAAGCCGCTGGTCGCGGCCCGCATCATCCGTTCCGATGTCACCAGTACCGGCGACCTTGCGGTGTCGGCGGAAGCCGCTGCCGCCATTAATGCCACGGTCAGCAACACGGCTGTCAATATGGGGGCGCTCTCCGTTGCCTCCTCCCTGATGCTTTCCAGCAACCGGGTGCGCGGTGGGGCGGAGGCTCTGCTGGCTGGCAGCACGACGGGAAACAATGTCAAGGCCGGTGGCAAGAGCAGTGTCACCGCCAAGGACAAGGCCGACATCAATGCCAATATCAAACTGACCACCATTGCCACTGATCAGGAAAATGGCCGCCGCGGCCGTGCCGCAGCGCGGGCGGCGGAACTGCTGGGGACCAGCCCCGCCCCCACCCTGGCATCCAGCCAGGGGAGCATCGCCGTCAAACTCAATGACAAGGTGACGGTGGCGGAAGGCCACCAGGCCGGTGGTACGCCCGGCACCACCTATATCTATCTGGGCCAGGCGACCACGCTGGACCTCTCGCAACAAGATTACGCCAATCTCGACCTCTGGAAGCCAGAGGCGAAGACCGATCCGTTGATGGCGGACGGGATGGATGTTCTCGCGGCCAGGGCCACGGCCAGCGGCAGCACCATTGCCCGCAACCAGATCGCGGGCGGCGCCCGTGCCGCGGTGAGCGATATCACCCTGGAGGCCGGTTCGCTGGATATCCAGGCGTCGGCAGCCGCCCTGATCACCGCGACCACCGACGCGGTGGTCAAGGCGGTGGATGTGGGGCTGGTCAGCCTGATGGGGCCGTCCGTTGCCAGCGACAGTGTTTTTGCCGTCAACGCCGTCAATGGCGGGGCCAGTGCCACCCTGTCGGGAAGCACCTTGACCGTCAGCGGCGACGTTACGATCAATGCCACCAACAGCGCCACCATTGAGGCTGTCAATAAGTCTGTTATTCAGTCCAATACCAGCGCAGGCATCGTGCTGGCCTATAACACGGTGGGCTATGACGCACCGTCATTGCTGGGCACGACGCTGGACGCATTCCTGGGGGATGGCGTCGGCACCGCCACGCCGGCTGACGCCACGGCCAGTATTGCCGACAGCAGCCTGACAGTGGGCGGCAACCTGGCCGTCACCGCCTCGAACACGGCCGGCATCAAGGCCAGTGTCAGCAATGATGCCACGGCGGCGTCTTTTGCGCTGCTGCGGGGGGCCGCTTTCTCCAGCGCCATGACCCTGTCACTGAACGCGGTTGCCGGTGCTGCCAAGGCCGGGATCAGCAATGGTGCAGCCCGTGACATGACGGTTGCCGGCAATGTGGCGGTGACGGCCGACGACAATGTTTCCATTCAGGCAACAGGCATCCTGAAGGCCGTCTCCAGCACCACGAACGATCCGGAGAACAGCCTGCTGGGCGCTTTGGCCAAAACGGCGGCGACCTCCTACAATTACAGCTCGCTTTCGGGTGAACAGACGCTGAAGAAGGGGCAGACCGTCCGCGTTGCCTCTGCTCACAAGGCGGGTGGGGTGACGACGGCGGTTTATCGCTGGGTTGGCCCCAGCGGTTCCACAATTAACCTCGGCGCGGAGAACTACGCCGACAAGACGCGCTGGGTGCGGGCCGATGTGCCGTCCGCCCGCGATGCTTTGCCGGAACTGACGGAACTGACCGGATCGGTGGCGGTGGCCACTGGTGCCATCATCATGCGCAACAGTGTGGCCGGCGGTGCCACGGCAGGCATTGACGGGCTGCGCCTGACGGCAGAGGGCAATGTCAGCCTGTCGGCCAGCGAGCGGGGCACGCTGATTGCCTATGCTGATGGTGTTGCCTCTTCCAAGGCCTCCTCTTACTTTGCCAAGGGGGCATCGGTGGCGGCCGGTGGCATCATCGCCACCAACAGCCTGTTGGGTGCGGCCAGCGCCAGCATCACCAATGGCAGCGTGCAGGCAGGTGACCTGAAGGTTGGGGCTGATACCACCGCCACCCTGGATGCCACCGCCACCATGTCGATGAAGGCGGATGCAGCAACGGCGGGGGCCACCGTTGCCTTCAACCAGTTGGGCTATGGCCCCCGCAACCTGCTGACCTCTACCCTGGATGCGCTGCTGGGTACGGGAATTGCGACGCCGCAACCGGCCAACGCAACCGCCTTTATTGAAGATGTGCGACTGGACCTGAAGGGTGATCTGACGGTCTCCGCCACCACCAACAGCCTGATCAATGCGACGATCAGCAATGCGGCGGTGACGACGGCGTCGGCCCTGTTCGGGGCCAGCGGTGCGTCTTATAGCGGCCTGCTGGCGAGCAATCTGGTGAGCAGCCGGGCGGATGCCTATGTTCGGCAGACCAAGGCGACGTCGGGTGAGATGTCGGCGGCGGGTACGGTGTCGGTGACGGCGACGGACAGCGCGCGGATCAATTCCAACACCAAGATGGTGTCGTCGACGACGACGTCCAATGATGGCGGCGTGGGGCTGGTGAACAACCTGTTCAACAAGGCCACGCCGGTTGATTTCCTGAGCAGCGACGGCAAGCAGAAGCTGGGCTTCGGGGCGGTGGTGCGTGTTGTTGCCGGCCATGAGGCGGGCGGTGACGAGAATGCGCTGTACACCTTCCTGGGTCAGACGCAACAGCTTGACCTGACGGCGACGGATTTCAGCAATCAGGATCTGTGGCGTCAGCTGAAGACGACGCAGCTGTTGCCGACGGGTTTCAATGTCAGTGATTCCGATGCGGTGGCCGTGGGCGGTCTGGTTGTCCGCAACGAGGTGCGGGGCGGTGCCTCGGCCAAGGTGACGGATGTGACGGTGCGGGCCGGCACCCTGTCGGTGAAGGCGGATGAGAAGGCCAATATCACGGCGACGGCCGACGCGCTGACCCAGTCCTTTGGCGGCAGCGCCTATGGGTCGGGTACCAATATCGCCATCAACGGGGTGATCGCCACCAATGCGGTGCTGTCGGAGGCGGTGGCGCAGATCGGCAAGGCGCAGGTGACGGCGACGGGTGATGTGCTGGTGACGGCGCTGAACGATGCCTCGATTGCGGCCGACACCAAGGCGGTGATCGAGACGGGCAATGGCGCGGTCGGGGTGACGCTGGCCTTCAACACGGTTGGCTATGTGCCGCAGAACCTGCTGACGGGGACGCTGGACGCGCTGCTGGGGACGAATATCGGCACCGAACAGCCGGCGCGCGTGCTGGCCAGCATCACCGACACGGCGCTGGATGTGGGCGGCAAGCTGTCGGTGACGGCGGATAACAAGGCGGCGATCACCTCCACGGTGGGCAATGATGCCAGCTCGGCGGCGTCGGCGCTGTTCAACGCGTCGGGCTTTGCGGTCAGCGCGGTGGTGGCCACCAACATGGTGAGCGGCTGGGCCGATGCCTATATCGATTACAGCGGCACGGTGGCCGGCACGCCCAAGGTGGGCGGCGATGTGGCGGTGACGGCGACGGATGCCAGCAGCATCAATGCCATCGGCACGATGAAGGCTATTTCCAGCACGACGAATGATGGTGGCTTCAGCCTGGTGGGCGGGCTGATTGATGCGGCGCTGGAGGAATATAAATATAGCTCCTTGTCCGGGGTGCAGTCGCTGACGAAGGGCACGGCGGTCCGGGTGGCTTCCACCCACGAGGCGGGTGGTGTCGGCGGTGGTGTCTATCGCTGGCGGGGTGATGCTGCCCGGATTGATCTGACGGCGCAGGATTATAGCGATAGCCGCCTGTGGGAGCGGGTGGATACGATGAGCTTCTCCGCCATGTTCCCGGGCATCGGGAATGTGACGGATTCGCCGGCGATCGGCGTCGGCGGCATCGTGATGCGCAACGACGTGACGGGCGGTGCGAAGGCCTCTCTGCATAACCAGTCGCTGGTGGCTGGGGGTAATGTTTCCGTTTCGGCGACGGAGCGGGCGCAGCTGATCGCCTATGTTGAAGGTGTGGCCAGCTCGTCCGGCGGCAGTGCCTTTGGCAAGGGTTCGTCGCTGGCGGTGGGTGGGGCGATTGCCACCAACACGCTGCTGGCCTCGGCGCTGTCGACGGTGACGGAAGGTGCGGTTACGGCGGGCAGCCTGTCGGTGACGGCGGACAATGCGGCGGCGATGGATGCGACGGCGACCGTGTCGGTCTCGGCGGGTGAGAAGTCGGCCGGTGTGACGCTGGCCTTCAACCTGCTGGGCTACCGGCCGCAGAATCTGCTGGCCAATACGCTGGATGCGCTGCTGGGGACGGGGATTGCGACGGAGCAGGCAGCGAATGCGACGGCGTATGTTGAGGATGTTCGGCTTGACCTGAAGGGTGACCTGACGGTTTCGGCGACGACGGACAGCCTGATCAATGCGACGATCAGCAATGCGGCGGTGACGACGGCGTCGGCCCTGTTTGGGGCCAGCGGTGCGTCTTATAGCGGCCTGCTGGCGAGCAATCTGGTGAGCAGCCGGGCGGATGCCTATGTTCGGCAGACCAAGGCGACGTCGGGTGAGATGTCGGCGGCGGGTACGGTGTCGGTGACGGCGACGGACAGCGCGCGGATCAATTCCAACACCAAGATGGTGTCGTCGACGACGACGTCCAATGATGGCGGCGTGGGGCTGGTGAACAACCTGTTCAACAAGGCCACGCCGGTTGATTTCCTGAGCAGCGACGGCAAGCAGAAGCTGGGCTTCGGGGCGGTGGTGCGTGTTGTTGCCGGCCATGAGGCGGGCGGTGACGAGAATGCGCTGTACACCTTCCTGGGTCAGACGCAACAGCTTGACCTGACGGCGACGGATTTCAGCAATCAGGATCTGTGGCGTCAGCTGAAGACGACGCAGCTGTTGCCGACGGGTTTCAATGTCAGTGATTCCGATGCGGTGGCCGTGGGCGGTCTGGTTGTCCGCAACGAGGTGCGGGGCGGTGCCTCGGCCAAGGTGACGGATGTGACGGTGCGGGCCGGCACCCTGTCGGTGAAGGCGGATGAGAAGGCCAATATCACGGCGACGGCCGACGCGCTGACCCAGTCCTTTGGCGGCAGCGCCTATGGGTCGGGTACCAATATCGCCATCAACGGGGTGATCGCCACCAATGCGGTGCTGTCGGAGGCGGTGGCGCAGATCGGCAAGGCGCAGGTGACGGCGACGGGTGATGTGCTGGTGACGGCGCTGAACGATGCCTCGATTGCGGCCGACACCAAGGCGGTGATCGAGACGGGCAATGGCGCGGTCGGGGTGACGCTGGCCTTCAACACGGTTGGCTATGTGCCGCAGAACCTGCTGACGGGGACGCTGGACGCGCTGCTGGGGACGAATATCGGCACCGAACAGCCGGCGCGCGTGCTGGCCAGCATCACCGACACGGCGCTGGATGTGGGCGGCAAGCTGTCGGTGACGGCGGATAACAAGGCGGCGATCACCTCCACGGTGGGCAATGATGCCAGCTCGGCGGCGTCGGCGCTGTTCAACGCGTCGGGCTTTGCGGTCAGCGCGGTGGTGGCCACCAACATGGTGAGCGGCCGGGCCGATGCCTATATCGATTACAGCGGCACGGTGGCTGGCACGCCCAAGGTGGGCGGCGATGTGGCGGTGACGGCGACGGATGCCGCTTCAATAGGGGCAACCAGCGATGTGAAGGCCGTTTCCAGCACGACGAATGATGGCGGGGCCAGCCTGGTGGGCGGGCTGATCAATGAAGCGTTGAATGGATACGATTACAGTTCCTTGTCCGGTGTACGGACGCTGGAGAAGAGTGCGATAGCCTTTGGCGTGGAATTTGGCACGCGAGTGCGCGTTGCCTCGACCCATGAAAGCGGAGGCGTCAAGGGGGGTGTTTATGCCTGGGTCGGGCCGAACATGGCATCGGTCGATCTCGCCAAGGAAAATTACGCCGACAGGACCCGGTGGCGTCGCATCACCAATCTCGACCCCGGCTCCATCATCCCCAACATCGGCAATATCACCGAATCGCCCTCCATGGGTGTTGGCGGGTTGGTGGTGCGCAATGATGTCGTGTCCGATACCAGGGCGACGATTAATAACACCAATCTGACCGCCGGCGGCTCGGTGTTGGTGGATGCTCGGCTGGCGGCTGAACTGCTGGCGCTCAGCACCGGCATTGCCACCTCGTCCGGCGGCAGCGCCTTCGGCACCGGCAGCTCGCTGGCCGTCAATGCCATGGTGGTCACCAACACAGTGTTGAGCAGTGCGGTGGCCGGCGTCACCCGCAGCAGCCTGCGGGCCGCTGGTGATGTTTCCGTGCTGGCGGACAATAAGTCAGCCATTGATGCCAAGCTGAAGGCCATCATGCAGACCGGCGCTACAGGGGTCAGCGCCGTGCTGGCCTTCAATGCCCTGGGCTATGAGGCGCAGAACGTTCTGTTCAATACGCTGGATGCGCTGCTGGGCACTGATATTGGTACCGCCCGCCCGGCCAAGGTGGCTGCTTACATCGAAAACAGCAATGTTGAGGCGGGGGGCGATCTAACAGTCAAGGCCACCCTTGCCGCGCAGATCAATGCCACCAACAGCAATGCCGCTTCCTCCAACGCTTCGGCTCTGTTTGGGGCAACAGGTGGGGCCGCCGGGCTGGTGCTGGCCTCCAACATGCTGGCGACTGACGCTGATGCCCATGTCAGCGCCGATGCCGGCAAGACACAGCCGCTGAAGGCCAAGGGGGCTCTCACCGTGGCGGCAAGCGACCAGTCCGGGATTTATTCCAATGTCCGGCTGGTTTCCAACTCCGTCACCACCAATGATGGGGGTGTGGGGGTCATCAAGGGGGTGGTGAACAAGCTGTACCCAGCGGAAGATCTTTTGGCTGCCGGGCAGACGGCCTATCTGTCGTCCGATGGCAAGCAGAATCTAAAATTCGGCGACATGGTCCGGGTGGCCGGCAATCATGATGCCGGTGGCGACCCCGGCAACACATTTATCTATATGGGCGAGGATGGAGAGGTCGATCTCTCCACGGCCAACTACGACGATACAGGTTATTGGAAGAGCAATACCGCCTCGCGGATCGTTCCGGATGGAATCAATTTCGGCCCTTCAGACGCCAGTGCCGTTGGCGCACTGGTGGTGCGCAACGATATGCGCTCCAACGTCAAGGCGCGGGTGGAGAATGTCACCGCTGATGGCAGCTCCCTCACCGTGGATGCCAGGAACAGCTCCCGCCTGCAGGCGCTGAACAATTCCGAGGTCAAGGCGTTGGGCGGCGGTGCAGGCGGCGATGGCGAGGAGGCGGGCAAGAACTTTGTCGTTGCCACCAATCTGGTATTGAGCGACGTTCAGGCGCTGGCCAAGGATAGCAGCCTGACGGCGACAGATGGCGATGTCGCCGTTACTGCCCTGAATGACAGCCGTATCAACGCCAAGAACTTCAGTTCCACGGCGACCGGTGATACATCCATCGGTGCCACGCTGGCCTTCAATACTGTCGGCTGGCAGGCCCAGAATATCCTGTTTGCGGTCCTTGATACCCTGCTTGGGGGTAATGTGCTGGCCAAAGCGCAGCCGGCCAGCGTCAGTGCCCTGGTGCAGGACAGCAGCATCAGCGCGTCCGGTAATGTGGCGGTAAATGCGCGGTCTGCCGCCAGTATCACGTCTTTCGTGTCGAACAAGACCGAAAGCAACGAGATGGGCTTTGGCATCGGCGCAGACACCAGCGTAACGGCGGGCGGCGTTACCGTTTCCACCAATATGGTGAACAGTGATGCAAAGGCAGAAATCCGCAATGCGACACAGCGCGCGGTTACGGCCCAAGAAGGCGATGTCTCGGTAACGGCGGACGACAAAGCCAACATCAAATCCGATATCACCATCATCACGGTTGCTTCTGCCTCCAGCCTCCAGGTGCTCACAGTGCTGAATAACGCACTGCTGGATGTCCTGGGTATCGACTATACCGACCGCTCCGGGGTGCGCCGTGTGGGCCGGGGCGACATCGTTCTGCTGGATGCGGTTGATTTCACCAGCTCTCAGGCGCCGGAAGTCATCAACAAAGGCGATCGCGTCAAGCTGGATTTCGACCTGAAGGGCGCCACCGCGGGCCAGATATTTGATTATATTGGCGAGACGCCGCTAACGGGCGACGATGTATTGGGTGAAACTGACTTTGCCGATACCAAGCTGTGGCGGCGTGTTCTGGGCGATGCCGGGGGCGCTTATGCCTTCCTTCCGGTGAGTACCGAGCAGTTGGATCTATCCATCCAGAACTACAATGACATGAGCCGCTGGGTGCCGGTCAGCAAGATCAACCCGGACAGCCTGCCGGTGGGGGTGCCGCAGAACTTCTCACAGACCAGTGCCAATGCTATCGGCGTGCTGCTGGCGCGCAACGATGTGCGCGGTAATGTGAATGCCAAGGTGCAGAATGTCCGCCTGACGGCCGGCAACGATATCCTGGTTCAGGCGCTGGAGCGCGCTTCCATTTTTGCAACCGATACCAGCGATGTGAAGGCATCCGCCGCCAATCTGGCGGGTAAGGGAACGTCCTGGGCCCTGAATGGCGTGATCGCCACCAACCAGGTCCTTTCTGGTGCCGCCGCGACAGTCAGCGATAGCGTGCTGGAAGCCGGTCATGACGTGCGTGTCAACGCCGCCAATGACTCGATCATCAAGGCGACGCTCGACAGCCAGATGGAATCATCTGGTTTTGGTCTCGGTGTGACGATGGCCTTCAACGCCGTCGGCTGGGACGTTGCCAGCATGTGGGCCAGCGCGGCTGAGGCCCTGACGGGTGCTACCCTGGGGACCGAAAAGCCGGCCAGCGTGCTGGCGACGGTGGACAAGGCCACAATCGACGCTGGTCATATCGTCTCCGTCACGGCGCATAACAATGCCGCGATTGATGCTGTCATCCTGAATTCCAGCACGAGCGCGAATGTCGCCCCACAGGGCAATTCCAGCACGCTCACCATCGGTGCGACCATCGCGATGAACCGCGTCAGCACCCAGGCTGACGCCCATATTGCCGATACGGCCAGCCTGACGGCCAAGACAGGGGATATCAACGTAACCGCCGATGATGCCAGCCGCATCCTGGCGGATGTGGCAACCTCCAGCGTGGCAATTGGTGCCAACTTCTCCGGTGCTGCCGGAGCTTCCCTGGGGGGCTCGGTTGCCCGCAACCAGATCAATCGTGATCAGCAGGCCTATCTGGCCCGTATTGGCAAGGTAGAGAGCAAGAGCGGCAATATCACCGTCAGCAGCACCGGCAATGCCAACATTGATGCCAGCACCACGGCGACGGCCATCGGTATCTCTGCCGGCGTCAAGAGCAGCAGCGGCTTCAGCGGCGGCGGTGCGATGGGCACCAATATCATTGGTGGCCGCACCAATGCCTTCATCCAGGACAGCGCGGTCAGCGCGGGTGGCAGTGGCAATGTCAGCGTGCTGGCGGCCGACAGTTCGGCCATTGATGCCTTGACCCGCGCGGCGGCGGCTTCGGTGTCCATCAGCGGCAAATCTGCCCCGGCAGTGGCGCTGGGTCTGGCGGTGGCGTTCAATACCATCGGTGCCGACCATGTGGAGGTGCCGGCCAATTACACCAGCGCCCAGCTGGTTCCAGTGCTGAAGAAGGGTGATCTCGTCCGGGTGGCCACCGGGCCGCTGGCGGGCAATGTCTATCGCTATATGGGCGACAATCTGGCCGCCCCGCAATTGGGGGCCCAGAATTATGGTGACCGTACCCTGTGGCAGCAGGCCGATCAGTTGGCCGATGCGCAGCAGGTTTATGCCTATACCCGCAACAGCAGCATCGATGCGGCGGGAGATCTGAAACTGGCGGCGGATAACAGCGCCTCCATCTCCGCCGCCGTTCTGGCGGGGGCTGTGTCGGTCGGTGCTTCGGCGGGCGCATCGGGGGTGGGGCTGAGCGCTGCCGGCTCCTACACCGAAAACAGCATCCGTATTGATGCCCGTGCCTTCATTGATGGCGACGCCAAGGGCGGCATCAAGGCGGGTTCCGTCTCGGTGACGGCGCGGGATGGCAGCAGCCTGAATGCGGTGGCGGGGGCGGCCTCCTTGTCGGCCGGGTTGGGCGGCAGCAACGGGGTTGCCGTCTCCCTTGGCCTCTCGCTGGCCTATAATGACATTACCGGCGTTACCGAAGCCTATGTGCAGAATGTCGGCAGCATGACCACCAGCACGGGCAACGTGACGGTGGCGGCGACGGCCAGCGGGCGCAAGCTGCTCGATCTTGATCTGGCCGGGCTGGGGCTGAGCGCGGCGGCGTTGGATAATGCCACCAGCCGCGACAGCGACAATGCTGACACAAGCAATGTCAATGAATATGAGGTTGACGGTGCTGCCGACGCGGCAACCCTGCGTGCGCTGGCCAGCGGGCTGCAGCGGGCCGGGTTGCGGCTGGCGACCAGCGACACGGTGGGGATCAGCTGGACCCACACCACGGCGGATGGCAGCACGGACGTAAAGAAGGGCCAGACCGTCAAGCTGGAGACAGGCTACGCTAACGGCGGCACGGGCGGCCGCATTTACGAATATATCGGTACTGACGGCACGCTGGACCTTTCCAGTGCCAACTTCACCAACACCGCCCTCTGGCGGCTGGTGGAGCCAGCGCTGAAGATTGCCCAGTTGGAGGAAGGCAAGGCCTGGCAGGTCATTACCGCCAACGGCACCGCCTATGTGCTGCGCCAGTCGGCGGCCAATCCGGGTCTGCTGGAAGTATCGGCCACCAATATGAATGTCGTGGCTGCCGCTGCCGCCCTTTCCATCGGGTTGGGGGTCAGCAACGGGGTGGCCGTGGCCGGCGGCGGGGCCGTGGCGGTCAACCGTAATCTGTCGGAGACCAAGGCCAGCCTGCGGAACAGCACGGTCCGGGCGGCCGGTGATGTGACGCTGGATGCTGCCAGCACCACCCGGCTGGGGGCGACGGTGGTTTCCGCTGCGTTGTCGGTCGGGGCCGGCAGCAGTGCCGGGGTGGGTGTCTCCATCGGCGTGGCTGTGGCGCGCAATTATATCGGCATCGGCGAATATGGGGCGCAGCTGGGATCGGTGCGGGCGGATATCGTCAGCAGTGCCGTGGATGCCACGGGTAAGCTGCTGGTGAATGCCAATGCCAACCAGGCCATCGGCGCCTTTGTGCTGGCGGGTTCTGTGGCCATTGCCGGTGGTGGCACCGCCGGCGTGGCGGCAGCCGGATCGGGTGTGCTGGCGGAAAACCGCATTGGCTCCGCCGTGGCCGCCACGATGGATGGCGGGCTGGCTGGTGGCTATAACGCGGCCTCCATCGCCGTGACCGCGTCCGATACCTCCACCATCCGGGCCTTTGCCGGTGCGGCCTCCCTCTCGGCCGCCTTGGGCGGTACGGCGGGTGTCAGCATCTCCGTCGGCGTGGCGCTGGCGCGCAACAGCATTGACAGCACGGTGGATGCCTTTATCCGGGGGGCTGACAAGGGGGCGGCGGCGCGCAGTGGTGACGTCATTGTGACGGCCACCTCGAAAGCGGCCATCACCTCGGCGGCGGCCGCCGCCTCCCTGGCCATCGGCCTTGGGGGTGTGGCTGGCGTGGCGGTTTCCGGCGCGGGTGTGGATGCCCAGAACATCATCGGGACCGGCACCAGCGCCTTCATCCAGTCCAGCAATGTCAGCGCCACCGGCAAGGTGGATATCGACGCCATCAACAGTTCGGCCATCGACGCCACGATTCTGTCTGCCGCCATTGCGGCGGCTGGCGGCGGCACGGCGGGTGTTGGCGCGTCCATTGGCGTGTCGCTGGCCCGCAACATCATCGGCTATCGTACCAGCGACGTGGCCTTCAACTACTCCACGGCGCAGGAGCCGGCCCGTATCAACAAGGGTGAGCGGGTGAAGATCGCCAAGGGCGCGCGGGCGGGCGAGATCTATGAATATATCGGCAAGGATGCCATCGTCGATCCGGGTGAGGCCGACGGCAATTACTTGCTGACGCAGGATTACGGCAATGCCAGCCTGTGGCGTCGGGTGGACCTGGTGGAGGCTCTGACCCCGGTCCATGCCTATGTGAAGGATAGCAGTGTCAAGGCGGGCGGGGCGCTGACCATCGATGCCACCGCCGACCAGTCCATCGATGCGACGGTCCTGGCCGGTTCGGTGGCGGTGGCCGGCGGCGGTGTGGCTGGTGTGGGCTTGGCCGGCGCCGGCGCCAATGCCGAAAACCGCATCAAAACGGATGTGCGCGCCTATATTGATGGCGATGGTGCGGCTGGCATGGATGTGCTGGGCATCGGTGTCACGGCGCGCGATAAGTCCCTGATCGACGCCACCGTGGGTACTGCCTCGCTGGCGGCCGGGTTCGGCACGGTGGGCGTTGCCGTCTCCGTCGGCATCAGCCTTGCCTCCAACATCATCGGCAATGTGGTGGAAGCCGGCATCAGCAATGCCGATGCCGTGAAGGCCGGCACCGGCGGCGTGTCGGTGCTGGCGCAGGAAAATGCGACAATCCTCGCCACCAGCGTGGCGGCCTCTGCCTCCGTTGGGGGCGGGCTGGTCGGCGTCGGCTTTGCCGGGGCCGGTGCCGATGCCAATAATCAGATCGACACCAAGACCCGCGCCTATATCACCGACAGTGCCATCACGGCCACCGGTGCGGTGACGGTGGATGCCATCAACAGCGCCACCATCAAGGCGACCATCGCGTCGTTGGCCGCCGGTATCGGTGGCGGCGCCGTTGGTGTGGGGGTTGCAGTCGGCGTGGCGACAGCGGAAAACCGTCTGGGCGGCAATGATGGCGCGGTGGTGTCGGCCATCGTCCAGCGCAGCGCTGTGCAGTCGGCGGGCAACCTGCAGGTCACGGCGCGCAACAGCGCCGCAATCGCGGCCACGGTGGATGCCGGTTCGTTGGGCATCGGCGGGGGAGCGGTGGCGGGTGGTGCCGCCGCATCCGGCACCAACAGCACCAACCTGTCTGCCGCTGAGGTGACGGCAGCGGTGCTGGACAGCACGGGCAGCGGTATCGTGCTGGGTGGCGGCCTGATCGTCCGCGCCACGGATGACAGCGTCATCGTCACCGACACCCGCGCTTCCTCCATCGCGGCGGCCTTCGGTGCGTTCGGTGGCTCCGTATCGCTGGGCATCGCCCTGGCCGATGCCACCATCCGCAACCGGATCAGCGCGCGGGTGGAAAATGCCCAGGTCACGGCTACGGGCGACAGTGTGGTGACGGCCACCGACAACGCTGTCGTCTATGTTGATGCCGCTGCCGCCGCTGTCGCGGCCACCGCTGCGATCGGCTTCTCCCTGGCCGGTGGTGGCGCCAATGCTACGGGTCTCATCGCCAATGCGGTGCTGGCCAATATTGCCGGTTCCACCTTTGACCTGAAGGGCGACCTTTCCGTCAGCGCCAAGGGGCAGACCACCGGCTATGCCAAGGTGAACACGACGGCCACCAGCCTGGGGCTGATTGCCGCCGCCGCCGCCGGTTCGGTGAGCAAATTCACGGCGGCCACGGATGTGCAGGCCCTGATCGGCACCAGCACCATCAAGGCCGCTGAGGTGGAATTGCTGGCCAATGGTGTGAATAGCGGTCTGACGGACAGCACCGGCTTCTCGGTCAGCACCGGGGTCAGCACCGGTGTGTCGGAAGCCAGCAGCAGCAGCGTGGGCCGCATTGCCGCCCGGCTGGGGGACAATGTCACCCTGAGCGGTGATCTGCTGCGCATCCGGGCCGATGGCAAGGATACGCTGCTGGCCCGCAGCCAGGCCAGCTCCGGCGGCCTGCTGGTGGCTGCCGCCGGCACCACCGCCCGGACCATCACCAGCGTTGACGTGCAGGCCGGGATCGGCAGCGGCGCCAATGTGAGCGTGGGCAGCCTGGATGTGAACGCCGTTCACGATAAGGATATCGATGGTCGGGCCGATGCCTCCTCTCTGGGGCTGGCGGCCGGTGCGGGGGCCGGTGTGGCCAATATCGTGGCGGGCGACACGCTGGTGGATATCGGTGCCAATGCCCGGATCACGGCCGCCAACATCACCATCGGATCCTTCAACACGGTGCTGAAGGATCGCTACAACAGCGAAAACAATCTGACCTCTGGCTCGGCCGGGTTGGGTGCGCTGACCATGCTGTTGAGCCAGACGCTGATCGGCACGGACAAGCACCGTCTGGGGGCCAATATCAACATTGCCGACGGTGCCAGCCTGACGACGACGGGTACCAACAGCAGCCCGTCCCGCCTGGATATTGCCGCCGGCATCGATGTGGATGCGACCGATAGCGTGCGCATCGACGGGGTTTCCGGCTTTGGCATCTCCTACGGCAAGTCACAGATTGAGGCGCAGACGCAGGCCAATGTGAATATCGGCCAAGCCTCGCTGACCAACCGCAGCGGCGACATCTATGTCACCACCCGCAGCACCTCCAATGTGCGGCCCAGTGCCAACCTGTTCACCGCCACAGCGCTGACCGGCTATGCCGGGGCGGATGCCCATGGTGTGGTCGATGCATTGAACCAGGTCAATACGGCGGGCGCCAAGATTCTGGGTGGCACCGTCTATCTGCAGGCGGGGCTGGATCGCAACGCCGTCGGCAACCTGTTGGACGGCTATGCCAATACGGAGGTGACGACCATCTCCCTGCTGCCCGCCATTGCCGATCCCGATCCCAAGCTGACCATCAATGAAACCAACCTGGTCAATGTGGGGGCTGGCTCCAATATCCAGGCGCTGGGCAATATCTATCTGCGTTCGCATGAAGGGTTGGGCGGCGATGAACGCGGCACCACCTCCGGCCAGATGATGTCGCTGTCGCTGGTACCCTATGGCAGCACCCAGAAGGACCGCACGGTTGTCAATGCTTCCAACAGGGTGGAGGTCGATAATGCCGCCGCGGTGCAGGCGGCACTGAATAATCAGGCCGTCCTGGAAGTCCGGCCGATGAGTGTGGGTGGGGTGGCCCAGCTTGACCCGGCCCGCATCGGCACCCGCCTGACGGCGGCCGAGATGGCGGCCCTGGGTCTGGATGCCAGCATCCATTATGTCTATGCGGAACTGGACCTTTCCAACCTGGCCGACAACCCCGACGCCAAAGCCGCCTATGAGGCGTTGCAGGGCAAATTCTATGTGGTCCGTCCGGAAGATGTCCCCTCGCCCAAGCTGACCTATGCCAGCCTGGGCAATATCCTGCTGGAACGCCTGAACGCCATCAATGGCTGGATCGAAAGCCACGCCAACAATGCGGAGGCGGTCGCCCGCTATCAGGCCCAGAAGGAAGAGGTGCAGCGCGCCCTGAAGGAATTGGGCCTGGTGGAAACGGTGACGCTGGAGAACGGCACCACCCGCGACATCGTGAATGAAGAGCTGGACCAGCTTTTCCTGGACATGCCGGATGTCTATGCCGCCCCCGGCTCCATCTTCATCGACGCCAAGAATACCGATGCCGCGGCCATTCAGGCCCTGCTGGGCAAGCAGCTTTCGGCCCGCGCCGGTGCCAGCATCAATATTCTGAACAGCACACCTTTCACGATGCGTGTGAAGGATGCGGTGATTTCCGACACCAGCCGCGTCTCCGTGGTGAATGGCCGGCTGGTGACCTTTGCGCCGGGTAACATCTATCTCAATGACAAGGCGCTGACCAATACCGGGGCTGCCGGCGCCAGCACGGTTACCATCGTGCAGGATGCGCTGCCGGCCGCCCAATATGACCTTGGGGCACTGCCGATATTCACCGGTCAGCAGGATCTGCTGGTTCTGGGCAATGTGGTCAACCAGGACGGCGCGGTCGTTCTCCGCAACATGGAAGGCAGCGTGGAGGTTTCTGGCCAGGTGCGTGCTGGCACGCTGGATATTTTCAGTGCCGGCAATTTCAACCTGAACGTGGACGGCTGGGCCCATGTGTCCGACCCGCGCCAATATGCTGATCTCAGCTTTGCCCGCAACCTCGTGTTCAACCGGAACGAGGAAACCAAGACCTATAGCTTTGAAAAGCTGACGGATTATCCCGATCTTTATGAAGGCACGCAGAAGCCTTCCAGCATCTTTGCGGTGGGTGCTGTCAGCATCACCGCCCAGTATATCAACGTCAATGGCACCATCCAGAGCGGTATCAGCGAAGCCACGCTGAATATCGGTGCCGATTTCAGCCCCACCAAGACGTCCAGCTTCCAGGAACTGAAGAAGGACGCCAACAACAACAATGTCATCAGCACGCTGGACGGTATCGATTTCGGCACCGCCAAGGTGCCGCTGGATGGCTATTTCGATGCGGCCCGCAACGCCATTGTGGTGGAGAAGATCACCGCCAATCCGGGCCGCATCACCCTGACCGGTCAGATTCTGTCCACCGGCAACGGCAAGCTGCTGGTGGCCGACGGCTCGCCCCGCATCGAGATCAATAATCGCAGCCGTTATGATCTGGTGCTGGAAGGGGTCGATGCCGATAATACCCAGGCCGGCCTGATCACCATCGTCGATAGCGGTACCCTGACCAAGACGGAATACGCCTTCCGCAACGACCAGGTGGAGGAGACGCGCTACAAGGGAACGCTGGTGCAGGATGGCGCGTCCAGCCGCATCGATTACCAGCAGGATGGCGGCCTGACGGGCCATGGGCTGGACGAGAAGATCGAGTTCAACCCCCGCGCCGGCCAGTATTATGTCTGGACCGAAGGCCAGGAAGCCACCCAGCTTGAAGTCCGCAAATATGAGAAGAACAGTTTCAATCTGATTGGTTTCGACTGGGACTTCCTGGTCCCCGATGATTCCTATACCAAGCGGGAGTTCATTTTCCGTGACCAGCAGCCGCTGCTGGAATCAGAATCGCTGCTGTTGGAAGGTGACAAGCTGCTGCCCGGCCAGGCGGTCGGCAATGCCTATTCCATCCAGTATGAATACCGGATGGATGAGACGGTGGATGTCATCAAGGGCACCACGCAGGTTCTCAACCTGAAGGATAATTACGTCTACACCTATGTCGGCGCCAATGCCGATATAAAGCTGCCCGACCAGAATTACAGCGACACGGACCTGTGGAAGCGCGGGGATGCGCCCTTGTCTGCGGCGGATGCGGCAAGCTTCCAGAATATCGCCCAGAACAAGTTCACCAGCGATTTCGTCAACCGCACGGTTTCCACCCGTAGCTGGACCACCGGTGGCGGCTGGCTGCGCAAGAAGACCATCCATACGGAGGTGACCTACACCACCGGGGTGAAGGATTATTATACCCATACCCTGGCAGCCAGCTATGCCATCCAGATCGGGCAGGCCAAGCCGGTGGGCAAGGATGCCGGTGTTTTTGTCAATACCGCGGGCAATCTGACCATCTCGGGTGATATCCGTGTCACCGACGGGTCGGTCAGCAAAGCCGGCAATACCACGGCCAATGCCGATATCATCCTCACCGCCGGCGGGTCAGTGAAGACCGCTGACGGGGTGGCCATCTATGGTGATGCGCCGGTCGTCAAGTCGGGCGGGGAGGTCAGCCTCAGCGTCGAAGGGGGCAAAGGCCTGGTGGAGGTGGAGGCAAAGGGCGATATCACGCTCACCGCCTTCTCCCTGGATAATGCAAGCAGCTCTCTGTCCATCGGCAAGGTGATTTCCACCCAAGGCAATGTGCTGATCAGCGCCGAACATGGCATCAATGGCAGCAATGCTACCATTCGCGGCAATACCGTGCAGCTGGATGCGTCGGCCGGCTTCATCAATGCCAAGCTGGACAGCAATATCCTGGGCACTGGCGGCTTCGCCGCGCGTGGCGCCCTGGGCGTGGAGGTGACGGAGACCAGCGGCGATCTGGTGCTGATCGCACCGACATTGTGGCAATCCGAGATTTCGGTGGAGGCCGCCAAGGGCAATGTGCTGTTGACGGCGGCCGATGGGTCGATCCGTGACGGCATTGACGAGGTGGCCGCCAACCGCAGCGCCGATGATGCGCTGCGGGCCAAGTTGGATCAGGCAGGCATCTCCCAGCTGCGGCGTGACTATGCGCTGTCGCCGGGGCTGGCCCGGTTCCTGTTCCCGCATCTGGATGTCCGTGCCTCCGATGGCAATGGCCAGACGGAGCAGGTGAATGTCTCTGGCGTCGAGGTGAAGCTGGTTGCCAATGGCGCCACCGGCCAGATCGGGCAGGTCTCCGGCATCACCGTCATCAATAATCCGGCCAATTTTGAGGGGTTGAGCACCGAACAGCGCCAGACGCTGGCCAATGCCGGTGCTGGTGACATCATTGGTGTCAGCTACGAGCTGTATGAATATGTCGGCGCTGACCGTAATACCGACCTGACCCGCATCACCCCGGTGACGGGCACCACGCTGGTGGCCGATCTGGCCAGCGGCAATGTCTATCGCTATGTCGGTGCGGCGGGCCGCGAACTGTCCCTGGCCGCCGTCGATTATGCCAAGAGTGCTGACTGGGCGCTGGAGAAGGATATGACCTTCGCCAGCTTCACCCAGGCGCCCAATGAAGGGCGTTATTACAGCGACTATAAGAATGCCGATCAGTTCGGTGATGCCGAACAATGGCGCCGCATTACCACCGACCTGGTGACGGGTACTGACCGCAAGACGGTGCAGAACGCTTCCCTGAGCACCGGCAACACGGTGCGGGTGCAGTATAGTTCTGCGGAATATGGCCTCTATCGCTATATTGGCCCGGCCGCGACGGTGGATCTGGCCAAGCAGGAATTCAGCGACACCAGCCGCTGGGTGCGGCTGACTGCCGATCACAACAGCAATGACGGGGTGGTGGCGCTGAAGAAGGGCGAGCTTGTCGCCAACCGCTTCACCATCGAAAGCCTGACCCTGCAGGTGTTCGACGATATCGATGTCACCGCCACGGGCACCGTGTCGGCCATCGGTGACAAGGTGGCGCTGCAAAGTGCGGGCAATCTGAAGGTGGGCAGCATTGTCGGCGGCGGGGATATCCGCGTCATCGCCGATGGGGACATCACCCTGGATGCCGGCGGCGAAATGCTGGCCCGCAAGGAGAATTCCAATATCTATGTGGCGGCCACCGGCTCGCTGCACCTGAATTCCGGCTCGGCCATCAGCTCCGGCGTCGCCTTCAACACCGCGACCGGCGAACCCGTACCAGTGCTGACGGGTGAGCAGGCGACCTTGCGGCTGGTCGCTGGGGACGAAATGTATCTGGGCGGCTCCCTGTCTGCCAGCCGCACCATCACCCTGGATGCCGGCAAGTCCACCGATGATTTCGCCAGCTATTTTGACAGCCTGCCCGGCCGCACCATCACCAGCCTGGCCCCGGATGCGGCAACGGCCGCTGCCCTGGATCAGGGCAATGTCGCGGGGCCGATTACCGACGCCCTGACCGCCGCCGGCAAATCGGTCAGCGGGCTCAGCGTGCGGACGGTGGAAGCCGGCAACCGCTGGGTGCTGACGGCGGCCGATGGCAGCCGCTACATGGCGGTGATGGAAGATGCCAATGGCGATGGCGTGGCCGAAAGCCTGCGCCTGCAGACGGCCCATGTGCTGACCGGTCAGCGCGGCTATGGCATTCTGGTGACGGGCACCATCACGACGCTGTCGCGTGATGCCGACCTGTCCTTGCAGTCCAAGGATGACGTGATCATCCGTGGCAATATCAACCTGGCCAATACCGGTTCCGACCTGACCCTGGAATCCGACAAATGGATCTATTGGGAAGGCGTTTCCAATGTCGCCGGCAATATCGCTCTCTATGGCGGTATTGATCGCAACGGCCTGGAATTGATCGACAAGAACGGTGCCAATGCTGCCGGGCAGAGCGTCTATATCGATGCCACTTCCAATCTGGTCACCACCGGGGCCGGCACCAATGTGCTGATCGCCGGATCCAAGGATGTGGCTGTTTACGGCAATATTGTTGCCGGTGGCCGCATCGGTGCCACCGGCGTCACCTATGCGGGGGCGGATTCCACCGTCACCATCAATGCTGGCCAGCAGGCACTGATCGCCGGCGGCGTGTCGGCCGCTGCCGCCATCAATGTGTCCGGTGGCAAGGCTGGCAGCGATGATGCCGGCCTCTCCGTGCTGGTGACCAGCACGGGTGGTTTGATCAGCGGCGGCTTGGCGAAAGCCGTCCAGACGCCGGGCGTGCAGGTGGTGGGTGCCGATGATGTGCGCATCATGGGCCGCATCCTTGCCGGGGCAGAGGTCGCTCAGAATCTGGACGACAAGGGCAACCTGCTGTCCGAAACCATCACCTGGTCGCGCACCGCTTCCACGGCCCGTCTGCAGGCCGGTGGGGTGTTGCATCTGGGTGGTCTGGCCGCCACCCAGACCGGCGACACCGCAGAGATCGGCGGTGTCGTCCGCGCCAATAGCCGGATCGAACTGGTCGGCACCGGCGGCATCCAGATGCCGGGTGGGGCCGAACTGATTGTTACCGGCCGCGATGGCGGCATCGATATCCGCAGCGGGGTCAATCCGTCGCTGTTGGGCCTGATCGTTGCCGGTGGCGATGTGCAGGACGTGCGCGATGCCGGCGGCAATATGCTGGGTCGCCGCGTCACCCTGGAAGATGGCCAGTCCACCATCCGGATTGAAAGCAAGGCCGGCTTGACGATCGGTCAGGATATCTCTGCCGGCCGCGCGATTGATCTGGTGGCTGCGGGTACGATCGATATTCAGGGCTCCGCCACCTTGACCACCCGGTCGGCCAACAGCACGGTGACGCTGACCACGCCGGGTTCCATCAACATCATGGCATCCGGCTGGGCCCATGAACTGACCGCGGCGGGCTTTGTGGCGACGGCCGATGGCCGGCTGGCCCAGGACGTCACCCTGAAGGTGCGGGTGCAGAAGGCGGGGCAGACGCTGGAGGCTGCCATCCTGGTGGCGGCGGCCGACACGCAGACCAATAAGGGTCTGACCGATCTGCTGGGCGATGTGCAGGCCGCCATTGCCAAGGCGATGTGGACGGTGACTGCCTCCGATACCGGCAACCCCGCGGTGGGCAGCAAGCTGGCCACCGCGGGCGATGTGCCGGAATTGACGGCCCGTCTGCGCGAGGGGCGGCTGCTGCTGACCAGCGCTTACGATTTCACCCTGCTGGCCGGGTCCGCCCAGGCGTCGCTCCTGGGGCTTACCCAGGTGGCGGGTGCTGATGTGGCCGCCATTGGCCGCTATGCCATCAATGCGTCAACCCAGGACAGCGCCGTGCTGTTGCAGGCGGGTGCTGGCGGCACGCTGAAGGTGGATGGCCATGTACTCTCTTACCGCTCCATTGCTTTTGCGTTGGATGATGCGCAGGGCGGCGGTATGCAACTGGGGGCATCCGGTGTGCTGGAGAGCCTCTCCGGCTCGGTGGTACTGGCACCGACCAGCGACAGCACCATTACCGGCACCATCATCGCCCGCGGGCGCAACGCCGATATCGAGATCAACGCCACGGCGGGGTTGACCCTGACCGGCCGGCTGATTGCCCAGGATGATGTCCGGTTGAATGCCCGGACCATCACCACGGGCCCCACCGCCAGCATCCAGACGCTGGATGCCGATGGCCGGATCGAACTGACGGCCACCGATGATGTGCTGATCAACAGCACCATTGGCGGTCAGGCGAACCCCGATCTGGGGCTGCTGTCCATCACCAGCACCAAGGGCAATATCACCATTGCCAAGGAGGCGGGGCGCCTGATCACGGGGGCCGAGCTGCGGCTGGATGGCGAGACGGTCTCCATTGACGGTGCTATCTCCAGCACCCGGCTGACCGCCAGCACAACCGATTACGAAGTCTCCATCACCTCGGGCACCATGGCGGTGGCCGGCACCTTCAATATTGCCGGTTCGCTCTCGCTCACCTCTCGCGGGGTGCTGCGGATCACCAATTCCGATCTGGCGCTGACCGGCAGCGGCCAGCGCCTGCGGCTGGCCTCCCAGAGCGATGTGCTGATCGGCAACACAACACCCAAGGCCGGGCAGGCGCAGGGCGATGCCGTGGTGATCGCTGTCAAGGGCGATCTGGAGATCGAGGCCGGCGGCAATCTGGTTGTGGGCTACAACGCCTTTGTCCTGTCGGGCGCGGATAATGGCAGCCTGACCCTGACTGGCAATAATATCGACATTATCGGTGTCGTCGCTGCCGGACAGAGCATGAATAGTGACGGCACCCAGGCGTGGACCGGCCGGAATGGCAGCGTGAAGCTGAATGCTACCGGCCATGTGGCACTGGGTGGCGAGGGGCTGAATGCGCAGGGCGCGATCACCAGCCAGGGGGGCAATCTGCTCTCCTCCTCCAGCATTGCCGTCCGTTCCGGTGTCGATGCGGCAGGCCTCGGCTTCATTCTCTCCGAGAAATCGGCGGTGCGGGTGTTGCCCGATGGCGATGGCGCCTTTACCGCCACGGCCGCTGCCAATATTTCCCTGCTGACAGATGGTAACGCCCAGATCGTCGGCGCCATTGCCGCCGACAAGGGCGATGGTGAAGTGTCGCTGACCAGCAGCGGGCTGATCTATGTGGGCGGCTTGATCAGTGCCCAACAGCAGGTGACGCTGGTGGGCGGCAGCCATTCCTCCGGGCTTGGCCTGTGGGTGCGCGGTGTTACCGAAACCAGCCAGCCGGGCTGGGATGGCGCCGGACAGCTTTCCACCTCCTCCACCGGCCGCATCACGTTGCGCTCCACCGACAAGATCCAGATTGACGGTCGTGTCGGCGTCACCGTCACGCAGGATAGTGTCACCAGCGCCGTGACCGACAGGATCGAGATCGGCAGCGGCAGCACCGACGTGACCATCAATGGGACAGTGGATGCTGCCAACCGCGTCACCATCAATGGCGGCAATGTCACCGTCAATGCGGGCGGGCGGGTCAAGGGTTGGGCCACCGGGTCGCAGCTGCGTATCCAGGCCGCCGATACGCTTCTGGTGGCGGCCGCCAAGGGTACTGTAAACCCGGGGCAGGTGCGGGCAGACGCCCTGGTGCATCTGATGGCGGGCCGGCTGTGGATGGCCGGCACGGTGCAACTGGATGCTGCCACCGGCGATGCGCTGCTCAGCGCGTCCAACAGCGTCACCGTCACCGGCAATATTGAGACGGAAGACCGGATCGATATCCAGGCGGGCGTGAACCTGACCGGCACCGCGCTTGCGACGGTGGAGGCGGGGATCGCCGTGGCCAATCTCACCGGCGGCACCATTACTCTGCGCAGCCAGGGTGTGCTGTCCACACCGGGTACGGTGGCGCTGCGCGCTGGTGGTGACGTGATTGTCAATGCTGATGCCAGTGTTGCCGGCACGCGGAGCGTCTCCACGCCTGTCGTGGTGACCAAGCAGCGCACGGTCCAGATTCAGACCGGCACCCGCGACGTGGCGATTGGCACCATCAATGTGTCGGAAATCACCTGGGTGGATACGGCTGTCACCGAACAGGTCGGTACGGAGCGCGTGCAGGTGGGCACGGAATCCCACAAGCTGGACGCCACCCTGACCCAAATCGGCTACTTCAATGCTGCTGGCGGTGTCTTCCGCGAATATTTCGTCGAAGGTCGTGATTACCGCAATGACCAGATCGATTGGGCCGGCATCTCTGCCAAACTGGGCCTGACCGTCGTCGCGCCCTCTGCTGATTACACCAGTGCCAACTACAAGCAGTTCCATGAACTGACCAATGATCAGCAGGCCGTTGTGCTGGCGGCGCTGGGCTTCATGCCGCTGTTCGACTTCACCTATGCCAATGCTGTGACCACCCGCACCGTCAATGGTGTGACCACCAATTCCACCTGGATCCCGGATTGGGCCGGAAATGCCCAGGTGATCTATCGGGTGGATGTGGATGGTTGGCGTGACCGCTTCATCCGGATGCCCCAGGGCTCCCAGGCCGATGTGCTGCGTGTCGTCTCGCAGGGGGAAACCAAGTATCTGACCGGCGATACCACACTGGACGGTTCCAACGATGGCGGCCGTTTCGTCACGGCCGATCAGCTGCCGCTGAACGGCAATGGCGAGTTGGTGGCGCAGTATCAAGATCAAGCCGCGCTGGATTATACCCAGAAGGGCTCCACCCTGGTCGGGGCCAGCAGCAATAATGGTGCGGCACCGCCCACGACCACCAATGCTTACACCGGTGCCACATCCACGGCTGGCGTCGGCAGCAAGTGGAATGACCGCCTCGATGTCGTCGATAATGACAAGCAGGCGGCCTATTGGGAGGCGACCTACCAGGATAACACCGGCAATCGCATCTTCACCGTCGCGTCCACCGATGCCGTCATCGGCAGCGGCACGGTCACGCTGACCCGTGACCCGGAATGGACCTATGCGCGCAACGACAATGGCACCACGACCATGGCTGACCCGCGCGCCGGCCAGTCAGCAGGCAGCCGCGATACCAGCACGGTGCTGATTCAGCGGTCCTATGCCGATGCATTGGTCAATGACACGGCCTCACTGAAAATCACAGGTGCCACCACCCATAATAATGTTGTCGTCGGCCAATATTCCTATTGGGGCTCCTGGAGCCGGGTGGTCGATCATACCCAGGACGATGACAGTGACGACTGGATTGGTGACGATCACGGTGATGATGATATTGGCGACGAAGATTATCCGCGCTTCGGGGATAAGATTTATAATGGCATCTCCGAAATGCAGGCCGATGACATTGACGGTTTCAGCGTCTATGAGTGGATAACGCTCGGCCGTTTCCATGGTCAGAATCTTCCGAATACGTATCAGCAGTATCGCGTCAACATGAGCTATGATGATGGTTGGGATGGTGATGATCATCATGTGAATGTTGACGCACGTAACAAGTTCTTCGTCGACATCACCGAAGATCAGCATGATTACACCTATGCCTGGACATCCACGACCAAGGATGTGCGGGTCCAGCGCGTCCAGCAGACCTATCAGATGGTCAGCAATGATACGGCGATCTATGATTTCCGGCCGGTTTATGAAACCAACACCAGCCAGGTGGCGGTGGAGCAGACCCGCACGCTGACCAAATATGAACAGCAGGCGGTGTTGTCGCCGCAGACCGAGCTTTATTCGGAACGCAATCTGGTGGATGGCGGGCTGCGCCCGTCGGCCTCCTTTGGCGCCAACTCGGTCACGGCCGGTACAGTGATGATCGAAGCGGGCGGCAATGCCAGCATCAGCGGGATGCTGGAGGCGACCACCGGTTCCCTGACCGTCACCACCGGCCGCGACCTGGGCGTGCAGGGCGTGGTGCCCGACGGGGCCGCCGCCAATACCCTGGCGTCGCAATCCAAGCTGATCGCCAAGGATCAGGTATCGCTGACCGTCGGCCGCAATCTTGATCTGGCAGACTCCTCCCTGGTGACCACCACGGCCACCAATGGCAGCGTCACCATCAATACGACGGGCAAAGTGTCGCTGGACGGGGAGATCGAAACGCAGCAGACGGTGACCGTGAAAGCCGGTTCCGACATCACGCTGAGTGGCCGGGTGGAAGCGCAAAACAGCGTTACCTTCTCTGCCGGCGATGCCAGCCTGTCGCCTGGCGGCTTTGGCGGCATCATGGGCGATGTCACGGCCGATATCCGGGCCACGGCTGCCGGGGGCGACATCGCCCTGCAGACAGGGCAGTATGGCGGCAATATCCGTCTGGATGGTTCCGTACTGACAGCACAGGATACCGTGCAGCTGACGGCGCAGGCCGGTACCATCGTTGCCACCACGACGGGTGAGGCGGGCATTACCGCCGCCCAGGCCGATAGCGGGGCCGTGATCCACGCTAACGTGCTGCAGGCCACGGCTGAACGCGGCATCGCCGTGGGCACGGCCGTGGATAATCTCGATCTGACCCTCACCAAGGCCGGCGATATTGTGGTGGGTGAGGCCGATGACGTGACCCTGCGCTCGGTGAGTGCGGCGGATGGCGCCGTTATCGCCACCGTCAACGGACATGCCACCGTGGCGTCCGTGCGCACGCTGGGCAGCAGCGATCGCAATGATATCACCATCACCACCCGCCGCGTCGGCAATGCCGACAAGGACATTACCCTGGCGACCGGTGGTACCCTGTCCGCCGGTGGACTGGGCGATGTCACGCTGGATGCGTGGGGTGCCGTCACCAACAGCGCCAATGCCATCAAGGCCGATAGCCTGACGGTGACCACGCAGGGCGCCATCAATGTGAAAACCGATGTCACCAGCCTGACGCTGACCACCAACGCTGCGGCCGACGTCTCCATCCAGCAGGCCGCCACCAACCTGATGGTGAACAGCGCCAGCATCCTGAACGGTTCGCTGACCATCACGGCCGGCGCCGGGGTTGAACTGGTGGATGTGCAGTTGCGCACCAACGCGGATGCCAATGATGTGTCCGTGACGGCGCAGGGCGATATCGGCGTGCGCAGCATCGTGGCCGGTGTCTATGCCAAGTCGGCCAGCGATGTTCCGGCGGCGGGCGGCGGGGCGGATAGCGGTGTCACCTCGCTGGGGGATGTGACGCTGACCTCCATTGCGGGGGCGATCACGGAAAGCTTTGCCGATGCTGATGTCGACCTGGTGGCCGACCGGCTGACCCTGTCGGCGGCGACCGGCATCACCGGCCTGGAACTGGCGGTCAATACGCTGGCCAGCGTGCGCACCACCAGCGGCGACATCATCCTGTCCGATGTGGACGGGGTCTGGGAGCGCTCGCCCGGTCTGCTGGTGGAATCCGTCGCCACGGCGCTGTCGGGCGGCGACAGCGTCTCTATTACCGCGGCCAACGCTCTGGTGGTGGGTGCGGCGACGGCAACGGCCCCGGCCGTCACCGGTGACAAGATCAGCCTGACCAGCCGTGACGGCAATGTCCAGGTGCTGCGTCCGGCCAGCGGTGAGGCGCTGTCCTATAGCAGTGCGGTCAGTTTCAGCGCCGGCAAGGTTCTGCAGCTCTACCGCTTCTTCGAGGCGCCGCAGACTGTCAGCTACCGTGCCGGTTCCTATTTCGATTTCGATCTGCCGGCCAGCATCACGTCTGACAACATCATCCTGGATACCGGCCGTATCCTGAGCTTCGACGGCATATTGACGGCACGCAACCGGCTGGAGCTGGCGTCCGGCACCAATGTCTTCGTCAAGGGCGATATCCGCGCCAGCGGCGGCGGCACCATCGACAAGCTGATCATCCGCGCTGCCGGTGATCAGGCGGTTTCCCGTGCGGTGGATACCAATGCGGCGGGCGTGGGGGCGCTGAACCTGACATCGCAGGAGACGGGCTTCATCAACCTGCAGGTCACCGGGATCGATGCCAGCGATTTCGAATTGCGGGCCAAGCGGGATATTTTCGTCGATACGGTGGACAGCCTGACCCTGACCGGCTTCATTGGCGGTCTGGACGGGTTCGACCCTGCCCATAATGTGACGCTGGATACGCAAGGCACGCTTTCCGTGCTGGGCGGGATCGTTTCCGCCAACAGCACGGAAGGCCGGATCACCCTGCGTGCCGACAGCATCAGTACGGCCACCAGTGCCGTGTTCATCGCCAAGGGGCTGGATGCCCAGGCGCGTGGCGCCATCGGCCTGAACACGCTGGTGGGTGAGCTGTGGGCAGTCTCCACCGGCAGCGGTGCCATCACCGTCAATGAATCCGATGCCATCGACCTGCGCACGGTGAAGGCCAATAATGGCGGCATTTCCATCATGGCCGGCGGCACATTGAATGTGCATGATGTCCGGACCGTGGTTGACGCCGCCGGCAACAACATCACCTTGCGGACCACCGGCGACATGAATGTCGACCGGGTGGAGGCTGGCGAGGCCGCTGGCGCTGAGAAGCAACATGCCAGCGTCACGCTGGATGCGGCGGGCACCATCGCGGAAATGGCAGCTTATGATAATGATGCCGTTGACGTGGCTGGCCGCACCGTCACCATTCTGGGCCGCACCACCGGCACGCCGGTTCTGGCCAGCACCACCAACGGCTTCGGCACCGGGTCGGAACTGGAAATCCTCTACACCGCGCCCACTGGCGGGCTGGTGACGGGGGCGACGACGGTAACCAGCACGCCCAGCATTCCGACCAGCGGTGATGTCCGTCTGGTTTTGCCTGATCGCGCGCCCGGCCCCTTGACCCTGACCGCCAATGATGGCGGCAGCCTTACCATCATCGATCTGAAGACCCATGATGGGGATGATCTGACCCTGACCGCCACCGATGATCTGGTGGTGGTGGTGCCGCTCAATGTCGGCAACGGCGATATCACGCTCAGCGCCACCAATGATCTGACCCTGGGCGGCAAGGTCACGGCCGATGACCTGACGGTCACGGCCGGCGGCAACCTGACCATGACCACGGCAGTGCAGAATCTGACCGCGACGGTCAATAACGGGGCCAACCTGACAGTCTTCCAGACCGGTGATCTGGTGGTCGACCGGCTTAACCTCAGCGGCGGTGATGTCACCATCACCGCGTCGGGTACCGTCACCATCAATAATATCGCCGGCAATGCCGGTACCGTGCGCATCACCACCAGCAGCGGCGATATCGTCATCACCGCGCTGCCGGGCGCCGGTATGGTGGTGCTGGATTCTGCCGGCGGGGTGCGGGCCACGCTGGCGGCGGACAGCCTGTCCATCACCGCCAATGGCGCCATCAATGTGGTGGAAAGCGATGGGGTGGTGATCGACAATATCACCCAGAAGGCCAGCGGGGCGGCCGTCGATATCCGCACCACCAATGGTAACCTGACCGTCAACGGTGCGCTCAGCGTTACCGGCAGCGCCGGCATCAACCTGCAGGCCGGTGGCAGCGGCGACCTGTCGCTTAACCAGACCATCGCCACGGCGGGCGGCGCTGTCAGCCTGACGGCAGGCGGGGGCCTCTCGCTCTCCGCCCAGGGCGATATCAGCAGCAATGGCGGTGCCGTCAGCCTGACGGCCGCCGGCAGCCTGACCATGACCCATGAAACCTATATCGATGCCGGCAGCGGTGAGATTGACCTGACCGGCGGTGGCAATGTCAGCGTCGGCAAATTGCGGACCACCACCACCGGTGAGGTGGAGATCCGCAGCACCGGCGGGGCGGTTCTGGATGCTGGTGACAGCCCGACCGATATCGATGCCGGCAATGCGCGGGTGATCATCAGCGCCGTGAATGGCATCGGCACCACCGGCACGCTGGAAATCAATGCCGGAACGCTGCGCGTCACCAATACCGGGTCCGGCATCATCGCGCTGGAAGAAGCGGATAATGTCGAGATCGAACAGCTGACCCAGGGCGGCAATGGCGCTGTCACACTTGCCACGCTGGCCGGTCGGATCACGATCTCCGGTGCCATCAGCACCCAGACGGGGGCGCTGACGCTGACAGCAGGATCGGCCACCACCGGCGGCATCCTGTTGAATGGGGCCGTCACCACGGCGGGGGGCGCCGTCAACCTGACGGCGCAGTCCGGCAACATCACCCTGAAGGACAGTATCCGGGTCAATGGGGCGGGCAATATCGCGCTGGCCGCCGATGCGGGTTCCATCCTGGTGGATCAGACAGCGGCGGGCTGGCGTACCAGCGGGGGGGCCTTCGATCCGCTGATCGAAAGCAACCTGGCAAACGGCACGTTCGACGTGGATGTGACCACCGGCCGTATCACGGTTGCGCGTAATGCCAATTCGGGCCTTAACGGCACGGTCCTGCGCGATGCGGCTGCGCCCTATATCCGCACCACCGGCGGGGCGCTGAGCTTAATGGCGAAAGCGGCCATTGGTGCGGCGGTTGACGGGTTCAGCTATAGCCCGCTATCGCTGGTGGTGGATGCGCGCAGCGTGTCGGCCCAGTCCGCCGACCGCGATGTGGTGAAGGTTCTGGCCCTGTCCGGCACGTCGGTCGGTGGCAGCGGGACGAACGGTTCCAGTGCCGGCGCCACCAATGTCAGCTCGCTGGGCGCTGGTACTGTTACGGTGGACAAGGCCATCGATGCGGCGGGGCAGAATATTGTTCTGCAAGGTGACGATCTCGATATCCGGGATACGCTGCGCAGCGTTGGGGCCGATCTGCTGATCCGTCCGCGTCAAACGGACCGCACCATCGTGATCGGCAACATCACCACGGCGCCGGCCTCTTCCCTGCAGCTGGACAACACGGAAATCGGCAGGATCGGGGCCGGCTTCAAGCAGATCATAATCGGCAGTGACCAGGGGGCGAATACCATCCTGATCGGCGATGCCGCCGTGAATGGCGACAGCGTCACCTTCACCTCCGATCTGGTATTGAAGGCCCCGCAGAATGGGGGGGCGATCTATGTCGATGCCGATCTGATCGGCAGCAAATCCTCCCTTCAGGTTCTCGGGTCCGGCCATACGCTGCATCTGGGCGCCAATATCAGCGAAGATGGCAATGTTGACATTCAGGACTCCCTGGCTGTTACCGGCCGGCGCACCATCAGCGCCGGCGGCAATATCAGCATTGGCACCAGCGGTACCTATGGGCTGCGGGGCAATGGGGTCGATGGTGGTGACTATCTGACGCTGACCGCAGGCGCCGCCGGTGACATCACCATCGGTGCCACGGTGGGCGACAATGCCAACCTGTTGAGCGGCCTGACCGTCACGCGGGCCGATGATGTCAGCTTCCAGAAGACGGTCTCGGTGGCAGGTGATCTCACCATCAATGCCACCGGCAATGTCGTCTTCTCCGAAGCGGTGACGGTGACCGGCAAGCTGACCATTCTCGGTGCGGCCTCGGTGACCTTTGCCGGCGGGCTGACCGTCGGTGGCGACATCCTGATCGCGGCGGATGAAATTGACTTTAATGGCGGCGTCGGTTCGGTCCGCACCAGCGGGGCCGGCAGCATCACCCTGCGCACCGCCACCCTGTCCAACAATGTGGAGATCGGGCGCCTGGATGACAGCACGGCGGCCAATACGCTGAACCTCAGCTCCAACGACATGCGGGCGCTGGCGGATGGTTTCTCGCTGCTGACCATCGGTTACGGGGAAAATATCCAGCCCTTGCAGACCAGCGGTAATGTGCGGATTGGCGCTGTGGAGGGGGCGGGTTCCACCTTCCATGATGTCACGGTGATCCGCGCACAGAATATCGAGGTCGCCGATCTGGCCGATAGCGGCTTCGTGCTGAAGACCGATGACAATCTGACCCTGCAGGCCTATGGCAACATCACCATCAAGAACAACATGGTGGTGGGCGGCTATGGCGACGAGACCCACCGCCTGTGGCTTTATTCCGTCACGGGTACGGTGCGCCAGCAGGATAGCGGTGTCGATGCCCGCGCCAGCGAGGCGATTGAGGTCCATGATCTGGAGGTGCGGGCCCCCGGTGGTATCAATCTGGGTGCCCTGGCGGTTGACAATCTCTCTGTCACCGGGACCGGTGCTGGCAGCATCAGCCTGAACCAGTTGGCGGCGGGTGGTGATGTCAGCGTCGTCAATCTGGCCCAGCTTTCGGAGCGGGATGCCGGCAGCATCACCCTGACGGCGGAAAATGGCTCCATTCATGTTCTCTCCCGCCCGGATGGGGCCACCGTGCGCGCCAATGGTGCGGGCGATGTCACCATCAACGCCAAGCTGAAGGATCTGCTGGTGGATGGCGGCATACGGTCCGCCGTTGGCGCCATCAAGCTGACCGCCGCCGGCAAGATCACCGTCAATGACCGGGTCTGGACGACGGAACAGTCGGCCATCACGGCCACGGCCGCTGCGGTTGACCTGACGGGCAGCGTCACCAGTGCCGGTGGCCTGGTGACGGTGAAGGCGACGGCTGGTGATATCACCATGGCCGGCAATGCCTTCATCCGCTCCCTGGATCCTGTCGGTGATGTCGGGGCTGTCACCCTGACAGCCGCCCGCAATGTGCTGCTGACCATCGTGGAAGCAGACGGGGAAACCCGCATCACCGCCAGCGATGGTGCGATCCTGGATAATCTGGCGGATGAGGCCCCGAATCTGCGGGGCAACACCAGGCTGGCCATGTTGACTGCTGCGCGCGGCATCGGCACGGCGACGGACGATATCAACACCCAGATCAGCGGGCTGGCCGCCAAGGTGACCACAGAGGGCGGCCTTTACATCCAGGAAGTGGATGGTCTGATCGTCCAATCCGAAGGCGTGACCCTGGCCGGTGCCGGCGGCAATGTCGTGATCCGTACCCAGGATGGCGCTTTGTCGGTCGCGGGCGACATCATCAGCCGGGGGGCTGTCGGCAATATTCTGCTGGAAGCCCGCGAGAAGACCGAGGCGACGAACGCCGCCCTCACCATCGATGCCTCCATTACCAGCAGCCGGGGTCGCACCAGCCTGCATAGTGATGATGATCTTGTCCTGATCGGGGGGGCCCAGCTGGTGACCAGTGCCAGCGGCAGCAGCATCGACATGCAGGCCGCCGGCGACATCCGCATGGGTGCCGGTGTTTCTGTGCGGGCCAGCGATGGCCGCATCCTGGCGGATGCCGGCTCTACCGTGATCTTGGGTGCGCTGGAGGCCGGCAGCGGCAAGATCGGCATCATCGCCCGTGGCGGCGATATCCTGGATGCCGGCGCGGCGGGGGACACGGATATCAATCTGGCGGCGGCTGATCTTAGCCTGGTTGCCCATGGACGGATCGGCGGTTTCGACAATCATATTGAAACCACCGTCGGTACCCTGGCGGCTACCGCTGTCGATGGCGCCATCTTCATTGCCGAAACGGATGCCCTGATCATCGGATCGGTCAAGGTGGATGTGGATCGGGTTGCCGCCGATGGCTCCACCCTGATTGTCAGCGACCAGACCCGTACAGATGTGGAGGTGACGACCGGTCACGGCCGGCTGGTCATCCTGGCCGGTGGCGGGATCACCGTCACCGATGGGACCGATGGCGACCGGCAGGGTATCCGCATGGGCGGCCAGGGTTCGGTGCTGCTTTTGGCCGGGTCGGACGATCTGGTCCTGTCCAGCGGCATCACCCTGTCGGGCGGTGATCTCAGCCTTATCGCCAACAAGGGTGATGTGCGCCAGGATCCTGCCGGTGACATCATGGTCACCGGCACCGGCACCGTCGATGTCCAGGCCGGGGCCAATATCGTCATGGCCGAGGTTATTGAGGAGATGGGCGCGCAAACCCTTACGGAAGGCGGCAATATCCGCTATGTCGCGGGGGGCAACATCACCCTCGGATTGCTGGATACCGGGTCGGAGACGGCCGGCACCATCGGCCTGTCAGCCGGTGGCCGCATCAGCGATGGCAATCGCGGCTTCGATAATCTGCGGGCTGGCGCGGTGCGCATCAGCGCCGACGGTGCCGGTAGCGGCAGTGACCTGCTGGAAACCCGGATTGGCACCTTGGCGGCTGCTGTCGGTGCCGGTGGCCTGTTCATCCAGGATGCCAGCGACCTGACGCTGGGCACGGTGGCCGTGAGTGTCAACCGGCTGGCCACGACCTTCGGCAGCACGCCGATCGGCGATGCCGCCCTCTCCCACGTCAAGGCGGCGGCCGGCGGCGGCATCGTGCTGATGGCGCAGGGCGATCTGGTCATTGCCAGCGATATCCAGGCCACCGGCGGCGGCAGCCTCAGCTTGCTGGCGGGCGGTACCCTGCGCCAGTCGGCGACGGGGGATGTCAGTGTGACGGGCGGTGGCACGCTGGATGTGTCGGCGGCCGGCGATATCGTGATGGAGGCCGGTGCGGAAAGCCTGGCCGAGGGCACGGCGGCACGCTATGCGGCCGGCGGTTCCATCACCCTGGGTCTGGTGGGCACCGGGTCGGAGGCGGCGGGTGCTGTCAGCCTGCTGGCAGGCGGCTCCGTCATCGATGGCAACGGCACGGCCCGCAATGTTTCGGCCGCGGCACTGCGGCTGGTGGCGGGCCAGGGTGCTGGTCTGGCCGGTGATGCCATCGACCTTTCGGTCGGCACCCTGGCGGCACGGGTTGGTGCGGGCGGCATGTTGCTGTTCGCCACCGGCGACCTGACAACGGGAACGGTGGGCGTGACGGTGAACCGCATCGGCCTGGATGGCAGCCGGACCAGCCTGGAGGATGCGGCGATCAGCGATCTGGTGGCGCTGTCTGGCGGTGACATCCGCATTCAGACCGCCGGCACCCTGACCGTGGCCGATGGTGGCAACGGCGATGGCGTCGGCGTGGCGGCGGATACCGGATCGGTGGCGCTGTCATCCCTGTGGGGCGATGTGCGCCTCACCGCTGCCGTGTCCGTGACCGGTGGCGGCAGCCTCAGCCTGTCCGGCGGGGCGGTGCGTCAGTCGGCGACAGGGGATATCATGGTGACGGGGGGCGGTACGCTGGACGTATCGGCCGCCGGCGATATCGTGATGGAGGCCGGTGCGGAAAGCCTGGCCGACGGGACGACGGCGCGCTATGCGGCCGGCGGTTCCATCACCCTGGGCCTGGTGGGTACCGGTTCGGAAGCTGCGGGCACGGTCAGCCTGCTGGCGGGCGGCTCCATCATCGATGGCAATGGCACGGCGCGCAATGTTTCCGCCGCCGGGCTGCGGCTGGTGGCGGGGAATGCGGCTGGTGCGGCCGATGCCATCGACCTGTCGGTGCGTACCCTTGCCGCCCAGGTCGGGGCCGGCGGCATGGCCCTGTTCGCGACGGGCGATCTGGCCACGGGTACGGTGGGGGCGACGGTGAACCGCATCAATGCGAATGGCGGTGAAATCAGCCTCAGCGATGGGGCGATCAGCGATCTGACGGCCCGTTCCGGCGGGGATATTCGCCTCCAGGCCGCCGGCACCCTAACCATTGCCGATGGTGATGCCGATGGCGTTGGTGTGGTGGCACAAGGCGGCTCGGTTCTGCTGTCGTCCCTGTCCGGGGATGTCGGTGTCAATGCCGCCGTGACGGCCACCGGCGGCGGCAGCCTCAGCCTGCTGGCGGGCGGTACCCTGCGCCAGTCGGCGACGGGGGATGTCAGTGTGATGGGGGGTGGCACGCTGGATGTGTCGGCGGCCGGCGATATCGTGATGGAGGCCGGTGCGGAAAGCCTGGCCGAGGGCACGGCGGCACGCTATGCGGCGGGCGGTTCCATCACCCTGGGTCTGGTGGGCACCGGGTCGGAGGCGGCGGGTGCTGTCAGCCTGCTGGCAGGCGGCTCCGTCATCGATGGCAACGGCACGGCCCGCAATGTTTCGGCCGCGGCACTGCGGCTGGTGGCGGGCCAGGGTGCCGGTCTGGCCGGTGATGCCATCGACCTTTCGGTTGGCACCCTGGCGGCACGGGTTGGTGCGGGCGGCATGTTGCTGTTCGCCACCGGCGACCTGACAACGGGAACTGTGGGCGTGACGGTGAACCGCATCGGCCTGGATGGCAGCCGGACCAGCCTGGAGGATGCGGCGATCAGCGATCTGGTGGCGCTGTCTGGCGGTGACATCCGCATTCAGACCGCCGGCACCCTGACCGTGGCCGATGGTGGCAACGGCGATGGCGTCGGCGTGGCGGCGGATACCGGTTCGGTGGCGCTGTCATCCCTGTCGGGAAATCTGGTGTTGAACAGTGCTGTCAGCCTGCTGGGTGGCAATTTCACTTTGGGCGCTGCGGGCGAAGGCGCGCAGAACCTGCGGGTCAACGGTTCAACCGGTCCGGAGAATATTTCCCGCGTCATCCGTGCCATTGGCACGGAGGGCAGCCAGCGGCTGGCGGACATCCTGGAACAACGCCGGGGCACGATTGAGCTTTATGGCAAGACCGCGCCGGGTTCCCTGCAGACCTTGCTGGCGTTCCAGCCCAGCGGGGCGGCCACGGGGGATAGCAGCAAGCTGATCAGGGTCAGCACGCTGGTCGGTCCCCGTGGCACCGATCTGCTGGAGATGGAGGATGATGGGACCGATCAGGTTGTCGATCTGCCGACGGCCGCGCTGGCCGACGAACATGCCCTGTTCCAGGGTATGGACGATCTGCTGGGCGACCATTTCGAACTGACGCTGTGATGCCAATCTCCCTTGATCGTGACCGATCAAGGGAGATTTTTCGTTCCCTCATGCGCCGGGCGGGCAGTCGCCAGCATCATATCCGCCAAGGGTTAACCTTTGGCGGATTGGTCTCAAACCAAACGGATCAGCCTCGGTGCTGCTCCCGACCCCTGCTGCATCAGGGCGGTCAGCTGGCGGGCATACCCCAGCGTCACCAGCACCAGCGGCAAGCCGGCATCGCGCATCGCCGCCATCGGCTGCACCGGCACGCCGTGGAACAGCGGGGGCGGGGCCAGATGTTCCATCAGGTCGGCATAGGCCGCTGGCTCCAGCCCGGCTTCCCGCGCGTGACGGATGAAATCCGGCCCCATGCCACCTTCCCCGCCCACGGCCAGAATGCCGAAACGGCGGACGCCTTGCTGCTGCAATCTGGACACCAGCGCTCGGCAGACGGGGCCATGCCCTGCCTCCAGCCCCAGCCGGTCGGCCGGTCGCTGAAAAATACCGGGGTCCAGCAGTGTCAGCGCGCCCTGCGGCCAGGGGGCCAGCGCTGGGCGCAGCCCCATGGCCAGGGCCAGGGTCGGCCCCTGTATCTGCGGGTCGGCCAGGGGACGCACGGTTTCAAGGGCGGTGGCGTCGCAGATCACCCGCTCCCCTTCCGTCCCGTCATTCTGGTCATAGGCCAGCCCGCCCAACAAAGCCCCCTCTGCCGACGTGGGGCGCAGCAGGGCGGCGGCCAGGGGCAACAGGGCGGTAAGGCCGGGGGCGGGCGGACTGTCCGCCGGGCTGGCGGCGGCCATCATGCCGGCATAGCGGCGGATGCCTTGCTGCATCAGGCCCAGCAGCCGTGCCTCTGTCCCCTTTGCCGGCGGATCGGCCAGCAGCGGCACTACCCTGCCATCCGGTTTGCGTTGATAGCCAAGTGTTGTGCCATGCAGCCCCGTCAGCACCCGTTCCAGCGGTTGCGGGCTGCGATAAAGGATGCGGCCCAAGGTCTGGCCAGCCGGGTCCAGCCCGGCAAAGACCTGGATGCCGATCCCGTCGGCCAGCGGGCCGGCAATATCGGCCACGGCATAGGCCAGGAAGATCTGGCAGCGCTGCCGCCCCTCCGGCAACAGCCGCACCAGTGCGGCGGGTGTACTGCCCCGCGCCCCCAGATCGACCAGCGCCACCGGCCCTTCCCCCAGCAGCGGCGTCAGATAATCCAGCAACAGGGCACGGGTTGCCGCCGCCTGCGCGGCGGCGCTGGCCGGCAGGGCGGGGGCATCGAATAAAGCCAGAGCGGGGTCGGCAGCCGCTGTGGCCAGCAATTGTTCCAGCGTCAGCCCGGCCCAGGGCAGCAGGTCTGCCGGCACCTGCCCGCCGGCCTGCTGCAACAGCCGGTCCCAGGGCAGATGTGGCCGGGCGGTCAGCAGGCGGCGGGCTGTGGTGGCATTGATCCCCGCCAGTTCCAGCGGCAACAGCGCTTGGCGGGAGACATAGAGCGGCGCCACCGTCAGCCCCCCGCCGCCCTGGCGGACGCAATCTTCCAGCAGGGGGGCGAACAGGGCCGCTTCGCGCATCAGCGGCAGGATACGCCTGATCCCCTGCCGCCGACATTCCGCCACCACCCAGCGGCAATATTCGGCCACCGCCGGCCCCAGCACCAGGGCACCGAATTCCAGCGCCTCGGCCTCGTCCGCTGCATCTGCCCGCCCGGCCAGGGCGGCGGCGCGGCGCGGCGGCAAGCCTTCCACCGGCGCCGCCAGCCCCGCCACCGACCGTTCACGTTCCCGCAGCCGGGCCAGCCCCGGCCCCGGTACATAATGGATCGCCTGCAGGCCCGCCGCCCGCGCCATGGCAACATCGCCCAGCGGATCGTCCCCCAGATGCAGGATACGCGCGGGCGGAATGTGTGGATGATCGGCCAGCAGCCTTTGGAACAGCCCGCCCCCTGCCTTGGACACACCCTCTGCGTTGGAGACATAAAGCCGGCGATAGAGGTCCGGCCCGATCCCGGCCCCGGCCAGCAGCCGGGTCAGGTCCGGCGGTGCCAGATACATGTCGGACAGCAGCACCACCGGGATGCCGGCCGCCGCCAGCCCCCGCAGCACCGGCAGCAGCAGCGGGTTGGCGAAAATGGCCTGTTGCTCCAATGCCAGTTCCAGGGCGGTCAGCGCCGCCGGATCGCCAAGGCCCAGTGCCGTGTAAATGGCGGCCAGATCGACCTCTCCGCCCGGCCGCCCCGCCCTGGCCCGCCGCTCCGCCTCCTGCCGGGCCAGCCGGAACAGGGGTGGGGAGAGGCTGGCCGGCACCAGACCGGCCGCCAGGGCCGCCGCCCCCACCTGTTCGAACAGTGCCGTCGGCGGTTCCACCCGGCGCAGCAGCAGCGTGTCGAAAATATCGAACGACACCAGCAACGGGTCGTGTTGCAACAGGCTGGTCAAATCCATGGACGCTGCGGATTCTTGGGTGAATGGGGCCGAACCCTGCAAAAGGGGACTGGCCGGTAGCATAGCTTAAAAGGCCGTGGTGGTCTGGCGGCAGACCAGGGCGTGGTTCAGTTGCTGGAACAGCGGGCCATCCATCACCGCACCGGTCAGCCGACCCACCAGCAGTTCAACGGCCCGCTGACCCAGCAGCTTCACCGGCTGGTGCACCGTGGTCAGCGGCGGCCAGACGATGGAGGCAACGGGCGCATCATCGAATCCGGTGATGGCAATATCGCCCGGTATATCCAGGCCACGCGCATGGGCCGCTGCCAGGGCGCCCGCCGCCATATCATCATTGGCGCAGACCAGCACGCTGGGTGGGTTGGGGACATCCAGCATTTCCGGCGTCAATCTTGTGCCGGATCGGAAGGTGAAATCGCCGCGCCGGATCAGGCAGGCATCATCGCCCAGCCCATGGTCGGTCAGGGCGCGGCGGAAACCCTCCAGCCGGCGTTCGGCGGAAAGATGCGCCTCCAGCCCCGCCATGAAGCCGAAGCGGCGATGGCCCAGCCGGATCAGGGCGCAGGTCAGATCATAGCCCGCCGCTTCATCATCCACACCCACTCCGTCGATCAGGGTGCGGGCGCTGGGGCCGGGGGAAACGGCCACCACCTTGCAGCCCCGCGCCAGGGCGGTTTCCACCAGGGCCAGATCGTCGCTGAAGGGCGGGCAGAGGATCAGCCCCTCGCAGCGCTGGTCATCGATCAGTTCCAGGATGCGCCGCTGCTGGTCCGGCGCATCCAGCGGGATCTGGTGGATCAGCAGCTGATAGCCCAGCGTGACACAGGCCCGCAGCGCCCCCAGCTCCAGGGCCGCCTCGTAATAGGAATTGGGCTCGCTCTCCGGATCGGAATTGAAGACAAAGCCCAGCGTACGGCTGGCCCCGCCGGCCAGGCTGCGCGCCTGCGGGTTGACCTTGTAATCCAGCGCCTTTACCGCCTCCATCACCTTGGTGCGCACGGCGGGGCGGACATTGGGGCCGCCATTCAACACGCGGGAGACGGTGACACGGGCCACGCCGGACAGGCGGGCGACATCGTCAATGGTCGGCTTCTTCCCGTTCAACCCTGCCGCTCCCAGGCTTTGGCATTATGATTATTATGGCGATGTAGCATAGAAGCCGTGGTTTCCCAATGGTGCAGCGGCACTATCGACATCGTTCTGTCAGTTAAATGTTATAAAACTGGTACCAGGGTGCGCGCGGGGCGGGCGCGCTGCGGCATAGGATGGGCGCGGTTCAACCCGTCACCCCGCCTGTTCGCCCGATGTCCGATCTTGCCTTTGATAATGGTGGCGCCATAGCGCCAAGCCCTTGCCCGCCGCACCGGGGCGGGCTTGCCCCCTGGCAATTGCGCCGGGTGCTGCGGATGATGGGCAATCTGGCCGGCGACCATGGGTTGGCCGATCTGGCGCGGGAATGCGGCATTTCCGTCGGCCATTTTTCCCGCGCTTTCAAACAAAGCGCCGGGATGCCGCCGCATCAATGGCTGTTGGAACGGCGGGTGGCGCAGGCGCGGCACCTGCTGGCAACCTCCCCATCCCCCATCGCGGAGATTGCGCAGCAATGCGGCTTTGCTGACCAGAGCCACTTAACGCGGGTTTTTGAACGCATCACCGGCACCACGCCCGGCCGCTGGCGCCGGCAATTGCCAGGGGTGGTGCCTGAAAATGAACAGCCGCCGGTCGGTTGACCGGCGGCTGTCATGCTGCTTTGCCGCTTCGGTTGAAGGCCGGCGACTGCCGGCCCGCGGGGTACCGTGCCCGCGCAAGCCAAGGGCACGGATGCGCCCGCCCGGCGCCTGAGGGAACACCAAATCTCTCTGGATCGGTTACGATCCAGAGAGATAGGTATTTATTCAGCGCCGGGAACCGGGGTGCGCCCCAACGCCCGTACATACAGGTGCCAGGTCGCATGGCCCAGCCAGGGCAGGGTGACGATCAGGGCCAGCAGGCCAGCGGCAATGCTGAACCCGATCACCACCGCCACCATGGCACCCCAGGCCAGCATCAGCGGCAGGTTCAGCAGCACCGCCCGCAGGCTGGCCAGGATGGCCGTCACAACATCCACATCCCGATCCAGCAGCATCGGTACGGAGAAAACCGACAATGCGAAGATCGTGGTGGCGATCAGCCCGCCGGCAATGATGCCGGTGGCGGCAAAGCGCAGCCCGGCGAAGCTGCCCGTCACGGCGGCCCAGAGCTGGGCCATCTCCATCGGGGCGGGGCCGAAATACAGCGCATAGATCAAGGTGGCGATCTTCAGCCAGGCGATGGTGGCAAATACCAGAAACAGGCCCAGCATCCCGATCTGGCTGCCGCCATGCCGGCGAAACGCGAAGAACACCTTCAGCGGTTCCACCGGCCGGCCCAACTGGCGCCGACGGCTGATATCATAAAGGCCCAGGGCCGCGAACGGCCCGAACAGCAGGAAGCCGGTAATGGCCGGGAACATCAGATGCGGCTGGTCCAGCATGGTCAGGGCCAACAGCCCGCCCAGGCCTAGCAGGGCATAGATGCCGCCAAAGGCCAGCCCATAGGCGGGGGCAGCCTTGAAATCGGCCCAGCCGTCGGCCAGGGCCTCCTGCAAATCATGGTTGGTCAACCGGCGTGCCGTCGGCACCGGCACATAATCCGCCGGGAGCGGCAGTATGCGCTCCCCCTCGTGAAACGCCACCATTACGTCCTCCCTTACCTGTATCGCACAGGGGGTGCCGGTCTCTTCCGGGCGGTCACCCAAAATTGATGGTGGCGCAAATTGTCGCGGCCCGCCAGTCAAAACGATGGATCGAATGGAGATATTTTTCAGTTGAATTTATGCTGTGTCGCAACCAAAGAATATATGCAGCGCAACAAAAAGAACCCCTGGCGACAGGCGCCAGGGGTGCAAGTGGGGACGGGTCAAGGAGGGAAGGTGAAATGTAAGGAAGGCGCCGCTGACTGGTTTCAGATACCCCCGCCATCGCTGAAGGCGTAGATATCGTGTGAGGCCAGCGCCCGGCCGATATCGGCGATGGCACGATTGGCGGCCGGCAAGCGGCCGCCCATGGTGATGAAGCCGTGCACCATGTCGGCGTAACTGCGATGGATCACCGGCACTCCGGCGGCGGCCAGCCGCCCGGCATAGGCGCGGCCTTCATCCAGCAGCGGATCGAATCCGGCGGTGATGATCACGGTCGGCGGCAACCCGTCGAACCGGGCTGCCCGCAGGGGTGACACACGCCAATCCTGTTCAACATCCTGGCCCGCCAGATAATTGGCGACATAGGCCAGATATTGCTTGCGCGTCAGCAGATAGCCATCGGCATGGGCGAAATGGGAGGGCAGGCTGGCCGACAGGTCGGTGCAGGGATAGATCAGCACCTGCCCCTTCAAGGCCGGTCCGCCTTCATCCCGCGCCTTCAGGGCCAGCACGGCGGCGATGTTGCCGCCGGCACTGTCCCCCGCCACGCCGATGGCCAGCGGATCGATGGCCAGCAGCGGGGCATAGTTGGACAGCCAGCGCAGCGCCTCCCAGCCATCTTCAATCGGGGCGGGCCAGGGGTTTTCCGGGGCCAGCCGGTAATCCACGGCGACGATGACATGGCCGGTGGCGATGGCCAGCTGGCGGCACAGCGTATCATGGCTGTCCAGATCGCCCACCGTCCAGCCGCCGCCATGGAAGAATAGCAGCGCCGGCAGCGGCCGGAACCCGAAGGAGGGACGATAGAGCCGCAGGTTCAGCTTACCGGCCGGGGTGTTGATCACCTCCTCCCGGATGGAGGCGATATCCGGGACCGTCGGCCCCAGCGCCCGGCGCACCTGGGTGAAGATACGGCGGGTTTCCGTCAGATTGCGCCCGGCGGTGGCGCTGCCGGCAATCAGGGTCACCACGTCCGCCACCTCCGGCGACAGGCCGGGGCCAACCACAAAATCCGGCACATCCGGCACCAGACGCAGGGAACTGTCGGCCGGAACGGGTTTGGAGAGCGGCAGCACATTGGTGGACATGGATTTTCTTCCGCCAGAAAGAGGAAGGTCGCCAGGGGAACGACGCTTTCTGAGGGGGATGGTGTCGGTTATTTCCTATTGAGTCAATGGGAATTATGTTTTTGTTTGTGAAATATCAATATAAACATATTTTATATGTAGATATGTATTCCTGTCGCAGCCTCGGCCTCGGGGCTAGCCGTGGCGGCGGCGCGCGCTTATCTTCTGCCCATGGGTTCCCCGCCCGCATGATGTGAGGAAAAGCCGATGCTGCTGCGCCATGCCCCCGATCTGGGCGAACGCGATGTGACGCCCCAGGCGCTCTATCTCAGCCGCCGGCATCTGCTGGCCGGGGCAGGGGGGATGCTGCTGGCCGGCAGTGCGGCGGCCAGCCCGCTGACGGCGGCCAAAAGCAGCCTTTCCACGGACGAGACCCCGACACCCCTGAAGGACATCACCAGCTATAATAATTATTACGAGTTCGGCGTTGATAAGTCGGAGCCGGCGCGCAATGCGCACCGGCTGACCACCAGCCCCTGGAATGTGCAGGTGGATGGCATGGTGGCCAAACCCACCAGCTTTGCCCTGGAAGATATCATCAAGCCGGCCAAACTGGAGGAACGCATCTACCGGATGCGCTGCGTGGAAGGCTGGTCGATGGTGATCCCCTGGATCGGCTTCCCCCTGGCCGATCTGCTGGCGCGGGTGGAGCCGCTGGGCAGCGCCAAATATGTGGCCTTTGAAACGGCGCTGCGCCCCAATGAGATGACGGGGGTGGGCGGTTTCCTGAAGGTGCTGGACTGGCCCTATCGGGAGGGCCTGCGCCTGGATGAGGCGCTGCACCCGCTGACCCTGCTGGCCGTGGGGCTGTATGGGGAGACGCTGCCCAACCAGAATGGGGCGCCGCTGCGTCTGGTGGTGCCGTGGAAATATGGTTTCAAGGGCATCAAATCCATCGTCCGCATCACCCTGACGGACAAGCAACCGCTGACCAGCTGGAACATGCAGGCGCCGCAGGAATATGGTTTCTATTCCAACGTCAATCCGGAGGTCGATCATCCGCGCTGGAGCCAGGCGACCGAGCGGCGGATCGGGGAAGGCGGGCTGTTCGCCAAGCGCCGGCCGACCCTGCCCTTCAACGGCTATGCTGATCAGGTGGCCGGGCTTTATACTGGCATGGATTTGCGGAAATTCTATTGATGGCCGCCCTGCCGCGCTGGCTGCGCCAGCCTGCCTTTCCTTCCTGGCCGCTCTATCTGCTGGGGCTGGTGCCGGGTGTCTGGCTGTTTGTCCAGGCGCTGACGGATAATCTGGGGGCCGATCCGGCCAAGGCGCTGGAACGCGGCCTGGGGGAATGGGCACTTCGGCTGATCATTCTCGGGCTGGCCATCACGCCGCTGCGCCAGTCCCTGGGCATTAACTGGCTGCGCTATCGCCGGGCGGTGGGGTTGCTGGCCTTCTTCTATGTGCTGGCCCATCTGGTCAGCTACATTCTGTTGGATCAGGGGCTGGATTGGGCGGCCATCGGGGCCGATATCCTGAAACGGCCTTATATCACAATCGGGATGCTGGGCTTTGTGCTGCTGCTGCCGCTGGCGGTGACCTCCAACAATGCCATGATCCGCCGGCTGGGCGGCGTGCGCTGGCGCCGGCTGCATCGGCTGGTCTATCCGGCGGCCCTGGCCGGGGCCGCCCATTTCCTGCTGCTGGTGAAATCCTGGCCGCTGGAGCCCATCATCTATGCCGCCATCGTGGTGGCCCTGCTGGGCTGGCGTCTGCTGCCCCGTGGCGGGCGTGAGCGACCCGCCACGGGGAGACTTTAAAAATCAACAGCCCACCACATTGACGGCCAGCCCGCCCAGGCTGGTTTCCTTATACTTGGAACTCATCTCCACGCCGGTTTGGCGCATGGTTTCAATCACCGCGTCCAGGGAGACGACGTGGCTGCCATCGCCGCGCAGGGCCAGATAGGCGGCATTGATCGCCTTCACCGCGCCCATGGTGTTGCGCTCGATGCAGGGCACCTGCACCAGCCCGCCGATCGGGTCGCAGGTCAGGCCCAGATTATGTTCCATGCCGATCTCGGCGGCATTTTCGATCTGCTGATTATTGCCGCCCAAGGCTGCGGTCAGCCCGGCGGCGGCCATGGAACAGGCCACCCCGACTTCCCCCTGGCAGCCCATTTCGGCCGCCGAGATGGAAGCGCGAATCTTGTACAGAAAACCGATGGCCGCCGCCGTCATCAGCAAGGTGCGCGATCCAGTGCGGTTGGCGCCGGACACGAAGGTCTCATAATATTTCAGCACGGCGGGCAGGATGCCGGCAGCCCCATTGGTGGGCGCCGTCACCACCCGGCCGCCGGCGGCATTCTCCTCATTCACGCTCAGCGCGTAGAGGCTGACCCATTCGAACACGTGGGACGGCTCGATCCGGGGCATACTGGCCATCAGGGTCTGATGCAGGGAACGGGCGCGGCGGCGCACCTTCAGCCCGCCCGGCAGGATGCCATCCTGCCGGCAGCCGCGCTCGATGCAATCCAGCATGGCCTGGCGCACCTTGTCGACAAACTCCACCGTCTCGGCCCGGCTGCGGAACGCCTCCTCATTGGCCCAGACAATATCGGCGATGGACAGGCCCTTCTGTTCCCCGATGGTCAGCAGCTCGGCACCGGAACTGAACGGGTGGGGCAGGGTGACATTGGGCCGGTCGCCGGCATCGGCCCCTTCCATGCGGATGGCCCCGCCACCCACGGAATAGAAAACCTGCTCCAGCTGCCGCCCATCGACATAATGCGCGGTAAAGCGCATGGCATTGGCATGGAAGGGCAGGAATTCCCCCATGCGAAAGCGCAGATGGTCCGCTTCCACAAAATGGATCGCCGTACCACCGCCCAGGGGCAGTGACTGGTCGCGTGCAATGGCGGCGATCAGGTCCGGCACGGCATTGGGATCAATGCGGTCCGGCAGCCAGCCGGACAGGCCCAGCAGCACAGCATGGTCGGTGGCATGGCCCTTGCCGGTCAGCGCCAGCGAACCATAAAGATCGCAGGTGACCATATCCGGCTGGCCATGGGCAGTGGCCATGGCGGCAAAAACCGCCCCTGCCCGCATGGGCCCCACCGTGTGGGAACTGGACGGGCCGATGCCGATGGTGAACAGATCGGTCACCGAAAGGGAAGGGAACAGCGGGGTGGCGGCAATGGTCACGATGGCGGACACTCCTGGCGTGGCGGCTTTTCTGCCGCCCGGTTGTGCCCGCTCTGTCTGTTTGCCTGAGATCGCTATCCCTTCGGCGGGCGCGCGAAGCGCCACTTTCCAGATATTATGTCCGACGGGTCCTTTTGCCTGAGAGTTTCCGGGGCGGTTGCTCCTTCGGCGCTGGCGCAGGGCCAGTCTCTCCCTCGTCGGGTAGCATCCATTCCATTGTTGCAGGGCTGCTGTCAAGCCATGCCGTTCGCCCAGCGAACCGCCTGTTCCACCTGATCCCCTTCCAGCACCCGCAACAGGGCGACCAGCCCGCCGATGCGCCCCGGCTGGCGTTGCACCCGGTAAATATGCGTCCACAGCCCGCGGCTGCGATGCAGCACCACGAACAGGGCGCGGTCGCCCTCGGTGGGGCCGACCGGCTGCACCTGATCGCCAGGGGCGGCAATCAGGTCACGCAGCCATTCATCACCCGGATGAAAGGGGGCGGGGGCCAAGGGTGCGGTCACAAACATCATGCACTCCACAAAAGGCGCCTACAGGGCCACAGGAGGCAGACGTGACGGGACCAAGCCAAAGGGTGGAGAGAGAATCGCCGCCCGCTTCGTTGCCGGTGAACCGGCCGCATCGCCCCGTCAGAGGCCGCCACCTTGCCCGGGTAGGCAGGTTGGCGCCGGACCCAAGTCCGGCTCTGGATGCTGGAAGAAATCTTCCTGGCGCCGCTTTTATCCCAGATGGGCTGTCGGCGCAAGGGTATGAAAAAGCCCCGCCCGGCGAAAGACCGGGTGGGGCTGCGGAACGATCCCCGTGCGAGGGAGAAAGGATCATTCGGGGCTGGAGGCATCCCCATCGGTTTCCGGCGTGCCCATCATGGCGCCCGCCACGATGCCGGCATTGGCGCGGATTTTCTGTTCGATGCTGTCGGCCACGGCCGGGTTGCTGCGCAGGAAGGTCTTGGCGTTTTCACGCCCCTGCCCAATGCGCTGCCCGTCATAGGAGAACCAGGAACCGGATTTGTCCACCACGCCGGCCTGGATGCCCAGATCCAGCAGTTCACCCACCTTGGACACGCCTTCGCCATACATGATGTCGAATTCGACCACCCGGAAGGGCGGGGCCATCTTGTTCTTCACCACCTTCACGCGGGTCTGGTTGCCGGTGACCGTCTCCCGGTCCTTGATGGCGCCGATGCGGCGAATATCCAGGCGAACCGAGGCATAGAATTTCAGCGCATTACCGCCGGTCGTCGTTTCCGGATTGCCGAACATGACGCCGATCTTCAGGCGGATCTGGTTGATGAAGATCACCAGACAGCGCGACTTGGAGATGGAGCTGGTCAGCTTGCGCAGCGCCTGGCTCATCAGGCGGGCGTGCAGGCCGACATGGCTGTCGCCCATTTCGCCTTCCAGTTCGGCGCGCGGCACCAGGGCCGCCACCGAATCCACCACCAGCACGTCGATAGCACCGGAGCGCACCAGCGTGTCGGCGATTTCCAGGGCCTGTTCGCCGGCATCGGGCTGGGAGATCAGCAGCTCATCCACATCCACGCCCAGCTTGCGGGCATAGGAAGGGTCGAGCGCATGTTCAGCATCCACAAAGGCGCAGACGCCGCCATTCTTCTGTGCCTGGGCGATGGCGTGCAAGGCCAGCGTGGTCTTGCCCGAGCTTTCCGGCCCATAAATTTCAACGATGCGGCCACGTGGGAGACCGCCGATACCCAGGGCGATATCCAAACCCAGCGAACCGGTGGACACGACTTCCATTTCGGAAATCGCCTCCTTGGCACCGAGCTTCATGATGGAGCCCTTGCCAAAGGCGCGTTCGATCTGGCCGAGTGCTGCGTCCAGAGCTTTTTGCTTGTCCATGGGTGTTTCAACCAGACGAAGTGGAGCTGCCGACATAATTGTCCCCTTCCTTCTCGCACGGATAGGTGTCTGCGTTCAACTGAACCTGTTGTACGCGATTTGTTCTTGGCTGCCAAGTGGAAATGTTCTTATTCCGTTCGCGTTCATGCGCCCCCTGTCGCGGCAACCCGAAAGGCGTTAGGATCGGCCCCATGATATTGCCCCGTCGCCCCCTGGCATTGTCCGCCCTTACGCTGCTGACCGCTGTTGCCGCCGCGGGGGCGGAGCCATCAGCTGCACCGGAAAAGGAGGCGTCGCCCCCCGTGGCGGATGAGGTGATCGTCACCGGGCGACGCAATGGGGAACCCGGCTTTCAGGAACAGCAGGAATATCACGATCAGGAATATCGCCGCCTGAAGCAGATTTACGATCCTGATCCGCCGCCGATTCCGCGCGGCGATCAACTGACGCGGATGCCGGAAGCCGTATCCTCCACCGTGCAGGGCCAGCCCACGCTGATGGAACGGTTCTGATGATCGCTGGTGTGAAGGATTTGATCGCCGCCGCAGGCCGGGCAGAGGCGCGGGGCGATGGGCCGGGCGCGCTCAGCCTGTGGGAACAGGTGCTGACCCTTGCGCCCGATCATGCCATTGCCCTGCTGACCCTGGGGGACGCGGCGAGGCGGGCCGGCGACAAGAGGCGGGCGGAAGGCCTGTTGCGCCGTGCCCTGGCCGCCTCCCCCGCCTTGGTCCCCGCCCGCTGTGCCCTGGCCAACCTTTTCCTGCATGATGGGCGGGAGGCGGAGGCGGGCACGCTGCTGGCCAAGGCGGTGGAGATGGCCCCCGACACGGCCTATGTCTGGCGCGATCTGGGCCTGTTCCACCGGGTGACGGGTGACGCCGAAGCCGCCCTGGCCGCGTTTGAACGCGCCCTGGCCCTGGCACCGGATGATAAAGCCTCGGCCCTGGGGCGTGCGCTCTGCCTGTTGCGGCTGGGCCGCTGGGGGGAGGGGTTTGCCGCCTATCATCACCGCTGGTCGGTCTCCGCCCGCTCACCCCGGCACGTTCATATTCCCCCCTGGCAGGGGGAGGAACTGGCGGGAAAACATATCCTGGTCTGGGATGAACAGGGGGCTGGTGACACCATCATGTGCGCCCGCCTGATCCGCCAGCTGGAGGCGCTGGGGGCGCGCGTGACGTTTGAGCTGCCCCCGGCCCTGCTGCCCTTGTTCCTGGATGGGCGCTTCGGCCGCCCCCTGGCGCGGGGCAAGCCCGTGCCGGCGGCTGATTTCCAGGTGGCCCTGCTGGACATGCCAGGCCTGTTGGGCCTGCTGCCGGAGACCATTCCCTGGGACGGGCCCTATCTCGCCGCCGATCCGGCCATGGCCGCGCTCTGGGCCGGGCGCCTGCCCAAACGGCCGGGGCGGTTGCGCATCGGGTTCAGCTGGGCGGGCAACCCCGCCCATCCCGGCGACCGCTGGCGCAGCCCCGGTCTGGCCGCCTTTGCCCCGCTGCTGCAACAGCAGGCGGTGGATTGGTATGCGCTGCAGGTGGCCAGCGGGCGGGAGGAACTGGCGGCCCTGCCGCTGCCCGCCCATGTCACCGACCTGGGTGGGGCCGTCAGCACCTGGATGGACAGTGCCGCCATCCTGTCCCATCTGGACCTGCTGATTACGCCCGACAGCGGGCTGGCCCATCTGGCCGGGGCCATGGGGCGCCCGGTCTGGACCCTGATCGCCACCGACACCGACTGGCGCTGGCTGGCAGGGGAGGGGAAAACCGGCTGGTATCCCACCATGCGCCTGTTTCGGCAGGTGCGTTGTGGGGACTGGGCCGGATTGCTGAACCGGCTGAATCATGCACTTCCCGCGTGAAATCGGGAAACGTTAACAACGTATAAATAAAGCATTTCTTGCGAACATGGCCGGGACTGGGCAAAATCCCCAATCTTTTCTTCCCCGTTTTGTCGGAGGGTCGCCATCGTGGCCGCAACCACCCTTTCCGCTGTGCTGGACCTGATGCCAGATGGCGTGGCGATCTATGATGCACAGGAACGGCTGGTGCTGACCAATCCGGCCTTGCGGGCGATGTTCCCCATTCTGGCCAACCTGATGGAACCCGGCATTTCGTTTGAGGTGCTGTTGCGCGCCAGCATCGAGGTGGGGGACAATCACCACGCGCTGGGCCATGACCGGGAGGAATATATCGCCCAGCGTCTGCGGGAGTTCCGTGACCCTGATCCGGCACCACAGGAAATTCTGCTGGCCGACGGGCGGTGGGTGCGGGTGCAGGACCAGCGCCTGCCGGATGGCGGCACGCTTTGCCTCCGCACGGATATCTCCGAGAATAAGCGGCAGGAACTGCGGTTGCAGGAAAGCGAACAGCGCTATCGCCAGTTGGTGGACCTGACGCCTGACGGCATTCTCGTGCATGACAGCCAAGGCCTGTTCCGCTTCCTCAACAAGGCCGGCCGTGCCATCATGGGCATGTCGCCCGATGAAAGCCTGGACGGCTTGCATGTACTGGACCATGCAACGGAAGAATCCCGCCCGCTGACAGAGCTGATGCTGCGCCGGGTGAACGGCGGGGAGGTGGTGCGTCAGGTGCGCCAACCCGTGCAACGCAGGGACGGCGCGCTCCTGCTGCTGGAAGCGTCAGCCGTGCCATTTGACAGCGCTGGCGAACGGCTGGTGCTCTGCCTGTTCCGCGACATCACGGCAGAGGCGGCGGCCAGCCTGCGCCTGCGGGAGAGCGAGGCGCGCGCCCGTTCGATTCTGGAAACCGCGCTGGATGCCATCATTACCTTCAATGATGCGGGTCTGGTGATGGAACTGAACCCGGCGGCGGAACGGATATTCCAGCGCAGCCGGGGGGCGGCGCTGGGTGCCTCCCTCGCCGACATGATCCGCTTGCCGGAAGGCTCTGAGCTGCCGGAATGGCTGGAAGGGGTTGGGGGCGCGGGCCAGCGGCTGGTGGTGCAGGGGGTGCGCGCCGATGGGCAGACCTTCCCGGCCGAACTGGCCGTCACCGCCGTGCCGCTGGGGCCGGGCCGGCGCTACACTGCCTATCTGCGGGAGATCGCGGACTGACCGGTTGGGCGAGCAAATAGCGTCCCCCTTTTGTTCCCTTATGCGCCTGGGCCTGCTATAAACCCGGCTTCCATCATTGCCGCATGATCGAAGAGCCGGTTCCCATGACTGTCATCCCCGCGCCCGATATCGCGCTGAACCTTGGCCATCCGCGCCGGATGCTGCTGTCCGGTGCGCCCGATGGGCAGGATTCCCGCCTGCTGGCGGCGCTGGCGAAAAAGGGCGGCGGGGCCGGGCTGCTGCATGTCGCCACCGATGATGCGCGCGCCGCCCGGCTGGCCGAACAGGTGGCTTTCTTCGATCCGGGTGTAGAGGTGCGGCTGTTCCCGGCCTGGGACTGCCTGCCCTATGACCGCGTGTCCCCCAATGGGGAAATTGTGGCCACCCGCATTTCCACCCTGACGCGGCTGTTGCAGGTGGCCAAGGGTGGGGCGGTGCCGGGCGGCTTGCTGGTCATCACCACGGTGAACGCGCTGGTGCAGAAGGTGCCGCCGCGTCTGGCCTTTCGCAATGCCAGCTTTGCCGCCAAGGTGGGCGATCGCATCAATGTGGCAGAGCTTCAGCGCTTCCTGTCGCAGAACGGTTATATCCGCGCCCAGACGGTACGGGAGCCGGGGGAATTTGCCGTGCGTGGCGGCATCATCGACCTGTTCCCCCCCGGCAGCCAGGAGGCGTTGCGCCTGGACCTGTTCGGCGATGATCTGGAAGGCGTGCGCAGCTTCGACCCCATGACACAGCTGACGGTGGAAAAGCGCGACAGTTTCGTGTTGACGCCGATGTCAGAGGTGTTCCTGGATGAAATGTCGATCCAGCGCTTCCGCACCGGCTACCGCGAACATTTCGGCGCTGTCATGGATGACGATCCGCTCTATGTGGCGGTGAGTGCGGCGCGCAAACATGCCGGCATGGAACATTGGCTGCCCTTGTTCCATAGCGGCATGGAAACCCTGTTCGATTACCTGCCCAACGCCGCCCTGACCCTGGACCCCAATGTCGAGGAAGCCCGTGATGAGCGGCTGGAACAGGTGCAGGATTTCTATCAGGCCCGCCGCGCCATGGTGGAGGCGGAAAAGAAATCCGGCAACCCGGCCTATAAGCCGGTGCCCCCCTCGCTGATGTTCCTGGATGGCGACACGTTCGACCGGCATCTGGCGACCCGGGCGGTGGCCCAGCTGTCGCCCTTCGCCGCCGTGGAAGGGGAGGTGGCCAACAAGGATCTGGTCGATGGCGGCGGGCGTAAGGGCCGCGATTTCGCCGATGCCCGCGTGCAGTCCGGCGTGAATGTGTATGAGGTGCTGCGCGACCATATCAACGCCCTGGCCGAGGAGGGCAGCGTAACGGTAATCGCCGGCTATTCCGCCGGTTCCCGCGACCGTCTGCTCTCCGTGTTCAAGGAACATGGGCTGGCGAAGCTGAAGGCGGTGGAAAGCTGGGCCGATGTCACAGCCTTACCGAAGGGCACCACGGCGCTGGCCGTGCTGCCGCTGGACCATGGCTTTACAGCACCTGGCCTGGCCATCATCACCGAGCAGGATATTCTGGGTGACCGGCTGGTGCGCGCCGGCACCCGCAAGAAGCGGCGCAATGCCAATTTCATTGCCGAGGCGGCGTCCCTCAACCCCGGTGATTTTGTCGTCCATATCGATCATGGCATCGGCAAATATGATGGGCTGGAAACGCTGGATGTCGGCGGCGCCCCGCATGATTGCCTGCGCCTGATCTATGATGGCGGCGACAAACTTTATGTCCCGGTGGAGAATATCGAAGTCCTCTCCCGCTATGGCAGCGAGGAGGCAGGCGCGACGCTGGACAAGCTGGGCGGGGCCGGTTGGCAATCGCGCAAGGCCCGCGTCAAGCGCCGGCTGAAGGATATGGCCGATGCGCTGTTGCGGATTGCGGCGGAACGCGCGCTGCGCCGGGCCGACGCCATTCCCATCCCCGATGGGGCCTGGGATGAATTCTGTGCCCGCTTCCCCTATGCCGAAACCGATGACCAGTTGCGGGCCATCGAGGATGTGATTGAGGATTTGGGCTCCGGCAAGCCGATGGACCGGCTGATCTGCGGCGATGTCGGTTTCGGCAAGACGGAGGTGGCCTTGCGCGCCGCCTTTCTGGCGGTGATGGCGGGCCATCAGGTGGCCGTCGTGGTGCCCACCACCCTGCTGGCCCGCCAGCATTCCCGCACCTTTGAGGCGCGTTTCGCCGGTCTGCCGGTGCGCATCGGCCAATTGTCCCGCATGGTGACGACCAAGGAAGCCAACCAGACCAAGGCCGGGCTGGCCGATGGGACGGTGGATATCGTCATCGGCACCCATGCCTTGCTGGGCAAGGGGGCGGAGTTCAAGCGCCTGGGCATGGTGATTGTGGATGAGGAACAGCATTTCGGCGTGAAGCAGAAGGAGCGGTTGAAGGAACTGCGTGCCGATCTGCATGTGCTGACCCTGTCGGCCACACCCATCCCGCGCACGCTGCAACTGGCCTTGTCGGGCGTGCGGGAACTGTCCGTCATCGCCACCCCGCCGGTGGACCGGCTGGCCGTGCGCACCTTCGTGCTGCCCTTTGACCCGGTGGTGATCCGCGAAGCGATCATGCGAGAGCATTATCGCGGCGGCCAGACCTTCTATGTCTGCCCACGGGTGGAGGATTTGGCCAAGGTACGGGTGCGGCTGGAAGAGCTGGTGCCGGAGGTGAAGCTGATCACCGCCCATGGCCAGATGGCGGCGACCGAGCTGGAAGACGTCATGACCGCCTTTGACGATGGCAAATATGATGTGCTGCTGGCCACCAACATCATTGAAAGCGGCCTGGATATCCCCAGCGCCAACACCATGATCGTCCACCGCGCCGACCTGTTCGGTCTGGCCCAGCTGTACCAGATCCGGGGTCGCGTTGGCCGGTCCAAGGTGCGCGGTTACGCCTATCTGACCTACCAGCCCAAGACGGTTCTGTCTGCCACCGCACAGCAGCGCCTGCATGTGCTGGAAACGCTGGATAATCTGGGGGCGGGCTTCCAGCTGGCCAGCCACGATATGGATATTCGCGGGGCCGGCAATCTGCTGGGTGAGGAACAATCCGGCCAAATCCGCGAGGTGGGGGTGGAGCTTTACCAGCAGATGCTGGAAGAGGCGGTGGAGGCCGCACGCGGGGGCCGGACAGAGGCGCAACGGGCCGAAGAGGGCTGGTCGCCACAGATCGCCCTGGGGATGCCGGTGCTGATCCCGGATAGCTATGTGCCCGATCTGGGCGTGCGGCTGACGCTCTATCGCCGCCTGTCCGATCTGGCCGACAAGGCAGAGGTGGAGGCGTTCGGCGTGGAACTGATCGACCGCTTCGGCCCCCTGCCGGACGAGGTGGAAAACCTGCTGCAACTGATGGAAATCAAGCGCCTGTGCAAGGAAGCCGGGGTGGGCAACCTGGATGCCGGGCCCAAGGGGGCGGTTGTCGGCTTCCGCAACAATAACTTCAAGAACCCGGCCAAACTGGTTGAGTTCATTCAGAAACAGGCCGGCACGGCCAAGCTGCGCCCCGACCAGAAACTGGTGCTGCTGCGCCCTTGGGACAGCACCCAGACCCGGATGGACGGCGTGCGTACCCTGATGCGGGCGCTCGCCCAGATGGCGGCCGGTGAAAAGGTGACCGTCGAACTCACCCCCCCGCCACCGCCGCCCCCACCACCCCCGCCGCCGAAACCGCTGGTGAAGCGCCCGCCATTCGGGGCGGGGAAAAGGCGGTGGTGAGGGGTGTGCCGTCAGCCTGACTTTGCGAATAGGGCGACACCCGGAAGCCCTTTAAAATGGGCATCACAGGTCAACAGTTCGGCCCCCTGCCGGCGCGCGGTCGCATAGACGACGGCGTCGGCGGTTGCCAACCCATATTCCCGTTGCATATCCGCTGCCAGCAGGGCGATGGTGGTATCCAGCGGCACGACAGTGCATTTCTGGGTATAGGCGATGACCTGATCAGCCTGATCTTCCCCGCATTCGCGGAGCAGCCATTTTGACAGTTCCAGTTGCACGATGGTGGGGACGATACAATTGGCCTTGTCCGGGATTTCCGACGCCAGCCTTCTTCCCAGCGCACTATCCACCAGCCATTCGATCCAGGCCGAACGATCAACGACGCGCAACGGCACCGCCATCAATAGCGATCCGACCGGTCGCGGTAGCCCTCTGTGCTTGCGCCCTTGGCGATGCCGGCTAATTGGTCCCGTTCCGGCACCGGCATCACCAGCACGCCCTTGCCTTTGGGCATGAAGACAAATTCCTGCCCCGCCTCCCAATGCTGCTGCTCACGGACGGCTTTGGGGATGGATATCTGGAACTTGCTGGACAAGGTTGCGGTTGCCGGCATTTTTTGCCTCCGGTGGAACGATCGCGCTTTGGTAAGAGTATGGTGAAGGGCAGGCTTACCTGCAAGGAAGCGGGGGAGGGATCACCAAAAATGTCAGTTATGGGGCCGGAAGCGGACGGGCGGGTTTATGGTGGCAAATCTGGGGTTCCGGACATTCCCGCCCGCTCCGGCAGTTCCCCACGGACACACCCTCTATATCTCCGTCGTCTCCGCCAGTTGCAGCGCATCTTCCACATCGATGCCCAGATAGCGCACTGTTGTCTCGATCTTGGTGTGACCCAGCAGGATCTGCACGGCGCCCAGGTTGCCGGTCTGTTTGTAAATGAGGGCTGCCTTGGTTCGTCGCAGGGAATGGGTTCCATAATCCTCGCGGCGCTGGCCGATCCCGATCACCCATTCTTTAGCGAGGTGCGCATATTGGCGGGTGCTGATGGGTTTTGTATGGTCGACCCGGCTGGGGAAGACATAATCGGCAATCGTCCCGCCCCGGCGTTCCAGCCAGGCCTGAAGGCTTTTACGGGCTGTCTCCAACAGTTCGAACTGAACCGGCCGGCCTGTTTTCTTCTGAATAACCAGCGCACGTGACCGGATTTCTCCACCGCGCACGATGTCGCCGATCTTCATGCGGACAAGGTCGCAACCGCGTAGCTTGCTGTCGATGGCCAGATCAAATAGAGCGCGATCACGCACCCGCTGCTGGTGCTCCAGCCAGAAACGGATAGCCCAGACCTGCTGTGGTTTCAAAGCGCGCTTGGCGCCTATTCGCCGGCCAGCATTCCAAGGCTTTTTACCCTTCGCGCCAGGATCAAACGCTGAACGTCCCATGACATCCTCCATCAAAGCCGGGTTTGGCAAACAGAAGGGCACGTCTATGGATCAACTGCCATGACGAGATTATCTCAACCGAGGTAATGTCTGTTCGATACGCGACAAGACCCAGATGTTCCGCCGCCGACAGGGCGATGCCGCCGGGAGGGTTCAATTGGGACAGCGTGTCGCCATCTACTGCCGCATGTCCACGGCCGACCAGTCCTGCGAACGGCAACCCTGGCCATGCGGGCGGGCTACGAAGTCGTCGGTTCTTACCAAGGAAACCGGATCAGGCGCCAAACTGGACCGGTCGGAGCGGAAGAAGGTGATGGCGCTGGCCCAGGCGCGGCAGATTGATGCTGTGCTGGTGACGGAACTGTCACGTTGGGGCCCCAGCACCATAGACCTGCTGCACACCCTGCGGGAATTAGAGGCCCGCCGCGTGTCGCTAATCGCGATGAGTGGCGTGGCCTTCGACCTGGGTACCGCCACCGGCCGCATGCTGGCCACAGTCCTGGCTGGGATCGCTGAATTCGAGCGTGACCTGCTGCGTGAACGGGTCCGGTCCGGCCTCGCCGCCGCCAAGGCGCGAGGCAAGGTGCTGGGACGCAGGCCTGGACAGCGGCCCAAGTCGGATCGGCTGGCACCCAAGGTGCTGGCCCTGGTCGCGGCGGCGCACAGCTATCGGCTGATCGGCAGGGAATTGGGGCTCAGCAAGAATACAGTGACGGAGATGGTCAAGCGGAACAGGGAACCAAGAGGGCAGATCGCTTCCGGGGCATCTGCTTAACGTGACTTTTCGCCCTTTCTATGTCGTGACCCCCTTCAGGTGCTTGGCTTCCGAGACGTCAAGCCCGCCATATTTTGACTTCCAGGCGTAAAATGTCGCCTCCGATATCCCATGCCGCCGGCAGATATCCGGCGTCTTATGCCCGGCCTCCTGCTCCCGCAGGACCCCGATGATCTGTTCCTCGCCGAAACGGCTCTTCTTCATCAAATAGCCCTCCTCTCGGTAGGACAGGGCCTGTACCACTCACAATTCAAGAATTGGAGGGGGGCACGGTGGATTTCCGTGGCCATGCCGGGCGGCATGGATATTTCAGATAATTATCAATATATTTCAAATAATATCAAAAAGCATATAAATGTAAATTACATGGGTACTTTCCGAGTCTGTCTAATTTTATTGAATCGTTTTAGATTTCAGCATGTTTGATGGTCCGTTCTCTCTCCGACGATCGGGCAGTCAACATTGTCGGCGCGAACTCCGCATATCCGCAGATGCCGCCTGACACCCCGCCCCACCCCGGGGCAGCAACAAGGAAGACACCGACATGGAAAAGCCCGGCAGCAACCAATCCGCCAAGCCTATCGTCACACCCGTTCACAGCGCCCCCGGCAAGCCGGCCGAGACGCCGCATATCCCGGCCGGTCATGCCGACAAGCATGACGCGGAAGCCGATGCCAAGCAGGCGCAGAAGAAGTAGCCCCACTTTGATGTGCCGGCAGTGGACGCCCCTCCATGGCCGGCACTTTCTCCGTATCCTATCCGCAGTGAAGGAAGCAACCATGACACGTTTCAATATTATTATGGCCGGTCTGGCCGTTGCCACGCTGTCGGCCGTTTCCCTGGCTTTCGCACAAGGCGCCCCACAGACCATCGCGTTGACGCAGGTGGACCCGACCACCCTGGCAACTGGTTACCGCACCTCCAAGGTGGTGGGCAGCACGGTCTACAATGCTGCCGGCGAGACGGTGGGCACCATCGACGATCTGATCGTGACGCCCAACGACAAGGTGCCGTTTGCCGTGTTGTCGGTCGGCGGTTTCCTTGGCATGGGGTCGAAATATGTCGTCGTCTCCTACGCGGCGCTGAACGTGACGGACAAGAAGTTCGTTCTGAACGATGCCACCAAGGAAACGCTGAAAGGTCTGCCGGAATACAAATACACCCGCTGACAGAAAGGGTCGGTCATGAGTCTCGGCACCATTCTGCTGATCATCATCGTTCTGATGCTGATCGCGGCACTGCCACGATGGCCGCACAGCGCCGGTTGGGGCTATTACCCAAGCGGTGGCATCGGCCTGATCCTTATCATCGTCCTCATCCTGTTCCTGACGGGCAGGATCTGATGACGCCACAGCTGCAGGAGGTCGAGATGACCGGGAAGACCCTTCCATTCCCCTTGCTGTTCGTAATGCTGTTTACGGCGACACCGCTGCTTGACGCCTGTCACACCATGGCCGGCGCTGGGGAGGATATCTCCAAGACCGGCACGGCCATCGAGAAAAGTGCCGAGAAACACACGCCTTGAGCCGGGTGCAAAGTCGGACGGCATAGCCACAAAACTGATGACGGGGCCGCAACCTTAAAGCCGACGCGTTGCAAGGCGTCGGTTGCATGGGATGGGTGCGGCTCTCCGATGGGTTTGGCCAGACTTTTCTGCCGGCATCCGTCCGTTGCAGGGCTTAGGTGCGTCCAGGCGATGAACTTCTCCATCGCACGGCTTTCTCCATGGTCTGCCGGATCGCGCGACGAAGATCGTTCGTGCGAAAGGGCCTGCGTAGGACCATCGCCCCAGGCCGCAGCGATATGCCAGCATCGAACAGGCGCGGTACGAACAAAGCGCGCATGACCGGCGCCGTCGCCGTCAATCTTTCATCGTCCTCAAGATAGGCATCAGCGATGATCAGATCAGGCGGGCTGGCAGTCGCCAACTTTGCGGCTTGGTCATTCGATAGGGCAATGAACCGGACTTCATGCCCAAGATCGCCAAGCGCTACGGCCAGCGGCAAAGAAATTAAGGGATCGCCAGCCACGATCAGGATGCGAAGGCTTTGCGTGCGATCAGGCGATTGCAGGGCGCCACCCTCATTGTCCCAACGGGACAGCGCGTCACGCGCTGTCATGGAGGGCAACTGGTTGGGGGCGTCGCTCATGATCGCACCGCATGGGATTCAATCAACCAGAGTTGCCGGTCCATTCCGCGGCAAATTTCAGTAAACAGGTCGGCGGTGCCCGGATCGCCATACGCGGTGGAGAGGCCGATAGCCTCGCGAACCGATTGGCCGAAGGCGGAGACCGCCTGGGAAAGGGCGAAAATGTGCTGACGTGATTCAGCCACCCCCAGCGTGTACGGCACCAGGAAGGAACGATCAGCTGCAACCTGGATGGTGCCGTGGGCGGTGCCGCCAAGCGCACCCGCCCGCTCTGCAATCAGGTCGGAATAGGTTTCGACCTCAACGGCGATATTATCGAACAACTCATGCACGGTGCCAAAGCCGCTGCCGCGCACATTCCAATGGGCCTGCTTGAACTGTCCATGCAGATCAATGGCCGCAGCCAGGTGGCGGTTCAACAGTTCGACCGACTGGCCGCGGATATTCTCCGACAAGGTGTTGTGCGTGTGGTGCATGCGACCCTCCACCTGATCTCCACATTTTGCGCCAGTTGTAATTCAGCGAGTGGATGACGCAAAGATTCGGGAAATACTCAAATGCATATGGAGTATTTCGGAAGTTTTATATATTTGATCGTATTGTTGTGTGATTGTGATACACTGGAACTAGGCCAATGGGAAGCTTATTGGCTATTTGAAGGTGATTTTACCATGACGCCCATCCCATCACGGCCCGCCGACGCAGTGTCCGTGGAGCGGGACTTCCCGGTGGTTGGCATCGGGGCGTCTGCCGGCGGGCTTGATGCCGCGAGCCGGCTGGTGGCGGCGTTGGGCGATGGCGGCGGGGCTGCCTTTATCCTGGTGCAGCATCTGGACCCGACCAACCGTGACAGCCTGCTGGTCGATCTTCTGGCCAGCCACACGGTCATGCCGGTATGCGAGGCGATGGACGGCATGGAGGTGCTGCCCGGTCGGGTACATGTCATCCCGCCCGGCACCTATCTGTCGGTGACCAAGGGTCTGTTGCGCCTGTCGCCGCCACGGGCCCGTCATGGTGCCCGCATGCCCTTTGATTTCCTGCTGGCGGCGCTGGCCCGCGAATATGGCGCGCGCGCGATCTGCGTGATTCTGTCAGGAACAGGCGCCGATGGCAGCGTGGGGCTGACGGCGATACGGTCGGCCGGAGGCTTGGTCCTCGTTCAGACGCCGGAGGAGGCCGGATATGACGGCATGCCGCGTAATGCCATTGCCACCGGATTGGTCAGCCAGATATTGCCGGTCGCGTTGATGCCGGCCGCAATCCGCCACCATCCCGGCGCCGCAGTCCAGGGTGGGGCGGTTGCCGTGCCCGACGGGCTGCCGGCCGTGGTCGACCTGCTGCGCAGCCGCACACCCTACGACTTCTCCCTTTATAAGGAAGGCACGCTGCGCCGCCGCATCGATCGGCGCATGGCGATGGCGGGCATCGCCACGGGCGAGGCGGATGCCTATCTGGACCTGCTGCGCAATACACCTGGGGAACGCGACAATCTGGCCAAGGATCTGTTGATCAATGTCACGAGTTTCTTCCGTGACGCCCCGGTGTTCGACCTGCTGTCCAGCACGACCATCCCCGACCTGATCCGTGCCCAGGCACATGACAATCACCTGCGTCTCTGGGTGGCGGGATGCAGTACGGGGGAGGAGACCTATTCGCTCGCCATGCTGTTCCTGGAGCAGATGACGACGCTGGGACTGAGCTTGAAGTTGCAGTTCTTCGCGTCGGACGTTGATCCCGACGCCGTGGCGACGGCACGGGAGGGGCTGTATCCCGCCAGCATCGCCAGCGCAGTGTCCCCCGAACGGTTGGCTCGGTTCTTCACAACAGAGGATGGGGGATACCGGGTTACGCCGGAATTGCGGTCTCTGGTGGTGTTCACGGTGCAGGATGTGCTGGCCGACCCGCCTTTTTCCAAGCTGGACTTCATCTCCTGCCGCAACCTGTTGATCTATCTTCTGCCCGAAGCGCAGGCCCGCGTGCTGTCACTGTTCCATTTCGCCCTGCGGGATAATGGTTTCCTGCTGTTGGGCGGATCGGAGACGGTGGCCCCGGTCGGGGATGACCGGTTCGAGCTGGTGTCGAAATCCGCCCGCCTGTACCGGCATGTCGGCCGCAGCAGGCCGGGTGATTTCGCCTTCCTGATGAGCGCCGGCGATGGGGTGCGTGTCCCCGCGCGGGTGAATGCAGGGCCGGGGCCATCCCGGCAGGCAGCGCTGGCCGATCTCTGCCAGCGGCTGGTCGCCCGTGATTACGGGCCGGCTGCGGTGTTGATCAACCGGCGGCACGATTGCCTGTATTCGCTCGGCCCGACCGAGCGCTATTTGCGGGTGCCGGCGGGCCATCCCACGCAAGACCTGCTGTCGATGGTGCTGCCAGGCCTGTCGGTCAAGCTGCGGGCCGCTATCCAGCGGGCTCGCCAGGGACAGGAAGCGGTCATCATCCCCGGCGGCCGCTCACGTCAGGATGATGACAAACGGTCCTTCGGCATTGCGGTGCAGCCCGTGCGCCATGATGGAGAGGACCTGATGCTGGTCTGCTTCATCGACCCGCCCTTGTTCGACAGACAGGCCGTCGGACAAGGCACGCCGGCGCCAAGCGACGGGGTGAATGCGCTGGAACGTGAGCTGGAGCATACGCGCGCGGAACTTGAGGCTGCCATCCGCAACCTGGAACTGGCCGGCGAAGACCAGAAGGCCATGATCCAGGAGGCCCTGGCCATCAACGAGGAATACCAGTCGGCCAACGAGGAGTTACTGACCTCCAAGGAAGAATTGCAGTCGCTGAACGAGGAGTTGACCGCGCTGAACAGCCAGTTGCATGAGACGTTGGACAGACAGCGCACCACGGCCAACGACCTGCAGAACGTGCTGTTCAGTACCGATGTTGCGACGATCTTCCTTGATCTGGCCCTGGCCATCCGGTTCTTCACCCCGGCCATGCGGTTGCTGTTCAACATCTTACCCACGGATGTCGGCCGCCCCTTGTCGGACCTGAATTCGCTGGTTGCCGATGGGGGCTTGTCGTCGGACGCACAGGCGGTGCTGCGATCGGGCGTACCGTTGGAACGGGAGATCGAAACGCGGACGGGGGCCTGGTACCTTCGCCGCGTCCTGTCCTATCGCACCCAGGATGGCCGGGTCGAGGGCGTGGTCATCACGTTTACCGACACCACCGAGCGCCGGCATGTCGGTGATGCGCTGGCTGCGGCCAAGCGCGCTGCCGATCTGGCCAATCAGGGTAAATCACGTTTCCTGGCAGCCGCCAGCCATGACCTGCGCCAGCCCTTGCAGACGCTGACCCTGTTGCAGGGCGTGCTGTCGAACATGATGAAGGGCGACCGGGAACGGGAATTGCTGGACCGCTTTGGCGAGACGCTGGGTGCCATGTCCGGCATGCTGAACGCTCTGTTGGACATCAACCAGATCGAGGCCGGCATTGTCACCACCGACATCACCCGCTTCTCCCTGCTTGATCTGCTGTCCCGGATGCGTGACGAATTCAGCTATCACGCACAGGCCCGCGGCCTGAGCCTGCGGGTGGTCATGAGCAATACGCAGATCTTCAGCGACCGGCGGCTGCTGGAACAGATGGTGCGCAACCTTCTGTCTAACGCCTTGAAATATACAAGGAAGGGCAAGGTATTGATCGGCTGCCGACACCGGGCGGGTGGGATCAGCATCGAGATCTGGGACACTGGTATCGGCATTCCCATGGCCGAGCAGCAGGCGATTTTCGAGGAGCATCACCAGATTGCCGGGACGGACGAACCGACCAATACCGGGTTGGGACTGGGCCTGTCGATCGTACGGCGTCTGGGGGGGCTACTGGAGCATCCGGTTCGTGTACGGTCGCAGCTTGGCAAAGGTTCGGTATTTGCCGTTGATATCCTGCCCCGCGCAGGAGAGGTGCCGCCGCCGCCGCCATCGGCGCAGTCCGCCCCGGAAGACGCGATCATCGCCACCGGTGCCATCCTGGTGGTGGAGGATGATCCGGAGGTCAGAGACCTGCTGGGGATGTTGCTTCGCGATGTCGGACATAAGGTGGCGTTGGAGGCCGGCGGGCCATCGGCCCTGCAGCTAGTAGCTACTGGTGATTTCAGGCCCGATGTCTTGTTGGTCGACTTCAACCTGCCGGGGGGCATGAATGGCCTTGATCTGCTTGCGGCCCTGCGCCGGGCATTGCACCGACCGGTTCCGGGGCTGCTGCTGACGGCTGACATCTCAACCGACACGTTGCGCGCCGTCGCCTTGCGCAATGAGGTGCAATTGCACAAGCCGGTGAACCCGGCTGCCTTGTTGAGCGCGATCAGACGTCTGCTGTCGACACCGCCCCTGGTCACGCGGGTCGAACGGGATCCCATGGTCGCCGCCGACCGCATCACCACCATCCATATCATTGATGACGATGCCATGCTGCGCGACAGTATTCGTCAATCGCTGGCAGGGCAGGGGCGGCGGGCGGAGGAGCATGCCAATGCCGAGGAGTTTCTCGCCCACTTCCAGACGGGTGGCAATGCCTGCCTGCTGATCGACGCCTATCTTCCGGGAATGAGTGGTCTGGGTCTGTTGCATCGCTTGCGGCAGGCGGGCGACAGTGTGCCGGTGATCATCATGACCGGCAGCAGCGATGTCCCAATGGCGGTTCAGGCCATGCGGGCGGGAGCGGTCGATTTCATCGAGAAGCCGGTCAGCCGCGCCGACCTGCTGGCCAGTATCGACCGCGCGTTGGAGCAGGCCCGCGATGGCAGCAAATTGCTGGCCTGGCGCACGGAGGCGGCGAACCATGTCGCCGGGCTTACGGCACGGCAGCGGCAGATTATGGCCCTGGTCCTTGCCGGCCATCCTAGCAAGAACATCGCCGCCGATCTGGCGATCAGCCAGCGCACCGTGGAAAACCACCGCGCCGCCATCATGCGCAAGACCGGGGCGCGATCGCTGCCAGCCCTGGCTCGGCTGGCCCTGGCAGCGGACTGGACCGAGATGACGGAAAAGGAAAAATTCGGATAGAAATTCATACTTCGGTATTTTTAGAATAAAGGTAAAAAGCAAAGTGAGTATTTGCCGACGCTTTTTCTGTGAAATTATTCCATGTATTCTATATTTGAAATGGTTTGGAATCGCAACGATTTCCGAACGCAGGAGAATTCGATATGTTGAGAAATACCGTGATGGGGGCATTGCCCTTCGGTATTCTGATGCTGGCCGGTTGCACGGCCACGCCCCATCAAGTCGCGACGCATAGCGCGCCGGGACACGATGTGGGGGTAACCTCGCCCGGATATGTCGCGCTGAAGTCGGGGGACTATGATACGTCCACCCGACTGCTTGAGGCGTCCAACATCAAATGGCCCAATAGCCCCTATGACGAGCTCAATCTCGGGGCGTCCTATCAGGCTCAGGGGCGGATGGATCTGGCGGAACCCTTCCTGCGGCGGGCCATGACCCACGGTCACGGGTTGATGCCTGTTGAGTCCACCCAGGATTGGGCCAAGGGCATGACGGTGGAGGAAGCGGCTTGTCAAAATCTGGCCATCGGTCTGGCCCCGGCGACGGTAGAGGGCACGGCGACACCTTGCCAGACCACCCTGGTCGTGGCGGTCATCGCGGCGCCCGGACCGGTGGCGGCGGTCTATCAGCAGACCATGTACAATACCTATTTTGAGTTCGACAAGGCGACGCTGACCAAGGACGGCGAGATCACTATGCGCGATGCGGCCAGGGAGATCCGCAGCGATCCAGCCCGGCGTATCACCCTGATCGGCAAGGCCTCCAGTCCGGGCACGGACTACTACAACATGGCGCTATCGCAGCAACGCGTTGAAACGGTGCGCAACGCGCTGGTCGCGGCGGGCGTGCCATCGTCGCGCATCGAGGTTCGGTGGGTTGGTGAGCGCGAGTTGCCGGTGCCGCGGCGCGACGGTGCGCGCGAGCCGTTGAACCGCGTGGTGGAGGGTACCGTCAAGTAACCGGCCGTTCCGGCCATCCATGGTTACGGCCGGTCGCGCAGCCCAGTGACCGGCCGTAATCATGGGTGCCGTCTGACCAGACGGACCACATGCAGATCAGATATATCGATGCAAAGTGCCGCACCCGGCGCCCCGCTCCTGCCGGGATATTTACCTATGCCGGCGGGGTGGCCGCTTGCGACGCGGTGGCGTCATCGATTTCCATTTGTTGCCGCGCCGCGTCGATCCAGGTCTTACGGACTATCCGGTCGCGTTGGCTCCAAGGGATGCCCGTGGTATTGCTTTGCTGGTACATGGCTTCCGCCAGAAACATCATCTTCGTATTATCCATGGGCGCATCCCGTTTCAGGAGGGTTTTTGGGGATCAAGGCGGTCCCGTCGGATCCGGGACGTCGGCGAAGGTTTCAGACGTGGCCGCAATGGCGGATAGGCTGGTCTGTCGAACCACCGTTTACCCCGGTTGAGGCAGGCGAACAGGCGTGAGCGGTCTTCCTGGCTCAGGTCCTTTTCAGTAAGGTGCCGGATCGGGCCGACCGGGTGATCCGGATCGGGTAAAGCCTCCAGCCTTTTTTCGTCGGATGAACTGTTCATCGATTGGCTCCTTTGGGTGCGGGATGAGAGGGGCTTATACCGCGTCCCAATGATCGGAACCGATCACTGGGCTTCAGTCGCCAGCGCCGCCTCCGGTTCTGCGGGTTGGGCAGTGCTTCTGTTCCGTCACACCGGCAAGCGCCTGTCGGACAATCCGTGCAAGGTCCCTTGCGTGGAAAGGGCGGCGCACCACGGTGGCTCCAGGCGGTAACAGGGCGCGTGGCAGCGGCATGCCATCGTTGAACATCCGGGAAATGAACAGAACCCGAATGACCGGGGCAAACCGGACCAATTGCCGGTCATCGCCGAGACTGGCATCCATGATGATGAGATCGGGACTATGGTAGAGCGCTGCGTTCACGGCGTGAGCCATGGTCAGGGCGGTCGCACAGATACTGTGTCCGATATTGGCGAACCCCCTCGCCAGGGACAGCGAGACCAGCGGATCGCTATCAACGACAAGGATACGGCGTGCGGCCGGATCCTGTGGCATGTCCGGCAGTGCTCCACCCTCATTGTCCCACCTGGACAGATCGGCCGACAGTTGCCTCTCAGCTGTCCGGCGGGGCGAGACGGTCATGGCTGTGCCGCACGGGACTGCATCGGCGATATTTGTCTGTCCAGCCCCCTTGATATCTGAGCAAACAAGCCTGTGGTAACGATGTCGCCATGCGCTGTGAGGATGCCGATCGCTTCGCGGACCTCGTCTCCGAAAGCCATCGTGGTCTGGGCAAATGCGACAACATGTTCACTGGCCTCGGTCGCGCCGCACGGGCGCGGAGCCGCCAGGAACGACAACTCCATCGCATCCCGCAGGGTGCCACGGGCAGAGCCACCCAGCCGCACCGTCCGTTCCGCGATCAGGTCAGCATAGACCTCGATTTCGATGGCCAGGTGGTCGAGCAGGAAGTGGACAGAGGAGAAGCGTATCTCGTGCAGGTTCCAGAACGCCTGCTTTACCTGTGTCCGCAGGTCCACGGCCGCTGCCAGATGATGGTTCAGCAAGTCGATCGACCTGACTCGAGCTTTTTCTGGAAGGGTGTCTTGCACATCGAGCATGAACCGACTCCGATAATCGGGTTTCATTATCCATGGGTTTTTGATTTCGGCCAGAATCGGGAAATACTCAGGTCAGAAAGCCGAAATAATTTTAGAATTAACGAGTTGATAGGTGTTTTCCGAATACATGGCTTTTCGGACACTCATGTATTGTCATCGGTGCAATTTCGCCCTCTGATCGACGCTGTCCCGGAACGGGGTCGTCGCGTCACATTCTGTGACGACAGTTCGCGCCGTCGTGTGGACAGTCCCGGCGGACAGCCGGTGACGAGAGCGAATACCCGGGTGTCTCCAGTTGAGTTCCGCCGCATTGCTTTGCCTTGAACGCCGTGCCTGCCGGCCGGCGCAGGCCTCACCGTTTCGACTGACAGGAAAAAACATGACTATCGAGAATACGGACCTTGAGCGCCGGGTGTTGGCGCATGAGCGGATCCTGCAAGTTCTGATCGCGCATATGACGGAGGAGGAACCGCAATTCCTCGAGCGTCTGCAGGCTAGGTTCGCCAAGAACCATGACCTGGGCGATGGCGGGCACGATTACGTGGATACCGAGCAGCATGCCAAGTATTTCATCGACAGGGTGATTGAACTCGGAATCGTCCGGAAATGAGGCCTTCCGGCGATGGATCAACCCGCCTTGCGCCCGCAGCGGCCAGTCGCTACTGGCGGGGACCCAGGATAATGGCGGCAATTATCAACAAGCCGATCGCGACCGGAATGACGACCGGAGGAACAAGCAGGCCTCGCAGGCTGCGTTGCCTGTCGGGACCCGGGTCGTCAGCCGGGGGGCGTACATTCGGCTGAACTGGTGGGCGTGGCGGTGGGTGGGACGCTTCATCCTGGATGGCCGCCCGCAGCCTGTCTGGATCGACATCCACCGCAAAGTCGTTCTCACCCCGCGCCAAGCGGCGAAGGACAATCCTTCGACGGTCACTTCCTCCGTCTCCACCTCGTAGCGCCCCGCCGGCAGCGGTGCTTGCTCCCCGTTCGCAACAAAAGGATACCGGAATTCGATGATCTCTGTCGTCGTTCGAGTCAACATCGGCATGTCATCCCACAGAAAAGAAATATATCGTCAATGTGCGAAAAAATTATTCTATGATGGAGGGGGGCATGTTTCCTAATTGATCTGAAATATCTTTTGTTAAAACCATGTGAGTGTATTTCGACGTTTACATATTATTTACCGGCATAATTGAACTTGATTGTTGTGGGCGATGTGCCTGCTGTCGAAATGGCGCGCCTTATGCCGCGCCATCAGGAAGGATTTCATGATGCTGATACCCATTTATAGTCGTCCCAAGAAGCCGATGATCGCCCCATCCAGGATGATCATTGTCGATTGTCCCGCAATCGACATCAGGCGCTTGCCGACGAAACCCGATGAAGAGCAGCGCCGCGTCGTGATCGCCGCCAAGTACGTGCGGCAGAAATAGCGTGCTGGCCGGTTGGCAATCCGACTTTCCAACGCTGCCGATGCATGCGTCCCCGCGCAGAGGGCCCCGCAGGCCACTGCGTCCCCGTCGGTGGCACCTGCCGCATTGGCGCAGAGCCACCCGTGTCTTCGGCACTGCCGTCTGCCGGAATGACGTAACGGCAGCAGGTCGATGGGTGCGATGTCAATGCAGTCGTCAGCAACTGATCTGTCGGCGGCAGCAGGTCAGCGTATCGCGTGGTTAATGCGTGTCACCGTCCTCATGTGGGGGTGCCGACACGAAAGTGAATTTTATGTACCGCGCCATTATCAACCAAAGACAGCCGCGATTGATCTGACGTCGATGCCGCCGGCTTTTGTCCGTCGGATCTGGCATCCGACGGCCATGATGAAAACGGCCGGCAACTGGCGTGCGGGCGGCACCCGGTCCCAGAGGGTTTGAAGGATTGTCCTTCCTTTCCGGGCTTTGCGGATTTTCTGACTGGCGACGACGTGTTGGGACCAGCGGAAGCCGATCTCGTGGAAATAGAGGTCAGCATGCCGGGGGCTGATGTGATGGAAGACGCCAGCGATGGTCTGGCGGACCCGGTTGTTGAAGCCTTCGGCGGCATTGGCTTGGACGGTGCCTCGGGCATATTCCTTGCGGGCATGGCACACGGTGTCGTGATTGGCGAAACCGGTGCTTGCCGCCACGAAGGCCTTCCATTCATCGCTCATCAGATGGGCCTGCGGGGTCACGCTCGCCTCCAGCACCCGCTCGGTCTCGTTCAGGGACAGGTCGGCAACAACACAGGCCCTGGCTTCACCGGCCGGCGTTCCCGGTTCCGACCCGGCGGGACGCTGGACAACGACCATGGCCGGGGTCTTGGTCGTGCGCGGCTGTCCTTTGCGGCCGCGACCGGAACGGGGCTTGTCGGGATCGGACCGGGGAGCACCGCCAAAATACATCTCATCGATTTCGATAGCACCACCCAGCCTGTGGTTGCGGGCCACCAGCAGGCGCAGCACATGTCCCATCCGCCGTGCCGTCGGCTGGCTCACCCCGATGATGTCGGCCAGCCGGATCGAGGAGACACCCTTGTCGGATTGCAGGATGAACCACAGGGCCAGCAGCCAGGTACGTAGCGGCAGCTTGGTCGCATGCAGCGGGGTCCGTGTCGTCACCGTGAATTGCTGCCGGCAATCCTGGTCGGAGCATTGGTAAAGCCTGGGCCGGGCCTGGCGACCCGTGTCCCGGCCAGCCAGGCTGATCGACCGATGGCAGCCGCACGCGGGGCTCGGATCGGTCCTCTGATCACCAATTCCCTGGACCGCATCACCGCCGCCGAGAAGACCCTGTCGGAGATCGACAGCAAACTGGCTTTGCTGAACCGGTTGACGGTGACGCCGGACGCAACCGACCCCGCCGCCGATCAATTGCTTCAGCAGCAGCAGGAATTGACCCGGCAGCGGCAGGCGCAGGTCGATGCCGTCATGGCCGCGAACACGGTCCTGGATTTCATCTTCCGACAGGGGGTGGCGGACTGCATGGCCACCGACGGATCGGCGGCGACGCCCGTCAGTTGTGAGCTCAACCGCAGCCTCGCCGTCATCCGGCACGAAGCCTCCATCGTCATGGACAGCGTGGCCCTGTCGCTGCTGCCGCTGCTCTATGGCTGGCTGGGCGCCAACGTCTATATTCTACGCCGGCTGATCGGCGGCCTGGACAACTGGAACATCAATGCACTGCTGGCAACCAAGCTGAGCCTGCGCCGTTTCCTGGGCGCCTTGTTGGGTATCGCTGTCGGGATTGTCTACAAACCGGGCGGAACCCAGCTCTCTGAAGCCGGCTTCAGCATGGCCCTCTTCGCTTTCCTGGCCGGCTACAGCGTTGAGTTCATCTTCACCATCCTCGACACCCTGATCGCCCGCGGCAACGCCGCCTTCCCCTCGCCGTACAAAAGGCGAAGGACATCGGCACAGCCGCGGAGGGTGCCAACGGTACCGCTGTCGAGCAAGGAAACCCCGCCTGAGTTTTGGAACCTGTCGACCAACGTCCGCTTACAGACGCCGCCGCAGACCTTCGGAACGACCACAATGGGGCGCAAAGCGGTCGAAACATGTGTCGCTTGATTGCCTCCCCACATCCCCCCGCACCAAACAAAGAACCCCCGCCGGAGCGCTCTCCGGCGGGGGTTTCTCATTCCCGGGCCCCGATGGCTGAACGGCCCGGGGATGGCGCGCCTTACTTGGCGGCGATGGTGACGGTGATGGTGTCGGAATAGTCGCCGGCAATGTACTGATCAGAGGCCGGGACGGTGACCTTCAGGTCGGACTTCTTGTTGAACTGCGCTGCGGCGCGGTCGACCACCATCTGGGAGGTCAGGCCACCGCCCTGGTTGTCGTAATTGACCTGATAGGCAACCTCGTTATTGCCGGACTTCAGCTTGCCGGCATTGGTCGAGGCCAGCGTGATCTTGTAGCCATTGCCGGAATTGCAGGTCTCGGTGACGCTGCCGACGGTCTTGGCGTTCTCACCGGCCTTCAGCGACAGGGACTGCGACAGGTCGGTGACGGCGATGGTGCAGGACAGGGCGACATTGCCGCGCAGCTGGATGGTGCCGTTGGCATTCTGCGCCTGGGCCGGGGCGGCGAAGGCAGCGGCGGTGGCAACGGTCAGGGCGCAAGCGCGGGCGAAGGTCTTCAGCATGGTCAGCTCCATCGGTTCGGTTTGTTTGAGGCGTTGTCGCCTTCATGCCAAACAAGGATTGCAGCTGCTGTGCCAACGGTCGAACCATCCATCAACTATTTGAAAAAACACAATATACATGTATTTCCCGGATAGTTCTATCCATTGCACTTTGCAATTCATTGAATAATGCAATTGCATAAATATATTATTTGCATATTGCAATCATGCTGCCACGTCCCGGCACTCCGTGGCATTTTCAGGCCCTGTCCTGCTTCTTCGCGCGCGGCCGGCAACAAATCCGCCGCTGCCTTGTTCTCCCCCTGCCTGCCCGGTCTCCCGGGTGGGGGTGTGACGACGGAAGCCAGGGATGCCGGACAGCCAGATCAAACCCAGCCTGCCACCGCCTGATCTGGCGGCATTGCTGCGCCATGTGCGGGCGCGCACCCTGGCGCTGGTGGCACCGCTGAGTGCGGAGGATATGGCGGTGCAATCCATGCCGGATGCCAGCCCGGTGAAATGGCATCTGGCGCACACCACCTGGTTTTTTGAACGGTTCATCCTGATCCCGCATGGCGGTGCCGCCCCGTTCCATCCCGGCTGGGACTATCTGTTCAATTCCTATTACGAGGCGTTGGGGCCGCGCCATCCCCGCCCGGCCCGGGGCCTGCTGACCCGGCCGGCACTGGCGGCGGTGCTGGAATGGCGCGCCCATGTTGATCAGGCGCTGGAAAGGCTGTTGCAGGCCGAACCCGCGCCGGAGCTGGCCAGCCTGATCCTGTTGGGCCTGAACCATGAACAGCAGCATCAGGAACTGATCCTGACCGATGTGAAACATCTGCTGTCACAGAACCCGCTGCGCCAGCCCGCCGCACCGCGCCCGCGTGGTGCGACGCCGGCTTTGGACTGGATCAGCCATCCGGGCGGGCTGATGGAAATCGGCCATCGCGGCCCCGGCTTTGCCTTTGATGTGGAGGGGCCGCGCCATCATGTCTGGCTGGCGCCGTTTCAGCTGGCCGACCGCCCCGTCTGCAATGGCGAATGGCTGCGCTTCATGGCCGATGGCGGCTATGCCAGCCCCCTTCACTGGCTTTCCGATGGCTGGGCGACGGTGCAGCGGGAAGGGTGGGAGGCCCCACTTTACTGGTATCACGGCGAGGATGGCCGCTGGTGGCACTTCACCCTGGATGGCTGCCGCCCGGTCGATCCGGCCGAACCGGTCTGCCATATCAGCCATTATGAGGCCGATGCCTATGCAAGCTGGGCCGGCCTGCGCCTGCCCACGGAAATGGAGTGGGAAGCCGCCATGACAGCCCATTTCAACCCCGGCACGGCAGCGGGGGAAGCGGCGATTGCCCGCCATCCGGCGGTGCTGGCGGGCCGGGAAACCGGCCGTACCGTCTGGGAATGGACGGCCAGCGCCTATCTGCCCTATCCCGGCTATCGCCCCGCCGCCGGGGCCATTGGTGAATATAACGGCAAGTTCATGAGCGGGCAGATGGTGCTGCGCGGTGCCTCCATCGCCACACCGCCCGGCCATTCCCGCGCCAGCTATCGCAATTTCTTCCCCGCCGCCGCCCGCTGGCAATTCAGCGGCCTGCGGCTGGCCCGCTCCGCATGTTGAGACCCCAACCCCTGTCAGGGAGATGTGATCTGATGGCCATGCCCGACAAGATGCCCGCCCGCCAGGGCGGCACCCGCTTCATGGATCTGGCACCCAGCCAAGGTGACTTTGCCGCCGCTGTCCTGGATGGGCTGTCGCGGCCGCAGAAATCACTGCCCTGCGCCTTTTTCTATGATGAGCTGGGGTCGGCCCTGTTCGACCGTATCTGCGAACAGCCGGAATATTATCCGACCCGCACCGAACAGGCGATCCTGGACCGGGTGGCCGCCCCCATTGCCGCCCTGCTGGGGCCGGGCGTGCAGCTGGTGGAGTTGGGCAGCGGCTCCTCGCGCAAGGTGCGGACCTTGTTGGAACGGCTGGTCAACCCGCTCTCCTATGTCGGCATCGATATTTCGCGCGATCATCTGCGCCGGTCCTGCGACCGGCTGGCGGCGGATTATCCCTGGCTGGAGGTGATGGCGCTCTGTGCCGATTACCTGCAGGATGTGCCGGTGCCCCCACCCCAGGCGGGGATGCCGCGCCGCCGCGTCGGCTTCTTTCCCGGCTCCACCCTGGGGAATTTCACCCCGGCAGAGGCGGAAATGTTCCTGGCCCGCTGGCGCGACACGCTGCGCCATGGTGGGGTGGAAGGCGGCGGGATGCTGATCGGCATTGATCTGCGCAAAGATCCGGCCCTGCTGGAAGCGGCCTATGATGACGCCGCCGGGGTCACGGCGGCGTTCAATCTCAACCTGCTGGGCCGCATCAACCGGGAACTGGATGGCACCTTCACCCCCGCCAGCTTCCGCCATATGGCGCTGTGGGATGCGGAACGCAGCTGTGTTTCCATGTATCTCGTCTCCCGCCGGGACCAGATTGTCCGCGCTGCCGGGCAGCGCTTCGCCATTCTGGAGGGGGAGGCGATCCATACCGAGGATTCCAATAAATATAGCATTGAAGGCTTCCAGGCCCTGGCCCGCCGGGCCGGCTATCGCCCCGCCGCCGTCTGGACCGACCCAAACGCCCTGTTCAGCCTGCATTGGCTGGAGGCGTGAAACAGGCGATGATAAAAGCTGACGGCGATATCAGCGGGGCCAACCATGTTCGTCAGCTTTTTCTACGATCTGCGCCGGGCCGGCGTGCCGGTCAGCCTGAATGAATATCTGGCCCTGATGCAGGCGATGCAGGCCGGCATCGCCGGCTATGCGGTGGATGATTTCTATTACCTGTCCCGCGCCGTACTGGTGAAGGATGAGCGCAACCTGGACAAGTTCGACCGGGTATTCGGCGCGACCTTCCAGGGGCTGGAGGCGGGTGCCGTGGCGGGGGAGGAGATTACCGCCGAAATCCCGGAGGAATGGCTGCGCAAGCTGGCCGAGAAATATCTGACCGACGAGGAAAAGGCACAGATCCAGGCGCTGGGCGGCTGGGACAAGCTGATGGAGACCTTGGCCCAGCGGCTGGCCGAACAAAAGGGCCGCCACCAGGGTGGCAATAAATGGGTGGGCACGGCGGGCACCAGCCCCTTTGGCGCCTATGGCTATAATCCGGAAGGCGTGCGCATCGGGCAGGAGGGCAGCCGCCACCGCCGTGCCGTCAAGGTCTGGGACAAGCGGGAATTCCGCAATCTGGATGATCAGGTTGAAATCGGCACCCGCAACATCAAGGTGGCGCTGCGCCGCCTGCGCAAATTCGCCCGCACCGGGGCGGCGGAGATGCTGGACCTGCCGGATACCATCCGCTCAACCGCGCGCAATGCCGGATATTTGGACCTGAAGCTGGTGCCGGAACGGCATAATGCGGTGAAGGTGCTGCTGTTCCTGGATATTGGCGGATCAATGGATGACCATATCCGCCTCTGCGAGGAGCTGTTCAGCGCCGCGCGCGGCGAATTTAAGCATCTGGAATATTTTTACTTTCACAATTGTGTCTATGAAGGCGTGTGGAAGGATAATCGCCGCCGCCATGCGGAGCGCCTGTCTACCCTGGACGTGATCCATACCTATGGTGCCGACTATAAGCTGGTCTTCGTCGGCGACGCCGCAATGAGCCCCTATGAAATTGTGCAGCCCGGCGGCAGTGTGGAACATTTCAATGCGGAGCCGGGGGCCGTCTGGCTCGAGCGGCTGCTGCACCAGTACCGCCATGCCATCTGGCTGAACCCGATGCAGGAACGCTATTGGACCTATACCCAGTCTATCGCCATGATTCAGAAGATCATGGAGGGGCGGATGTATCCGCTGACGCTGGAAGGGTTGGATGCCGGGATGCGGGAACTGATGCGGTAGCCCCGCGCGCGCACCCCGGCAGGTTTTTCACGCGGCCGTGCGGCCGGCCCCTTGATCATTGGTGCTGGCCCGCACCACCCGCACCAGCACCTGGCGCAGTTCCTCAATTCCCGTGGCCACGGTGCTGGAACCGTTGCGCACGTGGGAGGCCTGTTCGCCCGTGCGCAGCGCTTCGGCTGAAACATTGGCGATCCGGTCGGCCACCGCGCGCACTGCGCCGGAGGTGGCGGCGACATTGCGCCCGATCTCCTGCGTGGCGGCGGATTGTTCCTCAATGGCGGCGGCGATGGCGCTGGACACGCTGTCAATTTCCCGCACCGTATCGGCCATTTCAGTCACGGCAAACACGGCCTCCGTCATCACCGACTGGATCACGCCGATATGGCTGTTGATCTCCTCCGTTGATCGGCTGGTCTGGTTGGCCAGATTTTTCACCTCGCTGGCCACCACGGCAAAGCCCTTGCCGGCTTCCCCGGCGCGGGCGGCTTCGATCGTGGCATTCAGCGCCAGCAGATTGGTCTGGCCGGCGATGCTGGCGATGATCTGGGCCATCTCCCCGATCTTTTCCACCGCGCGGGACAGGCTGTCGATGGTGGCACCCGTGCGGTCGCCCTTTTCCACCGCCTGCCGGGTCAACCGGCCCGACTGCGTCACCTGACTGTTGATTTCCTGGATGGAGCTGACCAACTGTTCGGTGGCCGCCGCCACGGTTTCGGCGTTGCCCAGCGCTTCCTGGGCGGCGTCGGCCACGGTGCGGGCATCCTGGCCGACACGGGCGGCGGATTGCGCCATTTCCTGCGCTTCCCGCGCCATGCCGCCGGTCTTGGCCGCCACGTCCTGCACGGCCCGCCCGGCTTCACGCTCCACCGTATCGGCCATCTGGGTCAGGGCGCGGCTGCGGCTGGTGCGCTCCGCCTCCGCATAGGTTTCCAGCAGCAACTCCAGGTCCAGCCAGGCCAGCTTGTTCAAGGCGTTGCGCAGGGCATCGCGCCGTGCCGCTGCGGCACCGCCCAGCAGGGCGGACAGGCCGCTGGCCCGATCCTCCAGCCCCAGTTCCTCAATCACGCCCCGCACCACGATGCTGTGGCAGATGGCGACAGCATAGCCCGGCACGCCGTTATCATAAAAAGCCTGGGCCAGCCGCTGGGCGGATTCCTGAAAGCCGCTGCCAATATCGCCGCAAACCGCCCGCATCCAATGTTCCGTGCGGCAGCGATGAACCTCCGGCCTAGCCAGGGCGGACTGGATTTCCGGCCAAGCGGCAAAACGGTCATGCCATTGCTGCAACAGGCCGGGCAGCCTGTTGCGCGCGAATTCCTTTAATTCGCCCACAATTTTCAAGTCACTATCGGTGATCTGGAAGACGGAAAGGCGGCGTGATTGTGTATCGCTATGCATCCGCATCTTTAACTTGCCTCTCCTATTAGCAGTGGCTAACCTGATTTCTGCATTATTTCCAGCAGGGATTTGGTGTGGAAATAGCATATGCTGAATTCATAATTATGCAGGCCCGGATATTTAGCAATCCGACTTCCGTGCGACTTTATCTGCGGATGGTCTTGTTCGGCGGCTGTGTAGCGGCTTGACTATCCCGATAGGGGTAGTCCATGCGGATAGGTTTTTGCCCCCGGCCGGGGCTGGAGTCCGTTCCTTATCCGGCTGGCGGTCGGGGTGGAAGAAAAGTGCTTTCTGCGATGCGCCTGCTGCCCATCCGGCAAAGCCGCCCCTACCTTCGATAGATTGCGCCTTGGCCCTGTCCGGATTAGCTTGCCGCCCGTCCGGTAAACCCCGCTGAAGGGGACGGATGAACAGAAGGACATTGATCATTATGACCAATAGCGCGCCGACCCCGATCACCATCGCCCGCGGCGACGGTATCGGCCCCGAGATTATGGACGCCACGCTGGAAATCCTGCAGGCATCTGGCGCCAATCTCGCTTTTGAAGAAATTCAGATCGGTGAAAGCGTCTATAAGCGCGGCATCATGAATGGCATGGAGCCGTCCGCCTGGGACAGCCTGCGCCGGACCAAGGTGTTCCTGAAGGCCCCGATCACCACGCCGCAGGGCGGCGGGTACAAGTCGCTGAACGTCACCATCCGCGGTGCGCTGGGACTGTTCGCCAATATCCGCCCCTGCGTCTCCTACCATCCCTATGTCGCCACGAAGCACCCGACCATGGATGTGGTCATCGTGCGCGAGAATGAAGAAGATCTCTACGCCGGTATCGAATACCGCCAGAGCCAGGAAGTGACCCAGGCGGTCAAGCTGATCACCCGCCCTGGCTCGGAAAAGATCATCCGCTATGCCTTTGAATATGCCCGTGCGAACCATCGCCGCAAGGTAACGGCCTTCGTGAAGGACAATATCATGAAGATCAGCGATGGCCTGTTCCATCGCGTCTTTGATGAAATCGCCGCCGAATATCCCGAGATCGAACATGAGACGATGATCGTTGATATCGGTGCGGCCCGTCTGGCCGATACGCCGGAACATTTCGACGTCATCGTGACGCTGAACCTCTATGGCGATATCATTTCTGACATCGCCGCCCAGATCACCGGCTCGGTCGGGCTGGCCGGTTCGTCCAACATCGGCGACCAGTGCGCCATGTTCGAGGCGATCCACGGTTCCGCCCCCACCATCGCCGGCAAGGGCATTGCCAACCCGTCGGGCCTGATCCTGGCCTCGGTGATGATGCTGGTCCATATCGGGCAGGCGGAAGCGGCCGAGAAGATCCATAATGCCTGGCTGAAGATGATCGAAGACGGCATCCACACCGTCGATATCTTCAAGCGCGGCGTCTCCAAGGCCCGCGTCGGCACCCGCGATTTCGCTCTCAACCTGATCGACCGTCTGGGTGAGCGTCCGACCCACCTGACCCCGGCCTCCTATCAGGTGGATGAGAAGGCCAGCTTCGGCGGCATCGCCCTGAAGGACGTGCCGCGCCAGGAAAAGAAGCTGCTGGGTGTCGATGTGTTCGTCGATCACAAGGGTGGTAATGGCGACGACATGGCCGCCCGCGTGGCCCCGCTGGCCGGCGATGTGCTGAAGCTGACCATGATCTCCAACCGTGGTCAGAAAGTGTGGCCGGAAGGCGCGCCGGAGACCTTCTGCACCGACCATTGGCGCCTGCGTCTGCAGGGGGCCGACGGCAAGACCGTCACCCATGGCGATATCATCGCCCTGCTGGGCCGGCTGGATCAGGCCGGCCTGGATGTGGTGCAGACCGCCAGCCTCTACAGCTTCGACGGGGCCAACGGCTTCTCCGTCGCGGCCGGTCAGTAAAGCGGTGAAAATGGTCATTCCGGTACTCTTTTGTGCCGGGATGACCATGTGGCTTTGGTAGGGGGGCGCTGCATCTGGTGGTGTTAATGCAGTTACCCACAAGATTCAGCAGACGCCCCCCTACCCAAAGCGAGTCAAATTTGGTAGTTTGGGAATCAGCCGCATACAATATTTTGTGGGCGGCTGCTCGATAACCCCCCATTCCCGCCCGTGCCGGGTTTTCTGGCGGTGGGGATGCCTTGTCGAACCCGTGCCATTGTCGGCCTTATCGAAAGGGTTTGAAGCGTGGAAGCGACCGAAAGCACCTGGAGCGAAGAGCGCGTGGAAAAGCTCCGCCAGCTCTGGGGTCAGGGCATGAGTGCCAGCGAAATTGCCGATCTGCTGGGCAATGTGACGCGTAATGCCGTCATCGGCAAGGCCCACCGCCTGGGGCTGTCTGGCCGTCCGTCGCCGATCAAGAAGAAGCCGACCAAGGGTGCCACCATCCTGTCGCTGACCGAGCGCATGTGCAAGTGGCCGGTGGGTGACCCGAAATCCCCGGATTTCCATTTCTGCGGCAAGCCGTCCGTCAATGGTCTGCCCTATTGTGCGGAACATGCCGCCATTGCCTATCAGCCCGCCCGCAAGCGGGAAGATGAGCGCAAGCTGGGCGTTGCCTGACCGGCGGAGCGGTAAAACCGCTAGCGTTCGCCGCGATGTTTGAAAGCCCCCGATGGTCCGCCATCGGGGGCTTTTTGCTATTGCGCTTTATCCCCCGGCCTTACCCCGCCGCTGTTTCAGCGCCATACTGGCCAGGCACAGTTCCTCAAACAGGATCTGTGATCCGATCTGGGCGGTGTTGCTGGTCGGGTCATAATGCGGGGCGATCTCCACCACATCCGCGCCGACCACATCCAGCCCGGCCAACCCGCGCATGATGGTCAGCGCCTCGCGGGAGGTGAGGCCGCCCACCTCCGGCGTGCCGGTGCCGGGGGCAAAGGCCGGGTCCAGGCAATCCACGTCGAAGGAAATATAGACGGGGCCGTCACCCACCACCGCGCGGGCCTTGGCGATCACCGCCTTCAGGCCCATTTCCTGCACATCTTCGGCGTGCAGAACGGTCATTCCGGAATCGTAAGAAAATTCCCAGAAGAATTCGGCACTGCCCCGGATGCCGATCTGGATGGTGCGTGCCGGGTCCAGCACCCCGTCCAGAACGGCAGAACGGAAGGGACCGGAATGGTGGAAGCGGGCGCCGTCGCCGCTGCCGCTGGTATCGCAATGGGCATCGAAATGCACCATGCCCACCGGCCGGTCACGGCCCAGGGCCTTCAGGATGGAATAGCTGATGGAATGGTCGCCACCCACACTCAGCGGCACCACGCCGGCATCCATCAGCCGGTGATAGAAGGCCTGGATATCGGCGTGGCAGGTATCCAGATGCAGGTAATTGCTGAAAGGCACATCGCCAATATCGGCCAGGGCCAGCTCGGCCGCCGGAACCATGCGCAACACATGCTCATAGGGGCCGATCCGGTCGGTATTGCGCACGGCACGCGGGCCAAAGCGCGACCCGGCGCGGTTGGTCACGCCCAGATCCATCGGCACACCGACCAGGGCAATCTCCAGCCCGCCGAAATCCGGCAGGGCAGCCAGATCGGGCCGCAGGGGTGCATCCAGCAGGGTGCCGGCATCGGCAAAGGGCTGGCGGGGGGCTTCGGCCCCCCGGAACACGGCTTGCGCCACCTCGCGGAAATGCGGATCGAAGAAATCCGCCGGTGATGCCGCACCATAGCGGGCCCGCAGGCCCGCCAGCTTGTCCTTGTCCATGCGTTACCCTTTTATATCAGTGGCTTGAAAGAGTGACCGACGGTCACTCTTTCAAGCCCTTCAATCGCCAGCGCCCACATCCGTGGGCTCGGCTACGCCGCACGTGCGGCGCGGCGGCAGTCGCCGCCGTTCCATCGGTCAAGGATTTTGACCGATGGAACTATACAGCCAGGATTTCCGCCGCCACCCGCTCGCCGGACCGGATGGCCCCATCCATATAGCCGGTCCAGATCCAGGCGGTTTCCGTGCCGGCCCAATGGATGCGGCCCACCGGCTGGCGGATGGTGTGGCCCACGCTGGTCCAGGCACCCGGTACCAGGAAGCCGCCATAGCCGCCGCGGGAGAATTCCTCCTCCAGCCAGGACAGTTCCTCATAATGCCGTACATTGGCGGCCTGGGGGCCGAACAGATGCACCAGTTCAGCGATTGCCGCCGCGCGGCGCTCGGCCGGGCTGCTGGCGGTCCAGTGTTTGGCCTCGTCCCCTTCGATGAAGCCGACGATTACGCCCGGCGTGCCGGTGGCGGGGGAATTGTCATAGGTCAGGCTCATCGGGCCTTCGTCGCTGACGGCCATGCCCGACAGGCCCTCGGCCCGCCAGAAGGGCGCATCATAGAAGAACTGGATCTTGATGCAGGCGCCCATCGGCATCCGCTGGGTCAGGTAATCGCGCGGGCCGGGCAGGGCCGGGCTGTAATTGAGCCGGCCGGCAAGGGCCGGCGGCAGGGTGACGATCACCCGGTCTGCCTTGACGCTGCCGCCCGCATACTGGATGGTCACGCCCTTTTCATCCTGGGCAATGGCCTGGACGGGGCTGTTGAAGCGGATCAGCGGGCGGACCTGATCGGCCAGCTTTTCCGCCAGATGCTGCGCGCCTTTGACAAAGCGCCGCTCCTGCGCGCCGCCGCCCATGCTGATCACCGTGCGCAGGTCGCCACCGGCGCGGATATAGCACAGCACATGCAGGAAAGAGAGCTCGCGCGCGTCGGAGGCCAGGACCGAGCGGGCCAGGAAGCGCATCCAGAACCGGGCGGCGGGCACGTCGCTTGCCTGTTCGATCCAGGCCTCGAAGCTGAGACTGTCCAGCGCCTGGGCATCGGGCGACAGCCAGGGGAATTCCGGGTTCACCGTCGCGGCCAGACCGTCCAGCTTGGCGAAGACGCCGTCCACCGCCACCCTGGTTTCTTCATCATAGGGCGGCAGCATCCCTTCACAGCGGCTTTTCCGGCCTTCCAGCCAGTACAGCGTCTCCCCTTGTTCATAGGCCGGGAAGGTCTCCACCCCCAATTCATCGGCCAGGGCCAACACCTTGTCCTGCGTCGGGCCGACCCATTGGCCGCCGACATCGATGGGGGTGCCGTCGGGCGCGTGGCGGGTGTGGATGCGGCCGCCCACCCGGTCACGCGCTTCCAGCACGATCACGGAAAGCCCGGCGGCCTGCAGGGCGCGGGCGGCGGTCAGGCCGGCGAAACCGGCGCCAATAATGGCGACCTGGAACTGATCAGGCAGGCTCATGCTCTGTCTCCATGGCTGGGCAGATATAATTGTTGGGCGGCCTGGACCAGCATCCGCACCGCCTGGTGCGATCGCAGCCCATTGGCCGTGGCCAGCCATTGCAGCAGAATGCCGACAAGGCCGGTCAGGATGAAATTGGCCAGCCCGTCCAGATCGGGTTTCAGGCTGCCATCACGCACATCGGACGCCTCTGCCAGCGTCTGCCGGTAAAGCGCCAGGAACTCTTCGTATTTCTTCTTCGCCAGCCATTGCGAACCGTCGGTGGCCAGGGCGTAGAGGGTAAGGTTGAAAAGCGCCACCTGTTCATCCGGCCTTTGTTCCACCTGCGAACGGATAAACATGATCAGGCTATCGATACGTTCCCGTAACGGTTCCGGCTGGGTGAACCGGGTGGCCAACTCCTGTTGCACCCGGGCCAGAAGGTGCGACAGCACCGACAGCAGCACCGCTTCCTTGCCATCGAAATGATAATGCAGGGTGCCCAGATTGATCCCCGCCTCCTGCGCGATGCGGCGTGTGGTGGTGCCCTGCACCCCGTCACGCGCCAGCACGGTGATGGCGGCGGCCATGATGGCTTCCCGCGTGGCGGTCGCGCGTGCCGGGCGGCCTCCCTCACCGGTTGCAGCGGCTGTCGATGCCAGGCTCATGCCGTAACCGGATCGATGGGGCTGACGGGCGGCAGCCGGCTGGCCATCGCCTGGGCGGCGGCCAAAATGCGCCCTTCGCGGAAGCGGCCGGCCACCAGCTGGATGCCGACGGGCAGGGGGGAACCGGTCGGGCGGAACGGTATGGACAGGGCCGGCACGCTGACACAGGCTGTGCTGGTGCAGGGGCTGTGGGCGACCAGCAATTCCCGTGCTTCCCTTTCACCGGCAATATCATGGCCCACCGGGAAGGCGGCGGTCCAGGCGGTGGGCATCAGCAGCAGCGGATAGGTTTCAAGGAACAACTGCCATTCCCGCAGCAAGCCGGTGCGGGCCGACAGGGCGGCCAGCATATCGGCCGGGCTCATCTCCGGCACGCAGGCGGCCGTCAATTCCAGCGAGTGCAGGAAATCCGCATCGCCCATGCTGAAGGCGGCACGGGCCGCTGGAGTGCGGCAATCGTTGGACAGCAGCGCCATCCAGAGTTCGGCTGTTTCAATGAAGCGCGGCGGGGCTGCCTCCACCACCTCATAGCCAGCATCGGCCAGCGTGTCGGCGGCCTGGCGCAGGGCGGCGGCGGTGTGACTGTCGGGCCGGTGCTCCCCCTCACCGGTGAACAGGGCAACGCGTACCGGGGCCGCGTCATCGGGCTGCTCCAGCGGGGCCGGCACCCAGGCCGGGTCACGCGCGTCGCGCCGGGCCATGCTGTGCAGGCCCAGCCGAATGTCACCGACCGAGCGGGCAATAACACCCTGGGCCGAGCCGAACTGCAGGCACAGCGACCGTTCGGCCTTGGCCGTGGCGTTGAAGGCGGGCACCCGGCCCACCGTGGGGCGCAGGCCATAGACGCCGCAGGCGGCAGCCGGCAGGCGGGCAGAGCCGGCCAGATCATTGCAATGGGCCAGCGGTGCCATGCCGGTGGCCGTGGCGGCGGCGGCCCCGCCGCTGGACCCGCCAACATTCAGCCCCGGATTCCACGGGTTCAGCGTCCGCCCGTGCGGCGCATTGTCGGTGAACCAGCGGCAGGAAAAGGCCGGTGCATTGCTGCGGCCCAGGAAGATGGTGCCGGCATCGCGCCAGTTCGCCACCGGCGGGCTGTCAACGGGGGCGATCAACCCCACCAGCGGGGCGACCCCGTTGGTGGTGGCGCTGCCGGCCTGATCGACATTGATCTTCACGGTGGCGGGCACGCCATGCAACGGTGGCAGGTCACCCCCGGCTGCCACTGCCTGATCAGCCTTGTCAGCGGCGGCCAGTGCCGCCTGTTCCTGGATTTCCGTCAGGGCGTTGATGACAGGGTTCACCTGCGCGATCCGCGCCAGACAGCTTTCCACCGCCTCCCGCGCGCTGACGCGCCGCTGCCGGATGGCCTCGGCCAGCGCGCCGGCCTCCCATTGCCATAGATGCTCGCCTTGCATGGTCTTTTCCTATTTCTTGTGCCGGTTGGTCCTGCGTTTTGGTCTTCAGGATCAGCGGCTGGCGATGCCCTTGATCTCCAGGAATTCGGCCAGACCGAATTCCGCATATTCGCGGCCATTGCCCGATTGCTTGTAGCCACCGAACGGGACCGCCGGGCTCCATTCCGGGTTGTTGAGATAAACGGTACCGGCCTGCAGGCGACGGCCGACAGCCAGCGCGTGCGCCGGATCGCCCGATTGCACATAGGCGGCCAGCCCATAGACCGTGTCATTGGCCATGGCGATGGCCTCTTCCTCATCCCGATAGGTCAGGATGGACAGGACGGGGCCGAATATCTCCTCCCGGCTGACCGTCATGGCGGGGGTTACCCGGCCGAACACGGTGGGGCGGATATAGAAGCCCTGCGACAGGCTAGCCGGCATTTCCGGCCCGCCGGCCAGCAGTTCCGCCCCCTCGGCGATGCCGGTCTGGATCAGCCGGCGGATCTTGGCGAACTGGTTGGCGTTGGAGACGGGGCCAACCTCTGTCGTCGGGTCCAGCGGGTCACCCACCTTGACGGCGTTGGCCGTGGCGGCGGCGATTTCTGCCACCTCGGCATAACGGTCTTCCGGTACCAGCATCCGGGTGGGGGCGTTGCAGGACTGGCCGCTGTTGGAGAAGCAATGGCGCACACCGGCGGCGACGGCGGTCGGGAAATCAGCATCCGGCAGCAGGATATTGGCGGATTTGCCGCCCAGTTCCTGGGAGACGCGCTTTACCGTATCGGCCGCCAGCCGGGCCACATCGATGCCGGCGCGGGTGGAACCGGTGAAGGACACCATATCAATGCCAGGATGGCGGGCGATGGCCTGGCCAACCCCCAGCCCGTCGCCATGCACCAGATTGAACAGGCCCGCCGGCACGCCGGCCTGATGCATGATCTCGGCAAACAAGGTGGCGCTCAAAGGGGCCAGCTCGCTGGGCTTCAGCACCACCGCGCAGCCGACCGCCAGGGCAGGGGCCACCTTGCAGATGATCTGGTTCATCGGCCAGTTCCAGGGGGTGATCAACCCGGCAACGCCGATCGGCTCCCGCACGATGCGCAGGTTGGGGCGCTCTTCCTCAAAATTGAAATGGCGCAGCGTCTCGATGGTCTGGGCCAGATGGGCGGCACCGATGCCGGCCTGCGCCTGCTGGGCAAAACCCTGCGGTGCCCCCATTTCCTGGCGAATGGCATCGCCGATATCTGCCATCCGCGCGCCATAGGCGGCCAGGATGGCGGAAAGCAGGTCAAGGCGTTCCTGCCGCGTGCTGCTGGCGAAACCCTGGAAAGCCCGCCGGGCGGCGGATACGGCCTGATCCACCTCTGCCGGGCCGGCCAGTGCCACCTTGGCGCAGGGCTGGGCGGTGGCGGGATTGATCACATCAATGATGGTCGGGTTCGTCGGCAGCAGCCAGCGTCCGTCGATATAGCTGTGAAGGGGCGAGGACATGGTTGGTTTCCCGGCGATGGGGTGGCAGATTCAATGGGGGGTGGCGGCTCAGCGGCGGCCCCGGATGCGGGCGATCAGGAAGCTGGCCGCCGTCAGCAGCAGCAGCAGACCGCCCAGCAAGGCGACATCGGCATAGTGGCCGCTATGTTCCAGGGCATAGCCGCTGACCAGTGGCCCCAGGGCGGCACCGCCGCCGATGATCATGTTGGAAAAGATCATCAGATTGCCCTTGCTGTCATTATCGGCCAGCGTGGCCAGCAGCATCGGCACCAGAAAGGACCAGCAGAGCTGAAAGGCGATGACGGCGACAATATAGAGCGGCAGGCTGCCAGTTTGGGCGATCAGCCCCAGGCAGAGCAGCAGCAGCACAAAAACCGACAGGGTAGAGGGGGTGCGCAGCGGGCCATTTTCCACCATGGAGGCGGCGGCCGATCCGACCACGGCGGTAAACATGGCCACCGCCGTCAGCGTGCCGATCTGCGGTTCCGACAATCCCAGCTCCGCCCCCGGCACCCCGACAAAGGCCCAGGCGCCGCTGACGGCGGTGAAATAGCCGAAGATGGCCAGCAGGCTCAACCCGGCGGCACCGCTGCGGCCACTGGACAGTGCAGCCGGCGGCGTCTGCCAATGGTCGGGCAGCCCGCCCAGGGTGGCCATGGCCAGCACAGTCATCAACGCCAGCACCCCATACAGCCCGGCCAGCCCGGTGATGTTGAACAGCAGCGGCAGCAGCAGCAGCCCCAGTGCCGCACTCACTGTCTGGCCGGCGGCCCAGCAGGCAAAGGCGCGATGCGGGGCGACATAGGCGCTGGCGGCCATGACGCTGACCACCGACAGCACGCCACCAGCGGCCCCGCCCAGGAAACTCAGCCCCAGCATCCAGCCCAGCGCCCCACTGCCCAACGCCACAAAAGCTGTTGCCAGGGAGATCAGGATGAAGATCAGGCCAGTTCCCAGCGTCAACGGGCGCCAGGGCAGCCGGCGCAGCAGCAGGATGGCGGGAAAGGTGACCAGCGAGGCGCCGGCCAGCTCGGCCGCCATCAACAGGCCGATATCACCCGCCGGCCATTGCCATTGCAGCGCCAGCTGGCCGGCGATGACCGGAGAAACCAGGAAAATGAACGGGCCGATAAAGCCGAACGCTGTAACCGCGGCCAAGGGCCGGGCCGTAGCGTGGGTGGAGGGGAGGGAGGCGGAAACCATCACGGGGGGCAGCCTTTCAGGCAGGCAGGGCAGGGCGGGCTTGGGGCTGGTTTTTAAAGACCAAGCGGCCGCCATCGGTCGTGATGGAGGGGAAAATGGGGGGTGCAGTGCGGTTCCATGAAACATCTCCCAGACGGTATCCGCCGCCGGCCCGCTGGGAATACCCTCGTTGCTGCCCGTGAAGGCGCAAACCAGGGGTTCCTCGGCGATGCCTTGCGGCATCCGCGCGGAAAACAGCAAACGGTGGCGGGTGCAGGGCACCCGCGCGGTTTCAACCAAATATCCGGCTGGTCGGCCTTGACGGCCTTATTCCCAAGCCTTCCCTGTACGCGCATCCGTATTTGATCGGATGACTAAATTATGTCCTAAGGCCGCCAGATAACCGCGCAGCTGTCAAGCGGAATTATGCGGGGAAACCGGCCTTGTGTCGACCAAATCAAGGCAATCACTGCCAGCGATTGCCATAGCCGCGGGGAAATTTCCCCAAAAAAACAAGGCGATGCCAATGGTTGGCATCGCCTTTCAGGGTGCGGAAAATTTTTGATCAAATGACCAAATTTACGCAATGGCTTGATGGGCGCAGGCCCGGCCGGGCCTTTACAGGAAGGTTTTGCGGGCCGCCATCACCAGCGTCTGCACGGCCTGGCGGGCGCGGAAACCATTGGCCGTGGCCAGCCACTGCATCAGGATGCCGACGAATCCGGTGAAGATGAAATTGGCCAGCGCCTCGATATCGGGCTTCAGCGTTCCGTCACGCACATCGCTGGCATCATTCAGCGCATCGCGGTAAAGCCCTAGATATTCCTCATATTTTTTCTTGGCCAGCCATTCGGAACCCGAGGTGCTGAGCGCGTAGAGGGTGAGGTTGAACAGGGCAATCTGCTGTTCGGGATGGCGTTCCACCGCGCCCCGGATGAACACCATCAGATGTTCGATCCGGTCGGCCAGCGGCTCCGTCTCGGTGAAGTAATTGGTCAAGGCGGTGCGGGAGCTTTCGATCAGATAGCTCAGCACACTGAGCAGCATCGCGTCCTTACCCTCGAAATGGTAATGCAGCGAGCCCAGATTGATACCCGCCTGGGCCGCGATCTTGCGCGTGGTGGCGCCCTGCACCCCTTCCTTGGCGATCACCGCGATGGCGGCGGCCATGATGCTGTCCTTGGTTACTTCGCTTTTTGTTTTCGCTGCCACGACAATTCCCGCAACCGACTGAAAAATCTGGATTGTCCGTGTGTTGACCGGGGCCAGCACGGTACCATACCCATGGAAAGGCCAAGGTTCGCGCATGGTGACACCCCGCCACCATGATCGTAGGCCGTGGTCAAGATAGCGTCAATCGATTTTGATCATCTGACTAAACCCGACGCCGATCAGACTGCCGGGTAGGCTTCGGTGGGAAGGTTGGGGCGTTTACAGCGAACATTTGTGCCTGCTCTCAGGATAAACCACAAACAAAGTAGGAATTTAAGTAACTGATAATAAACAATATTATGTTTCGCGAGGCGGAACGTTATAGCGAATATCAAAAATTTTCAAAAACCTGCTTGACATCGACAGGGAAATCAGTCGCTCTAAGGGACGAAAAATGGTCAATCGACCAAAAAATTTTGGACAGGGTTTGACCTCCCGGTTTGGTGCCTGGTGACAGGCGGGGGGTCCGTTTCACAACGGGTTCGGTAACATGGATGGACGACAGGGGCGGATGCTGCCTTTGTCGCATGACGGCGCCTATTGCCCCGCCTTTGCGGCGCTGGGCAATGCCGGTTGCTGCCGCCTTGCCGGTGACGCCGCTGGTCGTCCCATGCCCGACCCATGTCAGGGTCAAGGGAGAACATGATGACACTGAAGCATCCTTTCACGGCCGGTCTCGGGCTTTGCTGTTCACTGGTGGCGCTGGCCTTGCCGGCGGCCACCGCCCTGGCCGAGGAGGCAGGCCTGGATGAAATTGTGGTGACGGCACAGCGCCGCGCCCAGAACCTGCAGGATGTGCCGGTGGCGATCAGCGCCTTCCGGGGTGACACGCTGAAGGATGCTGGCGCCGTCACGGTGGATCAGGTGGGGGCGCTGATCCCCAACGTGCAGATCCAGGCCGACAAGGGTGGCGGCGCCCCCACCTGGGTTATTCGTGGTGTGGCCTTGTTTGATTACAATGCCAATAACAACCCGGCGACCGCCATTTATATCGATGATATTTACCAAAGCTCCTCCGTCATGGGCGGCGGCACCATGTATGACCTGGAGCGGGTGGAAGTATTGAAGGGGCCGCAGGGCGGTCTTTATGGGCGCAACACCACCGGTGGTGCGGTGAAGATCTTGTCGCGCCGGCCGGAACTGGGGGCCAGCGACGGCTATTTCAGCGCTGATTATGGCCGCTGGAATGAATATCGGCTGGAAGCGGCGCAATCGGTGCCGGTGTCGGATAATTTCGCCCTGCGCGTGGCCGCCACCCAGGAAGGTGGCAGCGGCTGGCAGCGCACACCGGCGGCCAGCGGCAAATATGGCGCGCCCGACCGCACGTCCGGCCGTATCCAGGCCCTTTTCCAGCCCAATGAGCGTTTGACCGGTGTGTTGAAACTGTTCGCCAACCGCGACCAGTCGGAAACCACCCTGGCGTCGGCGACCGCCGCCTATGATGCCAACGGGAATTTCTGCGCGCCCGTGCTGGCTGGCCGTGTGGATAATAAAAACTGCCTGAACTTTGCCCAGTTCAACAATATCATCACCGGTGGCAAGGGCGCCCTGTCGACCAGCCTGGTGTCGGAGGATGGCAAGCGTGTCATCTCCTCTCCCGGAAACAAGCTGGATAATCACGAATGGGGCGGCACCCTGTCGCTGGATTATGATTTTGATAGTGTGAAGCTCAGCTCCATCACCGGGGTCAGCCGTTTCGGTTTCCAGCAGCTTTTCGATTATGATGCCACCAACCTGCGGTTGGTTGACCAGAATGACACCGCCACCATCCGGCAGATGTCGCAGGAACTCCGCCTTACCTCCACCGATGACGGGCCGTTGAAGTGGCTGGCTGGTGCGATCTATTCCTTTAACAGCTACAAGGGCCACCGCATTGCCGACCTGCGCGACAATGTCGCCATTGTCGGCCTTTCCTTCGCACCGCTGGGCGTGCGCCAGGAAAATGCGTTCGTCAATGTGCGCTACCGGCAGGAAACGGACTATGCTGCCCTGTATGGGCAGGTGGATTACGCGGTCAATGATCAGCTGAACCTGTCCGCTTCCCTGCGCTATTCTGATGAAGAGACGCGCTATCGCGACGGCAGCTTTTATTTCCCGCAGGATAATGTCTTCCTGCTGCGCAACCTGAATTCTACCGCCAAGCTGAAGGACCATTGGTCGGGCAAGGTCTCGGCAGATTACAAGTTCGACAAGTCGGTAATGGCCTATGCCGCCATTGCCCGTGGCTATAAATCCGGTGGTGTGTTCGGCGGCTTCCCGCAGGAACCGGCCGATGTCAGCCCCTATAAGGAAGAAATCGTCTGGTCTTATGAGGCGGGCCTGAAGAGCACCTGGCTGGAAAACCGGCTGATGCTGAACCTGACCGCCTTCCATTATGACCATAAGGATTTGCAGGCCCTGACCACGCTGCCCAGCGTGTTGACGCCCGGCCAGTTCATCTTCCGCCTGACCAATGTGGGCAAGGCCCGCCATGATGGCGTCGAGCTTGAAACCGTGTTGAAGCCGTTCCCCGGTCTGACGTTGCAGGGCTCCATTGGTTATATGGAGGCCAAGGTCACCGACAGCGACAAGCAGATTTTCTCCTTCAACAGCCAGCCGCTGAACTGGAAGGATCGCCGGATTGACTTCTCCCCGCGCTGGAGCGGCAATATCGCTGCCTCCTATGATTGGGAGCTGACCAGCGACCTGATGGCGGGCATCTCGCTGGACTATAATTTCCGCAGCAACCGCATCGTGATGCAGAATCCGGTGGATGCCGCCCTGCGCAACCTGGACGGTTATGGGCTGTTGAATGGCCGGATCAGCCTGTCTTCCAATGATGCCGGCTGGACGACGGCACTGTGGGGCCGCAACCTCACCAATAAAAGCTATCTGACAGACGCCAATAATGATGGGTTGGGCAGCTATTACCGCGTGTATGGCCGTCCGTTCAGCTATGGCATCAGCATCAGCAAGAAGTGGTGATAGGGGGATCGCAGCATGTCACAGGTTCTGTCGCGTCGTGGTCTGATCGGGGCCGGTGGAATGTTCGCCCTTTCCGGACTGCTGCCTGCCGTTGCCCATGCGGCGGCGGCAAGCAGCGGGTCGGCCGCAAAGCCGCTGGAGGATTATGATCCGGTCCGCACGGAACTGGTGATGAACCTTTTCGTCACCTGTTCCGACCCGGAACCGATGGTTCCGGGTACGGCGGCGGGGGCGGCGGTCAAGGCCAAGGATGGCGGGCGGGCGGAGTTCTGGCCCATCATCGGCGGCTGGTTCGAAGGGCCGCGCCTGAAGGGCAAAGTGGTGCCGGGCGGTGCCGATTTCCCCGTCATCCGCCCCGATGGGGTGGAGGTGGTGGATGCCTTCTATCGCCTGCGGGAGGATGATGGCAGCATCATCATCATCCATAATATCGGCATCGCCTATACGCCCATCCCCGGCCAGCAATATCGCTATCGGTTAAGCCCCAGCTTCACCGTGGCGGAGGGAAAGCATGACTGGTTGAACAAGTCCTTGTTCATCGCCACCCTGCTGGCCGACAATGACATGCCCAAACAGTTCGTCCGTCCCGCCCGGCCCGGGGAGAATGACCGGCTGATCCAGGTGCATCGGGTGGTTTAAGTTCGAGGGTCAAAACAAGTACATTTAAAGCCTGCGACAGGGCTCCCTGTCGCAGGCTTTGGCATGTCCGCATGGTGCCGGCGACCGGATATACTTTGGTATAGACGGGCGATACGCCATGCCTCTGAAAGTAACCCTGTGCAGCCTCGCCCCGTGCCGCCACAGGGCGTATCAATCACCTCAGCGCCGGTCCCGTGATGCACGGTTCCGGTGAACAAGGGAACACCGCCCGCATGTCCAGCGACAGTCGACCCGGAGACAGAACAGGCATCCCGCGGGGATGGCGGCAGGCCGCGTAAGCGTGGCCCTGGTTGCCACCCGGCGGACCGCCCCGGAGGTAACCATGATCTTTCTTTCCCCTGACGGGAAGCGGGCGCAGCCTGTGCTGCAGGTGGCCCGCCCCGGTGCCATTCCCTATTGGGCCGATATCGTTGCCTTCCTGCTGCTGGCCGTGATTGCGCTGCTGGTCGTGCAGGGTGTCCGGCAGATGGGGCAGCCGCTGGCGGCCCTGGATCAGGTGCCGCTGACGCTCGACCCCTGGCAATTGCCGGCCTATGCCCTGCGCACGGTGCTGCGCATGTTCGCGGCCCTGGCCGTGTCGCTGCTTTTCACCTTCACCATTGCCACCCTGGCCGCCAAAAGCCGCAAGGCGGAACTGATCATCGTCCCGGCGCTGGATATTCTGCAATCGGTGCCGGTGCTGGGCTTTCTCACCTTCACCGTCACCTTCTTCATGGGGTTGTTTCCGGGCCGGCAGCTGGGCGTGGAATGCGCGGCGATCTTCGCCATCTTCACCAGCCAGGCCTGGAACATGGCCTTCAGCTTCTATCAGTCGCTGCGCACCCTGCCCCATGATCTGGAAGAGGTGACGTGGCAGTTCGGTTTCTCCCCCTGGCGGCGCTTTCTGCGGCTGGAACTGCCCTTTGCCATGCCGGGGCTGGTCTGGAACATGATGATGTCCATGTCGGGCGGCTGGTTCTTCGTGGTGGCGTCGGAGGCGATCAGCGTCGGCGATACCACGGTGACCCTGCCCGGCATCGGCTCCTGGCTGGCCCTGGCCATTGCCCAGAAGAACATGCTGGCCATCGCCTGGGCCGTGGGCGGCATGGCCGTGGTGATCATGCTCTATGATCAGCTGTTCTTCCGGCCCATCGTCGCCTGGGCCGACAAGTTCCGTTTCGAACAGACGGCCTCGCAGCAGCGGCCAAGCTCCTGGCTGTATGATCTGGTGCGGCGCACCCGGATCATGCGGTTGCTGCTGGCCCCGCTGGGCTGGCTGGATGGGGCCATGGCCCTGCTGGAACGCCGGCCGGCCAGGGGACCGCGCTGCGCCGTGGCCGAGCGCGACCCTTCGCCCCTGCTGAACCGGCTGTGGGGCGGGCTGGTGCTGCTGGGCTGTCTGGCCGCCAGCATCCAGATTGCCCGTTTCATCATGACCGAACTCAGCCTAGCGGACGTTCTGGCCACCTTCGGGCTGGGGATGGCCACCATGCTGCGGGTGGTGGTGCTGATCGCCCTGGCCAGCCTGATCTGGGTGCCGATCGGCGTCTGGATCGGCCTGCGCCCGGCCTGGGCGGAACGGTTGCAGCCGCTGGCCCAGTTCCTGGCGGCCTTTCCGGCCAATGTGCTGTTCCCCTTCGCGGTGGTGATCATCGCCGGGCTGCACCTGAACCCGGATATCTGGCTGTCACCGCTGATGGTGCTGGGCACGCAATGGTATATCCTGTTCAATGTCATCGCCGGGGCCAGCGCCCTGCCGACCGACCTGCGGGAGGCGTCGCATATTTTCGGCATCCGCCGCTGGCAATGGTGGCGACAGGTCGCCCTGCCCGGTGTCTTCCCCTATTACGTCACCGGCGCCCTGACGGCCTCCGGCGGGTCGTGGAACGCCAGCATCGTCACGGAAGTCGTCTCCTGGGGCGACCGGCATCTGCAGGCCACCGGGCTTGGCGCCTATATCGCCAATGCCACCCAGGCCGGGGATTATCCGCGCGTGGCGTTGGGCATCGCCGTGATGTCGCTGTTCGTCATCGCCTTCAACCGCATCCTCTGGCGGCCGCTCTATGGGTTCGCCGAACGTCGTCTGCGCCTTGATTGAGGAGGCAAGAACATGGCCTACATTCAGGAAATCGTCCGCCAGGCGGCCCCCCTTGTCGAGGTGCGTGACGTCCGGCATGTCTATGGCAAGGGCGGCAGCGGCCTGACCGTGCTGGATCATGTCGACCTCACCCTGTACGAGGGCGAGGTGGTCGGGCTGCTGGGCCGGTCGGGTTCCGGCAAATCCACCCTGCTGCGCTCCATCGCCGGGCTGATCCGGCCGACCGCCGGCAGCGTCAGCTTCCCCCCCGGTGCCGATGGGGCGGATACCGTCGTCAGCATGGTGTTCCAGAGCTTTGCCCTGTTCCCCTGGCTGACCGTGCTGGAAAATGTTGAGGTCGGGCTGGAGGCCCGGCAGGTGCCTGTGGCCGAACGGCGCAAGCGGGCGCTGGCCGCCATCGACCTGATCGGGCTGGACGGGTTTGAAAGCGCCTATCCCAAGGAATTATCGGGCGGGATGCGCCAGCGCGTCGGGCTGGCCCGCGCGCTGGTGGTCAATCCCGACCTGCTGCTGATGGATGAACCCTTTTCCGCCCTGGATGTGCTGACGGCTGAAACGCTGCGCACCGACCTGCTGGACCTGTGGTCGGAAGGCCGGATGCCGATCAAATCCATCCTGATGGTCACCCACAATATCGAGGAAGCGGTGCTGATGTGCGACCGCATCCTGATCTTCTCCTCCAATCCCGGCCGGGTGCTGGGGGAGATCAAGGTCAGCCTGCCCCAGCCGCGCAGCCGCCAGGATCCCGCCTTCCGGGCGCTGGTGGAAGATATCTATGCCCGCATGACCAGCCGGACCAACCCGGTACAGCCGCGCGAGGGGCTGTTCCCCGGCACCGGCATCGGCATGGCCCTGCCCCGCATGTCCACCAACACGCTGGCCGGCCTGATCGAGGCGGTGCATGAAGCCCCCTATGATGGCAAGGCCGATCTGCCGGGGCTGGCCAACAGCCTGCATTTCAAGAATGACGAGATTTTCGAGATTGCCGAGCTGCTGCAATTGCTGCGCTTTGCCGAACTGGAAGGGCGTGACCTGCGGCTGCTGCCGGCGGCCCGGCGCTATGCCACAGCCGATGTCGATACGCGCAAGCAGCTTTTCGGCCAGCATCTGCTGAACTATGTGCCGCTGGCAGCGCATATCCGGCGCGTGCTGGATGATCGCCCTTCCCACCATGCCCCCGGCCGCCGCTTCCGCGACGAGTTGGAGGATTACATGTCGGAAGATCGGGCGGAGGATACATTGCGCACGGTCACCCAATGGGGCCGCTACGCCGAACTCTACGCCTATGATGAAGGGGCGGACCTGTTCAGCCTGGATAATCCGGTGTGATGGTTCCCCCTCCTTTCCCTTTCCATCGACCCGGCAGGCGCTGCCCCTCAGCAGGGGCGGCGTTGCTGCCTGCTGTCCGGAGTGCCCGGCCATGACCCGTCGGATCAAACCCATCCTGGCGGCCTTGCTGCTGCTGCCCTTTTCCACTCCCGCCGCCTGGGCGGCGGGCGGGGCCCATATCATTGATGATGCGTCGGTCGAAACACCCGGCCATTGCCATCTGGAAAGCTGGCTGGCCAGCAATCCGCAGGGGACGGACCTTCTCAATCTCAGCCCCGCCTGCACCTTTGCCGGCCTGCCCCGGCTGGAACTGGGGGCCAGCCTTCAGCACCAGGGTGGCACCTCTTCTGACACCAGTTTCGGGCCGACCCTGAAACTGAACCTGCGCCCGGTGGAGACGGGGCTGGGCATTGCGCTGTCCGGCAATGCCGTCTGGAGTGACCGGAACGACCGGCTGGATACGGCAGCGCTGCTGCTGCCCTTGTCACTGCAACCGGCAGAGGGTTGGCGGATCAATCTTAATGGCGGCTGGCTTTACAACCGATCCGGCAAGCTACAGACGGCCGGCTTCATCGGTGCCCAGGTCGAACATGACCTGGGCCATGATGTCTCCTTGATGGTGGAGGGTTTTGCCCGTGGCGGTGGCCGGCCGGGCGCACAGATGGGCCTGCGCTGGACGCCGGGCGGCGGCGTCATCGATATCGACCTGCTGACCGGCTGGCGCACCGATGGCAGCACCGCCCGCACCAACACCATCGGCCTGACATGGCGGATTTGAACAGCGGTGGCGGCGGTGGCGGGGTTTGGGGTAAAGGGAGAGGCAGGGCAGCAGGGGGAACCGGCATGGAGATAGCCACGCATGATCCGCAGCCGGTCAGCCCCACCGGCAAGGCGCTGCGGCTGGCGGGCTTGTTTGCCTTTATGGCCGGCCTGTTCATTGCCGACACGCTGACCGATCTGGAAATTGCCATCGGCGTGCTCTATGTCGCGGTGCCCCTGGTGGCGGCCAGCTTTCTGCCGGCCCGCGCCATCCTGCTGCTTTCCAGCCTCTGCCTGGGGCTGCTGCTGACCAGTTATGAACTGACCACCGGCGGCGACCCGGCCGCCGGGCCCATCAACCGTGCCATCAGCGTCATCGCCGTCATTGCCGCCACCGTGCTGGTGCTGCGTATCCGACCGGCCATCCTGGCCGGGATCGCCGCGCGGGAACAGCTGGCGCGGGTGGCGCGGGTGAACATGCTGGGCGAGCTGACCGCCTCCATCGCGCATGAGGTCAACCAGCCCCTGGCCGCCATTGCCAATAGCGGCAATGCCGGTCTGCGCTGGCTGGAGGCCCAGCCGCCCAACCTGGACAAGGCCCGCCAGGCCCTGGCCCGCGTTGTCAGCGATGCCGAACGGGCGGCCTCCGTCATCGCGCGGGTGCGCAGCCTGGCCCGCCCCGTGCCGCCGCATCGGGAATGGCTGAACGCGTTGGATACGGTGGAGGAGATCATCGCCCTGATCCGCGATGAACTGGCCCGCAATCAGGTCAGCCTGTCCATCGACAATATGGAAGGGATGCCGCCGGTCCTGGCCGACAAGGTGCAGGTTCAGCAGGTCTTGCTGAACCTGATCCTGAACGCGGTGGAAGCCATGGGCACCACCCCGCCGGCCGAGCGCACCCTGCGCATCACCATCGGGGTGGCAGAGGGCGGGCGGGCGCTGTTCAGCGTAGAGGATAATGGTGTGGGTCTGGCGACCGATAATGTGGAAAAACTGTTCGATGCCTTCCACACCACCAAGCCCGATGGTATGGGGATCGGGCTGGCCGTCACCCGTTCCATTGTCGAAACCCATGGCGGCAAAGTTTGGGCGACTGCCAATGAAGAGGGCGGGGCCAGCTTCCATTTTACGCTGCCGACCAGCCGGACCGACATTCCATGACCGCCACCAGCCCCGCCGACCAGCCCCTGATCCATGTTGTGGAGGATGACCGTTCGGTACGGGATTCCCTGGAGGATCTGCTGGCCTCTGTCGGGTTGCCGGCCCGGCTGTTCGCCTCGGCGGCGGAATTTCTGCGGGCCGAACCGGTGGAGGCACCGGGATGTCTGGTGCTGGATGTACGGATGCCGGGGATGAGCGGGCTGGAACTGCAGGCGGAAATGGCCCGGCGCGGCCTCCGCCTGCCCATCATCTTCATCACCGGCCATGGTGATATTCCGATGTCGGTGCAGGCGATGAAGGCGGGGGCGGTGGAGTTCCTCACCAAGCCCTTCCGCGAACAGGATTTGCTGGATGCCATCCAGAAAGCCATCGCCCTGGACCGCACCCAGCGGCAGGCCGATGCCGTGGCAGACGAGCTGCGCCGCCGTCACGCTACGCTGAATGAGGGCGAACGCGATGTGCTGGCCCTGGTGGTCACCGGCCTGTTGAACAAGCAGATCGCCGCCCGGCTGAATGTCAGCGAGATCACCGTGAAGGTCCGCCGCGCCCAGGTGATGAAGAAGATGCAGGCCGCCACCCTGGCCGACCTGATCCGCTATACCGACATGCTGAAACCCCGGGAGTGAGGGGAAGTGGATTTAATGAGGCCCCGGCTTTTCAGCCGGGGAAAGATGATGGATGCGGATCAAACCGGGGAAGAACAGTGCGAGCTTCAATGAGGCCCCGGCTTTTCAGCCGGGGAAAGCCATTCCGTATCCGTAAGAACGGATAGACCACTATTCATGGGAGCTTCAATGAGGCCCCGGCTTTTCAGCCGGGGAAAGTAACACAGGCCCCGAGTATCAATATTCGGCGGCCGGCAATGCTTCAATGAGGCCCCGGCTTTTCAGCCGGGGAAAGGAAATCCATGCTCTCAATAGCACACAAGCGCAGATCGGCCAGCTTCAATGAGGCCCCGGCTTTTCAGCCGGGGAAAGTCCCTATGGCTGGGAATTGCAGTGGCAAGAACCGTCGCGCTTCAATGAGGCCCCGGCTTTTCAGCCGGGGAAAGGGCGGACCATCCAGGCATCGTTCAACACCACGGCGTTGCTTCAATGAGGCCCCGGCTTTTCAGCCGGGGAAAGTCCCTACCTTGGAACCCATCCTACGCTAACAGAAATTCCGTCTGTTTGCGAGCGGGTCCCTCGGAAGGAGCAGGCGGGCCTATGAAAAGGCTGTGGATAAGGTTCACCATGTCCAAGAATACCAGCCTTTTCAACCCCTTGCCTCTCTGCGAGCGGGTCCGGGGATTTGGCGGGTACGGAGCCGCTCGCGTCAAGGCCGGCGGCAGGCTCCCGTGGCGCGATCATTGATCAGGCTTCTTCGCTTGTCCAGCCCCCTGATCCGGCCGACCGGCATTTTGTGGATGCACCCGACCGTAGGCCAATAAAAAGGGCCGGGCGCTGTCTCCCTTATGGGGAAACAGCGCCCGGCCCTGGACGGGGGAACAAGCAATACGCCCATCACCGGGGTGATGGGGCGCTTACTCCTTTTCCCCGCTGTAATCGCGGATATCCGCCGGATCCCACACGGCACCCCGGCGGCGGCGGCCGTCGGTGACCTTGCTGGCGGCGGCGGCGGTCCGGGTGGCGGCAGTGCTGGCGCGCTTGGAACCGGGGACCGGGCCGCGACGGCGCGGGGCCGGCAGCTCTTCCACCGGGGCGGCGGCCGGGGCCGGGGCGGCAACCGGACTGGTCACCTGCTGGCTGGCGGCGGCACGGGCGGCGGCAACCGCCTCCTCATCATAACCGGCATTGGGGGAGATGGCGCGCAGCAGCGAGCCCACGGCATCGGCGATTTCTTCCGGTGCCGTCTTCCAGGCGCGCAGCAAATCCAGCTCGCGCCGCGACAGGATGGGGGAGGAACCTTCCGCCGTGGCGGCAAAGGTTTCCGGCGGCCGACGCATGTCCGGCACATCCAGACCGTCAAAGAAGAAGGTCAGCGGCACGTCCAGAATATCGGCCAGCCGATAGAGCTTGCCAACGGAAACGCGGTTGGAACCGCGTTCATATTTCTGCACCTGCTGGAAGGTGATGCCCAAGGCCTTGGCCAGATCAGACTGGCTCATCCCCAAAAGGCCACGCCGCAGGCGAATGCGGCCGGCCACATGGTTTTCGATCACCGTTTCCATCGCGGCCACGGCCGCATTCTTACTCCGTCTCGGCATTGCCCTTCCTAACCCCCTCGTCCCGCGTCATCGCAATTCTGCCCTATGGATTCACCCGCCGCTTGCGCGACGGGTGCAACAATGAACAGTCACACGTTTGTCAAAACATCGCCTGTTCCAGGGCAAAGCCCGAAGAACAGTAGATGTTGAAAATAACGGCCTGTCTCTCCAGCCGACCGCTCCCCGCATTTAAGGGGAACCGAGGCATTGGTCACCAAATGGCAGAAATCACTTATGCCAACATACCATCGTAGGTCAATATCGAACATTTCACCTGATATGTCCACAACTCGTATGAGATTCACCAACGGATAGGAAGTCGCCTCCGAAAAACCGAAAAAGTACCGAACTAACTCAACCATGGTTAGTTCCCAGTAACATTATTAAAACGCGCTTCCAATTAGCTCTCTTATATTCACCAGTGCCAAAAACGAGAAGAATCAGATAAGGCGTATCATGCCAGCGAATCTCCCGCCTTTAAACTGTTAACCACGTTTGTAACATATTTTCACGAACTGTCGACCCCGGCGAACAGATTGCGGCGAATTACCGCCGGGAATCGCCCCAAGGCTGTGTTTCGCCGGTTGCGATCATCGTTCAACCCCCGTTCCGCAGGGCGGTCAGGTGCTGACAAGGGCCTTGTCAGGCGGCATTGCCGATGGATGGGAACATAACTTCCACGACTCCACTCGCCACACCATAGGTGCGGCGCTCCGCCCGCAATACAAGCAGCAATTCCTGAAGGCTTTCCGCAGTGAAGCCATCGCTGTGTTTTTGTGCTTCCTCTTCTGTCAGCTGGATGAAGTGATCCAGCAACCGGGCATGGGTCGTTGCAGCCAGACGAACCTCTTGTTCCATTTTGCCAGCGATCATGCCCGCGCCCCTTGCTTTTCCAGTCCCTCATCCGCGAGGTCTGTGCGCACCAATCGTGCGATAGCGGTCTTAATGATCGGTAAAGTGCGGGCTGCCGCCAATCTATTCTTTTGCGCCGCCTTTTCGACTGTATAAGAAATATATGTTATTTTTCAATGGCTTGATTAGGAAATCGCCGGTCTGGGCGCGGAGACGGTTTTTGGGGTTAGTCCGAAAGTTGTGGGGAACCAACCGGCCGGCCATTTTGTTCGTGGCGGCCGGCGCAGGTTCCCCCTTTTGCGACTTCAGGCTGCGGAGGACATTTTTTTCCCCCTTAAGTCGCATCACGGCGGCGACCATCACCCCTGGCCGCCGCCGGCGCGCGCCAGATCATTGGTCATGGAGATGGGGGGCAGGCCCAGGCGTGCCCGGTAGAGGTGCAGATTTTCCAGCACCCGCTGCACATAATTGCGTGTTTCATAGATGGGCATGGTCTCAATCCAGTCCACCATATCCACCTTGGGGCCGCGCGGATCGCCATAGGTGTTCAACCAGCCGGAAACCCGGCCCGGCCCGGCATTATAGGCGGCGATGGCCAGTACATAGGAACCGCCGAACCGGTCCAGCAATTCCTGCAGATAGGCGCTGCCGATGGCGACATTATGCTTGGGCTCTGCCGTCAGCTTATCGTCGCTGTGGCGCAGCCCCTGCTGTTTGGCCACGGCCTTGGCAGTGGGCGGCATCACCTGCATCAGGCCGCGCGCGCCGGCGCTGCTGATGGCCAACCGGTTGAAATTGCTTTCCTGCCGGATGATGCCATGCACCAGCCCTGCCTCCGGCCGTGGGTTCAACTTATGCGGCAGTAACGGATAGCCGGCATCGGCCAAGACGAATCCATCCTGCAAAGCGGTACGGGAGGTGGTGACCCCCAGGTCCGGCCGCCCGATCTCCAGCGCCAGGTTGCCCACCAATTCATAGGTTTCCGCCGTCTTGGCGTCGGCGGCCATCTTGCGCAGGAACAGGGTGACGCGGTCGCTTTCCGCCCCTTCAATGCGGGCCAGGGCCTGCACCACACGGACCAGTTCCAGCTTGTGGAAGGCCTTGTGCAGATCGGCCGGCACCTTGATGGGGGCGGGCAGGGCGCTGCCCGCCGGCAAGCCCAGCTTGTCCGCCGCCAGCAACCCATAGAAGGTGCCGGAATAGGACATGGCGGCATCGTACCAGGTACGCGCCAGCTCCTTGTTCCCCAGCGCCTCCACAGCGCGGCCGGCCCAATAGGCGCCGCGCGATTTGCTGATGGGCGATGTGGTGCCGCGGAACAGGCTTTCGAAATGTTTCTGCGCTTCCTCCGGCCGGTTCAACTGGCGGAGCGCCAGCCAGCCGGCCAGGAATTCCGCCTGGGCAAAGGCCAGCCCGTCCTTGGCCTTGTGGGCGGCCACCAGATCATAGGCACGGGCAAACTTGCCTTGTTCGATCAGGCGGCGGGCCAGGATGTGCCGTTCCACCCACCATTCATTACCATGCTCGGCCTCCGCCGGCGGTTTGGCCAGCAGTTCCAGCGCCGCCTCATCCATATCCTTGCGGCGGCGCCATTTGGTGCGGTCATAGATCAGGCCGGGATCATCCTGTTCCGCCGCGGGGACGCGCCGCAGGGCGCCCTCCGCACCGGGGGACATGTTGGCCAGCGCCATCCGCGCCTCTGCCACGGCGCGCTGGCCGGGGGAAACGATGGGCATCACCCGGGCCGCCACATCATAATTGCCGTCCCAGATCAGCCGATCCAGCCGGGCGGCATGGTCGGCCGGGCGCAGCAGGCCATTGTAACGCTGACGGAAATCCCGCTCCTCCACCGATCCGAAACCACCTTCAACATAGCGTTTGCGCACCAGGGCGATGGCCTTGTCGCTGGAGCCCGTTTCCATCAAGGCGGCGACATAGCGATCAAAACCCATGCCGGTCAGCGGCGGGTTGGCCTCGAACCAGCTGCGTACCTCGCGGTAGGGGAGGTCGGCCGGCATCCGCCCCTCGGCATTGCGACGCAGGGCGGCCATATTGGGCCAGTCCGGGTTGCGCTGCATGAAGCTGGTGATTTCCTTCCAGTCCGCGCTGGTGCTGGGCTGGGTCAGGTCCAGCCAATGGATCACCTTTTCCGGCAGATCGTCACGGGCGCGCTTGGCGATGCGCTTGGCATCCTCAATCTTGCCCTGATCGGCGGCCTTGAAGGCTTGCCGATATGTTGCAATATCGTCTGCATTCAGCGCGCGGACGGGGCTGGCAACGGCCAGCCCCAGCGCAAGGCAGGTCAGCATCGTTGCCAGGGCACGCGTAGCACCCTTGTTTCGGGAAAGGCCGCTCGTTAAGGTTCGCCGCTTCATCAGGTTTGACCGGGGTGTCCTGCTATGTTCAAGGGGTCCATCGTCGCATTGATCACGCCGTTCCGCGACGGGAAGGTGGATGAGAAAGCCTTCCAGGATTTTGTCGAGTGGCAGATCAATCAGGGCACGCACGGGCTGGTGCCGGTTGGCACCACCGGCGAATCGCCCACGCTCTCCCACGAGGAGCATCGGCTGGTTGTCAGCCTGACGATGGAGGTGGCCAAGGGCCGCGTGCCCGTCATCGCCGGCACCGGCTCGAACTCCACCGAGGAGGCGATTGCGCTGACCCGTCACGCCAAGCAGATCGGCGCCGATGCCGCGCTGGTGGTGACGCCGTACTACAACAAGCCGTCCCAGGAAGGTCTTTATCAGCATTACAAGGCCATCCATGACGCGGTCGATATCCCTATCATCATCTACAATATTCCGGCCCGCAGCGTCATTGACATGTCTGTCGCGACCATGGCCCGGCTCGCCAAATTGCCAAACATTGTCGGCGTGAAGGATGCAACGGCCGATCTAGCCCGTCCGTTGCGCACCCGAACTGAAATCAGTGCGGACTTCTGCCAGCTTTCCGGCGAGGATGCTACTGCCACGGCCTTCCTGGCACAGGGGGGTGTGGGTTGCATCTCTGTCACGGCCAACGTGGCCCCGGCCTTGTGCGCCCAGATGCAGAACGCCTGGGCCGAAGGCAACATGGCGGAAATGGCCCGTATCCGGGATCTGCTGATGCCGCTGCACCATGCCATGTTCGTGGAAACCAGCCCGGCCCCGGTGAAATATGCCGCCAGCCTGCTGGGCAAGTCCTCCCCGGATGTGCGGCTGCCGCTGGTGCCCTGTTCCGAACCGGGCCAGGCCATTGTGCGTGACGCTATGGCAAAGGTCGGCTTGATCTGACGTGCAAAGCCCGGCGGCGGGGGCGTTCCACCCCATCGCCGCCGGGACCGGATTTCGTTACGAGAGAAGAACAATAACCGATGGCGAAAGCTGAGACCGATCGCAAGGTGGTGGCGCAAAACCGCCGCGCCCGCTTCGACTATTTCATCGAGGATACGGTCGAGGCCGGCATCATGCTGCTCGGTACGGAAGTGAAATCACTGCGCTCCGGCAAGGCCTCCATCGTGGAATCCTATGCCGGGGATCAGAATGGGGAGCTGTTCCTGGTCAACGCCTATATTCCCGAATATGGGCAGGCAGGGCAGTTCTTCCAGCATGAGACCAAGCGCCCGCGCAAGCTGTTGGTGCGCAAGCGCGAGCTGGCGCGGATGCTGACCGCCATCCAGCGGGAAGGCATGACGCTGATCCCGATGTCGATCTATTTCAATGACCGGGGCAAGGCCAAGGTGGAACTGGGCATCGCCAAGGGCAAGAAGAAGGGCGACAAGCGCGAGGCGGAGAAGGAACGCGATTGGCAGCGCGACAAGGCCCGCCTGATGCGGGCGCGCGGCTGATCAACCCAGCCGCTGTCCGCGCAGCAGCACCAGCCCGATGACGGTGCCGACCAGGGCGAAGGCCAGCACATAGAAGGCCGGGGCCAGCGGGCTGGCCTGCTGCATCAGGGTCACCGCAATGGGCGTCAGCCCGCCAAAGACGGCATAGGCGACATTGTAGGAAAAGGACAGGCCGGTGAAGCGCACCGCCGCCGGGAAGGCCCGCACCATCACATAGGGCACCGCCCCGACAATGCCGACCGACAGGCCGCACAGGGCGGAGAGCGGGTAAAGCCAACCCGGATGGGCTGCCACGCCGATGAACAGGGCCAGCGCCATGATGCCCAGCGCCGGGCTGGCCAGCAGGAAGAAGCGTCCGCCCCCCAGCCGGTCGATTCCCAGCCCGGCCAGGATACAGCCGATGGTCAGGAAGAAGGTGGCTACACTGTTGGCCTGCAGGGCCACGGCCGGGGCGAAACCATAGGATTTCTGCAAGATCGCCGGTGTCATCAGGATCAAAACGATGATGGCGGCCGACAGCAGCCCCGTCAGCGCCATGGAGATGGCGACGGCGCTGCGATGATCCCGTGTCACCACGCGTAAGGGCAGGTCGGCCGATACGGCCTTGCGTTCCTGCAAGGCCTTGAAAACCGGCGTCTCCTCCAGCCAGCGGCGCAGATAGACAGAGATCAGGCCGAACACCCCGCCCAGCAGAAAGGGGATGCGCCAGCCGAATTCCAGCACCTCCGCCGGGCTGTAGACCAGATTCAACCCGGTGGCCATCAGCGACCCCATCAGGATGCCCAGCGTCAGCCCCGCCGTGACCGTGCCGCAGGCAAGGCCAATGCGGTGATCGGGCACATGTTCGGCCACGAAGACCCAGGCACCCGGCACCTCCCCACCGATGGCAGCACCTTGCAGCAGGCGCAGCGCCAGCAGGGCCACCGGGGCCGCCAGCCCGATCTGGGCATAGGTGGGTAGCAGGCCCATGCCCAGGGTGGACAGGGCCATCATCAGGATGGAGAGGGTGAACATGCGCTTGCGGCCCAGCCGGTCGCCGAAATGCGCCATGATGATGCCGCCCAGAGGGCGGGCCAGATAGCCGGCGGCGAAGACGCCAAAGGTCTGCAGCTGCTTCATCCAGTCCGGCAGTTCCGGCGGGAAGAACAGTTGGCCCACGACGGTGGCGAAATAGACGAAGATGATGAAATCATAGAATTCCAGCGCACCGCCCAGGGCTGCCAGGGCCAGGGTGCGGATATCCTGGCGGGTCATGCTCTGGCTTGGCTGCATTCCGGTCGAGTCCTGTTCCTGTCCGCCGGTCGGCTGCCTGCCGACCGGTTCATTGGCGGAACCGACGCATACAGGCTCCGCCACGCTGGAACAAGTGGGAAGCCGGGGCTGTTGCGGGATGCCGACTGTTTCGCCCTGCCATGCGAATGGGGAATCATTGGAATGGCCTATCGTTCCGATATCATTCCGATATCGAAATATCTTGGTCACAGAATTGTTTCAGCTTGAATTATCCGCTTCCCTTTACGAAATGGTAAGGCAGCGGCCATCGCGCCGATCATGAAAACCTGAACGCGCCGGTACCAACCCGGCCTTGAGCACCAAAACGCCAGGAAGTCATAGATGCGTCACCTTGCTATCGCCCTTTGCGCCGGCACCAGCCTTGCTGCACTGGCGACCACCGCCCATGCGGGCGGGTTCCAGATCCGGGAAAACAGCGCCGCCGGCATGGGCACGGCCTTTGCCGGTGCTGCGTCGGATGCGCGCGATCTCTCGATTGTCTATAACAACCCCGCCGCGATGACGCAGCTGCAGCGCTCGGGTGCGGAGGTCGGGGTCAGCCTGATCACCCCGTCATCGGCCTATCACGGCACGGGGCGCGATGCGCTGGGCCGGCCGCTGACCGGTGCCACCGATCGCACGGGCGATGCCATCCCGGTGCCAGCGGCCTTCCTGGCCTATGTGCCGGAAGGGGAGAATTGGCGCACCGGTTTCGCCATCACCGCGCCCTATGGGCTGGAAACCGATTATGATGCCGGTTGGATCGGCCGATATCATGCGCTGCATTCCAAACTGGAGACGATCAACATCAATTTCGCCGCGGCGATGGAAATCCGCCCCGGCCTGTCCATTGGTGGCGGTGTCTCCGCCCAGCGCGCCGAAGCCACGTTGAGCAATGCCGTGGATTTCGGCGCGGTGCTGGCCGGCCGACGCGTGCCCGGCTTCCTGCCGCAATCCGCCGACGGATATGCCAAGGTGAAGGGGGATGATTGGGCCTGGGGCGCCAATCTGGGCCTGCTCTATGAACCGGTGAAGGGCACCCGCGTCGGCCTGTCCTGGCGGTCGGAGATCAAGCATAAGCTGGAAGGTGATGGCACGTTCGAGACGCCCGCCAATGTCCGCGCCGTGCTGACGGCCGGCAATATCGCCGCCTTTGCCCCGACCTCCGCCGTGACGGCCAATGTCTCCAGCCCGCAGAGCGTTGATCTGGGCCTGACGCAGGAATTCGGGCCCCTGGGCCTGCACGCCACTGTGGCCTGGACCGATTGGTCCAGCTTCCAGGAAATCCGCGTCCGTTTCGCCAACCCGGCCCAGCCAGACGCGTTGGATGAACAGCATTGGAAGGATACCTGGTTCTATTCGCTGGGGGCGACCTATCAGATTGATCCGGCCTGGCAGGTACGCACCGGCATCGCCTTTGACAAGAACCCGACGCGCGACCAGTACCGCACGCCACGTATCGCCGATGGTGACCGGACCTGGCTTTCTGCCGGGCTGGGCTGGCAGGCGACGGACAATATCGCGTTGGATGTCGCCTATACGCATATCTTCGTCGATGACAGCCCGATCAATGTGGCCACCAGCACCGGCAACCGCCTGACCGGTGAGTTCAAGAGCAATGTGGATATTGTGGCGCTGACGGCACGCTACACTTTCTGATGCCGCATTATCCTTGATGGGAAGGCGCCTGCCCGGCAAGAAGGGTGGGCGCCTTTTTCATGTGCGGAGCCTTGGCCCATGCTGGACCTGTTCGGCGATCCATCCCCCGGGGAGCCCCGTTTGCTGGCGCAAGGTGCCTGGCTGCTGCCCGGCTTTGCCGCCGGGCAGGGGGCGGACCTGCTGGCCGCCATCGCGGCGGTGGCCGGTCACATCCCGTTTCGACAGATGGAAACACCGGGCGGCGGGCGCATGTCGGTGGCGATGACCAGTTGCGGCCAGTTGGGCTGGCTGACTGACCGCAGCGGTTACCGCTATGGCGCTGTCGATCCTGTCACCGGCCAGCCCTGGCCGGCCATGCCCTTGATCCTGGCCGAACTGGCCGCCCGTGCCGCCGCTGCGGCGGGCTATCCCGGTTTTCAGCCCGACAGTTGTCTGATCAACCGTTACCAGCCGGGCGCCCGCATGGGCCTGCATCAGGACAGGGACGAGGCCGACATGGCCCATCCCATCGTTTCGGTCTCGCTTGGCCTGCCGGCCGTCTTCCTGTTCGGCGGGCGTACCCGCAGCGGCCCGGTCCAGCGGGTGCCCCTGCACCATGGCGATATCGTTGTCTGGGGCGGGCCGTCGCGGCGCTTTTACCATGGGGTGGCACCCGTGGCGGCGGGGGAACATCCGTTGGCCGGGCCATTCCGCTATAATCTCACCTTTCGCCGGGCGGGTTGAAACGCTATCGTTTCGCAACTGCAAAATCGAATAAGGAAACCGGCGATGGCGGAGCGGTTGGCGCGGCGTGGGTTGATGCTGGGCGCGGGGGCCGCCCTTTCCCTGGGCGCGCTTGGCGGTTGCGCTAGCCGTCCGGCCGGCATGGCGGCCAATGCCGCGCCCAAGGGGCCGATCCTGAGCCTGCCCCCCTTGCTGGCCGATACCGACCGTATCACCCGCATCACCATCTGCACCCGCCCCTTCCGCGCCCAGGGGCCAAGGCTGGAGCGTGAGCGGATTGGCGAGAAAGACGTGATCCATCATTACGGCCATGGCGGCAGCGGCTGGTCGCTCTCCTGGGGTTCTGGTGCGGCGGCGGTGGAACTGGTGCTGGCCACCGGCCAGCGCGATGTGGCCGTCATCGGTTGCGGGGCCATCGGCCTGACCACGGCCACCCTGTTGCAGCGGGCCGGTGCCAAGGTGACGATCATCGCCAAGGAACTGCCGCCTAATGTGCGTTCCTCCTATGCCACCGGTGTCTGGTCACCCGATTCGCGTATTGCCATGGCGGAATATGCCACCCCGGCCTTCAAGGAGGCCTGGGCCGCACAATGCCGGCACTCCTTCGCCGCCTTCCAGGATCTGCTGGGGCTGCCGGGCAATCCGGTGGAATGGTATGATGAATATATCGTGCGCGAACTGAATCCACTGCCGGAGCCGCCGGACACGCGGCCGGAATTTGCCCATCTGGCGCGCGAGATGGTGCCGGAACTGCGTGGTCGCCGCACGGACTATGCCCCCGGTCAGCATCCGTTCGGCAATCGCACGGTGCGGGGGCACAGCAACATGATGTTCAACATCAATGCCTATAGCCACCTGCTGCTGTCGGAATTCCTGGCCAATGGCGGCAGCCTGCAGGTGCGGGAATTCCACAGCCCGGCGGAGTTTGCCAGCGTGCCGCAGAAGGTGCTGGTGAACTGTACCGGCTATGGAGCGCGGGCGCTGATGCGTGATGAAACGCTGATCCCCGTGCGCGGCCAACTGGCCCGCGCTATCCCGGAACCGGGGGTGACCTATGGGCTGAATTTCAATCAGGTGTCCTTCGTGCCCCGGCGTGACGGGTTCGTGTTCCAGGTCACCGGCGCGGACGAATATTATGGCTATGGCATCGAAGGCACGGAGCCTGACCGGGCCGAGGCGGAAAAGGCGCTTTCCACCATCGCCGGCCTGTTCAAGGGGGCGTAACGGGCAGGGCGGGGCCGCAACCCCGCCCTTTCTGCCTTAAGCCTTCGCCTTGTTCCGGCGGAAGAAATAGACGATCAGCCCCAGCGCCAGCCAGATGACCAAGCGCGCCCAGGTATCACCCGGCAGGTAATACATCAGCCCAGCACAGGTCAGAATGCTGATCACCGGGATGATCGGCACCAGCGGCGTGCGGAAGGGGCGGGGCACATCCGGCCGGGTGCGGCGCAGCACCAGCACGCTGGCCGACACGGCCATGAAGGCCACCAGCGTGCCGATGGAAACCAGTTCCGCCAGCAGGTCGATGGGGAACAGGCTGGCCAGCACCATGGCCGCCCCGCCGGTGATCAGCGTGCCGACATGCGGCGTGCGCCAGGTCTTGTGCACCTTGCCGAACACGGCCGGCATGATGCCATGCTGTGCCATGGCATAGAAGACGCGCGGCTGAGCCAGCAGCAACACCAGCGCCACGGAGGTCAGGCCGGCCACGGCGCCCAGCGAGACCAGCGATTCCAGCCAGACCCAGGATGGGCCCATCCGTTCCACCGCCAGCGCCACCGGGTGCGGCACATTCAGTTCGGCATAAGGCACGATGCCGGTCAGCACCAGCGCCATACCGATATAAAGCACGGTACAGACAACCAGCGAGCCCAGGATGCCGATGGGCACGTCCCGCTGCGGGTTGCGCGCCTCCAGCGCCGTGGTCGCCACCGCATCGAAGCCGATATAGGCGATGAACACCACGGCGGCGGCGCGCAGCACGCCGGTAATGCCGTAATGGCCAAATTCACCGGTATTGGCAGGCACGAAGGGCGTCCATTGATCCGGGTTCACATGGAAGGCACCGACGGCGATCACCACCAGGATGACGGCCACCTTGGTGATCACCACCGCCGTATTGGCCCAGGCCGACCGGCGTACGCCGATGACGGCCAGGAAGGTGACCAGACCAACAATGAAGATGGCCGGCAGGTTGATGATGGCACCGGTTGCCACCAGCGCCCCGTCCTTCACCGCCAGCGGTGCGGCTGACAGTTCATGTGGCAGCGGCATCCCCAGGGTGGCGAACAGGGCGGTCAGATAACCTGACCAGCCCACCGCCACGAAAGCGGCCGCCCCCAGATATTCCATGATCAGGTTCCAGCCGACCAGCCAGCCCAACAGCGGCCCCAGCGCATCGCGGGTATAGGAATAGGCCCCGCCCGACTCCTGCGACATGGCTGCCAGTTCAGCATAGCACAGGCCGACGCAGGCGCAGGCCAGGGCTGCCAGCAGGAAGGAAATCACCACCGCTGGCCCGGCATATTGCGCCGCCGCCGACCCGGTGATGACGAAGATGCCGGCGCCGATGATGCAGCCGACCCCCAGCAATACCAGTTGCACCGGTCCCAGTGCCGGCAGCAGCCCGCGAGCCGCCTCCTGTTCCGCCCTCATTTCAAACCCTTTTTCCCATCCGCATCCTGTCCGACATGCGCGTGCGGTCAGGGTGTACCCCGCCGCCGCTTGCGGTTGGCCCTAGTTCTGAGCCGGAGCGCACAGGCAATGCAATGCTGAAATGCAATCAGCGGGTAACTATTTGCTCATTCCCTGCGTTATTGCCGCCCGCTTGCGCAGCGCGGCATGATTGGTTAGCGTTCGCACTCAGGAAATCTTGAAGGGTGGCTATATTGGGCCAGACGCAGACGGCGGCCGGGCAAGCGCATGTCGCGCATTCCTCCTTTGGAATGCTGTTCCTGTCCGCCATCGGGGTCGTGTTCGGTGATATCGGCACCAGCCCCCTTTACGCCTTGAAGGAAGTGTTCGCCGGCCCGCACCCGCTGCCGGCGGACCCGTTGCATGTGCTGGGTGTGCTGTCGCTGGTCTTCTGGACCCTGCTGATGGTGGTGTCGGTCAAATATGTCGCCATCATCATGCGGGCCGATAATGACGGGGAGGGCAGCAGCTTTGCCATGCTGGCCCTGTTGCAGCGCACACTGACGGCGCGCTCGGGCCGCCTGGCCATTGCCGGCACGCTGGGCGTTTTCGCCGCCGCGCTGTTCTATGGCGACAGCGCCATCACGCCCGCCATTTCGGTGTTGAGCGCGGTGGAGGGGCTGCAGGTGGCGGCCCCGCAACTGGCCGATTGGGCGGTGCCGCTGGCCATCGCCATCCTGGTGCTGCTGTTCGCTGTGCAATCGCGCGGCTCGGCCGCCGTGGGCGGCCTGTTCGGCAGTGTCATGCTGGTCTGGTTCATTGTGCTGGCGGTGCTGGGCATCGCCAATATCGGCCAAGCCCCCTGGGTGCTGAAGGCGCTGTCGCCACATTGGGCGGTGAAATTCATCGCCCATGATGGCTGGGTCGGCTTTCTGGCGCTGGGCTCCGTCGTGCTGTCGGTGACGGGGGCAGAGGCGCTTTATGCCGATATGGGGCATTTCGGGCGCGGGCCGATCCGGCTGGCCTGGTACATGCTGGTCTGGCCGGCCCTGCTGTTGAACTATTTCGGGCAGGGCGCCTTGCTGCTGGCCCATCCGGAAGCGGCAACCAACCCGTTCTTCCTGATGATGCCGGGCTGGGCGGCGCTGCCCATGGTGGCGCTGGCGACGATGGCCACCATCATTGCCAGCCAGGCGGTGATTTCCGGCGCCTTCTCCGTCACGCGTCAGGCCATTCAGCTCGGATATCTGCCCCGGATGGCGATCATCCATACGTCGGAGCGGGAGATCGGGCAGATCTATATCCCCTTTGTCAATTGGACGCTGATGGTGGCCGTGGTCTCCCTGGTGCTGGGCTTCGGCAATTCCACCAATCTGGCGGCGGCCTATGGCGTGGCGGTGACGGGCACCATGGTCATCACCACCACCATGGTGGCGATTCTGGCCCATGCCCATTGGGGCTGGCGCGGTAAATGGGTCTGGGCGTTCTTCGGCCTGTTGCTGAGCGTGGATATGGCCTATTTCCTGGCCACGGCCACCAAGATCCCACATGGCGGCTGGTTCCCGCTGGCGGCCGGCATTGTCGCCTTCCTGTTGATGACCACCTGGAAGCGGGGCCGCCAACTGGTTCATGCCAAGCAGAGCGAGGGCGCTTTGCCCATGGCCGATTTCCTGGCCAGCCTGTCGAACAAGGTGGTGCGTGTGCCGGGGACGGCCGTTTTCCTGACGTCAGAGGCGGAGGGGGTGCCGCTTTCCCTGCTGCATAACCTGAAACATAATCATGTGCTGCATGAACGGGTGGTGCTGCTGACGGTGAAGGTTTCCGAAAGCCCGCGTGTGCCGATGGAACAGCGCGTTCATTCCGAAGCCCTGCGGGAGGATGTGTTCCGCGTCACTCTGCATTGCGGGTTCATGGAAGACCCCGACGTTCCCAAGACGTTGGCCAATGCGCGCCGGGCCGATCTGGGCTTCGATTACGAACCGATGCGATTCTCCTACTTCCTGACGCGGGAGACGGTGGTGCTGGCCGCCGATCCGGGTATGGCGCCCTGGCGCGGCTATCTGTTCGCCTTCCTGTCGCGCAGCGCCACGACGACGGCGGACTTCTTCCATCTGCCGCTCAACCGAGTGGTGGAGCTGGGGGGCAATGTGGAGATTTAAGGGGGGGGAACCAATGAAACGTTTCTCAATAAATGAAACTTTGTCTGTTTCAGATTGAAGAAATCCCAACCGTCACCCCGGCGAAGGCCGGGGTCCAGTTTCGTAGAGCGAAGCGCTTGTGACCCTGGACCCCGGCCTTCGCCGGGGTGACGGGAGTGAGAGCAAGGTTGTTTTTCTTGAAGGCGGGTACATTCTGGTCATCTAACGACCGATATGCCCCATGAAGGGGGATAGACTGGGGCCTGTCGCGGCTCCCCAAAAGCGAAAAGGGCGACACCGCTGCCGGTGTCGCCCTTTTTCATCGCCCTTGGTAGAAGGCGGTTCATTCCAGTGGTGCGGCCGAAAAGACTCGAACTTTCACGGGTTGCCCCACAGCGACCTCAACGCTGCGCGTCTACCAATTCCGCCACGGCCGCAAAACACGATACCGGAATACCGAGGCGATCTTAGCTCGACCGCGCCGGTGCCGGGGTGGATAGCAAATCATGGCGGGCGGTTCAAGAGCATTCGTCAGCCAATTGCGCAATTGTTGCCATGTCCCGAATTGACGCGGCGCACCCGCGTGTTAGCCTCAGCAACCTTCGGGTCTTGGCCGATAACGAGAAGAGACGGGAACAATGAAGCTCAGCAAATCCCTGCGCGCCGCCCTGGCGGCTGCCACCATGCTCGCCACCGCCCCGGCCTTCGCCGATACGCGGGTCGGTCTGGTCGCCCCGCTGACCGGTCCCAATGCCGTGTTTGGTGAACAGATGCGCCGCGGGGCCGAAATGGCCATCGCCGATATCAACGCCAAGGGTGGCGTGCTGGGCGAAAAGCTGACCCTGTCCAAGCTGGATGATGCCTCCAACCCCAGCCAGGGCGTGGCCATTGCCAACAAGCTGGCGACCGAAGGCGGTGTGGCCGCCTTCGGCAATTTCAATTCAGCCGTCTCCATCCCCTCCTCAAAGATTTTCGAGGATGAGGGGATCGTGATGATCAGCCCCGCTTCCACCAATCCGCAGCTGACCGAACAGGGGTTCGAGCTGATTTTCCGCACCTGCGGGCGGGATGATCAGCAGGGCGACGTGGCCGCCGCCTGGCTGGTGAAGCACAATAAGGGTGATAAGATCGCCGTCATCCACGACCAGACCACCTATGGCAAGGGTCTGGCCGATGCCACCAAATCCGCCCTGAACAAGGCCGGCGTTAAGGAGGCGATGTATGATGCGGTGAATGTCGGTGACCGCGACATGTCCGCCCTGGTCACCAAGATGAAGGATGCCGGCATCCAGGTGGTCTATTTCGGCGGCCTGCATACGGAGGCCGGCCTGCTGGTCCGCCAGATGGGGGAGGCGGGGCTGAAATCCGTTTTCATGTCCGGCGATGGCACGGTTAACCAGGAATTCTGGAACATTGCCGGTAAGTTCGCCGACGGTGCCCTGGTCACCTTCGGCAATGAATATCGTGACAAGCCGGAGGCGGCCGATGTGGTGAAGCGTTTCCGCGATGCCAAGTTCGAGCCGGAAGCCTACACGCTCTATACCTACGCCGCCGTGCAGGCCTGGGCGCAGGCGGCCGCGAAGGCCAAGTCGGTGGATGCCGCCAAGGTGGCCAAGGCCATGCGTGATGGCGATTATTCCACGGTGATCGGCAAGCTGGCCTTTGATGCCAAGGGCGATCGCAAGACCACCGATTATGTCGTCTATAAATGGGCAGACGGCAAATATACCGTGGTGCCGGGGCAGTAATCCCGCTCTCTGTTGCGTCCATATATAAAGGGCCGGTGGTGGCGAGACACCACCGGTCCAGCCCTGTTTCATCACCACCGGGTGTCCGCCTTGACCTTTCGTTCTGTCGCCTTTGTGCTGCCATTGCTGTTGGGTGCGGCGAGCTTTCCTGCCGCTGCCGAGATCAAGGTGGGCTTTGCCGCACCCTTGACCGGCCCGCTGGCCGCCGTGGGCGACCAGTTGCGCCTGGGCACCAGCCAAGCCATTGCCGATCTCAACGCCAAGGGCGGTGTGCTGGGCGAAAAGCTGGTGCTGGTGGCCGAAGATGATGGCGGTTTGCCGACGCAGGCGGTAGCGGTGGCCAACAAGCTGGTGATCCAGAATGTCTCCGTGGTGATCGGCCATCTGCAATCTGGCACCACCATTCCGGCGGCCAAAGTCTATGGCGATGAAGGCATCATCACCATCACGCCCACCGCCACGTCACCAGAGGTTACGGAACAGGCGGGCGGGTTGGTCTTCCGCACCTGCGGACGCGATGACCAGCAGGGGCCGGTGGCCGCCGCCTATATTGCCAAACATTTCAAGGATAAGCGCATCGTGCTGCTGCACGATCAGGCAACCTATGGCAAGGGACAGGCCGATGCCACCAAGGCCGCCCTGAACGGGCTGGGCGTGCAGGAGGTGCTCTATACCAGCCTGACCAGCGGGGAGCGTGACTATACCGCCCTGGTGACGCGGGTGAAGGCGGCGCAGGCCGATGTGGTCTATTTCGGCGGCTATTACAGCGATGCGGCGCAGTTCGTGCGCCAGATGCGGGCGGCCGGGGTGAATGCGGCCTTTGTTTCCGGCGATACGCTGGCGTCAGACGATTATCTGGCCTTGTCCGGCCCAGCGGGGGAGGGCACCTTGATGTCCTTCTCCGCCGATGCCCGTACCCTGCCCAGCGCCAAGGCGGTGCTGGATGGCTTTGCCGCCCGCAAGCAGGAACCGGGGGCCTATACGCTCTATGCCTATGCAGCCGTACAGGTCTGGGCGCAGGCGGTGGCCAAGGTGGGCGTCACCCAAGGGGAGAAGGTGGCCGAGGCCCTGCGGGAGGCCCCCCACGAAACGGTGATCGGTCGCCTGTCCTTTGATGCCAAGGGCGACCGCACCAGTACCGATTATGTGATGTATCAGTGGAAAGACGGCAAATATGCCCCTGTGCCGTAAGGGATAAATTAAAACAGCGTCGTCACCCAATAGGCCCCGGCGGCCACCAGGGCGGCGGCGGGCATGGTGACGATCCAGGCCACGACGATGCCCTGGGCCAGCCCCCAGCGCACGGCCGACGCCCGGCGGGCGGAGCCGACGCCGACAATGGCGCCGGTGATGGTGTGGGTGGTGGAAACCGGCACGCCCAGCCAGGTGGCGGCAAACAGGGTGATGGCCCCGCCGGTTTCGGCACAGAAGCCATGGACTGGCTTCAGGTCAGTCAGGCGCGACCCCATGGTGCGCACGATCTTCCAGCCGCCAAACAGCGTGCCAAGCCCCATGCAGGCCTGACAGGACAGAACCACCCACAGCGGCACATGGAACGTCTCACCCAGATAGCCCTGGGAGAACAGCAGCACGGCAATGATGCCCATGGTCTTCTGCGCATCATTGCCGCCATGGCCCAGGCTGTAGAGCGAGGCGGAAACGATCTGCAGCCCCCGGAACGTCCGGTCCACCCCGAACGGTGTGGTCCGACGGAAAATCCAGGAGACGACCAGCACGATCAGCAGCGCCAGCACGAAGCCGATGGTGGGCGAAACGAAAATCGCCACCGCCGTCTTGGTCAAGCCGCTGGCGACAATCGAACCGAAGCCGGCGCTGGCGACACCCGCTCCGGCCAGCCCGCCGACCAGCGCATGGCTGGAACTTGAAGGGATGCCCCAGTACCAGGTGATCAGGTTCCAGCCGATGGCCCCCATCAGGGCGGCGAAAATCACCTGACCCGTGATGATGTTGGGATCGACGATTCCCTTGCCAACGGTGGTGGCGACATGGGTGCCGAAGAACAGAAAGGCGATGAAATTGAAGAAAGCCGCCATCAGCACGGCGTTGCGGGGCGACAACACCCGTGTCGACACCACCGTGGCGATGGAATTGGCGGCATCATGAAGCCCGTTCAGGAAATCGAACATCAAGGCTATGCCAATCAGCGCGATCAGAAGGGGCAGGGAAAGCGTTTCCATGGGGGATGGTCCTGGACCCGTTGAAGGCGGGATGTGTCAGACGTTATCGACAATGATGCTGTCGATGATGTCGGCGACATCCTCACAGGCGTCCAGCACCGCTTCTTCCAGTTCCAGCACTTCCCGGACCAGGGCCTGGCGATAGGTGATGGGGGCATCCAGCCCGCCGCTTTCCTGACGCAGCCGCGCCTTGCCGGCGCGCAGCAACCGGTCGCTTTCGCTTTCCAGCTGCGAGACTTCCTCGGTCATCCGCGTCAGTTGGGTGTGATTGCGGCCGATATCACGCATCAGCGGCAGGGCTTCCCGCAGGATGCCGGCGGCCTTGACGATGGCATCGGCAATGGCGTGCATTTCGGTCGTATAGGTCATCGGGCCGGCTTCGGCCAGATGGCGGGCGACATCCTGGATCAGATCGATGATGTCATCCATCCGCTTCGCCAGATCCTGGATATCGGACCGGTCGAAGGGTACGATGAAGCTGCGATGGATGGCCGCCTGTACCGCCTTGGTAACAACGTCGGCCTTGCCTTCCGCTTCATGGATGACCTGGAAGCGCCCCTCCAGATCGTCACCCTTCTGCAGCATGGTCTGCAGGGCCTGGGCGGCCGCATAGGTATATTGCGTATGTTCGGCGAACAGGTCGAAGAAACGTTCTTCCTTCGGCAGCAAGGCCCGGAACAGGCTCAGCATGGGTTCCGCTTTCAATGGTCTGGGGCCGTGCGGGCGGTAAGGTGATGGGCCCTGCGCGGCTTCTGGCCTTTCCTCTAACATCCTGCGTCATAATTCTGTAATTCAATTGTCAAGAAACAGGCATTCTTGACGGCGGGGTGTGCAGGCCTCACGTTGGTGTCAGGGAACAGCTGGTTTGGCGCATCGTTAACCACTCGTAAGCTATAACCTTATGCGCGCTGTCATTGTGCGCCGTCTGTCTTACACTCTTTTTCGTACAAGGCTCTTCAAGCAGATCCATGGCCCAGACAAAGACCTCCCAGTGTGCTGCTCTCCCCTACCGGCTGACCGATGGAAAACCGGAAGTCCTGCTTGTCACCTCGCGGGAGACCAAACGCTGGATCATTCCCAAGGGTTGGGCCAAGAAGTCGCTGGGTGCCTGCGCCATGGCGGAGCGGGAAGCGTTTGAGGAAGCTGGCATCAAGGGCCGGATCGACTGCGCGCCGGTGGGCTCCTACCGCTATGAAAAACGCCTGGATAACGGTGACAGCGTGGAATGCGATGTTGCCGTCTTCCTGCTGCGTGTGACGGAAATGCTGGATGTCTGGCCGGAGAAGGGGCAGCGCGAGCGGCGCTGGATGGATCCGGCTGAAGCCGCTGAACTGGTTTCCGATGATCAATTGGCGCCGATGCTGCGGCAGCTGGAAAACACATTGGCAAACGGCAAGCGCGCCGCCGCGCGTTGTTAATGTGATTCTATAGCGGCAACCGCACCACGGCCCGCAAGCCCCCCTTGGGGCTGTCGCGCAGCAGCACATCGCCGCCATGCCGCCGCGCCACGTCCCGCGCGATGGTCAGCCCCAGCCCGACTCCGCCGGTGGACTGGTTGCGTGACGGTTCCAGCCGGTGGAAGGGCCGGAACACGCCCTCCCGCTGGTCCGGCGGGATGCCGGGGCCATCATCATCGACGATGATTTCCACCATGGTTTCGCCCATCGCCAGCGACAGCCAGACATGGCGGCCATAGCGTTTGGCATTGCCCACCAGATTGGCGATGCAGCGGCGCAGCCCGTTGGGGCGCAGGGGCAGCACCACCTCATCCTCTGTTGCCGGCCCCAGGTCCAGCGAAAGCGCCGTGCCCTCGCGCCGTGCATTGGCCGCTACCTCCTCCAGCAGCGCCCCCAGGTCCACCGGTTGCGGCTGTTCGTCGCCGGCCCCGCGCGCGAAGGAGAGATAACCGTCGATCATCACCTGCATTTCGACCACATCGGCCTTCAGCTCCTCCACCTCCGGCAAGTCCGGCATCATGGCCAGCTGCAGCTTCATCCGGGTCAGGGGCGTGCGCAGGTCATGGCTGACGCCGGCCAGCATCTCGGTGCGCTGGCTGATCTGGCGGCGGATGCGTTCGCGCATCACCAGGAAGGCATGGGCGGCCTGGCGCACCTCTGCCGCGCCTTCGGGCCGGAAATCGCTGATATCCCGGCCCTTGCCGAACGCATCTGCCGCTACCGCCAGCCGGCGGATGGGCCGGATCTGGTTGCGCATGAACAGGGTGGCGATGGAAAACAGCACCAGCGAGCTGCCCAGCATCCAGATGATGAACAGGTAGGAGGTGAAGCTGTAGAGCCGCCGTTCGGGCGACAAGACCGACAGCACGCCATCGGGCAGCTGCACGCGGATTTCGATCCATTTATGGGCGATATTGGCATTGATGCGCCAGGGCCGCCGCACCCGTTCATCCAGCGCATTGGCCAGCGTATCCTCCAGCGCCGTGCGCGGGCGTGGCGGCGTGGTGGGCAGCATCTCGCCGGGGTTGAAGCTGATCAGGATATCGGTGGTGCGGGCGGCCATGGACAGGGTTTCCGCCCGTGCCGCCGCGTCGGGATCGCGGCCCAGCTGGTCAATCACCAGGGCGATTTCACCAGCTACCCCCATGGCCAGCCGCTGGGTCATGGTGTCCCAGTGGCGGTCATAGAAAATGAAGGTGGCGATCCCCTGGGCCAGCACCACCGGCGTCATCATGATCAGCATCGACCGGGCGAACAGGGTCGCCGGGATATAGCGTTTCAGCGCCCGGAAGGGCCGGGGCCGTCGCCGCCACCAGTCGCGCCAGCGGATCAATCCGGCCTCAACACATAACCCTCACCACGCACGGTCAGCAGATAGCGCGGTTCGCGCGGGTCGCCTTCCAGCTTGCGGCGCAGGCGGGTGACCTGCACATCGATGGTGCGGTCATTGCCGGCATCCACGGCAGCCTTTTCTACCAGCTCCTCACGCGACAGCACCACGCCGGGGGCGCCGGCCAGGGCGCGCAGCAGGCCCGACTCCATGCTGGTCAGCCGCACCACCTCTTCCCCGTCGCGCAGCTCGTCGCGCACCGGATCAAACAGCCAGCGGCCAATGCGGACGGGGGCTGGGCTGTTGGCGCCGCCCCCCGCGCCAGGACGGGCCTGCCGGCGCAGGATGGACTGGATGCGCAGCACCAGTTCACGCGGCTCAAACGGTTTGGGCAGGTAATCATCCGCCCCTGCCTCCAGCCCCTGGATACGATCCTCCGCCTCCCCCCGCGCGGTCAGCAGCAGGATGGGGGCGACGCCCTGGGTGGATAGGTCGCGGCATAGGTCCAGCCCGCTTTCACCCGGCATCATCACATCCAGCACGATCAGGTCAAAGGCCAGCCCGCCCAGCCGGGCGCGGGCATCGGCGGCATCCTGTGCCGCCGTCACCATGAAGCCGTTCTGCGACAGATAGCGCCGCAGCGCCTCCCGCAGGCGGGTATCATCATCAACGACAAGGATATGGGGCTGGTCGGCGATATCGGTCATGGCTGCCAGTGATAACATGGGCCGGCTGCTGGGGGCAGCGGACAAGTTTACCGTTTGCCGGGCCCCGGCGGCTGGAACTTGGCCCGGTCCTCGGCATCAATGATGCCCAGCATCACGGTGCGGAACCCTTCCACCGCCGCCGCCCCGGCAGCGCGATAGGCCTGGGCGATGCGGGCGCGCTGGGCATCTGACAGGGTGCGCTCCAGCTCCTGGCCCTTTTCCGTGAGGGTCAGCAGGCGCTGGCGCCGGTCCTTGGTTCCAGCCCGCTGGGCGATATATTCCTGGGCGACCAGATCGCCCAGCACGCGGGCCAGGCTCTGCTTGGTGATCTGCAAGATGCCCAGCAGCTCCGTGACATTGATGCCCGGATAGCGTCCCACGAAATAGACGACCCTGTGATGCGCCCGCCCCAGCCCGATTTTCGCAAGCATCGCGTCTGGTTCGGCGGTAAAGTCGCGATATGCGTAGAACAGCAGCTCGATGCCTTGGCGAAGATCCTCCTCACGGAGGAACAGCGGGTTCGGACCTGATTTTACGTCAGCCATGTTGACTTATTTCTGCAATTCCGTATCGTGGATAGCGTCCCTACGGACATAAAGTAACGAGGAAACCACCATCATGTCGATCATCCCCTTCCATGACCGCGACGGGCATATCTGGTACGACGGTCAGCTGGTGCCCTGGCGGGATGCCAAGGTGCATGTCCTGACGCATGGCCTGCACTATGGAAGTTGTGTATTCGAGGGGGAGCGCATTTACAACGGTTCCATCTTCAAGTCGCGCGAACATAGCGTGCGGCTGAAGAAATCGGCGGAACTGCTGGGCTTCGACATCCCCTATAGCGTGGATGAGATTGAAGAGGCCAAGGTTGCCACCTGCAAGGCGGCCAACATGGTCAATGGTTACATCCGCCCCGTCGCCTGGCGCGGCAGCGAGATGATGGGCGTGTCCGCCCAGCATAACAAGATTCATCTGGCGATTGCCTGCTGGGAATGGCCCAGCTATTTCACCCCGGAAGCCCGCATGAAGGGCATCCACCTGCAGCTGTCCAAGTGGCGCCGTCCGGCCCCGGATACGGCCCCGACGGAAGCCAAGGCCGCCGGCCTGTACATGATCTGCACCATGTCCAAACATGCCGCAGAAAAGGACGGTTTCCAGGATGCGCTGATGCTGGATTACCGCGGCTATGTGGCGGAAGCCACGGGGGCCAATTTCTTCATGATCAAGGATGGCGTCATCCATACGCCGATGCCGGACTGCTTCCTGAACGGCATCACCCGCCAGACGGTGATCGATCTGGCCAAGCGCCGTGGCTATCAGGTGATCGAACGCCATATCCAGTTGGAAGAGGTGCAGGGCGCCTCTGAAATCTTCCTGACCGGCACGGCGGCGGAAGTCACGCCCGTGGGCCGCATCGGCGACTGGACCTTCACCCCCGGTGAAGTCTGCCGCAACCTGATGCTGGATTACGACGCCCTGGTGAATGGCCGGCTGGAGGCCGCAGCGGCGGAGTGATACCAACGGTCATCATTCATGACCGTTGGTACGGCGGCGACTGCCGCCGCGCCGCACGTGCGGCGTAGCCAAGCCAGCGGATGCTGGCGCCGGCGATTGAGGGGCACGAAAGCGTGACCTTCGGTCATGATTTCGTGCCGCAGGTATGAGTTGGGGGGAAACCCTTATCGCGTTCTCAATAACTTGCCTTCCCCGCGAAAGCGGGGAACCAGGGGCAGCTTCAGACCACGGTTGGGTTCTTATGGCCCCTGGACCCCCGCTTTCGCGGGGGAGGCATGTTATTAAGGTCGCTGCGCATTCCTTGAAGGTGAGGGAGCGCGCTCTTTTCAGCGGCTCCCTCTATCCTTCCCTCACGCTCGCGCCTTCAGCGCGCGGCGGTGTTTGTGCAGCAGTGGCTCCGTATAGCCGTTGGGCTGCTCCACCCCCTTGAACACCAGATCACAGGCGGCCTGAAAGGCGATGGAGCCGGCGAAATCCGGGGCCATCGGGCGATATTCCGGGTCGCCCGCGTTCTGCCGGTCTACCACGGCGGCCATGCGCTGCATCACCGCCAGCACCTGTTCCCGGTCGCAGACGCCGTGCAGCAGCCAGTTGGCGATATGCTGGCTGGAAATGCGCAGGGTGGCACGGTCTTCCATCAGCCCGACATCATGGATGTCCGGCACCTTGGAACAGCCAACCCCCTGATCCACCCAGCGCACCACATAGCCCAGAATGCCCTGGGCGTTGTTTTCCAGCTCCTGGCGGATTTCGTCCTCTGACCAATTGATGCCATGGGCCAGCGGCACGGTCAGGATATCGCGCAGGGCGGCACGCGGGCGGCTGGCCAGTTCGGCCTGCCGGGCGGCAACATCCACCTGATGGTAATGCAGCGCGTGCAGCGTGGCGGCGGTGGGCGACGGCACCCAGGCCGTGTTGGCCCCGGCCAGCGGATGGCCGATCTTGGCCTTCAGCATGTCGGCCATCCGGTCCGGCATTGCCCACATGCCCTTGCCGATCTGCGCATGGGAACGGAAGCCGCAGGCCAGCCCATTATCGACATTCCAGTTTTCATAAGCGCCGATCCAGGCAGCGGACTTCATGTCGCCCTTGCGGATCATCGGCCCGGCCTGCATGGAGGTGTGGATTTCATCGCCCGTCCGGTCCAGGAAACCGGTATTGATGAAACAGACCCGATCCTTGGCGGCGCGGATGCACTCCTTCAGATTGATTGTGGTGCGCCGTTCCTCATCCATGATGCCGATCTTCAGCGTGTGCCGGGCCAGGCCCAGCACATCCTCGATCCGGTCGAACAGGCTGTTGGCAAAGGCCACTTCCTCCGGCCCATGCATCTTGGGCTTGACGATATAGACGCTGCCGGTGCGGCTGTTGGCCAGCCCACCCTGACGCCGCAGATCGTGCAGGGCGATCAGGCTGGTGATGATGCCGTCCAGAATCCCCTCCGGCACCCAGGAACCATCCTCGAAGGTGACAGCATCAATGGTCATCAGGTGGCCGACATTGCGGATGAACATCAGGGCGCGGCCATGCAGGGCGAAGGTGTCGCCGGCCGGGCCCTGATAGGTGCGGTCCGGGTTCAGCGCGCGTTCCAGAACCTTGCCACCCTTTTCAAAGCTGGCGGTCAGGTCGCCCTTCATTAGGCCCAGCCAGTTGCGATAGATCGTCACCTTGTCGGCGGCATCGACGGCGGCGACGCTGTCCTCGCAATCCATGATCGTCGTCAGGGCCGATTCCAGCACGATATCGGCCACGCCCGCCGCATCATCCCGCCCGATCGGATGGTTCCGGTCGATGATGATGTCGAGATGCAGCCCGTGATGGGCCAGCAGCAGGCTGGTGGGGGCTGTCACTGCCCCCTGCCAGCCCTTAAACTGGTCCCCATCGCGCAGGCCTGTTTCCGTACCGCCGGCCAGCGTGGCGACCAGCTGGCCATGGCGGATGCCGTAACCGGTCACGTCTTTATGGCTGCCTTGTGCCAGCGGGGCCGCCTGATCCAGCAATTCGCGCCCCTTGGCGATCACGGCGGCACCCCGCACCGGGTCATAGCCCTTGGCACCGGCCGTACCGACATCGCCCAGCGCGTCGGTGCCATACAGCGCATCATACAGGCTGCCCCAGCGGGCATTGGCGGCGTTGAGCGCGAAGCGCGTATTCATGACCGGCACCACCAGTTGCGGCCCGGCGAGGCGCGACACTTCCTCATCCACATTGCTGGTGGTGATGCTGAAATCCGGCCCTTCCGGCAGCAGATAGCCGATCTCTCGCAGGAAGGCCTCATAGGCATCCTGATCATGCGGTTGGCCGCGGCGGGACTGGTGCCAGCCATCGATCTGGGCCTGCAGCGCGTCACGCTTGGCCAGCAGGGCCCGGTTGATCGGCGTCAGATCCTGGAACAGGCTGGCAAAGCCCTGCCAGAAGGCAGCCGGTTCCACGCCCGTGCCGGGCAATGCCTCTGTTTCGATGAACTGGTGCAGCGCGGCATCGATCGTCAGGCCATGAAGGCGGATGGGGGCGGACATGGGGCAGGTTCCCTGATGTGGCATTTCCTCTGCCAACAACGATAAGCCCGCTCCATCGGGCATCGCAATATGGTATGGAAGTCTTTCCACGATGCGGAAAGATGGTGCCATGGCGGCGAAGAAAGAGGAGAGCGAGCGCGGCGGGCAGGTCCAGGCCCTGGGCCGGGCGCTGGCGATTTTGAACCGGCTGGCCTTGAGCGATGGCGGGGCCACCCTGACGGAGCTGGCCAATGCGGTGGGGCTGGCGGGCTCCACTACGCACCGGCTGCTGACATCGCTGGAATCGGAACGCTATGTGCGGTTCGATGCCGAAACCAAGCTATGGAGTGTCGGTGTGCAGGCCTTCATTGCCGGCAATGGCTTCCTGCGCACGCGTGACGTGGTGCGGATGGCAAGACCGCATATGCGTTGGCTGATGGAACGCAGCGGGGAGACGGTGAACCTCGCCATCGAGGATCAGGGCATGGCCGTTTACCTGTCCCAGGTGGAATGCCGGGAGATGATGCGCACCTTTGCCCGGCTGGGGGCGCGGGTGCCGATGCATTGTTCCGGCGTGGGCAAGGCGCTGATGGCGGCGATGGCAGACGGTGAGCTTTCCCGCCATATCGCCCGCCATGGTCTGGTTCAAAAGACAGAACGCACCGTCACCAGTCTGGCCGATTTGAAGGCTGATCTTGCCGCTATCCGGGCGCGTGGCTATGCCATTGATGATGAGGAACATGCGGTGGGGTTGCGCTGTGTGGCGGCAACGGTGTTCAACGAACATGGCGACCCGGCCTGCGCCGTCTCCCTCTCCGGCCCGATGGCGCGCATCACCGATGCCCGCATCGCCGACCTGGGGGAGATGGTGCGGGAAACAGCCGCCCGTGTGATGGCAGAGATCGGCGGCAGGCCGGCAGCATAAGGGGGGGGGGGAGCAATGGATATCGATACGGACATGCTGGGGGAGCTGGCGATTGCCACCGGTCTGGTGGTGCTGACCGTGACGATCCATGGGGTGGGTCTGTCGTTGCTGCGCCGGCTGTCGGATTTCATGGGGGGACGGCGCCCGCTGTCCCGCACCCTGCACGCGCTGGTGACAATCTGGCTGATCGTGCTGGGCTTGTTTGCCCTGCATGGCGTGGAAATCTGGATCTATGCCGGCCTTTATGAGGCGGCCGGGGCCGTCCATTCCCTGCGGGAGGCGGTGTATTTCTCCCTGATCACCTATGGCGCCATCGGTTATAGCGATCATGCCATCGCGCCTGCCTGGCAGATCATCGCCGGGATCGAGGGGATCAATGGCGTCATCATGATCGGCTGGACCACTGCCTTTTTCGTGACCATCATGGGGGAGGTGCAGGTGAAAATGCCCCGCCACGCCGCCCGGGAGTAACCGTCTTTACGGGCGTCCGGCCACCGTGATGGCCACCAGCTTGGCCCCCAGCACACGGGCAATGTCCGCCGGTGCGGCGGCGATCTGCAACCCGCGCCGGCCACCATTGACGATCATTTCCGGCAGCGCCTCTGCACTGGCATCAATGAAAGTGGGCAGCTTTTTCTTCATGCCCAAGGGGCTGATGCCGCCGATGACATAACCGGACGCCCGTTCAGCCACCTTTGGGTCGGCCAACTGTGCCCGCTTGCCCCCGGCAGCGGCGGCCAGGGCCTTCAGGTCCAGCCGGGCGGGGGAGGGGATGACGGCGCAGACCAGCCCCACCCCTTCCACGTCGCTGACCAAGGTTTTGAACAGCATGGCCGGATCGACACCCAGGGCCGCAGCGGCGGCCATGCCGATGGCATCGGCATCCGGGTCATAATCATATTCCAGCAGCCGGTGCGCGGCACCGGCCTGTTTCATGGCATTGACGGCGGGGGTGGATTTCGCGGACATGCAAACGCATCCAGAAATGAAAAAGCGGCCCGACGGTTGCTCCCCGGGCCGCTTCAATAATAAGGCGATGCTGGATGCGAACGTCAATTGTTGCGAATGCGACGACCTTCTGCGTCCTTGAAGCTGCCAATGGCAATCGGCAAGGCACCTAAGGTGTCACGCTGATCCGCTGTAAATCCCGGATCGCCGCCGGCGCAAATCTCACTCGTGACATTCAGGTGCTGGCAATTCGTCGTCCGTTCCCCAGCTTTTCAGCCACTGATCAACCTCTTCAGCGGTCGCGTGCAGGCCGGTCTCCTGGAACTTTTCCCACGCCTGCAACGTGTCACGCCGCAGCGCTTTGTCATCAAGTTTGATGGATGTGGCAGATGCCATGCCAACCTCCGAACCGAAAGGGAGTGTCTTTAACGACCGTAAAGCGTCTGCCCCCATCCTGCATAGGGTCCGTCTCGCCAGCTCAACACGCCGCCAGCTGCCGAGACAGATTTCACGGACGTTGGCGCAGATGGCGCAGCTTGTGCCAGAGGAACAGGCCGCCCAGCGCCAGAATGCCCAGCACGATCAGCGCATCAAACCGGTGCAGCCAGGTGCGCAAGGTCGGGTTTTCGTGCCACTGTTCCCCCAGCGCCATGCCGATATAGGCCAGCCCATAGCACCAGATCCAGGAACCGACGAAGGTATAGAGATGGAAGGGCAGGCGCGGCATGGCGGAGATGCCGGCGGGCAGGGCGATGAAGGTGCGGATCACCGGCAGCATCCGGGCGATGAACATCGCAGGCGCGCCGAACCGGGCGAAGAACCGGTCCGCCATGTCCAGATCATGCGCATCCAGCAGCACATAGCGGCCCCAGCGCAGGATGGCGGCCCGACCGCCACGCTTGCCAATGATATAGGCCACCTCCGACCCCAGATTGCAGCCCACCGCCCCGGCGGTGGCCACCAGCAGCAGGTTCATCTCCCCGGTCGATACCAGAAAACCGGCAAAAGGCATGATGATTTCAGAGGGCAGCGGAATGCAGGCCGATTCAATGGCCATCAGCAGCGCCACACCGGCATAGCCCATGGCGCTGATCACCGCGATAATGCCGGATGCCAGGAAATCGATAATCTGTCCCATGGATGAAAATGCCGTCAGTTGCAGATGGGGCGGCGAGATGCCGGGCAAGCCAGCCTTATACAGGGTGGATGGTGAAATGATGCAGCGCTTTTGCAGCGGGGCGCCCAAAAGCCATGCTATATCGGCCGGTAACAGACGGCCCCGGCGGCCGGGCAGCCAGACAGAAGGCTTCCATGAAAAAGACCAGTGTCGATCTTTCGACGGAGAATATCCATCAGGCCCCGCCGATGAGTTACGGCGATTATCTGGGGCTGGATGCCCTGCTTTCCTGCCAGCATAACCGCTCAGCCGAACATGATGAGCTGCTGTTCATCATCATCCATCAGTCATCGGAACTCTGGATGAAGCTGTGCCTGCATGAACTGGCGGCGGCGCGGGAGCAGATCAGGCGGGACGATCTCGGCCCCGCCTTCAAGATGATCGCGCGGGTGGCCCGCATCCAGGCCCAGCTGATCCAGGGCTGGGACGTGCTGTCCACCATGACGCCGGCCGATTACAGCCGGCTGCGCCCGCATCTGGGGCAGAGTTCGGGTTTCCAGTCCTGGCAGTACCGGCTGCTGGAATTCATGCTGGGCAACAAGAATGCCGGGATGATCCCGGTCCATCAGGGCGACCCGGCCACCCATGACAGGCTGCTGGCCGCACTGGGCGAACCGTCGCTTTATGATGAATGCCTGGCCCTGCTGGCCCGGCGTGGCTTTGCCATCCCTGACAGCCACCTGTCGCGCGACTGGTGGGAACCCTATCGCAGCGACAAGGCGGTGGAGGCGGCCTGGGCCGCCGTCTACCGCGATACCGCCACCCATTGGGAGCTGTACGAGCTGGCGGAAAAGCTTGTCGATCTGGAATATCGGTTCCAGCAATGGCGCTTCAGCCATATGAAGACCGTGGAGCGCATCATCGGTTACAAGCAGGGTACGGGCGGCAGCGCCGGCGTCTCCTATCTGGTCAAGGCGCTGGACCTGTCCTTCTTCCCCGAACTGTTGAGCCTGAGGACGGCGCTATGAGCGGGAAACTCTGGGATATCAGTCAGAAGGTGCGGGTCGGCATCCCGGTCTGGCCGGGCGACAGCGCCTATCGGGAAGAACGGACCTGGAGCATCGGGCCCGGCTGTCCCGTCAATGTCTGCCAGATCAGCCTGTCCACCCATACCGGCACCCACACGGATGCGCCGCTGCATTATGATGATGCCGGCCTGCCGATGGGCGAGGTGCCGTTGGACACCTATATCGGCCCCTGCCAGCTGCTGACCATTCCGCCCGGTGTGGGGCTGGCCGGTGTGGCGCATGTGGTCCCCTTCTTCCAAGGGGGCACCAGCCGCCTGCTGCTGCGCACCTTTGAACGCTTCCCGAATGGCTGGATCAGTGATTTCACCGCCATCGACCCGGCTTTGATGGATTGGCTGGCGGCGCGTGGCGTGCGGCTGATCGGTACCGACGCGCCGTCGGTCGATCCACAGGACAGCAAAAGCCTGGATGCCCATATGGCTGTGCGCCGGCATGGCATGGCGATCCTGGAAGGGTTGGTGCTGGATGGCGTGGCGGACGGGTTTTACGAACTGATCGCCCCGCCGCTGCGGCTGGCCACGGCGGATGCCTCGCCCGTGCGGGCGGTGCTGCGGGAACTGTCCTGTCCGCAGGGTGGTTGACATAATTTGATACCAGTTCGCCTTTGAATGCGGCGGGAAGCCGTGCGAATTTTGGCAGGCAATCGCCCCCTTGCCTGCCAGAGCCATGTCATCCGAAGCGCCGCATATTCTTGTTGTTGATGATCACCGCGATATCCGGGAAACGCTGGGCCGTTTTCTGGAAAAGCACGGGATGCGCATCACCACGGCGGAGGACGCGGCCATGGCCCGTCGCCGCCTGCGGGCTGCTGCTGTCGATCTGATTGTGCTGGATGTGATGATGCCGGGCGAAGATGGCCTGTCGCTGTTCCGCCATATCCGGGAGACGATGGACACGCCGGTCATCTTTCTGACCGCCATTGGGGAACCGATGGACCGCATTGTCGGGCTGGAAATGGGGGCGGACGATTATGTCACCAAACCGTTTGAGCCGCGTGAACTGCTGGCCCGCATCCGCGCCGTGCTGCGCCGCAGCCACAGCCTGCCGGTGGGCGGCGGGCGCAAGCGGGGGGAGGAGACGCGGCTGGCCTTCGACCGCTGGGTTCTGGATTTGGCGCGCCGCGAACTGACGGGGGAAGATGGGGTCGTTGTCTCCCTCTCTACCGCTGAATTCTCCCTGCTGGAAGCGCTTGTTCGCCATCCCAACATGGTCTTGTCGCGTGAACAGTTGCTGGACCTGACCAAGGGGCGGGAGGCGGATGTGTTCGACCGTTCCATCGATAATCAGGTCAGCCGCCTGCGACGCAAGATCGAACCCGACAGCCGCAATCCCAGCCTGATCAAGACCGTCTGGGGCGGCGGCTATTGTCTGGCGGCTGCCGTGACGCCAGCGCCATGAACCATCCGCCGTCGCCCCCCGCCCGCTTTGCCCGACTGCGCGCCACGCTGGCCCGGCCGCGCAGCCTGTTCACCCAGATGGTATTCCTGCTGGTGGCGGCCGTGCTGGTGGCCAAGCTGGGCAGCTGGACCGCCTCGCTGGATGAAAAGGCCGAGGCCGTCCGCCGCACCCATATTGAGGAGATGCTGCAGCGTGTCGGTGGCACAGCGCGCATCGTTTCCACCTTGCCGCCGGAATATCGGGGGCGGGTGTTAAAGGCGATTGCCAGCAGCAATACCCGCTACTCGCTGGACGATATCCCCCTGCTGCCGGTTGATTATCGCCCGCGTAACGCGACGGACCGGACCATTTGGGACAAACTGGCCTTTTATGGCAACGCGCCGGCGGACAGGGTGCGGTTCAAGACCTGGATCAAGGCGGAAAATGCTGTGCCGGACTTGTTCCAGAATCCATGGTCCTCCCTGGCCCCGTTCGATATGGGGATGAAATTTTCCATCCAGCTTCCCGATGGCCAATGGCTGAACGCCCTCAACCGCCGCACGGTGACGCCGGATATCTGGAGCGATGTGGCCACCGGGTCGGTGCTGACCTCCCTGATCATGGTGGCGCTGGTCGCCTTCTACATCTCCCGCCGGATGTCGCGCCCGCTGCGCGCGCTGGCTGATGGGGCCGACCGGCTGGGCCGGGGGGAGAGCGTGGCGCCCCTGCCCAACAATGTCGGGCCGGAGGAGGTACGTCGTGCCACCCAGGCGTTCAACGCCATGGGCGAACGTATCCGCCGCTTCGTTGATGACCGCACCCGGATGCTGGCTGCCGTCAGCCATGACCTACGCACCCCCATCACCAATCTGCGCCTGCGCGTGGAATTGCTGGAGGAGGGGGAGACCAAGGCGCGGATGCTGGAAACCCTGGATGAGCTGCGCAGCACGGTGGAGGCCGCCCTGGCCTTCAGCCGGGAAGAGGTGGGGGAGGAGGCGGTGAAGGCCGATCTGGCGACCCTGGTGGAAAGTGTCTGCGATGATTTCGCCGATACCGGCCAGCCGGTTTTCTTTGCCGGGGCGCCGCGTCTGGCCCTGGTCTGCCGCACCAACAGCCTGCGCCGGGCCGTGCGCAATCTGGTGGAAAACGCCGTTGCCTATGGCGGGGTGGCCCGCGTCTCCCTGGAACGGCGGGGGCATGAGGTGGAAATCACCATCGCCGATGAGGGCCCCGGTATCCCGGAAGGGGAGGTGGAGCGGGTCTTCCAGCCCTTTGTTCGGCTGGAGGCATCGCGCAACCGCCGCACCGGCGGCGTGGGGCTGGGGCTTTCCATCGCCCGGTCGGTGGCGCGCGGTCATGGCGGTGAGGTGCGCCTGCGCAACCGGCTGGCGGGCGGGCTGGATGCCATTATCATTCTGCCGGTACAGACAGAACCGGAACATGCCGCCCCCGGCCCGCAGCGCCGGGCGGCCTGAGGCACCCCGCACAAATGGGGGGCAGCCATCAGGCGAGGGGGGGATGGCGATCCTTGCAATAGGAACGGAGCGGAAGTAGGTTCCGCCCGCATCGGGGGCACCGTCCCGCTGACGGTTCTCCGCCCTTCCCTCCACCTCCAGGAACGGGTCCCGCGGGATGAAGTCCGCCGTCATCGTCTTTCCCGGCTCCAACTGCGATCGTGATATCGCGGTGGCGCTTGAGCAGGCCTCCGGCCGTAAACCCCATATGGCTTTCCACAAGGACACCGATCTGCCGGATGTCGATGTGATCGCCGTACCGGGCGGCTTCTCCTATGGCGACTATCTGCGCTGCGGCGCCATGGCCGCCCATTCGCCCATCATGAAGCTGGTGAAGGAACGCGCCGCCAAGGGCGTGCGCGTTGTCGGCATCTGCAACGGCTTCCAGATCATCACCGAGGCGGGTTTGCTGCCCGGCGCGCTGATCCGCAACAAGTCGTTGAAATATGTCTGCCGCACGGTGGGCCTGACGGTGGAAAGCACCGACAGCGACTTCACGAAGAAGTACGCCAAGGGCCAGGTGATCGGCATTCCGGTCGGCCATGGTGAAGGCAATTACGTCGCCGATGAGGAGACGTTGAAGCGCCTGGAAGGCGAAGGGCTGGTGGCGTTCCGCTATGCCGCACTGCCCGGCCAGAGCGCTGAACAGGCCAACCCCAATGGTGCCACCAACAACATTGCCGGCATTTTCAATGCAGAGCGCAATGTGCTGGGGATGATGCCGCATCCTGAACGCGCCTTTGATCCGCTGCATGGCAATACCGATGGCCGTGCCTTCTTCGATAGCCTGGTGGAGAGCCTGTCGTGAGCGCCACGTCCTGGAAAGAACCTGAGGTCACTGAGGCACTCGCCGCCGAACATGGCATCAAGGCGGACGAATATGTCCGCCTGCTGGAGATTGTGGGCCGCACGCCCACCTTCACCGAGCTGGGCATCTATTCGGTGATGTGGTCGGAGCATTGCTCCTACAAGTCGTCCCGCGTCTGGCTGAAGAAGTTCCCGACCAAGGCCCCCTGGGTCATCTGCGGTCCGGGTGAAAATGCCGGCGTCATCGATATTGGTGACAATCAGGCCGCCATCTTCAAGATGGAAAGCCATAACCACCCCTCCTATATCGAGCCCTTCCAGGGTGCGGCGACGGGTGTTGGCGGCATTCTGCGCGACGTGTTCACCATGGGCGCGCGCCCGATCGCCAATCTCAACGCCCTGCGTTTTGGTGAGCCGTCCCACCCGAAGACCCGTCAGCTGGTCGCCGGTGTGGTGTCGGGCATCGGCCATTATGGCAATTGCGTCGGCGTGCCCACCGTGGGTGGGGAGACCAATTTCCACAAGGCCTATAACGGCAATTGCCTGGTCAATGCCATGACCGTGGGCATCGCCGATCAGGACAAGATTTTCTATTCCAAGGCTGCCGGTGTCGGTAACCCCGTCGTCTATGTCGGTTCCAAGACAGGCCGTGACGGTATCCACGGTGCCACCATGTCCTCGGCCGAGTTCACCGAGGATAGCGAGGCCAAGCGCCCGACGGTGCAGGTGGGTGACCCGTTCACCGAAAAGCTGCTGATCGAAGCCTGCCTGGAACTGATGAACACCGACGCCATCCAGTCCATCCAGGACATGGGTGCCGCCGGCCTCACCTCCTCTTCGGTCGAAATGGCCGGCAAGGGTGGTTTGGGCATCGAGCTGCATCTGGAAAAGGTGCCGCAGCGTGAAGTGGGGATGACCCCCTACGAGATCATGCTGTCGGAAAGCCAGGAGCGTATGCTGATCGTGCTGAAGCCCGGCCACGAGGAAGAGGCGCGCGCCATCTTCGACAAGTGGGAACTGGACTTCGCCGTCATTGGCCACCTGACCGATACCGGCCATTTCGTGCTGAAGATGCATGGCCAGACCTATTGCGATCTGGAACTGGCCCCGCTGTTCGATGCGGCCCCGCTCTATCACCGCCCGACGGAGCCGACGCCGGAACAGCCGGCGCTGGACCTGGACGAATCCGCCCTGTGGCCGTCCGATCTGTCGCTGGCCGATATCCTGGCCAAGCTGGTGGCCTGCCCTGATCTGGCCTCCAAGCGCTGGATCTGGCAGCAATATGACAGCCAGGTGGGTGCCGACACCCGCTTCATCTCGGGCCAGTCCGATGCCGCCGTGGTGCGTGTGCATGGCACCAACAAGGCGCTGGCCATGTCGTCCGACGTGACCCCGCGTTACTGCTTTGCCGATCCGGTGCGCGGCGGGATGCAGGCGGTGGCGGAAAGCTATCGCAACGTCTCCGCCGTGGGCGCGCTGCCGCTGGCCATCACCGACAACATGAATTTCGGCAACCCGGAAAAGCCCCGCATCATGGGCCAGTTCGCCGGTTGCGTGGAAGGTATGGCGGAAGCCTGCCGGGTGCTGGATTATCCGGTCGTCTCCGGCAATGTCTCGCTCTACAACGAGACCAACGGCGAAGGCATCCTGCCGACCCCGACCGTGGGCGGCGTTGGCCTGCTGGCCGATGGTCACAAGGCGGTCGGCCTGGGCTTCAAGAATGATGGCGACGTCATTCTGCTGGTCGGTGAGACCGAGGGCCATCTGGGCCAGAGCCTGTATTTGCGCGAAATCCTGGGCCTGGAGGCCGGCCCCGCTCCGGCGGTGGACCTGGAAGCCGAAAAGCGCCACGGCACCTTCGTGCGCGAGTCCATCCAGGCTGGCCTGATCACCGCCTCACATGACGTGTCGGATGGTGGCTTGCAGGTGGCTCTGGCTGAAATGGCCATGGCGTCGGGCAAGGGTGCTGATCTGGCCGGGCTGGATGGCTGGCACATTGCCGAGCTGTTTGGTGAGGATCAGGGCCGTTACGTGCTGACGGTGAAGCCGTCGGATGTGGATGCTGTGGAAGCCAAGGCCGCCGAGGCCGGCGTCACCCTGACCCGCATCGGTACCGTGGGTGGCGACAGCTTGACCGCCCCCGGCGGGCACGCCATCTCTGTGGCGGCCCTGGTGGAAGCCAATGAAAGCTGGCTGCCGGCCTATATGGACGGCAAGCTGGGGTAAGTCTGTTTCCGGCTGGCGGCGTCGCTTGACGCTGTCAGCCGGAACATCCCCTGTTTTGAATGAGGAACCCGCCCCATGGCGATGCAGGCATCCGAGATCGAGGCATTGATTCGCGAGGCGTTTCCCGACGCCGTGGTGCGTATCGACGATCTGCGCGGCGATGGCGACCATTATGCTGCCTATGTGGAAACCCCCGCCTTCAAGGGCAAGACCCGCGTGGCCCAGCATCAGCTGGTCTATGCAGCCCTGAAAGGCCGCATGGGGGGCGAGCTGCACGCGCTGATGCTGACCACATCAGTGCCCAAGGACGCTTGATTGGGTCGCTGAACGATCCCCTGTTACAGGCGTCACTTCGGCGCTATATGTTGTGGCATGTGTCGCACGCCCCTTGGGGCTGGGACGGTTTTAGGGAAATGTAAGAATGGACCAGACGGTTGCCGAGCGCATCAAGCGCGACCTCGCCGACAATGACGTCGTGCTGTACATGAAGGGGACGCCGGTGTTCCCGCAGTGCGGCTTCTCCGCCGCCGTTGTGCAGGTGCTGAGCCACCTGGGCGTGAAGTTCAAGGGTATCGACATTCTGGTCGATCCGGCCCTGCGCCAGGGCATCAAGGAATTCACCAACTGGCCGACCATCCCCCAGCTTTACGTGAAGGGCGAGTTTGTCGGCGGCTGCGATATCGTCCGCGAAATGTATGAAGCGGGTGAGCTGCAGGATCTGCTGCGGGACAAGGGCGTTGCTTTCGGCGACGCCGCCTGATCTTCAGTCAGATAAGAAGTAAAAAGGCCGCCCTGGATCTCCAGGGCGGCCTTTTTACTGTCAGGGCGGTGTTATGTCATTTAAAGGGGGCGTCTGGTCAGGAAACCGCAGCCCCCATAGGTCCATCGACAGCGGTGTCAGCCGCGACGACGACCAGCGCGTACCGATGACCCGCGCCCCAGGCCTATCTTCTTGGCAAACTCCGACCGCTGCGCGGCGTAGTTCGGCGCCACCATCGGATAGTCCGGCGGCAGGCCCCATTTCACCCGGTATTCATCCGGGGTCATGTCGTAAGTGGAGCGGAGATGCCGCTTCAGCATCTTCAGCTTCTTACCATCTTCAAGGCAGATGATATATTCAGGCGTGACGGAACGTTTGATCGGCACGGCCGGACGCACCGGCTCTGCCGCTGCTTCCTGCGGCGCACCCTGAAGCCCGGTGAGGGTGGAGTAAACCGCGTTGATCACTTCCGGGAGCTGCTGTGTCTGCAGTGTGTTCTTGCCGACATAGGCAGAAACGATTTCTGCCGTCATCCGCAGAAGATCGCCTGTCTGCAGCTCATTACCCAGCTGATCGGTCATTGTGTCTTTTCCCAAATTGCGCCCAGCGATGTTTTCGCTTCGCACGGCGGTGAAATTATGTCAACGGGAAACATCTGCATCATTGTTTGGATTACTTGCTGCTGTTGTTGTGTCAAAGTTTATATAACACCTTGGTGAAACAGTCAGGCTGGACCTTCCGCTACTGCCACTGGGGTCCAACTGTAGTAGGCCTATATCCAATGTTATAGCGGGCCGACCCTTTGGCAATTTGTCATGCAGGTGCATGATAGATATCAATTTCCAACTATTTACGACTCGGGGGTTCTTGCACCCCAACGTGGCCGTCGGCCTGGTCGCAGGCAAGCGCCGGGGGCAGGGCGGGCTTGCTCTCCCATCCGCTTGCCGGTTCTGGTGCTGTGGGAAACCATCTGCTAGGGTCGCCTGCGTCAGACACCCCCAAACTCTGGGGTGTTTTACCCTGTTGGTCCCGCATTGGGGCGCGCAACGGTACTGGGATAAGGTGGCACCATGAATGGCGAGGCAATTGGCACCCTGGCAGGCCCGCTGACGATTGCGATTGCGTCCGATCATGCCGGGCCGGAACTGAAGGCCCAGATTGCCGCGCAGCTGCGCGATCTGGGTCATGCGGTGCTGGATTTGGGCACGGATGGCAGCGCCTCGGTCGATTATCCCACCTATGCCGATGCGGTTGCCGCTGCGCTTGCCGACGGGCGCGCCGCGCTGGGTGTGTTGATCTGCGGTACTGGCATTGGCATTTCCATTGCCGCCAACCGCCATCGCCATGTGCGCGCGGCCCTGTGCCACAGCCCGACAGATGCGCGGCTGACCCGTTTGCACAATGACGCCAATGTGTTGGTGCTGGGTGCCCGCACCACCGGCATTGAGGTGGTGAAGGACATTGTCGCCACCTTCTTTGCCACCCCATTCGAAGGTGGGCGTCATGCCCGCCGCGTGGCCATGCTGGGCTGAACCCGGCGGCCTTTCCTACTGTTGAGGATCAGACGATCATGGACAGCATTCAGGGTTCCCCCTTCTTTTCCGACCGGCTGGCCGCCGCCGACCCCGATCTGTATCAGGGTATTGCCAAGGAACTGGCCCGGCAGCAGGAACAGATTGAGCTGATCGCCTCGGAGAACATCGTTTCCGCCGCCGTGCTGGAAGCCCAGGGCTCCGTCCTCACCAACAAGTACGCGGAAGGCTATCCGGGCAAGCGCTATTATGGCGGTTGCGAATATGTCGATATCGCTGAACAGCTGGCAATCGAACGCGCCAAGAAGCTGTTTGGTTGTGAATATGTTAATGTGCAGCCGCATTCCGGCGCTCAGGCCAATCAGGCCGTCTTCATGGCCCTGCTGCAGCCGGGCGACACATTCATGGGTATGGATCTGGCCGCCGGCGGTCACCTGACCCATGGTGCGCCGGCCAACCAGTCCGGCAAGTGGTTCAAGGTCGTCTCCTACGGGGTGACCCGCGACACCCACCTGATCGATTATGACGATCTGGAAGCCAAGGCGCGCGAACATAAGCCCAAGCTGATCATCGCTGGCGGTTCCGCCTATCCGCGCGCCATCGATTTTGCCCGCTTCCGCAAGATCGCTGATGAGATCGGCGCCTATTTCATGGTGGACATGGCCCATTATGCGGGTTTGATCGCCGCGGGCGTCTATCCCAACCCGCTGCCGCACGCCCATGTGGTGACCACCACCACGCACAAAACGCTGCGCGGCCCGCGCGGTGGCATGATCCTGTCCAATGATTTGGATTTGGGCAAGAAGATCAACTCCGCCGTGTTCCCCGGCCTGCAGGGCGGCCCGCTGATGCATGTCATCGCCGCCAAGGCCGTGGCCTTTGGTGAGGCGCTGCGGCCGGAATTCAAGACCTACGCCGCCAATGTCGTTGCCAATGCCAAGGTGCTGGCGGAACGGCTGGTGGCCGGCGGTCTGGATATCGTGTCCGGCGGCACCGACAGCCATATCGTGCTGGTGGACCTGCGTCCGAAGAAGCTGACCGGCAAGGCCGCAGAACATGCGTTGGAAAATGCCGGCATGACCTGCAACAAGAACGGCGTGCCGTTCGATCCGGAAAAGCCCTTCGTCACCTCGGGCGTGCGTCTGGGCAGCCCGGCCGCCACCACGCGCGGCTTCGGCACAGCCGAATTCGCCCAGATCGGCGACATGATCGTGGAGGTGCTGGACGCGCTGGCCGTCAGCAATGGCGATAACAGCGCGGCGGAAACCCGGGTGCGCGAACGGGTGCAGGCACTGTGCCGCCAGTTCCCGATTTATCCGAACCTGTAATGTGAGTGACACCGCGCCCTGGCATACAGGGCGCGGTTTTGTTTTGCACGCCAATGAATTAGAATAAAAAATACAGGGATGAATGGAGGCTTCGTATGCGCTGCCCGTTCTGCGGGAATGACGACACCCAGGTGAAGGACAGCCGCCCGACCGAGGATAACTCGGCCATTCGGCGGCGGCGTTTCTGTTCGTCCTGCGGTGCCCGGTTCACGACATTCGAGCGGGTACAGCTGCGCGAATTGACCGTGGTGAAAAGCTCCGGCGCGCGGGAGCCGTTTGACCGGGAAAAGATGCTGCGCTCCATGCGCATCGCCCTGCGCAAACGCCCGGTGGATGCAGACCGGATTGACCGTGTGGTTAATTCCATCGTCCGTCAGCTTGAAAGTTCCGGGGAGACGGAAATCCCGGCGACCCAGATCGGCGCCATGGTGATGGACAGCCTGAAGGCGCTCGATAAGGTCGCCTATATCCGTTATGCCTCCGTCTATAAGGATTTCCGGGAGGCGACGGATTTCAACCAGTTCGTTGAAACCCTGCGCACCGACGTGCTTGCCCCTGAGTGAGTGGAACTTCGCCGATGCCGGCATCTGGTTTTTCGCCGGCGGACCATGCCCATATGGCGTCCGCCCTGGCCCTGGCTGAAACGGGGCTGGGCCGGGTCTGGCCCAACCCCTCGGTGGGCTGTCTGATCGTTAAGGATGGCCAGGTGCTGGGCCAGGCGGTCACCGCACCCGGCGGCCGGCCGCATGGGGAGACCCAGGCTTTGGCTCAGGCGGGCGATGCTGCGCGTGGCGCCACCGCCTATGTCAGCCTGGAACCCTGCAATCATCATGGCAAGACCCCGCCCTGTTCGGAGGCGCTGATCGCTGCCGGGGTGGCGCGGGTGGTGGTGGCCTGTGAAGATCCGGATCCGCGTGTCTGCGGCGGCGGCATCCGTCGGCTGCGGGAAGCCGGCATTCAGGTGGATGCCGGCCTGATGGCGGCGGAGGCGGAGGCGCTCAACGAAGGTTTTATCAACCGCATCCGCTATGCCAAGCCGATGGTCAGCCTGAAAATGGCCACCAGCCTGGACGGCCGTATCGCCACCCGCAGCGGTCACAGCCAATGGATCACCGGCGCGCCGGCGCGGGAACAGGGGCATCGCCTGCGCGCGAACCATGATGCCATCATGGTGGGGATCGGCACGGCCCTGGCCGACGATCCGGAACTGACCTGCCGCCTGCCGGGGCTGGAGGATCGCTCGCCGGTGCGGGTGGTGCTGGATACAAGGTTGCGTCTGCCGCTGACGGCCAAGCTGGTGCAGCAGGCGACCAGGGTGTCGACCTGGATCGTCACCCTGCGTCACGGGGCGGAGGCTGCGCGGACCCAGGCCTTCATCGATTGCGGTGTACAACTGATTGAGATTGAACCGGAAACCCCCGGCGAAATCGCCATCGGCACTGCCCTGCGCGCGCTGGCAGCGCGGGGGGTGACACGGGTGTTGGCGGAAGGGGGATCCCGGCTGGCCGCTTCCCTGCTGCGCGCGGGGGAGGTGGATCGCCTGGAATGGTTCCGGGCGCCGATGGTCATTGGCGGCGACGGGCTGGGGGCGGCGGCCGGTTTCGGCATTGACGATCTGGCCGATGCGTTGCGTTTCCGGCGGGTGGATGTGCTGCCGCTGGGCGACGATCTGCTGGAACGCTATCGCCGTGCCGTGCCCCGGTCCCGTTGAGGGACAAGGGCGTGTCCGCACAGCGGGGCCATGCGTGAACCGCAGAGAAATCCCGCTCGCAACTTGCGCCTTATCGACCTAATTTATTCGCATGTTTACAGGCATCATCACCGACATCGGCCGGATTGCCGACATCGAGCATCGTGGCGACCTTCGCCTGACGATCGAGACCCGCTATGACCTGTCGCAGGTGGCGTTGGGCGCGTCTATCGCGTCCAACGGCGTCTGCCTGACGGTCATTGAGAAGCTGGCCGGCGCTTATCGCGTCGATGTGTCGGCGGAAACCATCGCCAAGACGACGGTGGGCGACTGGGTGGTGGGCACGCCCGTCAACCTGGAACGCTCCCTGAAGCTGGGGGATGAGCTGGGGGGGCATCTGGTCTATGGCCATGTCGATGGTATTGTCACCGTGCTGTCGGTGACGCCGGATGGCGACAGCCACCGCTGGCGCTTCCAGGCCCCGGCCAATCTGGCCCGCTATATCGCGGCCAAGGGCTCGGTGGCGCTGAATGGCGTCTCCCTGACCGTGAATGAGGTTGAGGGCGATGTGTTCGGCGTGAACATCATCCCCCATACCGCGCAGGAAACCACCTTCGGCCAGATCGGGGCCGGGGCGCGGGTGAACCTGGAAGTCGATATGCTGGCGCGTTACGTCGCCCGTCTGGTTGGAAAAGAAGGCTGAAAATGTCCGCTCCCGAATCCCGTCTGCCGCCGGATGACCGCGCGGTGCTGAGCAGCACCGAAGAACTGATCGAGGAGGCCCGCCAGGGCCGCATGTTCATCCTGGTCGATGATGAGGACCGGGAGAATGAAGGCGATCTGGTCATCCCGGCCCAGATGGCGACGCCGGAAGCGATCAATTTCATGGCCCGCTATGGCCGTGGCCTGATCTGCCTGACCATGGACAGCCAGCAGATTGAGCGGCTGCGCCTGCCGCTGATGGCGCAGCAGAACGGCACCCGGCACCAGACAGCCTTCACCGTGTCGATTGAGGCGCGGGAAGGGGTGACGACCGGCATTTCCGCCGCTGACCGCGCCCGCACCGTTCAGGTGGCCATCGACCGCAATGTCGATCCGCGCGATATCGTGACGCCGGGCCATGTCTTCCCGCTGCTGGCCCGCGATGGCGGCACGCTGGTGCGCGCCGGCCATACGGAAGCCTCGGTCGATTTCTCCCGGCTGGCCGGGCTGAACCCGTCGGGCGTGATCTGCGAGATCATGAATGACGATGGCACCATGGCCCGGATGCCGGATCTGGTGACGTTTGCCCAGCTGCACGGGCTGAAGATCGGTACCATTGCCGACCTGATTGCTTATCGCCGTCGCACTGAAACCATTGTCGAGCGCAGCTATCGCACCACGCTGGAAAGCCATTTCGGTGGCCGCTTCGAAATGGTGATCTATCGCAATCGGATGAGCGGGGCGGAACATATCGCCCTGGTGAAGGGCGATGTCGCCGCCCCCGGCCCGGTGCCGGTGCGGATGCATTCGCTGGATATTGTCAAGGATCTGCTGGGTGACACCCGCCATGGTCCGCGCGGCGGCCTGGAAGGCGCCCTGCGCACCATCGCCGGGGAGGATCGCGGCGTGGTGGTTGTCATGCGCGACGCACAGCCCTTCTCCCTGGCCGACCGGGTGCGCAATGTCGATGACGGCAATCTGGAACCGTCGGGCGAATTGCGCGACTATGGGATCGGCGCGCAGATCCTCAACGATCTGGGCGTGCGGGAGATGGTTTTGCTGAGCAATACCAAAAAGACGGTGGTGGGCCTCGAAGGCTATGGGTTGACCATTGTCGGCCAGCGCGCCATACCCACCGCCTTCTGAGTTGCCGGCAACCCGTCGCTTTCGTCTTTTTACAGGAAGAATCAGCCATGGCCGACGCGCCCCATATCATGATCGTGGAAGCCCGCTTCTACGAGGATCTCGCCGATGAACTGGTGAAGGGTGCCGTGGCCGAGCTGGAGAAGGCCGGCGCCACCTATGAAATTTTCCAGGTGCCCGGTGTCTATGAAGTGCCGGCAGCCATCCAGTTCTCCGTCCGCTCGATGGATTTCTATTCCGGTCGCCGCCGTTTTGATGGTTATGTGGCGCTGGGCTGCGTGATCCGGGGTGAAACCACCCATTATGATTACGTGTGCAATGAAAGCGCGCGTGGCCTGCAGGATCTGGCCCTGCGCTACACGCTGGCCATCGGCAATGGCATCCTGACCACCGAGAACCGGGAACAGGCCTGGGTGCGTGCCGCCGTCAATCAGAAGAACAAGGGCGGCTTTGCCGCAAATGCCTGCTTGCAGATGATCGCCCTGAAACAGCAATTCCGCCTTTTTTCCCGCTGAGTTTTGAATCATGCCGCCGCGCAAGAAGATCGCCCTGCCGCCCAAGCCGGAGCCGCCGCCCAAGATCAAGCCCACCGGCTCTGCCAAGGCCCGGCGCAGCGCTGCCCGTCTGGCAGCAGTGCAGGCGCTGTACCAGATCGATCTTGCCGGCACGTCCAGCGATGCGGTGATCATGGAATTCGTCCGCCACCGCATCGGGCAGGAGCAGGATGGCGACGAGTTCGTGACGGCAGAACCGGTGCTGTTCGGCGATATCGTGCGCGGCGTCCAGGCCCGTCTGGGCGAGGTGGATGAGCTGCTGGGCGGTCTGCTGGACCGGCAATGGTCGCTGGACCGGATGGAACTGCTGCTGCGGGCCATCCTGCGCGCCGGGGCCTGGGAATTGCTGGCCAATGCCCCGGTGGCCCCGCACATCATCATCAATGACTATATCGACGTCACCCACGCCTTCTTCGCGGGGCGGGAGCCCGGCATGATCAATGGCGTGCTGGACAAGCTGGCCCGCGCCCTGCGGCCGGAGGAAATGGCAGCCAAGGCGGCGGCCAAGAAGGCCGGTTCGTGACGCAGGCCAAGGCAGGGGCAGGGTTGGGGGAATTCGGCCGGATTGCCACCTATTTCCGGCCGCTGGCCGTGGGCGTGCCCGGCGCCTTCGATCTGACGGATGATGCGGCCGTGCTGGATGTGCCGGCCGATCAGCAGCTGGTGGCCACCTGCGATGGCATGGTGGCCGGTGTGCATTTCCTGCCCGGCGATGATCCGGCCGATCTGGCGCACAAGATCCTGGCCGTCAATATGTCGGACCTGGCGGCCAAGGGGGCCGAACCCCTGGCCTATAGTCTGGTGATGGCGCTGCCGCGCGGCACCAGCGATGAATGGGTCGCCGCCTTTGCCGCCGGATTGGGCGTTGCGCAGCGCGCCTTCAAGATCAACCTGCTGGGGGGGGACAGTGTCTCCACCCAGGGGCCCCTATCGCTGACCATCAATGCGCTGGGCATCGTGCCACGCGGCACGATGATCCGGCGCAAGGGCGCCCGGCCGGGTGATGCGGTGTTTGTCACCGGCAATATTGGCGATGCCGCCCTGGGCCTGAAACTGGCCTTGGGCACGTTGGCCCAGCCGGTGCCGGATGCCGACCGTGCCTATCTGGTGGGACGATTGCGCCGCCCCTCTCCCCGGCTGGAACTGGTTGCCTCCCTGCGGGTTTTTGCCACAGCGGCCCTGGATATCTCTGACGGTCTGGTGGGTGACCTGCGTCATCTGGCCACGGCCAGCAATGTCGGCATCGCGCTGGATGCCCGCACGGTGCCGCTGTCGCCCGCCGCTGCCCGTCTGGTCACCCGCCAGCCGGAGCTGCTGAGCGCCGTGCTGACCGGTGGTGATGATTATGAGGTTGCTTTCACCGCCCCGGCCGGCAAGGGCGATGATATTGCCGCTGCCGCCAGCAGCGCCGGCATCACGGTTACCCGCATCGGCCGGGTGACGGAAGGCCCGGTGGGTGTGGCGGTGTTGGGCATGGGTGGTGTGGAAATGCCCATCGGCCAAGGCGGCTGGGAACATCGCTGAGAGTGACGGCCGTACAAACGCAAAAGGGCGGTCAGGCTGCAGCCTCACCGCCCTTTTTCATGTCCCTAATCCGATATCAGCCGCCGAACATGCCCATCAGCTTCTGCGTCCCACTCTCCCCTGTTGGGGTGTAGGACTGGGTTTGCAGCATGTTCTGCAATTCCAACTGTGCGGAAGAAAGTTGCGGTGTGCTGCTGGCGGCCGTCGCCTGCTTGGCGATGGTATCATAGTCGGTCTTGTACAGACCCTTCGACAGCTGGATGGCGTAATTCTTGTCCTCGATGGGCTTGCCCTTCTCGTCCAGCGAGGTGGTGCCATCATGGGTGACCTTGATGAAATATTCACCATTGTCCAGCTTCAGGTCGCCATTCTGCAGGGCCTTGTAACTTTCGTTGCTCTTGCCAGTGCCTTCCTTGCTGTCGGCCAGAACCCCGCCATAGCGGGTCATCACCTGCACACGCAGTCCCGGATCGCTGACCATGCCCAAGGTGATCGAGCCGGTTCCCTGCGTGGTAAAGCGATAAACATCGCCCTTGTCGCCCTTCTTCAGGGCGCTGTAGACATTCAGTCGAGTGCTGTCTGCTACCAGATTGCCAATATCGGTGGCCGAACTGGTGGTGGCATAGGCGGATTTGTTAACCTGCTTTTCCAGGGTCTGAACATTGATCTTGGACTGCGCCAGCGACTGTTCTTCCTGCTTCTTCTGCTTTTCCTGAAGCGCGGCAACGCTATCGCCAATTGTCGACAGATCCGCGACGGCCTGGGCAGCCTTTACCTTGCCTTCAGCAATGGCTTGGCTGGCGGCGGCGAGGCTGGCGGCAGTATCAGTGCTGCTGGAAGAGAGAATGGACGTGACCATGGCAGACCCTTTCCAAGATCCATGATCGGCAGGAGAACCGAATTACCGACCATTCTAGGTCGGAATTAGATAAAATGCAATCAATCACTCGTCTGAAACGGCCGGATATCGATCAGATCGATATGCTCAGTTTGCCACTTGGCATTGGCGGGTGATTGGGCTTCGGCATCGGCGGCGGCGGGACCGGTGCAGAGGCCTGGGACGGGGCGGCGACAGGGCTGTTACCCGCCGCCGGCCGCTGCGACAACCCTGTCGCCACCGCCCGGTTAATATCAATCAGCCGATCAAGCTTTGTCGTATCCAGGTCAATCAGCCGATCAAAGGTCTGCCGATCAACGATGATGGACAAAGTAAGAATATTGTCCCGCACATCACGCGGCAGCGGACATTCCGGATCGACCATGGAGGTCTGGAAAATGGTCCAGAGCCGCTGGTTGAGCGAGAGAGCCTGACGCAGCAGTTCCGGATTCTCCGGTGCCTGACGCGCATGGATCAGGCGCCGGGCTGCTTCGGTCAAACCCCAAGCCTCCACATCGCGGGGATCCTCGGAGACGGGGCGGTTTGTGTAACCGGTCGCTGGCTTCATAACGGGTGCCATGTCCTGTGAACGGACCAATAAGACAGATGCATTATTCCACAATGGGGTACGTCCCACAAGAATAATGCCCTGCGCTGCGTCAACGGGCGCCAGCCATCCGCATGGCCCCAACCGCATGATGGGGTAGATTGGCTAAAAATTAATGAACAGACTGCGCAGCAATTTTGGCCCTACGCACCGGCGCCCGGGCATTTTTGGCCATGGCTGAACTGCTCAATGGACGATCGTCACGGTGTTGTGCCAGCAGCACGAAATCATGACCGATCATATTACATGGCCGCGGCAGCCACCTAAGGTGCACATGGCCGGTCGTCATCCACGCGAACCAAAGACAGCGCTCTGGATAGCCTATCATAAAAGAGGCGTCGGCATTGCCTGGGTATCGCATATGTTATAATTCAAATACTGAACTTTTCTTCCGGTATCTTCAGATAAAGTCGGCTATTGCACCGACCGTTGGTGGTGCTATCCTGACGATCTGTACTTTTGTAATACGTTGGGCGCGTCGTTCCTTGGTTTAGCCGTTGCCGGGCTGGCCGGGGTGTGATGGCGTGAAGGTGGACAACGTGTCGGCAGCAGGCTTGCAGTTCGGCTTCATCGCGCCTGGCGCGCAGCGTGCTGATCTTGGCGCGACGGAAGAGGCTGACCGCCGCACGGCGACGATCTTTTTTTGTGACATCGTCAACTCGACGCAGTTGATCGCCCCCAGTGATCCGGAAGACGCGCGCGATCTTCTGAATGGGGTGATGGACGTGATGGTGCGGCACATCCAACATTATGGCGGCACGGTCTGCCAAAGGTTGGGTGATGGCGTTTATGCTGTCTTCGGTGCCCCGGCCGCGCAAGAAAACCATGCTGTGCGGGCCTGTGCTGCTGCCGATGCCATCGTGCGGGAGATTGCGCGAGGCCAGACCTGTGCTGTCCGTGTTGGCCTGTGTTCTGGTGAAATTGTCTGGGATGGCAGCGCGCTTCGCCACCAGAACGGGTCCCCCGCCGTCGGCCGTGCCGTGCATGCAGCAGCGAAGCTGCAGCAGGCATCCCAACCCAATCGGGTCCGGTTGGCGGACAGTACCGCCGCGCTGGCAGCCGATTGGGTGGATATGCGGGCTGCCGACCTTGTGTCGCTGACGGCACTGGACAGGATCGGCACGTTCGAACTGTTAGGTGTTCGCCGCCGCCGCCTGCATCGTGGCCAACAACTGCCCATGGTCGGGCGGGAGGTGCTGCGACGTACATTATCCAGTGCTTTGGCGGCGCTGTCGAATAATCCGGAGACACCGGCGGCAAAGCCTGCCCCCCTCATGCACATTGTCAGTGGAGAAGCGGGGTTGGGTAAGTCCCGCCTGCTATCCTTGCTGGCGGCAGAGGCCCGCTGGCGTGGCGTGCGGGTGGTGGAATGGTCGATTTCTGCCATTGAACCGGTGGGGGCGCCCCAATTACTGCAGGAACTTGTCGGCGAATTGCTGGATTGCCCCGCCGGGGGCAGTGCTGCGGAAAGTCTGGCGGCGATTCTGGCGGCCGGTGTCTCTCACCCTCTGGCGGAAGCGTTAGCCGGGTTGTTGCACCCTGTGGCCGACATATCACCGGCCGCTGCGACGGAGCGGTTGGCAATGGCCGCCCGTGCCGTGGCGGAGTTGGCCATTGTCGCGGCGCGGCGCCGCCCGATTCTGCTGGTGGTCGAAGATTTGCAGTGGGTCGGCAGCGAGTTGCTGGCGGTTCTCTGCGCCTTGTTGCGGCGGTGCCGCGGCGAGCCGATCCTGATTCTCGGCAGTAACCGCGCTGTGCGCCCGCCCGAAATACTGACGGAAGCGGGGGAGGTCCGCGGTCATGTCCTTTCGCCCCTGAATGCGGGTGATGCACGGGCGTTGCTGGACAGCTATATGGGCCGTGATCCGGCTTTGGCCTCCATAAAGGATGAGCTGCAGCGTCGGGCGCAGGGGAACCCCTTCTTTCTGATCGAATGTGTCCGGGTGCTGGTGGATCAGGAGGCGCTGGCGGGCCCGGTTGGTGGTATGCGGCTGGGCACGCCCACATCACGCCGCTTGCCGGATTCGGTCCAGGCGCTGTTGGCAGCCCGCACCGATCGTCTCGCGGCGGCGGCCCGCGATGTCTTGCGGGCCGCCGCGGTCATCGGCCCGACCTTTGACATCGGTCTGCTCTCCGCCCTTACCGGCTGCACCGTGCCCAGCCTGCCATTGGCAGGCTTGTCCGATGCAGGATTCATTGATGAAACACGTTTGCTGCCGCGGCTGGAATATAGTTTCCATCATGCCCTGATGCATGAAGCGGTTTACGAAGGCATTACCCGGCGGGAACGACAGCGGCTGCATGGCCGGGTGGCGGAGTTGCTGGAAGGAGAGCATTTTGCTCAGTTGCCGGGCCGGCTTGCGGCCCAGGCCCGTCATGCTGACAATGCCAAGCTTTGGCCGGTGGCAGTCCGTGCCGGCCGTGCCGCCGGGAAGGAGGCATTGCAGCGCTCGCTGGCGGCAGAGGCCGTCTCCCTGTTTGCTCTCGCCGTGCGGGCCAATGATCAATTGCCGATGGATGGAGAGAATGCGCGGACCGGTATTGACCTGCGGTTGATCCTTGCGCGGGCGGCCATGCCGGCCGGTGATCGCGACCGTGCCCTGGCGGAGTTGGAGCGCGCTGTCGAACTGGCCCATCAGACGGGGGATGAGGATCGGGCCCTTGCCGGGCTGGTTCAGCAGGTCAGTTACGAATGGGTCTATGGCGGGCTGCATCATGCCTTGTCACTGGCTGACCGGGCGCTAAGGCTGTCCGGGGGAGGTCAGCCCTCGTCCGCGCATCCGGAGGTGCAGATCCTTGCTGCCTGCTGTCACATCGAAGCGGGTAACCTGGAGGAAGCGCAGAAGCTGCTTGATCTTGCCGACCGGGCGGACGCCTGGCAGGCCCATCATCCGGGCCGCTTCATGATGGTGGATTGCCCGATGCTGATCGCCATCATGCGCGCCCGCTGCCAGCTTCATCAGGGGCTGGACGCGTCGGCGCTGATGCAACAGGCGTTACAACGGGCGGATGACGGCAGCTATCCGTTCAATCGTATTTATGCGCGTGTCTATGCTGGAGAGATCCTGCAACGGCAGGGCCGTTATCCCGAACTGCTTGCCCTGTGCAATGAAGCCCTGTCCATCTCGGCCGCCGCCGCTTCGCCGCTGCTGGATAATGTGCTTCATGCCCGGCGGGGTCTGGCATTGGTCGAACTGGGGCGCCGCATTGAAGGGCTTGCCGAAATTGAACAGGCAGAGCACAGCGCCGCAGAACGCGGGGCCATCCTCCATGCCTCGCTGGCACGATATTGCCGTATTCTCGGATTAACGCGGATCGGTCTGCTGCGTGACGCCGAACAGGAGCGGCTGCAACTGGAAGCAACCGTCCAGCGCTATGGCTATGGTCTGCTCAGCCGTTTTCTGGCTGAAGAGCGGCAATTGCTGCCGTGCGAGACTGGCGTTGTCGCCGAGCACACGTATATTGGCCCTGGAGATTGAAGCAGGTGACCGGTTGCGATCATTGCGACAGGACATAATAGCAGCTGCACGAAATCATGATCTATGGTCACGCTTTCGGGCCCCTCAATCGCCGGCGGGCGCTTCAGCGCTTTTGGCTACGCGGCATGGTCCGCGCGGCTGCAGTCGCCGCCGTCTCATCGGTCATGATTTTGTGCTTCTGGTATAATGTAAGCAAAGCCCGGATCTGCTCATCCACATTTTACACGATGCACTGCATCGGTTATATGCCGTTTGTGGATCAGCTGCGGTTGAAGTCCTGCAATAAAGACTGGTTGTTCCCGCGTGAAACTGAGCGGTAATAAGCGACCAGGAAGGCGCGGATCGTCGCCGTGAGCGACGCGTTTTGATGCTGGCGCCGGGAGACGACACTGATCACCTGGTGAATGGACATGGCCTCCCGTTCCGCAATCTCATGCAATGCCTGCCACATAACGGCCTCCAGCCGAACGCTGGTGCGATGGCCTTCAACCCAGACATTATGACTGATCAATTGTCCATCGACCTCCAGATCATGGGGTTCGTAGACGGTAATATCGTTAGTGCCATGGATGATATTCATGGGCGGCCTCGCCTGAACGGGATTGTTTAAGATCGTTGCTCAACGACCTTCGCTATAAACATAGTCGATCAGATGCATACAGTGCTGTGAAGCACTTCACATTTCGAAATGGTCCTTTCGCATTAGGGTCTATTGCGAGGCAGGGCTAACATTCCTCGCCCACATTTGTAACCCTACAACCTTTTATGAAGGAGACTCCCATGCTCATCCGTGGCGCTGATGGTCGTTTGTATCGTGTTGGGCCGAACGGGGCCGAAGTTGTCACTGCTTCTGCCGCCATGACGACGCAGGTTCGCGTGGCCGCGCCGCGTCTGGCGATGGATGTGGGTGCCAGCGCCGAACTGCACAGCGCCCGCAGCTGACGGGCTTGCCGGCCCGAACCGGTCGGTTCGGGCCGGCCCGGCTTTCTTCCAGGGTGGACGCGGGTAGAGAAATGCCGCGGGAGGATGCGATGGAACAGGTACGGGTGGCAGAATGGGACGGTATCGCCTCGCCGCAATGGCGGCGGTTGGCCACGCCGGAGGAAACGCTGGCACGTGTGACGCCGCTGTTTGGCCTGTTCGGGATCACCCGGGTCGCGAATGTCACCGGTCTTGATCAGGTTGGGATTCCGGTTGTCATGGTCAACCGGCCTAATTCTCGCTCCTTGGCTGTTTCCCAGGGCAAAGGGCTTACCTTGGCGGCGGCGAAGGCATCGGCGGTGATGGAGAGTATCGAATCCTGGCATGCTGAGCGGCCGCAGCTGGCGCTCCGCCACGGTTCATATGAGGATCTCCGATACAGTCTGCCGCTGGTCGATCCTGGACTGCTGCCCTGCCAGATGGACAGTTATTTCACCCCGCATACCCAGCTTCTGTGGGCAGAGGGCACCAATCTGGCCGATGGCGCCAGTTGCTGGGTGCCCTATGAGATGGTGCATACAAATTATACGCTGCCGCTGCCCACCGGGCACGGTTGTTTTCAGGCCACGTCCAATGGCTTGGCGTCGGGCAATCATTGGATCGAGGCGGTCATTCATGGCCTCTCCGAGGTGATAGAGCGGGATGCCCGAACCTTGTGGAACCTGCTGCCGGCCGAAGCACAGGACGATACGCGGATTGATCTGGAAACCGTCGCCGATCCGGCTTGCCGCAGCCTGTTGGCCCGCTTCGCCCGTGCCGGCGTGGCGGTTGGTGTCTGGGATATGACGGCCGATACCGGTGTGCCCACCTTCATCGCCCGCATTGCCCAGGCTGATGGCGGTGCCTCCCGGCAGGTGCGGCCGGCCAGTGGCTACGGCACCCATCTCGTGCCGGAAATTGCCTTGGCCCGTGCCTTGACAGAGGCGGCGCAGAGCCGGCTGACCTTCATTTCTGGTGCGCGCGATGACATGCAGCGCGAGGAATATGATCGCTTCCTGTCCGAACAGGAGCAGATTCTCTGGCTGGATCGCATTCGCCTGGGGGCCCCGGTGCGTGATTTTAACCAGATTGCCAGCTGGCGCGGCGTGTCGCTGCGGGCTGATCTGGCTGAACTTCGCCTGCGGTTGAGCCGGGCTGGTGTGGAGGATGTTATCGTCGTCGATTTGTCCCGCGCGGAAATCGGCATTCCTGTGGTCCGGGTGATTGTGCCCGGGCTGGAGGGGGTGGATGGCAGCCTCAATTATTGTCTGGGTGCTCGGGCCCGCAAGGTTGCCGGTCTTTAAACCTTGGCAGCAGATGCTGCCAAGGAGTTTCACGAAATCGACGATTCATCCCATCCGTTCGGAGCGGGATCGTTGGGTGCGAGGAGAAGCAGCATGTCCAATCCCGTCATCATTTTTCTGGGCCCGACCCTGGCACTGGCATCGGCGCGCCGTGTGCTGGACGCGGATTACCGCGCACCTGTGGCCCAGGGTGATGTGCTGCGCGCGGTGACAGAACGCCCGGCGGCCATTGCCATCATTGACGGCTATTTCGCCAATGTGCCGTCTGTCTGGCACAAGGAAATTCTTTATGCCCTCTCCCAGGGCATTCCCGTCTTGGGGGCGGCCAGCATGGGGGCATTGCGGGCCGCAGAACTGCACCCGTTCGGGATGCAGGGGGTGGGGGCGATCTTTCAGGCCTATGTCGATGGTCGTCTGGAGGATGATGATGAGGTGGCGGTAACCCATGGACCGGCGGAATTGGGTTATCCGCTGCTCTGTGAGGCGATGGTGAATATCCGGCGCACCCTTTCGGACGCCATGGCGGCGGGGGTACTCACCTCCCATGATCGTTCGCACCTGCAACGCATCGCCAAGGATTTGCCTTATCAGGACCGCTCCTATGGTCGGCTGCTGCGTGATGCGGTGGAGGAGGGGCTGGACGCGGGTGCCATGGAGCATTTCCGGGGCTGGCTGGCCCATGGCCGGGCAGATCAGAAGCGGGAAGATGCGCTGGCCTTGCTGAGCCTCCTGGGCCAGGGTGTGCATGAAGGCAGCCTGAAAGTGCAACCGGGCTTCGCCTTTGAGCATACTTTCATGTGGGAAAAGGTGGCCCGGCCAGTGCTGTCGACGCGCGCATGACTTGCATTTTCTGCTCGCCGCATCAATCATTTGCATATGGCCCGGTGCTGCTGCCGGGTATCATGGCGGGAAGAAACCTGTGTCGCTGACCGTTGATCCGGCGCTGCTGCGCCGGAACCAGCTCTTCAGCATTCTCAGTGACGCCGAAATGGAGGCGATACTGGGATTTGCCCGCTTGCGCCGGGTGCAGGCGGAAGAGCGCATCTTTGCCAAGGGCGATCCGGGCGACAGCCTCTATGTGATTCTGCGTGGGCGCGTTGCCGTCCAGACAGAGTCGCGGGAGGCCAAGCTGATGCTGCTCAATATCCTGGATGCCGGTGCGGTGTTCGGGGAAATTGCCATGCTGGACGGGGGGGAGCGTACAGCCACCGTCATGGCACAGGAGCCGGGGGAGCTGCTGCGCATCGACCGGCGTGATTTCATGCCCTTTCTGTCTCAACATCCCGATCTCTGTATCCGCCTGATGGGCGTGCTGTGCCAGCGGGTGCGCTGGACCAGCGCCATTATCGAGGATACCGTCTTCCTTAACGTCACCCGGCGTCTGGCCAAGCGTATCCTGATCCTGGCGCGGGATTTTGGTCGACGCACGGAAAAGGGTATCCGCATCGCCGCCTTTATGAGCCAGGAAGATTTGGCCAACATGCTGGGCGTGTCGCGGGAGATCGTCAATAAGACGCTGAAAAGCTTCCAGGCGTCGGGGGCCATCACCTACCGCAACGGCTATATCGTCGTTCAGGATGAAAGCTTTCTGGAACAGCTGGCGCGTTAAGCCTATAGCCAGCTGTGTTCAGTTGAACGCAGCTAGCTATAGCTAGAGTCTGCCTGCGAGCGGATTCACGCCAAATGGTGATTTCACCTTTTGGCGATCCGCTCTAGGCTGACGCCCTCGGGGCAGGCTGTTGGCAGGGGGCTTTGATGCGCGGGTGGACACGCGGGTGGCGGGCGGTGATGTCATTGCCAGTGGTGGTGCTTTGTCTGGCGGGCTGCGCCAGTCATGAGGATCAGGTCAATCACCGCTTCATGTTCGTGCCTTCCATGCCACCGCCGCCAGAACCGGCAGTCGCGCCGGTGACGCCTGCCGCAGCGCCAGTCGCACCCGTGGTGGTGCAGACACCGTTGCCGCCGCCCGTGCTGAAGCCACCGCCGGCCCCGCCCGCCCCCCTGGTGCCGCCCACGAAGGCCACGGGGACTGCCAGCGGCAAAGGAAAGACCGGTTGATGCGTGATTTGAATAGGCTGCTGGATCAGGCCATTGCGTTGCACCAGGGGGGCGATCCCATCGCAGCGGAGGGGTTTTATCGACAAATTCTGGTGGCGGCACCCACCCTGGCCGATGTGCATTATCTGTTGGGCATGGCCTGTCTGCAGCAGGGCAAGGCGGATAAGGCGGTGCGCAGCCTGCGCACCGCCTTGGCGCAGAAGCCGGAAAGGCTGGATTGGCAGTTCAATCTGGGGGTGGCGCAGCGTCAGGCGGGCGCACTGGCCGCTGCGGTCGACAGCTTCGCCGCCGTCGCGACCCGGCAAGCGGTTGGCAGCCCCGAGAAGGCGGCAGCCTTGGCCGAACAGGGGGCGGTTTTACTGGCCTTGGGCGACCTGACAGCCGCAGAAGCGGCGCTGCGCCAGGCACTGGCGGCGGGTGCGCCCGATGCTGCGCGTAATCTGGCGACCTGCCTTTATAATCTCGCCGTCGATCCGGCGGCGCCGGGCAGTCTGGCCCGCCTGGAGGAAGCGGCTACACTGTTCCCCAGCCGGGTGGAAATCCGTGAACGGCTGGGCTTGGCCCTGTTGCGGGCTGATCGTGCGGCGGATGCGGCGGCGCAGTTCCGCCTCGTCCTGGCACAAAACCCAGCAGAACAGGAAAGTCGGCTCGGGCTCTGTGATGCGCTCTCTGCGCTCGGCCTGTTTGATGAGGCGGTGGCGGAGGCGCGCAGCCTGTTGGCGCAGCATCCGGGGGGACCGGCGGGGCTGGTCGCGTTGGCCAGCGGTCTACATGGGCAGGGCCAACTTTCCGCCGCCGCCGCTGCGCTGGAACAGGCATTGCTGGCATCGCCGCAATCATTTGCCGCTCTGGTCAATTTGGGCACGGTGAAACGGGACCAGGGTGACGATGCCGGGGCGGAGGCTTGTTATCGGGCCGCGCTCGCCCTTTGCCCGGACGATCCTATCGCCCATTGGCAGCGGGCGCAGGCGCGCCTGCTGGCCGGCGATATGGCAGAGGGCTGGCGGGAATATGAATGGCGCTGGCAGGTTCCGGGCTTTCCGCTCGCCCCGGCATTGGCGGCTTTACCCCTCTGGGATGGCGGGGCTTTGCCGGCGGGGCGGCGTCTGCTGGTGCATGTTGAGCAGGGGCACGGCGATACACTGCAATTCCTGCGCTATGTCTGGCCCCTGGTGGCCCGTGGGGTGCCAGTTTTATGCCAGGTTCAACCTGCCCTGCGGCGCCTTTGCCTGGAGAGCTTGCCGCCGGTGGTGGAGATCGGGGTTCTGGGGGAGGCGGTGCCCGCCGATATTGCCTGCCGTATTCCGTTGTTGAGCCTGCCGCTCCGCCTTGGTGACGGGCAGGGGGCGCTGGGCCATCCAACCCCTTATCTGCAGGTGCCGGGTGAGCGACGGAACCTTTGGGCACAGCGGTTGGCAGCTCTGCCGGGGTTGAAGGTGGGGCTTGTCTGGGCGGGTGACGCCAGGGCCGGCGATCCGCGTGCCGCCGCCACGGATCGCCGGCGCAGCCTGTCACTGACACAGTTGGCCGCCCTGGGCTCTTTGCCAGGTATCAGCTTTGTCAGCCTGCAAAAGGGACCGCGCAGCGCCGACGCACATGTGCCGGATACCCCGATCATCCTGACCGACTGGACCAGCGAACTGGCTGATTTCGCCGATACCGCGGCGCTGGTTCAGGGGCTTGATCTGGTGATCGGTGTGGATACGGCCGTGATCCATCTGGCGGGGGGGCTGGGAGTCCCTGTCTGGGTACTGTCACGATTTGACGGCTGCTGGCGTTGGTTGCGTAATCGAAATGATAGTCCGTGGTATCCCACCCTTCGGTTGTTCCGCCAATCAGCTTGGGGGGACTGGGGGCCGGTACTGATAGAACTGACCGAAAGTCTGGCGCGGTTTATAGACCAAAGGATAGGTCCATAAGGCCCCCCTCTACTTTGGACGAGGTAGTAATGCAGGCAAGCGTTGGGCCGAGACATTCAGATGTGCTGTCCCCGCCTCTGTAGAAGGATTAGAGGCGATTCTTTGAAGTTTCACAATATGTTAAGAATTTGTTTGATTATCGGCGGGTGTTGCGGTATCGTAAGACTGCTAAAAAATGGGCTAGAACCATGCTGATCGAGGGGATCCGAAACGTAGCAACGTCTTATGTGCCGGCCGTCAACCCGACGACCGCCAGCAAGGCGGAATCTACCCCGGCCCCGGCGCCCGTTTCTGCCAATTCCGGTGCGCCCTATATCTCCCCCGTTATCCAATATGACAGTGATGCCGCCATCGCCGTTTTGATGTTTCGTGATGGCGATAGTGGGAATGTGGAGACTCAATATCCGTCGGAGCGCGTGCTGCGTGAATATCGCCTGCGTGGACGGGAAGGGGCCGCTGCCCCCGCCGGTGGTTCGCCCGATTCGGGTGGCAAGTCTGATGCTGGGGTGACGTCACCCTCCCTGGCGACAGCAGCGTCGCCTCCCGCAGCGGGCTCGGCGTCCCCGGCACCTGCCGTTGTGGCTGTGCCGGCGGCAGCTTCAGTAGCCGTTGGTGGCGGTTCGGCGGTAAATGTCGTTGCCTGACGGCCTTTTGGCTCTCTAAATCTTCCTTGATCATGTGCCTTGCTCACTGCCGCCTATCCTTACGATGTGCTGATATATTGGATGTTTGGATTTTTTTGATTTCGTCGTAGTTTGACAAGGTAAATAGCGCCTGGGTCGTGCTGACGTCCCTGACCAGACGAATAGGGTTGGCCCGATGCGGGAACAACCTGCTTGACAGTACGACGGCCCCGGTGTTTGCTGGGGATAACCCGAAAAATTCGGGTACTCAGGCCTCCAAAGGAGAGATCAAATGTCTTCCAGTGATGTGAACCTCACTTCCAACATGCGCTCCAATCTTCTGCTTTTGCAGAAGACGCAGGAGCAGGTATCTTCGATCCAGAATAAGCTGGCCACCGGTAACAAGGTGAACAGCGCCCTTGACGGCCCCAACGCCTTCTTCGCGGCTAAGAGCCTGACGACGCGCGCGGCCGACCTGACCAGCCTGAAGTCCCAGATGGGACAGTCCATCAGCACGATCCAGGCCGGCGATAAGGGTATTTCCGCCATCGATAAGCTGATCGATCAGGCCAAGGGTCTGACCACGTCTGCTTATTCCAGCCTGGGCAATGACGCTGCATCGATCGCCACGCGCAAGTCGCTGGCGCAGCAGTTCAATGCCATCAAGGATCAGATTGATAAGGTGGCGGGTGACAGCGGTTATGCTGGTAAGAACCTGCTGGCGGGTAATGGCCTGACTCTGGATACGACGGCGGCGAGCCGCACCAGCGTTGACAGCATTGCCGGCTTGTCGGCTAGCCGGGTGACCAACGTTGTTTCTTCGGACACCTATTCGGTCAGCGTGAGCGGCACAGGTGCCATTTCGGGGAATCTGGAAGACATTTCCGATGCGGAAAGTAAGCGCGGCGTCAGTAGCTTGAAGATTTCTGGCAAGCTTTCCAACACCGCCGGCAACTTCTCCGACATTTCGATTGAGATGCGGGGGGCCCAGGGCAAGGAACGCACCGTCGTGGTGACGGAAGGCAGCGAAAGCCGTACCTTCAAGTTCTTCGATAACAGCCAGTCGGCTAGCACCAGCACGAAAGCTGGCGAAGAAGGCGTTAAAGGCCAGGAATCGACAATTGCTATCGATGGTGCAATTGAAGAGGGTGACACCTTCACTGCCACGGTGAACGGTCAGGCGTTTACCTACAAAGCTACCGCTGCCGACTTGGTTGATAACGCTGGAGCTGACGTTAGCCCCACCACTCGGCGTGAAAATGTGGCAGCCAAACTGCGTGATGTCGTCAACTCAAATATTGACACCAGCCGCTTCACTATTGGTGCGGCGAGCGGTAACTCGTTTACCGTAACCTCAGCCGTTAACACAGGAACCGGGATTAGTTTCACGGTTGGCGCCGCCACGACCAACGCTGAAAGTAAGGCAGTCTCCGTCAGCTTCTCGTCGGGCACGACAGTATCCTTCAGCGTTGACCGTGCTGATCTTAATGCCCTTGGTACGGCTGCTAATGGCAAGTCTACCATTGAGAAGAGCGTTGATATCGAAATTTCGGCGACCAACCTCAATGGTGTCACCACCAGCCGCTCGGCGAATAATGCCCGTGGCAGCAGCAAGCTGACAGATGGCGAGAATGCTCTCAGCTTTGACAGCGGTACGGTCCGTGTATCGGTCAACTCGGCCAATATCATGGATGCTGCCACTGCAAACTCGTCGGCCAATCTGACGACGGTGCAGCGTACCGACGCTAATACCGAGAATGATCTGAATGTGCAGCTGAACGAATCCAACACTAACAATATCGGTGTGGCTTCGATCAATGTGAAGACGGACGGCCAGGGCCTGCGTATCGATTATGCGCAGAATGATTTCCTGGATCGTGCGGATATCGACAAGGCTGCTGCCAGCCTGGATGCCGCCAAGAGCACGCTGCGCAGCGCCTCTCAGTCGCTGAGCACCAATCTGAACATCATCCAGAACCGTGAAAGCTTCACCAGCGACTTCTCCAATATTCTGGTGGATGGCGGTAACAAGCTGACTCAGGCCGACCAGAACGAGGAAGGTGCAAACCTGCTGCTGTTGCAGACGCGTCAGCAGCTTGGCACCATCAGCCTCTCGCTGGCCAACCAGTCTCAGCAGTCGATCCTGCGTCTGTTCTAAGCCGCAGGCCCCAAGGGGTAACGGGAACGGCGGGCCATGGCCCGCCGTTCTTGTTTCCAGGCCTTCCCTTCCCAGGCACGCGGCACGAAAATGGCGCCTATGCGTGTGTTTTTCCGTGACCTGCGGGGGGGTGGTAGCTTACCTCATAGAAGGGACGTCCAATGGTCGCGCCCTGACATTGTGCTGGGATTGATATCGTGCCACTGAAACTTGTTTTGCGTCCGGGTGAAAAACTGATCGTCAATGGTGCCGTGATCGGTATCGGTGATCATCCCGTCTCGCTGTTTTTCTATAATAAGGTCAATTTCCTGCGTGGTCGTGAGATCATGAAGGAGGAAAATTGCGATACGATTGAAAAGAAACTCTATTTCATCATTCAGCTTATTTATATTTTCCCAGAAGATGCGCAGCTTAATCTGGTGAAATTCGGCCTTATTCTGGAAGATGCGCGCCTGACCCACCCGGCTGAGTCTGAATTGTTTAATGATATTGAGGTTTTGGTTCGTGAGGGCAATTATTATCGTGCCTTGAAGATTTGCCGTCGCCTGTTCGGCGATGCACCGGTGAATGCCTCGGCAGGTCCGACCGAAAAAGCCCCGCGCCCGCCGGTGATCGTCACCAGGGTCCGGCGCAAGCCGTCGACGGAAACGGCGGAGTAGCGGTCAATCCAGTATCAGGGTACGGCAGGGGCCTTTCAGCGGTCCCAGGTTCCATACGGCTGTACCCCAGGACCAGCCGACACCAAAACCGCTCAACAGCAGGCGGCTGGGGGCTTCGGCCAACCGGTCGCCCAGCATATCGCTGATGGCCAGCGGAATGCTGGCCGAGCTGGTATTGCCCCGGTCCCGCAGGGCCAGCACCAGCTGATCGGTGGTGGCGCCGATCTTCTGGCCCAGCCGTTTCAGCATCATTTCATTGGCCTGATGCAGCACCACATGGTCGATCTGGGCCATGGTCAGTCCCGCCGTTGCCAGGGTGGCGGCAATGGCCTTGGGCACTTCCCGCAGGGTGAAGGCGAAAACCTGGGTGCCATCCATGAACAGGGGCGGCCCGTCCGGGCAGCGCTGGCCGCCCTGCTGTTTGATCAGATAAGGGGCACCGGCCCCGTCCGTGCCCAGATCCACCACCAGTTCCCCGGCAGCCGGATCATATTCCAGCGCCGTCACCGTGGCGGCATCGCCGAACAGCGGCGCGGTGCTGCGGTCATCGGCATCCAGCGTGCGGCTGGTAATGTCGCCGGCCACCAGCAGGGCCCGGCCCCGCCCCATGCCGGCCAGCAGGCTGGCGACATTCCACAGCCCATAGATATAGCCGGAACAGCCCAGCCCCATGTCAAAGGCCGCGCAATGCCGGCCCAAACCCAGGGCGTTCTGCAACAGGCAGGCGGTCGCAGGCAGCGGATGGTCCGGCGTCTGCGTTACCACAATCAGCAGGTCGACGCTGTCCGCCGCCCAGCCCAGCCCGGCCAGCAACGCCCGCGCGGCAGGCAAAGCCAGATCGGACAGGCATTGATCGGACCGGGCAATATGGCGGCAATGAATGCCGGTGGCGGTGGCAATGCGTTCCGCCTGTTCCACCCCGAACCGCCGGGCCAGATCGCTGACATCCTGTGTGGGGGCGGGCAGGGCGGAGATGATGCCGCGCAACGCAATACCCTGGATGCGCGCCTGCGCCATGATGTGTCCGCCCCTCTATTCAGCAACCGATCCCGCCATCAATGGTCAGCGTCTGGCCGGTGATGAAACCGGCCGCATCGCCCAGCAGGAACAGGATCAGCGGCACCACATCCGCCGCCGTGCCCAGCCGACCCAGCGGGGTGCGGCGCACGATCTGGTCACGCTGCCCTGCCGACAGGGTACCCGACATTTCCGTGTCCAGATAGCCCGGCGCCACGCTGTTGACGGTGATCTGCCGCCGCCCCACCTCCCGCGCCAGGGCGCGGGTCAACCCATCCAGCCCAGCCTTGGTGGCGGCATAGGCGGCAAGCCCGGTATAGCCACGCTGGCCGATGATGGAGGAAATATTGATGATCCGCCCGCCGCCGGCCCGGCCCAGCATCTGGCGCAGCACGCCGCGCGCCATCTGGATGGAACCGGTCAGGTTGGTCTGGATCAGCCGATCCACCTCCACCAGCGGCAGGGTGGCCAGAATGCCATCGCGCGCGATGCCGGCATTGTTCACCAGCCCCCAGGGCACGCCAAACCGGGCAACGGCCGCCTGGATGAAGCGGTCGGTGCTGTCACTGTCGCCAATATCGGCCTGTTGCCAGAACAGGTCTTCACCGGTTTGTTCCAGCAAGGCGGTCAGGGCATCGCCTGGGGTGCGGCTGCATGTGGAGACGCGATATCCCGCATCCAGCAGCGCCGTCACGATGGCAAGGCCCAGCCCACGGCTGCCGCCGGTGACGATGACATGGCGCTTCATGCTTCCTCCGCGATGCGTCGCTTCTTGCCCGATGGCAACAGGGCAATTTGATCCACCAGCCGCAGCCGGCGGGGTCGGGCCGGCGGTGGCAGATCGGTCAGGGCGCCTGCCACCGCCGCCCGCCAGTCCCCCGCCGCGAACTCTGGTGATAATAGCAGATCGGCGGCCAGCAATTGCCCGGTGATCGGGCTGGGGATGCCATAGACCACGGCATCGCGCATACCGGGCAGGGCCAGCAGGCAGCCCTCTGCCAGCAGCGGGTCTACCTTTGTGCCGCCGACATTGATGGTCAGGTCCGCCCGACCCTGGAACAGCACCCGGTCCCCGGCCAGCCCCACCCGGTCACCCGTGTCGGCATCACCGACATGCAGGGTGCCACCCCGGATGGTCAGCGGCGGACAGCCGGCGGGGGGCTGTTCCAGCCACCGGGCGGGGAAGCCCGCCTTGCCATCGGCCACACTGAACAGGCGGCCCTGCTCAGTGCTGGCATAGATATGCCGGATGCGGGCCTGTGGGAACTGGTTGGCCAGCGCATCCAGCAATGGCTGGTCTGCGGCTTCCCCGCCCAGCGTGATGGCGGCCAGCGGCGGGCGCTGGCCGCTCAACAACAGGCCGCGCCAGAAACTGGGGGTGGATGAGAGATGCGTCACCCCCTCCCGCACCGCCAGCCGTGCCAGGGTGGGCAGGTCGGCCCCGGTTGCGGCCAGCAGCGTACCGCCGCCGATCAGCACCGTCAGCAGAACCTGCAGCCCGGCAAAGCCACCGGCATCATAGGTCAATAGCCACCGCCCGCCGCCGCCGTCCCCCGCCTTGCCGATGCCGGCCAGCACCGCCGAAAGCGGCTTGGCGAGGCGTTTGGGCGTGCCAGTGGTACCAGAGCTTTCCAGCAGCAGCACGGCACCGGTTTCGCCGGTGGTATCAGGGGCCGGCAGCCCGCCGCGCAGCAGGGCTAGCGGAAAGGCCTGCTGCCAGGCGGCGATCAGGTGGGCTGCCACCTGCCCGATATCCCGCCCCTGCACCGCCAGGGGCTTCCCCCCATCCGGGCGGATCGCTGCCGCCAACGCCAGCAGGCTGGCGGCGTCCAGCGCCAGCCCATCTTGGATCAGGCGGGCATCGGGGTGCAGCCAGGGCGGGGCGGGGGGAGCGGCCATGTCCTATCCTTTCAGCGCGATCCAACCCCAGATCACGCCGCCAATGATACCGATGATGCCAATAACGATGAGCAGACCCCAGAGGAATTGCTTGAATTCCCCCTGTTTCCAGGCGCTGCGGGCCAGCAGCAACAGATAGAGCAGCACGGCCCCGCCGACCATGCCGCCCGGTCCGGGCATCCAGTCAGGCATCGGCGTAAAGCGCCGCCAATTCGCCGGCCTTGCTGAACTGGCGGAACCCGCTGCGGAACGGGTCTTTGCCCGTTACCCCTTCCAGCGCTACGATCAGCGTGGCCAGATCCAGTGAATCAAAGGGCAGGGGGCCGTCCAGAAAGGCGGTGTCCGGCGTGATGGCCACCGCCGCTTCCCCCTTTTCCGTCAGGATGCGGTTGGTCTCCTGCGCGATCAGGGCCAGTAATTCCGCGTGACGCTCACTCATGCATGGAAACTCCGAACCAGTTCATTGACGCGGCTGGCCGCTTCCACATGCGGCATATGGCCAGCCCCTGGCAGCAGATGCAGGGGGATGCGGGTGGGGATCAGCTCTGCTGGCGGCGGCGGCACAATACGATCTTCCGCCCCCCAGATCAGTTGCAGCGCCACGCCCGGCGGTGCCCAGTCTCGCGCCACCAGCTTTTCGCCCAGATCGTCGCGGTTGGCGGCCAGAATGGCCCCGACCGCCTGCCGTGCCGCCGCATCCGCCATGCGCAGGGCCAGCGCGCGGGCCAGCGGCTCCACCAGTTGATCGGGCCGGGCGAACAGGGCGGCGGCCACGGCGCGGGCCTGTGCAATATCCGCCGCTGCGGCCAGCCGGTCCAGGAAACCATAATCCAGATCGCTGCCCAGCCCGGCACAGGCCAGCAGGCTGGCGCGGCGCACCCGGCCGGGCCGGTGGGCCAGATCCAGCGCCACCCGAGCGCCCAGCGAATGGCCCACCAGATCAACCCGGCCCAGGCCCCGCTGATCCAACAGGTTTTCCACCCAATCGGCCAGATCGCACACCCGCGCCCCGCCGACATCCAGGGTGGAGGCACCATGGCCCGGCAAATCCAGCGCCAGCACCTTGCGTTCGCCACCGGCAAAGGCGGTGACGTTGAACTGCCAGGTCAGCGCATCCCCGCCCAGGCCGTGCAGCAGCACCAGCGGCACCCCGCCGCCCTGTTCGGTTTCCAGCCACGACGCGGGGCCATCATCCAGGGTGATCTTGTGCCGGCGCGGGCGCATTCCGCCACGGCTGCGCCCGGTTTCACCGGGGGCGGGCAGGGGCGTATCAGGCAACACCGGCCAGCGCCAGCAGGTCGTTGATGCTCTTGGCCTTGGCCAGATCCTCGCCGGCCACCACCTTGTCGAAATGTTCATCGACCAGGGCGATGAAGCTGATCACGGCCAGGCTGTCCCAGGCATCCAGCCCCTCCAGCACCTCTTCCCCGGTCAGGGTACCGGGGTCCAGTTCCAGCATCTCGTTCAGGGCATCCAGGAAATCGGCACGGTTCATCATTCTTCTCCTTCAGCGGGCAGGGTTTTCTGCACCACATCGCGGTTCAGCGCCACCCATTCCGGATGGGTCCGCATCAGCGCGTCGGCATCCTGCCAGCCGAAATCCGGGCGGGTGGCTGACAGCATCTCCAGCAAGCGGCATACCAGGGCGTAATCGCCCGCTGTATCCACGCACCAGCGCCATGGCGCTTCTCCGTCGCCCACGATGTCGGGCCGGGTCAACAGGCCAAGGCGGAAGCGTTCGGGCCGGCGCCAGAGGAAGGGCATGACATGTTCGCGCTCGAATTCGGCCTTGCCCTCTTTCCAGGCGGTTTCCAGCACGTCCAGGCGGGTGATTTCCGCATCCAGCCCACGCGGATAGCGCGATACGTCAATACCAGCATAATCCAGCGGCTGGCCCTGGAAATAATCAACCAGATCATCCGCCAGCGCCGGGTCGATCAACGGGCAGTCGGCGGTGAAGCGCAGCACGATATCCGCCCCCCCGGCAAGGGCTGCCCGGTAGAAACGATCCAGCACGTCGGTTTCACTGCCCCGGAAGACCGGCACACCCAGCCCGGCGGCATGGTCGGCCAGGGCATCATCGGCGGGCAGGTCGCTGGTGGCGACCATCAGCGCATCCAGCCGGCGGCAACGCTGCAGCCGCGCCACCTGCCAGTCCAGCAGGGAGCGGCCGGCGGCGGGTAGCAGCACCTTGCCCGGCAGCCGGGTGGAGCCCAGCCGCGCCTGGGTGATGCCAACGATGCGGGGCCGGGCCACCATCAGCCCTTCGGCCCCAGCATGGTCCAGTCCAGCGGTTCGCCGCGCGTCAGGTTGCGCGCTGCAACGCGGCCCAGCACATCGGGCAGGTGCTTGGGTGGCAGGCCCAGGCCGGGCCGGATGGAGCGCACATTAGCCCCCGTCAGCACCTCCCCCGCCGCGATATCGGCGGTGATGTAGAGGGAACGGCGGAAGCTGCGCCCCCCCGCCTCACTGGGTTTCAGCGCATAGGAGATGCTGCCCAGCGCCGCATGGGCGGCGGCGCAGGCATCTGCCATGGCGCGAAATTCCGCCGGCTCCAGCGAAAAGGCCGCATCCGGCCCGCCATCGGCGCGGGCCAGCGTGAAATGTTTTTCGATCACCACCGCCCCCAGCGCCACGGCTGCCACCGGTACGGCCACACCCATGGTGTGGTCGGACAGGCCGGCCGCGACATCGAAGGCCTGGGCCAGATGCGGGATGGTGCGCAGGTCGCAATCCTCCACCGGGGTGGGATAGCCGGAGACGCAGTGCAACAAACAGATATTATCGTTGCCGGCCACCCGTGCGGCGGCCACCGCCTCTGCCACCTCCCCCAGGGAGGCCATGCCGGTGGACATGATCAGCGGCTTGCCGGTGCGGGCGGCCTTTTCGATCAGGGGGAGGTCGATCAGTTCGAAGCTGGCGATCTTGTAGGCGGGCGCGCCCAGGCTTTCCAGCAGGTCGATGGCGGTGGGGTCAAATGGGCTGGAGAAGATAGGAATACCGATCTCGGCGGCATGGGCGAACAGCGCGGGGTGCCAGTCCCACGGTGTATGGGCCTCCTGATACAGTTCATATAGCGTGCGCCCGGCCCACAGCCCGCCTTCCAGGCGGAATTCCGGCCGATCGACATCCAGCGTGATGGTATCGGCGGTGTAGGTTTGCAGCTTCACCGCATCGGCACCCGCCGCCTTGGCGGCATCGATCATCCGCCGCGCGCGGTCGATATCGCCATTATGGTTGCCCGACAGTTCCGCAATCAGGAACGGTTTCTGGCCTGGGGCGAAGCGGGCGGGAAATGCGGTCATGGGCGGATGTCCGACAGGGTTTTTTCTTTAATATCATCCGCATGGGGTGGGGTGGAAGAGGCAGACCCCGGCCATCGCGATACATGGTTGAGTGGAGGGGGAGGCAGGCGTACAATTTAACCAAACTTGCCAGCAAGGGGGGCGACATGGGCTTGATGGGGAAACATCTTAGGATTGGCCTGTCGGCGCTGGCCCTGGCGGCGTTAAGCCCGCTGGCGCTGGCAGCGACACCTGGGGACAACCCGCGCACCGACCCGGTGCTGCGGGACTGCGCCGGAATGCCGGGCCCGCGGGTGGATATCCGCGATCATCAGGAAGGTTGGGTGGATGTCCGCTTTACCGTGAAGGCGGATGGATCGGTGGCCGATGCTGTGGTGGCCGGTGCCCATGCTGCGGCAGGGGAGAGGCTGACAACAGCCCTTTCCGTTGCCAGCCGGTGCCAGTTCACACCCGGCACCCTGAAAGGTGCCCCCGCCGATACGCTGAACCAGACCCGGCGGGTGTTTTTCCAGATGGACCCGCCGGACAAGGCCACGGATTTCGAACTCGTCAAGCGGTTCAAGGATGTGCGTGATTATCTGGAAAAGGGCGCGTTTGAGAAGGCGGCCGATACGCTGGACCGGATTGAGGGGCAGAGCAGCAATCTCTATGAAATTTCACAGGTATTGAGCCGGCGGGCCGCCCTGGCCGTGCGTCAGGGGCAGCCGGTGCTGGGCCTGATGTATCTGCGGCAGGTGGTGCCCAATGCCGATTATATGGCCGCCGACGAGCGTCAGGCCCTGCTGCGCCTGCGCCTGCAGCTTGAACTGGATCTGGGTCTGCCCGTGGATGCCGCACGCACAGCGGCCCTGATCGCTGATCTGGGCCGCCAGAATGGCGACAAGCCGCTGCTGGACCGGCTGGCCGCGCTGGAGAAGACGGTGGCCGGCAATGCTGCCTTTGGCGTACAAGGGCGTCTGCCCCAGCAATGCCCCGCTGACCTTTGTGCCGGTGGCCGGGTGGAGTGGGTCTACCGTCCATCCAACCGCACCATTTCCCTGGCCAATATCCAGGGCAGCCTTGACAAGGTGACAGCCCGTTGCCAGGGCAAAACCTATGAGGCCAGGGCCGAGGCGGGCGTCAGCTGGACGATTCCCGCCAGTTGGGGGGATTGTTCGGTGGCCGTTTCCGGCCAGCCGGGCAGCAGCTTCCAACTGGTCGATGAGAAGCTGCCGCCGGCGTAAGGCAAACCCGGCCCCTTGCTAAAAGGGGCCGGGTTTGCCGGTTCAGGGCAGTTTTGCCAGCGCGGCCACAGTGCTGGCGCAAGCCACGGCCGCTTCCTGACCCTTCTTCACGAAATGATCGCGGAAGAAGCCGGTATGCACATCATGTTCGTGGAAATGATGCGGCGTCAGCACGGCGGAAAATACCGGAACGCCGGTATCCAGCTGTACCCGCATCAGGCCGTCGATCACGGCCGAGGCCACGAAATCATGCCGGTAGATGCCGCCATCGACCACGAAACCGGCGGCGACAATGCCGGCATAGCGGCCGCTGCGGGCCAGTTTCAGCGCGTGCAGGGGGATTTCAAAGGCGCCCGGCACCTCAAACAGATCGACATTGCCGGCGGGAATGCCCAGATCGCCGATGCTGGCCAGGAAACTGTCGCGTGCATTATCGACAATATCGCGGTGCCAGCAGGATTGGATGAACGCGATGCGGGTATCGGGGGAAAAATGAAACTGATTCATGGTCTTCCTTTCTGGACCAGAATCAGGGCATGGCGGCAGCGTCAGGGCCCAGCCCGTCTGGGCCGCCCCCCTGGCAGTGCCGGTCCTCTTTCATCCGGACTGTAACCGTCGGCCCCGGAATTTCACCGGATCTGCTGGACCCCGGCCTGGTGGCCGGGCGCTCGCGGGCTGTACCGCCGGTGGGGACTTTCACCCCGCCCTGAGAGACAGCGACACCCGGACTGGATGCCACTGACGCCGCGATAGCAGGAAGTGCCGGCAGGCGCAATATCCAAATAACAAATATCCGCTGTGGGAACGAAAAATTTCCCGATCTATATGGTGGGGATTAGTCCAGGATTATGCTGCGGACGGCTGCCACCACCCGATCCAGATCGGCCAGCGACATGCCGGCATAGAGCGGCAGCGAGAGGCAATGTTGATACCAGCCTTCCGCGCCCGGCAATTCCAGGGCCCCATAGCGCTGCTGATAGTAGGGTTGGCGGTGCACGGGGATGTAATGCACCTGCGATCCGATGCCCATGGCCCGCAGCCGGGCCGTGAAGGCGCTGCGATCCAGCCCGAGGGCAGCAAAATCCAGCCGCACGGGATAAAGATGCCAGCCCGGTTCCACCCCTGCCACCCGCGCCACCGGCAGCAGGCGGGGGGCCAGGGGGGCGAAGGCGGCATCATACAGGGCCACCAGCTTGCGCCGTGCGGCCAGGAAATGCGCCAGCTTGTCCAATTGGGAGCGGCCAAGGGCGGCCTGGATATCGGTCATCCGGTAATTGAAACCGATCTCCGGCATTTCATAATACCAGGGGTTGGGCTTGCCATCAGCCCCGGTGGCGGCTGCCCCATCCTGAAAGGCACTGGCATCGCGCACCATGCCATGGCTGACCAGCCGGCGCAGCCTTGCGGCCAGCGCATCGTCATTGGTGGTCACCATCCCGCCTTCACCGGTGGCCAGGGTCTTCACCGGGTGGAAGGAGAAGCAGGCCATGGCGGCACGGTCACAGGCGCCCACTTCCACCACGGCCCCATCCCCGCCGGGCAGGCGGGTGCCGATGGCGTGGCAGGCATCTTCCACCAGCGCCAGCCCGCGTTCGGCGGCCAGATCGGCCAGCCCCGCCATGTCGGCGGGCTGGCCGGCCAGATGCACCGGAATGATGGCGCGCACCCGCCGGCCCTGTGCCGCTGCCCGCGCGATGGCCGCCTCTGCGTCGGCCCGGCGCATCAGGCCGGTGTGCGGGTCCACATCGGCAAAGGCCACCTCCGCCCCGACATAGCGGGGGGCATTGGCACTGGCCAGAAAGGTGATGCTGGGCACAACCACCGCATCCCCCGGCCCGATACCCAGGGCCAGCAGGGCCAGATGCAGCGCCGCCGTGCCATTGGCACAGGCGATGGCATGTTTCGCCCCCACCTGGGCGGCAAAGGCCAATTCAAACCAGCCGACCTGCGGCCCCTGGGTCAGCCAGTCGCCCCGCAGCACCTGGGTGACGGCCTCAATATCCGCCTCATCCAGATATTGTTTTCCATACGGAATGAAACCGCCACTCACGCCGGTCGCTCCAGCAGCGGGCGCAAGCTCTCCGGCGTCAACCATTCCGGGTTCGTATCGGATCTGTAGGAGAAGCCATCAGGCACCGGCACTGCCCCCTGTTTGGTATAGGGCGCGCGGTCCCACCAGTTGAAGGATGGTTCGATCACGTAACGATCCGGCAGCTCCACGGTCTGGCGGGCATCATCCTCCGTGATCATGATTTCATGCAGCTTTTCCCCCGGCCGGATGCCCACCAGCTTGTGCGGCAGGGCGGGGGCCATGGTGCGGGCCAGATCGACGATCCGCATGGAGGGGATCTTGGGCACGAAAATTTCCCCGCCCTGCATCATGCCAAAGCAGGAGGCGACGAATTCCACGCCCTTGTCCAGGGTGATCCAGAAGCGGGTCATCCGCTCATCCGTGATGGGCAGATACGTCGCCCCCTCTTCCACCAGCTTGCGGAAGAAGGGCACCACACTGCCGCGTGACCCCACTACATTGCCGTAGCGAACGGCGCAGAAGCGGGTGCCGACGGAACCGGACAGATTATTCGACGCCACGAAAATCTTGTCCGACGCCAGTTTGGAGGCACCGTAGAGATTGATCGGGCTGGCCGCCTTGTCGGTGGACAGCGCCACCACCCGCTTCACTTTGTTGTAAATTGCGGCGTGCACGACATTTTCTGCGCCGTTGATATTGGTACGGATACATTCCAGCGGGTTATATTCTGCCGTCGGCACATGTTTCAGCGCGGCTGCGTGGACAACATAGTCGATTTCCCGCATCGCCATGTCCAGCCGCTGCTGGTCGCGCACATCGCCGATGAAAAAGCGCAGCACGTCGCGGTTATCCAGATCGGCGAATTGCTGCTGCATCTCATATTGCTTGAACTCATCCCGCGAGAAAATCACCAGCCGGCGCGGCTGCGCCTGGGTCAGCAGATAGCGGGCGAAGCGCCGCCCGAAGGAGCCGGTTCCCCCGGTGATCATGATGGCGGCGCCCTTGAACAGGGCGGCGGGGCTGCTGGCGGTGGCGATCATGCCGGGCGCATCCATGGGCGTGGCGGGCGGTTTGGTCTTGGACTGGAGTCTAACCAGTTTATCCAGCCGGGTTAAGCATTTCCGGCCAATGCGGGGTTGGTATGGCGCTGAAGCCTGGGCTAGACTGCCGATCCCGCCACGGCCGACACTGAACCGGACCCGGAATGGACCCGAAAAACAAAGTGAAAGCCGACTCGCCGGCTGCCCTGCTGGACCGGGCGATTGCCCTGCATCAGGCGGGCGATGCGGCCGGGGCCATTCGGCATTACCGGTCCTTTCTGGCGCAACGGCCGGGCGACTTGCAGGCCAGCCATTTGCTGGGGCTGGCCCTGTGGCAGGGGGGGGAACAGGCGGAAGGGCTGGCGCTGGTGGCGGCTGCGGCGGAGAAGGCGCCGGGTGCGGCCAGCATCCAGAATAATTATGGCGGCCTGCTGAAGGCACTGGGCCGCGACAAGGAGGCGGAGGCAGCCTTCCGCCGCGCCCTGGCGGCCAGGGCGGATTTTGCCGATGGCTGGAGCAATTTGGCTGCCGTGCTGATCGATCTGCGCCGCCCGGCCGACGCCATGGCCGCCGGGCGGCGCGCCACCGCGCTGGCCCCAACGGCGGCGGGGGGCTGGGCTAATCTGGGTGTGGCGCTGCTGGAATGCGGCCGGGTGGGGGAGGCGGAGCAGTGCCAGCGGCGCGCCATCGCCCTGGCCCCCGATCTGGCCGTTGCCCATGCCAATCTGGGCACCTTGCTGCGGCTGAAGGGTGAGGTTCAGGCGGCGGTGGAATGTTTTGAGACCGCAACGAAATTTGATCCGGGTCAGCCGGTGGCCCGGTTGAACCTGGGCCTGGATCATTTGGCCCATGGCCGGCTGGCGATCGGCTGGGATTTCTATGCCGACCGGTTCCGCGCCGGCCACCGCACCCCCGCCGCCGTTTTGCCCTTGCCGCTGTGGCAGGGGGAGCCGCTGGCCGGCCGGCGGCTGTTGATCCGCCCCGAACAGGGGCTGGGGGATGAGATCATGTTTGCCAGCGCCGTGCCCGATCCGGCCCGGCTGGGTGGCGCGATCATCCTGGAACTGGATGCACGGCTGGTGCCGCTGGCCGCCCGTGCCCGGCCGGATATCCAGGTGGTGCCGGCAGGGCAGGCGGTGGCGGCGGATTGTCAGGTGGCGGCCGGTGATCTGGCCGGGCTGCTGTCGCGCGATCTGGGCGGTTTCACCGGTCAGCCCTGGTTGAAAGCCGATACGGATGCGGTGGCCGCCTGGCGCCAGCGGCTGGCGGCCTTTGCCCCCGGCCAGTTGCGGATCGGTTTCTGCTGGCGCAGCGGGCTGTTGAGCGCCGGCCGGCTGGACATGTACAGCCGGCTGCAGGATTGGGCCCCGTTATTCGCACTGCCCGGCATCTGCTGGGTGCCACTGCAATATGATCTGGCGGAGCCGGCCACGGCGGCAGAGCTGGCCAGGGCCGGCCAGCATTTTGCCACGCCGGAGGCGCTGGGCGTGCCGCTGGACCTGCGGCAGGATCAGGATGGGGTGGCGGCCCTGATGGGGGCGCTGGATCTGGTGATCAGCGCCGGCACGGCGGTGGCGGAACTGGCCGGTGCCCTGGGCGTACCGGTCTGGCGGTTTGGCAGTGCCGATGACTGGACCCGGCTGGGTGCCGGGGTGCGCCCCTGGTATGGCAGTATGCGCCTGTTTCCCAGCCCGCCGGGCGCCCCGGCCTCTGCCGCCATCCCGGCCCTGGTGCGGGCGCTGGCGGGCTTGCGGAACGGTGTGGAGAAAGTGTCGGCCCCGCCTGCCGCCCCCCCCTCGCTGGAAGACAGCGTCGCCGCCCACCGGGCGGGCGATCTGCACCGGGCGGAGGCGGGTTACCGCGCCGTGCTGGCGGTGGAACCGGGGGAGGTGGATGCCGCGCATCTGCTGGCTTTGGTGCTGTTGCAGGCCGGGCGGGCGGCGGAAGCCCTGGGCTTTGTCGATCAGGCCCTGGCCGGCGATCCCGATTTCGCCAATGCCCATAATTCACGCGGCAGCATCCTGAAGACCTTGGGGCGGCTGGGGGAGGCGGCGGCCGCTTTCCGCCAGTCCCTGGCACTGCGCCCGGATCAGGCGGAGGCCTGGGCCAATCTGGGGGCGACCCTGACGCAACTGCGCCGCCCGGCCGATGCCATCGCGGCACTCCGTCGGGCCCTGGCCCTGCGGGCGGACTATCCGCGGGCCCTGGCCTCCCTGGCCACCGCCTGGCGGGCCATGGGCGAACCGGCGGCGGCGGTGGAGGCCAGCCGGCAGGCGCTGGCCCTGGACCCGGCCCTGGCCGATGCCTGGAGCGATCTGGGGTTGGGGCTGGCGGCGCTGGGGGAAACGGCGGAGGGGCTGGCCTGTCAGGAAAAGGCACTGGCGGCCGATCCCGGCCATGCCGAAGCGGCGATCAATCTCGCCACCCTTCATGCCAGCATCGGGCAGCCGGTGGCAGCGAGGGCGGCGGTGCGGCGCGCACTGGCCATCCGCCCCGGCGACCCGCGCGCCCGCTATAGTCTGGGCCTGCTGCAACTGGCCGCCGGCGATCCGGTCGCCGGTTGGGCGGGTTATGAGGAACGCTTTGCCTGCGGGGAGGTGCGGGGGACGCCTGACCTGCCCTTGCCGCTGTGGCAGGGGGAGCCGCTGGCCGGCCGCCGCCTGCTGGTGCAGCGGGAACAGGGGCTGGGGGACGAGATCATGTTCGCCAGCCTGTTCGGGCACCTGACAAGGCTGGACGGGCCGGTGACGGTGGAGGCTGATCCCCGTCTGCTGCCCCTGCTGTCGCGCCGCTGGCCGGGGCTGCGCTTTCTTGTGGCGGGGCGGGCCGAGGATCAGGATTTGCGCGTGGCGGCGGGCAGCCTGCCCGGCCTGCTGGCCCCCGATCCCGCCGGTTGGGACGGGGCTGCCTTTCTGGCGCCGCGCCCCGATCTGGCGGCCCGCTGGCGGGATCGGCTGGCCGCCCTGCCACCGGGCTTGCGCGTCGGCCTGTGCTGGCGCAGCCAGCTTTATAAGGGCGACCGGGCGGGCGGTTACACGATGCTGACCGACTGGCTGCCCTTGTTCCGGCTGCCCGGCGTGCAGGTGGTGAACCTGCAATATGATGATGCCAGTCAGGAGATCGACCAGCTGGCCCGCCATCACGGGGTGCGCCCGCATGGCTGGGACGATCTGGACATGAAGAATGACCAGGAGGGGGTGGCCGCCCTGATGGCAGGGCTGGATCTGGTCATCACCGCCCCCACAGCGGTGGGGGAACTGGCGGGGGCGCTGGGCGTGCCGGTCTGGCGCCTGTCGGAACGGGGCGACTGGTCCCGGCTGGGAACGGGCGTGCGGCCCTGGTTTGCTGCGATGAATATCGCCACCGTGCCACCGCGAACGGCGGTGGCGGCGCAGGTACCGGCGGTGGTGGCGCGGCTGGCAGCCCTGATGGCGGGTTCGGCCCCCGATCCGGAACAGTCCCTGCGCGCCGGCATTGCCCGGCAGAGCGGGGGCGATCCGGCCGGTTCCATGGCGCATTACCGTGCCGTGCTGGCCCAGCAGCCGGACCACCCTGTCGCCCTGCACCTGCTGGGGCTGGCGCATCACCAGCAGGGGCAGGGTGAACAGGGCCTGCCCCTGATTGAACGGGCGGTGGCCCTGGCCCCGGATTATGCCGCCGCCTGGGGCAATCTGGGGAACCTGCATCAGACGCTCAACGACCCGGCGGCGGCGGAGGGGGCCTATCGGCAAGCCCTGGTATTGCGCCCGGATTCTGCGGAAAACTGGACCAATCTGGGCAATATGCTGCGCCAGCAGCATCGGCTGGCCGAGGCGGTGGCGGCCCATGACCGGGCGGTGGCGCTGCGGCCGGACTGGCCCGTCGGCCATGCCAACCGCGCCACCGTTTTCAAGGAGATGGAGCGGCCGGGCGAAGCCGCCCGCGATTTTCAGCGGGCGCTGGCGTTGGGCGGGGACACGGCGCTGAATTTCGCCGGGCTGGCCGATGTGCGGCGCCAGGTGGGCAACCTGCCGGAAGCGGCGGCGGCGCTGCGTCAGGCCATCCGCCGGGTGCCGGGTGACGCTGAACTGTGGAACCAGCTGGGCCAGTTGGCGCAGGCGATGGATGATCGCCCGGCCTCCATGCAGCATTACGACCGGGCGCTGGCGCTCGACGCGGGCCTGGACAGCGCCCGGCATAATCGCGGGACGCTGGCCTTGCGCCAGGGCGATCTGGCCAAGGGGTGGGACGGTTACGCAGCGCGCTACCGTGCCAATGCCGTGGTGCAGGGCCGGGCCTGCGACATACCGGCCTGGCAGGGGGAACCGCTGGCCGGCCGGCGGCTGCTGGTCTGGGGGGAACAGGGGCTGGGTGACCATCTGCTGTTCGCCGCGCTTTATCCGGCTTTGGCGGCGCTGGACGGGCAGGTGATCATGGAATGTGACGCCCGTCTGGTGGGGCTGTTCAGCCGATCCTTTCCCTGGGCGCTGGTGCGGGCGATGCAAGCGGGGCCAATGCAGGCCGATTGCCAGATTGCGGCCGGTGATCTGGCCGGCCTGCTCTGGCAACATCTGGGGGATCAGCCGCTGCTGCCCTATCTGCGGCCCGATGGCGCGCGGGTATCGATGTGGCGGGAGCGGCTGGCGGGGCTGGGGCCGGGCCTGAGGGTCGGCCTCTGCTGGCGGTCCAGCCGGCTGACGGCGGCGCGCAGCAGTTCCTATCTCAGCATGGCGCAAATGGCCCCGCTGGCCGTCGTGCCCGGCGTCATCCTGGTCAATCTGCAGATGGGGCTGGAGGCGGTGGAGCGGGCGGCGGGGGACACCGCCGGCGTGCGCCCCTATTGTTTTGCCGATCTGGATTTAAAGGATGATCTGGAAGGGCAGGCGGCCCTGATCGCCGGTTTGGACCTTGTCATCACCGCGCCCACAGCAGTGGGGGAGATGGCGGGGGCGGTGGGTACGCCGGTCTGGCGGCTGATCGGGCCGGATTGGACCAGCCTGGGCACTGGCGTGCGCCCCTGGTTCAACGCCATGCGCCTGCTGCACCCGCAGCCGGCCCGCGCCGTGATTGCCGCCGCCAGCCTGTTACGCCGTCTCTCTCCCAGACTGCTTTAACAAGCGGCGGAAGAAACCGGATGTCCTGACCCGGTGATCGCAACCGATCACCGGCCTCAAGCACCGGTGTGAACATCTGTTGACTTGGCTTCACGCGGCACGTGCTGTGCCCACTGAAAACAAAAAGCCCCGCCGGAGGGTTCCTCCCGCGGGGCTTTGATCGCGCGTGGCTCTATGTTGAGTCTGCTATAGAGCGGATCGCAGAAAAGCGGAATCGCTTTGGAGCGTGAATCCGCTCGCTGAACAAGGAGTTAGAGCCGGGTGCGTTTCCGTTTAAACGCACCCGGCTCTAAAATCCGCTTTCGCGGACCAGGATGGCGACGAAACGCTCATAAATCTGTTCGACCATGCTCTCCCGCGTGCCTTCCAGCACGACCTTACCGCGCAGGGTCAATTTGGGCATCGGGGTCTCACCGGACGGTTTCAGCAGAACACGATAGATGGCCTGCTCGGGAATGATGGCCCCGTTACGTCCGGGGATGGCGGCGATGCTGCCGCCATGGATGGAGGCCAGTTCTGCGACATTGTCCAGCCGGCGCGTGGTCGTCTGGGCAATATCGACGACGGTGAGGTCGATGGCGGCACTGGAGGGATCTTCGGGGTGGAAACGGGCAAGGGCCCCATTGGAAAGCCGGTGCAGATCGGCCTCATTGACATAGGCCTCCACCTGTGCGGAATCCGGCGATACCACGGTGCCCAGCCAATCCCCGGTCGGCAGCCATTCGCCGGCCTTCAAGGGATGGGCAAGGTCCACCATCTGCCCATCGAACGGGGCGGTGATGGTCAGGCGCTGCTGCTGCTGTTTCAGCGCTTGCTGTTTTGCCGTGGCGGCTTCCATCTGCCGCCACGTCGCCTCCCGGTTGGTGGTCACGTCATTGACCATGCTGTGGAAGGCGCTTTGCCAGCGCAGGATGGCAACCTCCCGCTCCGCCAATTCCAGTTCATGTACCAGATCGGGGCTTTGCAGGCGGAACAGCGGCTGCCCCTCCCGAACGGGCTCGCCGGGATGGACCAGAATTTCCTCCAGCCGGCCGGGGCTGGGCACGAAGACCTGAGCCTGCCGCTCGGCCCGCAACAGGCCGGCGGCATGAATGCTGCCCTTCCAGGGGAAGATGAACAGCAGCAGGGCCAGCCCGGCGAGGGCGGCGGAGATGCGGGTATTGCGGTTCCAGTGATAGGCCTGGCGCCGCTTGGTCCATTCCATGATTTCGTTCCAGATGGGCCGGCCGATGAACCAGACAAGTTCCACCAGCATCAGGAAGATGCCCAGCAGCTTGAAGAAGAAGTGATAGACCAGCAGGGCGATGCCGAGGAACAGGAAGAAACGATAGGTCCAGGTGCCGATGGCATAGGCGATCAGGGTACGTTCCATGCCCGGATCGAATTCTTCCGGCTTCGGTTCCCCGAATTTGAACAGCTTTTCGCGCAACCACCAGCGGGTCAGTGCGAAGGAACGGTCCTGCAGGTTGGCGACATCCAGCAGATCGGAGAACAGAAAATAGCCGTCAAACCGCATGAAGGGGTTGAGGTTGATGGCCAGCGTCATGATCCAGGTGGTGGTCGCCAGCAGGAAGGTGGCGCTGCGCAGGGGGCCGTCCGGCAGGAAGCTCCAGAGCAGGGTCATATAGCAGGCAAGGATCAGCTCGGCGGCCATGCCGGCGGCGCCGATGGTCATGCGTTTGCGGCGGTCTGGCAGGGTCCAGGCCGCCGATGTGTCGGTATAGAGCACCGGCCACATCACCATGAAGGCCACCCCCATGGTGGGCACGCGACAGCCATAGCGTTTGGCGGTGAAGGCGTGCCCCAGCTCATGCAATATTTTTGCGCTCAGCAGGGCGGCGCCTGACATGACCGCCCCTTCCATGGAGAAGAAATGCAGGAAGGTTCGGGTGAACACATCCCATTGCCGGGCCACCAGCAACAGGCCCAGGGCGCCGGCGCACAGGGTGAGGATCAGAAAGGCCGGCGTATAGAAAAGCGCAGCAATATCCTTGCAGCCGTTGAGAAACGCTTCCGGCCGGACCAGGGGGATACGGACGAACAGATAGTTCTTCAGCAGCCACTTGGCCCAGTGCATGCGGGTGGCCTGCAGCTGGCGCAGCAGGCCGGCATTGGCGTCGGGCCCCCCCAGCTTCAGCAGATGGGTGGCGCTGAGGAAGCGGGCGAAATCCATCACCTCTTCCGTGCTGACATCCAGCGGTGTGTCCTGGTTGACGGCAGCAGCAATGGCCTGGGGATCCCCCAGATCCCAGCGGGCCAGCATTTCCATCTGCATCCAGCCGATACGGAAAAACCGGCTGCGTGCCGGATCTTCCAATGTCCAGCTGGGTGAGCCATCCCGGTCCCGCGGGCCGTCATGCAGGATCAGCTCGTCGCGCAATTGGGCGAGACGGACAACCGGGGCCGTTTCCAGGGCGGGGGCCTGCCGGTCCCCCAGGGTCAGAAGTTCAGCCATATCCGCATCGCCGCCAGGGGTCGCCGCATCAGGTAGATAAACAGGATCGTCCGATCACCATAAATCTTCGCCGTGCCTTTAAGGCCGACGCGCAACCGGTCGTCTGCCTGCCCGAAGCGGGCGAGCAGCCGATAGGCGGTGATATTGTCGGGTGTTGTGGAGGCGCGATAGCCGGCGCGGACAAGGCTGGCTGCCACCGGGGAGGAAGGGTCGATATTAAGATAGAACTCCATCTCCGCGCCCGGTTCCAGATTGATGGCATCAGCCACCGGCAACTGGACTTCCAACTCGGCATCCTTGGGGTCGGCGACCAGCATGATGCGCTCGCCCAGCGACACCGGCCGGCCTTCCCAATCCCCTACATCATCAAAGATGGCAATCCCGTCGCGTGGCGCGGTCATCCGGCTGCGCTCCAGCAGGCCCTCAATATAGGCGACTTCTGCCATATGCTGCTCGCGACGCCCTTGCAGAATGGCCAGTTGGGCGCGGGATTTATCGTCGAAGACCGCCTGTTGCTGGGCCTGGCGCAATTCGGCCTCGGCCACGGCCCGCTGCTGGCGGGCAATGTCCAGCCGGCTGGTCAACTCACGCCCATCCATGGAGGCCAGCAAGGTTCCCTGGCTGACGGTGGCATTGGGCTGGACATGGATGGTTTCCACCACACCCTGCATCGGCGCGCGGATGATCACCGGATCGCGGGCCACCACCTCTGCCGGGGCCAGCACCGATTGGCGCACGGGCAGCAGCATGACCAGCAGGGCGGCAGCGGCCACCCCCATGGCCAGCCGCCGCGGGCGCTGCAGCCATTTGGTCCGGCGCGATGTGCCGGCGGTCAGCGCGGCCCAACCATGGGCATAGGCGTCGGAGAGCTGCTCCAGCATTTGCCGCTCCGGCTCGCCCCAGGCTTCTTCACGGGCCAGCAGCAGAACGCCGACAATCTCTCCCCCCGGCCGTTTCAGCGGTACCCAGAAGGCATTGGCGGGCAAATGGTGGGCCCAGGATTCCGCCTCCTGTGCCGGCAGCAGCGCGGCGGAGAGCGGCGCCAGGGCCTGCCCCTCGGCCGTCTCCAGCCGCTTCTTGAACAATCCCTGCAGCCAGACAGTGAAAGGGGCATCCTTGTCGGGCATCACCAGACCCGACAGGGCCTGAATGGTGCCCTTGTCGGTGCGCCAGAAGGCGGCCTGACGATAGGTCACCATCATATGCGTGTCATTGACCATCAGGAACGCCAGTTCCTCTGCGGTCGTACAGGCGCGCACGCGTTTTTCAAGCTGAAGGAAGGCCGTGAGGGCCAGAAGCTGACGGTCGCGCACCTGGTTCATTCCCCGCGGCCTTCCTGTGCGGCTTTGCTGCCGGCCTGGGCAGGATTGATGTTGACGATGCCGCTCATCCCCGGCAGCAGCCCATCATCCTTGCCGCTGATCCGGCCGTAAACCTTCACCGACTGGCTGACAGGATCGATCCGGGCGCCGACCCGGGTGATCTGCGCCGGCACATCGCGTCCCAGTTCATCGATGCGCAGGCTGAACGGATGGCCGGGTTTCAGCCAGGTCAGCCAGCGGGAAGGGATGATCATTTCCAGCTCCAGATCCTTGTCGTCCAGGATCTCCAGCAGTTTCTCACCCTCACCGACATATTGCCAGCGCTGCACATACTTGGCGGCTACCCGGCCGCTGAACGGCGCCTTGATACGGCAATGCTCTACCATGGTCCGGTTGAGCGCCATTTCTGCCTTCAGCATGGCCACCTGGGAGGCGGCCTCATCCACCTCCAGCCGGCTGATGGAACTGAGCTGATCCAGGCGTCCCGCTACGGACAGCTTGCGCTGGGCCGCTTCTTCTGCTGCGCGGGCGCGATCCAGCCGGGCCTGATGGATATCGCAATCCAACCCAACCAGCACCTGCCCCTCCTTAAAGCGGTCCCCCTCCCGCAACGTCAATTCCGTAATCTGTCCAGCCAATTGGCTCGACAGGATCGTGTAACGCTGCGGGCTGATCTGGGCCCGGACATCGGGCTGTGTCAGGGCCTGCGTGCTGCCGGGCAGGGGAGGCGGCGGCATGCTTGTCCCGCCACCCGTTTGGGCCTGTGCCGCCAGCGGAGAAGCCAGCAGCAACAGCAGAATTCCGGCACGGCGCGTGATCAGGAATGGCATCAATATTTCCAACAGGGGAGGAGGATTGGCGCGTCAAGAATGCTGGCGGTGCAATGATCAGGGCGCCGCTGAACCGGCCGCAGCCATCTGAATCGGGCCCTGCGTTACCACGGGGGGTTCGATCCTGTCCAGGGTACCCGCCGGGCCCTCGGCAACCTTTTCCGCCGGCGGGGTG
>NZ_FZOI01000003.1 GCF_900188385.1 Azospirillum sp. RU38E
TGCCGTGACCTTCCCCTGCTTAACTCGAACCATCAAAACCTCCTTCAATCCCGAATTTTAGGTCAATGGCTCTCCACTTTTCCAGGGCAAGTCCAGCGGGCGAGAGCGAGCGGTCCTTGGGAACGAACGTCGCGATCGACGCCGGCCCGACCTCTTCGGCGGGGTTCGGCACCTTCTCGCCGTGCAGCTTCGCGAAGGCGAAGACCAGCTTCACGATGTCACGGACATGGACCGCCGTGGCCGGTGCTCCCCGCTTCTTCACCTTGTCACACATCGCCCGGAGATCCTCGGGCGTGATTTCCGTCAGCAGCCGATTGCGGAACGTCGGCAGGATGTCCCGCTCGTAGATCGAGCGGCGCATCGCGCGGGTGCTTTCTGCCATCCGGTGCTCTTGCAGCCAGCGTTCGCCAAACTCGCCGAAGCTCTTTGCTTCCTTGATGCGGCGCTTCTCGCGCTGCTTCTCCTGGGCTGGTGACCGCCCTTCCTGAATCGAACGCTGCGCGTCGATCAGCTTCTCCCGCGCACGGGCCAGAGAGAGGCCCGCCGGCCCGTATCGGCCGAGGGTCAAGGTCTCGCGTCGACCGTGCATACGGTAATCATAGCGGAACACGACGGCACCCGACGGGTTCACGACGACATACATACCGTCACGGTCAGAGACCTTATATAATTTGTCCTTTGGTTTCAGTGCCTTGATTGCCGCATCAGTAAGCATCGGCCCCCTCCTAGATCGTTCAAAAAACGCCAGAGAGCCCCTAAAAATACCGCCAGGCCAAAATCGACCAATCCTGACGGCACATTATCCTTTATTCTCAATGGAATAAGGTCAAAAAAATACCGTCACAAGCTCTCTAAGCCATGACGGTATATGCAAATCTGCGATGTCACAAGACGCCCCATACCGTCAGCGCCGCCGTCGATCGCGAGGCTTTCCCAGCGATTGACGGCGAAAGACAGCGGAGATAAAATTATTTATTTTCAATACGTTATGGTGCGAAATCGGCGGTTATCGGCGGCGTTTGGGTAGGCGCGAATTATTCCCACTCAATCGTGCCGGGCGGCTTGGACGTGATGTCGTAGGTCACCCGGTTGATGCCGCGCACCTCGTTGATGATGCGGGTGGCGACGCGGCCCAGGAAGCCATGGTCGAACGGATAATAATCCGCCGTCATGCCATCCACCGAGGTCACGGCGCGCAGCGCACAGGCGTAATCATAGGTGCGGCCATCGCCCATCACACCCACCGTGCGCACCGGCAGCAGCACGGCGAAGGCCTGCCAGATGGCGTCATAGAGGCCGGCATTGCGGATTTCTTCCAGATAGACCGTGTCCGCCTTGCGCAGAATCTCCAGCTTCTCCCGCGTGATCTCACCGGGGATGCGGATCGCCAGGCCAGGCCCTGGGAACGGGTGACGGCCGACGAAGCTGTGCGGCAGACCCAGTTCGCGGCCCAGTGCGCGCACCTCGTCCTTGAACAGTTCGCGCAGCGGTTCCACCAGTTTCAACTTCATGCGGTCGGGCAGACCGCCAACATTATGGTGCGACTTGATGGTGACGGACGGGCCGCCGGTGAAGGACACGCTTTCGATCACATCCGGGTAGAGCGTGCCCTGGGCCAGGAATTCCGCCCCGCCGATCTTGGCGGCCTCGGCATCGAACACCTCGATGAACAGGCGGCCGATAATCTTGCGCTTCTGTTCCGGATCAGAAACGCCTTCCAGCTGGCCCAGGAACATGTCGGACGCATCCACATGCACCAGCGGGATATTGTAATGGTCGCGGAACAGGGTGACCACCTGATCGGCCTCACCCGCGCGCATCAGGCCGGTATCGACGAAGATGCAGGTCAACTGGGTGCCGATCGCCTCATGGATCAGCACGGCGGCGACGGAGCTGTCCACCCCGCCGGACAGGCCGCAGATCACCTTGGAAGAACCCACCTGTTCGCGGATGCGGGCCACAGCTTCGGCCCGGAAGGCGGCCATGGTCCAGTCGCCCTTCAGGCCCGCCACCTTGAACAGGAAATTGCGGATCAGCGCATCGCCATGCGGGGTGTGATAGACCTCCGGGTGGAACTGCACGGCGTAGAAGCGGCGGGTATCATCGGCGATGATGGCATAGGGTGCGCCTTCCGACGTGGCGACGATGCGGAAACCTTCCGGCAGCTTCGTCACCCGGTCGCCATGGCTCATCCAAACCTGTTCGCGGGCGCCGACATGCCAAGGGCCGTCGAACAGAGCGCAATCATCCTGCACATCCACAAAGGCGCGGCCGAACTCGCGGGTATCGCCCGGTTCCACCTTGCCGCCCAGCTGTTCGCACATGGTCTGCTGACCATAGCAGATGCCGAACACCGGCACGCCCAGCGTCCACACAGCTTCGGGGGCGCGGGGGCTGCCGGCTTCCGTCACGCTGGCAGGGCCGCCGGACAGGATGATGGCGCGGGGGGCGAAGGCGCGGATACGCTCTTCCCCGGCGCTGAACGGGATGATTTCGCAATAGATGCCGGCTTCGCGCACGCGCCGGGCGATCAGCTGCGTCACCTGCGATCCGAAATCCAGGATCAGGACGCGATCGGGATGGGCGGCGATGTCGGGGGCGGCGGCGGCCATGGCGCATATTCCTGGCTAGTGTCGGAAAATGCGCCGCACCCTAACCGAGGGGGCGGGGTGCGACAAGCAAACGCCAAGCAGGGCAGCCCCCGCTTCAGGGCGCTTACTCCTTGGTGCTGATGGCCGTATAAGCGGGGGGTTTGCTGAATGTGATGGTCGGGTTTTCCCGCCGCAGCTTCTTGTCATTGGCGATCATCACCCGCCCGTCTTTGTCGGCCTTGATCTGCCGGCTGCCGGACGGCCCCGCCAGGGTGGCCGTGCAATCCACCCCGCAGAAGACCCGCAATGTCTGGGCCGAGGGTGCCACGAAGGACAGCATCCCCGCTTCCTTGCCGATCAGCTTGTCAAACTGGGCAAAGGCCGCCTGCACATCAGCATAGGTGAAACCACTGCCATCGGCCGGCAGCTTCATGCCCACCTGCACGCGGATTTTATAGTTCTTCTCCGACTGATTGAACTGGACCAGCGTATTGGTCTTCAGCCAGTCCGGCTGATAGGGAAGCTGGAAGGCATTATCGGCATCGACCGGAATATCCAGCACGCCATCCGGGCTGGCGATGCTGATCGTCACCGGCAGATTAAGCTGTTTGCCATCTTCGGCCCGGATAGAGGTACGCAGCGACAGCCGGTCCCGTTCCTTCAGGGAATAGAACTTGTCCAGCTGGTCGAACAATTCCTTGTAAGGCACCTGATGCACCGCCGTCTGGGCGATGGCAGGGCCGGCCAGCAGCGGTAACGCCAGGACCAGGGCGGCCAGCACAGGATTCCTCATCGCCTTATCCTCCTTGGATGATGTCACGTGACAGGGGCCAGCGGTTCCACCCGCACCTGCCCGCCTTCCGCGACCAGGACGCTGGCATCCGGCACCTCCGTCCAATGGCCGGGATCTTCATCCAGCGGTTCAGAGAGGACCAGCACCGAATCCCGTCCCCTTCCGTCCAGGCAGAGCTTGCCATCCTGGCAGCCTTCGACATGGCCTTGTGTCCAGTACAGGCTGGGGGAATGTTTGTCGCTGGACCAGCGCACGGCATAAAGCCGCTTGCCATCGCTGGCCGCCGCCGTCATGCGGAACGGTTCTTCCACCCCTTCGGCCCGCATCAGGCCCAGAATCTGGGCGATGGTGCGGGCAAAGGCGCCGGCCGGGTCTTCCATCAAGCCATTGCCCAGGGCCAGGAAGAAGAAGGCCTCGCTATCCGTCGATCCTTCACGGAACCGGTAAAGATCGCGGCGGATCAGCCCTTCCACATCCTGGCGCACCTGGGGCCAGCCACCGATCTGGCCATTATGCATGAACAGCCAGTCGCCATAACGGAACGGATGGCAATTCAGCCGCGAAGTGGCCGTACCAGTGGAGGCCCGCACATGGGCAAAGAACAGCGGCGAGCGGATTTGTTCGGCCAGGGATCGCAGATTGGCATCCGACCAGGCGGGCATCGTATCCCGGTAGAGGCCCGGCCGGGTCAGGTCGCCATACCAGCCCAGGCCAAACCCGTCGCCATTGATGGAAACGACACTACGCTGGGCGTGCAGCGACTGGCGGATCAGGGAATTGCGGGGCTGGAACAGCAATGTATCCATGGAAATCGGCACGCCCGCATAGGCTAACCAGCGACACATGAAAAGGGGACTCCAAAAGCCAACGGGCAACAGACTGGCCGGTTCTTGTGGCGGAACAAGGGCGGATAGCGGCAGGGCAGCGCATGGGGGGTACCCCCTCAGCCGATGGACCCACAGCCCCCACGCCCCCGTTTCAACAACATCCCGCCGCTGCACACAGCAGACATGGCGGGCCAACAACCGGTCTGGAGGACCACCATGAGCAAGGAAAACATCAAGGGCAAGCTCAACGAGGCGAAGGGTGAGATCAAGCAGGCCGTGGGCCGCGCCACCGACAATCCGCGTCTGGAAAATGAAGGCACCGCCGACAAGGTGAAGGGCAAGGCCCAGCAGGTGGCCGGCCATGCCAAGGATGCCGTCCGCGATATCACCCGCTGAGCCAGCAGGGGCCGGACCAATCATGCGCGAGACCATGACAGGTGCGGCCCGTGACCTGAGCAGTGCCCCCCCGCCGGACGGGGCCCCCGCGTCCGGCGGGCCGGTGGCCTTGCTGCGCCCCGGCGAAACCTGCTGGCGGCTGGAGCGGGCCGACCGGCTGGGTGTGATGATCGACGCACAGGATTATTTCCGCACCCTGAAACAGGCTTTGCAGGGTGCCCGCCATCAGGTGCTGTTGATCGCCTGGGATTTTGATACCCGCATCCGGCTGGAACCCGACCGGGACCAGCCCATACCGGCCAAGGCCCCGGATAAGCTGGGCCGTTTCCTGGCCTGGCTGATCCGGCGCAAACCGGGGCTGCAGGTCCATGTGCTGAAATGGCGGTTCAGTGGTCTCTGGGGTCTGATGCGGGGCATGACACCGCTCTGGGTCTTGAATCTGATGAGCGACCGGCGGCTGCATTACCGGGTGGCGTCTGACCATCCGCTGGGCGCCTGCCATCACCAGAAAATCGTTGTCATTGATGACCGCATCGCCTTTTGCGGCGGCATTGATGTGACGGCGGAGCGCTGGGACACGCGCGGCCATCTGGATGATGATCCGCGCCGCCGGGGCCCCGGCCCCAAACATTACGCACCCTATCATGACATGAGTGCCGCCGTGGATGGGGCCGCCGCCCGCGCGCTGGGCGATCTGGCCCGCCAGCGCTGGCTCCACGCCACCGGTGAACGGCTGCCGGCACCGCCGCCAGCCACAGCCGATGACCCGGACCCCTGGCCCCCCGGCCTGCTGCCCTTGTTGCGCCGGTCCCTGGTCGGCATCGCCCGCACCCAGCCCGCCTTCAACGGACAGGAAGAGGCGCATGAGGTGGAGCGGCTCTGGCTGGAGGCCATCCATGCCGCCCGACACTACATCTATATCGAGGCGCAATATGTCGCCTGTCGCCGCATCGGCCAGGCCCTGCTGGAACGGCTGGAGCAGCCGGACGGGCCGGAGATTGTCATCATCAACCCCACCATCGCCAATGGCTGGCTGGAGGAAGCGGCCATGGGCCGCGCGCGCGACCATATTCTGGGCGCGCTCTGCGCCGCCGACCCGGAAGGGGAGCGATTCGCCTGTTATGCGCCCGTCACGCCCAAAGGGGTGCGCATCTATGTTCATGCCAAGCTGCTGATCGTGGATGACAAGCTGCTGCGCATCGGTTCCTCCAACATGAATAACCGCTCCATGGGGGTGGATACGGAATGCGATCTGGCCGTGGCGCTGGGGGATGGGCCAGCGGATGCGGCGGGGCGGGCCCGGTTGCGGGAGATGCGCGACGGGCTGATCGCCGAACATGTGGGCATCTCCGTGCCGCTGGCCACGCGAACGATTGCCGAAAGAGGCGGCATGATCGCCGCCATCGAGTCCCTGCGCCAGGCCGGCGGCAAAACCCTGATCCCGATCCTCTGCCAGGAGGTGAATGCGGCGGAAACCTTCCTGGTGGAGCAGGAATTGCTGGACCCGGAGCGGCCGCGCTACCCGTTCCAATCCTTCTTTCACCGGCTGGATTGGGGCTGGGCCCGTCGCCGCAAGGCCCGCCGGCTGCGGCGGGCGGTAAAACCGATAAAATGATATAAACCGCATCCATGTTTTGACGGTCTGCCACACCGTTGTAACGCGCAAGGGTGCCGCGATTTACAGCCCGGGGGGTCGGGGTTATGGTGCGCCCGCCTTCGTGAAGGTTTGGCGACACTGTTCCGCAGGGGCGCCGCTCACCCCTCCCCCTCCACCCAATGACGGGCAGCACGACATGAAGCTGATCGCCGGTAACAGCAATCAGCCCTTGGCTGAAGCCATTTCCCAGTGCCTTGAGGTTCCGCTGACCAAGGCCACCATCCGGCGTTTTGCCGATAACGAGATCTTCGTTGAGATCAACGAGAATGTCCGCGGTGAGGATGTTTTCGTGATCCAGTCGACCTCGGCCCCGGCGAACGACCATCTGATGGAATTGCTGGTCACGATCGACGCGCTGCGCCGTGGCTCCGCCCGCCGTATCACGGCGGTGCTGCCCTATTACGGCTATGCCCGTCAGGACCGCAAGACCGGCCCCCGCACGCCGATTTCCGCCAAGCTGGTGGCCAATCTGGTGACGACAGCCGGTGCCAACCGCGTGCTGACGCTGGACCTTCATGCCGGCCAGATCCAGGGCTTCTTCGACATTCCGCTGGATAATCTGGTGGCCGGTGGCGTGTTCACCAAGGACATCCAGGACCGGATCAAGGATGGCAACCTGATGGTTGTCTCCCCCGACGTGGGTGGTGTGGTGCGCGCCCGCGCCATTGCCAGCCGCCTGAATGCCGATCTGGCCATCATCGACAAGCGCCGCGAACGTGCTGGCGTCTCGGAAGTGATGAATGTCATCGGTGACGTCAATGGCCGCGACTGCATCCTGATCGACGATATCGTCGACAGCGCCGGCACGCTGTGCAATGCCGCCGTGGCGCTGAAGGCCCGTGGCGCCACTTCTGTGCGTGCCTATGTCACCCATGGCGTGCTGTCCGGCGGTGCGGTTGACCGCGTTGCCAAGTCCCCGCTGGATGAGCTGGTGACCACTGACAGCATCGTGGCGACGGAAGCCGTGCGCAATGCGCCGAATATCCGTCAGCTCTCGATTGCCAATCTGATGGCCGACGCCATCGAGCGCATCAGCAATGAACGCTCGGTCTCCAGCCTGTTCGACTGATCGGACGGCCGGTAACGGTTAAAGAAAGGGGCGGCAGGCCGATATGGCTTGCCGCCCCTTTTTATTTGGCGTCGCACATCAAGGAAGGGGGCGGGCTTCCGGCCGCCCCCTTCCCGCCTCAATGGCTCTTTTCACCCGACTGGACGATCACCCCGTACCAGCCGAGCCCACGATAAGTTTCATAGCCCGGTGTCAGGGCGAAGCCCACCAGACGGCCATATTTGTCGACATAGTGGCCCATCGGTTTGCCACCGGTTTCCAGCGGGAATGTCTCCGTCAACTGCCCGCGGCCATCGGATGAAGCGATGACCCGGCCAGCGGCATCCACCAGCAGGCAGCGCGTATGGGCCTCCTCGCTGCGGTCCAGCCGCACGCCGGTGGTCACGGCACGGGCCTGCGGTTCCCAGTCGAAGAAAATACCCATGGCGCCGATGACATCGCCATCAACCGCGCCGTCACGGCGCACGGCGGTGGAATAGGTTGCCACCGTGCGGCCATCCAGGGCCGGGTTGGTGGTGACATCGACAACGGCGAAATCCGCCCCATCCTTGGTGGCCAGCGCCTGCCGGAACCAGGGCTCGTTGGCAACATTGGTGCCGATGGCATGGGGGAAACGGCGCGGCCGGCCGGTGGCAATCACCCGGCCGCTGCGGTCGGCCACCCACAGGTCCAGATAGACCGTGTAGCTGTCCAGAATCACCCCCAGGCGGGAACTGGCAAAGGCCGTCGCATCCGGCGTGGGGGCGGCGATGCAATCCACCACCGCCTTGTCGGTGGCCCACCAGCGCACGTCACAGGAACGTTCGTAAAGATTCCGATCGATGATCTCGATCATGTTCAGCGCCAGATCGGCCAGACGCTGGCCCCGGAAGCGAACCATCAGGTCTTCGCCCACGGTGGCCATACGGTCCACCAACTGGCCGATCTCGCTCCGCAGCTCGCTGGCCACGACACTGACCTGGCGGGAGATGGAATTCACCTCATTCGCCACCACGGCAAAGCCACGCCCGGCATCCCCGGCGCGGCCGGCCTCGATCAGCGCGTTGAAGGCCAGCATCTTGGTGGTACGGTTGATATCTTCGATGGCGGAGACCTTCTGGCTCGCCACATCCAGCACGTTCCTCGTCAGATCGATAAGGCTGTTATCCATGAGCCGCCTCTTATGTGCACCGCAACAGCGTGTTTTTCTAAAGAGCAAAAACCGTGCCTGTTACGGGCTACCCGTTAACCTATTGACAAGATTTGACATTAAATAAATGACCGGACGATAGATAATTTCGCATATGCCGCATGAAACAGCAGGAAATAGCCTGCTGCCTTGTAATTAAGCTGTCTTAAATGAAACAAAGTCTGAACATCGCTGTATCTGGCAAGAACAGGCCCCCGACACTGGCCGGGCGCGGTTCCAGGCCCAACACACGTTGATGTGTGACGCCGCGCTTGGCTCTGCGCGCAGCAAAAAGGGCGGTGCCACTGGCACCGCCCTGTTCACAACTGACCAAAAAACAGGCTGATCAAATCAGCGGCAGAAGGGCGGCAGCGGCTGCGCGCCGGCGGCCTGTTCCATCACACCCGCGACCCGCAGCAGCGTCACCTCGTCAAAGGGGCGACCCAGGATCTGCAGACCCAGCGGCAGACCATCCGCAGCCAAGCCCGCCGGCACGGAGATGCCCGGCAGCCCGGCCAAGCTGGCCGGTACCGTGAACACGTCGTTCAGGTACATGGAAATCGGGTCATCCTGCTTTTCGCCGATGGCGAAGGCCGTGCTGGGGGCCGTCGGCGTCAGGATCACGTCACACTGCTCGTAAGCCTTGGCAAAGTCTTCAGCAATGCGGGCGCGGACCTTCTGCGCCTTCAGGTAATAGGCATCATAATAGCCGGCCGACAGCACATAGGTGCCGATCATGATACGGCGGCGCACTTCCTTGCCGAAGCCTTCACCGCGCGTATTCTCATACATCTCCTTCAGATCCTTGCCCTCAACGCGCAGGCCGAAGCGCACGCCGTCATACCGGGCGAGGTTGGAGGAGCATTCCGCCGGGGCCACCACATAGTAGGTGGCCAGCGCATATTTCGTGTGCGGCAGGCTGATTTCTACCGGCACGGCACCGGCTGCCTTCAGCCATTCGATACCCTGCTGCCAGACGCGCTCAATCTCCGCCGGCATCCCCTCCACCCGGTATTCCTTGGGAATACCGACGCGCAGGCCACGGATATCGCCGGTCAAGGCTGCCTGGAAATCAGGCACCGGCATATCGACAGACGTGCTGTCCTTGGGGTCGAATCCGGCCATGCTCTGCAGCATAATGGCGGCATCGCGCACCGTGCGGGTCATCGGGCCGGCCTGATCCAGCGAGCTGGCAAAGGCGATGGTGCCCCAGCGGGAGCAGCGGCCATAGGTCGGCTTCAACCCGACAATACCGGTGAAGCTGGCCGGCTGGCGGATGGAACCGCCGGTATCCGTGCCGGTGGCAGCAATGGCGAAACGGCCGGAAACCGAGGCCGCCGAACCGCCCGACGAGCCACCGGGCACCAGCTTGCGGTCGGCTGCCGCCGGGTCTTTCCCGGTCCAGGGGTTCAGCACCGGGCCGTAATAGCTGGTGATATTGGCCGAACCCATGGCGAATTCGTCCAGGTTCAGCTTGCCCAGCATCACCGCACCATCGCGGAACAGATTCGCGGTGATGGTGCTTTCATAGGCCGGCTTGAAGCCGTCCAGAATGTGGCTGGCCGCCGTGGTCAGCACACCCTTGGTGCAGAACAGATCCTTGATGCCCAGCGGCATCCCGTCCATCGGGCCGTTGGTGCCAGCGGCATAGCGCGCGTCGGATGCCTTGGCCTGGTCGAGCGCGATCTCCGGCGTCTCCGTGATGAAGGCGTTCAGCGGGCGGGCCGCTTCCACTGCCTTCACATAGGCCTCGGTCAGTTCGACCGCGGTGAATTCCTTCTTCTTCAGCCCGTCCAGGGCTTCCGACATGGAAAGATGGGTCAGATTGGTCATTATTCGACGACCTTGGGCACGGAGAAGAAATGTTCGGCGGCGTCGGTGGCGTTCAGCACCACGGCGTCGGGATAGCCCCCATCGGTCACCTGATCGGGCCGGCGGCGCAGGGTTTGGGCGGCAACGGAGGTCATCGGCTCGACACCATCGGTGTCAACCTCGCCCAACTGCTCGACCCAGCCGAGCAGTTTGTTCAGTTCATCCGCCAGATGCGCCTGTTCCTCTTCCGGCACCTTGATGCGGGCGAGGTGGGCGATCTTTGCCACGGTCTTGGCGTCCAGGGTGGCCTTGTCCTGCGACATGGTGCTAAATCTCGTCATAGCTGCGGGCGTCTTGCCCCGGCCGCCCCCATCAGGAAACCGATGATGCGGGCGCGAAAGCGGTTTGGAAGCTAGCACCACGTCATGGCAATCCGCAACCTTGAGGAACTGAAACCCGCAATGCCCCGTCACGCACGGCTGATGGGGCTGGATATCGGGGAGAAGACCATTGGTCTGTCCGTCTGCGATCCGGGCTTCAGCGTCGCATCGCCCATCGGCACCATCCGCCGCACCAAATTCACCCAGGATGTGCAGGAACTGGCCCGCGCCATGAAAGACCGCGACGTGCGCGGCCTGGTGATCGGCCTGCCGGTCAATATGGACGGGACAGAGGGGCCGCGCTGTCAGTCGGTGCGGGAATTCGCCCGCCAGATTCTGATGCGCCCGCAAATGTTCGCCCAGGGCGAACCGGAAATCGCCTTCTGGGACGAACGGCTTTCCACCAGTGCGGTGGAGCGCATGATGATCGAATGGGACATGACCCGCAAAAGACGGGACGAGGTGGTGGACAAGATGGCCGCCGCCTACATCCTGCAAGGTGCCCTGGATTTCATGAAGCGGGCGGAGCAGGACGCGGCGGGAGACGAAGAGGATGAAGCTGAGGGGGAAGATCGCTGACCCGCCTTCGGCCATCTTGACAAGGAAGCGGATGCCGTTAGGACCTCTGAGGGTCTGTCCAAGAGCTTTTACTTCTTTTCCAATCTCTTAACCGTCATTCCCGCGAAGGCGGGAATCCAAAATCCGCGCTGTCGTATGGATTCCCGCCTTCGCGGGAATGACGGTGGAAAAAGGGCAAGGTTTCGAAAGGCAAGATAACTTTCCGGACAGACACTCAGAGGCTGAAATGCTGCACTACACCGATTGCGGTCTGGAAAATATCTATCTGGCCAATGGCTATCAGGTGATGGAGACACCGTATGGCAAGGCGGTGTCGGTAGAGAACGCCCGTGAATTGCACCAGCGCATCGGTTGCGATCTGGTCAATGGGATGCCGCATCTGTCAGGTCGGCAGTTCCGATTCCTGCGCGCCGTGATGGATATGACGCAGGCTGAACTGGCCCGCCCTTTCGGCAATGATGTGCAGACAATTGCCCGCTGGGAGAAACTGTCGCGCGTGCCGAAGCTGGCAAACCAGTTGATTCGCCAGATTTACCTGGAACATGTGGGCGAAAAGCCCAGCTATACCGAAACGGTGGAGCGGGTGCTGTCGCTGCCCGCTGCCAAGCCCCGGCTGCAATACCGCGATGCCGGGGCGGGTCTGTGGCAACAGGATATCGTGGCGGCCTGACCGGGTCAGGCCGCGCGCGGCAGCCCGCCGGGGTCCAGCATCATGGTCAGCGCCGTGCTGCCGCGATCCATGGCTTCCAGGGTCAGGGAGAAGGCATCGGCGGGCGGCAGGTCAAAGTCACACACCACCTCGCCGCAATCAAACGTGACGCGGGCATCCAGCCGGCCGGCGATGCGCAGCATCCGGTGATTATCGCCCAGGCAGAACAGCATCATCCGGCCCATGCCGCGATTGCGGGCCAGCACCATGGCCCGGCGCACCATGGTGCTGCCAATACCCTGTCCCTGCCAGTCGGGTTCAATGGTGATGGCCAGTTCAGCCCGTTCGCCACGCGACGGGTCGCGGCGCAGCTCCACAGCGGCGCGGACTTCACCACCGATCAAGGCAACCAGGATGGTGGCATGGGCCCAATCGATGCCATCCACATAGGCACGCACCGCATCATCCGACATGCCGCCCATGAATCGGGCCCGGCGATCCCCGCGCGGCAGGCGCAGCAGGTGGTCGGCGTAACGCCCGGCCTCAGCCGGCAGAAGGGTGCGGAAAACGGTCATGGCAGGAACATCCAACGTCATGAAAGGCAAAAGGTTAAAACCCGAACGCCCCATATGCTGACGCAACCATCCCTACCGGTATCTGCCCACGCAAGGCGGCACCTGTTCTTGTGCGCTGCAATATAAACCTGTGACGCGATGATGCAATAAGGCCAAGCCTCCCCCAGCCATGCCGTTCCTGCATTGCGTCCGGCGTATCGCGCGTTATCCTGTAACGGACAATCCAAAGGCAGAACGATCATGAGCATCTGGGGCAAGGTCATTGGCGGTGCGGCAGGGTTCGCCATCGGCGGGCCGCTGGGTGGCTTGATCGGCGCCGTGGCGGGCCACGCCGTGGACGAATTGCGCAGCGTGGAGCTGCCCGACGGACCGGATGGCAAACCCGACCAGACGCAAAGTATCGCCTTTACCGTCGGCGTCATCGTGCTGGGGGCCAAGATGGCCAAGGCCGATGGCGTGGTCTGCCGAATGGAGATCAATGCGTTCCGCGAGGTCTTCAAGGTACCGGAGGCGGAGCTGCGCAATGTCGGCCGCCTGTTCGACATTGCCAAGCGCGACAGCGCCGGCTTTGAAACCTATGCACGGCAGTTGGCCGGCATGTTCAAGGATCGGCGCGCCGTGCTGGAGGAATTGCTGGGCGGCCTGTTCCATATCGCCGTTGCCGATGGCGTGGTGCATGAGGCCGAACTGACCTTCCTGCGCCGGGTGTCGGAGATTTTCGGCTTCCCGCCGGCGGAGTTTGAGCAAATCCGCCGCATCCATGGCGGTACCGCCGCCGGCTATGGCGACCCGCTGGATGATCCCTATGCCGTGCTGGGCGTGCCGGCGGGGGCGGATTTCCCCACGGTGAAGGCAGCCTATCGCCGCCTGGCGCGGGAAAACCACCCGGACCGGCTGGTGGCCGACGGGATGCCGCAGGAATTCATCGATCTGGCCCAGGAAAAGATGTCAGCCATCAATGCCGCCTATGACCGGATCGAGAAGGCGGCGCGGGAAAGGGTTTAATCCCCTTCCCTGCCCCTGGCATTGCCAGTAGAACGGGGCCAGAAACCCGTTCCAGGAAGTCTTGTCCCCATGGCCCCCAATAATCCCGCCCTTGTCGGCCTTGCCGGCGCGTCTGTCCATATGGGCGCCACCGTGCTGTTCGAGAATATCGACGTCGCCGTCTCGCGGGGGGAGAAGATCTGTCTGGTCGGCCGCAATGGCAGCGGCAAATCCACCCTGATGAAGGCGCTGGCCGGCATCATCGATGTCGACAAGGGCGAACGCTTCATCCAGCCCGGCGCACGGGTGGCCCATCTGGCGCAGGAACCGGATTTCACCGGCTTTGCCACGGTGGCCGAGTTCGTGGCCGGCGGGCAGGAGGAACCGGCCCTCTATCGCGTGGAAGCGGTGCTGGAGGCGCTGGACCTGCCGGGTGATCGGGCCTGCGCCACCCTGTCGGGCGGGGAATCGCGCCGGGCCGCACTCGCCCGCGCGCTAGTCGATCAGCCGGACGTGCTGCTGCTGGACGAGCCGACCAACCATCTGGATATCCCCACCATCCTGTGGCTGGAAAAGGAATTGCAGCAGTTCCGTGGTGCTTTGCTGCTGATTTCCCACGACCGCGCCTTCCTGGCCAACCTGTCCAAGCGCATCCTGTGGCTGGATCGCGGCGTGCTGCGCACCACCGAGCAATCCTTCTCCCAGTTTGAAACCTGGCGGGATGAGATCTATCGGGAAGAGGAAGCGACATATCACAAGCTGGACCGCAAGATTCAGGCGGAACTGAAATGGATGTGGGAAGGCGGCATTTCCGGCCGCCGCACCCGCAATATGGGCCGTGTGCGCCGGTTGCAGGGGATGCGCCAGGAACGCGCTGACCGCATCAAATCCCGTCAGGTCAATCTGGGCATTGCGGAGGGGGATGTTTCCGGCAAGCTGGTGATCGAGGCGGAGGGCATTTCCAAATCCTTCCACGGCCAGGCGGGCGAACGGGTGATCTGCCGCGATTTCTCCACCCGCATCCTGCGCGGGGACAAGGTGGGGCTGATCGGCCCCAACGGCGCCGGCAAATCCACCATCCTGAAAATGCTGACCGGCGAACTGGCACCCGACAGCGGCAATGTGAAGCTGGGCACCAACCTGCAGACCATCATTTTCGACCAGCGCCGCGCCCAGCTGGACCCCAATGCCACGCTGAAACAGGTGCTGCTGCCCGAAGGCGGGGACAATATCTGGGTCGGCGGCAAGCCGCGCCATATTGCCAGCTATATGAAGGACTTCCTGTTCGACCCCTCCATGATGGACCAGCCGGTGCGCGTGATGTCGGGTGGGGAGCGCAACCGGCTGCTGCTGGCCAAGCTGTTTGCCCAGCCCAGCAACCTGATGGTGCTGGACGAGCCGACCAACGATCTGGACATGGACACGCTGGACCTGCTGGAAGAGGTGCTGGCCGATTATGAAGGCACCCTGCTGCTGGTCAGCCACGACCGTGACTTCCTGGACCGGCTGGTCACCAGCACCATTGCCGTGGAAGGCGATGGCGATGTGGCCGAATATGCCGGCGGTTACAGCGACTATCTGATACAGCGCAAGGAGCGGGAGCCGGAAGCGGCCAAAACCGCCGCCAAGCCCAGCGCCCCCGCCCAGGCCACAGCGCCGAAGGCCAAGAAAAAGCTCTCCTTCAAGGAGAACCGGGAGCTGGAGGAATTGCCGGGCCGGATCGACGCGCTGGAAAAGAAGATCAGGCAGCTGGAAACCAAGCTGGCCGATCCCGCCTTTTACAGCAAGGATGCCAAGGGTTTCGCCAAGACAACCGATGATATCGGCACGGCCCAGGTCGAACTGGCCGCCGCCGAGGAACGCTGGCTGGAACTGGAAGCCCTGCGGGAAGAGCTGGAAGGGTAAGCAAAGCGTTGATAGACCATAAAAAAGGCCGGGTCCAACGCCCGGCCTTTTCTTAATTTACCTGATCAATCCAGGAAGTAGCGGTCCAGCGCCTTCAGATCGGCATCCAGCTCATAAACGATGGGCTTGCCGGTGGGGATTTCGAACTGAACGATATCCTCATCGCTCATGTCGGACAGGTACTTCACCAGACCGCGCAGGGAGTTGCCGTGCGCGGCGATCAGCACGCGCTGGCCGGCCTTCACCTGCGGCGCCACGACATGCACCCAATAGGGCACCACGCGGGCCACGCAATCCTTCAGGCTTTCCGTGCGCGGCAGGTGCGCCTTGGGCATCCCGGCATAGCGCGCATCGCCATCGGGCAGGCGCTCATCGCCTTCCTCCAGGGCCGGCGGGGCAATGTCATAAGAACGGCGCCAGATCTTGACCTGATCGGCGCCATGCTTGGCCGCCGTCTCCGTCTTGTTCAGGCCCTGCAGGCCGCCATAGTGACGCTCATTCAGGCGCCAGTTCTTGTGCTGCGGCAGCCACAGGCGATCCATGGCTTCCAGGGCCAGGTTGCTGGTCTTGATGGCGCGCTTCAGCACGGAGGTGTGGCAGCAATCAAAATCGAAGCCAGACGCCTTCAGCTTTTCGCCGGCCTGACGGGCCTCTTCCACGCCCTGGGGCGACAGGTCCACATCGGTCCAGCCGGTGAACAGGTCCATCTGGTTCCAGACGCTCTGGCCATGGCGGATCAGGACTAGCTTCGTCATCTCCCACTTCCTTCAAAAAGTTCCGGCTTGCGGGGGCCGGGTTGGCGAATAGTGCATAGCAAGCGCGGTCCTACCACAGCGGCCAGAGCCGTACCAGCCGCAAGGGCTCTAGCCCGCCGCCAGCAGCCAGTCCCGCAGCGGCTGCCAGAGTTTTTCCTTCGCCCCGCCGCTGACCACCATGCCGATATGGCCCAGTGGCGGATGCCAGGCGGTGGCACCGGGGATCGACCGGGCCAGCGCATCGGCAGCGGCCGGCGGCACGATGCGGTCACGCGCCGGCACCACCACCAGCGCCGGCTTGCGCCATGCCTCTGGCCGCACTGGCGCGCCGGCCACCTGCCATTCACCCCGCCCCGGCGTGTTGCTGCCGTACCAGTCACCCAGACATTCCCGCGCGATGGCGGCCGGCAGGGTGACGCCGTCATTCAGCCAATCTTCCAGCGCCACGAAATCATCGGCCGCATCGCTGGCCAGATCCATCTCGGCAAAGCGGCTGAATTTCTTCAGGGCCAGCAGCGGGTCCAGCGTGGCAAAGAAAAGCTGCACGGCATCGACCGGCAATTCCCCCAGCAGGTGCAGCGTCGGCTCAAAAGGCGGCAACAGGGTCGCCACCCGGCGGGCACCCGCCGCATCATCGGCATGGAAGTCCCAGGGCGTGGCGAGTGCCACATAGGCCGACACCTGATCGGGCCGGCGCAAGGCCGCCGCCAGGGCCAGCAGCCCGCCCATGCAATAGCCGGCCAGCACCACCGGCCCGCCCACCTGGGCCACCACATGGTTCAGCGCCCGGCTCAGCCGGCCGGCGATGATATCGGTCAGGGTGAAGGGCCGCTCCAGCGCCCCCGGCTGGCCCCATTCCAGCAGGAAGGGGCGCAGCCCCTGCCCTGCCAGCCAGCGCAGCAGGCTTTTCCGGTGCGACAGGTCCAGGATATAGCCGCGATTGACCAGGGAGGGCACGAACAGCACCGGCCGACCCTGGCCGCCAAAATCCAGCAGCCGGGTCGCCCCTTCCCGCCAGATGGTCGGCGCATCCGCCACATCGCGCTGATAGGGGTGCCGGCGATAGCGTTCCAGCCCGGTCATGAAGCGGTCGATTCGCCGCCGCATCTCCCGGTCGACCGCCGCCGGCAGCAGGGCCAGCGGGTCAGGCGGTGGGTTTGGTCCGGGGGGTACGCCGGGGGGCTGCTTTTTTTCGCGGAGCCGGGCGATCAGCGCCATCAGTTCCGCCGCCTGCGGGCGCAGGCTGGGATGCCAGGGCGGCGAGCTGTTGTTCAAGAGCGGCAATCCGGCCGCCGAGCTCAGCAAGATCGTCAGCCCCATCCCCAGATGCAGGCCCAGCGGGCGCGGCCCCTGCCGCAGGGGCCCGCTCCCCATTTCCCGGCTGTCGCGCACCCGTTCCCCCCTTACTGGCCTCTGCTTTCGTCTCAGCCGTGCCGTTCGGCCACAGGCCGGCCATCATATCCGCCCAAGGATTGCGTTCCCCCTTGCCGCCGCCGAAACCGGGCGGCATGGACAGGAACGGGTTCAGCATCAGGGCCGACTGGCTGACCGCCTGCATGGTGCGCGCCACGCTGTCCGCCATGGTGGGGTCGCTGCACAGCGCCGCCCATTGTTCCTGCCACAGGTCCAGGTATCGCCGGGCCAGATCGTCCAGCGATGGCGGTTCGGCCTCACGCATTGATGCCTCCTCTCCTTATCCGCAGCATGGGCGGGAAACATACAATAACGCGCTTCGCCGGCTGATCTGAAACAATTGTTTCGCCTGGATCGTTGTGGCGTTGCGGAACGCTTGCGCTGCGACCGCGCAATGACGTACTCCTAGTGATAACAAATCGGTGTTCGAACGGGAGGGTGCGACGGCAAATGGCTGACAAAGAAGAGGCTAAGCCCGCGCCGGTGACGATCAAGAAGTACGCCAACCGCCGGCTGTACAACACCGCCACCAGCAGCTATGTCACGCTTGATCATCTGTGCCAGATGGTCAAGGACGGAACGGATTTCGTCGTCTATGACGCCAAGACGGGGGATGATATCACCCGCTCGGTGCTGACGCAGATCATCGTGGAAGAGGAATCGAAGGGCCAGAATCTGCTGCCCATTCCATTCCTGCGCCAGTTGATCAGCTTCTATGGCGACAATATGCAATGGCTGGTGCCCCGCTATCTTGAACATTCCATGAAGTCCTTCACGGGCAATCAGGACAAGATGCGGGAATATTTCCAGACCACCTTCGGCAGCATTTTCCCGTTCGGCGGTTTTGAGGAGATGAGCAAGCAGAACATCGCCCTGTTCGAACGGGCGATGCGCATGTTCAGCCCCTTCAACGGCGAAGGCGGTGCGATGGATGCCAGCGGCACGCCGATGGCCGCCTCGGGCGACACGCCGAAGCCGAAGGCCGATGATAAATTCTCCGAACTGCAAAAGCGGCTGGATGAGCTGCAGAGCCAGATGGAAAGCCTGACCCGCCGCAAGGAATGAGCTTGCGGCTGATGTCGGCGGGGCTGCCCCGGCAATCCCACCGCCCCAGAACAGCGGATCAACCGCTGAACCGAGAGCACCCGCCCCTGCCAGGGCGGGTGTTTTGTTTCGGGGCTGTGACGAAATGGGGACAAAGCGGCTGCCCCCGTTTCGTCACGGGATCAGCGGGCGGAACCATGCGTTGATGGGGGCATGACATATCACCTGCCCATCGGCCGGCCCCGTCCGGCCCGACCGACCCGCCTCCTGCCGGAAGACAGGCTGGAGGCAGGCCCCATCCTTGACGCGGAATGGTGGGAAGACGAGCCCGCCGCCGTGATCGAGCCCCTGCCACCCCAACGCGCCCAGCGGCATCGCCCGCCGGATCGCGCCGGCCACCAACTGGCCTGCACAGCCTATCGTCAGGCGGCGCATTTCTACGCGTGATCATCCGATGAAAGCAAAAAAGGCGGCAGCCCACCCGGACTGCCGCCTTTTTTATACCCAGCCCCAAGGGGCAGCGGGTTACCCCGCCGCCACCTCCCGCGCCGACCGGCCCATCACCAGCCGGCGGATCAGCACATAGAAGACCGGGGTGAACAGCAGGCCGAAGAAGGTGACACCCAGCATCCCGAAGAACACGGTGGTGCCCAGGCTCTGCCGCATCTCCGCCCCTGCCCCGGTGGCGATCATCAAGGGCAGCACGCCCAGGATGAAGGCAAAGGAAGTCATCAGGATCGGCCGCAGACGCAGGCGGCAGGCCTCAATCACCGCGTCATAGCGATCCTTGCCCTCCGCCTCCAACTGACGGGCGAACTCCACGATCAGGATGGCGTTTTTCGAGGCCAAACCCACCAGCACCACAAAGCCGATCTGCGACAGGATGTTATTATCCATCCCCCGCATCATCAGCCCCGCCACCGCCGATAACAGGCACATCGGCACGATCAGCAGGATGGTGAAGGGCAAGGACCAGCTTTCATACTGCGCCGCCAGCACCAGGAAGACGAAGAAGACGCAAAGCGGGAAGATATAGAGCGCAGAATTGCCCGCCATCTTCTCCTGATAGGACAGGTCGGTCCAGGTGGCGGCAAAGCCGGGCGGCAGGTTTTCCACCGCCACCTGGTCCATCGCCTGGATGGCCGAACCGGAGCTGAAGCCCGGCAGCGTATTGCCCTGCAGCTCCGCCGCCGGGAACAGGTTATAGCGCAGCACCCGGTCAGGCCCGGTAACAAACCGGGCATCGATGAAGGAGCCCAGTTGCACCATGTCGCCCTTGCTGTTGCGGGTCTGCAACCGGCCGATCTGTTCCGGGTCCAGCCGGTGCTGCCAATCCGCCTGCGCCACCACCTGGAAGGTGCGGCCGAACAGGTTGGTATCATTCACATAGGATGAGCCCAGATAGACCGAGAGGGTCTGGAACACCGCATTCATCGGCACATTCAGCATCTGCGCCTTCACCCGGTCGACATCCAGGTAAAGCTGCGGTGCCTTGGCACTGAAGGGGGAGAAGACGCTGGACAGGCCCTGCACCTTGTTGCCGGCCATGGCCACCGCCCAGGTGGCGTCTTCCAGCGCCGCCGGCCCGGCATTGGCCATGTCCAGGATACGCATGGTGAAGCCGCCAGCCGTGCCCAGGCCGCGCACCGGCGGCGGCGGCACCACCACCAGCCGCGCTTCCGGCACCGCCATCAGCCGCTTTTGCAGGTTCTGGATCACCACATTGGCGGTCAGTCCCTGCGGCAAGCGTTCCTCAAACGGCAGCAGCGGCGTGAAGATGGCACCGGCATTGGCGGCAATGGTGCGGGTGGCACCGGAGAAGCCGGAGAACTGCACCGTATGGCCCACGCCCGGCGTCTCCCGCGCGATGCGGGATGCCTCCTGCACCACCTTGTCGGTATTGGCCAGCGATGCCCCTTCCGGCAATTGCACCACGACAATGACATAGCCCTGGTCCAGCTGCGGGATGAAGCCGGGCGGCACGCGGGTGAACAGGAAACCCGCCCCCGCGATCAGCAGCACATAGAGCCCCACCATCACCAGCGGCGCCCGCGTCACCCCACCGACCAGCCGGCCATAGCGATCCGCCATCCGGTCAAAGCCCCGGTTGAAGGCGTTGAAGAACCGGTCGGTCAGGCCGGAAACCAGGGCCAGCCGGCCCCGCGCCTCCGCATGGCCCGCCGTGTGGGATTTCAACAGCAGGGCGCACAAAGCCGGCGAAAGGGTGAGGGAATTGAAGGCGGAAATGATCGTCGCCACCGCGATGGTCACCGCGAACTGGCGATAGAACTGGCCCTGGATACCATCGATGAAGGCGGTGGGGATGAACACGGCCGACAGCACCAGCGCGATGGAGACGAGCGCGCCCCCCACCTCATCCATGGTGATGCGGGCCGCTTCCAGCGGGGAATGGCCCAGCCCCAGATTACGCTCCACATTCTCCACCACCACGATGGCATCATCGACGACGATACCCACCGCCAGCACCAGCCCGAACAGGGTCAGGTTATTGATGGTGAAGCCCAGCGCCGCCATCACGGCAAAGGTGCCGATCAGCGAAACCGGAATGGCCACCACCGGAATGATGGTGGCCCGCCAGCGCTGCAGGAACAACAGCACCACCAGCACCACCAGGGCCACCGCCTCGCCAATGGTTTTCACCAGCTCATGCACCGATTCGGCAATGAAGGTGGTGGTGTCATAGACGATGCGATATTCCAGGCCGGGCGGGAAATCGCGGCTCAGTTCCGCAATCTCCTTCTTGATATTGGCGGCCGTTTCCAGCGCGTTGGAGCCGGGGAGCTGGGAGACGGCCAGCGCCACGGCCGGCTTGCCATCCAGATAGGAGTTGCGCACGTAATCGCGCGCCCCCAGTTCCACCCGCGCCACATCCTTCAGCCGGACGATACGGCCATCGGCGCCGGATTTGACGATGATATTCTCAAATTCCTGCGGCTGGGTTAGCCGGCCCTGCAGGGTGATATTATACTGATAATCACGCGGCACGGCCACCGGCGGGGCACCCAGTTGGCCGCCGGCCACTTGCACATTTTGCGCCTGCACGGCCGCCAGCACCTCAGGTGCGGTCATGCCCAGCGAGGCGATCTTCTGCGGGTCCAGCCAGAGGCGCATGGAATAATCGCGCGCGCCGAACATGGAAATATCACCGACGCCGGCCACCCGGCTCAGCGCATCCTTCACCCGCAGCAGGCCGTAATTGGAGATATAGAGCTGGTCATAGGTGTCGTCCGGCGAGATCAGGTGGATCACCAGCATCAGGTCGGGCGAGTTCTTGCGGGTGACGATGCCGTTGCGCCGCACCTCTTCCGGCAGGCGCGGCTCTGCCACCGCCACGCGGTTCTGCACCAGCACCTGGGCCTGATCCAGATCGGTGCCCAGCTTGAAGGTGACGGTCAGGTTCATCTGCCCGTCAGAGGTGGATTGGGAGGACATGTAGAGCATCCCCTCCACCCCGTTCACCTCCTGCTCGATCGGGGCGGCGACGGTGGCGGCCACCGTCTCGGCATTGGCGCCGGGATATGTGGCGCGCACCGTCACCGTGGGCGGCACCACTTCGGGATATTGCGAGACGGGCAGGCCAAGATAGGCGATGCTGCCGACAGCCAGGATGAGGATGGAAATCACCATGGCGAAGATCGGCCGGTCGATGAAGAAACGGCCGATCTTCATGGCTTGGCCCCCGTCTCAGCGGCCTGCAACGGCTTTTCCACCGGGGCCACCGTGGCACCGGGGCGCACGCGCAGCAGGCCGGCCGTGACAATGCGCTCATTGGCGGCCAGCCCTTCGCGGACCACGCGCAGGCCGTCGATCAGGGGGCCCAGCGTGACCGGGCGCATCACCACCTTGTTATCAGCCCCGACCACCATCACATAGCGGCGGTTCTGATCGGTGCCGATGGCGCTGTCAGGCACCAGCAGCCCCTGATATTCACTGCGCCCCGCCAGCCGCAAGCGGCCGAACAGGCCCGGCGTCAGCACGCCATCAGGATTGTCGAACACGGCGCGGGCACGGATGGTGCCGGTGCTGTCATCAATGCTGTTATCGATGAAATCCAGCTTGCCCGGGTGGCTGTACCCCGTCTCATCCGGCAGGGCCAATTCCACCGGATGCTGCACCACCCGGCCAGACTGCCGCTGGCCCGACTGGTTCAGCCGCTGATAGCGCAGATATGACGCCTGATCGGCATCGAAATAGAAATAGATCGGGTCCAGCGAGACGATGGTGGTCAGCAGGGTCGATTCCGCCGACCCGCCGCTGACCAGATTGCCCACCGAAACACGATGGTTGGAGACGCGGCCGGTGACAGGCGCGCGCACCTGGGTGAATTCCAGGTTCAGCGCGGCGGCCCGCTGCTGCGCTTCCACTGCCAGCAGGCCGGCCTGGGCCGCCTGCAGGCTCTGCGACCGGGTATCCAGCACCGATTGCGACACGGCCTGGGTCTGCCGCAGGTCGCGCGCCCGGTTCAATTCCCGTTCCGCCAGCGTCACCTGAGATTTGGCCTGCGCCACCGCCGCCTGGGCAGCATCCAGCGCCGCCTGATAGGGGCGCGGATCGATGATGAACAGCAGGTCGCCCTTGTTCACCAGATCGCCATCATGGAAATTGACGGAGGTGAGATAGCCGCTGACCCGCGCCCGGATCTCCACCCCCTCTACGGCGGTGAAGCGGCCGGTATATTCATCCCATTCGCGGATGTTCTTCTGCAGCGGCTGGCTGACCACCACCTGCGGGGCGGCGGGTGCCGTGCCCTGCCCCGTCTCATTCTTTCCACAGCCGGCCAGCGCCAATGCGCCCGCCATGCCCATAGCCACGGCAAGCAGCTTGCCCCTGCGCATGGATCAATCCCCTGGCTTTTTCGAAGTTGGGGGAAGAATGACAAGTTATTTGTCAGACGACTTGCAGAATCTTGCGATGGCAGCGGAAATTTCCAGCAAGGCTGCCATTTTTCTGCCGGGAAACAATGTGTGCGCCCCATCACAGACGGGGGCCGATTCATGTTGCAGCGCACACTGTTCATTAAACTGGCTGGCCGGCCGCGCTTTCAGGAAAAAGCCCTTGGAAAACAAGGCTGAAAAGAAAACGGCCCGCCGGGAGGGGCGGGCCGTGGAACATCAGACGGGGCGGGTCACATGCCCCATTTTGCGGCCGGGCTTGGCCTCCCCCTTGCCATAAAGGTGCAGCCGCGCCCCCGGTTCGGCCACCAGGGCGGGCCAGTTATCGGCATCGCTGCCGATCAGATTGGTCATGACACAGGGGGCGCGCAGCCGGGTGGAGCCCAACGGCAGGCCGCAGACGGCCCGCACCAGCTGTTCAAACTGGCTGGTCTCGGCAAATTCAATGGTCCAATGGCCGGAATTATGCGGACGCGGGGCCATTTCATTGACCAGCACCCGGCCATCGCGGGTCACAAACATCTCCACCGCCAGCAGGCCGATGACACCCAGCGCCTCTGTCAGGGCCAGCGCCATCCGTGTTGCCTCCGCCGCCACATCATCGCTGACATTGGCGGGCACGGTGCTGGTATCCAGGATGCCGCCCTTATGCCGGTTTTCCACCACCGGATAGGCGGCCATCTGCCCATCGTGGCCGCGCGCCACGATGACGGAGACCTCGCAGGCGAAATCGACAAAGCCTTCCAGCACCGCCATATCGGTGCCCAGCGCAGCCCAGGCGGCCGCCAGATCGGTATCGGCGGCAATCCGCACCTGACCCTTGCCGTCATAGCCCATGCGGTTGGATTTCAGGATGGAGGGCGTCCCCAGCTCCGCCACCGCCTGTTTCAGGGCGGCAGCGCTGTCCACGGCGCGGAAAGGGGCGGTGCCCAGGCCCAGACCATTGGCGAAATTCTTTTCCGCCAGCCGTTCCTGCGCCACCGCCAGCACGGCGGCACCCGGATGCACGGCGACATGGCGGGAGAGGAATTCCACCGTCTCCGTCGGCACATTCTCCCATTCCAGGGTGACGACGGCGACGTCATCAGCAAAGCGCGACAGGGCGCGGCGATCGTGCCAGCCGGCCTGGGTGTGGCTGGCCACCACCTGACCGCAGGAACTGTCCATGCCCTCCGGCGCGAAGACATGCACCTTATAGCCCAGGCGGGCGGCGGCCAGCGCGGTCATGCGGCCCAACTGGCCGGCACCGAGCATACCGATGACGGAGCCGGGGGGAATCATCGTCATATGAGGGCCCTCAGGAAAGCCGGGATCAAACAGGATCGTCGACCGGAATATCGGCAACGCTATCGGTCTGGCGCGCACGCCACGCCGTCAGCCGTGCATCCAGCGCCGGGTCGGACAAGGCCAGGATGGATGCGGCCATCAGGCCGGCATTGATGGCCCCGGCCTTGCCGATGGCCAGCGTGCCCACCGGCACGCCGCCGGGCATCTGCACGATGGACAGCAGGCTGTCCTGGCCCTTCAGCGCGTGGCTTTCCACCGGCACACCCAGCACCGGCAGCGTGGTCATGGATGCGGCCATGCCCGGCAGATGGGCGGCACCGCCGGCACCGGCGATGATCACCTGCAGCCCGCGCCCCTTGGCGCCGGTGGCATAATCATAAAGCCGCTGCGGGGTGCGGTGGGCGGAAATGATGCGCGCCTCAAACGGCACGCCAAGATCAGCCAGCACATTGGCGGTATGTTTCATCGTGGCCCAGTCAGACTGGCTGCCCATGATGATGCCGACAGGCACCTTGGCATCGGTGGAAGAGATGTTGCTGGGCAAGGTACCGGCTCCCTAATCACCGATCGGGTCTTGGAAGCGGCGGATTATAGGCAGCAGCGGGCCCGAAACAACCGCCGGACATGCAACGCCGCCCGGCAGAAAAGCGGGTAAATCAGGCGATGATATCCGGCACCAGCTGGCTTTCCAGCCGGGCGATCAAATCCTTCAGCAAAAGCTTGCGCTTCTTCAGCCGCTGAATCTGCAACTGATCCAGGGGAGCCTGACCGGCCAGACGCTGGATGATATCGTCCAGGTCACGATGCTCCATACGGAGCGTCGCCAGCTTCTCCTTCAGCGCATGTTGCTCGTTCATCGGGTTCCGCGTCGCACGTCAATCTCAGGCGATCCAGCGCCCGGGCGACTGCATATCACAAAACGCCGTGCGGGTGGTGAACGCAATTTCAAAACGGGAGCCTTGACCAGAGTGGCGGCCGGACAGGGTCAGGAACCGACATGCGGATCGGCTGCCATGCGGGCCAAAGGCAACAGATCGGTCCAGCCATAGGCCACCTCCGACAGGCGCTGGCCGGCAAAGCTGATCGGCTGTTCGGCCAGCAGCACCCCGCCCATCCGTTCATAAAAGAACCGGCTGGGATTGTCGCGCAGCACCCATACCACCGCCGTATGCAACCCGGCCCCCAGCAGATCCTGCGCCATGGCCCCCAGCAGGCGCCGGCCCCAGCCGCGCCCATGCACATGATCGGCCAGATAGACGGCGTAGAATTCCCCGCCATAGCCGGCAAGGCTGGTGCGCTGCGGCCCACAGGAGGCAAAACCGACAATCCCCTGCCCCTCCCCCTGCACCACATAGGTACGCCGCGCCCGCACGCCGGAGGAGAGCAGCGCCCGCCAGCGGCGGGCATGGGTATCGACAGACAGGCTGATCAGATAATCGTCCGGCAACATGCCGGCATAGGTCGACCGCCAGCTATCGACATGCACAGCCGCGATGCCAGCGGCATCGGCCGGCTGGGCGGGACGGATGAGCGGCGTTGTGGCCATGGGCGGACCTCCGGGCAAGCCAGACCAGGACCATATGCTGCCCCAGATTCGGCCATCTGACCAGCCCCGGCAGCAGGGAGCGACACCTCTTCGCGGACACTGCGCATTGACAAGTGCGGCCGGGTGCGGCTGGATTGGCGCAACAAAGCGAGACGAGAGAAAGTACGATGACAATCGAGGAACGCCGCGCCGTGCATCTGCGCATCACCGGCAAGGTGCAGGGTGTCTGGTATCGCGGCTGGACCGTGGAACAGGCGCGGCTGCGCCAGCTGGATGGCTGGGTGCGCAACCGAACGGATGGCAGTGTGGAAGCCGTGCTGGCCGGCCAGGGGTCAGACATCGACGCCATGCTGGATGCCTGCTGGCAGGGCCCGCCCTCGGCCAAGGTGATCAATGTCCAGGTGACAGAGGCCGATGATCCCGGCCATATCGGCTTTGATCAACGGTCGGATGCCTGAGTGTCGGTCTGGAAAGTTTTCTTTTTTAACGTTTTCCGAGATTTAAGATTTCCGATCACCGTCACCCCGGCGAAGGCCGGGGTCCAGAATCACGGGCACATTGATCTACGAACATGGACCCGGCCTTCGCCGGGGTGACGGAGGGGACACAGTAAGATTTTGATAATGAATGAAAACCTTGCAGACAGACACTAACCGACAGTCCCATCGGTCACCGCACCAGAGGGAGTACGGGCGGCCCGGCAACCATCGCTGACAGCGGTTATTGATCGCCCGCCAGACAGCCATGTTCCACCGATTGTGCCGCCAGTTCCTGGAACTGGGCGAGATAGCGCCCATCCATGGCGATGTTGGGATCACGGATCGTATCGGCATTCAGCTGCCGCATCTGGCTGTTGATCCGGTCGCAGGGGCTGGTGCAGGCACCAAGCCCCAGCAAGGCGACACCCAGCACCAGCGGGCCGGGGCGCAGGAGACGGTAAGAGCGGGAAAAGGGGCGGTGCATCATCACACGCTTCTGACAAAGGGGGAGAATTCAGGCTGACCCTGAACCCACCCCCCGGCCAAAGCGCGGCCTTATGGTGACGGGATTGCGGCAGAAAGCCCCGTCACCCGCCCTGCCGATCAATAACGCCGGATCAAACCGACCAGCCGACCCTGCACATTCACCCGATCCGCGCCAAAAACGCGGGTTTCATAGGAGGGGTTGGCCGGTTCCAGCGCAATGGAGTTACCCTTACGGCGCAGCCGCTTCAGCGTCACTTCCTGCTCATCGACCAAGGCCACCACGATGGTGCCATTCTCTGCCATGTCGCAGCGCTGGATGATCACCGTGTCCCCATCCAGAATGCCAGCCTCCACCATACTGTCGCCGGCCACTTCCAGCGCATAATGGTCCCCGGTGGCCAGCAGGGTGGCTGGTACTTCGATGCTGGCGGAACTGTCGCGCATCGCCTCAATCGGCAGGCCGGCGGCGATCCGGCCATAGAGCGGCAGCGACACCGCCTCCGCATCATTGCCATTGGCCGAGCGGCCAGGCAGGGCACCGCGGAAATCACCCCGGATGACATTGGGCTTGAATTTGGGCTCCAAGGCCACAGGGGCCGCCGCGGCTGGTGCCTTGGCCGCGCGGGGAAGCGGCGGTTCGGGCAGGCGCAGCACCTCCAGCGCGCGGGCGCGATGCGGCAGGCGGCGGATGAACCCCCGCTCCTCCAGCCCGGTGATCAGACGATGGATACCGGATTTGGACTTCAGCCCCAGCGCATCCTTCATTTCATCGAACGAGGGGGAGACGCCACCTTCATTCAGCTTCTCATTGATGAAGATCAGCAATTCCTGTTGCTTGCGCGTCAGCATCGTTACCCCTCGCCGCTTTCCGGATGCCCTGAACGGTTTCCCGCCAAACTCCCGCAATCATATAGAACAATCCCGGAACGTCAACCGGATGTTCCGTCTTGGTTCCAATTTCTTGCAAACGTTGGCATCGGGATGCGGCGGGGAGCGGGATTTCGCGTTAAGCGATCGGTGGTTACAGCGCGTCCAGTGGCATGATCCGCACCCTATCCCCCGGTGCCACCGCCGGGGCGTGGGGATCGCGCAGAATCAGACAATCGGCCCAGGCCAGCCGGCTCAACATGCCGCTATCCTGTTTCGGGAAGGGGGTGGCAACCTCCCGTCCCTGATCATCGCGGGACAGCTTGGCACGGATGAAATCCGCCCGGCTGTCATTGGTGCCCAGATTGCCACCGATCAGGGCCTCGCGCGTCTCATCCGCCGTTGGCAGCCCCTGCATGGCCAGCAGCAGCGGACGCAGGAACAGCCAGGCGCAGACCAGGGCAGAGACGGGGTTGCCCGGCAGGCCCAGCATGGGCACACCCTTGATGCGGCCGAACATCAGCGGCTTGCCGGGCCGCATGGCGATTTTCCAGAAATCCAGTTCCAGCCCAGCACCGCCCAGCACCGACCGCACCAGATCATGTTCCCCCACCGACGCCCCGCCGATGGTGACCAGCAGGTCGGTGCCGCCGGCGGCGGCGGCCAGTTCTGCCAGACTATCGCGGTTATCGCCGGCAATGCCCAGATCCACCGCCTCCCCGCCCAGCTGGCGCACCAGGGCGCAGAGTGCCAGGGAATTGGAGCTGACAATCTGGCCCGGTGCCAGCGTATCGCCGGGCATCACCACCTCATCCCCCGTGGCGAGGATGGAGACGCGGGGGCGACGGCGCACCTTCAGCCAGGGCACATTCATGGACGCTGCCAGCGCCAGATCGCGCACGGTCAGCCGCCGCCCCGCCGGCACGCCGACATCGCCAATGCTGAAATCCTGTCCCGCCGGCCGTATCCAGCGCCCCGGCCCGCCACCGTCCTTTAAAGTGACGGTGGCGCCGTGATCGTCGGCATCCTCCTGCACCACCACCGTATCGGCCCCATCGGGCAGGGCCCCGCCGGTGAAAATCCGCACCGCCTGCCCCGGCCCCACCGTACCCACAAAGGGCCGGCCCGCCGGGGCCTCCCCGATACGGGTCAAGGTCACCGGGAACGTGGCGATATCCGCCGTGCGCACGGCCCAGCCATCCATGGCCGAAACGGCCGTCGGCGGATGCGTCACCCGCGCCACCACATCGGCCGCCAGCACCCGGCCCAGCCCCTGGGTCAAGGGCACCTGTTCCGCCGGCAGCGGCTGGATATTGGCCAGGATACGGGCGCGGGCTTCGGAAAGGGGGATCATGGTGCGGCCTATCTGTCAGATCGACGTTTAACCCTGCGGTCCTACATAAATCCCGCTCTTGCCGCCTTCCTTATAGGCAAGCTGGATGGCCCCAATCACCATGCCCTTATCCACCGCCTTGCACATGTCATAGATGGTGAGCGCGGCAACGGACACGGCCGTCAGCGCCTCCATCTCCACGCCCGTGCGGCCTTTCAGCTTCACGGTGGCGCTGATCTCCACCTTCGACCCCACCTCATCCAAGGTGAAATCCACCGACACTTTAGACAAGGCCAGCGGGTGGCAGAGCGGGATCAGATCGGCGGTTTTCTTGGCGGCCATGATGCCGGCCAGCCGCGCCACGCCCAGCACATCGCCCTTTTCCATGCCGCCAGCGCGGATCAGGGCCAACGTCTCCGGCTGCATGGCGATATGGCCGCGCGCCGTGGCGATGCGCACCGTCTCCTCCTTGGCGGAGACATCCACCATGGCGGCGTTGCCGGCCTCATCAAAATGGGTCAGGCGGCCGGCCATGGCTCAGGCCGCCGGGGTGAAGGGGGTGGACAGTAAAGCGCGGGTGGCAGCCACCACGTCGGGCTTGGCCATCAGCGATTCCCCGATCAGGAAGCGGCGCGCCCCGGCACCGGCCAGCCGCGACAGGTCCGCCGGACTGTGGATGCCGCTTTCCGCCACCAGATGCCGGCCCGCCGGCACCATCGCCGCCAGCCGTTCGGTGGTGGCCAGATCGATGGAAAGGGTTTTCAGGTTGCGGTTATTCACCCCCAGCAGACCGCCGGGCAGCGTCAAGGCCCGCTCCATCTCCGCCTCGTCATGTACCTCCACCAGCACATCCATGCCGTAGCCGGTGGCGGCATCGTAGAGGTCACGCGCCAGCGCATCATCCAGGCAAGCCATGATCAGCAGGATGCAATCGGCCCCCAGCGCCCGGCTTTCGGCGATCTGATAGGGATCGATCATGAAATCCTTGCGCAGGGCCGGCAGGTCCACGGCCGCGCGGGCCGCCTGCAGGAAAGCATCATCGCCCTGGAAATAGGGGATATCGGTCAGCACCGACAGGCAGGTAGCCCCCGCCTCCTTATACGCCCGCGCCAGGGTCGGCGGGTCGAAATCAGCGCGGATCAGGCCCTTGGAGGGGCTCGCCTTCTTGATCTCCGCGATCAGGGCCCAGCGCCCCTCGGCCACGGTGCGGGAAAGGGCGGCGGCGAAACCACGCGAGGCCGGTTGGGCCTTTGCCGCCTCTTCCACCAGCGCCAGGGGGCGGGCGGCTTTGGCGCGGGCCACATGCTCTGCCTTGTCGGCACAGATGCGGGCCAGAACGTCGGGTGTACTGTTCATTATTCGGTCACCGGAATATGGGTGATGCTGGCCAGGCGCTGCAGCGCCAGACGGGCCTGCCCACTGTCAATGGATTCGGCCGCCCTGGCGACGCCCGCCTTCAGATCGGGCGCCTTATCGGCCACCACAAGGGCGGCGGCTGCATTCAGCAACACAATGTCACGATAGGGGCCCTCGGCCCCGGCGAGTACGGCGCGCAGGGAGGCGGCGTTTTCCTCCGGCGTGCCGCCGCGCAGATCATCGGCGGTGGCACGGGGCAGGCCCGCATCCTCTGGCGTGATCTGGAACGTGCGCACAACGCCATGGCGCAGTTCGGCCACATGGGTGGGGCCGGTGGTGGTGATCTCATCCAGCCCGTCGCTGCCATTCACCACCCAGGCCGTTTGCGAGCCCAGATTATGCAGCACATGGGCCAGCGGCTCGATCCATTGCCGGGCGAAGACGCCCAGCAATTGCCGCTTCGCCCCGGCAGGGTTGGACAGCGGGCCCATCAGGTTGAAGATGGTGCGCGTGCCCAGCTCCACCCGCGTCGGCCCGACATTGCGCATGGCGGTATGGTGGCGAGTGGCCAGCAGAAAGCCAATGCCGGCATCGAACAAAGCCCGGCGCACCAGGGTGAAATCAGCATCCAGGTTCACCCCCAGCGCCGACAGCACATCCGCCGCCCCCGATTTCGACGAAATGGCCCGGTTGCCATGCTTGGCCACCGGCACGCCGCAGCCGGCAATCACAAAGGCCACGGCGGTGGAGATATTATAGGTATGGGCCCCGTCGCCGCCGGTGCCACAGGTATCGATAATGCCGTCGGGCGCTTCGATGCCGATGGCCTTGGCGCGCATGGCGCGCACGGCCCCGGTGATCTCCGCCACCGTCTCCCCGCGCACCCGCAGCGCCATCAGGAAGCCACCCATCTGCGACGGCGTGGCATTGCCCGACATGATGATGGCGAAGGCGTGTTCGGCCTCCGCCTCGCTGAGACTGGCACCGGTGGCGACCTTCGCCAGCAGCGCCTTGAAATCGCCCATATCGCCGATCATCGGCCCCCGCCTTCAGGCAACGGTGCGCAGGCGGGGCCCGCGCGTGATGTTGGCCAGTTCCAGGAAATTATCCAGGATCTTGTGACCATTCTCAGACGCGATGCTTTCCGGGTGGAATTGCACGCCATGGATGGGCAGCGTCTTGTGCGACAGCGCCATGATCATCCCATCATCCAGCCATGCCGTGCTTTCCAGACAATCGGGCAGCGTTTCCTTCTCCACGATCAGGGAATGGTAACGCGTGGCTTGGAACGGGCTGGGCAGGCCTTTCATCAAGGTGCGGCCTTCATGGAACACCGTACCCATCTTGCCATGCATCGGCTGGGGCGCGCGCACCACCTTGCCGCCAAAGGCCTGGCCGATGGCCTGATGCCCCAGGCAGACACCCATCAGCGGAATCTTATGTTCGGCGGCGGCATGGATCAGCGGCAGGCAGATGCCCGCCTTGTCCGGATCACACGGGCCGGGCGACAGCACAATGGCCTGCGGCTTCAGCTCCAGCGCCTGCTCCAGTGGCAGCGCATCGTTGCGCCACACCTGCACATCAGCGCCCAATTCGCCCAGGTAATGCACCAGATTCCAGGTGAAACTGTCGTAATTGTCGATGAACAGCAGCATGGCGGAACTCATCAGCCTCAAGGACGCGCCCCCTTGGCGCGGGGGCACAGCCTATAGGCAGCAGCGGCACATTTCCAGCCCGTGCGGTGTTTTAAGCCACGTTACCGGGCGCTGCCCGCCCTGCGGTCACGGCATTGCGGCAGGTCGCCTTTTGTTCCATTACTGGCGGCACGCCATCCCTTTCCCATGGCATCGGACCCTTCGCGCATGACCAACCCCCGCCGCCCCAACAGCCCCCGTGTTCGCCCGCCGCGCTTTTCTGCCGGCCCCCGCAAGGGTGGCGGGGGCCGTTCCCGCGCCAAGCCGCCCGCTGGACTGCGCGGATGGTGGACGCGGTTGAGCCAGGGGCGGCGCTTGCTGTCCGGCTTGGGATTTGCCCTGGTACTGGGGGGCGGGCTGTTCCTGCTGGTGCAACCCCATGGCGGCTATCGCCCGGTTTCCGCCGGCCCTGCCCTGACCCCGGCAGAGGAAATGGCCGATGCCGAGGGGGAGGATGAGAGCGCCGAAGCCGTTGACGAAGACGCGGCAGAACGGGCCGGCGTGCCGCAACTGCCCGGCAAGGCCCCTGCCATACCGGAAAAGCCCGCCCCGCAGGCCGCCGCCCCCGCAGCGCCGAAACCCGTTGAGGCACAGCCGGCAGCAACGCCAACGCCTGCACACACCACCCCCGGCACTCAGGTGGCAGCATTGCCCCGCCTGCCCCAGCCCCTGCCGGCCAAGCCATCCCCGCCCGCCGGCACCCCCGCCTGGCAGCATTACGCCCGCCCGGCCCCCGCCCCGGACGGGCGGCCGCGCATCGTCATCGTCATTGATGATATGGGTGTGGATCGCAAACGCAGCGACAAGGTGGTGGCACTGGATGGCAATCTGACCCTGGCCTGGCTGCCCTATGCCCGCGACCTGCCACAGCAGACCCAGCAGGCCCATGCCAGGGGCCATGAACTGATCGTGCATATGCCGATGGAACCATCGGGCAAGGAGGATCCTGGCCCCGGCGCCCTGCTGACCCGGTTCGGCGAAACGGAACTGCGCCAGCGGCTGGCCGCCAACCTGTCCGCCTTCACCGGGTTCGTTGGCATCAACAACCATATGGGCAGCCGTTTCACCGCCGACCGCGACAACATGGCCATTGTGCTGTCGGAATTGTCGGCGCGCGGCCTGATGTTCCTGGACAGCCGCACCACACCGGACAGCAAGGCCGCCCCGCTGGCCGCCCATTATAATGTGCCGATTCTGGCCCGCGACGTCTTCCTGGACCATGTGATGACGCCCGATGCCGTGGCCAAATCACTGGCCCAGGTGGAAGCGATTGCCAGGCGCAAGGGGGTTGCGATTGCCATCGGCCACCCGCATGATGTGACCATCGCCGCCTTGAACCAATGGCTGCCGACGCTGGAGGCCAAAGGCTTTCAGCTGGTGCCGCTGACGGCCGTGCTGCCCGCCGGCCCGCGCGTGAATGGCTGAACCCCGCCGCCTGCCCCGCAGCTTTGCCGGCCTGGGTTGCGGGTAAGTTGCGGGGAAAATGTGGCGGCGCGATTGACTCCGCGCACCTTCACCACTATACAACGCGCTTCGTTAAAGCCGTCCGTTTTCCAGACCGGAGTAAGTACCGTGAAGCGTCCCTTCCAGCCGAGCAAGATCGTGCGCGCCCGCCGTCATGGCTTCCGTGCCCGCATGGCCACCGTCGCCGGCCGCAACATCATCAACAAGCGCCGCGCCCAGGGCCGCAAGCGCCTGTCTGCCTAAGGGTATTTGTTGGCATGGCACCCCAGGCTGGGAAAAAGGTTGGCCGCTTGAAAAAGCGGCCTGAGTTCCTGGCGGTTGCGGGTGCCAAGCGCAAATGGGCGACAGCGGGCCTGATTGTTCAGGCCCGCGCCCATGATGACCGGCAGCATCCTGATCCCGGCCAGCCGGCGATCCGAATCGGTCTTACCGCCAGCAAAAAGGTCGGTGGCGCGGTTGAACGAAACCGCGCCCGTCGTCGTTTGCGGGCAGCATTGGCCGAGGTGCTGGCCCCCCATGCCAAGGCCGGGCACGATTACGTGCTGGTGGCGCGGGGGGAAACCGTGCATCGCCCCTATGCGGCGCTGAAGGATGATCTGGCGCAGGCCCTGAAAAGGCTGAAGCTGTGGCGGGACAAGCCGGGGGATGTGCCCCGTGTGCCGCCCCGGTCCAAGCCGGCCAAGGAGCAGTGCGAATGAGCCCGGCGGCCTGGCTGCTCCGGGCTTTTGTGCATTTCTACCGCTGGTTCATCTCGCCCCTGCTGGGGCCGCGCTGCCGTTTTCAGCCCACCTGTTCGGCCTATGCGCTGGAAGCGCTGGCCCGCCATGGCGCCATCAAAGGCGGCTGGCTGGCCCTGCGGCGCATCGCCCGTTGCCATCCCTGGGGGGATTCGGGGTATGACCCGGTGCCTCCCGCTGGTGACAGGGCAGCCCCACCGGGGCGTCAGGCGCACAGGGCGGGCGGGAATTGTTGCGGCGGGCATTGATTGCCCGCCCATTTCATGTGAGGAACCTGGGGCCCCGGCCCCATCCGATTTTGCCCTTTGGCGGAACCTGGAACACGCACCCATGACGGATCAGAAGAACCTTATCCTGACCATCGTGATTTCGATCGCGATCCTGTTCGGGTTCCATTTCTTCTATGAGCGGCCGCGTCAGCTGGCCGCCCAGGCGGAATTCCAGCGCCAGCAGGCGCTGCAGGCCGATACCACCCCGCAGCCGGCCACCACGCCCGGCGCCCTGCCGGGTGCCGCAGCCGATGCCAACGCTGTGCGCGACCGCGCCGCCGTGCTGGCCGACAATGGCCGTATCGCCCTGTCCACCCCCAGCCTGCATGGCTCCATCAGCCTGCGTGGCGGCCGGATCGATGATCTGACCCTGGCCAAGTACAAGACCACCACCGACAAGAACAGCCCGGAAGTCGTGCTGCTCTCGCCGCTGGGCGCGTCCGACCCCTATTTCGCTGAATTCGGCTGGGTGCCGGCCAGCGGCCAGAACGTCTCCCTGCCCAAGGGTGACAGCGTCTGGACCGCCAGCACCGACAAGCTGGCCCCCGGCCAGCCGGTAACGCTGAGCTTTGACAATGGCCAGGGTCTGGTGTTCGAACGCACCATCGCCGTGGACGAGAACTATATGTTCACCGTCACGGAGCGGGTGCGCAACCAGACCGGGGAGCCGGTCAGCCTCTACCCCTATGGTTTTGTGCAGCGCCGGGGCACCCCGCATGAAGCGGGCATGTATATCCTGCATGAAGGCCCGCTGGGCGTGCTGAACGGCACGCTGAAGGAATTCAAGTACAAGAACCTGAAGGAAGACGGCAAGACCGAGACGCTGTCGTCCACCGGCGGCTGGATCGGCATCACCGACAAATATTGGCTGGTCAGCCTGATCCCCGACCAGAAGACGGATATTGAGGCCCGCGTGCTGCACCAGCGCGTCGGCACCGATCTCTATCAGGTGGATTTCCGCGGCACCCAGGCCCTGACCGTGGCCCCCGGTACCACGGCGGAAACCACCCACCGGCTGTTCGCCGGTGCCAAGGTGGTGAACCTGCTGGACCAGTATAGTGAGAAGCTGGGCATCGCCGATCTGAACTATGCCATCGATTGGGGCTGGTTCTATTTCCTGACCATTCCATTCTTCCACGCGCTGGATTTCCTGGGCCGTGCCCTTGGCAATTTCGGTCTGGCCATCCTGGCATTCACCGTCGTGCTGCGCCTGGCTTTCTTCCCGATCGCCAACAAGCAGTATCAGGCGTTCGCCAAGATGAAGAAGCTCCAGCCCAAGATGGAGGAGCTGAAGAAGAAGCATGGGGATAACCGCGAAGCCCTGTCCATGGCGATGATGGCGCTGTATCGGGAGGAAAAGGCCAACCCACTGTCGGGCTGCCTGCCGATCCTGTTGCAGATCCCCGTCTTCTTCGCGCTCTACAAGGTTCTGTATGTCACCATCGAAATGCGCCATGCGCCCTTCTATGGTTGGGTGCATGACCTGTCGGCCCCCGATCCGACGACCCTGTTCAACCTGTTCGGCCTGATCCCGTGGGATCCGCCCAGCATGTTGCATATCGGTGTCTGGCCGCTGCTGATGGGCGTGACCATGTACCTGCAGCAGAAGCTGAACCCGTCCAACCCGGACCCGGTGCAGCAGAAGGTGTTCATGCTGCTGCCCTTCGTCTTCACCTATATGATGGCCAGCTTCCCCGCCGGTCTGGTGATCTACTGGACCTGGTCGAACCTGCTGTCCATCCTGCAGCAATGGTTCATCATGCGCCGGATGGGCGTGAAGGCGAGCTGAGCGAAGGGAAAGATCAAGCCTTTTACGACTATCCCTTGCCGTCATCCCAACTAGAGCACCGCAGTAACAGTTCGCACACCTATGCCTTCCCCGCGAAAGCGGGGAACCAGGGGCCACCAGGAACCACATGTAACTGCCTTGGCCCCTGGACCCCCGCTTTCGCGGGGGAGGCACGAGTATCATCCGGTTTCCACGTTAATGCTCATGCATGAAGCCGGGATGACGGAAAGATGCCGATAACTGACGTATGAGAATCCCCCCGGTCCCGCACCGGGGGTCTTTGTTTTATGAAGTACCGTTGTTTCCCCGCGTGAAGGAGTATTCCCCATGGCCAAGCCGCTGACCATCACCCCCAGCCTGATGGGCGACCTGTCGGAAGCCGAGATTGAGGCGGGCCGCCTGCTGTTCGCCCGGGAATGCGATTTCTTCTGGGGGGCGGAGGCTGCCACCACCTTGCCGGAAGCCGTGTTGCCGGAAATCTGCTTTGCCGGCCGGTCCAATGTCGGCAAATCATCGCTGGTCAATGCCCTGACCGGTCGCAAGACCCTGGCCCGCACCAGCCAGACGCCGGGGCGGACCCAGCAGCTCAATTTCTTCAATCTGGGCAGCCGGCTGGTGCTGGTGGATATGCCGGGTTACGGCTATGCCCAGGTGTCCAAGGAGCGGTCGGCCGCCTGGACCGATTTCATCCGCGCCTATCTGCGCGGCCGCGTCACGCTGAAGCGCGCCCTGGTGTTGGTGGATGCCCGCCACGGGCTGAAGCCGCATGACGTGGATATGATGAAGATGATGGATGAAACCGCCGTTGGCTATCAGATCGTGCTGACCAAGGCCGACACGCTGAAGACCGGCGGGGTGGAGCGCATCCGCGAACAGGTGGCCGTGGCGCTGAAGAAGCATGGTGCCGCCCATCCGGAGGTGCTGGCCACCTCATCCGAAACCGGCCTGGGCATCCCCGAACTGCGCGCGTTCCTGACGCGCATGGCCGAACCGGCGGTGGGGTGAAACCAACGGTCAAAATTTTTGACCGTTGGTACGGCGGCGACTGCCGCCGCGCCGCTTGGTAGCGGCGTAGCCAAGCCAGCGGATGCTGGCGCCGGCGATTGAGGGGCACGAAAGCGCGACCTTCGGTCATGATTTCGCGCCAATGGTATGAGAACAAGGGGGCCGGGCAGGCCCCCTTGCTGTATCAGCGCTCAAAGATAGCGCGCCTCAAGATGTGCTTTGAAAATGCCGGCATCCAGCCGCTTGCCGGTGGCATTCAGCAGTAATTCACCGGGTGAATAGCGGCGCCCCCAGCGGTGCACATTCTCCCCCAGCCAGCCGATCAGGGGGCCAAACTCGGCCCGGCCGATCTGTGCATCCAGATCGGGCAGCGCCTTGCGGGCGGCATCGAACAGTTGGGCGGCCATCATCGCCCCCAGCGTATAGGTGGGGAAATAACCCCACAGCCCGCAGGGCCAATGCACATCCTGCAGGCAACCCTGGGCATCGTCCGGCGGGGTGACGCCCAGCAGGTCGCGCATCCCCTGGTTCCAGGCCTCCGGCAGATCGGCCAGATCCAGACGCCCTTCGATCATCGCCTGTTCCAGCCGCCAGCGCAGGATGACATGGGCCGGGTAGGTCACCTCATCCGCATCGACCCGAATGAAGCTGCGCTCCACCCGGCGGAAGCGACGGCGCAGATTATCGGCCGACCAAGCCTCCCCTTCCCGGCCGAAGCTGCGGGCCAGCAGCGGCGCCAGCCAGGACAGGAAGGCCGGATGCCGCCCCACCTGCATATCAAAGCTCAGGCTCTGGCTTTCATGTACACCCAGGCCCCCGGCCAGCCCGACTGGCTGGGCAGCCCAGGCCGCCGGGCGCCCCATTTCATAGAGCGCGTGGCCAGCCTCATGCAGGCTGGATTTCAATGCCTTGAAGAAGTTATCCTCATCAAAGCGGGTGGTGATGCGCACATCCCCCGTGGCCCCGCCACAGAAGGCGTGCAGTGACTGGTCGATACGGCCGGTGAAGCCCAGCCGCTCCGCCAGCTCGGTGACCAGTCGGCGCTGGGTCTCGATGGGGAACGGGCCCTCATAGGGCTCAGGTGCCGGCTCGGCCGCCTGCCGCTCCTCCACCCGCGCCAGAAAGCCGGGCAGGAAAGCAGCGTAATCATCGAAGACCGGGCCGAAATCCGCCACCTTGCTGCCCGGTTCATATTGCCCGTGCAGCGCATCATACAGCCCGCAGCCCAACACCCCAGCATAGGAAGCCGCCAGTTCCCGCTGGCGATCCAGCACCACCCGCAGGGAGGGCAGCAGCAGGGCAAAATTTTTCTCCGCCTTGGCGGTGCGCCAGATCATCTCGCAGTGGGACGCGGCGCGGGCATTGGCCTCCACCAGATCGGCGGGCACGGCGCGGGCCAGCAGCACTTCCCGTCGCATCTCCGCCAGATTGGCCCGCTGCCAGCCATCCAGATCGGCATTCTCCGCCGCGGCCAGCCAGTCCGGCAGCTTTTCATCCAGCAAGGCCGCATGGATCACCCCTTCCAGGGCCGCCAATTGCTCGGCCCGCGCCGGGGAGGCAGCCGGCGGCATCATGGTGCGGCTGTCCCAGTTCAGGATGCCCAGTGCCCCCTGCAGGGCGGAACGGCGGGCGAAATGGGCCTCCAGGGCGCGATAGGCGTCGATCATGCGGTCGGGTCATTCCTGCGGCGAAAACTCGCCGCAAGATAAACCCCGACCAGGGTGAGTGCCAGCCCATACCAGGTGAGCGCATAGGAGAGATGGTCGTTCTTAACCTTCAGGATAGTGCGGCCGCCGATGGGATAACCGCCCGGATTGGGCGTGGCATCAGCCTGCAACACCAGGGGCGCCAGGGCCGGCACAGCGGCGAAACGGGCGAGCGCCGGCAGGTCGAACCAGTACCAGTCATTGCGGGCCGGATCATTTTCCGGCTGCATCCAGGCGCGCGGCTCCGGCGCGCGCAGGATGCCGGTGATGGTCACCTCCCCCGCCAATTCCCCGGCCGCACGGCTGGCCGGATCGCGCTTGTCGAGTGGAATCCAGCCGCGATCCACCAGCACAATGCCGCCACCATCGCTGCGCACCAGCGGCGTCAGCACATGCAGACCGGGCAGCATCCGCCCATCGGGGCCGGGATAGAGCCGGGGGCCGATCAGGGCTTCTTTTTCGTGCATAAATTGGCCGGTCACAAAGGCGCGGCGATAATCCCAGGCGGCGGGATCGGCCACCAGGGCCGGCAGGGCCACCGGATCGGCCGTCATCCCCGCCTCAATCCGCGCCAGAAGATCGGTCTTCCAGTGCAGCCGCTGCAACTGCCAAGTGCCCAGCCCCACAAGGATGATCAGCGCCAGCAGGCTTGCCAGGGTCGGGATCAGGCGGGGGCGGAATTGGCGCGACATGGGGTTGTTCACAAAGGTCAGGGGCGGCTATTCCCCCGCCTCCCCATCAAAGGAATCACGGCGATAGCCATATTGCAGGGCGATGGTAACACCCTTGGCCGGGCGCAGCATCCCCAGTGTCGCCCCCATGATCACCGGCACCCAGATCAAGGCGTGCAGCCAGAGCGGCCAATCCACCTTCAAGGAGATGATCAGCGCCGCCGGCACAATGGTGAAGCCCAGAATGAAAATCAGAAAAACCGCCGGGCCGTCCCCACTGTCGTGCCGGGCCATTTCCAGCCCGCACACCGAACATTGGTCGACGACCCGCATGAAGCCGGTATAGAGCCGGCCCTTGCCGCAGCGCGGGCACCGGCAAGCCAGGCCCGCGCGCAACAGGAAAGAGAGTTTCTGGTCCAATGGGGCAGCGCCGATCAGTGCGCCGCCACCCACTTGCCACCCGCACCCCACCAATAGATGGAGATGAACAGGAACAGCCAGACCACGTCGACGAAATGCCAGTACCAGGCCGCCGCCTCAAAGCCGAAATGGCTCTGCGGGGTGAAATGGCCCTTCTTGGTGCGGAAATAGCAGACCGCCAGGAAGACGGTACCGACGAAGACGTGGAATCCATGGAAGCCGGTAGCCATGAAGAAGGCCGAGGAATAGACATTCTCGCCAAAGCCAAAGGCGGCATGGCTGTATTCGTACATCTGGAAACCAGAGAAGACGATACCCAGCAGCACGGTGATACCGAGCGCGCGGGCGGCCTCTTCCATCTTGTTTTCAATGATGGCGTGGTGCGCCCAGGTGACCGTGGTGCCGGACAGCAACAGGATCACCGTCATCAGGAACGGCAGGTCGAACGGGTTGAACGGCGTGATGCCATGCGGCGGCCAGACCCCGCCCGTCGCCTCGACGCGGGCATATTGGATGGCCTCGCCATAGAACAGGCTGGCATCGAAGAAGGCCCAGAAGAAGGCGGCGAAGAACATCACCTCCGAGGCGATGAACAGCGACATGCCATAGCGCAGGCCGATCTTCACCACCGGGCTGTGCGCCTTCTCCACCACCGATTCCTTGATGATGTCGCGCCACCAGCCGAACATGCAGGCCAGCACAGCCAGAAGGCCAGCGGCCAGCAGGTACCAGCCATGGCCATGGAACTGCATGACCGCCCCCACCGCCAGCAGGCCGCCGGCAAAGGAGCTGAGCAGCGGCCAGGGGCTGGGATTGACCAGATGATAGGGCTGGGGAATGCCTTCCGTCGGAACGCCACCAGCTGCATGGGCCTTGATGTCAGCCATCTCTCTAATCCCTCGACTCTTGAACTCGGTCGCACATTGATTGATCGTGGGCGCAGGTCATTGTTGCCGGCCCGTCATGGCGCTCTCCGCCCCCGCCCCGGCGGTGGACGTCGCCTCCCCTTGCCGACCAGCATCCCCTCGCCCGTCACCGGGCAAGGCCGCGCTCTGGTCGGCGGCGCGGAAAAATGTGTAGGACAGCGTGATGGTCTTCACGTCATCCAGTTCCGGATCATCGGCAATCGCCGGATCAACATAGAAATAGACCGGCATCTCCACCGACTGGCCGGCTTCCAGCCGCTGTTCGGTGAAACAGAAGCATTGGATCTTCTGGAAATAGATGCCCGCCTTGTCCGGCGTCACGTTATAGGCGGCCGTTCCTGTCACCGCCCGGCTTTCCCGGTTATGCGCGTGGTAATGAACGGTCGCCGGCTCCCCCACCCGCACCTGGATGGATTTTGTTTCGGGCTTGAAATCCCAGCCGATGGAATTGTTCACATCCGCGTTGAAACGGATTTCCATCACCCGATCCAGCACCCGCTCTGACGCGCCTTTTGCCACCTGGGTGGTGCCGCCAAAGCCCGTCACCCGGCAGAACAGGCTGTAAAGCGGGACCGAGGCGAAGGACAGCCCGACCATGCTGGCAACCAGCAGGCCCAGCCCCACCGCCATACGGGCGTTACGCTGTTGCGGGGTGCGGGGCTGCTTCATGGGAAGCTGCCCCCGCTCATCCGGATCATTGCCACGAAATAAACCAGGACGACGAAACCCAGCAGTGCTGCCAGCGTGGCCAGATTCTTGCCCCGCTGACGGCGATGCACCTCCGTATCGGCGCCATGGCGGCGGGCGGGCTTCTGGGTCATTTCGATACCGTCAATCGTCATTGTCTTGTGTCTCCTCACGTTGCCAGATGGTCGCCGATCAGCAGGGCGAACAGCAGGAACAGATAGAGGATGGAAAAGGCGAACATGCGCTTGGCCGGCTTGTGATCCTGGCTGCGCAGGGTGGCGATGGCGCAGGCCACGAACAGCCCCCCCAGCACCAGTGACCCGGCCAGATAAGCCAGCCCGCCAATGCCCAGGAAATAGGGCGCGGTGGCCAATGGCAGCAGGATCAGCGTGTAGATCAGCATCTGCCGCTTGGTTTCTGCCTCCCCTGCCACCACCGGCAGCATCGGCACACCCGCGTGCTGGTAATCCAGCCTGCGGAAGATGGCCAGTGCCCAGAAATGCGGCGGCGTCCAGAAGAAGATCAGCGCGAACAGCACGATGGAGGCGATGGAGACTTCCCCCGTCGCTGCCGCCCAGCCAATCATCGGCGGGAAGGCGCCAGCCGCCCCACCGATGACGATGTTCTGCGGCGTGCGCCGCTTCAGCCACATGGTGTAGATGAAGATGTAGAAGGCCGAGGCCAGGGCCAGCAGCCCCGCCGCCACCCAGTTCAGCGCCAGCCCCATCAGGGCCACGGACGCGATGGTCAGCACAATGCCGAAGGCCAGGGCTTCGGCCGCCGGCACGCGGCCCTGCGGGATGGGCCGGCCCGCCGTGCGGTCCATCAGCGCATCAATATCGCGGTCATACCACATATTGATCGCACCGGCCGCACCCGAGGCGATGGCGATACAGAGCACCGCCACCAGGGCCAGCAGAGGATGCAGATGGCCGGGGGCCACCACCATGCCGGCAAAGCCGGAAAACACCACAAGCGACATGACCCGCGGCTTCAGCAGAGCCACATAGTCCCGCACGGAACCCCCGGCCAGCGCCGGGCCTTCCAGTGCCTCATTGTCGATCACGCCATCGGTCATTCAGGGGGTCTCTTCACATCGAACCGGATTGGCAGAGTACGGATGAAAGGGGTGTGCGGGCCGGTCCCGTCTGAAGCCAGGACCGGCCCATCGCCTTACTTCACGCGCGGCAGGGTTTCGAACTGATGGAACGGCGGCGGGGAGGACAGCGTCCATTCCAGCGTCGTGCCACCCGTCTCCCAGTAATCGCCCGTCACCCGGCGCCCGGCGAACAGCGTGTAGATCGCCATGATGCAGAAGAAGATGGTGGAGGCGAAGGCCAGGTAGGTGCCGTAGGAGGAGACCATGTGCCAGAAATGGTAGGCCTCGTTATAGTCCGGCATCCGGCGCGGCATCCCCGCCAGACCCAGGAAGTGCTGCGGGAAGAAGATCAGGTTGACGCCGATGAAGGTCGTCCAGAAATGCAGGTGCCCGGCCCAGGCAGGATGCTGACGGCCCGACATCTTGCCGATCCAGTAATAGTAACCGGCGAAGATGGCGAAGACGGCACCCAGCGACAGCACATAGTGGAAGTGCGCCACCACATAATAGGTGTCGTGCAGCGCGATATCCATGCCGCCATTGGCCAGCACCACACCCGTCACCCCACCCACGGTGAACAGGAAGACGAAGCCGATGGCCCAGACCATAGGCACTTCAAAGCTGATGGAGCCGCCCCACATGGTCGCGATCCAGGAGAAGATCTTCACGCCCGTCGGCACGGCGATGATCATGGTGGCGGCGGTGAAATAGGCGCGCGTATCCACCGAGAGACCGACGGTGAACATATGGTGCGCCCAGACGATGAAGCCGACCACGCCGATGGCAACCATGGCATAGGCCATGCCCAGATAACCGAAGACCGGCTTGCGGGAGAAGGTGGAAATGATGTGGGAGATGATGCCGAAGGCCGGCAGGATCATGATGTACACTTCGGGGTGACCGAAGAACCAGAACAGGTGCTGGAACAGGATCGGGTCACCACCGCCGGCCGGATTGAAGAAATCCGTGCCGAAATTACGGTCGGTCAGCAGCATGGTGATGGCACCACCCAGCACCGGCACCGACAGCAGCAGCAGGAAAGCCGTAACCAGCATGGCCCAGGCGAACAGCGGCATCTTGTGCAGCGTCATGCCGGGCGCGCGCATGTTGAAAATGGTGGTGATGAAATTCACCGCCCCCAGGATCGACGAAGCGCCGGCCAGATGCAGGGCGAAGATGGCCATATCGACCGAGGGGCCGCTATGGTCATATTGCGCGCTGGAAAGCGGCGGATAAATCGTCCAGCCCGTCCCGGCACCCGGCCCGACAAAGGCCGAGGAGAGCAGCAGCAGGAAGGCCGGCACGATCAGCCAGAAGCTGATATTGTTCAGGCGGGGGAAGGCCATATCCGGCGCCCCCACCATCAGCGGCACAAACCAGTTGCCGAACCCGCCAATCAGCGCCGGCATCACCACGAAGAACACCATGATCAAACCATGGGCGGTGATGAAGACATTCCATTGCTGGCCGACATCGGCGGAGAAAGCCGTCAAATACTGAATGCCGGGATCTTGCAGCTCCAGGCGCATGATCACGGAAAACAGGCCGCCGATGACACCGGCGATGACCGCAAAGAACATGTAGAGCGTGCCAATATCCTTGTGGTTGGTCGAAAAGAACCAACGCGCCACAAAGCCCGGCTTGTGATCATGGTGATCGTGGGCATGCGCCCCGCTGACAGCACCCATGGTGTTACCCTCTCCTCCGATCCCGGTTACTGGGCGCCCGCCGCCTGGGCGAGCTGCCGGGGTTCGGACCCGTTGTTATTCAGTGCCTGCTTCTGCTGACCCAGCCATTGCTGGAAGGCTTCTTTGGAAACCGCCTCGATGGCGACCGGCATCTGGCCGTGGCCTGTGCCGCAGATTTCCGAGCACTGGCCATAGAAGACGCCTTCGCGGTTGGCGCGGAACCAAGTCTCGTTCAGGCGTCCCGGCACCGCATCCTTCTTCATCCCCAGCGACGGAATGGCGAAGGAATGGATGACGTCGGCACCGGTAACCAGCACGCGGATATCGGTATCCACCGGGACGATAATGCGCTGGTCCACCTCCAGCAGGCGATGCTGGCCAGGCTTCAGATCCTTGTCCTCAATCATGCGGGCGTCGAACGCCACACCTTCATGATCAGGATATTCGAAGGACCAGTACCATTGATGGCCGGTCACCTTGACCGTCAGTTCCGGGTTGGGCGCCTTGTCCATGAAATAGAGCAGGCGGAAGGACGGAACAGCGATCAACAGCAGGATGATCACCGGAATACCGGTCCATGCCACTTCCAGCAGCGTGTGATGGGTGGTGGTGGACGGCACCGGGTTGGCGCGCCGGTTGAACCGGATCATCACGTAAACCAGCAAAGCCGTGACGAACAGGGCAATGGCCGTGATCGTCACCAGCAGCAGGTTATGGAAATCATGCAGCCGCTCCATCACCGGCGACGCCGCCTCCTGCATCCCCAACTGGGCGGGGGCGGGCACACCGACGAACTTCGCGGCCTCTTGGGCCATCACCGAACCGGCGGTGAAAACCGCCAGCGACAGGCCCGACAATGCGGCACCGATCTTGCGTTTGAACATCCCTCACCACTCTCGTCGTTCCGGGGATTTTGGCATCCCCTTGTATGTCAGCCGAACATCCCACCACCCCGTTCCGCTGCCGGTGGCACGAAACGGAACCGTTATGCCGATGCCCATCGTTTCGATCGGTTAATCGTTCCGGCGAGCACCTGCGATACGGGACACGCATCCAGTATAATATGCAGACCTAACGGCCCCATATATCGCCTGGGAGCATAACGCGCAAAATGCCGGCGGGGCAAGCCGCTACGCCACGCTTCTGCCATCATTCACCGGGGCAATCCGTCGCACTTGTAACGGGTTACGGGGCAAACCACCCGGTTTCAGCCGGCTTGCGCCGACAAAACGGGCAGGGAAAAATTTCCGCCCTGCGGTACGGGCATTCATCCGACACCCTTGCCGGGCTGGCTCCGTATCGCCATTCTTGCTGGGTGAAACCCGTTGTTTGAAAGCGACTCCATCCATGTCCCTGCTCTCCCTGACCGACGACATCTTCTTCCAAAAGGCCGGCCTCGACCTGGGACGGACGGAAGCGCTGGTGCGCGATGCGCTGCACGGCGCCGATGATGGGGAGCTGTTCCTGGAATATGCCCAGAGCGAGAGTTTCGCCTGGGATGACGGCAAGCTGAAAAGCGCCGGCTTTGACACCACCCAGGGATTCGGCCTGCGGGCGGTTGCGGATGAGGCCACGGGCTATGCCCATGCCTCCGTCCTGACGGAGGATGCCATCCGCCGCGCCACGGCCACGGTGCAGGCCGTGCATCGCGGCCATTCCGGCGTCATGGCGGAAGCCCCCATCGGTACCAATCGCCTGCTCTATGCCAGCGACAACCCGTTGGGACTGGTGCCATTCGAAGCCAAGGTGAAGCTGCTGGCGGAGATCGATGCCTACGCAAGGGGCCGCGATCCGCGCGTACGGCAGGTTTCCGCCTCCCTCGCTGGCGAATGGCAGGCGGTACAAATCCTGCGCGCGGATGGCACGCGCGTGGCCGATATCCGCCCGCTGGTCCGGCTGAATGTCTCGCTGGTGGTGGGCGAAGGGGAGCGGATGGAGACCGGCTCCTATGGGGCCGGCGGCCGCCGCACCTATGAGGCGTTCCTGGACCCTGCCGTCTGGCGCGGCTATGTCGACGAGGCGCTGCGCGGCGCCTTGATCAACCTGTCCAGCGTTGAGGCACCGGCCGGCGAAATGCCGGTGGTGTTGGGGCCCGGCTGGTGCGGCATCCTGCTGCACGAGGCCATCGGCCACGGGCTGGAGGGCGATTTCAACCGCAAGAAGACGTCCGCTTTCTCGGGCCTGCTGGGTCAGCGGGTCGCTGCCCCTGGCGTCACCGTGGTGGATGATGGCAGCATCGAGGGGCGGCGCGGGTCGATCACGGTGGATGATGAAGGCACGCCCAGCCAATGCACCGTGCTGATCGAGGATGGTATCCTCAAAGGCTATATGCAGGACCGGCTGAATGCCCGGCTGATGGGGGTGAAACCCACCGGCAATGGCCGGCGCCAGGGTTTCTCCCATATGCCGATGCCGCGCATGACCAACACCGTCATGCGCAGCGGCGACAAGACGCCGGAGGAGATCATCGCCTCGGTAAAGCGCGGCATCTTCGCCGCCAATTTCGCCGGCGGTCAGGTGGATATTGTCTCGGGCAAGTTCGTCTTCTCCGCCAGCGAGGCCTATCTGATCGAAGATGGCAAGCTGGGCCCGGCGGTGAAGGGCGCCACCCTGATCGGTAATGGCCCCGACTCGCTGACCAAAGTGACGATGATCGGCAATGACAGTTCGATGGACCCCGGCATCGGGGTCTGCGGCAAGGCTGGCCAGGGTGTGCCGGTGGGCGTGGGCCAGCCCACCTTGCGCATCGACGGGCTGACCGTCGGCGGCACCAAGGCTGCCTGACAGAGCGGGGCAAGGCAGAGCGGCGGCCCGTTTCAGGCCGCCGCTTTCCAGATCAGGCCGGCAGCCGATACATGGCACACAGCTTGTTGCCCGCCGGATCGCGCAGATAAGCCAGATACAGGCTCATCGTGCCCAGGCTGCGGGGGCCCGGCGGATCCTCACAGCTCGTCCCGCCAGCCGCGACGCCGGCGGCGTGCCAGGCATCCACCTGTTCCGCCGAAGCGGCAGCAAAACCAATTGTGCTGCCATTGGCAAAGGTGGCCGGCTCGCCATTGATTGGCTTGGTGATAGCGAAAATGCCGGTCGGCGCGCGATAGAAGACGCGGCCCTTGGGGTCATCCACACCGGGGGCGATCCCCAGCGCCGCAAAGGTGGCATCATAGAAATTCTTCGACGCTTGGATATCATGGGCGCCGAGCATGACATGGCTGAACAATTCTCATCTCCCTGAAAGACACCGCCTGATGTCGGCGGTTTGTCTGTGTGATGGGATCATAGGAAGCGGGGGCCGATCGCGTCCAGGCCTCCCCATGGGCAAAGCAAATAAAAAGGCCGCCGGATCGCGCCAGCGGCCTTTTCTTACTTCAGCAAGCTGTCACTGCTCAGTGCAGCTTGGCCGGCAGTTCAGCGATTGCCTGGTTGACCAACGTGCCATCGCGGCCGGCATCCAGGTTTTCGATCAACAGCTTCTCGGTTGCGGCCACAGCGATATCAACCGCCAGTTCGCGAACCTGCTGTATCGCCTGATTTTCCGCCTGGGCGATCTTGTCCATCGCCTGCTGTTCACGACGCTTCAGCGCCACTTCCAGATCGCTGGCGGCATGGGCACGGATGCGCTGAGCCTCCTCACGGGCGGAAACCAGGATGGATTCGGCTTCCTTCAAGGCATCGCGCTGCTTGCGCTGGAACTGGGCGAGGGCTGCCTGGGCATCCTCACGCAGCTTCTGCGCCGCTTCCAGTTCACCGGCGATGCGCTTGCCGCGCTCATCCAGCGAACCGATGATCGACTTGCCGGCCAGCTTAGCGACCAGCAGAACGAAGATTACGAAGGCAACGCCGAAGAAGAAATTGCTGTCGAAATGCATCACGCACGCTCCTTCAGCACGGCTTCAACGGCGGCTTCGGTCGTCTCTGCGGAGACGGCGACACCGACCAGACGAGAAACGGCAGCCTGGGCCGTTTCACCGGCGATGGTGCGCACATTGCCGAGCGCCACCTGCTTGGCGGCCTGGATGCGCTCCTCCGCCGTGCGGGTCCGCTGGGCCAGATCGGCAGCCAGATCGCCATTACGACGGGCGGCTTCGGCATCGGAAGCAGCAACGGCCTTGGCCATTTCCTGCTGCGCGTTGCCCCGCGCCTCGGTCAACGCCTTTTCATAGGCCTGCATGACCGCCTCGGCTTCCGCCCTCAGCGCGCTGGCCTTTTCCAGGTCGTTGGAAATCTTTTCCTGACGGGCTTCCAGCACCTCGGCCACCCGCGGCAGGGCCACCTTGGACATCAGCCAGAGCAGCAGGCCGAACGTGATGATCAGCCAGAAAATCTGCGACGCGTAGCTGGCCGGATTGAGCTGCGGCAGGCCCTTGGAATGATGCTCACCCTCAGCGGCGAGCACAGGCCCGGCCACCAGCAGAGCCATCGTCAGGGCCGACGCGGCACCGGCGCACAGGCGCGAAAAGCGTTGGACAGGCATTGAAGCACCCATTCACTGCTGACCGCCGTCACCTTGCAACAGGCGACACACGATCACGCCACACCCCACAGCACCAAGCCAACCGGAACCATAGGCCCGATAGGAAGACCGCCGCTGCCCGGAATTCATAACCCGGCAGCGGCGGCAAACCCGGCGCTGAAGCCATGCCATCCCGGAAGGGACAGCAGGATGAAACCGTCGCTGATTAGGCGAACAGGATCAGGAAGGCGATAACCAGGGCGAACAGACCAGCGGCTTCCGTCAGAGCGAAACCGATGAACACGAAGGTCTTGTAGCTGTTCAGAGCGGCCGGGTTACGGGCAGCGGCCTGGTACAGGCCCGAGAACAGGTTGCCGAGGCCGATGCCGACGCCCAGCAGAGCGAACATGGCCAGACCAGCACCGATGTACTTTGCGGCTTCAGCTTCCATTTTGAAGATCCTCTAGGTTGGAAGTGTCTCTTTGGGATGAAGACGAGTTGGACGACCGGATTGCTTAGTGCAGTTCCAGCGAGTCACGCAGATACACGCAGCTCAGCAGCGCGAAAACGTAGGCCTGAATGCCGGCGACCAGAAATTCCAGGCCGAACAGGGCGACATTCATCAGCACAGGCAGAATACCAATGGCAGCACCAGCACCGCCGGCAGCCAGCAGGCTGACCGTGAAGCCGGCAAAAACCTTCATCATCGTATGACCGGCCAGCATGTTGGCGAACAGTCGGACGGAGAGGCTGATGGGGCGCACGAAGTAGGAGATCACTTCGATGACAATGATCATCGGCGCCAGCCACAGGGGCGTGCCATGCGGCAGGAACAGGTGCAGGAAATGCAGACCATGCCGGGCAAAGCCGATCACCGTCACAATCAAGAAGACGAACAGCGCCATCGTGAAGGTCACGATGATGTGGCTGGTGAAGGTGAAGGAATAGGGGATCAGGCCCAGCACATTGCCGAACAGCACAAACATGAACAGGGAGAAAATCAACGGGAAATACTTGCGGGCCTGCGGCCCGGCATTATCCCGCACCATCTCCGAGACAAATTCATACAGCACTTCCGCCATGGATTGCAGGCGCCCCGGCACCATGGCGCGACCACGCATCCCGAACACCAGCAGCGCTGTGCTGACCACAACAGCCAGAACCATGAACAGCGCCGAATTGGTGAAGGAAAGGTCCAGATTGCCAACCGGGAGGCTGACCAAGCGCTTGACCTCGAATTGCTCCAACGGACCAGCCACGATGCCTACTCCCCACCGTCCCGTTCTTCCCGGGACTTGCCGAACCCTGCCGCGTACCCGTGGCCATTAACCACACGATACACATTCATGAAACCCGCAATCGCACCCACGAAGATCATAACAATCATGCCAATGGGTTTGGTACCCAACCAAAGATCAAGCCCATAGCCGAGGGCGAGCCCCAGCAACACGCCTGCCACCAGCTCCACCCCGATGCGGATACCCAGCGCCATATCCCCGCCTGAACCCGCCGACACCCCAGGCTGGGGCTCAGGCTTGTCCAGGCCGGCTTTTTGCCGGGCCTCACGCAAACGGGCGTCCAGTTCCTCCAGCGAGGGGGGAGGGCTATCATGTGACACGAAGCATCTCCCTTCGCCGGGGTTGGTTTGAATACCGTGCGAAAGCGGCGGCACCATACGGGCAGCCCCCAACCCTGTCAAGGGAGGACGCCCTTAGTGGAAACTCATATATTTCAATAACTTAACTAATATGCATAGGTCCGATGCTGCGCCGCATCGCGTCTTTTGTGCTCAATTTGCCGTTTTTTCGCCCGAATTGCCGGTAGTGGGGCTGCCGGCGTTACCATTTGGCAGCCGCTGGCGGATGTCTGCGACGATCCGGGCCGCCGCCGTTCCGCGTGGATAAAGGGCGGCCAGCGCCCCATCTGCCCCCATCAGATAAAGATAGGCGGAGTGGTCCATCATATATCCCGTGCCATCCGGCTCCCCGCCGGATTTGGCGTAATAGACGCGGTAGGCCTTGGCAACGGCCGCCACCTGATCCGGCGTGCCGGTCAGGCCGACAATCCCGGGGTGGAACAGGGCCACGTAATCGGCCACGACCTGCGGATTGTCGCGCGCGGGATCGATGGTGATGAACAGGGGCTGGAGCTTGGCCTGTTCTTCCGGTGACAGGGCGTCCATCACCTCGGCCATGGTCTGCACCTCGGTGGGGCAGATATCGGGGCAATAGGTATAGCCGAAGAAGATCAATAACATACGCCCGGCATAGTCCTTCTCCGTCACCGTGCGCCCCTGGTGGTCGGTCAAGGTAAAGGGGCCACCGACCGCTGCGGTTTGATTGCCCATGCCCGCCGCACCCGCGGCCGCCATCTGGCTGTCATGGCGGATAGTGAGCCAGGCCAGCAGCCCCAGCAGGGCCAGACCGGCCAGTGCCAGCGGAACCAGACGGAGGGAGCGGCGGGCAGGTTTCATCATCATGTCCCTTGCGGTGGGCGGTGCATCACCGCCACATTGATGGCCCTATATGGAACCGCGCAGCCGGGGAAGGAAGCGATCATGGCAAGGGGCCGCATCGGCGGGATTATCGTGGCACTGGGCCTGTGCCTGACGGGCAGCCTGGCCCAGGCACAAGCAGCGATGAGCTGTGCGGATGGGGCTTTTCAATGGTCTGACGGCAAGCCCCGCATCAACCTGCGCCATATCCTGTGCGGGGAGATCAAGAAGAATGGCGATCCGATGGGGCTGCACTCCAAAGCGCTGGTCTCCACCTCCAAAATCATCGCCGGTATTGATGCCCAGCCGACCCAGCCGGATGGGCTTTATGGTGCGACGGTTCGTTTCGAGAACGGAACGTCCAAATTTTCCACGCTCTATCCGGACAATTGCACCCCGGCGCAGATCACCGCTTCCATCCGTTATGCCTTTGCCAACCAGAGCGGCCCGGCCAAACCCTGGGGTTTTCTGGGCTGCTCAGCGCCGACCGTTCCGACAGCGGAACAATGCACGGGGCCAAAGGGCCAGCGCTTTGTGATTCGCTTCGGCCTGAACAAGGAGGGCGATATCAACACCGCCTTCCCGCTGATCGGGGAAAGCTGCCAATGAGCGGGGCGGATTTGACGGCGGAACAGGCGGAATGGCTGGCCGATTGGCTGGCCAGCGATATAGCGGGCGATGCAGCGGCGCGGGCCGCCTTCGCAGCGGCATTGGCCGGTGACGGGCCAACCCCGGCGCGGCGCATCGGCAATCTCTATGCGGCCAGCCTGTCCGAGGACGGGCTGCTGCTGGAAAATATCCATGATGACGATCTGGCCCCGGTACTGATTCCCGCCCCGGCTGCCCGCCGGGCGCTGGCCGATAAGGGCTGATTCGGGGAGGCCTATCAGGTCAATGGGAGCAGCGGGGCCAGATCCCCCGCTGCCAGATGTTCCCGCTCCTCGGCCAGTTCCAGCAGCCCGTCGGCCTGCACCATGCCGGTGAACATGCCGGTCAGCGGCAGGGCCAGGGCGCTGCCATCGGCCCCCTGCCCCAGCCGCACCGGCAGAAATTCCCGCCGCCCAGCCTTTTTCGCATGGGCGAATCCGGCGCGGACGGCAAAGCGCGGCGGATTTTCCACCCGCGCACCGGACAGGCGCTGAATCAGGGGGCGGGACACCAGCAGGAAGGTAACCAGCACGGCGGACGGGTTGCCCGGCAGGCCGCAGAATACCGCCCCGCCCAGCCGGCCCAGCGCCAGCGGCTTGCCGGGCTTGATCGCCAGCTTCCAGAAAGACAGCACGCCCAGCGCCTCCACCGCCGGACGCACATGGTCGGCATCGCCCACCGACATGCCGCCCGAGGTCAGCACCAGATCATGATTCTCTGCCGCCTGTGCCAGCACCCGGCGAATCAGCGCCGCATCATCGGCCAGAATGCCCAGATCGGTGACGGTACAGCCCTGCCGCGCCAGCAGGGCGCGTAACAGATAGCGGTTGCTGTCATGGATGGCGGGCGGGGCGGCGTCCTGCCCCGGCTCCCGCAACTCATCCCCGGTGGAGAACAGCGCCACCCGCAGCGGGCGGCGCACCGGCAGGCTATCCCACCCCTGGGCCGCCGCCAGGGCGATATCGGCAGGGCGCAGGGTGTGGCCCGCCGATAGCAGCAGCGCCCCCAAAGCCACATCCTGCCCCACCCGCCGGCAATTGGCCCCCAGCGGCAGATCGGCCGGCAAGGCCACCCGCTCATCAGGCAGCAGATGCACCTCTTCCTGGATCGCCACGCTATCCAGGTCGGCGGGCAGCATGGCACCGGTCAGGATACGCACGGCGTGGCCGGGCGGCACCAGCGGCGGCCGATGGCCCGCCGCCACCTGTCCCGCCAGCGGCAAGGGCCCCGGCAGGTCGGCATGGCGCAGGGCATAGCCATCCATGGCGCTGTTATCGAATCCAGGCAACGGGGCGACCGCCCGCAGGTCAGCGGCCAGCACCCGCCCCAGAGACGCGGCCAGCGGCACGCACTCCTCTTCCGTTACGGCATCGAAACGATCATTGACCAGGGCCAGAACCTGTTCCAACCGCAGCAGATTTGATCCGGCATCGAAACAACTTCCACAGGCCCCGCTCATCGCGGACCTCTCAGCCGGCAGCGTTCCAGGATCAAGTCGGCGATGGCCTCCACATCCTCCAGGTTCAGCACCGGCAGCGGGCAGCCCGGCAGCGGCACGTCACTGGCCACAGCGATGATGTTGGGGTCATCGGGGTACAGCAACGGCTTGCCATTGGAAGGTCGATGCACCTCCAGCTTGGGGTGGCTGTCGCGTTTGAAGCCTTCCACCAGAATCAGGTCGACCGGCGACAGCTTGGCCACCAGTTCGGTCAGGCTCAGCTCCGGTGACCCGCGATTCTCATGCATCAAGGCCCAGCGCTGGCCGGATGCCACCAGCACCTCTGACGCGCCGGCCATGCGGTGAACATAGGAATCCTTGCCCGGCTGGTCGATATCAAAGGCGTGATGGGCGTGTTTCAGGGTGGAAACCGTGAAACCGCGCTGCGCCACCACCGGAATCAGCCGCGCCATCAGCGTGGTCTTGCCGCTGCCGCTCCAGCCCGACAGGCCGAAAAGATTGGCGGGAAGCGATTGATCGGCCCCCATATTCCCCCCTTCCCCGGCCTGTAGCGGCCGGGATTATCGCAATGCCAGCACCAGCAGGGCACCGGCCGCCAGCGCCAAGGCCAGCCAGAGCGGGCGGCGCTGGCGTTTATTTTCCAACGCCTGGGCCTGGGCCAGCAAGGCCAGACTGTCAGGATGCAACCGCATCCCCCCGCCTTCGGCCAACTGAAAGGCCGCACGCTCCAGATCGCGCACCAGGGTCGGCAGCCGGCCGATAATGCCGGCCATGGCCCCGGCCGCATCGGCCACCCGTGCCTCCGGCCCGCGATTTTCCACCATCCAGCGTTCAATCAGCGGTCGCGCCAGTTCCCACATATTCACATGCGGGTTCAGCACCCGGCCCATCCCCTCCGCCGTCAACATGCTTTTCTGCAGCAGCAACAACTGTGGCTGCGTCTCCATCTGGAATTTTTCCGTGATGGCGAAAAGCTGGGCCAGCAGCCGCCCGATGGAGATATCCGACAGCGGGCGGCCATGCAGCGGCTCCCCGATGGAGCGGCAGGCCTGCTTGAACAGTTCCCGGTCCTGATCGGGGGGCACGAATCCGGCATCGAAATGCACCCGCGCCACCAGATCATAATCCCGGTTCAGGAAGCCGATCAGCATGTCGGCCAGATAAAGCCTGGTCTGGCGGTCGATGCGGCCCATGATGCCGAAATCCACCGCCACCAGCTTGCCCTGCGCCGTGACAAACATATTGCCGGGATGCATGTCGGCATGGAAGAAACCGTCGCGGAACACCTGATTGAAAAAGGCATCCGCCGCCTGCTGCAACAGCTTGTCCGGCTCCAACCCCGCCGCCTTGATCTCCTCCAGCTTATCGATGGAAAAGCCGATGACCCGGGCCTGGGTCATCACCCGCTTGGCGGTGCGATCCCAATCGATGGTCGGCACGTCAAAGGTCGGGTCGCTGGCGAAATTCTCCCCCAGCTCGGAGGCGGCCGCCGCCTCCATCCGCAAATCCATTTCCAGGGCCACGGTGCGGGCGAAGGTTTCCACCACCGCCACCGGCTTCAGCCGTTTCAGGCGCGGTTGCAGGCGCAGGGCCAGCCCGGCCAGCCACATCATCAAATCCAGGTCGCGCTGAAACGCCTGTTCAATGCCGGGGCGCAGCACCTTCACCGCCACCTGGCGCCCATCCGGCGTTTCGGCGAAATGCACCTGGGCGATGCTGGCCGCCGCCACCGCCTGATCATCGAAGCGGGCGAACAGAACATCCATCGGGCGGGCCAGCTCCGCCTCAATGATGGCGCGGGCCTCCGACCCCGGAAAGGCGGGCAACCGGTCGCGCAGCTGCGCCAGATCGGCGGCCACTTCCTCCCCCACCAGATCGGCGCGGATGGACAGCACCTGTCCCAGCTTGATGAAGCTGGGGCCCAGTTCCTGCAAGGCCGCCGCCAGCCGCTGGCCGGGACGACCCGATGCCTTCTTATTGTTGATGGCGCGCATCAGCAGCGCCACCAGCGGCGCGCTGTCGCCGAACAGGTCGGGTTGCAGCGCGCCATGGCGGGCCAAGGTGCGGCCGATGGACACCAGACGCAGCAGATTGCGAGTCAGACGCAGCATGGGATGGGCGCCTTAAACGCGCCAGCCGGAATGGATGCAGGCAATGCCACCCGACAGGTTGCGCGCCCGCGCCTGGGTGAAACCCGCCGCCTCAATCCGGCGGCACAGGGCCTGTTGTTCGGGGAAGCGGCGGATGCTTTCCACCAGATATTGGTAACTGTCGCGGTCACCCGCCACCATCTGGCCCAGCCGGGGCAGCAGGTGGAAGGAATAGCTGTCATAAATATCCCGCAGCACCGGAATCACCACATGGCTGAATTCCAGGCAGAAGAACCGGCCACCGGGTTTCAGCACGCGCCGCGCCTCCCGCAGGGCCTTGTCGATATGGGTGACATTGCGCAGGCCGAAGGCGATCGTATAGGCATCCATCGACCGGCTGGCAAAGGGCAGGTCTTCGGCATTGCCGACCGTCCAGTCAATGCCGCCAACGGCCCCCTGGTCGATGCCCCGGTCACGCCCCACCCGCACCATGGCCTCTGTCAGGTCACAGACGGTGACGGCGGCGGCGGGGGCCTTCTTCTTCAGGCGGAAGGCGATATCGCCAGTACCACCGGCCACATCCAGCAGCGCCTCCCCCTCACGCGGGCGGACCAGATCGACGAAGGCATCCTTCCACAGCCGGTGGATGCCCATCGACATCAGATCATTCATCAGGTCATAGCGACCGGCCACGCTGCCGAACACGCCTTGCACCAGCGGGGCCTTTTCGGTCGGGTCAATCTCCCGGAAGCCGAAGAAACGCCCCTCCTCCCCGGCAGGCGGGCGGGGCGGGGTGGCGCTGGGGCCGGCGGCGGTGTGGTCGGTGCGTGCATCGCTCATGATAGGCGCACCATAGCGGCAAGCCGGCCCGCTGGGAAGCGGGGCAACGCAGGCCGCCCCTGCGCGGATTGGCGCGGGCGGCGGCGGAACCCGTGCGGCCCTTCGCCCGTTACGCCCCGCAGGGTTAAAAAAGGGGATCGCCATGAAACAAAGCCGCCTGCTCATCGTGGTTGCCGCCCTTTGGCTCTGCGCCTTCACCCAAGCGCCCAGCCCCGCCGATCTCTACGGCCCGCTGTTCCAGGCGGTGCAGACCCAGCGGATTTTCGGCGATGGCAAAAGTTTTGTGGATGCGGTGCCCAAGCGCCCGGCCGAAGCGATCATGGCGGATTACCGGGCCAGACCGCCAGCTGATGCCACCGCATTGCGGCGCTTCGTGCTGGATAATTTCACCCTGCCGACCGATATCCCCACGCCGGCGAACAGCCCGGCGGGCGGCAGCGATCCGGGCCCCCTGCTGGATCATATCGCCGCCCTCTGGCCACATCTGACCAGGATGCCGGAAACCCCGCCGCCCGGATCGTCCGCCCTGGTTTTGCCCGCCCCCTATGTGGTGCCGGGCGGCCGGTTCCGCGAGATTTATTACTGGGACAGTTATTTCACCATGCTGGGGCTGATGCGTGACGGCCGAATGGATCTGGTGGCGTCCATGGTGGCGGATTTCGAGCATCTGCTGGAAACCTATGGCCGTATCCCCAACGGCACCCGCAGCTATTATCTCAGCCGTTCGCAACCGCCCTTCTTCGCCCTGATGGTCGATCTGTTGCCGAAGGGAGATGCGGCAACGCAGCAGCGCCATCTGGCCGCCCTGAAAAGGGAACATGATTTCTGGATGCAAGGCAGCGGCTGTCTGACGCCCAAGGCGCATCAGCCCGATGCCTGCCAACGCGTGGTGCGGCTGGCCGATGGCAGCCTGCTGAACCGCTATTGGGACGACCGCGACAGCCCGCGCGATGAATCCTATGCCGAGGATGTGGAAACCGCCCATCAGGCGCCCCACCGCCCAGCCCCGGATGTCTACCGCCATCTGCGGGCCGCCGCCGAAAGCGGCTGGGATTTCAGTTCGCGCTGGCTGGACGACCCGGCAAAGCTGTCCAGCATCCGCACCACCGACATCATCCCGGTCGATCTCAACAGCCTGCTCTGGCAGTTGGAGCGGTCCATTGCCCTGCATTGCGCCCTGCTGGAGGATCGCGCCTGTGCCGATCTGTTCGAACGGCAAGCCGCTGCCCGCCAGGGGGCGATCATTCGCCATCTCTGGCAACCACAGCAGGGGCGCTTTGCCGATTATGACATCATCCAGGGGCGCCCCACTTCGGTGCTTTCCGCCGCCGCCCTGTTCCCCCTTTTCGTCGGGCTGGCCACGCCATCACAGGCCGACGCGGTGGCAGCATTAACAGAACGGGAACTGCTGGCACCGGGCGGCCTGCGCACCACGCAAATCCGCAGCGGCCAGCAATGGGATGCCCCCAATGGTTGGCCGCCGCTGCAATGGGTGGCGGTGGAAGGGCTGGCCCGCTATGGGCACCGGCCCTTGGCGCGAGAGATTGCCCAGCGCTGGATCGGCACCGTGGACAGCACCTATCGCACCACTGGCAAGCTGCTGGAAAAATATAATGTTGAGGAGCGGCTGCCCGGCGGGGGCGGGGAATATCCGCTGCAGGATGGTTTCGGCTGGACCAATGGCGTCACCCGCGCCTTGATCGCCCGTTACCCGGAACTGAATCCCGACCGTTAGACTCCATTGCTATGATCAGAGCCGGCGTCAAACAGGATCGGTCGTATAATACCAATCTCACTTGATCGTGACCGATCCAGGGAGATTTTTGTTCCCTCAGGCGCCGGGCGCTGCCATCCGGCGGGTTGGTATAAATTAGCCGATCAGCTGAGACAGGTTCTGCATTTCCGCCCGCACCCGATCCCGGAAACGCAGAATCGCCCTGTCCTCGACCTCATTAACGTCGTGGCTATAGAAATGGCTGTCGGGACGAATATGCGTCGGGGAACCGGGAAGGGCGGTGGCGATGCCGCGATCGCGCTTTCGTTCCCATTCCTGCCAGGATTTACAGAAATAATGGTTCAGAACCAATCGCTTCGGCTGAAGAACCACATGCCGGTCGGGGTCACCATGGGTGCCGGCCACGGTAAAATTCTCGTCCACCAGAAAGCCCTGCGACAGGCCCGGCGTATGCACCCCCACACGGGCCACCAGATTCGGCCGGGCAATGGTCTTCACTGAACAATTGACAGGATGGGCCCCCTGCGCCCGTTGGGTGAAGCGTTCCATCACCAAGCCATCGCCGGCTTCCCGCCGGCCGCCGGAGCCGAATACCCGCCAGGGCAGCATCAATCCGCCGACCCCCTGATAATCAGCCAGGACGGTATGGATGTCATCGCTACCCAAGGGCAGAATGAATTCATCCAGATCGATAAAAGCAACCCAGCGGGCGCGACCTGACAGCCGCCTCACCCCTTCCTGATAGGCCGGCTCCTGGGGTGTCCGGCCAGGCCGGGTCGGCCATGGAACATGTTCCAGCCAACCCTGGCGGGCCAACCGGGCCAATATCTGGCTGGTCCCGTCGCTGCTGTCATTATCGCAGATCAGAAAATGATCAACGCCGATCACCCGGTGATAGGCCAGCCATTCCAGAAGATAGGGCCCTTCATCCTTGGCGATGGCGCAGATGGCCAGATTGATGGGCACCAGCGCATCCGGCGGCGGCAGCGGTTCATAGCGGAGATTGGGCAGCAGAACTTCAACCGGCGTTCCCAACAGCGGCATCCCTTCCGCCTCCACCCGCAATTGGTGGGACTTTCCGTCCATCACATGGGGGGGCAACACCAGGGTAAAGGCATGGGATCCATCCCCGATGCCGGCATCTTCCAGATCGGGGCGATATTGATCGGCAATGTCGGTTGCCAGCTCAACCCCGTCCAGCAGAATGCGCACCGCGACCCGACGCAGCGGCTGATCCTGATCCCAGACCCAGCCGGCAACATGCCGTCCCCCCAACCTGTCAAAATGACCATAAATCAAGAAATGCGCCTTTCCGGAATGATGGCGGCGGGGGAAGACATATTAATATCACCGCAGGAAAACCTGGATTTCGGGGTTATTCAGAATTTCACGATCAACCGCACGGCCACAGGTTTCATCGGTTCGGCTTGGCGTTCCCTTCCTTCATCACCAAACACCGATGTCCGGGGCCCCGCCCTGCCCCCTTATCTGCACTATAATAAAAAAGCCCTTTGTTGGATATCCCTGCGGTGAAATCCGCGAGCAAAGGCATGGCGTCGCCGCGCCGGTGCCGGGAACAAGGCAAAAATGTGAGATGAGGATCGGTCGAACCGACATACGAGAGAATCCGTCATTATCTCTGGCCGTCAAGGTCGCCAACTTGTTTGGAAATTGTCTGGCGGAACCCATCTGGGCCAGCGGTCATGTGCCGCACAATCAGACGGGACATCTGAACGCAGTCGTCCCGTTCAAAATCTCAAACCTAACCCTTGTCCAAGCAGGGCCGTCCCCACACGGTATGATATACCCAAGCGCCGAATAAATTCGGCAAAATGCTCAAACGCCGCACGGGCTTAGGTATACCCAGTTCCGGGATTCTCCCGTCACTTGGGTATACCAATCCGCCGAAAGGTTGAGCTTTCGGCGGATTGGAGGCCGGCGACCGCCGGCCCGCCGCTTGGTGGCGGCGTAAGCCAAGCTGCCGGAGGCAGCCCCCGGCGCGTGAGGGAACACGAAATCTCCCTGGATCGATCACGATCAAGGGAAATTGGTATGACATGCTATTCCCCTGATTCGGACTATGCCTTCGCCAATATCAGCTGGGCAGCAGAATGGTCACAAGGGTGCCACCACCTAAATCCTCCGCGATGCTCAAATGGCCATTATGCAACTCGACCACTTCTTGGACCAGACAGAGCCCGAGACCCAGCCCATCCTTCCCCTCGGCAGCTGGGCCCCGGCGGAATGGCGTGATACGGCCATCTTTGGCGAATCCGCCGGGAAAGCCCTTCAATCCGGGACCGGTATCGGCCAAAGTCACTTTGGCATGTCCATCCACCATGATCAGGCCAAGGCGCAATGCACCATCTGCCGGGGTGTATTTGATGGCGTTGCTGACAATATTGTGAAGGACCACCATCAAAAGGTCAGGCTGGCCTTCCACCATCACCATGGGCGTGATGGTTTGAGTTAGCTTCAGGTCCTTTTCGGCAATTTCCGTCGCCCAAGATCGGGTCACTTCAATTAGTAGCTGATCAAGGCGGAAGCGGCGTCCCCGTAACATGGAACCGACCCGGTAGCGCGATAGATTCATGATACCGTCGAATGCACGTAGCGCGTCCTCGACCTTTTCATGGACCGGACCCATGGCATCATTGGTCTCCGGCAATTTCAGCATGATTTCGGTCAGGCGGGCCCGCATCTCATGCTTCAACGCGCCTTCCAGCCAGTCGCGCATCCCGACCAGCCGGTCGATATTGTCCAGACAGATGTTGAGCATACCGCCGAGCCGCGACAGCGGGTCATGCCCGCGGGCGGGCGGCACCCGGCTGCCAGTTTCGCCCTGCGCGAGCCGCTGGAAGACCGACAGGATGGCGCTCGCCCGTTGCTGCTCACGCCGGCCCAACCAGACTGCGCCAACCAGCATGACAAAACTGAACAAGATAAATATGCTGCCGAACAGAAGCCCGACATGCCGGATAAACAAGGTCTGGCCTGCGAGGTCGCGCGCAACCAGCATCTCCGCCCCGCCTTCCAGTTTGGCTGTTCGGGCCAGCAATGACCGCCCATTGCCCGCGCCCTGCGGGCCGGGCAGGTCGAAATAAAAATAGCCATCGTCGCCGGCGGCCTCTGGCCAGCTTTGCAGAATGCTGCCAAGCAGGGTCCCATCCGCATCCCGCATGGCATAGAAGGCATCGCCATCCTGTTCACTGCGCATAGCGATGTCGAGGGGGCCGACAAGGGGCACATGCTGGTCGGCACGCTGCAATGCCACAATATCGGCGTCGATCTCCAACCGCGCGCGACTTTCCATGTCCGCCACCAACATTTCCGCGACCAGCAGAAAACCTCCACCGAGCAGGATTGCCAGCAGACCCAGGGCTGACAGGACCAGCCATCTCATGCCCGAGCCGCGCCCTGAAGCATGTCGGGCGTAAGGCGATAGCCAAGATGAGGAACCGTTTCGATCGGGTCGCCGCCTATGGCCCGACGAAGCTCTTGCCGCAGGCGCCGCATGGCGCTGTCCACCATGTCACGGTCCAGTGCCATGCTGGGTGGCCAAGCGCGGCGATGCAGAGCCGCGCGCAGCACGGTTTCCCCGGCCCGCTCCGCCAGCAGATGCAGGATCAGGAAGGATTGCGGGGACAGCACCAATCGGCGACCGCTCCAATAGGCTTGCCGATGTTCTATATCCAGCTCCAAGGCACCGCAGATCAACCAGGAACGGTTGAAATGGGCCCGCAGCACCGCCTGCAGTTCGGCAATCTCGAACGGCTTTGTCATGTAAATGATGGCGCCTGCCTGATACCCGCTTACCCGATCCTCTATCGATGAAAGATGTGACAAAACAATTACCGGAATTTGTATGGCTTCATCACGCAATCTGCGCAGAAATATCAGTCCATCATCCTTTTCTCCTTCAAGGGTGCGGTCGAGAATGATAATTTGATAGGGAGGCTGCGCTTCGCGGACCTCATCTAGACTTGGGTTGATCTGGGTCATCCAGGCGACCTCCCCGCCCAGGGCGCCCACGGCGTGGATGATCCGTTCAGCCCATGACCGGTCATCCTCTAGCAGCAGTACACGCATGGCCCCTCCACACGTAGAAGGCTCAAAGGGTTTCCATACCCATTTGCTATGGTGGTAGACTGTAAGGATAGACGCACATTTTATAAACTGGCCAATTGGTCAGATGCCATGATGGGGTGTTTTGGAATTTTTGGGCAGGCGGGCATTGTCGCCCTCGACGCTGGAGCACATGGTAGGAGGGTATGGGAAGGTCGCTCGCATTGCTCATAACTGGCGCTCTCCTGTGGGCTGGCTCTTCACTTGCGGAGGTGACAGTGCCGGAAACCGAGAAACAGCGTGACGCCTTGGAATTGGTGATGGAGGCGGACCTGTTATTGTCCCGGGGGGAAGGTGTTGCGACCGGACAGGTGCATGACCTGCTGAAACGTGCCGCTGGGCGTGTTTTCGGCCTGGACGGCCTTCCTGTGCAATTGGAAACCCCGGGCGCAGAAACGCCGTCCCTGCGGACGGCCCCCCGTGAAACCGCCGGCATCTTTCGCGGCCGCAGTGCTGGTCCCGGCCGCAGCGAATATTTGTTGCCGGCGGGCGACACTAAGCTGTCCTTTGAAATGATTCCCCTGGAAACCGCTATTCTTTATGTGCGCACGACGGACACGATGGTGCTGAGCCTGCATATCAGGGATGGCGACGGCATAGCATGTGAGCGCGACGGCGCCGTCGTCCGGCAATTGGTCTGCGTTTGGGTGCCGCGCCATGCGATGCAGGAGATCACTATCACCAGCCGCGCCCGCAGCCCGCACCGTGTACAGATTCTGACCAATTGAACGCGGGCAATCATTGTTACCGGACAAATTGACGAGGTGCGAAGCGATGCGATCCAGTCTGTTTTCCCGGTATCTGGCATCTTCGATTCTGTTGGTGGGGATGTCGATGCAGCCCGCCGGTGCGCAGGAGATGCAGGTGTGGCGGCCCGATACGCGACCTGAGGCCGCGTCGGCGGCGGATCAGGTGGCGGCATTGCGGGCCCGCTCGACCCCTGGCAGCACGGATTGGCTGATGTCTCTGGCCGCTGCATCCGACCTTCAGCGTGAGGCCGGTGACCCTACCGGTGCCGTCGCGCTGGCGGATACCGTGATCCACCAAGCGGGGGTGGAAAGTACCGCACCGGCAGCCCTGGTTAGAGCCCTGGTGAGCCGGGCGGGTGCGGCGCGTGACCGGGGAGAGCCGGTTCCGGCGCATGAATGGGGGATGAAGGCGCTGGCGACGGCCGAGCGTTATAACCTTCCAGCCTGGCTTTTGGCCGAGATCCACCTGAACCTGGCAGTTTCCGCCCAGATGCTGCAGAAGATGGACGAGGTTGAAAGCCATCTCGCGGCCGCTGCGTCCCTCTTGCGTGGGCGGGAGGAGCAGGAGCCCTATCTCATGGCGCAACTCTTGGGCGGGCAGGCTGTCACCCTGGTGCTTCGGGGCAAGCCGCTGGATGCTCTGGCGCTGATGGAGCAGTCCGTCGGATGGTTCGAGCGCGCACAGCCCACCGCCACGACAGCGCATTCCATCGCCCTGCAAAATCTCGCGGTCCTGGCCATGCGACTGGAACGGCTGCCGCTGATGGCCACCACGCTGGACCGGATTGCATCCTTCTGCCGGGCGGAGCAGCGGCCCAACCATTGCGATGAGGGTCGGCTGGCCTTGTCCTACGGCCAGTTGGCGATGCGGCGCGAGCAGTTTCCCGAGGCTGAGCGCCATTACATGGAGGCGCTGCGCCTTTGGGGAACTCAGGCGGATGCCAATGCGGAATGGCTCGACCTGCTGATCGCAATTGGCGAGGTGCGGGTGGAAAGCGGTAGAGCCCGCGCCGCCGTGGATATTTTGCGTCAAGCAGTGGAGCGCGCCGCCGCCGCCTTGCCACCGTCCCACCCGCAGCTGCTGGGGGCCCGCGGCCATTATGCAACGGCCCTGTCCGACAGTGGCGATCAGGCGGGCGCCATGGCGCAGTATCGCGAAATGATCCAGGCCCAGCAGGCGGCGTTGGGCGAGGCGGCGACCGGTGTCAGCCGCGCCAACCTCGGCAGCATCCTGTTGGCCCTGCGCGACCCCACGGCGACAGCGGAGCTGCGTCAGGCCTATACGCTTGTGAGTGCCGGCGCAGGGCCGCGGGCCAGAACAACCCTGGTCGCGCGCGCCAACCTGATCCGATCGCTGGTCCGTGACGGGGAAACCACAGAGGCGCTGGGATTGGCCGAGGGGTTGCTGGAGGACGCGGCAGCGGGGCTGGGGCAAAGGCACACGCAATACCCGTTCATCGCCGCCGCCGTCATGGCGGCGTGGAACGCCGGTGGCCGGCGGGATGAGGCGGTGGCGCTGGCTGAACGTATGCTGCCGGTGGCCACGGAGGCCATCACGCTGGGCCGTTCGGAAAGCGTGAGCAACCGGCGCGAACTGGCCGAGTTGGCGGCGAATACGCTGTGGGCCCAAGACAAGGTAACGATGTCCGCGACCCATGAGCGGGTATTTCCTTTCCTGCAGGCGGCGCTCGGTTCAACCACGGACCTTTATTGGTCCCAGGCAGCGATTCGTATGTCGATGCCGGAAACGGCCGTGCTGGCGCGGACGCGGGAGGAGGCACGCCAGCAATTGCGCCTAGCCGACCGCGCACAGCAGAGAGCCCTGGCCGCCCGCCAGCCCGTGGCGACCGATATCGAGCGGCTGTCGCGGGAAGCCGACGACGCGGCGATACGGTTCCAGCAGGCGGATGCGGCGCTGCGGAAGGCCGATCCTCGGCTGGGGCTGCTGTCTGAACTGCCGCCCGTTACACTGTCCCAGGTGCGCCAACATCTGCGGCCAGGGGAAGGGATGCTTCTTCTGGTGCCAGCGACGGAGGCTACCCATGTCTTTCTGGTGACCCGTGACAAGGTCCATTGGCATCGTGCAGACCTGCCGGAGCAAGCACTTTGCACCCGTATCGCGCATGTGCGGCTGGCACTGGATCCGGCCCGGCCCTTGTCTTGCCGGACCACTGCAGTTGAGACGGCCAGCCCGGCGGTGGACGGGCGGATCATGCGGGGCAGCCCTGCGGGCCACGCGTCACGTTTCGACCGCGTGGCCGCACACGCGCTCTATCGTGACTTGCTGGCACCGTTAGAGCCAGATCTGCGGGAGATCAGGCAGTTACAGGTGGTGACCGGTGGCTTCTTGGCCCAGTTACCCCTGGCGACGTTGGTGACAGATCTGCCACCAGGCGACGATGACCGGAGCTGGCGTGCCACCGGCTGGCTGATCCAGCGCCATGCCCTGAGCAACGTGCCCAGCCCTGCGGCCTTCGTATTGGCGCGCGGGCGGCCGCTACCCATTATTTCCGGTGGCATTTTGGCGTTCGGCGCTCCCTGCTTCGCGGGAATTTCGACGGATGGGGTGTGTCTGCCCCCCGATCCCAATGGAACGGGATTGTCCGCGCTGCCAACGCTGCCCGGCAGCCGCCAGGAGGTGAAAGCCCTGGAGGAATTGTCGCCGAAAGGCCGGCTTTATCTTGGCGCGGCGGCCACGGAAGCCGCCTGGAACAGGGGGCCGGGGTCGGCCGGAACCGTGGCGGTTGCGACACATGGCCTGATGGCGGGGGAAGCGGGTGCGGTCGAGCCGACCCTTGCCTTGACCCCGGGTGACGGGGGAGACGGCTATCTGACCGCATCGGAGATCGCGCGCGGCCCGGACCTGTCCGGTCGTATGCTGGTGCTTTCCGGTTGCAATACCGCGACGCCGGGAGGTGATAGCCGTGACAATGCGGCGACGGCATTGGTCCGTGCCTTGTTCGCGGCCGGCGCCCGCGTCGTACTGGCCAGTCAGATACCCGTGCGTGACGACATGGCACCCCGGCTGACCGTGCCGGTGCTGGCGGGTGGCGGCACGCCGGAGGCGCTGCGCGGGGCGATACTGGCGGTCCTGGAGGATCCGGCATTGCCGCCCGATGATCCGCGCCTCTGGGCCGGTTTCGCCCTTTACCGCTCCGAATAGAGGGAGCCCTGCAGGCGGTCAATCGATCCGGACGGTCACCGTCAGCGCACCCAGCCGGAAGGGCTGATCGGTCAGCACCGTCGGCTCGCCCGGCGCGCAGACGGCAGCACCCGCCATCTGGATGCCGTTCCGGGAGCCGAGATCCTCAATCATCAAGTTTCCATCATGAAGCCAGATGCGGGCATGGCGGCGCGACACCGTCGGATCGTCCAGCAGGATCTCCGAGCCGCCGCCCCGACCGATCACCACCCCGGTCAGCCCCAGGCGCATGAGGGGGAACAGATACCGGCGGCTCTCTCCCAGAGGATTTGTCGTCACCAGCACAAGCTGCCGTCCTGCTGGGGACGGTGGCTCCGCGATGGGGGGGGACTGCACGACCGCCAGGGTTCCCGGTGTCGTCCGACATATGCCGGCAAGCCAACGGCGCAATGGCGGAAGCATATCCATGTTCGGACCTCTCCCAGCGGGTTCAAATGGAATGGCCGGCCTTCGGTGCCCAATGGCAGCATGTTGTGCAAGGCCGCAGAGCGGTGCCGGCGCTTGGACGAACTGAAAGACGCTCTACAGGCGCGCCATCATTTGGCGGCGCTTCCACAGTTCCCACAGGACGAGCAGCGATGATCCCAGGATCAGCGTGGCCAGAACGCGGAGCCCGCTGCCCGCTTCCAGCGAGGCCTTCAGCGTGCCGCCGGCCAAATTGGAGAAAAACTCCACGAAGCCGCCCAACGGTGACTGCCGCAAGCTTGTCATCTCGGTGACGATGCTTTCCGCCTCCGTCCGGCTGATGATTAGGCTGGCCACGGCGCCCGCCAGTGCCAGGAGGTCGAAATGGATGGCATAGGCGCGCAAGGGTGCCAATACCCGGCCTGCAACCGCCAGCGCGTAGGCTAGGGGCAGCAGATAGGCAATCGGGCCGATCGTGCTGGTGTCCAGCAGCCGGATCAACTGGGCGGTCCGATCGGACTGCAACTCCCAGACCGGCAGGACCAGTGCCAGGACGGACAGGAAGAACAGGATGATCGCCGGTATTTCGCCGTGAAGGATGACGGGCACCGCGACAGGGCGATTCACGGATGGCACTGATACGCCGACCGGCGCCTGCACTATGTGAGTAGGGGTGCCACCCAGATCCAGGCAAAGTACCTGACCGGCAAATCGGATCTCCGATCCGTCCGTCAGGGGGAGGCGCCCGCTGACCGGGCGGCCGTCCAGCAAGGTGGGGACCCGCGGCGAGAGCGGTTCCAGCAGGTAACGTCCCCGCTCCAGATAGATGATGGCCTGTTCGCGCGAAGTACTGGGGTCGTTATGGATCTCGATCGCGGCCTGGGTGGAGCGGCCGATCATCCAGGGACCGGCGCCGGAAAGCGGGATGCAGCGACTTTGACCCTGGAAGCGGATTTGGGCGGCCATCGCGCGAGACTCCTGTCGTTGGCGTGCGGTTGGTTGCTGCATGACTCATACCAATCGCCCTTGATCGTGACCGACCCAGGGAGATTTCGTGTTCCCTCATGCGCCGGGCGCTGCCATCCGGCAGCTTGGCTTACGCGCCATGTGGCGCGGGCCAGCAGTCGCTGGCCTCCAACCTGCCTAAAGGTCAACCTTTAGGCAGGTTGGTATTAGGAAACAGCGCGCCTCAGCAGCCGGCGCCACCAGCCAATCTTTCCGCCTGTGGCGATCCCCTGGGCACGCATCAGAATGAGGCTGGCATTGTCCTGGTACGGCCGTGCAGAGGACACCACCTTGTCGACCAGTGTCTGGGCACTGGCAGGGCCTGCCAGTGCCGCCAATATTGTGGGGTCGCTCAAGGTGGACAGCCCGTCCGATGCCAAGAGCAGATCGTCCCCGGGTGCCAGCAGTCCTGGACGGAACTGGCAGTCGCACAGGGCGGGCCTCACGGCCCCTATTACGCTGCGCAATGCCGAACGCTTTGGATCCTGAGCGGCCTCGTCATGGCTGATCCTGCCCGCCGCCACCAGCCCCTCCAGGATGGGCACCATGGAATGATCTGCGTTCAACCGGCGGATCGTCCGGGCGCGGCGGTGCAGCAGCAGGCTGTCGCCGACGCTGATCCAAGCCAGGTCGCGCCCACGCACCAGGACCGCAGCAAGGGTCGTGCCCATGGCGGGCGGGCCGCCCTGGGCAATATTGTCGGACAGACCGGTCACGGCCCGTTCCAATCCGTGCTCCAATATCGCCGCCGCCGCCTTGCCATCCGCAGGCATTGTCTGCTCGCGCACGGCCGACAGGAATGTATCGGCGGCAAGATTGGCGGCCTGTTGTCCGCCCTCATGCCCGCCCATGCCATCGCAGACCAGGGCCAAGTGCCACCCGCCGGCCCCTTCCCCCAATGTCGACAGACGCAGGGCATCCTCCTGCCGTTCCCGCGCGCCGAGGAACTGGGCCTGGCTGACCTGCCAGTCCAATCCGGGGGCCTTAAGGCCGCTCAACGTGTTTCCCCTTCGGCCGCCCAGTCGAAATCATCGCCGCAAAGCGGCACGAACCGCAGGCCGGTACGGCCGATATCGATCCGCTCGCCGCCGGTCAGCGGCCGAGGCGAGAGCACCGGAGCGCCATCGACATAGGCCAGGTTGCTGCCGCTGCCTTGCTGGATGAAGAATTTGCGGTTACGCCCATCATAGATGACGGCGCAATGGGCACTGCGCGATATTTCGTCGTCACCGAAATCCAGGCAAACGCGCGCGTCATTCCCTCGCCCGATATTGTTCACACCATAGCCCAATGCCCGGGCCTGGCCCCGGCCAGGACCGTTAACCACGACAAGCCAACCCGTTACCGGGCCGGCGTCGGTGACGGGGGCTGCCTGTGCACCCTCTTGTGCGAAGGTCGGCCGATGCAGCCGGGTCGCCGGCTCACGGTTGCTGTTATTGCCTGTGACTTTTGGCGGCGGCTGGGTGTCGCCCGGACCGACGGTCGGTGCTGTCGCCGGATAGGCCCGATCATTGGTGACCGTGCTTTCGTCGCGGGCACCCGGACGGTGGATTTCCGTCGGGCGGGAAAAGAAGCTGTTACGCATGTCATCCTGGTCGCGGCTCATCGGGTGCCTCCATCGCTGGTCGGAAATTAGGGGGTTCGGGCGCTGCCGCGCGCCTGCGCGGCGTGCCGGCCATCTGGGTGCAGACGCAGATAGACGGCATAGGCTTCTGGGGTGCCGATCCTCACCGCCTTGCTGTAGCTTTCGTCGTCCAAGGCCATCGCCACGGCATCCTGTGGTTGGCCCAATTTAGCATTGGCCTGGTTGGTGCCGCTCGATAGGGCGGGGGTGGGTGTCACCAGTTGCTGACGCCCACCGTCCAGGCCAAGGGTCAGATAGGCGATCAGCGCCGCTCCGACCGCAACGCCGCCGCCGGCCACCAGCAGGGGCAGTCGCCCCAAGCCACCCTCGACAGCGACCCTTTCGGGCGGGGGGCGAGGCGATGGTGGTGAGGGTGGGAGCGCCGGCGGGGTGTCGGTCCTTGTCCGCTCGCCACCCACCAAGACCTTGCGCCAATCTGCGACATTCTGCGGTCGGTCCCGCTCGTTGGGGGAAAGCGCCCAGTCCAGGGCCTTCAGGAAGTCATCGCTGGCCCTTCCCCGCGCCCTCAGCGCCAGCCGGTCCGTCCCGTTCAACCCTGGCCGCTCTGGTGCTTCGGCCGGCGGCTCGCCCATCAGGCAGGTATGCATCACGGCCGCCATGGCATAGATGTCTGTCCACGGCCCTTGATTGCCGCGTGAATAATACTGCTCCATCGGCGCATAGCCGGGGGTCAGAATGGTGGACAAGGGCTGACTGCGCGATCCGATGGCTTGGCGGGCCGCACCGAAATCAATGAAAACCGGCGTTGCGTCGGGCCGGACGATGATGTTCGCTGGTTTGATATCCCGGTGCAGCAGGCCCGTGGCATGGACGGTCGCCAGCCCGTCCAGCAGCGCCAACAACAACGCCCGCAGATCCGCCTCCGGCGGAATGCGCGGACCGGCAAGGGCTGACAAGGGCTGGCCTGGCACAAATTCCATAACGATATAGGCCGTGCCCTGCCGCTGCATGTAGCGGACCACCCGGACCACGTTGGGATGCTCGAAGCGCGCCAGGGCGCGCGCCTCATCGACGAACCGATCCAGGCCCCAATTATATTCCGACAATTTCTCCGCAGCACCGGTATGGGGCGAAACATGCTGGTCACGGCCGCGCCGGGCCAGATGGAAGGGGTAATATTCCTTGATGGCGACCGACCGGTCCAAATGGGCATCCCGCGCGAGATAGGTGATGCCGAACCCCCCGGAGCCCAGCACCTTGTCGATGACATATTCTTCCAGCCGGTGTCCCGGCGGCAAAGTCTGCTCATCATGGCTCATCGGTCTTAAGGCGCATAAAGCGCCACCTCCTCCTCCCACGGGTGCTGCATCATGCCGGCATAGACCAGCACACCATTCTCCCAGCCGCTGAAAGTCAGCTTGGTGATGCCCGGACATTGGCGCGCCAGCACCGATTGGACATTGAACAGCAGGCCCAGGCGCGTACCCGCATCGGACAGGATGCCCGCGCCGGCCTCGATATCGACACGACCGACACTGCTGCAGAATGGTGGCCTGAGATAGATGCCGACACCGGCGGGGATGCCGCCCGGCAGGGTCAGGGGGCGCCGATCGTCTGCCTGCGATGGAGCGGCAGCCAGCGTCAGGACCAGGAGCGTCACGGCGATCAGGCGATGCGCCATGACCCGTCACCCTGCTGGCAAACGGTTACATCCTCGCTGAGATTGCGGTCATGCACCGTCACCTCCTGCCGCACACGCCGGCAGGGCAGTTCGGCTGCCACCATCACCTCGCCGACCTGTCCCGCCGGCGGGGCCATCGCCGGGACGGCAGAGTCCGCCCCGGTTGGGCGAAGAAGATTGTGGAAGACATAGCCGGTGCCGACATCACCATGGCCCAGCAGATACCAATCCTGTCCCTTGACCCGGCCCAGGACCTGCACGGTCTCGCCTTTGGTGAGTTTACCGACAATCTGATAGTCCGTTCCGGGGCCGCCGCGCAGGTTGGCGTTGGCAGTGGCCTGATAGCTGGCATTGATCAGGTCCAGCGGGGGAACTGTGGTGACCCGGTCCTTCAGAACCTTCACCGGTTTGTCCACCCGTTGCGGCGGCGCCTCCGAGAGGACGGTCACGCGGCCGGTGACGCCGGTATCGGGGTTGGAAAAGCTGGCCGGCTGGTTGGTGGCCAGTGCCTGTTCCTGCGCGGCCAGGAGTCGCTGCCGGTCCTGTTCCTCCAACGCCTCGGCGATGCGCGAACCGATCATGTAACCGATCCCGACGCCGCCAGCGATGCAGGCCGCATAGGCGGCCTTGTTCTTGACGCCGCTGCAGGCGACGGCGGCCAGGAGACCTCCGCTGCCACCGGCCAGCACCTTGGTCATTTCCGTCGATTTGCAGCCGGTCAGCACCAGACCCGCCGCCACGCTGACCACCACACCCATCCTTGCGATCTTGCCCATCCCACACACTCCCCTGGCTCAGCTGTTCAGGTGATCATTGCCGCAGGCGCAGACGAACCGGCCCCACGCCCAGTTCGTCCCCCGCCCGCAATTCGGTTTCCACGCCGGGCGGCACGGCCCGGCCATTGACATAGGTGCCGTTGGCGGAGCCCAGATCGACGATCATCAGCGCCGCGCCGCGCAGCATCAGCCGCAGATGCTGGCGCGACACCTTCTCGTGCGACAGGACATGACGGCATTGGGCAGGGTCGCGGCCCAAAATCGCCTTGCCCTCGCGCATCAACCTTGGGTCCAGGGGCAGGCGTATGGCGATCCCCTCCGGTGTGCGGCCTTCCAGCCGCCACGAGGAGCCGGCATCGCCACCTGCCGCGCCGTTGGCACCGGGTGTGGCAGGTCGACCCGCCGGCCCAGCCGGCCGGATGGAGCGCGAAAGCGCATCCACCGCCCGCACCAGCCGTTCGCGCGGGCGACGCAGGACCATGATCAGCAAGCCGCTGGTCAGCACCAGCATGGCGACGACGCCGATCATGCCTGTGCGCAGAACGGTCAACATGTCCTCGCTGCCACCGCAGGTGCCGCTGTCATGGGTGAACGCGATGCCTTTATCGCGCAGGACCCGGATCAGTTCGGCGCTGTGGGAGGCGAAATTCACGCCCTGGGCGGCGATGCCGCCGCCGGTGACACCCCCCTTGCCATCGGGCTGGAGGAATACTTCGCCCGTTCTGGCTCCGGCCGTATTGACCCCGATGACGCGCCCGCATTCATCGAAGAGCGGCCCGCCGCTATTGCCGGGATTGATCTCCGCGCTGTGCTGCACGATGCTGATGGGCCGACCGCCCTTCACCCAGATCTGGTCTGGGGCGAGACGGCTGAATGTGCCCTTGGTCACCGTTGCGACGACGGATTCAAGGGCGCCCAGGCCCCCGCGCGCATCCAGCACATCGGCGGCGCCGGGATAGCCGATGGCCGTCACGTCCCGGCCGCGTTCCGGCAATTGCTCGGTCAGGATGACGGGTGTCTGCGGCAGCCCACCTCCCTCCATGCGCAGGATGGCAAGGTCCAGGTCCGGGCTGCGCCAGACCAGCTTGGCATTGGGGTTGCGGACGGCATCGCGGATATCGCCCCGAAATCCTTCCGGCAGTGCGACAAACAGCCGTCCCCCGTCGATCACGTGATTATTGGTGACCAGATAGCCGTCGCGATTGACCAGAAAGCCTGTGCCGGTGCTCATGGACTTGTCGGACAGGGCCAGGAGGCGGACCACGCTCTCCGTCTTGTCCCCGGCCCTTGCCGGAAGGCCGGCGGCAAGGGACAGCAGCAGGATAAAGGCAATACGGCGGGCAATCACGACGATCATGGCGCACCTCCGGCGATGGAGAAACGCAGGCGCGCGGCCCCCATGACGATCATGGCGCCGTCGGACAGGGCGATTTCCTCTGATGGTGCCAGCGGCGTGCCATCAACCATGGTACCGGCAGCAGAGCCTGCATCGCTGATCATAGGTGTCTCGCCGGCCAGCCGGATCCGCACATGCACCCGGCTGACGCTTGGATCTGTCACCACGATTTGGGCCTGCGCCGGATTGCGTCCGACGAGCAAACCGTCGGGTGCCTGGCGCAATGCCTTGCCGGCGATGCTGGCAGCCAGTGGCGCCCCGTCGGTGCCAACGCCGACCAGCCGGCAATCGGGGAAGGTGGCGGATGCCACCGCCGCTGCCTTCAGAGCCCGCCGACGCCCGCGCTGCAGCAGGATCGCCACGAGCAGCGCGATGACCAGCGCCAAGCCCGCGCCCGCCAGGGCCATGGTGCGCGTGGACAGCAGCCGTTCCTGTCCAGCCAGCTCCGCCTTGCGCTCCTCCAACTGCTTGCCAAGGTTGTTGGCCAGCCCCGCCGCCTGGTCTCTGGCTTCCCGGGTGGCGGCGGCATCCCGCTCCGCCTGTTCCCGCGCGACTTTTTCGGCGGCGGCCTTTCGTTCGGCTTCCTGTCTTTTGCGCGTTTCTGCCGCCGCCTTTTCTTCCGCCTGCCGGCGACCGGCCGCGTCATTGGCGGTGGTAGCGGTGCTGGCGGCAGTGCCTGGGATTGCCGGCGATCCGGTGGCGGTACAGGCCTGCGCTGCCATCGAGGGGGCAAGCCCCTTGTTTCGCAGCCAGCCGGCCAAAGCTTGCGACCCGATGGCCTGGCTGCTGCCCTGCAGGCGGTGGGGCCGCCAAAGGCGATCGATATCGCTGCCTGCGGCAGCGCGCGCGATTCCCTGCACTTCTCCGCAACTGTTCAGGATGGCAGCACCATAGGCGCCACGGCCCAGATCGGCCACGAAAGTGAAGCCCTGGCCGTCCCCATCCGCGACGATGCCGGCGGCATTATGCGGCGGTGCCGCAGGGTCGGGGGTGAACAGGGGAATGCTGGGGCCGAACAGGCGGCGCTGCCGCTCGGGTTCCAGACCATCGCCCCAATAGCCAGCGATGTTGACGGGGGCACGGGCCTGGGGGGGTGACAGGGCCAGGGCGGCGACGCCGCCGCGCCACCCGTCGACACGCAGCAGGGCCAGGTCTGCCGCCGGGTCCTGATCCACCAGGGTGGCAACCAGAACCGTGCCGCCCGCCGCCCGCAGTTCCATGCGGTCGCCTGCGCGCAACAGATGGGCGGCCGTCAGGAAATGGCCGCCGGACGTGATGGCGACGGCGCTGCCCTGGCTGATGAGCCCGTCACCCTTGAACACGAGCAGGCTGGCCGTCGCTGGGTGGCGCGTCTGGCCACCGGCCGTCACGGGCATCAGTGCCAGCGCCACCAGCAGGGCAAGCGCCGCCGATCCGACCTTGGCTTGGTGCGATATCCTGGCGACCATCATCGACCACCGCCTTGTTTGTGCCGCTGATTTCGCCCCTGCTGCGGGCGGAGGCATGGATTGCGATGTTCTCAATAGAGAACGACATTACCGGGACCGTCATCCGACGGGTTCGTCGGATGACGGACACGCGTTGAAGACGCATAGATTTGGCATTGCGCAACCGCCCTGCATGGCGATTAACGCGCCGATCAATACCGCCAGCAAAGGATGTCGTCATGTCGCAGGACCAGATCACCTTGGCCGCGCCAACCGTCGGCCCGCAGATTTCCGTTTCCGGTGGATCGATCACGGAAGGAAACCTTGTCCGCCTCGTTTATACGGTGACCTTGTCGGCACCGGCGGTGGATGCGGTCTCGGTGCGCTACCGCCTGTCAGATACCGGCACAGTGTCCGACAGCGACATGAACTACCCGGTTTGGGACAATGATAACTGGGGCACCTTGACGATTGCGGCTGGGCAGACCCAGGGGACGATCAATATCTCGGTCGCGCATGACGCTGTGGACGAGGTGGATGAGTTCGCCGTGCTGGAACTCTACAACCCGACCGGCGGGCATTTCTTGGATGGATACCCGGTGCTACGCGCCGAGGGCGTGATCCTGGATAATGACGGGCTCGGGTCCAACCTCGCCATGTTTGTCAGCGATCCGGTCATCGTGGAGGGCGATGCCGGCAGCCACGAGGCAGTCTTCACGGTCCGCCTTTCCCGGGCGGCTACCCAGGCATTCACCGCAAGTTATGAGACAATCAGCGGTTCTGCCATTGCCGGATCCGACTTCCAGGCGTCCAGCGGTGTCGTCGCCTTCGCCGTGGGCCAGGATACGGCCACGGTGCGCGTTCCGGTGATCGGCGACGGCGTTGTGGAGGCCACAGAAACCTTCCATCTGCGCGTGACCCCGCCCGCAGGACTGGCCATTGATACCAGCGGCGCCTTCGGTACCACCACCATCATGGATGATGATGCCGGTACCGGGCCCGTGCTCTCGGTCGAGCCGTCGCGTACGACGGAGAACTACGAGAATCGGCTGGGCTTCACCCTGACCCTGTCAGAGGCGCCGCTTGATGCCGTGACGGTGCAATATCGGCTGGTGGGCGGCACGGCGAATGATACGGATATCCAGGGTGGCTATGCCGATTCAGACTATCGCGGCTCCGTCACCTTCGCGCCGGGTCAGACTTCGGCAGCGCTGACCTTCTGGACCAGCGGCAATGACGCGACCGATGAGCGCGATGAGCATGTGATCCTGGAATTGTATGATCCGTCCGGCGCGGCCCTGGCCGGCGGCGGTGTGGTTCTGCGCACGCCTGGCGTAATCCTGGACAATGATGGCAGCGGTTCCAACCTAGCGCTGTTCGTCGCCGATCCGGTGGTGGTGGTGGAAGGTGACAGCGGCCAGCGTGAAGCGCTGTTCGAAGTGCGCCTGTCCCGGCCGGCCACAGAGGCGCTCAGCTTCACCTATGCCACCAAGGATGGCAGTGCGCTTGCCGGCAGCGACTATCAGGCTACCAGCGGCAACCTGTTCTTCGTGCCGGGCCAGGATGTGGCCTATGTCCGCGTTCTGGTTCTGGGTGACACGGTGCTGGAGAGCAGCGAAAGCTTCTTCCTGGCGGTAACGCCTCCGGCGGGCCTGTCCATCGGACTGGTGGGTGCCACGGGGGAAGCCCGCATCCTGGAGGATGATGGCGGCGGTCGGCCCGTCATCTCCGTCGCCGCCCAAACGGCTGTCGAGGATTATAGCGGCGCGATGCGCTTTCATGTCTCCTTGTCCGCAGCGGCGACGGACAGTGTGACGGTTGCCTACAGGATCGTGCCGAAAACCGCGTCCGACCTGGATATCTCGTCGGCCTTCGCCAATCGTGGCGGCACCATCACCTTCGCACCCGGCAGCACCAGCACGGAATTAAGCCTACCCAGCATCCAACTGGCCGGTGACGCGCTGGACGAGGTGGACGAGGCGTTCACCATCGAGCTCTACAATCCCGCTGGCGGCGTTCTGGCTGGCGGTGGCCCAGTCCTGCGGGCCACCGGCATCATCCTTGACGATTACCCGAGCGTCAACTCCAACCTGGCCGTCATCGTCAGCGATCCGGTAATCTTGGAAAGTGGAGCCACAGGCGCCGAGGCAGTGTTCGAGGTCAGGCTGTCACGCCCATCCGAACAGGCATTGAGCTTTAGCTATGCCACGGCGGACGGTAATGCCGCGGCCGGCTTGGACTATCAGGCCACGAGCGGCAGCCTGTCTTTCGCGCCGGGTCAGGAGGTGGCCTATGTCCGCGTACCGATCCTCGGCGACACCATTGCCGAGGCAAGCGAATATTTCTCTCTCGTGGTGACGCCGCCCTCCACCGTGGCCATTGCTAAGGCGGGTGCCGCCGGGCACGCGCTGATCCTGGATGATGATGCCAGTACCAGCCAGCCGGTCCTCACCATCAGCCAGGCGGAAGGTGTGGAGAATTATTCCGGTGCCATGCGCTTCGTTGTCACGCTGTCGCAGCCTGCCCTGGATGCGGTGACGGTGCAGGTGCGCACCAGCCTCGGCACCGCGCTCGACGATGATCTTTCACGCCCGGCCTCTGCTACCCAGAATAATGGAACCCTGACCATCCCCGCCGGGGCTACCTCCGCCAGCTTCACCGTCGGCCTGACCGGCGACGTCACGGACGAACGGGACGAGACCATCCTGGTCACCCTCTCCGACCCGGTCGGCGCGGTGCTGGCCGGCGGGGTGGACAGTCTGCAGGCGGTCGGCGTCATTCTGGATGATGATGGACCCGGTCTCAATATCGCCCTGATTGCCCAGGATCTGACTGTGAAGGAAATGCGGGCCGGCGAGCAGCCCGTCGAAGTGCTGGTCAGCCTGTCGCGGCCGTCGGAAACGGCGCTGACCTTCGATGTCGGCATCGGTCAGGGAACGGCGGCATCGTCCGATTATGTGTTGCACGACCGGCAGGTGACTTTCGCGCCGGGCCAGACCGTGGCCGGCGTCAGCCTGTCGGTACGCGGCGATCTCGTGGTGGAGGGGGTGGAGACCCTGGTTCTCACCTATACGCCGGTGGCCGGGGCCGCCATCGCCGGCACGATGCCCACCAGCACCATCACCATCCAGGATTTCGTGCCGCCTTCCCTATCCGTGGTCACGAATGATGTATCGCAGCAGGAAGGGCGGGCGGGTGCCGTCACCGCTTACAGTTTCACGGTGACGCGCAGCGGCAACATTCTTGAGGATTCCGCGGTTGACTGGTCAGTCACGGGACTCGGCACGAACGCCGCTGACGCAGCTGATTTCGTCGGTGGCGTATTGCCGTCTGGTCGCGTCAGCTTTGCCGCCGGGGTGCGCACGGCAACCGTCACCCTGAATGTGGCGGGCGACGGCGTGGGCGAGGCCGATGAAGGTTTCCGCCTCATCCTGTCCAACCCCTATTCCGCCACGATCACCCAGGCCACGGCCGACGCCGCCATCCTCAATGATGATACTACCTATACGATTTTCTCGTTGGAGGTGTATCGTGCCCTGAATCCGGATGTGGTGGCAGTCTTTGGTAACAATGATGCCGCCATCATCCGGCACTATATTGATTATGGCCGGGGCGAAAACCGGGTCAGCAGCGGGTTTGACCTTGATGCTTATGCAGCGCTGAACCCCGATCTATTCAATGCCTTCGGGGTGGACAGCAGTGCTTTGAGCAACCACTATCTGCGCTTCGGGCGGACGGAGCAGCGGGCCACCTTCGGATTTGATGCCGAAGCCTATGCCGCCCTGAACCCCGACCTGTTCAATGCCTTTGGCCTGGATCAGGGCGCGCTGATTCGTCATTACATCAATAATGGCCAGGCGGAAGGCCGCGTGACCTTGGGCTTTGATGCCGAAGCCTATGCCGCCTTGAACCCCGACCTGTTCAATGCTTACGGCCTGAACCATGCCGCACTGATCAGCCATTATATCAATCATGGCCGGGCAGAGGGCCGGCAGGTGATGGGCTTTGATGTGGATGCCTATGCGGCACTCAACCCCGATCTATTGGATATTTTCGGCTATGATCCAACGGCCCTGATCAACCATTACCAATATGCAGGCAGGGCAGAAGGACGACCGGCTTTCACCAGCAGCACCCCCAGCGCCGCGCTGGCTGAAAACAGCCTGAGCTTGCTTGGGTTGGTGGATGAGGTGGGCTGACCGGCTGCCGACGCCCCCACCACCATGTGGACTTGCCCTGGAAAAGTTGTGACTATCCGTTTTGATCAAGCGGATTTCTGTCGCCATTTTGTTTCTTTTTGCAGCAGGTCAATCTTCAGCCGACTAATGCCAATCTCCCTTGATCGTGACCGATCCAGGGAGATTTTTTGTTCCCTCAGACGCCGGACGCTGCCATCCGGCAGCTTGGCTTACGCGCCCCGAGGTGCTGAGCCGGCGGTCGCCGGCCTCCAATCCGCCAAGGGTCAAACCCTCGGCGGATTGGTATAATATGACGTGCGGAAGGCCGATTCGCTCATGTCTCAGACACCGGAAACCGGATCAAAAAACAGCCTGGAATGGACTGATTTTTTCTGGGAAAAATTCTGGAGGGCCACAGGCCGCCGCTGGAAAATGGCTGAAAGCGTGGGAATTTTCTGGGCGTTCTGGTCAGATTGCCAGAAGGCGGCACCACCGCGTTTCCCATCTAAGTCATTGATTTTATTGGGAAAGGAAGTGGTGCCCAGGGACGGAATCGAACCGCCGACACGGGGATTTTCAATCCCCTGCTCTACCGACTGAGCTACCTGGGCACTATCGCATTTGCTGTCGGCTTTCGCCGTTTCAGCGCCGGTCGGTGTTGGTCGTGCCGTCCGGTGGAGGCGCTTTTAGAGAGTTGGCCGGGGCCTGTAAAGCACTTTTTTTACAGGGTTCGATTTTTTTCATCCGCCTGTTCCGCCTCGTCATCATCCGGGGCCACCGGCACGCGATAGGCTTCCCCCAGCCAGCGGGACAAGTCCACATCGGCGCAGCGCTTGGAACAGAAGGGTTTGAAGGCGGCCACCACCGGGCGGCTGCAGATGGGGCAGGCCGGCTGTTTGCGGGGGCGGGCGGTTGCCAGATCGATAGGATCGTCACTCATCTTCATCATTTCCATCCAGGGCCAGCAGGTCGGCCAGGGCGGGGCCGCGACGCGCCCGCGTCACTTCCACCAGGCCCAGGCGCGACATGCCGTAAACATGGGTGGCCACCGGGTCGGCGGCCACCGCTTCACTCAAGGCTCGCACCACCGCATCGCGGTCGCCGGCGCGGCCCATATTGACGAAATCCACCACCACGATGCCGCCAATATTGCGCAGGCGCAATTGGCGGGCGATTTCCGGGCAGGCATCCAGGTTGGTGGCCAGCGGGTTGCCCCGCTCCCCCCCATTCACATCCACCACGGTCAGCGCCTCGGCCCGGTCGATGACCAGGGAACCGCCATAGGCCAGCGGCACCCGCCGGCCAGCGGCACGGGCAATTTCCCCATCCACATCGCCCTGATCGAACAGGCGACGCCCGTCCCCCGGCTTCCAGGGTTTGACCAGGGCCAGCAGATCGGGGGCATCATCGGCCAGCATTGCCTTCACCGACGCCAGCAGTTCCGCCCCCTCCACCATGATTTCCGCCAAGCCATCGCGCGGCAGTTCCGTCACGGCGCGGCGGAGGGCATCGGGCGGGGGGATCAGGGTGCGGGGGGCCGCCCCACCCAGGGCCAGGCTGGCGGGGCGCCAGCGGGCCAGCAGGGCTTCGGCCTCTGCCAGCACCAGCCCAGGGTCAACCCCCGCCGCCTCCCCGCGCACGATCCAGCCGCCCTGGTTGGGCAGTTCAGCGGCGAACAGGGCGCGCAGGGCATTCACCTGCGGCCCCTTGCCCAGGCGTTTGGACAGGTGCAGCCCATCGCCCAGCGGCGTATAGACCAGGAAACGGCCCGGCAGGGAGATATCGCCCGTCAGGCTGGCGCCCTTGTCGCCATGCGCATCGGCCTTCACCTGCACCAGCACGGATTGGCCGGTGCGCAGCAACTGGCCGATCTTGGCATCGCGGCGGGCGGGCCGCACATCAGCAGCAGAGAGCAGACCGGGCACCCGGTCGCCAAAATCCACAAAGGCGGCATCCAGCCCGGCAGCAATGCGGGTGACGCGGCCCAGCGCCACGGCACCCAGCCAGCCGGGATGGTTCGCATGATCGATGGCAAGATCAGTCAGGATGCCATCGCCCAGCAGGGCACAGCGCGTCAGCGCCCCCCGCCGGTCGATCAGCAGCCGGCGCATCAGCCGGCTTTCGGTGCAGTGGCGGCCGCTGCGGCCAGCGCCAGGGCATCCAGCCCGGCGGCGCGCAGGGTACCCCCCACCTCCGTCAGCGGCAGGCCCACCACATTGCTGTAGCTGCCACCAATCTGCCGCACGAACAGGCTGCCAATCCCCTGGATGGCATAGCCGCCGGCCTTGCCGCGCCAATCACCGGTGGCGATATAGCTTTCAATTTCATGGGCGGACAGGGTGCGGAAAATCACCGCCGTTTCCACCGTGCGGGACCAGACGCGCCCATCGGCACCAATGACGCAAAAGCCGGTATGCACCCGGTGCCGCCGGCCCTGCAGCAGGGTCAGGCATTGCCGCGCCGTGGCGGCATCATCCGCCTTGGGCAGGATGCGCCGGCCCAGCCCCACCACCGTATCGGCAGCCAGCACGATGGCACCCGGATGGCGCGCCGCCGTCACCGCCGCCTTTTCCCGCGCCAGACGCAGGGCATGGGGGGCGGGCAATTCATCCTTCAGGGGGGATTCGTCGATATCCGCCGGATCAACGGCGTCCGGCACCAGCCCGATCTGGGCCAGCAATTCCCGCCGCCGGGGGGAACCGGAGGCCAGCACCAGCTTCGGGCGTCCGGCCAGGGGGCCGGGCCCGTCACCAGCCAGCGCCGGCGTACCTTGCAAGGTCATGAGACAACTTTCCGCTTACTTGAAGCGGAAAGTGATCCGCCCCTTGGTCAGGTCATAGGGCGTCATTTCGACATTGACGCGATCTCCCGCCAGCACGCGGATGCGATTCTTGCGCATCTTGCCGGAGGTATGGGCGAGCACTTCATGTTCGTTGTCGAGCTTGACGCGAAACATCGCGTTGGGCAGCAGTTCCGTCACCGTGCCGGAGAACTCGATCAGATCTTCCTTGGCCATGTCTTCCTGGGTCTTGGCGCTGAAAAACGGCAAATAGGTGATTGCCGCGCGCCACGCGGTCAAGTGTTTTCCACGCACGTCTGCACCCCTCCCCGCCCATGGCAGGGGATGGGGGTTCCAACGGGATAAATTGCAGCGTCCGCCGCTTGCTCAACCGACCGGAAAACGATCCTTCAACCGCTTCAAAATGGTGTCGCGCACCTGCCGATAGGCATCGAGTCGCGCCTCCCGATTGCCTTCCACCAGCGAAGGATCGAACGTGTGCCAGAACTCCACATCACAGGCCATGGTGCGGGTCATTTCCACCGCCTTGTGCTGCGCCTCCGGCGAGAGCGAGATGACCAGATCGAAGCTGTCATCCTGCAACTGGTCGAAAGTCTTGCAATGGTGGCGGGACATGTCGACACCCAGTTCCGCCATCACCGCCGTGACGAACGGGTCGGCGTCGCCTTCGCGCACGCCGGCACTGTCTACATAAAGCGTCTTGCCATGCAGCATCTTCAACAACCCCTCCGCCATGGGGGAGCGGATGGAATTATGCGTGCAGGCAAACAGAACAGAGGAGATGCGGGCGGGGGCGATGGCGGACATGCTGACGTCAGCCCCTGATATGCAGCACGCAGATCAGGGTGAAGATGCGCCGGGCGGTGTTGAAATCCAGCTCCACCTTGCCGGCCAGCCGCTCCCGCAGCAGTTCCGATCCTTCATTATGCAGGCCGCGCCGGCCCATATCGATGGCTTCAATCTGCGAGGGCGATGCCGTCTTGATCGCCTTGTAATAGCTGTCGCAGATCATGAAATAGTCGCGCACGATGGTGCGAAACGGCGTCAGCGGCAGGCTGGTCCGGTTCAGCGGCTGATCATCCTCTGACCTGATGTCAAAGATCAGCCGGTTATCCTCCACCGAGAGGAACAGGCGGAACGGCCCATGATCCGGCATCTCCACCAGGGCAAAGCGATTTTCGTCCAGCAGGTCGAAAATCGCCACGGCCCGTTCATGCTCCACTTCCATATTGTGGCGGAGCACGTGTTTTTCGACCAGTTCAACATGAACGATCCGGTGATGGGGCGCATTCATCGCGTCATGGCCTCCTGATGCATCACCGCTTCTCCCGGTCTGTGCCACCGGTTGGGTCCGGCGGCTTTGGTAAGGGGGCGGGCGGCACTACCGCCCATCCCCTACCCTGCTGTCAGCCGGCCTTGTTGGCAAGCCGGATTGCAACCGACAGGGCGTGCGCGCCCAGCCCTTCGGCCTCTGCCAGGGCCACGGCGGCAGGGCCGATGGCGGCCAGGGCCGCCGGGGAACAGCCCACCAGCGTCGTCCGCTTCATGAAATCCAGCACATTCAGACCGCTGGAGAAGCGGGCTGACCGCGCCGTGGGCAGCACGTGATTCGGCCCCGCGACATAATCGCCAATGGCTTCCGGCGTGTGGCGCCCTAAGAAAATAGCCCCGGCATTGCGTACCTGGGCCGCCAGCGCATCCGGGTCGGCCACGGCCAGTTCCAGATGTTCGGGCGCGATGCGGTCCACCAGCGCCACTGCTTCTTCCAGGCTGGCCACTTTGATGATGGCCCCATGGGCATTCCAGCTTTCGCGCGCAATGGCGGCGCGCGGCAGGGTCGCCAGATGGGTTTCCACCGCCGCCGCCACCGATTCGGCAAAGCCGGCATCATCGGTGATCAGAATCGACTGGGCCGAGGTATCATGTTCCGCTTGGCTCAACAGGTCAGCCGCAATCCAGGCCGGGTCGTTGGCCGCATCAGCCACCACCAGGATTTCCGACGGCCCGGCGATCATGTCGATGCCGACCGTGCCAAAGACCTGCCGCTTGGCGGCGGCGACAAAGGCATTGCCGGGGCCGGTAATCTTGTCCACCGGCGGAATGGTCGCCGTGCCATAGGCCAGCGCCCCCACGGCCTGCGCCCCGCCGATGCGGTAAATCTCCGTCACGCCGGCCAGATGGGCGGCGGCCAGCACCAGCGGGTTCAGCTTGCCATCGGGGGTCGGCACCACCATGGCGATGCGCGGCACGCCCGCCACCTTGGCGGGGATGGCATTCATCAGCACAGAACTGGGATAGGCTGCCGTGCCGCCGGGCACATAGATGCCGACAGCCCCCACCGGGGTCCAGCGGGCACCCAGCCGCACGCCGGCGGCATCGGTGTAGCTGGTGGCCTCCACCGTCTGGCGACGATGAAACGCCTCAATCCGTTCCGCCGCCAGCCGCAGGGCTGCCAGCGTTTCCGGATCACACAGCGCGATGGCGGCGCTGATCTCGTCAGCCGTGATGCGCAGCCGGTCGGCGGTCAGGTCCAGCCGGTCCCAGCGGCGCGTGTATTCCAGCAGGGCGGCGTCACCGCGCAGCCGCACATCGGCCAGAATGGCGGCGACGGCATTGTTCAGGTCTTCCTGAACCTCGCGCTTGGCGCCCAGCAATTCGGTGAAGGCTGCCTCGAACCCGGCATCGGCGGTGGAAAGATTAACCGGCATTGCCAATGGCCTCCTGGAAACGGTCGATCCAGCCCTGGATTTCGCCATGGCGGGTCTTGAACGCGGCACGGTTGACGACAAGGCGGGAGGAGATATCGGCGATATGCTCAATCTCCACCAAGCCATTGGCCTTCAGCGTCACGCCGGTGGAAACCAGATCGACGATGCGGGAGCACAGGCCCAGCGACGGGGCCAGTTCCATGGCACCGTTCAGCTTGATGCATTCCGCCTGCACGCCGCGCGCGGCGAAATGCCGGCGGGTGATTTCCGGGTATTTGGTGGCCACGCGCACATGGCTCCAGCGAGACGGATCATCCGTGGTGGACAGGTCCACCGGCTCGGCCACGGCGATACGGCATTTGCCGATGCCCAGATCCAGCGGGGTATAGAGTTCGGGATAATCGAACTCCATCAGCACATCGCTGCCGCACACGCCCAGATGGGCCGCCCCGAAGGCCACAAAGGTGGCCACGTCGAAGCTGCGCACCCGGATGATCTGCACATGGGGCAGATTGGTGGCAAAGCGCAGGGCGCGGGATTTCGGATTATCGAAATCCGGTTCCGGCTCAATGCCCACATGATGCAACAGGGGCCTCACCTCATCCAGGATACGACCCTTGGGCAGGGCCAGCACCAGCATGTCTTGGGGGGCGGACGGCATCATGTCCTGGACGCTCCAGGTAGGGAAATGGGAGCGACTACATGGCACGCCAAACCGCCCACGTCCAGACGCGGGGGGCGAAAGGCTGGGGTGCGATCAGTTGGATACAGGATGCGCGGGTCGTGCCACGGCGGGCCACGGCTCCCCGATATCGGCCAGCCGTACCTCCAGCCGTTCGACAGACAGGCGGATATCCCCGCCGCCAGCCAGCCGCAGCAGCAGGCTGGCCCCGTCATCGGCCACCTCAATGGCCAGCAGGGAGAGGAACTGGTCCCGTCGGCGCAGATCAAACCCGCGATAGGCGACACGGGTGACACCCAGGAAACGCAGACCGCAATTCACCCGCTCGCCTTCATGGCCGGCATCGGGCGTGGGGCCGGCGGGTGTCCCCTCCCCTTCCCAGCGGAAGCGGTTGGCCACGGCCACAAAACATTGCTCATCGGGCAAATAGGCAATGTCGCCGATGGGCACGATGGCGTCCTGCAGAATGGCCGACAGCACCGCCAGATCCTGGGCATCCATCGCGGCCAAACGCAATCCGGTCATCGCTGCTTCTCTCCGGTGATCAGGGGATGGGGCTTAGATGGGTGGGGGTGGTGGGGATTTTAAGGGGGATTGGGGGTGGTTTAAGTGCCTGAAGCTGTTCAGGCCCACGCCCCCGAAAGGGACAACAAATCCCCTACCATCACTCTACGCGTCTCACTGCCTCCCCCGCGAAAGCGGGGGTCCAGGGGCCAAGGGCACCAAAGCGTTGTTCCTGTGACCCTGGACCCCCGCTTTCGCGGGGGAAGCAGTGGATAGAGGGAGGGCGTCAAGCAGCAAGAGGCTTTATCCCCCCCTCAATCCGCTTCCTTCACCCGTTCCATATCCGCGCCACAGGCGGCCAGCTTATGTTCAATCCGCTCGTACCCGCGATCCAGGTGATAGATGCGGTTGACCACCGTTTCGCCCTGCGCCGCCAGCCCGGCCAGCACCAGCGAGACAGAGGCGCGCAAATCGGTCGCCATCACCGGCGCCCCCGTCAGACGCGGCACGCCGCGCACCAGGGCCGACGAGCCATGGACGGTGATGTTCGCCCCCATGCGCGCCAGTTCCGGCACATGCATGAAGCGATTCTCGAAAATCGTCTCCGTGATCATGGAGGCGCCCTTGGCCACGCACATCAGCGCCATCATCTGCGCCTGCAGATCGGTGGGGAAACCGGGGAACGGCTCCGTCATCACATCCACGCCCACCAGCTCCCCGGCGGTGGCGGAAACCAGCAGGCCGTTTGCCGTCTCTGACACTTTCACATTGGCGGCGGCCAGCGTCTTGGCCACGGCCTTTAGATCGTCCAGCTTGGCGCCCAGCAATTCCAGCTCACCGCCGGTGATGGCGGCGGCCATGGCGAAGGTGCCGGCCTCGATCCGGTCGGGCAGCACGGCATAGGTGGCCCCATGCAGCCGGTCCTTGCCCTTGATCACCAGCCGGTCGGAGCCGATCCCCTCAATCTCCGCCCCCATGGCGATCAGACAGCGGGCCAGATCGCCGATTTCCGGTTCCCGCGCGGCATTTACCAGCACGGTTTCACCCTTGGCCAGGGTGGCCGCCATCATCAGGTTTTCCGTGGCCCCGACGGAGACCTGCGGGAAGACGAATTCCGCCCCCACCAGCCCGCCTTGCGGGGCGCGGGCCAGAATATACCCGCCCTCGATATCAATCTGCGCGCCCATGGCCTGCAGGCCCTTGATATGCAGATCGACCGGACGGGTGCCGATGGCGCAGCCACCGGGCAGGCTGACCTTGGCCTGGCCGAATCGCGCCAGCAGCGGGCCCAGCACCAGCACCGAGGCGCGCATCTTGCGCACCAGATCATAGGGGGCGGTGGTGTTGAAAATCTCGTTGGCGTCCAGTTCCACCGACCGGCCGCTTGAGCCGAAGGCGTCGCGCCCGTTGATATGCACCTCCACCCCATGCTGGGCCAGCAGCCGGTTCATGGTGGTGATATCGGCCAGCAGCGGCAGGTTGGTCAGGGTCAGCTTCTCATCGGTGAGAAGGCAGGCGGCCTGTAGCGGCAGGGCCGCATTCTTGGCACCGCTGACGGGGATCTGACCCTTGAGCGGCTTGCCACCGCGGATGAGGAGCTTGTCCATGGGGGTTCGGTTCTGATGTCTGGTGTGGGCGGGCCGGAATTATCGGCCCGCAAAAAGGCGATAGCAGGGCGGGGGCCGGATCAAATCCGCGCCAGGGTGACGCCGCGCTGCTTCATATATTTGCCAGCCCGGTCGGCATAGGAAATCTCACACGGGCTGGCCCCCTGGAAGAACAGGAACTGGCACAGCCCTTCATTGGCATAGACCTTGGCGGGCAGCGGCGTGGTGTTGGAGATTTCCAGCGTCACATGGCCTTCCCATTCCGGTTCCAGCGGCGTGACATTGACGATCAGGCCGCAGCGGGCATAGGTGCTCTTGCCCAGGCAGACCACCAGCACATCGCGCGGAATGCGGAAATATTCCACCGTGCGGGCCAGCACGAAACTGTTGGGCGGGATGACGCAGACATCGGTCTTGCGATCAACAAAGCTCGTCTCATCGAAGCGCTTGGGATCGACGACAGCATTGTCGACATTGGTGAAAATCTTGAACTCGTCGGCCACGCGCGCGTCATAGCCGTAGGAGGACAGGCCGTAGGAGATGACGCCTTCGCGCTTCTGCGCCTCGATGAACGGCTCGATCATCCCGTTCTTGGTCGCCTGTTCCCGGATCCAGGTATCGGGCATGATCGGCATAATGTCCCCCAATGGCAAAAGGCCCCACATCTTGGGGGCCGCAACAGTTTGTAGCCCAGCGCCCCGCCGGGCTCAAGCAGTGGTGCCGCCCTCATGCCCGTCCCCAGCGGGGGGCGGGTTTGCATCCACATCGTCGCGGGCGCGATTCTGTTCCTTGCGCTTGCGCAGATTATCGCGCAGGGCCTGGGCCAGGCGTTCCTGACGATCATCCTTCTTAGGGGGCACTTTGGTCATGGCGGGGTTGGCTCCTTGAAAACCGGCGGAATTCCAGGCGATTTGACCCGCCGCCGTCAAGGGTGTCAGAAAAAATCCTGCCGCAGCGAATTTTCCGCTTGCGCCGGCGGGCCTGGAGTGGCACATAGCCGCCCACCGCAGCGACGCCAACGTCGACGCGGTTTGAAAATGTCGCTGCTGCCGTAGCTCAGTCGGTAGAGCGCGTCCTTGGTAAGGACGAGGTCGTTGGTTCGATTCCAATCGGCAGCACCATTTTCAAAAACAAAAGCCCGCCAGCCCGGCAACGGACGGCGGGTTTTGTTTTGACGGCGGTTAAGCCCCGCTGTTCGGCCGGATCTGCGCTGGTGATAATTCACTTGCACTTGCCCGCCCCGGATGGCAAATAGCCGCCCACCCCACAGCCGGTATCCGGTTGCGGGCATTGAAATGTCGCTGCTGCCGTAGCTCAGTCGGTAGAGCGCGTCCTTGGTAAGGACGAGGTCGTTGGTTCGATTCCAATCGGCAGCACCATTTCACCGATCAAACAAAAACCCGCCAGCCCGGCAGTGGGCGGCGGGTTTTGTTTTTGGCTTTATGCTTGCCCCCTCACTCGCCGGGCGCCCAGCCAGATAACTGATCCTGGCCATAGAGCCATTGCAGCCCATAGACCAGCCCGATGGGAAAGGTGGTTTCGTGGATGGTGGCGGGGATAACCATATCCTGGACCTGGAACCCCTGGTAGGCGCGCGCCCGCAGCCCCTTGGCCATTTTCTGCTGGTCGCCCACCATGTCGGTTTCCTTATTATAACGCGGGCTGGGCGCCCCTTTCTTCACCCCTTCAAAGGCACCGGTAGCCATGAACAGCCGGGCCTTCAGTTCCTTGTGATTCTTGGCATAGTCGGCTTCCAGCGCCATCAGCGCCTTTTCGGCATACCAGATCGAGGGGCTGGTCAGCAGATAGCTGGAAAAATGCTGCGGCTGGCTGAACAGAATCCACAGGCCCAGCAACCCGCCATAGGATTGGCCAACAAAGGTGCGCCGGGCCGGATCGCTGCGGTAAGTCGCATCGATCAGCGGCAGCACCTGACCGGTGATGAATGCCACATAGGCCTTGCCGCCGCCATTGGGGCCGGGCATGGCCGGATTCTCCCAGGGGGTCAGGTCACGGCGGCGGGCGGCCATGCCGTCTTCGCCCTTGGCATTGGGCAGCCCCACCAGAATGGCCTGTTCCAGCTTGCCGGCATTATGCGGCAGCCGGGTGACGCCAGAGGCGACCTGAAACGTATAATCCCCATCGGTGAGATAGATCACCGGATAGCGCCGCCCGGCATTTTCCGGCGCATCATATTTTGGCGGCAACTTCACATAAATATCGTAGGTGCGGCCGTTGGACTTCGCCGTCAGCGTATGCACGGCGGAGCGTTCCAGCGCCAGCGGCGGGGCTGCCTGTTGGGCCAGGACGGGCATGGGAAAGGACAAGGCGAGAAGCGAAGCGGTGAGCGCCCGACGGGAAAGCAGCATCCGGGAACCTGTCAAAGAGGGATTGAGCACGGGGAAAGAACTGACAATGGATTGTGCGGTTTCTAAGACTTTCCCGTGACGAAGGGCGTAAAAATATCACAAGCTGGGGCCTGCTGCGCCGCACCCCGGCAATCTTCAGCAGCCCCTGGAACAAGCAGCACAGTGCCTCCGTTCTGCTGAGCGTGAAAGGGGTAAGCGGCACGCCGCTGCCCCGATAAGCCTAACCCAAGGGGGACTGTAAGATGATGTTGCGCAAATTCACCCACATCGCCGCCATCCTGATGATCGCCGGCACCCCGCTGGCCCTGACCGCCTGCGACAAGGAAGGCCCGGCCGAACGCGCCGGGGAAAAGATCGACAAAGCTGCAGAAAAGGCCGCCGACAAAATCGAAAACGCCACCGACAAAGCGGCTGAGAAGATGGAGGAGACCAAGGAAAAGGCCGCCGAAAAGATCGACGAGGCGACCGAACAGAAAAAGTAAGTCCCCTTGCGCCGTCACCAGGGCACATACCGGGGTGACGGCGCCCCCATCACAGCCCTGCCCCATCCCGGATAGCGGACTCGCGGGACCGGTGAGGCAAAGCCCGTCAGCCGTCGATCAGCTCAATGCGTAAGCGCTTGCCCACCGCACTGGCCGCCTTTTCCAGGGTCAGCAGGGTGACGGAGCCATTGGCAGGTAAAACCCCTCAAGCCCCCACCACCTTCGCCCCCTGGGCCACGCCCAGCGCCTTCAGGGCCGTATCGACGATGTGGCGGGCGTTCAGGCCGGCTTCATCATACTGCTTCTGCGGGGTGTCATGGTCCTGATAGGTATCGGGCAGCACCATCGGGCGCACCTTGCAGCCGCCATCCAGCAGGCCGCTGCTGGCCAGATGGTGCAGCACATGGCTGCCGAAGCCACCGATGGAGCCTTCCTCCACCGTGATCAGCACCTCATGCTCCCGCACCAGCCGTTCGATCAGCGCCATATCCAGCGGCTTGGCGAAGCGGGCATCGGCCACCGTCGTGGACAGACCGCGCGCGCCCAAATCCTCCGCCGCCTTCAGCGCTTCCTGCAACCGCGTGCCCAGTGACAGGATGGCCACCTTGGCCCCCTGCTGGATCACCCGGCCCTTGCCGATTTCCAGCGGCACGCCCTGTTCGGGCATATCGATGCCCACCCCTTCCCCGCGCGGGTAACGCACGGCGATGGGGCCGGCATCATAGGTGGCGCAGGTGGCGACCATATGCACCAGTTCCGCCTCATCCGCGGCGGCCATCACCACCATGTTGGGCAGGCAGGCCAGATAGGCGATGTCGAAGGCACCGGCATGGGTGGCACCGTCGGCCCCCACCAGACCCGCGCGGTCAATGGCAAAGCGCACCGGCAGGTTCTGCAAGGCCACATCATGCACCAGCTGGTCATAGCCGCGCTGCAGGAAGGTGGAATAGATGGCGCAGAACGGCTTGAACCCTTCCGTCGCCATGCCGGCGGCGAAGGTGACGGCGTGCTGTTCGGCAATTGCCACGTCAAAGCTGCGTTTGGGGAACTGCTTCTGGAACAGGTCCAGCCCGGTGCCCGACGGCATGGCCGCCGTGATGGCGACGATCTTTTCGTCCTTGGCCGCCTCCTTGATCAGGCTGTCGGCAAAAACGCGGGTATAGGAGGGGGCATTGGCCTTGGGCTTGGCCTGGGCCCCGGTGATAACGTCGAACTTGCCAACCGCGTGCAGCTTGTCGGCTGACGCCTCCGCTGGGGCATAGCCCTTGCCCTTCTGGGTGACGACATGCACCAGCACCGGGCCGCCCTGCGGATCGTCCCGCACATTTTCCAGCACGGGCAGCAGATGGTCCAGATTATGCCCGTCGATGGGGCCGACATAGTAGAAGCCCAATTCCTCGAACAGGGTGCCACCCGTCACCATGCCGCGCGCATATTCCTCCGCCCGACGGGCGGCGTTCAACAGCGGACGGGGCAGATGTTCGGCCACCTGCTTGGAGAAATCGCGGAAGCCGCGATAGGACTTGGACGAAATCAGCCGCGACAGATAGCCCGACAGCGCCCCCACCGGCGGAGCGATGGACATGTCATTATCATTCAGGATCACCACCAGCCGCGACTGGGCCGCCCCGGCATTGTTCATCGCCTCATAGGCCATGCCGGCGGACAAGGCACCATCACCGATGACGGCAACCACATTGTTGGTCTTGCCGGCCAGATCGCGCGCCACCGCCATGCCCAACCCGGCAGAGATGGAGGTAGAGCTATGGGCGGTGCCGAACGGGTCGTACTCACTCTCCGACCGTTTGGTGAAGCCCGACAGGCCGCCGCCCATGCGCAGGGTGCGGATACGGTCGCGCCGCCCGGTCAGAATCTTGTGCGGATAGGCTTGGTGGCCCACATCCCAGATCAGCCGGTCGGCGGGCGTGTCAAAGCAGTAATGCAAGGCGACGGTCAGTTCCACCACGCCCAGCCCGGCCCCCAGATGGCCCCCAGTGACGGACACGGCATCGATCGTTTCCGCCCGCAGCTCATCGGCCAGTTGGCGCAGTTGCGACGGCTGCAAACGGCGCAGATCCGCCGGAACCTTCACCTGATCCAGCAGCGGCGTTTTGGATGGGGACATGCCCGCCTCTCTCTAACCCAAGTCTTTTTCTTATGACCGGCGCTCAACGACAAATCGGGCAACCTGGACCAGCATATCGGCCCGATCACCAAAAATATCCAGATGCTGGGCCGCCTGATCGGCAAGCCGGCGTGCCTGATCGCGCGCCCGCTCCACCCCTAAGATAGAGACAAATGTGGCTTTTCCAGCGGCGTCATCTCGCCCCACCGGTTTGCCCACCTCATCCTGCTGACCTTCCACATCCAGCAGATCGTCGGCAATCTGGAAGGCCAGCCCCAGATCGTGGGCATAGGCCTGCAGCGCATGGTGCTGCGGCGCGCCGGCCCGGCCCAGAATGGCCCCAGCGCCGGCGGAAAAGGCGATCATGTCGCCGGTCTTCATCCGCTGCAGGCGGGTGATGGCGCCGATATCAAAGGTCGATGTCTCGGCAATCAGGTCCAGCATCTGGCCGCCGACCATGCCGCGCGGGCCGGCGGCCTTGGCGAGGGCTGCCACCAGCTTGCAGCGGACCTGCGGGTCTTCATGCGTCTCCGGGTCGGCCAGAATTTCGAACGCCTGGGTCAGCAGGGCGTCACCGGCCAGGATGGCCGTCGCCTCGTCAAACTCCAGATGCACTGTCTTGCGCCCGCGCCGCAGGTCGCTGTCATCCATGGCCGGCAGATCGTCATGGATCAGGCTGTAGCAATGGACGAATTCCACCGCCGCCGCCGTGCGCAGGGCGCAGGCGGGGCTGACGCCGAACATGCGGGCACTTTCCATCACCAGGAAGGGGCGCAGCCGCTTGCCACCGCCCAGACAGCCATAGCGCATGGCATCGAACAGGCGCGCCTCCACCGCATCGGCGCGGGGCAGCAGCACCTCGATGGCGGCTTCCACCTGTTCGACGGTATCCGCCATGGCGGCGGTCAATGTCTTGGGCAGCGAGGGCATGGTATCGCTCATCAATCCAGGCGTGCAGGTTCAGCGCCAATGGCGCCATCGGCGGAAATGGTGATGCGATCGACCTTGGCCTGGGCCTCGCGCAGCTTTTGTTCGCAATGGCGCTTCAACAGGGTGCCGCGCTCATAGGATTGGATGGCGTCATCCAGCTTGGCCCGGCCTTCCTCCAGCTGACGGACGATCCGTTCCAGTTCGGCAAGCGCGTCCTCAAAGCTCAAGGCGGCGATATCGGCGGGCAGGTTGGTGTCAGTCATGGCATTCGCATGAAACATTGCGGAACGGCGGACTGTATGTCCCCCGTCCCCGCTGTTCAAGTGCGATGGGTGCGGTGCAAGGCCGCTTTGTGCTGCCATGGGGGAGCCAGCTACACCGTCATCAGGGTTTTAACATGGGCGGCGGTGCTGTTGGCCAGGGCCCGCAGGTCGTACCCGCCCTCCAGCACGGAGACGATGCGGCCCTTGGCGTGGCGATCAGCCACCTCCACCAGCCGGGTCGTCACCCAGACGAAATCATCCTCCGTCAGGTCCAGCCCACCCACCGGGTCACGCATATGGGCATCGAATCCGGCAGAGATCATCAGCAGGTCAGGGCGGAAGGCGTCCAGCGCCGGGATCAGCCTAGTCTGGATAGCATGGCGGAATTCCGGGCTGCCAGACATGGGCGGCAGGCAGGCATTCAGCACATTGCCGAATTCCCCCGTCTCCTTCACCGACCCGGTGCCGGGATAAAGCGGCCATTGATGGGTGGAGGCATAGAAAAGGTCGGGATCATGCTCGCAATAGGTCTGGGTGCCATTGCCGTGATGCACGTCGAAATCGACGATGGCGACGCGCTTGATCTTGTGCGCGGCACGGGCATGGGCGGCCCCCACCGCCACATTGTTGAACAGGCAGAAACCCATGGCCTGATCAGGTTCGGCATGGTGGCCGGGTGGGCGCACGGCGCAAAAGGCGTTGCGCACTTCGCCGGAACAGACGGCATCGACGGCGGCCACCACAGCCCCCGCCGCGTGCAAGGCCGCCTGACCGCTGCCGGGGGAAAGCACCGTGTCACTATCCAGGGAATTATGTCCGCTGGCAGGAACAGCCGCCAGCACGGCGGCGACATGGGCCGGGGGATGCACCCGCTCCAGCTGTTCCCGGCTGGCCGGCGGGGCATCGCGCCGGTCCAGGAACATGAAACTTTCTTCCTCCAGCGCCGACAGCACCACGCGCAGCCGGTCGGCGCATTCGGGGTGGCCGAAGCCGGTATCATGTTCCAGACAGGCGAGATGGGTGAAAAGTGCCGTATTCATCCGCAACCCATTTCCCGAACGTTCCCCTGGGACGGGGGCCGGTCAAGGGTCGCAGAAGCGCCCCCGCCTTCCCCTTCTCATTGTGCAAAACAGCATAAGGGGATGGGACGGCCTTGTCATTGCGCTAAATCAGCCATTGCCCCGGCGGATGGTGAACAGGGTGACCAGTCCGGCGGCATGATCGCCCGCCGGCTGCATCGCCACCAGCTCATGCCCGGCTTCACGGCAGAAGGTCTGGAAATCCTTGATCGCCACCTTGTCGGTGGCCGTCACGGCCAGCACCTGGCCCGGCTGCAGGGCGCGCAGCGCCTTGGCCGCACGCAGCACCGGCATGGGGCAGCGCAACCCGTTGCAATCCAGTTCCTGATCCGCCATCTCAACGCCCCCGGCCAAAGGCGGCAGAGGCAACCAGCAGCCAGCCGATGATGAAGGACAATCCGCCCAACGGGGCCACCGCCCCCATGGCACTCGGCCCCCACCAGCCCAGCGCATACAGCGCGCCGGGGAACAGCACGGACCCGATGGCAAAGGCCAGCCCTGCCGCCAGCAGCCGGCGACCGGCATGGGGCATCAGCCGGTAAAGCAGCACGGTGGCGACCATCGCCACGGCATGGATCAACTGGTAATGGCTGGCCATCTGCCACAGTTCCACGGCGCGGGCATCGCGGATGGCGGACAGCCCATGGCTGGCATAGGCCCCTGCCGCCACGGCAATGGCCCCGAACAGCCCCGCCAGCAGCAACAGGCGGTCGGCGCGGGCATCCTGCGGGGCGGGGTCGGTCATCATGGTTTCCTGGGACAGCAGAGCGTGGCCGCCAATCTAGGCGCTGCGGCGGAACAGGAAAAGGCCGGGGGTTGCGATATTCCGCCACCCCCGGCCTTTTTTAGTCACGCAAGCGCTGGAGCCTGCAACTCAGGAAAACCAAACTCACGCCGTGCGCGGCAGGTCGGCCAGCACCAGTTCGGCCTCTTCCAGCACCTCGATGGTCAGCACCGGCTCATCCCGAATGGCAGCACCATCGCGGGCTTCCAGCACCACACCATTCACCTTCACCTTGCCACGGGCCGGCACCAGATAGGCCAGCCGGTCGCCCAGCTCATGCGTCAGCACGGTGCCCGCCGGCAGGGTGCCACCCAGCAGGGCGGCATCCTGATGGATGTAAAGCGCCCCGCTATCCTTGTCCTGTTCCCGACCAGAGGCCAGCACCACCAGCTTGCCGGCCCGGTCGCCCTTGGGGAACTTGGCAGCTTCCCAGCGGGGCTTCACCCCCTGCTTGTTGGGGATGATCCAGATCTGGAACAGGGTGGTCTCCCCCGGCTCCCGGTTATATTCGGCATGGACGATACCGGTACCGGCCGACATCACCTGCACGTCACCCGCCTCGGTGCGACCCTCATTGCCCAGAAAGTCCTGATGCGTGATGGCGCCCTTGCGGACGTAGGTGATGATTTCCATGTCGCGGTGCGGGTGCGGGTCAAAGCCGGTGCCGCTGTCGATCGTGTCATCGTTCCAGACGCGCAGCGGGCCCCAATGCACCCGCGACGGGTTGTGATAGTTGGCGAAGCTGAAGTGGAAATTGGCGCGCAGCCAGCCATGATTGGCCTTGCCCAAACCGGCGAAAGGACGATGTTCGATCATGATACGTCTCCTGTAGCGGCCCCCGGCGCCGCCCCTGGCAGGCGGCGGAACCGGGTCCATGTGAGAAGGGAGTAAGAGAAACAGAAATTACGCGGTCAGCTTGGCGGCAATCCGGGCAACATGTTCACCCTGGAAGCGCGCGCCGGCCAGTTCGTTGGCAGAGGGCTGGCGGGAACCGTCGCCGCCGGCGATGGTGGTGGCGCCATAGGGGCTGCCGCCCGTCACCTCATCCAGCGTGGTCTGGCCGCCGAAGCTGTAGGGCAGACCCACCACCACCATGCCGTGATGCAGCAGGCTGGTATGGAAGGACAGCAGGGTCGATTCCTGGCCACCATGCTGGCTGGCGGTGGACACAAACGCGCTGCCCACCTTGCCGATCAGCGCACCCTTGGCCCACAGACCGCCGGTCTGGTCCAGGAAGTTGCGCATCTGGGCGGCCATCATGCCGAACCGGGTGGGCGTGCCGAAGATGATGGCGTCATAATCGGCCAGCTCGTCCGGGGTGGCGATGGGGGCGGCCTGGTCCAGCTTGATATGGGCCCGCTTGGCCACCTCATCCGGCACCAGTTCCGGCACGCGCTTCACCACCACCTCGGTGCCCGGCACGCTGCGCGCACCCTCGGCCACGGCGTTGGCCATCGTCTCAACATGGCCATAGCTGGAATAATAGAGAACCAGAACCTTGCTCATCACCATCTCCTGTTTCTGGGCGGGGCCCCGTCGGCTGTGCCGGTCGGTTCGTCCGTCTGTCTGAGGTGAAGATAGGCCGTTGCGGGTTGCCCGTTAATGGCACAAAATCGAACAGGATTGTTGCATCACTCGGGACAATAAGGCGGCACACGGCATGGAACGGTTGGAGGATTTGCGGCTTTTCACCCTGGTGGCGGAGGGGCGCAGCTTCACCCGCGCGGCCGACCGGCTGGGCCTGTCGAAATCAGCCGCCAGCCGCCGCATCGGAGAGCTGGAGACGCGGTTGGGGGCCCGCCTGTTCAACCGCACCACCCGCCATATCAGCCTGACCCAGGTGGGGGAGGGTTTCTATCAGCGGGTCAGCCAGATTCTGGAAGCGCTGGAGGAGGCGGAACGGTCCGTCGCCAGCCAGCACGCCGCCCCGCGCGGGCGGCTGAAACTGGCGGCCCCGATGTCGTTTGGCATCCAGCATCTTTCCAGCGCGGTGGCGGAGTTCATGGAACGCTACCTAGAGGTGGAGGTGGAGATGGAACTGTCCGACCGTTTCGTCGATCTGGTCGATGAAGGGTTCGATCTGGCCGTGCGCATCGGTCGGCTGAAGGACAGTTCGCTGGTGGCGCGCCGGCTCTGCCCGGTGCGCGCCGTGCTCTGCGCCTCGCCCGGATATCTGGCCCGGCGCGGTACGCCGCAGGTGCCGGCCGACCTGCTTCAGCATGATTGCCTGATCTACACCAACAGCTCCACGCCCGAGCAATGGAGCTTCCGTACCGCGCCGGGGGCGGAGGAGACGCGCAGCATCCGCGTCAATGGCCGGCTTTATGCCAATAATGGCGATGCCCTGCGGGAAGCGGCCGTGACCGGTCAGGGGCTGGTGCTGCTGCCCACCTTCATCGTCGGGGAAGCCCTGTCGCGCGGGCGGCTGGTGCCGGTGCTGGACGATTATCTGCTGTCGCAGAGTGCCGTTCACGCCGTCTACCCCGCCAACCGCCATCTCAGCCCAAAGGTGCGGGCCTTTGTAGATTTTCTCGCATCGCGCTTCGGTCCGGTGCCATACTGGGATGCCGGGCTGACCCTGTTGAAAGGGGGGTGAGGCCCGGTAACGGGGAAAACTTCACACAGTTTTCATCGTTTCCTTTCGCGTCATGGTGCTATGTGCCATGACTTTTCCCAAATGGTCGGAACAACCGATGGACCTGGAGGCGATGGTTAAAGCGTCCGATCACATGGGCTTTTCAGCGCGGCGGCTGTTGCAGGAAGCGCCCTGGGTCGGGACGGAAGCCACCTGTGGCCAGGTGGCGCAGATGTTCCAGGACGATCCGACCCTGCCCGCCATTGTGGTGCTGGCCGACAAGGGTGCCCGCATCCCCGCCGGGCTGGCCGACCGCAGCACCTTTCTTTTGCATTTCGCCCAACGCTATGGGCGCGATCTTTATACCAAGCGGCCGGTGCTGCATCTGGGGGATCGCCAGCCGCTGCTGGTGCCGCTGGATGCCGATCTGGCGGAAATCAGCGACAGGATCAGCCGGGAAAAGCCCGATGCCCTGCATCGCGGCTTCATTCTGGTGGATGAAACGGGTGCCTATGCCGGGATCGGGCTGGGCATCGATGTAATGCGCCTGACGGCGGAGCGCACGGCCCAGGCGCTGGAGCAGTTGCGCAGCACCCAGCGCGACCTGATCCAGAGCGAGAAGATGGCCGCCCTTGGCGGGCTGGTGGCCGGCGTGGCGCATGAAATCAATACGCCGCTGGGCGTGGCCGTCACCGCCGTCACCGCCTTTGCGCAGGAGACGCAGAAATTCCGGGAGGCCTATCAGACCGGCAAGCTGCGCCGCAACGACCTGGAAGAATATGTGCAGTCTGCGGGGGAGGCGCTGGGCTTCGTCCAGGGCAATATCACCCGCGCCGCCGATCTGGTGCAGGCCTTCAAGCAGGTGGCGGTGGACCAGACCAGCGACCTGCCCCGCCAGTTCGACCTGGGTGAATATGTGGGTGAGGTGTTGCGCAGTCTGGTGCCGCGCCTGCGCCGCAGCCCGCACTGGCTGGATACCTATCTGCCGACGGGTGTGCAGGTCTATAGCGCGCCCGGTGCCATCGCCCAGATCATCACCAATCTGGTGATGAATGCGCTGACCCATGCCTTCGGGCCGCAACAAGGCGTGATCGCCATCCGCCTGTCCGACGGCCCCCATCCCGACCTGCTGCAGCTTTCCATCAGCGATGATGGCTGCGGCATCCCCGCCGAGAACCTGCCGCATATTTTCGACCCGTTCTTCACCACGAAACGGGACGAGGGGGGGACTGGTCTGGGCCTGCATGTGGTCTATAATCTTGTCACGCAGCGGCTGCGTGGACGGATTGATGTGGAAAGCACCCCCGGCAAGGGCACACGTTTCCAGGTCACCTTCCCCCGGCAATTACCCCGCGAATAAGCGGTTTCGGCCCGCCCAGCACTGGTTTTTTTGTTGACCAAAAAGAACAAAACGTGAATATGTGTCACACAAAGTCCGCGAAAGCACGATGAAGAAGACGCTGAAAGAACGCCTCGCCATCCTGTCGGATGCGGCCAAATATGATGCTTCCTGCGCCTCCAGCGGGACGGAGCGGCGGGATTCCGGGCGCAGTGGCGGGCTGGGATCAACCGAAGGGTCGGGCATCTGCCATGCCTATGCGCCGGACGGGCGCTGCATCTCGCTGCTGAAAATCCTGCTGACGAATTTCTGCATCTATGACTGCGCCTATTGCATCAACCGCTCTTCCAGCAATGTGGAGCGGGCGCGGTTTTCCGTGGAAGAAGTGGTCTGGCTGACGCTGGAATTCTATCGCCGCAACTATATTGAGGGGCTGTTCCTCTCCTCTGGCATCATCCGTTCTTCCGATCACACGATGGAAGAGCTGGTGCGGGTGGCCCGCATTTTGCGCACCGAGCATGGCTTCCGGGGCTATATCCACCTGAAGACCATCCCCGATGCCTCCCCGGCCTTGATTGAGGAGGCGGGGCTTTATGCCGACCGCCTGTCGATCAATATCGAATTGCCGACCGATGCCGGCATCGACAATTTCGCCCCGCAGAAGCACCCGACCCGCATCCGCGCGGCGATGGGCGATCTGCGGCTGAAGATCGATGCGGCGGCGGAGCCCAGCTTCCGGGGCCGGCGCAAGCGCTTTGTGCCCGGCGGGCAAAGCACCCAGATGATTGTCGGCGTGGATGGCGCCAATGATGCCACCATCCTGGCCTCTTCCGCCCGGCTTTACGGCCATTACCGTCTGCGCCGCGTCTATTATTCCGCCTTCAGCCCGATCCCGGATGCCTCCAAGGCACTGCCGCTGATCAAGCCGCCGTTGCTGCGCGAACATCGGCTCTATCAGGCCGATTGGCTTTATCGCTTCTATGGTTTCGCGGTGGAGGAGATCACCCGCACCCGGCCGGATGGCAATCTGGATCTGGAGATTGATCCCAAGCTGGCCTGGGCGCTGGCCAACCGGGAACGGTTCCCCATCGATATCAACCGGGCGGAACGGGAGATGCTGTTGCGCGTGCCGGGACTGGGACCGCGCAGCGTCAACGCCATCCTCTCGGCCCGCGCCCATAAGGCGCTGCGGCTGGAGGATTTGGGCCGGCTGGGCGTGTCGCTGCGCAAGGTCCGCCCCTTCATCGCCGCCCTGGGCTGGACGCCGTTGCGGCTGGTCGACCGGTCGGACCTGCGCGACCTGTTCGCCCCCAAACCCGAACAATTGAGCCTGTTCTGATGCTGACCCTCCTGCTGGACGGGCATGGCGAACTGGCGGAATGGCGGGCGGCCGCCCGCACCCTGCTGCGGGCCAGCGTCCCGCCGGAGCGGGTGGAATGGCGGCAACGGGGAGGTGCGACGGGTGACCTGTTCGGCGGGCAGATGGAGGGCAGCCCCCTGCCCCCGCCCGATCCGCAGGCCCCCGCCGCCACCGTGCCGCGCGCCTTTCTGGAACTGGCCGAGGCGGTGATCTGCCACAGCGATCCCGTCCGCTTCGCCCTGCTCTATCGCTTGCTCTGGCGCTTGCAGGGGGAACGGGCCTTGCTGGAGATGCGGGCCGACGCCGATGTCGTCCAGGCCAACCGGCTGGAAAAATCGGTGCGGCGGGACGCGCATAAGATGAAGGCGTTTGTCCGTTTCAAGGAATTGCCGGATGGCGAAGGGCAACCGCGCCGCCGCTTCCTCGCCTGGTTTGAGCCGGAGCATTTCATCGTCGGCCGCACCGCCGGCTTCTTTCAGCGCCGCTTCACCGATATGGATTGGATCATCGCCACGCCCAAGGGCACATCATCCTGGGATGGGCAGCATCTGCGCTTTGATCCGGCCCCGGCGAACAAGCCGGACCTGCGCGATGCAGCGGACGATCTCTGGCGCACCTATTACGCCCATATCTTCAATCCGGCGCGGCTGAAGGTGCAGGCGATGCAGTCGGAAATGCCCAAGAAATATTGGAAGAACCTGCCGGAAGCCGACCTGATCCCCGACCTGATCGCCGGGGCGGAAGCCCGCGTGCGGGAGATGGCTGCGCGGGCGGCCAGCGACCCGCCGGCCTTCCATCACCGGCTGCGCGCCCGGGAAAAGGCGGCGGGGCGGGAGGGGGACACCTAGCCCGCTCCACGCCCCGCCGCTTTGTCCTCAATGCAGGCTGACCGGCCCGCCGGCTGCCTTTTCCGACACGCCGGCATCGGCGAAGGTGCCCATATTCAGATGACAGGCCAGGGCGGAGCGCAGCAGCGGGATGGCCAGGGCAGCGCCCGATGCCTCCCCCAGCCGCATCCCGAAATCGAACAGGGCCTGCTTGTTAATGGCGGCCAGCAGCCGGGCATGGCCGGGCTCGGCACTCTTATGCGCGACAACGCAATGGTCCAGGGCCTTGGGGTCGGCCTTGTGCAGCACGGCGGCGGCGGCCGTGCAGGCAAAACCATCCAGCAGCACCGGCACACGGGCCAGACGGCAGGCGATGATCGCCCCGACGATGGCGGCCAGTTCCTCCCCGCCCAAGCAGCGCAGTGCTTCGAACGGATCCGTCAGGGCCTGCGGGTTGGCGGCCAGCCCGGCATCGACCACGGCGGCCTTCCGCTTCAGCCCCTCTTCATCCACGCCCGTCCCCGGCCCCACCCAGTCGGCACCGGTGCCACCGAACAGGGCCGCGCAAAGCGCGGCGGCGGAGGTGGTGTTGCCAATACCCATTTCGCCCAGGCACATCAGATGCAGGCCCGGCTCCACCGCCATCATGCCATAGGCGGTGGCACGGGCGCAGCGCGCCTCATCCATGGCCGGGCCATGGGTGAAATCGGCGGTCGGGCGGGCGAGGTCCATTTCATAGACGCGCAGATCGGCATCGGCCGCCGTCGCCAGTTGGTTGACGGCGGCATGGCCATTGATGAAGGCCTGCACCATCTGGGCATTGACCGACGCCGGATAGGCGGACACCCCATGGGCGGCCACGCCATGCGCCCCGGCAAACACGGCGATACGCGGATGGGTCAGTTCCGGCGGGGCCTTGGCCTGCCAGGTGGCCAGCCACTGCACCAGCGTTTCCAGCCGACCCAGCGCGCCGCGCGGCTTCAACAGGTTCTGTTCGCGCTGCAGGGCTGCCGTGGCCGATTCCAGATCCGGCCCCGGCAGTTCCTTCAACACCTTGCGGATATCATCCATCGACGGGGCATCATCGTGATGATGGTGGTGATGGTCATGATCGTGCGGATGGTCGTGATCGGCGGGCATCGAGAATGGTCCTGTGACGGTGGCCCCAAGGGGGACGACGGCAACGGCGCTGGCGGCGCAAGCCACACTCCCGTATACCGATGTGATGGACGATGCAACAAAGCAGCACAGGCCCTCTCCGCTGGCGGAGTTTGTGGCCGCCGTGATTTTCCTGACCCGCCTGCCGATCCGCTGGCGCGGCCCCTGGCCGCCTGAACTGGACCGGCGGGCGCTGGCCTGGTTCCCCATTGTCGGCGCCCTGATCGGCGCTGTCGGCGGGCTGCTTTATTGGGGGCTGACGCTGGCGGGGCTGACGGCCCCCTTGGCCGCCCTGGTGACAGTGGCCGGCCTGTCGCTGCTGACCGGGGCGCTGCACGAGGATGGGCTGGCCGATGTGGCGGACGGGTTTGGCGGCGGGCGCGACCCCGCCGCCAAGCTCTCCATCATGAAGGACAGCCGCGTCGGCACCTATGGCGCGCTGGCGCTGATCCTGGCTGCCTTGGCCCGCATCGGCGCGCTGGCCACCCTGGCCGACCCGCGGCTGGTGGCGCTGGCGCTGATCGGGGCGCATGGCTTCTCCCGCGCGCTGCTGCCGGCCATGAAGCTCTGGCTGCCCGATGCGCGGGCGCAAGGGCTGTCCGCCAGCCAGGGCCGGCCGGACCGGGCGCGCGCCGTCATTGCCATCGTCATCGGCTTTTCCTTTGCCGGCACCACGCTGGGCAAGCTGGGGTTGCAATCCGGCCTGATCGGGTTGGATATCATGGCCCTTTCCGCCCTGACGGTGATCGGGCTGGGCTGGCTGGCCCGTCGGCAGATTGGCGGGGTGACGGGCGATGTGCTGGGGGCCGCCCAGCAACTGGCGGAAATCGCCTTTCTGCTGGGCATTGTCGCTGCCCGCAGCCCATGAGCGCGATGATCACCACCCGCTGGTGGTGGGTGCGCCATGCCCCCATCGCCGTCGCCCCCGGCACCATCGCCGGACAGGCCGATTTGCCGGCCGACCTGTCGGACAGCACCGCGCTTGCCGCCCTGGCCCGGCGCCTGCCGGCCGGTGCGGTGTGGATCGCCACCCCGCTGGCCCGCACCCAGGCCACGGCACGGGCCTTGGGTGCCCCGGAACTGCGGCTGGAGCCGGATTTCAGCGAACAGCATTTCGGCAGCTGGCAGGGCCGCACCCATGGCGCGGTCTGGGCGGAGGAGCGGGCCACGGCAGAGCAATTCTGGGCCGACCCTGCCCACGCCGCCCCGCCAGCGGGGGAGAGTTTCGCCCAGCTCTGCGCCCGCGTGGCCGCCGCTGTGCAGCGCCAGTGCCAGACCCTGGCCGGGCGGGACATTGTGGCCGTGGCCCATGCCGGCCCCATCCGCGCCGCCATCGGTCAGGCCTTGGGCATCACACCGGTGCATTTATTGCCGTTGGCGGTGGATTGCCTGCATCTGACGCGCGTTGATCATATGGCGATGGCGGGCCAGCCGGACGCCTGGCGCCTTGGCGCTGTCAATATTCCGCCCTGTTGAGGCCCATCTGATCATTCAGGCTGTTATACCAAGGGGCATGGGACATGACCCTTGAAGGCCGGCGACCGCCGGCCCGCGCCCCCGTGGGCGCGTAAGCCAAGCTGCCGGAGGCAGCGCCCGGCGTCTGAGGGAGCATACGAATACCAAGAGTCATGATCCATGGCTCTTGGTATTATACATCGTCGTCAGGCTGGCCGCACCTTGTTCAACCGTGTTACCTGACAGACATCCAGAGATTTCGAAAAGACAGGCGACGTGAAGACAGGAGTGGGTTCGATGAAGCGTTTCGCGATGGCCCTGGCGGGTCTGGTGCTGGCGATTTCTGCGCTGGTGCGCCCGGCCTATGCCTTGACCGAGCCTGAATTGATGGTGGAGCGGGCGCGGGTGACGGCGCTGACCCTGCTGACCGACCCGGAATATAGCGACCTGAAGAATCTGGTCGGCCGCGCCCGCGCCGTGCTGATCCTGCCCAATGTCATCCAGGCCGGTTTCTTCATCGGTGGCGGCGGCGGTACGGGCGTCATGGTGGCGCGCGGCGATGATGGCGCCTGGAGCGGCCCGGCCTTCTATACCCTGGCAGAGGCCAGCTTCGGCCTGCAATTCGGTGGTCAGGCTTCCGAAATGATCGTCGTCATCATGACCCAGAAGGGCCTGGACGCGGTGATCGACCGCAAGGTGAAGCTGGGGGCCGACGCCAATGTCGCCATCGGGGAGTTGGGCACCGGCGTCGGCGCCTCCTATGGCGTCGGCCTGTCGTCGGACATCTATGTCTATTCCAAGACCAGCGGCCTGTTCGGCGGCATGGCGCTGGAAGGCTCCGTCATCGCGCCGCGCAGTGAATTCAACGACAAGTTCTATGGCCAGCCGACCGACCCGCGCGCCATCCTGGTCGACCGGCATTTCTATCGGCCCGAAGCCCAGGCCCTGGCCAGCGCCCTGACCCCGGCGCAGTAAGGATCACGGCCCGGCCGCTTTCTCAGGCGGTCGGGCCCAGCTTTTCCTCAATCCGGCGTAAACTGTCGCGGATTTCCAGCAGCACCTGCAGGCTGTCCGTCGCGGCCGGCGGAGTCGCTTCAGGCACCGTTTCGCCCCGGCACGCCGCATCCCGCAGGCGCAGCACCTTTTCCTGAAAGGTCCGGGCATCACGCAGGCCCAGCAGCTTGATGCCGCCGCCCAGCGCCCCGGCCTCGCTGCTGCCGCCCGCCGTTTCCAGCGTCAACCGGGTCAGGCCCAGCATGTTCAGCACCGGCCCCCGCAGCAGGGACATATCCTGGATCTTGTCCAGCGGCACGGCACTTTCCCGCTGAAACAGGATGCCGTGCTGAAAATAAAGCCGCCGGCTGGTCACATGGCAGCGGATGGTCGGGTAATAATGGCTGGCCCACCACCAGGCCGCCGCAAGCGACAGCGGCAGGAGCACCAGCCCCACCACGGTCACGCACAGCAGGAAACTGGCCTGCAAAAACAGATATAGCCGCAGCTTGGGATCGAATTCCGCCACCAGCAGCGGCACATCCTGTCCCTGCGCCTCAACCGCCTGTTCAGCCATGGGTTTTCCCCTTGTTGCCAATGGGGGACAGGATGCACGCAAGCCAGCGCATCCGCCAGCGCCGGCTGATACTCCTTTGCCTCAAACGCCGGCGCCAACATCCGTTGGCTTGGCTTCACGCGGCATGGGCCGCGCGGCGGCAGTCGCCGCCGTGCCGGGTTACGATGCGTTCCACCCATCGTAACCCGGCTCACAACAGGCTCAACTGGTCCCCTGGTGCCGGCGGTACCTGGAAGCGACTGCAATCCAAATCCCAGCGTCGGCCGCTCAGGCCCAGCCGTTTGGCCGCCGCCAGGAAGCGGGCGCGCAGCAGCGCGGCATAGGGGCCAGTTCCCTTCATACGGCTGGCAAAATCCGCCTGATAGAGCGCCCCATCGCGCGACTGGCGCACCAGCGACAGCACCCGGTCGGCCCGATCCGGATAATGCTGGCGCAACCATTCTTCAAACAGCGGGCCGATTTCCAGCGGCAGGCGCAGGAAAATATAGCTGGCACCGCTTGCCCCCGCCCCGGCCGCCGCTTCCAGAATCGCCTCCAGCTCATGGTCATTCAAGGCCGGGATCATCGGGCTGGCCAGCACGGAGACGGGCACCCCCGCCGCTGCCAGTTCGTGCACCGCCGCCAGACGGCGGGCGGGTGTGCTGGCGCGGGGTTCCATATGGCGGGCCAGATCGCGGTTCAGCGTGGTGATGGAGATTGCCACCCGCGCCAACCCCTGGGCCGCCATCGGCGCCAGAATATCCAGATCGCGCAGCACCAGCGCCGACTTGGTGATGATACCGACCGGCTGGTTGAAATCGCGGCAGACCGCCAGCACCGACCGGGTGATCTGCTCGCTGCGTTCAATCGGCTGATAGGGGTCGGTATTGGCGCCGATGGCCAGCGGCCGGCAGACATAGTTCTTCGCCCGCAATTCCCGCGTCAGCAAGGCAGCCGCATCGCGCTTGGCGAACAGCATCGTCTCAAAATCCAGCCCCGGCGACAGGCCCAGATAGGCATGGGTGGGGCGGGCGAAACAATAGACACAGCCATGCTCGCAGCCCCGGAACGGGTTCAGCGACTGGTCGAACGGCACGTCGGGTGACTGGTTGGTGCTGATCACCGTGCGCGCCCTGTCCGGCAGGATGCGGGTGCGCGGGCCGACGGTCTCCGCCTCTCCCTCCCCCCAGCCATCATCCACCGGCACCCGGCGTTCGCGTTCAAAACGGGAGCTTTCATTGCTGATGGCGGCCCGCCCCTTGACCGCCCGCCAGGCCAGTTCATCCATCACGCCGCCCCAAAACAGAACAATACATGAACATATCATCTATGGATGACAAGGCAAACAACCATTCAAAAGCATATTTATATGAGAAATGAATTGCCGAGCGAGGCGGCAAAAGCTAAGAATCCCGGCAGAGGAAACAGCACCCAAAGCGGTGCAACACCACCATGCAGAACGGAAAGCGCCATGAAGATCGCCCGCATTGAACTGTTCCAGGTGCCGCCCCGGTGGCTGTTCGTGCGGGTGGAGACCGATGACGGTCTGGTCGGCTGGGGTGAAGCCAGCCTGGAAGGCCATGCGGAGGCGGTGGAAGGCGCCTTCGAATCGCTGCGCGACCGGTTCATTGGTGCCGATGCCGCCCGGATTGAGGATGTCTGGCAGACCGCCTATCGCCTGGGCTTTTACCGGGGTGGCCCGGTGCTGATGTCGGCCCTGTCGGGGCTGGATCAGGCGCTGTGGGATATCAAGGGCAAGGCGCTGAACACCCCGGTCTGGCAGATGCTGGGCGGCATGGTGCGCGACAAAATCGAATGCTATGCCTGGATCGGCGGCGACCGCCCGGATGAGGTGGCGGAGTCTGCCCGCCTGCGCCGCGACCAGGGCTTCCGCGCCGTGAAGATGAATGCCACGGCGGAGCTGAACTGGCTGGCCACCAGCCGCGATATTGACGGGGTGCTGGCCCGTGCCTCTGCCGTGCAGGCGCAGGGGCTGGATGTCGGGCTGGATTTCCATGGCCGGGTGCATAAGCCGATGGCCAAACAGCTGGCCGCCGCCTTGGAACCGCTGCGCCCGCTTTTCATCGAAGAACCGCTTTTGTCGGAAAATATCGAGGGGCTGGCCCAGCTGGCAGGATTGACCACCCTGCCCATCGCGCTGGGCGAACGGCTTTATAGCCGCTGGGATTTCAAGCCCTTCCTGACCCAGGGGATCGTGGATATCATCCAGCCCGACCTGTCACACGCCGGCGGCATTTCAGAGGTGAAGCGCATCGCCACCATGGCGGAAGCCTATGATGTGGCGCTGGCCCCGCATTGTCCGCTGGGGCCGATCGCCTTTGCCTCCTGTCTGGCGCTGGCCGTCTCCACCCCCAATTTCATCATCGAGGAAATGTCGCTAGGCATCCATTACAATACCGGCGGCTATGACCTGCTGACCTACCTGCGCGACCCGTCGATCTTCGCCTTGACCGACGGCTTCGTCGCCGCCCCCACCGGCCCCGGTCTGGGGGTGGAGATCAACGAAGAACTGGTGCGCGACATGGCCCGCACCCCGCACCGCTGGCGCAACCCCGCTTGGCGCCTGCCGGACGGCAGCTTGGCGGAGTGGTAACAGCCACCCGCTCAGGCCGGCGGCGCCGTGGCCCTGTCACGGCGCGCCTGCCAGGCCAGACGCAACACCTCACGCAGCGGCCCCCAGGCCACCAGATTTTCCCATTCATCGGGCCCGGCCCAGCAGACGGCGCGCGCATCATCGCCGGCCACCGGCTCCCCCGCCCGCCATTCGGCCACCACATCCACGATGGTGTAATGGAACAGCAGGGCGCCGGCGGCATCATGGACGATATTATCCACCGCCGTCAGCACCGACCGGGCCACCGCCTCCACCCCCGTTTCCTCCCGCACCTCCCGGATGGCGGCCTGAAACAGCGTCTCCCCCAGCTCCTGGCTGCCGCCGGGCAGCGACCATTCCCCTTCCCCCGGTGGTTTGCCGCGCTGGATCAGCAGGATCTGATCGCCCTTCCAGACGATGCAGCCGACGCCGACACGGGGATGGGTCAGGGGGATTGGCACGATGCGTCCTCTGTTTAGAATAAAAAACCCCCGCCGATGAAACCGGCGGGGGTCTGACTTTCCAGCGGGAGGCCGCCGGGATCAATACATGTGCTGGCCACCATTGATGGACAGGGTGGAACCGGTGATGAAACCGGCATCATCCGCCACCAGGAACAGCACACCGCGGGCGATTTCCTCCGCCTTGCCCAGACGGCCGACCGGCACCTTGGCGACGATCTTTTCCAGCACGTTGGGCGGCACGGCGCGCACCATGTCCGTGTCGATATAGCCCGGCGCGATGGCGTTCACGGTGATGCCCTTGGCGGCCCCTTCCTGGGCCAGGGCCTTGGTGAAGCCATGGATGCCGGACTTGGCAGCGGCATAGTTCACCTGACCATACTGGCCGGCCTGACCATTGATGGAGCCGATATTGACGATGCGGCCGAAATTGCGGGCGCGCATCCCGTCAATGACGGCGCGGCAGGTGTTGAAGCAGCTGGCCAGATTGGTCTGGATCACCGCGTTCCACTGTTCAAAATTCATCCGGTGCATCACGCCGTCACGGGTGATGCCGGCATTATTGACCAGCACGTCAATGGGGCCCAGCTCCGCCTCGATCTTGGCCACGGACTCATTCACCGCGTTCGGGTCGGACACGTCGAACTTATAGGCGGCAATGCCGGTCCGTTCGGTGAACTGACGGGCAGCCTCGTCATTGCCACCATAATTGGCCGCAACAACATAACCGGCATTCTTCAGCGCGACGGAAATCGCCTCGCCAATGCCGCGCGTACCACCCGTTACCAAAGCCACTCGTGCCATTTGTTTCCCCCGTGGTTGTGAATTGCTTGGATATTAAAAGGGTGGCCCCCCGCCGGCGATCAGGCCGGCAGAGGCCGTTTTTGAAGCTCAGTCGCGCTCCACGCAGAGGGCGACACCCATGCCGCCGCCAATGCACAGGGTCGCCAGACCCTTCTTGGCGTCGCGGCGGGCCATTTCATGCAACAGGGTCACCAGCACGCGGGCACCCGATGCACCGATCGGGTGACCCAGGGCAATGGCGCCGCCATTGACATTCACCTTGGCCGGATCCCAGCCCAGATCCTTGTTCACGGCCAGGGCCTGGGCGGCGAACGCCTCATTCGCCTCAATCAGGTCCAGTTGGTCGATGGACCAGCCAGCCTTGCGCAGCGCTTCGCGCGACGCCGGGATGGGGCCGGTGCCCATGATGGAGGGATCGACGCCGGCGGTAGCCCAGCTGACGATGCGGGCCAGCGGCTGCACGCCGCGCTTGGCGGCATTGTCAGCACGCATCAGCACCAGGGCGGCAGCACCGTCATTGAGGCCAGACGCATTGCCGGCGGTGACGGTACCATCCTTCTTGAAGGCGGGCTTCAGCTTGGCCAGCGTTTCCGCCGTGGTGCCATGCTTGGGATATTCATCGGCATCCACCACCACATCGCCCTTGCGGCTGGCGATGGTGACGGCGGCGATTTCGGCCTTGAAGCGGCCTTCCTTCTGCGCGGCTTCGGCCTTCTGCTGCGAGCCGGCGGCAAAGGCGTCCTGCTCCTCGCGGCTGATCTGGAACTTCTCCGCCACATTCTCGGCGGTGATGCCCATGTGATAGCCGTTGAAGGCATCCCACAGGCCGTCCTTGATCATGGTGTCGACCAGGGCGGCGTCGCCCATCTTGGTGCCACCACGCATATAGATGGCGTGCGGGGACAGCGACATGCTTTCCTGGCCGCCGGCCACCACCACGTCAGTATCCCCCAGCAGCAGCGACTGATAGCCCAGCGCCACCGCGCGCAGGCCGGAACCGCAGATCTGGTTGATGGCGAACGCCGTGCGGCTGGACGGAATACCGGCCGCGATAGCGGCCTGGCGGACCGGATTCTGGCCCAGGCCGGCGGTCAGCACATGGCCCATCACCACTTCGGAGACTTCGGCGGCATCGGTCTGCGCACGGGCCAGCGCCTCGCGGATGGCGACCTCGCCCAGCTTGGCGGCGGGCACGCCCGCAAAGGCGCCGTTGAAAGACCCGATGGGGGTACGGGCCGCACCGGCAATTACCACTTCAACCATGGTTCCTCTCCTTGAAAGCGTGTTTGACAGGTTGTTTCACCCGTCCCTGCCCTCGGGCGTCAGATTAGGCGGAACCGGTCGGCCGGCGCAAGCCGGGCACAGGCCAATTCCCGCCCCGCGCGTACTATTGTCATGGATCAATCCCGCTTTCCCAGCAAAGTTTCAGCCGCAACCTTTTCTGGCGCCCGGCGGGGGAATACCAATGTAAACAGGGCCCCGCCCTCCGGCGCGTCCCCAACCGTCACCGTACCGCCCAGGCGCACGGTGACGATGGAATAAAGCAGGTAGAGGCCGAGCCCGGACCCGCCGCTGCCGCGCCGGGTGGTGAAGAACGGTTCAAAAATCCGCTCCCACAGGCTGGGGGGAATCCCCTGCCCGTCATCGCTGTAAACCAGTTCCACCCGATCCCCCGGCAGCAGCCGCGCCGACAGGCGCAGATGGCCCGGCCGTTCATCGGGATAGCCGTGCATGATGCTGTTCATCACCAGATTGGTGATGACCTGGGCCACTGCCCCCGGATAGCCATCCAGCTCGATCGCCTCAGGAATATCAACAGCCACCTTATGCTGGGCGCGGCGCAGATGCGGCGACAGGCTGGCCAGCACCTCCGCACTATACGGACCCAGCCGGAAAGCGCGGCGGGCGTCGCTGGACTGATCCACCGCCACATCCTTGAAGGACTGGATCAGCTCACCCGCCCGCAAGGCGTTGCGCTCGATCAGGGCGGAAAGCTCTTCCACCAGCCGCAGATATTCATCCAGCTCATGGCGGCGCAACCGGCCTTCCGCCACCCGTGCCACCAGTTCCCGCGTTTCCGCGCGCAGCTGGGAGGCACCGGTAACGGTCAGGCCGACGGGTGTGTTCACCTCATGCGCCACGCCGGCCACCATGCTGCCCAGGCCGGCCATCTTTTCCTGCAGCAGCATCTGCGATTGCGCGGCGCGCAAGTCGGCCAGCGCCTTTTCCGCCGTGCGCCGCTCGGCCACGGCGGCATCGCGGGCATCGCGCAGCCGGCGCCGGGTGCGCGTGCGCGCCGACTGCGCCGACAGGGTCGCCAGGATCATCAACACAATCGCCGTCACCATCAGGGCGAATCGCGAATGGAGATCAGGCGGCACCGGGGGCCGATAGAGCTGGCACAGATAGGTGCCGATGATGACCAGGGCGAATCCGCCGAAAAACACCAGAATGGCCCGGTTGCCACCGAAATTGCCCGTCGTGACCACCCCCACCAGGAACAGGGGCAACAGGGGGGAATGCAGTCCCCCGGTCAGATTCAGCAGATAGGCAATGGCCGTCAGCCCCATCAGGTTGTTGGCCAGCGTCACCGCATGAAAGCGGCCGGTCAGCCGCACCAGCACCAGATTGGCGGCCAGCAGCGTGGCATAGATCATCCAGGCCAGACTGGCCGGGGTGGACGGCCCCTCCTTGATGATCCAGACGCCGGAAATCACCAGCAGCCCGCCCAGAATCAGCAGGGTGATGCGCACAAAGGCGCGGGCGCGCTGAAGCTGGTTTTCATCAAAGCCAGGCTGGCGCATCGCGGTGGGGATGAACAGGTCGGTGACACGGCGCAGTGCCGCCGCCAACCTTCCCTGCAAACCCAATCGCGCCATCCCGCACCACCTCTCCGGTCAGCCCCATTCCAGGCTGAACGATATCGGGTGAAAGCTCAATCGCAACCGCGCGAGTTTTCGTGAAACTTTCGCCATTTATGACAAGGGTAGGCCGGAGGGCGGTTACAGCCCGTGGTGCTGGCGGGCCATCAGGCACGCCTCGTCCCCCGGCAGGCAGTCCCGGCAGACAATCGGCCGCAGCGCATAGATACCACAGCCTGTCGCCTCCCCCACCTTGCCGGTGAGCGCGACACAGCGATCCCCCTCGCAGCGCATCCCCGACCCGTTGGCCGCCACCATGGCCGGGGGAATGCGGGCAATATCCGCATCATCTTCCAGCGTGAAGCGCGGCCATTCGGCGGAATAGGCGCAGCAGGCGCCACAGGCCTGACAGTCAAAATCCGCCAGCGCTGGCAACCCGTCCCAATCATCCATGGTCTGTCCCCCAGCCCGCAAAAGGCATCCCCGCAGATAGGTGCATCACGCTGCTTTTTGCAAGCCTGCCCGTTAACACATGGCCGCCAGAACCACGAAATCCGGTATTGCCCTTGCAAGCGGGGGCGGGAGCGTCCATATCAGGCGGGTCATTCTTCCTACGGACTGCCGGCCTGCTGCCTTCGGGTTTCCAGATCGACGACCCATCTGGACACGTCTGATGCGGCGCGCCGGTGGCGTGCTGCCATCCCAAATCGAAGGAGAGGCACAATGCCGATCGGTTCCGTTAAGTGGTTCAACAGCACCAAGGGTTTTGGTTTCATTCAGCCGGAAAATGGCGGTTCGGACGTGTTCGTCCATATCTCCGCCGTTGAGCGCGCTGGCATGTCTTCCCTGAACGAAGGCCAGAAGGTCTCGTTCGAGGAAGAGCGCGATCCGCGCCGGGGCAAGACCTCCGCCGTCAATCTGAAGGCGGTCTGATCGCCGCAAGGCATCGGAATTGGGAAGGGGGACGCCGGGCAACCGGCGTCCCCCTTCTGCTTTATACCCTATCGTTTCAAGGAGTTGGCCCCATGGCCAAGAAGAAGGCGCCGGTGGAAACCGGCCATGTGCTGTTCGACGTCTATTATCAGGACGGTCAGCGCACCTCCAACCGCAAGGTTCCCCGTGCCCTGGTCGGCGGCCTGGATGGCGAAGATCCGGTGCGTGGGTTCATTGAGGAACAGGATCGGGAAATTGCCCAGATGTCCGGCAAGCCGCGCGGGCCGATCAAAAGCATCTCCCGCTCGCCAAACTGATCCTGTCGGGGCATTGTGCGGGCCTTATCCAATTCTTCTGCTGAAACACGCCCGCCATGCCTGAAATACTGATCGATGCCGATGCCTGCCCCGTGAAGGAGGAAACCTTCCGGGTTGCCCTGCGCTATGGGCTGACCGTGTATCTGGTCGCCAACAGCCCGCTGCGCGTGCCGGCGGAAGGCGATGTGCGGCTGGTCGTCGTCTCTGACGGGTTTGACGCTGCCGATGACTGGATCGTGGAAAAGGCGGCGAAGGACGATATCGTCATCAGCGCCGACATCCAGCTGGCCAAGCGCTGCCTGGACAAGGGGGCCCGTGTCGTCGGCCCCACCGGCCGGTCCTTTACCCCGGCCAATATCGGTTCCGCCCTGGCCAGCCGCGCCCTGATGCAGGATTTGCGCGACATGGGGGTGGTACAGGGCGGCAATGCGCCCATGTCCAAATCCGACAAATCGGCCTTCCTGCAGGAACTGGACCGGGTGATCAACGCGGTCAAACGCGGCCGGCCTTCCTGATCGTCACCTGGCCGGCGGCAGCGACCACAGCTCCCGCGTCGTGCGTTCCAGCCGCAGGGCCAGTTCCCGCATCACCGTGATGGCGATATGGGGGAACTCCATCAACATGCGAAAAAACGGGTCGCGGGCGATGCGCAGGGCAGTGACCGGGGCGATGGCCTGGGCACTGGCAATGCGGGGATGGTCGCACAGAATGCCGATCTCCCCCACGATGCCGCCCGCCGGCACATCGACAAAATCCCGCCGGCCGGTCGGCGTATCCACCACCAGCTTCACCTGCCCTTCCAGAATCAGGAAGGCCGCCTCCGGCGCCTCCTCCTGGCGGAACAGCATGTCGCCCGGATTGAAACTGACCCGCTCGCTGGTAAAGGCCAGCAGCTTCAGTTTCGACAGCTCAATATCGGCGAAGATGGGCAGGCGGCGCAATGCCTCCACCTCCGCAGCCAAGTTGGCGGCCATTATTCCCCCATGTTCCCCGATGCCGGTTGGTTCCGGTTTTTCCTTTGATTACCATAGTGGTGACTGATGACAGTCGCCTTGTCCAGCTTTGCCGCCCTGCAACAATGAACGCTGCACCGCCCCCTGATCTATTCTTCTGGGCCCAGCCGATGGCGCCGGGCGATGCAGAACGGCTGTTTGCCGCCGCACAGCGGCTGGCCGCGGGCGGCTGGAACGTGCAGCTGGCCTGGGGCGGGGAAGGCCCGCCGAGGTCGGGCCCGGCGCTGACCGTCGCCGCACTGACCCCGGCTGCCCATTGGCGGGCCGATCAACCAGAGTTGATTCTGGAGGGAGAAGGCAGGCTGGCGGGCCATGCCTGGAAGAAACAGCGCGCCGCCAGCCTGCTGGCCCTGTTCGCGCGCAGCCGGCCGGCCCTGCTGCTGCTGGACCGGTTTCCCTTCGCCCAGCAGGCTTTCCGATATGAGCTGCGGCCCATGCTGGAAATTGCCAGCCGCCGCACCCCCAAGCCCCGCATCGCCAGCCTGTCCACCGGGAACGGGGTGGCCGAACCGGCAATGCGGGACCTGATTGACCTGATCATCTGCGACCCGGCTGACCTGCCGCGCCCCTGATCGCTTACGGTTCGGCGGAAACCTGCACCGCCAGCTTGCCGGTATTGCCACCGCTGAACAGCTTGGCGAAAGAGGTCAGGGTATTTTCCAGCCCCTGATCCAGGTCCACCTTCCATTTGATCTTGCCGGCCGCCACCCAAGGGCCCATCTCGGCATACATTTCCGCCATGCGGGGCGCATAATCCAGCACCAGGAACCCTTCCATCCGCGCCCGGCGCGATACCAGAATGGACAGGTTGCGCGGCCCCGGCTGCGGCTCGGTGGCATTATATTGGCTGATGGCGCCACAGAAGGGGATGCGCCCCTTGATGTTCAGCAGTTCCAGCACCGTCTCGGTGATTTCCCCGCCGACATTTTCGAAATAAATATCCACGCCCTGCGGCACGGCGGCGCGCAGCTGCTTGCGCCAGCCCTGGGCCTTGTAATTCACGGCGGCGTCAAGGCCCAGCTCCCCGGTCAGCCAGTTGCACTTCTCCTCCGACCCGGCGATGCCGACGGCGCGGCAGCCCTTCAGCTTGGCAATCTGCCCGACCAGGGAGCCGACGGCACCGGCGGCGGCAGAGACCACCACGGTCTCCCCTTCCTTGGGCTTGCCGATATCCAGCAGGCCGAAATAGGCCGTGGCCCCCGTCATGCCCAGCGGCCCCAGATAGGCCAGCAGCGGCAGACCGGGGATATTGGGCACCTTGCCCATGCCTTCACCATTGGTGATGACGTAATCAGCCCAGCGCCCCATGCCCATGACAATGTCGCCAACCTTGATCCGGTCATGGTTGGAGATATCCACCACGCCCAGCACCAGCCCGCGCATGGTGGTGCCCAGCGGCACCGCCGGCAGATAGCTGTCATATTGCATCCAGACCGCATTGGTCGGGTCCAGCGACAGATAGATGGTGCGCACGCGATATTCGCCCGGCCCCGGTTCCGGTGCCTTCTCTTCCCGCAGGCTCAATACTTCCGCGAAATTGCCACCCTTGGGGCGGGCGTCCAGCAGCCAGTGCCGGTTCACGGCGGGGTCAAAGGCGGCCATGGTTTCCTCCGTCCATCATTGCACCGGACCGTTGATCCGGCCCTGCCGCAGCATCGTTCAAACGCCTGTTCGAGACAACCGATTTCCATCCGTCGATAGAACGAAGGAATTATATCTAAAACGATTTCAATATCGATATTTGCCAACTGTGCGCCGCCCCCTGCCCGCTGTACTATGCGGGAAAAATTGAAAAACAGCGCAACCGGCAGGCAGGAAGCGGACAAACAGGTATGGCCCTGGGTTTACCAAGCTTTGACGAAGCAACGGAACGGCGTTTCGACGAATGGCGGGAAGCCCGACTGCGCGATGCGCTGGCCTGGCCGATCGGTGCGGGTGCCCTCTCCCTGCTGACCTTCGTCATCTGGGATCTGGTGCTCGACCCGTCGCGCTTCTGGCTGGTGGTGCCGATCCGGCTGGCCGCGTCGGCATTGATGCTCTGGTGCGCCTGGTGCATTTCCCATCGCCCGGCGATGCCGTTGTTGCCCATGGCAATGGTGGCGGTGACCGCGGGCACCGGCTGTGTGGGGCTGACCCAATATCTGTTGCCCGATGGTTTTGTGTACGGCCCAGCCGGGCTGGCCATCTTTCCCACCGTCTCGGCCATTTGCGTCACCCGGGCGCAGTTGGTGCCTCTGGTCAACCTGCCCTCAGCCCTGCTGGTGGGCTTGTTGCTGTGGGCGGATGGGCTGACGGGCTTTCCCCTGTTCAATACGCTCAGCTTCTTCGCCACCGGCATTTTTGCCGCCTATGTGCTGGCCCATGCGCTGGAACGGACCGCCCGTTATGGCTTTCGTCTGGAATTGCAGCTGGAGGGGGAGGCGCGGCTGGACCCGCTGACCGGCATCGCCAACCGCCGCCGGCTGGAGGAACAGGGCGAACAGGAAGTGGCCCGCGCCCGCCGTTTCAAGCGCCCGCTGACCATGCTGCTGCTGGATTTGGACCATTTCAAATCCATCAATGACCGGTACGGCCATGCCACGGGTGACCATGTGCTGCAAGCGGTGGCGCGGCTGGTGGGCAATAATCTGCGCCAGACCGACCTGTTCGCCCGCCTGGGCGGGGAGGAGTTCGTCGCCCTGCTACCGGAAACAGACCTGGAGACGGCGCAGAGTCTGGCCGAACAATTGCGCCACCTGCTCTCCTTCACCCCCTTGCGCCATGAGGGGGCAGAGATTGAGGTGACGGCCAGTATCGGGGTTGCCGCCTATTGCCCGGAACTGTCCAGCCTTGCCGCCATCCTGCGCGCCGCTGACGAGGCGCTCTACGCCGCCAAGGCGGGCGGGCGCAATCAGGTGGTGGTGGTGCGCCGGGCAGCAGCCGGCTAAAGAGGCTTTCGCCGAAAGTCCATCTGGCAGACCCTAAGCTTTACTGCGTTTAATCCCTCTGCGGCCGCCCCAAAACAGGAAACAGCCCATGAGCTTCGCCACCGCCGACCTTGTTGACCAGCATGAACAGGTGATCAGCAGTTGCAGCACGCAGTTTCGCAATGTCGGCGGCCATGCCCGCTTCTTTGGCAAGGTGCGCACGGTGCGGTGCCACCGGGACAATGCGCTGCTGAAATCCCTGCTCTCCACCCCAGGTGACGGGGCGGTGCTGGTGGTGGATGGCGGCGGCACGCTGGCCTCTGCCCTGGTGGGCGATATCATCGCCGGGCTGGCGGTGAAAAATGGCTGGGCCGGCATCGTCGTGCACGGCGCCATCCGGGATTCCGTGGCCATCAGCACCCTGCCGCTGGGCGTCAAGGCGCTGGGCACCAACCCGCTGAAAAGTGCCAAAACCGGTGCCGGGGAAGCCGACATCACCGTGCATTTCGGTGGCTGCGACTTCACCCCTGGCCAATGGCTCTACAGCGACGAAGATGGCATCGTGCTGCTACCGCAGAAGGCCTGAGACTCAGGCCGTCCGCTTCAGCCGGGCAGCGAAGAAGCCATCCATGCCGCCCTGGTCCGCCAGATGGCCGGGATGGCAGCGCACGAAACCTTCCGGCGTCAGCAGGTCGGCCATGCCGCCCACCTCATCGGCGGTGACCGGCACCACCTTCATTTCCGGGCGGCGATAGAGCAGGTTGGTGATCTGCACCTCCCCCTCCTCCGGCTGTAAGGAACAGGTGCAGTAAACCAGCACGCCGCCCGGCTTCAGCATGTCGACAGCGCGATAGAGCATCCGGGACTGGATGCGGCCCAGCTTCTCCACATCCTCTTCATCCTTCAGCCGTGCGACATCGGGATGGCGGCGAATAGTGCCGGTGGCGCTGCAGGGTGCATCCAGCAGCACGGCATCGGCCGGTTGTTCCGGCCGCCATTCGGTGGCGTCGGCCACGACGGTGGTGACCTGACCGGCAAAGCCCAGCCGTTGCATATTCTCCGTCAGCCGCAGCAGCCGCTTGTCGGAACGGTCAACGGCGGTGACCTGGGCACCGGCAGCGGCCAACTGCGCCGTCTTGCCGCCGGGGGCGGCACAGAGATCCAGCGCCTGCTTGCCCGACAGATCGCCGAACAGCCGGGCCGGGATGGCGGCGGCGGCATCCTGCACCCACCAGACCCCGTCATCGAAGCCGGGCAGTTCCATCACCTGCCCACCGGCGGGGCGGCGGATGCTGCCGGTGGGCAGCAGCACCCCGCCCAGCTTTTCCGCCCAGGCGGCAGCATCACCCTTCACGGTGATATCCAGCGGCGCTTCGTTCAGCTGGCTTTCCACGATGGCGCGGGTGGGGCCGGTGCCGTAATGCTTGCGCCAGGCCAGCCACAGCCAGTCCGGCGTGTTCAGCCGGCCGGCATCCTGGGCCGCCAGCATGGTTTGCCCATCCCGCGCCAGCCGGCGCAGGACGGCGTTGATCAGGCCCTTATAGGGGTGCTGCTTGCGCTGAATGGCCAGTTCCACGCCCGTATCCACGGCGGCATGGGCCGGCGTGTTCAGGAACAGCAGCTGAGCCGCACCTAAGCGCAGAATATCCTGCACCACGGCCTTCAACTGCTGGCCCGGCTTGTCCAGGCAGGCGGCGATGCAGGCATCGATCTGGCCCAGCCGGCGCAGCACGGTGGCGCACAGCAGGCGCACAAAGGCGCGGTCGCGCGCCTCCAGCAGACGGATGCCGCGATGGCCTTCCCAGGCATCATCAAACGGCACGCGGCGCGACAGCACAGCGGAAACCAGATCAAGGGCGGCGATGCGCGCGGCCAGCGCGGCATCGGTGGCAGGGGTCTGTTCAGTCATGGCAGGCGGATTTAACGCGGCGCAAGCCGCTTGTCGAACGCCGATCACGCACGGGTGACCCATGATGGGCGCCGTCCCCCTGGATTTTACCCGGCCCCTCACCCACCTTATCCATCAAGTCGATTCCTTATGATCCGGGAGTGTGTTGCATGGGTACGCAAAGGGCCGTACTGGCCGGCGGCTGTTTCTGGGGGATGCAGGATCTGATCCGCAAGGTGCCGGGCGTGGTGACCACCCGCGTCGGCTATACCGGCGGCGGTCTGGCCAACCCCACCTACAAGGATGTGAAAACCGGCAAGACCGGCCATGCGGAGGCGATCGAGATCAGCTTCGACCCCGAAAAGCTGACCTATCGCCGGCTGCTGGAGTTCTTTTTCCAGATTCATGACCCGACGACGACCAACCGTCAGGGCAACGATATCGGTACGCAATACCGTTCCGCCATCTTCACCCTGGACGACACCCAGGCCGAAACGGCGCGGCAGGTGACGGCGGCGGTGGAAGCCTCTGGCCGCTGGCCCGGCAAGCTGGCGACAGAGATCACCCAAGCCGGCCCCTTCTGGGAAGCCGAAGATTTCCACCAGGATTATCTGGAACGCACCCCCAACGGCTATACCTGCCATTGGGTGCGGCCGGATTGGGTGCTGGAGGGGAATACCAGTTCCCATTGAACAGAACACATCGGCAAGTGGTACAGCATAGCCACTCCGCCAGAGGTGGCTCCGGTCATTAAAATAAAACCCTGTCATCGGTTCCGATCACGGGGACACGGTATCCGTGAAACCCGGGCAAGGGAGGATCAGGGATTAGCCCCCTCATCCTCCGTTTTCTCTTGTGTTTGTCCAGCCGCAGCAGAGGCTGCTTTGGCATCGGCAAATTTTTTGTCACACTCTTCCAGACCAGATTGCCGGGTCCAGCCGGTGCGCGAAAGTCGGGCGGCTGCCTTTACACGCGCACGGGCATATTCCTGATCATCATTGACCTTGCAGGCAAAAGCGGCACGCACATTGATCCAAAAGTCACTGGTCGGATACTGCTTTTCCAGAGCATCCAGGCCAGACAGCACCCGGCGCCATCGCATCCCAACCTTACTGATCATATCCAGATCATCGTTCTCCATATTAAGGTACATCCAGTATAAACGGGCATAAACCATATCCCCTTGACCTGTCGGTGCAGCAGCGGCCATATCTTCGATAAACTGACGAACTTCTTCGAAAGAGCCTAACCAGCGCGGCATAAGAATGCGCATCATCGCATGATGAGCGCGGTAATATTCTGGAAAGGCGGCGGCGGATTTATCAAAAATGGCGCGCAGCTCCTCTTTTGGACGGGAAATAGAAAGCCCGATACTCATTGAAAGACTGTACCAAACGGGATTATTGATCGCCTGTAGCTCGATATCCTTCAGCACCGTTGCCGCCATAAGGCTACGCGCCTTGAATGCTGCCATGGCCTGCGCTGTCACACCACTGGCGTAATCATGTCCCCGCGCGTTCCATGCCCATTGATCATAAGCCATCACTTCAACAAAGGCTGCCGCCAGGGAGTTGGGGTAGGAACGCCGCCAAGCGATAATCCGTCCAATCAGCTGGTCGCCCCGCAAGTTACCGTAGGAAATGAGGTCATCCAGACCCACAATAAGCGCATTCAAGCTGGAGCCGCCGTCTGGCAGATCAGAAAGCTTGGCGAGATAGCGTGTGAAGCGCCCCTCCAGCGCCTCATAATCCTCGGCCAGAAATTCCCGCTGGGACTGGCAGGAAATGGCATGAAAAAGCGCCGGACCATCATCCTTCCGATCCGTGTCAGCAACACCGGGACCGAGAACAGGAGGGTGTTCAACGCAGACGGCTTCATCTCCAAAAAGCCGCCGGTGTACATATTCCAATGCCGTGTTGCTGGCCAAACTGCTGGGGACATGGCTCATCGCGGTCCGCAATCGCAGAACCTCCATCCGGGCCAAGGCGACGTCCAGGCTATCCACGATTTCCTGAACTTTCTCCGGCGCCGGTAGCGCGTTCCGGCTTTCGTCGACCACAAGCTGGGCCACAGCCCGGCGGGCGCGTACAAAACCAAGGGTCGCTGCCGCGATCTCAGTCTGCTCGCCGGTCAGGCTCGCATCTTCCTTCAATAAGCGCTGCTCCGCGTCCCGCCAGAACGGCAGTATTTCCTTCTCTATCTGATCTGCCAGATCGCGGGGACTGATTTGCCCGGCGCCGGACTGTTGTACCAATTGCATCCATAATTCTTCACGACGGCTCCCCCCTTCCACATACCAGGCATGGGCCTGCATATATTGTTCCAAGGGTGCCAGTTGCAGGTTGGTGCCGCGCATGTGGGCATAGCTGCCGCCAAAGACCAGCAAAATGACCGCCAGCACGCCGCCGCCCTGTGCCCACGACCAGCGCTCCGGGCCGCGAATGCCCAGGGGACGTGCCGCAATCGAGCCCAGCCCCAGCCCGGCCAGAAGCCCACCCACATGGGCCGCGTTGTCGATACCGGTATTCAAGAAGCCGCTGGTCAGGGAGAAAACCAGAAACACCAGACTGCTGAGCCAGTGTGAACGGATCAACGGTCCCGGCACCCGGCGATAGTGGCGCAGCAAATAGGCAATGAAGAGTCCGAATACACCATAGATGGCGCCCGATGCCCCTACCCCGACCACGGTTGGATTCCAGAGCAGGCTGGCAAGGCTGGCCATGACGGCCATGACCAGATAAAGCAACCCATAGCGCCAGCGGCCATAAAGCCGCTCAGTCAAACGACCGACGCCCGCCAGCGCCCACATGTTGACCGCCAAATGCAGCCAGTCCAGATGCATGAAACTGGTGGACAGCAGGCGCCACCATTCCCCGCTGGCGGTCAAAGGGCCGTAATTGCCGCCCCAGGCCAGTATGTCGCCAGCGTTGAAAGCGGACAGACGTTCCCCTTTGACGGCCATGGCGGCGAAGATTGCGATATTCAGCAGGACCAGCGCATAGGTGACCCAGGCATATCGCCCACTGGCTTCCAGCGCTTGGGAAAACGCCCGCAATGCTGCCCAATTCTGATCGAATCCGGCGCTGTGCCCACCGGGCAACCGAGGTGCCAGCGCCGCTGCTCCCCCCGGTGACAGATGAAGTTCCACCTGCCCCCAACGCCCATGGTCAAAACGGATGAAGCCATCCGGCTGCACCACCACATTGCGGATTTTTGCGAATGGCAATCGGAGAATTGTCTGTGTCGCCATGCCTAGCCAGTTACGGCGCCAGCCGTGCAGAACCAGACAATCCGCCTCGACCGCGATCAGCCCTTCACCAAAAAGGGGCATACGCTGTTGAACGGCCATCCACCAGCCGATCACCCCCCCACGGGTCGTAAAACGCACCTTCCACGGACCGTCCGTCGGCTCATCGGTTGCTTGGGAAGCCGTGTTTCGGCGTTCGATTTCTGCCAGCACGCCTGCATGGTCGTGCGGGCGGGAAGCCGGATCAATCAACGACAGCAGATCATGCAGCTGAGATGTTGAATAGCTGCTGAAATTGATATGACTTACCTCTGTGCCCGTCTGTGGAGCAGTGTTCGTCACGTTTTCTTCTCCGGCAGCAACCAGAAGCCGCCCAGACGGCTGAAATTGGAGCATTTTCAAAAGCATACTCAATAATTGATGGATTTTGTAGTCAGAACTTAATGTTATTTCCGGTCACATTTCACTGGTCTTAAGAAAACCTGCTTGGATGAGAGGGGCTTTGCAGCCTAAGCAAGGATAAGGCCGGGCGACCACGGTAGCCACCCGGCCCACCTTTTACCGTTTCAAATACCGCTCCTCCAGCGCGCGCTGGCGGGTTTTCAGGGATTGTTCCACCCCGTTAATGAAAACCCGCTCGGCCAGCACCATCGGCTCCAGCGGGTCACCACCCCACAGCACCAGATCGGCGGGTTTGCCCACGGCGATCTGGCCGGCGCTGCCCGTACCGCCAAACAGCGCCGCCGGGCGGCCGGTGATGGCGGCCAGCGCCTTGTCTCGCGGCATCCCATAGGCCACCGCCGTGCCGGCCTGGAACCGCACCTGATTGGCATAATGGCCATCGGCGCTGCCGGTCAGGATCACCACCACGCCGGCCTTTTCCAGCAGGGCGGCATTGTCCAGCCGGGCATGTTGGGTTTCAAACCGGCCCGGCAGGTTGGTGGTGGGCTTGATGATGACGGGCACGCTGGCCGCGGCGATTTCCCCCGCCACCATCCAGCCTTCCTCCGCCCCCATCAGCACCAGCCGCAGCTTTTCCTCCCGCGCCAACCGCAGGGCGACGCGGATATCGGCGGCGCGGTGGACGGCCAGGAACAAGGGGGCTTCCCCCCGGACCACGGGCAGCAGCGCCTCCAGGTCCAGCCGCGACAGGCTATATTCCCGCGTGCCGCCCTGATTAAAGGCCCCCTTGTTGGCGGCGTAATGGCGCACATCCTCCAAAGCGGCCTTCAGGATGGCAACGGACAGCGCACGGCTGCCGCCGGCACTGCTGGCGGCACTTTCGCCAAAGGGCAGAGCCACGCCCAGACGGGGTTTCACCACGATGTCCGGAGCGGCCCCCAGATGGATCAGCGCCGGCTGGCCCTGGAACAAAGGTTCATCGACATGGCCCGCCGTCTCCCCATCATGGATATGGGCACCATCGCCAAAGGCCACGGCGGGCATCACCACGGCGCGGGTGATGCCACCCGCCCGCGCCAGCGGGATCAGGCTGCTGGCCGGGTTGACGGCGTAGGAGGGATCATAGGCCACGCTGATCCGGGGATTGGCGGCATTGCTGTCATTGGTCTCCTTGACCGCACTCACCTCCTCAATCCCGATATCGGAGGAGGAGACGAACAGGCCCGGCGTCACCACCTTGCCCTTGCCCTCCACCAGCGTGGCCCCCGCCGGCACGGCGGCACCCGGTGCCGCCGCCGTGACAATGCCATCCTTGATAATGATGGTAGCGTCGGGGGTGGAAACACCGCTGCCATTCACCAGGGTCGCCCCCTGGATGGCGATGGTTTCCGCCCCCGCTGTCGTGCCCAGGCCGGCCAGCAGCACGGCCCCGCCAAGAAGCATCTGTTTGAAGCCGCGCATCATTTCGCCCCCTTGCCCTGGAAGATTTCCGCCCCCGCCTGTCCCAGCTCAAAATCAGAGCGGGGTTCCGCAGGCGGGTGGGCGCGGTCGAATTGCGGCACGCCATCGATATAGACCAGATCGGCCAGCGTATAGATGCTGAAGGGATTGCCGTTCCACACCACCACATCGGCCATCTTGCCGGGTTCCAGCGTGCCGGTCTTGTCCTGCACGCCGATGGCCTTGGCCGGGTTGGCGGTGATCCAGCTGATCGCCTCCTCCTCCTTGATGCCAAGGCCCAGATAATTGCCCTCCGCCATGGCTTGGGCGGCTTCCTTGGGCAGATACTGGATCAATGTTTCGTCATCGGAATGAATGACGGCACAGGCCCCGGCCCGATGGACCATGGCGGCATTGGCCGGCACCCCGTCATAGGCTTCCATCTTGAAGCCCCACCAATGGGCCCAGGTGGCGATACAGACATTATCCTGCTTCAGCAGGTCGCTGATCTTGTAGGCCTCGGTGGCATGGTGGAAGGCCGCGACGCGATAGCCGAATTCCCGCGCCACCTCCAGCATCACCGACATTTCGTCGGCGCGGTAGCAATGATTCTGCACCAGGATATCGCCGGACAGCACGCCGGCCAGGGTTTCCAGTTGCAGGTCACGCTTGGGCGGATCGGGCTGCTTGTCACCCTTGGCCTCCTGCTTTTCCTTGTAATAGGCGTCCCATTTGCGGCGATATTCCGCCGCCTCAATCCAGGCCGCGCGGTACCCCGCCACATTGGCCATGCGGCTGCCAGGCGCCCGGCCCTTGTCGCCATAGACGCGCTTGGGATTCTCCCCGCAGGCCATTTTCAGCCCATAGGGGGCGCCGGGGAATTTCATCTCCATCACATTGCGGGCGGTGACATTCTTCACCGTCACGCTGCGCCCGCCGAACAGGTTGGCCGAGCCGGGCAGCAGTTGCAGCGTAGTGACACCGCCGCGCAGCGCCCGTTCAAAGCCGGGATCTTGCGGCCAGACCGAATGTTCGGCCCAGACCTGGGCCGTGTTCGGGTCCGTCATCTCATTCCCGTCGGAATGGGCCTCCACGGCCGGGGAGGCATAGACCCCCAGATGGGAATGCATGTCGATGATGCCGGGGGTGATCCAGCGGCCCGCCGCATCCACAATCGTGGCCCCCGCCGGCACGGGCAGGCCCGCCCCCACCGCCTCAATCCGGCCATCGCGGATGATGACGGTACCGTTTTCAATCCGCGCCCCGGTGCCGGTCAGCACCGTCGCCCCGGTCAGCGCCACCAGCCCGCTGGCGGCGGGCTTGTAACGGCTGGGGAACGGGTCGCGGCTGCTGGCCGCATCCAGCCCCGGCGCCAGCGCCTGCTTGTCCCCACCCTTGTCCTTGTTCCCGGAATGCCCGGTTCCCTGTCCGGTGGCGCAGCCAGCCAGCAGCAATGCCAGCCCCGTCACCAACCAGCGACCGCCCCGCGACCGCATCATGTCCGACCCCGTCTTGTTTGTGTATGGATCTTGCTTTGGGGTGCAGTGTGACGGGCCAATCACAACCGCGTCAATGGCCTGGACGCCGCCCGCGTCACCGGTTAAGCATTCCGGTCAAAGCGCAACATTGAACCAACAGGGTACGACGCCATGCACTTCATTCTGGAATGTATCGACAAGCCGGATTCGCTGGACCTGCGCATGGCGACCCGCCCGCCGCATCTGGAATATCTGACCAGCCTGTCCGATAAGATCACCATCGCCGGCCCGATTCTCAGCGAAGACGGCAAGCCCGTCGGCAGCCTGCTGATCCTGGACGTGGCCGATAAGGCCGAGGTGGAGGCGATTGCCGCCGGTGACCCCTATGCCAAGGCCGGTCTGTTCGCCAGCGTAACGATCCGCCCCTTCCGCAAGGTTCTGCCGGCCTGATCGACCAGGGGACGATAAGAAGATGGCCCATTGGCTGGTAAAATCCGAACCGTTCAAATATTCCTGGGACCAGTTCGTCAAGGATGGGCGCACCCATTGGGATGGGGTCCGCAACCATCAGGCCGCCAAGAACCTGAAAACCATGGCGGTGGGCGACCGGGTGTTCTTCTACCATTCCAATGAGGGGCTGGAGATTGTCGGCATTGCCGAGGTGGTGGCCACCGCCTATCCCGACCCCAGCGACCCCGCCGGCCGCTTCGTGATGGTGGACCTGAAGCCGGTGACACCGGTCAAGGCCCCGCTGACCCTGAAGCGGATCAAGGATGATCCGGTGCTGTCGGAAATGCAGCTGGTCAAGCAGTCCCGCCTCTCCGTCTGCCCGGTGACGGATGATCAATGGGCCTATGCCTGCGGCCTGATGGGTGTGCCAGCGTGAGCGGCGGGGGCCGTTTTCTCTGCCATCTGACAGAGATACCCGACGGCACGGCGCGCGGGTTTGACTGGGATCGCGGCGGTGAACGGCCGGTGCCGATCCTGGTCTTCCGCCGGGGGGAGCAGGTTTACGGCTATCGCAATGCCTGCCCCCATATCGGCGTACCGCTGGAAATGGACCCGGACCGGTTCATGAACCGCGAAGGCACCCACCTGCAATGTAGCACCCATGGTGCCCTGTTCCGGGTGGATGACGGGATGTGCGTGGAAGGCCCCTGCCTGGGCCGGCCGCTGCGGCCCGTGCCGCTGGTGGTGGATGGTGAAGGGCGTGTGATACCCGCCGGGGGGTAACCCCTTACCCCGCCTTGGCCAGTACCGCCTGCATGTCCTGGGTCGCCACCTGGATGCGTCTGGCCAGCAGGCGGGCATCCTGGGCGGCTTCCTGCACGGGGAAGCCGCCGGGGCCGGGTGCCAGACGCAGCAGCGTGTCCAGCGCCAGCAGGCTGGTGCGCAGGCCCAGACGGGAAAGCTCTGCCTCCGTTCCGGAAACCTCTGCCACGCATTCCGGCTTTTCGCCCGCCATGCCCCATCCCCCGTTTGGTTGCCCAACCTGTCCGGCTGCGCAACGGCTGGCTTTTTATATATCACAGCACGCGTCCGAATGCACGCACGCGGGCGGAGAGGACAACCAGCCGCCGGCTTCCTTGTCCACGCGACGAATGTACATGTTCCAAAATAGCTTAGGCTTGCTTACATAAGGTTACCGACGCCGGGTTGGGGGACGATTGAACCGCCATCCGTTCCGCCGGCCTATGGTCGAGAAGAACCGCAGCCATTGCCCACCGGGCAACCCGGACGGCGCTGCGACAACAGTGGGAGATTGAACGCCATGAGCAGCCCGACTTTCTTTCCGGTAGCGGAAGAAACCGCCCGCGGCGCCTGGGTTGACGCCGCCAAGTACAAGGAAATGTATGAGCGGTCGATTTCCGACCCGGACGGGTTCTGGGGCGAACATGGCAAGCGGATCGACTGGTTCACCCCCTATACCAAGGTGAAGAACACCAGCTTCGAAGGCGATGTCGCCATCCGCTGGTTCGAAGATGGCACCACCAACGTTTCCTATAATTGCATTGATCGCCACCTGGCAACGCGCGGCGACCAGACCGCCATCATCTGGGAAGGCGACAACCCCGCCGACAGCGCCCACATCACCTATCGCCAGCTGCATGAAAAGGTCAGCCGGCTGGCCAATGTGCTGAAGGCACATGGGGTGAAGAAGGGCGACCGGGTGACGATCTATCTGCCGATGATCCCGGAGGCAGCCTATGCCATGCTGGCCTGCGCCCGCATCGGCGCCATCCATTCCATCGTCTTTGGCGGCTTCTCCCCTGACAGCCTGAAGGACCGGGTCGAGGGCTGCGAAGGCAAGATCATCATCACCGCTGATGAGGGTCTGCGCGGCGGTCGCAAGGTGCCGCTGAAGGCCAATGTCGACAAGGCGCTGGAAAGCCTGCCCGACGTCTCCTCCGTCATCGTCGTCAAGCGCACCGGCGGCAATGTCGCCTGGAAAGAGGGCCGCGATTACTGGTACGAGGAGGAGATTGCCAAGGTCTCCGCCGATTGCCCGGCAGAGGTGCTGAACGCGGAAGACCCGCTGTTCATCCTCTATACCTCCGGTTCCACCGGTAAGCCCAAGGGCGTGCTGCACACCACCGGCGGCTATCTGGTCTATGCGTCGATGACGCATCAATATGTGTTCGATTACCATGATGGCGACATCTATTGGTGCACCGCCGATGTGGGTTGGGTGACCGGTCACAGCTATATCGTCTATGGCCCGCTGGCCAATGGCGCCACCACGCTGATGTTTGAAGGCATCCCCAACTATCCCAGCGTCAGCCGGTTCTGGGAGGTGATCGACAAGCACAAGGTCAATATCTTCTACACCGCCCCCACCGCCATCCGCGCCCTGATGCGTGAAGGCGAAGGCCCGGTGAAGAAGACCAGCCGCACCTCCCTGCGCCTGCTGGGCTCGGTCGGGGAACCGATCAACCCGGAAGCCTGGCTCTGGTACCATTCCGTGGTCGGCGATGGCCGCTGCCCCATCGTGGATACCTGGTGGCAGACGGAAACCGGCGGCATCCTGATCACCCCGCTGCCGGGCGCCATCGGCCAGAAGCCGGGGTCGGCCACCCTGCCCTTCTTCGGCGTGAAGCCGCAGGTGGTGGATAATGAAGGCACGGTGCTGGAAGGGGCGACGGAGGGTAATCTCTGCATCGCCGACAGCTGGCCGGGCCAGATGCGCACCGTTTATGGTGACCATGAACGGTTCGTGCAGACCTATTTCAGCACCTTCAAGGGCAAGTACTTCACCGGCGATGGCTGCCGCCGGGACGAGGATGGCTATTACTGGATCACCGGTCGCGTCGATGACGTGATCAACGTTTCCGGCCACCGGCTGGGCACGGCGGAAATCGAAAGCGCCCTGGTCGCCCATCCCAAGGTAGCCGAGGCGGCGGTGGTCGGTTACCCGCATGATCTGAAGGGCCAGGGCATCTATGCCTATGTGACGCTGAATGCCGGCGAGGAAACGTCGGATGAGCTGCGCAAGGAGTTGGTGGCCTGGGTCCGCAAGGAAATCGGCCCCATCGCCACGCCGGACCTGATCCAGTGGGCGCCCGGCCTGCCCAAGACCCGCTCGGGCAAGATCATGCGCCGCATCCTGCGCAAGATCGCCGCCAATGAGCATGAGGCGCTGGGCGATACCAGCACGCTGGCCGATCCCAATGTGGTGACGGAGCTGGTGGGCAACCGCATGAACCGCAGCTAAGCCCAAGGCACAGCCGCGATACAGGGAAGGCCGGCATCATTGCCGGCCTTTTCGTTCCCGATCCACCGCCGCATACAGGGCAGCATAGCGCTGGGCCTGCACCACCGGGGCATATTCCCGTGCCGCCCGCTGCCGCCCGGCCTGGCCCATGGCGGGCAGGTCGGCCCGCCGGCGCACCGCCGCCGCCAGGCCGACCGCCAGAGCGTCGGCATCGCTGCCGGGCGCCAGAAAGCCGGTGACGCCCGGCATGATCATGTCAGGCACCCCGCCACTGTCGAAGCCTACCACTGGCCGGGCGCAGGCCATCGCCTCCAGCACCACATTGGGCAGGTTATCCTGCCGGCTGGGCACCACCAGCAGGTCACAGGCGGCATAGAAACCGCAGAGATCAGCATCGCCGGATTGCGGCCCGGCATTGACGCAGGGCACGGAAAGGGGGACCGACGGCACCTCCCCTTCCCCGGCGACCAGCAAGGCCAGCCGGTCCGGCAGGCTGGGGGCCAGCTGGTTCAGCGCCTGCATCAACAGATCCAGCCCCTTGCGCGGATCGGCCAGCAGGTGGGAGACAAAGCCCAGCGTCAGCACATTATCCGCAATGCCCAGCCGGCGGCGCAGCGGCGCGCCATCCGCCGGCACCAAGGCGCGGATATCCACGGCATTGGGAATGACATGGATGGGCAAACCGGCGAACAGCCGGCTGTTCGCTGCCTCCGCCGCCAGCCAGCGGCTGGGGCTGACAAGATGGACCGGGCCGGGAAAGGCCGCCAGTGCTGCCCGTTTGCGGGCCAGCACCAAGGCCGAAAGATCATCGGCCACCGCCGATCCCAGCATCGGACAGCGGCCGCAGGCCATGGTGAAGCCCCGGCAGGCATCGGCGTAATGGCAACCGCCGGTGAACGGATTCTGATCGTGCAGCGTCCAGATCAGGCCCTGGTCCGGCCGGCGGCGGCGGAAGAACAGCGGCCAGTCCACCAGACCGCGCACCCAATGCAGGTGGAAAATATCGGTGGGCGGCAGCCGATCTTCCAGCAGATCGGCACGGCCCGCCAGACCGCTGTGGAAGGGCACGAATCCAGGCCCCTGAAGGGCAGGATAGGCCGCCAGCTCCGCCTGCCCTTCCGCCTCTCGCGCGGCCCAGGCCGCCTGCTCGGCAGCATCGCGCGGGCGCACCGGGGTGATATCGGGATCGTCACTATCCTTGCGAGCAACCAGAAACTGATGCGCCACGCCAATTTCCCGCAGCCCCTGATGCAGCCGATAGGCGGCGCGGGCAGCACCGCCGGCAATGTCAAACGTGTTGAGTAAGGTGATCCGCATCATGCCCACCCCATTGCGGAGCTGGCGCTGATCATATTGGCAATCAATCCCCCATGGATTGATTGTCCTTGGTGCCGAAAATAGGGTAGCATTACTCTGCTTTCGTCGAAATTTATGCTGGCGCCCCCGTGATGATGCCCCGTTATTCGGACCTGGCTTCCTATCTGAACACAGGCGGCAAGCCGATCTTCTTTGTCCATTGCGTGAAGACCGCCGGCACCTCGTTGAACGGCTATCTCACGCGGATGGACGGGCGCAGCCGGATGACCACCTATTATATCGACCGGCAATATACCGACCTTCTGCTGGCAGAAGCGGCACAGCCCGGTTTTTATGACAGCCACCATGCCACCCACCTGCCCTTCTCTGTGCTGGCGCCGATATTGGACCGGCTGGATGTCAGCCGGTTTCACTGGCTTGTCTGTGTACGCGACCCGGTGGCGCGGCAAATCTCCCATTATCGCTTCCTGCGGAAGATGCAGCATCTGCCGCTGATCCAGAATAACTGCATCGATTTTTCCTCGCTGGAGGCCTTTACCGACAGTATGCCGCGCAACAGCCAGTGCCGCTTCTATCATTCATCCGGACAGGCCGCCGATGCCATCGCCTTTCTCGACCGGCTGGATGTGCAGGTGGTGCCGGTGGAATTCATGAGCGCGGTGATCGATGATATTTATGTGCAGCGCGGCCTGCCGCCCCTGCAGGAAATCCGCGCCAACCGCACCGATCAGGAACCGCCGGCCCGCGACCTGTCGCCCACCGCCGCTGCCCTGATCGCTGAGCGCTTCGCCCAGGATGATCTGCTCTACCGCACCTATCATGCCCGCGTCGCCCCGCTGATGGCGGGGCTGGGGCGGCCGGTGCCGGTGGCGACATTGCAGCCAGGGGACGACCTGTCCTTTCTGCGCCCGGCGGCCCAGGCGGGGCAGTTATATATTTTCGGCAGCAGCCGCGTGGCCGAACAATTGCTGGGCCGGCTGCGCCAGGCTGGGCTGCAGCCGGCCGGTTTCATCGACAGCACGCGGGACGGCACACTGGCCAGGCTGCCGGTCTGGCGGGCCGACCAGCTGGACAGCGCGCGCTGGCAGGCCGCCAGCGTACTGATCGCGGCAGAGGCCTTTGGGCCGATTCATCGTTTGGCCCAGACCCGGGGCTGCCGCCAGATCATCGATGCCTTTGACTACGCCATCCAGAAGGAGATCTGGCGTGTCTGACGCCAATCCGCTGAAGCGGCAACATTCAGGGAAGCGGGGGAACCGAGCAGAAAATAAAAGAAAAACCAACTGCGATTAAAGGCAGATCAATACAAAATCAGGCAGGGGAAAAGAATGCATGAAAAACCATCAACGGTACGCGGATCTTTCATCTTACCTATCCACCGGCGGGAAACCGTGGTATTTCCTTCATTGTCTAAAGACAGCCGGAACCTCTCTTGTTCACTATTTTATGCGACTTCACGGGCGGGGTCATTGCAGTTTTCACTATGATGAACGTCAATCAGTACCAAAGCTGCTGGAGGCCCTCAGCCATCCGATAGAGCGGCTGCATCATCGCGCAAGCCATTTGCCCCTCGCCTTCATGGGGCCATTCCTGGACCAGATCGGTCGTCAGCATTTCCATTGGATGACCTGTGTGCGTGAACCGATGTCACGGCAGTTGTCATTGTACCGGTACCTGCGGGATCGGCAGGATCGGCCCATGCTGCAGAATCTCGGCCTGGATTTCAGCAGTCTGGAGCGTTTCATCGACGGCACCCCCCGCAACAGCCAGTGCCTTTTCTATCACCCGTCGGGGCGGGCCGATGCTGCGCTTGAAGCGTTGGATAATTTGGGCACACAGGTGATTCCGCTGCCTTTTCTGGGCACGGTGATCGACGCCCTGTTTGCCAGCCAGGGCGTGGCACCGCTGGCCCCCATCCATATCAACCGGTCACGCCGGGATAGCCGCGACGCCGATATCAGCCCCATGGTGGAGGCCATGATTGCGGAGCGCTTCGATCAGGATCAGTTGCTGTATGACACCTGTTACCAACGCGTCGCCCCGCTGTTGGCGGGGCTTGACCCTGCACGCCCAAGGGTAGAGACACTCACGCCAACCGATGGGCTGGAGAGGCTGCGCAGCATCACCGGGCCACTGCATATTTTCGGCACCAGCGCGCCGGGCCAGGCGCTTTCCGGGTGGCTGAATCAGGCCGGCATACGGGTCAGCGGCTTCCTGGACAGCCGCAGCCGGGGAGAAATATTGCTCGGGCGACCGGTGCTGCGGCCGGGCGTGCTGGACGCCACCCGGTTCCAGCACGCTACAGTGCTGATCGCGGCAGAAACCTATGGCCCGGTTTACCAACTGCTTGCCGCCCATGGAGGCGGCCGGATCATTGATGCATTTGATCTGGCAAAGGCGCTGATGCCGGCCCTGCGGGTGGGGGCTGAAGCCACCCACCCGCTACGGCCTGTCAATGCGCCCCGCCTTCCAGGTACGCCGCCCGCACCTCCGGGTTGGCCAACAGTTCCGGCCCCGCCCCCTGCAACACCACTTGCCCCTGCGCCAGCACATAGGCCCGGTGGGCCAGTTTAAGCGCGTGATAGGCGTTCTGCTCCACCAGCAGAATGGTCATCCCCCGCGTCTTGTTGAGATCGGCGATCACATCAAAGATGCGGCGGATGATCAGCGGCGCCAGCCCCAGGGAGGGTTCATCCAGCAGCAACAGGCGCGGCCGGCTCATCAAGGCGCGGGAAATAGCCAGCATCTGCTGTTCCCCGCCCGACAGCGTGCCGGCCCGCTGGTCCCGGCGTTTTTGCAGGATCGGGAACAGGTCGAAGCAATAGGCGATGTCGGCATCAAAATTGGCCGGATCGCCCAATGTGGCGCCCAGTTGCAGGTTTTCAAACACCGTCATGCGCGGGAAAATGCGCCGGCCTTCCGGCACCTGGGCGATGCCCAGCTTGGCCGTTTCATGCGGCGGCAGATCGACGATGGACTGGCCATCGAAGATAATGCTGCCCGCCGCCGGCTTGGGCTGGCCGCAGATGGTCATCAGCAAGGTGGATTTGCCGGCCCCATTGGCCCCGATCAGGGTGACAATCTCCCCCTGTTCAACCGTCACATCCACGCCGCGCAGGGCCTCGATGGGGCCGTAATTGGTGCGCACCCCCGTCAGTTGCAGCAGGCTCATACCCGGTCTCCTTCGCCCGCCACATCGGCGATATCCGCCGCCACCACGGGCGGCAATTCTTCCTCATCCGGTTCACCCAGATAGGCCTTGATCACGCGCTCATCGGTGCGGATTTGCGCCGGCGTGCCCTCGGCAATCTTGCGGCCATATTCAACGACATGGATATGGTCGGAAATGCCCATCACCAGCGTCATGTCATGTTCGATCAACAGGATACCGATGCCGAATTCGGCCCGGATACCCTGAAGCAACTCCCCCAGTGCCGCCGTTTCGCGCGGGTTCAGACCGGCGGCTGGTTCATCCAGGCAGAGCAGCAGCGGATCGGTGTTCATGGCACGGGCGATTTCCACCCGCCGCTGCATCCCATAGGAAAGGTTGCCCGCCTCCTCATTGGCGACAGCTGCCAAATCCAGCCGGTTGATCCAGAAGCGGGCGCGTTCAATCGCCTCCTTCTGCGCGGTGCGCCAGCCCTTCAGCCCCAGCAGCCCGGCAATGCCCAGCACCGATTTTTGCATCAGCCCGACATGCTGGGCCACCAGCAGGTTTTCCAGCACCGTCATGCGCGGGAACAGCCGGATATTCTGGAAGGTGCGCACCACCCCGTGGCGCGCCACCTGATAGCCCGGCAGGGTCTGCAAACTGACCTTGCCGCGCGTCGGATGGGCCAGCGACAGCTCGCCCGAGGTGGGTTTGTAAAACCCGGTCAGGCAGTTGAAAATGGTGGTCTTGCCGGCCCCGTTGGGGCCGATCAGGGCGGTGATGCGGCCGGTATCAGCCGACAGGTTCACGCCATCCACCGCCACCAGCCCGCCAAACCGCATGGTCAGGCCGGTGACATTCAGCAATGGTTCGCTCATGTCTCAGGCCCCCTTCTGATCCAGCTTCACGGTCGGCACCCGGGTGGACAGCAGCCCACCGGGGCGCCAGACCATGATGGTGATCATGGCAAGGCCGAACACAATCATGCGGTAATCGGCAAATTCACGCCCCAGTTCCGGCAGCATGACGATGAACAGGGCGGCGATGACCACCCCCACCTGGCTGCCCATGCCGCCCAGCACCACGATGGCCAGGATCAAGGCGCTTTCGATAAAGCCGAAGCTTTCCGGCGACACAAATCCCTGACGGGCAGCGAAGAAACAGCCGGCAAAGCCGCCCATCATGCCGCCAATGGCATAGGCCGACACCTTGCTGGCCGTGGGGTTGATGCCCAGCGACCGGCAGGCGATTTCATCCTCCCGCAGCGCTTCCCAGGCCCGGCCCACCGGCAGGGCGCGCAAGCGGTTGATCACCCAGACCGCCAGACAGACCAGCGCCAACACGATCAGATAGAGGAACATCAACCGGTGTTCGCCGGAAAAGCTGATGCCCGTCACCTCATGGAAGCTGCCCATGCCTTCCGGCGGGCGGCGGTCGAACGACAGGCCGAACAGGCCGGGGCGCGGAATGCCCGACACACCGTTCGGGCCACCGGTCAGCCCCTGCCAATTCAGGATGACGATGCGGGTGATCTCCCCGAAACCAAGCGTGACAATGGCCAGATAATCCCCGCGCAGCCGCAGGATGGGCAGCGACAGCACGGCCCCGAACAAGGCGGCGATCAGGCCCGACAAGGGCAGGCAGACCCAGAAATCCAGGCCGAAGAATTTCGACAACAGGGCGAAGCTGTAGGCCCCGATGGCATAGAAAGCCACGAAGCCCAGATCCAGCAGCCCTGCCAGCCCCACGGTGACATTCAGCCCCAGCGCCAGCAGGATATAGATCAGCACCGTGGTGCCCAGGTCGATGATGTACCGGTCGCTATAGGGCATGAAGGGCAGCGTCACCGCAAACAGCAAGGCTGCCACCATGAAGGCCCGCGTCAGCCGGGCCGCCAGCGTCGGCGCCCCCGCGACCACGGGTTTTGCCTGCTTCTTCGGCCGGCTGGCGGCGCGCGCGGCCAGCGCATCGCGGGCAAAGCCCAGCAGCAGCCGACCGATAAACACCAGCCCGACCGCCCAGGCCACCCAGGACCAGCGGCTTTCCACCACCAGTCCCTGGTCGGTGGAAATGGTGTGCAGGCCGATAAAGGGGATGGACAGCACCAGCGCCAGCCCGGCGGCAGCAACGCTGTCCTTCAGTTTTGTTTCAATGGGGGTCGCCATCTCACACCTTCTCGATGTCGGGGCGGCCCAGCAGGCCGGTGGGGCGGAAGACCAGCACGGCGATCAGCACGCTGAAACTGGCCACATCCTTATAGGCACCGGAGATATAGCCGGTGAAGAACGCCTCGATCAGCCCGATCAGCAACCCGCCCAGCATGGCCCCCGGCAGGGAGCCGATGCCCCCCAGCACGGCGGCGGTGAAGGCCTTCATCCCCGCCAGGAAGCCGATATAGAAATCGATTACCCCGTAATACATGGTGACCAGCACACCGGCCACGGCGGCCAGGGCTGCCCCCATCACGAAGGTCAGGCTGATGGTCCGGTCGACATTGATGCCCAGCAGCCCCGCCATGGTGCGGTCCTGCTCACACGCCCGCTGGGCGCGGCCCAGGGCGGTGCGGTTGATCAACTGGGTGAAGCCATACATCAAGGCGAAGGTCAGCACGATGATGAATAGCTGGATATAGGAGATGGACAGCGTAAACCCGTCCCCCTGCCACAGGCTGATGCCACCATTCATCACCGGGGCCAGCGGCTTGGGCCGCGATCCTTGTGTCTGCATCACATAATTCTGCAGGAAGATCGACATGCCGATGGCGGAAATCAGCGGCGCCAGCTTGGGCGCGCCACGCAAGGGGCGATAGGCCACCCGCTCCACCGTCCAGCCATAGGCCGCGGTGAAGAAGATCGAGACCAGCAGCACCAGCAACAGGGCCAGCGGCACGGCAACAATCCCCAGCGCCGACAGCAGGGAGAAGGTCGTCACCGCGACGAAGGCGCCGATCATATAGATTTCGCCATGGGCGAAATTGATCATGCGGATGATGCCGTAAACCATCGTATAGCCGATGGCGATCAACCCATAAATGGCACCCAAGGTGATGCCATTAATCAGGTATTGGAGAAACGTCCCCAGCGCTGACGCGTCCATGTGCCCCCATATGTCCGATACGGCCGGCGGTACCCTATTCATGGCCGGTGGCGTGGCCTTGCTCGGGAACTTCTTCCGGCACCCGGATGCACGGTAACGAACCGACACGCCCCCTTCAAGCATGGCGCGAATTGTCAGGGGGACATTTGTGGCCAGGACGCGGGTATCCCCGCCCCTGCGTGCCCCGCCGGTTGCCTATGCGGTGGGCGCCCGCACAGGGTGTTTGCCAGATGAGGTTATAGCTGTTAGGTTCCGCGCCGCTCGATTCCAAAGTTTGAGAAGCGTGTCATGAAGGTCAATGCGAACACCATGCGCAAGGGTCATATCCTTGAGCATAACGGCCGTCTCTATGTCATCACCGGCACCCAGATCGTGCAGCCCGGCAAGGGCGGCGCCTTCATTCAGCTGGAAATGAAGGACGTGAAGTCCGGCAACAAGAATATCGAGCGTTTCCGCACCGGCGAAGCCGTTGAGCGTGCGCGTCTCGACGATCACGAGATGACGTTCCTGTTCGCTGAAGACGACAACTTCACCTTCATGGACAAGGAAACCTTCGAGCAGGTGACCATCGGCGGTGACATCATCGGCGACGGCAAGATCTTCCTGCAGGACGGCATGGAAGTGGTCGTGCAGTCCTTCGAAGGCGCGCCGCTGTCGGTTGAACTGCCGCAGACCGTGACGCTGATGATCACTGAGGCTGACCCGGTGGTGAAGGGCCAGACGGCCTCTTCTTCCTACAAGCCGGCCCTGCTGGAAAATGGCGCCCGCGTCCTGGTGCCGCCGCATATCGATTCCGGTACCCGCATCGTCGTCAATATCGAGACGGGCGAGTATCTGGAACGCGCCAAGGATTGATCGGTACCTCCCGTTTGCCGTCTGACGGCGACCGGCTGGACCGTTCCTTCGCATAAGACGCCCGCGCTGAATACACAGCGCGGGCGTTTTGCTTTTGATATAAGGCTCTGAAATGTGGCCGCGACGACCGCGCGCCCTTCAGCGTTCGACCCGTTCTTAGACATTGTGGAGTGTTCGACCATGGCAGCCCGTTCGGCCATCCTGAACGTCATGACCCGTGCGGCGGAAAAGGCCGGTAAGGCCATCCTGCGCGATTTTGGTGAGGTCGAACATCTCCAGGTCTCCCGCAAGGGCCCCGCCGATTTCGTCTCCGCCGCCGATCAGAAGGCCGAGCGCATCGTGCGCGAAGAGCTGCAAAAGGCCCGTCCCGATTTCGGCTTCCTGATGGAAGAGACGGGCGAGATCATCGGCAAGGACACGTCCCACCGTTTCATCGTCGATCCGCTGGACGGCACCACGAACTTCCTGCACGGCGTGCCGCACTGGGCCATTTCCATCGGGCTGGAGCGTGAGGGCGAGATCATCGCCGGCGTCGTCTATGAACCCGTGCATGACCAGATGTTCTGGGCCGAAAAGGGCGCCGGTGCCTTTCTGAATCACCAGCGTCTGCGCGTCTCCAACCGCCGCGTCATGGCCGATGCCCTGATTGCTACCGGCATCCCCTTCAAGGGCCATGGCAATGCCAAGGAATTTCTGGTGCAGCTGGAAGCGCTGATGGGCCAGATTTCCGGCATCCGCCGCTTTGGTGCCGCCTCGCTGGATCTGGCCTATACGGCAGCCGGCCGTTTCGACGGCTTCTTTGAAGCCGACCTCAAGCCGTGGGATCTGGCCGCCGGCATGTTGATGGTGACGGAAGCCGGCGGCTTTGTCAGCGAGATCGGCCAGGGCAAGAGCCCGCTGACCTCCGGTTCCATCCTGGCCGCCAATGCCAACCTGCATTCGCATCTGGCCGTGGTGCTGCGCAACGCCGGCAAGCCCAAGGCCCCTGCCCCCGCCGCGCAGAAGTAATCCCTCTCTCAGCCCGCCCCCTCGGCGTCATACCAACGGCACGAAATCGCCGGCGCCAGCATCCGCTGGCTTGGCTACGCCGCTACCAAGCGGCGCGGCGGCGGTCGCCACCGACCGACGGTCATGAATTATGTCCGTCGGTTTCTGGCGGGGCGGTTCTGTTTGGCGCGCGGACAAGCGTCACATCGGCCAGCGTGCCCGGCTTCAACTGAAAGCCCGCAACGGCCAACTGGTCCAGCACCTGGCTGAATAAATGATCGGCCAGCCCCACCTGCCGCAGGGTCTGGCGGAAGCGGCACAGCGTCGTTTCGTCCGGCGTGCCGCCATCCAGCGTCAGGCCGCAGAAGCGGCGAAACGACACCCGGTCTAGCAACGCCTCTTCCAGCCCCGGATCGGACAGCCCGTACCATTGCGCCAGCAGCAGCGCCTTGAACATGGTCAGCGGCGCATAGGGCGGCCGGCCCGTGCCGGCGTGACGGACCTTATTCACCTGCCCCTCGATCAACCGCCAATCCACCAGGGCGGCAATGCGTTCCAGCACCGCCACCCGGCCAATGCCGGGCGGCAACAACGCATCAATGAAACTATGCTGGTTCATGGGGGGCTTTGGCAACGGTGACAAGGGCCAGTGTTGTAGCGCCCTTCGATCATCTGTAACAGATGAAAGGGCCCATTCCCATTGCTGCGCAGGGCCACGCTCCATTGAAGACCGCCCCATTTGGGAGCATTATGGATAAGCATAACAATTTTTTCAGCCAAACCGCATCGCAGGCCAACCTGAAATTATCATGATAATTAAGCATTTAGCCGGAAATCTCAAAATGATCGAAAACCGATTCATATAATTGTATTTATATACATATTTGCTTGTTTCAAGGCGTACGCCACGATAAGGTCTACCCCGAAAGAGGGGGAAAGCAGAATCACCCCCCATAAAGCGCGGAAATTGAGTGAAAGCTCTTCCATTAGATGAACAGGGGGATTAAGTGATTGATTATACAAAAAAGGTAGTCACTGCATCCATTCTGTCCCTCCTGCTCGCCGGGTGCCAGACAACCTCGGGCGGGAACAGCGTTCCGACGGGTGCCGCAGCGGGCGGCACCAGCGTGAATGCGCAGGCATCGTTGCAACGCTGCAGTGAACCGCTGGGGACATTGGCCATTGACGACGGGCGGGAACAGACATGGTGGGGCCCCTTCATGGCTGCCACGCAAGTTACAACACTTGAACCCATGATCCGGCTGATCGTTGCCCAATCAAATTGCTTCGTCATTACATCCATGGGCAATGCACGTCAAACGTCGCGCATGGAAAAGATGACGAATACTCAGCGTAGCGATGAATTCCGCGTCGGCTCTAAGCAAGAAAAAGGCCAACGCGTTGCCGCCGATTACTGGCTTGAACCCGCGATTGTCTTCGGTGAAAACAACACTGGCAAGATTGGTGGTGCCATCGGCGGGGCTCTGCTCGGCTCCTTGGGCAGTGCGATTGGCGGCACAATGTCCACAAAAAGCGCCACCACCACGCTGTCGCTGTTTGATGTCCGCACGCAGGTGCAGCTCAGCATTTCTACCGGCACCGCCGAAGCATCGGATTTCGGCATGATGGTCGGTGCTATCGGTGGTGGTGCTGGTGGGGCGCTTGGCGGTTACACGAAGACACCCGCCGGCCAGACAACCGTGGGCTCTTTCGTCAACGCCTATAATGATATGGTCGTTGCCCTGAAAAATTACAAAGCACAGGAAGTGCGCGGTGGTCTTGGCACTGGCGGTACATTGAAGGTCGGCAATTGAACTTTTGTATTCCGTGGGGGAGTTGCTTACTCCCCCACAGTTTTTCTCCGGGTAACGTAAATCAAAAAAATTCAGACGGTTGATTATCGCATTTTTGCGCCTCTAGGACGTGATACCAATCCGCCGAATGATTGACCCTTGGTCAACCCTTCAGCGGGCTCAGGCGCCGGCGCCAACATCCGTTGGCTTGGCTAACGCGGCACGAGCCGCGCGGCGGCAGTCGCCGCCGATACCAATCCACCGTGAGCCAAGCTCAAGGCGGATTGGTATGACATCAGGGCAGGCGGAATGATGACAAGATACATGCGGCTATTCCCCACCCTGCTGATCGGGGTGGCCATAGCGGGTTGCACCACGAGCAGCCCGCAGCAGCAGACGGCGCGTATTTGCAACAGCAGCGGCTGTGTGGATCAGGATCGGAACATCCAAACCTTTGTTCCGCAGGATGATCCGCGTTTCTCCCCGCCCCGCGATGTGGATAGTTATGCTGGGGAGAGGCTGGCCGACCTGGAGGCCAGTGCCAATGCCGGTAATCCCATTGCTGCCTATAAAAGGGGCATCGCGGCGCTGTCCGGCATTGGCGCTGGCGGGAAAAGCCCGGCGGAGGCAGCACGCTGGTTCCGTCTGGCGGCTGACGGTGGGCATACCTGGGCAGCCTATCGGCTGGGGGAGATGTACCGCAACGGTACAGGCGTTCCCCGCAACCTGGAGCTGGCGCTGAGTTATCTCAATGGCGCCGCCCAGGCCCGTCAACCCCTGGCAGCCAATAGTTTGGGGGTCATGGCCCTTAACGGCGAAGGTGTCGGCAAGGACACGGCCCGGGCCGCAGAATGGTTCACCATCGCCGCCGAACAGGGCGTCGCAGATTCACAGTATAATCTGGCATTGTTGACCTTCCAAGGCGATGGCATCCGCCAGAACCTTTACAATGCGTTGCAATGGATGCGGGCGGCAGCTGCCAATGGCAGCGCCAAGGCACAGACAGCAGTCGGCCGCCTCTATATGACCGGCCTGGACACGATGGGACAGGATATCAAGGAAGCAAAGAAGTGGCTTGGCATGGCCGCCGACAAGGGCGACCCGGAAGCGCAGAAGCTGTTGAGCGAACTGCTGCGTGAGGAAAAGGAGTATCGGGATTACCAGCGCCGGTTGACGGAACTGGCGGCACAAACCGCCGTCTATTGGGCCCAGGCTACCCTGGTGCGCGAGTTGAACACCACCACTATCCGGCATTACTGGTACTGGTGAAGGGCCGATGGCCCCATCCTATTATCGTGTAATCAGGATGGGGCCGCAGGGGCGCTGCTTTACCGCTTCAACCCGCCCATCAGCATATACTTGATCTCCAGATAATCCTCGATCCCGTACTTGCTGCCTTCGCGGCCGGTGCCGCTTTCCTTCACCCCGCCGAACGGGGCCACTTCGGTGGAAATGATACCTTCATTGATGCCGACAATGCCATATTCCAGCGCTTCCGCCACCCGCCAGACCCGGCCGATATCCCGGCTGTAGAAGTACGCCGCCAGACCAAATTCCGTGTCATTGGCCATGGCGATGGCCTCTTCTTCGTCCTTGAAGCGGAACAGCGGGGCCACCGGGCCGAACGTCTCTTCCTTCGCCACCTTCATTTCCGTGGTCACGCCCGTCAGGATGGTGGGCTCAAAGAAGCTGCCACCCAACGCATGGCGCTTGCCGCCCAGCGTCACCTTGGCGCCCTTGGACAGGGCATCGGCAATATGTTCTTCGGCCTTGGCCACGGCGGCATCATCGATCAGCGGGCCGGTAGTCACGCCCTCTTCCAGGCCATTGCCGATCTTCAGCTTGGACACCGCCTCGGCCAGCTTGGCGGCAAAGGCGTCATAGACGCCATCCTGCACCAGCAGCCGGTTGGCGCAGACGCAGGTCTGGCCGGCATTACGGTATTTCGACGCCATGGCCCCCAGCACGGCGGCATCCAGATCGGCATCATCGAACACGATGAAGGGGGCATTGCCGCCCAGTTCCATTGAGACCTTCTTCACCGTGCCAGCGCATTGTTCCATCAGCACCTTGCCGATTTCGGTGGAGCCGGTGAAGGACAGCTTGCGCACGATGGGATTGCCCGTCATCTCCCCGCCGATGGCGCGGGCCGAGCCGGTCAGCACCGACAGCACACCCGCCGGCACGCCCGCCCGTTCCGCCAGCACCGCCAGGGCAAAGGCGCTGTAGGGGGTGGCGGTGGCGGGCTTGATCACCATGGGGCAGCCGGCGGCCAGGGCCGGGCCGGCCTTGCGGGTGATCATGGCGGCGGGGAAGTTCCAGGGCGTGATGGCCGCCGTCACCCCGATCGGTTCCTTGGTCACCACAATGCGGGCATCGGGCTTGAAGGTGGGGATGGTGTCGCCATAGACACGCTTGCCCTCCTCCGCGAACCATTCGATGAAGCTGGCCGCATAGGCGATTTCGCCCCGGCTTTCCGTCAGGGGCTTGCCCTGCTCAGCCGTCATCAGAATGGCCAGATCCTCCTGGTTCGCCATCAGCAGCTCGAACCATTTGCGCAGGATGGCGGCGCGTTCCTTGGCGGTCTTGGCCCGCCAGGCCGGCCAGGCCTTGTTGGCGGCTTCAATGGCGCGGCGGGTTTCCGCTGCCCCCATCTCCGGCACGGTGCCAATCAGGGCGCCGGTGGCCGGATTGGTCACATTGAGGGTGCGCCCGCTGTCGGCCCTCACCCACTCGCCGGCCAGGAACGCCTGGGTGCGGAAAAGCGACGGGTCTTTCAGGGCCGGAAGGCCGGTGCTGCTGCTCATGCTGTTTCCATCCTGCAATTTTGATGGTGGGGCCGCCGGGGCGGCCTTGATGTCGTGAAGACATAGGCCCCTGACAGGTGGGCATGGCAAGAGCGCAGGGAAGGATCGACCGCAGGGCGGTAACGGTTACATCGCTTCCCCGTCAGGCGATGTAACCCGGCCCCGACAGTGGTAACCGTTACCGCCGTCGATCCTACCCCTTCCGCGCCTTCAGCGCCGCCTTGGCCTTGCGGTAGCGCGCGGCCCAGCCTTCCTTCACCACCTCGTCCGGGCGGGTGATGACCAGGGCATCGTCGGGCACATCGCGGGTCACCACGCTGGCCGCCGCCGTATAGGCACCGTCACCCAGTTCCACCGGGGCCACCAGCGTGCTGTTGGAGCCGACGAAGACATTCTCCCCGATCACCGTGCGATGCTTCAGATAGCCATCATAATTGCAGGTGATGGTGCCGGCACCGATATTGCTGCCGCCGCCAACATCGCTGTCACCCAGATAGGTCAGGTGATTGGCCTTGGCCCCCGGCCCCATCTTCGTGTTCTTCAGTTCCACGAAATTGCCGACATGCGCGCCTTCCCCCACCTCGCTGCCGGGGCGCAGGCGCGCATAGGGGCCGATGATGGCGCCTTTGCGCACGATCACCCCTTCCAGATGGCTGAAGGCGCGGATTTCTACCCCGTCTTCCACTGTCACACCCGGCCCGAACACCACATTCTGGCCCACCGTCACGTCACGGCCCAGCAAAGTGTCGGCAGCAAACCACACCGTATCCGGGTCCAGCAGGGTGGCGCCATTGGCCATGGCGGCCTGGCGCAGACGGTTCTGGAAAATCTTTTCCACGCCGGCCAGTTCGGCCCGGGAATTCACGCCCAGCGCATCCTCCACCGGGCCTTCCACCACGGCGCAGGCATGGCCCTGGGACCGGGCGACCGCGACGGCATCGGTCAGGTAATATTCGCCCTTGGCATTATCATTGCCGATGGCGTCGATCAGCCCCGTCATCCGCGCCCCGTCAAAGGCCATGAAGCCGGCATTGCACAGGCCGATGGCGCGTTCGGCCGGGCTGGCATCCAGGAATTCGACAATCCGTTCCAGCCCGCCATCAGCCCCCTGCACCAGCCGACCATAGGCACCGGGATCGGCCGGCCGCATCCCCATCACCACCACGGCGGGATTGCTGGCCCCATTGCGGGTGGCCACCATGGCGCGCAGCGTCTCCACCGTGATCAGCGGCGTGTCGCCATAGAGCACCAGCACATCACCGGTGAACCCCTCCAGCAGCGGCAAGGCGGCCTTCACGGCGTCCCCCGTGCCCAACTGGTTTTCCTGCACCATTGTGGCATGGGGTGCCACAGCCTGGGCCACATTCTCCATCCCCGGCCCCACGACGACGACGACGCGTTCAGGTGCCAGCGCCTGGGCAGCATCCAGCACATGGCGCACCATGGGCAGGCCGCCCAGCGGGTGCAGCACCTTGGGCAGGGCTGACTTCATGCGCGTACCCTTGCCAGCGGCAAGAATGATGCAAGCGATCGGTCGTTCGGTCATGGCAATCCGCCCATGGCTGCGATAGGGGAACTTGTGCTGGGTGTAGCATAGAGCACCCCGCTTCCGACAAGATGCCTGCGATCTGAACAGAGGTTTTATCCGCCATGCCCACGGCCGACCGCTTTCCCGCCTTATTGTTCGATTTCGACGGCACGCTGATCGACAGCGCCCCCGATATCGCCCTGGCACTGAACCAGCTGCTGGCCGAATCCGACCGCCCGACCTTGACCCTGGATCAGGTAAAGGGCCTGATCGGCGATGGGGCCCCCCGGTTGGTGGAACAGGCCATGGCCGTCACCGGCCACCCGGTGGCGGGCGACGATCTGGCCCGGCTGACCGGGCGCTATCTGGACATCTACGGAGCCCTGCCGGCGGACCCGGCCTGCGTCTACCCCGGCGTGGCCGAGACCCTGGCCGCCTTGAAACAATCCGGCCACCATCTGGCGCTTTGCACCAACAAGCCGGCAGGCATTTCGCTGGAACTGCTGCCGGCGCTGGGGCTGGGCAATCTGTTCAACGTGGTGGCCGGCGGCGACACCGCGCCCCGCCGCAAACCCCACCCCGATCCGCTGCTCTGGGCGCTGGACAAGCTCGGCTGCCGTCCCGATCAAGCGGTGATGGTAGGCGACAATGGCAATGACGTGGCCGCCGCCCGCGCGGCGGGAATACCGGTGATCGCCGTCGCCTATGGCTATCCGCGCATGGCCCTGGCCGATCTGGGGGCCGATTGCATCATTGAACAGTTTGCCGATCTGCCGGCGGCATTGGCGGGGTTGTGAAGGGGGGCGTCGACCCCACCAAGACATTCGCCAGTAGAGAATTTTTTTACTTGACGCATTTTCTCTATCGGCGAATATCTGAGCATGAAACTCGCACTCAGCAAAGCCGCCTTGAAGGGCCTGTCGAAGATGCCGCCAAAGGCCCGCGCGACCATGATGACGAAGCTGGAAACGGTGGCGGCATCGCCTTTCGCCAACCACCCGTTCGACGTCAAGGCGCTGACCGGCGTGCCGGACACGTACCGTATCCGTCAGGGGGACTGGCGCGCCGTATATGCGCTGGTGCGTGTTGAGGACACGATGATGGTGATCATCATCGACATCCGTGGAGAGGTGTATAAATGAACGCCATTACCCCCCTGGACATCACCGCCGATACGGTCACGTTGGCCCGCGCCGATTATGACGCCCTGCTGACGGAGTTGGAGGAAGCGCGGGACATCGCCACCGTGCGGCAATTCAACGCCGATCTGGCCGCCGACCGCACGGAAACCCTGCCCTGGGAGATGGCCCGCACTCTGCTGGATGGGGCCAACCCGGTCCGTGTCTGGCGCGAGCATCGCGGCATGACTGCCCGCGCACTGGCCGCCGCCGCCGGCATTGCACCGGGCTACCTGTCGGAAATTGAAACGGGTAAGAAACCGGGCAGCGCTGCCGCACTGAAGGCCCTGGCCACGGTCCTGCGGGTAGATATGGAGGATCTGGTTCCTGACAGCGCCCCAACCGCCGATACCGCCGGCTGAGTAATCACTTCATTTCGCACACTTGCATTTCGGTTAAAAAGCGAAGCGATAGCCTGTTACCATAGGACCACGCCCGGCGGACGGGCAACCATTTTATGGAGATAACAATGAGAATAGAAATAATACAGGACAAAAATAAACTGTCACCCCTTCAAGAAACACTTGACAATGAAGTATCAGCCGCATTTCCAAATTACGACGGTATAGTTGATATATTTTATACTCGAAATCCAACATATTTTGGCGCGTTTGAAGATAATCATCTTATCGGAGTTGCCACTATAAGCGGAACAATTGATAACACATGTGAGCTTTATAAACTTTATATATCACCTACACATAGAAACCGTGGTTATGGCGAGTCACTCTTGAGACACGTCTTGGATGAAATAAAACGCTCGGAAGTGAATCGAGTATGTGTAGAAATATCAGGTAGCAGTTTAAGTTTTTGGAAAAAAATTGTTACTATCTTTCAACTTGATGTGGACGTAATTCCTCCGAAAAATTTTATAATAAAATTATCGTAATTTATCATTGAGCTTCCAAACAAATGATCTCTGATGTAGCTCTGCTCCGAAATGGACCGACGCCATAATTAGAGCCCCTTTGAAGGCGCTGGCGACCATTGAAGCCGACCCGGTCGAGCACCTGATACGTGTCGTTATAGAGAGTCAGAGGAAGGAGCGTGCCTTAAACAAGGCTCGCTAAGTCAGCCGTCAGGCGGCCCGCTATTGTAGCCTTATCCTGGTTAAATTATCCGATGTGCAGATAGCCTAAGGCCCAATCGTGGGTGTGGCAGTCCAAAGATGTGCGGCGTCAATGGCTGTCCCCAAGCCCCCCCTCACCCCACCCTATCCAACTTGGCCAGATGCACCATCACCGGCCCCAGCGGGCTGTCCATTTCCAGCCGCACCGGCACCGCTGGGCCGCCGGGCGTGGCGGGGGCGATCCACAGTGTCACCTCCCGCCCCGCACGCCGAGCCCCTTCCCCGTCGCGGTCACGCCGGTCGGGGCGGTTCTCCTTCCATTTGCCGGCCAGCGGCTTATACGTCACGGCACAGCGCCGCGCCGGGCCGCTGAACACCGACAGGTCGCTGGCCACCACCTGATCCTGCCCCCGGTCGCTGAAAGCCAGATCATAGCGCTGGCGCCCATCATAGACCGGCACAGTCAGGTCGCACGTGCCGCCCCGCCCCACGCGGTCCAGCACCGCCACAATGGCCGACACCGGGTCCAGCGTGCCCTGGCGCAGTTCATCGGGCACCGGCTCCCGGTCCTTTTCCGGTGCCGGGTCGGCCAGGGACAGCAGGGGCGCCCCGCCCACCGGATAATCCAGCGTCGTCAGGCGCGGTTCATCCCGCCAGGCCCCATGGGCGGTGAAACGCACCGGCTGCGGCATCCCCGTCCCATCCAACCGACCATAGGCACGCACATCGGTTTTCCAGTTGGCGATCCGACCCAAGAACCCATCCGTTTGTAAAGACAGACCCACGCGATACATCTCCGCCAGCGGGCCGATATGGGCGCCGGCATCAATCACATGCACCCCGCCGACATAGATGGCATAGGTCAGCCCCAGATCGCCCGGCTGGGCGCTGGTGGCCGGTGCGGTCGGCGGCGGCAGGGCCGGAACCGCGGGGTTGCCGGCACTGCCCCCGGCAAAGGCCAGCAGGCCGACGCCAAGGCAAAGCGGGGCGAGCAGGCGGGAACGTGTCGCACGCATCGGGCAGGTTTCCTGTTCGTCCATGGCGGCCATTGCTGACAAGGATGGCAACGTTGCCCACCGGGTCAACCGCCCCGGTGCCAAAAAAAATCGCAACACCCTGTTTTTTCCCTTTGACACCCCCGCCAACCCTCTTTATAAGCCCGCTCCACCGACGGCGACGAACGAACGAAACAGTTCGAACGAAGCGTCAGATGGACGGATGGGCGCGTAGCTCAGCGGGAGAGCATCGCCTTCACACGGCGGGGGTCGCAGGTTCAATCCCTGCCGCGCCCACCATCCGATCCAAGATTTGCACGATATGTGCCGAACCCCACCTGGGAAACCGGGTGGGGTTTTTGCTTTGTCCCCCAACATCATTTCTCCAACATACTGATCTTCCTTGCGCGTGACCGAACAAGGAGGATTTCGTGTTCCCTCAGCGCCGGGCGCTGCCATCCGGCAGCTTGGCTCACGGCGCACGAGCGCCGGGCTGGCGGTCGCAAGCCTCCACTCTGCCGAGGGTAGACCCTCCGCAGAGTGACCGCAGAACTATCGAGTCGACCTGACGGCCCGCCTGCGGCAGCCTGTCGCACGACCTAGGTCGCATTTCCTCTGCCGCCGCACCCTGCCATGCCTGATCCGATTATATCCGTGAAAACAGGCGTTTGGCGTCGGGGCTGCTGTGGGGTGGCTGTCCGGTGCCGCTTCTGCCGCTGGTAATGACCGGTGTGTTTCTGGCCTTTCCCCGCCGTTCAGCGTTTCATGGTGAACGGGAGGAAAGGGGGAGAAACACCCCCGGCACCTGGGAGAGACTGAATGCCCAAATCCATCCAAAACCTGATCTGGATCGCCATCGGGGTTTTCGGGGCCGCCTGTCTGGGCGGCATCGCCATCCATCGGGGTGAAACCATCAATGCCTTCTGGTTCATCGCGGCCGCCTTCGGCATCTATGCGGTGGCCTATCGTCTTTATGCCGGCTGGATCTGCACCAAGGTGCTGATCACCGATCCCAGCCGCGCCACCCCGGCGCTGCGCATCAATGATGGGCGCGATTATGTGCCCACCCATCGTTGGATCACCTTTGGCCACCATTTCGCCGCCATTGCCGGCGCGGGGCCGCTGGTGGGGCCGACGCTGGCGGCCCAGTTCGGCTATCTGCCGGGCACGCTCTGGCTGCTGACCGGTGCGGTTATCGGCGGCTGCGTGCAGGATATGGTGGTGCTGTGGGCCTCCACCCGCCGCGATGGCCGCACGCTGGGCCAGATGGCGCGGGATGAGCTGGGGCCGGTGGCCGGCGGTGCCGCCCTGGTCGGCACGCTGATGATCATGGTGCTGATCGTGGCGGTGCTGGGGCTGGTGGTGGTGAACGCCATGAAGCACAGCCCCTGGGGCACCTTCACCGTGGCCATGACCATTCCCATTGCCATCCTGGTTGGCATCTATATGCGCAATATCCGGCCAGGCCGGGTGCTGGAAGGCTCCCTGATCGGTCTGTTCCTGCTGCTGGCCGCCACGGCGGGTGGCGGCTGGGTGGCGCATCACCCGGTGCTGGGGCCGATGTTCAATTACGAGGGCACGACGCTGGCCCTGCTGGTCATCGGCTATGGCTTCTTCGCCGCCATCATGCCGGTCTGGCTGCTGCTGGCCCCGCGTGACTATATCTCCACCTTCATCAAGATCGGGGCCATCCTGCTGCTGGCCTTTGCGGTCATCATCCTGCGGCCGGAGCTGCACATGCCGGCGCTGACCCAGTTCACCGACGGCACCGGGCCGGTGGTGGCGGGCGGGCTTTACCCGTTCCTGTTCATCACCATCGCCTGCGGTGCCGTTTCCGGCTTCCACGCGTTGATCAGTGCCGGCACCACGCCCAAGCTGATCATGTCGGAACGGGATCTGCGGCTGGTCGGCTATGGCTCCATGGCGATGGAAAGCTTCGTCGGCGTCATGGCGCTGATCGCCGCCTGCGTGCTGGACCCCGGCGTCTATTTCGCCATCAACAGCTCGGCCGGCATTGTCGGTTCCACCCTGGAACAGGCCACGGCGACCATCTCTTCCTGGGGCTTCCCGGTGGAAGCGCAGCATATGATGGATCTGGCCAAGGAGATGGGGGAAACCACGCTGCTGGCCCGTACCGGCGGTGCGCCCTCGCTGGCGGTCGGCATGGCGCAGATTTTCGCTGGCGCCTTCGGGCAGAGCCTGCTGGCGCTCTGGTACCATTTCGCCATCATGTTCGAGGCCCTGTTCATCCTGACGGCGGTGGATGCCGGCACCCGCGTGGGCCGCTTCATGTTGCAGGATCTGCTGGGCAATATCTGGAAGCCGCTGGGCAATACCGCAGCGCGCGGGCCTGCCATCATCTGTTCGGCCGTCTTTGTCGCCAGTTGGGGTTATTTCCTCTATATCGGCGTCATTGATCCCTATGGCGGCATCAATATCCTCTGGCCGCTGTTCGGCATTTCCAACCAGATGCTGGCCGCCATCGCGCTGGCCATCGTCACCACCATTCTGGTGAAAAAGGGCCAGGCGCGTTATGCCTGGGTGACCGGCCTGCCCATGGTCTTCCTGGCCATCACCACCAGCTATGCCGCCTGGCTGAAGCTGTTCGATCCCGATCCGCGCGTCGGCTTCCTGGCCGGGGCCAACACGCTGGAGGCCAAGCTGCAGGCCGGCACGCTGACCGGCAAGGCGCTGGAATCGGCCCCGCATCTGATCTTCAACCAGCGGCTGGATGCCGGGCTGACGGTGTTCTTCATCGTGGTGCTGTGGGTGGTGATCATCGAAATGGCCCGCATTTCCATCCGCCACCTGCAGGGCAAGCCAGTGCCGGCCCTGTCGGAAGTGCCCTATGTGAACGAGGCGACCCTGCCCCACCCGACCGGCGTGGGGGGCCACTGACCATGATGGCGGGGCCTGCCAGCTTCCTGAAAACGGCCTGGACCGTGCTGCGGGAAGTGTCCGGCGATGCGGCTTACGAGAATTATCTCACCCGCCACCAGGAACGCCACCCGGACCAGCCGGCGCTGGACCGGGAGGCATTCTACCTGTCGGAACTGGACCGACGCTGGAGCGGGGTCAACCGCTGCTGCTGATCGGCAATCATGATAATGGCGGGCGGTCAGTGACCGTCCGCCATTATCATGTCAAAAGCAGGCGTGCGGACAAAAAGGGCCGCATATCCATCCTTATACCAATCTCCCTTGATCGTGACCGATCCAGGGAGATTTTTGTTCCCTCACGCGCCGGGCGGCGGCATCCGCCGCCTGGGCTTGACAGCGGGCACGAGCCCGCGGGCCAGCGGTCGCTGGCCTCCAATCCGCCAAGGGTCGAACCCTCGGCGGATTGGTATTATATGGACCTCGACCAGGACAGTACTTGAATGCCCGCCCCCACCGTTCCACCGCGCTTCGATGTTGAGACCTTGCGAACCTTGGCCGGCGACCGGGCATTCGTGCGGGGGCGGGATTATCACCAGGCGGGACAGGTCACCATCCTGTCGCTGGATGCGAACCGGGTACTGGCCCGGGTGGCGGGCAGCGAGACCTATCGGTCCGTGCTGACAGGCACGGGCAAGCGGATCCGCGGCGAATGCACCTGTCCTGCCTTCGGGGATTATGGCTTCTGCAAGCATCTGGTGGCCGTCGGCCTGACTGCCAATGACGCGACCAGCGCGGGTCTCCCCCCGTCGAGCAACCCGCTGGATCGCATCCGCCGCCATCTGCGGGGACTGGATATCGACACACTGGTCACGATGCTGACCGAGCTGGCCGCGCAGGACGATGCGCTGTTCCATCGGCTGGACCTGGCCTCCATCACGGCCGAGGGGGATGACGAAGCGCTGCTGACCCGCTTCCGGCAAGCCATCAACGACGCCACCCGCACAAACGGCCATGTTGATTATGGGGAGGTCGACGATTGGGCAGCGGGGGTGGAGGCGGTGCTGGACGCCATCGCCGACCTGATTCCGGCCGGCAAGGCCGCCCTGGCCCTGCGGCTGGCCGACCATGCCGACTCCCGGATCGGGGACGCCTTGGCCGATACCGACGAAGACGGGCAGGGCTCCGGCCTGCTGGAACAGGTTGCCGCGCTGCATCTGGATGCTTGCCGCGCTGCCCCTCCGGCCCCCATCGATCTGGCCCGCGACCTGTTCGAGCGGGAGATGGAGGATGAGTGGGGCCGTTTCAGCGGCGCCGCCGAAACCTATGCCGATATCCTGGGTGAGGCCGGTCTGGCGGAATATCGACGGCTGGCCACCGAGGACTGGAACCGGCTGCCGACCCTGTCCCCAGGGCGCAAGGCGACCTATGGCGCGGACACGGGGCGGTCACGCCTGATGGCGATCCTTGATTTCTTCGCAGCGCGCGATGGCGATGTCGAAACACGCATCGCCATCCGCGCCAAGACGCTGCAAAATCCCTGGCACTATCTGCAATTGGCGGAATTCTGCCTCTCGGCTGGGCGGCCGGCGGCGGCCCTGCAATGGGCGGAGGATGGGCTCTGGCTGTTCGAAGATGATCGCCCCGATGAACGTCTGGTCAAGCTGACGGCAAAGCTGCTGCTGGATGCCGGGCGCCCCGAGAAGGCCGCATCATTGTTGTGGAAATGCTTCACGCGGCAGCCCAGCCTGGATCTCTACCGGTATGTGCATGGGGTGCTGGGTCCGGCTTTCCGCGATCGCGCCATCGACTGGCTGCGCGGGAAGCTGGCCAAGGCAGTCCCTGGGAACGGTTGGGACTTTACAGCCGACCTTCTTGTCCGGGTGTTGCTGGAAGAAGGCCTGGTGGCCGACGCCTGGGACACCGCCCGTCGGCACCGCCTTTCCGACGGGCTGCTTCTGTCGCTGGCCGCCGCCGGGGAGGCGACACACCCCGGCGATGCGCTGGTCATCTATGCCGCGCATATTGACAAGCTGGTCGAACAAGGCGGCAACGGCAACTATGCCGAGGCCTGCCGACTGCTGGCCCGCATGGCCGCCCTTCAGGCCCCGGCCGCGCAAGCGGCCCTGGTGGAGAAGCTGCGCAGCCGGTTCAAAGCCAAGCGCAACTTTATCAAGCTGCTGACGGGCACGAAAGCTTGACCATCGGTCATGATTTCGTACTGCTGGTGTTATTTTTCAAACACTTTAAGAGAAACCATCAACATTGATCAATTATTGAGAATTGCAATAAATAGTTAAATCATTGAAATTGATCAATAAATTGTAATTTGATGAATTTGACAATCAAATAACAAGGAAATACACTTTTGTTGCAATCATGAATTGCGGTTAACCAGACAGAGAACGGAGATACCAATGTCCATCCCCTCCATCGCAGAACTAAAAAAACAAAAAGTTCCCGCCGAACAGCTAGCAGCGGCAATAGAAAGTATTAAAAATAGAATTAAATCATCGAAAAATAACAATCAAAAAAATCCACCAGAGACAATCATATCACATGCTATAATTATTATCCAAAATATCGATTACCAGGTGTGGGACGTTAATGCAAATCCTGATTTAACTAAATATACTTTATTATTTATTATAGAAAACACAGATACAGCATTCAGTTTTGTTGGAAACGCATTCAATAAAATTCCTAACGATGCCAGCGCGATCGGTTTTGGCTTGTGGGCTGGCCCCACTTTCGAAGGCGCAGCTTCCCTGATCTTTGATACAACAACGGATCCAACGCAACCCATCGCTGGCATCGTCGACAGCTCAGGCACTCTTCATGGGTGGGTAGCGTTTACTGCCTATGATCCAAATACGCCGCTGGAGAACGTCAGCGGCTACCTGTCTCAGATTCAAAACAACTGAAACTATACCCTACCTGTCGGAACTTGACCGACGCTGGAGCGGGTCAACCGGTGCGGTTAAACACCGGTACCAAGCATAAAAAAGGCGCCGGGGGATCGCTCCCCCGGCGCCTTTTCTGTGCCCCAGCGCTGCTTACCAGCTTTTGCGCAGGCCCGCCTGCACCGTCCGGGTGGCGCCATACCAGCACCAGGAGGCGGAATAGCAGGAGGTGACATGCGTCTTGTCGAACAGGTTGTTGATGCTGGCATCAAACCGCCAGCCTTCAAACCGGTCCGACAGCCGTGCCAGATCGTAGCGCAGGGCCAAATCGACCAGGGTGTATGAGGGCACACGGAAACTATTCTCCGCGTCGCCCCAGCTTTTGCCGACGTAACGAACACCGCCCCCCAGGCCCAGCCCCTGCAAGGCGCCTTCCTCAAACCGGTTATAGAGCCAGAGGCTGGCCGTATCATCGGCCACGGCCACCGGGGTCTTGCCCTTCAGGCCGCTGTTATCCTTGGTATATTCCATATCCAGATGGGTGTAGGCGGCATTCACCTCCAGCGTTTCCGTCAGGCCCAGCCGGCCTTCCAGTTCCACCCCGCGTGACCGCGCCTCCCCGGTCTGGATGGAAAAGCTGGGATGATCCGGGTCGGTGGTCTTGATCTTGTCGCGGGTCAATTCAAACACGGACAGCGTCACCAGGGTGCGCTGGTCGCGGCTTTCATATTTCACGCCCCCTTCCAGCTGATCGCCATTGGTGGGGCTGAAGGTCTTGCCGCTGAAATCGACGCCGCTTTCCGGCTCGAAGGACTGGCTGTAGCTGATATAGGGCGCAAAACCGCTGTCGAAATGGTGCAGCAGACCGACGCGGTAGGTCGTCTTGCCCTGGTCCACCTTCTCTTCCGCCGGGGCCGGCACGGTATTTTTCGTGCTCTGCTTGTACCAGTCATGGCGCAGGCCCGCCAGCAACACCCAGTTGCCCAGCTTCATCTGATCCTGCAGATAAAGCCCCGTCTGTTTCTGGTCGATATCCAGGTCATAATAGGGGGCCGGCATGGCCACTGCGGTGCCATAGACCGGGTTGAACACATCAATGCTGCCGGCGGTGCCATAGCCGATTTCCATGCTGGCGTCGGTATTTTGGTAGTCCAATCCCGCCAGGGCATTATGGCTGACGGGGCCAGTGTTGAATTTGGCTTTCAGCACCGTATCAACCCCCACACCCGACGTATCCTCAATCGAATAAACAGAGCCGCGGGACAGGGTGCGGTTGTCGCTGGCCAAGGTACCGGAATAGACTTGGCGGTAGAAACTATCCACTTCCTGCCAGCGCAGATTCTGCTCAACGCTGAACACATCACTGAACCGGTGTTCCAGTTGATAACCCGCCATCACCTGGGTGCGGTTATAGCGGTCGAATGCTGGCTCCCCATCGTAAAAGCGCACCGAAACCTTACCCAGCGGGTTGTTCAACACCGAGCCCACGGCCGGCACACCGCCATAGCCGTCGGATTTCGGGTCGCGCTGGTAAAGCCCCAGCAGGGTGATACTGGTGTCCTCTCCCGCCTTCACGGTCAGCGAGGGCGCAAGCGAGACGCGTTCATTTTCCGTATGCCGGGCCTGCCCATCGCCTTCGCGCCCGGTGGCAACGACGCGGTAAAGCACCTTGCCCTGTTCATCCAGCGCCCCACCCAGATCGGCGGAAAGCTGGTGATAGGCGCGGGTGCCGACGGACAGTTCCACCGAATTGACCGGATCGGCCACCGGCTTTTTGCCCACCAGATTGATCAGGCCGCCCGGCCCGCTGGTGCCATACAGCACGGAGGCCGGGCCCTTCAGCACCTCCACCCGTTCCAGGGTGGAAACATCGGGCTGCATCATGGCGTACCAGCCGGCATACATGCCCGACAGGCCGTTATAGAAGACGTTGTTTACCGCAAAGCCGCGCAGGGTGAACTGGTCATAACGGGTGACGACGCCACCGCGCGTTTCCGGCGTGATGCCGGCCGTATAGCGCAGGGCCTGATTGACCGTGACCTGCCCCAGCAGATCCATGCGGTCGCCGTCGATGACGCTGATAGAGACGGGTGTTTCCACCAGTGGCGCGTCGCTTTTGGTGCCGGTCCGGGCCTGTTCCTTGTGGCCGATCACCACAACCTCATCCGTTGCGGTCGCCATCTCCGCCCAGGCCGGCCCGGCGGCTGCGACCATGGCCGCCAGCGCGGCACCGGACATCAGCCTTCCCTGCCGCACCATCTTCTGTCGCTGTCTCATCAACCCCTCACCCCTTACCAATCATGCGCCCCATCAATCAATAATGCGAATTACTATTAATATCTCTTTATGGCTACAGGAATGTGTGTTGGCCCTGTAAAGGTCAGCCATGTTTGCAGCGCAGCGAAAAAGGGCCCTAAGTCCCTGTTCAGCGAGTGGATTCACGCTCCAAAGCGATTCCGCTTTAATCCGCCAAAGACCGATCTGCCCCCGAGCGCGGGAAGACGAAACGCTGATAGACCCAGCCCACGCCGATCAGGCTCAACCCCAGGCCCAGGAAGGAGAGGATACGGGGAACCCCGTCCAACCCGGACATATCCAGCAGGAACACCTTGGCCACCGTGCCCAGCAGCACCGCCATGGCCGTATAGCGAATATCGGCCCGCCCGGTGCGAATACCCAGCAGGATCAGGCCCGCTGCGGCCAGCAGCCCCACGCCCGAATAGGCATACATCTCCCAATCCGACGGCCAGCCGGCCACAGCGATGGAAATGATATTGCCATGGAAAAGCTGCCGCACCGCCAGCAGGGCATAGGTGAGCAGCAGCAGCAAGGCCGGCGCATCGATCACCACACGCCTGATCGGCAGGTGAGACAGCAAGCGGCGGCGAACCAGCAGCAACATGCAGGCCGGCAGCAGATAGGCCAACAGCAGCAGGTTCAACAGCGGCCATGGCCCCACCGCCGCCCCGCTCCATAGCGGGTTCAACGCCAGCACCTGCAACGCGAAAATATGCAGCAGCGCCAGCCCCGTCATCCCCACGCCGAACCCGCGGACCCAGCGCCCCCGGCCCGGCATCAGGGCGCCAAGGCCGGCCACCAGCCAAACGACGCCGCGCAGTGCCACTTCCAGCAAATCAACCCGGTCCTGGCTGTGCAGCGTCCCATTCGTCAGAACACGGATTTCCAGGCTGGCCGCCGCCACGGCCAGCACCAGGGCTGACACCAGCAACCCATCCGCCGCGCTTGTCCCCTGTTCCTTCCGCGCCAGCCGGGACGCCAGATAGATCAGTGCCGCCGATCCCCCCATCGCCCAGACGGGCCAGTGCAGCAAGCCTTGCAGCGGATAATCCAGCACCGCCCCGTTCAACATGAACCGCGCCAGCACCGTGCCGGTCAGCAAACCAGTGGCCCGCAGCAGGTTCTTCGCCGCCATCATCTGCGCCAGCACTACGCCCAGCGGGATCAGCGGGGCGACAGCCAGGGTCAGGGCCGCGCCTTCCAGCCAGAAGGCGGGCATCACCCCCAGCAGCAACAGGCCCATGGCCGCATAGAGGGTCAGCGCCGGCCCGGCCCGCATCGGTGCGCGGGACAGGCTGGCTAGCCGTGCCCGCACCGTCGGCCAGCCCAGGGCCAACCCAGCCAGCGCCAACAGCAGCACGGCCAGGGGTAGAATGGCGAAGGTCCGTTCCTCCAGCCACAGCAGGCGCAGCGCCGCCAGGGCCAGCACCGCCGGCACCACGGCCCCCGACAAGGCCACAATCAGGGGGCGGCGCACCCAGCGCACGCCGGCCAGCGTCAGCCCCAGATGCACCAGCACCAGGGGCAGCAGGGGTGCAAGGTTCCCCTGTTCGGACACCAGCGCCCACAGGCCATTCAGCAGCACCGTCCCCGCCGCGATGGGCCACAGCATCAGGCACAGCGGCCCCCGTCGCCCCAGCCAGCCACTCAGCGCTGCCATCAGCCCCGTCGCCACCCAGACAGCCAGTGGCATATCCGTCAAGATCGGGATCAGCAGCAATTCCATGGCCGTCAACACGGCCATCACCAGACAGGCACGCTCAAATTGCCGCCGCAGCCGCCAGCGCCCGCGTTCCACCAACGCCAGCAGCAGCAGGGGCAACAAGGCCAGCCCGCTGACCACCCAATAGGCCAGACGGGCGCTTTCCGCATCCGGCAGATCAAAGATCATGCTGCCGGTCAGCAGCCAGTGGAAAAAGCCCCCGACCAGCAGCAACCAGCCCCTGCCCAAACGCGCCGCCACCCCATAAAGGCTGGCCAGCAGCACAGCAACCCAGGCGGCATCGCCCAGCGATTGGCCATTGCCCAGCAATAACGGCAACAGCAGCCCCCCGGCATAGGCCAGCAGCGCGACAAAGGGGCCATGGCGCAGGGCCAGCGGAAACCCGGCCAGACTGGTCACAGCCAACAGGGCGAAGGTCGCACCGGGGGTGATCAGGCCATGCACCGCGTGGCTGGCATAAATCGCGGCGAACAGCACGGAAAGGCCGGCCGCCACCAGGGCCACCGGCACCTGATCGGGTTTCAGAAAACCCAGGGCGCGGGCCATGGGCCGACGGGACAGCCATTCCCCCGCCCCCATCAGGGCCAAGCCCAGCAGGCCGGTCAGCCCCATACGCGGCCCCGGCCCCAGAATGCCATTTTCAACCGCGTAGCGGGCCAGGAACAGGCCCGAGAGCGCCAGCGTCAACGCACCCAGCCAGACCAGCCAGCGGGTGGTGAACATCTTCTCGAACCCCTGGCCTTCCCCGTCCGCCTGGGGTGGCGATGGCGTCATTGGCGGCTGGGCTGCCCCAGTCACCGTGCGTTCTGGCGGGGCTGGAGACAGGGGCTTGGGTGGTTCAACTGCCGCATCCACAACCCTATTCGCCGGGGTCGGCGCAGCAGCGACAACCGCCCTGGCAATCGGCGGACGTGCCGCAGAGGCCGGTGGCAACCCTTCCTCCGTCAGCTTCTCCAGCGCTGTGCGGAGCCGCTGCACTTCTTCCGACAATTTCTGCTGTCTGACAGCGACCCAGAGAACAAGGCCCAGAAACAACAAAATGATGAAGGAGAGGGAGAAATCTTGACCGGCCATTGCTTGCGGCTTTCGCGGTTGAGCCGGGCATGGTTGTGGAATTAACCACGCCAGTCAACCAGCCGGCCCAGACCTGCCCATCAGGGGTAAGCCCCTACCGGCTATCCAGCTTCAGCTCAATGCGCCGGTTGCGGGCCAGCGCGTCGGCGCTGTTGCCCGGTTCCAACGGCTGATATTCACCAAAACCGGTGGCCGCCAGCCGTTCCGGCGGCACGCCCTGGCTGATCAGGAAATTCACCACCGAAATGGCGCGCGCGGTGGACAGTTCCCAATTGCTGGCAAAGCGGGGGGAGCGGATGGGCACCACGTCGGTATGCCCGTCCACCCGCAAGATCCAATTCAAATCCTTGGGCAATTTGCCGGCAATATCCAGCAGCGTGCGGGCCAGATTGCCAAGCCGCACCTGGCCCGCCTCCCCCAGATCGGCGCTGCCACTGTCGAACAGCACTTCGGACTGGAAGACAAACCGGTCGCCGACGATGCGCACATCATCGCGGTTGCCCAGCACCTCCCGCAGCCGCCCGAAAAATTCGGAGCGGAACTTGGCCAGTTCCGCCACCTTGCCGGCCAGCGCCGCGTTCAGCCGCTTGCCCAGGTCGGCAATCTGCACATCCTGCGCCTTGGCCTTGGTTTCAGAGGCCTCCAGGGCGGCCGCCAGATCGGCCAGTTGCTGGCGCAGGGCGGCAATCTGCTGGTTCAGCAGTGCCACCTGATCCTGTGCTGCCGCCAGCGCTGCCTTGTCGCTCTGCGTGCTGTTCATCTGGGCGGCCAACTGGTCGCGTTCCCCGCCCAGCGCGTTCAACTGGCCCTGTAGCTGTTCCTTTTCCGACAAAGTGGCGCGCAGCCGTTCGGTCAGGGCCGCCATGTCGCCCTGCATCTTGGCGCTATTATCCTTTTCCAGCGCCAGCGCCTCGGCCAGGGCGGCGATGCGGCTGTTCAGGTCGGCCAGTTGCCGGTCACGCCCGGCCAGCGCGTTGGACAGGTAGAACTGGCCCAGCACAAAGACCATCAGCAGGAAGACCACCACCATGATCAGGCTGGACAGCGCGTCCACCCAGCCGGGCCAGATATCCACCCTGTCGCGCGAACGGCTGAACCTTGCCATGATCAGCGATCCGTCTCAGCCTGACGGGCGGCGATGGTACGGGCCAATATCTTGATCTCGTTGCGCAATTCCTGGGTTGTCTGCTGGCGGCCCTGCACCGTCTCCTCCAGGATGCGGGCGGTATAGATTTCCAGGTTGCGGATATGGGTGCGGGTGGCATCGTCAATGCCCAGGCTGCCGCCGCCGGAAAGCCCATCCGCCAGCTTCTCCAGGATGGGGCGCATTTGCAGGTTGCTTTCCGCCAGCCGTACCATCAGCGACTGTTCGGTGCGCATCTGGTCGGTCAGGGTGGCCAGCCGTTCGGTCAACTGCATCAGATGCTGGTTCTGCGTCTTGCGGCCATCCTCTGCCCCGGCCATGGTATATTGCAGCCGTTCGATATTCTCCGCCGTCTGTTCCAGCAGGGCCTGGAGATAGGCTGGCACCGGGGCGCCACCCTCCCCCGTTTCCGCCAGCGCACCGCTGGACAGCCTTGTCAGCCCGGCCAGCCAATCCTCCAGCTCTGTATAAAACCGGTTCTGTGCCTGGCTCGCCTGCAATTCCAGGAACCCCAGTACCAGCGACCCGGCCAAGCCGAACAGGGAGGACGAAAACGCCATCCCCATGCCGCCCAGCGGCGCGGACAGGCCCTGCTGCAATTTGGCGAACATCTCCGCCGCATCGCCGGCCCCATCCATGCTGAGCCCGCTGATCACCCCGCCGATGGAGGAGATCGTATGCAGCAGGCCCCAGAAGGTGCCGAGCAAACCCAAGAAGATCAGCAGCCCGATCAGGTATTTGGAGGTCTCCCGCCCTTCATCCAGGCGGCTGCCCACCCCATCCAGCAGCGACCGGCTGGCCACCGCTGACAAGGTGAAGCGGCCGGCGTGCCGTTCGCCCAACATGCGGGCCATCGGGGCCAGCAGGCGCGGCGTGGGGGCGGGCCGGCCGGCCTGGAAGGCATCCAGCCAGGCCACTTCCGGGCGCAGCACCAGCACCTGGCGGAAAATGAACCAGATGCCCAGCAGCAAGGTGAACAGGATCAGCGCATTCAGCGCCGGATTGGCCAGAAAGGCACCCAGCAAGGTCGGCGACAGTACCGCCGCCACCACCGCCACCATCAAGGTGAAGCCCGCCATACGGGTCAGGAAGCGCTGCGGCGGGGTGGCCGGCGGCAGGGCCGGGGCCGGTTGCGATGGGGGGCGGCGGTGGTCGGCGGACAGGTTCGTCATGGGCGAAACACCAGATCGACTCGGTCAGGGGGCGGGGCCTTTGGGTCGGGCACCGGCAGCGGCTGGCCGGGGGCCGGTGTGGATACCAACGTCCCGTCGGCGAAGATGTTCAGGCGCAGCGGATCGATCCCGCCGGAAACCAGCCGGTCCCGCACCGCCCGCGCCCGCAGCAGGGCCGTACGCCGGGCATCGCTGGCCCGGTCGGCCGGGCCCGTGGCATGGGCGTGGACATCCAACCGCTCACCGGGCCGGACCTTCAACCTTGCAGCCACATCGCCCAAGACGGGGATCATGCCATCATCCAGGCTCTCCGCCCCGGCGCGGAACAGCAGGGTCAGGCTCCCCTGCGCCACCCGCGCGGGCAGCCCCCCCGCCTCCGCCACGGCGGCACTGACGGGCAGGCGCGGCGGCGGCAGCGTATAGGGGGCGGCGGCCGGTATCTCCCCCTGATCAGCCGGTGCCGGCAGGGGGGCGACATTCAGGTCCGGGGGCTTTGGTACCGGCAGCGGCGCGCGCTGGGCCGCCGGTTTGGTGGCAGCGGGAACCGCCTGTGCCAGGGCCGGTGCGGTAACCCCCAGGGCCACGGCCATCGCCAGCAACGCCATCAGGGGACGCGCAGCGGCAACAGAACGGGTGGCTTGGGGCGGGGTGGTGGGGTGCGGGCGTGTCATCACGGCCGACATGGAACCTCACAATTATGGCCCGGAAATGTCATGGCGTGCCAAAGGTACGCCGAGACCGACCTTAAAGCAGGGGCAGCGGCGGCTCAACCCTGCTGCCTTCCCTTCCCCTCAATGGCATTGGCCGATGGAGCCCGGGCCGCAAACCTTGATCCCGTCGGCCCAGGTGGCACCGCTCAGGTCGGCATTGCGCAGATCGGCCCCACCGATCAGCGCCCCGGTCAGGTCGGCGCCCACCAGCTTCACCCCCACCAGCTTGGCATTACGCAGGTCGGCCCCGGCCAGTGTCGCCCCCGTCAGGTCGGCATTGGTGAAATCCGCCTCGATCAGCCGGGCCCGGTCCAGGTGCGTCTGCGTCAGTTTGGCGCTGAAGAATTTGGCGCGATAGGCATCGCTGCCGGTCAGGTCGGCGCCGGACAGATCGCTGCGCATGAAGGTGGCCTCTCGCAGCATGGCATCCGTCAGCACCGCCCCTTTCAGGTCGCGCCCATCCAGATAGCAGCGGCGCCAGTTCACCGCCGCTGCTGCCGGGTCGGTGCAGGCGGCCAGGGCCGGACCGGCCAGACAGGACAGCAGCAGAAGGGCCAGGGCGATGAAAGGGAACTTATTTTTGAATTTGTGCATGAAACTGAAGATAAGCAGCCGCCCCCGTTCTGCCAATAGCAGGCGCGTCCCTTTCCGCTGCGTCGTCCCTGCCCGCCACCCCAAGCAAAGATGGAAAGAATAGCGGGTCATTGAACGCATCATTTGCGTCTTCCGCGCCACTGACGCACATTCCGGTATTAACGGGGCGGGATGGGGCGTGCAGGATCATGCGGGCATGGGGCCAAACGGGCCGTGCGGGTTTGATGCGATGGGCGGGGCTGCCCCTTATCGGCTTGCTGCTATTCTCGCTGCTCTGGTCGGGCATCAGCGCTGCCCTGGAAAGCCGGCCGCTGGCACGGGACGGTGTGCTGGATCTGCGCGGCTGGGATTTTGGCCGGCAGGGGCAATTATCCCTGCAAGGTGACTGGGATTTCTGGCCCGACCGGCTGGTCGGGCCGCAGGAAATCGCCGATGGCAGCGCCCCGCCCCCGGACCGTTTGGCCGTGCCCGGCCGCTGGACCAACCAGACCATCAATGGCCGCCCGCTGACGGCCGAAGGCATCGGCACCTACCGGTTGCGCGTATTGCTGCCACCGGGGGCGCCCGCCCTGGCCATGCGGCACAATCAACGTTTCGTTGCCTGGAATATCCTGATCAATGGCGCACCGGTGCTGCGCGCAGGCCATGTCGGCCCCGATGCCGACAGCACCGACAGCGTCGGCCAGCGGGCCATCGCCGCCATCGCCCCCGGTAAGGGGGAGCTGGATATCATTGTGCAGGTGGCCGCCTTTGGCGGCTATGGCGGCATGCCGCGCGCCCTGCTGCTGGGCAATGCCGACAGCGTCTATGGTGACTGGCAGGTGGAACTGGCGCTGCGGGCCGCCTTTCTCAGCCTCTGCCTGTCCATCGGCATTCTGTATCTGATTCTGTTCCTGCTGCGCCCGCGGGACCGGATTTGTCTGGTCTTTGCCGTGATGTCCGGGGCCATCGCCCTGGTACAGGTGACATCCAACACCCCGCTCAGCAGTGAATTGCTGGGCGACCAGTCGGGCAAGCTGCTGGGGCTGTTGAACAATACCATGTTCCCCGCTGTCTGGCTGTCCTGTCTGGCGGGGGCGGCATTGCTGTTTCCCGGCTGTCTGCGCCGGGCTATGGTCTGGCCCACGGTGGCGGCGATCTGCGCCGTTCCGGTGGTCAGCCTGTTCACCTTGCAGGTGCCCTGGCTGTTGACGGCGGCGGCGACACTGGGCCTGCTGCTGTCCATGGCCACGCTGTTGACCGCCACCTTTATCGCGTTCCGGCGACAGATCGCCCTGGCCCTGCCCATGGCCCTGGCCTGGACCGTGCTGGGGCTGGCCAATCTGGCCCTGACCCATCGGGTCGGCTTCAATGGCGTGATGGAGGCGGGCTATTGCTTCATGCTGCTGATGCAGGCCTCCATGCTGATCGACCATCTGCGCCATATGCTGGATCAGGCGCAGCAATCGAACGCCCGGCTGGCGGCAATGAATGGCGACCTGGAAGATCAGGTGCAGGACCGCACCCGCCACCTGACCGATACGGTGGACCGGCTGCGGCTGGCCCAGGAACGGCTGGTCCAGTCGGAAAAGCTGGCCAGCCTGGGCCGGCTGGTGGCCGGGGTGGCGCATGAGGTGAATACGCCCGTCGGCACCGCCCTGACCACCGCCACCCACCTGTCCACCCAGGTGCGCGATGCCGAACAGTCAATGCGCGCCGGCACCCTGACCCGCCGCCAACTGGCGGATTTCCTGGCGGAGACGCGGGAGGCCGCCAGCCTGCTGACCGCGACGGTCGAACGCACCGCCGCCATCGTGCAAAGCTTCAAGCAGGCCATGGCCGACCGCACCGATGACCGGCCCCGCCGCTTCGATCTGGCCGATCTGGCCCGCGAACTGCGCCCCACGATGGAAACACGACTGACCAACCGGCCAGTGACCGCAGCGGTGGAGATACCGCCCGGCTTGCTGCTGGAAACCTATCCCGGTGCCCTGGCCCAGGTGCTGGGCCAGCTGATTTCCAACGCGCTGGACCATGGCTTTCCCGCCGACCGTTCCGGTCACATCCAGATAACGGCCAGCGCCACCGCCGATGATTGGGTGGAAATCCGGCTGGAGGATGATGGCGTGGGCATTGCCGATGCCATCAAGCCCCGCCTGTTCGAACCTTTTGCCACCACCGGCCGGGCGGCCGGCCGCACCGGCCTGGGCCTGCACATGGCCTATACGCTGGTCACTGGCCTGCTGGGGGGCAGCATCAGCATCATCGACCGGCCCGGCGGCGGCACCAGCGCCCTGATCCGCCTGCCCGCCGCCGACCAGGAAGCCCCCCTGCCCCCACCGCCAGCCATGCCCACATGACGATATTTTTCCTCGATGTTCCGGCATGGGCACGAAATTACAGCCATTTCAGCGTGTATTGGCTGCTGGTTCCTGTCGGTATCCAATTGGATCAAGTTACGGAAACAACGCCTGCGCTAGCCGAATGACATTGCCTGCGCCCGCCGCTATGGTGCGGATGCCCCTTTTCCCAGCAACCGCCCTGTCTCAATATGCCCATGAAGCGCTGGTACCGGCGACATTCCCTTGCCCTGCATTGGCTGTTCGCCGCCTTGGCACCCCTGCTGTTTCTGGCCGGAACCATGGTAAATGTACCAGCCGCCAAGGCACAGGTGGTGCTGCCCTCCATCAAGAAAGACCTCTCAACCGGCAAGGCCGCACAGCCGGTGGCGGTCAATGGCGTTCTGGATCTGCGGCACTGGGACTTTCAGCGTGACGGGGCGGTTTCGCTGTTTGGCGACTGGCATTTCTGGCGTGATCGGCTGGTGGATACCAACGCGATCCAAACCGGCACGGCCCCACCCCCCGGCCTGTTGGCCGTTCCCGGACGCTGGACCGACCAGAGCGTGGATGGGGTGCCGCTGACACCGGAGGGGGTGGGCACCTATCATCTGCGCGTCTTGTTGCCGGCACATGCCCCCGAGCTGGCCATCCGGCATCGACAGCGTTTCATCGCCTATAACATGCTGATTAATGGCAAGCGGGCACTGTACAGCGGCACGGTCGGGCTTGATCCGCAAAGCACCGACACTTTTGGCAACCGCGCCATCAGCGTCGTTTCCCCCTCCCAGGGCGTGCTGGAGATCACGGTACAGATGGCCGCCTTTGGCGGCTATGGCGGGATACCCGGCATTCTCCGGCTGGGGGACGTGGAGCAAATATATGGGGATTGGCATAATGAGCTGGCCCTGCGCACGGCCTTCCTCTCGGTGTGCCTGTCGATTGGTATTTTATATCTGGCACTGTTTATTCTACGGCCGGCGGATCGGGAATGTTTGGTCTTCGCGGTCATGTCCGGATTATTTGCCTTGGCCCAATTGACCGGCAACACACCCCTTGCAAATGATATATACAATATAATTTCCGGACGTTGGCTATCCAATATAAATGTTGCCATGTTTAGTTTTATATTTTTTATAAACATTTTAGATATTGTGGTAAAATTCAATCGCACTGTAAATAATAAACTGCTTATATTGTCGATAATTTTAACGTCTGCTGTTCCTTTTGCCAATCTCTGGGCACTTTCTTCTCCCTGGCTGCTGCCCCTGGCCATCTCGGCCAGCCTGTCATCCATCATGCTTATGCTGATTTCGGCGGCCATCGCGGATGGCCGCCGGGCCGAGACAACGCCGACCATCCTCACGGTGACCATCCTGTGTTTTGCGAATGCCGCCATGGTGGTGGGCATTGGTTTCAAAGGGAGTGTAGAGGCGGTCTATTGTTTGGTCCTGATCTTCCAGGCCGTCATGCTGTTCGACAGGCTGCGCCAGATGCTGGACCAATCAAGACAGGCAAATGCCAGACTGGCCGCCCTGAACGATGCGCTGGAAAATCAGGTGGCGGATCGCACCCGCCACCTGTCGGAAACGGTTGACCGGCTGCAGGCGACGCAGAAACGGTTGGTGCAATCTGAGAAATTGGCCAGCCTGGGGCGTCTTGTCGCCGGGGTTGCACATGAGGTGAACACGCCGGTGGGAACCGCCCTGACCACGGTGACCTATCTCTCCCAGCAAGTGCAGACAGCCGAGCAGACGTTGTCGGCCGGCAGCTTGACCCGCCGCAACCTGGTTAACTTTCTGGCGGAGGCGAAGCAGGCAACAGAGCTTCTGACCTCGTCTGTGGAACGTACTGCCCATATTGTACGGAACTTCAAGCAAATGGGCACCGAGGGCATGGACAAGGAGCCAGCGCGACTGGATTTGCACGACTTTCTTGCCGAACAATGCCCGGTGATGGAGATTCGGGCACAGGCCCCCCATGTGAGTTTGCACATCGATACGCAACCGGGGTTGCTGCTTGACACCAACGTCTGGGCGCTGACCCAGGTGCTGGGCCAACTGGTTTCCAACGCGCTGGACCATGCCTTTCCAGCCGATCGGCCGGGCCATATCCATCTGACAGCCCGAACGACACCCGATAATTGGGTGGAGATTGTGCTGGATGATGACGGGGTCGGCATCGCCGATGCCATCAAGCCCTGGCTGTTCGAACCCTTTGCCACCACCGGCCGGGCCGCCGGTCGCACCGGGCTGGGGCTGTACATGGCCTATACGCTGGTGGCCGGCCTGTTGGGGGGCAACATCGCGGTTGACGACCGGCCGGGCGGCGGTACCCGCGCCATCATCCGCCTGCCTGCCGCCGATCAGGAAAGCCCCTCGCCACCCATGCACGGCGCAACGGCCACGCCCACATAAATTATAGTCATCAGATATATTTTTGTAGTCTAGATTGCGCCGTTGCACGAAATCAAAACGATAGCAGTATACATGGCGACCGGTTCCAGCCGGTGGGGACTCTTGACACATGTTAAGCAAAACAAGGTTGCCGCCATTGGCAAAGGTTAGGCACCTCAACACTGATCACGCCGACGCTCATCCCCCCACATTACACTCACCAGCATTGATCACGCCCGGTGGCCCTGATAAAGGCCTCTCTGAATTGCCGGGCGCCAACCATGTTGCGATAAGGGCCACCTATCGAAACATGACATTCCGTACCGATACACTATTTAAGAAGAATTTTATCCTGGTTAGCATCGGAATATCGCCATGAAGCAATGGCACTATCGCCAGTCCGTTGCCGGATTTTGGCTATTGGCAACCTTTGCCGCGCTGCTGGCCCTGGCAGCGTTTACGGCACTTTCACCAGCCATCCAGGCGCAGGTGGTGCCCCCATCGACAAAGGAACGCCTGGCCGCCGCCAAATTGGAACAACCGAGGGCGGTTGATGGGATATTGGATTTGCGTCACTGGGATTTCCAACGCGATGGGGACGTTGCGCTTTCTGGAAACTGGCATTTCTGGCGCGACCAATTGTTGGATCAGCAATCCATTCTGTCCGGCGCAGCCCCCTCCCCCAGCGTTTTGGCGGTACCGGGACGCTGGCCCAGCAATGGCGCCGATGGTCTGCCACTGCCGGAGGAGGGACTGGGCACCTATCATCTCCGCGTCCTGCTGCCCCCGCACGCCACCGAACTTGCCGTGCGCCATAATCACCGGTTCATCAGTTTCAATATAGTGATCAATGGCAGGCGGACACTCTACAATGGCACGGTGGGAAACGACAGAGAAACCACCAATACGATCGGCCGCCGGGCGATCAGCGCTGTTTCCGCCTCACAAGGCATTCTGGAGATCACAGTGCAAATGGCCGCTTTCGGCGGATATGGCGGGATAACCAATGCAATCATGCTGGGGGACATAAATCCGTTTTATGACGATTGGCAACGCGAACTGATGTTGCGCACGGCTTTTCTCTTCATCTGTCTATCGATGGGGCTCCTCTATCTGATGCTCTATCTTCTGAGGCCGCAGGATCGGGAATGTTTGATATTTGCTGTCATGTCGATCTCTTTTGCGTTGGTTCAGTTAACCGTTAACTCTCCCCTTGGGATCGAGGTTCAGAAATTTTTATCGTCCAGATTTTTATCATCACTAAGTATAATTTTATATAGTATTACATTATTATGCCAAATTATGCATACAAAATTTCTTTTCCAAAAGAAGGTAAATCAAGCACTATTTATAACCTCAATAATATTAACGATACTTGTCCCGATTTCCAGCTTCAAGCCATTCTTAACAAGCTGGTCAATACAGCTCGCCATGACAGCCAGTTTTATAAGCATAACGCTTACTTTAATTTTTCCTATTATCGCTGGAGACCGACGACCGGAGAACATGCCGATAGTTGTCACCTGGATTATCATGGGCCTCGCCAACGTTGTCATCGTTTTTGGCGTTGGCTTCAAAGGTGTCGTTGAAACTGTCTATTGTTTTGCCTTGATTTTACAGGCCGTCATGCTGTTCGACAGGCTGCGCCAGATGCTGGATCAATCAAGACAGGCAAATGCCAGACTGGCCGCCCTGAATGATGCGCTGGAAGATCAGGTGGCGGATCGCACCCGCCACCTGTCGGAAACAGTGGATCGGCTGCAGGCGACGCAGAAACGTCTGGTGCAATCCGAAAAGCTGGCCAGCCTGGGCCGCCTTGTCGCCGGCGTTGCGCATGAGGTGAACACCCCGGTGGGGACCGCCCTGACCACGGCGACCTATCTTTCCCAGCAGGTGGACAGTGCGGCGCAGGCGCTGGCGGCCGGCAGCCTGACCCGCCGCAATCTGGTGGATTTCCTGGCAGAGGCGCAACTGGCCACGGGGCTCCTCACCTCCACGGTGGAACGAACCGCCACCATTGTGCGGGACTTCCGGCAAATGGGCACGGAGGGTATGGACAAGGCACCGACGCGGCTGGATCTGCACGATCTTCTGGCTGAACAGCGCCCGGCGATGGAGATGCAGGCGCAGGCCGCCCATCTGACCCTGCAGATCGATACGCATCCAGGGTTGCTGCTGGTCAGCAATGGCTGGGCCCTGACCCAGCTTATCGGCCAGCTCTTTTCCAATTGCATCAACCATGCCTTCCCGGATCGCCGGCAAGGCACCATCCGTATCAGCGGCACGCTGGACCCGCAGGGGTGGCTGGACCTGATCGTGGAGGATGATGGGGTTGGCATCGCGGCTGATATCCGGCCCCATCTGTTCGAACCTTTTGCCACCACCGACCGGGCATCGGGCCGAACCGGGCTGGGCCTGCACATGGCCTTTACCTTGGCAACCGGCGTGCTGGGTGGCAGCATCCAGATGGATGATCGGCCCGGCGGCGGCACCCGCGCCCTGATCCGCCTGCCCGCCGCCGCCGACCCGGAAGCCCCCCTGCCCCCCGCCCAGGGCACAACCGCCATGCCTACATAAAGATATCTTTATGTTTACATGCGTTATCTGTTGGGCGTAAAAACGAAAAACATGGCTATCTTCAGGGATGGCCGGTTCCGGCAGGGGTGGGAGGTTCTGGATCATGACACGGGAAGAACGGCTGCGGCGGTTGGATGATATTGCTCGCACGCGCATCCTGGTGATTGACGGGGCCATGGGCACCATGATCCAGCGCCACAAGCTGGAAGAGGAAGATTACCGGGGGGAGCGGTTCAAGGATTGGCCGCATGATGTGAAGGGCAATAACGACCTGCTCTCCATCACCCAGCCGGCGATCATCCAGGGCATCCATCAGCAATATCTGGATGCCGGGGCCGATATCATTGAAACCAACACCTTCAATTCCACCAGCATTTCCATGGCCGACTATCACATGGAAAAGCTGGCCTATGAGCTGAATTTTGAAGGCGCCAGGCTGGCCCGCCAGGCCGCCGACGCGGCGGAGGCGGCCGACCCGTCCCGCCCGCGCTATGTTGCCGGCGCGCTTGGCCCCACCAACCGCACGGCCAGCATCAGCCCGGTGGTCACCGACCCCGGCTTCCGCAATGTCGATTTTGATGAGCTGCGGCTGGCCTATAAGGAACAGACCGCCGGCCTGATCGATGGCGGGGCCGACCTGCTGATGGTGGAAACCATCTTCGACACGCTGAACGCCAAGGCGGCCTTGTTCGCCATTGAGGAGGTGCTGGAGGAAAAGGGGCTGGTGCTGCCCGTGCTGATCTCCGGCACCATCACCGACCGTTCCGGCCGCACCCTGTCAGGCCAGACGACGGAGGCTTTCTGGAACAGCCTGCGCCATGTCCGGCCCTTCTCCATCGGGCTGAACTGTGCCTTGGGTGCCGACCTGATGCGCCCCTATATCCAGGAACTGGCGCGCATCGCGGATGTCTATGTCTCAGCATATCCCAATGCCGGCCTGCCGAATGAGTTCGGCCAGTATGATGAGAAGCCCGAGCACATGGCCAGCGACCTGCAAGGCTGGGCCAAGGATGGGCTGGTGAATATTGTCGGCGGCTGCTGCGGCTCCACGCCCGACCATATCCGCGCGATTGCCGAAAGCGTGAAGGGTGTCCCCCCCCGCGCCCCTGCCCAGCCGGAAAAGCTGATGCGCCTGTCGGGGCTGGAGCCGTTCACCATGCCGGCTTTCTGACGCGCTCATATCGCCGCCCCGTTTCCTGACGCCACCGCCCCCAACCCCCGAGCCGCCGCCATGACCAACGCCCCCCGCACCGCCAGTTTCGTCAATATTGGCGAGCGTACCAACGTCACCGGCTCGGCCAAGTTCAAGAAACTGGTGCTGGAGGGACAGTATGAGGCCGCGCTGGATGTCGCGCGGGAGCAGGTGGCCAACGGCGCCCAGGTGATCGACATCAACATGGACGAGGCGATGCTGGACAGCGAGGCGGCGATGGTCCGCTTCCTGCGCCTGATCGCCTCGGAACCGGACATTGCCCGCGTGCCGGTGATGATCGACAGCTCGAAATGGAGCGTCATCGAGGCCGGGTTGAAGAATGTCCAGGGCAAGGCCATCGTCAATTCCATCAGCCTGAAGGAAGGCGAAGATCTGTTCGTCGCCCAGGCCAAGAAGATCCGCCGCTATGGTGCTGCCGTGGTGGTGATGGCGTTTGATGAGAAGGGCCAGGCCGACACCCGCGCCCGCAAGCTGGAAATCTGCAAGCGTTCCTATGATGTGCTGGTGAACAAGGTCGGCTTCCCGCCGGAAGATATCATCTTCGATCCCAACATCTTCGCCGTCGCCACCGGCATTGAGGAACATAATAACTACGCCGTCGACTTTATTGAGGCGACACGCGATATCCGCCGCACCTGCCCCGGCGCGCATATTTCCGGCGGTCTCTCCAACGTCTCCTTCAGCTTCCGCGGCAACAACACCGTGCGCGCGGCGATGCATTCGGTCTTCCTCTATCACGCCATCCCGGCGGGGATGGATATGGGCATCGTCAATGCCGGCGAACTGCCGGTGTACGACGATATCCCGGAAGAACTGCGCGAGCGGGTGGAGGATGTCATCCTCAACCGCCGGGAAGACGCCACCGACCGGCTGCTGGAGGTGGCGGACAAGTATAAGGGCGGGGAGAAGAAGAAGGCCGCCGACCTGTCCTGGCGGTCACTGCCGGTGAACGAACGGCTGGCCCACGCCCTGGTGCATGGCATTGACGAATTCATCAACGAGGATGTGGAGCAGGCGCGGCTGGCCGCCACCCGGCCCCTGCATGTCATCGAAGGCCCGTTGATGGATGGCATGAATGTGGTGGGCGACCTGTTCGGCGCGGGCAAGATGTTCCTGCCCCAGGTGGTGAAATCCGCCCGCGTGATGAAAAAGGCCGTCGCCTGGCTGCTGCCCTATATTGAGGCGGAGAAGGAAGGCGGCAAGTCCGAACCGGCCGGTCGCGTGCTGATGGCCACGGTGAAGGGCGACGTGCATGATATCGGCAAGAACATTGTCGGCGTCGTGCTGCAATGCAATAATTTTGAGGTGGTGGATCTGGGCGTCATGGTCCCCGCCGCGAAAATCCTGGATGAGGCCAAGGCGCATCGCTGCAACATTATCGGCCTGTCCGGCCTGATCACCCCGTCGCTGGATGAAATGGTGTTCGTGGCCCGCGAAATGCAGCGCCTGGGCCTGAAAATGCCGCTGCTGATCGGCGGGGCCACCACGTCCAAGGTGCATACCGCCGTCAAGATCGACCCCAACTATGACGGGCCGGTGGTGCATGTGCTGGATGCCAGCCGCGCCGTGGGCGTGGCGCAGAACCTGCTTCATGCCGATAACGGCCCCGGCTATATCGCTGGCATCAAGGCCGATTACGCGGCGATGCGGGAGGCGCACGCCCGCAACCAGTTGACCCGCGCCCGCCTGCCCCTGGCTCAGGCCCGCGCCAATGCGCTGAAGCTGGATTGGGCCAGCTACCAGCCGCCGCAGCCGCTGAAGCCCGGCCTGACGGTGCTGGAGGATTACGATCTGGCCGAACTGGTGGCCCGGATTGACTGGAAGCCCTTCTTCCAGGCCTGGGAACTGCACGGCAATTTCCCCGCCATCCTGGACGATGCGAAGGTGGGCGAGAGCGCCCGCGCCCTCTGGGCCGATGCTCAGGCCATGTTGCAGCGGATTGTCGGGGAGAAATGGTTGACGGCGCGCGGCGTTGTCGGCTTCTGGCCCGCGAATGCCGTGGGCGATGATATTGAGCTGTACACGGATGAAGGCCGGGGCACGGTGCTGGAACGGCTGCATATGCTGCGCCAGCAGATGGCCCGCGACCCCGGCCGCGACCGCGCCCATCTCTGCCTGTCCGATTATGTGGCGCCGAAATCCAGCGGTCTGGCCGATTGGGTGGGCGGTTTTGCCGTCACGGCGGGCCATGGGCTGGAAGAACGCGCCAAGGCGTTTGAGGCGGCACACGATGATTACAGCGCCATCCTGCTGAAGGCCCTGGGCGACCGCCTGGCCGAAGCCTTTGCCGAGCGCCTGCATGAACGGGTGCGGACCGAGCTGTGGGGTTATGCGGCAGGCGAAAGCTTGACCAACGAGCAGTTGATTGCCGAGGCCTATCGCGGCATCCGTCCGGCGCCCGGCTATCCCGCCTGCCCCGATCATACGGAAAAATCCACCCTGTTCCGCCTGTTGGGCGCCACGGAGCAAGCCGGCATCACCCTGACGGAAAGCTTCGCCATGATGCCGACCGCCGCCGTGTCGGGCTGGTACTTCGCCCATCCGGATGCCAAATATTTCGGCGTGGCCAAGGTGGAACGCGATCAGGTGGCCGACTATGCCCAGCGTAAGGGCATGAGCCTGCCCGACATGGAACGCTGGCTGGCCCCCAACCTGAATTATGAACCGGGCACCGAGGACCGGGCAGCGGTGACGGCGGCGTAAGGGGGGCGTTGCGCCTCCCGCCCGCCATCACGCACCCATTCTCCGCATCCGCTGATTCCCGTCTTTGCCCGTCATCCCGGCACAGATGGCAATGGCGGCGTTGAATGCCACCATCCGCGCGTTCCCTTCTTTTCCCGTCATCCCGGCGAAGGCCGGGATCCAGTGCGCGCGTCTGCGCGCCACATGGCTCACCCCCACGCTCGCCTTGCTCACCTGATTGTAGAATGGCATATTGAAAGCGTAATATGCAAATTGACACGCGTTAGCATAATTTATGATGGCAGAAGGGAAAAATCCAATGTTAAATTCTGAAAATACATGGAAAAATTCGGTATTTCCAGTGCTGGTCTTAGTTGGATCTGATTTTAAACTTCTGGGAACAGCATTTTCTATAACAGATAATGGGATTTATATTTGTGCTCGCCATGTTGTGAATGAGATATCCGAGCAAGGCGGCATACCAGTTATTTGCAATTTTATGGACAGCAATAATTATGTTATGCGCCCAATTTTAAATGTTGTCTCACATGACATTGCAGATATCTGTGTATTGGTAGGGGAAAATATGGCTCACCCGCAAAAGGGGCTGTTAAAAAACCACGCCCTCAAATTAAAATTCTCATGTCAGGCTATGGGTAAAAATATTTGGACGTTTTCTTATCCGGATAGCCAAATAAAACAAGCAAATGGTAAGACCATGATGGATTTCAAGCCAAACATCTACAGAGGAACATTAGAAGATTTTCACTCCATAGGAAGAGATCGCGTAATGCTTCCATTCCCATGTTACAGAGGAACAATTAATCTTGCCGGCGGAACTAGCGGCGGTCCAGTGTTTGATGATTCCTCTGAAGGAGTATTTGGCGTTTGTCTTTCAAGCTTTTCTGGACAAGAAGATGTTAGCTATTATGCAGACATTAAATTAATATCCACCCTTCTGCTTCCGAAATGCATCATCGCTGATCAACCGGAGAAAAAAGTCCGAGTGATTGATCTGATAAACAGAGGATTTATCCAAGTTTGTTAATCCACCTGCGCTTCCGGCGCATAGATAATAACCCGCTTCACGCCGACGCCTTCGCCCGCCTGCCATGATGCGCCAATATCGCCGCTTCCACCTCACCGGCCCCAATACCCCGCGCCGGGTTGGCCTTCATCGCATCAAATGTCGGGGCCACCTCGTCGCGCAGCCATTGTTCAACCGTGTCTTCACGGTCGCGCAGGGCCTGAAGGCCCGCCCGGATAACATCCGCCGCGTCGGCATAATCCCCGCGCGCCACCAGATCGTCCACGAAGCTGCCCATATCCTCGGGCACCGGCACGGACCGTGTTGCTGACAGAGCCATCGCAATTTCCTCCGCAGAGTGACGGGCAATAAGATAGCATAGGGCCATCCCGCTTCCCAATCCCCGGCGCGGTGCCCCCATCATGCCAGAACATCCTCCTGCCAGCGCCGCCGCCACCCCACCCCTGCCCACCGAACCAGCGGTGCAGGGTGGCAGGGCGGCCATCGCCAAGGACTGTACGCCCATCGCGCCGTTGGCCTCCAAACCCCATAACGGGTTCAAGATCGGCATCCTGCAAGGGGAACTGGGCGACGCCCCCAACTTTCTGGAACCCTTGGAAGCAGAAGAGCTTGCCCTTTGGGAGGGGCATCCCTGAACCCCCGTGTGCCCCCCAACTGTGGCAGGCACGCCTTGCCAAACCAACCGCCCCAATATAGGATTTAATTCCCTAAAACCACCCGCCGGCCACCGCCATGCCGCTGCCCAGCCACCCCCAGCACAGAGCCCGCAGCGGCATTCATTCGGAGCAGGTGCGCACCCCTACTCCGGCCAAAAACCCGCAACCCCTTGAAAAAACACCCCTCCCCCACACCCGCCCCACGCAACACAAAGCGTTTTTCTGTTGCGTAGTGTTGCGCAGGGCCAGCAAGCCCAGCCACCGCCAGCACACAACCCGCAGCGGCATTCATTCGGAGCAGGTGTGCACCCCCACTCCGGCCCAAAACCCGCAACGCCTTGAAAACACACCCCTCCCCCACACGCCCCCCACGCAACACAAAGCGTTTATCTGTTGCGTAGTGTTGCGTAGGGCCGGGCATCCCGGCCCGCGCTGCCGCTCAGGGCTGCAAGCCGCGGGCGCCGTCCAGCATCATGCCGGTGGTGTCGGCGCCGTCCAGCACCACGCCGGTCAGGTCGGCGCCGCTGAAATTCACCCCCACCAGCTTGGCCTGGCGGAAGATGGCGGCGGCCAGCCGGGCGCGGACCAGGGAGGTGCGCACCTCATGCCCGCGCGCGGTTTTCAGCATGGACAGGTCGGCCCGTTCCAGATTGGCGTCGATCAGGTTGGCGCGGTCCATCACCGCACCCCGCAGATCGGCAAAGCGCAGATCGCTGGAGCGCAAATCCACGCCCGACATCTGCACCGCCTGCATCTGGGCGCCCCGCAGGTCCGCCCCGCGCAGGCGGGTATTATTGGCCTTCATCAGGGTCAGCACCCGGCCGGACAGGTCCATGCCGGACAAATCCTGGCCGCTGATATCCAATTGCTGTCCGGTGCGGCCGGCGCTGCCCACCCATTGCGCATGGGCGGCCAGCATCGCCTCCAGCTGTTCCGGGCCGGGGCGGGTGATGGCGGGGGCCGGGGGTTCCGGCTCATAGGCCGCCTCTTCCACCGGTTCCGTCGGGGCCTCCCGGCGGCGCGCATCGGCGTCGGTGCGGATGGAGGCGGCCAGCGCCTCCGCCCGCACCTTGGCCCCGGCCAGATTGGCGCCGCGCAGATCGGCATCGGCCAGATCGGCCCCATCCAGATTGGCCCGCACCAGCTTGGCATCGCGCAGGTCCAGCCGGGTCAGTTGCGCGCCGGTCATCACGGCACCGGAAAAATCGGTCGCGCGCGCGGTGGAGCCGGTCAGGCGCGCCCGGGTCAGATCGGCATCCACCATCACGGCGGCGCTGATATCGGCCGGCCCGATCTCCATCCCCAGAATGCGAAAATCGGTGCGGGTGGCGCTGGCCATGGCGCCATCCCGCAGATCGCATTCCACCATGCGCGCGCCGGTCAACACGGCCCCGCGCAGCGTCGCCGCCCGCAAATCCGTCCGGTGCAGTTGGGCACGGCTGAGGTCCGCCTCGCTGAGGTCACAGCCAAACAGGTCGGCATAATCCAGCTTGGCCCCGATAAAGCTGGTGCGGCGCAGGATGGCGCCCGACAGGTTGGCATTGGTCAGGTTGCGCCCATTGAAGGACATGCCCGACAGGTCAAAGAAAGGCAGGCTGAGCTTGGCGCCCCCCGCTATGCCGGATAGGTAGGCCAGATGCCGTTCGCACGCACGATCCAGTTGCGCCTGGGTCAGGCGCACGCGGGGGGCGACATGATTGGCATCTGTTCCCATGGGCTTTGCTTATCCGAACAAGGCGTCGATATCAGCTTGTGAAACCGTTCCCCCCGAAGAGGGCGGCGGCGGTGGGGGAGGAGGAGGTGGTGGTGGAGGGGGCGGCGGCGGTGGCGGCGGGGGAGGAGGAGGTGGAGGCGGCGGCGGTGGAGGGGGCGGTGCCATCTCCTCCTCTGTCAGGCCCCAATCATCCATGGAGGTCATGTCCCCGCCAGCGGCAGCCGGCGGGCCGGAATCCAGGCTGTCGAACAGGGCATCGATATTGGCCTGGCTCACCGCCTCCAGCGCCGGGCCGTGCAGCAGATGCTTGTCCGGCCGGTCATCATCGGGGCGCAGCGCGATCAACCCGTCGGCACCAAGCTTCTTGGCGCCGGCATCGGTATCTTCCACGCCCCAGATCTCGATCATCGTATTCACCCGCTGCTCGATATAGCGCAGGGTGTTGACGACCTTGGTGGTGCGCTGACCGGTAATGTCCTGGAAGGAGCAGGCGGTCATGATCTCGATTGTCTGGGCATCGATATCGTTGGTAATGTCGCTGGATGGCAGGCGGGCGACCAGCGCCTGTATCCGCTCCGTCGCGTTGAGAATGTCGGAGGTGGCGCGTTCGGTGGCGGTGACGATGGCATCCAGCTCGTTGGTGGCGGCCATGATGCGGTTGGCACCGGCATCCATGGGGCGAAGCTGGGCGATTTCCTGGCGCGTCTGTTCGATATAGTTGGAAAGCTGCTTCAACTCCTCCCGCATGATGTGCAGATGCGGGCTCTGGGTATCGGCCACGGCGGCCGGCGTGCCCGCCTGGGACAGGCGCGCCACCTGCTCCGTCATCTGGCCCAGCAGGGCCCGCCAGTCATCCTGGGCGACAATGCGGGTCTGGCGGTCACGCATACGCAGGAAGGCGCGCCCCCGGGCGGAAGCCAGCAGCGCTTCCTCCAGCGCCGTGTATTCCTTCTCGGAAAGCTCCAACGGATCCATTACGCCTCCAAGCCCGATCATGGGCCCACCCCTTGCCGCCATTCCGGTGTAACGTTGATCATACATGACACTCCCTTGCAACGTCACCGGGGGCACACGCAAAGACCAGCGAAACCGGTATATCCTAAAGCATATGATCGATACCGGGATAAATCCTTTCACCCCGCCGCGCCACCAACAAGTGTTGGCGGACCTCACAGAGGTGATTTGATCCGTCGCAAGGCCGGTGTACCCTGCAAGCGATAAAGAAATCGTCACCAGCCACAGGCTGGGCAAAGGATTTACTGAGGAACGACGCGATGGAAATATTGATCGGCTTTCCAGAAGGGGAAATGCTGGCGACCCGGCTGGCCGAGGCGCTGGCCCTGCCGCTGCATCAGGCGGCCCTGCATCGTTTCCCCGATGGCGAAAGCCTGGTGCGGCTGGAGGCAGCCCCGACGCGGGCCATCATCGTCCGTTCGCTCAATCAACCCAATGACAAGCTGGTGGAGCTGCAATTGCTGGCCGGCGCCCTGCGGGAGCGCGGCTGTACGGAGCTGACGCTGGTGGCCCCCTATCTGGCCTATATGCGCCAGGATATTGAGTTCAACCCCGGCGAGGTGGTCAGCCAGCGCATCATGGGGCGCTGGCTGGGGGGCCTGTTCGACTGTATCGTCACCGTCGATCCCCACCTGCACCGCACCCATGATCTGGGGGAGGTGTTCCCCGGCAGCCGCTGTGCCGCCCTGACGGCCGGTCCCCTGCTGGGCGACTGGGCCCGCAGCCAGGGGGCGGATGCCAGTTGGGTGATTCTGGGGCCGGATGAGGAATCGGCGCATCTGGTGCAGGGTGCCGCCCAGGCTGCCGGCGCGCAGCCGCTGGTGGGGCTGAAGGTGCGGCGCGGCGACCATGATGTCTCCGTTGGTCTGCCTGATGGCACCGACCTGACCGGCCGCACCGTGCTGTTCGTCGATGATATTGTCAGTTCCGGCAGCACCCTGATCGATGCGGCCAAGGTGGCCTATGCCCATGGCGCCGCCCGCGTGCTGGCCGCCACCGTCCATGCCGTGTTCCCGATGGAACGGATGGCGGCCTTTCAAGCGGCAGGCATTGACACGGTGGTATCCGCCGACGGCATCCCCCACCCCACCAACGCCATCGGCCTGTCTGAGCTGATCGCAGAAAGCCTCGTAACGGTATAATACCAATCCGCCGAGGGCTTGACCCTTGGCGGATTGGAGGCCGGCGACCGCCGGCCCGGCGCCCATGCGCCGCGAGCCAAGCCGCCGGATGGCGGCGCCCGGCGCCTGAGGGAACGCGAAATCTCCCTTGATCGGTCATGATCAAGGGAGATTGGTATAGGTTACCCCCACGGCCCCGGCCGGCGGCTGCCACCGCCGGCACCGGGCACGCTGCCGCCGGACCGGCGGGGGCCGAAGGGGCTGCTGCCCGTCACCATGGCCCGCAAACGGCCCACCCGCTCGGCCGTGCTGGGATGGGTGGAAAACAGGCTGTCCACCCCGCGCCCATGCAGCGGGTTGATGATGAACATATGGGCGGTGGCGGGGTTATTTTCCGCCGCCACGTTGGGCACCAGCCGCGCCCCGTCATGGATGCCTTCCAGCGCGTCGGCCAGCCAGTCGGGCCGACCGCAGATTTCAGCGCCGATACGGTCGGCCTCATATTCGCGCGACCGGCTGATGGCCATCTGCACCAGCATGGCACCCAGCGGTGCCAGAATGGCCACCAGGATGGACCCGACAATGCCCAGCGGGTTGTTGCGGTTATCATGCCCGCCAAAGAACAGACCGAAATTGGCCAGCATGGACAAGGCACCCGCCAGCGTGGCGGTGATGGTCATGATCAGCGTGTCGCGGTTCTTGATATGCGCCAGCTCATGCGCCATCACGCCCGCCACCTCCTCCGGGCTCAACCGCTCCAGCAGGCCGGTGGTGGCGGCCACGGCGGCATTTTCCGGGTTGCGGCCGGTGGCAAAGGCGTTGGGCTGGTCATTGTCGATAACGAAGACGCGCGGCATGGGCAGCCCGGCGCGCTGCGCCAGCCGCTGCACCATGCCGAAAAATTGCGGGGCGCTGGCGGCATCCACCTCGCGCGCACCATACATGCCCAGCACCATCCTGTCCGCATTCCAATAGGCGAACAGGTTGGTGGCCAGCGCCAGACCCAAGGCGATCATCATGCCGCCCTGGCCGCCTAGCATAAATCCGACCGCCAGGAACAGGCCGGTCAGACCCGCCAACAACATTGCGGTACGGAAATAGCCGCTCATCTCTCTCCTCCGGCTCTGCGCCGTCATTAGAAGGGCGGATCACCGCCCCGTTGCTTGAGATATGGGAATGCCGCACCCGTTCCATCAAGGCTTGGCAGAATGGCGGGGCCGCGCCATATCAACAGCAGACCAGACTGAAAGGCCCGGACCATGACGGAAAAGAATCAGGAAAAGACCACCGGCGCGGCCACGCCAACGGCAGAAAACACGCCGCCGCCCGCCCGGCCCGCCGCCATCCAGCAGCCGCCCGGTGAAATTGGCGGGCGCGAGGGACCGGAGCCGACCCGCTATGGCGATTGGGAAGTGAACGGTCGGTGCAGCGACTTCTAACCTTCCCGGTTGTATCTGTACCTACTTGTATGCATGAGGGGGATGATCGTCCCCTCTTGTATGCACTTTAGGATAATGATCTCAAAATCGCTTCTGTGGCGGCGCATAATGCGGTAGGTTTGGGGCAGTGATATCCTGCACCCAAGGCCGCATCCCCCGTGTTCCCCCGCTGGCTTCCCACCACCCTGTTTGCCCTGGCGCTGGCTTTGCCCGGCGCCAGTTTGGCTGCCCCGCGCCTGAACGGGCCGGTGGAGGCGCGGGTGGTGGAGGTGGTGGATGGCGATACGCTGGCCGTGCGCGTCACCGTCTGGTTAGACCAGGAGGTGGTGACGCGGGTGCGGCTGGAAGGGATCGACACACCGGAAAGCCGTTCCACCTGCGCCACTGAAAAGACCATGGCCCGCGCCGCCAAGGACAAGCTGGCCGGGCTGGTGCGCGACGCCATGGTGGATCAGGGCAAGGGCACCATCACGCTGTATAATGTCGTCTATGACAAATATGGCGGAAGGGTGCGGGCGCAGGTGCGGCTGGCCGATGGCACCGACCTGTCAGAGGCGCTGATCCGCGCCGGCGCTGCCCGCGCCTATAATGGCGGCAAGCGCCAGCCCTGGTGCGGGGTGGCCGACGCTGGTACCAGCGCGGCGCAGGATGAGGAAGGCTGATACCAAGTTGCGATGAGCAGAACGCATCGCAACTTGGTACGGCGGCGACCGCCGCCGCGCGGCACGTGCCGCGTGAAGCCAAGCCAACGGATGTTGGCGCCGGCGTTTGAGGGCCTTGATCAGAACCTATAGGTTCTGATCAAGGCAACAGAGTATGAATCCACAGGGAACGATCCAGGCGATGGCGCGTTCTTGACGCGGATAACCATCCCTGGTGCGAACCCGTGGAGGCCTTTCGCCTTGTCCAGAATTCTGCTGACCGCCCTCGTCGCCATCACGTTGACAGGCCCCGCCCGGGCGCAAACCGCCGACCAACCGCCTGATCCCGGTTTCTCGCTGGAGGTACGGGGCGGCCCGACGGATATCCCGCCTGAACAGTTCCGCCGCGACGTGCTGGCCGCGCTGCCGCCCGATCTGCTGGACCCGGCGCGCAATTTCACCCGCGCCGACGGCTATCAGCGCGATGGGCGCTATCGGATGGTGCTGTTGTTCCATCGCGGCGCGGAAGAGGTGGCAACGGGCAATCTCTGCACCGCCGCCCAGGCCCAGACATTGCCGGCCCCGCCGGCCAAGTTGAAGGATCTGCGTAGCACCACCCATCTGGTGGCGGCCTTCTGCGAAAATAACAAGCCCCGCGCCAGCGCGCGGGACCAGACCGTTGGGGAAACCGGCCCGCAACAGGCGAGTTTCCGCTTTCTGGTGGCCGATGTGGCCAAACAGCTGTTCCCCAGCGGCTTTGATGTGCTGCCGGGTGTGGGGGCGGCCGCACCGGTGGCCTCCCCCTGACCGGGGGTCAGCCCGGATGCACCATCTGGGCCGGCACGACCCATTGCTGGAACTGTTCCTCCGTCAGCAGGCCCAGCGCCAGCCCGGCCTCCAGCAGCGTCGTCCCCTCATGATGCGCCTTCTTGGCGATCTTGGCGGCATTGTCGTAGCCAATATGCGGGTTCAATGCCGTGACCAGCATCAGGCTCTCGCTCATCAGCTTGGCGATGCGGTCGGTATTGGCGGTGATGCCGACCACACAATTCTCGGCAAAGCTGCGGCTGGCATCGGCGATCAGCCGCACCGACTGCAACAGGTTATAGATCAGCACCGGCTTGAAGACATTCAGCTCAAAATGGCCGGTGGCGCCGGCATGGGTGATGGTGACATGGTTGCCCATCACCTGGGCGCAGACCATGGTCATGGCTTCCGACTGGGTGGGGTTCACCTTGCCGGGCATGATGGAGCTGCCCGGCTCATTCTCCGGCAGGCTGATCTCCCCGATGCCGCTGCGCGGGCCGCTGCCCAGCAGGCGGATATCATTGGCGATCTTCATCAAGGAGACGGCCAGCGTGTTCAGCACGCCCGACGCTTCCACGATGCTGTCATGGGCGGCTAAAGCCTCAAACTTGTTGGGGGCGGTGACGAAGGGCAGGCCGGTGATATCGGCCACTTCCGCCGCAAAGGCGGCATCAAAGCCGACGGCCGCATTCAGGCCGGTGCCCACCGCCGTGCCGCCCTGGGCCAGCCGCAGCAGGGCCGGCAGGGCCGCCCTGGCCCGTTCCACCCCATAGGCCAGCTGCTGGGCATAGCCGGAGAATTCCTGGCCCAGCGTCATCGGCGTGGCATCCTGAAGATGCGTGCGGCCGATCTTGACGATGGCGCTGAATTCCGCCGCCTTGGCCGCCAGTGCGGCCTGCAACTGCTCCAGCGCCGGGATCAGTTCATGGTGGAACTGCTCCGCCGCCGCGATATGCATGGCGCTGGGGAAAGTGTCGTTGGAGCTTTGGCCGCGATTGACATGATCATTGGGGTGGATCGGCTTTTTCGAGCCCATCTCCCCGCCCAGCATCTCGATGGCACGGTTGGAGATCACCTCATTGGCATTCATGTTGGTCTGGGTGCCGGACCCGGTCTGCCAGACGACCAGGGGGAAATGGTCATCCAGGCTGCCATCGATCACCTCCTCCGCCGCGGCGGCAATGGCCTGGCCCAGCTTCGTGTCTAACGTACCGAGCGCGACATTGGCGCGGGCGGCCGCCTTCTTGGCAATGCCCAGGGCGCGGATCAGCGGCTTGGGCATCTGCTCCCCGCCGATCTTGAAATTCTGCAGCGACCGCTGGGTCTGCGCGCCCCAGTAACGGTCTGCCGGCACCTCAATCGGGCCAAAACTGTCAGTTTCGATGCGGATAGTGGCGGCCATGGGGCCTGCTCCTCGAAAATTATGCAGCGATGGGCGTCGGGCGGGAACCGGGGGCATTGCCGCCGCGTCATTCATATGGGAATCTGATGGTGCGATGGGAGGGGCAATTCCGATGCGCGGCCAGGTGGGAAACTATCAGGGGAGCAGTAGCCGCAACCGCTGGCTGGCATTATGCTGCGCCGGCTGGCTCTGCGCAAACCCGGTTTGGGCGTTGGCCGACGCACAGCCGCAGGGTGGGCTGGCCCAATTTCGCCTGAAGACCGAGCGTAGCAAGCCGATGATTCAGGCTGGCAAGGTAAAGGAGAAGAAAGCCGCAGCAGCACCTTCACGCCATAAAACGCTGCCGCAGACGCTGCAAGCCCCTGCCTTGGCCCTGACACCAGCTGAACCGGAGTTGCTACCGCAAAGGCAAACCGGCAATCCCTTCAGGCCTCCGCCGAAAAACCCGGGCGACGTATCCAGCCGCGTGCATGTGGTCGGCAAAGGACTGACTGTAGGGATTCAAATGCCGTTTTGAAGGAAATCACCAAATGCCCGGAGAGAGCGAAATATTAATAAATGTAAAAGCGTTGATCCATTTATTTTCGTCAGAGGAAAGCGGCAAAGTTAACCCAATAGTGGGAAATTACAGACCTAATCATAATTTTTTCAACAAAAACAATACTAACATGCATATCGGGCAAATTAACGTCCCAGAAGGAGTAAGCCTGCATCCAGAACAACAGATGGAAATACTTGTATCATTTTTGTTCAATAAAGATCTTGTAACGGAAATTTATCCCGGTCGGCAATGGTATATCCAGGAAGGACATCGTGTTGTCGGCATTGGCATAATTACCCAGATCATCGAATGATCAACAGTGGAATAATCTTACCAATATTGCCGGTGCCATTCCTTGTACAGTCGCGCCGCCTCTTCTGATCCGGCGACGATTTCCACCAAACGCAGGCTGTTGAACATATGGCGGGCGCCTTCCGGTGACAGGGTACCGTCGCGGTTACGGGGGATCTTGCGCAAGGCGGCGTTGGTCTGCTGTTCCAGCCGCCGCCTGATATCGGTGATGCGGTTGGAGACTTCCTTCTGAATGCCCAGCGCCCCCGCCATCCGGGAGGCGCGGCGCAGGGCCAATACCTGCTGTTCGGCCTTCTTGATGGTGTCAATGTCGGCGGCCCGGCCATCGCTTGGGAAAACCGCGTCAATCGCCGCTGTACTGACCTTGTCACAGACATTCTTCAGCACGAATTGGGCCACTTCCCCCCGTGCTGTCTGCATCTTGGCGGACAATTCCTTGTCCCGCATCCCCTGCACCATATCGTGGATGGAGCCCAGGCCATCGGCCAGCCGCTCCGCCACAATGGCCAGCCCATCCAGTTCCTCCTGCCGCGGAACCAGGCTGTCAGAGGCGAGACCGCTGGTCTGGCGCAGCAGATTGCCGACGACATAGCCGGACATTTCCCGCGTCATCACCTCCTTCTCCTGCGGGGGGCCGCCCAGCCGCAGGTCACCCAGCAGGCGCAGCAGATCACCCGGCCGCTGCATCCGTGATGACAGCACGCGCACCAAAGGCATGGTCTGGCGCACATCATCCCGGCCCATGTCCAGCAACACCTTGCGCAGGGTTTCCAGATGACTTTCCGACAGGGTGGCAATGGGGCGGGGCGGCAGGGTGGATTTCAGCTTTTCCACCGGTGCCGCGATGCTGACGATTTCCTTGATCACCTCCAGCTGGCGGATCACATCATCGTCACGACCGAACAGGGCCACTTTCTGTTTCAGGTTGGCATCGCATTCCGCCAGCACCCAGCCCAGGATTTCGGCACCGGTCTGCCATAACGGATCGCAGAGATTGGCCAGCAGTTCCCCATCATTGGGGTCAATCCGGCTTACCGCCTGCTGCACCTGCTGTTGCAGGGCCGCCGGTATCCGGTCCTTCAGCGCCCGCCAGCAGGGGGTCAGCGTGCTGCGGCTGATGCGGCCCAGACGGCGGCTGTAATTTTCCTGATCATCCAGCAGGTCTTCCACCGGGCGAAAAAACAGACGGCAAGCTGTCTGGCGGCGCGGTGGCCGCAGATTGGCCAGACGTGGCCGGATGGCGGCGAACACGCTGCTGATCTCCGGCTTGTCGCCGACCTGATCCAGCAGGCGGTAAATTTGCAGCAGTTTGGCATCCGACAGGCGACTGGCATCGCCCATCAGCGCCATCCAGTCGCCGCCGCCAGCATTTCCCGTCGCCTGCTCCTGGCCCGATTGCGGGGGCCGGTTGATCGCTGCCATCCCCACCCTCACGCCATCGCCGCTTTGAAAGCTTCAATCCGCATGACCGCCTCAAGATCCAGCACGCCGGTGCCCATATCCTGGCTGCCCCGGACCCAGCGGCGCTGCAGCCGGTTGATTGTCTCAATATCGGCGGTTGCCGTCAGGACGGGGCCAATCTCCTCCCGCGGGATGGCGGGGATCATGTAGGAAAGCTCACCCAACAGTTCGCGTTTGGCCGACGGGGTGCCATGGCGAACATTATCCCAGAGAATCAGCAGGAAATCCCAGCCATCCAGCAGCCAGGCGACCCGCCCGACCTGATCGGCCACTTCTTGCCGAAGGCGGGAAGCATCATGCACGATCTGCATCGGGTCGCGGCAGAGGACATCCAGGCGGCCGATCCGCTGTTGCACCTGGGCCAATGTCTGTCGCACCAGGGCGGCACAATGGGCACCCAGGGGCGCCGCCTCCGACCCGTCCCCTTCCGCCCATTCCGTCAACTCCGACGCAAAAGCCTCCAGCCGAAGGGCCAGAATGCGCAGCCGGCCCGGCCGGGGACATTGGGACAGGCCCACTGGGGCCACCACCGCCCCCAGCTCATCCACCCGGTTGGCCAGCTCGTCAGGGGCGATGCCGACCATGCCGGCCACCTTGGCCAGGGCCACCCGGGCCATGCGCTTCCTGTCTTCCGTGCTCATGCTCGGACGCAGCAGGTCGGCCGCCCCGATCCCCACCAGCTTCAGCAGTTCGGTGACCAGGATGAACTGAGTCAACACCAGATACTGGCTGTCCAGTTCCAGCAGTTCCGCCGCGCGGGCCGCCGCATCCGGCCCGCAGATGCCGGTGGCCTGTACGGTCAGCACAGCTTGGCGCACCTGCTCCGGCGAATGGCTTTCCAGCGCCTCAATCTGTTCAAACAGGATACGGTCATGCACCGTCAGCGTCATCACCGAGGAAAGGCCCTTCATCGGCATGACATAATTGCCCTTGCTTGCCGTGAAATTGGGCAGCAGAAATTCAAAACGATTGTCGCCATCCCGGCGTAACCGGGCCTGGCTGAGCAAAGGTGTAGTGAAGGGGACGGAAATCCCCCTTTCCTGAAAGGTTGCCGGCTGCTGATCGCCCGACACCAGCCGCGCATTCCGCGCGATACCACTCTCATCTGTCATCGCGCCCGCCACCCAACATCACTGTCCAGGATTTTAGCACTGCATTCAGTCGATTAATATTTCATATTCAGGGTAATATGTCAGTCTTCTCCTCTGGCGCTCTTCGCTTTCCCTCCAACCGCCCTCCGCTGGCCGCAGTGCAGCCGTGCGCGCCCGTTCAGCTTGACCAGGGGTCAGGGCACTGCCTACATTTCATGTCGAGAGGCGGCCGACCGGCCGCAGAGAACCCGAATCCGCCGAGGATATGATGACGACCCCGATCAAAATCACCGATGCCAGCTTCGAAGCCGATGTCCTGAAGGCGTCCGGGCCGGTGCTGGTTGATTTCTGGGCTGAATGGTGTGGCCCCTGCAAGCAGATCGCCCCCGCCCTGGATGACATTGCCGCCGCCCTGGGCGACAAGGTGACCATCGCCAAGCTGAACATTGATGATAACCCGATGACCCCGGGCCGCTATGGCGTGCGCGGCATCCCCACCTTGATGCTGTTCAAGGATGGTCAGGTTGCCGCCACCAAGATCGGCGCCCTGCCGAAGACCCAGCTGCAGAACTGGATTGCCGATAATATCTGATATCAACGGTCATCATTCATGACCGTTGATAAGGCGGCGAGGGCTGGTTTCCACAAAGGGAAACCAGCCCTTTTCTTTGGCTGTTTGCGACAGGTCATAGCCGCGTAACAGGCCGCGTCTATGCTGCCCCCATCTTCGCCCAAGGGGAGCAGCGACATGGATGACGGTCAGCCGACCAGCCGGGACAGCCTGGAACTGGCAGGATTGTTGGCAGAAATGGCGGCCCTGCGCGCCACCCTTCTGGAAGGGGCGGCCCCATTCCTGGCCCGCCTGGGCCAGCCGACAGCGGAAAGCCCGCTGGCCAATCTGGCCCATTATCTGGCCTTGCGCCATCATGACCTGCGGCCGTTGCAGCGCCGGCTGATGCGATTCGGCCTGTCGTCGCTGGGCCGGCTGGAAAGCCGGGTGCTGCCAACGCTGGATGCCGTGCTGGTGGCACTGGCCGGGATGCAGGGGGCGCCCTCATCCCTTCTGTTGCCAACGGAGGGGCAATTCTTTGCCGGGGAGCAGGCGCTGGCAGTGGCAACGGAAGGGCTGTTTGGCCCGGCCCACACGCATCGCCGCTGCCGCATCATGGTCACGCTGCCCAGCGAGGCAGCCGCAGACGCCGACATGGTACTGGAACTGGCCCGGCTGGGCATGGATTGCGCCCGTATCAACTGCGCCCATGATGATGCCACCGCCTGGCACAGCATGGCCGCCCATGTACGGGCGGCCAGCCTGGATGTCGGTCGGCCCATCCGCATCCTGATGGATATTGCCGGGCCGAAGATCCGCACCGGCGATCTGGTCGCCACCCCGGAGAAGGGCAAGCTGCGGGCCGGCGACAGCCTGTGGCTGACCGTGGAAGGGGCGCCGCTGCCGCCCGGTGACGGTTATGCCATCGCCGTCTCCCTGCCGGAAATCGTCAACCGCGTCGCCGTGGGCGACCGCGTGCTGTACGATGATGGCAAGCTGGAAGGTCTGGTGGAGGCGGTCCGGGAAGGGGCAGCCCTGGTGCGGGTCGGCCGGGTGAAGGAAGGCGGGCTGAAGCCCAAGCCGGAAAAAGGCCTGAACCTGCCCGACACCGCCCTGGGCCTGTCACCCCTGACCGCCAAGGATGAGCGCGACCTGGCCGCCGTGATCGAATGTGCGGACATGATCGGCTATTCCTTCGTCTCCCGGCCGGAGGATATTGACCTGCTGGAAGCGGCGCTGGCCCAGCTGCCGGCGCGGGCAACACCCTTGGGACTGGTGGCCAAAATCGAGCGGCCGGACGCCGTGCGCAACCTGCCCGACCTGATCGCCCGCGCCGGCCGCGACCGTCCCTTTGGCGTGATGATCGCGCGCGGCGATCTGGCGGCGGAAATCGGCTTTGAACGGCTGGCGGAAATGCAGGAAGAAATCCTCTGGATCTGCGAGGCGGCGGCCGTGCCGGTGATCTGGGCCACCCAGGTGCTGGAGGATCTGGTGAAATCCGGCGTGCCGTCGCGCGGGGAGATGACGGATGCCGCCATGGCCGCGCGGGCGGAATGCGTGATGCTGAACAAGGGCCCGGCCGTGGGCGCCGCCGTGTCCCTGCTGGACCGGCTGCTGGGCAGCATGGATGGGCATCTGCTGAAAAAGACACCGGTGCTGCGGCCGCTGAAATCCTGGTGATCGACAGGCGGGCGCAAAGGGGGTCTCCCCCACGCGCCCGCCTTCCTCAGCCGTTCTGCGCCAGCACCGTTCCGGCCAGATAGAGCGAGCCACAGATCAGCAGCCGTGCCGGCGGTTCCCCCGCCCCCAGGGCGGCCAGTTCCGTCACCGCAGCGGCCACATCCGGACAGGATGATGCCTGCATCCCCGCCTGCCGGGCCAGGGCGGCGGCATCATCGGCCGTCACGCTGGCAGTCTCCCCCGGAATGGCAACGGCGCGCAGGCGGCGCACATAAGGAGCCAGCGGGGCCAGGAAATCCAGCGGGCGCTTGCTGCCCAACATGCCGAAAATCAGGTCCAACCTGCGGCCATCGGCCGTCCAGGCGGCCAGATGGCGGGCCAGTACCTGCCCGGCACTGTCATTATGGCCGCCATCCAGATGCAGCTCCCACCCCGCCGGCAGCAGTTCCACCAGCGGCCCCCGGCGCAGGCGTTGCAGTCGGGCCGGCCATTCCACCGCCGCCAGCCCCTGGCGGATGGCCGCCGCGGGAACGGCAAAGGGCAGATGGCGGGTGGCGGCAATGGCCGTGCCGGCATTGTCGATCTGATGCGCACCGGGCAGCGCCGGCAAGGGCAGGTCCAGCGTGCCCTGGGCATCGCTGTAGCGCCAGCCGCTGTCGCCCAGCGGTTCCGCCCGCCAGTCCCGCCCGGCCAGTGCCAGGGGGGCACCGGCGGCTTCGGCAGTAGCCTGGAAAACACCTGTCACCGCCGGATCGGCCTGCGGCCCGGCCACGGCCGGACAGCCGGGCTTGATGATGCCCGCCTTCTCCGCCGCGATGGCCCCAATCGTCTCTCCCAGGAACTGCATATGATCCATGGAGATGCGGGTCAGCACCGAGACGGCGGGGGCCGTGATCACATTGGTGGCGTCCAGGCGGCCGCCCAGCCCCACCTCCAGCAGCAGCAGGTCGGCCGGTTCCTCGGCAAAGGCCAGGAAGGCGGCGGCGGTGGTGATCTCAAAAAAAGTGATCGGATCGCCGCCATTGACCTGCTCGATCCGCTCCAGCAGGTCGGCCAGCCGGTCATCGGCAATGAAATGGCCGGCCAGCCGGATACGCTCGTGAAAATGCACCAGATGCGGGGACGTATACACATGCACCCGTTTGCCCGCTGCCTCTGCCATGGCGCGCAGGAAGGCAACGGTGCTGCCCTTGCCGTTGGTGCCGGCCACATGCACGATGGGCGGCAGCCGGCGCTCCGGGTTGCCCAGCTTGGCCAGCAGCCCCTCGATCCGGCCCAGCGACAGGTCGATCACCTTGGGGTGCAGGAGGCGCATCCGCTCCAGCACCGCCTCCAGCCGGGGGGAGCCCGGCACGATGGGGGCGGCCTTGATCATCGCGCGCCGGCACCACCCTTGATGCTGACCGGCTTGCGGGACGGCCCGCCGCGATCCGGCCCGTCGCCGCGCGGCATCCGCACAATCTCCGCCCCCGGCCCCGGCCGGCGCAGCAGATCGATGACGCGGGCCAGGGTTTCCCGCAGCTCCTTGCGATGCACCACCATATCGACCATGCCATGGTCCAGCAGATATTCGGAGCGCTGGAACCCTTCCGGCAGCGTCTCCCGGATGGTGCTTTCAATGACGCGGGCGCCGGCAAAACCGATCTGGGCGCCCGGCTCCGCCATATGGATGTCGCCCAGCATGGCAAAGCTGGCCGTCACCCCGCCGGTGGTGGGGTCGGTCAGCACCACGATATAGGGCAGGCCGGCTTCCTTCACCATTTCCACGGCGATGATGGTGCGCGGCATCTGCATCAGCGACAGGATGGCTTCCTGCATCCGCGCGCCACCCGATGCCGGAATGGCGATCAGCGGCACCTGCTGCAGCACGGCCAGCTTGGCGGCGGCCAACAGCCCCTCACCCACCGCCATGCCCATGGAACCGCCCATGAAATTAAAGTCGAACACGGCGGCCACGGCACCCTGGCCGTCAATTTTGCCATGGGCGACGACGATGGCGTCCTGCCGGTTGGTCTTGGACTGGGCTTCCTTCAGCCGGTCGGTATAGCGCTTCTGGTCGCGGAATTTCAGCGGATCGACCAGCACCTTGGGCAGTTCAATCGTCTGATAGCCCGGATCGAACAGCATCTTCAGCCGGCGGGCCGGGTCCAGCCGCATATGGTGGCCGCAATGCTGGCAGACATGCAGGTTCTCTTCCAGATCACGATGGAAGATCATCGCGCCGCAGGAGGGGCACTTATGCCAAAGATTGTCCGGAACCTCCTTCTTCGCAACGAGGGCCTGGATCTTGGGTTTGACGAAGTTAGTCAGCCAGTTCATGGGATACCTTCAAGGCGGGAGAGTATCCCGCTGAGTTTGGCCGCAATCGCGGGCACGTTCGGCTTGGTTTCGGCAAACCTGCCGTGGGCAATGGCGTTGCGGTCCTTATAGAGCTCTTGGATGTCTCGGTAATCCGAACCACCCTTGTCCGTCAATAAGGCGACGTGGTTCAGGAAGTATAAGCCGTCATGACTGACCACATCCCACGCCCGTCTTTCGGGGCCTTGCGCCTGACAACGCATTGCACTGATTACCTGCTGTGAGCGCGCCTTGATGGCCGCCTCAAATCGGGCGAACAGCAGGAAGCAATAAGCATTGTCATTAACCTCCGACATCAGGTTCAGTTCCTGAAGGCGGGCATTATCGCCCGCATTCAGCGCCTGCCTGATCTGATCGAACATTGCCTGGTCCGCAACGGCGTGGGCGAACAGGATATCACTGAAAAGCGTCACTGAAGACGCCCCAGCAAGTCATGCAGCACATCCCGGGTGAAGGGGATGAGATGTTCCGGGTCAGCGCGGCGGATCAGACGCCAATCCGGCTGTTCCGGGGTGCCAATATCCGCGATCGTATCAAAAATCTTGTCCGACCGTATCCAGACCTGCCCCCGCGTACCCATCACCCAACGCGCATCCGGCGTGATGGAAAGGGTGGCCTCGTGGCGGAGAATACGCCCGGGAAGGCCCTGCCGCACCGTATAGTCGGTGCGCTGATCCACGGGCAGGGGACGGACCGACTGTGTCACAAGCCGGCGGAGCAGCAAGGCGGGCAGCTCAACCGGCTTGGTCAGCCCGACCATCTGCATCTTGCGTTCGATCTTGGCAACGCTTCCCCGTTCGCACAGCACGCCGGGAAAGTCCCCCGCCCAAAGGCAGATATTCGCCATCAAGCGATCCAGCCGGGCTTTCCAGTCGGCCAGATCTGCCTCCACCCCCGCCCGGGTGGGCGGATCGGGCAGGTCATCACCAATCTCGAACGCATAGACCATGACACACCTCGCGGCTGGTGCCGTCAGATGCGGGCGTTGCGCACCCCCTGGGCCAGCGTTTCGACGAATCCTAACACATCACCCACCAGAGTGGCACCCGGCTTCCCGTCGCCATCCAGGCCGGTTTCGATCTTGCGCACAATGGCGCTGCCCACCACGGCGGCATCGGCCACGCGGGCGACGGCAGCAGCGGCCTCCGGTGTGGAGATGCCGAAGCCCACGGCCAGCGGCAGATCGGTATGGCGGCGCAGGCGGGTCACCGCCTCCTCAATCGCCGCACTGCTGGCGCTGCCGGCCCCGGTGATGCCGGTGACGGAGACGTAATAGACAAAACCCGATGTATTGGCGAGCACGGCCGGCAGACGGGCATCATCGGTGGTGGGCGTGGTCAGGCGGATAAAATTCACGCCGGCCTTCAGGGCCGGTTCGCACAGCTCGCCATCTTCTTCCGGCGGCAGATCGACAACGATCAGCCCATCCACCCCGGCGGCGCGGGCATCGGCCAGGAACGTGTCGACGCCATAGCTGTAGATGGGGTTGTAGTAACCCATCAACACGATCGGCGTTTCATCATCCTGGGCACGGAAATCGCGCACCATGGCCAGCGTGCGGGTCATGCGGGCGCCATTGTTCAGCGCGCGCAGGCCGGCGGCCTGGATGGCCGGGCCGTCGGCCATGGGATCGGTGAAGGGCATCCCCAGTTCGATCACATCGGCACCGGCCCCCGGCAGCCCCTTCAGGATGGCGAGGCTGGTGTCGTGATCCGGGTCACCGGCGGTGATGAAGGTGACGAGGCCGGCCCGTCCCTCCTGCTTCAGCCGGGCGAAGCGGCGGTTGATGCGGCCGGAATCGGCTTCACGGGCGGGGGCAACAGGGGTCATGGCGCTGGCTTCGGTTGTCACGAAAAGGCGGCGCACCATACCCCCCGCTCCCTTCGGAGACAATCGGCCAATATGCGCGGGCAGGTGCCAGGGGTAACATTCTGCATGGAATGATTGCTTGTGCTCCACGCAATCGATAACGTCCCTCAGTTGTTTCGTCGACAGGACTGGTCAACCCGCATCGTGCCGACACAAACCGCCGAGGAAGCCAATCCTTCCTCCTCCCCCTCTCCCCGCATTCTGGATACGGCCCCGTCGCGGGCGGTGATCTGGCTTGCGGTCTCCGCCTTGCTGATCGCCATGGCCCTGTTCGGCATGGAACTGGTGGTGGGCCGCGACCGGGTGATGGACCGCGCCGCCGCCGACGCGCGGGCCGGGGCACGGCAGCTGGCCGAACATGCCGCCAAGGTGATCGGCACCCATGCCCTGATCCTGAAGAATGCCGAATGGGTCTTCCAGAACGACGGCTGGGACAAGATGGCGGCGACACCGTCGCTGTATGACTGGCTGCGCCACATGGCGACGGAAGCGCCGGAGGTGCAATCCTACTGGCTGGTGGATGCCAAGGGGGAGGTGCGGATCAATACCCTGCGCTGGCCCAGCCAATCGCTGAATGTCGCCGACCGGCCCTATTTCAGTTTCCATGTCGATCAGCAGAGCGGTCCTTATATCGGTCCCCGGATGATCGGGCGCATTCATCCGGAAATCTTCTTTCCCATCAGCCAGCGGATCGAGGGGCGCGACGGCTCCTTCCAGGGGGTGGCGCAGGTTTCGCTGCGCCCCGGCTATTTTGAAAGCTTCTATGCCTCCGTCGCCCTGATGCCGGGGACGGAGGTGATGCTGGTGCTGGATGACGGCACCGTGCTGGCGCGTCACCCGGCGACCATGGCGGCGGAGCTGGGACTGCCCATGGTCGCCACCCTGCTGGCACAGGCCGGACAGGCAGAAGCGTCGGGTGCCGTGGGCGACCGGCTGTTTAATGTCGCCTCCCCCTTTGACGGTGTGCGGCGCTATTACGCCGTCGCCGGGGTGGACCGGCTGCCGGTTAAGGTGATCTATGGGCTGTCGCAGGACCATCTGGATGAGGTGTGGCTGCAATCGGCGCTCGGCCATATCGGCTTCGCCCTGGTGGCCACCATGCTGTTATTGCCGCTGGCGGCCATCGCCATGCGGCAGACCAAACAGGCCGAACAGGCCCAGACGGACCTGCGCAAGGCCAACAGCGCCTTGGAAAGCCGGGTGGCGGAGCGTACCGACCACCTGCATTCCGCCCTGACCGATCTGCGCCGCAGCGAGGAACGGTTGAGCCGGCTGGTCGCCACCATCCCGGTGGGGGTGGTAGAATATAATGCCAGCGGCATTATCACCGACATCAATGTGGCGGGTGAGCGCATTTTCGGCATGTCAAAGGAGGAGCTGGCCGGCCTCAGCCATGATGCACCCCTGTGGCAGGCCGCCCTGCCCGACGGGAAGCCCCTGGCCGGGCCGGACCATCCCGTGGCCCGCGCCCTGGCGGGGGAGACGATCAGCGAGATGGAATATACGGTGCGTGACCCGCGCACCGGCGCACGGCAGGTATTATCGGTCAATGCCGCCGCCATCCGCGATCCGGGCGGGCAGGTCATCGGCTGCACTGCGACCATCGTCGATGTCACCGCCCGGTACGAGGCGGAGGATCGTCAGCGCCTGCTGATGCGGGAGGTGGATCACCGGGCCAAGAACGCCCTCGCCGTGGCCCAGGCCGTGGTGCGGTTGAGCAAGGGGGACAGCATTGCCGAATTCACCCGCGCCGTGGAAGGCCGCATCTCCTCCCTGGCGCGGTCCCACAGCCTGCTGGCCCAGGCATCCTGGTCGGGGGCCGACCTGAAACGGCTGCTGGAGGATGAGCTGAACGGCTTTGTCGAAGGGCCGGGCCGGCTGGTGCTGTCCGGCCCGGCCGTTCAGCTGGGGGCCGATCTGGTGCAGTCGCTGGGCCTGACCTTCCATGAGCTGGCCACCAATGCCGCCAAGCATGGCGCCCTGTCGGCCGACGATGGCTATATCAGCGTGCGCTGGTCGGTGCAGCGCCAGGTGCTGAACCTGCATTGGGAAGAACATGGCGGCCCGAAAGTAACCGCCCCGCCCGATCATAAGGGCTTCGGCTCCACCCTGCTGGGCCAGGTGTTGCGCCACCAGCTGGGCGGCAAGATGGAGATGGAATGGGCCGAAACCGGCCTGAAATGCCACCTGACCCTGCCATTGACGGAGGCATGAAAAAAGAGGTGCAGAGCCAAGCCCCGCACCCCTTTTTCTTTAATTTCAATCTCCCTTGACCGTGACCGATCAAAGGAGATTTCATGTCCCCTCAGGCGGCGACGCGCTTGGCGTCCTTGCCCTGCTTGGCAGCCGTCAGAATTTCCCGCGCCATCTCATCCGCCACATCGCTGGTGGGGCGGTTGTCACGGTCGGCGCGGCGGAAAATTTCCGTCAGGGTGACGGGAATGCGCTCCACCTGCCGCAGCACGTCATCCTTGTCATAGGATTGCGTCACCTCGGCCGAGACATTGATGATGCCGCCACCATTGATGACATAGTCCGGCGCATAGAGGATGCCGGCCTGGCGCAGCGCCTCGCCGATTTCCGCCGTGGCCAGCTGGTTATTGGCCCCGCCGGCCACCACCTTGGCCTTCAGCTCACCCAGGCTGACCGGGTTCAGCACCGCGCCCAGCGCGCACGGGGCATAGACATCAACCTCGGCCGCATGGATATGGTCGGCGGCCACGGCCGTGGCGCCGAACTGGTCCACCGCGCGCTGCACGGCATCGGCATGGATGTCGGCCACGGTCAGCACCGCACCTTCTTCGGCCAGCCGGCGCAGCAGGTTGGAACCGACATTGCCCAGCCCCTGCACGGCCACGCGCACGCCCTTCAGGCTGTCGCTGCCCAGCTTGTGCCGCACGGCGGCCTTGATGCCCAGATAGACGCCATAGGCGGTGAAGGGCGAGGGATCGCCGCTGGCATCATGGCCGCTGGACAGGCCGGCCACATGGCGAGTGGTCTGGCCCATCTGCATCACGTCGGCCACGCTGATGCCCACATCTTCGGCGGCGATATAGCGGCCGCCCAGGCTTTCCACCACCCGGCCGAAGGCGCGGAACAGCGCTTCGGACTTGTCCTTGCGGCTGTCACCGATGATGACGGATTTGCCGCCGCCCAGCGGCAGGCCGGCCATGGCATTCTTGTAGCTCATGCCGCGCGACAGGCGCAGCACATCCTTCACCGCGTCGGCTTCGCTGGCATAGGGCCACATGCGGCAGCCGCCGCAGGCCGGCCCCAGCGCCGTGGAATGCACGGCGATGATCGCCGACAGGCCGCTGTCGGCATCGCGGCCGAACAGCACCAGTTCATGATGATCAAAGTCGGGGAAATCAAACAGCATTGTCGGAATCTCCAGCCCGCAAAGCCCTGTCAGTGCCGGTCTTTCACGACCGGTCGGCAAGGCCAAGTCTAGGCCCGGGAGAGGTCCGGGGTCGATTTCGTTGTTGGGGGGCTGAATGCACGTTTCGACCGCCCAACCGCCGGTTCGGGCAATTCCATGTCCCGCACGGGCGGGATCAGCCCAGACGACGCGGGTCGCGGGCCGGCGCGGTGAAGGCCGGCTCTCGCCGCGCCGTCGGCCCGCTGGGCGCGCCGAATGTCGGTTCGCGCCGCACACCTGCCGGACCGGCACTGGCGGCGGGGCGGGGTGGCGGCGGGGCCGCCGGGCGGGTAGCGGCGGGACGGCGGGCAGCCGGGCGACGCCGGCGACCGCTCCACCAGAGATTGGCGACAATCCCCAGGACGAAGACGCCAATGCCCCCCATCAGCCCGTAGCGCGCCCAGTCCGGCACGGTCATGTTTGTCGGATCGAAGCCGGCCGGGTCCGCCGCCCCGCCATCCAGCCCCTCCGCCTGCACATCGCTGCGCGGGGCGGCTTCCGGCATGCTGGTCTCTGCCCCGGCTGACCGGTTGGCGGTGGCGGGGGCTGGCGTGGACGCATGACCCAGAATGGAGGGTCCGCCCCCCTGCCCTCGTTCCACCGCAGCGGCGGGCGGGGCAGCAGCGGGGGCCGCACCGGTGGCCCGGCTGGCCCCCAGCAGGGTGCTTTCCGATCCCTGACCGCGATCCACACCGGGGGCGGCGGGGGCTGCCTGGGGCTTCACCTCGCTCTCCTTCAGCATGGGGCTGGAGGAACGGGCGCGGCTGTTGGGATCGGCCAGATTGCCCACGCCCTTGCGTTCCGGCTGGTCACGCATCAACTGGTCGATGGTTTCCGGATCCAGCCGGCCGGTCGCCTTCAGCCCATGTTTGCGCTGATAGGCGGAAATGGCCGCAGCGGTGGCGCTGTCCATCTTGCCGCTGGCCCGGCCCTGATAGAGGCCCTGCTGATCCAGTATCTGCTGGGCCCATTGAATGGTCGCACTGTTGGGTTGCTTGTCCTGTGCCAGCACCGCAGGGGCGGCCAGGGTCAGGCTGGACAGCACCAGCAGAACAGCGCCACCACGGGCAGCGCGCGGAAAGAACGGGGGACGGGGGACCGACATCGACACTTGGCGGATATCCTGCGAAAGGCCGCTGCCGCAATGCGGCATGACGCCTGACCATGGCACTTCTGGCCAGCGATATCAAGAACCGGCGGGGAGCCATCGTCGATGATAGACCCATGACCGGTGAAGCCTGTAGGATTGAAGGCGATTGAGACAATTCGATGGCCGTTTTGCCCGACCCGTCCCCTTACCCCGTGAAAGTTCCCCGTATGCTCGGCTGGGCAGGCTCGGTCTGGCTGGCTGCAATGCTAATTGCTGATCTGCTGCTGCTGGGGCCGACGGCAGGAAGCCTGTTGTGCCGCCTGCCGGCACTGCTGTGCCTGCTGGGCTGGTTGGCCGGCCGGCTGACCGGATGGCCCTGGCCCGCCCTTACAGCGCTGACCGCCATTGCGGGACAGGCTGTTGCCATCGGCCTCTGGGCAGAGGCAGCGGCACCCGGGCCGCTGCTGGTGGCCGGCGGGCTGGCGCTCAGCCTGCCGGCCATCCTGCTGGGCCGGCTCTTACGCTCCGACCATTCATTTCCCGCCGACAGCAACCCCGAGGGTGAGGGCGCTCCCGACCCGATGGCAGTGGAATCGGTCCCCAAACCGGTTTTGCGCATCGCCGGGGACAATATCCAGGCACGGCTGGCCGTGCTGGGCGATGGGCTGGACCGGCTGGCCTATGGGGCGGACGGCGCCCGCATCCGCCCGCTTTGCGCCGAGGTGAAGCAAATCCGCACAGCGGTGGAACAGACGCTGGGCGCCCCGCCGCAGCAGCCGGCCCGCCCGCTGCGCGATCCGCCGCAGCCCCACGCCGCAGCAGCACCGACCGTATCGCCGGCCCCACCCGTACGGCGCGCCCTGTCCATCCTGCTGGTGGATGATGATGTGGTCGGCCGCACCCTGACCCGGCTGCTGCTGGAAAAGGACGGGCATGAGGTGGAGGAAACGGACGACGCCAAGATGGCGCTGGAAATGGCCCTGATGGAAGGGCCGGAACTGGCGCTGGTCAGTGCCCGCATCGGCCGCCATCGTGGCCTGGCACTCGCCTGGTGCATCCATCGCGGCAAGGGGCCACCGGTCATTCTGCTGCGCGGGCCGGCCGATCGGGCGATGGAGGCGGATATTCTGCGGGCCGGGCTGCGCGGCGTGCTGGACAAGCCGGTGACCCCAGCCGGCCTGGAGACCGTTCTGGATGCCTTCCTGGCCAGCAGCGGCCCCACAGAGGCGGCATCACCGGACGTGGGCAATGGCGCCGACCTGAACCAGGAACTGCTGGCCGATCATCTGCGCCTGCTTGGGCCGGAACGGCTGGGCCAGATTATCGACAGTTTCCTGTCCAACGCGCCGGAGACACTGGAGAGTGCGGCCAAGGCCGCGCGGGAAGGCGATGTGCATAATCTGGGCAGGGCCGCGCATAAGCTGGCCAGCGGCGCCCTGACTGTGGGGGCTGCCACGCTGGCCGCCCTGGCCAAGGGCATTGATACCGCCGCAAAGCGGAACGAGGGGGAGGCCGCCCTGAGCCAGGCAAGGCAACTTCCCACCCAATGGCTGGAAGCGAAGGCCGCCCTCACCCGGTTCCGTCAGGGGCTGTAGGCCCCCGACCCTTCAAATCTGATCGGTAACCTCGACCGACAGCCGGTAACCCAGCCCTTTTTCCGTCAGGATCAGGTCCATGGAGCCGCTATCCTGCATCTTTCGGCGCAGGCGGCTGACCAGCACGTCGATGGTACGGTCATTGGGGTTGCGGTCGGTGCCGCTGACCGCATCGATCAGCTGGTCACGCGTCACCACGCGGCCGCCGGAACGCACCAGCAGGCCCAGCAGCTCAAACTCCCCGCGCGTCACCCGCACTTCCTGGCCCGCCGGGTCCAGCAGGCGGCGGCGGGCCAGATCCATGGTCCAGCCGCCAAAATACCGCACCGTCCCTTCGGCCTTGTACATCTTGCTGGGATGGGTGCGGCGCAGCAGGTTGCGAGCGCGGGCCAGCAATTCACGCGGGTTGGGCGGCTTGGTCACATAATCATCGCCCCCCGTCTCCAGCCCGAAGACGCGGTCGCCATCATTGGCGCGCTGGGTGACGATGATGATGCCGACATTGGAAATTTCCCGGATCGACTTGGCGAGCGTGAACCCGTCCTCGTCCGGCAGTTCAATATCCAGCAGAACCAGATCGGGCGGCTGGCGCAGCATCGCTTCGCGCGTCTGCTTACCATTCTCCGCTTCCGCCACCATGAAGCCGGCCTCATGGAAATAGCCGGCAAGCAACGCACGGGTGGCCGGCTCATCCTCCACAATCAGAACCAAGGGCGCGTCGGCGATCTCAGCCATACCGGAACCATCTCCATGCCAGATCGGCGTCAGTCACGCTGTCACGCAAGACAGACATCGTGCGACGCCATGTTAACGGCTATACCGCGTTTCCGCATGGAAATGAAGTCAATGCAATAGGTAAAATACTGTTTAATTTTGGTTAATATAAGGAACTATAAGGAAAATCTGCTGTCAAAGGGGCGGCGCGGCGATCCTCGCCACGCCGCCAGCACCGGTCACGCCCCCAGTTCCAGCAGGGAAGCGTTTCCACCAAAGGCTGTGGTGTTGACGGTCAGGGTTTTTTCCGTAACGAAACGGTGCAGATAATGCGGCCCCCCTGCCTTCGGCCCCGTGCCGGACAGGCCCTGGCCGCCAAAGGGCTGCACACCAACCACCGCCCCCACCATATTGCGGTTGATATAGGTGTTGCCAACCGGCAACGATCGGAACAGGGCCTGCGCCCGACCTTCCAGTCGGCTATGCACGCCAAAGGTGAGTCCGTAACCCGTGGCGGCGATCTCTGCCGCCACCTTGTCCAGATCGGCCGCCCTGAAGCGGACGATATGCAGGATGGGGCCGAAGACTTCCCGCTTCAGCATCGACAGCGACGGGATTTCATAAAGGCGCGGGCCGAAGAAGCTGCCCTTGGCCGGGGCGTCAATGGCCTTGATCAGCCGTGCTTCCTTGTCCATGCGCTGGGCATGGGCGGCCAGCAGGGCCTTGGCCTCTTCATCAATCACCGGGCCGACATCGGTGGCCAGATCCATCGGGTCGCCCAGGCGAATCAGCTCCATGGCACCGGCCAGCATATGGGCCAGCTTGTCGGCAATATCATCCTGGGCAAACAGCACCCGCATGGCCGAACAGCGCTGACCGGCAGACTGAAAGGCGGAGGTGACGCAATCATCCACCACCTGTTCCAGAAGTGCCGTCGAATCGACAATCATGCAGTTCTGGCCACCCGTCTCCGCGATCAGCGGTACAATGGCGCCTTCGCGGTTGGCCAGGCTGCGGTTAATGGCGCGGCCGGTTTCGGTGGAGCCGGTGAAACAGACCCCGGCCACACGGGCGTCAGCCACCAGGGCCGCCCCCACCACCGCGCCATCGCCCGGCAGCAGGTGCAGCACATCGCCCGGCACACCGGCCTGCAACAGCAGCCGCACAGCCTCTGCCGCCACCAGCGGCGTCTGTTCGGCGGGCTTGGCCACCACGGCATTGCCCGTCACCAGGGCTGCCACCACCTGACCGATGAAAATGGCCAGGGGGAAGTTCCAGGGGCTGATGCAGGCAAACACACCGCGCCCGGCCAGATGCAGCTCGTTGCGCTCCCCCGTCGGGCCGGGCAGCAGCACCGGCTTCAGCCCGCTGCGCGCCTGGGCCGCGTAATAGCGACAGAAATCGACAGCCTCCCGCAGCTCGGCCACCGCGTCGGGCAGGGTCTTGCCGGCTTCGCGCACCAGCAGCGCCATCAGGGCCGCGTGGTTGGCCTCCATCAAGGCAGCGGCACGATCCAGAATGGCAGCACGATGCTCCACCCCGGCGCGATCCCAGCCCGGCTGGGCCGCCACGGCCAGCGACAGCGCCCGGTCCACCCCGGCCGGATCGGCCAGCACCACCTTGCCCACCACGAAGGTGCCATTGGCCGGGTCGATCACATCCTGCACCGCCCCGGCCAGCTCCGTCCCGCCAATGATGGGGCCGGCCGTCCAGCTGCGCGTCAACGCCTTCGCCATCTCCGCCTGCAGCGCCGCCACCCGGTCGGGGGCGGTCAGGTCGATGCCCATGGAATTGGCGCGTTCAGCCCCATAGATATCGGCGGGCAGCGGGATACGCGGGTGACGCAGCATACCATCATTCTCCAGGAAAGCGGCCGGATCGGCCACCACATCGGACACCGGCACGTCGGGGTCCATATAGGCATTGACGAAATTGCTGTTGGCGCCGTTTTCCAGCAGGCGGCGCACCAGATAGGGCAGCAGGTCTTCATGGGTGCCGACCGGCGCATAGATGCGCACGCGCGGCATGTTCGGCAGCACCTCGCGCGCCGCCGAGTACAGCAGCTCGCCCATGCCATGCAGGCGCTGGAATTCCAGGTCTCGGTTATCGCCGGCCAGATGCAGGATGGCGGCGATCGTATAGGCATTATGGGTGGCGAATTGCGGGAAGATGGCGTCCTTGGCCGCCAGCATCTTCCGCGCGCAAACCAGGTAAGACAGGTCCGTCGCCGCCTTGCGGGTGAAAACCGGGTAGTCGGCATGGCTGGCGATCTGGGACATCTTGATCTCGCTGTCCCAATAGGCGCCCTTGACCAGCCGCACCATGAAGCGACGGCCGGCATCGCGGGCCAGGGCCACCAGCCAGTCAACCGTAAGCGTAGTGCGCTTCTGGTAAGCCTGAATGGCCAGCCCCAGCCCTTCCCAATCCTTCAGGTCGGCATCATAGGCGAGTGCGGCAAGCACTTCCTGGCTGAGGTCCAGACGGTCGGCCTCCTCCGCATCGATGGTCAGGTTGATGTCCCAGCGCTTGGCCTGCAGGGCCAGCCCCTTCACCGCCGGCACCAGCCGGGCCAGCACGTCAGCCTGCTGGGCATAGACATAGCGCGGATGCAGGGCCGACAGTTTGATGGACACGCCAGGGGCCGCCATCGGGCCCCGGCCCGCCGCTTCCTCCCCCACCGCATCGATGGCCTTCTGATAGGCTTCCAGATAGCGCTCCGCCTGTTCCCAGGTCCGCGCGCCCTCGCCCAGCATGTCATAGGAATGCACGGTGCCGGCGGGCTTGGCCTTGCGCGCCTCCGCCATGGCTTCCTTAATGGTGCGGCCCAGCACGAAATGGCCGCCCATCACCCGCATGGCCTGGCCCATGGCGGCGCGGATGACGCTTTCGCCCGAGCGGGCCACCATGCGCTTCAGGAAATTGCCGGCATCGCGTTCCCCGCCGCGTTCCAGATCGCTGATCTTGCCCGTCAGCATCAGGCCCCAGGCGGCGGCATTAACAAAGGCGCTGTCGCTGCGACCCAGATGGGCATCCCACTGGCCCTGCGCGATCTTCTCGGCGATCAGCCGGTCCGCCGTCTCCGGGTCGGCGATGCGCAGCAGGCATTCGGCAATGCACATCAGGGCGATGCCCTCATTATTGGACAGGCCGAATTCCTGCAGGAAGCTGTCCAGCGGCCCCAGTTCCTTGCGGCGCAGGCGGGCCGCGTTCACCACAGCACTGGCGCCGGCATGGATGCTGCCGCGTTCCGCCGCACTCAACCCCAGCCCGCGCAGCAGGCCCTTCACGGCCTCCACCTCATCGGCATGTTTGGTCTGGCGCATGGTGGTGCGGATGGCGTCGAGCGTCGTCATCTGGATGGTTCCGGCGGTTAAGTATCAGGGGATATGCCGGATTATCGCAGAGAAGCCGGGCGATTTTTCTCCAAACTTAGGCGTTTGGCCGGATATTATCCGGTGAAAGAAGCCTTTCACCGGATTTCATCATGCGCGCCAGCGACAGCCTTGACCGGATCGACCTGAACATCCTGCGCATCCTGCAGCAGGATGGCCGCATTGCGAATGTGGAGCTGGCGCGCCGCGTCAACCTCTCCCCCACGCCCTGCCTGGAACGGGTGCGGCGGCTGGAGCGGGACGGCTATATCCGCCAATATGTGGCGTTGCTGGACCCGGAGAAGCTGGAACGCGGGCTGGCCGCCTTCATTGAGGTGCGGCTGGACCGCACCACCCCCGACGTATTCCAGATTTTCGCCGATGCCGTGGGACGGATGGATGAAATCCAGGAAGCCCATATGGTGGCCGGCGGCTTCGATTACCTGATCAAGGTACGGGTGGCCGATATGGCCGCCTATCGCGCCTTTCTGGGCGACAAGCTCTCCTCCATCCAAGGGGTCGCCCAGACCCATACTTACATGGTGATGGAAGAGGTGAAGAATACCCATATGGTGCCGGTGCCCAGGGCCGGCGGGTAAGGATTACTCAAACGTCTGCAAGGGCGGCGGTGCCGTTTTCAGCAAACCATCCAGCAGCAGCAGGATGGCCTCCATCTGCTCCCGCACCTTGTCCAGTTCCATGGATGTCTTGTCATCCAAGGCTGCTTCCATCAGCAGATTATCGAAATCATTCAGCAGGCTCTGCAGGCTCTCCCGCTCCTCCTGCAACAGATCATAGGCGCCCAGCGCATGGATCAGCAGGTCAGGCGGGTTCTGGAAAAAAGATAGCGAGAGCCGGGTGAAGGTGGCAATGCCACGCAGCCGCATCCGCGCCAGCCAGCCGGTCAAATCCGTTGGCACCCCCCGATTCGGCGCCTCGGCCGCCTTCTCGGTGATGGTGAAGATCATCGCCTGGATTTCCAGATAGCGCGCCCGCGCCTTCTTGAAGGCGGGGAAGGTTGGCAGCTTGGTGCCTTCCTGCTTTTCAAACAGGCTGACCGCACCGGCCAGCGATTGCGACAGGTGCCGCAAGACTGTTGCCCGCTGTGCCGCTTCCTGTTCGTAACGCATGAAAATCCCCGTATGTGCGGCTTGATCATGGCGTAACGGGTGCCTGCCGCGCAAGGGTGGGTGCCCCATCTTTCGCACGGGCAAGCCTGCGGTCAAACGCTCAAGGCAGGCGCGCTTGGCCGCCGGCTTGTGCCGGATCGGGGGGAATGATACATGCCGCCCATGATGATGCAGCCATCGCCCCTTGGCCTGGAAAACACCACCCCGTCGGCCCCCCGCCCGCGGGGTTCCGCACGCGTGGTTGATCTGGTGATCGACGCCCTGATCGGCATTTATGATCACGAGCTGACCCGGCCCCAGCGCCTGCGCATCAACCTCGACCTGACCCCGCTGCCGGACAGCCTGCCGCTGGACCCGGCCCAGATCGCCACCCAGGTGACCGAGCATATCCAGGCCCGCCACACCAACTTGCTAGAAAGCCTGGCTGAACGGCTGGCCGCCCTGCTGCTGTCCGACCAAAGGGTCGCCAGCGTAATGGTGCGGCTGGAAAAGCTGGACGCCTTTCAGGAATGCGAGGCGGTGGGGGTGGAGATTCTGCGGCGTCGGTAAGGGGAGAGGTTTACTCTACCCCACCCGCCAGCACCTTCACCTCAAACCCGCCCTTCTCCCGCAGCGCGGCCACCACACGCTCGGCGTGGCGTTTGGAGCGGCACTCGATGGTCAGGTCGATATCGGTGGCCTTGACCGAGGTGGTGGTGAACAGGCGCTGGTGCAGCGCCTCGATGATATTGCCGCCGGCATCGCCCACCAGACCGGCAATACGGGCCAGCGTGCCGGGCCGGTCGGGGATCATCACCCGCACGGCGATCAGGCGGCTTTCGCGCACGGCATGGCGCATGATCACCTGGGCCAGCACGCGGCTGTCAATATTGCCGCCACACAGCACCAGCCCGACCTTGCGGTCCTTGAACTTTTCCGGCTGAGCCAGCACCGCCGCCAGACCGGCCGCCCCCGCCCCTTCCGCCACCGTCTTTTCAATATTCAGGAACAGGGCGACGGCATTTTCCACGTCCGCATCGCTGACCAGGATCAGGTCATCCAGCAGGGCGCGGCAGATTTCCAGCGTGTGGCGACCGACATTCTTCACCGCGATACCTTCGGCGATGGTATCGCCGCCCACCTCGATCGGCTGGCCCTTCAACGCCTGATCCATGGCGGGATAGGCCTCCACCTCCACCCCGACAATGCGGATGGAGGGTTTCAGCGCCTTGGCCGCCACGGCAATGCCGCCGATCAGCCCGCCGCCGCCGATGGGCACCACCAGCGTATCCAGTTCCGGGGCAGCGGCCAGCATCTCCAGGGCGATGGTGCCTTGGCCGGCAATCACCGCCGGATCATCATAGGGATGGACGAAGACCAAGCCTTCTTCCGCCGCCAGCCGTTCCGCCTCTGCCGCTGCTTCGGCCAGCACGGCACCCTTCAGCACCACGCGCGCGCCATGTTCCTCCGTCCGCTCCACCTTACTGAAGGGCGTGCCCTCCGGCATCACGATGGTGGCGGGAATGCCCAGCCGGCCGGCATGATAAGCTACCCCCTGGGCATGGTTGCCGGCCGACATGGCGACCACGCCGCGCGCCCGTTCCTCCGCATTCAACTGGCGCAGCTTGTTCAGCGCCCCGCGCTCCTTGAAGCTGGCGGTGAATTGCAGATTCTCGAACTTCACCCAGATATTGGCACCGGTCAGTTGCGACAGGGTGCGGGACGGCACACAGGGTGTGTCCACCAGATGCCCGTGCAGCGCCTTGGCGGCATCGACAACATCATCATGGGTGATGGCAAGCGCGGCGGTCATTGGTGCTGAACCCCTGATTTCTGATTTTGTGCGCCTATAGTGCGGATGGGATGCCGGGTGTAAAGCCGCAATGCCGCCAGCCCCCGCGCATGACAGCCCGGCAGCACGATCAGCTATGGACGGCGGGCCGCCGCACGCGCCACACTCCCGTCCTCATTCTGGGTACCGGCTGAAAGGATCAGGGCATGGGTTCGCGTTGGCAGTTCTGGATCGACCGTGGCGGCACCTTCACCGACATTGTCGCCCGCCGGCCAGATGGCACCCTGCTGACCCACAAGCTGCTATCGGAAAACCCTGAGCGCTACAAGGATGCCGCCGTGCAAGGCATCCGGGAACTGCTGGGCGTGGCAGCAGGGGAGCCGGTGCCGGCGGATGCGGTGGAAGCCGTGCGCATGGGCACCACGGTCGCCACCAATGCGCTGCTGGAACGCAAGGGGGAACCGGTGCTGCTGGTCACCACCGCCGGGTTGGGTGACCAGTTGCGCATCGGCTATCAGGCCCGCCCGAAGATTTTCGCCCGGCATATCCAGTTGCCGGAACAGCTTTATACGCGCGTGCTGGAGCTGCCGGAGCGGGTGGCGGCCGATGGCACCATCCTGCTGAAGCTGGATGAGGACGCCGCCCGCGCCGGGTTGCAGGCCGCCTTTGATGGGGGTTTGCGCGCCTGCGCCATCCTGTTCATCCATGGCTATCGCCATACCGCGCATGAAGCCCGGGTGGCGGACATCGCGCGGGAAATCGGCTTCACCCAGATATCATCCAGCCATCAGGTCAGCCCGCTGATGAAGATGGTGGGGCGCGGCGACACGACGGTGGCGGACGCCTATCTCTCCCCCATCCTGCGCCGCTATGTGGCGCAGGTGGCCGATGCGCTGCCGGGCATCCCGCTTTACTTCATGCAATCCAACGGCGGGCTGACCGAGGCCCAGCGCTTCCAGGGGCGTGATGCCATTCTATCCGGCCCGGCCGGCGGCATTGTCGGTGCCGTGCGCACGGCAGCGGCCGAAGGGTTCGGCCAGATCATCGGCTTTGATATGGGCGGCACCAGCACCGACGTATCGCACTATGCCGGGCAGTATGAACGCTCGCTGGAAACCGTGGTGGCCGGGGTGCGGCTGCGGGTGCCGATGCTGCGTATCCATACGGTGGCGGCGGGGGGCGGGTCGATCTGCCGGTTTGATGGGGCGCGGCTGCGGGTGGGGCCGGAATCTGCCGGCTCCAACCCCGGCCCCGCCTGTTACCGGCGCGGTGGGCCGCTGACGGTGACGGATTGCAATGTCATGGTCGGCAAGCTGCATCCGGATTTCTTCCCCCCCGTCTTCGGGCCGGAAGGAAATGAGAAGCTGGACGCCGCCGTCGTGCGGGAGAAGTTTGCCGCTTTGGCAGCCGAGGTATCGGCCGCCAGCGGCACGGCGATGACGCCGGAGGCGCTGGCCGAAGGTTTCTTACGGATCGCTGTGGAGAATATGGCCAATGCCATCAAGCATATCTCCGTCCAGCGCGGCTATGATGTCACCCGCTACGCGCTGAACTGTTTTGGCGGGGCGGGCGGGCAACATGCCTGTCTGGTTGCCGATGCCTTGGGCATGAAAACCGTTTATCTGCACCCGTTCGCCGGCGTGCTGTCGGCCTATGGCATGGGGCTGGCCGATCTGGGGGCTTTGCGCGACCGGGCGGTGGAAAATGTGCTGGACGAGAGCAGCTTCCCCAGCCTGATCCAGACCATCGGGGAACTGGGGCGCGACGCGGCGGCCGAATTGCAGGCCCAGGGGGTGGAGCCGGCCCGCATCGGCCTGCACCCCACCGCACGGGTGAAGGTGGCCGGCACCGATGCCGCCTTGGAGATCACCTTCGGGGAGGTGCCGGCCATGCGTGCCGCCTTTGCCGAGGCGCATCGCCAGCGCTTCGGCTTTGACGTGCCCGATCGCGCCCTGGTGGTGGAAAGCCTGTCGGTGGAGGCCGTGGCCGCCAGCGGGGAACATGTGGATATCGGCACCGGCCCTGCCGATGCCCCCACGCCCCTGACCCCGCCACCGGCCCTGGCCGACGTGCCGCTGTGGCTGGGTGGGGAAACCCGCGCAGTGCCGGTGCATGACCGGGGCAGCCTGCCCCCCGGCACCCAGGTGCCTGGCCCCGCCATTCTGCGCGAACCGACGGGCACCACCATCGTGGAACCCGGCTGGCGGGCCGATGTGACGGCACGCGGCGGGCTGGTACTGCGCCGGGTGGTGCCGCTGCCAGCCCGGGTTGCCATCGGCACTGATGCCGATCCGGTGATGCTGGAGGTGTTCAACAATCTGTTCATGTCCATCGCCGAACAGATGGGGCTGGCGCTGGAGAACACGGCCCATTCGGTGAATATCAAGGAGCGGCTGGATTTCTCCTGCGCCCTGTTCGATGCCGGCGGCAACCTGATCGCCAATGCCCCGCACATCCCGGTGCATCTGGGCTCCATGGGCGACAGTGTGAGGGCGGTGATTGAAACGCGCCGCGACAGTTTGCGCCCCGGCGATGCGGTGATGCTGAACAATCCCTATCGCGGCGGCACCCACCTGCCCGATGTCACGGTGGTGACGCCAGTCTTTGATGAAGCCGGACGCCATATCCTGTTCTGGGTGGCGTCACGCGGGCATCAGGCGGATATTGGCGGCATCACCCCCGGCTCCATGCCGCCCGACAGCCAGACCATCGACCAGGAAGGCATCCTGATCGATGATTTCCTGCTGGTGGAAGGGGGACGCCTGCGCGAACAGGCGGTGGTGGAGCTGCTGTCCAGCGGCCCCTACCCCGCCCGCAATATCAGCCAGAATCTGGGCGACCTGCGCGCCCAGGTGGCCGCCAATGCGCGCGGCCGGGATGAGTTGATGAAGATGGTCAGCCTGTTCGGGTTGGATACCGTGGCCGCCTATATGGGTCATGTGCAGCGCAATGCCGAAGAACAGGTCCGCCGCGTCATCAAGGTGCTGAAGGACGGGCACTTCACGGTGGCGATGGATAATGGCGCGGCCATCACTGTTGCCATCAGCATCAACCATGAGCAGCGCACGGCGAAGATCGACTTCACCGGTACCAGCCCGCAGCAGCCGAATAATTTCAACGCCCCCTCGGCCATTGTGCGGGCAGCCGTGCTCTATGTTTTCCGCACCCTGGTGGATGACGACATTCCGCTCAACGATGGCTGTCTGGCGCCGCTGGAAATCATCATCCCCGAAGGCTCCATGCTGAACCCGAAGTCGCCCGCCGCCGTGGTGGCCGGCAATGTGGAGGTCAGCCAGGCCGTGACCAATGCGCTTTATGGCGCGCTGGGGGTGCTGGCCGCCGCCCAGGGCACGATGAATAACTTCACCTTCGGCAATGACACCCACCAATATTACGAGACGATCTGCGGCGGGGCCGGCGCCGGGCCGGGGTTCGACGGCACCGACGCCGTCCATACCCACATGACCAATTCCCGCCTGACCGATCCGGAAGTGCTGGAATGGCGCTTCCCCGTGCGGCTGGAGAGTTTCCGTATCCGCCAGGGCTCTGGCGGCCAGGGGCGGTACAAGGGCGGTGAAGGGGTGGAACGGCGCATCCGCTTCCTGGAAGCAATGACCGCAGCCATCCTGTCCAACAACCGCATCAACCGGCCTTTCGGGCTGGCCGGCGGTGGCGATGCCTTGCCGGGGGCGGCGCGGGTGGAACGCGCCGATGGGCGGGTGGAGGAGTTGCCTGCCACCGCCAAGGCGGCGATGCAACCGGGTGACGCTTTTGTCATCGTCACGCCGGGCGGTGGCGCTTATGGCGGGTGAGGCCTAGGGCCGAATCGGAAGGGTCTGATTCGGTCCGCGACTCTGATTTCAGGTAAGGATGAGGGGTGAAATCACCCCCTATCCAAGGATTCGTTTCGACCCAGAAACAAGGAAAGCCGGCCCTTTCGGGCCGGCTGTTGGGAAAGGATGGCTGATCCTATCCTTACTTGGTCACTTGGATACAGGTGGGGCCAGCGTGTAAAGCCCCCGCTGACCATCCATCGGCTTAAACTTCTCCGTGATGCCCAGCACCGTCTCCGCCCCGCCCAGATACAGCACGCCGTCAGCAGGCATCTGCTTGGCGATGGCTTCCAGCACCTTGCCCTTGGTCGGCTGATCGAAATAGATCAGCACGTTGCGGCAGAACACGACATCGAACTGCCCCAGCGGAGAGAGATCGCCCAGCAGATTATATTCCCGGTACTGGACCTTGTTGCGGATCTCATCGCTGATCTGCCACTTGTCCCCCGTCTGCTTGAAATACTTCACCAGCAGGGTTATCGGCAGGCCGCGCTGCACCTCGAACTGGGTGTAAAGGCCGGCACGGGCCTTCGCCACCATCTCGCCCGACAGGTCGGTGCCGATGATCTCAATCTTCCAGCCGGCCAGCTTGGCGCCTTCCTCGTTCAGCAGCATGGCCAGCGAGTAGGCCTCCTGCCCCGAGGAACAGGCCGCCGACCAGATACGGATCGTCTTCTTCGCCTGCCGGTTGGCCAGCAGCATCGGCAGCACGACCGCCTTGAACTGGTCGAACGGCTTCTGATCGCGGTAGAAGGAGGATTCGTTGGTGGTCATGGCCTCCGTAATGTCGCGCAGCATCGCTTCATCGCGTTTGCTGCGGACGGCCGCGGCCAGTTCCTCCAACCCCTTCAGGTTCCATTTGCGGGAAACCGGCATCAGCCGGCTTTCCAGCAGATAGGCCTTGTCCGAGGTCAAGACCAATCCCGACCGCTGCCGAAGCAGGGTGCAGAACATATCGAAGTCTTCGACCTTCATGCTGCCTGCCTCAATGCGATCTTCCGAATAAAGGGTCCGATTTCTTTCAAGGGCAATACCGCACTGCAGAGACCGGCGGTCGCCACAGCACCCGGCATACCCCAGACGACGCTGGATGCCTCGTCCTGGCCGATGACAGCGCCACCAGCCTGCACCACATTTTCCGACCCGCGCTGGCCGTCATGGCCCATACCGGTCAGGATTGTCACCAAGACCCGCTTGCCATAGGAACGGATGATGCTGCGCAGCATCGGGTCCACGGCGGGGCGGCAGAAATTCTCCGGCGGGTCCTTGGTCAGGGTCAGGCAATTGACCCCGTTCTTCTGGACCACCAGCATATGGAAATCACCCGGCGCCACATAGGCACGGCCGCCAACAATGGGTTCCCCCTCCTTGGCTTCCGTGCAGGGTATCCCGCATTGGCGGGTGATATGCTCGGCCAGGATGGTGGTGAAGGTGGCTGGCATATGCTGGGTGATCAGGATCGGCTGCTTCAGATCCTTCAGATGACTCAAGACCTCAAACAAGGCCTGCGGCCCGCCGGTCGAACTGCCGATTGCCAGCACATCCGGCCGGAAGTCCGGCATCGGGCGCAGCGAGATCGGCGCCGGTTCCGGCTTGGGCCGCACAATCGGCGCCAGCGTATAGCTGGTGGTCGGGGCCACGCTGGGGGTTGGACCAATCGGACGTGGTGCCACACCGGGCGCACCCGGTGTCGGGGCAGGACCAGCCTTGCGCGGGTCCGCCCGGCGCGCGGCCATGCCCAGCGCCTTGACCTTTTCGGTCAGCTCGCGCTTGAAGTCCGCCGCACTGGTCAATTCACGCGTGGAGGATGGTTTGGGGATGTAATCCGCCGCCCCGGCCTTCAGCGCCCGCAAGCTGATATCCGCGTTCTTGGCCGTCAGGGTCGATGCCATGACGATCTTGACATTGGGATCAATCGCCAGCAGATGCGGCAGGGCCGACAGCCCGTCCAGCACCGGCATTTCAATGTCCAGGACGATCACGTCAAACGTCTGGCGTTGCAGCGTATTGATCGCCATCTGCCCATTGGCGACGGAGGCGACAACCTTCACCTCCGGATCGCCTTCCAGCGAACGGGTCAGCAGACCGCGGATGACAGCACTGTCATCCACCACCATGACTCTGTAGGGTTCTGTTCCGGCCGGGGCCGTTGCGGCCCCGGTTTTTCCGGGAAGCTCATTCATTGTTTGCAATCCCGGAAGGCTCAGAGGAGCCCGACCTGCTGGAACTTGGTTTGGATGATGTCGCTGTCGAAGGGCTTCATGATGTACTCATTCGCCCCGGCCGACAGCGCTTCCTGGATGTGCGCCAGGTCGTTTTCCGTGGTGCAGAAAACGACCTTGGGCGCCTGTCCCCCGGTCATCTTGCGCAGCCGGCGCAGGAACTCGATACCGGTCATGACCGGCATGTTCCAGTCCAACAGGATGGCTTCGGGCATGGCCTTGGCACAATGATCCATGGCCTGCTTGCCATCTTCTGCCTCGGAGCAGGTGAAGCCAAGCTCTTCCAGGATCTTGCGCGCCACCTTGCGGACCACGCGGCTGTCATCAACGACCAGACAGGACTTCATCAATCGACCTCGCCAAGGGGGCGCGTTGGTTACGCCGCTTCGATATTAGCAAAATTCAGCAGCTTGGAGACATCGAGAACGACCAGCAACGTCTCTTTCAGACGATAAATGCCGGTGGAGATCTCACGCCAGCGCTGATCCATGGTGGCCGGGTGGCGTTCAAAATCATGGCTGGTCAGGCTCAGCACCTCACCGACATGATCGACCATCAGGGAGTAAAGCTCCCCTTTATGGTCCACCACAATGCTCATCACCGGCTTGCCGTCCGCCGGGCGGGGCGGCAGGCCCAGCCGCAGACGGACATCAATGGCGGTGACGATACGGCCGCGCAGGTTCAGGCTGCCCGCCACTTCCGGCGGGGCCAACGGGATGCGGGTGATCTTTTGCGGACCCAACACATCCTGCACCTGCAAGACGGGGATGCCGAACAGCTGACCGGCAATGGTCGCCGTCACGAAATCCTCGTTCTTAATGGTGGCGACTTCCTGGGAGCCGGCCTTCTTGACGACGGGGAGACGCGCGCTCATGCGGCACCTTTTTCGGAGATGGTCTGCTGCAGGGTGAAGAGCAGGGCTTCACGATCGAACTTGGCGACATAGTCGTTGAAACCGGCCTCGCGGCCGCGATCCAGGTCGCGCGGGGTGGAATGGCTGGACAGGGCCACCAGCGGGATGGAGGACCAGCGGGTACCGTTGCGCACCGCCTGGGCAAAGTCCAGACCGCTCATGCCGGGCATTTCGATATCGGAGACGATGACATCGAAATCTTCACCCGAGTCGCACAATGCCAGTGCCTCATCGGCACTTTCCACTGCCGTGACGTCATAACCGGAGACGGTCAGCAGCGGGGTCAGCAGGTTGCGGAAGAACGGGCTGTCATCCACCAGCAGCACGCGGTGCTGCCGCAGATCCTCAAACCCTTCATGGGCATTGCCGAACCAGTCCTTGAAGGCACGGGTGAGGTAGAAGCCGGCATCAATGACATCTGTGGCCTTGCCAGCGATGATGGCCGAGCCCAGGAAGCCGGGACGTTCCGTGCCCAGTTCAACCGCCAGCTTGTCCTCGACGATATCGACAATCTCGTCCACCACCAGACCCATGGACCGTTCGCCATCGGCGAACACCACCACCGGCTGGCGCTTGTCGCGCACGATCTTCCAGGTCGGATCGATGGGCACCAGCGGCATCAGCTTGCCGCGATACTGCACCACCGGTTCCCCGTTGGAGAGTTCGACATGGTTGAGATCGACATCTTCCAGGCGGGCGACCAGCGACAGCGGCACGGCCTTCGGCCCGCCTTCCCCGGCGCTGAACAGCAGCAGGGCCATCTTGTCGTCCTCCCGGCGGGTGGCCTTGGCGGCTTCCTGGGTGGCAACCTGGGTATCCTGCAGGGTGGCCATGTTGCCCGACGCCGTGGCGATGCCGTTCGGATCCAGGATCATGATCACCGAGCCATCGCCCAGGATCGTGTTGCCCGAGAACAGCTCGATATGGCGCAGGATCGGGGCCACCGGCTTGACCACGATTTCTTCGGTATCGAAGACGCGATCAACGATGATGCCGAAGGTGTAATTGCCCACCTGGCTGACGACGATGAAGGTTTCGCGCTTATCGTCATCCTCCGCGGTGCCCAGCTTCAGCAGGCGCTGCAGGCTGACCAGCGGCAGCAGACGGTTGCGCAGACGCAGCACCGGCGCGCCATTGATGCGCTCGATCTTGTGCTCGCTGTCATCGGCGGCGCGCACCAGCTCCACCACGCTGATCTGCGGCACGGCGAACCGTTCGGACGCGCATTCCACGATCAGGGCGGAAACGATGGCCAGCGTCAGCGGGATCTTGATGGTGAAGGTCGTACCGCGACCTTCGATCGACCGCATCTCGATCGTGCCGCCGATCTTTTCGATATTGGTCTTCACCACATCCATGCCGACGCCGCGGCCGGAAACGGACGTGACCTTGGCGGCGGTAGAGAAGCCCGGCTTGAAGATGAACTGCTGGATCTGCTGATCCGACATCTGGGCCAGTTCAGCCTCGGTCGCAAGACCATTCTGGACGATCTTGGCCTTGATCTTGGCCAGCGCCAGACCCTTACCGTCGTCGCTGATCTCAATGATGATGTGACCGCCTTCATGGAAGGCGTTCAGGGTGATGCGGCCGGTTTCCGGCTTGCCAGCGGCGATACGTTCCGCCGGAATTTCCAGCCCATGGTCGCCGGAATTGCGCACCATGTGGGTCAGCGGATCTTTGATCAGCTCCAGCACCTGACGGTCCAGTTCCGTCTCGGCGCCCAGCATCTGCAGATCGATCTTCTTGTGAAGTTCGTGGCTGAGATCGCGCACCAGACGCGGCAGCTTAGCCCAGGCATTGCCGATGGGCTGCATCCGCGTCTTCATGACGCCTTCCTGCAGCTCCGACGTCACATGGTTCAGGCGCTGCAGCGGGGCGGCGAATTCGCTGTCCTTCTGCGAACGCAGGATCTGCAACAGCTGGTTACGGGTCAGCACCAGCTCGGAAACCATGGTCATCAGGTTTTCCAGCAGATCGACATGTACACGAATCGTCTGCTGGGCCAGCGCGCTTTCCTTGGCGCCCTCGCCACGCACGTCTTCGTTATTGGAAGCGGCTTCGGCACGGGGCGGCGGCGGGGCGGCAACGGCGGGCTCGGCCGGCGGTGCCGGCTCCGCCACCGGGGCGACATCGCGGCTGGCGGCGGGCTTGGTCGCCACGGGCACCGACGGCGGCGGGGGCGGCGGCTCTTCCTTCTTCGGCTCCGGCTGGGCAACCGGCGCCAGCGTATGGGTCAGAGCGGCCGGCACCGGCTCGAACAGCTGGTCAGGATCGTTGGTCGCCACCACCGGAGCGGGTGCAGCGGCCGCACCGGCGCGTGGCAGCTCCTTACCTTCGGCCATGGCGTTCAGCCGGTCGATCAGATCCTGATCATTGCCCGGCGGTTCCGCCTCGGTCTGTTCCAGAACCGACAGGATACCCTTGATCGTGTCCAGCGATTCGAGGATCAGCGACACGGCATAGGGCGACACATGCAGTTCACCATCGCGGAACTTGCCCAGCACATTCTCGGCCGCGTGCGCCACCGATTCCAGGCGGGGCAGCCCCAGGAAACCGCAGGTTCCCTTGATGGTATGAACCAGACGGAAAATATTACTCAGCAACCCCGGATCATTGGGGTTCTGTTCCAACTTGACCAGTTCCACGTCGAGAACGGCGAGATTTTCGTTCGTCTCGGTGAGGAATTCACTCAGCAGATCATCCATGGTCCACGCCCCGCTCCGGGAAAACTCTGTTTCCGCGATGTCGCCAATTCGTGCCAGCCTTCCAGAGGATCAGCCCCCTGGTCGATTACGGCCTGTCAGCCACGATAGTGCCAGAATCTCGTTTAAATCATCTTACCCTTGCCCAAATTGATGACGCGCCGAGGGGGGGCATTGCAAGCGGAAGATTACCTCTTTTCGGGTAGGTTCGACCATTCGATTATGGCCCAACCCACCCTTAAGATAGCATTAACGCTCTTGCCCAAGCGAAATCGTCAGTTTCCCCTCCGCGACATCACGCCCTGGCGTGAAAGCCAGTTTGTAGAAGCGCGCCATCACCAGACCGACATGCATCAGGATACCGCGTGGTGTCAGCTCCGCTTCCGGCACCCCGCCATGCAGCACCCGTAACGCCTCCTCCCGCAGGCCGCAGCCGGTACCGGCTGCCACCAGTTCCAGCCCCCCATCATCCCCGGTCAGGGTCAGGGTGCCACCCCGCGGCAGCGCCTCTTCCGCGATCAGGGCCGACAGCAGAACCAGTTTCAACAGGCCGGGCGGCGGCACGATCAGCGCCGGCCGCCAGATGAACTGGATGCGACCGCCGGCGAACCACCCCTCCAGCGCCTCCCGCGTGCCGGGGATGGGCAGCACCCCGCCGCCCGACCCGGCGCCCAGCGCCAGCCGGAACAGGGCCAGACGGCGCGCGGCCGTGCGGGCGCTGTCGGCAACAAGGTCCAGGGCCTCCCCCATCGCCTCACCACCACCCCCTTCCTCGATCAGTTCCACCCCGTTATTGATGGCGCCGACCGGGCCGATCAGGTCATGGCACAGCCGGGAGCAGAGAAGCTCCACCGCCCGGACACTGAAAATTGCCTCCATGCCATGCCTCCCGTCCTGATCATTTGTTTACGAAATAACCATATCATTTCCATGACAGTTGGCGGTCAGCTTGAGATCACCGCCTGACAGGAAGGAAAAAAGCAGATGGATGATACCCTGGTACCCGGCGCCTTTGTCCGCCATCCGGGCCAGCCCGACTGGGGGCTGGGCCAGATTCAGTCCGTCATCGGCCCACGGGTGACAGTCAATTTCGAAAATGCGGGAAAATTGCTGATCAATATCGCCACCGTCTCCCTGACCGTTGTGGACGAGGACGACCCAGCCCTGCATTGATCTGGGACATTTCTGCTTCGCCCCGTTGGGTGGATACAGCAACACCCCTGCACGCCACCTTGGAGGGCGGGAGCCAAGGCTCTATATCTGCTGTCACCAACCCGCCCCCGTCCATCCGGAGTTGCCCCGTCCCATGCCGCTTGCCGATGGCCAGCCCTTTGCCGTGCCCGCCCCCCTGATCGATCCATTCGGGCGGGCCATCACCTATGTGCGGGTCTCCGTCACCGACCGCTGCGATTTCCGCTGCACCTATTGCATGTCGGAAGACATGCATTTCCTGCCCAAGGCCGACATCCTGTCGCTGGAGGAACTAGAGCGGCTTTGCACCGCCTTTATCCGGCTGGGCACGCGGCGGCTGCGTTTGACGGGGGGCGAACCGCTGGTCCGGCGCAATATCATGGAGCTGGTGCGCAATCTGGGCCGGCATGTGGCCAGTGGCGCGCTGGAGGAATTGACCCTGACCACCAATGGCAGCCAGCTTTCCCGCTATGCGGATGAACTGCGCGCTGCCGGCGTCCGCCGGATCAATGTCTCCCTGGATACGCTGGACCCGGCGCGGTTCCAGGCCATCACCCGCTGGGGCCGGCTGGCCCAGGTGATGGAGGGGCTGGAGGCCGCCCGCCAGGCCGGGCTGGCGGTCAAGATCAATGCCGTGGCCCTGAAGGGCGTCAATGATGGGGAACTGGATGAGATGCTGGCCTGGTGCGGCCGGCAGGGATTTGACCTGACCCTGATCGAGGTGATGCCGCTGGGCGACATGGACGGCAATGGCGGCGGGGCCGTGCGGGAAGAACAGTTCCTCTCCCTGCGCACCGTGCGGGCGGATCTGGAAAAGCGCTGGACCCTGCGGGACAGCGACCACCGCACCGGCGGCCCCGCCCGCTATGTCACGGTGCAGGAAACCGGGCAGCGACTCGGTTTCATCACCCCGCTCAGCCACAATTTCTGCGAAAGCTGCAACCGGGTGCGGGTCACCTGTACCGGCACCCTGTTCATGTGCCTGGGCCAGGAGGATGCGGCCGACCTGCGCACGCCTTTGCGGGCGGAGGCGGGTGATGGCGCCCTGGTCCAGGCCATCCGCGACGCCATCACCCGAAAGCCCCAGGGCCATGATTTCATCATTGACCGGCGGCGCGGCCCGGCCGTGGGCCGGCATATGAGTGTCACCGGGGGCTGACCGGGGCATCGAAGCGGTATAAGGTGACGCCCCCATTCGGCCTTTGTTGGAAACAAGCCCTTGCCCGGTTTCCCCGCCTCCCCTGGTTCCGTCCCCCTCGCCTTCGTCGCTGCCGATACGGTGGAGGCCCGCAGCGCACGGGAGCGCTTGGCTATCCGCTATGGCGGCGTGCCGGCGGAAGAGGCCGGCATCATCGTCGCCCTGGGGGGCGATGGCTTCCTGCTGGAAACGCTGCACCGTTTCCTGGCCCGCGGCACCCCCGTTTATGGGATGAACCGGGGCTCTGTCGGCTTCCTGCTGAATGATTACAGCGAGGATGGGCTGACCAACCGGCTGTTGCGCGCCCAGCGCGTCACCCTGCACCCGCTGCGGATGACGGCCACCAGCAATGATGGGCAGGTGCAGGAAGGTCTGGCCTTCAACGAGGTGTCGCTGCTGCGCGAAACCCGCCAAGCTGCCAAGCTGCGGATCAGCGTAGACGGGGTGGAACGGCTGGCGGAACTGACCTGCGATGGCGCCCTGGTCTCCACGCCGGCCGGCAGCACCGCCTATAACCTGTCAGCCCATGGGCCGATTCTGCCACTGGGGGCGGATATCCTGGCCCTGACCCCGATCAGCGCCTTCCGGCCCCGCCGCTGGCGCGGCGCCCTGCTGCCCCATACGGCCAAAATCCGCTTCGATGTGATGGAAGCCAGCAAACGGCCGGTCAGCGCCGTGGCTGACTTTACCGAGGTGCGCGATGTAGCGCGGGTGGAGATCCATGAAGATCGTGGGGTCGCCAGCACCCTGCTGTTTGATCCGGAATTGGCCCTGGAAGAACGCATCCTGAAGGAACAGTTCGCCCCCTGAGCGGCGTTTCTGTTCACCCCCTTTGGAGAGAACGCCATGCCCTTTATGGACCGCGAGAATTTCATCGATCTGCTGAACCGGCTGGGGGACGAGGATGATCAGGTGGTGCTGGCCGCCGCCCGCACCATCCATGCCCGTGTCGCCGAATCCGGCTTCGGCTGGGACGGGCTGCTGCTGCCGGCCGGGGCGCGCAGTGATCAGCCCATCCCGCCCCCGGCCATCGCCGCCCCGCCGGACGTGGACGAAACCGATGCGGCGTTGATCGACCGGCTGCTGCGGGATTACGCCCTGTCGGACATGACCCGGGGAGACCTGCTGGAGATGAAGGCCCAGGCCGAGCACGGCAGCCTACCGGCCGAGGACAGCAAATATCTGCGCGATCTGGCGCTGCGGCTGGCACAGGCCGGGCCATAAGAACGCTTAGCGCAAAGGGCGGAAATAGCGCAGCAGGTTCTGCAATTCCGCCCGCAGCGCCTCATCCTCCCGCAGCCGCGCCTGCAAGGCGGCATCGCGCTTGGCCAGAAACACCACATGTTCCTTGGGCGGCAATTGGCGATAGGACGGCTTGGTGCTGATGCTGCCATCATCCTGGATGGTGGAGAGAAAAAACGATACCCGCATGAATTTGGAAAACAGTTTCGCCGCCGACTCCGGCGGCTCGCGCGAGATGATGGCGCAGATATAATAAAGCCGGAAGAAATAATAGCTGTTATAAATACGCTGGATGGTGTGGAACTGTTCATTCGGGCTGCTGGTCTTGCTCAGCAGCTGCTGTTCCTTGAAACCGGCATGAAAATGGTTGGAGGCTTCCTTGCCAAACAGCAGGGGGCGTTCCCGGCCCGCGCTCATCCGTTTGCGGTAATCGATCAGGGCGCGGCCGACCAGCGTGTGGATCATCCGGCGTTCCACATCCAGTTCCGCCGGCAGACCCATCAGGAAATCGATCGCCGGCATCAGCTGGGCCGGATGCACAATGGCGGCGCGGCGCGCCCGCCCTTTGCCCAGCAGGGCCGCCTGCAACCATTCCACCATGTCATGCGCCTGCCAGCGCAGCCGCACGGTAAAGGGAATGGTGCTGAGCCCGCTGGATTGCAGGAACAGGCGCACATGGTCGCGCCATGTCTTCTGCGGCAGGCGGACATATTCCACATCCGTCAGCTTGATGGGATTGCCCAATGTCTCAGCCGTCGGCGGCGCGGGCCGGAAATCAAGGCTACGCCCGTAAATGACGCCCTTCAGCTTGGATTCCCCTGACGGCGGCATCGCCCCTTTTCCAACCCCAATCAATCGACCAGCCGGGCGAGCAGCCTGCGGCCCGCCGTTAACATGTCGTTATTACCACTAAAGGCGATGGGGCGCACGGCGATTCGCGTGATGGGCATCCCCAATCCTGAAAGGGTGTGACCTGTTTCACCCGCCCCATCCGGCTGGGGCGGAGAAAGTGGGGGCAGCGTCCCAAAAATTGGAAAATTCCCATGCAGGGTCGCCCCCCGGCCCCCGTATCAGCAATGAACGAGGCGGCATGGCGCCGTGTCCGGCCTCGGGACCAGGCGGTGGGGATCCACCGCCCGTTTTCCTGAACTCGGAGATCGCAACCATGCATAGCTCTTCCCGTACCCTTTTGTGGACCACGCTCGCCGCCGGCCTGTTGCTGGGCACCGTCGCCGTTCAGGCCCAGGATGCACCGCCGCCCCCGCCGCCGGGTGCCCCGGGGCCGATGGATCGCGCTGCCGGCCCGCTGCGTCAGGAGATGCTGGCCAAGTATGATACCAACAAGGATGGCAAGCTGGACGAGAGCGAGCGCGCCGCCATGCGGATGGATCATTTCAAGGCGATGGACAAGAAGGGTACCGGCAAGATCAGCAAGGCTGACTTCCCCGCCGCCATGGAAGCCGCCCGCGACGCCGAGCGTGCCCGTGCCGAAGCCGCCCTGTTCGACAAGATGGACACCAACAAGGACGGCTATGTCACGGCGGAGGAATTCGCCGCCTTCAAGCCGGATTGGCCCGGCAAGGACCGCCCGCGCCGTCACAAGCACGATTGATCCGGTACGCCATGACCATGCCGGCCACCGCCAGGGCACGCCCCTTGCCGCCGCCCCCCGACCCGACCGATAAGGGATCAGCGGGGGCAATGACGGCGGCCGGCATGGATCAGGCCAGCAACCAGCGGGGAATGATGGAGAGCGGGGACGAGCGGGAGGCGATGGGTGACGAGGCGCTGGTGGCCCTGGTGGCCGCTGGTGACCGCCGCGCCTATGGCATCCTGGTCACCCGCCATCTGGACCGCACCATCACCATCGCCCAACGCGTGCTGAACAACCGGGCCGAGGCGGAGGATGTGGCGCAGGAGGCTTTCCTGCGGCTCTGGCGCCATGCCGACCGTTTCGACCCCGGTGCCGCGCGCTTTTCCACCTGGTTTTATCGCATCACCACCAACCTGTGCCTGGATCGGACACGGCGCCAGCAGCCGCTGGCGCTGGAAGCGGCGGGCGATCCGCCCGATCCGACCGCCGATGCCGAAACCGCCCTGGTCGGCCAGCGCACCCGCAACGCCGTGCTGGCCGCGGTGGCGGAACTGCCGGATCGGCTGCGCGCGGCCGTGACCTTGACCTATGATGCCGGACTGTCCAACGCAGAAGCCGCCCGCAGCATGGATATCAGTGTGAAAGCCTTTGAAAGTCTGCTGGTACGTGCCCGCCGGTCCTTACGGGACCGGCTGGCCGCCTGGGGTGCCGCCGATGGCAAGGGCGGGCCCGCCAGGGCCGGCACGGAACGTTGAGAAGGGGGATTGGACCCATGAACGAAACGGAATTCCATAACCTTCTCGACCGGTTCGGCGCGGATCTTTCGCAATGGCCGGCCGACAGGCGCCGTGCGGCCGAACAGGCCATGGCGGCGGATGCATCGCTGATTGATCTGCTGGCGGCAGAGCAGCTGCTGGCCGCCTGCCTGCCCGATCTGCCGCCCGTCGCGACGGCCTCTGCCGATTTGCGCCAACGCATCATGGCCCTGCCGCTGGCCCATCCCCGCCCGCTTGCCGCACCCGGTCTGCTGACCGAGCTGTGGCAAAGCATGACGGCAAGCTGGCGGCAATGGTCGATGGGCATGGCCACCGCCAGTGCCGCCGCCGTGCTGGGTTTCGTGCTGGGCTATGGCCAGATGCTGCCCCCGATGTCGGGGACGGAGACGGCCAGCAGTGATAATCTGGTCACCATGCTGAACGCGGCCGCCGATTACGAGACGGCCGATACGGAGCAGGCACAATGAAACGGTCCACCCTTCTGCTGACCGGGGCGCTGGTGCTGTCGGTCTCCATCAATCTGGGGGTGGCCGGCCTGTGGGCGGGCCATTGGCTGCGCGGCGAACCAGAAGGCCCCGTCGACCGGGTGCTGGGCGCCGTGCCGCCCCCCATCCATGAGCGTATCCGCGAGGCCATGCGCTCCTCCCCCCGCACGCCGGAAGTGAAGGAGCGGATGGAGGCGATGCGCGCCGCCCGTCGCGCCGTCAATGACGCTTTGCGCGCACGTCCCTTCGATGTCACAGCCGCCGAGCAGGCTTTTGCCACATTCCGCGAAGAGACTAGCCGCGCGCAGGAAAAGTTCCATCAGTCCCTGATTGAAACCATGGCGCAGGCCCAGGCCGACGGCACGCTGCCCCCACCGCCGACAAAGGGCGGGCGGGATGGCAGACCGGACGGCCGGCCCGATGGCCCCCCCGGCCCGCCCCCGCCGGGCGGGCCGGGGGGCGCTGCGCCGCCGCCTCATGCTCCCCCTCCCCCGCCACCGGGTGAATAGCCCGGTTCCGTGGGACCGGGCCAGGGCGTTCCCCACCGGAGGATCGTTCCATGGTGATGACTGGTCCCGCATCGGCCGCGCTGGCGGCCCATGCCACTGCCCGGTTCGGTTATGGTGCCGCACCGGGTGACCTTGCCCAAATCAGCCGCGACCCGCGCGGCTGGGTGGAAACCCAACTGGGTGGTTTGCCCCCCGGCCTGCCGGCCGGCTTTATCGATCATCCCGGCAGTGCCCCCCGCCTGATGGAGCTGCTGGCCGTGCGCAAGCTGGGCCAGAGCGAGGAGGCGATGGCCCGCCGCAAGGCCTTGCAGGAGGCCTATCGCAGCGATGCCGCCACCCGCACCCGGGTGGCCGCCAGCAGCGACCGGCCGCTGATTGAACGGCTGACCCAGTTCTGGTCCAACCATTTCACCGTTTCCACCCAGCGGGGCGAGGTGGCCCCCCTGGCCGTGGCCTTTGAAAATGAAGCGATCCGGCCCTATGTGCTGGGCCAGTTCGAAGAAATGGCCAGGGCCGCCATTCTGCATCCGGCCATGCTGGTCTATCTGGACAATGCCCAATCCATCGGCCCCAACAGCAAGGCCGGGCAGAAGCGCAAGCGCGGCCTGAATGAGAATCTGGGCCGGGAGGCGCTGGAGCTGCACACGCTGGGGGTGCATGGTGGCTACGATCAGGATGATGTACGGGCGCTGGCCCTGATCCTGACCGGCTGGACCATCGACCGGCAGGATGGTGACGGCACCGCCTTCTTCAATCCCAACACGCATGAGCCGGGGCCGAAGACCCTGCTGGGCCGCACCTTCCCGGAGGAAGGGGCGGCGGAGGCACCGGCCGCCATCACCATGATGGCCAACCACAAGGGCACGGCCAAGCATGTGGCGGTAAAGCTGGCCCGGCATTTCATCGCCGATGATCCACCAGCCTCTGCCGTCAATGCCCTGGAACGAAAATTCAGGGAGACGGGCGGCGATCTGGGGGCGGTGACGGCCACGCTGGTGGGGCTGGATGCCGCCTGGGAGGAACCGCTGGCCAAGCTGCGCAGCCCCAATGATTTTCTGACCGCCGCCCTGCGCGCCACCCAGCTGCCGCTGGATGAGAAGCAGGTGGTCAATGCCCTGAACCTGCTGGGCCAGATGCCCTTTGCCGCGCCTTCCCCCGCCGGCTGGCCGGACCGGGCCGCCGACTGGGCCGGGCCGGATGCCGTGGTGCGCCGGGTGGACTGGTCGCTGGCCCTGGGGCAGCGGGCCGGCGGGCGGGTGGATGCCCGCCTGCTGCTGGCCGATACGCTGGGCGATCTGGCCGATGCCGAACTGGTGCAGATGGTGGCCCGCGCCCCTTCCCCCGCCGAGGCTTTGGCCCTGGCTCTTTCGTCCCCCGCCTTTCAACGGAGGTAAGGATGCATCGCCGTCATTTCCTGGGGGCCGGCATGGCTGCCGGCCTGCTGGCCGCCAGCCCGCTGAAGGTGGCCTTCGCCGATGCCGCCACCGACAAGCGGCTGGTGCTGATCGTGCTGCGCGGGGCCATGGACGGGCTGGGGGCCATCGCCCCCTATGCCGACCCGGATTATCGCAGCATTCGGGGTGAGTTGGCCTTGGCCGAGCCGGGCCAGCCCGACGGGCTGCTGGACCTGGACGGGTATTTCGGCCTGCACCCGGCCCTGGCGCCCATCCATGGCTGGTGGGCGGAAAAGCAGTTGTTGGCCGTCCATGCCATCGCCACGCCCTACCGGGAACGCAGTCATTTCGATGCACAGGACCTGCTGGAAAGCGGTGGGGCCAAACCGACGGGGCAGAAGACCGGCTGGCTGAACCGGGCGCTGGATCAGGTGCATGGTCATGGCACGGGCTTAGGTCTGGCCCTGGGCCAGGGCGTGCCGCTGGTAATGCGCGGTGCGGTACCCGTGGCCAGTTGGGCACCGTCGCCCCTGCCGGAACCGACCACCGACTTCCTCAACCGGGTGATGGATATCTATCAGAAGGACAAGGTGCTGGGCCCGGCTTTGTCGTCCGGCCTGGGCATTGCCGACATGGCACAGATGGCCAGCGGCGTGCCGGCCGGCCAGCCAAAGCCCAAGGACCGGCAATTAATGGCCACCACCGCCGGCCGGATGCTGGCCGATCCCGCCGGCCCCCGCGTGGCAGTGATGGATATGCAGGGCTGGGACACCCATGTCGGCCAGGGCTCCATCAAAGGCCGGCTGCCCAACGCGCTGACCGATCTGGCGGAGGTAATGGGCCTGCTGCGTGAAGGTCTGGGCGAGGCATGGAGCAAGAGCGTCATCGCCGTGGTGACGGAATTCGGCCGCACCGTGCGCCCCAACGGCACCGGCGGTACCGATCATGGCACGGCCGGCGTGGCCCTGCTGGCCGGTGGCGCCATTGAAGGCGGGCGGATGCTGGGCAAATGGCCGGGCCTGCGGGACGACAAGCTCTATGAAGGCCGCGACCTTGCCCCCACCACCGACATGCGCGCCCTGCTGAAAGCCGTGCTGAAGGACCATCTGGGCGTCTCCACCCGCGCGCTGGATGCCCATGTCTTCCCCGATGGCAAGAATGTCCGCCCGCTGGCAGACGTGATCCGGACGTGACAGACGGTCTAGGGCCAGGTGCGTTTAACCGAAAACGCACCCGGCCCTAAGTCCTTGTTCAGCGAGCGGATTCACGCCCAAAGCGATTCCGCTTTTCCGCGATCCGCTCTATGATCGGTTTCCCGTTTCGTCCTGGAACCGATCCGATGACCAGCACCCCGCCCGGCCCCGATGATGTCAGCCGCTGGACCGATGTTTACTTCCAGCGTACCCGCGCGATCGTGGAGAAATTCGGCGACCAGCGCGTGACCTATGCCGTGTTCATGCGCCGGCCGGTGGTGTTCGCCCCCCGGCTGGCGCTGGACTGGCTGCGGCAGACGGCCGCCGCGCGCGGCTTCACGCCGGAGATTCAGCAGAATTACGCAGAAGGCAAATGGGTGGGGGCCGGTGAACCGATGCTCTGGATCACCGGCCCGTTCAGCCAGATGGCAGAACTGGAAACCCTGTTCCTGATGAAGCTGGGCCCCGCCTGTGTCGCCGCCTATAACGCCTATATGATGTGCGCCGGCCTGCCCAAGGCGGCCTTCCTGGCCATGGATGCCCGCCATTGCGCCGGGACGGAGATGGCGGAGATCATGGCCTATGCGGCGTCGGTCGGGTCTGCCCGGGCCCGGCGGCGCGACGGGGCGGTGGGATTTGTCGGCAATGCCACCGACGCCACCGCCCATTATTTCGGCCGCGACCAGGGGCTGGGCACCATGCCCCATGCCCTGATCGGCTATGCCGGGTCCACCGTGCGCGCGGCGGAGATGTATCACGAGACCTTCCCCGGACAGGCGATGACCGTACTGGTGGATTATTTCGGGCGCGAAGTGAGCGACAGCCTGGAAGTGTGCCGCCGCTTCCCCGATCTGGCTGCCAGCGGCGATCTGGCCCTGCGGCTGGACACGCCGGGCGGGCGCTTTGTCGAAGGGCTGGACCCGCCCACCAGCTATGCCGTGTTGGACCGCCACGCGCCGGACAGCATCAGGGGCTATCGGGATGAAAGCGAGCAACGCCACCTGATCGGCGCCGGCGTCTCCGCCGCCGCCATCCACTGGATGCGGGAAAAGCTGGATCAGGCCGGATTCCCCAAGGTGAAGATCGTGGCCAGCAGCGGCTTTTCCCCGGAAAAATGCCGCGTCATGGCCGACGCCCTGGCCCCGATCGACATTATCGGCACCGGCAGCTATCTGCCCGACAAATGGTCGGAAACCTACGCCACCGCCGATATCGTGGAATATAACGGGGTGAAACGGGTGAAGGTGGGACGGGAGTTCTTGCTGCGGCGGTGAGGGGGGGGGATTTTGGCGATAGCTCGTCCGCGCCGCTTCCAAACGTTACTCCGTTGCGCATCCTTGCCTTCCCCGCGAAAGCGGGGAACCAGGGGCCAGAGGAAATAAGCGTCTGTTCGTCCCCGTGGCCCCTGGACCCCCGCTTTCGCGGGGGAGGCAACAGAGCGTTGGATAATTATTCCTCCACCGCCTCCCCCCCAAAAAACAAAAAAGGGCGGCACCCGCACGGATGCCGCCCTTTTTCTTTCAACAACCGTAACCCGGCTTACGCCGCGTTGCTATGTTCCGTCTGGACCAGCACCGCGTAAAGCGCATCACCGGATTCGGCCCCGCGCAACTTGTCGCAGAGAACCTGATCCCGCAGCAGGCGTGACACGCGGGCCAGCGCCTTAAGATGGTCCGCCCCCGCCCCTTCCGGGGCCAGCAGCAGACAGATCAGGTCCACCGGCTGTTCGTCGATGGCTTCAAAATCGACCGGCTTTTCCAACCGGGCGAAAATCGCCATCACGCCGGACAGGCCGGGCAACTTGCCGTGTGGGATACCGATGCCACGGCCCACGCCTGTGGTGCCCAGCCGCTCCCGTTCCACCAGCACGTCGAAAATGGCGCGTTCATGCTGGCCGGTCAGTTCGGCCGCCTTCTTCGCCAGTTCCTGCAAAGCCTGCTTTTTGGAGCCAGCCTTCAGGTTCGGGAGGATCGCCTCCGGCTTCAATAGATCATTCATCGCTGCCGGAAACGTCTGTTGCGGGGAAGGGGAATGGGAACGCAAGGAAACAGACATGGGGTACAGATCACCTTATTGCTTCACGGGTCCGGGGGTGCCAGCGGGATCGACCCAGCCGACATTGCCATCCGGACGGCGGTAGATCATGTTCAGACCGCCGTGTGCCCGATTACGGAACATCAAAGCGGGCAAATCCGCAAGGTCCATCCGCATCACCGCTTCGCTGACGGTCAGCATTTCGATGGCTGTTTCCATCTCCGCGACAACGACCGGCTGATGTCCGTTGACTTCGGCGGTGCTTTCCGCCTCCTCCTCAAAAACCTCTGGATCGGCCCCATCAGCCTCCAGAATGTATTTACGCGCGGACGTTACTGGCAACTGGGCCAGCGTCTGGCGCTCATGATGATCCTTCAACCGGCGCTTGTAACGACGCAGGCGCTTGGCCACCTTGTCCGCCGCCTCCTCAAAGGCCGGGTAGGGCTCATTCGCCTGGGCATTGGATTGCAACAGGATGCCACGCCCGACATGAACCTGAATATCCGCTTTGTACAGATTCGCATCCTTGGACAGGATGACCGTCGCCTCCATAGGGTTGCCGAAATATTTGCCCACCAAGTTTGCTAGCTGATCCTTCACGTGGGTCCGCAGAGCATCGCCCACATCCAGTTGCTTGCCTTTGACGGTGACTTGCATATTCGACCTGTTCTTTCAGGGCGCGTAAACCGTTTTCGGGGAACCACCATCCGGGACTGGCATCCAGAACCGGGAGAAATCCAACGGACGGGTCTTCCTCGAACGGTCAGCGCAGGGTCTACAACCCAAGGGCCTTCTCCCGACGGCGCTGGACTGAAGAGGGGATCTTCATACCCTCACGATACTTGGCAACGGTCCGACGTGCAATGTCGATCCCATCAGCGCGGAGAATTTCGACAATTTTATCGTCGGAAAGCGTGTCATCCGCCTTCTCCGCATCGATCAGAGCCTTGATGCGGAAGCGCACCGCCTCTGCGGAATGCGCGGCCTGACCGTCCGCCCCCTGGATGGCGGAGGTGAAGAAATATTTCAGTTCAAACACGCCGCGCGGGCTGGACAAGAACTTGTTGGTGGTCACGCGGCTGACCGTGCTTTCATGCATTCCGATGGCTTCGGCGATGTCGCGCAGAATCAGCGGCTTCATGAATTGCAGCCCATGCAGGAAGAAAGCGTCCTGTTGCCGCACAATCTCCGTCGCCACCTTCAGGATGGTAGTGGCACGCTGATGCAGGCTTTTCACCAGCCAGCTGGCCGACTGAAACTGTTCGGCGATATATTCCTTTTCCTGTTTGTTGCGGGCGCCGGCCAGCACGCGGCTGTGATAGCGCTGGTTGACCAGCACGCGCGGCAGCGTGTCCGTATTCAGCTCCACCAGCCAGCCGCCGCCGGGGGCCGCTCGCATCAGGATATCCGGCACCACCGTCTGTACCGGCTCAAAATCAAAGGAAAGCGCCGGCTTGGGGTTCAGCGCCTTGATCTCCGCCACCATGTCGGAGAGGTCTTCGGCATCGCAGCCGCACACTTTCAGCAATTGCTGAAGATTGCGGGCGGCCAGCAGCGGCAGATGGTCCAGCAGCGCCTGCATACAGGGGTCCAGCCGGTTCTTTTCCCGCAGCTGGAGTGCCAGACATTCGGAGAGCGTGCGGGCGAAAATGCCGGCCGGATCGCAGCGCTGCAGCCGGGCCAGCACGGCCTCCACCCGGGCCAGTTCGCAGCCCAGCGTGCTGGCAATTTCCGCCAGATCGGCGACCAGATATCCAGTTTCGTCCAGATGATCCATCAGGGCATAGGCGACCAGACGGTCCATCGGGTCGGGCAGATCCATCTTGATCTGCTCTTCCAGATGGTCGCGCAGCTTCGGCCGCTCGGTCAGGGTCGCCTCAAACCCGCTCTCATCATCCTCAAACCCGCCGCTGCGCGACGACCAGTCGCCGAACTGTTCGCCCGATCCCAGCCCCGCACCATCCAGATCGGCAACAGAACTGTTGGTGTAGACATTCTCGAAATCCGTATCCAGCGGGGCATCACTGTCCGATGCCATGCGGTCGCTGGTGGCCAATTCCACTGTGTCGGCCACCCGTCCTTCCGGCATGGGGGCCGGCGCCTCTTCCCTGTCCACACCGTCGGGGGCGGCATCGGTCCATTCGCCTTCCGCCCGTTCCAGCAGGGGATTCTGCTCCAGTTCCTTATCGACGAAATCGGCCAGTTCCATATTGGAGAGCTGCAGCAGCTTGATGGCCTGCTGAAGCTGCGGCGTCATCACCAACGACTGGGACTGTCGAATATCAAGCCGCTGTTGGAGCGCCATTTCGCAGTAAACACCAATGCTGAGGGAGGGGGCCCGCCCGACACGACAATACGTCCAGGCCGGCAGCCGATGAAACTACCGACAACAGTACGAATGTCGGCAGCATATCGCAACAGCTACCGCCAAAAGGGGAATATCATTGCGCTAAAGGCGTGCCGTTCTGCCCGAACGGCAATGATATGGTCAACCACGCTTCCAGCGGAAAACCGCGCGTCCCAGCGGGGCCAGCAGCGGTCCGGCGGCCAGAATCGCCAGGATTTGCACCAGCATCAGCAAGGGTGCCTCAAACCCGTCATGGATCAGCCGTTCGCCGAACAGGGCCAGGCTGCCCCCTGCCACCAGCAGCAGCCCCATCATCCGCACCGGTGCGATGGGTGCCGCGCGGCGCATGTCCCAGGCCAGCAGGCAGGCGCTGCCGATGCTGATCACCGGGAAACAATAGGGGCAGAAGATTTCCGAAAAATCGGTCACGGCCATCGCTTCCCCCATCGGGCCCAGGCTGGCCCAGATGGCGGACACCCAGAATCCCAGAATCGGCAGCCAGACCAGCTTGCCCCACCATTCCCGCCCCGGCACGCTGAAGGTGATGCCGGCATAGGCCGCCGCCAGCGCCGTGCCCAAGGCCAAGCCCTGCTGCGCCAGCCAGAGCGGTTGGCGGATCACCGCCGCAAGATCGGGCCGCACCCCCTCGATCCCCACCATCAAAAGCACCAGCGGCAGGCACAGGCACAGCCAGCGCAACAGGCGCCAGCGCGGGTGGGGCAAGCGGCGCACACCATCGTCACGGGCGGCCAACTGGTCGATCAGGCGGGCGGTATCAGTCATGGTCATTCTCCCGGCCCAGCATCTGGCGCAGGCTGGCAATGCCGCGATGCACCGCCACCTTCAAGGCCCCGACACTGATGCCGCTTTCGGCCGAGGCGTCGCGCAGGCTCATCCCCCGTATTTTCAGCATGTCCAGGGCGGCGCGCTGCCGATCCGGCAATTGCGCCAGCAAGGGGGCAAGCTCCCGTCCTTCCCCCTCCTCGACGGCGGGTTGCGGCACGTTTTCCAGCAACTCCGGATCATGGCCCTGGGCCTCCACATCGCGGCGGCGATAGGTGCGGCGCAGGGCATCGGACAGGCGGTTGCGGGCAATCGCCTGCAGCCAGGGCAGCACCGGCCGCCCTGGCTGATAGGTGGCGCGGGCCTGGTGCAGGCTCAACAGGCAATCCTGCACGAAATCATCAAGATCGGCGGCGCTGGCCAGCTTGGCCCGGCCCATGCGGCGCAGCAGCGGCAGCACCGCATTCAGGAAGGCGGCATAGGCACGCCGGTCCCCCTCCTGCGCCGCCACCAGCAGGGCGGCCAGTTCGCCTTCCTCCATCGCCTCCCGGCTGACGCTTGACGCGCGCAAGGGCGGGGTCAGTTCTGCGGCGGCTTGCTGTCCTTCACCCCGTGCTCGTCCAGGAACGCCTTGAATTTCTTGGCATCCACGAAATAAAGGTCCAGGCATTCGTTGAACTTGTCCTGGTCCTTGATGGCACGGCAGAGCCGTTCCGCCTCCTCGTAGGCCTGCTGCTTGGCGGTCTTCTCCGCTGCCGTCAGGCCGGGGGTGGGTTTGGCCGGTTCCGTCTGCGCCCCGGCGGAGAAGCCCAAACCAAGGCAGAGTGCCAGCCCCAGGCCGGTAGAGATCAGGATATGTCGCAAGGCTTGCCCCCATCTCAGCTGGCCTTGTCCGCCCGCCGCCAGCGCCGGGCGATGAACGCATCCAGCGACAGCAGGCCGGGACCGGCCACAATCAGAACGACAGCGATGATCATCCATGGAATCTGTTCCCCCGCAACGGCAATACCATTTTCCATTCCCTGAACCGTGCGGCCGATGACAAAGAACAGGCTGGCCGCCATCACCCCCAACCCCGCCGCGGCCAGCCGGCCCGTCAGCCCCAGCAGCAGCAGGGCCCCCAGCACCAGCTCCGCCCCGGTGGTCAGCGGGGCCGCAATGGCCGCCGACAGGAAGGGGACGGGATGGATTTCTGTGAACAGGAAGGATTGCGCATCCCAACTGCCCAGCCGGTGCAGCCCCGCCTTTAGGAAGGGCAACCCCAGCCAGACACGGCCGCTGACAAGGATTATTGCGGCAACGTAACGGCTGACCGCCGGCAGGCTCAGGCTGGGACCAGGATCGATAACAAAGCGGAATAATCGTTCAATCATGGGGCCGCATCCTCCGTCCGGGTCAGCAGACCCTGGTTCAGCAGAAAAGCCAGCGCCGCCGGCAGGTCCAGCAGCCCGGCGGCCAGGGCCGACTCCGCCGCCGCCAACAGCCCCTGCCCCGCCGCCAAGCCCGTCAGCAGGGTCAATACCCCACCATCCACCGGGCAGGCCGCCACCCGCAAATCAGTGCCGCGCCAGATCAGCGCCCCGGCGGGGGGCGACTCGAACGGGTTAATCACAACGGCCAAGTCCGGCCGAAGCGGCAGCCAGGGATCAGGGTCAACCCCCGCCAGCAGGCTGACGGAGGGCACTGGCCGCAAATCCAGCCCCCCCAGCCGGTCCGGCGGGATCAGCGCCAGGGCCGCCGGGCTCAGGGCCTGGGCATCGGCGGCGAAATAGGCCCGATGCGCCGACCAATCCAGCCGCGCCATCCCTTGCAGGGCGGGCGGCACAAGCTCGGCGAATCCGGCGCCATAGGCGGACAGCACGGGCAAGGCGGGCGGCTGTTCCCGCAGGAAACGGGTGGCAAGGGTGGCAAACCCCGCCTCCCCCATCTCCGCATGAACCGCCGGATAGGCCTGGGCCAGCACGCCGGTCAACGCGGCGGTGACGGTGGCCGTGTGCAGGTAAAGGGCCCGCACCGGATCAACGGTCGCCGGGGCCAGCCCGGCGGCGACGCGGGCAAAGCCCGCCGCATCGCCATAGACCGCCCCCAGCATGGCCTGCTGAAGCTGTTTCAGCATGGCCCTGCCTCCTCCAGCAGCGCCTGGGCCTGGGCCGCCTCCCCCAGCAGCACGGGCAGCGGCGGCACGTCCGTATCCCATTCCACCAGGGTGGGCCGGGGGCCGATCAGCCGCAGCGCCTGGGCATAAAGCGCCCAGACGGGATCGGATACCGGGGAGCCATGGTCATCCACCAGCAGCACCGCCTCTTCGACCATTACCCTGGCATGACCGGCCAGATGATATTGACCGACAGCGGCAGCCGGGAACCGGGCCAGCAGGCTGGCCGCGTCCAGCCCGCGATTCTGGCAGCTGACATAGAGATTATTGATATCCAGCAGCAGGCCACAGCCAGTGCGTGCCACCAGCGCTGCCAGAAAATCCGCCTCATCCATCTCATCGGCCTGGAAGCGGAGATAGAGGGAGGGGTTTTCCACCAGCAGCCGGCGGCCCAACCCCTCTTGCGCGCGTTCGACATTGCGCGCCACCACCTCAAGGCTTTCGCCATTCAACGGCAACGGCAGCAGGTCCGGCGCGTGCATCCCCTCCACCCCGCACCAGGCCAGATGGTCGGAAATCAGCCCTGGTTGAAACCGGTCATAGAGGATGCGGAGCCGGGCCAGATGATCCCGCGACACCCCCTCCGCCGCCCCCAATGACAGGGCGACGGAGTGACAGGAGAGCGGGTAATCGGCCCGGATACGCTCCAGTTGCGCCAAGCGCGGCCCCCCGGCGCAGAGATAATTCTCTGAATGCACCTCCAGCCACGACACCTCCTGCGGTGCCGTCAGGAAATCCAGCACATGGGCGTGGCGCAGACCGATGCCGGCCGCAAGCGGCACGGCTTCGGGGCGGTGGCTGGGGGCGGGCCGCATGGCGCGCTGGTTCCGCCGGTCCCGCTTACTTGGCCGCCTTCTTGGGGTTGGTGCCCTCAAACGGGGTCAGGCTGCCGCCTTCGGCCTCGCAGGCGGCCTTGGTGACGGCCTTGAAGTCCTGACCGCTGTAATTGACCTTCGACTCGGTGGCACAGGAATGGCCGGCCGCCTTGTTGGCGCAATCATTCTCGCCGGCCTTGGCGATGCCGTAGCACTTGACCTTTTCCTCAGCATGGGCCGGCACGCTGATGGCGGCCAGCGACAGCGCACCGGCAACGGCGGCGCCCAGGGACAGGATGGTCAGGCTGGTGGCGGACTTCATGGCGATGGCTCCTTGATGATCAGATCGGTGGGACCGGAAGCGGCCCCACCCTGTCATTCGTCGCCACCCGGAAAAGGTTACGCCGGTCCGATAAAATTTTTCACCGCGCGATCATCGTCTGGGCAGTCTTCACCAGTTCCTCCCCACTGACCACGCGCGGCGGCTGATTCAGACCGGCGGCACAGCCGGGACGGGCGGCGATCTGGTTGATCCAGCGGGTCAGATGCGGCAGGTCATCGATGGCGACACCCGACCAGTCATGCGTGCGCGCCCAGCACCAATTGGCGATATCGGCGATGGAGAAATCACCAGCCAGATATTCATGGGACGCCAGATGCCCATCCAGCACCGTCAGCAAGCGCTTGGTTTCGTTCTGATAACGCTGGATGGCCGGTTCGATCTTTTCCGGAAAATAGCGATAGAAGACATTGGCCTGCCCCATCATCGGGCCCACGCCCCCCATCTGGAACATCAGCCATTGCAGCACCCGGCTGCGGCCCTTGGCATCGGCCGGCAGCAACCGGCCGGTCTTTTCCGCCAGATAGACCATGATCGCGCCCGATTCGAAGACGGTAAAATCCTCCGCCCGATCGACAATCACCGGGATGCGACCATTGGGATTCATGGCCAGGAACCAAGGTTCCTTCTGCTCCCCCTTGGCCAGCGCCAGCACATGCACATTGTAGGACAGGCCCAACTCCTCCAGCGTGCAGGAGACCTTATAGCCGTTGGGCGTGGCGGCGGTGTACAGGTCGATCATGGCGATTTCCTCAAGCCTGGTTTCTTGGTCTGCATCAACATCCTACGCCCTTGCAGGGCGTTTGACAGGCATGATCAGCATTGACCGACAGGCGGTGCTGCATCCGCCGCGCACAAGCAAAAACCCGCCGGGTTGCCCCGGCGGGTTTCTGTCATACGGACCTGAAAGAACCGATCAGACGGCGGCTTCTTCGCCGTCCTCGTCCTTCACCAGCACCGGGCCGCTATCCAGGCCCTTGGCGGCCTGATCGCGGTCAACCAGCTCGATGACGGCCATCGGGGCGTTGTCGCCATAACGGAAGCCGGCCTTCAGAACGCGGGTGTAACCACCGTTGCGGTCCTTGTAGCGCTCAGCGATCACGGTGAACAGCTTGTCCACAATGGCGTTGTCGCGCAGCTCGGCATAGGCCAGACGCTTGTTGGCGAGGCCGCCCTTCTTGCCGAGCGTGATCAGCTTTTCGACGATCGGACGCAGATCCTTCGCCTTCGGCAGGGTGGTCTTGATCTGCTCGTGCTTGATCAGGGCGTTGGCCATGTTGGAGAACATGGCGAGACGGTGGGAGGTGGTGCGGCTGAACTTACGCCCGGACATACCGTGACGCATGGGTGCTCTCCTTGCATAGCGTGGCCCCGCTGGGCGGAACCGATGGCGATCCCCGCAGACGCCGGTACCCTGTCGGGCCAGTACGGCGGGGGTGGGCGGAATGCCCTGGGTAAAACAGGGAGCGGAACCTAGAAGGCTCCGCCCGTAAAATCAAGCTCAGTACGGCTCTTCCAGACGCTTGGCCAGATCCTCGATATTCTCGGGCGGCCAGTTCGGGATTTCCATGCCGAGATGCAGACCCATCTGGGCCAGCACTTCCTTGATCTCGTTCAGCGACTTGCGGCCGAAGTTCGGGGTACGGAGCATCTCCGCCTCGGTCTTCTGCACCAGATCGCCGATATAGACGATATTGTCGTTCTTGAGGCAGTTGGCCGAGCGAACCGACAGTTCCAGCTCGTCCACCTTGCGCAGCAGGTTCTTGTTGAAGGGGATTTCGTCCGCCTTCGACTCGGCCACCGCTGCCTGGGGCTCCTCGAAATTGATGAACATCTGCAACTGGTCTTGCAGGATACGGGCGGCAATGGCCACCGCATCTTCCGGCGTGACGGCGCCGTTGGTCTCAACGGTCAGCAGCAGCTTGTCATAGTCCGTGGTCTGGCCAACGCGGGTGTTTTCCACCTTGTAGGCGACCTTGGTGACGGGGGAGAAAATGCTGTCCACCGGGATCAGGCCGATGGGGGCATCTTCCGGACGGTTCATGGCGGCCGGGACATAGCCCTTACCGGAATGAACCGTCAATTCCATGTTCAGACGCGCGCCGGCATCCAGCGTGCAGATCAGGTGATCGGGATCCAGCACCTCGATATCGGCACCGGTATCGATCATGCCGGCAACAACGTTGCACGGGCCTTCAGCGCGCAGCCGCATCCGGCGCGGGCCTTCGGCGCCCATCTTCAGGGCCATCGCCTTGATGTTCAGGACGATGTCGGTGACGTCTTCACGGACGCCCGGGATCGAGGAGAATTCGTGCAGCACACCATCGATATGGATCGAGGTGACGGCAGCGCCCTGCAGCGAGGAGAGCAGAACGCGACGCAGGGAATTACCGAGCGTCAGGCCAAAGCCCCGCTCCAGCGGGCCGGCGACGATGACGGCTTCACGCTTCGGGTCATTACCCGGCGTGATTTCCAACTTGTTCGGCTTTTCGAGAGTCTGCCAATTCTTCTGGATCACGGCTATGCCTCTTGCCATCGGGTCAAAGCAACATTCCGGCACACCACGGCCCCAACGGCTTTCGCAGATGGGGCCAACCGTTCAATGCGTGGGTGGGCGCGATGGCGTGCGCCCACCTTTCCCGAACGGTGCGGGTGCCGGAATGCCTCGGTCTGGATCAGACGCGGCGCTTCTTCGGCGGACGAACGCCGTTGTGCGGGATCGGAGTCACGTCACGGATGGACGTGATCTGGAAACCGATCGACTGCAGCGCGCGCAGAGCGGATTCACGGCCCGAACCCGGACCCTTGACTTCCACTTCCAGCGTCTTCATGCCGTGTTCCTGAGCCTTGCGGCCAGCGTCCTCGGCAGCCATCTGGGCGGCATAGGGCGTCGACTTACGCGAACCCTTGAAGCCCATGGTACCCGACGACGACCAGGCAATGGTGTTGCCCTGCGCGTCGGTGATGGTGATCATCGTGTTGTTGAAGCTGGCGTTCACGTGAGCGACACCAGAGGTGATGTTCTTGCGCTCGCGACGACGGAGACGAGCAGCGGCGTTGGGCTTTGCCATTTATCTGGTCTCCCGTCTTACTTCTTCTTGCCGGCGATCGGCTTCGCCGGACCCTTGCGGGTACGGGCGTTGGTGTGCGTGCGCTGACCACGGACCGGCAGGCCCTTACGGTGACGCAGGCCGCGATAGCAGGCCATGTCCATCAAACGCTTGATGTTCATCGCGGTTTCGCGGCGCAGGTCGCCTTCCACGCGATAGTCGGCGTCGATGGTTTCGCGGATGCGCAGAACTTCATCGTCGGTCAACTGGTTGACACGACGTTCGGCCGGGATCCCAATCTTTTCGCAAATCTCGCTTGCGAACTTCGGGCCAATGCCATGGATGTACTGAAGGGCGATCACCACACGCTTCGCGGTGGGGATGTTCACGCCAGCGATACGCGCCACGTGTCTTCTCCTCGTTATGGTGCGGCGACTGCCGCACCGTCTTCGTCCACATCCCGCCTGCCATGCCCGTCACCCGTGGCGGGGCGATCAGGAGGCTTCGGGACATCTCATCCGAAGAAGTCCCGGCGAACCGGGGTCTTCAAATGCCTATGCATGAAAAAGCACCGACCCCGGGCATCAGCCCTGGAACGGCGTTCATCATGCATATCCAATCCTGTGACGGATTGAAGGCGCGCAGTATAGGCAGACCTTGGCCCCTGTCAAGCCGCACGCCAGGGCGACCCATGCGACCTTGGCCACCCTCCCCCCCAAAAGCGAAGGGGCGGCGCCTGACGGCCCGCCCCCTGACTTTCAGATATCGCCCAATGCTCAGCCGATGATGGCTTCCAGCTGGCGGGTGACCTCATCGATCTCCGCCATGCCGTCCACCTGCTGCAACACACCGCGCTCACGGTAATAAGGCAGGATGGGCGCCGTATCACGCTCATAGGCTGCCAGACGCTTGCCGAAGGTTTCGGCATTGTCATCCGCGCGGCGGGTGAACTCAGTAGAGCCGCAATTATCACAGACACCAGCCACCTTGGTGGGGTGGAAACTGTCGTGATAGCCGGCACCGCACTTGGCGCAGGTGAACCGGCCGGTGACGCGGGTGACCAGGGCCGGGCCATCCACCTTCATCTCGATCACATGATCAAGCTTCAGACCCTTCTCTTCCAGCATGATGTCCAGCGCCTGCGCCTGCGGCACGGTGCGCGGGAAACCATCCAGGATGAAGCCCTTGGCGCAATCCGGCTGATCGATCCGCTCGGAGATCATCTGGATCATCACCTCGTCCGGCACCAGCTGCCCGGCCTTCATGATGGCGTCGGCCCGCTGGCCCAGCGCGGAACCGCTGCGCACAGCGGCGCGCAGCATGTCCCCGGTGGACAGTTGGATGGTGCCGTACTTCTTTTCCAGGCGTTGGGACTGCGTCCCCTTACCGGCCCCCGGCGGCCCCAACAGGATCAGATTCATCCACGTCTCCCACGCAGCTTGGCCTTCTTGATCAGGCCTTCATACTGATGCGCCAGCAGATGGGAATGAACCTGGGCCACGGTATCCATCGTCACCGTCACCAGGATCAGCAGAGAGGTACCGCCGAAATAGAAGGCGGCGCCATATTCTGCCATCAGGATTTCCGGCAACAGACAGACGACCGTGATATAGGCAGCCCCGATCACCGTCAGACGCGTCAGCACAAAGTCCAGATAGTCGGCCGTGTTCTTGCCGGGCCGAATGCCCGGAATGAACCCGCCATATTTCTTCAGGTTCTCGGCCGTCTCGGTCGGATTGAAGACAATGGCGGTATAGAAGAAGCTGAAAAACACGATCAGCGCAGTATACAGCAGCATGTAAAGCGGCGTGCCATGCGCCACATGCCGCGTCACCATCTCCAGCGCGGTCGACCACCAGGAGCCGTTACCGGTACCGGCATTGGCGCCGGAGAAGCCCACCATGGTCAGCGGCAGCAGCAGCAGCGACGAGGCGAAGATCGGCGGAATGACGCCGGCGGTGTTCAGCTTCAGCGGCAGATGCGAAGCCTCACCGCCGAACATCTTGTTACCGACTTGGCGCTTCGGGTACTGCACGATCAGGCGGCGCTGCGCACGTTCGAAGAAGACGATACCGGTAATCACAATCACCGCCAGCACCAGCATGGCGATGATGAACCAGCTGCTCATGGCGCCGGTGCGGCCCAGCTCCAGAATCTGCGCGAAGGCGCGCGGCAACGCTGCCACGATACCGGCAAAAATGATCAGCGAAATGCCGTTACCCACGCCACGGGCCGTGATCTGCTCACCCAGCCACATCAGGAACATCGTGCCGCCCACCATGGTCAGCACGGTGGAGATGCGGAAGAACCAGCCGGGATCAATCACCACCGACCCACCGGCCTGATTCATGCCCTCCAATCCCAGCGCGAGGCCATAAGACTGCACCAGGGCCAGCACCACGGTCAGGTAGCGGGTATATTGGTTGATCTTCTTGCGGCCCGATTCGCCTTCCTTCTTCAAGGTCTCCAGCGTCGGCGACACCGCCGTCATCAGCTGGATGATGATCGAGGCGGAGATATAGGGCATGATGTTGAGCGCAAAGATGCTCATACGTTCGACAGCACCGCCGGCGAACATATTGAACATGCCCAGGATGCCGCCCGCCTGATTGGCGAAGAAGCTGGAAAAGGCGCCGCTATTGATGCCCGGCAGCGGGATATAGGTTCCCAGCCGGTAGACGATCAACGCCCCCAGGGTGAACCAAATCCGCTTCTTCAATTCGGTGGCCTTGGAGAAGGCACCGAAATTGATATTGGCGGCAAGTTGCTCGGCAGCTGATGCCATGAAAGGCCCCTTGAAGTCGCACACCCGGCCGGCACATCCGGCCACTCTTAAACATGGCTTTGAACAGGGCCAGCGCGTCGCGGTCAACATGAAAGTGACATGGCGGGGCATTAAGCGCGCGTTACGCCACGCCCGCCAGCCCCACAGCACGCCAAAGCCATACACCCCTTACCGCTTAACCATATTTGGCGCGGGGGTCAATGCGACAAGCGCCCCCCGGTACCATGGTCGCATGGCGCCGCGCGCATAAGAAATGCGGATAGCCTAAATGAAACAAGGCCCCGGGTTGCCCCGGAGCCCTGCTCCAACATCGAACCTGACGTCGATCAGGCCTCAGTGGCTTCTTCCGCCACCGCGACCTTCACGCTGCCACCGGCGGCTTCGACGGCGGCGATGGCGCCGGCAGAAGCACCGGCCACGTCAAACGTGGCCTTGGCAGTGATCGTGCCCTTGTTCAGCAGACGCACGCCATCACGGGCGGCGCGGGCCAGACCGGCCGCAACCAGCACATCGGCGGTGATCGTCTCGGCGGCGTTCAGGCGACCATCATCGATGGCCTTCTGCACGGCGCCGACATTGACCACAGCGTAGTCCTTGGCGAACGGCACGTTCGAGAAACCGCGCTTCGGCAGACGGCGATGCAGAGGCATCTGGCCGCCTTCGAAGCCCTTGATCGAGACGCCCGTACGGGACTTCTGACCCTTAACGCCACGGCCACCGGTCTTGCCCTTGCCGGACCCGATGCCGCGACCGATACGCATGCGACCCTTGCGGGCGCCTTCGTTTTCGCGGATTTCGTTGAGCTTCATGGTGTCTATCCTTCAAGCCGTATCGGGGAAGCCTCTTACGAGGCCTCCTCGACGCGCACGAGGTGCCGAACCTTGTTGATCATCCCGCGGACGGAGGGGGTATCCTCCAGCTCGCGGGTGCGGTTCAGCTTGTTCAGACCCAGGCCGATCAGGGTGGCGCGCTGGTCGCCCTGGCGACCGATCGGACTACCGATCTGGGTCACGACGATGGTGGACTTGTCAGCCATTTACGCGGCCTCCTTCTCACCTTCGCGCTTGCCGAGAATATCGGAAACGCGACGGCCACGACGGGCGGCCACAGCACGCGGGCTGACGCACTGCGCCAGGGCGTCGAAGGTCGCCTTGATCATGTTGTGCGGGTTGGAAGTGCCGACCGACTTGGTCACCACGTCCGCGACGCCCAGGGCTTCGAAGATGGCGCGCATCGGGCCACCGGCGATGATACCGGTACCCGGCGGGGCTGCACGCAGCACGACCTTGCCGGCACCGAAGTGACCGTACACATCGTGATGCAGCGTGCGGCCTTCGCGCAGCGGCACGCGGATCATCGACCGCTTGGCCTGATCGGTGGCCTTGCGGATGGCTTCCGGCACTTCACGGGCCTTGCCCGAGCCGACGCCGACGCGACCCTTGGCGTCACCGACAACGACGATGGCGGCGAAGCCGAAGCGACGACCACCCTTCACCACCTTGGCGACGCGATTGATCCCGACGAGTTTCTCGACGAGATCGTCGCCTTCGCGCTCCTCACGACGATCGCGGTTTTCACCACGGTCGCGGCGTTCGCCGCGATCGCGGTTCCGCCGCTCACCCTCGCCGCCGGCCGCGCTGTTCTCATTACGAGCCATTGCTACCCCCTTAGAACTGCAGGCCGGCTTCGCGGGCGGCGTCGGCCAAAGCCTTCACACGACCGTGAAACAGATACTGACCGCGATCGAACACGACGGCGCTCACACCCTTGGCCAGGGCGCGTTCGGCAATCAGCTTGCCGACGGCCTTGGCCGCTTCGATGTCCGCGCCGGTCTTGAGGGCGTCGCGGAGATCCTTGTCCAGGGTCGAGGCAGCGGCGAGCGTATGGCCCGCCGTGTCGTCGATGATCTGGGCATAGATGTGCTGGCTCGACCGGAAGACCGAGAGACGAACGCGACCACCCGCGAACTTGCGGATCCGGGTGCGCACCCGCGCCTTGCGACGCTGGTTGAGATCCTGTTGCTTGCTCATCGACGACCGCCTTACTTCTTCTTGCCTTCTTTGCGGACGATGATCTCGTTCTCATACTTCACACCCTTGCCCTTGTAGGGCTCAGGCGGACGATAAGAACGGATCTCCGCAGCGATCTGACCCACCTGCTGCTTGTCAGCACCAGAGATCGAGATGGAGGTGGGCTTCTCGCACTTCATCGTGATACCCGCGGGAATCGGGTAACGGATGTCGTGGCTGAAGCCCAGGTTCAACACCAGCTCCGAACCAGCAACGGCGGCCTTGTAGCCGACGCCGGTGATTTCGAGATTCTTGGTGAAGCCCTTTTCCACACCGGTCACCAGATTGGCAAGGTTGGTGCGGGCGGTGGCCCAATTCTGACGAGCGCGAACCGTTTCGTTGCGCGGAGCGACGACAAGCTTGCCATCCTCCAGCTTCGCTTCGATCTCGTCGATAAGGATGAGGCTGAGCTGACCCAGCTTACCCTTGGCGGTGACAGTCTGACCGGTGACCTGAACGGTTACCCCGGCCGGAACCGGCACCGGATGCTTTCCGATACGCGACATGGCCGTGCTCCTTAGAACACCTTGCAGAGGACTTCACCGCCAACATTGGCGGCGCGGGCCTCGTTGTCAGACATGACGCCGCGCGGCGTCGAGAGGATCGCGATACCCAGCCCGTTATACACGCGCTGCAGATCGGCGATCTTGGAGTAAATCCGGCGGCCCGGCTTGGAAACGCGATGCACTTCCTTAATGACCGGTTCGCCTTCGTGGTACTTCAGCTCGATGCGAAGATTGCTCACACCGGGCTTCACATCCTCAACGGAATAACCGCGGATGTAGCCTTCGCGCTTCAAAACTTCCAGCACATTGGTGCGGAGCTTGGAGGCCGGGCTGCTAACGACCGACATGCGGGCTTTCTGACCGTTACGAATACGAGTCAGCATATCGCCCAGGGGATCGCTCAGGTTCATTACCCGACCCTCCTTACCAGCTGGACTTGGTCATGCCCGGGATCTGGCCATTGCTGGCAAGATCACGCAGGGCGACGCGGCAGAGACGGAACTTGCGATAGAAGGCGCGCGGACGCCCCGTCAGTTCGCAACGGTTCCGGATGCGGGTGCGGCTGCCATTGCGGGGCAGCTGCGCCAGCTTCAGCACGGCCGCGAAACGCTCGTCATCGGGCAGATCACGGTTGCGGGCGGTCGCCTTGAGGGCGGCGCGCTTTTCGCGGTGCTTCGCCGCCAGCTCGGTGCGACGCTTGTTCTTCTCGACAGAGCTCTTCTTAGCCATGATTCCCCGCCTCCCCGATGAACGGCATCTGGAAAGCCTTCAAGAGAGCCTTGGCTTCCTTGTCGGTCTCAGCCGTCGTCACGAAGATGATGTCCATGCCACGGATTTCATCGATCTTGTCGTAATCGATTTCCGGGAAAATGATCTGTTCCTTCAGACCCATGGCGTAGTTCCCCCGGCCATCGAAGCTGGTCGCCGGGATACCGCGGAAGTCGCGGACGCGGGGCAGCGCGATGGTGACCAGACGGTCCAGGAACTCGTACATGCGGTCACGGCGCAGAGTCACCTTGCAACCGATGGGCATGCCTTCACGCAGCTTGAACTGCGCGATGGACTTGCGGGCCTTGGTGATCACGGGCTTCTGACCGGTGATCGCAGCCAGCTCAGCAGCAGCCGCGTTCACCTTCTTGCTGTCGCCGGCGGCTTCGCCGACACCCATGTTGATAACGATCTTTTCCAGGCTCGGAATCTGCATGTCGTTGGCGTAGTTAAACTCCGCCTTCAACTTGGCCCGGATGACCGTATCGTACTGTTCCTTCAGACGGGCAGCCATTGTGCGCCTCACTGGTCGATCACTTCACCGGAAGCCTTGGCGAAGCGAACCTTGCGGCCGTCCTCCAGGGTCCGGAAGCCAACGCGGGTCGGCTTGTTGGTCTTCGGGTCGATGTGCGCAACGTTGGACACGTCCAGCGCAGCTTCGATCTCGACGATGCCGCCCTGCTGCATCGGGGTCTGACGCTGGTGCTTCTTCACCAGGTTGACACCGCGCACCTTGACGCGACCTTCGGTCGGCAGCACTTCGATGACTTCGCCCGTCTTGCCCTTGTCCTTGCCAGCGATGACAACGACACGGTCATTCTTGCGGATCTTCGCAGCCATCAGAGCACCTCCGGCGCCAGCGAAATGATCTTCATGAACTTCTTACCGCGCAGCTCACGAGTGACCGGCCCGAAGATACGGGTACCGATCGGCTCACCCTGCTTGTTGATCAGCACGGCAGCATTGCGGTCGAAGCGGATGACGGAACCGTCTTCACGACGCAGTTCCTTGGCGGTGCGAACGATGACGGCGCGATGCACATCACCCTTCTTCACGCGGCCGCGCGGAATCGCTTCCTTCACCGACACGACGATAACATCGCCGATGGCGGCGAAGCGACGACCTGCGCCGCCCAACACCTTGATGCACTGCACCCGGCGCGCGCCGCTATTGTCGGCGACCTCCAGGTTGGTTTGCATCTGAATCATGGAATGGCTTCCTTATGTATTCAGCTGTTTTGGCCAATGAAGACCGGCGGCCGAAGCCGCCGGGTTCAATCAGCCGTTGTCGGCGACCGGAGTCGCCAGCACGGTCCACCGCTTGGACTTGGAAATCGGACGGCATTCTTCGATCTGGACAGTGTCCCCGATCTTGACGCTGTTCGACTCGTCGTGAGCGGCGTACTTCTTGGACTGCTTGATGAACTTCTTATACACGGGGTGCATAACGCGGCGCTCGACCAGTACAGTGACGGTCTTGTCAGCCTTGTCGGACACCACGGTACCCTGCAGGACGCGACGGGGCATCTTGTAACCCCTCCCTTAGGACGCGGCGGCAGCAGACGCAGTCTGCTGGCCGAGAATGGTCTTGATGCGGGCGATATCGCGACGCACCTCACGAACCCGCGCCGTGTTCTCCAGCTGGCCAGAGGCCTTCTGGAAACGCAGGTTGAACTGTTCCTTCTTGAGCGAGAGGAGCTGATCGTTCAGCTCGTCTGCGCTCTTGGCCCGAAGGTCGGTAGCCTTCGTCATGCCTCACCCCCTTCACCCAGACGGGTGACCATACGCACCTTGATCGGCAGCTTTGCAGCGGCCAGTTCGAAGGCGCGCTTGGCGAGATCCGCCGGCACACCGTCGAGTTCAAACATGATACGCCCCGGCGCAACGCGGGCCGCCCAGAATTCGGGCGAACCCTTACCGGAACCCATTCGCACTTCCGCCGGCTTGGACGAAACGGGCAGATCCGGGAAAATCCGGATCCACACGCGGCCCTGACGGCGCAGGTGACGGGTGATGGCGCGACGCGCAGATTCGATCTGACGTGCCGTAATACGCGCCGGCTCGACAGCTTTCAAGCCGAAAGCGCCGAAATTCAGCGTGGTGCCGCCCTTGGACGCGCCGTGAATACGGCCCTTGTGCGCCTTGCGGTACTTAGTACGCTTCGGACTCAGCATGGCATGTAGCCTTCTCTATATCCCTGCCAGTATCCGGACGTCTCAGCGGACCGGGGTCTGATCCGCGGCGCGCTTGTCCTGCGCCATCGGATCGTGAGCCAGGACTTCGCCCTTGAACACCCAAACCTTGACACCGCAGGTGCCGTAGGTGGTCATCGCGGTACCAACACCATAGTCGATGTCGGCGCGCAGCGTGTGCAGCGGCACGCGGCCTTCACGGTACCATTCGATACGCGCAATCTCAGCCCCGCCCAGACGGCCGGAGCAGTTGATACGAATACCCTGGGCACCCAGACGCATGGCGGACTGCACGGCGCGCTTCATGGCGCGACGGAAAGCCACACGGCGTTCCAGCTGGCTAGCGATGTTCTCGGCGATCAGACGCGCATCGAGCTCCGGCTTGCGGATTTCGACGATGTTCAGATTCACCTCGGAACCGGCCATCTTCGACAGTTCGGAGCGCAGCTTTTCGATGTCTGCGCCCTTCTTGCCGATCACCACGCCCGGACGGGCGGTGTGGATGGTCACGCGGGCCTTCTTAGCCGGACGCTCGATCACCACGCGGCTGACACCAGCAGCCTGCAGGCGAGCCTGCAGGTACTTGCGCAGACGCAGATCCTGGTGCAGCAGCTTGGCATAGTCGCGATCAGCGAACCAGCGGCTGTCCCAGGTGCGGTTGATACCGACGCGAAGGCCGATCGGATTGACTTTCTGACCCATTACTCAGCGGCCTCCCCGGCCTTCTCCTCGACGCGCTCACGAACGATCACGGTCAGGTTGCTGAACAGCTTTTCGACGCGAGCACCACGACCGCGAGCGCGGGCATGGAAACGCTTCATAACCAGGGCCTTGCCCACGGAAGCGTGCGAGACGAAAAGACGATCAACATCCAGCTGGTGGTTATTCTCGGCGTTCGCGATAGCGGACTGGAGAACCTTCTTCACCTCACCGGCGATGCGGCGCTTGGAGAATGTAAGAAGGGCGACGGCTTCACCAGCGGACTTTCCACGGATCAGCTGTGCAACCAGGTTCAGCTTCTGCGGGCTCGTGCGGATCATTCCGCCGAACGCCGAGGCCTCAGTCTCGCTGAGGCGCCGCTCTGCAGCAGGCTTGCCCATGATTACTTCCTCTTCGCCTTCTTGTCGGCCGCATGGCCATAGAACGTCCGGGTCGGCGAGAACTCACCGAACTTATGACCGATCATATTCTCAGTCACCAGCACCGGCAGGAACTTCTGGCCATTGTAGACGCCAAAGGTCAGACCAACGAAATGCGGCAGAATGGTGGAACGACGCGACCAGATCTTGATGATCTCGTTGCGGCCGGACGCACGCGCCTTGTCTGCCTTCTTCAACAGGTAGCCGTCTACGAACGGCCCCTTCCAAACGGAACGAGTCACGGCAGCACTCCTTACTTAGCGCGACGACGGATAATGAGCTTATCCGTGGCCTTGTTCTGACGCGTCTTCTTGCCCTTAGTCGGCTTGCCCCAGGGGGTGACCGGATGACGACCACCGGAAGTGCGGCCTTCACCACCACCATGCGGGTGATCGATCGGGTTCATGGCAACACCACGAACCGACGGACGCTTACCCAGCCAGCGGTTACGACCAGCCTTGGCGATCACCACGTTGGACTGGTCGGGGTTGGAGACGGCGCCGATCGTGGCCATGCACTCGCCGCGAACCATGCGCAGCTCGCCCGAGGGCAGCTTCAGCTGAGCATAGCCCTGGTCGCGACCGACCAGCTGCAGGTAGGTGCCGGCGGAACGCGCCAGCTGACCGCCCTTGCCCGCCTTCAGCTCCACATTGTGCACGATCGTGCCAACGGGAATGTTCTTCAGCGGCATGGCGTTGCCGGGCTTCACGTCAACCTTCTCACCAGCGATGATCACATCGCCAGCCTTCAGGCGCTGCGGCGCCAGAATGTAGGAGAGCGTGCCGTCCTCATACTTCACCAGAGCGATGAAGCCGGTACGGTTGGGATCGTATTCCAGACGCTCAACCGTCGCCGGCATGTCGAACTTGCGACGCTTGAAGTCGACGATACGGTAGGTGCGCTTGTGACCGCCGCCGATACGGCGGGCGGTGATACGACCCGTGTTGTTACGGCCACCCGAGGAGGAAAGACCCTCGGTCAGCATCTTGACGGGCTTGCCCTTGTACAGCTCGGAGCGATCCACCATAACCAGCTGGCGGAGGCTCGGCGTAATGGGACGGAAAGTCTTCAGTGCCATCGCTCTGTCCTCACACCCCGGTGGTCACGTCGATCGTGCTGCCCTCGGCGAGGGTGACCACGGCCTTCTTGTAGTCCGACCGGCGACCGATCGTCCCACGGAAGCGCTTGGTCTTCCCCTTGACCACAACGGTATTAACCGCCGTGACCTTCACCTTGAACAGGCCTTCGACCGCGGCCTTGATTTCCGGCTTCTTCGCATCCAGACGCACCTTGAAGGTGACCTGGTTATGCTCGGAGCCCATGGTGGCCTTCTCGGTGATCACGGGCGCGACGATCAGATCGTACATGCGCTCGGCCGAGACAATCGTCTTCTTGGCAGTGCTCATTTCAGGCGAGCCTCCAGCTGCTCGACGGCATTACGCGTCAGGACGAGAACGTCCTTGCGCAGAATGTCGTACACGTTGGCGCCCTGCTCCGGCAGCACATCGATGTGCGGGATGTTGCGAGCGGCGCGGGTGAACTGCTCGTTCAGGTTCGCACCGTCGATGATCAGAGCAGAGGTCAGGCCCAGGGCCTGCAGCTGGCCGAACAGCACCTTGGTCTTGTGCGTTTCGGTAACAGCGCTCTCCAGAACGACCAGCTTGCCTTCAGCAGCCTTGACCGACAGGGCGGTCTTCAGCGCCAGCTTGCGGACCTTCTTGGTCATGTCATGTTCGTGGGAACGAACGACAGGCCCGAAAATGCGCGCACCGCCACGGAACTGCGGCGAGCGCAGCGAGCCCTGACGAGCACGGCCGGTGCCCTTCTGGCGCCACGGCTTCTTCGTGGTGCCGGAAATGTCGGAAATGCCCTTGGTCTTGTGCGTACCGGCGCGGCGCTTGGCGAGCTGCCACAGCACCATGCGCGCCAGGATGTCCTGACGAGAAGGCAGGCCGAACACGTCTTCCGACAGCTCGATCTCGCCAACGGTCTCGTTATTCAGGTTCTTAACGGACGTCTTCATTTATCAGCCCTCCTGCGCCGCAGGAGCTTCGGCCGCCGGGGCACGGAAAGCGCCGGGGAACGGCACGCCCTCGGGCAGCTTCTTCTTGACGGCATCCTTGACCAGGACGAAAGCGCCCTCATGGCCCGGGACAGCGCCCTTGACCAGGATCAGACCGCGTTCGGCATCAACCGACACGACCTTCAGATTCTGCACGGTCACGGTCTCGGAACCGAGGTGACCGGGCATCTTCTTGTTCTTGAAGGTCTTACCGGGATCCTGGCGACCACCGGTGGAACCGATGGAGCGGTGCGACACGGACACACCGTGGGTCGCGCGCAGACCACCGAAATTCCAGCGCTTCATACCGCCGGCAAAACCCTTACCGAGGGTCGTGCCCTGCACGTCGACGAACTGGCCGGCAACGAAATGATCCGCGGTCAGCTCAGCACCAACCTCGATCAGGTTGGCGGGCTCAACGCGGAATTCCACGAGCTTCTTCTTCGGCTCGACCTTGGCCCGGGCGAACACCTCACGCTGGGCCTTGGCGACGTTCTTCACCTTGGCCTTGACGGCACCGAGCTGGAGGGCGGTGTAGCCATCCTTCTCTTCCGTCTTGTGGGCGACGACCTGGACCTGGTCCAGCTTCAGCACAGTCACCGGCACGCTTTCGCCTTCATCGGTGAAGACGCGGGTCATGCCGACCTTCTGCGCGATCAATCCGGATCGCATCTGTTTTCTCCTCACTCGGGACATCCTCAGGATCGGGAGAGGTCCCGTACGCACAAAACCAGGTACTTAACTCTTACAGCTTGATCTCGACGTCGACGCCGGCGGCCAGATCAAGCTTCATCAGCGCATCCACGGTCTGCGGCGTCGGATCGACGATGTCGAGCAGGCGCTTGTGGGTGCGGATTTCGAACTGCTCCCGCGACTTCTTGTCGATGTGCGGGCTGCGGTTGACCGTGAACTTTTCCAGCTGCGTGGGCAGCGGAATCGGACCGCGGACGCGCGCACCGGTCCGCTTTGCGGTGTTGACGATCTCGCTGGTGCTCTGGTCGAGCACGCGATGATCAAACGCCTTCAGGCGGATCCGGATATTCTGATTGTCCATGTCCTAGACCCCAAAAAGAGCAGGGTTTATACCCAAAGAAGGAGCCGGCCCCAAGCACTTTCGGGCCGGCTCCTTCACATTGCTGTAATGCGTCGTCATGCGACCAATCTTTCGCCCCAGCCATCACAGCCAAGAACGGAAGATCGGTCGCCAACGCCGCCGTACTAAGCCCCGATGGGACGGGCCCATCGGGACGCAGTATTACTTGACGATCTTCGACACCACGCCGGCGCCGACGGTACGGCCGCCTTCACGGATGGCGAAGCGCAGGCCTTCGTCCATGGCGATCGGGGCGATCAGCTTCACGGCGAAGCGGATGTTGTCGCCCGGCATCACCATTTCCGTGCCTTCCGGCAGGGTCACCGAACCGGTCACGTCCGTGGTGCGGAAGTAGAACTGCGGACGGTAGTTGGCGAAGAACGGGGTGTGACGGCCGCCTTCTTCCTTGGTCAGGATGTAGGTCTCGGCTTCGAAGTCCGTGTGCGGCTTGATCGAGCCCGGCTTGGCCAGAACCTGACCGCGCTCAACGTCTTCACGCTTCGTGCCGCGCAGCAGCGCACCGATGTTATCGCCAGCCTGGCCCTGGTCCAGCAGCTTGCGGAACATTTCAACGCCGGTCACCGTCGTCTTCACCGTGTCCTTCAGACCGACGATTTCGACTTCTTCACCGACCTTGACGATACCCTTCTCGACGCGACCGGTCACCACGGTGCCACGGCCGGAGATCGAGAACACGTCTTCGATCGGCATCAGGAACGGCAGGTCAACCGGACGATCCGGCTGCGGGATGTAACGGTCAACCTCGGCCATCAGCTTCAGAACGGCTTCGCGGCCGATTTCCGGCTGCGTGTCGTTCAGGGCGCAAACGGCAGAGCCGGGAACGATCGGAATATCGTCGCCGGGGAAGCCGTAGGAGGACAGCAGCTCGCGCAGCTCCAGCTCGACCAGTTCCACCAGATCCGGGTCGGCCAGATCCATCTTGTTCAGGAACACCACCAGCGCCGGCACGCCGACCTGACGGGCCAGCAGGATGTGCTCGCGGGTCTGCGGCATCGGGCCGTCAGCGGCAGAGCAGACCAGGATCGCGCCGTCCATCTGGGCGGCACCGGTGATCATGTTCTTCACATAGTCGGCGTGGCCCGGGCAGTCCACGTGCGCATAGTGACGGTTGTCCGTCTCATACTCAACGTGCGCGGTCGAGATCGTGATACCACGAGCCTTCTCTTCCGGAGCCTTGTCGATCTGGTCATAGGCGGTGAAGGTCGCGCCGCCCTTCTCGGCCAGAACCTTGGTGATCGCCGCGGTCAGCGACGTCTTGCCGTGGTCAACGTGGCCGATCGTGCCGATGTTGCAGTGCGGCTTCGTCCGCTCAAACTTTGCCTTCGCCATTTTCTCGTCCTCTATTCAATCGGTTTACGGCCGGTTGGCTTCAAGCCACCTTGGCGCGGATTCCATCGGCAATCGCCTGGGGCGCCTGCTCGTAACGGTCAAACTGCATCGTATACTGGGCACGCCCCTGGCTGACGGACCGCAGCGTGTTCACATAACCAAACATCGTCGCCAGCGGCACTGCCGCCCCGATCACATGGGCATTGCCCCGCTGATCGATTCCGGCAATCTGGCCCCGGCGGCTGTTCAGGTCACCGATAATGTCGCCCAGATATTCCTCCGGGGTCGTTACCTCGACCTTCATCACCGGTTCCAGCAACACCGGCCGCGCCCTGGCGAAGGCTTCGCGCATCGCCATCCGCGCCGCCGCCTCGAATGCCGGCAGCGAGCTGTCAACATCGTGGCAACCGGCTTCCACCAGTTCCACCCGCACATCCATGACCGGATAACCGGCCACCGCACCACCCGACAAGGCAGCCTCGAGACCCGCCCGGATACCGGGCAGGAATTCCTTTGGCAGCTGTTCAGCCGGTACCTTGTTCACCAGCGCAAAGCCGCTCCCTTTCGGGGTCGGTTCCACCACCAGCTTCAACCGGGCGAACTGTCCCGTCACACCCAGCTGGCGCTTATGGGTGACGTCCGCCTCGGCCCGCTGGGTCAGCGCTTCCCGGTAAGCCACCTTGGGCTTGCCGACAGAAGCATCCACCTTGAAGTCGCGACGCAGCCGGTCAACGATGATCTCCAGATGGAGTTCACCCATGCCGCGCAGCGCCACCTGACCACTTTCCGCATCACGACCGACGCGGAACGATGGATCCTCCGCCGCCAGCCGACCCAGTGCCACCGCCATCCGGTCATGGTCCGCGTCGGTGCGCGGCTCCACCACCACTTCGATCACCGGCTCGGGAAATTCCATCCGTTCCAGCAGGATCGGATGGGCAGGATCGCAGAGCGTATCGCCCGTGCTGGTCGCTTCCAGCGACGCAAAGGCGACAATGTCGCCAGCATGGGCCTCTTCGATCTCTTCCCGGCTGTTCGCATGCATCAGCAACATGCGGCCGATGCTCTCTTCCGACTGTTTGCCGGGGTTCGCCATGACGGCCCCCTGGCGCAAGCTGCCGGAATAGATGCGGGCAAAGGTCAAGGTACCGGCAACCAGATCGTCCATCACCTTGAAGGCCAGCGCCGCGAACGGCGCCTCATCGGTGGCAGCACGGCTGACAAGGGCCCCATCCAGCCCCACGCCCTGAACAGCGGCGACATCCACCGGCGAGGGCAGATAATCCACCACGGCATCCAGCATCGGCTGAACACCCTTGTTCTTGAACGCGGAACCACACAGCACCGGCACCAGCCGCTGGGCAACCGTGCCCTTGCGGATCAGCGCCCGCAGCCCAGCCTCGTCGGGTTCCTGCCCCGAGAGATAGGCGTCGGTCGCCGCTTCATCCATCTCCACCGCCTGCTCGACAAGGCGGGCGCGATGCGCCTTTGCCTCTTCCAGCAGATCGGCCGGAACATCCACGGTCCGGAACCGGGCCCCCAGCATGTCATCATCCCAAACCACCGCCTTGAAGGCGACGAGGTCGATGACACCGGCGAAGCCCTGCTCCACCCCCAACGGCAGTTGCAGCACAATCGCGTTGGCGCCCAGGCGCTCCCGGATCATGCCGACCGTGCCGTGGAAATCGGCGCCCGCCCTGTCCATCTTGTTGATGAAGCAGATACGCGGCACGCGGTACTTGTCCGCCTGCCGCCACACGGTCTCCGACTGCGGCTCCACGCCGGCCACGGCATCGAAAAGGGCCACCACGCCATCAAGAACACGGAAGCTGCGCTCGACCTCAATCATGAAGTCGACATGGCCCGGCGTGTCGATGATATTGACGCGGTGATCCTTCCAGAAACAGGTCGTGGCCGCCGAGGTGATGGTGATTCCCCGCTCCCGCTCCTGCTCCATCCAGTCCATCGTGGCGGTGCCGTTATCGACCTCGCCAATGCGATAGGACCGCCCCGTATAAAAGAGAACACGCTCGGTCGTCGTGGTCTTGCCGGCATCAACATGCGCGGCAATGCCAATATTCCGATAGCGTTCGATGGGGTGGGAACGGGGCATTCGGGGATATCCGCCTTCAGGCTCTCGTCATTACCAGCGGTAGTGCGAGAAGGCCTTGTTGGCCTCTGCCATACGGTGGGTGTCTTCGCGCTTCTTCACGGCGGTGCCGCGCTGCTGGGCAGCGTCGAGCAGTTCACCGGACAGGCGCTCGGTCATGGTGTTTTCCGAACGGTTGCGGGCAGCACCGATGATCCAGCGGATCGCCAGAGCCTGCGCACGGTCGGTACGGACTTCCACCGGAACCTGATAAGTCGCACCACCAACGCGGCGGGAACGCACTTCCAGGTACGGACGGACGTTGTTCAGGGCGTCATGGAACAGCTGCAGGGGATCCTGCTTTGCCTTCTGCTCGATGCGATCGAGGGCGCCATAGACGATGGACTCGGCCACCGACTTCTTGCCGTCATACATCAGGCAGTTCATGAACTTGGTCAGCACGATGTCGCCAAACTTGGCGTCAGGCAGAACTTCGCGCTTATCGGCTTTACGACGACGGGACATAACTCGATCTCCTTACTTGGGCCGCTTCGCGCCGTACTTGGAACGACGCTGCTTACGGTCCTTAACGCCCTGAGTATCGAGCGTGCCGCGGATGATGTGGTAACGCACACCGGGAAGATCCTTCACACGACCACCACGGATCATGACGACCGAGTGTTCCTGGAGGTTGTGACCTTCACCGGGGATATAGCTGATGACCTCGTAGCCGTTCGTGAGGCGCACGCGGGCAACCTTACGGAGTGCCGAGTTCGGCTTCTTCGGGGTGGTGGTGTAAACACGGGTGCAGACGCCACGCTTCTGCGGGCACTCCTGCAGGGCCGGCACCTTGTCCCGGGCCACCAACGGAGCCCGCGGCTTGCGGATCAACTGACTGATCGTCGGCATGAAAGCCCTTCGCCTTTGCTGTCGTCCCCGTCACCGGGGAATCGAATTCCAATCCAGGCCACGCGCAATTCCCTGATTCGGCACTCGTGACGACGGACGAAAAATACCCGCTTGCGAAACCAACGGCTCCGCGCGGGGTCGTTTCCATACGCCGTCCGAACAAGGACTCGGTTGCGGCTATCGACTGTTCCGGTTAGCGCCGGCCAGCCCCTCAGCACAGGGATCAAGCCAGGTCTGGGGGACATGCCTGGGCACCCGATAGGTACACCTTGCCTTCCCCCCCGAAATAGGTTGCGGGACTATATGGATGAGTCACGGGACCGTCAAGCACGACCCTTGGATTTCCGCCACGTTCAGCGCGCAACGGCCCCCTCCGGAGTCCGCAGGGCTGGGCGGAAGACCGCCAGACCGCGATGAACGTCGCTCAGGCGTCCACCGTGGCATCCAGCGGGGCGTCATCGGGCAGAATATCGGCATAAAGTTCGGCCAGCGGCATCTCCAGCCCCAGACTCGGCAGAGCCAGCACCCCGTCCAGACCGCGGGCGGTTTCGATCACCCAGCGGTCACTATCCTGGCGATGAATGCGAATCTCCGGCCGGTCCTGCTCCACCTCCAAAACCTCCATGATGCCGACCGAGGCGTAATCGTCGCGCTTGCGCGCCATCTCGGACGCGGAGTTGGAAGGGGACAGGACCTCAATCGCCAGCACGGGCGTATCGGCATCCCGCGCATTGGGCCCACAGCGCACCAGCAGATCGGGTGCGCGCACCGTCCAGCGCCGGTCGATCCGCAGCACCGTGCCCGCTTCCGGGGCACAGGGTCGTTTGGCGGCACGCAGGCGGGTGCCGATAGAAATACTGAAATTGGCCACCAGCCGGCCATGCGGCCGGGCCGGGGCAGACTGGGCGACGACGACGCCCTCCACCAGCTCATAGCGGAGATCATCACCGGAATCCCAGACCAGGAATTCCTCAACGCTCATCCGCGGCGCTGGATCGACTTTAATGGAGACCGCCATGGTTCAGCCCTCCGCCGCCGCCTCTTCCGCTGGGAACACACCCTCATAAATATCAGCGAGCGCCAGCACGGCATCGACACTATCCAGGCGGACAGCGCTTTCCAGGCCGATAATGCTCAACAACCGCCAGCCGGCACCGCCTTCATGGCTATAGAGATGGACGGCGGCCCGTTCCTGGCTGACCTCCAGCACCTCCCGGATGCCGCAGAGGGCGTAATCCTCGCGCTTGGCCGCCATTTCATCGGCGGAGTTGGCAGGGGAAAGCACCTCAACGGCCAGCAGGGGCGTTCCCTCCCCCGCCACACGGGAGCCGCAGCGAACCAGAACGTCCGGCACACGAACATTGCTGCGGCCCGTAATCCTCAGGGCGCTGCCGGTTTCAACCAAGCAAGGGCGACGGGATGCCCGCAGCGATGATCTTAGCGTGGCGCCGATATTGATTGCGGCAACACCATGCGCTGACGACGGCGCTGACTGCGCCACCGGCACACCATCCACCAGTTCATAACGGAGATCGTCGCCGGCATTCCAGGCCAGGAATTCCGCCACGCTCATCCGTCCGCCATCATGCCGCGCTGTCAGAACCATGGGAGCCTCCCCGCAGGGTCGGTTACGTCAGCCATTCTATATCATGCGAGGGCCGCTGTCCCGCGCGGCCCATGCGCCATTTGCTGCCACCGCCGGCCCGTCATGCGGCGCATGGGCTGGCGGTGCAGCCTGTCTGGCCTTATATAGGCGCCTTCCCGCGAAGGACCTACCCCCATGACCAAGCCTGCCATCACCCTTCCCACGGCCCCCAAGGTGGGCATCGTCTCGCTCGGCTGCCCCAAGGCGCTGGTGGACAGTGAACGCATCCTGACCAAGCTGCGCTCGGAAGGGTATGAGATTTCCGGCTCCTATGACGGGGCGGATGTGGTGCTGGTCAATACCTGCGGCTTTCTGGACTCTGCCAAGGCGGAAAGCCTGGAAGCCATCGGGGAAGCCATCAAGGAAAATGGCAAGGTCATCGTCACCGGCTGCCTGGGCAAGGAAGAGAGCCTGATCCGGCAGAGCCATCCCAATGTGCTGGCCGTCACCGGCCCCCACCAGTATGAGCAGGTGGTGAATGCGGTACACGATGTCGTGCCGCCCCGCCACGATCCTTACCTGGATGTGGTGCCGCCGCAGGGCCTGCGCCTGACGCCGCGCCATTATGCCTATCTGAAGATTTCCGAGGGCTGCAACAACCGCTGCACCTTCTGCATCATCCCGTCCATCCGGGGTGATCTGGTCTCCCGCCCGGCCAATATGGTGCTGGCGGAGGCTGAAGCGCTGGTGAAGGCCGGCGTGAAGGAAATCCTGGTGGTCAGCCAGGATACCTCCGCCTATGGCATGGATACCCGCTATGCCGAGAGCAAGTGGAAGGGCCGCCAGGTCCGCGCCAAGTTCATCGATCTGGCGCGCGAGCTGGGCGATCTCGGCGCTTGGATCCGCCTGCACTATGTCTATCCCTATCCGCATGTGGATGAGGTGATCGGGCTGATGGCGGACGGCAAGGTGCTGCCCTATCTGGACATCCCCTTCCAGCACGCCGCCCCCAATGTGCTGAAGGCCATGAAACGCCCGGCCAATACCGACAAGGTGCTGGACCGGATCAAGATGTGGCGCCAGGGCTGCCCCGACCTGACCCTGCGTTCCACCTTCATCGTCGGCTTCCCTGGTGAGACGGAGCAGGATTTCCAGTATCTGCTGGACTGGCTGACCGAGGCGCAGATCGACCGTCTGGGCTGCTTCAAGTACGAACCGGTTGAAGGCGCGCCCGCCAATGAGATCCCCGGTGCGGTGCCGCCGGAGGTGCAGGAGGAACGCTGGAACCGCCTGATGGCCCACCAGCAGGAAATCAGCGCCGCGCGCTTCGCCGCCAAGGTGGGCCGCGACATGGATGTGCTGATTGATGAGGTGGACGAGGATGGAGCCATCGGCCGTTCCTGGTCTGACGCGCCGGAGATCGACGGCAATGTCTTCCTGAATGGCGAGACCGATCTGAAGCCGGGTGACATGGTGCGCGTCAAGATTGATGAATCTGACGAGTATGACCTGTGGGGCAGCCGGGTCGGCTGAGCCTTTCCTATCGAGCTGTTTCCTGTTACCCCCTTGAAATAACAGGCTGGCGCAAAGCCGGCCCGAACGACGCTCACAGGGGGTAACATGGGGAACGGGGGTTGGGCGGCGTTCAGCGCCGCCACACCAATCATTCAGGCACATGCGGTCCTGGCCGCCCTGGCAATCATGCTGGGGGCCGTTCAGTTCGCTATGCCCAAGGGCACGCCCCTGCATCGCGGCCTCGGTTATCTTTGGGTAACCGGCATGGCCCTGGTGGCCCTGTCCTCCTTCGCCATTCACGAACTGCGTGTGATCGGGCCCTTCAGCCCCATCCACCTGCTTTCAATCTTTGTGCTCTATGCCCTGATCAAGGCAATCATAGCAGCGCGCCAGGGGCGCATCGCCCAGCATAAGCGCGGCATGATCCTGCTTTATATTCTGGGCCTGCTGATCACCGGCGGCTTCACCCTGTTACCCGGGCGGTTGATGTACCGGGTACTGTTCGGCGGCTGAGCCCGTTTGCCAGCGCGGGCAAGCGTGGATTATAATGGCGGCACCTTTCGTCGGAGCCCGCTGCCCGTGCAGATCAAACCGCTTTTTGCCACCCCCCTTGTTACTGCCAATCTGGGCCGGGATTCCCGATTATTGACAAGCTTGCGAGAGATCATCCTGGCGCGGGAGGACAGCGATCCGGGCGGCATCCAGCACAGCAATGATGGTGGCTGGCAATCCCACGATGATTTCATCGCCTGGACGGGCGCCGCCGGCGGGGCTTTGGTTGACGGCGTGACCGAGATGATCAACCGTCTGACCACCATTGTGGAAGGCGGCAAGCTGGAAAAGCGCCCGCTACCCTGGCGGGTCAATGCCTGGGCCAATATCAACCGGCGCGGCAATGGCAACATGCCGCATTATCATCCCGGCGCCGTCTGGTCGGCGGTGGTCTATGTCGATGATGGCGGCATCAATGGTGGCCAGTCTTTGGGCGGCTGTCTGGAACTGAGCGACCCGCGCGGCGCCCTTCCCATCATGTACGCCCCCACGGTAAAGGTGGATGCACCGGGCTTCCTGTCCGCCGGTCTGGCCGAGCGGGTATGGCCGGAGACGGGGCTGATCGTGATCTTTCCGTCCTGGCTGCTGCACAGCGTCGCCCCCTATCATGGCGACGGCATCCGCATTTCGGTGGCGATGAATTTTGCTCTGTAATCAGCTGTCGTAAGGCCAGTCTTTTGCATCCAGCAGCTTCTGGCCGCCAAGGCGCAGACTGTCATGCAACTGGCGGATATCCTCCACCTGGCCGTCAGTCAGCGCGTCCAGCTTCACGCCGCGCAGCCGGTGCAGCAGATCGGACAGCTTCTTGGCCGTGCGCACCAGGGGCGGAAATGAGGCTCCCAGCCCCAACACCTCGTCCCGGTAATCCGGGCGCAGTACATTGGGATAGAGCCGGTCCATCCGGTCCAGCGCGTTGGCAAGTTGGGTGCGGTTCATCGGGTCGGCCGTCAGTTGCGTTCTTCCGGCACCCAGCGGGCAGGCGCCTCCCCCTCCGCCGCCTTGGCAGCCTCCACCTGGGCCCGCAGGCTGCCAGCAGGGGCGGCGGCGGAGGGGCGGGGCGCAGCCGACGGAACCGTATTGCGCTGAACCGGACGCCGGGCCAACAGCCCGCGCAACCAGAAAATATGCGCAACGGCCACCAGCGCCCCCACTGGCAGGGGTGCGAAAATCAGCAGGTTGGGATGATCGGCCGCAATGGCCGCAACGCCCGGCAGGGCACGCAGGCCGCTGCCAACCACGCTGGCGGCACCGGCCCCTGCCAGTGCCGCGAACAGCAACCCCAACCGACCTGACCAGACCGACGCCATCGCCGACGCTCCCTCTTCCCGTGACCGGGCTTATGTAGTCGGCAACGCAATCCCTGCCAAGCCGGAACACCCCGTTGCCAAAAGAAAAGGGCCGCCTTTGCGGGGCGGCCCTTTCCAGAACGATAGAAGCGATCCTTACTCAGCGGCTTCCGGCGGCAGGGCCGGGGCATCGCCGCCATCTTCCAGCGCCTGGAGCGCACGGTCGCGCTCCGCGGCGATGGCCTTCAGGCGGTTCACCACCGAACCGGTACCGGCCGGGATCAGGCGACCGACGATCACATTTTCCTTCAGCCCTTCCAGGTTGTCGCTCTTGCCCTGGACCGCCGCTTCCGTCAGGACGCGGGTGGTTTCCTGGAACGACGCGGCGGAGATGAAGGAACGGGTCTGCAGGCTGGCCTTGGTGATACCCTGGAGAACCGGCTTGCCGGTGGCAAAGCGCAGATCCAGTTCACCCTCGTCCATCCGCTTCTGCACGGCGCGGTTTTCCGCCTCGTACTCGAAGCGGTCAACCTGATCACCGATCAGCAGCGTGGTATCGCCGGGATCCGTGACTTCAATCTTCTGAAGCATCTGGCGGACGATCACTTCGATATGCTTATCGTTGATCTTCACGCCCTGCAGACGATAGACGTCCTGGATCTCATTGATCAGGTAGTTGGCCAGCGCTTCCACGCCCATGACCGACAGGATGTCATGCGGCACCGGGCTGCCATCCATCAGGCTGTCGCCCTTCTGGACATAATCGCCCTCCTGAACGGCAATATGCTTGCCCTTCGGGATCAGGTACTCGCGCTCTTCCCCCGTCTCGTCGCTCTTCACGACGATGCGGCGCTTGGTCTTGTAGTCCTTGCCGAATTCCACCCGGCCGTCGATCTCCGCGATGATGGCGAAGTCCTTCGGACGACGGGCTTCAAACAGCTCGGCCACGCGCGGCAGACCACCGGTGATGTCACGCGTCTTGGAGCTTTCACGCGGGATACGGGCGAGCACGTCACCGGCCCGGACCTTCGCGCCATTCTCCACCGACAGGATGGCATCGACGCTCATGAAGTAACGGGCTTCGGTGCCGTTCGGCAGCGTGATCACGTTGCCGGTCTCATCGCGCAGCGTGACGCGCGGACGCAGATCGGCACCACGCGGCTGCTGACGCCAGTCAACCACGACCTTGCTGGAAATACCCGTCGCTTCGTCCATCACCTCGCGGACAGAGACGCCTTCCACCAGATCGACATAGGTGACCGTACCTTCGCGTTCGGTCAGGATCGGCAGGGTGTACGGATCCCATTCTGCCAGACGGTCACCGCGTTGGACGGAAGAACCGTCCACCGCCAGCGCCTTGTGCAGCTTGGCACCATAGGGCACGCGGTGCTTGGCGCGTTCGCGGCCCTGCTCGTCCAGCAAAGCCAGCTCGCAGTTACGGCCCATCACCACCGGCACACCCTCGCTGTTCAAGACGAGGTTGCGGTTGCGCACGATCACCTTGGCGTCGAGCGTCGCTTCGATGAAGCTCTGCTCGGCACCGCGCTGCGCCGCACCGCCGATGTGGAAGGTACGCATCGTCAGCTGCGTGCCCGGCTCACCGATGGACTGGGCGGCGATGACGCCGACAGCCTCACCCATGTTCACCCGGGTGCCACGGGCCAGATCGCGGCCATAGCAATGGGCACACACGCCGTCTTCGGTTTCGCAGGTCAGCACGGAACGGATATGCACCGTGTCGATACCGGCGCGGTCGATCAGCTCGATCTCCCGCTCGGTGATCAGCTCGCTGGCCGGGACGATTACGTCGCCGGTCAGCGGGTGAACCACGTCGAAGGTGGCGGTACGGCCGAGGATACGCTCGGACAGCGGCACAATGACGTCGCCGCCATCGATCACCGCCTTCACGGTCAGGCCATTCTTGGTACCGCAATCCGTCTCGGTGATGATGGCGTCCTGCGCCACGTCCACCAGACGACGGGTCAGGTAACCGGAGTTCGCCGTCTTCAAGGCGGTGTCGGCCAGACCCTTACGGGCACCGTGGGTGGAGTTGAAGTACTCCAGAACCGACAGACCTTCCTTGAAGTTGGAGATGATCGGCGTCTCAATGATTTCGCCCGAAGGCTTGGCCATCAGACCGCGCATACCCGCCAGCTGCTTGATCTGGGCCGGCGAACCACGCGCACCGGAATGGGCCATCATGTAGACCGAGTTCACGCCGAAGCCCGGACGCGGCTGCTCGATCACCTTCATCATGGCGCCGGCGACCTTTTCGGTCGTTTCCGACCAGACGTCGACCACCTTGTTGTACTTTTCGCCCTGGGTGATCAGACCGTCCAGATACTGCTGCTCGAACTCCTTCACCCGGTCCTGGGCTTCCTTGATCAGCGTCCCCTTTTCGGCCGGGATGACCATGTCATCCTTACCGAAGGAGATGCCGGCCTTGAACGCGTTGGTGAAGCCCAGACGCATCAACCGATCGGCGAAAATCACCGTCTCCTTCTGACCGCAATGGCGGTAGACGACGTCGATGATATTGCCGATTTCCTTCTTGGTCAGAAGGCGGTTGATCAGCTCGAACTTGATGGCCGGATGGCGCGGCAGGATCTCCGACAGCAGCATACGGCCGGGCGTGGCCGTAACGCGAACGGTGATCGGCTTACCCTCGGCATCCACCGTGTGATAGCGCGACTGCACCTTGGAATGCAGGGTGACGACCTTGGCCGCCAGCGCGTGCTCGATCTCGCCAATCGAACCGAAGGCCATGCCCTCGCCCTTGGCGCCCGGCAGTTCCATCGTGATGTAGTACAGACCCAGGATGATATCCTGCGACGGCACAATGATGGGACGGCCCGACGCGGGCGACAGGATGTTGTTGGTGGACATCATCAGGACGCGCGCTTCCAGCTGAGCCTCAAGGCTCAGCGGCACGTGCACGGCCATCTGGTCACCGTCGAAGTCGGCGTTGAACGCCGTGCAGACCAGCGGATGCAGCTGGATCGCCTTGCCTTCGATCAGGGTCGGTTCGAACGCCTGGATGCCCAGACGGTGCAGGGTCGGCGCGCGGTTCAGCATCACCGGATGCTCGCGGATAACCTCTTCCAGGATGTCCCACACCTCGGGACGTTCCTTTTCCACCATCCGCTTGGCGGCCTTGATGGTGCTGGCCAGACCGTACAGTTCCAACTTGGCGTAGATGAAGGGCTTGAACAGCTCAAGCGCCATCTTCTTCGGCAAGCCGCACTGGTGCAGCTTCAGCTCCGGACCCACGACGATAACCGAACGACCGGAATAGTCGACGCGCTTACCCAGCAGGTTCTGACGGAAGCGGCCCTGCTTGCCCTTCAGCATGTCGCTGATGGACTTCAGCGGACGCTTGTTGGCACCGGTGATGACGCGGCCACGGCGACCATTGTCGAACAGCGCGTCAACCGCTTCCTGCAGCATACGCTTTTCGTTACGGACGATGATGTCCGGCGCCTTCAGCTCAATCAGCCGCTTCAGACGGTTGTTGCGGTTGATGACGCGGCGATAGAGATCATTCAGATCCGAGGTGGCGAAACGGCCACCATCCAGCGGCACCAGCGGGCGCAGCTCTGGCGGGATGACCGGGACAACGTCCAGGATCATCCATTCCGGACGCGTGGCGTTCGGATAGGTCTTGTAGAGCGTGGTGCCGTCGGGGCGCTCGATCCGCTCCTTGTAGCCCTCGAAGGCTTCATAGGCGGGACCATTCTCCACCTCGACCGGCTCGCCCAGGAAGCTTTCCAGCATCTTCAGACGCTTGACCAGCTTCTTGCGCTTGGCTTCCGAGGCGGTTTCGCGCAGATCGTCGCGGCAATTGGCCTTCTCGGTGATCAGGTCCAGGGAGGACAGCATGTCCTTCAGGGCCTCGGCACCGATCTTGGCCGTGAAGGCGTCTTCGCCGAACTTGTCCTGCTTGTCGACCAGATCATCTTCGGACAGCAACTGACCCTGCTTCAGGTCGGTCAGGCCCGGCTCGATAACGACATAGTTTTCGAAATAGAGGACGCGCTCCAGATCCTTCAGCGTGCTGTCCAGCAGCAGGCCGATGCGCGACGGCAGCGACTTCAGGAACCAGATATGGGCAACGGGCGAGGCCAGTTCGATATGGCCCATGCGCTCGCGGCGGACCTTGGACAAGGTCACTTCCACGCCGCACTTTTCGCAGATGATGCCGCGATATTTCATGCGCTTGTACTTACCGCACAAGCACTCGTAATCCTTGATCGGACCGAAAATGCGGGCGCAGAACAGGCCGTCGCGCTCCGGCTTGAAGGTCCGGTAGTTGATCGTCTCGGGCTTCTTGATTTCGCCGAACGACCAGGAGCGGATGCGCTCCGGGCTGGCGATCGAGATGCGGATCTGGTCGAAGCTCTGCGGCCCTTGCGGCTGGCCGAAGATGTTCATCAACTCATTATTCATATGCCGTCTCCCCAGGGGGTGGGCCGGATCGGGCCCTGGCCTCGAAAATCATCGGGAACCGGGAAATGGCGGGCCCCTGCCCGCCATTTCCGCTCAAACCGGACCGGTCCTACAAGTCGCGCTGGCTCAGCTCGACATTCAGACCCAGCGACCGCAGTTCCTTGACCAGAACGTTGAAGCTCTCGGGAATGCCGGCTTCGAAGTTATCGTCGCCACGGACGATGGCTTCGTAAACCTTGGTACGGCCGGACACGTCGTCCGACTTCACCGTCAGCATTTCCTGCAGCGTATAGGCGGCACCATAAGCTTCCAGCGCCCACACTTCCATTTCACCGAAGCGCTGACCACCGAACTGGGCCTTACCACCCAGCGGCTGCTGGGTAACCAGGCTGTAGGGGCCAATGGAGCGGGCGTGGATCTTGTCGTCGACCAGGTGATGCAGCTTCAGCATGTAGATGTAGCCGACCGTGACACGGCGGTCGAACGGCTCACCCGTACGACCATCGATCAGCTGCATCTGGCCCGAACGGTCGATACCGGCCTCTTCCAGCATCCGGCAAATATCCTCTTCGCGCGCTCCGTCAAAGACGGGGGTGGCGAAGGGGATGCCGCGACGCAGGTTGTTGCCCAGTTCCAACAGCTCGCCATCGGTCATGTCGGAGATGTCGTCACCATAGACATCTTCACCATAGATGTGACGCAGGCGCTGACGCAGCTCGTCCAGGGTCTTGGACCTGACAGCAGCGTCGGTGGCCTGGGCCCGCATCTTGTCCAGCATGGCGCCGATCTGACGGCCGATACCGGCAGCGGCCCAGCCCAAATGGGTTTCCAGGATCTGCCCGACATTCATGCGTGACGGCACACCCAGCGGGTTCAGCACGATGTCGACATTCCGGCCATCTTCCAGGTACGGCATGTCTTCGATCGGGGTGATGCGCGAGATAACGCCCTTGTTGCCGTGGCGACCGGCCATCTTGTCGCCGGGCTGCAGCTTGCGCTTCACCGCCACGAAGACCTTGACCATCTTCATCACGCCGGGCGGCAGCTCGTCGCCGCGCTGCAGCTTCTCGACCTTGTTCTCGAACTTCTCCTGCAGGCGCTGAACGCTCTCGTCAAACACCTTGCCGGTCTGCTCGATGATTTCCATCACATGGTCATCAGCGATGGAGATGTGGCGCCACTGACCACGGGTCAGGCCCGCCAGCAGCTCATCACCGATCACTTCACCGGCCTTGATGCCCTTCGGGCCGGAAACCGTGGTCTGGCCGACCAGCAGTTCCTTCAGGCGGGTATAGAAGCTGCGCTCCAGGATGCCCTTTTCGTCGTCGCGGTCCTTGGCCAGCTTCTCGATCTCGGCCCGTTCGATGGCCAAGGAACGCTCGTCCTTGTCCACGCCACGGCGGCTGAACACGCGCACTTCCACCACCGTACCGACCACACCCGGCGGCAGGCGCAGCGACGTGTCGCGCACGTCAGAGGCCTTTTCACCGAAGATGGCGCGCAGCAGCTTTTCTTCCGGCGTCATCGGGCTTTCGCCCTTCGGCGTCACCTTGCCGACCAGAATGTCACCCGGACGAACTTCGGCACCGATATAGACGATGCCAGCCTCGTCGAGGTTCTTCAGCGCTTCTTCACCCACGTTCGGGATATCGCGGGTGATTTCTTCCTGGCCCAACTTGGTATCGCGGGCGGCAACCTCAAACTCTTCGATATGGATCGAGGTGAAGACGTCATCGCGCACGATCCGCTCGGAAATCAGGATCGAGTCTTCGAAGTTGTAACCATTCCAGGGCATGAACGCGACGAGCACGTTGCGGCCGAGCGCCAGCTCGCCCAGGTCCGTCGAGGGACCGTCGGCGATGATGTCACCCTTCTGCACCCGGTCGCCCACCTTCACCAGCGGCTTCTGGTTGATACAGGTGTTCTGGTTGGAGCGCTGGAACTTCAGCATATTATAGATATCGACACCGGGGGCCGCCGGGTCCGTATCCTCGGTCGCGCGGACCACGATACGGGTGGCATCCACCTGGTCGACGATGCCGGCGCGGCGGGCCACGATGGTCACGCCCGAGTCACGGGCAACCGTGGCTTCCATGCCGGTACCGACCAGCGGGCTGTCCGCCTTGATCAGCGGCACGGCCTGACGCTGCATGTTGGAGCCCATCAGCGCGCGGTTGGCGTCGTCGTTCTCCAGGAACGGGATCAGCGCCGCAGCGACGGACACAACCTGCTTCGGCGACACGTCGATCAGGTCGATCATATCCGGGCGGGCCAGCAGATACTCACCACCCTTACGGCAGGACACCAGCAGTTCGGCGAACTTGCCATCGGCCTGCAAGGGCGCGTTGGCCTGGGCCACCATGTAGCGGCCTTCTTCCATGGCCGACAGGTACACCACTTCCGACGTCACCTTCTGGTCCACCACCTTGCGGTAGGGGCTTTCGATGAAGCCGTACTGGTTGACGCGGGCATAGGTCGCCAGGCTGTTGATCAGACCGATATTCGGGCCTTCCGGCGTCTCAATCGGGCAGATACGGCCATAGTGGGTCGGATGCACGTCGCGGACTTCGAAGCCAGCGCGCTCACGCGTCAGACCGCCCGGCCCCAGGGCCGAGAGACGACGCTTATGCGTGATCTCGGACAGCGGGTTGGTCTGATCCATGAACTGCGACAGCTGCGAGGAGCCGAAGAATTCACGCACAGCAGCGGCCGCCGGCTTGGCATTGATCAGGTCATGCGGCATGACCGTGTCGATTTCCACCGACGACATGCGCTCGCGAATCGCGCGCTCCATGCGCAGCAGGCCGACGCGGTACTGGTTTTCCATCAGCTCGCCGACGGAGCGGACGCGACGGTTGCCCAGATGGTCGATATCGTCGATTTCGCCGCGGCCATCCTTCAGTTCCACCAGAATGCGGAGGATCTTGAGGATGTCTTCCTTGCGCAGCACGCGCATCTGATCGTCCGTCTCAAAATTGAGGCGGGCGTTCATCTTCACGCGGCCCACGGCCGACAGATCATAGCGTTCCTGGTCGAAGAACAGGCCCTGGAACAGTGCTTCCGCACTTTCCAGCGTCGGCGGCTCACCCGGACGCATGACGCGGTAAATGTCGATCAGCGCATCTTCACGGCTGGCATTGCGATCTGCCGCCATGGTGTTGCGCATATAGGCGCCGATATTCAGGTGGTCGATGGCCAGAACCGGCAGTTCTTCCACGCCCATCTTTTCCAGACGGTCCAGGGCAGCGCTGCTGATCTCGTCACCGGCTTCGTAGAGCACTTCACCGGTCTTCTCATCGATGATATCGACGGCCAGATAGCGGCCGATGATCTCTTCGATGGAGGCCTTGACGTCGGTCAGGCCACCTTCAACCAGGCGCTTCAGCACGCGCGGGGTCATCTTGGTTTCGGCCTGGGCCAGCACTTCGCCGGTGCGGGCATCCACCAGATCGGCGGCCAGCTTCTGGCCCTTCAGGCGCTCGGCGTCGAACTTGGTCGTCCAACCGTCGCGGGCGCGCTGGTAGGTCACCGTTCCATAGAAATTGCCAAGGATTTCCTCCTTGGTCATGCCCTGCGCCTCGTAAGGCAGCAGATCCTTGCCCAGGCCGCGACGCTGCGCGCGCAGCTCTTCCGTGTCGGCCCCATCCAGCGCGTAAAGCAGCGTGGTGGCCGGCAGCTTGCGGCGGCGGTCGATGCGGACATAGACGATGTCCTTGGCGTCGAACTCAAAGTCCAGCCAGGAACCGCGATATGGGATCACGCGCGCGGCGAAGAGATATTTGCCGGAGCTGTGGGTCTTGCCCTTGTCATGGTCAAAGAAGACACCGGGGCTGCGGTGCATCTGCGACACGATGACGCGCTCGGTGCCATTGATGATGAAGGTGCCGTTGGCCGTCATCAGGGGCATGTCGCCCATGTAGACGTCCTGCTCCTTGATGTCGCGGATGGAGCGCAGGCCCGTATCTTCGTCAATGTCAAACACGGTCAGACGCAGGGTCACCTTCAGCGGGGCGGCGAAGGTCATGCCGCGCTGCTGGCATTCCTCGACGTCATACTTCGGCTGTTCCAACTCGTACCGCACGAAGTCCAGAACGGCGCGGTCAGAGAAGTCCTTGATCGGGAATACCGACTTGAAGACCTCCTGGAGGCCGAGAACCGCCCGCTTCTCCGGCGCCACATCCATTTGCAGGAAATGGTCGTAGGAGCTGCGCTGAACCTCAATCAGGTTCGGCATACGGGTCACTTCGGGAATACGTCCGAAGCTCTTGCGGATACGCTTACGTCCCGTGAACGACTTGGCCATGGTGCCTCTCGTGAACTCGCCCGGTGCTGTCGCGCGCTAAAATTCAGTGCCCTGATGACAGACGGAATAAATTCCCCCTGCCAAAACGCGAATCGACGCGGGCGGGAACCCCTGCCGAGGCACCACCGTTCCGCGTCGTATAACCGGCATTTCCGCTCTTCGGCGCTGGACAAAAAGCCTGGAAATGCTTGGTTTTTAGCCCGGCCTCACCGGCATTGCCGATGCTGCCTGAACTCTCACCCTGGATCTGTCCCGGGCGAGCCCGCGATGATAGCGGGAAAGCCCGGTCCAGAAAAGACAGACGACGCCGGGCGGCGGGCATCCCTTTCAGGATGGCCACCGTCCGGCGCCCTCTTATGCAGCGAAGAACGCCACTATTACTTGACGGCGACCTTGGCGCCGGCATCTTCCAGCAGCTTCTTGATCTTGGCAGCTTCGTCCTTCGACACAGCTTCCTTGACGACCTTCGGAGCGCCTTCGACCAGGTCCTTGGCTTCCTTCAGGCCCAGGCCGGTGATGGCGCGGACTTCCTTGATCACGTTGATCTTCTTGTCGCCACCGTCAACCAGTTCAACGGTGAACTCGGTCTGCTCTTCGACCGGGGCAGCGGCAGCGGCAGCGGCCGGAGCAGCGGCAACGGCCACCGGAGCAGCGGCGGAAACGCCCCACTTCTCTTCCAGCAGCTTGGACAGTTCAGCCGCTTCGATAACGGTCAGAGCGGACAGTTCTTCAACCAGCTTTTCGAGCTTGGACATGGTGTTCTCCTAGGGACACTGACTTTGTTGAAAAAAGGATGCGGCTCAGGCCGCCTCGTCCTTCTTGGCGTAGGCCGCGAGAACGCGAGCCACTTGGCCACCCGGAGCCTGCAGAACACCAGCGATACGGGTCGCCGGAGTCTGGATCATGCCGAGCAGGCCAGCACGCAGTTCGGTCAGCGACGGCAGCTTCGACAGGGCTTCAATGCCCTGCGTGTTCAGAACCGTCGAGCCCAGACCGCCGCCAATGACCTTGAACTTATCGTTGGTCTTGGCGTAGTCGATAGCGACCTTGGCCGCCGCAACCGGATCCTTGGACCAGGCAATGGCGGTCGGACCCTTGAACAGGTCCTCGGTCTTCTCGAACTGCGTGCCCTTGAGGGCGATGCGGGCGAGCCGGTTCTTGGTCACTTTGAAGCTGGCACCCGCGGCCCGCATCTTGCGGCGCAAATCGGTAACTTCAGCCACCGTCATGCCGGACTGCTTAGTCACGACGACGAGGGCTGCCGACTGCAGCTCAAGATTAAGGGCCGCGATCGTCGCTTCCTTTTGTGAACGATCCACGGTTCGCCTCCACGAATGAACGGATGGGTTGCCCCCTCCGTCCGGTCACACGAAAAGTCCGATCCGGCATCGGCCGGACCAGACCAGGCTTACCTGTCCCAGAAGCATACAAACATCATGTCCGAAGCGACCCGCCTGGGCGAACCATCCCGGAATTGTTCTTCCGCTCCCGTCTATGCCGGCTGGACTATTAAGCGTCAGGGAACAGGTTCCCATCGGCGCGCGGCAGTCTCGGACAGGGTGGGCCCGGGGTAAAGCGCCCCCGAACCCGGCCCGTCATCCAGCAAGCCGGATGACGGGAAATCTGTAAGGCCTTAGCCCTGCAGCGACGCAACCAGATCGGCCACATCGACCTTCAGGCCCGGACCCATCGAGGAGGACAGCGAGACCTTCTCGATATAGGTGCCCTTGGCGCCGGTCGGCTTGGCACGGTTGATCGCGGCCACGAAGGCCTTGACATTCTGTTCCAGGGCTTCAGCCGTGAAGCTGGCCTTGCCAACACCGGCATGAATGATACCGGTCTTTTCGGCGCGGAACTCGACCGAACCACCCTTGGCGGCCTTGACGGCCTCGGTGACGTTCGGGGTAACGGTGCCCAGCTTCGGGTTCGGCATCAGGCCGCGCGGGCCCAGCACCTTACCCAGCTTACCGACCACGCCCATCATGTCCGGGGTGGCGATGCAGCGGTCGAAATCCATGTTGCCGGCCAGAATCTGCTCGGCCAGATCGTCGGCACCGACCAGATCGGCACCAGCGGCCTTGGCTTCTTCAGCCTTGGCGGCGCGGGCGAACACGGCGACGCGGACGGTCTTACCCGTGCCGTTCGGCAGCACCACCATGCCACGGACCTGCTGGTCGGCGTGACGCGGATCGATGCCCAGGTTCATCGCAATTTCGACGGTTTCATCGAACTTGGCGGTGGCATTGCCCTTGACGGTCGCAACAGCCTCGCCGAGGGCGTAGAACTTGGTGCGGTCAACGTTGGCGTTGGCCTTCTTCAGACGCTTACCGATGGCCATTTATCAGCCCTCCACCACTTCGAGACCCATGGAACGAGCGGAACCGATGATCATGCTCATCGCGGCTTCAACGTCGTTCGCGTTCAGGTCGACCATCTTCTGTTCGGCAATGGCGCGGACCTGAGAGGTCGTGACCTTGCCAACAGTGGCGGACTTGCCGACGGTGGCCGAACCCTTGGTGATGCCCGAAGCCTTCTTCAGGAAGTAGGTCACCGGCGGGGTCTTGGTCACGAAGGTAAAGGTACGATCACCGAAAGCGGTGATGACCACCGGGATCGGCATACCCTGTTCCAGCTGGGCCGTCTTCGCATTGAACTGCTTGACGAACTCCATGATGTTCAGGCCGCGCTGACCCAGCGCCGGACCGATCGGCGGAGACGGGTTGGCCTTGCCGGCCGGAACCTGCAACTTGATGTAACCGACGATTTTCTTCGCCATGACACAATCCTCAAAAACTGACAGGGCGGCCGGGCCGCCCTATCATGGGATCGCGTGGTGCGGCTGCCCCTGGACTTCTGGGGCCCGGCCTCCCACGCATGAAATCCGGCCGATGCGAACATCGGCCGGAATGGGATCAGATCTTTTCGACCTGGGTATATTCCAGCTCCACCGGGGTCGCGCGACCGAAGATGGAGACCGCAACCTTGACGCGGGCCTTGTCTTCGTCGACTTCCTCGATGAGACCGGTGAAAGAAGTGAACGGGCCGTCCGTGACGCGCACCTGCTCACCCACTTCGAAGCTGATGGAGGGCTTGGGCCGCTCCACGCCTTCCTGCACCTGATTCATGATGCGCAGCGCCTCGGCTTCCGAAATCGGCTGCGGCTTGCCGCCACCGCCCAGGAAGTCTGTCACCTTCGGCGCATTCTTCACCAAGTGCCAGGTCTCATCTTCCAGCTCCATCTTCACCAGCACGTAGCCGGGGAAGAACTTGCGCTCGGAATTGATCTTGGCGCCGCGACGAACCTCCACGACCTCTTCGGTCGGAACCAGGATGTCGCCAAACTTGTCTTCAAGGCCCTTCTGAGCGGCCTTCTCGCGGATCGCCTGGGCGACCTTCTTCTCAAAACCAGAATAAACGTGCACGACGTACCAGCGCATCGCCATGGTCAGCCCCCAATGCCGAGAATCAGGCGGATGCCAAACCCGATGATCTGATCCACCGCCAGGAAGAAGATGGACGCCATGATGACCATGACGAACACCATGATGGTCGAAACGGTCGTTTCTTTCCGCGTCGGCCAAGAGACCTTGGCCACCTCACGGCGCACCTCGCGCAAGAATTCTGCGGGATTTGTCTTCGCCATGGCGGTTTTTGCCATCATTCCTGATTGCGAACAACCCGGCTTTGCGCTCCTCAACACGGGCATCGGCGAAGGTGCCGATTTTCTGCGAGGTGCCGTCCCGATAAAGGGATGGCAGGAGTGGAGGGGCTCGAACCCCCAACCCCCGGTTTTGGAGACCGGTGCTCTACCAATTGAGCTACACTCCTACGCGCCCGATACCGGCTTGCCGTCATGGAATTTTATTTCCACTCAGGCCCGCCCGCTCGGGAGTGCGGGTTGATAGCGCAGATAACGCCGCGACGCAACAGTCAGATGACACTGTCTGTCGAATTTTCGTCGCATTGGAACATTGCGCCCGCCGCATACGGAGACCATCGCCGGGACAGCCTCCTATAATAAGGAAAGGGCCGCTGTTGCCAGCGGCCCTTTCCCCTCACAAGCCACCCGAAGGCAGTGTGATTACTTGACGATCTTCGACACCACGCCGGCGCCGACGGTACGGCCGCCTTCACGGATGGCGAAGCGCAGGCCTTCGTCCATGGCGATCGGGGCGATCAGCTTCACGGCGAAGCGGATGTTGTCGCCCGGCATCACCATTTCCGTGCCTTCCGGCAGGGTCACCGAACCGGTCACGTCCGTCGTACGGAAGTAGAACTGCGGACGGTAGTTGGCGAAGAACGGGGTGTGACGGCCGCCCTCTTCCTTGGTCAGGATATAGGTCTCGGCTTCGAAGTCCGTGTGCGGCTTGATCGAGCCCGGCTTGGCCAGAACCTGACCGCGCTCAACGTCTTCACGCTTCGTGCCGCGCAGCAGCGCACCGATGTTATCGCCAGCCTGGCCCTGGTCCAGCAGCTTGCGGAACATTTCAACGCCGGTCACCGTCGTCTTCACCGTGTCCTTCAGACCGACGATTTCGACTTCTTCACCGACCTTGACGATACCCTTCTCGACGCGACCGGTCACCACGGTGCCACGGCCGGAGATCGAGAACACGTCTTCGATCGGCATCAGGAACGGCAGGTCAACCGGACGATCCGGCTGCGGGATGTAACGGTCAACCTCGGCCATCAGCTTCAGAACGGCTTCGCGGCCGATTTCCGGCTGCGTGTCGTTCAGGGCGCAAACGGCAGAGCCGGGAACGATCGGAATATCGTCGCCGGGGAAGCCGTAGGAGGACAGCAGCTCGCGCAGCTCCAGCTCGACCAGTTCCACCAGATCCGGGTCGGCCAGATCCATCTTGTTCAGGAACACCACCAGCGCCGGCACGCCGACCTGACGGGCCAGCAGGATGTGCTCGCGGGTCTGCGGCATCGGGCCGTCAGCGGCAGAGCAGACCAGGATCGCGCCGTCCATCTGGGCGGCACCGGTGATCATGTTCTTCACATAGTCGGCGTGGCCCGGGCAGTCCACGTGCGCATAGTGACGGTTGTCCGTCTCATACTCAACGTGCGCGGTCGAGATCGTGATACCACGAGCCTTCTCTTCCGGAGCCTTGTCGATCTGGTCATAGGCGGTGAAGGTCGCGCCGCCCTTCTCGGCCAGAACCTTGGTGATCGCCGCGGTCAGCGACGTCTTGCCGTGGTCAACGTGGCCGATCGTGCCGATGTTGCAGTGCGGCTTCGTCCGCTCAAACTTTGCCTTCGCCATGGTATCCTGTGCCCTTGCCTGATCCGTCCTGAGACGCCGGGTCGTGGAAAACTTGAAACGTTGGAGCGGGTGAAGGGAATCGAACCCTCGTCGTAAGCTTGGAAGGCTTCTGCTCTACCATTGAGCTACACCCGCACGGGTACGTTCCGCCGCCTGCCTTATGAGAGTGTACCACAAGCAGAACGGCGCGCCCCATTATCTGAGGCGCGCCTGAACTGGTGGAAGGGGCTGGATTCGAACCAGCGTACGCTATGCGGGCAGATTTACAGTCTGCTGCCTTTAACCACTCGGCCACCCTTCCTCGGTGCCGCTCTCGGCTTGCCGCCGGAACGGGGCGCTTTATAAAGGCTCGGATTTTTCCGTCAATGACTTTCTTACACACCCCTCAAGATTTTTTCGTGGCTGGCGGAAATGCTGGGTTTGGACGAAAGTACGCTTATGAGAAACCGACCCCCCTCCTCCAAATCCGACCGCCGCAGCAAAAGCGGCCCCACCAACACCGGCCGCGACAATGGTCGCGGCAAGCCCGGCGCGCCCGCAAAGGGCCCCCGCGCGGCCAAAAGCTTTACCCGTGACGAGGAGCGGCCCGCCCGTGGCCCGCGCGTTACGCGTGAGCGCGCTGATCAACAGGGGGATGAACGCCGGCCCCAGCGCGGCCCCCGCCGCGATGATGCCCGGCCCGGCGGACGTCCCACCCGTGATGGCGGACCCGCACGCATCAGCCGTGATGGCGCCCCCTCGCGCCCGCCGCGCGGTGACAATCGACCGACCCGCAGCAATGCTGGCCGGTCGATGTCCGCCGCCGAGGAACTGGGCCTGGAAGAATCAGCCCCGCTGCGCGCCAGTATCGGCCCGGCACTAAACAAGCATAATCTGCTTTATGGCATTCATGCCGTTGCCGCCGCCTGGACCAACCCGGCTCGCAAGATTCGCGACCTGTTCGTGACCGAGGCCGGGTTGGAGGCGCTGGACAGCGCTTTCGACAAGGCGTCCCAGGCCGAGCTGGACCGGCCGGAGCCGCAGCTGGTGGAAAAGGATGACCTGGACAAGCTGCTGCCGCCGGGTGCCGTGCACCAGGGCGTGGCGCTGTCCTGCGCCCCGCTGCCGGAAGTGCAGATTGAGGATATCTGCATCGCCGCCGCCAATGATCCATCCGCCACGGTCGTGGTGCTGGATCAGGTGACCGACCCGCATAATGTTGGCGCCGTGCTGCGCTCTGCCGCCGCGTTCGGTGCCAAGGCCGTCATTGTGCAGGACCGCCACGCCCCGCCGGTCACCGGCACCCTGGCCAAGACGGCATCGGGTGCGGTGGAGGTGGTGCCACTGGTGCGCGTCACCAACCTGGCCCGCGCCATTGATGATCTGAAAGCCGCCGGCTTCTGGACCGTCGCGCTGGCCGAATCAGGCGCGCGCAACCTGCATCAGGTCGATCTGACCGGCCGCAGCGCCCTGGTCATGGGCTCTGAAGGGGAAGGTATTCGCCGTCTGACGGGTGAACGCTGCGATGAAATCGTGCGTTTGCCGACCGGCGGCCCCATTGGCAGCCTGAATGTTTCGAATGCAGCTGCCGTAGCTCTTTACGAGGTCGCGCGACGGCGCTAATGTCCCGGCCCGGTTGCAGGGCGTCCCCCTGCAACCGATCGAACCCTGGTCAGCCGGTTTAGCTCAGTGGTAGAGCAACCGCCTTGTAAGCGGTAGGTCGTCAGTTCAATCCTGACAACCGGCACCAGTGGCCCCGCCTGCGACTTGTGCCCGCGGCATAAAATCATGACCGATGGTCAAGATTTTATGCCCCTCAATCGCCGGCGCCAGCCTCCGCTGGCTTGGCTACGCCGCTCGAGCGGCGCGGCGGCAGTCGCCGCCGTACATCGCTCCCTCAATTCTTCATGATGTACGGCTTGCCGGCGAGGTCATAGCGCACCACGCCCTGCGGCACTTTGTTGAGATTGACACTACCTCCGCCAACGGGCACTTGGCCGCCCCCGATATATTGCCAGATATCGGCTTCGTTCACGTAATAGACCGCGCTGGTGCGGAAGGTATAGAAACCCTCCCGCGCGATAGAGACGGTGAGAATCAGCTCCGTATCCGTCTCCGGTGGCCTGTTGTTCCACATATCGCTCCCCAATGCCAACGCGCTGGCAGTGATTCCCCAGGGGAATTTCGGCAAAGCGCCGCCAGACAGTGCCGACGCCACCCCCACACCAGCGGCCAGAATGGTCAGCGGGCCCGGAGTGAGAGACGAATCAAGGCGCGGGGCATTGCTTTTCACCGTCAGCACGTCAATGCCGATAGAAGTGACATCGGGACGGGCATCCACCGCCACCAAATGCCCCTTCTGCACCAGACGTGTCGTGACCGCGTTCAGGAAGGCGTCGGCAAACAGCGTGTCGTCCCGGCGCATCATATAAAGCTGCACCGGCACCTTCCTGCCCATCTGGAATTCCAGATGGGCTGAAATTGCCGAGGCGACATCTTCCGCCACCACCTGCCACTGTCCCGCCGACTGCAAAACCGGCTGCGGTGCCATGGGAATGCTGGTGGCCATCGGCCGCGCCGTACAACCGCTCAACCCCAGGCACAGGGCAAGTGCCGCACAGAAAAGGCCGGACAAGCGCCCATGGCGCCCGACCGGCCTGGAAAAATCGCAATGATTGCTGGCTGTCTGGCGGGGCATGGGATCGGTTCCGGTTCTGATTTGCCCCAAAGCAGAAGCAAACCCCATGCCAGAACCCAGATACCCGATCAGCCCGGCATCACCGTGACGGTGGAGGTATCATCACCCTTGGCCCGCTCCACCGCCAGCGCCTCACCCTGGATGCGGAAGCAGATGGTTTCGGCGATGTTGGTGGTGTGATCGCCGATCCGTTCCAGATTCTTGGCGGCAAACAGCAGATGGGTGCAGGCGGTGATGCGCTGCGGGCTTTCCATCATATAGGTCAGCAATTCCCGGAACAGCGCTGTATAGGCGCGATCCACCTCTTCATCGCGCTGACGCACGGCAAGGGCCGCCTGGAGGTCATCTGTCTCATAGGCCTGCATGACATTGGCCAACATTTCGCTGACGGCTCGACCAATGGGGATCATCGAATGGGTCAGGGAAATTTCCGGCAGCGCGTCCAGCGCCAGGCTGCGCTTGGCCACATTGCTAGCGAAATCGCCGATCCGTTCCAGATTGTTTGAAATCCGCAGGGCCGCCACCACCACACGCAGATCATTGGCCACCGGCTGGCGCAGGGCCAGCAGGCGGATGGTCTGCGCCTCCGCCTCGCGCTCCAGCTCATCCAGACGGCGATCCCGTTCCATCACGCGGGTGGCCAGCGCGCCGTCACGGTCGGTCAGGGCGGCCACGGCATCCACGATCTGCGCCCCGGCCAGCTGCCCCATCTCCCGGATGAAGCCATGCAGCTTGTTCAACTGCTCGTCATAGGCGGTGACGATATGGCGGGTCGGCACGGCGCTGATCTTATCGTCCACGGGAACAGACTCCGGAAGCTGATGCCCGGCGGGCGGGCGATGCGGAAAAATCATCGAACTCTCTAACACATTTCACTTTGGATGTGGCACGTTCAAGGAAAGTTCATCTTGGGGCATTGTGCCCCGTTCCCGGGATTGTCGGCCACATGACCCCGCATGAGTTGATCGCCGTCATCGACAAGCACGAACGCTGGCTGAAACGCCAGATGGGCGGGGCCCGTGCCATGCTGGCCCTGGCTGACCTGCAGGGGCATAATTTCTCCGGCGCCAACCTGCAGAACTGTAAGATGTCGGGCGCGAACCTGACCGAATGCGATTTTACCGGCGTCAATCTGACGGCGGCCGATCTGTTCGCCGCGCGGCTGAACCGCGCCATCATGATCAATTGCAACCTGACCAACGCCGATCTGCGCGGCGCCCATCTGCGGGGCGCGCGGATGAAATGCGCCATCCTGCGCGGCGCCGACCTGCGCGGCGGTGCCCTGCTGGACCGGCGCAATCCCGGCTCCGTGAAGATGGAACCGTCCGACCTGCGCGGGGCGGAGATGGAGGATGCCACCCTGGCCAATGCCAATCTGGCCGGGGCGGACCTGTCGGAATGTTCCCTGGTGGGGGCCGATTGTTCCGGGGCGCAGATGGCGGGCTGCAACCTGACCCGGTCGGCACTGAAGAACACCAATTTTTCCGGCAGCGACCTGCGCGGCGTCAATCTGGCCGGGGCCAACCTGGCCGGGGCCCGGCTGCGGGATTGCAATCTGGCCGGCGCCATGCTGACTGGGGCGGTTCTGCGCAATGCCGATCTTCAGGGGGCCAACCTGGAAGGGGTGGACCTGTCCAGTGTGGATATGCTGGGGGCCAATTTCAGCCGCTCAGCCGAAAGCTTCTCCGCTACCATCCAGCGCATCCTGACCGCCCATCAGCAATGGATCGTCAGCAATGGCGAGAAGGGGGAGCGGGCCGATCTGGAAGGCCAGGATCTCTCCCATATCGATCTGATCGGGGCCAATCTGGGCGGTTCCAACCTGAAGGGTGTCAATTTTTCCGGCGCCAAGCTGCGCGACGGCATGTTCGTGATGGCCGACCTGTCCGGGGCCAGCCTGCAATATGCCGACCTGACGGGGGCAACGCTGGATGGTGCTAACCTGCGCGGCAGCAATCTGACCGGCGCCAAGCTGGATGCCGCCAAGGTTGGCTCGGTTGAAATCAAGGGGCCGAACGGCCGGGGCACCGGGCGCAAATGGCCGGCCAACCTGTCCAACACCATTCTGGTCCAGGCCAGCCTGACCCGCGCCATGCTGCGCGGGGCCAACCTGTCGGGCGCCGATCTGCGCGGGGCCGACCTGACATCGGCGAACCTGCTGGAAGCCAACATACGGGGCGCCAAACTGACCGATGCCATCACCACCGGCGCCAGCCTGCCGGAACCGGACGATGATGAGGATGATTTCCTCTGATTCTCAGGTATCAAGCCGTTCCAGCACCCAGCCCAACCGGTCAGCCGGGCTTATCAGCGTTTCGGGCAGCAGCAGCAGCCGTTCCGGCGCCACATAGCGCCGGCACAGCCCTTCCAGAATCGTCTGAAAATGCAGCTGCATCCAGGGGTTGGTGCTGCGGATGCCATCATCGGTCAGCGGCAGCGCCCCCCAGGGCAACAGAATCACCCGATCATAATCAGCCATGGCGCAGATGGCGCGGGCCAGCAACGCCTCCGTCGCGGCCGGAGCTTCCACGCCGTAACCATTGGCCAGCCAGAAGGCGGCCATATCCAACGGTGTTCGATCCGTCAGCATTGGCTCATGATCAGCGGCCAGCCGCCGCGCCAGGCTGGTCGCGTCATCCAGCAGCAAGGCCCGGTGCCCCTCCCGCGTCAATTGATGCAGCTCGAAGCCGGCCATCAGCCGGGCCCGCATCGCCTCTGCCGCCAGTTCCCGGTCCAGCCGTGCCGCCAGCCCTTTGCCCAGCGTCGTCTTACCGGTGCCAGCACTGCCGGTGAGGCCGATATGTCCATGTCCCATCGCCACCCCCAGAACCTGCGCCGTCCCCTGCGCGGTTGCAGCCTGCCCGGCCCCCACCCTATAAGCATGGCGGGGCGGTTCAACGCGCCTGCGATGCCGGGAAAGGGTTATTGATCGTGCGACCGCCGCCAACAGCCGGGGCGAAGCCTGAACCGGGGCGGGGCCACCACCCTTTTTTTGCCGGTCTCTTTGTCCTGTTTATGGCGATTCTCGTACCATTCATGGCAAAAGCGGACGCGGTGCCAAGCCGCATCGTGTCACTGAATCTCTGCACCGATCAGCTGTTGCTGACGCTGGCCCCGCGGGAGCGGATTGCCGGCCTGTCCTTCCTGGCCACCGATCCCGGGCTATCCGCCCTGGCGGCAGAGGCGGCAGGTTTGCCGCTGCTGCGCGGCCAGGCGGAAGAGGTGTTGCCGCTGCAGCCCGATCTGGTGCTGGCGGGTCAATATACCGCCCGTCCCACCGTGGCGCTGTTGCGCGCGCATGGAATCACGGTGGTGGAGGTGGGGCTGACGGCAGATTTCGCCGCCATCCGCCAGCAGATACGCAGCGTCGCCGCCGCCCTGGGCACGATGGAACGGGGGGAAGCGGTGATCGCCGCCATGGATCAGGCACTGGATCAGGCGCGGCCATCCCCCGGACGGATACGGCCGCGCGTGCTGGCCCTGGCGCCGGGGGCCTTCACGGCCGGCAGCGGTACCTTGTACGATGCGGCAATGCAGGCGGCGGGGATGGAGAATTACGCCGCCGCCAAGGGGCTGGTCGGTTACGGCTATCTGGCACTGGAAAGCATCGCCGCCGACCCGCCGGACCTGTTGCTGATGGATGGGGACGAAGGGCAAGCCCCTTCGTTGAATGGCCAGCTGCTGAACCATCCCGCCCTGACCCATGCCGTACCCGCCACACGTCGCCCCGCCGTTCCCGCCCGGCTCTGGGCCTGCGGCGGCCCCTTCACGGCGGAGGCCGTGCGCCGATTGGCGGCTGCACGCGATCTTCTGGCAACGGAGGCTCGGCCATGATGCGGCGCTGGCTGGCCCCTTCCCTGCTGCTGTTGGTGGTGGTGCTGTTCATCCTGTCCCTCTCGGTGGGGCCCAGCGCCATCTCTCTGCCGCTGGCCATGGCTGACTGGTGGCGCGGCGGGGACAGCACCGCCGCCATTATCTTTGCCGATATCCGCCTGCCACGCGCCCTGCTGGCTTTGATGATCGGCGCGGTGCTGGGCCTTTCCGGTGCTGCGCTGCAGGGGCTGCTGCGCAATCCGCTGGCCGAACCGGGCCTGATCGGCGTCTCCGCCAGTGCCGGGCTGGGCGCTGTCATCGCCTTTTACAGCGGGGCCAGCCTGCTGTTCCCGCTGGCGCTGCCGGCGGGGGGGATCGCCGGCGCCCTGATCGCGGTGACGCTGCTTTATCTGCTGGCAGGCAAACAGGCGGGGATGCTGACCCTGATTCTGGCCGGGGTGGCCATCAGTTCCCTGGCCAGCGCCCTGACCTCCCTGGCGCTGTCGCTGTCGCCCAACCCGTTCGCCCTGTCAGAGATCGTTTTCTGGATGCTGGGCTCTCTGGCCGATCGATCAATGACACATATATATGTGTCGGCCCCGTTCATGCTGGCCGGATCGCTGGCCCTGCTCTCCGTCGGTCGCGGGCTGGATGCCTTGTCATTGGGGGAGGATACCGCCCGCTCCCTGGGCTTTTCCACCGCGCGTCTGGCCCTGTTCTCCATTGGCGGCACCGCGTTGGCGGTGGGGGCAGCCGTCGCCGTGGCTGGGGCCATTGGCTTTATCGGCCTGATCGTGCCACATCTGCTGCGCCCGCTGGCAGGATATCAGCCCTCCCGCCTGTTGCCTTTGTCGGCCCTGGGCGGGGCGGCGCTGCTGCTGGCGGCCGACATTGCCGTGCGGCTGGGCGGGCCAGGGCCGGAACTGAAGCTGGGTGTCGTCACCGCCCTGCTGGGTGCCCCCTTCTTCCTGGCCCTGGTACTGCGCCACCGGCGCAATCTGGCGTGATCCCAAGAGCCATAGATCATGGCTCTTGGGATTCTATACGTTCCCTCAGTCGCCGGGCGGGCGCATCCGCACCCTTGGCTCACGCCGCACGTGCGGCGGGCCAGCAGTCGCTGGCCGCCAAGGGCCATGTCCCATGACCCTTGGCCCGACCAAACCGTCTGTCACAAAACGAACATGCCAAAGCCCCCTGGGCAGCAGGGGGGCGGCTTGGCTATGGTGGGGGCAACCATCCTCAGCCGGGAAGCCCATCCATGCGCCAAGTGACCGTCGCCGCCACGCAATTTGCCTGCAGCTGGGACCGTGCGGCCAATATCGCCAAGGCCGAGGCGATGATCCGCGCCGCCCATGCCCAGGGCGCGCAGATCATCCTGATCCAGGAATTGTTCGAAACCCCCTATTTCTGCCAGGACCAGAAGCCGGAATATTTTGAGCTGGCCGCCCCGGCAGAGGGCAACCCGCTGCTGGCCCGCATGTGCGATCTGGCCCGCGAACTCTCGGTAGTGCTGCCGCTCAGCTTTTTTGAAAAGGCGAACAACGCCCATTATAATTCGCTGGCCACCATTGATGCCGATGGCAGCATCCTGGGCATCTATCGCAAGAGTCATATCCCTGACGGGCCGGGCTATCAGGAGAAATTCTATTTCACGCCGGGCGACAGCGGCTTCCAGGTCTATCAGACCCGTTATGCCCGCATCGGCACCGGCATCTGCTGGGACCAATGGTTCCCTGAGGCCGCCCGCGTGATGGCTTTGCAGGGGGCGGAAATCCTGTTCTACCCCACCGCCATCGGCTCCGAACCGCAGGATGCCAGCCTGGACAGCCGCGACCATTGGCAACGCGTCATGCAGGGCCATGCCGGCGCCAATCTGGTGCCGCTGGTGGCCAGTAACCGGATCGGTACCGAAACGTTTGAGACGGGCAGCATCACCTTCTATGGCTCCAGCTTCATTGCGGGACCGAAAGGAGAGAAGATTGCCGAGGCGGAGCGCACGGGCGAGGCCCTGTTGACCGCCACCTTCGATCTGGATGCGGTGGCCCGCACCCGCAATGGCTGGGGCATCTTCCGCGACCGCCGGCCGGCCCTCTACGCGCCCATCCTGGGGGCTGACGGTCGCACGCCACGCGGGTGAAGCGGTATTGCTGCATGGCGGCAGGCGATGAATTGTGTATGATGCGCCATATACTATTCATCGCCTGTAGTTCGTCGTGGACCTGCCGCTGAAAATACTGATCACCATTCTCATCCTCGCGTTTTGCGCGCTGATTGGCCGCCCCTCAGGGGGGGCAGAGGCACCCAGCGCAGTGGAGTTGCTGTTCAGCCGCCGGGCCGGGCAGGATTTGCGGCTTTATGGCCGCGATCTGTTCCGACAGGGTGCTGATTCGGCCACCCTGCCCCCCATGGGTGCCATCGCCGATGATTACCGGCTGGGACCGGGCGATGAACTGGTCCTGCATCTGCGCGGACAGGTCAGCCGCAGCAGCCGTCATGTGATCGGCCAGGATGGGTTGCTGACGGTGGAGGATCTCCGCCCCCTGCAGGCCGCTGGCCGCAGCCTGGGTGAACTGCGGCGGGAGGTGGAAGAGGCGGTTTCCGCCGCGCATCTGCAAACCCAGGCCTATCTTTCCATCGGCCGCACCCGCCAGATCGGCGTGCTGGTGCTGGGGGAGGTGGTGCGGCCGGGGCGCCAGCAGCTGAATGGTTTCGCCACCCCGCTGGATGCGCTGCTGGCGGCGGGCGGTATCGGCCCCCAGGGCAGCCTGCGCGCCATCCGGCTGTTGCGACCGGGGGAAGCCCCCTTGGTGCTGGACCTGTATGCCCTGCTGGAACAGGGGGACGGACCGGCAACCCAGGTGCTGGGCGATGGGGCGCGGCTGGTGGTGCCGCCGCTGGGGCACACCATCGCCGTGGCCGGGGCGGTGAAACGGCCCGGCATCTATGAACTGTCCGCCGATGGCCCCCTGGATGGGGAAATGGCCCTGGCCCTGGCCGGCGGCCCGGTAAGACCGGGCGGGGACCGGACCGTGCTGCTGCGCTATGGCCGGGATGGGGTGGAGGAGGCACGGCCCCTGCCCGCCCCCGACATGGCGGCAATGCAGGATGGCGATCTGCTGCTGCACACGCCCGATGGCGGCACACGGGCGGGCAGCCTGTCCCTTTCCGGCCATGTGGAAACGCCGGGGGCCCGGCCCTTTGCCGCCCGTCTGGTTGATCTGATCGACCGGCACGACCTGCCGTCCGATCTCTATCAACCGCTGGCCGTGCTGCTGCGGCGCAACCGGGCCGGCGGTGCGGCAGAGATGCGGGCGGTCGATCTGGGGGAAATGCTGGCCGGGCGCAGCGACATTCCCAGCCAGGATGGGGATGAGCTGGTGCTGCTGGGGGCAGCTGATATCGCCTTTTTACGCTCCCGCGCGGTGCTGTCGCAATTCACCGCCGGTGCCGCAGCACAGCGGGATGATTGCCCGGGCCTGCGCAGCCTCTCTGCTGCACTGACCGCCGACCCGGCGGGCCCGTTGGCCGCCGGCCCCCTGGCGCTGGCCGCGCGGGAGATGGCGGGGCCTGATCTGCCCTGCCCGCCCCTGTTCCAGGATCAGCCGGACCTGTTGCCATTTTTGTTGAGCCAATCGGCCTTTCTGCGTCAGGGCGCCCTGCGTCCCGGCCCCTATCCGATCCTGCCTGGCACAAAACTGAACCTGATTGCCCCCCTTGCCGGCGCCGCCATGGCTGATGATCGCCGCCTGCAGCCGGGGGAGGTGGTGGATATCGGGGGCGATGGGGTGTCACTCTCCGGGGCCGTGCGCCAGCCGGGGCTGCGCCCCCTGGCCAATGCCGCCACGCTGGCCAGCCTGTTGGGCGATGGCGCGCCATTGCGCGGAGATGCCTATGGGCTGGTGGCGATACTGGATCGTTTCGATAGCGTGACTATCGCCCGGCAAATTCAGCTTTTCGCCCCGACGGACGTGGTGGCGGGGCGGTTCGACCTACGGCTGCGCGATGGTGACCGCATCACCATCCTGGCCCGCGATCAGGTACGGCTGGCCTTTCCCACCCCAGAGCTTGAGACTGTTCCGGCTACGGAACAAAAACCCGCGCCGCCAAAGGGAACACCGGCAGCCGCCCCCCTCCCCACCGATATCCGCAGCCTGCTCGCCGAGCGGATCATTGGCGTCCGCGGCGGCGTGGTGATGCCGGGTGACTATCCGGTGGCCGGTCCTGTCCCGCTGGCCAGCCTGCTGCGCGCTGCCGGGGGCCTGCGCAACGAAGCGGACCCGCACCGGGTGGAACTGGTGCCAATGCCGGGGTCGGAGGCGCCGACCTCGCTGCTGACCGGAGGTGTCGGCGCTGACCGGCCCATCCGCCCCGGCGAAGCGGTGCGGGTTGCTCTGCAACGCCGCCCGGCGGAGACCCGGGCAGTGATGGTGGCAGGCGAAGTGATGGAACCGGGCGGTTTTGATCTGGCACCGGGTGAGAAACTGTCCAGCCTGCTGGCGCGGGCCGGTGGCCTGACGCACCATGCCTATCCGGCCGGCGCCATCTTCACCCGCGAAAGCGCCAAGCTGGCGGAGGAGGAAGGGTTGCGCCGGGCTGCACGGGAAATGGACCGGGAACTGGCACAGATGCTGGGCGGCAAGAACCCACCCGATCCGCAGCGCGTGGCGCTGGCCCGCCAGTTGGCGGATGAACTGCGCAGCACCAGCGGCCTGGGCCGCATCACCGTGCAGCTGGATCCGGAAATCCTGGCCAGCCGGCCGGAACTGGATATCACCTTGCAGGCGGGCGACCGCATCTACATCCCCAAACGCCCGGCCACCGTGACCGTTGCCGGGGAGGTGCTGGCCCCGGCCAGCCTGCTGTTCGACCCCCAAAAACAGGCGGAGGATTACCTGCGGGAAGCGGGCGGCCTGACCCGCTTTGCCGATGATGACCGGATTTTCCTGATCCATCCCGATGGCAGCGCGGAACCGCTGAGCCAGCCGCGCGGCCGGCATGGCCGGGTGGCGGTGACGCCGGGGGCCATGCTGGTGGTGCCGCGCGACGCCGAACCGCTGGAGATCCTGCCCCTGGCGCAGAGCATCACCACCATCCTGAGCCAAATTGCCTTCAGTGCGGCCGCCATCGCCAATATCAGCGATTGAGATGGACACCCCCGCGCTCAGCATCATCACCGTGGTGCGCCAGGATCGCGCCGGGCTGGCGGCCACACGCGCCAGCCTGGGCGCAGTGCCCGCCGCGGTGGAATGGCTGGTGGCCGATGGTAGCTCCACCGACGACACGCTGGCCGCCCTGAACGGCCCTGGCCCCCAACCTGACTGGCTGGACAGCCAGGCCGATGGCGGGCCGTTTGGCGGCATGGATCGCGCGCTGGCACAGGCCAGGGGTGAGTTCGTTCTGTTCCTCAATGCCGGTGACCGGCTGGCCGATCCGACCATGCTGTCAACCCTGCTGGCACTGACCCAGGCCAGGGATGCGGCGGACCTGATCTATGGCGATGCGGCGGAGGATCCGGGCGATGGCCTCATCCGGCGTAAACCGGCCCGTCACTGGCGCTGGGCCTTCTACGGAATGCCAGCGCACCATTGCGCCATCCTCTATCGTCGGCAGCTGTTGGCCGGTTTGCGTTTCCATTGTGGCTATCGCATCGCGGGGGATTATGCGGTGACCGTGCAGGCCCTTGCCCGCACCACGGCCATCTGTCGGATTCCCCTGCTGATTGCCTGCTTCGCCCCTGGCGGCCTGTCACGCCGGCAGGCTGCCAGGGGAAGAGATGAACAGCATCACATCAGAATGTACTATTTAAAGCTGTCGCCCAGCCTCTCCCTTGCCCTCAAACTGCTACAAAGTGTCGCAGCCATCCTGCGAAAATACATACCAAAGACATACGCCTTGATGCGATTTCGTCGCCATTGATCCGATATATCCCCTCCGCCAAAAGGCCGTTAATTCGCCATTTACATGGACTTAGGAGGTATCCGCACAGGAAAATTCCCTTGAAAGTAAACAATTTTAGTCAAACTTGTGCACACTAATCTAGACGCACTATGCAACCTGTCGTATTTGACGCTGGCGCGCACATCTATATACCTAAGGATAGGTTTTTGAATGGAGTGCGTGATGCTTGAGAAAAAGCTGGCGACCAGGAACGGGCTGGCTCAGCCCTACTCTCTCTCCAAGCGTGGAGAGGGGCCAAACCCGATTGATATCCATGTGGGTCAGCGTTTGCGCCTGCGCCGCACCCTCCTTGGTCTCAGCCAGGAAACTCTTGGCGAATCCGTCGGCATTACTTTTCAGCAGCTGCAGAAGTATGAGCGTGGCGCCAACCGCATCAGCGCCAGCCGCCTGTTCAACCTCAGCCAGGTGCTGGGCGTACCGGTGACCTTCTTCTTCGACGATCTGCCGGTGCAGGATGTCGAGGCCACGGTTGAAGAGCCCAGCGAGACGCAGGAATTCGAATCCATGGCCCGGCGCGAAACGCTGGAACTGGTGCGTGCCTATTATCGCATTCCGGAAGAGATGGTGCGCCGCCGTACCTTCGAACTGGTCAAGGCACTGGCCGGCGACACCAACGAATCCAGCAAGGACGCCTGAGCCATCGGCAGGCGCGCGGGCGGCGGCGCTGTGCGCCGCGCCCGCAGCCAATCCCGCTTCAGGCTGATGGACCAGTAGTAAAAGGCCCGGGCCGCTGCATGGTGCAGGCCCGGCGCCCCATCCAGAAATCCCAGATACAGCACGTAAGAGTGCAGGAACGCCCAGAGCGGGCGGCCCGGCAGCCGGGCGACCAGCCATTTGGCAAGACGGCGCCAGCCCTTCTCGCCGGCCAGCCGGCAGTTTTCGCCCGCCCCCGCCACTTCCAACGCCGCTTCCCAATCGGAATAGCGGTTGTGACGGTCGAACCAGGCAAAGAGCGGCTTCTCATCGGCATGGATCATCGCCGTTGCCAACTGGCCCACCGGCCCCTGCAATTCGGGCTGATAATGCCCCTCCACCTCCCACATTGCGGCGATCTGCAAATCATCACAGACCGGAAAGCGGGCACGGTGGCGATGCAGCAAGGCCATTTTGCGGTAAGGGCTGCCATGGCGCAGCACCCGCCCCAGCCAGACCGGCCGGCTGTCGATAAAAAACGCGGCCTCCTGGCGAGGCTGCGCCATCAGGGCGGCGATTTCCGCCACCAACGCTTGGGGCAACCGTTCATCGGCATCAACAAACAGCACCCAATCATTGGCCAGCCCCGGCCATTCCAGCGACCATTGCTTTTTCTTCGGATAGCGGCCGTTCCAGCGGAAGGGCACAATGTCCGCCCCCACTTCCACCGCGATGCTGGCGGTATCGTCACTGCTGTGGCTGTCAACCACCAGCAATTGGGCAAAATCCCCCAGACAGCGCAGGCACTCGGCGATATTCGCCGCTTCATTGCGGGTCATCACCACCACGGAAACCGGGATCGGATATAAGGACATCCCCCTACCCCCGCCGCCAGCCATGATAGGCACCAATGCCGAACAGGGCGAGGAACAGCCCGCCCACCGCCCCGGCCGGAACCAGCAGAATGGGGTTGGGCCAGTCGGCGAGGCTGAGGGAAGATGGCGCCTCCAGCGCATCGGCGGCATAGGGCAGCCCGACATCCAGCATCAGCAGCAGCCGTTCCTGTTCCCCCAGCAGGGCGGACAGCGCCCGATAATTCTCCATATTGGAGAGACCTTCAAGGCGGCGGCCGACATGGCCCATTTCCGCCTTCACCCGGCGCACCGCCTCTTCCCGCAAATGCGCCTCTGTCGCCGCATGTAGCCGGGTCAGCAGCAGCATGGCGAAATCCCGCTTCTCATGACGGTAGACCAGCCGGCGCAGCGGCCCGCCTGAAACGGATTCAATGGCAAGCTGGCGTTTAAGATGGCGGGCAAGATCGGCTGCATCCGGCGGCGCCCATGTCTGATGGCCGGCCAGCCAGCGCAAACCCCGCCCAAACCGGGCGATCAGCCCGGTCGGCGGGCGCCACTGCCCCGCCTCCTCATCCCAGGCGGTGCGGAAAATCTCCCGCATGATCGCCGGATCGCCCACCAGCTTCTCCGCCACCGGCACCGACGTCAGCAAGGCCAGATAGCGGGCGAAATCCGACACCAGCTCATCCGCCGTGCCCTGCTCCGCAATGTTCCGGCCGGCGGCCGGGGTGAGCGCGGGGGTGCGGGGGCCCATGGCGGCCGGCCCGCTGCGCCCAGTGGGCCCCACCACCATGGTGGTGGTGAATTGCGGCGGCACCACATGCAGCGCCAGGGACATCAGCGCGGCACCGGAAAGGGTGGCCAGCAGCAGCCAGCGCCACGCCCGCCCCAACGCCAGCAGCAATGGCGCCAGCCCAGGGGCTGAAACGGAAAAGTCGATTGGGGCGGCGATACTGTCCGGCACGGCGGCTGACTACTCTTTTCATCACCTATACCAAGAGAGTGTATGTCATTTTCTCCCTTGTAAAGGGTGATTCTGGCATAGACACGACCAGAGAGAGGATGAGGCTGAAGCAGATATATTTAAAACTTGTATGCAGAAAACAGCCGATCAGCAGAGGGGGGGCCGCCGCCAGGAACAGCATGGGCAGCACGATCGCCTGCCGCGCTACATGTCCCGCAAGAGTGCCAACGTAAAGCGCCATCCCCACCAGCCCCAGCAGCCCAACCTTCAACAGAAAATAGCTGAGCGCGCTATGGGTGTAGGAGACACGCCAGTAGCCGACAGCCGGATTGGCGACCAACGCCCCCCAACCATCACCGACCAGGAAGGCCAGCGGATCGCGCCCCACCTGATCCAGCACCGCCAGCACCTCCCCCACCCGGTTGTTGAGGCCGACCGACTCGGTCTTGGCCGCCACCAGCCCAGCCACACCGACCAGCGGCACCCCGGCCGCGACCACCAGCACCACCAGCCCGCCGCCCAGCAACAGGGCAAACAGCGGGCGGCGGGCCAGCACCCGCCACAGGCCCAGCAGGATGGCCAGCAGCGACAGGCCCAGTGCGGCGCGGTGAATGGTGGCCGCCAGCGCCAGCAGACAGGCCAGCCCGCCCAGCCCGTAAAGCAGCGGCAGGCTCAGCCGCCAAAGCCGCGCCGCGTCACCGCCCGGCCGTGACACGGCCCGCAGGCAGAGCCAGACACCGGCGAAGGGGACCAGGGCGCTGTTCAGCAGATACTCCTTACCCTCCCCTAACGACGTGCTGCCCAGCGCCGACAGGGCCATCCCCGCCCCCACCCACCAGCGCAGGGCCAGCGCGCAGCCGGCCCAACCGGCGCAATCCACCATCCGGGTGAACTGCGCCGGGGAGAGGCGGGACAGGCCCGGCGCCAGCAGCACGGGCAGCGACAAAAACAGGAAGGGCAGGACATCCCGCACCATGTCGGTGATGCCCCAGCCATTCCACAGGCCCCGAATCATCCCCAGCCAGAGCAGGGCCATCAGCACCAGCGAAGCCATGCGAAAGGCCAGTCCAGGGCCGGGTCGGCGGCTGAACAGGGAGAGGCCGCTGGCCAGCAGCAGCGGCCCGCGCCAGCCGATAAACAGGATCAGCCCGGCAAAGATCAACATTTCCTGCAAGCGCAGGCCGGGCGGGGCCGGGGCGCTGGCCGCGCCATAGAGCAGGATGGCCGCCGCCAGCGCCCCCGCACGCCATCCACCCACTGCCTTCAAGCCGATATCCATGTCTGACATGCAACCAAAACAAACCATGCCATGAAGCTGCCGGACTGCAAAGGTGAATGGACAATCGGCCGGGCTTGAGGCCAAATCCGGGACCATGACACACGCCATCGACACCATCACCCTGCCGCATGGTCGCCCCGGCACCAGCCGCACGGTCCGCATCCACCGTTTCGGCCAACCGGGCGCGCGGCCCAAGGCCTATATCCAGGCGGGGCTCCATGCCGGCGAACTGCCGGGAATGCTGGTGGCGCAGCTGCTGGTGCAGCAGCTGGCCGAACTGGATGCCGTCGGCGCTGTAACGGGGGAAATTGTGCTGGTGCCCATGGCCAACCCAATCGGGCTGGACCAGATGCTGCTGGGTACGCATCTGGGCCGATTCGATCTGGCTGCCGGGGTAAATTTCAATCGCAGCTTCGCCGATCTGTGGGAACCAGTGGCCCAGGCCCTGCGTGATGGCCGCATCGGCCCGCTGGGGCCGGATGCTGAAAGCAACCGGCGGCTGATCCAACAGGCCCTGGCCGATGCCGCCCAAGCCCTGACCCCACGAACGGAGGCCGACGCCCTGCGCCGCCTGCTGCTGCTGAACGCGGTCGATGCCGATCTGATGCTCGATCTGCATTGCGACAGCGAAGCGGCCATGCATCTCTATACCACCCCGGCCTGCTGGCCCGATTTTGCCGATCTGGCCGCCCGGCTGGGCTGTCTGGCCGCCCTGCTGGCGGAAAGTTCGGGTGGGGAGCCGTTTGACGAGGCCTGTTCCACCCCCTGGGACCGGCTGCGCGCCCTGTTCGACACACCGGAAACCCCCATCCCCGTCGGCTGCCACGCCACCACGGTGGAATTGCGCGGTGAAAGCGATGTGGATGATGGGCTGGCCGCACATGATTCCGTCGCCATCATGGGCCATCTGGCCTGGCGCGGGGTGCTGAACCTGCCCGCATCGGCGATGGAGCCGGACCTTGCCCTTGCCACCCCGCTGGCCGCCGTGGACCGGGTGCGCGCACCGGTGGGGGGCGTGGCGCTTTATCATGTGGCGCTGGGGGATCAGGTGACAGCCGGCCAGCATGTGGCCACGGTGATGGACCCGGCCACGGGTGAACGCCATCTCTGCCATGCCGACACCGATGGCCCCGTCTGGTCCCGCCGGCAATGCCGCTATGTCGGGCCGGGGGATATTCTGCTTTCCATCGCCGGGCGGGAGGTACTGGTTACAGAAGGCAATCTGCTGACGGCATGAAGAAGGTGCCGATCATGGCACCCGTGATGAGGGTCGACAATCCACGTTCCCCTGATCCCCACCTTTGGTGCGGATCAGGGCTCAGCCCCGCTCAGCATCCGCAAAGATGTGGATAAGGCCGGCGGATCACCCCGCCGGCCTTTATTCATCCCAGGCGCCGCAACCGTTCAGCCAATTGGCTGAACGTTCAGTCCTGGCGGGAAGAGGTCTCTATACCAGGCCGACAGCAGCAGAACCGACAAAGCCAGCAAGCTGCGCAGCCTCATCCTTTTACCCCGCCTTGCGGCCACCCGGCAGATAGGAGACCTCGGCCCCACGGCCTGGATCGAAATCCGTCAGCGGGATCGGGTATTCGCCGGTGAAGCAGGCGTCGCAATATTGCGGCAGGTCGCCATCACGCTTGGCATGGTCCAGCGATTTATAAAGCCCGTCCAGGCTGATGAAGGCCAGGCTGTCAGCCTTGATGTAATCGCGCATTTCTTCCACCGACATGCGGTGGGCCAGCAGCTTTTCCTTTTCCGGCGTGTCGATGCCGTAGAAGCAGCTATGGCTGGTCGGCGGGCTGGAAATGCGCATATGCACTTCCTTGGCGCCGGCATCGCGCATCATTTCCACGATTTTCAGCGAAGTGGTGCCGCGCACGATGCTGTCATCCACCAGCACGATGCGCTTGCCCTGGATGAAATGCCGGTTGGCATTATGCTTCAGCTTCACGCCCAGGCGGCGGATCTTGTCCGTCGGCTGAATGAAGGTGCGGCCGACATAATGGTTGCGGATGATACCCAGATCGAAGGGCACGCCGCTCTGTTCGGCATAACCCAAAGCCGCCGGCACGCCCGAATCCGGCACCGGAATGATCAGGTCGGCATCAACATGGCTTTCAATGGCCAGCTGCGCGCCGATCTTCTTGCGCACGCCATACACGGAATGGCCTTCCATGTAGCTGTCTGGGCGGGCGAAATAGATATATTCGAAAATGCAGAACTTGGACGGCACCTGCTGGAAGGGACGCAGGCTCTGCACCCCGTCCTTGTCCAGCACCACCATTTCACCCGGATCAATGTCGCGGACATAATCGGCCCCGATAATGTCCAGCGCCACGGTTTCCGAGGCCAGCACATGCACATCGCCCAGGCGGCCCAGCACCAGCGGGCGTACGCCGTGCGGGTCGCGCACGCCAATCACGATATCCTTGGCCATGCAGACCAGGGAATAGGCGCCCTCGATCTGGCGCAGCGCCTCCACCAGCCGGTCGATGACATTGCCGCCACGGGCAGTCGCCATCAGATGGATGATGGTTTCAGTGTCAGAGGTGGACTGGAACAGGCAGCCCCGGCGCACCAGCTGGCGGCGCAGCTGCATGGCATTGGTCAGGTTACCATTATGGGCCAGCGCGAAGCCGCCAAACTCAAACTCCGCAAACAGCGGCTGCACATTGCGCAAGGACCGTTCGCCGGTGGTGGCATAACGGACATGGCCGATGGCCTGCGAACCGGTCAGGTTGCGCATGACCGTTTCGCTGCCGAAAATGTCACCCACCTGCCCCAGCGCCCGATGGTGCGGGAAATCCTGCCCGTCAAAGCTGACGATGCCCGCCGCTTCCTGGCCGCGATGCTGCAGGGCGTGCAGGCCCAGCGCCACCAGTGCCGCCGCATCCTGCGGACCGAACACACCGAAGACGCCGCATTCCTCACGCAGCTTGTCATCGTCGAAGGGATGGGTCGTAAGCATGGGCGGATAGCCTTTCACGCTGAAGCCGAAGGTCGGTGGCAACGAAGACAAAAGCGGCGGCGCATCCCTAACGGGATGTGCCACCGGGCGGTGGTTCCTGATCGGTATTCTTGATCAACTGGTCGAGACGTCCGAGCGCCTCGCCGTTATAGCCGTTATCGCCGGTGGGCGCAGCCGCGTTCCCTGCAGAGGCGGGTAGCGGATTGGCAAGGCGTTCCAGGGTGCGCCTGGCCTCCTCCGCCTCCTGCACGCGCAGGCGTGCGCGCTCCGCCTCCCGCTGGGCGGGGGTCAGATCGGCGTTGGGCAGCAGATCGCGCAGCATGTCGGCCCCGACCGCCAGGAAAGGGCGGGACTTGGCATCACGCAGCCAGACCGGCTGATCGGGCCAGAGCCAGAGGGCGAACATATAGACCAGACTGACCAGCACCGCGCCGCGCACGGCACCGAAGGCAAAGCCCAGCGACCGGTCGATGGCCGACAGGCTGCTTTCCTGCACCCGGCCGGAAACCGCATGGGTAACCATGGAAAACAGAATCAGCGACAGGGTGAAGATGGCCAGGATGGTGACGCCGTCGGCCAGATACTGGGTATCGATACGCTGACGGACAAAGGGGGTGAGGATGGGGAAGAAATAGATGGTGGCAAACGCCGCCCCCACCCAGGCCGCCACCGACAGCACCTCGCGCACGAAACCGCGTGCAAACGCCATCAGGGCGGAAACGCCCAGCACGGCGACAACAGCGATATCGACGGGGTTCAACCCGCTGGCATCCATCCACTTCCCCTAAAATCAATCCCGCCCGCGCGGCGGGCGCGGCGGCGCATCAGCCTGGAACAAGGGCATCAGGTCGGACAGGTGATCCAGTTCCACCCGGCGCAACCCATCCGCTGCCGCTCCCGCACCACCGCGCGACCGGCGCGGTTGGGGCATGATGGCGCGGTTGAAGCCCAGCTTGGTGGCCTCTTTCAAACGCTGATCGGTCTGGCTGACGGCACGGATTTCGCCGGACAGGCCGATTTCCCCGAACACCACGGCATCGGCCGGCACCGGTTCGCCTGTCAGACTGCTGACCAGGGCCGCCGCCACCGCCAGATCGGCCGCCGGCTCGCTGATTTTCAGCCCGCCCGCGACGCTGAGATAGACATCATTGGCACCGATGGCCACACCGCAGCGTGCCTCCAGCACCGCCAGCACCATGGCCAGCCGGGAACTGTCCCAGCCCACCACGGCCCGGCGCGGCGTGCCCAGGGGGGATGGCGCCACCAGGGCCTGCACCTCCACCAGCACCGGCCGCGTGCCTTCCAGCCCCGCGAACACCGCTGTTCCCGTTATATCGCGGCGGCGGTCGGCCAGAAACAGCTCTGAAGGATTGGGCACTTCGACCAGCCCATCCTCGCTCATTTCAAACACGCCGATTTCATCGGTGGGGCCGAAGCGATTCTTCACCGCGCGCAGGATGCGGAACTGGTGCCCCCGTTCCCCTTCGAAATAGAGGACAGTATCGACCATATGTTCCAGCACGCGGGGGCCGGCGATCTGGCCATCCTTGGTGACATGGCCGACGATCAGCAGGGTGATGCCCCGCTTCTTGGCCACGCGGATCAGTTCCGACGCGCAGGCGCGCACCTGGGCCACGGTGCCCGGCGCGCTGTCCAGCGTGTCAATATACATGGTCTGGATCGAATCGATCACCGCCACCTGGGGGCCGTCGGCCGCCTCCAGGCTGGCCACGATATCGCGGACATTGTTGGCGGCGGCCAGCGCCACCGGGGCATTGACCAGCCCCAGCCGGGCGGCGCGCATCCGCACCTGATCCACCGCCTCTTCGCCGGAAATATAGGCGCAGCGGGTTTCCTGGGCCAGGCAGCAGGTGACCTGCAGCAGCAGGGTGGATTTGCCGATACCGGGATCACCGCCGACCAGCAGGGCCGAGCCATTGACCAGCCCGCCGCCGCAGACCCGGTCAAATTCCTGGATCTGCGTCATGCGGCGTGGCGCATCCTTGGACACGCCGGACAGGGCGACGAACTCAATCTTGCGGCCCTGGCCCTTGCCCAGCCCCTTGGGCACGGACTCGCTGGCCTGTTCCTCAACAAGCGTGTTCCATTCCCCACAGGCGTCACACTTGCCCGACCATTTCGGGTAAGCGGCCCCGCAATTCTGGCAGACATATCGGCTGGTGGTGCGGGCCAAGGTTTTCTCAAAGGCTCCCGGGTGGAACGGCGCCCCGTATATAGCCGCTTCGTCCCCCCTTTCGCAGCCCCTCATAACACATTTGCAACATGCGCGCGGCGGGGGATGCGGTCCGGGTTGCCGGGCAACCGGCGTTCCCACCAAGCCACGGCTGCCATGATCACCACCAGGGTGGCCAGCCAGATCATCCGGCTTTGATAGCGGTCGTGCGGGTTGGACAGGGCGCCATTGATGAAGGCATTGCCCAGCAGGGACAGGGCCACGAACAGGGCAAGGGCTGCCAGGTCATGCCGCCCCTGCCGCAGTCCCCAGCCCACCACCAGCAGCAAACCGATCATCGACAGATAGCCGGCCGGCACATGGACCCGGTTCAGGGCGGTGAACAGGGTCGGGCTGATCTCCTCCCGCTGCTGGCGGGCGGCATTGAATTCCAGATCCTGCTGGGTCGGCAACATGCGGTCGAACACCCGCCGCGTCATATAATGCCATTCCGTCAGCCCATCCCCGCTGCCGATGGTCAGCAACTGTTCCCCGGTGGCTTGCAGCGCCGTGGTCAGAAAGGTGCCGGGATAGGCCAGGATGGTGGCCTTGACCAGGGCTGCCAGCTCCGGCTCCGCCCCTTTCCAGCCGCCAATATCGTTCAGCGGGCTGTCCTCGTGCCAGAGGAAGGCATTGGCATCCGTGGGCATCCGGCTTTGCAGGGCGCAGAGCTTATAGGGGGCGGGGCTGCCATCCTTGGGGCAATGGTCGGCCAGATAACGCTGGGCCAGCCCATCCTGCACCAGCCGGCCATAAAGAAAAAAGGAACCGCCCGGCGTATAGCCGGCATGGCCCACCAAGGCCAGATGCGTCAGCGGCATCAAAATCAGGCTGGCGGCAACGATGGCAAAGGGCGGCAACACACGCGGCTGGATCTTCCAGCCCAGCCGGGGCGCCAGCAGCCGGGCGGCAGCGGTGGCCGTCACCAGCCCGATGGCCAGCGCCATCCCGCTCATATGCGACAGCAGGGAGAACAGGGCGATCAGCGCCACACCGGCGCGCTCCCGCACGGACAATGTGTAGCCCTTGAAGCCCAGCAGCCAGAGGCTGAGCACCAGCAGCGGCATCCAGATATCTGGCATCAACTGGCTGCTGTACCAGGCGATCCCGGTCAGGGCTGACAGCAGCAGCGCCATGGCCCCGGCCCGCGCCTGCGGCGGCCAGCCGGCGGGGCCGATGGCATGGGCCCGCAGGCAGAGATGGATCAGCCATAAGGTGGCGGCGCATTGCACCAGCACCGGTCCCCAGAAACTGAGCCAGCCGGCGGAGCTGGCATAAAGGAACAGGCCGTAAAAGACGGAACGCCCCGCCTCCAGGCTGCCATCCAGCACCCGGCGGATATAGCCGCCCGTATCGAAGAAGACGATGGCGAAACCATTCCACACTGCCGGCCCCGCCAGCGCGATGAGGCCCAGCCAGAGCGTTAGGCGTGGCCAGTCAATGCCCACCCGGCGTGCCGGGCGGCTGTCATCATCATCCAGCGTGGAAGCGGGGGGCGGCGTCATGTTCATCCGATATTTTTGGTTAATTATGGCCCATGCGGGTGATTAGGAACGGCAAAGGCGGCAAGTTCAAGGCCGCATCGCAACGGTGTTGTTGCAAAGCGACTGAAAACAGCGTCCTGTTGGCCCCGGCCGTGCCATATTGCGGGCCTATGTGTTGCAACCCATCTGATTGCCTTCCCATTTCCACCCGCCGCCATAACAGCCCCCGCCCGATGATGCCGCGACTTCCCGCCGCCCTGCTGCTTGTCTCTGGTCTGGCCCTGGCCACCGCCGTCTCCGCACAGGAGGCCGCGCGCCCCCCGGCGGATGCACCGCCGCCGCCGCCAGCCGCCCCCCCGCCCAAACCGTCGGCCGTACCGGCGGCAGAACGGCCGTTTGAGCTGTCGGGCGTGGATGTGGCTTCTGAACGCGACAAGCCGCAGGTTTGTTTCAACTTCACCCGCTCGCTGCCCCGGCCGCGCAAGGGGCTGGATCTGGCGCGCTTCGTCACCGTGGCCCCGGCTGACCCGGTGACGGTGACGGCGCGCGACCGTGATCTCTGCCTGGAAGGGCTGAACCATGGCCAGCGCTATACCATCACCATCAAGGCCGACCTGCCCAGCGCCAATGGCAAGGAAAAGCTGGCCGGGGCGATCACGCGTGAGGTGCAGGTGGCCGACCGCAAGGCGGTGCTGGCCTTCCGGGGCCAGGGCTATCTGCTGCCCCGCGTGGGGGCGGAGGGGCTGCCGCTGCGCGGCGTGAATATCGACCGCGCGCGGGTGTCCGTGCTGCGCGTCAATGACCGCGCGCTGGTGGAGCAGATTTATTACGGCCGCATCAACCAGACCATGACCGATTTTGAGGTCGGCGACATTCTGGACCAGAAGGGTCAGGTGGTATGGAAGGGTGAAATGGCCATGGGCGGCCAGCGCAACCGCGCCGTCCAGACGCCGTTCCCCATTGATGCCGTGTTGGGCAAGCTGGCGCCGGGCGTCTATGTGGCGGTGGCGGAAAATGCTGCCCTGCCCATGGTGGCCTGGGACCAACGGGCCACCCAATGGTTCGTCGTCTCCGATGTCGGGCTGACCAGTTTCAAGGCGGCCAACGGGCTGTATGTCTTCGCCCGCTCCCTGGCCGGTGCCAAGCCGCTGGCGGGGGTGGAGTTGCGGCTGGTGGCCCGCAACAAGCAGGAACTGGGGCGCGTCACCACCGGCCCCGATGGGCTGGCCCAGTTCAGCCCGCAACAGGTGGACGGCAAGGATGATGCGGCCCCGCAGGCACTGTTCGCCGCCAGCCCGGATGGCGGCTTCTCCCTGCTGGATTTCGGGACGCCCGCCGTGGAACTGGCCGGGCGCGGTGATGGTGGCCGGCTCAATCCCGGTGCCCTGGATGCCTATCTGGTCAGCGACCGGGGCGCCTATCGCCCTGGCGACGCGCTCTATCTGATCGGGCTGGTGCGCGACGCCGATGGCCGCGCGGCGGCCGGGCAGAAGCTGACCGTGAAGCTGTTCCGCCCCGATGGGCTGGAGGTGGAGCGCCGGGTTGCCGATGATCAAGGCGCTGGCGGGCATCTGCTGCGAATCGAACTGCCGGCCAATGCCCCGGCGGGCCGCTGGACCGCCACCGCCCATGCGGACGCCAATGGCCCCGCCATTGGCCGCATCCAGTTCAATGTCGGGGAGGTGGCGCCGGTCCGGCTGGAATTCGATCTGGCAGCCGACCGGCCCCGCATCGGTGCGGATGGCAAGCTGACCCTGTCGGTGGATGGCCGTTATCTAGCGGGCGGCCCCGCCGCCCGCCTGCAGGGCGAATTGACGGTGCTGCTGCGCCCGGCCGACCGGCCTTATCCCGGGCTGGAGGGGTACCGCTTCGGCCTGGCACAGAAGCCGCTGGCCCCGGAAAAGCGCACCCTGCCGGGCTTCACCACCGGCCCGGACGGGCAGGCCCGCGTGGCGGTGGATCTGGGCAAGCTGCCCGAAACCAGCCGCCCGCTGGAGGCGGTGCTGCGCGCCACGCTGCATGATGTGGGCGGCCGCCCGGTCGACCGTGACATGGTGCTGCCGGTTGATCATCAGGCCTTCGCCCTGGGGCTGAAGCCCAATTTCGGCGGCGATGCCGTGCCGGAGGGGGCGACGGTCGCCGTCAATGTCGTCGCCGTCGCCCCGGACGGGCAGGCACAGACCCGCAAGGGCCTGTCCTGGGAACTGTTCGAAGAAGAATATGATTATGACTGGTACGCCGCCGACGGGCGCTGGGAATATCGCACCACGGTGCGCGACAAGCGCCTGACCGGCGGTACCGTCGATGTCGCCAGCGACAAGCCCGGCCTGATCGAAGAACAGGTGCGCGCCGGCCGCTACCGGCTGGAAGTGTTCGATCCGGCCACCGGCATTGCCAGCTCCCTGCGCTTCTCCGCCGGCTGGTGGGTCAGCGCCAAGGTGGGCGAAACGCCGGACGCGGTGGAGGTGGCGGTGATGCAGCCGCTGCACAAGCCGGGGGAAACGGCCCGCGTCTTCGTGAAGCCGCCCTATGCCGGCACCGTCACCGTGGCCCTGGCGGATCGCGCCGTGCGGCAGGTGATGGTGAAGGAAATCGGCACCGAGGGGGCCTTCCTGGATATTCCGCTGCCAGCCGATGTGACGGCGGGGGCCTATGTGCTGGCCACCGCCTTCGCCCCCGCCGATCCGGCCAGCCGTACCCCGCCGCGCCGCGCGCTGGGCATGGGCTGGGTAGCGGCCGATCCGGCCGACCGCACCTTGAAGGTGGAGATGGCGCCGCCCGCCGGCGTGCATCCGCGCGGGCCTGTCAGCATTCCCGTCACCATCACCGGGGCCGAACCCGGTGCCACGGTGCGGCTGGCGGTAACAGCGGTGGATGAAGGGATTGCCCGGCTAGGCGACCGGCCGGCGCTGGACCCGGTGGGCTGGTTCTTCGGCAAGCGTCGCCTGTCAGTGGAACTGCGCGATGTTTATGGTCGGCTGGTCGGCCCGGCGGAAACACCGGTAGCCGCTGCCCCGCCGGCCGCCCCTGTGGCCCCGGCCGATGCCGGCCGCACGCCGCCGCGCGTACCAGCCGCCGCACCGGCGCTGCGCAATGGCCCGGTAACGGCGCTGCATTCCGGCATCGTGCAGGTGGGGGCCGATGGCAAGGCCATGGTCACCCTGACCCTGCCCGACACGCAGACGCGGCTGGCCCTGACGGCACTGGCCTGGAGCGATGGCAAGGTCGGCACCGGCCATGCCGCGATGGATGTGCGCGACCCGGTGGTGGCCGATGCCGTGCTGCCGGCCTTTGTGGCACCGGGTGACAAGGCGCAGGTCAACTTCAGCCTGGATAATCTCGCCGGCCCCAACGGCACCTATACGCTGACGCTGGGCACGGAAGGGCCAGTGAAGCTGGAAGGCAAGACCGAACAGGTCTTCAAGGGACTGCGCAAGGGGGCCAAGGTGACGGCCACCCGTACTGTTCTGGCCGGCGATCCCGGCTATGGCGTGCTGGTGCTGACGGTGAAGGGGCCGGACGGTTACAGCCTGACCCGCCGCCTGCCGGTGAATATCCGCCCCGCCCATCCGCTGACGGTGGTGGAGACGCGGGGCCGCATCGCCCCCGGTGCCCAGGTGGCGCTGACCGCGCCCAAGACCGATGGCGCGGTGGCTGGCAATGCCACCCGCGTGGCCATGCTGGGCAGCCGGCCGCTGTTGGATGCGGCGGCCAGCCTGCTGGCGCTGGACAGCCAGCCCTTTGGCTCGGCCGACCAGCTGGCCGCCCGCCTGCTGCCCCTGGCCGGTTCTAATGAATGGGCCAAGGCCGCCGGCCTGCCGGCGGATGACAAGCTGAAGGCCAAGGCCGACGATCTGGTGGAACGGCTGGTCAGCCACCAGCGGGCCGATGGCGCCTTCTCGCTCTGGTCGCATGACGGGGTGGGCGATGTCTGGCTGACCGCCTTTGCCCTGGATGTGCTGACCCGGTCGCGCGAAGCCGGCTATGCCGTGCCCGACGATGCCTATCGCCGGGGCATGGATTATCTGGTCCGCTCCATCGGCAACAGCTGGATCGAGGATGCGGAACTGCCGGCGCGGGCCTATGCGCTCTATACGGCAGCGCGGGCCAAGGCGATTGACACCAAGCCGCTGCGCTTCTTCCAGGAAACCTTCTATGCCCGCACGCCGACCCGGCTGGCACGGGCCCAGGTGGCGGCCGCCTATGCGGCCCTGGGCGATGGGGAGCGCGCGGCAGGCATCTTCGCCCGGCTGGATGAACCGTTGCCGGTGGCTGTCGGCATCCATGATTTCGGCAGCACCCTGCGCGACCGCGCCGCCGTGCTGGCCCTGCTGATCGGGGCCAATGCCGATGGCGCACTGATTGATGCCGAACTGGCAGCATTGGAACCGCTGCTGCGCGATGCCGCCCATACCTCCACCCAGGAACATGCCTGGCTGCTGCTGGCGGCAGAGGCGGTAGCTGGGCGCGGCGGGCCACTGAACCTGGTGATCAACGGGCAGGCGGTGACGGGTGACCGGCCGGTGATCCGCCCGCTGGCTGGCGGGGAAACCAAGCTGACCGTGCGCAATAATGGTGATCGCCCGGTCAACAGCCTGACCGCCACCGCCGCGATCCTGGCCAAGGCCGACAAGGAAGTGGCCGAAGGTCTGTCGCTGACCCGGCAGATCATGGACACCAAGGGCAAGCCGGCCAATCTCTCCCGCATCCGCAATGGCGACCTGCTGGTGGTGGTGCTGGAAGGCAAGGCCGACCGGCCCATCACCACGCCGCTGCTGCTGACCGACCCGCTGCCCGGCGGGCTGGTGGTGGAAAATGTCCGGCTGGCCGGCAGCGCGCAGCTGGGCGACCTGTCCTGGCTGGGTGAACTGTCGGATGCGGCGCGGGTGGAGTTCCGCGATGACCGTTTCATCGCCGCCCTGGACGGGATGCCGGAAAGCGGCAGCTTCCGGCTGGTCTATCTGGCCCGCGCGCTGACCCCCGGCAGCTTCACCCTGCCGGCCGCCCGGCTGGATGATCTGGTGGATGGCAGCCGCTTCGCCCGCACCGCGTCGGGCAGCCTGACGGTGCTGGCCAAGTAAAAAAACCGCCCCGATCCAGCCGGGTCGGGGCGGTTTCATCGGCACGCCGGGTAGCGGATTGAAACCCGGAGATTATCCGCCTTAAGGCTGGTCGGCGGCTTTGATCTTCCCCTCCACCAGGGCGAAGAAATCTGCCGCCGTGCAGATTGTCCGGTCGGCACCCTTGGCACAGCCGGGCAGCGCCATATAGGTGACAACCGCGGGTTCCGCCTTCAGGTCCAGGGGCCGCAGTTCCCGCAGCTGATCCATGGTCTGGGCGCGATAGAAGGCGCGGATGTGACGCTGCCCCGCCTGATCGCGCAGCAGTTCAAAGCCGATGCCGCCGCCCGGCGGGGTATCGTCCGCCGGATAGCTGTCAATCCGCCAATGCAGGTCCAGCATCCCGGCGATATCGGCGATATTGGTATCGTGCCCGGCCATCAGGAACAGCTTGGCCGGGCCCGCCTTCAAGGCATTGACGATCTGGCCCATGATCGGGGCCGCCGCCCGGTCGGCAATATAGGGGGGGCGGTTTTCATATTTGAACTTCACGGGGTGAAAACGCAGCATTGCCTCAATATCGTCGCGGCTGATGCGTCCCCACCCCACCTCTGCCATCGGCTTGCCTTCCAGATATTCCAGCAGGAAGGTCTGACTGGTGGTGGAGGCCAGTGCAAAGGCGCCGCCGGCATCGGGCCGCCCCTCTTCCTCATCCGTTTCCAGCTTGGTGGGCAGGTCGGTGATCTTGCAACCGTCGGGCAGCTTCTTCTTGGCGCACCATTTCGGGCTCTGTGTCCCCAGGGCGCGCTGCAGGATCGCAAATTCCGCCTTATACTGCGCCATCTCCGCCTGCAATCCCCCCGCCGGCAGCCCCTCGGCGGCGGCGGCTGTCGCCTTGGCGGGGTCCAGCTTGGCGCCACCATGGGCCAGCGGGTGGAAGACGCTGTCTTCCTCTTCCCGCTGCGGATGGCTGACATCAACAGCACAACCCGGCGCGAAACCATCCAGCAGGCTTTTTGCCGTGCGAATGGCCCGTTCCTTGGCGCTGGCCTGAGCCACCAGCTGACCAGGGGCGGGACAGCCCTCGGCCGGGAACAGGCCACGGGCGGCATAGAATTGCCGATCAAAGCGGCCCAGGAGCGTAACGCCCTTGGCCCCCCGTTCGGTCAGATTCCCGTAAGGGACGGACCAGGCGGGCCAGGGCTGGTCGGCCAGCCCCTCTGCCGGTTCCTTGGTCGGCGGCCGGACCCCATGGCGCATGAATATCGCCACCTTTTCCAGCACCATCCCCCGCGGCTGCGTCGGCAGCTCTGCTGCGCCGGCCGTCATGGTGGCCAACAGGCCGGTGGTCAGCAGCAATCCAATGATCTTGCGCATGATCATGCCCCATCGCAAAGGCCCCGCCGAAACCGGCGGGGCCTTATGACGCTCAGTACTTGTACTGGAAGCCGGTCTTGAAAGCAGCGCCGTAGCGTTCCGTTTCCACCAGCTTGTTGGAGGTGCCGATGTAACGCTGCCAATGGGCATCGGTCAGGTTCGCCCCTTCCAGATAGACCTGGAAATGGCTACTGACATCATAGGCGATGCGGGCATCCAGCTGGCCGTTGCTGGCAGTATAAATATCGGTATCGCGGCTGGTGCCAACCGTATCCAGATAGGCCGAGCGGTAGGAATAGGCGACGCGGGCCAGGAACCCGTCCTTCTCATAATAAACCTGCGCCGAGGCCACGCGCTTGGACTGGTTGAACATCGGCACCTTGCCAGTGCGGCCAAACACGCCCGACGCCTCGCTGCGGGTCAGGGTCAGGTTGCCGGACACCCCGAACCCGTCAAACGGGGATGGCAGGAAGGTCGCCTGGGTGCTGGCATTGAGTTCAATGCCCTCCACCATGCCGGATGCGGCATTGCGCGGCGTGGTCACCAGGGCCTTCGCCAGGCTGACGCCGCCGAAACTGCCATTGGTGACGGTGACGGCTTCGCTATAGATCGGGTTGTCGATATCCTTGCGGAACAGCCCCACCGACAGGATGCCCTGGCTGGGCAGGTAATATTCGGCGGCCAGATCATAGTTGGTGGATTTCAGCGGTTCCAGATGCGGATTGCCACGGGCCACCGTGGCAGCACCGGTATCAATGGTGATGTAGGGCGGCAGATCGGCATAGTTGGGCCGGCCGATGGCCGTGGTCACGGCCCCGCGCAGCACCACCCCTTGCATCAGGTCAAACTGGGCATTGATGCCGGGGAACCAGTCCGTATAGCTTTTGCCGCCAAAGGAATTGTAATCCTGATTGACGGTGGAGGTGGGGGCGATGACCTTGGCCTTGAAATCACCCGACGTATGCTCGACACGCACGCCGGGGATCAGGGTCAGCCGGTCCCAGTTCAGCGACGCCATGACATAGCCGGCGCTGATATCCTCCGTCACCCGGTAATCATTGGCCAAGGCATTGGCCAGCGAACCGGAGAGATTATATTTCAGCGTGCCGGCATGGCTGGCGACATAGGCTTCCGCATCATCGTAGCTGACGCGCGGATCCATGGGGAAGCGACCGTCAAAGGTGCCACGCCCGGCGCCTACCACGGCAGAGGCCAGGGTGAAGCCCGACGCATCATAGGTGGCATAATCGCGGTCATTCGCCTTGTGCCGCGACAGATATTTGGCGCCGACCTTGACGAAGCTCTCATCCCCCAGATCCACCGGCAGCTTGTAATCAGCGCGGGCCTGATAGAGATTCTCCTCTGCCTTGCGATGGTCATAACTGACGCTGCGGGCACTGTAGAGGGCGGGGTTGTAGGCGGCATCGGCCGGCGTGACCTGATAGATCGTGTCCGTCAGGTCATAGGTGGCGGTGAAGGCGTTGCTGCCGGTGCGGAACTGCCACTCGCTGCGCAGCGGGTCTTTCTTCACCGCCCGGGTATAGGTGGCGTCCAGATCCAATGTGCCGACCGCCAGCTCGAACTTGCCGCCCAAATTGGCCGTGACGGTATTGTCATCCTCTTCCCGCTTGCGGACATAGCGGGTGCCGCGCGCCTTGAAGCTGCCGCTGGTGGCTGTCTGGTTGGTGATGGTGGTGGGGATTTCCACCCGGAACTGGTCGCGGGTTTCGCTGTCCTTGAACTCATCATAGGCGGTGCGCAGATAAAGCCGGGTGCTGTCGCTGACATTCCAGTCGAAATTGGCCACCGTGCCCAGCCGCTTGCGGGTCAGGTTATATTCGCGGGGGCGGAAATCGTCCGGCACCGCGTAGCCGCCGATGGTGTTCCAGTTGCTGGAGCCTTGCAGGTTCTCCGATCGGATCGGCCGCTGGTCGTAATTGGCGGACAGGACCAGACCATATTGGCGGTTCTCGCCAAAGACATCGCCGATGGTGGCATCCACGCCGACCGGGCGCTTCTCATTCAGTTCATAATGACCGACGCTGCCGCGGGCGGTGGCGAAGAACTTGTTGCGGTCAAAGGCGCTGACCGTATTGATATTGATCTGGCCGGCAATGGCATTGGCGTCCAGATCGGGGGTCAGGCTTTTGATCACCTCCACCGACCCGATCATGGCGGACGGGATATCATCCAGCTTGACCTGCCGTGCGTCCGGCTCCGGGGCGGCGGTCGTCTGGTTGTTCAGCGTCACATTGGCCAGATTGGGGCTGGTGCCCCGGATGATGACATAACGGCCCTCACCCTGGTCATTGGCCACAGAGATGCCGGGCAGGCGCTTCACCGCTTCCGCGACATTCTGATCGGGCAGCTTGCCCACATCATCGGCGACGATGGCCTCGATGATGTTGCCGGCCTTCTGCTTCATTTGCAGGGCCTTCTTGTCGGCCAGCCGCATTCCGGTGACGGTGATTTCTTCCATCACCGGCTCGGATGTCGTCGGCGCCTCGGCGGCGTTTGTGGCAAACGGGGCCGACAGAGCCAGGATGCTGACACAGCCCAGAAGGCGCACGATCAGGCCAGCGCGGGCCGGCACGCCCCGTCTATTCAACGACGACATTCCAGAGTCTCCTTAAAGGAGCCTTGCCGGGAACCAAGTTACGGCAAGGCCTTCCTTTCATTTCGCTGGCGCGAAGCTAGAGCCGTCGGTGGATAAACTCAGGTTAAATTTTGATGATAGTGGAGACCTGCTGATTTGTTGCGATGAAACGGGCTTCATTTCCAACAGGGTTTGGTTCTTTTTCCTTGTTCCAAGGGGGCCAAAGACTGCGAAATGGCGGATGGATCAGCTGCGAACCTGGGATAGGAAACCCCGAATTTGCCCATCCAGCGCGTCGGACCGCTGGCTCAGCCGGCCCGACGCTTCATTCACCCGGCGGGAGGCTGCCTTGGTGGCGTCCGCCCCCTGCAACACATGATCCACCCGTTCCGCCACCTGCCGGGTGCTGTCGCTGGTATGCTGCACGCTGTCGACAATTTCATGGGTCATCTGGGCCTGCTGTTTCACGGCCCCGGCGATGGCCATGCCGGCGGTACGGATATCGCCGATCCGCCCGGCAATGGCGCTCAACGCCGCCACCGTATCCTTGGTCACCTGCTGGATGCCGCCCACCTGGGCGGCGATTTCCCCGGTGGCCTCTGCGGTCTGGCGAGCCAGGGCCTTCACCTCGCCCGCCACGACGGCAAAGCCCTTGCCGGCCTCCCCGGCGCGGGCGGCCTCAATCGTGGCATTCAGCGCCAGCAGATTGGTCTGGCTGGCAATTTCGCTGATCAGCTGCACCACGGTGCCGATCTTGTCTGCGGCCCCCGCCAACCCCTGCACCAGCTGGTCTGTGCGCCCGGCTTCCTGCACGGCCTGTTCGGCCAGACTGGCGGAATGATCCACACGATCCCCGATCTCCCGGATGCTGGCAGACAGCTGGTCGGTCGCCCCGGCCACATGGCCCACCTGCTGGCTGGCGCTGGCAATGGCATCGGCCATATTGCTGACGGCGGCGCGGGTATCATCCGCCACCTTTTCCATATCACCCGCCGTGGCGCGCAGTTCCTGCACCGCCGACAGGGTTTCCCGCAGGGAGGCGGTGGCATCGGCATCAAAGCGAGCGGACAGGCTGTCCAGGCGGTCGGCCCGTTCCTTCTCTGCCTGGGCTGCCGCTTCCTGCCGGGCTTGCAGTTGCCGGCGTTCCTGCTCATTGCCCACCAGCACGGCCAGTGCCTGTGACAGCCGGCCGATTTCATCCACACGGGTGCAGAGCCGGCTGTCCACCTGCAATCCGTTTTCCCCGCTGATCAGGCGACGGGTAATGTTGGCCAAGTCGACCAGGGGGCGGGCGATGTGGCCGGCAATGAAATGGTTGACGGCAATGACCGCGATGATCAGGGCCAGAATGGTGCCGCCGACCATGGCATAGGTCAGCAGGATGGCGCGATCAACGGCCCGTTCGTCATTGCTGATCCGGGTCGCCTGGGCGGCCTGTAACTTGCCCACCACCTCTTCCAGGGCGGTGGCAGACCTTTCCAGGCTGCCCATGAAGGCCAGGGTGGTGGCGACGTCGCCATCAATTACATCGGTCAAATCGCGGCTTTTGCTGACATATTTCTTGGCAGCTGCGCTGAAGGGATCGACCAGATCCGTCAGTCCATTATGGCTGATCACCTCTTGCAGGGGGGCCACGTCGCGCTCCAGCGCGTCGGTCAGGGCCAGCACCTGCTGCTTCTGGGCCGCCACCTTCTCCGCCCCCATATCGGTGGCCGCCAGTGCCACCAGATGGTAGAGCGCCTTGCGCTGTTGCGGCAAGCGGACCAGGAAGCCGTTCATCGTGTTTTCATCACGTAACACGGTGTGAAATACCGTGCTGACCCGGCTGTCGATGCCGCCGACCGCGATGATCTGCACCGTGCCAAGCCCAACCATCGCAATGGCGAGAAGCAGGAAGTAAAGGGCGATTTTGCGGGCAATTGACATGGGCTCACCTCACGCAACGGAACCGATCACCGCCTTCCAGGCGGGTGGAACGGGTGGCGGTGGCCGTAGCGCCACCCCGCCCGGCATGATCATTTCTTGTAGACGCCGGCACAGACCGCCAGATTGCTTTCGACCTGGCAGTACATTTCCTTCGGCTCGACCTTCTTGCTCGTGGGATTGGTGAATTTATAATCCTGCCAGAAGCTTTTATTGGCCTTGGCCATCTCCACCCGCTCTTTGATATAGAGCTTGCCGTCAATATCTTCGGCGTCGATCAGATCCTTGCCGATCAGCTTTTCATTGGCGCCATGGGCCAGGCATTTGCCCGTCAGGTCATAGACAACGACATACAGGTCGCGGTCGCTGAACGGGCCGCCCTTGGTGGAGAAATCGGCGAAGGCTTTCTCCTTTCCGGCGCTGGCCAGATGTTTGGCGGCGCGCTGCACCATGGCCACAGCTTCATCACGGGTGGCATTGCCATCCGCCGCCAGGGCGGACGCGCCCCCCCACAGCAGGGTGCCAGCAGTCAGGATGGTGGCAAGGAAAGGACGCATGGAGGTCTCCTCAGGATTTATGGTTGTCCATATCCCCAAGGCTACCCGGACATCAGCGGTTGTGGCTGTGTGCGTTCGAATACCTAATCTTTTGAACCTGCTTTGTATTACAAATAACGCTGAAAAATATGTCGATATGGGATGTATTTACTGATTATTTACCAATAAAAAGGCGCCAGGAATATTTCCCAGCGCCTTTGCATAATTACCCTCAGCAGGGGATCAGTTGCCCGCCTTCTGCATACAGGCATCGAACAGGGTCTGCACCACCGGGCGGGTCAGATCCTTGACGATGAAGACGATGCGGGTGCTGTGATCATCCGTCGGCCAGGCATCCAGCTGCACCGGCGGGTGGAACAGGTGCTGCACGCCATGGATGACGATGGGGCGGTCAGCCTCTTCCACATTCAGCAGGCCCTTAACGCGCAGAATATTGTCGCCCTGCGCCTTGGCCACCGTTTCAAAGAAATTCACCAGATTGTCCCAGGGCAGCGGCTGGTCCGCCTTGATGACGAAGCTGGTGATCTTGTCATTATGCCGGTTCACATCATGGTGATGATGGCCGTGCCCGTGATCATGCCCATGGTCATGGTCACAATGGCCATGATCGTGGTCGCAATGGGCGTGATCATGGTCATGCCCATGGGCGTCATGGTCATGATGATGGTGATCATGCCCGTGATCATGGTCGTGGTGGCAATGGCCATGGTCATGGTCGCAATGGCCGTGATCATGGTCATGATGGTGGTCGTGCCCGCCTTCATAGGCTTCGGCCTTCAGCCAGCGCTGCACATCCAGCGACTTGGTGGTCGGGTTATACAGGCCGGCATCGAACAGCAGCACGGGCAGGGCGTCGTCCGTCTGCGCATCCACATGCACGGCACCGGGGTTCAGGTCATGCAGGCGGCGGCGCAGCGCCTCCACATTGGCCTTCTCGGCAATGTCGGTCTTGGTCAGCACCACGCGGTCGGCCACGGCGGCCTGCTTCAGGCTTTCCTCGTGATTATCCAGCTGGCCCATGCCATGCACGCTGTCGATGGTGGTCACCACCCCGTCCAGGCGGAAGCGGGAGGCGATCAGCGGATCGGTCATCAGCGTGTGCAGGATGGGGGCCGGGTCGGCCAAACCAGTGGTTTCAATCACCACCCGGTCGAATTCCGGCACTTCGCCCCGGCTGCGGCGCAGATACAGGTCGCGCAGCGTGTCCGACAGGTCAGAACGGATGGTGCAGCACAGGCAGCCGCTATCCATCAGCACCGTATTTTCATCCGCCTTGCTGACCAGTAGATGGTCCAGCCCCACCTCACCAAATTCATTGATGATGACGGCGGTGCGGGCCATGCCCGGATCGCGGATCAGGCGCGACAGCAGGGTCGTCTTGCCGGAGCCGAGAAAGCCGGTCAGCACCGAAATCGGCAGGCGCACGGGCGGGGCGGGGGGCGTGGGTTGGGTGGACAAGGGCGTGGTTCCCGTCTTCAGTCAGCGAATATTCCCGGCGGCAAGCCGGGCAAGGGTCATGGGGTGCATTTGAGCGGCCCTGGCCGCTTCGTCAACCGGTTTGGCAGGCAGGGCAGATCCCCGTCACTTCCACTGTCTGGCGGGTGACCTGGAAGCCCTGGGCATGGGCTGTTTCATTGATGGCCTGGGCAATGCGCGGGTCCACCAGCTCCGTGGCCTCCCCGCATTTCTGGCAGACCAGAAACTGCCCGCTATGCAGGGTGCCGGGGTCGGCACAGCCGACAAAGGCATTCTGGCTTTCGATGCGGTGGATCAGCCCCTGTTCCAGCAGGAAATCCAGCGCGCGATAGACGGTCAGCGGGGCCACCCGCTTGCCGTCCTGGGACAGGTCTTCCAGGATGGCATAGGCACCGCGTGGCTTGTGGCTGGACCAGACCAGTTCCAGTACACGGGCACGCTGGGCGGTCAGCCGGGCGCCCCGGCTGGCACAGACTTCCTCCGCCCGCGCCAGCGCATCCTTGACGCAGAGACCATGATCATGGCGATGCCCGTCATGGTCATGCCCTGCCGGGTGGTGATGGTGGTGCTGGTGCTGGTCCATGGCCGGAAGGCCCCTGTGCCGATAATCCCTGGCGGGCAAGTTAGTCCAGCCGATGCCTTTCGCCAAGCCACGGCCGGGCAGCCATGAAAAAAGCCGCCGGCTGAGGGGCCGGCGGCATAGGTGCATTTCGATGACGGAAAAGGGCGATCAGGCGGCGCGCAGGGAGGCGATGGCGCGGGACACGCTTTCGCTCAGTGCCGTGGTTTCCTGGCCCAGCGTCTGGGACGAGGTCAGCACCTCGTCGCTGGAACGGTGGGTGGTGTTGGCGATGTCCTGCAGGCCGCCGACATTTTCCGCCACCACGGCCGTCCCCTGGGAGGCCAGCTGCACATTGCGGGCGATTTCCCGCGTGGCGGCATCCTGTTCTTCCACCGCCGCCGCGATGGCGGCGGACACTTCGGTGATGTCCCCCACCAGTTGCTGAATGGCGGTGATGGCGACAACGGCGGCGCGGGTGGCTGACTGCATCCCGGTGATCTGGCTGCTGATTTCTTCCGTCGCCTTGGCTGTCTGGTTGGCCAGGCTCTTCACCTCGCTTGCCACCACGGTGAAGCCCTTGCCGGCCTCCCCGGCGCGTGCCGCCTCGATGGTGGCATTCAGCGCCAGCAGGTTGGTCTGGCTGGCAATGTCGGAGATCAGCCGCACGATGGAACCGATCTTGTCGCCCTGACCTTGCAGCTGTTCCATCTGGCGGGTGCTTTCATCCACCTTCTGGCGGGCATTGGTGGCCATGCTGGCGGCATGGTTCACCTGTGTGCTGATTTCCTGGAACGATGCGGACAATTCTTCCGCCGCACTGGCGACGGCCTGCACATTGCCATTGGCATCGCCCACGGCCCGGTCCACCACGCTGGTGCGCTGCTGCCCCAGCTGGGCCTGTTGTGACAGGTCGCGGGCATTGGATTCCAGCTGGCGGGCCGCCTTGTTCAGCTTTTCCACCAGTGAATGTACGCTGCTTTCCAGCCCATCGGCGATGCGCTGCGACGCGGCACGCTTTTCCGCCTCCGCCCGCTTTTCCGATTCCGCCTGTTCCATGGCCAGCCGGTCACGGTCGATCAGGCTGGTGCGGAAGACGCCCAATGCCTTGACGATAGCGCCCAGCTCATCCTTACGGGCCAGGGAGTCCAGATTGACGGTGGTGTTGCCGCCGGCCAGCGTCGCCGTCGCCGACGAAATGCGTTCGATGGAACCGCGCAGGGCGCGAACGATGAAGAAGGAGATGGCACCGACAAGTAGCACCACCAGCCCCACCGTGATGGCGGAATTGCGCTGGGTGCCTTCCGCACTGGCGGTCATCTGCTTCATGGCGGTGTTGGCGGCATCACGCTGGCTGACCGACAATTTGCCCAGCCGATCCAGCACCGTGCCCAGATTGCTGCGCAGCGGGTCCAGGAAGGAGATGGCGGATTGCGCATCAATGGCCAGCATTTCCTTCACAAACTGGATCGGCTGCCCGAACTTGTCGATATCCTGGGCCACAGCACCCAGTTCAGTTTTCACCGGCCCGTCCGGCAGGCCCTGCTGCACCTTGGTGATGGTGGCCTTGGCCTTGTCCATGCGGGCAGTGACGCCATCCAGCATGGCGGCGGATTTTATTGCGTCACCGCCCGCCATGGCGGCGGCCAGGGCGTAATAGATTTCCTGCACGGCCCCGTTCAGCTCGCTGGAAGCGCTCAACAGTTCGGCGGCCGTCTGGAAGCGCACCTCGGTGACTTCCTGGCTGGTCTCAATGAACTCACCCATCGTGCGATGGGAGGTGACGGCCATGGCCACCAGCGCCAGCAAACCCAGCACAGGGGCAGCAAACAGCTTGAAAGCCATTGGAATGTCATCGAAACGCATGGCGCGTCATTCCTTTCCCGATTATCAGGCGGGTGCCGACAGGGGCCGGCACCCGCCCTTGGGGTCACTTTTCAGTGATCATCATTTTGAAGTTGGGGTCGAAATCGACACCCGCAGCGCTGGCGGCAGCCTTGCTGACATAGATCGTCACCTTGGGCGTGGTCTCCACGGCGATGACGCAGGCGCCGGCATCCACACAGGCGACATCATTGCCGACGGTGACGGTACCCTTGCCATTGGCCTTCTTGGCTTCATCGGCGGACGCCACGAAGACGGCGAAGGCACCGGCGGCACCGCCGGCATCGCCGGCCGCCACGCTGGCCGCTGACAGGGCCGACTGCACGGCGGCCACCGGGGCGGCACCGGGTGTCACCACCACCTTGGCGCCGGCCGGCGCCTTGGGCGTGACGAAGCCCAGCGCTTTGGCGGCGATGGTCACTTGCTTGGCATCCATCTCAGCCCCGCTGGCGGGCCATGCCGCCAGCAGCCCGACCGCCAGGACCGCCATGATCTTCTGCGTGTTCATTGGCTTTTTCCTTGGTCAGAGCTTGTAGGAAGCGGTGGCCCAGACGCGACGTTCCGCCTTGGGAGCGGAGGACAGCTGCGTCTCATTCCGCAGCAGGTCGGCACCGGACAGGGAGAGGCGCAGGTCCGGGGTGACCTGATAGCCCACACTGGCCTGTGCCATCAGGCCGGGCTTGATCTCGACCAGCGTCTTTCCGGCTTGGATCTCAAGGTAACGATAGGTCGTGCTCTGCCAGCGCAGTGACAGGTCGGTGCTCCACGGCCCGGAATCCCAGCCCAGATTGGCCTTCACCGTGTTGCGGGCGTTGGATTTCTCAAAATTCTGCCCGATCAGGACATTGGCGATCTTGATATCGTCATTGGTGTCCATCCACATCCAGGACAGGTTCCAGCGGAAAGCCTCCACCCGCCCCTGCAGCTCTGCTTCCAGGTTCCAGGCCTTGGAGGAACCCAGATTGTCACCCAGCAAGAAGGTGGGATAGCCGTTGATCAGCTTCGCACTGGCAAGATTGATGAACCGCAGATCCTTGGTCTTCTGATGGGAGACGGAGAACCGGCCGAAGCCGTTGATGCTGTCAATGGCATGGCGCCAACCGACCTCATAACTGGTGGTGATGCTGGGATTGATGTTGGGATTGCCGGAAATGATGAGCTGTCCCGGTGGCGGCTTGGATACCGACGAATTGGACAGTTCAATCAGATTGGGGGCGCCTACGCCCCGGCCCGTGCTGAGCAACAGGCTGTCCTGCGGCGTCACCCGCCAGACAATGCCGCCATTATAGGAGATATTGTCAAAGCTGCGGTCGTAATCCGCTTCGCTGAAGGGATAGGGGCGTGGACCTGTGTGCAGAAGGGCAGTGTGATCCCAGCGCACGGCGGCGGTCAAACTGATATCTGCGGAGGCCTGCCAGTCAAACATGGTTGACAAAGCATAGTTCCGGTAACCGGTTGTAATACCCTTCACCGGCCAGCTATCGATCTTGTTTTCGCGAAATTCACCGGCAACGCGGCTGGTAAGGCGATCTGTCAACTTTATCAGGTCTTGGACCTGCGCAATCGTCGTGTCGGTGTTTATCTGAGATGAACTGGTCGTGTAGTGACCATTCGTCTTAAGGTTGGAGTGGTAGATTGTCCCTTCCAGCAGACCGATCCCGGTATTGGCCTTGACATTGCCCTTGAACGAATAGGTCGTATAGGAACCCATACCCAAGCCCCCTGAGGGGATGAGAGCGAATTCGCTCTGCCGCGCCCAGGTTGTTTCAAACCCGACCTGCGTGTCGGGATTGACCTGGAAAAGGCTGTCCAGGGAAGCGGTGCGTCTCTGGCCATCCTTATCGTAGAAGCGATTTGTCAGCGGGGTTCGGCTGCTGTCAAAGGGATCAGCGGTCCAGCCGCCGGCCGACACGCGCACGCCGCCCCAATTGCCAAATTTCAGCGTCTTGAAGGCGTTGATTTCACGGAAATTCTGCGTACCAAAGCTGATATCGGCGGCCCCGGCATTATCATAAAGCGGATTATAGGTGACGATATTAATGACGCCGGAGACGGCGTTGAAGCCGAACAGGGCGGATTGCGGCCCCTTCACCACCTCAATCTGACGGATTTCCGACATTTGCACGGGGATGGAAGACCACAAAGTGATGCCGTAAAAATCCTGATAGACCTGTCGGCCATTCACCAGGACCAGCAGCCTGGGATTACCACCCTGGTTATAACCGCGCACACCGACATCTGTCCCAGTGCTGCTCCATTGCAGTACATCGATGCCGACCACCCGGTTCAACACATCGGGCAGGGTGCGCGCGCCGGATTTGGTGATCTCGTCAGCTGTAACAATGGTCATGGTCGCCGGCACTTCGCTGGCCCGCTGTGGCTTGCCGGTGGCCGAGGTGGTCACCGGTTCCCCGAACAGATCCTGCAAGGAGCCATAATCCATCGATTGTGCCATGGCACCCTGTGCCAGGGCCATGCTGGTTGCTGCCGCCAGAATCAACCTGGATGGCATGATCATTGCCATTTTCATGAAGTTCCCCACATCCACTTGCCGGCCCGGCGATCAACATTTCTGAGCGCGGGCGGGTTATTATTGGTGGTAGAACTATGGCAGATCGAGTTGATAATTATAGTTATGCAGAAGGATAGAGAATTTTCCTTTAAGAGATAGTTGGAAACATATTCTTTTGTATATTTTTAAAATTATAAAATACTGAGATTATTATTTTATATCCTATCATCGGCGGACCCTATCCTTTATCGACTGGATAAAGGCTGGACAAACCGTTCCCGCGTTCTAGGTGCCTGTGGGTCGGTTCGGTTTGATTAACGCAGCGGGGACGGTATGTCGGCACCCATCATTATCATCGGCGCCACCGGCGGGGTGGGGGCGGCGCTGGCGCGGCAATTGGCCGACCAAGGCCGCCCCTTGCACCTGATTGGCCGGGACGCGGCACGCACCGCCGATCTGGCCGCCACCTTGGGCGCCAGTCACGCCATCGCCGATGTGCGGGAGGAGGCGGCGCTGGCCGCCGCAGTTGCGCAATCGGATACCGGCGATGGTATTGCCGGTCTGGCCTACTGCGTTGGTTCCATCACCATCAAGCCATTGAAAGCACTGAAGAATGAAGATTTTCTGACGGCTTTTCAGCTGAACCTGCTGGGGGCTGTCACCGCCCTGCGCACGGCGGAAAAGGGGTTGAAGGCGGCCAAGGGATCGGTGGTGCTGTTCTCCACCGTGGCGGTGGAGCAGGGCTTTCCCAACCATACCGCCATTGCCACGGCCAAGGGGGCGGTGGCGGCCCTTGGCCGGTCGCTGGCGGCGGAATGGGCCCCTCATGTGCGGGTGAATGTCATTGCGCCCTCGCTGACCCGAACCCCCTTGGCGGCCCCCCTGCTGGCGTCGGAACAGCTGGCCCAGGGGATCGCCGCCATGCACCCGATCCCCCGGCTGGGGGAGGCGGCGGATCAGGCCGCCGCTGCTGCCTTTCTGTTGTCCGATGCGGCGGGATGGATCACCGGACAGGTGCTGGGTGTTGATGGCGGGCGGGGTGCCCTGCGCACCAAGGGTTGAACCATGGAGAGCGTGACATGCCGATGATCCATCGCCGTTCGCTGCTGCTGGGCATGGCCTGTGCCGGGTTGGCCGGGCGGGGGGCCTTTGCCTTCACCCTTCCGCCCGGCGACAGCCTTGCCTTCAGCGTTTTCCGCCAGGGCGACATTCCCATGGGCTATCATCGGCTGCGCTTTTCCCGCCAGGGCGACGATTTGATCATGGAAAAGCAGATCTTGCTGGAAGTGAAGCTGGCCTTCATCAACGCCTATCGCTATCAGCACCATAACCGGGAGGTCTGGCGCGACGGGCGGCTGATCGCCATCGATACGGAAACCAATGATGATGGCGACCGCTATGCGCTGACCGGCCGCGCCACGGAGGCGGGGCTGGAAATTGACAGCAGCGCCCATGGCCGCGTCATCGCCCCCGCCGCCATCATCCCCACCAGTTACTGGAACAGTGCCATCACCGGCGCCACGCAATTGCTGGATAGCCAGCGCGGCCTGATCATGGATGTGGTGATGGAGGATCTAGGTGTTGAGCCGCCCCCCGGCGGCGCCCCCCAGCCGGCCCGCCACCACCGCATCAACATCCAGACCAACAAGCCCGGCAATACCGACAAGATCGACCTTTGGTATGATGATACAGGGGCCTGGGTCGGGCTGGCCTTTGAAGCCAAGGGCCAGAGCATCCATTATGCGCTGGATGGTCCCGGCGGCGCCAGCCCGGTCCCGATGGTCACCGATGAGGCCAGCAGCACCCGGGGCCGGTCTTGAGCGCTGGCGGCACCTTGCGGCTGGTGCTGGGCGACCAGCTTTCCCATCACCTGCCCAGCCTGCGCGGGCTGGACCTGACCTCAGATGTGGTGCTGCTGGCGGAGGTGATGGGGGAGGCCACTTACGTGCCCCATCACCCGCAGAAAATCGCCTTCCTGTTCAGCGCCATGCGCCATTTCGCCGAAGAACTGCGCGCCCGTGGCGTGGCGGTGGAGTATGTGACGCTGGAAGACCCTGGCAATACCGGCAGCCTGGATGGGGAGTTGCGCCGCGCCATCGACCGGCACCAGCCGGCGCGCGTGGAACTGACCTTTCCCGGTGAATGGCGGGTGTGGAAACAGATGCGGGAATGGCAGCGCACCCTGCCCATCCCGGTGGAGGTGCGGGAGGATGACCGGTTCTTCTGCTCGATCGCCCGGTTCCGCGCCCATGCCCAGGGCCGCCGCCAGATGCGGATGGAGTTCTTTTACCGGGAGATGCGGCGCGACCATGGCGTGCTGCTGACCAAGGAGGGGGAGCCAGAAGGCGGCCAGTGGAATTTCGATGCGGAAAACCGCAAGCGCCTGCCCAAGGGGCTGCTGCCGCCCCCGCCCTTTCGGGTGGAACCGGATGCCATCACGGCAGAGGTGCTGGCCCTGGTCGCCCGCCGTTTCGGCCAGCATTTCGGCAGCCTGGAGGGGTTTGCCTATGCGGTGAATGCTGCCGATGCCAGCCGCGCGCTGGACCATTTCATCCGCCATGGTCTGGCGGATTTCGGCGATTATCAGGATGCCATGGCGATGGGGCAGGACACTTTGTTCCATTCCATCCTGTCGCCTTACCTGAATGCCGGCCTGCTGGACCCGCGCGCCGCCGTTGCGGCGGCAGAGGCAGCCTATCACCAGGGCAAGGCCCCCTTGAACGCGGTCGAAGGTTTCATCCGCCAGATATTGGGCTGGCGGGAATATGTGCGCGGCATTTACTGGCTGAACATGCCGGAATATGCCAAGGGCAACGCGCTGGCCGCCCACCGGCCCCTGCCGGATTTCTACTGGACGGGGGAGACGGATTTGAACTGTCTGGCCCAGGTGATCGGCCAGACACGGCGCACGGCTTACGCCCATCATATCCAGCGCCTGATGGTAACGGGCAATTTCGCCCTGCTGCTGGGGGTGGAACCGGAAGAGATTGAGGCTTGGTATCTGGCGGTATATCTGGATGCTTATGAATGGGTGGAACTGCCCAATGTGCATGGCATGGTGATGTTCGCCGATGGCGGCTATCTGGCCAGCAAGCCCTATGCGGCCAGCGGCAAATATATCGACCGCATGTCGGATTATTGCAGCCGCTGCCGCTATGATGTGAAACAGACAGAAGGGCCGGATGCCTGCCCCTTCAACTATCTCTATTGGAATTTCATTGCGGAGAATGAGGGGGCCTTACGCAGCAACCCCCGCATGGCGATGATGTATAAAGCCCTGGACCGGATGAGCGCGGAAAAGCGCGCGGCGGTGCAGCGCGATGCGGCCCGGTTCATCGCGGGGCTGGTGGCGGCTTCGGCTTAAAATAATACCAACCCGCCTAAAGGTTGACCTTTAGGCGGGTTGCAGGCCGGCAACCACTGGCCCGCCGCACGTGCGGCGGAAGCCAAGGGCGCGTCGGCTTATTTCTATCCGGCGTGCAGCACACGGGTGATGAAGGGCATGGCCTTGTCCAACGCCGCCTCCCCGCAATCCAGCGGCAGCATATGGCCGCATCCCGGCATCACGATCAATTGCTTGTCGTTGCCGGGAAGCAGCGCCAAGCCGCGCTGGGCATGTTCAGCCACGGGGAGTTCATGGTCATCAGCACCCCACAGCAGCAGTGTGGGCATATGGATCACCCGCAGATCATTCGCCGTGCGGTCGTCCAGGGTGGGCTTGTCGCGGGGTATGCGCAGGGCGCGGTTATTCAGATCGGTCCATTCCTGCACCAGATCATCCGTGACCCTGGCGCTGTCGGTCATGTTGTGCAACAGGATCTGCCGCCAGAAATTGGGAACGTGATAATCCTTATGCTTGGCATCTTCCGCCAGGGCATCGCGCAGAGCCGGCGGAAACGTGGCAGGGTCCATGTGGAGGGGGCCCACGGCTGCATCACCGAAGATCATCCCCACCACCCGGTCTGGATGTTCCGCCGCATAGGCCACCGCCGGCACAGCACCGCTGGAAGTGGAAACCAACAGGAAGCGATCAGCCCCCAACCGACGCGTCAGTGTGTCGATCACCCGCATGGTGAGAGCAACACCATAATCGGCGGCGGGCGATGGGCCGGACAGGCCGGCGGGTGGCTGGTCGAAACGGATGACGCGATAATGCTGTTTCAGCCTTTCGGCCCAGCCAGTCCACTGGCGCAGGCTGGCATAAGAGCCGTGGACCAGCACGATGACAGGGCCCTGCCCCTCATCCACATAATGGATGGGCGTGCCGTCAATCTCCATGAAGCGGGAATTGGGCAGTGCGTAGCGTACCAGCAGGGCCTGTTCTTCAGCCGAGGGGGCGGGACTGGGGGGGCGGGTCCGCCGTCCACCCTGGGGCCGCCGCCGACAGGAACAAGCCTAAGGCCGCTGCTATTTTCTGCCATCGCCCGACCATACCGGCCCCTCCTGATTGTCACGTCTCCAGGATCGGCGTTGTGGGCGTTTCCTCAACCGGAATGGGTGGCTTTGTCCGCTCCACGGATCAACAGCCCCTCCCGATGGATATCAAGGCCGCCCTCCCCCATAACTGCCAGATGGCGCAGCTTGTCCGGGTTGCGGGTGACGTAAACGGCCGCGATGCCATCGCCATCCAGCAGCAGGGCGATGGTCTGCAAGGTGCCATCCGGGTGGCGGTAAAGGAAGCCCGGCAAGCCGTCGATCAACCCGCGATACAGCACGGCCGGTTGGACAAAGCCGCTCTTGGCGGCGATGCCGGCAAAGAAGCGGGCCACCTTGTCCCCGCCCTGCACCGGGTTCAGGGCCGCCCGCGCCCGGCCGCCGCCATCGCTGTACAACACCGCATCGGCGGCCAGCAGGCCGCGCAGCCCCGCCAGATCGCCGCCATGGGCAGCGGCCAGAAAGGCATCGGCCATATCCTGCCCGCGTTCCGCCGGCACGGGAAAGCGCGGCTTGGCCGCCCGCACATGGGTGCGGGCCCGGACGGCCAGCTGGCGGCAGGCGGCGGGGTCACGCTCCAGCACCTCCGCCACCGCCTCAAACGGCTGGCCGAACACGTCATGCAGCAGGAAGGCCGCCCGTTCCAGCGGCGACAGCCGTTCCAGCGCCAGCATCAGGGCCAGGGTCAATTGCTCCCCCTCCTCCACCGCGTCCACAGGCTCGATGCTGGGTTCGGGCAGCCAGGGGCCGATATAGGTTTCGCGCCGGGTGCTGGCCGCCTTCAACTGGTCCAGGCAAAGCCGTGTCAGCAGCCGCACCAGATAGGCATCGCCATCGCGCACGGCCGCATGGTCGGCCCCGGCCCAGCGCAACCAGGCTTCCTGCACCATATCCTCAGCCTCGGCCACGGAACCCAGCATCCGATAGGCGATGCGGGTAAGCCGTGGCCGCAGCCGGTTGAAGGTGGCCAGCACGTCCCCGCTCACATCCGCGCGTCCTTGGGATGCACCAGCCGGAAGCCGACGCCGAACCGGTTCCAGGCATTGATGGTGGCGATCAGCAGGGTCAGGTTCACCTGTTCCTCCGGGCTGAACTGGGCTTGCAGCAGGGCGTAATCAGCATCGGGCGCGCCGGTCCCGGCCAGATCGGTCAGCGCCTCCGTCCAGGCCAGGGCCGCCTGTTCACGGTCGCTATAAAGCGGCGATTCCCGCCAGGCGTCCAGCAGGTAAAGCCGCGCCTCCGTCTCCCCCAGCGCGCGGGCGTCACGGGTATGCATATTGATGCAATAGGCGCAGCGGTTGATCTGGGAAGCGCGGGTCTTCACCAGTTCCACCAATGTGGGCTCCAACCCCAGATCGGCAATCTTGCCCTCCAGCTCATACATCGCCTTCATGGCGGCGGGGGCGGCGGCCTGGGGGTTGAGACGGGCTTTCATCATGGCTCTCCAGTTCATGGCCCCGGCAACAGATGCCGGGGCCTTCACCGATCAGGACGAGATGGCCATCGCCCCTGTGACAGGTCGGGAAAAATTATTCTCAGCGCGGGTCGGTGATGCGCATGGAAGGGCGCTGATCCACCGCCGCAAACCATGTCGCCAGCGCCGGGCAGCCCGCCCGCCAATCCAGGCCCGCATGGCGGAAATCCAGATAATCCAGCGCGCAGGCGAGTGAAATGGCCCCCAGATCGAACAAGTCGGGCGGCCCCATGGCCTCCAGAACCGGCAGGCTGCGCCCGATCGCCGCCTTCTGCCGTTCCACCCAGCCGGGGGAGCGTTCGCCGACCGGGCGGCGGCCTTCGATCACCGCAGCGAACGCCGCATCCATCAGCCCCTGCGCCAGCGCACTGCGGCGCAGCGCCTGCCAGCGTTCCGGCCCCTCGGGCGCCAGCAGGCGCGGGCCGGGCAGCACGGCATCCAGATAATCGGCGATGGCCCAGCTTTCACCCAGAGCCCAGCCCTCATCCGTCACCAGGGCCGGCACCTTGCCGGCGGGCACAGCCGCGTGCAGGGCGGCCGGATCGCTCCACGGATCAATCAAGATCAGTTCCACCAGCCCCCCGGCCCGCTTTTCCGCGATCAGCACCCGCACCTTGCGGGCATAGGGGGAAGTTTGGGCGGCATAGAGCTTCATCACGCACACTCCTTCCGTTGCAGCAAAACCAGCCCGGCCAGGGCCATGCCGCCGGCCAACAGCAGGACAGCGGCCCCCAGGGCAAACAGGGGCAGATAGGCATGGGTGGCCGCGAACAACGCCGTCATCCCATAGCCGCCGGCGGCCTGGAACAGGGCGAACAGCAGCGTCATCCGCCCCCACAGCGCCGTATGGCCCGCCGGCCCCGCCAGCAGCCCCGCCACGCCGGAGGCCAGCGCCACGCTGCCGGGCGTCAAGGCCCCAACCAGAAAGGCCGACAGGGCCAGGGCGGCGGGGGCCGTGGTCAGCAGCGGCAGGCCCACCGCCGCCGCCTTCACCAGCAGCGCGCCCGTCAGGGCCAGGGGAAAGCCGGTGCGCCGCGCCACCCGCGCCGCCAGCAACGGCCCCAGCACGGCCCCCAGCCCCAGAATGGTCCAGTAAAACCCGCCGGCCTTCAGCCCCCAGCCCAGCCCGCGCGCCACAAAATCCGACAGGAACAAAGTATGCGGCACAAAGCCCATGCCATCTGCCCCATAGGCGACTGCGAACAGCAGCAAGGGCGCCATCCCCCGGCCGCCCGTCGTCGCCCCCGCCACCGTATGGGGGGCGGCCAGCGGGGCCGGCTGCCACTGGCCCCAGGACAGCGCCGCCAGCCCCGCCCCCAGCAGCCCCAGCACGGCCCAGGCCAGCGCCACCCCACCGGCCGCTAGCAGCGGCAGAACCGAACCGGCCAGGATGATGCCGAACCCCATGCCGGAGAAAACCAGCCCGGCCAGCATCGGCCTGCTGTCCACCGGCACCCGCGCCATCAGCAAGGGGGCAGGCAGGATCATCAGCACGGCCCCCGTCACCCCCGCCAGAAAGCGCCAGCAGCCCAGCCAGACCAGGCCGCCATTCCAGGCACAGGCCCCCAGCGACAGCACGATCAGCCCCAGGGCAAAGCGCAGCACGGGGGCCGCGCCAAAGCGCCGCCCCAGCCCGGCCGCCACCAGCGCGCCCAGCAGATATCCCGCCAGATTGAACGCCCCCAGCAAGGCCGCCTGTGTGCCGCTGAGCCAGCCTTCCGCCACCATGGCCGGCAGCAGCGGCGTATAGGCAAAGCGCCCCAGCCCGACGCCCAGCAGCGTCGCTATCAGCCCGGCCGCTGCCGGTTGCCAGCCTTTCCAGTTTGATCCCACCATCCGGCCCTTCCTTCCAGAGCCCATCTTTCCCCAGACTTGACATCAGAAAAAATGAAATGTCAGGATAAATGAAATCTCTATTTTTGATGGATTAACGCCATGGACAGCACCGATCTGGCCTTCTTCGCGGCGGTGGTGGATGAGGGCGGGGTGACGGCCGCCGCGCGGCGGCTGAATTGCGTGCAATCCAACGTCACCGCCCGCATCCGCGCGCTGGAGGCAGGGTTGGGCGTGCAACTGTTCCGCCGCAACGGGCGCGGCGTCGTGCCGACCCAGGCGGCAGAGGTTCTGCTGCCCCATGCCCGGCAGGTGGCCGATGCGCTGCGGGCCGCCCGCGCCAGCCTGGATGATCTGCTGAACCTCGGCCAGCCAGCGGGGCGGTTGCTGATCGGCAGCATGGAAACCGTGGCCGCCGTGCGCCTGCCGCCGGTGCTGGCCGCCTATCACCGGGATTTTCCGGCGGTGGAGCTGGGGTTACGCACCGGGGCCAGCCGGCCCTTGTTGATGGAATTGCTGGCTGGCCAGTTGGATGCCGCCCTGGTCGGCGGCCCGGTCGACCATCCCGCCCTGGTGGTGGCCGACCTTGGGGTTGAACGGATGATGGCGGTGACGGCCGCCGGTGCCGATTGGCATTCCCTGCTGGCCCGATCGCAGGCCGCGGTGCTGTGCTTCCGCACCGGCTGTGCCTATCGGGAGCGGTTGGAGGGGCTGCTGGCCCATCTGGGGGCCACCCAGGTCAGGATGCAGGAATTCGGCACGCTGGAAGGCATTATCGGTGGCGTCTCTGCCGGGATCGGCCTGTCGCTGCTGCCGGAAGCGGCGGTGGAGCGGTCGCCCCTGCGCCCGCTGCTGGCGCTGCACCCGGTGCCGGAACCCTGGGCCACGGCACCGACGCAACTGGTCTACCGCCGCGATGCGCTGGTGACGGCGGCCCTGCGCCGCTTCATCGATTATGCCCGGTTGGGCTGGGCAACAATTGCCAGGCAATAATTACCAGACCATCTCCACCGGCGGGCGATATAGCGCCTGTTCGAACAGGCCATTGACCACGCCCTGAAGCTGCTGCTGCGCCGCCGCCGGCTCCTCTGATGGCACCGACACGCGGGTCAGCGCGGCGACGTGAAAGCCGCCATTGCGCAGGTTTTTCAAGGTGATACGGGCCTCGTCCGCCCGTGACGGATGAATGGCCGCCACGGTCGCCCTGCCTTGCGGCGGCCGGACAATGAATAAACCGAAATCCGGCACGGCCGGCACCCCCTATTGAACTTCCCCGCCCCCGGGAAAGCAAAAGGGGTGCCAGCAGAATGCCGCTATCAGGCCAGCAACTGGCGGGCTTGTTCGCTATCCAGGGCGATCTGTGCCTTCAGCGCGTCCAGCCCGGCGAATTTCTGTTCCCCGCGCAGGAAATGCAGCAGGCGGACGCGCAGATGCTTGCCATAGAGATCATCGGCAAAATCGAACAGGTGCACTTCCAGCCGTTCATCCGTGCCATTCACTGTCGGCCGGCTGCCCAGATTGGCCACGCCCTTGTGCCAGACCGTCTCCGGCCCCTGATCCACACCCGCCTCTACGGCATAGACGCCGAAGCGCGGCCGCAGGATATCGCCCAGCAACAGGTTGGCGGTGGGAAAGCCGATGGTGCGGCCGCGCTTGTCGCCATGTTCCACCCGCCCCTCAATCTCCCAGGCATGGCCCAGAATGGCCTGGGCCGCCGCCACATCGCCGGCCTGCAGATGCTGGCGCACGCGGGTGGAGGAATAGATCGTGCCATCGGCGGCAGAGACGGGGTGCACCTCCGTCACCTTGAAACCGTGCCAGCCGCCGGCTTCGCGCAGGAAGCCGATATCGCCGCCCCGATCATGGCCGAACACGAAATCATGCCCGGCCACCACATGGCGCACACCCAGCCCCTCCACCAGCACCTGCCGCACAAAAGTATCGGCGGAAAGCTGGGAGAAGGGCCGGTCGAAATGCAGGGCGACCAGGAAATCCAGCCCCATTGCCTCGACCAGCCGCGCCTTGATGCGCAGCGGCGTCAGCCGGAACGGGGGATCGTTGGGGCGGAACAGGCTGCGCGGATGCGGTTCGAACGTCACCACCCCGGCCGGCACGCCCAGCGCACGTGCCGCCACCTGGGCCTGTTCGATCACGGCACGATGGCCGCGATGCACCCCATCGAAGTTACCCAAGGCCACAGCACCACCGCGCAGGGCGGCGGGCAGATCGGCAGTATGGCGGAAAAGCTGCATTGGCCCGCGGATCCGGTTTCAGGTTCCATCAAGCATATAGTCGGGAACCAGCCCCCGGGTCCAGCCCCAGCCGTCGCGGGGCTGGACCGTGGTCGGGACAGAACGGGCAAGTCGCCCCACAGGGAAGCAGCATGACTGAAAATGGAAAAATTCAAGAAAATTAACGTAAAAATGTGTAATCATCAGATATATCAGGACAACCATCGACGCAAAAATACATATTTACGATTTGATCGTAATCATTTTTCATAGAAAGAATATGAAATTTCATTCCATTTTTAAGAGTTTCTGATTTATTTTTTATTATCCAGCCCGGTAAAATCGTATTTACTGTTTTTCTCTCTAGATACGAGATATTGTTATTACCAGATACATGGCTCGGGAAGATAAAGGGATCATCGAAATATAATCCCCTCCCAGCGACGGCCGGAAAATCACTTTCGAAACGATACACGCCCAATATTTCATCCCATATGCTGGAGACATGGGGGTCGGCCGTGCGCGCCGCAATATTTAACCAATATGGCGCACTCTGGCGAAGGGGTGTACTATAAGATAAGGCAGCGTATGCATAAATGCGAACTACAGCTTGACCATATCCTTTCCTGGAAAGATCAAACAACATTTTTGTATCCGGCACTTCCTGTAATATAGCTACTTTATACTGCGCTAGTGGACTACCCAGTGCGGCTGCCTGGCGATAAGCAGCCATCTGTTTTTCAGTATCGTTTGTTGCCTCCGCCTCCTCCAGAAAGCGCGCTGCGGCAGGGGGCTCAGGTAACGCGGGAAGAGGGCCCTCTGGCAGATAAAGCACAGCGTTTATCTGGGCCGAGGTATCCGCGTCCTCCGACGCTGGAGGCGTCCCTTCCGCACCCCCTGCCAGAAGAACCAGCCCCGCCAGCCCCAGAACCCGAATGAAAGCGGATTTCATTTCCCCACCCGATAAAGCGAAACCGGGGCAAGTTTCCCATCAAGATAATCCGCTTTCAACAGCCGGATATGCCCCCAGCCGTTGGGCTTACCCCGGACGGCCGGGCACCATCACCATCGCCTCGCCTTCGATCACCACATGATCGGCCACCGTGCAGATGGTGGACAGCAGGGCGCGGCGCTTTTCCGGCACCAGTTCCTGCACGGTCACCGTGGTGGTCACCGTCTCCCCGATGCGCACGGGTGCGCGGAACCGCAATGTCTGGGACATATAAATACAGCCCGGCCCCGGCAGGCGGGTGCCCAGCACGGTGGTGATGAAACAGGCCGACAGCATCCCATGGGCGATGCGGCCGCCGAACGGGGTCTGCTTGGCATATTCCTCGTTCAGGTGCATCGGATTGGTATCGCCGGAAATGCCGGCGAACATCACGATATCGGTTTCGGTGATGGTGCGGGCATAAACACCCTTCATCCCGACATAGAGATCTTCCAGATAAAAACCGGTCAGATCGGCCGGGTCCAGCCCGGTGCGCCGGTGCATCGCCACATCATCCATCGATCATCCCTCAATCTTGCAAGCCCTTGATGCCCCAACGTTGCTGGCGCCAAACCATTTGGCGACATATCCTAATGGGCGAAGGGTGATGCTGCATCGCAGCTTTGACAGGTGGACGATACCCCGACACCATGGGGCGGTCAAATCACGCGCACAAGGAAGGGCCTTTATGACGCAGGCGGGCGGTTGGCAGCATGAGAAACGGAACCGGCCCGACGGCGCCTTTTTGCGCCTGTCGCGCTGGCAGACCGCCAGCGCCGACGATGCCCCCACCCTGCTGCTGCTGACCGGGCGCAGCGAATGTGTGGAGAAATACGCAGAAGTGGCGAGCGATATGGCGGCCCAGGGCTTCCGCGTGGTGGCCATGGACTGGCGCGGCCAGGGCGGTTCCGCCCGGCCGCTGGCTAACCCGCTGAAGGGCCATATCGACCGGTTCGACACCTATCTGGATGATCTGGAAGCCAGCCTGCCCCATCTGCTGGGCGATACCGGCACGGGGCCGGTGCTGGCCTTGGCCCATTCCATGGGCGGGCATCTGCTGCTGCGCTATGTCGCCGAACGGGCACATCCGTTCACCGCCGTGATGCTGAGCGCACCCATGCTGGGCATCCGCACCAGCCCCCTGCCCGCGCCGCTGGCCCGACTGCTGGCCAGCACCATGGTGACCTTAGGCCGGGGGGGCGATTACGCGCCGGGCCAGCGGGACTGGTACGCCGCCGACCCCGCCTTTGACGGCAATCCACTAACCTCTGATCCGGTGCGGTTTCTGGTGGGCCATCGCTGCTATGCCGCCCAGCCCGATCTGGCGCTGGGCGGGGCTACCTGGGGCTGGCTGGATGCCGCTTTCCGTTCCATGGCGCATCTGCGGCGGCCGGACATGTTGGGGCAGGTAAGGATACCCGTGCTGCTGCTGTCCGGTCTGGCCGACCGAATCGTGCAGCCGGACAGTCATGTCCAGGCCGCCCGCCTGCTGCCGGATTGCCATTTCCGACAATATCCGACGGCCCGGCATGAACTGTTGATGGAAAGCGATGCCATCCGCGCTGAAGTGATGGCGGAAATCGCCGATTTCGCCAGCGCATTCGTTTTCAATGCCGAATAACCGGCAAACCATCCATTGCCGGGGAACGGCCACACCGTTAACATGTCTTAGTTTTATATGTTTTGCGCAAAAAAAGGGGGGAGCCGGATTGAAAAGGTGGTTGCCAGCACTGCTGAGCCTGATGCTGGCCTGGGCCCACCCGGTGCCCGCCAGCGCGCAGGCGGCGACGGTGCGGCTCGCCACCTTGGACTGGCCCCCCTTCAGCGGCAGCATGGCAGAGGGGGGATCGGCCGGCAGCATCATCGCCCAGGCACTGGAAAGCCAGAAGCTCAGCCTGCAAAGCCAGACCATGCCCTGGAAGCGCGCCCTGTCACAGGCAATGGCGGGGGATGGGCTGGACGGCTTCTACCCGGCTTCCCCGGTGGAATGCGCCGGTGCCGGCGGGCAATTATCCAACCTTCCCATCGGCCAGTATCAGTTCGCCCTGGCCCAGACCGAAATCGCCCCCATCCGCTGGGAACAGCGGGATGATCTGCTGCGGCTGCGCATCGGCATTGTCGATGGCTATGATAATGGCCCGCTGATCGACGGGTTGCGGCAACAGGGGCGGCTGGTCACCGATACGGCCCAGACCGATATACTGAACCTGCGCAAGCTGCAGGCCGGCCGCATTGATGCGGCCGTGGTGGAAATCTCCCAGTTCGCCGTACTGGCACCGATGCTGAACCGGACAATGGCGGCGGGGATGGCACGGATCAGCCTGAACCCCCGTCCGCTGGACCCGCCGGCCTCGATCCATGTCTGCTTCAACCACAGCCCTGCCGGGCAGGCCGCCCGGCAAGCGCTGGATCAGGGGTTGGCCGGGCTGGATGTGCTGGCCCTGCAGGCCGACTATCTGGCCCGCCATGCCCCGGAACTGAATCCGACGAACTGAAAGGGGGGCGCGCAAGCCCTGCCCCCCAGCCCTCACAATACCGTCAACATGCTGGCCACCAGCGGGTGGCGCACAATATCCATTTCCGCCAGCCGGACCACGGCGATGCCATCCACCGGTTCCAGCCGGCGGGCGATGTCGGACAGACCGGACAGGCCATCCAGCAGGTCCGACTGGTCGGGGTCACCCGTCAGCACCATGGTGGAATGCCAGCCCAGCCGGGTCAGCAGCATCTTGATCTGGGCATAGGTGCAGTTCTGCGCCTCATCAATGACGATGAAGGCATTATTCAGCGTGCGGCCGCGCATATAGCCGACCGGCGCGATTTCGATGGAGCCATCGGCCATCATCGCCTTCAGCCGCTTGGCCCCCAGCCGGTCCGACAGCGCGTCATAGAGCGGGCGCAGGAAGGGGGCCATCTTCTCATTCAGGTCGCCTGGCAGATAGCCCAGGCTCTCCCCGGCCTCAATCGCCGGGCGGGACAGGATGATACGATCGATGGAGCCCTTTTCCAGTGCTGCCACGGCAGAGGAGATGGCCAGATAGGTCTTGCCCGTGCCTGCCGGCCCCAGCGCCAGCGTCAGGTTATTATCGGCAATGGCCTGCATCAGCAGGGCCTGGCCGGGGCTCATCGGCTTGACGGTTCTGACGTAACTCTGTTCCCGCCTCTCCTCCCCTAACGGATCCCAGCCGGCGCGGCCAGGGTAGAGCGTATGGACCTTGGCATCATGGGTGCTGGAAGAGGACTTCGGCGGCGGGCGCTTGGCCATGGATGTCTCCTCACATTCGGCTAAGGAACCAGATGGTGGGATGCGCTGCGACGGAACGGCGCCGGCCCCGACAACGGGCAACAAAAAACCGCACCCTCGGTCAGAGGCGTGCGGTGCATGAAAGCCGGTATCGGGAGGGTCGGTGCCGATCGGTCACACGGCGGGTCAGCGGGGGTGGCGCATGATGATGCGCTGCGGCACACAGGTGCGGGATCTCGCATGGGAGCCAACAGACGGTTCCATCCCCCAGATTGAACCAACCATGCTAGGATATCGCAAGAACAGCCGCGCGTCACCAGCCATTGCGGCTGTCATCCAAGTTTAACACCAGATATTGCCACCCCCTTTCGGCTTACCCCCGCATCCCGAGTCGGGCTTGCTGCGGGCGCGAAAGGGGTGGAAGAACAGCCGGAGCCGAAATGCCGTTCCCGACCAGCCGTTCCAAACCGCACGCCCCCCGCACCGGTGCCGCTGTCGCCACCACCGACGCGGAATCCGGCACGGAGGGGGCCGACCGTGCCGAGGATTTGCGCAAGTCCTTGTACGCCTTGAAGGTCATGCATGAACGCGGCCTGCTGCCGACCGAGCAGTATGAAGCGGAGGTGGCGCGGCTGAAGGGTGACCCCACCTGACCTTTCGGGGCATTCCATGGGGATGTGCCGGCACCGACCAATAGATGTTGTGGAAGGGCCGGTGCTTGTCGCAAAATCTACGGATGAAATGCTTGACGCCGTTTGCCAAACCGGCTTGAACGACGCGGTTGACGGGGCCGAATCAGCGGTGATTGCGTGCGGACATATGCGGTCATGCGGATCGGCCAGGGCTTGGCCTGACAGGTGGGGTTATAATCGGCAATGAGTACGCAGGTCGCCTATCGGGACGCGCCCTTCCAGCTGCGCGGCAGCACCTTCACCATGATGGTGCTGAAGGTCAGTGATCCCCGCAATCCCAATTTCTTCCCCGTCCTGTCGGGCAAGATCGCCCAGGCGCCGAATTTCTTCCGCCATGCCCCGGTGGTGCTGGACCTGGATGATCTGCCGGCGGGCGTGCCGTTCGATTTCGAGAGCTTCGTCAAGCTGTTGCGCAATCTGGGCCTGATCGCGGTCGGGCTGCAGGGCGGCACCAAGGAACAGCAGGATGCCGCCCTTGCCGTGGGTCTGGCGCTGCTGCAGGCGCCGCGCGGCAAGGTGGAGATGTTTGACCCGCTGGCCGGGACCGGCCGCAGCCCGGCGCAGGGGCTGGCCAATGTGCAGGCACAGGCGCAGCCGCCGGCTCACGCCCCCGCCCCTGCTGCACCGGTGATGCTGGAACCGCCGCCGCCGCCGCGCGCCTCAATGCTGGTGACGGAACCGATCCGGTCAGGGCGGCAGATTTATGCCGCCGGCTGTGACCTTATCGTGGTCGGCCCGGTCAGCCCCGGTGCCGAATTGCTGGCCGATGGCAGCATCCATGTCTATGGCACGCTGCGCGGCCGGGCGTTGGCCGGCGTGTCGGGCGACCAGAATGCGCGCATCTTCTGCCAGAGCCTGGAGGCGGAGCTGGTCTCCATCGCCGGGCTCTACCGGGTGTCGGAGGATATGGACAAAGATATCCGCCGCCGGCAGGTGCAAATCTATCTGAATAATGGTTTCTTGCATATCGACCCGGTTTCCGCCTGAATTGTCCTTTACCGGTTCTTTACCTTACAGCAACCTCTGACCTTGGGAGACGCCTCTTGGCCAAGATCATTACGATGACCTCCGGCAAGGGCGGCGTAGGCAAGACGACGTCGAGCGCCGCCGTCGGCACCGGTCTTGCCCTTCGCGGTTTCAAAACCTGCATCATCGATTTCGATGTGGGCTTGCGCAATCTGGACCTGATCATGGGATGCGAACGCCGCGTGGTGTTCGATTTCATCAATGTGATCAATGGGGAAGCGCGCCTGAACCAGGCGCTGATCAAGGATAAGCGGGTGGAAAACCTGTATATCCTGCCCACCAGCCAGACCCGCGACAAGGATGCGCTGACCCTGGAAGGGGTGGGCAAGATCCTGGATGAGTTGAAGAAGGAATTCGACTACATCATCTGCGACAGCCCGGCCGGCATCGAAAAGGGTGCCCTGATGGCGCTCTATTGGGCCGACCATGCCATTGTCGTCACCAACCCCGAAGTCTCCTCCGTGCGCGACAGCGACCGTATCCTGGGCGTGATTCAGGCCAAGTCGCGCCGCGCCGAACAGGGTCTGGAACCGGTGCAGGAGCATCTGCTGGTCACCCGCTATGATGTAGAGCGGGTGGAGAAGGGCGAGATGCTGAAGGTGGATGATGTGCTGGAAATCCTGGCCATCCCGCTGCTGGGCATCATCCCGGAAAGCCCGGCCGTGCTGAAGGCATCGAATGTCGGTATGCCGGTGGTGCTGGATGACAAGTCCAACGCCGGACAGGCCTATGCCGACGCCGTCGGCCGTTTTCTGGGCGAAAAGATCGAGCATCGCTTCATCAAGCCCGAGAAAAAGGGCCTGCTCGACCGGTTGCTGCGGAGGACGGCATGAACTTACTCGACATCTTCAAACGATCCAAGCCGCCCACGATTGCCGCCCAGGCCAAGGAACGGCTGCAGATCGTGCTGGCCCATGAACGGTCGGATCGCAACAGCCCGGATTTTCTGCCCGCCCTGCAGCAGGAACTGCTGGCTGTCATCAAGAAGTATGTCAGCGTGGACGAAGATAAGGTGGCCGTGAAGCTGGAGCGTGAAAGCGGCTGCTCCATGCTGGAAGTGAATGTGGAACTGCCAAGCCCCGCCGCCCGTGCCGCAGCCGCGGCGGCAGCGGCGGCCAAGGGTAAACCGGCCCCGGCCAACTGACCGGGCCGGGCCGGGGGGTGCGGCATCGTGCCGACGATGCCCGCCGGTTCCCCCACCCTTGGTGGGACAGGGCCGGCCCGGACGCGGCCGGGCAAAACAGGGGATGATGGTGCGCAGAGGGCGGGGCATTGCACGGGGCTTTTTGGCGCTGTTGGCCCTGTTGAGCCTCTCCTCCCCCGCATGGGCGGCGGATCGCCAGGAACTTTCCATCGCACTGTCGGGTCAATCCACCCTTGATGACCCGCATCAGGCCCGTACCGGTGCGGATTTCCAATATTTCGAACATATCTTCGATACGCTGGTAACCCGCGATGGCTTTGGTGTCATGCCCCGGCTGGCCATCGCCTGGAACAGCACGGATAACCGCATATGGTCATTCCGTATCCGCAATGATGCCCGTTTTTCCAACGGTCGCTCCGTAACCGCAACGGATGTGGCCTATTCCCTTTGCCGCTTTGAAACCCTGTCGCGGGAGATTGGCGGCAATTATCTGGGCCTCTCCCTGGTGGAGATCACCGGCACCAGCAGCCTGACGCTGCATCTTGACAGCGCTTACCGGCTGCTGCCCGCCGCGCTCAGCCTGGTTTTCATTGTGGCTGCACCGGCCGATGGGCGCGGCGTGGGCGGCCCCATGGGATGCGATCCGGCCAAGGTGCTGGCCGGGCGGGGCAACCCCCAGCTTGGCAGCGGTCCTTACGTTGCCGCCGACAGTCCGCAGGCCAATACCCGCAGGCTGGCGGCATCGCCTTATTATGGAGCGGAGGCGCCGCCCTGGCGCTCCCTGAACCTGATCAGCGAACCCGACGCGCGGGAACGGCTGCGCCTGCTGTTGGCCGGGACCGTGGACATCATGGAAGATGTACCGCCCTTCCAGCTGCCCTATTTCCAGCGCCAGCCCAATGTGCATCTGACGGAATTGCCCACCGATCGGGTGCTGCTGCTGACCTTCAACATGGCCCCCAGGGGCATTGATGGGCAACCGAACCCGCTGGCCGACAGCCGGGTGCGGCGGGCCATCCATATGGCGATTGACCGTTGGACCCTGGTGGAGCGGGGGCTGACGGGGGTCGGCGGCCCCGCCTGGCAGCTGGCCCAACCGGGAATGGAAGGCTGGCTGCCCGCGCGGGCCACCGGCGCTGCCAGTGATATACAGGGCGCGCGCCACCTGCTGGCGGAAGCCGGATATCCGGATGGTTTTGCAGTGGATATCCTGATGCCGCGCACGCGCGTGACCAACCAGCCACGCGTGGTGGAGCTGCTGGCCGGCATGTTGCGCGCCATCAACATCCAGGCACAGGTGGAACCCATTGAGGGGCCAGCGACGCGCGAGCGCATCCGGAAAGGCGATTTTACCCTGGCGATGAGCGCCATCGGCCTGACCGCCGGATCGGCGATGGAGGGGCTGGAGGCCACCGCCGGCCCCCTGTTCCACCATACCGGCACCAATCCCAGCGGTTATGAGGATGCGCAGCTGACCGCCCTGCTGGCTAAGGCGCGCGCCGCACCACCGGCCGCCATCCCGGCCCTGGCGGCGCAGGCCGCCGCTATTCTGGACCGGGATATGCCGATGATCCCGCTGCTGCATATGCGCGATCTGGTCGCCCATCGGGCCGATCTGACCATCGCCGCCAGCGACACGGCCCGGGCCTTCGGGCGGATCACCTGGCCAGCAACGGCCCAGTTGAACCCGCCCCCCTAACAGGGTGGGAATAGCCGCCGATCAGCCCGGACGTTTCACGGGGAACACATGTTCCGGACCCGGAAAGACCCGCGCCTGCACATCGGCCGTATAGGCCGCCGCCGCCGCCTCGATCTGCTCACCCAGCGTGGCATAGCGCTTGACGAATTTCGGGGTGAAGCCGCCGAACAGGCCCAGCATGTCATCGCTGACCAGCACCTGCCCGTCACAGGCGGCACTGGCGCCGATGCCGATGGTGACGGCGGGAATACTCTCGGTGATCTGGCGGGCCAGCGGCTCCACCACCCCTTCCACCACCACGGAAAAGGCGCCGGCCTCGGCAATGGCGCGGGCATCGCCCAGAATCTTGTGCTGTTCAGCATCCGACCGGCCGCGTGCGCGATAGCCGCCCAGCGCATTCACCGCCTGCGGGGTCAGCCCGACATGGCCCATCACCGGAATGCCCCGGCGGACCAGGAAATCCACCGTGTCGGCCATTTCCTCCCCGCCCTCCAGCTTCACCGCCTGGGCGCCGGTTTCCGCCAGCACGCGGGCGGCGTTGCGGAAGGCCTGCTGCGGGCTTTCCTGATAGGTCGCCCAGGGCAGGTCCACCACCACACAGGCTCGCGCCGATCCGCGCACCACGGCGGCGCCATGGGCAATCATCATCTCCAGCGTCACGCCCAGCGTGCTGTCCAGCCCATAGACCACCATGCCCAGACTGTCGCCGACCAGCAGACAATCCACATGCGGATCCAGCAGCCGGGCCGTGGAAACAGTATAGGCGGTCAGAACCGAGACAGGCTGCTGGCCCTTGCGGGCGGCGATCTCCGGTACGCTGATGCGCTTGATCTGGCTGGTGGCGCTCATTTCCGGTCCCCTCACTGCTTTTTGCGCTGCGGCAAGCCGCTTGTTGCGGCAACCCCTAGCATGATTTCCATGCCAGGGGCAAAGCAGGGACCAGGCCCATCACCATCCACCTGTCACTGCATGGCGCGGAATTCGCCCCGCGCGCGTTTGGACGCCATGGGTGGCACCGGTCCGGCCGGCAGTTCGGCGCTGCTGCGCACCCGGCGAGCCACCTTCTTATAGGCGCCGCTTTCGATCTGGCGGATACGTTCCTTGCTGACCCCATAATGCTGGGCCAGGGTTTCCAGGGTCACCGGGTTTTCCGCCAGATTGCGGGAGGCAAAGATATGCCGTTCGCGCTCCCCCAGAATGGTCAGCGCATCGCGCATCATGGCCCGGCGTTCGCGCAACTCGCTGCGCTCGGCCAGGTTTTCTTCCACAGATTCCCCGTCATCGGCCAGCAGGTCGATGGCTTCATGGTCGCCATCCTCCCCCACCGGCACATTCAGCGAGGTGACAGGCGTGGAGAAGCGATGCTCCATCTCCCGCACCTCCTCCACCGAGGTGCCCAGCGTTGTCGCCACGCGCAGCACGTCATCATCGTTCATCACCCGATCCTCAATCCCCAGCTTGCGCTGGGTCTGGCGCAGGTTGAAGAACAGGCGCTTCAAGGCGGCCGTATTGCCGCCCTTGATCAGTGACCAGTTATGCAGCACGAAGCTCTGCACCTCTGCCCTGATCCACCACAGCGCATAGGTGGACAGGCGGAAGCCGCGCGACGGGTCAAAGCGCTGCACCGCCTTCACCAGACCGATATTCGCCTCTGAAATCAGGTCGGCGATGGGCAGGCCGGAGCGGGCATATTTCGCGGCAATCTTCACTGCCAGCCGCATATGGCTTTTCACCAACTGGTCAAAGGCGCGGCGATCCTGCCGCTCCGTCCAGGCATGGGCAAGCTGCTGCTCCTCATCGGGGGGCAGCATGGGGAAACGGTTAGCCTGCGACGTGAAACTGCGCAGCAGGTCGACGGATTCAGTGTAGCTGGCCATGGCCTCTGTCCTCCTCTGGACGCGGCGCGATGCGGATAACCGGCCCGGCATTGGCACCGGCCACATCTCCCAATTTGGAACCGCTCCTTCTTGGAATGATTCTAAGATAGGATGGAGCGTGGCTATCCGCAAGACCCGGCGCGGCTATATATCAAAAGTCATAGCGCAGACCGGGGCCGGCAATGGAAAAGGGCGACCGGTCAATACCGGCCGCCCTTGGTCAACAAAGCGGAGCCTGGAGAGTTCCCCTGGGGGTTAACCCTGGATCGGGGCCATCGCCTCCAGCACCGTGCCTTCCGTCAACAACTGCGGCAGCACCAGCGGTTCCGCCGCACCGGGCAGATAGAGCAGGTAAAGCGGCACGCCGCTGCGGCCATGGCTTTCCAGGATGCGGGCGATCTTGGCGTCGCGGTTGGTCCAGTCCCCCTTCAGATAGGTGATACCCTTCTGCTTCATCGCCGCCTTCACCGTGTCGGTCGACAGGGAGGTGCGTTCATTCACCAGACAGGTGACACACCAGGCGGCGGTGAAATTCACGAAGACCGGCTTGTTCTGGCCGCGCAATTCATCCAGCCGCGCTTCGCTGAAGGCTTCGTAATTCTTCGCCGGGCCGCTGCTGGCGGCCAGGGCAGCGGGGGCGGCATTCACCGCCGTGCGCCCGGCACCCAGCACAGACGCCACCACCAACGCCAGCGCCACCAGCCCGCCACCAACGCGCCAGCCGGTGCCAGACTGGCGGGTAACACCATAAAGCCAGCCGGCAAAGGCCACCGCCACCATGCCGGCGAGCACGGCGGCCACCGTATCCGGCCCCGCCTGCACCGACAGCACCCAGACCAGCCAGGCGGCCGAGGCATAGAGCGGGAAGGCCAGCGCCTGCTTCACCCGGTCCATCCAAAGGCCAGGGCGCGGCATCCGGCGTAACAGCGCCGGGCTGAAGGTCAGCGCCAGGAAGGGCAAGGCCATGCCCAGGCCCAGCGACAGGAAGACGGCCATGGCCGCATACCAGGGCTGGGTGATGGCATAGCCCAGTGCCGTCCCCATGAAGGGCGCCGTGCAGGGCGTGGCCACCACAGTGGCCAGCACGCCGGTGAAGAAGCTGCCGGCCAGCCCCCCCTTGGAGGCCAGCCCCTGGCCCACGCCCATGGCGCTGGTGCCGATATTGAACACGCCGGACAGCGACAGGCCCAGCAGCAGCATGACATAGGCCAGGATGGAGACCACCAGCGGGTCTTGCAGCTGGAAGCCCCAGCCGATGGCCGCCCCGCCGGCCCGCAGGGCCAGCAGCGCCCCGGCAATGGCCGCGAAACAGGCCAACACGCCAGCGGTATAGACCAGCCCATGCTGGCGGGCATGGCCCGGCCCATGGCTGATCAGCGCCATCGCCTTCATCGACAGCACAGGGAAGACGCAGGGCATCAGGTTCAGGATCATGCCACCCAACAGCGCCAGCAGGATGGCCCCGGCCAGGGAGGTGCCCGCCGTCTCCTTCGCCGCCGCATCCAGCACAGCCGCCGCCGGGGCCGCCGCCGCACCTGCCCCAGTGTCAGCGCTGATGGCGAAGGCATGGCGCAGCGGTTTGCCGTCCAGCTCCTCCACGAAGGTCAGCACGCCTTTGGCCGGACCGGCGGGCAAGGCCCCGCCGGGGGTCAGCGCCAGGGTCAGCCCCTGCCCGTCCAGCTGCATCGGCTGGGCGGCATTCGACGCGGCGGTCTTGAAATCGTCGGGGAAGAAGAAGGCGTCGCGGATCTTGCCCTGCGCCAGCTCCGGTGCCTGGATCACCAGCTTATGCTGCTTCTCCCCCGGCACCAGCCGCACCGGATAGGGGCTGGGCACCGGCAGGCTGGCCCGGGCTTCTGTAAACAAGGCCGCCGCCTCCGCCGCCGGCTTCGCAGCACCGTGCAGAACCGGCACATCCAGGGTCAGCGTGGCCGACTCGGGAATACAAATGTCCTCACAGACCAGCCAATCGACTGCCGCCGTCAGGGTGACGGGGGCGCCGGGCTTGGCATCGGCCGGCAGCGTCAGCGGCACCAGCAGATGCACCGTATCCTTGTAACCAAAATTGACCAGCGGCCCGATGGGGAAGCGTTCCGGCGCCGGCCAGTTGATATCCCCCGCCTGCCAGCCGGCCGGCAGGGTCCAGCCGATGGAGGTGGCAATGCCACTATCGCCGGGATTGAGCCAGTAGGTATGCCAGTGCGGCCGGATTTTCTGGGTCAGGGCTACCCAGACCTGCTGGCCGGGGGCGGCCCCCTCGGTCTCCAGCGTCAGGCGGCTTTCGACATTCTCCGTGGCCACGGCCGGACCGGCAACCAGGGCCGCCGGGGCGGCACTGCTGGCAAGAACAGTCAGGGCCAGGGCGGCCGGCAGGAACAGCTTGGACATGGGCGGGTGATCTCCTTCGCACCCTAGATTTAATGCTGTCCGGGGCAAACGACCACCCCCTATGCAAAGGGCAGCGGCAAGGCGCCCCTGCACAGCGGTTGAACCAAGGCAGCAAGGCGGATAGGGTCGCTTGCCCGATGGCAGCCGGATGACCATCTGCGGCAAACCATACTATCGGCTTAAAGCCTTCGCGCTCAAGGAAACGCCCCCATGACCACGCATCGTTCCAAGGTTTTGATCATTGGCGCCGGCCCGGCCGGCTATACGGCGGCGATCTATGCCGCGCGCGCCAGCCTGGAACCGGTGCTGGTCCAGGGGATGACGCCGGGCGGCCAGCTCACCATTACCAAGGATGTGGAAAACTACCCCGGCTTTGCCGACCCGGTGGAAGGCCCGCACCTGATGGAACAGATGCGGGCCCAGGCGGAACGCTATGGCACCAAGATGTTCTTCGACATCATCACCGATGTCGATTTCACCCAGCGCCCCTTCATCTGCAAGGCCGATAGCGGGGATGAGTTTGTTGCCGACGCGGTGATCATCGCCACCGGCGCCCAGGCCCGCTGGCTGGGCATTCCGGGCGAACAGCATTTCCAGGGTGCTGGTGTGTCGGCCTGCGCCACCTGCGACGGTTTCTTCTTCCGGGGCAAGGAAGTGGCCGTGGTCGGCGGTGGCAATACTGCGCTGGAAGAAGCACTCTACCTCACCCACCACGCGTCCAAGGTGACGCTGATCCACCGCCGCGACAGCTTCCGCGGCGAACGCATCCTGCAGGAGCGCGTGGCCGCCCACCCGAAGATCGAGGTGGTGTGGGACAGCGTGGTGGAGGAAATCCTGGGTGTGGGCGGCGACAGCTTCACCGACCCCAAGCGCGTCACTGGCGTACGCCTGCGCAATGTGAAGACCGATGCCGTATCGGACCGCAGCCTGGACGGCGTGTTCGTCGCCATCGGCCACGACCCAGCGACCAAGCTGTTCAAGGGCAAGCTGCGCATGGATGATGAGGGCTATCTGATCACCGCCCCCGACAGCACCCGCACGGACATTGATGGCGTCTATGCCGCCGGCGATGTGAAGGACAAGGTGTTCCGTCAGGCGGTCACCGCCGCCGGCATGGGCTGCATGGCAGCCCTGGAAGTGGAAAGGTTCCTGGCCGGCCATTGATTCGGCGGCAGATGGTTCACTGACCGAATCAGGCCGGTGCGGACGGGTATTTTCGCCGGAGGATGGCCGGTGCGACCCGTCCGCACACCCAAGTGTGACCTGAAGGTTACGTCCATCAGGTCATAAACTGTTGCAAGGACAATACGATACCTTGCGGTAATGACGGTTTTTAGCGACAAGCCCTAGCAATGGCGGAAAGCCCCGTATATCATCCATGCGTCGGCTGCATTCCCGCTGCCGATCAACAGACGGGGTGTCCACCGCAGGGCGCCACTTTCTAGGGACGGGTCCATGGATTGGGACAAGCTTCGCGTCTTTCACGCAGTGGCGGAGGCGGGCAGCTTCACACATGCGGGGGAAACCCTGAATCTCAGCCAGTCTGCCGTAAGCCGGCAGATCAGCGCGCTGGAGGAAAGCCTCCACGTGCCGCTGTTCCACCGCCATGCGCGTGGACTGATTCTGACTGAGCAGGGCGAACTACTGTATCGCACCGCACGTGAGGTCTTTGCCAAGCTCTCGATGACGGAGGCTATGCTCTCCGAGTCGAAGGAGCACCCGAAGGGCCCGCTGAAGGTCACCACCACCATCGCGTTGGGGTCCACCTGGCTGACCCCGCGGGTGAAGGATTTCCTCACACTCTACCCGGATGTGCAGCTGACGCTGCTGCTGGACGATAATGAGCTGGACCTGTCGATGCGGGAGGCGGATATCGCCATCCGTCTGTCGGCCCCGCGTCAGCCCGATCTGATCCAGCGCCATCTGATGACGGTGCGTGTGCATCTCTATGCCCACAAATCCTACATCGAAAAGCGCGGGATGCCGCAATCGGTGGCAGAGCTGGACCAGCACGACCTGATCGCCTATCCGAACGAGGCGCGGGCCCCGGTCAGCAACATCAACTGGGCGCTGCATGTCGGCGATCCGCCGGGCGGCGAACGCCACACGGCGCTGCGCGTCAACAGCCTCTACGCCATGTTCCGCGCCGCGCAGAGCGGCCTGGGCATCGCCTCGCTGCCCGATTATGTGGTGGATGGCCAGTCGGACATGGTCCGGGTGCTGCCGGAAATCAGCGGGCCGCGCATCGACGCCTATTTCGTCTATGCGGAGGAGCTGCGCCATTCCAAGCGCATCGCCGTGTTCCGCGATTTCCTGGTCAAGAAGGTTGCCGAAACCTTCCCCGCGACCCATGCACAAAACGCATAACTCACGCTTCGCATCACCCCTGGTGAAATGCGCGGGAATGCTTAAATCTTAGGCCACCTGCTGCTGCAATGCAGCGCGGGTGTTTCGCCCCGATTTACCCGGTCGGGGTTGGGTCCTTGACCCAGCGTCTCCCAGACGTGAAGCCTCCCTGTTCAACTCGGCCGGAAACCCTTGGGTTTTCCGGCCGTTTTTTTATCCAGGGCCTGAATTGACGGCTGCCCAAGGGGCGGGCAATGGCTGCCGCCTGATAAGGCAGAATCGCAACCTTCCCCCCTGCTTTCGCGCTATTGCGGATCGATAGGCATCGGCCCATGATTCGGCCCATGTCCATCAACGGCGTCACCGGCAGCTATACCGCCCCCAGCCCGCCCCCGCCGGAACCCGCACCGGGCCGGCGATCGGCGGATCCTGCGCCGGCCCCGCCCCCACCCAATCCGGCCCCGGCCGCCCGCCTGCCGGATCGCAGCCTGCCCCCGGTGCCACCGGTCCCCATCGGGCCAGTGCAGCTGACGCCGATGCCCCCACCCATGCCACCGGCCCCCATGCCGGGCAGCCTGGTCAATATCGTGGTTTAGAGCCGGGTGCGTTTAAACGGAAACGCACCCGGCTCTAAGTCCTTGTTCAGCGAGCGGATTCACGCTCCAAAGCGATCCCGCTTTTCCGCGATCCGCTCTAAAGCCGCCCTCAGGCACTTTGCCGCTTTTCCAGATTAAGGGCGGGGGGATCGGCAAGGTCGCCCTGATGCGGCTTCACCTCGACAATCATATAGCCCGCCTCCTCGGGGAAGCGAACCAGGGCCTTGCGCTTGGCCCGGGCCGCGTCGGCTGCGAAATAGAAGACGTAGCGGCCATCATCCCAGAGGGTGGTCACATTGTCTGGTTCCAGCGGCGATGCCGCGTCGCGTCGGCGGCGGACACAGATGATCCAGCCCGTCTCCGACAGGCCGCGCCGTTCATCCAGCACCAGCACGCGCCGATCCTCCGCCTCCAGTTCCATCAGGCGGCGCTGCAGCTCCCCCAGCTTGTCGCTCAGCGCCGTTGCCTCAACGTCATCCTGCCCCGCCGTCAGCCGCTGCCCCAGGCTTTCGCGTGCCAGGGAACGGACCTTCTGGCTCAAGGCATACTGGCGGCGGCGCAGTTCGCGGATGGCGCGCTTCGTTTCCCGGATCGTCTTGCGCGCCCGCCGCACGGTGGGGCGGAGGGAGAGGATCACCAGCATTGCCCCGATCAGAAAAAGGGTGGTCGGGCTCATGCCGGCTCCATCGCGGCGGGCTCCTCGGTCGCCACATCCATCTCGGCTGGTGCTGCATCGCTGCTGGGTGCGGCCACCCCGGTCAGCAACTGGGCGAAAACCGCCTTGAAGCCGGAGGCGCGGGGATAGACCCGCTCGAACTCCGCCTTGGCCTCCTCCGGCCCTGGCGCCCAGACATGCACCGGGCAGGGCTGGGCCCAGCTGCTGTCATAAAAGGCGTGCCGCTCCCCCCGCTTCACCTGATGGGCGACGGATGTATTCACCACCAGGAATTCATAAGGCTTGTTGGGGAACTGCTCCGCCCCCAGCGTGCGCACGAAGCGATAGGGAGAGTTTTCCAATTCCCGGATGCGGGTCCGCAGGGCCTTCTCATTGCGCTGGGCGCCGAACAGCTGGCTGGCGGCCCCGGCGGCGCGGGCCTTGCGATCCTCCACCCGCGCGGCCAAGCCATTGGCCAGCCGCGCATAGCGGGCCAGCCGCGCCCGCAACTGCGCCTCCCGGGCCTGGCCGCGCAGCAGCCGGGCATAGAGATGGGACATGGTGGCGACGAGCAAATTCACCCCGACGCCTGCCAGGAAGGTTACCACCGCGAACTGAACGAAGCCGATCAGATGGGTCAGCACCAGGACGCCCCAGATTACTGTGTTTCGTTATATTGCAACAAAATACCAGAAGGTGAAAGGTCAAATGATCCATGTGAAACATGGGCTTGGGTGGGGGATACCCAAGGGATGGCAAAGTTGTGCTACATACAACCAGCCGAATTACAATAGTTTGTGTCAGATGCGGCCTGGGTGTCATAAATATTCGATGGCGCTCGCATGACGCCCGGCCGGGTCCATGCGGATAGGGTCATCCGGAACCCCGACTTTTCCGGGCACAAATCCGCCCTGGGGGCGTTTCAGACAGGCAAAGCCGGCGCCTGCCGGTTCCTGCCACCCAGCGGAGCACCCGATCATGGCCAATAGCAAGCCCACCATCGTCGCCTCTGACACCGACCACACGCCCCCTTCCACCGAATTACTGCCGGTGCAGACGGGGATCGACCGCGACCAGCGCCAGGCCCTGGCGGAGGGATTGGCCGGGGTGCTGGCCGACAGCTATACGCTGTTGGGCAAGACCCATGGCTTCCATTGGAACGTCACCGGCGACCGTTTCCATTCCCTGCACGCCATGTTCCAGACCCAATATGAGGATCTGACCGAGGCGGTGGATGAGCTGGCCGAACGCATCCGGGCGCTGGGCCATTTCGCCCCCGGCAGCCTGTCGCAGTTCCTGAAACTGACCGGGATCGAGGATGAACATGGCGTGCCCGACGACCGGGCCATGCTGGAACAACTGGTGCGCGACAATGAACAGGTGACGCGCGCTTGCCGCGCCGTGGTGGAACTGGCCGATCAGGCCGGTGATACCGTGACTGAAGACCTGATGAATCAGCGCATGGCCTATCATGAAAAGGCCGCCTGGATGCTGCGCGCCTCCATCGGGAAATAATAAGCTCTCCCGTAAGGATCAGGAACGGGCCGCGCCGCCGGGTGCGGCCCTTTGCTGTCATCCCTGCGCTTGCAGATTTGTTCGCGGGATGTTCCAATGGCGAACCTTCTCGCCGCGAAAGATCCCCCCTGCGATGGAACAGCGCGTCACCCTGATCACCCTGCACGTCGCCGATCTGGCGCGGGCCCGTGCCTTTTATGAAGGGCTGGGCTGGGGCGTGACCGCAGAGGGCGCCGGGGAGGCCTGTTTTTTCCAGCTCGGCCCGTTGGGCCTGTGCCTGCTGGGGCGGGCGGCTTACCTGCGGGAAATGGCCGGGGATGCCGACCATGTGCCGCCGGGCCCGTCCATGCTGGCCCATAATGTCTTCCACAAGGCCGATGTCGACACGCTGCTATCTTTCGCCCTGACCCAGGGCGGGCGGCTGGTGCGCCCGGCGGCGGAACAGTTCTGGGGCGGCTATAGCGGCATGTTCGCCGACCCGGACGGGCATTATTGGGAAATCGCCTATAATCCTTATTGGCCGCTGGCCGATGATGGCCGCGTCACCATCGCCTGATCCGGCATGAGCGACGCGCGTATTCCCCTGAACGGCACCCTGCTGCTGCCGGATATCAGCGGGGCCCTGTTCTGGCCGGAACAGGGCTGGCTGCTGGTGGCCGATCTGCACCTGGAAAAGGGTTCCGCCTATGCCCGGTTCGGCCAGTTGCTGCCCCCCTATGACACGGCGGCCACGCTGGCCCGGCTGGAACAGGCCTGCCAACGCTGGCAGCCCCGGCGGGTGATCTGCCTGGGCGACAGCTTCCATGATGCCGACGCCGCCAGCCGCATCAGCGGCGGCGATGGGCGGCGAATCGCGGCGCTGACCAGCAGCCATGATTGGGTCTGGATCAGCGGCAACCATGATCCCGCCCCACCGCCCGGCTGGGGCGGTCTGGTGACGGACAGCATCCGCCACGGCCCCCTGCTGCTGCGCCACGCGGCAGAGGGGGTGAACCCGGCGGGGGAGATTTCTGGCCATTACCATCCCAAGGCGGTGACACAAGTGCGCGGCCGCCGCCTGTCCGCCCGCTGTTTCGTCAGCGACGGGCAACGGCTGATCCTGCCAGCCTTCGGTGCCTATACAGGCGGGCTGAACGTGCTGGACCCGGCCATCCGCACGCTGTTCGGCAGAGACATGTTGACCTGGGCGCTGGGGACGGAGCGGCTGCACCTGCTGCCCGCCGCACGGCTGACCGCCGATGCCGCCACGCGGCAGGCGTTGCGACAGGTGGGCGGATAAAAGGGGGATGCCCGATTAAATACCAATCCGCCGAGGGTTTGGCCCTTGGCGGATTGGAGGCCGGCGACTGCCGGCCCGCGGGCACATGCCCGCGTAAGCCAAGCTGCCGGAGGCAGCGCCCGGCGCGTGAGGGAACTCGAAATCTCCCTTGATCGGTCCCGATCAAGGGAGATTTAAATAATGACGGCCCGGAGCGGGGGATGCATCCGGGCCGTCGGGTGCCCGGCGGCGGAACGGGGGGGAAGTCCAGGCCGGGGGAGGGCCAGTATCCGCCATTGGTGCCGGGCACATTCAATAGATAGGGCTCGATTCCGCCGAATCAACAATCAGCGCCCATGACTTTGGTATTAATCAACGATAGACCTTAGGTCGAAACAAGCCGCTGATCCAATGTCGCACCGGCACCGTATAAGCCGTTGATGGAAAAGATTACCGGAGCCCCTGGCCGTTGATGACGACACACCCGAGCGCCCCGATCATTGTCTGGTTCCGCCAGGATTTGCGTCTGGCCGACAACCCGGCGCTGCACCATGCCGCCCAGACCGGGCGGCCGGTGCTGCCGGTCTATGTGCTGGATGATGTGACGCCCGGCCCCTGGCGGGCCGGCGGTGCCAGCCGCTGGTGGCTGCATCACAGCCTGACCGCCCTGGCCGCCGATCTGGCGACACGCGGCAGCCGCCTGTTGCTGCTACGCGGGCCGGGTGATGCGGTGATCCGCGATCTGGCCCGGCAGACGGGTGCCGCAGAGGTGGTGTGGAACCGCTGCTATGAGCCGTTCGCCGTGGAACGCGACAGCCGGCTGAAGGCGGCCCTGTCCGATGATGGCATCACCGCCCGCAGCTTCAACGGTTCCCTGCTGAAGGAACCGTGGGAGGTGATGACGGGGGCCGGCACGGCTTTCAAGGTCTTCACCCCCTATTGGCGGGCCTGTCTGGCGGCCATGAACCCGGCCCCGGCCCTGCCCGCGCCGGCGCGGCTGCCCCCGCTGGCCGCCGCACCCGCCGGCGATGCATTGGCCGATTGGGCGCTGCTGCCGACCAAGCCTGACTGGGCCGGTGGGATGCGCGCCTTCTGGCGGGCGGACGGCATCGGGGAAGCGGCGGCCATGGCCCGGCTGGAAAACTTCCTGTCCGGGCCGGCGGCGCAGTATAAGCAGGACCGCGACATGCCGGGGCTGGAGGGCACCTCGCGCCTGTCCCCGCACCTGCATTTCGGCGAAATCTCCCCCCGGCAGATCTGGCACCGGGCCAAGGCGCGCGCGGCCACGGTGCCAGAGGCGGCAGCCGCACAGATTGACGGATTCCTGCGGGAAATCGGCTGGCGGGAATTCTGCTACTCTCTGCTGTACAATTTCCCCACCCTGCCGGAACGGCCGCTGAATCCGGCCTTTGACGCTTTCCCCTGGGCCGACGATCCCGCCCTGCTGGCCGCGTGGCAGCGGGGGCGCACCGGTTATCCCATTGTCGATGCCGGGCTGCGCCAGCTCTGGACCACCGGCTGGATGCATAACCGGGTGCGGATGATCGTCGGTTCCCTGCTGGTCAAGCATCTGCTGCTGCCCTGGCAGGCGGGGCAGGATTGGTTCTGGGATACGCTGGTCGATGCCGATCTGGCCAATAATGCCGCCGGCTGGCAATGGATCGGGGGTTGCGGGGCCGATGCCGCACCCTATTTCCGCGTGTTCAACCCGGTGCTTCAGGGCCAGAAATTCGATGCCGAGGGGCATTATGTCCGGCACTGGGTACCAGAACTGAAACAATTGCCGGCCAAATATATCCACGCGCCCTGGGAGGCACCGACCATGGTGCTGCGGGACGCCGGGATCGTGTTGGGGCATCATTACCCCCGGCCGGTCATCGACCATGCGATGGGACGCCAGCGCGCCCTTGACGCCTTTCAGGCGATCAAGGGCGGTGCAGGGCCGACAGCGGATTAAGAAAGGGTTCAGCTTATGAAAATCGCTGTCATTGGTGCCGGCATTTCCGGTCTCAGTGCCGCCTGGCTGCTGCGGCGCCACGGGTACGACGTCACGGTCTATGAACAGAATGACTATCTGGGCGGCCATTCCAATACGGTGGACGCCCCCGGCGCCCATGGCCGCACCGTGCCGGTGGATACCGGCTTCATCGTCTTCAACGAGGCGACATATCCCAACCTGATCGCCCTGTTCGATCATCTGGGCGTGCCCTCCACCCCCTGCACCATGAGCTTCGCCGTCAGCCTGGATCGGGGCCGGCTGGAATATTCCGGCAGCAATCTGGCCGGCATGTTCGCGCAGAAGCGTAACCTGCTGTCGCCCACCTATCACCTGATGCTGCGCGACATCATGCGCTTCTACAAGGAAGCGCCAAAGCTGCTGCGCGACCCGCGCGCCATCGATCTGACGCTGGGCGAATATCTGGATGCCGGCCGCTATGGCCATCGCTTCATCTATGATCATCTGCTGCCGATGGGGGCGGCCATCTGGTCTTCCACCATCTCGGAGATGCTGTCCTTCCCGGCACAGAGCTTCGTGCGTTTCTTCCAAAATCACGGGCTGCTGAAGGTGAAGAACCGGCCGCAATGGTTCACCGTGAAGGGCGGCAGCCGCACCTATGTGCGGGTGCTGGCCGATACGCTGGGCGACCGCTGCCTGATCAATTGTGCCATTACCAGCCTGCACCGCACCCCCAGCGGGGTGGAAATCCAGGATGCCACCGGCCGGACCAGCCATTATGACCAGGTGGTGATCGGCGCCCATGCCGATCAGGCGCTTGCCATGCTGACCGATGCGACGCCGGACGAACAGCAGGTGCTGGGCGCCTTCCGCTATCAGTTGAACCGCGCCTGCCTGCATAGCGACCCGGCCCTGATGCCGGTGCGGCCCAAGGCCTGGTCGGCCTGGAACTATCTGGCCAATGGCACGCGCGAACGCCGGGCCAAGGTCTCCGTCACCTATTGGATGAATGAGCTGCAGGGGATTGAGGCATCCACCCCGCTATTTGTCACCCTGAACCCAATCCGGGAGCCAAGGCCGGAATATCGCATCAAGGAATTCATCTACGATCACCCGATGTTCGATGCCGCCGCCCTGCAGGCACAAAGCCGCATCGCCGATATCCAGGGCGTGCGTCGCACCTGGTTCTGTGGCGCCTATATGGGCTATGGCTTCCATGAGGATGGCCTGTCGGCCGGGCTGGCGGTGGCCGAAGCGCTGGGCGCCCGGCGGCCCTGGACTGTTACCGACGCCTCGCCCGCCGGGCGCAATGCCCGCCCGCGCGGCGGTAAGGCCCAGGTGGCGGCGGCGTGACCGGCATGGCAGCGGCGGAACCGGACCACGCGCTTTATCTCTGCCGGGTGTTCCACGCCAGGCACCGGCCGTTCCGCCATGCCTTCAGCTATCGCCTCTACACGTTGCTGCTGGATATTGACCGGCTGGACCATCTGCCCTGGCCGCTGGTCCATGAACGGCCGGGCCTGCTGTCCATCCGGGCGCGCGACCATGGCCGGCGCGACGGTTCGCCTCTACGCCCCTGGGTAGAGGAGATGCTGGCGGAAAAGGGCGTGGAGCTGGAGGGTGGGCGTATCCTGATGCTGGCCATGCCGCGGGTGCTGGGCTACGCCTTCAATCCGCTGACCGTCTATTACTGTCACGGGCCGGACGGGGGCTTGCGGGCCCTGCTGTACGAGGTGAAGAACACTTTCGGCGACCAGCATTGCTATACCGTGCCTACGCCCGGCGGCTGGGATGCACGCCAGGGGGCCAGACACGCCCATGACAAGGAATTCCACGTCTCCCCCTTTTTTGATATTGCGGGGGATTACCACTTCCGCACCGGCCAGCCGGGTGACAAGCTCGCCCTGGATATCAGGCTGTTGGATGGGGAAGGTGAATTATTGGTGGCAACCCAGACAGGGCGGCGCCGGCCCCTGACCAGCACCAGCCTGTGGCGGGCGCTGGCCCTGCATCCGCTGGTGACATTGAAGGCCATCACCGCCATCCATTGGCAGGCCTGGCACCTGTGGCGCAAGGGGGCGAAATTCCATCGCCGGCCTGATCCGCCCGTGCAGCTGAAAACACGGCTTGCCGAACGACAAAACTGAACAACTTCAATAACCGCCAAGCCTATGGTGGAGCCATGACCGAACAGACCGAATCCCGTTATCTCGGCCTTGCCGATGCCGCAGATTACCGCCCGTCCCGGCTGATGGGGGTGCTGCTGGCCATGGCCCCCAATATCCGCGTCGGTGCCCTGACCATCGTGCTGCCCAACGGCACCAGCCACCGGTTCGATGGCACGGAGCCGGGGCCGCATGGCGTGCTGTATGTGCGCAATGACCGGCTTGCCGCCCGCATGTTGAGCGGCGGCAAGCTGGGCTTCTGCGAAAGCTATCTGGAGGGGGACTGGTCCAGCCCGGACACGCTGGCGCTGTTTGAAATGGCGCTGCGCAATGAGGCGGAGCTGGACCGCGCCATGAACGGGCGCACCTGGGTGAAGCTGCTGCAATTCCTGATGCACGCCGCCCGGCCCAACAGCAAGCGCGGCAGCAGGCGCAACATCGCCTATCATTATGATCTGGGGAATAATTTTTATGAAGGCTGGTTGGACCCCAGCATGACCTATTCCGCCGCACTCTATGCCGACCTGGAAAAGCCGGAGTCGCTGACGGCGGCGCAGACCCGCAAATATGCCGCCATTGCCCAGCGCATGGATCTGGCCCCCGGCCAGCATGTGCTGGAGGTGGGCTGCGGCTGGGGCGGCTTTGCCGAATATGCCGCCAAGCATGTCGGCGCCCGCGTCACCGGCATCACCATCAGCCAGGCGCAATATGATTATGCCTGCGCCCGCATCCAGCGCGAAGGGCTGGGGGAGAAGGTGGAAATCCGCTTGCAGGATTACCGCGACACCCAGGGGCAGTTTGACCGTATCGCCAGCATCGAAATGTTCGAGGCGGTGGGCGAACGGTATTGGCCCACCTTCTTCTCCTCCCTGCATGACCGGCTGAAGCCGGGTGGGCGCGGTGCTTTACAGATCATCACCATCGGGGAAGAGCATTTCGAGGGCTACCGCCGGGGTGCTGATTATATTCAGCGCTATATTTTCCCCGGCGGCATGTTGCCCAGCCCCACCCGCCTGCGGGCGGAAATCGAGGCGGCGGGGCTGGTCTGGCGCGGGGGGGAGGGCTATGGCCTGCACTACGCCCGTACCCTGCTGGAATGGCAGGAACGTTTCCAGGCCGCCTGGCCCGATCTGGCCCGCCAGGGCTTTGACGAGCGGTTCAAGCGCATGTGGGAACAATATCTCTGGTACTGCGCCGCCGGCTTCCGCGTCGGCACCATCGATGTAATGCATGTCGGTATCGGCCGGGATTGATGGACGGGGGGAGTGGGTGAGGTCTGGTTGACCACATCCCTCCCCTTTGTCCCTCGTCAGACGACAAACGCCATCTGTTCAATCCGCACCAGCCGCCGGCCGGCCAGTTCCAGGTCACCCAGGCGGAAGGCATCCAGCAGCAGGCGCAGTTCCGCCTGCATCTCCGTTCTGATCTCCCCCTTCAACCGCTCTCGCGCGGCTTGGGTAGCGGCCACCGCCAGCCGCAATTCCCAATCCCCGCCATGGGCAGGCGGCGGCGGGACGGCATCGGCAATCGTCAGCAGCGCCCTCGCCCGGCGGGCCGGGTCGCGCAATTGCGCCAGCGCATCGCCCAGGGCGCGGCGCTGGCGTTCGGCCACTTCAGCCACCGCCTCCCCCTTCCCGGCAAAGCGGGCGGGGGCCAGGATGCGGGCAAAACCGGCCTGCTGCCGGTCCAGCACGTCGGTGGCGATCTCAAACGACGGGGCCAGCCCCAGCCGGGTGAAGGGATCAACATCGCCGGGCGGCTGGATAGTGCCGCAGCCATGGCAGAACAGGGCCCGCGCGGCCACACCGGCCCCACAATGCCAGCAGGGCTGCGGCTCGGGCTGGCCATCGCGGGGTGTCGTCATATCCATTCCAAAGGTTCCTTGTGGCCTTGCCCCCCATCCGGTGTGATGGCGCCGGTGGGGTGGGCTGCCGCTTAATGCTGATCCGGCCAGAAGGCCCCATCCATGATCTGCTCAAAAGACCAGGGGCATTCTGCCGGAAAGGTTTCTTCCGCTATCGATGTTTCGCGTGCGGCAGCGATGATGGCGACGGCATAGGCGTCCGCTATAGCCTCAGGAAGATAAGACTTCAGGCTGGGATTGTCGGCGAGATGCCGGGCAGCCTCCCGCCGCTTTTCCTTGATCGTCAATTGCCAGGAAACACAGCGACCGGCAGGCTGAAACTGCCATTGCAGCAGATGCATCAGCAGAACCTTCAAGCGGCTGATCAGTTCCCGCTTTTCGGTCTTGCCCATGCTCTCGATCTCCTCGGCGATATTGTCGATATCCGCCGCCGACAGCTTGCCGGCGCGCAGCAAGGCCGCCTGTTCCATGGCCCAGGCATAGAAATCCGTCTCATAGAGATTTCCGCTCATCCAGCGCCTCCACCCATCGAAACCCGGCGGATCATAGCACATTCCATGATCAACACGGTTCGCCGTGGGGATCATATATTAACGCGGTACGCGGGCGGCAATGCGGGACCAGCTTTCCAGGAAACGATCGACTTCCTCGCCCGTGCTGTCCCAGCCCAGCGACACCCGAATGGCGCAGCCGGCCAGATCCTCCCCCAGCCCCATGGCCATCAGGACGTGGGAGGATTTCACCTTGCCGCTGGAACAGGCGGACCCCGCCGACACGGCCACCCGCGCCAGATCGAACGCCATCAACTGGCCATTGGCCGGTGCGCCGGGCAGCACGATGCAGCTGGTATTGGCCACGCGCGGCGCGCCGGCACCGGGGATCAGCACCGGCGGGTGCCGTTCGCGTACCGCCGTTTCCAGCCGGTCACGCAGCCGGGTTAAACCGGCATATTCATCCAGCCCTGCCAGCGCCGCCGCTGCCGCCGCGCCAAAACCGGCAATGCCGGCGACATTTTCCGTGCCCGCCCGCATCCGCCGTTCCTGCCCGCCGCCCTTCAGCAGCGGGGCCAGCGGGATGCCGGGATGGGCCACCAGCGCCCCCACCCCCTGCGGCCCGCCGATCTTGTGGGCCGACAGCGTCAGCAGATCGGCCCCCCAATCGCCCATATCCACCGGCAGCCGCCCCACCGCCTGCACCGCATCGCTGTGCAGCCAGCCGCCCTGGTCATGTACCAGAGTGGCCAGCTCCACCATGGGCTGCACCACCCCGGTTTCGCTGTTCACCGCCTGGATGCTGACCAGGGCCGGCGTGGGATCGGCGGCCAAAAGCCGCACCAGCGCCGCGCGGTCGATCAGCCCATCGCCATCCACCGGCACCCGCACGGCACCGGGTGCCGCCTCCAGCACGGAGGCATGTTCGGTCGCCCCCACCAGGATGCGGCGGCCATGGGCGGCGGCCAGTGCCAGGGCCTGGTTATTGGCCTCTGTTCCGCCGCCTGTGAAGGTGATATCGGCAGGGTTCACCCCGACCAGCTCCGCCACCTGTTCGCGCGCATCTTCCACAAAACGGCGGGCGCGGCGGCCAAAGGCGTGGATGGAGGATGGGTTGCCCACATGGTCCATGGCTGCCAGCATGGCGACGCGCGCCTGGGGGCGCAGCGGGGCGGTGGCGTTCCAATCCAGATAAAAGCCCGTCATCCGGCTCTCCGGCCCCTGTTCGTCCAGTAGTAAAGAGATGTTTTACGAAGAGGCTTGAACACGAATATGTCCGCTGTGGTATAGTCCGCGCCCGTTCCGTTGCCGATATGGCACCGGCACAGCCCCCAGGGACGGCGGGGCGTGGTTTTGGCCCGTTGCCGGCATCCGGCAACGACGGCAAAACCGGCGCACCGACGGACCTTCCGCCCAAGGGCAGTCCTATAGAATGCACCAAAGCCGGTCAAGCTGGCGGCGGGGGCGTTCGCTGGGGCGGCCCACCTTGCTGTCGTGCCTCATGCCTGACCGGGACCGGTGAAGAATGCCTGATGTGATCATGAACGGCCCCGCAGGCCGTCTGGAAGGCCGCTATTCGCATAGCAAGGTACCCAATGCGCCGGTGGCGCTGCTGTTGCACCCGCATCCGCAGCATGGCGGGACGATGAATAATCGCATCGTCTATACGATGTTCCACGCCTTCACCAAGCGCGGCTTCTCTGCCCTGCGTTTCAATTTCCGCGGCGTGGGCCGCAGCCAGGGCACCTATGACCGGGGTGAGGGCGAATTGGCCGATGCCGCCAGCGCGCTGGACTGGCTGCAGACCTATAACCCCAATGCCAGTTCCTGCTGGATCGGCGGGTTCAGCTTCGGTGCCTGGATCGGGATGCAGCTGCTGATGCGCCGGCCGGAGCTGGATGGGTTCCTGTCCGTGGCCCCGCCGGCCAACATGTTCGATTTCAGCTTCCTGGCCCCCTGCCCCGCCTCTGGCCTGATCGTGCATGGCGACCGGGACGAGCTGGTGCCGGAGGCGTCGGTGACGCGGCTGGTGAACAAGCTGTCCTCCCAGAAGGACATCAAGATCGATTACCGCCGGGTTGAAGGCGCCAACCATTTCTTCACCGAGAAATCGGAAGATCTGGGCCGGATCGTGGACGATTACCTGGACGTGGCGCTGGCCAAGCCGATGGGGGCCGCGGCGGGGTAAGGGGGGCTTTTCGTGCCTTTTACTCTACCGTCACCCCTGTATCTTTACCCTGACGCTGGCACAGGTCCATAGGCGCTAAGTGAGGGGTTCTCACCTCCCTGCCTTCCCCGCGAAAGCGGGGATCCAGGGGCCAACGGTACACAAGCGTTGGTTCTTGTGGCCCCTAGATCCCCGCTTTCGCGGGGAAGGCACGTTATTTCAAGGGGCCAAGTTAGCGCCTATCGGCCGCAGCATGGGTGACGGTTAGTTGGCAACGTATCCCCCCGGACCGGCCGCCGCCGATCCGGGGGTTTTTCACATCAGAGCCGTTCCAGCTCGTCGATGAAGCTTTCCAGCAGGCCCAGGCCCTTGTTCCAGAAAGACGGGTCTTTCAGGTCCAGGCCGAACGGGGCCAGCAGGTCGCCATGGTGCAGGGTGCCGGCGGCGGAGAGCATCTTGATATATTTCTGCGCAAAATCCGCCCCCTGCCCCTGGGCCGCGGCTTCCTGGTACGCCGCATAAAGGCTGTTCACCAGGCAATCGCCAAAAGCATAGGCGTAGACATAGAAGGGCGAATGCACGAAATGCCCGATATAGGTCCAGTAGGGGCGATAGCTGTCTTCCCAGCGGAAGGCCGGGCCTAAGCTTTCGGTCTGCACCTCCATCCAGATATCGGCGATCCGCTCGGCGGACAATTCGCCTTCCCGGCGTTCAGTGTGCAGCTTGCGCTCGAACTGATAAAAGGCGATCTGGCGGACCACCGTGTTGATCATATCCTCCACCTTGCCGGCCAGCAGGCGCTTGCGGGCGGCGGGGTCGCTGGTGCTGTCCAGCAGGGAGCGGAAGGTCAGCATCTCCCCGAAGACCGAGGCAGTTTCGGCCAGCGTCAGCGGCGTGGAGGCCTGCAAATGCCCCTGGGCGCGGCAGAGATACTGATGCACGCCATGGCCCAATTCATGCGCCAGCGTCATCACATCGCGCGTGCGGCCCATATAGTTCAGCAGCAGGTAAGGATGGGCGGACGGCACCACCGGGTGGGCAAAGGCACCGGGATTCTTGCCGGGACGCGGCGGCACGTCGATCCAGGGATTATCGAAGAATTTCTGCCCGATTTCCGCCATTTCCGGGGAGAAGCGGCCATAGGCCTTGGCGACGATGTTCTTCGCCTCTTCCCAGCTGATCTTGGCATCATCATCGCCCGGCAGGGGCGCGTTGCGGTCCCAATAATCCAGCTTGTCCTGGCCGAACCATTTGGCCTTCAGCGCATAATAACGGTGGGAGAGACGGGGATATGCCTCACGCACCGACGAGAGCAGCGCATCCACCACCACGTCTTCCACATGGTTGCCCATGTTGCGCGCCGACCAGGGCTGGGCGTAGGAGCGCCAGCGATCCTCGATCTCCTTATCCTTGATCAGCGTGTTGGTGATATGGGCGAAGATACGCTGGTTCTTCCCCAGTACCTCGCCCAGCGCCTGCGCCGCCTCCCGCCGCAAGGCCGGATCGGTGGAGGAGAGCAGGTTGAGCGCTTCGGCCGAGGTCAGTTCCTTGTCCCGCACGGGGAAGCGCAGATCGGCCAGATGTTCATCGAACAGCCGCGTCCAGGCCGCCCGGCCCGCCACATGCTTTTCATGTAGCAGCTTTTCCACCTCATCGGAAAGCTGATGCGGGCGGAAAACGCGGGTATCGCGCAGGAAGGGGCCGTAGGCGGCGAGATTCTTGTCGCGCAGCTTGGCCTGAATTTCATGCTCTTCCAGCCGGTTGATCTCCAGCGTGAAGAACAGCAGGTGGACGGAAATGGCCGTCACCCGCTCGCTCATGCCCTGGTAGAAGCGACCGATGGCCGGGTCGGCCATGTTGCCGGCATAGAGCAGGCCGGCATAGGACATGATCTTGGACAGCACCTCGTCCAGCCGCTCATAGGCAGCGATGGCCTTGGCCAGATCGGCGCCGGACAGCTTGGCCAGCTTGCCTTCATACTGTTTGGCAAAGGCAATACCGTCCTTCTCCGCCTGATCCAGATCGGCCTTCAGGGCCGGGCTGTCGGGCCCGGCATAAAGATCGGACAAGTCCCAGGCCGGCATCGGGCCCAGATCGGCGGCATTCAGGCTGTCGGGCATCGCCCCCTCCGGTTGTGCAATGGTTGCCCCCCGATATGGCACGCCACAGCCCCGGTTTCAAAGGGGGGTTGGTTACCCGATCACCACCAGCCGATCCCCCGGCCGGGCCAGCCGCAGCAGCGACAGCATGTCGGGCAGGGTCACCGCCACACAGCCGGCCGTGCCCTCATAGCCGGGCCGGGCCAGATGCAGGAAGACGGCACTGCCCAGGCCCGGCACCGGCGGATCGTCATTGTGCCCCAGCACCACCACGATGTCGTAGACATGGTCCGCAAGCCACATTTCCTCATGCGAGGCGGCGAAGGGCAGCGTCACCGGGCGGTTATAATCCGGGTGGGCGGGATCATCGCACCAGCCATCCTCCGGCCGGATGGCGGCGATGGGCAGGCCCGTCTGTGGCCGGGGCAGCCGGTCGGCGCGGTAGAAGACCTGACGCAGGGCAAAGGCCCCGACCGGCGTGGCCCCATCCCCTTCCCGCTTGTCGGCGCGGATGCCATTGCGCCCCACGGCACAGCGCGCCCGGCCACCCGGCCAGAATAGCTGATAGCTGCCGTCAGGCGCCTGATCGACCAGCAGGTCCATGGTTGCCCCCGATCAGGAAGACGGCGTGGGCTGGAAGCTGGTGGGGGCGGGATCGACCAGAGTGGACCCGGTGCGCGTCACCTCCATCACCGCCAGCCCACGTTCGGAAACGCCGGCCGGCAGCAGGCGGAAAATCCCTTCCACCCCGGCAAAGCCGTTGGGATTGGTCAGGGCCGCCTGATCAAAGCCATCCCGCCCGCCGGCCTTGGCCAGCACGGCCGCCAGGGCCGTGGCATCATAGGCCAGCGTGGCCAGACGGTGCGGCTTATAGCCGTAAAGCTGCTGGAAGCGCTGTTCGAAGGCCTGGCGACCTTCCGATGGCGGGGCGGCATACCAGCCGCCGATCAAGGCCGGCTCCCGGCCCAGCCCGCCTTCATCCCACAGGCCAGTGCCCAGCAGGCGGCCCGGGGCCGGATCAATGTCGAAGAACGGGAACAGGGAGGCGATTTCCCGCAGCTTGGTGCCGCCCTCGGCAATCAGCACGGCATCGAAGGGCATTTCCCCGAACGTGTCGGCATTGGAAAGCCGGCGCAGGGCCGTCTGCGACTCCGCATCGCCGGACCCGTGCAGGCGCGACCGTTCGGAAGCCAGCGCCGCCTTGCGCCCATCATAATTGGACAGGCGGCGCACCACGCTGGTCATGTCCGGGGTGCCGGGGGCATAGCGTTCCACCCGCGTCACCTGCCCGCCCACGGCGGCGGTGGCCTCCGTCAGCGCCTTCAGCGTGGCATCGCCATAGGGGGTGGAGGGGGCCAGCAAGCCGAAGCGCAGCGCCCCCCGACCGGCCGCCATGTTGACGACGCGGCGCACCTGTTCCTGTGGCTGGAAACCCAGTACCCAGAGGCCGCCACCGGCGACATTCCAGTCAGAGGAGAAGCTGACCACCGGCACCGGCCGGCCGGCCTGAGCCGCCACCGGCTTCACCGCACTGGCCTGGGGTGCGAACAGCGGCCCCAGAATCAGGCTGGCCCCTTCATCAATGGCGCCCTTGGCAGCGGCAGCGGCGGCGGCCGGCTCCCCCTTGCTGTCGCGCGGCATCAGCACGAACTTGTCATCGCCCAGATCGAACAGGGCCATCTGGGCCGCATCCAACATGCTCTGCCCGATGGCAGCGCTGGCGCCGGACAGCGGCAGCAGCAGCGCCACCCGCACCTTGTCATCCTGGGGCATGGGGGCCGCGGTGGCCACCGGCGCGGGCGGGGGCGCCACCACCACGGGGGGCGGGGCTGCGACGACCGGGGCTTGCGGTGGCGGGGGTGGGGCCGTTACCGTGCTTGGACTGGCGCATCCCGCCAGTATGCCGGCGGTCAGGGCCAGCGCCGCCAGCGTCTTTGCCATGCGGTGCCGTTTCTGCGCTGCCATCCCGAACCCCTTCCTGCTTGAAAACCACGCCATGGACGATGTCCCCGATACCGAACCGAACGACCTTGACGATACCGACGGGGAGGAATTCCCCGTGCCGGGCGAAGGTAGCGGGACCGGCCCGATCCGTAAACCGGCACCGGGCCTTTACATCGTCGCCACCCCTATCGGCAATGCCGGCGACATAACGCTGCGTGCGCTGGCACTGTTGCGCGGCGTCGATGCCATCGCCTGCGAAGATACCCGCGTCACCGGAAAGCTGATGCGCCGATATGGCATTGCCACCCGGCTTGTTCCTTATCACGACCATAATGCGGCAAAGATGCGGCCGCAGTTGCTGGCACGCGTGGCCGAGGGGCAGGCCATCGCCCTGGTGTCGGATGCCGGCACGCCCCTGGTCAGTGATCCGGGCTTCAAGCTGGTGCGCGATGCCCGTGACCAGGGGCTGCCCGTCACCCATCTGCCCGGCGCCAATGCCGCCCTGACGGCGCTGGTGCTGTCGGGCCTGCCCAGCGACCGTTTCCTGTTCGCCGGGTTCCCGCCGCCCAAATCCGCCGCCCGGCGGACCATGCTGGAAGAGTTCCGCACCCTGCAGGCGACGCTGATCTTCTACGAATCGGCGCAGCGTCTGGCGGAGATGCTGGGCGATGTCGCCGCCACCCTGGGCAGCCGCGAGGTTGCCGTGGCGCGGGAACTGACCAAGATGTTTGAGGAGGTGCGGCGCGGCCCGGTGGCCGAGCTGGCCGCCCATTACACCGAAAACGGCCCGCCCAAGGGGGAGGTTGTCGTCGTTGTCGGCCCGCCCGCCGCCGATGCCGCCGCCACCGATGCCGCCGACCTGGACAGCCTGCTGACCCAGGCCCTGTCCGGCGGGATGAGCGTGCGGGACGCCGCCGCCCATGTCGCCACCATCACCGGCCAGGCGAAAAAATCCGTCTATGCGCGCGCGCTCGAACTGGGGACGGGAGGCCGTGGGAAAAACCCGTAACCGCATCGACCGCCGCCGGGCGGAACGGCTGGGCCGGCTGGCCGAACTGGCCTGCCGGCTGGTGCTGTGGCTGAAAGGCTATCGCATCCTGGCCACCCGCCTGCGCCTGCCGGTGGGGGAGATCGATATCATCGCCGCCAAGGGCCGCGTGTTGGCGGTGGTGGAAGTGAAGGCTAGGGCCAGCCTGCCCCAGGCGCTGGCGGCCCTGCCGCAGACAAGTTGGCGCCGCCGCCATGCCGCCATCAGCCATTTCGTGGCACGGCGGCCGCATCTGGGCCATCACGCCATCCGTTTTGACCTGATGGTGGTGCTGCCCCGCCGCCTGCCCCGCCATATCAAGGATGTCTGGCGGCTGGAAAATTGACCTTTACCCGGCCATGCGCGCCGGTTCCGCCGCACGTCGGGGAAAGGTCAGGATGAAGCGCGTGCCCTGCCCCGGCTGGGATTGCAGCCGGATGCTGCCGCGCAGGGACTGGGTCACCAGATTATAGACGATATGCAGCCCCAGCCCGCTGCCACCATGGGCGCGGTTGGTGGTGAAGAACGGGTCGAACAGGCGGTCCTGATGTTCGGGCGGCACCCCCCTTCCATCATCGGCAAAGACCAGCTCCACCAGATCATCGCCCGCCATGCGGACATGGATACTGATATTGCCGGCCCTCCCGTCGGGGAAGGCATGGATCAGGGCATTGATCAGCAGATTGGTAAGGATTTGTGACAGCGCACCGGGATAGCTGTCCATCATCAGGCCCGGCGGGCAGCCCACGCTGATCTGGTGCGGCTCCTGGCGCAGGCGCGGCGCCAGGCTCAACAAAAGTTCCTCGATATAGGCACCCAGCTCGAACGGCCGGCGTTCGGCACTGGCCTGATCCACCGCCACCTGCTTGAAGCTCTGCACCAGCCCGGCCGCGCGGGCGACATTGGACAGAATCAGGGTTGCCGTTTCCCGCAGGGTCTGCTGGTACTCGGCCAGCTGGCTGCGGGTCAGCCGATTGCCCGCCACCGCCTGATCCAGCCCATCCACACAATCGCGCAGATGGGTGCTGGCGGTGACGGCAATGCCCATCGGCGTGTTCAGCTCATGCGCCACGCCGGCCACCAGCCCGCCCAGGCTGGCCATCTTTTCCGCCTGCACCAGACTGTCCTTGGTTTCGATCAGCTGGCGCTGCGCCTCCTCCAGCTCCTCCACCTTGCGGGCCAGCTGGTCGCGCTGCAGGGCGATGATGGTTTCCCGGTGCAGCAGCTCAATATTGGCTTCCTCCAGCCGCCGCCGCTCCACCTCCTGCTCCCGGCGGCGGTGGAATTCCGACCGGCGCAGCGTAGCCAGCTGATAGGCGGTGACAGCCCCGAAAATATTGGCCAAGGTCTGCATCACCATGGCCGTCTTGATCTGCGAGGTGGTGGCCCCGCTATATGGCATGACCAGCCAGAGATAGATGGCACTGGCCGCCACCCCCCAGCCCACCATCCACAGCCAGCGCGTGGGCAGGAACAGGTAATTCATCAGCACCACGATCATGACAAAGAAGCTGACCGTGAAGCCGACATCCTGCCGTTCCACCCAGAGTGCGACCATCGCGGTCATCCCCCAGATATAGGAGAGCAGGAACAGGGTAGCAGCATGGCGCAGGCCATAGGTGGCATTGCGCACCGGGATCAGCATCACCGCCAGGATCGTGACATAGACCCCCAGCCGGAGCGGCAGGAACAGGTTGAAAATGGTTTCCCGCGGCAGATAGACGAAATCCAGCGCCAGCGGCATCAGATAGAAGAACATCAGGGCCAGCAGGTTCATGCGCAGGGTGCGCACCTCCTGCCCCATGATCGACTGGCGGAAATCACGCTCCAGGGCGTGGTCCGCGAATGTGCCCCATTTCTGCATCGCGCCCGGAACCTCGCCTCGGATGAGGGCCAGTTGTTCCCGGCCCTTTGCCCGGCCGCCGCGCGGCCCTTCCCAATTTAAACGCAGCGGCTGGCGGCGGCAATAGAAGGCGCAACCTCTGCCAGCAGCAGAAGCGGGTCTATCAACCTGTTACATCTTCAACCGGGGTTGTTGAATCACCCGCCACGGCACGCGGCAATGTCAGGGCGAAGCAGGTGCCCTCCCCCAGGGTGGAGCGAACACGGATGCTGCCCCCCAGCGTCTGAGTCACCAGATTATAGACAATGTGCAGCCCCAGCCCGCTGCCGCCCTGGGCGCGATTGGTGGTAAAGAACGGGTCAAACAACCGGTCCAGATGCTGGGGCGGCACCCCTTTGCCATTATCGGCAAAGATCAGTTCCAGCTGATTGCCCGGCAGCGGCCGGGCCTGGATGCTGATCAACCCGACCCGCCCCCCCGGAAAGGCGTGGACCAGCGCATTCAGCAGCAGGTTCGTCAGCACCTGTGACAGGGCACCGGGATAGCTGTCCATCACCAGCCCCGGATCGCAATCCACCAGCAGCTCATGCGGTTCCTTGCGCAGGCGCGGGGCGAGACTGTGCAGAACCTCATCAATATAGGGGCCGAGCGGGAACAGGCGGCGTTCGGCACTGGCCTGATCCACCGCCACCTGTTTGAAGCTCTGCACCAGCCCGGCGGCCCGGCTGACATTGGACAGGATCAGGTCGGTACTGTCGCGCAAGGTCTCCTGATATTCGCTCAGCCGGCTGCGGGTCAGCCTTCCTTCCGCCACCGCCTGATCCAGCCCCTGCAGGCTGTCGCGCAGATGGGTACCGGCGGTCAGGGCGATGCCCATCGGCGTGTTCAGCTCATGCGCCACACCGGCCACCAGACCGCCCAGGCTGGCCATCTTTTCCGCCTGCACCAGACTGTCCTTGGTTTCGATCAGCTGGCGATGCGCGTCCCCCAGCTCTTCCACCTGGGCCGCCAGCTGGTCGCGCTGGTCGGCGATGATGGCTTCCCGCCGGCGCAGCTCCTCATTCGCCTCCTCCAGCTGGCGATGGCGCAGAAACTCCGCCCGGCGGACAGTCGCCAGTTCGTGGGCGGTAAAGGCACCGAAAATATTGGCCAGCATATGCATGACCACGGCAATCTGGATCTGGAACGCTGTCGCCCCGGAAAAGGGCATGATCACAACGACATAGAGGATGCTGGCCGTGATCCCCCAGGCCAGCATCCAGGTCCAGCGCGTGGGCAGGAACAGATAGTTCATCAGCACCACGACAGAGATGAAGAAGGCGACGGTGACGCCCACCCCCATCACATCCACCCATAAGGGCGGCGTGGCCGTCAGCAGCCACATATAGGACAGCACCACCATGATGCAGCCATGCCGCAGATTATAGGTGGAGGGCCGCACCGGCAGCAGCAGGATGAAGATGAGAAAGGGGAAGAGGGCCAGCCGCAGCGGCAGATAGACGCCCAGCACCATGCCCTGGGGCATGTAATAAAAATCCAGCGTCATCGGCAGCAGGCGCAGCACCATCAGCGCAATCAGATTGATGCGCAGGCCCCGCACCTCGCGGGCCATAACGGAGAGGCGGAAATCCCGTTCCATCGCGGGGTCGACAAAGCGCCCCCATCTCTGCGTCGACACCGGCGCCCACCTCCCAGACCTAAGCTGCCTTTATTCTATGCAAAGATGGCGGGCACGGCAATGGCATCACAACCATTGACGGTGCCCGCCATCATTACAACAACCAGGGTCAATAGGCGTAGGCGTCGTACAACGGATCGACGGAATGCGCCCACTCCGTCTCGTACCGTTCCAGCAGCTCCGCTGCCAGGGTGCGGCCGGTTTCAGCGATGGCGACCAGCGGTTCGATGAAATGGCTTTCATCATCGCCCATGCCGGCGGTGCGGGCGCGGTTGCGCAAGCCCTCCCGCGCGATCTCCACCACCTGGCGGGCCACGGGCCGCAGCGTGCCGCCCTGGAAGGGGGTATCCAGGCCCAGACGCGGCACATCACGCCGCAGGCCCGCACGATCTTCGTGACTCCACCCCTTCACCAGATCCCAGGCGGCATCCAGCGCGGTACTGTCATACAGCAAGCCCACCCACAGCGCCGGCAGGGCACAGAGCCGGCCCCAGGGGCCGGCATCGGCCCCGCGCATTTCCAGATATTTCTTCAGCCGCACTTCCGGGAACATGGTGGTCATATGGTCCGACCAGTCCGTCATCAGCGGCAATTCGCCCGGCAGGATGGACAGGCGGCCATCCAGGAAATCGCGGAAGGACAGGCCGGACGCATCTAGATACTGCCCATCGCGGTAGGCAAAATACATCGGCACATCCAACGCATAATCCACATAGCGCTCGAACCCGAATCCATCCTCGAACACGAAAGGCAGGTCGCCGGTGCGGTCGGGGTCGGTGTCGGTCCAGATATGCGAACGGAAGGACTGGAAGCCGTTGGGCTTGCCCTCCGTAAAGGGGCTGGCGGCGAACAGGGCCGTGGCGATGGGCTGCAAGGCCAGCGACACGCGGAACTTCTTCACCATGTCCGCTTCGGAGGCGAAATCCAGGTTCACCTGCACCGTGCAGGTGCGGGTCATCATGTCCAGGCCCAAGCCGCCGCGCTTGGGCATATATTCGCGCATGATCTTGTAGCGGCCCTTGGGCATCCAGGGGATGTCAGCCCGCTTCCATTTCGGGTTGAAGCCCAGCCCCAGCATCCCGAAACCCAGGTCGCGCCCGATGGCGCGCACCTCGGCCAGATGCTGGCCCACCTCCGCACAGGTTTCATGGATGGTGTGCAGCGGCGCGCCCGACAGCTCGAACTGTCCGCCCGGTTCCAGGCTGATATTGGCCATGCCCTTGGTCAGCGCGATGGTGTTTTCCCCCTCGCGCACCGGTTCCCAGCCGAATCGGCGCTCAAACTCGCCCAGAATGGCGCCGATGCCGCCCGCCCCCGCATAAGGGACTGGGGACTTGTCATCCAGCCGGAAGACAAATTTCTCATGCTCCGTCCCGATGCGCCAATCGACAGCGGGTTTGCAGCCGCTTTCCAGATATTCGACCAGTTGCCGGCGGTCGGTGATGGGCGCGCCGCGTGAAGACGGGGGTGCGGACATGAATGAATATCCTTAAGGGCAAAGACGAAGACCAGAAACAACGCCACGAACAGGGGCTGGGAAGCCCCTGCAGAAAACTCAAGCCCGGTTGGGCGGGCGGGCATCCTGTCCGCCCTGCTGCCAGTCACCGGCCACCGCCTGCCAGGCGGAAAGCACGGCAAAGGCCGCCGTATCGGCGCGCAGAATACGCGGACCCAGGCCAATCGGCACCACAAAAGCCATGCGGTGCAGCAGCGCCAGTTCCGTCGGATCGAAGCCCCCCTCCGGTCCCACCAGGAATGCGGCGGGCAGGGTGGCCTGCGCTGTGATGGCGGTCACCAGCGGTTGCGCCGCCCCGCTTTCCGCCGCCAGATAGAGGCGGCGGCCTTCGTCCCAGCCGGACAGCAGCTTTGCCAGTTCCACCGGCTCCGCCACATCGGGCACGGTCAGCCGTTCGCATTGTTCGGCAGCTTCCACCGCGTTGGCGCGCAGCCGCTCCAGATTGACACGGCCGACATCGCCCCGGCGGGTGAAGACGGGGATCAGCCGGGAAACGCCCAGTTCCACCGCCTTTTCCACCACATATTCCGTGCGACCGCCCTTCAGCGGCGCAAAGGCCAGCCAGGGGCCGCCGGCAGGGTCAGACGGGGCCGGCCTTGTCTGGCGTTCCACCGTCAGCGTACCGGCGGATTTGCCCAGCGTCTCAATCCGGGCCAGAAATTCGCCATCCCGCCCGTTGAAGGCCAACACCCCATCCCCCGGCCCCTGGCGCAGCACCGCGCGCAGATAATGCGCCCGCCCCCCATCCAGCGGGGCCGACGCACCCGCCGACAGCGGCGCATCGATGAACAGGCGGGTACGGGGCAGCGGCTGGTCCTGGGTCATGGGCACCGGGCAGGTGGGGAAATCCGGCTGACAGAGATAGACCGCCCGCCCCCACCACACCAGCCCCGGCGACAAATGCCACCAATTCGGTTAACGCCGGTTCCGGCAAACGGTTGCACCTTTGCCTCTGCGGCGCATCGGGGGTAGGATGCGCGCCATCATGACCGATATTCCGCGCCAGACTGGCGGCCATACCGATATTCGCAGGGGGGACTGGATCGACCGGCTGTTGCCGGCGACCTTGCGCCCCTATGCCCGGCTGGCCCGGCTGGACCGGCCCATCGGCACCTGGCTGCTGCTGCTGCCCTGCTGGTGGTCCATCGCCCTGGCCGCCCCCGCCGGTTCCTGGCCGGATTTCTGGCTGATGGCCCTGTTCGGGATCGGTGCCGTGGTGATGCGCGGGGCCGGCTGCACCATCAATGATATCATCGACCATAAGCTGGATGCCCAGGTGGAGCGCACCCGCGTGCGCCCCATCCCCAGCGGTCAGGTCAGCCTGTTGCAGGCCTTCCTGTTCTTGGGCGCGCAATGCCTGGTCGGGCTGCTGATCCTGGTGCAACTGAACCTGTTCTCCATCCTGCTGGGGGCGGCCTCGCTGATCCTGGTCGGCCTCTACCCGTTGATGAAGCGGGTGACATGGTGGCCGCAGGCGTTTCTGGGCCTGACCTTCAACTGGGGCGCCCTGCTGGGCTGGGCCGCCGTGCGGGGCAGCATCGATTGGCCGGCCCTGTTGCTTTATGCTGGTGGCATCCTCTGGACGCTGGGCTATGACACGGTTTATGCCCACCAGGACCGGCGGGATGATGAACAGGTCGGCATCAAATCCACCGCCCGCCTGTTCGCCGCCGATTCGCGGCGCTGGGTGGGGGGCTTCTATGCCGGGGCCTTTTGCCTGTGGGTGCTGGCGCTGACGCCGTTGACCATGGGCTGGACCGTGCTGGTGCCGCTGGCCGCCACGGCCGGGCTGATGCTGGTGCAGGTGCGTGGGTGGGAGATGGATGACCCGGCGGACAGCCTGTCCACCTTCCGCGCCGCCCGTTTCACCGGCTGGACCCTGCTGATCGCCATCATGGCCGGTATCGCCGCCATGCCGCCCGGCAGCCATGGCGGTGGCGGCAGTGGCGGGATACAGTTCAACAGCCTGCCCAAGCCCCAGATGCAGCACCAGATGCTGAGATTGGCCGATTTTGCGCCCGATAACCGCCGCTGAGCGTACTGATTTCATCCGTTCCCATACGGCCCTGGCCCCTGTCGGCCCCCTGCTCCCCGATATCAGCCTGTATCAGGCAACCGAAATCACCCCCATCTGGCAGGCCACGGAAGATTGGCTGGAACGCCAGGGCGTGCCCCCGCCCTTCTGGGCCTTTCCCTGGGCCGGGGGGCAGGCCGTGGCGCGGTTGATCCTGGACCAGCCCGATCTGGTGGCCGGTCGCCATGTGCTGGATTTCGCCGCCGGCAGCGGCCTGATCGCCATCGCCGCCCTGCAGGCGGGTGCCGCCGCCGTCCGCGCGGTGGAGATCGACCCGTTCGCCGTGGAGGCGACATATCTGAATGCAGCGGCCAATGGCGTGACGGTGACGGCGGATGTCGCCAACATTATCGGCCAGGATTTGCCCGGCATCGATATCGTGCTGGCCGGCGATATCTGTTACGAGCGCCCTTTTGCCGAAGCAGCACTTGGCTGGCTGCGCCGGCTGGCCGCCGGCGGCACCCTGGTGCTGCTGGGCGATCCGGGCCGCGCCTATCTGCCCGCCCAGGGGCTGGAAAAGATGGCCAGCTACGCCGTGCCGACGACGCGGGAGTTGGAGGACCGGGAGGTCCGTGTCACCGATGTCTGGCGGGTGCCGGGCTGACAGGGATTGCGGCAGGCAAGGCCGGGGCGGTAAAAGCCAGAGAGCACCACCCCCAAACGGACCTGCCGCCGATGTCCTTCCTGACCCAAGCCCAGATCGATGCCTATCACCGCGATGGTTTCCTGCTGCTGGAAGGTTTTGCCGATCCGGCGGACTGCCGGGCGCTGATGGATCAGGCGGGGCGGCTGGTGGCGGGGTTCGACGCGGCAGCCCATGCCTCGGTCTTCTCCACCGTCAACCAGCAGAAGACCAGCGACGATTATTTCCTGTCGTCCGGTGATCAAATCCGCTTCTTCTTTGAGGAGGAGGCGTTTGACGCGGCCGGGCATCTGCGCCAGGAAAAATCCCTGTCGATCAACAAGATCGGCCATGCCCTGCATGACCGCGACCCGGTGTTCAGCCAGTTTTCCCGCGACCCGCGTCTGGCTTCCATTACGGCCGATATCGGCATGGCCCGGCCGCTGCTGATGCAGTCCATGTATATTTTCAAGCAGCCCCATATCGGTGGGGAGGTGGTGTGCCACCAGGACAGCACCTTCCTTTATACCGAACCGATGAGCGTGGTGGGCCTGTGGTTCGCGGTGCAGGATGCCACGCTGGAAAATGGCTGCATGTGGGCGCTGCCCGGCGGGCACCGGGACGGGCTGAAAAAGCGTTTCTCCCGCGATGGCCAGGGTGGCGTGCGCATGGATGTGCTGGATGCCAGCCCCTGGCCCGACTGTACGGCGGACAATGGCTATGTGCCGCTGCCGGCCAAACAGGGCACACTGATCCTGCTGCATGGCTTGCTGCCGCACCTGTCCGGCCCCAACCGCTCCCCGCATTCCCGCCATGCCTATACGATCCATGTCGTGGATGGCGCCTGCGACTACCCGGCCAGCAACTGGCTGCAGCGGTCGGCGGATGATCCGGCGCGGGGCTTTGCCATCTCCTAAGCGTCGGTCAGCGGCTGGAACATCACCAGCGCATCAACATAGCCCAGGCGGGGATGCTGGAAGACCAGCGGCAGACGCCCGACAATGGTAAAGCCCAGCGCCTGCCACAGGGCGACCGCGCGGGTGTTGCTGCTGACCACAAAATTGAACTGCATCCCGCGATAACCGCGCTGTCTGGCATGGTCCAGGGAATGCAGACACATGGCCCTGGCCACCCCGCGCCCGGTGGCCGCCGCAGCGGTCATGTAGCCGCAATTGCAGATATGGCGCCCGCCGCCGGCCTGGTTGGGACGGATGAAATAGGTGCCCACCACCTGCCCATCCGGCGCCACGGCAACAAACGTTTCCTTATCCGGCCCCAGCCAATAGGCCAGCGCGTCGCCCTCCCCCATCTCCGGGTCCAGCGCATAGGTCTCCCCGGCCCGTATGGTCGGGCCGATAATGTGCCAGATGGCAGGGGCGTCGGCGGTGGTGGCGGGGCGGATGGTCAGGTCGGTCATCAATTTCCGTTCCCATATGGCTAAAAGAAAAGCCCGCCGGGTTCCCCCGGCGGGCTTCTATGCATCAGGTTGGAAACCGCTGGATCATCAATCCACCAGTTCTTCCACCTTGTCCTCCTGCTTGCCGCCCTTAGGCTCGGCATAGTCGAAGGACAGGCCCTTGCCTTCTTTGTTCAGCACCACCCGCACGGCCCCGCCCTTGGACAGGCGGCCGAACAACAGTTCCTCCGCCAGCGGCTTCTTCACATGCTCCTGGATGGTGCGGGCCAGCGGACGGGCCCCCATCACCGGATCATAGCCTTCCTTGGCCAGCCATTCGCGGGCATCGTCCGACAGGTCGATGGTCACGCCACGGTCGGAAAGCTGGGCCTCCAGCTCCATGATGAACTTGTCCACCACCCGGGTCACCGTCTCCGGCCCCAGATTGCTGAAGGGGATGATCGCATCCAGGCGGTTGCGGAATTCCGGCGAGAACGCCTTGTTGATCGCTTCCTTATCCTCACCCACCCGCGCTTCCCGGCCGAAACCGATGGCGGGTTTGGCCATGTCGGCAGCGCCGGCATTGGTGGTCATGATCAGGATGACGTTGCGGAAATCGACAATCTTGCCGTTATGGTCCGTCAGCTTGCCATGATCCATGACCTGCAGAAGGATATTATACAGGTCAGGATGCGCCTTCTCGATCTCATCCAGCAGCAGCACGCAATGCGGATGCTGGTCGATGGCGTCGGTCAGCAGGCCGCCCTGATCGAAACCGACATAGCCCGGCGGGGCACCGATCAGCCGGCTGATCGTGTGGCGCTCCATATATTCGGACATGTCGAAGCGGACCAGCTCAATCCCCAGCGTGCGGGAAAGCTGCTTGGCCACCTCCGTCTTGCCGACGCCGGTGGGGCCGGAGAACAGGTAATTGCCAATCGGCTTTTCCGCATCGCGCAGGCCGGCCCGGGCCAGCTTGATGGCCGAGACCAGCGCCTCGATGGCCGGGTTCTGCCCGAAAACCATGGTCTTCAGGTCACGTTCCAGGTTCAGCAGCGTCTCCTTATCGTCGCGGCTGATGGATTTGGGCGGGATGCGGGCGATCTTGGCCACCACCGCTTCCACATCCTTCTGGGTGATGGTCTTCTTGCGCCGGCTTTCCGGGATCAGCGCCTGGGCGGCCCCCACCTCATCGATCACATCGATGGCTTTGTCGGGCAGCTTGCGATCACCGATATATTTGGCCGACAGCTCCACCGCCGAGCGGATGGCATCCTTGGTGTAGCGGATCTTGTGGTACGACTCGTAATAGGTCTTGATCCCTTCCAGGATCTTGATCGCATCCTCGATCGACGGCTCATTGACGTCGATCTTCTGGAAGCGCCGCACCAGCGCGCGGTCCTTCTCAAAATAGGAGCGATATTCCTTGTAGGTGGTGCTGCCGATACAGCGCAGCGCGCCCGACGCCAAAGCCGGCTTCAGCAGGTTGCTGGCATCCATCGCCCCGCCGCTGGTGGCGCCGGCGCCGATGACGGTGTGGATTTCATCGATGAACAGGATGGAACCTTCCAACGCCTCCAGCTCCGAGACGACGGCCTTCAACCGTTCCTCGAAATCACCGCGATAGCGGGTGCCGGCCAGCAGGGAGCCCATGTCCAGCCCGAAGATGACGGCATTTTTCAGCACGTCGGGCACTTCGCCATGGACGATGCGGCGGGCCAGCCCTTCGGCGATGGCCGTCTTGCCGACGCCGGGATCGCCGACATAGAGCGGGTTGTTCTTGGAGCGGCGGCAGAGGATCTGGATCGTCCGCTCCACCTCCTGCTCCCGGCCGATCAGCGGGTCGATCTTGCCACCGGCGGCTTTCTTGTTGAGGTTGACGCAATAGGCTTCAAGCGCTTCAGTGCCTTTCTTCACGACCTTCTCCGCCTGGGCGTCATCGTCGGCGCCGGAAACGCGCTTGGTCTCTGCGCGTCCAGGGGCTTTGGCGATGCCGTGAGAGATGTAATTGACCGCGTCGAAGCGCGTCATTTCCTGCTCCTGCAGGAAATAGACGGCATGGCTCTCGCGCTCGGAGAACAGGGCGACCAGCACATTGGCGCCCGTCACTTCCTCCCGGCCGGAGCTTTGTACATGAATGGCAGCGCGTTGCAGCACGCGCTGGAAGCCGGCGGTGGGTTTGGCATCCTCCGACCGGCTGGTGACAAGGTTCGATAGCTCGCTGTCGAGATATTCGATCAGTTCGGCGCGCAGCTTGGCGATTTCCACGCCGCAGGCCCGAAGGACGGCCAATGCGTCCTGATCCTCGGTCAGCGCCAGAAGAAGATGCTCCAGGGTTGCGTACTCGTGACGCCGCTGGTTGGCGTTGCCGAGAGCCCGGTGCAGCGTCTGTTCGAGATTACGCGACAGCATGAGGCGCTAATCCTTCTCCAGTGTACATTGCAGAGGATGCTGGTGCTGGCGGGCGAAATCCATGACCTGCGTCACTTTGGTTTCCGCCACCTCATAGGTGAACACACCACAGACGCCGACGCCACGGCGATGAACCTGCAACATGATCCGCGTCGCCTCGTCCCGGTTCTTGTTGAAGAACCGTTCCAGCACGTCGACCACAAACTCCATGGGAGTGTAGTCGTCGTTCAGCATCAACACCTTGTACATCGAGGGTTTTTTCGTCTTGGGCTTGGCCTTTACGACCACGCCCGTCACGGTCCCCTCATTCCCGTGCTTGTCATGATCAGCCATGATGCTCAACAATCACTTAAAATCCCCGGGTATCCTGAAGGATCATATGAAATGAACCGGCCCGGTTGGAAGGGCTGAATCGCAGCTCTGACACTCCTTTCGCCGATTCTTTTTCCCCTTGAAATGCTCCGGCGCGACACCAGTGCCGGATAAACACCCGGCAACCCCATTTGGCCGCTGGCATTAAGGCAAAAAAACGGCCCGGCGACGGGGGTGTCGCCGGGCCTGTCCCAGAATGCGGGAAGAACTATCCCGCAATTATACCAATCTCCCTTGATCGTGACTGATTCAGGGAGATCTTGTGTCCCCTCATGCGCCGGGCGGCGGCATCCGCCGCCTTGGCTTACGCGGGCACGAGCCCGCAGGCCGGCGGTCGCCGGCCTCCAACCCGCCGAAAGGTCAACCTTTCGGCGGGTTGGTATTATTTTTCCGCTTCCAGCGGCAAAGCCAGGAACTGCTGTTCGCCCTTGCGGTCCAGCAGCAGCAGCACGGCCTTCTGGCCGGCCTTGCGGGCGGCATCCACCTTGGCCTGCACATCGGCCGGCGTTGCCACCGCCTGCTGGCTGACCTCCAGCACCAGATCGCCCGGCCGCAACTGGCGGGCCTGGGAGGCGCTGCCGGGGGCAACCTTGGTGATGACCACGCCCTTGGCATCCTCCGCCAGTTCATACTGACGGCGCAGGGCCGGCGTCACCGGCGACAGGGTCAGGCCCAGCGCTTCCACCTGGGTCTGCTGGGCCTTGGCGTCGGGCTTGGCCTGTTCCTCTTCCTCTGCCGCCTCCGGGTCCACGACGCTGGCCGGCAGTTCGGCCAGGGTGACGGTGACATTCTGCTTCACCCCCTTGCGGGAGATGGCGACCGTCACCTTCTTGCCCACGGGGGTTTCGGCCACCATGCGCGGCAGGGCGCGGTTATTGGCCACATCCTTGCCATCGAAGCTGAGGATCACGTCGCCCGGCTTCAGGCCGGCGGCAGCGGCGGGGCTGCCATCGCTGACGGTGCCGACCAGGGCGCCCTTGTCATTGGGCAGGCCCATGCTTTCGGCGATGGCGGGCGTCACGCTCTGGATCTGCACGCCCAGCCAGCCGCGCCGCACCTTGCCGCCCTTGCGCAGTTCCTCGATCACGGTGCGGGCCATGTTGGCGGGGATAGCAAAGCCGATGCCCACACTGTCGCCGGTGCGGCTGAAAATGGCGGTATTGATGCCGACAATCTCACCCTGCACATTCACCAGCGGGCCACCGGAATTGCCCTGGTTGATGGCGGCGTCGGTCTGCAGAAAATCATCGAAGCGGCCGGCGCCGATATCACGGGCGCGGGCGGAAATGATGCCGGCGGTGACCGTGCCGCCCAGGCCGAACGGGTTGCCGATGGCCACCACCCAGTCGCCCACCTTCAATTCATCGCTGTTGCCCCATTTCAGGGCGGTCAGCTTCTGCTTGGATTCGACCTTCAGCAGGGCCAGATCGGTCTCCTTGTCGGTGCCGATCAGCTTGGCCTTCAACTCCGTATGGTCGGCATCCTGAAAGACGACGGTGATCTCGTCGGCACCCTCAATCACATGGTTGTTGGTGACGATATAGCCGCTGGCGTCAATGATGAAGCCGGAGCCCAGCGACTGGGCACGGCGCGGCTTGCCCTGGTTCTGCTGCTGGCGTTCATAGAAATCCTTGAAGAATTCCTCGAACGGGGAACCGGGCGGGAATTCCGGCATCGGGATGGGGGAGCGCCCGCCCGGCTTGGCCTGGATCGTCTGCGAGGTGGAGATGTTCACCACCGCCGGCAGACTTTTTTCCGCCAGCGGCGCAAAGCTTTCCGGCGCGCCGCGTTGGGCCAGCGCCACGGAGACATCACCAAAAATCAGGGCCGCCGCCATGAAGGGCAGGGCCACAGCCCGCCGGAACGACAGGCGGCCGAGGGACGGGGAAAAATGCGTCACGTCAATCTCCATGGGCATGTATCCAGCGCCCCGGCCGGTGGAATAACCGGCCCTGTCAGGGACACCCCGGCAGCCCCGCCCTGACAACCGGGCCACCGATGCGCAGGAATATAGGCTGCAAAGGCCCAACAGGCGAAGAAATCCTTGTGAGGTAGGCGAACTGACCCCAAGGCCGTGTTCCAGGGTGGCGCCCCCGGCCCTTTCACGCTATATCCTGATAGACATAACGACCCCCCCATCGCCAGGATGCTGCCTGCCATGTCGCTTCTCCGCCGCCCCGTGATTACCGGCCTGCTGGCCGGATTGCTGCTGCTGCTGTCGCCCGCCCCCGGCCTGGCGCAGGAACGGCCGGTCACCGTCTTTGCCGCCGCCAGCCTGAAGACGGCGCTGGACAATGCCCTGACCGATTACAAGGCCAAGGGCGGGCCGGCGGCCAGCGTCTCCTATGCCGCCTCCTCTGCCCTGGCCAAGCAGATTGCGGCGGGGGCACCGGCGGATATGTTCATTTCCGCCGATCAGGACTGGATGGACCATCTGGCCAAGCAGAACCTGATCCGCCCGGAAAGCCGGGTGACGCTGCTGGGCAATCAGTTGGTGCTGGTGGCCAGGGCCGGGGCCAAGCCCGGCACCATTGCCGACCTGCCCGCCCTGCTGGGTGCCGATGGCAAGCTGGCCATGGCCGATACCGCCGGCGTACCCGCCGGCAAATATGGCAAGGCGGCGCTGACCAAGCTGGGCCTGTGGGACAAGGTGCAGGGCCGCATCGCCCAGGCGGAGAATGTCCGCGCCGCCCTGGCCCTGGTGGCGCGGGGGGAGGCACCGGCCGGCATCGTTTATCTCAGCGATGCGCGGGCCGAACCGGGGGTTTCCATCGTCGCCACCTTCCCGGCCGGCAGCCACGCCCCCATCGAATATCCGGCCGCCCTGCTGGCCAGCAGCCGGGGCGGGGCAGCCAAGCTGCTGGAATTCCTTTCCAGCCCCGCCGCGCGACGGCATTTTGAGGAACAGGGATTCACGGTTCTGGTGAAATAAGGCCAAGGGGCATGTCTCATGCCCCTTGGAGGCCAGCGACCGCTGGCCCGGCGCCCATGCGCCGCAAGCCAAGCCCGCGGATGCGGGCGCCCGGCGATTGAGGGAACACGAAATCTCCCTTGATCGGTCACGATCAAGGGAGATTAGGATAAGCCTTGGCGGACTGGTTCACAGCAGAGGAATGGACGGCGATTGCGCTGTCGCTGAAGGTGGCCGCCTGGGCCACCCTGGTCAGCCTGCCGCCCGGTGTGGCGGTGGCCTGGCTGCTGGCACGACGGCCCTTTCCGGGGCGTATCCTGCTGGATGGGTTGGTGCACCTGCCGCTGGTGCTGCCGCCGGTCGTCACCGGCTATATCCTGTTGATCCTGTTCGGGCGGCAGGGGCCTTTGGGCAAGCTGTTGGCGGAAATTGGCATCGTGCTGGCCTTTAACTGGACCGGGGCGGTGCTGGCCTGTGCCGTCATGGCCTTTCCCCTGCTGGTACGGGCCATCCGCCTGTCGCTGGAGGCGGTGGATACAAGGCTGGAACAGGCCGCCGGCACCCTGGGGGCCCCGCCCTGGGCCGTGTTCGCCACCGTCACCCTGCCGCTGGCCCTGCCCGGCGTGGTGGCCGGCGCCATCCTGTGCTTTGCCAAGGCGTTGGGGGAATTCGGGGCCACCATCACCTTTGTGTCCAACATTCCCGGCGTCACCCAGACGCTGCCATCGGCCATTTACAGCCATTTGCAGGTGCCGGGTGGCGATGGGCCGGCGCTGCGGCTGACGCTGGTATCGGCGGCGATTGCCATCATCGCGCTGGTGGCCAGTGAGCTGCTGGCCCGCCGGGTACGCCGGCGGGTGGAGGGGACGGATGCTTGATCTGGACCTCACATATCGGCGCGGGGACTTCACCCTCACCGCCCGTTTTGCCGCCGGGCCGGGCCTGACCGCCATCACCGGCCCGTCCGGGGCCGGCAAGACGACGCTGTTGAACCTGATCGCCGGGCTGCTGCGCCCGGCAACCGGGCATATCCGGCTGGACGGGGTGGCGTTAACGGATCTGCCGCCGCATCGCCGCCGCATCGGCTATGTGTTTCAGGAAGCGCGGCTGTTCCCGCATCTCAGCGTGCGGCAGAACCTGCGCTATGGAAGGCTGTTCGCCCGCCACCCGGCCCCGGCCACGCTGGCCGACATTACCGACCTGCTGGATATCGGCCCGCTGCTGGACCGGCGCCCGCGTGACCTGTCGGGCGGGGAAAAGCAGCGGGTCGCCATCGGCCGCGCCCTGCTGGCCGCCCCGCGCCTGATCTTGCTGGATGAACCGCTGGCCGCCTTGGACGCGGCACGCAAGGCCGAACTGCTGCCCTATCTGGCCCGGCTGCACGATCAAATGCGCCTGCCCATGCTTTATGTCACCCACCATCCGGCAGAGTTACGCGGGCTGGCTGGCGGCTGGTTGCGGGTGGCAGGCGGCATGGCCGCCCCCGCACCCGCCCCGGATCAGTAACCGGCACTGCCCACGTGCGGGCCGGGGGCCACGCCCAACGCGCCCAGAATGGCATCCAGCAGGCCGGAGGCACCAAAGCGGAACGTGTCCGGCCCCACCCAGCCGGGCCCGCAAATCTGGTCCGCCAGGGCCAGATATTCGGCCGCCGTTTCCAGATCGCGGATACCGCCCGACGCCTTGAAGCCGACGCGGCGGTCCGCCCCCTTGGCCGCTTCCAGCATGATGCGGGCGGCACTGGGCGTGGCCCCCGCCGGCACCTTGCCGGTGGAGGTCTTCAGGAAATCCGCCCCCGCCGCCACGGCAATGGCGGCGGCCCGTTCAATGAAAACCGGCTTGGCCAGTGACCCGCTTTCCAGGATCACCTTCATCGTCGTCTCACCACAGGCCACCCGGCAGGCGGCGAGATGCTCGGCCGCGCGGCGGCCGTCGCCCATCATCACATCGGCATAGTTCATCACCACATCGATCTCATCGGCCCCGTCGGCCAGGGCACCGGCGATCTGGGCCGCCACCTTTTCGGCACCGAAACTGCCGCCGGGGAAATTCACCACGGTCGCCACCTTCACGCCTGTGCCAGCCAGAATCTGTTTTGCCTGCGAAACAAAGCTTGGCCAGAGGCAGACAGCGGCGACATTGCCCACAGGATTCACCGCCTTGGCGCAGAGAACCACCGTACTGGCGGCATCATCCGTGTCGTTCAGGCTGGTCAGGTCCAGCAGCGGCAGGCAACGGCGGGCAATGGCGGCGGAATCTATTCCGCTATCGAAATTATGTGTCATTTGCTTAGAAACCCAGATTGTCGGGGCCGAAGCTGAAGGGCAGCAACTGCCCCAGCGTGAAGCTCTGGCGGAAAGCGCCGGCATCAAAGACATGGATGGGCGTATCGGGGCCGGCGGCAAATTCGCGGATGCGCTGGCGGCAGCCGCCGCAGGGCGTGCACATCACGCCCGATCCGGCCTCCCCGCCCACCACCACCAGTTCGATGATCGTGCGGTCGCCCGAGGCAATCATCAGGCCGATGGCCGTCGCCTCTGCGCATTGGCCCTGCGGATAGGCCGCGTTCTCCACATTGCAGCCGGCATGGATGCGCCCGCTTTCAGAGCGGATGGCCGCCCCGACCTTGAACCCGGAATAGGGGGCATGGGCATTCAGGCGGGCGGCCCTGGCGGCCTGGAACAGATCATCGGCGATGGCGATCATGGGCATGTCGGATGGCTGGTGGATGGATTTTTGCCCAGCATAGGGCCAAGCCCCTGGCATCACCATCTTTAATCCCAAAGTCGGGGCTGGCGGGCAGCACCGGCTTGGCCCACACTGGCAAAAAAATCCCTGAGAGAGTGCCACGGCACTTGGGAGGAACCATGATTGCCACCATCCTGACGCCCGCCATCATGGAACTGGGCGGGGGTGCCATTGCGCGGGCGGCGTCCGTGCTGCACCGTCTGGGCGTGCGCCGGCCGCTGGTCGTCACCGATCCCTGGATGCGGGACAGCGGCACGGTGGAAAGGCTGCTGGCCCCGCTGCGCGATGCCGGATTTGCCCCCGGCCTGTTCGCCGACACGGTACCTGACCCCACCGTTACGGTGGTGGAACAAGGGGCCGCCCTTCTGCGCGAGGGCGGTTATGACGGGATGCTGGCGCTGGGCGGCGGATCGCCCATTGATACGGCCAAGGCCATGGGCGTGTTGGCCGTCAATGGCGGGGCGATGCGCGATTACAAGGTGCCCAACCCGATCCCGCTGGCCGGCCCGCCACTGGTGGCCATCCCCACCACCGCCGGCACCGGATCGGAGGTGACGCGCTTCACCGTCATCACCGATGCCGCCACCGATGAAAAGATGCTGATTGCCAGCCCCCTGCTGGTGCCCAGTGCCGCCATCATCGATTACGAACTGACACTGAGCTGCCCGCCGCGCCTGACCGCCGATACCGGGATCGATGCGCTGACCCATGCCATTGAGGCCTATGTCAGCGCCAAGGCCAACCCGTTTTCCGACAGCATGGCCCTGGCCGCCATGGGGCGCATCGCCCCGCATATCCGCACCGCCGTGGCCGAGCCCGGCAACCGCGTGGCGCGGGAAGCCATGATGCTGGGCGCCACGCTGGCCGGCATGGCCTTTTCCAACGCATCGGTTGCCCTGGTGCATGGGATGAGCCGGCCCATCGGCGCCTTTTTCCATGTGCCGCATGGGCTGTCCAACGCCATGCTGCTGCCCGCCGTCACCGCCTGGTCGCTGCCGGGGGCCCCCGCCCGCTATGCCGATTGCGCCCGCGCCATCGGGGCCGCCGACGCGGCGGACAGTGACAATGTGGCGGGGGAAAAGCTGGTGGCGGCGCTGCGGGCACTGAACACCGACCTGAAGGTACCCAGCCCGAAACAGTATGGCATCGATCCCACCCGCTGGAATGGGTTGCTGGAAACCATGGCCGCACAGGCCCTAGCCTCCGGCAGCCCCGCCAATAATCCCCGCGTGCCGGATGTGGCGACGATGGTGGCGCTCTATCGGGAAAGCTGGGGGTGAGGGGACGTTGACTTCCAAGGCTTGTGCCTCCCCCGCGAAAGCGGGGGTCCAGGGGCCATAGGCACCATAGCGTTGTCTCTGCGCCTCCTGGACCCCCGCTTTCGCGGGGGAGGCACATAAGAGTGAATGTTAAGGTAGCGTGAGGAAGCCAAGCGGGGATACTCCCCTCTCAACCCTGCCGTGGCGGGATCAGGCCCTTGGCGCGGGCGGCGTTGGCGGCCTGCACCGCGAAGCCATAGACGGCGGCACTGAACGGGGCCTGGACCTGCGGTGTCTGCCACTGGTCCATTTCCTGATACATGCGGCTGGCCTTGTTCCAGACCTCCACGCCGACCTTTTCCACCAGCGGCTTTTGCAGCTCGTACCAGCGCACGGCCAGCCGCTGGGCGTGGTCATCCTCCGGTGAGACCTTGCAGGCGATGGCCGCCTCGATCTCCGCCACCAGATCGGCCCATTGGCGGGCATAATCGGCCTCCCCATCCGGGCCGAAGGCCGCCTTGGCCTGCCGCCATTTCTCTTGGTCTTCCGGCGTGTAATAGCGGTCCAACACCGGCTTCCAAACTTCCTCGCTCATGCTCTGTTCTCCCAGCTTGATCAGGTCGCACAGGGCATCGACGGACAGGCATTCCCCCTCGGAAAGCTGGCGGCGCGCGGCACGCAACAGGCCCAGGCTCTGGGCCAGGTTGCGTTCGGTCTGTTCCAGCGCCGCAATCTGCGCATCGATCAGCCGCGCCGGGTCAAAGGGCCGCCGGTCCAGCAACTGGCTGATCTGGCCCAGCGTGCAGCCGGCCTTTTTCAGCAGCAATATCTGCTGCAACCGCGCCACATCGCCCGCCTGATAAACCCGCCGCCCGGCCTGGGTCCGCACCGGCTTGATCAGCCCCTCGGCCTCATACAGCCGGAGGGCCCGCACCGAAATGCCGGACCGTTCCGCCAGCTCGCCTATGGATAATGCCTTGTCCATCGTCATGCTCCTTGCCCGCCTTTTGTCGGACCTGACGCAGCGTCAGGAGCAAGCGGGAAAATGCAGGGGCCGGAAAAGAAAAAGCCCGCCGCTGGCTTACCAGGGGCGGGCTCTGTTTCTCGCATCGGGCCGGATTAATCCGCCGTGACGATCTTCGGCTTCGGCAGGTCCAGCTTGATATGCAGTTCCTTCAGCCGGTCCGGGGTGGTGGCGTTGGGGGCCTGCATCAACAGGTCTTCGGCGCGCTGGTTCAGCGGGAACACGATAACCTCGCGGATGTTCGGCTCATCGGCTAGCAGCATGACCATGCGGTCGATACCGGGGGCCGAACCACCGTGCGGCGGGGCGCCCAGCTTGAAGGCCGACAACATGCCGCCGAACTTGGCTTCCAGCACCTCCGGCGGGTAACCGGCGATCTCGAACGCCTTGTACATGATTTCCGGCTTGTGGTTACGGATGGCGCCGGACGACAGCTCCACCCCGTTACACACAATATCGTACTGATAGGCGTTGATGGTCAGCGGATCCTGGTTCAGCAACGCGTCCAGCCCGCCCTGCGGCATGGAGAACGGGTTGTGGCTGAAGTCGATCTTCTTCCGCTCTTCGTCATATTCGAACATCGGGAAATCGACGATCCAGCAGAACTTGTAGGTGTCCTTCTCGATCAGCTCCAGGGTCTCACCAATCTTGGTGCGGGCCAGACCGGCCAGCTTGGCGGCGGGGCCCGGCTGATCGCAGACGAAGAAGACGGCATCGCCATCCTGCAGACCCACCACCTCGCGCAGGGCCGCCTGGGCGGCTTCCGGCACAAACTTGGCGATGGGGCCCTTGCCACCGGCCGCTTCAAACAGGATATAGCCCAGGCCGGGAGCGCCCAAACCCTTGGCCCAATCGTTCAGCTTGTCGAAGAAGCTGCGCGGCTGGTCAGCAACGGCGGGGGCGCGGATGGCGCGGACAACGCCGCCATTGGCGATCACGCCCTTGAAGGCCTTGAACTCCACATCATCGCGCTTGAAAACGTCGGTGACGTCGGTGATCACCAGCGGGTTGCGCAGGTCCGGCTTGTCATTGCCATATTTCAGCATCGATTCGGCGTAGGGGATACGCACGAATGGGTACGGCGAGACGGTGCGCTTGGTGCCCGTGAAACCGCTGAACTCCTCAAAAATCCCATGGATGACGGGTTCGATGGCGGCGAACACATCTTCCTGGGTGACGAAGCTCATCTCAAAATCGAGCTGGTAGAATTCGCCCGGCGAGCGGTCGGCGCGGCTGTCCTCATCGCGGAAGCAGGGGGCGATCTGGAAATAGCGGTCGAAGCCCGACACCATCAGCAACTGCTTGAACTGCTGCGGCGCCTGCGGCAGGGCGTAGAACTTGCCGGGATGGTTACGGCTCGGCACCAGGAAGTCGCGGGCACCTTCCGGGCTGCTGGCCGTCAGGATCGGGGTCTGGAATTCCACGAAACCCTGTTCGATCATGCGGCGGCGGGCCGACGCGATGACGTTGGAGCGCAGCAGAATGTTCTTCTGCATCTTCTCCCGGCGCAGGTCCAGGAAGCGATAGCGCAGGCGCAGTTCTTCACCGGCATCCTGTTCGCTGTTCACCTGCAACGGCAGCGGGTCGGCGGCGGACTGCACATCCAGGTCGCGAACCTTCACTTCGATATGGCCGGTGGGCAGCTTGTCATTGACGGTGTCGTCAGTGCGCACCACCACCTCGCCGGTGATGGTCACCACCGATTCCAGGCGCAGACCGTCCAGCACCTTGAAGTGCGGGGAAGAGGTGTCGACCACGCACTGGGTGATGCCGAAATGGTCGCGCAGATCGATGAACAGCAGCTGCCCATGGTCGCGCTTGCGGTTGATCCAGCCGGACAGGCGGACATTCTGGCCGGCATGGTCCGGGCGGAGTTGGCCACAATTATGCGAGCGATAGGCGTGCATGGTGGATCGACCTTGGGTGCGGATGGGCAATAGAAAGGGTGGCCGTCCGGCGCGGGGCCGGCACGGTTTGCGCCACACCACACCGGACGGGGCGTGCTTGTCAAGCATCGCCAGCGCGGCACAGCTACCCTGTCACCCGCCAGCGCGCGATGATGGCATCCAGCCCGCCATCACGGATCAGGGATTGCCGCGCCGCCTCCAGACGCGCCGCCTTTTCACCGCGATCCCGTGGCAGGGCCATATAATGGGACGATACCAGCAATGGTTTGGGCAGAAAGCGTATCTTGTCGCTGATGCCTTCCTGTTTCGCCTTCCAGGCCAGGGCCAGCCGGTTCCCCACCACCAGATCAACGCGGCCCGCCAGCAGTTTGAGCAGGGAAAGCTGGTCATTGCGGGCGGGATCGCGGGTGAATTGGGTGGCATTGTCGAAGGCCTCCCCATAATGGTTGCGCTGGGTGGTGCCCACGGTCAGGCCCGCCAGATCATCCAGGGTCTGGAAGGTGATGTTACTGTCCGCCCGCACGGCAAAGGCAATCTCCCCTTCGCGGAACGGTCCGACCATCAGAAAATCGCGGAACCGCTGTTCGGAGGGCACCAGCCCGAACAGAATGTCGCAGCGCCCCTGTTCCAGCCCCGCCATGGCGCGACCCCAGGCCATCTGCTGAATATCATGGGGGGCATTCGCCCGCTCCAGCATGGCGCTGACCAGTTCCACATCCAGCCCCGCCGGCCCCTTGCCCGGCATGTTCCAGCAAAAGGGCGGAAAATCATCGGCACAGAAGATGATCCAGGGCGCCTCATCCGCCCGGACCGGGCCACCGCCCACCAATGCCAAACCCATCGCCGCGATCAACAGATCGCGCCGCCGTAAACGCCGCCTTCCCGCGGCGGATGGTGGCTCTGGCCCTGCGTTCGGCATTGATCATCGCCTTTCACGCGCACCGTCCCCGCCATCCTATACGCATGTCCGGCAGCCCGATACCTATACGCATGACCGCTTGCTGAATATCGCCATTCGACAGCGGCAAAGGGCTGTTGTATCAATGGCCCCCATGACTCTGATCACGACCACCGACGACCTTTCCGCCTTTATCGACCGTATCCGTGACGCCGAATACGTCACCGTTGATACGGAGTTCATGCGGGAAAAAACCTATTATCCCCAACTCTGCCTGGTGCAGGTGGCTGGCCCCGATGATGCCGCCGCCATCGACCCGCTGGCGCCGGGGATCGACCTGTCGCCGCTGTTCGCGCTGATGGATGATCCCAAGGTGTTGAAGGTGTTCCATGCCGCCCGGCAGGATCTGGAAATCTTCTATCACCTGACCGGCAAGATCCCGACACCGCTGTTTGACACGCAGGTGGCGGCCATGGTCTGCGGCTTTGGCGACAGCGTCGGGTACGAGACGTTGATCACCAAGCTGACCCCGGCGCGCATCGACAAATCCAGCCGCTTCACCGACTGGTCGCAGCGCCCGCTGACCGACCGGCAGCTGACCTATGCCCTGTCGGACGTGACGCATCTGCGCCCGGCTTACGAGAAAATCCGCGCCAAGCTGGCCCGTACCGGGCGGGCGGAATGGCTGACGGATGAAATGGCCATCCTGACGGAACCGGCGACATACCGCACCGAACCGGAAGACGCATGGAAGCGCCTGAAGGTGCGGACGGAAAAGCCGCGCTTCCTGGCCATTCTGAAGGAAGTGGCGGCCTGGCGGGAGCGGGAGGCGCAGCGCAAGGATTTGCCGCGCAACCGCGTGCTGCGGGATGAGGCGCTGGTGGAAATCGCCGCCCATGCCCCCACCAATGCCGACGATCTGGGCCGCACGCGCGGGCTGGGCAGCGGCATGGCGCAGGGCCGCTATGGCACGGAAATCCTGGCCGCCGTACAGACGGCGCTCGCCATCCCCGACGCCAAACTGCCCCGCTCGGAACCGCGCGTGGAACCCCCGCCCGGCATCGCCCCGATTGTGGAGCTGTTGCGGGTGCTGTTGAAAATGGTCTGCGACGATAATGAAGTGGCCAGCCGTCTGGTCGCCAATTCCGCCGACCTGGAAGCCATCGCCGGCAATGATGATGCCGATGTCATGGCCCTGAAAGGCTGGCGCCGCGACCTGTTCGGGGAGGCGGCATTGAAGCTGAAACGCGGAAAACTGGCGCTGGCGATCACCGGGAAAAAGGTGAAACTGGTGGAGTTGGAGAAGTGAGAAAAAGGGGCCGGGTGAGACCGGCCCCTTTTTTGTTGGGGAAAGGCAACTTTCCCCAAAGATACAGGCTCCGCATCGGATCAGTGGAACCCGTTCAGTAACAATACGCGTCCCGCCAGGGTAGGATGTGCCGCCGTGATGGCGGCAAATCGTCGATCCGCTGTCACAACCGGGCAGCCAACGGCGAGTGCGACCGCCAGATAGGCGCAGTCATAAACGGTGTGCTGTAAATCCTGCGCCAGGGTAAGCGCTGGTAACACCGTGTCAGGGGCCATGTTTACGAGTTCCAACGGAGCATTGGCCAAGTCGCGCCAAGCATCAGCGACGGCAGCGCGGGTCATTTCACGCCGCTTGGCCTTCATTGCCAGCACATTTGCCGTTTCCACCCAGAACAGGCCGGGCACGATCAGCCGTCGTCCCGCAATTAAAGCGACAGCATCATCGGAGTCGGATTCATCCACAACCCATTTCACCCCGATGCTGGCATCCACCACCAGGGTCGGCGGGAGATCAGCAACGGCCATCACGCGCCTCACGCACAAGATCGGCGCTGTCTGTTTGTGGGATGTCTCCGGTGCGCGCTTTGGCCCGGCTTCTCAGGCCAGTTGCCCAGTCGATCGGCCGCATCGGCAAGCAAGCCTCTGCAATGATGGCCCGCGCTTCCGCTTCGATGCTCCGCCCGCTTTGCGCAGCCCGGCGGCGGAGTGCCTCATGCACCTCATCCTCGATACCCCGCAATGCAAGCGCCTTCACCATGTCACCACCCGTTTCGATATCAATGATATCAACTTAGGGATACCGACCCGTCTTTTCAAGCTAGCCTTGAAATTGTTGTCCGCCCCATCGAGACCATGCGTCCCCCCACCCCCAAGTAAGGAAAGCCCCCTACCCGCCCCGCCCCTTTCCCGATTCCTCACCCCCGTCACCACCACCCCCGATAGGGCTGCGGAGAACGTTCCGGAATCATCTGCGGAACGAAGCTGAATCAACGCGGGCTCCCCCGCCGGGGCACGTTCCCGCCGCCACCCCACCTATCCTTACTTGGGCCCCACAGCATCACCGGAAAAAATGGCCCCGGTGGTGACACCAGGGCCAGGTCATTCTCGATCATGCCCTGAACATTGGCCTCGTCCATGGAGACGGTACGGTCCTGAAGCCAGCCCCATGGTCACCGCAGGGGCGACATGCGGCGGTGTGGCTGTCCGCCAGGGCGGTAGCGGCGTATTTTTAGGCAGAGGCGCTGGCAAGCATGGCCAACGCCGACCCTTGCCGTCTGGTCTGCCTCCCCATGTCCGCCGCCCCCTCCACCGCATCCGCCGGGTTCTCCCAGGAGGAGAATTTTCCGTTGGGTATCCTGTTGGCCTTCCTGGCCTTTGCCGGCTACAGCATCATGGATGTGACGGTGAAGATGCTGGTGAAGCATTACGCCGTGCCGCAGGTCATCGTCTTCAACAGCCTGTTCGCCTTCATCCCCATCATTCTCTATGCCCTGAAAACCGGCGGGCTGTGGCGCAACCTGCGTACCCGCCGGCCGCAATTCCATGCTGCCCGCGCGTTCTGCGGCATCTGTTCGGGTTTTCTGGGCTTCTATGCCTATTCCCAGATGCCGATTGCCGATGTCTATGCGCTGGCCTTCACCGCACCCCTATTCATCACCGCCCTGGCCGTGCCGGTGCTGAAGGAACAGGTGGGCTGGCGGCGCTGGACCGCCGTGGGCATCGGCTTTCTGGGGGTGATGGTGATGCTACGGCCCGGCAGCGGGCTGTTGAATCCGGCGGCCTTTGCCGCACTGGGCGGGGCGTTTTTCTATTCCATCGGCATGTTGATTTCCCGGCTGATGCGCGGCACGGAAAGCAGCGTCTCCTTCGCCTTTTATTCCACGCTGGCCAGCACCCTGGTCTATGGCAGCATGATGCCCTGGTTGGGCAAGATGCCGACATGGCCGCATCTGGGCCTGTCGGCCCTGGGCGGCACCTTTTGCGGCATTGCCTTTGTCTGTCTGCTGACGGCGTTTCGCAAGGTGCCGGCCGCCGTGGCTGCCCCGTTCCAATATACCCAGATCATCTGGGGCGTACTGTATGGCTATGCCTTCTTCGGGGATATGCCGGATCACACCCTGTTCATCGGCGTGGCGATCGTGATTTCGTCGGGCCTTTACATCCTGTACCGAGAAACGCGGCTGGGCCGGCAGGTGGCCGCCCAGCCGGTGGCTGAGGGGGCCTGAGCATGGGCGGCAAATCACTGATCGGCATTGCCTGGTTCCAGGTGGCGATTCTCTGCTTTGCGGTGATGGATGCCGCCATCAAGTATCTGACGGCCGATTTCGGCACCTGGCAGATCATGTTCTTCCGGGGTTTCTTCTCCCTGATCCCCATTGCCATGTTGACGGCGCGGTCGGGCGGGCTGGGCACGCTGCGCACCAGCCACCTTTTATCGCATGTCGGTCGGGCCCTGATCGGCATCGCGGCCGCCTTCTGCTTCTTCTATGCCTATTCCATCATGCCGCTGGCCGATGCCTATGCCATCGCCTTTGCCGGACCGTTGTTCATGACGGCCCTGTCAGTGCCGGTGCTGAAGGAAAAGGTGGGCTGGCGGCGCTGGCTGGCCGTGCTGGTGGGGTTTGCCGGCGTCATCGTCATGCTGCGGCCGGGACAGGGCATGTTGACGCTGACGGCCCTGGTGCCGCTGGCCGCTGCCGCCTTCTATGCGCTGACCATGCTTTATGTCCGGGTGCTGGCGCGGACGGAAAGCAATGCCGCCATCACCTTCTATTTCGTCACCACCATGTCGATCATGGCGACCATCGCCATGATCCCGGAATGGCGCACGCCACAGGGCTGGCAATGGCTGCTGCTGATCATGGTGGGGGTGATCGGCGGCGTGGCGCAGATCGCCTTCACCCAGGCCTTCCGGCTGACCAGCCCGTCGCTGCTGGCCCCGTTCGAATATACGGCGATGATCTGGGCGGTGCTGTTCGGTTATCTCCTGTTCGGTGATATTCCGGATAAGGCCATCTGGATCGGCGGCGCCATCGTGGTGGCGGCCGGGCTGTACATCATCCACCGCGAAACCGTGCTGCACCGGCAGGTCGCCAGCCACAGCCGCGCCGCCGGGGAAACGGGAAGGTAATACGCTGTTGCCATGATCAGACCCTATCGGTTCTGCTCATGGCCCTCAAACGCCGGCGCCAGCCTCCGCTGGCTTGGCTTCACGCGGCACGTGCCGCGCGGCGGCGGTCGCCGCCGGACCAAGTTGCGATGAGGTGCACTCATCGCAACTTGGTATACCCCTTCCCCCTGGGTTGAAGCCGGGTTATGCGGCACTTGCATAAGCAGGGCTTGGCGCAGCCCCCGGCTGTTGGCATTGTGCATTGCATGGAAACACCGGCATCAAGGTCGGTGGTGGGGCGTCATGAAGGGGCAGGGTCGGGGATGCGAACAACAGGGGCTGCGCGTAGCACCGTCTGGCCGGGTCGTCCCCATCCGCTGGGGGCCACCTGGGACGGTTTCGGGGTGAATTTCGCCCTGTTTTCCGCCCATGCCGAAAAGGTGGAGCTCTGCCTGTTCGCCAGCGATGGCGTGCGGGAGATTGAGCGGATCACCCTGCCGGAATGCACCGATGATGTCTGGCACGCCTATCTGCCTGATGCGCGGCCCGGCCAGCTTTATGGCTATCGCGTGCATGGGCCCTATGACCCGTCACGCGGGCACCGGTTCAACCCCAACAAGCTGTTGCTGGACCCCTATGCCAAGGCGCTGGAAGGGCCGATGCGCTGGTCGGATGCGCATTTCGGCTATCGCGTCGGGGCGGCCAAGGAAGATCTCTCGCTGGACCGGCGCGACAATGCGCGCGGGATGCCGAAATGCCGGGTGATCGACCCCGCCTTCACCTGGGGCAGCGAACGCCGCCCCAGCATCCCCTGGACCGACACCATCATTTATGAGGCGCATGTCCGGGGCCAGACGCTGAACCATCCCGACGTGCCGCCCGGAATGCGCGGCACCTTCAATGGTCTGGCCAGCCAGGCCATGATCGACCATCTGAAGGGGTTGGGCGTGACGGCGGTGGAGCTGCTGCCCGTCCATGCCTTCACCGATGACCGGCATCTGGTGGAACGGTCGCTGCATAATTACTGGGGCTATGCCAGCATCGGCTTTTTCGCGCCCGAGCCGCGCTATATGACCGGCCGGTCAACGCGCGAATTCAAAAGCATGGTGGCCCGCCTGCATGATGCCGGGATCGAGGTGATTCTGGATGTGGTCTATAACCACACGGGCGAGGGCAACCATCTGGGCCCCACCCTGTCCTTCCGCGGCATCGACAATGCCAGCTATTACCTGCTGCAACCGCAGGATAAGCGCTTCTATCAGGATCATACGGGCACGGGGAACACGTTGAACCTTGCCCACCCCCGCGTGTTGCAGATGGTGATGGACAGTCTGCGCTATTGGGTGGGGGAAATGCATGTCGATGGTTTCCGCTTCGATCTGGCGACATCACTGGCGCGCGAGGCGCATGGTTATGACCCCGGCAGCGGCTTTCTGGATGCCGTGCGGCAAGACCCTTTGCTGGCCGGCGTGAAGATGATTGCGGAACCGTGGGATATCGGCCCCGGCGGCTATCGCGTCGGGCAATATCCCTCGGGCTGGAGTGAGTGGAACGACCGGTTCCGCGACACCACCCGCCGATTCTGGCGCGGCGATGAAGGGATGCTGCCGGAACTGGCGGCGCGCCTGACCGGATCAGCCGACCTGTTCGACCATGGGCACCGCCGCCCCTGGTCCAGCATCAATTTCGTCACCTCACATGATGGCTTCACCCTGGCCGACCTCAACGCCTATGAGGTGAAGCATAATGAGGCCAATCAGGAAGCCAACCGCGACGGGCACGACGGCAATTTCTCCGCCAATTATGGGGTGGAGGGGCCGACGGATGACCCCGCCATCCTGGCCCTGCGCCACCGGCAGGCCCGCAACCTGTTGGCTACGCTGCTGTTTTCCCAGGGCACACCGATGATCCTGGGCGGGGATGAGCTGTTGCGCAGCCAGCAGGGCAATAACAACGCCTATTGCCAGGACAACCCGGTGAGCTGGACCGATTGGGAGGGGACGGGCATCACCGGGCGGGCGATGACCCGCTTCGTCGCCCGCCTGACCGCCTTGCGCCGCCAGCACCCGGTGCTGCGGCGCGGGCGTTTCCTGCATGGGCGGGAGGTCTCAGCCAACGGCGTCAAGGATGTCACCTGGATCAACCCGCAGGGTACCGAAAAGGCGCCCGAACAATGGCGCGACGGTCAGGCCCGGTGCCTGGGCCTGTTGCTGAACGGGCGGGCGGGTGTGCATCCGGGCCATGATGGTGCGCCGCTGCTGGACGAGGTGCTGCTGCTGATCGTCAATGCCACGCCAGAGCCGGTTTCCTTCACCTTGCCTGCAGTGCCAGGGGGCAATGGCTGGCACTGCCTGCTGGATACCGGTTCCGCCACGGGGGAACCGACGGCCAGCCCCGGCCCGCTGCTGCCGGTGACCGGTCAGCCCGTCAGCCTGCCCGGCCGCAGCTGCTGGCTTTATCAATTGGTGGATAATATCGCGGACCCGGCCATTGCTGCCGATCTCGGTCCGGAAGGGTCGGCCCATGCCTGATATCGATTTCCGTCCCGTGCAGGTGATGATCGTCGACAAGGACAGCAATACGCGCCGCCTGCTGCGGGGCATTCTGTCCCGGCTGGGCATCGACAAGATCACCGATTTCCCCAATACCAATGATGTGCCGGCAGCCCTGCTGGCCAGCCCGCCGGACCTGCTGTTCATTGATGCCGACGCGGCGGAGCCGGAGGGGCTGCGCTTTGTGCAGAATCTGCGTCATGCGCAGCAGCCGCATAATCCCTTCCTCTGCATCATCGCCATGACCTGGCAGCCCACCCAGCCGCTGATGATGCGTTTCACCGCATCAGGCGCCGATGATCTGATGGTAAAGCCGTTCAGCGCCAAGCAGGTGCAGGACCGGCTGACCAACCTGATCGACGGGCGCAAGGGCTTTGTCGTCACCGCCGATTATATCGGCCCGGATCGGCGGCGGCAGCCGCGGGAGGGGCTGCAGATCCCCCTGTTCAACGTGCCCAACAGCCTGCGCCTGAAGGTAACCGGCCTGTTCGACAAGGCCCGCATCAACGATGCCGTGGCCGACGCGCTGGAGGCCATCAATGTTCAGAAAGTCGTGCGCGGCGGTTTCCAGCTGGCCTTTCTGGCCGATTTTGCTGCGCCGGGCGCCAGTGCCGGCGGCGACAAGATGGCGGCCGACCATCTGCTGCGCATCGGCCCGGTGCTGGATGATCTGATGCGACGGCTGCGGCCGGATTCGGACCTGCGGCCGACGCTGGAAACCTACGCCACCACTATCCGCGCCACGCTGGAGGCCTTCAAGGCGGCGCCGGACAAGCCGGCCGGCGGGATGCCGGCCCTGCTGGCCGCCGCCATCGGCATCGCCGCCGCCACCTCCCGCCGGTCCAACATTGCCGTGGTGGAACAGGAGGTGCGGGGGGCGGTGACCAGCTATCGTAACCGTCTGGCGGAAATCGCCCAGGCCAAGGCCGCCCCGGCCGCAGCGGCGGCACCAGCCGGGGCACCGGCAGAAAAAGAGGTTGAGGCACGGGGGTAACCCCCCGTCATCCTGTCCTTTATGAGGTCACTATGCCGCCCCGATGGGGGCCACCAGCACCTTGTCGATGCGGCGGCCATCCATATCCACCACTTCGAACCGGTAGCCATCATGCTCCACCAGTTCGCCGGCGGTGGGGATATGGCCGAACTTGAACAGCAGGAAACCGGCCAGCGTGTGATAGCCGCTTTCCTCGTCCCGCAGGCTCTTCAGCCCCAGATGGGCCTCCACCTCTTCCACGGCCATCATGCCGTCGATCAGCAGGGAACCATCGGCGCGGCGGACGATATCGGCATCTTCATCACCAATATCCGGCAGTTCGCCGGCAATGCCTTCCAGCACGTCGGTCAGGGTGGCAATCCCTTCCACCGAGCCATATTCATCCACCACAATGGCCATCTGCTCGCCCGACTGCTTGAACAGTTCCATCAGGCGCATCACTTCCGTGCCGTCATGTACCACCAGCGCATCGCGCACGGCGGGGCGCAGATCGAGCGGTTCGCCTTCCAGCATCCGGTGCAGCAGATCCTTGGTGTGGACAATGCCCAGCACATCATCCAGGTCACTGCGGCAGACCGGCAGGCGGGAATGCCCGCTCTCCCGGATATCGCGTTTGATATTGTCCAGCTGATCGTCAATATCCAGCCACATCACCTCCGGCCGGGGCGTCATGATGGACCGCACGGTGCGATCGGCCAGACGCATGACGCCTTCGATCATGCGCTTTTCATCCGGATCGAAGACACCGCTGGCCGTGCCCTCGGCAATCAGGCTCTTCACCTCTTCTTCGGTCACCGTCTGCTCGGCCTTTTCCGGCACCCGCAGCAGCCTCAGCATGGTTTCCGTGGAAGCGCCCAGCAGCCAGACGAACGGCGCCGTGGCCTTGGAGAGAGAGCGCATGATGGGGGCGGCGAAGGTGGCAATGCCTTCCGCATTGTTGAGTGCCACGCGCTTGGGCACCAGTTCGCCGACGATCAGCGACAGATAGGTGATGGCGATAACCACCAGGGCCAGGGCCGCTTCCTGACCATAGCCTGCCATGCCCGGTAGTTCATCAATCCACGGCCCCAGCCGGGCGGCCAGAGTAGCGCCACCAACGGCGCCATTGATGACACCGATCAGCGTGATGCCGATCTGCACCGTGGAAAGGAAGCGCGAAGGATCTTCCTGCAGGGCGAGGGCAACGGTGGCGCCGCGCCGCCCCTCCTCCGCCATCTGCTGCAAGCGGATCTTGCGGGCCGAGACGACCGCCAGTTCCGACATGGCAAAGAAACCGTTGAGGAGAATGAGGAACAGGACCGCGGCGAGTTCGAGCGAAACCATCTTCTGCGTTATGTGACGCGAGCCAGGAGGCGGCCCGCATCTGCCATCCTAACGCATTGCGGCAGAAATGCGAGGGCGGTTGCAGCCTGAAAGCAAAATTGCCCGTCGGTTGATGCAACCAACGGGCGGGCAGCCCCGTTTCCTTCCCGCCATGCTCCCCGCCCATGGCTCCAGGCGGGGGAAATTATCCGCAAAGCCCAAGGGCACGCCCATGCCACACAGCAGCCAGCCATCCCCCACCGACATCCCGCTCAACAGCCCGGTCCGGCTGGGTTCCCTACGATTACCCAGCCGGGTGGTGATGGGGCCGGGGCTGCAGGGTCAGGCCGGTGCTGGTCATGTGCCATCGCTGGCAATGCTGGAACAGTACGCAGCCCTTGCCCCCAGGGCTGGTCTGCTGCTGACGGAGCCGGCCCATGTCGTACCGGACCCGACCCTGCATCCGGGCACCCCTGGCCTGTACAGCCCCGAACAGGCCGTCGCCTGGCGTGGCATCAGCGACACGGTGCATCAGGCCGATGGCCGCCTCGCGGCCCGCCTCTACCATGCCGATTGCTGGCGGATCGCCCAGGATGGTGAGAAACTCGCCGATCTGTTCGGTATCGCCGCCAACCGCGCCCGACAGGCCGGTTTCGATGCGGTGGAGATCGACGCGCTGGGGCTGACGGCAGGGCCGCATGGGCTGGCCGGGCGGCTGGGGCTGATCGTCGATGCGGTGGCAGAGGTGATGGGGTCGGCCCGCACCGGCGTGCGCCTGGGCCTGGGCGGGGCCTGTGCCCGCGGGCGGCCCGCCATGGCGGAGGTCCGTCTGGCCGAGGCGCTGGACCTGCTGGAGAAGGCTGGGATCGGCTTTCTGCATCTCCAGGTCGGCTGGGCACCGGACGAGGCTGTCGCGCTGGCCCGTGCCCTTTACCGTGGCAAGCTGATCGTCAATGCTGGCGCTGCCGGCTGCAGTCTGGTGGCCGAGGGGCTGGCGGACGCAGTGCTGCTGGCCAGCGGTCTCGCATCGTCCACCCCGGCCCCCTTGCCTGCCAGCGCAGCGGCGTAAAGGCTCCATATGAAAAACCCCCGTCCCGGGCAGGCCAGGACGGGGATTTTCAGGTGGCGATTATTCTTGATCGAAACAGCAGCCGCTTCAGGCCACGGCAAGCCCGCCGGGCTTGCCACAATCATTGCAGGCCATGCGGCTGGCGACGGTACGGACGATATCCAGCACCTCTTCGCGCTTCACGCCGTCGCGGGCCAGCAACAGATGCATGATCGGATCGTCCAGCAATTCGCCCAGGCTGGCCTCGCGGCGGTCGGCCTTGGCCAATTCGGGCAGGCTGATGCCCAGCATATGCTCGGCCACGGGTTTGGCATCGACAAACTGGCCCTCACGGCCGTGGGCGGTGCGGGTCTGCGCGGGATCGTTGATCATGATCGTCATCGCGGCTTCTCCCTCTGGTGTCTTTCGGCGGCGTTCCATGTTGGCTGCAACAACGCCTTCATCATGCGCCGGTTCCATGACAATCCAATGTCCAAAATGCCCCGTCGGGCGGCTATTTGGCCCAACCTATACTTCTGCGCCGGAACCATGCCGCTGGGCATAGACCGACCCTAGGCCGGGTCGGGGACGGGTGCCGTGATCCACATCACGCACCCGGTGACAAAAAGGAAAAAGCCGTCGCCGGCTGGAACCGACAACGGCTTTTTCCTGTCACCTCAAGAGTCATGGTTCATGGCTCTTGAGGTTTTTTATGTTCCCTCAGGCGCCAGGCGGCGGCATCCGCCGCCTTGGCTTGCGCGCCCATGGGGGCGCGGGCCAGCATTCGCCGGTCTCCAAGGGGCATGGAACACACCCCTTGGGATCGCAGAGCAGCCGAACCTTACTGGTTCATGCTGTCGAAGAAATCGTTGTTGGTCTTGGACTGTTTCAGTTTGTCGACCAGGAATTCCACGGCATCCTGCGGGCCCATCGGGTTGAGGATGCGGCGCAGAATCCACATCTTGGCCATGGTGCCGCGTTCGACCAGCAGGTCTTCCTTGCGGGTACCGGACTTTTGGATATCCAGCGCCGGGAAGATACGCTTGTCGGACAGCTTGCGGTCCAGCACGATTTCGCTGTTACCGGTGCCCTTGAACTCTTCGAAGATCACCTCGTCCATACGGCTGCCGGTATCGATCAGCGCGGTGGCGATGATGGTCAGCGAGCCGCCCTCTTCGATATTGCGGGCGGCACCGAAGAAGCGCTTGGGGCGCTGCAGGGCGTTGGCATCCACACCACCGGTCAGCACCTTGCCCGACGAGGGAACGACGGTGTTATAGGCGCGGCCCAGGCGGGTAATGCTGTCCAGCAGGATCACCACGTCGCGCTTGTGCTCCACCAGGCGCTTGGCCTTTTCCAGCACCATTTCCGTCACCTGCACGTGGCGGGTCGCCGGCTCGTCGAAGGTGGAGGAGACCACCTCGCCGCGCACGGAACGGGCCATGTCGGTCACTTCTTCCGGGCGTTCATCGATCAGCAGAACGATCAGATAGACTTCCGGGTGATTGGTGGCGATGGAATGGGCAATGTTCTGCAACATCACCGTCTTACCGGTGCGCGGCGGCGCCACGATCAGGGCGCGCTGGCCCTTACCCAGCGGGGCCACCAGATCGATGACCCGCGTGGTCATGTCCTTGCGGCCCTTGCCGTTATTATCGACCTCAATCTCCAGCTTCAGCCGTTCATCGGGATAAAGCGGGGTCAGATTGTCGAAATTGATGCGGTGGCGAACCTTGTCCGGATGGTCAAAATTGATGGTATTGACCTTCAGCAGCGCGAAATAGCGCTCCCCATCCTTGGGCGACCGGATCTGGCCTTCCACCGTGTCGCCGGTGCGCAGGCCGAACCGCTTCACCTGGCTGGGCGAAATATAGATATCGTCCGGACCGGGCAGGTAATTCGCCTCCGGGCTGCGCAGGAAGCCGAACCCGTCGGGCAGCACCTCCAGCACCCCCTCGCCATAGATCGGCACGTCATTTTCCGCCAACTGCTTGAGAATGGCGAACATCATGTCCTGCTTGCGCAGGGTGCCGGCATTCTCGATCTGCAGCTCTTCAGCGAAGGCGAGCAGTTCGGCGGGGGTTTTGGCCTTGAGTTCCTGGAGATTCATCGCGGGCTTATGGTGGCGGTCCCTGGGACCGGTTGCGGGAGGGCGGAAGATCGTCCTGATGGAAGGGGAGATAATCTGGAGCGCGCTGGCGATACCCGCCCCACCGTCAGTCGCCCCAGGGGCGGCAGCAGGGACCGGTCATGCCGGATCAATGATCCCGATAACGGATGGCAGACCGCCTTTGTTGCGGTCGGCCGGCAGCGGGCGGCATATCTGGGTGGAGTCGGATCGTGCAGCGTGTCACAGGGGGCAAGATCGGCCGGGATATCTGCGGAGGGGAAAGCACCACCGGCACGTCCCAGCCGAGGGTCAATCGGCCGAAGGGCAAACCGGTCGGATCAGAACAGGCGACCACCACATTCCCTGGCGGGAATGTCTCCCCTTGCACGGCACGACAGCGATGAAACCATCGCCAGACATGACGGCAGGCGGGTACGAAGATAAAACCCGCAGGGAACGGCTGCGCCAGCAGCTTTCTGAACAGATGGTTAGCCCAGCGTGCGGTTCAAGTCAAAGCAAAAGCGCCCGGTTGTGGCAAAAGGTGCCAATCCGTTGCCCAGCGGACTCACCGTCAGGACGAAAGCTGTATAAAAATGCGCAACCGGCAAATGCGGGCTATGCTTAAACGGTTGTTCCTGTAATATATGCACAAGGATAGGTCAGGGCTGGACGGTATGTCGATGCGTCTATTAATTGCCGATGATCATGAGCTGGTCCGTGATGCCTTACGCTCGCATTTCGAGCGGGAAGCACCGGGCACCATTGTCAGGGGTGTGGGCACCGTCAGTGAGGCGCTGAAGGCGCTGGATGATGGTATCGCCTTCGATATCCTGCTGCTGGATCTGCGGATGCCCGGGATGAACGGGCTGAATGGCTTGGTCCGCCTGCGGGAACGCTACCCCTCCCTGAAGATCGCCCTGATGTCGGGCGAAGCCAAGAATGAAGATGTGCGCCTGGCGCTGGCCCATGGTGCTGTCGGCTTCCTGCCCAAGACCCTGCCCGGCACAATGCTGCTGCAGGCCTTGCAGCGGATGCTGGCCGGTGAAGTCTTCGTGCCGGACAATATGGCGGAGACGGCCACCCAGGCCGACGGCAACGCGCTGAACGGCACCTTCACCCGCCGGGAGCGGGAGGTGCTGGATTTCCTGCTGAAGGGTCAGTCCAACAAGGAGATCGCCCGCGCGCTGGAGCTGGAGGAGGTGACGGTGAAGCTGCATATCCGGGGCCTCTGCCGCAAGCTGGGGGCGAAGAACCGCACCCAGGCGGCCATGCGCGCGGTGGAGCTGGGTCTTGCCCGCTGAAACGGGGAAGGCCGCCGTACCGGCCGATCTGCCCCGCGACCCCAACGGGTTGCCGCGCGGCTTCCGCCACGATCTGATCAACGCACTGAACGCCATCCAGGGCTTCGCCACCTTGCTGGAAGCGGATTTGCCGGAAGGCGACAGCCGCTCCTTTGCCAGCCGCATTCGGCAGGCCGGGGCGGAAGCGATGCGGCTGGCCGACATGATCCCGTCCAGCCCGAAGGAGACGGTGCGGGTGCTGATGGTGTCCAGCGCCAGTGATGCCGACATGCTGGTACTGGCGCTGGATGGTTTTGGTTGCGACATCACCCTGGTGGACAGCGTCAGCCGGGCCAATCAGGCCCTGGCGCGGGCGCCCAAGGCCTGGGATCTGGTGCTGGTGGAACCGGTTCTGGCCGTGCATGTGGAAGAGGCTGCCACAACAGCCGGGCTGCCACTGCTGACCCGTGATCCCGCCATGCCCGCCGCCTCCCTGGCCATCCTGCTGCGGGAGTCGGTCCAGCGGGGTTAACGTTCCGGATGGATGACGGCGTGCACAGATTGTGCTCCGCTGTCATCCCCCGGACACGGCGCTGCAATGCGCCAGCCCGTTACCGCGCCGCAATAAGTCGCTGTCCCCCGCCCCTGGATCGTGCCACAGTTGCCCTTGCTACCTTCGGGTTGACAAGAGAGGTGTCGCATGAAGACACACATCAAGGCACTGGGCGCCGGGATTTTCGCCGCTTCCATGATTCTGCTGGGCAGCATGGCGGCTGCGGCCGCCCCTTCCACCTGCACCATGCCGCAACTGAATGGCGGCACCGGCACGGATGCCGTCGCCGCCATCGACCGCGACCGCCAGGCACTCCTGCGATATGAAGCCTGCCTGGAGGAGGAGGAGCTTTATCAATCCTTGAGCGCCGGCTCGACGGAAACCACTGCCCGCCAGCGCCAAGCTGCCGCCAATCTCCGCCGCACGCTGGAGGCCTGGCAACAGACCCGCCGCGCTGCGGAAGAAGCCCGGTTGCAGCGCAAAGGGTCTTAAAAGACCCTTATCGACAGGGGGGAAGAGGTAGCACCAACCTCCCCCTTCCCCGATATGATGATCAATGCCCCCCGCCCTGCTGGCTGCTGTCAAAGGCACGCCGCTGTTCAGCCGTCGCCTCGCGCTGGTGCAGGCGCTTCCAGTCTTCATAGGGCATCCCATAGACGACTTCGCGCGCCTCATCATAGCTGAGGCTGTGCCCGTGTTCCTCCGCCGCTGACCGATACCATTTGGCCAGACAGTTGCGGCAGAACCCGGCGAGGTTCATCAGGTCGATATTCTGCACATCCGTGCGTTGCTGGAGATGCGCCACCAGCCGGCGAAAAGCGGCAGCCTCCAGTTCCGTCTGTGTCTGCTTGTCCATATTGCCTCCTGTATTGTCAAACTGGTCAAGATTTCATCACCTTTTCAAAACAAGGCGACGCGTCATCACAAAGTTTGGAATTTTCTTCCATTAACCACTTAATTTTGTTGTCGTCGGACACATCTTGGGGAAGTATCGATATTATATATGGTTTCGCTATGTCGAGTTCACCCGCCAGCGGAGGCCCCATGATCATCGATATGCGTACCCGCTTGCCCCAGGGGCATCTGGCCAATCACCTGGCCAATATCAACTTCCATGCTGAACAGTTGCGCCGTTCCAGCAATGAATTTTCAAACCTGGTGCAACAGCTCCAGGCGCTGGACTTTAATGGCCTGCTGCGGGCATTTGAGGCGGCGCGCTGACGGTCGAGGCCGCCAGCAGCGGCCCCAGCAGCCGGGCCAGACGTTCCCCCCAGGCCGCCGCCCCTGCCGCATCGGCAATCAGATCCTGACGGATTTCCAGCATCACGCTGGGAATGCCGGTCGGTTCTGGATGTTGGATGATGGTGTAATCGGTGCCGGTGCGGGCGCTGTAGGGTTCGTTGTCGCCCACGACAATGTCCCCTTCGGCCCGCAGCGCTGCCAGCAGGGGCAGGGCGATCCGGCCATCCTGGTTCCACAGCACCCCGACATGCCAGGGGCGCGCCACGCCGCGCATGGTCGGCGTGAAGCTGTGGATGGAAACCAGCACCGGCTGACGTCCGCCATGCCGGATCGCCGTCAGCCGGGCACTGATCGCCTGATGATAGGGATGGAACAGGGCATCCAGCCGCGCCTGCCGGGCAGCCGGGGAAATATCCACATTGGCCGGGATCGGTGTACCGTCACTGATGGTGGGCATACTGGTCGGGTCATCCGGGCGGCGGTTGCAATCCACCACCAGACGGGAATAGACGGTGAGGAGGGCGGCTGCATCCAGCCGCCGGCTCAGTTCCGCCGTCACCGCCGCCGCACCGATATCCCAACCGATATGCCGGTCCAGTTCTGCCGCCGGCACCCCGCCCAGGTCGCCCAGCGCCTGCGGCACCGAATTGCCGGCATGGTCGCAGACAAGCAGGATCGGGCTGGCCGATTGCGGGTTCAGCAGGCGGACGGGGGCCGGATCGGCCGCGGTCAGCAGGGGGGTGTCGAGAGGGGCTTCCAGCATGGTTCCCCAGCTTTAACGCATCATTGGGCGGCCGCAAAGGGGCGGCATCACACCTGCCTTGCGGAGCCAACTGCCCGTCACCGGTGTTTCATGAATGGTTCAGGGGAACCCGTCCCGCCATGGAGGAATAACGCCATGACCCAGACGCCACCCGATCTGCTGCGTCAGCTTTATCAGACGGCACTGGCCGCCAGTGCCGACCGGCAGCCCCACCCCTCCCGTGATCGGTCTGCCGCCGCCCTGTCAGCGGCCACAGCGATGGCCAGCGATCTGGGCCTGGAAACCATCCAGTTGGAGACCGTGCCGGATGCCGGCATCCCGGCCCTGGTGCGGCCCCATGCCGATCTGGCGCGGGCCACGCCGCCGGGCACAGTAATTTTCTCCAGCGCCAACCCGCACGGGTTGCGCGGCCAGGATAATCTTTCCCGCAACCTGTCCTATTTGCTGGGCCTGGGGCTGGCACTGGATGGCGCCCGCGACATCTGGGCGCTGGCTGCCGATACGGATGGTCTGGACAGTGGGGGCACGGCTGCCGGCGCCCTGCTGCACCCGGACAGCCTGTCGCGCGCCCTGGCGCTGGGGCTGGAACCGGGTGGCCTGCTGGAACAGGGGCAGGCGCCGCTCTTCTTCGCCAGCCTGGGCGATCTGCTGCCCCCCGCCCCGGCAGAGGCGCGGATACGGGATTTCCGCGCCATCCTGGTGCTGTAATCACCCGACCCGCAGATCGGCCAGCCGCAGGCCCTGGGCCAGTTGCCGCTGGCCGGCCACATCATGAATGCCGATCTGCACGGCACCCGCCGCCCAATCCACCTCGATCAGGCCGAAATTCTGTGACCGGTACGCCTCCCCCACCCGCCGGGCGTTGGGCGGCAGCACCGGCCACACCTCCGTCAGGCCAGAGGAGGTGAAGTCCCACAGCGGATAGGGGACATTCAGGTCCAGCCGGGAAAATTCGGCATAATGCGTATCGCCGGAAATGCAGAACAGGCCGTTGGCCCGCTTCTGGCGAATCACCTCGATCAGGCGCTGGTGATCATGGGTGAAGTTGATCCAGGCCTCCCAGCCGGGAAAATCGGAAACGACCTGGAGCGAGGAGGCCAGAATACGCAGGTCGGCCGGCTGGGCCAGCCGTTCTTCCAGCCAGCGCCACTGGGTCTCCCCCATCTGGCTGGCCCCATCTTCCGGCTGGCGTTCATAGGGACCGGGCACGGATTTGCCCGCCGCGTGGCGGGCCTTGGCCCAGGTCTCATAATCCTGCCCGCCCATATCGATGGTCTTCAACGGTGCCCGGTTCCAGCGCAGGTCCGGCAGGATGATCTGCAGGCGCTGGCCGGCGGGCCCGAACAGGTAATCGGTATAGATGCCATCGGCCCGGCTGCGGCGGATGCTGTCGGCCGGTTCGCCGAAGAAATCACAGAACAGGCGGCGGCTTTCCGCCTTCATCGGGTAATCGGCGCCGGCATCATTCTCGCCGAAATCATGATCGTCCCAGGTGGCGACGATGGGCACGGCGTCGCGCAGCTTGCGAAAGCCCGGCTTGGCCGCCAGCAGGGCATATTTGGCCTTCATGTCGTCGACATTGCGGGTGTCGAGATAGACATTATCCCCCAGCAGAATCATCAGGTCCGGCTTGGCCGCCAGAATGGCGTCCCAAATCGGCTGATCCTTGCTCTGATGCGCGCAGGAACCGAAGGCGATGCGGGTCGGCGTGACCGTCGGTGCCAGCCGTTTCACCGACTGGGCACCCACCTGGGGGGCCACGGTGGCAGCGGCGGAAAGGGCGGCCATGCCGGTCAGCAGGGTGCGGCGATCAAGCGGGGAACGGGACATCGGTTGCATCCTGACATGGGAAAGGCGCCGGGGAACGCATCCCCCGGCGCCTCTCGTAATAACCTGATTTTAGAACTGCTTCTTCAGGGAGATGAAGAACTGGCGCGGCGCGCCGGCCAGCATTGTCTGCGCCTGACCCGTCGGATCGCTGTTCACGAAACCGTTCGACCCAATGGTGGAGACATATTCCTTGTCGAACAGGTTGGTGACATTGGCCTGGATTTCCATGCCTTCCAGCCACGCCCCGCCTTCGAAACGATAGCCGACGGTGGCATCAACCAGCGCGTAGCTGTCCACCGAGCCATCATTCAGATAGGTGTAATAGCGCTTGGAGGTGTAGGACGCACCCAGCTTGCCGAACAGGTTGCCATCATCATAGGAAACCTCGCCCTTCAGCAGATGCTTGGGCGAGTTGACGACGGTCTTGTCCTTGGTGCGGATGGTGGTCGTCCCATCCAGCACATCGTCATCATAGGCGCTGTCATTGTAGGTGTAGGAGGCGAACAGCGACACTTCATCGGTCAGGTTATAGGTACCGGCCGCTTCCAGGCCACGCGTCGTCACGCTGCCGACATTCTGCAGGGAGGGCGGCAGACCCTGGATGCCGGAACCGACAGTGACGGTCAGCAGACGGTTGTCAAACTTCACATCATAGGCGGCAAGCACGCCCTGGAACCGCTCAACCCGGAAGCGCCAGCCCAGTTCAAAGGTCCGGCTGGATTCCGGTTCCAGCGTGCCACGGATCTTGTTGAAGGCTTCCGCCGTGGTGCTGAACGGCCCGCCAGTGCCCGACGATTCGAAGGCACGCATATTTTCGGCATAGGAACCGAAAATCTGATGCTGGTCGGTGATGTCGAACAGGAAGCCGGCCTGGGGCAGGAAATTATCCTCGGCCTTGATGGTGCCGGTCTTCACCGGGCCCGTCAGCGTATTGGCCTTGTTTTCCACATTGACCGACTTGAAGCCGGCATTGACGGTCAGCTGATCGGTGACCTTCCAGGCATCGGACAGGTGGAACTGCGTGGTCTTGGTGTTGAAGCTATATTCCCACTGGGTGAAGAACGGCCCGGTCTGGAACTGGGTGGAGGAACGGCCCGGCGAGGTGCGGTTCAGCCCATAGAAACGGCGGGCATGGTTGAAGTCATTATCTTCAAACCAGACGCCGCCATTGATCTTATGGTCGCCCAGCTCCACCGTCAGGCCGCCAATGCCGCCGAACCGCTCAATATCATATTCGGTGGTGCGGATGGAGATCGGGCCGCCGCCCGGCGTCTGGGTATAGGGGGTGAACCAGATGCCCTGGCCTTCATTCTTGTGGCCATAGCCGGTCAGGTCCAGCGTCACCACATCATTGATCGGGTAATTCAGGGTCAGGCCGCCGACCGTATCCTTGCGCAGACCGGCGGCATCATAATAGGCATCGTCCACCGTCTGCACCGGGGCCGGATAGGCGCCCTTGACATTGCCGTTATAGATATCGGCCACCTGAACGGCCAGACCCCAGTTCTTGGCGAAATTGTCCCAGTCATAGCCCAGGCGGTTGATCATCGACAGGGACAGATCCTGGTAATCATTCTCGCGCCGGTCGGACCAGTTGACCCAGCCCGTCAGCGTGCCTTCGCCAATCGGCTGCACCGCCTTGAAATTCAACTGGTCCTGGCGCTGGATGCCATCGCCCTTCCACTTTTCCGCATTCTGGCGGGTATAGCTGAGATAGGCGCGGGTGCCGGTGGACAGCTCCCCGGTTTCAAGGCGCACGAAGCCACGGCCGGTATTTTCCGACCCGAACATGCCGGCGACGGTGGCGCCGGCATCCTTGGACGGATCGCGGGAGGTGAACTGCACCGTGCCGCCCAGATTGCTGGTCGAGGCCGTAGCCAGCGAGCCCGCCCCCTGCGCCACCGTCACCGCCCCGACATTTTCAGAGCTGATGGCGCGGGAGATGTGCAGGCCGTTATGGTTGCCATAGGACATGTCGCCCAGCGGCACCCCATCCAGCGTGAAGCCCAGCTGGGTCTGGTTGAAGCCACGGATGCTGATGCGGGCCGACCATTCATAGGCGCCGAACGGATCGGCGGACTGGAAGCTGACGCCCGGCAGCTTGTCGATCGCCTTCAGCGGGCTGGTGCCCGGCGCTTCCAGCGCGATGGCGGCGGCGGTCACACCCTGGACCTGCCGGGCCTCACCACGGCCGAAAACGATAATCTCGTCGATCATTTCGGCCGCATCGGCCACCTGGGTCGCATCGGTAGCCGTGGTGGTCTGGGCCAAAGCCGGCGTGGCGGCGAACAGCAGGGCCAGCGCGGTGCCGGCCAGAAGGCGCTTGTCAGTCATGATGAGGCTTCCCTTACAACACCGCTGTTTGGCTTATATTGCGGCGCAGCATGGCGATAGCAGGGGAGCGTTTCAGGATTTTGACAGTCAAGTTCCTGAATTATTAACCTTATTCTCTCAACCCATGACCTGATCCGCCACCAAGGCGCGGCACGCCTGCGGCAAAGCTGCATTGAAGGCACCGCCCGCCCAAGCTAGAACAGGCATCTCGCAACCATTCACCAGACAATCCCGGACCAGGGGCGGAGAGTTTCATGCAGCCGATGTGGCGTGTCGCGTTCGAAGTGCCGGAGGCGCTGGTCCCCGTTTTCGCCGATATGGTGGAACCGCATGTTGATGCCGTTTCCACCTTCGAGCTGCAGGAAGGCGGCCAGTGGCTGATCGAATGCACCTCCTATAACGAGCCCGACACCAGCCGCATCGGCATGAAGCTGGCCGTGCTGGCCGCCGCCCATGGCATCGCCGAGCCGGAACTGACCAAGGAGCCGCTGGCCCCCATCGACTGGGTGACCCAGACCTATCTCAGCTTCCCGCCGATTACGGCCGGCCGCTTCTTCATCCATGGCAGCCACCATAAGAAGCCCGTACCCAAGGGCAAGATGGGGCTGCAGATCGAAGCCGCCATGGCGTTCGGCTCGGGCGAGCACGCCACCACCCAGGGCTGCCTGCGCGCCATTTCCGAACTGGCCGCCAAGGGGCGCATCAAGGATGCGCTGGATATGGGCTGTGGTTCCGGGATTCTGGCCTTTGCGCTGGCCAAGCTGGCCCATGTGCCGGTGATCGGCGTGGATATTGACGAACTGTCGATTGAGATCGCGCAGGAAAATGCCAAGCTGAACCGGGTGCATAAGCTGGTGAAGCTTTATGCCGCCAATGGCTATGCGGCGGAAGCCGTGCGCCGGCATGGCAAGTTCGACCTGATCGTCGCCAACATCCTGGCCCGCCCGCTGGCCAAAATGTCGCCCAGCCTGCGCCGCCACCTGCAACCGGGTGGTACGGTCATCCTGTCCGGTCTGCTGCACCGGCAGGAACCGCTGGTGATCAACGCCCACCGCGCCCAGGGCCTGCGGCTGGTCAAGCGCTTCCGCCTGGGTGACTGGTCCACCCTGGTGCTGAAGGGCTGATGCCCGGATGACCGCACCAGGGACAGGCGGTGACGTCGTCTCTTGCTCCCTCCCTGCCTCCCCCGCGAAAGCGGGGAAGGCACCTTGTTCCAGGGGACTATGTTGGCGCCTATGAGCGCCGACCGGGGCGCCCCGTGGAAGGGCGCTCCCTCCGCCTGCCCCTCAAATCAACGTCCGCACCGCACCCGCCAGCGCATAGAGCCCCAGGGCGGCCAGCAGGATGCCGGTGCCGATATTGATCCAATGCACACTGTTGCCCGTCACCCGGCGGCGCAGCAGGGTGACGCCGCCGCACAGGATGGCCCACCAGAGCAGCGATCCCAGAAAAATGCCCGCTACCAACGTGGCATCCTGTGCCGGCCCCTTGGTATGGCCGAAACTGACCACGATGGTGCCGATGCCCAGGATGGTCACCGGGTTGGTGATGGTGAACAACAGGCCCGTCGCCACCGACGCCGGCAGGTTGCCCGCCACCGGCACCGCCGTCAGCGGTTTGGGATCGCGCAGGAAACTATGGACAGCCACACCCAGCAGGAACAGGCCGCCCACGATCTGCAACACCAATATATTGCCGGTGATGATATCCAGCACGGCGGTGATGCCAAAGGCGGCAATGGCGCTGAAGCCGGCATCGGCGATGGCGGCCCCGATGCCGGTGGCGAATCCAGTCGCCAACCCGCGTTCCAGGCTGCGACGGATGCATAACAGGCCGGTGGGGCCAACCGGGGCGGCAATGATCAGGCCCAGCACCATTCCCCGCCACAGGATGCCCATTTCTTCCAGCAATCGACGCACTCCTGCAACAGGGTCAAGGCACTGTCACATCACCTTCACGCTGACGCATGACAGGCGGTTTTGGTTAAGGCAGGATAACGATCATGTCTGACCGTCATCCCCCCGCACACGACCCGCTGGACGAGATCAACCTGCACCTGCTGCGGGAGCTGCAGCGCGATGCAAGGCAATCTTTCGCCGATCTGGCCCGCCAGGTGGGGCTGACCGCCCCGGCCGTGGCGGAGCGGGTGCGCCGGATGGAAGCCTCGGGCCTGATACAGGGCTACCGGGCAGAGGTCAACCATGCCGCCCTGGGGCTGCGGCTGAACGGCTTTGTGCGCCTGCGCATCCTGCCCGGCCGGGATCAGGCGCTGGTGCGATTCGCCGCCAACCGGCCAGAAGTGCTGGAATGCCATCAGGTGACGGGGGATGAAAGCTATCTGCTGCGCATCGGTGCGCGCGATGTGCATCATCTGGACAGGTTGCTGACCCAATTGGCCGATTATGGTGCCACCCACTGTGTGATGCTGCTGTCCACCCAGGTGGAACACCGGGTACTGGAACCCTTGCCGGCATGAGCACGATCACCGCCGGGGCCAAGGGCCCCACCCTGCGCCGCGCCACCCTGGTGGGGGCCAGCGCCATCCTGATCTGGTCCACCCTGGCGCTGTTGACAGCACTGGCCGGGCCGGTGCCGCCCTTTCTGCTGGTGTCGCTGTCCTTCGGCGTCGGCGGGCTGGTCAGCCTCTGCCTGCTGCTGGTGCTGGGACGGCCGCTGACGCCGCTGCTGCGCCAGCCCTGGCCGGTCTGGGCGCTGGGGATCGGCGGGCTGTTCGGCTATCATTTCCTCTATTTCCTGGCCCTGCAATCCGCACCGGCGGCAGAGGCCAACCTGATCAATTATCTCTGGCCGCTGCTGATCGTCGTCTTCGCCGGGCTGCTGCCCGGTGAAAGGCTGGGCCGGGCGCAGGTGCTGGGGGCCTGCTGCGGGTTGGCCGGCACCTTGCTGCTGGTCACCGGCGGCGCGGGGCTGGCGGTGAAGGCAGAATATCTGCCCGGATATCTCTCCGCCGTTGCCTGTGCGGTCACCTGGGCAGGCTATTCGGTGCTGTCACGCCGGTTTGGCGCGGTGCCGACGGAGATCGTCAGCTTCTTCTGTCTGGCCACGGCCGCCCTTTCCGGCCTCTGCCACCTGCTGTTTGAAGTGACGGTCTGGCCGCAGGGCTGGGGCTGGGCCGTGGTGGCGGCCATGGGCATCGGGCCGGTGGGGCTGGCCTTTTTCGTCTGGGACCATGGGGTGAAGCGCGGCGATATCCAGACGCTGGGGGCACTTTCCTATGCCACGCCGCTGCTTTCCACCGCCCTGCTGATCCTGGCCGGCCGCGCAGCACCCAGCTGGGTGGTGGGTGCCGCCTGCCTGCTGATCGTCGGCGGCGCCGTGGTGGCGGGCCGGCGGCTGAGGGGCTGAGGCCACTTATACCAATCTCCCTTGATCGTGACCGATCCAGGGAGATTTCGTCTTCCCTCATGCGCCGGGCGCTGCCTCCGGCAGCTTGGCTTACGGCACCACGTGGTGCCGGGCCGGCGGTCGCCGGCCTCCAACCCGCCTAAAGGCGGGTTGGTATTACCCGTCCTTCCACACGGCCCTGGGATGGGCATTTTCATAGACGGACAGCAGCGTTTCCGCATCCACATCGGTATAGCGCTGGGTGGTGGACAGGCTGGTATGGCCCAGCAAATCCTGAATGGCGCGCAGATCGGCCCCGCTGCTCAGCAGATGGGTGGCAAAGCTGTGGCGCAGCGCATGGGGGGTGGCGCTGTCCGGCAGGCCCAGCAACCCACGCAGCGCCTGCATCGCCTTGCGCGCCACCGACGCATTCAGGCGGTCGCCCCGCGCCCCCAAAAACAGGGGCGCACTGCCCGGCAAGCGGAAGGGGCAGGCCTCCAGATAAGCCGCCACGGCCTGATGCACGGCCGGCAGCAGCGGCACCTGCCGTTCCTTGGCCCCCTTGCCCAGTACCCGCACCGTCTCCGCCCCCGGCGGCAGATCATGGCGGTTCAGGGCCAGCCCTTCGGAAATGCGCAGGCCGCAGCCATAGAGCAGGGTGAGCAAGGCCCGGTCGCGCAGCCCGATCCAGGGCGCTTCCGGCAACTCTGCCGCCGCATCCAGCAATTGCGCCGCATCAGGGGCGGTCAGCGGCCGGGGCGCTGGACGCTTGACCTTCGGGCTGGTCAGAATCTGGATGGCGGGATTATGCATGATCCCCTGCCGATCCAACCAGCGGAACAGGTTACGCACGCCGGCCAAACCACGGGCACGCGTCCCCGTCCCAGCCCCCTGCATGGCACGATCAGACAGCCAGGCGCGGAAATCCATCAGATCAAGCGCCGCCAGATCATTCAGCCCCGGTGCCCGCTCTCGGTAATGCGCGATGAAGGCCAGGAAACCCGCCAGATCGGTGCTGTAGGATTTCAGCGTTGCCGGGGCACAGCCCTTTTCATTGACCAGCCAGCGCTGCCAGCGGTCAATGGCGTCTGCCAGATCGGCCTGCGCGGCGAAACCCAGAAAGGGGGCCGGGCCCGCCATGCGCTCAATCCAGCCGCAGGGTAATGGCGCGTTCCACCACGCCGGCCAGGAAGACCAGCAGGTCGGTGGCCTGACCGGGATGGAACATGTCCGGTTCCATGGAACCGAAGGCCAGCAACCCCTCCGTGCCCTCGCCCATCTCCGTCGCGCCAAAGCGCAGGCGGACCAAAGCTTCCGACCGCACGGGGAATTCGCAATGGCCCCACAGGTCGGCCGCCCCAAAAATATCCCCGCGCAGCGCCACATCGGCCCGGCCCATCAGGCGGTTCACCGCCCCTGGCGGGGTCATTACCAGCCCGGCCGGGCCGGTCAGCGGGGCCAGCATGGCAATCTTGTCATCGGGATTTTCCATCACCAGCACGGCGGCATCCAGGTCCAGCAGCACCGCCAGATCGCCGGTCACGGCGCGCACCAGATCTTCCAGCCCTTGCGCCGCCAGCAGGTGCAGCACGGCGGCATGGACCCGTTGCTGGTTCAGGAAATTGGCACGGGTGGTCTCCAGCAATTCCCGTCGCTGGTCGGACAGGCGACCCAGCTCACCGCGCAGCTTTTCCAGCAGATAGTGCCGCATATCCACTACACCATCGCCATGCGAACCGGCGGGGGGGATCAGGTGCGGGATGACATCCGGCCGGCGGGCCAGGAAGTCCGGATGTTCTTTCAGGAATTCCGCCACATCATCGGCCGTCAACTCATCCATCGCGGCATTGGCGCTTGGATCGGGGCCGATGGTCATGAGCGCGAACCTTCCATGGCAGCAGAAAACAGGCCCCCTCCCCCGATTCCGGCGGAGGGGGCTGTATCACTTACTTACGAACCGGGATTTCCTGATCCAGGATCGACTGACCGGTCTTGGCCCAGTCGGAGACGAACTGAGCCAGACCCTTGTCGGTCAGCACATGGCCGGCCAGCTGGCGGATCACGTTCGGCGGCATGGTGGCAACATGCGCACCCATGCGGGCCGATTCCACCACATGGATCGGGTTGCGCACCGACGCCACCAGCACCTCGGTCGTGAAGGCCGGGTAGTTGGAGTAAATCTCGACGATTTCCTGGATCAGGGTCAGGCCGTTCTGGCCGATATCATCCAGGCGGCCGACGAAGGGGGAGATGAAGGCGGCACCGGCCTTGGCGGCCAGGATGGCCTGGGCGGCGGAGAAGCACAGGGTCACATTGACCATGGTGCCTTCATTGGCCAGCGTGCGGCAGACCTTCAGGCCGGCCGGCGTCAGCGGCACCTTGACCGCCACGTTCGGGGCGATCTTGGCCAGATGGCGGCCTTCCTTCAGCATGGTGTCGAAATCGGTGGCCGCCACCTCGGCAGAGACCGGGCCGCTGACCACGTCGCAGATTTCCGCAACCAGTTCGATGAAGTTGCGGCCGGCCTTGGCCACCAGCGACGGGTTGGTGGTCACGCCATCCAGCAGGCCGGTGGCGGCCAGATCGCGGATTTCGGCCAGATCGGCGGTATCGACAAAGAACTTCATGGCAAGGGCGTCCTGCACGAAAATGGGTGGGCACGCCCCAACCAGGGCCGCCACGATGGCGCGGACAATACCCAAAGCAGCATCCGCCCGCCAGCACTGCCCGCGCATGGCCCGGCGGCACCCGGTTCATGTTGCTATGCAGCATAAGGGCGGCTGCCATGGGGCCAGGGGGCATTCAAGCGACCGTGCCGGAATGTTATCTTTAATAATGGCCGATGCGCTTTCCGGCCTGCTATTCTCTCGTCGATATATGGGTTTTCAACGATGCGCGGCCGCGAACAAGTGGATGCGATTAGCCTTGCCGGTGCCGGCGGACAGATGGAACAGGATGGATCGCCGGGCCTGCCGCCCGGCACCAGCTTCCGGCTGTTCGTGATGATTCTGGGCCTGCTCTGCATGTTCGGCCCGCTGTCGATTGATATGTATCTGCCGGGCCTGCCGCAGATCGCCCGTGATCTGGGCACGGACCCGGCCCTGGTTCAGCTGACCCTGTCCGCCTTTCTGGGCAGCTTGGGCATCAGCCAGCTGATCTGGGGTCCGCTGGGGGACCGCTATGGCCGGCGGCTGCCAGCGGCGGCCGGCATCATCATGTTCGTCATCGCCTCTATCGGCTGTGCGCTTTCCACCAATATCTGGTCGCTGATGGCCTGGCGCGTAGTGCAGGGGGCCGGCGCCTGTGCGCCGCCCGTGCTGGCCCGCGCCATGATCCGCGACCTGTTCGAACGCAACCGTGCGGCCTCGGTAATGTCGCTGATGATGCTGGTGACGGCGGCAGCCCCCATGGTGGCCCCGATTCTGGGCGGGCAGGTGCTGGTCTATCTGGGCTGGCGCGGCGTGTTTTGGATTCTCTGTGGCTTCGGCGTGCTGTCGCTGCTGGGCCTGCTGTACCTGCCGGAAACAAGATCGCCCGGACAGCACCAGAATGCCGGCATGTTGCGCAATTATCTGACGCTGCTGAGCAACCGCCGCTACCTGGGCTATTCCCTGTCCGGTGGCTTCGTGTTTGCCGGCATGTTCGCCTATATCTCCGGCACGCCCTTTGTTTATATTGAGTATTTCAAGGTCTCGCCGGAGCATTTCGGTTTCTATTTCGGGGCCAATGTCATCGCCATGATGGCGATGAGCGCGGTTAACAGCCGGCTGGTCATGCGTCATGGCCTGGATCGGCTGATGAAGCTGGGGCTTTATGTGACGGCTGCCATCGGGCTGGTGCTGCCGCTGATCGCACTCACCGGCTTTGGTGGGCTGTTCGGGCTGATGGTGCCGCTGTTCTTCTATCTGGGCTGCATGGGGCTGGTGGGGGCCAATGGCATGGCCGGCTCGCTCTCTGTCTTCCCGCATCTGGCCGGGTCGGCCTCGGCCCTGTCCGGGGCCTTGCAGCTTTGCACCGGGGCGGCGGCCGGTGCGCTGGTCGGGCTGTTGTCCGACGGCACGCCGCTGCCCATGTGCCTGGTGCTGGGCGGCTGCGCCATCACCGGGGTGATCCTGCACCGGGTGCTGGTGAAGTAAGCCGGTTCAGTGTTAACACCCGGTGATCGATAGCGGGAACCGGCGGGTTATGGCGACAGGCGGACAGGGTGATCTTCTGGGCGGCGGGCCCGTGGTGCCGGCGGTGCGCCGGGTGCGCGTGCTGCTGCCCCTGCCGCTGGCCGAACCCTATGATTACCGCGTGCCCGAGGGGGTAGAGGCGCCGCCCGGCACCTATGTGGAGGTGCCGCTGGGCCCCCGCCGCCTGTTTGGCGTTGTCTGGCAGGATGATGCCGACCATAACGGCGACCGGGTGGCGGAAACCAAGCTGCGCCCGCTGATCCGCGTCTTCGACCTGCCACCCATGCCGGCGGTGACCCGCCGTTTCATCGCCTGGGTGGCGAGCTACACCATGTCACCGCTGGGCGCGGTGATGCGCATGGCCGTGTCAGTTTCCGCCGCACTGGAGGAACCACGCGCGCTCACCGCCTATATGCGCAGCGAAGGCGAGTTGCCGGACGGACTGCGCCTGACCCCCGCCCGCAAGCGGATTCTGGAATTGCTGCTGGACGGGCCGCCACGGCTGGCCGCCGATCTGGCCAATGATGCCGGTTGCGGCCCCGCCGTGGTGCGGGCACTGGCCGATGCCGGGGCCTTGACGCCGGTGCCCATGCGGGCCCTGCCCCGCTTTCCGGTGCCGGACCCGGATGCCGCCGCAAAGGAACTGTCGGAGATTCAGCGCGCCGCCGCCGATGATCTGACCGCCAAAGTGTCCGCTGGCGGCTATAGCGCCACGCTGCTGGATGGCGTCACCGGTTCCGGCAAGACGGAAGTGTATTTCGAAGCGGTGGCGGCCGCCCTGCGTGCCGGCAAACAGGTGCTGGTGCTGCTGCCGGAAATCGCACTTTCCAGCCAGTGGCTGGACCGGTTCGCCGGGCGGTTCGGTGTGCGCCCCGCCGAATGGCATTCCGAACTGGCCCCGCCCCTGCGCCGCCATACCTGGCGCGCCGTGGCCAATGGCGAGGCGCGGGTGGTGGTGGGCGCACGCTCGGCCCTGTTCCTGCCCTATCCCGATCTGGGCCTGATCGTGGTGGATGAGGAGCATGAGGCCGCCTTCAAGCAGGAGGAAGGCGTCGTCTATCACGCGCGTGACATGGCGGTGGTGCGGGCGCATCTGGGGCAGATTCCCATCCTGCTGGCCAGCGCCACGCCCTCGCTGGAAACGCTGGCCAATGCGGAGACCGGCCGCTATGCCCGCATTGATCTGCCGGCCCGCCATGGTGGGGCCCAGATGCCCGATGTCACCCTGATCGACCTGCGCCGCAAGGATGCCGCCCCGCCGGCCCGGCAATGGCTGTCCCCCATTCTGCGCAACGCGCTGGCAGAAACCATGGCGGCCGGCGAACAGGGGATGCTGTTCCTGAACCGCCGGGGCTATGCGCCGCTGACCCTGTGCCGGGGCTGCGGCCACCGGCTGCAATGCCCCCATTGCACCGCCTGGCTGGTGGAACACCGGCTGACCCGGCGCCTGCAATGCCACCATTGCGGCTATACCGCCCCCAGCCCCGACCATTGCCCGCATTGCGAGGCGGAAGGCAGCTTCGTTGCCTGCGGTCCGGGCGTGGAGCGGGTGGCGGAGGAAGTGGCCAATCTGTTCCCAGAGGCGCGGGTGGCGCTGATGACGTCGGACACGCTGGCAGGCCCCCGCGCCATGCTGAACGTGATCGAACAGGTACGCGACGGGGCAGTGGATCTGCTGATCGGCACCCAGGTGATGGCCAAGGGCCACCATTTCCCCCTGCTGACCCTGGTGGGGGTGGTGGATGCCGATCTGGGGCTGGGCGGTGGCGACCTGCGGGCGGGGGAACGCACCTTTCAGCTTCTGCATCAGGTGGCCGGACGCGCGGGGCGTGAAAGCCGACCGGGCCGGGTGATGCTGCAAACCCATATGCCCGAACATCCGGTGATGCAGGCCCTGCTGGCCCATGACCGCGACGGTTTCCTGGCGATTGAGGCTGAACAGCGCCGCGCCCTGGACATGCCGCCCTATGGAAGACTGGCCGCCCTGATCGTGTCGGGGGAGGATGAGGCGCTGGTGGACCAGATTTCCAGCCGCCTGGGCCGCACCGCCCCGCGCACGCGGGAGGAATTGACCATCCTGGGCCCCGCCCCGGCCCCGCTGGCCGTGCTGCGCGGCCGGCACCGGCGGCGCCTGTTGCTGAAAGGGCCGAAGAACCTGGCCCTGCAGCCGGTGCTGGCCGACTGGCTGGCCCAGGTAGACATCCCCGCCGCCGTGCGGGTGCAGGTGGATATCGATCCGTATAGTTTTTTGTGAGCGCCAGCGGGCGGAAAGGCTCAGGCGAACAGGGAACGGATGGTTGCCATCGGCAGGAACAGTTTCAGCGGCCGGTCCGTGAAAGGCTGGAACCCTTCCCGGCGATAGAACCCGGCCGCCGCGTCATCCTTGGCATCCACTATGACCGCAAAAGCCGCAATGTCGCTGCGACAGGCGCGGTGAAGCGCATCGGCCAACAGAAAGCGCCCCAGCCCCTTGCCCTGTTGCCCTTGATCAACCGCCAGCCGTCCCAGCAGGATGGCCGGGATCAAGGGATAGCGGGGCAGTCGCTTGGTGATGGTATCCGGTAGTTCGGTCAACAGAATGGAACTGGCGGACAGGGTGTAATAGCCCAGCACCTGATCCGTACCATCCACCAGCACAAAACTGGCCGCCAGATGTTTGCGGGCATCCTGGCCAGCCTGCGCGCGGAAATATCGGTCCAGTGCCGGCACACCGCTGGTGAAACGGTCACGCGGATGGTGGGCGGCCAGCGGCTCCACCCGCAAGGGTCGATCCCCTGCCACGGTGATCAGACGCCCATCGCCTGCCGATAACGGCCCACCGTTTCCCGCAACCGGTCATTCGGGGCCGGCGGATTCAGCAGGGCCTCGACGAAGGCTTCGCTGTCGCGCAGGGACAATTCCAGCCGCTGATGTTCCTCAATGGTCCGCTTGGCCGCGTCCTGCACGCTGGACAGCACAAAATCCGTCAGGCTGCGGCCCTGCAAGGCAGCAGCCTGTTCGATCAGTCGCTTCTGCTCGGCGGTGACGCGGGCTTCCAGCCGCTCGGCACGGGTGCGGGGTGTGGTGACGTTGGGCATGAGGCTAGCTCCCATAGAGAGGATATCGTACGGCCAATTGCCGGCAAAATGAAAGCTATTTTTCAAATTTTTTGATTGCAATACATTACTTTATACATCGATACGCAGGAAATCGCATGATTTTACTGTAAAATCAGCTACAGAATTCAGATATAATTCAGCCTTTGCACTTCTTGCGCGCACTCTGTTGACCCATTCATTTCTAACTTCTCTGTATCTAAAATCCAACAGTCGCACCATATTCTTGTCAATTTCGTTATCAGAAAGCACATCCGTTATGAACAATCTATCTATTGATATATCTTGAAATTTTCTGTGATGGTGTGTAAGATTTCTTTCTTTGAGCTCGCACTCAAATTCCTTTTTAAATCTAGAAATGAATTTTCCAAAATTTGCTTTAGTTTCGGGATTGTATTTTTTTATTTTTTCGAAGTGCTTTTTTGTTCTTTCGGAAAATTCATAGAATTTATTGAAATACATCTCACATACATTAGTGATATGGCTGTACCTCGATATCGGAAGGCCTCTGAAGGGATATCGCCTAAAATAAAATTCCACATTCTTCATATCTAAAATTGAATCTTCTAAATAGAAATATGACATAACAATTTCATGTTGTTTTTCTATTTTATCAGGAAAAATAAATTCATCAATTTCACAAACAGGAACAACACCATCAAAAAACATAGTGGCGTGCATTTTTTTCTTGTTCCATTCCCGCCACCCAGGCACAGAATCAAGACTCGCCATCCACAGACGAATTGCATTATGTATTTCTTGTCTATGCTGTATCGTCATCTTAAATATTACGTCTTAGATTTTCTAGATAGAACCGGGAGCTTTGTGCTCCCGGCCTCAACAAGATCACACCACCCGGATATTCTTGAACTGCCACGGGTCAGACATATCCACATCCTCCGGGAACAGCTTGTTCCGGCCCTCCAGCGGCGTCCAGTCGGTATAGGCACCAACCACCGGCCCCAGATAGGGCATACAGATATCCAGGCAGCGCTGGAAATCCATATCGTCGGCTTCCACGATGCCGCGATCCGGGTTCTCAATGGCCCAGATCATGCCGGACAGGGCCGCCACCGTCACCTGCAGGCTGGTGGCGCTGTTGAACTCCACCAATTCGCGCGCCTCGGCACAGGAAAGCTGGGAACCGTACCAATAGGCTCCCTTCTCGTGCCCGGCCAGCAGCACGCCCAGTTCGTCCACGCCCTCGATGATTTCCTTCATCAACAGGCGCTGGGTTTCCTGCTGCACATAATTCTTGCCGGCGAATTCGTGGATCGATTTCACCGCATCGTCGCAGGGGTGATAGGCATAATGGCAGGTCGGGCGATAGATGGCGTTGCCGGCCTCATCCCGCACCGTCAGGTAATCGGGGATGGACAGGGCCTCGCTATGGGTGATCAGGAAGCCATGGAAGGGGCCTTCCATCGGCGTCCAGGTGCGCACCCGCTGGGTCACGCCCGGCCGGTTCAGGATGATGCCGGCCTGACAGCCATAATCATGCCGGATGCCATCGGGCGGGAACGTCGCCTCATGCGTGCCCCAACCCAGTTCCGCCGGCTGGCAGCCCTCGGAAATGAAGCCGTCGATCGACCAGGTATTGACGAACTCCCCCCGGCGCTTGGGCACGCTGGAAATCTGGGTGTCGCGTTCGGCGACATGGATCACCTTCACGCCCAGTTCCTGCGCCAGCTTGGCCCAGCCGGCGCGGTCCGTCGGCACCGCGACATCGCGGCCGGTATCTTCCGCGATGTTCAGCATGGCCTGCTTGACGAAATGCGACACCAAGCCCGGATTGGCGCCATGGGTCAGCACCGCCGTCGGGGCACTGGTCCCCAACTTTTCCCGCATCGCCAGCGCCGTTTCGCGCAGGGCATAGTTCGACCGCTGGCTCGGCGTCAGGCTGGGATCGGTATAGCCGCCGGGCCAGGGCTCGATACAGGTGTCCAGATAAAGCGCGCCCTTCTCGGCGCACAGTTCGACCAGCGAGACGGAGGAGACGTCAACCGACAGGTTGAGCAGGAAATCCCCCTTGTTCAGCAATGGTTCCAGGATGGAACGATAATTCTCGCGGGTCAGCGGGTTCTTGACGAACTTGATGCCGAAATAGTCAGCCTCACCGTGTCCACGCTCGTCCGCCGTGACGATGGTGATGTTCTGAGGTTTGATTTCGATATGCCTCAGAATCAGGGGCAGCACGCCTTGGCCTATGCTGCCGAAACCGACCATCACAAGACGCCCAGGAAGGGCACAATGCTTCTGATATTGGGTCATTTTCGCTTTTGCTCCGGGGCTATTACCCGCCTATGGGTGCCTCTTGGCTTGTGGTAGTTGACGGTTCAGGGTGAACGCAGACAACAGGAATGCACGGCCCCGACCGTGTGGTCGGAGCCGTGCTGTGGTTAACTTGTGACCATAGAGTGACCTAAGCGGCCATTTCTGGCAACTGTGGCGCGATGGCATGGCCCGGCGTGGCCAGCAGCGGGCTGTCCACCACCTCCACCAGACGGGCCTGATCGAAGCCGTTGAACTCCGTCCGCAGGGTGGCGCCATAGGCACCCAGCTGGCCGATTTCGATCCAGTCGCCTTCCTGAATATCGGCCGGCAGCAGGAAGGGGCCCTTCATGCGGTCGGCACTGTCACAGGTGGGGCCCCAGAAGCTGAAAGCCACCAGATCGGCATCGCTGCGGCGAATCAGCCGGCAGGGAAAGCGGAAGGCCGGCACCCCGGCATCCGACAGGCTGCCATAGACGCCATCATTGATGAACAGCTCATCCCCGCGCCGGCGTTCCACCTGCACCACCACCGAACCGCCGCCGGCCACCAGGGCACGGCCCGGTTCGCACCAGATGCGGGTGCCGGCGGGCAGGTCCAGCGCCTGCACGCCACGGGCGATGGCATCCATGTAAAGCCGCAGGTCGGGCGGGTCCATATCCGGATAGCTGACCGGGAAGCCGCCACCCACATCCACCACATCAATGGCGACCCCAGCCGCCTGGATGACGCGGCCGGCAATGGCCAGCCCCACCTCGTAAGCGGCCGGGTCCATCATCTGGCTGCCGACATGGAAGCAGATGCCCAGCCGTGCCGCCCGCGGGCGGGCGCGGCGCAGCAATTCGACCGCCTGTTCCAGCGTGGCCCCGAACTTGCCGGACAGATCATAGGCCGCCGCCGACTTGGGCATGGCCAGCCGGATGAACAGGCCCAGATCGGCCGGCGCCTTGCCGGTGACGGCCAGGATCTTGTCCAACTCCTCCTGGCTATCCAGGGAGAAGTCGCGCACGGCGAATTCATTCCACGCCTTGGCGATGGCAGCACGGTTCTTCACCGGATGCATGTAATGGATCTGCGCATCGCTGAACATCTGGCGCACGACGCGGATTTCCGCCGGCGAGGCGCAATCGAAATGACGCACACCACCGCGATAAAGCGCGCGCAGGAAGGCCGGATCTGGGTTGCACTTCACCGCATACAGCACATCGCCGCCCGTGGCCGCCCCGAACAGATCGATGAAACGGCGGGCGGTGCTGACCAGCACCTGCGGGCGGATGCAATGCATCGGCTCCGCCGGCTGCAAATCCGCCACCATCCGGTCGACGGTGGGCAGAGTGGCCGGACGGGTGAACAGGTTGCGACGCAGCGGTGCAACGGCGGAACGGAAGCGGATATGCGCCATGACAAAATCCCCGCTGCCGCCCGGCCCGTTCAGGGCTGCCGGACGGCATGAAAAACTGGATCAGGCCCGCGAATGGCGCAAAGCCAAGCGGTGCCGGGTGCGGTGGGGAAAGGGTCTGGCGTCGCGTCGTGATTGCCGGGTCGATCCTGCGGCCCCGATGGGGATGGCAGTGAACCTCAAAGCGTCAACAGACGAGAGAAACCAGAGAAGGCCTCAGCCTAACATGGCCCCTTTGGGCATAACGGCGTTCATATCGACTTCCCTCTCGGGACCGGCCCACGGTTGACCGGTTCTGCCAAAAAGGACGCCTGACGTCGTTGCATAAACACCAGGGGCAGCGCCAGGATGGCGGATGCCGCAAGGGCCAGGGGCACGTGCGGGTGCGTCTGATGCTGTTATTTATGCAAATGGCTGCGGGACGCAAGCATCTTTAAGGTCAGGACAGAAAATTTCACAATTCCCCGGCGCATGGGCCCCATGCGCCGGGACTGCCCTGATCATTTCACTTTCACAATGACCCAGATGGCGTGGATGATGCCGGGGATATAGCCCAATATCGTCAACAGGATATTCAGCCAGAAATGCATCCCGAACCCCACCTGTAAAAACACGCCCAGCGGCGGCAGCAGGATGGCAAGGATGATGCGGAGGAGGTCCATGGCATAGCCCTTTCGCGTTGAAGCCTTTGTTTGCTAACGGATGAGCGTCGCACCGGTTCCCGCAGGCTCAAGCCGCCGGCTTGGGCTGCCAGATATCCGCCGCGTCCCGTTCATACCGTTCCCGCACGGCGGCCCAGGCGGCCAGTTGAGCGGCATCATCACGGCCGGAATGAACGATGTCCGGGTCTTCCGGCTCCTGCCAATCATCCCAGGCGGCGTTATAGGCCTGACGGAAAATCGCCTGGGCCGGCGCCGGCAACTGGTTGCGCACGCTGTCGGGCAGGTCAGTCTCGCTCTCATAGCGCATGGGGATCTCCATCGACAAAGCTATGGTGACAAAACCCGGCATCGCTGCGGTGGTTCCCACCGCCCCCCTGTGCGCTGCCCCGGCCCGCACCCATATCTGGATCATGACAAACCGCATCCACCTCCTTGGCCTGATGCTGGCCCTTGGCCTGCTGGCGGCCCCCGCCCTGGCGGACAACCCGCTGCTGAGCCCGGCCCCCGGCACCACGCCCATTCGGGGCCCGTCGGCCCTGTCGGTGGAGCGCGACCGCGCCCAGGCGGACAGCCTGCGCACCCGGTCGGAGGACCGGTCGCTGGGTGTCTTGCCACCGGACCCGATGCAGCAGCGGGAGGCCACCAGCAACCGTCTGCAGGCCGACCAGATCACCCGTTCGCTGCAAGGGCCGGGTGCGGTGCCGATGACACCGGGCGATGAAGCCTTGCGCAACAGCCTGGGCCAGGGCCAGCCCCTGCCGGGGGCAGATATGCCGGCCCCGCGCATCAGCCACGGCCGGGCGCCGGGCAAACCGTCGCCGGTGCAATCCTCCCCGGTGCCGGATCGCAAGCCGGTGCCACCGGGGGAGTGACGTTCACTTGCCAGGGTGAGCCGACGAATCCTTGTTCCTAGTAAGGAATTCCCTTACCTTTTCAGCCAAGGGCTATCCTTACCAGGGGTGATCATGATCACCAGCAAACTGGCCAGCAAGGAGCAGACCGACGATCCCTTTGCCACCTTTGGCGAATGGGACAGTGATGCCGATCGGCGGGCCTATGCTGGACTTTGAAGCCTGGGATATCATCAAGGTTCCCTTTCCCTATACGGATCGTCCGGTCCGGGAACGCCGTCCGGCGATGTGGCGATATCCGATCTGGGACAAGCCGGCCTGCCGGCGGAATCCGTGGTACGCACGGCCAAGATTGCGACCATAGAAGCCAAGAAAGCCGAACGCATCGGCAGCTTGCTGATACAGGATCGCGTCGGCGTGGCGCAGCATCTGGCGCTGGAACTGGCGCACGCAACGCACTGATGCGTCCCCATTGCTGCAAGTGGGGGCACATGATCCCACGCCGCACCGGCCCCATTCCCCATCACCCCTCTATCGCCATCGCGGAGGACGGAGATGCAGGCGAGCTTCCTGCGCGCTCGAAGTCCTGGGCCTGCTTGCGTGGCGAGGCCATTCGCCTTATATTCTAAGGGTCGCCGGGGTGGTGCCACCCGCCCCGGCGACCCTTAGAACTGGATCGTGATCCGCAGCTTCACGCCGAGGAACGAGATTTCCAGTTCAAAGGAGCTGGGCTGTTTTAGTCCGAAAATCCCGGTTGCTCCTTCGTGTGACGGGGGGTGGCCTATCCGCCCCCTACAACGCCACGAGGAGATAATAGGCAAGACGCCACTCTCCCCAGAAGGGAAAAGCTGGCGTCTTGCCTATTCTTTTATATGCGGAAGTGCGACACGGTTCGCCGATTAGCTGTTATACACCCCGCCTTCGCCGGCGGGGACGCAGGGCAGCCCGCCCCTTCCCAACCCCACCCCATTGCTGTAGGCAGGGAGCAGAATCCCCGCCCAGCCCCGGACGTCTGCCCCATGATCCCCATCACCCCCTATATTTCCATCGCGGAGGAGGAGCTGCAGGAGAGCTTCCTGCGCGCCGGGGGGCCGGGGGGGCAGAATGTCAATAAGGTGGAAACGGCGGTGCAATTGCGCTTCGACGTGGCCAATTCCCCGTCCCTGCCGGACTGGCTGAAACAGCGGGTGCGCGGGGTGGCCGGGCGGAAGCTGACGGCGGAGGGCGTGCTGGTGCTGGTGGCCCAGGCCCACCGCAGCCAGGAGCGGAACCGGGAAGAGGCCAAGGAACGGCTGGTGGAGATTTTGGCCAAGGCGGCGGAACGCCAGGCGCCGCGCCGGGCCACCCGCCCCACCAAGGCGTCCAAGGTCCGCCGGCTGGATGAAAAGGGCAACCGCGCTGGCATCAAGAAGATGCGCGGCAAGGTCGGGCTGGATTGAGATGATGCCGCATTATGATGTCGTGATTGCCGGCGGTGGGGCCGCCGGCCTGTTCGCCGCCATTTTCGCCGGACGACGCGGTCGCCGCGTATTGGTGCTGGACCATGCCGAGAAGGTGGGATCGAAGATCCTGATCTCCGGCGGCGGGCGCTGCAATTTCACCAATCTGGACGCCAAACCTGACCGGTTCCTGTCGCAGAACCCGCATTTCTGCATCTCCGCGCTGAAACGCTACAGCCAGCATGATTTCATCGCCCTGGTGGATCGCCACGGGGTGAAATGGCACGAGAAGAAGCTGGGCCAGCTGTTCTGTGATGATGGCGCCAAACAGATTGTTGATCTGCTGCTGGCTGAATGCGCCGATGCCGGGGTGGATATCGCCACCCAATGCCGCATCGACAAGGTTTCCCCACAGCCCGGCGGCGGCTTTGCGCTCGCCACCAGCCGGGGGGAGATCACGGGCGACAGTTTCATCCTGGCCACCGGCGGTCCTTCCATCCCCAAGATGGGGGCGACGGATTTCGCCTTCCGGCTGGCGCGGCAATGGGGGCTGGCGCTGGTGGAGCCGCGCCCGGCCCTGGTGCCGCTGACCTTTGCCGACCGCGACCTGGAAAAGCTGCGCGACCTGTCGGGCGTGCCGCTGGAAGCCACCGTCACCTGTGGCAAGGGCCGTTTCCGCGAGGCGCTGCTGATCACCCATCGCGGCCTGTCCGGCCCCTCCATCCTGCAAATTTCCTCCTATTGGCGGGAGGGGTTGGATGTGACCATCGACCTGTCACCCGATCTGCCGCTGGCCGAGCATCTGAAGGGGCTGAAGCGGACAAGGCACAAGGCAGAGCTGCGCACCATCCTGGGCGAATTGCTGCCCCGCCGCTTTGGGGAGCGGCTGTTTGAAACCGACCTGATCGGCCCGCAGCCGCTGACCAGCCGCCCGATGGCCGATCTGCGCGATGCCGACCTGACGGCCCTGGCCCAGGCGCTGCACCAATGGCGCGTCAGCCCCAATGGCACCGAGGGCTATCGCACAGCCGAGGTGACGCTGGGCGGCGTGGATACGGCCGAGCTTTCCTCCAAAACCATGGAGGCGAAAAAGATCCCCGGCCTTTATGTGGTGGGGGAAGCGGTGGACGTTACCGGCTGGCTGGGCGGCTATAATTTCCAGTGGGCCTGGTCCAGCGGCCACGCGGCCGGCATGGCTGCCTGAGTTACGTTCCAACCTGTACAGCCGGGGGACGATCTCCACCTGGCCGGCTCCTGCGTGGTCATAGCCACACCTAAAACAAGCCGCCCGCTCAAGGACTCTCAGCGGAAAGGCCATATGACGCGCAAATGCTGACGCGTTGCTCCGTCAGTTTCTGGGCGATGCGCTGTATTGCCATCTGTGTGCCCCCTGTGGACGCTTGCTTGGGCGCTGGCATTGATGTATTTTTTCATCAAAATTGATGCGAGGCATCCATGCGAACCACGATTTCGGTTGATGATGCGCTCTATGAGCAGGCGCTGGAATTCGCCGATCCAGATGTGTCCAGTGCGTCGGACCTCGTGCGCGAGGCGATCAAGGTCTATGTGCGGGTGCAGGCTGCGAAACGCTTGGCTGCCCTGGGTGGTACGGTTCCGGCCATGCAGGACATTCCCCGGCACAGGGATCCTGTGACCCAATGAACGTGCTGATCGACACCTCGGTTTGGGTTGACCATTTTAGAAATGGAAATCCCGCCTTGGTCGATCTGATTGAGGCGGACTTGGCTCTGGTTCATCCCATGGTGACGGCCGAACTGGCCTGTGGAACGCCGCCACAACCACGCGCGGGTACCTTGCGCAGCATCGCCATGCTTCGACCCTGCAAGCAGGCCACCCTTCGTGAGGTCATCGATTTCATCGAACGGGAGCGTCTCTATGGCAGGGGCTGCGGCTTGGTCGATATGTGCCTGTTGGCCTCAACATTGATCACCCCCGACGCCAAACTATGGACACTCGACAAACGCCTCGCAGAAATCGCCAGCCAGTTCGATGCAGGTTTTCAACCGGTAAAGCATTAGGATGATGAAGCGGCTGCGAAAGCTGCTGATCTGGTCCTAAAGTGAGGTAATTCATACCATAGAGTCTGTCCGGAAAGTTTCACATTATCTCAACGTCTTACACGTCTTATCTTCAAATGCTACCGTCACCCATGCTGCGGCCGGGGCCCAGAATCACAGGCGCTTTGCTCTACGAAACTGGACCCCGGCCTTCGCAGGGGTGACGGGATTAAACCATTAACATGTTGAGAGAGAAGGAAAAGTTTTCAGACGAACTCATAGAGAACATGATGGCATACCAACCCGCCTGAAGGTTGATCTTTGGGCGGGTTGCAGACCAGCAACCGCCGGCTCAAGCCCGGCGGAACCGTTCGATCTTGGCGATGCGATAACCCTGGCCGGAGGGGAAGCGTGGTTCCGCCCGGTAGCGCGCATCGCGGTCGGTGGCACCGGCGATCAGATAGGTGCGGCCGGCCGCCCATTCCATGCTGGTGGCCACCGGAACACCCGGTCCATTGCCAGCGCCCCCATTGAGGATCGTCACTTCCCATAATTTCGCCTGGGTCAGCGTGGCGCGGTCAACCAGGAACAGGCGTTGCTTGGGTGCCTCCTCCAGGGCGGCCAGGGCCGCTTCCTGCTGCGCCTTCTCATCACTCAGGCGCATCACCTCTGCCTGGGCGCTGGCCAGTTCATCGCCCACCTGCGACAGCAATTCGCCCAATGTGTTGCACGCCACCTCCAGCTGGTGATGCTCCTCCTCCAGCGTGCGCATGTCACGCTGATGCTGCACCACATCCCCTTCGATCTTGCGCAGCACGGCGGCGGCATAGGTGATGGAGACCAGAATCAGCAGGATCAAGCCGACATGGATGAACATGCGCGCCCCCGCCCCTATTCCGCCGCCATGATACCCGCCGGGGGCGGGATGGGACGCGACGGGCTGAACCCGGCATCGGCCGAGAAGGTGGCGCGCAACATCTTGCCCGCCTCATCGGCATTGTCCGCCCAGATTTCCACCAGATGGCGGACATTGCGCAGCTTGCAATCCTTCACCAGCGTCTGGCCGATAGTGAAACTGCTGGCCAGGGTCATGGTGGATTGGAAGAGCTGGCGGCCACCCGCCGGCTCCCCCAGCTCATGCACGATGACGTAATTATCCTGTTCGGCCTGCTGCACCCGGCGCTTGGCCTCCGCCAGCTGGTTAGCCATGGCCTTGCGGTCCACCTCCGCCTGGCGCACCCTTTCCTGGGCCTGGCGGTAATTTTCCTTCAATTCTTCCTGCTTGCGGTGAAGCTCCCGGTTGCGCTCCTTCTGGCGCAGTAATTGCGCACGCCTGGAATAGAACAGCACCTGCCGGACGAGCGCGATGCTGACCGCGCCGATGGCGGCCAGCAGGGCGACGACGAACAGGGTGAGATTGACTTCCAACGGGGCAACCTTCGCGCAGCAGAAATGGGCGAATACGCGGCCGACAAACGGCCAACGCCGTCAGGATATCATCAATAATTACCACGGTCGCGCGGTAGTGCCTAACCCAAAGGGATAGTTTGGCCGCGCGCCACAACCAAATCTGCCCGGGCCAGATCATCAGCAAAGGCCGGGCTGGCCAGATAATGCAGTTCGGCCAATCGTGGTTCCGTCAACGGGTCCAGGGCGGCCAGAATTTCATCAGGATATCCCGGATGCACCATCACCAGCAGGCCCGGCCGGGCCCTGGTCAGGAATCGCCGCATCCGGGCCGGGAAATCCCCGTCAAATCCATAGACCCCGGCGAAGCCCCGGTTGGTGGGAATGCCGCGACGCTGCGCCGCCGCCGCCAGCCCCAGGGCCAGGGCGGCGATCAGCCCCGCCTTGGCCGGGGCGACACCGCGGGCCAGAATGGCACCCGGCCCCGCCGCACAATTGCGCAGCCAGACGCGGCCAGCGGGATAGCGCCGCGCCATTTCATCCAGCAGCGGCCCGCGGATGCCGGGCAGCAGATGCACATGCTGGTGCCCGTCGATGAAATCCGGCGCGCGGCCCAGCGCATCCTCAAACCGGTCCAACTGGCGGGCAATCTCCGCCGCGATCAGGCGGCGGGGGGCCGGATCACGCAGCCGGCCGCTGAGCGACCAGCCCATCCAACGGTCGATCCCTGGCAACTGCCCACCGGGTGCCAATGCCCCCAGATCGCCCAGCGGCGACAGGCCGCCGGTCAGGGTCAGGTGCAGTCCGGCCTGGAACCCGGCCGGGGCAGTGGCCAGCCGGCGGGCATGGTCGGGCCAGAGCGGACTTGGCACCATGGCCCCCGTACCGGACAGGCGCCCGGCTGCCGCCAGTTCCAGCACCGCCTCGCTGATGCCGGGGGCGAGCGCGTAATCATCGGCAATCAGGGTGACGGGAATCTGGCTCATGATCCGGGCTTCTCCGCTGGCGCCCCTTCCAGCCCGCTGGGCAGCGGGGCGGCGGGGTTGCCGACAAAGGCCGCCACATCGCGCCAGACAATTTCCGCCTGCAAATCCCGCAACAGCATGTGCCAGCCCTGCGGATAGCGCACGCGGCGGATATCGGGGCGCGGGGGCAGGCTGGCCAGGGCCTGGGCCACCGGGACCGGCGGGATCACCTGTTCATGCTGCCCATACATCACCAGGGTGGGGCCCGGCAGATGACCCATGGCCGCCATGGCCTGATCCATCAGATCGGTCAGCCCGCGCACCGCATCCACCCGCGTGGCGCGGATCATCAGCGGGTCGCGGCCCAGCGCCACCAGCATGGGGATATTGTCGGACGCCTGGATTTTCAGCCCGCGCGGCGGCGTCAGTTCCATCCAGGGCACGGTCCAGCCGGCCAGCGCCAGGGCCCAGCGCTGGTAAAAGGGCATGGTCGACCGTGACCAGACGGCGGGTGCGGACAGAATCAACCCGGCCACCCCTTCCGGCAAAGGCTGGCCAGCAAAGCGGCTGGCCACCACCGCCCCGCCCATGCTTTCCCCCAGCACATAAAACGGCAGATCGGGATAGGCCGCGCGCACGGCAGCAATGGCGGCCGAAAGATCGGCCCCCAGTGTGGGGATGCCGGGCCAGATGCCGCGGTTGGGCGTATCGCCGAATCCGCGCTGGTCATAGGCCAGGGTGACAATCCCCTGCCCGGCCCAGTACCGGCCCGGCAGGGCAAAGGCATTGCCATAATCATTGAAGCCATGCAGGGCCAGGATGACGGCACGCGGCCGCACCCCCGCCGCCGGTTCCCAGCGCCGCAGCGGCACAGACAGCCCGTCGGCCAGGGTCAGCCGTTCCGCCGCCAGGGCGGGCATGGTGTGTGCCGGCCCCATCGGTTGATAGGTGCCGGCACAGCCGCTGACCAGAAAACAGCCCAGCAGCGCCAGCAGCCGGATCAACAGGCCCGGCCGCAGCCGGCCGTTTTCAGCGATAATCGGCATCCGTGGCAGGCGCGCGGGTAAGCTGCAGGAACACATCCTCCAGATCGCTTTCAACGATGGAGAGATCCTTCACCGACAGGCCGGCCGTCGCCATAGCGCCCAGCAGATCGGCCACCCGCGTCTGGCTGGGACGGTAGCGCACCACCAGCCGCTGCGGGGTCGGCAGGCTGACATCATAGCCCGCCAGTTCGCTAGGCACCGCCGCCAGCGGTGCTTCCAGCGTCACCACCATTTCCTTAGCATCGATGCGGCCCAGCAGGGCCTCCTTCGATTCGCAGGCCACCACCTGACCATGATTGACGATGGCGATGGTGTCACACAGCTCTTGGGCTTCTTCCAGATAATGCGTGGTCAGCACCACCGTGGTGCCGGCCTGATTCAGTTCGCGCACATAGGCCCACAGGCTTTGCCGCAGTTCGACGTCCACGCCAGCCGTCGGCTCATCCAGCACCAGCACGGGCGGGGCATGGACCATGGCCTTGGCAACCATCAGCCGGCGGCGCATCCCGCCCGACAGGGTGCGGGCATAGGCATTGGCCTTGTCCTTCAGCCCCACCGCCTCCAGCAGCCGGTCGGTCTGGCGCTCGGCCTTGGGCACACCATAGAGCCCGGCCTGCAGGTCCAGAATTTCACGCGGGGTGAAGAACGGGTCCAGGTTCAGTTCCTGCGGCACGATGCCGATGGCGGCCCGGGCCGAGCGCGGATGCCGGTCGATATCGATGCCCCAAATGGCCGCCGTGCCGCCGGTTTTGTTCACCAGCCCGGCCAGGATATTGATCGTCGTGCTTTTGCCCGCGCCATTCGGCCCCAGCAGACCATAGATGGACCCGCGCGGCACCGACAGGTTGATGCCCTTCAGCGCTTCCTTCGGCGGGGCCTTGCCATTGCCGCGATAGGTCTTGCGCAGATCGCGGATATCAATGGCGGCTTCGGGCAGGCTGCCGGACGGATCGGCGGCAAGGGTCCGGCTTACACTGTCGGGCATGTCGATCATATCCTGGATCAAGGCAAAGGGACCGGGCGGGCGTGCCCTTGGGTTACACCCGCCCGCAGGCAGGGTCAATTTATGCGCAAGGGGCAGGGGCAGCTTCCATGCATTCATCCCGCCCGCTTCCTGCCCATTGCGCAAATGGCAAGCGGTAGTATGATGCGGCCGCGAAATCGCATCTGTGATCACCATCATCCAAAGGAACGTCCCATGCAGCCGCTGGAAACCATCTACATCGACGATGATACCGTCGGCTGCGATGGCGGTGGCGGGGCGCTGGGCCACCCGCTGGTCTATCTGCCGCTCACCCCCACGGGTCAGGTCACCTGCCCCTATTGCAGCCGCCTTTATATCCAGACGGAGGAAAGCAAGGCCGCCGGCGGCCACGGCCACTGATCCGGCGGCCACGCTCGCCGTCTTGATCCCCCCGGCCCGGCTGACCCGATGTCACCCCGGCCGGGGGACGATCCATCCGGCCTGTGGCCGCGCGACAGCGGCTGACCGCTGGCTTGGAAAATTCTCTTTCATGTTGCGGTTCCACGCTGAGCCGCTGGGCGACCAGAAGCCCGCTCCCACCCCCCGGATAAAATAGGGCTGCCCTGCGTGACCCCGGCCGCACCGTGTTGCGCCACCCTGCGCCCGCCAACCCGGTCGACATGACCTTTCGCACAGTTTATCGATCACGATGCATGAAGACGATTGCAGACTGTGCATCACCGTCTATAGTGTTATGATGCAACTTCAGCACGATTACCTGTAAACCATAAGTTAATAACATCCATCCGTTTCCATTTTGTCACCTATTTTTCCATTCCATCCTCTTCCCCGTCCCGGATCGATCTGCCCCGCATCATGACACCCCCCCGGCTTCGTCTTTCTGTCACGCGGTTGCCCTTTGTCGGGGAAAGCGCGGATGGGCGCTTCGGCTATTGGGTTCTGCCGGCGCTGGCGGAGGATGCTGACCCGCGCATCCAGGGACGGACCTATGCCGCCTGGTTCCTGCTTTATGAGGAAGCCAACGGCAAACCCGCCGCGCGGGAACTGATGGACAAGATCGAGCGGGAGATGCCGTCGCGCTACCCGGCGGTGGACCGGGCTTTCCTATGGGAAATCACCCGCTCGCACACCAGCAAGTCATCCAGCGCCGCCTGACCGTGTGCGGGCAATTCCGGCTTAATTGTAAAAGAGTGTCGCGCAAGCGGCATTAGTTACAATGCCGTAACAATTCCACGGTAGATGAGCCGGGGGGGAGACACTAACTCCTAATCCGCAAACCAGTTCACGGAAGTGGCGGCCGGCCGCGCCATTGCCACGCCGGTCGCCCGCGCCATGTCATTTTAGCCGGTTCTTCCGCCCGCCAGCGGGTTAGAATGTCCCTTTGATTGTCCTATTGACGCTGGGTCGCCCTTCCTGACCGGCCGTCCTGCGAAAGAACGGAAAAGGATTATGCGTCTTCCCCTTCAGATCGCCACCGCCATTGCCCTGGCCGCCATTGGGGGCGGCATCTGGTATGCAGCCGGTTCCAGGGATACCGGGGGGCCTCGCCAGGTTGCTGCCCGCCCGGTGGATGTCGTGGCCAGCCGCGCTGGCCGGGGGGAGATCAAGGTCGTGTTCGATGCCGTGGGCACCCTGCGCGCCAATGAGGCGGTGACGGTGACCGCCAAGACCGCCGGCTTGGTGCGCACCATCCGTTTCCAGGAAGGACAGAAGGTCTCCGCCGGCGACGTGCTGCTGGAACTGGATGATACAGAGGTGCGGGCCAATCTGGCCGTGGCGGAGGCGACGCGCCGCAACGCCGCTCAGCTGCTGGAACGCTCCAAGGCGCTGCTGCCACGGCAGGCCATTGCCCAGGCCAAGGTGGATGAGCTGAACCTGCAGCTGCAGGGGGCGGAGGCATCGGTGCGCGCCGCCCAGGCCCGCCTGCAGGATCTGACCATCCGCGCGCCCTTTGGCGGGGCCACCGGCCTGCGCCAGGTCAGCCCCGGCGCCCTGGTGCAGCCGGGCACGCCGGTGACCACGCTGGATGATACCGGTGTGATGAAGCTGGAATTCACCGTGCCGGAAGCCGCATTGCCGCAGTTGCGCGAGGGCATGGAGATTGCGGCCAGCAGCAATGTCTATCCGGGTCAGGCCTTCCAGGGCACGCTGTCGGCGGTGGATACCCGCATCGACAGCGTTACCCGCACCCTGGCGGCCCTGGCCCGCCTGCCCAACCCGGATGGCCGCCTGCGGCCCGGCATGTTCATGACCGTGCGGCTGACGCTGGAAAACCGCGCCAATGTGGTGCTGGTGCCGGAAGAAGCGCTGGTGCCGGTTGGTGACCGCCAGTTTGTTTATCTGGTGGTGGAGGGCAAGGTGCAGCGCCGGGAAATCACCATCGGCGCGCGTTCCGGCGGCAATGTGGAGGCGGCCCAGGGCCTGCAGGGCGGTGAGCTGATCATCACCCGTGGCACCCAGAAGGTGCGCGAAGGCCTGCCGGTCAATGCCAAGATCAGTGGCGGCAGCGATGTGCCACAGGCGGCAGCCCGGCCCAGCTGAGGCCGCCGCCCAACCGGTAAGTTTTTCGTCGGCGCCAGCGGCGCCCTGTCCTACCTGATGTCAATCCAGGGGCTACGCCTGCCATGGTGCTCTCCGACCTCTCGATCCAGCGCCCGGTGCTTGCCTTCGTGATCAGCGCCATGCTGGTTGTGTTCGGCGTGCTGGGCTATGAGAAGCTGCCGGTGCGCGAGCTGCCGAAGATCGATTATCCCGTCGTTTCCATCTCCACCAACTATCCCGGCGCCAGCGCGGAGGTGGTGGATAATGAAATCACCGAACGGATCGAGGGGGTGATCAACGGGATCGAGGGGATCAAAACCATCCGCTCCCGGTCGCGCGAAGGTGCTTCCTCCGTCTCGGTGGAATTCGACATCGACCGCGATATTGACAGCGCCAGCAATGATGTGCGCGACCGTGTGGGCCGCATCGCCGAGAATCTGCCGCAGGAGGCGGATACGCCGGAAATCAGCAAGGTCGATGCCGACAGCAACCCGATCATGTGGATTTCCCTGCGCGCCCAGGGCATGGACCAGCTGGAGCTGACGGATTTCGTCCGCCGCTATTATCAGGATGCGCTGGCCACGGTGCCGGGCGTGGCCTCCATCCGCATCAGCGGGTCGCGGGAATTCGCCATGCGCGTCTGGCTGGACCGCAACGCCATGGCGGCGCGCGGGGTGACGGTGCAGGATATTGAAGATGCCATCCGCCGGGAAAATGCCGAGCTGCCGGCCGGTCGCATCGAAAGCCAGCAGCGCGAATTCACCGTGCGCACCGATACGCGGCTGAACCGCCCCGAACAGTTCGCCCGCATCCTGATCCGCCAGGATGGCATGAATCAGGTACGCGTCGGCGATGTGGCGCGGGTGGAGGTGGCGGCCCGCGACGACCGTTCCGATTTCCGCATCAACGGATCGGCTGCCGTCGGCATGGGCATTGTGCGCCAATCCACCGCCAATACGATGGAAGTGTCACAAGGCGTGCGGGCGCTGCTGGCCCAGTTCCAGGCCAACCTGCCGGCCGGCATGATCCTGGAGGTGCGGCATGATGATGCCGCCTTCATCGGCCAATCCATCTATGAGGTGTTCCACGCCATCGCCGTGGCCGTGGGGCTGGTGGTGCTGGTGGTGTGGATGTTCCTGCGCACCCTGCGTGCCACCATCATTCCCGTGGTCGCCATCCCGGTTTCCATGGTGGCCGCCTTTGGCGTGATGGCGGCCATGGGCTTTTCCATCAATGTGCTGACCCTGCTGGCCTTTGTGCTGGCGGTGGGTCTGGTGGTGGATGATGCCATCATCGTGGTGGAAAATATCTCCCGCCGGATTGAGGAGGGGGAGCCGCCGCTGCTGGCCTCCTATCGTGGGGCCCGGCAGATCGGCTTCGCGGTGATTGCCACCACGCTGGTGCTGCTGGCGGTGATTGCACCCTTGTCCATGCTGGCCGGCGATCAAGGCCGCCTGTTCCGCGAATTCGCCGTCGCCCTGATGGCCGCCATCGGTTTTTCCTGCGTGGTGGCGCTGACCCTATCGCCCATGCTCTGTTCCAAGCTGCTGAAGGGCCATGCGGAACCGCGCGGCCTGTTCCGCTATACGGAGCGGGTGCTGGATCGGGTGACCGAAGGTTATCGCGCCCTGCTGCGCAGTGCCCTGGCCGCGCGGGTGCTGGTGCTGGCCCTGCTGGGTGGTTCCCTGGTGCTGACCGGGCTGATCGCCCTGGCTTTGCCGTCAGAACTGGCCCCGACGGAGGATCGCGGCCAGTTCCGCATCAGCATCACCGCGCCGGAAGGCGCCAGCGTGGAGTTCACCAACCAGGAGGTGGCAGAGGTGGAGGCGGTGCTGCGCCCCTATCTGCAATCGGGGGAACTGGATAACACGCTGACCATCGTCAATCCCGGCTGGGGCGGCAATTCCGGCGTCAACCGGGCCATGGTGGTTGCCCGCTCCCCCACCTGGGACAAGCGCCCCGCCAACGGCCGTTCCGTGCAGGATCTGGTGGCGGAAATCACGCCCAAGCTGGATGCCATTCCCGGTGCCCGCATCAATGTTGTGCTGCCGTCGGGCCTGGGTGGTGGTGGCGGCAATGCCAACCAGCTGCAGGTCGTTATCGGCGGCAACACGTTCGAAGAACTGGCCGACTGGCGCGACATGCTGATTGAACGGCTGCGGGAATATCCCGGCCTGACTGGCTTTCAGGCCAATTATGATGAGACGAAGCCCCAGTTGCGGGTGACGGTGGACCGCGACCGGGCGGCCGATCTGGGGGTGCCCGTCACCGTGATCGGCCGCACCCTGGAAACCATGCTGGGCGAGCGCGAGGTGACGCGCTATCTGGACCGGGGCGAGGAATATGATGTGGTGCTGCGCGCCAACAGCGGTGACCGCGCCAACCCGCGCGACCTGAACAATATTTTCGTGCGCGGCGGCAATGCCGGTGGCAGCAGCCAGCTGGTGCCGCTGGCCAACCTGATCCAGATCCATGACATTGCCGCCCCGACGGAGCTGAACCGTTACAACCGGCTGCGGTCGATCACCATTACGGCCAACCTGACCAACGGCACCCCCATGGGTGACGCCATCAAGGTGGTGCAGCAGGCCGCGGCTGAGGCCCTGCCACCGGAAGCGCGGATCAGCTTTGAAGGGGCCGCCCGGCTGCAGCTGGAAGCCTCCAGCGCCATTTACTTTGCCCTGGGCATGGCCATGCTGGTGGCCTTCCTGGTGCTGGCGGCACAGTTTGAGAATTTCCGCCTGCCGGCGATGATTCTGGTCTCCGTGTTGCCCGCCGGGTTTGGCGGGGTGCTGGCCATCCAACTGACCGGCATGTCGCTGAACACCTATACGCAGATCGGCCTGATCATGCTGATCGGCCTGATCGCCAAGAACGCCATCATGATTGTGGAGTTCGCCAACCAGCTGCGCGAAGAGGGTAAGGCCCTGCTGGATGCCGTGGTGGAGGCATCGGCCCTGCGGCTGCGCCCCATCCTGATGACCTCTATTGCCACCGTGTTCGGTGCCCTGCCCCTGGCGCTGGCCCATGGGGCGGGGGCGGAAAGCCGCATGGCCATCGGCTGGGTGATCGTCGGCGGGGTCAGTGTCGGCACGCTGATCTCCCTGTTCGTCACGCCGGTGCTTTACAGCCTGTTCGCCCAGGGGGTGCAGCCGATCGGCGCGGTGCGACGCTTGATCGAGGAACAGGAAAGGCGCTTCCACGAAGCCCCCCAGGTTCCCGCTGAATGATGAAAGGGCGCCCCGTGAGGCGCCCTTTTCATATCAGCGTGTAAATCCGGACCGCCAGCCAAAGGGCCGACCGCCATCAATCCCCGCCGGTATGCCGGTCGGTGATCCAGAAGAACAGGGCCAGCAGCGGCAGCAGAAAGGCCAACGGCCCGAAGAAACGCCAGGGGCCCGGTGGGAAAGGGACATAATGGGAAATCAGCGCCACCCCGCCCAAGGCGACCACCACCAGCCCCCCCACCAGCGCCCAGCCCTCCCAAGTGGCGGGCGTGATGCCAGGCCCGGACCGCTTGGAACGGAACCAATATCTGCGCGCCATCCTCCTCCCCTATAAGTAGATCAGCCAACGCACTAGTTCTACATTAGAGCATAGGGCAACACAACTACAACCAGAGCGGCAGCAGCTTTATCCAATTTTTGTTACAATTGGGAGGACAGAATGGGGGGAGCGCGACATTTCATTCTGCCCGCCCCCATTCTTATGGGTCAGAGGTATCAGCCCTCTCCATCACCCGTATGGCGATCCGCGACCCAGCAGAACAGCGCCAGCAGCGGAATCAGATAAAGCAGGGGGCCAAAAATCCGCCAGGGTCCGGCCGGCAAGGGGACGAACTGCTTGATCAGGGCGATTCCTGCAACCGCCAGCAACACGAAAAGCGCCGTCACCCCCCACCCTTCCCAGGTGGCGGGTGCCGTGCCATAGCCCAGACGTTTGGGACGAAACCAGGGACGCTGCATGGGGAAAGCCTCGACGCTTGGTGAAACCGCTTCCATGGCAATATAGCGATGGAAAACAGTTCAATCGCAAGCAGCAAGTCGACGCAGCCCGTCGCCACTGATCCCCATCAGCGTCACGGTCTCGGCATCGGCCCCCAAGCTGCGATAGAACAGGGCGGCGCGCAGATTGGCCGGGCGCATGTGCCAGGACAGCCAGCCCAGCCCGCGATCCAGCACCAGCCGGGCACAGGCACCCACCAGGGCGCGGCCCACCCCGGCCCGGCGGGCCAGCGGTTCAACATAGAGATTTTCCAGCACCAGCCCAGCCCTGGCCGATTGGCTGTCATACCCACGGGTCAGCAGGGCCACCCCCGCTATATGGCCCCGGCGGGTGGCCAGCAGGCAGGTGAACAGCGGGTCGGCACCAAACCCCTGTTGCCGGAACAAAGCCGGTGTCAGGGCTGGTGGCTCCATCCCCTCTTCCGCCGACAGGGCGGCCAGCAGGGCACAAACGACATCGGCATCCGCACGGGTCGCCGCACGGATGCCGATTTCTTCCATCACAAACGATCCCGGCCCGGTCAGGCGGCGATCAGCTTGTCCATTTCGCGCAGGATGCTGTCCGACATGACGGAGGTGGACACCTTGGCCATGCCAGCCTGCATGATGTCACCAGTGCGCAGGCCGGTGCCCAGCACGTTCTGCACGGCATTTTCCAGAATGTCGGCATCTTCCTGCAGGTCGAAGGACCAGCGCAGCGCCATGGCAAAGGACAGGAACATGGCGATCGGGTTGGCCAGATCGCGGCCGGCAATATCCGGGGCCGAACCATGCACCGGCTCATACAAGGCCTTGCGCTTGCCCTGGGCATCCACGGCACCCAGAGAGGCCGACGGCAGCATCCCGATGGAACCGGTCAGCATGGACGCCTCGTCCGACAGGATGTCGCCGAAAAGATTGTCGGTGACGATCACATCGAACTGCTTGGGGTTGCGCACCAGCTGCATGGCGGCAGCGTCGGCCAGCATGTGGGACAGTTCCACATCCTGATATTCGGCCTTGTGCAGGGCGGTCACTTCCTGACGCCACAGCAGGCCCGACTCCATCACATTGCCCTTGTCGGAGGAGCAGACCTTGTTGCCGCGCTTGCGCGCCAGCTCAAAGGCCACGCGGGCGACGCGGTGGATTTCGTGCGTGTCATAGACCTGGGTGTTGACGCCGCGGCGTTCGCCGTTCGGCAGATCGGTGATGCCGCGCGGCTCCCCGAAATAAACGCCGCCGGTCAGTTCGCGGATGATCATGATATCCAGACCGCGCACGATTTCCGGCTTCAGCGTGCTGGCATCCACCAGCGCGTCGAACACCTTGGCCGGGCGCAGGTTGGCGAACAGGCCCATTTCCTTGCGCAGGCGCAGCAGGCCCGCTTCCGGGCGCTTGTCAAAGCCCAGATTATCCCATTTCGGGCCACCCACGGCGGCCAGGATCACGGCATCCACCGCCAGGGCGCGGGCCATGGTCTCATCCGTCAGGGGCGTACCATGCGCGTCGTAGGAGCAGCCGCCAACCAGACCTTCCTCAAGCTGGAACTCCACCCCGCGCTTGCGGCTGTACCAGTCGATCACGCGCCGCAGCTGGCGCATGACTTCAGGACCGATACCATCGCCCGGCAGCAGCAGCAGCGAATGCTTCGACATGACGGAAAACCCCTCGAATGGATAGGCGTGATGAAAGGACAGCCCCGATGGACTGGCCCCGAGTTCTAAACCGATTGGCGGCTGCCGCCAAGTGTGACGGCAGCCGCCCTTTGAACCGATAGCCGGAAGATCAGGAGGCCGAGGCCCAGAGCCAGGGCTGCGACTGCTTGTTGGACGCCTCGAACGCATCGATCGACGGCGCGTTGCGCAGCGTCAGACCGATATCGTCCCAGCCATTCAGCAGGCATTCGCGGCGGAACGGCTCCACATCAAAGCCGATCTTCTCCCCGTCCGGCAGGGTGATCTGCTGGGTTTCCAGATCGACAGTGAAGGTGGCATTGGCGCCATTATCGGCGGCGGCCATCAGCTTTTCGACAATTTCCACCGGCATCGGGATCGGCAGGATGCCGTTCTTGAAGCTGTTATTGAAGAAGATGTCGGCGAAGCTGGGGGCGATGATGCAGCGGATGCCGAAATCAGCCAGCGCCCAGGGCGCATGTTCGCGCGAGGAGCCGCAGCCGAAATTATCGCCGGCGATCAGGATGGAGGCATTGCGATAGGCCGGCTTGTTCAGCACGAAATCGGCCACTTCCTGCCCGTCCTTGAAGCGCATGGAGGCGAACAGGCCGGCACCCAGCCCGGTGCGCTGGATCGTCTTCAGATATTCGGCGGCGATGATCATGTCGGTATCGACATTCATCAGCCGCAGCGGGGCGGCGACACCGGTGAGCTGGGTGAATTTTTGCATCTGACTGTACCCGGACGATTGGCAATGGAACCTGTATCCCTTCTGCCATGCCGCCGTGCGGCCGCGCAACACATGATCGTTGTAAGGCTGGTCTGCGACAGATGCTTGCGTGGGACATCCTGATGCCCCCGCCTTCCCCCTCGAAATTTCACGGGTGCGACCATGGTGCCGTGGCAATCGCGTGCCTATCTCCTATCATAGGGTCGGGGGGCCCTTGTCCGATGGAGGCATCATGCGTCTGTTCAGGGTGACTTTGCCGGTGGCGGCGGTGGAAAGTGCTGCCCGTTTCTATGGCGCCGTGCTGGGCCAGCCCGGCACCCGCGCGGCCCCCGACCGGCATTCGTTCGAGGTGGGGCAGGTACGGCTGGACTGCCGGCAGGTGGCCGACGGGATGCCGATTCCCATCTCTGAGCCGGTCTGTTTTGCCGTGCATGATCTGGAAGGGTTCCGCCAGCGGGTTCTGGATACGGGGGGCGAGCCCCCCGGCGAGATCATTGTCGAGCCATCGGGCGAACGCAGCTTCCACTGCGCCGATCCCTCGGGCAACGCCCTCTGCTTTGTGGAGGCAGGCACGGAGCGGCAGGACTGATCCCGGTCAGGCCTTGGCCGTCACCTGCCAGCAGGCGGCGGTAAACCGCACCTCCCCCGCCTGGATGAAGGGGGCGAAGGCATCCAGCAGGCGCGCCAGCACATCCTGCTGCCAGGCCGGCTCCAGCCGCTCCATCACCCGACCCAGCGGGCCGAAGCGGGTGAGATAGGTTGGCAGTTGGTCCGCCGGCAGACGGCATTCCGCCGCCGCCGGTGCAATGTCGATCCGGTCCCATCCCGACTGGCGCAGGATTTCCTGCACATAGTCATGATCGGCAAAGGCAAACTGGCCGGGGGCACCGGGTTGCCGGGGCGGCAGCGCCGGCAACAGCGGTCCTGCCACCCGTTCGGCCAGGGTCATGAAGCTGTTTTCCGTCCCCCCGCGCCAGGAGAAGAAATGCAGCGCGCCCCCCGGCCGTGTGGCCCGGCGCAGATTGGCGAAGGCCGCCACGGGCTGGCCGAAGAACATCACGCCAAAGCGTGACACCAGCATGTCGAACCCGGCCGGCGGGAAATCATGGTTTTCCGCATCGGCCAGCAGGAAGCGCGCCGCCAAGCCGGCCGCATTTCGGCGCGCCTCTGCCGCGGCCAGCATGGGGGCGGAGATATCAATACCCGTCACCGCCCCGCCCGGCCGCTGCTGTCTGGCGATGGCCAGGGTGACGGCACCGGTGCCGCACCCGACATCCAGCACCCGTTCCCCCTGCTGTGCCGCCACGGCGGCGACCAGCCGTTCCTGAAACGGGTGCAGCATCTGATCCATCATCACCTGCCCCTCCACCCAGGCCCGGCCCGCCGGGCCATTCCACAGCTGCGCCTGATCCTCTCCGGAACCAGGGGATGGGGCTGCTTTCTCGGTCATTCTGATCTCCCTTCACTTGCCAAACCGGGTGGAATGGCAACATGCTGCCACTTCAAGTTCACTTGAGGTCAAGGGCGATTTCATGCTGCTGGATATTGGCGAGGTGGCGCGGACATCCGGCCTGAGCCCGGCCACCCTGCGCTTTTACGAAGAAAAGGGCTTGATCGCCCCCGTGGGACGCCGGGGGCTGCGCCGGCTTTATGAACCCGTGGTGCTGGAACGGCTGGCGCTGGTGGCGCTGGGCCGTGCTGCCGGTTTCACCCTGGCGGAAATCGGCCCCATGCTGGGGGACGATGGCGCCCCCGCCCTGAACCGGCAGATGCTGGTGGAGAAGGCCGAGGCGCTGGACCGCGCCATTGCCCGACTGACAGCCATGCGCGACGGGTTGCGCCATGCCGCCGCCTGCCCCGCCCCCCGCCATATGGAATGCCCCACCTTCCGGCGCATCCTGGATGCAGCGGCCCATGGATTCTTCAGCCGCGACAAGGCGGAGACGGCCCCCTTCTAATCCCGCCCACGACGTTGGTCGGGGGCGGCAATGGTTTGTTGACCAGCGCGATTGCCGGGTGCCCCCACCCGCGCTACCATCATCCCAATATATCGATCGGCATGAACCGGCCCTGGCCGGCATAAAATGACCGACAACAGGGAGGGCGGCTGGATGCATCAATCCGACGGCAATGAAACATGCCTGCGGGGGCGCCATGCGTGTGCGTAGCCCGCAGGATCTGGTGGGCGGCATCGCGCTGATCGCGCTGGCCGCCCTGGCTTTTTCACAAATCGGCGATCTGCGCATCGGCACCGCCTCGCGCATGGGCCCCGGTTATTTCCCCACCGTGCTGGCAGGCCTGACCGGGCTGGTCGGGCTGGTGCTGGCCGTCCGCTCGCTGGTGCTGGACGGGCATGGGCTGGAAAGCCTGAACCTGCGGCACGGGCTGCCGCTGTTGGGGGCCATCCTGGTTTTCGGGCTGACCATCCGGCCGCTGGGTCTGGTGCTGGCCTCGGCCCTGCTGTTCCTGGTCAGCGCCTTTGCCTCACCGGAACTGAAATGGCGGGAAACGCTGGTGGCTTCGGTCGTGCTGATCGGCTTGGCCGTGCTGCTGTTCGTGGTCCTGCTGGACCTGCCCTTCCCCGTCTGGCCGCGGATGTGAACCCATGGACAGCGTTTTTTCCAACCTGGCGCTGGGGTTCAGCGCGGCAGGCACGCCCACCAATCTGGCGCTTTGCTTCATCGGGGCCCTGGTTGGCACGCTGATCGGCGTGCTGCCGGGGCTGGGGCCCATTGCCACCATCGCCATCCTGCTGCCCATCACCTTCAGCCTGGACCCGCTGGGCGCGCTGATCATGCTGGCCGGCATTTATTACGGCGCCCAATATGGCGGCAGCACCACGGCCATTCTGGTCAATATGCCGGGGGAAACCAGTTCCGTCGTCACCACGCTGGACGGGCACCAGATGGCCCGCCAGGGCCGCGCCGGCCCGGCGCTGGCCATTGCCGCCCTGGGTTCCTTCTTCGCCGGCTCCGTCGCCACGTTTCTGGTGGCCCTGTTCGGGCCGATTCTGGCCAGCTTCGCGCAGAATTTCGGGCCCCCGGAATATTTCGCCCTGATGCTGACCGGACTGATCGGCGCCATCGTACTGGCCAGCGGATCGGTGCTGAAGGCGGTGGCCATGGTGATTGTCGGGCTGCTGCTGGGCTGTGTGGGATCGGATATTGAAACCGGTGAACAACGCCTGACCTTCGGCATCGCCCAGATTGCGGAAGGGATCAATTTCACCACGCTGGCTGTGGGGCTGTTCGGCGTGGCGGAAATCCTGCGCAATCTGGAGAAAACGCAGGACCGCAGCATTCTGGGCGCCAAGATCACCGGGCTGATGCCCACCTGGGCCGATATCAAACAGAGCATCATGCCGGTGCTGCGCGGCACCGGCATCGGTTCCGTGCTGGGTATCCTGCCCGGCAATGGCGCGGTGCTGGCGCCCTATGCCAGCTATACGCTGGAAAAGAAAATCTCCCGCACACCGCAGCGTTTCGGCAAGGGCGCTATTGAGGGGGTGGCCGGCCCGGAAAGCGCCAATAATGCCGGGGCGCAGACCAGCTTCATCCCGCTGCTGACCCTGGGCATCCCGCCCAATGCGGTGATGGCAATGATGGTGGGCGCCATGACCATTCAGGGCATCGTGCCCGGCCCCACGGTGATGAATGAAAACCCCACCTTGTTCTGGGGCATGATCGCCAGCATGTGGATCGGCAATCTGATGCTGGTCATCATCAACCTGCCGCTGGTCGGGGTCTGGGTACGGTTGCTGAAGGTGCCTTACCGCATCCTGTTTCCGGCCATCCTGATGTTCTGCTGCATCGGGGTTTATTCCATCAACTCCTCCGGCATTGAGGTGATGCTGGTCGCCCTGTTCGGGGCTGTCGGTTATTTCCTGGTCAAACATGGGTTTGAGCCGGCCCCCCTGCTGCTGGCCTTCGTGCTGGGCCCCTTGATGGAAGAGAATCTGCGCCGGTCCTTCCTGATCGCGCGCGGCGACCCGATGATTTTCGTCAACCGGCCGCTGTCGGCCTTCCTGCTGCTGGTGGCGGTGGGGCTGCTGATTCTGGTGCTGCTGCCCGCCATCCGCAAACGCCGGGAGGAGGTGTTCCACGAGGAAGAGTGAAGCGTAACGCCAATCTCCCTTGATCGTGACCGATCAAGGGAGATTTTGCGTTCCCTCAGTCGCCGGGCGGGCGCATCCGCGCCCTTGGCTTGCGGCACCACGCGGTGCCGGGCCGGCGGTCGCCGGCCTCCAACCCGCCTGAAGGTCAACCTTCAGGCGGGTTGGTATAAAACCATAACCACAGAACCAATCCCTGGGAGGAATAAACCATGCGTTTCAGCACCCTTGCCGTCACCGCCTTCGCCCTGGCTCTGGGCTCTGCCCCCGCCCTGGCGCAGAATTACCCCAGCCGCCCCGTCACCATGGTGGTGCCCTTTGCCGCCGGCGGGCCGACGGACACGGTGGCCCGGCTGGTCGCCCAGTCGATGAGCCAGACACTGGGCCAGCAGGTGATTGTGGAGAATGTCGGCGGTGCGGGCGGCACCATCGGGGCCGGTCGCGTGGCCAAGGCTGACCCGGATGGCTATACGATTCTGCTGCACCATATCGGGCAGGCGACATCCGCCACGCTCTATCGCAAACTGGCCTATGATCCGAAAACGGATTTCGCGCCCATCGGGCTGGTCACCGATGTGCCGATGACCATCGTGGCCAAGAAGGATTTTCCGGCCAAGGATCTGAAGGAGCTGGTGGCCTATGTGAAGGCCAACCCGGACAAGGTGACGCTGGCCAATGCCGGGGTGGGGGCCGCCTCCCACCTGTGCGGCATGTTGTTCATGCAGGCCCTGCAAACCCCGCTGACCACCGTTCCGTATAAGGGCACCGGCCCGGCCATGAATGATCTGGTCGGCGGTCAGGTGGATTTGATGTGCGACCAGACCACCAACACCACCGGCCAGATCAAGGGCGGGGCGGTGAAGGCCTATGCCGTCACCACCCCCACCCGTGTCGCCTCCCTGCCCGACCTGCCCACCACGCGGGAGGCCGGTTTGCCGGGGGTGGAGGTGGCCGTATGGCACGGGCTCTATGCGCCCAAGGGCACGCCGGAGGTGGTGGTGACCAGGCTGAACGCGGCGCTGAAAGTGGCGCTGAAGGATGCCACGGTGAAGCAGCGCTTCGCCGAGCTGGGCACCGAGCCGGTAACGGAGGCCCGCGCCACGCCCAAGGCGCTGGGCGATTTCGTGGTGGCGGAGATTGACCGCTGGCGTCCGCTGATCCAGGCGGCCGGTGTTTACGCGGATTGAAGACCCACTGAAAACGCTGCAACAAAAAACCCCGCCGGTGACGGCGGGGTTTTTCATGATGGTGGAGCCAAGCGGGATCGAACCGCTGACCTCTACAATGCCATTGTAGCGCTCTCCCAGCTGAGCTATGGCCCCGAAACTCTTGCGCGCTGCCTGGGCTGCCAGCGCCGTGGGCGGGTTTATGGAGAAACTCCGCCACGGATGCAAGCGGAAAAATCACGGCCCCCGGCTTTTGCCCAAGGGCGGAAAACATAAAGGCCCGGTCGCTGCCGACCGGGCCTTTTGTATTTGGTGGAGCCAAGCGGGATCGAACCGCTGACCTCTACAATGCCATTGTAGCGCTCTCCCAGCTGAGCTATGGCCCCGAAACTCTTACGCGCTGTCTGGGTCGCCAGCGCCGTGGGCGGGTTTATGGAGAAACCCGCCCCTGGATGCAAGGGAAAAATTCAGCCGATTGTCATTTTTATGCAATCGGCTGTTCCCCCGCCGGATCAGCGATCCTCGTCGCCTTCAACATCGACGACTTCACCCATGTCGTCGCCGTCATCCAGCTCGTCGGCATCTTCCAGCAGGACGTCTTCGTCCTCCACCACATCGTCGGCAACATCGTCGGTGGCGAGATCGTCGGCGACATCGGCTTCATCCACGCCGATCTCCACCGTCTCCTCGTCCAGCTCCTCCGTCTCGACATCCAGCGTCTCCTCGTCCCCGACGCTCTTGACCGGCTTCTTCACATCATCGGTCGGCATCGGACGGGCCCGGCGGGAACGCAGCAGCGCCTCCGGGTCGAAGGTGGTGCCGCAGGACGGGCACACCGGCGGATCTTTCCGCATATCGTAATAGCGCGCGCCACAGCTCGGGCAAATGCGCTTAACCCCCCATTCGGGCTTCGCCACCTAAATCCTCCATCAATTCCAAAGCGCCCAGAACGCAGCACTGCGGCTCTGGCGGCATCTGCCATGATACCTGCGGCCTGTCAACGAACTTGGCCGCCCACCACCGATTTCCCGATATGCGAAGCGGCCCTGCCGGGCCCAACCCATCCCCCCATGCTATGCGCTTCGCCCGCCCCTGTCGCCTGAAACCTGTCAGGCAAGGCGGGAGCGTGGCCGCAGGGGACGGACCCGCGATGGGCCTTGGCAAGCGGGCCGGCAGCGCCTATCCTTGCCCTTGCGAGCGGCTTTGTACCCCGCCAAAAGCCGGGCCCCGCGCGCAGGGGCTCAAGCCTTTGTTTTTGCGTCGGTTCTTGGACAAGGTGAAAGATTTTCCCCCACGTGGCCCCGCGCAAGGCGACCGGGTTCCCGACCCGCTCGCAAACAGCCTGATTTTCCCTTATCCTGGAACAGGTTCTCCAGGGGGGACCTTCCCCGGCCGAAAGGCCGGGGCCTCATTGAAGCCCGCCAGCGAACATCTGGGTGTTCCGCGACCGCATCACGCCTTCCCCGGCCGAAAGGCCGGGGCCTCATTGAAGCGACGACGCAGGCTGGACCGACCCAGCCATTAGCGACACGGCCTTCCCCGGCCGAAAGGCCGGGGCCTCATTGAAGCGGCTTGGGCGGGCTGGGTGCAGGCGCCGTCTGCCGCCGGCCCTTCCCCGGCCGAAAGGCCGGGGCCTCATTGAAGCCTGAAACGTAAGGTTGAGAGCCTCACCAAGGTCAGTCCCTTCCCCGGCCGAAAGGCCGGGGCCTCATTGAAGCGTGTCGAAGTCGTTATCCTGCTCAAACGGCTGGATATCGCCTTTCCCCGGCCGAAAGGCCGGGGCCTCATTGAAGCACGTTGTAGCCATTGCTCTTGGCCTCCTTGAAGACCTCAGCCTTCCCCGGCCGAAAGGCCGGGGCCTCATTGAAGCGTGTCGAAGTCGTTATCCTGCTCAAACGGCTGGATATCGCCTTTCCCCGGCTGAAAAGCCGGGGCCTCATTGAAGCATCTGGTTCATGTCGATGATGTAGGCGAACTTCGCCCGGCCTTTCCCCGGCTGAAAAGCCGGGGGCCTCTTTGAAGCCTGAAAACGGCACAGACCTCACCCCATCACCCCCCCCCTCACCGCCCCACGCAATCATCCAGCCCGTCACGGCGGACAATCTCCATGCGGCGTTGCAGGATGCCGGCGCGGGCAGCGACATAGCGGCCGGGCGGGTTGGCTTTCCATTGGCGCGGGCTGGGCAGGATGGCGGCCAGCAGGGCGGCCTCGCGGGGGGAAAGCTCGGCGGCACCCTTGCCGAACCAGTGGCGGGTCGCCGCTTCGGCGCCATAGACGCCCGGCGCCCATTCCACAATGTTCAGATACACTTCCATGATGCGGCGCTTGGACCAGAAGGTTTCCACCAGCCCGGTGAACCACAGCTCCACCCCCTTGCGCAGCCAGGACCGGTCGGGCCAGAGGAAGGCGTTTTTTGCCACCTGCTGGCTGATGGTGCTGCCGCCGCGCATGGCACGGCCGCCCTGTTCATTGCGTTCCAGCGCCTGTTCCACCGCGTCCCAATCCACCCCGCCATGCTGGCAGAACCGGCTATCCTCCGCCGCGATGACGGCGCGGGCCAGATGCGGCGACAGGCGGGACAGCGGCTGCCATTGTTTCTGCCAGCCGCTGCCGCTTTCCACCGCGCGGATCAGCATCAGCGGCGTGCCCGGCACCGGCAGCACGGCATAGGCCAGCACCCAGAGAAGGGAGGCCGCGACAAACCCCACCACGCCATAGGCGGCAAGGCGCAGCCAGCGCCCCGCCTTGCCCTTGCCCGCCCCACGCCAAACCGCCATGCCTACACCGCTCCATCCTGAAGGCCCCATCGCCGGCCCCCCGGCAACGGCGGGGGCCGGGATTGGTTGCATGGCGGCGCGGGATCAACCCCGGCGCAGCCGTTCCAGCAGGGCCTGGCTGGCCTTGCCATCCACCTTCATCCCCACCTTCTGCTGATAGGTGCGAATGGCCGCCACTGTGCGCTTGCCCAGAAAACCATCGGGCTTGCCCTTGTGATAGCCCAGTTTGACCAGACGGGTCTGAATTTCCTTCACCCCGGCCTGATCCACCGCCACCGGGCGGGCGCCTGTGGCGGCCCCAGCGGCGATCTGGCCCCCCGCCGCCCCGGCATGGCTGACGGCCACCGGGCGGGCGGCGGCACCGCCGGGCGGGCCGCCCATCATGCCAGGCGGCGGGCCATCGGCCAGGGCCACATTATCCTGCCCGGCCGCCAGCCGGGCCAGGGCGGCGCGGGCATTGACATCACCGGTTTCTGCCGCGCGGGCATACCAGCCGGCCGCCGCCTCCCGGTCGGGCGCGCCATCCACCCCCTGTTCGAACAAGGCCCCCAGCATGTAATGCGCCCGTGCAATGCCGGCATCGGCCGCCTGTTCAAACCAGCGGGCCGCCTGGGCCGGGTCGCGTTCCAGCCCATAGCCATCCATATAGAGCAGGCCCAGATCGAACGCGGCCTCCGCATGGCCCATCTCGGCGGCCTTGCGATACCAGTTGGCAGCCTGTTCCAGATCGGGAGCCAAGCCCAGATCACCCCGGAACAGTTCCGCCAGGGTCCAGCAGGCATCGGTATCGCCCTTGGCCGCCGCCTGCCCGTACCAATAGACGGCGCGGCGCATATCCGCCGCATCGGGCGGCGTGCCGGAGGCAAAATGCTCGGCCAGCGCCATCTGCGCTTCCACATTGCCCTGTTTGGCGTCGGCTTCCAGGTTGCGCAGGGCCGGATCGGCCTTGGACGGCAGCGCCGGCGCGGGGGCCGTGCCCAGGGCCAGGGCGGTGACACCGGCCGCCGTCACGCCCGCCACCACTGGCTTGGCAACCCGGTGACGGCGCGTCTGCTCCTTGGCGGTAGCTGCCTTCACGGGTTGCGGTTTGGCGACATTGTGCGCCCTGCCAGCGGGCGCCTTGCCGCTATGGGCCGGCGCTGCGGGCTTGGCGGTAACGGGTTTTTTCGCCGGGGCCGGCTTGGTGACAGCCGGTTTCTTCACCGTGGGCTTGGTCACCTCTGCCAGCGCCTGCGGCCCCGGTAGCAACAGTCCCAGCGTCAACAGCACAGGCAAGGCCGGGCGGATCAAACGAACAGGGGCACGGAACAGCGGCACACAGGCCGCAACAAGGGACAAATTTCGCTGCCGGCGCATCGCCGGGGCCTCCAACCAAACCTTCGGGGTAGTCCCTCAGACTAGCATGAAAGCCAGGGTAAACCAGCAGGGAAGCCAGGGGTGGTTAGCAGAGGATGGGGATTGAAATCCTTGGCCCCAAAACGAAACCGGCCGGCCTTACGGTTTCCCGCAAGGCCGGCCGGCTCCACTTCCAGATACCTGGGGGATGATCCCCCACGCCCCTTACAGGACGCGGGCGATTTCCTCCATCTCGAAGGCTTCGATGATGTCGCCTTCGCGGATATCGTCGTAATTCTCGAAGGCCATACCGCATTCGAACCCTTCGCGCACTTCGCGGACTTCGTCCTTCATGCGCTTCAGGGTCTTCAGCGTGCCTTCGTGGATCACCACATTGTCGCGCAGCAGGCGGACCTTGGCACCGCGCTTGACGGTACCTTCGGACACGCGGCAACCAGCGACCTTGCCGACCTTGGTGATGTTGAACACCTGCAGGATCTGCGCGTTGCCGAGGAAACGTTCCTTCAGCGTCGGCGCCAACATGCCGGTCAGCATCTGACGGACATCATCAATGATGTCATAGATGATGGAGTAGTAGCGGATTTCCACGCCATCGCGCTTGGCCATGTCGCGTGCCTGCGGATTGGCGCGGACATTGAAGCCCACAACCAGACCCTTGGACGCATTGGCCAGCGTGATGTCGCTTTCGGTGATGGCGCCCACACCGGACGACAGCACCCGCACCTTGACCTCGGTATTCTCGGCGGTGAGCTTCTCCAGGGCACCGGAGATGGCTTCCACCGAACCCTGCACGTCGCCCTTGATGACGATGGGCAGTTCCTTGGCCTCGCCGGCCTGGATCTGCTTGAACATCTGCTCAAGGCTGCCGCGACCGGACTTGGCCGACTCGGCTTCGCGCTTCTTGCGGGCACGGTATTCGGTGATTTCGCGGGCACGGGCCTCGCTATCCACCACCGCCATTTCCTCACCCGCCAGCGGCACGCCGCCCAGACCCAGCACCTCCACCGGGGTGGCAGGATCGGCTTCCGGCACGTTGCTGCCACGGTCGTTGACCAGGGCGCGCACGCGGCCCCATTCGCTGCCGGCGACGACAATGTCGCCCACCTTCAGCGTACCGCGCTTCACCAGCACGGTGGCCACCGGGCCACGGCCCTTGTCCAGCTTGGCTTCCACCACCACGCCTTCGGCGGTGCGGTTCGGGTTGGCCTTCAGCTCCAGGATTTCGGCCTGCAGCAGAATGGCTTCTTCCAGCTTGTCCAGGTTCAGGCCGGCCTTGGCCGACACTTCCACATCCAGGATGTCGCCGCCCATGCCTTCCACCACCAGCTCATGCTGGAGCAGTTCCTGGCGGACGCGATCCGGCTTGGCGGACGGCAGGTCGCACTTGTTGATGGCGACGATGATCGGCACACCGGCGGCCTTGGCGTGGTTGATCGCCTCGATCGTCTGCGGCATCACACCGTCATCGGCCGCCACCACCAGCACCACCACGTCGGTGACATTGGCGCCACGGGCACGCATTTCCGTAAAGGCGGCGTGACCCGGCGTATCGATGAAGGTGATCTTCGCACCCGACTTCAGCACCACCTGATAGGCGCCGATATGCTGGGTGATGCCACCGGCCTCGCGGGCGGCCACGTCGGTACGGCGCAGCGCGTCCAGCAGCGAGGTCTTGCCATGGTCGACGTGACCCATGACGGTGACGACCGGCGCACGGGACCGCAGGTCTTCCACCCGGTCCTGTTCGCCCTTCACACCGATTTCCACGTCGCTTTCGGAGACGCGGAACGGGCGGTGACCCAGTTCCTGCACCACCAGCTCGGCAGTATCAGCATCAATGGTCTGGGTGATGGTAGCCATCACGCCCATACGCATCAGGGCCTTCACCACGTCGGCGCCACGTTCGGCCATACGGTTGGCAAGGTCGCCGACCGTGATGACCTCCGGGATCGTCACGTCGCGGGTCACCTTCTGCGTCTCCTGACGGCCGAACAGCCGCATACGTTCGCGTTCACGTGCCCGCTTGGCGGCGGCCATGGAACGACCACGGCGGCTACCATCATCATCCGACAAAGCCTGCGAGATGGTCATCTTGCCACCGCGCCGCTTGTCATCACCCTTGGCCTTGGTGGGGGCTGCCGGCACCTTGGCGGGGGCCGCCTTGCCGGGGCCGGCCACCTTGCGGCGCGGGCTGTCCTCATCCTCAAAATCGGCCGGCGGCGTGGCGACACCCGGACGGGCGGCGACAGCCGGACGGGTCGCATCACCAGACGCCGGACGGGCCGACGCCGGACGGGCACGATCATCATCGCCAGCGGCGGCAGCCGGACGCGGACGGGATTCGGCCTTGCGGGCCTCTTCCGCCTTGCGGGCATCCTCGGCTTCCTTGCGCTTGCGCTCGGCTTCGTCGACGGCGGCCTTCTCGGCCGCCTGGATGGCGCGCAGCTCTTCCAGCTCACGGCGGCGGACGGTTTCCTCGTCCAGCGGCTCGCGAGCGCGGGCCGCTTCCTCTTCCGCAGCGCGGGCAGCGGCTTCGGCGGCAGCCTTCTCGGCGGCAACCTTGGCTTCTGCCTCGGCAATGGCGCGGGCGGCTGCCTCGGCAGCGGCGTTTTCCGCCTCTACTGCTGCGGCGCGCAAGGCGCGCTGACGGGCTTCACGCTCGGCATCGCTGAGAACGCGCGGGCCATTGCTGCGGGCAGCCGGTCCACGGCCACCACCCGCCCCTTCAGCGGCGCGACGGGCGGCAGCACCGCCATCGGCCACGCCGGGAACGGCGCCCTTTTCGAAGGTCTTCTTTCGCTTGACCTCGACCGCCACTTCCTTGCCACGTCCGTGCGAAAAGCTCTGGCGCACGGTGCCTGCAGCACCGCCAGCGGGCTGTTGTGCGGCGGGGGCATTGTTCGCCGCCTTCGGCTTGTTGCCCCCACCCAGCCCAAGCGTGCCGCGACCGGACAGGCTGAGTACTTTCTTGTCGCGGTTCTGGTCGTTGGTATCGCTCATCCCTAATCCGACAGTAAGCCGTTGATCCCTAATCAGGCCCCAAACCTTCAGGAGCCTGCTCCGCCGAGTGCGGAGAGCCGTTCCACCTCACGACGGATCTGCTTTGCCAACGGCCCTACCGCCAGCACAACATGCACCGCCTCGTCCCGGCCCAAGGCCGCCCCCAGTTCCGACCGGTCGAAGACATCGACCAGCGGCACCCCCAGCGCCTGCGCCAAGGCGAACAGCTTGGTCCGACCATCATCGGACCCGTCGCTCGCCTCAAACCACAATCCTACACTCTTTTGGCCCGCACCGCCCGACCGGCCGATACAACCGGAGCGCAATGCAGCCTGTACCTTTTCAAACCCCGCCAGGGCGCCCCCGCCCTTGCGGGCAAGACCGACCAGACCGAGCGCCCGGCGCCGGACCAGCCGGCACAGCAGTGCCGACAGATCGGGAACCGGTTTGACGGCCCGGCGGGCCGCCTTGGCGAACAGGCCCTTGGTCAGGGCCTTTTCAACCAGCTTGGCATCCGCCGTCAACCACAGCCCACGCCCGGGCAGGGTTTCGTCCACGTCGGGGACCAGTACACCATCCGGGGAGACAACAAAACGGATCATGCCCGCCTTGTCCCCCACACGGCCTGTGGCCACGCAACGCCGCAGCGGGCTTTTACGCCCCGCCACATTTTCCGGCTCGTCCGCCTGCGCCTCAGCATCCAGCTCTGGCGGATAGGCGGGCGCTGGTGCCACCGTCACCGGCACAGGGCCGTCACCGGCCTGGTCGGTCATGTTGTCAGCGGCATCCATTACCCGAAACTCCCCTGCCCGTCAGCCTGATCCGCAAGGGATCAGGCCTCCGAGCTTTCCTCATCGGCGAACCAATGGGCGCGGGCAGCCATGATCACCTCATTGGCCTCGTCCAGCGTCATTGCATCCTTGCCGACAATATCGATCAGCTCGTCACCGGCCAGATCGGCCAGATCGTCCAGCGTCTTCACGCCCTTCTCACCCAGCTTGACCAGCATGGACGGGGTCAGCGCCTCAATGGCGGCGACATCATCCTCGACACCCATTTCACGGCGCTTGCCGTCCAGGATCTCGTTCTGCTGAGCCAGATAATTCTGCGCGCGTTCCTGCAGCTCGGCGGCGACATCTTCGTCGAACGCTTCGATGCCGGTCAGCTCGTTCAGGTCGACAAAGGCGATTTCCTCCACGGAGGCAAAGCCTTCATTCACCAGCAGATGGGCGATCATGTCGTCCACGTCCAGCGCTTCCATGAACAGGGCGCTGCGGCTGCTGAATTCGGCCTGACGGCGCTCCCGCTCTTCCGCCTCGGTCATGATGTCGATGGTCCAGCCGGTCAACTGGCTGGCCAGACGCACATTCTGACCCCGGCGGCCGATGGCCAGCGACAGCTGGTCGTCGGGCACCACCACCTCGATCTTGCCATTCTCTTCGTCCAGCACGACCTTGGCGACTTCCGCCGGGGCCAATGCATTGACGACGAAGGTGGCCGGATCGGGCTTCCAGGGAATGATGTCGATCTTCTCGCCCTGCAGCTCACCCACCACGGCCTGAACGCGGGAACCGCGCATACCGACGCAGGCACCCACCGGATCGATGGAGCTGTCCTTGGAGATCACGGCGATCTTGGCGCGGGAACCCGGATCGCGGGCCACGGCCTTGATCTCAATGATGCCATCATAGATTTCCGGCACTTCAGCCTTGAACAGGCCGGCCATGAACATCGGATGGGTACGCGACAGGAAGATCTGCGGGCCGCGCTGTTCCTTGCGCACATCATAGATGTAGGCACGGACGCGGTCGCCGGTCTTGAAATGCTCACGCGGCAGGCATTCATCGCGGCGCAGGATCGCTTCGGCGCGGCCCATATCCACAGTGACATTGCCATATTCGACGCGCTTGACCAGACCGTTCACGATCTCGCCCTTGCGGTCGATATATTCATTATACTGACGATCACGCTCGGCCTCGCGCACCTTCTGCACGATCACCTGCTTGGCGGTCTGTGCGGCGATGCGGCCGAAATCGATGGGCGGCAAGGGATCGACAATGAAATCGCCATAGGCCGCATTCGCCTTCTTGCGGCGGGCCTTGGCCAGATCGATCTGCGTCGCCTCGTTCTCAACCACTTCCACCACTTCCATGTGGCGGGTCAGCTGGATATCGCCCGTGCGACGGTCGATGCGGGCGCGGATGTCATGCTCGTGCCCGTATTTGGAGCGGCCAGCCTTCTTGATGGCCTCCTCCATGGCTTCGAGCACATGCTCCTTGTCGATATTCTTCTCGCGGGCGACCGCGTCGGCTACCTGAAGCAGTTCCATCCTGGCGAACCCTGCCTTCTATTCCTGAAACGTCCGCTCAATCCTGCGCCGGTTTGGCGGGGGATTGAACCTCGGTGGTTGCGCTGTCCTCTGCGGCGGCACCCGCCTTGCCGGAGAAACGGCCCGGCCCCTTGGGGCCCTTGGGACGCTTCACGGTGCGGGCATCGTCGTCCACATCCATGGCCCCGCCTTCCACGCCGGCCGCCAGACCCTGCTCCGCCGCCGCAGCGGCCAGCAGTTCGTCCGTCATTTCCAGCTTGGCGCGGGCGATATGTTCGAAGGGGATTTCCGCCACCTCGATCATACCGGCTGCCGCAGCGGCGGCGGCTTCCGCCTCGGCCTTGGCCTTGGCAGAAACCTTGGCACCCGGCTTGCGCTTGGGGGCCTGGGCCGACTTGGCGTCGAGCGCGATCAGTACCGACTCGCCCTCCACACCATAAAGAACCCCACGGAAGCGCTTGCGCCCATCCAGCGGGATTTCCGTTTCGATCCGGGCTTCAAAGCCCTTGAACCGTTCAAAATCCTTCAGGCGGGTCAGCGGCCGATCGATGCCGGGGCTGCTGACCTCCAGGTTATAGGCGCTGCTGATCGGGTCTTCCACGTCCAGCAGGGCGGAAACGGCGTTGGAAATATCGGCGCAGTCATCCACCGTCATCGCGCCGCCATCGGCGCGGTCGGCCATGATCTGCAGGGTCGGGCGTTGCCCGCCGGAAAGCTGCAGACGCACGATCTCATAGCCCATATCTTCCATCGAGGGGCCAATGATGTCGGTAATGCGCGCCAGCACGTCCATGATTCTTCCAACTCACCGTCAAACCCACCCCTTTTCCCTGGCCGCACGGCCGATCGGAAAAAGAGGTCCAGATAAACAAAAAGGCGGGCCAAAGGCCCACCCGCAAAGCAGAGCACCCCGCCAGCGTCGCCCGCCGGCCGGTGTCCGTATGGGATTAAGATGATCGATATATAGACCGGTTCGATGCCGGAGGGAAGCCCAAACATCCACGGGGGGCACGCATGGCGGCCCCCCGTGGTGGTATCGTACCAATCTCCCTGGATCGTGATCGATCCGGGGAGATTTCCTGTTCCCTCATGCGTCGGGCAGCGGCATCCGCCACCTTGGCTTACGCGGGCACGGGCCCGCGGGCCGGCGGTCGCCGGCCTTCAATCCGCCTGAAGGTCAACCTTCAGGCGGATTGGTATCAGAAGCTGACGCGCAGCCCGACCTTGACGATGTGGGTGGCCAGATCGGGATGATCATCGCCACGCACGCGCAGATAACGATAGGCCGGGGCGACAGTCACGCCGTCGGCCAGACGCATGTTCAAACCAGTTTCCAGGAAGCCGGCGGGGCTGGTGCCGGTATCGACCAGCAGCGCATCAGACTTGTTGCGCACATGCGCCGCACCCAGCCCCAGACCGACATAGGGCTGGTAAATATCAGTGACATGCCAGTCATAATAGGCCCCGACCGTGGCGGTCATCATGGTGACCTTGCCCGGCAGGCGATAGCCGGCCGGCACGGTGACGGAGGCGGGCACGGTGCCCTTTACGTCCAGCAGCTGGCCGTAAAAGCCTTCCAGTTCGAAGCGGAAATCATCCCAACGATAGCCCAGCGCCAAGCTTCCATTGAAGCCCTTGTCACGCTTCCAATCCAGCACTTTGGAAACGATGCTGGACTTGGCGATATCGTTGCCGGTGTTCATACCCGCAGAGGCTGCGACATAGACATTATCCGGCAAGACGCTGTCGGCAGCATGGGCCGCACCGACAGCGGTAAAAGCAGTCATCGCCAAGGCGAGACCCGCAAGCATTTTCTTCATCTCTGGATTTCCTTGAAGACAAAACCACGTCGCCCCCAGAGCGGGAGATACACAGTTTTGTCCGTCCGTTAAAGGGCCGCTGCGTCCATTGGACACGGTTCCCCTTTTTCTGGGGAGAAAGCCCCGGAACGGCTCAGTTCCGCTGATGCCCGGCGGCCACCGGGTTCAGGGTGGCGGGGCCGCCGACGGCGGTGACCAGCCGGTCGCTGGCCTCCTCCAGCACCGCTTCCAGTTCGAACAGGGCGGTTTCCTTGGGCAGGCCAGGGGGAATCGGTGGCAGGAATTCGATGGTGATGGTGCCGGGCCGCTTGATGAAGCTGTGGCGGCCCCAGAAGACACCGGAATTCACCGCCATCGGCACCAGCGGCACCTCCAGCGCCTCATACAGCATGGCGATTCCCACCTTATAGGGGGCATAGACACCGGGGGCCACGCGCGTGCCCTGGGGGAAGATCACGATTTCCCGCCCCATGGCCTTCATCTGTTTGGCCCCTTCCACCAGGGATTTGATGGCTGCCCCGCGCTTGCCACGCTTCACCGGGATCATCTTGGATTTGGCGGCATACCAGCCCCAGAGCGGCACATAGAGCAATTCATGCTTCAGCACGATGGCCGGGTCATGGAAGATCAGATGCAGCTTCATCGTCTCCCACATGGATTGGTGCTTGGCACCGATCAGCACCGGCTGATCCTTGGGCAGATTTTCCAGCCCCTTGACCTCGTACCGCAGGCCGATGATCAACCGCTCGAAAAAGGCCAGCGAACGCATATAGGCGCGCACGCCGCCCACCACGCCCCAGCGCGGCACCACCAGCGTCCAAAGCAGGCCGAAACACCAGAGCGTCGTCAGCACATAGAAGACGATGTTGAACAGCAGCGACCGGACAAACAGCATGGGGCCCACACCCAACAGGGGGAATATCGGGTCGCAGCAATAACCATCCCCCCGCCCCTTGTCCAGCAGCTGTCCGGCGGGCGGGAGCCTCAGGGGGCCGCCGCCAGCGGGGCCGTGGGGCTGGTCAAAGCGGCGCGCAGCACCGCCAGCACATATTTATTATATTCCATGATGATCAGCTCGGCCGTGCCCGGCCAGCCCCACCAGCCATCCAGCCGCACCTTGGCCGGGGCCACCGGATGGGCCACCAGCTCCACCCCCGGCAGGGCGCGGCGGAATTCCACCAAACTGCGCGGCATATGGTAATTGGACGTCACCACCCGGATGGAACGCAGCCCCTGGTCCGTCACCCAGCGCGCCGTTTCCACCGCATTGCCCTCTGTATCGTCAGCCTCATAGCCCAGCTCGACACAGCATTCCAGCTCCCGCGCATCCTCGCGCTGGGCCAGGGCCAGCAGCTCCCGCACCTCCACCCCGCGATAGACACCGCTGATGAACAGGCGCCGCGCCTTGCCGGCGCGCAGCAGGTCGAACCCCACCTCCAGCCGCTCGCTGCCGCCGGTCAGCACGACAATGCCGTCGGTGACGATATCATCGGCCGGCGGATGGCGCGGCAGGGAGGCGGCGAAGGCGAACAGCCCCGCCGCCCACAGGCCGGCAATGCCACCGATGGTCAACAGGCTGGCCCGGACGGCACGCCGCAGCGACAGCCGCAACGTCACGGCAGCCGCTCCAGGGCGCGGATCACCGTCAGCCGCGCTGTCAGTGCCGCCAGGAAGCAGGCGGCCAGCGGGACCAGCGGCAGCCAGAGCCAATCCCGCAGGACCAGCGCCATGCTGGGCAGCAGGGCCACATCCAGCCCGCGCCCGGCCTGCTGAAGGCCCAGCAGGGTCAGCAGCGACAGGGTGAAGCCGATGCCGCCGCCGAAAATCGCCTGGCGCAGGATATGGCGCTGGAACTGGCTGGCAACATAGCTGTCCGACGCCCCCATCACATGCAGCAGCTCCACCTCCCCGCGATGCACGGCGAATCCGGCACTGGCGGCAAAGATGATGGAGGCGACGGCTGCCCCGCCGATCAGCAGAATGATGGCGGCGGACAGGCCCTGAACCGTGCGGGCGATTCGGCGCAGTTCCCCCAGCCAGCGGGCCGGGTCTTCCACGGTGATACCGGGGCCGACGGCGCGGATCTGGTCGGCCAGTTGCTCCGGCGCTGCCCCTGGCGCCAACCGGACATCGATCAGCACCGGCACCGGCAGTTCCGCCAGCAGGGCACCATCGCCCAACCAGGGTTCCACCAGGGCGCGGGCGGCGGCATCATCCAGTTTCTGCGCATCGGCCACAAAGGCGCTGCCGGACAGGGTATCCATCACCCGGCGCACCCGTTCATCCAGCTCCATCCGGCTGTCGCTGCCGCCGGGGCTGACCTGGACGGTCAGGTTGCCGGACAGGTCATTGCCCCAGCGCTGCGCCAGCCCGGACAGCACCAGGGAGGCCGCCAGGGCCAGCACCGCCAGATAGACCATCAGGGCGATGATCCAGGGCAGGAAGCGGCCGGTGGCGTCCTGTTTCAGCGGAATGTCGAAATGCGCGCTGCGGCTCATCGTTCCCGTTCGCGGAGGCTCAAGCGGTTGCGGCCGGCAAAGACCCGGCCGCCCTTAGGAATGGCACGGCCGATGCGGGCTCGTAAAGGCCGGGCATGGCAGGTGGCGACCTTGCGTTAGCCATCGCCGCTTCATATAAGGGATGACGCCGTGCGGTACGGCGCCGTCACGCCCGTCACATTCCCCGAGGCTCCCGAGCGCCCATATGATCCTGACCTGCCCGTCCTGCACGAAACGTTTCCTGCTTGATGCGGGTCTGCTTGGCCAGGGTCGGCGGGTGAAATGCGGGCAATGCGGCTATGTCTGGTTCGCTGAGCCGTCAGCCGACGGCGCGGCCCCGGCGCCCGCCAAGCCTGCCAAACCGGCCGGGCGCGAGCGGCCACCGGCGCGCAATACCGCCCCACCCGTCTTCAAGAAGCCGGCCGCCCCGCCGCCGGAGCCGCCCAGCGCCTCCCTGTTCGACGATCCGCCTGACCTGCCGGCCGATGGCGGTGGCTTCAGTGCTTTCGACAAGCCCGATTTTGCCGCGGCAGAGCGGGAAGAGGAGGAGGCATCGCCGCTGAGCCGGCCGATGCGGCCTCGCCCCCTGCCCAAAGGTTCCAACCTGCCGGCCATGCCGGGGCAGAAGGGAAAAAGCCGGATCAAGGAACTGGCCGCCTGGATCGGCGTCACCGCCCTGGTGGTGGGCATTGCCGGCGGGGCGGTGCTGCAGCGCGACATGGTGATGCAGGCCTGGCCAGCGTCCTTCCGGCTGTATGAGCTGGTGGGGCTGGCGGAGGTGATCGGCAGCGGCCTGTCCGAACCGGGCGATCCCAAGCGCACCAAGGTGGAGGTGCGTGACGTGGAAGGCATCAATCTGCTATTCGTCGCCGGCGAGATTTCCAACAAATCCGACACCCAGCGCAGCGTGCCCGACATCCAGGCCGTCGCCTATGGGGAGGATGGCAAGGAGCTGTTCGCCTGGCGCATCGTGCCGCCGGTGCGCCGCCTGTTCCCCAACCAGACCACCAAGTTCGAGTCGCGGGTGCCGGAACGTGAGGGCGGACAGGCCAAGAATATCGGCTTCCGCTATATCGAACCGGAAGCTGCAGCGGGGCCTTGAGGGGCCGGGGACGCTCGCCTGATCATCAAGATGCATGTGTGCTGCAGGTGCTGACCGCGGAGGGCCTGATATGAGCAATATGCTGGAATATAAGGGATATCTTGGTTCCGTCGAGTATAGCGACGCGGACGAGATTCTGTATGGTCGACTGGGATTCATCCGCGATCTGGTGACCTATGAGGGAGCGGACGCCAAAAGCCTGAAGGCAGCCTTCCAAGAGGCAGTGGATGATTACCTGGAACTTTGCGCCGCCGAAGGCCGCCAGCCAGATATCCCCTTGAAAGGCAGCTTCAATGTCCGGCCCGGCCGCGATCTGCATCGTCGGGCCATGCTCTATGCCAAGCGTCGCGGCATCAATCTCAACACCTTGGTCAGCGACGCGTTACGCCAATATCTGGACCGCGAGGGCCAGGCAGCCTGATCGGCGACCAAGCTGCTACAGCCAGCCGCGCCGGCGGAAGTACCAGAGCGGGCCGATGGCCGAGAGCAGCATCAGCACCAGGGCCAAGGGATAACCCCATTCCCAGTCCAGCTCCGGCATCAGCTTGAAATTCATGCCATACATGCTGGCCACCAGCGTTGGCGGCAGGAAGGCAACCGAGGCGACCGAGAAAATCTTGATGATGTTGGTCTGCTGGATATTGATCACGCCCAGCGTGGCATCCAGCAGGAAATTGGTCTGCATCGCCTGGAAGCCGGCATGTTCCACCAGCGAATGCACGTCGCGGCTGATGGTTTTCAGCCGCACCCGCTGATCCTTGCCCAGGCGCGGCCCCGCTACGGTGACGGCAAAGGCACAGAGCCGTTCCAGCCCGGCCAGGCTGTCCCGTACCTTCTGCGTCAGGTCGCCGGCGCGGCCGATGGCGGTGATCACCTCCGTCATGCCGTCATTCTTGGCCTTGCGGCGGCGGGCGGCTTCCTTACGCACGGTGCGGCGGCGGGCCATGCCCTTGCCGGTGCCGTCCAGCAGGCCGGTTTCCACCTCTGTGGCATCGGCGAAGACGCGTTGGGACAATTGGTCCAGATCACCGGCCACCCGTTCCAGCACGTCGGCCGCCCGATCCACCACCGCTTCCAGCAGGCCCAGAAAGGCCTCCATGGCGGTGGTGGCCACGCCGGCATGGCGCATGGCGCGGGCGGCAAAGATGGCGAACCAGAGCGGTTCGGTATGGCGCACGGTGATCAGCGCCGTCGGCGTGATGATGAAGGTCAGCAGCCCCAGATCCAGCCGCCCCGTCTCCCCCCGCGCAATGACGGGGGTGGTGAGGAAAGAGGCCTCGCCCTCGACATAGAGCCGGGAGGAGGCCTCAATCTCGCTCATATCTTCCTTGGTCGGCAGGTCAACGCCCAGATGGGCGGAGATCAACTGCCGCTCCGCCTCTTCCGGGCGGAGCAGGTCAAGCCAGATGGTTCCCGGCGGCAGCGGCTGGTCCGGGGCCAGGCTCTGGCCCCGCAGACGGTCGCCGTCGCGCAGGTAGGCGGTAATCAAAGGCCAACCCCGGCCGGCACCGGCACGCCGGCGCTGCGGCAGGCGGCGGTGACGGTATTGGCCAGCAGGCAGGCAATCGTCATCGGCCCCACCCCGCCCGGCACCGGGGTGATGGCACCGGCCACGGCAGCCGCCTCCGCATAGGCGACATCGCCGACGACTCGGGTCTTGCCGGCGGCGGCCGCCGCCGGGTCACGCGCCGGCACCCGGTTGATGCCGACATCGATGACGATGGCGCCCGGCTTGATCCAGTCCCCCTTCACCATTTCCGGCCGGCCCACGGCGGCCACCAGAATATCGGCCTGCCGGCAGACGGCCGGCAGATCGCGGGTGCGGGAATGGGCGATGGTGACGGTGCAGTCGGCCGCCAGCAGCAACTGCGCCATCGGCTTGCCGACAATGTTGGACCGGCCGACCACCACGGCATTCATGCCGCGCAGATCGGGCACCGTATCCTTCAGCAGCAACATGCAGCCCAGCGGCGTGCAGGGCACCAGGGCCGGCAGCCCGACGGACAGGCGCCCGGTATTCACCACATGGAACCCGTCCACATCCTTGGCCGGATCGATGGCGCCCAGCACCGCCTGGGTATCGATATGGGCGGGCAGCGGCAGCTGCACCAGAATGCCATGGATGGAAGGATCATTATTCAGCTGGTTGACCAGCCGCAGCAATTCTTCCTGGCTGGTTTCCGGGGTCAGGCGGTGGGTCACGGAATGCATCCCCGCCTCCCGCGTCTGTTCGCCCTTGTTGCGGACATAGATCTGGCTGGCCGGGTCTTCACCCACCAGCACCACAGCTAGACCGGGCACCAGCGCGTGGCGCGTGCGCAATTCTTCCACCGCCGTGGCGATGCGTACGCGCAAGCCAGCCGCGAAGCCCTTGCCGTCGATGATGCGTGCCTCGGCCATTCCCCAAAACCCCCAAATCCGCTGGTACCAGAAAGACCGCCGTCAGAGGGCGGCCAGCCATGCCGTCAGTTGCGCCTGCAACTGCGCCGTATCGCCGGCCACGAATAATACTTTCGACCGATCGGTGCCACCCGCCACGACGTCGATGCTGGATTTCGGAATCCGCCATGCTTTGGCCAGAAGCTGGATGATGGCGGCATTGGCCTTGCCATCCTCCGGCACGGCGGTGACGGAAACCTTCACCTGCATCCGGTCATCGGCCCCCAGCGCCTGGCCCTGCACAGCATTGCGGCTGGCGCGCGGGGCCGCCCGCACGAACAGCCGCACCCCGCCATCCGCCGGTTCCAGGGCCGGACGGGCCATATCAGACAAGACCGTAATTAAACAGCAGACGCTGGGCGAACATGATGGCCAGAATCAGCACGATGGGCGACAGGTCCAGCCCGCCCAGATTGGGCAGCACATTGCGGATGGGCCGCAGCACCGGCTCGGTCAGCCGGTACAGCATGTCGCTGACCGTATAGATAAAGCGGTTATGGGTATTGATGACATTGAAGGCGATCAGCCAGCTGAGGATGGCTGAAATGATCAAAACCCAGACATACAGGTCCAGCACCACGTACAGGATCTGGAAGATGGTGTGAAAAAGCGGCTCCATGGTCTTCCCGGCGCTGTTGGCGGCATCGGCCGCACCCGTTCTGGAACGTAATGCCGCCCCCTGCCCCTGTCCAGGGGGCCAGCACCCGGAAGTGGGAAAGCACCCCCCTTTCCTGGATCGAAAAACCTGAAATCAGATGCTTGACAGGCCGGGGGCAGATGCGCATTATCCGCGCCGCTTCGCCCGCCACGGCAGCGAAGCCTTAGGGATTGTTGTGGGGCCGTAGCTCAGCTGGGAGAGCGACGCGTTCGCAATGCGTAGGTCGGGAGTTCGATCCTCCTCGGCTCCACCAATTCCCTCCTTACCCAAAAATGATGAAGATTTATTGCCTTGCCGCTGGATATGCTCTTCGGTGATGGCAATTTTCTATTGAACCGATATAGACAATAGCATCCAATCGGCTGAATGGTTATTTTCCCCGCCGAACCGGGGATACATCATGCCGATTGAGATTCGCCATATTCTGTTCTCGCAGGAAGAGGTTATCCGCGCGGTAGTGGAATATCACCGCCGCTCCGGTAACCCCTTGCCCGCCGGCAGCGTGATCCGCATTGAGGTGATGCAGGATCCCGTGCGCTGCGCCCTGCATTTCGCCCGCGATGACAATTCCCGTCAGGTCGCCTGGGTGGATAACCAGCCACTGGCAGCCGCCCTGATCATGTTCTGCATCAACCAGCGCATCCCGCTGCCCACCAAATCCACCAAGCTGCTGGACGTGATGAACGACAAGGTAACGCTGGTGGTGCATCGATAGGGCTTGAATCCCTACCCCTCAGCCTGCATGGGCCAGCCGCTTTTCCCCCCAGCGCACGGCCTGGGCGATGGCGAAATTCATTGCCAGATAGAACAGGCCGGCAATCACGAACATCTCCACCGGCTGGAAACTGCGCGACGCGATGGCGCGCGCAGCCCCCGTCAGTTCCATCAGGGTGATGGTGCTGGCCAGAGAGGTGGCCTGCACCATCTGGATCATCTCATTGCCATAGGCTGGCAGAATCTGGCGGAAAGCCTGGGGCAGCACGATGCGGCGGAACAGCAGCAGCCGGTGCATCCCCAGGGCGCGCGCCGCCTCGATCTGGCCGAAGGGCACGGACTGGATGCCGCCGCGCAGGATTTCCCCGGTATAGGCGGCATTATTCAGGGTCAGCGCGATGATGGCGCACCAATAGGGTTCGCGCAGCACCGGCCAGAGGAAGCTGTCCCGCACGGCGGCAAACTGGCCAGCACCATAGAAGATCAGGAAAATCTGCACCAGCAGCGGGGTGGAGCGGAACAGGAAGATGAAGGCAACCGCCGGCGCGCGCAGAAGCACGCTGCCCGACAGCCGGGCCAGCGCCACCCCCACCGACAGCAAAAGCCCCAGCGCCAGCGAGAGCGCCACCAGCTGCACAGTCAGCCAGGCACCGGATGCCAGCGACGGCAGGGAGGAAAGGATCATATCCATGCTTGGTCCCTCCCTTTAAGCCGTTGCGCGGCGCACGCCGCGATCCGCCCGGCGCGACAGGGCGCGGAATCCGGTTTCAGACAGGGTGGTGATCACCAGATAGACCAGTGCTGCCACCAGATAGAACAGGAAGGGCTGGCGGGTGGAGCCGCTGGCGACATAGGCCTGCCGCATCAATTCCGCCAACGAAACGACCGACACCAGCGTGGTATCCTTCAGGGTCATCTGCCAGACATTGCCCAGCCCCGGCAGGGCATAGCGCAGGGCCTGCGGGGCCAGGATGCGGCGCAGGATCAGCAGCCGGTGCATCCCCAGTGCCCGCGCCGCCTCCAGCTGGCCCTTGGGTACTGCCTGCACCGCCCCCCGGATCACCTCTGCCGCATAGGCGCCCGAGACCAGCCCGACCGACGCAACGCCGACGGCAAAGGCCGACAATTCCACCCGCCCGCCATAGCCGAACAGACCGGCCATCCAGCCGACCAGACCGGACCCGCCATAGAAGAGCAGCCAGATCACCAGCAGGGCCGGCACACCGCGCACCACGGTGGTGTAGGTCGCGGCCAGCCAGCGCAGCGGCAGCGGGCCGGACAGTTTGGCCGCCGCCGTCAGGCAGCCGGCCCCCAGCCCGATCAGATAGGCCAGCACCGCCACCAGCAGGGTCATGCCGGCACCCTGCAACAGCTCATCGCCCCAACCGGTGGCGCCGTAACTCAACAGATCAAGCATGGCTCATCCAGTTAGGGTGTCGGAAAGCACAGCATGTCAGGGCATGGAGGTGTCAAAGCCGAACCATTGCACCGACATGGTCTTCATGGTGCCGTCGGCCTTCATTTCCTTGATGGCGCTGTTCAGCGCCGTCTTCAGCGCCGTGCGGCCCTTCACCAGGGCAACACCCTGGCCGCGGCCGAACAGGCCGCCATCGAAACCGGGGCCGAAGAAGCTGTAATCCTTGCCCTCCGGGCGCTGCAGGAAGGCGTTCCAGGTGACGGCATCGGCCAGCCCCACCTCAATCCGGCCGCTCTGCATATCCAGCGCCAGCTGTTCCTGGGTGTCATAACGGCGCAAATCCACCACGTCGCCCAGATATTTCTCGGCGAAATTGGCGTGGATGGTGGCCGTCTGCACGCCCATCACCTTGCCCTTCAGCAAGCCGCGCAGCTTGTCCAGTGCCGCCTGCGACTCCGGGCTCATGTTGGACAGGTCCACCTTCGGTACCCCGTAATCCTCCTTCTGGAGCGGGTTGCTGTTGGCCGACACCAGATAGGCTGGGGTGGTGGTATAGCCGTCGGAGAAATCGACCGCCTGCAGCCGCTCCTCCGTGATCGACATGCCGGCGACCACGACATCGAAACGACCGGCCTGCAGGGCCGGGATCATGCCGTCCCAGGCGGTGGCGACGAACTGACATTCCACCTTCATGCGACGGCAGATATCCTTCATCATATCGATTTCGAAACCAACCAGATTGCCGCTGGCATCCACCATATTATAGGGGGGATAGGCGCCTTCGGTGGCGACACGCAGCGGGTTGGGCACACTGTCGGCAGCCGCCGGGGCCGCCTGTTTGGCCGCCTCTTCCTTGCCGCACCCACCCAGCAGGGTGACACAGGCCAGCCCCAGCGCCGCGATCCAACTCTTCATCCCCACACCCTCCGACACCCCGGGGCATTGGCCCCTTTTGGATTGCTTGATATTGGTTTGATTGTCCGAAAACAGTTTTCCGGGGCTGATCCCCCGGCGTCAAGCCTGTCAGCGGGCTCAGCGCCCGCCTTCGCGCATCAGGAACTGGCGGCAACGCTCGCTCTGCGGGTTGCCGAACAGCTCATCCGGCGTGCCCTGTTCCTCAATCCGACCCTGGTGCAGGAAGACCACCTTGTGGGAAACCTCCCGCGCGAAGGCCATTTCGTGGGTCACCAGCAACATGGTGGCCCCTTCATTGGCCAGATCGCGCATCACCTTCAGCACCTCCCCCACCAGTTCGGGGTCAAGGGCCGAGGTGGGTTCATCGAACAGCATCACCTGCGGGTCCATGGCCAACATGCGGGCGATCGCCGCTCGCTGCTGCTGCCCGCCCGACATCTGGGAGGGATAGGCATCGCGCTTGGCCGACAGGCCCACCTTGGCCAGCAGGCTTTCCGCCCGCGCCACCGCCTCTTCCCGGTTGCGGCCCAGCACATGCACGGGGGCTTCGATGATATTCTCCAGCACCGTCATATGGGTCCAGAGATTGAAGCTCTGAAACACCATGCCGCAGCGCTGGCGGATGCGGTCCACCTGGCGGCTGTCGGCCGGCTGGGCCCGGCCGGCGCGATCCTTCTTCATGGCGATTTCCTCGCCCTGGATCAGCACCCGCCCGTCATCGGGGGTTTCCAACAGGTTGATGCAGCGCAGCAGCGTGCTTTTACCCGAACCGGATGAGCCGATCAGCGCCACCACTTCGCCTTGTGCGGCGGAAAGCGAGACGCCCTTCAGCACCTCATTTTCCCCGAAACGCTTATGCAGCCCTTCCACCTGGACGGCGGGCACGGATTTGGCAGCGGCGGCAGAAAGGGTCATCGGGGTCCGTTAACTCTTCATGAAGGTTTGATCCCCAAGCTAACCCGCCAGACCGCACCCGCGAAAGAGGGGAAAACGACCGCCATGCAATCGCCCATGCCGGCGTCACATGGGCGCCTCACCGGCTATAGTTCGTTCGTGCCGCTTTCATCCGTGGTAAAGCAGTGTCATCGCCTTTTTCTTTGATTGATCGAGTTCGACGCCATGGAACCCAATGCGAACCGGAGCACCCATTTCCTGTTCGATCACAAGGTGTTCACGCTAGAAGGCTGCCGGTTCGTGCTGTCGAAATCGACAGAGGAAGCGGTGATGCGCTTCAAGCTGGGCAAGGTGGAGGCCGAGGTCGTCATCGACAAGCTGGGCAATGAATTCAAGATTGACCCGCGATCCTTTGACGGCCAGTTGCTGGACATGGTGGTCAAAGGCTTGAAATATGTGCGGGAAATCCGCCCCGGCGACACGATCCCCAACGAGCTGATCGACGGCACCGCCAGCTGGCGGGTCGATGACCGGCATTACAATCTCGCCAAGGCCCGGCTGACCGTGCAGATGGTGACCTGGCTGACCGGCGGCGAATCGGTGATATCCTCACCGGCGGAACTGGAACAGCTGGTGGAAGATCCTTCCACCAAGTCCCGTGTGAAGGAAGCGTTCAAGGTCATCGCCAACAAGCTGGCCCTGACCGGCGACCCGGAAGAGGTGGTGGAAATCCGCATCGAGGGGCTGGCCAAGGAGCTGTCCTATATTGAGGCGCTGCGGGAGCGGGGAGCCAAACTGCGCGATGTGCGCAACGGGCTGGATGTTGCCCACCGCGTCTATAAGAATGAGCGCAACTTGCGCGAAGAGATCATTCGGATGCAGACGCTGAGCCTGCCGCCGATGACGGATATTGAAAATCGCTTCACCCAGGTGGATGCCCAGACCGGCGAAATCCTCTCCATGCTGGGCAAATATGATCAGAATATTCGCTACATCCGGGAGATGCGGGACGATCTGCACCAGACCCTGCTGCCCTGGGAAGAAATTTTCGAGGATTGGGAGATGGTGGCCTCGGAGAAAGGCGCCCCGTTTGAGGCTGTGCTGAAAAAGACCTATCAGTTCCTGGCCCGCAATTTCTCCCAGGCCAAGCAATGGCGCCTGGCATCGCGCCCGGCGCCGAAGTGATCCTTGCTCAACCGGGGCAGGACGTGCGCGTCAGCCTGTAGGCGGCGAACGGCGCCTCTTTGCCCCGGGCATCGCGGGCGGTGATTTCCCATTAGCACATAATCGACAAACTGGCCGTGACCACCACCGTCACAATTCCTTCCCTGCCATCACGGTCCCCGGATTCAACATAGCCGAGAGCATCTGACAACTCTTCCGTAAAATTGTCCATCCAATTGTGTTTTCTTATCATAAAACCAAATTATTGCCCTACCCCAGCCAAGCCGGAACCAGCTGATCCACCAAACCTGGAACATTATCTCTATTTGACACTTTCAGTAATTTCACGATCTCCAATCAATTTAATTTAGTTTCGCGTCAGCAGAATGAGATTATTACTAATATAGCCATAAATTTTATATCTTATAATTTAAAAAACTTTAACGGCAATAGGGAGATTTAAAAATTAAAAGTTTTATTTTTTCATAAGTTAAAATCAAAAAAATGTGCAAAAAATGCATATTCGTATTACGCTATTTGATATGCATGAATTCCACTCCCATAAATATATGTTTTATACACCTTTTAATTGCATACCATCAGCTAAGGAGCATGATTATGGGGATTCCCGTGGAAGTAAATTTCACTGGATCAGGAACGTTAACCGCCTATGGCGTAAAGCACTGCACTGCCAGCCTGTCTCCTCCAGGTTTGTCAGACGCATCATGGGCTTTAATTACAGAGAAAGTTTCCGTTAACATTAAACCAGGAACCGATAGCCTTGAGAAAGGAGATGGATCCGGCGAAATAGAAACAATATCTTTTTCATCTTCTCATTTTTGGTTTGTCTATGCGAAATTTCAAGAAACAGGGGATAACTTATACTCAACATTCACAAATGACATCCAAATTCAAGCAGACGTAAGCGAAAACTGCGAAAAAGTGGTAATCAATATCAATGGAAACCCCAGCGGCTTTACTGGAGCAGGCGGCGTAACTGTAGATGGCGGCGACAAGCAGGGAATAGGTATATTGTCCCGCTACAACGGTGTACTGAACTTGTTCTCGGAAGCGAGTGTCGCAGCAGCATCTGCTGGATTAAATTGGGTCTTCAAGAAGATAATTTAATAGAAAAGGTTCCTGGACAATTTTAAATTCCGGGAAATAATACCAAGTTGCGATGAGGCGAACTCATCGCAACTTGGTATGACGGTTAACATCACTATAATACCAAGGGGCATGGGACATGCCCCTTGGAGGCCGGCGACCGCCTGCCCGCGCACCCGTGTGGCAAGCCAAGCTGCCGGATGGCAGCGCCCGGCGATTGAGGGAACGGGTCAATACCAAGAGTCATGATCCATGGCTATTGGTATCGGCGGCGACTGCCGCCGCGCGGCTCGTGCCGCGTTAGAGCATCGCGCGAGAAAGCGGAATCGAAGGATTCCCTTTTTGGTCTGGATGTGATTCATCTTTATCGGAGGTGGATCATGGGCAAGGCTTATTCAGAAGATCTTCGGGAACGCGTTGAAGCGCGGATAGCGTCGGGACATTCCCGGCGTGATGCGGCGC
>NZ_FZOI01000004.1 GCF_900188385.1 Azospirillum sp. RU38E
TCTTCTTACGCCGCCGCCTGTGTCGGGGCATGCCCCGACACAGGCGATCAATACCCGCCATTCCAGCATGCCGTCAGATTTAGTCCAGACTTTTATACCTGAAGGCCGGCCTCGCCAGCATCGGCGAAGATGGTGACATGGCGGGTGCCCTCCGGCCATTGGAACCGCCGCACGCCGTCAGCCGACAGCCCGGCCCAGGTGGGAATACCGAAGATCGCTGTTGCCGCCAGGGCCGTCTCGATGCCTTCGGCCACGCCCAGATGACCGTCTGCGCTGAGGGGAACCAGCCGGACATGCCCGTCCGCGACCGGCCCCAGCATCTTCTTGCCCGGCGGGGCCTTGCCCGAACCATCCTCCAGCAGGAACGTGCGGTGGATGCCGCCGGTCGGCTGGCCCGTGCCGTCGCGCACCAGGGCCACCATGCCGGGCCAGCCGCGCGCGCTGTCATAGTCGGTCAGGTCGTCATGGAACAACAGGTCGGGTGAACCGGGTGCCATCAAACCCCGGCTGCGCAGATAGGCTTCTGCCACCGTACCGGCCAGCGGGCGGCAGCCGTCGAGGATACGGGCAATTTCCAGGCTGTGGTCTGGACGGGCGGTCGCGGGTCGGGCCACCGGCAGCGGCATATCCAGACGCGCCAGCCGGGCCGCTTCCTCGAACAGCGGCGCGTCCTCCAGGCCGGTGGCGTAATGGATCAGGTCGATGGGGCCAGCACTTTCCCCCGTGGCGAAGTCGAAGCCCCAGCCGGCATGGCTGCCGGCCAGATGGATGACGCAGGAGCCTTCGTTGCGCGGTGGCCGACCGGAGAGATCGGCACAGCGCAGGGTGCGGCGGTCGGCGGACAGGCGCCCCCTGGGGAACAGGGCCGGCAGCCAGTCGGGCGCCGATGCCGCCAGCCGGTCACGGACCTGGTGCAGATCGATCCGGGGCGACGGCTGCCAGACATCGTTCAGGTCGATCATGCCAGGATCACCAGCCCCTTCTCGGCCCGGGTGATGGCGGTGTAGAGCCAGCGGGCGCGGTCCTCCGCCGTGCGGCCCAGCCCATCGTCCCAGACGATGACGTTCTCCCACTGGCTGCCCTGTGCCTTATGGCCGGTGATGGCCCAGCCATATGTCGCTTCGACCAGATGCCGCTTCTCCTTCCAGTCGCGGTCGTGGCGGTCCTTGTCCAGGGTGTGGTGATCTTCGAAATGCCCCTTGTAGAGGCGCAACCGCTCCCGCTTTCCCTCCGGGCCGACAGGGCCGATGGCGTTGCCATCCTCGTCGGCCACCGTGGCGGAGAAATACAGGCCGCCCTCATCCACGATGTCGTCCAGCGTCAGGAACATGCCGTTGATCAGGCCAAGGTCGTTGCGGTTCTTCAGGCAGACGATCTTCTCGGCCGGCCCCGTCGGCAACCAGCCGCCATTGAAGCCGGCAGCACGGCGCAGCGCGTTGTTCAATTGCAGCCGGGTAGCGTTCAGGCCGCAGATCACCTGTCCGCCGCGCAGGCACTGGTCCGGCGTCACCGCCGTCTTGGCCAGCTTCCAGACGTGATCATCCTGCCGGCCCATGGGGATCGGCCGGCCCTCGCGCGCCCAGGTGGCCAGCCGGATGACGGCGCTCTCCGCCGCCTGCCGGTGGATCTCGGTCAGCATGATGTCGGGATCCTGTTGCGTGAAGGCGCCTTCGCCCTTGATAGGTGGCAACTGTCCGGGATCGCCCAACACCAGGATAGGCTTGCCGAAGGACAGCAGGTCGCGGGCCATGTCGGTGCCCACCATCGACACCTCGTCCAGCACGATCAGCCGGCAATGGGCGGCATCGCTGTCGGGGTTGAGGTCGAAGCGCGGCTTGCGCATTTCTTTCAGACCCTGGCGCATGGCCTCAATCGCTGCATCGGCGGTGACGCGCTCAAAGCCGGACAGGGTGCGTGCCTGCTGCTCGGCCTCGGCGATCTTCTGCCGCGCCGCCTCGATCTCCTCCTCGGTTGCCGCGATCACCCGGTAGATCAGGCTGTGGATGGTGCGCGCCGGCGTGCCCTTGCGCCGCAGCACCAGAGCCGCCTTGCCGGTGAAGGTGGCGGTGACCACGCCCGGCACCATGGTGCCGCCCTCCTTGCCGGAGCGGTGCGGATCAAGGCCGAGATCGTCGAGCGCGAATTTCAAAACGGTGCTCTTGCCGGTGCCGGCATAGCCGAACAGGCGGAACACCGGCTGTTCACGGGTGCGGTTCTCAAACCAGTCGCGGATGGCGGCGATGGCACGGGTCTGGATGGCGGACGGGGTGATGCCGGTCATGGCGCGGGCCCCCAGCAACGGTTCTGCCAGGCACAGGGCGCGTGCCATTCCCCGCCGGTCCAGCCTCCGCGACACAAGGCCGAGGTGCGGTGGGCGGCGGCACGGGGGAGCAGTTCCTGCGCCGCGGATGCCCGCACCACCTCCACCGCCCGGTCGCTCATCCGCTGCGCCAGCGGCGCATCATAGGGCACCAGTTCGGCGTGCAGTTCCCAACTGTCGCGGTTCAGCGCCGTGAACAGGGCCGGTTCGGCCAAGTCCATATAGGCCTGATAAAGCGCAATCTGTGCCGCGTAGACCGGCCGAGCCAGGACGACACCCCGCTTGACCACCTCCTTCCACGGGGCTGCCCCCAGGCATTTATTCTCCCACAGGGCCGGATAGGCCATGGCGGCGGGGCCGGAGACGACGCAGCCGTCGATGTGGCCGCGGAACCGCCCGTCCAGCGCCGAGAAGCCGAACTGCCTGCCGTCCCGGCGGTGGGTGCGCAGGTCGAAGCCGGCGGCGCGCAGCCAGTCGGCCACCACATCCTCGCCACGATGGCCGGCCTCGAAGATGCGCAGGGTGGCGCCCGCGAACCCGGCGCCCGCGTCCTTGGGCAGGGCGAGATAGTCGTACTGGATCTGGCGCAGGCATTCGCGGCCGATGCCAGAGGTGCTGACATAGTGCCGGGGCGGCTGTGCCTGGTTGCGGGTGGCCAGGGCAGCATCGATGGCAGCGTTGATGGCGGCGGCAATGCCGGGGTCGCGAGCCGGTCGCTCATACTGGCAGCCGGAACCGTGGTTAAGGTCGATCATGGCGGCAGCCCGGTTTCAGAAGGGAATCGGGTCGTCCAGCGCGGTGCCGGTCCGCTCCTGCACGCCGGCTTGGCGCTGCATACTCTCGACATAGCCGGTGACGGCAGCCTCGATCAGGCGGTCGATCTCGGCGGCGGTGCGATGGAAAAAGGGTTCCATCAGGCCAAGGTCGGTCAGCGCCTCGGCAAAGGGGCGGCGGGCGTCCTTCAGCGCCCGCACTTCCCGTGCGGTCTTGTCGATCATCCCGTTATTCTCCTTTACCAGACGGGATCCTGCATCAAGGCAGCCCATGGAGCAGAAGCGGTGGAACAGCAGTGGATTGTGCCGGTGCAGGTAGAGGAAGCCGCGTCCCTCCCGGTGGCACAGTTCACAAGGGCCTATCCGAGCAAGAGCCGGGTCAGGTCCTGGCTGTCGTTTGGCTTGTCGCGGATCCGTTGGGCGGCCAGCACCACGAACCGGGCGACGGCGTTTGCTGCCATCGCTTCCAGCTCTGTCAGCGTCAGCACCGAAATGGGCTGATGCAACCGACCACGTCCTTCCAGCCATTGTCCGATCGCCTTTGCCGCTTCGCGCGTTGCCAGCGCCTGCCATTCATCGTTCGTCATGCCGGTGGTGCCGGCCCGGTCAGCCGTTCAGCCATGCCGGCCCAGCCGGAGCGGCGGGCGGCGATGGGGGCGGCGTGGTCTGGCCCGCCCAGGCGGGGGCCGCATTCCAGGCAGTGCCGCTGTTGGCGGTGGCCGGTGGGTTGGCAGCCCAGGCGGGGCCACCTTGCGCCGCGGGTTCTGTCGCTTTGCGGGGCTTGGCGTTCACCGGTTCGGGCGGCACCGTCTCCCCGCGCAGCACCATTGCGTGCTGCGGCTCATCGGGCGTCACCACACGGGCCAGCTTGTTGGCATCCTTGTATTGCGGGTTGCTCGCCGGCTCGACCATGATGCGGGCGACAAAGGTGATGCCGTCCAGATCCTTCAGTCCGCGCAGGGTGCGTTTGGCCTTGGCGGCATCGCCCATGTCCTTGGGATCCAGCCCCAGGGCACTGTCCACCATGGCGCGGAAGGCGGCCTTGGCGATGTTCCAGCCCTTGGACACGCCCTTGTCATCCAGCTTGCCGCCGGCCACGGTGAAGTTCTGCCAGAATTTCCGCCGGGCGAACGGCCCCTCGACGACGGTGAATTCGCAATCCAGCATCTTGGCGTCGGAGGATTTCGAGGCGGTCAGCAGCCCGGCATCCAACGGGCTGGAGCCGTTCACGCCGCCGGGGCGGATGGTCATGCGCACGCGGGCGAAGGTACCGTCCGGGATCAGGTCGCCGGCCGGGGCCATCTGCGGCTGGGCATCGTTCAGATCATACATGGTGCTCTCCTTCAGGCGGTCGCGGCGGCAGTGCCGGGCGCGTTGATCTTGGTGAAAAGGGCGGTGAGGTCAGGCGGCTCGGTCGGGTCGAGGCGGCCGCTGCGGTCCTTGGCCGGCAGGCCCCAGGGATTGCCGGCGCGACAGACCAGCCGCCGGTGTTCGCCCTTCTCGTTGAAGGCAAATCCGCCGTCGTTGGTGCTGTCGAAGAAATGCATCGTCATGACCTGGTCGACGATGCCCGGCAGTTCGCGGCCGATCTTGGCGCCCTCCATCTGGGGCTGCCAGGTGACGGCGTTGAACTCATCGGTCACCTTCTCCAGCACCCCAACGAAGATCACCGTCTTGCCCGGCGCGTGCTGCAGCAGCTTCAAAGCGTGGATCACCTCACGCCCGAGCAGGCCATACGCCCCCCGCACATCGGGCTTGCCGGTGCGCTCAGAAAAGGCCTCGGGCTGCTGGCGGGCGAAGGTCATCACCTGCCGGGAAAGGTCGGTAATGCTGTCAACGAACAGGATGGGCTTGGAGGCAAGGAACGCTTCCAGCCCGCTATCGGCGTGACTGGCCCGGACATGCTGGTAATGCGCCTCGCCATAGGTGGCGGTCGGGTGGACCGCCGGGTCGGGGCCGCTGATCAGAACGACGAGATCACGGAAATCCAGATAGCTGCGGATCGGGATGCTGGTGCCCCGCCAGTCCTGGACGGATTTCAGCCCCGCCTCCAGGTCGAGGCACAAGGTACGGTCCGGCGGCAGGGTCTTCAGCAGCGAGGTCTTGCCGACACCGGGTGGTCCGAAAACGGCAAAGCTCGTCTTGTTGCTGGCGGCCGACAGGCGCTCGTCGGCGGTGATGATGCGGATGGCCATGATCTATGGCTCCTTGGAAAGGCAGGTCGAAGGGGTGCGGCGGGGTGTTGACCAGGCGCCGAAGGGAAGCCCGCCCGTCCTTGCGGATAGGGCCACCCCGCCGCGTCCGGGGTGGTCAGCGCGGCTTTGGCCGTTCCAGGCGGAAACCCGGTTTACCGAAGCGCAGCGTCCGGGCGGGCTCAAACAGCCGGCGGATTTCCGGCGGCCACGCGCCATAGCGGGTTTCGCTGACCTTGATTTCGGTGGTCACATAATCGTCTGCGTTAGAGCCCCAGGATCGGAGGGTTTCGACAGCCGCCCGCAGCTTGCCCTGGTCATAGTCAGGCTTTTTCGGCAGGTCGCAGATGGCGACGAAGCCCTCGGCCTCTTCGATGCGGACGGTGCCGGCATCCTTGCCCAGGGCATGGCGCAGGGCCTGGGCGCGCTCGCCATACCGCAGAGCCAGCGCCCCGTTCAGCCAATCGTCCAGCCGTTTCAGCCGGGCCTTTTTCTCGGCCAGATCGTCCAGCAGCAGTGCCAACTGCTCGACCGGCAGGCCAGCGATCTCACCCACCGGCATTCCCACCAGATCGTCGAGCGTGATCCGATTGTTCATGGAAATCTCCTGCCGGCGCTCACGCCGGACATCTTGATTGCGAGATAGGCCATGTGCCCGTCGGCCCGGCGGCGCTGTGCCGCCGTCACCGTTTCTTCGGCAACCAGCGTCAGAACGCGGTTGGCCAGCCGGCACAGCGCCTGCCGCTGCGGGTCGGTCAGGGTGGTGCTGCCGCGCTCACGGTCGGCAGCAAGATGGCCAATGTGGTAGAGAAAGTGCTCGCCCGGCTGTGCGGTCCGGAGCCAGTCCAGCAACGCGGTCTCGTCGGTGAACAGGGGGCGGGTGGGTTCGGTGTTCTGCATCCCCATTTCAGTACTGGAGGCAGGCTCCTGGACAAATTCGCGTGTTTTCGCCCTGTTTCGCCCGCGAACCGGAGAGAAAACAAAGTGATCGCTGCGGGATTCTGCGCAGGTGTCTGCTGTCATCGCCTGGGTCATGCGACCGCCTCCCGCTGCTTTTCAGCTTCGAAGGCTTCGATATCTTCCAGGCGGTAAACGACGCGGCCGCCGATCTTCAGGTATTTCGGCCCCTGTCCCAGCCAGCGCCACCGCTCCAGGGTGCGCGGGCTGATCCGCCAGCGCCGGGCCAGATCGGTCTGGGTTAAATGTGTGATGTGCATGGACATCTCCGCTGCTGCATCTCGTCTTTTCATCCAGTCACGTTGGGGTGCTTGGATATGCGAGGATTTTCAGCGGATTACGGTTCTGCCGATATGGTCAGACCCGAATTTTCTTGTGACGTCCGGACACGAAAAAGCCCCCCATTTCCGAGGGGCTGATACGGAGTGCGTGACGTGCGGGCTTCAGCTTGTGACGGAGCGACTTCAGGCCTTTGACAACAGTGCGGACTCGCTTCGGATGTCGGCCATCGAAACTTCCCGCAGCGCCGGGTTCAACCGATAACCGGAACGCTCTTTGGTCTGAATGAAAGTATCTTGGTCAAGAGGGATGCCGAGACTGACGACAAGAGGCTCAAGCGCCTCCCGGAGCCGGCGTAATTGCTGCCGCATGGACGGATCGCTCAGCCCAAGCCGATCCGCCAGATCGACTGAAGCCATAAACGGGATCTCCTCATCGACAGCTTTTGCCCTCCGGAAATTCTCGATCAATGCCTCAACCATCCGGAAATTTGCCCCATCAAGACTGTGCTCCCCGCGAAACAGCACCCGCTTCCCCTGTCCATCGACGGCGAATTCAAGGATGGGGGCGCTGAGCCTGTCGATGAAGGCCTTGGTTCGGGTATCATAATCAGGGGCCGGAGCGACTTCGACATGTCCCCGGCTGAAGCAGACGGCCAAGAGAGAACCGGATGGCAGCTCATTGCGGAATAGGGATCGGGAATGCTTGGTCACTGCATCGGCAATGACGTCTTCCACAGCTTTTGCGTGCCGTTGGAACAGACTGTAGAGCCTTGTGCCGGCTTCGTCGGCTGACAAGCCGGGAAACCGGTCCAATGCTGGTACGATTTCAGGATGATCGATCAGAAAGCGTTCTTTCGAGGTGCTTCCCAGCCGCTGGAAAAAGGATACATAACTGAGGGCCATGCGTAGATCGTCATCGATGCTCCGGTCCGCCAGGAGCAGGTCCCGCATATAGCTGTCCGCGGGCTCGTGATCGCCCATTCCGGCAGCCAACACCGCAAAACGGCGGTCAATGCATTGCGAGCAGACACCGCAATGCTTTTGCGTTCCAGTCCATTTTCGTGGTCGTGTGCAACTGACCGTCATCGCCAGCATGTCTGAGAAGCCCGCGTCCCTGATCCTGAGGACGACCTCCTTCTTGGTCAGCCATTGCAGTGGCGTGCGGATTTGGATGTCGCGCTCCAGCAGGGCCGAGAACAGCCCCTCCAACCCCCGCAGGACCTTTGGATGCGTGGTGCGGGTCGCCCGCCCGCCGATCACGTCACCTGCCAAGGGCAGGTTGATGCTGACCACACCATTCTCGTAGAAGCTGAAACTGTCCTTTCCGGACATGCGCGCGACAACCAACCCGAGACAGGCGAAAAGGAATGAACGGGTTCGCTGGGTGTATTCACGCGCGCGCTCACCTTCATTGCTGACCCATACAGGAATGTACGAGATCTTTCGCTCAAAGCCGCGCTGCTTTAGGCCGTTGATAAGAAGTTCCTGAACATTACGAACCTTCGTTGATGAAGAATGACCGACGAGGGTGACTGACTTATCGTTGATAGCGACATCGTCCACCGCGCCCGCGAACGAATCAATGCCGCCTGAGAACAGAGCAACCTCGTCATTCTCCATTGAGCCGTCGATCAGATTTGCAAAGTAAAGTGACTGCGGCTGCGCCGGTGCCTGCGCTTGCCGGAAGTCAAACTCGTAGCTGTCGTCGGAAAGGAAACCAAGTGTCTCGATCAGAAGGTCGTTGATTTCTGGATCCTGCCATACGTCCAACTGCCGGACTGGGATAGAAAAATGCAAACTACGTCGCCAGTCTTCTCCGAAATTCGGCAGATTTTCCGATCCGCGCCCGATCCGCTGATCAGCGCAGTAGACATAGGCCGCCAATTCCAGAAGATCAATCAGCAGGTCCGGAACATTTCCCAGCATCGTTCGGGTGATGTAGTCGATGCGAAGCTTAACGTTCCGGCCAGGGCCTTGCACATCCATGATGATGGACTCAGGGGTAGAAGACTGCGCAACGCCACATTCGATCCGGTGGTGTCTCACGATAAACCCTTCCTCTGGCCCCTTCTCTGCTCCAGTTCGCGCCCAATTTTCTCCACGGCAAAGGCAGAGAACCTACCCATGTCTTGTCTGGTTATTGTCCGACCATCCCGGTAATGGTTCTTCCCCATCCAGTCGCGTGCAAAATTACGCATGATCAGTGCGGCTTCGTTACAGTGCCGTTTGATGGCATCATCAAATGTCCGGAGATCTGAAACAGATCGACTAAGCCTATCGACGCCGACCATTTTGTGAATATTTCGATCCACGTAGTAGCGAATAACCCGCCCCACGAAGTTCGCATAAAAGCTGTGCGCCATCACAGCAAACGACTCCGTGCCCTTCAATGTCGAAAGGGTTGTCCTGAGATCATCTGCGGTCGGCTGCCATAGACTGGGCAGCCGGCTTTGAATGGCCTCACCCAAAGCGGATGCACCAGCACGACGCGCGATTTCGCCGAGATCCGTCACGTCTGCGTGCTGTCGCCGCTGGAACCGTTCAAGTGCGCGATCGTAGACGACCAGCATTTCCGACAATGTCGTCGGTAACGTATCAGGCAACCCAATTTCCTGGCAGGCACCGGCCACATCAGGAGAACCAACCGCCTGAGGAAGTCGCGCTAACAACCATAGTGCTTCGACAAATAAGGGATCTTGCTGGCCGCGTTTCAGAGCATCCTGGCCAATTTTGGTCACCTGATCGACCAGATCGTCCGTTGGCGTTCCTCCAGCAACGAGATAACGGACAATCTCCGGCAGGGAACGAAGGGCAGGCAGCTTTCCAAGACGCTGGTGGCCCATAATTTGCCCCTACCAACAGTCGTTGGTCTGGTTATGGGCGGCAACCATGCTCAAAATCGGGGAACAGAACCGATAGACAGATGCCATTGCGCGAAAGCCTATGCATTGATGTCGCATTTCGGAGATGTTGGTAGAAGCATCTCAAAAAAAAGTCTCCCGCGCCAAGATTTTTACCACCCACCCGAAGATGCGTTCGCGACCGGGGGAGAGCCATTGGTTGATGGGGTGGCGAACTGATGCCGAAGGTCATGATAGATGCGACCGGTATGGGAATGCAGGGTACGCATTCCCATACCGGCAATTCCTTCTTCTTCGCCCTGCCGCGATAAGCATATGACTTTACTTCTATTTTTTGTCCCAGACGCCTACGGTCCGCGCCATCGACATCAGTTGCGGACAATCTCCATGGACAAGCCCCTGAGCGGCCCCAACGCCCTCGGCCCCGACCGGATGACAGCAGAGGAGCGGCTGGCCGAGGTGGGCCGGTTGCTCGCCGCCGGCCTGTTGCGCGTGCGTGGCGGAGACATTCGCCTGGACTTCTCGCCTGCCCAGCGCGGTGGTGGTCGCGAACCACGCAACAGGGTTGGAGGGTGAGGATGACGCGGGCGCAGGCACGAAAACAGGCGAGCGGGCTGCCCCGTCCCGGTACGGACCCGGAACGGGACGCCACGGTGCTGGCGCGGCTGGCCGCGCTGAAGGAAATGACCGTCAACGAATTGAAGACGGAATGGCGCCGCCTGTTCAGCGCAGACGCGCCGAACAACAGCCGTCCGTTTCTGGAAATGCGCTTGGCCTGGCGCATTCAGGAACTGAGCTATGGCGGCCCCACGCGGGAAACGGCCCGGCTGCTGGATGCGCTGGCCGACGAGGTGAATGGCAAGCCCGGTCGCAAGGCGATGCTGGTCGATCCGCGTAAGCCGGTGGCCGGCACGCGGCTGGTGCGCGAATGGAACGGGGTGGAGCACACCGTCACCGTCCTGCGCGACGGATTCGAGTTTGAGGGAAGGGCCTTCCAGTCCCTGTCGGCGGTTGCCCGCACCATTACCGGCACGCGCTGGAACGGCTGGCGCTTCTTCGGGCTGCGGGAAATCGGAAAGGACAAGCCATGAAGCGGACAAGCACCCCCGCCAGCCCGCCCCAACGCCGCCTGCGCTGCGCCATCTACACGCGCAAATCGACCGAGGAAGGGCTGGAGATGGAATTCAACAGCCTGGACGCCCAGCGCGCCGCCTGTGAGGCCTATATCGCCAGCCAGAAGGGCGAAGGCTGGGTGGCGCTGCGGGACCGCTACGATGATGGCGGCTATTCCGGCGGCACCCTGGAACGGCCGGCCCTGCAACAATTGCTGGCCGATATCGATGACGGGCTGGTGGATGTGGTCGTCGTCTACAAGATCGACCGCCTGTCCCGCGCCCTGATGGATTTTTCCCGGCTGGTCGAGGTGTTCGATCGCAACGGCGTCACCTTCGTTTCCGTGACCCAGAGCTTCAACACCACCACCTCCATGGGCCGGCTGACGCTGAACATCCTGCTCAGCTTCGCCCAGTTCGAGCGGGAGGTGATCGGGGAGCGGATCAGGGACAAGTTTGCCGCCTCACGCGCACGCGGCATGTGGATGGGCGGATACGTGCCCACCGGTTATGACGTGAAGGACCGCAAGCTGGTGGTGAACGCGGCGGAGGCCGCGACCATCCGCATGATCTTTGAACGATTCGTGCAGTTGGGCTCCGCCACCGCCCTGGTGGCGCAACTGGCCAACGAAGGTGTCGTCAGCAAGCGGGGCAAACCCATCGACAAGGGCTTTCTCTACAAGCTGCTGAACAACCGCATCTATCTGGGGGAAGCGGTCCACAAGGGCACGTCATATCCGGGCGAACATGTGGCGATCATCAGCCAGGATCTGTGGGACAAGGTCCATGCTATCATGCAGGAAAGCCCACGCTCCCGCGCCGCCGCCACACGGGCACAGACGCCGGCTCTGCTGAAGGGTCTGATCTTCGGGCCGACCGGCACCGCCATGACGCCAACGGCCACCAAAAAGGGCAGCCGTCTATATCGGTACTACGCCTCGATGGATGTGATCCGGGGGCGGTCCATCGACCCGGGTTCCGGCGCCCCGCTGCGCCTGCCGGCGGAGATGGTGGAAAATGCCGTGATCCGGGAGGTGCGCCGCCTTGTGCGTATGCCGGAGATCGTGGCGCAAACCCTGGCAGCGGCCCGCCCCGAAGCACCCGACCTGACCGAGGGAGAGGTGGTGGCGGCACTGGACCGGTTCGATGAGATCTGGTCTGCCCTGTTCGTGACCGAACAGGCGCGTCTGGTGCGGCTGCTGGTGGATCGCGTCACCGTTACCGCAGACGGCATCATCGTTGACCTGCGCACAGCCGGCCTGGGCACAATGGTGCGCGATCTGCTCACCCCGCGCAGCCTGGAGAGCGTCGCATGAGCAACAGCCCCGATACCATCCGCATTGTCATCCCGCTGGCCCTGAAGCGCCGCAACGGCCGCCCCCGCATCGTGCCGCCCGCCGAGATCGAAATGGCCGCCGACGGGCGCACGCCCGATCCCCGTTTGTTGCGGGCCATCGCCCGCGCCTGGGACTGGCGTCGCCGGTTGGAGCGGGGCGAGGCAGCAACCCTGACGGACATCGCCGCCGCGGAAGGGGTGACGGTGCCCTTTATCAGCCGATTCCTGCGGCTGGCCTATCTGTCGCCGGCGGTTCTGGAACAGCTTCTGATCAACCGCCGCCCGAGCCCCCTGTCTCTGGACCGGCTGGCGACCGTTGCCCAGGCACCATGGCAGCAGCAGCCGGGCTTGGTTTTCGAGGAGTGAGTTAGAGATTAACGCCTCCACATCGGCAATGCGGGGAGGCTATTTCTCCAAAATTCGCGCGGCTTCACTGAACATAGACCCACCACGCAGCGGGCGCATAATTTACTGACGGTTGGAATGACTGCCGCAACCAACTCGAATCAGTGAAAATGAACGCACCAAGCCAATGCATAAGCGTTGGTTTTTGTTCGATTTTCTGAATCTGTACTGAAACGGGACCGGTAAAGTCGGTTGGAGACGGAGACGCCGAATCCGGGTATCGGGGCGATGCCACCGCTGCTCCACGGTAAAACCGCAGGCGCTAAACCCCTTTGATCCAAAAAGAAAAAAGGCCGCGTGAGCGGCCCGGTTCCTGGTCTCTATCAGGTAGATGGCGGAGGGGATGGGATTCGAACCCACGATACCAGTTTCCCGGTATGACGGTTTAGCAAACCGTTGCCTTCAGCCGCTCGGCCACCCCTCCGCACCGTGTGCCGCCCGTTCCCTTTCGGTCACCGGCGTCGTCGGTGGAGGGGTGTTTAAGGGTATGAAGCGGGCTTGTCAACGCCTCTAACTCACCCCATTGTAAAAAGATGATCCGCACGGGCTTGCGGACCATGCCGGGACGGGGGCGACCCGGCGAAAAGCCGCCCAGAAGGCTGTTCGGCGGGGTTTCCGCCGCCAAATCATGGAGATCGAACGATGTTCGGACATCATGCCCCGGGTCCGGTAATGCCGGCCACCCCCATTGCTTCACCAATGATTCGTTCCGGCAACACCCTGGCGCGGCTTGCTGGGGTGCTGGGGCTGTCGCTGATGCTGCTGGCCGGCACGGCGGCACATGCCGCCAGCGCCTGGGATTCGGTGAAGTCGGAGAAGGCCCCGCCCCTGCCCAATGAAGGGCTGGTGGAGCAGGATCATGATACGCTGGACAAGCTGATGGTGCGCCCCGGCGTCAATCTCGCCAGTTATGGCAAGGTGATGCTGGCCCCCATTGGGCTGAGCGTGGAGCGGCGCTTTGATGAGGTGCTGCTGTCCAACCGTGACCGCGACCACGCCATCGAATATCTGACCGAGAAGCTGCAGAAGGCCATGGGGCCAGCCCTGGTGGATCAGGCGGGCCCCGGCGTGTTGAAGCTGGAGATCACCTTCACCGATTATGTGCCCAACCGCGCCTATAATGCCCGCAAGGCCAGCGGCACCATGGTGGACCGAGTCTATTCCGTGGGCAGTGCCGCTTTCCAGGCCGTTATCCGCGACAGCCAGTCAGGCCAGGTGCTGGCCACCATCGCCGATGCGGATATGGGCCTGCCCTTCCCCGACAATGTGAATACCTACACGTTCTACGGCGATGCAGACCGGTTCAGCAGCCGCTGGGCCAAGCAATTGACCAAGCTGCTGGTTCCGGCAGCCAACCAGGGCAGTTGAGCCGTAACGTATCCCCTGGATGCAGAAAAGGCCCCGGCAGTGATGCCGGGGCCTTTTTACTGAACCGACAGGGCTGACTGTTGATCAGCCCTTCAGCTTCTGCGCCAGAATGTCGTTCACCATGGCCGGGTTGGCCTTGCCCTGGCTGGCCTTCATCACCTGGCCGACGAAGAAGCCGAACAGCTTGTCCTTGCCGGAGCGATATTCGGCCACCTTGTCAGGGTTGGCTTCCATCACCTGGGCGATGACGGCATCAATGGCGCCGGTATCCGTCACCTGCCGCAGGCCCTGCTCATCGACGATCACCGCCGCCGGCTTGCCGGTTTCCAGCATCAGGGCAAACACATCCTTGGCCAGACGGCCGGAGATGGTGTTGTCGGTGATCAGATCGATCAGGCCGCCCAGATCAGCGGCGGAGATCGGCGATTCGCTGATATCCTTGCCGGTCTTGTTCAATGCCCCCAGCAGATCGCCGATGACGAAATTGGCCGCCATCTTCGGGTCGCGGCCCTTGGCCACTTCCTCATAGAAATCGGCACGCACCCGCTCGGCCACCAGCACGCCGGCATCATAGGGTGTCAGCTTGTACTGGTCGATGAAGCGGGCCTTCTTGTCGTCCGGCAGTTCCGGCAGGGTGGCCTTGATCTGGTCGACAAAGCCCTGTTCCAGCACCAGCGGCAGCAGGTCCGGATCGGGGAAATAGCGGTAATCATGCGCCTCTTCCTTGGAGCGCATGGAACGCGTGATGCTCTTGCCCGGATCCCACAGCCGGGTTTCCTGCACCACCGTGCCGCCTTCCTCGATCAGTTCCACCTGGCGCTGTGCCTCATACTCGATGGCCTGCTGCACATAGCGGATGGAATTGACGTTCTTGGTCTCCGTGCGGGTGCCCAGCGGGCCGCCCGGCTTGCGCACAGACACGTTGATGTCGCAGCGCATGGAACCTTCTTCCATGTTGCCATCACAGGTGCCGAGATAGCGCAGGATGGTGCGCAGCTTACGCAGGTAAGCCGCCGCCTCTTCCGGTGCCCGCATGTCGGGCTTGGAGACGATTTCCATCAGCGCCACGCCGGCCCGGTTCAGGTCGACATAGGTCTTGGACGGGTGCTGATCATGCAGCGACTTGCCAGCATCCATTTCCAGATGCAGCCGCTCAATCGCCACTTCCCGCGTGGCACCATCGGCCAGATCCAGGATGATGGTGCCTTCGCCGACGATCGGCTGCTTGAACTGGCTGATCTGATAGCCCGAAGGCAGATCGGCATAGAAATAATTCTTGCGGTCGAAGACGCTGCGCAGGTTGATCTGCGCCTTCAGGCCCAGGCCCGTGCGGACCGCCTGTTCGACGCAATATTCATTGATCACCGGCAACATGCCGGGGAAGCCGGCATCAACGAAGCTCACTTGGCTGTTGGGCGCGGCACCGAATTCCGTGGCAGCGCCACTGAACAGCTTCGCCTTGGAAATGACCTGGGCATGAACCTCCAGCCCGATCACAACCTCCCACTCACCCGTCTCGCCCTGAATGCGGTAAGCCATCGTCTCTGCGCTCTGAGTAACGGAAATAGACAAGGTTGTTTTCTGGCGGGATTCGCCGCAAAGGGCAAGGGGCTTGCCACGCTTTATGGCTGTATCAGCGCTGCTGTGATGTCGATCAGACAGATATTTGTACCAGCGACCCCGATGGCAGGGCCAAAGTGCCCGGGCCGGCGGCATCATTCAGCATCTGCTCCCCCTCCGCCATATCGCGGGAGGCCTGATCCATCTGGGTTGCTGTTCCGGGCTCCCCGTCCCGCCTGGCTAGCCTTTTCATCTGATCCAGCAGGGAACGCAGCTGGGCCATGCTGCCACGCACATCATTATAGAATTCACCGGCCGCCTTGCGCGCCGCCCCTTCCTTCATGATGGCTTCGCGCTTGGCATCCAGCTCGGCCCGCGCGGTGCCGGTGGGATTATTCGGAGAGGCTGTGGCTCCCGCCTTCACCCCTTCAGCCGGTGCTTTATCGGTCACCGTTTTATCGGTCGCCGCGTTGCTGGCAGTGGTGGGATTACTCGCAGCGGCTGTGGCTCCCGCCTTGGCCCCATCAGCCTGCGCTTTATCGGTCACCTCAGTGGCGGCTGTATCCGTACCCTTCGCTTCTGTGTCGGTACCGGCGGAGCTTTCACCTTCAGCGGTGACCGGCGCCTCCGCCCCTTCCGCCTCGGCGGTATCCTTTTCCGGGGCCTCTTTCTGCGCAGAAGGCGGGGAAACCACCGCCGTTGAAGCTGCGGCAGCCTGGGCCTGAGCAACATCCCCGGTCGTCGCGGCGGGTGCTGTGGCGCCCGGTTGAACAGTGGCTGCAACGGATGTTGCCGCAGTAGCCGCAGCGGCAGCCTCCCCTTTGGCCGCAGCCGCTGTCGCGGCAGCCGCGGAATCGGCACCGGTAACGGCCGTTACCGCATCGGTACCGCCGCCACCATAATCCTTGGCCGCCTGCCCCAGTTCCTTGGCCAGTTGGGAAACCTCGCGCGCAATGCGGGCGGCAGCCTTTTTGTCGCCGGAGGCCGCCGCCATCTGCGCCTGCAGTTTCAACGCCTTCAATTTGCGCTTGGCCTCATCGGCCTTGCGCGTGGCGGCTTCCTTTTTCGATTCCCCACCGCTGTCAGAGAGTTTCTTGACCAGGGACTCGGTGTCATTCTGCATCGCCTGCAGCTTCTTCCGCGTGTCGGGGTCAACCCTGTCCAGGATCGCAGCGGACGCGGCACTCTGCGAGGTTTGCTTATTTGCCGCACCTTGTAGGTTGGCTGCCTTGTTGGCGTCAGCAATCTGCTTCCACGCGGCCTGTGCCTTGGCCTGGAACAGTTTCTGGGTGGCTCCCAGAATGCTGGAACCGCTTCCAGAAAGCGCCATGACAAAGCCCTCCCCTACCGGCCGCGCAACCTAAATCATGCGACCGGCAGGGCATTTTGTCCAGAACCAATATATCCGATAGGGGTTACGCCCGGATGTCGTGCTACTTTCTATCGATACGCACCAGCTTACCTTCCGGCCCCGGTGCCTCGATCAACGCGTAAAGCCGGCCATCCGGCCCGACCGCCACATCGCGGGTGCGCGGCAATTCGGCCTCCAGCAGCCGTTCGGTGGCCACCACCTTGTCGCCCTCCACATCCAGCCGGGCGATGCCACCCGCCAGCAGGCCGACAATCAGATCACCACGCCAGAAGGGCAGTGTGGCCCCCTCATAAAACGTCATGCCCGAGAGGGCCAGCGAGGGCACGAAATACAGCACGGGCTGCGCCATGCCTTCCTTCTCCGTGCCTTCGCCGATCTTCATCCCCAGCCCATAGGTCTTGCCATAGGTGATGACCGGCCAGCCATAATTGGTGCCGGGGCGGATGATGTTGATCTCATCCCCGCCCTGCGGCCCATGCTCGCTTTCCCAGATCAGGCCGCTGCCCGGCTGGGTGGCCAGCCCCTGGGGATTGCGGTTGCCATAGGTGAAGATTTCCGGCAGCGCATCGGCGCGGCCCACAAAGGGGTTATCCGCCGGCACGCTGCCATCACGTTCCAGGCGGAAGACCTTGCCCGCTGCGTCCAGCAGATCCTGCGCCCGATCCTGCTGCCCGCGTTCCCCAATCCCAAAATAGAGCCGCCCCTGCGGGTCAAAGGCGAAGCGGCTGCCGAAATGCAGCCGGCTGCTGACCAGACTGCCACGGTACAGCACCTTCATATCGGTGAGGGATGCACCGTCATCGGTGAAACGCGCCACCACCGTACGATTGCCCTTGTCCTGGTCGCGCGGCTTGGCATCGGCACCCTTCTCTGCCTTTTCCATATAGGAAAGGTAGATATAGCGATTGCTGGCATAATCGGGGTCCAGCGCGATGTCCAGCAGGCCCCCCTGGCCGAACTCCTCAATCTCCGGCAGACCCTTCACCGGGTCGGGCAACAGCTTGCCATCCTTGATCACCCGAAGATGGCCCGTCCGTTCCGTCACCAGAATGCGGCCATCGGGCGTGAAGGCGATGGCCCAGGGCGTATCCAGCCCTTCTGCAACCACCGTCACCTTCACATCATGCCGGGCTTTGGGGGCGGGAAAACTGGCGAACTCCTGGGGCGCCGCCGAGGCGGTCAGGCTGAAAAGGGCGAGGGCACTGCCAAGCAAAGCGGCGCGGATGAACATGGGGTTCCCATCTCCGGCTGGATTATGATTGCTGGCCTAGATAGGGGGTAATCAACGCCGCACCAAGGGGCGAGGGCGTCAAAAAGCCGTTCAGGCGCGCCGCAACCACATGGTCAAGTGCGCAATGCCCCCATCATCATAGGGCGGCCCGTCGGTGACAAACCCGAAGCTGGCATAAAAACCTTCGAGATGAAGCTGCGCGCCGATACGGACGGGGTCAGCAGGATAATGCCGGGCCAGATGGTCCAGGCCAGCGGCCACCAGATGCCGCCCCAGCCCGGTGCCACGCCAGGAGGGGGCCACGACGATACGGCCGATAAAGGCCGGCTCCGCCTCAGCGGGACCACGGGCCCGCAGATAGGCCGCCAAATCCCCTGCCCCATCCGTCACCAGCAGATGGTCACAGACAGGGTCCAGCCCATCTAGATCGGCATAGGCGGAATTTTGCTCAACGATGAAAATATCCTGCCGGAACCGCAGCACCCGATAGAGGGAGGCTGCATCGAAGGCGGCAAAGGATTGCCAAGCAAAACGCAACCCTTCCAGGCCGGGCGGGTTCAACGGCGAACCCCCAGCAGCACCGCCAGCTTGTCCCGCAGGCCAATAACGGTCACCGGCTTGGCGATGAAGGCATTGACGCCCAGATCGCGGGCTTTCAGCACAATATCCTTCTGGGCATGGTTGGTCAGGAAAATCACCGGGGTGCGCCGCCCCAGCTCTTCCTTCTGGCGCAACTGCTGCAGGAAGGTCAGCCCGTCCATCGGCTCCATCTCAATATCGCAGATGATGACATCGGGCCGCCGCTCCAGAGCGATATCCAGCCCGGCCGTCCCCTCCTCCGCTTCCCAGATATTGTTGAAATCGAGCTGCTTCAGGATGCGGGATACGACGGTCCGGATAAAGGACTGATCCTCCACAATCAGGGCGTTCATGCGTGAGAAGCTGACAAAGCCGACCATCTACCCCTCGCGGCGCGTAATAGATCGCGCGGATACTAACGTGACAAGATTGATATGGCTATAATTGTGCAATCGCGCTGATCACCCGGCCAACCATATCGGGCAGCGCTGTGGCTAGGCGGGAGGCTTCCGCCCCATCGCCGGCCCGCAGCGCCTGTTCGATCCGGTCGGCCAGCCGCCCCAGCGGATCGGCCCCGCCATTCTTGGCCACACCGGCCAGCGCATGGATGCGCGCACGCGCCGTTTCCAGGTCGCCCGCCGCCAGGGCCGACAGGCTCTCGTCCCGCAGCGGTTGCAGGCTGTCCACAAAGGTTGCCAGGAAATCCCGGGCATCGGCATCCAGGCAGCCGAACAGGGCCAGCGTCATGGCAGGATCGAAATCGGCATCCGGCAGCCGGTCATCGGCCGGCGCCGGTTCCTCCCCCCCCCGGCCCCAGCGTTCCAGGCATTCCTGTAACTGTTTCAGGTCTAGCGGCTTGGACAGGAAACCATCCATACCAGCATTGATGCAGCGCTGGTCCTCCCCCGCCATGGCATTGGCCGTCAGGGCCACGATGGGCAGGCGTTGACGGCCTTCCGCCACCTCCGCCGCGCGGATGGCAGAGGTCAGTTCGTACCCGTCCATCTCCGGCATGTTGCAATCGGTCAGCAGCAGGGCGTGGCCGCCCTGACGCCAGGCGACCAGTGCCGAGCGGCCATCCGAATGCATGTCGCAGGCATAGCCCAGCAGCGCCAGCTGCCGGCTGATCACCATCTGGTTGACGCGGTGATCCTCCGCCACCAACACCAGCCGGCCGCTGGCCGCTGCCGCATCCCGCCCCGGCGGGGCCGTCGGGGCGGGCCTTGCCGGCTCCGCCACCTCCTCGGCATAGAGGCCCTGTGCCTTGGCCAGCAGCCGATAAAGGGCCGCACGCCGCACTGGCCGGCTCAGGAAATAATCCACCCCCGCCGGCCGGCCGGCTTCGCCATCCACCAGCAGAATGGCCTTGCCAGGGCCGGACAGGGCCGATGCCGTATCAGCGATGGTGATATCCGGCAGCGCCCGATCATCATCATTCAGCACCACCGCGCCGACATGCGTCAGATAGGTCTCCAGCGTCTGGCGCAGCAAGGGATCAGACAGCCGCAGGGCGACACAAAGGCCGGGGAAGGACAGGGACTCCCCCCCCTCGCCCGGCCCTTCCTCCAATTCCAGTTCCACCCAGAAGGTGGAGCCCTGGCCGACCTGACTTTCCAGGCCGATGCGCCCCTGCATCAATTCGGCCAGACGCCGGGTGATGGACAGGCCCAGCCCGGTACCGCCGAACCGGCGGCTGGTGGAACTGTCGGCCTGGGTAAAGGGCTGAAACAGCTTGGCCTTCAACTCATCGGGAATGCCGATACCGGTGTCAGTCACCGTCAGACGCAGGGCCAGCCCCTTGGAAGCGGCACCCGCCACCCGTTCCAGACGGATGGCAACATGGCCCCGCTCGGTGAATTTCACCGCATTACCGGCCAGATTGAACAAAACCTGCCGCAGGCGGACCGGATCGCCCAGCAAAGATGGGGGAATGGTCGGGCAGATATGCAGGTGAAGGGCGATGCCCTTCTTGCGGGCAGCCGGGGCCAGGGTTTCCGCAACACCTTCCATCAGCGCATGGATATCCAGCGGCTGCCGCTCAATATCCATGCGGCCGGCTTCAATCTTGGAGAAATCCAGGATGTCGTCGATGATATGCAGCAGGGTGCCGGCCGAATCGCGCGCCGTTTCCAGCATTTCCCGCTGTTCAGCCGTCAGGCTGCTATGGCCCAGCAGTTCCAGCATCCCCAGCACCCCGTTCATCGGGGTGCGGATTTCATGGCTCATCGCCGCCAGGAAGGCGGATTTCAGACGGCTGGCGCTTTCCGCCTCCCGCGCACTGCGGATATTATCATAGGCGCGCAGGCCGGTAACGATGGTGATGAACAGCTTTTCCGAAGTCAGCTCGGTCTTGGATTTGTAATCGTTGATGTCATAGCTGACGATCACCTCCCGCACCGGCGCCTGTCCGGGCTGGCCGGTGCGCAGGATGATGCGGATGTCGCTGTTAGCGATCTCATTGCGGATGCAGCGCGCAAGCCGCAGCCCGGCATCATCGGTTTCCATGACGATATCCACCAAGGCAACGGCGATATCGTCCCGCTGCCGCAGAATCGTCTCCGCCTCTGCGGCGGAACGGGCGGTTAGCAATTCCAGCGCCCTGTCTTTGTAACGCAGCCGGCCCAGCACCAGCCGCGTCATCACATGGACTTCCTCATCATCATCCACCACCAGCACAGGCCAGGGGGACAAGGGGGCAAGGGAATCCGATCCATTGCCGGCGGGACCGGCATCCGGCTCCTCCGGCGCGAACAGATCGTCGCCGTCCTCCCCCTCCATCACACGCCCCTTCCCCTTACCGGACTTCAGCCCTGCCGCCGGTATATTGGTGCTGTCTGGTCATCTGACCATTAAAGCATATCAAAGTAGCCACACAACTCAACCTTCACCCGTTACCCCCTGCTTTCAACCGGCGCACGGCATAGCCACACAAAACGGGCTTGCCCTCCGGCCTCAGTTCGTTTAGGCGTGTCGACCAACATCCGCGTCACCGGGCGATAGCCTGGGCGGCTGTGCAGGAAGAGTGGCCGAGTGGTTTAAGGCACTGGTCTTGAAAACCAGCGACGGTGCGAGCTGTCCGTGGGTTCGAATCCCACCTCTTCCGCCATTTTCAATTCAGGTTCCATCAGACGGTGCCCCCGATCTCAGGGGATATCACCTGTTGCGTAAAAACCTGTCGTCTGCCCGCACAGGCGGATGTAGCATCAGCCTCTGTGATGATTCGCTGGATGGAGGCCGGGATGCCTTTCCTGATCCGTTTCATGCTGCGCCATGCTCTGGCCGGTTTCACCCTGGGCGTGGTGTCGGCGGCTATTGCTGTCGGCTTCGATTTTGCGCATCTGCGCAGCCTGGCCCAGGCGACCTCGCTGGGCTGGATCGGCCTCAGCGCCTTCTGCTTCCTGATCGGGTTGACCTTTGGCGGGCTGCAGATCGGTTTCGCCGTCATGCTGCTGCCCTATGATAATGAGGGGGAGCCGCCGCGCGGCCGGCCCAGGCGCGTGGAGCTGGTGCCGGTTCCCATTGCTGTCCGCCGGCGCGGCTGAACCAGCGACCCTCTTTAATCCGCGTAATGGATGGGGCTGGATGGTCGCCATCGACAGTTTGGGTCCGTGGTGATAGGGGAAAACATCCGTTCCCCGACAGGTCGCCCCATGTCCGACAAGGTGTTGTTGATCCGTGAAGCAGGGGGCATCGGCCGCCTGATCCTGAACCAGCCGGAAAAGCGCAACGCGCTGAGCCAGGACATGTGGCAGGGCGTGGCGCTTCGCGTTGCGGAAGCCGAGGCAGACCCGGCCATCAAACTGCTTCTGGTACAGGGGGCGGGTGGCTGTTTTGCCGCCGGTGCCGATATTTCCGAATTTGAGAGCGCCTATGCCACCCGGCAAAGCACGGCCGCCTATGCGAGCGACATTGCCGCCGCCATGGAAGGGCTGGCCGCCTGTATCAAGCCGACCCTGGCCATGATCCAGGGGGCCTGTGTGGGCGGCGGCATGGGGCTGGCGCTGGCCTGCGATCTGCGCTTTGCCGCCGATGATGCGAAACTGGGCATCACCCCCGCCAAGCTGGGGCTGGTCTATCCGCTGGGCGATACAAAACGGCTGGTGCAGGCGGTGGGCCCGGCCCATGCCAAGGATCTGCTGTTCACCGGCCGGTTGCTGGACGCAGCCGGGGCACTGGCCATCGGGCTGGTGAACCGGGTGGTGCCGGCGGCTTCCCTTGAGCCCGCCGTGCTGGATTATGCCGCCCAGATCAGTGCCAACAGCCAATGGTCCATCCGCGCCATCAAGAAGATGGTGGCCCGCGTCCTGGCTGGGCAGCAGCTGGATGACGGCGAGAGCCTGGATGCCTTTCTGGATGCCGTGGAATCAGCCGATTTCACGGAGGGGCGCAATGCGTTCCGGGAAAAACGCAAGCCGCAATTCCCCTATTCCTGACCCTGTTCCCGGCATCGGCGGATGGGGGCTTGCGCCCGGCCGCCATCCTGGGGCATCTTCATGCCTGCGGTGGCGCCGCTCCCGACCTTGGGATAAACATCCATGCCCCTTTCCGTACAGGTGAACGGAAAACAAGGGATATGGATCATGCGCACGACCGAACAGGCTTCCCAAGACCATCGCCAGACCAATATTGACGGTTATGACCGTTGGGCCGGCTTTTACGACCAGTATCCCAACCCAACCGTGGCGATGGATGAATTGGCCTTTCCTGATTTTTGGAAAGGGTTTCCGGGACAGCACGTCTTGGAAATTGGCTGCGGCACCGGCCGCCACACGGCGCGGCTGCTGGCGGCCGGAAAACAGGTGACAGGGGTGGATCAGTCCCCCGGCATGTTGGCAGTCGCCAGGGCCAAGCTGGGACCGGCCCCCACCCTGCTGCAAGGCGATTTCCTGGCCCTGGAACTGGCAGAAGCTGGCTTTGATGCCGCCCTGACGGCCCTGGTTCTGGAACATATCGCTGACTTGCCCGGCTTCTTCCGCCATTTGGCCAAAAGCTTACGGCCTGGCGCCCCATTCTTCATCTCAGAGATTCATCCGGCACGGACGGCGGCCGGCACCTTTGCCCATTTCAAGGATGCCGAAACCGGAACGGACGTGTCACTGGCCAGCTATCCGCACACGGCCGAGCAACTGGCGGCAGCGGCCACAGGGGCAGGTTTTCAGGTGCGGGAGCGGCACGATGTGGCCGGCGATGACAGGCTGGCCGCCCTGAACCCGAAATGGGCCCGATATCAGGGGCAGCCGATGCTGCAGCTCTGGCAGCTTATCCGCCGCTGAACGCGGCCCCGATCATCGGACGCAGCCGCCGACACTGGTGTGTTCGGGGCGGACAAGCTGTCGAACACCACTATACGTTATGAGTAGCATGGTTAACGTACCCCTGCCATAAGTCCTACCGGCTCGACCAAGCGGACGGCTTGCCCTTGATGCGGGTTTGGCGGTAACAGGTGGTCATGGGGCAACTGACAGCGGATGACCGGCCTTGGCAATCGGTTTCCGCAGCGGTCTCCTGCGCCCGTATTCAAACGGGCGTCCGCTGCATATGAACCTGATTGGCTTTACCTGATGTCCGACACCGGTATCTCCGACGACAGGAACACCCAGGCAGCGCCCCTATCGGCCCTGCCCCCCCGGATTCTTGTGGTTGAGGATGATGCGCTGGTGGCCCTGGGTATCCGCCTGACGCTGCTGGAACTGGGGTATGAGGTGGTGGGAATCGCCGCATCGGAGTTGGAAGCCATCGCCCTGGCGCAGGCGGAAAGACCCGATCTGGCCTTGATGGATATCCGCCTGCGCGGCCCCGTGGATGGGGTGGATACCGCCCGCCGCCTGCGGGCGGATTATGGTATCCGCAGCGTCTATCTCTCCGCCTATGCAGATGAACAGACCATGGCGCGGGTGGCCCAGACCTATCCGCTGGGATTCGTGCAGAAACCCTATGCCGCCAGCCAGTTGCGCGCCGCCCTTGATCTCGCCTGTCGGCGTTTGCACCAAAACACGGAAACGTCAGGCTGAGATCACGGCTTTGCCGCATTTGTGTCGTTAGGTGAAACAAAGATCGGGTCTTGAAAGACCGGAATGCTGAAATTAAGTGCTTTTTGGCTTTTCCTGACCCGAATGGACCCTTACTCTGTTGTTACAGGGGAAAACGGCCGTGCAACGGCCGGTTATGGGTGGAAAATCCACCCGCACCTGCGGGAATGGACCACCGGTTTATATGAAGGAGCGAAGAACATGCGCGTGCTTCCTTGGGTTTTCTCTGGTTTGATGGTGCTGGGGCTGGCCGCCTGCGGCGACAAGGCAAAGAACCAGTCGGAAACCACCCCGCCGCCGGCGACGTCCAATCCGCCGGAACCGTCGGGCACCACCGCGCCGCCGGCGACCCCGGCTCCGACCACGCCCCCGGCTGACAGCACGACCACGCCGCCGGCTGACAGCACCACCACCACCCCGCCGACCGAGGGTGCAACCCCGCCGGCCGAAGGCACCACCACCACCCCGCCGCAGAGCGGCACCAGCAACTGATCGGTTGCCGGTCAACCGGGTTGAACGGTTGATGAAAAGGCCGGGGCATTGCCCCGGCCTTTTTTCATTCCGTTGTGATCATTGCGTTGGGAGATGTTCTCAACGCGTCTCGCGCCACGCCTTGGCCAGCGCGACAAATCCGTCAATATCCACTTCCTCCGCCCGCGCGGTGGGGGCGATCCCAACCGACAGCAGAACGGGTTCCGGCTCCCGCATCAAGGTTTTCAGGCTGGCGCGCAACATCTTGCGACGCTGCCCGAAGGCGGCGGCCACCAGCGTTTCCATAGTGGAGAAGTCCGGATCGTCCGTCGGCCGCACGCGCGGTGTCAGCCGCACAACGGCGCTGTCGATCTTGGGCGGCGGGGTGAAGGCGCGGGCCGGCAGATCCATGATGGTCCGGCATTCGGCCAGCCATTGGCACATGACGGACAACCGACCATAGGCCGATGTACGGGGCCGGGCGACAAGCCGATCGGCCACTTCCTTCTGGAACATCAGGGCCAGGAAACGATATTCGCTGATCCGCTTCAGCCAGCCGATCAGCAGCGGCGTGCCGACATTGTAAGGCAGGTTGGAAACCACGGCGCGCGGTGCGGGCACCAGATCGACCGGATCAACCGTCAGCGCATCGGCCTCCACCAGCTGTAACCGGCCGGCCGAGGCGGCAATCACATCGCCCAGCGCCGCCGCGAAACGCGGATCGCGCTCCACCGCCAGCACCTGCACGGCGGCACTTTCCACCAGCGCGCGGGTCAGGCCACCGGGACCGGGACCCACCTCCACCACATGCAGATCGTTGAAATCCCCCGCTTCCCGCACGATGCGGCGGGTGACATTCAGGTCCAACAGGAAATGCTGGCCGAACGCCTTCTTGGCGGCCAGATCATGGGTGGCGATGACATCCCGCAGGGGCGGCAGATGCGACAGGTCACGCCCGTCATTACTTTTCACGTCAGTCACAGGAAAGCCCTAAACGGCGGCTGGCAATGGATCGGGCGGCATGAAGGGCGGCGATCAGGCTGGTAGGGCTGGCCTTGCCCGTGCCCGCCAGCGACAAGGCCGTGCCATGGTCGGGGGAGGTGCGGACAAAGGGCAGCCCCAGGGTGATATTGACGCCCTGGTCAAAATCCAGGGTCTTCAACGGAATCAGCCCCTGGTCATGATACATGCAGACCACAACATCATAGTCGGCGCGCGCCCCGGCATGGAACAGGGTATCGGCCGGGAACGGCCCCTTGGCATTGATGCCTTCGGCCTGCAGTGCGGCCACAGCGGGGGCGATGATCTCCATCTCCTCCCGCCCCATGGCCCCGCCCTCCCCTGCATGGGGATTGAGCGCAGCGACGGCCAGCCGCGGGCTGGCAATGCCGAAATCGCGCCGCAAGGCGGCATCGGTGACGCGGGCAACGTGCAAGATGGCATCGGCGGTCAGGTGTGCTGCCACATCCTTCAGCGCCAGATGGATGGTGGCCAGCACCACCCGCAGCCCCCCACCTTCCAGCAGCATCACCGTTCCATCATCGGGCAGGCCGGCCAGATGGGCCAGATATTCCGTATGGCCGGGCCAGCGGAAGCCGGTGGCGTACAGCGCGCTTTTCTGAATCGGGTTGGTGACGACACCCGCCAGCAACCCGCGCCGCGACAGATCAACCGCCCGGTCGATGCTGGCAATGACAGCAGCCCCATTGGCCGGGTCGGGCCGGCCCAACTGCACCGGGTGCGACAGGGGCACCGGCAGCACCGGCAGGGCATCGGCGAACAGGGACGCCACCGAACCCAGCTCCCCCTCCGCAACCACACGGACGGGAACGGAAAGCCCCAGTCGTTCCGCCAGGGCGGCAAGCCGCTGCGGATCGTCCAGCATGACAAAGGGCGGCACCGGCCGCCCTTGCCTTCCCGCCCAGGTCATCAGGGCAATGTCGCCGCCGATGCCGGCCGGTTCACCCATGGTCAAACCCAGGGGGGCGGTCACCATCGCCTTACAGCCTCGTCTCGATCGTGGCCTGACGGCGCAGGTCGCGCAGATAGCGGCGCTGCTGCAGATCCATCCGTTCCTGGAACAGGGCCGAGCGTACCTGATCGGGCGGCGGCAGGCTGCCTTCCGGCACCACCCGGTCGCAGACCATCAGCAGCATGGTGCCCCTGTCGGTCACCAGCGGCTGGGTGGCATTGCCCACGCCCAAACCCGCCACCAGACCGGCGATCTGTTCGGGAATGTCGCCCAGCTTGGTCAGCGGCTGGGTGAAGACCTGGGCGCCATGGATCTTGGAGGCTGCCTGCTGCAAAGCCTCACACCCCTTCACCCCTTCGCCCAACTGCTTGACGGCGTCGAACAGCGCGCCCTGCTGGTTGGGATCGGAAGGGGCCGGCACCACGAACTGGCCCAGGCTGATCTGGATATTCTTCGGGTCGCCGGCCGCCACCGTGCGCTGGTCGCGCAGCCAGAGGATATGATAACCGGCCGCCCCCCGGATCGGGCGGGAGAACTGGCCGGAATGCAGCTGTTGCAGGGCGCGATCCAGCGCCTCTTCCAGCTGGCCCTGCTGAATCCAGCCCAGATCGCCGCCGGTGGCCGCGCCGGCGGACTGGGAGAATTGCTGGGCGACGGCGGCGAAATTGGCCCCCTTGCCGATCTGGTCGACCAGCCGGTCCGCCAGATTCTGCACTTCCTGCTCATTGGCCGGGTTGTCCACCGCCAGGAAGATTTCCGCCACCTGATATTCCGGCTTACCGGCATTGGCGCGGATACGCTCGATATAGGCGTTCACTTCGCTGTCGGGGATATTCACCTGCTGGCGCACCACGCGCTGTACCACCTTGCTCCAGGCCAGCTGGGCCAGCATCTGCTGGCGCATGGTGCTCCACGGCACGCCGGCCTGCTGCAAGGCCTGCTGCAGCTGATCCCGCGTCATGCGGTTGCGTTCCGCCATCTCCGACAGGGCGTTGTTCAGCTCATCCTCGGTGACGGACAGCTTACGCTCCCGCGCTTCCTGCACCTGCAGCGCTTCATCGGTGAGGATGCGGATCACCTGGGGCAGCAGACGCTTGCGCGTATCCGGCGTGTCCGGCAGGCCGGAAGAGACGATGGCCAGCTGCAACCGGCCTTCGACATCGGCCTGGGTAATGGGCGATTCATTGACGACGGCGGCAATGCGGCCCAGCGGTGCCGCCTGTTGTGCATGGGCCAGCCGGCCCGCCGGAACCGTCACAGCAACAAGGGCGAAGGCGGTGGCACCCAGAAGGGCTTTGCGCAGGAAGCTGGTCATGGTCCGTCGGGTCAAAGAATGCATCATGGGGGCTTCTTATAGAGAAGGAACAGCGCGAAGGCAAAGCGTACCGGCAGAGGCCATCAGCCATCTTCCGTATGCAACAGGGCGGCGACGGACAACATCACCGTCACCCCCGCCGGCGCCCAGGCCGCCAGCACCACCGGTACGGAGCCGGAGAGGCCCAGGGCATGGATCACGTCCTTGACGATGAACAGCACCAGGGCCGACACCACCCCCGCCCCCAGCAAGGCCAGCGTGCCGCCGCCGCGCATCTGCCGCAGGGAGAAGGCCGCCGCCAGCAGCACCATGGCGGCGAACAGAACCGGCTGGGACAGCAGCGTGTGCCAGTAAAGCCGGTGACGCAGCGGCGACAGACCGGTCAATTCCAGCGTGCGGATGAAATCCGGCAGAGCCCAGAAAGAAAGCGTGTCAGGCGAGGAGAAACTGTCCTGAATCCGCTCTTCCGTCAGGTCGGTCGCCAGCCGGTAACGCGGCAGGAAGCGCGCCGGTTCCCCCGGCTGATTATACCAGACTTCCGACAGATCCCAGAACCCGTCGGCCAGCACGGCAGAGGCGGCGTCCAGCCGGGCCGCCAATTTGCGTTCGGGGGTGGAGATCAGCACCATCACCCGCCGCATCTCCATCCGGCCCGGCACCAGGCTGTCAGCATGGATGCGATAGCTGCCATCTTTGTTCACCTGCCGCAGCCAGAGACCGGAGGAACCGATATCCAACGAGGAGACCTGACCGCGCAGATAGCGGTTTTCCAGCGTCTCATAGCGTTTCATCATGGCGGCGAAGATCGGGTTCAGCACCATGATCAGCACCAGCCCGATGATGACGGCCCAGCCCAGTACCGGCGTCATGAATTGCCAGACACTGATACCGCTGGCCCGCGCCACCACCAGTTCCTGGGTGCGGGTCAGCCGCCAGAATGTGTACATGCCAGCAAACAGGATGACGAAGGGGAACACCTCCTGCCCGATCTCCGGCAGTTTCAGCAACCCCATGGAAATGACGATATCGAAGGTCGCTTCCGGCCGGTTGGCGGCGCGGCGCAACAGTTCCACCGTATCCAGCAGATAGATCAGCGCCAGCAGTGCCGCCAGCCCGGCCACGAACCAGAGCAGGAACTGCCGGCCGATATAATGGGAAAGGGTCGCGGAAAGGCGCATGGCTCACCCCCTTTCCGGCGCGGTGGCGACCGGCCGGCGGCCGCCGATGCGGTTGCGGTTCACGTACCAGAGCCCCAGCGGAATAGGCAGAACGGCCACGGCATAAAGCAGCGGCGTCATGGCCGGTAATTTGCTGATCAGGTTGGCAATACCCATGACGGACGCTTGCAGGACCAGGGCCCCGACGGCAGCGGCCGTGATGCGGCCGCCCCGCCCCCGGCGGGAAAATTCGCCCGGCAACAGGGCCGCAAGTGCGATGATGGTGAAGCTGAGCGCCAGGAACGGACTGGCGAAACGGTTATGCAGCTCCGCCCGCAGGCGGCCGGCAAAACGGACATCATCGGGCGAATTGGTCGGGTGCAGCAGTTGGGCCAGTGTGCGTTCCCGCGGTTCGACCCAGCGATCCGTCAGTTCCTTGCGCAGGGACTGCAAGTCCACGGCATAGCGTTCAAATTCCAGCCATTCGGTCTTGCCGGTGGCCATAATATATTTGCTCTGTGTGCCATCATGCACCAGCACACGCGGCTGCCCCTCCAGATCCGTCAGGGTACCGCGCTCTGCCACCACCGTGTTGATGATACCCGGCTGCCGGGCATCGTGGATCAGCAGATCGATCAGGGTGCCATCAGGCAGACGGTCGCGGACATAGACGGTCAGCCCGTCGCCCAGATCATTGAAGGTGCCCTCCCGCAGCAGGGCCGCCGACATGTCGCTGCGGACTGATTGCCGCAGGGCCACCAGTTCCCGCTGTGCCGCCGGCCCCAGGAACAGGGTCAGGGCAAAGCACGCCGCCATCACCCCGCTGCCCAGCAGCAGGGCGGGCTTGGACAGTGCCAGCGGCCCCAGCCCGGCAGCCCGCATCACCACCAGTTCGCTGTCGATGGTGAGCCGGTGATAGGTGAACAACACCGCCGCCAGCAGGCCAAAGGGCAGCACCAGCGCCAGAAAGGTGGGAAATGTCAGTATGGCCAGCCGGAAGAAAGCCGTCAGGGAGGCACCGCCTTCCACCACCAGCGCCACCAGCCGCAGGGACTGGGTCAGCCAGATGGCAGCCGACAGCCCGCTGGTCACGACCAGCGTGGCGATCAGAAGGTTCCGGAACAGATAGCGGTTGATCTGGTTCATCTTGCCCTGAAACGATGGCGGGCCCGCCGGCCTGTCGCCCAAACTACCCTTTAGGGACGGCAAGCCCCCGTCGCCCGAGGCGTAGCCGCCGATTGCGTCGCCATCGTGGCAGGCCGCTTTCATCGCGCGGTGCCGAAGTTTAATCTGCCACTGCCCTTGACACCACAGTGCCACTGTTCTTTATCGACTCTCTGCCATACACACAACCACCGGAACCGGTGGAGCAGGGTCCATCCTGCCCGGACAGCCAACCAGAGAGCAAATCCATGAAGATCGCCTTTTCCGCACCGGACCTGCCGAAATCGGGTCATCTGGCCATCACCGTTGCCGCCGATCGCGCCCTGGGCAGCATCGGCGCCAGCCTGGACAAGGCCAGCGGTGGCCAGATCACCCGCGCCATGGAACAGGGCCGCTTCACCGGCAAGGCCGATGAAGTGCTGGCTCTGGTGGCCCCGGCAGGGCTGGAACTGGGCCGTCTGGTGCTGGTGGGCATCGGTGGGGCGCCGGGTGCGCTGGCCGCCAACAATGCCGGTGCAGCGGCCCTGGCCGCCGTGCAATATGCGGGCGAGTCTGAGCTGACCCTGGTGGTGGATGATCATGCCGGTCTGGCCATCGAGGCCGGGCCGTTTGCCGCCGAAGTGGCCTTCGGGGCGCTGCTGCGCAGCTACCGTTTTGACAAGTATCGCACCACGCTGGCCGACGACAAGAAGCCGTCGGTGAAGAAGGTCACCGTGCAGACGGCCGCCAAGGGCGCCAAGAAGGCCTGGGAACGGCTGGAAAAGATCGCCGACGGCATCTTCCTGACCCGCGATGTCGTGTCAGAGCCGCCCAATGTGATCTATCCGGAAACGCTAGCCGACCGCTGCGTGGAGCTGGAAAAGCTGGGCCTGGAAGTCGAAGTTCTCGACGAAAAGAAGATGAAGAAGCTGGGCATGGGCGCGCTGCTGGGCGTCGGCCAGGGCTCGGCCCAGCCGCCGCGTCTGGTGGTGATGAAGTGGAATGGCGGCAACAAGGGTGACGCCCCGGTTGCCTTTGTCGGCAAGGGCATCACCTTCGATACCGGTGGCATCTCCATCAAGCCGGCGGCCGGCATGGATGAGATGAAGTGGGACATGGGCGGTTCCGGCACCGTCATCGGCCTGATGGCCGCCCTGGCCGGCCGCAAGGCCAAGGTGAATGTCGTCGGCGTCGTGGCGCTGGCGGAAAACATGCCCGATGGCAATGCCCAGCGTCCGGGCGACATCGTTTCCACCATGTCCGGCCAGACGATTGAGGTGCTGAACACCGACGCCGAAGGCCGCCTGGTGCTGGCCGATGCGCTCTGGTACACGCAGGATCAGTTCAAGCCGCAATTCATGGTCAATCTAGCCACGCTGACCGGTGCCATCATCGTCAGCCTGGGCAATGAACATGCCGGCCTGTTCTCCAACAATGACGATCTGGCCGCCAAGCTGACCGAATCCGGTCTGGCGACGGGGGAGAAGCTGTGGCGTATGCCGCTGTCGCCCGCCTATGACAAAGATATCGACAGCGATGTGGCCGATGTGAAGAACATTGGCCGCCCCATGACCGCCGGTTCCATCATCGGGGCGCAGTTCCTGCAGCGCTTCGTCAATGGCACGCCCTGGGCGCATCTGGACATTGCCGGCACCGCCTGGAGCAAGGAAAACAAGGGCGTGGTGCCGAAGGGCGCCACCGCCTTCGGTGTGCGCCTGCTGGATCATCTGGTCGCCACCCATTACGAAGGGTAAGCTTAAGCCCTATATAAACAGGGGCTGGCGGGCAACCGCCGGCCCCGCCTTTATCGCTGACGGAGCCCGCCCGCCCATGGCCCAACGCCGCTTTTCCCTTCCGCTGGTCCTTGGCCTGCTGGCCGCCCCCCTGGCCCTTTCCACCCCCGTGGCACTGGCCGCCCCAGCGCAGGAGGCCAAGGTCAACCGGTCGATGAGCAAGGCCCTGCCGGATGACCCGGATGGCTGGGAGATGGGGGAAATCCGTCCGGCGCGGGGTGCCCTGCCCATGTATTCCGTCGCCACGGCGGAGGCGGTCTATAAGAAGGGCAATGTGGAAGTGACGGTCGGTGCCGCCCGCAGCCCGACGCTTTTCAAGGCGGTGATGGGATCGGTGAAGAATACCGGCACCCTGCCGCCTGACAGCAAGGTGGAGGTGATCGCCGATCATTACGCCATCGTTGCCCGTTTCCCCAATTCCACGCCCCCGCTCTACACGATGCAGTTGCTGGCCGGCACGGATGGCATTGTCATGCTGACCACCCGCAACGGCACCTATGAGCATCTGGTGGAACTGGCCAAGCAGGTGGATTTCGATCATTTCCCGCTGCGTTGATCCGGCTGGCGGACAGGGGCAATGACGGAAATCCGCTTCTATCACCTGACGCGCCGCACGCTGGAACAGACCTTGCCGGCGCTGCTGGAAAAGTCGCTGGAACGCGGCTGGAAGGCCCTGGTGCTGACCGCCAGTGATGAGCGGGCGGAGATGCTGTGCCAGCATCTCTGGACCTACAAGCCGGATGGTTTTATCCCGCACGGCACCCGCAAGGATGGCCATGCGGAGATGCAGCCGGTGCTGATCACCGAAACGGATGACCGCGCCAATGCGGCCCATGTGCTTTTCCTGACCGATGGGGCGACTAGCCCGCTGCTGGGTGATTATGAACTGGTCTGCGACCTGTTCGATGGCAACGACCCAGACGCCGTGGCCGCCGCGCGCGGGCGCTGGCGCCACGCCAAGGATGGCGGCCACGCGCTGACCTATTGGCAGCAGAATGAAAAAGGCGGCTGGGAAAAGAAGGCCTGATACCAACGGTCATAATTCATGACCGTTGGTACGGCGGCGACTGCCGCCGCGCGGCCCGTGCCGCGTAGCCAAGGGCGCGGATGCGCCCGCCGGCGATTGAGGCGCACGAATGCGTGACCATCGGTCATGATTTCGTGCCGCTGGTATGAGCCGCCGTCAAGCCGCCGCCTGCCGCACCCGTTCCACATCCCTCGCCGGCGGCGCACCATAGAGCCGGCTGTAATCCCGGCTGAACTGCGACGGGCTTTGATAGCCGACGCGCAGGGCCGCTGTACCGGCATCCAGATTTTCCATCAGCATCAGGCGTCGCGCCTCATGCAGGCGCAATTGCTTCTGGAACTGGATCGGCGTCATTGCCGTCACCGCCTTGAAATGATGGTGCAGGGATGAAACGCTCATCCCCACATGGTCGGCCAGCATTTCCACCCGCAGCGCCTCGGCGAAGTGGGCGCGCATCCAGGCCATGGCGCGCGGAATACGCCCGGCATGGTGACCCGTTGACAAAGCCAGATGCAGCAGACGCGGCCCGTCCGGCCCCGTCAACAGGTGGTAGAGGATTTCCCGCCGGAACAACGGCGCCAGGGCCGGTATGTCCTGCGGCCGGTCGGCCAGCCGTACCAGCCGTGTGGCGGCATCCAGCAGGTCCGGCGTTGCGGGGGTGACGGCGACGCTGCGCATCCCGTCGGCATCCAGGCCCGGCGGTGTGCCAATGCGGGCCAGCAGTTCCCCCATCGCCTCGGTATCGATGGGGATGAACAGGCAGAAATGCGGGGCCTCCGGGCTGGCCCTTGTCACCTGCGTCACCACCGGCAGATGCAGAGAGGTCAGCAGATACTGACCGGCCGCATAATCGAACCGCTCCGTCCCCGCCGTCAGCCGTTTCGCCCCCTGGATCACCAGGGAGAAACCGGGCCCGCATTCATAATGCTGCGGCAGGGTCGGCGTGTCGCGGCGATAAAGCCGCACCCCGCCGAAATCCAGCGGGCGGTCCCGGTCCTGTTCGGTGAAACGGGCAAACAGCGCCGACAGCTCCTGCAGCCTTCCTGTGACATCCATCACATCAACCCCTTGCCCTGCATTGCCGCCTACCATAAGGCCAGGATAATACGCGCTTTGCCGCCGCACATCCTGTCCTGATCGCATTTGCAGGATCAGGCAAGAAGCTTGCAGGATCGGTCTACCGGCTGCAGCGTTACCTGGGGGATAGTCGGCCATCCCGTTTCGCCGCTGCGAAGGAAGCAAGCCATGAGTCTCGCCAAAGCCTATGCCGTCCTGGACGCGCAATCCCCGTTGGTCCCCTTCACCGTCGAGCGGCGGGAGCCGCGCGCCGATGATGTGGTCATTGCCATCAAATATAGCGGCATCTGCCATTCCGACATCCACCAGGCCCGCAATGAATGGGGGGCGTCGCGCTATCCCATGGTGCCGGGCCATGAAATTGCCGGCATCGTCACCGCCGTCGGTTCCCAGGTGACGAAGTTCAAGGTCGGCGACCCTGTCGGCGTCGGCTGTTTCGTGCATTCCTGCACCCAGTGCGAGACGCGTGACGAAGATCTGGAGCAATATCTGCCCGGTCTGGTGCAGACCTATAATGATGTGGAAGCGGATGGCGTGACGCCAACCTATGGCGGCTATTCCGACCATATCGTGGTGCGCGAAGGCTATGTGCTTTCGATCCCGGACAACCTGCCGCTGGACCGCGCCGCGCCGCTGCTCTGCGCCGGCATCACGCTTTATTCACCGCTGCGCCACTGGCAGGCGGGACCGGGCAAGAAGGTCGCCATCGTCGGCATGGGCGGCCTGGGCCATATGGGCGTGAAGCTGGCCCATGCCATGGGGGCCGAGGTAACCGTGTTGAGTCAGAGCCTGGCGAAGGAGGCCGATGGCCACGCCTTCGGGGCCGATCATTATTATGCCACCCGCGATCCCGAAACGTTCCAGAAGCTGGCCAACAGCTTCGACCTGATCATCTGCACGGTTTCCAGCGATATTGACTGGAACGCCTATCTGCGGCTGCTGAAGGTGGATGGCACCCTCTGCCTGCTGGGCGTGCCGGAAAAGGCCGTGCCGGTCCATGCCTTCTCGTTGATCCCGACGCGGCGCAACCTTGCCGGCTCGATGATCGGCTCCATCAAGGAGACCCAGGAGATGCTGGATTTCTGCGGCGCACACAATATCACTGCCGACATCGAGAAGATCGAGATGAAGGATGTGAATGACGCCTATGAGCGCGTGCTGAAAAGCGATGTGCGCTATCGCTTCGTCATCGATGTTGAGGCGTCGTTCTGAGGTTTCGGAAGGGTCGAACCGCGAAAAACAGCGTGTAAGGGCTTAAAATTGATGAGGGCCGCTGCGGTGCAGCGGCCCTCTTTTTATACCCGTTTCCCTGAAGCCCCGCCCGTTCAACCCGGAACGAACGATGCGCAAGGTATGCAGTTCAGGCAGATCGGTCAATCATTCTGACGCTTCTTTCTTAACCCACTGTCAAATAACCGTCATGCTTGTTGCCATTTTATCTCACTTTCAGGGGATAAACGGGCAATAATCGTACAATTAGCGGGCATAGCCCACGTCGCGCAAGGCCTGTGCCACCTCTTCCAGGATGGCTGGATCGTCGATGGTGGCCGGCATCTTCCAAGACTCGCTGTCGGCAATCTTCTGCATCGTGCCGCGCAGAATCTTCCCCGACCGGGTTTTGGGCAAGCGATCAACAATGACCGCCTGTTTGAACGCGGCGACCGGGCCAATGTCATCCCGCACTTTTTTGACCAGTTCCGCCAGGATATCGGCATAGGGGCGCTCCACCCCCTTCTTCAACACCACCAGCCCCAGCGGCAGTTGCCCCTTCAACGCATCGGCCACCCCGATCACCGCGCATTCCGCCACATCCGGGTGCCCGGACAGCACCTCTTCCATGGCGCCGGTGGAGAGGCGATGGCCGGCGACATTGATGATGTCATCGGTGCGCGCCATGACATAGATATAGCCATCCGCGTCGATGAAGCCGGCATCAGAGGTCTGATAATAGCCGGCAAAGTCCGCCAGATAGCTTTTGCGGAATCGGTCATCGGCATTCCACAGCGTCGGCAGGGTGCCCGGCGGCAGGGGCAGCTTGGCGACGATGGCGCCGATATCGCCCCGCCGCACCTCCTGCCCGTCCGGCGCCAGGATGCGGATATCCCAGCCGGGCAGCGGTTTGGTGGTGGAGCCATATTTCACCGGGAACAGGCCCAGCCCCACCGGGTTGCCGGCGATCGGCCAGCCGGTTTCCGTCTGCCACCAATGGTCAATCACCGGCACCTTCAGGTTTGTTTCCGCCCATTGCAGCGTATCGGGATCGGAACGTTCGCCGGCCAGGAACAGGGTGCGCAGGCTGGAAATATCATAATCCTTGATCAGCAGCGCCTGCGGGTCTTCCCGCTTGATGGCGCGAAACGCGGTGGGCGCGGTGAAGAAGGCGACAACCTTGTGATCGGCAATCACCCGCCAGAAGGCACCGGCATCCGGCGTGCCCACCGGCTTGCCCTCATAGAAGATACTGGTACAGCCCTGCAGCAGCGGGCCATAAACGATATAGGAATGGCCGACCACCCAGCCGACATCACTGGCGGCCCAAAACACTTCCCCCGGCTTGACGCCGTAAAAATGCTCCATGGTCCATTGCAGGGCGACGGCATAGCCGCCGGTATCGCGCACCACCCCCTTGGGCTGGCCCGTGGTGCCGGAGGTGTAGAGCACATAGAGCGTATCTGTGGCCGCCATGGGCACACAGTCAGCCGGCGAAGCCGCCGCCAGCGCGGCGTTCCAATCCAGGTCACGGCCGGGCAGCAGCTGGGCCTGCACCTGCGGCCGCTGCACGATGAAGCAATGGTCGGGCTTGTGGCTGGCCTCCTCAATGGCGGCATCCAGCATTGGCTTATAGGGCAGCACCTTGCTGCCCTCGATGCCGCAACTGGCGGTGACGATCACCTTGGGCTTGGCATCATTGATGCGGGTGGCCAGTTCGTGCGGGGCAAAGCCACCAAAGACGACGGAATGGATGGCGCCGATGCGGGCGCAGGCCAGCATGGCCACGGCAGCTTCCGGGATCATCGGCATATAGATAATGACGCGGTCCCCCTTGGCCACGCCGGCCCCCACCAGGGCACCCGCGAAGCCCGCCACCAGATCGCGCAGTTCGGCATAGGTGATGGTGCGCTTGGTGCCGGTGACGGGGCTGTCATGGATGAAGGCCGCCTGCCCGCCCCGCCCGGCAGCAACATGCCGGTCCACGGCGTTCCAGCACATATTCAGCACCCCGCCCTTGTACCAGCGGTAAAGCGGTGCGGCACTGTCATCCAGAATGGTGGCGGGCGGGGTCAGCCAATCAACAGCCTTGGCGGCATCGGCCCAGAAACCCACCGGGTCCGCCAGTGACCGGTCATACATCTCCTGATATCGGGCCGACATGATTTTCCTCCCCTGTTTGTTATCGTCGCTTTTCCAGCGAGGGCGCTTTTTCGCCTCGCTAAAAGGCACGAGGCTGGGCATAGTCAACGCCGTCGCCACCGCAGCGGCCATGATCTGAATCAGCCTGATGGAACCTGCGGTTTCATCCCCTACCTTGGTCTTCCATCGAGCCCCGATGATCGTCGACAGCCGCCAAATCCAATTTTCCGCTGAGGCGTTGAAGGACGCCGTGAAGACCTATCGGGAATTGTTTCCACAGAAACAGCCGCCGGGCCTGCTGGGCGCGGTGATGATCCGGGGCATCAACCCGATCTCCCTGGGCGTCAAGGTCCAGGCCATGGGATCGCGCGTCTATCGGGAGGTGGAGATGGCGGAAAGCGAGGTGGCGGCCATGCTGATCCTTTATTGCCGCAAGCTGCGCATCCCCCTGCCGCGCACGGCGGACAAGGCCATCAAGGTGCAGGGCGACAATATCGCCCTGATCGTTTCCAAAACGCTGACCTTGCCGGCGGTCCCGGCCTGAGCGCTGGCGCCAACCGCTGCAATCAGGAAAACTGCATTTCCGGTACAAGCCTGGGGCGCGCCGCCTGTTCTGCCAGCAACGCCACCACATCTTCCTGCCGCAACAGCGGATAGCGGGTGCGCAACAAGGTGGTCAATTCATCCACCGGCCATTCCATCAGGGCCGCCGGATCGAAATGCAGGGCAAGATAATCGGCGGCCCGCAGGGACCCCTCACGGGCAAAGAACTGGATCTGGCGCAGGGCCTCTGTGGAAGGCAGCCCTTCCACAGCCTGCGCCAGGGCGGGTTCACAGAGGGTGCTGACCTGCAACAGCCCATCGCGCGCCGGATCGGCCTGCCACGCCCGAACGGCCCTTAACACGGCCTGGGCGAATGAGGTGTCTCTGTCCGCGGCTTCACGCAGCAACTGTTCTAGTAATCCAGCTGAACGATCCATTGCCTCATCCAGATCGAAGATGGTTGGCATGTCGCGCCAGCTCTTCAATTCCTGCTGAATGATGGCTTCTGCCGGGCGTCCCTTGTCGCTGCTGAACCAGTGCTGGTCGAACCATTGCAGTGCCCGTTCCAGTCTTGGCTCATCCGATGGGGCGCGGATCACCTGATCGATCAGCACATGGTCATCCAGCAATTCATCGGCCGTCGGCACCGACTCCGGCAGCAAGCCGGTCAATACGGGATCCAGCTCATGGGTCAGGTTGACGGCCAGCAGCACGGTGACGTGGGAGACGAAAGCCGCCGCCATATGTCGTATTTCCGCGCGTTCCTCCACCATGAGCTTTACCTTCCACTCTTCCTCAGCCCGGTCCATCCACCCTATGGACATGTTGTTGTAACATCATGGAGCCTTGCGCCCGGTGCGGCAATGGGAGTCGCGGCAGTGTCACCTTTCGAATAGGCTGGCAGCGAGAGCCACCTGCGTTTAGAGCGGATTCACGCCAAAAGGTGATTTCACATTTTGGCGATCCGCTCTATCCCCTCGCCTGGAACGGACATCATGTTTATCGAGATCTATGCCGACCTTGTCTGCCCCTGGTGCTATATCGGGAAACGCCGGTTAGAGCAGGCGCTCGAGCTGCGCCCAGGCCTGTCTGTCGATATCCGCTGGATGCCCTTCCAGCTGAATCCTGAGTTGCCGGAAGCTGGCATGGACCGGGCGACCTATCTGGTGGCAAAATTTGGCAGCATTGACCGGGCGCGGCAGCTTTCGGCCATGGTCGAACAGGCTGCCAGCAAGGAAGGGCTGCCGTTGCGTCTGGACCTTGTCCGCCGCACGCCTAACACAACAAACGCACATCGGCTGGTCCGTTTTGCCGAGCGGTTCGGCCGTTCAACCGAGATGGCCTCCACGCTCTTTCAGAGCTATTTCGCTCAGGGGCTCGACATTGGTGCCACTTCGATTCTTCTAGAACTCGCCATCGCCAACGGCCTGCCGGGAGATGAGGTGGCGACATATCTCAGTAGTGAAGCCGACAAAGCAGCCATCCGCGCCGGCGACCAGCAGGCCCGGCAATTGGGCGTGCAGGCCGTGCCCTGCTTCGTCTTCGAACGACGCTACGCCCTGTCCGGCGCGCAGGAACCGCAGGCATTCCTGCCGTTCCTGGATATGGCGCGGGGTTAGCAATGGTGGTCGATTTTCGAATGACTGAGGCTTTGGTTACAGCGCCGCACGTCAGATCCGCAATGCTCACCCGTTGTACGACAAAAAAGGGGCGTGCTGATCGCAAGCCCCTCTCTTCTTCGTGAAAAGATAGAGACCCCGTCCCGATGGGACAGGGTCTCTTCAATACTGGATTACGGGAAAACGATGACGGCGCGGCGGTTCGACGGCTCACGCACGCCATCGGCGGTCGGGACCAGCAGATCCGTCTCACCCTTGGCTTCCACGGCGATTTCCTTGGACGTCAGACCCTGGGACGCCAGGTAATCGCGCACGGCTTCGGCGCGGCGCAGCGACAGCTTCTGGTTATAATCGGACGGGCCCGACGTGTCGGCATGGCCGGACACGACAACGCGCACGATCTTGCCAGCCTTGGCATCGCGGGCGACGTTCTGCAGAACCTGCTGAGCGTCGGCAGACAGGGTGGACTTGTCGAAGTCGAAGAACACCGTGAAGTTACGGGTGATCGACGGCGCCGGGGGCGGCGGCGGAGCGGGCTGGGCCGGCGGCGGGGGCGGCGGGGGTGGAGCCACAACGGTGGTGGCCACCGGCGCCGGGGCCGGGGCGGCGCCGAACACGGTGCGAACACCGATCAGCACGCTGTGGGACTTGTAGTCGGCGTCAAAGGCCGGCCGCTCGTTCTTGTACTTCAGCGTGTCCATCGCCAGGAAGCGATAGCCCAGCGTCAGATCCAGATTGTCGGTGATCGCATAGGCGACACCGGCATTCAGCTGGTAAGCAAAGCTGTCCGTGTTGCCGTAATTATAGTTGTTCGGCGCCAGCAGCGGGCCAACAGCCTCGGTCTTCACCCAGCCCCAACCAGCACCTGCGCCAACATAGGGGCGCAGCGGGGAGCCGATATCAAACTCCTTCTGCACCACACCCATCATGGTGAAGGCCTTCAGGTTGCCATTCGGCTGACCAGAGCGGCTGGCGGGGCCACCGACAATACCGCTGACTTCATGAACGGTGTAACCACCTTCCAGACCCAGACGCAGCCCTTCACCAAACTGGTAACCCAGTTCAACGACAGAGGACAAAGCATCCTTGGTGGAGACTTCGTTGGTGATGGTGGAAGACTTGAAATCGCTGTCCTGGAGCCAGTTGACACCGATCTGGGCACCAAAATAGGGGCCCTCAACGGACTTCTGGGCGAAGGCGGCACTGGGGAGGGCCAAAGCGATCGCCGTCCCCAACAGCAAGTGGCGCAGATTCATCTCTTTATACTCCTCGAAGGCCCTTGGATTGCCGCCCTTACACGCCGAAAACGGAGGCAGCTTGTTCTGTCTTGGGCAAAAAGATGGCATCGCCGTCTTTTATATCCCAGCGTTCATAGGCTTAACAGAAAATGAAGGGGCAACTCAAGGAGGCAGGGGGCTGGCTAAAGATACTAGCCCTATCGGCTAGGCGCCCGCTCCCCCTCTTGCTTTTCAGCTATGCCGCAGCGCGAAAGGCATTTAATGCGGCGCGCTGCGCTTCCCCAGCATCCGGATAGGCACGACCATGCAACTGCTGCACGGCTGGGTGGAATGCATGGAACACCACGCCTTCCTCCTCCGCCATGGCCAGACCAAGCGGTTCGTCCTCAATCTCAATCAGGTAATCCATCGGCCGATCCATGATCGCCACCTTTCAGTGACAGGCCACAAGCAGTGGCCCATTGACGTTCTTCACCCCGCCGGTGCGGCTTCTAACAAGATTTTCATGACGTTTTCCATCATGGTTGCGTGACACTGAATGCCGTGGAAAATCCTGATCAAAATGGCCTTTCGCCACAGGCAGCAGGCCCAAGCGCCCGACGACAAGGAAAAGTGCCCGTGCCACCTCGTGAACAATCAGGTCTTGCATCAGTTGCCCCCACCCTTGTGACGGACGATGACCTCGTGCTGGGTCAGCCAGCCCCTGGGATTCGTCTGGTTCGGCTGCCCCTTCCCTTCGCGCTAGACCATATCAATGTCTGGCTGCTTGCCGACAAGGACAGCGCAGCGCGTGACGGCTGGACCCTGGTGGATACCGGCATTGCCAGCAACCTGACGCGGGCGCTGTGGGAACAGGTGATCGCCCGTCATATGGACGGGCTGCCGGCTCTGCGGCTATTGGTCACGCACTTCCATCCCGATCATGTCGGTTTGGCCGATTGGCTTTGCCAACGGTTTGACATCCCCCTGGCAATGTCCCGCAGCGAATGGCTGCTGGCGCAACTGCACAGCCGGCCACCGGCGACCATGGATCAGCAGATCGCCAACCGCTTCTACATGAGGGCCGGGCTGTCGCCCGAACAGGTGGCGAATTTAACGGCGCGTGTGGGCGCCTATCGGCAGGGCGTTCCAGCCGTGCCCGCCATATTCCAGCGGCTGCGTGACGGGCAGATGCTGGATATCGGCGGACGCGGTTGGCAGGTGATATGCAGCGGTGGCCATTCCCCCGAACATGTCTGCCTTTTCAACAGCGATGCGCATATTCTCATCGCGGGCGACATGGTGCTGCCACGCATCAGCCCGAATATCAGCGTCTGGCCGGCCGAACCAGCCGCAGACCCGCTCTCAGAATATCTGGCGGGACTGGGACGGCTCCGCCAGCTCCCCGCCGATACGCTGGTTCTGCCCTCGCATGGGCAGCCCTTCACCGGCCTGCGGGAGCGAATCGACCAGCTGGCCAATCATCATCAGGAAAGGCTGGCAGAGATCCGGACGGCCTGCTCAGGCCCTGGCTGCAGCGTGGCAGACATCACGCAGCTGCTGTTCAGGCGCCCGCTCGACACCCATCAATTAAGCTTCGCGGTAGGGGAAGCCCTGGCGCACCTGAACCATCTGGTAGGCCAGGGCCTTTTGCACCGCAAAGAACGGGCAGGAACACCTGATCTTTTTCAGGTCTGAAGCCTTGGTCGATCTTCCCTTCTACCAAGGTATGATGACCGTCACGGCCGATTGAGAAACTGAAAAGCCCGGGCGTGTTTCCCGTTTTCAAAACACGCCCGACAAAGCCAGCAAGCCGGGATCAGCCGGCCTTGCCACCATTCTTGGCCGTATCAGCTTTCTTTGCCGCCTCGGGCTTCTTCGCCGGATTGGTCTTTTTGGCCGGTGCCGCCGCCGGTGTGGCACGGGCAGCCGGGCTGGCTGCCGCCTCCGCCACCAGGGCGCCCTGCATCGGCTTGTCACAACGGGGTTCCTGCGCCAGCCGAACGCCCGGTGCATCGGGACGCAGGCCAGCGCGGAGCGCTTCGATATCCGTCGCCATGGCCTTGGCAACCACCGGCACGTGATCGGCGCAGAACACCGGATTGGTCAGCGCAATGGCGCGCTGCGAGGTCTCATTCGCCAGCCGGGTGCGGAACGTATCGAAAGCGCGGTTGGGGTTTCCCTTCACCGTCCGCTTGTAATAGCTGATCAGGTTACTTTCCCAGACCTTGATCTGCTTTTGATGTTTCAGCGTGAACATTTTATATTGTGCAAAAAGGCTGGGCTGACCCTGGACGCTCATTTCCTGACAGGTCAGACCCACAACCATCAGTTCGGTATGCAACCGAATGCCCTGCTCAGCCTCAAACTCATCAGGGGTGTAGCAAGGTGGCTTGGCCTGGACAGGCACGGCGAACATCGCCAACAGAGCCGCCATCGCGGCAAGACGTTTACGCAGCATGGTTTCTGGGTCCAAGAAGCCGTTATAATCAAAGCCTCGCACGGATCAGCCGTGCTGGCTTTTGCGGGCCGACTGTGCCCCAAGGCAGGCGGTGACCGCAAGAGTCCGCATGGACGCAGCCGACGCAATTTCGGATGAAGCTCGTCTGTGGCTGAACCGCATTGCTGCTGCAGCTTTCAAAATCTACGCACGCCGAGAACAGCCCGACAGGGAGCGGCGCGGAGAGCAACAAACGCGCTGGTGATTTTTTTTGCTCCCAACACGCAGTTCCTCTTTTAATTTCTGACCATTTCGCCCATATCTGGACTATAACTCCTGGCACCACCGTGCGTAACACCTCCCCAAACGATCCCCTGGGCCCAAACGATCCCTCGGGTTCGCCATTAATGGGCAGGCTCAACCGCCGGACACGCCGAGATTTGTGAATCCGCTTAATGACGCATGAGCCTCTCTGGCAACCGAGTGATATCTTGAACGCCGAAACCGAAGGTGATGCGGAGTCCCCGAAGCGTCGGGGACGTATTCCGCAATCTGCTTGGCCGCGAATCCTGGAACGCCACCGGGCAGGCGCCACGCTTTCCGCCATTGCGCGGGAGTTTGACTGCACGCCCAGTGCCATTTCCTATATCGTCCGCAAGGCGGAGGCTGCTGGCCTGACCGCTGACGCCGGCACGGTGGAGGAACAGGCTCCGCCGACGCCCGCCGCTGAGGAGGCACCGCCGCCTGAAGCAGCTCGCCCGTCACGCCGTGTGAAAGCACAGGCTGAGGTGGTGGAGCCTGCGCCGGCGCCGCTTGCCCCCCCTGCCGCACCAGTGGCAGAGGTGACGCCGGTGGCAAAGCCAGCCCCGGTTTCCACGGACGAGGTGGAAATTACCGCGCAGCCGGCAACGGGTGATCGCACCGCCGCCCCCAATCGGGAGGCTGGGCCGGGCGAGCTGTTTCAACATGACAGCGGTCGGCATGAAGCACGTGAAGCCGCACGTCGTTTTGAAAGCCGCGAGGGTCGTCCGCCACGGGATCGCGATAATCGCGACCGTGATGGAAGGGAACGCGACGGGCGGGAGCGCGAGCCCCGGGAGCCCCGCGAGCCCCGATTCGCGGAAAACGGCAATCGTGGTGACCGGAACGAAGGTCGCGGCGCCCCACAGGAAGGGCGGCGTCCCCAGCAGGGGGTGCCTCGCTTCCCGCAGGGTGGGCAGCGCTTCGCCGGGCGGGATCGCCAGGAAGGTCGGGATAACCGTCCCCCGCGTGATTTCGACCGCCCGACCCAGGATCGTGGGCAAGATCGCCTGCCGCCGCCGGATGCCAATATAGGTGATCAGCCGGTAGAGGTGGTTTATCCCTATCGTCAGCAGCAGCGCAATCCCGCTCGCCTGGAAGCCCAGGAAACGCCGACAGTGCCGGCGGATGAGCGGATGGACGCGGCCGCCAAGGCCTGTGCCGAAGCCTATCGTGTGTGGAAGGCAGGCGAAGGGGATGTGCAGTCCCTGGGTGATGCCATCCATGAATTGCGCAAGGTGATTGCCCGGATGGAGATTGAGGTTTCAGCCAGCCGCAAGGAAGAGCAGCGGCCGATCCCGCTTCCCTCCTACCGTCGCAGCCAGCCGCCGCCGCAGGCTCCCCGCGGCTGATACAAGCTAAAACAAAAAGGCCCCTGGATCTGGCGATCCAGGGGCCTTTTTGTTGCCGCCGCCGCGCCCGGTCAGATGCACAGCTCTTGGGGGGCATCTACCCGAACACGAAGGGGCGGTAACATTCGCCATAAACAAAAAGGGCGGCGCCGGGGATGGCGCCGCCCTTTTCTGCATCAGCGAGCCTGCCAGATCCCTCAACGGGTACGGGGCTTGCTGCTGCCTTCGGCCAGTTCGGCCTTCAGTTCACGGATGCGCTTTTCCATCGTATCGCGCAGGCCAGGGGTCGGCTTCGGGCCCAGGGCGGCCAAGGCGGCTTCAAGCTGCAGCAGGGCCTTGCGCTTTTCCACATCGTTGCGCTTCAGGGGCTTGTTATCGCTGCGCTGTCCATCCATCGCACGCATGGTGACATTCCTTATTCTTCAAAGCTCGTCTGGAGGAAACGAAAAAGCCCCGGCCAGAGGGCACGGGGCTTTTTTCCGTCCGACCAAATGGCCATCAAGTAAACCATCTGGCACTGCCAAGTCTTCCAAGATATTCCTTGGAAGGGATTGGCGTCCCCAACGGGATTCGAACCCGTGTTACCAACGTGAAAGGCTGGTGTCCTAGGCCTCTAGACGATGGGGACGTCGTCGGTGGGCGGTTAATTAGCCGGGGCAGCCGGGCAGATCAAGCAGTTTTTTTATATTTCGCGCATAACGCCCATGCTTTCTACATGGCGGGGGCTTCACCACCGCCCAAAGGTTCAATCGCTATACCTTTCCAGGGTCCAGCCGACACGATGTTCCAAGTCACGGATGATGTTGATGGAGGGCAGCCCCTTCAACACGCGATGAATGGCCGCCAGCTGGGCCAGCGCCACGGCATGGCGCGGGCGGGCACGCAGATATTCCACGCGGAACTTGATGGCGATCTCCAGCCCCTGGGTCAGGTCCGCCTCCCGCGCGCGCAGCAGCCGTTCCTGCCCCTCCTGCTCCAGCAATTTGCGCAGGGTGGTCAGCAGCAGGGCGGCGGCGATAGCCACGCCCTGTTCCTCCTCTGTGGGGATATGCGCCATGTCGGGTTCCACCCGCAGCTCAGCACCGGGGCGTTCCTTGGTTGCCCGTGTCGGCAGCACGCTCAGACAATCATGGAGGGCGGCATCGGCAAAGGCATTGATGGCGTTCATCACGCGCGCGCGCGCCTCTGACAGCAGGCGCTGCCATTCGGGATCGGCCCCGTCGCGCGTTTCTTCCGCCAGCCCCCGGATCATCAGGCCGGCATCGGACAGCAGCCGGGCGCTGGTCAGCAGCCAGACCCGCCGCCCCATCGCCGCATGGCCCCCACCCTGACGCCCGATCTCCGACAAGGTATGGGTCAGGTCGGAGAAAAGCCGGGCGGGGATCAGGCGGGCGGGATTGTCGCTGCCAGTGTTCGACATGTCCTGCGACAGCAGGCGCACCAGCCGCAGCGCCTGGAAGGGCTGGTTCAACAGGGCGATCAGGCCGAAGAAGAAATACTCCACCAGCTCGGCGCCAAGATTATGCAGGTTCAGATAGGCGGTGCGCGCTGCGATCACCGCCGCCGGGGTGAAATCCAGGATGCGGGCGGGTGCCGTCACACCGGCTGCCCGCTGGATGCGCGCAAGGGCGGGGGAAAGATGCGCATGAAGGCGCATCAGCAGCCCGATCTCCCGCATGTCGGCCAGGGCTCGCTCCCCACCCAGCATGGCCGCCAATTCGCCGCGCCGGCCATAGGAACGTTCCGCTTCGCCAAGGATGGTGAGGGTCACATCCCCGGCCGCCAGCACCCCGCGGTCAACGATGGCCGGCAGATCATCCCAGCGCTGTTCGTTCACCGCCTTGGCATATTCCGCATCAATCGCCAGCAAATCGGTACGATGGGGGGAATTGGTCAGCACCCGCCACCAGGGATTCAGCAGCTGGCGCGGAATCGCGGCCTTGCGCTTCTGCTCCGGTGGCGAACCATCGAACAGATAAATCTGAATGGGCGCACAGACAGCGCGCTGGAAGGTGGAAAGCCGGGGCGGCTTCAGTTCCCGCAGGCGGGGCCGCAGACTGTCCAATATCTGTTCGTCCGCTGCGTTGCCATGCTCAACCGCGCGCGCGGTTTCTACCGCCCTTGCAACGCGCAGCAGGGCGGTTTCATCCAGCCCATCGAAATGCGCCCGCAGCCGCGACAGTGCCGGTCCGGCCTCTGCCTCGGCCGGCTTTTCCGAACGCTCACGATCCAGCGGCGCGTCGGCCGACTTCATCGTCATGACCAGCCAAGTCCCCCACCCGCGCCGATCGCTCAACCGGGCGATCAGCCCGGCCTGCCCCGACCCGATTTCGGATCAAACGCCATAGGCAGCGCTTATCCCAAAGTATAGGGGCTCACGATCATTTTGTCTGTATCGAACTGCGTCAAGACTATGACAGACGTGCCACTGGGTTCACCTTGCAACAATGAAGTTCCGATGGCGTTTCCGTTAAAGATTATGACCAGCTGAGGCGGCATCATCGATCAACAGCTGGACACCATCATTGCCATTCCAGCGATCAGGCCGCAGCGTGCCGGCCAGATGCATGGGCATACCACCGGACTGCAGCAGGGCTACGCCCAAGTCGCCGTCCAAGGCACGGAAAGCAATGGATTTCAACCGGCTGCCATCATTGCCGGTCAGGATGCAGCGCACATGGTTGGCCCCCACCACATCGGCCTTCACAATACGCGCATCGGTGATGGCAAAGCGCGGTTCAGAATTGCCGGTGCCATAGGGCGCCAGTTTCTCCAGATGCCGCATCAATTCCGGATTGGCACCGCGAACCGACAGGGCACCGTCCAGGTTCAGGCTGGGCACCAGCGGCCCCAGATCGGAAAGCTGCGCCGCGATGCGGTCACGCAGGAAGCCGCGCAAATCGTCCAGCTTCTCCCGTTCCACCGTGAATCCCGCCGCCATGGCGTGGCCGCCACCGGCCACCAGCAGCCCCGCCTGACGCGCGGCAATCACCGCCGAGCCGAGATCGACGCCGCGCACCGATCGGCCGGAGGCCTTGCCCACCATGCCATCCAGCGCCACCACACAGGCCGGCCGGTTGAATTTTTCCTTCAGGCGGGAAGCGACAATGCCAATAACGCCAGGATGCCAGCCCTCCCCCGCCGCCAGCACCAGTTCCGGCGAACCATCCGCCGCTTCCACCTGGGCCATGGCCTCTTCCAGGACGACCGCTTCGATGGCGCGGCGTTCGGCGTTGAATTCGTGCAGCTCCCGGGCCAGTTGCGCGGCTTCTGCCGGATCTTCGGTGGACAGGATGCGGGTGCCCAGATCGGCCCGCCCCACCCGTCCGCCGGCATTGACGCGCGGCCCGATAATATAGCCGGAGCAATAGGCATCCAGCGCATCCTTGACGCTGGCCACATCGGCCAGGGCCGAAATGCCGGCATTGCCGCGCTTGCCCATCACCCGCAGCCCCTGGGCGACATAGGCACGGTTCAGCCCCACCAACGGCACCACGTCACAGATCGTACCCAGCGCCACAATATCCAGCCAACCCATCAGATCGGGTTCGGCCACGCCATTGGCGTAAAACCCCGTCCCCCGCAGGGCGCGGTTGACGGCAACGATCAGCAGGAAGGTCACCCCCACCGCCGCCAGGGTGACAAGCGGCCCGCCCGCCGGCTCATCCAGCCGGTTGGGGTTGACCACGGCGGTGACATCGGGCAGGCGCGGTTCGGCCTTATGGTGATCGACGACGATCACCTCCAGCCCCGCTGCCACGGCCCCGTTCAGCGGGTCAAAGCTGGTGACGCCGCAATCGACTGTCACCACCAGCTTCACCCCCTCCTCCTTCAGCCGCAGCAGGGCTGGCAGGTTGGGGCCATAGCCTTCCTCGATCCGGTCGGGGATATAGACGCGCAAGGGCCGCCCCAGCGCCCGGAAGAAGCGGTGCAGCAAGGCGGTGGAGGTGGCACCATCCACGTCATAATCGCCGAAGACCGCCACCTTCTCCCCATCCCGGATGGCACGGGCCAGCCGGTCGGCGGCCTTGTCCATATCCTTCAGCACCGATGGGTTGGGCAGGAAGGCGCGCAGGGTGGGCGACAGGAACCGTTCCGCCTCCTCCAGCCCCACCCCGCGCGCCGCCAGCAGCCTTCCCACCAGTTCCGGCAGGCCGAAGCTCTGTGACAGGGCCAGCGCCATACGGTCGTCCGTGCCACGCGCCTTCCAGCGGCGGCCGGTGATGGAGCTCTCAACACCAAGGAAGGCAGGTTCGGTCATGGCAACAATCAACAGGCTTCAGGAATGGAAAATCCCTCCCCCGCGGCAGCGGGAGAGGGATCAGCATCATACAACAAACAACAGATCAGCCGATATCAGCGCTTCGGCTCGGGGATCATGCTGGTCTTGGTGCGGAAATTGTGATGTGCCTCGACATAGCGCACCGTGCCGGACTTGGACCGCATCACCACCGAATGGGTGATGGCCCCGCCGGCAAAGCGACGCACACCGCCCAGCATCGGGCCGGTGGTCACGCCGGTGGCGCAGAACATCACGTCACCCTTGGCCAGATCATGCAGGCCATACTTCTTATCCAGATCGGTGACACCCCAGCGCTTGGCACGCTCCCGCTCCGCATCATTGCGGAAAATCAGACGGCCCTGGAACTGCCCGCCGATGCAGCGCAGGGCGGCGGCGGCCAGCACGCCTTCCGGCGCACCACCGGAACCCATATACAGGTCGATGCCGGCGGCCGGCTGGGCCGTGGCGATCACGCCCGACACGTCACCATCGCCGATCAGCATGATCCGCGCACCGGCTTCACGCACCTTGGCGATCAGCTCGGAATGGCGCGGGCGGTCCAGGATACAGACCACCAGCTCCGACACGTCGGCGCCCTTGGCCTTGGCCAGATTCTTCAGGTTGTTTTCAACCGTCTCGTCCAGATCGACCACGCCGTCGGGCAGACCACCACCAACGGCGATCTTGTCCATATAAACGTCGGGCGCGTTCAGGAAGCCACCGGCCTCCGCCATGGCGATGACGGCCAGGGCGTTGGGGCCGCCCTTGGCGCAGATGGTCGTGCCTTCCAGCGGGTCCAGCGCGATGTCGATCTTCGGGCCGTTGCCGGTGCCGACCTTTTCCCCGATATAGAGCATCGGGGCTTCGTCGCGTTCACCCTCACCGATCACCACAGTGCCATCGATGGACAGCGCGTTCAGCGCCTGACGCATGGCATCGACGGCAGCCTGATCGGCCAACTTCTCATCGCCGCGGCCCATCAGCAGCGACGCGCTCAATGCGGCGGCCTCCGTGACGCGGACCACTTCCAGCGCCAGGTTCCGGTCCATCACCAGGGAAATGTCGCCCTTGGGATTGCTGCTCATTGTTGGTTCCCCTCCACGAAAACGCCGCCGGTCTTGTGCTTGTACGGGCCGGTCAGCGTCAGAAATCCTCGATACGGATCATGCGCGGCGGCTCCAGCACGGCGTCAAGCGCCCCGATGGCAGCCAAGGCACTCTGCATTGCCGCTTCATCGGTTTCGTGCGTCGTCCACACCACGGGCACCGCCTCACCAGGCGAACGGCCACGCTGCAAGAACGCCTCCATCGACACATGCTGGTCGCGCAAGGTGGCGGCAATATCGGCGATCACACCCGGCCGGTCCACCACCATCAAGCGGACATAATAGCGCCCCTGGCGCCGGCTGATCGGCGAGGACACCAGCGGCGCCAGCTGTTCCGCCGGCACGCCAAAGGTGGGCGTGGAACGGCCACGGGCGATATCGACCAGATCGGCCACCACCGCAGACGCTGTTGGGCCGGCACCGGCACCACGGCCGACCAGCACCACCTTGTCCACGAAATCGCCATCGGCCACCACGGCGTTGAACACGCCATCCGTGGCCCCGATCGGGCTGTTGGTGGGCACCATGCAGGGATGCACGCGCTGTTCAATGCCGGCATCCGTGCGGCGGGCAATGCCCAGCAGGCGGATACGATAGCCCAGTTCCTGGGCGTAATTGATATCCAGTGCGGAGATGTGGCGGATACCCTCCACATGCACCGACTTGAAATCCACCTTGGTGCCAAAAGCCACCGCCGTCAGCACGGCCAGCTTATGCGCCGCATCCACCCCATCGATATCGAAGGAGGGATCGGCCTCCGCATAGCCCAGACGCTGGGCATCGGCCAGCACATCGGCGAAGTCACGGCCGGTGGTCCGCATCTCCGTCAGGATGTAATTGCAGGTACCGTTGAGGATGCCATGCACCTCACGGATGTTATTGCCGGCCAGCCCTTCACGCAGCCCCTTGATGGCGGGGATGCCGCCGGCCACCGCCGCCTCGAACGCCAGGGTCAGGCCGGCAGACTCGGCCGCCGTGGCAAGGGCCGAACCGTGATGGGCCAGCAAGGCCTTGTTGGCCGTCACCACATGCTTGCCAGCCGCGATGGCGGCTTCGACGGCGCGCTTGGCGATCCCGTCGGAGCCGCCGATCAGCTCGACAAACACGTCGATCTCGGGATCAACGGCGAGCGCTGCCGCATCCTGGTACCAGCGGACGGACGACAGGTCGACGCCACGGTCCCGCGAGGCATCGCGGGCGGACACGGCGGTCACCTGCAAAGTCCGGCCGGTGCGTTGGGTGAGCAGCTCGCCATGGCTGGCCAGCAGCTTCAACACACCACCACCGACCGTTCCAAGGCCGGCGATACCGATACGCAGGGGTTTGGCAACACTCATGCTGTGACGTCCTCAGTCAGCGGAAACGGAGACGGGGGAAACGGGGGCATTGGCTTTACGCACGCGGTCCAGGAACAGCTTGATATTCCGGGTCGCCTGACGGATGCGCTGGGTGTTTTCCACCAGACCGAAGCGCACATGGGTATCGCCATATTCACCAAAGCCGATGCCGGGGCTGACCGCCACCTTGGCTTCCTGCATCAGCAGCTTGGCGAATTCCAGGCTGCCCAGATGCTTGAACGGATCGGGAATTTCCGCCCAGACGAACATGGAGGCATTGGGCGACACCACCGGCCAGCCGGCCTGCTGCAAGCCTTCAATCAGCACATCGCGGCGCTGCTTGTACATCTCGCGGATTTCCAGGACGCAATCCTGCGGGCCATTCAAGGCGGCGGTTGCCGCCACCTGGATAGGCGTGAAGGCGCCGTAATCGACATAAGATTTAAACTTGGCCAGCGCGCCGACCAGCTTCTTCGACCCCACGCCGAAACCGACACGCCAGCCCGGCATATTGTAGGTCTTGGACAGGCTGTTGAATTCCACGGTGATGTCGCGCGCTTCCGGGATCTGCAGCACCGACGGCGGCGGGTTGCCGTCGAAATAGATCTCCGCATAGGCGATATCGGACAGGATGTAGATGCCGTGCTTCAGGCACAGATCGACGATCGGCCGATAGAAATCCAGCGTCACCGTCTGCCCGGTCGGATTGGCGGGGAAGCTGACGATCAGGGCCGTCGGCTTGGGCACCGAATGCTTGATGGCGCGTTCCAGCGCCGGCACAAAATCATCCAGCCCGCTATTGACCGGGATATGGCGCAGCGCCGCACCGGCCAGCATGAAGCCGAACGGATGAATCGGATAGCTGGGATTCGGCACCAGAATCACGTCACCGGGGCTGGTGATGGCCTGGGCCAGATTGGCCAGGCCTTCCTTGGAGCCGATGGTGACGATGGCTTCCGTCTCCGGGTCGATATCGACATCGAAGCGGCGCTTGTAATAGGCGCTGATCGCCTTGCGCAGGCCGGGGATGCCGCGGCTCTGGCTATAGCGGTGGGTCTTGGGGTTCTGCACCGCTTCAACCAGCTTCGCCACGATATGCGGCGGGGTCGGCTGGTCGGGGTTGCCCATGCCCAGATCGATGATGTCCTCCGCGGCGGCCCTAGCTCGCGCCTTCATCGCGTTCACTTCTGCGAACACATAGGGCGGAAGCCGCTTGATGCGGTGGAATTCAGCGTCGCTCATGGACCTGGCACCGGTTAGAAGAGGAAGGGGCGAAATATGTAGCGCACCGGCTTTCGCCGCCGCGACATGATTTTACAGGTTGAACCGATTTGCTGCCATGAATGGAAGGGATGGCGGCAGAAAATTCACTTTTCCTTCTTTCCGACAGCAGCACCCGGCGTAGCGCTGGTGGACGGCAGGGCGCTGGGAACCGGCGGCGGCGCCTCTGGCAGGGTGGGGATATCCACCGTCGGGGCCTGTGGTGTGGCCCCGGTGGCGCGCAGTGCGTCGCCCACACTGGTCCCCTGCTCCCGATCCTGGGTCAGCCGATCCATCATGGCCTGCCGTTCAATGGGGGAGGAGAATGCCTCTGGCCGGGCGGGCACGGCGGCGAGATTGGCTGTACCATCCGCCCGTGGATCCGCACGGCGAATCGGCCGCGACCCGGTCAGCACGCGGGTGGGGTCACTGTCGCTGATGGCTTCCTTGGTGGCCGGCGCCGGCCCGTCATCGAAGACGATGTCGGGTAAAGGCACACGGGCGCAACCGCCCAAGCCCAAGGCGGCCGCCAGGGCCAGCCCCCCCAGCTGCAACGAAATATTCTTACGGATAGGGGATGATGGGTCGGTGAAAATCATGGCCGGATCGTGTATGAAAATGCCCGTGTCGGCAACCTTAAGCCCTATCCTGGGGCAAGAGGCAAGGAAAGCCGCATTGCCTGAACGCGCCTGCCGACAATCAGGCCAATAAATTATGTCAGGAAAGAGTTGGGGTTCTGTTCCAACCAGTTTTGAGGAAAGCGCGAATGGCCGAACCGCAAGGGTCCGAAATCAAGATCCCCGATCCCGTGGAGATGTCGCGTCACATGGCGACGATCGCGGAACAGAGCCAGCGGCTGGTGGCGGAATTCCTGAAACGGCAGGGCGAGGGCGGCAACGGCGCCCAGGATGCCATGCATATCGGCGCCGCCTTTCTGGAAATGACAGCCCGGATGATGGCCGATCCGGCCAAGCTGATGCAGGCGCAATGGTCGCTGTGGCAGGATTACATGGCGCTGTGGCAGCGCACCACCCAGCGGATGCTGGGCCAGGAAGCCACATCGCCGGTGGCCGCCCCCGCCAAGGAAGATAAGCGGTTCAAGGACAGCGCCTGGGATGAGAACACGCTGTTCGACTATATCAAGCAATCCTATCTGCTGACCGCCCGCTGGCTGCAATCCACCGTGCGGGAGGTGGAGGGCATGGACGACAAGACGGCCAAGAAGGTGGATTTCTATACCCGCCAGTTCGTCGATGCCATGGCCCCCAGCAATTTCGTGCTGACCAACCCGGAAGTGCTGCGCAAGACGCTGGAATCGGGTGGGGAAAATCTGGTCAAGGGGCTGGAGAACCTGCTGGGCGATCTGGAACGTGGCAAGGGCCAGTTGGCCATTTCCATGACCGATTATTCCAAGTTCAAGGTGGGCGAAAATATCGCCGCCACGCCGGGCAAGGTTATCTATCAGAATGAGTTGATGCAGCTCATCCAGTATGAGCCGACGACGGAGCAGCAGTTCAAGCGCCCGCTGCTGATCGTGCCGCCCTGGATCAACAAATTCTATATCCTGGACCTGCGGCCCAGCAATTCGCTGGTGAAATGGCTGTGCGATCAGGGCCATACGGTCTTCATCGTCTCCTGGGTCAACCCGGATGAGAAGCTGGCCGACAAGACCTGGGAAGATTACATGAATCTGGGGCCGCTCTCGGCCCTGGATGCCATCGAACAGGCCACCGGCGAGACGGAGATCAATGCCGTCGGCTATTGCATCGGTGGCACGCTGATGGCCTCCACGCTGGCCTATATGGCCGCCAAGGGCGATGAGCGGATCAAGAGCATCCTTTATCTGGTGACGCTGACCGACTTTACCGAGCCGGGGGAACTGTCTGTCTTCATCGATGAAGAACAGCTGGCCGCCCTGGAAGAGAAGATGAACAGCCAGGGCTATCTGAATGGCCAGTCCATGGCGACCACCTTCAACATGCTGCGGGCCAATGACCTGATCTGGTCCTTTGTGGTCAATAATTACCTGTTGGGCAAAGACCCCTTCCCCTTCGATCTGCTGTACTGGAATTCCGACGCCACGCGGATGCCGGCGGCGATGCACAGTTTCTATCTGCGCAACATGTATCAGCGGAACCTGCTGGTGCAGCCGGGTGGCCTGACGCTGAAGGGCGTGCCGATCGATCTCAGCCAGATCAAGGTGCCCACCTTCATGCTGTCGACGCGGGAGGATCACATCACCCCGTGGAAATCCACCTATGCCGCCACCCAGCTTTATGGCGGTCCGGTGAAGTTCGTGCTGGCGGCATCCGGCCATATTGCCGGCGTGGTCAACCCGCCGGCCGCCAACAAATATTCCCACTTCACCAATACCAAACTGCCCAAAGACCCTGAGCAGTGGATGGCCAGCGCCAAGGAGGTGCCGGGTAGTTGGTGGCCGGAATATGCCAAGTGGGTGCAAAAATATGCCGGGGCCAAGGTGCCGCCCCGCGTCCCCGGCGACGGCAAGCTGAAAGCCCTTGAGGCCGCCCCCGGTTCCTACGTCAAGATCCGGGTGGTGGAATAAAAAAGGGCGGGGGTGCCACGGCACCCCCGCCCTTTCCATTTGAAGGCGGCCAAACGGCCCCCATCAACTATTCAGTTCGGCATCCAGCTCAGCATCCCGCGCCGCGCGCTGCTTTTCGATCCGGCGTGCCATGAAGACAGACACCTCATACAGCAGCAGCATGGGTACGGCGAGACCGACCTGGCTGATCACATCCGGCGGGGTCAGAATGGCGGCAGCGACGAAGACGCCGACGATGGCGTAACGGCGCTTGGAGGCCAACCCGTCCGCCGTCACCAGCCCGGCCCGCGCCAGCAGGGTCAGGATGACTGGCAGCTGAAAGGCCAGACCGAAGGCGAAGATCATCGCCATGATCAGCGACAGATAATCCGCCACACGGGTTTCCGCCTGCACCGCCAAGGTCGTGGCCGTCGCTTCCACTTCAAAAGAGAAGAAGAATTTCAGGGCCAGCGGCATGATGAAGAAATAGACCAAGGCCGCGCCCAGGCCGAACAGCACCGGGGTTGCCACCAGAAAGGGGGCAAAGGCGCGGCGTTCATGCTTGTACAGGCCGGGGGCGACGAACTTGTAAATCTGCGTGGCGATGATGGGGAAGGCCAGCATGGCACCGGCCCAGAAAGCCACCTTCACCTGAGTCAGGAAGAATTCCTGCGGGGCGGTGAAGATCATGCGCCGTTCATGCGCCTTCTCCCCCAGCGCCTGCACCAGCGGATGCATCAACAGCTGATAGATATGGTCGGCGACCGTGAAGCAGAGCAGGAAGGCAAGGATCAGTGCGCCCAGGCTCCACATCAGCCGGTTCCGCAGCTCGATCAAATGTTCCAGCAGCGGCATCCGGCCGGCTTCAAGTTCATCTGGCGTTTGGGGATCGGTCACGGCCGCTCACCTTGGGTCTTGGGGGCTTCCACCGGCTTGTCCGCATCCGCGACGGTAACGGGTGCCGGCGCTGCCGGCTCCACCGATGGCACGGGGGGCTGCGGCGCCGGGTCCGGAATGGGGGTCACCGGCTCCACCTGCACCGCCGCGGCGGGCGAGGCCACCGGGGCGGGTTCCAGCGGGGTCACCGGGGGGGCACCGGGCGGCGGCAGGGCGACGGCCGCCAGATCGGCATCTTCCTCCGGATCAGGGGTTACGGGCGTGACCGGCTTGGCCGTGCCATCCGCCGGCCCGCCCAGGGGCTCCCGCAGCTTGCCATCGGGGTCGATGGTCTTTTCCAGTTCCTGGTTCAGATTGAAGCTGCGGGCCTGTTCCACCTGCTTGCGCAGCTCATCCAGTTCCGCCTGACGCACCATGTCGTCGACATTATTCTGGAATTCGCGGGCCAGCGAGCGGGCCTTGGCAACCCACTTACCCACCGTATGCAGGGCCTTGGGCAAATCCTTAGGCCCGATGACGACCAGCGCCACGACGGCGATGACAGCGATTTCGGACCAGCCGATGTCAAACATGATGGATCAGACTTCCCCGTGGCGGGTGAACGGGAGGATAGCGCCGACAGTTCACGGTTTCGGCGCCGACTCGTCCTTGGTTAGCGGGACGACGGGGGATGGGGCAACCTTATTGTCGATAACGGGGGCCTGCGTCATTGTCGCATCCGCCGGGGCCGGGGCATCGCCCTCCCCTTCACTGCCCTTCAGCCCGTCCTTGAAGTTGCGGATACCCTTGCCGAAATCGCCCATCACCTTGGGCAACTTTCCGGCGCCGAAGATCACGCCGACAATCAACAGGATAACCAGAATCTCTGTGATACCCAAACTCATGACGGTTCCCTCGGGCTTCGCACCACCGGCTTTGCGGCGGCGCGGGATGATGGCAGAAAGCCCCCTTCCCCGCAATCAAGGCCGGAAAACATTCATGTTTCGAACCAACCGGCCTATAGCGGGAAGATGAAGGCCTGTTGCCGGTCCAGCGCGACGGAGACATGGGTGTCGTCCGACGGCAGAAAATGGCCCGGCATCCGGGCGTGCATATGGTGCGGCCTGCCCTCGGCATCCAGTACCCGCAGATGCACCAGACTGGCGCGGCCCAACAGGCGTGAGGCCTCCACCCGCGCCAGATTGGGCACCCCATCGGTGCCCAGCCCCTGTTCCACCGCCGACAGGCGCAGCCCCTCCGGCCGGATCAGGACGGCCACCGGCGCCCCTTCCGCATGGCCAGGCGCATTCAGGCAGCCGATGGGCGTATCGACCCGGCCGCCGCGCACGGTACCCGTCAGCCGGTTCACCTCTCCGAAGAAGCTGGCGGCGAATTCATCCACCGGCCGGGTGTAAAGTTCGGTGGGGGAGCCCAGTTGCACCAGCTTGCCATCCCGCATCAGGGCGATGCGGTCGGCCAGGAACATGGCCTCTTCCGGATCATGGGTGACGATCATCGTCGCCGCCCCGCTCTGTTTCAGCACATGCAGAGTCTCGTCGCGCACGGTTTCCCGCAGCCTGGTATCCAGGCCGGAGAAAGGCTCGTCCAGCAGCAGTACGGCGGGCTTAGGCGCCATGGCGCGGGCCAGCGCCACGCGTTGCTGCTGACCGCCCGACAGGGCATCGGGGAAGGCATTGGCATAGGCTTCCATGCCCACCTGCCGCAATGCCGCCAGCGCCCGTTCCTTCTGCTCCGCCACCGGCAGACGGTTCAGGCCGAAGCGCACATTGTCCAGCACCCGCAGATGCGGGAACAGGGCATAATCCTGGAAGACCAGCCCGATGCCGCGCTTCTCCGGTGGCACGGAACGGCCGGGCCGGGCGATCACCTGCCCGTTGACCGACACTTCCCCCTGCTGCAGCGTCTCCAGCCCGGCCGAAAGACGCAGCAAGGTGGATTTGCCACAGCCGGACGGGCCGACCAGACAGACGATTTCCCCCGGACCGATGGACAGGCTGACATGATCCACCGCCCGCTTGTTGCGGTAATCATGGCTGACATCGGACAGGGACAGGGCCGCCAGCCGATGAGATGCCACAGCGGCGGCCGGGGCTGCCGCATCCAGGGCGACCGGGTGCTGGTCGCTGGCGTGGGTGATGTCGGTCAGATTCAAATCCATACCGGACAAGGCTCTCTCTTGGCACGGGGTACGGCGCGGAACACCGGAATAGAACAGAATGATTAGGTAGGGATCAGTGCAGGGAATTGCAAATCATTATTAATTGATGGCAGGCAAATCGAGTGGGGATGGCCGTTCCATCCCCACCCGCAACGCACCCTCAGCCCAACTGACCCAGGGCGGCAGCCAGCTTGGCCCGAACGGTATCCGCCTCGGCGCGACGCTCGCGCTGTTCCTCGATCACCTCTTCCGGGGCCTTGTCGACGAAGTTCTTGTTGGCCAGCTTGGCGTCGATCTTGCCGATCTCCTGCTCCAGCTTGCCGATCTCCTTCGCCAGACGGGCCTTCTCCTTCTCGATATCGATGAAGTCGGCCAGCGGCAGCACCAGGGTGGCCTCGTCCAGCACGGCCTGGGCGGAACCCTTGGGCGCTTCCGCGTCCGTTGCTTCCACACCGGACAGGCGGGCCAGACGCAGAATCAGATCGCGGTGGGTGGCCAGCCGCCGTTCCGTCTCCGCATTGGCGCCCTTCAGCAGCAGCGGCAATTGGGCCGAGGGCGGTACATTCATTTCCGACCGCACGGTGCGGATGGTGGAAATCAGCTTCACCACCCATTCCATTTCCGCCGAGGCGGCGGCGTCGATCAGGGCTTCATCGGCCAGCGGCCATTCCGCACTGATCAGGGTCTTGGTCAGGCCGCCGGTCTTCTCGTTCAGCTCTTCGGTGATGAACGGCATCACCGGGTGCAGCAGATGCAGGATGCGGTCGAACACCCAGGCGGTGGTGGCGCGGGTTTCGGCCTTGGCGGCCTCGTCCTCGCCATTCAGGATCGGCTTGGTGAATTCCAGATACCAATCGCAGAAGCTGTTCCAGGCGAACTGATAGATGCCGGCCGCCGCCTCGTTGAACTTATAGGCGTCCAGCGCTTCCGTCACGCGGGCCGACGCCTGCTGGAAGGCGGCGATGATCCACTTATTGACCGTCAGCCCAACCTTGGCCGGATCGAACCCGGCCACCGGGGCGACCTGATTCATCTCCGCATAGCGGGCGGCGTTCCACAGCTTGGTGGCGAAGTTGCGGTAACCTTCGACGCGGTTGACCGCCAGCTTGATATCGCGCCCCTGGGCGGCCATGGCCGTCAGGGTGAAGCGCAAGGCGTCGCAGCCATATTGGTCAATCACGTCCAGCGGGTCGATGACATTGCCCTTGGACTTCGACATCTTCTGGCCCTTTTCGTCGCGGACCAGGGCATGGATGTAGACGGTCTTGAACGGCACATCGCCCATGAAATGGATGCCCATCATCATCATCCGGGCAACCCAGAAGAAGATGATATCGAAGCCGGTCACCAGCACATCGCCGGGATAATAGCGGCCCAGCTCCGGCGTCTGCTCCGGCCAGCCCAGCGTGCTGAACGGCCACAGCGCGGAGGAGAACCACGTATCCAGCACGTCGCTGTCACGGGTCAGCGCCACGCCGTCCCCGGCCAGCGCCTGGGCTTCCTCTGCCGTCTCCGCCACAAAGACATTGCCGTCAGCGTCGTACCAGGCGGGGATCTGGTGACCCCACCAGAGCTGACGGGAAATGCACCAGGGCTGGATGTTGCGCATCCATTCGAAATAGGTGTTTTCCCACTGGCGCGGCACGAAGACGGTCTTGCCCGTCTCCACCGCCTCAATGGCGGGCTTGGCCAGCGTGGCGGCATCGCAATACCATTGATCGGTCAGCCAGGGCTCGATCACCACGCCGGAGCGGTCGCCGTGCGGCACCGTCATCTTGTGCGGGACGATCTGTTCCAGCAGTTCCAGCGCTTCCAGATCGGCGACCACCTGCTTGCGCGCGGCGAACCGGTCCAACCCGCGATAGGCTTCCGGCACCGGCTCACTGAAGGCTTCCAGGCGGCCATTGGCGCCGGGCTTGTAGCCTTCGAACGAGTCAACGATGCGGGCATCACGGTCCAGCAGATTGATCAGCGGCAAATTATGCCGGCGGCCAACCTCGAAATCGTTGAAATCATGGGCGGGGGTGATCTTCACCGCACCGGAACCCGTCTCCGGGTCGGCATATTCATCGCCGACGATGGGGATCAGGCGGCCGACCAGCGGCAGGCGGACAAACTTGCCGATAATGTCCTTGTAGCGCTCATCCTCGGGATGCACGGCCACGGCAGTATCGGCCAGCATGGTTTCGGGTCGGGTGGTGGCGACCACGATGTAGCGGCCCGGCTCCCCCTCGATCGGGTAGCGGAAGTGCCAGAGATTGCCGGCAACCTCCTTCTGCTCCACCTCCAGATCGGAAATGGCGGTGTGCAGCTTGGGGTCCCAGTTGACCAGCCGCTTGTCGCGATAGATCAGGCCCTGGCGATACAGTTCCACGAACACCTTGCGGACGGCCTTGTTCAGGCCCTCATCCATGGTGAAGCGTTCACGCGCCCAATCGGTGGAAGCACCCAGGCGGCGCAGCTGGCGGGTGATGGTGCCGCCGGATTCGGCCTTCCATTCCCAAACCTTCTCCAGGAACTTTTCCCGGCCCAACTGCTGGCGGGTGATGCCTTCCTTGCCCAGATTACGCTCCACCACCATCTGGGTGGCGATGCCGGCATGGTCGGTGCCGGGCTGCCACAGGGCATCCTTGCCGCGCATCCGCTGATAGCGAATCAGAATGTCCTGCAGGGTGAAGGTCAGCGCGTGCCCCATATGCAGGCTGCCCGTCACGTTGGGCGGCGGCATCATGATGGTGTAGGGCACCTGATTGCTGTCTACATGGGCGGCGAAGGCGCCGTCCTTCTCCCAGCGTTGGTAGTGATTCGATTCCACATCGGCGGGGGAAAAGGTCTTTTCCAGCATGACCGGGCCTTCAGGTGACAGGGTTGGCACAGTTGATAAATGGAAAGGGGCGGCACCGTCCAGGCGCCGCCCCCAAACTTTCGTGCAATGCGGGCAGGCGCGTCAGTCGAGGCCGCGCCGTACTACCCGCTCGATCTCGCGCTTGACCAGACGTTCCACCATGGTGGGCAGGTTATCGTCCAGCCATTCACGAATCATCGGTCGCACCAAATCATAGACGATCTGTTCGACCGTAGTGTCGGAACGCCCAACCGGCCCTTCCCCATGGATGCTGGGCCCGCCCCGGCGGAACCCGGCCAGCCCGGAGGCAAAGGCGCGGCTGGCCGCATCGGCGGCCTGATCCGAAATCAGCCCCTCATCCATGGGCAGCGGCCGACGCGGCGGCGGCGGCGGGGGTGGCGGCTCAAAGAAGGAGGACGGCTCCTCAAACGGCTCCGTCAGCTCCAGCGGCGGCTCCTCCTCCGGCTCCGTCAGCATAAATGGCTCCGGCTCCTCAAAAACGGGAAGCGGTGGAGGCGGTGGGGGCGGCGGTGGAGGGGGAGGAGGTGGCGGCGGGGGAGGTGGTGGAGGGGGCGGCGGCGGGGGAGGCGGCGGCGCCTCCGGCTCCGCCGGGGGTGCGTCGCTGTCTTCGGAAATGATCCTGCGGATGGAAGCCAGGATCTCTTCCATCGACGGTTCTTGTGACGCGCCTTTATCGACCATCTCGCCTATAACCCGAATTCAACGAATTGGCCGTCAGCCTAGGGCAGAAACGGACAAATTTCCATGAGCTTGATGAAAAATGGGGGGCAGTTTGCCCCCCATTTTAGCAAATTCCCTGAAATATTGTCGGATCAGTCGGCCGACAGGCTCCAGAGCTTGTCGCGCGTGTTGTTGTAATGTGCCTCGTAATCATAGGTCTTGACCGGAAGACCCAGACGGCCGGCCGTCAATTGACCGGTGGCGGACAGCACCTGGAAGATCGCCACGATCTCATCACGCTCGGCCTGCACCAGATTGACCTGGGCGTTCAGGTATTCCTGCTCCGCATCCAGCGTATCCAGAACCGTGCGCGAGCCCACGGTGGCTTCCTGACGCACGCCTTCCAGGGCGATATTGGCCGCACGCACCTGTTCCTTGCGGGACAGGATGGAAGCGCGGGCCGTTACCAGCGCTTCCCATGCGCGAATCCCCGTCTCCCGGGCCTGACGCACCGCCTCATCAATCTCGATTCGGCGCTGCTGGGCGGTCTGCTTGGCCTGACGCACGCGGGCGTTCGGCTCACCGGCGGTATAAATCGGCACGCTGACGCGGGCGACGATGGAACCATTATCCAGCTGGCCCATGGTGCCGGGCTGGTCCCAGGTCCGGCTATAAGAACCGACGATGGAGACAGACGGCAGCAGCTCACCGGCGGTGGCATCCACAGTCGCATCAGCGGCGCGTTCGGTAAACTTGGCGGCCAGCACAGCTGGATTATTCTGCTCCGCCATGGCCACCGTCGCTTCCAGCGACTTGGGCAGCTCCACCGTCGGGGCCGGCTGGGTCAGCTTCTCCGGCGATTGGCCCATCAGGCGGGCAAACACGGCGCGGCTTGCATTCAGCTGGCCTTCAGCCGCAATGCGGTTGGAGGTCGACAACGCCAGACGCGATTCAGACTGGCTGACGTCAGTGCGGGTGATTTCACCAACACGGAACCGGTCGCGCGAGGCTTCCAGCTGGCGGCGCAGCACCTGCTCGTTATTGATGTTCAGTTCCAGCACCGCCTGATCACGCACCACGTCGCAATAGGCGGACGCGGCTGAGAGCAGCACTGACTGTTCGGTAGCGACCAGCGAGGCGCGCTGCGCCTGAACGAGCGCTTCAGCGCGGTTCAGGGACGCGATGGTGCGGCCACCGCGATAGATCGGCTGCACAATCTGGGCGCTGACCGACTTCTGATTCCATAACAGATCGGAGTTTGTGCCGCCGGTCTCCTGCTTATAACGGCCGATATCACCGGCAGCAGAAACCTGGGGCAGGTAGCCGGAACGGGCCTGCGGCACCAGTTCATCGGCGGCGCGCAGCTCGGCGCGCGCCGCTTCCAGGGTGGGATTGGCCTGATAGGCAAGCGCCAGCGCGTCGTTCAGCGCCTGCGCCTGGGCCGGGTTGATACCCAACCCCACGGACAGGGCCGCCAGGGGAAGAGCGGTGCGCGCCAGACGGCGCAGGATCGGCTTCAGACGAGAGGCTTCCATTGGTCAATACACCTTCATCGAGGGGTCGATCCGCCGGGCCCAAGCGTCGATCCCGCCCGCAATATTGATGGCCCGGTCAAATCCCTGCGCCCGCAACCAAGCGGTTGCGTGCGCACTACGCATTCCATGGTGGCACAGTACCGCAATATCACGATCCTGCGGCAAATCACCGATGGCACCGGGCAACAGCCCGAGCGGAATGTGAATGCTGCCGGGAATGGCGCAAAGCTCCACTTCCCAGCCTTCCCTTACATCCAGCACGGTGATGTCACCGCGCTGAACCCGTTCCGCCAAATCATCCACCGCCAGTTCAAAGTCAGTGATCGTACGCACAGGCGGCCCCAATCCTTTAACCAAATCAGAAAGCGAAAGCCGCCTTCGGCTCCATCCCCGGCAGCAGGTCGGCCGACGCATCGAACAGGGTGCGGCTGGAGATGGTGCCACCGATCTTCTGATAGAGACGGGCAACGGCTACACCGCTTTCCGGCAGCAGCACTGTCACCAGACGTCCACCTTCGGCCAACTGGTCCAGCAGCGCCTGCGGCACGGCGGCCACTGCCCCTTCCAGAACGATCACATCATAGGGCCCCTGCTTGGCCCAGCCGGCGGCCAGAGTGCCCTGCACGATGGCGGCATTGTCCACGCCCAGCGTCTGCATGGCCTGATTGGCCTGCGCCGCCAGGGCAGCATCCGATTCCACGGCCACAACGGTGGCGGCAATCTGACCGATGATGGCAGCGGAATAGCCGGTGGCGGTACCGACATCCAGTACCAGATCCGTGGCGGCAATGCGCGCTTCCTGGAGCAAGCGACCCAGCACCATCGGCTCCAGCAGGAAGCGACCATTGCCAAGCGGAATGGCCTTGTCCACATAAGCGACCCCGCGCAGCGCCGGGGGCACGAACTGGTCACGCGGCACGGCCAGGAAGGCATCGACCAGCCGCTGGTCACTGACCTTGTTCGGCCGGAGCTGGCTTTCGACCATGTTGTAGCGGGCGGCGCTGTATTCCGTGGTGGCGATCATGGGGGTCGTTCGCGCGTGGGGAAAAGGAAGGATGAGGGGGTGCCGACAAGCGGAACCCCGACGCTATATATCCGCCCCATCCCCGGAACACAATGTTGCGGGCGCACCCAAAACATCATGCCACGTGCATTTCTTTGTTTCTGGTGCTTGACCGCATCGGTAAAGCCCGTCTATATACCGGCCCCACGCCGGGGCTGAACAACAGCCAAGACGTGCGGCACCGTTGGCGCGGTGGCAGAATGGTGATGCAACGGACTGCAAATCCGTGAATCCGGGTTCGATTCCCGGCCGTGCCTCCAAATTTCGGCGTCAAGCCATTGAAAAGCCCGCCCTTACCGGCGGGCTTTTCTGTTTTTCCGCTGTGGCTATGCCAGCCCCAGACGCAGCGCCCGGCGCAAATCGTCCGGCACATCCGGCTGGGTCAGCAGCATCGGCGCCCGTAGCAGGGCAATCAGCGACATGGAATCGGTGATCTCGCCCCGCAGCGCCATATTCAGCGCCTCGCGCAAGGGCAGGCGCCGCAGGGCCAGCTTTTCCGTCCCCTCCGGCTCCGCCTCCCCTTCTGTCAGCCCCCAGGCCACGAAGACGCTGCCCTGTTCATCACAGACACTGTTGGAAAGGGCCACCTTGTGGATCGGCAGCAGATGCGCCGCCCGCAGCCCCGTTTCCTCCCGCAGCTCTCGATGGGCGGTATCGGCCGGGCTGGTGCCCAGCGGGCAGCCCCCTTCCGGGATTTCCCAACTATAGGCATTCAGGGAATAGCGGAACTGGCCGACCAGCCAGGTGCTGCCATCCTCGGCCACCGGCAGCACGCCCACCGCATGGTTGGCGAAGCGGACAACGCCATAGATGCCGGGGGCGCCGTCGGGCTGCAGCACATCATGGTGTTCCAGCTTGATCCAAGGATTCTCATAGACCTGGGTACGGGACAGGGTTTTCCAGGGATTATCGTGGTGGGACACGGGCGGTGCGCTTTCCATGAAAAGCTGTTGGGAACGAAGCGATTATGAGCCGTACAGGGCTACATTCGCCAACAGCTTCGCAGAAAAATCAAAAAAGTACGAAACAGGGGTTTACAAAGCCGTCAGGGGTTGGCTATAAGCCCGCCCACCGCACGATGCGGCGCCGGCGACGGCGCAGCAACAAGCGTCTGATCCCAGGTAGCTCAGAGGTAGAGCAGGCGGCTGTTAACCGCCCGGTCGGGGGTTCGAATCCCTCCCTGGGAGCCAATTGGCAGGAACCGAGGTGAAAATCTCGGTTCCACCCTTGGTCAGAACTTGTTTTGTTGTATGATCACGCGTTGATGCGCACTGATCCCAGGTAGCTCAGAGGTAGAGCAGGCGGCTGTTAACCGCCCGGTCGGGGGTTCGAATCCCTCCCTGGGAGCCAATGATGAAGGGCCGAAGCAGCAATGCTTCGGCCCTTTCTCTTTTCCAGCCCCGCGAGCCCCCGCCCCGCCGCCTCACAACTGGTCGTAAAGCGTGGCTTCTTCCACCGCATCGGCCGAATCACGCAGGCCGCCATGGCGCTGCCATTCCCCGCACCAGTCGGTGAAATTGGTAATGGGGAAGGAACCGGCGGGCGAACGGTCGGTCACGACGGGCGGGAAGCGGCGGCAATTACCCTTGGGCCCGCGTTCCCGCACCCCATGGCCCAGCCAGAATCGGCAGGTATAGCAATTATCGCCGCGACGCACGTTGGTTCACTCCATCCATCGAAAACCAGCCCATCCTATCACGGTTGAACGTCGGATGGGCTTTTGGGGCTGTCGCGCTCCATATCCGGCTGCCGTTCCGGCTTGGCCTTGCGCAGACCCTCGGCATGTTCAGCGTAATAAGCCTGGATATCGGCATTCAGATTATCGCGGCGGTCGGCATCGGCGGGGGAGATATCCCCCCCGCCCAACCGCTGGAATTCCTGCACCGCCTGTTCCAGTTCCTGTTCGTTCCTGATCGGCATGATTTCGGCTCCGGTATGTGGTTGTCCATCAGCAACCACAGACCGGGCACGGCGGTTCCATCAGGCCAGCAGCGTGTCGATGGCGGAACGGCTGCGCAGGGTGCGGTGAACCGGGCAGCTATTGGCGATCTCCAGCAGCCGCTTGCGCTGGCCCTCATCCAGCCCGCCTTCGATCGTGATGTGACGGGTGAATTGATCAACCTTGCCGCCGGCATTCTCCGTCGTCTCCCCCGGCAGGGCGTCGCGCTTGGCATGTTCCACCCGCACGGAGACACGGGCCAGCGGCCAGCCCTTACGGTTGGCATACATGCGCAGCGTCATGGAGGTGCAGGCGCCCAGCGCTGCCTGCAACAGCTCATAAGGATTCGGCCCCGTGCCGGTGCCACCATCGGCGGTGGGTTCATCGGCGTGGAATCGGATACCGGCCGCCTGCACCAGATTGACGAAAGCCCCCTCCCCCGTCTCCGATATGGTGACGGGCCCAGCATGTTCCACGCCGGCCGGGCGGGCCGAGGGCAAATCCAGCTTCAGGCTGCGTTTGGCCCAGGCCGCCACGGTTTCGGCGACGAAGTTGGTGGTGCGCTGGTCAGCGGCCAGATGGCCCGCCCCGTCCAGGGCGATGAAGCTTTTCGGGTGCTTGGCGAGCGACAGAATCCGGTCAGCCTCGGCGATCGGCACCACCGGGTCACGCGGATCATGCAGCACCAGCAGCGGCCGGCCCAAAGCGGCGATGGCCGACTCCATATCATGAGTAGCCACATCGGCGACGAATTCGCGGGTGATCGGCATTTCCCGGTCACCGACATTCAGCGGCACCCGACCATCGCGCGCCATTTCCGCGTCGCGCCCGGCAATCTTGCCCAGTAGGGTGTGCGGGCCGGAGGGGCTGTTCAGCGTCACCACGGCGCCGACGCTGGGCAGGTCACCCGCCACGCGCAGCATGGCCGCCCCGCCCAGGGAATGGCCCATCAGCAGGCGCGGGGCCTCCAGCTCCTGGGTCAGCGCCGCGGCCGCGGCCAGCAGATCGGCCACATTGGTGGAAAAGGTGGTTTCATCAAAGGCACCGCCGCTGTTGCCCAGGCCGGTGAAATCGAACCGCAGTACGGCGAATCCCCGATCCGCCAGCCCCCGGCTGATCCGGGCAGAAGCGTGGTAATCCTTGGAACAGGTGAAGCAATGGGCAAAGATCGCCGTAGCGATGGGCCGGCCTTCCGGCAGGTCCAGCCGGCCGGCCAGTGTGGCCCCCGTCGATCCCGGAAAGTTGAATTCCTGCGTCACGCGCGCCATCGTGCCCTCACCAGCGTTTCATCCAGCGGCCCGCTCACGGGCCTGTTGGCTGCAAAGCTGGCCCGCCTGCCCTGCCCTGCGCAACCCCCTTCGCATTTTCCCGCCACGCCGGATGATCATGACCAACGAAACCTTCCCCCGCCCGTTCCCCGTTCTACCCGGAATGACCAGCCCGACGCAGGTGGAAATTGTGAAATCTGAAACCATCCACAAAGGTTTCATGGATTTTTCTCGGCAGACCCTGCGGCATGAACGGTTCGACGGGGGCATGACGCCGGTGATCGAACGGGAAATCTGCCATCGCGGCCATGCGGTGGCGGTGGTCCTGTACGATCCCGCGCGCGATGTGCTGTTGATGATCGAACAGTTCCGCGCCGGGGCCGCCGCCGCCGGGCTGGACCCGTGGTTGCTGGAATTCGTCGCCGGCATGGTGAAGCCGGGTGAGGCCGCCCCCGAGGTGGCCGCGCGGGAGACGGAGGAAGAAGCCGGCTGCACGCCCCGCGACCTGCGCCGCGTCTTCACCATGATGCCCAGCCCCGGCGGCTGTACTGAAATCGTAGAAATATTTTTTGGCTATGTCGATACAGAGGGGCTGGGCGGCCTGCATGGGCTGGAAGATGAAGTGGAGGATATCCGCGTGCATCTGGTGCCCGCCGATCAGGCCATTGCCCAGATGGATGCCAACCGCATCACCAGCGGCTTTACCCTGCTGGGCCTGTCCTGGTTTGCCCGCCACCATGCGGCACTGAAGGCGGGCCTTGCGGAGAATGCGTTGCAGGGCTGAGGCGGCGGGGGTTAGGTTTTTAACAAGCTTGCCCCATATGGGGTGCCAGCATTCTACACATGAACAAGGGCACAACGCCGTGGATATACGCAACGGCTTCATCGACAGCATCGGCCGCACCCCGCTGATCCGCCTGAAGGGCCCGTCGGAAGCGACGGGCTGCAATATTCTGGGCAAGGCGGAATTCCTCAATCCCGGTGGGTCGGTGAAGGACCGGGCGGCACTGGCCATCGTGCAAGACGCCATTGAACGCGGCCAGCTGCGCCCCGGCGGCACTATTGTGGAAGGCACAGCGGGGAATACCGGCATTGGTCTGGCCCTGGTGGGCAATGCCATGGGCTTCCGCACCGTCATCGTGATGCCAGAGACGCAGAGCCAGGAAAAGAAGGACATGCTGCGCCTGTGCGGGGCCGACCTGCGGCTGGTGCCGGCCGTGCCCTTCAAGGATCCCGGCAATTACGTGCATGTCTCCCGCCGTATCGCGGAAGAGTTGGCGCAGACGGAACCCAACGGCGCCATCTGGGCCAACCAGTTTGACAATCTGGCCAACCGGGAAGGCCATCGCCGCACCACCGGCCCGGAAATCTGGCAGCAGACGGATGGCAAGATCGATGCCTTCACCTGCGCCACCGGCACCGGTGGCACGCTGGCCGGCATCGCCCTGGCGCTGAAGGAACGTAAGCCCGACGTAAAGATCGTGCTGGCCGACCCGATGGGGTCGGCGCTTTACGCCTGGAAAAAGACGGGCGAACTGAAGGCCGAAGGCAATTCCATCACCGAAGGCATCGGCCAGGGCCGGGTGACGGCCAATCTGGCCGATGCGCCCATCGATGATGCGGTGCAGGTGACGGATGAGGAAGCGTTGCCGGTCGTCTTCGACCTGCTGAAGAATGAAGGGCTGGTGCTGGGCGGTTCCAGCGGCATCAATATCGTTGCCGCCATGAAGGTGGCCCGCCTGCTGGGGCCGGGCCATACCATCGTCACCATCCTGTGCGATTACGGAACCCGCTACCAATCCAAGCTGTTCAATCCTGACTTCCTGCGCGAAAAAGGGCTGCCGGTTCCTGACTGGCTGTCCTGATATCACCCCTTGATGGAGGTCCGCCCATGACGCTGCTGTTCCGTGACGATCCCTACCTGAAACAGGCAGAGGCGACGGTGGTGGAAAGCGGGGCGGACGGCATCCGGCTGGATGCCACGCTGTTCTATCCCAATGGCGGCGGCCAGCCCGGTGATACCGGGCGTATCGATTGGGAGGGCGGCAGTGTGGCGGTGACCGACACGCGCAAGGCGGTGCCGCTGGTGGAAAACGGTCCCGATGTTTTGCACATCGTGCCCGCCGATTCCCCCCTGCCCCCGCCCGGCACCAGCGTGACCCTGCATCTGGATTGGGAGCGGCGGCACCGGCATATGCGGATGCACACCGCCATGCATCTGCTGTGTGCCGTGGTGCCGGGGGCCGTGACCGGCGGGCAGGTGGGGGCGGAGAAATCCCGACTGGATTTCGATGTACCTTCCGCCAGCCTGGACAAGGACGCGCTGGAAGAAAAACTGAACGAGTTGATCCGCGCCGATCACCCGGTGCGTGAACGCACCATCACCGATCAGGAAATGGCGGAACGGCCGGAACTGGTGCGCACCATGTCGGTGAAGCCCCCCACGGGCAGCGGCTCAGTGCGGCTGCTGCAGATCGGCACCGATGATGCGATGGTGGATTTGCAGCCCTGCGGCGGCACCCATGTGGCGCATACCGGGGAGATTGGGGCGATCAGCATCGTAAAGATCGAAAACAAGGGGAAGCAGAACCGCCGCGTGGTGCTGGGCTTCCGGGATTAAGGGACAGTTTGCATTCCAATCGCCTATAAAGGACAGATGGATATTACGTTTCCTCCCTCTGTCCCGATAGGAACGAACATGGCCGTGCCCGCGCTGACCGATCCGCTGGTGTCCCCCCTCTGGCTGTTGGGGGTGCTGGGCCGGCCTGATGTGAAACTGGTGGATGCCTCCTGGCACATGCCGGCGGCCAAGCGCGATGCCAAGGCCGAATTTGCGGCCAAGCGTATTCCCGGTGCCGTGTTCTTCGATATTGACGGGATTTCCGATCCCGATACCGACCTGCCGCACATGCTGCCCAGCCCGCAGGGCTTCGCCAACGCCGTCTCGGCCCTGGGGATCGGCTCGGCCGATACGGTGGTTATCTATGACAGCACCGGCCTGTTCAGTGCGGCCCGCGCCTGGTGGATGTTCCGCGTCTTCAGCCATGATGCAGTCTATGTGCTGGATGGCGGCCTGCCCGGCTGGATCGCCGCCGGCGGCGAACTGGCCAGCGGGGAACCTGAAGCCCCCACCCCCGCCGCCTTCCGCGCCCAGTACCGGGCGGACATGGTGCGCAGCGCCGATGATCTGAAAACCAACCTGGAAACCGGGGCGGAACAGGTGCTGGATGCCAGGGCCGCCGCGCGCTTCACCGGCTCTGTGCCGGAACCGCGCGCCGGCCTGCGCAGCGGCCATATACCCGGTGCCCGCAACCTGCCCTTCAATGAGCTTTTGGTCAGTGAGACCCAGCAGATGCTGGAGGGGGAGGCCCTGCGCGCCCGCTATCTGGCGGCGGGGATCGACCTGTCGCGGCCCGTGGTCACCTCCTGCGGCAGCGGCGTCACCGCGGCCGTGCTGGCGCTGGGGCTGCACCGGCTGGGCGTCAGTGATGTGGCGCTTTACGACGGCTCCTGGACCGAATGGGGTGGGCGCAACGATCTGCCGCTGGCAACGGGGGCGGCCGCATGAACAACGCCGCCCCCCTGGATGGCCCCGTACCGCCGGGCCGGATGCGCACCACCGTCACCTATCTGGAAATGACGGCCAAGCCGGCCCGCCGCCAGCGCCCGCATCCGCATGAAAAGCTGGCCCTGATGCGGGCGGAAAACTGCACGCTCTCCTTCTACCGCTATCTTTATGACCATGTCGGGCAGGACTGGCTGTGGTGGGCCCGCCGGGCCATGGATGACGCCACGCTGAATGCCATCATCAAAGACCCGGCGGTGGAAATCTATGTGCCCTATGTCAGCGGCGTGCCCGCCGGCTATGTGGAACTGGACCGTCGCACACCGGGGCAGTGTGAGATCAATTACCTGGGTCTGCTGCCGGATTTCATCGGCCATGGCATTGGCGGCTGGCTGCTGGATTGGGCGATTGAGGCGGCCTGGAATGCAGCTGGCATGGAAAAGCTGCTGGTGAATACCTGCACGCTGGACCATCCCCATGCCCTGATGACCTATCAAAAGGCCGGCTTCCACCCCGTGGGCCAGGTGGAGAAGGAAGAGGATGACCCCCGCGTCACCGGCCTGATCCCCCGCCATGCCGCCCCGCATGTTCCCCTGATCCTGCCGCCCGAAGGCTGAGAGCGTTCCCGATGAGCACCGATAACAGCGCCAAGCAGACGACCCGCCTGATCCATGCCGGACGCCACCCGGAACGCCATGCCGGGGCGGTGAATGTGCCGCCCTTCCGGGCCTCCACCATCCTGTTTCCCGATCTGGCGGCGCTGGAGGATTACGATCCCTATTACCGCTCCATCCGCTATGGCCGCACCGGCAACCCCAGCAGCCACGCCTTTGAGGAGGCGGTGACGCTGCTGGAAGGCGGCCATGGCGCCGTTGCCTATGGCTCCGGCGTGCAGGCGATCAGCTCGGCCCTGCTGGCCTTCACCAAGGCCGGCGATCATATCCTGATGGTGGATACCGCCTATGGTCCCAGCCGGACCTTCTGCGACGGCATCCTGAAGCGGGCGGGGGTGGAGACGGAATATTACGATCCCGCCCTCAGCGCTGCCGACCTGAAGGCGCTGCTGCGCCCCAATACCAGCGTGCTGTTCATGGAATCGCCCGGCTCCCAGACGTTTGAGCTGCAGGACGTGCCGGCCCTGGCCGCCGTGGCGCGCGGTGCCGGCATTGTCAGCATGATCGACAATACCTGGGCTGCCGGCATCCTGTTCCAGCCGCTGGCCCATGGGGTGGATATCACCATCCAGTCGGCCACCAAATATATTGGCGGCCATGCCGATGCCAGCTTGGGCGTTGCCGTGACGGCCAGCGAAGCCCATTGGCTGAAACTGAAAAAGGCGTCGGTGGAGCTGGGGGCCGTAGCTGGGCCGGATGATCTGTTCATGGGTCTGCGCGGCCTGCGCACCCTGCCCACCCGGATGCGCCAGCATCATGAAACCGGCCTGATCCTGGCCAACTGGCTGGCCGAACAGCCAGAGGTGACGCGGATGCGCCATCCGGCCCTGCCCGGCTGCCCCGGCCATGAAATCTGGCAGCGGGATTTCAGCGGCGCCTGCGGTCTGTTCGCCTTTGAAATGAACCCGGTGCCGAAGGCGGCGCTCGCCGCCATGGTGGACGGGATGCGCCTGTTCGGCATGGGCTATAGCTGGGGTGGCTTTGAAAGCCTGATCCTGCCCTGCGACCCCAGCCGCATCCGCACTGCCACCCGCTGGCAGGGCGGCCAGCTGATCCGCATTCATGCCGGGCTGGAAGATCCGGCCGACCTGATCGCCGACCTGAATGATGGTTTCAACCGCCTGCGCAAGGCCCTGTAATCATGACCACCGCTTTCACCCCCCTGCCCGACTCCGCCATCGATGCCGTGCTGGCCAAGGTGCGCTTCACCGCCGAAGGGCTGGTGCCCGCCATCGCCCAGCAGCATGACAGCGGCGAGGTGCTGATGATGGCCTGGATGAATGCGGATACCATCCGCGAAACCCTGCGCAGCGGCCGGGCCTGTTACTGGTCCCGCTCCCGCCAGGCCTTCTGGCGCAAGGGCGACACCTCGGGCCAGGTGCAAAATCTGGTGGCGCTGCGGGTGGATTGCGATGGCGACACGCTGCTGCTGCTGGTCGACCAGCTGGGGGTCGCCTGTCATACCGGCCGGCGCTCCTGTTTTTACATCGAAGCGCAGGCAACGGGGCCGGAAACCATCGCCCCGGTGCTGATGGATCCCAACGCGCTGTACGGCACCACCCCCAGCAGCAGCAGCTTCTGATATGTGCAAAAGGATAGGGTGAGAGTAGGGCCGGCCCTGGCAACTGGCGGCGAAGGGCTCGAACCCCTATGCTGTTTCCACTACGGCCATGCCCAGGTGTTGAGACCCGATGAAAGAGCTGCGCTGCATCCTGTTCACCGATCTGGAGGTGCTGGCGGCGATCCTGGACCGCCGCCGCAAGCTGAACGAGCCGCTGCCCGACGGGCAAGTGACCGGGCTGCGCCTGGAAATGAGCCAGGGCACCCGCTGCACCCTGCTGATCGATGGTGGCAAGCACAGCCTGACCATCCCGGAAGCAGAGCTTCAGGCCGCCTTGCTGGCCCATTGCATGACAAAGAAGGTGCCGCTGCCGGCGGAAGCTGACAAAAGCGTCTACCTGATCCGGGGGCGCGCCACCTTGATGATGACGATGAATTTCAACAAAAGCGCACGGCTGGTCAGCATGGTGGAAGAACGGGCCGACAGCCTTCCACACTGACGGCCACCCTGACCCGGCCGACACCCCTTATCAATCCCGCCCGCCGCCGGAAGGTCCCCGCCGCCGCCAGAGCCGGGGCAACACGCTGATCAGCGCAATCGGCACCACGATCACCGCCCCTGTTGCCACATAGGGCCAGGCCCAACCAAACAGGTCGGCCAGCATCTCCGGCAGGGCGGCAACGGAATGCAGCGCACCGCGCAGCAGGTCGTAGGGATTGATCCGCAGCCAGGCCAGCAACAGCCCCACCAGCAGGGACCAGATCAATATATTGACGATCAGTCTCATGCTTTTGCTGTACCCCACGCGTTGGGAAACCGCAACGGCGCGGCGGGATCACCCCTTCCGAAATAGATCGAATTTTACTGTAATCTGCGTTGCAGATTATTTTGCAAAAAGAAAGAGGCGGCGACCACGCGGCCACCGCCTTCCCCTCTGTCAGGAACCGTGCGGCTGTTCTTAGAACAGACGCAGGATGGCCTGCTGCGACTGGTTGGCCAGCGAGAGGCTGATGGTGCCCAGCTGCTGACGCGTCTGCAACAGCAGCAGGTTTGCACCTTCCTCGTTCTGGTCGGCCTGGACCAGCTTGTTCCCACCTTCGGTCAGAACGTTGGAGAACTCGCTGGTGAAGTTCTCGCGGTTCTGGATGATGTTCAGGTTCGTGCTCAGCCCCTGCGAGGCCGACCGCAAGGTCGCCGTGGCATAGGTCAGGCTTTCGACTGCCTTGTCGATGTCCGACCGGTCCAGGAAGTCGTTCTGGGCATAGTCCAGACGCAAACCCTGGCCGTCGGTCTGCACATTCACCGACTGAACGGTGATGTTGTTGGTGTTGGATTCGTTCAGCTGAACGTTCAGGTCATTCTCGGTATTGGCATCGGTACGCTGCACCGTGGTGATATTGGCGGAGTCCTGGCGCGCCGCAGACTGCATCAGCGTGGCCGGATCAACATCGAAGCGGACCGTACCGGAGGCAAAGTTCAGCGCATTCTCACCGTCAGCCAGCTTAGCGTTACCGCGGGCATTGCTGCCCGAACGGCTGACCGTGACGCCATTAAGGTTGGTCGCCGACACCTCGATATCGACATTCTTTTGAATAACCGAGGTACCATTGGCGGCCGTTTCCAGCTTGTCCAGATCAGCTCGGTTCACATTGAACGACACAACCGTACCGGAAGTAAAGCTGACCGAGATGGCCTTGTCTGCCGCGTTGGTCGTGGAAGCGCCAACCTGGAAGCTGACCGCCGTGCCGGTCGTCACAAGGCCGGAAATCGTAAAGGTGCCGTCGGCTGCCGAGGAGTCGACAGAGAAGCGAGCAGGGTCGAGACCAGCCTGCACAACAGCGGCGAGCTTGTCGGCCACGAACTCCCGACGTTGTTCGGGGCTGTAATCCAGACGGGTGGCGTTGTCCACCACGTCATCGTCGGTCGCGGTGTAGGAGAAGGTTTGACCATTCACTGTGGCCGTAAAGGTATCACCAGCCTCAATCGCCCCATCGATTCCAATTTTCGAGACCTGTCCAACCCCCTCAGCCCCGGCAGTCACGGTACTCGCCGCTGCCGACTGGCTGTTATCGAAGAAGCGGATGGTCCGGCTTTCAGCGCCCTCCGTCACCACAACCGTGCGTTCACGCCCGGCCTTACCGCGCATTTCCACCGAAATGTCGGCAAAGTTGCCAGCGGTGCTGGACAGTTTGCCGGATACTTTCAGCGAGCTGAGGCCGCGCTTGTCTTCAGCGGTGGAAATATCAGCCAGATCGGCGCTGATATCGCCGGTACCGCTGACCCGCACAGAATAGGTATCGGCGGAGATCACGTTGGTGACGCGGCTGGCCGACAGGCCGGCGATGGTATCCACCTGTTGCCGGCTTTCGGCCGTGCTGTCCAGCGTGCGACCATTGCCGACCAACAGGTTCTTGCCAGCATAACCGCTGTCGCGGGCGATCTTGTCGATCTGGTCCTTGATGGTGTTGAACTGCGTGGCCAGTGACTTGCGGGTGGCGATGGACTGCGGGTCGGTGCCCAGGCTGTTATAGGCCGAGGTGGTCAGGCCCTTGGCCTGCTCGACCAGCTTTTCGATGGCAGTGATGCCCTTGTCGCCCGCCTGGATGGTGCTGATCGACTGGCCCATGCTTTCTTTCAGCTTGGTCAGGTCGCCCGCACGGGTGCTCAGGCTCTTGGCGGCAAAGAAGTTCGTGGGGCCGTCCAGGGCGCTGTTGATCTTGTTGCCGGTGGACAACCGGGTCTGGATCGCTTCAACGCCCTTGTTGGTCTTCTGCAACAGCAGCAGGTTGTTGCGCATACCTGCGGTCAGCTGGACATCACTGCTCGACATGGTCATCTCCTTTTGAGCGCTACCGAGGGACCGTTTAGGTCCCTAATCGATTCTCGTGGACACCGTTGGGCGCAGGGTGAGAGCCGTTACCGTGGAAGACGCCGGGTGCGATGCAGGACCGGCAGTTTCGGGTGCGGATCGGGCTATCCGTCGTGCTGATCGCGGCAATCAGGCTTGGCACAGGCATTGCGCCTGGAGGCTGTTCCTGCACCGCTGTCCGCTCGACGCCATTGTCCAGAGTTACGGCTCTTCCTATGCTTTGGTGGACACGAAGGGTTCGCCCTCATCAAAGCAGGAAGCGTGCCAAGTGCCGAAAAGCAGGGATTTCCATACTTTTGGGTAGGATTTTCTCCAGAATCGGCCTGCAGACAGGGGAGACGGGGAAAATGAGTCCTAGCGGCCACGCCCATACAGGGTGGGACTTTTCTGCCTAACCCGGCATTTCCTGCCGGGCACGTCATTGGAAACAGGCATGAAAAAAGCCCGGCCTTTTCAGGTCCGGGCTTTGTTGGTGCGCTGGGACGGCTGCCCATACGCCTTAACGTTGGCGACCCCTGCTGGATTTGAACCAGCGACCTACCGCTTAGAAGGCGGTTGCTCTATCCAACTGAGCTAAGGGGCCGTCATGCCGGGGCGCGTCTGCATGACGGCCCAGGCGTCAGTCAAAATCAGAAGCGGCCGATGCGCGGCCGGTCGGTGCGGAAATTATCCGCATAATTACGCGGGATCACCCGACGCTCATGCAGCTCCGCCACATCGGCGTCCCAGCCCTTCTTGGCGCAGAATGCCAATGCCTCTTCCTTGGTCGGGAAGGAGACGCGCACCTGATTGAGCGTATCGCCGGAGCTGGTCCACCCCATCAGCGGTTCCGGCCGGCGCGGGGTGGCCAGCTCATATTCCAGAACCCAGGCGCCCGTCTTGGCGCGGCCAGACTGCATCGTCGTCTTGGCGGGCTGATAGATGCGGACCTTCATGATGAGCCTGCTGTGATCAAGGGTGGCGTCCATCGGGGGGATGGTCGGAGCGAGAGGATTCGAACCTCCGGCCTGCTGGACCCAAACCAGCCGCGCTACCAGGCTGCGCTACGCTCCGTAACCAGGGGTGGGGAATACACCACCCTTTTGCCGGGAGCAAGCCCGGGATACCGCCTGCGCGTCTTATGCATGGCCTTTTGCTATCTGGCGGGTGAACAGGCTGGTGGGTGCCATCACCAGCAGGTTGCCAGCCAGGGCCAGAACCAGCCCGGCAATGCCCGCCGGCGTCCAGTGATAGCCTTCGAACAGGGTGGAAATCAGCAGCGCCACCACCGGCGTCATAATCGAAACATAACCGGCCCGATCGGCCCCCATCCGCCCCAGCAGGGTGAAATAGCAGAGAAAGGCGGCAATGGAGCCGAACAGCGCCAGATAGAGCAGCGAGAGCAGATAGGGTGCCGTCAGGCTGACACTGAAATCAGCCCCCCGCACCGCTGCCAGCCCCAGCATCAGCGCCGCCCCGGTCACCATGCCCCAGCCGGTCAGCGCGATCAGCGGCATCCCGCCACGGCGGGCGGTGGAGACCACCATATTGCCCAGCGACGCGCTGTAATTGGACAGCATCATCAATCCCAGCCCGGCCAGAGCACCGCTGACCAGCGCCCCGCCCTCCAGTTCGGGGGAGAAGAGCAGCAGCACCCCGACCAACCCCAGGCAGCCCCCCAGCAGCACGGCGGGGCGCAGGGGCTGTTTCAGAAACAGGCGGGAATTCAGCACATTCATCAAGGACAGGGCCGACCCGGCCACGGCCACCAGACCGGAGGGCAGCAGCACCGTGGCCTTATAGACCAGCAGATAATTTAGGGAGAAATTCAGCAGCCCCGCACCGGCAATCAGCGGCCAGGTTTTGCGCGCCGGCCATAGCGGCTGCCGACGCAGCACCAGCCATCCGAGCAGCACCGACCCCGCCAGCAGGAAACGATAGCCAATGGAGACGGACGGATCGACCGCGCCCAGCTGAAAGGTGATGGCATACCAGGTCGATCCCCAGATGAGAATCGTGGCGAGGAAAAGGGCGATGTTCAATGGCATGGCAAGACAAGGTCCAAGCGGCACCGCCAGATCGCGGCTGCCCTGTCCTGGCTATAGCCCCGGTGGCCACCCGTACCAATCCGATACTTGTCGCCGGGACATTTTGTTTCATACCAAGGGTCATACACCATGACCCTTGAAGGCCGGCAACCGCCGGCCCGCGGGCCCATGCCCGCGCAAGCCAAGCTGCCGGAGGCAGCGCCCGGCACTTGAGGGAACAGGCAAAATTCCAAGAGCCATGATCCATGGCTCTTGGAATCAGGCTTCCAGGGTCAGCTGATGTGTCTCCGGCACCATGGCCTGCAGGGCATGGATATAGGAGGCGATCTTCTTCGCCTGCTCGGAATGCAGTTCCAGCAGCCGGCGCATCTGTTGGGCCAGCTTCACCGCCTCCGCATTGTCGGGGCTGCTGGTTTCGCCCCCATCGCTGATGGCGGACAAGGTAACCGCCAGCGGATCGGCCGGCGGTTGCGGCATCGGGGGCGGCGATGGGGTGTCCGGCGGGGGTTGCTGGGATGTTTCCTGTTGCCCGCCGGGTGCGGGCTGCCGATCAGCAAAGCGGTCCAGATTGCCACGAATCCTGTCGCGCTGTTGCTGGGTGAGGTCGGGGAATTCCTCCACCTCATCCATCACCATGTCGATCAGACGCTGGCGCAGGCTGCGGCCCTGGCGGGCGTCACGCTCCCCCGTCGCCTGCGCCGCCACCTTGGATATACCGGCCACCCGCCGCTCCCGCGTCGGGGGCGTCGCACTGACCGGCAGGCGCTGGATCGGTGGCGTGTATAGAACCATAAGTGATTCTACCACGTCGCAAAGGGGCGCAGTTCCGCCCTTTCGCGTCAGATGCCCGCCATCCTTCCCTTATCCACGCATGGCAAGGGCCGGAATCAGCTGGGACGCTTCACCCCGAAGGCCGGGTGCAGCAGACGGTCACCGGCACGGATACCCAGCCGGGCGCACAGGCCGCCATTCAGCTCCAGCACCGCCAAGGCCGGGCGGGAGGATGGCAGAGGCGTGGTGTTGCGCGGCTTGCCATGCTGGATATTGATGATCACGCCCTTTTCATCAATGAAGATGATATCCAGCGGAATCAGCGTATTCATCATCCAGAAGCTGAGCGGCTGTTCCACCTCGTAAAGGAACAGCATCCCGCGATCATCATCCATATGCTCGCGGTACATCAGGCCGCGCGCCTGCTGTTGCAGGGTCAGCGCCAGTTCGACGGTGAATTTATGGCGGGTGCCGCCCGCCGTCTCCACCACCAGCGTATCTTCCTGCAGGCCGGTCTGCGGCCCCTGTTCCGCCAGGGCCGTGGTGGGCAAGCTCAAGACCGGCACAGCCAGCGCCAGCAGGAGGGCGGACAACAGGCGAAGAAGCAGACGCTGGATCATGGTGTCTTTCCAAAAAGGCGGCTTTCCCGCCTGATATCACAGATCGCGGGTCGCGGCTGCGACCATCCTGATCTCCTCGCGAACCGGCCCTTCGCGGGGGGCATCATGCAGCCGGTCGAACCAGTGGGCGGGCGGATTGCGCCCTTCCCGCCGGTCCCAGGTCAGGCCCCGCAGCACCGATACCGCTTCCGGTGTCAGGGGCGTGCCGGCCGGGTCAATCCCGCACAGCACCGCCCAGATGCCGGCCCAGGCCCGCCCCACCGACCAGGGGTTATAGCCGCCGCCGCCCACCACCAGGGTACGCGGTGCCAGCCCCAACAGTTCCGATACCGCGTGCCAGAGCGCGCGGTTGGAGAGGCTGAGGCGTGACAGCGGATCGTCCGCCAGCGCATCCGCCCCGGTCTGGATCACCATGGCCTGCGGACGGAAGGCGCACGCCAGCGGGATCAGCGCCTCTTCCACCAGATAGCGCAGCTCGCTGTCATGGAAGCCGGCGGGAACCGGCAGGTTGCGGGCCATGCCACCGGCCCGATCCTCAACCTTGCCAGTATAGGGCCAGCGCCCGCCTTCATGGATGGAGACGGTCAGCACCCGTTCATCATCATGAAAGGCATCCTGCACCCCATCACCATGATGGGCGTCCAGATCGATATAAAGGATGCGGTCCAGCCCCTGATCCAGCAGGGACAGGATGCCCAGCACGGGGGCATTGAAGAAACAGAAACCACTGGCCCGGCCGGGCCGGGCATGGTGGGTGCCGCTGGCCGGGCTATAGACGACACCGCCATCGCGCAGCAGCTCAGCCGCCTGGATGGCGGCACCCACGGCGATGGCAGGGCGGCGATACATTTCCGGGAAGACCGGGTTTTCCAGCTTGCCCAGCCCGTAACGCTGGGCGGTCTCCAGATCGACCCGCTGGTCGCGCTCCGCCTGCTGCACCGCCGCGATATAATCGCGCTCGTGAAAGCGGGCGAGCTGCGCTTCCGTCGCCATCGGGCTGTCCAGATAGCGGGATTCGTCCAGCCAGCCCATGGCGCGGGCCAGATCCATCGCCACCGTCACCCGGGGGATCGACAGCGGATGCTTCTTGCCATAGCTGGAATGGCGATAAATCTCCCCACCCAGAAACAACGGACGCGACACCGCCGAGGGTTTCGGCAGCGGTTCGGGCGCGGCATCAACAGCCGCAGGCGGGGCGACGGGTGCATCCAGCATCATGGGCATAATCCTATGCTGCGCCGCCACATGCTGACAATGGTGGCCGTTACCCTGCCACCTGGGCCTAGCCCATCGTTCAAGTCGCTTGTTCCCCTGTCACGGCAATGCAATAACCCAACATTCACTGGGGGGAGCCGATGGGCGGCTGAGAGGTTCCGTGCCGGAACGACCCCTGGAACCTGATCCGGCCAAGACCGGCGTAGGGACAGTGAGACAAGATGCCGCCGGGCGCCGATCCGCACTCTCCCCCCTCTCCCGCCATCCAGATCCGTCAGGCAAGCCTGGAACTGGGCGGACGCCTGCTGTTCGACGGGCTGGAACTGCATGTGCCGGCGGGCCGATTCTGTTGTCTGCTGGGCCCCAGCGGGGTGGGCAAGACCACGTTGCTGCGGCTGGTGGCCGGGCTGGCCGCCCCTCAGGGCCGGACAAGCATCAACGCCGATGATGGCCAGCCGCTGGCCGGTCGCATCGCCTGGATGGGGCAGCAGGATTTGCTGCTGCCCTGGGCCAGCGTGCTGGATAATGTGATGATCGGTATCCGCCTGCGCGGGGGCCGGCCTGACAGCGCCGTGCAGGCGCGGGCCTTGCATCTGCTGCAACAGGTGGGGCTGGAAGACCGCGCCAGCGACCGGCCGGCCGCCCTGTCCGGCGGGATGCGCCAGCGGGTCGCCCTGGCCCGAACCCTGTTCGAAGATCGGCCCATTGTCCTGATGGATGAGCCCTTTTCCGCCCTGGATGCCTTGACAAGGCTGCGGCTGGGTGGGTTGGCCGCCCAGCTGCTGGCCGGACGCACTGTCCTGATGGTGACGCATGACCCGATGGAGGCGTTGCGCCTGGGCCATCAGGTGCTGGTGCTGACGGGGCTGCCGGCCAGCCTGTCGGCCCCGATCATCCCGCCCGATGACCCGCCGCGCCCGCCCGACCTGCCGGAACTGCTGCATTTGCAAGGCCGGCTGCTGGCCGAACTGGCGCGGGAGGTCGGGCCATGAAGGCAGCCTTGCGCGCGCTGATCACCTTTGCCGGCCTGCTGCTGGCCTGGGCTTTCCTGGTCCGCTGGGCGGAACTGCCACATTACATCTTGCCCGGGCCGGAGCGGGTGGCCGCCCGGCTCTGGTCCGACCGGGCCTTGCTGGCGGATCATGCGTTGATGACCCTGGCGGAGGTGGTACTGGGCCTGTTGCTGGGCACACTCTGCGGGGTGCTGGCGGCCCTGGCGCTGATGGCCTCCACGGCGGCACGGCGCTGGCTGCTGCCGCTGCTGCTGGTCAGCCAGGCCGTGCCCGTCTTCGCCATTGCCCCGTTGCTGGTGCTGTGGCTGGGCTATGGCATGGCGTCCAAGGTGGCGATGGCGACGCTGATCATTTTCTTCCCCGTCACCGCCGCCTTTTACGATGGTCTGCGCCGCACCGATCCCGGCTGGCTGGATCTGGCGCGCACCATGGGGGCCAGCCCCTGGACGCTGCTGCGCCATATCCGGGGGCCCGCCGCCCTGCCGGCCCTGGGGGCCGGGCTGCGCGTGGCCGCCGCCGTCGCCCCCATCGGGGCGGTGGTGGGGGAATGGGTAGGGGCGTCTTCCGGGCTGGGCTATCTGATGCTGCACGCCACCGCGCGGGTTCAGACCGACCTGACCTTTGCCGCCCTGTTCCTGCTGGCCCTGCTGGCTGTCGCCCTGTGGCTGCTGGTTGATCTTCTGCTGCGCCGGGCCCTGCCCTGGCTTCCCGATTCCCACGGTTTTGAAGGATGAGAACGATGCGACACTGGTTGCGCGGGGCGGCGATGGCCGCCGCCCTTTCCCTGGCCGCCCTGCCCGCCATGGCGCAGGATAAGATGACCGTGCTGCTGGACTGGTTCGTCAACCCGGACCATGGGCCGCTCTATGTCGCCCAGGAAATGGGCTACTTCAAGGATGCCGGTCTGGCGGTGGAGATGATCGCGCCGGCGGATCCCAATGATCCGCCGCGTCTGGTCGCCGCCGGTCGCGGCGATGTCGCCATTTCCTATCAGCCGCAACTGCATTTGCAGGTGGATGCCGGGCTGCCCGTGGTGCGTATCGGCACCCTGGTGGCCACGCCGCTGAACAGCATCATCGCCCTGAAGGACGGGCCGGTGAAAAGCCTGAAGGATCTGAAGGGCAAGAAGGTCGGCTTCTCCGTCGGCGGGTTCGAGGATGCGCTGCTGGGGGCCATGCTGGAAAAACACGGGCTGTCGCTGAAGGATGTGACGCTGGTGAACGTCAATTTCTCCCTGTCGCCGGCTTTGTTCGCCGGACAGGTGGATGCCATCGTCGGCGGCTTCCGCAATTTCGAACTGAACCAGATGGCCATTGAGGGCAAGCCCGGCCGCGCCTTCTTCCCTGAAGAGGAAGGGGTGCCCGCCTATGATGAGTTGATCTTCATCGCCGCCCGCGACCGCGCCAGCGATCCGCGTCTGGGCCGTTTCCTGGACGCGGTGGAACGCGGCACCGCCTATATGATCAACCACCCGGATGCGGCCTGGGCCCTGTTCATCAAGGGCCGCCCGGACCTGGATACCGACCTGAACAAGCGGGCCTGGCGTGACAGCCTGCCGCGCTTTGCCCACAGCCCCCGCGCCCTGGACCGCGCCCGCTATGCCCGCTTCGCCAATTTCCTGAAGGAACGCGGGCTGGTGAAGACCACCCCGGACGTGGCGAGCTATGCGGTGGAACTGAAGTAATACCAATCTCCCTTGATCGTGACCGATCCAGGGAGATTTTTTGTTCCCTCAGGCGCCGGGCGGGCGCATCCGCGCCCTTGGCTTACGCGCCACGTGGCGCGGCCCGGCGTTCGCCGGCCTCCAATCCGCCAAGGGGCAACCCCTCGGCGGATTGGTATAACCGCGCTCATAACAGGGGGCGGCGATCACCGCCGCCCCCTTCCCTCCTCTCAAGCCGCCTGCGCCAGGATGGCACCCAGGCGGGAGCGCAGTGACTGCATTTCATCGGTCACCTGACGCGCCTTGTTCGCCAGATTATCCGCCAATGTCCGCGTCTCGCTGGCATCGGCCGCCACAGTCTGGATACGGTCAGACACTTCAATCGTGCCGCCAGCGGCGTTGGCGGCGCTGTGGCTGATGCTCTCCGTGGCGCTGCCTTGTTCCGTCACGGCAGCGGTGATGGCGCCCGCAATCTCATCAATCCGGGCGATCACCTCATGCAATTGATGGATATCGCCAATCACCCGTTCAGTGGCGCGCTGCACAGCGGTGATCTGCGAGCTGATCTCTTCCGTGGCCTGCCCCGTCTGGGTGGAGAGGTTTTTCACCTCCGCCGCCACCACCGCAAAGCCACGACCAGCCTCACCAGCCCGTGCCGCCTCGATGGTCGCATTCAGCGCCAGCAGATTGGTCTGGCCGGAAATATCACCGATCAGCTGGGCCGCCTGGCCGATATTCTGCGCTGCTTCGGCCAGCTGCGTGATCATGGCGCGGGTCTGGGCCCCACGGGCTACCGCCTCATGCACCATATCCGCCACTTCGGTCACCTGCCGGCCGATCTCGCGGGAGGAGGTGGCCAGCTCCTCCGTGGCGGCGGCCACGGTCTGCACATTGTTGGTGGCATCCTGGGCGGCACCGGCCACACCCTGGCTCTGTTCCCCGGTGCGCTGGGCAGCGGAATTCATCTTGCCGGCTAGGTCGGAAATGCCCGCTGCCTCGGTCAGCACCACTTCCACGCGGCGCGTCACTTCCTGCTCCAACGCCTGGGCAAGCCCGCCCAGCCGGTCAGCAAAGGCCTGCTTATGCGCGCGCTCGCGTTCCTGCTCTTCCACCTTCAGCCGGTCCATCTCTTCCGCATTGACGCGGAAGACATCGATGGCGCGGGCCATATCGCCGATCTCATCACGGCGGGCGGTGCCGGGGATGAAGGACAGGCGTTCACCCCGAGCGAGCGTTTCCATAGCGCGTTCAATCTGCGCCAGCGGCCCGGTGATCGAGCGCACCAGCAGCAGCGACAGGCCACAGAACAGGGCAACCAGCGAACCGCCAATCAGCAAGGTCATCCGCTGGGTCTGGCGGCGGATGGTGGCCTCAGCCTCGCGGGCCTGTTCCAGCCCACCGGCCGTGAAGGTGAACAGCTCATCAATCAGCGGCGTCGTTTCGGCCACTACCTGGGCAAAGGCGGCAATCGCTGTACGCTGTGCCGCCGTAGCGTCGGCCAGCGCCACCATATCCTGGCGATATTTGCGTGACAGCGTGTCAATGGCCGTCTTGGTTTCCGGGTCCAGCTTGGATTCGGGAATGAAGAAGGAGAATTCGTTGAAGGCCTTGCGATGCTGGCCCAGATACTTATCCTCCCCTGTCAGCAGGAAGGATTTCTCGGCATTGCGCATTTCCGCCATGCCGATATATAGCTCTGCCGCCACTGCCGCTGGCCATTTCTTCAACTCACCTTCCGTTGCCGCGACCGATTTGAACATCTGGCCGCGCAAACCATCCTCATCGGTGAAGCCGACCGCACGGGTGGCGTCATCCACCTTGTTGAAGGCGTCAGCCAGTGCCACCAGCTTGGCCTGGATGGCGTTGACTGTGTCCGCCTTGTCCGCTGCGGCCGGGTGGGCGGCGATACGGGCGGCTGCCTCTTTCACCTTGGCCAGGCTGGTGCGGAAGGCCTCCCCCTCGGCGGGGATACGTTCCCGCAGGAAGCGCGTGGCATGAAGCTGCAAGGCAGTGGTCTGGCGGTTCAGCTCAGCCGCCGTTTCCGCCACCACGGACAAACCTGTCATGCGGTCGGAGGCATCGCCCCGCCGTGCATCGCCCAGCAGGAACAGGCCCGCCGTCATCGTCACGGTCAACAGGGCTGCCCCGACCAGCAAACCGATGCGGGTGACGATGGACAGCTGGGCCAAAACCCCGCCTTCCCCATCATCACCCCCACCTTCGCCCTTGCCGCGCAGCTTCTGCCACAATTCGCCCAGGCCCCAACGCCCGGTCCCCGTTTCCAAATCGGCATTCAACGGGGCGGTCAGCGTAACATCGGTCATGCCAGTATCCCGGTGTCTGGAATTTATTTAAAATCCAACACATACGTGAGGCGCAGCAGCCGATGGCGGCACTGTTTCCACAACGCCACCACCGGCCTGTCCTGAAGTGATATGGGCTGCCGATATAAAGTCTGTGGGTCAGTTTTATTAATTTTGGGTGACGCTCGCTTTAGCTGCAAAATCACGTTTGCATATTCACCAGCGCCCATAGAGTTGTTAATCTGTATCCCCGCCACCTTGGTGGAAGTTTTGCCAGGACATCATGGTCATTCTGACACCGGAATTATTGTTAAGGGCTTATGCCAATGGGGTTTTCCCGATGGCGGAGAATGCCCGTTCCACCGATTTGATGTGGTTTGACCCGCCGCATCGGGGGATTCTGCCCCTGAACGGTTTTCATGTTCCCCGTCGGCTGCGCAAAACCGTACGCCACTTCCCCTTCGATGTGCGGGTCGATACCGCGTTTCGGCAGGTCATGGCGGGCTGTGCCGGCGGTGGTCCGCAGCGGCCGGAAACCTGGATCAATGCGGAGATCACGGACGCCTATTGCCAGCTCCATGCCGCCGGCCATGCGCATTCGGTCGAATGCTGGCGGGATGGCCAACTGGTGGGCGGACTTTATGGCGTCTCCATCGGCGGTGCCTTTTTTGGGGAGAGCATGTTCTCCCGCGCCACCGATGCCAGCAAGGTGGCCTTGGTGCATCTGGTGGCGCGGCTGACGGCGGGCGGCTTCCGCCTGCTGGACACGCAGTTCATCACGGAGCATCTGGCCCAGTTCGGCGCGGTGGAAATTCCCCGCCACCGATACCGGGCGCAGCTATCGCAGGCGACCCGGATTGAAGCCGATTTTTACTGCTTGGATGATGAACGGGCCTTGGTTTCCGACTTTTTGCAGTCCTTGACCCAGATATCGTAAACTGGATGCTCCATAGCCGACAGCGCCGGGCTGGAGGCAAACATCCAGCCGACGAAAACCGGCACCGGCGCCGCACCGGCCGTGGTCGGGATTTCGGCGATATCCAGGAAGGCGGCTGATTCCGGCGGATCGATCGGCGGTGCCTTGCGGCAGGCCTTGACCTGGATCGACAATTGACCGAACTGCACCACATCCCCCACCTTGGCTTCGAAGGTGGAGGTACGCGCCGTCACCTTGTCCAGCCCCTGCAGCACGACAACCGGCATGGCCTCGAAACTGCGTTGCGGGGCGGGGGGCGGTGCCGGGCGCTGCACGGCCGGGGCCCCGGCAGCGGGGTCTTGTTGAACGTCTGGGGCCGACGATGGCTCCGGCACCGTCGGCACAGTGGCATCCTGTGCAGTGGCAACAGCAGCGGCGCCAACGCAGGCCCCCAGCAGCAGCGCACGAACGATCTTCTTCACCAGCATCGAACCTGTCCGGTCAGCGTAACATCATCCTGCCCATCAGGCCCACCGAAGCGGGCCCTTTCATGGCAGTCTCACTTACCGCCCAGCAGGCCACCGGGGGCCGGCGCCTGCGCACCCTGATTGGCGGCTGCAGGCGGGGCTTCCGCATTGCCACCGGAACCGGCTTTGGAACCGGAACCGCCGGAATTGAACATGAAGCGCCCCAGCAGATCCTCCAGATTGACGGCGGACTGCGTATATTCGATCAGATCGCCTTCCTTCAGCTTCTCCTCTTCCCCGCCGGGATCAAGCTGGAGATAGCGGCCGCCCAGCAAGCTCTCGCTGGCGATGACGGCAGAGGTATCACGGGGCAGCTGGATATTGCGGTCAATTTCCATCTGCACCACGGCCTGGAAGGTCTGCTTGTCCAGGAACTGGCTGGTGACGGTGCCGACCTTCACCCCGCTGATGCGCACATCCGACCCGGCCGACAGGCCGCCCGTGCTGCTGAACCGTGCTTCCAGCTTATAGCCGCCGACGGCCCGCACGGAACTGCTGGTATAGGCGAAGAACAGGAAGAAGCCGGCCACCACCAGCACCACCGCGCCCAGCACGGTCTCAATCACATTCCTGCGCATGGACAGAACCACTCCCGACTAAACCCCGAAACGGACATGGCGGCGCTGGATCAACGCCGCCATGACGATGATGAACCCTAAATGGTGCCGATCAGTTCGGAGTCCATGCCTCATAATCGCCGGTCGCCTTGTCGCGCTTGCCCCCTTCGAACAGGTGGCCGGGCGGACGATAGGCCTGCAGCGTACCGGTGGGGTTCGGCTGGTGTTCCTTGATCCACGGCTTGTGGAAAACGCTCTGCTCCGGCAGGGGGTCCGCCATCACATAATGCAGCCAGCCATGCCATTCCGGCGGCACATTGGTTGCCTCCGGCTCACCATTATAGATCACCCAGCGACGAGCCTTCAGGCCGGTGCGGGCTTTCTTCTCCTCGTAATACTTGTTGCCGTATTTGTCGGTACCGACCAGACGGCCCGCACGGGCGGTGAAGAAATTGATCTGGATGTTGGCCATCCAGGTGACCAGGGAGATGCGTTTGCTCATGATGGTCCGTTTCGGGACTGAAGGGACAAACCCCCGCGGCAACGGCGCGGGATACGGCAGTGCGGGGGACTATGGCATTGCCGCACAGCAAAATCCACCCCCGCGCGCAGGCTGAACCGGCTGCCCAGGGCGTTGCCGGTCTGCCCAAATCGCGCAACAGACTTGATCAAGGCGCCGGTGGCGGCTCCCCATGGCCGCGCAGCCGGTCCGCCGCCCGGCCGATGCGGCCGGTATGGTGGCGGATTTCCCAGATGGCGATGGCGATGCCGGCCAGCAGCAGCGGCAGAATGTAATAGACGAAGCGATAGGCCAGCATCGCCCCCAGCAGCTGCCCGGCGGGAATGTCATCCGACAGGCCCAGGATGATGATGCTCTCAAACACCCCGATGCCGCCCGGCACATGGCTGAAAATCGCCACCACCAGGGCCGCGCAATAAATGCCCAGATAGGCGGTGAAGCCGATGCCATGGTCCAGCGGCAGCAGCGACCAGAGAACCCCGGCCGCCAGCACAATTTCCAGCGATCCGATACCGATCTGGGAGATCACCCCCAAAGGCGACGGCAGTTGGATCGACCAGCGCCAGAGCTTGATCGGCTTGCGCGTCACCCCGGTGATAATACAGAGCGAGGCCAGCACCAGCAGGGTCAGCACCGCCAGACCCTGCACCAGCAGTTCCGGCACTTTCAACATGGTGGCGACCGGATGCGGCCCCACCAGCACCCCCACCGCCCCGGTGAAGCTGATGCCCAGGGTAAAGGTGGTGGTGGAGAAGACAACGACGCGGGCGACATCGGCCGGGGTCAGGCCGGCGGCACCATAGGTGCGCAACCGCACCCCCGCACCGCTGAGCACTGCCCAGCCGATATTGTTGGAGAAAGCGTAACCACACGCCGCCGCGAAGGCCGTGGTGCGATAGGGCACCTTCTTCTTCAGATAGATCAGGGCGGAGACGTCATAGAGTGTCAGCACCCAATAACCGAGCGCCGTGATCCCCACCGCCTGCAACAGGCGGGTATAAGGCAGCGCTTGCAGATAGGCCCAGACATCCTCGAACTTCACTTCCGACAGCACGTGCCGGATGGCGACCGCCAGAAGCACCGCCATGAAAAGGGCTGTGGCAATGCCCAGCCATTTTTTTCGCCGTTGGGCGGCGGCATCTTGTTCAGGCATGGGCTCTCGGAGGGAATCGGGAAGCTCTGACATTCACTCTTGGCGTCACTAACGCGGCCGGGAACCGATCGGATGCATCCCCATCGGCGGCGGCACCCTGCCACTGATCCGGCCGAATGGAAACCCCCTGTCCGGATTGACTAGACCAATGCGCCAAAAGGTGGCAGCCGAATGTGCAAACAAGCAAGTGAATGCGGCGACTCCGACTCCAGGCAGGGTCCGGGGAATCCCGGAATCCTGCCGCTTTAGGCCCCTCTCCACCCATCCCGGCGAATAACCCCGTCAACCACAATAAGCAGTATGAAGACGTTAATCCGTCACAAAATCTGGTTGATGTGGGGGGCCCTGTGGCCTAGCCTCCGCTTCGTCACCATATCTTATCTGTAGGCACCTGCCCCGCTTGCCTGGGGCGGGAATGGGTTTCGTGCGCCTTTGTGGCGCCACCCGCCGCCGTACCAGGGAGAGGCCAGTACCATGCGGATCGAGCGCCGTTTCACCATCGAAGGTCAGGACGCCTATACGGACATCCCCTTCCGAACGGCCACCAGCGAGATCCGCAATCCCGATGGCTCCATCGTCTTCCAGGCCAAGGATGTGGAGGTGCCGGCGGAATGGAGCCAGGTGGCCTGCGATATCCTGGCCCAGAAATATTTCCGCCGCGCCGGTGTGCCCGCTGCCCTGAAGGCAGTGGAGGAACATGATGTTCCCCCCTTCCTGTGGCGCCATGTGGCCGACGACAAGGTGCTGGCCACCCTCCCCGACTCCGAACGGCGCGGTGCAGAGACCTCTGCCCGGCAGGTGTTCGACCGGTTGGCCGGCACTTGGGCCTATTGGGGCTGGAAGGGCGGCTATTTCGATGGCGAATCGGATGCCGCCGCCTTCTATGACGAAATGCGCTTCATGCTGGCCCGCCAGATGGCGGCCCCCAACAGCCCACAATGGTTCAATACCGGCCTGCACTGGGCCTATGGCATTGACGGTCCCAGCCAGGGTCATTTCTATGTCGATCCGAAGAGCGGTGCGCTGGTGGCGTCCAACAGCGCCTATGAACATCCCCAGCCCCATGCCTGTTTCATCCAGTCCGTCGCCGACGATCTGGTGAATGAAGGCGGCATCATGGACCTTTGGGTCCGTGAGGCCCGACTGTTCAAATATGGTTCCGGCAGCGGAACGAACTTCTCACGCCTGCGCGGGGAGCATGAGAAGTTGGCCGGTGGCGGTAAATCGTCGGGCCTGATGAGCTTTCTGAAGATCGGCGACCGCGCGGCGGGCGCCATCAAATCCGGCGGCACCACCCGCCGTGCGGCCAAAATGGTGACGGTCGATCTCGATCACCCGGATATTGAGGCCTATATCGACTGGAAGGTGGTGGAGGAGCAGAAGGTCGCCAGCCTCGTCACCGGTTCCAAGCAGGTGTCGCGTCACCTGAACATGATCATGGCCGCCTGCAATGAGGGGATCGGACCGGATGCGGAACGGTTGGACCCGACGCAGAACCGCGCCCTGAAGCGGGCGATCATCGCCGCAAGGCGCGATCTGGTGCCGGAAAATTACATCCAGCGCGCCATCCAGATGGCAGGCCAGGGTTTCACCAGCTTCGATATGAAGAGCTTCGACACGGATTGGGATTCGGAGGCCTATCTCACCGTTTCGGGCCAGAATTCCAACAATTCCGTGCGCGTACCCGATGCCTTCCTGAACGCGGTGGAAAATGACGGTCCCTGGAACCTGATCCGCCGCACCGACGGCAAGGTGGCCAAGACGCTGCGCGCCCGCGATCTGTGGGACAAGATCGGGCTGGCCGCCTGGCAGTCGGCCGATCCGGGTGTGCAGTTCGACACCACCATCAATGATTGGCACACCTGCCCGGCGGCGGGGCGCATCAATGCGTCCAACCCCTGCTCGGAATATATGTTCCTGGACGATACGGCCTGTAACCTGGCGTCCCTGAACCTGATGGAATTCCGCCGGCCCGACGGCCGTTTCGATATCGAAAGCTTCAGCCACGCTTGCCGGCTGTGGACGCTGGTGCTGGAAATCTCCGTCCTGATGGCGCAGTTCCCGAGCCGGGAGATCGCCCGGCTGTCTTATGAATACCGCACGCTGGGTCTGGGCTTTGCCAATATTGGCGGCCTGCTGATGGCTGCCGGCCTGCCCTATGACAGCGAGGCCGGGCGGTCGCTGACCGGGGCCATTACGGCGCTGATGACCGGTGTGTCCTATGCCACCTCGGCAGAGATGGCGGGCGAACTGGGCCCCTTCCCCGGCTTTGCCCCCAACCGCGACCCTATGCTGCGCGTCATCCGCAACCATCGCCGTGCCGCCCATGGCGCCGCGATGGGGTATGAGGGGCTGTCAGTGGCACCGGTGCCGCTGAAGGCTGCCGAGTGTCCCGATGCCGATCTGGTGGAGGCGGCGCGCGCCGCCTGGGACCGGGCTTTGGTCTTGGGTGAGAAGCATGGCTACCGCAACGCCCAGGCCACGGTGATCGCACCCACCGGCACCATCGGGCTGGTGATGGATTGCGACACCACCGGCATTGAACCGGACTTCGCACTGGTGAAGTTCAAGAAGCTGGCCGGCGGCGGCTATTTCAAGATCATCAACCGCGTGGTGCCAGAGGCGCTGTCGCGCCTGGGCTATAGCGACGAACAGATCACCCGCATTGAACGCTATGCCGTGGGTAACGGCACGCTGGTCGGCGCGCCAGGCGTCACCCATGCCCGGCTGCGCGCCAAGGGCTTTACCGACGCGGAGATCGCCAAGGTTGAGGGTGCCCTGGAATCGGCCTTCGATATCAAGTTCGTCTTCAACAAATGGACGCTGGGCGTCGATTTCTGCCGCGACGTGCTGGGCGTATCGGAACAGGATCTGGATGCCTTCAGCTTCGACCTGCTGGCCCATCTGGGCTTCAGCCGGAAGGAGATTGAGGCCGCCAATGTCTATGTCTGCGGTGCCATGACCTTGGAAGGCGCACCGGGCCTGCGCGAAGAACATCTGCCGGTGTTCGACTGTGCCAGCCCCTGCGGCAAGATCGGCAAGCGGTACCTGTCGGCAGAGGCCCATATCCGCATGATGGCTGCCGCGCAGCCCTTCATTTCCGGCGCCATCTCCAAAACCATCAACATGCCCAACCAGGCCCCGGTGGAGGCGTGCAAGGAAGCCTATATGCTGTCCTGGCGGCTGGGCGTGAAGGCCAATGCGCTCTACCGCGACGGCTCCAAGCTCTCCCAACCGCTGAATGCCCAGGTGCTGGAGGAGGATGAGGAAAGCTTCGACGCCGACGAACAGACGCTGGTGGAAAAGATCGTGGAGGCCCCCGCCGCCGCCCGCGTGCCGCTGGTAGCGGAAAAGGTGGTCGAACGGGTTGTTGAGCGGGTGGTGGAAAAGGTTGTCCGCGCCCATGACCGGGAAAAGCTGCCGCAGCGGCGCAAGGGCTATACCCAGAAGGCCATGGTCGGCGGGCACAAGGTGTATCTGCGCACCGGCGAATATGAAGATGGGCGGCTGGGCGAGATCTTCATCGACATGCATAAGGAAGGCGCTGCCTTCCGGTCGATGATGAACAACTTCGCCATAGCCATCTCGCTGGGCCTGCAATATGGCGTGCCGCTGGAAGAATATGTCGAGGCCTTCACCTTCACCCGGTTCGAACCGTCGGGCATGGTGACGGGCAACGACGCCATCAAGATGTCCACCTCCATCCTGGATTATGTGTTCCGGGAACTGGCCATTTCCTATCTGGGCCGCAACGACTTGGCCCATGCCACGCCGGAAGATTTGCTGCCCGACACGATGGGCCGGGGCGATGCCCAGGCCGATCTGGCGGGCCTGCCGGAGGCCGCTAACCGCGCGCCGGAACTGCCGGACAATGCGGCGCGGATGACGCAGGAAACGCTGGCCGCCGTGGCCCGCATCGCGTCCACCGGCTATGTCCGCTCCAACCTGCGCGTCGTGCCGGGCGGCCAGCAGGGGCGTATCGTCGCCGGCTTCCAGAACGCCACCACCGCCTATGCCGCCACCGGCACCGATGCGCCGACCGGCTATAGCAACGGGTCGGTTCACAGCGACGCCCTGTCCGGCACCAGCCTGCGCAGTGGTACGGTGGGCCGGAGCGACGCGCGGTTCGAGCGTATCAAGGAAGCCCGCGCGCGCGGCTATGAGGGCGACCCCTGCCCCGAATGTGGTAATATGACCATGGTGCGTAACGGCACCTGCCTGAAATGCGACACCTGCGGCGGCACAACGGGGTGTAGCTGAGGTGCGGATCACGAACGCGAATGGGACTGACCCGTCCTATTCGCGCGTTTATCGCTGTGTGATCAAGACTGGGGCGGAAGATGACGGCTGAGCAAAAGCGTTTCATTCTGGCCAGTGCAGGCTGCAGTGCCGGCATGTTGTCAGGTGGATTGCTTGTCTGGCTCTTTTGGGGAACGGGGGCCAGTTTTGCCATCGGCCTTCTGATGGGTTTAGGCATCTACTGCCTGACTTTTGGCCTTCTGCCGATCCACTTGAGCGGGGAACTCTCCTTGATTGAAGGAATCCCTGCACGTTTGGCGGGGTTGGTTTTAACTGCTCTTGCAGGTGTCATCCTCTACCAGCTTTGAAGGTAGCACAGCACCCTCGATCCCAGCGTCGGGGGTTTTTACGCTTTATGAGCGCAACTGGCGGCATGTAAATAAGGCTGGCATTCAGCCCCGAAGCGGGGTCGGATGCTGACCTGCTAGGCTCCACGCCTCACACCCGCCCGCGCATCCCCTGCAGATCGCCGCACAGCCGTTCATAATCCGCCACCACGCCGCGCGCCCATTCCAGAAGGCGCTCGCCCTCCGGCGTCAGCCCCTCAAACCGGCGGCCGCGGCGGACCAGGGGGGTGGACAGGTCGGATTCCAGCCGGGCAATGGCGGCTGACAGGGTGGGCTGGCTGATGGCACAGGCATTGGCGGCGCGGGCAAAATGCTGCTCACGCGCAAGCGCGACAAAATAGGAGAGATGGCGTACCAGCATGGTTTGATCGCTCCCCAATGAACGTTATGTTCATATGGATATAGCGAATCCCGCCAGCAATCCAGCCTTTCGGCACGAACCGAAAGCCAAAGAGGACCAGATGTTCGATATCGCCAAGCCGGCCGCCGACAGTGACAAGCCCACGCTCTATGCCGATCTTGCCAGCATGGCCGCTGGCCTTCTGACCGGGGAGCGCCACCGCATCGCCAATTGCGCCAATATCGCCGCCTTGATGTTCAACACCCTGCCGGACCTGAACTGGGCCGGCTTCTATCTGCTGCAAGGGGCGGAACTGGTGCTGGGCCCGTTCCAGGGCAAGCCGGCCTGCGTGCGCATCCCGCTGGGGCGCGGTGTCTGCGGCACGGCGGGGCAACAGATGCAGTCGGTGCTGGTACCCGATGTCCACGCCTTCCCCGGCCATATTGCCTGCGATGCGGCTTCGCGGTCTGAACTGGTGGTGCCGCTGATCAAGGACGGCCGGCTGCTGGGCGTGATCGACCTGGACAGCCCGCTGCCCAACCGGTTCGATCCGGCCGATCAGGCGGGGATCGAGACGCTGGCCAGCCTGCTGGTGGATGGGTGCGACTGGTAAGGTCGCGTCACCCCTGCCGCGCCGGCATCCGCGTCACCAGCCAGATGCCGGCGCACACCAGGATCAGGGCGCTGAGATAGCTCCAGCGCAACAGCGATTCGCCCAGGAAAATGGCGGAGAGGGAGACGCCGAAGACCGGGATCAGGAAGTTGAAGGGGGCGACCATCCCCACCGGATTATGCTTCAACAGCAGGCTCCAGACCGAAAAGGCGACGGCGGAGAGCAGGGCCAGATAGGCCAGCAGGACACCCGCCTGCATCCCCATCGCTTCCAGATGGCCACCGCCCATCATGCCGATTCCGGTCAGCACCAGCCCACCGATAAAAAGCTGCCAGCCGGTCATCACCATCGCATCCATGCCGCGCGAAAGGCCTTTGCCATAGATGGCCGCCGCAGCCAGGATGAAGGCGGAGAAGGCGACGAATCCTTCGCCCGTCAGGGTGGAATCAAAGGCCAACACCCCTGCCCCGCCCTTTCCCAGATTGACCACCACCACGCCGGCAAATCCGATCAGGCAGCCCAGCGCGCGCACCCCGTTCAGCCGGTCACTGGCATAGATGAAATGGGCCAGCACGACGCTGAAAAACACGCCGGTAGCATTCATGATGGATGATTTGATGCCGCTGGCATGGGCGACACCGATATAGAAAAACACATATTGCAGGGCCGTCTGCACCAGCCCCAGCAAAACCACCTGCCCCGCCTGCCGCCGGCTGACCGGCAACAGCCGCTTGCGCAGGCCCAATGCGGCCAGCAGCAGGATCAACCCAGCCAGGGTGAAGCGCCAGCCAGCAAACAGCATCTGCCCGGCCAGATCGGCGGGCGTGATCTGCAGCAGCGCATAGCCATTTTTGATGGCCGGATAGGAGCTGCCCCACAGGGCGCAGCAGAGGGTGGCCAGGGCATAAACGCCGGGCCGGGTCTGGTACAAGGCGGGTTTCACGGAAGAACGGACCAATCAGGCGAACGAGAGCCAGGGTATTAACCCCACGAACGCCCCCTATATACCCCCAATCCACCCGGGGCAATCACCGCCCCGGCGCCACCCGGCGATAAGACAGGGCTTCGGCCACATGCAGCCGGCGCACCCCGTCGGCCCCGTCCATATCCGCCAGGGTGCGGGCCACGCGCAGCACGCGGTGATAGCCACGGGCCGACAGTTTCAGCCGTTCTGCCGCCTCCGTCAGCAAAGCGCGGCCCTGTGCCTCGGGGGCGGCAACCTTTTCCAGCACCTCCCCATCCGCTTCCGCATTGGTGCGGATGGCCGGTTGGCCGCGCGGCACCAAGGCGGCATAGCGCTCCCGCTGGATATCGCGCGCCTGGGCCACGCGGGCCGCCACCTCCGCCGTGCCCTCCCGCGGCGGCGGCAGGGACAGGTCGGATGCTGACACCGCCGGTACGTCGACATGCAGATCGATACGGTCGAACAAAGGCCCGCTGATCTTTGACTGGTAATCCGCCGCACATTTCGGCGCCCGCCCACAGGCGAGCGACGGATCATCCAGATGGCCACAACGGCACGGGTTCATCGCCGCCACCAGTTGGAAGCGGGCGGGATATGTCACATGATGGTTAGCCCGGCTGACGGTGGCGCGCCCGGTTTCCAGCGGCTGGCGCAGCGCCTCCAGCGCGCCACGGGCGAATTCCGGCAGCTCGTCCAGGAACAGCACGCCCTGATGCGACAGGCTGATTTCGCCGGGCCGCGCCCGGCTGCCCCCGCCCACCATGGCCGCCAGCGTGGCGGAATGATGCACCTCTCTAAACGGCCGGGTGCGGATCAGCTTGCCGCCTTCCAACGATCCGGCGATGGAATGGATCATGGAGACTTCCAGCGCCTCCGCCGCATCCAGTGGCGGCAACAGGCCCGGCAGGCGTGCGGCCAGCATGGATTTGCCCGATCCTGGCGGCCCCAGCATCAACATGTTATGGCCGCCGCTGGCCGCCACCTCCAGCACGCGCTTGGCCGTTTCCTGGCCTTTCACATCGCGCAGATCCTTGTGGCTGCCCACCTCCTCCAGACCGGCCAGCTTTGGCTCCGGCCGTGTCAGCACCTGCGTGCCCTTGAAATGGTTGATCAGGGCCAGCAGCGAGGATGGGGCCAGAATATCCAGCCCGTCGCCCGCCCAGGCCGCCTCCCCCCCGCAAGCAGCCGGGCAGATCAGCCCCTTGCCATTGGCCGAGGCATTGATGGCCGCCGGCAGCACACCCGCCACGGGGGAGATGGAGCCATCCAGCCCCAGTTCACCCAGCGCCTGATAATCCGCCATGGCATCGCCCGGCAGAATGCCCATCATCACCAGCAGGGCCAGGGCGATCGGCAGATCGAAATGGCTGCCTTCTTTCAGCACATCGGCGGGGGCCAGATTGACGGTCAGGCGCTGCGGCGGCAGGGCGATACCCAGCGCGTGCAGGGCACCGCGCACCCGTTCGCGGCTTTCCCCCACGGCCTTGTCGGGCAGGCCCACCACGGTGAAGGCCAGCGGCCCGCCCGTCATCTGCACCTGCACATCGATATCCAGCACCTCAATGCCCTGGAAGGCCACCGTTCCTACACGCGCCGCCACGCCCCACCCCCAGCCGTTACCCTTTATAGGTAGCACAACAGCCAGGATATACAGGTGAATTCTCTTCGATGCGCCTGATAGGCGCCATCAATCAAAAGGGTCATTTTCTGCAAGACGGGAATGGTTTCACCCCTTCATGATGGCATCTGAAAAAGGCCCCGGCATCCAACCGCACCACCCGCCAGGGTTGGCCGCGTGGAATGCCGACCCCCGAACGCCTTTCGATTGGGACTGAAGAGATGATCCGCCTCAACATCAATGGGCAGGTCCGTGACGTGGACGTGCCGGCAGACATGCCCCTGCTGTGGGTGCTGCGTGACGAACTGAACATGACCGGCACCAAGTTCGGCTGTGGTCAGGCCCTGTGCGGGGCCTGCACCGTGCATGTCGATGGTGTGCCCACCCGGTCCTGCCAGTTGCCGGCGTCTGCCGCCGCAGACGCCAAGATCACAACCATCGAAGGCATCCAGGGCAAGGCGGCGCAGGCCGTACAGAAGGCCTGGGCCGATCTGGATGTGGTGCAGTGCGGTTACTGCCAGTCCGGCCAGATCATGGCCGCCACCGCCCTGATCGCCGAGAACCCGAACCCGAGCGATGCGGATATTGAGGCGGCGATGGACGGCAATGTCTGCCGCTGCGCCACCTATGTGCGGATCAAGGCGGCGGTGAAGCAAGCCGCCACGCTGGCGAGGACGTGAGGCCATGAAAAACCTGCCGCAGATCCTGCGCGCCGCAGCCGCTGATGTGGTGGAGGCCGCCCCCTCCCGTCGTTCCTTCCTGAAGGGGGCCGCCGGTGCCGGCGGGGCGCTAGTAATCGGTGCCGTGGTGCCGCTGGGCGCCATGGCTGCCCGCCCCGCCCCCTCCTTGGTGGGCCCGCCCGACCCGCGCCCGAACGTGTTCGTCCGCGTGGCGCCAGACAGCAGTGTCACCGTGCTGGTGAAGCATCTGGACAAGGGCCAGGGCATCATGACCGGCCTGACCACCATTGTGGCGGAGGAGCTGGACGCCGACTGGGCGCAGATGCGCGGGGAATTCGCCCCCGCCGACAGCAAGCTTTACGCCAACCATGCCTTCGGGATGCAGGGCACCGGCGGTTCCACCGCCGTCTTCAATAGCTGGGATGAGCTGCGCATGGCCGGTGCCGCCGCACGCGCCATGCTGGTGGATGCCGCCGCTGCGGAATGGAAGGTGCCGGCCAGCGAAATCACCGTCGCCAAGGGCGTCATCAGCCATGCCAAATCCGGTAAGAGCGGGCCGTTTGGCCCCTTTGCCGCCGCTGCCGCCAAGCTGCCGGTGCCGGCCAGTGTGAAGCTGAAGGACAAGGCGCAGTATAGCCTGATCGGCAATGAGACGCTGCACCGTCTGGATCACATCTCCAAGACCAATGGCACGGCGATCTTCGCCATGGATATCCGCCGCCCCGGTCAGGTGACGGCGGTGCTGGCCCGCGCCCCGCGCTTTGGCGCCACTGTAAAGAGCGTGGATGACAAGGCAGCCCGCGCCATTCACGGCGTGCTGGAGGTGCTGAGCCTGCCCATCGGCGTGGCCGTGGTGGCCAAGAATACCTGGACCGCCATCAAGGGCCGCGAGGCGCTGAACATCACCTGGGATGACAGCCAAGCGGAAAAGCGCGGCACCGACCAGATGCTGGCAGATTACCGCGAACTGGCCAAAAAGCCCGGTGCCGTGGCAACGGCCAAGGGTGACACGGCCGCCGCCATCAAGGGTGCCGCCAAGGTGATCGAGGCGGAATACAGCTTCCCCTATCTGGCCCATGCGCCGATGGAACCGCTGAACGCCGTGGTGGAACTGACCGAGGATGGCGGGGCGGAATTCTGGGCCGGCTCCCAGTTCCAGGGCGTGGAACAGCGGGTTGCCGCCGGCATCCTGGGCACCACCCCGGACAAGATCAAGATCAACACGGTCTGGGCCGGCGGCAGCTTCGGCCGCCGCGCCACCCCGACCGCCGATTACATGGCCGAAACGGTCATCATCGCCAAGGCGCTGGCGGCGAAGGGCAAGAAGGCCCCCGTGCATCTGGTCTGGACGCGGGAAGATGACATCAAGGGCGGCCGTTACCGCCCGCTGGTCCTGCATAAGCTGCGGGCCGGGCTGGATGCCAAGGGCAATATTGTCGGCTGGGAACAGCGCATCGTCACCCAATCCTTCATGGCCGGCACCGGCTTTGAAGCTGTGGCGATCAAGAATGGGGTGGACAATTCCGCCACTGAGGGCGTGGCCGATCTGGCCTATAAGGTGCCCAACCTGGCCGTTGACATGCATATCGCCAAGTCACCGGTGACGACGCTGTGGTGGCGGTCGGTGGGCCATACCCACACGGCCTATGCCAAGGAAGCCTTCATCGATGAGCTGGCCGCCGCTGCCGGCAAGGATGCCGTGGCCTATCGCCTGGGCTTGCTGGAAGAACATCCGCGCCTGCGGGGCGTGCTGAAACTGGCGGCCGATAAGGCTGGCTGGGGCAAGCCGCTGGCCGCCGGTCCGGCCGGGACCAAGCGGGGCCGGGGCGTGGCGGTGCATGAAAGCTTCAGCACCTATGTCGCCCATGTGGCGGAGGTGACCATCAAGGCCGATGGCAAGGTGAAGGTGGATCGCGTGGTGGTGGCGGTGGATTGCGGCATCGCCGTCAATCCCAATGTCATCAAGGCGCAGATTGAAGGCGGCACCGGCTGGGGCATCGGCCATGCCCTGCGTGATGCCATCACCCTGACCGATGGCATTGTCGATCAGGCCAATTTCGATACGTTCGAACCGCTGCGCTATGCCGACATGCCGGCGGTGGAAGTGCATATCGTTGACAGCGCCGAACGCCCCACCGGCGTGGGGGAACCGGGCGTGCCCGGTGCTGCCCCCGCCGTTGCCAATGCCATTGCAGCGGCGGGCGGCAAGCGCCTCTATGACCTGCCCTTCAGCAAGGCGGGTATTGTTTGATACCGATCTTCCTTGATCGTGACCGATCAAGGAAGATTTCACGTTCCCTCACACGCCGGGCGCTGCCATCCGGCAGCTTGGCTTCACGGCGCATGAGCGCCGGGCTGGCGGTCGCCAGCCTCCTATCCGCCAAGGGTCAAACCCTCGGCGGATAGGTCCGGCGCGAAAGGGGTAATGCTGCCGGGCGCTGGAATGGTTGCCCGGCAGCGCCCCATCATTGTCACCAGGGCTTCCAACAAGGACCGGGGCTTGAGCCCCGGTGGTCACAGGGGACAATGATGATAAAGAGCAGGCTGATCCTGTCCGGCATGGTACTGGGCGCGCTGGTTTTTCCCGGCGCGGCACCGGCCCAACCGGTCATCGGCAATGCCGAGGCCGGCAAAAAAACTTTCGAGGACCGTTGCGCCACCTGCCACGCCCTGGAACCCGGCGGTGCCAAAAAGAAGGGGCCGCATCTGCAGGGCATTTTTGGCCGCACCGCCGGCACTGAAAAAGGCTTCCGCTACTCCAAGACCATGCGGCAGAGCGCCCTGGTCTGGGATGCCTATACGCTGGATAATTATCTGTATGACCCGGTGCATACGATAAAGGGCACCAGCATGGTGCTGAAAACGCCGGAGCCCAAGGACCGGGCCGACCTGATCGCCTATCTGAAAACCTTGTGAATTGACGGACGGCGCCCGGCCAATCCGGGCACCGTCAGCCAATTACGACGGCTGGCGATCCTGCTTCAGCAGATCGCGGATTTCCATCAGCAGCAACTGGTCCTTGGTGGGGGCCACCGGGGCGGCAGCTTCCTTCTTGTGCAGGCGGTTGACCTGCTTGACCAGGATGAACACAGCCCAAGCAACAATGAAGAATTTGATCACTGCATTGATGAACAGACCATAATTGATGGTGGCAGCCCCGGCGTCCTTGGCAGCGGCCAGCGAAGCATAGTCACCCCCCGACAGGCTGATGAAATAGTCGGAAAAGTCGATCCCGCCCATCACATAGCCCAGCGGTGGCATCAGCACATCATTCACCAATGATGTGACAATAGCCGTAAAGGCAGACCCGACAATGATACCGACCGCGAGGTCGATCACATTACCGCGGCTGATGAATTTCTTGAATTCCTCAAGCATGAGGGCTTCCCCCGAATGACAAATGGCGGTGCACAGCACCATCCCGGTCGCCCGAGATTGCTGCATCCGCCAATAATTTACCAGCCCATACAAGGGCATAAAACTTTAAGCTGCCAACATGCCGGGGATCACCGAGGGGGTGGCGCTCTGGCCGGAAGCGGCACCGGTGGGGCTCTGTTCCTTTTCCTGCTTCTCGCCCCGCGTGCCGCCGCCGGTGGCGCGCTTCTTCTCCTCCTCATCCGCGCTGGGCGGGGCCAGGCTGTCCAGCATCATGATGGTGAAGGTGGAGATCGGCTCCCGCGCCGATGCGCCAGAACGATAGCCGGTCAGCCAGGGCTGGGCAGTTTCGTCCGTCGCCTGCTGGGTGCCCAGGTTAGAACTGTCGGCAAATTGTGCCGGGGCATCGTCGAACTTGGCGGAGAAGCGATCGAAAATCTGGCCGACGGTCAGCGGCCGGGTGCCATCATAGAAGACATTGAGATTGGCCTTGGCGGCATCCGGCAGCAGGTTGGCAGCAATTTGATTGGGGTTCTTCTCCAGCGCCTTCAGGAATTTGGTGGCGCCGCCAGCGCCCAGGAAATGCGCCATGTACATCTCCGTGTTGCCGACGGGGCGACCCAGCTTCCCTTCCAGATGATCCTTGTTGTCGCTGGCCAGCTCGGCCGCCAGCAGGGCTGAATAGCGCGGATCCTTGCGCAGATTCAGGATTTCCTTGCGCATGGCCGGGTCGGAGACCTGTGGCTTGCCATTGGCCCCGGTGGTGATCTGGCTGGCATATTTGCCCAAACCATGTTCGGCACCGTGCTGCTGCACCATGTTGAGCCAGGTGCCTTCGGTGAACTGGAACAGGCCGGTGGCGCTGCTGGTCTTGGCCTTCACATCGGTTCGATAACCGCTCTCCACATTGGCCTTGTCCATCAGATAGGAGAAATCCACGCCCGTGGCGCTGCTGGCCTGCTGTACCGCCTTGATCACCTGGGCCGGGGCGTTACGCGTCGCACCGAGAGATTCGGTGGCGTTGCTGCGGTTCAGGGCATTGAAGAAGGCGGTCACGGCCAATCTCCCAAAAATAGGTCTGCCCTTCTTTAAGCAATCAGCGTGCCAAGAAAGTCTATAGACATTTAGTCACATCATTCCGTTGCGTAAGTCCGCAAATCGCCGCCAAACCGGGCAAGTCGTCCCATTTTTCTAAGAAAAATAGCCTGTTTTGCCAAAATACATAGGCCCATAATCAACCCCCTCGCTGATTTCCGCACGGCAAGGCTTGCCGGGTTGGAAAGTTCACGCCATGTTGTGCCTGCGGACGGACGCTGGAACCGCCGCCAATGCCAATGCGCTGGGAAGGAACAGTCCTCATGACCGCTTATAACGCACCGATCCGGGATATGCGTTTCACCCTCAACCACGTTGTCGGCCTGCCGCAGGTGGCCAGCCTGCCCGGTTTTGAGGAGGTGACGCCTGATCTTGCCGATACCGTGCTGGAAGAGGCGGGCAAGCTGGCGCGTGATGTGCTGGCGCCGTTGAACTGGGTGGGTGACCAGGAAGGCGCCACGCTGGAAAATGGCGCGGTGCGCACCGCCACCGGCTTCAAGGATGCATATTGGAAATATGTCGATGGCGGCTGGAACGCCGTGCCGTTCGATCCGGAATTTGGTGGCCAGGGTTTGCCCTGGACGCTGGCCCTGCCGATCCAGGAAATGTGGACCTCGGCCAACATGTCCTTCGCCCTCTGCCCGATGCTGAACCAGGGGGCGGTGGAGCTGTTGCAGGCCCATGGCTCGGCAGAGCAGAAGCAGACCTATCTGGAAAAGCTGATCAGCGGTGAATGGGCCGGCACCATGAACCTGACGGAACCGCAGGCCGGTTCCGATGTCGGTGCCGTGCGCACCAAGGCGGTGCCGGGCGAAAACGGCACCTGGCTGATCACCGGTCAGAAGATTTTCATCACCTATGGTGAACATGATTTCACCGAGAATATCGTGCATCTGGTGCTGGCCCGCACCCCCACCGCGCCGGCCGGGATCAAGGGCATCAGCCTGTTTGTGGTGCCGAAATTCCTGGTGAATGAAGATGGCTCGCTGGGGGCGCGCAATGATCTGCGCTGCGCCGGGCTGGAACATAAGATGGGCATCCATGCCAGCCCCACCGCCGTCATGGCCTATGGCGATAATGGCGGCGCCATCGGCTATCTGGTGGGCGAGGAAAATCGCGGCATCGAATATATGTTCACCATGATGAACAATGCCCGTCTGGGCGTGGGTCTTCAGGGTGTTGCCATTGCCGAACGCGCCTATCAGCAGGCGCTGGACTATGCCAAGGGCCGTATCCAGAGCCGGGCGCTGACCGGCAAGGATCCCAACCCGGTGGCCATCATCAAGCATCCGGATGTACGCCGTATGCTGCTGAGCATGAAGTCGCAGATCGAGGCGGCCCGCGCCCTGGTCTATTACACGGCCGCCGCCCTGGATAATGCCCACCGGCACGATGATGCCGATGCGCGGCGCAAGGCCGCTGCCTTGAACGACCTGCTGACCCCCATCACCAAGGCTTGGTCCACCGATCTGGGCGTGGAGCTGACCAGCCTGGGCGTGCAAATTCATGGCGGCATGGGCTTCATTGAAGAGACGGGGGCGGCCCAGCATTACCGCGATGCCCGCATCGCCCCCATCTATGAGGGCACCAACGGCATCCAGGCCAATGATCTGGTCTTCCGCAAGGTGTCGCGCGATGGCGGGGCAGCGGCCGGGGAACTGATCGCGGAAATGAAGGAGATTGCGGCGGCAGCCAGCGCCGGGGCCGGCGACGATCTGGCCACCATGGGCGCCAACCTGTCGACCGCCATCCAGGCACTGGAACAGGCCACGGCCTGGGTGGTGGAGACCGGCAAGGCTGATCCGACGGCCGTTGCATCAGGTGCCGTCAATTATCTGCGCCTGTTCGGCGTCACCATTGGCGGCTTCCTGACCGCCAAGGCGATGCTGGCCGCCCAGGAACAATTGATGCAGCCCGGCGCCGATGCCGCCTTCCTGGATGCCAAGATGATCACCGGCCGTTTCTATGCCGACCAGATCCTGCCCACCACCGCAGGCCTGTTGCAGCCCATCCTGGCCGGTCATCGCAGCGTGATGGCACTGGCAGAAGATCAGTTCTGATCGGGTCGTTTGATCGGCCCTGTTAAGGAAAAGGCCGCCTCCCCCTGCGGGTGGCGGCCTTTTTACTGGGGAATGTGGTGTTACTGCTGGGTGATCGTCCCTTCTTCCGGGTTGATCATCACCGTCACCCACTGACCATCACTGGTCTTGGCCTCGGTCTTATAGACACCGGAATCGCGGGTGAATTCCTTCACCTCGGCGAAACCCAGCGTGTTGAAACGGTTCAGCAGCTGGGTGGTCAGCTGGGCATTCTTCTGCCGGCCGCTGCCGGAAATGCTGTCCGGATCAATCTCCGCCAGCACGCGCGGGCCCTGCTGTGCGGACATGCCGTCCGCTGACATCTGGTTGCCGGTGGCGGCTGTATCCGGGGCGGGAGTCGCCATGGGATCGGTGGAAGGCAGCGGTGTCGGGGGTGCCTCCGGGCCAACACCGGTGGTGGGGCTGGTCATCCCGGCAGTGCCATCGGTCCCCATGCTGGACTGGGCCAGAGCGGTGCCCCCCAGGCTGCTGCCCACCAGCAGACCGGCGGTCAACAGGGCGTAACAGGTCTTCATGACGGTAATCCTCCTTCATGGCCGGCGTCATCGCCTTTACAACCCTGAAAACACGCCAACGGATGCAGTGGTTCCGCTTTCCCCCTTTGTACCGACGAATGTCATAGGTCGAATTTCCACAATATCCCTGTGCAGGATTGATGGACATTGCCGGGCAGGCGGTTGACATTAAGGGAACCTGTTATTGTGGAGAGATGGCGATGAGTGACGTTTCCTCACCGGCCCTTTATGCCCTGGCTGCAAAGATCGCCACCTCCTACGCCCGCACCCATACGGTGCCGGTGGATGCGCTGCCCGGCGTCATCCAGCAGGCTTTCCAGGGGTTGGCGCGTTGTATGCAGCCGGTTGCCACTGCCCCCGTACCCGTGAAGAAGGCGCCGGGACGCGTGGGAAGGCCCCGTAAATCCTGATCCAGGTCTTTTCGGGAACAACCCCCGTATCAGCTCTGTTGCCCATAGGACAGCGCGGACAGTTCCGTTCACGCTTCACACTATCGGGAGGGACAGATGCTGTATTGGGCCCTGATTTTCTTCGTTGTTGCCCTGATCGCGGGTGTCTTGGGCTTTGGGGGTATCGCCTCGGCGTCAGCTGGCATTGCCCAGGTGCTTTTCTTCGTCTTCCTGGTGATTTTTATTGTGTCGTTGATCATGGGCGCCATGCGGCGCCGCTGATCGGGAGCACCCTTATCGGCAAATATGAAACAGGCGCTGGCGGGTTGGCCGGCGCCTGTTTCATATTTGGGCGGTGACGCCGTTAAAAAAAGGGAGGCCTCTGACAAGGCCACCCCAGGCAGGCGGGCTCAGGCCCACCGGAGGAGAAACATCAGGCCATGCCGCGCACCGCGTCGCCATCATCCGGCACGCCGCCTTCCATCAGGCAACGCAGGGCACGCCGACCGCGTGACAAGCGGGACTTAACCGTCCCGATCGATACTTTCATGATATCGGCCGCATCGGCATAGGACATGCCTTCCAGCCCGATCAGCAACACCACTTCCCGCTGCTCCTTGGGCAACTGCGTCAGGGCGCGTTTCAGGTCTCGCAATTCCAGACGAGAAACCTGGGAGCCATGGGCACTGCCCAGGCCTGCCTGCGCTTCCCCATCAATATCCACAAAGGTCTGTTTGCGGCGCACCCCGTTGATATGCAGGTTGCGCAGGATGGTAAACAGCCACGCCCGCAGATTCGTCCCCTGCTGCCAGAGATGCAGGCGGGTCAAAGCCCGTTCCAGGCATTCCTGGACAAGGTCATCCGCCATGGCGGCATCCCGCACCATACCCCGGGCAAAGCGCCGCAGGCGGGGGATTTCCTGTTCGATCTGCGCGATCAGGGTCGCCTTCTCCGCCTCCGTGCGCTCCGGCCGCAAGACATCGACATCAACCGGGGTGAGGAGACCGTGGGTCACCGGGTTATTGGCCTGCGTCGCTTCGATCTGGCGAGACATCTCTGTTTCTCCCTTTGATATCTCGTGGATACGTCAGCAAAGTATAAAGAGAAGAGGCTGGGTGGCGAGGGATGAAATGGTAGGAGATTGCCAATCATTCGTCATATCGACCGATCAGCCATAGGCAATGGGCGGGGTATGACCAGACGCCAGCAATATCAACCAAATCCCCTTCCGAAAAGCCTTCCTCGTACACGCTGCGTTAGGCACAGACTATTGCCGCCATTATTGTCACGATTGTGACCGATAGACTGGAATTAGGACTTTCTTAAGTATGATCCATTAGTGATAGTGGGGCACATAGACGGACATATGCCTTGTCGGTGGTGGGCCCCGCGTTTCCCGTCCGGTTGGTTGGTAACCGGTCCTTCACTGGTATGGCGTTAGCCTGAAAATGTTGAGAGGTGCAGGAACCAGGGCCGTGGCAGGGACGCTAAAGCGTAATGCGCCATGTTGCGGCCAAACTTTCCTTGCAAGCCGGCATCGGACAGCCAATAACCCTGTTTACCGGAAGGCATATCCGGCTTTTAAGGAACTGCTGCATGTACCCGCCCCCGCATGATGCATCCCGGCCCCTGACGCTGCGGCCACAGACGGAAGCGCCGGTGCTTTCTGTCGTGCTGCCGATGCATAACGAGGCGGAGAATGTGCAGCCCCTGTTCGCGCGGTTGATCCCGACGCTGGAAAAGCTGGGCGTGCCTTACGAAGTCATCTGTGTGGATGACGGGTCGCGTGACGACAGCTGGGCCCAGCTGCTGCTGGCCCGGCAAACTAACCCGCGCATCCGTCTGCTGCGCTTCAGCCGCAATTTCGGCAAGGAAATGGCGATGACGGCGGGGTTGCGCCATGCCCATGGCCGCGCCGTCGTGCTGATGGACAGCGACCTGCAGCACCCGCCCGAACTGATTGAGCAATTCTATGCCCAATGGCAGGCCGGCGCACAGGTCGTCTATGGCGTCCGGCAGAGCCGGGATACTGATCCGCCGCTGCGGCGTTGGTTGACACGCTGCTTTTATCGCCTGCTGGACAGCATGTCGGAAGTGCCCCTGCCCCGCGACGCCGGTGATTTCCGCTTGATGGACCGGATCGTGGTGGAAACGCTGAACCAGATGGATGAGCGGACCCGCTTCATGAAGGGTCTGTATAGCTGGGTCGGCTTCCGTCAGGTGGCCGTGCCCTTTGAAACGGCGGCCCGCCATGCCGGCACGTCCACCTTCAGCAAGTTGAAACTGTTTCGCTTCGCGCTCGATGGCATCGTCTCCTTCTCCACCCTGCCCTTGCGGGTCTGGTCCTGGCTGGGCCTGTTGGTGGCGGCCGTGGCGGTGGGCTATGGCGCCTTTATCCTGGTAATGACCCTGCTCTATGGCGTGGATGTGCCGGGCTATGCCTCTTTGATGGTGGCGACCCTGTTCCTGGGCGGCGTACAGCTGATCTGCCTGGGCGTGCTGGGGGATTATCTGGGCCGGGTCTTCAGCGAGGTGAAACGGCGACCGCTCTATGTGCTCTCCGACAGTGCAGGCTTCTCCCCCGATGAACAGCGCCAGGAACGCCCCGCCGCCCTGACCGAACGTCGCAGCGGCGCCAACTGACCCCTATTATGCAGGCCCCTTCCCCACAGGACCGTTTCTGGGACGGTTTGGCGCAGTTGGGCCTGATGGCCGCCCTGCTGTTTGTGGCCGCCAGTTTCAAGCAGTTCGGCATCAGCTGGGATGAGCCGCTGCATGTGGAAAATGGCTGGCGGGCCCTGAACTGGTATCGCTCGCTGGGGGCGGATCGCTCGGTCCTTTCCTTTCAGAACCTTTATCTCTATGGCGCGCTTTATGACACGATCTGCTCCACGGTCAGTCTGGTTCTGCCCTTTGACGGGTATGAAACGCGCCGCCTGCTGGGCGGGCTGGTTGGCGTGCTGGGGCTGGCGGGCGTGCGCCTGCTGGCGCGCGACTTGGGGGGGCCGCGCGCCGGGGCCCTGGCCGTGCTGCTGCTGCTGCTGACGCCGGAATGGATCGGTCAGTCCTTCGCCAACCCCAAGGACATTCCCTTCGCCACGGCCGCCGCCTGGGTGGCCGTGGCGCAAATCCGTCTGTTGCAGGGGCGACCGGGGCGCGGTCCTTGGCTGCTGCATGGGGTGACGCTGGGCTGTGCCCTGGGTATCCGCGTGGGCGGGGTCATCCTGCTGGCGCCGCTGCTGATCGGGCTTGGCGTGATGCTGCTGCGCCAAGCGCTGCGCGATGGACCCCTCAGCGCCGCCCGGCTGATGGCGCGCATGGCCGGGCCGCTGGCCGCATCGCTGCTGCTCTCCTGGGCCATGATGGTGGCCTTCTGGCCCTGGGCGCAGACGGGATGGCTGCGCCCGTTGGAGGCTTTGGCGGCCTTCTCGCATTTCCCGCTCAGCTTCCATTTCCCCTTTGCGGGGCAGCAGGTTGAAACCACGGCCCTGCCGCTCTGGTATGTACCCGTCGCCTTCGCGGTGAAGCTGCCGGAACCAGCGCTCCTCGGCCTGCTGGCGGCCTGCGTTGCCGGTATCCTTGCCCTGCGGCGGCAGGGCTGGGCGGGCTTGACGCCCCCCTGGCTGGGGCTCGCCAGCATGGCCCTGTTGCCGCCAGCCACCGTAATCATCAGCCATGCTGTGCTCTATGATGGCATCCGGCACCTGCTGTTTGTGATGGTGCCGCTCTATGCCCTGGCTGGGTTGGGGCTTGGCTGGCTGGCGGGGCTGTTGGCGGCACGGCCGCTGCGGGAAATCCGTCTGGTGGCAGGTTTGATGGGCCTCTGGGTGGTGTGGCAGATCGTCAGTATCGGCCGCCTGCACCCCTATGAGGCCATCTGGTACAATGCACTTGCCGGTGGGGTAACGGGGGCGGAAGGCCGATTCGAACTGGATGTGGGGGGGACCGCCCTGTCAGAGGCGGCAAGCCGTCTGCGTGACCATCTGGTGGCACGGGAAGGGGCGTGGGCCCTGGCCCATCCCTATCGTATCCGGGTCTGTGGCCCGCCGGAATCGGCCCTCTATTTCCTGCCGCCCCGCTGGGTGGCCCCACCGGACGGCAAGGGGCCAGCGGATTTCTATATCGCCTTCACCCGCGGCACCTGCCCCGACGCGCCGACGGGCAAGCAAATCCTGCGCGTGCGCCGGATGGGTGTGACCTTGGCCTATGTGCTGGACCTGCGGCCAACGCCGACAGAAGAAATCCCGGAGAATGAGCCGGCGCCATCCGGTCTTTAACCGGGGCGCCACGGCATCAATCTGCCGCCTGCGCCAGCGCCAGCGGCGCCCAGCCGTCACGGCCCAGCGCCTCCAACGGCTGGAACTTGGCCTTATATTCCATCTTCCGGCTGCCCTCGATCCAATAGCCCAGATAGATATAGGGCCGGCCCTGCAGGCGGGATTGTTCAATCAGTGCCAGCACCAGCTGGGTGCCCAGCGACCGGCGGGGTTGATCGGGATCATAAAAGCTGTAGACGGCGGAATAGCCATCATCCAGCCGATCCACCAGCATGGCCCCGCGCAGACGGCCGCCTTCATCCCGCGCTTCCAGCAGCATCGTATCCGCCTGCCCCTCATCCACCATGGCGGCGTAATCGCCGGGGGTCATGCGGTTCATGTCGCTGTCATTATGGCGCGCGTCTTGATAGGCGGCGAACAGGCGGAACTGTTCCATCGTCGCTTCCGCCGGGATCAGCCGGAAGGACAGATCTTGATTGACGCGCTGGATGCGCCGCATGGTGCGGCCGGGTTGGAAGGCCGCCACCGGCACCCGCACCGGCACACAGGCCGAACAGCCCGGACAGACGGGCCGATAAAGAATGTCATGGCTGCGCCGGAAGCCGACACGCGACAATTGCGAATTGATCTCGCCATTATCCGTGCCGACCAGCCGGGTGAAGAGTTTGCGTTCAACCCGCCCCGTCAGATAGGGACATGGCATCGGCCCGGATCGGAAGAATTGTTGCAGGGGCCGATGCAGGGGCGGGATGACGCTCATTGCTGGGGATTATCCGGTCAGGCCGTCATGGTGGCAGGTTGATCCGCATGGAAGAATGCCTGGGCGATATCGCTGGTCAGGCTGGAGAAGCTGAGCTGCAACCTATCCAGATATTCATGCAAACCGCCGGCAATCACCGCTTCAATGGTCTGGCTGGCCAAGCTGCCCAACAGCTCATCGGAACGCTCCAGCGGCAGCGTACCACGACGCAGCCGGTATTTGGAATTCAAGCGGTTCAGCAAACTATCCACTTCCCGCATACAGACCATGACGGAACGCGGGAAATTATCGTTGAACAGCAGGAATCCCGCCACCGCCGCCGGGGTCAAACCCCGAGGATAAACCCGGCGAAAAGCGTGATATCCAGCGGCCGACCGCAGCAGGCTGTTCCACTGGCTGATATCAACGGGTGTGCCAACATCGCGCGGGCTGGGCAGTAATGTGTGGTACTTGATGTCGAGCACGCGGGTCGTCTGGTCCGCCCGTTCCAGGTTGCGGCCCAGATTATAGAAATACCAACCCTGATCGCGGAAGAAGGTGCCCTCTGTAATCCCCGTATGGGTCTGGCAGGCTTCCTTGATGAAAGCGCATTGCCGCTGAATATTCTGGGGCGCGATGTCGTTCGGTCCCCAGGCTAGCAGCTTGTTATAGAAGACGTTGATCTGGGCCCACATTTCCGTGCTGATCAACGGGCGCAACTGACGCGCATTCTCCCGCGCTGAACTGACGGCAGCGATGATGGAGGTGGGGTTCTGCTGGTCCAGGATGTAGAAATTCAGCACATTCTTGGCGCTGGCCGTCGGGTACAGCTCAAAGAAGCGCTTTTCATCCGCGTTCAGCCGCACGATCGTCACCCAGTTGGTGGCGCCATAGCTGTCGCGGGCGAAGGTTTCATTCACATCCAGAATGCGGGCCAGATTCTCCGCCCGCTCCATATAGCGGGCGAGCCAGAAGATGCATTCGGCATAACGGGCGAGAAGGGCAGCCATTTTCCGATCCCCCTTACTGGCTTTGCGACTGGGATTGGAACGGATCGGCCACAGCCGATTCCAGCGCCGGCTCCTCCGCCGGTCCCTCGGTCAGCACCCAGGTATCCTTCGATCCGCCGCCCTGGCTGGAATTCACGATCAGCGTGCCTTTCTTCAGCGCCACGCGGGTCAACCCGCCGGGCAATACCCAGGTGTTACGCGCCGTAATGGCGAAGGGACGCAAATCCACATGGCGCGGCTCAATCCCGTCTTCCGTCAGCGTCGGGCAGACAGATAGCGGCACCATCGGCTGGCTGATGTAATTGGCCGGGTCTTCCAGCAGCTTGGCGCGGCACTCCTCCAGCTCCGCCTTGCTGGCGCGCGGGCCGATGGTAATGCCATAGCCCCCCGCCTCCCCCACCGGCTTGACGACCAGCTTGTCCAGATTATCCAGGGTAAACTTCAGGGCATCGGGTTCCCGGCAGATATGCGTCTCCACATTGGGGATGATCGCTTCCTCACCCAGGTAATATTTGATCATGCGCGGCACATAGGCATAGACGGCCTTGTCATCCGCCACGCCCGTGCCAATCGCATTGGCCAGCGCCACATTGCCCTTGCGATAGGCCTCAAAAATACCGGGCACGCCCAGCATACTGTCCGGGTTGAAGGCCAGCGGATCGAGGAAATCATCGCCGATGCGGCGATAGATCGAATCCACCCGGCGCAACCCGCCCGTGGTCTTCATATAGACCTTGTCGTTTTCAACGATCAGGTCGCGGCCTTCCACCAGCGGCACGCCCATTTCGCGGGCCAGGAAGATATGTTCGAAATAGGCGGAGTTATAGGCACCGGGCGACAGCAGCACCACCTGCGGGTCGCCATCCACCCCGTCCGGCCGGGGCGGTGCAATCTCGCACATCGCCTCCAGCAGTTTCATGCCGTAATTATCCACGCTGCGCAGGCCGATATCCCCCATCAGGTCGGGGAAGGCGCGCTGCATCATGTGGCGGTTTTCCACCACATAGGAGACACCGGAGGGCACGCGACCATTATCTTCCAGCACCCGGAAGGTGCCGTCATGGTCACGGACAAGGTCCACGCCCATGATATGGATATAGGTGTTGAAGGGCAGATCGATGCCGCGCATCTGTTCGCGGTAATTGGCATTGCCCAGCACCAGCTCGGCCGGGATGATGCCGTCCTTCAAAATCTTCTGATCGTGATAGACATCGTGCAGGAACAGGTTCAGCGCCGCGATGCGCTGCTGCACACCTGCTTCCAGATGCGCCCATTCCTTGGCCGAAATGATGCGTGGGATCACATCGAAGGGCAGAATGCGGTCCACCGCCTTGGCATCGCTATAGACCAGGAAGGTGATGCCGAGATTATAAAGCTCCCGCTCCGCATCCGAAGCCCGTCGTCGCAGGTCATCGAAATCAAGCTGTCGCAGCCTTTCCTGTACCGACAGCGTATGGCTGGCAGGCTTTGCCGCGTTCCCGAACAGCTCATCATAAAAGCCGTTGGCATTATAAGTCGACAGCAGATGGTCGACACCGTTTCCAGACCCGCTCAACAGAGCCCCCCACGCCCTTCGTGCCATGCTGTCCGCCACCGAGGGCGATGCCGATGGCGGGTTCGTTTCGCATTCGCACACACGAGACTATCAGAACGGATGCGTTTGAACAGGGGTCTGTTATGCGTCACACACATTTCACCACCATCATCGGTGGCGCTGTGACGGGAAAGTGACAACCAGCCTTGATCAACCTAGCGGGAGGTGCCAACGGCCGAGGGTGCCGGGGTCACACCGGGGCGCACGGGTGGCGGGTTGGCCACCGGGGCCGGGCTGGCAGCCCCCAGACCAGCCCCAGCCGGGCCACCTGCCGGGGCCTGCCCGCGCAACGGGTTTTCCCGCAACAGCACAATGGAGATGCGGCGGTTACGGGGGGAGTTGGGGTCATCCTTGAACAGATGGTCGCGGTCGGCCCGTCCCACCACGGATTCAAAACGGTCATTGGCGACACCCGACGCCTCCAGCGCCCGCCGGCTGGCATTGGCACGGTCGGTGGACAATTCCCAATTGCCATAGGAGGAACCGGCGCTGAAGGGCGTGCTGTCCGTATGGCCGCTGATCGACAGTTTGTTGGGCAGCTTGGCGACCACCTGCGCCACCTGGGACAGAAGCTGGGCCGTCTGCGGCAGCATCTTGGCGCTGGCCGACGGGAACATGGAATAGCCTTCCTGGTCGATCAGCTGGATGCGCAGCCCCTCCGGCGTATTCTCAATCACCAGATTCTTCGCCAGATCGCGCAGTTCCGGGATCTGTTGGATGGCCTGGCGCAGCTCCGCCTCTGCCTTGGCGAACTGGGCCTGTTCGTGCTTGGCCAGGGCGTCCCGCAGTTCCTTTTCATCCACCTTGCCGTCGCGGTTCTTATCCGCACTGGCGGTCTCCCCGGCGGCGGCCAGCTTGGCCATCCCGTTCACCGTGTCAATCGCCGTCCAACCGCCTTCCTTTTCGCCGGCACCCTTGCCGGTGGCATCCTGCTCCGTCGGTTTGCCGCTGGAGCTTTCCTGCATGTCTTCCGTCTGCTCTTCGGAATTGGCAGCCCCTTGCAGGGTGGGGACCGGCACGGTCAGGCCGGCGGGGCTGCTGCTGTTGGCCAGGGAGCCGGAGACGGTCACCGTGGTGCCACCCAACACCCCCCCCGCACCGCTGGTCTGTTTCGAGGCGCTGGCCGGGCTGAAATAATCGGCGATGCCCATCTTCTGTTCGGCTGTCGTCACATTCAGCAGCCAGAGCAGCAGGAAGAAGGCCATCATCGCCGTCACGAAGTCAGCATAGGCCACCTTCCAGGCACCGCCATGATGCCCTTCGCCGCCCTTGTTGATCTTCTTGATGATGATGGGTGCTTTTTCTTCGCCGCCGGCGGCCACAATGTCGATCCGATCCGTTCGTCCGATTAATGGACAAGAGTGTATCAAGCACTTCCCTGACAGAAAATGAACAAGTTCAATAGGGCCTTGTAATCTTGCATCGCCAGGGTAGCTCGTTTACCTCTCCAATCATTTAGGATCACAATATCATGGCCGGGGTTCACCGATGACGATCGACAAGCGCGCTTTCCGCGACGCCATGGGCTGTTTTGCCACAGGCATCTGTATCGCCTCCACCGTCGATCCGCAGGGGCAGCCGGTTGGCATTACCGTCAATTCCTTCACCTCCGTCTCGCTGAACCCGCCGCTGGTGCTGTTCTGCATCGACAAGCGGGCGGAAAGTGCGCCGGCTTTCCTCAGCGCGCCGGGCTTCGCCCTGGCCGTGCTGGATGCCGGGCATCAGGATCTTTCTACCCGCTTTGCCGTGGCCGATCAGGCCAGCCGCTGGGTGGGGGTGGAGCACAGCGTCTGGGAATCGGGTGCGCCCGTGCTGGAAAACGGTCTGGCGGCGATGGATTGCCAGCTTCATGGCGTGCATGATGGTGGCGATCACCATATTCTGGTGGGGCGGGTGCTGCGGCTGGCCAGCCGGGCCGGTGCCCCCTTGCTTTATTACCGTGGCGCTTATGCCGCCTTGGCAAGCGCCTGACGAGCACGCAACCGACGCCGGAGACGCGACGCATGACCTATTACCACGATAAGAACCTGCTCGGGCTTTCGGCGACCGGTTTTCACAAGATCGCCTATCGGGAATGGGGGGCGGGCCCGCGCACCATCGTCTGTGTCCATGGGCTGACCCGCAATGGGCGGGATTTTGACCGGCTGGCCGCTGATCTGGCTGATACGCTGAAGGCCCGCGTGATTTGCCCCGATGTGGTGGGGCGCGGACAGAGCGGCCGGCTGGTCAATCCCGATCATTACGGCTATCCGCAATATCTGGCCGATATGGCGGCCCTGATCGCCCGGCTGGAGGTGGAGCATGTCGATTGGATCGGCACCTCCATGGGCGGGCTGATCGGCATGATGCTGGCGGCCCAGCCCAACAGCCCGATCCGCCGGCTGGTAATCAATGATATCGGCCCCTTCGTGCCCAAGGCGGCTTTGGAACGGATCGGTGATTATGTCGGCCAGGATCCGGTCTTTGCCGATCTGACTGCCGCAGAACAATATTTCCGCGACCATTATGCCGGATTCGGCCAGTTGACGGCCGAACAATGGCTGCATATGGCGCAGCACAGCACCGACCGGCAGGATGATGGCAGCTACCGGCTGGCCTATGATCCTGGCATTGCCCGCATCTTCAAGATCGCCCCCATCGGCGATGTCGATCTCTGGGCCCTGTGGCAGGTGATCCGCCAGCCGACCCTGGTGATCCGGGGGGCGCTGTCCGATCTGCTGCTGGCCGAGACGGCAGAACGGATGACGGCGGAGGGCCCCAAGGCCCAGCTTTACACCGTCCCCGATGCCGGCCACGCACCGGCCCTGATGGCACCTGACCAGATTGCCGTGATCCGGGATTTCCTGTCGCGGCATGATTGAGATGAATGGCGGGCCGGCTGAAGGGTACCCGCCCTTCCGGGCGCGGGCACCCTGGCTTGGCCCGCATCTGCAGACCATCCGCAATACGCTGCTGCGCCCGGCCCCCCAGCTGCCAGCGGGCGACGTGCTGCATTTTCCCCTGGAAGATAGCAGCGGCGACCGTTTGCAGGGCCGGCTGAACCAGCCGGTCCCCCGCACGGATAAGCCGCTCTGCCTGCTGCTGCACGGGCTGACGGGCAGCGAGGACAGCTATTACATGCGGGCCACGGCGGCGATGCTGCTGGCCGATGGTTTCCCGGTGCTGCGGCTGAACCTGCGCGGGGCCGGCCCCACGGCCGGCCATTGCCGCCAGCGCTATCACGCCGGGCGCACGGGCGATATCCGCGCCGTACTGGCACAGTTGCCGGCGGCGATTGCCGGCCATGGCGTGGTGATCATCGGCTATTCCCTGGGCGGCAATGCCACGCTGAAACTGCTGGGGGAAGCGGATTTCCCCCTGCCGGTGCGGGCCGGGGCCAGCATTTCCGCCCCCATCGACCTTGCCGCCTCCTGCCAGCACATGATGTCGCCGGGCAATCGCTTCTATCATCGCTGGCTGCTGGGCAAGATGAAGGCGGAAATGGCGCTGGCGGCTGGTCTGGTGGAGCCGCAATGGCTGGACGCCGCCGCCACCGCTGCCAGCCTGTGGGATTTCGACAACCGGCTGGTCGGCCCCTGGAATGGCTGGTCGGGGGCGGCGGAATATTATGCGGTGAATTCCGCCAACCGGTTCCTGCCGGGCATCACCGTTCCCACCCTGCTGATCCATGCGCTGGATGATCCGTGGATTCCCGGTGATGCCTATCAGGCGGTGGAGTGGTCGGCATTGCCGCTGCTGACCCCGCTGCTCAGCCCCGGCGGCGGGCATGTCGGGTTCCATGGGCCGGGTGGGGTCTGGTCCGATCAATGTCTGCGCCTGTTCCTGCGTCGCCTGTTCGCGTAGCAAAAGCGTCACATGACCGCTGTAGCCTATGCCCCCTTATACAAACGGGAGGATCAGGCCAATGGCGGGATGGCGGCGGTTGATGGCGCTGGGTCTGGTGCTGGCCCCCTTCCCCGCCTTGGCCCAGCAACCGCCGCCGGTTGATCCCCAGCTCTATCAATATCTGGCGGAAACGCCGGTCACCCTGCTGGAATGGGGGATGCTGCGGCTGGGCCGCGACATGCAGGCGGCGGTGACAGCCCTGTCCCTGGATGGCGGCCGCAACGGCACGGCAAAGGTGAAGACCGGCACCCTGTTCCGGCCTTTTGACCGGCGGGTGGTGGCCTATGTCTCCCTACCCGTGGCGGGCAAGGCGCGCAGCCTGGAACAGTGCCAGGAAATCTACGGTTTGCTACGGGAAAACCTGCTGGCCGGTGCGCCGGGCGGCCTGTCGGGGCCGCCCTGGTATTTACAACGCCTGTTCGGTGCCGACACCCGCAGCGGTCGCCCCGAACCGTTCGGGGAGATGCTGGTGGAGATGGTGTTGCTGGAAGTGACCCTGCGCGTACCGGAGGCAGAAAACTTCACCCCCGGTTCGAAAAACACCATCTGCGCCGGTAAGCTGGATCAGGAACAGGCGGCGGAGATACAGCCCTGGCGTCCCCCGCCGCCGCCCTGATGGATCAGGCAGCCGATATCGGCGGCAGCATGTCCAGGAAGCGCTTGGTTACCGCCAGATCGGTGCGCTGATTGTTGCGGCGGTCGGCCGCCTCCCAATCCTCGCCCCATCTCTCGATCTGGAAATTCTCATCCAGCTGGGCCAGATCAAAGGTCTCTTCCGGCGTCAGCCTGCCATCGACCAGGGCCAGCGACAGCACCAGCGACCCGGTAATGCCGATGACATTCTGCAGCGCCGTCAGCCGCCAGGCGTCCAGCGCATCGATCCCGGCGCGCAGGGCGTTCAGCGCCTGCGGCGGCTGGGCAATATGGATGATGCCGCTGGCCAGCCGCAGATGCGTATCATAGCGACGGGCCGCCCAATCCAGCAGCGGTTGCCAGAGTGCGGCCTGGCGGGCCACCAGCTCCGGCGGCTCCTCCGCGCGATAGCAGAGCAGTTCAGAACCGCCATATTCGGCCGATGCCGCCGCCACGTCCGGCATCCGGCCCACCACCCCGTCAAGGCAGGTGCTGGCCAACTGGGTCAGCGGCATGGTCTGGGGCTTCACCTCTTCCCCCTGGCCCTGCCATTCATTGGCAATCGCCTCCGCCAGGGCCTGTGTGGGCAGGATCAGCGGGTGTTTGGCAGGCGTGCGCACCGGGCGGCCATCCAGGGCGATGCTCCAGCCACCATCGACCGCCTGCACCGTCACCTGCTTGTAAAAACGCTTCATCACGGCACCTTGTTTGCCAGAATATCGGCCAGGGCATCGGGCACCTGGGCATAATCATCCACCAGCCGGTCGGCCCCGGCGGCGCGCAGTTCCGACAGGTCGTGATAGCCCCAGGCCACCCCAACCGACGCCACACGGGCATTGCGCGCCATCAGGATGTCAAAGGTGGTGTCACCGATCACCACGGTGCCCGCCGCATCGGCCCCGCTTTCGGCCAGCGCCTCATAGACCATGTCCGGATGGGGCTTGCCGTTTACCCGGTCGCTGGTCTGCAGCGTCACAAAGCGATGGGCCAGATTGTGATGGGCCAGCGTGGCATCCAGCCCCCGCCGGCTTTTGCCGGTGGCGATGCCCAGCAGGAAGCCCGCCGCCTCCAGCCGGTCCAGTGCCTCCAGCAACCCGTCGAACAAAGGTTCCGGGTGGGTGCCGGCCAGCCGGTTGCGATAGAAGGCCTGCTTATAGGCCTCGGCAATTGCCTGATGCAGGCTGGCATCCGACCCATCGGGTGCCAGCCGCGCCACCGCATCCACCAGCGGCAGACCGACCACGCGGCGGGTGGCCAGTGAGGGGGGCGGGGTCAGGCCCACGGCCTGGAACCCCGCAACCATAGCGGCCACGATGGCGTGCTGGCTGTCAACCAGCGTACCGTCACAATCAAAAAGGGCGAGCTTCAGCATCTTATCGGTCAGTCCAGTGCGGCGAACGGGTCTTCCTTCAGGTTGGCACTGAAGCCGAAATAATCCCAGGCCGGGCGCATATGCTCTGGTAGAGGTGCCGTCACATCGATCGTGCCGCCACGCGGATGCGGGATGATGATGCGGCGGGCGTGCAGGTGAAGCTGGCGCTTCACATTGGCGCTGCCTTCCAGAAAGGCCCCCTGGCCGGCATATTTGCCATCACCCAGCAAGGGCGTACCGATGGCATTCATATGCACGCGCAATTGGTGCGTGCGGCCGGTGCGCGGCCAGAGTGCCACAAAGGCCGCCTTGCGGTGGGCATGTTCCAGCACGGTATAATAGGTCTGCGCCCGCTGGCCGTTTTTGGGATCGACCATCATGCGCTCGCCGCCGGCCCCCGGCTCCTTGGACAGCGACAGGTCGATGCGGCCCTGATGCGGGTCGGGCACACCCACCGTGATGGCCCAATAGATCTTGCGGGCATCACGGCTGCGGAAGCTTTCCGTCAGCCGGGTCGCGGCAAAGGCGTTGCGGGCCAGCACCAGGCAGCCGCTGGTATCCTTGTCCAACCGGTGGACCAGCTTGGGCCGTTCCTTGGCGTCGAATTTCAGCAGGTCCAGCATGGCGTCCAGATGCTTGGTCTGGCCGGTCCCCCCCTGCACCGCCAGCCCGGCAGCCTTGTCCAGCACGATGACATCCGCATCACGGAAAAGCACCCGGCCGCGCAGGGCGGCAGCCTCCTTCTCGCTGAAGGCGGGCTGGCGGGCGGGGGCCTCATCCTCTGCCCCTTCAACCGGCGGGGCCACATCGGGCAGCGGCGGAATGCGCAGGGACTGACCGGGGGCAAGGCGGGTATTGGCATCCGCCCGCTTGCCATCCACCCGCACCTGTCCCGTGCGCAACAGCTTTTGCAGCGCGCCATGGCCGATCTGGGGGTAATGCCGCTTGAACCAGCGGTCGAGCCGGATATCCGCCTCGTCCTCCGTCACCAGCCTTGTTTCGACCACCTTGGCGGGGCCGCGCGCTTCATCGGCATCGCTCATGCCGTCACCATCCGTACCAGATAAAGACCGGCGAACAGGCCGCCGATCGACACAATCAAAGAGGCCAGCAGATAGAAGGCGGCCCCGCCCAGATCACCCCGTTCCAGCAACGTCGCCACATCCAGCGAGAAGGTGGAAAAGGTGGTGAAGCCGCCCAGGATACCCACCGTCAGAAAGGCCCGCAGTTCCGGCGACGGTGCCCATACCTGCGCCATCAGCCCGACCAGCAGCCCCATGACCGTGGAACCGACGATATTGATCGTCAGCGTCGCCCAGGGGAAGTCCGCCCCCAGCCATCGCCCCATACCCTGGGCGGTGAGATAGCGCGCCACGGAGCCGAGTGCACCACCGAATGCGACATAGAGGACCATCTTCATGCGCCGACCCCGAAAATCCAGCCTTCACGCCGGGCGGTATCCGCATCCATCCAAGCCGGCGCCCAGGCGGACAGCTGGCGGGCAAGATGGCGCAACCCGGCGGCGCTGATCATGGCATCACCGATGTGATCGTCAAACCGATCCGGTAGTGACGCATCGGCATGGCAGCCATAGAAGGCCAGACCCGGTTGCAGAATCTTGCGCTCCACCACCTTGCGATTGCCACCCAGCGCCTGTTTGCGGAACAGGGTGGGATAGATTTCCATCACCACGCTCTGCCCCGGCCCCGGTATTTCCAGCGGCCAGACGCAAAGCCCATCGCCCATCAGCCCGTGCAGGTGGCGCAACGTGCGCATCCCGGCCAGCGATGCCTTGCCCACCTGTTTGGCCGCCGCCGCCAGCTTGAACACCGATACCGGGGTGCCGGCCCCGGTGTCGGCCGCCACCATCTCCACCCGCCGGCGTTTGGTGGAGCCATCGCCCCAATGGGAAGGGGTCGGCCCGTTGATCCAGAAACTGGGGAACAGGCGGGGGTCCAGCACGGCGGCACCGGCGAAGGCATCGGCCCCGCCCGCCGATGCCTCTTCCACCAGATCCCACAGGGCCAGCATGTCGGCAACATCCGGCACCCGCCCATCCAGATAACCTTGGCCTGGCACCCAGGGCATGGCGAAGGCAAAATCGAACCCGGCCAGGATGCGCTTTCCCCCCGCCGCCTGATCGGCGATCCACTGCGCCACCTCCAGCCGTTCCCAGAACCGGCCCTGCGGCTGGATGGGGCGGACCAGACCGGCGGCATCGCAGGCGGCCATGGCCACAGAGCGGGCCGGCTGTGCCCCCGTCCAGTCGATGCCCAGGTAAAGATCGAATTGCCTGTCCATTCATTTACGCCGGGTGAAGAAAACCAACCGCTTGCCCATTGCCCTTTGCCTGTACAGCATCCATGATTCAATCCAAACAATCTCGGGGATCGCCAGCATGAGCATCTATGATTTCTCCGCCACCCTGCTGGATGGCAGCGAGGTAACGCTGGACCAGTGGCGTGACAAAGTGCTGCTGATCGTCAATACGGCCAGTAAATGCGGTTTCACCCCGCAATATCAGGGGCTGGAAGCGCTGTATCGTGAATTGGGGCCGCGTGGGTTGGTGGTGCTGGGCTTCCCCTGCAACCAGTTCGGCCATCAGGAGCCGGGCGATGAGGCGGAAATCGCCAATTTCTGCTCCCTCACCTATGACGTGTCCTTCCCCATGTTCACCAAGGTGGATGTGAACGGGGACAATGCCCATCCGCTGTTCCAGTGGCTGAAGGCGCAGAAGCCGGGCCTACTGGGAACAGAGGCCATCAAATGGAATTTCACCAAATTCCTGGTGGACCGCACGGGCGAGGTGGTGGACCGCGCGGCACCCACCACCAAGCCGGAAGATATGCGCGCAAAGATAGAAAAACTTCTTTAATGAATCGTAATTTCAAATCATAGTTATATGGCGCATGGCATCACATATTTGTCATGCGCCGACACCTCTTGGACAGAACGATGAATTGACCGAAATCAAAGCGCGGCAGACGGATATGCCTGACCATGCATCGGTCAGAACGTCCTGATTGTCCGGCCCTGGCGCGACAAGCCGTCGCTAAGGGGTTTCTGAACCTCTTCCTTTGCAGTAGTAAAGAGGGGTGGACATTCAGGACGGCCGGAACAAGACTGACGCAGGAACGGCCAAGACGGGACAAACGGCCCATGGATTACGAGAGCTTCTTCAAGAGCCAGATTGCCGGCCTCAAGCGCGAAGGGCGTTACCGCGTCTTCGCCGACCTTGAGCGCCGCGTCGGTGATTTTCCCGTCGCCTCCTTCCATCCGGAAGAGGGTCCGCCCAAGGACGTGACCGTCTGGTGCTCCAACGATTATCTGGGCATGGGCCAGCACCCGGTGGTGATCGGCTCCATGGTGGACAGCCTGCATAAATGCGGCGCTGGCGCTGGCGGCACCCGCAACATCTCCGGCACCAACCATTATCATGTGCTGCTGGAGAAGGAGCTGGCCGACCTGCATGGCAAGGAAGCGGCCCTGCTGTTCACCTCAGGCTATATCAGCAACGAGGCGACGCTCTCCACCCTGCCCCGCCTGCTGCCCAACTGCGTCGTCTTCTCCGACGCGTTGAACCATAATTCCATGATCGAGGGCATCCGCCACTCTGGCGCGGAAAAGCATATTTTCCGGCATAATGATGTGGAACATCTGGATACCCTGCTGTCGCGCCTGCCCAAGTCACAGCCCAAGTTGGTGGCGTTCGAAAGCGTCTATTCGATGGATGGCGATATCGCCCCCATCAAGGAATTGTGCGACGTGGCCGACAAGCACGGCGCCATGACCTATCTGGATGAAGTCCACGCCGTTGGCATGTATGGCCAGCGTGGCGCCGGTGTGGCCGAACGCGAAGGCGTGATGGATCGGCTGACCGTGATCGAAGGGACGCTGGGCAAGGCGTTCGGCGTGATGGGCGGCTACATCACCGGTTCCACCGCCCTGGTGGATTGCGTGCGCAGCTTCGCCCCCTCCTTCATCTTCACCACCTCGCTGGCCCCGGTGCTGGCGGCTGGTGCCTTGGCCTCCGTCATGTTCCTGAAGGAACATAATGAAATCCGCATCCGCCACCAGGAACGCGCCGCCACGCTGAAGCGCCGGCTGATCCAGGCGGGGCTGCCGGTGATGCCGTCGGTCAGCCATATCGTGCCGCTGCTGGTGGGTGATCCGGTGCTGTGCAAGCAGGCCAGCGACGATCTGCTGAACATCCACAATATCTATGTGCAGCCGATCAATTACCCGACCGTGCCGCGCGGGACGGAACGGCTGCGCCTGACGCCGACCCCCTATCATGATGATCGCAAGATGGATCAGCTGGTCGATGCCCTGCTGAGCGTCTGGCGGAGCCTGGAATTGCAGCGGGCCGCATAAAAAATCACGAATTTGTAAACGATTTCTGAAGGGCTGGGTGGCAAAGTCACCCAGCCCTCTTCATTTGCGCCTCACCTTCCGTGCATATGAGGGGCCTTGAAGGGTTACCCTGTCCGGAGTACAGGGAAGTGAATACGCGAAGAGGTGTGCAGCGATGGCCGAAGCCGATTTGGATGAACTGGTTGCCCAGTTGGAGTCAGAGTTCCAGGATTACATCCATGACCGGCTGCAGACGATCTATGGCTGCCTGGAAGTCCTGAAACAGGGGCTGGTGACTGCCAATGAAACCTTGCGGGAATTGCGGCGTGAAACCCATTCCCTGAAGGGCGCCGGCTCCACCTTCGGCTATCCGATTGTCAGCCTGATCGCCCAGCGTCTGGAAACCTATATTGCCGATCTGAAGGATCTGGACGAAAAGCAGATCGACCATATCCAGATTTTCGCCGACCGCATCGCGGAAATGGCGGAACTGCCGGAACAGCCCGATCTGGCCACCACCAACCAGATCATCCGCAAGCTGCCGACTCGCTTTGAATTCGACATCACCGATGTTGAGGTGCAGGACGTCGAAATCATGCTGGTGACGCCCAACAAGCTGGTGGCGCGGCGGGCGGCGAACGAGCTGGCAGCCTGCGGCTTCCGCGTCAACATCGTCTCCGACCCGATCGAGGCCATTTCCATCGCCGTGCGGATGCCGCCGGATATGGTGATCGCCTCGGCGGTGATGGATGGGCTGGGCGGCATTGATCTGCTGCGCGGCCTGCGCGCCATGTCGGTAACCGAGCATGTGCCGGTCGCCCTGATGACCAGCATGGGGGCCGATCAGTTGCGTGGCGTGCCGCCCAACACGGCCGTCGTACATCTGGGCCCCAGCTTCCAGGATGATATTGCCAGCGCGATTACCCGCTTCAATCTGGGATGATGATCCCCATATAGGCGTTATCAGGTGATCGGCGCCGACAGGGCCAATCATAAACCGGTAACCGGGGATCGTTAATGTCGGGGGGAAGCGGTCGCATGGCGGCCGGGAACACAGGGCCGAACGTGGATACACAGATTCCCCCCGATCATGTCAGCCTGCCCGCCCTTGTGCCGGGCGACGCGGAAAAGCCCCGCCGCACCACCGATATCCTGTTCGATGCCGTGCGGAACGGCAGCCATGAGCGGATCAGCATCGGGGAACTGGTGGATGGCTTAGGTGAACGGGCTTTCGGCATTCTGCTGTTGCTGTTTGCCCTGCCGACGATCCTGCCAGCCCCGCCCGGCCTGTCAGCCATCACCGGCCTGCCGATTCTGCTGTTTTCCGTACAGATGATCCTAGGCAGCCCGCATCCCTGGATGCCCGGCTTCCTGCGCCGCCGCAGCTTTTTGCGCAGCGATCTGTTGAGCGTGCTGGAAAAAGCGGAACCCTATCTGCGCTGGATCGAGAAATTCTCCCGCCCCCGGATGATCCATCTGACAGAGGGCGGGCTGGAGCGAATCGCCGGATTCGTGATCTTTTTCCTTTCCGTTGTGCTGATCCTGCCGATTCCACTGGGGAACATCTTTCCATCCATCGCCATCGGGCTGATGGCGCTGGCCCAGATGGAACGCGATGGTGCCACCATGATTGCCGGCTACATCATGTCTGTCATCGCCACAATCATCGCCGCCGGTTCGGTCGCCATCGTCCTGAAAAGCATCCTGTTTGCCGTTCATTGGCTGTTCGGCTGATACTGGAACCCCTTATCAGCCCTGGGCGTTACCTTCCTGCCCTCCCCCCGGGGTAACGCGAAACGGATGATCCATGCGGCTTGCCATTGTCATGAACAGCCAGGCCGGTTCCCTGTTGCAGCGGGAACCGTCTGAGGTGATCGACCAGGTGACAACGGCCTTCACCGCCGCCGGGCATCAGGTGGATTGCGTCTGTGTTCCCGGTGCAGCAGTCGGTGCCGCGATGGAGAAAGCCGCCCGCTTGGGGGCGGACATGCTGGTGGTGGGTGGTGGCGACGGCACCATCAAGACCGGGGCGGAAATCGCCCTGCGTCATGGCATCGCCTTCGGCCTGCTGCCGCTGGGCACTATGAACCTGCTGGCCCGCGACCTGTGCATCCCGCTGGAGCTGGAAGGCGCCCTGGCGGCCCTGGCGCAGGGTGTGGTGAGGCCGATCGATGTTGCTTATATCAACGACACTCCCTTCCTCAACAATGCGGTGATCGGGCTCTATGCCCGCATGGTGCATGAGCGGGAAAAGCTGCGCCAGCGCCGGGGCTGGCGCAAATGGCCAGCCATGGGCTGGGCCCTGGTAAAGACCATCGCCAGCAACCCGCGCCTGACCGTCACCCTGGCGCTGGCCGATGGCACCACAAGGCAGGTGGATACCCATATGGTGGCCATCGCCAACAATGCCTATGAGGAAGGCTATGGCCCGGTGCCGCACCGGGAGCGGCTGGATGATGGCCGCCTCTCCCTCTATATCGGCAAGCACCGCACCCGCTGGGGGCTGGTGCAACTGTTTCTGCGCGCCCTGCTGTCAAAATGGAAGAACGACCCGGAACTGGAGGTGCATCACGTCACCGCCGCCACCGTGCATTCCCGTCACCGGCATCTGCGGGTGGCCATTGATGGCGAGCTGGAGCGCCGCCGCACGCCCCTGCGTTTTCGGATCGAGCCAGGGCAGTTGCGGGTTTGGCACCCAGTCGGGGCGGAGACCGTGCGGGAAGGTGCGGCAAGTCAGCGCGCGGGTTGATGCCGGCGGGGCCGGGGCGTAGCATCGCCGCCATCCTCATCCCACCAGCGGACCGCTGCCCATGACCAGCCTGCCCCACACGAATTTTCCCCGCACCCGCCTGCGCCGTAACCGCGCCGATGGCTGGACCCGCCGGCTGGTGGCGGAAAACACGCTGACCAGTGCTGATCTGATCTGGCCCGTGTTCGTTGTGGAGGGGGAGAATCAGCGCCAGCCCATCACCTCCATGCCCGGCGTGGATCGGCTGTCGCTGGACCTGCTGCTGCCGGCGGTGGCAGAGGCGCGCGACCTGGGTGTCCCCTGTGTTGCCCTGTTCCCGGTGGTGCCGCTGGAACGCAAGGATCCCAATGGCAGCGAAGCGGCCAACCCCGACAACCTGATGTGCCGCGCCATGCGCGCCATCAAGGAACAGGTGCCGGGCATCGGCATCTTGGGCGATGTGGCGCTGGACCCCTATACCAGCCATGGCCATGACGGCATCGTCCGCGATGGCTATGTGCTGAATGACGAGACGGTGGAGGTGCTGGTGCGCCAGTCGCTGGTGCAGGCCGATGCCGGCTGTGACATCATCGCCCCGTCGGACATGATGGATGGGCGCATCGGCGCCATCCGCGATGCGCTGGAAGCGCGCGGCCACAGCCTGACCCGCATCTGCGCCTATGCCGCCAAATATGCTTCCGCCTTCTATGGCCCGTTCCGGGAGGCGCTGCAGACCGGCGGGCTGCTGAAGGGCGACAAAAAAACCTATCAGATGGACCCGGCCAACAGCGACGAGGCCCTGCGCGAGGTGGGGATGGATATCGCCGAAGGGGCCGACATGGTGATGGTGAAGCCCGGTATGCCCTATCTGGACATTATCCGCCGGGTGAAGAGCGAGTTCGGCGTGCCGACCTTCGCCTATCATGTCAGCGGTGAATACGCGATGCTGAAGGCCGCCAGCCTGAATGGCTGGCTGAATTATGACGCGGCCTTGCTGGAGACTCTGCTGGGCTTCAAACGCGCCGGCTGTGACGCGGTGCTGACCTATGGCGCGGTCGATGCCGCGCGTCTGCTGAAGCAGGGGTAATCAATCACCGGCGGCGGAGGCCAACGCCCCCGCCGCCGGTCAATTGTTCAGATGAAATCGCTGCCCTTGGCGGCAGCAGCGCGATATTCCGCCAGCATCCGCGCCACCAGTTCCGCCACGCTGGGCGCATCATGGATGGTGCCGATGCCCTGGCCGGCGGACCAGATATCCTTCCAGGCCTTCTTCTTCGACCAATCCTCAATCGATAGGTTGGGATCGGCCTGCCCGCCGCTGATCGCCTTCGGGTCCAGGCCGTTGGCGGCGATGCTGGGCCCCAAATAATTGCCGGGAATGCCGCTGAACATCGGCGTGTAGACGATGTCTGCTGCGGAACCGTCGATCAGCATCTGCTTATAACCATCGGAGGCATTGGCCTCCGCTGTGGCGATGAAGCGGGTGCCGATATAGGCGAAATCCGCCCCCATCACCTCCGCCGCCCGCACCGAGGCACCGGATGACATGGCCCCGGCCAGCACCACCGGCCCGTCAAAGAATTCCCGCACCTCGCTCAACAGGGCGAAGGGCGACAAGGTACCGGCATGGCCGCCGGCCCCGGCGGCCACCAGAATCAGGCCATCAACACCCACTTCCAGCGCCTTCCTGGCGTGGCGAATGTTGGTGACGTCATGGAAAACCAGTCCACCATAGGAATGTACCGCCTCCACAATCCCGGTGGGCGCCCCAACGGAAGTGATGATCAGCGGCACCTTGTGCTTGACCATCAGTTCCACATCTTCCCGCAGCCGGGTGTTGGACTTGTGGACGATCAGGTTCACGCCGAACGGGGCCACCGGCTGACCGGGGTTGGCCGCCGCGTGATCGGCCAAGTCCGCCGTGATGCGGCCCAGCCATTCATCCAGCTGCCCCGGCTGGCGGGCATTCAGGCTGGGGAAGGTGCCGACAATGCCGGCCTTGCACTCCGCCAACACCAGCTCCGGATAGCTGACGATGAACATCGGCGAGGCGATGACGGGCAGCGACAGCTTCCCCTTGAACAGGCTGGGCACGGACATTGGCGGGCTCTCCCTTATTGGTTATCTGATGGACGGCATTTTAGCACGCTCGTTCGCATCGTGCCAGAAAGGGGGCGGGGCTTGTCAAGCGCGGCGGCTTGGCATCTTCACCGCTCCTGCGCGCCATGCCAGATGCGCAGGATGCGGACGGCATCCCCGGTCAGCTCATAAACCAGCACATAGGGCGGAACGACAGTCAGTTCCCGCAACCCATCAGGCCGCGGCCGCCCCCGGCGGGGGAAAGTGGCAAGGCTGTTGCCGGCGGCATAAAGCGAACGCACGACACGGGCAGCGGCAAAAGGATTATACTGGGCAATATAGCCAGCATGGCCCGCGATATCGGCCAGCGCCGTCTCAGACCATTCCACCATGGAGGCTATTTGCCAGAAAGTGGCGGGGGTGGGCGTTCCGCTCCGGTTTCAATGGCGGTCGCCAGTTTCAGCAACCACGCCGCCACCACCTCATGCGGCACGGTGCGTCCGGCGTCAAAATCGGCGCGCGCTTCGGCGATGGCGCTTGCAAAGCGCTCTTCATCCACCCAGTCGAAGATCGATTTTTGTTCAGCCATTTTGTGATGATCGCAGTTTTTTTCACTCCACACAACAGGCTCCGGCCGGGGTGCCGTTAACCACCCAACGGCCAGCACCTGCGCAATTTTCTCGCATCTTCACCCCTGGTGTGCGCAGCTTTCGGTCGCTACCATGCCCGCAATCCTTCCCGCCCAATGGGATGCGAGCATAATGAGGAGAGTGACGTAATGGCCGGTATCGAGAAGCGCATCACCGAGGAAGAGGCCCTGTTGCTGCATAGCAGCGGCCGGCCCGGCAAACTGGAGGTGACGCCGACCAAGCCGATGGCAACGCAGCGCGATCTGTCGCTGGCTTATTCCCCCGGCGTGGCGACGCCCTGTCTGCGAATCCATGAAGATCCCAGCCTGGCCTATGATTACACGGCCAAGGGTAATCTGGTGGCCGTCATCTCCAACGGCACCGCCGTTCTGGGCCTGGGCGACCTGGGGGCGCTGGCCTCCAAGCCGGTGATGGAAGGCAAGGCGGTGCTGTTCAAGCGCTTCGCCGATGTGGATGGCATCGACCTGGAGGTCGATACCCGCGACGTAGACCAGTTCATCAATGCGGTGCGCTATCTCGGCCCCAGCTTTGGCGGCATCAATCTGGAAGATATCAAGGCACCTGACTGTTTCATCATTGAACAGCGCCTGCGGGAGCTGATGGATATTCCCGTCTTCCATGATGATCAGCATGGTACCGCCATCATCGCCGCCGCCGGCCTGTTCAACGCCGTGGAAATGACCGGCCGCCGGATTGAAGATACCCGTCTGGTGATCAACGGTGCCGGTGCCGCCGCCATCGCCTGCGCCGAACTGTTCAAGGCCATGGGCCTGCCGCCCGGCAACATCACCCTGTGCGACACCAAAGGCGTGGTCTGGAAAGGCCGCACCGAGGGTATGAACCAGTGGAAATCGGCCCATGCCGTGGTGACGGATGCCCGCACCCTGGCCGATGCGCTGCAAGGTGCCGATGTGTTTGTCGGCCTGTCGGCCAAGGGTGCCGTGACGCCCGCCATGGTGAAATCCATGGCCCCCAACCCGATCATCTTCGCGCTGGCCAATCCCGATCCGGAAATCACCCCGGAAGAGGTGGCATCCGTGCGCGATGATGCCATCGTCGCCACCGGCCGCTCGGATTATCCCAATCAGGTCAATAATGTCCTGGGCTTCCCCTACATCTTCCGCGGCGCGCTGGATGTGCGGGCCAGCACCATCAATGACGCGATGAAGGTCGCCGCCGCCAAGGCGCTGGCAGCCCTGGCGCGCGAGGATGTGCCGGATGAGGTGGATGCCGCCTATGCCGGCCGCCGCCTGCGCTATGGCCCGGAATATATCATCCCGGTGCCGTTCGACCCGCGCCTGATCGTCACTGTGCCCGCCGCCGTGGCCCAGGCGGCGATGGACACGGGCGTGGCCCGCAAGCCCATCGTCGATATGGATGAATATCGCCGCGCCCTGCGCCTGCGCCTGGACCCCACGGCCGACAGTCTGCAGATCATTTCCGAGCGGGTGCGCAACAATCCCAAGCGCGTCGTCTTCGCCGAAGGGGAAGAGGAACGCACCATCCGCGCCGCCATCGCCTTCCGGTCGGGGCGCTATGGCACACCCATCTTGGTGGGGCGTGAACATGTGATCCAGGAAAAGCTGGTGAGCCTGGGGATGGCGGGAATCGAGCCGCTGGAAATCCAGAACTCGACCTTCGGCCAGCCGACCAATGAACGCTATACCGAGTTCCTCTATCGCCGCCTGCAGCGGCGTGGCCATCTGCACCGCGACGTGCAGCGCATGGTCAACCAGAACCGCAATGTCTTTGCCGCCTGCATGGTGGCCACGGGCGAAGCGGATGCCATGGTCACCGGCCTGACCCGCAGCTTCTCCGTCAGTTTTGAGGATATTGAGCGGGTGATCGATCCGGAGCCCGATCATATCGTCTTCGGCCTGTCGGTGCTGGCCACCCGTCAGCGCACCGTGTTCATCTCCGACACCACGGTGCATGAACGGCCCACGCCGGAACAGCTGGCCGATATCGCCATCCAGTCGGCCCGCATGGCCCGGCAGATGGGGCATGAACCGCGTGTCGCCTTCCTCTCCTTCAGCAATTTCGGCCAGCCGATGCGGGCGCGTGCTGCCCATGTGCGGGAAGCCGTGGCCCTGATGGATGGGCGCAGTGTCGATTTCGAATATGATGGTGAAATGTCGGCCGACGTGGCGTTGGATTATGACCTGATGAAGCGGCTTTACCCGTTCTGCCGCCTGTCGGGTCCGGCCAATGTGCTGATCATGCCGGCCCTGCACGCCGCCAATATCGGCGCCAAGCTGCTGCATAAGTTCGGCGGTGGCACGCTGATCGGCCCGCTGCTGATCGGCATGGATAAGCCGGTGCAGGTGGTGCAGATGGGCGCCAATGCCAGTGACCTGACCACCGCCGCCGTGATGGCGGCGCATGATGCGCTGGTGCGGTAAAGCGTGGCCCCATATTAAGTTTCTGTGATCCCACTGACGGGCCGGGGCGGAGGATGCTATGTCCTCCGATCCCACCCGCCAGCGGGTGAACAAGAACAACGGGTCTGAACGGGCGGTTTAATGTGGTGAAGGGTTGGCAACTGGTCCGTCCTGTGCGGTTCACGATCATCGGCCTGTTGCTGGCCGCCCCGACTGTCATCGCGGCCATCGCCTTGATCTTTGCGGGCGCTCTGCCGCCGTTGGCCGGCGCCGGCATCATCCTGTTTGTCACAGCCGCTGCCCTGGTTATCCTGCGGCTGATTTACCGGGATACCAACCGTCTGGTTCATTATGCTGATGCGTTGGGTGAGGCAAAAAAACCCGTTGCCACCCCTGCATTCGATTCCATCTCCGCCATTGCCATTGCCGGGGCGCTGGCCCGTTCGCACCAGCAATGGCTGGATCGGGATGGCGCCGATGCCGGCCGCGCGGCAGCGGCCGAGGCAGTGCTGGAAACCCTGCATGACCCGCTGATCCTGCTGTCTGGCGAACGTGATGTGCTGCGCGCCAACCAGGCCGCCCGCGCCTTGTTCGGCGAACGGATGGTGGGGCGCGATCTGGCCGGCAGCGTGCGCAACCCCACCCTGCTGGAGGCGGTGGACGCCGTGCTGGGTGGCGGGGCCTCCCGTACTGTGGAAATCCTGCTGCCAGTACCGGTGGAACGCACCCTGCAGGCGCGGGTGAAACCGTTCCAGCCGCTGGGCAGCGCCGGCCCCCGCCAGGTGCTGCTGACCCTGCATGACATCACGCTGCTGAAACGGTCAGAACAGATGCGGGCCGATTTCGTCGCCAATGCCAGCCACGAATTGCGCACCCCGCTGGCCGCCTTGATCGGCTTCATCGAAACCCTGCGCGGCCCAGCCAAGGATGACCGCGACGCCCATGAACGGTTCCTGGGCATCATGTTTGACCAGTCCAACCGCATGTCGCGGCTGGTCAATGACCTGCTCTCCCTCTCCCGGATTGAGATGGACGAGCATACGCCGCCGACCGCTGAGGTGGATGTGGCCAAGATCGTGCGCAATCTGACCGCCACGCTGGAATTACGCGCAGCAGCCCGCAAGGTGAAGTTGCGGATCGAAGGCCCCCCCGCCCTGCCCCCGGTGATCGGGGACGAAGATCAACTGTCCCAGGTGTTCCAGAACCTGATCGACAATGCCATCAAATATGGCAAGGAGCAGACGGAGGTGACCGTCAATCTGTCGATTAATGATCCCAACAATGCCGGCACCGGCATGGGCAGCAATGCCGCCCTGGCCGGGCGCATCACCCGGGGGCCGGCCATCTGCGTGGCGGTGACCGACCGGGGCGAAGGCATCGCCCGCACCCACCTGCCCCGGCTGACAGAGCGCTTCTACCGCGTCGATCCTGCCCGCTCCCGCGCCCTGGGCGGCACCGGGCTGGGGCTGGCCATCGTCAAACATATCGTCAACCGCCATCGCGGTCGGCTGATCATCGACAGCGAGGTTGGCAAAGGCAGCACCTTCACCGTGCTGCTGCCGGCGGTGAAGGTTGCGGCTGAAGATGATGTGAAGAAGGCGGGATAAACCCCTTCCCTCCCCTACCCCAGCCACCGCGCCGCGAGATAACCTGCCGCCGCTGTCGTGGCGGAAACAGCGGTCCCCCAGGCCATATCCACCAGGGACACGGTCCAGGGCCATCCCCGGATGGTGGCAAGGTTGGTGATGTCATAGGTGCCATAGGCCAGCAGACCCAGCAGCGCCCCATAAAGGGCTGCCTGCCAAACGCCACCCTCGCGCAGCGCCGGCAGCACGGCAAAGAATACGATGCCAGCGACATAGGCCAGATAGAACAAGGCGGCGATGCCCAATTGTGGCGGGTCACGCAACAGATCACCTAACTGGCGGGCATAAAAATCGCGGGCCAGATGGCCCAGCCAGAGATAATCCAACGCCAGGAACAGCAGCAAACCACCGCCATAGGCAGCCAGAACAGGTTTCATGAAAAAACCCCATCGGAAAGAGCCCTTGTGCCAATGGCAACATAGGCCGATCCGATGGGGTTCCTATTTTTTAATCCAGGCAGGGCCTGGAATCACATCGTCGTCTTGGTATCCAGCGCATAGCCGGCGGAACGCACAGTGCGGATCACATCCTGATCGTCCGTCTCGTTCAGTGCCTTGCGCAGCCGGCGGATATGCACATCCACCGTCCGCAGTTCGACATAGACGTCGTGGCCCCAGACGATATCCAGCAATTGCTCGCGGGAGAAGACGCGGCCGGGATGCTGCATGAAATGGCGCAGCAGGGCGAATTCCTTCGGCCCCAGATGGATATCACGGCCGCTGCGCCGAACCCGGTGGGCCGCCAGATCCATGGAAATGTCGGAGAAGCGCAGCATCTCCTCCGCCAGGGCCGGGGCGGCCCGGCGCAACACGGCGCGGATACGGGCCACCAGCTCCGTCGGGCTGAAGGGCTTGGACAGGTAATCATCCGCACCGCTGTTCAGGCCGCGCACCTTGTCCGCCTCCTCCCCCCGCGCCGTCAGCATGATGACGGGGATGTCGCGGGTCTTGGGGTTGCGGCGGAGCTGGCGGCAAACCTCCAGCCCGCTCATCAACGGCAGCATCCAGTCCAACAGCACCAGATGCGGCGTCCTCTCATCGGCCAGCAACAGGGCTTCTTCCCCGTCATTGGCGGTTATGACGCGGAAACCCTCGCGCTCCAGATTGTAGCTCAGCAGGGTGACGAGATCGACCTCGTCCTCCACAACCAAAATCAACGGCTTCAAGGCGGAGTTCATGACGATTCCAGTCAAACGTCGAAGGGACGCACAGTCGAAACGGATTAACGCTGCTCAGGGGAACCGACGACAACGTCGCTATCCAACACGGTGAAGCTGGAACGGTCACCCTTCGGCCGTTCGGCGTTCAAGGGCTGGCCCTTTACCAGATAATGGATGTTTTCGGCGATGTTGGTCGCGTGGTCACCGGCACGTTCCAGGTTCTTGGCAATGAACAGCAGGTGCGTGCAGGGGGTGATGTTGCGCGGGTCTTCCATCATATAGGTCAGAACTTCGCGAAACAGGCTGGTGTAGAGATCGTCCAGCTCAGCATCGCGGTGCCAGGCGGCGATGGCCTTCTCGACATCGCGGTCGATATAGGCGTCCAGCACTTCCTTCAGCATTTCCTGCACCAGCCGGCCCATGCGCGGGATGGCGGCGGCCGGGCGCATCACCGGCAGCTGCGCCAGGGCGATGGAGCGCTTGGCGATATTGGCGGCATAATCGCCGGTCCGTTCCAGATCGGCAGAGATTTTCAGCGCCACCAGCACTTCGCGCAGATCAACGCCAACGGGCGCGCGCAGCGCCAGCATCCGGATGGCATCATGCTCGATCTGGCGTTCAAACTCATCCAGCCGGGCATCGCCCTGCATGACTTTGGTAGCCCCTTCGACATCGCGGCGGCCGACAGCCTGCACGGCCGCTTCCACCTGCGCTTCGACCACGCCGCCCATCTGGGCGATCTGGTTGGAAAGGCGCTGAAGTTCCTGCTCGAAGGATTTGACGGTATGTTCGGTGACCATGATCGGCCCCTTTGCTGGTGTGCAGGTATCTGCCCCTTTTCAGGCCGCAATGGCGGGCTGGCGGACAGGACCAGGGGGCAGCCGCGCCGCCCCGGAAAATTGGGCGCAGCGGCCCCGGCATCACCGGGGCCGCCGTCAACCGGACTCAGCCGTAACGGCCGGTAATGTAACCCTGGGTGCGTTCATCACGCGGGTTGGTGAAGATTTCTTCCGTATTGCCCACTTCCACCAGATCGCCCAGATGGAAGAAGGCGGTACGCTGGGAGACGCGGGCGGCCTGCTGCATGTTGTGCGTCACGATGGCAATCGTGAAGCTTTCACGCAGCTCGTCGATCAGTTCCTCGATATGCGCGGTGGCAATCGGGTCCAAGGCCGAGCAGGGCTCGTCCATCAGGATGACTTCCGGGCTGACGGCCACGGCGCGGGCGATGCACAGGCGCTGCTGCTGACCACCGGAGAGGCCGGTGCCCGGCTCCTGCAGGCGGTCCTTCACCTCGTTCCACAGGCCCGCGCGCTTCAGCGAACGTTCGACGATCTCGTCAAACTCATCCTTGCGGGTGGCTAGGCCATGCAGCTTGGGACCATAGATGATGTTGTCATAGATCGATTTCGGGAAGGGGTTCGGCTTCTGGAACACCATGCCAACACGGGCGCGCAGCTGCACCACATCCAGCTTGGGGTCATAGATATCCTGGCCATCCAGCAGGATCTTGCCTTCCACGCGGCAGATGTCGATCGTGTCGTTCATCCGGTTCAGCGTGCGCAGAAAGGTAGACTTGCCGCAGCCCGAGGGGCCGATCAGGGCCAGAACCTCGTTCTTATAGACATCGACATTGACGCCGTGCAGGGCGCGCTTGGCGCCGTAGAACACCTTCACGTCGCGGGCGGAGACCTTCACCGGCTGGGTGGAGACGGCTTCCGTATTCTTGGTCAGGGTCGTCGTATCCATTTTCTTACCACCGCCGTTCGAACTTCTTGCGCAGCCAGATGGCCGCACCGTTCATCGTGATCAGGAAGGCCAGCAACACCAGGATCGCGGCCGAGGTCAGTTCAACGAAGCCGCGCTCCGGCTTGTCCGCCCAGATGAAAATCTGCACCGGCAACACTGAGGAGCTGTCCAGCACCGAGGTCGGCGCCTGGGTGACGAAGGCATTCATGCCAATCATCAGCAGCGGCGCCGTTTCACCCACGGCATGGGCCATGCCGATGATGGTGCCGGTCATGATGCCCGGCATGGCCAACGGCAGCACATGATGGGTGATCGCCTGCAAACGTGACGCCCCCATGCCCAGGGCCGCCTCACGGATCGAGGGCGGAACCGCCTTCAGCGCGGCACGGCTGGCGATAATGATGGTGGGCAGCACCAGCAGACCCAGCACCAGACCACCGACCAGCGGGGCCGAACGCGGCATCCCGAAGAAATTGAGGAACACCGCCAGACCCAGCAGACCGAACACGATGGAAGGCACGGCCGCCAGATTGTTGATATTCACCTCGATCAGGTCGGTCAGCTTGTTCTTCGGCGCGAATTCTTCCAGATAGACCGCTGCCGCCACACCCACAGGCAGGGAGACCAGCAAGGTTATCATCATGGTCAGCAGGGTGCCGACCGCCGCGCCAAACAGACCCGCCAGTTCGGGATAGTTACTGTCGGACGAGGTGAAGAAGGTGCTGTTGAAGGCGGTCTTCAGATGGCCATTGGCTTGCATCTTGTCGACCCAGGCCAGCTGCCGGTCATTGATGGTGCGCTGCGCTTCCGGCAGGGTCCGGTCAATGCCGCCCTTGAGAATCTGGTTCACCCCATCGGACGTGGGAAGCCAGAGCTGCACCGTCTGCCCCACCAGGGACGGATCCTTGTCCAGGATCTTGCTGATGAATACACCGGCCACCGGGCTGACCAGACCGCGCAGGTCGCGCTTTTCCAGACGCCCCTCAACCTCGGGGAATTCCTTGTAGAGGGCGTTGTTGGCCAGAGTCTGAAGGGCACCCCGATCCCAATCGGCCGGATTGCCCGTGCCCTGGGGGTCGATGATGGCGGCATCCAGCGTGACTTCCAGCCGCATCTCCGTCTGCCAGAAGGCGCTGACGCCCCCCTTCAGCAGGGTGAACAGCAGGATGACGAGCATGATACAGGCGAAAGAGATCGCCAGGATACCGTAGATCTTGAAGCGCCGCTCCGCTGCATAACGCGAGCGGAGGCGCTTCATGGCGGCGTCGCCAGTGTGGAAGGAGGCGGACACGGGAGCGGCTGCCTGCATCGGCTCTGCGATCTCAGTCATATTTTTCCCGGTATTTCTGGACGATCCGAAGGGCGACGACATTCAGAACCAAGGTCACGGCGAACAACACCAGCCCCAGGGCGAACACCGACAGGGTCTTGGCGCTGTCGAACTCCTGGTCGCCGACCAGGATGGACTTGATCTGCACCGTCACCGTGGTGACGCTGTCCAGCGGGTTCAGCGTCAGGTTCGCCTGCAGACCGGCGGCCATCACCACGATCATGGTTTCGCCGATGGCGCGGCTGGCCGCCAGCAACATGGCGCCGACGATACCGGGCAGCGCCGCCGGTAACACCACCTGCTTGATGGTTTCCGACTTGGTGGCACCCAGACCCAGCGAACCATCGCGCAGCGCCTGCGGCACCGCATTGATCACGTCATCGGCCAGGGAGGAGACGAAGGGCACGATCATCACGCCCATCACCACACCCGCCGCCAGCGCGCTCTGCGATGACACATTCAGCCCCATCGCCGTGCCGATATCACGGATGAAAGGCGCCACCGTCAGAATGGCGAAGAAGCCATAGACCACCGTCGGCACGCCGGCCAGGATCTCCAGCACCGGCTTCACCAACGACCGCACCCGCTTGGGCGCATATTCGGACAGGTAAATGGCCGACATCAGACCGACCGGGGCCGCCACCACCATGGCGATAACGGCAACCAGCATCGTACCGGTGAACAGCGGGATGGCACCGAAGGAACCGGAAGAGCCAACCTGATCAGCGCGGATGGCCGTCTGCGGGCTCCAATGCAGGCCGAACAGGAATTCTGTCACCGGCACCTTGGTGAAGAACCGGATGCTCTCGAACAGCAGCGACAGCACGATGCCGATGGTGGTGAAAATGGCAATGGTGGACGACAGGATCAGCAGCCAGGTGACAACCCGTTCCACATTATTGCGGGCCCGGAAATCCGGATTGATCCGCGACCAGCAAAAGGCCAGCGCGCCACCCGAAAGGGCGGCCACAGCACCGAATAATGTCCAATCCGACAGACCGCGCAGATTGCGCAGGTGATCGGCAGCCGGCTGGATCGCGTCCACCACGGCAGGGTTCACATAGAGCGCCTGACCTGCCGCAAGATTCTTGATGTTGATCAGCAGCAGCTGGCGGTGGGTTTCCGTCAGGGCCGCCGTCTCATCGGCAATGTTGGACAGCAGATTCTGCAGATCGTTCGGCGGCAGCATGACCCGCGCCCAGCTTTCGATCTGCTGCGCGTTGAGCCCATCCAGCACCAGCCAGTCCATGACCGGCCCGCGCAGTGCCATCCAGACCAGCACCAGCACCAGAGCCGGCAAACCAGCCCACAGCGCCACAAAGCTGCCGTAGTAATTGGGAACAGAATGAAGGGTGGCGATGCTGCCGCCGGCGACGGTGACGGCCCGGCTGCGCCCCATCACATAACCGATAAGGGAAAGCAGCAGCAGCAGGCCGACGGTGAACGTGGCTGACATGAAAGGTACCCGTCCGCAGTCGAAGGGAGATCATCGTCACCTAGGTACGGGAAACCCGCGGCAACCGGAAGCTGCCGCGGGAACCCAATACCGGATGACAGCCTTGCCTTACGAGGCCGGCTTGGCCATCGGGGTCAGCTTCAGCGTGGCCTGCTCGGAAGCCTTGCGCTTGGCGTCCGGCAGCGGGATCAGGCCCTTATCGACCAGATAGCCTTCGGAACCCATGGCGCGCTCAGAAGCGTATTCGGCGATGAATTCCTTCAGGCCCGGGATCACGCCCATGTGCTGGTTCTTGAAGTAAACGAACAGCGGACGGGAGATCGGGTATTCCTGAGAGGAGATGGTCTGATAGGTCGGCAGCACGCCATTGACGGCCACGCCCTTCAGCTTGTCCTGATTCTGCTCCAGATAGCTGTAACCGAAAATGCCATAGGCCTTCGGGTTGGCTTCCAGGCGCTGCACGATAACGTTGTCGTTTTCGCCAGCTTCGACATAAGCACCATCCTCACGGACGGTCTTGCAGACGGCGGCGTGACGGGTGGCATCCAGCGCCTTGATGGCCGGGAATTCCTTGCAGCCCGGCTCCATCACCAGCTCAACCCAGGCATCACGGGTACCGGAGGTCGGCGGCGGGCCGAGGATTTCGATGTCGTCAGCCGGCAGGGACTTGTCGATATCGGACCACTTCTTGTAGGGGTTCGACACGATCTGGCCGTTGACTTCCACTTCCTTGGCAACAGCCTGGAACAGCTGGGCCTTGGTCACCTTGAAGTCGGCACCCTTCTTGGAGTGGACGAAGCCGATACCGTCATAGCCGATGACCAGCTCGGTGATCTGCTCAACGCCGTTCTTCTGGCAGGTATCGAACTCGGAAGCCTTCATCGGGCGGGAAGCGCCGGTGGCATCCGGGAAATCCGCGCCGACGCCGGAGCAGAACAGCTTCATACCGCCGCCGGTGCCGGTGGATTCCAGGATCGGGGCGCCGAACTTCGTGGTCTGGCCGAAACGCTCGACAACGGTCGAGGTGAACGGGAACACGGTGGAGGAACCGACGATGCGGATCTGGTCACGGGCAGCAGCCGCGCCGGCCAGGCCGACGGCGGAAACGGCGCCGAGAACGGCGGCGAGGATGAGCTTCTTGGTGGTCACAGCAATGGCCTCCGGTTTATTGGGCAGCACCCTGGAATGGAGACATCCATCCAGGTCAATGTCCCTGCTGGGTGCCGGGACCATAGCGGCGCTGCGCGAAGCAAATACTACAACAATGTTACGGTTTAATGACGCGCCCCACCGGTAGCCGCAGGGCCGCCCCGCCTGCCGATCAACCGGGCCATTCCGGAGAGGGGATTGGGGCAAGGGGATATCGATAATATTTTGATTTTAAATAGAAAAGCCACCCTCAACCCTGAAGGTGGCCTGATCGTCAGGAAGCCGGACATGCCCCTTTCGGGAAAAGTCCGCGGGGCCATGCGACAATTGCATTGCACCCTGCCCAACGCGTATCAGATGACTGGATTATGACAGTGTCAGGCAGCCGATCAAACCGGCTGGTTCAGTTTGCGCCGCACATCATAATCGTGGGTCTTGGCCCATTTCTCGATGAAGCCCGCCAGCTCCGCATCCGGTTTTTCCGGCAGCATTACCACCAGCTTCACATAGAAATCGCCGGTCACCTTGCGCTCGGCATTGGCAATGCCCTTACCCTTCAGGCGCAGCACGGTGCCACTGTTGGCCCCCTGTGGCACCTTCACGGCAACCTGGCCATCCAGAGTCGGCACTTTAATGGCAGCGCCGAGCACGGCCTCCTGCAGCGTCACCGGCACATCCAGATGGATATCATCATCCTTGCGGGTGAAGAACGGATGGCCATCGACATGGATTTCAACAATCGCATCCCCGGCCCCGGCACCACCGAGCCCCGGCAGCCCCTGCCCTTTCAGGCGCAATTTCGTCTGATCCTTGGTTCCCGCCGGCACATTGATATCAATGGTCTTGCCGGTGGACAGGGTCAGGCGCCGCTTGGTGCCCAGACACGCTTCGGTGAAGGGAACGGTAACCGAATAGCTGACATCGGCCCCCTTGGCTTTCACGCCGGAGCCGCCCCCGGTGGAATAGCGCTTGCGGGCCCCGCTGAAGAAATCGGCGAACGGATCATCATCGCCGAACGGATCGGCCCCGGCCCGGCTGCCGGAGTCGCGGCCCGCCCCGGCACCGGCATAGGCGCGGCGGAAGCTGCGGTCCGGCCGTTCGGCCCCGCTGGCATCAATCTCACCCCGGTCGAAGCGCGCCCGCTTATCCGGATCGGACAGCAGGCTATAGGCGCCATTGACCTCTTTGAACTTCAGTTCAATGTCCGGCCGACCGGGATTGACATCCGGATGGTATTGCTTGGCCAAGCGCCGGAAAGCCTGCTTGATGTCATCGGCGGAAGCCGTCCGAGTCACACCAAGGACTGTGTAAGGATCGCGCATGGTCACCACAAGCAATAGGACGTTTCAAACCATGCATCCTACCGCGCGCTCCGCTTTGGTCAAGTAAACCACGCGCAGTACACCGGTCCATGCGTATATGCGGTGACAGGGCCGGCGGGAAACCGGCCAGCCCCTCCCGTCTGGCAATCAGCTCACGATCTTCCAGCTGCCGTCCGGCTGCTGGCAGGCGCGGCCGAAAGCCTGCTCGCTGCGACCGCCGACGATGATCGTCTGCTGGTATTCGCGGCAATAGGCGCCGGTGCCCTGCTGGCGGCCTTCCGCCGTCGGGGTGACGATCACCCGGTTGGAATTGTTGGGATTATCCCAGACGATCGGCTGGTTCAGCGGCGCATTGAAAGACTGGTAGGTGTTGCGCTCCAGCGCCGCACGATCCGCCTTGTCCAGCGACGCGCCGATTTCCGACCCCAGCAAGGCACCCAGCACGGCACCGGCACCGGTCGCCCACAGCTTGCCCGAGCCGCCACCGATCTGGCTGCCGGCCAGACCACCGATCAGACCGCCCAGCACGGCGCCGCCAGTCTGCTTCTGACCAGCATTGCTGTTCTGACACCCCGCCAGCATGGCCACCATGGCGGTGGCGATCACGACCTTCTTCAGCATTTTTGACCTCATCTTATATGCCCCCCCTGGGGAAGGGTCCGCCTGCTTACACGCGGCGGGGGCCGACCGACAGGCGGCTCCACGCGGAAAGTGGCGAACACAGCCATGCGGGGGGAGGCATGGACATTCGTTCAACAGGGCTTATCCTCCACCGAAATTCAGGCGCAACTATGACAAAGATCATCCCGATGTCCCTTGCAGACGCCACCGATCCCTTTGTCCAATTCCAGACCTGGTTTGCCGAGGCGGAAGCCACCGAGGTAAACGACGCCAATGCCATGTCGGTTGCAACGGTGGGTGAAAATGGCCGCCCGTCGCTGCGCATTTTGTTGCTGAAGGGGTTTGACCAGCGCGGTTTCGCCTTTTTCACCAATATGCAGAGCCGAAAGGGTGACCAGCTGGCCGCAAATGCGGTCGCCGCCTTGACCTTCCATTGGAAGTCGCTGCGCCGGCAGGTGCGGATCGAAGGGCTGGTGGAGCTTGTGACCCCGCAGGAAGCGGATGAATATTTCGCTTCCCGCCCGCGTGGCAGCCAGATCGGCGCCTGGGCCAGCCAGCAATCCCGCCCGCTGGACAAGCGGGAGACGCTGGAAGCGGCGATCCGCGAGGTGGAAGCCCGCTATGAGGGCCAGCCCGTGCCGCGTCCGCCGCATTGGTCGGGTTATCGTGTCGTGCCGGACTATATTGAGTTCTGGCAGGATCGCGAATTCCGCCTGCATGATCGCATCGTCTTCACCCGCACCGACGGGGAATGGGCGAAGCAACGCTTCTATCCGTAAACCCGGCAGGGGTGAGATGGTCGAGACCGATACCGCCGCACTGGACAGGTGGCGCCGCCGCGCCACCTATGCCAGCGTCGCCGTGGCAATGACGCTGATCCTGGCCAAACTCACCACCTATATGGCGACGGATGCCGTCTCCATCCTGTCATCCTTGATCGACAGTTCGGTCGATCTGCTGGCCTCCGTCGTTACCTTGCTGGGGGTGGCGCGCGCCCTGCGCCCGCCCGACCATGCCCACCGTTTCGGCCATGGCAAGGCGGAGCCGCTGGCCGCCCTGGCCCAGGCCGCCTTCGTCGCCGGGTCCGGCGTGTTTCTCGGCTATGAAGGGGTGGGAAGGCTGGTTGATCCGCGCCCGGTGGGGGAAACCTGGCTGGGCATCGGGGTGATGCTGTTTGCCATCGCCATGACAGCGCTGCTGCTGGGTTTTCAGCGCTTTGTCATCCGGCGCACCGGTTCCATGGCCATCAATGCCGACAGCCTGCATTACAGCGGCGATCTGTTCATGAACGCCGCCGTCATCGTTGCGTTGGGCCTGACGGCTTGGACCGGCTGGCCCTATTGGGACCCGCTGTTTGCCCTGGGCATTGCCGGCTTCCTGGTCTGGGGGGCGAGCCGCATCGTCACCACCGCCCTGGATGTGCTGATGGACCGGGAATTGCCGGACGAGGACCGCCGAAAGGTGAAGGAGCTGGTGCTGGCCCATCATCAGGCCCGCGGCCTGCATGATCTGCGCACCCGCTCCACCGGTCTCGGTCAGCAGATTGAGTTCCATCTGGAACTGGACCCCGATCTGACCCTGGCCCAGGCGCACGATATTACCGATGAGATCGAGCGCGAATTGAAGGCCGCCTTCCCTACGGCCGAATTCGCTATCCATCAGGAACCGGCCGGGCTGGAGGATGAGCGGCTGGATAATCGCATTCGCGGCTGAGGTGGGCGGAACCCGCTGAAGGCAGCGGTGTTGATTGCCGATGAGGGGCTTCACGCCGGGAGCGGGCGGCGCCATAGTCGATCCACCCCACCCAAGCCCACACCCAACGCCGCCGGAGCCCGCCCGCATGTCGAACGATGCCCTTCCCCCGGCCCTGCTGGCGGCTTACGAGACGGCGTTGCGGCAAGGCGGCAGCGGGGATTTCATCCAGGATACCCGGCTGCATTATCTCCAGGCGCGGGGCATCTTCACCGGCTGGGCAGACCAGCCGGAAGACAGCCAAATCCCGGCAGAGCTTCTGTCCGCCAAACGGGCCGTGCTGGCCGATGGGCAGCCGCGACGGCTGACCGTGCGGCTTTTCATCCAGGGCTGCGCCCAGCCGGTCAGCCTTTCGCTTGCCGCCATGCGGGCCGAGGATGGGTCGATCAGCGGGCTGGTCGGCATCGGGCATGGCGTGCCAGCGGCCGACGCCGACCCGCAGGCGGCCGCCGCCCTGTTCGCCAAGGCAAACCATGATCTGCGCCAGCCCTTCCAGGCCATGCGTCTATTTTTGCACCTGCTGGAAAGCCGGGCGGCCGACCCGCGCCAGGGGGAGCTGATCCAGCGGCTGGGCGATGCGGTGGAGTCGGCGGCCCATCAGGTGAGCAGTTTGCTGGACCTTTCCGTGCTGCAGGCGGGTACGGCCAAACTGTCCCCCGGCCCGGTACCGCTGGGGCCGCTGCTGGCCCGGTTGGTGGAGGAACATCAGGAACAGGCGGCCAGCCTGGATGTACGCCTGCGCCATGTGCCCAGCGAATTGACCGTACAGAGCGACGGCATGATGCTGGATCGGCTGCTGCGCCAGTTGCTGGGCAACGCCCTGCGCCATGCCGGGCGCGGCGGCAAGGTCTTGCTGGCCGCGCGGCGACGGGGCCATCTGGCGGCGCTGGAGGTCTGGGACAGCGGCCCCGGCATCGCCCCTGACGATCAGGAACGCATTTTCCAACCTTTCGTGCAGCTGGAGGAAGCCGGACAGGGCCGGCGCGGCCTGGGATTGGGGCTTGCCATCGTGCAGCGCGGCGCGCAGGCGCTGGGCCACCGGGTGACCCTGGAAAGCGCGCCCGGCAAGGGTTGCCGTTTCAGCCTGCTGGCCAACCGCCACGGGATGGCGCCGCCCAGTCCCGCACCGGCCGCGGAGTCGCTGCCGGAAGCCCCCCTGGTGGCGGTGCTGGAGGATGATCGGCTGCAATTGGCAGCGCTTGAGATGCTGTTGCAGGAATGGGGCTATCGCACCGCCGTCGGCGGCAGCCAGACGGAATTGCAGGGGGAACTGGCCGGGCGCCAGCCAGACCTGATCATCACCGACCTGCATCTGCCGGGCGGGCAGAGCGGCCCCGATCTGGTACAGGCCCTGCGCGCCCGCTATGGCAGCGCGGTGCCGGCCCTGCTGCTGACCGGCGACGGCACAGCAGAAGCCCGCCGCAAGGCAGAGGCCGCTGGCATGGCGCTGCTGGGCAAGCCCGCCATGCCAGCCAGATTGCGCCGCGCGGTGGAGCAGGCGCTGGGTACCAGCAGGCCGGTTTAAGCTGCCTCCACAGCACCGGGAAAAATTGCCACGACGCATGGATGCCCGTATTGTTTCACGAATAAGTTCTGAGGGCTTATCGTGAAAAGATATTGTTTGGCAGCATTCCTGCTGGTCTGCTTCCTGTCGGCACCGCAAATCCAGGCTGCCGAAAGACCGGTGACCGTAACGGGTACCGATGGGGCCACCTTGGCAGGCACCTTGCTTTTGCCGGATGGCAGCGCTCCGGCACAGGGCTGGCCCGCCATTCTGCTGGTCCAGGGCAGTGGTCCCACGGATCGCAATGGCAACAGCGCCATGCTTCCGGACAAACCCATCGATCTGTTGAAACAACTGGCTGAGGCCCTGGCAGGGAAAGGCATCGCCAGCCTGCGGCTGGACAAACGGGGTATGCAGGCCAATGCTGCCCAGATGCCGCATGACCCGGCAGCCATGGCGCAGTTTTTCCGCTGGGGTGCTTTTGTCGGTGACCTTGCCGCCGCCTATGATGCTTTGGGCCGGGAAGACGGTATCAATGGCGCAAAGCGCGGCGTCATGGGCCATAGTGAGGGCGGGGCGCTGGTGCTCGCCGCCATTGACGAGGGGCGGATATCACCCGCCGCCATCGTGCTGCTGGGGACTGCCTCGCGCCCGCTGGGAGACGTGATTGCCGATCAATTACGAGCGCAAATGGCGCGGGCCAATGTGCCGGAGCCACCGCGCAAGGCTATTCTGGAAGCAGACGGGGCCATCCGTCGTGAAATCGTCAAGTCTGGTCAGGTGCCAGCCCAGGTACCCCCCGGCCTGCGGGGACTGTACCCGGCCTATATCGGCCCCTTCATGCAGGGGGCTCTCTCCTTGGACCCGCTCCGCGCACTGGCAAAGGTCAAAGCGCCGGTGCTGGTAGTCAACGGGGGCGATGACATCCAGATTTCGGCGGAAAAGGATGCTGGCCCCTTCCAAAAAACATTGGCCAGCCGACAGGATGGCAGCAGCGTCGCCATCCGCCCCGGACTGAGCCATAATCTGAAGGAAAATCAGAATGGCGGGTTCACCGGCCCGGTCGAGCCGGCGACACTGACACTGATCACCGGCTGGGTCTCGCAACGGCTGGCACAGAAATGAAGCGCCCCCGCGCCGGCATCACGGTGCCATGACGAAAACCGGCTCCACCTCCACCGGGAAATTCACCGAGCGGGCGATGAAGCATTTCTCATGCGCCGTATGGTGCATGTCGCGGGCCTTTTCGACATCGGCCTCTTTTGCCAATGTCACCGTGGGGCGCAGCAACACACGGGTGAACTGCCCCTCCCCGCCAGGATGTTCCACCATCCAGCCTTCCGCTGCATCCTGATAATCCGTGACCACGATTCCAGCCCCGGCACAAAGCCCCAGATACCAGAGCTTGTGACAGGCTGACAGCGAGGCCAGCAGCAGCTCCTCCGGGTTCCAGCGCGCCGGATCGCCCCGGAAGCTGGGATCGGACGAGCCGGCGATGGCGGGCTTGTCACCCGCATTGATCAGATGATCGCGCGAATAGGCACGATAGGCGCTGGTGCCCGTCCCCTGATTGCCGGTCCAGGTGACGTTGACCGCGTAATGGTGCTGTTTGTCGCTGGCGCTCATCTTTCAAGCTTCCTCATGCACGGGGTAGGGTCAGGCGGGCCGATAATCCCCCCAATGCCGTATCCTCGTCCAGTTCCAGCACCCCGCCATAGAGCCGGGCCAGATCATCGACAATGGCCAGCCCCAGCCCGCTGCCCGGCACCGCCTCATCCAGGCGGGTGCCACGGGCCAGCACGGCCGCCCGTCTGTCGGCCGGAATGCCCGGACCGTCATCGGCCACGATGATGCAAAGCTGGCCGGGGCCGGCCGGGGCAGCGGAAAGCCGGATTCGGCCCTCACACCATTTGGCGGCATTATCCAGCAGATTGCCGGCCATTTCCTGCAAATCCTGCCCTTCGCCGCGGAACAGCAGCCCATCGGGCACCTGCAGATCAAGGGCAATGTCCCGGTCCGGGTGCAGGCGCGGGATGGTGCGGGCCAGCCCCGCCAGGGCAGGCGCCACCGCCGTGCGCAGTCCCGCCCCCCGCGCCATGGCTGCGGCCCGCGCGCGCGACAAATGATGGTCGATCTGGCGGCGCATCCGCTCCGTCTCCGCCGCAATCAGCCGAGCACCCTCGGCATCGGCCATGCCATGGGCGCTGTTGGCGATCACCGCCAGCGGGGTTTTCAAGGCATGGGCCAGATTGCCCGCCTGGGTGCGGGCGCGTTCCACCATATCGGCATTGTCGGCCAGCACTTGGTTCAGATCATCGACCAGCGGCTGCACCTCTGACGGAAAGGCACCTTGCACCCGTGTTGACCGCCCGGCCCGCAGGTCGGCCAGGGCTGCGCGCAACCGGTCCAGCGGTACAAGCCCCAGCCGCACCTGCACCAGGGCCGCCGCCAGCAGGCCCAGCGCCAGCACACCCAGCGAGAGGGCCAGCACGCGGGCGAAATTCCCCGTCGCGGCCTCCAAGGCGGCGGCATTGGCGGCAACGGCAATATCCAGCGGCTGATCCGCATCGGGCAGGCTGACCCGCCGTTCCCAGATCAGCAGCGTGCCCCCCTCCGGCGCGGCGGCCCGGCGCAGATGCAGGGCGCCATCCGCCGGCACCGGGCCGCCCCCCGGCAAATCCTGATCCCACAGGGAGCGGGAGCGCAACCGTACCGTTCCCGCCTGCGACACCTGCCAATAAAGCCCAGACAGCGGCCGTTCAAAACGCGGATCGCTCAATTCCCGCGCCAGGGCCAGGGGCCGGCCAGCCCCCTGCCCCGGCGCCGACAAGGCGGCCGTTAACTGGTCCAGATGCTGTTCCATGGCGCGGGTCAAATCCGCCTCCACATGGCGGCGGAACAGGTCGGTCAGGGCCACACCGGCCACCAGCAGCGCCAGCAGCACCCAGATCACGGCCAGCGCCAGCAGGCGCCGCCCCAGGGAACCGACGCGCCCCATTAGGGCGCTGCCAACCGATAGCCGAGACCGCGTTCGGTATGGATCACATCCACCCCCAACTTGCGCCGCAGCCGGCCGATAAAGACCTCGATCGTGTTGCTGTCCCGATCGAAATCCTGGGCATACACATGTTCGGTCAGTTCGGTGCGGGAGATGACGCGGCCCTGGTGATGCATCAGGTAGGAAAGCACGCGCAATTCATGCGCCGTCAGCGTCACCGGCTGGCCCGCCACCGTCACCCGCCCGGCGCGGGTATCCAGCGCCACCAGCCCACAGGTGATCTCTGCCGCCGCCTGCCCGCCAGCCCGGCGGATCAGGGCGCGTACACGGGCCAGCAGTTCCTCCATGCGGAAGGGCTTGGCCAGATAATCATCGGCCCCGGCATCCATGCCCTCCACCTTTTCCTGCCAGGTGCCGCGTGCGGTCAGGATCAGCACAGGCATGGAGCGTCCCGCCGCCCGCCAACCCCGCAGCACCGACAGCCCGTCGCGCTTGGGCAGGCCCAGATCCAGCACCACCGCATCATAGGGTTCGGTCTCCCCCATGAAGGCCGCCTCCTCCCCATCGGGGGCCGTGTCCACGGCATAGGGGGCGGCTTCCAATGCGGCGCGCAACTGCGCCCGCAGTTGCGGATCATCCTCCACCACCAGCAGGCGCATCAATCCTTCTCCGGCCCATGTCCGTGCTTCGGTTCGGTCAGCCCGGCCCCCTTGGCTTTCAGCAGGGTGCCGGTGCGCGCATCGTAGCGCAGTTTGATCAGCCGGCCATCGGGGGACAGCAGCTCAATATCATAGACGATGGCATCGTCCTTCTCCTCCAGCTCCACTTCCAGCAGGCGGCCGGGAAAGGCCGCCTCCGCCCGCGCCACGATATCGCGCAGGGGCAACACCTCGCCCCGCTGCAGGGCGGTGCGGGCACGGTCATGGTCGGGCCGGTCATCACCGGCCGCCATGGGCGCCAGCGGTACGGCCAGAAGGGTGACGGCCAGCAAGGCCAGGGGGAGCAACAGGTTTCGCATGGGGACCAATATGACGGCGCCAAGCTGAACGGCCGATGAACGGGCCATTCAGCATCGGTTCAGGGCAGATGCATCAGAAAGGGTTTTATCGCAACAGCCCCAATTGGAAGGATTATGACAATGAAGACCCGGAACCTGAAGATCGCCGCCCTGACGCTCGCCACCGGCCTGATCGCCCTGCCGCTGGGCGGTTTCGCCCTGGCACAGAATGCCACCCCCGCCACCCCGGCGGCCACCCCCGCCCTCCCGCAGGGTCAGCCGATGGGCATGACCCAGGTGATCGACCACCTGTCAGCCAAGGGCTATACCGAAATCCGCGAGGTGGAGCGCAAGAGCGACAAGCTGTTCGAGGTGAAGGCCCGTGACAGCCAGGGCATCCGCCGCGAATTGCTGGTGGATGCCCGCAGCGGCGAAATCCTGAAAGATGAGCGCGACTGACCACCAGACGGACAGCGGAATTTTCGCAACTGTACCCCCATCCCGCATCGGGATGGGGGCTTGACTTGAATCAAGGCGGGCAAATCATTTCCGGTGCCAACTTTCCCCCAGTTAGTGATGACTTTTTGGGGGTTGGCCCGTGAACCGCATCTATCGCCTGCCGGTAGCCACAAAGGTGGCCGCCATGAATGCCTTCGGTCTTCTGCTGCTCTGCGCCCTGATCTTAGGCTTTGCCAATCAGCAGATGAGTGTCGCCATGGAGCGCAATGCCCATGCCACCCAGAAGCTGTCCATGCAACTGGCCTGGAACGCGGTGAAGAACGAAGGCACCCCCAGCCTGAAGGATGGCAAGCTGTTTGCCGGTGACACCGCGCTGGAGGGCAATCAGCCCCTGATCCAATCCATCGCCAGCGTCACCGGCGGTCGCGTCACCCTGTTCAAGGGTGATATCCGGGTGGCCACCAATGTCACCGGTGCCGATGGCAAGCCGGCCGTCGGGACAAAACTGACCAGCGCCGAGGCACGCGAAGCCGTGCTGGACCGCGGCCAACCCTATCGTGGCGAAGTGGACATCCTGGGAGAGCGCTACTACGCCGCCTATGATCCGCTCAAGGATGCCAATGGCCAAACCATCGGTATCCTTTATGTCGGCCTGCGTAAGGCCGACCTGTTCGCGGAATTCAACCGGGCCCTGCGATGGATCGTGATCGGTGGTGGCGTGATCGCACTGGCCATCATCCTGGGTGGCCATGCCGTCACCGCCAGCCTGCTGCGGCCGTTGCGCTCCCTGCGGGAAACCATGGATGCTATGCGTACCGGTGACCTGTCGCGCAGCGTGGAAGGCACGGAGCGGCTGGATGATGTGGGCGCCATGGCCCGCGCCGTCGCCGTGTTCCGCGACGGGTTGGCGGAAACCGAGGCCCTGCGCGCAGCACAGGAGGAAGAGCGTCAGGCCGCCGAAGGCCGCCGCGTCGAAGCCCTGGCCGCCATGGCCGACACAGTGGAACGCGAAACCGGCAGTGCCGTGGACCGCGTTTCCGAACGCACCCATATGATGGAGGCTGAGGCCGACCAAATGGCCGCCGCCGCCCGCCGCGTCGGCGCCAATGCCGAGGGGGTGGCCGCCGCCGCCGCCCAGGCCCTGTCCAACGCCCAGACGGTGGCCAGCGCCACCAACCAGCTGACCGCCTCCATCCAGGAAATCGGCAATCAGGTCGCCCATTCCAGCGACGCCACTGCCCGCAGCGTACAGGCCGGCAGCGAAGCCGTTACCGCCATCGACGCCTTGGCCGGTGCCGTGTCGCAGATCGGCGATGTGGCGCAGATGATCGCCGACATCGCCGCCCAGACCAACCTGCTGGCCCTGAATGCCACCATTGAAGCCGCCCGCGCCGGGGAGGCCGGCAAGGGTTTCGCCGTGGTGGCGGGTGAGGTGAAGAATCTGGCCGGCCAGACGGCACGGGCGACGGAGGATATCAACCGCCGCATCGGTGAAATCCAGCAGGTACGCGACCGGGCGCTGGCCGCCGTGCATGATATCGGGGCACGCGTGGGCGAGTTGAACGAGGTATCGGCCGGCATCGCCGCTGCCGTGGAACAGCAATCGGCCGCCACTGCCGAAATCGCCCGCAATGTGGAACAGACCGCCCAGGCCGCGCGGGAAGTATCCTCCCGTATTGCCGAGGTGTCACAGGAGGCTGCCGCCACCGACAATGCTGCCGGCACGGTGCGCACCGCCTCGCACGGGCTGGCCGAGGCGGTGACGGCGCTGCGTGGCACCCTGGTGCGGGTGGTCCGCCAGTCGGCCGAGGAGGCGGAAAAGCGCCCGGCCCGCCGTTTCGTGCTGGACCGCGACGCCACAGCCGAAACCAAGGCCGGGCAGAAGCGGGTGCGGGTGCAGAATATCTCTGAAGCCGGGGTGACGCTGGCCGGTCTGGATGCCAATACGGCGCGCGGGGTGTTGGTGCTGGATGGTCTGCGCCTGCCCTTCCACGGGCTGAAGGCCACCGACCGCCATTTGCACGCCGCCTTTGAACTGGACGAGGCGACGGCCAAGGCCTTCCTGGCCCGGCTGCCACACTTGGTGGATGGCTGTCAGGAACTGGCAGCGTAAAGGCAATAGCGGGAAGGCCCGACCGGGCCTTCCTTCACCATTCCGGCTGCCAGGTGATCCCGGCCACCAGCCGCTTGCCGCAGGGGCCGGGGGCATCAGCCTTGGCCAAACCCGGCGTGTCGGAGAAGGTGAGCGACAGCGACACCGTGTTGATGCTGTAGGAGAGGCCCACGGCCCATTCATTATAATCCGGGCCTGCGCGGTCTTCGCGCCGGTTCCATTGCCGCCCGACATGGCCGAACAGGGCGAAATTATCGTCCAGCTGCCACTGGGCTTCCAAAGCCAGATACAGCGCGTCCCCGGCATGGCCGGAATTATCAGGCGTGGCAATGGCAATCAGGCCGATCTGACCATGCTCCGTCACCGGCTGGTGCAGCACGGCGGAGAATTCCCACAGATTGGCATCGCTATCGGACGGCGCACCGGGATAGCCGATCCAGGTCGCCGCCAGCTCAAGATTGCCATCAGCGATCTGCCAATCCTTAGCCAGGTAGAAATCCACCTCCGACCAGTTGTTACCCTCCCCCTCACCGATGGTGGAAGCCCAGGTGCCCAGGGTGAACCCCTCACCCAGCGCACGGGCCAAGCCCAGTTGCAGTGCCGGCTTGCCACCGGAATTGCTGAGGCTGCGATCAACATAATCGGTAACGATGGCGGCATCCGCCGTCCAGTCCTGCGCCTGGGCGGCGGGCCAGGAAGACAGCAATGCCATTCCGCAGATGCCGGCCAGCCAGCCCCAAACCTTCATCATCCCGACACCGCCGCCTTTTTTGATCCAGCGGGTTCCGCCTGCATCCCCTGCAGGCAGCACCGCCCTTTTGATCCGCTGAGGATAAAAAGGGCGTCTGGCGGAAGCCATCTGAATGAAGGTGCAAAAGCAGTAGATTCCACTGATGAAGAGGTGAATGTTTATTCTTTATGCGCTGAAATTGAGAGACGTTATTATTAAAGATACCATCACTCCTGCGCGACACTAAGAATAATTCTCTATTTCACCGGTTCATGCAGATTTTCTCTTGGGGTCTGTCGGGAATGTTATACACGATTTGATTTTATGTATCACCGTCACCCCGGCGCAGGCCGGGGTGACGGTGAGGATAAAGTAAGGCGTTGATAATAAAAAAAAGCTTCCCGACACCCCTCAGGGTGTCGGGGTCTGGGGCACAGCCGTCTTTTCCGATGGGGGCATGATCATCAGGATCTTGCCCTGCAGGGGCTCCAGCGGTTGATAGCCCAGTGAGATGGCGACGATATAGCCGGGGATGATCAGCGCCCCAATCACCACCCCGACCAGACCGGCCAGCCGCACCCAGCCTCGCCCGCCGCGTACCGAGGTCGGCGGGATTTTCTCCAGCTCCGCCATGGCCAGCGCCATGCTGGCCGGCTGCACCTTCTGGGCGGGATAGATCAGGACGCGGGATTTAGCGGGCTTCATCAGTATCAACTTCTAATCGGGGGATGGAGGCAGCCTTTGGAGCACTCCAGTCATAGTGGCAAGGGTCTGGATTGCCCTGTTTATCAAAGTACCGGGGCGGTGGCGGCTCGTCATCTTCAATGACAGTGACCATCATCGGCGATCCCACAAGTCTTTCCACCAGTTCCTGTCTCTGGGTCACCGCAGGCAGCCCAAGAAAGAGAATGGGAACCGCTGAAGCACCAAAGGCTGGCCCGGAAAGCCCGACACCAGCCAGCTTTTCCCGCCCGAAATATTTAGCGGGATTTATGGGTGCGTTTTTCCGCACGGGGTGGAGTGACTTCTTCTAAGACGAAAACTCCCGGACAATATATAGCCAAGGATGCATCCCCTATGTCAAACTCTGCAAACATGAACGGCACGCCCACGGCTTGTTCCACCGTCTCCTGCTCATACGTCACGACAGACAGCCAGAGCGAGATGACGAGAAGGCCCCCCATACAGGTTGCCAGCCCGGAAAGCCCGGCACGGACCACCTTTCCCGACCAACCTGACATGGGCACCCCCGGTTTCTGCCGCCAGGCTATGATACCACCATCCGCTCCAATGTCTCCAGCCGATCTGCCTCTGCCGCTGGTTTGTCCCAGCGGATGCGGCTGATGCGGGGGAAGCGCATGGCGATGCCACTTTTGTGCCGGGCGGAGGAGTGAACGCTGTCGAACGCCACCTCGAACACCAGCCCCGGCGACACCTCCCGCACCGGGCCGAAACGGTTGCTGGTATGGTTGCGCACCCAGCGGTCGATCTGGGCCAGTTCTTCATCCGTAAAGCCGAAATAGGCTTTGCCGACCGGCACCAGTTCGCCCCCTGCCCCCGGCTCTCCCCGCCAGGCCCCAAAGGTGTAGTCGCTGTAAAAGCTGGAGCGTTTGCCATGGCCACGCTGGGCATACATCAGCACGCAATCGGCCACCAGCGGCCCGCGCTTCCATTTGAACCAGGGGCCTTTGGGGCGGCCGGCGACATAGGTGCTGTCGCGCCGTTTCAGCATCACCCCTTCGATGGCGCCATCTTCCACCGCGCTGTCGCGGGCATTCAGCCGCAAGGTGGCCAGTTCTTCCCAATTTTGGAAATCCAGCAGGGGGGACAGGTCCATGGCGTTGGGGTTGCTGCGGGCGAACCAGCCTTCCAACCGGGCGCGGCGTTCATCGAAGGGAAGGCCGCGCAGGTCTTCATCGCCGTCAAACAGGATATCGTAAATCCGCACCCAGGCCGGATAGTCCTTTAGCAGTTTCGCCGTAACCTGCTTGCGGTTCAAGCGTTGCTGGAGGTCGTTGAAGGGGGCGATGCGGCCATCGCGCGCCACCAGCAATTCCCCATCCAGCACGGCGGTAAAGCCCATATGCGCCGCCACATCGGGGAAGGCGGTGGCGATCTGGTCGCCGGTGCGGCTGTAAATCCGCGCCGCCCCCGGCTGGCCGCGTGCCACCAGCTGCACGCGGATGCCATCCCATTTCCATTCAGCGCGGAAATCCGTGGCTGAAAGGCTCTCCAAATCCCCCTCCTCCAGCGGATGGGACAGCATCATCGGGCGGAAACCGCCGGTGCCGGCCACATCCGGGCGGGGGCCGCTGCCCGAGAGCCAGTCGAACAGCGGTTGATAGGGTGGGGTCAGCCCGTGCCAGATTTCCTCAATCGCATCCACATCCACGGCCACGCCGCGCGCCGTGCCATAATCGGCCAGGGCCGTCTTGGCCAGCCGGGCCGACACGCCGATACGCATTCCGCCGGTGATCAGCTTCAGCAGCGCCCAGCGCCCCGTGGCGTCCAGCCCATCCAGCCAGCCTTCGATCAGGCCTGGTACCTCTGCCCGTTTGGCCCCGGCCAATGCTGCAACGATCTCCGACAAGGACGGCGATGGCTGGTTGCTGCCGGGCCGCTGCGGCCAGATCAGGGCCACGGTTTCGGCCAGATCGCCGACAAAATCATAGGAGAGTGCGAACAGGGTGGCATCGGTGCGCGACGCCACCAGTTCGCGCACCAGGGCCGGCTTGGCGGCAGCAAAGGACAGGCCGCCGGTCAGCGCCGCCAAGCCATAGCCGCGATCCGGGTCCGGCGTCTGGGCAAAATAATCCACCAGCAGGCGGAGCTTGCCATTGCGGGCGGGCTGATAGGCCAAGGCATCGATCAGGGCGGCGAACCGTTCCATGGTTCACGTCTCCTCATCGCCGAAACCGACCAGATGCAGGGGCCGGGCGCGGAAGCCGTTCAGATTGGCCCAATGCACCAGCGCCTCCTCCGCGCCATGGGTCACCCAAACTTCCGGGGCGGCCACATCCTGCAGGGTCTGGCAGAGTTCATCCCAATCGGCATGATCGGAAATCACCAGCGGCATCTCCACCCCGTGCTGGCGGGCACGTGCGCGGACCCGCATCCAGCCGGATGCATAAGCGATCAGGGGATCGGGCAGGCGGCGGGCCCATTTATCCATCAGGGCCGATGGTGGGGCCAGCACAATGGCGCCCCGCATCTCCTCCTTGGCGGCTGCGGTGGCCGGGCGCAACTCCCCCAGATCGACGCCATGGCGTTGATACAGCTCACACAGTGGCAGGTGGGCGCCGTGCAGATAGATAGGCTTATCATAGCCCGCCTCCCGCAGATGGGCGATCAGCCGCTGACACTTACCCAGCGCGTAGCAACCCACCACCAGCGAGCGCTCCGGGAACACCTGCCCGGCATGGAGCAGCCGGGCAATCTCCGCCGCTGCGGGCGGGTGGCGGAAGACCGGCAGGCCGAAGGTGGCTTCCGTGATGAAGGCATCACAGGCCACCGGCTCAAACGGGGCGCAGGTGGGATCATGCCGGCGCTTATAATCACCGGAAACCACGACGCGGCTGCCCTGATAGTCCAGCACCACCTGGGCACTGCCCAGCACATGGCCCGCCGGCACCAGGGTGACGGTGACATCATGGATACGCAGCGGCTGGTGATAGGCCAGCGCCTGCAGGCTGCCGCCCGCCCCCTCCCCCAACCGTGCCCGCATGATATCCAACGTCGGCAATGTCGCCAGCACATGGGCATGGCCCGGCCTTGCATGGTCGGAATGGCCATGGCTGATGATTGCGCGGTTGACGGCACGGATAGGGTCAACATGGAACCCGCCCGGTTCCACCCAAAGGCCGCCACCCTGTTCCGGCGGGCAGGGTCGCACCCAACTGTCGGGCGGCGGGGGTGGGTCGGTGGCTGGCATGGTCATATCCCTGATATAGGCTCTATTCCAGCCTCTGCCAGCCGCTCCCCGTTCAACCCGCCTTCATGTGGATGGCCGACCCCGGCCCCAGCGGCAGATCCAGGATCACCCAGCCGGAGAATAGGGCGACAGCGGCAAAGCCCATCCACAGCGCCAGTGGCAGCATGGTGGCGATCAGCGAACCGATGCCAAATCCTGGCACATAGCGCTGGCACATGATCAGGATCAGCGGGAAATAGGGCAGCAGCGGCGTGATCGGGTTGGTGAAGCTGTCCCCCACGCGATAGGCTGCCTGTGTGGCTTCCGGGGTGACACCGACCAGCATCAGCATGGGCACCAGCACCGGCCCCAGAATGGCCCATTTGGCGGACGCACTGCCGATGAGGATATTGATCAGGGCCGAGACCAGGATCAGCGCCAGCATCAGCGGCAACCCGACAATGCCGGCGGATTTCAGCATCTCCGCCCCTTCGATGGCAAGGATCACCCCCAGGTTCGACCAGCCGAACAGGGCGATGAAGACGGCACAGCAGAAGGCCAACACAATATAGCCGCCCATATCGGCCATGGATTGGCCCATCATCCGCACCACATCCTTGTCATTGCGGATGATGCGGGCGCCGATGCCATAGGCGATGCCGATGATCAGGAAAATGGCGAACAGCATCGCCACCAGCCCCTTCAGGAACGGTTCCACCGTGCCCTTGGCATCGCGGAAGATCGCCCCTTCCGGCAGCACGGCGGCCAGCATGGCCAGGATGCACAGCAGCAGCGCCCCGCCGGCAAAGCGCAGGCCGCGCCGTTCCGCCGCCTGCTGCGCTTCCGTCACCGTTTCCACCGTCACCACATGGCCGGCGGGAACGGGGGCGGTGGCCAGCAGGCGCGGTTCCACCAACCGGTCCAGCACGACGGTGCCGACGATGCTGAACAGCGGCACAAAGGCCATCATCAGATACCAGTTGGCGGTCACCGGCACCTCATAGGCGGGATCGACCAGCCGGGCCGCCGCCTGGGTGATGCCGGCCAGCAGCGGGTCCAGCCCGGTGATCAGGATGTTGGAGGAAAAGCCCGCTGACACCCCGGCAAAGGCGGCCGCGATACCGGCGACCGGATGCCGCCCTACACTGTGGAACATCAGGCCGGCCAGCGGGATCAGCACCACATAGCCGGCATCGGTGGCCAGGCTGGATTGCACGCCGGCGAATATCACCGTGAAGGTCAGCAGGCTTTTCGGCATGGCGCGCACCAGCGCCCCCAGCGACGCCCCGATCAGCCCGGTCTTTTCCGCCACGCCGACGCCCATCATCACCAGCAGCACCATGGCCAGCGGCGGGAAGCTGGCGAAAATGGTCGGCATGTCGGTGAACAGGCGGCGGATATTCTCCGCCGACAGCAGGCTGACCGCCGCCACCTCCTTGCCCGTCGCCGGATGGAGGGCCGAGACGCCCATGCCGGCCATGGTGGCCGACAGGGCGATCAGGATGATGATGGCGATCAGGAACAGGCTGGCCGGGTCGGGCAGGCGGTTGCCCACCCGTTCAATGGCGCCCAGAATGCCGCCCGAGGATTGTCCGATAGGTTGGTTTGCCATACTGCCTTCCTTGTCCGTTTTTCGGGGCCGGTCTTACCGCCGGCACCATCGCTTCAGTGCTAACCGCAGAGCTGGGTTGCGGCAAGCGGGAAGCAGCCTTGCAGCCCCTGATCCGCGTTTGCGTGCCGCCCGGCGCGGGGGCATTCTCCGCTGCAAAGCAGGAGAGACAGATGCAGGACTTCCTTTCCATCCATCCCGAGGTCGCCCAGGCGTTGAAGCAGGGCCGGGCCGTGGTGGCTCTGGAATCGACCGTGATCAGCCATGGCCTTCCCTATCCGGCCAATGTGGAGACCGCCCGCGCCATCGAGGCGGCGGTCCGGGCCGAAGGGGCGATCCCCGCCACCATCGCCGTGCTGGATGGTCGCATCCGCGTCGGTCTGGATGATGAGGATCTGGAACGGCTGGCCCAGCCGGGCGTGCGCAAGGTCAGCCGGCGGGATCTGCCGCTGGCCCTGGCGCAGCAGGCTGATGGCGCCACCACCGTGGCCTCCACCATGATTGCCGCCCATCTGGCCGGCATCGCCGTGTTCGCCACGGGCGGCATTGGCGGTGTGCATCGTGGCATGGAAACCACGCTGGATATCTCCGCCGATCTGGAAGAACTGGCCGGCACCGATGTGGCCGTCATCTGCGCCGGGGCCAAGGCCATCCTGGACCTGCCGCGCACGCTGGAATATCTGGAAACCAAGGGCGTGCCGGTGATCGGCTATGGCACCGACCGGTTCCCCGCCTTCTACACCGCCAGCCTGCCGCTGCCGGTGGATGGGCGCTGCGACACGCCGGACGAGGTGGCGCGCGTGCTGCGCGCCAAATGGCTGCTGGGTCTGGGCGGCGGCGTGGTGGTCGGTGTGCCAATCCCCGATGCCGCCGCCCTGGATGCCGAAGCGGTGGAAGCTGCCATTCAACGCGCGGTGGCGGAGGCAGACGCCCAAGGCGTGCGCGGCAAGGCGCTGACCCCCTTCCTGCTGAAGCGGATGGAGGAATTGACCGACGGTGCCAGCCTGACGGCCAACCGCGCCCTGTTGTTGAACAATGCCGCCGTGGGCGCCCGCATCGCTGTGGCCTATGCCCAGCAGAAATCCGAACTGACCCTGCCGAAGAAGGTACAGACGGCCAAGCGCCCGCCGGGCTATTGATCCGCAGCAGCCAGGATTGTCATTGCCAAGGCCGCGCCCCCGGGTGCGGCCTTGTGGCTTCAACCCTGATGCCGGACGGGGAAAGATGCAGGGCATGGGCACCCCGCCGCACAATATCATCCCGCCGGATGATCAGCGGGGCCGGGCACTCTGCTTCCTCCCGCAGGCTGATGACAGCATTCAGCGCCTCTGCCGGGCAGGTCACGGCGCCTTCCCGGTCGTCGATCAGGGCGAGCACCTGCCCCTTGGCCCGGTATAGACAGATGGCCCCGTCACAGGTCAGCCCGTCCTTGGCACTGCCGGATTTGGGCCAGCGGCGGGGTGGGTCCGGCAGCCCGTCCCGCAGCGCCCAGGCATTGCTGTCAAAGCGTGCGCGCTGTCGGGTGGAAACCAGCAAACCGCCATCGGCGGCGCGGATGCCAATCACCCCAGCATCGGCATCCACCCGCACATCCGGCGGGGCGAAGAACAGAAAGCTGAGCGGCATCAGCAGGATACCCACCAAACCCCACCACCGCACCCGCCCCTGCCAGATACCCAGCCACAGGCCACCCAGCGTGAAGGCAACCAGCCCCCAGAGCGGCATGACTGGCAGGGTCAGCGTGGCACCGGGCAAACCGGCCACCAGACGGGCGGTCCAGAGGATACCCTCCACCCCCCAGCCCATGGCGCTGATGGCCCAGCCCTCCAGCCCCAGCGGCATCAGCAGGCAGGCCAGCAGCCCGCAAGGCATCACCCAGAAGCTGGTCAAGGGCACGGCAATCATGTTGGAGAGCAGCCCGTAATTGGCCACCTTCTGGAAATTATAGACGGCGTAGGGCGTCGTCGCCAGACTGGCCACCAGGGAAGTGAGAATCAGCCCGCCGGCATAGGCGGCCAGCTTGCCCACCCAGCCGCCACCGCCTTCCCGCCGTCTCCGCGCCAGCCAGGGGGCGAGTGCGTCATAGACCATGATCAGGGCGGCCACGGCGGCAAAGGACATCTGAAAGCTGGGGCCGGTCAGGCTGTCCGGCACCACCAGCAGCACCGCCACCCCGGCGGCGGCAATGACCCGCAGGGAAAACGGATTGCGATCGGCCAGCACAGCCAGCAGCATGATCCCCGTCATCAGCACCGACCGCAGCGTCGGCACCGGCGACCCCACCATCAGCATGTAGAAGAACGCCGCCGCCATGGCCAGCACGGCGGCATATTTCTTGATCGGATGGCGCAGGGCCAAGGCCGGCCACAATGCCAAGCCGCCGCGCACCAGCAGAAACACCAGCCCCGCCACCAACCCGATATGCAGGCCGGAGATGGAGATCAGGTGCTGCAGGCCTGAGACCCGCATGGCCGCCAGATCATCGTCAGGGATACCGCTGCTGTCCCCATTCAACAGGGCGGTGGTCAACCCGGCGGCCCCGCCCTGCAACCGCGCCTCCACCTTTGTGGCGATGGCTTGGCGCAGCCGTTCCAGCCACAATCCCCAATCCCCATCCGCCGACGCGACCGCCTGTCCTTTACGCTCCAGCCGCACATAGGCCACGACACTGCCGCCAATGCCCTGGAAATAGGAATAGCGTCGAAAATCAAAGGCATCCGGCTCCACCGGACCGCCAGGGCCGGCGACCCGGCCCCAGATGCGCACCTTCTCCCCCAAGGGCGGCAACATGTCATCCGGTCGCAGCAAGACGGTCAGTCGTTTTGGCGTCTCCGCGGCCGGGACAACGGCAATCCAGGGATCGGCCAGTTGCAGCCGCAAATCATGTTCCTGCTTTTGCAGCGCCACCACCCGGCCGGTCACCACCGTTGGGCCACGGGCGGCATCCAGCATGGGGGCGGCCATGCCGGCCGTCCGCCACGCCCCCGCCAGCAACCCCAGGGCCGGGACCAGCAGCAGGATGGCCGCCAGCCGCCCGGCGAGCGGCCAGCGCAGCCCCAGCGTCAGGCTGAGGGTCAGCATCGCCACCGCCAGCACCCCCACAAGCCACAGGGGCGGTTCCAGCGGCAGGGCGAAATAGGCACCAATGCCCAACGACAAGGTGACCGGTATCCACAGCAACCACTGGCCCTGTTCAGCCGCCAGCGCGCCCAGCAGGCGCCGTGCCAGCGCCAGGGGTGACCAGCCCTCCCCTGTCCAGGCCCAGGGCCCCGCTATTCTTATGTGCGTGCTTTGCCGCATTGGTGATGACCGTCACGGTGCATAAGGCCCGCTGCTGTGCTACATCTGCCGGCAACGGACTGGTTTACCCGCAGAAGATTGTATTAATCATGAAAATTGTCACCCGTTTCGCACCATCCCCCACCGGTTTTCTGCATATTGGCGGTGGCCGCACAGCCCTGTTCAACTGGCTTTTCGCCAAGCACCATCAGGGCACCTTCCTGCTGCGGATCGAGGATACCGACCGCGCCCGTTCCACCCAGGCGGCCGTCGATGCCATTCTGGATGGGCTGAAATGGCTGGGCCTGGAATGGGACGGTGAAGCGGTCAGCCAGTTCGAACGCAAGGACCGTCACGCCGAAGTGGTGGCGGAAATGCTGGCCAACGGCACCGCCTATCGTTGTTATTGCACCCCGGAAGAGCTGGACGCGATGCGGGAGGCGCAGAAGGCCGCCGGTCAGCAGCCGCGCTATGACGGTCGCTGGCGCGACCGCGACCCGTCGGAAGCACCGGCCGGCATCGCCCCCGCCATCCGCCTGAAGGCCCCGCGCGAGGGGGAGACGGTGGTGAATGACCATGTGCAGGGCGAAGTGCGGGTGCAGAACAGCCAGCTGGATGATCTGATCCTGCTGCGCTCCGACGGCACACCTACTTACCTGCTGGCCGTGGTGGTGGACGACCATGATATGGGTGTGACCCATGTGGTGCGCGGTGACGATCACCTGACCAATACCTTCCGCCAGCTGCAGATCTATAATGCCATGGGCTGGGCAGCCCCGGAATTCGCGCATATCCCGCTGATCCACGGGCCGGACGGGGCCAAGCTCTCCAAGCGCCATGGCGCCTTGGGGATTGAGGCCTATCGCGACATGGGCTTCCTGCCGGAAACCATGCGCAATTACCTGCTGCGTCTGGGCTGGGGCCATGGCGATGCGGAGATTATCTCCACCGAACAGGCCATCGAATGGTTCACGCTGGAAGGGATCGGCCGCTCCCCCTCCCGGCTGGACTTCGCCAAGATGGAGAACCTGAACGCCCATTATATTCGGGAGGCGGATGATGCGCGGCTGGTGGCCCTGACCAGCCCCTTCATTGAGGCCAAGATCGGCCGCGCCTTGACGGACGCGGAGAAGGAACGGCTGTTGCGTTCCGTGCCCGGTTTCAAGCCGCGCGTGAAAACCCTACTGGAATTGGCAGATGGTTCACTCTATCTGTTTGCCAACCGGCCGCTTGCCCTGGATGACAAGGCAGCGGCCCTGCTGACGGCCGAGGCACGGTCGCAGCTGGCGGCGCTGGCAGAAGCGTTCGCCGCGTCGCCCGATTGGAGCGGTGCTGCACTGGAACAGATCGTGCGCGACCATGCGGAGCGCACCGGTCTGAAGCTGGGCAAACTGGCCCAGCCCTTGCGCGCCGCCCTGACCGGTTCCACCGTTTCGCCGCCGATTTTCGAGGTGGCGGAAATTCTTGGTCGCGCCGAGACCTTGGTGCGGCTGGAAGATGTCGCAAAGGGTGGATAATTTGATGCAGTTGCGTTGCCATTGCTGCGCCGCGCAACTACACTCCGCCACCTAAAAAGAACCCCGGGGCAGCCGCCCCACCCAAGAACACCTTGAGGACGTGCCGATATGAGCCAGACTCCCCAGACGGCGGGCGATGGAACCGCCGATACGGTGACCCTGATCGATAACCGGAACGGCAAGCAAGTCACCTTGCCCATCCTGCACGGCGCGACGGGGCCGGATGTCATCGACATCCGCAAGCTCTATGCGGCCACCGGCTGCTTCACCTACGATCCGGGTTTCACCTCCACCGGCTCCTGCGAATCGGCAATCACCTACATCGATGGCGATGAAGGCGTGCTGCTGCACCGCGGTTACCCGATCGAGCAGTTGGCGGAGAAGAGCGACTTCCTGGAAGTCTGCTACCTGCTGCTGAACGGCGAGCTGCCGAACCCGGAGCAGAAGGCCAAGTTCGAGCAGACCATCACGCGCCACACCATGGTGCATGAGCAGCTGGCGAACTTCTTCCGTGGCTTCCGCCGCGATGCCCACCCGATGGCCATCATGTGCGGCGTCGTCGGCGCCCTGTCGGCCTTCTATCACGACAGCACCGACATCAATGACCCGACCCAGCGCATCATCGCGTCGCACCGGCTGATCGCCAAGGTGCCGACCATTGCTGCCATGGCGTATAAGTATTCGGTCGGTCAGCCCTTCGTCTATCCGCGCAACGATCTGGGCTTTGCCGAGAACTTCCTGCACATGACCTTCGCGGTCCCGTGCGAGCAGTACAAGGTGAACCCGGTCATCGCCAAGGCGATGGACAAGATCTTCATCCTGCACGCCGATCACGAGCAGAACGCCTCGACCTCCACCGTGCGTCTGGCCGGTTCGTCGGGTGCCAACCCGTTCGCCTGTATCGCCGCCGGCATCGCCTCCCTGTGGGGTCCCGCGCATGGTGGTGCGAACGAGGCCGTGCTGAAGATGCTGGAAGAGATCAAGTCCGTTGATCGCATTCCGGAATTCATCAAGCGCGCCAAGGACAAGAACGACAATTTCCGTCTGATGGGCTTCGGCCACCGGGTCTACAAGAACTACGACCCGCGCGCCAAGGTTATGCAGCAGACCTGTAAGGAAGTGCTGGCCGAGCTGGGGATCAAGGACGATCCGCTGCTGGATATCGCCGTGGAGCTGGAGCGGATCGCGCTGTCCGACGAGTACTTCATCGAGAAGAAGCTGTACCCGAACGTCGACTTCTATTCCGGCATCATCCTGAAGGCGATCGGCTTCCCGACCAGCATGTTCACCGTGCTGTTCGCGCTGGCCCGTACCGTCGGCTGGATCAGCCAGTGGAAGGAAATGATTGAGGATCCGACCCAGAAGATCGGTCGTCCGCGTCAGCTCTATACCGGTCACGTGACGCGGGATTTCGTCCCGCTGAACGAGCGTGGCTGAGCGGCTGAATAGTCAGCATAAAGCGGGCGGCCCCCTGTGGGCCGCCCGTAACGCCCAATCCATGTTCGCAGCACCCGTCTTCCTCTGGCGGGCGCCAACTGCCGCCAATGATAATCCCGCGCCCCTGGGCAAAAGACTGGCCCGTCTGGCCAAACTATTGGCGATTATCGCTGTGGTCGGTGGTCTGGGTTATGCGGTGTTGGCACTGTAAATTTCCAACATCTGCCTAAACGAAAAAACCCCGCCGGGCTTGATTGCCCAGGCGGGGTTTTTCGTATCCCCTCCCCGCCCGTTGCCGAGCGGGGAAAGGCATAGCCGAACCGATCACGTATCCAGGAAGCTGCGCAGCTTGCGGGAACGCGACGGGTGCTTCAGCTTGCGCAGCGCCTTCGCCTCGATCTGGCGGATACGCTCGCGGGTCACGCTGAACTGCTGGCCCACTTCTTCCAGCGTATGGTCGGTATTCATGCCGATGCCGAAGCGCATCCGCAGAACCCGTTCCTCACGGGCGGTCAGGGTGGCCAGTATACGGGTGGTGGTCTCGCGCAGGTTCGCCTGGATGGCGGCATCGAGGGGCAGAACGGCGTTCTTATCCTCGATGAAATCGCCCAGATGCGAATCTTCCTCGTCGCCAATCGGCGTTTCCAGGGAGATCGGCTCCTTGGCGATCTTCAACACCTTGCGGACCTTCTCCAGCGGCATCATCAGCCGCTCGGCCAGTTCCTCCGGCGTCGGCTCCCGCCCGATCTCGTGCAGCATCTGACGGCTGGTGCGCACCAGCTTGTTGATCGTTTCGATCATATGCACGGGAATACGGATGGTGCGGGCCTGATCGGCGATCGACCTCGTGATCGCCTGCCGGATCCACCAAGTGGCATAGGTGGAGAACTTGTAGCCGCGCCGATATTCGAACTTATCCACCGCCTTCATCAGACCGATATTGCCTTCCTGGATCAAGTCCAGGAACTGCAGGCCACGGTTGGTGTATTTCTTGGCGATGGAGATCACCAGACGGAGGTTGGCTTCCACCATCTCCTTCTTGGCGCGGCTGGCTTCCTTCTCGCCCTTCTGCACGGTGGAGACGATGCGGCGGAACTCACCGATCGGCAACCGCGCCTGGGTGGAGACGTCACCAATATTTTCCCGCACGCGGGCAACCTCGTGCGAGGAGCGTTCGGCAAAACGGCCCCAGGCCTTGGAGATATTCTTGCAGCGGTCCAGCCAGTTCGGGTCCAGTTCCGACCCGTAATAATGCTGCAGGAAGTCTTCACGCTTTACGCGGCAATCAGTGGCCAGACGAAGCAGGCGGCCTTCAAAGCCCAGCAGCTTGCGGTTCAGGGCATAGAGCTGTTCGACAAGCTGTTCGATACGGCCATTGTTCAGGCGCACGGAATTGACCAGTTCGGTCAATTCGGCCTTCACCTTCTCGTACTTCTTGTCCGCACCCTTGACCTCTTCGCCGCGCTGCAAGGCCGCCAGACGCAGCTCCTGCATCTTGTGCAGGCGCTCATAGGTCTCTTCGATCTTGCCGAAGGTTTCCAGCACCTTGGGCTTCAGCTCGGCTTCCATGGCGGAAAGGGAGACATTGCCTTCCTCTTCGCCGTCGGCGGCCGGGCCGGTGCCCTCGCCTTCACCCTCTGCGCGCTCGCCTTCCTCTTCCTCACGGTCGGCGGCCGGGCCGTCCAGCGTCTCCGGCGGCAGCTCACCCGATTCCGGGTCAACGCCGTAAGAGGCATCCAGATCGATAATGTCGCGCAGCAGCATCTTGCCGTCCTGCAACGACTGATGCCATTCGATGATGGCCTGAATGGTCAGCGGCGATTCGCAAATCGCCCCAATCATCATTTCCCGGCCGGCTTCGATGCGCTTGGCGATGGCGATTTCGCCTTCGCGCGACAGCAGCTCCACCGAACCCATTTCGCGCAGATACATGCGCACCGGGTCATCGGTGCGGCCGATATCATCATCGTCCAGGTTACCGGACTGGCGGCCTTCGCCGTCGCCGGCTTCGCCGTTGCTCTCTTCCTGTTCCTCTGCCTCGACGACATTGATGCCCATTTCGGACAGCAAGGCCATCGTGTCTTCGATCTGCTCGGAAGACGAACTGTCCTGCGGCAGGGCCGCGTTCAGCTCGTCATAGGTGACGTAGCCACGCTCCTTGCCCCGCGCGATCATCTTCTTGACGGCAATTGCCATGCCGTCCATCAGAGGGCCGTTCGCTTCCTCTTCACGCTGCTCCGACACTTCCGCCGTCTGCGCCGCTTTAGTCGCCATTCGCTCGCTGCCCCCGTACCTTCAAGGCTGCCACCGGTAAACGCAAATGGACGACTCGGGCAAGTGCCCGGTCATCCACCAATCTCTGTCCTGGCTACAAAATCAAAAAGTGACATACGACTGTGTCGGCCAAGACACAGTTTCGGCGTGGATAGGTTACACGAGCCCCCATACCCCTCGGCATGTGCCCTTATACCCCATCCTGATCGGGATCATTGGTATGCCCCCGGCGGTTCAGCACTTCCTGTTGAAGCATTCGTAAGCGTGCCAGATCGGCTTCGCTGAAGGTTTCAGCGAAACGTCGCTCGGCTTCCCGCAGTTCCTGCTGAAGCAATGTCACCTCGGAGCCTAACCAAACCTCCTGCCAGCCACTCTTCGCCGCTTCGATGGACGCTCCTGGTTGCGCAAACTTCGGCGCGTCTGCACTCAGCAGACTATCCAGCGTCTCTTGAAAGCCGCGCAGAGACAGGTGGCGCTTCAAGCCGTCCGCGTCAAGTGCTGATTCGGCCGTCAGACATGCAACAAGCGCCTGACGCAGCATTTCCAGCGCCGGATCGCTGAAATCTGCCTGGCCCAGCAGTTCCCCCACCTGTTCGAACAGGGCAGGATGGTGCAGCACGGTGACCAACAGCCAGCGCTCCCGCCGGCGCGGATCGGTCAGGATGGCGCCGCTGCGGTGGCTTTTGTCCCACAGGTGACTGACGGGAATATCCCCCGGCCGCAGACGGCGCGGCCCGCCGCTGCCGCCAAAGCTGCGCCCACCGCCTTCGCCAAAGCCCGCCCCCCGGATGGCGGCGCGCAGCTTGTCGCGCAAAGCGGCGCGGTAATTATATTGCACCGACTTGTCGGCGATGGCGTCGGTCAACTGGTTGATGGTGCTTTCAATGGTCAGCCGGCCTTCCGCCGTGCGCGGCTCATTGCCCTGGCGGGCATATTCCCAGATGAAATCTTCCAGCGACAGGGCCCTGTCCAGCACCGCCTCAAACGCTGCCTTGCCGCCACCCCGGATCAGGCTGTCCGGGTCTTCCTTTTCCGGCATGAAGGCAATGCGGGCCGATACGTCGGGCGTCAGCACCGGCAGGATGCGTTCCACCGCCCGTTGCGCCGCCCGCCGGCCGGCATTATCGCCATCAAAGCAGAGGATGGGCCGGCGACGTCCCTCCGGTGCCAGTTTCCACAGCTCCTGGATCTGGGTTTCCGTCAGGGCCGTGCCCAGGGGTGCCACCGCCCCTTCGAACCCGGCCATGACGCAGGAAATCACATCCATATAGCCTTCGGTGACGATCAGCGATTGGCCATCCGCCGCCGCCTGCCGCGCCCGCGACATGCCGTAGAGAATGTGCCCCTTGTGGAAGAGCGGGTTTTCAGCCGAATTGATATATTTCGGCCCGTCCCCTTCCAGCACGCGCCCGCCAAAGGCCACCACCCGGCCCCGCCGGTCGGTGACGGGGAACATCACCCGGTTCCAGAAGAAATTGCGCACCGCCTTGCCGTTTTCGGGCCGCTTGAACAGCCCGACCTCGATCATGTCGGCCTCGCCATAGCCGGCCTCGGTGAGTACGGCATAGAGCCCCGCCCCGTCCTGCGGGGCGTAGCCCAGGCGGAAGCGGGCGATACCCTCGCCATCCAACCCGCGCCGACGCAGATAATCCAGCGCCATACGGCCGCCATGGCTGAACAGCTGCTGCTCATAATATTTGGCTGCGCGTTCCACCAGATCATAGAGCGACTTCTGCCGCTCGAACCGCTCACGCTCCTGCGGGGTGGCCTTGGGCACCGCCATGCCCACTTCGCCCGCCAGATTCTCCACCGCCTCCATGAAGGAGAGGTTGTCATAGCGCATGACGAAACCGATCTGGTCGCCATGGGCACCACAGCCGAAGCAGTGAAAAAAGCCCTTCTGGTCGTTGACATAGAAGCTGGGCGACTTCTCATTATGGAAGGGACAGGGCGCCTTGAATTCCCGCCCGGCGCGGATCAGGCGCATACGTTTCTGCACCACTTCCGACACGGAAATGCGGGTGCGCAACTCTTCCAGAAACTGCGGCGGCAGGGCCATGTGAAGGCGGACTTCCCATCAACGGGCAGACAGATCAGCCGGCAACCATACAACAGGCACCCGCCGCTGTGCCATGTGGCTGCAGACTTATCCCCAGGTTGCTCTGTTATCCACAGGCAACCGGGTCAACAAAGCAGGATGGCGTAATCGCCGATGATCTGGAAACCCAGCGCCAGATAGGCGCGGCGCGCCGGCTCATTCTCCTTGCCGGTGAACAGCACGGCCAGCCTTGCCCCATCCTCACGGGCGGCCAGCAGCGCGCCTGCGACCACGGCACGGGCATAGCCCCGGCCCCGGCTGTCGCGCGGGGTCCAGACACCGCCAATCTGCACCGTATCGGGAATACGGGCATTATGGGTAGCCATGGAGAGAATCGCCCCATCGGCCCCGGTCAGCAGGAAGACATCGCCCGCTGACACCCAGACGGCGATATCAGCTTCCGCCTGCGCCCGCAGGGCGGCATCCGGCACGGCGTCCAGCGCCTCTACAGAATAATCCACCCGCCATCCGGCCAGTAGCGGAATATCCTGCGCCGTCGCGCGCCGGCAGCGACAAGTACCGCTGCTCAACAGGGGCGGGACGACCAGCCGATCCAGCGGCAGGTCAAACAGATCCTCTGCCCCACCCCGCCGGAAGGATTGTTCAGGAAATGCGTCTGCCACCGCGCTGGCCGCCTCCAGCGGCCCGATCAGACCGCAGAGGAGGCGATCACCCTCAGCCATCAGATGGCGGGCCAGTTCCACCGCCAGCACAGGCGGCGCCTGGATCAGCATATTGCCATTCCAGCTATGGGCGATGACGCCAGCAATATCGTCTTCTGCCGTCAGGGCGGCCGCATAGCGGCCTTGGAAGCGCTGACCTTCATCCACCAGCCCGGCGCGGCGCAGGTTGGAACGCAGGAACAGTGATGTGGCCGGATGGCCGGCCAGATAGGCATCCAGCCGCCCCTCATCCCCCGGTGCCAACCGCACAATCCGCGTCAAGGCGCCCTCTCAGCTCACCAGCTTTTCGCGCACGATGGCGCTGGCCTTGGTGAAATCCATCTGGCCGGCGAAGCGGCCGCGCAGTTCGGCCATCACCTTGCCCATATCCTTCACGCCGGTGGCGCCGATCTCCGCGATCAAGGCGGCAATGGCTTCCCGCGTCGCGGCTTCATCCAGTTGCTGGGGCAGGAAATTCTCGATGACGGTGATTTCTTCGGCTTCCTGCTGGGCCAGTTCCTGGCGGCCGCCCTGCTCATACATGATGATGCTTTCGCGGCGCTGCTTCACCATGGTCTGCAGCATGGCCAGGATTTCGGCATCATCCACGCCATCCATCTGGCCACGGGTGCGGGCGGCAATATCGCGGTCCTTCAGGGCGGCGATGATCAGACGCACCGTGGCGACGGTGCGCTGATCCTTGGCGCGCATCGCATCCTTCAGGGCCTCGTTCAGCGTCTGACGCAACATGACATACCTCGGGGTTGATCCAGAAAAACAGGGGCGAAGAGTAAACAACATAAGCTTCAAATGCCAGCCATTCGGAAACCCCGACAAGAAACACCCGTATGTTTGCCCCCTGCATGGCGACGCTTAGCAGGGGCGCGCAGAGGTCGGGTTGACCGCTGTAACGCGATTGTCTATTTCAACGCCCGAACCGTTCCGGCCCCGGCCGGCGCGCGGTATCGGCGCGACCTGCCATAACCCAGAGGGTGCAAACCCAGCGGGCGATGGATGGGGCGCGACGCCCCGCGGGCAGGCCGCCCCGCTTTTCAGCGGGTGGCCAACCATTTTTGGGTGCCCGCCCCCGGGCATCGCCACTGATCATAAGGTACGCCGCCGATGACCGACACCCCGTCGATGGGTTCCCCCACCCACGCGCCCGCCCCGACCGGAGCCACTGGCGTTCTGGTTCTCGCAGACGGATCGGTGTTCTGGGGGCGCGGCATGGGCGCCGCCGGCCATCGCGTGGGCGAGGTGTGCTTCAACACCTCCATGACCGGCTATCAGGAAATCCTGACCGATCCGTCCTATGCCGGCCAGATCATCACCTTCACCTTCCCCCATATCGGCAATGTCGGCGCCAATGCCGAGGATATCGAGACGCTGACGCCGGTGGCGCGCGGCCTGATCCTGAAGGCCGATGTGACGGAGCCGTCGAACTGGCGCGCCACGCGCCACCTGAACGACTGGCTGCAATCGAACGACATTGTGGGGATCAGCGGGATCGACACCCGCCGCCTGACCCGGCGCATCCGCGATGCCGGCGCCCCCAACGGCGTCATCGCCCATGCCCCCGATGGCAAGTTCGACCTGGAGGCGCTGCTGGCGCTGGCCAAGTCCTGGCCCGGCCTGGAAGGCATGGATCTGGCCAAGGATGTCAGCACCCGTCAGACCTATGGCTGGGATGAAAGCATCTGGTCGCTGAAAACCGGTTACGGCAAGCAGACCGAACCGAAGCACCATGTCGTTGCCATGGATTTCGGCGCCAAGCGCAATATCCTGCGCTGCCTGGCCGCATCGGGTTGCAAGGTGACGGTGGTGCCGGGCGATACGCCCGCCGCCGATATCCTGGCGCTGAACCCCGATGGCGTGTTCCTGTCCAACGGCCCCGGCGACCCGGCCGCCACCGGCACCTATGCCGTGCCGACCATCAAGGCCATTGTCGATAGCGGCAAGCCGGTGTTCGGCATTTGCCTGGGCCATCAGATGCTGTCCCTGGCGCTCGGTGGCCGGACAGAGAAGATGGAAAGGGGCCATCGCGGTGCCAACCATCCGGTGAAGGATCTGGCCTCGGGCGTGGTGGAGATCACCAGCCAGAACCATGGCTTCGTCGTGCTGCCGGAAAGCCTGCCGGACACGGTGGAGGTCACGCATGTCTCCCTGTTTGACGGCACCAATGAAGGCATCCGCCTGAAGGGCCGCCCGGTCTTCTCCGTGCAGTATCACCCGGAAGCCAGCCCCGGCCCGGAGGACAGCCATTACCTGTTCAACCGCTTCATCGATGCCATCGAAGGGCGGTATTGAGGTGACCGATTTTACCAGGGCGCTGCGCTTAGGTGAACTGAACCGCCCGTCCGCCATGCCGGACGGGCTGGCCGCCCTGGTGGCTGAATGGCCCGCCATCCAGCGCTCCCCCGGTGGGGAGGCGCTGCTCGATGAGCGTGGCCTGCTGCGGGTCAGCGACCACTGGAACCTGCCCGATGGCAGCTTCCCCACTGACACGCCCATCGCCAGCCATGGTGGCTGGGCGCTGGGGCGGCTGACCGGCGACATCTGGCAACTGGTGCAGCAGGAACCGGCCCTGCCGCGCGATCAGGCCCGCGCCCTGTTACGGGAGCGCACGGAACGGCTGCTGCATGGCCGCCGCTGGACCGGCGCCGACCTGGAAGCAATGGACAGTCTGGCCAAACAGGCCCCCCTGCCGCTGGCCGACTGGCTGGCGGCACAGGAAGGGCGCGAACGGTCACTGAAATCGTTGCTGAAGCTGGAACTGGTGCTGCAGGCGGATGGCGACCACCCTGCCCTGCCCACCAATGTGCGGGAACGCATTGCCGATGCTCCCATCCTCTGGCTGGACACGGACGGGGCGGAGGTCGTGGCCGACGTGCTGGCCCACAGCGCCCGGCGCATGGAGATTGCCGCCAAGCGCAGCACCCGCAACGACCGTCAGCGCGGCCAGGATCTACGCTCCAGTCTGGCCGAAGCGGTGCAGGCCGCCTTCCCGCTGATGCCGCATGATGTGGCCTCATCGGTGGCAGCCCGGCTGGCCCCGGCGGCGATCAAGCTGGGCCGACGCCCCGCCACCCAGGCGATTGTCGATTGCGTGGCGGAACTGCGCCTGGAACGCTGGCGGCAGGTGATTATTGGCGAGCCGCGCGTGGCTGCCCGCCTGCAAGACATGCTGGCCAAGGGCGAGAATAACCGCGCCCGCAAACGCTACCGCGATCAGCGGGCGCTGGAAAAGGTGGCCAAGGAAGTGGCGGAATGGCGGGGGGAACTGCCCCCCGTCACCTCCCGCTGGCTGGATTAAGGCTGTTTCCAGTTGCCCGGAAACAGCTTTGGCAACCGAGTATAAGGCTCAGCGCCCTGCCACCGGCAGGGCCAGCCCCTTCTCCGCCACCACCTGGCGCAGCAACACCGGGTCATCGCTGATGATGCCATCCACCTGCCAGTCGATCAGCTGGCGCATGGTGTCGGCATCATTGACCGTCCAGGGCAGCACCTGCAGGCCCAGCGCCTTGGCCTGGGCCACCAGTTCCTTGCTCAGATTGCGGTAATAGGGCGACCAGACTTTACCGCCGGCCGCCTTCACCGCCGCCGGAACGCTGCCACCATGGTCCGCCGGGGCGAAGCCGGCCGTCCAGGCCGCCGCCTTGGGCCCGGTCACGTTGCTTTCCTGCGGATCATCGATGGTCAGATAGGCGGTGGGGATGCTTGGGGCGATGCGCTGCACCACCTGCAAGGTCCGCCAGTCGAAGCTCTGGATCGTCACACGGCTTTCCATCCCGGCCTTGCGCACCGCCTCCACCAGCGTGCGGGCAAAGGGCTCCGGGTCCACCGTGTCGCCGGGTGCGGTCGGGTCGATCTTGGTTTCAATGTTGAAACGGACCTGATCGGCCCCCTTGGCCTTGACCAGATCGAACAGGCTGGCCAGGGTGGGAATGCGGGTGCCGTCGATCGACTGCTGCCGGCTGAACCGCTTGGCATAATCGCTGTCCGGGCGGATGCGGCCCACATCATAGCGACCGATTTCCGCCAGGGTCAGGCTGTGCCAGGACGGCGTCGGCGCCGTCACCCATTGCCCATCGGCCCCACGGGCCAGATGGGTATCCACATGCCGTTCATGGGCGATGATCAGCGTGCCATCCTTGCTGATGCCTGTATCCAGTTCCAGCGTCGTCACGCCAAGCGCAATCGCATTGGCAAAGGCCGGCAGGGTATTTTCCGGCCACAAGGCGCGCCCCCCGCGATGGGCTTCCAGATCAAAGGCCCCCGCCGTACCGGAGAGCAGCAGAGAAGACAGGGCGGCCAGCGCCAGACGCTTGAAAGACATTGATTTTCCACCATCAACCGGATCATCCGTCAGGGTGCTGACTGTAGCGACCGGCAGCAGGGGGTGGCATGAAGTTTACGTGAAAACTCAACCACCCATCGCCCATTGGCGCGTCAGCCCATAGGCTTGATAATCCTCCTCCACCTCCGGATCGAGTTCGATGGCGGCTTGCAGATCAGCCTCCGCCAGGGCCGCCTCTGCCGGGTCTTTACGGGCCAGCCACAGGCGCGCCAGGCCGCGCATGTAAAGCGTAGGCGCCATATCAGGCTCTTTCGTCAGGGCCTTGTTGAAGGCGGCAATCGCCTCCGCCGGGCGCCCCAGCCGCAACAGCACAACACCCCGGCTGTCCAGTGCTTCGGGAAATTCCGGCGCTTCGGCAAGCGCCGCATCACAATTTTCCAACGCCTCTTGCAGCTCAATATTCCGTGTCACCCGCACCCAGCAAAGATGGTTGAGCAGGCTGGGTGAAGGCTGCTTTTCCACCAGCTCGACCAACATATCCTTCACATCCGACGGCCGGCCCGCCGCTTCGGACAAATCACCCCGCAGGCGCAGCAGCAGATCAGCGTTCGGAAAGCTCTCCAACAGCGTATCGATTTCCGCAATGCCTTCATTATAGGCGCCATCCTGGATACGCATCGTCGCCCGCATGTCGATGGCGCGATCGAAATCCGGTAATTCATCCAGCACGGCGGCCAAGTCGTCATAGGCCCCCTTCCGCACCCGGTCATCAGGATGGTGACTGCGCGCCTGGGCGCGGCGCATATAGGCGGCGGGTGAGGGTTGAAGGGCGATGGCGCGGTCATAATCTGCCAAGGCCGCGTCCAGTTCCTCCAGATGATAGAGCAGATTGGCCCGCGCCAGCCGGACATTCGGGTCATCCGGCCAGAGCCAGATCCGCAAATCCAGGAAGGACCGTTCCAGACGGTCCAAGGGGCCCGGCACCTCTTCCGCCAATGCAGCTGGCACGCCCGCCAGAAAGATGCCTGAAATAACCAAAGCCAGGATGTGACGTCGCATGGTTCCTCCCGTTTCAGGATGCATCAGGGCGGGCGCAATGAAAAGCCCCCGCACCATCGGGTGCGGGGGCCAAACAGGAAAGCACTGTAAAAGTCTGGCGGCAGCCGAACGAACGGCAGACCATCCCGAACCTGATCAGGCGCTGCGCACCTGGGCCAGGAATTGGTCGACAGTACGCCCCAATTCGCCCGACTGGCGGGCCATGTTGCGCGCCGCACCCAACATGTCGGTCGCCGACGAACCGGTCTGGTGCGCCACTTCCTCCAGGCTTTCGATATTGCGCGTCACTTCCATCGTGCCCATGGAGGCCTGCTGGACATTGCGGGCAATTTCCTTGGTCGCCGCATCCTGCTCTTCCACGGCACCGGCCACCATTTCGGAGATGTCGTTGATCTCCGCAATGGTCCGGCTGATCACAACGATGGCGTCCACGGCCTCCTTGGTCGCGTCCTGCATCGTGGTGATCTGGCTGGCGATCTCCTCGGTGGCCTTGGCCGTCTGGTTGGCCAGGCTCTTCACTTCAGAGGCCACGACAGCAAAGCCCTTGCCGGCTTCACCGGCGCGCGCCGCCTCAATCGTGGCATTCAGGGCCAGCAGGTTGGTCTGGCTGGCAATGTCAGAAATCAGCTTCACCACATCACCGATGGACTGGGCGCGCTGCGCCAGCGACTGCACGGTGCCGTTGGTCTTCTCGGCGGTCTTGGCGGCATCGCGGGCGATGCGGGCCGAGGTATTGACCTGATTGCTGATCTCCGCCAGCGATCCGGCCAGCTCTTCAGTGGCGCTGGCCACCGACTGCACATTGGCGGAAGCCTGCTGGGTGGCGGCAGCCACGGCGCTGGTCTGGGCGCGGCTTTCCTCGGCCGAAGCGGACAGCCCTTCGGCAGTGGACTGGACCTGACTGGACGCGCCGGAGATTTCGGAAACCACGCCCTTGACGGAGTTCTCGAAATCGGACGCCAGCTTCTCCATGGCCGCCTTCTTCTCGATGGCGGCCTGACGCTCCGCCTCTTCCTGGCGGCGACGCAGATTGTCCATCTCCAGCGCGTTGTCCTTGAAGACCTGCACCGACTGGGCCATGGCGCCGATCTCGTCACCGCGCTGGGTACCGGTGATCTGCACCGTCAGATCGCCAGACGCCAGTTTGGACATGGCGCCCTGCATGGATTTCAGCGGCGTGCCGACGATCTTCTGCAGCAGCACCACCAGAATACCGATCAGCACGGCCAGAACGACCAGGGCGATCAGGGTGTTGCCCATCACCGCATCGGCAATGGAGGCCTGCAGGTTGGCCCGGCTCCACGCCACGGTCAGTGTACCAACCTGATCGCGGTTGGCACCGGCGCGGACGGGGGCCTGCACAACCAGGAAATCACCCTGGTCCAGCAGCTTGACTTCGGTCACCGTCTTGGCGATCTGCGCCTTTGCCGGCTCAAACGGGGCCATCCCGGCCGGCAGCGGCTTGTCCTTGCTGGGATATTCGATCAGCGACTCACCGTCACTGTCGAGCACGCGCACAAAGGCCAGGCTGGTGCTCTTGGCCGTGGCGAGGTCAGCATAGCTGTCGGCGATGGCGTCAGCATTCTTGAAACGGACGGCGGCAGACATCTGCGCAGCCATCATTTCCGTGACCTGGCTTTCCGAGCGCTTGGAAAGGTCCAGCATCGACGAACGCATGGCAGAAGCGCTGAGGGCGATCACGGCGCCAAGACCGATAATGATCGGTATAGCAATCGCAAACGTGATCTTACGGCTGATCGACCAATTACTGAACAGCCCGCCAGACCCGGCCGGAGCGGGGCTACCGGCCGGCCGCATGGTCCGATTAAAATTGCTCATCTCGACTAACCTTTCCTGTCCTTCTCAGCAACGCAACCTGCTCCACTCAACCTTCCCTTGACGGATACCATGGCGGACCATGGCATCCTCATTAAACGCCCTATTATTGTTTGGGCGCTGTCGGCTCCCACCGGGCAAACAAAACCAGGATTGCATAAACTTTTATATTAATCCCACCATCCCAAAGTGGGATTGGCGCTTGCCCTGGCACCATCCTTTCGAATAGGTATAAACGAGCTTGTTGGGAAAATGTAGGCGTATCTACTGAATTCGATGCGGAATAGCATTAACGTTCGATTATCCAGCATGTGTTAAGCTTAACCCCAGCGGAAGTTGCCTTCTGGAGGACGCCCTTAACCATTGTTGGTGATGCACTGCAGCATTCCGCCTGTAACCGTCAGGTATAGCACTTGCTTGACGAGGGTCTTGGGTTAGTACTTTGCAACAAGAAGAGGGGCTGCAAGATATGAAAAAAGCGACTGCGCTGGCAGTGACAATCGCGAGCTTCATGATATCGGGCGTCGCCCATGCCGAGTGCGCATTGAAGGATCCGCCGGCCGTTCCTGATGGTGCCTCTGCCACTGAACCCGACATGGTTGCCGCCCAGAAGGCCGTGAAGGCATATGTCGCTGAAACACAGGAATTTCTGGCCTGCCTGGAGTTCGAAGGCAAAGGCAAGAGCGGTGGCGACTGGACGAAGCGTTACAATGACGCATCCGCGCGCATGGAAAAGCTCGCCGCCGACTTCAACAAACAGTTGCGCGCCTACAAGTCAAAATAAACCTAATGTTGAATAATACCAACGGTCATAATCCATGACCGTTGGTAGTGCTGCGGCTGCCGCCGCACCGCTCATGCGGCTTAGCCAAGCCAGCGGATGCCGGCGCCGGCGATTGAGAGGCACGAAAGCGTAACCGGCGGTCATGATTTCGTGCCGCTGGCTAAAGACTGACTTATCCCGCTTTTCGCGGCCAGCCTGATCGCGGAGTGACAATCCGGGATCAGGGTTTTGGAGTCGGCGGAAGGTCAGGGGCGGGCACATTCGTCAGCGGGCGGTCTTTGGGGGCCATGTTGCTGTGCGCACCATCTTCCAGCGGCTCCACCGTCACCTTCGGGATGGGCGGCGGTTTGGTGATCGGCGGCATGGCCACCTTGCCGTTGAGATCATTGGCCTTTTGCACCTTCTTGCCATTCACGCTGCGGGGTTCCGCTGCCACCAGGGTGCTGGCCCGTGACACCAGATTCGGCAGGGTGGACTCATCCCAATCCGCCCCCAGGGCACCTAAGCGCAGAATCACCAGCTCCCTCGCCTTGGAGATGTAGAGCCGGCTGCCATCGTCCCCCGCCATGAAAACCGTATCCCCATCGGTAAAGGGGGCCTTGGCAGCCACCGGTCCCTTCGGATCAAAGGGCCAGCCCAGGCGCAGGCGCCAGCCATCATTGCGGGAATGGCCGTTCGGCCGTAGCATCAGGTCCAGCCAGGGCTTGGGCACGAGAGTGTCGGCCCCGACCCGCCCATCCTCCAGCAGCAGCAGGCCGGGACGCAGCCAATCGCGAGCGGTCGCCTTCATGCAGCATTGCAGATAGGCGGCACCAGTCTTGCTGCCCGCTTCCAGGCTGGCATCCCTGGCCCCCAGCGGCTGCCAAAGCGCGGTGGCGAGGTAGTCCGCCACCGGCTGGTTGCGCGCACGGGACAGCACCAGACCCAGCAGTTGGGCCTCATAGCTATTAGGGGCGAAGCGGGTGCCCGGCTCAACAGCCAGTTCAGCCGAAAGCGTCCAGACGGACGCATCATCGCCGGGCGGAGTCGCCGGCGGTGTAAGCCCGCTGCTGCCTTCCAGCAGATGGCGCACGGTAATGCGGCCACGGGCATCACCGGCCCATTCCGGCAGGTAGCGGCTGATCGGATCATCAATCCCGGCCAGGGTGCCATCCTGCAGGGCAATGCCCGTCAGCAGGGCCAGCAGGCCCGGCAGCAGACCCGCCGCGTCCAGCCGGTCACCCGGCTGCAGGGCAGGATCATAATATTCCAGCTGCAAGGCCCCCGCCTGCCAGACCAGCAGGGCCTGGCTGTGGCTGCGGCGGGCAAAATCCGTCAGCGCCTTTACCCCCTCCTCCGACAGGGTCAAGGCATCCGGGTCGGCCACCGGCAGCAGCCCGCCCGGACCGCCCTTCAGCACCGCCGCCACGATCGGCGGCGGTGGGAGTGGCGGCGGCACCGCCACCACGGGGGCAGATGGCCGTTCCCCGCCCGGCACCAGCCAGAGCGCCGCACCGATGGCGGTCAGGACAATGGCGGTGGAGGCAAGGAGGATACGCCGCATCGGAACCCCGTCGGGTGTGGAAGCGTCAGCTTACTGACGGTGGGTGTAGAGCGGGTATTCCCGCGCATCCACCACTTCCCAGGCGCCGTCGGGCTGGCGGCAGAGGAAACCCGTGGTGTGCTGATACATGTCGTCCAGGATCACCACGGAATGGAACTCCCGGCAGGGGCGGTTCTGCGCATCATAACCATCGCGCAGCACCTTCACAGCCCCACGCTTGCCGGTCAGCGGATTGGCCCAGCCCACCACCTGATCCACCGGTTTGGTGCCCATCTCCCGCAGTGCGCCCTGGACGGCGGCCAGATCGCCGGCATCCATGATGATGCTGGTGGGCTTGGCCGGCGCGGCGGGCGGAGGCGGGGGCGCCGCCGCCTCCGGCGGGGCGGGTGGGGTTTTGCTGGCACAGCCGGCCACCGCCAGAACGATCAGGAAACCTGCAAGACGCCGCATCATGCCTGCCACTTCGATCCACAAGAATAGGGAGCCGCCTGTTTGCCAACCAGCGCCCGGCAAAGCAAGACTGTTAAACGGGTTGGCCCCCCAATCTATGCGGCAAATGGTGGCCAAAGCATGACGGCCCCTGTGGATAGAAGCGGGCAGCTTACCGGCTAAACCGGGCTACCCAGAACGCGCCGGGGCGCGATGGTGTGCTTTTTCAGCCGTGCACCTGTGGCGGGATCAACCTCCTCCAGTTCGACCTCATAGCCCCAGAGATCGGCCAGATGTTGCAGCACGGCTTTGGTCGACGCCTCATCCAGCAGCACCTGATTCAGCACCCGATGTTCCAGGATCAACCGGCGATCCCCCACCAGATCGACATCGACGATCTGGATATCGGCCTCCGCCCAGGCAATGTCATATTGTCGCGCCAGGGCGTGGCGCACGGCGCGATAACCCCGCTCATCATGGATGGCGGCCACCTTCATTTCCGGGTCACGCGCATCATCGGCCACATGGAACAGGCGGAATTTGCGGATCAGCGCCGGGGAGAGATATTGCAGGATGAAGCTTTCATCCCGGTAATTGGCCCAGGCATGGCGCAGCGCCCCCATCGGATCGCCACGGCCGGCCAGATCGGGGAACCATTCCCGATCCTCCGCCGTGGGGTTGCTGGCGATACGCTCGATATCCTGCATCATGGCGAATCCCAGCGCATAGGGATTGATACCACCATAGCGCCGGTCATCGAAATCCGGCTGGAACACCACATTGGTGTGGCTGTGCATCGCCTCCATCCAGGCACCATCGGTCAATTGCCCACGCTCATGCAGGGTTTGCAGGATGCGGTAATGGCAATAGGTGGCGCAGCCCTCGTTCATCACCTTGGTCTGACGTTGGGGATAGAAATATTGCGCCACGTGGCGGACAATGCGCAGCAGCTCCCGCTGCCAGCCATCCAGGCGCGGCGCCTTCTTCTCCAGGAAATAGAGGATATTCTCCTCCGGCAGTTCCAGCATGGCGCGGCGGCGGTCGCGGTCCGACAGTGGGCTGGCCCCGCCGGCTTTACCCGGAACGGTGCGCCAGAGGTCGTTGAAGGTCCGCTCACGGTGCTCCTCCCGCTCCCGCGCCCGGCGTTCCTCATTGCGCAGGTCGGGCGTGCGGCGGCGGGGATAGCGGTGGACGCCATGGTTCATCAGCGCATGAGCGGCATCCAGCACCCGCTCCACCGCCACATGCCCAAACCGTTCCTCACACTTGGCAATATATTCCTTGGCAAAGGAGAGATAATCCAGAATGCCGTCGGCATCGGTCCATTGCTGGAACAGATAGTTATTCTTGAAGAAATGGTTATGGCCGAAGGCCGCATGGGCAATCACCAGCGTCTGCATCGTCATGGTATTTTCTTCCATGATGTAGCTGATGCAGGGGTTGGAATTGATGACGATTTCATAGGCCAGCCCGCGCTGGCCGCTACGATACATCGCCTCGTCACGGGCGAAATGCTTGCCGAAGGACCAATGCTTGTAGAATAGCGGCATCCCGATGCTGGAATAGGCATCCAGCATCTGTTCAGAGGTAATTACCTCGATCTGGTTGGTATAGGTATCCAGCCCCAGATCCTGCACCGCCACCTGCTCGATGGCGTCATAGACGCGGCGGACCTTGTCATAATCCCAGTCCGCCCCCTGATAGAGCGGTTCGCCGCCGGCGGCAGCACCGCCGCCCAGTACATTGCCCAATGATGTGATGATGCTCATGCGCCGGCCTCCGCCTGTTGCGCCACCCCGTCCTTGGCAAACAGCTCCCGGAAGACAGGGTAGATTTCCCGCCGCTGTGTCACCCGGCGCATGGCCAGCACCGGTTCGGCGATGGATTTATAGGTGCGCCAGAGATCGGTTTCCCGCACCCCGCCGCCATAGGCCAGACCGGGGGACATGCCATCCTGCCCCACCTCGATATAGGCATAATATTGGCAGATCGGCAGGATGATCTCCTTCATCAACTGCGCTGTCTTGCCATTGTCCGACAGGGCGTTGTCGCCGTCGCTGGCCTGCGCGGCATAGATGTTCCATTCCGATGGCGGGAAGCGCGCCTCCACCACCCGCTGCATCTCCTCCAGTGCCGTCGACACCACGGTGCCGCCGGTTTCGGGGCTGTAGAAGAAGGTCTCCTCATCCACCTCCTGCGCCTTGTGGGTATGGCGGATGAACACCACCTCCACATGCTTGTAACGCCGGGTCAGGAACAGATAGAGCAGCATATAGAAGCGCTTGGCCAAGTCCTTCATATGCTCCGTCATGGAGCCGGAGACATCCATCAGGCAGAACATTACCGCCTGGGCAGCCGGGCGCGGGGTGGCATCGAACCGGTTGTAGCGCACATCCACCGGGTCGATATAGGGAATGCGTTGGGTGCGGCGCAGCAGCAAGGCCAGCTCTTCCCGCGCCTCTTCCAGCCGTACCCGGTCACGGCCCGTGCGCTCCAGATCGTCGATCTCCACGCGCAGGGCCTTGATCTCATCCCCCGTCGGACGGTTCAGCGCGATGCGGCGGGCCAGCGAATTGCGCATGGTGCGCACAAGGTTGAGATTGGTCGGCGAACCGGAGACGGAATAGCCGGCCCGGTGCCAATCCAGGCTGTCGGTCACCGCCAGCTTGCGTTTGGCCAGATCGGGCAGTTCCAGATCTTCCAGGAACAGATCGATGAATTCCTCCCGGCTCAGCACAAAACGGAATTCATCCTGGCCGTCGCCATCATCGGCCCCCTCATTGCCCTGCCCGCCCCCACCGCCCTGCGGCGGGCGCTTGATCTTGTCGCCGGACATGAATTCCTTGTTACCGGGCACGACATAATTCCGCGCCCCGCCGCTGGACGAGCGCTGCAGGGTCGGTTCCTTGATACCGTCGGGGGAGATGCTGATATCCCCGCCCATATCGATATCCTTGATGCCCCGCTTGGCGGAGGCATCGCGCACGGCCCGCATCACCTGTTCCTTGGCCCGGCGCAGAAAGCGCTGACGGTTGGCAAGGGATTTGCCGGAAGGGTTCAGACGTCGATCAACAATGGTGAACAAGGTTGCACCGTCCTTTCACTGGCGCATCCCGTGCTTCCAGAAAACCAGAAGCGGCGGGAGCCTTTGCCGTTCCGCAACCGCCGGCCCGGATGGGGACCGGCGGCGGGGATTTCGCCTGAGGGAACGGTTTAGCCAGCCTGCTTAACCCGCATGTACCACTCGACCAGCCGGCGAACCTGGCGCTCGGTATAACCGCGCGCCATCATCCGGTTGACGAATTCACTGTGCTTCTTCTCCGTGTCGCTGTCTTTCTTCGACCCGAAGCTGATCACCGGCAGCAGTTCCTCCACCTGACTGAACATGCGCTTCTCAATGACGTCCCGCAACTTCTCATAGCTGGTCCAAGAAGGATTACGCCCACCATTATTGGCCCGCATACGCAGGGCAAATTTCACCACCTCGTTGCGGAAATCCTTCGGATTGGCGATGCCAGCGGGTTTCTCGATCTTGGTCAGCTCCTGGTTCAACAGGTCGCGGTTCATCAACTGGCCGGTATCAGGATCCTTGAAATCCTGATCTTCGATCCAGGCATCGGCATAATCGACGTAACGGTCAAACAGGTTCTGACCATAGTCGTGATAGCTTTCCAGATAGGCTTTCTGGATTTCATTGCCGATGAACTCGGCATAACGCGGGGCCAGTTCAGCCTTGATGAACTCGATATATTTTTTCTCCGTCTCGTCGGGGAACTGCTCCCGCTTGATGGATTGTTCCAGGATATACATCAGGTGGACCGGATCGGCCCCCACCTCTGTATTGTCATAGTTGAAGGTGCTGGCCAGCACCTTGAAGGCGAAACGGGTGGAAATGCCGTTCATCCCCTCATCCACCCCGGCGGCGTCCTTATATTCCTGCAGGGTCTTGGCCTTGGGGTCGGTCTCTTTCAGGCTTTCGCCATCATAGACGCGCATCTTGCTGAACAGGTTGGAATTGCCATGGTCACGCAGGCGTGACAGCACGGTGAAGCGCGCCAGCATTTCCAGCGTTGCCGGCGCGCAAGGGGCCGCCGACAACTCAGATGTCCTGATCAGCTTTTCATAAATGCGCTGTTCTTCCGTCACCCGCAGGCAATAAGGCACCTTGATCACGCAGATACGGTCGATAAAGGCCTCATTATTCTTGTTGTTCTTGAAGCTCTGCCATTCCGCCTCATTGCTGTGGGCCATGATGACGCCCTGGAAGGGCAGCGCACCGATATTCTCCGTGCCGATATAATTGCCTTCCTGCGTCGCCGTCAGCAGCGGGTGCAGCATCTTGATCGGCGCCTTGAACATCTCGACAAATTCCAGCATCCCCTGATTGGCCCGGTTCAGGCCGCCGGAATAGCTGTAGGCATCGGGATCGTTCTGGCTGTAAAGCTCCAGCTTGCGGATATCGACCTTGCCGACCAAGCTGCTGATATCCTGGTTGTTTTCATCGCCCGGCTCGGTCTTGGCGATGCCGGTCTGGCGCAGGCGGGAGGGGCGCAGCTTCACCACGCGGAAGCGGCGGATATCGCCGTCAAATTCGTCCAGCCGCTTCAAGGCCCAGGGGCTCATCAGGCCGGTCAGCCGGCGGCGCGGAATGCCGAACCGTTCCTCCAGCACCGTCCCCATCTTGGTCGGGTCGAACAGGCCCAGCGGGCTCTCAAAGACCGGGCTGATCTGGTCGCCGGCCTTCAATACATAGATCGGCTGTTCCTCCATCAGCGCCTTCAGCCGCTCGGCCAGCGAGGATTTACCGCCACCCACCGGGCCCAGAAGATAGAGGATCTGCTTGCGTTCCTCCAACCCCTGGGCGGCATGGCGGAAGAAGCCGACGATACGCTCAATCGTCTCCTCCATGCCAAAGAACTCGGTAAAGGCCGGATAGACTTTGATCGTCCGGTTCATGAAAATGCGGGCCAGCCGCGCATCCTTCGCCGTATCAACCACTTCCGGTTCGCCGATGGCGGCCAGTAAGCGTTCCGCAGCGCTGGCATAGCGCAGCGGTTCGTCGCGGCAACCCTCCAGGAACTCGGACAGCGACATCTCGATATCGCGACGGCTCTCATAGGTGCTGGCGTAGCTGGCGAACAGGTCCGTGACCAAGCTCATGAGCACTCTCCTTCATCGGCAACCGGTCCGGCCATCGGGTAAAGGCCGGGTATTGCTGGACCGGTGGCGGTTCCAACAGGGGGCGAAGCGGGGGCTGGCAGCGGCGGCGCCCGGGCAAACGCGGACGACCCTTATGGCAATTCGTGGAAGGGAATGGATGGCGGCGTGCCACCCCTTTGTGCCGTCCTTCAAGCCCGCAATCGCCACCCCGGCGGAAATCCGCCGGCCGGGTACGACTGCCCTGGCCCTCTGGAAGCACATCACCGCATGTCCCTTCGTCACGCTGTGAAAACTTCTGTACCTGACTCAGATTGTTGACTGCCCTTATCGAGGCAAGGGGCAGCAGGCTTTGCTTAAGGATATTCCTCAACAACCGGAAAGCAGGCGGCCGAACGCTGGGCCGCCATCACATTTGTTCCCTAACCAAACCATTATCCCGATGCCCATGGTGGCACACCTGCGGAATGGTTCAATACTTCCGGCACCGGTTCGATTCCTGCCAAACCCGGCCGGCACGCTGGGCAGCCCCAGACAAAGGGCGGTTCCACCCATGCATGATGAAAGAATGGCCCCAAGCCGGGCAAAAGGTAAAGGGATGATACCCCATACTGATGATCGCCTTTCGGGAAACCGCTCTTCATCAATCCTTAATAGCCAGCGTTAACCAGCCAATTGTTCAAATCAAGGCAAGCCAGGGGATCAGTATCTTCCCGAACCGGGAAAGATAGCGGCGAATCGGCCCGCTGGGCAATCGGTCCACCCTTGGCCCCCGCGCAGCAGAAAGCGGCCCTGCGTTCTTCGCCGTTGCAACATGCGGACGGAAAGATTGTTCTGTCAGAGAAGGGTGCTTGGCTTCCCGATCAACAGCTTCGCTTTCCCGGTTCTTCAATCAGCGGATTTCGCGGGTGCAACGGGAAAGTGGCGGCCATGGGTAGAACCGGCAGCCCTTCGGGTAAGACACGCTTGTACGGTGGATGGAATGAGCAGCGCGGATTTTGAGAAGAGCTTCGATACGGCCTGCCGCGAGCATGGCCTTGACCCAGCAAACACGAACATGTTCACACTGGAATGTGTGCGCCAGGGCCTGGACCCGAAGAAAGCGCGGGCCTTCGACCTGGACAAGAACCCCACCCCGCTGTGGGCCAGCTTCCGCAAGCTGAAGACTGCCAGCTGAAGACCGGTTTTCGGGCAAACGTCCTGAAAGGGGCGGTGCTGTTGTGAAAGGGTCGCCTGAAAGGGCGGCCCTTTTTCACATTTTGGTCTCTACCAAAAGTATTTTCTATACAACCGGCTATATTTTTGGCGTCATGGTTTTGGTTCATAATCATATTGGCCCTCATACCTCCGCCCTCAACGCATCCGTGTTCCGGTTGAAACTGCCGGTGCGTTGTCGGGATTGGCGGGGATGTCCCATCATATTGGCAATAATCGGAACCGGTAAGGATGCGTGGCACTTTGGCCAAATCACTGGCAGCACGGCAGGCGGCACGGGCCGTGCTGGCCGCCTGCCTGATCGGCCTGTCGCTGTCAATATTGGAAGTAGCCTGGGCCACCTGGCGCGAACGCGGTAAAGCAGCAGAACTGTCCAGCCAGATGCTGGATCTGCTGGAAGGCGGGGCCGCCACCGCCGCCTGGAATGTCGATGAAGGGTTGGCCGAACAGATCGGCCTTTCTGCCCTGTCCATTGGTGCCATTGACGGGTTGGAAATCCTGCTGACACCACAACAGCCGCTGTGGCAGCGCTTCCGCAATGGCGGAGCGGAAGAGGCCGCCATGAACCCGATGGGTCGGCTGGTGTTCGACGATCTGCGGGTCAGCGACCGCCTGCTGTACCGCCCGCAAGCTGATGGCCATAGCCGTCCGCCCATTGGCGTGCTGCGTATCCATTTCGATATGAGCCGGCTCTCGGCCGATTATATCGCCTTCGTAACGTCCACCCTGCTTAGTGGCCTGTTGCGCAATCTGTTGCTGGGGCTGGCCCTGACCCTGGTGTTTCACCGTTTCCTGACCCGCCCCCTGCTGGCGCTGGAACAGCATATTGCCACGTTGGACAGCGGCGGCCGTGGCTATAATCGCCTGCCGCTGCCCGAAGGGCATGAGCAGGACGAGCTGGGGCGGCTGACCCAGCGGATCAATGAGACCTTGGAAAGACTGGACAATTCCCAAGATCAGTTGCGCCAGCTGGCGACACGCGACCCGCTGACCGGCCTGCCCAACCGCGCCCTGCTGCAGGAGCGGCTGGACCATGCCCTGTCCCGCGCCCGGCGGGGTGCAGGTGGTATTGCTGTGCTTTTCCTGGATCTGGACCGGTTCAAGACCATCAATGACAGCCTGGGCCACGAGGCTGGTGATAAATTGTTGCGGGCCGCCGCCCAACGGCTGTCCCAAATGTTGCGGGGGTCCGATACGGTGGGCCGCCTGGGCGGGGATGAGTTTCTGGTGATCGTGGAAGAGGTGCGGGAACCGAAGGAGGCCATCCAGGTGGCCGACCGCATCCTGATGGCCATTGCCAAGCCGCTGGAAATTGATGGACAGCAACTCCAGGTCAGTGCCTCGATCGGTATTGGCATCTGGCCGGGCGATGGGGAGGACGGGGCCAGCCTCCTGCGCTCCGCCGACATTGCCATGTATGCCGCCAAGGCCGCCGGCGGCGCCGGCTGGCGCATGTTCTCCGCCGAAATGTCGGAGAAGGCGGTCAACCGGCTGCAGACCGAAGCCCGTTTGCGGGCTGCCGAGCTGCGGGAAGAATTCGTGCTGTTCTATCAGCCGAAGGTCAGCCCGCATGATCTGTCGCTGCTGGGGGCGGAGGCTTTGTTACGCTGGCGTACTGATAAAGGTTTCATCTCACCGGCCGAATTCATTCCGGTGGCGGAAGAAACTGGCCTGATCATTCCGATTGGGGAATGGGTGCTGCGGGAGGCCTGCCGCCAAGCCGCGCAATGGTGCCAGCACCATGGTGATCTGAATATGGCGGTGAATGTCAGCCCGCGCCAGCTGGCCGACAGCGGTTTTGCCGACAAAGTGCGCACCGCCCTTGCCCTCAGTGGCCTGCCCCCTGCCCTGCTGACGCTGGAGATCACCGAAACAGCGGCGATGAATCAGGCCAGCGGCGATTTCGTCACCCTGCACAGGTTGCGGGAAATCGGGGTTGGCATCGCCATGGATGATTTCGGCACCGGCTATTCCTCCCTCTCCCATCTGCGCCGAATCCCCCTGACAGAATTGAAGATCGACCGCACCTTGATGGCCACGGTTCCCGGCGATGCCGCCATCGCCGCCACCATTCTGGAACTGGGGCTGCGGCTGGGGCTGGAAATTGTGGCGGAGGGGGTGGAGACCGAAGAACAACGGGCCTGGCTGAGTGCCATGAATTGCCAGACCCTGCAGGGCTTTCTGGTCTCCCCACCTGTGCCCGCCAGCGCTTTCGAACCCCGCTTCCTGGCGGACCGGGTGAAAGCCGTCGGATAGCGGCGGGGTCACCCCGATACGGTGCTGACCGGCCGGATGCCCAGGGCGGTGGTCAGCACCATCTCTTCCGCCCGGTCCAGATCGGCCGGCAGCAGGCTGCGCTCCCCCGCCCCCCAGGCTTTCAGCAAGGCCGCCCGCATGGTGCCGGGCAAGGCCCCATCGCTGACAGGCGGTGTCAGCCAATGGCCGTCCAGGCGAACGAACAGGTTGGCGGCGCTGGCCTCCGCCACCTGCCCCCGGCTGTTCAATAGAATGGCATCATCGGCCCCCCGCGCCTGCGCCTCGTTCCGGGCAATGATGCTGTCCAGATAGTTCAGCGTTTTCAGACGCGACAGGGGCGAATGTTCATTGCGGCAGGTGCGGGTGGCAATGATCAGCCGCGCCGGCGGCAATTCCCCCGGCAAGGGCCCCGCCGTCAGCAGCAGGGTCGGCGCCAACATCGCCGGGCGCGGCAGCCCACGCGGGGCCGGCCCCGCCGTCAGGGTCAGCCGAACCGCCGCATCATGCAGCCCATTGGCAGCCACAATCCCGGCCACCGCATTGGCCAGCGCATCGTCGGCCAGCGGCACGCGCAACCCCAGAAAGTCGGCACCCGACCGCAACCGCTGACAATGTGCTTCCAGCCGCAGCGGGGCACCGGCCTTCACGGCGATGGTTTCAAACAGCCCATCCCCCAGGGTCAGCCCCCGGTCGCTGGCCAACAAAGCCGGCTTGTCCGCCGGCAGGAATTCGCCATTCAGCCAGATGCTGCTCATGCCGCCTCCCCTGCCATCCTGTCGCCCAGCGCCGCCAGACCGCTGGCCGGCGGCCAGGCCATGCCGGGGTCGATGGCGGTCAGCAGGGCGCGGGCCTTGGTCAGGCTTTCCTGATATTCCGCCTCCGGGTCGCTATCGGCGACAATGCCGCCACCGGCCTGCACCTGGATCAGATCGCCCGCCACGGCAGCGGTACGGATGATGATGGAACTGTCCATCGCCCCATCCCAGCCGATCCAGGCCACCGAGCCGCAATAGGCACCGCGCCGCGCCGGCTCCAGCTCGTGGATGATCTCCATGGCGCGAATCTTCGGCGCCCCGGTGATGGAGCCACCGGGAAAGGCCGCCCGCAACAGGTCAACCGGCCCCAGGCCGGGCCGCAGCTGTGCCGTCACCACCGAGGTCAGGTGATGGACTGTGCGATAGCTTTCCAGCCCCCACAGGCTGGGCACGGCGACGCTGCCGATTTCCGCCACGCGAGACAGATCATTGCGCAGCAGATCGACAATCATCAGGTTTTCTGCCCGGTCCTTCTCACTGGCCAGCAGTTCGGCGGCCAAGGCCGCATCCTGCACCGGGTCGGCATGGCGCGGGCGGGTGCCCTTGATGGGCCGCGTCTCGATCCGGCCCCCGGCATCCAGCGCCAGGAAGCGTTCCGGCGACCCGGACGCCAGGGCCCGGCCCCGGCCCAGATTAAGGAATGCCGAAAACGGGGCCGCCGTGCGCGGCCGCAGCGTGCAATAGGCATCCCAGGCACCGGCCCCCGGTGCCAGACGCCCCAGGAATCGCTGGGTCATGTTCGCCTGATAGATGTCGCCCGCGGCGATATAATCCAGAATGCGGACGATGGCGGCGCGATAGGCAGCAGGGGCGAATTCCGCCTGCCAGCCAGGCGGGCGCAAGATCGGCCCCGGAAGCGGCGTCACAGCCGGAGGGGCCAGCAGCCGGTCGCGCAGCCCGTCCGCCAGCGCGCAGGCCATGGCAGGCCGGCGCGCGGCATCCGTTTCCCGCTCCCCGCCGGAAACCACCCAGGCCTGCCCGGTCTGGTGATCAAACAGGGCCACCGTATCATACAGCCCGAAGGCCATATCCGGCAGGTCCAGACCCCGGCTGCGGGGCACCGGCAGCCGTTCCAGCCAGCCCCCCAGCTCGTACCCCAGCAGGCCGACGGCACCGCCCTGGAAAGGCGGCAGACCGGCCACGGCACGGCGCTGGAACGGGCGCAGCAACTCTTCCAGCGCCGTGAAAGGGTCAACCGTCAATACCTGCCCGTCACGGCTTACCAGCCGCCCCGTCGCCTCCAGCCAGACAAAGGGATCGGCGGCGATCACGCTGTAACGCGCCCGCCCCTGGTCCGCCGCGCCGCCATCCAGCAGCATGGCGCCATCCTGCCCCGCCAGGGCAGCGAAGGCGGTGGCCGCGTCAAGCGGCGGCAAGGGCAGGATGATGGGCAGGCTGGTGGCATTCATGCGGCGGACGATAATCGGCCGCGCCCTGGCGGACAATAAAGATCAGGGACAGATGCTTGTGACCGCCCGGTTGCGTAACCAATTGGTTTCATCGCTGGCGGCCAGCGACGCGCCCGTCTACTCTGTCGCGCAGGGGACAGGTTTCATTCCCGTTCTTCCCCAAGCCATTGGATGAGGTTCATGCGTATCATCGTCCGCGTTTTCGCCATTCTGGGCCTGTTGGGCGTGCTGGTTACCGGCCTGCTCATCGGGCTCGCCATTCATTTCTCCAACCGCGCGCCCACGCTGCCCGGCAATATCGTGCTGGAACTGGACCTGGAAAAGCCGCTGGCGGAGGCACCGCCCAATGATCCGGTTTCGGGCCTGCTGGGGGAACGCCGCGCCACCTTGAGCCAGGTGATCGGTGCGCTCAACAATGCCGCCAAGGATAGCCGGGTGAAGGGCATCATTGCCCGCACCGGCAGCCCGGCCTTCCCCTTTGCCCAATCGCAGGAACTGCGCGACGCCATCGCCGCCTTCCGCAAGACCGGGCGTTTCGCCATCGTCCATGCCGAAAGCTTCGGTGAAACCGGCAATGGGATGCAGCCCTATTATCTGGCCAGCGCGTTTGAACAGATCTGGCTGCAGCCCATGGGCGATCTGGGTATCACCGGGATGCAGGCGGAACTGACCTTCTTCCGCGGCACGCTGGACAAGCTGCAGGTGCAGCCGGAATTCCGCAAGCGCGAGGAATATAAGACCTTCGCCGAGCAATATACGGAAACCGGGCCCTCGGCCGCCAACCGCGAATCCACCGATGCGCTGGTGGGTGACCTTTACGAACAATGGGTAGCCGGCGTGGCCGCTGATCGCGGGTTGGCGCTGGATGCCGTGCGTCAGGCGGTGGACAATGCGCCCCTGCTGGACAAGGCCGCCCTGGATGCCAAGCTGGTGGACCGGCTGGCCTATTGGGATGAGGCGGTGGCCTGGGCCCTGCTGAAGGCCAGCGGCCAGGTGCCGCCCCCCGCCGACCAGCCGCTGAAAGCCCCCAAGGGCGACGGCGTGGCCCAACTGGTGTCGGTGCTGGATTATGCCAAGATCGCCAGCGCGACCAGCAAGGTGAAGCTGCCCACCGACAATGCACCCGTCGTGGCGGTCATTGTGGGTGAAGGCGCCATCATGCGCGGCGAATCCAATGTCGATCCGCTGTCCGGGTCGGAGAGCTTTGGCGCCACCACCATCGCCGCCGCCTTTGACGAGGCGATTGAGAATGAGCAGGTGAAGGCCATCCTGTTCCGCGTCAACAGCCCCGGCGGCAGCGCCGTGGCGTCGGAGGTGGTGCGCCGCAAGGTGTTGCAGGCCAAGGCCGCCGGCAAGCCGGTGATCGTCTCCATGGGGGCCGTTGCCGCGTCGGGTGGCTATTGGGTCTCGATGGGGGCGGACAAGATCGTCGCCCAGCCGGCCACCATCACCGGTTCCATCGGCGTGGTCGCCGGCAAGATGGTGACCAAGGGCCTGACCGACATGGTGGGTGTCAGCTTTGCCCCGTTCAGCCGGGGGGCCAATGCCGGCATGTGGTCGTCCAATGCGCCTTTCAGCCCGGAACAGGACGCCAAGCTGAACAGCTTCCTGGATGCCACCTATGGCGCCTTCACCAGCGGTGTGGCCGAAGGGCGCAAGCTGCCGCTGGAAAAGGTGCGGGAAATCGCCAAGGGCCGTGTCTATACCGGGCGGCAGGCCAAGGAGCTGGGGCTGGTGGACGCGCTGGGCGGCTATCAGGTGGCGATCAAGCTGGTGCGTGAGGCGCTGGGCGTCAGCGAGGATCAGCGCCTGTTCCTGATTAATTACCCAGCCCAGCGCAGCCCGTGGGAAATGGTAATGAAGCTGATGTCGGGTGAGGTCAGCGTGGGTGACCTGCGCGCTGCCGTCAGCGCCCGCATGGCGGCCGATGCGCTGGCCGATGTGCGGCCCGTACTGTCGCCCCTGCTGCCGATCCTGCGCAGCGGGGAGGAGAACACCATCATGATGCCGGCCATGGCGACACAGGGGCTGTAACATCCCCTGATTCTGGCATAGGTAAACGGGCGGCCCTGGTGACGGGGCCGCCCTTTTTTATAGTTTCAACAGCCCCACCAGTTCGGCCCGTCAGCGGGAGAGGTGAGACGTCGCCGCTACGCACGGCCAATCTACCTTTTCAGCTGGCGTGCGACCTCACCGGTTCATCATAGGGCAATGGAAATGAAACCGGACGTCGCACCAGCGTGACCAGCACATAGGACAGCAGCATCAACAGGAACCAGGAGCCAAACTTGGCCGGTGACACCATGGCCCAGCCATCGCGCTGGCTGGGATAGATCCAGGCCCCGGCAAAGGTGCCGATATTCTCGGCAAACCAGATGAACAAGGCCACCAGGGCAAAGCCCAGCAACATCGGCATCCGGCGATGGTCATGCCAGATACGAAAATGAATCCAGCCGCGCCCGAACAGCACAAAAGCCGCCCCAAATAACACCCAGCGCAGATCGAACCAGTAATGGTGCAAGAAGAAATTGCCATAGGCCGCCAAGGCAAAAGGCAGCGTGGCCCACAGGGGCGGATGGCGGGTGAAACGGAAATCAAACAGTCGCCAGGCCCGCGCGATATAGGAACCGACGGCGGCATACATGAAACCGGTGAACAGCGGCACCCCGCCGATGCGCAGCAGGCTGGGTTCGGGATAGACCCAGGAGCCCATGGCAGTCTTGAAAATCTCCATGCCCGTGCCGACCAGATGGAACAGGGCGATGACCAGCGCCTCTTCCCGCGTTTCCAGCCGCAGCCGGACCAGCAATACTTGCAGGGTGAGTGCCGCCAGCGTCAGGAAATCATAGCGGGCCAGCGGCAGATCACGCGGATAGAACAGATAGGTGCCCAGCAGCAGGGCCAGCATCAGCCCGCCATAAAGACAGGCCCAGGCCTGTTTCACCCCAAAGCGCAGGAATTCATATCCGGCCAGCGCCAGCCCGCCCCGGGCGGCGGCGGCCTGCGCGAACCGGGCTTCCCGGTCGATAAAACGCGCCAAAAAGGGCCACGCCCTGGCGCTGGATGGATGCAGCATGAAAATCCCCCCGATCACCCAATGCTATATCAAGGGGTGGTGGGGCGGAAAGATGGCGTTAGCCAGGGGAGAGGGCGGAAGCTAAATCGGTTTTGGCAAAATCCTGACCGACATACAATAACGGCCATCCCCGCTTGGCAGCCAACGCATAAGCAAAGCAATCACCATAGTTCAGGGAAGCTGGATGATTGCCCTTACCCCAACGGGAATAAGCAGCGGCAACGGCAGAAGCAAACTGTTCATCAACCGGTACAATCTCCGGCGATAACTCCGCTAAAAAAGAATCTATCTCCGCCTTTAAACGGCGCTGACCGGCAACGATCAACACCTCAGCCAGCGTGCCGGCAGACATCGCCAAGTCCTGTACGCAAAGTGCTTCGATACAGAATGGTGCCAGCGGCTCATCCAGTAAAACCGCCATAAGCGCGGATGTATCGATCACAATCACCTTGGCAATCCATCATTGCCATACAGAAATTGGTCGGCCTGCGCTGCCGGTGCCCCTGGGGCAGCTTTTGCCGAAGCCTTCCGCGACAGGGTCCGCAGGAAATCAGCGCGCCGTTTTGGATCAAATACAGCAGATGGCTGAACAGGGAGCATACGCACCACCGCATGGCCCTGGCGGGTGAGAATGATCTCCTCCCCCGCCTCTGCCCGCTGGATCAACTCCTGCCAACGTACCAAAGCGTCGCCAACAGATACTTCCATGGCTGCCTCCCATCCTGTCCCTGATGATGGATCAGGGACAGGGGCTTTACAAGGCCGTGCAACCGCTGGGAAAGATCACCCAACCTTGCCCGCATTGGCCACGGCGATCAGGCCCTGGGTGCTGGCATCATGGGCCTTGGCGGCCTCACCCTCCAGTTCGGGCAGGATCACCTTGGCCAGCTGCTTGCCCAGCTCCACGCCCCACTGGTCAAAGCTGTTGATGTTCCAGATGATGCCCTGCACGAACACCTTATGTTCGTACAGCGCGATCAGCATCCCCAGCCGGTACGGGTCCACGGCATCGACCAGAATGGTGTTGGTCGGGCGGTTGCCGGTGAAAATCTTGTGCGGCAGCAGGGCTTCCAGGGCGACCCCCGTCTTGCCTTCCTTCACCAGCTCGGCCCGCACTTCATCGCCATTCTTGCCGCGCATCAGCGCTTCGGTCTGGGCAAAGGTGTTGGACAGCAGCATGGCATGGTGGCGGCCCAGCGGGTTCTGCGAGGTCACCGGCGCAATGAAATCGCAGGGGATCAGGTGGGTGCCCTGGTGGATCAACTGATAGAAGGCGTGCTGGCCATTGGTGCCCGGTTCGCCGAAAATGATCGGGCCGGTGGTGTAATCCACCGGGTTGCCCTGGCGGTCCACCGACTTGCCGTTGCTCTCCATATCCAGCTGCTGCAGATAGGCCGGCAGGCGGGCCAGATACTGGTCATAGGGCAGCACGGCGTGGGCCGAGGCACCCCAGAAATTGCCGTACCACACACCCAGCAGACCCAGGATCACCGGCATGTTCTGCGCCAGGGGGGCGGTGCGGAAATGTTCGTCCATGGCATGGGCGCCGGCCAACAATTCGCCGAACTTCTCCGGCCCCACCATCAGGGCGATGGGCAGGCCGATGGCCGACCACAGGCTGTAACGGCCGCCCACCCAGTCCCAGAAGCCGAACATATTGTCGGTATCGATGCCGAACTTCGCCACTTCGCCGGCATTGGTGGACAGGGCCACGAAATGTTTGGCCACGTCGGCCTCTGACCCGCCATTGGCCAGGAACCAGTCCCGCGCCGTATGGGCGTTCGCCAGCGTTTCTTGGGTGGTGAAGGTCTTGGACGCGATGATGAACAGGGTGGTGGCCGGGTCCACCTTCTTCAACACATCGGCAATATGGGTGCCGTCAACGTTGGAGACGAAATGCGCCGCCAGATGCGGATGATGCCAGGGCGTCAGCGCCTGCGTCACCATCACCGGCCCCAGATCGGACCCGCCAATGCCGATATTGACGATATCGGTGATGGGCTGGCCGTCAAAGCCGCGCCATTCGCCATCGCGCACCTTGTGGCAGAAGGCATACATGCGGGCCAGCACACCCTGCACATCGGGCATCACATCCTGGCCATCCACCAGCACCGGCCGGTCGGCGCGGTTGCGCAGCGCCACATGCAGGACGGCACGATCCTCGGTGATGTTGATCTTTTCACCGGCATACATGGCATCGCGCATCCCCTCCAGATTCTGCTGGCGGGCCAGGTCCAGCAGCAGGGACAGGGTGTCGTCGGTGATGCGGTTCTTGGCGTAATCCAGCAACATGCCGTCAAACGCGATCCTGTACCGGTCAAACCGGCCCGCATCGGCGGCGAACAGGTCGCGCAGACTGGTGCCTTCCAGGGCGGCACGGTGGGCGGCAAGGGCCTGCCAGGCGGGGGATTGGGTAAGACGGGACATCGGATCACTTCTCCGGTGCTGCGGATGCAGGGTTGCGGCCAGAGTGATAGCACGAAGAATGCCTTTCACAAGACATCCATGTAACGCATCACCCCCTAAATCCGGTTATTTTGCAACATATGGAAAGAACCGGCCAGGATGCGGGACGAAATGCCAATATAGAACCAAAACCAGACCAATGCCAATCTAGAACGCTTCCGCATCCCCCTGAAACGGCACCGGCTCGGAAACGCGATAGCCCTTATCCTGGTTGAAGCGCATCCCGGCCTTGGCGCCGGCCATTTTTTCGCTGGCGGCCCACACCATGTAACGCCGGCCACCCCGCCAGGATTGCGCCACCTCGTCCGGGGCCTTGCGGGCCAGTGTGTTGAAGTCCGGGTGCGAGATGGTCAGCATGAAGGCCTGGTCGCCCAGGTTCTTGCGTTCATCAAAAACATAGATCTGCGAATCGTTGCCTTTTTCTCGCCGGGCCGCCGCTTCCCCATCCTCGATCATGTCATGCAACATCGCCAGCTCGCGGTGCTGCTGCATTTCCTCCCGGCGCAGGCCGAGGGTGACGGCCGCCTTCTCACGCATATGCTTGCGGGCCTGCTGCACCCGCGCCAGCATGGTGCTTTCCATGGCCTTGGCGCGACGCAGGCGCTTGGAAATGCCGCTGATCACCTGCACCATCACCACGCCGCCGGCCAGCAGGCCAAACCAGATGGGCAATGTGCTGAACAAGGAACTGATCATACGTTCCCCCCGCTCTCGACCACAGCCTTCATCTCTGCGGCCTGCAGGGGCGTCAGCTCATCGGCATCGCTCTGCGGCTCCGTGATTTCAGAGATGAAAAAGCCGGTCGCCGGCGGATAGGTACGCTCGGCCAGGGCCTTGGCATCGCCAATGGTCGGGGCCCAGATCACCACCTGCTGGGTGCGAGCCCAGCTGCGGGACAGGAAGGGATGTTCCTTCTGGTCCAGCTGGGCCCGCTGCACATGACGGTTCACAACATAGGCGATGAATTTGCGGGCTGGCCTTTCTGTCCGCAGAAAAGCCTCCTCCTCCCCGATCACCCGCATCAATTGGGAGCGGGCGATTTTCAGGTCGTTCAGGCGCTTGTTGATCATGTAATGGCGTCGGCGGGCGGATTTAACCTGGGCATCCAGCCGCACCAGACGCGGCAACATCGCCTCGCGCCGCTGTTCAAACCGCTGGGCGGCCAGCATATAGCGGTTAAACTTGCTCTCCAGCCCCTGCCCTTCAAATCGGCGACGCAGGGAGCTTTCGACCGAATGGGCGATCCCCAGGCCGATCACATAGGACATGCCGCCAACGATAAGGAAAACGATAGCGGCTTCGACAAGTTTTTCGATCATTCATCGCAGCCGGAAGCGGCGGGCGACACCCGCCCGGATGGCAATAACCATAAACTGCTTTGCATCTGCGGAAAAGGCCGGTGCCGGATAAGAAGAACCCGCCATCCCGCGGGCAAGCGGAATGGCGGGCCAGTCGATGCGGCGTCGGGCGGGGAAAAAGGGGTGGGGGCACCCGCCCGTCGATACCGGGGGCGTACCCCGGTGAAGAAAATCTGCCCGTTACCCCGCCCCGCCGCTGTGACCGGCATCACCGAAACACGCGATTTTCTTGTACAATTCTCTCAGTTTTGGTTCAGATCGATCAGTTCCCCATGCAGGGCGCAGGCTGGCACGGCAAATTCCACAATGGCGCGGGCCACCATTACCGGATCCTGCAGGCTGGCCGGATCTTCCCCCGGAAAGGCCTTGGCGCGCAGGCCGGTGCGCGCCGGGCCGGGGTCCAGCAGATTAACCCGCAGGGTGGTGTTCAGCGTTTCCGCTGCCCAGGTGCGGCCCATCATGTCCAACGCCGCCTTGGCCGCGGCATAGGCGCTCCAATAGGCGATGGGCTCCCGGCCCACCCGATCGGTCAGCAACAGGGCACGCCCGGCATCGGACCTGCGCAGCAGCGGATCGGTGGTGCGGATCAGGCGCAGCAGGGCGGCCACGCCGACACCGAACACCTTGTCCCAATCCTTCGGATCGGCATGGGCGATGGGGCCCAGGGAACCGAGCTGGGCGGCAGCATGGACGAAAATATCCAGCCGACCGAACCGTTCATACAGCGCCGGCCCCAACGCATCCAGCTTCACCCCATCCATCAGATCCTGCGGGATCAGGGTGGCGGCACCACCCTTGGCGCGGATACGGTCATCCACCTCTTCCAGCGCACCGACGGTGCGGGCCAGCAGCACGACATGCGCGCCCTCCAGGGCAAGCTGTTCGGCCACGGCCGCACCAATGCCCCGGGAGGCACCAGTGACAAGGGCGACACGCCCGGCCAGGCGCTGCGGCTGCGGGCTGGGTTGGGTGGGGCTGCTCATGATCATTCCTGTATTCCGATGGGCGGTGCCACGGGCACCGTCCCTGCAAACCGCGATGGTAGAAGGCCGGCTGGTATTAGCCTATCCGGACCTTTGGGGAAAGACGCTGCGGCCCCATGCCGCCGCCTGAAAATGCCGACAGAAAAAAGGGGAGGTGGCCTGGCCCCTCCCCTTTTCCGTCTCAGCGATGGGCTGCCGGTCAGGCCTTACGGCTCCACCAGCCACCACGCCGGGGCTTCTCCGTCGCCGGCTCGGCCGCCGACTCCGGGGCCGGCGTGGCAACCGGGGCCGGCTCCACCACCGGGGCGGGCGGCACCGGCTCGCTCACCTGTTCGGCTGCCGGAACCTCGGCCGCCACAGGCTCCGCCACCTTCTTGCGGCTGCGGGGCGGCGCCTTCTTCTTCGGTGTGGCCGCTTCCTCAGCCACCGGCTCCACCGCAACCGGTGCTTCCACCGGAACCTCGGTAACCACCGGCGCTTCGGTCACCGCATCCGCCACCTTCTTACGGCTGCGGGTCGCCCGCTTCTTCGGCGCTGCCGCTTCCTCGGCCACCGGTTCCACAGCGGCGGGAGCCTCCACCGGTGCTTCGACAACCACCGGGGCTTCCACCGCCGGTTCAGCCACCTTCTTGCGGCTGCGGGTCGCCCGCTTCTTCGGCGCTGCCGCTTCCTCGGCCACCGGTTCCACAGCGGCGGGAGCCTCCACCGGTGCTTCCACCGTCGGCGCGGCCTCGGCGACCGGTTCAACCGGGGCAGTCACCACCGGTTCAGCAGCCGGCACCTCGGCCGTGACAGGGGAGGCGGCCTCCTCGGCCCCCTCCTCGTCAGACTCGCCATCGGCCGACAGCTCGTCACCCCGGCGACCGCGACGGCGACCGCCACGCTTGCCACGACGACGCTTCTTCTGAGCGGCCTCGTCCTCACCAGCGGCCGCTGCCTCTTCAGCCTCGTCCTCTGACTCTTCAGCGGCCGGCTCTACCGCCTCGGCTTCGACAATCGGGTCAGCAGCGGCAGCGGGGATTTCGGCCGTATCAGCTTCCTGATCCGCCTCGTCCTCACCCTCTGCCTCATCGGACTGGTCACCATTGGCATCGGTACCGGTACCCTCACCGCGTTCACCCCGGCGACGACGGCGACGGCGACGGCGGCGACCATCACGGTCACGGTCCCCGTTACCCTCACCACGATGGCCATTCTGGACGGGGGCGGGGGCTTCAACCTCCTCTTCCTCCGGCTCCACCGGCACAACCTCTTCCACCTCGGCCTCTTCGGCCTCCATGGCGCGTTCGGTCTGGGCCATCACGCGTTCGGCACTGACCGGGGCCACGGCGATATCATCGCTGGCCAGCCGGGCGCGCAGACGCTCCAGCCGGTGGTCGGTACCGGTCAGATGGTCATCGGCCTGCAGATAAACGCGCAGACCATGGCGCCGCTCGATATCCGCCAAAGCTTCACGCTTATGGTTCAGGATATAAAGCGTGACGGCCGAAGCGCAGGTGACGGTAATCTCCGCCGAACGCTTGCGGATGCCCTCTTCCTCCACCGCGCGCAGAATGGCCAGGGCGGCGCTTTCCAGGCTGCGGATCATGCCGGTGCCCTGGCAGTGCGGGCAGCGCTCGAAATTGATTTCCTGCAGGCTGGGGCGCAGGCGCTGACGCGACAGTTCCAGCAGACCGAAGGCAGAAATCCGGCCCAGCTGGATGCGGGCGCGGTCGGCCTTCATGCAATCCTTCAATCGCTTTTCAACCGACGCATTGTTGCGCGGGTCTTCCATGTCGATGAAGTCGATGACGATCAGGCCCGCCAGATCGCGCAGGCGCAGCTGGCGTGCCACCTCTTCAGCGGCCTCCAGATTGGTGCGCACCGCCGTCTCTTCGATATTGCGTTCCTTGGTGGAACGGCCCGAATTGACGTCGATGGCGACCAGCGCCTCGGTCTGGTTGATGACGATATAGCCGCCGGATTTCAGCTGGACGATAGGGTTGAACATCGTCTCAATCGCACCTTCCACCTGGAAACGGTGGAACAGCGGGATGCCTTCATCCTGATAAAGCTGGATCTTCTTGGCGTGGCTGGGCATCAGCATCCGCATGAAGTCCTTGGCCACCTGATACCCGGCCTCACCCTCGACATGCACTTCGTCAATGTCGCTGGAATAGAGGTCGCGGATGGTGCGCTTGATCAGATTGGCTTCTTCATAGATCAGCGCCGGGGCCACCGACTGCAAAGTCGTCTCCCGGATGCTGTCCCACAGCCGCATCAGATATTCCAGATCGCGGCGGATTTCCGGCTTGGACCGTTCAATACCCGCCGTGCGCAGGATGACCGACATGCCCGAGGGAATGTCGAAATCCTCCAGCATTTCCTTCAGGCGCTTGCGGTCGGCCGGGTTGGTGATCTTGCGGGAAATGCCGCCACCACGCGGGGTGTTGGGCATCAGCACCGCGTAACGGCCGGGCAGAGACAGGAAGGTGGTCAGCGCGGCACCCTTGTTGCCGCGCTCTTCCTTCGTCACCTGCACCAGCAGAATCTGGCGACGCTTGATAACTTCCTGAATCTTGTAAGATTTCATCGGCCGGCGGCGCGGCTGGCGCTGCTCTTCCGGCTCAACCTCCTCTTCCACCTGCTCCGGTGCTTCCACCGCGGCGGCAACCGGGCGGGGGCCGGGGCGCGGACGGCGGCGGCGATTGTCGCGGCCGCTGCTATGCACGAAGGGCGAACCATCGCCGGCTTCGGCTTCACCGGCGGTCGGGTCGATCACCTCCCCCGTCTCGCCATCGGCATCGCCGCTGATCCCCGGCTCTACGCCGTCGCTGTCAACGCCCGATGCATCGCCATTGCCCTCTTCCCCGACGATCAGGGCGGGGGCGCCACCGCCCACATCTTCGGGCGCCGGCAGCGGCGGTTCCTGCTCAATGGGGGTTTCGCCGTCGGTCTCCGTCTCCGCCCGTTCCATGGCGCGGGCTTCACGCTCTTCCGCCAGCTCCTGCTGTTCACGCAGCAGCGCCTCACGGTCGGCGACGGGAATGCGATAATAATCGGGATGGATTTCAGAAAACGCGAGGAACCCATGCCGGTTCCCGCCATATTCAACGAAGGCCGCCTGAAGCGACGGCTCCACCCGGATGACCCGGGCCAGATAAATATTGCCCTTTAACTGCTTCCTGGAGGCGATCTCGAAATCAAGCTCTTCCAGGCGGTTACCATTAACCACAACGACCCGGGTTTCCTCCGGATGCGTGGCGTCCACAAGCATACGCTTGGCCATATGTCGTCCCCGTGGCGAAGAAACCCCACCCACCCGTGCGACGGGACGGGGGAAGGGCCTTGCCACCATTTCGGTGCGAGGCATTCGGCGGCAGTCATTGCCAACCACGTCGAACAGCGCTGCCCAAAAATTAAGAAACGGGAAGCAGCCAGGACGCGAACAACACCATCACCGGGCAGCACACCGGCGAACCGGCACACCACCAACCTCAAGGTTTCCACAGCACCACGCGCCGCCGGGGTTGAACCCCTGGCAAGCGTCACAGACAACGGGCGCAAAGGCAGCAGAAATCTGCCGGCAGCGCGGTCCCGGAGCGCGACGCCGAAGCCCGGGAGGGCAAGGACGACGCATGGTTTGTCGCAAGAGACACCATAAACAGGAGTAGCCCCCTTCCACAATGATAGATTTGCATCTGGCGGATAGGGGATGTGCGTTTTCTGCTTCACAAGGGGCGATTGGCCGGATGGGGATAAAGCGATTTCTCATCAACGCCGTTGAAGTGGCTGATTTTCCGTGCCTATAAAAGTGCTGGTATTTCATCACCGCCGGGGGACGGAACAGGCGTGACGCGCCGTCAGCATCCCGCAGGAACCGGGGCCGACCACGCCCGGCAGCAAGGCCGGTTCGCGTGGCCGGTTTTTTGCGCACTCCTGCTGGCCCTTCTCTGGCTGCTGCCCTGGCAGGCGGCCCGCGCCGGTGAGGATGGCCGGATCGCCCTGAATCAGGCCCAGGTGGCCGCCATCCGCCCGCCCGCCTCCCCGGCTTTGTCCCAGATTCTCGACGCCCGGCTGGGCGTGCATCCGGACAAGACGCGCTTTGTGCTGGAACTGACCCAGCCGGTCCCCTTCCGGGTGCAGACCCAATCATCGCCCCATAGTGTGGTGATCGATCTGGCCGATGTCGCCTGGGGCGGGGCCATGCTGCCCGGCCGGGGGCTGGTGCTGGCGGTGGCGTCGGACAATGTCGCCCCCGGCCGGGTTCGGCTGGTATTGCCAACAACGGGGCCGGTGCGGGTGGCGCTGGCGGAGATCATTCCGCCGCGCGATGGCCGCCCGCCGCGTTTCATCCTGGATCTGGTGCCCGCCAGCGGCCCGCCGCACGCGAGTGCTCCGCAAACCATCGGCACCCTGCCCCCCCTGCCCGCACCCAGCGGCGCACAGGAACCGATCGGCACACCGCCGGAGATGGCGGCCAGCGTCACCGGCCCCCAGCCCAGCGCCAACGGCCCGCAATCGGCCGGCACACCCGGTGCCGGCCTGGTGGTGGCCGCTGCCAGCCTGGGCAGCGCGCCACTGCCACCCCGACCCAAGCCACCGGCCAAGGTGGAATTGCCGCTGATCGTCATCGATCCCGGCCATGGCGGCCAAGACCCCGGCGCCATCGCCGGCAATGGCACCTACGAGAAGGACATCACCCTGGCCATGGCGCGGGAGCTGCGGCGGCAATTGCTGGCCAGCAAGCGCTATCGGGTGGTGCTGACGCGCGACAAGGATATTTTCATCCCCCTGCGCGACCGCGCCGCCGTGGCCCGCGACCAGGGGGCAAGCCTTTTTATCTCCCTGCACGCCGACAGCATCGACCGCAAGCAGGTGCGCGGCCTGTCCATCTATACGCTGTCAGAAAAGGCATCGGATCGGGAGGCGGAAACCCTGGCCCAGCGGGAAAACCGCGCCGATGCGCTGGGCGGGCTTGACCTGTCGTCGCAGCCGGAACAGGTGGCCAATATTCTGATCAACCTGTCCCAGCGGGAAAAGATGAACCAGTCGCGCCGCTTCGCCGCGCTGGTGCTGACCAGCCTGGACAAGGCGATTGCCGTGCTGCCCTCGCCCCTGCGTTCCGCCGGGTTCGGGGTGCTGACCGCACCCGATGTCCCCTCGGTGCTGGTGGAGATGGGCTATCTTTCCCACACGCAGGATGCCAAGCTGCTGACCACCAGCACCCACCGCCGCCGCATGGCTGCCTCACTCGTGCGTGCCGTGGATGGCTACTTTTCGCCGGGCGCGGGCCGGAAACGGTCATGAGGGCGACATAATCTTCACGAGATTGCTAGAATAGCGGGATGAAGGCGGGCCGATGCCTCGGCGCCGCCGTTATGGTGTTTTCTGCTGATGCGGGTGCGGGCGCCCGTATGGGAACGGGTTGGAACATGAATAGATGGATCAAGGCCGGGCTGGTCTGTGGTGTGGCGCTGGCCGCGGTCGGTGTCGGGATCGGCGTTCTGGGCTATGTCCGCTACAGCAAGGATTTGCCCGACCATACGACATTGGCCAATTACACGCCCTCGGTCGCCACCCGCGTTCATGCCGGTGACGGGCGGCTGGTGGCGGAATTTGCCAGCGAGCGTCGTGTCTTCGTGCCCATCGCCTCGGTGCCCAAGCGGGTGATCCATGCCTTTGTCTCGGCAGAGGATCAGAATTTCTTCACCCATCACGGGGTGGATTGGGTGGCCGTGCTGCGCGCCCAGTTGCAGAACCTGAAAAATCTCGGCTCCGGCCGCCGCCCCATCGGCGCCTCCACCATCACCCAGCAGGTGACGCGCGTTTTCCTGCTGACGAACGAGGTCTCCTACGTCCGCAAGATCAAGGAAGCGATCCTGGCCAGCCGTATCGAAGATGCGATGACCAAGGATCAGATCCTTGAGCTGTATATGAACGAGATTTTCCTGGGAAACCGCGCCTATGGCGTCGGCGCCGCGGCACTCAACTATTTCAACAAGTCCCTGGATGAGTTGACGATTGCTGAGGCGGCCTTCCTCGCCTCCCTGCCCAAGGCGCCCGATCGCTATTATCGCGAACGTCACCGCGATGCCGCCATTGCCCGGCGCAATTATGTGCTGGGCCGCATGGAAGAGGATGGCTACATCACCGCCGCAGAGGCCGACGCCGCCCGGCAGGAGCCGCTGAATTTCGCCGACCGTGCCGGCGATAATCAGGTCCGCGCCGATTACTTCATCGAAGAGGTGCGGCGCGAGCTGGCCAAGCTCTATGGGGAGCAGACGCTTTATGCAGGCGGCCTGTCGGTGCGCACCACGCTGGACCCGACCCTGCAGGCCGCCGCCTCCACCGCGCTGCGCGACGGGCTGATGGCCTATGACCGGCGCGATGGCTGGCGCGGCCCCGTTGCCCGGCTGCAGGGACTGGATAGCTGGCAGGAAAAGCTGGAAGAGGTCCGCATCCCGCCCGGCGGGGAGGATTGGGATCTGGCCGTGGTGCTGAAGACGGCCGATGATGCCGTCACCGTCGGGCTGATCGATGGCCGCCAGGGCCGCATCCCGCTGTCCGAACTGAAATGGGCGCGCAAGTCCGACAAGGGCCGCATTGTCGGCCCCAGCATCACCAAGGCGTCCGACGCACTGTCGCCCGGTGAGGTGGTGTTCGTGGAGTCGCTGGCCGGGGCCAAGGGTGACAAGGCCGACCAGTTCGCCCTTCGCCAGATCCCAGAGGTACAGGGCGCCATCATGGCGATGGACCCGCATACCGGCCGCGTGCTGGCCATGTCCGGCGGGTTCAGCGCCCGGATGAGCGTGTTCAACCGGGCCACCCAGGCCATGCGCCAGCCCGGTTCCTCCTTCAAGCCGTTCGTCTATCTGACGGCGCTGGACCATGGCTTCACCCCGTCCACCCTGGTGCTGGATGCGCCGTTCGCCCTGGACCAGGGCGGCGGCCTGGGCAAATGGAAGCCGGCCAACTATTCCGACAAATTCTATGGCCCGACCCCGCTGCGCGTCGGCATTGAGAAGTCGCGCAACGTCATGACGGTGCGGCTGGCGCAATATATCGGCATGGACCCGGTGGTGGAAACGGCGCGCCGATTCGGCATCTATGACAATCTGCCGGCCCAGCTTTCCATGTCGCTGGGGGCCGGTGAAACCACGGTCATGCGCATGACCACGGCCTATGCCATGCTGGTCAATGGCGGCCGCAAGATTGAGCCCAGCTTCATCGACCGGGTGCAGGACCGTACCGGCAAGACCGTCTTCCGCCATGACAACCGGCCCTGTGTCGGCTGCCAGATGCCGCTGGCCACGGCAGCCGTCGCCGCTGAAACCGGCACCGCCGGCACGGTTCCCGTACCGCAGACGGCAGCACCCGCCCCACTGGCCGAGGCGGTGCCCGTCAGCCCGGATCAGGTGCCGCAGGTGCCGGATGACCGGGAACAGGTGGATGATCCGCGCACCATCTATCAGGTGGTCTCCATGCTGGAAGGCGTGGTGCAGCGCGGCACGGCCACCAAGTTGCGCGAAATCGGCAAGCCGCTGGCCGGCAAGACCGGCACCACCAATGACAGTATGGATGCCTGGTTCGTCGGCTTCTCCCCCGATCTGGCCGTCGGCGTTTTCGTTGGTTATGACCAGCCGCGCTCCCTGGGCGATCATGAGACGGGCGGCAGTGTGGCCGTGCCGATCTTCAAGGATTTCATGACGGTGGCCCTGAAGGATCAACCGGCCATCCCCTTCCGCGTGCCGCCGGGTCTGCAGCTGGTGCGGGTCGATCCGGAAACCGGCAAGCCGGTGCCGCCGGGCACGCGCAATGCCATCTGGGAAGGTTTCATCCCCGGCACGGAGCCCAATGACGGTCAGGGCGTGCTGGATGGCGGCGACAATGGCGCCGGCTTCGTCTCCTCCGCCGGGCAGCCGGTGCCGGGCAGCCAGCCGGCGCCCACCATCGGCACCGGTACGGGCGGGGTTTACTGATGCCAACCCGCCTGAAGGGTCACCTTCAGGCGGGTTGGAGGCCGGCGACCGCCGGCCCGCCGCCCATGCTGCGTGAGCCAAGCCCGCGGATGCGGGCGCCCGGCGCCTGAGGGAGATCGGTATGATCCCCTATCCATGGGGGTAGCGGCGGGCTGTCGGCAGGCCGCCGCCTCTGCTGCTACGCTTGCCGGCGTCACCAGCGATAAGGCCATGGATGAACGCCGGCACCCCTTCCCCCTCCTTCACCCGTCTCCATGCCCTGCGCCAAGCCCTGGATGTTGAGGCGCAGCGGCGCTGCCTGCGGGAAATGACTGGCACCGATCTGGTGCATCTCACCCGCTCGCTGGAGTTCCAGGCCATCCTGGAAGGCGCGCCGCCGGAGTTGCTGGAGATGCTGCGCCCCTGGCTGCGGCAGGCCCGGCCGCCCCGCGTCGGCTCGGTGGAGCGGCTGTGCTGGCGGCCGCTGGAACGGTTCCTGGTGGACGCACCCGAGGCGGGTTCCGCCTGCTGGCTGGTGCCCCGCCGGCTGCTGACCCCGCTCTGGCTGGCGCTGGAGGCCGCCCACCCGGAGCCGGTGGAACAGCTGAAGCGGCAGCACGCGCTGGCCTGTTTCGATGGGGACCAGATCAGCCTGGATCAGGTCTCCACCGGTGTGGTGGATCTGGCCGCCTATTTCTTCAACAACACCCCTGATCTGCCGGACCGGTTGGGCCTGAATGCGGCGGAAACGGAGATGCTGGGTTTCATCGCCCGGGTGATGAAATGGCATCGGCTGGTCATGCCCAATGTGCGCTATTTCCAGCAGGCGCCCCTGGTGCGGCGCCTGCCGGGGGTGGAGGCGCTGCGCCTCTGCAGCAATTGGTACACGCTGCTGGAACTGCTGGAAGACCAGTTCGATCTCTACCTGCTGTATCTGTTCAGCATCAGTGCCGATCCCACCCATGTGATCGATGCCTTCCCCTTCTATTTCGAACGGCTGGAGGATGCTGATTGTCTGGCCATGCGCTGGCTGCGCCACCGTCTGGACCAGCAGTTACAGGAAATCAGCGCCGCCCTGGCCATTCCCCCCCGGCTGCAGGCTGTGGGGGCGCTGCAGACCATGGCGGACAAGCTGGCGGGGATGGAGTTGTTCATTGACCGGCTGCACCGGCTGCCTCTGCTGGCCCCCGACCAGCCAGAGGGAAAGCGCATCGCCGCCCTGCCGCCACAGCGGCTGTCGCTGGATTATGTCAACCGGCTCTGTCTGGCCTATCTGGAGGATTTGACCGACCTACTGCATAGCCAGGGGCCGCAGCGCGACCGGGCGCGGGAGGTGATTCCGGTACTTTCCACCGCCCTGCCGCCCTTGCTGGCGCGGCTGGGGGTGAATGATGCCAATGGCCGTATTGCCGGTCTGGTGGCGGAGATGGGCGGCAAGGCGCTGTATGAGATTGACCGCTATCTGCGCAGCCACGAGGTATCGCCCCGCTCCCGCCAGGGGCTGCAGGCCAGCCTGGCCCCGGTTCTGACCATGTGCGAAGCCCTGGGGATGGTGGATACGGCCGCCGTGCTGCGGGGCAGGCTGGGTATCCCCGCCCCCACCCCGAACGGATAGATATTGTAGCCGGCTTGGCGACCAGCCCCCATCGGTGCTATGACCTGGGTCATGCCGATCATCCGCCGCCTGCCCGATACGCTTGTCAACCAGATCGCCGCCGGCGAGGTGGTGGAGCGCCCTGCCGCCGCCGTGAAGGAGCTGGTGGAGAACGCGCTGGATGCCGGCGCGCGGCGCATCGACGTCACCCTGCGCGATGGTGGCAAGGCGCTGCTGTCGGTGGTGGATGATGGTATCGGCATGGTGCCGGAGCAGCTGGAACTGGCGGTGGAACGCCATGCCACCTCCAAACTGCCCGATGGCGACCTGACCGATATCCGCACGCTGGGCTTCCGGGGGGAGGCGCTGCCTTCCATCGGCGCGGTCAGCCGCCTTTCCATCACCAGCCGCACCGCCGATGCCGACCATGCCAGCATCATTCAGGTGGAAGGCGGGGCTAAGGGGCCGGTCGGCCCGGCACCGGGCGGCGCAGGCACGCGGGTGGAGGTGCGCGACCTGTTCTTCGCCACGCCGGCCCGGCTGAAATTCCTGAAAGGCAGCCGCACCGAAAGCCAGCACGCCATTGATGTGGTGGAACGGCTGGCCATGGCGCACCCCCATGTTGCCTTCACCGTGAATGATGAGGGGCGCACGCCGGTGCGGCTGGCCGCCAGCACGGGGGAGGCCGAACAGGCCAGGCTGGTGCGGCTGGGGGCCGTGCTGGGGCGGGAATTCCAGGAAAATGCCATTCCGGTCAATGCCGAACGCGCGGGCGTGCGGCTGACCGGCCATATCGGCCTGCCCACCTACAACAAGCCGACGGCGGCCGGGCAATATCTGTTCGTCAATGGCCGGCCGGTGAAGGATCGGCTGGTGGTGGGGGCCGTGCGCGGTGCCTATGCCGATTTCCTGGCCCGCGACCGTCACCCCGTGCTGGCCCTGTTCCTGGAACTGGACCCGCATGAGGTGGATGTGAATGTGCATCCCGCCAAGACGGAGGTGCGGTTCCGTGACCAGGCGCTTGTACGCGGCCTGATCGTCGGTGCCTTGAAACATGCGCTGGCCGCTGCCGGCCACCGGGCCAGCACCACGGTGGCCGCCGACACGCTGGCCAGCCTAACCCCGCGTGTCGCCCCGCAGACCAGCCTGTTATGGGAACCGCCGGCCCGGCCCGCCGCTGCGGCAGGGCCTTCGTTCCCCGGCCAATATCAGCACCATGCCCCGCCGCCGGTGGCCCGCGAGTTGGCGGAGGCAAGCTGGCGCTTCCAGGCCCCCCTGCCCCAACCGGCAGCGGAACCGCCGGATGCCAATTTCGCCCCCGCCGCCCGTAATGAAGCCGTCCCGGAAAGTGCGCCGCCACCGGCCAGCCAGTTTCCCCTGGGTGCTGCACGGGCGCAGTTGCACGCCACCTATATCGTGGCGCAGACGGAAAACGGCATCATCATCGTCGACCAGCACGCTGCCCATGAACGGCTGGTCTATGAACGGATGAAGCAGGACATGCTGGGGACCGGGGTAAAGCGCCAGATGCTGCTGATCCCGGAGGTGGTGGAGCTGGACCCGGCCGATGCCGACCGGGTGGGCGAACGCGCGGCCGAACTGGCGGAGATGGGCCTGATCCTGGAAACCTTTGGGTCAGGGGCGGTGGTGGTACGCGAAGTGCCGGCCATGCTGGGGGCGCGGGCCGATGTGCGTGGCCTGATCAAGGATATTGCCGACGAGCTGGCCGAGCTGGGCGACGCCCACGCGCTGAAGGAACGGCTGGAGGCGATCTGTTCGCGCATGGCCTGCCATGGCAGCGTGCGCGCCGGCCGGGCGATGAATGTAGACGAAATGAACGCCCTGCTGCGCCAGATGGAAGCGACACCCCATAGTGGCCAGTGCAACCATGGCCGCCCCACCTATGTGGAGCTGAAGCTGGGCGATATCGAAAGGTTATTTGGCCGCCGGTGAAAATGTCATCGGGACATATGCGTTCATACAGAAACGGGGCCGCCGGATTATGCTGCCGACAGCGCCCGCCTGTGTTGGAGGATTATCGCATGAGCCATGGCATTGCCCTGATCGACACGCTGCTGATCGGCACCCCGGAACCGCTGGGACCCAAAGGGGTGCCCAGCAGCATCCAGGCCCGCCGCCCCGTGCCCGGCCCGGTGCAAGCCGATGAAAATGGCCTGTTCGGCGATCAGGTGGGCGATGACAAGGTGCATGGCGGGGCGGAGAAGGCCATCCATCTCTACCCGTTCGACCATTATGCACGCTGGGCCGCCGAACAGCCTTTGATGGTGCCGCATCTGGCCGCCCCCGGTGCCTTTGGCGAGAATTTCAGCGTCGCTGGGGTGACAGAGGCGGATGTCTGTCTAGGGGATGTGGTGGAGGTGGGCGGTGCCCAGCTTCAGGTCTCCCAGGCCCGTCAGCCCTGCTGGAAGCTGGGCGTGCGCTTCGGCCTGCCAGCCCTGCCCCGGCTGGTGCAGAAAAGCGGGCGCACCGGCTGGTATTACCGGGTGCTGAAACCGGGGGCGATTTCCCAGGGCGACCCGATCCGCCTGCTGGACCGGCCGCATCCGACCTGGGACATCGCCCACACCCTGCGCACGCTGTATGTCGATACGCTGAACCAGGAGGCGTTGGAAGAACTGGCGGAGCTGACCGGTGCCAGCCCCGGCCTGCGCCGGCTGGCCGCCAACCGGCTGGCCAATGCGATGGTGGAGGATTGGGGCCGGCGGCTGGATGGGGTTTGAGAGGGGGGGCGTTCACGCCAGCAAACGCTATATTGGTGCCAACGCAAACGACCCTTCGCCCCGTTTTCACCTGCACCCACCGTCACCCCGGCGAAGGCCGGGGTCCAGATTCGTAGAGCAAAGCGCCTGTGGCCCCTGGACCCCGGCGAAGGCCGGGGTGACGGTGGAGAAAGCGGCAATGGCGGCGCCCCCTGCCCTTAACCCCGCTTCCAGCTCGTCCCCTGCGGGCCGTCTTCCAGGATGATGCCCTGGTCGGCCAAGTCTTTGCGGATGCGGTCTGCCTCCGCAAAGTTCTTGGCCTTGCGGGCGGCCAGACGGTCGGCAATGGCCTGTTCAATCGCCGCCTCGTCCAGGGCCGCCGCCCCGGCGGGCTGCCACTTGAACCAGGCTTCCGCCGGCTGGCCCAGAAAGCCCAGCAACTGCGCCCCGGCCTTCAGGCTTGCCGCTGCCGCCTGCTTGGCTGCCGGATCGCCTTCCCGGTGATAGGCATTGGCCAGTTCGTGCAAAGCACTGATGGCCAGCGGCGTGTTCAGATCGTCGGTCAAGGCTGCCAGCAGGTCGGCCGGAACCGCCGCGGCCGGCAGGTCGTCACCCGCCGCGCGCAACACGCCATACCAACGGTCCAGCGTCGCCCGCGCCTGGGCCACCTTCTCCTTGGTGAAGTCCAGCGGCTGGCGGTAATGCGCCGACAGAATGGCCAGCCGCAGCGCCTCGCCCGGAAACTCATCCAGCAATTCGCGCACGGTGTAGAAGTTGCCCAAGGACTTGGACATCTTGTCGCCGGCAATGGTCAGGAAGCCGGAATGCATCCAGACATTGGCCATGACCTGGGTGCCATGGGCGCAACGGCTCTGCGCGATTTCATTTTCATGGTGGGGGAAGATCAAATCCAACCCGCCGCCATGAATGTCAAACACCTGCCCCAGATGCGCCGCCGTCATGGCGGAGCATTCAATATGCCAGCCGGGCCGCCCCTTGCCCCACGGGCTGTCCCAGCCCGGTTCACCTGCCTTGGCCGGCTTCCACAGCACGAAATCGGCAGGCGACTTCTTATAGGGCGCCACCTCCACCCGCGCGCCGGCAATCAGATCTTCCTGGCTGCGGCGGGAAAGCTGGCCGTAATCGGCCATGGAAGGCACATGGAACAGCACATGGCCTTCCGCCGCATAGGCGAAGCCCTTCTCCACCAGCCGTTCGATCATCGCCACCATATCGCCGATATGGCGGGTGGCGCGTGGTTCGATATCCGGGCGCAGCAGGCCCAGATCATCCATATCGGCGTGGAACTGCGCCGTGGTGCGGGCGGTCACACTGTCAATCGGCTCGCCGGACTGGTTCGACCGGTCGATGATCTTGTCATCCACATCGGTGATGTTCCGGGCGTAGGTCACCTGCGGATAAAGATGCTTCAGCAGCCTTGCCAGCAGGTCAAAGGCACTGAAGGTACGGGCATTGCCGATATGGGCATAGTCATAGACCGTGGGGCCGCAGACATATAGCTTCACATGATTCGCATCGATGGGATGGAATTCTTCCTTGGCACGCAGAAGCGTGTTGTAGAGCGACAGGGCCATGGGTCTGCTTTCGGAAACTTGGTCTTGAATATCAGGCGAGAGGAGGCGGGGCGACAACGCCCTGTCGACATCGGGAGCCTGCTTTAAACTGAACAACCATCACGCCACCCGCCCGGCCAGCCGCGCCAGGGCGCGGTCACGGCCGATCAACGGCAGCAGGGTCTTCAGTTCCGGCCCATGGTCGCGCGCCGTCAACGCGCGGCGCAGCGGCAGGAACAGGGCCTTGCCCTTGGCCCCTGTGGCCGCCCCCACCGCCTTGGTCCAGGCGCCCCAGGTGGTTTCATCCCAAACCCCATCGGGCAGCAGCCCGGCGGCGGTTTCCAGGAAAGCGGCATCCTCCACCAGCGGGGTGACCGGCGCATGGGTCACCGCCCACCAGTCTTTCGCATCAGCCAGCTTGGACAGGTTCGGGCGCACGGCCAGCCAGAAGGCCTCATCCACCCCGTCCAGCCCCAAGCCCGCCAGCCGTTCGGCCACCGCGGCAAACGGGGCCTGATGCAGCACCTGGGCATTCAGGCGCATCAACTCATCCGGATCGAATTTCGGCGTGCCGCGCCCGAACTTGGCGAAGTCGAACCCGTCCGCCAGTTCGGCCAGCGATCCGGCCGCCGCAATCGCATCCGCCGTACCCAGCCGCGCGAGATATGACGTCAGCGCCAGCGCCTCCACCCCCTCTTCCAGCCGCATGGAGCGGACGGAGAGGGAGCCCAGGCGCTTGGACAGGCCTTCGCCCTCAGCCCCGGCGATCAGCGGCAGATGGGCGAAGGTCGGCACCTGCCCCTGCCCTTCCAGGCCGATAATGGCCTGGAACAATTGCACCTGCACCGCGGTGTTGGTCACATGGTCTTCACCGCGCACAATATGGCTGATGGCGAAATCCACGTCGTCAACCACAGAGGTGAGCGTATAAAGCGGGCGACCATCCTCGCGGATCAGCACCGGGTCGGACAGGTCGACCCCTTTGAAATGCTTGTGTCCCTGCACCAGATCGTCCCAGACGATATCCTCATGCAGCAGCTTGAAGCGCCAATGCGGGCGGCGGCCCTCTGCCTCCAGCCGGGCGCGATCCTCCTCGCTCAGCCGCAGGGCAGCGCGGTCATAGATGGGCGGCAGGTGGCGGGCCAGCAGCGATTTGCGCTTCAGGCCCAACTCCTCCGGCGTTTCATAGCAGGGGTAGAGCCGGCCGGCGGCCTTCAGCTTTTCCGCCACCTCGCCATAGCGGGGATAGCGGTCGCTTTCACGGGCATAACGGTCCCAGGTCAGGCCCAGCCAAGTCAGATCCTGCGCGATGGCATCGGCATATTCCTGGGTGGAGCGCTCTTCGTCCGTATCATCCAGGCGGAACATGAAGCTGCCGCCTTGCCGCGCCGCGAACAGCCAGTTCACGATGGCGGTGCGGACATTGCCGATATGCAGGAAGCCGGTGGGGCTGGGCGCGAAACGGACGGCGATCTTCATGGGGAGAACTGCTTTGGCAGGCGGGAAATCGGGCCGCAGCGATAGCACGGGCAGCGATTTCCCTCAATGTGGTGTGAAAATTTCCTCTGGCTGGTCAATGCCGCGCAGGGCATGGACACCCAGGGAGCGCATGGGCCGGCCCGAACAGCCGGCAAAGGCGGTGGACACCACCAGCGGGCAATCCAGCGCCTTGGCGGCATCCAGCAGCCGGCTGGTCATATTCACCGCCGGGCCGACCACGGTGAAATCCAGCCGGCGCCGGCCGCCGATATTGCCGAAGGCCACATGGCCCAGATGCAGCGACAGGCCATATTCCAGCGCAATCTGTCCGGCCGGCGGCGCCTCATTCCAGCGGGCGACGGCGGCTTCCAGCGTGGCGGCGGCGGCCAGCGCATGGCCGCAGGCTTCACGCGGGTTCAGCATGTCGGCGGGGAAGATGGCCAGCATCCCATCACCGATGAATTTCAGCACCTCTCCGCCATGCGCCTCCACCGCATCCACCGCCAGTTCGAACCAATGGTTCAGGCGGGCCACCACCTCATGGCTGAGATGTTCGGCCGTATAGCGGGTGAAGTTGCGCAGGTCGCAGAACAGCACGGCGGCGAAGATGCTCTCCGCATCGCCGCGCTGGATTTGCCCGGCATAGACCCGCTCCCCCGCGCCCTGGCCCAGATATGTGGTCAGCAGATCGCAGGCGATGGACCGCACGACGCGGGCTTCCAGCACCGGGGAGACGGCGGCAACGATATGTTCCAGATCGCGGATATCATCGTCGCTGAAGGACGGCACGCGCTTGGCGGCAAAGGACATGGCCGCCGTGCGGTGCCGATCCTGCACCTGCATGGGAATGATGTAATAATCGGTGAAACCATCGGCCTGCAGACGGCGCAGCAACGACATTTCCGTCTGTTCCGTCGCCAGCCGCACGCGATAGGGCTGATTGGTCTGGTCCACCTGATAGACCGGGCTGCTGAGATATTCCGACAGATCGGTATCGACGCGGTGGACCCGGTGGGCCTGGGTGGCCTGACCGCAGAGCCAGACCCGCCCCTCCCCCACAACCTCGGGATGCAGCAGCTCCAGGTTCAAGGAGACGCGGCCGATCGGCAGGCCAGCGGCCGCCACCCGGTCAATCAGCTCCGCGAACAGCGCATCCATATCGGTCAAGCGGTTGCCTTCCAGCAACAGCCAGTCGACGATGGGTCGGATGCGGGCGGACAGGGCGGGAACCAAGGCGGGTAACTCCGGCAACATTGTCACCCAGTTTGGTTATCCGACCCCATCAGGACAAGCCCTGTTCACGCCGGGTGGCTATCCGCATTAACGATTTGCCATCCACCGGGTTTACCCTGCAACAGCCTGGTAAACCCGGAACCGGCGGATGCGCAGATGGCTCTGCGTGGTGCGGATGGCGAAATGGCCGCGCGTATAGGGTTCGGGGTCGTTGTAATCAAACAACATTTTTTCATCGCGGAAGTAGCGCACGGTGGGCCCGGCGGCCAGCAGGGTGATTTTCTGCCAGCGATTGGGCACCAGCATGTCGGCCGGATCCTGCCGGTCATTTTCCGGCAGCAGCGGCCGGTCATCCTGGCGACCGATATAGCGGCGGAATCGGGTGGTCTTGTTCCAGTTGCCGCCCTGGCCGACATAATAGGTTTTCAGCGTGTCATAATCCTCAAACTTGCCGCTGCGGGTCCGCGCCAGCACATCGCCGCCGGGGGCCGCCGGGTCGGTCGCCATCCAGAAGGCATTCAGGTCGCTGACCCGGTCATTGGGGCCCCCTTCGGAAACCGCCTGCGCCTCATACTCAATCAGCACCGGCCCGGAAAGCGGGTGCCGGAACCAGACCGAGGTGCCGGCGGGCACATCAATCTCCATCACCCCAGCCTGGGCCACCATCCGGCCCGGCCGATGCATCTCCACCTGCCATTGGCCAAGCCCCTGGGTGAAATCATCGCTGAACAGCAACGGCCCCGGCCGATAGGTGGGGGACGGCGCGGCGGCACCGACGGGTGCAGCCGCCGTGATACCGGTGGACAAGGCCAAGTGCAGAAAGGCACGGCGGTTCAAAGCGAATCCCATCAGCGAATGATCCCTGATGAATCGGAATCCGTAGCGTTAGGGCCACAAATCCCAATTAATGAGATTCATATCTATATAATAGAATCGTCTTACGAACCAGGGCCTTTCTCCGCACGCAGCCGGGCCCAGTAATCCAGGCGCTTGCGCACGTCGCGTTCGAAGCCGCGTTCGACGGGGCGGTAGAATTCCCGCCGGGGCATCTCCTCGGGGAAGTAATTCTGCCCGCTGAAGCCTTCCGGCGTATCGTGGTCGTAATTATAGCCCTTGCCGTACCCCAACTGCTTCATCAGCTTGGTCGGCGCATTCAGGATATGTTTGGGCGGCGACAGGCTGCCCGTCTCCTTGGCGGCGCGCACCGCCTCCTTATAGGCGGTATAGGCAGCGTTTGATTTGGGTGCTGTGCCCAGATAGATCACCAGTTGGGCAATGGCCAGTTCACCTTCCGGGCTGCCCAGCCGTTCATAGGCTTCCCAGGCCGCCGTGGCCTGGATCAATGCGGCCGGATCGGCCATGCCGATATCCTCCACCGCAAAGCGGGTCAGGCGGCGGGCGATATAGCGGGGGTCTTCCCCGCCGGCCAACATGCGGGCATACCAGTAAAGGGCGGCATCGGTATCCGAGCCGCGCAGCGATTTATGCAGGGCGGAGATCAGGTTGTAATGGCCTTCCTGCGCCTTGTCATACAGCGGCATCCGCCGCTGCACGGCACTGGCCAGACCATTGGTATCCAGCAGCGTGCCCGCCGGCAGCGCGAACAGTTCCTCGCACAGGTTCAGGCAATAGCGGCCATCGCCATCGGCCAGCGCCTTCACCGCATTGCGGGCATCGCCATCCACCGGCAGCGGCCGCCCCTCCTCCGCCTCCGCCCGTTGCAGCAACTGCTCCAGGGCGGCATCATCCAGCCGGTTCAACACGAAAACCTGGGCGCGCGACAGCAGTGCGGCGTTCAGTTCAAAGGAGGGATTCTCCGTCGTCGCCCCCACCAGGGTGATGGTGCCATCCTCCACATAAGGCAGGAAACCATCCTGCTGGGAGCGGTTGAACCGGTGGATTTCATCGATGAACAGCAAGGTGCCCTGCCCGCCGGTACGGCGCGCCCTTGCCGCCTCGAAGATTTTGCGCAAATCCGCCACGCCGGAGAAAATGGCCGACAAGGGTTCAAAATGCAGGTCGGTGGTCTGGGCCAGCAGCCGGGCCAGCGTGGTCTTGCCACAGCCGGGCGGCCCCCACAGGATCATGGAGGAAAGCCGCCGGGCGGCGATCATCCGGCCGATGGGCGCACCCTCGCGCAGCAGATGGTCCTGGCCCACCACGTCGGCCAGCTTCTGGGGCCGCAACCGGTCGGCCAGGGGCCGTGGTGCGGCGGCATCGAACAATCCTGCGGCCACGATCTTGCAGCACCCCTGGTCCCGTTCCGTTCCCTTCTACATAGACGCTGCCGTGGCACAAGGGAAGGTCAAGAGGGTTTCTGCGCTGATTGGGCAGGCGGGGTTGCCGCCGGTTCTGCCGGGGCTGGGGCTGCGGCGGGGGCCGGCTTGTCGGCCGATTTGGCCCGATAATTATCCAGGAAGCTGCGGAACAGGTCGATTTCCGTGATGCGCGACCGGATGGTCGCGGCATCGGCCAGCCCAGCCGCTTCCTCTGGCCGGGTCAGCACGCGGAAAGCCGTGGCATCCTTGGTCTTTTCCATCAGCGGGCCGAAATCCCGGCGCAGCGCCTCCAGCCCGGCATTATCCTGCGCCAGCGACAGGGCCACAGCGCGTTGCACCACCAGGCCTGATGTCTTGGCATCCAACGCCGTGCCCGCTGCTGGCGGCGGGCCGATCACATCGCCCAGCGCCTGCGCTGCCTGCGGCCATTTCTTGTCACGCATGGCGATATCCACCCGCAACAGATTGGCATTGCTGGACTGATCCCCCGTCAGCAACTGGATGGCATCCATCCCCTTGCCAGATTGCGACAGGGCGCGGGCCCGCAGCAGCCGGCGCTCCTCCGCCAGTTCGGGGGGAATGCCCTCCACCTGGCTGGCATCCAAGGCGGCCACCGCGTCGGTCGGCTTGCCATCCAGCAGCCGGATGCCGGCCAGCCTTGTGCCGACCTGGGCCTTCTCCACCCCGGCCAGCCGGTACTGCACCTGATGGTCCAGCAGTTCGGCCGCCCGGTCCAGCAGGTCAATCTCCACCAGCCGTTCGGCCAGTTTGCGGATGATCAGGTCGCCCTCTGCCCCCGGCGGGGTCAGTTCGCGGTATTGTTCATAAAGGCCCAGCGCCTCCAGCGGCGGCATCTTGGCCGCGCCATCCTTGGAGAAAATCTCTGTAAAGGTGCGGGTCATGTCGGCCGCAATCTCCTTGGCGTCCGGCGTATCCGGGAACAGGGAGATGGTGCGGCGCATGGTTTCAAACGCCTGGGGATAATTGCCGGCCAGGGCATGGACCTCCCCCAGGCGGCGGAGATTGGTCAGTTCCAGCGCATCGCCCATCCAGGCAAAGCGCATTTCCTCCATCCGCTTGGCGGCTTCCTTGGCGTCGATCTTGCCCAGGTCCAGGGCGGTGTCGATCCATTCCTTCTTGCCGCGCATGGCATAGAGCCGGTCGCGGCTGTTCATCGCCGTCTCGAACAGGCCCAGCGCCTTTTCCTTGTCGCCCAGGGCGCGGAAGGCGAGACCACGATAGAATTCCACCCCCGGCCCCTGCTGGCCGCCCTCCCCGCCGCGCTTGACCACCTTGTCCAGGATCAGGGCCGCCGCCTCCGGCTGGCCCTGGCGCAGGGCGGCATCAGCCGCGCCCAGCGACAGGCCGACAAAGAACGGATCGGGATAGGCCGCCAGCTGGTCCTTGCGGGCCTGGAACAGGGCGTGCGCACCGGCATAATCCTGCTTGCCGGCCAGGGCGGCGGCCCGCCAGAGGTCGGCATCCTTCTCCCCCGCCAATCCCGGATTGGACAGATCGGCCAAGGCACCATCCAGATTGCCGGTCAGGACGCGGGCGATGCCGCGCACGGCCAGGAATTCCGGCCGGCGATCCACATCGGGCTGCACCTCCTGCACGCGGGTCAACATGCCGGCGGCCTCATAGGCCAGACCATTGGCGATGTAGAAACGGGCAAGGTCCAGCCGGCCGCGGTTCCGCTCCGCCTCCGGCATTCCCGCCAGCTGCTGCCAGCGCTCCTGCCGGGTGGCGATGTAGCGGTCGGCCGGCCCCTGCCCCCAGCGTTTAAAATCGAACAGCTTTTCCTTTTCCTGCTTGGGCAGCGGCGGGGGCGCGACAGAGGCCAGATCGGCCGCCGGTGACAGGCTGAGCCCGCCGGGCACGGAGATTTCCACCCCCTCGCGCACCGGCTGCACCACCAGCCGGTCATCCAGCGGGCGCACCACCAGCCCCTGCAGGCTGGGCAGCAACTGCGCCTGGGCGAAACGCCGAGCGGCCGGCAGATGCGGGCCGGGGGTGGAAATGGGCGTCACGAACAGCGTGTCGCCCACCACCGGATCCTTGAAGCTCAACACCTTGGCCACATCCGGGGCGGCCACCACCAGCCGCGCCCCCAGCGCGAATTGCGGGTCCGGCGTGGCGGTCAGCACCGTCGCCGGGTCATTGGGCGGCAGGTCGGTGGCCCGGTTCAGCCCGATGCGCCAGATCGTGCCATCGCGCTGGACGCGGGCCTGCATCAGGGCCGGCATGGGCAGGCGGAAGCCGGACGCATCCGGCACCGTCACCGGCTCCACCGCTGTGTTCAGGCCGGGCACGCTGCCGGGTGCGGGGGCGGTTTCCGGCGGCACTGGGCGGTCGAACAGCACATAAAGATATCCCGCCCGCTCAAATACCGCCGCCGCCGTCCCCAGCTTGGGATCAAACGGGATGCTGACACTGTCAACCAGCGGGGCCGGTGCCAGGGCAGCCTGTTCCACCGCCGGCACCGGCGCGGGACTGGCCGCCGGGGTCGGCGCGTTCGGCTTTTGCGGCGCGGGTGTGGTGGTTCCGGCGGCCGCTGCCGGCTGGCCAGCGGCCGGCGCTGGTGTCAGGGGCGTGGGTTGCCCCTTGGCCGCGGCCTGCCCCTCGGCTGAGGTCTGGCGGCCGCGCAACTCAAACAGCGGCGCGCCTTCCTTGGCCCGCCGTGGATCAACGGGGGCGGGCGGCTTTTCCGGGGCTGCGGCCTTCGCCGGCGCTGCCGCCGCCGGCTTCTCCTTGCTCTCCGCCTTTTCCGGGGCGGGTGCCGCATTGGCCGCCGCTGCTGGCGCTGGTTTGGCCGGGGCGGGTGGTGCCTTGTCCAGAATATCGATCACCACGCGGGTGCCCGCCCGCATATCCTTGATGCCGGCCCCGGCGGGGATGCGGAACCGCACCAGCAGCGCGCCCCCCTCCGCCGCCTGGGTCAGCCCCTCCACCCGCGCCGGCTTGGCCCGCAGCACGGGCGCCAGATTGACCTCCGCCGCCACCGGAAAACGCAGGGTGACATCCTGTCCGGATTGTTCGGCGGTATAGGCGGTGTTGCTGGCCCAGTCGAAAACCAGCCGTGTATAGGTTGGATGCACCCCACTGCGCACCCCCACCTTGGCCGCGGAAGCTGTTGCCGCCGCTGGCTTGCCCGGCTGGGCATTGGCCAGACCGGGCAGCAGGGCCAGCGTCGCCGTCATCGTCAGCAGCAGCGGGATCAGGGGCCGGCGCATCAGCGGGACCCCCCATGGTCACGGATCACCAGTTCCACCCGGCGGGCCAGGGCATTGCCCTCCGGGGTGGCGGCGACCTCCCCGGCCCTGCCGTCGCCATGACCGCGCATGGTGATGGGGCGCAGATAGCCGGCCTGATGCAGGGCTGCCGCCACCGCCTGGGCGCGGGCGAGCGATAATTCCCAGTTGGAGGGCCAATGGCTGCCGGCCGGGGTGGCATCGGCATGGCCGGCCACATCCAGGGCGTTGCCCAGATTATCCGCCACCCCGGCCATGACGAACAGGGCCGCCCGGCCATTTTCCGATAACTGCGCCTCCCCCGGCGCGAATAACAGGTCCGCCGGCAGCGACAGCGCCAACCCTTCCGGCCGGCGTTCCATTCGCAGATCGGCCAGGGCCGGGTTTCCGGGCAGCAGATTTTCAAACACCCGCCGCAGATAGCCCAGATCGGCCGCCTTTTCCCGGTTCAGGCTTTCCGCCGTGAAGACAGCCTTGGGGGGGGGAGCACCGGTGCCGCCGCTGCCCTGGCCAGGAACCACACCCAGCGCGCGTTGATAACGCGCGGCGTCCGGCTCTGACATGGAATAGAGCATGACGAAGAAGGTCAGCAGCAGGCAGACCAGATCGGTGAAAGTGACCAGCCAGGCCTTGCCCGAGGCCGTTTGCGGGGCGGGAAACAGTTTCAGCAGCGGCAGGCCGGGCTTCATCGCCCACCCCCGTCACTGGCCACGGCCTTGGGCGGCGGCAGCCGGAAGACAAGGCGCACCTGCCCGGCCGGGTCATCCGGCTCCAGCCCGATGGACAGGGCCGCCGCCGGGGCACCATTGGCCACCAGTGCGCGGGCCAGCGCGCCCATGCGTGCCACGGCAGGGCCGGTTTCCCCCTGCCCCTTGATGCCCATCAGCATCTCCCCCGCCACCTGCACCCCGCCGGGACGCGGGACAAGAGCCCCAGCCAGCCGGTCCAGCAGCGCCACCCGATCGGTACGCACCCCGCCGCCGGACCCGAACAGCGCGTCGGCGGGCATGGTGGCCGTCAGGGCCAGACCATCGGCGCTGGTTTCCACCCTGGCCAGCGCCACCTCGCTGCGTACCAGATCGCCCAGGCTGGACATCGCCTGCAACGCATCGCCCATGGCATGGTCATGCACCTTTTCCCCGCTGTCGCCGGACAGCAGGCGGGGCATGGAGAAGGCCTGGTCGACGCTGCGCAGCACCGCGCCGACCTTCTGATCATGGAAATGCGAAATGGCGTTCAACAGGATGAAAAATCCCAGCAGCAGGATGAAAACGCCCAGATAGACCGTCAGGGCCCCCGCCCCCTGCCCATCCTCACCGGCGGCGGGCGCCGGGGATGGCCAGAAGAAGGGCTGATTCGGGGGGCGATCCTGGGACATTCATCCTCTGTCGGGAATGGTCAGTCGAAAAGCGAGTCGATAAAGGCCTGATCGATCCCGGAACCCGGCATGGAGGGGCCATGCAGCAGGTCGGAATCGGGAACCGCCAGGGCCACGGCCGGCACATCGGGCGTCACCGGATGGCGGCGTTCCACCTGCTCACCCATGGCGACCAGCAGCGCCTCCACCTTCTGTTCGATATGTTTCAGGGCGCGCACCACCTTGGTGATTCGCTGGCCCGTAATATCCTGGAAGTTGCAGGCTTCATAAATGCCGGTGGTGATGTCCATCAGCTTGGAGGATACGGCGCTGGGCACGTCGCCGGCCAGCGCCATCATCTGGTCGCAGGCATCCATGATGCGGTTGGTGGCGTCTTCCGTGGCGCCCACCACGGCATCCAGCTCATCCGTCGCCAGGGGGATATGCTCCGAATGGATGTCGGCCGGCTGGATGGCGGCGATTTCCTTCTTCGCATTGTGGATGAAGCGGGCCAACCCCTCCAGCTCGGAATAGATGCGCAGATCGTGCTGGGAAATCTCCCCGCCCATGGAATTCAGCACAGAGGCGACGATGCCCGCCACCTCATCACGGGACAGGGGAAGGCGCGCCTCCTGGCGGGCCAGGTCCAGACGTTCCTTCAGGGCGGGATCAACGGCAGTGCGGAGCATCTGGACACCTTCGGCAAGCATCAGGTTCAACGGAGGGAATAACGCGACAGGGTTCCAGCCCCACCGAGAGGGCCAAACCCTGCTGGCGGAGACAGTTCCGCCGCTTACATACAATCATTCAGGCACGGTTGGCAGTCTCTTCCGCTCCGCCAACAGGATTGTAACCTCTTGCGCACGCGCCGAATCCATCGCCGCCAGTACCGGGGCCGCCTTGGCCTCCTTCATGCGGCTGATGACATTCAGCAAAACCTTGTTTTCCAGGCTGTTGAAGATTTTTGCCGCATCCACCGGCTTCATCGTCTCGTAAATCTTCACCAGACTGTCCAACTGTGTCTGCTGTTCGGCATTCACCGTGGTCAGCAGGCCCTGGATTTCCTGTTTCAGCTTCTGCAGCTCGGCGATCTTCTGGTCAAAGCGGGATTCGGCAGCCACCAGCATGGCCTCCCGCTGGTCCAGTTCACGCCCGCGCTGGTCCAGTTGCTCTCGCCGTTCCTGCAGACGCTGGAGGATTTCCACCTCCTTGGGCGTAAAACTCTGCCCTGGCGCGCCAGAGGGGGCAGCACCATGATCATCGCCATGCTGCACCGCCGGTGCGGGCGTGACCGGGGGGCTGGGCGCCTGCGCCGGTTCAGGCTTGGGTGCTGCCGGTTCCTGCGCCGGGGCATTGGCGGCGGCCACCTGGGTCGCTGGCGGCACCGCCAGCTTGGCCGTATCCGGCTTTTCCGGCAGGCCCTGGGGGGCCTGTTCTTCTGCGACAGAGGGCGGTACCGGGTTGAAGGCGGCACCGGTGGTGACCGCCATCCAGATATCCCCCACCTTCACCCCAATCAGCAGACCGGCGGCCAGGATGGTGGCGGGCAGCAGGCCGGGCCGCAGCAGGGGCCGGCGCCGCGCCTTCACCTTCGGCTTGGCCGCAACCGGGCGTTTGCCAGCCGGCACCTTGCCCGGCGCGCGCGGTGCTGCCGCACGGGGGGGCGCGGGGCTTTTCACAGCAGGTGCGGCCGGCATATCCGGGGGAACGCTCATGGCCGCAGATTCTCCAGCGCCTGCAACAATTCCTTCTCCGCCCGGGAGCGCGGTTCAGACCCGCCGGACGAAGCGGCGGGCGGCGGGGAGGCCGGGCGGGATGGCGGCGCCATATTCTGCGCTGCCGCTGCGGGGCGGGAAGCCGGGGGCGGTGCCGCCGTCAGCGGCGGCGGCGGGGATGGCTGCTGGGCAGCCTGACGCGCCCGGCCGGATGCCTGTTCCAACCGGTTGGCCAGCCCGTCGGCGGCCTGCACGATCAGTTCCATTTCTTCCTTCAGGCTGCGGGCGCGGGTGATCATGGCCGACAGGGCCTCCCCCGACTCCGACGCGGCCTTGCGCATCCCCTTTACCGAACTGTCGGCCTGGGCGGTGGCTTCGGCAAAGCCCTTCACCAGTTCCTCCAGCTCCGCCCGGCTTTCCTTGACGGCGGAAAGCTGTTTGTTCAGCCGCACGGCATAGATGATGGTGGCCACCAGCAGGCCGATGACGGCGATATCCAGCAGCAGGGACAACAGGCCGGGGATCATGGCTGCGACTCCGGTTTCGGGGCCTCGCGGTCGATCCGCACGGCGATATTGCCACCCTTGCGGCCCATGCGGCCGAGGAACATCGGCACGTCACCGCAGCGCAGCTCAATCGTTTCGTCCGGTGCCACGTTCAACAGAACGCGGCTGCCGACACGCCAGGCCAGCACCTCGCTCAAGGGCAGCACGATTTCATCCAGGACAGCGGACAGGTGAACATCGGTCTGCCAAAGCTCCGAGGCCAAGTGGGTTTCCCAGATGCTATCACGGCCAAATTTCTCACCCATGAACATCTGGAGCAGCAATTCACGCACCGGCTCCAGCGTGGCATAGGGGATCAGCAGTTCCAGACGGCCGCCGCGATCTTCCATATCAATGCGCAGCTTCACCAGCACGGCGGCGTTGGCCTGGCGGGCGATGGTGGCAAAACGCGGGTTGGTTTCCAGCCGGTCGAACCGGAAGGTGACGGGCGACAGCGGATCGAAGGCGGCCGACAGGTCGGACAGCACCACATGCACCATCCGCTCCACCAGATTGCGTTCGATGGTGGTGTAGGGGCGGCCCTCGATACGCATGGCCGCCGTACCCCGGCGCCCCCCCAGCAGCACGTCCACGATGGAATAGATCAGGGCCGAGTCGATCACCATCAGGCCGTAATTGTCCCATTCCTCCGCCTTGAACACGGCCAGCATGGCCGGCAGCGGGATGGAGTTGAGATAATCACCGAAACGTACGGAACTGATCTGGTCCAGCGACACTTCCACGTTATCGGACGTGAAGTTACGCAAGGATGTGGACATCATGCGGACAAGGCGGTCAAAGACCACCTCCAGCATGGGCAGGCGTTCGTAATTGACCAGCGCCGAATTCACCAGCGCCATGACGCCGGTATTGTCGCCGTCGCCGGAACCGTCCTTGTCAAAGCCCAGCAGGCTGTCGATTTCGTCCTGGTTCAGAACGCGGGTGGCGCCACCGCCCCCGCCGCCACCCATTTCACCAAAGGCGTCGCCGGCCCCTTCATCGGCCATGGCCGCCCATTCGGCGGCCATCCGTTCTTCTTCGCTCAGCTCTTCAGGACCGGCCATGGTTTCCCATCCCTTCCATCATTGCTGAACCAGGAATTCACTGATCAACACGTCCTTCACCTTCACCGGGGCCACCGCCATATTGACCCGCAGCAGCAATTCTTCCCGCAGCCGGTACATGCCGGCCGAACCGCGCAGATCGTCCATCCGCAATTCCCGCAGATAGACCTGGAACCCATCGGTGATGCGGGGCAAGGCCGTGGTCACGGCTGCCTGATCCTCCGGCCGCCCCACCTCCACCGAAATGCCAAGCTTCAGCAAGGTGGCCCGGCGCTCCCCCGTATTGAGGTTCACCAGCATGTCGGGCACCGGTACATAGATCGGCGGGCCGTGATAGGGCGGCAGCTCCGGCTCGTGCTTCTCCTCCGCGTGCTCGCCCTCACCCTCGTGCTTCTTGCCCAGAAGCCCGTCCAGCATCCCGGTGAAAAAGGCGGCGGCACCGCCGCCGACGATCAGCAGCAGCGGCAGCACAATGAACAGAACGATCTTCTTGCCGCTCAGCTTCTTGCGTTGCTGTTCATGTTCGGTCGAACCGCCATCGGTTTCCATGGCCGTCATTTATGAACGCGCCTTCAATGCCATGTTCCGCCCACCTGGTTCCAGCAAACCAGCCCCCACCGGTTCTCCGATGAAAGCGCTGCTTCCACCTGATCCTAATCATGCGGTGGTTAACAAGCGCTTTCAACCGTTTCCACGGTTTTGCTAAAAAAGCCTGTGAGAATGGGGCCGCACGGATACAGTCTTTCCGGCACCGAGGATCATTAACCGGCATCCATTTGGCGTTTTATGTCCGCATCCCGTCCGGCCCATGCCTTTCGCGGCCTTAACAGCCCCGATAACCTGCCCGCCATCAACCAAGATGGAGTGCCGAAAATGTCCGCCCCTGAAACCGCCCTGCTAGTCATCGACGTACAGGAAAGTTTTCGTCAGCGCGCCTACTGGCAAGAGGCAGAAGCGGAAGCCTTTTTTCCCCGCATCCAATCCCTGATCGATGGGGCCAAGGCCGCCGGCATCCCCATCGTACAGATTTTCCATGTTGATCCGGACGGCGTGTTTTCCAAGGCGTCCGGCTATGTGAAGCCGCTGTCGCCGGTCCAGATCACCCCTGACGCGGTGTTTGAAAAGACACGCCACAGCGCCCTGGTGGGCAGTGGCCTGGATGTCTGGCTGGTGGCCAACGGCATCCGCCGCGTCATCGTCAGCGGCATCCGGACGGAACAATGCTGTGAGACGACGACCCGCCACGCCAGCGACCTGGGTTATGAGGTCGATTATGTGGCGGAAGCCACGCTGACCTTCGCCATGACCGACGCAGCAGGCCGCACCTGGTCAGCAGATGAGATTAAGGCGCGGACGGCGCTGGTGCTGGCCGGTCGCTTTGCCACCATCACCAGCGTGGAGCAGGCCCTGGATCGGGCCCAGGCGGATAACACCGCGCGGGCGGCTGCCTGATGGGTGCGGGGGCAGCACAGATGCGGACCATCGTCCCGGTTTATGTGGTGCTGCCCCCGCGCGCCCTGTTGCTGGATGTCGCCGGCCCGGCGGAGGTGCTGCGTCGGGCCGGCATGGAACAGGACAGGCTGGGTTTCGCCCTGCATTTCATCGGGCCGATGCCAGAGCTGGCCAGTTCCGTCGGACTGATCCTGTCACACATCGCCCCCCTGCCCGACAGTTTGCCGGCCGATGCCATCATCATGCTGTCAGGCAATATCGACCCGTTGCCCGGTCAGGATGTGCAGGCCGACAACATGCACGAACAGGTGATCGTGGACTGGCTGCGCCGGACGGTCAGGCCCGACCATCTGCTGCTGTGCATCTGCGCGGGATCGGTCATCGCCGCCCGGGCCGGCTTGATGGATGGCCGGGCCTGCACCACCCACCACAGCGCCTATGAGGAATTGCGTCAGGCCAGCACCGCCGCCCGTGTGCAGGAAAATCGCCTGTTCGTTGAGGATGGCAATTGCTGGAGCAGTGCCGGCATTACCGCCGGCATTGACCTGGCCCTGCATTTCGTGGCGCGGCGCTGCGGGCCCGGTGTGGCTGCCGCCGTCGCCCGTTATCTGGTGGTCTATATGCGCCGGGCCGGGGCGGACCCACAGCTTTCGCCCTGGATGGAAGGGCGCAACCACCTGCACCCGGCCATTCACCGGGTGCAGGATGCCATTGCCGCCGACCCGGCGCGGGACTGGACCCTGGGCGATCTCGCCCGCATCGCCTATGCCAGCCCGCGCCACCTGTCGCGCCTGTTCAATGAACAGGCGGGCATGAGCGTGCCGGATTACATCAACCGGCTGCGCGTCGCCCTGGCCCGCCAGTTGCTGGAAAATTCCCGCCTGGATATGGAAACCGTGGCAGAAAGGGCCGGATTCACCTCAGCCCGGCAGTTGCGCCGGGCCTGGGGGCGGCTGCACCCCACCCCGCCCAGCGCGGCCCGCGGCCTTCCTGCCGGGAAAGAAAATGTCGTGATTCCGTCTGTCGGACAATAATGCTGCGACGCAGCTTAACCGGACTTCCTTTTGATGTTAACCTGCCTATCCGGGGTTGCGGGGGGCCACCAACGGGCCGCCGCTATAATGGGCTGGGAGACAGGGCCGTATGGGTATCCATGTCGCGTTAAATCATAAAACCGTCTATCGCTATGACCGCCCCATCACGCTGGGGCCGCAGGTGGTGCGGCTGCGGCCGGCACCCCATTGCCGGACGCCGATTCTCTCCTACTCGTTGAAGGTTACGCCAAAGCAGCATTTCCTCAACTGGCAGCAGGACCCGCAGAGCAACTGGCTGGCCCGCTTCGTCTTCCCCGAAAAGACCACCGAATTCACGCTGGAAGTGGATCTGGTGGCCGACATGGCCTCCATCAATCCGCTGGATTTCTTCCTGGAACCGGCGGCGGAAAAATTCCCCTTCACCTATGAAGCCGCACTCGCCAAAGACCTGAAACCGTTTCTGGAGGCTGAAACGCCCGGCCCCCTGCTGACCGAACTGCTGGCCAGCATCGATCGGACGGAAAAGGGCACGGTCGGTTTCCTGGCCGATGTGAATATTCGGCTGCAACAGGCCATCGGTTATGTCATCCGGCTGGAGCCGGGGGTGCAGGGCTGTGAGGAGACGCTGGAAAAGCGCACCGGTTCCTGCCGCGACAGCGCCTGGCTGCTGGTGCAGCTGCTGCGCAATCTGGGGCTGGCCGCACGTTTTGTCTCCGGCTACCTGATCCAGCTGGTGGCCGATCAGAAGCCGCTGGAAGGGCCGGAAGGACCGATCGCCGATTTCACCGACCTGCACGCCTGGTGCGAAGTGTACCTGCCCGGTGCCGGCTGGATCGGGCTGGACCCGACCTCGGGCCTGTTCGCCGGTGAAGGCCATATCCCTGTCGCCTGCACGCCCGACCCGTTCAGCGCTGCGCCGATCACGGGGGCGCTGGAAATGTGCGAGGTGGAATTTGACCACCAGATGTCGGTAACACGCATCGCCGAACAGCCGCGCACCACCAAACCCTATTGGCCCGAACAATGGGCAGCGATTGAGGCATTGGGCCATCAGGTCGACCGGGAAATCCAGGAAGGCGATATCCGCCTGACCATGGGCGGTGAGCCGACCTTCATTTCCATCGACGATATGGACGGGGCGGAATGGAACACCGCCGCCATGGGGCCGACCAAGCGGCTTTTGTCCGGCGACCTGATCCGCCGGCTGAAAAACCGTTTCGCCCCCGGCGGTCTGCTGCATTTCGGCCAGGGCAAATGGTATCCTGGCGAAAGCCTGCCGCGCTGGGCGCTTCAGCTTTATTGGCGCCGCGACGGGGATGCGCTGTGGGCGCATGATGAATATCAGGCCGATGAGCGCAAGGATTATGGTTTCGTCCAGGAAGATGCTGAGCGCTACATCCGCGCCCTGGCAACCCGCCTGGGCATCCCGCCGGAATATGCCCGCGCCGCCTTTGAAGACCCCTGGTACTATATCCAGAAGGAACGCAAGCTCCCCCTCAATGTCGACCCGTTCGACGCCAAGCTGGAAGATGAGGAGGAGCGGGCAAGGCTGGCCCGCGTCTTCGAACGCGGGCTGGATAAGCCCATCGGCTTTGCCCTGCCGCTGAACCGGCGGCATGAGGCGACGGGGCCGGTCTGGCTGTCCAGCGGCTGGCCGCTGCGCAGCGACCGGCTGCTGCTGGCGCCGGGTGACAGCCCCGTGGGCTATCGCCTGCCGCTGGGCAGCCTGCCTTGGGTGGACGAGAAGGACTATCCCTGGTCTTACGAGCAAGACCCGTTCGATACGCGCCAGCCCTTGCCCGCCTATCAGGAACTGGCGCAGCAGGCCGCCGAACTGAAGGGCCAGACGGAACCGGTGGAACGCCGCCGCCGGATGGCCGATGTGCGCGAGGAGGTGCCGGATCGTGGCCAATCCGCCTGGTGGATCGTGCGCACCGCCCTGTGTGTGGAGCCGCGCGATGGCAGGCTCTATATCTTCCTGCCCCCCACCTCGCATCTGGAGGATTGGCTGGAACTGATCGCCGCGATTGAGGCGACCTGCGTGGAAGTGGATATGCCGGTGGTGCTGGAGGGTTATTCCCCGCCGCGCGACCCGCGCCTGAATTCCATCGCCGTCACCCCCGATCCCGGCGTGATCGAGGTGAATATCCATCCCGCTTCCACCTGGGAAGAACTGGTCCGCAACACCACGGACCTGTACGAGGATGCACGGCAGAGCCGGCTGGCGACGGAGAAATTCGCACTGGATGGCCGGCATGTCGGCACCGGGGGCGGCAACCATATCGTGGTCGGCGGGGCCACTCCGGCGGACAGCCCGTTCCTGCGGCGGCCGGATGTGCTGCGCTCGCTGCTGACCTATTGGCAGAACCATCCGGCCTTGTCCTTCCTGTTCTCCGGCATGTTCATCGGGCCGACCAGCCAGCATCCGCGCGTGGATGAGGCGCGGCATGACAGCCTGTATGAGCTGGAAATCGCCTTCAAAATCCTGGACGAGGCGGGGCCGGGTGCGCCGCCCTGGCTGGTGGACCGGGCGCTGCGTCACCTGCTGGTGGATGTGCAGGGCAATACCCATCGCAGTGAATTCTGCATCGACAAGCTCTACAGCCCCGACAGTTCCAGCGGCCGGCTGGGCCTGCTGGAACTGCGCAGCTTTGAGATGCCGCCCCATGCGCAGATGAGCCTGTTGCAGCAATTGCTGCTGCGCAGCCTGATCGCCTGGTTCTGGCGTCAGCCTTATCGCGCCCGGCTGGTGCGCTGGGGCACCAAGCTGCATGAACGCTTCATGTTGCCGCATTTCGTGGCGCAGGACATCGCCGATGTGGTGGCCGATCTGCGCCATGCCGGCTATGGCTTCCAGGAAGATTGGTTCAAGCCGCACCTGAATTTCCGCTTCCCCACCCTGGGCACGATAACCCAGCGCGATGTGACGCTGGAGCTGCGCAGCGCGCTGGAGCCCTGGCATGTGCTGGGGGAGGAACCGGGCGGCGGCGGCACGGTGCGCTTTGTCGACAGTTCGCTGGAACGGGTGCAGGTGCGCCTGACCGGCGCCACCGACGACCGTTTCATCATTGCCTGCAACGGTCGCAAGGTGCCGCTGGCCGCCACGGGGGTGGAAGGGGAATATGTGGCCGGCGTGCGGTACCGGGCCTGGCAGCCGCCAAACTGCCTGCATCCCACCATTCCCGTGCATACACCGCTGGTGTTTGACATTCTGGATAGCTGGACGGGACGTTCCATCGGTGGCTGTACTTATCACGTCGCCCATCCGGGCGGGCGGAACTTCACCACCTTCCCCGTCAACGCCAACGAGGCGGAAGGGCGGAGGCTGGCGCGTTTCTTCCCGTTCGGGCATACACCTGGGCCGATGCCGCCCCCGGCGGAGATCAAGAATCTGGAATTCCCTTTGACCCTCGACCTGCGCCTTGGCTGAACCCGCTCTTTCCCTCCCCCCCTGCCCTGCCGATGCCTGGGACGAAATGGTCACAGGCAAAGGCCGCGTGCGCCCGCACTGGCAGGGCTTCTTTTCCAGCGGGGAGGCGGAAGCCGGCGCGATGGAAGAAAGCTGGGACGCCGCCCGCCGGCTGCTGTTCCAGAACGGTGTGACATACCATGCGTATGCCGACCCGCAGGGGGTGGAACGGCCCTGGCCGCTGGACCCCGTCCCCCTGCTGCTGCCCGCCACGGAATGGCAGGCGATCGCCAGCGGGCTGCGCCAGCGCGCCCGGCTGTTGGACCGGGTTTTCTGTGACCTGTATGGCAGCCAGAACCTGATCCGGGATGGCGTGCTGCCGCCGGGGCTGGTGATGGGCGATCCGGGCTTCCTGCGGCCCTGCCATGGGTTGCAGGTTCAACCTGCCGCCCGGCTGACTCTGTTTGCCGCCGATCTGGTGCGCGACAGCGGCGGCATCTGGCGGGTGCTGGCCAGCCGCACGCAAAACCCCACCGGCACCGGCTATGCGCTGGAAAACCGCGTGGTGTTGAGCCAGACGCTGGCGGAGTCGTTCCGCAACTGCAATGTTGAGCGCCTGTCGCCCTTCTTCGAACAGCTGCGCCAGACCCTGGCCAGTCTGGCCCCGCGCCCCTCGGGGCCGGATGGCAGCCCGCGCATGGTGCTGCTGACCCCTGGCCCCTTCAACGAGGCCTATTTCGAACATGCCTATCTGGCCCGCCATCTGGGCCTGCTACTGGTGGAAGGCGCGGACCTCATGGTCCGCGACCAGTGCGTTTATCTGAAAACCCTCGGCGGGCTGGAACGGATCGACGTCATCCTGCGCCGGGTGGATGATGATTTCTGCGACCCGCTGGAATTGCGGCCCGACAGTGCGCTGGGCGTGCCCGGGCTGCTGCAGGCGGTTCGTTCCGGTAACGTGACGGTCTGCAATGCCGTCGGTGCCGGGGTGACGGACAGTGTGGCCCTGCTGCCCTGGATGGGCCGGCTCAGCGACTATCTGCTGGGGGAAGCGCCCTTGCTGGCCGATGTGCCCACCCTGTGGGGGGGTGATCTGCAACAGCGGGCGAGCATGTTCAGCCGGCTGGATCAGCTGGTCTTCCGCCCGGCCTTTTCCAATCTGGGCCACACGCCCATTCATCCGGCCAGCCTGGATACGGCGGCCCGCGCCGATCTGATCAACCGCCTCCGCCGCCGACCGCAGGATTGGGTGGCGCAGGAGGCGGTGGCCCCCAGCACTGCCCCCGTCTGGCGTGATGGCCGGATGGAGGCGCGGCCGCTGGTGCTGCGCGCCTTTGCCTGCGCCACGCCGGATGGTGACTGGATGGTGATGCCGGGCGGGCTGGCCCGGATCAGCGCCGATGATCGGTACCCGACCGTGTCGCTGCAGCAGGGCGCCGGGGCCAAGGATGTCTGGGTGGTGGGCAGCGGGCTGGCGACACAGCCGCGCCGCAGCCGCGCTGCCGCCCCGGATGGTGCCGGCGATACCGGCCCGCATGGCGGCGATCTGCCCAGCCGCGCCGCCGACCATCTGTTCTGGGTCGGACGTTATGCGGAGCGGGCCGACAGCGCCGTGCGCATCCTGCGCGCCGCCGCCCGCCGCCTGTCCGACGATGCCCATCCGGGCGCGGATGAAGAACTGGTGCCGCTGCTGCGGCTGATGGGCTGGGTCGGCATGATCCCGCCGGTCATCGCCGCCTCACCGGCCGCCGATGCGGTGCGGGCCATGCGGCAATCGCTGGAAATCATTGCCGATCCTGCCAATCCGGGGGGCTTACGGGCGCATATGGACCGGTTGCGTCGCTCCGTCCTGTGCGTACGTGACCGGTTGCCGGCCGATGTCAGCCGGCTGCTGGTGGTGCTGGACCAGCGGGCCAGCGCGCCCCTGCGCAGCGACCCGGCAGCAGTGCAGCTGCGGCTGGACGAAATCGCGCCCCTGCTGGCCGCCCTGGTGGGGCTGGAACTGGATGGCATGTCGCGCGGCCCGGCCTGGCGCTTCCTGGTGCTGGGGCGGCGGCTGGAACGCGCCATCGGAATTGTCGGCGCCCTGCAGGGCAGCGGGGTGGCCGCCGGCACGGTGGATATCGGGGCCGCCCTGTCGGTTCTGCTGGAACTGGGGGCCGCCCATGCCGCCTATCGGGAACGCCACCCAATCGGCATCCGGCGGGAAGCGGTGCTGTCGCTGCTGCTGGCCGATCTGGAACATCCGCGTTCGCTGGCCTTCCAGATCCAGACGGTGGAGCGGCAATTGGCCAAGCTGCCCGGGGTGGAGGGCGATGGCAGCAATGTGAGCCCCACCCACCTGGCGCTCTCTCTGCTTTCCACCGCCACGCAACTGGTGCGCGACCCGCAGCCGGCCCGCGATGCCGGGGCGCTTTTCGATCTGACGGAGCGGCTGGGCCGCATTCTGCCGGAAATCTCCAACCTGCTCAGCCAGGCCTATTTCAGCCATGTTTTCGCCCGCACCACTTGAGGGGGAGCGGCCGGCGGGCGCCATGCGCTACCGCTGCCGCCATGTCACCCGCTATTCCTATGGGGAGATGGTGACCAGCTCGCATTTGCTGGCGCATCTGGCCCCGCGTCCCCATCCGCGCCAGACCGGGCGGGTGACGGACATGACCATCCTGCCCTGGCCCGCCTCCCTGGTGGACCGGCTGGATTGGTTCGGCAATCCGACGACCTATGCCAGCATCCAGACCCCGCACCGGGAATTGACGGTAACGGTGGAAATGGAAATGCAGGTGCTGCCCCCGCCGCCGCTGAACCCGGCGCAGAGTGCCTGTTGGGAACAGGTGGCCTTACAGGCGCTGGAGCGGGCGGAAACGGTGGAGTTTGTGCAGGCCAGTCCGCGCGTCCCCCCGCCCGATGCCGCCATCACCGCCTTCGTCACCCCCTTCTTCCCCCCCGGCCAGCCGGCGGCAGCAGGGGCGATGGCGCTGATGCGGCATATTTTCAGCGAGTTCAGCTTCGATCCCACCGCCACCACCGTCAGCACCCCGATTGCCGAGGTGCTGACCAAGCAGCGCGGCGTCTGCCAGGATTTCGCCCATCTGATGATCGCTGCCCTGCGCGCCCTGGGGCTGCCGGCGCGCTATGTCTCCGGCTATCTGCGCACCCTGCCCCCGCCGGGCCAGGAACGGTTGCGCGGGGCCGATGCAAGTCACGCCTGGGTCCAGGTCTGGTGCGGCGAAGGCACCGGCTGGATCGACCTGGACCCGACCAATGGCCGGCAGGCCGATACCGATCATGTCACTCTGGCCTGGGGCCGGGATTATGATGATGTCAGCCCGCTCCGCGGTGTCATCCTGGGCGGCGGCAGCCATGGGGTGCTGGTGGCGGTGGATGTGGAGCCGCTGTAACGCGGCCCCCCTGTCCCTTACTGCCCCCGTCGCGCCATGAAGGCCAGCCGTTCGAACAGGTGGACATCCTGTTCGTTCTTCAGCAGCGCCCCGTGCAGCGGCGGGATCAGCTTTTTCGGGTCGCGCTGGCGCAGCACCTCGGGCGACACATCCTCCACCAGCAGCAGCCGGATCCAGTCCAGCAGTTCCGACGTGCTGGGCTTCTTTTTCAGGCCCGGCACCTCGCGCACCTCATAGAACAGGGTCAGCGCGTCGCGCAGCAGATCGGCCTTCAAGCCCGGATAATGCACCTCCACGATGCGGGCCATGGTCTCGGCATCGGGGAAGCGGATGTAATGGAAGAAACAGCGGCGCAGGAAGGCGTCCGGCAGTTCCTTTTCATTGTTCGAGGTGATGATGACGACGGGGCGCTGGATGGCCTTGATGGTCTGCCCCGTCTCGTAAACGAAGAATTCCATCCGGTCGAGTTCCTGCAACAGATCGTTGGGGAACTCGATATCCGCCTTGTCGATCTCATCAATCAGCAGCACCGGCGGATTTTCCGCCTCAAACGCGGTCCAGAGCGGGCCTTTGCGGATATAATTGGCAATGTCATGCACGCGCGCATCGCCCAACTGGCTGTCGCGCAGGCGGCTGACGGCATCATATTCATAAAGCCCCTGCTGGGCCTTGGTGGTGGATTTGACGTGCCAGGATTGCAGCGGCCGCCCCAGGGCCTTGGCCACCTCCTGCGCCAGCACGGTCTTGCCCGTCCCCGGCTCGCCCTTCACCAGCAGGGGCCGTTGCAGGGTGATGGCGGCATTGACCGCCACCCGCAGATCATCGGTGGCGACGTAATCCTGGGTGCCTTGGAAACGGGTCATGCAGCCAATCCCTATGGCGTTTTTACAAGCTGGGTGAAATCGGACCAATGTTCGACCTTGAAGGCCCGGATGGCGAACATCAACGGTCCCGTGGATCGTCAAGAATAGCGGAAAGGCGGTAATCCACCTCCTCCCCGCTTTCAATCACGCGGATCCGCATCATCCGGTCGCCATCAGGCAAATCCTGGCCGGCGTCCAGGATTTCATAAACAGGACCGACCGGGCCGAAGCGCCGCCATGTGCCCACCAAACTCGCGGCAATAGGAAGATGCCCCTCCATATCCGCCACTCCCAGGATCAAAGGCCAAGGTAGTGAGTATCGCATAAACCGGTCTGGCGAGAAAACGGCTGTAAAAAAGGCTGTGACCGCATCACGGCCACAGCCTTTAAACCTCAACCCGCTAGGGCCGCTTCCACTGCCGCGATCGCATCCGCCGCCTTGTCCCCATCGGGGCCGCCGGCCTGGGCCATGTCGGGGCGGCCGCCGCCGCCCTTGCCGCCCATCGCCCCTGCGGCGACGCGGACCAGATCAACCGCACTGACCTTGGCAACCGCATCCTCAGTCACGCCAACCACCACCGATGCCTTGCCATCGGCCACGGCGATGGCGACGACAACGCCGGTGCCGACCTGCTTCTTCAGCTCATCGGCGAACGGCTTCAAATCCTTGGCCGGCAGGTCGGCAACCACGCGGCCAATGAAGCCCAGACCGTTGATCTGTTTCACTTCCGATGCGGCACCGCCACCACCACCGCCCAGCGCGACCTGGCGGCGCAGCTCGGCCAGTTCCTTTTCCAGCTTGCGGCGTTCATCCACCAGGGCCGTGACCTTGGCCACCACTTCGCCCGCCGGCACCTTCAGCGCCTGGGCTGCTTCCAGCAGGCGGCCCTCCTGCTGTTCCAGATAGGCCAGCGCGCCGGCACCGGTCAGTGCTTCCACCCGGCGGATGCCAGCGGCCACGGCACCTTCCGACACAACCTTGAACAGGCCGATATCGCCCGTGCGGCGGACATGGGTGCCGCCGCACAGTTCCACGGAGAATTCCTTGTTGCCATGGGCATCCACGCCACCCATGGAGACAACGCGGACCTCTTCGCCATATTTTTCCCCGAACAGGGCCATGGCGCCGATCTCAATGGCGGCATCCGGGGTCATCAGGCGGGTCGTCACCTCGCTATTGCCCCGGATACGCTCATTCACCTGGGCTTCCACTTCGGCAATGTCGGCAGCCGACAGCGGCGTCGGCTGGGAAATGTCGAAGCGCAGGCGGTCGGCAGAAACCAGCGAACCCTTCTGGGTCACATGCTCACCCATGCGGCGGCGCAGCGCCTCATGCAGCAGGTGGGTGGCGGAATGGTTGGCGCGGATCGCCCCACGGCGGGCACCATCCACCTTCAGTTCCACCGCATCGCCGACCGCCAGCGTACCCTTGGTCACGCTGGCGACATGGGCGAACACGGCACCCAGCTTCTTCTGCACATCCCGGACAGTGACTTCCGCGCCTTTGGCGGAGATCATCAACCCGGCATCACCGACCTGACCGCCGGATTCGCCATAGAACGGGGTCTGGTTGGTGACAACCAGCACTTCTTGGCCCGCCTCGGCCTTGTCCAGCCGCTTGCCTTCCTTGTCCAGGATGGCAGTGACGGTGCCCTCAGCCGTTTCGGTGTCATAGCCCAGGAACTCGGTCGCCCCCAGCTCGTCCTTCACCTCAAACCAGACGCGGTCGGTCGCAGCCTCACCGGAACCAGCCCAAGAGGCGCGGGCCTTCTTGCGCTGTTCATCCATGGCGGCGTTGAAGCCATCCACATCCACGCCGCGCTTGCGCCCGCGCAGCACATCCTGCGTCAGGTCCAGCGGGAAGCCATAGGTATCGTACAGCGTGAAGGCGACATTGCCCGGCAGGGCCTGGCCGTCGGCCAGATTGCCCTCTGCCTCGTCCAGCAGCTTCAAGCCGCGTTCCAGCGTCTGCTTGAAGCGGGTTTCTTCCAGCCGCAGCGTTTCGGTGATCAGCGCCTGGGCGCGCACCAGTTCGGCATAATGGCCGCCCATTTCGCGCACCAGGGCCGGCACCAGACGGTGCATCACCGGTTCCTTGGCCCCCAGCATATGGGCATGGCGCATGGCGCGGCGCATGATGCGGCGCAGCACATAGCCGCGCCCTTCATTGGACGGCATCACGCCATCAGCAATCAGGAAGGAGCAGGAGCGCAGGTGATCGGCGATCACCCGGTGCGAGGTGGCCTGCGGCCCCTTCAGGCTGGCACCCGTCGCCTCGGCAGAGGCTTCCAGCAGGCCCTTGAACAGGTCGATATCGTAATTATCATGCACGCCCTGCAACACGGCGGACAGGCGTTCCATGCCCATGCCGGTATCGATGCTGGGCTTCGGCAGGGCGACACGCTCGCCGCCGGGCAGCTGCTCATACTGCATGAAGACGAGGTTCCAGATTTCGATGAACCGGTCGCCATCTTCATCCGGGGAACCCGGCGGGCCGCCGGGAATATGGGCACCGTGATCATAGAAGATTTCCGAGCACGGGCCGCAGGGGCCGGTATCGCCCATCATCCAGAAATTATCGGACGTGGGGATGCGGATGATCTTGTCGTCCGAGAAGCCGGCGATCTTCTTCCACAGGCCGAACGCCTCATCATCGGTGTGATAGACGGTGACGGTCAGCTTCTCCTTCGAAATGCCGAATTCCTTGGTGATCAGGTTCCAGGCCAGCTCAATGGCATCGGCCTTGAAATAATCGCCGAAGGAGAAATTCCCCAGCATTTCAAAGAAGGTGTGATGGCGGGCGGTATAGCCCACATTTTCCAGGTCATTATGCTTGCCGCCGGCGCGCACGCATTTCTGCGAGGTGGTGGCGCGGCTATAGGGGCGCGCTTCCTGCCCGGTGAAGACGTTCTTGAACTGCACCATGCCGGCATTGGTAAACATCAATGTCGGGTCGTTGCGCGGTACAAGCGGGGAGCTGTCGACCACGGCATGGCCATTCTTCCCGAAATAATCAAGGAAGGTGGAGCGGATTTCGTTGACGGTCTTCTTGGACATGGAAACGGCCTGGCTCAAGCATGGTCGCGACAATGCGGGGCTTGGGTTTTACCGCGCCATGCCGGGCCTGTCCATGCCCGGATCGGTCGGGGGCGGCTTGCAGCGCGCGCCCCCGTGGCCCCTTCATACGCCGGCAATCACCTGATTGAACGCCTGCACGGCGGCCGCAGGACCATTGGGGTGGTTCCACACCCCACCACTGACGGCCAGGAAATCGGCCCCGGCTTCCACCAGCACGCGGCAATTCTCCACATTGATGCCGCCAATGGCGACACAGGGGATTTCCATCATCTCCTGCCACCAGGAGAGGATTTCCGGTTCGGCCCGCGCCTTGGGCTCCTTGGTGGACGTCTCGAAAAAGGCGCCGAAGGCGACATAATCGGCCCCATCTTCACCGGCCACCATCGCCAGATGCCGGCTGTCATGGCAGGTGACGCCGACAATGGCGTCGCGGCCCATGATCTTGCGGGCCTGGGCATAGGGCGTATCTTCCTGCCCCACATGCACCCCGTCGCAGCCACCCGCCGCCGCCAGATCGGGCCGGTCGTTCAGGATGAAGGCGACCTCGCGTTCCTGCACGATGGGGCGCAGCGCGTCGATGGCGCGCTTCACCACATCATCCGCCACATCCTTCAGCCGCAACTGCACACAGGCCACATCGCCGGCATCCAGCGTGGCGGCCAGCAAGGGCTTGAAACTATTCAGGTCCAGCGTCGGCGGGGTGATCAGGTAGAGGCGGCAGTCGGTCATGGTCTTCTCTGGACGATAAAAGCAAAGGCCCGGTGCGGTTCGCCGCACCGGGCCCGAAGCTGGTACTCTATAGCAAGGGTCAAACCTGTTGACCCTTGCTATCCGCGCCGACCGGCGCGGCGCCCGCACGTGCGGGCGTGAGCCAAGCCGCCGGATGGCGGCGCCCGGCGCCTGAGGGAACAAGCGTAACTTTTATTCCTTGCCCTGGTAGATTTTCACCAGCTTGTCCAGCAGGGCCAACGCATCTTCACGGCTACGCTGGAAGGCGTTGCGGCCGATGATGGAGCCGTTGCCGCCACCATCACGGATGGCGCGGGCATCTTCATACACCGCATCCTCACCCTTGGCGGCACCGCCGGAGAAGACAACGATGCGGCGACCATTGAAGCTGGCCTGCATGATGTGCTTCACGCGTTCCGCCAGGGTTTCGCGCGGCACATTGTGCTTTTCATAGATCTTGCGGGCTTCTTCCTGCTCCAGGTCCGCCGTCGGCAGCTTGACCTTGATGATATGGGCGCCGAGCAGGGCGGCCATATGGGCCGCGTAGGCGTCCACATCCAGGGCCAGTTCGCCCTTCTTGGAGATGGCACCACCGCGCGGATAGGACCAGATCACCGTGGCGATACCCTTGGACTTGGCTTCGCGCGACAGTTCGCGGATTTCCTCGAACTGGTTAAACTGGGAATCGGAGCCCGGATAGATGGTGAAGCCGATGGCCGACGCACCGATGCGCAGGGCATCATCCACGCTGGCGGTCACGGCCTGATCGGCATTTTCCTTGAAGGTAGACAGGCTGTTGGCGCTGTTCATCTTCAAGATCAGCGGGATGGAGCCGGCGAAGGTCGCGGCACCGGCTTCCAGCGGGCCCAGCGGGGCGGCATAGGCCGACAGCCCGGCATCAATGGCCAGCTGGTAGTGATAGTGCGGGTCGTAAGCTGCCGGGTTCATGGCGAAGCTGCGGGCCGGGCCATGTTCAAAGCCCTGATCCACCGGCAGGATCACCAGTTTGCCAGTACCGCCCAGCCGGCCTTCCATCAGGATGCGGGCGAGATTGGCCTTGGTGCCGGGATTATCGCTCTCATACCAGGAAAGGATTTCTTTGACGCGGCGCGTGAGCTTCATTGTTGGGTTTCCTGCCGTGGTTCGTGGGTCGGAACGACCAAAAAGAGTGCCGGTTTGATAGCCCAACCGACCCCGCATTGCAACGCGGCAGGGCCGTCAGGTAGTGAAGGCAAAAGCACTACATCCCTTTTATATCAAGCTGTTGGCTCAGCCATTGCCGAAGCGATGCATCACGGTTGCGTATCCAACACGGCTCAATGGTACAGGCCGGGCGCTGGTACAGCGTGGCCCCATGTGCCGCCGCCAGCCCCAGCAGCCGGCCGATTCCATCATCGGGCAAGCTGGGCGGCGGCGCAAAGGCGATGGCCGGCACCCCGGCCCGCAGGGCGGCCAACACCTGCCCCGTCTGGTCCGCCGCATCCAGCAACAGCAGGAACGGGGCGCCACGGGCCGCCTGTTGCAACCCCTCCCCCAGGGCGGCCCACCAGCCGGCCCCCGCCAGCCCGGCAATACCGGGGGAAGAGGTGAGAATCACCGGCCGGCCGGCCGCCAGCTCCAACACCAATTGTCCCGCCGCCGCCCCATCAATCCGTACACAGGGCCAGGGGGGAAGGGCGGCGAAGCCGGAGGGCGTGGCAGACATGGGCGCTTTCAGAGACAGGGTGATGACAGGTGCGGGATCATACCCCCCTGCCCCGTCAGAAGGAATAAACCAGCGTGGCGCGGCTGACCGTATCGGTGGCCTTGCGGTCATCGGGCGGATCGCTCTCATTCCTGACCGTGAAGCTGATCTTGGCGGAGAACAACGCATTGATCCGGGTGGTCAGGGCGCTGGTCGCCTCCAGCGTGCGGTTTTCCGCCCCGATCAGCGTCTTGGCCGTCTGGCTGAAACTGGCATCATCGCTGAACCGTTAGCTGAAGGCGCTGGCGGCGCGGAAAACGAATTCATGTTCGGTGAAGGCCGGATCGGTGTCGCTGGCGGCATAGAGCGTGTGGCGCGCACCGGGGCCGCCTTCCACCTCCAGCTTGGTGGTGCCATTGTCGATCAGCACATAACCCAAACCGACGGTTTCGGTGAAACGGTGGCGGTAGCCGGCAAACATGTCGCGTTCCCAGCCGAATTGGCCGGCGGCATAAAGGGCTTCATTGATGAAATAATTCGGCTCGTAACCAGCGCTGTAGCGCTGCTTGTTGGTGCGCCCCTCGCTGCGCTGATAATCGGCGGCGGCAATCAGCCGGTGACGCCAATCCATGGTTTCCTTGGTCAGGGCCAGACCGACGGCCAGGGCCTTGTCATCGCTGTTGCCGGTGGAAAGCGAGGCACCCAGTTCCCCCGTACCGGTCCAACCGGACAGGATATGGCGACCATTGGCTTTCTTCGCCGCCAGCGCCTGGGTTTGGCGCTGCTGGCGCAGGCTGTCGCCCAGCGCGGTGATCGGCTCCGCCTGATCCGGGAAGGCGGCCAACGCCAGGCTGATGGTCTTGTCCAGGGTGGCGGCATCGCCATCGGCGGCGGCCTGGCGGATCATCGCCTCCACCCCGGCCGGCAAGGCGGGGGCGGGTTCAGCGGCAGCGGCCACGGGGGAAAGCAGCAGGCAAAATGCCAGCACGGCGGCGGCACGCGGCGTGCGGGTCGACGGCGCAGAAATCAGCATAGGAAGGGTCGATGCTCCGGTTTGCGGGCCCGGCAAGGGCGGGGAGCATCGGAAACTGACGGCAGGGATCGACCGAATCAACCCTGCATAAGGCAATAGGCGGGAAGCGGCCGGCATTGCGGCCGCTTTCCCAGATCATCCTATTCCAGCAAGGAGCGCAGCATCCAGGCGGTCTTTTCATGGATCTGCAGGCGCTGGGTCAACAGGTCGGCCGTCGGCTCATCGCCGGCTTCCTCCACGGTGGGGAACAGGGCGCGGCCGGTGCGGGCCACCGTCTCATGCCCATCGACCAATTGGCGGATCATTTCTTCCGCCTTGGGCACGCCGGTTTCCTCCGCAATGCTGGTCAGCTTGGCATATTGGGTGTAGCTGCCGGGGGCCGGGAAGCCCAGGGCGCGGATTCGTTCCGCAATCTCGTCCACCGCCGTGTGCAGTTCCGTATACTGCGCCATGAACATGGTGTGCAGCGTATTGAACATCGGGCCGGTGACGTTCCAATGGAAATTATGCGTCTTCAGATACAGCGTGTAGCTGTCGGCCAGCAGGGCGGACAGGCCTTCGGCGATCTTTTCCCGGTTCTTGTCGGAAATACCGATATTGATGCTGGGGGCCTTCTTGGCCATGGCGCTTCATCCTCAAAGGGTTGGGAGACACACCCCTTAAGATAGGGTGTAAAGCGCACAAGCAGAACGACAAAAGCGGATGCCAGGGGCGGGAAATTGCCGCAAGGGCATGAATGTACAAAAGGCAGGGGTGGCCGCGTTGATCGCAGGGGCGTTAAGCGGCCACCCCCTCAAGGTGCAGCGGGTTATGGGCAAACCCGCGCAACGACGCCGGATAAGGCATGCGGAACCGGCGCCGGTGCCTCATCGGAACCTGTCAGGGTCCCAAAAGCAAAATCAAGGGCAGATGGCGGAATCGCGGGGCTGACTTCTCAGATGGACCCATCCAGATCAGGCCAGCGTGCTCGCGGCACTGGATGAACCATTCTTGCCGCTGTTGTTGTTTGTGTAGGACGATACAGCCTCTTGCAATTTGGCAATCAACGCGGAAATGCCGGAATCCTCATCATCCTGGCTGGTACTGCTGTTCAGTATGCTGGCCAGATTATCGCTGGATGATGCATCTTTCTCATTGCTGTCACCGCTGGCGGCGGGGGGTGGGCCACCCGGCGGGGGGCCACCCGGCGGGGGTGGACCCATCATCGCCTGGGCGCCATCGCCCCCGCCCGATTCTTGCGCGCCCAACAGGGCACCCCGTGTTGAAGAGGCCATGCCCTGAAAGGCTGTTTCCATCTCGGCCTGGGTGAGCGAGCCATCGCTGTCGCTGTCCATACCGTTGAAGATATTTTCAACATTGTTGGCCCCCTTGGGCGCACTGGCGGAAAACTCCTCCAGCGAGAGGGCACCTGACTGGTCGGTATCCACGTCTTTGAATTTAGGGGGCGCGGGCGGACGCGAGGAATGGGACAGCGCAGAGGTGCTACCGCTGGACAGGCTGGAGATGCTCATGATCGTTCCTTCGGAACAGGGTTTGGAACAGAGCCACCCCTTTTACGAAGCCATGCAAAACAACCTGTCGCTGCTTAATCGCGCGTCGCCGATTTTTCTGCAAACAGCGCGATCAGCCGCCGGACGATCAGGGCAGCCCCGCCTGCCGCCGCGCGGGCGAAGCTGGGGAAATCCACATGGCTGTCGCCACCAGCCAGATCGGACAGGGCCCGCACCACCACCAGCGGCAGGCCAAACCGCTCCGCCAGTTGGGCCAGGGCTGCCCCTTCCATCTCCACCGCCTGGGCCTGAAAACGGTCATGCAGGTCGGCGCGGGTGGCGGCACAATTCAGGAAATAATCGCCGGTCAGCACGGTGCCGAACCGGGTCGCCGGCTGCCGTGCCTGCCCGCCGGTGGCCGTCGCCGGCATGGCGGGCAGTTCCAGCCCGGCCAGGACCGCCGCGATGCGCCCTTCCAGCCCGGCCGGCAGGTGATACCCAACCGGCCCTTCCAGACCCGGCAGCGGCGGCACGCCCGGTTGATAGGGTGTCAGCCGTCCGTCGCAAAAGGCGCCATAATCATGCTGGATCAAAGTGCGGGCGATCACCACATCGCCAATGCCCAGATCCGGGTCCAGCCCGCCGGCCACGCCGGAGAAAACCAGCGCCCGCACGGCAAAATGCTGCGCCAGCAGGGTGCCGACAATGGCGGCATTCACCTTGCCGATGCCAGCCTCCACCAGCACCACCGGCACGCCATCCATGTCACCGGCCAGAAACCGGAACCCCGCCAGTTCCGTTACCGCCGTCACCTGCAGATGCGCCCCGAAATGGCTGATCTCCTCCGGCACGGCGCAGATCAGGCCGATGGGGCGGGCGTGGGTGGTCATGGTTCAGGCGCTCCGATGGGGGGAAGGTGTCGGCAGAATGCGGTGGTGGGGAGAAGAAAGGCAAGATCGGTCAGGCACCGGCCCCTGCCCTGCCCTATGATCCCCCCATCAAGGAAGGGCGGGGATGTCGGGATGGCGGCAGGTTACAGCAGACGGATGGCGCGGGTGATCCGCCATATTCATCAGCATCTGGATGGCGATCTCAGCCTCACCACCCTGGCCGGCATTGCCGCCTTCTCACCCTTCCATTTTCACCGCCAGTTCGCCGCCCATGCTGGCATGACGCTGAACCGCTATGTGCAGCGCGTGCGGTTGAAACGGGCAGCGCACTGGCTGGCCTTCCGTCCTGGTCTTTCCATCACCCAGGTGGCGCTGGAGTGCGGCTATGCCAGCCCGGAATCCTTCAGCCGCCTGTTCCGCCAGACCCTGGGTCAGTCGCCCAGCGCCTTCCGCACCGCGCCAGATTGGGCCGGCTGGCGCCGCGCGCTGGCCATGATGAAAGAGGAGAGTGCCCCCATGACGCAACCCTTCACAGCCTATCAGGTCCGTCTGGTCGATTTTCCGGCAACACGGGTGGCGTTCCTGCGCCATCAAGGTGATCCGGCGCTGATCGGCGACAGCATCCGCCGCTTCATTGCCTGGCGGCAGGCGAACCGGCTGCCGCCCGCCATCAGCGCCACCTTCAATATCTTCCACGATGATCCCGACAGCGTGGCCCCAGACGCTTATCGGCTGGATATCTGCGCCGCCATCACCGGCCCGCTGGCCCCCAATGCGGGGGGCGTGGCGGAGGGCATCATCCAGGGCGGTCCCTGCGCCGTGCTGCGGCAGGTGGGGGCGGGTGATGATCTGCGCGCCGCGGCGCGCTTCCTTTACAGGCAATGGCTACCCGCCAGCGGGCGGGAGGCGCGCGGCTTCCCGCTCTTTGCCCAGCGGCTTCGTTTCTTTCCCGATGTGGCGGAGGATCAGGCCGTCACCGACCTGTTCCTACCGCTGACGGCGGCGGCCTGATCACGCCAGCCGCTGTTCCACCGCCGCCGACTTGATGGCCTTTTGCAGCTTTTCGAACGCCCGCACCTCAATCTGGCGCACGCGTTCGCGGCTGATGCCATATTGGGCGGACAGGTCTTCAAGGGTCGTCGGCTCATCCCGCAGGCGGCGTTCAGCCAGGATATGCCGTTCGCGTTCGTTCAGCGATTTCATGGCATTGGCCAGCAGCGCCTGACGCTTGCCCAGTTCCTGCTGTTCACCCAGGCGGATTTCCTGGCTGTCCGTTTCATCCACCAGCCAATCCTGCCATTCCCCCTCGCCATCCACGCGCAGCGGCGCGTTCAGCGAATGGTCGGCGGCGGCCAGCCGGCGGTTCATCGACACCACATCTTCTTCCGGCACATCCAGCGTCTGGGCGATCTTGGTCACCGTTTCGGGGGCCAGATCGCCCTCGTCGATGGCCTGCATCTGCCCCTTCAGCTTGCGCAGGTTGAAGAACAGCTTCTTCTGCGCCGCCGTGGTGCCCATTTTCACCAGCGACCAGCTATGCAGAATATATTCCTGAATGGCGGCCCTGATCCACCACATGGCATAGGTGGCCAGCCGGAAGCCCCGTTCGGGATCGAACCGCTTGACCGCCTGCATCATGCCGACATTGCCCTCGGAAATCAGTTCCGACACCGGCAGCCCGTACCCGCGATAGCCCATGGCGATCTTGGCAACCAGGCGCAGATGGCTGGTGACCAGCCGGTGGGCGGCCTTGGTGTCCTCATGCTCCCGCCAGCTCTTGGCCAGCATATATTCCTCTTCCGGCTGCAGCATCGGAAACTGCCGGATTTCGGTCAAATAGCGGGACAGGTTGCTTTCAGAGCTGACAACCGGGATGGCAGGTACGCTCGGCATGGTCATTCCCCCTTCATGGGCTTGTTGCCCCCGTCCGGCCCTGACAAGGCACCGGCGGCGGCCAGCATTGCAGAATGCGGCGATACGCAACGGATACCGGCCATGGTGGCCCGGCCTCTGTTGCGCAACGCCGCCATTATAGCGTCTCCAGCGACTGGATTAAGCCCCTGAAATCATCCGGTAACACAGTTTCGAAGCGCCGCTTCTCCCCCGTGGCCGGATGGATGAACTCAATGGCCGCTGCGTGCAGGGCCTGACGCGGAAAACCATTCAGCGCCTGTTTCTGCCCGTCCGACACGCCGCGCGTGCGGCCGGGGCGGATGCGGCCATAGACCTGATCGCCCACCAGCGGATGGCCGATATGGGTCATGTGAACGCGAATCTGGTGGGTACGCCCGGTCAGCAGCTTGCATTCCACCAGGGAAGCGGCCAGACCCAGCGGGCGCAAAACACTATAACGGGTAACGGCCGGCTTGCCGCCGCGTTCCAGCACCGCCATGCGTTTACGGTCGCTGGGGTGGCGGCCGATATTGCCACTGATCTCGCCTGCGCGCGGATTGGGCACAGCCCAGACGACCGCCTGATAGGTGCGCGACAGCGACCGGTCGGCGAACTGGGCCGACAGGCCCTGATGCGCCTTGTCATTCTTGGCCACCACGATCAGGCCGCTGGTATCCTTGTCCAGCCGGTGGACGATGCCGGGCCGGCGCACCCCGCCAATGCCCGACAGGTCGGCCCCGCAATGGTGCAGCAGGGCATTGACCAGCGTGCCATCATGGTTGCCAGCGGCGGGATGCACCACCATGCCGGCCGGCTTGTCGATCACCAGCAGATGCGCATCCTCATAGATGACCGACAGCGGGATATCCTGCGGCTGCGGCAGTGCCGGGGCGGAGGCCGGCACGGTGACATCATAGTGCTGGCCCTGTTTGACCCTGCGGGACGCGTCCAGTATGGTTTCGCCGCCCGTGGCGACATGGCCCTGCGCGATCAGCGCGGCCAGCCGTGACCGCGACAGGCCGGCCCCGGCCAATGCCTCTGCCAATGCCCGATCCAACCGGTCGCCCTCACGCGACGGGTCGATCAGCACCTGATGGAAGCCAGCATTGCCCGCTTCGGCGGCGTCATCGGCGCCACCATCGACCAGGTCGTCATCCAGATCGTCAAAGTCCAGCCCGGCCCCAAGGCCGGCTGTCTCCAACGCAGGAAGTGCGGTACGTGCGGACACTGAAACTTCTCCTCATCCTCGGGGCCCTGATCATTGCTGCGGGCTTCGCATTCCTTGGCTACGAAGTCTACAAGCGTTCGACCGACCCCGACCATCCGCGTAAATTCAGCGAACGGTTCGGCACCAAACAGACAGCGCCGGACGCCACCAGCCCGAACCCCAACCCCGCCGCCCCGCCGACCAACGCCGGCGAACCGGTGGCCATTGGGCCGCTGACCGCCACCCCGCTGGCCCTGCCCGCCGGGGCAGAGCTGTTGCCGGGTCTGGCCAGTGTCGGCGGGCGGATCGCCCTGCAGGTGCGCCAGCCCGATGGGCGGGTGCAGGTTCTGCTGGTTGATCCGCGCGATGGGACATCCCATCTGCTGGTCACCACCACGCCGGCCGGCCCTTGATCCTCTTGTGACAAAATGCGGGCCGACCGACGCCTGTTGCCGTGATTCATGTCACAGGCAACCCCACTTTCCGCTGGATCAAACGTTAAATGAATTTCATGTCGGATAATGTGGCGGGTGCCGCGCCGGAAATCATGGCCGCCCTGCTGCAAGCCAATGGTGGCACCGCCCCTTCCTATGGTGCCGATGCGATTACCAAGCGGCTGGAACAGCGCTTTGCCGATCTGTTCGGGCGGGCGGTGGCGGTATTTCCGGTGGCGACTGGCACGGCCGCCAATGCCCTGGCCCTGGCCCAGTTCACCCCGGCCTGGGGTGCCATCTATTGCCATGCCGAAGCACATATCCAGGCCGATGAATGCGGCGCGCCGGAAATGTTCAGCGGCGGGGCCAAGCTGGTGCCCCTGCCCGGCCCGCATGGCAAACTGTCACCCGACACCCTGGCCGCCGCCCTGGACCGGGCACCGAAGGGCTTTGTCCATGCCGTGCAGCCGGCCGCCCTGTCGCTGACTCAGGCGACGGAGGCCGGCACCGTCTATTGCCCTGACGAGGTGGCAGCATTGGCCGAGATTGCCCACCGCCATGGATTATCGGTTCATATGGATGGCGCCCGCTTTGCCAATGCCGTCGCCCATCTGGGCTGCGATCCGGCGGAGGTGACGTGGCGGGCGGGCGTGGATGCGCTCTCCTTCGGTGCCACCAAGAACGGGGCCTTGGGCGCAGAGGCGGTGATCTTCTTCGATCCCGCCAAGGCGGCGGATTTCGCCTATCGCCGCAAGCGTTCGGCCCACCTGTTCTCCAAGATGCGGTTCCTGTCCGCGCAGTTGGATGCCTATCTGGCGGACGGGCTATGGCTGCGGCTGGCCGCCCATGCCAATGCCATGGCCGCCCGGCTGGCCCAGGGGCTGGCCGCCCTGCCCGGCGTCACCCTGGCCCACCCGGTAGAGGCTAACGAGATTTTCGCCGCCCTGCCGGAAGCGATGATCACGCATCTGCAGACCCATGGCGCCGGCTTCTATCGCTGGGATGGGCAGGTGGTACGGCTGGTGACGGCCTGGAACACGCCGGCCGCCGATGTGGAACATTTCCTGGCGCTGGCGGCGGCGGCAGCAGAAAAATGACGGGAAGGTGAAAAAAGGGCTTGCCCGAACCCGATCAAGCCTATACACACCCCCTCCACCGCGAGGCTCTAGTCCCCATCGTCTAGAGGCCTAGGACACCGCCCTCTCACGGCGGTAACAGGGGTTCGAATCCCCTTGGGGACGCCATCGCTCGTGTGTACCTACAAAAGCCCGGCTCTCAGCCGGGCTTTTGTCGTTTCTGCTTTGGCAAAAAAATCTACCGAGAAGTGGTATATCAACAGACCCCTATTGATCGACGTGTATATTTCACCCTAATATATCTGAAAGGATAGGTATTCTAAAATTCCTCTAAAAGGTGATGCAATGGATCTCAGTTCCAAAGTGGATTTGCCCGGCATCGCCGGCATGGTTTACGATGAAAAACGCGATTTGATCTATTTCACCACCCGCACCGGCACCGTAGAGCGCTGGTCACCCACCGAGCAGAAATTCCTGTCCCCCATTAAGCTGGGTGGGACGCTGGCTGACCTGGATATTACCGCCGATGGCAGCTATCTGCTGGTGGCGCAATCCAATACGACGGCGGTCACCGTCAGTGATTTCTGGTGGAACGACCGATACAAGGACACAATTCATCGCATCAATCTGGATACGCTGAAGGTCCAGGATTTGAACTTCCTCGCCGAGGGACAGGAACGCGGCACCTATGATATTGCCATCGCCGGCAATGATACGGCCCTGGTCACCACTGATTTTTCCGGTTCCGGCTGGAACCCGCTGCGTTGGTTCGATGCCGATGCCAACGCCTTCATCACCCAGCCCCTCATCAATTCACAAGGCGGCACTGTCACTGTCAGGCAATCTTCTTATCTGATCCCGTCAGAAAATAACCGCTATATCCTGATCCTGGAGAGCAACATCTCCAACGCGCAGATGCAGCTCTATGATGTCCAGGCCGGCAATATTGTTTCAAGCGGTGACTTGTATGCTTTCAATAGCAGTGGCTTCAACAACGGATCCGGTGACATTTCCGAAGCACGTGGCCTCGCCTTTAACTTAGGATATGCCTTCGATTTCAAATTTTCTCTGGCAAAAAACCTGGGTGCCCAGGGCTATTATTCCGGGGAATTCTCTGGCACCGGCAATTACCTCTTTGCTCAACGCACTTCCGGCGAAGTGGTTATCATGGACACCCATAGCTGGACGCCGGTAGGCATATTCGCCGTAGATGATACGGCGGAGATCAAGACCGGCAGCCTGGAACTGATGGGCAAGGATGGGCGCTATCTGGTCGGGCAAACGGCCACCGGCTTTGCCGTGCTGGATCTGGCAGAAAAGCTGAAGCTGGATCTGACCGGCGATGACCGCGCCAATTTCATCAGTGGCGAACTGGCCGCCGACACCTTGCGCGGCGGCGCCGGGGCCGACACGATCAGCGGCTTTGGCGGCGATGACCAGCTGTTTGGCGATGATGGGCGCGATGTTCTCAATGGCGGCGCCGGGAACGATACGCTGAATGGCGGCAATAGCGACGATATTCTGATCGGCGGCGCCGGCGATAACGTGCTGAATGGCGGGGCCGGTATTGATGTCGTCCGCTATGATGGCCCGCGCAGCAACTATCAGATCAAGGTGGATGGCAACCAGGTCATCGTCACCGGCCCGGCCGGCACAGGCACCGACACGCTGACCGGGGTGGAGCTGCTGCAATTTGATCATCAGGTGACGCCCGTCACCCCCCTGAAGATGCTGGAAAATGGCACCCTGTTCGATGAAGCGGGCTATCTCGGCCAATATGCCGATGTGGCCGCTGTCGTCGCCTCTGGCGCCCTGGGCTCCGGTGCTGAACATTATCTACGCTATGGCCAGTATGAAGGGCGCAGCCCCTTCGGGCTATTCAACGCCAACTATTATCTGGAAAAGAATCCGGACGTGGCGGCGGCAGTAAAGGCCGGCATCATCGGCGCCTGGCAGCATTTCCAGCAATATGGCTGGCGGGAGGGACGTGACCCCTCCGCCCTGTTCGATGTTTCCGCTTATTTGCAGGCAAACCCGGACGTGCAGGCGGCCGGCATGAACCCGCTCTTCCATTATCTGGCCAATGGCATGGCGGAAGGCCGCGCCACCAGCGTCGCCGACGTGGATTATTACGGGTTATATTAAAGGCAACGCCGGGCGGTATGGGGCCCTCAGGCCGCCGTACCGCCCAAGGGCCCGGTCCGATAGAGCGTCACCTTGATGCCCCCATGCAGCACCGGGTCGGCATTGGGCAGGAAGGGCAGTTCCGTCACCTTCGCCAAGGCCGGTTCATTGGTGATGATACCCACCCGCCAGCCCCGGAAACGGTTCATCAACACCTTGCCCAGCGTGCCGTACAGCGCATAGAGCTGGCGCGTATCGCCGATACGGCCGCCATAGGGCGGGTTCAGGATCACCAGACCCGGCCGACCTTCCGGCGGGTTCAGGTCGCTGATGGCATGATGCTGGAAATCCGTCCAGGCGGACACGCCGGCGCGGGTGGCGTTTTCCTGGCTCATCTTGATGGCGCCGGCATCACGGTCACTGCCGTAAAAACGCATGGTCGGCGGCGCGGCCGGTGCCGTTGCCTTCAAGGCTTCCCAGGCGGCCGCATCAAACCCGGCAAGCTTTTCAAAGGCAAAGGAACGGGCGCGGCCCGGCTTGAGGCCGGCGGCGATTTCCGCCGCCTCAATGACGAAGGTACCGGAACCGCACATCGGGTCCACCACCGGTTCCTTACCGTCATAGCCGCATTGGCGCAGGAACAGCGACGCCATCGTCTCCCGCATCGGTGCCTTGTTCACCGCCTCCTTATAGCCGCGCTTATGCAGTGGCTCGCCCGAGGTGTCGATGCTGAAGGTACAGAGATCATCATCAATGCGGGCCTTGATGGTGATCTCCGCATCCTCAGCAATGGGGGCGCCCAATTCTTCGGTGATGGCGCGGGCGATGCGCTGGGCGGCCGCACCGGCATGATAGATGCGGGATTGGGTGCAACTGGCATCCACCCGCACCGGCACATCGGCGTGCAGAAAATCCGCCCAGGAGAATTTACGGGCCCGCTTGTCCAGCTGCGCCAGATGCAGCACCCGGAACCCGCCAATGCGGGCCAGCACCCGCGTGGCACCGCGCAGTTCCAGATTGGCGCGCCAGACCTCCCGCCAACCGCCATGGGTGACAACACCGCCCTTGCCGGGCTGCGGACGGGTGAAACCGGCAGCCTTCATCTCCGCGCACAGCGCGGATTCCAGGCCGGGGGTGGTCACCACATAGATTTCGAATGGGGTCTGGTCGCTCATAGCGCCTTGATATCGTGCCGCCTGCGGGTGGGCGAGGGCTTTCTCACCATGGCACCCGTGCCGTCGGGCAGGTGATTTTCACGGACATGAAAAAAGTGCTTGCGTCCCGATCAGGAGCCCATTATACACCGCGCCACCTCACGGACACGTCCCCATCGTCTAGAGGCCTAGGACACCAGCCTTTCACGTTGGTAACACGGGTTCGAATCCCGTTGGGGACGCCACCGTCCGCACTTAAGTGCTTGTGAGTAAAACGAAAAGGCCCGACGGCAACGTCGGGCCTTTCGCTTTTCCGGAAAATCTTGCATATAAACAGAGAATTTGTACTATTGAATTATCCGCTAAGATTTTGGGCAGGCACCATGCCGAACGAAAAAAACGACGTTTTGAATGCAGCCACCACCCTTTCGCGCAACCCGCTAGGCATAATAGCTCTTTTCATAGTTTTAGTTTATAGTATTGCAACATTATTTGCCGCCACATCAAGTGGATTAACCACAAGCGAGAAAGTTCCTTTGATATATTTTATCATAATTTATCCAGTCCTGGTTCTCACCATTTTTACATGGCTCGTTATAAAACACCCTGTAAAACTATTTGCACCCACGGATTTTAAAAATGAAAGAAATTACATAGAAACAATTCAAAAAGAAGTTTCAACAGCGACATCTCTTGCTCTCGCTGTAAAAAAGGACAGCGAGCCCTATACCGAAATAAATGTAGAAGAAATAGTAAAAACAGTAAACAAAGCACTGTCAGGAAGATGGGAAGATAACAAGACGTGGAGAAATCACATTCTGTGGGTAGATGATAGGCCACAAAATAATATATATGAAAGGAAAGCTTTTTCAGAATTAGGGATTAGATTTACATTAGCATTATCGACCGATGAGGCATTAACAGAAATTGAAAATCACCGATTTGCAGCAATCATTTCTGATATGGGGCGTCAAGAAGGTCCGCGCGAGGGATATAAGCTTCTAGACACATTAAGACAAAGAGGCAATCAAACACCGTTATTTTTCTATGCCGGTTCGAACGCCCCAGAACATAAAAAAGAAACTGAAAAGCATGGCGGTCAAGGTTGCACGAACAATGCACAGGAATTATTTCAGATGGTAACAAAGTCCATTATATTGGGATCTTAAATCCAACATATTACGACTTTCCGAGGAAAATGATACACCAGATCAATAAACCAGCTCGTCCTCGCCCTTGCCGCTGGCAATGACGATTTCGCCGCGCGCGGCCATGTCCTTGGTCAGCTGCACCATATACATCTGTGCCTCGTCGACATCGCGCAGGCGCACCGGCCCCATGGCGCCCATATCCTCGCGCATGATCTTGGCGGCGCGTTCGGACATGTTGGTGAAGAACATGTCCTTCAGCGTGTCTGACGCGCCCTTCAGCGCCGTGGCCAGCTTCTGCTTGTCGACATTGCGCAGCAGAGTCTGGATGCCGCTGGGGTCCAGCTTGGACAGATCCTCGAACGTGAACATCAAGGCACGGATACGTTCGGCGCTGTCGCGGTTACGCTCTTCCAAGGCGGCCAGGAAGCGGCTTTCCGTATTGCGGTCAAAGCTGTTGAAGATTTCCGCCATCATTTCGTGCGCATCGCGGCGGTTGGTGCGGGCCAGGTTCGACATGAATTCGGTGCGCAGCGTGCGCTCGATATCGTCGATCACTTCCTTCTGCACCGCCTCCATGCGCAACATGCGCATGATCACTTCCATGGCGAAGCTTTCAGGCAGAAGCTGCAGCACGCGGCCGGCATGGTCGCCCTTGATCTTGGACATGATCACGGCCACCGTCTGCGGATATTCATTCTTCAGATAGTTGGCCAGCACCTGCTCATTCACATTGGTCAGCTTGTCCCACATGGTACGGCCGGCGGGACCACGGATTTCCTCCATGATCTGGTCGACCTTGTCCTTGGGCAGCACCTTGGTCAGCAGGCGTTCGGTACTGTCGAACGTACCGACCAGGGAGCCGGTGGAACTGATCTGTTCGGCAAATTCCACGAACAGGCGTTCCACCAGATTGGAACTGACCGAGCCCAGATTGGCCATGGTCTGCGACAGTTCCTTGATCTCGTCATCGCCCATCAGCGCGAACAGCTTGGAGGCGATTTCTTCCCCCAGCGCCAGCATCAGGATGGCGGCTTTTTCGGGACCGGTCAGACCGCGGTAATCTTCACGGACGCGCATGGCCATGACGGCAAACTCCCCGGAAACGCAAAACCTGTCGGATCAGGTATCAAAATAGCGATTGGCCTCGAACTCTAGCATAGGCCGATTGACAGGTTAATCTGCCTTGTGCACGCGCCTGTTCAGGCCGGGCGGCTGCCATAGGGGGCCAGTGGCAGGTCAAAGCTGGCGATTGTCCCCCGCCCCAGCTCACTTTCCAGGCGCAATTGCCCGCCATGGCAGCGTACCAGCTCGTGCGACAGCGCCAGCCCCAGGCCGGTGCCCTTGGACCGGCTGCTTGCATCGCCAGCCTGCTCATAGGGTCGGCCCAGCCGGGCCAGATCGGCCGGCGCGATGCCATCGCCATTATCCCGCACCGTCAGAACCAGCCGTCGTCCCCGGCGATGGGCCGATATCTGCACCACCCCGCCCGCCGCCGTAAATTTCACCGCGTTGGAAAGCAGGTTCAGCAGCACCTGCTTGATGGCCCTTGCATCCACCTGCACCAGATGCCAATCGCCCTCCGACAGCAGCTCAATCGTCACCTTGCGTTCAAAGGCCAGCCCGCGCACCAGCCGCACCACCTGATTGACCAGGGCCTGGCTGTCAAACGGGGCGGCGCAGAGTTCCAGCTTGCCAGCCTCTACCCGGGCGATATCCAGCATGTCATTGACCAGATCCAGCAGATGCTGGCCGCTGGTGCGGATATTCTCGACAAATTCCTTATAGGCCGGGTCGCCCAGCGGCCCCATCACCTCCCCCGCCATCAGGCCGGAAAAGCCGATCACCGCCGTCAGCGGGGTGCGCAATTCATGGGTCATGGTGGCCAGGAACAGGGAGCGGGCGGCCAGTGCTGCCTCCGCCTGTTCGCGGGCCTGACGGCTTTCCGCCTCCGCCTTCCGGCGCGCAGCCAGTTCGGCCACGGCCTGCATCCCGGCATGGCGCAGCTCGATCAGCTGCATGGCCGTCTGGGCCAGATCGCGCAGCACCTGCCGGTCACGGTCGCACAAGTGGCGGGGCTGCCGGTCGATGACGCAGAGCGTGCCCAGCCGGTGGCCGCTGGGGGTCAGCAGCGGGGCGCCAGCATAAAAACGAATGTCCGGCGCGCCCGTCACCAGCGGGTTGTCGGCGAAGCGCGCATCCAACAGCGCGTCCTCCACCTCCATAATGTCAGTGCCCAGGATCGTATGGGCGCAAAAGGCCATTTCGCGCGGTGTCTGCGGGGCCTCCAGCCCGTAGCGGGCCTTGAACCATTGCCGCGTCTCATCCACCAGGGAAACCAGGGCGATGGGGGTGCCGATCAAGGTGGCCGCCATTCGGGCCAGCCGGTCAAAGGAATCCTCCGGATCGGTATCCAGAATAGCATAGCCATGCAGACTGGCGACGCGTTCCCCTTCATCCTCTGGTATTGGCGGCAATTTCATCATGCGGGTGGGCCGCTTGTTCTGTAAAAATATTCACGCGAGTATAAACGGCTTTGGCGCGCTTGACGATAGGCGCCATGCGGACATCTGCATCAACGGAATGGAGACGATCATGCAGCCCCCTGCCCTTCCCCCCATCGTGGCTCTGGGCGATGACGGGCCGGCACCGGAAAGCTATCGCCCGCCGGCGGATCGCATCCTGGCGGGCGATCCGGTGCAGACCGTCTCCAACCGCTTTGCCAGCGCCGACGGGCGCTTCAATTGCGGGGTCTGGACCTGCCAGCCCGGCAAATGGCGGGTGATTTTCAGCGAGAATGAGTTCTGCCAGTGGCTGGAAGGGGTGGTGCTGGTGACCGGCGATGACGGGCAGCAGCGGCGCTTTCAGGCCGGCGATGCCTTCGTCATGCCCGCCGGCTTCACCGGCACCTGGGAGGTGCTGGAGCCGGCGCGCAAATATTATGCGGTCTATGAGTGATGCCAATCTGCCGCGGGCGCGGATGCCCCCGCCGTCAGTCCGGCCAGCGGCGATGTTGCCACATCCACTGGCCGGGATCGTCGCGCACCCAGTCGCCCAGCAGATCGTTAAGCTGGTGCATCACCACCGCCGCGTCTGCCCGCATGTCGCCACTGCGGGTAAAGCGCAGCGGCGGCAAGGCTTCCACCCGGAAGCGCGCCGGCCCCAGCCGGATCACCCGCAGCGGCACCGCCGGAAGGTCATAGCGCAGGGCCAGATCGGCCAGCAGCGTGCCCGTCATGGCATCGCGGCCCAGGAAGGGCACTGGAATGCCCTCGTTCAGTTTCTGGTCGATCAGCAGACCAACATGGTTGCCGGCGCGCACAGCATCCACCAGACCGCGCGCCGCCTCCTTCCCCTTGGGCACCATATGCCCGCCCAACGCGGCGCGGGCGCGGGCCAGCATTTTGGCGACATAGGGGTTATTGGGCCGGCGGAACACATAGGTCAGGTCCAGCCCGAAGCGGGATGCGGTGATGCCGCATAATTCCCAATTGGCGAAATGACCGGTGAAGACGATGCCGGCCCGCCCGTCATCGGCCAAGGCCTGCAGATGTTCCGCCCCCACCAGTTCGACATGCTGGGGATAATGGGCGGCGATCCGGTCCAGATGCACATATTCGCCGAAGGTGCGGCCCAGATTGTCCCAGGCCTGCCGCACCACCCTCTCCACCGCCGGCCCGTCCAGTGCCGGCAGGGCACGGGCGACGGCGCGCCGCATCCGCGCTGAGGAGGGCAGCAGCGGGCCCAGCGTGCGCATGATAAAGCCACCGACATTCGACGCCGCCACCGGCCCCAGCAGCCGCATGGATGTGATGAAGATCCAGGCCAGCGCCGCTTCCAGCCGATAAAGCACCAGGCGGTTGAGCTTCCGCCGCAATTGGCTATGCGTCGCCATTGCCTACCCCGATCACACCATCCAACAGACGATCCAGCGCCGCCGCATCGCCCAGCGCCACCTGCACCGGCAGGATTTCCACCTGCGCCCGCAGCGCTGGCGGCAGCCGCATGGCATCCTTTTCCGTCGTCACCGGCAGCGCGTCCAGTGCTGCCGCCCGGCGCAGCAAGGCCGCCAGCTCATCCGCCATGTAAGGGTGATGGTCGGGAAAAGGAAGGGTGGCCACCGGCATGGCGCCGATGCGGCGCAGCGTGTCGAAGAATTTTTCCGGCCGGCCGATCCCGGCAAAACCCAGCACCCGCCGCCCGGCCAGTCGGCTGGCCGCCACCGCATCGGGCACCAGCGCGGCGGTCAATAAGGGCAGCCCAGCCGCCGCCGCCGCATCGCGCACGCCCCCCGCCGCCGGCCCTTCCTGGCCCATCAGCAGCACGGCCTGGGCGCGGGCCAGCCCAGCCGTCACCGGCTCCCGTAGGGGGCCGGCGGGGATCACCCTTCCATTGCCGAATCCGGCCCCGGCATCGGCAACGATCAGGGAAAAATCCTTCGCCAGGGCTGGATTCTGGAAACCATCATCCATGATGATGGCCTGCACCCCGGCATCGCGCATCGCCCTTGCCGCCGCCACCCGGTCCCGGCCAATCCAGGCCGGGATATGCCGCGACAGCAAGAGCGGCTCATCCCCCACATCGGCGGCCGTGTGGCGATCCGGGTCAACGCGCAGCGGCCCCGTCAGCCGCCCGCCATGCCCGCGTGACAGGGCAGCGGCATCCAAGCCGCGCGCCCGCAGCCGTTCCACCAGATAGCGTACCAGCGGGGTCTTGCCGGCCCCGCCGGCCACCAGATTGCCGACGCAGATCACCGGCACCCCCGCCTTGACCGGCACACCCTGTCGCAGCCGCCGGGCCGTCACGCCCGCCCACAGGCAGGCCAGCGGCGCCAGGGCGGCAGCCGCCAGCCCTGGTGGGCGATACCAGAATCCCGGCGCCTTCATCGGCCCATCCCGGCTTGCCGCAGCAGCGGGGCCAGGGCTTCCATCACCCGGTCAATGGCCTGGGCATTGGCCTCTGCCACGGCGCGGGCGGCATCGGCCTGGGTCTGGCGCGCGGACCCATCCTCAAGCAAGGCTGCCACAGCCGGCGCCAGCTCGTCCGGTCCCGCCAGCCGGCGCGCCCCGCCGGCCTGTTCCAGCGTCGCCGCGATTTCCGCGAAATTATGCATATGCGGGCCATAGAGCACGGCACTGCCCAGCAGCGCCGGTTCAATCGGGTTATGGCCGCCCACCGGCACGAAGGAGCCGCCGACCACACTGACCGGACAGAGCCGGAACACCAGCCCCAATTCCCCCAGCGTATCGATCAGAAACACATCCGTGTCCGGCCCCGGCCGCTCCCCCCGCGACCGTCGCGCCACGCGCAGGTTGGCCGCCGCCAGCAGATCGGCCACCGCATCGCCGCGCGGCGGATGGCGCGGCACCAGCACCAGCAGGGCCTTGGGATGGCTGGCGCGTAAGCGCAGCTGGGCGGCAATGGCCGCCTCCTCCTCCCCGGCATGGCTGGAGGCAAAGCACCAGGGGTGCCGCCCCGCCAGCCGTTCGGCCAGCAGGGCCTGTTCCCCCGCATCGGCCGGCAGCGGGGCGGCGGAATATTTCAGATTGCCCAGTGCGCGCACATCGCCAATGCCCAGGGTGCTGAGATAATCCGCCTCCACCTGCGTCTGCGCCAGGGCCAGCTGAAATACCGACAGCAGGCGCCGCGCCGCTGCCGGCGCGCGGCGCCAGTTGCGAAAGCTGCGCGCACTCAGCCGCGCATTGACCAGGGCGCAGGGAATCGCGCGGCGGCGGATGCCGGCCAGCAGGTTGGGCCAGAATTCAGACTCGATCCACAGCACCAGATCGGGGTGCCAATGGTCCAGAAACCCATTCACCGCCACCGGCAGATCGACCGGCACATATTGGTGGAAGGCGCGCGGCCCTGGCAGCCGCTTGGCCATCAGTTCGGCCGAGGTGACTGTACCCGTCGTCACCAGCACATGGCAGGCCGGATCAACCGCCAGCAGCCGTTCCACCAGCGGCAGCACCGCCAGCGATTCCCCCACGCTGGCGGCATGAACCCAGACCAGCGGCCCCATTGGCCGTGCCCTTCCCGGCCGGCCCAGCCTTTCGCCCCGGCGGGCCACATCTTCCTTGCCGCGCAGCGCCCGCCGGTCCAGCAGCCGCCGCACGGCCGGGCCGGCCAGATGGGTCAGGGCGCGATAAATCAGCTCAAGCATGGAACAGGGAACTTCTCCGGGGCCAGGGGCCTGCCTGTGTAGCATGGGCGATGCCGCCGCCGCCATGCCGGCCATCCGGGGAGGGTGCGACCCAAACTTGTCACGAGCTCTGGCGCTTTCCGCCGCCCGGCCGCCGCAATCCCGCCCAGATGCCGGGTCAGCCTGTACCTATCCCCAGGCAGTGGATCGGATAGGAACGACAATGAAAAACACGCTTTCCCTCGCCGCAGTGGCGGCCACAATGATGGCCCTGGCCCCGATGGGCGAAGCCTTTGCCGGTGATGATCACCGTCGCGGCGGCCGCCACCATGACCATCACCATCATCATTATTATGACCGCGACGGGTATCGCGGCCGGCCGCAGCATCACCATCACCACCATTACGATCGGCCGCCCCCGCCGCCCGTGGTCTATCACTATTACGCACCGCCGCCGCGCCCGCCCGCCACGGTGATCTATCGGGACATTTATCGGGATTACCCGACCGGCAATTCCTTCAACCTGAAAGTCCATATCGACGGACGTCGCTAGAGCGGATCGCGGAAAAGCGGAATCGCTTTGGAGCGTGAATCCGCTCGCTGAATAAGGAATTAGAGCCACCAGAAAGACTTGACGCGGGGGCCCGTCAGCACGACCTTATAGGTCTTGCTGGCGGGGCCTGTTCCCCGTCTCGACAGGCTATGGAGTTTGCCATGAACGTCGTTCCAGCCCATGGGCTGCGCGCCACCGCGCGCCGTGCCGCCGGAATTGCCACGCTGCTGGTTCTGGTTTCCACCCCCGTTCTGGCGGAGGAAGCGGCACCGAAGGTGAATGGCTTCAAACCCATTGAACGGTCGATGACGCCGGGTGAGCGCGCCGCCGCCCAATCCTATGCCCGTCCGGGCAGCAATCCTGGCGGTTCCACCCTGGGCATTACCGGCGACAGCGACAGCCAGGAGCGCAACGGCGTCCAGTTTTATATGAGTGGTGGCAGCCGGGCTGGCTGGGGCAATGTCAATTCCATGGGCTCCCGCCGCTCCAATGAACTGTTGGGTGACGGTGTTGCCGTCTATAATGCGGAGCCGTTTTATTCCAACAATCGCGGCTATTATAGCCCCTATAGTGGTTACCGCCCGCCGCCGCCGACCATTCAATATAACCAGTCCTTCCTGCGGCACATGTATGGCGGCAATATAGCCGGTGTGCCGTCGGTTTCCGCGCCGATGGAATTCTGGGACGGCCGCCGTTAAGACGGCTGCCTTACGTCTCCCCGCCTAATGCTAAGGCCCGCCCTGTTCAGAAAACAGCGGCGGGCTTTTTTGTACACAACCGCAGTACATAACGGGAATATTGCGTCAGTCCCGCCTATACTGCACAGCAACCATTCGGCTGGTGACCATCTGCTGTGATATGGATCAAGGACATCCGGACGCTGCCGGGATGAAGTGGTGCCAATCCATTTCGCAGGAGCAGCAGAGATGTCGGAAACGGCCGACCATTTCCATATTCACCTTCCCCCCTCCGACCAGTTGCGCCAGCGCACGCAGGAGGCACGGGCCCGCGCCCGGCAGGCACGTCACCAAGTGGAAAATGCGGAAACCCGCCGCATTGCCCTGGACGCGGAACGTAAGCGCCGGCTGGCCCCGACTGAAATCCGCCAGCGCCTGACCGCGCTGGAAGAGGTGGTGGAGCGCGGCGAATATCAGCTGCTGCTTGAGCGCTTCCCCAGCGATATCTGCGTCGATCGCGGCCGCGCCATCAACAATAATGAGGAAAGCTGGCCGGCAACGCTGGCCGGTGTCGCCCTGCAGCTTTACCTGTTCTGGCAGACCGAACTGCGCGATCTCGGCTATGGCATCACTGCCCGCATCCTGGATTTTCCTGACGGCATCCCTGGCGATGCCGGCCTGTTCCTCACCTGGCAGTGAAAGTGGTATCGACCGGGCGGGCGGTTGCGCCTACTATGGGTGCCGAAATCCCTGGCCGGGTATAATCCGGCAGGATTCAAGCAGTTTATCCACCCGCCGTGACCGGTTTGGCCGGCGGGTGATTCGGGTCCGCCGCCGCCAGAGGAAGATTTGAGGATCGCGCCGTTCGCTTTCTGTCTGCTGTCACTGGCCGTGGCCAGTGCCGCCCCCGCGCAGAACAAACCGGACGAGGCGCAGAAGCAGCTGCAGGAGGTGCAGCGCGACCTGAAGCAGGCCGACAGCCGCAAAAGCGCCCTGGATGCCAAGGCGGAAGCGCTGGAGAAGGAGCTGGCCGACCTGCGTGCCCGGTCGATTGAGGCCGCCGAACAGCAGCGCGCTCAGTCCGATGAGCTGGCGCGGCTGGAAGCAGCCCTGGCCGATCTGGGCCAGCAGGAACAGGAACGGCTGGCCAAGATCGAAGCGGACAGGGCCGCCCTGGCCGATCTGCTGGGCGCCTTGCAACGCCTGTCCCGCCTGCCACCGGAAGCGCTGATCGCCCGGCCGCAACCGCCCGGCGACACGGTGAAGACGGCCCTGCTGTTGCGCAGCGCCGTGCCGGAACTGAAGGCGCGCGCCGATGCGCTGGCCAACCAGTTGACCGACCTGTCCAGCTTGCGCGCCAAGCTGGCCGCCCAACGGGCCAAGACGGAAAAGGCAACCGCCAGCCTGGCCGTGCGCCAGAAGGATCTGGCCAATCTGGTGGCGCGGCGGGAAGAGATTTCACGCGCCACCGATGCCGAGCGCGAACAATTGACCGGCACGGTCACCGCGCTGGCCGGCCGCGCCAGCGACCTGAAAGACCTGATCGAGAAGCTGGAGGCGGAGCGCAAGGCCGCACTGGCCCGCCAGCGCGCCGAAGAAGCTGCCCGCCGTCAGGCAGCGGAGGCCGAGCGCGAACGCCGCACCAAGGAGAAGGTGGCCACCCTGAAACGCGCCCCCACCCCGCCGCAATTAGGGGGTATGGTGGCACCGGTCGGTGGAACGGTTGTTGTCCGCTATGGGGAGGCGGACGAGGTGGGGGCGGTCAGCCGTGGCCTGACCTATCGCGGCCGCGCCAGCGGCCCGGTGGTGGCCCCGGCCGATGGCTCGGTGATGTTCGCGGGTCACTTCAAGGGCTATGGCCTGCTCTTGATCCTGGAACATCCCAACGGATATCATTCGCTGTTGGCCGGGATGGGGCGGATTGACGCCAAGCTCGGCCAGCGTGTGCTGGGCGGGGAACCGGTGGGTCTTTTGTCGGGGGATGGGGCCCCGACGCTTTATTTCGAACTGCGGCGTGGTGGTCAGCCAGTCAACCCCACACGCGGCCTTTCAGGCTCCGACGGCAAAGGGCATGGTTGATGATGAAGAAGCTTCTCTCCTCGGCCGCGCTGGCGGCCCTTCTGGCCTTCTCTCCGGTGGCACTGGCGCCCCACGCCGCCACCGCGCGGGAGCCGCTGAAGTCGGAGACTTACAAGCAGCTGGACCTGTTCGCCGATGTGTTCGAACGGGTGCGCTCCGAATATGTGGAGGAGGTTTCCGACGAGGATCTGATCTCCGCCGCCATCAACGGGATGCTCACCTCGCTTGATCCGCATTCCAGCTATCTGGACAAGAAAAGCTTTGCCGACATGCGGGTGCAGACCAAGGGCGAGTTTGGCGGCCTTGGGATTGAGGTGACGCAGGAAAACGGCGTCGTCAAGGTCATCTCCCCCATGGATGACACGCCCGCCGCCAAGGCCGGCGTGCAGGCAGGCGATTACATCACCCATCTGAATGATGAATCCATCATGGGTATGGGCCTGAACGAGGCGGTGGAGAAGATGCGCGGCCCCGTGGGCAGCACATTGAAGGTGACCATCCGCCGCGGTGACCTGTCGCAGCCGATCAATCTCACCATGACCCGGGCCAGCATCAAGGTGCAGTCGGTCCGCTTCCGGGTGGAAGATAATGTCGGCTATGTCCGTATCTCCAGCTTCAATGAACAGACCCAGCCGGGGCTGGACAAGGCCATCGCCAGCATCAAGACCCAGCTGGGCGACAAGCTGATCGGTTACGTGCTGGACCTGCGCAACAATCCCGGCGGCCTGCTGGATCAGGCGGTTTCCGTCTCCGACACGTTCCTGGAAAAGGGACGGGAAATCGTCTCCACCCGGGGCCGGGGTGGCAAGGAAGGCGACCGTTATGTCGCCAAGCCGGGCGATGCCGCCAACGGCCTGCCCCTGGTGGTGCTGATCAATGGCGGTTCGGCCTCAGCCTCGGAAATCGTTGCCGGTGCCCTGCAGGATCATAAGCGCGCCATCATCCTGGGCACGCAGAGCTTTGGTAAGGGCTCGGTGCAGACCATCATCCCGTTGCAGGGCAACCAGAGCGCCATGCGCCTGACCACGGCGCGTTACTACACGCCGTCCGGCCGCTCCATCCAGCAATTGGGCATCACCCCGGATATTGAGGTGCAGCCCGCCAAGGTGGAAGAGCTGGCCCAGGCCGGGCGTCGTCGTGAAGCGGACCTGCCCAAGGCCCTGCGCAACACCGACCCGGCCGCCCAGCAGCGCCAGGCCAATCCGCAGGGTACGCCGACCACGCCGCCGGCGGCCCCCGCCCCCGGCAATAATGACAGCGCGCCGCAGGTACAGGCCCCGGTCCCGCCGCCAGCAGCCAATGGCGCACCGTCGCCCGCTCCAGCGGCCGCCAACGCCAATGGCCAGCCGGAACCGGCACCGGTCGATTACCAGCTGCTGCGCGCCATCGATCTGCTGCGCGGTGTTTCCATGTTCAACCATGCCAAGCAGGCGGCGGTCACCCCCGCCGCCACCAACGCCAACTGATTGACTGATTGATCCCTTCTTGCCCTTTCCCGTCCCGCTGAAACGAAAACGCTGACCCGTGGCCCTCTCCCTGCTCAGCAAGAAGCCCAAAACGGGCGCCGAAAAGGCGAAGGACGACAGCGCGGCCGTGCTGGCGGCCCGTTTCGGCGTCGGCAAGAAGGGCGGGAAGGCCGACAAGGCCAAGGCGGACCCCTTCCTCAACCTGGATGCAGCCGCCGATGGCGATGACCTGCCCGCGCCGAAAAGGCGGGGCAAGACCGCGGCGGCGGCCAAGGGGGATCGGCCGCCGCTCTCTAAACCGCTGGTCGCGGCCGGGGCAGTGGCGGGGGTATTTCTGCTGGTGCTGGCCGGCACCGCCGTCTGGCTGGCGCTGACGGCCCATGACACGGCCGACCGGCTGACCGCGTCGCGCCAGGTGGGGCCGAAACTGGCCGTGCTGCTGCCTGACGGCACGCCCCGCTTCCCCGATGCCCCAGCGGCGGAGGCGGCACCCAAGGCAGAGGAAGCCCCGCTGGACCCGGTGGATATGCCGGTGACGTTACAGCCATCCCGCAACGACCTGTTGCTGGAACGGCTGCGCGTGGGGCTGGTGCCCAAGGTGGCGGCGGACGGCACCGCCCCCTGGCAGCATTATGCCCGCCCCTTCCCCCAGGATGACAAGCGCCCGCGCATCGCCATTGTGGTGACGGGGATGGGCCAGTCCGCCGCCGCCACCCAGACGGCCATCGCCCGCCTGCCCGGCGCCGTCAGCTTCGCCTTCGCCCCCACCACCCCACAGCCCCAACCCCTGGTGGATGAGGCGCGGGACAAGGGGCATGAGGTGCTGCTGGCCGTGCCGATGCAGCCCCAGGGCTATCCCGCCAGCGACCCCGGCGCCAACACCCTGCTGACGACCCTGTCGGATGAGGAAAATGTGAAGCGGCTGGAGGCGACGCTGGCCGCCTTCACCGGCTATGTCGGCCTGACCAGCCGCACCGACAGCGGCACCGCCTTCCTGACTCAGCATGATAATCTGCGCGCCGTGCTGCAACAGGTGCAGCGGCGCGGGCTGATCTATCTGGACCTCTGGCAGGTACAGGGCAGCAAGGTGGCCCCGCTGGCCAAGGAACTCTCCCTGCCCCGCGCCTTCAGCGATCTGCAGATCGACCGGATGCCGTCCGCCATCGGCATTGATGAACAGCTGGCCCAGCTGGAACGGCTGGCCCAGGCCAATGGCGTGGCCGTGGGGTTCGCGGAGGCGCAGAACCCGGTGGTGATCGAACGGCTGTCGCTCTGGGCCGGCACCTTGCGCGACCGGGGCATCGTGCTGGCCCCGGTGACGGCGGTGGTGAACCGGCAGGCGGATCGGTGATAAATACTTTTCACTGATCCATATTTATCCCTCCACCCGCCCTCCTAAATAGTTCTATTTTTTCAATTTTTACTATTCTATTTTTTTTATCTACAACTATTCCCGCATCCGGATTATTAATATCTATTTTTACTTTCTTTGATTTCATTTCTCCAGAAGTTAAGAAAAATTGCGGTATTTTACCTTCAATTTCCGGAACCCTGATTTCTACCACCCCGTTTTTCGAATCAATTGTTTTTGGTATAGTTTCAATTATCATTAATCTATCCGTAGTTAAATCTAGCTTCTTTCCATTGTCATAGAAAATAACATCAGACTCAATTTTCCATGACCCACCCACAATAGAAGGCATTTCTTTAATTATTGGCTTAATGATAATAGAAATACAAGTAAAAATAAGAAAATACCCTGCAAATGCGCCCGTTGTTTTAACATTAAATCCAGAAAATTTACCAGTAACCGCAACTCTTCCAGATGGAAATAATATAAATATTAGAATTGCAGGAATAATTGGCACAAAAGCCAAAGCACACACTAAAACCACGGTTCCAAAAATAATGGCGTCTGCCTGACTTAAATTCATTGATTTTTTTCCTCGCTATGGCAAAAATTTTTAAAATCATCACCCAGAACACAAAAGGAGTCAATGATGAAAAAGTGTATTTATTTTATGTTAGCGTTCTTCTTTTTCACCAAAGAAGCGCCATCTCAAGAAAACATCAACAATCACCTAACGGTATCTGAAGATTTTCTCAAAAATAACGACAGAGAAAATTATGAATACTCCTATGAAATGCTTGACGATTCCACCAAAACAAGAATATCGAAAAACATATGGTGGAAGTTAATGAAGAAAATGAAATCTAATTTTCAACCTTGGCCAAAAGAAATTGAATTCTTAAAAAAAGAAGACTCATCTAGGGAAAATTTTAGAATTTTGATCTATAATAAAGATGAAAATTTTTATTATACTGGAACTATTGTTCCAAAAAAAAATATACTTAAAACCGTAAGATACTCCTTATACACAAGCGATTACTTGGCGACAGAAGAGGTAAAAATGACAAGAGATCAAAACGGAACATGGAAAATAATTGACTATACCATAAATTAACATCTCACCCCTTGCGCGGTGCCCGCATCAGCACACGGTCCAGCAGCCCCGGTGGCAACACGCCCAGCAGCCAGGAGACGCCATAGGTGGGCAAAGGGAAGGCGATGCGGGCGGGATTGCGGGTCAGGCGCTGGCGGATCAGCCGGGCCGCCGGTGCTGCCTGCATCAGGAAGGGCATGGGGAAACGGTTCTTCGCCGTGATGCGGCTGACCACGAAGCCGGGGCAGATCACCGTCACGCCCACGCCTTGCGGGGCCAGGTCCAGCCGCAGCGCCTCCCCATACACCCGCAGCGCCGCCTTTGACCCGCAATAAGATGCGGCCCCCGGCAGGCCCCGGAAACTGGCCAGTGAGGCCGTCAGGGCGATCTGCCCCCTGCCCCGCGCCGTCATGGCCGGGATCAACGGATGGATACTGTTCAGCACCCATCCAGATTGACGGCAAAAATCTCCCGCGATGGTTCAGCACTTTCCCCCCTGATCGGGCCCGATCAGGGGGGCATCATTCACCGCGAAGCGGGCATTCCTAGCGTTTCGCCAGCTTGGTTTCCACCTGCGCCAGCACAGTCTTGATTTCCTCGCGCCGCCCGGCATCGGCCACTTCCCGGCCTGGACGGGGGGGCGCCGCCAGCGCATGGTTCAGCACGTCGCGGGCCTTGGCATAATCCCCCTGGCGGAACAGGAAATCGCCATAGAAGTAATTGGGATCAATCCCGTCGGGATTCTGCGCCAGCGCCTTTTCCAGATAGGCCTTGGCCTTCTTGTCGCTGCCAAAGCCGATGGGGAAACCCGGCACTTGATAATAGAGACTGCCCAGCGAGGTGTTGACGGACCCGTCCAGCACGGTCGCGTCGATCTTCTCGGCTGTTTCCAGTTTGGCTCTGGCATCCTTCACCAGCGAGAGCGCGCCCATGCCGCCCTTGATGCCGGCCTCCGATGACAGGATGATGGCCTCCCAGACCAGCGGTTCGGCCTTGCCGGGATAGGCGGCGGTCAGCGTTTTGGCCTGTGCGGCCAGCGCCTCCATGCCGGAAAGCTGCGCCTCCTCGCCCTTCACCTCATATTTCACATGGGCCCAGCCGCTTTGTAGCTCGGCGATCCGGGCATCCAAGGCCGGATCGGCCGAGGCGGCGGCGGAACCGGCCAGCAACAGGGACAGGGCGGCCAGGATCAGTTTCTTGTCAACGCGCATGGTTTTCCTCCCGGATCGGGGCAGCTTTGGCGACACTGGGTGTCGGATGGGTGAACAGGCTGGCGGCCTTGGCGTCATTGCCGGCCAGCGCCCGGTCGACCAGACCGGGGAACAGGGCGTTCAGGCGGGTGAAAAAGGCTTCCGGCCAGCCGATGATTGTTTCGGCCTTGCCCGTCTGGGCGGCCGATAGGATGCGGCGGGCGACATGGATCGGGTCATCCAACGTCATGCCGGTCAATTCAGCAAAGCGCTGCACCAGCGGCCCGTTAAAGCCGGTGCGCACGGCGCGGGGGGCCACATGGCACACGATGATGCCGGTTCCCCGCACCTCCCGCCGCAGGGCCTGGCTGAACCCTTTCAGCCCGGCCTTGGCGCTGGAATAGCCGGCGAAATGCGCGAAATTGATCGAACCGAAGACGGAGCCGACATTGACAATATGGCCCCGGCCCCGCTGCTTCATCATTGGCAGCACGGCCTGGGCCAGGGTCACCGGCGCCACCAGATTGACCAGATAATCGGCCGCCAGATCGGCGGGGGGCTGGCCTTCCAGCGGGCCGAAATATTGCCGGCCGGCGATGTTGAACAGCATCTGCGGGGCCAGCAGCCGGGCCTGTTCGGCGGCCAGCGCGATGCCGGCCGGGGTCGACAGGTCGGCGCAGATATGCCGGCCCGGCATTTCCCCCCGGCCCAGCGTGGTGACCTGGGCCCCGCGATTGCGCAGCAGGCTGACCAGGGGCGACCCGATGCCGCCGGCCCCGCCGGTGACCAGAACGGTACGCCCTTCCAGGCTGTCATCATGCGACATGGCGCACCTCTTGCGAAGGACGGCTGTGGGGGATGGCGCGGAACAGGTCGGCAAACAGGCCGAAAATCCGGTTCGCCATGGTGATGATCGCCTGCTGGTCGCGCCGATCGATCACCTGATTCATCAGCGTGCGGAAGAATTCCATATGCTGGATATCCAGCGCCCCATGGCTGGTCAGATAGGTGAAGCAGGTTTTCGGCAGGTTCAGGGATGTGCGCACCGCTTCCGCCCCATGGGTGGCGATGGCGGTGCTGGTGCCTTCCAGCACATAGACCATGCCGAAGAAGCCGGCGGCATTCTCTTCCCGGATGAAGCGATAGGCTGTGTCCACCATGGCCTGGGTGGCCGCGCGCGGCGTGCCATGGCGCACCGCTTCTGCGTCACCGCCGGCATGGCGGATATCGTTGAGAATCCATTCCTCGTGCCCCTCTTCCTCCTCGATATATTCGTCAAGCGCGGGGATCAGCCATGTCTGGTCAGGACGCAGGGCGACGCGGGCGGCGCGCATCAGCGGCACGGTGTGCTTCACATGGTGATAGGCCTCTGTCAGATAGGCGATATAGGTGTCCAGGCTGATCCGCCCGGTCAGGCCATCTTGTATCTGCGGCACGGACAGCAGGGCAAGGCGCGCCGGCTCCGTCTCCGTCACCAGACGGTCGAAGAAGGGTTGGGGCATGGGGGCTTCATCCTCATCCGGGGAAAACAGGGCGGCATGGGCGGCGGCGATGGCATCGCGGCGCGGCCGGCCATTGGGGGTCAGTTGGCCGTTCAGGGGGGTGAAGGCGGGCACCGCGTGCCAGCGGGCGACCCTGGCATAGGGCGGTAAGGCCCCATTGGCCCGCGCCACGGCCAGGGACAGGGCTGCCGCATCCTGGCCGAACCGGCTGGGCACGATCAGGGCCGTCAGATCCGCCCGCCCATCGCCGAACAGCACGGCCTGCAGGATTTCCGGCTGGGCGGTCAGTTCGGATTCCACCCATTCCGGGGCGATATTGCGGCCGAAACTATTGATGATGACATTGCGCGACCGGCCCTGGATGGACAGGAAACCCTCGCCATCCAGGCTGCCCAGATCGGCGGTGGCGATGCGGACCGGCGCCGCTTCACCGCCGACATAGCCCAGAAAGGCATGGTTATTGAGGCTGACCTCCCCCGTGGCCGGGTCAATCTCCAGGTGCAGATGCGGCAGCACGCGGCCAACACTGCCGACCCGGTTGGCGGCGGGCGTGTTCAGCGCCACCACCGACCCGCATTCCGACAGGCCATAGCCTTGATAGACGGGCAGGCCCAACATGCCGGCCTGGGCCAGCAGGGACGGTGCCACCCGCGCCCCACCCACGGCCACCAGCCGCAGATCGGGCAGGAAGCGCCCGCCCTGCGCCATGGCCGCCATCAGGCCGCGCAGCAGTTCCGGCACCAGGATGATACTGTTGGCCCGCAGGATGGACAGGGCAGCGAGAAGCCGGGCGAAATCCGGCTGGAACGGCTGTTCCAGCCCCAGGGTGGCGGGGGACACGGCCAGATAATGGCCACCGGCCAGCAGCGTGCAGTAAAGCCCCGCCACATTTTCCAGCAGCACCGGCAAAGGCAGGATGGCGACATGCCGGCCGGCATAATCGGCCCCGATCACCTGCACCAGGGAGGCGGCCACCTGCTCCAGCCCGGCGGCCGACAGGCACACGCCCTTGGGTGCCCCCGTCGTGCCCGAAGTATAAGTGATCTTGGCCGTGCCCGCCGGCAGGGCAACCGGCGCATGATCCAGGCGCTGGAGATAGAGCGTCTCTTCACCCACCGGCAGGGCCACCGCACCCGGCACCGCCTTGTCCGTCACCAGCCAGCCGGCCCCGGCATCGCCCAGGGCGTGGCGGCGCTGGTCGGCGGTGAAAAAGCCCGGCAGCGGCAGAGATGGCACGCCCAAATCCAGCAAGGCCAGATCCAGCAGCGCCCAGGCGGCGGCGTTGCCGGCCTCCACGGCAACGGGCTGGCGCCCATCACCGATGATGCCGCTGAGATCGGCAGCCAGCTGATCCACGGCCCCGGCCAGTGCCCCATAGGTCCAGTCATTGATGGCGGGCTGATCCGGGGCATAGGTCCGCAGGGCGGAAAGAACGCGGCTCATGCAGTCACCTCGGTCGCCGGGACGGCGGGATGCAGACGGGGAAAGGTGGGATGGGTCGGCAGCACCTCGCGCGCATCGCCGGCCAGGAAGCGGTCCAGGCAGTCGGCACCAAAGGCGACATTGCCGCAGACGACGCGCGGGTCATTGGCGTAATAGCTGCCCCAGGCAGCGGCGGCCGGGCCGATCCGCTCCGGCCGGGCCCGGCCCAGTTCCAGCGCATCAAAGCCGATATGGCGGAACAGCCGGCGCAGGGGGCGGGTGGCGGTGACCACCGCCTTTTCAAAGCCCTGCCCATGCAGATAAGCAGCCAGCGCCATGAACAGCAGATAGGAGGCACCGGGCTCCGCCGCCGCCAGATTGCCGATCTCCACAATGGCGGGCCGTTGCGGCCCACCGGGGATCAGGGCTTCCACCGGGCGGTCAAGATAGGTTTCCAGGAACAGCGGGCCGCTGCCGGCCGGGCGGAAGCCGACACCGGCCAGGATACGGTCGTCAGCGTCCCGCAGGCTCATCAACATCGGGTGGGTCACGGCGATATCGCCGCCATAGGTCTGCGCATAGGTGTGGCGGATCATCGCCTCCACCCGCCGCCGTTCGGGGGCGAAATGGTGGGTGATGGCCACCACCGCCGGGCGGCAGCGGGTCAGGCTGCCCAGCCGTTCGGCATCGAACCGCAGGTGGCCGCGCACCCCATCCTCATCGCGCATCAACATCTCAATCACAGGCGTCGCTCCGCCGGTTGGGTTGGCCGGATCAACCGGCCTTCATGGGGATGACGGCGCCGCCCGCAGCGGACCGCAGGTGCGAACAGAAAAATTTTCTGCACTGTGTCGGATATGACCTGCCGCATTGATCGGGCAGGGTCCGGGGGCTATATCGGAAGGCAGTCTTCGCCCAGTTCAGGTTGACGCCATTTCCCCGCCCCCGCCCCTGATCGCCGCCTATCTGGAACACCGCGCCTTTCTGCTGCGGCTGCTGACAGCGCGCACGGGCAGTGCGGCGGAGGCGGAAGACATCGTGCAGGAAATGTATGAAAGGCTGGCCGCCCTGCCTGATGGGGGGGAGGCGGTGGCGAATGTGCCGGCCTTCCTGAACCGCATGGCGCTTAATCTGGCCTTTGACCGGCAGCGCAGCGGATCGCGCGCGGCGGCCCGCGATGGGGAATGGCTGTCCGCCAATGCCCTGGTCGACGGCCCCGAACCGATTGCCGAGGCACCGACGGCAGAGCAGGTGGCATCCGGTCGCCAGGAACTGCGCCTGCTGCGCGATGCCATCGACGCGCTGCCGCCGCAGGGCAAGCGCGTGTTTGAAATGCACAAGCTGCAGGGCCGCCCCCATGCAGAGGTCGCCGCCAGCCTGGGCATTTCGCGCAGTGCGGTGGAAAAACACATGGCGGCGGCGATGAAGAACCTGTTGAAACGGCTGGGCCGTCGCCTTGAATGAAAAATATTTCATCCAGACGGGTGGGGTACCGCCCCTTCCGTGACGTCAACAGGACAAAGCCCGAACCAGAAGCCGCCCCATGGTGAACCGCCCAACCGATACGCCCCTTGATCCCCGCCTGGAACAGGCGGCGGATTGGCACGCCCGCCTGCAGGGCGATGCCGATCAGGCGGTCTGGCTGGCCTTCACCGAATGGCTGGAGGCTGATCCCAGCCACCGCCGCGCCTATGATCAGGTGGAAAGCCTGTGGCGGCAGGTGGAGGCACTGCCGGCGGAGCCGCAGGCCGCCATCATTGATCTGGCCAGCCGGCGAAAAGCTGAGCCCGCCGCCCCGGCCAACCGGTCGCGCCGCTGGTTCCTGGGCGGGGCGGCGGCCGCCGCTGCCGCTTTGGCCCTGACGCTGACCGGTCGCCACACGCCAACCCCGCTGCCGGAACTGTTTGAAACCGGACAAGGCCAGCGCCGCACGGTGACACTGGCCGACGGATCCAGCATCATTCTGAACAGCGGCACCCGCTTAAGCGTCGCCCTGTCCGCCGACCGCCGCGCCGTGGTGCTGGAACAGGGGGAGGCGCTGTTTGATGTGGCCAAGGATGCTGCCCGCCCCTTTACCGTGGCGGCCGGTGAACGGCTGGTCACTGTGGTCGGTACGGCCTTCAATGTCCGCCACCTGGACCGGTCGGTGACGGTCACCGTCACACGCGGGCTGGTGGATGTCGGTGACCAGACAGGCGGGGCCAAGGTCCGCCTGACGCCGGGGCAGCAGATCAGCGCGGCGCAAGGCCAGCCGCCCGGCCCCGTCACCACGGTGGATGCACAGGCCGCCACCGCCTGGACGCAAGGCCGCCTGTCCTTTGACAATGCGCCGCTGCCGCAGGTGCTGGCCGAACTGTCCCGCCATTATCCGCTGCCCATGCGGGCGGAAGGGGCGGCGGCGGCCCTGCATTTTTCCGGTGTGCTGCGGCTGGATGCGGATCAGGCGGTGCTGCTGGAAACCTTGCAGGGGCTGCTGCCCATTGCGGTGGTGCGCCAGGGTGATAGGTTCGTGCTCTCAAAACGTCCCTGACGGTCCCCGCCTTGCGTCTTCTGCCGGTTTCCGCCCTTGCCCTGCTGCTGACCGTGCCGCCAGCCCTGGCGGCCGAGGGGGGAATTGCCGTTCCGGCCGGTCCCCTGGGCGGCGCGCTGGCCGCCCTGTCACAGCAGACGGGCATTTCCATCGGCGGGGATCAGCCGCTGGCGGGGCGGCACAGCCCCGGTGCCAGCGGCGCCTTGAGCCCCGAACAAGCGCTGACCCAGCTGCTGGCCGGGACCGGGCTGGGCTTCCGCAAGGTCGGCCCCGGTGCCTTTCGCCTGGAAGTCTTGGCCCCCCCGCACGTGCGGCCCGCCGCCGCACGCCCGGCGGTGGTGCCAATGGAATCCATCATCGTCACCGCGACCAAGCGTGGGGCCGATCCGGCCAGCCTGCCCGTTTCTGTGGGCTGGCTGACAGCGGCCGATCTGGCCCGGCTTGGCACGTCTGACCCGGATGCCGCCCTGCCCCTGCTGGGCGGGGTGGGCAGCACGCATCTGGGGCCGGGGCGAAACAAGCTGGCGATCCGTGGCCTGTCCGACAGCGCCTTCACCGGCCAGACCCAAGCGACGGTGGGCCTGTATCTGGATAATGCCAAGGTCAATTACAATGCGCCCGACCCGCATCTGCACCTGATCGATGTGGACCGGGTGGAGGTGCTGCGCGGGCCCCAGGGCACGCTGTATGGCGGTGGCTCCATCGGCGGCATCCTGCGCATCGTGCCGGCGGCCCCCGACCTGTCGGAGCGGTCTGCACAAGCCCGGCTTTATGGCAGCCTGACCCGCAGCGGCGCCCCCGGCGGCGGGGTGGAGGCGGTGTTAAACCAGCCGCTGCTGACCGACCGGCTGGGAATGCGGCTGGCGCTTTATGCGGAACGGGAAGGCGGGGTGATCGATACGGCGGGCCGGCATAATATCGACCGCACCGACATGCAGGGCGGCCGCGCCCTGTTCACCCTGATCCCGGCGGAGGATTGGCGGCTGGAACTGGGCGGCACCTATCAACTGATCGACACCGATGACAGCCATTATATCCAGGGGCGGCGCGGCTGCTGCACCCGCGCCGCGCAACTGGCCGAACCGCATGACAATGATTTCGACGAGGCGCATGTCACCCTGACCGGCAGCCTGCCCTTTGCCCAGCTGCACAGCACCACCGCCTTTGTGCGGCACGAGATTGACAGTTTTTATGATGCCAGCACGGCGGTGCCAGCCCTGGCCGGGCTGCCCGCCCAGCCCGCCCTGTTTCATGAGGCGCAATTATCCCGGCTCTGGACCCATGAAACCCGGCTGACCAGTGATAATGATGAGGATGCTGCCATCCGCTGGCTGGGCGGGCTGCACCTGTCGCAGCAGACGGCGCAATCCAGCCGCCGCCTGACCAAGGCGGCCACCCTTGGCAGCGACCTGTGGCGGCGCGACCGTGATGATACGGTGAAGGAAGCGGCCTTGTTCGGGGAATTATCCTGGCGCTTTCTCCCCCACTGGACCCTGACGACCGGCGGCCGCCTGTTCCATGTGGCGCAGGAGGTGGAGGCCAAGGCCCTGGCCCCCGCCGCATCGGTGGCCGAGACGGAAGGATACGCCAAGGAAACGGATTACACCCCCAAACTGGCCGTGACCTGGCACCCTTGGGAGGGTGCCAGCTTCTATGCCCAGATGACGGAGGGGTACCGGCCCGGCGGCATCAATATTGAAGAGGCCGGGCAAGGCCCGGCTGACGATTACCGGGCCGCACGCTTCGGCACCGATGAGCTGTGGAATTATGAACTGGGCACCAAACTATCGCTCTGGCAGGGGCGGCTGGCCCTGGATGCCGCCATTTTCCATGCGCGCTGGCGCAATATCCAGACCGATCAGTTGCGCGCCGATGGGCTGACCGTCACCACCAATGCCGGGGATGGCAGCAATACCGGGATTGAGATCGCCCCCCGCCTGCATCTGGGCCCCTGGCGGCTGGATGCGACCGTGATCCTGAACGACCCGGAACTGACCCGCGTTGCCCCCGCCTTTGCCGGCCGGACGGAAGGGGGCCTTCCCGGTGCCGCCCATCTCAGCGGCAGTGCCAGCCTTTCCTGGCAGGGGGCCATCAGCGATCAGGCGCATCTGCTGGCAGCGCTCGATTACACCCATACCGGCCGCACCCACCTGACCTTCAGCAACACCATCCGCCAGGGCCCGGTCAATCAGCTGAACGGACGGCTGAAACTGGCGGGGAACGGCGGCTGGTCGCTGGGTCTGGCGGTGGATAATATCCTGGACAGCGACGCCAACCAGTTCGCCTATGGCAATCCCTTCACCCTGCCCGCCGGCCCCCAGACCACCCCGCTGCGCCCGCGCACTTTCAGGCTCAGCATCGGCTGGGAGCAATAGGCGGGGTGCCCATGCGGCCCGCCTTGCCAGCGCTCACACAAGCACATCCTTCAACGCTATCGTCACATCCGCCAATTGCTCCGCCGGGACCCTGGCCCCGGCGGCCACCAGCGCCTTGCCCTGCATGAAATCCCGTGCGGCATTGACGCAATCCAGCGCAATCACCCGGCCGTCGCGCAGATAGACCACCGCGAAACTGCGCGACGCCGGATCGCCGCGCAACACCGTCTGATCATGGCCGATGGACAGACCCACGGTCTGCAGGCGCAGATCATACTGGTTCGACCAGAAAGTCGGCACGCCCGGCACCCCGGCCTCGCCGCCGGTCAGGTGCCGGGCGACGATGGCGGCCTGGTCCATGGCATTCTGCACAGATTCAATGCGCACCCGCGCACCGGCGGCATAGGCACTGACCTGCGCCGCACAATCGCCGATGGCATAGATATCCGGCAGGCTGGTCCTGCATTGTGCATCAACATCCACACCATTGCCCCCCGCCGCCCCGGCCGCCAGCAGGGGGGCAACGGCGGGCACGATGCCGATCCCGGCAATCACCAGATCGGCCGGCACCAGGGTGCCATCGGCCAGCGTCACCGCCGCCACCCGTCCCCCCTGTCCAGACAGGCCGGACACGCTGACGCCCAAACGGAGATCGACACCCTGTGCCCTGTGTTCCTGGGCATAGAAGTGGGAGAGCGGTTCCCCCGCCACACGGGCCAGCACCCTGTCCTGTGCCTCCAGCAGGGTGACCGGCTTACCGGCCTTGCGCAGCACGGCGGCGGCCTCCAGCCCGATATAGCCGCCGCCGATCACCACCACCCGCTGCACATCGGGCAGTTCCGCCCGCAGCCGGTCGACATCGGATCGGGTGCGGATGGTATGAATGCCGGCCAGATCGCCACCCGGGCAGGTCAGGCGCCGCGCCGGCCCGCCGGCAGCCCAGACCAACGTGCCATAAAGCTGCTCCGCCCCGTCATCGGTGGTGACAAGGTGGCGGGCCGGATCGATGGAGACGACCCGGCGGCCCAGTTGGAACGCCACCCCGCGTTCCGCCCACAAGCCGGCTGGGCGCAGCAGAAGACGGTCAAAAGCCTTGTCGCCGGCCAGATAATCCTTGGACAAGGGCGGCCGTTCATAGGGAAGATCGGCTTCTTCACCGATCAGTGTGATGGTGCCGGCGAATTGCTGCTGGCGCAGCGCCAGGGCCAATTGGGCGCCCGCATGGCCGGCCCCGACAATCACCACATCCCTTGACTGCATCACCCTTGGTCCTCCTCCCTATCGCCCGGTATTGTTCCAGGTTCGATCATCCGGTGCGATGTTTCTGCACACGCCTTCCAGCCGGGCATTGACCATCAACTGGCAGGATGGAGGGGACATAGCGGTTCGATAACCGACACTGTCAAGAAGATCATTCTCCCGCTCACCATCGCACCCGGTTTCTACTCATCGCACATTGGCGATCACCCCTTGCGCGGTGCCCGCATCAGCGCACGATCCACAAGCCCCGGCGGTAGCACGCCCAGCAGCCAGGAGACGCCATAGGTGGGCAAAGGGAAGGCGATGCGGGCGGGATTGCGGGTCAGGCGCTGGCGGATCAGTCGGGCCGCCGGTGCGGCCTGCATCAGGAAGGGCATGGGGAAACGGTTCTTCGCCGTGATGCGGCTGACCACGAAGCCGGGGCAGATCACCGTCACGCCCACGCCTTGCGGGGCCAGGTCCAGCCGCAGCGCCTCTCCATAAACCCGCACCGCCGCCTTTGACCCGCAATAGGATGCCGCCCCCGGCAGGCCCCGGAAACTGGCCAGCGAGGCCATCAGGGCAATCTGCCCCCTTCCCCGCGCCGTCATGGCGGGGATCAGCGGATGGATGCTGTTCAGCACCCCATCCAGATTGACGGCAAAAATCTCCCGCGATTGTTCAGCACTTTCCACCGCCCCGCCGCTGCCCGCCGAAATGCCGGCATTGGCGATGGCCAGATCGATGGGCGCTTCGCCATCGCGGGCGGCCAGCCAATCCGCCATGGCGGTGCGGTCGGCCACATTCAGCACATCCGCCGTCACCAGCGCCCCCTTGGCCCGGCAGGCATCCGCCACCGAGGCCAGCCGCCCTGCATCCCGCCCGGTCAGCGATAACCGGATGCCGGGGCCAGCATAATCCAGCGCCAAAGCCTCCCCAATACCGCTGGAAGCGCCGGTGATCATGATATGGGCGGGGTTGCGCATGGGGTGCCTTCCTGCAAAACGGAAGCTGCATAGGAGCAAATCACACCGCCAACGTCACCCTTTCCCTGCCGCCATCCCTTGTTGATGGCGGCCAAGGGCGATATAAACCGCCGCAATCCTTTTGTTTTTCCTGTCCCCCGCGCCCAAGGGTTCCGCATGAACGCCCAAGCCCCCCGTCACAGCGCCAAGGGTGCTGTCACCAGCATGACCGGATTCGCCCGCGCCGATGGCGCGGCCCCCCGTGTGCAATGGGTGGTGGAGGCGCGCAGCGTCAATGGCAAGGGCCGCGACCTGCGTTGCCGCCTGCCCCAGGGGCTGGATGGGCTGGAACCCGCCATCCGCGCGGCGGTAGAGGCCCGCATCACCCGTGGCAATGTCAATGTCGCGCTGAACCTGACCCGCACGGAAACCACCGGCGCCTTGCGTATCAACCGCGACCTGCTGGCCCAGGTGCTGGAACTGGCCCGCGACATTGCCGGCCCCGACGCCCCGCCGCCCTCCATCGACACGCTGTTGTCGGTGCGCGGCGTGATCGACAGCGGGGAGACGCAGGAGACGGAGGAGGAGCGCGCCGCCCTGGAAAAAGCCATCGCCGCCACGGTGACGGTCGCCATCGACCGGCTGGTCACCGCCCGCACGGCAGAGGGCGCGCATCTGGCGACCGTACTGACGAACCATCTGGCGGAGATCGAACGGCTGACCGATGCCGCCGCCGCCACCGCCTGTTTGCAACCGGAAGCCCTGCGCGGTCGTCTGCGCCAGCAGATCGCCGCCCTGCTGGATGCCGTGCCGGCCCTGGCGGAAGAACGGCTGGCGCAGGAGGCCGCCTTGCTGATCAGCAAAGCCGATGTGCGGGAGGAGCTGGACCGGCTGCGCGCCCATATCGCCCAGGCCCGCGCCATGCTGGCCGATGGCGGTGCCATCGGCCGCCGGCTGGATTTCCTCTGCCAGGAATTCAACCGGGAGGCCAACACGCTCTGTTCCAAATCCGCCGACGTGGATCTGACCCGCATCGGCATGGACCTGAAAGCCGTGATCGAACAGTTCCGTGAACAGGTGCAGAATATTGAGTGAGGGTGTGGTTGGATAATAATGAGCAACCACACCGCACCAAGAATTTAACTGCCTCCCCCGCGAAAGCGGGGGTCCAGGGGGGCAGGCACCCAGCGTTGGGATAATCCCCCTGGTTCCCCGCTTCCGCGGGGAAGGCAGCTCTTTATGCAAATGTCACCCCAGTGACCCCAGCGGTTACTGTCGGGTTACGTAGCTCCCCCCCAACCAAAGGCCCCCTTCTCCCATGTCCACCCCGTCCGCCGCCCCCGTCACTGCCCGTTCCCAGGTTCGCCGCCGGGGTTTGATGCTGGTGCTGTCCTCCCCCTCTGGTGCCGGCAAATCCACCATTTCCAAGCGGATGCTGGCGCTGGATGCCAACCTGTCCATGTCCGTATCCGTCACCACCCGCCCGATGCGGCCGGGGGAAGTTGACGGCAAGGATTATTACTTCATCGACAAGGCAGCGTTCGAAGCGCGGGTGGCGCGTGGGGAGCTGCTGGAACATGCCCAGGTCTTCACCAACTATTACGGCACGCCCAAGGGCCCGGTGGAAGACGCGCTGCGCGCCGGGCGCGACGTGCTGTTCGATATTGACTGGCAGGGCACCCAGCAGCTCAGCGAATCCGCCGGCGATGATCTGGTGCGCATCTTCATCCTGCCGCCCAGTGCGGCGGAACTGGAGCGTCGGCTGACCAACCGGGGCCAGGATACGGCCGAGGTGATCGCCCACCGCATGGCCAAGGCCAATGACGAGATGAGCCATTGGTCCGAATATGATTATGTGATCGTGAATGAGGATGTGGAGGTCAGCGTGGCCGCCGTGCAGGCCATCCTGACCGCCGAACGACTGAAGCGCCGCCGTCAGGTGGGCCTGACGGAATTCGTCCGGGCGCTTCAGGTGGGCCAGGGCTGAAAGCTACAGAGACCCGTTAGGCACGCCTGAAAATCTGTGTCCCTTCACTGTCGGGCTGACCTTTGCCTTCCCCATGGTGCGGTCCATGGGTGCTGGTTAGGGTTTCGCACCTTCGCTGCCTCCCCCGCGAAAGCGGGGGTCCAGGGCCAAGGGAACCAAAGCGTTGGTCTGGTGGCCCCTGGGTCCCCGCTTTCGCGGGGAAGGCAGCGAAGGTGCAAGAGGTTAACCTAACCCCTATGGGACGCAGCATGGGTGACGGTAAGGATGCAGTAAAACTCTGATTCAGCCGGTCACTGAACCGCCGGGAGCCCCTCCCGCCGGCCGCCGATCAGGAATTCCTTGTTCCCCTCCGGCCCGGTGATGGGGCTTTCGGCGATGCCCAGCACGGTCCAGCCGGGCTGGGCGGCCAGCCAGGCGCTGATGCGGTCGCAGACTTCCTGGTGCAGTTCCGGTTCGCGCACCACCCCGCCCTTGCCGACGCGGCCCTTGCCCACCTCAAACTGCGGTTTGATCAGAGCCACCAGAAAGGCACCCGGCCGCGTCAGCGCCATCGCTGCCGGCAGCACGGTTTCCAGCCCGATGAAGCTGGCATCGCAGACCACGATATCCAGCGGGTCGGGCACCTGTTCGGCGGTCAGATGGCGGGCGTTGGTTTTCTCCATCACCACCACGCGGGCATCTTCGCGCAGCTTCCAGGCCAATTGGCCATGGCCGACATCGACGGCATAGACCTTGGCAGCCCCGCGCGTCAGCAGCACATCGGTGAAGCCGCCGGTGGAGGCGCCGACATCCATGGCCACCATGCCGGTCGGATCGATGCCGAACTGGTCCAGCCCCTTCACCAGCTTCAACCCGCCCCGGCTGACCCAGGGATGGTCCTGGCCCTTGACATGCAGGGCCTGATCTTCGGGCACCTGATCGCCGGCCTTGTCGATGCGGCGCGTATCGGCATAGACCAGCCCGGCCAGGATCAGGGCCTGGGCCTTGGACCGGCTTTCGGCTAATCCGCGATCAACCAAAGCCTGATCGACCCTCACTTTTGGCACTTTGGACATAGGCTTGGACTTCGTGGTAATCATTCTGCCACAGGAATAGTCTTATCGAGCTGGATAAGCCACATGAAGCGCGTCATTCTCTTCGCATCTCTGACCATCGCCGCCCTTTCCCTTTCCGGCTGCAATACCGTGGAAGGCGTGGGCAAGGACATCAAAAGCGCCGGCAAGGCCATCGAAAGTGGCGCCAACGGGGCGAAGTAAGGCCCTTACACCGTGAGGACCGGGGATGAGGCGGTGAAGATTTTCGCTACCTCATCCGCCGCCAGCTCGCGCCATTCGCCTTCAGCCAGATCGCCCAGAACCAGCCCGCCAATAGCGTGGCGGTGCAGGCTTTCCACATGGTTGCCGACAGCGGCGAACATGCGGCGGATCTGGTGGTAACGCCCCTCCTGAATGGTCAGCCGCGCCCGCTTCTCCCCCAGCACTTCCAGGCTGGCTGGCAGCAGGGGCGTCTTCTCCGATTTCAGCATCAGCGTGCCGCTGGCAAACACCGCCGCCTCCTCCCCCGTCAGCGGGCGGGCCAGTTCCGCCTCATAGACCTTGGGCACATTGGCCTTGGGCGAGATGATGCGGTGCAGCAACTGGCCATCATCGGTCAGCAGCAACAGGCCCGTCGTGTCGCGGTCCAGCCGGCCGACAGGGGCCATGATCGGGTTGCGATATTCAAACCGCTCCGGCAACAATTCATAGACGACGCGGCCCGGATCGCTGGTGGAACACGTATAGCCGGCCGGTTTGTGCAGCATCAGCACCGTGCCCTGCGGCGGGTCCAGCGGTTCATCGTCAATCAGGATGTCGCCATGGTCGACCTTGTCATCGGCGGCCAGTGCGGTGCCGTCGCGCCGGGTGACACGCCCCTCCCGCAACAGCATTTTCACATCGCGCTGGCTGCCATAGCCCAGATTGGCGATCAGCCGGACGAGACGCATAGGGGTATTCCTTGGGGGTGATGTGGGAGCGGCAACGCCCCCTGTTGCTTCCCCCGCGAAAGCGGGGGTCCAGGGGCCACGAAGAACGACGCTCCGGTGCCCTTGGCTCCTAGACCCCCGCTTTCGCGGGGGAGGCAGTATAGGGATGGGGACAGGTGTGTGCCAGTATGAAGCGCTGTATCTGCGCCAGCCCTCCCCTCAAACCGGGGCCGGCTCCAGCGCTTCGCCCGGTTTCAGCCACCAGGAGGCCTCCGCCAGCTTGCCTTCGAACAGCTCCAGCATGGGGCGTTTCATGCGGTCGATCAGGCCCCAATCGTGGGTGGCGACCACCACCGTGGTGCCCTGCTTGTTCAACTCAATGAACAGCCGCATGATTTTCAGCGACATGTCGCGGTCGATATTGCCGGTCGGCTCGTCCGCGACAATCAGTTGCGGGCTGTTGATGACAGCGCGGGCCACCGCGACTAACTGTTTTTGACCGCCCGACAGGGTGGGCGGCAGGGCGTGCAGCTTGTCGGCCAGCCCGACCCAGGCCAGCAGGTCGCCCACCCCTTCCCGCACATGTTTTTCATCATGCCCGGCAATGCGCAGCGGCAGCGCCACATTGTCGAACACGGTCATATGGTCCAGCAGGCGGAAATCCTGGAACACCACGCCGATGCGGCGCCGCAGGTCCGGCAGCTTGGCGCGCGGCAGCTTGGAAAGCTGCTCGCCGAACAGGGTGATCAACCCGCGCGACGGGCGTTCCGACAGGTAGAGCAGCTTCAACAGGCTGGATTTGCCGGCCCCGGTGGGGCCGGTCAGGAACTGGAATGAACCGGGGGCCAGCTCAAAACTCAGGTCGCGCAACACCTCCGGCCCATTGCCGTAGCGCAATCCCACATTCTCGAAACGGACCACCCGGCACGCTCCCTTGCTTCAACCCTGCTGAACAGCCACCCTTGTTGAAGGCATGGCCTTCGACAAGGGTGGAGGCTGGCGACCGCCAGCCCGCGCACCCATGTGCGCGCAAGCCAAGCCCGCGGAGGCGGGCGCCCGGCGCCTGAGGGAACAAGAAGCCCTGCTTGATCGGTTCCGATCAAGCAGGGCGAATATTACACACACCCTGCGCCGACCGCTTCAACCGGCGAGCCAGCGTGAACGCTTTCGCGCAGCGGCACCAGCCCCACCCGCTCGAACGAAGCCAGCGTCTCGTCGGCCCAGGATTTCAGGTCGGTCAGGCCGCTATGGCCGGTCCAGACATCAATGCCGAAGCGCTTTTCCAGATCATTCTCGGTCAGCTTCAGCGCGTCGCGGACGGAGATCAGTTCGCGTTCCAGCAGGGTCCAGATGTCGCTTTCGCAGCGCTTCATGGTGACGATATGCACGCCCATGTTCTGGAATGCCTTCAACCGCTTGAAGGCGCTGTCATTTTCATAGGCGCCGAAGCCGCCTGCCACCTCGTTCAGCACCACATAGCGGCGGCCGATGGGCAGCCACTCATTCTTGTCGAAGCTGTACTGGATCAGGGCGCGCGCATCCTCGATCGCCTGCCCCTCGGCCTTGGTGGTCACCACCAGATCGATGGGCGGGGAATTGCGGCGGCGCAGCAGGGAACCGGCGTTGCGCGCCTCTGCCCAGGCGAACAGTTCGGCGGCCACATTGGCGCCGACATCGATGATGTAGCCGCCTTCCAGCACGGTGCGGCCGAACTCATCCCAATATTTGATGGCCAGATTCGGGTCGGTGGAGCTTTTCACCTTGGTCAGGTCTTCGCCGATTCCCAGTTCCTTCACATGGTGGAACAGGCGGCCGAACTTGGACCGGTTGTTCAGGCTGTCGCTATCCGCGGCGGCGAGCTTGACCGGCACGCCCTTCTGCTCGTGCTGCAGCACAAGCAGTTGCGCCGTCAGGGTCTTGCCCTGACCACCCGTCTTCGCCATCGAGATGAAGGTCCGCGTCATTCCAGTAATCTCCTGCGCCCAGCCTTGATCTTGTTGCAGATCGCACCCCGGTTCCGGTCCCCCTGGCGGGGTGCGGCCCGCGAGCGCGGAATCGTTACCCGTTTTCAGCGGCCCCTTCAATGGCGGTGGCCGTCGCTTGCCCGTTTTTGCCACAGCTACTCCCGCTTTCACACTTCCGTCAGGCGCGGCATCAGCTCCACAAGGTTGCAGGGACGATGCCGATTGTCCAACTGCCATTTCAAAATCAGGTCCCAGCCATCGCGGCAGGCGCTGGGGCTGCCCGGCAGGGCAAACAGATAGGTACCGCCGGCCAGCCCGCCGGTGGCGCGCGATTGCAGGGCCGAGGTGCCGATCTTCTCAAAAGACAGCCAGCGGAACATCTCGCCAAACCCGTCGATCTTCTTCTCAAACAGGCTTTCAAAGGCCTCCGGCGTCACGTCGCGGCCGGTCAGGCCGGTGCCGCCGGTGGAGATGACGACATCGATCTGCGGATCGGCGATCCAGCGGCGGAGCTGGTCGACAATGGCGCGCACATCGTCGCGCACAATGGCGCGGTCGGCCAGATTATGCCCATCGGCCGTCAGCCGCTCCGCCAGCGTGTCGCCGGATTTATCGGTCGTCAGGTCGCGCGTGTCCGACACGGTCAGCACGGCGATATTCACGGGCAGGAAGGGGCGGCTTTCATCAATACGGGCCATCACGGCACCTCCGGTCATTCGGGCGGACAGGGGCAGGATCAGACTTCCACCCGCTCCACATCAGAAATATCATTCACCAGCCCCGCCGCCTGCACCCACCAATGCGGGCGGGCGCGGGTGATCAACTGCGCGGCCAGCATGGCCGTTTCCGCATCGGCATAAAGCCCGAAGCAGGTAGCCCCGCTGCCCGACATGCGGGCCAGCAGGCTGCCCGGCGTGGCATCCAGGGCTGCCAGCACCTCCGCCACCGCCGGGCACAGGCTTTGGGCGGCCAGGGTCAGGTCGTTGCGGCGTTGCTGCAGCGCGCGGGCCAGTTCAACCACATCATCCGGCATCGGGTCCAGCCGGTCGGCATTGGAATAGGCCCCGGTGCGGGCCCCGAACACCTTGGCCGTATGCAGCCCGGTGCCGGGATTGACCAGCACCACCCAGGCTTCCGGCAGGTCGGGTGCCGGGGTCAGCAGCGTGCCGGTCTCCGCGAAATAGGCGGTGCGCCCGGCCAGACAGACCGGCACATCGGCCCCCAGTTTCGGCGCCACCGCCGCCAGGGCCGGATGATCAGCGGGCAATTCCCACAGGGCCGCCAGGGCGCGCAGGGCGGCGGCGGCATCGGCCGACCCGCCGCCGATACCCGATGCCACCGGCAGGTTTTTCACCAGCGTCACCGCCACATCGGGGGCCCGGCCCAGTTCCGCCGCCAGCGCCTTGACCGCGCGCGCCACCAGATTGCTGTCCGTATCCTCCATCAACAGGGGCAAGGCAAAGGGCCCCTGGATGGACAGGCTGAAATAGCCGGATGGGGCCACTTCCACCACGTCATGCGCGCTGGCAAAGGCCACCAGACTGTCCAGCCGGTGATAGCCATCGGCGTTACGCCCCAGCACATGGAGATAGAGATTAAGCTTTGCGGCGGCGGCGGCACGGATCAACGGCATGGCGGGCGGACCCATCGAATGGCTGTTGCAAACTGTTTACTTGGTACTTCCAATAGGGCGCGATATCCAGGATTGTCACCACGCGGGATGATACGCCATGGACCTGAAGCCTTTCATTCCCTATCTCGCCATTGGTCTGGCCATTTTATTGCTGGCCCGCCGCACCCGCAGCGCGCGCCGGGTGCGCGGCTGGGCCATTTTGCTGGTGCTGGGCCTGCTGACCCTTGCCACCGCCTTCTATGTCTACGGCCATATCATGGTCGGGCCGCATGTCAGCGGCCTGGGCGGGCTGGCGATTATCGCCGCCCTGCTGGCCGGCATCGGCTGCGGCCTTTATGCCGTCCGGCATATTCACCTGTTCCGCGACCCGGAAACCGGCCAGCCCATGTCGCGGCTGACCGTCACCGGCCTGCTGTTCATCGTCGCTCTGGTGGTGGTGAAACAGGGGGCGCGGCATCTGGGGCTGGAAAGCCCGGATGAACATGGCTTCGGCCTGCTGTCGGACAGCCTGTTCGCGCTGGCCATGGGCACCGTCTTCACCCGCCAGATTCTGTTGCTGCGCCGGGCCAAGGCCCTGCCCCCGCACGGCGCCACCGCCTGACATCACCCGAAACCATAAGGGGCTGCGGCAAACGCGGCCCCGCTTTTCGTTCAGCCCTTCCTGCCGACAACCAGAAAAAGAGCAATCCCATGCACAGTCACACCCGTTTGCAGACCCGTCTGGCCGGGGCCGCCGCCATTGCCCTGTTTGCGGCATGTGCCCCCCTCAGCTTCGTCCAGGCCCAGCAGGCCCCCGCTGCCGCCGCTGCGGCCAAGGTGGATGAACGCTATGTCTGGGATTTGACGACGCTCTATAAGGACCGCGCCGCCTGGGATGCGGAGCGCAAGGCCATTGCCGCCGAACTGCCCTCGCTGGCAGCGCTGCAGGGCACGCTGGGCAAGGATGCCGCCAGCCTGCGCACCGCCCTGGACAAACTGTCCGCCATCCGGCTGCGCATGAACCGGCTGTCGGTCTATATGTCCACCCAGTTCAGCACCGATGCCCGCGATCAGGCCGCCCAAGAGGGCAGCAATCTCGTGCGTCAGCTGAACGCTGATATCGGTGCCGCCACCGCCTGGCTGGACCCGGAAATCCAGGAACTGGGGGCCGAGAAGGTGGAGGCCTTCATCAAGGCCGACAAGGGGCTGGAAAAACACGCAGTCGGCCTGCGCGACACGCTGCGCATGAAGGCCCATACGCTGGGCCACGAGACAGAGGCCGCCCTGGCCGCCGTGGGCCCTGCCATGTACAATGCCGGCTCCACCTATCAGCTGCTCACCAGCTCCGATATTGACTGGCCCAGCGTCACCCTGCCTGACGGGTCGAAGGTGAAGGTCAATCAGGTGGGCTATTCCAAGCTGCGGGAAAACCCCGACCGGGCCGTGCGCAAGCTGGCCTTTGACACGTTCTGGGGCAAGTTCGGCCAATACACCAACACCGATGGCAGCCTGCTGGCCAACCGCATCCAGGCCGGCGTGGCCATGGCCAAGCTGCGCAACTATCCCAGTGCCGTCGCTGCCTCCCTGGCCGCCAACGACATCCCGGAAAGCGTCTATCGCACCCTGGTGGCAGAGGCAAACAAGGGCCTGCCGACCCTGCACCGCTATCTGAAGATCCGGCAGAAGATGCTGAACCTGCCCGATCTGAACTATTACGACATCTATCCGCCCATCGTGGAACTGGACCGCAAGTTCCCGATTGAAGAGGCCAAGAGCCTGACCCTGGCCGCCACCAAGCCGCTGGGCAAGGAATATGCCCGCAATCTGGAAGAGGCGCTGAAGGGCCGCTGGATGCATGTCTACCCGTCGGACACCAAGCGCCCCGGCGCCTATCAGACCGGTGTTTACGGCGTGCATCCGTTCGTGTTCCTGAACCATCAGGATACGTTCGACAGCGTGTCGACCTTCGCCCATGAATGGGGCCATGGGATGCACACCAAGCTGGCCGATGCCGCCCAGCCCTATGAAACCTCCGACTATTCCCTGTTCGTGGCCGAAGTTGCCTCCATCACCAACGAGGTGCTGCTGGCCGACTACATGCAAGGCCGGGCCAAGACGCGGGAAGAAAAGCTGTTCTTCCTGGGCCATGAGCTGGACAGCATCCGCAGCACCTTCTTCCGTCAGACCATGTTCGCCGAATTCGAACTGGCCACCCATGACGCGATGGAACGCGGGGAAGCCCTGTCAGGTCGCAAGATGAACGAAATCTATTGCGACCTGCTGAAGCGCTATCACGGCGACAAGGAAGGGGTGATGAAGATCGACCCGGCCTATTGTGCCGAATGGCAGATGGTGAACCATTTCTACCGTCCCTTCTATGTCTACCAGTACGCCACCTCCATGGCGGCGGCGGCCTATTTTGGCGAACAGATCGGCAAGGGCGGGGAGAAGGAGCGGGATCGTTACCTGTCAGTGCTGAAGGCCGGCGGTTCGCAATATCCCTATCAGCTGCTGAAGCAGGCGGGCGTCGATCTGGCCACCCCGGTGCCCTATCAGGCCCTGATCCATCGCATGGACAAGATCATGGATGAGGTGGAGAAGCTGCTGGCAGAAAAGAAGTAATGCCAATCCGCCGAGGGTTTGACCCTCGGCGGATTGGAGGCCGGCGACTGCCGGCCCGCGGGCACGTGCCCGCTGTCAAGCCAAGGGCGCGGATGCGCCCGCCCGGCGCATGAGAGAACGAAAAATCTCCCTGGATCGGTCACGATCAAGGGAGATTGGTATAATGTCACTCTCCAGCATAGGGTAAAATTCCCCCCCCGGTGACCAGATCCAGCCACCGGGGGGATCTTCTCTCAGGCCCGATTGCCGAAGTTGCTCATCATCTGGATAACCGCTGCGGAGGACGGGCCCATATAATCGCCATTTAGCGGGGTAAAGTTGATACCGCCCCGCCAGGTCATCTGAAGCTCAAACCTTGAGGGATCAGCCGCCCACTCCGTCTCCTTCTCAATCGGCAAGTATTCCCAAATCGGCAGTTTGGGCGCGATCACCAGCCGGTGATCAACCATATCCAATATCCAGCGATGATGGATATAGCCCCGCCAGGGCCCCTCGGGCCGCACCAATTCCACATACCGCGAAGGCACGGCAATGTAACCGGCCTCGGCGATCCGGGGCATCATTTCCAGCGCGACGGCAGGATAGGCGAGATCTTCCAACGTATGGGAGCAGATGCAGAAGGAAAAACGGCCATGGCGGGCAACATGGGACAGAACCGGTTCCCAGGCGCGCGGATCATTGATATTACCATGGAAATTCAGCGGTGCTGCGGCGCAGGCGTTGAAATCCAGCGTGGCATCAAGCACCGGCGCCGACCAGGGATTGGCAGCGGCACCGACATCGATCACGGTAAAATCAGGATGGCGCGCCTTCAGGGCCGCCAGATGGGCCAGCAGGGGGCCGTGATCATGCATGGCGGCATAACGATGCGTCTGTGAGGGGCGCCGTACCCCCCGTTCAAACAAGAAATCGATCTGCAGCAGATTGCCGTCAAACGTTCCCTGCAAACGATGGAACTCCAGCGCATCGGCACAGCGAAAACCCAGTTCCGCCATGGCGGCAAAAATCTGCTCTGCCAGCGCGCCCCCCAGATTATACTCCACCAGCGACACTTCCAGCAGGACATAATCCGCCTGCCTTATCAGGTGCTGTCCGCCCTGCAGGACCTCCAGCTCAGCCCCCTGCACATCGATTTTCACGAAATCGAAGCGGCGACCGGCGAAAAGATCATCCAATCGGACGGCCTGCACCGGGTGCTTTACCACAACCTCATCCCGGAAAAATGCCGTGTTTTCCCGATACAGCGAGGTACCGGTGGATTGCAGCCATTCACTGGTAAGAAAAAGCTCGCGCTCCCCATTCTCCGCTGCGGCCGCCACGGCGTGACGTTCGAATGGAAGCTGGGCCAGTGCTTCCTGGCAATGGGGATTGGGCTCCACCAGCACCGGCTGAACATGCGGAAAGACCTGCATGAAGGACGCCGTGAAGGCACCCATATGCGCCCCAACATCCAGCAGGGTACGGGGGCCATAGCCCGCATACCAAAGGGCTTCCAGTGTACCTGCGCGCATGACCGCTCCATTCCCACCTGTTCGATATCCGGACATTATAGAAATACCACAAAAGGATAAATGACTTCATGCATACCGCCCCTTGGCCTGCTGCACCCATAACCTTATGATCAGGTCATCATGAGCGATTTTCTTCCCGATCCCCCGCGCCCCGGCAGCAACTTGCCCGAGCTTTCCGTCAGCGACCTGTCGCGCGCCCTCAAGCGCACGGTGGAGGATGCGTTCGGCTATGTCAGGGTGCGTGGCGAAATCAGCCAGCCCAAGCGCCACACCTCCGGCCATCTCTATCTGCGGCTGAAGGATGATGCGGCGGTGATCGAGGCCGTCTGTTGGAAGGGCGTGGTCGCCCGGCTGGCCATCCGCCCGGAAGAGGGGATGGAGGTCATTTGCACCGGCAAGCTGACCACATATCCCGGCCGCAGCCAGTACCAGCTGGTCATCGACAGCATGGATCTGGCGGGCGAAGGCGCCCTGCTGAAAATGCTGGAGGAGCGCAAGCGCCGGCTGGCCGCTGAGGGGCTGTTCGCACCGGAGCGTAAAAAGCCCCTGCCCTTCCTGCCGCGTACCATCGGCGTCATCACCAGCCCGACCGGGGCGGTGATCCGCGATATTCTGCACCGGCTGTCCGACCGTTTTCCCCGTCATGTCCTGCTCTGGCCCGTGGCCGTCCAGGGTGACGGGGCGGCGGCCCAGGTGGCCCGTGCCATCCAAGGCTTCAACAGCCTGGAGGCGGGGGGCCGCGTGCCCCGGCCCGATCTGCTGATCGTGGCGCGCGGGGGCGGCAGCCTGGAAGATCTGATGGCCTTTAACGAGGAAATCGTGGTGCGGGCGGCAGCCGCCAGCCAGATTCCGCTGATTTCCGCCGTGGGCCATGAAACCGATACCACCCTGATCGATTTCGCGGCCGACCGCCGCGCCCCCACGCCCACGGCTGCCGCCGAAATGGCCGTACCGGTGCGCAGCGAATTGCTGGCCCAGGTGCTGGATGACAGCCGCCGCCTGCATGGCTGCATGACCCGCGCGCTGGAATTGCGCCGCCAGCATGTGGCGGGGCTGGCGCGGGGTCTGGGCGATCCGCAGGCCCTGCTGGAAGGGCTGGTGCAACGGCTGGATGATCGGGCCGAACGGCTGGAACTGGCCATGCGCGGCGGGCTGGAACGCCGGGGCGTGGCCGTGCGCCAACTGGCGCTGAAGCTTCGCCACCCGCGTGAGGTACTGCAGATGGCGCGGCTGCGGTTGGAAACCGGCGGGCGTGGGTTGCGCGCCGGGCTGGCCACGGCCACACGGCTGGCCGATGGCCGTTATCAGGCGCTGGCCCAGCGGCTGAACCCGGATTATCTGCGCCGCGATCTGGGCAAGGGGGCTGACCGGCTGGCCGACCTGCCACCCCGGCTGGACCGCGCCTATGCCGCCCGGCTGCGCGCGGCCGGGGACAAGCTGGCCAGCCTGTCGCAATTGCTGGAAAGCTATTCCTATCGCGGGGTGCTGGCGCGCGGATTCGCCCTGGTCACCGATGGCGATGGCGCGCCCGTGACCAGGGCGGATGCTACCCGTCCCGGCATGGCGGTGACGATCGCCTTTACGGATGCCAAGGTGGCGGCACTGATCGGCGAAGCCGGCACCACCCCACCGCCAGCCGAGGCGGAGGGAGACCAACGCGTACCCGCCCGCAGGCGCAGCACCCGCTCCGCCAAAGAACAGGGCAGCCTGTTCTGACCAATTCATCCTCGCACGGGCAAAACGCCCCGTCACAGCAACCTAACCCAAAGGGTGGCCTTCCCCCGCTGTGCGGTGCAAACAGACATGGTAAGCTCCGGCCAACATCGCTTCTCCTTGAGCGTCAGGCGCAGGATGCCGATCAGAACCGGAAATTTCGCAGCCAGGCTATATATCTGGCTCGCCACGTTTCTTGCCGTGGGTCTGTTATCCATCATTCTGGGCCAGCTGGTCGAGGATCGGGGGAAGACCCGCGCTGCCGCCGTGGCATCCGCCAGTAATGTCGGCAATGCCCTGGCCACCGATATTGCCGGTTCCATCGCCACGCTGGAACGGATGCTGTTGGGCGTGCGCGGTGCCATCACTGCCGGTGATGCCAGGCTGGCGCGTGAACGGCTGGATATGTTGCTGCTGGCCATGCCCGACGCGGTGAAGCTGAGCGGGGCCACCGATGCCGGTGGCCATATCGTGCTGGGTAATGCCGGCAGTGACTACGAACAGCAGAGCCTTAACTGGCGCCCCTATTTCATCCGCCATCAGGCGAATCCGGATCGCGGGCTCTATATTTCCGGCCCCTATGCCGCACTGTCCGACGGCACCCCGATGATCGTGGCCAGCCTGCGGCTGGATGATGCGCAGGGGCAGTTTGCCGGGGTGCTGGTTGCCGGCATCCAGCTGAGCTATTTCAACAAGCTGTTTGACCGTATCGCGGTGGAATCCGGCGGGTCCATGACCCTGTTCACCGACAAGGGGGTTGTCATCGGGCGCCGCCCCTATGATCCCCAGGTGATCGGGCGCGACCTTTCGAAATTCCCGGGGGTCAAGCGCGCCCTGGCGGGGGAGCGGACATTTGAAGATGTGGCCGCCATCGACAATGTTGAACGGCTTTATGTTTCCACGCCGATCGGCGGTTACCCGCTCTTCATCAACGTTGCCCAGTCAACCGACACGATTTTTGCGCATTGGACCGCCAAGACCATCACCATCGGTTTCACCACCGCCCTGCTGGTGGGGGGAATGATCCTGCTGGTCTGCCTGTTCTATTGTGAAAATGGCCGGCGGGGGGAGGTGCAGATGCAGCTGGCGGAGGCCAACCGGCAATTGCATCAGGCCGCAGAAACCGATGCCCTGACCGGTATTGCCAATCGCCGCCGGGTAGAACGGCTTCTTGCCCAATATGGCAAGGCCGGGTCGAAGGATTTCAGCGTGCTGATGCTGGATATCGACCTGTTCAAACATTTCAACGATCAGTACGGGCATGAGGCGGGGGACAAGGCCCTGCATCAGGTTGCCCAGACCCTGGCCGATTCCCTGCCGGGCGACCATGATCTCGTTGCCCGCTATGGCGGGGAGGAATTCATCATCCTGCTGCCTGGCAGCAATATCGGCAATGCCCAGACCGTGGCGGAACATTTGCGGGCGCGGGTGGCCGCCTTGCAAATCCCCCACGCAACCAGCCCGTTCCACAATGTCACCGTCAGCATCGGGCTGGCCGGTACCGGCAACCTGAACGATCTGCCGCCCGAAGAACTGGTGCGGCTGGCCGACAAGGCGCTGTACCGCTCCAAGCAGGCCGGCCGCAACCGGGTGACCATCAGCCCTTTTGTCCAGCCCAAGGCCAATGATTCCTACCAAGCCGCCTAAAGGTTGCGCTTTAGGCGGCTTGGAGGCCGGCGACCGCCGGCCCGGCACCGCGTGGTGCCGCAAGCCAAGGGCGCGGATGCGCCCGCCCGGCGCCTGAGGGAAATTAAAGTATCAGACAACACGCGGGACGTGGCGTAGGAACAGGATGCGCGCCTGGGTGTAAGCGCGTTCATCCAGCATCACAAAGCCCGGCGGGGCGGTCAGCGGATCACGCTCCCCCACCTCCACACAGACCAGCGCGCCGGGGGCCAGCCAGCCCGCCGCCGACAGGGCGGTCAGTGCTGGCGGGGCCAGATCCTGCCCATAGGGCGGGTCCAGAAAGGCCAGGGTTGCCGCCGCCGGGGCCGCCGGCGGCTTGCCCGCATCCCCCAGGATGAAGCGGCAACGCGCCGTCACCCCCAGGCTTTCGGCATTGCGCCGCGCCATCTCCAGCGAGGGGCGCGCTTTGTCCAGCAGCAGGGCGCTGGCGCCGCCGCGCGACAAGGCCTCCAGCGCCAGGGCACCGGTGCCGCAAAAGGCATCCAGCACCACGGCGCCGTCCAGCACATCGCCGCCATCGGCCGCCCAATCGCCATGGGCCAGAATGTTGAACAGGGATTGCCGGGTCCGGTCGCTGGTGGGGCGTACATCGCGCCCCGTCGGTGCCTCCAGCCGCCGGCCGCGCAACTCACCGCCGACGATTCGCACCCTTGCCCCCTGCATCACCGCGCGGCCCCTTGGCCGGGGTGGGTTTATCACTGGCGGGCTTGGGCGCCGCCGCTGCCGGTTTTGCCGCCCGACGCGGGGCCGTGGCACCCTCTGCCGGGATGTCGCCCTTGGACAGGGCCCGGTCCATCGCCGCCACCGCCTTGCGGGCAGATTCGCTCAACCCTGCCGCTGCAGCCCGGCGCTCGGCGGCATTGGCCGGGCGGGCTTCCGCCGCCGGCTTGGCTGCGGTCGCTGACGTCGTGCGGGCCGGCTTGGGCTTGCCGCCCAGCATCCGTTCCACATTATCGCGCGCCTTGGCCGCCGACGGGCGGGCGGCTTGCCTGGGCCCGCCCTTGGTGGCGGCGGCCGGGGCCTGTTCCGCCATGGCCTTGGGCAAGCGGTCATAGCGCATACGCGGCGCAGGCTTTGGCGCCGCACCGGGGGCAGGCGGCGGTTCCACCGCATCGGCGGGGAAGAAATCGGGGATCTGCTCGCGCAGCACGCGGCGCGGCACTTCCTCCACCTGGCCGCGATCCAGCTTGCCCAACTGGAAGGGGCCATAGGCGACACGGATCAGCCGGCTGACCGGCAGGCCCAGATAATCGAAGACGCGGCGAACCTCCCGGTTCTTGCCTTCGCGTAGGCCCACGGTCAGCCAGGAATTATAGCCGACCGTGCGGTCGATCACCGTTTCGATGGGGCCATAGGCGATGCCATCCACCACCACCCCTTCGGCCAGCCGGCGCATGGTTTCCGGCGTCGGCGTGCCATGCACGCGGATGCGGTAACGGCGCAGCCAGCCGGTGCTGGGCAATTCCAGGAAACGGGCCAGCTCCCCATCATTGGTCAGCAGCAGCAGCCCTTCCGACGACAGATCCAGCCGGCCCACCGACACCACGCGCGGCAGGTCGCCCGGCAGATTGTCGAACACGGTGGCGCGGCCCTGTTCGTCGCGGGCCGTCGTCACCAGCCCCTCGGGCTTGTGGTAACGCCACAGGCGCGTCGGCTCCGGCTCAGCCACGGCCTTGCCATCCACCACAATGCGGTCGCCATCGCGCACCAGAAAGGCGGGGCTGTCCAGCACCCGCCCATTCACCGACACGCGGCGGTCGGCGATCAGCTTTTCAGCGTCGCGCCTGGAGCAGACGCCGGCGCGGGCAAGACGTTTGGCAACGCGCTCGCCCCCCGGCAGGGGGGCGGCATCGGTCGTTTCGGCATCATCGGCGACGTCTTCGACGGCCACCTGATGCAAGGGATCATACGGAATACGGGACATGGTGGCGGACTTTACGCGGCCACACGCCGCAGGTAAAGCGCCGCCAGCCCCACCCCCTCACAGGTCTGGCGTTCCAACGACGCCGGTGCTGCCCAGCTTCTCATTCTCGCCCCCCTGCGGCGGCTCCCCCGTCAGCAGCGCCTTGGCATAGCCATAGAGGAACACCATGCCGGCGGACGGGCTGTCCCAATATTCCGCCGCTTCCACGGTCACGGCGATCAGCGCCATGTCGGGATCGTCGGTGCCCTTGGGGAACCAGGTGCGCATCGGTTCCCGCCATAATTGCTTCATCAGCCCGCGATCGGTCACCACCCGGGCGTGACCAGAGACAGAGACATAATTCTGGTCCCCCGGCTTGGCGAAGGCCAGGCCGACATGACTGTCCTGCACGATTTCCCCCACTTTCGGCGAGGAGCGGCGGGTGAAGAAATACAGGCTGCCATCGAACCGGTCATTGCTACACCACATCGGCCGGGCGCGAAGCTGATCGCCATCGAATGTGGTCATCATCGCCACATCGATATCCTTGATCATGCTCCACAGTTTGTCGGCCTTGGGGTCGGCACCGGGGGTGATGGGGGCGGCGGGGCGCGGGGTCTGGTGCAGATAATCGCTCATGGGGATTTACCTGTTTCTGGCTTTCGGGGATCGTCCCTTTGCCAACGCCCTGCCCGCCCGCCGGTTCCCCCCGCTTGACGGGCCGGCCCCCGCCGGGGCAGCCTTGCCCGCATCATGTCACAGCAGCACCCCGCCCCCCTGTCCGCCAGCCCCATGGACCTCGCCTTCGCCGAGGCCGCCGCCGCCGCCACCCGCGGGGAGGTGCCGGTGGGTGCGGTGATCCTGGACCCGCGCGACGGTCGCATCCTGGCCCGCGCCGGCAACCGGACGGAGGAGCTGGCCGACCCCACCGCCCATGCCGAAATCCTGGCCATCCGGGCGGCGGCGGCCAGCCTGGGCAGCGCCCGCCTGCCCGGCCTGGACCTGTATGTGACGCTGGAACCCTGTGCCATGTGCGCGGCGGCGATCAGCTTCGCCCGTCTGCGTCGGGTCTATTTCGGCGCTTATGATCCCAAGGGCGGGGCCGTGGATCACGGCCCCCGCTTCTTCCAGCAGCCCACCTGCCACCACGCCCCGGAAACCTATGGCGGTTTCCAGGAGCGCCGGGCAGCCGATCAGCTCCGCAGCTTCTTCCGCGACAGGCGCTGATCTTCACACCACCTGATGGGCCTGCAGCTTCTCCATCAACGGCCCCTGCCATTCCGCCGGCACCGGCTCGGCTTTGGTGATCCAGTTATAAATGTCGGGGTCCGGATTCTCCATCAGCGCCTCATAGGCATCCACTTCCGCCTCGCTCATCCCGGCCAGATATTGCCGGGCGAAGCTGCCCATCAGCAGGTCCATTTCCTTGGTGCCGCGATGTTCGCTGCGGAAAATCAGGCGCTTGCGACGATTATCCAGTTCCATCTCGCTCATCTCTGCCATCATCGGGGATCATGTTCCAATTGATGGTAGGATATAGAGCCCCAACGGCTTTCTGTCAGCCACCCCGCTTCGTTTCGCCCCACGAAGCCAGATGTTCCTTGAACGCCTCTCGCGTCAGTAACGCCCAACCAGCACCGGCTGAGCCCGTCGCGTCGGCAAAAGCACCCAACAACGTGCCCTAACCCCACGAGGTTATGGATGGTTTCCGATAGCAAGTTTTTTATGTTTTACTGTTTTGATCACATGAATACCGTACTTGCTTTCCACCTTTCCACTATGCACCATGAAAAAGGGGGCCGCAGAACGGCCCCCTTGCGGTAAAGTCCCGCGACCAGCCCTTGTGCTGATTATTCGGGCCGGGTGAACAGTTCCTTTACCTGAGCCACCCTCGTTTCCGTGGTCGAGTAATAGGCCCAGATATAGTCGCCGCCCGCACCTTCATTGAGATCACAACCAACATGCTGAAAGCCGGGGATCTGCGGGGGTACGGACTGATTGGTCACGACGAAGGCCAGAGACTGGATCGGCTGCCGACCAGCATCATAATTCCAATACATGTAAATGTATTTCCCACCAGCCCCGCTATTCAGATCCGCCGGAGACCAGTTCCAGCCTGGAATGCTGTTCGCCTGTGCAGAACTGTAGGCGATGAAGTTCACATTGGTGATCGGCTGTTTACCATTGGTCTGATAGCCGACATAGATATACTTCCCACCAACGGTGCTGTTCAGGTCCGTCAGATAAAAATCCCAGCCCGGCTGATAGAAGGGGCCGCGCTCGCTATCAACCTGTACAGTGAGGTTCGTCAAAGCCATTTTGATCTCCGTTAATGAGCATTAACACACCGAAATCGATGCGCTGGTAATATGCGTAGCAATGAAAAATTGTAACGTCAACCTACATTTTAATATTAAGATTGATTTTTTTGTTAAACTTGTAATGCGGGCGAAGAGTCATACAATTCAAAATTGTCATCCATCGCCATGCAGGAGCCAGCGCAAACCGTCCATTTTCAATTGGAAACCCCAATATTTACATGCAGTTACGGCATTTAACGACTTTAAGTTTTATATTTTTCACATTATGCGTGGGGCGGGGGGCGCGGCCGGCGATGGTCCATGGATGCAGATGCGCCCGATCCAATGAATTCAGCCTATCGGTATCTTCCATTCGAGCGCATTGCTGAGCCGCGCCGCCATCGGACAGGACCAACAGCCCGTCGACCATTTCAACACGGCTGTCCTGGGTCTGCGGTCCCGCCCGGAACACCCCCGCCACCCCGATACGAACAATCAATCTGGGCTTCTGACCGCTGCCTGCGATATAGACGCTATGGTCAGCCACCCCGCTTCGTTTCGCCCTACCGGAGCCCGCCCTTTGCGCCCCGTCATCCTGTTCCCCCTTTTCGCCCCCATCACCAGCCTGCCGGGCCTGGGGCCGCGTCTTGGCAAGCTGGCGGAGCGGCTGGCCGGCCCGCATGTGGTGGATTTGCTGTGGCACAAGCCGGTGGGCATCGTCGACCGCATCGCCGTGCCGTCGATCAGCGAGGCGCCGGAGGGGCGCAATGTGGTGCTGACCGTGCGGGTGGATGGGCATATGCCGCCGCTGGCCCCCAACCGGCCCTACCGCATCCGCTGCATGGACCATACTGGCCTGATGGATCTGGTTTATTTCCACATCAAGGGCGACTGGCTGAAGGAAAAGCTGCCTGTCGGCAGCCTGATCACCGTTTCCGGCAAGGCGGAATATTATAACAACCAGTTGCAGATCGCCCACCCGGACCATGCCGCCCCGGTGGAGGATGGCGCCCCCGCCACCTCTGCCGTGGAGCCGACATATCCCCTGACCGGCGGCCTGAACCCCAAGCCGCTGCGCAACGCCATCCAGGCGGCGCTGTCCCGCGCCCCACAACTGCCGGAATGGCAGGATGCCGCCTGGCTGAAGCGGCGCGACTGGCCGGATTGGCACAGTGCGCTGACCCGCCTGCACAACCCGGTGGATGAGGCGGATATCAACCCGCTCGGCCCCGTGCGCCAGCGTCTGGCCTATGATGAGTTGCTGGCCAACCAGTTGGCGCTGACCCTGGTGCGCGCCGCGCAGAAGAAGCTGGCCGGCCGCGTGGTGGAAGGTGATGGTCGCCTGCGCGCCCAGATCACAGCCGCCCTGCCCTATCAACTGACCCATGCCCAGGCCCGCTCCCTGGCGGAGATTTACGCCGACATGGCCCAGCCGTCGCGCATGTTACGGCTGTTGCAGGGCGATGTGGGCAGCGGCAAAACCGTGGTGGCGCTGATGGCGCTGTTGAACGCGGTGGAAACCGGGGCGCAGGGGGCGCTGATGGCCCCCACCGAAATCCTGGCCCGCCAGCACGCCGAAACCCTGGCCCCCTTGTGCGATACAGCCGGCGTTCGGCTGGCCGTGCTGACCGGGCGCGACAAGGGCAAGGCGCGGGCGGCCTTGCTGGAAAAGCTGGCGGCGGGGGAGATCGACATCCTGATCGGCACCCATGCTTTGTTTCAGGAGGAGGTGGCCTTTGCCGATCTGGCGCTGGCGGTGATCGACGAACAGCACAAGTTCGGCGTTCACCAGCGCCTGCAACTGGCGGCCAAGGGGCGCGGGGTGGATACGCTGGTGATGACGGCGACACCGATCCCCCGCACCCTGACCCTGACCGCCTATGGCGATATGGATGTCTCCCGCCTGGATGAGAAGCCGCCAGGCCGCCAGCCGGTGAAAACCGTGGTGATGCATTCGGATCGGTTGGAAGAGGTGGTATCCGGCCTGCCCCGCGCCATCGGTTCCGGCCAGCGCATCTATTGGGTGTGCCCGCTGGTGGATGAAAGCGAACAGGTCGATCTGGCCGCCGCCACCCACCGCCACGCCACCCTGCTGGAACGGTTCGGCGACCGGGTGGGCCTGATCCATGGCAAGATGAAGGGGCCGGAAAAGGATGCCGTGATGGCCGCCTTTGCCGAGGGGCACCTGGATATTCTGGTGGCCACCACGGTGATTGAGGTCGGCGTGAATGTGCCGGAAGCCACCATCATGATCATCGAACATGCCGAACGGTTCGGCCTGGCCCAATTGCACCAGTTGCGCGGCCGGGTGGGCCGTGGTTCCGGTGCCTCCACCTGCCTGCTGCTCTATTACCAGCCGCTGGGGGAGGTCGCCCGCCAGCGCCTGCAGGTAATGAAGGAAACCGAAGACGGCTTCCTGATCGCCGAAAAAGACCTGGAACTGCGCGGTGCCGGCGAAATGCTGGGCACCAAGCAATCCGGCATCCCGGAATTCCGGCTGGCCGATGTCGCCGTGCATGGGGACTTGCTGGCGGTCGCGCGCGATGACGCCAAGCTGATCATCGAGCGCGACCCGGAACTGGCATCCGAACGCGGGGTGGCGCTGCGGACGCTGCTTTATCTGTTTGAGCGGGATGCGGCGGTGAGGTATCTTAGGTCTGGGTAAAACTGGAGATTATATTATTATGCATTACATTGATCGCGTCCAGGTGGAAGGTTTTTGGAATGAATGGAGTATAGATGTTGATCTGCACTCTGATGTGAATTTTTTTATTGGGGAAAATGGCAGCGGAAAAACTAACTTTATAAATATGGTAGCGGCATCACTTAATTCCGACTTTGCCACACTGGACAGGCTTGAATTTTCAAAAATCACTATTTACTTAAAAAGAAAGGATTCAAAAAATTCTCCAAAGATAATTGTCTCAAAAAACAATAAAGAAATGGAGCCATATACTTCTATTAATTTTCAAATACAGCTATCAGATAACTCTGATCTAATTGATTTTAATTTAAATAAATTAATTGAGGATGACCGTATTATGCGTCACTATCCTCCAGAATTATATAGAAAAAATTTTCGCCGGCACCAATATTTGGTTAATGAAAAAATATATGAACTTATAAATACGACTTGGCTCACCATTAACAGAACATCAATGCAAAGGAACATAGATGATAAATCATTTGAAAATAGTGTAGACAAAAAGATAAGCGAGATTTCTGAAAATTTGGTGCGTTATTTTAGTTCACTGGAAAAACTCTCAAATGAGGAAATGACAAAATTTCAGGAAATTATTTTTCTGTCTCTTCTGATGGAGCCACATTCAGATGATTTACGGAGTTCTGTAAGAAATGTTGACTTGGATGCAGAGCGTCATACACTCATCGAAATATTTAAAAAATTTCATATATCTGAAAATCAGTATTCAAGGAAAATTAACAGCCATTTTGATAAATTGAAATCGGCTCAAGGTCAGTCTGATTTGAAGCTTGAGGACATTATATCAGTAACGAATAGGCTGAGAATTCAATCTGTGCTGAAAGATTGGAGGCGTTCATTAGAGAGGCAGAATAATATTTTTTCTTTCCGGGACAAATTTCTAAACGTTGTTAACGAAATGCTTGCTGGAAAAGAACTAAAAATCAATGAAAAAAACGAGATTTATGCTAAAAGTAAGTCTCGCGGCTCTAAAGCAAACCTATCCATATATGAATTATCCTCAGGGGAGAAACAATTACTGATCCTACTGTCAGAGGCCTTGTTACAGAAATCAACACCATGGGTATATATTACAGATGAACCAGAGTTATCTCTGCATGTTCGATGGCAATCTGAGCTTATGGGCAATATCTTGCTTCTGAACCCTAATTGCCAAATTATATGTGCCACACATTCACCCGACATAGTAGGGCGGTTCAGTAACAAAATATTTAATATGCGTGACATTTTAAAGAAAAACTGATTCGGAGGATTTTACAATGTTTATTCGAACACCACAAGGTTTAAGCAATTTAAATAAATTTTTGGAAGTTGATATTATAGTTTTTGTTGAAGGAGGCACGCATAGCTATTCTTTAGATGAAGCAATGTCGGGGAAATTTAACGACGAGGCTATGGACATAAAATTTTGGGAAGGCCTATTTTCAATATTCGCCCCTCGTAAAAGGGTAGAATTTCGTGCTTTGGGCAGTTGCTATACTGTTCGACGGTTGGCAAGAAAAATATTAGAAGAAAATATTACTGGCGTAGTCTGTGCAACAGATAGGGACTACGATAATTATTTCTGGTCTGGAAAACAGATTTCTGGATGCATTACAACCTGGGGATATAGTTGGGAAAATGATGTGTGTAGCTCAGACAAGATGTTTAGAGAGTTATCACATTTTTCCCAAAAACAAAATGAGAAAACAGATATTATAAATTTTTATTCTAAAATTTTAGAAAAAGAAAAGAATTCTATAAGAAAAATAATGTTCATGGATTACGTATTGTTATGCGCTGGCATACACTTGATTCCCAGAGAAAAGCCTAGAAAATATATAGTGGAGTCACACATCGGCATTTTCTGCAATTATAAGTTAGCGTTCAAAAAATACAAAGATGAGAGAAGAAATCTGAAGTTCTCTATAGTTAACTCTCGAAACTTTCAAGCTAAAAATCTTATTCATAATAAAGATGTATGTGGTCACTTTTTAATGGAGTTCTATTTTATGATTTATTGCAAAATAATGCGGGACAAACTGAATATCCCAAACACAAGAAAAGATTTATTTATGCTTAACGCTATAAAACTTTTCAACGAAGACCTAAGATCAAATTCTACATCCGAGCTTTATTTTCACTACAGAGAGCAGTTTAAAAATTTGCGGATCGACTCATAATCCATATGGTCCTGACCATGTGGATCGGGGATATTGAACTGGCCAACCTGATAACGCCGTCTTGCTACCTAGCGCGACCGGAAAAGACAGCCAACCGGATGATATAATTCGTGCCAGGGACCGGCTGGCTGATTATAAGAAAAAGGAAACGGCCATGATCGACACCAACCATGATCCGCTGGGTGACAGCTTCGAGTCTTTTCTTGAGAGCGAGGGCATCAAGGAAGAGGTCTATGGTGCCGCCATCAAGCGCGTCATTGCCTATCAACTGGAAGCGGCACGCGATGCCGCCGATATCTCCAAAACCGCCATGGCGCAGACCATGGAAACCAGCCGCACACAGGTTAACCGGGTACTAGACCCGGAAAATGTTGCCATCTCCCTGGAACTGCTGGATCGGGCGGCCAAGGCTGTTGGCAAACGGCTCCGGGTGGAATTGATCTGAGGTTCTTTCAGGTTGGCAGAGGCGGCAAGGCTACCCATTGCCGCCTGCCCATGATATAAATGGGCCGATATTCCTATAAATATGCCCGCAAGCTCGGAAAGGCCCCCACCACAGCCCAGCGCCCCGCCTACGCAACAGTTTGTCGAAAACTGTTGCGTAGTGTTGCGCAGACCAGCCCAACCGGGAGCGACCCTGCGCAACATTTCATGCAAATCTGTTGCGTAGTGTTGCGCAGGATATCGTTGGGGCGGCGTCACGCGGCTGGTCGGGCTGTCTCAGAACTCCACCCCGACGCGGATGCCGACTTCCCGCGGGGGGCCATAGAACTGGTTGCTGGAGGAAGAGGCCATGCCGGAGACATAGGATTTGTCGGTCAGGTTGGTGGCATAGAGTTCCACCCGCCAGCTATCCCGGTTGAGCGTGATGCGACCAGACAGCAGACCATAGGCCGACAACCGGTCGGAGATCGGCGAATAGCCGATATAGGTGTAGCGGGAGCCGAGATAGGCATAGTTCAGGCGCGGCACCAGGGTGGTCCGCTCATCCAGCTTGAACGTATATTGCGCGCCGATATTGCCGCTCCAACGCGGGGAATAGAGGTTGGGGCCCGCCTTGGTCACAGCCTGGAAGGGCGTGTAATTGAAGCAGACGGGCGGGGCGGAGGGGGCACCCGGCGGGCATTGCGCCCCCAGCGTGCCGGGCGGCAAGGGCCGTGTATTGACATAGCCGACCCCGCCTTTGAGTTCGGAATCCACAAAGGAAAGCCCGCCATCGAATTTGAAGCCACCAAACTGGCCTTCCACCTGGGCTTCAAACCCCTTGATGGTGGCGTCGGTGATATTCTCGATGCCGGCCTGACCCGTGGCCGTATTCAGGATATCGAACTGGAAGTTCGAATAATCATTATAGAAGGCGGCCAACTGGGTACGGATATGCCCGGCGAACAGGGTGGATTTCCAGCCCGCCTCGTAATCCCACACGGTTTCCGGGCTGAAGGTCGATTCCGTCGAATTGAAGCCGCCGGGCTTGTAGCCACGGGCGGCGAAGACATAGAGCAGATTATCGTCATCCAAATAGAAATTCACATTGGCCTTGCCGGTATAGACCGTCTCCTTATAGGAGCCCGACAGGTCGGTCACCGGCAGGCCACCGGGGGGAAATCCTGGAATGCCGGCGCCAATGACAACATCGCCCTTGCCATCCGTTTTATAGTGGGAATAGCGCCCACCCAGTTGCAGCTCCACCTTCTCGGTCAGGCGATAATTGCCCTGGGCGAACAGGCCGGTGGTGGTGCGCTTGTTCTGCGGCGTGATGTGGGTGGGAAAGCCGCCCGCTGTCTCGTGGATACGGACATCAATATCATTGCGCTGGAAATACCCGCCGAGGATCCAGTTGAACCGGTCCTCCTCTGGGGAGATCAGGTTCAATTCTTGGCTATATTGCTTTTCATTGGCGTAATAGTCCCAGACGATTTCGCCCCCAAGACGGGCCGGCGCCTGCGAACCGTCAATGTCATCCAGGCTGTTGACGGTCTTGCTCTGATAGCCAGAAACCGAACGCAGCAGGATATCGTTGGCGAAGGTCTTCTTCAGTTCCAGGCTGGTGATGAAGGCCCGTTCGCGGTGCGAGGTCGGGGTATCAAAGCTCAAGGTGTCGCGGTCGCGCGGCGCATAGGAGGCGAAATAGGTGCCGGGGATGGGCTGATAGGCATAGCCGCCCGTCTGCATATCATTGAACTGCACCTTCAGCAGGGCCTGGAAACCGTCCGTCTGGTGCAGCAGCCCGACACGCCCGCCCTTTTCATCCAGCTTGCCGGCCTTGTTATGGAAGGGGCCGGTATCCTTGTAATAGCTGTCATGGCCCCGCATGAAGCCGGCGACACGCAGCGCCATGGTGTCGCTGATCGGCGCGCCGGTGGCCGCCTCCACCGCATAATTATTGTCGGTGCCATAGGAGGCGGTGGCATAGCCGCTCCGGCTGCCCAGTTCAGGACTGCGGGAGGTGAGGAAGATGGCCCCACCGGTGGAATTGGACCCGACCAGGGTACCCTGGGGCCCGCGCAGCACCTCCACCCCCGCCAGATCATAGAAGCTGTTGAACTGCACGATGGGCGGCTGGAACAGCCCGTCGACATAGGTGGCAACGCCGGCCGTGGCATTGGGGGAGTTACTGGCCAGCCCGATGCCACGGATATTCACCGACTGGGTCTGCCCGGCATTGGTGATGGACAAGGAAGGCGAAGCACTTTGCAGATCGGCCATCTGGACAACGGCCTTGGCCTCCAGTTGCCCGGGGTCCAGCGCCGTGATGGCGATGGCCACCTTTTGCAGGTTTTCCGACCGCCGCTGGGCGGTCACCACAATTTCTTCCAGCGCGAACGCTTCCGGTTCGGCACTGGCCGGTGCCGCCGTCTGCGCCAGCGCCCCGGTATTGATGGCCGTCGTGGCCAGCAAACCCAGAACAAGAACCTTTCCATTGATGCGTTTCATGGTCCCGCACTCCCTGTCTTCTTGATTTTATCTTGATTTATTTGGGCTTTTCGCCCCGTAGGGGCGCTCCTTTCTGGAGCAGCCCCCGCTTGACAAAACCCTCCCGCTCAGCGCGGTTTCCAGGCCGACACCGCCTCCAGGAAGGCGCTGGTCTCCTCATGCGGGCCCATATCGTCATTGGGGAAGTAGCTGAGCTTCACCACAACGGTGCGGGTCGCCCGGTCGACGAAGATATACTGGCCCTGCAGCCCGATGGCCTGGAAGGCATGATCATTAGGAATCCACCATTGATAGCCATAGCCCGGCCCCGGCCCGCCGGTGGCCTTGGTGGATTCGCGCACCCATTCGGGGGAGACGATCTGATGGCCGTTCGCCTGCCCGTCCTGCAGCATCATCTGGCCGATACGGGCGAAATCCCGCGCCGTGGCGTTGAAACCCGCCCCATTGAATTCGCGCCCCACACCGGGCTGGCCATCCATGATGAAGAATCCGTCGCGCTCCGCCCCCAGCGGCTCCCACAGGCGCTGGGCGGCATAGGCGGCAACGGTGCTGCCGCCGCTGACCCGTTCCAGCAGCCAGCCCAGCACGGCCGTATCAATTGTCTTATAGGCCCAGACCTCGCCCGGCTTGTGCTGGCGCTTGATGGTACGCGCCGCATCGGCAAAGCGGACGACATTGCGCACCAGCGCCTGTTCATGGTTGCGGGCGGCCGCCCCCGGATTGGCGAAGTCGTAGCGTTCTTCGTACTCCACGCCGGAACGCATCTGCAAAATCTGCCGGACGGTGACACCATCATAGCCGCCGCCCTTCAGCTCGGGCAGATAGGTGGTGATGCGGTCATCCAGCGACTTGATGCGCCCTTCCTGCACCGCACAGCCGATCAGGATCGCCGTGATGGATTTGGTCACCGACCAGGCCATGAAGCGCGTCTGCTGATTGGTATTGTTGCGGTAGATTTCAGAGACGATGCGCCCATCCTTCATCACCAGCAGCGCGTTGGTGTAGGTGCGGTCCAGGAACTGTTCCGCCGTATATTGCTGGCCCTTGTAGGAATAGCTGAGATCCAGCGGATGGTCCGCCTTGGGCAGTTCCCAAACCGCACCCGACCGCGCCACCGTGCGGGTGGTGAACAGCTGGTCCATGGAATGGAATGTCAGGGCGTTGACATCCGCATCATTCATCTTGCGCCGCAGATCCTGCACCGGGCCGGGCACGGTGGAGGGCGGCAGCGACGGGTCCGGGGCCGGTGCGGGATAGGCCAGGGCCAGGTAAGGCACACAGGCGACTGCCAGCGCCACGGCACCCCGACGCAGAATTCGACCAGCTCTCATAACTCCCCCTTGATTGGCGGCAACAGGTTTGACGGAAAGCCAGGGCCGGCGCTTCCAGCGTGCCGGCCCTGCTTCGGTGCCTGTATTGTTGGGGGTGTTACGGATCGGTCGCGGCTCCCATATGGGATACTATCGCGATGATATTCCGGAAAATCGGTGGCGGCCGTTCTGAACGGCCGCCCACCCGCCTATTGCATCATGCTGACCGCCAGGGAGGTGCAGACGCGCCGCACCAGTTCGGCCTGACGGGGAGAGCCGGTCTTGGCCAGGGCGCGCTTCAACTGGATGCGGGCGGTTCCCTCCGTAATGCCGCGCTGCTGGGCATAATCACGCAGCGACAGCCCATCGCAGAGCCCGACCGTCAGCCGCGCTTCCGCTGTGGACATGCCAAACAGGGCCGCCACCGCAGCAGGGGAAATATTCATCGGGCGGCCCGGTTCGCGCAACACCAGGGCCACGGTGCGCGATGTTTCCCGCCCCCACAGCATCGGGCCGGCTTGCAGGCCGGTGGCCATGACCTGCATCCCCCCTTCCCCGTCCATCCGGCCCAGGGTCAATTGCGTGGATTGCACCGGCCCACCGGCCCCGGCCTGCGACAGCAGGGTCCGCAACGACCCGGCGTCGGCCGGCTGCACCGCCCGGATATACCCCCCCATCTCCCGGATGGCCGGGGAGCGGTGCAGGATGGTGCGGGCGGGGCTGTTCATCCAGATGATCCGGCCGGCCGTGTCACACAGCACAAGGGCGGCCCCCAGCACCTCCCCCGCCTCTGCCAGCAGATCGGCCTGCAGGCGGGTGGATTGCAACTGATCCCCCAGATCAATCGCCTGCCGCAGATGCGGCAGCAATTGCTTGGTCAATTGCTCCTCCGCCGCTCCCAAAGGCTGATCCATCATGGTAGAACGGTGCAGTTCCAAAGCCAGAAAGCGACCGGGCGACAATTCTGTAAGGCCGCAGAGATTGCTGCCCAACTGCAACATCTGGCAGCGTTGCTTAAGCTCCCGCAGCTCCGGCGATCCGGGGGGAAACGCATCCTCATCCCGCATCACCACCGCCTGGCCGGCAACATCTCCGCTGGGGCGGATGCGCAGACGGGGATTGTCATCATTATTCAACACCCGGTCATGTTCGTGCCGATGCGCGTGGGAATAGGAATCCCGCACATCCCATACCGGGGTGAAGCGCCCGCCCCTGTAATCCAGTACCTGGATCACGGCACTGCGCACCGACATGAAATCACAAACCTGATCCAGCACCGTGCGCCAGCGGTCTGGCGCTGATGGACACGCATAGATATTCAGCAACATCTCCTGCATATCACCCTCCCCTGTATTTTTCTTTATCGGGCAGCATTTTTGATACCCGTGCCGATGGTCGGCCCGTCCCAGGAGGGTGATCAGGACATTATCGCCCTTTACCGGCCAAGGTCGCCATGGCGGCATAACAGTACTGTATCATAATAATGCAGTGCTGGGAGGGCTTCTTCAGAAGGATGGGAGGCTGCGACTTCTTTCACAAGGAGGCTGGGCTGGGGCGGCCTTCCCGTCGGCCGCCCCGCCCCCTTGGGCTCAGACGGCCCGCTTCAGCCAGCCAGCCAGATCGGCGCGCGGCACGCTGGCCTGTTCGCCGGAAACCATGTCCTTCACCAGCACCTCGCCCTTGGCCTTTTCATCCGTGCCCATGATGATGGCATAGCGGATGCCGGCCTTGTCGGCGTAGGTGAACTGCTTCTTGGGCTTGGCCGGTTCCAGCTGGATTTCGGTATTGATGCCGGCGGCCCGCAATTCCGCCCCGATGGCCAGATAGTCGGGCAGCAGGTCAGCATCAAACTGCGTCACAAGGGCCTGCACGGTGGACGGACCATCGGCCACAATGCCCGCCTGTTCCAACGCATAGAACAGGCGCGTCAGCCCGATGGAGATCCCCACGCCCGGCAGCTTGGATTTGGTGTAAAGCCCGGCCAGATTCTCATACCGCCCGCCGGAACAGACCGACCCCAGGCCCGGATGATCGGTCAGGAACGTCTCGTACACCGTACCGGTATAGTAATCCAGGCCACGGGCGATGGCGAGATTGACCCGCCAATGCGTTTCCGGCACGCCGAACGCTGTGAGCGCGCCCACCACCTGGCGCAGTTCGCCGACACCTTCCAGGAAGGTGGCATTATCCAGCCCCAGCCGGTCCAGATGGGCCAGCGTATCCGCCGCCGGGCCGGAGAAGCCGATCATGTCCAGCACGCGGCCAGCATTCTCCGCCGACAGGCCGATGCCATCGCCCTGCAGCAGGCTCAGCACCTCCTCGCGCGACAGCTTGTCCAGCTTGTCCACCTGCCGCAGCACCAGCACCCGCACGCCGGGATCGGTGATGCCCAGCGCCTCGAACATGCCCAGCAGGATCTTGCGGTTGTTGAAATTGATCTGGAACGGCCCCACCGCCAGTTCGGTGAACACGGCATAGATCACCGCCGGCATTTCCGCATCATAGACAACCGACAGGCTGTCCTTGCCGATCACATCGATATCGCACTGATAAAATTCCCGATACCGCCCCTTCTGCGCCCGCTCGCCGCGATAGACGCGCTGCATCTGATAGCGGCGGAAGGGGAAGGCCAGTTCCCGCTCATGCTGGGCGACATAGCGGGCGGTTGGCACCGTCAGGTCAAAGCGCAGCGCCAGATCAGGCTTGTGACCCTGTTCAATGGCCCCGGTGGACTGCACGAAATAGACCTGCTTTTCCGTCTCCCCGCCGGATTTGGACAGCAGCACATCCGCCACTTCGAACACCGGGGTTTCCAGCGGCAGAAAGCCGAACCGCTCATAAGTGCGGCGGATGGTGTCCAGCATCCGCTGGAAGGTGATCTGCCGGCGCGGCAGCAGTTCCATCGTGCCGGGCGGGGTGCGGGGGGTGATCAGGGCCATCGGAACAATCCAGCGATAAGGAAAAGCGCCTGCGGTTTTAGCCGCTGTCACGCCCCACCACCAGTCTTGTTCTGGTCTGATCAGCCTGCCTGCTGGCGATGGCACTTCTGAAAATCAGGCCCGGCGCCGGCATGATGATGGTTCATCTGATGCAGCCTGATCCGCCAGCCAATCCCAGGCGGCTGTCTCCTGCGTAAAACTGCGATGGTGAACCGCTGGATAAAGCGCGGAGACAACACTGATCAGATAGTTCCGCATATCGCCGGCCTCCAGAAGATAGGCGCAGCAGTTGCGATTGCTGGGCTTATCGATCCAGGGCGCTAACGCACGCAGTTCCCGAATACAAGCCCAATCGACCGAACCGATGAAACGGCGTAAATCGACAAGCAGAGAATGCTCTGGCGACAACCATCCGCGTTTCTGGGCAATTTTGAAGGCGACAACAATGTCACGGGATGACGCATCCAAGCATAGACGAGCAATCAAAACCGGCCCCTGCTTGGCGAAAGTGATGTAGCCATCACCATGCCCGACACAAAACATTATAAATACTCAACAATACCGGACGGGCACGGCCCGCAACATCAGCGGGGCGCCAAATCAGGCGCCCCGCTGGTCATGCTCAATGTCAGCCCATCAGTTTGGCCAGCGCTTCTTCCAGCGGCAGTTCCAGCTTCTCGCCACTGGCGCGGCGCTTCAGTTCAACCGTGCCGGCCTTCAGGCCGCGCGGGCCGACGGTCAGCTGCCAGGGAATGCCGATCAGGTCCATATCGGCGAACTTGGCACCCGGACGCTCGTTACGGTCATCATAGATCACCTCAACGCCCGCCGCGTTCAGCTTGGCATAGAGGTCATCGCAGGTGCTGCGGCAGGCCTCGTCATCGGCCTTCAGGTTGATCAGCGCCACCTTGAACGGGGCCACCTGATCCGGCCAGATGATGCCGGCATCGTCATGGCTGGCCTCGATCAGGGCCGCGACGACGCGGGAAACGCCGATACCATAGGAACCCATCTCCACCGTCACCGGCTGGCCATCCGGCCCGGTGACGACGGCACCCATGGGGGCGGAATATTTGGTGCCGAAATAGAAGATATGGCCGACTTCGATGCCGCGCGCGGTTTCCAGCTGCTCAGCCGGGACCGGGCAGTTGGCGGCGTCGTGCATTTCTTCCGTCGCGGCATAGACGGAGGTGTATTTGGCGAAGAAATCCTTCAGATCGCCATTGGCGTCCGGGTTATCGGCCAGCACATCCAATTCCAGCCACTGTTTGTCGCAGAAGACCTGGCTTTCACCGGTTTCCGCCAGGATGATGAATTCGTGGGACAGATCACCACCGATGGGGCCGGTATCGGCACGCATCGGAATGGCCTTGATGCCCATGCGGGCGAAGGTGCGCAGGTAGGCCAGGAACATCCGGCGATAGGACAGGCGCGCGCCTTCGGCATCCAGATCGAAGGAGTAATTGTCCTTCATCAGGAATTCGCGGCCGCGCATCACGCCGAAGCGGGGACGCACCTCGTCGCGGAATTTCCACTGGATATGGTACAGGTTCTTCGGCAGATCCTTGTAGGACTTCACGAAGGTCTTGACGATATCGGTGATCATCTCCTCATTCGTGGGGCCGAACAGCATCTCGCGGTCATGCCGGTCGGTGATGCGCAGCATCTCCTTGCCATAGGCCTCATACCGGCCCGACTGCTTCCACAGTTCCGCCGACTGAATGGTCGGCATCAGCAGTTCCTGCGCCCCGGCGCGGTCCTGCTCCTCCCGCACGATCTGCGCCACCTTCTGCAGCACCTTCCAGCCCAGCGGCAGCCAGGCATAGATACCGGCAGAGGTCTGCCGGATCATGCCGGCGCGCAGCATCAGACGATGGCTGACAATCTGCGCCTCAGACGGCGTTTCCTTCAGCGTGGGCAGGAAATAGGTGGACATGCGCATGGTGGCGAACTCAAGGGCTGGAATGAAGGTCGTTCGGAAGGCCGGACTTTAGGCGCACAAGCGCGCGGCGGCAAGGTGGATACGAGCAGACGCATTTGGGATCACTTGTCTTAACCCGCCACAAAAGCCATCATCAAATTAAATGGCACTGGAGCCGGATGATGACATCGGAAGCAAAAACAACATCCATGGCAGAAAATGGCCGGCTGGTCGTGCCGCTGGATATGCGCCGTGCGATGGGCCTGGATAAGGGGGGGCGGGTTATCCTGCGAGTGGAGGACGGCCGCCTTATCATGGAGACGGTGGATACAGCCGTGGCCCGCGTCCAGGCGCTGGCCCGACAATTCGGCACCCCTGGCAGCAGTCTGGCGGATGAACTGATCGCTGATCGTCGCCGGGAAGCAGCCAATGAGTAATCGGGTGGTTCTTGACGCCTCCGCCCTGCTGGCCCTGATCAAGAATGAGCCCGGGGCCCCCCTTGTGGCAGCCGCCCTTCCCGATTCAATGATGAGCACCGTCAATTACGCAGAAGTGCTTGGTAAGCTGAGCGATGACGGCTGGCCGCATGACGTGGCGGCAAATGCCGTTCGTTCATTGGGATTTGAAGTGGTGGACTTCAATATCGCCCAGGCGGAGGCTGCAGGACGTTTGCGCTCAGTTTCACGACAAGCCGGCCTGTCCCTGGGGGATCGGGCGTGCCTCGCCTTGGGCTTGGCCTCGGGTCTGGCGGTATTGACCGCCGATGCGGCATGGGTTCGGATCGCCGATCAGGTGGGATTGGCGATCACCGATATCCGCAACCGGTAGCACGCGGCCCGTCCGGTCTTGCAAAGGTCGGGGCAACCCTATTCACTTGCCAAAGTTGATCAGCCAGTCTTTCATCACGCCGCCACCAGTTCAAACTTATCCACATCCACCAGCCCCATATCAGTGATCTTCAGGTGCGGGATCACCGGCAGGGGCAGGAAGGCCAGTTGCAGGAAGGGTTCCGCCAGGGGGCAGCCCAGCGCCCTTACCGACGCCCGCAGGGCTTCCAACTCATGTTCCACATTCTCGAACGGTTTCAGGCTCATCAATCCCGCCACCGGCAAGGCCAGTTCGCCGACCACGGCCCCATCCTTCACCGCCACGAAGCCGCCGCCGATTTCGATCAGCCGGTTGATGGCCACCACCATGTCGGCGTCGCTGGAGCCGACGGCACAGATATTATGGCTGTCATGGCCGACGGAACTGGCCAGCGCCCCGGACTGGATGCCGAAGCCCTTCACAAAGCCCTTGCCGATATTGCGGGTGAAGCCGTGGCGTTCCACCACCACGATCTTCAGAATGTCATTCTCCGGATCGGCATGGCGGCGACCACCGCGATAGGGCACAGAGGCCTGCAACGCCTCGGTAATGATCTTGTTGGGCAGCACGCCGATCACCGGCGTGCCGGGGCTGCTCGCGGGGATAGCCAAGTCTTCGGCAACAATCCGCGCCCGCTTGATCGACCCCAACCCCACCGGCGGCGGGGAACGGCGACCGGCAAAAGTCTCAGCATTCACCGGCTTGCCGGCGCGGATCACCTGGCTGACCGTGCATTGCGCCAGATCGTCCAGCAGCACGATATCCGCCAGATATCCCGGTGCCACCAGCCCGCGATCCTTCAGGCCAAAGCCGCGCGCTGCCGACCAGGTGGCCGTGCGGTATGTGGCGGCAATATCGGCCCCATGCCCAATGGCCCGGCGGATCAGGTGATCCAGGTGCCCTTCCTCGGCAATATCCAGCGGGTTGCGGTCATCGGTGCAGAAGGCCAGGAAAGGACTGGTCAGCGGATCAATCAGCCCCGCCAGCGAATCCACATCCTTGGAGACGGAGCCATCGCGGATCAGCACCTGCATCCCTTTGGCAATCTTCTCCCGTGCCTCCGCCTGACTGGTACATTCATGGCAGTTGCGGATACCGCAGGAGAGATAGGCGTTCAATTCCTTGCCCGTCACCAGCGGGGAATGGCCATCAATATGCGCGCCATAGAATTCCGCCAGCTTGTCCAGCGTCTCCTCATCCTTCCACAGCACGCCGGGGAAGTTCATGAACTCCGCCAGACCGATCACCTTGGGATGGTGGCGATGGCGGGCCAGATCGTCGGCACTCAGCCGCGCGCCCGCCGTTTCCAGATGCGTGGCCGGCACGCAGGACGATAGCTGCACCCGCAAATCCATCGCCGTCGACAGGGAGCTGTCGAGGAAATATTTAAGCCCCGTCTCCCCCAGCACATTGCAGATTTCATGCGGGTCGCAAATGGCCGTGGTGGTGCCACGCGGCAGGACGCAGCGGTCAAATTCGCTGGGGGCCACCAGCGTGCTTTCACAATGCACATGGGTATCGATAAAGCCGGGTACGGCGAAGCGGCCCTTGCCATCGATTTCCACCAAGCCGTCATAGCGGTCATAGGTGCCGACGATGGTATCGCTGCAGATGGCAATATCGGTTTCGGCAATGGTACCCGTCGCCACATTCAGCAGCCGCACATTCTTGATCACCAGATCGGCGCGCGACCGGCCCATGGCCTGATCAATGCGCTGTTTCAGGATGGTCTTGGCAGTGGCGCGGTCCATGAAGCCTACTCCGGCGGGTACGGGCGATAATGATGCCCTATCCTGCGCCGAACCGGCTATGCGGCGCAACAAGCCGGTGTTACTGCCCCTTCTCCCGACACAGGACCAGCAGTTCCTGTTCGGCCTCCGGCTGGATGGGTTTGCCGTTGAACAGCACCTGATTGCCGCGCACCGTCACCATGCCCACCTGCACCTCCCCCTTATAGAGGTCATTGGCGGGGATACCTAAGCGCTTGGCCGTGTTCACCGTAATGGCGATATTGATATCCTGGGGCAGGTCGATGCTCCCGCTGCCCGGCAGATCGGCCGGGGCCACCGCATTCCCATTCACATCCACCCCCGGCTTGTACTCCACATCGGCGGACGGGTGATGGCGCGTCACCCATTGGCAGGCGGCGGGATCAATGCGGATGGTGGGTTCGCGGCCGGGCGCTGGCTGCGGCGGGGTTTGGGCCAAAGCCGGGGCTGCCAGCATGCTGCACAGCAGCAAACCTATGGCGCCCCATGATTTTCCGTTGAATACTGGCATATCCATCCCGCCTTTTCCCGTCTGCCCTGGGGAGCCGAAACCTTGCTGGAATCCTACTTCAAACTGAAGGCGTTGGGCAGCGATGTCCGCACCGAGCTGCTGGCCGGATTCACCACCTTTTTAACCATGGCCTACATTATCTTCGTCAACCCACAGGTACTGGCGGCGGCGGGGATGGATCAGGGGGCTGTGTTCGTGGCCACCTGTGTCGCCGCCGCCATCGGCTCGGCCATTATGGGGCTTTATGCCAATTACCCCATCGCCCAGGCACCCGGCATGGGGCTGAACGCCTATTTCGCGTTCACCGTCGTCGGGCAGATGGGCTACAGCTGGCAGGTGGCGCTGGGGGCCGTGTTCATTTCCGGCATCCTGTTCATCATCCTCTCCGTGCTGCCGGTGCGGGAGGCGGTGGTGAACGCCATCCCCAAAAGCCTGAAGCTGGCCATCTCTGCCGGGATCGGCCTGTTCCTGGCCATCATTGCGCTGGAAAATGCCGGCATCATCAAGGCGCATCCCGTGACGCTGGTGACCTTGGGTGACATGTCGAAGCCGCCAGCCATTCTGGCCGCTGTCGGGTTCCTGCTGCTCTGCGCCCTGGTGGCACGGCGGGTGACCGGGGCGGTGATCATCACCATTCTGGCGGTGGCCGGGCTGGGCATGGCGTTGGGGGTGACGCCCTTCAGCGGCCAGATCTTCTCGCTGCCGCCAGACCCAACCCCCACCCTGCTGGCCATGGATATCAAGGGGGCCTTGAATATCGGCCTGATCACCGTGGTCTTCGCCTTCTTCTTTGTTGATCTGTTCGATACGGCCGGCACGCTGGTGGGCGTGGCCCATCGGGCGGGCCTGCTGGATGAACAGGGCCGCCTGCCCCGGCTGAAACGCGCCCTGTTTGCTGATGCGGCGGCCACCACCGTGGGGGCCGCCCTCGGCACCTCCACCGTCACCTCTTACATTGAGAGCGCGGCGGGCACCAATGTCGGCGGGCGTACCGGACTGACGGCAGTGACCGTGGCGCTGCTGTTCCTGGCCTGCCTGTTCCTGGCACCACTCGCCGCCAACATACCCACTTATGCCACCGCCCCTGCCCTGCTCTATATAGCCTGCGTCATGGCCCGCGGCTTGACGGAAATCGACTGGGAAGAGGTTACGGAATATGCACCCGCCGTCGTGTCAGCGCTAACAATGCCACTTACTTACTCAATTGCACACGGAATAGGCTTCGGCTTTATCGCCTATGCTGGCATCAAGATCCTCGCGGGGAAGTGGCGGGAGGCGGGGCCGGTGGTAATCGGCTTAGCGGCTCTTTTCCTTGCGAAATTCGTCCTGCTGGGCTGAAATCGGTTGCGGCGCCCCTGATACGGTATACCCCTGTCAGTGGTGCTGCCACGATCAAGGCTCGCACCTTTTTTGTGCGTTTTTTTGACAAAATATGATTTTGGGGATGGACGGGCGGGAAGAGCGCCTCTATACTCCACCCCACAAAAAGAAAGACCGCGCCGAAAGGCAGCGCGGCCTGAGTTTAGGGAGGAATCGCCACCAGGCGTGTCAAGAAGGGATCCAACCCCGCTCGACAAGATTTAGTTTTTTCTTTTTACTGATCGAAGGCAAGCCGAAAATTCGGCTTGCCTTTTTGTTTGTACATTTTTTGCCCGTTTTGCATAAACACTTGGCAACTGCATAGGCAGGGGCAGAAAAATGCCGCTTTATTAAGCGGCATATCCGGCAAAACCCGCCTGTTGAGCCGTGATCCAGGGGATTTCCTGATTCGTCAGGCGCAGATGCGCCGGGCAATCCGGCCGGTGGGCACCGGGCAGGTAGCCAATGCTCATGAGGAACTCGCCCACGATCTCCCCACCGGTGAAACGGAAAGTCTTGGCGAACAGCTTCACCCAATCCGCCTTGGCGCGGGGATGATGGGCAGCGATCCAGCCATGGAACCCGCCATGGCTGTCGCGCAGGCGCTGGATCACCTGGGCATTATGGATGGCAGCCTGTACCTTCAGCCGGTTGCGGATGATGCCGGGATCGGCCAGCAGACGGGCAACATCCGCCTCCCCATAGGCAGCCACCTTGTCGACATTGAACTGATCATAGGCGGCGCGGAAGCTCTCCCGCTTTTTCAGAATGGTCAGCCAGGACAGGCCGGCCTGATTGATCTCAAGGATCAGCCGTTCAAACAGCTCCGCTTCCCCGGTCAGGGGCTGGCCATATTCATGGTCGTGATAAGGGCCGTGCCATTCGTGGCCGGGGGCAATATCGCAATAGCCGGACATGGCGGCAGTTCCTGCATTTGCTGAGATGGTGCCGCAGCGTAACCCAGTCACGCAGCCATGTCGCCAAAAATGTTCATGTTTTGTACGCAATAAAATGCCCGACCATCCTCGGGAATGGCCGGGCACAGCAACAACTATACCGGATCAGCCGTTAAACACCGTCGGCAGTTCCCGACGGTTCTGGAGATTATCGATATAGGCCCAATAAGCCTGCTCGGCCTCCCGCTGGGCGGCCCGCAGGTCCGGCGGCAGCGGCTTTTGCAGCTCATTCGGGATCAGCTCCTTGAACAGCACTTCCTTCATGGCGTCGGCTTCTGCCGTATCTGGTGTGCTGTCCAGCTCCAGCAGGCCGCGCGGGGTCGCGTAGTTGTAATATTCATACTCCAACGAATCCGTGACGATCTCCTGTGACGCATCCTTCCAAATCGAATAGGCGCCCAGCTTTCCCGCCGGCCCGATGGCGCCCAGCACATGTTCTGGCACCGGCACACCATTCAAGGGGAAGCTCTCATCCGTCGCCGTCACGGCGAACTGCCGACCGGGGGCCGCTGGGTCGCGCAGAATGGCAAGCAGATCGGCCCGGTGGCCATACAGATCATTCAGCCAAGGATCATTCTTCCAGCCATTGCCATCATCCGCCAGCGACAGGAACAGCGGCAGGATATCAACCGTGCTGGTCAATTGCTGGCGGGGAATGTCCGTGGCCGCGGTAAAGCGGCCGGAATAGTCGGCCACGATCAGCGGCACCTGCACACTTTCCCGATAGACAGCCGCACCCTTGCCCTGCAACCCGTGGGAACCGGCATATTCGCCATGGTCGGACATGAAGACGAAGACCGTCTCCTTCACCACATCTTCCGGGATGTTGCAGAGGAACTGACCAATCTGGCGGTCAACCTCCCGGATGGCCTGCGTATACATGTCCTGGCACTTGGCCCAGTAATGGAACGGTGCCAACGCCTGATACTGGTCTTGTAACTTGGAAGGCTCCAGGCGGAATTTCTTCTCGGCTGGGTCTTCACTGATACCGCCGACCCAGCAGTTGGTGAAGGATTGGAAATAGGTCTGCAGCTTGGGCTTCTTCGCCAGCTCTTCACTGGTTTCCCAATTATCGGGAACACCATAGCCCAATTCCGGCGGAAAACATTGTTCCAGCACCGTGGTGTTCCACGGTTGCATCGGCTTTGGCTTCGGCTTCTGATCCGCCTGATCAAATAGGGCAGAATAGCGCTGCCATTCAATGCCACCCCAGAAGAACTGCTTGTCGTGCGGATTGACGAAGCCGACGGAGAGACAGAAGGGAGGCAGCTCCTTACCCGTAACCTGCTCTTTCCGGGCATTCTGTTCGATCCAGGCGATGGCCTGGGCCGCAATATAGGCATCGTTGGGAATGACCGAACCATGGGCGATGGCCGGCGGACGCCCGCCCAGCCCTTCCCCCGGCATCCCAATGGGATCGGGCGTCGTCAGCCCTTCAAATCCATAGGCATTGAGATAATCCAGTGGCGCATTCAGCACCAGGGGCGCGTCGCTGAGATGCCATTTGCCGATGTACGGCGTGCGGTAGCCGCGCTGGCGCAACAACTTACCATAGGTGGGGAAAGCCGTATTCAACGAAGGCTGCGGCGCTGGAAGATCCGTGCCCGTCTTATTGGCACGTGTCAACATCATGTAGGTTTGATGAGAATAAAGACCGGTGACGAAGGCACCACGCGAAGGGGTACAGTCGCAGGCGGCAATCTGATGATTATAAAATTTTACACCTTTATTCCAAAGGAACTCAAAGGTGTTAGGCATGAAGCGGCGCATGAACTCATCAGCGTTCACGACACCATTCGGGAAATTCATCGGAAAGCGAAGTTCGTCGACGGTGATGAAGATGATATTGGGACGCGTCGTCATGGAAAACCTCCTGTGCAGCGACAGGTTGATATGTGGCCACGACTCCTGGTTGCTATCCATCACATTTTCAGTTTTTGATGGAAAAAATTATATTTCCCAACCCAATTGGGTTGCAATATTTCTGTCGCAGAATTTTACGCGATAAAAATCAATGATCTACGCTCAAAGTACGGAAATGACGAGAGCGGGCGCGCCGTACCCTCTGCAGACGCACCCCACCCCTCAAGGTAGCAAAAGACGATAGAAATGCCGCGAATCGGGCACAGCGTTACTCGCGCAGCAGCGCCCGCCAGTCGATCCAGCCGAAATAACTGGTGGACCAGGCGGCCAGCACCAGAAGGGCGGAGATCAGGCTGGTCCAGATAAATTTCTTGATCAACAGCGGGTTGGCGGGGGCACCGGGCTGGTGCCCCACCTGTTCAGCCGCCTCGCGCTTCACGCCGAACGGCAGCACGGCGAACAGAACCGTCCACCAGACCGTGAAATAGATCGCCGCCCAGGTCGCCCAGCCCATCGCGTGCCCCCATCAGACCTGTTCGATTTCAACCAGGGTGCCGTAGAGATCCTTCGGGTGCAGAAACAGCACAGGTTTGCCATGGGCCCCGATCTTCGGCTCCCCATCCCCCAGCACGCGCAACCCGTCGGCCTTCAGCTTGTCGCGGGCAGCCAGAATATCCTCCACCTCATAACAGACATGGTGAATGCCACCGGACGGGTTGCTGGCCAGGAACTTGGCAATGGGGCTGCCCTCCCCGAACGGGTGCAGCAATTCAATCTTGGTGTTGGGCAGTTCCACGAACACCGTGGTCACGCCATGGTCCGGCAGGTGCAGTGCCGCGCTGACCTTGGCCCCCAACGTATCCCGATAGGTGGCGGTGGCCGCCGCCAGATCGGGCACCACAATGGCGACATGGTTCAAACGACCGATCATTTCTTCCCCCTGTTCATTCTTTTATCGACAGATAGACACAAGGGCCGGGTACCGAAAGCCCCGGCCCTTGCGACATGGTGGCGCGCACGGAAAGCTAAATCCGGACCAGATGGATTTCCGTCATTGGCTTGCGCCCCTGCATGGCGGAGAAATTGCGCCGCACTGCCACGCGCGCTGCTTCCTTCACCGAAGAATCCTCCAGCCGGGCGGTACGCGACAGCTGGTCCACAGCCCCGCGGATGCGGCTGATCAAATCCGCCGTCTCCTCCTCATATTCATCCTCTTCCAGCAGCCCCATGATGGAGACTTTAGGATCGGCCAGAAGGTCGCCACGCGGCGTCATCACCAGCGTCACCACCACCGCCCCGCTCTGGGCCATGCGGGTACGGCCGCGCAGGGCCTGGTTATTCATCGGGACAATGCGCTTGCCATCAATGCATAGCCGGCCGGCATGGACATGCCCCACCAGCGCCGCTGGTCCGGGGGCCAAGCGGATGGCCCCGCCATCCTCCGGCACCAGCACCTCCGGCACCTGGCAATCCCGCGCCAGTTCGGCATGGGCCGCCAGATGGCGCCCTTCGCCATGGACCGGTATGGCGATCTTGGGCCGAACCCATTGATACATCTGCACCAGCTCTTCGCGCGCCGGATGGCCGGAGACATGCACGAAGGCGTCATCGGCGGTGATGATCTTGATGCCCCGCCGCAGCAGGCCATTCTGGATCTTGCCGATCGACTTCTCATTACCGGGAATTTCACGGGCGGAGAAAATCACCACATCGCCGCGTTCCAGCGTCACATCCGGGTGCTCGCCGGTGGCCATACGTGACAAGGCGGCGCGCGCCTCCCCCTGGCTGCCGGTGCAGATCAACAACACCTTTTCGCGCGGCAGGAAGCCTGCTTCCTTTTCCGTCAGGAAAGGCGGCAGATCGGTCAGATAGCCATTCTCTCGCGCGGCCTCATTGATGCGCCAGAGGGAACGGCCGACCAGCGCCACCTGCCGGTCATGCGCATGGGCCGCCTGGGTGATGGAATGCAGACGCGCCACATTGCTGGCAAAGCAGGTGACGGCTATCCGCGTGTCCTTATATTGCCCGAACAAGTCCATGAAACTGTCGCGGACTTCTGATTCGGAACCGGAACGACCGGGGATCAGCGCGTTGGTGCTGTCGCACACCATGGCGGTGACACCTTCGCGCCCCAGATTCTGCAAGGCTGTCTCGTTCGACAGCAGGCCGATCACCGGGTCGGGGTCCAGCTTCCAGTCGCCCGTATGCAGCACCGTACCCGCCGGGGTGCGGATCACCACAGCATTGGGCTCGGGGATGGAATGGGTCAGGCTGATCAATTCGATATCGAAAGGACCGATATGGCTGCGACCGCCAAGGGGCAGCACATGGATCGGCACCTTGTTCTGCAATCCCTTCTCCACCAGCTTCGCCTTCAGGAAGCTGGCGGCAAAGGGGGTACACCAGACCGGGACGCGCAAATCCTCCCATAGATAGGGGATGGCGCCCAGATGATCCTCATGCGCGTGGGTGACCAGGATGCCGACCAGATCGCCCAGACGCTCCTCGATAAAGCTGGTATCGGGCAAAATAATCTCGATACCGGGGGTCGTTTCGTCAGCGAAACTGACCCCCAGATCAACCATCAGCCATTTCCCGGCATGATGGTAGAGATTGAGATTCATGCCGATTTCGCCGGAACCGCCTAGCGGCAGGAAATACAGGGCGGCGGGATCGAAATCTTTTGTCGTCAAGTGCTTGCTATCGCTCATTCGGTCCTGTTTTCAGTCCGGGGGCTGTTGCGTTCATGGATCAACCGGAGACCCCGCAACGTCAGGTCTCCATCAATATGGTGGATCAGGTCGCTTTCCTCGGCGAACAGGCGCACCAGCCCGCCGGTACCGATGACCGTCACCTTGCGCGAACCGTCAGGCGAAAGTTCCGCGATAATCCGTTTCAAAATACCTTCAATCAGGCCGGTATAGCCCCAGAACATGCCCGATTGCATGGCCCCCACCGTGCCGCGCCCGATGGCGCTGGCGGGTCGCAGGATATCCACCTTGGGCAATTGGGCGGCCACCTTATGCAGGGCATCCAGGGAAAGCGCCGGGCCCGGTGCGATGACACCGCCCAAAAAGGCCCCCGTCTCATCCACCACATCAAAGGTAGTGCCGGTACCGATATCAATAACCACCAGCGGCACTGGATAGGAGGCACGGGCGGATATGGCATTCACCAACCGATCCGCCCCCGCCTCACGCGGGTTATCCAGCTTGATCTCAATCCCCAGATCGACACGCGGGTCGCCGACGCGTTTCGGTTCGCAACCGAAATGTTCCTCGCACAGCTTGGTCAAGGCATAGGTCTGGGCGGGGACCACCGACGACAGGATGGTATCGGTGATATCGGCGACTTTCAGGCCCTTCATTGCCATCAGGCTGATCAACCAGACGGCATATTCATCGGCAGTACGCTGGCTGTTGGTGGAGATGCGCCAATGACCCCGTATCGCCGTACCCTCGAATACGGCGAAAACCACATTGGTGTTACCGGCATCAATGGCCAACAGCATCGGCCCTACCCTTCCCTACCGAAAAACACGTCACCCGCCGTCACACGACGAATGAACCCGTCACAATCAACCAGCAGAGCGCCATCCATATCAAGATCCAGCAAGATGCCGGAGAAATTTTCATGCGCCAACCGCACCGTGACCGGCGCCCCCAGCCCTTGCGCCGCATTCAACCACGCGGCGCGGATGGGGGCGAAGCCCTGGCGCAGCAGATGCTGATACCATCGTTCAAAATGGCGGCTGTAATGGGCCAGGACAAGGCGCGGGGTGATATCCGCCACGGCACCCACCGCCCTTAAGCAGGTCGCGGGATAGGGTGTGTCATCCGGGAAGGCGGAAACATTGATGCCAGTGCCCAGCACCAACCAATCGACCAGTCCCGTAGGGCCGGGCTCTGATTCCAGCAGGATGCCGGAAATTTTCGCACCGCCGGCCAACACATCATTGGGCCATTTTAATGTCGGGCGTGCTGGCGTCAACGCTGCCACCGTCTCCGCCACAGCCAAGGCCGCCACGAAGGAAAGCAGAGCCGCATCGGCCGGCGGCAGGGCCGGCCGCAAAACCAGGGAACAGGCCAAGTTTCCTTCCGGCGAGTTCCAGGCGCGGCCCCGGCGCCCCCGTCCTCCTGTCTGGCGGTGGGCAAAGATCATGGTGCCTTCCGGGGCACCTTGGCGCGCCAGTTCCTTGGCCTCGTCGTTGGTGCTGCCGCAGCTTTCCAGTTCCACCAAATAAAAGAACGCGGGCAGCCGAGCTGCCCGCGTTGCTTCACTCATCTCTTCAGGCTGGTTCATGCCGATGCCGTCAACGGGCACCGAACAGAGAAGCCGCAGCAGCAGCCGCACCGGAGGTGATGGGCGCCAGGAAGAAGATATAGACCGGGAAGACGAACAGGGCGGCTCCGGTGGCAACCACACCCGTCAACAGGGCCGGCCGGTCGAGCTGTTCCGTCACGTCATCAAAATACATCACCTTGATAACGCGCAGGTAATAGTAACAGCTGATACCGGAAGCGACGACGCCGACAATGGCCAGCCCATAGAGCTGGGACTGGATGGCCGGCAGGAAGACCGCCCACTTGCCCCAGAAGCCCGCCGCCGGCGGTACACCGGCCAGGGACCACATGAACAGCGCCATGGCAAAGGCCAGCAGCGGATGGGTCTTGGACAGGCCCGCCAGATCGGCGATTTCTTCCACGGCGCGGCCATTTTGGCGCATCGACAGGATGATGGCGAACACACCGACATTCATGGCGAGATAGATCGCCAGATAAATCAGCACGCCGCGCACGCCTTCTTGGCTGCCTGCAGACAGACCGACCAGCGCGTAACCAATATGGCCGATGGAGCTGTAGGCCATCAGACGCTTGATGTTCTTCTGCTGAATGGCCCCCAGCGCACCGACAATCATCGATGCGGCAGCGCAGAACCAGATCACCTGATGCCACTGCGCCGTCAGATCGCCAAAGGGACCGACCAGCACGCGGATGAACAGGGTCATGGCCGCCACCTTCGGCGCCACGGCGAAGAACGACGTCACCGACGTCGGCGCCCCTTCATAGACGTCCGGCGTCCACATATGGAACGGCACGGCGGAAATCTTGAAGGCCAGACCGGCAGCCACAAACACCATGCCAACAATCACGCCCAGCGACGGGGCACCGGTCAGCACCTCGGCCAGACGCTCAAAGCTGACGCTGCCGGTAAAGCCATAGATCAGGCTGGAACCGTAGAGCAGCAGACCAGATGACAGCGCCCCCAACACGAAATACTTCAGGCCCGCTTCGGAGGACTTGGCAGTATCACGCTTGAAGGCCGCTAGCACATAGAGCGCCAGAGACTGCAGTTCCAACCCGATATAGAGCGAAATCAGGTTGTTGGCCGACACCATGCCCATCATGCCGAGCGTCGCCAGGACAGCCAGCACCGGATATTCGAAGCGGGCCACCCGCTCCTTTTCCAGATAATTGATCGACAGGATGATCGACAGGCCAGAGGCCGTCAGGATCAGCAGCTTGGCGAACACCGCGAACGGGTCGGTGACGAACAGGCCGTTGAAGGTGACGACGCGGCCGGTCAGCCCCACACCGGTGACGGCCAGGAAGCCGGCACCGATGAGGGACGCCACGGCCAGCCAGGAGACCAGACGCAGGGAGCCTTCACCCCGGAAGACGCCGATCAACAGCAGCGCCATGGCGGCAACGGCCAGAAAGATCTCCGGCAAGGCAGGGATCAGGTCGGGAAAGGTTGCCATGGCTCAGTTCTCGCTCGCCTTGTCGGCCACCGACTGCCCTTGGGTGGCAGTCGACGCGGTCTCTTGGGTGACGTGTGCGGTCTGGGTCGGCTGGGCTTCGATCAGCCCGGCCGAACGCAGGGACGCCTGATGATCCGCCAGGATCTTCTCCAGCGTCGGGTTATAGACATTCTGGAAGCTGGCCGGATAGACGCCCATGATGATCACGATGGCGACCAGCGGGGCGAAGAAGCTGACTTCCTTCCAGTTCAGATCTTGCATCGCCTTCACTTCCGGCTTGTCCAGCTTGCCGAAGAACAGCTTGCGGAACAGCAGCAGCATGTAGGCGGCACCCAGCACCAGACCGGTGGCGGAGAACAGACCGACCCAGGTGTTCGCTTCAAACGCACCCAGCATGGTCAGGAATTCACCGACGAAACCAGAGGTGCCCGGCAGACCAACCGAGGCGAACATGAAGATGGCGAACACCACCGCATAGCGCGGCATGTTCTTGGCCATGCCGCCATAGGCGGCCATTTCACGGGTATGCAGACGGTTATAGGCAACGCCGATGCAGAGGAACAGCGCGGCCGACACGAAGGTGTGGCTCAGCATCTGGAACATCGCGCCGTCCAGACCCTGCTGGTTCATGGTGAAGATGCCCATCGACACGTAACCCATATGGGCCACAGAGCTGTAGGCGATCATCTTCTTCATGTCGGTCTGCGCCAGCGCCACCAGGGAGGTGTAGATGATGGCGCCGATCGACATCACGAAGACCAGATTCTGGAAGTAGAAGCTGGCTTCCGGCAGCATCTGGATATTGGCGCGGATCAGACCATAGCCACCCATCTTCAGCATCACGCCGGCCAGCATGACCGAACCGGCGGTCGGCGCTTCCACGTGGGCGAACGGCAGCCAGGTATGGGCCGGCCAGATCGGCGTCTTTACCGCAAAGGCGATGAAGAAGGCCAACCACAGCCAGATCTGCATGTTGCTGCTGAACGGATAGTCCACCATCACCCGCATATCCATGGTGCCGGCGGTCAGATACATGGCCAGGATGGCCAGCAGCATCAGCACCGAACCCACGAACGTGTAGATGAAGAACTTGTAGGAAGCATAGACGCGGTTGGGACCGCCCCAGACGCCGATCATCAGGAACATCGGCAGCAGCACCCCTTCGAAGAAGAAGTAGAACAGCACGAAGTCCAGCGCCGTGAACATGCCGACCAGCATGGTTTCCAGAACCAGCAGGGCGATCATGAATTCCTTGACGCGCTTTTCAACCGCATCCCAGGAGGCCAGCACGCAGATCGGGGTCAACAGGGTGGAGGCCAGAACAAACCAGACCGACACGCCGTCAATGCCCTTGATATAGGCAATGTTGAAGGCCGGCAGCCACTGCACCTCCTCCACGAGCTGGAAGCCCGGATTGGAAGGGTCGAAGCCAGTCAGGATGAACAGCGAAACAATGAAGGTGATAATCGACGTCCACAGCGCCACACTCTTGGCGTTGCGCGCGACATTCTGCTCCTCCCCACGGATCAGCAGGATGAACAACGCGCCGACAAGGGGCAGGAACGTCGTCAGCGAAAGGATCGGCACATCGGCCATTTCGAAAGACTCCCTACCTCAGCGCGCCAGGAAGAACCAGCCGGCCAACGCGACCACGCCGATCACCATCACGAAAGCATAATGGTACACATAACCGGACTGCAGCCGACCGGCGATCACGGACAAGCCGCGCGTCACCTTGGCCGCCCCATCGGGGCCCAGACCGTCGATGATGGCCACATCACCCACCTTCCACAGGCCGAAGCCAAGCTTCATGGCCGGACGGACGAACAGGGCATTGTACAGCTCATCAAACATGTACTTGCGGAACACGAAGGCATGGATGGCCTTGAAGGTGCCGACAAAGGCGCCCGGCAGGCCCGGTACAAACATGTAGAAGACATAGGCCAGCGCGATACCGGTCAGACCCGCCGCCAGCGGGGCATAGGGCACCCAGCTCGGGACATGGTGGGCGGCATCGATGATCGTGCCATGCTCACCCGCCAGCATGAAGATGCTGCCGGACCAGAATTCCGCCAGCTCATGGCCGACGAACCAATCCTTGGCGACGATACCGGCCAGAACCGCACCGACAGCCAGCACGAACAGCGGCGCCAGCATCACCAGCGGGCTTTCATGCACATGCGCCATCACCTTTTCGGAAGCGCGCGGCTTGCCATGGAAGGTCATGATCAGCAGACGCCAGCTATAGAAGGCGGTCATGAAGGCCGCGGCGATACCCATCCAGAAGGCAAAGGTGCCGATGGCGGTATGCTTGGCAAACGCCACTTCCAGGATCATGTCCTTGGAGTAGAAGCCGGCGAAAATCGGGATACCGGCCAGCGCCAGATTACCGATCCACATCATCGCATAGGTGACGGGGATCTGCTTCCAGATGCCACCCATATTGCGCATGTCCTGTTCATCGGACATGGCATGGATCACCGAGCCAGCGCCCAGGAAAAGCAGCGCCTTAAAGAAGGCGTGGGTCATCAGGTGGAACACGGCGGCCGGATACGCGCCGACACCGATGGCGAAGAACATGTAACCAAGCTGGCTCATCGTCGAATAGGCGATGACGCGCTTGATGTCGAACTGGGTCAGGCCAATCGTGGCTGCGACGAACGCCGTCAGCGCACCCAGCACCGTCACCACTTCCAGCGCCGCCGGCGCATATTCGAACACCGGGCTCATGCGGGACAGCATGAAGACGCCGGCGGTCACCATGGTGGCCGCGTGGATCAGGGCCGACACCGGGGTCGGGCCTTCCATCGCGTCCGGCAGCCAAGTGTGCAGGCCCAGCTGGGCCGACTTGCCCATGGCACCGACAAACAGCAGCAGGCAGGCGCAGGTCAGCGCATGGACCTGGAAGCCCAGGAAGTTGAAAGTGGCATCAGCCTTGGAGGCAGCCTGCGCGAAGATCGTATCGAACTGCACGCTGCCGAAGATGACGAAGATCGCCATGATGCCCAGCGCGAAGCCAAAGTCACCCACGCGGTTGACCAGGAACGCCTTCATGGAGGCGTCGTTGGCGCTCTTCTTCTCGTACCAGAAGTTGATCAGCAGGTAGGAGGCAACGCCCACGCCTTCCCAGCCAAAGAACATCTGCAACAGGTTATCAGCGGTCACCAGCATCAGCATCATGAAGGTGAACAGCGACAGGTAAGCCATGAAGCGCGCCCGGCTCGGGTCATGGCTCATATAGCCAACCGAGTAGACATGCACCATGGACGACACGCCGTTCACCACAACCAGCATGACGGCCGTGAGCGTGTCAATCCGCAGCGACCAGGACACCTCAAAGGTGCCGCTGTCGATCCAGGTAAACAGGTGAATGGTGCGCGCCGCCTCGTGACCGCCGAAACCGATTTCGGTGAACAGCAGCACGGACAGGACAGCGGCGGTCAGCACGCCGGCGCAGGTGACGATCTGGGCACCCCGGTCGCCGATCAGGCGCCCGAAGAACCCGGCGATGAAGGCGCCCAACAGGGGCAGGAAGATGGCAGCGATTTCCATGATGCCCGCCTCAACCCTTCATCATGTTGATGTCTTCAACCGCGATCGTGCCGCGGTTGCGGAAATACACCACCAGGATCGCCAGACCGATCGCCGCTTCCGCGGCGGCCACGGTCAGAATGAACATGGTGAAAATCTGGCCCACCAGGTCATTGAGATAGACCGAGAAGGACACCAGATTGATGTTGACCGCCAGCAGGATCATTTCCACGGACATCAGGATGATGATCACGTTCTTCCGGTTCAGGAAGATGCCGAACACGCCGATGGTGAACAGCACCGCCGACAGGATCAGGTAATGCGAAAGTCCAACTTCCAACATGATCAGACGCCCCCCCGCGTCGGCACCTTCCGCACCGCGACAACCTGGTCGCGTTTGCGGTCAAGCTGCTGGCCGATCTGCTGGCGACGGACACCCTTGCGCGACCGAAGGGTCAGCACGATGGCGCCAATCATCGCGACCAGCAGGATCAGGCCGGAAGCCTGGAAGGCGTATACGTAGTCGGTATAGAGGATATGGCCGATGGCCTGTGTATTGGTCAGTTCCGACGCCGGCGGGATGGCCGTGGGGCCGCCCGCGGCCTCCACCGGGCCAATCAACTGCGTGGCGGCCAGAAAGCCCAGTTCCACCGCCAGGATGCCGCCGACCACAAGGCCGACCGGCAGATAGCGCAGGAAACCCTGGCGCAGTTCCTGGAAGTTGATGTCGAGCATCATCACCACGAACAGGAACAGCACCGCCACCGCGCCGACATAAACGATGACCAGGATCATGGCCACGAATTCGGCGCCGATCAGCACGAACAGGGCTGCTGCGCTGAAGAAGGCAAGGATGAGGAACAACACCGAGTGAACGGGGTTCTTGGCGGTGATCACCCGCACGGCCGAAGCCAGCAGGATCGCGGCGAACACGAAGAATGCGATATTCACCATGGTTACGCCGCCTCCGGCGCGGGTCGTTTGCTGAAACAGGTCACGGAGGATACTCCGGGCGAAGGGCAGGCGGACGTTCCGGCGGGATCGCCGGAACGCCAAGGGTTTTTATCGGTACGGCGCATCTGCCGCAAGATTGGCAGCGATCAGGGCTTCCCAGCGGTCGCCATTCGCCAGCAGCTTTTCCTTGTTATAGAAAAGCTCCTCGCGGGTTTCCGTGGCAAATTCCAGGTTCGGCCCCTCGACGATGGCATCCACAGGGCAGGCCTCCTGACACAAACCGCAATAGATGCACTTCGTCATATCGATGTCGTAACGCGTGGTCCGGCGGCTGCCATCCTCACGCGGTTCGGCTTCGATGGTGATGGCCAGGGCCGGGCAGATCGCCTCGCAAAGCTTGCAGGCGATGCAGCGTTCCTCACCGTTCGGGTAACGGCGCAGGGCATGTTCACCGCGGAAGCGCGGGCTGGTCGGCCCGCGCTCATACGGATAGTTGATGGTCGCGCGTGGGCGGAACATGTAGCTGAATGTCAGCGCCATGCCCTTCACAAGCTCCACCAGGAACAGGCCGCGCGCGGTACGGTCGAGCAGGGCCATGATCACCTCCATAACCGGGCGGGGGAACGATGCCCCCTACCCTTTACAAGCGATATCATTTCGGCAGCAGGTCGAAATAGACCAGGACACCGGCGGTCAGGACGACCCAGATCAACGAGAACGGCAGGAAGACCTTCCAGCCCAGCCGCATCAACTGGTCATAGCGGTAACGCGGCAGCGTCGCACGCACCCAGATGAAGCAGAACAGGCAGAAGCAGATCTTCAAGATGAACCAGAGCGGACCCGGTATCCAGTTCAGCGGCGCAATATCCAGCGGCGGAAGCCAGCCCCCCAGGAACAGGATGGAGGTCATCCCGCTCATCAGGATCATGTTGATGTATTCGCCCAGGAAGAACAGGGCGAAGGCCATCGACGAATATTCGACGTTGAAACCGCCGGACAGTTCAGATTCACCTTCCGGCAAGTCGAACGGTGCGCGGTTGGTTTCCGCCAGCGCCGAGATGAAGAAGATGATGAACATCGGGAACAGCGGGATGAAGAACCAGAGGCCCTTCTGCGCTTCCACAATCTTGGACAGGTTCAGCGAACCGACACAGAGCAGCACGGTGATAATGACGAGGCCGATGGAGACCTCATACGACACCATCTGCGCCGCGGCGCGCAAACCACCCAGGAAAGCGTATTTCGAGTTCGACGCCCAGCCCGCCATGATGATGCCATAGACACCCAGCGAACTGATGGCGAAGAGGTAGAGGACGCCGACATTGATATCTGCCAGCACCAGCCCCTTGCCGAACGGGATCACCGCCCAGGCGACCAGCGCCAGCAGGAAGGTGAGCATCGGTGCTGCAACGAAGACGACGCGGTTGGCACCGGCCGGAATGATGACTTCCTTACCGAGCAGCTTCAGGCCGTCGGCGAATGCCTGCAGCAACCCCCAGGGACCGACCAGGGCCGGACCTTGGCGAAGCTGCATCGCCGCCATCACCTTGCGCTCGAAATAGGTCAGCATAGCCATGCCGATCAGCAATGGCACGGTGATGACCAGGATCGATGCGACGATCCGGATTATCAGCGGCAACTGATCCCACAGTTGAGCCACATTCTCGAACATCGTCGCTTACTCCGCAGCGGCGGCCGGCAGAGCCGGCTTCAGGAAAGCTTCCGTACATTGCGCCATCGTCTGCGAGGCGCGGCTGATCGGGTCCGTCATATAGAAATTCTCGATCGGCGAGGCGAAATGCGCATCGGCAATGACACCGGCCTGACCGAACGGGGCCCAAACGGCCGGCACCAAGCGATCCAGTGAACCGAATACCGGGTTGACCTGCACCAGCCGCTGGCGCAACTGGGCCAAGGTGTCATAAGGCAAGGGCCGCCCCAACTCCGTCGACAGGGCGCGCAGGATCTTCCAATCCTCGCGCGCCTCGCCCAGCGGGAAGGTGGCGAAGCGGGCGTGCTGCACGCGGCCTTCGGTATTGACGTAGGTGGCGTTCTTCTCGGTATAGGCGGCACCCGGCAGGATCACGTCGGCGCGGTGAGCGCCGCGATCGCCATGATGGCCCTGATAGATCACGAAGGCCTTGCCCAGCTTGGCACCATCGATCTCGTCAGCACCCAGCAGATAGACCGCCTCGATCTCACCCGATTGCGCACCGGCCAGGATACCGGCCAGATCGCGCCCACCGGTGCCCGGCAGGAAGCCGGCATCCAGCGCGCCAACCCGGCCGGCGGCCAGATGCAGCACGTTGAAACCGTTCCAGCCTTCCCGTACAGCACCAACATTCTCGGCAATGGCGCGAGCAGCGGCCTGAACGGCCAGCCCATCGCCACGGCGCAGCGCGCCGGCACCCAGAATGATCAGCGGGTTCATGGCGGCCTTCAGCGTTTCGACAAACGGATGCGAGCCGTCAGCCAGGGCCGACAGGACCGAACCGCTATTGCCCAGGAATTCGGTCGGATACGTCAGATCGAAATTCTGGCCGACAACGGCAACCTTCTTCAGCTTGCCGGTCAGGTAGGTCTTACGGATGCGGGCATTGACCAGCGGGGCTTCCCACCGCGGGTTGGTGCCGATCAGCAGCACGACATCGGCATTCTCAATACCGGCAATGCCGGTATTGAAGATATAGCCGGCGCGGTTGCTGGCATCGAACAGGGCGCCGTCCTGACGGCAATCCATGTTCGCCGAACCCAGCTTGGTCAGCAGATCCTTCAGCGCCACAACGCTTTCGACATCAACCAGATCGCCGGCGATACCGGCCACCTTGTTGCCCGGCAGCGGGGCCACGCGGGCCTTGATAGCCGCAAAGGCTTCAGCCCAGGTCGCCGGCTTCAGCTTGCCGTCGGCGCCGCGCACATAGGGGCGGTCCAGACGCTGACGCTTCAGACCGTCAATGGCATAGCGGGTCTTGTCGCTGATCCATTCCTCGTTCACATCCTCGTGCAGGCGGGGCAGCACACGCAGCACCTCGCCGCCACGAGCATCGACGCGGATGTTGGAACCGACAGCATCCATCACATCGATGCTTTCGGTCTTGCGCAGCTCCCAGGGACGCGCATTGTAGGCGTAGGGCTTGGAGGTCAGCGCGCCAACCGGGCAGACATCGACAAGGTTGCCCGACATTTCCGAATTCACACCGGCTTCCAACGCCGGGGTGATTTCCAGATGCTCGCCACGGGCCAGACCGCCCAGGGCCGGCACGCCGGCAATCTCATCCACGAAGCGGATGCAACGGGTGCACTGGATACAGCGGGTCATATAGGTCCGGATCAGCGGACCCATATATTTATCCTTCACCGCCCGCTTGTTCTCCTCATAGCGGCCACGATCATAGCCGTAGGAGACCGCCTGGTCCTGCAGATCACACTCACCGCCCTGGTCGCAGATTGGGCAATCCAGCGGGTGGTTGATCAGCAGGAATTCCATCACGCCCTTGCGGGCCTTATGGACAGTGTCGGTATTGGTCTTGACGACCATCCCCTCCCCCGCCGGCATGGCACAGGATGCCACCGGCTTGGGGCTGCGCTCCACCTCGACGAGGCACATGCGGCAGTTGGCGGGAACGGACAGGCGCTCGTGGTAGCAGAAGCGCGGCACCTCGATGCCGAGCTGCTCGCAAGCCTGAAGCACGGAGGTGCCGGGGGCGACTTCGACCTCGATACCGTCGATGGTGAGCTTGGGCATGGTATCCTCTCGGGCCCCGACTTACTCTGCGGCCACGCGCGCGCCGCGTTCGGCGTGCGTGCGGTATTCAAGAATGCGGCGTTCCACCTCGGGGCGGAAATGACGCATCAAACCCTGGATCGGCCACGCGGCGGCATCACCCAGCGCGCAGATCGTGTGACCTTCCACCTGCTTGGTCACGTCCAGCAGCATGTCGATTTCCTCGACACGGGCATTGCCCTTCACCAGACGCTCCATCACGCGCCACATCCAGCCGGTCCCTTCGCGGCACGGCGTGCACTGGCCGCAGCTTTCATGCATGTAGAATTTCGACAGGCGGGCGATGGCACGGACAATGTCGGTCGACTTGTCCATGACGATGACGGCCGCCGTGCCGAGGCCCGAACGGACCTCCCGCAGGCTGTCGAAATCCATCAGCACTGTGTCGCAGATTTCCTTGGGCAGCAGCGGCACCGAAGAACCGCCGGGGATGATGGCCAGCAGATTATCCCAGCCGCCACGCACGCCGCCGCAATGCTTTTCGATCAGTTCCTTCAGCGGGATACCCATCTCTTCTTCGACGGTTGCCGGCTGATTGACGTGACCGGAAATGCAGAACAGCTTGGTGCCGCTGTTCTTCGGACGGCCCAAACCGGCGAACCAGGAAGCGCCCCGACGCAGAATGGTGGGAACCACGGCGATGGATTCAACGTTATTCACCGTCGTCGGACGGGAATAGAGACCGGCCATAGCCGGGAAGGGCGGCTTGTTACGCGGCTGCCCCTTCTTGCCCTCGATGCTTTCGATCAGCGCCGTCTCTTCACCGCAAATATAGGCGCCGGCGCCCAGATGCAGATAGACGTCGTGATCATAGCCAGAGCCACAGGCGTTCTTGCCGATCAGGCCCGAGGCGTAAGCCTCGTCGATGGCGCGCTGAACGTTGGCGGCTTCGTAGTAGAATTCACCACGGATATAAATATAGGTGGCGGTGGCCCCAATGGCGAAACCGGCGATCAGGCAGCCTTCGATCAGCTTATGCGGATCATGGCGCATGATCTCCCGGTCCTTACAGGTACCGGGCTCGCCTTCGTCGGCGTTCACGACCAGATATACCGGACCATTGCTGGTCTTGGGCATGAAGGACCACTTCATGCCCGTGGAGAAGCCAGCGCCGCCACGACCACGCAGGCCTGATTCCTTCACCAGCTCAATGATCTTCTCACGGCCGAGATCCAGGATCTCCTTGGTGCCGGACCAGTCGCCACGCACCTTGGCCCCGTCCAGGAACGGGCTTTCGAAGCCATAAAGGTTGGTGAAGATACGGTCTTCATCGCGAAGCATGATCTCTCCCCCCCCTCAGTTCTGCGGCTTCACGCCAGCGGCCAACGCCGACTGGGTGAGCGTGGTCGGACCGCCCGCCGGGCAAGACCGGATACGACCATTCTGCGGACCGACCGTCGGCTTCTCGCCACGGGCCAGCGCGTCGAGAACCTTTTCCGTCGTCTCCGCCGTCAGGTCTTCATAGAAATCGTCGCCGATCTGCATCATCGGGGCGTTCACGCAGGCGCCGAGGCATTCCACCTCGATCACGGTAAACTGACCATCCGGCGTCGTCTGACCGGCCTTGATGCCCAGCTTTTTCTCACAAGCGTGCAGAACCTCATCCGAGCCGCGCAGCCAGCAAGGCGTGGTGGTGCAGACCTGGACGAAATGCTTACCCACCGGCTTCAGATTATACATCGTATAGAAGCTGGCCACTTCCAGCGCCCGGATCGGCGCCATGGACAGGAAATGGGCGACATAATCGATGGCAACCTTCGGCAACCAGCCACCGCACTGGCGTTGCGCCAGATCGAGCAGCGGCATCACCGCGCTCTGTTGTCGGCCTTCGGGATATTTGGCGATGATGCGCTTGGCGTGCTCCAGATTCTCCGCAGAGAATTCGAAGCTGGTCGGCTCCGCCACGGCGGGACCATGGGAATGGGCGGCACTCATCGGTCAATCTCTCCGAACACGATGTCCATGGAACCGATGATCGCCACGGCGTCGGCGAGCATATGGCCCTTGGACATGAAATCCATCGCCTGCAGATGCGAGAAGCCGGTCGGGCGGATCTTGCAGCGATACGGGCGGTTGGTGCCGTCGGACACCAGATACACACCCAGCTCGCCCTTCGGCGACTCCGTCGCCGTATAGGTCTCACCGGCCGGCACGTGATAGCCTTCGGTATACAGCTTGAAATGATGGATCAGTGATTCCATCGACCGCTTCATTTCGCCACGCGACGGCGGGGTCACCTTGCGGTCATTCACCTTCACCGGGCCCGGCGTCTTGGACAGCTTGTCCAGCGCCTGACGCATGATGGAGATGGATTGCTTCATCTCCTCCATACGCACCAGATAGCGGGCATAGCAATCGCCGGTCAGGCCAACCGGAATGTCGAAATCAAATTCTTCGTAGCTGTCATAGGGCTGCGCCTTGCGCAAATCCCACGCCACATTGGAACCGCGCAGCATCGGGCCGCTGAAACCCCAGGCCAGCGCATCGGCGGCGCTGACGACGCCGATATCGACCGTGCGCTGCTTGAACACGCGGTTCTCGGTCAGCAGGGTCTCCAGGTCGTTATAGAACTTGGGGAACCGCTCCGTATATTCGAAGATATCGTCGGCCAGACCGGCCGGCAGGTCCAGATTGACGCCACCGGGACGGAAATAATTAGCGTGCATACGGGCGCCGGAGACGCGCTCGTAGAATTCCATCAGCTTTTCGCGCTCTTCAAAGCCCCAAAGTGCCGGCGTCAGGGCGCCAACGTCCAGAGCGAAGGTCGTCAGGTTCAGCAGATGGTTCAGCACACGCGTCAGCTCGGCATAGAGCACGCGGATATACTGGCCCCGCTTGGGCGGGACGATGCCCAGCAGCTTTTCCACCGAGAGAACCCAGGTGTGCTCCATCGACATCGGGGACACATAGTCCAGCCGGTCGAAATAAGGCGTGGCCTGGGTATAGGTCTTGTATTCGATCAGCTTTTCGGTGCCGCGATGCAGCAGCCCGATATGCGGATCGGCGCGTTCGACGATTTCGCCGTCCATCTCCATCACCAGGCGCAGCACACCGTGCGCTGCCGGGTGCTGGGGCCCGAAATTCATCGTCAGCGGCTTGATCTGCACTTCGCCGGGCTGGCCGGCGACAGCGATCCCGGCGCCCGTCTGGGTTGCGACGTTGGTCGTTGCCATTGGGATGGCCCCCTTAACGCTTGGCCGCGGGCGTCGGCGCGCCCAGCGGAATGACAGCCTTCTCATCACCCGGCAACTGCACGTCCGTCATGCCTTCCCAGGGAGAGAGGAAATCGAAGCTGCGGAAATCCTGCCGCAGGGTCACCGGCTCATAGACGACGCGCTTCTGCTCTTCGTCATAGCGCAGCTCGACATAGCCGGTCAGCGGGAAGTCCTTGCGCAGCGGATGCCCCTCGAAACCGTAATCGGTGAGGATGCGGCGCAGATCCGGATTATCGGCAAAGAAGATGCCGTACAGATCCCAGGCTTCACGCTCAAACCAGCCGGCCACCGGGTAGAGCGACACGATGGAGGCCACGGGCGTGTCCTCATCCGTCGACACCTTCACCCGGATACGGTGGTTATGCTTGACGCTCAGCAGGTTGTAGACCACCTCGAACCGCTCCGGGCGGCTCGGGTAATCCACGCCGGCGATGTCGGCCAGCATCTCGCAGCGGGTCGTCGAGTCGTCGCGCAGGAACTGGATGCCGCGCAACGCACCTTCGCGCGTCAGCGTCACCATCAATTCACCATGCGCCACCTCGGCCTTCAACACAGCAGCGCCCAGGGCGCCACTGATGTAATCACCGAGTTCCTTCAGGGCCTCATCGCTCATAGCCAAGCGTCCTACAAACCGTCTTAAGCCAAACTCAGGCGCGGATCAGGCGATTGCCGCCCTTGATCTTCTTCTGCAATTGCAGAATGCCGTAGACCAGCGCCTCGGCGGTCGGCGGGCAGCCGGGAACATAGATATCCACCGGCACGATGCGGTCGCAGCCGCGCACGACGGAATAGGAATAATGGTAATAGCCGCCGCCATTGGCGCAGCTACCCATGGAGATCACCCAGCGCGGCTCCGCCATCTGGTCATAGACCTTGCGCAGAGCGGGGGCCATCTTGTTACAGAGCGTGCCGGCAACGATCATCACGTCCGACTGGCGCGGGCTGGGGCGCGGGATCACGCCAAACCGGTCCAGATCGTACCGCGACATGTAGGAATGGATCATCTCCACCGCGCAGCAGGCCAGACCGAAGGTCATCGGCCACAGCGAACCGGTGCGCGCCCAGGTCAGCAGATCATCCATCTTGGCGACGATGAAGCCCTTATCCTCAATCTCCGTCGTGACGGCCTTCAGATAGGCGTCCTGCGCGGAGCCGGGCGGCAGCGGGCTGGTATTGGTCACGACGCTGTTGGCGTTGCCGGTGACGAGATTGTTGCTCATGGCGCTGTTGCTCCCAGGCGGCGCGGAAACGGGATCACTCCCACTCCAGCGCGCCCTTCTTCCATTCATAGATGAAGCCGACGGTCAGGATGCCAAGGAAGATCATCATCGACCAGAAGCCGAACATCCCGATGCCACCCAGGGAGATAGCCCAGGGGAACAGGAACGCCACTTCCAGATCGAAAATGATGAACAGGATGGCGACCAGATAGAAGCGCACATCGAACTTGCTGCGCGCATCGTCGAAAGCTTCGAAACCGCATTCATAGGCCGACAGCTTCTCACTATCCGGCTTCTTGGGCCCCACCAGAAGGGCGGCGCCAACCATCGCACCGGCGATCACGGTAGCGATAACCAAGAAGACCAGGATCGGCAGGTACTGCACCAACAGCGGGTTGGACAACGGATCGGACATCGTCACACCGTTTCAGCCCGGGCTTATGCCACGGCGCTCTGCCGACCCGTCGATACGGGCCGGTGGGCATCTGGCAAAACCGCGGGCGGTTCATGGACTGGCAGGCTTGCGAGGGGTACCCCAAGCCCAACGGAATATAGGCCCCTGCCCTGCACAAAGGAAAGCGAATTACGCCATTTTTTGGCCTGAGAAACGTTCTCAACTCCATGGAAATGGTTGGCTTTCCGCCCTTTGATGCGCTGCGGCAAGGCAGCCTTGCATGGACGGTGAGGCTGGCGCGAAATTACCCGCACCAACATCCCGGTATGCAGGTGCCCGCACCGGAGATCCGGAAACAGGCACAGCGCACAAGCCTATGATCAAAAAGCAAAAAAGCCGTACAGAACGCGCCTGGCGTTCGACGGCTTTTTGCAAAACATACATTGCTTAATGAAGTGGCGCGAGTGACGGGACTTGAACCCGCGGCCTCCGGCGTGACAGGCCGGCGCTCTAACCAACTGAGCTACACCCGCGCAGGGTGGGAAGTTTTACCGCCCCTTCCATCGGGCATCGTCTTTAAGGCGCCATCACCCTTTGTCGTAAGGGGTGGCGCGAGTGACGGGACTTGAACCCGCGGCCTCCGGCGTGACAGGCCGGCGCTCTAACCAACTGAGCTACACCCGCACAGCAAAACCAGTCTGCTGGCTTAAACCTCGTGGAGAGTGGCGCGAGTGACGGGACTTGAACCCGCGGCCTCCGGCGTGACAGGCCGGCGCTCTAACCAACTGAGCTACACCCGCTTAACTCTTCCCGGCGCCGTCGTTTCGTTTCCGATCACCCCGTCGCCGTGAGGTGGGCGGGTGTATAAGCGACCCACCCACCCTTGTCAAACATGAAATCAGCTTTTTTTCGAAAAACCTTTTTCAGTACGACAGCGCCCACCGGAACACCGGAACACAGACAGCAAAAAGGCCGCCCGACATCTGCCGGCGGCCTTATTCATCAGGTATTTCAATGTTTGATAAGGGGCAATGGTGGGCGGTGAGGGAGTCGAACCCCCGACCTGCGGTGTGTAAAACCGAAGCTCTACCTCTGAGCTAACCGCCCGAACCGTTTGCGGGGGCGACATTAGCGGCGGCGCGCAAAGAATCAACCCCGTTCTTCATCTGACCCTTAAAAAAAAGAAAACGGGCGCGCCTTGTGGCCGCCCGTTTCATCAACATCTGATGGGTACACCCGGCCGGAGACCGGCCGGAGGCATCCATACGCCAGATCAGTTCAGCGCGTCCTTCAGGCCCTTACCGGGCTTGAACTTCGGCTGCTTGCTGGCGGAGATGGCGATCTTCTCACCGGTGCGGGGATTACGGCCTTCGGAAGCCGCACGCTCGGCAACGGCGAAGGTGCCGAAACCAACCAACCGCACTTCGTCGCCCTTCTGCAGCGCGCCGGTGATCCCATCGAAGACCGCATCAACGGCCTTATTCGCGTCCGCCTTGGACAAACCAGCCGCTTCGGCGACCACGGCAACGAGATCGTTCTTGTTCACTTAAGGCCCCCCTCATCAAGAGAGTATCGGTTGCGCGTGCCCGAACGGCATGTCCAGGCACAAAGAGATTGGATACCGCTGCCGACGCCCACATTGGTCGGGGGGGCAGCGGGAACCCAATTCACACGATTTCCTGATCCACTTCAATGGCGAATCACGCCATCCCGGTCCTCTTCCCCAGCTTTTCCGGGCATCTGAGCCACTTCGTCGGGCTCAGACCACTCAATTTCAACCGGAGCGGAGGCCAACGCGTTGGCAATCACCTCATCAACCGTCGAAACCGGGATGATTGTCAGGCCCTTCTTCACATTGTCGGGGATCTCCGCCAGGTCCTTTTCATTCTCCTGGGGAATCAGAACCCGCTTGATGCCGCCCCGCAAGGCCGCCAGCAGCTTCTCCTTCAGCCCGCCAATCGGCAGCACCTTGCCGCGCAGGGTGATTTCACCGGTCATCGCAATATCCTTGCGCACCGGGATGCCGGTCAGCACGGAGACGATGGTGGTGATCATGGCCACACCGGCCGAGGGGCCGTCCTTCGGGGTGGCCCCCTCCGGCACATGGACATGGATGTCACGCCGTTCGAACAGGGTCGGCTTGATGCCGAATTTCAGCGAATTCGCCTTCACATAGGATTCGGCGGCCTGCACCGATTCCTTCATCACATCGCCCAACTTGCCGGTGGTCTGGATGCGGCCCTTGCCGCGCAGCATCACCGCCTCGATGGTCAGCAGCTCGCCGCCCACCTCGGTCCAGGCCAAACCGGTGGTCGCCCCCACCTGATCCTCCAGCTCCGCCTCACCAAAGCGGAAGCGGCGGACGCCGGCGAACTTCTCCAGATTTTTCGGCGTCACCTTCACCTTGGTGACACCCTGCATCAGGATTTCCTTGATCGCCTTACGGGCCAGGTTCGCCAGCTCGCGTTCCAGCGACCGCACGCCGGCTTCGCGGGTGTAGTAGCGGATCAGGTCGCGGAGTGCCTCGTCGCTGATGGCAAACTCGCCTTCCTTCAGCCCATGGTCGGTCACCTGCTTGGCGATCAGGTGGCGCTTGGCAATCTCCACCTTCTCATCTTCGGTGTAACCGGACAGGCGGATGATCTCCATACGGTCCAGCAGCGGCTGCGGCATCCGCAGCGAGTTGGCCGTGCAGACGAACATCACGTCGGAAAGGTCGTAATCCACCTCCAGATAATGGTCGCTGAAGGTGCTGTTCTGTTCCGGGTCCAGCACTTCCAGCAGAGCCGAAGACGGGTCGCCGCGCCAGTCGGCGCCCAGCTTGTCGATCTCGTCCAGCAGGAACAGCGGGTTGGAGGTCTTGGCCTTCTTCATGCCCTGAATGATCTTGCCGGGCATGGAGCCAATATAGGTGCGGCGGTGACCGCGCACCTCGGCCTCATCGCGCACGCCGCCCAGCGACATGCGCACAAAGGTGCGGCCGGTGGCCTTGGCGATGGATTTGCCCAGCGAGGTCTTGCCCACACCCGGCGGACCGACGAGGCAGAGAATCGGCCCCTTCACCTTATCCATGCGCTGCTGCACGGCCAGATACTCAAGGATACGTTCCTTGACCTTCTCCAGACCGTGATGGTCGGCATTCAGGATGGCTTCGGCGCCCTTGATATCCTTCTTGACCTTGCTGCGCTTCTTCCAGGGAATCGACAGCATCCAGTCCAGATAGTTGCGCACGACGGTCGCCTCGGCGCTCATCGGGCTCATGGTGCGCAGCTTCTTGACCTCGGCCTGGGCCTTTTCGCGGGCTTCCTTGCTGAACTTGGTCTTGGCGATCTTTTCCTCGATCTCCGCCACCTCGTCCTTGCCGTCCTCGCCCTCGCCCAACTCCTTCTGAATGGCCTTCATCTGCTCATTCAGATAGTACTCGCGCTGGGTCTTCTCCATCTGGCGCTTCACGCGGTTGCGGATGCGCTTTTCCACCTGCAGCACGCCGATCTCGCCTTCCATGAAGGCATAGACCTTCTCCAGCCGTTCCGCGACGGTGGGGGTCTCCAGCAATTGCTGCTTTTCGGGAATCTTCAGCTGAAGATGGCTGGCGATGGTATCGGCCAGCTTGCCCGGCTCCTCGATCTGGTTGATCGAGACCAGCACCTCGGGCGGAATCTTCTTGTTGAGCTTGATATATTGCTCAAACTGCGAGACGGCGGCGCGGGACAGCGCTTCCAGCTCCTGCGGCTCGCTGGCCGCTTCCTCGATCAGTTCGGCATAGGCCTGGAAGAATTCCTCGCTCTCGCCGAACTTGGTGATGGTGGCGCGCTTGCCGCCCTCAACCAGCACCTTGACGGTGCCGTCGGGCAGTTTCAGCAGCTGCAACACCGTGCCGACGGTGCCGACACTATAGATGTCGGCCGGCGTGGGATCATCCTGTGAGGCGTTCTTCTGGGTGACCAGCAGGATCTGCTTGTCATCCTTCATCACGTCTTCCAGGGCGCGGACGGATTTTTCCCGGCCCACGAACAGCGGGACGATCATATGGGGGAAGACGACGATGTCTCTCAGCGGAAGGACCGGGTAGAGAACACCACGGGGGATGTCCAGCATATCTATCTGCCTTCTGATCTCAATGCACCGCCAGCCCCGCTGGGCCTGGACCCGACCGCCCGCCCCAGATGGGCACGGCAATGAACGGTGGGTGACGGTTCAGCTGTTAACGTGGCACAGGGGTGTGCCCCCTTCAAGGGCTTGAACCGTGACCAACGCGCACTAAAGGTCAGGGTGGGCGGATAAAGCCACCCGTTGCGGGGGCGGAAAAATACAAAAAGGGCTGTCCGATCATCCCGGACAGCCCTTTGAACGTCGCTCAATCGATTAAAACCGATTCGAAATGCCTATATCTTACCCAGCAGGGCGAGAATGGCCGTGGCAACCCAGCCCAGCAGCATGAAAAATACCGCATAGCCCCAGCCCACAGCGAAATGCAGCATGAACATCAGCAGGATCAGCGTGACGCAGATGATGCTGATGGTAGTGAAGCGGGTGAAGGAATGCCACCCTTCCGCATGTTCGCGCACAAGCTTGTCATTGACCACCGCCGGTCCGTGGCTGCCCGCCATGATTCTTCCTCCCTGACTGTCATATCGACCAGTTATGTCAATTATGTACAGGCGGAACGGTTCCATGCCAAGGGGGGAAGTGCCGACCGGGGACGGGACTAGCGGATATCCTTCACCAGCCGCAGCGTCTCTTCCCCATAGCCCTGCCGGGCGTAGAAGGCGCGGCCGCGCGCATTGCTGGCGAACACATCCAGAGCCACATTGTCATAGCCCTGCCCACGCGCCCAGGATTCCACCGCCGCCATCAGGGCGGCGGCCACCCCCCTGCCCTCCGCCACCGGCGTGACGGCCAGCAGCGGCACATAGGCGCATTGCCGGTCGGTGAAGATATCCAGTTGCGGCTCGGCATGGATGAAGCCCAGCCGTTCATCCCCTTCGCAGGCGATGAAGGTGACGGCACCGGGCCGGGGGGCTTCCAGCGTTTCATGCATGAAGGCACGCTGGAAATGCATCACCTCCGCCGCCGTGCGCCAAGCCAGATCGGCCACCCCGGCCAGACGCGGGGCCTGGGCGTGGATGAAAGGCAGATCGTCGGCGGTGGCGGGGCGGATGATCATGGGATTTCAGCCGCTAAAGGGGCGACGCAACGGGGCAGATCACCGCTGCCGGCAACGTCGCCCCTTCGATATGAGCCACCAAGCCTTCCACCCGCACCCGTCCCTCCCCGATCAGCCGCACGGCCAGGGGATAGGCCTGATGTTCCTGCACCAGCACGCGGGCGGCCAGATCGTCGGGCGTGTCACCGGTCAACACTGGCACGGCGGCCTGCACGATGATCGGGCCTTCATCCATCACCTCGCGCACATAATGCACGGTGCAGCCATGGAAGCGCACACCGGCGGCCAGCGCGCGGGCATGGGTGTCGATGCCGGGGAAAGACGGCAGCAGCGACGGGTGGATATTGATCAGGCGGTCATGCCAATGGGCCACGAATCCACCCGTCAGCAGGCGCATGAAACCGGCCAGACAGACCAACCCGACGCCCGCCTGCTCCAAGGCGGCCGTCATGGCCGCCTCATGCGCCGGCTTGTCGGCGAAATCCTTGGGCTTCAGCACAAGGCTGGGGATGCCGGCGGCGGTGGCACGGGCCAGCCCGCCGGCATCGGCCTTGTTGGAGATGACCAAAGCCACCTCCGCCGGGAAATCCGGGTCGCGGCAGGCGTCGATCAGGGCCTGCAGGTTCGACCCCCGGCCGGAGATCAGGACGCCCAGGCGCAGCTTCACGACCAACGCTCCAGCCCGCTGATGGCGACGCGGTGATCGGCAGCGTCGCGCGGCACCACGGTGCCGATGCGGGTGACCTTTTCACCCTTCTCGGTCAGCAGCGCCAGGGCCTCGTCCGCCTTGTCGGCGGGGACGATGACCACCATGCCGATACCGCAATTGAAGGTACGGGCCATTTCCGTGGCATCGACATTGCCGGTACGCTTCAGCCAGCTGAACACCGGCAGCAATTCCCAAGTGGCAGCATCCAGATCGACGCCCAAGCCATCGGGCAGCACGCGCGGGATATTTTCCAGCAGGCCGCCGCCGGTGATATGGGCCATGGCATTCACCAGACCGGCGCGCACTGCCGCCAGCAGCGGCTTCACATAGATGCGCGTCGGGGTCAGCAGGGCGGCACCCAGGCTGCGACCGGCATCCCAGGGGCAGGCGCTTTCATAGGTCAGGCCAGAGACACCCACCAGCTTGCGCACCAGCGAATAGCCGTTGGAATGCACGCCGCTGGAAGCCAGACCCAGCACCACGTCGCCGGCCTGCACCTTGTCGCCCACCAGCACCTGGGAGCGCTCAACGGCGCCGACGGAGAAGCCGGCCAGATCATAATCGCCCTCGGCATACATGCCGGGCATTTCAGCCGTCTCGCCCCCCACCAGGGCGCAGCCGGCCTGACGGCAACCCTCGGCGATACCGGCGACAATGGCGCGACCGGCGGTCACGTCCAGCTTGCCGGTGGCGTAATAATCCAGGAACAGCAGCGGCTCGGCCCCCTGCACCACCAGATCATTGACGCACATGGCCACCAGATCGATACCCACCGTGTCATGGTGATTGGCATCGATGGCCACCTTCAGCTTGGTGCCCACACCATCGGTGGTGGATACCAGCAGCGGATCGTGGAAGCCGGCGGCGCGCAGGTCGAACAGGGCACCGAAGCCACCCAGCCCGGCATCGGAGCCGGTGCGGGCGGTGGATTTCGCCAGCGGCTTGATGGCCTCGACCAGCGCATTGCCTGCATCGATATCGACACCGGCATCCCGGTAGGAATAGCTGCTCATCGCCTTCATCCTCGCTGCTGGCGTAAAGGGGGCCGGGTGCGGTAGAACCAACCGCAACAAACCCGGCACCGGACTGTTTAGACGGCGCCGAACATAGCAATATCGGAAGCCAAGGCAATGCCGGTTCCCTGCACCCCCGCTTTGCGCAAAGTCCTGTCCGCCACCTTGACCGTTCTGGCGCTGGCCCTGCCCGCCTGGGCTGCCCCGTCGGACGATCTGTTCACGGTGCGCGATGTTTCCGTTGATGTCACGGCGGATTCGGCCACGGCGGCGCGCGATCGCGGCATCCGCGACGGTCAGCGCAAGGCGTTTGAGGCTTTGTTCGACCGGCTGACCCCGGACAGCGCCCGCAGCGCCCTGTCCGGCCTGGATGGCGCCAGCATCGACCAGATGGTGCAGAGCTTTGAGGTGCAGGAGGAGCGCACCTCCGCCGTGCGCTATCTCGGCCGGCTGGCCGTCACCTTCAATCCGGCCGCCGTGCGCAACTTCATGCGCAGCCGTGGTGTCTCTTATACAGAGGTGCGGTCCAAGCCGGTGCTGGTGCTGCCGGTGGACCAGACTGGCGGCGCGCCCGTGCTGTGGCAGGCGGAAACCGGCTGGCGGCAAAGCTGGGCCAACCTGCCGCTGCAAGGCGGGCTGGTGCCGGTGACCGTTCCCTATGGGGAAGCGGCGGACGTGGCCGATGTCGGGGTGGAACAGGCCCTGTCCGGCGATGCCGCCGCCCTGCGCCGCATCGCCGACCGCTATCAGGCGGGCGACGTGGCCGTCGCCGTGCTGACGACAACCAGCGGCGGGGTGACCGCCACCGTCACCCTGCACCCGGCCAGCGGCAGCCCGGAAAGCTTCACTGTCAGCCAGCCGACGGTGACGGCCGGTGCCGACATGGCATCGCGCGGGAACCCGACCCTGCGGGAAGCCGTCACCAAGATTGTTGGCCGGCTGGAGGAACGCTGGACCGCGGCCAATGTGGTGGTCGGCGGAAATGAAGGCGGGCTGAGCCTGAAAGTGCCTTTCACCGCCCAGAATGAATGGGTGGAAACCCGCCGTCGCCTGTCGAAGGTTCCCACCATCACGCAAACCCGCGTCGTCTCCCTGGCCCGCGGCGGGGCAGAGCTGGAGCTGCGCTACATGGGCGGGCTGGAACAGTTGCGCAACGCCCTGGCCCAACAGGATCTGATCCTGAGCGAAGGCGGAGGTACTGGCGAACTGCGCTGGCGCGGGGCCGCAGCGGCGGCCAGCAGCACGCCTGCCCCGGCCCAAGCCGAGGCACCGGCGGTGCCGTAAGGTACGGTTGCTGAAAAACGGTTCGGTCAAAAACGGCATCGGCGCACAGGCACCGATGCCGTTTTTTTATGGCCTCCCGATCCCCGGAAGCCAAATTGCCAATGATCAGAAGCGCTTGGCGATCCATGCACGGATTTGGACACATTATTCCTGAAACATGGGGATAATTTCATCAAAAGCGACTGGACAATCGGAACATTATAGGAACATCTTTTCCCCAGCCGTGGATAATGGGGAATATGGGCATGGGGGTCCGGGTGGGGGCCGGGGCCTCTATAAGGCGTCTGCAAAAGCGCCTAGATTAAATTCAGAACCTGCCCCTGCCGGATCACGCCCGCATGAAAACCGAAACACCGAACCCAATGCTGCACGTGCCGAACCTGATCACAGGCGGCCGTCTGCTGGCCGTGCCGGTGACGGTATGGCTGATTCTGTCCGACCACCTGATTCTGGCATTCTGGCTGTTCATGCTGGCAGCCATTTCCGACGGGCTGGACGGGATGATCGCGCGGCTGTTCCGGGCGCGCAGCAAGCTGGGTGCCTGGCTAGACCCGCTGGCCGACAAGGCCCTGCTGGTCGGCTGTTTCGTGGCCATGGCCACGGTGGGGCTGGTGCCGCTCTGGCTGGTGGCGCTGATTTTGCTGCGGGATATCACCATTATCCTGGGGCTGGCCGTGCTGCTGGTGATGCTGCGCGAAAGGCTGTCCATCCAGCCGCTCTGGGTGGGCAAGCTCAATACCGCGCTGCAACTGGCCTTGGCGGCGCTGATTCTGGCCGTCTATGGCGCCCGTCTGGCCCCGGAAGACTATGTATTGCCGGCGGAACTGCTGGTCGCCGCTACCACGCTCTGGTCGATGGTGGCCTATGTGCTGCGCGGATTGTTCATCCTGCGCACACGCAATGCCGGGGATGATGCCGGCGACCAACCGGGAGACGCGGCATGAAGGCCGGACGGCAATGGCGATTCTGGGTCTGGGGGCTGGTGGTCTTCATCGCCCTAGTCTGGCTGCTGCGCAGCATGTTGGCCCCGTTCGTGGCCGGCATGGCGCTGGCCTATCTGCTGGACCCGGTGACCGACCGGCTGGAACGGCACATGCCGCGCTGGGCCGCCACCAGCGTCGTTCTGCTCGGATTCGCCCTCACGGCGGTACTGGCCCTGCTGTTGTTGGTGCCGCTGCTGCAGGGCCAGATCGTGCAATTGATCGATGCCGCCCCGCAATGGATCGCCTGGGCCAAGCGGGAATTGCTGCCGCAGATTCAGCGCTTCATCAACCGGCTCTCGCCGGAGGATGTGGAACGGCTGCGCAGTGCCGCCGGTGATTATGCCGGCACCGCGATGAGCTGGACGGCCGATTTCCTGAAAGGGCTGGTGAGCCAGGGTGTTGCCCTGGTGGATATCATCTCCGTCACCTTCATTACCCCCATCGTCGCCTTTTACCTGTTGCGCGACTGGGACCGGATGGTCGGTGCCATCGATGGCTGGCTGCCCCGCCAGCAGGCCGACACCATCCGTGAACAGGCCCGCGCGGTGGACACCACCCTGGCCGGATTCGTGCGCGGGCAGGCCACGGTCTGTCTGGCGCTGGGCAGTTTCTATGCCATCGCCCTGTCGCTGGCCGGGCTGGATTTCGGCCTGATCGTCGGCATGATCTCCGGCCTGCTCTCCTTCATCCCCTTTGTCGGCTCGCTGGTGGGGTTCTGTGCCTCTGTCGGCATCGCCCTGTTCCAGTTCGACGAACTGTGGCGGGTCGGCATCGTGGTCGGCATTTTCTTCTTCGGCCAGGCCGTGGAAGGCAATGTGCTGACGCCAAAGCTGGTGGGCGACAAGGTGGGGCTGCATCCGGTCTGGGTGATTTTCGCCCTGATGGCCGGTGGCGCGCTGTTCGGATTCGTCGGCGTGCTGCTGGCCATGCCGGTGGCAGCCGTCATCGGCGTGCTGGTCCGATTCGCCATCACCCGCTACCTGGACAGCAGCCTTTATCACGGCCCCCTGCCACCAGCGCCGCCCTGCCCTGACTTGGGCGCCGACCCGCTTCCCGCCAATCCCGCCGCGGAAGGTACCGACCTCCGCCGCCCCGCAGATATTCCGGCCGCACCATGATCATGGATACGACAATGCCCATCGGCTCCCTTCCTCCGGGACTGCCGTTGAGCAGCACCCGGCAAATCCCCCTGGATCTGGGTCACCGTTCCGCCATGGGCGAGGCGGATTTTCTGGTGGCACCCGGCAACCAGGATGCCGTCGCCTGGCTGGACAGCTGGCCGGACTGGCCGGCCCCGGCCCTGGTGATTTTCGGCCCCAGCGGTTCCGGTAAAAGCCATCTGGCACAGATCTGGCGCGCCCGCGCGCGCGCCAACCTGTTGCAGGTGGATGATCTGCGTACCGACGACCTGCCCGACCTGCTGCACCCCACCCGCGCCGCCGTGCTGGATGGCGCGCAGCAGGTGGCCGGCGACCCGGTGCTGGAACGCGCTTTGTTCCATCTCTACAATCTGGCCCGCGATGCCGGCGGCCATCTGCTGCTGCTGGCGGACAAGGCGCCCATCAATTGGGTGCTGCGCCTGCCGGACCTGCGCTCGCGCCTGCTGGCGGCCCCGGCCGTCGGCATGGCCGCCCCCGATGATGCCCTGTTCATGGCCGTGCTGGTGAAGCTGTTTGCCGACCGGCAGATCAGGGTGGGGGAAGAGGTGATTGTCTGGCTGCTGACCCGCACGGAGCGTAGCTTTGCCAACGCCCGCCGGGTGGTGGACCGACTGGACCGGGAAGCGCTGGCCGCCAAGAAGCCGATCACCGTGCGATTCTGCCGGCAAATTCTGGGGGACAGCGGCGAATCGGCCTGGGCCTGATTGCCCTTTCCCACCGGTCAGCCACCTTCCAGCAGCCGCACCTCCCGCCCGCGGTGATTCTTTTTCAGGTAATCCAGCCAGTCCGCCGGCCAATGCGCCGTGGCCCGCTGATAGATGGCGGGCAAGGCCGCCAGCAGCTCATCCCGGCAGCCCAGCATGTCACCGCCCATTTCCAGAATGCGCAGATTGGGCCAGGCCTGGGGCCGGATGCGCGCCACCTCCGCCAAGGCCTCCGCCGCCGGCCGATCCGGCCGCGCCTGGGCCAGAATCAGCGCCATCGCTGCGGTGGACCGCGACACGCCCATATGGCAATGCACCAGCAGATGCGCCTTTCCCGGCGGCTCTGCGGTCAAACTGCGCCCGAAATCCAGAATCTGGCGCACATGCGTCGTCTGTGGCGGCTGTTTGCCGGGCACCGGCTCCACCACATCATCGAATCGCAAATCCAGCCGCACATGCGCACCATAGCCGTTGAACACCGGCAGCTTGGACCTTCCAGGGTCCATGATGGACAGCATATGGCTGACGCCGACCCGGCAATGGTCAGGCAATTCCTCGATCCCGCACACGGTGATGCGAAAAGGGGCATATTGGGTGCTGAGCATAAAAAAACCCGCCGAGACTTATCTGTCTGGCGAGTATATCCGGATTTGATGTCAGGATGTTGTTTCAAGGTTGGTGGGCGCACAAGGACTCGAACCTTGGACCCGCTGATTAAGAGTCAGCTGCTCTACCAACTGAGCTATGCGCCCAACCTTGAGAGGCTGCAACGGTCAGGGATCAAGGTTGGTGGGCGCACAAGGACTCGAACCTTGGACCCGCTGATTAAGAGTCAGCTGCTCTACCAACTGAGCTATGCGCCCAACCTTGATATCCGCCGGAGCGGCCATTTTTGGGAATGGTGGGCGCACAAGGACTCGAACCTTGGACCCGCTGATTAAGAGTCAGCTGCTCTACCAACTGAGCTATGCGCCCATTCCCAACCCGCTTTCGCGGCCCCGACGCTTCGTTCATCGCGTCGAGGCGCGCTGTGTAGCAAAGGGTTCACACCTTGTCGACAAGAAAATGAAGGCTGCCGACCGGGATTTCACGCAGCCGGGCACTGCAAGCAATTCAACCCTCTACCCCGGCCCCTGCCAGGGTCAAAGGTCACCCATGCCACGGCGGGACATGCGTACATCCCGATGCACATGCACCGATAGCAGCAGGCCGAAACCGATCATCACCCCCAACGTCGCCGTGCCGCCATAGGAGATCAACGGCAGCGGCACGCCCACCACAGGGATCAGCCCCATGATCATGGCCACATTGATGAAGAGATAAAGGAACAGGTTCACCGTGACGCCCAACGCCAGCAGCTTGCCGAACTGATGGCGACAGCGCCCGGCAATGACGAAACCGTAGAGCAGCAGCAGCCCATAGAGGAACAGGAAGAACAGGCTGCCCACCAGCCCAAATTCCTCCGCCAGCATGGTGAAGATGAAGTCGGTCTGCTTTTCCGGCAGGAAGTTCAGATGGCTCTGCGTGCCCTGCAAAAAGCCCTTGCCCATCAGCCCGCCGGAGCCAAAGGCGATCTTTGACTGGGTAATGTGGTACCCCGTGCCCAGCGGATCGCTGTCCGGGTCCAGGAAGGTTTCCACCCGGTCGCGCTGATAATCATGCAGTACGAATTGCCAGGTCAGCGGCACAGCAATGATGACGGCGGCGATCAGCAGACCGAACTTCCATAGCCGCACCCCGGACAGGAAGAACAGCGCCCCCGCCGCCATTATCAGCATCAAGGAAGTGCCGAGGTTGGGCTGGGCCAGCACCAGCGCCACCGGCGCCCCCACCAGCAACAAGGGCGGAATCAGAAAGGGGATACGGCCACTGTCTTCCAGCGTGGCGCCATGGAAATAGCGGGCCAGCACCATCACCAGCGTGACCTTCATGATTTCCGACGGCTGCAGCTGGATAATGCCCAGATCGATCCAGCGCTGCGCCCCCTTGCCAACATTGCCGAATAAATCCACCCCGATCAGCAGCACCATGACGATGCCGTAAAGTGGATAGGCCAGCTTCATCCAGAGCCGAATATCGATCAGGGCGATCAGCAGCATCACCACCAGCCCCACGCCGAAGCGCAGCATCTGGCGCGAGGCCCAGGGATCGAAATGGCCATTGGCGGCGGAATAGAGCATGGCAAAGCCGATGCTGGCCACCAGGGTGATCAGGAAGACCAGACTCCAGGAAATCTGGCCCAGCTTCTCCCCGATGGTCATCGCCCCCCGGTCAATGGAGAGGTCCAGGCTCATGGCTATTGCCCCGTGCTGCCGGCATCAGGCCGGGAAGGTGCGGCGGCCGGTTCCGGCTGCTGGGCCACGCTGGCGCGGGCCGCATCCAGCATCTGGCATTCCAGCAGGATATCGCGGGCAATCGGTCCCGCGACTCCACCGCCGCTGCTGCCATGTTCAACGAACACGGCACACGCATATTTCGGTGCCTCCACCGGGGCATAGGCAACAAACAGCGCGTGGTCGCGCTCCCGCCAGGCCAGATCCTCGTTCTTGCGCACGCCGCTATTGCGTTCCGCCATGGAGATGCGGCGCACCTGGGCACTGCCCGATTTGCCCGCCATCTCCATCCCCGGAATGGTGATGCGCGATTTATAGGCGGTACCGCCCGGCACATTGGTCACGGCATTCATGCCTTTCAGCACGACCGCCAGATTTTCCGGCTTCACATCAATGCGCGGCCATTCCGTCTGTTCGCGGTACTGGCCTTCGATCATCTTGGCCAGATGCGGCTGCACCGCATGGCCACTGGCCAACCGCGCCGTCATCACGGCCAGTTGCAAGGGCGTCGCCAGCACATAGCCCTGGCCCATACTGGCGATCAGGGTTTCACCGGGGTGCCAAGCGGCCTTCAAGGCCCGGCGCTTCCAGGCCGGATCAGGCACCAGCCCCGGCCGTTCCCCCGGCAGTTCCAGCCCCACCTTATCGCCCAGCCCGAATTTGCGGGCCATGGCGGCGATTCGGTCCATGCCGATGCGCTGGGCCAGATCATAGAAATAGACGTCGCAGCTGTTCATCAGCGCGCCGACCATATCCAGGGTGCCATGGCCACCGCGCCGCCAGCAATGGAAGCGGTGGCTGCCCAGTTCGATATGGCCGGAGCAATTGACCCGATGATCGGCATTGACGATGCCCGATTCCAGCGCCGCCAGCGCTGTGATCATCTTGAAGGTTGATCCCGGCGGATATTGCCCGGCAATCGCCTTGTTGATCAGCGGTGTGCGCTCATCCTTCAGCAGCGTCTGATAGGCATCATACCCAATGCCCATGGCAAACTGATTGGGATCGAAGGCGGGGCAGGAACAGAGCGCCTGGATACCGCCGGTGCGCACATCCATCACCACGGCGGCAGCGCTCATCTCCGCCGACAGCCGCTGATGCACATAATGCTGCAGCTTGGCATCCAGCGTCAGCGTGGTTTCCCGCCCCGGCTGGCCATTATCGCGTGACAGTTCACGAATCACCCGGCCAACGGCATTGACCTCCAGCTGCTGGGTACCGGCGGCACCGCGCAGAGCAGAATCAAACTGCTTTTCCACCCCGCCCTTGCCGATGCGGAAACCCGGCAGGGTCAACAGCGGATCATCGGATTTCTCCAGATCCTTGTCCGTCGCGGCGCCGACATAGCCCAGCACATGGGCCAATGCCTCCCCGAACGGGTAGGAACGCACCTGCCCGACATCAATGGAAATGCCCGGCAGGTCGGGCAAATTCACCTCAATGGCGGAAACCTGATCCCAGCTCAGGTTTTCCTTGATGGTGATGGGGGCAAAGGCGCGGGAGCGCTGTAGATCACGCTGGATGCGCCGTTCATCGGCCTCCGTCAGCGGCACCAGCTTGCCAACCTCATCCAGAATCTGCCGCACGTCGCCGGCGCGTTCCGACACCACGGTGACGCTGAAATTCTGCTCATTCACCGCCAGCGGCACGCCGAACCGGTCCAGTATCTGGCCGCGCGGCGGGGCCACCAGCCGCAGCGAGATTCGGTTATCATCCGCCAGCATGCTGTAGCGGTCGCGCTCCACGATCTGCAGGTAATAGAGCCGCCCCACCAGTGCGGAAACGGCAGCCACCTGCATACCGCCCAGCACCAGCGTGCGGCGGCTCAGCATACGCTGTCGCTCGGCATCGCGATCATAGGCGGACAAGATTGTCTCCTCAGCTCAAATAGGCGCGGTGCAGACGTTGCAGCAGATATGTCGGCAGCGGGAATATTGCCACCCCCAGGGCGGCATGGACCAGCACTGGTCGCGCATCCAGCAGATGCGCGCTCATCAGGGCAAAGACCAGCCATTGTACAGCCGACGCCCCGAACGCCACCAGGGCAAAGCCAAGCCATAGCATCCCGAAAGACCGGCCCAGGAAAAAGCGGCGCTGAGTGATCAGCAACCAATAGGTCAGAATCAGATAAAGCGAGGTCACCCCCAGCGGCGAACCGCTGATCAGGTCATGCAGGACGCCCAGGGCGAAAACCACCAGCGGGCGCAGCAAATCCGGCCGGTGGATAACCCAGTAGAACAGGCAGATCAACACCAGCGGCGGTGTCACCACCGAATAGCCAGGCAAGGGCAAGGGCACCATAGCGAGCAGCATGGCCACCACGATGGACCCGAAGGGAAGCAGGTTGCGCGCGGTTTGATCAAGACGATGCCAGAAACCACCGGCCAAGGCCGAACCCCTCACTGCATCGCGCCCGGTTGCGCGGCTTCCGCCGCCAGCCCGCCGGTGCCACCGAACCGGACAATCTGCAAATGTTCCAGACGGGAAAGGTCGGCCATGGGCACAACATGGGGCTGGCCATCCTGGCCAATTTCCATCACCCCCACCGGCAGGCCGGGCGGAAACAACCCACCATGACCAGAGGTGAACACCCGCTCACCCGGCGAAACCGCCGTATTGCCCGGCACATAGAGCAGAGTCGGATGATCGGAATTATCACCGGCGAGCATGGCCCGCTGGCGGCTGGTTTCCAGCACCACCGGGATGCGGGCGTTGAGATCGGTGATCAGCAGCACACGGGAAGACCATTCCCCCACCTGCACCACACGCCCCACCAGCCCCTGGCCAGACATGGCCGCCTGCCCACGCTCCACACCGTCGCGCGCACCGGCGGTGATGACAACAGTGCGCACGAAGGCACCACCCGGATCGCCGACCACGCGGGCGGTGATGAAGCGGGCCGGCGGATCGGCCTTGAAGGCCAGCAGGGAGCGCAGGGAACCGTTTTCCGCCTCCAGCCGCAGGGCCACCTGCTCCCACTGGCGCAGGCGGGTATTCTCCTCCCGCAGCCGGGCATTCTCTTCATGCAGATCGACCAGCTGGCGCCCATATTCCAGCGCATCGGCCACGCTGGCCGCCGGGCGCGACATCACATTGAGGATGGGGGTAAAGGCATCGGTCACCCGGGCGCGGGCCTGATCAACCGCACCGACATTGACATGCCCGATCATCATCAGCGCGACGGCGGCCAGCACCAGCAGCGGGAAGTAGAATCGCTGCATCAACCCCCAGAAAGGGGCTGCGATCCGCACGACCGATCCGTTGTTGCGCGTCTTCACCGGGGGATGTCCCGTTATTGGGCCGACGGCGGAGAACCGGCGACTGGGTTAAAGGTGCCAGGGTTACCGGCAGCTTACCGCCTAAAGTGAAATTAAACCGTTAACAGTCGGCTGTAAATCGCTGCATTTCAATGCAGCAGGGCCGCGATATTCGCGGCCCTGTCCTGACGCCTCACATGCGGATCAGCACGTTGCGCAGGCTTTCCTCTTCCAGCGCCCGACCGGAGCCCAGCGCCACACAGGAAAGCGGATCATCCGCAATCGAAACCGGCAGGCCAGTGGCATGGCGCAGCACAAAATCCAGATTGGCCAGCAGCGCGCCGCCACCGGTCAACACAATACCCTTATCAACAATATCCGCCGCCAGTTCGGGGGCGGTATGTTCCAGGGCGACCTTCACCGCCTCAATGATCTGGCTGACCGGTTCGGCCAAGCTCTCGGCGATCTGCCGTTCGCTCATCACCAGTTCCTTGGGCACGCCATTCATCAGGTCGCGGCCCTTGATCTCCATCACCCGGCCTTCGCCATCTTCCGGCGGGCAGGCGGAGCCGATTTCCTTCTTGATGCGCTCGGCAGAGCCTTCACCGACCAGCAGGTTATGGTGACGGCGGATATAGCCGATGATCGCCTCATCCATCTTGTCGCCGCCAACGCGGGCGGAACGGGCATAGACGATGCCGTTCAGCGACAGCACGGCCACTTCCGTCGTGCCACCGCCGATATCCACCACCATGCTGCCTGTCGGTTCCGTCACCGGCAGACCGGCGCCAATGGCGGCAGCCATCGGCTCTTCGATCAGGGAAACGCGGCGCGCACCAGCGGCTTCCGCCGATTCCTGAATGGCGCGACGTTCCACGGCGGTGGAACCCGACGGCACGCAGATGACGATCTCCGGGCTGGTGAAGCTGCGGCGATTGTGCACCTTGCGGATGAAATGCTTGATCATTTCCTCCGCCACTTCGAAATCGGCAATGACACCGTCGCGCAAGGGGCGGATGGCCTGGATGTTACCCGGCGTGCGGCCCAGCATCAGCTTGGCCTCGTCACCCACGGCAAGCACCTGCTTCTTGCCGCGCAGGTCGCGGATCGCGACCACCGACGGTTCATTCAGAACGATGCCGCGTCCCTTGACATAGACCAGCGTATTCGCCGTTCCCAGGTCGATCGCCATGTCGGCCGAGAACATACCGAGCAGGTTTGAAAGCATGGATGAAAAATATCTCTGAATGTCCGGATTTTGCCGCCCTTGGTGCGGCCGAACCCCGGATATGCCGAACCGCGACTGTTGCATAGACCATTTAGTCCCGGTCCCTCAAGCCTTGAAAGCCGCCGCAAGTCAGATTCTATATGGCATTTTAGCGATTGGTGAACATCCTGCGCACATCCGCATGTCGCGGCGGAGATTACGGCAGGAATAGGGCGGAAGGCTGCGACATATCCCGATTCCGACCGCCTTATCATGAAAAGACAATCCCCGCCGGCCAGGGGCCGACGGGGATATCACGGGACTCGGGAAAAAAGGGCAAACCCGATCAGGCCGACATGGCCACCGGTGCCGTCTTCTGCCGCTTTGTCACCAGCTTGTTCAGGGCATGGATATAGGCACGGGCGGAAGCCACCAGCGTGTCCGCATCGGCCCCCTGGCCATTGACCGACTTGCCGCTCTCTTCCAGCCGCACGGTCACCTCTGCCTGGGCATCGGTGCCCGCCGTCACGGCATGGACCTGATAAAGCTGCAACTTGGCCTCATGCGGGAAGGCCAGTTTCAGGGCATTGAACACGGCATCCACCGGGCCATTGCCGAAGGCCACCACCGGGGCGATGGGCTTGCCATCCACCTCCAGTTCCAGCACGGCATGTTGCGGCCCGCGGGAACCGGCCACGACATGCAGCGCCTGGAAGCGGATATGTTCGTGCTGACGGCCAGCCTCGTCATCCATGATGGCAACGATATCTTCGTCGTAAATATCCTTCTTACGGTCGGCCAGATCCTTGAAGCGGCCAAACGCGTCATTGATCTGGTTCTCGCCGATCTCATCATAGCCAAGCTCCTTCAGCTTGGCGCGGAAGGCGGCGCGGCCGGAATGCTTGCCCATGACCAGGGAGGAACGGTTGAGACCCACCGATTCCGGCGTCATGATCTCGTACGTTTCCGCGTGCTTCAGCATCCCGTCCTGATGGATGCCGCTTTCATGGGCAAACGCATTGGCGCCCACGATGGCCTTGTTGGGCTGGACCTGGAAGCCGGTGATGGTGGAAACCAGCCGGGAAATGCGGGTGATATGCTCGGTCTTGATGCCGGTGGTGCAGCCGATCAGATCATGGCGGGTGCGCAGCGCCATCACCACCTCTTCCAGCGAGGCGTTGCCGGCACGTTCGCCCAGACCGTTGATGGTGCATTCGACCTGACGCACGCCGGCACCGATGCCAGCCAGGGAGTTGGCCACGGCCAAGCCCAGATCATTATGGCAATGTACGGAGAAGATGGCCTTGTCGCTGTTCGGCACGCGGGTCATCACGTCGCGGAACATCGCGGCATATTCTTCCGGCAGGGCATAGCCGACCGTATCGGGAATATTGATGGTGGTCGCACCGGCCTTGATGGCGGCTTCCACCGTGCGGCAAAGGAAATCACGGTCTGACCGGCTGCCATCCTGGGCCGACCATTCCACATCATCCACCAGATTGCGGGCATAGGTGACGTAATCGATGGTGCGCTGCAGCACCTCTTCTTCCGTCATCTTCAGCATGTACTTCATATGCACCGGGCTGGTGGAGATGAAGGTGTGGATGCGCTTGCGGGGGGCGAACTGCAAAGCTTCCGCCGCACGGTCAATATCGGCGCGGGCGGTGCGGGCCAGGGCGGCGATGACGCTGTTCTTGGCCAGCTTGCCCACTTCGCGCACGGATTCGAAATCGCCGTTCGACGCGATGGGGAAGCCGGCCTCGATGACATCGACGCCCATTTCTTCCAACACCGCCGCGATGCGCAGCTTTTCTTCCAGATTCATGGAGCAGCCGGGCGCCTGCTCCCCATCGCGCAAGGTGGTGTCGAAAATGATGACGCGGTTCTTGTCGCGGGAAATGCTGGTCATGATCGTCGGTCCCTGAAGCCCTGGGGGCACCGTCATTCTTGATTAGCGGTGCCGTGGTTGGTTTTGGCGGGCAAGCCGTCCATTGCCGGTCGAATGGAGATCAATCTGGATGATCGCATTTGGCCGATGATGGCCTGACCCGTCGGATCAGATCGGCGGTGCGCATAGGGCGCGCACCCGGTCCCCTGAACGCGAACCCGTCCATCAGTGATGGGACGGGACACAGAGCGCTCAGGGGCTGATTAGTCGTAGCCCGCCCAGGCCAAGCGCCTTGGACGCCAGCAGCAGGGCAAAGGTCAGGAACAGGCCGGATGCGCACAGCATGGCCATGGCGGGGGAACGATCCCCGGCGATGGCTTCAGGCTGTTGGCGACGGCTGGTCACAGGGTGACGTCCTGACTGAGGGTAAAAGATATGACAGCCGGAACTGAACCGACCGCCGTTCGATAATCTTTATGCCGCAATTGACTTAGCCGCAATAGCTTTGTCAGGCAAAAATCTGTCGTCCTCGCAAGGCAGCGATGCCGGAAGTTGCGTCAGGCGGTAACGCTGACACTGGTTTCGCTGAAGGCCACAGCGATGGTGATGGTCTCCGTGCGCACATAGGTCTGCGTGACCACCAGCGCATCCGCGCCCCCCTCCCCTGCTGCTTCTGCGCTGCCCGCCGCATCCGCATTGGCATCGCCCAGCGCCCCTTGCAGGCGCGTCAGGATCTGATCGCTGGCGGCAAGATCGTCGCGGGCGGCCCGCAACTCCTCCTCCCGTTCCTTGCGCTCCTCTTCCGTCAGGGGGCGGCCCCGCTGTTCGGCGCGTTGGGTTTCCGCCTGGGTCAGCATGGTGCGGGCCCGGCCGGCAACGTCACGGACTTCCTGCACATAGGAACGCGCAAAGCCGGTGGTGACACCGCCTGCCGTCATACCGGGCTGGGCAGCCACCCGGATATTGGGATCACCCTCCCCGGCGGCAATGGCCGCCGCCCGTTCCGCGGGGCTGGCATCCTGCCCCTCTACAATCCCCTTGGCCTCCGCCGCCAGCCCCTTGGTGATACCCGCCGCCTCACGCGCAATGCGGGCCAGTTTAGCACCATCGCCCTTGGCGGCAGCCTGACGGGCTTCCTGTTCCAGTTCGCTGATACGGCGGCGCGACTGCTGCAGCTTTTCCGCCGCCGCCTTCTGGTTCATCACTGTCCGGGCTTTATCCATATAGTCGGAGAGCGCATCGGCACCGGCCGCATTCTTCGCGGCGCCATCAAAGGCGTCACCGGACAGGCCCAGGCTCATCAGCCGTTTATAGATGGCGTCGTTGGACTTGCCACCCTTGATGCTGCCTTTGTCAGTCACCAACTCGTCCTGACGGTTCCGGTCCCGCTCCCCCACCGCCTGATCGATGTGACGTTCGATCTGCGATTTCAACGCCTTGGCGTTGGTGGCGGAAAAGAGCGAACTCGCATTTAGCGATATCATCTTTGCCCCCGCACGATAGATCCTTTTGATCTATACGCAGGATAAGCCATTCGCGCGGCGGCTGCAATATCCGCCCAAACAAAACGCCCGGCCCCCTCTCAGGGGCCGGGCGTTTGAACGATCAGGCTTCAGGTGAAGCCGGCGATCAGTTCTTGGACTTGTCCACCAGCTTGTTGGCGGAGATCCAGGGCATCATGGCGCGCAGCTTGGCGCCCACTTCTTCGATCGGATGCTCGGCCTCAATGCGACGGGTCGCCTTGAAGGACGGGGTGCCAGCCTTGTTTTCCAGCATCCAGTCGCGCACGAAACGGCCCGACTGAATGTCGGCCAGAACGCGCTTCATCTCGGCCTTGGTCTCGTCCGTCACGATGCGCGGACCGGTGACATAGTCACCATATTCGGCCGTGTTGGAGATGGAGTAGCGCATGTTGGCGATGCCGCCTTCGTAGATCAGGTCCACGATCAGCTTCACTTCATGCAGGCACTCGAAATAGGCCATTTCCGGGGCATAGCCGGCTTCGACCAGGGTTTCGAAACCAGCCTGGATCAGCTTGGTCAGGCCGCCGCAGAGCACGGCCTGTTCACCGAACAGGTCGGTTTCGCACTCTTCCTTGAAGGTGGTTTCGATGATGCCCGAACGGCCACCGCCAACGGCGCAGGCATAGGACAGGGCGATATCGAAGGCATTGCCGGAAGCGTTCTGGTGAACGGCCACCAGGCAGGGAACGCCGCCGCCCTTCTTGTACTCACCGCGCACAGTGTGGCCGGGGCCCTTCGGCGCGATCATGAACACGTCGGTGTCCTGGCGCGGCTCAATCAGGCGGAAATGCACGTTCAAGCCGTGGGCGAACGCGATGGCGGAACCCTGCTTCAGGTTCGGGCCGATCTCGTTATTGTACAGCTCTGCCTGATGCTCATCCGGGGTCAGGATCATGATCAGGTCGGCAGTGGCCGCAGCCTCCGCCGGGGTGACGCAGGTGAAGCCGGCGGCTTCAGCCTTGGCGCGGGTCGGCGAATTGGCCTTCAGCGCGATGATCACGTCCTTCACGCCGCTGTCGCGCAGATTCTGGGCATGGGCGTGGCCCTGGCTGCCATAGCCGACGATGGCGACCTTCTTGCCCTTGATCAGGTTGACGTCGGCGTCGCGATCATAATAGACGCGCATGGGAATCTTCCTTTGTTTTCAGACAGATGTTGGATTGCCGGATTGCCGGCGTTGGACAGGGGAAAACGCTGTATCAGAAGGCCGCCGTGCCGCGCGACAGGGCAACCGCCCCGGTGCGGCTGACATCGACAAGGCCAAGTTGGCGCATCAGATCGATGAAGCGGTCCAGATCCTCACCGGTGCCGGTGATTTCGAAAACGAAGCTGGTGATGGTGGCATCCACCACGCGCGCCTTGAAGATATCGGCGATGCGCAGGGCCTCCACCCGCTTCTCGCCGGTGCCCGCCACCTTCACCAGGGCCATTTCCCGGTCGATGAAGGGGCCTTCCAGGGTCAAATCCTTGACCTTGTGGACGGGCACCAGACGATCAAGCTGCACCTTGATTTGTTCGATGATCATCGGCGTGCCGGAGGTGACGATATTGATGCGCGACAGGCTTTCATTGCTGTCGACCTCGGCCACCGTCAGGCTTTCGATATTATAGCCACGGCCGGAGAACAGGCCGATGACCCGCGCCAGCACGCCCGGCTCGTTATCGACCAGAACAGCGATGGTATGGCGGCGGATGGTATCTTGGGTCGTCACTTGAAACAGCTCCCGGACGGGTTGCACGGCAAAGGGGATAAACGGAACCGGTGGGTCACACCAGTACCATCCCCTCCTCCGGCGTTGCCTCGCTCACACGGTCTTCCGGCCCCAGCAGCATTTCATTATGTGCCTTGCCACCGGGGATCATGGGGAAGCAGTTTTCCTTGGAATCGACGCACATATCGACGATCACGGCGCGCGGCGTCTCAATCATCTCCCGGATGACGTCATCAACTTCCGACACCTTGGTGGCGCGCAGGCCCACACCGCCGAATGCATCGGCCAGCTTCACGAAATCGGGCAGAGCCTCGGAATAGCTTTCCGAATAGCGCGAACCGTGCAGCAGCTCCTGCCACTGGCGGACCATACCCATCCATTGATTGTTGAGGATGAACACCTTGACCGGCAGGCGATACTGCAGGGCGGTGGACATTTCCTGGATATTCATCTGGATGGAGGCTTCGCCGGCCACATCGATGCAGAGCGCACCGGGATTGGCGATCTGCGCCCCGATGGCAGCCGGCAGGCCGTAGCCCATGGTGCCCAGACCACCCGAGGTCAGCCAGCGGTTCGGCTTGTTAAACGGCAGGAACTGCGCCGCCCACATCTGGTGCTGACCAACCTCGGTGGAGATGAACACGTCATCACGGCCAGCAATGGCGGCGCGCAGCCGTTCCAGCGCGAATTGCGGCTTGATGACCCGGTCGGTCTTCTCATACCGCAGGCATTCGCGGGCCCGCCAGAAATTGATCTGGTCCCACCAGACCTTCAAGGCCGCTTGATCGGCGCGCTTGTTGCGCGCCTTCCAGATGCGGATCATATCTTCCAGCACATAGGCGGCATCGCCGACGATGGGCAGATCGACCCGGATATTCTTGTTGATATTGGACGGATCGATATCGATGTGGATCTTCTTGGAATTGGGCGAGAACTCACTGACCTTGCCGGTGACGCGATCATCAAACCGGGCGCCGACGCAGACCATCAGGTCGCAGCCATGCATGGCCAGATTGGCCTCGTAGGTGCCGTGCATCCCCAACATGCCCAGCCACTGCTGATCATGCGCCGGGAAGGCACCCAGGCCCATCAGGGTGGTGGTGCAGGGATAGCCGGTCATCCGCACCAGTTGGGTCAGCAACTGGCTGGCCACCGGGCCGGAATTGATGACGCCGCCGCCGACATAGAAGATCGGCTTCTTGGCATTGGCCAGCAGTTCCACCGCCTCTTCCACCTTGTTCAGGTCGGGCTTGACCTGCGGGCGGTAGGATTTGGGCAGGCTTTCGCCCGGCGTGCGATAGACACCGTCGGCGAACTGCACATCCTTGGGAATGTCGATGACCACCGGGCCGGGCCGGCCCGACTTGGCGACGTAAAACGCCTCATGCACCGTGCGGGCAAGGTTGTTGACGTCCTTGACCAGATAATTGTGCTTCGTGGCCGGGCGGGTGATGCCGGTCGTGTCGCATTCCTGGAAAGCGTCATTGCCGATCAGATGCGTCGGCACCTGGCCGGTCAGGCAGACGATCGGAATGCTGTCCATCAGCGCATCAACCAGGCCGGTGACGGCGTTGGTGGCGCCAGGGCCGGAGGTGACGAGGACGACACCGACCTTACCCGACGAACGCGCATAGCCCTCAGCCGCGTGAACCGCCGCCTGTTCGTGGCGAACCAGGATATGCTTGATCTGGTTCTGCTTAAACAGCGCATCATAGATGGGTAGTACCGCCCCGCCCGGATAGCCGAAAATGGTGTCAACACCCTGGTCCCGCAGGGCCTTGATGATGATTTCAGCACCGGAGAGGATGGTTCCCGACGACATGGCTCAGAGCTTTCGGATCAGTTCCAGAAGGGTTGAAAAACGCCGCCTCTCGCAGGGGCGAAGGGCGACGATGGCGGCACCCTAGACGGAACCGAAAAGCCGGTCAACCCGTTTCGGAAATCTTCTAAGTCATACCTGTCATGAACCTATCATAAAATTTCTTAAAATCGGCCGCCTGAGAAATATTCAGAGGATCGACCCGCAGAACCGCCCCCATCTGGTTGCGGAACCAGGTCAATTGTCGCTTAGCATAGTTCCGGGTCATTTGCTGCGCCCGCGCGGTGGCGGTGGGTAGGTCCATCTGACCGTGCAGCACCGCGCGCAGTTCCGGCACGCCCAGCGCCTTCATCGCCGGCAGGGCCGGGTCCAAGCCCAGCCGATCCAACGCTTCCGCCTCAGCCAGCGCGCCTTGTTGCAGCATCGTAATGAATCGGGCGTCGCACTGGGCGTATAGCCGGTCACGCGGCGGCTCCACCACCAGGGGGCGGAAATCCAGGTGACTGGGAGCGGCCTCCGGCGGGGTGGCCTGCCAATCGCTGATCGACCGGCCGGTGGCCTGCCACACTTCCCAGGCGCGGATCAGGCGCTGGCTGTCGGTGGGGTGCAGGCGGGCGGCGGTGACGGGATCAACCGCCGCCAGCCTTGCGTGAAGTGCAGGGCTGCCGATGTTGGCCTGCAACTCCATGGCGGCCGTCCGAATCTCCGGCGGCGTGTCCGGGATATCGGACAGGCCCTGCATCAAGGCCCGCAGGTAAAGCCCCGTGCCCCCCACCACGATGGGCAGGCGGCCATCGCCATGGGCCTGATCAATCTCCGCCAGGGCCAGTTCACGCCAGCGCGCCGCACTCATCCGTTCCGCAGCCGGAACAATCCCGTAAAGCCGATGCGGGGCCGCCGCTTCATCTGCCGCTGAGGGGCGAGCGGTGATGAGATGCAGTTCCCGATAGACCTGCATACTGTCGGCATTGATGACCACGCCATTGGCATGGCGGGCCAAGGCCAGCGCCAGACCGGATTTACCGGACGCGGTGGGCCCGCCAATCACCAGCACGGGCTTTGTATCGCCCTGGGGGAAAGAAGAATCAGCAACCGTCACAGCCGGAACCACGCCCTTCGCGCGTCATCACCATATCGTACCTGTCCCTTGGGTAGCCGCCCGCCGCCCCCTTTGTCACCTTGATATCACGGCGGGGCCGGCAAATTTGCGCGCCTTTGCCATGATTCATGCGTTGCATCCGTTATCAGGCAGGACAGGCGGCCACGCCTGCCAAAGGCCATGGGATGGGAGTACCGCGCCATGCGTGATCTGCGGATTGATTTCTTTCGGGGGTTGGCGCTCTGCGCCATTTTCCTGAACCATATCCCCGGCCCTGCAACCCTGTTGACCTGGCGGCATTACGGCTTTTCCGACGCGGCCGACACTTTTGTCTTTCTGGCCGGCTTCAGCGCCGCCCTTGCCTGGGGCGCCGGATTCCGGGGCGAGCACAACACGGCCAAAGCCAAGGAAAGTGCCGGCCGCCGCGCCCTGCATCTGTACCGCACCCATCTGGCCCTGGTGGGCGCCATGCTGATGCTGGTGACATTCAGCGCCTGGGCCTATGGCAATCCCGGCTTAAGGGAGATGATGGGGCTGGGTTATCTGGGCGCCAACCCGGCCGATGGCTGGCTGCGCGTCGCCCTGCTGGCCTATTTGCCCAATCTGGCCGATATCCTGCCCATTTATATTGTCTTCATCGGCGCGCTGGCCTTGTTGGGGCCAGTGATGGCCCGCAACCCCATCGTCACTTTCAGCATTTCCGCCCTGGTCTGGCTGGCCGCCGGCATGGCGAAGATCGCCCCGCCGGCCCACCCGGATGGCGGGCAATGGTTCTTCAACCCGCTCTGCTGGCAGTTCCTGTTTGTCATCGGCTTCCTGCTGGGCAATCGCGCCTCAATGGGCAAGGCGGTGCCCCGGCATCCGATGATGATGGCGGCGGCGGTGGGCATGGTGCTCTATGGGCTGTTGGCGACGGCCCCTTGGCATATTTTCGGCATCGCGCCTGATTTCCGCATCTTTGATCCGGCGGCGCTGATCCCGCATGGGAAGGAAACGCTGGAGATCGGCCGCCTGCTGCATTTCCTGGCCCTGGCCTATGTCATTTCCGGCCTGATCGGCCCCAATGCCGGCTTCTTCCACGCGGCACCCGGCCGGCTGTTCGGCACCATGGGGCGTCACAGCCTGCCGGTATTCGTAGGCGGCGTGCTGCTGTCCACACTGTGGACCATCCTGATCCAGCAGACCCCCACCACCAATGCCATGGAATGGGTGATGGGCCTGTCCGGCCTGCTGATCCTGCTGGCCATCGCCATGGTGTGGGAGCGCGACCGGGTGGAAGAAGGCGGACGCCGGAAACTCCAGCCGGCACGGCAACCGGTGGCAGCCCCGTCACGCATCCGTACCGCGACCTGATATTTCCGAAAGGCATCCCCCCGCGTATGATTGATTGCCAGGGCGGGCGGGGGCGGCGATAAGGGCGGCAAGCCATCACCACCCCAACGCCTGACAGGTTCCCCCATGCCCCAGACGCTGACCCTGATCGCCAATCCCGCCAACCCGGTGCTGGATGAAGGGCTGGCCAAGGCCGCCCGCGCCGCCCTGGCCGATCTGGGGGCCTCCACCTCCCCTGCCGACTGGCTGGCCAAGGGCATTGCCTGCGATATCGGCTTTGACGGGCTGAATGATGATCAGGCCCAGGCCGCCGCCGCCAAGGCACTGGCCGGCCAGCCGGTGGATATCGTTGCCCAGGCCACCGAAGGCCGGCGCAAGTCGGTGCTGGTGGCCGATATGGAATCCACCATCATCCAGCAGGAAATGCTGGATGAGCTGGGGGAGTTGGTCGGTGCGCGCGACCGCATCGCCGCCATCACCGCCCGCGCGATGAATGGGGAGATTGATTTCAAGGGCGCCCTGCGGGAGCGGGTGGCCCTGCTGGCCGGGCTGCCGGCCCATGTGCTGACCGACATGATCGGCCGCATCACCTGGATGCCCGGCGCCCCCAGCCTGATCGCCACCTTGAAGAAGCACGGGGTTTACTGCGCCCTGGTGTCGGGCGGTTTCAAGACCTTCACCGCCAATGTCGCCGGCCGGCTGGGTTTTGACGAGGATCAGGCCAATGATCTGGAAGTGGCCGATGGCAAGCTGACCGGCAAGCCGTTTGAGCCGATTCTGGACAAGGATGCCAAGCTGCAGGCGCTGATCCGCATCACCGGGGCGCGGCGCGTGCCGGTGGCGGCCAGCATCACCGTGGGTGATGGCGCCAACGACCTGCCGATGCTGCAGGCCGCCGGCATCGGCGTGGCCTTCCACGCCAAGCCCACCGTCGCCGCCCAGGCCCGCGCCCGCATCGACCATGGCGACCTGACGGCGCTGCTCTATCTTCAGGGTTATCGCGCGGATGAGATTGTCGTCGGCTGACCGGCGGTGATCGATCTTTCCATCCTGCTGGACCTGTTGCCCACGCCCGCCCAGGCGGCGGGGCTGCTGGCCGTGGCCCTGGTGGCGGGTGTCATCCGGGGGCTGACCGGCTTCGGCGCCGCCCTGCTGATGGTGCCGGGCCTGTCGCTGTTCCTGCATCCGGCAGAGGCCGTGCCGACCAGCGTGCTGGCCATTGCCGCCACCAACCTGCCCTTGCTGCCGGGGGCCTGGCGGGAAAGCGACAAGCGCATGGTGGCCGTCTGTCTGGCCGGCTGCCTGATCACCATCCCCTGCGGCATCTGGCTGCTGGCCGTGCTGCCGGCGGAGATTCTGCGCCGGGCCATCGGGGCCAGTGTGGTGGTGGCAGGGCTGTTGCTGCTGTATCGCGGCTTCCGGGTGCGGAAGGCCGGCCATGGGCTGAAATTGCTGACAGGTGCGGTGTCGGGCCTGATGAACGGGTCCGTGGGGATGGGCGGGCCGCCGGTCATCCTGCTGATGCTGGCCATGCCGCTGGCCCCCGCCGTGGCGCGGGCCAGCCTGTTGCTCTATTTCACCGGGTTGAACGCCATCTCGGTCGTCGGCATGACCTGGGCCGGGCTGTTCACCCGCCATACGCTGGTCTGGTCCCTGCTGATCATTCCCCCACTGATCGGCGCGGCGCGGCTGGGCGAAATCTGGTTCCGGCGCGGCAGCGGCGCCCAGTTCCGCCCCATTGCCATCGCGGTGCTGATTGGCACCGGCGTGGTCGCCCTGGCCAAGGGCTGATTACATGTCCAATACGCCCGCCAAGCCGGCCCGCACCGCCGCCTGATCCTCTGCCGGACGGTTCTGGCTCAGTTTCGCCTTGCCCTCCACCCGTTCCACCAGCAATTCCAGCCCGACAATGGCCTTCAGCATGGTGGCGAGATAATCCGCCGGTGCATCGCTGACGGCCCAGGGCATAGGCCGGTCTGCCTCGTGCCGGTCGGTCAGGCGGGTGACGATATCCAGCAGCGCCGCCGGCTCCTCCACCAAACGCAGCGTGCCGTGAATATGCACGGCCTTATAGTTCCAGGTCGGCACCACCTTGCCCGTCTCCTGCTTGGCCGCGTACCAGGACGGGGTGACATAGGCATCCCCGCCCTGGAACACCGCCAGCGACGGCACCGCCGGATCAAAATCGCGCCAATGCGGGTTGGCGCGGGCGATATGGCCGATCAGCCGCACCTGATTCCCCTGCCGGTCCAGCAGCAGGGGCAAGGGCGTGGACAGCAACCCGCCGCTGCCCAGGCTGACCAGCGTGGCAAAGGGATGTGCCGCGACAAGGGCCAGGGCTGCATCGGTCTCCATCCGGAAGGCGGCGGGGATATACATGGAAGGGCTCCGATATCGGGGATGCTTCTTTTGTGCCGCAAGCGGGGCCGACCGTGCAGTCATAAGCTTGTCATCGAGACAAACTTGCCAAACCCGCCGCCCGCCCGCAGGTTGGCAGCCCCTCCCCCCATGACGGCCCAAACCCATGCCCCGTCTGCGTGATGTGCTGCCCTTCTGGTTCTGGCTTGGCTGCGTCAGCTTTGGCGGCCCTGCCGGGCAGATCGCCCTGATGCAGCAGGAACTGGTGGATAAGCGCGGCTGGATCGATCAGCGGCGTTTTCTGCACGGGCTGAACTTCGCCATGCTGCTGCCAGGGCCGGAGGCGCAGCAACTGGCGACCTATGTCGGCTGGCGTCTGCATGGCTGGGCCGGCGGGCTGGTGGCGGGCGGGCTGTTCGTGCTGCCGGGGGCGGTGCTGATGCTGGCCCTGTCCTGGCTGGCGGCGGCGCATGGCGATCTGGCCTGGGTGGGGGCGATGTTCGACGGGGTGAAGCCTGTCATCGTCGCTATCATCATCGGGGCCCTGTGGCGGCTGGGCCGCCGCACCCTGCAGGGCTGGGCCCCGCCGTTGCTGGCGGGTGCCGCCTTTCTGGGCCTGTTCCTGGGCCATCTACCCTTCCCCGCCATCGTCGCGGCAGCGGCATTGATCGGTTGGCTGACGGCCCGGCGCGGCCTGCACCTGTTCGCCGCACCCCATGGCGGGGCGGCGGATGATCCCCTGCCCGAACCGGCCCCCCCCTCCTACGGCGGAGCCGCGCGGCTGGCCCGGCTGGCGCTGCTGTTCGGACTGTTGCTGGTGGTACCGGTGGGGTTGCTGCTGTTCACCTTCGGACGCGACCCCTGGGCGGATATCGCCCGGCTGTTCACCCAGGCGGCGTTTGTCACCTTCGGCGGTGCCTATGCGGTGCTGCCCTATATTGGGCAGGCGGCGGTGGAGAAATATCAGTGGCTGACCGCCGCCGACATGCTGAACGGGCTAGCCCTGGCTGAAAGCACGCCGGGACCGCTGATCCTGGTGACGCAATATGTCGGCTTCTTCGCCGGTTGGAACCAGCCGGGCAGCCTGTCCCCGCTGGCGGCGGGGCTGCTGGGCGGGGTCTTGACCACCTATGTCACCTTCCTGCCCTGCTTTTTCTTCATCTTTGCCGGTGCCCCCTATGTGGAACGGCTGATCCATCACAAGGCAGCGGCTGGCGCGCTGGCCGCCGTCAGTGCCGCCATTGTCGGGGTGATCCTGAACCTTGCCGTCTGGCTGGGGGTTCAGGTGCTGTGGCCGGGCCAGCCGGACCTGTTCGCCTGGGCCCTGGCAGCCGGCGGTCTGCTGGCTTTGTTGCGCTGGCGCCTGCCGGTGCATTGGCTGGTGCTGGCTGGTGCCGCCGCCGGGCTGGTGCGGCTGATGCTGGGGTAAAGCCCGAAGCCCCCCCGCCAGATCGCTTGACCTGCCCACACCCCCAAAGCGTATACTTTATTCAGTTACGCAAACAGGGGAGGCGAACCGATGGAAAATCTGTCGCGGCGGGGGTTTTTGCAGGCTGGTGGGGCGCTGGTGGCCTTGGGTACGGTGGCGGGCCACGCAGCGGCTGAGGCGACAACATCGCCCCCCGCCCGGCAGGTGACGCCGCTGGAGGGCGGCTGGCGCTTCCATCTGGGCCATGCGGCGGACCCGGCGCGGGATTTCGGCTTCGGCGCCTCCCACGATACCTATGCCAAATCAGGCGATATCGGCACGGCCATCCAGGCCGGCGATTATGATGACAGCGCCTGGCAGGCGGTGGAATTGCCGCATGATTGGGCGGTCGACCTGCCCTTCACCCCCTTCGGCGCACCGGGCAGCGAGGCCGACAAGATCGGCGCCTATCAAGGGTTCAAGCCGCTGGGCCGGCGCTTCCCCGCCACCTCTGTCGGCTGGTACCGCCGGGAACTGCCCATCGCCGCCAGCGAGGCTGGGCGTCGCCTGTTCCTTGATTTTGACGGGGTGGGCCGGGATTGTCTGGTGATCCTGAACGGCTTCGTCGTCGGCAGCCATGAGAGCGGTTATGTGCCCTTCCGCCTGGATATCAGTGATTTCGCCAAGCCGGGGGAACGCAACATCCTGCTGATCCGCTGCGATGTCAGCTTAGGCGAGGCCTGGTCTTACGAAGGAGCCGGGCTTTACCGGCAGGTGCGGCTGGTCAGTTGCGCCCCCGCCCATATCCGCCACTGGGGCACCGCTGTCCGCTGCGCGGTGGAGGGGGAAGCGACGGGGGACGCCGCCAGCATCGCCATCACCACCGAGATCGACAATGACGGCCCCACCCTGCCCATCCGCCTGCGCTCCACCCTGCTGGACCCGCAGAGAAAGCCGGTGGCGGTACTGCTGTCCGATCCCGTCACCCTGCCGGAGTGGGGGGCGCATGAACTGACCCAGACGGTGCGGCTGGACCGCCCCGCCCTCTGGTCGCTGGAACAGCCCTCGCTCTACCGGTTGATCAGCGAGATTATCGAAGACGATCGGGTGATCGACCGGCAGGAGACGCCGTTCGGCATCCGCAGCTTCCGCTTTGATGCCGATCATGGCCTGTTCCTCAACGGCAAGCCGGTGAAGGTGAAGGGTACCTGCAACCATCAGGACCATGCCGGGGTCGGCTTTGCCGTGCCGGACAGCCTGCATGTCTGGCGGATCGAACAGTTGAAGGCGATGGGCAGCAACGCCTATCGCTCCACCCACCACCCAGCCCCGCCGGCGGTGCTGGAGGCCTGCGACCGGCTGGGAATGCTGGTGCTGGAGGAGACGCGCCAGATGTCCAGCAACCCGGAGGGGCTGGGCCAGTTGGAACGCATGGTGCGCCGGGGCCGCAACCACCCGAGCATCTTCCTGTGGAGCATCGGGAATGAGGAGATTCACCGGGGTACGGAAACCGGTGCCCGCATCGCGGCGGCGATGAAGCGCCGCGTCTACGCCCTAGACGGTACCCGCCCGGTGACAGAGGCCTTTAACGGCAAGCTGGGCCAGGGGGCCAGCCGGGTGCTGGATGTGATGGGCTGTAATTATTATCTGGATGAGATCGACGCCTTCCACGCCGCCCATCCCACCGTACCGATGATCGGCACGGAGACGGCCAGCACGGTGATGACCCGTGGCGCCTATCACCGTGACGATCAGGCCGGCATCCTGCCCGCCTATGACCGGGAATTCCCGCGCTGGGCCAGCACAGCGGAGCGCTGGTGGCGTTTCTATGACGAGCGGCCCTTTCTGGCTGGCGGCTTTGTCTGGACCGGCTTCGATTATCGCGGAGAGCCCAGCCCGTTCGAACGCTGGCCGCAGCACAGCTCCTATTTCGGGATCATGGATAGCTGCGGCCTGCCGAAGGACAATTACTTCTATTACCGCGCCTGGTGGCGCAATGAACCGATGCTGCACCTGTTCCCGCACTGGACCTGGCCGGGACGGGAGGGCCAGCCGGTGGAGGTCTGGGTTCACGCCAATTGCCATGCGGTGGAACTGCTGGCCAATGGCCGCAGCCTGGGCCGGCAGAATGTGGAACGGAACGGCCACCTGCAATGGAACGTGCCCTATGCGCCGGGCTGGATCGAAGCGCGGGGCTTTGACGCCCAGGGCCGGCAGATATTGACCCAGCGGCGGGAGACAGCCGGCCAGCCGGCCGCCATCGCCCTTTCCAGCGACCGGCAACGGCTGAAAAGTGGTGAGGTGGCCGTGGTGCGGGCCGCCGTGCTGGACGCGGCGGGGCGGGAGGTGCCGACGGCCGACAATCTGGTCCGCTTCCGGCTGGCTGGTGCCGCCCGGCTGCTGGGGGTCGGCAATGGCGACCCGCGCAGCCTGGAACCCGACCATGCCGACCAGCGCCGGGCCTTCAACGGGCTGTGTGTCGCCATCCTTCAGGCCAGGGGCAGCGGCCCGATCCGGGTGGAAGCGGAAGCAGCAGGGCTGCGCAGGGGTGTGCTGGAGTTATAAAAACAAAGGGGGGGCTTGGCACCATTCTGCCAAGCCCCCCAATTTTAGATATCGGTTCTTCACACCGACACCGGCGGCGGTCACCGCCGCCGGCCAGGATTACGCCTCGTCGTCGTATTCCTCGTCATCGTCCTTGGTTTCCGGGCCGACATCGACATCGATCGGCACGCCCGGTTCATATTTGGACTGACGGATGGCCAAAGCCGACTTCACATGGCTGACATTGGGGGCCGCCGTCAGCTTGGTGGTCAGGAAGCGCTGATAGCTGTCCCAGTCCACAGCGACTACCTTCAGCAGAAAGTCCGTCTCACCGGCCAGCATGTTGCATTCCCGCACCTCCGGCCAGCTGTTGACCAGGGATTCGAAACGCTTCAGGTCGGTTTCGGCCTGGGAGGACAGGCCGACCTGTGCGAAAACCGTCACATGGAAGCCCATGGATTCGGGATTGATGTCCGCATGATAGCCGCGAATATAGCCGGCTTCCTCCAGCGCGCGCACACGGCGCAGGCAAGGGGGGGCCGAGATGCCGGCACGACGCGCCAGCTCCACATTCGTCATCCGGCCGTCTGCCTGCAGGTCGCGTAGGATGCGCCGATCAATCCGGTCGAGTTTAACCCGCCGCATGGTGATTTCTTTGACTCCAGGGGTTTGGATTTGAGCAATGATATTACACGCCCGACGGCAAGCTGCAAGAGCGGGGGGCCGTTTCAGGTGAAATTTTCTTATACGATCCATTGGTAAAAGGCCATTAACCGTGACAATCAGCCCCTCTCCCACCTGCTGGGTAATGTCCGATGGCCGCGCCGGGATTGAAAATCCCTGCCTGGGATTGGCGGAAGCCATGGGCCTGACACCCATCGTCAAGCGCATTGCCCTGCGCACACCCTGGCGGCAGACCACGCCCTATCTGCCGCTGCCCGGCCTCTCCCTGCCGCTGGCGCCGGGCTCGAACCGGCTGGGCCCGCCCTGGCCGGATGTGCTGATTTCCTCCGGCCGGCAGGCGGTGGGCCTATCCATGGCCATCGGGCGCCGGGCATCGCGCTGCGTGCGGGTGCATATCCAGAATCCCGGTGTGCCGTTCGACCGGTTCGATCTGGTCTCCCTGCCCGCCCATGACGGCAAAAGCGGGGCCAATCTGGTGGAAAGCATCGGCGCCATCCACCGGGTGACACCGGCGAAACTGGCCGCAGCGGCCGCCACCTTCGCGCCGCGCGTGGCGGGGCTGGCCCGGCCGCTGGTGGCGGTAATGATCGGCGGCTCCAACCGTTTCAGCCAGCTGACGCCGGCCATCATGGCGGAGCTGGCCGACCGGCTGGCCCGGCTGGTGCGCGAACAGCAGCTGGGGCTGATGATCACCACCTCACGCCGTACGGGGGCGGAAAATGAAGCCATCCTGCGGGAGAGGCTGGCGGGCCTGCCCGTCTGGCTGTGGGATGGTACGGGCGATAATCCCTATTTCGGCTTCCTGGCGCTGGCCGATGCCTTGATCGTCACCAGCGACAGCGTGGCCATGGTGTCGGAAGCCGCCAGCACCGGCAAGCCGGTGCATATTATCGACCTGGCCGGCAATGCGCCCAAATTCACCCGCTTCCATGACAGGCTGCGGGCAGCCGGCATCACCCGGCCCTTCACCGGGCGGCTGGAAAGCTGGGATTATCAGCCCTTGAACGATACGGCGCGGCTGGCGGCCCGCACCTGGGCGGTGCTGGCCCAGAAGGGCGGCTTTACAGGCCCGGCAGCATCTGGGGGGTAAAGGGTACGGGCATGGCGTCGGGCGGGGGCGGTGCCTCGCTGCTACCCAGCGGCCGCACCATCATCACCCAATCCAGCCAGCGCCCATGTTTCACCCCCAGGCCCGGCACGGTGGCCGCCGGGGTGAAGCCCAGCGCCCGATGCAGGCCCATGGAGCCGTCATTGCCGCCATCCCCGATCACCGCCACCATGCGGCGATAACCGGCCTTGGTGCAGATATCGATCAGCGCCCGCAGCAGGGCGCGCCCCACCCCGGCCCCCTGGGCCTCCGGCGCGATATAGATCGAATTCTCCACGGTGAAGCGATAGCCGGGACGGGAGCGGAAGGGGCTGGCATAGGCATAGCCCAGAAAGCGCCCGTCGCGTTCAGCCACCAGATAGGGATAGCCCTGATCCAGCAGCGCCTGGATGCGCCGGGTCATTTCAGCGGCATCGGGTGGCACGGCCTCATAGCTGGCGGTTCCATCCGTGACATGCGGCGCATAGATCGCGGCGATGGCGGCCGCGTCATCCGGCCGGACCGGGCGAATGCTGATGCTGCTCATCTGATGTCCCCCTGTTCTTCTTCATTCTTGATCGGGCGTGATCGGCCCGGCGGTTTCTACCGCCGCGCCAGCAGAACCGACGCCGGAACGGCCCCCACAGCCGCCACCAGTCGCCGCATATGACCAGCCAGCACCTCCAGATAGGGCAGCCGGCTTAAAGACAGCTCCTCCATGTAAAGCGCACGGTTCAGTTCAATCTGCAAGGCGTGCACCCCGTCGGCAGGGCGCCCATAATGACGGGTGGTATAGCCCCCCGCATAGGGGGCATTGCGTCCCACCACATAGCCCATGGCGGTCAGGTTGCTTTCTGCCGACAGTGTGACCTGCGGCGCACAGGCGCTGCCGAAGCAATCCCCCAGCACGGCATCCAGGCTGCCGACAGCGGCCAGTTCCGGCGGCAGACCGATGGAGGGCATGGAATGGCAATCCAGCAGGATGCAATAGCCAAAGCGCGCCCGCGTCGCCTCGATCAACCCGCGCAGCGCCTGATGATAGGGATAATAACAGCGATCCAGCCGGGCCTGCGCCTCCGCAAAGGACAGGCGGCCGGCATAGATCTCCTCCCCATTCGCCACCACGCGGGGCACCGTGCCCAGCCCGGCGGCAACGCGCGGGCTGCGGCTGTTGATATGGCCGGGCAGTGGCCCGTCAAACATGGTGGGGTCCAGTTCGAAGGCTTCGCGGTTGGGGTCCAGGAAGGCCCGCGGGAACAGGGCCGCCAGCATCGGCACCCCCAGGCCGACGGCCGCCTGGAAAATCTCGTCCACATAGCCATCTTCCGACCGGCGCAGGCTGACCGGGTCCAGCCGGGAACGGGCGATGAAGGAAGGCGGATAATCCCGCCCGCTATGCGGGCTGGCCAGCACAACTGGCAGCAATTGCTCCACCGGCTGATGCAGCCGGAAGATGCCCCCTTCCGCATCGGCGACGCGGTGTTCATCACTGGGACTGGGTGGCGTGGATCTCATGGTTTGAGATGTAACGGAATCCGTCGCCGCCCGCCAGCCAAGGCGGGTATGAAAAATTTATCCCCGCCACCCAAATAGGGTGTTGCCAGCCCTCGGGGCAGTTGCTATAAGCCCGCCCACTCCGGTGGCCATGGCTTCCGGGGCACTCGATGGATCGGGCGGTTAGCTCAGCGGGAGAGCACTTCCTTGACATGGAAGGGGTCACAGGTTCAATCCCTGTACCGCCCACCATCCAACGGGTACGGGCCGAAAGGCCAGATCGCAAGGCATCCTGCGCCCTGCGTGTGAATGATACGGGCGGTTAGCTCAGCGGGAGAGCACTTCCTTGACATGGAAGGGGTCACAGGTTCAATCCCTGTACCGCCCACCATTCCCAGCCATCAAGCCGCCGCCGGGCGGCTTTTTTATTGCCCGCCCGCACCCAAGATTCATACCAACCTGCCTAAAAGTTGACCTTTAGGCAGGTTGGAGGCCAGCGACCGCTGGCCCGCGCCCCCATGGGCGCGTAAGCCAAGCTGCCGGATGGCAGCGCCCGGCGCATGAGGGAACGCAAAATCTCCCTTGATCGGTCACGATCAAGGGAGATTGGTATCAATGCGGCTTCACCAGTTCGTCACGCGACAGGCGCAGCACATTTTCCGGCACATCCACCCAGCCGCCGATCAACCCGCCGGCCAGGAATGAGACGCTCGCCTCCTCGCACAGCTTTTCCATCGCCACATCCTCCACCGGCTCTACCGAAATATGCAGGCGGAGTTTGGCGGCGGCAGCGGCGAAGCGCAGCAAATCCGGCCGCAGCCGCTCCGCACTGCTGCCCGGCGGCAGCATCAGCGAAGCAATCTTGGCACCCGACGCTGCGACGGCCGGCAGGTCATTGCCATGAATATCCACCACCACCATGATGGTCCGGCCAAAGGGCCGCAGGGTAGATACCATCTCGGCCAGCCGACCGGCTGGCACCCCCGTGGGCACCCCTGTCAGGTGATAAGTCATGAAGGCCCGCATATGCGCCGGGATGGTTTGCAGCAGGGCCACCAGCTCCCGCCGGCGGGTCAGGGCCGCCAGCGTTTCAAAATTGACCGGGAGCGACAGAAAGAAGCGGAAGCGATTGTCATAGAGCTCCAGCGCCACATCCAGGGCGTGGCGCATGATCGCCATGTCGGTCTGCATAATCTGATTGGGGTCGGCAGGATCGTCCTGACACTCATAGCCCCAGGCCGGCATCCGCCCCCGGCGGGCCCGGCAGCAGCGGGCGATAAAGATCGACAGCACCTGCTGGCGCGAATCCCAGGCCGGCCGGAATTTCACCTCCAGCGGGCCGGCCCAGCTGGACAGGGAAGGATGCGCCCCCGCCGCCGCCGCCGGTTCCACCTGTCCCGCCTTCCCGCCAGCCAGACCATGGCGCTGCTGCGCCACGGCGGCATCCAGCATGTCCTTCAGCTTGGCCGGGGCAAACAGCATCTCCGAACCGACCTCCTGCACGGCCGTGTGCACAATGATCGAGTCGGTATCGGCATCCCCCAGCAGCAGCTTTTGCAGCTCCTCCAGCAGCTTGGCACAGATCAGCCGGGCTTGGTCCGGCCCCAGATGGGAGAAGACAACGACATAGGTTTCCGGCCCATGCCGAAACCAGGCGTCGCTTGGCCCCAGCTTCTGTTCCAGCAGCTTTTCCGTCAGCTGATGAACCCGCTCCGCCACTGTGGCCCAGCGGGAACCCAGGCGGACCTGCAGGCTTTCCAGCCCCAGCAGATGCATACTGCCGCACTGTGTGGGGTCACGTTCACTGAAAATGCGCCGAAGGGCGGGAGCCAGCGCCGTGCTGTGCCCACGCGACGGTATTTCCACCGTTTCATGCGCATTTTCAGTTGCATGAGCTCGCCCGGCCATTGACGGGGCCGGGGTCTCGGCATCATCCTCCCGCAGGACGGACATAAAAGAGTCCAGAAAGTTTTTCATCGGCCAAGCCCTCCCAAGCCTGTGCCTCGCCTGTAAACAGCGTAAACCAAGTACCGTTAACAAATAGTGAGGTCCACCACACGAGAAGGTGGAAAATTTCCAACAATATCCAGATGGAAAGTAGCTGACCTAGATCAATGCGGCCACTTAATCATTCTGGCATAAGGGACCACAAGAATGCCGTGGAAGGAACGCCGATGAGTGAAGCAAGTAACCAGAGGCCACCCCTGACCGGTCGGGAGCGTCAGTTTAGCGATGACGAACTGATCGTCACCAAGACAGATAAGGGCGGGCGCATCACCTATGCCAACCGCACCTTCCTGCGCGTTGCCCATATGACTGAAGCGGAAGCACTGGGCGCCCCCCACAACTGTATCCGGCATCCGGATATGCCGCGCGTCGTCTTCAAGTTGTTGTGGGACCAGATCGGTGCCGGTAAGGAAATTTTTGCTTACGTGCTTAACCGGGCCCGTAATGGTGACCATTACTGGGTTTTCGCCCATGTGACGCCGTCGCGCGACATGGGCGGCAATATCATCGGCTACCATTCCAACCGGCGCACCGCCGACCGCCGCATCGTCAGTGAGATCATCACCCCCGTCTACAAGGCGCTGTTGGACGAGGAGGCCAAGCATAGCCGCATCCGGGAAGGCATGGCGGCGAGCGAGGCATTGCTGGGCAAGGTATTGCGCGAACGGGGGCAGAGCTATGACCAGTTCATCTTCTCTCTTTAAGGCACAGGTTGCCGGCATTATCGCCCTGTGCGGCGGGCTGGTCGGGCTGGTCGGCTGGATCTTGGGGCACAGCATCCTGTCCGCCATCGGCGGGGCCATCACCATGGCCGGCACCGGTGCCGCCTTCCTGCTGCTGACCCGTGCCAACAATGCCATCATTGCCGCCAATCAGGTGATGGCCCGGCTGGCGCAGGGCGATTATGAGGCGCGCATCATCGGCATCCGCGAAGGCGGGGAGCTGGGGGAACTGCTGCACCGGATCAATGATGTCACCGACCGGGCCGACGCCTTCGTGCGGGAGGCGGCGGCCTCCATGCAGGCGGTGACCAACCAGATCTATTATCGGCGTGTCATGGAAAAGGGCATGGTCGGCACCTTCCTGGCCGGCAGCCGGATGATGAACACCGCCACCAGCGCCATGGGGCAGAAGGTGGAACAGTTCCGCGCCATGGCGGATAAGTTCGAAAGCTCCATCCGCAATGTCACCGATCAGGTGACCCGCGCCGCCACGGAAGTGGAGGATACGGCCAAGACCATGTCGGAAGCCGCCGAAGACACCAATCACGAAAGCATGGCCGTGGCCAGTGCCGCCGAACAGGCGTCGGGCAATGTGCAGACGGTGGCCTCAGCAGCGGAGGAATTGTCCGCCTCCATCAAAGCCATCACCGAACAGGTGGAACGGTCGCGCACCGTTACCGGCAATGCCGTGGAGCGCGCGCGTGCCGCCAATGACCGGGTGGGCACGCTCGCCATCGCGGCACAGCGCATCGGTGAAGTTGTCGGCCTGATCCAGGAAATCGCTGCCCAGACCAACCTGCTGGCATTGAATGCCACGATTGAGGCAGCCCGCGCCGGGGAAGCCGGCAAGGGCTTTGCCGTGGTGGCGTCGGAGGTGAAGAATCTGGCCGGCCAGACGGCACGGGCGACGGAGGATATCCAGACCCAGGTGGCCGACATCCAGGCGGCCACCCAATCAGCCGTCGACAGCATCAACGAGATCACCCAAGTGGTCGTCGACGTCAATGGCAGCACGGTGGCCATCGCCGCCGCCGTGGAGCAGCAGGGTGCCGCCACCAATGAGATCGCGCGCAATGTCGATCAGGCGGCCACCGGCACCAAGGATGTCTCCCACCGCATCACCAATGTCACCCGGGCGGCGGCCGACACCGGTGCCGCCTCCACCCAGTTGCTGGGATCAGCCGCAGCACTCGCCCGCCAATCCCAGGATCTGGACCGGGAGATTGACGGCTTTCTGGACGCCATGCGCAAGGTGGTGTGAAAAAACTCTGCGCGATAAATTCGCGGGGTCAGCGATTGACCCCGCGACATATCGCCACCACATAGCTGCCCGTTATAATGTACATGACGGAGCAGAGCCATGTCCAAGCGCCCCACCCGACGTGACCTGATGCAGCGAAGCGGCCTTGCCCTTGCCGGCACCTATCTGACGGCAATCGGCGGGGGCAGCGTGCTGACGGGCTTAATCACCAGCAGCGCCCAAGCATCACCGCTGGCGGTGGGCAAGCCGGCCCCGGCCTTCAGCGGCAGCACCATTGACGGCAAGACGATCAGTCTGGCTGATTTCAAAGGCAAGCCGGTGATCCTGGAATGGACCAACCATGGCTGCCCCTTTGTGCGCAAACATTACGACACCGCCAATATGCAGGGCCTGCAAAAGGAAATGGTGGGCCGGGGTGCTACCTGGATCACCATCATCAGCTCTGCCCCTGGTGAGCAGGGCCATGTCAGCCCGGCAGAGGCCAAGCAGCGCTATGCGGCTGAAAGCTGGGGTGCCAGCGCCGTGATCCTGGACCCGAAGGGGGAGATCGGCCGCGCCTATGATGCCAAGGTCACGCCACACATGTTCATCATCGGGGCCGATGGTGCCCTGCTCTATGAGGGCGGGATCGATGACAAGCCCACGGCCAAGCCCGAAGACGTGACCAGCGCCACCAATTATGTACGCGCCGCCATGGAGGATATTCTGGCCGGCCGCGCGGTTCGAACCAACACCAGCCGCCCCTATGGTTGCAGCGTGAAATATTCCAAAACAACCGCCTAGGGTCAGCTGCAATCGGATACACGCCAGAAGGTGATTTCAGCTTCTGGCGCCCCCCAAACGCGATCCGCGTTAACCGAACCATTCAGACGACGAACCGGAACCGGTAATTTCACTACCGGTTCCGCTCCTCCCCGCCATTGGGCAAGAAAAAAGGCCGTGGCATTGCCACGGCCTGAGTTTAGGGAGGAAACGCCCAAGAAGTGCGTTACGACAGAGGGCATAGGGCCGTGTCGCAAGACAGACTATGCGCGCCTCACCCCCATTGTGCAAGTGCAAAATAAGAAACCCGTCATGCATGCTTGTTCTGACGTTTGGTAACCGGTTACCAACCATTTCCAACGATGCCAGCTTCGCGCCGCAGCATGATGCTGCGGAATAGTCACACCTCTGGGCACGGTGTCCCCGGCCGCCGTTGATCATAACGGAGGCATGGCTGATTCCCGCCTGCCGGACGGACCCTTTTTCCTGTCACAGCGTTACCGCCGATGCCCCGGCCAGCCATGGCCGTCGGGTAGCCGTTGAAGCCATCGGGGGACAAGGCAGGTGAACCGTCTCATTATCATCTCCAACCGGGTCGCACCGGTAACCGAGGGGAAAAGCCAGGCCGGCGGCCTGGCTGTCGCCATTCTGGAGGCCCTGAAGCGTCAGGGCGGCATCTGGTTCGGCTGGAACGGAGAGATTGAGGAGAGCGCAGAGGCCACCGAGCCGATTCTGAAAAAGGCGGGCAACATCACCTATGCCACCATGCCGCTCAACCGGCGTGACCATGACGAATATTATAATGGCTATGCCAACGCGACCCTGTGGCCCTTGCTGCATTACCGGCTGGATCTGGCCAGCTTTGATGCCGCCACCTATGAAGCCTATCGCCGCGTCAATGCGTTGTTTGCCGAAAAGGTGACACCCCTGCTGCGCGACCAGGATCTGGTCTGGGTGCATGATTATCATCTGATGCCGCTGGGGCAGGAATTGCGCCGGCGCGGGCACGGCCAACGGATGGGCTTCTTCCTGCACACACCCTGGCCATCGCCGGAAATCCTGTCGGCCTTGCCGGCCATGGTGGAACTGGTGGAGAGCCTCTGCGCCTATGACCTGATCGGCTTCCATACGCGTGACGATCTGGGCTGTTTTACCCAATGTGTGGCGACGAGCGGCACCGGCACCATAGAGATGGCAGAAGATGGTGCATCGGCCCGCATCACCGCCGCCGATGGCCGTCGCGTTGAGGCGCGTGTCTTCCCCATCAGTATCGATACCGCCAATCTGGAGAAACTGGCGGCACAGGCCGCCCATAGCGAGGCGACACAAAGGCTGCGGGACAGCTTGGTCGGTCGCGCCCTGATCGTGGGTGTGGACCGGCTGGATTACTCCAAGGGCCTGCCCCAGCGTTTCACCGCCTTTCAGGAACTACTGGACCGCTATCCGGAAAATCTCTCCGCCGTCAGCTTTCTGCAGATCGCCCCGCCATCACGCAGCGATGTGACGGAATATCAGCAGATCAGGCGGGAGCTGGAAACCATGGCCAGCCATATTAATGGCCACTTCGCCGATTTCGACTGGGTGCCCATCCGCTATCTCAACCGCAGCTTCGGGCGGCGCACCTTGGCCGGATTCTATCGCGCCGCCCAGGTGGGGCTGGTGACACCGCTGCGTGACGGGATGAATCTGGTCGCCAAGGAATATGTCGCAGCCCAAGACCCGGACGATCCCGGCGTGCTGGTGCTGTCCCGCTTCGCCGGCGCCGCGCGGGAACTGGGGGAGGCGCTGCTGGTCAACCCCTATGATACAGGTGAAGTGGCTGAATCGCTGCAGCGGGCCCTGCATATGCCGCTGGCCGAGCGCAAGGAACGCCATGGGGCCATGCTGCAGCACTTGCGGGAATATGATATCACCCGCTGGCGGGAGGATTATGTCACGGCCTTGGCAGGGTGAGGATGCCGCAAGGCACCCATCTACCGCCGGACAGCGCGGCGTCCCTTTACTTTCCGGCGATTTTCGCCTACAAGCGCCCCACATTTTTTCACGGCGTACAGCACCCCTGGAGGCTGGCGCCATACCGACCCGGACCGGTGGGAACGGATTCCACCGGGTAAGGGTCTTTTTTGCATGTCAGGAGAGTACAATGACCCAGATTATCGCGCTCGCCGCCACGGCCCGCGACCGGGCCGGAAAGGGGACCGCCCGTGCTACGCGCCGTGATGGTCGTATCCCGGCTGTCATCTACGGCAACAAGGAAAAGCCGGTGATGATCGCCCTGGACACCACGAAGTTCACCCGTGAACTGCACCGTCCGGGTTTCTTCACCCACCTGTTCGATATCGAACTGGATGGCGTGAAGCATCGCGTTCTGCCCCGCGACGTTCAGCTGGACCCGGTCTATGACCGTCCGCTGCATGTGGACTTCCTGCGCGTCAGCGACACCACCGAAATCACCCTGAAGGTGCCGGTGGAATTCGTGAACGTTGAAACCTGCCCGGGCATCAAGCGCGGCGGTATGCTGAATATCGTTCGTCACGATATCGAAGTGTATGCCCGCGCCGCTGCCATCCCGGAGAAGATCACCGTTGATCTGGCCGGTGTTGACGTGGGTGCCTCCATCCACATCTCCGCCGTGAAGCTGCCGGAAGGCGTGCGTCCGACCATTGATGACCGCGATTTCACCATCGCGACCATCGCCGCCCCGTCGGGCGGCAGCGACGCTGCCTGATAACAGCAAGAGACTCGAACGATGCGGTTGCTGGTCGGCCTGGGCAATCCCGGCCCGGAATATGAACGGCACCGGCATAATGTCGGGTTCATGGCGGTGGATGATATCCACCGCCATTACGGCTTCGGCCCCTGGAAAAAACGCTTCCAGGGGTTCGTTGCCGAAGGTCTGGTGGGGGGCGAGAAGTGCTTCCTGCTGAAGCCCCAGACCTTCATGAACCTTTCCGGCCAGTCGGTCGGGGAGGCCATGCGCTTCTACAAGCTGATCCCCGATCAGGTCATCGTCTTCCATGACGAGCTGGATGTCGCCCCGGCCAAGATCCGGGTGAAGCAGGGCGGTGGCCATGGCGGCCATAACGGCCTGCGCTCCATCGACGATCATATCGGCAAGGATTATTGGCGCGTGCGGATTGGCATCGGCCATCCCGGCGATAAGGACCGGGTGCACGGCTGGGTGCTGGGCAATTTCGCCAAGGCTGACGAGTCCTGGCTGCCCAAGCTGTTGGACGCACTGACCGGTGAATTAGCCACCCTGGTCAAGGGGGAGCCGGAGAAATACGCCTCCCGCGTTGCCTCCCTGACCCAGCCGCCGAAGCCGCCCAAGGCCCCCAAACCGCCGAAGCCCGACGCGCCTGTCTGATACAAAAGGGCACGGGAATGACCCTTGAAGGCCGGCGACTGCCGGCCCGCGGGCACATGTCCGCGTAAGCCAAGCTGCCGGAGGCAGCGCCCGGCACCTGAGGGAGCTTGGTATGAGACTCCCTACCCTTCCCGCTTATAAGGGCTCTCCGCCATCAGGGCGGTGATTTCCTGCGCCATGGCGGCACGTTCATTATCCAGGAAACCGGCCACCGCATCGCGCAAGCCCGGATGGGTCAGGTGATGCACGCTGTAGGTTTCCACCGGCAGATAGCCGCGCTGGATTTTATGCTCGCCTTGGGCGCCAGCCTCCACCCGCGCCAGCCCGCGCTCAATGGCGAAATCCAGCGCGCGATAGTAACAAGCCTCAAAATGCAGGAACGGGTATTCCCCCGCCCCGCCCCAGTTGCGGCCATAAAGCGTGTCGCCACCCAGCAGGTTCAAGGCACCGCCGACCCAGCGGGTGCCTTCACGGACCATGACCAGAACCACCTGATCGGCCATTGTCTCCCCCAGGCGGAAAAAAAATTCCCGCGTCAGATAGGGCCAGCCCCATTTCCGGTCAGAGGTGGCGCGGTACAGCCGATCAAACGCATCCCAATGTTCCTCGCGCAGCTCATCCCCGGTCAGGGTGACCAGCGCCAGCCCGCTGTCAGCCACCGCCTGGCGCTCCTTGCGCACCGCCTTGCGCTTGCGGGAACTGAACTGGGCCAGGAAATCATCGAAGCTCCGATAGCCCTGATTGGTCCAATGATATTGGGTGCCGATGCGGCCCAGCCAGCCGCGTTCGGTGAAATCACGATATTCCGCCGCCGTCACGAAATTCACATGCACGCCGGAAAGCTCATTCTCTTCGGCCAGCCGACGCAGCCCCGTCATCATCACCGCCGCCACACCGGGCGGCGCATCGGCGCGCAGCAGCAACCGGGGGCCGGTGACGGGGGTGAAAGGAACGGCAGAGAGAAGCTTGGGGTAGTAATCGCCGCCAGCATTTTCAAAGGCACGCGCCCAGCCCTGGTCGAAGACATATTCGCCATAGGAGTGGGATTTCACATAAAGCGGCATGGCCGCCAGCAGGCGGCCTTCCCCATCGCAGAGCGTCAGGTGACGCGGCTGCCAGCCGGTATCCCCCCCGACAGAACCGCTTTGTTCCAGAATGCGCAGAAAATCATGACTGATGAAGGGGTTATCGGCCCCACCCGGCACCCCGGCGGCACAGGAGGCCCAGTCGGCGGCGGGAATGTCGCTGATACTGTCCACCAGCTTCAGCGTAATGGTGCCGGGGGGCGTGCCTGTTTCCATATCGCTCAACATTCCGTCACGTCTGCGACAGACGATATGGCACCAGGGGCCGGCCCGCCAAGGGCCAACCCCTGAAAAGATAACGTTTTACGCCACTTCGAAGATCGCCTCGACCTCCACCGCCACGCCCAGCGGCAGGGAAGACGCGGAAACGGCGGAGCGGGCGTGGCGGCCGGCCTCGCCGAACACTTCCTGCATCAGTTCGGAGGCACCGTTGATCACCTTGGGCTGATCATTGAAGTCGCCGGTGGAATTGACGAAGCCAACCAGCTTCACCACCCGGGTGATCCGGTCCAGATCGCCATCCAGCGCCGCCTTGGCCTGGGCGATCAGGTTCAGCGCACAGGTGCGGGCGGCCTCGCGCCCTTCCTCAATGCTATACCCGGCACCCAGCTTGCCGACATGGCGCAGTTCCCCATTCCACAGCGGAATCTGGCCGGAGATGAACAGCTGGTTGCCAGTGCGCACGGCCGGCACATAGGCCGCCACCGGGGCCGCCGCCTTCGGCAGTTCAATCCCCAGTTCCGCCAGACGTGCATCAATACGACCTGACATGAAATCCTCCTGTATGTTGATTGCTGCAAGTTTCGGCATACGGGTCCGGCCGAAACATTGGTCAAGCCTCTGTTTAGCGCTTCAATGGGCCGCCATGAAAGGCCGTTCTGTTGTCTCACGGTGCCAATGTATAGAGGTGCAGAACCTCCTTACGACCCCGCGAATAGTTGAAGCCGGCCAGTTCCACCAGCAGGCGTGGCGTCCGCCCCTGTGCGGCAAGCCCTGCCATGAAGGCATCCTCCTCCCGTCCCTTGGTTACCAGACCCACGGCACAGGCGGGATCGGCCAGCAGATGGCCAGCCACCATTTCCCCGCCGCCCAGCCTTGTATTGGTGCCGACCAGAAACACCATGCTGGGTTCGTTATAGCCCCCGGCCGCCAGCACGGAATGGCCACAGGGCCGTGTGCGGGTGAAGGCATCGGCCACCTGCGGGCTGAGCCACATCGGCTTCAGGGCTGGCAGGGCCACACCGAACAACAGCACAAAGGTCGCCACCGCCCCGCCCAGGCCGGCCAGCAGCAGCCGGTCACCATCGCCACGCCGGTCGAACAGGAACATGGCCCCCACCGTCACCAGCACGCCCAGCGCCGCCAGGATGGCAGTGAAGACCGGCCCCCCGGTCAATTGAATGGGGAAGACCACCAGCGCGCCAGCAAAACCCAGCCCCACCAGCCCGCCCAGGGCCAGTGCCACCCGGCGCCACCAGCGATCCCCCGGAACCGACAGCCCATCCACCCGGTCCTGCAGGGCTGCCACCGACAGCATGGCCACCGCCGGCAGCACCGGCAGCAGGTAATGCGGCAGCTTTGTCACCACCCCTTCATGAATTGCCCAAGTGGGGATGATCCAGGCGGCACAGAAGCGCACGGCATCGACATGCCGGTGCCGCCAGGCCCAGGGGATGGCCGGCAGGGCCAGGAAGGCCCAGGGCCAGAAGGTCAACCAGAAAGTGGCCAGGAAATAGCCGGGCGGTGCGCCATGGCTTTCCTGCCCGGCATTGGCCTTGCCGAGAAATTCATGCCCGATGGCATAGCTGAAAAAGGCCCCCTTGGTGACGATGGCAATCGCCACAAGCCAGGGCAGCACCACGGCCAGCAGCAGGGGCACCCCGATGGCGGGGCGCAGCCGCTTCAGCCAGCCGGCCCGCCGGTCCATGGCCCAGAGGGCGGCGCAGGCCGTCCCCACCACCATGAGGATGATCGGCCCCTTGATCAGGATGCCCAGCCCCAGCGACAGCCAGAACAGCAACACCATCCCCAGCGGGGCGGCAAAGGGCTTTTCCCGGTCCAGATAAAGATGCGCCAGCACCAGCATGGCCCCCAGAATGCAGGCCAGTTGAGCCGCATCGGTCTTTGCCATGCGTGCTTCCACGCCCAGAATGACGCAAGCTGCCATCATCAAACCGGCGGCCAACCCCACTGTGGCACCAAACAGCCGTGCCCCAATCCCGGCCGTCAGCAGCACCGACACGACCGCCCCAATCAGGGAGGGGATGCGGTACATCCAGATCGGCGCATCGGTGGCATCGCCGCCCAGCGCCTTCACCGCCGTCACCTGCGCCCAATAGATGCCCACCGGCTTCTTATGCCGCGCCTCATCCTGGAAGCGGATATCGACATAATCGCCCGTCTCCAGCATTTGCCGGCTGGCCTGCACATAGCGCGACTCGTCGCGGTCAAAGGGCGGGATACCGGCGAAGCCCGGCAGAAAGGCCGCCAGCGCCACCACCAGCAACAGCAGCCAATGGACCGGCAACAAGACCGCCGGGCGGTAAAGCCGGCTCATTCCGCCACCGCCGCCGTCTGGCGGGCAGCCGACACCACCCGGCCCGGCTTGTGCCGGCGGATCAGCACAATATTGCGGGCATAGATGACCAAGGCCGGGATCTGCCCAACGATAATCACGATATCGGGCCGCAGCGCGCCATAGATGATCAGCATCAGCCCACCGCCAAGGGAAAAATACCAGAAGGCTTCCGGCATGACGCTGCGTCCGGCACGTTCAGAACTGATCCACTGTACCACGAAGCGCATCATGAACATGATCTGCGCCGACAGGCCGAACAGCACCAGCCAGCCCTTGTCCGCAATGGCGGCGTGCCACCAGGCTGCGATATGGGTCCAGATCATGCTTGCCTTTCCTCCGTCACAGCGCCCGGCACGCTGGTGCGGCGCAACAGCCAGACCACACCCAGCAGGTCGAACAGCCCGACGGCGGCCCGGCCCAGATTGGTATATTTTGACCGGCCAGCGACACGGGCACGGTCATTGATGGCCAGATTGGCATAGGCCAGCCCCCGCCCCTTCACCAGGGCGGGCAGGAACCGGTGCTGGCTGTCGAAAAACGGCAGTGCCAGGAACAGGTCGCGGCGGATCAGCTTCAACCCGCAGGCCGTATCCGGACAGGCATCGCGCAGGAAGGCCCGCCGGATACCATTGCCCAGACGCGAGGTAAGACGCTTGGCCAGCGTGTCATCGCGTCGACGGCGGTTGCCGGCCACCAGCACCAGATCGGGTTGTCTGTCGCGCTCGGCCAGCAGGCGGGGAATATCGGCCGGATCATTCTGGCGGTCGCCATCAATGGTCACCAGCCAATCCCCCCGCGCGGCCAGCGCGCCTGTGCGCAGGGCCGCACTCTTGCCGGCGCGCCATTGATGACGGATCAGCCGCAGGCCCGGATAAAGCCCCTGCACCTCTCGCACCCGTGCCACCGTCTCGTCAGTGGAACCGTCATCCACCAGCAGCACTTCGAAGGCCAGCGTACCCGGCAATGTCGCATAAATCTCCGCCAGCAAGGGCTGGACATTATCCTGCTCGTTCATGAGCGGGATCAATATCGAGAACAAACCCGACCTCCCCTGAGCCGACGGCCCCGCTGGTGCTGGACATATCCGATTGGGAGTAAACCCGCGCCGGAAAAAGGGGAAGTGACGGTTTGTTAACACTGCCAAGCGGTAGCGCGGCAGGCGTCACAAGCCCTCAAAAGACAAGCCGATCCAGGAAATCAGCCAAGAAAAATATTCACACGTGAATAAATGGCATAAATTTTTAACTGGTCAGATATATGAAAGAAAAATACCCTATACGAAAGGATAAGTCAGAAAGAAAAAGAAGATCCTCCATCTTTGGTTACCTAGCCGGGAGAGTTGAGATGCGCCTGTCCGATTTATCTTTTCGGACCCGGATCATTGGATCCTTTGGATTGATGCTGATTGTCACAGCTTTTCTTGGGTTATTTTCGCTGAACGGTATGTCCGCCATGGGCGAAGCCGGCAATGAAGTAATGACCAACACCATGCCATCCATCGTCGCCAGCAATAAATTGCTGACGAATATCCTGCAAGTGCGTCGCTTCCAGGCTACCGCGATTATCGAAAATGATCCGGATAAGCTGAAAGAACATCAAAAGACTATTGCCGCGCTGGAAAGTGACATCCTCAAGGTTCGGGAAGACTACGAAGCATTGGTGGATATAGAGCGGGCAGAAATTACCCGCTTCGATCAGGCGTGGGCCATTTTCCAGCCCAGCAGCAGCGCTATCCTGCAGAAGCTGGGCGCTGGCGATGCGCTGGGCGCAACGGCCCTGTTCCAGGGTGACAGCCGCACGGCCGTCAATGAAATGTTCAAGGCCTTGGACAGGGCCGTCGCGGTAAATGAGAGTGAGGGAGAGATCGCCAGCCACACCATGCAATCGGAATGGGATCGGGCGCGCACCGTGGCGATGAGCGCCCTTGCCGTCGCCCTGGTTCTGGCAGTGGCTATTGCCTTTACCATTACCCGCGCCATCACCGTCCCCACCAACCGGCTGACGCAATGCATGTCCCTGCTGAGCCAGAAGCAGTTGGGGACGGAGATTTTCGGCCTGGACCGCCAGGATGAGATCGGTTCCATGGCACGCGCCGTCCAGGTGTTCAAGGAAGGGCTGATCCAGGCCGACGCGCTGGCTGCCGCCCAGCAGGCGGAGGAGGAGGCCAAGAACCGCCGCGCGGCGCAGATCGACCGGCTGATCCAGGCCTTTGACAGCGAATCCGGTGAGACCTTGCGCAACGTCACCGACGCCGCCCATGATCTGGACAGCACCGCCCACACCATGTCGGCCCTGTCGGAACAGACCAGCCGGCAGGCCGCCGATGCCGCCGCCTCGGCAGAACAGACGACATCCAATGTGGAAACGGTGGCCGCCGCCAGCGAGCAGATGGTGGCCAGCATCACCGAGATCAGTCAACAGATCTACCGCGCCAAGCAGGTGGCCGGGGAGGCCGCCACCGGGGTGCGCCAGACCGACGAGACGGTCACCGGGCTGGCCCAGGCGGCCCAGAGGATTGGCGATGTGGTGGGGCTGATCCAGGCCATCGCGGCCCAGACCAACCTGCTGGCCCTGAATGCCACTATTGAGGCCGCAAGGGCGGGAGAGGCCGGCAAGGGCTTCGCCGTCGTCGCCTCCGAAGTGAAAAACCTGGCCAGCCAGACGGCCAAGGCGACAGAGGAAATCGCCGTGCAGATCGCCGCCATCCAGAAGGTTTCCGGCGAGACCTGCCACGCCATTCAGGCCATTGGCCGCACCATCGACGAGGTGAATGACATCTCCACCTCCATCGCCGCCGCCATGGAGGAGCAGGGCGCTTCCACGGCGGAGATCAGCCGCAATGTCACCCAGGCAGCGGCCGGCACGCGGAACGTCTCCGGCAATGTCGATCAGCTGATGCAGGCGGCAGCGGAGTCGGGTGAGGCGGCCGGCCAGGTGCTGATGGCCGCCGCCGGCCTGTCCAGCCAGTCGGACAGCCTGAAACAGGCAGTGGAACGGTTCCTGACCGCCATCAAGGCTGCCTGAGCCGGAACGGCGCCAGCCCGCCCACTACTCACCCGTGCGGCCTGCTATTTCCCGCAGGTCGCACGGGTGAACTGCACGCCGATGGCATTCATCCGGGCAATCGCCAGATCCAGCGACCCGTTCATGTCGATGGGGCGGCAGGCATCCTCAATCACGATGGGCTGAAAGCCGCAGCGCGCCGAGTCCTCCGCTGAATAAGAGACGCAGTAATCCAGCGCCAGCCCGGCAAAGAACAGCCGGCGGAAACCGCGTTCCCGGCAATAGCCAGTCAACCCGGTCGGGGTGATACCGTCATTTTCAAAAAAGGCGGAATAGCTGTCGATGGCAGGGCGGAAGCCCTTGCGCACCACCATATCGGCCGCCAGCGTCAGCAGATCAGGGTGGAATTCCGCCCCTGCGGTGCCCTGGACACAATGGTCGGGCCACAGTGTCTGCGGCCCATATGGCATCTCAACCATATCATAGGGTGCCCGGCCGGGATGAACGGAGGCGAAGGAGGAATGGCCCGCCGGGTGCCAATCCTGTGTCAGCACAATCCCCGCCCCCGCCGCCTTGAAGCGGCGGATCAGGTCATTGGCCAGCGGCACCACGGCGTCCCCGTCTGGTACGGCCAAGGCGCCACCACCACAGAAATCATTCTGGATATCCACCAGCACCAGCAGATCGCCCGCCTCGGGATCAAGAATTGTGCGCATGGCCGCTACCCTTCGTTGTCAGACCCTATCAATAGGGGACACGATCCGCCTTCACAATCCAGTCATTAAAGACGGACAAGGCTGCCGTGCTGGGGCGATGCTGGCAGGGAATGATCCGGGCATCAGGCGGCAGCGGCACCTGTTCATAAATCAGCGCATCGTCAAAGCCGATGGCGGCCGCCTGATCACGGGTATTGCCATAGACGATGCGATCCACCCGCGCCCACAGGGCCGAGGCCAGACACATGGGGCAGGGCTCACAGCTGGCATAGAGCGTAGCACCGCGCAGATCAAAGCGCGACAGGCGCTGACAGGCATCGCGGATGGCCACCACCTCGGCATGGGCGGTGGGATCATTGGTGGAGGTGACGCGGTTCCAGCCCTGCCCCACCACCTGCCCTTCCAGCACCACCACAGAGCCGAAGGGGCCACCATCGCCCGCCTCCATCCCCTGGCGGGACAGCGCGGCCGCCAGGGTCAGGAAATGCTGGTCCTGGGCATCCGGGTGGGTATCGGCGTGATCGGTCATCGGGGTTCCCTTGCTATGCGTCGCCGCAGCTTCATCCAAGGCTACCCCCGCAGCGACCGATCACGCCAGTGGCATCAGATACGCCCCATCAACAGCAGGATCAGCAGCACCACGACCACCACCGTCAACAGTCCGCTGGGCCCATAGCCCCAGGCACGGGAATGCGGCCAGGCCGGCAGCACGCCGATCAGGATGAGAATCAGGATGATCAACAGGATGGTGGTCATGGTCCGGCGGTTCCTTCTTATCGTTCAGCGCCCATTGGCGATATGTGCTGAACGCCCTGGTGCCGCCAGCGCTCCCGCCAGCGGTGGGATTAATCCGCCCGAATGCCGGTGATGGCCGATCATGCCCGAAAGGGCGATGGGGATTGACGCAACCGCCACCAACCGCTTTGCTGCACCGGTACCGGCGCCCCTGCCGGCACCTTTGCAACCTTATGGACCATGCATCATGAACCGCAAAACCCAGATCGGCGATCCGCCCATCCGCATCCTGCGCAATGATTTGGAAAAGTTGGAAAACCTGCTGGACCATCTGCACCGCGCCTATGCCCGTGTCTCGCTTTTCCTGCAGAACGAGGTGATGCGTGCCGAACTGGTCGACCGTCAGACCCGGCAACCCTTCATCCAGCTGGGTTCATGGGTCGCCTTCTGCGATGAGGAAGGTGCCCGCCATGCCGGCACACTGCACCTGCCGGAAGAACGGCAGGAGGCACCGCCCGACAGCATCTCCATCCTGACCCCTGTGGGGGCCGCCCTGCTGGGGCTGAGCCGGGGCCAGACCATCACCTATGAGACGATTGACCGCAGATCCAAGCAATTGACCGTGCTGGATGTGCGGGCGCCTGCCGGATAAGGGGGTTTTCACCAACGCGGCCGGGCATTCCGGCCGCGTTCTCGGCAGGCCTCAACCGAACTTCAGCAAGCTGGGCGCCTTGTCGATGATCTCTTCCAGGATCATTTCCGCCGTATCCAGATCGCCCTTCAGCTTGTCGCCCAGCTGTTTTTGATATTCCGGCCGGCGCAGCTTTTCGGCCGCATCGTAAAGGCTATGCAGCTCGGAAACGAAAATATCCCGCGCACCCATGGGCAGCATGGTCTTGGCCGACAGCACGAAGAAAAAGCGCATGGAGGCCCGCACCAGCAGGCCCAGCATCAGCGTATCCAGCCGCGCATATTCATCGCGCAGGTCATCCACCCGCACCGCTTCCACCGATTTCAGCCGTCCTTCGATCAGGATGCAGAGCGCGCGGAACTCCCCCACCTTGTTGCGGAACTCATTATAAGCCTGGAAACTGTCCTTGGCGGCCTCTTCCTCCGCAAGCTTGGCCAGACGCATGGCGTCACGCGCCTGCTTTTCCAGGGCGCCGATCAGTCCTTCAACTTCCTTGCGGGTATAGGTGCGCTTGATGGCCATAAAACAGTGCTTTGGTTAACCAGCAGAACGGCCCTGTATAGCCCTTGCCGCAGCGCAATGAAAGCGCCGGTACGGCGATGCTGCCCCCTGAAACGGTTGGGTAACCAACCCCTTATTGCAACCAATGCAACCCGGTGGCACGCTCAGGGGACATAATCGGGAAGACCTGCAGGGTGGCCATGCTACAGATCAGCAATCTCAGCCATGTTTATGCCAATGGGGTGCAGGCGCTGGACAATGTCAGCCTGGACATACCGCGCGGCATGTTTGGCCTGCTGGGCCCCAACGGGGCCGGCAAATCCACGCTGATGCGCACGCTCGCCACCCTGCAGAAACCCACCGGCGGCAGCATCCGCTTCGGCACGGTCGATGTGCTGTCCGACCCAATGGGTCTGCGCCAGATGCTGGGCTATCTGCCGCAGGAATTCGGCGTCTATCCCCGCATCTCAGCCGAGGATATGCTGGACCATCTGGCCGTGCTGAAAGGCATCACCAATACCAGACAGCGCCGGGAACTGGTGACGGAGCTGCTGCGCCAGACCAACCTCTATGATGTGCGCAAGAAGGCGCTGGCCGGCTATTCCGGCGGGATGCGCCAGCGTTTCGGCATCGCCCAGGCCCTTCTGGGCGACCCCAAGCTGATCATCGTCGATGAGCCCACCGCTGGCCTGGACCCGGAGGAACGCAACCGTTTCCACAATCTTCTGTCGGAGATTGGGGAAAACGTAGTGGTCATCCTTTCCACCCATATCGTAGAGGATGTGGCCGATCTCTGCCAGAACATGGCCATCATTGTCGGTGGCCGCATCGTGGCCCAGGGCCAGCCGCTGGCAATGATTGAGGGGATGCGCGGCCGCATCTGGCGCAAGATGCTGGATAAGGCCGCCGTGGCCGACCATCAGGCCCGTTACAATGTCATCTCCACCCGGCTGTTCGCCGGCCGCAGCGTGGTGCATGTGGTGGCCGACAGCGACCCCGGTGACGGGTTTGAGCCGGTGGCCGGCGGGCTGGAGGATGTCTATTTCTCCACCCTGCGCGCCAGCCGCACCGCCGCCTGAGCCGGGAGCCGCAGAACATGTTCGGCAAGATCGCCTGGTTCGAGCTGCGTTACCAGATACGCCAGCCCGTTTTCATCGTCACTGCCCTGATTTTCGGGTTGATGACCTTCCTGTCCGTCACGGTCGATAATATCCAGATCGGCTCTAACGACGCGGTGCATGTCAATTCACCCTTTGCGGTGATGCAGACGCTGGCCATCCTGTCGCTGTTTGGCATGTTCATCCCGGTGGCCATGCTGTCCAACGTGGTGCTGCGCGATGGGGAAACCCGCATGGCCGGCATCATGCATTCCCTGCCGGTGGAAAAATATCCGTTCCTGGCCGGGCGCTTCACCGGTGCCTTCATCGCCGTGGTGCTGGCCTTTGCCACCACGGCGCTGGGCATGGCGGTGGGCAGTTGCATGTGGTGGCTGGACCCGGAAACAGTGGGGCCATTCCGTCCGGGGGATTATCTGTTCACGCTGGCCGTGATCGCCATCCCCAACCTGCTGTCCACGGGTGCCATCTTCTTTGCCGTGGCCACGGCCACCCGCAGCCTGATGGTGACCTATGCCAGTCTGGTGGCTGTGCTGGTGATTTATCTCACCCTGAACGCCATCTTTTCCGACATCGAATATCGGCAGATCCGGGCTTTTCTGGACCCGTTCGGGCTGGCCGCCCTGGGCAATGCCACCCGCTATTGGACCATGGCGGAACGCAATGGCAGCCTGCCAACGCTGGAAGGTGCCTTGTTGTGGAACCGGCTGATCTGGCTGGGGGTCGGGCTGGGGCTGACAGCGCTGACCCTGTGGCGGTTCAGCTTCACCGAACGCGCCCCACGCAAGGATAAGGGGGAACGCAGCACCACCGCCCCCATTGCAGCCCTGGCCCATCTGCCCGTCGTGAAGCCCGCCGCCGCCAGCCTTGGCACCGGCTGGGCCCAGCTGCGTCTGCGCACCCGGTTTGAAACCGTCGCGGTGATGAAAAGCCTGGGCTTCATCGTGCTGGTGGCGCTGGGCGGTTTCAACGCCTTCGGTGCGCTGATCCGCATGGGGTCGATGTATGGCACCGATGTTTATCCGGTGACGCGCATCGTGGTGGAACTGCTGAACGGCACCTTCAGCATCGTGCCGATGGTGGTATCCGTCTATTACGCCGGTGAGCTGGTCTGGCGCGAAAGGCAGGCCAAGTTCCATGAAATTATCGACGCCATGCCGGTGCCGAACTGGGTGTTCGTCACCAGTAAATTCATCGCCATGGCGCTGGTTCTGTTTATCTTGATGGTGGTGGCCAGCCTGATCGGCATCGCCGTGCAGCTTTATCGCGGCACCGCCCCCGTCGAACTGGGCCTTTATCTGAAATATCTGTTCCTGGCCCAGGGCTGGCAGATGCTGCAATTCGCCGTGCTGTCCCTGTTTTTGCAGGCACTCAGCGGCAATAAATATCTCGGCATGTTGCTGGCCGTCGGCTACATCGTCGCCAGCATGGTGGCCCAGGGGCTGGGCCTGGAAGATAATCTGCTATTCTACACCGCCAGCCCGCCGCTGCGCCTGTCGGATATGAACGGCATGGGGCATTTCGCCCTGCCCTTCTTCTGGTTTTCGCTTTACTGGACCTTTGCCGCCCTGATCCTGCTGCTGGCCACATACCGGGTGTGGACGCGTGGCACGCTGGGTGGCTTCACCCAGCGGCTGGGCCAGTTGCGCCAGGGCTGGACGCGGGTGCAGGTGGGCATTCTGTTGATGTGCCTGGGCGGCTTCATCGCCAGCGGCGGCTATATCTTCCGCAACACCCATGTGCTGAATGATTTTGAAACCAGCGACCAGGGCAAGGAAAAGCAGGTCGCGTTTGAAAAGAAATACCGCCAATACGAAAACCTGCCCCAGCCGCGCATCATTGATGTACGCACCGATATCGACCTGTTTCCCGCCGAACGGCGGGCAGAGGTGCGGGGCAGCTATCTGCTGGAAAACCGCACCACCCAGCCGATTGACCGCGTACATGTGCTGCTGGACCCTGATCTGGCCGCTGCCAGCTTCACCCTGGAAGGCCAGGGCAGCACCGATACTGACGCCGACTATGGCTACAGCATCGTCACCCTGGCCCAGCCGATGCAACCGGGTGAAAAACGCCGGCTGGATTTCCAGACCCGCATCCATCACCAGGGCTTCACCAATAACGGCGGGGCCACGGATGTTGTCTATAATGGCAGCTTCCTGAACAATTTCGCTGTCGCCCCGATCATCGGCTTCAGCCGGCAAATGCTGCTGCAAGGCCGCAGCGACCGGCGCAAATATGGGCTGGAGCCGATTGACCGCATGGCCCCGCTGGAGGATGAGGCGGCCCGCCAGAACAATTATCTGCGCCATGACAGCGATTGGGTAGGGTTTGAAACCACCGTTTCCACGGCCAAAGACCAGATCGCCGTGGCACCCGGATATCTGGTGAAGGAATGGACCGATGGTGACCGGCACTATTTCCATTACAAGATGGATAAGCCGATCCTGAACTTCTATTCCTGGCTCTCCGCCGCCTATACGGTCAAGACGGAGCAATGGAACGGCATTGACCTGTCCGTCTATTACCATGCGCCACATGGGCGCAATGTGGATCGCATGATCCAGGCGATGAAGGCATCGTTTGAGTACTACAACGCCAATTTCGGCCCCTATCAGCATCGCCAGATGCGGATATTGGAATTCCCGGATTACGCAAAGTTCGCCCAGGCCTTCCCAAACACCGTGCCCTATTCGGAAGGCATCGGCTTCATCGCCGATAACCGCGATCCGGAAAAGATCGATTATGTCTGGTACGTCACCGCGCATGAGGTGGCCCACCAATGGTGGGCGCATCAGGTGATGGGCGCCGATGTGCAAGGCGCCACCCTGCTGTCGGAAACCCTGGCCCAGTACAGCGCCCTGATGGTGATGGAAAAACAGTATGGGCCGGACAAAATCCGCCGCTTCCTGAAATATGAGCTGGACAGTTACTTGCGCGGGCGCGGCGGGGAAGACCGGGAGGAACAGCCCCTCTATCGCGTGGAAAACCAGCAATATATCCATTACCGCAAGGGGGCTGTGGCGCTCTATTTCCTGCGCGACCAGTTGGGCGAAGCGGTGTTGAACCGCGCCCTGGCCCGGCTGGTGCAGGAATCAGCATATCACTACGCCCCCTACCCCACCTCGCTTGACCTGCTGCGGCTGTTGAAGGAAGAGGCGGGGCCGGATAAGGCCGAGCTGATCACCGACACGCTGGAACGCATCGTGATTTACGATGTGAAGGTGAAGAGCGCCGACGCGGAGAAGCTGCCCAGTGGCAAGTACAAGGTGACGCTGGGCGTGGAGGTCGGCAAGGTGGAGGCCGATGGCAGTGGTAAGGAAACACCCAAGCCCTTCCACCTGCCCGTCGATATTGGCCTGTTCACCGCCAACCCGGCGGACAAGGATTTCGACGCGTCCAAGGTGGTGAAGCTGGAAAAGCTGCCGATCAATCAGGATGTGGACAAGAACGCCCCGATCCCGCCGATGATCCTGCTGGTGTTTGAGGTGGACCAGCTGCCCACCTATGCCGGTATCGATCCCTATAACAAGCTGATCGACCGCAACAGCGACGATAATCTGATGAAGGTGACGCTGAAACCATAACGTCTGTTCGGGAGATAATCGTCTCCGTTCAATTTCATTTGGAGCCACCTGCGTTCGACCAAACGCCGGTGGCTCCGGGGATGCTTCACGCAGCCCTTATCTTGGCCAGGAAGCTGTCCACCGCGCGGCCCAGCCGCTCTGTCTGCGTGCTGATGCTTTCTGAGGTGGTGAGGACCTGCATGGCCGTCTGCTTCGATTCCGCGGCGGCCTGACTGACATCCTGGATGGTGGTGCTGACCTCCTGCGTGCCGTTGGCGGCCTGCTGGACATTGCGGGCAATTTCCCCGGTGGCGGCGTTCTGTTCCTCCACCGCAGAGGCAATACCGGTGGTGATGCCGCGCATTTCGTTGATCACCTGGCCGACGCCCCGGATACTGTCCGCCGATTCACGGGCGATGCGCTGGACATTGCTGATCTGGCTGGCAATTTCCTCCGTCGCCTTGGCCGTCTGGGCGGCCAGATGCTTGACCTCGCCCGCCACGACGGCGAAACCCTTGCCGGCTTCGCCGGCGCGCGCCGCCTCGATGGTGGCGTTCAGGGCCAGCATGTTGGTCTGCCCGGCGATGGAGGAAATCAGCTCCACCACATTGCCGATCCGGTCAGCTGCCGCCGTCAGCCCCAGAATCTGCTGATTGGCTTGCTCCGCCGTACGCACCGCACTGCTCGCTATGTTGGTAGAGGCGCTGGCCTGCCCGGCAATTTCCCGAATGGAGGCGGACAGTTCCTCTGTCGCCACGGCGACGGTCTGCACATTGGCGCTGGCCTGTTCCGATCCGGCGGCCACTGTCACGGCGCGGGTGCTGGTACGGTCGGCGGTGGCCGTCATGCCATTGGCGGCCTGATTCATCTGGCCAGCGGCGTCCGCCAGGCTTTGCAGCACATCGCGCACATTTTCTTCCAGTTCCCGTGCGATGGCGGCCAGGGTCTCTTTCCGCTCCAGGGCCGCCTTGGCCTCCAGGGCCAGCCGGTCCTGTTCGGCCTGTTTCAGATTGCCGGCCATCGTGTTCAGCGCACGGGCCAGGGTGCCCGTTTCATCCACCTGCGCCACGTCCAGGCTGTTATCCAGATGGCCGGCGGCCACCTCTTCAGCAAAGCGGGCACTGTTGCGGATGGGGCGGGCAATGCCGCGCGCCACCAGCCACATGCCACCGATGCTGGCCAGCGCGATCACCACAGCTACGGCGCCCTGCAGCAGGGTGTCCAGACTGTTGCGATCCTCCAGCGCTGTCGCCAGGGCAGTGGCTTCGGCCATGGCCACGGCGCGCGGCACCTCGATCAGTACGGCCCAGGGGGTCTTGGTGCGGCCCAACTGGATGGGGGCGAAGGCCTTGATCGTGTCGCTGCTGCTATCCTCGCTGACCTGCGCCTTGCCGGCCTGGATCGTCGCCAGATCCTGCGCCCAATTATTGTCAAAGCGCTGATAGGTGCTGCCGATGGCGTCGGGATGTTCGCTGGAGGCCACGATCAGCCCCTTGTAGCTGATGATGGTGACGGCGGCCTGGCCGTTGAACACAGAGCCTTTCACCCGTTCAGCCAGTTTCTGCACGAAGGACAGGTCAAAATCGGCACCGGCCACGCCCTGGAACTTGCCGCCGATCATGATCGGCACCGACATGGTGGCCAGATAGACATCCTTGCCCTGCACGATATAGGGCAAGGGGTCGAGAATACTTTCGCCGCCGCCATTTTGCGGGCCGATATACCAGCCGCCTTTCATCACCCCGTTGGGATGCAGGGCGCTGCTGTCATATTCCACCAGCGGCTGGATGGCGATGCGCCCCCCGGCATCGCGGGTCCAATAGGGCAGGAAGCGCCCCGTGGTATCGGACCCGACATCTTTGCGGTCACGATGGGCATTGTCCTGCCCGTCCAGGGCATCCGGCTCCCAGGCGGAATAGGTGCCGTTGAACTGCGGATTATCTTTCAGCATGTTCAACAGGATGGCGTTGAACTGCGCCCGCCGCTGGGCCAGCGGCACGCCGCCTTTGTCGGGACTGGCGGCCAGCACCTCAAAGCTGCGGGCCATGTTGCGGGCGGCATCAAAGGCCATGTCCAGGGTGGACCGGATCGTCCCGGCCTGGGTGCTGGCCAGGGTTTCAAGACTTTCCTTCGTCTTGCGATCCGACAGGGCGCTTGCCTGCTCTGCCACGAAGCTCTTGGTATTGGCGGATGCGATGATGCCATAGCCAACCAGCACCCCGGTAGCCCCCAAAACACAGGCTGCAGAAAGTAAAGCGATTTTAGATTGTATAGATCGAAACTGCATGGTGCCCCCCTCCAAAGGTGGCTGGTTGGCTGCTGTGGCGCCAATCCAGACAAGCATAGAAGAGAAGCGGCTTTGTTATTTGATCTATATCAATTTTAATGAATAGGATTTTTGTTCTTTCGTATATGTTTAGGTTTTATATGATCTTTCGTATAGTTTCCGTGAGTTAATTTTGGTTAATCATACAAACACATATTCGTATTCAATGTTGTGCTCATCCCCCCTCTCGGGCGCTTCATCATCGAGATAACACCGGTGGCACGGGCCTGTTTAAAGGGCCCAGGATATTGGCATAGCAGGAGCTATGGTCTGTTGACATTCATCGCATCACCAGCACGGTTGCGGTAAGGTTTATCATTGCGGCGTAGCTGCAATCTGTTTTGTCGTAGCGGGTGGCGACCCTGCGGAACTGTTTGAGTT
>NZ_FZOI01000012.1 GCF_900188385.1 Azospirillum sp. RU38E
GAGACTGCAAATCCATCGTCGGCAGCGGCGCCGCCGTCGTTGGTGGAGCGCTTTCTAAACACCTCCAACCAACCCGTCAACCGTTTTTTTCACCGTTCCAAACTTTTTTCTCCGCAGCGCCGAAACGCTACAAAAAGCATAGAACCAACCCGGTCAACGGACCATCAAGCAATCAACCCACCAGACCCAAGTCCAGCAGACAAACCGCCCAACAGTACGATAGATCAATCCACTTGTCCGAAGGCCGAAGCCTTCCAAGAACCGTCGGTGATACTGGCCAAAACCACCATCACCCCGCCCCACAACTTGACAAACCAACCGGCCCGTCGTCGTGGGAGGCGCTTAATAGGCGAACAAAAATTAGGATGCAAGCGGTTTTTTAGGTGGACGTGCCCTATCCCAAAACATACCGATCAGAACCCACCCGCATAATCGACGCAATCAACGCGGTTCAGCCGCGGAACCTGATTTCCACACCTCAACCCGATCCACGGCATTGCGGCGCAGGCTTTCATAATAGAGCCCGTAATCGAACCGATGATAGCTGCCCCAAAGCACACTCAGCGCATCATAAAAGCCCTTTTGGAACCAGGGAAGCTCCACCAGCACAACGCCATCCTTGGTTTCCGCCCCCACCAAGCCCGGTTGCGGGGCCGGCAAGGCAATGGCCGGGACGGTATCGGAGGGTACAGCCGGGGGGAATGGCATGCTGCCCGGGTTTGCGGCGGCATCGGCCTTGCCATCGCGCCGCCAGCTCAGTGGATTGACGACAACCGCCGGCGCATTTCCGTGGATATAAGCATCGCCCCACCAGTAACGGGGATTTTCGATTAACGTAGCCATAGAGAAAAGGCCAGGCTGGTTGACGTTCCAGGAGATCAGGCATCCGGTCTGGCTCGGCTGATCACAGATAGGCAGGCCAATATCGGCAAAGCTGCTGGGAACATAGGCACCGATGGCATAAACGACCACCAGCCGTTGCTGCACTGGTTTGCCCAGCACCTCATCCTGCAAAAGCCGGATCATGTGGCCGGTGCCCTGGCTGTGCGATGCCAGAATCAACGGACGACCGTCATTATGCTTTTCCAAATAATACAGGAAGGCCCGGCGCAGATCATTATACGCGACTGTCAAAGGGCCGTCATGAGCCAGCCCCACCAGCGAGGACTGGCGGTAGCGCGGGGCATAAATCCGGCAACAGCCGTTGAAAACGCTGGCCTGATTGAGCAGGACCGGCGCGCTTAACGCCGCCGGCATATCAATAGGCACATTCCAGCGATCGTTAGAGGTGTAGGTCGTAGGATGTATGAAAAACACATCCGCCGGGGCCGTTGCCTCGTCAACCGCCTCATCCCCGGCAGGCACCGACCTTTCCAGCCCGTTGCGCCACGGAAAGGCCAGCCAGGCTTCGCGGGCGCTATAATCCGGTGCCGCAGGGGCGGCTGTTTCCTCAAACGGGGCCGGCGGTTCACGGAAGGATAAGGGTGGCCTGGAACAGGCTGCTGTCAGCCCGACCAAGCCCAGAATGGCAGCAAGACGAAACGCGTACCGACCGAAACTGCGGTTCCGCGGCGGCATGATGATACCTCCCTGATGAGTGGGATTCCCTTTAAACGGGATAATCCTCGTTCGGCTTGGATGGTGTTTCCCGGCAAGTCCGCCAGCGGCGCACCACGGCACCTTGTACTTTACGGTTTACTCGAACTTCCCTTGGCGGGACCACACAGGGCTTCCACGCTGGCGGCCATCGCCTTGGCGAAGCGGGCGGACAGCTCCGCTGCATCACCGGAACTGACGAGCCCCTGGGACAATTCATCAATACGGCGGGTATCCGCCAGCGAATAGGTATAGGCCCCAGTCAGGAACTGGAAACTCCAGTAAATATCCTTTTCCTGGGCATGCGGCAGAACACGACGCATCAAGGCGATCATCCGCAGGGAAATTACATTGAACGCCTCCGACATGAACTGTCGAAGTTGGGGTGAGTTGTTGATGTGGGCGACGATGGTGCAGTAATTCTTCCAACCGGCATCGCGTGACATCATCTCAAAACCCGTCTGCACAAAAGCTTGGATCACCCCCTCCAGCGTCATGGCATCACCCATTTCCGCTTCATAGGTATCGAACACCTTCATGCGGATAGCGTTCACGACGGTGGCCCGCCGCTCAATCACCTCCGAAAACAGGCCTGCCTTGTCGTTGAAATAATAGCGCATCAACTGTGCCGGGATCCCGCTGCGCTTTGCGACCTCATTCAAGCTGACGCCGCCATAGCCCAGTTCCGCAAAGGCAGCCTCTGCGGAATCTAGGATTTGCGTCATCGACGCCTCCCGCCGTTCCGCCTGGGAACGCCTTGTGCGCCGACCAGGGGCCAGATCCGGGGCATCATCAATGGCTTCAGACAGGCGTGACGTCATCATGGCAACACCTTAGCCAATCCGCCTTTTCGATGCAACTTCATTAATTTCTTTTTTTTAAAGAAAAAACTTGACGGTAAATCCGACCGAGGTCACGGTGAATGCGCAAGGATGCAAAGGATCGGTCACCGCGAAGCAGAACCGACCGGCAACTGGCGGAAAACAAATAATCAAATGAATGTGGGAGGAAACGGATGCGACTTTCATGGTCGTCAGCCCTGGGGCTGACCGCCTTGGCCTGTGTCCAGGCCAATGCCCAAACGGCATCGAGCCCGGCGAACAGCGACAGTTCCATTCTGGAAGAGATTGTCGTTACCGGTTCACGTGCCATCCGCAATGGGGCGCAGGCACCAACACCGGTAACCGTGGTCAGCGTGGATGAGCTGCAGGCGGGGGCACCGGGTACCATCGCACAGGGCTTGAACCAGCTTCCGGTATTCCAGGGTTCCACCAACGCCGCATCCGGCCAGCTTTCCGCCACCGGTCCCAATTCCGGCAGTTTTCTCAACCTCCGCAACCTGGGCGCACAGCGCACGCTGCTGCTGCTTGATGGGCGGCGCACGGCACCATCCACTATTACCGGTACCACAGATACCAACACCCTGCCCCAGGAACTGGTGAAGCGGGTGGATGTGGTTACCGGCGGCGCGTCAGCAGCCTATGGTTCCGACGCTGTGGCAGGCGTGGTGAATTTCGTTCTGGATACCCACTTCACCGGCATCAAGGCCAGTGCCGAAGGCAGCCTGACCACCTATGGCGACAATGGCACGCAGAAATATAGCCTGACCGGCGGCGACAGCTTTGCCGGCGGACGCGGCCATATCGTGGTCAGCGGTTCCTATTATGACTCCGATGGGGTGAAAAGTGTTCGTGACCGCCCTTTCGGGCGTGACGCCAATGTGGTTGTGACCAACCCAGCCAACCCGACCGAAAGCATTATGGTCGGCAATTACAGCAGCAGTTTCTTCGCCGATGGCGGCCTGATCTATGGCGGCACCGGGCTGGGCATGGGCACGCAGCAATTTGCGGCCGATGGCAGCGTCGTCCCCTTCAATGCCGGCACCATCGTGGATGGGGAACTGGTGGGCGGCCAGGGATCGGTCGCCAGCCAGACGCTGTTGGCTGCTGTGCGCTCCAAAAGCCTGTTCAGCCATGCTGAATATGAGGTGACGCCAGAACTGACGGCCTTTGTCGAAGGCAGTTATGCCAGCGTACATAACCGGTATAGGCAGACCGAGAATTTCCATATCCCCGGCTTCAACGCCCCCACCATCCTGCTGGGCAATCCCTATATACCGGCAGCGCTGCAGGCGACGATGATCGCCAATGGGCAGGTCGGGTTCCAGTTGGGGCGGCTGAATCTGGATATGCCGGCATCGGTGGCCGATGCCACCAACCAGACCTACAACGCCGTTACCGGCTTCAATTACGAATTCGCCCCTGATTGGGAGTTGGATGCCTATTATCAATATGGAAGCAACCGGCAGCGCATCAAAACCGAGAACAACCTGAATTACGCGCGGTTCTTCGCCGCCGTTGATGCCGTGCGCGACCCAACCACTGGTAACACGGTATGCCGCGTCACGCTGACCAATCCCGGCCGTTATCCCGGCTGCGTGCCGCTGAACCTGATCGGATCGGGCAGCCCGTCGGATGAAGCCATCGCCTATGTGCAGGGTACCGCCTATTACAAGGCCGATGTCTCCCGGCAGGTGGCCGCTATGACGGTGCGCGGCACCCCATTTGAATTGCCCGCCGGGGACGTCAGCTTCGCCGCTGGCTTTGAATATCGCCGCGAGGAGGTGAAGCAGGTTTCCGACGAGATTGCGCAGACGCCGGTCTCATCCGTCGGTCTGCGCCTCGTGCCGGCCCAGGTGCTGGCCAGCCCTGGCGGCTGGCAGTTGACCAATATCCAGCCGATCAGTGGCTCCTATGATATTCGCGAAGTCTTCAGCGAGGTGGATGTGCCCCTGCTGCGAGATCTGCCCCTGGCCCATTCGCTGAGCGCCAATGCCGCCATCCGCTATACCGACTACAGCACCAGCGGTGGGGTGACGACCTGGAAGGTGGGCAGCGTCTGGCAACCGGTGGAGAGTGTGACGCTGCGGGGTACGGTTTCCCGCGACATCCGCGCGCCGAACATCTCCGAGCTTTATTCGCCGGCGGTGCAGGCATCGCTGACCACGGTGAAGGACACGCTGAACAACGTCTCCGCCAATGTGCTGGTTAGCGAGGTGGGCAATCCCGATCTACAGCCGGAAGAAACCGACACCTATACGACCGGCATCGTCTTCCGGGCGGGTGAAAACAAGAATTTCACCGCCTCGGTCGATTACTACAACATCGATGTCAGCAACGTGATCAGCCGGTATACCGGCCAGCGCACCATTGATTTGTGTGCAGCGTCCGACGGCACCGGTTCCATCTGCTCCAACCTGATTTATTCCAATCCCACAGCGCGCACCGGGCTGATCCGCATCATCACCCCACAATTGAATCTCAGCGCGCTGAAGACCAACGGGCTGGATTTCGAAGTCGGCTACAATACAGACCTGTCTGACTGGTCCTCCGTGCTGGAGGGTACGCTCTCCCTGCGCGGGCTGGCGACATACCTGATCGATTACACGCGGATTGAGCCTGGCGCAGAGCCGATCGATGCCACCGGCGTGGTCGGCGGCATCTATTCCAACCCACGCCTATCCGCCAAGCTCAGCGCCACTTACACCAAAGGTGATTTCACACTGTTCCTGCAGGAACGCTTCATCGGTTCCGGCAAATTCCAGGCGGGTACGGAAGTCTATAATCCCGCCCTGGCCGACAACCATGTGTCGGCTGTCGCCTATACCGATATCAGCGCGCGGCAAGCATTCGACATGGGCGGTGGCAAGGTGGAGTTTTTCGCCACGGTCAACAACCTGTTCAACAAGCAGCCCCCTGCCCTGCCGTTCGGCACCTTCAACGTCGTCTACCCGACCAATCCGCAGCTTTACGACATTCTGGGTCGCAACTTCACTGCCGGTTTCCGGGCAGTGTTTTAAGCACGGCGGCAAAAAGGATCAGACACCATGCCCCTTTCCAAACATGGCCGCGGAGCAAGCTGGCGACTGACCCGGCGTGATCTGTTGACCAGTGTCGCCGCCCTGACCACGGCCCCGCTGTCAGTAGCCATGGCGGGTGGGACGGTATCCAGCCTCAATGACGATGATATTATGACCTGGGCCAAGGCCATGTATGCGCTGGGGGCCGCGGACCGTTATGGCTATCGGATGCCGGGCACGGCATCTGATCATGCCAATGCCAACTATATCGCCGACGAACTGCGCAAGCTGGGGCTGGTGGATGTGATGCTGGAACCCGTTCCGGTGGCCATCGCCTTCCCCGACCGCTGGTCACTGGAACTCCACCAGGATGGCAAGCGGGAAGCGCTGCCCTGCTCCTTCCTGCGCTATGCCGGCTACACTGTGCCTGAAGGCCTGACCGCAGAACTTGTTCATGTCGGCGATGGCAAGGCAGCGGATTTTGCCGCCCAGGATGTGCGCGGCAAAATCGTGATGGTGGATATCGGCCTGCCCGGCAAGGCACCACGCGTAGGGGCGGATTATTATGTCCTGGACCGCGACGGCACCATCCCCCAGGACGAGGCGAATTTCGCTTGGCCGCCGGCCAACCTCGCCGCCTCCTACAAGCTTGCCGTACAGCACGGGGCTGCCGGCTGGATCGGCATTCTGGACCTGTTCGGGGATGATACGGCTGAATATCATCACTGGTACGCGGGTTATGAATTGCCGGCGGTCACCATCAGCGCCCGGACAGGGGATCGGCTACGCCGGTCCCTGTCACCTGGCACGAAAGCGACCATCACGCTGACCGGCACACGCGGCCAGGGCACCAGCTTCAACGTCTATGGCACCCTGCCGGGGCGCAAGCGTGACGGATATGTGCTGGTCAAAAGCCACCATGATGGCTGGGCCACCAACGAGGCATCGGGATCGGCCGTGACATTGGCCGTGGCCCACCTGTTAAGCCACCAGAAGGCCACTCCGCTGGACCGGGATGTTCTGTTTTTCTTCCGCGCCAGCCATTTCGGTGTGGGCTGGACCATCTTCCCTGAAGAGCGGAATATGTCAGTGGCGGATGCCACACGCATCTATGGCCTTGATCCGGGCTGGGAGAAATTCTCCAGCAAGCTGCGCGAGCTGCTGCCGCAGATCGTGGCGGCCAACAATATTGAAATGATGGGCCGCCAGTACCGCCCTGCCAAACCCGGCAGCACCGGCGATGGCTGGGTGCCGACCGATCTGGCCTCCATCCGATACTGGGGCGTGACCGGACCGGAGGGCGGGGCGAACCCGGTGCTGTTGGATACCGTGCGGGGAGCCATCGACCGCCATGATCTGGACCGGTCCCGCATCTCCAACTTCCTGCTGGGGGATGGCTGGGATCTGACGCAGCATGGCATTCCGCTGGTCAACTGCATTTCCCACAATATCTACCAGTTTACGCCCAAGGATACGCCGGAAACCATCCTGCGGGACAAGCTGCTGGATATGGCCCTGGCCTTTGCCGATATCGTGCGGGCACAGGATGCCGCCGGGGCCGCCGCCCTGCGCCCGGCCACCTATGTGCCGTTTCCCCACTGATCCGTCTGTCCCGCCGTCCCTTGTGAGGGTCCATGCGCGTCTTTACCGGTTCCATCGCGACGGAAACCAACAGTTTCGCACCGATCCCCACAGGACGGGCGGCGTTTGCGGAATTCTATTATCCGGGCGGCAGCCGGACGGCCCGACCGGGCCCGTTCGGTTCCCCGCTGCTGCTGGTGCGCGATCAATGCGCCGCCCTGGGCTGGGAACTGGTGGAAGGGCTTGTGACCTTCGCCCAACCCGGCGGGCTGGTGGACCGCAAGGTTTATGAAGGGCTGCGCGACCAGTTGCTGGGCGACCTACGCGCCGCCGGACCGGTGGATATCGTCTTTCTGGTACTGCACGGCGCCATGGTGGCTGACGGTTATCCAGATTGCGAAGGCGATATCCTGCGCCGCGTGCGGGCGATTACCGGCCCGGACACCATCATCGGCGTGGAGCTGGACCCGCATTGCCATCTGACGGATGCGATGATGCAGGCTGCCGATCTGCTGGTGTGTTTCAAGGAATATCCGCATACAGACATCCCGGATCGCGCAGCAGAACTGTGGCGGCTTTGCGTGGCGGCAAGCCAGAAACGCTGCCGCCCGGTGATGCGGCAATTCGATTGCCGCATGCTGAACCTCTATTACACCAGCCTTCCCGATATGGCGGGCTTTGTCGCCCGCATGAAGCAGGTGGAAAAGCGACCGGGCATCCTGTCGGTTTCCCTGGTGCATGGCTTCCCTTGGGCTGATGTGCCGGACACTGGCACCAAGATATTGGTGATTACCGATGACAGTCCCGAACTGGCGGATGCTGTGGCCGAACAGTTGGGCCACGCGCTGATCGACATGCGCGACCGCACGATGGGAATTGTGCTGGATTGCCAGCAGGCCGCTAACGCCGTGCTGGCGGGGGCTGCGCGCCCGGTGGTGCTCGCCGATGGGGCGGATAATCCTGGCATCGGGGCCCCAGGGGATTCAACCTATCTGATCCATGCCTGCCTGCAAGCCGGCATTACCGGTCTGGCCGTCGCCTTCCTGTGGGATGCGGCGGCAGTGCAAGCCGCGATGGCGGCGGGGGTTGAGGCGGAAATCACCCTGCATATTGGCGGCAAGGCCTGCGACCTTTCCGGGCCGCCGCTGGAAATGCGGGTCCGGGTCGACCGGATCGTGGAAAATGCCATCTATGGCTTCGAACTGGGGCAGATGCCACTGGGCGATGTGGCGGTTGTCAGTGGCCAGGGCGTGACATTCGTGCTGACCAGCCTGCGCAGCCAATGTTTCAGCCCCAATGCCTTCAGTGATTTCGGGGTCGATTTGGACCGCCATCCGGTGCTGCTGGTGAAATCCACCCAGCATTTCCGCGCCTGGTTTGCCCCGATGGCCGGCACCATCCTGTCGGTCGCCGCCCCCGGCGTCGGCACATTGGATTTCCGGGCACTGGTATATCAGCACATTCAACGACCGATCTGGCCGCTGGACGATATCCACCCGCCCGTCAGCCGATAAACCACCCAACCAAAACAGTCGGACAGGAGGAAATGCATGGATGGGAAGGGCCCAATTGCCGTACCCCAGAACAGGGCTGGTCCCTTCTGGATGCCGAAGGCCACATCATCACCGGGATATCGCTGGTTCGTCCTGGTTCTTTTGACCTTTGTCTATGTGCTGAATTTCCTGGATCGGCAACTTCTCTCCATCCTGGCCAAGCCGATCCAGGATGATTTGCAGGTGACGGATGGTCAGTTAGGTCTGCTGGGCGGGCTCTATTTCGCCCTGTTCTATTGCGGGATTTCTCTGCCCGTCGCGTGGTTTGCCGACCGCGGCAACCGGGTGCGTGTGCTGAGTGTGGCCTGCGCCTTGTGGAGTGCGGCAACGGTCGCCAGCGGGCTGGCCGGCTCCTATGCCCAACTGGTGTTGGCGCGTATGGCCGTGGGTGTGGGCGAAGCAGGCGGTGCCCCGCCATCCTATGCCATCCTGTCTGATTACTTCCCGCCGCAACAGCGGGGCCGGGCGCTGGGTCTGTTCAACCTGGCTCCGCCCATTGGCCAGGCGTTGGGCGTGGCCTTTGGTGCCACCCTGGCCGCCCTTTATGATTGGCGTCTGGCCTTCATTGTACTGGGGGCCGTCGGCGTCGTTGCGGCGGTAATCGTCTGGGGCACGGTGCGGGAACCGGCACGCGGTGCCAGCGACCCGGTTGGCAACAAGGCAACAACGACAGGCCACCGGGCCAGCTTCTGGCAGGGTGCGCGTGATTTCTTCCGTCGTCCGGCATTGTCACTGGTGGCGCTGGCCTCCGGGGCTACACAGTTCATCACCTATGGCATGGCGAATTTCGCGGTGCTTTTCCTGATGCGGGAAAAGGGGATGGGGCTGGCGGATGTAGCGCTTTACTTCTCCCTGCTGGTGGGGGTGGCGGTCGGTGGCGGCATCTTTGTTTCCGGCTGGCTGGTGGACCGGTTGGGCCGGCGCTGGCCCAGCGCCTTCGCCCTGGTGCCTGCTGGTGCCCTAGCCCTGGCCACCCCTTTCTATATCGGCTTCGTGCATGTGCCGGACTGGCAGACGGCCATGCTGTTTCTTGCCATCCCGTTTTTCCTGAATTTCTTCTACCTCACCCCGGCCATCACCCAGGTGCAGAACGCCGTACCCGCCTATCAGCGCACATTGGCAGGCGCCCTGCTGCTGCTGGTGATGAACCTGATCGGCCTGGGCCTGGGACCAACATATCTAGGCGCGATGAGCGACCATTTCCGCAGCGGCGGTGCCGACAATCCCTTGCAAATGGCCTTTTACAGCCTGCTGCCCTTCTACCTGATCGCCATCGCGATCTATGTGGCGCTGGCCTTCGCCATCAACCGCGAACGGAAAGCCGCGTGACCCAGTTTTCGCGGGCTGCCGGCCTTATGCCGCCCCAAATCCCCACCCGCCCGACCCGGTGACACGACCATGCAGCATTACGAATTACTGCTCGACAAGTTCCTGCGCCATGCCGCCAAGTGGCACCCCGATACAGAGGTGGTGACGGGCGGCGACGAAGGCTCCGCCCGAATTGGCTATGCCGATCTGCTGGACCGCTGCAACCGTCTGTCCGGCGCGCTGCTGGCCCTGGGCCTGCGGTTCGGCGACCGGCTGGGGACGTTGGCCTGGAACAGCCAGGCCCATATGGAATGCTGGTACGCGGCGCTTGGGGTCGGCCTCGTCTGCCACACGCTGAACCCGCGTATCGGCGCACCCCACCTGTCAGAGATGATCCTGAAGGCGAATGACCGGGTGCTGGCCGTCAGCCCCGGCCAGGATGAGTTGGTGGCTGCCCTGGTCACCAATTGCCCGTGCGTGGAACATGTCGTGGTGCTGGATGAACCGGGCGTGGCCTTTTCCGCTCCGCCCGTACCCGACCGCGTGCGGGTCTGGCGGCAATCCGACCTGCTGCAAAGCCATGGTGCCAAAACAGAATGGGGCGGCTTCGCGGAAACGGCGAATGCCGGGCTCTGCTTTACCTCCGGCACCACCGGGGCACCCAAGGGGGTGCTTTACACCCATCGATCCAACTATCTGCACACGGCCAATATTGTGCAGCCCGATATTCTGGGGTTGAGCGCGCAGGACAGTGTTTTGGCCGTGGTGCCGATGTTCCACGCCAATGCGTGGGGCTTACCCTTTGCAGCACCGGCAGTGGGAGCGAAGTTCGTGCTGCCGGGGCGGCGTACGGATGGGGCGCGGCTGGCGGAACTGATCAACGGGGAGGGCGTCACCGTTGCTGCCGGCATCCCCACGGTCTGGCTGGGGCTGGTGGATCATCTGGAAAAGCATGGTGGCGAACTGCCCAGCCTGAAACGGGTGCTGCTGGGTGGTTCGTCCGTGCCGGAAGCCTTGATGGAACGGATTGAAAAGCGTTTGGGTGCCGTCGTGCAACCCAGTTGGGGCATGACGGAACTGTCCCCCCTGGGCACTGTTGCCGCCGTTAATTCCCCCCATCGCAGCGCCAAAAATTCCGGTCGCCCCTGCGCCGGGGTCGATCTGCGGCTGGTGAATGAAACCGGCAGTGCCCTGCCACAACAGCGCGGTGTAGAGGGCCGGCTGCAGGTGAAGGGAGCCAGCGTGCTGGAACGTTATTTTGATGCACCTGAAACCGCCCTTGATGCAGAGGGCTGGTTCAATACCGGCGATCTGGCGGTTATCGACGCCCATGGCAACCTGACCATCACGGGCCGCACCAAGGACCTGATCAAATCCGGCGGTGAATGGATCAATCCCGGAGAGATTGAAGCCATTATCGGCACGGTGGAAAGCGTGGGGCTGGCCGCCGTGATCGCCCGCGCCGACGCCAAATGGACCGAACGGCCCGTGCTGATCGTGGAAGCCCGCGCCGGGCAGAACATCGACCAGCCCGCCCTGATGGGCCTGCTGGAAAGCCAGGTGCCGCGCTGGTGGTTGCCGGATGCGATTATCGAAGTGGAAAAAATGCCCCTGGCCGCCACGGGCAAGATTGACAGGATGAAATTGCGCCAACAGTTCGGCCAACAGCCGACTTGACCGCCCGGCTGAACCAAACCCTCATCAATTTTCAAAAAGAACGAAGGCCGCCCAGACGGAGGGGTCACGGGTGGTGGGGATCGCCCCCTCCATCGCCTGCCGTCGCGTGGTGCGCAATGCCTCTGCATAGGTCTGGCCAGCCTTCAGGTTCTTGTAGAAACCCAACATGAAATCGGCGGTGCCTTCATCCGCCACGGGCCATAGCGTCAACAGCGACCGTTTCACCCCGGCCAGACTGGCCGCGACGGGCAAACCGCGCACCCCGCCCAAAAAGGTTTCCTCCCCCCGTCCGGTCTCACAGGCAGACAGGACCAGCAGATCCATATACCCAAGTGACGGGAGAATCCCGGAACTGGGTATACCTAAGCCCTTGCGGCGTTTGAGCATTTTGCCGAATTTATTCGGCGCTTGGGTATATAATACCAATCTCCCTTGATCGTGACCGATCCAGGGAGATTTCGTGTTCCCTCAATCGCCGGGCGCTGCCTCCGGCAGCTTGGCTTACGCCGCTACCGAGCGGCGGGCCGGCGGTCGCCGGCCTCCAATCCACCTAAAGGTTAACCTTTTGGCGGATTGGTATAAGTCCTCGTTCGGCGAGCGGATTCACGTTCCAAAGCGATTCCGCTTTTCCGCGATCCGCTCAATAGGCAGCATTCCCGCGACCTGGATACCGGCTTGGCGTCGCTGTCCAGGTTTGCCCTGCCGCTCCCGCGTCGTGGGGCGTTTCACCCGACAGTCCTTCTGTTCGGCCGGGAATGACAGGCGTCCTCATCCCTGCCTGACTTGACATCCCGCGATGATTGATGGCATTGCGCCTGTGCTTGCCGCCCTATGCATATAAATGAGGATGCGGAATATGACAGCATTGCAGGTAACCCCCGTCATCCTGTCAGGTGGTTCTGGCACAAGGCTTTGGCCGGCATCCCGCGCCCTCTACCCCAAGCAGTTTCTGCCGCTGGCCGGCGACAGAACCATGATTCAGGAAACCGCCTTGCGCGTCCGGGGCACTGATTTCGCCGCCCCATTGATGATCTGCAACGAGGATCATCGCTTCATCCTGGCTGAACAATTGCGCACCATCCAGGTGGAGCCGGCAGCGATCCTGCTGGAACCGGTAGCGCGCAACACCGCACCCGCCATTGCGCTGGCGGCTTTGAAAGCCAGAGAGGCAGGCGGCGATCCGCTGCTTCTGGTGATGCCATCCGATCATGTCGTAGCGAATCAGACGGCCTTCTGGGAGGCAATCAAAACAGCCGTCGTGCCAGCGCGGGAAGGCGCGCTGGTAACCTTTGGTCTTCGGCCGGACCGGCCGGAGACGGGTTACGGCTATATCCGGATGGGACGATCATTGACCGCTGGAAGTGCCGCCCATCAGGTTGATCGCTTCGTCGAGAAACCGGATGCACAAACGGCAGCCGGCTACCTGGCGGAAGGCAACTATCTCTGGAACAGCGGCATCTTTCTTTTCGCTGCCTCGGCCTATCTGGCTGAATTGGAACGGCAAGCGCCAGCAATCATGGCGGCGTGCAGTGCGGCCTTGGCAGGCGCGCAGGTTGACCTTACTTTCTGCCGTGTAGCGCGGGATGCCTTTGCCGCGTCGCCATCCGCTTCAATCGACTATGCGGTGATGGAGAAGACCGACCGAGCCGTTGTGGTGCCGGTGGATATGGGCTGGAACGATGTGGGCGCCTGGTCGGCCCTCTGGGAAATCGCAGCCAAGGATGATGCCGGCAATGTCAAAATCGGTGATGTTCTCCTGCATGATTGCCGTAACAGTTATATTCGCACGGACGAACGTCTGGTTGCCGTTGCCGGTCTCTCTGATATCGTGGTGGTGTCGTCCGACGATGCCGTCCTTGTTGCTCATCGCGACTGCGCACAGGACATCAAGGCGATTGTTGACCAACTGAAAAAGGCCCGCAGGTCGGAGTGTGACACCCACACCACTTTGCATCGGCCTTGGGGCTATCATCGCATCATTGATGCTGGTGACCGTTATCAAGTTAAGCGTGTGGTGGTCCAACCGGGCGAACAGCTCTCCCTGCAGCGCCATAATCACCGTGCCGAACATTGGGTTGTCGTCCAAGGCACAGCTGAGGTGCGCTGTGGAGAAGATGTAAGGTTGGTACATGAAAACCAGTCGGTCTATATCCCCATCGGCGAAAAACACCGCCTGACCAACCCCGGTCGCATTCCCCTGCAGCTGATTGAGGTGCGATCAGGCAGTTATCTGGGCGAGGATGATATCGTCCGTTTCGAGGATAAATATACGAAGCTCTGACAGGGTGCGGAAATAGGCTTTCGCGTCGTTAGGCTGACGCGTCGTTAGGCTGAGGGATTGTCGGCAATCCCGTGACGCGAGATTGACAAGAATGCCCCCCTTCAGCAGTGCATTGGTTTTTCCGCACCCTGCTAAGCCCTGTCCGAAAGGAACCGGTTCGGGGCGTGACAGGCACCTCACCCCTTGCGATAAGAGGAGGAGCCTGATGCTATCAGGACGGACCATTCCCGTCGGGGCGAGAGAATGAACCATAGGCAAATCCTGGATCTGGCATTGCGGGACCTGCCGGCTGCCCGCGCCAGTTATCTGCGCAAGGTCGCAGATGCGTTGAGCGGCGAGCCCACGCTTGACCAGCGCGAGCATCTGATGTTTCCGGTACTGGCCGCCGCCGCATCGGGGATCGAGCCCATCCTGGAACCGGCGGATTGCGCACGCCAGGTGGTGGGCTTCATGCTGCGCCATGCCGAAGGCGTGGCGCATACGCTCTATTCTGCTGCTTACCTGGAAGATCAAAAGGCCGCTATGACGCCCTGGGCTACACGCCTGCAGGCCGATATTGCCATCACTATTATGGATCGGCTGACCAGCGGCGGGCTGGCCCTTAATGAACCAAAGGTGTGGCGATTTCGTGCTGACAGTGGGTCTGTTACGGGAACGGCTGGCACGCCTTTCCCCTATGGTGAGGAAGACGGGGAGATTTGAGGGGGGGCAAGAGCGGCAAATTTTGCCCAGCGGCCAATTTTGCCGAGACCATTCTGCCCAAACGGGCCCTCCCCAATGGGCATGACGTCACCGAAAAGACGGCGCGAATGGCATGAGACCATCCGCGCCGCATCAAGGTGGTGCTTTCGCCCTGAACCGAAAAATGGGCCCGGCAGCACAGAGGCCGGTTTCCTGGGTATGAGCCGAAGGGATGGAGCGTCCCTATCGGCGGGTAATCCTCGGAGAGGAAATCACCCGCAAAGGTACAAGCAATTTTCGCGCCAACTCACCCCGCCAAGTTTCCATAAAGGAGCGTTGGAAGCGCCTGTCATTTCCGGTTGGAAATATAATCAACGCGATGGATAGGCGGTGCATTTTGCAAAGCTACGCAGCATATCGCATCATTATCGTTGCTTTTCGCATGAACTCCATGCGAAACTGCTGTTGATGAATAATAACAATCTCAACCTTCTTGTTGTTGAACCGGCCCCGTCGCTGGCATTGGCCTATGTCAACGCCTTGAAGCGGGAGGGTCACAACATCGCCGTGGTGGATACCGCCGCCGCTGCCAAGCGGGCGCTGGCGGCGGAGGCGGCTGATCTGGTGCTGGTCAATCTTCAATTGCCCGACCAGCCGGGGACGGAACTGGTGCGTGACCTGCTGGCGGCTGGTACCGCGGCGCGGGCCATCGCCTTGACGGCCCAGGGGTCTGTGCAGGTGGCGGTGGAGGCGATGCGCGCCGGGGCAGCCGATGTGCTGCTGTTGCCCGTCGGCACGGAGCGATTGCGCGGTGCCGTGGCTGCCGCCCTGGCGACCCGCCCGGCCGCGGAAAAGCCGAGCACCACCAAGCGTCCTGCCAAGGCAGCGAAGGCCGACAGCAAGCCCGAAACACCCGATGGCAGCGCCTTCATGGGCTTCATCGGTGCCTCGCCCTCCATGCAGGCAGCCTATCGGCTGATTGATGCCGCCGCCCCTTCCAAGGCCACCGTCTTCATCACCGGCGAAAGCGGGACGGGCAAGGAGGTCTGTGCCGAGGCCATTCACCGACGCAGCCCACGCGGCGGCGGCCCCTTCATCGCCATCAATTGCGCCGCCATCCCGAAAGACCTGATGGAGTCGGAGATTTTCGGCCATGTGAAAGGTGCCTTCACCGGGGCCACCACCGACCATTCCGGTGCCGCCCTGCAGGCCGATGGCGGCACCCTGTTCCTGGACGAAATCGGCGAAATGGACCTGTCGCTGCAGGCCAAGCTGTTGCGCTTCCTGCAGACAGGCATGGTGAAGAAGGTCGGCTCGGAGAAGTTGGAACCGGTGGATGTGCGCATCGTCTGCGCCACCAACCGCGATCCCTATGCCGAGGTGCAGGCCGGCCGCTTCCGGGAGGATCTGTTCTATCGCCTGCAGGTGATTTCCATCGAACTGCCGCCCCTGCGGGAGCGGGGGGACGATGCCCTGCTGATTGCTCGGCATTTCCTGACCAAGTTTGGCCGGGAGGAGCGCAAGGATTTCAAAGGTTTCAGTCCGGAAGCGGAACAGATCATCCGCAATTACGCCTGGCCCGGCAATGTGCGCCAGCTGTTGAATGTGGTGCGCAACGTCGTGGTGCTGAATGATGGCGACATCATTCAGCCCTTTATGTTCCCGCCGCCGTTGAACAAGCCGACCATGATCGTGCCGCCCCTGCTGCAAGACCCGCGCTGGGCCGCGATGATGGGGCCGCTTGCACAGCCGCCGGGCACGGTTGCCGCCGGTGCCAATCCTTTTGCCAGCCTGGGCATTCCCGGCCTGTCGCTGCCACCGACCGCAACGGTTGTCGGGGTGCCCACCGCCCCGGTGGCCGCCCCTCCCCCCGCCACGCCACCGGTTGCGGAAATGTCAGAACGGCATATTCGTCCGCTCTGGATGGTGGAGGAAGAAGCCATTGATGCGGCAATCCAGGCCTGTGGTGGTAATATAACCCGTGCCGCCGCGTTGCTGGAAATCAACCCCTGCACGATTTATCGTCGTCGGCAGAAAAAGAAGACGGGCTGAGGCGCCGGAGGCAGAGAGAGCCATGATCACCGAAATCCGTCACATCATTTTCTCCAACGATGAGCTGAAGCTGGTCTTCCAGACCGTGCCGCTGGAGGGGTTTGATCCCAGCCGCCGCATCATGCGCGTGCAGGTCGTGGAAGGCCCCCCGCCCTCCGTCCGCCTTCAAAGCGACGGGGTCAGCGGTCCGCGCGGGGAGCTGGAGGTCGAAAGCTACCAGCTGGCGCGGCTGATCGTCGCCTATTGCCGGGAAAAGCGCATCCCGCTGCCCAAGGATGCGCTGAAAACCATTCACGCGCAGGGCGATGCGCTATGCTTTTCCATCATGAGCACGCTGGGATGAAGCCCCCTGGCGGGAAGACCCGGATCAGCCTATAATCCGTCCATAACCAGGAAGGATTACTGCGATGGAAGTCGGCTCCTCCGCCGGGTATGCCTCGGCCGTCAATGTATTGCAGACCCGCAGCCAGCTGCAGACTGGTCAGCTGAAACAGAATGCCGACCAGGAACAGCAAGCTGCCCAGGTGCTGCAAACCGGCACCACCGCCGGAACGGAAGCTGGCAGCGGTGCCAATGGGCGCGGTGCTTTGGTCGATATCAAGGCCTGAGCGACAGCAAAGGCTGTTCAGCCCCAGCGTAACCCGTTATCCTGCCTCGCATTTGGCAGATCGTACCGCCCCGGCCCTGACGGCGTCGGCGGTGGTGGAGCGGGGGACGAGATAGATGAGCGATAGCGCCAGCGGCAGCCCGGTGGAATTGGGGCGCGTCGCCCTGGATAGTGGCCGGTTCGCCGATGCCGTTCCCCTGCTCCGCGAAGCCGTTCTGGATGATCCCGGTGATGCGACCATCCGGGCCGATCTGGGGATCGCCCTGGAAAATCTGGAAGATTATCCCGCCGCCGCCCAGGCCTATGCGGCAGCGGCAGCGCTGGATCCGCAAAACCCGGTCTATCATTTCAATCAGGGTGCCGTCGCTCAGGCCCAGGGAAGGGCACATGAGGCTGCCGGCCATTATGTCGATGCGCTGGAACGCGAACCGCTGTTCGCCGAAGCCTATTTCAATCTGGGCACCCTGTTCTTCGAATCCGGCCATCTGGAAATCGCAGCCGAGCATTATGGCAATGCCCTGAAGGCGCGGCCGGACTATGCCGAAGCCGCCTCCAATCTGGGACTGACGCTGCGGCGGCTGGGCAAGCCGGTGGAAGCGGTGGAACAGTTCCGGCTGGCCCTGGCCCTGAGGCCGGATATGGGGCAGACCCATGCCAATCTGGGCATCGCCCTGATGGAGATCGGGGAGTTTGATGAGGCGATCGCCTGTTACGGGCGGGCCATGTCGTTCGATCCGACCAACCCCAGTATGCATATCAACCTGTCCCTGGCCTGGCGCGGGCGCGGGCGCACCGATCTGGCCGCTGAATCGGCCCTGCGCGCCCTGGTGCTGGCTCCGGAATCCACCCAGTCCCAGGTGGAACTGGGGTCCGTCTGTGCGGCCCTGTTCAACGAAGGCAAGGCCGATGCGCTGGTTGATGTGCTGGACCGGTGGCGCAAGGTGGCCGGCGAAACGGCCATCCTGAAACATACGCGCGCAGCACTGGGGCTGGAGCCGGTACCGGAGCGGGCATCGGATGCCTATCTGTCCCAGACCTTCGACGCCTCGTCCAAGCGGTTCGATGAGATGATCCTGAGCTTGGGCTATCAGGTGCCGGTGCTGATTGCCGAGGCGCTGCAGCGCCATCTGGGCGATCCGGCCGGGACGCTGGAGATTCTGGATGCCGGCTGCGGCACCGGCCTGACCGGCCTGGCCCTGCGGGACTATGCGCAAAATCTCACCGGTGTTGATCTGTCATTGGGAATGCTGCAGCAGGCCTCGCGCCGGGGCATTTACAACCGCCTGGATCAGGCCGAACTGACCGCTTATCTGATCGCCCAGCCCCATCATTTTGACCTGATCGGCTTTGGCGAATTGTTCAATTATTTCGGTGATCTGCAGGCGCCGTTGCAGGCGGCGGCGGGCAGTGTCAAGCCCAGCGGCCTGATCGTGGGCACGGTGGAGGCACAGACCAGCGAGGCACCCTTTGTGCTGGGCCCGGCCGGGCGCTATGCCCATCGCGCCGATCATGTGCAGCAAGCCCTGGCGGCCGTCGGCTTCACCCCGCTGGAAATCACTTCCGGCATCCTGCGCTACGAGGGCGGGCAACCGGTGCCCGGCCTGCTGTTCGTCGCCCGGCGCGGTTAAGCCATGATGCGCCCGGATCGCCGCCAGCTGCTGGCCAGCCTGGCCGCCCTGCCCCTGCTGCTGCCAGGTACCGCCCTGGCGGCCGGCAGTCTGCTGGACCGCATCCGGCAGCAGGGAACTATCCGGGTCGGAACCACGGGGGATTACTTCCCCTATAGTTTCCGGGATGTGAAGAGCGGCGGCTTCAAAGGTTATGAGATCGAGGTGGCCAACCGGCTTGCCGCCGATCTGGGGGTGAAGCTGCAATTGGTGCAGGCAACCTGGCCGACCCTGGTGGCGGGGTTGCTGGCCGGCAAATATGATATCGTGGCGTCCGGCGTGACCATCACGCCGGAGCGGGCCAGGGTGGTGGGGTTCAGCACCCCCTATCTGCGCCCGGCCTTTCTGCCGATCATCCAGAAAAAGGACGCGGAGCGCTTTCGCAGCTGGGACGATATTGACCAGCCGGGCGTGGTGATCGCCGTGCAGCAGGGCACGGCCCCGGAACAGATGGCACGGCGCAGCTTCACCAAGGCCAAGCTGCTGAGCGTGGCTGACCCGGTGATCGATTTCACCGAGGTGCTGGCGGGGCGGGCGCAAGCCGCCTTCACCGACAATCTCTATTTCATGACCAAGATCGGGCGGGAATATCCGCAACTGACCATGGTGCAGGCCGGGGCCCGGCCGGGCAATGAAACGGAAAATGCCCTGATGACGGTGAAGGGCGATATGGTTCTGCTGGACTGGCTGGATGAATGGGTGGAAGCCCGGCTGGCCGATGGCTTCTTCACCGGCCTTTATCACCAATGGTTTGAGCTGGCGACACAGCCGTGAGACGTCCGGCCCCTGCCCTGCCCCTGGCGGTGCTGCTGCTTCTGACAGGGTGCAGTGCGGAGGGCTGGCATATTGTCAATCCAGCCGATCCAGAAGGCTGGGCCAATCTGCGGTTTCTACTGGAAGGAGCATGGCTGACCCTGGCTTTGTCGGCCATGGCCCTGCTGTCGGGCGTTGCCATCGGGTTAGGGACGGCTGCCTTGCGCCTGTCACGCCACCGGCCGATGCGGGCGCTGGCGGAAACCTATGTCGAGCTGATGCGGACCCTGCCGCTGTTCGTGCTGCTGCTCTGGGTATTCTATGCGCTGCCCATCATGGTGCAGGGGCTGGACCGGGAGGGGTGGGGTTTTGCCCTGCTGGGCCGGATCGCCGATCTGACACCTTTCACCGCCGCCGTGATGGCGCTGGCGCTGAATGCGGGCGCCTTCCTGTCGGAGATTTTCCGGGCGGGTATTGAGGGGGTGCCGCGCGGGCAGGTGGAGGCAGCGCAGTCGCTGGGCATGGGCCGCTGGCTGACCCTGCGGCGGATCATCCTACCCCAGGCCCTACGGCGCATGTTGCCGCCCACGGTCAGCCAGTTCATCCATACGGTAAAGGACAGTTCCCTTGCATCCTCCATCGGTCTGGCGGAGCTGACCCGGCGGGCGACGGAGCTGCAGACGCAGACCTATCGCCCGCTGGAACTTTATACGCTGCTGGCCTTGGAATATCTGGTGATCCTGTTGCTGCTTTCCCGGCTGGCGCGCTGGCTGGAGCGGCGCTGGGGGGCGCCGCCTTGAGTTTCCAAGAGCCATGGATCATGGCTCTTGGTCATTATCAGTTCCCTCAGCGCCGGGCGGCGGCATCCGCCGCCTTGGCTTGCGCGCCCACGCGGGCGCGGGCCGGCGGTCGCCGGCCTCCAAGGGGCATGGAACATACCCCTTGGTATCATTTCCCCCCGAACAAACTCCTCTCCACTTCTGCCGCCATGGCAGCATAGCCGGCATCGCTGGGGTGCAGCTTGTCGCCCACATCATAGGCGGGCAGCAACTGCGCCGGGTTGGCGGGATCGCGGGTGGCAGCATCGAAATCCACCACACCGTCAAAACCCTCATTCCGGCGGATCCAGTCATTCACCTCCCGCCGGATGGCATCGCCTTCCGGCGAATAATAGCCGGCACCGGCATAAGGCATGATGGTGCCGATATAGAGCCGCACCCCATGGGCGTGGGCGCGGTCGCGCAGCTGGGACAGGGCCTGGATCAGCTCCCGCGCGGTCACGGCCTCTGCCGGGCGGCGGGTGCCGTTGCCGATATCATTGACGCCGATCAGCAGCACCACGCGGCTGACGCCGGGCTGGCCCAGGGCATCGCGGTCAAAGCGGGCCAGCAGGTTGGCCCCGGCCTGATCGCGCAGCAGCCGATTGCCGGAAATGCCCTGATTCAACACGGCCACGCGGGCCGCCTCATCCTTGCGCGCCGCCAGCAGGGCGGCCAGCTTGGCCGGATAGGTGCCGGCAGGCTTGGCGTGGCTGACATCACCTTCGGTGATGCTGTCACCAATGGCCACCAGCACAGGGGCGGGCTGGGCGGCCAGCACCTCCACCGCGCCGACCAGGGTGGGGGCGCGCTTGGTTTCCCCCTGCAACACAGGCGCAACGGTGAGGTCGCCGGGGCCGGCAATGGTGACCAGGGGTTGATGGCCGGCGACAAAGGTGGGGCCCGGATAATGGATGGAGATCACCAGCCGGTCGCCCGCCGCCACCTTGACGGGCAGCGCGTCGCTGAGCAGGGGCGCACCGGGCGGCAGCACGGCACCCGTCTGGCCACCGAACAACAGCGGCCGGTCACTGCCGGGGCGGATGCTGCCATCGGCATTCGCAAGGGCCAGCCGGGCCGCCCCGATCAGGACCGGCCGCGTGCCCAATTCATTGGACAGCCGCACCCGCACAGCCTCCCCCGACGTCACCAGCGGCACAATCTGGCGGACGGTTTGGTTATCGAAGGAAGGGTTATTACCAGCCGGCAGCGGCGACAGGGCCCAGGCGGGTCGCCAGGCCGGGGCGGCGGTTTCCGCCACTGACGGCTTCATCCCCACCCCACCCGGGTGGGCGGCACATCCCCCCAGCAGCAACAGGCCAGCCAAGGTCGCGGCAATCAATCCTTGCCGGTGCCGTGATGTGGGCATGAAAGCTCCCTCCCCCCTTTATGAAGAGAGCAGAGGGTATATTATCAGACAAATCATGCCAAGCCTTTGTGAAGGATCAGATACCCCTTTCTCCCCCACTGCCGCCAAAGGCATCCATCGCCACCATCATCTGGGCATAGGCCTGTTTTTCAGCCTCCGTCAGCCGGGGATGCCAGATGTCGAAGATCAGCACCACCCGCGTTTCATCGCTGTCATTCCAGGCCTCATGTTCGATTGTATCATCGAACACCCAGGCCTCCCCCACTTTCCATTCGCGGGTTTCGTTGCCAACGCGGAAGCCGCATCCGGGCGGCACCAGCAGGGGCAGATGCACCACCAGCCGGGTATTGGCGACGCCGGTATGCGGTGGTATGCGGGTACGGGGCTTCAGCACTGAGAACATGCCAGCAGGCGAACGGTTGGGAACCGAGGGCTGCGGCATCTGGGCCAGGATTTCCATGGTACGGGGGCAGCGGTCGGCATTGCCGGGAACGGGACGCCCTTTCTCCAGCAGGTGAAAGACACTCCAATCCTTGGAGTTATTCAGCGGACGCCATTGATCCAGCGGCATCCAGTCCGGATAATGGATATAGGGTTCAAAGGCGCTGTCGAGGCTGCGATCCGCCATCACGGCGGCCATTTCCAGCTGAATGTCACGCGTGGCGGATTCCAGCAGGGGCAGCCAGGGAAACTCCTCCCGATCAAAAAACTCAATCGCTGGCAATCCAGGCAGATGATAATGGGTCGGCTGCTGGTGATAGATTTTGCGGCGCCCCATCATCTGATCGATCAGCTGGTTCACACGGCGCAGGTCATTGTTGCCAGCCGTGGTGCCGGCCAGGGCGCCGCGCAAGGTCGCCTCCATTTCCCGCTGATAGGCGTCATGCACCTGCTGGGCGCGGGCCACGGCGCGGCGCGTCGGTTCATCTTTTACGGTTTCCGGGCGGTATTGGGAGAGGGCCACCCCATAGGCCTGACCAGCCTGACGGGCATCACCCAGCTGGTCAAAAATGGACGCGCGCATCAGCAGGGCCAGAAAACAGCGCGGGTCCACCCGCAAGGCCCCCTCCAGGGCGCCCAGGGCGCCGGTGGCATCCCCTAAGACCCGCAAGGTCACCGCATAATTGAGCCAGAGCGAGACATCCTGGCCATCGGTTCTTAAACGATCCTCAAGTAATTCTCGCGCCTCGCCAAAGCGACGCGCCTCCAGCAGGCGCATGGCGATCAGATTAGCATCTTGTGCTTTGGACCCGGTTGCCGGCTGCATATCGGTGGTTTTCCAGGGCTGTGCAAACGCGACGTTACTGCTTTGTAACAGCGTGTCACAGAAACGCAGCCCCTGGAAAGGGGGTTTCGACAAAGCACGAAGATTTCGCTGAAGAGGAGATGGATTCTAATCATGCATGATTATATTTTTCTCTTCATTTCCTTTAGGAAATACGTAAATACCCTTTATTGATTAAGTATTTCGCAGACTCTGCTAAAAGAATGGGCATCTGCCGGGTGGCCGATACGGACCAGACCCGGCCGATCCGGGAATCGCCGGGTCCAGATGCCGGCGGCCGCCAAATCTGCCCATAAATCCCGCCCGGCGGGGGAGCGGACGAGCTGGAACAGGTCGGTGCCGCCCAAAGGCGCTATCCCGGCACCGACCAAAGCCCGTTCCAGGGCCTGGCGTGCGCTGGCGAGGCGGGCACGGCTGGCCGCCTGCCAGTCGATATCCGCCAGGGCCTGACTGGCCACCAGCAAGGCCGGCCCCGCCACCCGCCAGGGGCCCAACCGGTCAGCCATGGCGGCAACCAGATTTTCCGGACCCAGCAGGAAACCCAGGCGCAGACCGGCCAAGCCGTAGAATTTGCCGAAGGAGCGCAGGACCAGCAGGCCAGGCCGGCCAATACGGGGGGCAAGGCTGAGTGCCGGCATGAGGTCGCAGAAGGCTTCATCCACCACCAGCCAGCCACCACGCATCGCCAGCGCATCGGCCAGGGCCACAAGGGTAGCCGGCGGGACGATCCGGCCATCGGGATTGTTGGGGTTGACCAGCAAAACGACATCGGGCAGCGGCCCCTCCGGGCTGGGCAGGCCAGCCACCTGTTCCACCCGATGGCCGGCGCGGGCCCAGGCGGGTGCATGTTCGCCATAGGTGGGGGCCAGCACCTGCACATGGCCCGGCGGGCGCAGGAAGGGCAAGGTCTGGATCAGGATTTGCGAACCGGGGGCCGCCACCAGCAAGGCCGGATCGGCCACACCATAAGCGGTGGCGGCCGCCGCACACAGCGCACGTTCCTGCGCCGGTTCGGGCAGGCGGGCCCAGGCACTGGCCGGAATGGCGGGCAGCGGATAGGGCCAGGGGTTGATGCCGGTAGACAGATCGATCCAGGGCCAGGGCGCCTGGGGGAAAAGGGCGGATGCCGCCGCCAGATCCCCGCCATGGGGCTGCGCGGCCCCCGCTTCCATGCTATTGGCTGACACCATCATGATCGACCTGACCTCACCTTATCTTTTGCTGTCACTGGCTTTGCTGCTGGAAGCGCTGCTGGGTTACCCGGATGGGCTTTATCGCCTGATCCGCCATCCGGTGGTGTGGATCGGTGCCGTGATTTCCCAGCTGGACCGCTGGCTGAACCGGCCGCATTGGCCCACCGTCTGGCGGCGTGCCGGGGGCGTGCTGACAGTGCTGATCCTGCTGGGCAGTGCTTTGGGCATGGGCGGGGCGCTGCAGATATGGCTGCTGGGCCTGCCGGGTGGGGCCTTGATTGTGGGGCTGCTGGCCAGTGCGCTGCTGGCGCAGCGCAGCCTTTACCGCTTTGTCGCCGCCGTGCCGGCAGCGCTGCGGCGCGAGGGGCTGGATGGGGGCCAGGCGGCGGTGGCGCATATTGTCGGGCGTGATCCCAACAGCCTGGATGAGGCGGGCGTCAGCCGTGCCGCCATCGAAAGCCTGGCGGAAAATTTCTCCGACGGGGTGACGGCCCCGGCTTTCTGGCTGGCGGTGGGCGGGCTGCCGGGCATCCTGGCCTATAAAGCGATCAATACGGCCGACAGCATGATCGGCCACCGCACACCCAAGCATGAAGCGTTCGGCTGGGCCGCGGCCCGGCTGGACGATCTGGTGAACCTGCCGGCATCGCGGCTGACGGCCCTGTTGCTGGTGGGGGCGGCGGCGGTAACGCGGGGGGCACGGGCCGGGGCTGCCGCCCGTGCGGTGTGGCGCGACGCCGGCAAGCATCGCAGCCCCAATGCCGGCTGGCCGGAATCCGCCATGGCCGGCGCCCTGGGCCTGCGGCTGGCCGGCCCCCGCCGCTATGCCGGCGTGATGGTGGATGATCATTGGATGGGGGATGGCCGGGCCGAGGCTGGTGCGGCGGATATCGAAGCGGGCTTGCGGCTGTACCGGCGGGCGTTGGCGGGCCTGTGGCTGCTGGCCGGGGTTTGGGCCTGGGCGATGGGGTGAATTCGGAGTTGGGCGAGGGCCTACGCAACAGTACGCAACAGATTTATGTTCGGTGTTGCGTAGGGGGTGCGGGGTGGTTTTGTGGGAGATCAAGGGGTTAGGTGATTGGGGCGGTTGGGCTGGCGGGTTGGTGGGGGTGAAGGCTGCTCCGAATGGAGGGCGTGCCCCTCCGCTTCCCGTCATCTCACCCTGCCTTCCCCGCGAAAGCGGGGAACCAGGGGGGGCCGAACACCACGCTTCGGTGCCCTTGGCCCCTGGACCCCCGCTTTCGCGGGGGAGGCAAGAAAAGGCGGAGCGGTACGCCCATTGGCGAATGAAGGGCAGAGCAGACAGCACCGAAAATGGCAAACCCTTGGTCCCATCCCCCTGCATCGCCCCCTCCCGCTGCCGGTTCAAATTCCGCACCCTAACAGAAAATAGGAAATAATTCCAGATCACCCGGCGCAGCGCAGCAGCCCATCCAGGTCCAGATGGCGTTCGCAGGCGGCGGCCAGTTCGTCCAGGGCAGCTTCCACCGTGGCGTCATAGGCAAGGTCGGAGCCGGCACCGAAGCCGGAGAGGAAATGGCGGCGGAAAGCATCGTGGCCGAACAGGCCATGGATATAGCAGCCGGCGATACGGCCGTCCGGGGCAATGGCCCCTTCCCCCGCTGGGCCGGTGGGGCCATGCAGATACAGCATCGGCCGGTTGCGACCGGGGCCGCTGGTGATGCCGACATGCATTTCATAACCGGTCAAAGGTATTTCCGCATCAATGGCATGACCGGTCACGGCGGTCAGGGTTTTGGCACCGGTCAGCACCGTTTCCACATCCAGCCAGCCCAAGCCTTCCACGCTGGCGGGCGGGCCTTCGATGCCGTCCGGGTCGCTGATGCGTGTCCCCAGCATCTGATAGCCGCCGCAGATGCCCAGCACGCGCCCGCCCCGGCGGATATGGGCGTGCAGGTCAATATCCCAGCCCTGGGCGCGGAAGAAGGCAAGGTCGGCAATGGTGGCCTTGCTGCCGGGCAGGATCACCAGATCGGCATCACCCGGCAGAGGCTTGCCGGGCGGCACCATGGTGATGGTGACACCCGGTTCCAGGCGCAAAGGATCAAAATCATCAAAATTGGCGATGCGGGACAGCATGGGCACGGCGATGCGCAACGCCCCCTGCCCGCCCCGCCAATGATCCAGCGCCACTGCATCTTCCGCCGGCAGGCGGGAGGCTGCCGGCTGAAAGGGCAGCACGCCGAAGCTGGGCCAGCCGGTGCGGCGGGTGATTTCCACCAGCCCCTCATCGAACAGGCGGATGTCACCGCGAAATTTGTTGATCAGATAACCGCGGATCATGGCGCGGTCGTCGGCATTGACGACGCCATGGGTGCCGACGATGCTGGCGATCACCCCACCCCGGTCAATGTCACCGGCCAGGATGACGGGCACGCCGGCCACCCGAGCAAAGCCCATATTGGCAATGTCGCGGGCGCGCAGGTTGATTTCCGCCGGGCTGCCCGCCCCTTCCACCAGCACCAGATCAGCGCCCTGGCCGATGCGGGCGAAACTGTCCAGCACGGCGGCGAGCAACTCCCCCTTCCGGGCCTGATAATCGGCCGCGCGGGAGGTGCCGATCATCCGGCCCTGGACAATGACCTGGGCGCCGATATCGCTTTGCGGTTTCAGCAGCACCGGATTCATATGGACAGACGGCACCACCCGGCAGGCGCGGGCCTGCAGCGCCTGCGCCCGGCCGATCTCCCCCCCATCGGGCGTGACGGCGGCATTGTTGGACATGTTCTGCGGCTTGAACGGCCGCACCAGCAGGCCCCGGTTGCTGTAGGCCCGCGCAAGGGCGGCCACCAGCAGGGATTTACCGACATCAGAGCCGGTGCCTTGGATCATCAGTGCGCGGGGGCGGGTCATGGGCGGGCCGGGGGTTGGGGGTGTTTTCTTAAGTCGGCAATAAACCAAGTGGAGACTGGGTTCCCCCCTTGCCCCCACCTGCCTTCCCCGCGTAAGCGGGGAACCAGGGGCCGCCAAGAACCACGCTCTGGTGCCCTTGGCCCCTGGACCCCCGCTTTCGCGGGGGAGGCATTAACGAGGTGCGCAAGGTTGAGGCCTACGGGTTTATCGCTGCGATGACCGAAAGTTTAAGGACGAACGACGCCCCCTAAAACTCAATCCCCGCCTGGGCCTTGATGCCGGCATTGAACGGGTGTTTGACGTTCTGGAATTCGGTCACCAGATCGGCCGCGTCGATCAGCGGCTGTTTGGCGTTGCGGCCGGTGACCAGCACATGCAGGTCGGGCCGGCGTGACACCAGGGTGGCCACCACCTCGTCAATGTCCAGATAATCATAGCGCAGGGCCAGGTTGATCTCGTCCAGCACCAGAAGGCGGTAACGGGGATCGGCCATGATCTCCCGCGCCTTGTCCCAGGCGCGGCTGGCGGCGGCAATGTCGCGGGCCTTGTCCTGGGTTTCCCAGGTGAAGCCTTCGCCCATCGTGTAATGGTCGATCAGATCATCGAACCGTTCCAGCGCCACCTGTTCACCCGTTGCCCAGGCCCCCTTGATGAACTGGATGAAACCGACCCGGAAGCCATGGCCCGCCGCGCGCAGCATCAGGCCCAGGGCGGCAGTGGATTTGCCCTTGCCGGGGCCGGTATGCACCATCAGCAGCCCCTTTTCATGCTGCCGTTCGGCAACGCGCCGGTCCATCAGGGCCTTGCGCTTTTCCATCTTGCGGCGGTGGCGTTCGGCCTCGGCTTCAGTGATCTCCACATTCATGGCGCTTCCCCTTTCAATGCCAGCGGCAAGCCTGCCGCCATGAACAGAACCCGGTCGGCGATACGGGCAATATCCTGATGCAGACGGCCGGCATGGTCGCGGAATTGCCGCGCCAGTTTATTTTCCGGCACAATGCCCAGCCCCACCTCGTTCCCCACCAGCACGACGGGAGCGGGCAAGGTGGGCAGTAGGGCCAGCAGGCGGGCGCGCTCGGCGGGGATATCCCGCCCGGCCAGCATCAGGTTGGTCAGCCACAGGGTCAGGCAATCCACCAGCACCGGGCCGGCGGCGGCGCTGCTGGCCAGGGCACCGGCCAGATCCATCGGCTCTTCCAGCGTCTGCCAGCCGGGCACACGGTCGGCCTGATGCTGGCGGATGCGCTGACGCATTTCCTCATCAAAGGCCTGGGCGGTGGCGATATAGGTCCAGGGGCCGGGCAGCCCGGTCACCAGCCGTTCGGCCATGGCGCTTTTGCCGGAACGGGCGCCACCCAGCACCAGGGTCAGCCGGGCGGTCATGCCTGTTGCCCCCGCACCGGGCGCTGGCGCCAGGGCAGCACATAGGGCACGCCATCCCGCTCACCGCGCAGCAATTCCACGCCATAGACCCGCTCCATCACCCCATCGGCCAGCAGGGTTGCGGGCGGGCCGGATGCGGCCACCCTTCCCACCTCATCCAGCAGGACCAGATGGGTGCAATAGCGGGCGGCCAAGGCCAGATCATGCAGCACCACCACCACGCCGGTGCCGGCGGCGGCCAGACCGGCCAGCAGTTCCATCACATGCAGCTGGTGGTGCGGGTCCAGCCCGGCGGCCGGCTCATCGGCCAGCAGCAGGGCGGGTTCCCCCGCCAGGGCGCGGGCCAGCATCACCCGCGCCCGTTCCCCGCCGGACAGATGGGTGACGGTGCGGGCGGCCAGATGCGACACCTCGCACTGATCCATGGCGCGGGCGATGGCGGCGCGGTCAGCCGGGCCTTCCCCGCCCCAGGGGCTGGCATGGGGCAGGCGGCCCAGGGTCACCACCCGATCCACGCGCAGCGGCCAATGGCAGGCGGCCCCCTGTTCCAGATAGCCGATGCGCCGGGCCCGCTCAGCCCGGGGCACGGCGGCCAGGGGGGTGCCATCCAGGCTGACCTGACCGGATACCGGCTCCAGCAGCCCGGCCAGCACCGACAGCAGGGTGGATTTGCCGGCCCCGTTGGGGCCAATCAGGCCGACACATTGGCCAGCCGTAACCGCGAAATCCACCCCGGCCAGCACCGGGCGGGAACCGCGTGACAGATGGATCTGGGTGGCTTCCAGCCGGGCCATGCGCCCCCCTGTTGCTTTAGGTGTTTAGAAGCGCACCTGCACGCCGCCATAGGCCGAGCGGCCCGGTGCGCGGTAGTTCAGCACTTCCTGATAATTGGCATCGAACAGGTTCTCCACCCGGCCAAACAGGCTGACATTCTCCCAACCCTGCCAGCGCATGGTGGCATCCACCACGGTGGAGCCATCCAGGATGGCCGTGCTGTCAAAGGCATTGTCATGCTGCTTGCTGGTATAACGCAGGGCGGCACCCAGGGTCAGCTGCTGCGTCGCGTCCCAGTCAATGCTGGCATTGGCGCTGTTGCGCGGGCGGCGCGGCAGGTCATCACCGCTGATGCGGTCGGTGGCGTCCAGGAAAGTATAGTTGGCCGACAGGCGCAGGCTTTCCAGCGGACGGATCTGGGCGCTGAGTTCCACGCCCTGGGTGCGGGCCTTGGCAACATTCACATAAGCCGAGGTGAAGCCGATGAGATTGTCATAGAAATTGCGGAACAGACTGGCCCCCAGCGTCACCTTGCCATCCAGCAGGGGCTGTTCGATGCCGGCATCCAGGCCCTTGGATTCCTCCGGTCGCAGGCTGGCGCTGCCATAAAGGGGGGCGTAGAGCTGGTAGAGTGTCGGTGCCTTGTAGGCGGTGCCGTAAGAGGCGCGCAGGGTGGTGCCGCTCTGCGGTACCTGATAGGCGCCGGTCAGCCGGTAAGTCGCCTTGGAGCCGAAAGCATCGTGATCATCCACCCGGCCGCCGGCGGTGACGGTCAGGTTGTCCGCCAGTTCGGCCTGATACTGGATGAAGGCGGATTTGGTGGTCACATCATTATCGATGCCGGGTTCCAGACCCAAGGCACTGGTATTGTTAACCTTGGCATCCTCCTGCTCCACCGACAGACCGAAGGTGGCGATATCGCGGCCCAGATGCAGGTTGCCCTGGTAATCCAGCGCCTCCCGCCGGCTGTCGAAGGTGGAGGCGGTGTACCAGCCCGTCGGCTCATCAAAATCACGCTGGGTGCTGGCGGCGGAGATGGCCAGATTGTTGGTGAAGCGGCCATCCAGCAGCGACAGATCGGCGGCCGCGCGGCCCTGCCACATCTCCTTTTCCTGGGAGGCGGCGCCATCGGCGGCGAACGGGTCATAATCGCTGTCCAGCCAGGACCAGCCGCCGCTGACATCAAACCGCAGCAGCTCGTTGGCCTGCACCGCCAGCTTGCCGCTGACGGCGCGGGCATCGCTGCCATCCTTCTCCGGCCCGACAAAGGTGCGGGAGAAGCCATCGGTATGCAGGTTGGAGGCGTTCAGGGCATAGGAGGTGCCGTTGCTGGCCCCGCTGATGCCGGCCTGCTGGCGGAAGGTGCCGTAAGAACCGGCCTCTGCCAGGGCGGTGATGCGGGGCGCGCCGCTGCCCTGGCGGGTGATGATATTGATGACGCCGCCCATGGCGTCATTGCCATAAAGCGCGCTCTGCGGGCCTTTCAGCACCTCGATTTTCTCGATATCGCCGGTCAGCAGGCTGTTGAAATCGAATTCATTGCCGGTGCTGGCGGCGTCATTCACCTCCACCCCGTCCACCAACACCTTCACCATGCCGGATTCCGACCCGCGCAGCCGCACGGTGGAGGTGGACCCAAAACCGCCATTGCGGGAGATGGAGACACCGGGCAGCCGCTTCAGCAGGTCCAGCGCCTGCACCTGCTGGCGGCGGTCAATCTCCGCCCGGTCGATGACATCGACGGAAGCGCCGACGCGGGAAGCCTCTGTGGGCAGACGGTTGGCGCTGACGATCAGTTCCGCCACCTCTGTGGTGGGGGCGGACTGGGCCGCTGCCGGCAATGTGCCAAGACCGGCCAGCAGCAGCGGGCCGAAAAGGGAAAGAGAGGGACGCGACATTTCTAGTTTCACTCCGCTTCGCAAAAACCTGGGTCCGGCGGAGCCTGAACCGGCGCGAAGCGGGGAGCGGGAGCCTATGCCCCGAAAAACCGCCCCGGCCGGCCCGAAGGACCGCCGAAGCGCCAACGCGAAACGGAAAACCGTCCCACCGGGGCACCCCGCCCAATGGCCGCGCGACGCATTGCTGATGGCAGGTCTCCTGGCTTGCGGGTCGTCGCTTCCGCCCGGCCTTCCCAGTTTCCCAGTGGCCATGATGGGCATCGCTCACCGCTTACAGTTGCGGGGGCAGCCGCGGCTCCGGACTGTGACCAGCCCTTGCCCGCGTTCCCTTTTCACCCCCTGTTACGGGGGAACCATCGATAGGGCCGTCATACGCCGGTCATGCTTGGCAATCAAGCGGCCGCGCCGCCGCGCATGGCAAGGCGGCGGCAGGCGCATTCTGGTCAAAAAATAAAATCTTCACGTTATGTTGCGGCTGGCGCCCACATGCAAAGACCGTCACAATCGCCTGACATACTGCAATGCGAAATAATTCGACTTCCCGTTTCTCCCGCCCTGTGTACAGGAGACGAAATGGCGATGCTCTCATTGCTCAACTCCTCCCTCAAGGCACGTCTGGTTGTGTCTGGCATCGCTGTGTGCCTGTTGCTGGGGGCCAGCCTGATCGGTGTTACCGGATACCTGACCTATCAGGACACCCGGTACCGGGTGGAAGAGACGGTACGGGAAAACAGCCAGCAATATGGGCAGATCGCGGCCGACATCATCAACCAGGCGCTGCACAATGCCATTCTGATCAATGGCTTCGTGGAAGGCGGCCTGGATCAGGCCGGGGTGTCGCGGGAGATGTTGTCGTCCCAGGCCATCGGGCTGGTGAATGCCAATCCGGGCATTGTCGGGGTTACCATCGCCTTTGAGCCCGACGGGCTGGATGGCAACGATGCCGGCCATCTGGGCACACCGGGCGCCGACGCCAAGGGGCGTTTCGTGCCCTATTTCTTCCGCAAGAGCGGTGGGGGTGTCGGCATTGATGTGCTGGTGATGACGCTGGAGGCCGGGATCAAGGAATGGTACCTGGACCCGCTGGAACAGAACCGCACCCTGCTGACCGCCCCCTATATCTATCCGGTGGAAGGCAAGGATGTGCTGATGGTGACGGCCAGCGTGCCGATCCGGCGCCAGGGCAAGGCGGTGGGCATCACCACCACCGATCTGGCACTGACCGCCCTGCAAAAGCAGTTTGCCGGCTTTCAGCCGATGGGCGTGGGTGATGTGCGGCTGATCGCCCATAATAACCACTGGGTGGTGCACCCCGTCGCCGACAAGCTGAACGCCAAGGTGGAAGCACCGGGCCTGGCCCCCCTGCTGACGGAGGCGGCCAGCAGCGGCCGACCGGCCACGGCCCGCCTGACCCTGGAAGGGGTGGACCGCATCGCCGTGGCTCTGCCCATCCGTTTTGCCGGGGCAACGGAACAATGGAGCGTGCTGGTGACCGTGCCCGCCGCTGTGGTGTCACAGGCGGTGTGGGACAATGTGCTGCCGATGGCGCTGACCGGTCTGGTGCTGGCGGCCCTGGCGGCGGCCAGCTTCACCTGGCTGGGCCATGGCTTGGCCAGCCCGATCCTGCACCTGACCCAATCCATGGGCCGCATGGCCAAGGGCGATCTGGCATCAGAAATCCCCTGCCAGGACCATGGGGACGAAATCGGCCAGATGGCCAAGGCTTTGCGCGGCTTCCGCGACGGCTTGGCGGAAACCGAACGGCTGCGGGAGATTGCCACAGAGCGCGAAGAACAGATGGCCGAGCGCCAGCGCCTGGACCGGCTGGCCCTGGCCGATCAGTTCGAACGCGAAGTGGGCGCCCTGCTGCGGCAGGTGAATGAAGCGGCCGGCCAGCTGGTCGATCAGTCCAACCTGATGTCCAGCGACTGCAACGCCACCCAGCAGAGTGCCGCCCTGGGGGCTGCCGCCGTGATGGAAGCCGCCGCCAACGTGCAGACGGTGGCGGCGGCCGCAGAAGAACTGCGCGCCTCCATCGCCGAGATCGGCAATCAGGTGCAGATGTCGGCCGGCGTGGCCGCGCGGGCCGCCGAAGAGGCCGGGGCCGCCACGGAGACCGTGGATACATTGAATCAGAGCGCCGACCGCATCGGCGCCGTGGTCGGGCTGATTTCCGAAATTGCCAGCCAAACCAATCTGCTGGCGTTGAACGCCACCATTGAGGCGGCCCGCGCGGGAGAGGCCGGCAAGGGTTTTGCCGTGGTGGCGGCAGAGGTGAAGAATCTGGCCACCCAGACCGCCAAGGCGACGGAGGAGATTGCCGAGCTGGTGGCCAATATCCGCAACAGTTCCGGCGAGGCGGTGAAGGCCATCCAGGGCATTGCCGCCACCATCCGGTCGATTAACGAGACCTCCACCGCCATTGCCGGTGCCGTGGAGGAACAGACGGCGGCAACGCAGGAGATTGCGCGCAATGTCACAGAGGCCTCGCGCGGCACCGACGATGCCTCGCGCGCCATTCAGGGCATTGCCGACAGGGTGGTGCAGGTGACGGAAGCCGCCGCCATGGCGCTGAGCAGTGCCACCGATGTGCGCGGCCATGCCACCCAGGCGGATGGGGAAACCCACGGCTTCCTGCGCCGCATCCGGGAAGGGTGATACCAAGCGATGCTGGACCGGGGGCGCACTTGCCGTTAAGCAAGAGGGCCCCTTGTCCATCACCGGTTGGGTCCAATGCGCTTTCTTCACGCCGCCGATATCCATCTCGACAGTCCGTTGCTGGGATTGGCCGGGCGCGCCGGCGCACGGGCGGATGAGCTGGTGGGGGCAACCCGGCGGGCTTTGGTGCGGCTGGTCGATGCCGCTCTGGCCGAACCGGTGGCCTTTCTGATCATCGCCGGTGACCTGTATGATGGTGACTGGCGCGATTTCATGACCGGCCTGTTCTTTGCCGGCCAGATGGCCCGGCTGGAACGGGCCGACATCCCCGTCATCATCCTGCGCGGCAATCATGATGCCGAAAGCCTGATGACCAAACAATTGAGCCTGCCCGGCAATGTGCGGGTATTCTCCGCCCGCAAGGCGGAAACCATCCGGCTGGATGATCTGCGCGTCGCCCTGCATGGCCGCAGCTTCCCCAGCCGGCATGTAACGGAGAATATCGCGCTCTCCTACCCGCCGCCGGTGGCGGGATATCTGAATATCGGCGTGCTGCATACGGCCCTGGAAGGAAGGCCGCCGCACGCACCCTATGCCCCCTGCTCCATCACCGACCTGATGGGAAAAGGCTATGATTATTGGGCGCTGGGCCATGTGCATGAACGGGCCGTGCTGGCGCAAGACCCCTGGATCATCTTTCCCGGCAACCTGCAGGGCCGCCACGCCAATGAAACCGGGCCGAAAGGGGCCACACTGGTCAGCGTAGAGGAAGGCCGCATCGCCAAGGTGGAGGCGCTGGCCCTGGATCAGGTCCGCTGGGCAAAGCTGGTGGTGGATGCCAGCGATTGTGCCGATGAGGCCGCCCTGGGCGACCGGCTGGCCGCTTCATTGACCGCAGCCGTTGCCGAGGCCGAGGGCAGAACCCTGGCCGTGCGCCTGTGCCTGACCGGCCGCACCGGGCTGCATCGCTGGTTAAAATCGGATACGGAACGATTGGCGGCAGAAGTGGAGCTGGCGGCCAGCCGGGCCGGCGGGGATATCTGGATCGAACGGATCGTTATCGAAACGACTGACGCGGTGGCGGTTCCAGCGACAGCAGGCGATGCGCTGGCCGAGCTGGCCGCCGCCATTGCCGAGCTGCGCGATGATCCCGCCGCGCGGGGGCTGCTGGCTGACGATCTGGCGGCCCTGCGCCACCGGCTGCCCCCCGGCGCGCTGGAGGCGGCCGGGCTGGCGGGAGAGGATGAGGTGGGAATGCTGGAAACCGTGCTGGCCGATGCGGAGGCCCTGTTGCTGAACCGGCTGGCGGGGGAAGCGTGATGCGGATCGAGCGGCTGGACCTGGAGCGTTACGGGCATTTCACCGACCATCGGCTGGATTTTTCCGGCACCGATGTGCGGCTGCATATTGTGCATGGCGCCAATGAGGCGGGGAAATCCACCGCCCTTGCGGCCATTTGCGACCTGCTGTTCGGCGTGCCGGAACGTACCCGGCTGGGTTTTCGCCATGGCAACAATGCCTTGCGCATCGGCGCGGTGCTGCGCCAGCCGGATGGCAGCCTGCTGGAGGTGAAGCGGCGCAAGGGGCGGCAGAACACGCTGCTGGCCGCCGATGGCAGCACGGCCCTGGGTGACGGCACGCTGGCCCCGCTGCTTGGCGGCATTGACCGGGTGCAGTTTGAACGGCTGTTCGGGCTGGACCATGCCCGGCTGCGCGCAGGGGGAGAGGCGATGCTGGCGGCCGGCGGCGATCTGGCCCGCACCCTGTTTCAGGCCGGCAGCGGGCTGACCGGCATCGCCGATATCATGGCCGGGTTGCAGGCCGAGGCCGACCGGCTGGGCAGCCCGCATAAGCGCCAGGGCAGCAAGCCGCTTTATGAGGCGCTGGACGCGCATCAGGCCGCATCGGCCCGGATGCGAAACGAGGCCACCAAGGCAGAAGCCTGGGAAGCGGGAGAGAAAAGGCTGGCCGATGCGCGGGCGGCCCTGGCCGGGTTGCAGGCGGAACTGGAAAAGGCGCAGAGGGCACAAAGCCGGCTGGAACGTATCCGCCGCGTGCGGCCGCTGCTGGCCCGGCTGGAGGCGCTGGCCGCCGAACGTGCCGAACTGGGCGAAGGGCCGGACCTGCCGGCCACCCTGGCGGAACTGTGGAACGCGGCGGCGACCCGGCTGCTGCAGGCCGAACGCCATCGCCAGCAAGCGGCCCAGCAGGTGGAAGCGGCCCTGGCGGCGCTGGCCGACGCCGGGGAGGCCCCCCGGCTGCCGGAACTGGCGACGGAGATCGAGGCGCTGTTCCAGCGTGCCGGCAGCGTGGAAAAGGCCCGGGCCGACCTGCCCCGCCGCCAGCGGGAACTGGAAATGGCGGATGAAAGGCTGGCCTTGCTGGCCGGTCGGCTGGGGCGGCATGATGCGCCCGACGCCCTGGAAGCGGCCCAGCCGGGGCGCGTGCTGGCGGCCCGCATCCGCGAGAAAGCCGCCGCCCATGGCCGGCTGGATGGGGCGCGGGACGCGGCCAGCAAACGCGAAATGCTGGCCGCGCGCAGCCTGGCCGATCTGGCCGATGGCGCCAGCGATGGGGAGACGGCCGGCGATCCGCTGGCCGCAGAGGCAGCATTGGCCGCCGCCCTGCGGTTGGGGGAGGTGGAAACGCGGCTGGATGAGGCGGCACGGGAGGCCGATGCCCGCACCGACGAACTGGCCGATGCGCTGTCGCGGCTGGGCCGGTTCAGCGGTGGGGCCGAGGCCCTGGCCCGGCTGCCGCTGCCCGATCTGGCGGTGATTGAGAGCTGGGCCGCGCGGCTGGGCGATCTGGCGCAGCAGCGCGCCAAACTGCGCGATGCCCTGGCCCAGGCAGAGGCAGACGCGCGCAAACATGCCGCCACACTGGCCGAACTGGCCGCCGATGGCGAGGTGCCAACCCTGGCCGCCATTGAAGAGGCGCGGCGGCTGCGCGATGGGGCCTGGCAGGCCATCCGCCGCCGGATGCTGGAAAAACTGGACGTTCCGGATGTGGAATGGTCTGGCCTGGGGTTGGGGGAGGCCCCGGCCCCGCGCTTTGAGGCGACGATACGGACGGCCGACCAACTGGCCGACCGGCGCGACCGGGAGGCGCAGCGGGTCAGCCGCCATGCCCGCGCCAGCAGCGATCTGGCCGAGGCTGATGCGCGGCTGCAGGCATTGGAACGGGACCGGAATGACCTGGAGGCACAGGCCCGGACGCTGGAAAATGACTGGCAATCCCTGTGGCAGGAAAGCGGGTTGACCCCGGCCGAACCGGCCCTGATGGCCGGCTGGCGGCGGCAGGTGGAAAATGTGCTGGCGCTGCATCGCCAGGGGCGGGAGGCGGCGCGCAAACAGTCGGGGCTGGCGGAAGAGGCGGCGCGCTGTGCTGGCCATCTGCGTGATGCCATGGCGCTGGCCGGCCTTCCGGCCGCAGCGGGGGAGACGGAGCTTTCCCGCCTGCGTGCCCGCGCCGATGCGGCGGTGAAGGCCTGCCGGGAGCAGACAGACAAGGCGGAAAAGCGCCGGCAGGAACAGGCCCGCGCCGAACGGGCGCTGCGCGATGCCCAGCGGGAAAAGGCCGAAGCGACGGAGGCACTGGAAGCCTGGGCGGCGGGCTGGGCCGGCGATATGGCCGCCCTGGGGCTGCCCGCCGGCACCAGCCCGGCCGAGGCGGAAGCGGCGCTGACCGCCTGGGAGGATATCGGCCAGGAATTGCGGGCGCGGCATGATCTGGTTCACCGTATCGACAGACTTTCCAGCGATATCAAACAGTTTCAGGATGATTTGACGATATTGGTTGAAAAGGCGCTGGCCCTGGACCCTGCCTTGCCGCTGGATGCCACGGTACCGGATGCGGCCAACCAATTGCTGATGGCGCTGGATGAGGCGCGGCGGCGGGAGACACGCTGCGGCTTGCTGGCGGAGGCGGTGGAGAAGGCCCGGCTTAGTGATGCCGAAGCGGCCACCGAGCTGGCCGAGGCACAGGCGGAACGGGATGATTTGAAACGGCTGCACGGGCTGGGGGCGGCGGATGATGTGCCCGCCCTGGTGGCCCTGGCCAGCCGGCGGCGGGAATGGCAGCGGGCGGAACAGGCCACCCTGGCCGAGCTGGCCCAGGCCGGCGACGGGCAGGGTCGGGTAGCCCTGGCGGCGGAAGTGGGCGGGCTGGACCCGGATGGTGCCGCCGCCGAACTGGCCGCCGCCGGGCAGGAGATCAACCGGCTGCAGGCGGCCCTGCCCCAGGTTTCCGCCGACCTGCGCGATGCGGAACGGTTGCTGGAGGAACTACGCCAGCGCAGCGGCATCGGCGAGGCGGCGCAGGAAGCGGCGGCAGCCGAGGCCAAGACAGCCCAGTACGCCGCCCGTTGGCTGCGGCTGCGCGCCGCCGGGCTGTTGCTGACGCAGGCGGTGGAACGGTATCGCAACCGGAATGAACATCCGCTGTTGCGCCGGGCCAGCAGCATCCTGGCCCTGATGGCCGCCAGCGGCGGCAACCCGGTGACGCATCTGAAGGTGGATTATGGCGATGGCGATCATCCGGTGCTGCTGGGCGTGCGCCGCGACGGCAGCGACGCCCAGGTGCAGGATATGAGCGAGGGCCTGCGCGATCAGCTGTTCCTGGCCCTGCGCATCGCTGCCGTGGAGGCGCATGTGGCCCAGGCCACCCCCCTGCCCTTCATCGCCGATGACCTGTTCATCACCTCTGACGAGCCGCGCACGGCAGCCGGGTTGGCGGCCCTGGCGGAACTGGGGGCCAGCACGCAGGTGGTGCTGTTCACCCACCACCGCTATGTGCTGGATGCAGCAGAGGGGCTGGAGGGGGTTCAGGTGCACCGGCTGGGGAATGAATGACGCGCAGTCCCAGCGGCTGGCCGCCGCGCGATCGTTTCATCACCCCGCCATATGCCGCAGGGCAGCCAGCAGCGCCTCTGTGGCGTTGCGGGTCAGGGTAATCTCATCCAGCCCGCAGCCGATCAGGCCGGCCACCTGCTCCACCACCCGTTTGACATCAGGGCCGAAGCTGCGGCGGGCATAGAAGGAGGTTTCGGCGTTCACCCGCGCCTGCTGGCGCTGATGTTCCGCCAGAACCGGCCGCGCCATCATCACCCAATTGCCGTTTTCCAGCTGGGTGACCTGCTGTGTGACGTCATACTGTGCCGCCACCGACCGCCAGAAGGCACTGTCAGCGGGCGCACCACCAGCAGTCGGCAGACCGGTGGTGGTGGCCGCCGCCACACGCAACAGGCCGGTCCCCTGGGCCAACCCACCGCCTTGCAACAGGTGTCGCCGCGTCCAGCCCGGCATCAGAACCGCACCTCCACCCGCGCATAATATTGGCCGCTCCATTGCGCAGGGCGCATTGGCCCAGTCAGGTCTCAGGTTGGCCCAATCCACGCACCTGCGGGAACCCCGCCGCGTAGCAGTCACGTATCAGAGGCGTGCCGCCGGCGGGATGGGCGCGTGATACCCAGGATGCTCCTCGGGGATAGGTCGCCTTGGCCCCTGGATCAGACATAAATACGAGACCAAGGCCCATTTTTCTCTATTGCTACCACTTGCCCGGTCTGTTGGCTATTCGTACCGTCATCCACGATCACTGTGCTTCCGACGATGAGCCCATCGAGAATATTGCGAACATTAACATAGTTTTTCCCAAAATGCAGACTGAATAAATCATTGTCTTTATAGAATTTATGGTCTGTCAAATCAATGATTTTCGGAGATGAAAGCCCAGGTGTAATCCATTTCAGTGAATTGTCGGATGTGGGGGATATCTTTGAATGACCCTTGATAGAATGTGGCTTGCCATTTGACATCCATTGATTGCTGGCGAGTATGGCATCCGGGGTGGACTTGCTATGATTTATCTTATCGTAAGATCCATCATATTCCATTTCTATGTCAAAGGGCTCTGCTCCTTCGGTATTGGCAATCGACTCTATTTGCGAGCTGTGGTAATATTTTGGATTGCCCAATATATCAAGCACCCCCAATCAAATGAGAAAGTGGAGTTAATCGCATATTGACCATTTGGAAGTTTTTCTGGCACATCATGGTCAACTTCTATTTTATAATAAACCTTGCTGGTCTTCTGCACCTCGCTGATCCGTTGGTCGGCGGCAGCCCGCTTTGCCGCGATCTCCTCCGGCGTCAAGGGTGCGTCCTCGGTCGGGGCGGGCCTTGCCGTCGCGTCCTCCACCCATTGTGCCGTCGTCGGCGCGTGGGGAGTGGCCCGCTGGTCACGCAGCTGTCCCGGCGGCTGGCCTGGACGCCGGTCAAGGATTGTGCCTGTCGGTGCCAGGTGGCGCGCGGCCTGCGCCACCGCCTTTTGCCGCACTAAACCAATATACCCAGCTCCGCCCCAGCTTATCACCCCTGCGTCTGCCATAATACTTAAAGGCAATAAAAGGCGAAACATGCTTAGTACATATCTACTAAAAACGAATTATTGTAACGCCCCCTCCTCTTGCGGCGGGCTGCTGAAAAAGCTCTTGACGTCGATTCGTGGATCGATTCCAAAGCCTTTCATGACGGTTGGCGCAGCCCCTTCACGACCTGACGGTCTTGGGGAGATTTCTGCCGACCCGGCAGAGCCGGCGCTGCTTGCGCTGATCCGACGTCGATACAATGCGGGATGTGGCCGCGACTATGGACTGATTCTGTAGATGCGAATAGGTCACATGCGCCTGCACAAAGCAGCCTATGGAATGCCGCCCCCCTTAGCGTGACTTGACAAAGCTCTATCATCGCAGGCAAATTGGAAGCGCTTTCAATGCCGCAACGCAATGGCATTCCAAGGGCAACAATAATCAGGGCCGCCGCAGTTGCGGCCCGGGGTGTGTGGGAGGAGGAGTTAATGGCGAACCGCGTTTCCGGCGGAGGTTGGACGCTGTCTGGCGTGCTGCATCGCACCGTGTCGGGCCTGGCGCTCAGCCTGGCCTTGGCGGGGGCCGCAGCGGCCCAGCAACAGGCGGGCGGCAGCAGCGATGTGATCGACGAGATCGTCGTGACCGGCATCCGCGCTGGTATCCAGAATTCGATCAATATCAAGAAGAACGAAACCTCCATCGTGGAGGCGATTTCGGCGGAGGATATCGGCAAGCTGCCCGATATTTCCATCGCGGAAAGCATTGCCCGCCTGCCCGGTCTGGCGGCCCAGCGCGTCAATGGCCGCGCCCAGGTGATCTCCATCCGTGGTCTGGCGCCCGACTTCACCACCACCCTGTTGAATGGCCGCCAGCAGGCCAGCTCCGGCGATAATCGCGCGGTGGAGTTCGACCAGTATCCGTCCGAACTGCTGTCGTCCGTCGTTATCTACAAGACACCGGATGCGCAGGTTTCCGGCATGGGCCTGTCGGGCACCGCCGACCTGCGCACCGTGCGGCCGCTGGAATTCGGCAAACGGGCGGCCTCGGTGAATGTGCGGGGCGAGAAACTGTCCGGCGGCAAGCTGAACAGTGATGTCGGCACCTGGGGCAACCGGGCCAGCGCCTCCTATATCGATCAGTTCCTGGATGGCAAGCTGGGTGTGGCCATCGGCTATGCCCATATGGACAGCCCGTCCCAGGTGAAGCATTACAAGGCCTATGGCTATGAGGCGTTCCCGGACGCCGTGCAAGATGCCGCCGCCAAGAATGCGCTGATGCTGAACGGGCAGGAGGTGTTCGCCACCTCCCGCAATAATACCCGCGACGCCGTGATCGGCATTGTCGAGTTCCAGCCGAACGAGACGATCCACAGCACGCTGGACGTCTATTATTCCAAGTTCGATCAGGAAGAGACGACGCGCGGCGCGCAATGGTTCTCCAATGGTTACGCGGACAATGCCACCTTCACCAATTTGAAGACGGATACTGTGGGCGGGTCGCTGTTCGCCCGCAGCGGCACGCTGAATAATGGCGTGCCGCAACTGCGCAACGACTTCAACACCCGCAATGACAAGCTGTTCTCCATCGGCCTGAATAATGAATTCGACCTGACGGACAGCACCAAGCTGGTCGCCGATCTTTCCTATTCGCGCAACAAGCGGCGCGAACAGATCATGGAAACCTATGCCGGCTATGGCCGTGGCGTGGGGCGCGTGACCAGCAACACCCCCGATGTCGGTCGCACCTTCGACAAGATCGATTTCAACATCAATGATGACGGCTTCTCCCAGTACAAGACCGGGCTGAACTATGCCGATGCGACCAAGGTGTCGCTGGGGGACCATGCCCCCTGGGGCGGCTGGGGCCATGATGGCGCTGTCCGTTATCCGGACGTGAAGGAAGAGGTGAAATCCGCCGAGGCCCGGCTTGACCAGGACTTTGACAGCTTCATCAACAAGCTGTCGGTCGGCATCAATTACACCAACCGTGAAAAGACCAAGCGGGTGGTGGAATATGATCTGTTCTTGAAGAACAATCAGCAGATCTATGTCGATCCCGCCGATCTGGTGGCCCCCACCTCGCTGGGCTTTGCCGGCATGGGCGATGTGCTGAGCGTGGATATCGGCAATGTCTGGCGAAAATATTTTGATCAGACGCCGCTGGTCGATGCCAATAATTACGACAAGAACTGGGACATCTCCGAAAAGGTCACCACCTTCTTTGCCCGCGCCAATTATGGTTTTGGCGACCTGACCGGTAATGTCGGTGTGCAGGTGGTGCGGCAGCAGCAATCATCCAGCGGTGTGATTATCAATGGCACCAGTGGCAAGGTGGTTCCCACCGCCATCAGCGCCAAGGAAACCTATACCGATGTGCTGCCCAGCCTGAATGCCATCTATGATCTGGGCGATGGGCATCGCTTGCGGCTGGGCCTGTCAAAGACCATGGCGCGGCCGCGAATGGATGACATGCGCGCCAACGTCACGCCCTCCTTCAACGGCACAATCTGCAACGGCCAGACTTGCGCGGCGGGCAGTACGGTTAACCCCTGGTCGGCCAGCGGTGGCAATCCCAACCTGAAGCCCTGGAAGGCCGATGCGGCCGATCTGGCCTATGAATGGTATGTGGCGCCGACGACCTATATTTCGATCGCCGGCTTCTACAAGAAGCTGAAGACCTACATCTACAACCAGACCCAGCCCTTTGATTTCAGCGGCCTGCCCTTGCCCACCACGGCATCCAGCATCCCCGCCGGGGTCAAGATCAGCAATATGGGCCAGATCACCCTGCCGGCCAATGGCAATGGCGGCAATCTGAAGGGGCTGGAATTCTCCGGCGCCCTGGATTTCGGCCAATTGTATGAGCCGCTGGAAGGGTTTGGCGTGCAGGGCAGCCTGTCGCTCACCTGGTCCAGCCTGAACCCGACGGACAAGAACGATCCGGGACAGGCCGTGCGCATTCCCGGCCTGTCCAAGACGGTCTATAACCTGACCGCCTATTATGAACGCGACGGGTTCCAGGCGCGGATCAGCCAGCGCTATCGCTCCGCCTTCAAGGGCGAGGTGGTACAGCTTTACGCCAACCGTGGCTTCACGGAAATCCTGTCCGACAAGCAGGTCGATGCGCAGATTGGGTACACCTTCCAGGAAGGCCAGTTTGAAAATCTGGGCTTCCTGTTCCAGGTGAACAATCTGACGGACAGCCCCTATCGCACCCGTGTGGGCCTGGATGGCGGCGGGACCAAGACCAGTGACGGGTCCAGCCTGCCGGAAACCTATGAGAAGTACGGGCGGGAATTCCTGTTCGGCGTCAGCTACCGCTACTGACCCCATCATCGGGCCGGCATCCCGCGCATGGGGGATGCCGGCCCCCTTCCCTCTGGCAGTTGGAAGGTTTGCCCTGTGCAACAACAGATCAAGAAAATCCTGATCGTCGGGGGCGGGTCGGCCGGCTGGATGGTGGCCGCCCTGTTCTCCCGCCTGTTCAAACGGCTTTATGAGATCACGCTGGTGGAATCCGATGAGATCGGCACCATCGGCGTGGGCGAGGCCACCATCCCCGCCATCAAGCGATTCAATGAATTGCTGGGGCTGGACGAGGATGATTTCCTGCGACGCACCCAGGGCAGTTTCAAGCTGGGGATCGAGTTTCGAAACTGGCACCGGCAGGGTGACAGCTATATCCATGGTTTCGGCCCCATCGGCCAGGATCTGGGCTGGCTGCGCTGCCACCATTACTGGCTGCACCAGCAGGCCCAGGGTAAGGCCCCGGATTTCGACGGGCTGGCCATTAATACGGCTGCCGCGCGGGCGGGGAAATTCATGCGGGCCCGGCCGGATTTGCCGGACTCGCCCTTGTCCCACATCGCCCATGCCTTCCATTTCGATGCCGGGCTCTACGCCCGTTATCTGCGGGAGATGGCGGAAAAGGCCGGCGTGCAGCGGCTGGAAGGCCGCATCGGGGCGGTGCATCTGCGCCCCGAGGATGGTTTCGTGCAATCGGTCACCCTGGCTGACGGGCGGGAGGTGGCGGCCGATTTCTTCATCGATTGTTCCGGTTTCCGGGGCCTGATCATCGAACAGGCGCTGAAAACCGGATACGAGGATTGGCGCCACTGGTTGCCCTGTGACCGGGCGCTGGCCGTGCCCTGCGCCCGCCAGCCGGGGGAGATGACGCCCTATACAAGCGCCACCGCACACGGGGCCGGATGGCAATGGCGCATCCCGCTGCGCCACCGCACCGGCAACGGCCATGTCTATGCCAGCCCCTTCATGGAAGAGGCGGAGGCCGAGCATATCCTGTTGTCCAACCTGGATGGGCCGGCCCTGGCCGATCCGTTGCGGATACAGTTCACCACCGGCAAGCGCCGGCAGCTCTGGAACCGCAATTGCGTGGCGGTGGGGCTGGCCAGCGGCTTTCTGGAACCGCTGGAAAGCACCAGCCTGCACCTGATCCAGTCCGCCGCCATCCGGCTGGTGCGGTTGATGCCCGATGGCCGCTTTGATCCGGCGGTGATCGCGGAATTCAACCGCCAGAGCGATTTTGAGTATGAGCGTATCCGCGATTTCATCATCCTGCATTACAAGGCCACCGCGCGGGATGACACGCCGTTCTGGCGCTACTGCCGGGACATGGCGATACCGGAAACGCTGCAGCGCAAGATCGACCTGTTCGCCGCCTGCGGCCGCATCTTCCGCGAGGATGAGGAGCTGTTTGCCGAGGAAAGCTGGATTCAGGTGTTCCTGGGCCAAGGCATCATCCCCCGCTCCCCCGACCCGCTGGTGCGGGTGCAGGATGATGCGGAGATTGCGGAATATCTCAGCAATATCACAGGCGTCATCGGCAAATGCGTCGCCGTGATGCCGGGCCATGCGGCCTATCTGGAGCGGATTTGTGGGGTGGGGTGAGGGATTTCCGATTGGAAAATCTTGTACCGTTCCTCGCTAAGGATAAACACCAGTTCGCTTTCACTTCCATGCCTCCCCCGCGAAAGCGGGGGTCCAGGGTCACAGGAACAACGCTTCAGTGCCCTTGGTCCTGGACCCCCGCTTTCGCGGGGGAGGCAACAAAGGTGCGAGGGAGAAAGGGGCGCTCCTATCCCGCGTCACTCCCCCAAAAACAAAACACCAGCAATCCCCAACCGCCTTTTCACCCCGCCCCGGCGGGCACACCATAAGCCTTAGGGAGAGAACCATGCCCCGTTACCGCCAGCCATCGCTGGTCGCGCGCCAGCTTTGCCTGACGACCGCCATCGCCGCCCTGCTGGCCTGCAGCCCGGCGGGTTTCGCTCAGGCCAGCAATCCCCAGCCCACCGCTGACAGCCCGCCGCTGGCGGCCCGTGCGCATGACCCGATCTGGGCGCGCGCGGATGCCCTGGTACGGCAGATGACGCTGGAGGAGAAGATCACCTATCTGCACGGGCTGTTCCCGCCGCAGACCAAGAACCCACCGGCAGACATGATCCCGTCTGCCGGCTATGTGCCGGGCGTGCCGCGCCTGGGCATCCCCAATCTGCGGGAAAGCGATGCCAGCCTGGGCGTGGCCAATCAGGTGGAACAGCGCAAGGGCGATACGGCCACCGCCCTGCCGTCCGGCCTGTCGCTGGCCGCGACGTTTGAGCCGGAACTGGCCTATAAATCCGGTGCCATGATTGGCGCGGAGGCACGGGCCAAGACCTTCAACGTGCTGCTGGCCGGTGGTGTGAACCTGACCCGCGACCCCTGGGCCGGGCGCAATTTCGAATATCTGGGGGAAGACCCGCTGCTGGGCGGTGTGCTGGCCGGGGAGAGCATCCGCGGTGTGCAGTCCAACAACATCATTTCCACCATCAAGCATTTCGCCCTGAATGCGCAGGAAACCGGGCGCCATGTCATGGATGCCCGCATCGGTGAAGCTGACCTTAGGGAAAGCGACCTGCTGGCCTTCCAGATCGCCATTGAGCGGGGCAAGCCGGCGTCCGTCATGTGCGCCTATAACAAGGTGAATGGTGATTGGGCCTGCGAGAATGACTTCCTGCTGAACCGGGTGCTGAAGAAGGATTGGGCCTATCCGGGCTTTGTCATGTCCGACTGGGGGGCGGTGCACAGCACGGTGAAGGCAGCCAATGCCGGGCTGGACCAGCAATCCGGCCAGGAACTGGATACGCAGATCTTCTTTGGCGATGATCTGAAAAAGGCGGTGGCCGAGGGCAAGGTGAAGCCGGCCCGGCTGGATGACATGGTGCGCCGTGTGCTCTATGGCGTGATCCAGACCGGGCTGATGGAAAACCCCCTCCCCACCAGCGAACAGAAGATCGATTACCCCGCCCATGCCCAGGTGGCCCAGGCGGTGGCGGAACGCGGGTCCGTGCTGCTGAAGAATGACGGCTTGCTGCCGCTGGCCAAGACGGCGCGCAAGGTGGTGCTGATCGGGGCCCATGCCGATGTCGGCGTGCTGTCGGGCGGTGGTTCATCGCAGGTGCGCTCGGTCGGCGGGGCGCCGGTGGAAATCCCGCTGAATGGCGGGGAAGCCGCCTCCTTCGTGCGCGTCACCTGGCACGCCTCCTCCCCGCTCGCGGCGGTGAAGGCGATGCTGCCGGGGGCCGAGGTCACCTATGTGGATGGCAAAGACCCGGCTGCCGCCGCCAAGGCAGCCGCCGGGGCCGATGCCGTGCTGCTGTTCGCCTGGCACTGGCAGACAGAGGCACAGGATGCCCCCTCCATCGCCCTGCCCGATGGGCAGGATGCGCTGATTGAGGCGGTGTCGGCCGCCAACCCGAAAACCGTGGTGGTGCTGGAAAGCGGCGGCCCGGTGCTGATGCCCTGGCTGGACAAGGTAAAGGCGGTGCTGGCCGCCTGGTATCCCGGCCAGCGCGGCGGGGAAGCCATTGCCCGCATCCTGTTCGGGGAGGTGAACCCGTCCGGTCGCCTGCCCATGACCTTCCCCGCCGCTGAAAGCCAAGCCCCCCGCCCGTCCGCCCCCGGCTTTGCCGAACAGGCCGCCATTGACGAGGCCGGGCGCAATGGCCAGAAGGTGGGGCGGATCAAACCCTTTGCCGTGGATTATGTTGAAGGGGCTGCCGTGGGTTACCGCTGGTACGCCGAAAAGGGGCAGAAGCCGCTGTTCCCCTTCGGTTACGGCCTGTCCTATACCCGTTTCCAGTACGCCAATTTGACGGTGGAGGGGGGCGTTCGCCTGACCGTCAGCTTTGATGTCACCAACAAGGGACAGGTGGCCGGGGCCGATACGCCGCAGCTTTATGTGCAGGCCGGTGAACGCCGGCCGATGCTGCGGCTGGCCGGGTTCAAGAAGCTGGACCTTGCCCCCGGTGAGACCCGTCGCGTCAGCCTGACGGTCGATCCGCGCGTGCTGGCCGATTATGATGTCAACGCCGGCGGCTGGCGCTTGCCCCAGGGCAGCTATGGGCTTTATGTCGGCGGCCATGCTGGCGACAAGGCCCTGACCGGGGAAGCCAAGCTGGATGCATGGAAGGGCAAGCCATGAAAACCCGTATCACCATCGCCGCGACCCTGGCCCTGCTGTCGCTGCCGCAACTGGCAGCGGCGGCGGAGCCGATGCGGGCCTGGATCACCAGCGGCGACCGCCGCTTCTCGCTCACCGAACAGGCGCCGGTTAACCCCGGCGCCGCCACCGGCCTGCCGGTGATCACCGTCGATCCGGCCCAGCGCTTCCAGACCATGGTGGGGTTCGGGGCGGCCATCACCGACAGTTCGGCCTGGCTGATCCGCACCAAACTGACGGACAGCCAGCGCCAATCCCTGCTGGCGGAGCTGTTCGGGCGGCAGGAGGGCGGGCTGGGGTTCAGCCTGACACGGCTGACCATTGGTGCGTCTGATTTCTCGCTCGACCATTACAGCCTGGATGATGCGCCCGGCGGCGCCCCCGACCCGGAGCTTCAGCATTTCTCTCTGAAGCGCCCCGCCGAACATGTGTTCCCCACGGTGCGGCAGGCGCTGTCCATTAATGGCGACCTGAAAATCGTCGCCTCCCCCTGGAGCGCGCCGGCCTGGATGAAAACCACCGGCTCGCTGATCAAGGGGCAGTTGAAGGATGACGCCTACCCCGTCTATGCCCGCTTCTTCGCCCGTTACATCACAGAGGCGGCAGCCCAGGGCGTGCCGACCGATTACCTGACCATCCAGAACGAACCGGATTTCGAACCGAAGGATTATCCGGGGATGCGCTGGCGGGCCGTCGACCGCGCCCGCTTCTTCGCTGACCATCTGGGGCCGGAACTGACGGCACAGGGTATCAAGACCAAGCTGCTGGACTGGGATCATAATTGGGACCAGCCGGAACAGCCGCTGACCGTCTTTGCCAATGAAAAGGCCAATGGCTATGTCAGCGGCGTGGCCTGGCATTGCTATAATGGCCAAGTGGCGGCCCAGGCCATCGTGCAGCAGGCCCACCCGGAGAAAGAGGTTTTCCTGACCGAATGTTCCGGCGGGGAATGGGCGCCCGATTATGCCGATAGCTTCGCCTGGATGATGCGCAAGCTGATCATCGGCTCCACCCGCTATGGCGCGCGCGGCGTGTTGATGTGGAACCTGGCGCTGGATGAGAAGAACCGGCCCAATGCCGGTGGCTGCGACACCTGCCGGGGCATCGTCACCATCAACAGCCAGACGGGGGCCATCACCCGCAACCAGGAATATTACGCCTTCGGCCATGCCAGCCGCTTCGTGAAGCCGGGGGCCGTGCGCATTGCCGCGCCGGCGGAGGTGGGTGACGTGGAAAGTGTCGCCTTTGAAAACCCGGACGGAAGCCGGGTACTGGTGGCCTATAACCGTGGCGACAAACCGGCCCGGTTTGTCATCAGCGATGGGAAAAAGCGCTTCAGGACGCAATTGCCGCCGCGCGCGGCGGGCAGCTTCGTCTGGTGATGCCTGCGTCAGATACAATTTTGTGATCGGCTGGACCCAGGCCCTCCCCCTTTTCCACCATTACGGAATAGGGGAGCCTGGGAACCAGCGGCATCCGGTGGCGTTGCATGGCGGCACGTACGGCCAGGAAAGCAACGCCCGCCATGACATTGCCCCCCCATCAGGCCCGCTATCACGATATGCCCTTCGGGGCGACGCTGTTGCCGGATGGCGGCGTGCGCTTTCGCCTGTGGGCGCCGGGGCACGCAGAAATCCTGCTGGCCCTGGATGGGGCGGAACCGATGCCCCTGCAGGCCCTGCCCGGCGGCTGGCATGAGCTGACCGTGGAAGATGCCGGGCCGGGGGACCGCTACCGGTTTCTGCTCCCGGACGGCCAAGCCGTGCCGGACCCTGCCTCCCGCCACCAGCCGGATGGGGTGCATGGGGCCAGCGAAGTGATGGACCCCGCTGCCTATCGCTGGCAGGAAACCGGCTGGCCGGGCCGGCCATGGCATGAGGCGGTGATCTATGAACTGCATATTGGCAGTTTCACAGCCGCCGGTACCTTCCGGGACGCCATCGACCGGCTGGACCATCTGGTCCGGCTGGGCGTCACGGCGCTGGAAATCATGCCGGTGGCGGCCTTTCCCGGCACGCGCGGCTGGGGCTATGACGGGGTGCTGCCCTATGCGCCCGCCGCCTGTTACGGCCAGCCGGATGATTTCAAGGCCCTGATCGATGCCGCCCATACGCGCGGGCTGATGGTGCTGTTGGACGTGGTCTATAACCATTTCGGGCCGGAGGGGAATTACCTGCCGCTCTATGCCCCCGGCTTCTTCACCGATGCGCATAAGACACCCTGGGGCGACGCTATCAATGTCGATGGGCCGGATGCCGCCCCGGTGCGGGAATTCTTCATCCATAACGCCCTGTACTGGATCGACGAATTCAATCTGGATGGGTTGCGGCTGGATGCCGTCCACGCCATCCGCGATGAGGGCCCCCGCCATCTGCTGGATGAGCTGGCGGGCCGCGTGCGCGCCGCCGCCGGCACCCGGCCCGTGCATCTGATCCTGGAGAATGAGGAGAACGAGGCGCGCCGCCTGGGGCATGTTTTCACCGCGCAATGGAATGATGATGTGCATCACGGCTTGCATGTGGCGGTAACGGGGGAGGATGCCGGCTATTACGCCGATTATCAGGGCGATATCGCCAAACTGGCCCGCGCCCTGGCGGAGGGTTTCGCCTTCCAGGGGGAGGTGATGGCCTATCGCGGCTCCCCCCGGGGGGAGCCCAGTGCCCACCTGCCCCCCAGCCGTTTTGTCAGCTTCCTGCAAAACCATGATCAAGTGGGCAACCGCGCCTTTGGCGACCGTATCCACGCCCTGGCCCCGGAACAGGCCGTCCGTGCTGCCGCCTGTCTCTATCTGCTGTGCCCCCAAATCCCGCTGCTGTTCATGGGGGAAGAATGGGGGGCGACCAGCCCCTTCCCCTTTTTCTGCGATTTGGGCCCGGATCTGAAGGATGCCGTGCGGGAAGGACGGCGGCAGGAATTTGCCCGTTTCCCCGCCTTTCAGGATGCAGCCGCCCGCGCCCGCATCCCCGACCCGACAGCAGAGGCAACCTTTCTGTCCGCCAAGCTGGATTGGGCGGCAGCGGAACAGGGGCCGTGGCTGGGCTGGTACAGCGCCCTGCTGGCCCTGCGGCGCCAGGAAATCATCCCCCTGCTGCCCGGCATCCCGGGTGGGGCCGGGCAATATCGCACCCTGAGCGACCATGGCTTGATGGTGGAATGGCGGCTGGGCGATGGCGGGGTGCTGGCGCTGGCCGCCAATCTGGGGCCGGAGACAATGGCCGGATTCGCCCTGCCGCCAGGGCGGGAAATCTGGGTGGAGGGCACGGTGTCCGACACCGGCACGCTGGGCCCCTGGAGCGTGCGCTGGGCCATCATCCCCCCGGCCCCGATGGAAGGAGAACCCAGCCATGGCTGATATCCGCAACCCGGTGCCGCTGGCGACATATCGCCTGCAATTCCGCCGTGAGTTCGGCTTCGATGATGCCGCCGCCCTGGCCCCCTATCTGGCGCGGCTGGGGGTCAGCCATCTTTATGCCTCGCCCTATCTGCAGGCACGGCCGGGCAGCACACATGGCTATGACATTGTTGATCATCACCGGCTGAACCCGGAACTGGGCGATGTCGCCGCCTTTGTACGCATGGTGGCGGCCCTGCGCGCCAATGGTCTGAACCAGATACTGGATTTCGTGCCCAACCATATGGGGGTGGGCGGGTCGGATAATCCCTGGTGGCTGGATGTGCTGGAATGGGGGCCGGACAGCCCCTTTGCCGGCTGGTTCGATATCGATTGGGATCCCGACAAACGCTATCTGCAGGGCAAGCTGCTGCTGCCCTTCCTGGGCGATCAATATGGGGCCGTGCTGGCCGCCGGCGATATTGAATTGCGCTTTGAGGCGGAGGAGGGGCGTTTTTCCGTCTGGGCCTATGGCACCCACCGGCTGCCCATCTGTGCCTGCGATTATGCCGCCGTGCTGGGCAACCGCCATCCGGGACTGGAACGGATCGGCGATGCCTTCGCCAACCTGTCCGCCCACCACCCGCATGAGGTGCGGCGCGCGCGGGAGCTGCAGGCCGAACTGGCGGCCCTGGTGGCCAGCGATAAAGAGGCGGCGCAGACGGTGGCCGATGCAGTGGCGGAATTCACCGGCCTGACCGGCGATCTGGAAAGCTGGATGGGGTTGGACGGGCTGATCCAGCGGCAATATTGGCGGCTGGCCCATTTCCGCGTCGCAGCGGATGACATTAATTACCGCCGTTTCTTCAATATCAATGAACTGGCGGGCCTGCGCATCGAATTGCCGGAACTGTTCGACCATGCCCATGGGCTGGTGTTCCGGCTGCTGCGGGAAGGCGTGGTGGAGGGTCTGCGCATCGATCATATTGATGGCCTGTCCGACCCCGGCCTTTATTGCCGCTGGCTGCGGGAAAAGGCGCCGATGCCCTTCTATCTGGTGCTGGAGAAAATCCTGGCCCGGCATGAAAGCTTGCGCGCGGATTGGCCGGTGGAGGGGACCACCGGCTATGAATTTGCCAACCTGATCCTGGGCCTGCTGGTGGATGGCGGTGGTGAACTGGCCCTGACCGGCACCTATCACAGCTTCACCGGCCAGACACAGCCTTTCCCCGCCATCGTGCGCGAGGCCAAGCTGCGCATCATGGAGAACGAACTGGCGGGGGAATTGAATGTGCTGGCGCGCGATGCCGCCCGGCTGGCCCGCCAGAACCCGCGCACCACCGATTTCACCCGCAATATCCTGCAGCGCGGCTTGAAGGAGATCATCGCCGCCTTCCCCGTCTATCGCACCTATGTCGATGGCGGGGAGGCGACGGCGGAAGACCGGCGCGATATTGACTGGGCGGTGGCCCATGCCCGCCGTCATGCCCCGGAACTGGACAGTTCCGTCTTTGATTTCCTGTACCGGCTGTTGACCAGTGATCTGGTGGCCCGCCCCGGCAGTGGCTACAGCCGGTCCCAGGCGGTGCGGCTGGCCATGCGGTTCCAGCAGGTCAGCGGGCCGGTGATGGCCAAGGGGCTGGAGGATACGGCCTTTTACCGCTTCAACCGGCTGATCGCCTTGAATGAGGTGGGCGGCCATCCCGACCATGTCGGCGTGCCCCTGCCCGCCTTTCACAAGGCCAATGCCGAACGGGCGAAATACTGGCCGCACACCATGCTGGGCACCAGCACGCATGACACCAAACGCGGGGAGGATGTGCGCGCGCGGCTGGCCCTGCTGGCGGAGGTGCCGGATGAATGGGGCCGGCAGGTGGAAACCTGGAGCCGCATCCTGCGCGCCCGCCGGGGCGATCTGCATGGTACGGCCCCGCCTGACCGCAATGACGAATATTTCTTCTATCAGCTTCTGCTGGGTGTCTGGCCGGCGGAGCTGACCGGCATCGGCATCCCCAATGCCGATGCCCTGACCTGCCTGCGGGAACGGTTGGAAGGTGCCTTGGTGAAAAGCCTGCGGGAGGCCAAGCGCCACACCAGTTGGGTCGCCCCTGATCCCGCCTATGAAGAGGCAATGCTGTCTTTTGCCCGCGATGCGCTGGACCTCGGCCGCCCCGCCTTTCTGGAGGCATTCCTGCCTTTCCAGGCCCGTATCGCCGAAGCGGGGGTGGTGAACAGCCTGACCCAGACCCTGGTGAAATTGACCGCCCCCGGCGTGCCCGATCTCTATCAGGGGGCCGACCTGTGGGATCTGACCCTGGTGGACCCGGATAACCGCCGCCCGGTCGATTACGACAGCCGCGCCAGGCTGCTGGACGACATCGAACAAGGCTTGCAGGCCGACCCGGCGGGGCTGATGCGCCGCCTGCTGGCCGATTGGCAAGACGGGGCGGTGAAGCTGGCGGTAATCCGGCAGGCCCTGCATCTGCGCCGCCGCCTGCCGGACCTGTTCCGCGATGGCGGGTATGAGGGGATGCCGGCCGAGGGCGTGGCCGCCAACCATCTGGTTGCCTTTGCCCGTGACATGGACAGGCAAACCGTCATCACCGCCGCCACAAGGCTGCCCCTGGCCCTGGCTGCCCAGGGTGGCTGGCAGGATACCAGCCTGAGCCTGCCGCCTGGCCGCTGGCGCTGCACCCTGACCGGGCGGCAGATGCCGGGCGGGCCGGTGCGGGCGGCGGATCTCTTCAGCGTGTTGCCGGTGGCCCTGCTGGTGCGGGGGGAGGGGGGCGAATGGAACTGATCCCCACCATCGGCACACTGGCCGCCCTTTTCTCCACCCTCAGCTTCGCGCCACAGGCCTGGAAGATCATCCGCCAGCGCGATACCAGCGCCATCTCCGCCCGCATGTATATGCTGACGGTCAGCGGCTTTTGCTGCTGGTTCCTTTATGGGCTGCTGCGGGGCGACTGGCCGCTGATCGTCACCAATTTCATCTGTCTGCTGCTGTCAGCCTTCATCCTGACGATGAAGCTGCTGCCCTGGCGGCAGCGGGACGCGGTGGCCGACAAGATCGCCCCGGCAGAAGGGGAATAGGCAGACCCGGCCCCCTTCACAGCCCGCCGCCAACCTCTGCCAGATATTGCTTGGCCATGCTGGCATAGTGCGGGGCAATGCCCATCTGCACCCGCACATCCTCTTCCGTCAGCGGGCGCAGGAATTTGGCGGGGCTGCCGCCCCACAGTTCCCCCGCCTTCACCCGCTTGCCAGGGGTGACCAGCGCGCCGGCCGCCACCATGGCGCCGGCTTCCACCACGGCCCCATCCATTACACAGGCCTTCATGCCGATGAAGGCGCCATCTTCCACCACGCAGCCATGCAGCAGGGCCAGATGGCCCACCGTCACATTGTCGCCAATGGTCGTGCTGAACCGCTCCCGCGTGCAATGCACGACGCTGCCATCCTGAATGTTCGTGCCACGACCGATGCGGATGGCGTTGACGTCACCACGGATGGTGACGCCAAACCAGATATTGCTCTCCGCCCCGATCTCCACATCGCCGATCACCACGGCGTTGGCCAGGAAGACCGTGGGGTCGATGACCGGCAGCTTGCCCTTGAAGGGCAGGATGGTGGGCTGCAGCGGGCTGGTCATGGGAACACCGGCACCAGATCCAGGCCCAGCGTCTCTTCAAAGCCATACATGATGTTGAAATTCTGGATCGCCTGACCCGACGCCCCCTTCACCAGATTGTCGATGGCCGAGATGATGATGGCGCGGCCCGGCAGCCGATCAGCAAAGACATTGATCAGGCAGAGGTTCGAGGCGCGGACATGGCGCGTCTGCGGGGCCACGCCATCGGCCAGCACCTTCACAAACGGCTCATCCTTATAGGTGTTGCGCAGCATGTCGCGCAGATCATCCGCCGTGGCGCTGCCCTTCAGCTTCACATAGGTGGTGGCCAGGATGCCGCGTGCCATCGGCATCAGATGCGGGGTGAAGGCAACCACAATATCCTTGCCGGCGGCCTGCGTCAGGCCCTGTTCGATCTCCGGCGCGTGGCGGTGGCTGGCAATGCCATAGGGGTGGATGCCTTCGGTCACTTCCGTGAACAGGCTGCCCTGCTTGGCATCGCGCCCGGCACCGGAAACGCCGGATTTGGCATCGATGATGATATCGTCAATCTCGATCAGGCCAGCCTGCAACAGCGGGATCAGCGGCAATTGCGACGCGGTGGGGTAGCAGCCGGGGTTGGCCACCAGCCGCGCCTTGGCCACCGCCTCGCGCGTAATCTCCGACAGGCCATAGACGGCATTTTCCTGGAGCGCCGGGGCCTTGTGGGCGTGGCCATACCATTGGGCATAGGTTTCCACGTCGAACAGGCGGAAATCCGCCGACAGGTCGCAGATACGCACATGTTCGGGCAGGCCGGCGATCACTTCCTGCGTGGTGCCGTGCGGCAGGCCGCAGAAGACAAAATCCACGCCCGACCAATCGACATCGGCAATCTTGGTCAGGGCCGGCAGGTCATAGGGGGCCAGATGCGGGAACACCTCGGCCACCGGCTTGCCGGCAGCGCGTTCGCCGGTCAGGGCGACGATGCGGGCGCGCGGATGGCGGAGCAGGAATCGGATCAGTTCCGCCCCGGTATAGCCGGAAGCGCCCAGAATGGCGACGCGGACGGGGGCGGACGGATCGATAGTGCTCATGATGTTCCGTTTCTCTCGGCTGCTCTGGTGAAAATCACGACGGGCGATGGGGCTGTTATCCCATCACTTCATTACAAATACAGCTTCATGCCGACATGCGAAGCCTGAAAGCCTAAGCGCTGGTAGAACCTGTGCGCATCGGTCCGCTGGGAATTGCTGGTCAGCTGCACCAGGGCACAGCCCCGCGCGCGGGCCAGATCCAGGCAATTTTCGATCAGCACTTCGCCCAGGCCCTGGTTACGAAAGGCGCTGGCGATGCGCACATTTTCGATCATGCAGCGGCGCATCCCGCCGCGTGCCAGATGGCGCATATAGTTCAGTTGCGCCACGCCGACCACCCGCCCATCCACATCCAGCACCAGCACTTCGGCGTTGGGGTCCAGCATGATCTCGTCCCACGCCTCGTAATAGGGCGTCAGGTCGGGGGCATTCACGTCGGTGGCATTGGGGTCCAGGCTGTCTTCCCGCAGCAGGGCCAGCATGTCGGGCACATCGCGCCGCTGCGCCACCCGCACCACCACATCATCCTTCAGCGCCATAATGGTTCCCCTGACATCCTGTCCTGCCCCAGACGATATTCTGCCTTGCAGGATGCACCCTTATCGCCCGGATCGGGGCTGGCGCATAGTTCCAACCTGTCGCCCGTTACCCGATCCGGTGCCATGTCTGCCCCCTCCCCGCTTGAAAAGCCGCAAAGCCCGTTCGCCTATTCCGGCTATCGGCTTTACTGGTTCGCCCGCATCTGCGCCATCCTGGCCCTGCAGATCCAGATCGTCGCCACCGGCTGGCGAATCTATGATGTTTCCGGCAGCGCCCTGGCGTTGGGATTCGTCGGGCTGGCTGAATTCCTGCCATCGATCCTGCTGGTGCTGATCACCGGCCATGTCGCCGACCGGTTCGACCGGCGGCGCATCATCAATGTCTGCCAGACGCTGGACATCATCGCCATGATGCTGCTCTGGATGGCCTTGTGGAATGACAATGCCCCGATCTGGCCCGCCTTCATCGCCGTGTTCATCCTGGGCGTCGGCCGGGCTTTTGAGATGCCGGCGGCGGCATCGCTGGTGCCCAATCTGGTCCCGCGGGAGATTTTCCCCCGCGCCGTGGCGCTGAATTCATCGGCCTGGCAGGGGGCCAGCATCATCGGCCCGGCGCTGGGCGGCGTGCTCTATGGCGTGATCGGTCACACGGTTTTCGCCGTCAGCGCCGCCCTGTTCGCTACGGCCTTCGTGCTGGTCTGGCTGATCAAGCTGGAACCGCGCACGCCCAAGGAAGCCGCCAAGAAGGTTTCCATGCAGGTGCTGCTGGCCGGCTTTTCCTTCATCAAGGCCAAACCCATCGTGCTGGGCGCCATTTCGCTGGACCTGTTCGCCGTGCTGCTGGGCGGGGCCACCGCCCTGCTGCCGATTCTGGCCAAGGATCAGTTTGGCGCCGGCCCCATGTTGGTCGGCATCATGCGCGCCGCCCCGTCGGTCGGCGCGCTGGCCACCGGCCTGGCCCTGTCCATCTGGCCGGTGCGGCGGCAGGTGGGGCGGACCCTGTTCATCTGTGTGGCGGCGTTCGGCGTCGGTACGGTGATTTTCGGCCTGACCAGTTCCGCCATCATCGCCGGCATCGCGCTCGTGGTGATGGGGGCCGCCGATATGGTCAGCGTCTTCATCCGCCAGTCGCTGGTGCAGTTGGAAACCCCGGATGAGATGCGCGGCCGGGTCAGCGCCGTCAGCAGCCTGTTCATCGGCGCATCGAACCAGTTGGGCGAGTTCGAATCTGGCGTGATGGCCGCCTGGCTGGGGGCTGGCCCCGCCGTGGTGGTGGGCGGTATCGGCACGCTGGCCGTGGTGCTGATCTGGGCCGTGCTGTTCCCGGCCCTGCGCACCGTGGACCGGTTCCCCGGCGCGGTGGAGCAGCGGGGATAGGGGCAGCCCCCTATCCCCGTGAATTACCCACGTTAAAGCCCGTTTCCGCTGTGCGGAAACGGGCTTTAACCTTTCGTTCTCCTCAATCGCCGGGCCTGTTTCCGGTCAACCGAAAGCAGCTCTACCGCAGCGGCAGCCCGACATAGTTTTCCGCCACGGTGCGGCGGGCGGTTTCGGAGCCCTTGATATAGTCCAGCTCCGCCATCTGCATCCGCCGGCCGAAGGCATCAGTATCCGGGAAACGGTGCATCAGGCTGGTGAACCACCAGGAGAAACGTTCCGCCTTCCAGATGCGCGACAGGGCGCGGGCGGAATAAAGCTCCAGCCCGGTGGCACTGCCCTTGTAATGGTCGATCAGCCCTTCCGCCAGGAAGGCCACATCGGATGCCGCCAGATTCAAGCCCTTGGCCCCCGTCGGCGGCACGATATGGGCGGCGTCACCGGCCAGGAACAGGTTGCCATAGCGCATCGGCTCTGCGACGAAGCTGCGCAGCGGCGCGATGGATTTTTCCAGCGATGGCCCCCGCGTGATGCGCGGGGCCACATCCGGCCCCAGGCGGACGGTCAGCTCATCCCAGAACCGCTCATCCGACCATTCCTCCACCTTCTCCGTCAGCGGCACCTGCACATAATAGCGTGAGCGGGTGTGAGAGCGCATGGAGGCCAGCGCAAAACCCCGCTCATGGCTGGCATAGATCAGTTCATGATCACACGGCGGCACATCGGCCAGCAGGCCCAGCCAGCCGAACGGGTACACCCGTTCAAACAAGGACAGTTTGTCGGCGGGGATGGAAGCACGGGCCACGCCGTGGAACCCGTCACAGCCGGCGATGAAATCCGCCTCCAGCTTTTCCTCTTTCCCGTTGCGGGTCCAGGTGACGATGGGTTTGGCCCCTGTCACCTCATGCACAGCGACATTCTCCGCCTCGAACAGCAGGGGGATGTTGCGCTCAATGGCGGCGTCGATCAGGTCGCGCGTCACCTCCGTCTGGCCATAGACCATGACGTTCTTGCCGGTCAGCGCCGTCATGTCGATGCGGATCGTCTCCTCACCCGTGGCCATGGCGAAGCCGTCATGCGGCAGACCTTCGCGGTCCATCCGCTCATTCACGCCGACCTGGCGCAGCAGATCGACGGTGATCTGTTCCAGGATGCCGGCGCGGATGCGGCTTTCCACATAGGCGCGGTCGCGCCGTTCCAGGATCACGCAATCAATCCCGGCCTTGTACAAAAGATGGGACAGCAGCAAACCTGCCGGACCTGCGCCAATAATCGCCACCTGGGTACGCATCGCCGTTTCCTCTCCGCTGATTTAACGTTGTTGGCGCGATGCTACAAAAGGTTCACCCAACAAACAGGACACGCAGCAATCAAAAAATTGGACTTTTCATCGATCCTTCGTAATGCTGCATAACAGCATAAATTGAGGGTTCGCCGATGCGCCCCACCCGCCCGCTGGTGCCGCGTTTCTTTCTCTATGGTGAAGCGCCGGCCAAGGCGGATGAACGGTTCATCCATGCCGAAACGCTGGAACGGCGCTCCCGCCCCAGCGGCTGGAAAATCGCCCCCCATGCCCACCCGGACCTGAACCATGTGCTGGTGATGGGCAAAGGCAGCGGGGCGATGCTGGCCGGCGGGCGGGCGCATGGCTTCACCGCCCCTGCCCTGCTGCTGGTCCCGGCAGGGGAGGTGCATGGCTTTGATTTCGGGCCAGAAAGCCAGGGTTTTGTCATCACCTTCGTGGACCCGCTGCTGCACGCGCTGGCCCGGCGGGAGGCTGGGTTGGAAAACCTGTTCTCCGCCGCCCGCACCGTGCCCCTGCCCGCCAATGATACGCTGTGTCTGCCACTCGCCACCGCTCTGGAAGCGGAGATGGAGGAACAAAGGCCGGGCCGGGAATTGATGGTGGAAGGGTTGCTGACCACCCTGCTGCTGGCCAGTTTACGCGCCGCAAGGCTGGTGGAAGGGGCCGCCGGGGCAGCAGCACGCGGGCCACGGGTGACGCTGGTGGCCCGTTACCGCGAATTGCTGGCCACCCATTTCCGCGACGGCTGGTCGGTGGCGGATTATGCGGCCGCCCTGGGGGCCACGCCGGGCCGCCTGCGCGCGGCCTGCCTGGAGGTGACGGGCCGCGCGCCGATCGACCTGCTGCATGAAAGGCTGCTGGCGGAGGCGAAACACAGCCTGCTCTACGGCGACCTGCCGGTGGCGGAGGTGGCGTTTGAGTTGGGCTTCACCGACCCCGCCTATTTCAACCGCTTCTTCACCAGCCGCATCGGCTGTTCCCCCGGTCGTTTCCGCCGGGGGGCGGGGGGGTGATCACTCCCCCACCCCCCGCCGCAGCAATTCCATCAACGCGGCCTGCACCCGCGTCGGCTGCCAGCCTTTACGCACGGTCAGGCCGATGGGGCGTTCGGTGCCGGGCAAGGGCTGCGGCAGCACGGCCAGATACCCGGCCTCCACCTCCTGCCGCACCTGGCTGGCCGACAGCAGGGCGGCCCGGTCGCTTTGCATCAGCAACCCGCGTGAGGCGATCAGGGAGCTGCATTCAATAATGTGGCGCGGCGGCTTCACCTGGGCAGCAGCGAAGAAGCTGGCGAAATGGGCGCGGGCGGGTGTGCCCTCGCGCGGCGCGATCCAGTCCAGTGCGGCCAGGGCCGCCGCCGTCGGCTCCCCTTCCGCCAGGATCGGGTGATCAGCCCGCACCACGATGGAGAGCGGTTCCACGAACAGCACCTCCTGTTCGATATCCGGCGTGGGCGGTGGCAGGCGCAGCGCGCCGACAATCAGGTCCAGCCCGCCATGCCGCAATTCATGCAACTGTTCGGCATAGGGCCCATCAATGATGCGCACCTGCGCGCCGGGATAGCGGGCCAGCAGCGCCGTTATCGCCTGGGGCAACAGGTGCGACCGGGCCAGCGGCAGGCAGCCGACGGAGACCCGCCCCGTCATCTGGCCCCGCCATTCGCGCAATTCCTCCAGCCCCTGGCGGATTTCTGCCAGCGCCAGCGCCGCCAGCCGGGCCAGCCCGCGCGCCTCCCGCGTGGGTTCCAGCCCCTGGGGCGTGCGGGTCAGCAGGGGGCGGCCGCACAGGCTTTCCAGATCGCGCATGGCCCGGTTGACGCTGGGCTGTGAGACGCCCAGCTTTGCGGCGGCCAGGGTGAAGCTGCCAGCCTCCACCGCTGCCACCAGGGTGCGCAGTTGCACGCTGGTCACCCGGCCCGCCAGCCCCGGCACAGCCAGTTCACGTTCCGCCACGTGCAACGGGTCGAAGGCACGCGCGATGCGCTGGGCAAAGCGGCGGCCGGGTTCGGTCGGCTCCATCCCCGTGCCGGTACGGGTGAACAGCACCTCCCCCACCGCCGCTTCCAGCTTGGCCACCGTCTGCGTCACCGCCGGCTGGGAGATGTGGGCGGCGTCGGCCGCCGCCACCGTGCTGCGGGTGCGAACAACCTCCGCAATAACCTGTAATGCCCGCAGTTTCGGGATTTCCTGCACCGCAGCAATCCTTATGATCCAGAACGTTCTAACAAAATGTTATAGCATGATCGGCGTTTTGAAGTGGAGCTTCTTGGCAAGCCGGGTCCATAGTCCCACCCAAGATCAAGCGCGGAGGACCAATCCGCGCACCCGTTTTGGAGGATGTTTGGCCATGCCCGTGGTCGTCACCAATATCAAGCGCCCCGATTCCGCCCTGGTGGATGAATTTGCCCGCTACGGCGTGGCCACCGTGCATGAGGCGCAGGGCCGCAAGGGTCTGCTGGCCAGCTATATGCGCCCGATCTACCGCCCGGCGCACATTGCCGGCACCGCCGTCACCTGCACCGTGGCGCCGGGCGATAACTGGACCATCCATGTGGCTGTCGAACAGTGCCAGCCGGGCGATATCCTGGTGGTGAAGCCGACCAGCCCCTGCGAGGATGGTTATTTCGGCGATCTGCTGGCCGAATCCCTGATGTCGCGCGGCGTGCGCGGCCTGATCATTGAGGCGGGCGTGCGCGATATCGCCACGCTGACCGAAATGGGCTTCCCCGTCTGGTCCAAGGCGGTCTTCGCCCAGGGCACGGTGAAGGAGACGTTGGGCGATGTGAACCTGCCCGTCACCTGCGCCGGGGCCGCCATCAATCCAGGCGACATCATTGTTGCCGATGATGATGGTGTGGTTGTCGTCGCCCGTAAGGAAGCGGCCAGCGTGCTGGAAAGCGCCAAGGCGCGTGAGATCAAGGAAGAAAAGAACCGCGCCCAGTTCAAGCAGGGCGTGCTGGGCCTGGACCTGTACAAGATGCGCGACCGGCTGCGCGAAAAGGGCCTGACCTATATCGAGGCCGCCGACCAGGAGTAAGCCGCCATGCTGAAACCCATCCCCTGCACGGTGATGCGCGGCGGTACCTCCAAGGGCCTGTATTTCCAGGCCCATGATCTGCCCGCCGACCGCGCGGCACGCGATGCCGTGCTGCTGGCCGCCATGGGCTCGCCCGATGCCCGGCAGATCGACGGCATGGGTGGTGCCCATCCGCTGACCAGCAAGGTGGCGGTCATCGGCCCATCCAGCCGCGATGATGCCGATGTCGATTACCTGTTCTTGCAGGTGGTGGTGGACAAGGCAGAGGTGAGCGACAGCCAGAATTGCGGGAATATTCTGGCGGGCGTGGGGCCGTTTGCCATTGAAAATGGCCTGGTGCCAGTGGCCGGCCCCATCACCTCTGTGCGCATCCATATGGTGAATACCGGGGCGCTGGCCGTGGCACATGTGCCCACGCCCGGCGGGCTGGTGGAATATGAAGGGGATGCCCGCATCGACGGCGTGCCCGGCACCGCCGCCGCCATCCCCATCGATTTCCTGGATGTGGCGGGCTCAAGCTGCGGTGCCCTGCTGCCCACCGGCAATGTGGTGGATGAGGTGGCGGGCGTGCGCGTCACCTGCATCGATAACGGAATGCCCGTCGTCATCCTGAACGCCGCCGATTTCGGCGTGAAAGGTGATGAAGCACCGGAAGCGTTGGAGGCCGACGCCAGCCTGAAAGCCAGGGTGGAGGCAATTCGCCTGGAACTGGGCCCCCGGATGAATCTGGGCGATGTGGCCAAGAAGACCGTGCCGAAAATGACGCTGGTGTCCCCCCCCGCCCATGGCGGGGCCGTCGGCACCCGCAGCTTCATCCCCCATCGGGTGCATGAGGCGATTGGCGTGCTGGGGGCCGTCAGTGTCGCCACCGCCTGCGTGCTGCCCGGTTCAGTGGCGGCCCAGGTGGCGGGGCTGGACGGGGCCACCGGGCCGCAGCGGCTGGAGGTGGAACACCCGACCGGGTTTTTCACCGTGGATATGGATGTCGCCGCCGATGGCGCTGGCATCAAGGTCAACCGTTCTGCCCTGCTGCGCACGGCGCGCAAGCTGATGCGGGGTGAGGTTTATGTTCCCGGCCATCTGTTGGGGTGAGGTCACAGCATGTCCTTCAAATCAATCGCCCTGATCGGGTTGGGAGAGGTCGGCACCATCCTGGCCGATGACCTGTCCCAACGCGGCTTCACCCTGTCGGCCTGGGATGTGCGCTTTACTGACCCGGCTTCCCCGCCGTCGCAGGCCGCTGCATCGCGATCCTTCCTGCGCCGGGGCAGCGATGCGGCTGACGCGGTGGCCAGGGCCGATCTGGTGATCAGCGCCGTCACCGCCGCCCGCACCATTGATGCGGCCAAGGCAGCGGCGGCGGGTATGGCGGCCGGGGCCGTGTTCGTGGATTTCAATTCCGCCTCCCCCGGTGCCAAGGGCGAAGCGGCGGCGGCGGTGAACGGGGCCGGTGCCCGCTATGTCGAAGCCGCCGTGATGTCGCCGGTACCGCCCAAGCGGCTGGGCACCCCCATCCTGCTGGGCGGCCCCCATGCCGATGGCCTGCTGGCGGCATTGCGGGATATTGGCCTGTCCAACCTCTCCGTCTTCTCCGCTGAATATGGCAAGGCCTCTGCGGCCAAGATGTGCCGGTCGGTGATGGTGAAGGGGATTGAGGCGCTGTTGAGCGAAAGCCTGCTGGCCGCTCGGCATTACGGGGTGGACGACACGGTGCTGACCTCCCTGAACGATCTGTTTCCGGGGCCGGACTGGCACAAGCTGTCGCGCTACATGATTTCCCGCACCATGGAACATGGCAAGCGCCGGGCAGAGGAAATGCGCGAGGTCGCCCGCACGGTGGAAGAGGCCGGCCTGTCCCCCTGGATGAGCCTGGCCACCGTGGAGCGCCAGGAATGGGCCCCACCGCTGTCCAGCGCGCTGGACCAGGAAGAAATCACCGCCATGCTGGACGCGATGCGCGTTCAATTTGTACCGGGAAGCCGATGAATCGGCTTCCCGTATCGCGTTCAAACACCACGCAGGCTTTCACGCGCCACGCGGCGCGCCGCCGCAGTCGCAGCGGTCCATTGATCCTTCCAACAAGCCTGTCGGAAGGATCAATGGGGAACCAGAACAGGGAAAAGCAATAATGCTGATCATCGATTGCCACGGCCATTACACCACGGCACCCGCCAAGCATCAGACCTTCCGCGACGCGCAGATCGCCCGTATCAAGAACCCCGCCCTGCCGGAACCGACGCGCCCCGACATCAGCGATGATGAAATCCGGGAGACGATTGAGACCAACCAGTTGAAATTGCTGCGCGAACGCGGCGCGGACATGACCATCTTCTCCCCCCGCGCCTCCACCATGGCGCATCATGTCGGGGATGAAGCCGTCAGCCGCGCCTGGACGGAAGCCTGCAACGATCTGATCAAGCGGGTGGTCGATCTCTACCCGGAAAACTTCATCGGCGTCTGCCAGTTGCCGCAATCGCCGGGTGTGCCCATCGCCAATTCGGTGGCGGAACTGGAACGCTGTGTGACCGAACTGGGCTTTGTCGGCTGCAACCTGAACCCGGACCCGTCCGGCGGTCACTGGACCGCCCCGCCACTGACCGACAAGCACTGGTACCCGTTCTATGAAAAGATGGTGGAACTGGATGTTCCGGCCATGATCCATGTGTCGGGGTCGTGCAATGCCTGCTTCCATGCCACAGGCGCGCATTACATCAATGCCGACACCACCGCCTTCATGCAGTTCATCGAAGGCGACCTGTTCCGCGATTTCCCCGATCTGCGCTTCATCATCCCGCATGGCGGCGGGGCCGTGCCCTATCATTGGGGCCGGTATCGCGGGCTGGCCGACATGCTGAAGCGGCCGCCGCTGCCCGAGCATGTGATGAAGAATGTCTATTTCGACACCTGCGTCTATCACCAGCCGGGCATCGACCTGCTGTTCAAGGTGATCGACATCAAGAACATCCTGTTCGGGTCGGAAATGGTGGGGGCCGTGCGCGGCATCGACCCGGAAACCGGGCATTATTTCGATGATACCAAGCGCTATCTGGATAGCCTGCCCTTGTCGGATGATGACCGTTACCGCGTGTTCGAGGGCAATGCCCGCCGCGTCTATCCCCGTCTGGATGCCTCCTTGAAGGCGCGCGGCAATGCCGGAAGGGACCTGTAAGATGGCTGATAAACCCGCCTTCCAGATGGATGCCGACTGGCTACCCTTCCATCCCAACCCGTCCAAGCCCGCCTATGTGCCCCCGCCGGGGGCCGTGGATGCGCATTGCCATGTGTTCGGGCCGGGGGATGTGTTCCCCTATGCGCCGGAACGCAAATATACCCCCTGCGACGCGCCTAAGGAGAAACTGTGGGCGCTGCGTGATTATCTGGGTTTCAGCCGCAATGTCATCGTGCAGGCCACCTGCCACGGCGCGGATAACCGCGCCGTGGTGGATGCGTTGCAGGCATCAGGCGGCCGGGCGCGCGGTGTCGCCACCGTGCGCCGCAGCGTGACGGACGAGGAACTGAAGGCGTTGGACGCCGCTGGCGTACGCGGCGTGCGCTTCAACTTCGTCAAGCGGCTGGTCGATGCCCTGCCCCGCGATGAGCTGCTGGAAATCGCCCAGCGGATCAAGCCGCTGGGCTGGCACATCGTGATCTATTTCGAGGCGCAGGAACTGCCCGAACTCTATGATTTCTTCACCAGCCTGCCCACGGTGGTGGTGGTGGATCATATGGGCCGCCCGGATGTGACCAAGCCGGTGGACGGGCCGGAATTCGCCCTGTTCACGAAATTGATGCGCGAGCACACCAATTTCTGGTCCAAGGTAAGCTGCCCCGAACGCCTGTCGAAACTCGGCCCCCCCGCCTATGGCGATGTGGTGCCGTTCGCCCGGCATATTGTGGAAAGCTTCCCCGACCGGGTGCTGTGGGGCACGGATTGGCCGCACCCCAACATGAAGACCCACATGCCCGATGACGGGCATCTGGTCGATGTGATCCCGCAGATCGCACCGACGGCAGCACTGCAACAAAAGCTGCTGGTGGATAACCCCCTGCGTCTCTATTGGCCGGAAGAGGTGCGCTGATGTCCGAAGATACGTCTTACCGAAACATTCCAGGCACCATCATCTTCGATGCGGAGATGTCGCGCCGGGGTTATCACCTGAACCAGTTCTGCATGTCGCTGATGAAGGCCGAGAACCGTGACCGGTTCCGCGCCGATGAGCGTGCCTATCTGGACGAATGGAAAATGACGGAGGAGCAGAAGCTGGGCGTTCTGGCACGCGATTATAATCGCCTGCTGTCGCTGGGCGGCAACGTCTATTTCCTGGCGAAGATTTTCGCCACCGATGGCAAGAGCTTCCAATCCGCCGCCGCCACGATGACCGGCATGAGCCAGGAAGAATATGCCGCCATGATGCTGTCAGGCGGGCGCCGCCCGGATGGCAGCAACGGCAACAAGGTCGTCTGACCAAACGGGGAGGAAACGGAAATGGCAAGAATTACCGCAGGTGTCAGCACCTCCCACGTGCCGGCCATCGGCGCGGCCCTGGACCTGGGCAAGTCTGCCGAGCCCTATTGGGCACCGGTATTCCAGGGGTTTGACTTCTCCAAGCGCTGGATCGCCGAGGAAAAGCCCGATGTGGTTTTCCTGGTCTATAATGACCATGCATCCGCCTTCAGCCTGGATTTGATCCCCACCTTCGCCATTGGCTGCGGGGAGGAATTCAAGCCCGCTGATGAAGGGTTCGGCGCGCGCCCGGTGCCGGTGGTACATGGCCATCCGGAACTGGCCTGGCACATCACCCAGTCGGTCATTCAAGATGATTTCGACCTCACCATCGTCAACAAGATGGATGTGGATCACGGGCTGACCGTGCCGCTGTCGCTGATGTTCGGCCAGCCCGACGCGTGGCCGTGCAAGGTGATTCCGTTCGCGGTGAATGTGGTGCAGTACCCGCCGCCGTCCGGTGCGCGCTGCTATGCGCTGGGCAAGGCCATCGGCAAGGCCATCCGCAGCTTCGACCAGGATCTGAATGTGCAGATCTGGGGCACGGGCGGGATGAGCCACCAGCTGCAGGGCCCCCGCGCCGGGCTGATCAACCAGGAATTCGATAATAAGTTCCTGGACCTGCTGATCAACGACCCGGAAGCGGCCGCCCGCATCCCGCATATCGATTACGTGCGTGAAGCCGGGTCGGAGGGGATTGAACTGGTGATGTGGTTGATCATGCGCGGCGCGCTGGAAGCCAATGTCGACCTGCTGCACCGCTTCTACCACGTGCCGGCCTCCAACACGGCGGTCGGGCATTTGATTTTGAAGAACGGGGGGTGAGGTCGCGTGCTTAGCGCGCCCTTATCCGTTAGCCGGGCGTAGATCGAATGCCAAACGGTCGCCATTCTCATAACAGTGCCTCCCCCGCGAAAGCGGGTGTCCAGGGGCCAGGGGAACAAAGCGGCGTGATGATCCCCCCTGGCCCCCCGCTTTCGCGGGGGAGGCAACAATTTTCCTGCGCGCTGATCCCCTCCCCCCAAACACCATTCCCATCCATCAGAGAGTACAAGCCATGAAGATCATCCTCGCCGGCGCTGGCGCCTTTGGTCAGAAGCATCTGGACGCCCTGAAGCTGATCGACGGGGTGGAGGTCGTCTCCCTGGTCGGTCGCCGCCTGGACCAGACGAAGGAGACCGCCGATAAGTACGGCGTGCCCCATGTCACCACCGAACTGGCCGAGGCCCTGGCCCAGCCGGGCGTGGATGCCGCCATCCTCTGTACCCCCACCCAGTTGCACGCATCGCAAGCCATCGAATGCATGAAGGCCGGCAAGCATGTGCAGGTGGAAATCCCGCTGGCCGACAGTCTGGCCGACGCCCAGGCGGTGGCGGCGGTGCAGAAGGAAACCGGCAAGGTGTGTATGGTTGGCCATACCCGCCGTTTCAACCCGTCACACCAGTTCGTGCACAAGCGCATCCAGGCCGGGGAAGCCAAAGTTCTGCAGATGGATGTGCAGACCTATTTCTTCCGCCGCACCAATATGAACGCACTGGGCCAGCCGCGTTCCTGGACCGACCATCTGCTGTGGCACCATGCCGCCCACACGGTGGACCTGTTCCAGTACCAGACGGGAGAAAAGGTGGTGAAGGCCCATGCCGTGCAGGGGCCGATTCACCCGGAACTGGGCATCGCCATGGATATGTCGATCCAGTTGAAGACGGCAGGCGGGGCCATCTGCACCCTGTCGCTGTCCTTCAACAATGAAGGGCCGCTGGGCACCTTCTTCCGCTATATCTGCGACAATGGCACCTACATTGCCCGTTATGACGATCTGATCACCGGCAAGGAAGAGAAGATCGACGTGTCCAAGGTGGACGTTTCCATGAACGGGATCGAGCTGCAGGACCGCGAATTCGTCGCCGCCATCCGCGAAGGCCGCGAACCCAATGCCAGCGTGCATCAGGTTCTACCCTGCTATGAGGTACTGCATAGGCTGGAACAGTCGCTGAACGGCTGATTTCTGCGCTCTTTTGATTGAAAAGGGGTGGCGCTGAGGCCACCCCTTTTGCGTTGGGGTCGATTGAATAAGCCCCGCGTCACGCCAAATAAGGTTATCCATGCTGCGATGGGTTGAACCTTTGCCGATTTCCGGCTAGGTCAGATGCTGTACAGGTCTTCAAACCAGGAGCGTGCCTTGCTCGTTAACCCGATCCGTCTCGACGAAGAAGAAAAGCCGGAGACCGCGACCAAGGAGCCGGCCAAGGCCCCGCCCAGCGTGGCCCAGAACCTGTTCAAGGCCCGCACGGTCCTGCTGTTCGGCGAAATCAACCAGAAGGTGGCGCAGGAAGTTGTCGCCCAGCTTCTGGCGCTGGCGGCTGAAAGCGATGATCCGATCAAGCTGGTGATCAACTCCCCCGGCGGCCATGTCGAGTCGGGCGACACGATCCATGACATCATCCGCTTCATCAAGCCGAAGGTGAAAATCCTCGGCACCGGCTGGGTCGCCTCGGCCGGCGCGCATATCTTCCTGGGCGCTGCCAAGGAAGATCGCTATTGCCTGCCCAACACCCGCTTCATGATCCATCAGCCCGCCGGCGGCGTGGGTGGCCCCGCCACCGACATCGCCATTGAGGCGAAGGAGATCATCAAGATGCGTCACCGCATCAATACGGTGATCGCCCGGGAAACCGGCCAGCCGATTGAGCGGGTGGCGGCAGATACCGACCGTAATTTCTGGATGTCGGCCGAAGAAGCCAAGGAATATGGCGTTGTCAGCCACATCATCGACAATGCCGCTGCCTTGGACGCGTAAGCGCCAAAGCCTGCGGGATTAAAAAAGGCCGGCACCTGTCAAAGGGTGCCGGCCTTTTCTTTTTCTGATCCGGCTTTCCCGCCGCGTTTTCTGACATCGAAAGCTGGTTTGGAACGTTTTCGTCCCTGAACGGTCCGGTTTTGGTTGATGGGGGGCGATCAGCCCCTATATTGGCCTGAACCGATAATCGAAAACGAGAGAGGCCGGCCGCCCCGATGCTGACAGCGATAGGGATCATCTTCCTGGCAGCGGCCCTGGCGCCGACGCTCAACCGCCTGTTCCCCTCCTTCGCCCATTGGCTGCTGGCGCTGGCGCCAGCGGGGGGATTTGTCTGGTTTGCTGGGCAGTTCGCCACAGTGGTGGGCGGGCAGCCAGTGGCCGAATCGTGGAAGTGGGTGCCCGCATTGGGCGTGGAACTGGCCTTCCGGCTGGATGGGCTGTCGCTGCTGTTCGCCCTGCTGATCACCGGCATCGGCACGCTGATCGTGCTTTATTCCGGCGGCTATCTGCGCGGGCACCGGCATGAAGGGCGTTTCCTGTTCTTCATCATGGCCTTCATGGGGGCCATGCTGGGGTTGGTGCTGGCCGATGATATCATCAGCCTGTTCGTCTTCTGGGAACTGACCTCGGTTACTTCCTTCCTGCTGATCGGCTTCAACCATGCCGATGCCCGTTCGCGCCGGTCGGCCCTACAGGCGTTACTGGTCACAGGTGGCGGTGGCATGGCCCTGTTGGCGGGCCTTATCCTGCTGGGCACGGCGGGTGGAGCCGGCAGCCTGTCGGAAATTGCCGCCAAGGGCATGGACCTGACGACCCATGGGCTGTATCTGCCCATCCTGGCCCTGCTGGTGCTGGCGGCCTTCACCAAGTCCGCCCAGGTGCCGTTCCATTTCTGGCTGCCCAATGCCATGGACGCGCCCACGCCGGTCAGCGCCTATCTGCATTCCGCCACCATGGTGAAGGCTGGCATCTATCTGCTGGCCCGCCTGTCGCCGATGCTGGGCGGTACGGATATCTGGTTCTGGACCCTGACCGGTTTCGGCGCGCTGACCGCCTTCTGGGGCGGTGCCATGGCGTTGCGCGCCACCGACCTGAAGAAGATCCTGGCCTATACCACCCTGATGGCACTGGGCACGCTGACCATGCTGGTGGGGCTGGGAACCGACTATGCCATCCGGGGCTTCGCCGCCTTTCTGCTGGCGCACAGCCTGTATAAGGGCGCCCTGTTCATGGGGGCTGGATCGGTGGACCATGGCAGCGGCACGCGGGAGGTGGGGGAACTGTCCGGCCTGTTCCGCGCCATGCCGGTGACGGGTGTTTTCATCGCGCTCGCCGCCCTTTCCATGTCTGGCCTGCCGCCCTTTCTGGGCTTTATCGGCAAGGAACTGATCTATGAAGGGCTGTTGACCACCGATCGGCCCGTCTGGCCGGTGCTGGTGGCGTCTGTGCTGGCCAATGCTACCATGCTGGGTGCCGCGGGGCTGGTGTTTGTGAAACCCTTCCTGGGGGCACCGTCCAAGGCCGCCGCCCATGCGCATGAAGGCGGGGTGACGCTGTGGCTGGGGCCGGCGCTGCTGGCCAGCCTGGGGCTGCTGCTGGGGCTGTATCCCGCCGTTCTGGATGGGCTGCTGGGGCAGGTGGCGGCGTCCGTGCGGGGCGAACCGCTGGCGGTGGAACTGCATCTCTGGCACGGGCTGACGCCGGCCTTGGGCCTGTCGGCAATCACCGTAGCACTGGGGATTGGCTTTTATCTGGCGCTGCGCCCCCTCACCGCCGGGTTGGCGGGGTTGGAGCGCGCCACCCGCTTTGATGCCGACAAAGGCTGGGATCATATCCTGAACGGGCTGGATGCGCTGGCCCGCGCCGTGACCGGCCAGCTTCAGGGCGGGGTGATGACCCGTTACATGGCCATCATCTTCACCGCCATGCTGCTGCTGCTGGGCAGCACGCTGTGGTTCCGCCAGGCGCTGGTGCTGCCCGCCACCGATCTGGGCGGGCAATGGGTGGGGCTGCTGCTGGGGATCATGATGCTGGTGGGCACGGCGGGGGCCTTGCGGGCCCGGTCCCGGCTGGGGGCGATCACCGCCCTGTCGATCAATGGTCTGTCGGTGGCGATGTTCTTCATCGCCTATGGCGCGCCGGATGTCGGCATCACCCAGTTGATGGTGGAAACGCTGACCGCCATCATCCTGGTGCTGGTGCTGGCCCGCCTGCCAGCCTTGCCCAAGGGGCCGGACCGCAAGCCGCAGGCGGCCTTTCTGCATGGCATTCTGGCCCTGGGTCTGGGTGGGGTGGTGACGGCGATCCTGCTGGCCATCATCGCCCTGCCGCTGCCCATGACCCTGTCGCAATTCTTTGGCGATACGTCGTACTTAGAGGCCTATGGCCGCAATGTGGTGAATGTCATTCTGGTGGATTTCCGCGGCTTTGACACGCTGGGGGAAATCACCGTGGTGGCCAGCGCCGGGCTGGGCGTGCTGGCGCTGTTGAAGGCGCGCTATGCCAGACCGAAAGCTAAACCGCAGACGGGGCCGCAGACGGGGGAGGCCGCGTGATGGACAGCCTGATCCTGCGCACGGCCACGCGCCTGTTGCTGACCCTGATGATCCTGTTTTCCATTTTCATCCTCTGGCGCGGCCATAATGAGCCGGGGGGCGGCTTTGTTGGCGGGCTGATCTGTGCCGTGGCCTTCGCTCTGCACGCGCTGGCCTTTGGCGTGAAGGAGATGAAGCGCCTGCTGGTGGTGGACCCGCGCAGCCTGCTGGGCGGCGGGCTGCTGCTGGGTATCCTGTCCGGCTTTTTCGCCGGCCCCGGCGGCGACCCGTTCATGACGGCGCGCTGGATCATCTTCAAGGATGCCACCGGCGCCAAGGCTTTGGCACTGGGCACGCCCGTACTGTTCGATATTGGTGTTTATCTGGTGGTGGTCGGCGCCTTGCTGGCCATGGTCCAGGCCCTGATGGAAGAGGATTGAGCCCATGGAAACCATCATGGCCTTCGCCGTCGGCGGCATGGTTGCCGGTGCCGTCTATCTGTTCCTGTCGCGCCAGTTGCTGCGCGTGCTGTTCGGGGTGATCCTGCTGTCCAACGCCGTTAATGTCGCCATCCTGCTGGTGGGGCGGCTGACGCCCGGTCAGGCCCCCCTGATCGGCCAGGGGCAGGAGGTGTTGGGCCAGGGGCTGGCCAACCCGCTGCCCCAGGCGCTGATCCTGACCGCCATTGTCATTGGCTTCGGCCTGCTCTCCTTCGTGCTGGCCCTGGTCTATCGCGGCTATCAGGAACTGGGCACGCTGGACAGCAGCCAGATGCGCACGGCTGAGCCGGAGGACGCGGCATGATCGCCTGGCTGGTTGCCTCCCCCATCCTGGTGCCGCTGACCACGGCGGCCCTGTGTGCTGTGTTCTGGCACCGGCCGGCCCTGCAGCGCGTGCTGTCGCTGGGTGGCAGCACACTGCTGCTGATCCTGGCCGGGTTGTTGCTGGCGCGGGTGATGGAAGGCGGGGTGCAGGTGGCCCAGATGGGCAGTTGGGCCGCCCCCTTCGGCATCACCCTGGTGGCCGACACGCTGTCGGCGCTGATGATCCTGATCGCGTCGGTGATGGCGCTGGCGGTGGCCGTCTATGCGCTGGGCGATGTGGATGCGGTGCGCGAACGCGGCGGATACCATATCATCTTTCAGGTGCTGATGGTCGGCGTCTGCGGCAGCTTCATCACCGGCGATCTGTTCAACCTCTATGTCTGGTTTGAGGTGATGCTGATCTCCTCCTTCGTGCTGCTGTCGCTGGGCGGCACGAAGGAACAGATCGATGGGGCGATCAAATATGCCGGCATCAACCTGATCGCCACCGCCTGCTTCCTGCTGGCCGTTGCCCTGCTCTATGGCGTGACCGGTACGCTGAACATGGCCGATCTGGCCGTGCGCGTGCCGCATGTCGCCAATAAGGGGCTGGTCAGCACCATTGCCGTGCTGTTCATCATCGCCTTTGGCATGAAGGCGGCGGTCTTCCCCTTCTTCTTCTGGTTGCACGCCGCCTATCACACGCCCGCCGTGGCGGTGCAGGCGATTTTCGCCGGCTTGCTGACCAAGGTGGGCGTCTATGCGCTGCTGCGCTGTTTCACCCTGATCTTCACCGGCGATATGGGTTGGACCCATGGCATCCTGATGTGGATTGCCGGGGCCACAATGCTGACCGGTGCCTTGGGATCGCTGGCGGTGCGCGACCTGCGCCGGGCGCTGTCCTGGCAGGTGGTGGCGCATATCGGCTACATGATCATGGGGCTGGCCATCGCCACTCCGTTGGCCATTGCCGGCACCGTCTTCTATCTGGTGCATGACATTGTGGTGAAGACCAACCTGTTTCTGGGGGCCGGCGTGGTGCGCCGGCTGTCGGGCGGGGATACGTCTTACGCCCGGCTGGGTGGGCTGTTCACCGCCGCACCGATTCTCTGTGTGGTGCTGTTCGTGCCGCTGGCCTCGCTCGCCGGCTTCCCGCCTTTCTCCGGCTTCTGGTCCAAACTCCTTTTGGTGCGCGCCGGTCTGGCGGTGGAGAATTGGGCCATCGTCGCCGTGGCACTGGTGACGGGCCTGCTGACCTTCTGGCTGGTCGGGCGGCTATGGGCGGAGATGGTATGGAAGAGCAACCCGGCGGGCGACGCCCTGGGCACGGCCAGCCTGGGCGGGGCGGCGCGCGTGGCGCTGGTGGCCCCGCTGGTGCTGCTGTCTGCCATCACCGTCACCATCGGCCTTTATGCCGAACCGCTGATGCGGGTCAGCGCCATGGCCGCCGATGGGCTGGTCGATCCGCAAGCCTATATTGATGCGGTGCTGGGGGCGGTGCCGACCACCCCCACCCTGGTCGGGGCCGCAGAACCGGCCGCGATGGAGGTGCAGCCATGAACCTGCTGGTGCTGAACCTGCTGCTGGCCCTGGCCTGGATGGGCTTCAATGCCGATTTCAGCCTGGGTGGCTTCGCGGCCGGCTTTGTGCTGGGCCATGGCGTGCTGTGGCTGGGCCGGCCGCTTTACCCCAACCAGCGTTATTTCCGCCTGCTCTGGGGTTCGCTGGGCTATTTCCTCTGGCTGCTGAAGGAGATTGTCCTCTCCTCCCTGAAGGTGACGGCCAGCGTGCTGGGCTTTGGGGCGAAGGTGCAGCCGGCCGTCATCGCCATCCCGCTGGATGCGCGGACGGATCTGGAAATTACCCTGCTGGCCTGTTCCATCACCCTGACGCCCGGCACGCTGACCCTGGATGTGTCGCCTGACCGCAAGCATCTCTACATTCATGCCATGTTCGGGGGCGATGCGGCGGCCCTGTGTGCGGAAACCAAGGACAGTATGGAACGCCGTATCCTGGAGGTGCTGCGATGAGCCCGGCCATCACCCCCTTCCTGTCCTGGTGCCTGACCATCGCCATGGTGCTGCTGTTCGCCGCCTTTGCGCTGACCATCGTGCGGGTTCTGCGCGGGCCGACCACGGCGGACCGCATCATTGCCATCGACCTGTTCGGTGTGCTGGCCGTAGCCTTCATCGCGCTCTACACGCTGTATGTGCAGCAGGTCGTGTTTCTGGATGCGGCCATCGCCCTGGCCCTGGTCGCCTTTTTTGGCACCGTCGCCTATGCCCGTTTCCTGGAACGGCGCGTGGTGGACCGGCCGGAGGAGCGGGAGGCAGCACAGAAGGAGAAGGAGGAGCCCCATGCTTGACCAGATCGCGCAGGCCATCGTCGGCATCCTGGCGGTGGCCGGGTCGTTTTTCTGTCTGGTGGCGGCCTTGGGCGTGGTGCGCCTGCCCGATGCGCTGACCCGGATGCACGCCAGTTCCAAGGCCGGCACACTGGGTTGCGGGCTGGTGCTGCTGGCCGTGGCCCTGTTCTTTCCCGGTCTGGATGTGGTGGCCCGCGTGGTGGCGGCCATCCTGTTTTTGCTGCTGACCACACCGGTTGCTGCCCACATGATTGGCCGGGCCGCCTATGCCAGCGGAGAATCGCCTGCTGCCGGTACCGTGCGGGATGATCTGGCCAAGGGCCCGGACAACCCGCGCCGCCGCCTGTTGGAGAAGGCGGGGAGACGGTAACCGCTGGCCATTCGCCCTGTCGGGGTGGGGCTTGCAAAAAAATCGCTTGGGTGACGTAACGGAAGGCCGAAGAAACGCTTGAGGTTCCATTTCCCCTCCCGATATAGGAGATTCAAAGGCGTCGCGCTGGAAGGCGCCGGCAGTCCATACCGGGAGGAATAAAATGGCCGAAGCGGTCGCATCCGTGCAGCAGCAGCAACAGGGCCGCCAGCCCTTTCTGTGGGAAGGCTCCTATCCACCCGGTGTAAAGTGGGATAGCCCCATCCCGGAGCGCACCCTGCCGCAATTGCTGGATCAGGCCACCCAGCGCTTCCGCGACCGGCCTTGCGTCGATTTCCTGGACAAGAAATATACCTATGGCGCGATCACCGATCTGGTGGACCGGTTCGCCAAGGGTTTGCAGGAAATGGGCCTGCAGAAGGGCCAGAAGGTCGGCCTGTTTCTGCCCAACACCCCTTATTCGGTGATCTGCTATTTCGGCATTCTGAAGGCCGGCGGCGTGGTGGTGAATTTCAACCCGCTCTATGCGGAACGTGAAATCTGCCACATGATCAATGATTCAGAGGCTGACTGGATGATCAGCCTGGATCTGAAGGTCACCTATGACAAGCTGGCCAAGATGTTCGGGCAGAGCCGGCTGAAAAAGATCATCGTGGTGCCGATGGCCGGCATCCTGCCCTTCCCGAAGAACCTGCTGTTCCCCTTCGTGAAGAAGAAGGAAATCGCCGCCATCCCGCGCGATGATCGGCATGTCTGGTTCAAACAATTGGTGGCCAATGATGGCAGGCCGCGCCCGGTGGCGCTGGATGCCGTCAATGATGTGGCGGTGCTGCAATATACCGGCGGCACCACGGGCGTGCCCAAGGGGGCGATGCTGACGCACCAGAACATCACCGCCAATACCGCCCAGGCCTCCTATTGGTTCAGCGCGATGGCGGAGCCGGGGAATGAGCGGATGCTGGGTGTGCTGCCGCTGTTCCACGTCTTCGCCATGACCTGCGTGATGAACCTGACCATCCAGAATGGTGGGGAAATGATCCTGCTGCCCCGGTTCGAGCTGGAACAGGTGCTGGAGACGATCCACAAGAAAAAGCCGACCCAGTTTCCGGCGGTGCCCACCATCTATACCGCCATCAATAATTACAAGGATGTGGAGAAATACGATCTTTCCTCCATCAAGGTCTGTAATTCCGGTGGTGCGCCCTTGCCGGTGGAGGTGAAGGCGCAGTTCGAGAAGCTGACCGGCTGCGCCCTGGTGGAAGGCTATGGCCTGTCGGAATCCGCCCCCATCGCCACCATCAACCCGACCCATGCCAGCCGCGCCGGCTCCATCGGGCTGCCGGTGCCCGGTACGGATATCCGCATCGTCAGCCTGGAAGATCGCCGTACGGAGGTGCCGCGCGGCGAACGGGGCGAAATCTGCATCATCGGCCCGCAGGTGATGAAGGGCTATTGGAAGAAGGACAAGGAAACGGCTGAGACGCTGGATGGCGGCATGTTGCATACCGGTGATGTCGGCTATCTGGATGAGGACGGCTATATCTTCATCGTTGACCGCATCAAGGACATGATCCTGGCCGGCGGCTACAACGTTTATCCGCGCAATGTGGAAGAGGCGATCTACCAGCATCCGCAGGTGGCGGAATGTATCGTGCTGGGCGTACCCGACCCCTATCGCGGCCAGACGGTGAAGGCCTATATCAAGACCCGCGATGGCGCCGTCTTGACCAAGGACGATATCAAGAAGTTCCTGGAGGACAAGCTGTCCCCCATCGAACAGCCCAAGCTGTATGAATTCCGCGATGAGTTGCCCAAGACCATGATCGGCAAGCTGTCGCGCAAGGCCCTGCTGGATGAGCTGGAGGCAGAGAAGAAGAAGGCGGGTTAAGCCCCTTCCCCCACAGCGGGGAACCGGGTAGGAACGCCGCCGTCAACCCGCTATCCAGAGGCAAAAGGACCATCATGGCCAAGCTGATCGTTCTCGGCAGCACCAATATCGACATCCTGGCCACCATGCAGGCGGCCCCGCGCGCCGGCGAAACGGTGAATGGGGAGACGGTGCAGCTGATGCCGGGCGGCAAGGGGCTGAACCAGGCCGTGGCGGCGGTGCAGCAGGGCGTGGCGGTCAGCTTTGTCGGCCGGGTGGGCCGCGATGCCTTCGGCGATCAGGTAGCGGCCTTCTTCGCCGAAAAAGGCATTGAGGCATCCGGCCTGAAGCGCAGCGAGACGCTGGGCACCGGCAATGCCCTGATCCTGGTGGATGCGACGGCAGAAAACCGCATCGTCGTCATCCCCGCCGCCAATCAGGAGATCGTGCCCGCCGATGCCGACGGCGTGGCCATTGACGCCGGCGATATCGTGGTCAGCCAGTTTGAGGTGCCGCGCAGCACCATCGCCGCGATCTTTGCCCAAGCGCGGTCCGCCGGTGCCCGCACCGTGCTGAACGCCGCCCCGGCGCTGGATGATGCACCCGACGCGCTGTGGGCCGATACCGACATTCTGGTGGTGAACGAGACGGAGCTGGGCCATTTCGCCGGCGTGGAACTGTCCGGTGACGCCCCGGTGGAAGCGGTGGCGGACGCCGCCCGCCGCCTGTTCCGCCGCGACGATCAGGTGGTGATCGCCACGCTGGGCGTGCGCGGCGCGCTGGCCGTTACGCCGACGGGCCATGAACTGGTGCCGGGCCGTAAGGTGAAGGCGGTGGACACGACCGGGGCGGGGGATTGCTTCGTGGGCAGCCTGTCTGCCCGGCTGGCGGCGGGGGACGCGCTGGCCGATGCCATGCGCTATGCCAATGTCGCCGCCTCCATCGCCTGCACCCGCATCGGCACCGGCACCGCCATGCCGCAGGCCGAGGAGGTGTTTGCGGCTCTGCGGGCGGGGTGAGAGGGTAGTGGATATCGCTCTGGGCGATAAATCGCCTTGACGTTCCCCAGGCTCATGCCAATGCTGGGCCATGAAACTGCGCTATGAAACCCATGCGGCTGCGGCCCTGCTGCGGATGCCTGTGAAAGATGCCAGAGCCCTACGGGATAAGCTGGAACTCTTTGCAGCCGATCCTTTGGCGCCGCACCCTTGGGCCAAGGCGTTTGGTGCGGGGACCGGGCGTATCCGACATGGTGATTGGCGGGCCCTTTACCGGATCGATGGATCGGCGATCACCGTGGTTGTTGTGAAAATCGGCAACAGGAAGGACGTTTATCGATGAACGCTTTGCATATCCGCCCCATTGCGGAGACGCCGGACAGCGTGACGTTGAGCCGTGCTGATTTTGAAGCCATCCAGGAACTGCTGGAAGATGCCGCCGACCTCGCGGATATCGAGGCTGTGGCCCGTAAACTGGATGGCGGTGAAGCCGGAACACTCCCCGACGACGTGGTCAATCGGCTGTTGGATGGGGAAAATCCCGTGTTGGTTCTGCGTCAGCATCGGGGCCTTTCCGCCCTCGCCCTGGCCCAGGCAGCCGGCCTCTCGCAATCCTTCATCTCCGAAATCGAAGCAGGTCGCAAACGCGGGGGGATTGATACGCTGAACCGGATTGCGGCGGCGTTGTCGGTGCCGCTGGATATGCTTGTCGGTCGATAAACACACCAGGATGCCGGGTCACCACGGCACATCACATTTTTATTTGGGCAAGCGGGGCCGGCTTCGGTAGTCTTGGGCACAAATCTCCCGAAGGAGTGGGCCATGAGCGATACCTATGTCACGCTCAAAATTCGTGAGGCATTGAAGGCGGCGCAGGGCAACCGCGCCCAGGCTCAGCGCGTGCTGATCACCTGGGCGCTGGATGATGAGCAGTTGCTGCGCGGTCTGGCCAAGCCCTTCCTGAAGGCCATTGTCGGCAGTGCGGTGGATCGGGTGGCGCGCGGCGGTGGCATCACTACCGCATCGCCGGCCCCCGGCCAGGGTATCCAGCGCGCCGCCAAGCCGCAGCCGGGGCCGAAAAAGCTGTCGCCTCAGATGCTGGATGCCATCATCTCCCGCATGGGCACGGGCAGCGGCGATCTGCCGGAACCCGAACCGCGCGATCAGGCGGATAATCTGAAGGCCCTGGCCGCCGCGTTCACCCAACGCAAGCGGCCCTGACCCCCTCGATCTTCTACCCGCGGCATGAAATCATGACCCCTGGTCACGCTTTCGTGCCCCTCAATCGCCGGCGCCAGCCTCCGCTGGCTTGGCTACGCCGCACGTGCGGCGCGGCGGCGGTCGCCGCCGTACCAACGGTCATGAATGATGACCGTTGGTATTACGACAGATCAATCCAGACGCTTTTCAGGTCGGTATATTTTTCCAGCGCGTGCAGGCTGCGGTCGCGGCCGAAGCCGGACTGTTTGAAACCGCCGAACGGCGTGGTGATATCCCCGCCATCATAGCAGTTGATCCAGACGCTGCCGGCCCGGATGGCGCGGGCCGCCTTCATGGCGGTGGACAGGTCGCGCGTCCACACCGCCGCTGCCAGACCGTAGATGGTGTCATTGGCGATGCGGAAGGCTTCCTCCGTGCTGGAAAAGCTGATGGTGGACAGCACGGGGCCAAAAATCTCCTCCCGCGCGATGGTCATCTGGTTGGTGACGCCAGCGAATAGGGTGGGTTCGATATAGAAGCCGCCCGTCTCCGTCCGCGCAGCGCCACCGCCCAGGCGCAGTGACGCCCCTTCGGCCTTGCCCTTGGCGATGTAATCCAGCACGCGGGCGTGCTGGCGGTCATCCACCATCGCCCCCATCGTGCTTTTCGGGTCCAGCGGGTCACCGGGGGTCCAGCGGGCGGCATGGTGGGTGACCCGCTCCAGAAATTCATCCTTGATGCTTTCATGCACCAGCAGGCGGGAACCGGCGGTGCAAACCTCCCCCTGATTAAAGAAGATGCCACCCACGGCTTCGCGCGCGGCCCGGTCCAGGTCCGGCGCATCGGGCAGGATGATGTGCGGGCTTTTGCCACCGCATTCCAGCGAGACGCGCTTCAGGTTGCTTTCCCCGGAATAGCGCATGAAATATTTGCCAACCTCGGTGGAGCCGGTGAAGGCCAGCATATCCACATCCATATGCCGGCCAATGGCCTGCCCCGCCGTTTCCCCAAAACCCGGCACGACATTCAGCACGCCGGCCGGCAAGCCCGCCTGCACCGCCAGTTCAGCCAGGAACAGGGCCGTCAGCGGCGATTGCTCGGCCGGTTTCAGCACCACGGAATTGCCGGTGGCCAATGCCGGGGCCAGCTTCCATACCGCCATCATCAGCGGGAAGTTCCACGGCACCACCACGCCGATCACACCCAGCGGTTCCCGCAGGATCAGCGACATGGCATCGCCGCCGCTGGGGCCGACCTGATCATAAATCTTGTCAATGGCTTCGGCGTAATATTCGACGCAGCGGATAGACAGGGGGATGTCGATCTTGCGGCTGTCGGAAATGGGCTTGCCCATATCCAGCGTTTCCAGCAAGGCCAGCTCGTCGGCATTCTCCCCCATCAACTGCGCCAGCTTCAGCAGAACCTTGCGGCGCTGGCGCGGGTGGGCATCGCGCCAGACGCCGGTTTCAAACGCCTGACGGGCGGCGGCCACCGCCGCATCCACATCGGCCGCATCGCATTCGGCCACCTGTGTCAGCACCGAACCGTCGCGCGGGGTGACGCAATCGAAACGCTTGCCGCTGAGCGCATCAACGAATTTGCCGCCGATGAACGCCTGATTGCGGAATTGCAGCCGGGCGGCGCGTTCCTGCCAGGTGCCGGCGATTGTGCTGTCCATGGTCGCTTCCCCTTTGCCGGGCCCCTGAGGCCCCTGATCGGTCCCCAGGGTGCCCGCTTCGGATCAGGGCGGCAAGGGGGCAGGCGGGGGATGAATGGCAGAGTATCGCGCCGCCCGCGCAAACTGTGGCCCGGATGCAGGGGACGGTCGGACAGGATAAAGATGGGGTGTCGGAATGGCGTCCCTGCCCTTTGAGAAAACCGGAGAGAGATCATGACCCAGGCCCAGCCCCTGTCGCCCAACCTGTCCGCCCTGCGCGATGCCATCTTCGCCGATCCGGCGCTGGTGGACCGCCTGTCCGCCATCAAGGAAAAGGATGCGCTCACCAGCGAACTGCTGGGTGTAGCCGCCGCCAAGGGGATCAGCGTGGATGCCGCCGCCCTGGGCGACAGCCTGGAAGCGGAACTGGCCAAGCTGGCCGATGCCGAACTGTCGGATGATGAGCTGGAAGCCGTCGCCGCCGGCTTCATCAATTACAGCAAGGTGCTCAAAGATCCGAAGAATGCCAAAGGCTCCTTCTAATAGACAGCCGATGTCAAGGAACTGCCGCCAACCATTGTCCCCGTGACATGTTAGCGGTTGCAACAGGGCGCATGGCCGTGCGGGATGGAAGTCGCCCCTTTCCATCCGGGTACTGCCGATGCGCCCTGTTCATATTGCCCTGGCCCTGCTGGTCGCCCTGATCTGGGGCGTGAATTTCGTTTTCATCAAAATGGCGCTGACGGGCTTTCCGCCGCTGCTGCTGACCGCCGCGCGGTTCACCCTGGCGGCATTGCCCATCCTGATCATCCCCAAGCCGCCGCAATTGCGCTGGCGCGATCTGGCGCTGGTCTCCAGCTTTCTGTTCATCGGGCATTATGCCTTTCTGTTCAGTGCGCTGGATAATGGTATGGCGCCGGGACTGGCCAGCATCCTGCTGCAAAGCCAGGCCTTCATCACCATGATGCTGGCCCTGCCGGTGCTGGGGGAACGGCCCGGCGGGCGGCAATTGGCCGGGGCCTGCATCGCCGCTGCCGGGCTGGCCGTGACGGCAGGTACCATCGGCGGGGATGTTACCTGGATAGGCTTTGGCCTGACGCTTCTGGCGGCAGCCAGTTGGGCCATGGGCAATGTGCTGACGCGCCGCCTGCCCCCCACCCCTACCCTGCCGCTGATGGTCTGGCTGTCCGTGGTTCCCCCCTTGCCGGCCCTTTGCCTGTCACTGGCGATCGAGGGGCCGGGGCGGGTGGCGGAGGCGCTGAGCCATTTCAACGGGGTCGCCGTGGCATCCCTGCTCTATATCGTGGTGCTGTCCACGCTGACGGCCTTCGGCATCTGGGGATTTCTGCTGAAAACCTACCGGGCCGGGCTGGTGGCACCCTTCTCTCTGATGGTGCCGGTCTTCGGCACCGTCACCGCCCATCTGGTCTATGGGGAAAGTTTCGGACCACAGCGGATGGCGGGTATGGCGCTGATCTTCATCGGCATCCTGGTACCATCCCTGCCGCTGGCCCGGCTGTTCGGACGGCGGGCGGCCCTGCCCTGAAGGGCGGGCCACCCGCTGGCGCATCGATCACTTCACCGTATCAGCGGAGAAAATGAAGGAATAGCTGGTGGCATAGTGCGGCGTGCTGTCCGCCGCTTTCTCGCCATTGGCGGTCATCGGGAACAGGGTGACACTGCGCTGGGTCACCCCATTCTTGCGGAAGAAGGTGACGGCAGCAGACTGCGCAATGTCACCATATTGATGACAATCCATACAGGCCTTACCGGTTTGCACATAGGTTTCCATCGTCGTATTGGCCACCACCCGCGTAGCCGTGGCCGGGGTGATGCCCCCCACCGTCAGGGGCACCACGCTTTGCGGCGGGATGGCCGTGGGCAGGGATGGCCATTGCACATCAATCAACCGATAATAATTGAACACGGATTGGGCGGGAAACAGGCCCCAGGCATATTGGTTGGTGCTGTTGGCCACATTCTCCACCGGCGTCATCCGCGTCACCTGCATCGGTGCCGCATAGGGACTGCAGCCCTGGGGCAGATAGGGCGGGCTGGTATTGTTGCAAGGAAACGAGGGGGACTTGTTGGCCTGACATTTGTAGAAATCCGTCGTAGGATCGCAAGATGGATTGAAATAGGTATAGCCGGGGCTGGGCTTGCGGTTGGGATTGGCCGGCAAGTTCACCGTGTCCCCACCATTATCCGGCGCATTATCCACCTGTTCGAAGGTGGACCAGAGGAATTGCGGCGCCCCGGGCAGCCGGCGGATAATATGCAGCCCGGTCAGGCCCACCGTCTGGTTGCTGGTATTGCCATAGGGGTCGGTCACGGTCGCCTGTGCCGTCAGGTACCGGTAGTTCAGTGACCCATCAGCGGGAAGAACCACCCAGGCTGCCTTCAGTTCGATGGAGCCGACATTCAGGCCGAAGGTTTTGGCATTGCCAGCACAATCCACATCGCCCAGCCCCATCGGCAGATTGAAACCGCCCATCCCGTTCTGGCCCGCATTGCTGGCGCAGGCTTCCTGCCCGGCAAAGCTGGTCAGATTCTGGCTGGTGATATAGGCAGCCTCATCCAGATTGATGCTGACCGTATAATAGGTCAGCCCACCGCGCTGGTCAGTCAGCCAATCCGGTTTCAGCGGGGTGCCGCTGGCCTGACCAATGGCCGAAAGGTCCAGCGAGGAAACCTCTGACAACACAGAGAGATTGAGCCGCCCCGGATGCGCCGCCGCCTTCTTCAAGGCGGCCTTATCACCGCTGAACAGCAGGTTGGCCAGGACATAGGTCTGCCAGACGGTGGGCTTGTTATTGCCGGGCACGCCGAACTGGCTGGCCGGTACGGACGTATCCGGCGTGCCCGGCTTGCTGCTGCTGGCCGCCCAGTTGAGATAAATGAATTGCTGCCAGGCAATGCAATCGGCATTGGTCTGGTTGCGCAGGTTGAAATTTGGCGGCAGCACCGGATTCATGGTGATCTGGGTGGTACCGAAGCCGGTGCAGGGATTGCTGACGGTTTGGGCGGCGGCGGTGCCGGCGCCCAGCATCAACACGGACAGCAAAGCCAGCGCCGGGGCCACGCCCCGGCGGCAAAGCAGGGAGAGAACCCGGCGCAGCATGGATCAGGCCCCCGCCGTGATATGGACCAGCGCCGGCATGGTCTGGGTATCGCCGTTCAGCGAGACCGACAGGGCACGCAGGCCGGGCGTCGCCCCACTGGCAACCGAAACGGTCAGCGTCAGCGCTGTATAGCTGCCGGGGTAAGAATTGCCGGGCACGGCATAGGAGACCGGGCTGGCACCCGTCACCGTCACCGTGACATCGCTATCCACCGCCCCGCCGGACAGTTCCGTCAGCACCGCGACGCTGGGCAGGTCAGCGCCTTCATAATTGCTGACAATCAGGGTCAGGGCCGCCTCCCCCCCGCCCGCCGGCAGGAAGGGCGCGATCATCGTGGTGTTGCTGGACATGGGGAGGACGAACCCGGTGGGATTGGGCTCCACCACCGCATAATAGGCGTTCCACAACACCGAATACATGCACTGCAAAGGTGCTGCCTGCGACCCCGCCCCGGCACAGGGCAGCGTGGGCGGCGTGGCATCGGTGGAAAGCGGGCGGGCATAAAGCCCCACCTCAAACTGCTGCGCGATCTGACCAGCCCAGGTAATGGCGCTGCCATTGATCTGGATGTCGGCCAGGGTCAGGGATGGATCCATGGCAAGCCACGACAATGGTATCTGACAGGCGGCGTGCAGGATGAAACCACCATCGCCGGTATTGCCGGGGAAATTCTGGCCGGTCACCGGGTCAACCAGCGTGGCCGCACCGCGCACCACCTGCCAGATGTCGGACGGCTTGGCGTCTGCCGGGACATTCTTGCCGACCTGGATACGCGGGCCGAAGCTCCAGGTGGTGAAATTGGGCATCTGAATATAAAGCCCGAACGGATTGGCCAGATTGACCAGCTGATACGCCCCCGTCACCTGACCGCCGACCACCTGGTTTACCGTCTGGCCGATATGCGGGTCGCTGTTGCGATAGGCCTGGCCGTACTGGCCGCAGCAGAGCAGCTTCTGCGCATCGCTGTTGCCGCTGACCAGTTGCTGGGTGGAAACGCCGGCCAGTCCGATTTCCGTCTGCAGGGTATTGGGCGTGCTGGTCAGATGGATGGCACCGCCGCTGCGGTCGGCCAGCGCGCCCGTGCGGGACGATTTCGGGCCACTATTCCACTTGTTCAACGGGTTATAGGCGGGGCGGCCCGTGCCCGGATCCGTCACGACGTTACCGTCGGCGTCCTTCAATGTCAGATCACCCTCGGTAATGACCACCAGATGATCGGTATGCAGGCCATAATTCAGGATTTCATTATACAGCTCCACCACGCGGGTGGGGCTGATGGCCCAGAGGGAATACCAATATTCCGGGTTTTCGCAGCAGAAATCGATACGGATGATATTATTATTTTCATCCCGTGCTGCCGCCCATTCACAATATTCATCATGCCAGCCGCGCGGGCCATAGGGGCCGTATTTCTGCAACGGGCCGCTCCAGTTCGCCTGCGGGCAGAACTGTGCCGGAATATCCGGCAACGGGGTAGCATTTGCCCCGTAATAGCCAGTATCGGCCAGGGAATAGATATCCGGCATCTCCAGCTTATAGGGATTGGCCGGCGGGATCGGTGGCGTGGCGGAGCAATATTGCATCAGGCGGCCGGAAAAGGCCGACCAGGACACCTGCGCCGTCTGGGAGCCGGGCGGAATGACCGTGTCCGTGGGATCATAAAAAAAGGACGGGGCCGCTGGCATCGCCTGCTGCACAAAGCCTTTCAGATTGTCATTCCACAGCGCGGCCAGCGCTGCCTGCTTCTCGGTGGAAGCCGGAAAATCAACAATGAAGGCCGGCGTGCCGAATGTGAAATCGGTCATCTCTCACCCCTAGTTGCACATGGTGGAAAAATCTCCCGCCCGAACTGTCAGCCTACGCCTATGACATGGTCAAGTTAAAGTTGTTCATAATTGGACATTGTTCCACCAGATTTGCCGGGCCGCTTCTGCCGGGAGGACGGGGCAGCGGGAAAAATCCGCCGCCCCACCGCCGGACACACCCCGGCATTTTCCGCCGCCTCAGTCAGAAACCCCAGCATTTCCGCCAAATTCACCCGCTGGCACGCCATTTGCTTTCATGATTTCCCGAATACCGGGCGGCCCGAGGGGGGCAACGGACCGGCAGAAAGAACCGAAGGAGTTTTCCCATGTCGTTCGTCCAGGATTGCGTCAGCCTGTCCCGTCAGCATCTGATGGCCGGTTATCTGGCCGAAGCCGAGATGAGCTGCCGCACGGCGCTCCAGGCCGAACCGGAACATTCGGAAGCCACCCATCTGCTGGGCATCATCGCACTGCGCTCCAACCGCGCGGCCGAAGCCAATGACCTGTTCAACAAGGCCATCGCCCTGGACGACCATAAGGCGGAATTCCATAACAGCCGCGGCGTGCTGCTCTATGGCTGCTGCCGCTTCGTCGAAGCGGCGGTGGAATTCGCCAAGGCGGTGGAACTGGATGATAATGATCCGGTTTCCCACAATAATCTGGGCAATGCCCTGCGCGCCCAGGGCGATCTGATGGAATCAGAGCAGTGCTTCCGCCGCGCCATCGCCCGCCGCCCCTCTTATGCCGAGGCGCATAACAATCTGGGTAACACGCTGCGCGATCTGGGCAATCTGGGCGAGGCGGAATTCTGCTTCCGCCATTCCCTGGCGCTGCGGCCGAAGAACCTGGATGCCGCTTATAATCTGGCAGCCTTGCTGCTTTATACTGACCGGCTGGATGAAGCCGGCCGCCTGTTCGCCAATGTGCTGGCCGGCGATCCTTCCCGCGGGGAAGCCGCCATCGGTCTGGCGCAGGTGTTCCAGGGCCAGGGCCGTCTTGATGATGCTATCGCCCTGCTGACCGGGGTTCACAACCGTATGCCTGAAAATTCCGATGTGCTGTTCGCCCTGCAGCTGCTGCGTTCCACGCAGATCCCCGCCTGGCACATCCCGATGATCAATGATCATGAACGCAATGATGCCTATGAGGCGGCCTTGCTGAACAATGTGCAGGAAGGCGATGTGGTGCTGGAAATCGGCACCGGTTCCGCCCTGGTGGCAATGATGGCCGCCCGCGCTGGCGCCGGCCATGTCTATACCTGCGAGATGCACAAGCCGCTGGTTGAGGTGGCGCGGGAAACCGTGGCGGTGAACGGCTATAGCGACCGCGTCAGCGTCATCGGCAAGAAATCCACCGATCTGGTGATCGGCAGCGACATGCCGGAAAAGGCCGATATCTTCGTCTCTGAACTGATCAATGTCGGGATGCTGGCGCCGGACATGCTGGCCATCCTGCAACATGCCCGCCAGAACCTGCTGAAGCCGGGTGCCAAGATCATCCCGGCCTCGGCCACCGTCTGGTGCTCCCTGGTGCAGGCTGACGATCTGCGCCGGATCAGCCCGATCCGCACCATCAGCGGCTTTGACATGTCGCGTTTCGACCAGTTCCGCACGCCGGGTTACTGCACGCTGGATCTGGCCGCCGATAATCACCAGCTGCTTTCCAACCCGGAACAGGCCTGGTTCTTCGATTTCTACAAGAACATGCCGGCCACCGCCTCCAAGGCGCTGACTGTCACCGCCAGCGAGACGGGCATTGCCCATGGTGTCGCCTTCTGGTTCGACCTGCATATGGATGGGCAGGTGACCTACAATTCCAACTCCCCCACCCGGACCAACCATTGGAAGCAGGCCGTCTATTTCTTCGGCCAGGATTTGCCGGTGGTGAAGGGCCAGCCGGTGATGATCGGCACTGGGTACGACCGCACCCAGATCCACTTCTATATCTGAGCAATCGTCAGACGGTCGGGAGGGGGCTTGACCTCTCCCCCGACCCTGCCACACTCCCCAACCAGCATGAGGGGCGGCGCCAGATTTGGCGCCGCCCTTAGCCTTTGTCGGGGATAAGCCGGATGAATCTGTTCCTGCGTCTGTTGCGTGTGGTGATTGCGGCCCTGCTCTGGCGCAGGCGGCTGGCGCCGCTGGATACATCCGTCGTGGGTTTCCGGGTCTGGATCAATGACCTGGACACCAACCTTCATATGAATAATGGCCGCTACTTCACGGTGGCTGATCTTGGCCGGGTTGATCTGATGATCCGCAGCGGCATGTTGCGCTTGATCCTGCGGCGGAAATGGATGCCCGTGCTGGGAGGGGCGACCATCCGCTTCCGCCGCGAATTGAAGCCGCTTCAGCCCTATCGGCTGAAAACCAGGGTCCTGTGCTGGGAAGGCAAATGGATCTTCCTGGAACATGTCTTCGAAACCATGGGCGGCGATGTCGCTGCCGTCATCGTGGTGAAGGCGGTGTTTCTGGAAAAAGGCCGGTCGGTCGATACGGCTGAACTGATGCATGCCTTAGGCCTGGATATCCCCTCCCCGCCGATGCCGGCGGATATTGAAGCGTGGCAACATACCGAACGCGCCATCAGCAACCGCGCCAAGGAAGGCTGAGCCGTCCGATCCCCCCCGGGAGCCGGGTGCTGGCCGGCCGGCGGAATTTCCACCATGGGCGCTGATATCATCACAGCCCCTGATTGCATGGCTTATCGTTGGTTAATAGGAGGGAGTCACCTCCTATGGTAGCGTTCATGCCGATTTGCACTGCTGGAAACGCAAGGAAAACCTACGACAACGCCACCGAAGGCTGCTGACATGTAAACGCGTTAAATTTTAATTGAGATAAGATAGTAAGAAATGCAATTGACAGACGAAAAATTCGTCTTATTTTACCCCCAGTCATATTACTCATTTCATCGGTTTTTGGCGCCTGGAGGAGGGGGAAGATGCTGGATCGGGCGCTGCTGTTCGTGAAAGACGCCCTCGATTCCCATCTGCAGCGGAGTCTGTCGCTGCCGGAATCTGTCGTTGTTCTCAATCATCTCAGTACCAATGATGGCGCCGGCAATCAAAAAAATCAAAATCGCCTGATCATGACCTTAACAAAACTTGAATATGACACGTCTCGTGCATATTACAATAATTCACAGAGTCAAAACGGACAAACATCGAAAAACGTTCCACAGTTCTTTAATTTAAATATATTAATTTCTTCAAATTTTGATGATTATATCGAATCTTTGAAAGTTCTTTCTCATGCAATTTTGTTTTTTCAATCTAATAACAGCTTTCAACGTGCATCATATCCGCACCTGCCAGAGACATTGCAAAGTCTTGACATCGAAATCGAAAGCACGTCGGACGCAAAATCCTATGAGATGTGGGGCGCTCTGGGCAGCAGCTATCTGCCATCCGTCCTCTATAAAATCCGCCGTTTAATGATGGATGGCCGGCAGATCGCCGGTTTCCAGACCCCGATGCGGGAGCCATTGACAGAGGTGGGGTCATGAACCACCCGCTGGTCCGCCTGCAGCTCCGCCATGGGTGGTACGCGCCGCATCCCGTGGCGGCAATAAGCCTGCAGCCCGATGCCCAAAGCCGCACCCTACTGCGCCGCTTTGATCTGTGGTGGCGGTATGAAGCCGGTGAATGGACACTCTATACCGGCCGCGCCGGGACAGCGGAAAATCTGCTGGCCGGTCTGGCGCGCGCCTTGGAGGGCGCCCCGCTCTGCCTGGTCTTCAGCGGCGATCTGGCACACCTGGCCAGCGTCACTGACCTGCCAGAGGGGCCGCGCACCCTGCCCCATTACAGCAGCCGTAATGTGGACAGGCCCGCCGATGGCGGCACCGACCATATCCTGCGGCCCCTGTCGGAGGAAAGGGGGCCATTGGCAACGATATGGCTCTATGCCGACGATCTAGGTAAGGCCGGGCCGGAGACATGCTGGATCATCCGGTTTGAAGCAACCCGGCTGCCCTGGATTTATTATGTCGTTAACCGCAGCCACCGGCCCTTGAACCGGCCATTCATGCGCGCCTCTGACGGGCGCCTGCTGGCCGGACCGGTGGAAACCTCCCTGCCCGATGGGGATCAGGCCCTGCGCTTCGACACGGACGGGCAGGCCCTGCCCCTCAGCCGGATGCCCACGCTGCGGCTTGGCCTGTTCGACCAGTTTCAGTCGCCCTTGTCCGATCAGATGACGGAGGTCTGCCTGATCAGATCCCTGCCCCTGCCGGACCCGCGCTCCCTGATCTGGGACCGGCAGGGGCCGGACCGGAAGGTGAGCGCGGCAACGACCATCTATCTCTAGCACATCCTGACAGCATGTACCGGCCGGGTTGAACCATGCGGCTTCACCCATCACCCCAGACAAGGAAGAGGCGATCTTGGCAACCTATTCGACACCCGGCGTTTACATCAACGAGGTCAACGCCTTTCCCAATTCCGTGGTCCCCATCGCCACCGCCGTGCCGGTCTTCATCGGCTACACGCCGCGCGCCGATTATGAGGGCAAATCCTATTACAACAAGCCGGTGCGCATCACCTCCTTCGCGGAATACCAGGCTTATTTCACCCTGCCCAGCCCGCCGGCACCGGCCGATGCCGCCAAGCAATATGCCCCCCAATATTATCTGGTGGCACAGGATAAGGAGCCGGAGGTTGGCCCGCATCTGGCGGTGGACGGCAAATTCTATTCCGTCCTGCCCGATCCCAACAGCATCTATTATCTCTATAACAGCATCCGGCTATTCTATCAGAATGGCGGTGGCGATGCCTGGATCATCTCTGTCGGCCCCTATGGGGCGGCCAGCGGCAAGCCGCTGGACAGCGCTACCGCGCCGCTGGTCAACCCCAATGTCAAGCTGGCCGATCTTCAGCGCGCACTTGACCTGCTGAAGATCGAGCTGGAACCGACCATCTATGTCTGCCCGGAGGCGACGCTGCTGCCGGTGGCGGACAACGCCACCTTGATGCAGAGCATGTTGCTGCAGGTGCAGGAACTGCAAACGGCCGTCTGCCTGTTCGATGTGATCAACGGCAACCAGCCGGACCCGATCCAGTACACACAGGATATTGAAACCTTCCGTAACGGCACCGGCAGCCAGGGGCTGAAATACGGCATCTGCTATTACCCGTTCATCGGCACCACGGTGATGCAGAGCGGGGAGATCGATTTCACCAACCTGTTCGGCGGCGATATCAAGCAACTTGCACCGCTGCTGGATTCCCCCACCAGCCCCAACCCGGTGGCGGCCAAAATCATCGCCATGATCGAAAACCCGCCGCCCACCCCGCTGACCAACAGCCAGTTGCACGGCGCCCTGCTGAACGCCAGCAAGACCTATGGGCTGATCATCAAACAGGTGACCAATGTGGCCAATCTGCTGCCGCCCAGCGGCGCGATGGCCGGTGTCTATACGGTCAATGATAATGTGCGGGGCGTCTGGAACAGCCCCGCCAATGTCAGCATCGTCGGGGCCGCCAGCCTGCCCATCAAACTGTCCGACAGCCAGCAGGCCAATCTGAACATTGATGCGGTGTCCGGCAAATCCATCAATGCCATCCGCTTCTTCAACGGCCAGGGCATCCTGATCTGGGGGGCCCGCACGCTGGACGGCAACAGCCAGGATTGGCGCTATGTCTCCGTCCGCCGCACCATGATCTTTCTGGAACAGTCGGTGAAGCTGGCGGCCCGCGCCTATGTCTTTGCCCCCAACAATGCCAATACCTGGGCGGCGGTGAAAAGCATGATCTCCAGCTTCCTGACCGATGTCTGGAAGGAAGGGGGTCTGCAGGGCGCCAAGCCCGACGATGCCTTCTCCGTCGCGGTGGGGCTGGGCAGCACCATGACCGCTGACGACCTGCTGAACGGCTATATGCGCGTCACCGTGCGGGTGGCGGTGGTGCGGCCGGCCGAATTCATCGAGATCACCTTCCAGCAGCAGATGGCCAAGTCCGGCTGAGCATGGGCGACATCCGCACCCCCTTCCGTCTTAGAGAGGTATGATCATGGCCGGTGAAGTAGAAGATAATGTATGGCCCTTGCCGAAATTCCGTTTTGAGGTGGATTTCGGCACCGAACTGACAGGCATCGCCTTTCAGGAAGTATCCGGCATGGATGCCGAGGTCCAGATCATCGAATATCGCCATAGCAACAGCCCGCTATTTTCGGCGATCAAGATGCCGGGCATTGCCAAATACAGCAATATCACCATGAAACGGGGTGTGTTCGTCAATGACAACACATTCTGGAACTGGATGAACGAAATCAAGATGAACACCATTAAACGGCGGACGGTGTTGATCAAGCTGCTGGATGAAAATGGCGCCGTTACCATGCTATGGACCCTGAATAATGCCTGGCCGACCAAGATCACCAGCACCGATCTGAAATCGGACGGCAATGAAGTGGCGGTGGACACGATCGAAATCGCGCATGAACAGATCGTTGTCACCAACGGGGGCTAAGCCATGGCCGGTCTGCTATCGGCCCTGGCGGATTACGCCTCCTCGCTGAACGAGCTGCAGCCCAGTTTCTATTTCGGGGTCAGCGTGCTTCCCTTTGCCCTGGATGCCGCCTTTCAGGAAGTGTCAGGCCTGTCCAAGCAGATGGAGGTGGAGGAGGTGGTGAGCGGTGGCGAAAACCGCTTCGCTTACCGCCTGCCCGGCCGGGTGAAATATGAAAATCTGGTGCTGCGGCGCGGCGTGGCGATCAGCGGCGCGGCTTTTTCCGTCTGGTGCGCCGCCGTGCTGGACAGTGATTTCGCCACGCCGGTGACGACCATGGATGTGCTGGTGACGCTCTATAACAACCAGCATATGCCGACCATGGCCTGGAGCGTCATCGGCGCCTATCCGGTGAAATGGAGCATGAGCGACCTGAAATCCCAGGAAAACGCCCTGCTGATCGAAACCATCGAACTGGCCTATCGCCGCTATGTGCTGGTTTAGGTCAGCTGAAGACAGGAGGGGGCCATGCCGGTTGAAATCCGCGAGCTGGTGATCAAAACCACCCTGGAAACCGGGGTGGCGGACCGGCAGGAGCGAACGCGGCTGGCGGAGATCCAGGCCCTGCGGCGCGACATGCTGGAGGAATGCGAACGGCTGCTGCGCAGCGCCCAGGGCCGCAACCGCTTCGAACGCTAGGAACAGGCCATGGCCAATCTGACCCTCACCGGCTACAGCGATGAGCAATTCACCACGCAGGCCCCGGCGCCCAGCCAATATGTGGCCATGCTAAACCCCTCCAGCATCAGTCTGGAGCGCGGGGTGGACCATAGCGAGGATAGCAGCGGCACCTCGGCCGCCGCACCGAAATTCAAGCAATTGCCCAGTGACACGCTCCGCTTTGAACTGATCATCGATTGTACCGGTGTCGTTGATGATACCCGCACCGACCTGAAGACAGAACTGGACACGCTGTCGGCCGTGGTCCGCGACTATAAAAGCGCGATCCACCGGACGAATTATGTCACCGTGGTCTGGGGCAGCACGCTGAATTTCAAGGGTGTGCTGACCAATATGAGCGTGAATTACACGTTTTTCAGACCCGATGGCACGGCGCTGCGGGCCAAGGTGAAGCTGGATTTCCGCTCCTATATCGATGCCGCCACCCTGGCCAAGCAACAGAACCAGCAATCACCCGACGTCACCCACCATATTCTGGTGCGTGATGGCGACAGCCTGCCGCTGATCGCGCAGTCGGTCTATCGCCGGCCGGAATTCTTCGTGGCGCTGGCCAGGGCCAACCGGCTGGACAAGTTCCGGCATCTGGCGGGGGGCACCACCCTGTTGACCCCGCCCCTGAAAGCTGCGGAGGGCCAGCATGGCTGACGGCAATGATGGCGGCCTCGCCTCCTTTATCATCACCGTGAATGGTGCGGCGCTGCCCACCGAAATTCAGGTGACCGATATCGAGATTGAACAGCTGGCCAACCGGATTGCCCGGGCCCGCCTGACCCTGCCCGATGGCGATCCGGCGACCCAGGATTTCTCCATCAGCAGCGGCTCCACCTTCCTGCCCGGCGCCACCATCAGCATCGCCATGGGCTATGACAACACCACCAGCGTGATTTTTTCCGGCATCATCACCGGCCAGCGCCTGTCGATGTCATCGGGTGCCGGCTCAACGCTGCAGGTGGAATGCCGGGACAAGGCGGTGCTGCTGACCGTGGGGCGGAAATCATCCGCCTATGCCAGCACCACCGACAGCGACGCCATCTCGGCCATCCTCTCCAATGCTGGGCTGACGGCGGATGTCACTGCCACCACGCCGCAGCAGGAAGCCCTGATTCAGTATGACAGCACCGATTGGGATTTCATCCTCAGCCGGGCGGAAATTAACGGCCTGCTGGTCCTGACCCTGAACGGTACGGTGACGGTGTTCGACCCCCTGGACCAGAGTAGCCCGTCGGTCACCATCACCCAGGGCATTGACCTGTTCGGGTTCGAGGGCACGCTGGACGCGGTGGGCCAGCTCAGTCAGGTGACCGCCAATGCCTGGGACCCGATCAGCCAGCAGTTGATCAGCGGCACCGCCAGCGCCAGCTTTGCCGGCCCCGGCAACCTGACCACCCAGACCCTGGCCAGTGCCGCGGGGCCGGGATCGGTCAGCCAGCAGACCGGCGGGGCTGAAACCAGTGACGGGCTGACCGGCTGGGCCAAGGCCCAGGTGGCGAAAAGCACGCTGGCAAAGATCGTGGCCAGCGCCACCGTGCAGGGCCGTTCCGACCTGATCCCCGGCCAAACGGTGACGCTGGCCGGGCTGGGCGACCGGTTCAACGGCACCCATCTGATCACCGGTATCCGCCATCATTTGCGGGCGGGAAACTGGACCAGTGAATTGCTGCTGGGCCATGAACGGCAATGGTTCATTCAGGAGCATGATGTCAACAGCCCGCCGGCCGCCGGCCTGCTGCCCGGCATTGGCGGCCTGTTCTGCGGCACCGTGCTGAAGATCGACAGCGATCCTGACAATGGGTTCCGCATCCAGGTGGAAATCCCGTTGTTCAACGACAATAATGCCGGCATCTGGGCCCGCATGGCGCATTTCCACGCCACCAGCGGGGCCGGCGCCTTCTTCCTGCCGGAGATCGGGGACGAGGTGCTGGTGGGTTTCCTCAACGCCGATCCGCGTTTCCCCGTCATCCTGGGCAGCCTTTACAGCAAGGGTCGCACGCCCAACAGCGCCCTGACACCGGATTCCACCAACAGCCACAAGGCCCTTTATACTAAGGCCGGGTCGTTCCTGGATTTCAACGATGCGGACAAGATCATCACCCTGTCCACACCCGGCGGCAACAAGCTGGTGCTGGATGACCAGAACGGCCAGATCCAACTGGTCGATCAGAATGGCAATTCCCTGCAGATGGACAGCAGCGGCGTCACCTTGAAAAGTGCCGCCGCCCTGACCGTGCAGGCGGCCACCACCCTGTCCCTGCAGGGCGATAGCGGCATCACCGCCGAGAGCAGCAGCGGCGACGTCACCGTCACCGGCACCAATGTGGCGCTGACGGCCAATGCACAATTGACCGCCAAGGGCAGCGCCAGCGCCGAGGTTCAGGGCGGCGCGCAACTGACGCTCAAGGGCGGCATGGTGATGATCAACTGAAGGAGTGATGCCATGCCACCCGCCGCCCGTCTTAGCGATTTCCACCAATGCCCGATGGTCACGCCAGGCCTGCCCCCCATTCCACATGTCGGCGGCCCCATCTCCGTCGGGGCGCCGACGGTGATGATCTGCAGCTTGCCGGCGGCCCGTGTCGGGGACATGGCCGTCTGCGTCGGGCCGCCGGACAGTATCGTCAAAGGCTCTTCCACGGTGATGATCTGCGGGATGCCGGCCGCCCGCATGGGCGACAGCACTGCCCATGGCGGCACCATCGTGCTGGGCGCGGCGACCGTGATGATCGGGGGCTGAGCATGGGTCATGACGCCCCGTTCCTGGGACGCGGCTGGCGCTTTCCCCCCAGCTTCAACGCCGCCGATGCCAGCGTCAATATGGTGGCGGGGGAGGAGAATATCGCCCAGTCGCTGGACCTGCTTCTCTCCACCTTGCGGGGCAGCCGCGCCCTGCTGCCGGATTTCGGCAGCAATCTGCATCAGTTCGTCTTCCGCCGCAGCGACAGCCAGATGCTGGAGGAACTGGCATCGGCCGCCCGTTTCATCCTGCTGCATGGCGAACCGCGCATCGTGGTGGAGAAGCTGCAGGCCCAGCACAGCGCCGATGGCAGCCTTTTGCAGCTGGTCATCAGCTATCACGTCACCCAGACCAATACGCGGCATAACCACGTCTATCCGTTCGCCACCCTGGAAGGGTCCAATCTGGCGCCCCCACCCCGTGTCGGGGGGGCCTGATTCATGCCGGCTGCCCCGCTGACGCCGCTGCTATCCTGTCTGGACCCCGGCACCGCGCCGGTGGACGGGAAAAGCGCGCGCGACCGGCTGGCCTTTGTCGCGCGGCTGGCACGGCTGGTGCGTTTCTACACCGTCCATAATCAGGTCGAAGGGACATGGGAACCCTTCATGCTGAAGGATGCGGCCATCCTGCTGGCCAGCATTGCCGCTACCGATTATCGCAGTTTGAATGCCCAGTTTCAGGCGCTGACCAGCGGGCAGGCCGGTACTGTCGGCGCGCGGCCCGCCCAGCTTCAGGCCCTGCTGCGGCTGCTGCGACATATGGTGTCCACGCTGGCGCACTGGCTGTCCTGGCTGGAATGGCAGCCGGCGGATTTTCCCCTGCGCCAGTTCCTGACGCGGGAGGTGCGCCATACGCTGGCCCCTGCCCTGGCCCAGATCCGCACCCTGCATCAGGCACTGTCGCTGCGCCAATGGACCGATGCCCCGGATCAGAGCTGGTATAATGGGCTGGGCCCGGCTTGGCGCGTCACCGGCCAGGCCGATCCGACCCTGCATCTTGCCGGCCCGCCGGAGCAGGCCCTGCCACAGGCCCTGGCGGAACTGCGCCAGCTTTACCTGGATACGCTGAATGTGCTGATCCAGACGGTGGATGCGGCGGCCCAGCATTATGAGGATGTGGCCAACCAGCCCACGCCGCACCCCGACACCGCCCTGCTGCGCGTCTTTGTTGAGCTGATGGCGCATCAGCAGCAGGTAATCAATGGCATTGGCCGCCGCCATCTGGATTTCTACTACCGGAATGTGCTGCAGATGGCACCACGCCCGGCGCAGCCCGATCAGGTGGTGGTGATGGCGTCGCCGCAGCCCGACCAGCCCATCCTGGTCATTCCCGCCGGGACGCGCTTTGCCGCCGGCAAGGATGCGCAGGGGACGCCCATCTTTTTTGCCAATAGCCAGACCACCACCCTCAATCAAGCGCGGATAGCCGCCGCCTATAGCCTAAAGGCCGACCGGGGCGGACCAGCGTTCAAACCCGGTATCCACGCCACCACCCTGGCCGATCTGGAGAGCATCCAGCGCGACGCCAGCGGTCATCCGCTGGATCAAGCCCTGTTCGCCAGCCCGGCGGCCCGGCCGCAGGGCCTCGGTTTCTCCCTGGCCAGCCCCCTGTTGCTGCTGGAGGCGGGGACGCGGTCGATCATCCTGACCCTGGAGATGACGGGCAATGCCCCCGACCTGCCGGCCGACTGGGCAGGCGGCTGGCGCAGCTGGGTCAGCACGGCCAAAGGGTGGTTTGATGTCGGGGCCTATGGCTTTCCCCCGCATTATACCCCGCCGGCCGATGGCAAGCCCGGCCAGCTGGTGCTGGAATGGATGCTGCCGCCCGACGCGCCGGCCTTGCAGCCAGCGGCCAAGCCGCTGGACGGCCAGGACAGTCCCTGGCCGCAGATGAAGATGGCGCTGCCCCCGGCTGCCAGCGCCCATCCCTGGCCCCGGATCAGCGCGATCAATCTGGAGGTGAAGGCGCGCGATCTTACCAATCTGGTGCTCTGGAGCACGCAGGCCCCGCTTTCGGCCGCCGCCCCCTATCCGCTGGGGCCGGTGCCGCAAGTGGGGAGCCAGTTCCTGCTGGGCAGCCGGGAGATTTTCGCCAAACCGGTGGAACGGATCAGCCTGACCCTGGAATGGGCCGCCATGCCCGCCGATCTGGCAAGCTGGTATCACGAATATAATATGTGGCAGGCCGTGGAACGTCACGACCTGCCACCTTTTTCCACCAACGCGGTGCGGGGCAGCTGGCACTGGCTGGAACCGGATGGCTGGAAGGTGGCGACGGTCACCCCACCGGCTGGGGCATCGCCACACACGCTGTTCCAGGGCAATGGCAAAAGCATTTTCAGCTTTCAACTGCCCGGCCAGCGCCCCTTGCCGGGGCTGGCGGGCGGGGGAGCGCTGGCGGAGCCGGCCACTGCGCTGGGCGGCTATCTGGCCTTTACCCTGGAACAGCCCGCCAATGGCTTTGGTCACCAGATTTACCCGCAGGTGCTGATCTGGGCCAGCCAGCAGCAGGCCCAGGCGATGATCCAGTCCGCACAGGGCAAGGGCGGTGGATCAACACCCCCCAAAACCCCCAACCCACCCTTCACCCCGGCGCTGAAATCGGCCAGCGTGGAATATAGCGCCCGTTATCGCTGGGTGCCGGGTACCGATGCCGGCGTCAGTGATCCGCCCTGCCCGCTGGAATGGCGGCATTACGGCCCCTGGCACAATTGGCTGGCCTGGGCCAGCGGCGGGGCGCTTCCCCGCCATGCGCCGCTGGCCCCGGGTCTGGCGGAGGCCGGCCTGACCATGGTTCCGCGCGTTGCCGCGGATGGCGGCCTGCTGCTGGCCATCAGCGGCCTGCCCTCACCCTGCACCCTGCGCCTGTTCGCCGCCGTGACCGATGATGGCGACGCCACGGGTTTTGACATCTGGCGCTACAGCCCGGCGGGCTGGCTGCCGGTGGAAATCTGGCATGATGGCACGGCGGGCCTGTCTGCCTCTGGCATATTGGAGCTGTCGCTGCCGGAACCGCCCGCCGGACTGGCCCTGACGCCCACCCTTGCGGATTGTGCCTTTCTGGCCATAACGCCCAAGGGCGGCTGGCGGCCCCTGTCGGTGGCCTTGCTGGCCACCCAACCCGTGGGGCTGGTGCGCCAGGATGTGCCGGCCGACGCGGGTCAGGTGCCGGCCATCGCCCCCGGCGCCATCAGCAAACCGCCCTTGCCCAGCATTGCCGCGATCCGCCAGCCCCTGGCATCCCAGGGGGGGCGGGGGGCGGAAACCGCAGAGGGCTTCAGCGGGGAGAATAATTTTTACCGCCGGGGGGCGCAGCGGCTGGCGCACAAGGGCCGGGCGCTGGCGCCACGCGATTATGTGCTGCTGGCGCATGAATTCATGCCGGACCTGTTCCATGCCGAAATATTGCCACCGGCCAACGCCCATCGCGGGGAGGTGAGACTGGGCGTGGTGCCCCGCATGGCCAGCGCATCGATGACTGGCGCCTTCCGCCCCCGCGTCAGCCCCGGCGCGCGCGTCGGCCTGGCGGCACAGCTGCAAGCCCGCAGCGCCGACACGGCCCTTGTTCTGGTGCAGAATATGGCGGCCTGCGAGGTGACGCTGTCCGCCAGCCTGATCCTGTCGGAGGCCGCGTTGGCGGCCTGGCCAGCGCTGCGCCAGACCTGGAATCTGGCGCTGCGGATTTATCTCTCGCCCTGGATCAGCAGCGATCTGCCCCGCTATGACCTGCGCCAGGGGCTGCGGCGGGCCGATCTGCTGCGCCGCATTGCTGCCTTTCCGGGTGTCTTCGCCATTGAGGATCTGACCGTTACCCTGACCAGCCCGCAGGGCGCCCGCACTCTATGCCGCGATGAACAGATCATCGCCCCGCCCGGTCATCTCTGGGTGTCCGCCAACGATCATCAACTGACTGTGGCGGCGGGTTAGCCATGAATGATCGCGTCATCCTCAACCAGCCCCCTGCGCCAGCCGAGAACCCCTATTGGCTGAAATCCCAGGGGATTCAGGCGCTGGAAAAGCGCGTCGGCGCCGTCTGGAGCCTTTATAATGATGTCGATCCCGGCGTCACCCTGCTGGAACATCTCTGCTGGGCCCTGTCGGAAGTGGCCTATTGCGCCAGCTTCCCGCTGGAAGATCTGCTGGCCGGCACCGATGGCCGACTGGCCGTGCCGGACCAGTTCCCCGACCAGACGGCGATATTGTCCCATCAACCGGTGAATGCCGATGATTATGGCAAGGGACTGTTTGATCGGCTGAGCGGTCTGCGGGCCGTGCAGATCCTGCCTGAAACGGATGTCAACGGGCATCCGACGGGCCGGCAGATCTGTTACCTGGCCCCGCAGCCGCAACTGGATGATGCCGCGGTCCAGCAGCTGGCCCGCGCCGCCAGGGATTATCTGCGCGATTGGCGTTTGCCCGGCCATCGGGTTCTGCCGCCCCGCTGGCTGCACCAGCGCCCCTTGACGCTGTGTGCCACCATCATGCTGGCCAATGCCGGCATGGCCGCCGAAGTGGCGGATGCCTGTTCCCTGGCCCTGGACCGGATGAGCGCGCCGATCCCGCAACGGGGCGGCTATCACAGCTGGCGGGACCAGGGGCTGGAGGGGGACGACATCATCCATGGCCCGCGCCTGGAACGCGGCTGGATACCGGGGCCCCTGCCCGCCTTGCCAGAAGTGGTGCGGATCAGCGCGCTGGCCGGGTTGCTGGCCGATGTACCCGGCATCCAGGCCGTGCTGTCGCTGCGGCTGGAAGCGGATGGGGTGGAGGTCCGGCAGGTGGCGCTGGACGCGCATGATATTGTCGCCTGGACCCTGGATTTCACCTTCTGGGCCGATAATCACCCCTGTCTGCATTATCAGGGCCCTTCGCGTGCGGCCGGGATGCTGGCCATGCAGTCAGCCCATGCGGCGCGCGGCATCAGTGCCGGCATCGACCGCGCGGCCCCGCTGCCGCAGGGGCATTTCCGCAATCTGGCAGCCTATCACCCGGTGCAGATGACCCTGCCGCCAAACTGGGGCCTGACCGGTCGGGAGGTGGACCGCACCGCCCTGCAACAGGCCCAGGCGCGGCAGCTGCAGGGCTATCTGCTGCCGTTCGAGCAGCTCTTGACCAATCAGTTCGCCCAGCTGGCCAATTTGGGCGCCCTGTTTTCCCCCGCGCATCCGCCACCGCCCGACCGGGGCGACCGGCCGGAGGATGTGCCCTGGCAGCCGCTGGCCCGCAGCAGTTACAGCCAGCCGCTCTATCAGGTTCCCGATATCCAGGATCTGCTGGCCGGCCAGCATATGTTCGATGATTGGCTGGGGGAGCCCCGGCCGGAGGAAAGCTGGCAACAGGTGCAGCTTTTTTCCCACAATGCCTATCGCCATGCCCTGGCCACCCAGACGGAAAGCGAGCATGAGGCGGTGGTGAACCGGCTGGCCATGCTGCGCCATCTGCTGGCCCGCCATGGCGAGGATGCCGCCGATTATGAACCGATGATCCTGGCCTTCCAATGGTATGGCAGCCGGGAACGCACCTTGATGATCGTTCATGCAGCCTGGTTGCGCAATCTGGCCTTCCTTTCACACGCCCGTTTCTGCGCCGCCCGCTATCCGGCCCCGCCGCTGCTTCTGCCGGGCGATCCGGCCATGCCGGAGGATAACCCGCGCTTCCTTGCCCGGCTGGGTGCCAATAAACTTATCCCCTGGTGGCAGCGCCTGCTGGCCTGGCCGGATTTCAACGGCCGTCCCGATCTGCACCGGATCGAGGCACTGACGCGCTTTGAAGAGACATCGCTGGCCGGATACAGCAGTTTTGAGCTGAAACTGGACCTGCTGCTCGACCTGTCGACCTATCTGGGCAACCTTGCCGCCGCCCTTTCCCGGGCACTCTATGCCCCCGGCGTGCGCCAGTGGCTGGGCGCCTCCGCCCGGCCCGGCAGCCGTTTCGCGGTGCCGGACAGCGATCTGTTCCTGTTCGCCGTTCCCGCCGGGGTCTGGCTGTGCGAAGGCACAGGGCCGGAAGCGCCCGCCCCCGGCAGTGCCTTGCTGGAAATTGGCTGGGACAGGCCGAACGCCCATACGGGCTGGCCGGATTTCTGGCACATGGCGGGCAGCAATGGTGGCTTTGGCGCCCCGGTGGGAACGGCGGAAGATGAACGGTTCCTGACCTGCCATGCCCATGCACTGCAGCTGCTGTGGCTGGCCAGCCAGCGCCGGGGGCTGCTGCTGCTGGAACCTGTACTGCTGCCGCCGGAAGAGGAGATGCCGGAAACGGCGCTGCGCCTGAAAGCCTGTCTGTTCTGGCCCGACTGGGTGCCGCGGCTGGCCAGCCATCTGCCGGGCTTCATCGAAACCCTTCGACAGCGCCATTGGCCCGCGCCGGTGGAGCTGGCGGCACAAGGCCTGTCCTTTGCCCGCATGGCAAGCCTGATCCCGGCCTTTGTCGGCTGGTATAATCTCTATGGCCAGCCCGATCCCGATCCGGCGGCGCTGGCAGCCAAGGCACGGGCGCTGATGAGCTGGCTGGCCGGGGGGGCGACATGAAGATGAGCGCCCCCCCGCCACCCGCCCATCTTGTCGGGCGCCTGATCTGGGACAGCGGGTTCGATGATCCGTCGGAGGTGCGGGCCCAGCAGGATTGGCTGTCGGATTTCTCCCGGCACAGCCTGCCCGATCTGCTGGCCGACATTTTTGATCGCTGCTGCCCGCCCGGCCACACCTGGCGCTGTGATCGGCTGGAACTGGATCTGGGCACCATCCCGCTGTCGCGGGCGTCCGACGATTTACCGCAGCGGCTGGCCACCGCCTTGACAAGTGCGCTGTTGCGCCATTTCGGCGCTTTTTCCGCTCCCCCAACGGTGCAGTCCGCTTCCATGGGGGGCACCGCCGACGCGGTTGGGGACAAGCCCGGCTTCACCGATGAAGAGGCGGGGGAGCAGACAGAAACAAAGTTGGCCCTGCTGGACCATCTGCTGCGGCATGGCACCCTGCCCTGGTGGCAGCAGCAGCCCGCCGGCTTTCTGTCGCTCTGGGAGGGCCTGCTGACGGGGGAGGCCGGCCTGCTGCTGGACCTGCTGCGCCGCATCGGCCGGCAGGAGACCGTGCGAAAGCGGCTGGTCTGGCAGCTGGGGCGGCCCCGGTTACCGGCGCTGATCCGGCTGGCGGAACCCGCCCATGCCGCAGCCCTGGTGGAATGGGTGGGCGATCTGGTGGCCCGCCATGCCGATGAAAGGCTGGTGCAGGATGATGCCAGCGGCTTTGAACAGGCGGTCTGGCTGGCCTTGCTGACCTGTCTGTTCAGCGATCGCGGCAGCCTGTTCAACCTGACAGACTTTACCAGCGCCCATCTGCGCCAGCTTGCCAACAGCTATGGCATCCCCTATGCGGCCTTGCGAGACCGGCTGGAGCAGATCAGCCATCAGGCTGCCCCGCATCTGCCGCCACGTTTCCAGGCGCTGATCCGCGCCATCCTGGCCCGCGACATTCCCCCTAGCCCCGTCCGGCTGGCTGCCGCCGTGCCGGATGCGCGGGAGGAACGCGAATGGCGCCTATGGTCGCGGATGTTGAGCCGTGGCCTGGGGGAATGGACGCCCCCGGCGGAGGACCAGCATGAACAGGCACAGGGACGCCCGATCCGGCTGCAGAGCCTGTTCACCCGGCTGGCAGCGCGGGACGGGCGGCGGCTGGCGCGCACCATGGTGGCGGCCGGCGCATCCGCCGGCCCGGTGCTGGCCCGCCATCTGGATGACCGCGCCCTGCGCCGCACGATCATCTTGCTGCAGCCCGCCGAAGCGGAATTCATTCTGGCCCATATATCATACAGCCAGCATCTGGCGCAGCGCCGCCACTGGCCACGCCGCGCCATCTGGGATGTGGTGCTGAGCTTCCTGCTCTCCGACCAGGCATCACGCTTTGAACGCCGGCAGCTGGTGGCCACAACGCTGCGGGAGAGCTGTCGGCGCCACAGCACTGACCTGGCCGCCTCACTGGCATTGCTGATCGCCTATGCCCAGGTGGCCGGACCCGATCCACGCCATTACATCCTGCTGCAAATCCTGCTGGACCTGCAGGCGGAATGGGCGGCGGACATGCCCATGGCAGCAGACCCGCACAGCGCCGCCGGCCGCGCCGTCGCGGCGGACCCCTGGAAGGTGCCGGCCCCAGCGGCCCCCGTGGCGTCAGCGGTGCCAACGATGGGGGAAATCCCGCCGCCATCCCTGATCTGGAAGGCGCTGCGCTGGCATCTGCGCATGGGCCGTGCCGCCCCTGATCTGCCACCGCCGCTGAAACAGATGCCGCTGGCCACATTGTGGGAACATCTGCCGGCGGTGGCGCTGCGGCGCTGGTTGCTGGCGCAACCTGACCGCGCCCACCTGTTGCCGCAACTGGCTGTCGTGCCGGCGGCCCGGCGCTGGCTGTCGCGGCTGGTGCCTTATGCCCTGCGGCCGGTGGAGGCGTTGCTGGATCAGGCGGTGCGCTGGTTCGGCGGGCCGGGACAACCCATCGCACCGCGCGCCCTGCTGGAACCGGTGGTCTGGCATCTGGCGCTGGATCCCCGGGCGGCTTCCCTGGCCCCGGCGCTCTTCCTGGCGCAATGTCTGCTGCTCTGGTGTCAACGTCTGGGGCTGGGCGTGGCTGCCTGCGCCGCCCGCGGGCTGGCCGCCCCACCCAGCCCCCTTTGGCGGGAAGCGTTCGCCCAATTGCTGGCCTGGGCGGAGGGGCGCGGTATTGATCCGCTGCCTCTGGCCGGTCCGGACCGGCGGCGGGCGGCACGGCCGGATGCCTGGGGCCAATGGCTGGAAACCAGCCAGGGACAGGCGCAGATGCTGCGCCTGCTCTGCCGGCATTCACCGCCCGCCCTGCATCGCCGCCACGGGGTGGGGATGCTGCCGGCCCTGGGCACACCCGATCAACGGCTGGCCACCGCCGTCTATCAATGGGCCTGGACCCGCCCGGACAGTTTCCGCCGTCTGCTGGCCAAGCCATGGCGGCGCGCGTCGGTCCGCCCGGCGCTGGAGGCGCGGCTGCAGGCGGCCCTGGCCCTGCCGCATCTGCTGGATTTGGTCGGCCGCGACAAGGGCACTTCGGCAACAGGGCGACAGGCCATTCGCCTGATCGGCGAATGGCAGGCCTGGCAGCGGCGGCTGAACCTTCCCCATGCCGGACGGCGCGAGGCCTGGCTGTGGCGCATGGTCTGGGAGGCCTGGCTGCACCAGGATTGGCGCGCGCTGGAACCCGCCCGCCTGCTGGCGGCCTTCCGTCAGTTCGTGCTGCCGCTGGCGGGGCTGAAGGCGAACCGGCTGGACGAACGGATGCAGGCAGCGCGGCCCCCGGCCGCCATTGCCGCCGCCCTGGCGCCGCCACCGCCGGAACGACCGGCCAGACCCGCCACCTTCCCGCCGGCCGACCGACCGATGGAGGCGCAGCGTCTGCCCCTGTCCAATGCCGGTTTGGTGCTGCTGCACGCCTATCTGCCGCCGCTGTTCGAACGGCTGAGCCTGATGCGGGAACGCAAATTCGTCTCCCCTGCCGCCGCCCATCGTGCCCTGCTGGCGCTGCAATTCCTGGCCTGCGGGCGGATACGGGCCGAAGAGCCGCAACTGGTGCTGAACAAGCTGCTCTGCGGGCTGATGCCATCCGATCCGGTCCCCGTTGAGGCCGATTTCGCCCCCGGGGAAATCGGCCTGATGGAGGGCCTGTTGCGCGCCGTCATCGGCCATTGGCCGCAATCGGGCGCCAGCAGCCTGGACGGGTTTCGCGGCAGCTGGCTGCTGCGTGACGGCATCCTGGCCGACAATGCCGACCATTGGGGGCTGACCGTGGTGCGACGCCCCTGGGACATTCTGCTCAGCAAAAGTCCGTTTTCCTACGCCGTGATCAAGCTGCCGTGGATGGGCAAGCCCGTCTACGTCACCTGGCCATCCTGACCGCCCCCTGCCCTGAGGAAGAGCATCATGAACAGCTATGACGATAATTTGCGTGAGAGCCTGAGCCAAAGCCTGGCCGCCCTGGCTGACCAGCAGGCCGCATTGCTGCATGGCCAATCCCTGGCCGAAACCGATCTGTACCATGCCAAGGGTGCGGTACTGGCAACCCGTGACCGGCTGGAGGCTGACCAGCGCCACCGCGATGAGCGCCGGTCGGTGCATCAGGCCGCGCAGCGGGCCTATGACCAGTCCACGGCCCTGCGCGGTACCTTGGCGCTGGCCAAGGATGGCAGCGACGGGGCCATCACCAATACCGCCACCACCGCCAAGAACCTGCAGGCCAGCGCCGATGCGGTGATGCAGCTGGCCGCCACCATCGGGGCCGCCATGAATGTGGCCAGTGCGGCGCTGTATGATACGGAGCTGTATCACCAGATCGCCCGCGTCAACGCCAACCTCAACCGCGTGGCCAACCAAGCCCGGTTCCTGGCACTGAAGGGGACCGAGGTGTCCAGCAAATGCGCGGAAAGCATTGTCGGCGCGCTGGCCGACCAGGGTGCAGGGGTGCAGGCCCGCCTGGGCGACCTGCTGGCCCAGACCCAGGCCGACCTGGATGGCAAGGTGGCCGCGGTCAATAATGACGAAACCGCCCTGCGCGCCAGTCTGGCTGAAGAGTTCACCGCCCATAATCTGCTGCGTGAAGCCCAGGCGCGCCAGGAAACCATGTCAGCCATGCTGATCGGGGCCCGCCGCACCGCCAACCTGGACCTGCAGGTGGAGGTTGCCTCCGCCAAGCAGATCAAGCTGCGCTTCAGCCCCTTCCAGGCGCCTGTCGCGGCCGGCGATCACGCGGCAGCCCCGGCGCCCCATCCCCGGAATTTCCTGGCCATTGTGCCGCAGAATCTGGCCGTGCAGTTCAGCACCGACCGGGCAGCCCAGCTGTTCAGCAAATGGGATGGGCACAGCGGCAGCTTCACCGGGGTGCAGCCGGGCGAGAGCAGCGTGACCCTGGCACTGGATGTTTATGGCAATCCGGTCAGCAGCGACAGCGCCTATGTCGCCTTCCTCTATATTGAACCCAGCATCGACTATAAGCGCTATCTGGGGAACTTCGCGGATTATCTCTCCATCGCCAGCGCGCCCTTCACCCCGCTGACGGCGCTGCCAGCGCCGCACTATGCCGGCCAGGGGGCGACGGCGGACCAGCTGCTGCTGGCCGTGGCCGACGAAGGGCAGATCGGCAGTGCCCCAAGCACCGTTCTGCCGGCGCTGGAGGCCGGGGCCGGCAAGCTGGACCCGCTGGCCAGCTGGCTGCAAGCCAATGGCGCCAGCCTGGACCCGGAACTGGCCCTGGGGCTGGATGCCGTGGTTCCGCCCTTTGTGCAGCTGGTCAAGGCAGACCTGGCCGCCGTGAAGGAGGGCCGGCCGGGAACCGGTGTGGCCGCCGGTCGCGACCTGCTGAAACGGCTGGCGAGCTGGCCAGAGCCGGAAGTACCGCTGACGGAGCTGACGGCCCTGCGCCAGCTTCTGCCGGAACTGCTGACCCTGCTGGAACAGGCCGCCGCCCCGGTCCGCCGCCCGGCGGGCGCGGTGCAGCGGCTGGAACTGCGCTGCATCCTGCTGGACCATGCCATCGATGCCAGCCTGTCCGATCCGGAACACAAGGGCAAGCTGCCCGCCTATTTCACGCTGGAAACCGCCCAGCGGGTGGCGCCCGCCAACTATAGCTTGGCCAAGCCGCTGGAGAAGGCGCCCGACGGGGTGAAGGTTCCGGCCGGCCTGGGGCAGAAACCCGTGCTCTGGTACGCGGTCGATCTCAGCCCGGAGGATAAGGATTGCTTCGGCAACCCGCTGCTGCCCGGCCATCGCTATGCCCCGCTGATCCTGGCCACCCTGCGCAGCACTGAACCCAGCGGCTGGCAGGATAGGCTGACCATTCTTGACCATGTCTGGCACCGCGCCTGAACCCCTTTGCTTCGGAGATTGTCATGACCGCCTTTCTGATCCCCGACATTGCCCAGTTGAAACTGGCCGAGATCAATGCCCTGACCGATGCCGTGGCCCGGCTGCAGCGGGAGGTGGAATCCCGCCAGACCATCATTGACAGCCTGTCGGCCCGCGCCCAGCATTTCCAGGAACGGCTGGCCCAGGCCGATGCCGCCCGCGCCACGGCGCTGGCCAACCTGAACCAGGCGCAATCGGCCCAATCCGCCGCCAATGGTCTGGCCGCCGCCTGTGCGGAATCCCACCGGCAGGTGACGGCGGTGGATGAGGCGCTGACCCGGGTGACCGACGCAGAGGTGGAACTGCTGCGCCAACTGACCTTCACCATCAACCTGCTGGAAAAAGCCGGCCATCTGGCCAACAAGCAGAAGGCCAGCAACCCGCTGATCCCCGATGCGCTGATCGAACAGCTGGGCAAGGCCACCGGCGATTGCGCCAATGTCGTGGCCCTGGCCCTGGTGGCCCAAGATAGTTGCCTGACCGCCAGTGCTGGCCTGTCCACCACCCGTGGCTGCCTGGATCTGGCCCAGTCACAGGCGGACACGCTGCGTCATGAATTGCAGCCCGGCAAGCAGCATGAAGCCGGCGTTCTGGGCCATCTGGAACGGCTCTACCAGAAGAGTGCGGAGCATTATAACGCCGAACTGGCCAGCAGCACCAACGCCACCGCCCAGCTTGATCATGCCAACGCGGCCCTTGCCACCGCCAAGGCGCGGCTGGCCTCCCTGCAGGCGGGGCTGGCGGCAGCCACGGCGGTGGATGCCAAGGCGGCTTGAGGTTGCGTTCTCCCTGGGCATTTCATTTCAAGAGTGGCTTGGCGCCAAGCGATGAGATGCTCAGGGACTTCATGTTGCAATGGGGCGTTGTCACGCCCGAAATGCACGGCCGTCAATCACAGCAACTGTATGCTGTTGACAGCCCGACAGGCAGAGCCAGTGGCGTGACAGAAACAGGAGAACGAACCATGCATGAACAAAGAGACAGTTGCTCAGGCGCCGGGCGGGCGCATCCGCGCCCTTGGCTTACGCGGCAGGTGGCGCGGGCCGGCAGTCGCCAGCCTCCAATCCGCCAAGGGTCAAACCCTCGGCGGATTGGTATAAGAAATTCAAGAAATATTATTTTCCCATCTCTTTCAACTTCTCTGTCCGTGCCGTCGTCGTCTCCGCCAGACAGGAATTCAGCACCGTTCCATACATGCTCCCCCCCAACATTTGCGAGGATTCCGCCTTGCAGTGGCTATCGCGGTACTTGATCCAGTCGCGCTGCGACTGCTTCAGGGCCTTTTGGCGAGCAGGTTCCAGCTTGGCCATTACATCCTTATAGGTCTGATTCAGCAGCTTGTCCGCTTCGCTATACATATCCGCCGCACATTGCGTCATCTGGGCCTGGGTTGTGGCATTGTCGCAGTCAACGGCATGGGCCGGTGCGGCCAACAGCAGGGAAGCCAGCAGTGCCACAGACAGGATGCGCATCATGATATCCCTTCAGAAGATCGGCTGACTACAGCCTAACCGGTAAAGGGCAGCGGGACAAATGGCAAATTTGTCACGTACCTGCATTGTATGACCACCTATTGTGGTCTTTTTTATAGAAATTGCACTTACCATTGGTTTAATATACCATGAAATCTTATCGTTTTGCCGTGATGGAGCCCCACTTTGAGCCCCTATGCCACCGGCACGCCGTTTCAATTGATCTGGAATGACGGCCACACAGACATGCTGCTGGAAGTACCGGTGGCGGGTGCCAATGTGCTGGTAACCAAGCATCCGCTGCACCCCAATTCCGGCACCAATGGCTGGATACAGAAACGGGACAATGGCCGGATATATCTGCTGGATGCTGCCGGAAAGCCGACCAGCTTCTGCCTGGATGCTAACCTGCCGGACCAGCATGAGGTGAATGGCGTCTTCCCCGATGGCAGCGGTTGTCTGGTCTATCTCAATTCCGATATACCGCAACGCCAGACCCAGCTATGGCAGATCACACCGCGCGGCGATGGCAGCTTCTTCGTACAGAATATCGGCCTGTCGCTATCCATCCAATATGGTCCGGCAGCCGGCCCCTATGTGCTGGATTCCGGTGGCAACAACCTGCAGGGCGGGGCCGCCAAGCTGTGGCGGAAGGATGCCGGCAACCGCAACCAATATTGGCAATTGCGGGCCTGTGCCTTATGACGGGGCTGGACGCCAATCTGGCGGCCCTGGAGCAGGAGTTGAACTGGTTCGGCGCCTTGTTGCAGGCGCAGGTGGAAAATTATCTTTCGGCCGAACCTGATCCCGATCTGCTGTCGAACTTTCCACCGCCGGACCTGACGGAGCCGCCCTCTGCCCTGGGGCGGCTGGTGCAGGATTGGGACCTGGGCCGGGCCGAGCGGATTGCCCTGGCCCTGACCCTGGCCCCCCATCTGCGGCCGGAACTGCTGGATCTGCTGTTGCTGACCAGCAGCCAGACCGGCCGTGTCTTGACCGAATTCGGCGGCGTGGCGGAAAATAACCATCGCGGCTTCCTGCCCAGCGGCCAGACCCTGGCCTTTCTGCTCTCGGCCGGTAACCGGTCCGGCTGGGCAGATTATCACCGGCTGACCACCCCTTCCCACCGGCTGATGCGCGAACAGGTGCTACGGCTGGAGAGCGAGGGCGACCGGTTGCCGCGCATTGCCAGCCCGCTGCGCCTGTCGGAAGCCTGGCTGCATTATCTGCTGACCGGGGAGCCGGCGCGGCCGGAAAGTGAATATGATTTCCCGGCCCGCCCCATTTCCTGCGCGCAAGGCTGGCAGGAATTGGTGCTGGATCCCCAGACCATGGGGCAGTTGAATGAAATCCGTCTCTGGCTGGCCCATGGCCAGCGGGTCATGGGCGAATATGGACTGGCCGGCAAGATCAAGCCGGGCTATCGCGCCCTGTTCTTCGGCCAGCCGGGCACCGGTAAAACCCTGTCGGCCTGCCTGCTGGGCAAGGTCACCGGGCGGGAGGTTTACCGGGTCGATGCCTCCATGGTGGTGTCAAAATATATTGGCGAGACGGAGAAGAATCTGGGCCGCGTCTTCGATGTGGCACAATACCGCGATTGGGTCCTGTTCTTCGACGAAGCAGACGCCCTGTTCGGCAAACGCACGGCCGCCAGCAGTTCCAATGACCGCCATGCCAATCAGCAGACGGCCTATCTGCTGCAACGGATTGAGGATTTCCCCGGCGTCGTGATCCTCTCCACCAATCTGCGCGCCAATATGGATGAAGCCTTCACCCGACGCTTCCAGGCCATGGTGCAATTCCCCATGCCGGGGCCATCAGAACGGCTGCGCCTGTGGCAGTCGGCCTTCGCCGGCAGCGTGGAACTGGCCGCCGATATCGATCTGCATGAACTGGCAGAACGGGCAGAGGTTGCCGGTGGCGCCATCATCAATGTGCTGCGGACCGTCACCCTGGCAGCCGCCGCCAGCGACAGCCGTATTGTCACCCGGAGCGTCCTGGTGGAGGCGCTGCGGCGCGAACTGGCCAAGGACAGCAAGAGCCTGCAATGGAGATAAGCTCATGAGCGACTACGCATCCCTGGGCAGAAAGCATAAACCGTCGGCACAGCGGCGGGCGGCAACGGGGCTTGAGCTGAACGACCTGCGGCCCGGCGTGCAGCCCCGGCAGTTGAAGGATGAGCGCACAACCGGCGGGATGCCAATGAACCTGGCGCAGGGCATCGAGAAATTGTCGGGCGTTGGCATGGGCAATGTACGGGTCCATTATAATTCAGCCAAACCGCAAGCCATGCAGGCCCATGCCTACGCCCAGGGCAGCGATATCCATCTGGCCAGCGGGCAGGAAAAACATCTGCCGCATGAGGCCTGGCATGTGGTGCAACAGGCCCAGGGCCGGGTCAAACCCACGGCGACGGTCAATGGCACCGCCATCAATGACAGCCCCGGCCTGGAGCGGGAGGCTGACCTTATGGGCCAACGCGCCTTGAAGGGCGGCTGACCGTCGCCGCCATCGCCAAAGCCTTCTATATTGCTACGACGCCTCTGACTGGCTGCGGCTCAGACGCTCCAGATCGGCCTTCATCCCCTGCATCAGCCGGGTCAGGCTGTCGATGGTACGGCGGCTTTCCTCCGCGGCGCGCTGCGATTCCGTCATGACCTGATTCATGGCCTGGGCCTGCTGTTCCAGCTTGTCTTGCAGGGAAACGACGCTGGATTGCAGTTGCGCGGCCGTATCCTGCTGTTTGTTCAGCGCGCTATTCATGCCAGCGACCTGTTCCTGCAACGCGGCGGCCACATGATCATCCGGTGGCGGAGGCGCAACCGGAACCGGTTCCGGGGCTGGCGCAGCGGGAGGCGGCGCCACCGATGCCGGGACCGGCACTTCAGGCGCTGGTGGCGTGGCTGAGGCTGACGGCGCTGCCGCGACAGCCGCAACCGTGTTCGCCAGCAAAGGCGCCAGCGCCGCCGGTGACGCGGATGCCGGGCGGCTGACGATCTTTCCCACCATATCCGTCAGCAGATCGCCATTGGGCGCGGTGCCGGCACTGCCGCGCAGTAATGCCGCAGCCTGCGAGAGCGCCTGCGTTCGCACCATCGCCATCAACCGCCCCGCCATGTCCGCTCCCTGCGCCGTGGCACCGGCGGGCAACGCGCTATCTGCGTCCGCGTCGTCTGTGGCTGGATGGGCCGTTGCCGCCCGCGCAGCGATGAACCGGGTCACCCCCAGCACCGCACCGGCCAGGAGCAGCCATATCATGCCCCAGGACGACGCATGCCGATCAATGGGGCGCTTGCTGGCGTCACCCGGTGCCACCACCTGAAGGGGGGCTGGCTGCTGGACAGGGGGACATTGATTGTCCGCCGCCTCCTCCTCATTGTCTGATTTGATGATCTTCGTGCGATCGCAGACAAAGCCCGGTGTGGCAGCGGTGGTGGAAGCCGTGGAAGCGGGCCCCCCACCCTCATTCCCCATCGCCGAATCCTGCTGCACTGCCGTGTGGATGGCGAGAAACAGGGCGGCCGCCGCGGCCATCGTTGCAAGGGCATAATGCGCATCCAGCAGCTTCTGCCAGGTGCGGCGCTGTTCCGGCCAGGGGGCTATCCGCCCCAAGAGCAGGGGCGGCACCGTGGCGGCCAGCAGCATCAACGGCATGGCCACCCCATTGGCCATGTGTTGCCGGGCCTGCATGCTTGCCAGACCCAAGCCGAAACAGGACCAAAGCGAAAGGCCCAGCGGCCAGATCAGCAGCAATGGCAGCCAATCGACACTGAACCGGTGATGGGGCGTGCTGAAAAAACCGGTCGCGCGCCCGGTCAGCATCACCCCGAAGGCCAGAAACAACATCGCAAAGCCGATGGCGCCGATGATCCAGCTTTCCACAAGTGGCACATCGCGCAACCAATGGATTACGGTGAAAATACCGGCATAGAGGGCCATCACATGGACTGCCGCCAAGCGGATCAGCAGCACGATCAGGACATTGCGTGTCACGGGTGCGGCGGCACCGGCGGAAAGGGAGTCGCTCATCGCTCCTCCCCACCCATCTGTTTTACGATCGTATCATTGATCCGGGCGATCCCGTGGGCCGCAGAGGTGCCACGAAACTGGATTTCGATCTCGGCAATGGCATGGCCGCCCCCCTCCCCGGCTTCCAGTTCCAACATCAATTGAGAGGCGCCATTGGCCCCCGTCTTTTCCAGCAGGCCGGTTTTCAGTCTGATGACAAAGTTGTCGATGGCGACATCATGGTGATTGGTCAGCAAAAACAGGGGAACATCCCGGAGAACCGGTGTTCCATTGGGGCCCGGCAGCGGCATTTGCACCGTTTTCGGCATCATGCGGCCGGTTTGTGGATCCAGCGGAAAATAACGGGCCAGCAGATGTTCCAGTGCCCGGTCGCTATGCTCCCGCACCTGACCAACCACGCTGGCATGAACCGTTTCCAGCAGCCCGGTCAAGGAAATACGCGAAGGCGGCCGGGGGCCGTCTGCCCCCTTCGCGGCACCGGCATCAGGGCTGCTGCCGGCCTTTTCCTCATGATCATGATCCGGATCGGACACGGGTCAGCACTCCTGTTCAGTTTCTACCCGTCGATGCGGCCGTGTTGGCCGCTACAGCGCGGCCGGGAACGGCAACATCAGGGAAAGAATTGACCCGGGCGACCCAACCTTTCAGAAAGATGCGTAACATCGGATGTGTCTGCGCCAGCTCACGATAATAGCTGATTCGTCCATCTTTATATTCCATATATATTTCTGTTGAATCATGGTTATTCAGTGAACTCATTACTGTGCGCGTTAGTTTTCCGGAAGGATGGTGATTACTTCCAAGTGTATTGAGAATTTTTATAAAAAGCTCAATTGCGTGATACCCGGCATTAACATGGAAGTCGCAAAATATGTTGGCGAGATTCTGATATTGTATTTCGTCACCAAATATCGGATCCCAATATTCAATTTTATAGATTTTCCCGGCCTGCTCATCGGTCAATTTTTTCAAATTGTCCAGTGTTGGCGCCACGTTCAATAAATGCGCATAGGTTTTGAAGGTCTGGAACGTGACCCCTTTGTTGGTCGCACCACCTGGATCGGCGGGATTATCGACCCAACCGCCTTCATTGCGCAAAATGATGGGCAGAAATTGTGAAAAATCAGCCATATCTGTTCCCTCTTCCGGGCAGCCGGGCGATGCGGGGCACGCCGGGTCAGACCGTCATCCCAAACTCGCAACCGATGGCGCTGATCGATATTTGACGCGCCACATCAGAAAAGCTGCATTCCAGTGTCAGCCCAAGGCTGCGCGACATAAGACAGGGCGGGTCCAGGGCGATGCGCACATCGTCCCAATCCACATGCTGCAACGCCAGATTTTCGCGGTGTGTCAGGGTGCGTTCGCAATCATGCAGCGTCATGGCGCTGATCAAGGCCCCCTGTTCAGCCTTAAACCGTATCCAGATCGCCGTGACGCGCTGACCGGACCCTGTATCCAGGGCGAGCGAAGGCACCGCAAAGTGTAACGGGACGCGCGACCAGGACCGGCCATGCACGACACGGGCATTGTCTTCCACCCTGTCACGCTCCAACCCCTGGGCATCGACGACAGTGGCACTGTTGCCGTGCACCCAACTGATCGGCTGGCGCGCCATGGTGGCGCGCGCCGGCGCCGCCTTCATCCCGAAGCCGGCGCCCAGGCCAACCGCCGCCCCGAAAAAGGCACGCCGGCTGCGTGTGAACATCTGTGACCATTGCCGTGCGTCAACCATCTTCCCTAAGCCCTATCCGATCCTGCGGCCCCGAAACTGTCAGCACGATGGGCACGCAGCAGACATCACACTGCTGCGCCATATTACTCGTTGCATTATTCATAAGATTATTATTAAAACACTCTATCAAAAGATGCAACTGATCAATTCTTAACCTCTCCAGGTTTTTGTCGCTATGCCGATCACTCGCTATCGTCACCCGCGAATCTCGCCCGCTGGATGAAGATCAGCCGCCTGAAATACCGCGGAATCGCGTTGGAGCGTGAATCCGCTCGCTGAACAAGGACTTATACCAATCTCCCTTGATCGTGACCGATCCAGGGAGATTTTGCGTTCCCTCATGCGCCAGGCGCTGCTTCCGGCAGCTTGGCTTACGCCGCTACCAAGCGGCGGGTTGGTATTAGAGCCGGCCAGATGCTCAAGCCGATAGCGGTATCGAAACCCTTATCCAGTTTGAAAACCACAGCTCGCGCTGGCCGGCCAGAAGGCTTTTCCTGAACCGCAGAATTGCCCCCTGTCGGGTCCGGTGGGCAGCTGATACCAATCGCCCGGCCCTGTTGGATGAAATCGCCGCTACCCATCCGGGCATTAATGGCATGGCCCTGGACATCACCAATGCCGCCGATATCGAGAAGGTGGCGGCCCGGCTGGTCCACGACTATCCGAGCCTGATTGTGCTGATCAACAATGCCGGCATCATGCCGTTTGACGATCCGGCCGGCCGGATCGATGATGCGGTGTCCCGCAGCATCCTGGATACCAACCTGCTGGGCCCCATCCGTCTGACAGCCGCCCCATCCGTGACAATCCCGGCAGCGGGGAGCATCAGCTGGTGCATGATTTCAATGCCAGCCTCATTCCGGTCTGATACATCGGTCAAGATTTCATGCCGCTGCTATGATATCGCCGGCAGCGGGGCATCGCTGAATAGCCCCACCGCCGGCCGTGCACGGCAAGCGATGCAGCAGCAGCCTATTCCTCCGCCCCCACCAGCCGCAGCTGCGGGCCGGCAGAGGGATCAATGAATTCCTTTTCAAAGCGGACCGCCGGAATGGGGCGGGAGATCAGATAGCCCTGGGCCTGATCACAGCCTTCCTGACGCAGCCAGTCATATTGTTCCTGGGTTTCCACCCCTTCGGCCACCGTGGTCAGCCCCAGCTTCTTGCCAAGTGCAATGACGGTGGCGGCTATGGCAGCATCACCCGGCACATCATTGACGAAGCTACGGTCGATTTTCAGCATCGTGACGGGCAATTGCCGCAGATAGGAGAGGGAGGAATAGCCCGTGCCGAAATCATCCACGGCGATGCGGAAACCGGCCAGCCGCAGGGCGTTCAGCACCACCATCTGGTTGGCCACATCGCGCATCACCACCGATTCCGTCACTTCCAGCGTGAACATGGAGGGCGACAGCCCGGCCCGCCGCACGATGGCAATGGCGCGGTCGGCGAAGTCCCGCTCTGCCAGCTGGCGGGCGGAAACATTGACGGCGATGCTCAGCCCCGGCAGTCGCCGGTGCCAGGAGGCGGTATCCCGGCAGACCTGCGTCAGTACCCAGTAACCCAGATCGATGATCAGGCCGGTTTCCTCCGCAATGGGGATGAACTCCGCCGGGGAGATCATGCGGCCGGCATGGTTCCAGCGCACCAGCGCCTCTGCCCCGGCGACTGCCCCGGTCTCCAGATCAATCTTGGGCTGATAATGGATATGCAGCGCATCGTCAGCCAGGGCGTCGCGCAGGCTGGCCTCGGTGCGCAGGATGATCATCGCCCGTTCGGTCATCGCCCGGTCGAAGAATTTGAAGGTGCCGCCGCCCAGCGCCTTGGCGGCATACATGGCCACATCGGCATGTCGCATCAGGGAAACGCTGTCTTCCCCATCACCGGGATACATGGCGATACCGGCGCTGGCGCCGACATGCAAAATCTGCTCGTCAATGGTGTAGGCCCGGATTAAGGCGTTCAACAGGCGGCGGGCGAGGGTGGTCACCTCGTCCGCACTGTCCATATTCTCCAGCACGATCAGGAATTCGTCGCCACCCAGCCGGCCGGCCAGATGGCCGGCGGGCAGATTTTCCTGCAACCGCTCGGCCACCTGCCGCAGCAGCGCATCGCCAATGGCATGGCCCAGGCTGTCATTGACATGCTTGAACCGGTCGAGATCCAGGAACAGCACCGCCAGCGCCCGGCCACTCTGTCCCGCCCGTTCCACGGCACCATTCAGGGACTCGGTCATCAAGACCCGGTTGGGCATGTTGGTCAGCGGGTCGCGCGTGGCCAGCCGCCGCAATTCCGACTGTGACCGGTGCAGCTGGGCCAGCAATTCATTGATGCGGGAGGCCACATAGCCCAGCTCGTCATTTTCATGGAACCGCGGCACCCGAATAGGGTTGGCCAGCGGGCTGTCCGGCCGCACGCGGATCAGGTCACGGCCCAGCTTGATCAGCGGCCGGGTCAGGAACAGGTGGAAAATCACCGACAGCAGCAGGGCCAGCAGCAGATTACGCGTCAACCCCAGCAGGACCGATCCCAGGATGGTAGCCCGCGCATCCTGTATAAAACTGTCCGGCTTCAGATAAAGCACCAGACGGCCGATCACCTCCGTTCCGCCGGGACGGGTCAGGGTCCGTTCGGCGGTCATATAGGGGGCGATCATCCGGCGACGGAAATCGCTGACCATGGCCGGCTTTTCGCCGGTGGCGGCGAACATGGTGCCGGAAACATCGTGGATTTCCACCCGCCCCACCGGTTCCAGGGCAGTGGCGGCACCAAAGATGCTGTCGGCCAGGGTCTGGTCCAGGTTCCACAAGGCGTTGCGGCTGGGGCCTTCCAGCAGGTTCATGATCTGAACCAGCTGACTCTGTGCCGCTGTCTGCTTGCGGTGAACGGTAAAGGCGGCCTCTGTCGCGGTCAGCACCACACCGATGCAGACCGCGCTCAACAAGATCAGCAGCGCCTGACGCATCGTCAGGCTTTTGAGCGTTCCAGAGGCCACAGTCGCCCGATCATTCTGCCATTCCCAGTCTGCCTACCTTATGTTGCAGGGGACGGGAATTCACCGGGGCGACAATATCCTTAAGGTGAGGTCGGATGTGTTAAATCTTCGCGTCACCAGGCAGGGACCAGAGCACCCTTGAAGGTGTCGACCACGAATTGCTTCACTGCCGCGCTCTGATAGGCTGCAATCAGGGATTTCACCCAGGGCTTGTCTTTGTCCGCCGCCTTCACGGCGATAACATTGGCGTAGGGGCCATCGGCGGCCTCCCGCGCCAGCGCATCCTTGGTCGGGTCCAGCCCGGCTTCCAGCGCGTAATTGCCGTTGATGGCGGCAATATCCACGTCATTCAGGCTGCGCGGCAGCTGGGCGGCGTCCAGCTCCACAATGCGCAGATTCTTCGGATTGTCGGTGATATCCAGCGGTGTGGCGGCCAGCCCGGCCCCGTCGCGCAGCTTGATCAAGCCCCGGTGCGCCAGCAGGATCAGGGCGCGGCCACCATTGGTGGGATCGTTGGGGATGGCGACCTTGGCCTTGGCCGGCAGCGCCTCCAGGCTTTTCAGCTTGGCGGAGAACAGGCCCAGCGGGAAGGTTACGGTCTTGGCCACGGAGACCAGCTTATAGCCCCGGTCGGCAATCTGGTTATCCAGATAGGGCTGGTGCTGGAAGCTGTTGGCATCCAGATCCCCGCTGGCCAGTGCCTCATTCGGCACCACATAGTCGCTGAATTCCAGGATCTCGATCTCCAGCCCCGTCGCCTTGGCTTGATCGCGCACCTTTTCCATGATCTGGGCGTGCGGGCCGGGGGTGACGCCGACGCGGATTTTCTCCGCCTGGGCGGGCAGGGCAAAGGCGGCGGCAAGCGCCAGCAGGGCCAGGATGCGCATGGATATCAGCCTTTCAGATGGCGTTTATCAAGTTTGCGGGCCAGCGCCTCGCCGCCCGATTGCAGAATTTGCACCAGCACGATCAGGATCAGCACAACCGCCAGCATCATTTCCGGCATGAAGCGCTGATAGCCATAGCGTATGCCCAGATCGCCCAGCCCGCCGCCGCCCACAGCACCCACCATGGCGGAATAGCCCACCAGATTGACGGCGGCCAGGGTCAACCCGCGCAGGATGCCGGCGCGGGCTTCGGGCAGCAGCACAAGGCGGATGATCTGGCCGGGCCGCGCCCCCATGGCGCGGGCGGCATCCAGCAGCCCATGGTCCACCTCCCGCACGGCGGCTTCCACCACCCGCGCAATGAAGGGAATGGCGGCCAGTGTCAGGGGTACCGTGGCCGCCGCCGTACCGATGGAGGTGCCGGTCAGTGCGCGCGTCAGCGGCACAATGGCCACCACCAGAATGATAAAGGGGGTGGAGCGGGTGGCATTGACCACCAGACCCAGCAGGCGCTGCAGGGCCGGGCGCGGCAACAGGTCGCCCGGCCCGCACAGCGCCAGGAACAGGCCCAGCGGAATGCCCCCCAAGCAGGCCAGCGCACCGGCCACCAGCACCATGGACAGGGTTTGCAGGGTGGCGTCAGTTAAAAGCGACAGCATCTGCGGCGACATGGCCCAGCTCCTCAATATCCGCCCCCTGGGCGCGCAGATGGTTGATTTCCGCCGCAATAGCCGTCGCATCGCCCTTCAGGGCCAGCACCAGGGCGGCAAAGGGAATCTCCTTCAGCGCCTGTACCCGCCCGGCCACCAGGCTGGCGGCGACCCCGGCCAGGGCAAAGCCGGCCAGCACCGGCCCCGCCGCCACCGGTCCCAGCGCGTGCAGCCGCACCAGTGCCACATCGCCGGGCCGGGCGGTGGGGGACAGGCGGGCGGCCAATGCCGCCGGCAGCCTCGTCCCCGTCTCCCCGGCCAGGAAGTCGCGGGTGGTGGGGTGCTGGGGATGGGTGAAGATGCGCGTCACATCACCCTGTTCGATGATGCGCCCAGCCTCCAGCACCACCACATGGTCGGCCACTTCCCGCACCACCGACATTTCATGGGTGATCAACAGCACGGTCAGGCCCAGCTGGCGGTTGATCCGGCGCAGCAGGTCCAGGATTTGCCGGGTGGTTTCCGGGTCCAGCGCGCTGGTCGCCTCGTCACACAGCAGCAATTGCGGGTTGGGGGCCAGCGCGCGGGCAATGCCCACCCGCTGCTTTTGCCCGCCGGACAGGGCGGCCGGATATTGCCCCGCTTTGTCGGTCAGCCCCACCAGATCCAGCAGCTCCGCCACACGCGGGGCGATGCGGTCACGCGGCCAGCCGGCCAGTTCCAACGCCAGGGCCACATTGCCCGCCACGGTGCGGTTGGCCAGCAGGTTGAAATGCTGGAAGATCATGCCAATGGATTGCCGGGCCCGGCGCAGGTCGGCTTCCGACAGGCCCGTCAAATCCTGCCCGCCAACAACCACGCTGCCGCTGTCCGGCCGTTCCAGCAGGTTGACGGCGCGCAGCAGGCTGCTTTTGCCAGCCCCGCTGGGGCCGATGATGGCGGTGATGCTGCCGGTGGGGGCGATCAGGTCCACCCCATCCAGGGCGGTGACGGCCGGCTTGCCCTTGCCGCCAAAAACCTTGCGCAGGCCGGTCAGCCGAACCATGGCCGGAATTGCGGGATCGGTAAATTCTGTATCGGGGGGGACTGCCCCTGTGCTTGCCATCAACGCCGTCTTCACACCAACTTACGGGGCCATGGCGGCGGGCAGTTCCCGCTATGGCGCTTTAAGCCTTTGGTGACGCGGTGCCAAGCTGCCCTCAACTTGCCGCGGCGCCGGATGAACGGCGCAGAAGCCAATAAGATGGCGCAGAAGCCGAAGCGTGGCCAGCATTCAATTCACACAGCAGATATGTGCTGGAAGACAATTTACAGCAAACTAGACGGTAAACTGGTTACAGCATGGCCGGGAAAGGCGGTGCCGGCGGGAACCGGCACCGCAGCACCGTCAACCCTTGGTCAGTTTTTCCCACCATTTGGCTTGTGACTGGCAGGCATAGCTGTCACCCCAATTGGCATCCACCGGCTCCAGCGGGGTCGGCGGCATGTCGTCCATGGCCTTCAGATATTCAATGATGGCCCGGCGTTCCTCGGGCGACAGGGCGCGGCCGATGACGCCGGGGCCGGTTTTGTCGCTGAACAGATGGCCGCTATTGGCATTGCCGGTCTTGCCCGTCTCCAGCTCAAACCCGCCCTTGATCTTGGTGGTGACATAGCCCAGCGTCGCCGGGTCATATTCATAATTGCCCAGCCAGAAGCTTTTGGAGCGTTCAGCCAGCGGGCTCAGCAGTTCATAGACATTAGGCACGGCCCCGTTATGCAGATAGGGCGGTGTCGCCCAGACACCATCCAGCGGCCGGGCCTTGTAGGCGCAGGGGGCGCGGACAAGGTTTTCCCGGCCGAACCCGTCATAGTCCTGACGCTGCTGTTCATTCAGACCCAGCAGATCATAGGCGCGATCCTTGACCCCGGTGGTCACCACATAAAGCCCCGTTGCCGGATCAATATCACCGGGTTTGCCGGTCAGTTTCGTGGGATCGACCACCGTGTCGGCGAAGTTGCCGGCGGCCGTCGGGTCTGTGCCGATCCGTTCCAGCGGCACCATGGTGACTGCCCATTTCGCCTTCTCGTTCTGGCCTTCCTTGATCGGGCGCGGGGCATGGCAGTGGGAACAATTTTCTTCAAACAGGGCGCGGCCCTGTTCAGCCTTGGCCTGATCATAGGCGCCGAAGATCGCCGCCGGCCATTTCGGCGCGGTCAGATGCCACAGCCGTTCCTCAATATCCTTCAAATTCGTCACCGGGATGGAGGTATCCCAGTTGTCCGGCTGGGGAATCGGATCCCCGTTGACGGTGACGAAATTGGTGCGCGCCCGCACGCCCAAGGCCTCCCCGACATTGCGGGCCATGGGCTGATGCACGGAGCCATTATACTGCACCCAGTCGAACTTCCAGATATCCCAGAGATAGGGGAAGTTCACCGGCGCATCGGCGGTGCGGTAATTTTCCGGCTGATGCAGATCATCACCAAACACCGTATTGCCGATGCGGCCCAACGCATCCAGCCGGGTGAAACCTTCCTTGGTGGGGTAGATATCCTTGGTGAAACTATACCAGACCGTGGCGATGGCCTTATGCGCGGCGGCCTTGAAGGCCGCCTTCAGCACGGTATAGGCCCCCTCATCCTCATACCGGTCGCCCAGCACTGATTTGGCAAAGCGCCGCCATTTGAAGGGGTTGTAATAGGTTTCGATCAACGTCAGGCCAAAGGCGCTGGAAAAGCCGGTAACATCGGCCCCCGCCTGCCCGCCACTGACCCGGAAGGCCGTGCCCTTGTAGCTGAGCTGCCCCGTATGGCAGGCGGCACAGGTGAAGCCGACCACCGGCCCCATCCCCTTATCCTTGGGCGGCCCCTGGTCATTATTGACGGCAAAGCCCACCGGGAGGCCCAGCGGGTTGCGTTGGGTCACCGCCTGCGGCAGGAAACCCAGCTGGTACAGGAAGCCGCTGTCCGACAATTTGTCGGTGCTGAAGGGACGTTCCAGGGCCATGAACCAGGATACCGGCGCGATCACCGTGCCCTGGGCAGTGTAATCATAGAAGTCGCGGTCCTCCGCGCTCCATCCCTGTTCTGCCCAGACCACCTTTTCCACCGGGCGATCCGGCAATTCACCCCCGCAACCGGCCAGGACTGATAAGGCAGCCCCGGCCAGCAACATCTTCCCCCATGCCCGCATCTTTTCCCCCTCGCGGCGATTTTCTATCCGAACAACCTATGCCATAGGTTGTTTTGTAACGGAATTGAAATCGCTAAGCGGGAGTGAGGGATAGGCGGTCAGGCGGCCACCGCAACCGGGCCGATATAGCGGGATTGCGGGCGCATCAGGCGGCCCGTTGCCTCCTGCTCCATCACATGGGCCGCCCAGCCGGCCACCCTGCCCATGGCGAACACGGGGGTGAACAGGTCACGCGGCAAGCCCACCGCATCCAGCAGCAGGGCGGTATAGAATTCGACATTGGTTTCCAGCGGCCGGTCGGGCCGATGTTGACGCAGGGCGGCGATGGCCGCCGCCTCCACCTGTTCGGCCAGTTGGATACGCGGGCTGGACAGCTGGCGGACGGCCGCCTTCAGCACCTCCGCCCTGGGGTCACGCACCCGGTAGATGCGGTGGCCAAAGCCCATCAACCGGCGGCCCGCCGCCAGCTCCCCCGCCACCCAGGGGCCGGCATGGGCAGCATCGCCCACCGCATCCAGCATATCCAGCACCGGCCCCGGTGCGCCGCCATGCAGGGGGCCCTTCAGGGCGCAAAGCCCCGCCACAATGCTGGACACCATGCCGGCGCGGGTGGAGGCCACGATACGCGCGGCGAAGGTAGACGCGTTCAAGCCATGGTCGCTGACCGTGACCAGATAGGTATCCAGGGCGCGGGCCAGCGCCGCGTCGACCGGTTCCCCCGTCACCATGCGCAGGAAATCCGCCGCATGGCCCCGGCTGGCATCCGGCGCCACTGGGGCCAGACCCTGCGACTGGCGGTGCTGGGCAGCGATGAAGACGGGCACCGCCGCCGTCACCAGGATGGCGGCATCCTCTTCCATCGCGTCGGGCAGGCCGGACAGCATCAGCCGCAGCCCCTCCACCGGGGTCAGCCCCTGGGTGCCGGGCAGCAGCCGGGGCACCAGCGCCCAGGCCGCCAGCCGCGCCCGGCCCAGATGCTGGCGGATGCTGGCCTCCCCCTGATCGGCCAGCGGGTGGAAACCGTGCCAGAGCAGCGCCGTCACCCCTTCGAAATCCAGGCTGGCCGCTGCGCGCTCCACCGGCAGGCCGCGCAGCACCAGCACCCCGGCGGCGCCATCGACATGGCTCAACACCGTTTCCGCCGCCACCACGCCATCCAGACCGATATTCATGACATCCTCCAACAATGAAACCTTGATCGCTGGACAGTGTCGGATCAGCGTGCATATATGGTCAATCTTGATTGAATTGATCAATATATCATGAACAATCCCCTGACCCTGAGTGCCAAGGAAGCCGCTGCCGAGTTGGGCGTCAGCCTCGCCACCCTTTACGCCTATGTCAGCCGGGGCCTGATCCGGTCGGAGGCAACGGGCGGCGGGCGGACGCGGCTTTACCGGGCCGATGATGTACATGCGCTGGTGGCCCGCCGCGACCGCCCCGCCGATGCCACGCCCGACCGGGCGCTGGATTGGGGCGCGCCGGTGCTGGAATCGGCCATCACCCTGATCACCGGTGGCGGGCTTTACTACCGGGGCCGCGACGCCACAGCCCTGGCGCAAGAAGCCAGCCTGGAAACTGTGGCCGGCCTGTTGTGGGAGTGCGCGGAAGATGCCTTTGCCGGGGAGGCGCCGCCGCCCCTGCCCGTCCTGGCCGCGCAATTGCCCGCCGCGATGGACCCGCTGGACCGGCTGCTGACCCTGTTGCCGCTGGCGGGGGCAGCGGATTTGAAGGCGGTTAACCGCACGCCGACGGGGCTGGCGCGCACCGGCGCGCGCATCCTGCGGCTGACCGGGGCGGTGCTGGCCGGCACCGAACCGACCCGCCTGCCGTTGCACCAGATGCTGGCGGACGCCTGGGGTATCCGGGAGGCGACGGCGCAGGCGCTGATCCGCGCCACGCTGGTGCTGTGCGCGGATCATGAATTGAACGCGTCGGCCTTTACCGTGCGCTGCGTCGCCTCCACCGGGGCCAATCCCTATGCCTGTATATCCGCCGGGATCGGTGCCCTGCGCGGCCCCCGCCATGGTGGGGCGACGGGTTTGGTGGCGGCCCTGCTGCCCCGTCTGCTGGATGGGCCAGAGACACCGGCCCAGGCCCTCGCCGCCCTGCTGGCGCGGGGGGAGGAGGCGCATGGCTTCGGCCACCCGCTCTATCCGGAGGGAGATATCCGGGCGCAATGGCTGTTGCGCCGGATGAAACAGGCCTGGCCGCAGGACCAGCGCCTGGCCCGCGCGCTGGAGCTGGCCCGCGCCGGCAAGGATATTGCCGGCCTGCCCCCCACCATCGATTTCGCCCTGGTGCTGCTGGCCGACCGGCTGGGCCTGCCCGCCACGGCACCGCTGATCCTGTTCACCGTCGGGCGCACCGTCGGGTGGATGGCGCATCTGCTGGAACAGGTGCGCTCGCCCGTGCTGATCCGGCCACGGGCGCGTTACACTGGTATTCGGCCGGGATGACGGCTTGGCATCGTCCATCCCGGACCACATATAAAGCGGAGAGGGGAGACGATGGATGCCCGAACAGACACCCGAGATGGATCAAGTTGCCGAGGAGGCGTTGCGCGTCGATCCGCAGAAGCTGGTGCGCGACAGCAAACTGGTGCTGGCCCGCTTCTGGGGCAAGCTGCGTGACAATCTTGCCCGCATTCCCTTTGCGGAAAAGCTGATCGCCACCTTCTATGCTGCCACCGACCCGGCCACGCCGTTCCGCGCCAAAGCCATTCTGATGGGGGCGCTGGCCTATTTCATCATGCCGGTGGATGTCATCCCCGATTTCATCGTCGGGCTGGGCTTCACCGATGATGCGGCTGTGTTGATGCTGGCTTTGCGGACCGTCACCACATCCATCCTGCCCCGCCACCATGATCAGGCCCGCGCCTGGCTGGTCAGCCACAAGGTCAGCCCGACGGATGAGGCGGAAATCCAGGCCGGTCCGGTGATTGAGAATTGAGTGTGTGTCCGGAAAGCTTTCTTTTTTCAAGCTCTTACGCGATTTAAAATTCTGTATCACCGTCACCCCGGCGAAGGCCGGGGTCCAGTTTCGTGAAGCAAGGCGCCTGTGATTCTGGACCCCGGCCTTCGCCGGGGTGACGGTGAGGATAAAGCAATGAATTGATAATAAACGAAAAAATTTCAAACAGACACTGAGGGAATGGCTTTTGGTATTATAACCTCTCCTGCAAGGCGGCAATGAACAGCCGAACCTTGGGCGGGATCAGTCTTGGGCTGGGGGTGATGGCCCAAATGCCCCAGGGTTCCGGAACCGCATCCGCCAGCTCCACCGGCACCAGGACGCCGGCCGCCACCTCCTGCGCGGCATTCCAGGCCGCCATGCAGGCGATACCGGCCCCGGCGATACAGGCGGCCTGCACGGCATCAATGCTGTTGGCGGTCAACCGCCCCTCCATCCGATGGTGCAGCACCCGCCCATCAATCAGGAAATCCCAATAAGGCAAACTGGTCTGGATCAGGCAATCATGCCCCGCCAGATCGGCCAAGGCGCGCGGGCAACCGCGTGCCGCCAGATAGGCGGGGGACGCGAAAAGCTGGCGTGTGCTGTCCCCCAGCCGGCGGGCCATCTGGCTGTTTTCCAGCGGCTTGCCGACGCGGATCGCCAAATCCACCCCATCGGCTGCCAGATCCAGCCGCAGATCGGTCACCACCAGTTCCACCCGCAAGGCTGGATGCGCCGCCAGGAAGGGGGGCAGCAACGGGGCAATCACCTTGCGGGCAAAGGCGCTGGACGCACTGACCCGCAGCAGGCCCGATGCGCCCAGCGCTTCCGGCCGCACGGCATCACGCGCGCCGGCCGCCCCCTCCAACAGGGCGCGGGCATGGGGCAGAAACGCCTCCCCCGCCGTGGTCAATGACAGGGCACGCGTGGTGCGGTGAACCAGCCGCACCCCCAGTTCCGCCTCCAGCGCTGCCAGCCGGCGGGAGGCCACCATGGGGGCAATGCCCAGCCGCCGGGCGGCCGCGGCCAGACTGCCGCTGGCCACGGCTTCGACCAGAACCTCGGCATCGGTCAGGTTGATCATATCGCTTTCCGATAGGCTGGCATATCAATCCAACAAACTACCGCCAAATTTCGATATAATCCAGATTGCGCCCATGAATCGCTAACGGAGTGATCGTCATGGACAGCCAAGCAATGGCCGCCGGCCCCGTTCCCCAGGCACATCCGCTGAGCCGGACGCTGACCTTTGCCCTGGCGGCGGGGGCCGGGGTGGCGGCGGCCAATATCTATTACAACCAGCCCATGCTGGGGCTGATCGGCCAGGAATTGGGCGACGGCGTCAGCCTGGTGCCCACGGCGACGCAGCTGGGCTATGCCACCGGCCTGTTCCTGCTGGTGCCACTGGCCGACATGCTGGAACGCCGCGCCCTGGTGGTGGGCACCTTTCTGGCGCTGGCCCTGGCCCTGGCTGGGGCGGCCCTGGCACCGGGGGCCGGCACGCTGATCGCGGCATCGCTGCTGATCGGACTGTTCAGCACCGTGGCGCAACAGATCGTGCCCTTTGCCGCGCATCTGGCCCCGGCGCACAAGCGGGGTGCGGTGGTGGGCACGGTGATGTCCGGCCTGCTGACAGGCATCCTGCTCAGCCGCACCATCGCCGGGCTGGTGGCCAGCCATGGCGGCTGGCGCACCATGTTCTGGCTGGCCGTGCCGGTGGCGCTGGCCATGGCAGGCTGGATGGCCCTGCACCTGCCGAAAAGCCCGGCAGAGGGCCGGCTGCGCTATGGCACCATGCTGAAATCGCTGCTGCATCTGTGGCTGGAACTGCCGGCCCTGCGGCTGGCGGCCCTGACCCAGGCCCTGATGTTCGGTGCCTTCAGCGTGTTCTGGACCGTGCTGGCCCTGCGCCTGCAACAGCCGGATTACGCGCTGGGGGCCGATGTCGCCGGGCTGTTCGGTGTGCTGGGGCTGGTGGGCATCCTGGCCGCCCCGCTGTCCGGCCGGCTGGCCGATCGGGGCGGGCCTGCCACCGTGGTGCGCGCCGGTGCCGCGCTGACCCTGGCCGCCTGGGCGATCTTCGGCCTGTGGCAGAGCCTGACCGGGCTGGTGCTGGGGGTGATCGTGCTGGATCTGGCGGTGCAAGCGGCCCTGATCTCCAACCAGCATATCGTCTTCTCCCTGCGGCCGCAGGCCCGCGCCCGGGTCAATACCCTGTTCATGGGCTCCATGTTCATCGGCGGTGGTTTTGGCTCGGCCGCCGCCATGCAGCTCTGGCCCCTGGCCGGCTGGGCGGGTGTCAGCCTTTTGGGCGTGGGCCTGTCGCTGCTGGCCCTGCTGGCGCAACTGGTGGTGCGGCGGGGGCACTGAAGACCCCTGCCAGCCAGATAGCCTCGATACAATAACGATCCTATGCCGCCTCCGCCTTTTCCTCCATTGGGGCGAGTTCCAGCACCGCGCTGCGGATCAGGCCGATCAGGCTGTTGATCGGCGCGGTACCGCCGGCCCGGCTGGCCAGGGTCATGGAGACATCGGGCAGTGCCGGCAAGCCTTCCTCCAGCACCGGGGACATGGTGCCGAACAAAACGGTGCGGCAGGTGATGCCCAGCCCGGCCCGCACCGCCGCCCGCAGGGTGGAGAGGTTGGGCGTTTCCAGCACCACGCGATAGGAACGGCCCGCCGCATCCAGGGCGGCGATGGCCGCCTCCCGGAAACGGCAGGGTTTTTCCAGCACGGCCAGCGGCAGGACCGGTTCGGCAAGCAGTTCGGCATCCCCCAGCCAGCGCATCGGTTCCGTCCGCACACTGGCGGGGTCGCCGGCCGGACCGAAGCCGGCGACAATATCCAGCCGATCCGTCTCCAGCATCTCCAGCAATTCCAGCGTGCCGGCCACACGGGCCTGTAATTGCGCGCGCGGATGCAGCTTGGCGAATTGCGCCAGCACGCCGGTCAGCAGGGTTTCAGAGACATCCTGCACCATGCCCACCCGCAAAGGCCCGGCGACATCATCCCCGGCCAGCGCCGCCACCGCCTCATCATTCAAAGTCAGCATCCGCCTTGCATAGCCCAACAGGGTGATGCCGGCCGGCGTCAGCGCCAGCCGCCGCCCGTCGCGCACGAACAGGGGCGTCTGCACCAGATCCTCCAGCCGCTTCATCTGCAAGCTGAGTGCGGATTGGGTGAGATAGATGCGCTCCGTCGCCTTCTGCAGGGTGCCGGCATCCACGATCACAGCAAAACTGCGCAACAGATCGGTGGGCAGATTGGGGGGCATCATGCTGGCTCCATCATGCTTGAGCGACATTTAAGGGGGGCTTGAGCGAATTTCCATTTACCCTATGGATTTTGTATGGATATCATACATCATCGAATGTGTGAGTATCTTTTTTATACACAAAATCCTGTGTGGTGAAGCCAATGACCAGCATCGTCTCCTCCGACAGCGTCGCGCGTGGCAGCATGGGTGACCCGGTGCGCAGCCTGAAGCGTATCGCCTCCAAGCTTTGGAATCCCCGCGCCACCTCCCCCTTGCTGCTGTTGCTGTTGTGGGAAATCGGCGCCCGCACCGGGGTGATCCCGCCGCGCGTGCTGGCCGCCCCGTCGGCGGTGGTCGGCACCTTCATGGACATGACCCTGTCGGGGGAACTGCCCTGGCATCTGGGCGTCTCCCTGCTGCGGGTGCTGGCCGGGCTGGCCATCGGGGTGGCGGTGGGGGCCGCGCTGGCGCTCGCCGCCGGCCTGACCCGCCGGGGCGAAGTGCTGGTCGACCCGCCCTTGCAAATGCTGCGCACCCTGCCGCTGCTGGCCCTGGTGCCGCTGTTCATCGTCTGGTTCGGTATTGGCGAAGCGCCCAAGATCGGGCTCATCGCGCTGGGCGCGCTGTTCCCGGTTTATTTAAACCTTTTCAACGGTATCCGCTCCGTTGATGCCAAATTGGTTGAGGCGGCGCGGGTTTTCGGCCTGTCGCGGCGGGAATTGATCCGCCATGTCGTGCTGCCGGGGGCGGCACCCGGTTTCCTGCTGGGCCTGCGCTATGCGCTGGGGGTGGCTTGGCTCTGCCTGGTGGTGGCCGAACAGATCAACGCCGCCTCCGGCCTGGGGGCCCTGGTGAACAGCGCCCGTGATTTCCTGCGCACCGATGTGATCGTGCTCTGCCTGCTGGTCTATGCCGGCATCGGGCTGGCCGCCGATTCCCTGGTGCGGGCGCTGGAACGGCGCGCACTGGCCTGGCGTCCCTCTTTCCTGGAGAATTGAACCATGTCGGTCGCCAATCCCCGCCTGCGTCTGGTGAATGACAGCGAAACCGCTGTGGAACCCGTTGTCCGCCTGCGCCAGTTAAACCGTCATTTCGGCAAGAACCACATTCTCCGCGATCTGGACCTGGATATCGGCAAGAGCGAATTCATCGCCCTGCTGGGTCGCTCCGGTTCCGGCAAGACGACGCTGCTGAAGCTGCTGGCCGGGATTGATCAGGCCGATGGGGGGGAATTCACCGCCCCGGCCAATCGCACCGTCGTGTTTCAGGAACCGCGCCTGCTGCCCTGGAAGAAGGTGTGGGAGAATGTGGCCCTGGGGCTGCCGGGCAGCGAAGGCCGCACCCGCGCCCTGCAGGCGCTGGAAGAGGTGGGGCTGGCCCATCGGGTGGATGCCTGGCCCGGCACCCTGTCGGGCGGGGAGGCGCAGCGGGCGGCCCTGGCCCGCGCCCTGGTGCGCGAACCGGAACTGCTGCTGCTGGACGAGCCGTTTGCCTCCCTGGACGCGCTGACCCGCATCCGGATGCATGGGCTGGTGGATGCGTTGTGGCGGGCGCACCGGCCCGCCGTGCTGATCGTCACCCATGATGTGGACGAGGCGCTGTTGCTGGCCGACCGCGTGCTGATGCTGGACCAGGGGCGCATCACCCTGGATGAACCGGTGGCCGCCGCCCGCCCCCGCACCCTGGCCGACCCGCAGATTCAGGCCCAGCGTACCCGCCTGCTGGCGCGGCTGGGCGTCACCCCCAAGGGAGAGGACCGGCCATGACCGGCGCCACCATCACCCGTTTCCCGCGCGAAAGCGCCACCAGCCCGGTGGATGACGCCATCCTGGCCGAGCTGACCCAGCGCTTCGCCGCCACCGCCGGCCAGCATGACCGCGACGCCACCTTCCCCATCCAGAATATCGCCCTGCTGCATCAACACCGGCTACTGGCCCTGACCGCCCCGCGGGAATGGGGCGGGCGGGAAGCCGATCTGGCCATCGCCCTGAAAGTGGTGCAGGCCGTGGCCAAGGGCGAGCCGGCCACGGCCCTGGTGCTGGTGATGCAGTATCTGCATCATGCCCGCATCAAGGATGCCGGCTTTCCGGAACATCTGGCCCGCCACGTTATCGGCGATGCCGTGCAGCGCGGGGCGCTGATCAATTCCCTGCGGGTGGAGCCGGACCTGGGCACGCCGGCGCGGGGCGGTTTGCCCGCCACCGTCGCCCGCCGGGTTTCCGATGGCTGGCGCATCAGCGGGCGCAAACTCTACTCCACCGGCAGCACGGTGCTGGATTGGTTTGTCGTCTGGGCCCGCAGCGATGATGAGACGCCGCTGGTCGGTGGCTGGCTGGTGCCGGCCAAGGCCCCCGGCATCCGGATCGAGGAAACCTGGGACCATCACGGCCTGCGCGCCAGCGTCAGCCATGATGTGGTGCTGGAAGATGTCTGGGTGCCGGCCGACCATGCGCTGTCGCCCCAGCCGGTGGGCGGCCCGCCCGCCTTCGATCCTGGCTTCCTGCGCTGGGCCAATGTGCTGACAGCCGGCATCTATGATGCCGTGGCCCAGGCGGCGCGGGACTGGTTCATCGGCTGGGCCAAGTCCCGCGTGCCGGCCAATCTGGGCGCGCCCCTGTCCAGCCTGCCGCGCTATCAGGAAACGTTGGGCACCATTGACGGGCTGCTGCTGACCAACCGCCTGCTGCTGCAATCGGCGGCCACCCAGGATCTGGCCACGGTGGAAGCCAACCTGATCAAGCATCTGGTGACGGAAAACGCCATCGCGGCGGTGGAAAAGGCCATTGCCATCGGCGGCAACCCGGCGCTGACCCGCGCCAATCCGCTGGAACGCCATTACCGCGACGTGCTGTGTGGCCGCATCCACATGCCCCAGGCCGATGTGGTGCTGACCGCCGCCGGCCGCAAGGCTTTTGGTTAACGTCCGCCCTCAAACGCCGGGCGCCGCCATCCGGCGGCTTGGCTTACGGCACCATGGGGTGCCGGGCTGGCGGTCGCCAGCCTCCAAGCTGCCAAGGGTCAAACCCTTGACAGCTTGGCTTTACCCGTCCGCCGCCCTTTTCCCAAGGTTGATGCCCATGTCCGGTCTGGTTGTTGCCAGCCAGTTGAACGACCAGTTCAACGCCCTGCTGGCCCAGCGCCTCCCTGATGCCACCATTCAGTCGCTGGCCCCCGGCGTGCCGGACGATGTGCCGGAAACGGCGCGTGTGCTGGTGGCCCTGCCCTTCCGCAAAGCGGGTCAGCCCTTTCCGCCTCGCCCCGCCGGCTGGCCCTTTAATCTGAAACTGGTGCAACTGGCCTCCAGCGGGATCGATTTCTATCCCGACTGGTTGTTCGAGGGGACTGCCGTGGCCTCTGCGCGCGGCACCTCGGCCAATGCCCTGGCGGAATTCGCCCTGGCCGGCATCTTCGCCGCAGCCAAGCGGCTGCCGGATATCTGGATCGATCATCCCGACCGCTGGGCGCACCAGCCGCTGGCCACGGTGCGCGGGTCGGTGCTGGGCATTGTCGGGCTGGGGGCAGCGGGGTCGGCGCTGGCCCGTCTCGCCCTGGCCTTGGGAATGCGGGTGCTGGCCGTACGCCGGTCCGACCGGCCGTCGCCGGTGGCCGGGGTGGAACTGGCCGCCGACCTGCCCAGCCTGTTCGCCCAGGCCGACCATCTGGTGCTGGCCGCCCCGCTGACGCCGGAAACCCACCATCTGGTCAATGAGGCGCTGCTGCGCCATGCCAAGCCCGGCCTGCACCTGATCAACATCGCCCGTGGTGCCCTGGTGGATGACGATGCCCTGCTGGCCGCCCTGGAAGATGGCCGCCTGTCGCGCGCCACGCTGGATGTCACCCATCCCGAACCGCTGCCGGCGGGCCATCCCTTCTATCACCATCCGCGCATCCGCCTGTCGCCGCACACCTCCGTGCTGACGCCGGACCAGCGCGACAATCTGGCCGCCAAGGTGGCCGATAATCTGATCCGTTTCACGAACAACCAGCCGCTGGCCGATCTTGTCGACCGCCAGCGCGGCTATTGATGGAGCCCCCCGCCATGAGCCTTCGCCTCGCCGCCCGGCGCAACAATCCGGCTGACACCAGCCCAGAGGCCCCCTTCATCCTGCCGCGCCCGGTGGAGCTGACCAATCTGGACTGGCGCAGCGCCGTACCGCGCTACCCGGATATCGAACAGGAACGGCTTTACCGCAAGCAGCGGCTGGCCGCGTCCTTCCGGCTGTTCGCCCGCTATGGCTTCGACATGGGCGGGGCCGGGCATATCACCGCGCGCGACCCGGAACATCCCGACCATTTCTGGGTCAATCCGGCGGGCGTCTTCTTCGGCCATGTCCGGGTGCGCGACCTGCTGCTGGTCAACCATCATGGCGAGATCGTGCAGGGCAAGGGCCTGTTGAACCGCGCCGCGTTTGCCATCCATTCCGAATTGCACAAGGCCCGGCCCGATGTCATCGCCGCCGCGCACAGCCACGGCATCTATGGCAAGGCCTGGTCCAGCCTGGGCCGGTTGCTGGACCCGCTGACGCAGGATAGCTGCGCCTTCTATCAGGACCATGTGATCTTCCGCGATTTCAGCGGCGTGGTGCTGGATAGCAGCGAAGGCGAACGCATTGCCGAAGCCTTGGGCGACAAGTCTGCCGCCATCTTGCAGAACCATGGCTTCCTGACTGTGGGGAACAGCGTGGATGGCGCCGTCTGGCGCTATATCGCCTTTGAAAATGCCGCCCATGCCCAGTTGCTGGCCGAAGCCGCCGGCAAGCCGCAGGTGCTGTCGCATGAGGTGGCCAGCCACACCAACGGACAGGTGGGCAAGGAAACCGGCTCCTGGTTCTCCTTCCAGCCGCTGTTCGATCTGGTCGCCCGCGAAGAACCGGACCTGTTCGAATGACGGCATCCTTCATTCTCCCCCGCCGGTCGGTGCTGCTGGGTGGCCTGTCGCTGCTGGCGCTGGCCGGTTGCGGCAAGGAGTCACCGCAGAATGAGAAGACAGCCGGCGGTGGTGCCGACGCGGCTGCTTCGACCCTGCGCATCGGCACCTATCGCGGCCAGTATCAGGAATTCTTCAAGGAAGCCGGGGTTGATCAATTCCCCTATGGCGTCAGCTATTCCTATTTCGCGGGCGGCAACCTGATTGCGGAGGCAATCAATGGTGGCTCCATCGATATTGGCAGCATGAGTGAGATACCGCCGATTTTCATCGCATCGGCCAGCGCGCCGATGCGGCTGGTTGCCACCATCAAGGGGGAAGTGACGTCGCAGGTGGTGCTGGTGCCGGAGAATTCCGCCATCCGCACGGTGGCAGAGCTGAAGGGCAAGCGCATCGGTTATGTCCGCGCCACCACCTCCCATTACATCCTGGTGCGGCTGTTGCAGGAAGCCGGCATCGGCTGGGGCGATATCACGCCCGTGGCCCTGTCACCGCAGGATGGGTTGGCCGCCTTCGGGCGGGGCGATCTGGATGCCTGGATTGTCTATGGCGTGCAGGGCAGCCAGGCCCGCCTGACCTACAAGGCGCGGGTGCTGACCGACGGGCGGGGCCGCCTGTCGGGCAATTACGTCTTTGCCGCCTCCACCACCGCGCTCGCGGATGAAGGCAAGCGCAAGGCCATTGCCGATTTCCTGCACCGTGTCACCCGCGCCTATCAGTGGGCCGACCAGAACCCGGATGCCTGGGCCGCCCGCCTGTCCAAGGAAACCGGCGTGGCAGCAGAAATTTTCCTGCTGCAGCACCGGGAACGGGATCGGCCCTATGAATTGGCCAAGGTTGAACCGGAAGCCATCCAGTCGCAACAGCAGGTGGCCGACGCCTTCGCCGATGCCGGCTTGATCCCGGCCAAAATCGACGTGGCCAAGCTGTGGGACGACCGGTTGAACGGGTTGCTGGCGGGGTGATGAGCAGTCCCAAGGGTAGCCGATAGTTTCCTGCCGCCTCAGCCGTCACCCATGCTGCGGCCGATAGACATTAACTTAGCCCATCGCACCTTCCCTGCCTCCCCCGCGGAAGCGGGGGTCCAGGGGCCAAGGGCACCCAAGCGTTGGTTCTTGTGGCCCCTGGATCCCCGCTTTCGCGGGGAAGGCACGTTATTCCAGACGATTAAGTTAACGCCTATAGGCGAATAACGGCGTAACAGTTAAGATAATTGAAACGCCGAATATAGAATCAAAGAAATCAAAATAAACAAAAAACCCATTAATCCCCCCAAACAAACACTAAAATCTTATTCGATTTTAATCGTCAACCCCCTGCCCCACACTCTCACCATCATCATTTCCTGTTGAGGCTTCAATGTCTTCCGCCTATCCCGCCACCCGCCCCATTGCCCGTATTTCCGGGGCCTTTATTCTCTGCGCTTCTGCCTCTCTGCTCGCCCTGTCCTGTGCCCAGGCCCAGGACGTGCTCGTGCAGACGGCGGATGCGGCAGGCGGGGTGGAGGAAATCATCGTCACCGCTGAACGGCGGGCGGCGGATTTGCAGAAGACGGCCATCGCCATTTCCGCCTTCAGCGCCACGCGGCTGGAGGAACGGGACACACGGTCCATCCGCGATCTGGCCGGCCAGATCCCCAATTTCAACGTCGCCCGCGTCACCATCGGTTACACCACGCAGACCTTCTCCCTGCGTGGCATCGGGGAGGCCGATCCGATTTCGGAGCCCGCCGTCTCCGTCTATGTCGATGATGTTTATATCCCGCGTCAGATCGGATCGATGACCGATTTCAACGATGTGGAGCGGGTGGAGGTGCTGCGCGGGCCGCAGGGCACGCTGTATGGCCGCAACAGTTCCGCCGGGGCCCTGCGCGTCATCACCCGCCAGCCAGACAATGACGCCCATGTCGCTGCCGAACTGTCGGCCGGCAATTATGGCGCCGTGCAGGGCCGCGCCACGGTCAGCGGCCCGCTGGTGCAGGACAAGCTCTATGCCAGCCTGTCCTACCTGCATAATTCCCGCGACGGCGTCACCTACAACGCCACCCTGGGCAAGGACGTCAACAATATCGATGTCAACGCCGTGCGCTTGAAGCTGCGGGCGACGCCGACGGAAAAGCTGGATATCGATCTGACGCTGGATTACCTGCGCGACCGCAGCGATACGCGGGGATATGTGCCGGTGAACCAGCCCGGCGGCTTCAACCCCTATCGCACCTATTCCGAGGTGGAGCCCTATAACAAGCTGGACCAGGGCGGTGGGTCGCTGCGCGCGACCTATGCCCTGTCGGATGAATTGTCGCTGAAATCCATCACCGCCTATCGCGGCTTCAACCAGCCGGTGGATTACGAGAATGACGGCACCGCCGCCCTGATTCAGAAGAACCTGATCACCTATAATGACCAGTACGCCACCCAGGAATTCCAACTGAATGGCGATTACGAGAAGTTCAGCTTCACCACCGGCGCCTTCTATCTTTATGAGCGGTTTGATGTGGAGCGGGACGGGTTCACCCGCCAGGGGCCGCTTGCCACCTCCAGCATCCGCCGCGAAGGGGCGTACAATATCACCAAGACCAACAGTGCGGCCCTGTTCGGGCAGGCGACATGGCACGCCACCGACCGGCTGAACCTGACCGCCGGCCTGCGCTTTACGCGGGAAAAGAAGAATTTCAGCTTTGATAACAAGCTGATCGACGCCAACCGCCGCATCATCGGCCAATCCATCGCCGGCGATGCCACGCGGCGCTGGAATTCACTGACCCCGAAGCTGACGGTGGAATATCAGGCCACCGATAGTGCGCTGGTCTATGCCACCTACGCCCAGGGCTTCAAGGCCGGCGGCTTCGACAACCGCGCCACCCTGGTGGTGGATGCCGAGCGCGGCTTTGACCCTGAAAAGGTGAAGAATTACGAGGCCGGCATCAAGGCCGACTGGCTGGACAAGCGGCTGCGCACCAACCTGGCCGCCTTCTACAATGATTATACCGACCTGCAGGTCAGCGCCTATGATCCAGATGTGTTCCGGTCGCGGCGGGGCAACGCCGCCTCTGCCGAAACCTACGGCGTGGAGCTGGAGCTGGAAGCGCGGCTGCTGGAAAGCCTGTCCTGGCAGGCATCGGCTGGCTGGCTGCACGCCAAATACCAGGATTACAAGGGGGCCGGCGGCAATGGCGTGAATGCCGATGGCAATGATCTGCCCACTGCCCCGCGCCTTTCCCTGTCCAGCAGCGTGACCTGGACCATCAGCGATGATCTGTCCGGCGGCACGCTGACCGGCAATCTGAATGGCCAGTACCAGACAAAGAACTATGCCTCCGCCCTGAACCGGCTGCAGGAGAAGATCCCCAACCAGGGCTATCTCAATGCCGGCATCAACTGGGCGCAGAATGGTGGCCCCTGGTCGCTGGGGGCGACGGTGAAGAACCTGACGGATGAAGATCATGTGGTCGGCGTCGGCTACACGCCCGCTGTCGGCATCCATTATGTCAACATTGCCGATCCGCGGACCTGGCTGGTCACGCTGCGCTATCGGCTGTGAGCGGGGAGAGACCCTATGAGCCAACAGCCCCCCATCCCCAAGCGCCTGGCCCGTTTCGTTACCGAACTGACTCGGCTGCTGGAAACAAACCGGCCGGAGGCGGCCTTGCTGGATGCCGCCGCCCCGCTGCTGGGCGATCTGGTGGCCCAGGATGATTGGCTGCCCGAGGCCTATACCGTGCCGGACCCGGAACGATACCGGCAATTCCTGCTCTACCGCGACCCGCAGGCGCGGTTCTCCGTGGTCAGCTTCGTCTGGGGGCCGAACCAGGGCACGCCGGTGCATGACCATACGGTCTGGGGGCTGGTCGGCGTGCTGCGCGGGTCGGAAATCTCCCAGGGTTTCGCCCCCGGCCCGGCCGGGCCGCTGGTGACCAAGGGGCTGCCGCACCGGCTGAAGCCCGGTGATGTGGAAAAACTCTCCCCCCTGGAGGGCGATATCCACCGCGTCATCAATGCGGAATCCGACCGCACCTCCATCAGCATCCATGTCTATGGCGCGGATATCGGGGCGGTGCGGCGCTGGACCTATCCGGGCGACGGGCAGCCGCGCAAGCCCTTCATCTCCGGCTATTCCAACAATGATCTGACACCGCCCTTCACCCTTTCATCATATCGCCCGCTGGAGCTTGCCCGATGACCGCCCCCCGCACCGCCCTGCCCGCCGATATCAGGCTGGCCCTGCTGGCAAGGCAGGAAATCGCCCTGATCGATCTGCGGGAAGAGGATGCCTTTGCCCAGGCGCACCCGCTATTTGCCGCCAATTTCCCGCTGTCACGGCTGGAACTGGAAGCCTGGGACCGCATCCCCCGCCGGGACACCCCGATCGTCGTTTATGACGATGATGGCAGCCTGAGCGGGCGCGGCGTGGATGTGCTGGAACGGCTGGGCTATCTGGATGTGCGGGTGCTGAAAGGCGGGCTGGATGGCTGGCGTGCGGCCGGTGGGGAGATTTTCCGCGACGTGAATGTCCCGTCCAAGGCGTTCGGCGAACTGGTGGAATCCCGCGTCCATACCCCTTCCCTGCCCGCACCGGAGGTAAAGGCTTTGCTGGATAGCGGGGCCGATGTGGTGGTGCTGGATGCCCGCCGGTTTGAGGAATACCGCACCATGAGCATCCCCACCGGCATCAGCGTGCCGGGGGCGGAACTGGTGCTGCGCGCGCCGTTAATTGCGCCCGATCCAGCCACCACCATCATCGTCAATTGCGCCGGCCGTACCCGCAGCCTGATCGGCACGCAGTCGCTGCGCAATGCCGGCCTGCCCAACCCGGTCTATGCGCTGCGCAACGGCACCATCGGCTGGACACTGGCCGGGCAGACCCTGGAGCATGGCCAGGAACGCAGCTTCCCGGAAGCTGATGGGGAAGCGGTTGCCCAGGCCAAGGCACGGGCACGCGATGTCGCCTATCGCGCCGGGGTGCGCTGGATCAACCCGGCGGAACTGGCCGTGCTGGCCGCTGACCGCACCCGCACCACCTACCGGCTGGATGTGCGCACGCCGCAGGAATATGCCGATGGCCACCTGCCAGGCTTCCGCAATGCGCCGGGCGGCCAGTTGGTGCAGGAAACCGACCATTCCGCCCCGGTACGCGGTGCCCGGATCGTGCTGTTCGACACGCTGTCCAGCCGGGCCGACATGTCGGCTTCCTGGCTGGCGCAGTTGGGGTGGGATGTGCTGGTGCTGGAAAATGTGCCGGCAGACGCGCTGAACGAGGTTGGCCCCAACCGTATCCACCACCCCGATCCCGGCCATGTCACCCAGATCAGCGCGGATCATCTGGCCCGCCTGCTGGCCGAAGGGCCGGTGACGCTGCTGGATTTCGCGCCCAGCCCCGCCTATCGCCGGGGCCATATTGACGGCGCCCGCTTCATCATCCGCGCCCGGTTGGAACAGGATCTCTCCCCCGCCGATGTGCGCGGTGCCCTGGTGCTGACCTCCCCCGACGGGCTGCTGGCCCGGTTCGCGGCAGCAGAGGTGGCAAGCCTGACCGGCAAACCCCCGCTGGTGCTGGAAGGCGGCACCCAGGCCTGGGCCGCCGCCGGCAAGCCGCTGACCAGTGGCACCGGCGCGCCGCTTTCTGCCTTCGACGATGTCTATCGCCGTCCTTATGAGGGCACGGACAACCCGGTCAGCGCCATGCAGGCCTATCTGGATTGGGAATTCGGCCTGGTGGAGCAGCTCCGCCGAGACGGCACCCACGGTTTCTACGTCATTTGATCTGTGATTGGGGATCAACCATGTCACTGCGTCTCTATTATGCACCCGGCGCCTGTTCGCTCGCCCCGCATATCGCGCTGGCGGAAGCCGGGGCTGATTTTGATCTGGTCCGGGTGGTGCTGTCCGAAGGGGAGCAGCACAAGCCCGATTACCGCGCCATCAACCCACGCGGCCGCGTGCCCACCCTGCTGGTGGATGGCAAGCCGCTGACAGAGGTGCCGGCCATCCTGGCCTATCTGGCCCAGCGTTTCCCGCGGGCCAACTTACTACCGGCCGATCCCTTCGCCGCCGCCAAGGGGCTGGAGCTGGCAAGCTGGATCGCCAGCACCGTGCATCCCAGCTTCGCGCAGATTTTCCGCGGCGATCGCTTCACCGATGATGCCGCCGCCAAGGAAGCGCTGAAGACCGACGGGGCCATCCGCTTCCAGCGCCATCTGGCGGAGATTGAGGCCCTGTTCGCCGATGGCCGCCCCTGGATTTTGGGCGATACCTTCAGCGTCCTCGATGCCTATGCGCTGGTCGTCTATCGCTGGGCCCCCCGGCTTGCCATCGACCAGCAGAGTTTCCCCGGCTGGACCGCCCAGGTCCGCCGTCTCTACGCCCGCCCCTCCGTCCTGACCGCACTCGCCCAGGAAGGCCAGGCTCCCGAGCCCGCCTTCCAAGCCGCAGCCTGATAGATCAAGGAACCCAGCCATGAGCGTTGAATTTATCGGTTTCGTGAATACCCGTGAAGTATCCGAAATCCACCCGCCCCAGGGCGACCTGATCCAGTTGGATTATGTGCGCAAGGTGGCCAAGGCGCATGAGGATGGCGGCTTTGACCGGGTGTTAATCGCCTACCATTCCCGCTCGCCGGACAGTCTGGTGATCGCCCATCAGGTGGCAGCCCAGACCAGCCGGCTGGGCCTGATGGTGGCGCACCGTCCGGGCTTCATCAACCCCACCGTTGCCGCCCGCCAGTTCGCCACGCTGGATCATTTCAGCGGTGGCCGCGCCGCCGTGCATATCATCACCGGCGGCAGTGACGAGGAACTGCGCCAGGATGGTGACTTCACCACCAAGGATGAACGCTACGCCCGCACGTCGGAATATCTGGATATCGTCCGCCAGGAATGGACCAGCGACCGTCCCTTCGATTACCAAGGCAAGTTCTACAAGGTGGAACAGGCGTTCGGCGATGTGAAGCCGGTGCAGAAGCCGCATATCCCGATCTATTTCGGCGGCTCCTCCCCCGCCGCCATCGAGGTGGCCGGCAAGCACGCTGACATTTTCGCCCTGTGGGGGGAAACGCTGGAGCATGTGGGGGAAACCATCCGCGCCGTCCGCGCCTCTGCCGCCAAGCATGGCCGTACCATCCGTTTCAGCCTGTCGCTGCGCCCCATCCTGGCCGACACGGAAGAGGCGGCCTGGGCACGGGCGGAATCCATCCGCCAGCGCACCATCGAACTGCGCCAGAAGGCGGGCTTGCCCATCAGCGGTCACGCCCCGGCCAATGCCGGTTCCCAGCGCCTGCTGCAGACCGCAGCGCAAGGCGACCGGGTGGACAAGCGCCTGTGGACCGGCGTTGCCGCCGTGACCGGCGCGCAGGGCAATTCCACCTCCCTGGTCGGCACGCCCGAGCAGGTGGCCGAAGCCCTGCTGGATTATTACGATCTGGGGGTTTCCACCTTCCTGATCCGTGGTTTCGATCCCTATGAGGACGCGCTGCATTATGGCCGCGACCTGATCCCCGCCTTCCGCCGCCTGGTGGCGGAACGCCGCAGTCCGCCGCTTGCCGTGGCGAACTGAGGCATCCAGGCCCCGGGGCAAGGGTGGCGCCCCGGGGTTTTCCCTGAAGCAGACTGACGGCCCGCCGGATTTCCGGTGGGCCGCTTTTTGTGGGGGTAAAGGGAGTGTAGCACCTGCCGCTACCGTCACCCCGGCGAAGGCCGGGGTCCAGTTTCGTAAAGCGAAGCGCTGGCGGCCCTGGATCCCGGCCTTCGCCGGGATGACGGTAATGACAGTGAAATATATAATAATCAGATAAAACCCTACAGCCCTCGCAAACATAACCTTTTACCTTATGAAATATACTTATCCGTCCCACCCCATAAACTGCACGCAATCGAATTCAATTTCCGGTCAAAGACATGCGCTCCCGAATTTCCCTTTATACCGCCGGCCTGCTGGCCAGTTCCACCCTGTTCACCGCCCCGGCGCTGGCGCAACAGGTGCAGGTGGCGGAAACCTCCATACAGGATGCCATCATCGTCACCGGCGTGCGTGGCGGCAAGCCGCGGACCGTGGCGGACAGCCCTGCCCCCATCGATGTTCTGTCGGCTGAAGGGTTCCAGCGCGCCGGCCGGGCGGAACTGGGGGAGGCGCTGGCGGCCCAGCTTCCCTCCTTCAATTTCGGCACCAACGTCGCGGGCATCAATTCCATCGTCCGCCCGGTGTCCAACCGGGGCATGGGGCCGGCCTATACGCTGGTGCTGGTCAATGGCAAGCGCCGCCATAATGGCGCGCTGCTGACCAATGGCGGCGGCGATACCAGCGGCGTCAACCCCGTCGATCTGGACCTGATCCCCCTGTCGGCGGTGGATAGTTTTGAGGTGCTGAAGGACAGCGCTGCAGCGCAATATGGCTCCGACGCCGTGGCCGGCGTGGTCAATGTGAAGCTGAAATCCCGGCGCGAGGGCGGCCATATCGGCCTGACCTGGGGCAGCCTCTATGATGGCGAAGGCGACCTGGAGACCAAGAAGCTGGAGGCCGATTTCGCCCTGCCCCTGGGCGAGGAAGGCTTCATCCATGTCAGCGGCGATGCGCGCAAGCGCGGTCTGGCCTGGTGGAACTTCCCGGCCACCAATATCGTAGCCTATTCCCCCGCCAACAATCCGAAGAACGCCACCTGGAACCGTGACGGCGCCCATAATGGCGACCCGGAAGTCAAAGCCTATAACCTGTCCTATAATGCCGAACTGCCCTTGCAGAACGGCGTGACGCTCTATTCCTTCACCACCGGCGGGCTGCGGGAAACCGTGATCGGGAATAATTTCCGCCGACCCAATTCGGCGGCCAATATTGCCAGCCTGTTCCCCGATGGTTATTTCCCGCTGAACAATACGAGCGAAAACGACCTGCAATCCGTCTGGGGTGCCAAGGGTGAATGGGCCGGATGGGACTGGGATCTCTCCGCCTCCTATGGCCGCAACCGCAACCAGCAATATAGCGATTTCACCATCAACCCCTCGCTGGGGCCGTCCACCCCCACCCGCTTCGACAGTCTGGCCACCTATCAGTTTGAACAGAGTGTCGCGAACCTGGATGTAACGCGCGGGTTCGCGGTGGGGCTGCCGGAACCGCTGCAATTCTCCTGGGGGGCCGAGGGCAGGATCGACCGGTTTGCAACCTATGCCGGCGACCCGCGCGCGTCGGTCAATGGCGGCTATATTTTCAAACCCGGTGACCAGGAAGGAAACCCCAATGTCGGCAAGCCGGCCTCCGTGGGCGCGCAGGCCGGCGTCACCCTGTCCAAGGCGGATGAGGCGCGGCTGGTCCGCCGGTCGGTCGCCGGTTATGCCGATCTGGGCCTTTATCCGGTGAAGGACTGGTTCGTCGATGTCGCCGTGCGGGTGGAGAATTATGATGACAGTTCGGGCACCACGGCCGGCGGCAAGATCAATTCCCGCTATGATTTCAATGATATCGTTGCGGTGCGCGGGACGGTCGGCACCGGGTTCCGCGCGCCGTCGCTGACCCAGCTTGGTTATGCCCAGACCGATAACCGCACCAATATCGATGCCGCCGGCAATGTCGTGCCCAGCCTGTCCAAGCTGGCCCGTACCGGCAGTGCCCTGGCCGAGGCACTGGGCGGCAAGGATCTGGACCCTGAAAAGTCGGTGAATTTCGGCCTGGGCTTTGTGCTGCGCCCGCTGGATCAGGTGAACCTGACGGTGGATGGCTATCAGGTGAAGGTGACAGACCGCATCGTCCGCACCGGCTATCTTTATGGCCCCGCGTTGAACCGCTTGCTGCTGGCCAATGGCCTGTCGGGCACGGAATGGGTGCAATATTTCGCCAATGCCGTGGATACGCGCACGCGCGGCCTGGATGTGGTGGCCGATACCAAACTGGATCTGGATGCGTTCGGCGATCTGAAGCTGGAAGCGGCCTTTAACTACAACAAGACCAAGATCACCCATATTGCCAATACGCCATCCCAATTGCTGGGTCTGGGCAGCAATCCCGGTGGCAACCTGATCTTCTTCGGTCGCAGCGCCCAAGGCGACCTGACCGTCGCCAACCCGGAAACCAAGCTGATCCTGAGCGGCACCTGGACTTGGGATCGCTTCACCGTGGGGGGCCGCGTCACCCGCTATGGTTCCTATATCTGGCAGCGGACGGAGAATGTGGCGCAGGACGTGAAATTCGGCGCCAAATGGCTGACCGATCTGGATGTCGGTGTGGAACTGACCGACGGGCTGCGCGTCAATGTCGGCGCCAACAACATCTTCGATGTGCGGCCGGACAAGAACGGGCCGGGCGATCCGGTCAGCGGCGGTTTCTCCTTCTATTACGGTTCGCCCCCCTTCGCCCCCAGCGGCGGCACCTATTACGCCAGGATCAGCTATGATTTCTAAACCCGTTTCCCTGATCAGCCGCCGCGCCATCCTGGCCGGCGGTACCGGCCTGGCCCTTGCCACCGCCCTGGCCGGCTGTGGAAAGGGCGGAGATGATGGCGCGCTGGTGCTGGGTGATCAGGCCGGGCTGTTGCAGGCCAAGCTGAAAGCGGCTGGCCTGCTGGATAATCTGCCTTTCCCGCATAGCTGGGCCAATTTCGGCGGCGCCGCGCCCTTGTTCGAGGCGATTGCCGCCGGCGCGGTGGATACCGGCCCCGCCGGCGACACGCCCACCATCATGGCGGCCAGCCAGCAGGTGCCCATCCGCATCATCGCCGCCGCCCGGTCCGGCGGCGGCAATCTGGCCCTGCTGGTGCCGGCCAATTCCCCCATCCAGACTGTGCAGGAATTGCGCGGCCGCAGCGTGATCGTTTCCAGCGCACGGGGCAGCATCGCCCATCATTTGCTGCTGGCGGCCTTACGCGAAGTGGGCGTAGCGCCGGCCGAGGTGAAGATGGGCTTCATGCTGCCCAACGATGCCGCTGCCGCGTTTGAAGGCGGCAATGTCGAAGCCTGGGCCACCTTCGGCATTTACCAGGCGGTGGCAGAGGAGCGGGGGGCCCGCGTGCTGCGCAATGGCATCGGCATCAGTTCCGGCATCGGCCTGATCACCGCGTCGGTGAAAACCCTGGCCAGCCAGGCCAAGCGGGCATCATTGACGGTTTTTCTGGAAAGGCTGGCGACCGCCAACCGATGGGTGCTGGCCAACCTGGATGCCTATGCCGCCATCTATGCGCAGAAAACCGGCGTGCCGCTGGAAGTGGCGCAACTGGTGACCCGCCGCGAAGACCCGCGCCTGCAGGCCGCCGATGCCGGCATCGCGGCCGAGCTGCAAAAGGTGGCGGATGATTTCGCCGCCGAAGGGGTGCTGCCCGCCCCTGTGAATATTGCCGCCCTGATCGAACCGGGCCTGTTCAAGGGCTGACCCCAAGAAAGCCGGGGGGCACACATCTCCCCCCGGTTCTCATGATTGTCAAACCACTGACGTGACAAAATCCGCCGGGGCCCGGCGCACCTTTTTCAGCTTGGCCGCCCAGTCCCCCGCCTCATCGCGGTAGCCCAGCGGCATGATCAGCACGGACCGCAAGCCACGTTCGCGCAGGCCCAGAAGGACGTCCAGCTTATCCGGCTGAAACCCTTCCATCGGCGTGGCATCCACCCCTTCAAAGGCGGCCGCCGTGACGCCGATGCCCAGCCCGATATAGGCTTGCCGGGCCGCGTGCTGGAAATTGGCCTCCGCATCGCGGGCGCCATAGGTTTTCAGCAGTTGGGCGCGGTATTTCTCCCACCCTTCATTGGTGAAGCCGCGTTCGCTGTTCACCAGATCGAACATCTGGTTGATACGGGCCGGCGTGTAATCATCCCAGACGGCGAAGACCAGCAGGTGCGACCCTTCGGTGATCTGCGGCTGGTTATAGCCGACAGCGCGGATTTGTTCCTTCAGCGCCGGATTGCTGACCACGATGATGTCAAACGGCTGCAGACCGCTGGATGTCGGGGCCAGGCGGATCGCCTCCACAATCCGATCCACCGCATCGGCCGGCACCGGGCGGGCAGGGTCCAGTTTCTTGGCGGCATAGCGCCAGTTCAGCTTCTCCAGCAACAAAACAACTCTCCCCACGGGAACATGCAACAAGGTAGGGATAAAATAGGCCGCCCCATCAGGCGGAACCATAAAGTTATTTTAAACAATAACTTTAGCAGAAAACATCAAGGAAACTTCACCCGCCAAGCCATCAACTTTCCCCAAATGAAAGCTTGAGACTTCTGAATTTGTTAACGCTTATCCGCCCGCATACCATCACACCCAACCCAAGCTTCCCCCAAAATTTCCCTTCGTGATGGAGAGACCGCATGACTTCCCCCCGCCAGCTTCATCTGGGCGCTATTCTGGCCGGTGTCGGCACCAGCCATGATGATTGGCGCGACCCGGCCCTTCCCGGTGATGCCAGCATCAATATCGACTGGTATATCGAGGCCGCACGACAGGCAGAGGCGGCCAAGTTCGATCTGGTCTTCATTGTCGACAGCCCCTACATCACCAAGGAAAGCGCCCCGCATTTCCTGAACCGGCTGGAACCGCTGACGCTGCTGTCGGCCCTGGCCGTCTCCACCAGCCGGATCGGGCTGGTCGGCACGCTGACCACCTCCTATTGGGAGCCCTATAATGTCGCCCGCCAGTTCGGCTCGCTGGACAATATCAGCGGTGGGCGGGCCGGCTGGAACGTCGTCACCACCGGGCTGGAGGGGGCGGCGCGCAATTACAGCCGCGAGGAACATTTCGATCACGGCGAACGCTATCAGCGGGCGCGCGAATTTGTCGATGTCGTGCAGGGTCTGTGGGACAGCTACGAGGACGATGCCTTCCCGCGGGACAAGCAGGCCGGCATCTTCCTGGATAAGGACAAGCAGCACGCGCTGAACCACAAGGGCCGCTTCTTCTCCGTCGCCGGCCCGCTGGCCCTGACCCGGTCGCCGCAGGGCCAGCCGGTGATCTTCCAGGCCGGCGATTCCGATGCCGGCCGCACGCTGGGCGCCCTGATCGCCGATGCCACCTTCACCACCGCCGATAATTTCGAGGCGGCACAGGCCTATTATGCCGATCTGAAATCCCGCGCCGCCGCGCTGGGCCGCAACCCGGATGAGATTTTCGTGCTGCCCGGCCTGTCGGTTACCATTGCCGACAGCCAGGAAGAGGCGGAAAGGCTGCGTGCCGCCCAAGATGCCGATCTCAGCCTGGATAAGCTGCTGGTGCAGCTGGGCCGGCCGTTCAATTACCATGATTTCACGCAATATGATCTGGATGCCCCCTTCCCCGACCTGTCCCATGTCAGCCTGAACGGCTACAAGGGCCATGCCGAGCGCATCATCCGGGAGGCCAAGGCCGACAAGCTGAGCTTGCGCGAAGCCGCCTGGCGCTTTGGGCGCTGGCGGTCGGATTTCGTCGGCACGGGGGAACATGTCGCCGATCAGATTGAGCGCTGGTTCACCGGCCGGGCCGCCGACGGGTTCAATGTGCAGGTCACCAAGCCGCGCGATTTCGCCCTGTTCACCCAGAAGGTGGTGCCGATCCTGCAGCAGCGCGGCCTGTTCCGCACCGACTATACCACCCGCACCCTGCGCGGCCATCTGGGCCTGCCGGTGCCGGAAAACCGGCATACACGCGCCCGGCTGGCCCAGGCGGCGGAATAAGCGGAAAATCATGTGTCGGGCGGTACGTCGTCCGACACATGGTGCGCCGCAACAAAGACTTGCCATGCAGTCAATTTCCAGGTCATTCTATCGATACAAGGCCAATTAAAGGCCAAAGCCCCGTCACCGGCGGCACCTGTGAGGGTACTGTCAAGGATAACGGGGCTCTCGGGGTCGGATCAGTCATAGCCATCGGCGTTTCCAACGCCTGAATTCTATCACGCAGAAAAAAATTTCTGCGAATGACTGTCCGCGTCCATTTTCGGCTGCTTTCATCGCATTTTCATCGGCCGGAATGAAAGAACAATAATCCGATTTCTGTACAGAAGGGGTAAGAGATGACGTTCTATACCCGCCGGCTTCTGCCGGCGCTGTTGCTGGGGACTGTTGCCACCATCCCGGCCCTGGCCGATGACAGCGTGGCCCTGGAAGAAATCATCGTCACCGGCCGCCGCGTTTCCCAATCGGATGAGGCGATCGGTCTGGACAAGACCACCAGCACGGTGGCGGTAACGCGGGAAGCGCTGCTATCGGCGCCATCGGGTATTTCCGGCCTGAAGATGCTGGAAAACCTGCCGGGCTTCAATGTGCAGACCGACGGCGCGCTGGGGCTTTACGAATTCGGCAATTCCGTGCAGACGCGCGCCTTCAACCTGGACCAGATCGGCTTTGTGGTGGATGGCATCCCCACCGGGCGTAGCGATGCCTTTGGCGGTTCCCCCGTCTTCCGCTATGTCGATAATGAAAATCTGGGCGTGGTGGAGGCGTCCGCCGGGGCGGGTGATGTCAGCCTGCCCAGCTATTCCAGCCTGGGTCCGCTGGTGCAATATCGTTCCATCGCGCCGCAGGACGAGGCCGGGGTTTTTATCTCCCAAACCTTTGGGGAGGATAGCACGCGGCGCACCTTCATCCGTGCTTCGACCGGGCAGATCGGCCCGGTAAAGGCCTATGTCAGCCGCACCAAGCTGGACAGCGACCTGTGGCGCGGGGCCGGCACCATCGACCGCGAACATTGGGAAGCCCAGGCCCATGTCAGCTTGGGTGAAGAAAGCTGGGCCCGGTTGAAATTCGTTTCCAACGATTTCTTCGATTATGATTCCCCCACCCTCAGCCGGGCGCAATATCACAGCGGCAGCGATGTTGGCGGGAAAAGCGGGCGGGATCGCGGCTATATCCGGCTGGTGCCCAACAGCACGCCGGGCTTCACGCCGACCGTGGCCGGGGTGCCCTATTCCAACCCCAACTACACCTATGATTACGCGCTGGCGGTCAATATCCGCAATGACAAGCTGTATGGCGCCACCACGCATTTCGGCCTGTGGGAGGATGCCTGGCTGGAAAGCACGGCCTATTGGGAAGATAAGGACGGGTACGGGGTTTCCCCCGACGGCTATGCCAACAGCCTGTCACGCTATACCCCGCAAGCTGCCGTCGGCCTGCCGGTAACCGCCCCGCGCGGGGTGCAATATGGGCTGTCGGGCGTGGGCGGGGATCGCTATGGCCTGACCAGCAAGCTGCAAGCCAAGCTGGATAACCACACGCTGGAGGCCGGTTTCTGGGTGGAGCATGACAAGTATCACCGTACCCAGGCCCGCTATAACACGGTGGATGGCTCACCGGAGGCCGCACCCAACCTGAACGAACTGGTCTATCTGCGCCGCAACTATCGCTCCGAACGCGATACGATCCAGATTTTCCTGAAGGATTCCATCGCCCTGCTGGATGATAACCTGACGCTGGATATCGGCGCCAAGGGCCTGTTCCTGGATTATGATTTCAACGGCTACCGCGATTTTGCCGATTATTACCGGATCGTCGGTGGCCGGCCAGTGGCGGGCTATGGCCCGCAGCGCAACAGCGCCTCTTACAATGACGGGTTCCTGCCACAGGTCGGGCTGGTCTATCGGCTGGACGGGCGGACACAGCTTTTCGCCTCCTATTCGGAAAACATGGCCCTGCCCAAGGGCATGGATGATATTTTCGCCACCGCCCTGGCCAGCAGCAATGCCGCCGTCCCCGCGCCTGCACCGGAACGGGCCAAGAATGTGGAAATCGGTATCCGCACCAATCAGGCGCAATTCTATGCCGCCCTGTCGGGCTATTACACGCGCTTTGCCAACCGCATCCAATCCATCACCACCCTGCTGCCGGGCACGGTGGCGACGACGGAAACCTTCTATGCCAATGTCGGCCGGGTGGAGGCCTATGGCGCGGAGTTCACCGGCACCTTCAAGCCGGATTTCCTGAATAATTACGCCTATGCCAATTTCAGCGTCACCTATAACCATGCCACCTTCCTGGATGATATCCCGACCAGCCCGGTCACGCCGACATCCGGCCGCTTCATCCCCGACAGTGCGAAATGGATCATCGGCGGCGGCATCACGGTGGAGCCTACCGATTGGCTGGTGGCGAATTTCAGCGGGCGTTATGTCGGCAAACGCTGGTCCACCTTCACCAACACGCCCGGTTCCAGCCTGCCCGGCTATACGGTGTTCAGCGCCTATGTCGATGTCGGTGAAGGCTGGGATTATGGGCCGCTGAAGAACATCAAGGCCCGCGTCAATATCGACAATATCTTCGACAAGGATACGCTGTCCTTCATCTCTCCCGCCGTCAGCGGGGACGGCAATTTCCGCCCGCTCTCCCCGCGTACCATTCAGGTGACCATCTCCGGGGAGTTTTAAGCCATGCGCCGCCCGCTGAAACCCCTGCTGTTGCCGCTGCTGTTCACCTGTCTGCTGGCCCCGCCTGCTGCCCAGGCGGCGGACCCGCCGCCTGTGTCCGCCGCCACCCGGCAGCTGCATGAAAAGCTGCTGACCCTGGACGGGCATATGGATACGCCCGCCTCGCTGGATCTGCCGGACTGGTCGATCCTGGATGAACATCATGTGCATGATGATTACACCCAGGTCGATCTGCCCCGGTTGAAGGCGGGCGGGCTGGATGGCGGCCTGTGGGCCATCTACACCCCGCAAGGGCCACTGACGCCGGAAGGATATCGCGCAGCACGGGATTTCGCCGTGCTGCGCGGCCTGTCCATCCGGGAAATGGTGGCCGCATCGCCGGCGGATTTCACCCTGGCGACAAAGCCCGGCGATGCCGCCCCCATCGCCGCCGCCGGCCGGCGTGTCGTGTTCATCTCCATGGAGAACGCCTATCCGCTGGGCGAGGATATCAGCCTCGTCAATCTGTTCCACAAGATCGGGGTGCGGGTGATCGGCTTTGCCCATTTCGCCCATAACCAGTTTGCCGACAGTTCCACCGACCCGTCCGGCCAGCCGAAATGGGGGGGCCTGAGCCCGCTGGGCAAGCAGTTGCTGGCGGAACTGAACCGGCTGGGCATCGTGCCCGATGCCAGCCACAGTTCCGATACGGTGCTGGATGATCTGCTGGCCCTGTCGAAAGGGCCGGTACTGCTGACCCATTCCGGCTGCAAGGCCGTCTATGATCATCCGCGCAACATCGATGATGACCGGCTGCGCGCCCTGGCCGCCAAGGGTGGCGTCATCATGATGAATGCCTATGGCGCCTATCTGCGTGCCGCCAAACCCAACCCGGAACGGGAAAAGGCCCAGCGCGCCCTTTACACCAGTTACCGCGAAGGGGTCCGGGATGCCGCTGCCCGCACGGCGTTCCTGGAAAAAAGGCGGGAGATCGACAGGCTCTATCCGGATACCGATCCGCCCAGCTTTGATGATTTCATGGCCCATCTGCTGCACGCCTTGAAAGTGGTGGGGCCGGACCATGTGGGCATCGGGCTGGATTGGGATGGCGGCGGCGGCACACAAGGGATGGAGGATGTCGCCGCCATCCCCCGCATCACCGCCGCCCTGCTGGCCGCCGGCTACAAGGAAGCGGACCTGGCCAAGATCTGGTCCGGCAATCTGCTGCGGGTAATGGCGGCCAATCAGGCCTTGGCCCCTGACCGGTAACAAGGACCGAGACGGGGCCGTACAGCCACGTCTTATGAGGGGCCGTCTGAACAGTTTTTATTGATTGTCAAAGCTATGCTGTATCCTCACCGTCACCCATGCTGCGGCCTGGGCGACGGTGAGGCTGAAAGCATATGTGCATAATATATTGAAATAAAATAAAAATTTCTCAACAGGCACTTATACCAATCTCCCTTGATCGTGACCGATCCAGGGAGATTTTGCGTTCCCTCAAACGCCGGGCGGGCGCATCCGCGCCCTTGGCTCACGCCGCTACCAAGCGGCGGGCCGGCGGTCGCCGGCCTCCAATCCGCCAAGGGTCAAACCCTCGGCGGATTGGTATTATACTCATGGGTCATGATAGAAGTGCGTTGTTGCCGGCAGACGTCGTGGCTGCTGATGCCACCGGACAGAATATGTTCAGCCCCGTTGCGGCAGATCGAAAATCGCGCTGACCGGCAGAATGGAACTGAACTGGCGCGATGCGGGGCCAATCCGGACCTTTCACGCCATGCCGGCATGGCCTGCCCATCGCGGCGTCAGATCAAATGGCAACCGCATGGGCTGTCCACCCTGTGGATTTTGTAAAAATCATCGCCAAAACGCCCTTTCGAATAGGTTCTAATCCCGGCGAACAGTTTCTGCCCCAACCCTTGTTTTCCGCCAGATATCCTGTCGCGGCAATGCGTTGCCGCGCCCTGTTTGTCCCTGTTCCCGGCATTGTCCGGGGGTATTCCCTTATTCGTGATGATGAGGTTCACGTGACACAGGTTCAAGGCGCGGCCCCCGTGCTGCCGCGCACACCCAACCGGCTGGACCCTATACCCGGCCGCCGCAGCCTGGATGACCAGACCCTGGCCATGATCGTTTCCCTGGCATCGGAAGTGACCATTCTGCGCGCCCGGCTGGATGCGGCTGAACGGTTGCTGACGGCGGCCAATATCTTCGCCCCCGATGCGGTGGACAATTTCACCCCCGACGCGGCGGCGCAGGCCGCCCGCGAACGCCAGCGACAGCACAGCATGGCCAAGATTTTCCGCCCCTTGCGGGAGGCCGCCGCCATCGACCTTGCCACCCTGTCCAGCCCTGAAAAGGTGCAGCCATGACCAGCCCGTCCCCGAAAGGCATTGTGGAAGCCCGCGCCGCCCAGGCCCATCCCATGATCGCCCTGCCCAGCCATGATGAGCTGGTGGAACAGTTGTTCATCCGCGACCTGAAGCAGTTCGTCATGGCGGAACTGGAACCCGCACAGCAGCGCATTGCCGAGAAACTGGAAGCCGCCATCCAGCCGCAGGCCAGCAACGACCCGGTGGGGGCCCTGCGCGGCCAGATGGAACAGGTGGGAAGTTTCGGCACCTGGCTGTCGCTGAAGCGCGAAAGCCAGCGACAGCTGTGGTACGCCGTCACCGATTGCGTGGAACGACAGGCGGCGGAACTGCAAGCGCTGGGGCAGATTGACAACCCCAAGGGATCGCTGACCATCGACCCGGATTTCCAGGCCCCCGATTACATCACGATGGGCGATATCCATCTGATGCCCGGCGGCAATGCCTATGATGATGGCACACTGCTGCAAGGGGCGGTGATGGATCGGGGTGGGGCCGTTTACATGCTGGGCCGCAATGGCGGCATGCTGAACGACCTGCGCGGGCAGACGGCCATGGCGCATCTGCTGACCATCGCGCCGGACATAAAGCCCGATCGCATTCTGGATATGGGCTGCGGTATCGGCACCAGCACCGTGCCGGCGGCCCTATGCTTCCCGGACGCCGAGGTGCATGGCGTTGATGTCGGCGGTTCCATGCTGCGCTATGCCCATGCGCGGGCGGAGCATTTAGGCGCTGCGGTGCATTTCTCCCGCCAGAGCGCGGAGCGCACCAGTTTCCCCGATGCCAGTTTTGACGTGGTTTACAGTTGCGCCATGCTGCATGAAACCTCCCCCGCTGCCATGGTGAATATCCTGGCGGAAAGCCGCCGGCTGCTGCGGCCCGGCGGGGTGGCGATCCATCTGGAAGTGCCGCTGCTGCACACGTTTGGCGATCTGTGGCAGGAATTGTCGGCGGAACTGGAAGCCCAGTTCAATAATGAACCGAACTGGCGCGGTGCCCTGTCGGTGGATTATGCGCAGATGATGCGGGCCGCCGGCTTTGGCGATGTGCGCGCCGGCTATCAGGCCACGGCCTTCAATGCCCGTCTGGCAGCGAAAAAGTTCGGTGATACGTCCGACGGGGTTTTCCGCTCCTGGTTTGTCACCTCGGGCCGGGTGTGACGGGCAGGTCGTGGAAAATATAATAAATTTCAGAACAGGGACAAAGACGATGATGCAAATCCCCCTCCGCCGGCTGTTGCCGGCGTTCCTGGCCGGCTGCCTGCTGGCAGGCCCTGTGGCGGCCAACGCGGCGGAGAAAGAGCCAACCAAACTGAGCCTGGAACAGTTGCGCCAGCGCTTCACAGCACCGGGCGACCATTATGCCACCATCCATGGGGTGGAACTGCGTTACCGGGATGAGGGCAAGGGCCCGGTGCTGGTGCTACTGCACGGGTCCAGCAGCACGCTGAACAGTTGGGATGGGGTGGTGGCACAGCTGAAAGACCATTACCGTATCATCCGGTACGATCATGCACCTGCCGGCCTGTCCGGTTCCGTCAGCGACGCGGTGGCCAAGAGCGGCACCCCGCCGGAAGATTATGTGCTGGGCCTGATGGACAAGCTGGGGGTGGACAAGGCCACCCTGTTCGGCACCTCCAGCGGCGGCACGCTGGCCTATTACACGGCCGCCAGCCATCCCGAACGGGTCAGCGGCCTGATCCTGGCCAATGCCCCGGCGGATTCCGTGGCCGAAGCCAAGATACCGGTGACGCCGGAACTGGAGACGGAGATCAAGCGCGCCGCCGAGATCGGCTATAAGGACCGGCATTATTGGCAGGTCTATCTGTCTTATCTTTACGGCGACACCAAACGGCTGACACCCGCCACGGTGGATTATTACCACATCACCAACCTGCGCCCGACAGAGCCCAATCAACGCGCCCTTTATGCCCTGAGCGCGAATAAGGACACCACCAAGGCCCGGCTGGCGGCGGTGAAGGCCCCCGTGCTGATCCTGTGGGGGATGCGTGATGTGGTGCTGCCACCGGCGGCGGGCACCGCACTTTATGATTATCTGGCCGGGGCGGAAAGCCGGTCGATCATCCGCATGGACACGGTGGGCCATTTCCCCGCCCTGGAATCGCCCGACGCCGTGGCCGATCTGGTGGATGCCTGGATGAAGCGGGAACGTTGAGGCGTATCAGCACCGCGCCTTCCCGCTGATTTCCCGATCAAGGATGCTTCCCCATGCGCAAAATTCTGGCCGTGTTTTGCGGCCTTCTGCTGCCGCCTTTGGCGCTTTTCCTGTGCTGGTTCGTGCCGGCCCGGTTGGGCTGGCTGGATCGTGACCGGGCGGCGATGATCGAACGCTATGCCCAGGCCCCATCCCGCTTCATCCAGGTGGATGGTGTGCCGATGCATGTGCGGGTAGAGGGGCAAGGGCCGGTGCTGTTGCTGCTGCACGGCACCGGCGTCAACCTGCATGAATGGGACCCGCTGGCCGAACGGCTGGCGGCCGATCACACCATCATCCGGCTGGACTGGCCGCCCTATGGGTTGAGCGGCCCCAACCCGAAGGGCTACACCACGGCAGAGGCGGCGCGGCTGGTCGGTTTGGCGCTGGATGCGCTGGGGATTGATCAGGCGGCGGTGATCGCCACATCCAACGGCTGTAACGTCGCGCTGCAACTGAATATCGACAGGCCGGATCGTATCCGCGCCATGGCCTTTTCCGTGCTGCCGCTGGAACGGCCCAGCCAGACCCGCGCCGTGGATTGGCGCATCCGGCAGGCCATCGCCTTTCATAATGCCGTGCTGCCGGATTATCATCCGCGCTGGTTCTATCGGCTGGTGTTGCAGGATACGGGGCACCATGGCTGGGACGTGCCGCCCTTCATGGTGGACATGATGTATGACATGGCCAATCTGCCGGGGGCCATTCCCAACCAGCAATCCTTTCTGAAAGCCAATGCCGACCTGTTCCGCACCAGCGATGTGGGGGCCAGTGCCGCCCAGGTGCGTGTGCCGGTGCTGATCCAATGGCCGGATGAGGATACGGTGATCGCCCAGGGGGCCGAGGCTTCCGTCAAGCGGTTCAGCAACGCGCCGTCGGTGCAACTGATCCGCTATGCGGATGTCGGCCACTGGCCGATGTGGGAGATTCCAGACCGTTTTGCCAATGATATCCGCGCCTTCCTGGCGGGGCTTTAAAACGCGCAGAACGGGGCTGTCCATCAGGCGGACAAAAAAATCTGGAATCGCCGCAGCCCCTTTTCTCAGGGATAAAGTTTTCTTCGAACCCGCCATCATTATGTCAAAGAACAAATAGGCGGGATATATCAAGACAATGAACGGGGGTCTTCATGAACAGCTCACCGTCTACGGGTTCATATACAGGGGTAATGACTCTGTCTGTGACAAGGGGCCGATGATGTTCACATCGGCAACTGAAAAATCAGTACCGAATATTTCGTCAGAAACAACGGATGCAAGTAAACGTGCCCTGCGGTCCGCATGGTGGACCGTCATCGTGCTGTTCCTGGCGGCGATCATTTCCATCATCGACCGCGCCATCATCAATATCGTGGTCGATCCGGTGCGCCAGGATCTGGGGCTGGTGGATTTCCAGATCAGCCTTTTGCAGGGGCTGGCCTTCGGCCTGTTCTATGCCACGGTGGGCATTCCGCTGGGCATGGTGGCCGACCGGGTGTCGCGGCGTCTGCTGGTGACGGTCGGCGTGCTGGTATGGAGTTTGGCGACCATTGGCGGCGGCTTTGCCGGTTCCTTTGGTGATCTGTTCCTGTCCCGCCTGCTGGTGGGGTTGGGGGAGGCAGCCTTGGGTCCGGCGGCGGTGTCGCTGATTGCCGACCTGTTCCCGCCGCACAAGCGCGGCAAGCCGCTCAGCCTGTTTCTAACGGGCCAGGCGGTGGCCAATGGCTTGGCCATCTCGCTGACCAGTTTCATCATGGAAGCGGCAGCGCGCGGGGCCTTTGCCGGTGTGCCGTTGCTGGATGGTGCGGCCCCGTGGCGGGTGGCCTTCATCGGCTGCGGTGCGCTGGGGCTGTTCGTGTCGGCCTTGATGCTGCTGACGCGGGAACCGCCACGCGGCGGGCGTGACGGTGCGGCGGAAGTAATGTCGTTCCGGGAGAAAATTGGCTTCCTGCGTCGCAATGCCGGTATTTTCGCCCCGCTTTATCTGGGTTTCGCCTTCTGCTTCCTGGCAGCCTATGGTGCGGCGGGCTGGGCACCGGCGATGCTGACCCGCGCCTTTGGCGCAACGCCGGGGATGATCGGCACCTGGCTGGGGCCGTTTTCCATGGGTTTTTCCATCGCCGGGCCGATGATTGGCGGCATTCTGATTGACCATTTTGCCCGCCGGCATGTGGCCATGGCCAAGCTCCGCATTCTGGCGCTGGCCCCGCTGGTGGCCATTCCCTCCGCCTTGGCCGTGCTGGCCGGGGGGCCAGTGCTGGCCATGTTCCTGGTGGCATCCAGCAGTGCGGTCTTCGCCGTGCTGGGCACCACCACCTTTGCCACCCTGCAATCGGTGGTGCCGCCCGGTATGCGGGGCAGTGCGGTGGCGCTCAGCGGCTTGGTCAATACATTGATCGGGGCCACGCTGGGGCCGATGCTGATCGCCTTTGCCACCGACCATCTGTTCGGTGAGCCGGCGATGGTTGGTTATTCGATCATGCTGGTGGTGATCCCGGCGCTGCTGTGCGGTGTGGCCTTGTTCGCCCTGTCGGGCCGCGCCATGCAGCGCCAGCGCGCTACGGGTGGGGAGGCCGCCCGGCTGATGAATGCCACCGAAGGGGCCCGTGTCGGGCCGTATCGCTGAACCATAAGGGTTTCGGAAATGGATACGATTGACGGTGCTGTGCGGGTCGTCGACCTGCCACTGATCCAAGCCACGCCGGAAGCCCTGGCCCCGTTCGGGCAAATCCTGGGCAGTGCGGCGGGGGTGAAACCGGTGCCGGTGGATTTCTATAAGGGGCGCGTCACCATGCGCTATCCGGTGGATTTCACCTGTGACCATCCGGTTGCCGTGACCCTGGCAACGGTGGACCCGCGCCCGCCGGAGGTGCGCTATATGGAACGGCATTTCCAGCATACGCAGACCTTCATCCCGCTGGGCGGCAAGCCCTTTGTCGCGGTGATGGCCCCGCCGTCGGATGGCGACCTGCCGGATCTGTCACAGGTGCGGGCCTTCCTGTTCGATGGCAGCGCCGGCTTCACCCTGCATCTGGGCACCTGGCACGAATTTCCCTTCGCGGTGGAGGATGGCACGGACCTGATCGTGCTGCTGTCCACCCAGACCGGGTACGACCTGCACCAGCGCGATGCCGCGACGGAGGAGGCCGCCGGCCCCGACCTGGACAAGAAGGATATCCACCGCCGCACCGGCACCCTGTTCCGCTTCCAAGCCCCCTGAAACCGCACGGAATGTGAGAGATGACACAGGCACAGAAAAACCGCGAAAGGGTGGCCCGGTCTGTGGGCAGCCAGCCGGTGATCTTCAAGGATCCCACCACCGACGCGCTGGCCGGCATGGTGCTGGCCCTGCTTGGCGAAGTGGTGGTGTTGCGGGACCGGCTGGACGCCAATGAACGGCTGTCGGCGGCGCGCGGCGGCCATGGCCCGGCGGATGTGGATAGTTTCCAGCCCGACGCCACGGCCAAGGCAGGCCGCGCCCGCACCCGCCAGCAAACCTATGACCGGGTGCTGGGCGTGGGGCGGGACAAGCTGCTGCCCGAGGCCCTGAAGCAACAGCGCGACTATGACGGCGTGCTGGCCGACGTGACAACGGATTGATGGATCAACGTGAATAGCAAAGGGGGATGACATGGCAGAGCATTTCGGGCACGCCGTCATGCCGCAGGCAACCCATGATGAACAGGCGATGGAAGACCATTTCCTGGCCATGCGGATGTGGACCATCCAGAATATCGACCCGCTGGACAAGCGGCTGGTCAATGAACTGGTGGTGCCGGCGGTGGAAGCCAAAACCGGCAGCCGCCCCAAATCCAGCGCCCAGATGCGCGACATGCTGGAAGATGAGCCGTTTCACCAATATTGGCTATCGCTCAGTTTCTTCTATCAAGATCAGATCTGGCGCAGCCTGGGGGCCAGCATCGACCGGCAATATGATGCATTGGCCGATGCCGTGGCGAGCCAGACCAAGGCCCCGCGCGGCAGCCTGGTGCTGGACCCCGATCTGCCGATCCCGCGCTATATCGCCGCCTTCGATCATCACCGCATGCCCGGCTCCTATCATGTGGATGTGACGGAAACGGATTTCCGCGCCGGTGCGCTCTATGATCGTTTTGCCTCCACCTATTTGCGCAACCTGAATGGCGGTTGGCGCAATGATGGGCGCGGGCAGACGCTGGTGGCGCATCTGCGGGATTTCTATCCCGACTTCACGCCCCGCCGCATTCTGGATTTGGGCTGTTCGGTCGGACACAGCACCTGTGCCATCGCCGCTGCCTTCCCAGACGCAGAGGTGCATGCCATCGATGTCGGCGCGCCCATGCTGCGCTATGGCCATGCGCGGGCCGAGGCGATGGGCCAGACCATCCATTTCAGCCAGCAGAACGCGGAGGCGACCAACTTCCCCGATGGCAGTTTCGACCTGATCACCTCGTCCGCGCTGCTGCATGAAACATCGGCCCGCGCCATGCGCAACATCTTCGCTGAATGCCACCGCCTGCTGCGGCCCGGTGGGGTGATGGCGCATGTGGAGGTGCCGCCGCGCCATGAACATCTGGGCCTGTGGGAACAGATGCGCTGCGATTTTGAATCCCACTACAATAACGAACCCTTCATGGCGGCGCTCAGCCGGGTGGATTATGTGAAGGTTTCCAGCGATGCCGGGTTTGATGGGGCCGATGTGGTGGTCGGTTACCGCAAGGGCGTGGCCGATGCCAAGGCCAACCGGGATGATTTCTTCACCCAGGGCGACCCCGAAGGCCGCACCCTGCTGGGCAGCTGGTACGTCTGTTCGGCGGTGAAGCAAGCGGGTAGGCGGCACTAGGCCGGTTATTCTTGTTTTCAAAACCTTACGGTCTTCACTCCGTCACCCCGGCCTTCGCCGGGGTGACGGGAGAGTTGAACGTGAAATCTTGTAAGGTGTTGAAAAAGTAGAATTTCTTAGGCGTGTCCAAGGATTGGCAAAACGGAAGGTGTTTAGGGGCAAACCCCGGCGACCATGCAAGTAGCTTTGCGTGAAGCTTAACCTTTTAAAATCGCATCGTAACGGACGGGGATAGGCATGCCCCCTGCCAAACCATCCATCTAGTGGACAGAAAAAAGCGGAATATTGCGCCGCGCAATTGAAAGAACGACCCTGGTCAAGAATTCGGCAGATATGGCGTTCGGGTAAAAAGTCATATCCAAATAAAATGGATCATGATGCCAAGCCGAAGACTCATCAAAACAAACAATGGCCTTTGACAGGAGGTTTCTCGTGGGGAATGAGATCGAATTTAATTCTCGCCAACGTGCAATGAAGCGCTTTGGCGTCGTATCGCTGACGGCACTTTCTTTATCCAGCCTGATGTCCGTGCCGGCTGTCTGCGCGGCGGAAGCCGCTGCCGACGGGGCAGAGGAGTTCGTGCTGGAGGAGATCATCGTCACCGCCCGCAAGCGGCAAGAAGATGTGCTGAAAACGCCGGTGGCCGTCACCGTGATGACCAGCGAAGCCATTGAGCTGCGCGGCGTCACCAATGTCAGCGAGATGGCCGCCTTCACGCCGGGCCTGAACGTCTCCAACAACAATGCCGGTCGCAATGACCGTTCCTTCCAGCAGATGATCATCCGTGGTTTCAGCCCGTCGGCACCGGATGTTTCCACGGTGGCAACCTTCATCGACGGTGTGCCCGTCGCCTCGGCCACCGCCGTCAGCAACATTTCCGACCCGGAACGGGTGGAGGTACTGAAGGGACCGCAGAGTGCCTATTTCGGGCGCAACACCTTCGCCGGTGCCTTCAATGTGGTGAACAAGCTGCCGGGCGATGAATTCCACGGCGGCGTCAGCGGCATGATCGGCACCCGCGACAATTACCGGGTGAAGGCCGATGTGGAAGGCCCGCTGCTGGAAGATAAGCTGACCTTCCGGGCCACGGCCAACCGTTTTTCCAAGAATGGTTCCTACAAGAATGCCTCTAACACCGGGGAAACGCTTGGCGACCAGGAAACCACCAGCGGCACCTTGCTGTTGGTCGCCAAACCCATTGAAGGGCTGACGGTCAAGGCGTTCGGCCTTGTCTCGGAGGATGATGACGGGCCGGCGGCCAGCGGCTTCATTTCGGCCTATACTGTGCGTAATGCCAGCGGCCAGGTGGTGCTGCAGGGCCAGTCCAACTGTACGCTGAGCGGCTCTACGTCGGCTACGCAAGGGGCGGGAACCACCCGTCTGAACCCCTATTTCTGCGGTACGGCACCCAAGTTGATTTCTGGGCAGAGCCCGTCCTGGACCACCATCAACGACAGTTTCATCCAGAATTTCCTGGCCCAACCGCGCAACCGCATCATCTCCCCAGACGATGGGGTGCAGGGATACGGGCTGGTGCGCCGCTATACCCATGCCCACGTCACGGCGGATTATGAAATCCCGGACACGGATTTCACCATCTCATACCTTGCTGGTACCAATAAGGAAATCTACAGCACTCTGGTGGATCTGGATAATTACGGCGATACCTCCATCGCCAATAATGGTTTCGGCTCCGTGCCCGCCGGTGCGCGCAGCTATTTTGATTATCCGTTCCTGGTGGAGCGTAAAAGCAAGGATAGTTCCCACGAACTGCGGCTGGCCTATGATGGCGGCGGGGCGCTGCGGGTGGTCACGGGCGTCAATTACATGAATGCCTGGACCATTTCAGGCAATGGCGGCGGCAACGGCGCGCTTGGCACTACCGTCTTCTTCAATGCCAATGGCAAGACGCGCTCGCGTACCATCAGCGGCTTCTATGGCATCACCTATCAGGTGACGGACGATCTCAGCCTCAGCGCCGAAGGGCGCTATCAGGCCGACAAACTGTTCGCCTATGCCCAGCCGGCGGGTTACACGGCCACCACCGATGTGTTTGTGCCGGCGGGCTTCTATCAGGGCGGTTCGCTGCTGCTCAGCAAGACGTTCAAGAATTTCATGCCGCGTTTCATCGCGCAGTATGAATTGAACGATGATCTGATGACCTATGCTTCCTTCGCCAAGGGGGTGAACCCGGCCCGCTTCAACACCAGCTTTCTGACGGCCACGGCGGCGGCACAGCGCGCGGCGGCGGCCGGGGGGCTCAGCGTTGGGGTAGAACCGGAAAAGGTCACCAATTACGAGATCGGGCTGAAGGGCCGGCTGTTCAATGGCCGTATGCAGTTCGCATTGGATGGCTATTTCGCCCAGTGGCGCAACCAGATCAACCAGACCTCCTTCCCGCTGGTGGATCCCACCACCAACGCCGCCCAGATCGTTACCGGCTATGTCAACACCGGCAGCGTCGATATGAAGGGCGTGGAGCTGGAAGGCAGCTATCAATTGCTGCGCAATGTGACCCTGAATTTCGCCGGTGCCATCACCGACAGTGAAGTCCAATCCTTCCGCTCGGCCCAGATCAGCCAGTTGACCGGCATCTTTGACTTCAAGGGCAAGGAAATGCCCAATACGTCGAAATATTCGGCCAGTGCCGGCCTGCAATATAATGGCGATTTCGGCACGGACTTTGAGGGTGAGTGGTTCGCCCGCGCTGATTACAGCTTTAAATCCGGCGTGTGGTCTAATGTCGCCAATGTGGTGAAGACCCCCAACCTGCAGATGGTGAATGTGCGCGCCGGTGCTAGCCGGGGGGCGGTGTCGGTCAATGTCTTCGTGAACAACCTGTTCGATACGAAGACCTATACCTCCATCGCTGACCAGTTCGTCTTCACCAACAACTTCGCCTACACCTCCTATCTCTCCGCCCTGGTTGTCGGCCTGCCGGAACGGCGGACCGTGGGGCTGGAGATGAAGTACCGCTTCTGATGGTTCCCGACGGGGGCGGGAAATGTGGCTCTCCAGCCTGCTCCCCCCGCCCCCACCTTCTGGGCGGATGGCCTATCCCCTTCGGGCCATCCGCCCCTTTTTTCCCGACATTCCCTCAGGTCCGGCCAGCGCCCCCATGCAAAACCCCGTTGCCATCACCCGCGCCTATGCCGGCCCGCCCGGTCGGCAAATCCATTACCGCCGGGCCGTCCCGCCGGTGGCGGCGATGGTGCGGCGTCCGCTGGTGCTGTTCCACCAGAACCCGGCATCGTCTTTCGAATATGAAGGGGTGATGCGGGATATGGGGCGGGACCGGCTGGTCATCGCCCCGGATACACCCGGTTACGGCCAGTCTGATGGGCCCGATGCCCCGCCCGACATGGCCGGTTATGCGGCCCTGCTGCTGGCAGCCCTGCCGGAAATGGGTATTGATGCCGCCAGCGGCTGCGACCTTTACGGTTTCCATACCGGTGCCCTGATCGCGGTCGAGGCAGCCTTGGCCCGGCCCGATCTGGTGCGCCATCTGGCGCTGACCGGCCTGCCGATGCGCGATGCGGCCGAACGCGCCGAACGGCTGCGCGCCGCCCACGCCACCCCACCGCTGGATGAGGCGGGGGAGAGCATTCTGGGCACCGCACGCGCGCTTTGGGATTACGTGGTGACGGCCCGCGCCCCTGCCGTGCCGCTGCGCCGCGCCGCGCTGAACTGGCGCGACAAGATGGGCGCGCTGGACCGGCTGCACTGGGCCTATTTCGGTGTCTGGTCCTATGATTACACGGCGCGTCTGCCGCAACTGACCTGCCCCTGCCTGCTGGTGCAGCCGGATGAGGATATCAGGGCCCAATCGCTGGCCGCCGCCGCCCTGATCCCCGATCACCGCATTGCGGAATTGCCGCAATGGAACCGCGACATTTTCGATCTTCCCGACGCGATCACCGCCATCGCCGCCCAACTGCGCGGCTTCTTCGATGATCCGTCCGCTTCCAGGAGTTTTTCGTGATGAATGCCCCCAACGCGCTGCCGATGGCCCGCATCTCCCATTCCGTGATGGAGCCAACCTTCCTGGCGGCGGAGATCGCCCGGCGTTACCCGATCAAGGGGCCGGTCACGGCCTTCCTGCTCTATCGCGGCATGAATGACGTTTATCTGGTGCAGGGGGCCGAGGAACGCTTTGCGCTCCGCGTCTGGCGCAAGACCTATCGCGGTGTCGATGAGGTGGCGACCGAACTGAACTTCCTGGATTATCTGCGCCGCCAGGGTTTCCCCGCGTCCGCCGGTATCCATACCCATGAAGGTGATCTTTATTTCAAGCTGGATTCACCGGAAGGGCCGCGCGCCCTGGCGCTGTACCAGTGGGCACCGGGGCGCAAGCTGACCGACCGCATGGATATTGCCGATGCCGAGCGGGTGGGGGCTTTGTTCGCCCAGATGCATTTGCATGGCATCACCTATAATGGCGACCGCCCCTGGCCGATGGATAATGTGGTGCGGTTCAAGGTGACGGTGCCGGCCTTGCTGGATTTCGTCTATGACCGCCCGGACGATCTGCGCGATTACACCATCATCGCCGAAAGTCTGGCGCAGCGCCTGCTGGATATCCGCAAAGACGATGTGCCCGTGGGGCTGTGCCATTGCGATTTCCATTCCAGCAATGTGCATGTCGCCGATGATGGCCAGATCACCCTGCTGGATTTTGACGGCACGGGTGAGGATTACCTGATGCAGGACGTGAAGAATTTCGTCTGGGGTAATCTGTTCTACGGCTTCTCCCCCGATTACGGCACGGCGTTTGAGCGTGGGTACGAAAGCGTGCGCCCCTTCACGGCGGATGAAAAACGCCATGGTGAGCTGTTCCTGATGGCCAAGGCGTTCCGGCTGATTGCCGGCATGGCGGAATCATCCGCTGCTGTCGGGCGCGGCACCCTGCGTTTCCGCAATCTGGATTGGCTGGGCGATTACATCAAATCCCGCGCGCGTGCGCTGGACCTGCTTTAAGGGGGGCATCGCCATGGATGGCACCGCCGCCCTGATGGCGGGTGATGAGGCGCTGTTCGCGCAATTGCGCGACGGCGGGCCGATCAATCTGCCGCGCGCCTATGAAATCATGGACCGGTTCGGGATCGATGGTTTCGTGCTGGGCGATCCGCTGAACGTGTTCCACCTGCTGGGCTATTGGCCACAGATCGGCGTCACCCGCATGGGCCAGCCGCCCACCAGTTTTGCCATCCTGTCGCGCAACCCCGATCTGGCCCCGGCCATCGTCACCTCGCATTTCATCTATTACTACACGTTCGCTGATGCGGGTGCGCGGGGGCGGCTGGCAGCCTATCTGTTCCAGGATGCCGGCGATGCGGGCGGGGAGGCGCGGCAAGTGCCCGCCTTCGCCGGCTTCTTTGCCGACAAGGGGGCGGCACCACTGACGGGGGTGGAGGCGCGGCGACGCCTGATCACCGATGCGGCAGTGGACACCCGTGCCATCTTTGCCGATGCCGGTGGTGCGCTGGTGCGCGCCCTGAAGGATATGGGGCTGTGGCAGGGCCGCATTGCCTATGATCACGCAGTGACGCGGCTGGTCTGTGAGCATCATGAACGGCCCGGCAGCCTGATCGAAGCCGATAATCCGCTGCGCTGGATACGGGTGGTGAAATCGCCCCTGGAATTGGCGCTGATGCGACGCGGGGCGGCGGGCAATGCGGCCGCCGTAGAGGCGGTGATTGCCCAGGTGCGGGCAGGCGTGCCCTATCGTGACCTGCGCCGCCTGTTCGCGCAGGAAAGTGCCGCACGCGGCAACCGCGCGGTTTTCATGACCATTGACCGCGTGTCGTCCGACCTGCCGGGCGATGATGCGGTGGGGGATGGCCAATCCCTGTTCTTTGACGGGGTGGGCCATTTCCAGAATTACCATGGTGATTATGCCCGCACGGTGTTTGTGGGCGAACCCGGCCCCGCCGCCCGCCGCACCGCCCAGGCGGCAGAGGCGGGCTGGAAGGCCATCCGCGAGCAATTGCGCCCCGGCCTGCGCTTTTCCGAGGTGACGCGGATCGGCATGGAAACCCTGCGCAAGACCGGGGCCGACGGGCTGGTCAGTTTCGGCCCGCACAGCGTCGGCCTGATGCATACCGACGAGCCGGGGGAAATACGCGGCGGCTTCTATGCCAAGCCCGATCTGCTGCTGGAGGAAAACATGATCCTCAGCGTCGATTGCCCCTCGCTGGATACCGGCATCGGCGGGTCCGTGCATATCGAGGATCTGGTGGTCATCACGCGCGACGGGGCCGAACCGATCCACCCCCTTGGCAACCACATCATTACGATTTGAGGGTGCCCCCATGTATCTGTCGATCAACATTGATATCCCGGATGGTGCGGGGGATGCGTATGACGCATTGGCCCGCACCGCCGACCGGGTGGAAGCCGCCAAGGCCGATTTCGCCATCCTGGCCCGTGCCCATGGCGACCAGGGGCTGGCCCCGCCGCGCATTGAACCGGTGGTCAGCCTGCCCTGGATTGCCGGGCGGCTGCGTACACCGCTGGTGGTGGCCGCCATCCCGGCCCTGCATTCCGTGCCCTTCCATATTGCCCGCGCTTTGTCAGCGGCGGATTTCCTGACCGATGGGCGCTGCGGCTGGCTGCCGCTGCTGGCCGGTGGGGCGCGGTTCGATGCCGCCTATGGTGTCGCCCAGCCGCTTTCCGGGGGCGAAGCGCTGGCAAAATATGATGATTTCATCCGCGCCACCCGCGCCCTGTGGGACAGTTGGGATGAGGATGCCTTGATCATCGACAAGGCATCCGGTGCCTATCTGGACAGTGCCAAGGTGCGCCGGGTGGATTATCGCGGCCCTTATTTCGCCGCCATGGGGCCGCTGAACGCCGCCCGCCCGCCACAGGGCCACCCGCTGCTGCTGCGTGACCTGGACGAGGTGGGGGAGAGCGCCACCGCCGCCGATGTGGTGCTGGGCGGGCTGGACCGGCTGGACCGGCTGGCCCGCGCGCCGAAAGGGGCGGTGCGGCTGCTGAAAGTGACAGCGGCCAGCCTGGATGATGGCTTGCATCATGTGCGCGACGGGTTGGCCGACGGGCTGCACCTGATGGGGCCTGATGCCCTGGAATTGCTGGAAGCCCTGCGTGGCTGGGTGGATTGCCCGCCCTATGTCGGCACCACGGCGCGCCAACGGCTGGGCCTGCGCAAACCCGTCAATCCCTATTCCCGGAAAGGGGCCGCCTGATGTCACGCAATAATGGCAGACTGCATCTCTGGGCCTTTTTGCAGGGCATCGGCTTTTTCCCCGGCGGCTGGCGGGCGCCTGATGCCACGCCGCGCGCCGTGTTCCAGCGCGATTATTACGAGCGTGTCGCCCGGCTGGTGGATGACGCCTGTTTTGATGCCATCGTCTTTGGCGACCAGTTGCAGGGCCGCGATGCCGCCGGGCGCACGCCGGGCCGGCTGGCCATCCCCACGCTGGACCCGTTCACCCTGTTGTCGGTGATGGCCGGCGTCACCCGCCATGTCGGGCTGGTGGCCACGGTGTCCACCACCTTCAACGAACCGGCGGAGGTGGCGGCCAAGTTCGCCGCCCTTAATCTGGTCAGCCAGGGAAGGGCCGGTTGGAACATCGTCACCACGGTGCATCCCAATTCGCCCTGGAATTTCGGGGCCGCCGACCTGCTGGAAAAATCCCTGCGCTATGACCGGGCCAAGGCCTTCGTCGATGCGGCAGAGGTGTTCTGGCGCGATGCGGCGGGGCTGGATGATCCGCAGCGCGCCGCGAACCTGAAAAACCGCTGGTTCGACATTGCCGGCACGCTGGATTTCCCGACATCGCCGCAATATCGCCCCGTGCTGGTGCAGGCTGGCCAGTCGCCCGACGGGCGCAATTTCGCCGCCCAGACGGCGGAGGCGATCTTCTGCCCCGCACCCACGCTGGAGGCGGGGCGCGATTACCGCGACGATATCCGCGAACGGGCACGCACCTTCGGGCGCAACCCGGATGGCATCCTGATCATGCCGGGCCTGGCCTTCGTGCTGGGCAGCACAGAGGAAGAGGCACAGCGCAAGCATGCCTTGATGCTGGAACTGGCCGATGATGCGCTGTGCATCGAATATCTCAGTGAATCCATCGGCTATGATCTGACCCGCCATCCGGCGGGCGGGCCGATCCCGCTGGAACAGATTTGCGCAGAGTGTGAATTCCCCGCCGGTGACGTGCGCCGCATGTTGGCCCCGGCGGCGGAGGCCGGCGAAACCATCGCCGATTTCTGCCGCGCCTATGCCCGCAAGCCGCGTGGCCATGCCATTTTTGTCGGCACGCCGGACCAGTTGGCCGACCGGATGGAAACCTGGATCGATGCCGGGGCCTGCGACGGCTTCACCCTGCAGCCCGGTTACATGCCGACCGAACTGGAACTGTTCTGCGCCCATGTGGTGCCGCTGCTGCAGGTACGCGGCCTGCTGCGCCGCCAATACCAGGGCACCACATTGCGTGACCATCTGGCCGTGGGGGTGGGGACATGAGCGCGCCCATGATCGACCGCGCCTTTGTGCGCATTGCCGAGGGGCAGGTACATCTGCGCCAGATCCTGGTGCCGGGGGCGGCAAAGCCGCCCCTGTTCCTGCTGCACGCCTCTCCCACCAGTTCACGCTGGATGGAACCGCTGATGCCCGTGCTGGCGGCATCCGGGCGCAGCGTGATCGCACCCGATACGCTGGGCAATGGGGATTCCCCCGCCCCGGCGCTGGCCGATCCCGATATCGGCTATTTCGCCGACAGCATCCTGCGGCTGGCCGATGCCATGGGGATCGACCGGTTCGATGTCTATGGCAGCCATACCGGCGCGCGCACGGCCTGTGAATTGGCGGCCATTGCGCCGGGCCGGGTGCGCCATGCCATCCTGGATGGCATCAAGGATTATGATGATGACACCCGCCGCGCCATCCTGGCCAATTATGCCCCCCGCCAGGAACCGGATGATTATGGGGCCCATATGGTGTGGGCCTTCCATTTCGTGCGCGATCAGGCGCTGTATTTCCCGCATTTCATGCGCGACCCGGAACACCGGCTGCCCGGATTTATGCCGCCGGCCCGCGTGCTGCATGATGCGGCCCTGGATGTGCTGAAGGCGCTGGACAGTTACGCCCTGCCGTACCTTGCCGCCTTCCGTTATCGCCCGCTGGAACGGCTGCCGCTGATTGATTGCCCGGTGCTGCTGCTGAAGGCGGAACGCGAATTGGCGGTGCTGAATGCCGCGGTGGCGGAGATCGCCGCCGCGCTGAAACAGCCGCAAATCGTCGCTGTGGGGGCCGATCCCGCCGCCAAGGCCAGCACCATCATTCAATTTCTGGACGGGGAAAGCCCATGACAGCCGCCACCGCTGGCCTGCCCGACCGTTTGCCGGTCAAGGTCTGTCTTGGGTTCGGCGTTGGCACGGTGGGCGTTTCCATCATGCTGAACGCCGTCACCGCCTATTTCCCCGCCTTCATGTCCACCGTGCTGGGGCAGAGCACGGAACTGGCGGGCTATCTGCTGATGGCGTCGAAACTTTACGATGCCGTGGCCGATATCATCATCGGTATGATGAGCGACCGCACGCGCAGTCGTTGGGGCCGGCGACGGCCCTTTTTGCTGGCGGGTGCGCTGGTGTCATCCCTGTCTTTCCTGATGATCTTCGCCGCCCCTGCCCTGGGGGATCGGGCGCTGATGCTTTATATGCTGGCGGCGCTGGTGCTTTATTCCACGGGCTATTCGCTGTTCAACGTGCCCTATATGGCGATGCCGTCAGAAATGACCGGATCGCGTTATGAACGCTCCCGCCTGTTATCCTTCCGCACAATTTTCGTCTCCCTGGGCCAGATATTGGCCATGGCGGGCACGGCGGCGGTGATTTCCCATGGCGGCGGCGGGGCGGCGGGTTATCTCACCATGGGCTGGGTGATGGCGCTGGTCATCGGCACGGCCATGGCCCTGTCCTTCTTTGGCACGGCGGGGGCCCCGGTGCTGGCCGTGGCGGCGGGGCCGGTGGAAAAGCTGGCGATTGACTGGCGGGCCGTCTGGCGCAACCGGCCTTTCTGCCTGTTGATGGGGGCCAAGGTGTGCCAGTTCCTGGCCTTTGCCAGCCTGGCTACCACCAGCCTGTTATTCATGCTGAATGTGCTGCATCTGGGCTATGCGGGTCAGATGCAACTGGCCCTGGCCCAGAACCTGGCCACCGGCCTTTCCATGCCGGTCTGGCTGTGGCTGGAACGGCGGATGGGCAAGCGCAACGCCTACATTATCGGCATCGCCCTGATGTCCTTGGGATCGCTCAGCTGGCTGACGGTTGGTACGGCGGGCGTGGGCACGTTGGGGCTGATCTTGCGCGGGATTTTGGCCGGTGTCGGGGCCGGGGGGATGATCCTGCTGTCCATCTCCATGCTGTCCGACGCGCTGGCCCATGACCGGGAGGTGACGGGCCTGCGGCGAGAGGGATTGCTCTCCAGCATCACGGCGGTGATCGAAAAGGCATCCTTCGCGCTGGGTGTGGCGCTGGTCGGCATCCTGTTGAACCTTGCCCATTACCTGCCCACCCGCAACGGCGAACTGGCGACCCAGCCGGACAGCGCCATCAATGCGCTTTATGCGGGATATGTCGGCATTCCGCTGGTGCTGTTCCTGTGCAATGCCGGTTTCATCTTCTTCTATCCGCTGGGCGGCCGGGGGAAAATGTGATTAGCGATGCGGGGGTGCCAGAGATAGCAATTTTGATAAAGAAGAGCGGTTTCAGAGAGCAGCAGATTATCAGGATCCTGCGGGAGCAGGAGGTGCGGCCTGCGACGGGTAGCCCCGCCGCAGGCTGGCATGGCCCGATCAATACCGGTATTTCACCAGCAAACCGACGGTGCGCCGTTCAGGCAAGCCGACAACCACGGCCGACAATTTGCTGGTATAGGCGAAATTGTTGGTGAAGACATATTGGTCGGCAATCGAGGTATAGGCCTTATCGTCGAACAGGTTGGTCACGAAGATATCGGCTGAAACCGATCCATGGGTGGCACCGACGCGCACATTTACCGTATGCCGGTCAGGGTTGTCACCAGGGCAGAACGGTAGCTCTTGACCTCTGAATCAGCGATGGCCCCGGCCACATTCGGGGTGACCGAACGCAGCAATTGATAGCTCATATGCCCGTGACGATCAGGGCCGGCTGGTGCCGCTGGATGTGACGGTGGGCGACCGGGTGCTGTTCGGCAAATGGTCGGGCACCGAGATCAAGATCAACGGCGAGGAATTGCTGGTCCTGAAGGAAAGCGACCTTATCGGCGTCTATACTGGCTGATTTCCCAATACGAAACCATTTGAGACGAAGGAGCCTGTGCCATGGCTGCCAAGGATGTGAAATTCTCCACCGACGCCCGTGAACGCCTGCTGCGTGGGGTCGATATTCTGGCCAATGCGGTCAAGGTGACGCTGGGGCCGAAAGGCCGTAATGTGGTGATTGAAAAGAGCTTTGGCGCACCGCGCATCACCAAGGATGGTGTCTCGGTCGCCAAGGAGATCGAGCTTTCCGACAAGTTCGAAAATCTGGGCGCGCAGTTGGTAAAGGAAGTGGCCACCAAGACGGCCGATCTGGCCGGTGATGGCACCACCACCGCCACCGTGCTGGCCCAGGCCATTGCACGCGAAGGGGCCAAGGCGGTTGCCGCCGGGCTGAACCCCACCGATCTGCGCCGTGGCATCGACCGGGCCGTGGCTGCCGTGGTGGCCGATGTGCAGGCCCGGTCGAAAAAGGTTTCCACCAATGAAGAGGTGGCCCAGGTCGCCACCATTTCCGCCAATGGCGAACGCGCCATCGGGGAAATCATCGCCAAGGCGGTGGCCAAGGTGGGCGATGAAGGCGTGATCACGGTGGAAGAGGCCAAGAGCCTGGAAACCGAACTGGATGTGGTGGAAGGGCTGCAATTCGACCGTGGCTATCTCTCCCCCTATTTCGTCACCAATGCCGACAAGCTGGTGGCCGAACTGGACAATCCCTATATCCTCATCTTCGACAAGAAGCTGTCAGGCCTGCAGCCCATCCTGCCGCTGCTGGAAGCGGTGGTGCAATCGTCCCGCCCGCTGCTGATCATCGCAGAAGATGTGGAAGGTGAGGCGCTAGCCACACTGGTGGTGAACAAGCTGCGCGGCGGCCTGAAGATCGCCGCCGTCAAGGCACCGGGCTTTGGCGACCGCCGCAAGGCCATTCTGGAAGATATCGCCATCGTCACCGCCGGGGAGGTGGTGTCGGAAGATCTGGGCATCAAGCTGGAAAATGTCGGCCTGTCGCAGCTGGGCACCGCCCGGCGGGTGCGCATCACCAAGGATGACAC
>NZ_FZOI01000030.1 GCF_900188385.1 Azospirillum sp. RU38E
CTGCCCAGATTGCTGTCGGCACTGACATTCACCGTGCCGCCGGCGAAGGACGAGGTGCCGGTATAGCTGTTGGTCCCGCTCAGGGTCAGCGTGCCCAACCCGCTCTTGGTGAAATTGCCAGAGCCTGAAATGACACCGGACAGGGTCAAGGCATTGGCATTGCTGACCGTGCCGTGGTTGAGCCCCAGGCTGATGGCATTGTCGATGGTGACGCTGCTGCCTGTGACGGTCAGGGTGCCGCCATTCAGGGTCAAGCTGCCGCCCAGCAGATTGTCGTCACCCCCCACTGACAGAGAGCCGGCGGAGACGGTCATGGTACCGGTGCCGGTATTGGCTCCCGACAGGGTCAGCGCACCAGTCCCGGTCTTGGTCAGGTCGCCATCGCCGGAAATGATGCCCGACAGGGTGATGGAGTTGGCGTTGCTGACCGTGCCGTGGTTGAGCCCCAGGGTGATGGCATTATCGATGGTGACGCTGGTACCCGTGACGGTCAGGGTGCCGCCATTCAGGGTCAGTGTCCCCGTGCCCAGATTATCGTCGCCCGCGACCGACAGAATGCCATCCCGCAGAGTGGTGGTGCCGGTATAGGTGTTGGCGCCCGACAGGGTCAGGGTGTCGCCCCCGTCCTTAGTGAGGTCGCCGGAGCCGGAGATGATGCCGGACAGAGTCACGGCGTAGTCGTTGGTGATGGTGGAGGCCGACGAGAGGATGATGTTGTTGTCGATGGTGGCAGCGGAGGAGACAAGCAGCGTGCCGCCATCCAGTGTCACGTCGCCGCCGGTCAATTTGGCGTCGTCGGCCACGGACAGGGTGCCGCCCTGCACCGTGATGGTCGCGCTGGCGCCGCTGTTGGTTCCCGACAGGGTCAGCCGGGCATCGCCGGCCTTGACCAGCGCGCCGCTGCCGCTGATGGCACCGGAATAGGTGTAGTCGTTGACAGCGTTGTTGATGGTGAGGGTGTGGCCGTTCAGGTTCGTTCCACCACCGCTCCACAGGCCGCCGATGGTTTCATCGCCATCAAGGACCAGCGTGCCGCCGTTGGAAATCTCCGTGGTATCGGTGATGGCCGACCCGCCGCTCAGCCGCAGGGTGGCGCCCGATCCGATATAGGTGTTGCCGGTAAAGGTGTTGCTGCCAGACAGGGTGAGAGTACCGCCGCTGCCGGTCAAATTCAGGGCATGGGTGCTGGCGGTTTCCGAGATGACGCCGGAGAGCGTCACCGTCTTCGTGGATGAGACGTCAATAGTCGTGCTGGACTTGTCCAGGATGAAGTTGTTGGTCAGGGTCTGGTCGTTCGAGAAGCTGAGGGCGCCGTTTGTGACCGTCACGCTTCCCGTGCCGAAGGCCGTGTTGCTACCCACCGCCACCCAGCCATTGGTGATATCGAGGGTCGTCCCGCCGGTGAATGTGTTGTTGCCCGACAAGGCCAGCGTGCTGGCACCGGTCACTTTCAGCGCACCGGAACCGGAGATGATCCCCGAGAAGGTTCCGGTGCCACCGGTCGTATTGGTCAGGGTGCCGCCGTTGCTTTCCAGCGCGATATCATTGCTGATGGTGGCGGTGGTGAGCGTGGTCAAGCCGCCGCCATCCAGCGTGATTGTCCCGGCCATCAGGGCGTTGCCGGCACTTACCGCCAACGCGCCCCCCAGCACCGTGGCACCGCCGGTCAGACCTGTCCGGTTACTGGTGTTGGACAAGGTCAGCGTGCCCGAACCGCTCTTGGTGAGGGTCTGCGCACCGCCGGACAGCGCGCCGGACAGGGTGACGGCGGCGCTGTTGCTGATCGTGGCCGCACCCGACAGCGCGATGGCGTTGTCGATGGTGCTGGTCCCGGTGATGGACAGTGTGGCACCCGTTCCGAGGGTCAGGCCGCCGGCGCCCAGATTGCCGTCGGACGAAACCGACAGGGTGCCGCCCGTTACGCTCGTCGTTCCGGAATAGGAGTTCGTCGCCGACAGGGTCAGCGTGCCGGCACCCGCCTTTGTCAGGTTGCCGGAACCGATAATGACGCTGCTGATGGTGGCGGTGTCGCTGGTGCTGTTGGTGACGGTCAGCGTACCGGCCAGCGTGATCGTGCTGCCATCGATGGTCAGACCGCTGGCGCCGTCCAGGTCCAGCGTGTCGCCCGACCCAGCGGTCGCGGCGCTGCCCAGCGTGATGGTCGTATTGCCGGTCAATACAACCTTGATGGTGTCTGCCCCACTCTGGGCCGCGCCCCGTGCCAGCGCCTCGCGCAGGCTGAAGCCATCAACGGCGTCGCCATCGGAATCGTCGCTGTTGTCGTCAACATAAATCGTGTTGCTGGTGACGGTGACCGTGCCGATGGCGGTGTTGGTGGCCACGCGATCGGTCAGGGTCAGACGGATGGTCGCATCGCCATACGGCGTGTCGTTGCTGTAGCCGATATTGCGCACCAGCGTCTGGACCTGCGCCGTGGTCGCCGCGCTGTCGAAGGTCACCACCAGTCGCCCTGAGGCCGAAGTGTAGGCCCAGGTGGCAAATACGGTCGTACCGTCGGAAATTGTGCCGCTGCTGTCGGCTCCCTTGGTGATTGATCCGCCAGTTACACTCAGACCGGACAGGAAGCTGAACAGATCGTTGGCGTTGCCGTCGGCGGCGCCGCCACTGGTAACCCGCTCAATGGTGAGCGTGCCGCCGGACCAATTGCCTTCGATGTCGGTGACGAGGCTGCCGCCTGGATTGGCCAAGCCATTGGCGGCATCCGCCAGGGTTACGGTGCGGACGTTGCTCGCGGTTTCGCGGTTGAACGATACCAAGGCATCGTTGAAGAAGGACGCCACATAGACATTCTTACCATCCGCTGACACGGCCACCGAGTTGGCACCGATCAGTCCATCGACGCTGCTGGAGCCGCCATTGGTGATCATGCCCGCAAAGGTCAACGCACCTGTGCTCGGATTCCGCGTGAACGCTGCGAGGGCGTTGTCGCGCGAGCCGGCGACATAAACGCTCAGACCGTCCGCCGACATGGTCACGGACCTCGCTTCATTCAAACCATCGACACCGTTCTGGCCATCGACAAGCGCCGTGACATAGGTCAAGGCCCCGGTGTTGGAATCACGGCTGAACACGGCCAACGCGCTACTCACACTGCTGGCCACGTAAACATTCTTGCCGTCCGGGGAGACGGTTATTGATTGAGCACCATCCAACCCAATGACATTGTTGAGCCCATTCTTGATCGTTGTCGCAAAGGTCAACGCGCCGGTGCTGGCATCGCGGCTGAACACCGCTATTCCGTCAAAGAAATAGCTCGCCACATAGACATGCTTGTCATCCGGGGACACGGTGACCGAATAGGCACCCGACAGCCCGGCGACATTGTTGACATTGTTCTGGAGCACGCTGGCATAGGTCAGTGCCCCCGTGCTTGTGTCGCGGGTGAACACCGCCACGGCAGAATCGTTGAAGCCAGCCACATAGACGTTCTTACCATCCGCCGATATGGTGACTGACTGGGCGCCGTCCAGCCCATCCACATTATTGATCCCGTCCTTGAGAACGGTCGAGTAGGTCAAGGCACCGGTACTGGTATCGCGGTTGAAAACCGCCAGTGATTTGTCTGTGGAACTGGCCACGTAAACATTCTTGCCGTCCGCCGACACAACGACTGACTGGGCGCCATCCAACCCATCTACACTGTTGATCCCATCCTTGAAGACGGTCGAATAGGTCAGCACCCCCGTGGTGGTATCGCGGTTGAACACGACAAGGGACTTGTCGATTTGACCCGTCACATAGACATTTTTGCCATCCGCAGAGACCGTTACGGTCGTGGCGCCGTCCAATCCATCAACCCCGGCAACTCCATCCTTGAGCACGCCCGCATACGTCAGAGCCCCCGCGTCGATGCCCAAGCTCGGCGCCGCTTCGAAAACGCTCAGCATAAACTCGTTGCCGCCCGTGGTTTCGCCGGCATCGGTGGCGGCGTAATGGGCGGTGAACTCAACACCACTATTACCGGTGGGGGTCAGTCTGTCGCCCTCCGCCAGACTGGTGAAGGTGCCGACAATGGGGTCGGAGCCATCATTACTGATCAGATGGAACTTGGCGTCAAACGTTGGGGTATAGCTTAAGGTGGCAGAAATCACCGCATTGGTAACATCCACCGTACCATTGACCACCACCTGATCATACCCTGTGCCCGCCGTGGCGCCGGCGATATCCACCGCCAGGGTGCCGCCGGAAGCGATGGTCAGCCCGCCATTCAGAGTGAGCGTGCCGACACCATTGTTGGTGTCGGCGAGGCCCGGTGCCAGCGTGCCCCCACTGTTCACCGTCACCGCGCCCGTAATGCTGCCAGTGCCGGCCAGGGTGGCACCGCTATCGACGCCAACCGCACCGCTGCCATTCAGCGCTTCGGTAACGTTCAGCGTGCCAGCTGACACGGTGGTGGTGCCGGTGTAGCTGTTGGTGCCGGACAGCGTCAGCGTGCCGGCCCCGGTCTTGGTCAGATTGCCGCTGCCATCGACCGTGTTGCTCAAGGTCGCGCCAATGCCGGTGCCGACAGTGATGGTGGCGTTGGCCGCCAAGTCGATATAGTTGGCAAACGTGCCCGATGCGGCCAGATCCAGGGTGGTGCCGGCGGAGAAGGAAATCCCGCCGCTGCCCAGGGCGCCGACTGTGCCGGCGACAATCGTTCCCGCCGCCAGATCGGTACCGCCAACATAGCTGTTGGTGCCCGACAGGGTGAAGGTGCCGGTGCCCAGCTTCTTAATGCTGCCGCCGGTGGCCCCGGTAATAGTGCCACTGAAGGTGGTGCTGGTGTCGTCACCGCCGAAGGTCAACAGCGATCCGCCCAAAGCGACGGTACCGGCACCGGCCAGCGAGCCGATGGTGTCGTTGGCGGTGACGGTCAGGGTGGCATCCGCCGCCACGGTGACGGCACTGGTATCGGCCAACGCGCCTTCGCCGGCATTCAGGGTCAGGCCGCCAGCCGACACCGAAGTGCTGCCAGTATAGGTGTTGGTCCCGGTCAAGGTCAGGGTACCGGTACCGACCTTGGTGATACCGCTGGTGTTGGTCGAGGAAATGACACCGGAGAAGGTGGTGCTGGTATTGGCACCGCCAACCGTCAAGCCATAGGACAGGCTGACAGAGCCGGCCCCGGACAGCGAACCAATCGTCTCCGCACCGCCGGTCAGGCTAAGCGTGGCCCCGCTATCCACCGTTACCGCGCTGCTATCAGCAATCGAACTGCCGCCTGACAGCGCCAGTGTACCGGCGCTGACGGTGACGGCGCCCGAATGGGTGTTGGTGCCGGAGAGGGTCAGCGTGCCAGCGCCGGCCTTGGTCAATGCGCCCGTGCCCGAGACGATGCCCGACAGGGTGACGGCGGCGCTGGTATCCAGCCTGCCGCCAGAGCTGCCAATGGCGATATCCTTGGCGAATGTGCTGGCACTGGTGATCTTGAGAACCGCGCCGGCACCGTTCACGGTGATGGTACCGGTGCCCAGATTGTCGGCGCTCGCTACCGACAGGATGTTGCTGTTGGTGGAGGTGTTGCCGCCGCTGATGGTGGTGTTGGTGTAGGTGTTGGTACCCGAAAGGATGACCGCGCCGGTTCCCGAAGTGCCACCGATGGTCAGGCTGCCATTGCTGATCGCGCCACTGAAGGTGAGATCGACGTTGAGGCCGTTATCGATCGTGCGATCCGCCCCGCCCAGATCGACCGCGCCGGACAGGGTGAGGGCGTAGGAACCCGCCAGGGTCATGTTGCCGCCCAGCACCACGGCATTGGTCAGCGTGCGGGCCGCCAGACCGGCGCGGATCTTGCCGCCATTGATGGTCAGGGTGCCGGTGCCGGCGGCGCTGTCGGTATTGAACTGAAAAATACCGTTATTCAGCGTCGTGCCGCCAGTATGGGTGTTGGTACCCGACAGGGTCAGGACCTTGCTGGCATTGGTGCTGCTCACCGTCAGCTTGCCGTCGCCGCTGATGACACCCGACAGGGTTGCGCCGCCCGATGACATATCGATCGTGCCGCCGCTGCTGCCCAGGGAGATGGTTTTGGAATAGCCGATGTCCGTCGTGCCGGCCAGCGTGCCGCCATCCAGGGTCAGGCCCGAGGTGGTCGAGATCGAAGACCCGCCGACCGCCAGCGTGCCGCCCGTGATGCTGAGTGCGCCGGTCAGCGTGTTGGTGCCCGACAGGGTCAGTGTGCCCGCGCCCGTCTTGGTCAGGTTGCCGGAACCGGCAATGACGCTGCTGATGGTGGCGGTGTCGCTGGTGCTGTTGGTCACGGTCAGCGTGTAGCCCGACCCGATGGTCAGGGTGCTGCCGGCGATGGTTGCACCGCTGGCGGCGTCGGTATCGACTATCAGGCTTTCGTCGAGTGCCAGATTACCGGCCAGGGTCAGGGTCGTATTGGCGAAGGAGCCGGCCAGGACAAGGGTCTGGGTGCCGGTACTGTCCGCCGCCGCGATGGCCACGGCCTCGCTGAAGCTGATACCGTCGGTCACGTCGATGGTGGACGTATCGGTGGTGTTCGTTACATAAATCGTGTCGCTGGTGACGGTCACATCGGCCGTGGTCGATTCACCGCTGCCATCGGACAGGCTGAAGCGAATAATCGTGTCGCCGGTCGGCGTGTCGTTGCGATAGGTGATGCCACGGGTGACTTCCTGCACCAAGGCTGTGGTGGCATTGGCGTTGAAATTGATGGTCAGCACGCCGTTGCTATTGGTGTAACTGCCGATGGTCTGGCTGTTGGCGATCAGATCGGTGCCGTCGATGGTGATGCCCGACCCATCCAGGCTGAAACCGAACAGGTCGCTGGCCAGCGCATTGTCCTTGCGCTGAACGGTCAGGGTTGCGGCGTTCCAGTTGCCGGCCAGATCATTTTCCACGTCACTGACGGTCAGATTATTGGACGCATCCAGGCCAATGGTGCCCGCGACACCGGCCCAGGCGACGCTGTCACCGGACAGGTTAGTGATGACCGGCGCATTCTTGAACGGCGCGGTCAGGGTGAAATTATTCCCGGTACCGCCGGGGCCTGTGTAAGACGCCGTCAGTACCGTGCCATTACCGCTTGCGGTAATGGTGCCGGCTTCGGCTATGCCGGTGAAGGTGCCGGTGATGGCGTCGATGGTCGGCGTGGCATCATCATTGCTGATGATCACATATTGGGCCAGACTGCCGGCGGCATAAGAATGTGTGGCGGAAATCAGCCCACCGGTAACATCCACCGTGCCATTGACCACCACCTGATCATAACCTGTGCCCGCCGTGGCGCCAGCGATATCGACGGCCAGGGTGGCTTGGTTTTGTATCTGCAGATTACCATTGATGGTCAGCGTGCCGACGCCGTTATCGGTCCCGGCGACACCGGGGGCCAGGGTGGCGTTGCTGCCGATGGTCACCTGATTGGTTGAGTTGGCGGCAAAAATGCTGCCCGTGCCGCCCAGCGTTGTGCCGGTCTGCAAAGATACGGCGGATGTATTACCCAGTGAGCCGGTGACCAGCAAGGTACCGCCAGTGACACTTGTACTGCCTGTATAGGTACTGACGCCGCCCAGGGTCAGCGTGCCGTTGCCGGCCTTGGTCAAGGAATAGTCGCCGCCGATCGCCCCGCTGAGGGTCAGGCTGGCACCCGTACCCACGTCGATCCGGCTGGCGCCGCTCATTGTTACGGTGCCGCTAAGGGTGGCACTGCCGCTATCAACCCGCAACGCCCCGGTGGAGGAAATCCCGGTGCCGCGAATGGTGATGTTTTCAGCCACTGTCACGCCATCGGCCAGGGCCAGGGCGGTGTTGTTGAGGATGGTGGTGGTGCCGGTGGTGTCACCCAGCGCATTATTGTGCCCGACAATCACCGTGCCGCCGCCGGCGGCGGTTGAGAAGTCTCCGCTCCAGGCATTGTTATCGCCGGTCAGGGTCAGGGTGCCCGCGCTACCCTTGTACAGGGTATAATCACCGCTGATGACGCCGCTGATGGTCAGATTGCCGCCGGACGCGACATTAAAGCGGGAACTGGCCTCCAACGTTACGGTTCCGCTGATCGTGGCCGTACCATTGCCGATGATTGAGCCGCCACTGCCGACGCCATTCCCGCTCACAGAAAGATTTTCCGCCAGGGTGATGCCGTCAGCCACAGTGAGGGAAGCACCGCCGGTGATGGTGGTGCTAGTATTGGTGCCGCCCAGGGCGCTGTTATTCGCAACCGCCAGCGTACCGCTGGAGACGGTCGTCGCACCGGTATAGGTGTTGGCCCCGCTTAGCGTAAAGATGTTGGCACCGCTTTTGACCAAGGCCCCCGCCCCGGAAATGATGCCGGAGAAAGTGCCTGAGGCAGCCGTCGTATCCACCGTCAGGGTGCTGCTGCCCAATGTCACATTCCCGGCACCGGTCAGCGTACCGATGGTTACATCGTTGCTGATCGCCAGGGTGGCGTCGGCGGAGACCGAAACAGCGCTGGTATTGGCAATGGCACTCCCGCCGCTGACGGTCAGCGTGCCAGCGGAAATGGTGGTGGCGCCGGTGCGGGTGTTGTTGCCCGACAGGATGAGTGTGCCGTCCCCGGTTTTGGTCAGCCCCTTATTGCCGCCAGCAATCACGCTCGAAATGGTGGCGGTGTCACTGGTGCCGTTGCTGATGCTCAGCGTGCCGCCCAGGGTCAGCGTGCTGCCGGCGATGGTCAGGCCATTGGCCCCATCCAGGTCCAGCGTGTCGCCCGCACCGGCGGTCACACCGCTGCCCAGGGTGATGGTCTGATTATCGGCGAGGAGCACCTTGATTGTATCGGCCCCGGTTCGCGTCACGCCAAGGGCCAACGCCTCGCGCAGGCTGAAGCCGTCGGCGGCATCGCCATCGGCATCGTCGCTGGTTCTGTCGACATAGATCAGGTCGCTGGTCACCGTCACATCGGCGGTGCTGCTTAAGCTGCCGTTGCTGGAGGTCACGCGCAGGGTTACATCGCCATAGGGCGTGGCGTTGCTATAGGTGATGCGCTGTGCCACCTGCTGCACCAGTGCCGTCGTGGCGGGTGTTTGGGCGCTGTTAAAGGTGACGGTCAGCACACCGCCGCTGTTGCTGATTGTGGCGAAGGCTTGGCCGCCCGTTGTACGGAGCGTGGTGCCATCCAATACAAAATCGGCACCGACCGTATCAAAAGCGAATACGTCATTAGCGGTGGCGTCCACCACCCCGTTGGTGAAACGCTGCACCGACAGGGTGACGCCGCTCCAATTGCCCTCGCCATTATTCAGGGCATCCAGCGTTGCATCGGTGGCGACCAGTGCCGTGCCGCTGTCCAGCCGCACGGGGTTGGCGCTATCCAGCGCAACCGTATCGCCGTCAAGGTTGGTCAGGGTCGGAACAGAGCCGAGATATTGAATCTCGACATCATTGCCATCACCGCCGGCATAAGTGATGGTGAACGTGCCGCCACCCGAGGTGAACGTGTCGCCTTCCGCCAGACCGGCAAAGGTGCCGGTGATCGTGCCGCTGCTGGCTTTGTCGATGATCCTGTAGGTTGTGTTCGCGGTCGGTGTGCCGGTAATCGAGAGCGACAGCGTCGCCCCGGTGATATCGACGGAACCCGATGCCTGCAACTGGTCATAGTCGGTGCCGGCGGTAGTGCCCGCGCCGGCAATTTCAACCGCGAAGGTCGAGCCGCTGCTGAGTGTCACTGCGTTGCTGGCGGTAATGATACCGGGGCTGTTGCCGGGAGACAGCGTGCCGCCGCTATTGACCGTGAGAATGCCCGAAATGGTGTTATTGCCGCCCAGGGTGGCGCCGCTGGCGACCGTCGTGCCTGCGGTGACGCCAAAACTATTGTCATTGATCAGCAGAGTCCCGGCGTTAACGGCCAGGCTGCTACCGAGAGATGCGCCACTTGTGTTCAGGGTCAACGTGCCGGCGCCGGCCTTGGTCACCGCTGAATTGGTGGATGAGAAGCCCCCCGACAGGGTCGCCGCGCCACTGGTTGCGACCGAAATGGTCGCCGCCCCGGTGAAGGACACGGCATTATCGATCGTTGCCGTTGTGCCGGTCAGCAGCAGAGTGGTGCCGCTGGCCAGAGTAATCTGGCCGCTGCCCAGATTGGCATCGGCGCCCACGCTCAGCGTGCCGCTGCTCAGTGTTGTTGTGGTGTAGCTGTTGGTGCCGCCCAGCACGACGGTGCCGGCCCCGACCTTGTTCAGGGCAAAATTGCCGGAAATATTGCCGGTGATGGTCAGCGTATCGGTGCCGACATAGGCGCCGATATCCGTATTGGCCGCCAGGGTGATATTGCCCGTCACCGTGGCCGAGGCGTTGCCTTCATTGACCTTCAGCGCACCGAACCCGGAATTGACGCCAATGCCGCTCAGGGTCAGGTCGTCGGCGATGGTGATGCCATTGCCCAGGCGCAGGGTGGTGCCGTTGGCCACGGTCGTGCCGCCGGCCGATGTGCCCAGCGCGTTGCTGTGCAGGGCGATGATGACGCCGCTGCTCAGCGTCGTGGTCCCGGTATAGGTGTTGTTGCCTGACAGGGTCAGGGCGCTGCTGCCGGTCTTGGTCAGATTACCCGCGCCGCTGATCACACCGGACAGGGTCAAGGTGCCGGCGGTGTTGATCGTGCTGTCCGCCGCGATGGCGATGTCCTTGGTCAGGGTGGTGGCGCTGGTCACACCCAGTGTGCCGCCGTTCAGCACCAGCCCGCCAAAGCCCAGATTAAGGTTGTCGGAAATTTGCAAGGTGCCGGCAGAGGCCATGACGTCGCCGGTCAGGGTATTGCTGCCATTCAGCACCAGGGTACCGGTGCCCAGTTTTTGCACGGTACCGGCGCCAGAGATGACGCCGCTGATGGTTAGCGTCCCTGTGCCATCAACGCTAATCGACGACGGGGTCGGATCACCCGTATTATCGCTGATGACAATATTGTTCGTCAGCGTAAAGGCCGATGATGCCGCCGTGGACAGGGTGGTGGAGGCGTCTGCGTGGCCATCCTCCAGCGTCACCGTCCCGGTACCCAGACTGTTGGCCCCGGCAATCTGCACCGTGCCGCGCCGGATGGTGGTGCCACCGCTATAGGTGTTGTTGCCGGTCAGCACCAGCGTGCCAAGGGCCACTTTCGCCAACATACCCGTGCCGGAAATAACGCCCGACAGGGTTAAAGTGTCGGTCAGCGAGATGGTCCCGTTATCATCGTCCAATACAATGGCATTATCGATGGTATGGGTGCCGCTGCTCGACAACGTGCCGCCATTCAAAGTCAGCGTGCCGGCGCTCAACTGATCATCGTTGGTGATGGTCAGCGTACCGGCAAGCACCGTAATGCCGCCGCTCATCGCGGCTTCGTTGCCGGTGTTGGATAAGGTTAGAGTCCCGCTGCCGGTTTTGTTCAGCGTACCACCCCCCGACAACAGCCCCGAAATGGTCAGGTTGCCGCTGTTCGAAAGGGTGCCATGATTGGCAGTGACGGTCACCGCATTGGTCAGCGTGGCGGTAGAGCCGGTATAGGACAGCGTGCCGCCATCCAGCGTAATCGTGCCCGTGCCCAGGCTGCCGACAGCGCCAGCGCTCACCGTGCCGGCGGATATGGTCAGGCCGCCGTCAAAGGTGTTGGTGGCGTTCGACAACTCCAGCGTACCAGCGCCGACCTTAGTCAGCCTAAAGCTGCCGCTATCATCGGTAATCAGACCACTAATGGTAAAGGTGGAGCCCGTGGTCACTCCGATAGAGCTATTTGCATTGAGGGTGACGGTGCCTGAAACGGAAGAGCCCTCACCGCCCACCAACGCGCCGGCATTGCCAACGCCCGTGCCAACGAGGACCAGGCTTTCAGCAATCGCGACCGAATCTGCTACCCGCAGCGTTGCGCCGTTGCGTACCTCGGTAACGCCATCAGTGGTGCCCAGGGCACTGGCATTCGCAACAACCAGGGTGCCGGCCTCAACGATGGTGGCGTCGTTGTACGTGTTGTTGCCGGACAATATGACCGTACCGGCATCGAATTTGCTCAAGGCGTTGTCGGTGCCGCTGATCACCCCGCTGATGGTGAAGGTGTTGCCCGAGGTGGCGGCGACTGATGCGCCCCCAGCGCCCAGGGTGATGTTGCCGGCCATCTCTGCGCCATCGCCGCCCACCAGCGCGCCTTGGTCATCAACCCCGGTACCGGTGATGTTCACCGCCTCTGACAGGGTGATGCCGGCATTGATCTTCAGCGTAGCGCCATCCTGAACCGTGTTGGTGCCGCTGGTTGAACCCAAAGCATTGGCATGGGCCACAACCACAGTACCCGTACTGACGGTGAAATTACCGTCAAACGTATTATTGCCGCTGAGAATAACCGTGCCGTCACCGCTCGCCATCAGGCCGAAGCTCGCGCTGCCATCGCTGATAATGCCGGAAAGCATCAGGCTGCTGTTGCTGCCAAACGGAAGCAGTTGAGAATTGCCGGTCAGCGTTATGCTGCCGCTGGCCGTGGCGGTGCCATTTTGAACAACCCCCACACCACCGCCGGCAAGGGTCAGGTCTTCGGCCAGCGTAATGCCGTTGGCCAATAGCAGCTCGGCGTTCGTGTTGACGCTGGTGCCACCATCCAGGAACGAGATGTTGGCGCCCAGCGCGTTAGCATGCCCAACAACAAGGCTACCGGCGGAAACAGTGGTGTGACCACTATAGCTGTTGTCACCCGTCAGGGTCAGTGAGCCCGCACCGTCTTTGATCAACGAGCCGATGCCAGAAATAGCACCAGACAGCGTAACAGCTGCGCCGCTGCCAACACTGACCGTTGAGGCAGCGCTCAGGCTGAACACATTCGCCAGGGTGGCGTTGCCGGTAATCTCCAGCGTCGATGTACCCATCGTCCAGATATCGCCGGTGCCAATATTGCTGCTGCCGGCGATGCTCACCGCGCCGCCAAACAGCATCAGGCGGCCTGAATAGCTGGTGTTGGTACCGGTCAGGGTCAGTTTGCCACTGCCCTCTTTCGTCAAACCTCCGCTGCCCGACAAAGCGCCGCCAAAGGTGAAATCACTGCTATTATTGCGGCCAATGACGCTGGAACTGTTGCTGGTCACCACCACGCTGCCGGTGCCGGTCAGCGACTTCAGTGCAATGCCGCTGTCCAGGGTCAGGGTCGCGCCGGACGCCACGGAAACAGCGTTTTCGCCATCGGCCAGATAGCCCCCGTTGGTCAAGGTCAGCCCGCCGGCCGACAGGGTAACGGCACCGGTAAAGCTGTTTTGGCCCGACAGCGTCAGCGTGCTGCTGCCCGTCTTGGTCAGCCCGCCCGTGCCGCTCATGATACCGGAGAAGGTGGTATCGGTGCTGCCGCTCGAGGTCAGGGTATAGCTGCCCAGCGTCACATTGCCGGCACCCGACAGGCCGCCTCCAAGGGTCAAGTTACCGGTCACATTCAGCGTGGCACCGGAGTCCACGACCACGCCACCATCCAGGTTGCCACGCGCGGCGAGTGTGCCCGCCGCCACGGTAATCGTGCCGGGGAAGCTATCGCTGGTATAGGTCAGGGCCAGCGTGCCGTCGCCGGATTTGGTAAAGCCATTGCTGCTCGATATATCGTTGGACAGTGTCAGGGTGTTGCCGGTGGCGACATTGATGGTGCTGCCGGTCGCGGCGATATCAACCGAGCCGCCGAAGGTGAGATCGGTGGTGACCGACAAGGTACCGCCGCTCAGCGCCAGAATCCCTGGGCCATCGTCGCCGCCCGCCAGGGCATTGGCACTCGCTGCGACCAGCGTTCCTGCGCTGATGTCTATCGTGCTTTCAAGCTCGTTCGCCCCGCTGAGCGTCACCGTGCCTGCGCCGACTTTTTTGAACGGGTTGTTGCCATTGCTGTAGATGGTGTTGGCCAGCGTCAGGTTGGTACCCGCAGCGCCGCCAACATTCACGGTGCCACCCAGCAGGTTGATTTCGCCATTAACCCGCGTGCTGACACCACCAATCAGCGCGCCGGCATTGCCAACCCCGGTGCCGCGCAGTGTGATGTCCTCTGCGACCGTCACATTATCGGCCAGCTTCAGCGATGCGCCGCTGTTGACGGTTGTGGTGCCAGAACCGCCGCCCAGGGCGTTATTGTGCCCCGCCACCAGCGTACCGGCGGAAACGGTGATCGCACCTTCAAGATCAAGATTACTGGCGGACAGGGTCAGTTGTGCTGTGCCCGCCTTTGTCAGGGTGTAAGCAGCCCCCCCATAGAACCCGCCGGAAATGGTGGCGTCGCCGGTGGTGGTGATGGTGGCGCTGGCATTCACGAAGACGTCGCCGGTCAGCGTTCCGCCCGCCAGCGACAGGTTGCCGCCGGACAGCTCCAGAGTGCTGCTGATCATGCCGCCATCAGCCAGGGCCAATGTGCCCGACGAGACAACATAACCAACCGTGGGGTTGGCGGATGTCATGCCCAACGCCAGCGTGCCGGCACCCGTTTTGGTCAGGACAGTATGGCTGCCACCCAGGCTGGTGGCCGACAGGGTCAGGGTCACCCCGGTAGCGACATTGAAGGTGCCGAGGCCTATAAACATGACGTCATTGTCGACGGTGGTCGTGTCCGTGGCGATCAGGGTGCCGCCATCGAACTTCAAGGTCCCTTGGGACAGCGCATCATCAGCGGCAATAGACAGCGAGCCAGCGCTCAGCGTGATGGCACCCGACCAGCCAGCCTCGTTATCGGTATTGCTCAGGGTCAGCGTGCCGGTGCCGGCCTTGGTCAGATCGCCGGTGCCCGACAGGACGCCGGACAGGGTGACCGCGCCGCTATTGGTGATGGTGGCGGCACCATTAAACGCAATGGCATTGTCGATTGTGGTGGCGCCCGTAACGGCCAAGGTGGTGCCCGCAGCCAGCGAGATCGCGCCGCCGACATTGGAATCCAGGGTACCGTTACTGTTCTGCGTCCAGGAGGCGCCCAGCGCGGCATCGGACGACACGCTCAGCGTGCCCGCCGAAACGGTCGTGTTGCCCTTATAAAGGTTGGTGCCCGACAGCACCAGGGTGCCGGCGCCCGTCTTGGTCAACCCGCCGGCTGCACCAACGTCAATGCCTTCATTGTCGCCGATCTGGCCGGATACGGTCAGGGTCGAACCGGTGGCGACATCAACATTCAGCGTGGAGAACAGCTTCTGGATCTTGCCGGTAAAGCTGTTATTGCCGCCGAGATTGCTGATGCCACCGCCAAAGAAGTCGAAAATATTCTCGCCGGTGATGGTAACGCCGCCCTGCAGGGCCACCGTGCCACCATTGACCTCGGTGATACCCTGCGACGTGTCACCCAGCGCCAGGTTGTTGGCCAGCACCAGGGTGCCCGCCTGCACGAACACCGCATCCTTGAAGGTATTGGCACCCGACAGCACCACGGTGCCCGCATTGCTGCCGTCGCCAAAATGCAGGTCGTAACTGCTGCCAGTGCCCGACCCGCCACCGGAGATGATGCCGCTCAGCGTCAAGGTGGTGCCGTTGGCGGCCAGCACGTTGACGACGCCCATGCTGGAATGGTCAATAGTGCCGCTCAGCGTATTGTCGCCGGCGATGTTCAGCAGTTGGCCGGTGCTGTTGCTGGTATCGAGCACGATGTTTTCGGCAACAGTCACCCCACCGGAAACGCCCAGCTTTGCGCCGCCCGACACGGTGGTGGTGCCTGTAGTGCTGCCCAGGGCGTTGGCGTGCCCCGCGACCAGCGTACCGGCGGAAACGGTGATCGCACCTTGAAGATCAATATTGTCGCCGGACAGCGTCAGTTGTGCCGTGCCCGCCTTGGTCAGGCTGGCAGCCCCCCCCCCCACGAAGTAGCCCGAAATGGTGGCGTCGCCCGTGGTGGTGATGGTGGCGCTGGCACTCAGTGCAATGTTGGCAGCTACGGTTCCGCCCGCCAGCGACAGGTTGCCGCCAGATAGGGTCAGAGTGCCAACGATGATGTCACCAGTCGTCGCGGCCAGCGTGCCTGACGTGACATCATACTCAATCGCGGGGTTGACAGTGATCATGCCCAGCGCCAGCGTGCCGGCACCCGATTTGGTCAGCAGGCCACCGCCGCCGCCCATACCGGTGGCCGACAGGGTCAGGGTTATCCCGGTATCGACATTGATGGTGCCATTGCCATTGGTCATGGCCGTGGTACCCACCCACACCGCATTGTCGATGGTGGTGTTGCCGGTTGCGGCCAGGGTGCCGCCGTTGAACTTCAAGGTTCCGCTGGACAGCGCATCATCATCGGCAATCGACAGCGAGCCAGCGGTCAGCGTGATGGCGCCCGACCAGACCGCTTCATTGCCGGTATTGCTCAGGGTCAGTTTGCCCGCCCCAGTTTTGGTCAGCCCACCGGTACCCGAGACGGTGCCGGAGAAGGTGACGTCGGCAGCGGTTTCGATGGTGGCGTCGCCGGTGAAGGTGACGCTTTGTCCAAAGGTCGCGGCGTTGCTGAAGACAAGCGTGCCGCCGGACAGCGTCAGCCCCCCGTAGCCGAGGGTTTCGTGTTCCGGCTGGGCAAAGGCGGCGTAGAGCGTGCCGTTGCTGATCGTCACGCCGCCGCCGAGACCATCGTTGTTGGCGGACAGGGTCAGGCTGCCGCCGCCGGTCTTGGTCAGCCGCCCTTCGCCGCCGACTTGGTTCGACAGGGTCAGGTGCCCGCTGCCGGTCTGGTTGAAGGTGGCGCCGTCGCCCTCGATCGCGAATGTGTTGGTGAGTGTGATGGTGTTCCCGCCTGTGGCGAAGATGACACCGCCGCTGAGGGCGACATTGTCGGTGCCGAGGTTGGTGGCGGAACTGATCTGCAGCGTGCCGGCGGTCGCCGTGATGGTGGATAGGCCGGTACCGTCCGTGTTGTTGGTGCCGCTCAGCACCAGCGTACCGGCGCCGGTCTTGGTCAGGTTGCCGGAGGTACCGCTCAGATTGCCGCTGAGCGTGACACGGGTGCCGGTGCCGACACTGACAGTGCCATTGCCGGTGAAGCTGACGGCATTGTCGATGGTGGTGTCGCTGGTGACGGCCAGGGTGCTGCCATCCGCCAGGGTGATTGCACCGCTGCCCAGATTGCTGTCAGACGCAACCGAAAGCGTGCCGGCGGAAACGTTGATCTCGCCGCCATAAGAAGAGTTGTTGCCGGTCAGGGTCAGTTGCGCCGTGCCGGCCGTGGTCAAGTCGGCAGAACCGCTGATGGGGCCCGAAATGGTCGCATCGCCTGTGACGGAGATGGTGCTGTTATCGTCAACCGCAATTTCCGCCCCCAGCGTCCCGCCCGCCAGCGACAAGGTGCCGCCATTCAGGGTCAAGCTGTTGAAGGTGCCCAGCGCGCTGCCGGGATTGGTCAGGGCCAGGGTACCTTCGGTAACCCTGTAAGCAACATTCTGATTGGCAGAGGTCATGCCCAGCACCAGCGTGCCGGCCCCAACCTTTTCCAACGCACCGCCGCCACCGCTGATGATGGACGCCGACAGCGTGAGTGCCGCGCCGACATCAACATCAATGGTGCCATTGCCGTTGAACATGTTAGTCAGACCCATCGACACGGCATTGTCGATGGTGGTCGTGCCGGTGACGTTCAGCCTGCCGCCATTGAACAGCAGCGAACCGCTGGACAGCGCATCATCAGCGGCAATCGACAGCGTGCCTTCGGTCAGGGTGATGTTGCCCGACCAGCCAGCCTCGTTACCGGTATTGCCCAGGGTCAGCGTGCCCGCCCCGGTTTTGGTCAGCCCACCGCTGCCGCTGATCAAACCAGACAGGGCAACATTAGCACCCGCATTGACCGTGGCGCCATTGCTGCCCAGGGTGATGGCGTTGTCGATGGTGGTCGCACCGGTGACGGCCAGAACCGCGTCGCTGGCATCCAGGGTTAGCGCGCCCGACAGCAGATTGGCATCGCTGGCCACAGAAAGGGTGCCGCCGCCGACAGTCATGCTGCCGCTGCCGGTCTGTGTGCCAGAGAGGGTCAGCGTGCCTTCGCCGTACTTGGTGAAACCGCCGCTGCCGCCAAGGGCGCTGGCGATGGTCAGGGTATTGCCGGTTTCGTTATAAAATACCTGCGTGGTGCCGGCGCCGAAGGTGATGGTGCTGCCGGTCAGGGTCAGGCCACTGGTGAGAGTGGCATCAAATATCAGATTCTCACTGATGGTAATATTGCCAGCCAGGGAAATGGTCTGGTTGGCGAGATTGCTGGCGAACATAAGATACTGTTCACCCGTGGTGTCAGCGGCGGCAATGGCAATCGCCTCACTGAAACTCACACCATCGGTCAGATCAATCGTCGTCGTGTCGGTGGCGTTATCGATGTAAATGGTATTATTATTCACCGTGGTGGTCACGCTGGTGCTGTTGCTGGCCGCATCGGTCAGCGTGATGGTCAGCGGCGTGTTGCCATAGGGCTTCGCGTTCTCGTATTTGATGCCGTTTAAAACATTGCCGATCAACGTGGCAGTGGCGCTGCTGTTGAAGGTGATGGTCAGTACATTGCCATTCGTGTTGTAGGTGGCAAAATTGACGCCACCCGGTGATGAGGTCAAGGTTCCGGCGGCCGCCGAAAAATAAGCGCTGCTTAAGCTGAACTCGTCTGTGCTCAACGCACCGCCGGTGCGCTGCACCACCAGCTTGGCCCCATTCCAATCATTCTGCGCATCGCTGACGGTGGCAAGAGTCGAAAAATTGTCAATAAAGGTAGATGTCGTCCCAGACGTCTCGCTGACATCGCCATCCAGGCCGCTGATGACCGGTGCGTTGGCGTTGATGTCATCATTTACAAGGGTGCCGGTCGCCGTGGCACGGGCAATCGTGGCGTTGGTGGCGCCGGAAAGGTTGATGGAGAAGGTCTCGTCGGATTCGACATCGGTGTCCTCACCGATGAGGACGTCGAAGGTCTTGCTGGTCTCGCCGGGGGCGAAGGTCAGGATGCCGCTGTCGTTAGCATAGTCCTCGCCAGATAAGGCCGTACCGTCGGCGGTTGCCCAGTTCACTGTCACCGTCTTGCTCGATGCAGCGCTGAGTGTGACCGTGAAGGTCATGTAGTGGGTACTGCCATTCCCCTCTGCCTCAGTGACGTCGGCGATGGAAAGGGTGGGGGCTGCGTCGTCATCGGTGATGGTGACGGTGGCCTCGGCAGTGCCGTTTTCCGTTGCCCCCCCCCCGCCGCTGACCGCCGTGATCTCGATGATCGCCGTCTCATCCACCTCATCCAGGGTATCCTGCACCGCGGTCAGCGTGGCCGTGCCCGTGGTCTGCCCTGCCAGGATGGTAATGGAGGTGGAGGAGAGGGTGAAATCGTCGGTCAGGGTGGCCGTGCTGGTCGATTTGCGACCGATGGTCACCACCGTGTCACTGCTGGCCGCCGCGCTCAACGTTGCGGTGATCGTGGAGGTGCCGGCTGCTTCCGCAACAGTGGCATTATTGACCGACAGGCTGACGGTGGGGGCCGTGGTGGTGAAATTATAGCTGGTATCATCGCTGATGGCGGCGAGGTTGTTGCCAGCGGTGTCCTTGATGCTGCCGGCGTCGAACCGCACGCTGTACTGGGTGCCCGCCAGCAGGTTGCCACTCGGGTTGAGCGTCAGCTTGTCGCCGCTGATCGTCAGCGTCGAACCGTTGGAGCCGGTCACTGTGCCGCTGTTGATAGTGCTGACGTCAAACGTCTCGGCGTTCTGGCCCTGGGTGGCGTTGCGCAGGGTGATGGTGCCGGAGGTGCCGAACTGCACATTCTCGCTGAAATCCACGACAATATCAGCGCCCACCGCCACGTTGGTGGCATTGTCGATCGGCGTGGAATTGGCACCGTCCAGCGTGGGGGCAGTGCTGTCGCTGCCCGCCGGATCGTCCAGGACGATTGAATTCAATCCGATATAGAGCTGACTGCTATCGGTTGAAACAATGCGTATTTCATCAATGTTTCCGAATATGGCCGGATCCAAATCCGTTGATGCCTGCGAAATGACCTTTGTCATCTCAGGATAGGTTGGTGCACCGGCTTGTTCTATTTCCGCGGTCTCACCGACCTGTACGCCATCATTATATGCAACGATTTTGTATTTTTGCGTAAAATCGCCGCTGCCGTTAATTATAGTTATGGACTTTAAATTGAAATTATTGGCAGAGTTTGTGCTTTTGATGATCCATGCATCCTCGCCAACCGCCCCACCGCCATTGCCACCGCTGTAAGTTGTTAATCCGCCCTTGTTGATGGCTTCCGATGAATCGCTGGCCGCCGAATAGATTGTGTGTCCGCCTGCCGTGCCGTCCGGCTGTCCCGTGAAAATGGTAATATTGTCGGAGACATTGGTCGATCCGCCTTCGCCATCGGTTGCGTCCGTACCAAGATCATCAACAGTGCCACTCGCCGGGGTGAACGTCACCGTGCGTTCGGCCAGCAGCCCTGAATAGGTTGAAAAGGCCAGAGAGTTGGTTTCCAACTGCCCGCTGGCAACCTCCAATGACCAATCGCCCCCGCGGCCAACAGCACCGGTCAAGTCGTTGGATGCCGCGACGTCAGCGCCACTGGCGTGGGACAGCACGTCGATCAGCGCTCTGCCCTCGCCGGTTGCCACTTGGCAGCCGTACAGCAGCAGGTCACCGGTCTCGGTCAATGCGGCGCCAATTTGCGCCAGATCACCCGCGCGGGCTTCCGCCATCGTTGTGTTCAACGTCAGCGTGCCCAGCTGGACTTGCCCTTCCGAGCCATGGCTCAACACATGAATCGCGTCATAGCCACTCTTGCCCTCAGCCCATGCAGCCATCTGGGCAAGGCCATCCTTGCTGCCATCCAGCAGCACCACTTCCACCCCGTCCTTCACCCCGTCGCGCAGGGTCTGCCAGTCGGCGACCGAGGTGTCGATGAAGGCAACTTCCTTACGGTCGGATGCAGGACTACCACTGATGCTTTCCGCCGTGGCCACCGGGGTGGGGGCAGGGGCCGTTTCGGCGGGGGCGGCGGCGGCAGGGGCGGCTGCGGGGGGCGGTTCAACCGGATTATGCGCCGTGGCGGCTTTGCTGTCCGCGTCGCGCAGGGCGCTGGCGGCATCGGCAGCGTGATCATGCTGCGGTTCTGTCACCTGCTGTGCGGCTGACAGAGTCAGGGCGTCGGCGGCGGTGGCCACCGCCGCCGCATCAAACATGATGCGCGGTTCCAGCGACAGTTCCTGACGGCGACGGCGTCCCTTCTTCGGCGGTTCCGCCGTCGCCTGTACGACGATTTCGGTCCCTTCCTGCTGAGAGATGGTCTTCGTCTTCGACTTGCCGCTGCGAACCTTGCCGGTCATTCCCCGCCCCTTACTCGCCCAAAATTGCGAAAATCCGTCACCCCCAAAAAGGGAAGGCGGAAGTTAAACTGTGTGCGTGCTGACATTAACAGCAACTGTAAATGCGTTAACACACACCTATCATTTCTAAAAAATATCGCTAACCCCGTCACAAGACCAGTCAGTTTTTTTTATTTTTATAGTCTTGCCTGTCGTGGGAGTTGCGCATGGACCTCGCCAGAGGTGCACGCTTTCATGATTCCCGCTGGTTTTGACCGATATATGGTTGTCCTGCTGGCGGAAGTGCCGTGGCGGGCAGGGCAGCATGGTTAAGGAGAGGTCTCAGCTGTTTCCCAGCCGGCTTAGGCTTATACCAACCCGCCGAAAGGTTGACCTTTAGGCGTGTTGGAGGCCAGCGACTGCCGGCTCAGCACCTCATGGCGCGCAAGCCAAGGCGGCGGATGCCGCCGCCCGGCGCATGAGGGAACGCAAAATCTCCCTGGATCGGTCACGGTCAAGGGAGATTGGTACCAGGCTGAAGTGAAGAGGGAAATCAACCGGCGTTGAAATGACCAAGCTCAGGCGCCGGAGCCCGTTCGCAAAAATCCCGCCGCACACTGGCGCATGTCTTCACCGATGCGGCGGACGATGCCGCCCACGGCCTGCAGCTCCCCCACCAGCGGATGGCTGCGCCGCCAGATCATGCCGATGGTGCGGCTGGGGCGGGGGGAGGGGAGGCGGGCGAGCGCGATGCGGGCGGAACGGGTTTCCACCCCCAGCGCCATTTCCGGCACCAGGGTGATGCCGATCCCGGCCCCCACCATCTGCACCAGGGTGGAGAGCGAACTGCCCTCCATCATGTTATGCGGGGCTTCGGCGGCCGACAATTTGCAGAAGGCCAGCGCCTGCTCCCGGAAGCAATGGCCTTCTTCCAGCAGCAGCAGGCGCATTTGCCACAGCTTGTCGGCCGCCGGCACGGGCTTGCCCGCGTCGGCCGGCGGGCGCACCAGCACGAATTCCTCCTCAAACAGGGGCATTTCGTGCAGGGAGGCTTCGGAGACCGGCAGGGCGACGATGGCCGCATCCAGCCGCCCATCCATGATATCTTCCAGCAGCTTCTGGGTAATCGCCTCCCGCGGGCGCAAATCCAGCCCCGGATAGGTCTGCGCCAGTTCCGCCACCAGGGCCGGCAGCAGATAGGGGGCGACCGTGGGGATCGCACCCAGCCGCAATTGCCCCATGAAGGGTGCGCGGGCGGCCCGGATCAGATCTTCCAGCCCATCCACGCTGCGCAAAATCTCATGCACCTGGGTGGCGAAGGCCTCCCCTAAAGCTGTCAGGCGGATTTGCCGGGGCGTGCGCTCCACCAGGGGCGCGCCCACCAGATCCTCCATCTCCTTGATCTGCACCGACAGGGCGGGCTGGGAAATGGCGCATTCCTCCGCCGCCCGCCCGAAATGCCCAAGCCGGGCCAGCGCATCGAAATAACGCAGATGCTTCATGGAAAACGGGATCATAAGGTTAGCCTATCACGCCTTTAAGGTAATGCAATTATACCGCAATCGCCGACCCTGATACTTTGGCGTCCAGGGCGCCAAGGCGCCGTACGGAATCGACAAACATCAGGCTAGATCGGCGGAGGCAAGAATGGAAGGCAACAATATTACCATTGCCAGCGGCAAATGTCCCTTCATGCACGGGGGCAACACCGCCAGCAGCAGCAGTGCCACCCATTGGTGGCCCAATGCGCTCAATCTCGACATTCTGCACCAGCACGATACCAAGACCAACCCGCTGGGCCAGGGCTTCTCCTACCGCGAGGCGGTGAAGAGCCTGGATTTCGACGCGATCAAGCGCGACCTGCACGCGCTGATGACCGACAGCCAGGATTGGTGGCCGGCGGATTGGGGCCATTATGGCGGGTTGATGATCCGCATGGCCTGGCACTCCGCCGGCACCTATCGCATCGCTGATGGCCGTGGCGGTGGCGGCACTGGCAACCAGCGCTTCGCCCCGCTGAACAGCTGGCCGGATAATGTCAGCCTGGACAAGGCGCGCCGCCTGCTGTGGCCGATCAAGAAGAAGTATGGCAACAAGATCAGCTGGGCCGACCTGATGATCCTGGCCGGCACCATCGCCTATGAAAATATGGGCCTGAAGACCTTTGGCTTTGCCTTTGGCCGTGAGGATATCTGGCACCCGGAAAAAGATATTTATTGGGGCGCAGAGAAGGAATGGCTGGCCCCGTCCGACGGGCGCTATGGCAATGTTGACGAACCCGCCACCATGGAAAACCCGCTGGCGGCGGTGCAGATGGGCCTTATCTATGTCAATCCGGAAGGGGTGAACGGCAAGCCCGACCCGCTGAAGACGGCGGCCCAGGTGCGGGAAACCTTTGCCCGCATGGCGATGAATGATGAAGAGACGGTGGCCCTGACGGCCGGCGGCCATACGGTGGGCAAGGCCCATGGCAATGGCGATGCCAGCAAGCTGGGCCCCAACCCGGAAGCCGCCGACGTGACCGAACAGGGTTTCGGTTGGTCCAACCCGAACCAGAGCGGCAAGGGCCGGTTCACCGTTACGTCGGGCATCGAAGGGGCCTGGACCACGCACCCCACCCGCTGGGACAATGGCTATTTCCAGATGCTGTTCAACCATGAATGGGAATTGCGCAAGTCCCCCGCCGGGGCCTGGCAGTGGGAGCCGGTGAATATCAAGGAAGAGGATAAGCCGACCGACGTGGAAGACCCGTCGATCCGCTATAACCCGATCATGACCGATGCCGACATGGCCATGATCAAAGACCCGGCCTATCGCCAGATTTCCGAGCGCTTCTACAAAGACCCGGCCTATTTCAATGAGGTGTTCGCCCGCGCCTGGTTCAAGCTGACCCACCGCGATATGGGCCCCAAGGCCCGCTATATCGGCCCGGACGTGCCGGCCGAAGACCTGATCTGGCAAGATCCGGTGCCGGTGGGCCGCACGGATTATGATGTGGCGGCTGTGAAGGCGCAGATTGCCGCCTCTGGCCTCTCCATCGCCGAACTGGTCGCCACCGCCTGGGACAGTGCGCGCACCTTCCGGGCGTCGGACATGCGCGGCGGGGCCAATGGGGCCCGTATCCGGCTGGCCCCGCAGAAGGATTGGGAAGGCAATGAACCGGCGCGTCTGGCCAAGGTGCTGGCCGTGCTGGAACCCATCGCTGCCGCGTCGGGTGCTTCGCTGGCCGATACCATCGTGCTGGCCGGCAATGTCGGGATCGAACAGGCGGCCAAGGCGGCCAGCTTTGATATCACGGTGCCCTTCGCCCCCGGCCGGGGCGATGCCAGCGACGAGCAGACCGATGCCGACAGCTTCGCCCCGCTGGAACCGATCCATGATGGTTTCCGCAACTGGGTGAAGAAGGCCTATGCCGTCAGCCCGGAGGAGCTGTTGCTGGACCGGGCGCAGCTGATGGGTCTGACGGCGGCGGAAATGACGGTGCTGGTCGGCGGCCTGCGGGTGCTGGGTGCCAACTATGGCGGCAGCAAGGATGGCGTCTTCACCGACCGTGAAGGGGCTTTGACGAATGACTTCTTCGTCAACCTGACCGACATGGCCTATCGCTGGCAGAAGGGCGATGCCGTTACTTATGAAATCCGCGACCGCAAGACGGGGGCGGTGAAATGGACGGCCTCCCGGGTTGATCTGGTGTTCGGCTCCAACTCCGTGCTGCGCGCCTATGCGGAGCTTTATGCCCAGGACGATAATGCACAGAAATTCGTGCAGGATTTCGTCGCCGCCTGGGTGAAGGTGATGAATGCCGACCGGTTCGACCTGACGGCCTGATGCGTTGAATCATCATCGCAGGTTCTGGTGGGGCCCATCGCCCACCGGAACCTGCGATTTTTTTTGTCTTTGGGCCGGCCGGTCGGCCTACCTTTTCAAAACGGTTCACTGCTTTCGTCCGTTATCAGAACGGGCACTATGACTGGTACAGCTGTATGGATGCGCCCTTCAGGGGTGTTTGCCGGAAAAAATCGCAGCCAGATCAAATTTAGGTCATAACATAGTTCCCCCGTCGGTCAGTTTTGGTGTATATACTCCCGCTTTAGGTGTAGTACGCCTATGCGTTGATGCCCCAAATTGGGCAAACGCATTATGCCTATTCCTGTAGGCAGGAACCCGGCCGCCCCTGCCTGTCTCTATTGTGGCCTGTTTCAGAAGGATGGACACAGATGGAATATATGATGGGCTCGATCGTGCCGTGGGCCGGGAATTTCATTCCCAGGGGCTTTATGAATTGTCAAGGTCAGACTCTTGCCATTCAGCAATACAATGCCCTTTTTGCAATTATGGGAACAATCTATGGGGGTAATGGTTCAAGTACTTTTATGCTTCCTGACTTGCGGGGGCGCACCATCGTTGGTGTGAATACAAGCAATGGCGCGTTGCCCGTATTGCAGTTGGGGCATACTGCCGGCAGCCCCGTTGTTAGCGGCGTCATTAACAGCCAGGGGGCATTCACCCTTGGGATTAGTAATTTGCCGCAACACACTCATTCGGCTATATTCAAACCCACCACTGGAAACCAGATGGTGACCATGGGCCAAGGGGCCTCGACCCTGTCCGCTAGTGTGGCCATCCCGGTTGTGGACAATGCGACCGCAAGCACCACGACGCAGCAGCCGAATGCCGCCATGGCTCTGGCCAACGCCTTCACGAAAAACGGTCCAACGACCTATAATACGCAGGTTTACAGCACGGCGGCCACGACGACGACGCTGAAGCCGTTTCCTGCTGCCGTATCTGGCAGTGTCGGTGCCTTGACTGGCAGCATCACCACGGTTACGGGTGGTACCATCGAGGTGGGCGCGACGGGTGCCGGTCAGGCTGTCGTGGTCAGCTCGGCTGGTGCTTACTCCATCAACGTCACGCAGCCCAGCCTGGGATTGACGTACCTGATCGTTGTCGATGGCATCTTCCCATCGCGCGACTGAACCGAAGCAGGCCGGCCCCCTGAACAGGACCGGCCTTTTTTCATCTGGATAGAATGGCTGCACATGCTCGACATCGTAACGAGGGATATGTTTTTCCCCCACCTCGACAAAAAATGGGTCCTGGAAGATGGCGGCGGCGGATATCTCGAGTTAACCTTGGTGAAGGCGGACCCAATGCATCGGACCAAGATCGCCCTTGTCCAGCGCATGCCGTTCCTGCTGATATTTCGGGGGCCATCTGACAAGATTGCCAACGAAGGCACTTACAATCTGAGCCACCCCATTGTCGGAACGATTGAGGGGGTTAACGTGGTACCCACCATGGACCTGATGGACCCCGACTATCCCGGCGCGCGCTATTATCAGGTCATTTTCTGCTGATAGGGCAGGAGCTGGGGGATGCCATGACGGTTCAGTCGGTACCAGCCACTGCGCTGATTGATGCCTTCGCCGCCCGCGCCGGCACCGCGTTCGCAGCCCGGCTGGCGGGGCCGGCGGACCTGGACTGGCTGCAAAGCCTGTTCACAGAGTGTATGCGGGAATCCCATGCCCGCATCGTTGGTCCGGAAATCGCGGACCGGGTGACCGCCATGCTGGCCTCCCAGCAATTCGCCCTGCGTCGGCGGGCCTTTGCCAGCGACTATCCCGGTTTCACCGAACTGATCCTGCTGCGGGCAGATGGCCTGATGATCGGCGCCTTCTGCTGGATGGCTGTACTGGACGGGAATGCGCATATCGTGGATATCGCGGTCCTGCCAGATCAGCGAGTGGGATCCCCCGGGCGCCTGATGTTGCAGGCTTGGCTGGATGTGACCGACCGGCAGGGACTGACGACGAGCCTTTATGTGGAGCCGACCAACCCAGCCCGGCTCACCTATGAACGGCTGGGTTATGGTGTGACTGACCCAGCCGCCATGCCCTTGCACATGACGCGATCCGCCCAGCCATGCCCACCCTGTCAGCTTGGGTAACGGTTTTGGCCCGTCTCCACGGCGCGCAATATGTCTTGCGCGCCGTGGCAGCTGCGCCATCTTAAGGGGAAGCTTGCCAGGAAGAGAGCCGCCCCATGTCCGCCGACCCGAAGGCTGAATTGCTGCGCCAGATGCGGGCCATCCGCCGCCGCATTGATCCCAATGTGCTGGAACGGGCGGAGAAGGCTGCCCAGGCGGCGGAAGCCGCCCGCACCTTGCCGCCCGGTCATGTGCCTTATGATAAGGAAGCGGCGCGTGACGTGGTGACGTCCTTCCTGCGCAGCCGCAATGATGGCGGGAAATTCGCTATGAAGCTGATGGAAAACCTGAAAAAGCCGGAAGTGGCGGCCAAAGCCTATGGGGAGCCGCCGCCCAGAACGCCGCCGGGTCGCAAGGTTTAATGCCACCCCGCCGAAAGTTTGACCTTTCGGCGGGGTGGAGGCCGGCGACCGCCGGCCCGGCGCTCGTGCGCCGTGAGCCAAGCCTGCGGATGCGGGCGCCCGGCACCTGAGGGAACGCAAATCTCCCTGGATCGGTAACGATCAAGGGAGATTGGTATAAGGTTTAAACCCGTCCCTCCAGCAGGGCCCGGATGCGGGACAAATGCTGGCAGGCGCGGCCCAACCCAGACAGCGCCACCCCCAGCAGCAGGCCGACCAGGGCCGGCCCATAGGTTTCCGCCGTCGGGGCCACCAGCATGAACATGGAGACCAGGATGGCCGCCCCGCCGACGGCGTAAAGCACGATGGCGGTGATGGAACGGTGCTTATCCATCGGCATTCTCCGTCACAGCACAGGTCTCCCGCGCCACCGCATCGGGTCCGAACACGTCCAGGAAGGCTGCCTGCATGGCCATGTCCACCTCATCCAGGGTGACGATATGCCCCAGATCGGCCAGGGAGGTGACGCCATGTTCCTTGATGCCACAGGGGACGATGCCACCGAAATGCGTCAGGTCCGGCTCCACATTCAACGACACACCATGGAAGCTGACCCCCCGCCGGATTCGCACGCCCAAGGCGGCGATCTTGGCTTCCTGGCCCGGCCGGCCATAAGGCGCCATATCGATCCACACGCCCACCCGGCCGCAGCGGCGTTCGCCCTTCACGGCGAACTGGGACAGGGTGCGGATCAGCCATTCTTCCAGCCGCCAGACAAAATCATGCAGGTCGCCGCCGCGCGCCGCCACATCCAGCATGACATAGCCAATGCGCTGGCCCGGCCCGTGATAGGTATATTGCCCGCCGCGCCCGGCATCATAGACGGGGAACTGCGCCGTCAGCAGGTCGGCGGCCTTGGCGGAGGTGCCGGCGGTATAAAGCGGGGGATGTTCCAGCAGCCAGACGCATTCCGGCGCGGTCCCGGCGCGGATGTCGGCCACCCGCGCTTCCATAAAGGCCAACGCGTCCGGATATTCCACCGGCTGGTCGCTGATGCGCCATTCCAGCATGTTCGTCACGTCCATCCATCCCCCGGCGGTCAAGGGGTGCCGCCGCTGAAGCCCAAGATGCTCACCTGCGCCCCTATCTAGGCCAAACGACGTCGCCGACCAATGGCTATGCACGCATAACCATTGATCCGTCGGCGCGGATTTGCCATGTTCGGCAATGTCATTTCTATTTGGCCTTGTAATATGAACGAAACGAACCGCGTCTATCTCTACGATACCACCCTGCGCGACGGCGCCCAGACCTCGGGCGTGGATTTCACCGTGGCGGACAAGATTGCCATCGCGCAGGAGCTGGACGCGCTGGGCGTTGATTATGTCGAAGGCGGCTGGCCCGGTGCCAACCCCACCGACGATGCCTTTTTTGCCGAACCGCCGAAGCTGGGCCGCGCCACCTTCACCGCGTTCGGCATGACGCGCCGGCCGGGCCGCAGCGCCTCGAACGATCCCGGCCTGTCGGCACTGTTGGACAGCCCGGCGGCAGCCGTCTGCATCGTCGGCAAAAGCTGGGATTTCCATGTCGATGTCGCGTTGGGCATTCCGCGCGATGAGAATCTGACCCTGATCGCCGACAGCATCCGGGAGATCAAGGCCCGCGGCCGTGAACCCCTGTTCGATGCCGAACATTTCTTCGATGGCTACAAGGCCAATCCCGACTATGCGCTGGCTTGCGTGCAGGCCGCCTATGAGGCGGGCGCCCGCTGGGTGGTGCTGTGCGACACCAATGGCGGCACCCTGCCGGATGAGGTGGAACAGATCGTTGCCCGCGTGGCCAGCGTGATTCCCGGCAGCCATATCGGCATCCACACCCACAACGACACGGAAAACGCCGTGGCCAATTCCTTGGCCGCCGTGCGGGCCGGGGCGCGGATGATCCAGGGCACGCTGAACGGTCTGGGCGAGCGCTGCGGCAATGCCAACCTGCTCTCTCTGATCCCCACACTGACGGTGAAGATGGGGTTCGATACCGGCGTCAGCCGTGAGGGGCTGGCAAGGCTGGTCCATGTCAGCCGGATGCTGGATGAACGGCTGAACCGCACGCCCAACCGCCATGCCGCCTATGTGGGGGAGAGCGCCTTTGCCCATAAGGGCGGCCTGCATGTCTCGGCTGTGGAGAAAGACCCCAGCTCCTATGAGCATGTCGACCCGTCGCTGGTCGGCAACCGCCGCCATGTGCTGGTCTCTGACCAGGCCGGCCGCTCCAACATCCTGGCCCGCCTGCGGGAGGTGGGGGTGGAGGTCGATCCCAAGGATGAACGGATCGGCCAATTGGTCGATCTGGTGAAACGGCGGGAGTTTGAAGGCTACGCCTATGACGGGGCGGAGGCGAGCTTTGAACTGCTGGCCCGCCGAGCCCTGGGCGAAGTGCCGGATTATTTCCGCCTCGCCGCCTTCCGCGTGCTGGATGAGCGCCGCTGGAATTCAAAGGGCGATCTGGTGACCCTCTCGGAAGCCACCACCAAGGTGGAGGTGCCGTCGGCCAGCGGTGACGGCCAGCCGGTGATGACGGTGGCCGAGGGCAATGGCCCCGTCAACGCGCTGGATCAGGCGTTGCGCAAGGCCCTGATCCCCGTCTATCCGGCGCTGGAGGGGATGCGGCTGGTCGATTACAAGGTGCGCATCCTGTCTGCCCAGGATGGCAGCAAGGCGGTGACGCGGGTGCTGATCGAAACGGCGGATCGCCATGGGCAGCGCTGGGTGACCGTCGGCGTCTCGGCAAACGTCATCGATGCCAGCTTCAATGCGCTGTCGGACAGCATTACCTATTGCCTCTACCGGTCCGGTGCCGCTATCGACAAGCCTGTGGTGGCGGCCTGACAGGGGCCGCCACCTTGACACTTTGGCGTTAAGGTTGCGGGTTCCATGTCCAGCGGTACGAACAAGAAGCTGTTATCCAAGACGCAGGCCGATGGCGAGGGGCCTGCCGTCATCCTCATCCAGCCGCAGATGGGGGAGAATATCGGTGCCTGCGCCCGCGCCATGCTGAATTGCGGGCTGACCGACCTGCGTCTGGTCAGTCCGCGCGACGGCTGGCCGAATGAAAAGGCGGTGTCGGCGTCGGCCGGTGCCACCCTGGTGCTGGATAATGTGAAGCTGTTTGACAGCACAGAGGCGGCGATTGCCGATCTGCACAAGGTCTATTCCACCGCCGCCCGTGTCCGCGATCTGGTCAAGCCGGTGGTGACGGCGCGGGAGGCGGCGGCGGAAATGCGCGCCCATTGGGATGCCGGCCGCAAGATCGGCCTGATGTTCGGGCCGGAGCGTACCGGGCTGGTGAATGACGATATCACCCTGACCGACACGCTGATTTCCATCCCGCTCAATCCCGGCTTCTCCTCCCTCAATCTGGGGCAGGCGGTGCTGCTGGTGGCCTATGAATGGTGGATCGCCGGGCAGGAAGTGGAAGACCGCTATCTGCATACCGGCGCCAGCCGCCCCGCCACCAAGGCGGAAATGCAGAACCTGTTCGAACATCTGGAAGGGGAACTGGACCTGACGGGTTTCTATACCCACCCGGACAAGCGCCCTTCCATGATCCGCAATGTGCGCAATACCCTGCAGCGCTGCGCCATGACCGAACAGGAAGTTCGCACCTTCCACGGTATCCTCGCGGCCCTGTCCGGCCGCAAGAAGCAGCGCAAGCCGGGGCCGGACGACACGGAGGGCTGATCCGGGGCAGGGCTGGGATCAGCTGTTCGTTGCCGGGGCCTTGCTGTTGTTCTGCGCCTGTTGAGCCGGGGGGGCGGCTGCGCTTTCCGGCTGCGCCCCGCCCTGGGCCAGGAAGCCCGTTGCCGACAGGGTACTGCGCATTTTCATCAGCTTTTGCAGCAGATCGAACCAGAAGGGTGCCCCCATCTGCAGGGCGAAGCCGGTGATCAGCCAGCCCAGGATCAGGGTCACCCAGCCTTTCTGCCGGCCGATATCCGCAATATCCTGTCCCCAGCCGATGGGTAGCGCCCCAACATCGCGGAAGGCCTGCATGGCAGCACTCGTCTGACAACGGATCGCTGCCGCCACCGCCGCGTCATCTTCTGGCTGTCCCCCCGGACCATTGCCCTGTGGCTGGGTCACCATTGTGCAACCACTGCCGGGGGCGGCGTCCTTGCCGGCCTGCAGGGCCGCACTCAGCGTCACCTGGCGGGCAATATCATCCTGCCACAGCACCTCGGCAATATGGATGGTGTTGGCATTGACCACCACCGCCACCAGGATGCCCAGCACCAGGGTGATGCGCTGGATACGCTTGCGATACCATTCACTGACCCGCGCCATGCCCTGATCGTACCATTGGGCCAGCGCATCCTCCAAGGCCACCGCGCGCCGTTCCGCATCGGCCAGCACCAGCAGCAGGTTGTTCTTCAAGGGTCCATCCGGCAGCTTGGCGATGGTTTGCCGCGCATCCGCAAAGCTGAAACCCGGCTCCGACGGGCCCTTGGCGGATTGTGCCACGGCATCGGCGGCATTGTCGGCCTGATGCAGCACATCCAGCAGGGTAAGGGCGAAAACCCGTGGCGGAATGCTGGCGGCGGCCCCGCCGCTGGCACTGCCATTGATCAGCGGATGGGCCATCACCTTGCCCGCAATGTCGCTCAAGGAAGAAGGCGGGGTTGACACCGCTGCCGCCGGATCACCCTTGCTGCCCTGCAACAGCCAGATCACCCCGCGTTCCAGGGTGGAGGCACGCAGTTTCAACAGCCCGGCAATCGTCTCCGTCATCGCGGTGACGACGACGCTGAGCGACATATAGATCAGGATCAATCCCAGGCCGATATCGATAATACGAAAAAGATCGCCGGACATATCACCCTCTACCAAAGGAGGTGTGAATGGTAATATATCCGACGATGTAATTAAATGGTAAACCTCAATCAAAAATAACCATTTTATGGCTTGTGCGGCCGTTCCTGCTGGCTGCCGACAAACCCTTTGCGGTGCAGATGGTCGGTCGGCCGTGCCTTGGCCCATTCCACGGCCCGCAGCGTCGCCTCATCCCCCTTGGGGCTCACGGCGCGTGCGGACGGGTGGCGGGCGGCGGCCGATCGGGCCTTATCCGCCTGTCGCCATTCGCTTTCCGCCAGCCGCTCGGCATCGGCGGTCTTCTGCATCTCAGGCTTTTCCATGTGTCGTTCCTCCTGGCTTCATGTCGGAAGCGGGCGTGGGGACGCCGGTTTCCGGTTGGGAAGACGTAACCGCTCACGGGGAAACTTGTTTTCAGACCTTTCAAATCTCTCGGAAATGCAACGACTCCCTGCTAGGGATGTTCCAACCAGAGGTCACCCGGGGAGGACAAGCGTTGGACATCGCGGAAACGGCGAACCATGCCGCAGAACCTGCTGCCCATGGCGTGCCCATGATGGATGAAGGGCTGCTGTTCCTTGCCGTGGCGGTTATCTGCATCCTACTCCTTCATCGGCTGCGAATCAGCCCTGTTCTGGGCTATCTGGGGGCGGGGCTGGTGCTGGGGCCGACAGGGTTCGGCGTGGTGCGGGAGGTTGAGCCGATCCGCGCGGTGGCAGAGCTGGGCGTTGTCTTCCTGCTGTTCCTGATCGGGCTGGAATTATCGGTTGATCGCCTGCGTGCCCTGGGCCGCTGGGTGTTCGGTCTGGGCACGGCGCAATTTCTCATCACCGGGGGTGTGGTGGCGACGGTGGCGGCCGCCTTGGGCCTGTCGCCCGCAACGGCGATTCTGCTGGGGGGTGGCATGGCACTGTCGTCCACGGCGGTGGTGGTGCAGTTGCTGATCGAGCGGGGGGAGGTGGCATCGCCCACCGGCCGCACCACCTTTGCCGTGCTGCTGTTCCAGGATCTGGCGGTGGTGCCGCTGCTGCTGTTCGCCGCCGTGCTGGCGGGGCCGCCGGATCAGTCGATTCCGCTGGCCATGGCGCTGGCGCTCGGCAAGGCGGCGCTTGCCGTCGTGGTCATCCTGCTGGTGGGCCGTTTTACCATGGGGCGGCTGTTGCGCATGGTGGCCGTGACCCGCAGCACCGAACTTTTCACCGCCACCTCCCTGTTGATCGTGCTGGGCACTGGCTGGGCCACCGGGCTCGGCGGCCTGTCCATGGCGCTGGGCGCCTTTCTGGCCGGGCTGGTGCTGGCGGGGACGGAGTTTCGCCATCAGGCCGAAACCGATATGCAGCCCTTCAAAGGACTGCTGCTGGGGCTGTTCTTCCTCTCCGTCGGGCTTGGCATTGATGCGGCGGCCATCGCCGACAAGATCGGCTGGATTGTCTTGGGCGTGTTCGGCCTGATCCTCACCAAGGCATTGATCGCCGGCGGCCTCGCCCTGGCCTTCGGTGCCACGCGGGAGGTGGCGATCCGCTCCGGCCTGTTGCTGGGCGAGGTGGGGGAGTTCGCCTTCGTGGTGATCGCCACGGCGGCAGAACAAAAACTGCTGGATGGGGAACTGTCGCAGGCCCTGGTGGCCACGGTCGGTCTCTCCATTGCCGTCACACCCTTCCTGCCGGCGCTGGCTGACCGGCTGGTGCGCTGGGTTTCGCCCAACGTTGAAGGGCCGGTGCCGGAGGCCTTGGGCGAACCGCATGTGCTGATTGCCGGATTCGGCCGCGTCGGCCAGACCGTGGCGGCCCTGATGGCCCGCCAGCAGGTACCGGTGGTGGCCCTCGACCTCAATCCCGATCTGGTGCGGGAGAAGCGGCGCGAAGGGCTGCCCGTACATTATGGCGATACGGCGCGTCATGAATTGCTGAAACAGATGGGGGCCGACCATGCGCTGGCGGCGATCATCACCCTGGATGATCCGCTGGCTGCCGCCCGCACCGTGGCGGCTTTTCGGGATCATTGGCCACATCTGCGGCTGTTTGCCCGGGCACGTGACCGGGAACATGCCAGCAATCTCCTCGCCATGGGGGTGATCGCCGTGGTGCCGGAAACCTTTGAAAGCAGCCTGACCCTGGCGCGTGGGGCCTTGGAATCGCTGGGTGTTCCCAGCGGTGCTGTGGACGAGCTGGTCCAGCTTTATCGGGAAACCGACCGCAACCCACCCCATCCTTCTGGTCAGCATGGTTGAAATATGCAGGCGCAGCAAAAAAAGATTAACCCTTTGGGGTGATAGTGCGATTGTTCGTCGGCCCGGCACCCTGCCGGGCCGACTTCCTGTGTCACGCGCAAGCGTGTCGAGAAAGCGACGGGGGCAGCGTTGAGCCGGTCCATTGAGGGCGTGTCGAACTGGATGCACATGTTCCGTTGGATCGTGAAGTTGATCCGCGATGAATATGGGGTGGATGAGAAAATTCTGACCCGCACTGCCGCGCTGGAGACCGATTGCGGCCTCTCCATTGAGCAGGTGGAAGAGGTGTTGGAGATCATCTCGGAAAGTTTCGAGGTCCGCTTCCCCAACGGCACATTGGATGAAGTACTGAAGCTCGAAGAACTATGTATGCTGGCCGCATGGCTGCGGGGCCTGTTCAAGAAACCGGAATTCCTGTCGGCAGATTTTGAAGGCCGCTGCCGCTCCATGAATGCGCTTGCCGGGGCCTGAGCCCCGCGCCATATCAGCAGCCTGATCGGAACTCATCGGCGGGTGTGCAGCCCGCCTTTCCCAAGGCTGCCTGATTTCATGACTATTCATCTGCTTCGTCTGGCCGTCGGGGCCGACAGTCTGCAATCCATGCGCGACTGGCGCCAGGATCACCAGATACAATGGCAGGGTCGGCCGGTGGTGCCGACCTATACCAAACGCGCACCCACCCGTATGGCCGAGCTGCTGGATGGTGGCTGCATCTATTGGGTGGTGAAGGGCTTCATCCAGTGCCGCCAGCGCTTCATCGGTTTTGATGAGGTGCAGGATGTGGATGGTACGGCCTATTGCCGGATGCTGATGGATCCGGAACTGGTGGAAACCCTCTCCATGCCCAAGCGGCCCTTCCAGGGCTGGCGCTATCTGAAACCGGAAGAAGCACCGGCCGATCTGGCCGGTGGGGAAGGGGACGAGGCGCTCCCCGAACATCTGATGGCTGAATTGCGCGCGCTGGGTCTGGCGTAAATTTCTGAAAAAACCTGTTGCATCGGTTTTATCATGCGCCTATACAGCGCCTCCCACGAATGCAGACCGGATGGTTTGTCAAGTTGTGGGGCGGGGTGATGGTGGTTTTGGCCAGTATCACCGACGGTTCTTTGAAGGTTTCGGCCTTCGGGCAAGTGGAATGATCTATCGTGCTGTTGGGTGAGCTGTTCGCCAGACTTTGTTCTGGTGGAAGTTTTGCTTGATGGTCCATTGACCGGGTTGGTTCTGTGCTTTTTGTAGCGTTTCGGCGCTGCGGAGAAAAAAGTTTGGAACGGTGAAAAAAACGGTTGACGGGTTGGTCGGAGGTGTTTAGAAAGCGCTCCACCAACGACGGCGGCGCCGCTGCCGACGATGGATTTGCAGTCTCTGGCGGATGCGCTGGTTGACTGCGCGGCA
>NZ_FZOI01000005.1 GCF_900188385.1 Azospirillum sp. RU38E
TGGGTGGGCAATTCCAGAACGCCATCCACCGGGGCGGCCCCGCCGATGACAAAACGCTCATTATGGGAGTAGTTCAGCACCACCCGACCCGGCTGAAAAATCCCCGTCACCAGATAGCGGTTACGCAGATCCGCCGTATTCGCCGCTTCCAGGCTGTCCGGATGCGTGGCGTGGAACGTCTTCTCAAACATCAACTCTCTCCCAATGCAGCGCGGGGCTGGGGTGCGGCGATAACCGCCCCCTTAAATTCCGCCACAATATGGTATAATCTCCCAATTTATGGAACTAAATAATGCCGTGCCAGAGGGAGGGGGAAATCATGCCGGACAGGGTTGCCATCAATGGTGGGGTGGGGCGTTGTGATGGGCAGAAAGCCTCAATTGACACCGGTAACAGCGACGATTAAGCAGAGTGGAAATGCCCGCAACAGAGGCTTTGCGCCCCTGTTGCGCCCAGCCCCCTGAATATGGGGAAAAACCAGCAAAAGCAAAGGGTAAGGAAACAGGATATGGCCGCACGCTTTGTGTTTTTCGGTGAGTTGCTGTTGCGCCTGTCCGCGCCGGGCCGGCAGATGTTTCTGCAAACCCCCGGATTTGAGGTGAATGTCGGCGGGGCGGAGGCCAATGTCGCCGTTTCGCTGTCCCGCTTTGGGCATGAATGCGCCATGGTGGGCACCGTGCCCGACCATGCGCTGGGCGAGGCGGCCATTGGCGAATTGCGCCGCCAGGGCGTGGATACGCGCGCGGTGCGCCGGGTGCCGGGGCGGATGGGGCTGTATTTCCTGGCCACCGGGGCTTTGTCCCGCCCGTCGGAAATCATCTATGACCGGGTGGATACCGCCTTTGCCCTGGCCGATGCCGACCATTATGACTGGGCCGCCCTGGTGCAGGGGGCCGAGCGGCTGCACCTGTCCGGCGTCACCCCGGCGGTGAGCGAGACGGCGGGGCGGGCCGCCCTGGCCGCCGCCAAGGCCGCCGTGGAAGCCGGGGTGAAGGTCTCCTTCGACTGTAATTACCGGCAGAAGCTGTGGGAAGCGCGCGGCACCGACGGCCGCGCCACCCTGCTGGAACTGGCGGGCCATGCCGATCTGCTGCTGGGCAATCATCGGGATATCGCCTTGATGCTGCAAACCAGCTTCAACCAGCCCAGCACGGAAGAGAAGTTCCTGGCCGCCGCCGAAACCGCCTTCCAGGCGTTCCCCCGCCTGCAACGGCTGGCCTGCACCATCCGGTCGCATGAGTCGGTGGATTGCCAGGATCTGGCCGGCCAGATGATCAGCCGGGGCGGCGCACTGGTGCGCACGCCGGTGCGCGCCATGTCCGGCATTGTGGACCGGATCGGCGGCGGCGATGCCTTTGCTGCCGGGCTGCTGCACGGCATCACCAGCGGCATGGACGATGCCACGGCGCTGGATTTCGCCGTCTGTGCCGCCTTGCTGAAACATTCCGTGCCGGGTGATGCCAATCTGGTCTCCGTCGGCGATGTGCAGGCGGTGATGGCGGGCGGCGGGCTGGATGTGAAGCGCTGATCGCCTGCCCTGCCCTGCCCGAGCCCCCAACGCAACACTACGCAACATTTCAGCCGCTGATGGTGCGTAGCCGCCCGGCCCCGATCAGTACCGGGGACGGGTGGCGGGGCGGTAAATGTTCAGCTCCTCCCCCGCCGTGCGGGCCAGCCAGGGGTTCATGCGCGCCTCCCCCCCGGCGGGAAAGGGCACCAGCCGTTCATCAACATCATCGGTCAGTTGCAGCATGGCCCGCAACCGATAGACCAGCAGACGCACCGGCGGGCGCACAGCCCGGCAGGCCGATGGCAACATCACCCCGGCCGGGCGGACCGGCACCGGGCGGCGCGGCTGACGGGCGGCCGGATCGGCGACGGCAACCGGCGCCGCCGGGGCACCCGTCACGGTGGCGGTGGCAGTGGCGGGGGGTGCCTCCCCCGGCGATGCCGGGGCGGCGGGGTCCGGATCGGGCGTTTCCGCCACCGGGTCCGGGGGGAGATCGGCCACCGGGGCGCTGGCCGCCGGGGACCGGGTATCAGAAGTCTGGGACCGGGGCCGCCGGGGCACAGGGCGACGGATAGGACGGCGTTCCGGTTCAGGCTGACATTCCTTGGCCACCAGCAGCGGCCCACCCAGTTCCAGCCGTTGCGCCGCCCAGAGGATGGCGCGGATATTGCCGGCATTGATGGCCCGCGACAGCCCTTCCACCACGGCATGACGCATGGCGACGAACCGGCTGTCGCTTTCCCGGCGCAGCATTTCCCGTTCCGCCGCGATGCGACGGCGCAGACCGGGGGAGCGCTGCAGCGCCCGCCAGATGGTGCTGCGCGACAGGGTGAAATGGCGCGCCACCTCTGTCACCGTCACGCCGGACGCCAGATAATAGGCGATGCGCGCCCATTGTTCATCGGTACGGCTGCGGTTGTTCAGCCCCTCGGTGAACATATGTTCATAGGCATATTCAACATCATCCCCATTGCGCCACGCCTCCTTATCCTCCGACCCGCGCCACCAGGCCTCCCGCTGTTCATCCTTGGGCAGGGCGGCATAGGCGGGATCCAACTGGGCCGGGTCCAGGGAATGGGTGGTGGGCTTGACGTCGCGCGGCATGGGAGGCTCCGGGGTGATGGGGTGGGGTATTTATTCCTATCATGGTTGAGGGTGGCGGGCAAGATGGGGTGGACGGGGCGCGGGGATTGGAGTAATTTTTGCTACTTGGTGTTACCAGGAAGCCCCCGCCATGCCGGATATTCAGAAAATCAGCATTGCCGTGACCAGCGACCAACTGGCCGCCATGCGCGAGGCGGTGGAAACCGGTGATTATGCCACCACCAGCGAAGTGGTGCGAGAGGCCGTGCGGGACTGGCAGCTGAAGCGCGCCCAGCGGCAAGAGGAACTGGCCCGGCTGCGCCATGCCTGGAATGAGGGCAAGGAGAGTGGTGGAACAGCGGCATTTGACATAGAGCGCACCATTGCCGCCGCGAAGGCACGGGGGCGGTAAGGCATGGTGCGCCTGATCCGCACGGCGGCGGCGGAAGCCGATCTACAGGATATCTGGCTCGTGATCGCCGCAGATAACCCGGATGCCGCAACGTCGATGCTGCGGCGGCAGGGTAAAAGGATTGAGCGGCTGGCACAGTTCCCCCGTTTGGGCAACCGCCGGCCTGATATCGCCCCATCTGCCCGCGCCCTGGTGGAAGGTCCGTATCTGATCCTGTTCGAAACCGAACCAGATACGGACGAGGGACCTGTTGAGTGGGTGGAAATTGTGCGTGTGATGGATACACGGCGAAATCTGCAGGGGATCAATTGGGCTTGATCATGATCCGCGATTGGCGCAGCTGGGCCATATTGGTTGCAGTGGGATGCAATGGTACACTCCCGCCAAACATGGGGGACACATGCCGCTCTATCGGGATGATCAGGGGACCATTTACCATTCACACCGCGCCGACCTGACGGGGGAGGCTGTGCGGCCCAGCCCGGTGCAGATGCCGGAGGAGGCGTGGCTGCGTGTGGCACAGGTGCGGCCGGGCTGGATTGGGCTGTTGCCCAAGGTGGCAACGGGGCTGTTTGTGCTGTCATTCCTGTTACTGGCGGGCGTCGCGCCGGCATGGCTGCTGGCCGGGCCGGAAGTGGCGGCGGCGCTGCTGGGCGGTATCTGGTTGCTGTTGAACGCCCTTTACTTTCCCCTGTTGCAACGGGCCTGCACACAGGTGCCGATGAACCGGCCATTGCGCCTGATCCTGCCGCAGCCGCGCGGATTGACGGCCCTGGAATTGCTGCGCCCCTGGTCTGGGCTGGCCCCGCTGTCGGCGGTGCTGCTGATGCAGATCGGCAGGCCGGTGCTGGTGGATATCCAACCCTGGTTGATCGCCCTGCTGGTGCCGCTGGCCCTGGCCATGCTGTTCAGTAATATCCGGTTCATTCGCCGGCTGCGACGGGCGGCGGGTGGGGTGAGGGCGGCATAGGCTGGACCGGTGAAGGCTTTTGCGCCAGAGTGACGGCAGGTGAGCGGCGAAGGGCAATGCCATGGGCGTGCTTGGGGTCGGGATCAGATGGCGTTCACAGGGCCATCAGGGTAATTTAAGTCCATGAAAGAACAACGCACCGCCCTTCGCCGGGCGACGAACGCGGGCTATGCGGTCAATGACGGGGCGCTTGATCCCGCCGAGGTTCTTTCCGCCATGATCGAGAGCTTTGGCGGGCGCGAAGATAAGCTGGCGGCGCTTATCCTCGCCTATATCAGCTGAACAAAGGCCTGCTATCATCATAGCCGCCAAAAGCAAGCCCTCAACAGATTGGTATTAGTTTAATTTATACCCAAAATGGGGATTAGGACATAGATACCGACCAAGAGCCATTAGAATTCAATGTAACATTTGCCGTTGCGTATCCATGGCTAAAATCACACATCGCCGCTCCAACTGATGAAGCAGTAAAATATATTACTGTTCCAGGCATAAAAGAACCAATTGCAATATAATATTTTTGAATTGGCTGTATATCTATATTTTGTAACTGTTCAGCGGCAACAAAATTTGACATTAATATCCGCCCATTCACGTAAGAAGCGGAACCAACATTGAAATACTCGGAAATATTATAACTTGGCGTTACAATCCGGAATGAGCCGGGCTGCACACCCTGGGTGAAAGCAGGTGTTGTCAGCGACAGGGGAGAGGTGTTCATTTTCGTCGTGTCCGGTGGAGAACTGCCCCCGGAGGACGCGAGCGAAATAGGTTGCACCACAATATTGCCGCCGGAAACCTGGCCGATCATCGGCGATCGCGACTGAGCCTGCTGAGCACCCGCATAGTATTGGGCGTTGACCATAAATGTCACCACGTTACCCGTTGTGGAATATGGCGCAACCGCAGACTCGGCAATACTATTCGAATATACAGGAACCCCACCTGTATAGATAGATGGCTGCTGAAATAAATAAATACTCTGCATTGCCGAAGATTGGTTTACCACATTGATTGTAAAAATATTTGACATAACACCCTCCCAACCGTTAATTTGGCCGATCCCATGACAATTTGGTTGCCGAGATTCGAATATATACCACCTTTGAATGAATGTGCACCATAAAATGTGCATAAAATTTATTAAAAATAGAGTCCGTCAGAAATGTCTGGTTTTGATCGCATATAGGGGAGTATGGGCTGATTGACGCGCGCTTGAGGATGTTGCGCGCCTGTCGATTGAGATTTTCCCAAACCTCGGCGACGCGTCGGTTGCAGTTGAGCCATGGGGCGGCAGCGCCCGTTGTTGCCACTTTAAGTTACACAATATGCAAGAATTGCGCAATTCGCTAGTGGGGTGCTGCCACTGCGACGAGGCCACCGACAGGTCGGGAGCTTGGCCCCTGGATCCCGGCTTTCGCCGGGATCCAGGGGGATGAGAGACGCGGTAGGTGGGTAGGCGAGAGGGGCCGAAGCCCCCCGCCGCCCCTTACTCCCCGCGCTTGGCCTTGATCATCTCCATGATCTCCGCCGCCGCCTTGGGGATGTTGGTGCCCGGCCCGTAGATGGCCGCCGCACCCGCGTTCAGCAGGAAATCATAATCCTGGGGCGGGATGACGCCGCCGCAGACGATCAGGATGTCGCCGGCACCCTGTTCCTTCAAGGCGGCGGCCAGTTGCGGCACCAGGGTCTTGTGACCCGCCGCAAGGCTGGAGACACCGACGACATGCACGTCGTTTTCAATGGCCTGGCGAGCGGCTTCCTCCGGCGTCTGGAACAGGGCCCCCACATCGACGTCAAAGCCGATATCGGCAAAGGCGGTGGCGATGACCTTGGCGCCCCGGTCGTGCCCGTCCTGGCCCATCTTCACCACCAGCATACGCGGGCGACGGCCTTCGGCCTCGGCGAAGGCTTCCACATCCTGCTGGATGCGTTTGAAGCCCTCGTCGCCCTCGTAAGCGGCACCATAGACGCCGGAGACGGAGCGGATCACGGCGCGGTGACGGGTGAAAACCTCTTCCATGGCGTCAGAAATCTCCCCCACGGTGGCGCGGGCGCGGGCGGCATCCACGGCCAGCGCCAGCAGGTTGCCGGATTTCTCGGCCGCCGCCTTGGTCAAGGCGGCCAGGGTTTCGCGGACCTTGGCATCGTCGCGGGTGGCGCGGATGCGGTGCAGCAGGGCGACCTGGGCCTCGCGCACGGCGGTGTTGTCGATGTCGAGAACGTCCACCTTTTCCGGGTTCTGCGGGCGGTACTTGTTGACGCCGACAATGACTTCCTCGCCCCGGTCGATGCGGGCCTGACGCCGGGCGGCGGCTTCCTCGATCATCAGTTTGGGCAGGCCGCTTTCCACGGCCTTGGTCATGCCGCCCATTTCCTCCACTTGGATAATCAGCTTTTCCGCCGCTTCGGCCAGGGAGGATGTCAGGTGTTCCACGTAATAGGAACCGCCCAGCGGATCGACCACATGAGGAATGCGGGTTTCCTCCGCGATGATCAACTGGGTGTTGCGGGCGATGCGGGCGCTGAACGGGGTGGGCAGGCCCAACGCCTCGTCAAAGGAATTGGTGTGCAGGGACTGGGTGCCGCCCATGATGGCGGCCATCGCCTCAATCGTCGTGCGGATGACGTTGTTATAGGGGTCTTGCTCCGTCAGTGAGACGCCCGAGGTCTGGCAATGGGTGCGCAGCGCCAGGGAGCGGGCATCCTTAGGCGCGAAATGCTTGTCCATCAGCTTGGCCCAGAGCAGGCGGGCGGCGCGCAGCTTCGCCACCTCCATAAAGAAATCCATGCCGATGGCGAAGAAGAAGGACAGGCGCGGGGCGAACTTGTCCACGTTCAGGCCCTTGGCCAGGGCGGCGCGGACATATTCCAGCCCATCGGCCAGGGTGAAGGCCAGTTCCTGCACCGCCGTGGCCCCGGCTTCCTGCATGTGATAGCCGGAAATGGAGATGGAGTTGAACTTGGGCATATGATTCGCGGTGTATTCGATAATGTCCGCGATGATCCGCATACTGGGTTCGGGCGGGTAGATATAGGTGTTGCGGACCATGAACTCCTTCAGAATGTCATTCTGAATGGTGCCGGAGAGCTTCTCCGTCGGCACGCCCTGTTCCTCACCGGCCACGATATACATGGCCAGGATGGGCAGCACGGCGCCGTTCATGGTCATGGAGACGGACATCTTATCCAGCGGGATGCCGTCGAAGAGGATTTTCATATCCTCCACCGAGTCAATCGCCACGCCGGCCTTGCCGACATCGCCCACCACGCGGGGATGGTCGCTGTCATAGCCGCGATGGGTGGCCAGATCGAAGGCCACCGACAGGCCCATCTGGCCGGCGGCGAGGTTGGCGCGGTAGAAGCGGTTGGACTCTTCCGCCGTGGAGAAACCCGCATACTGGCGGATGGTCCAGGGCTTCACCGCATACATGGTGGCGCGGGGGCCACGGGTGAAGGGCGCGAAACCCGGCAGGGTGCCGGTGGTTTCCAAGCCTTCGAGGTCTTCGGCGGTGTAGAGCGGCTTGACCGACAAGCCCTCCGCCGTGGTGCGGGTGAGGTCGGAGAGAGACGCACCGGCCCCCACATCCTTGGCGGCAAGGGCTTCCCAGTCGGCGAGGGATTTGGTGGGGAACTGGGTCATGGGGGGTCTCCGGGGGAGGGGGTGCTACCGTTGACTTCTAACTCTACGTGCCTCCCCCGCGAAAGCGGGGGTCCAGGGGCCGCTTGAAATAACGGTCGGGCCTGTGGCCCCTGGATCCCCGCTTTCGCGGGGAAGGCAGGTTGGGTGGGGCGGGGGTGGATAAGAAAAATTCGTCCCCGTTCACTCTCACTCAAACTCAATAATCTTCTCATCCACCGCCAGCGAGGCGCCCTTGGCGGCGTGGATTTTCTTGACCGTGCCATCGGCTTCGGCGCGCAGGATGTTTTCCATCTTCATCGCTTCCACCACGGCCAGTTCCTGGCCGGCCTTCACCGCCTCCCCTTCCTTCACGGCCACGGATACCAGCAGGCCGGGCATGGGGGACAGCAGGTATTTGGACATGTCGGGCGGCAGTTTCACCGGCATCAGGTCGGCCAGTTCCGCCGCGCGGGCCGTCAGCACATCCACGACCAGGGCCGCACCGCCATGGGTCAGCACCCAGGACAGGCCCTTGCGGTCCACCTGCACGCTCATCGCCACATTGTCGATGCTGCCCTGCCAGAGGCTCTGGCCGATTTCCCACGGGCCAATAACGGTAAGGTCGCGACCGGCCAGGGTGACGGTGGCGCCGTCATCGGTCAGCGTCACATGGGCCGGGTGGTTGGTGCGCTCGGCGCGGGCTACCCAGTCGCGGGCGGTGCGGCGGCCATGGGCGGGCACCTGGCCGGAGACCATGCCATCACGCGCCGCCACCCGCTGCTGAAACAGAGTGGCCAGTGCCAGCAGGCGATTGCGCGCCGCGTCGTCCGGGGACAGGCCGTGGAAGCCGTCGGGATATTCCTCCGCGATGAAATTGGTGGTCAGGCGACCATCGCGGAAGCGCTGCTTCTGCATCAGGGAGGCGAGGAAGGAGATATTGTGCCCGACACCCCGGATCTGGAACCCGTCCAGCGCGTCTGACATGGCGTCGGTGGCGGCGTCACGGGTGGGGGCCCAGGTGATCAGCTTGGCGATCATCGGATCGTAATACATGCTGATCTCGCCGCCCTCATACACGCCGGTATCGACGCGGACGATGGAACCATCGGGGCGCGTGCCCTCCGCCGGGGGACGGTAGCGGGTGACGCGACCGGTGGAGGGCAGGAAGCCACGGGTGGGTTCCTCGGCGTAAACGCGTGCTTCCAGTGACCAACCGTTGATACCGATATCCGCCTGGGTCAGCGGCAGCTTTTCGCCCGCCGCCACGCGGATCATCAGTTCCACCAGATCCAGGCCGGTGATCATTTCGGTAACGGGATGTTCCACCTGGAGCCGTGTGTTCATCTCCAGGAAGTAGAAATTCCGGTCCTTGTCGACGATGAATTCCACCGTGCCGGCGGAACGGTATTGCACCGCCTTGGCCAGCGCCACCGACTGTTCGCCCATGGCGCGGCGGGTGGCCTCATCCAGGAAGGGCGAGGGCGCTTCTTCGATCACCTTCTGGTGACGGCGCTGGATGGAGCATTCACGCTCGTTCAGGTAAACGGCGTTGCCATGGCTGTCGGCCAGCAACTGGATTTCGATGTGGCGCGGCTCGGTGATGTATTTTTCGATGAACACGCGGTCATCGGCAAAGCTGGAACGCGCTTCGTTGGTGGCGGAGCGGAAGCCGTCGGCCACCTCCCCCTCGTTCCAGGCCACGCGCATCCCCTTGCCGCCGCCGCCGGCGGATGCCTTGATCATCACCGGGAAACCGATTTCCCGCGCAATGCGGATGGCTTCCTCATCATCCTTGATGACGCCCAGATAGCCCGGCACGGTGGAAACGCCCGCCGCCTTTGCCAGCTTCTTGCTCTCGATCTTGTCGCCCATGGCGCCGATGGCATGGACATCGGGACCGATGAAGGTGATGCCCGCCGCCTTCAGCGCCTCGCAGAAGGCGGCCTTTTCCGACAGGAAGCCATAGCCGGGGTGGACGGCCTCGGCCCCGGTCTTCTGGCAGGCCTCAATGATCTTGTCGGCCAGCAGATAGGATTGGGCGGACGGGGCGGGGCCGATATGCACCGCCTCATCCGCCATTTCCACATGCAGGGCGCCGGCATCGGCATCGGAATAAACCGCCACCGTCTTGATGCCCATGCGCCGGGCAGTCTTGATGACGCGGCAGGCGATTTCACCACGGTTGGCGATGAGGATCTTCTTGAACATCTTGGCGTCTCCGGGGGCAGCGTCTGGCTGCGCCTTGCGTCTATTCCGCGAAACCTAACCAATGCCTTCCCCGCGAAAGCGGGGATCCAGGGGTAGCAGGCCGACGCTTAGTGCCCTTGGCCCCTGGACCCCCGCTTTCGCGGGGGAGGCAGGTAGGTGCAGCGTTGGCCGTAACACCCGTTCTCACAACGGCAGATTATCGTGCTTCTTCCAGGGGTTCTGGAGTTGCTTGTTCTTCAGCATCGCCAAGGCCTTGCACAGGCGGCGGCGGGTGCCGTGGGGCATGATCACGTCGTCGATATAGCCACGGCCCGCCGCCACAAAGGGATTGGCGAATTTCTGGCGATATTCCTCGGTCCGCGCCTCAATCTTGGCCTGATCGCCAATATCGCCACGGAAAATGATCTCCACCGCCCCCTTCGGCCCCATCACGGCGATTTCCGCACTGGGCCAGGCATAGTTCACATCGCCGCGCAGATGCTTGGACGCCATCACGTCATAGGCACCGCCATAGGCCTTGCGGGTGATCAGCGTCACCTTGGGCACCGTCGCTTCGCCATAGGCGAACAGCAGCTTGGCGCCATGTTTGATGATGCCGTTGAATTCCTGCGCCGTACCCGGCAGGAAGCCCGGCACATCCACCAGGGTGACGATGGGGATGTTGAAAGCATCGCAGAACCGCACGAAGCGCGCGCCCTTGATGGCGCTGTCAATATCCAGGCAGCCGGCCAGCACCATCGGCTGGTTGGCGACGAAACCAACCGTCGATCCCTGCATCCGCCCGAAGCCGGTGATGATGTTCTTGGCATAATCCGGCTGGATTTCGAAGAAATCACCCTCATCCACGATCTTCAGGATTAGTTCCTTCATATCGTAGGGCTTGTTGGGATTGGCCGGAACCAGCGTATCCAGGCTCATTTCCGGGCGGTCGGCCTCATCCGGCGTGGGGCGCACCGGCGGCTTTTCCCGGTTCGACAGCGGCAGGAAATCCACAAAGCGGCGGGTTTCCAGCAAAGCCTGCACGTCATTTTCAAAGGCCAGATCGGCCACGCCGGATTTGGCCGTATGGGTCACGGCGCCGCCCAGCTCCTCCGCCGTCACCACCTCATGCGTCACCGTCTTCACCACATCGGGGCCGGTGACGAACATGTAAGAACTATCCTTCACCATGAAGATGAAGTCGGTCATGGCCGGCGAATAGACGGCACCACCGGCGCACGGCCCCATGATCAGGCTGATCTGCGGCACCACACCAGAGGCCAGCACATTGCGCTGGAACACTTCGGCATAACCGCCGAGCGAGGCGACACCTTCCTGGATGCGGGCGCCGCCGCTGTCATTCAGGCCGATGACGGGGGCACCCACCTTCATCGCCTGATCCATGATCTTGCAGATCTTCTCCGCGTGCGCTTCTGACAGGGAGCCGCCGAAGACGGTGAAATCCTGGGAAAAGACGAAGACCAGACGGCCATTGATGGTGCCATGGCCGGTGACCACACCGTCGCCCGGCACCTTCTGCGCTTCCATGCCGAAATCGCTGCAGCGATGTTCGACGAACATGTCCCATTCTTCGAAGGAACCTTCGTCCAGCAGAATGTCGATCCGTTCGCGTGCCGTCAGCTTGCCCTTGGCATGCTGGCCCGCGATACGCTTTTCGCCGCCGCCCAGCCGGGCACCGGCACGCATCTGTTCCAGCTTCAACAGCACATCCTGCATGGGAAGTTCCCGCCCTGATCGGTTTCGTTGGGTTGTTTATGCAAATTATGCGGGGTGGTGGATAGGCGTGGAAAGGTGCATAAATGCGAAGGGGATCGGTGCGGATTGCAAATTTTGCAAATTTGCAAGGGTGAGGGTAAAGTGGTCGGGCGAAAGGTGGGGCTGTTTGTTGCCGCCCGCACCTCCCTGCCTCCCCCGCGGAAGCGGGGGTCCAGGGGCCAAGGGTACCCAAGCGTTGGTTCTTGTGGCCCCTGGATCCCCGCTTCCGCGGGGAAGGCACGTTATTCCAAGGGACTAACTTAGCGCCTATGGGCCTTCGCCGGGGTGACGGTAGCGTTTAAAGATAAGACGTGTAAGACCTTGAGATAGCGTGAAACTTTCCGGACGGACTCTCAAGAATAGCTTCAGTCAGCGCAGAGGGTGACGAACATGGGGTATCACCTGACCTTGAACGACGAATGCCAGATCACCTTGCCCGCCGAGTTGCTGGCCCATTTAGGCTTGGAAGACGGCGGCGTTGTTTGGATTGAAAAACGCCCGAACGGCATTCTGCATTTCAGTGCAACACCCCCCGACGCGACGCCGGAGCAAAATCCCCCATGAGCACCAAAATCTATGCCGGTGAACGTATCCGCCGTCTGCGGGAAGTGCGCGGTATCAGTCAGGCTGCCCTAGCGGCGGCGGTGGGGCTGTCCACCTCCTACCTGAACCAGATTGAGAATAACCAGCGCCCCTTGTCGGCGGCGGCGGTGATCCGGCTGTCGTCTTACTTCTCCGTCGAGCCCAGTCATTTTGCCGATGATGCCGATATGCGGCTGGCGTCGGAGATGCGGGAAGCCTTGGGTGATCCGCTGTTTGCTGAGCAGGAGGTAAAGTTCGCCGGCATCCGCGATGCGGTGCGAGCGGCGCCGGAGATCATGGGGGCCTTCCTGAAACTCTACCGCGCCTATCGCTCGCTGGAAGAGGAGCAGCAGGCGCTGGTGGACCGGGTGGGGGGGGAGGAGACAGTGAACGGCCCCGCCTTCCCCTATGATGAGGTGCGCGACTTCGTGCAGTCGCGGCGCAACCATTTTGAAGGGCTGGACCACGCGGCGGAAGATTTGTTTGAGGCGTCCGGCTTTTCCAAGGACCGGCTGCTGGAACATCTGGCCCAGTTCCTGGCCGACCGGCATGGCGTGACCATCCGGGTGGCGCAGGGATTTGCCCGGCATGATGTGCTGTGGCGCTATGAACCGGAAGAGCGGATTCTTTTCGTATCCGAAACGGCCCCGCGGGAGAGCCGCACTTTCTATGCGGCACACCAGATCGGCCTGCTGTCCTATGGGGTGGAGATTGAACGGCTGGTGGCGGAGGCCAACCTTTCCAGTGTGGAGGCACGGTCCATCGCCCGGGTGGGGCTGGCCAATTATTTCGCAGGCGCATTGATCCTGCCTTACCGCCGTTTTCTGACCGAGGCGCAGCGCATGCGCTATGATATTGATCGGTTGAGCGCCTATTTCGGGGTCAGCTTCGAACAGGTCTGCCACCGGCTGTCCACCATGCAGCGGCCGGGGATGCCGGGGGTGCCGTTTTATTTCATGAAGGTGGATATGGCGGGCAATATCGCCAAACGCTCCAGCGCCACCCGGTTTCAGTTTGCCCGCTTCGGCGGTGCCTGCCCCTTGTGGAATGTGCATCAGGCCTTTGCCCAGCCGGGTCGCATTCTGGTGCAACAGGCGCGGATGCCGGATGGGGCAACCTATCTGTGCATCGCCCGCACGGTGGTGGCGGGTGGCAGCGGCTATCTGTCGCGTCCACGGGAAGCGGCGGTTGGATTGGGCTGTGAGATCAGCTTTGCCGACCAGCTGGTCTATTCCGCCGGGCTGGATTTGAAGGATGCCGATGCGGCGGTGCCCATCGGGTCCAACTGCAAGGTCTGTGACCGGGAAGATTGCCGCCACCGCGCCTTCCCGCCCATCGGCAAGGCGCTGCGCGTGGATGCGCATGAACGCCGGACGGTGCCGTATAACGTAACGTGAAGTTGTTCACAGACAACCATACGATGATGTGATTATCCTGCGGCACCCTAGTCGCCCTTTGCTGGCGACAGCGGGGATGGACGGAGAAGCCGCCGATGGATCTTGTTGCCCTGGTCGACCGCTCCCCCGCCTTTCTGGCGGTGGTGGCCCTGCTGGCGCTGGGGGAATATCTCTGGCACCGGCAGCGCGGCAGCGATGGCTATGACCTGCGGGAAAGTGCCGCCACGCTGGGCATCATGGTGGGGCAGATCGCCATCCGCACCGCCGGAATCGGGCTGATCGCACCGCTGATGTTCGCGCTGTATGACCAGCGGCTGTTCACGCTTGACGGCGGGAGCGGGCTGGGGCTGGTCGGGCTGTTCCTGGGGGTGGAGCTGGCCTATTACTGGTTTCACCGGCTGTCGCACCGGGTACGCTTCATGTGGGCCAACCATGCCGTGCACCATTCCTCCACCCGGCTGAACCTGACGGCGGCGTTCCGGCTGGGCTGGACCAATCTGCTGACCGGAAGCTGGGTGTTGCTGCTGCCGCTGATCTGGCTGGGCTATCACCCGGTCGCCGTGCTGGGCATGTTCAGCCTGAACCTGACCTATCAACTGTTCCTGCACACGGAAATGGTGGGGCGGCTGGGGCCGCTGGAATGGGTGCTGAACACGCCCAACCATCACCGGGTGCATCATGGATCGGATGCCGACTGCATTGACCGCAATTTCGGCGGGATGCTGATCATCTTCGACCGGCTGTTCGGCAGCTTTGCCACCGTGGAGCCGGGGCGGAAGCTGCGCTATGGCGTGCAGGGCGGGCCGGTCAGCTATAACCCGCTGCGCATCGCCTTTGCCGAATGGGGCCGGCTGTTCCGCGACATGGCCGCCAGCCGGCACCCGTGGCAGGCGTTGCGGATATGGGTGGGGCGGCCCTAAACTAATCGCCCTCAGGCGCCGGGTCGGCAGTCGCCGACCTCCAACCTGCCCGAAGGCCAGCCTTCAGGCAGGTTGGTGTTATACCGCAGCCTTCTTCCGCCCGGCCGGCGCCCGTTGCGGTGGGGGCCGGCGGAACCAGAAGCTCCAGACGGCCAGCGTGCCCAGCAGGACCAGCGCCAGCCCGCTGACACTCATCACCAGCCGGAATGCCAGCCCGCCTACCTTGGCCGCGTGCAGCGGATAGGCCAGGTTGAAAATGCGCGCCCCCAGCGGCAGGGTCGCGGCATCGCGGCTGCCCACCATGGCCCCCGTCTCCGGCTGGAACCAGACCATGGTGCGGCCATTGGGCAGCCATTCCACCGGCCGGCGCAGGCGCAGGCTGATCAGTTCGCCCGGACGGCGCGGCAGGGTCAGTACGCGGAATTCCCCATCGGGGAAGGTCTTCTGCGCCTCTGCCAGCATGGCGGCCCAATCCAGCCCCGGTGCCAGCGCCCCGCCCTTCACCGCCGGCACCGCCATGGCGGCCTTTCGTTCCGCTGGCGAAATGACTGGCGACAGCAGCAGGTTGGTGACCGGCGGCAGGGTCAGCATTACCCCGGTCAGGCAGGACAGGAACAGCAAGGGTGCCATCACCACCCCGAAATCCCGGTGCTGGCGGATGATGGCGGGCCGGCTCAACCGCGCTGGCCAGAGGCGGAAACTGAAGGTGAAGCGCAGCTTCCACCACAGAATGATGCCGGAAATGATGAAGAACAGGCCGATCAGCGCGGCGATGCCGCCAATCGTCTCCCCCACATCGCCGGCCAGCAGATGCTTGTGCAGATCGGCCAGCCAGAGTTCCGGCCGCGCCCATTCGCTGTCCCAGCGGCTGACGATGCTGCCCGACTGGTCGGCATAGGCCCCGGCCCCGTTGCCCATGCGCAGCCGGTGCAGGCCGAACCCGTCATCGGCGAAGATGATGGATTGCGGCCGGCTGGCCGGATCGGCCAGCAACCCCGCCACCACCGGCCCCACCTGGGCGGCGTCGGTGACCAGGGCCTGATCCGCGCCGGGCAGCATCACCCAGGCATCCTGATGCACCAGAATGGTGCCGGTCAGGCCCAGCAGGGCCAGCAGCAGGCCGATCAGGCCACCGGCCCAGCGATGCAGAAGGTCAAGCGTGCGCATGGTGCCCTGTTATCATGGCAATCCAGCTTGATCGTGGCCGATCAAGCTGGATTGCGCGTTCCCTCAATCGCCGGGCGGCGGCATCCGCCGCCTTGGCTTGCGGCGCATGTGCGCCGGGCCGGCAGTCGCCGGCCTCCCTTCTGACGAAGGGTTTCAGAAACTATAATCCCAACCCAGCGTCAATGTGCGGCCGCGCCCGGCGAACAGGCGCTGATCATCCGTCACCCGCGTGGTTTCGCTGTAATAGGTGATATATTGCTTGTCGAACAGGTTGCTGATGGACAGCGTCAGCCCGCCCGTGCCGATGGCGTGCCGTAGCAGCAGATCGGTCAGGTTATAGCCGCCAAAGCCGCTATCCTTCACCCCACCATCGAAACGGCGGGCAATGTAGAACTGGGTCTGCAGCCGTGCGGTGACCGGGCCATAGGCATAGGCGGCGGCGACATTCACCCGGTCGGGGGAGATGTTTGAACCGTCCAGATCAATATCGACCTTGCCATCGCCATTGCTGTCGGTGCGCCCATCCAGATGGGCATAGCCGGCCGAGAGCGTCAGCCCGGTGACGGGGGTTTCCCAGCTGGCATTCAGTTCCAGCCCCTCAATCTCCACCCGCTGGCGCTGCACCTCATAGACGCCGCCGACCAGCACCAGATTCTGGCCCTTCTTGGAGGTGGACCAGAAATAGGCGGCCGAGGCGGTGACCGAACCGCGACCCAGCTCCACGCCGATTTCGCGGTTGTCGGAAATCACCGGATCGATATCCAGGAAATTGTTCAGATCGACCCCATCCTTGTTGATGGCGCGGGTGATGCGGCCAATATCGGCCATGGTATAGCCCTGGGCATAGGAACCATAGAGGCGCACATCCTCCCACGGTTCCGCCACGATGCCACCATTGAACAGCGTGTCGTTGAAGGTCGGCTTGCCGCCCTTGACCCGGCGGGAGCCGGTGGAGGCCAGCGTGGTGTAATCGTCGATCTTCACCTGGCCATTTTCATGCCGCACACCGGCGGCCAGATGCAACCGGTCTTCCAGCAGGGAGAGGTTGAACTGGGCAAAGGGGGCCAGGCTGCGGAAATCCGTCGGCGGCACCCATTTGCGCCCGGTCTTGATCAGGCGCTGTTCGGTCTTGTCGAACAAAGTGTCCAGGCCGACAATGGTGGTCAAAGCTTCAAACCCCGGCATGGCGCGTTCATAGCTGAGCTTGGCCCCCAGCTTGCGCGACCGGTTCTGCGACTGGTCATACAGGGTCTTCAGTGGGGCGATGCGGATATCCTGGAACGTATCCACCGGGCTGGCATCGCTGCCGAACGTGTCCTGGGTGCGGTTGAAGAAGGCCTGGGCGGTGAAGGCACCGCCGGCCAGATCATCGGCCGTCAGGGTCAGGGCAGCACTTTCGGTGCGACCCTGCGCCGGGTCGCCCGGCGGGGTGCCGCGCTTGGCGCTGGTCGGCAGGCCGGTCTTCTGGTTGCCATTCACCACCAGATAATCACCATCGCCCTTCAACTGAAACCGGTTCAGCATCAGGTCCAGCCGCACGCCGTCATTTGTTTCATATCCGAAACGACCAAAGGCGGACCAGCTTTGCGAATCCTGGGTTTCGCCCTGGGTACTGTCCACACCGATGCGGCGGCCCTGGCCATCATAAAAGGCACCGCGCTTTTCATAGGCGCCGCCAACCATGGCATCCCACGGGCCTTCACGATAGGCGAGCAGGCCAGCCAGCTTGCCGCCCCTTCCATCGCCGCTGAACCCGTCATCGCTGCTGCCCTGCACCAGCAGCTTGCCGGAAACACCATCCTGGCGCGGCGGGCCGACCGTCACCTGATTGACGATGCCGCCAGTACCGCCAATGCCCTGCAGGGCGTTGGAGCCATAGATCACCTCCACCCGATCCACGAAGAAAGGATCGATGGTGAAACCGTCGCGGCTGCCATCACGCAGCGGGGTGGATTGCGGAATGCCGTTGATGGCGTAAAGCGGGGATCGGCCGCGCAGCGTCTCCCCCGCACCGGACAGTTTCTGCCGCGTGGGGGAGAAGGAGGGCAGCAGGGTGGAAACCGCATCCACCACGGACCCGCCAATGGCCGCCTGTTCCGCCAGCGACTTGCTGTTGATCACATCCACCGTCAGCGGCAGCGCATTGGCCGGCAGCTTACTGCGGGCGGCGGTGACGATGATTTCGTCCACCGACAAAGTCTCTTGCGCCAGGGCCGGCAGCGACAGGGCACTGGCACCAGCCAGCAGCAACAGCGACAGGGGGATGCGCACGGTCGGGGTTCCACATGCTATTCATTCGCAAGTGCGACCGGCTATAGTGACAATCATTATCAGCCGCAATAGCGTTCAATAACATGCCATGGCATTCAGGTGCAGTGTCACCGCTGCGCCACAGGGGGGATTACCGCCCCGGCAACATCCGCCGGTCAGCCGGGACCGCCGGGCGGTCCCGGCGTTCGATCATGCGCAGGCCCAGGGCCAGACAGGCGGCAATCACCTGATCATCATGGGGATGCACGGCGACGATACGCTCCACACCGAACTGCACCATCCAATCCGGCAGGGCGGGCAGCCGCCCCGCCTCATCCACATGCAGGCGGGTGATGTCCAGCTTCAGCAGGTCCACCGATTTCAGCGGCAGGAAGCCGGCATCGGTGTTGCGCGGCGACAGTTGGTCGATGGCGACCCGGCAATCCCACAGGCGCAGCACATCCACCGCCTCATTGATCGTGTCCTCCGTCAGGTCGCTGTCCAGCACCGACAGTTCGACGATCAGGTTGCGCCGCTGGTCATAGGTCAGTTCGCGCACGAATTCATGGAACACCGCATCCACCACGGTGACGCATTTCAGATTGATGGAATGGGCGCGGAACAGGCGGGCATGTTCATGCTGAAAATGCCGGATCACCCGGCGGTCCAGGATGGGGGAAATCTGCTGCAACAGCCAGGGGTCGCGGCGCAACGGCGTGCCGACGGCGCGTTCCAGATTGTCGATGGCGACCGTCACCTCGCTGAAATGCAGGTTCCAGTACCCGTCTTCCAGTCGCCAGACCGGTGATTCGCGGATCAGCGCCGACACATCGGCCCCGGCCAGCACCTGTTCATAGGTTGCCAGCTTGTGGATGGCGGCCAGTTGCTGCGCCTCCACCGCCGTCAGGGCCGGCGGGGCGCTGGCGGCCTGCTTTTCCGCCGGGGGTGCCGCCTTGCGCAACTGCGCCGCCAGCTTGGCCCCTTCCGCCGGCAGGCGAAACACGCCGACGCGGGGGGCCGCCATATGCTGGTCGGCGAAATCGGCCGCCACGGCATTCAACTTGGCGATGAAGGGATCGGCCGAACGGTCCTGAAACAGATAGACCTGGGCAAAACGGCCGATATCGACAATTTCCGGCCGGAACTGGGCGGCGAACCGGTCCACCAGGGCGACAATGGATTGCCGGAACAGCGGGTTTTCCGCGTGGGGCACGGCCCGCAGATCGATCAGCACCGCCGTGCCCGATGCCTGTCCTTCGGCCAATAGCTGCAATAAACCTTCGGTCCCGGTCAGCATCCGCATCGCCTGTCGCCCATGTGGGCGTATTCTATAACAAATTCCCGCCCTTGAAACGAGTATGCCCCGGTATGCCCCATCCGTTCGGATGGATTGTGCGCGGTCGGGGCTGACCTTAATCTTCCCCTAACCAAGCGGCGATTTACTGTGCCGGTATCCGCCTTCCTTCCACAGGCCCTTGTCGGGTGGACCTGTCCCATGCGCAGTCAATTTTTTGAAAGGCGCCGCCAGTTGCGGGAGCCTGTGACCGACGGGCAGGCGCTGATCGCGGGCCAGCCGTTCGGCCTGCTGAACTGGAGCCAGAACGGCCTGCTGCTGGCCGCGGCGGGGCCATTGCCGGAGCGGGGCAGCCGCCTGTCGGCTGAGATCGACCTGATGGCGGGGCCCCAGCATTTCGCCTTTCCGGCGGAATTGCGCGTGGTGCGCACCCATCCCGACCGGGGCCAGATGGCGGTCAGCTATGTCTGTCTGGATGTGCCGGTGGCCCGGCGCATCCAGGCCTATTTTCAGCCAACGGCCCAGGCCCGTTTCATCGCCGATGGTGTGCAGGCGACCCCGCCGGCAGCGGCGGAAGCCGAAAAGCCCAAGCCCGTGGTCACAGCCACAACGGCGCGGGAAGAGGCGGTGAGCGCCTTGCGGGAAATCTCGGCGCTGAAAGCGGCCTTTGCCCGCAAATTCCACCCCGATACGGCCAAGCGCGACGGCAGCTATGGGCTTCGGGTGGAGCTGTTCAAGGAATTCTGGACGGATCTGGAAGCAGCGGAAAGCCGATTAAAAGCCCCGCCCGCCGCGAAGGGCTGACCGCCGGTTCCCGACTTGTGCCGGGAAGGACGGGTTGTCAGCACACCCTTCAGGGCGTCATTTTTGGTCAGCAGCAGCCGGCTGCTTCCACCTTCAACAGGCTTTGGGTCAGGATGGCACGCTGCAAGGCCGGGATATGGCCCAGACCATCGGGCACATCCAGGCTGTAATCCACCAGTTCAGCCCCTTCCGCCAGACATGTCAGCATCTGGTGCAGACGGGCCAGCGCCCGCTCGTCGCTGAAAGAGGCGGCCCTGTCCAGCAACATGTGGAGTTCGGACTGGAGGGAATCGGCCAATGGCATTCTACACTCCTTCGGTTTCGGTCAATGGTCGGTGTGGTTTTCGCCACAGCTTATTTTTCTAAAATTTGATACGAACCGGGTTAAAGCCGCTTTAAAAGTGCGGGTGGGGCTTGAATAAAATTGGGTTAAATTTGATTCATATTCGGGGGTGGGGCTGTTGGCGGCCTTGCGATTTTGCGTGCGGTGTCCCGCCCCTCCGTCATCCATGCTGCGGCCGGGGTCCAGACTCAAAGGGCGCTTCGCTCTACGAACCTGGACCCCGGCCGCAGCATGGGTGACGGTGTAATTGAAATCAAACAAACCTTTCCGGACAGACACTAAACCCGCCGTTCCATCACCGGCTGGGCGCCACCCGGCATCAGGTCCGGCACCAGGGGCGGGTGGCCCCAACGCAGGCGGACATGGCTGCCGGGTTCAACCCGGGCCAGGGCGATTTGCAGCCGTTCGGCAAAGGCGTCCCGGTCGGGTGGTTCGGGCAGGGCGGCGATGGTGATCTCCAGCGACAGGCGGCCGGGCAGGCAGAGCCCCTGCACCTGTACCGCCCCCAATTCGCTGAGATGGACGCCCAGGGTGAAGGCGCTGGCCGGCAGGGTCGGCGGGCCTTCCTCTCCCGTCTCCCGCGCCGGCTGGTCCTGGCCCGGCCGGTCGCGTTCCACCGGCACCACCAGCCCGCCCAGCGTGGCCAGCAGAAAGACCGATGGCTTGTCGCCCTCCATGAAGGGCACCAGCAGGCTGGTCCAGCCCTGGCCATCACCGGCCAGCCGCGTCACCGGCACCATGGCCTGATCCAGTTCCGCCAGGGCCGCCGCCTCCCCCTTGGTGACATGCTGAAGCTGGTCATCGCCCAGCCACGCCCGCACCCCGCCATTGCGGGCCCCGAACAGATAGAGCATCAGGGCCAGCCCACCCAAGCGGTCGGGGCGCGGCATGAAAGCGGCCATGCGCGCCATCATGCCCGGCTGGGCCAGGGCCGCCGCCAGGGCCTGATCGGCGCGGGGTGCTGCTGGCGCGCTGTCGGTCTTGCCCTTGTCCACCACCAGATCATCTGCCAGCGGCGCGGCCATTCCCGGCGGCAGTGCCGCCTTGCCGCCCCCGGCCAGCGGGGCCTGCGGGGTGGCATGGCGCAGCAGATCCTGGGTGGCCGGCCCGCTGTCGGGGGCGACCTGGGCCACGGCCTGCGGGGACTGTGCCAGGCTGGCCGGGGGTGCTGCCGCCGGGCCGGGTGCCTGGATGGCGGCAGCCAGCGGGCGCGGCTGGTTGCTGCCGGCACTGGAGAGCAAGGCGCCGCTGGCCGCCGACAGGCTGGCCGTCTGCGGGGCGGTGGGCATGGGCTGCCCCGCCGTGCCGGCCGCCAGCACCGCCGCCGGGCTGGCCCGCAGGCCAGGGATGACCGGCTGCTGCGGGGAGGTGCCATTGGCCCCGGCCAGCAACCCGCGCAGCACGGCGGCATTATCCAGCGGCTTGGTGCTGGTGACGGGGGGATTGACCGCATGGCCATCGGCCCCGGTGGCCGCAGCGGCGGCGGGCGGCCGCCCCGTCACCTCCAGATTGCCGGCCCGCGCCCCCGGCCCCAGGGTGATATTGACGCTGCTGCCCGGCGCCAGATCGGCCGGCCAGGCCCCCGGCAGGGGACGCAGCAGCACCGTGCCCAGGCTGGTGGCCAGCGGCACTTCCCCATCCGGCAAGGCCGCACCGATGGTGCCGGCAAGCTGGGTGATCCCCACCGAAGGCAGGTCCGGCGGGCGGGACAGGATGGTGGCCTGCACCGGCAGGCTGGGCAACGGCCGCACCAGCGGGCCGGCAACACCCCCCACCCCGGCACTGCCCGCGATGGGCCCGACCGGCTGCGGCCCGGTAAAGGCATCCCCGGCGGCCATGGTCAGTAGACCAGCTGGCTGGTGCTGTCATTGTTGGTGATGATGATCTCCCCGGCATCGGCCAGTTGCTTGGCGGTTTTCAGAATGCCCAGCCGCGCCTCTTCCACATCGCGGGCGCGCACTGCCCCCATCATTTCGATCTCATCACGCACCATATTGGCGGCGCGTTCGGACATGTTGGACAGGAAGCGGTTCTGCATCCCCTCATCCAGCCCCTTCAGCGCATAGGCCAACTGGTCGCCCTCGCAATTGCGGATCAGCACCTGGATGGCCTGCGGGTCCAGCCGTGCCAGATCCTCGAAGGTGAACATCAGTTGCTTGATGCGGGTGGCACTTTCCGGCATCCGGCGTTCCAGCGGGTCCATGATCATATCGAACACGCCCCGGTCGGTGCGGTTGAGGATTTCCGCCATGATGGCGTGGCTGTCATGGCCCAGCGTGCGCACATAATTGGCCATGAACTCGCTGCGCAGGGTCTTTTCCACATCCTCCAGCACGTCGCGCGGCACGGCTTCCATCTTGATGATGCGGGCCACCACCATCTGCACCAGATTGGCGGGCAGCAGGCCCAGCACCTTGGCGGCATGTTCGGGCCTGATCTTGGTCAGCACCACGGCGATGGTCTGGGGATGTTCGTTGCGCAGATATGTGGCCAGCACCTGCTCGTTCACATTGCTCATCTTCTCCCACATGGTCCGGCCGGCGGGACCACGCAGGTCGGCCATGATTTCCTGCACCCGTTCCCCGTTCATGAATTTGGACAGGAAACGTTCGGTGGTATCGAAGGTGCCGGCCAGTTCGCCCGTACCGGCGAACCGTTCGGTGAAATCGCGGATCAGCCGTTCGACAATCTTGCCCGACACGGTGCCCAGGCCCGCCATGGCATAGGACACTTCGCGGATTTCATCATCTTCCAGCCGTTCCATCAGGCGGGAACCGCGTTCCTCCCCCAATGCCAGCAGAATGACGGCGGCCTTCTCGATCCCGTTCAGGCTTTTATAATCGCTGCGTACCTTCAACATGGGCGGAACCTCCGGCGGATCAGACGCTGTCGGGAAGGGAAGGAGGCGGGGCGGCATCGGCGCCCAGCCAGTTATTCAGGCGGTAAAGGTGGCTCAGCACTTCGGCCACGGCCATCATCGCCTCAAGGGGGATGTCGTTGCCCGGCTCCACACTGGCCAGCAGGGCGGCCAGATCGCTGTCCTCCCGCACCGGCACGCCATGGGCAAAGGCCAGATCGACGATGCGTTCAGCCACCGCGCCCCGGCCCGATGCCACGATGCGCGGCAGGGCATCGTCGCCCTGGCGATAGTGCAGGGCGGCGGCGCGGGCGGTGCCGCGCGGCGGGGCGGGGCGGCAGGCAGGATCATCCCCCATCAACCGCCCCCGCCATAGGAGCGGACAAGGCTCTGTGCCACCAGCAGCCAGCCATCCACCAGCACGAAGAAGATGATCTTGAACGGCAGGGAGATGACGACCGGCGGCAGCATCATCATGCCCATGGCCATCAGCACGGCGGCGACGATCATGTCGATGACCAGAAAGGGCAGGAACAGCAGAAAGCCGATTTCAAACGCCCGGCGCAGTTCGGAAATCACGAAGGCCGCCACCAGGGTGCGCAGGCCCGGTTCCGCCTTGGCGGCCTCCGGGCCTTTGGTGGTGGGCGATCCGGCCAGCTGGCTGAAGGCCTGAAAGGCGTCCAGATCCTTGGGCCGGACATGGGTTTTCATGAACTGGCGGAACGGGTCCACCGTGCGTTCCAGCGCCTGTTCCTCGGTAATCTGGCCATCCACCAGCGGCTGCACGCCGTCAGTCCAGGCGCGGTCCATGGTGGGGCCCATGATATAGGCGGTCAGCAGCAGGCCCAGCCCCACCAGCACCATGTTGGGGGGCGTCTGCTGCAGGCCGAGCGCGGAGCGCAGCAGCGACAGCACCACGACGATGCGGGTGAAGCTGGTCACCATCACCAGCAGGCCCGGTGCCACCGACAGCACCGTGACCAGCGCCATGATCTGCACCAGCCGGCCGGAGAAGGAGGCGCCCCCCGTGCCGGCATCCAGCGTGATCGATTGGGCATCCGCCGGCCCCGCCAGCAGCAGCAGGGCCAGACCGGCGGCCAGGGCGAACGCCCCGATCCAGCCAAAGCCGCCATCGGCCGGGGGCGGTTTCAGGGGCCGTCCTTCTGAACGGTGGGGGGATTGCATCAGATCAGCCCAAGCTCGGCCTTGACGATTTCCGTCATGGTGACGCCCAGATTGCCCTCATCGACAATCACCACCTCGCCGCGCGCAATCAGCCGGTCATTGACATAGACATCCACGGCTTCCCCCACCTTGCGGTTCAGTTCCACCACCGCACCCCGGCCCAGTTTCAGCAACTGGCTGACCGGCATGGTGGTGCTGCCCAGCACCACCTGCACATTGACCGGGACGTTGAAGATGGCCTTCAATTCGTCCCGGTCCTGCGGGGCGACCGTTTCTTCGTCACCGGCGGGGGGGAAATTCGCCTGCTGTGCGACCATGGTTTGATCCTTTGTCAATGCCGGTTGGCGGTTGTCTGGTCGGGATAGTGCGTTGTCCCGCCCGTCAGGGGCGGGCGATGGTCAGGCGGCTGATGGCGATGGCCACGGCGTCGCCCAACTGGCGTTCCAGGCTGCGCGGGCTGTGTTCGGCCCCACCGGTGCCCCAGTCGGCGCGTGCGGCACCCGCCGGCTGTGTCGCATCGGCGATAATGTTGATCTTGCCCCGGAATCCGGCCTTGGCGGCCAGATCGTCGATCTGCGGGCGCAGCCGTTCGGCGGCCGGCGGGGCCAGCCGCAGGTCCAGCACCGGGCGGCCCACGGCGGCCACCATCACCTCGGCCAGCAGATTGTCCAGCTCTGCTTCCGCCACCGCATCCAGCAGCGGCGGGGCCAGCTTTCCCACCAGCGCCGTCACCACCCGCACCGTATCCTGTTCCAGCTTGCTGCACAGGGCATCCAGCCGGCTGCCGGCGCTGTTAAGGGCTGCTTCCACGGCGGCCAGCGCCTGGGTCTGCTGGGCTTCCACCGACTGGCGCAGGGCCTGCTGACCGCGTTCGAACCCGTCGCGGGCGCCCACTTCCAGCCCCTGCTTGAAGGCGCGGTCGCGCACCGCCTCCAGGTCTTCTTCGGTGAAGCCGCCCATATGGAAGGCGGGGGGCTGTTCCGGCGGGCTGGCCGGATCATTGCCGATGCTGTCGGCCGGGAACTGCATGTTGAACAGGAAAGGCCGCATGATCAGGAATTCCCTTCATAGATCCAGCCGCGCAGCACGTTCACGCTGTCTTCGGGATGGGTGTCGACCATGGCGGCCAGCCGGCGCAGAGCGGCAGCACTGACCCCGCCTTCCACCGACCGCAGGTCGATCAGGCTGTCCATCTCCTCTTCCAGCGACATGCCGCTTTCATTTTCATCCTCTTCCGCTGCCGGTTTGGCGGGGGCGGCGGCGGCCACGGCGGTATTGGGCGGCGGGGCGATCTGCGGGGCGGCGGCAGGTGCCTCGCTGGTCAGTTGCGGGGCGCCATCGCCCGCCATGTCGGACGGCACGCCGGCCAGGGCCGGGGTCGGGGCCAGTCCGCGGCCCAGCAAGGGGCGCAGCGCCATGACCACCAGCAAGGTGACCGCCAGGGCGGCGATGCCCCAGGGCAGATAACGCTTCCAGCTTTCATCCGCTGCCGCCACGGCGGCGGCTACCTCTGCCGGCACCGGTTCTTCCAGGAATTGCAGGTTTTCCACCGTCACCTGATCGCCCCGGTCTTCGGAAAAGCCGATGGCGGTGCGCACGACATTTTCCACCTGCCGCAGCTCAGCCTCGCTGCGCGGCTGATAGGTGCTAGGCCCGTTGCCGCCGGCCACGTAGGTGCCGTTCACCACCACGGCCACGGCCAGCCGGCGGATATCGCCGGCATCCTGCACCCGTTCGCGCAGCTTGGAACTGACCTCGTAATTGGTCGTCTCCTCCTCCCGCGCGGTGTCGGAGCGTGACCCGGTGGCCGGCGCGTCATTGACATTTTCCAGCGGCAGATTCTGTTCCACCGTCGTGGCCTTTTCCGTCTGCCGGTCGCTGGAATTTTCCCGCTCGCTGACCGTCTGCACCGAGCGTTCGACACGGCCATTGGGGTCATAGGTCTGTTCGCGCAGGGTTTCGCGGCCCAGATCCAGTTCAGCCGCCACCCGCACCCGCACATTGCCGGGGCCGAATTTCGGCACCAGAATTTCCTCAATCGCGCGGGCAAGGCGCTGTTCGGTGCTGGCGCGCAGTTCTTCGGCCCGCACCAGGGCCATGCCGTCGGCGGCCCCATCCTCGGCGGCCAGCACCACGCCCGACCCGTCCATCACCGTGACATTGCCCGGCCGCAGCCCCGGCACGGCAGCCGATACCAGATGGCGCACGGCCAGCGCCTGCGACCGTTCCAGCCCCGCCCCTGCCGTGCGCACCACGACGGAGGCCGATGGTGGGGCGGTCTGGGCCTGGAACGTCTCATTATCCGGCAGGGAGAGATGCACGCGGGCCGAGCGCACGCCGTTCAGCGTCTGGATGGTGCGGGCAAGTTCGCCTTCCATCGCGCGCAGCCGGTTCATCTTCTGCATGAAGGAGGTCATGCCCAGCGCGCCCTGGCTGTCGAACAGCTCATACCCCACACCGCCGGCGCTGGGCAGACCCTGCTGGGCCAGTTCCATGCGGATGCGGGCGATCTGTTCCACCGGCACGCGGATGACGCCGGCCCCGCCGCCCACCTCGTGCGTCACATTCATGGTCTGCAACTGCGCCAGGATGCGCCCGGCCTCCGCATCGTCCAGCCCGGCATAGAGCACGCCCATGGTGGGACGGGTCACGGTGAAGCCGACAAGCCCCACCGCCAGCAGCACCAGGGCCGCTGTCACGCCCATCAGGGCCAGCCGCTTCGGTCCCAACGCCGTCAGGTTCTGAAGGAGTTTCGCCACGCTGGTGCCTCGGCTCTTTAACGTTTCTGGAAACCGGCCGCGGCTATGTTCAGCCCGTGACCTGGACGCAACCTTAGCCGAGGCACTTTTAACGGGCGTAAAAACGGCGACGGAAAAAGTTCAGACAAATTCACGAAAATACTTCGGAATTGCCCTGTATCTTCTGCGGCGGGATCGACGATGACTGACAGTACATTTGATCGACTTGAAAAGCGTCTGCCCCCGCCGGCCAAGGCGGCCACGCCGGACCGGCGGCGCCTGATGGTGATCGTGGGTGTCGGGCTGGCGGGCGGCGTGCTGGGGCTGGCGGCCGGGCGGCTGACGGCGCTGGAAGATAACAAGCAGGCCGCCGATCAGGCCGCACGGGAAGCCACGGCCGCCCAGTTCGTCACCCTGCCGGAAATGCTGGTCAATCTGCGCGGCACGGCCAGCGTGCGGCTGATGAAGATCGGCGTCACCCTGCAGGTGGCCCCGGACAATAATGCCAAGCTGGCCGCCATGGCGCCGGTGCTGGTGGATGGGTTGCAATCCTACCTGCGCGGCCTGGATGAACATGATCTGGAAGGAAGGCTGGGCGTGGAAACGCTGCGCACGGAAATCCTGCGCCGGGTGCGCCTGCTGGCCGATCCGCTGCCGGTGGAAGGCGTGCTGCTGCGCACCTTGATCCTGCAATGACACGAGCGGTCAATATTTTGACCGCTCGTGTCCGGCGGCGACGGCCGCCGCGCCGCTCGTGATGTTGGCGGCGGCGATTGAGGGGCGGGAATAATGGAGGGAGATCGGCGATGAGCGATACCGAGATGCCGGGCATGGAAGAGGGTGGCGACGGCGGCAATGATGCCCTGGCCTGGGAATCCATGCTGGGCAGCGAAGGCGACAAGATGTTGAGCCAGAAGGAGATCGACCGCCTTTTGCAGTTCGACGATATCGCCGGTGCCGCGCCCCGCAGCGTCATTGACCAGATCGTCAATTCCAGTTTCGTCAATTACGACCGGCTGCCCATGCTGGACGTGATTTTCGACCGGCTGGTCCGCCTGCTCTCCTCCTCCTTCCGCAACATGACCACGGGCAATGTGGAAGTGACGGCGGAGGCCCCGGACTCGGTGCGGTTTGGCGATTTTCTCTCCGGGGTGCCGCTGCCCTCCCTGATCACCGTGGTGAAGGCGGAGGAATGGGACAGCACCCTGCTGCTGACCGTGGATAGCGAGCTGATCTATTCCATCGTCGATATCCTGCTGGGCGGGCGGCGCAGCGAACCGGCCCCCATCGATGGCCGCCCCTATACGGTGATCGAACGCGCGCTGGCCGAACGCGCCATCAAGATGGCGCTGCGCGACCTGTCGGCGGCCTTCGCCCCCCTGACCGTCGTGCAGTTCGCACCGGAACGGATAGAGACGAACCCCCAGTTCGCCACCATCACCCGGGCCAATAATGCCGCCGTCGCCGTCACCTTCCGCATCATGCTGGATGGGCGGTCAGGGGGCATGAGCCTGCTGATCCCCTACGCCTCGCTGGAGCCGGTGCGCAATGTGCTGTTGCAGCAATTCATGGGCGAAAAGTTCGGCCGTGACGCGATGTGGGAAACCCATCTGAAATCGGAACTGCGCCGCACCAATGTGGATTTGTCCGCCGTGCTGGGGCAGGCCACGGTCAATCTGGCCGATATCCTGAACTGGAAGCCCGGCACCCAGTTGAAACTGGATGCACGGCCGGAAACCCGCGCCACGCTGACCTGTGGCCATGTGCAGATGTTCGCCGGCGAAATGGGCCAGCGCAATGGCCGCATCGCCATCCGCATCGAAACCGACCTGGGCGGCCAGGATGAGGTGATCCATGGTCTTCTCAAGCGTTGAGGCGCTGTCCCCCTTCATCAATCTGGCCATGGCGGCGCTGTTTCTCGGCACCCTGTTCTATCTGGTGCGCCTGAACGAGAAGGTGACGGCGATGCGCGGGGCACAGTCGGAACTGCGCACCCTGTTGCGTGCCTGTTCCGATCAGGTGGATGGGGCGGAAAAGGCCATCACCACCATGCGCGGCGTGGCCCAGCAACTGGCGGGCGATCTCGGCCGCTCCCTGGAAGAGGCGGACCGGATGAAGACCGCCATCGATGCCACCACCGCCGAGATTGCCGCCATGCTGGCAAGGCTGGAAGCGGGGGCGGCGGCGGTGACAGCACAGCCGAACCCGGCGTCCCCGCAAGGGGCCAAGCGCGGCAAACCGGGCAAGCAAGTCCCACCGCAGCAGCGCGGCCCCGCCCGCCCGGCCGCCGCCCTTGATCAGGGCGACCGTGCCGCCGCCCTGCGCCTGTTCCGGGAGACATTCCGTGCGCTTTGATGCCAAGAAGCTGGGCCAGGGTCTGGCAAAGGGCTGGCCGGCCAAGCTGCCGCGCCCGCGCCTGCTGCCGGTGATGATCACCATCTGCGGTCTGGCCGCCCCGCTTTATGCCGCGTCGGTGGCCGCGTTCGGCGATGATCCGGTGAAGGAAAAACCCCAGGCCGCCGCCAGCCCGGCACCGGCCACAGCCCAGGCTTCGGCCGCTGCCTCCGCCAACAGCACTGGCGATACCGGGGTGACCGACCTGCTGGCCCGTCCGCCCGCCGCCGGCAACGCCAATCTGGCCAATGTATCTGTCTGTGAGCCAGGGCTGGCCGACATGCTGACGGCGGAGCGCAAGGCCCTGGCCGAGCGCCGGGCGGAACTGGAGGTGCGGGCGCAGATGCTGGCCGCCGCAGAGGCCAAGGCCCGCGAACAATTGGCCCGGCTGGAGGCTGCCGGCAAGGAAGTGACCGGCCTGCTGGACCGCCGCGCCAGCATGGCCAAGGCCGATCTGCAACGGCTGGTGGCCATCTATGAAAGCATGAAGCCCAAGGATGCCGCCCGGCTGCTGAATGAAACCGATGCGGAAATCCTGGTCGATCTGATGGATCTGATGCAGGAACGCCGCTCCGCCCCCATTCTGGCGGAAATGGATGCCGCCAAGGTCAACAGCTTGACCCGCACCATGGCCCAGCGCCGCCTGCTGCCGGCCGACCGCAACGGCCCCGGCAGCAAAACCGCCGGCAACAGCCGCGCCCGTGCCACGACGCAGACGGCGGAGCGGCCGTGAAACGCCAAAGGGGCTGTTCCCGCCTGATGCGGGAGCAGCCCCTTTGGGTGGGTGTGGTGCGGCTTCATAAAGGCGGATGAGGGCGGCGCTAACTTAGCCCCTTGGAATAAGGTGCCTTCCCCGCGGAAGCGGGGATCCAGGGGCCGCAAGAACCACGCTTGCGTGCCCTTGGCCCCTGGACCCCCGCTTTCGCGGGGGAGGCAGGGAGGGGCAAATAGGACTAACTTAGCGCCCATGGGCGAGAAAGCCCGAGACGCCCCCAGAGAAAGCGGGAGCAGCAGCAACTGCCCCCGCCCACCCCTTACGAGGCCAACTCGTCCGCGATATTCTCGCTGGTGTCATCGGTGGCGTTGATGGCCTCGGCTTCCTGCTGCACCACGCGCAGGATACGGGTCAGGAATTCCTGCTGCCACAGGCCACGTTCGGCGGCTTCGGCCTTGGTGGGGGTGAAGGTCTCCACCTCATCGCGGGCAACCACACCCTTGGCGGCCAGCAGGCGCTCCAAGGTATCCAGGCGCTGGCGGGTCACCGACAGTTCGGTGGCCAGCGCCATGGTGATGGTCAACAGCCGTTCGGTTTCCCAATTCTCCAGGAAACGCGGGCGCTTGCCGGTGGGCTTGGCGGAGGCGGCGGACAGGGCGAACTGGACGGACATCACTTCACCTCCTTGCGGGCACCAACCACGTGCCAGGCGGCCTTGCGGCCATAATCTTCGCCCTCATCCTCGGCGGCGTCGGGGAATACGCTCTTATCGACCACGGCGGTGACGCCGCCATGGATCAGGCTGTCGGCCGAGAATCCAGCCGCAACCAGCCAGGCATCCAGGTCGCACTCGTGCATCTTGGTCCAGAACGGTTCGGCGTTATAGAAGGCGTCCCAGTCACGCATGGCCTGTTCGAACAGCGGCATGGTGGCGGCATATTGCGGCTGTTCGACATGGGCGACGATGCCGCCCGGCGCCAGCAGGCGATGGCTTTCCTTGAAGATGCGCTGCATGGACGCGTAGCTGGTTTCATGCAGGAACATGGTGGACTGCACCCAGTCGAAGCTGCCATCGGCAAACTGGGGCAGGCTTTCCACATTGGCCTGCACGAAGGTGACATTCTTCACCCCCAGGCTCTGCGCCCGGGCCAGACCATAGCGCAGCATCGGCGCGCCGACGTCCACGGCCACCACCTCGGCATCCGGATAGGCCTGGGCGATGGGCAGCACATTGTGGCCAAGGCCGCAGCCAATATCCAGAATGCGCTTGGGCTGGAAGTCTGGCAGGTTCTTCTTCACCCAGCGGGCAACGGCCTGACCGCCGCCATCATTGAAGCGGCCCAACATGCCGCCGGTGGTGGCGAACAGGCCGCAATCATAATTGGCGGCATTGGCCACATCACCCGGACCATATTCGGTGTGATAGCTGCCAGGCATACAATGATGGTCGATGGCTTCCACATAGCGCGGCAGCTTCAGATCCGGGTCCAGCACCAGCCGGTCGGTATCGGCGCCGATCAGGGCGGCGGCGCGCTCCGCCAGCTCTTCCCGCTGGCGCAGGGTGACCCAGCGGCCGGCCTGCTGGCGGGTTTCCATGGTGGAACGGCGCAGCGCCGACCAGAGCTGCCAATAGGGATCCTTGGCCAGGGCCTTGCGCACCTCATGCCGATCCTTGAAATCGCGGCTGTGCTCCGCCTTGAAGGTGGGGGCGACGCGCTTGTCGAAAGCGGTCTTCACGCCCGGCATCACCTTGCCGGCCAGGAAACGGTTCATCTGGGCCAGGAAATTGAACCGTTCAATCTCGTCATGGGTCACCTTGGGATAGATGCCATGCTGACCGACCACGCGGTAATCCGGCGGGCCGTCATAGGCGGCCAACGCCGCCTGGGCGCGTGCATCGGTAATGTTACCCGAACCATCCATGCTTGAAGCCTCCTTATTTGCGACCCCGGCCGTCGAGGGCCGGGGCTGATCGCTGGGATGGGGCAAGCCTAGGGCCGGATGGCGGGATTTGCTCCACATCCAATTGTCAAACACTACAAATTTTGTTTGTGTGTACGAATATGTTCGGTCAATTCACAACCGAATTTTGTGCCGATTTTCCCCGCCGTGATTGGACAGCACAGCCAGAAGTTCGGAATATGTCAGGACAAATGGGGTTGCCCCTCAGTGTCTGTCTGGAAAGGTCTCTTTGCTTTCAACTTCACCGTCACCGCGCCCTTCGCCCATAGGCGCTGACGTCGTCCCTTGCACCCTCCTTGCCTCCCCCGCGAAAGCGGGGGGCCAGGGGCCGAGGGGACCGAAGCGTTGGTCTTGTGGCCCCTGGATCCCCGCTTTCGCGGGGAAGGCACCATTCCAAGGGACGACGTCGGCGCCTATGGGTGCGGTCTGGTGGCAAGTTATTGATATCAAAGCAAAATCTCTCAGACAGACCCTGAAAGGGGGCGGCAAGCCCCATGAGCGTTCAACAGGAACAGGATCGGGTCATGGAACTGCTGGGTATGTATTTGGATGAACATCTGGTGCTGCGCTGGCTGCACATCATCGCCATGGCCTATTGGCTGGGCGGGGAATGGGGCGTGTTCAACGCGGCGCGCAATATCGCGCGGCCCGACCTGCCGCTGGATGAGCGGCTGCGCCATATGGAAACCGCCTACCGCATCGATATTCTGGCCCGCACCGGCATCATCCTGCTGCTGCCGCTGGGGCTGCATATGGGCAATAATCTGGGTGTGCAGCCGCTGGGCGGCCCCTGGCTGGTGGGCATGTGGATTTTCGTCGCCGGCTGGCTGTCGCTGACGCTCACCGCCTTCTTCCAGCGCGGCAGCGATCTGGGCATCCTGCTGACCAAGCTGGATGAGGCGATCCGGTATTTCGTCATCCCGGCTTTGTTTCTGACCGGCGTTTATAGTCTGGTGACCGGCGGCCCCTTCACGGCACACTGGTATGCCGCCAAGGCCACCTTGTTCTCCGGCCTGCTGATCATCGGGCTGATCCTGCGTTTCGTGATGCGCGACTGGGTGACGGATTTCCGCAAGCTGGTGTCGGGCGGCCCCAATCCGGCTGTTGAACAGAAGATGGGCTCGGCCATGGCGTTTTCCCGCAAGCTTGCCTATTTCTATTGGGCCGGCATCATCACCATGGCCTTCCTGGGCACGGTGAAGCCGATCTGACCTTGCAGGCACAGGCCCCGATGGAACTGCGTGATCTGGAATATTTCCTCACCGTGGTGGAGACGGGCAGCCTGACCCTGGCGGCCCGTCAACGGGGCCTGAGCCAGCAGGCTTTATCGAAAAGTCTGGCCCGGCTGGAGGGCGAATTGGGCGTAGCCCTGCTGGAGCGCACGCCCAAGGGCATCATGCTGACCCGCATGGGCGAGGCCTTGTTGAGCCGCGCCCAGAATGTGCTGGCGGAGGTGGCGCATTTCCGCCGCGATGTGGATGTGGCGCTGGGGCGCAGCACCACGCAATTTGCCATCGGCCTCAGCCCCATTGCCGCGTCCGGGATCGGGCGGCACGCGGTCAGCGCCCTGTTGCGGCGCTTCCCGCGCCTGGTGCTGAAGGTGGAGCCGGGGACGGCGCCGCATTTCGTGCGGCTGCTGCTGGCGGGGGAGATCGATCTGGCCGTCACCACCGGCATCCCCGGCATCGACCCGCAGATCATGGCCACCAGCTTAGGTGATGAACGCTGGCTGGTGGTGGGGCGTGTGGGCAACCCCAAGCTGGCAGCGGCCCGTTCCATCGCCGATCTGGCCGATGCCGACTGGATTTTCGGCAAGCTGCCGGACGGGCTGGATGAACGGGTGGACCAGCATTTTATTGATGCCGGCATCCAACCCATTCAGCCGCGCATTTCCACCAGTACCAGCGATTTCGGGATGCAGATGCTGGGCAGCAGCGACATGCTGGCCATTCTGCCGCATTCCATGGTGGAAGGGGTGCCAGGACTGGTGGGGCGCGATCTGGCGGATGGGCGCTGGACCACGCCGCTGGTGCTGCTGCGCCGCCGCCGCGCCACCCTGACACCGGTGGAAACGGAGATGATCGACCTGCTGCGCCAGGAGGCGGGGCGGTTGCGGGAGATGGCGGGGGGTGGGTGAGTGGATATTTTGCGGGATCGCCGCGGATCAGCACTCACTTGGCCGTTTGCTCCTCCATGCCTCCCCCGCGGAAGCGGGGGTCCAGGGACACAGGAACCAACGCTTCCGTGCCCTTGGCCCCTGGACCCCCGCTTTCGCGGGGGAGGCACTCCATTTTTGAAAGTGAACAATAATCTCCCGCCCCCCTGAACCCAAAAAGGAAAACCCCATGCCCAGCGGTGCCGCCCCGCGTTATCAGCAGATTGCCCAGATGCTGCGGGCCCAGATCGGCAATGGCACCTATAAGGTGGGCGATACGCTGCCGACCGAGCATGAGCTGTGCGCGCTGTATGATATTTCCCGCCACACGGTGCGCGATGCGCTGCGCCTGCTGACCGATGAGGGGCTGGTCAGCCGCAAGCGCCGCGCCGGCACGGTGGTGACAGCCCCGCCGGAGCCGGCCATGTTCGTGCAGCCGCTGGGCGGCTTTCAAGACCTTCTGCAATATGTGCGCAGCGCCCGGCTGGGCGTCATCTATTACGGCCCCGCCCCCGCCGATGGTCTGGCCGCCACCATCCAGGTGGACCCGGCGCAATGGCGCGAACTGCGCGGCCGGCGTGGCAATGGTGCCAAGACGGTGGGCCTGACCCGCATGTTGATCCGGGGTGATTGCGCGCCCGATCCGGGGGAGATCGTGGCCGCCGCCACCGTGGCCGATGCCATTGAGGCGCGGTTTGGCGTGGCCGCCAGCCGCATCGACCAGCAGATCAGCGCCATTGTGCTGGATAGCCTGCTGGCGCAGTTGCTGGGCACGGCCACGGGCAGTGCAGCGCTGCTGACCCGGCGGCTCTATCTCGATGCCCAGGGGCATCTGTTCCTGGCCAGCGAAACCGTCCACCCCGCCGACCGCTTCGTTTACTCCATGAGTTACAGCCGGGAGCGGGGGGAGCACTGAGCTTCACCCCTCCGCCTCCGCCGCCAGCAAAGCGCGTTTGCGGTCCACGCCCCAGCGATAGCCCGACAGATTGCCATCATGGCGCACCACGCGATGGCAGGGGATGGCCACGGCGATCTTGTTGGCAGCACAGGCCTGGGCCACAGCGCGCACGGCCTTGGGCTCCCCGATGCGGGCGGCGATGTCGGCATAGCTGGCGGTCTGGCCCACCGGGATTTCCCGCAAGGCCTGCCAGACCCGTTGCTGAAAGGCTGTCCCCTGCACATCCAGCGGCAGATCCAGCCCCAGGCGCGGTGCTTCGACAAAGCCCACCACGCGGGCGACCAGCCGTTCAAATTCGCCATCCCCACCCACCAGATGGGCGCGGGGGAAACGGTCCTGCAGATCACGCAGCAGCGCATCCGGGTCATCCCCCAGGGTGATGGCGCAGATGCCCTTGTCCGAACAGGCGACCAGCAGCGCGCCCAGCGCGCACTGGGCCAGGGCAAAGCGGATGGAGACATCCTGGCCGCCGCGCTTGAACCGGGTGGGGGTCATGCCCAGCAACTGGTCGGATTTCTCGTAAAACCGGCTGTTGGCGTTGAAACCGGCCTCGTAAATGGCGCGGGTGACGCTGCCCCCGGCATCGGTCAGTTCGGCCCGCACCCGGCGGGCCTGTTGCGCCGTGGCATATTGCTTGGGCGTCAGGCCGGTGACGGCCTTGAACTGGCGGTGAAAGTAAAACGGGCTCCAGCCCATCTGGGTCGCCAGATCGTCCAGCCGGGGCGGGGTTTCCGCCGCTTCGATCCGGCGGCAGGCTTCCGCCACGATGGCGGCATTGGCGGCGGCCAGCGACGGACCGCGCGGGTTGCAGCGCCGGCAGGGACGCAGGCCCGCCGCCTCTGCCGCCGCACAGCTTGCATGGAAACTGACATTGCCCGGCTTGGGCAGGCGTGACGGGCAGGTGGGGCGGCAATAGACCCCGGTGGTCTTCACCCCATAGAAAAACTGCCCCTCTGCCGCCGGATCGCGGGCCAGCAGCTGGGCCCAGCGGGGGTCTTGTTCAATGCGGGCGGGCTGGTCGGTCATGGCTGGCATTCCTTCGCGTTGTCATGGCCACTGTCATAGCAGGCCCCTGCCCGCCCCCCACTCCGCCGCTTGCTCTCAAATCCCCCGCCGCAGTTCCAGGGCAAAAAACGGAGCGCGGCGGGGCCGTCCCTGCCGCCATGGTCGCGCCTTCATTGACCATAAACCAACAAGGGATCAGCAAACATGACACAGCTTGCGGGCAAGGTCGCCATCATCACCGGTGCCAGTTCCGGTATCGGCCAGGCGGCAGCACGCCTGTTCGCCCGGCAAGGCGCCCGGCTGGTGCTTGTCGCCCGGCGGGAAGCCGCCCTGGCCGAACTGGCGGCGGAAATCAGCGCGGCGGGCGGCGAGGCGGCATTGGTCGCCGGCGATGTGGCCGAGGAGGCAACGGCCGTGGCGGCGGTGAAAATGGCGGTGGAGCGGTTCGGCGGGCTGGACATCGCCTTCAACAATGCCGGCACCATGGGGGAGACCGCACCGCTGGCGGGCCTGAGCCTGGAGAATTGGCGCCATGTGCTGGATGTCAACCTGACCAGCGCCTTCCTGGCCGCGCGCTATCAGGTTCTGGCCATGCTGGAACGCGGCGGCGGATCGCTGATCTTCACCTCCAGCTTTGTCGGCCATACGGTGGGCTTTCCCGGCATGGCCGCCTATGCGGCCGCCAAGGCGGGGCTGGGCGGGCTGGTGCAGGTGATCGCGGCGGAATATGGGCCGCATAAGATCCGCGCCAATGCCCTGTTGCCCGGCGGCACCGACACGCCCATGGGCAGGGCGGCGGCAGCCACGCCGGAAGCACGGCAGTTCGTGGAGGGGCTCCACGCGCTGAAACGGCTGGCGGACCCGGCGGAAATCGCCCAGGCGGCGCTCTATCTGGCATCGGATGCCGCCAGCTTCGTCACCGGTACCAGCCTGCTGGTGGATGGCGGGGTGTCCATCACGCGGGGGTGAGTCTGTTTTGTCCTCAGCCGGCGGTCGCCGGCCTCAAAGGGGCATCAACATGCCCCTTGGTTTCCCTGTCCTCAGGCGACAGGGGCGGCGGCGGCCTCCACCCGGTTGCGGCCGCCGCGTTTGGCGTTGTAAAGCGCCTCATCCGCTGCCTTTATCAGCCTTTCCCAGGGCAGGCCGGGGGCAAGGGTAGCGTGGCCGATGCTGACGGTGCAGGACAAAGCCCCCTCATCCCCCTCCACCTGCAACAGCGCCACCGCCGCCCGCACCCGCTCCGCCACGGCCGCCGCCGTGGCCGCATCAGCATCGGGCAACATGATGGCAAATTCCTCACCCCCCACGCGGGCCACCATGTCACCGGTCCGCACCCCGTCGGTCAATGCCCCCGCGACCGCCTTCAGCAGCCGGTCACCCATGCCGTGGCCCCAACGGTCATTGACGCTTTTGAAATGGTCGATATCCACCATCAGCACACTGAGCGGCGCGCGCCGTGAAGCGGCACGGCCGATCAGCCGTTCCGCCTTTTCCCACAGGGCACGGCGGTTGGCCACCCCGGTCAGCGGATCCTCCGTCGCCTGCCGCACCAGCGTCGCCTCCAGCCGGCGACCAATCATCCAGAGAAAACCCACCGTCATGGTGAAGGTGATGACCGACCGCAGCAGCAGGGAGATGGCAGAGGTCGGATCGGTCAGCGACCCCAGCAAAGCAGCATCCGGCCGCAGCGCCCAAGCCGTTTGCCAGACCACCCGGACCAGCAGGAGCAACACCCAGAGCAACTGGAAACCCGCCACCATCCAGGCAGCCGGGCGCAGCCAGGGCTCCGCCCGGCGCAGCAACAGCCAGCTGCCCATCCCGGCCAGCAAGGCCCGCGACAGGCAGCCCAGCACGATATTGAGGGAGAGATTATATTCCACCGCCAGCGTGAAGGCGACCTTGCCCAGCGACAGCAAAGCCGCCGGCAGCAGCGGCCAGAGATCACGCCTGGAACCGCCCAGCAAGCGATGCAGGCTGAGAAAGGCGATAGCCGCCCCCAAATCGAGTAGCAGATTACCGCCCAGGCTGAAATAGGCATCCAGACTGGGGGAGGGGCGCTGGACCAGGACAATGAACCCAGCCGCATAGACCAAGTTCGACAGCCCCCACAGGGACAGTGCCGCCCCTGCCCGTAATGATCGCCCCGCCACAAACAGACAGACACCGGCCGTCAGATGCAAAAGCACATTGACCAGCAACAGGGTCACCACACTCATAATGCCCCCAGGGTATGCACCCCGCTATCCCCACAAATCAAAATGCATTTTAGGGAATTTTATTTCCCACAATCATTGAGCGAAGAAATGATAACATCATAAGGGGATCAGAGACAATCGCCGGCTCAGGAATTACCGGCGGCAGGGGCGTGCGCGGTGCGCAGGAAGGTCAGGACTTCCACCACCAGCCGGCCCCAGATTTCCAGGCTGGCCAGAATCTGGTCGCCGCTGATGCCCACGGCCAGCACATCCATTTCCAACACCAGGAAATCATCGCGCTGGAACAGGCGGCCGAAACGCTTCTGCCGGTTCCATTCATTCAGGATATTGCCGTCCACCGGCTTTTCGGTCTGAACCATCAGATTGAAGCTGAAATCGCCATGGCGCTGCCCGTCATCGGCCTGCATCAGGCCGCCGGGGCGCACATTGAAGGCCAGCCCGCCAATGGAAGAACGCAGCACCGGCGCACCATTGGGCAGCGTCTCCAGCGTCGCCGACAGGCCCAGCCGTTCCATGGCCGTTTCAAGATCGGCGATGGCAACGCCGCGCAGCAACTTATCCAACATCACTTATATCCTCTACCGAAGCTTTGTGGGCGCAAGGTAGAGCCGCCAGGGCAGACGGGGAACCCCCTTTTAATAGCAAGAGCCATGGATCATGGCTCTTGCTATATGCTTGTTCCCTCAATCGCCGGGCGCTGCCTCCGGCAGCTCGGGCTTACGCGGGCACGTGCCCGCGGGCCGGCGGTCACCGGCCTCCAAGGGTCATGGGACATGCCCCTTGGTGTCAGGTCCCGCGCTTCAGGGCAGGCAGGAAAAAGCAGGCCAGCAGAGCCAGCGCGAACAGCAGCAGCAACAGCCGGAAGGCATCCTGAAAGGCGTGGGCCAGTGCTGTCGGCCCCAGCAGACCGGCGGCAAGATGGCTGGCCTCCCGCAGGGAAATCAGGCTGTTCAGCCCGGCAATGGCCACCGCCCCGCCCAACATGCGCACCAGATTGAAAATGCCGCTGGCATCAGGCACCAGCCGGGGGCTGATACGGGCGAAGCTAAGGAAACTGACCGGCGGGAAGATGAAGGAGATGGCGATGGCGCGCAGCACCTGCGGGCCGGTGAAATCCCCCTGCCCCCAGCCGGTGCCAACCCCAGCCAGCCACCAGGATGCCGCCAGGAAACAGGCCAGCGCCAGCCCCAGCAGCAGGCGCGGTTCCACCCGGTCGCTGGCCCAGCCGACCAGTGGGGTGAGGACGAGCTGCGCCAGACCGGAAACCCCCATGACGACGCCGATGGTGACGGGGTCGAAATGCAGCACCCGGTCCATGAACAGCACCTGCAAAAACACGGTGCCGAACAGGCCCACCCCGATCAGGGTGGAATATAAGCTGCCGATGATGAAAAGCGGCTGGCGGAAGGGCGCCATATCCAGCACCGGATGCCGGGCAAACCGCAGCCGCAGGCCCAGCAACAGCGCAGAGACAAGGGCCACGGTGCTGGACAGGGCGATGGTTACGCTGTCGAACCAGCCATGCCGGTGCCCTTCCTCCAGCACATAGAGGCCGGCGCCCAGCGCCAGGGTCAGCAACAGCGTGCCCGTCAGGTCGATATGGCGGGCCAGCGACCAGTCGGGCTTGTCCCAATTGATGCTGTACCAGCCGATCAGCATGATCAGCGGCGCGGGGAAGACATTGATCAGGAACAGCCAGTGCCAGGACAAAGCCGCCGTGACCAGACCGCCCAGCGTCGGCCCGAAGGTGGGGGCCAGCGTGCCCAGCACGGTGACGGCCGCCATGGCCGCGCCGCGCCTGCCATCGGGGAACAGGCGGAACACGGCCACGAAGATGGCCGGCACCATGGAGCCGCCCATGAAACCCTGGATGGCGCGGCCCACCACCATGGTTTCCATGCTGCTGGCAAAGGCACAGCCGATGCTGGCCAGCGCAAAGCCGGCGGCGGAGAGCATGAACAAGTATCGGCTGGACAGGATGCGCGTCAGCATCCCGGTCAGCGGGATCATCAGCACCTCGCCAATCAGATAGCTGGTCTGGACCCAGCTGATCTGATCGGCGCTGGCCTTCAACCCATCGCGGATGGGGCCGAGCGAGGCGGCGACGATCTGGACATTCAAGATGGCCAGGAACATGCCCAGCCCCAAGGCGCCAAAGCCCGCCATCTGGCGACGGCTAGGCATCTGGCCGGCGGCTGGGGGAGAGTCAGTGCCCGAACCAAGGGTCATGCCCAATGACCCTTGGAGGCCGCCGACCGGCGGCCCGCGCACGCGTGTGCGCGCAAGCCAAGCCGCCGGATGGCGGCGCCCGGCGCTTGAGGGAAAAAGGGAGTATCAAGAGGCATGGAACATGACTCTTGATACTCACATTTCATGCGGGGGATAGGGGGCGCCGGCGACGAAGCCCTTGGGCAGGCCGGCATCGGGTGTGAAGCCGTACAGTTCTGTTTCCGGCAGGGCCTGTTTCACGATATCCCGCACGGCCAGCAGCTTTTCCAGGTCGATGCCGGTGTCAAAGCCCATGGCGGCCAGCATGAAGACCAGATCTTCGGTGACGATATTGCCCGACGCACCGGGTGCAAAGGGACAGCCGCCGATGCCGCCCAGCGAGGCATCCAGGGTGGTGATCCCCTCTTCCAGCGCCACCAGCGCATTGGCTAGACCCAGACCGCGCGTATTATGCAGATGCACGCCGCTGCAGGCATGGTCGCCCACCACACCGCGCACGGCGCGGATCATGGAACGCAGCTGGGCCGGGTTGGCGTAACCGGTGGTATCGGACAGGCCCACCTCATCACAGCCGGCCTTCATCAGGGCCTCAGCGATTTCCAGCACCTTTTTCTGCGGCACCACCCCTTCCAGGGTGCAGCCAAAGGCGGTGGAAAGCCCGCCTTCGAATTTGGGCCGGCTGTCCGCTGGCAGGGCCTTGATACGCTCGGCAATGGCCGCCGTTTCTTCCAGCATCTGCGCATGGGTACGGCGGACATTGCGCAGGGAATGGGTTTCCGACACCGACAGCGGGATGGTGATCTTATGCGCACCCGCCGCAATGGCCGCTTCCGCCCCCTTAAGATTTGGCACAAGAACGGCCACCGTCAGGCCCGGAATGGTGCGGGCATAGGCCACGATTTCCGCCGTATCGGCCAGTTGCGGCAGCACCTTGGCCGGGACGAAGGAACCAACCTCAATCTCCCGCACGCCGGATGCTGCCTCTGCCGCGATCCAGGCCTTCTTCGCCTCGGTCGGCATGATCGGGGTGATGCTCTGCAGCCCGTCGCGGGGGCCAACCTCAGAGATTTCGATGAAGGTGCCGGCCATGGCTCAACCCTCCGCCTGGGCGATCAGGCCACGGGCCTGCAGGTCATCGATGCGGGCGGTGTCATAGCCCAGTTCGGCCAGCAATTGCCGGCTGTGCGCGCCCGGCTTGGCCAGATCATGGGTGATGGTCGGGCGCTTGCCGTCAATTTCCACCGGCAGGGCCGGCAGGCGGATGGAACGCTGATCATCGGGCAGATGCAGTTCCAGCAGGCCGCCGGATTCCACCAGATGCGGATCTTCGAACAAATCTTCCGGCCGGTTGATCGGGGCAAAGGGCAGGCCGATTTCTTCCAGCTTTTGCAGCAGTTCGGCCTTGGTGAAATTCTGGAAAAGCTCCTGCACGCGCGGGATCACCCGTTCACGCGCCTGCACGCGGCCATTATTTTTGGCCAGCGTTTCATCGGCGGCGAAATCATCCAGGCCGAACGCCTTGCAGAAACTGACCCACTGGCCATCCGTCACCACGCCGACAAAGACGATCTCATCTTCCTTGGTGCGGAACTGGTCATAGATGGCCCAGGCGGAAATACGCACCGGCATCGGGCGGGCGGCGTTACCGGTCACGGCATATTGGGCCATATGCTGGCCGACCATGAAGACGCAATTTTCAAACAGGGCCGATTTCACCGTCTGGCCCCGGCCCAGCGTGCCGCGCTGGATCAGGGCGGCCAGCACGCCGATCACCCCGAACAGCCCGCCCATCACGTCGATCACCGACGATCCGGCGCGCAACGGGCGGCCCGGCGGACCGGTCATATAGGCAAGGCCGCCCATCATCTGCGCCACCTCATCCAAGGCGGCGCGATGTTCATAGGGGCCGGACAGGAAGCCCTTGGCCGAGCAATAGATGAGGTTGGGGTTGCGGGCGGCCAGCGCCTTTTCCCCGAAGCCCAGCGCCTCCATGGCGCCGGGGCGGAAATTTTCGATCAGCACATCGGCCTTGTCGATCAGGTCAAAGGCAATCTGCTTGCCCTCATCCGACTTCAGGTCAACGGCCAAGCTGCGCTTGTTGCGGCCATACATGGGGAAATAGCCAGAACCGGCCCCCAGCAGGCGGCGGGTATTGTCGCCGCCGATCGGCTCCACCTTGATGACATCGGCACCCAGATCGCCCAGCACCATGCCGACCGTCGGCCCCATCACCATATGGGTGAATTCCACCACTTTCAGCCCGGCCAGCGGCAGGGGGGCGGTGCTGTTATCGTTCGGCATTTCAAATCCCTCAAAGCAAAATCAGGCAAACATCCAGGGATGGCGGGTACGGTAGGCACCCTCGAATTCTTTGATGGCGGGCAGTCGCTTCAGGGTGACGCCGATGGCATCCAGCCCTTCCAGCAGCATTTCCCGATCTGCCGGGGGAATGCTGAAGGAAAGCGTGCGCCCGTCTGCGCTGTGGACAGTCAGCGCGGCCAGATCGATGGTCAGCGGGGTGGGGCCGGCAGCCGCCACCAGGGCCGCCACCTCCGGTTCCGGCAGCACCAGCGGCAGGATGCCGTTGCGCACGCAATTGCCCTGGAAGATCGCCCCGAAGCTGGGGGCGATGACACAGCGCACCCCATAATCCTTCAGGGCCCAGACGGCATGTTCTCGCGAGGAGCCGCAGCCGAAATTGGCCCCGGCCAGCAGGATCGGGGCCTGACGGAAGGGCGCCCGGTTCAACACGAAATCCGGGTTTTCCACCCGGTTCGCCACGTCGCTGTAACGCCAGTCGGCGAACATGCCCTCCCCCAAGCCTTCCTTGGAGACGCGCTTCATCTCGCGCGACGGGATGATGGCATCCGTATCCACATTGGCGCGGAACAAAGGGGCGGCGATACCGGTCAGGCGGATGAATTTTTCCATGGGATCAAGCCTCCACCGGCTGGGCGGCCAGCGCGCGGGCATCGGCGATGCGACCGGCAATGGCCGATGCCGCCACCGTGACCGGACTGGCCAGATGCGAGCGGGTGCCCGGCCCCTGGCGGTTTTCAAAATTGCGGTTGGTGGAGGTCACCACCCGTTCACCCTTGCCGAAACTCTCGCCCCCGGCGAAGAAGCACATGGAACAGCCGCTTTCGCGCCATTCAAACCCGGCATCCAGGAAGATCTGATGCAGGCCCTCGGCCTCCGCCGCTGCCTTCACCAGACCGGAACCGGGCACGCAAATGGCGCGCACGCCCGGTGCCACATGCCGGCCCTTCAGGATGGCGGCGGCTGCCCGCAGGTCCGACAGGCGGCTGTTGGTGCAACTGCCGATGAAGGCGCCATCGATGGGCAGCCCCGCCAGGGCCTGCCCCGGCTCCAGCCCCATATAGGTCAGCGCCCGGCGTTGTGCCTCGGCTGCATTGGCATCGGCGGCATGGGCGGGATCAGGCACCACACCCGTGATTGGTAACGCGTGCTGCGGGCTGGTGCCCCAGGTGATGGTGGGGGCGATGCTGGCGCAATCCACCACGATTTCCTTGTCAAACACCGCATCGGCATCCGACACCAGATCAGCCCAATCGGCCAGCGCCTGTGCCCAAGCCATCCCCTTGGGCGCGAAGGGCCGGCCTTCCACCCAGGCAATGGTCTTGGCATCGGGCGCGCACAGGCCGGTCCAGGCGGCGAATTCCACGGCCATGTTGCACAGGGTCATGCGCGCTTCCACCGACAGGGCGGAAACAGCGGACCCGGCAAATTCAATGGCATAGCCAGAGCCACCACCGGCCCCATGGGCGGCGATCAGGTGCAGGATCATATCCTTGGCGCCGACGCCGGCCGGCAATTCGCCTTCAAACCGCACCCGCATCTGGCGCGGGCGGCGCACCACCAGCGTCTGGGTGGCCAGCGCGTGCGCCGCCTCTGACGAGCCGATGCCCCAGGCCAAGGCGCCCAACCCGCCCTGGGTGCAGGTATGGCTGTCCGGGCAGACCAGGGTCAGCCCCGGCAGGGCAATACCCTGTTCCGGCGACACCACATGCACAATGCCCTGGCGATTATCGCCAATATCAAAGATGCGGATGCCGGCGGCATTGGCCGCCGCACGGGTTTCGCGGATAAAGGCTTCACCACCCGGCATCAGGGTTTCATCGCCGCGACCCGGCCGCGTATCGACAATATGATCCATGCAGACAAAGGCGCGGTCCGGGTGGCGCACGGCGCGCCCCTGTTCGGCCAGACCCTTCAGGGCGATGGAGCCCGTGCGCTCATGCAGCAGCACCCGGTCGATGTAAAGCAGGTCCGTCCCATCGCCCAGATCGGCGACGCAATGCCGTGACCATAACTTTTCCACCAAGGTTTTCGCCATGTGAGACTACCCCAACCCCAAAAGCCTTGCCCGCTGAAGCGGGACATTAAATGGTATATTGATATACCCTTATCAGCACTGGAGCCGCTTGTCACCCGCGATAATGGCTTTGACCGTACCGTGGCGCCCCTATCGACCCAGCATAGGGGGCCGGGCATGGGCCCTATGTGCGGCGCGGGGTTGGTGCGGCGGGGAAATGGGGCTTTAAAGTCAAGGCAAGGCGAAGATGATGATGTAGGCCCGCGACCATGTTCCGTTTCCTGCGCACGGTGATTGACCCGTTCCTGCTGGCCCTGTTGACAACGGTGGGGCTGGCCGCCTTGTTTCCGGCCAGCGGGGCGCTGGTGGGGTGGGTGGATGTGGCGGCCGATATCGCCATCGCGCTGCTGTTCTTCTTCCACGGAGCCAAGCTGTCGCGGGAGGCCATTCTGGCCGGCATCGGGCATTGGCGGCTGCATCTGACGGTGCTGGCCACCACCTTTGTGCTGTTCCCCCTGTTAGGGCTGGGCATGGGGTTGCTGCCGGCATGGCTGTTGTCACCGGGTATCGCCGGCGGCCTGCTCTATCTCTGCCTGCTGCCCTCCACGGTGCAAAGCTCCATCGCCTTTACCTCCATGGCCGGCGGCAATGTGCCGGCGGCCATCTGTTCGGCCTCGGCTTCCAACCTGCTGGGCATCTTCATCACCCCGGTGCTGGTCGGCCTGTTGATGCAGACCAACGGGGAGGCGGGGATTTCGCTGCACGCCATCGAATCGATCCTGCTGCAATTGCTGGTGCCGTTTGTCGGCGGCCATCTGCTGCGCCCGCTGATCGGCGGCTTCGTGGCGCGGCATAAGCAGCTGATCGGCTATAGCGACCGGGGATCGATCCTGCTGGTGGTCTATTCCGCCTTCAGTGCCGCCGTGGCGGAAGGGCTGTGGCACAAGGTGGCGCCGTTTGATCTGGTCACCATCCTGGTGGCCAGTTCGCTGTTGCTGGGGCTGGTGCTGGGCCTGTCGGCCCTGGCCGGGCGGCTGCTGGGCTTCAACCGCGCGGATAGGATCACCCTGATTTTCTGCGGATCGAAGAAAAGCCTTGTTTCCGGCGTACCCATGGCAGGCGTGCTGTTTTCAGCCGCGCAGGTCGGCTTGCTGATTCTGCCGCTGATGATCTTCCATCAGATCCAATTGATCGTCTGCACCTGGCTGGCCGGTCGCTTCCGGGCTGGCGGCCAGCCCGGAAGCTGAAAGTATTGGAGCGTGAATCCGCTCGTTGAACAAGGATTTAGAGCCGGTTGTGTTTCCGGTTAAAAGCAACCGGCTAGAGCTGATGCTCCACCCGGCCATAGCCGGGGATGGCGCGGCGGGTCTCATCCCCGCGCCGGCCATAGACGCCATCGGCCTGCTGGCGGGCGGCGATGCGGGCCATGTGACCCGTGATCGCCGCCACCGCTTCCTGCGCCGCCGTCAGGGTGCGCAAGTTGGCGGCAATGGCCTCACGCAGCCGGTCACCCGCCGCGCGCAGCGCCGCCGGCGGGGCCGGATCGTCCATCGCCTCTTCTTCCCCGTCCGCGTCCGCTGACGGGGAAGCCGTTATTGCCGGCCGATGGGCCTGCCGCAGCAGCAGGCCCAGCCGTTCGAACAGCTGGCGCTTGGCCGCCAGATAGAGGTCCAGCCCCTCGGTCTGGCTTTGGGCGACCTTCTCCGTCTCTTCCTCCAGCACCTGGGACAGCAGTTCCAGCGCCTCCAGCAGATGCAGGCGCAGATCGGGCGACATTTCCTCAGCGCGCATGGCTCAGGACTCCTTGGCTTTATTATAGGCGTCGATCTGGGCCGCCACCTGGGGGGCGATGCCCAGCCCGCCGCCGTCAGCGATGGAGCGGGCCACGGCGTCCAGCATCATCCCGCGATAGACCTCTTCGGCATAACCACCGCCGAAAGCACCCTCGGTGGACACGCCTTCGAACATGGATTGCAGGGCTTGATTCAACATCATCGCCTCGAATTCGCGGGCAACGCTGTCCACCTTGTCGGCCCCCGCCGCCCCGGTCGGGGCGACTGGCGGGCTGGCCGGTGGCAGGACGGTGGTGGTCACGGTATCCAGCATCACATCACCTCCAGTTCGGCATGAAGGGCGCCCGCCGCCTTGATGGCCTGCAACATGGTGATGATGTCACGCGGCGTGGCGCCCAGCTTGTTGAGACCATTGACCAGATCGCGCAGCGAGGCCCCGCCTTCCAGCACATTCACCCGCTGACCCTGACCCTCATCCACCTGAATCTGGGTGCGCGGCACCAATGTGGTCTGGCCCTGGGTGGCAAAGGGTGCGGGTTGGGAAACCTGCGGTGTCTCCTCCACCCGCACGGTCAGGTTGCCCTGGGCAATGGCCACCGTGCTGATCCGCACATTCTCACCCATGACGATGGTGCCCGATTGTTCATCGATCACCACGCGGGCCACCTGATCGGGCTTGATGGGCAGGGTTTCGATGCGGGTCATCAGCCCGGCGACATTGCCCTGGTAATTGTCGGGCACGGTAATATCCACGGTGGCGGGATCGGTGGACCGCGCCGTCCCGCCGCCCAGCGTCTGGTTCACCGCCGCCGCGATGCGGTTGGCGGTGGAGAAATCGGGATTGCGCAGGGTCAGCCGCACCCGGCTGAGGCTGTCCAGATCGAAATCCACCTCCCGTTCCACGATGGCGCCATTGGCGATGCGGCCAGAGGTCGGCACCCCCTTGGTGACACTGGCCGCCGCCCCTTCCACCGCATAGCCCGCCGTGGCCACCGGCCCCTGCGCCACCGCATAGATCTTGCCATCGGCCCCCATCAGCGGCGTGGCAATCAGGTTGCCACCCGAAAGGCTTTTCGCGTCCCCCATGGTGGAGATGGACACATCCAATCGTGTGCCTTGACGGGGAAAGGGCGGCAATGTCGCCGTCACCATCACGGCGGCGACATTGCGTGTTTTCACATTCAAGCCGGTGATGTTCACGCCCAGCCGTTCCAACATGCCTTCCAGGCTCTGCTGGGTGAAGGGGGAGTTCTGCAAGCGGTCGCCAGTGCCGTTCAGCCCCACCACCAGGCCATAGCCCAGCAGCTGGTTGCCGCGCACCCCTTCCACCTCCACCAGATCCTTGATGCGCATCTGGGCCGATGCCGCCATGGGCAGGGCCAGCGCCCACAGACAGGCCGCCATGGCCATGAAACGGTGGACGTAATGGCGCTCAGCCATGGCCTTCCCCTGCAAATTCCCGATCGGATGCCAACCATAGGCCCGCAGGGTTAAAGCGGGTTTTCAGCCCGGCTTCGCGTTAATGGTGCTTTAAGACATTTTTGATTCCCGACTTGACTACGACCTTGTGGGTAGTCATTGCTCTTTCAGGTGAGTTTCTGAGAGTAGAGCAAATCAAAAACGCTACAAAAATCATAATAAATTTTCCTCGAATAGAATCTACTGAGTCTTCCCTTGGGCTTGGACTTGAACGCAGGAGTGGGGTAATGCGCGTCTTGTTGATTGAGAACGATCGAACCATCGCGGGAGCAATTTCCCGGGCTATCGGGCGGGTTGGTGTCCGTTGCGAACATCAGACCCAGGCGGAGGCGGAGGGTTTCCTGGCCGAACGCGATGGCAGCATGGAAAACCATGACGCTATCCTGGTCGGGGGCATCAGCGGCGCTGACGGCTTCATCGCCCAGCTGCGGGCCATCGTCGGCCAGGCAATCATCGTCAGCCTGCTGGATCATCGCTGCGTCAACTCCACCATCCAGCATCTGCGGGCAGGGGCCGACGATGTGCTGGTGAAGCCGATCAATCCGCAGGAGATTGAGGCGCGGCTGCACGCCGTGCGCCGCCGTACCCATGGCCATAGCTCACCGGAGCTGACGGTGGGCCGCCTGACCGTCTATCTGGACGGGCGCGACCCCTGCGTGGATGGCCAGCGCCTGCGCCTGTCGCACCGCGAACATGCCATTTTCAGCGTGCTGGCGCTGAATGTCGGACGGGTGGTTTCCAAGGAAAAGATTTACGAATCGGTCTATACCCTGTCCGGCTCCGACCCGCTGGACAAGGTGATCGATGTCTATATTTGCAAGCTGCGCAAGAAGATCGCTGAGGCGACTGGCGGCGACAAGTATATCGAGACCGTCTATGGCCGCGGTTACAAGTTCGAGGCCCCAGCCGATGAAGACCGCGAGCTGACGCCCGCCTCCGCCAAGGATTTTCCCATGGCCCTGATGGGGGGTGCGGCGGCCTGACGGCTGTCGGCACCTCCCCGCTGCCCAGGCAGGTCCAAGGCTCTGGCTATTTGCGCGGCCGCCCCCGTGATTGCCGGGGGCGGCCTTTTTCCGTCACTGATGAAAAGGTGGGGTGTTGCGGCCCGTTTAGGGGGGCGTAAACTTTTATTTCAATTCCTTACACGGCTTTATTTCCCGTATCACCGTCACCCATGCTGCGGCCGGGGTGACGGTGAGAATGCGGTGATGTTTTGATAGTAAACAAAAATCCTTTCAAGCCAACACTCAGAGATAATTCATCAGCGACAGCTTACCCAGGCTGGCCGTGACGGAGAAGGTGGCTTCCAGCTGGGTCTTCAGGACGGTCAGCCGCAGGGATGATTCATAAGGGTCGGCTTCCTCCAGCTTGACGATCTGGTTATTCACCAGCCCCTTCTGAACCCGCAGATTTTCCTGGGTATTGGACACGGTCTGTTCATTCAAGCCCAGCAGACTCTGCGTCTGGGTCAGCTTCTCCAGCCCGGAATTGATCAGCTTCATGGCCCGCCCGGCCAGCTGCTGATAGGCCTCGTCCGGCACATCCTCGGCCCGGACGGCGGACAGCATGTACAGGCCCTGCATCATGTCGCGCACGCTCTGGTCGCCGGCCGTCGCGTTATAGGTGATGGTGACGCTGCCTTCCACCCGGCCCACCACAGGCGTGGTGGAGCCATTGAAGAAGGTGTTGGAATAATTGCCGGCCGCCGGCACACGGGTATCATTGAACAGGGCGCCAATACCGTTGGGCCCATCGATCAACGCATCCACCTGGGCGGGGCTGGTCAGTGCAGCGGTGCCGCCAAAGGCGTTGATCACCTGGGTGACAGCGGCGTTGGGGGACAGGCCCGACGCCGCCACCGCATCAGGCTGCTGCAACGGCTGCTGGTCAAAGCGGGTGCCAGCGAACAGGAAGCGGCCGGACTGGCTGCTGTTCAGCATGTTGGTGATCGCCTTGATCGCATCGGTTGCCGCCCCCTTGATGGTGGCGTTGCTGGTCTGCGACTGGCTGCCCGACGCGGCCAGCGCCAGGTCGCGGACCGTCTGTGCCGATGTGCGGGCCTGGGTCAGGGCTTCCTGCATGGTGGACAGGCGGGCCGCCTGTCCGGTCATGTTGGTGTCGAACTGATTGATCTCGTCAACCGTGTTGCGCAGGCTGATCAGGGTGGCGGTGCGGCTGCCATTCTCCCCGGCCACATCCATTTTGGTGCCGGACGCCTGTTCCTGCTGCAGCTTCATCATCTCGGCCTGCATCTGCGCCACATTGTTGCGCGTCTGGCGGGCCATGGAGAGGGTGGAAACGCGGATCATGGTCATGGATCAGATCTCCAGCAGCTTGTCCAACATGCGGCCGGCGGCCTGCATGATCTGGGCGTTGGCGGCAAAGCTGCGTTCCAGCAGCATCAAGTCCTGCAGCTCTTCTTCAATATTCACGCCCTCGGCCGCCTCGCGGCTGGCCTTCACGGTTTCCAGCTTCACATTCAGCGTGGTGGCACTGTTCTGTGCCGCCGCGCGGGTCGTGTGCTGCTGGCTGATGGCCGCATTGGCGTAGTTCTTGATGGTGTTGCTGGTGCTCAGCCCGGCTGCGGCAGAGAAGCTGGTCCGGGTACTGAAGGTGCCGATGAAGGCGGCAACCTGCTTGGTATTGCCGATATCGCCGCCACTGGCATGCAGGCCGGTCACCACCCGCGAGGGATCGCCACCGGCTGACAGCAGCACCCGGTCATTCACCCGAATGCGATCGGCCATGCCCAGCACCGGGCCGGCCGCCCGGTTATGCGGCTGGCCATTATCGGTAAACAGACCGGTGGCGCTGCTCCCCGTGCCGGTAACGGAGGCATCGGCCGATTGGAACAGGCTGGTCAGCACGCTGGCCACCTCATCCACCTGGCGCTGTGCCTCCGGCATGGCCTCGTCACGGATGGCAAACAGGCCGGCAATGCGGCCGCCGGCGATGCGCTGCGGTGACCCGCTGGCCGGCGCGATATCCACCCCTTCCACCTTCAGGCCAGACAGACCGCCAGGATAGGCTGCCTGCGCCCCGATGACGGGCGTGGGGGTAAATTCCAGCGTGCGGGCCCGTTCATCCAGCAGGGTGACACCGCTGCTGGTCATCACCACCATCTCGTTCCCGGCGCGGGTGAAATATTGGATATCGATCAGCGAGGCGACCTGATCCAGCAGCCGGTCACGCTGATCCTCCATCTCGCTGGTATCCTGACCGGCGCCGGTGCGGATGCCGATCTGGCGGTTCAAATCCTCCATCTGCTTCAACGCGGTGTTGACCTGGGTCACCCCGTCATTGATGCCGGCATCGGCCTGCTGGCGCACATCGGCAATGGTGTCGCTGGCACTGTTCAGGCCATTGGCCAGGGTGACGGCGGCATCCACCACGGCGCGCTGCTGGGCAGCACTGTCGGGCAGTTCCTCCAGCCCGACCAGTGCCTGTTCCAGACCGGACAATTTGCTGCTGATGCTGCGGGCATCGGCGGGCTGGCCGATACTGTCCGTATAAAGGGTCAGCATTTCCGCCTTGGCGGCCTGGGCCTGATAGGCGGATGACTGAACCCGGGTTTCCCGCACCAGGGAGGCGTTGAGTTGCCGCTCCACGCTGGCCACCGTGACGCCCCGCCCTTCGCCGGCAATGGTGAGCGAGGTCAGCACCGCCTGCTTGCGCGTATAGCCCTCTGTGCTGGCATTGGCGATATTGCGGGAAATGACGGCGGATCGGGACTGGTTCGCCTGCATCCCGCTGAGGGCATTCTGCAGGGCCACGCTGATGGTCATGATGGCTGACTCCCCTTTTCACATCCCCGGATCAGCGCATCAACATGCTGATCTGTTCCAGCATCTCGTCCGCGGTCTGGATGATCTTGGCGCAGGAGGAATAGGCGCGCTGCGTCTCGATGATGCTGGTCAGTTCCTTGGCGATATCAACATTGGAGGCTTCCAGCGCCCCGCCGCTGATGGTGCCGGTCGAACCCGACCCGGAATCCCAGAGATAGATATCGCCTGACTCTCGGCTGACCTTGTAGGCATTGCCGGCCACGCTGGTCAGCCCGTCGGCATTGATGACGGTCGCCAGCGGCAGCTGGTAGACAGCCTGGCGCAAACCATTGCCATAGATGGCGGTGACGATGCCGTCTTCACCAACCTGCACCCGGTCCAGCGAGGCATAGGAGGCGCCATCTTTGCTGATCTTGCTGGGCACATACTGGTCACCCCACTGGGTCAGGCTGCCGGCCTGGCCGATATCGATATTCAGCTTCTGACCAGCGGTGGTGGTGACAGAGACAATACCGTTCGTCGCGGGCGTGATGCTGGCAATTCTGCCTGCCGGCGTAGCGGTGATACCATCGTTGAACTTAATCGTGACGCTTTGCCGAACAGAACCGCCATCAATGATATTCAATGTCCACTCGTTGCTGGGCGTGACGACTGTCGCGCCTGCCGCGTTCGTGGTGGTGGTGGCCGGCTTTGGTACCCATTGCATATCCAGCTGCTTGGTGAAGCCAAGCGGCGTGAAATAATCAATGGATGTCGAAAATGGGGCGGAGACCTGGGTCTGACTGGTGCTGCTGGCCGGCAGGTTCGCCGCGAACGTGATCGCGGTCGTCGGTTGTGCCATGCCCGTGATCTCCGCCAGGTTCACCGTCTGCAGGGAGGTGAAGCTGGTGCGTGACGGTTCCCCGCCAGACACCTTGCCGTTGCTATCCAGCGGCCAGCCCTGCAGGAAGTAACCGGCCGCATTGACCAGATTGCCCTGTTCATCCACCCGGAAGGAGCCGGAGCGGGTCAGCAGCTTTTCCGATGCCTTGGTCACATCGTCCGTGGCGGCCGAACTGACGACGAAGAAGCCACTGCCGGAAATGGCCAGATCGGTGGAGGTGGAGGTGCTTTGCACCGTGCCCTGGATGGTGGTTTCCGAGCGCACATCGGTCTGCAGACCACCGGCCGAGTAGGAACCGGGGATGGTGGTGCTGGTCACCATGGTGGCGAACTGCACATCGGTGCGCTTATAGCCGATGGTGGAGGAGTTGGAGATATTGTCGGAAATGGCGCCGAACTTCGTGCTCTGGGCGGCCAGACCGGCAACACCGGAATTCATGGCGCTGTAGATGGTCATCTTTCTTCTCCAGTCTGCTTGATGCGGTTGAAGCAACCTGTTCTGGGGATGGCTGGCGCTGTCGGACCGGCCAGGGCCGGATGCGTGCCATGGGGACTGCCCCCTTCAACCAGACTTCTGCCCGGAGGGATGTTCATGGATATTATTGGGGGGCCGGCACCGCGCCGGGCTTCATGCCCATCGGCAGCGGCACGCGGCGCAGCACGGTGATGCTGATGCGACGGTTGCGGGGATCACCGGGATTATCCGGGATCAGGTGCAGCGTGTCGGCCATCCCTTCCACCCGCGCCATGCGGGTGGAGGGAATGCCGCCGGCGAACAGAATGCGCCGGGCGGCATTGGCCCGGTCGGAAGACAATTCCCAATTGCCATAGCGCGCCGTGGTGGAAAAGCCGCGACCATCGGTATGGCCAGAGACGGCGATACGGTTGGGCACCGGCACCAGCGCCGCCGCCACCACGCGCAACAACGCATCCGCCCGGTCATTCATGCGGGTCGACCCCACCTCGAACATGGCGAAATGCGGCTGGTCGGTGATCTGGATGCGCAGCCCCTCTGGCGTCATTTCGAACAGCAGATTGTCCGACAGCCCGGCCAGATCGCCGGCCGCCGCCATGGCGGTGCGGACCTCTGCCTCAATCCGCTGAAAGGCGGCCTGTTCGGCCGCCACCTTGGCCAGTTGTTCGCGCAGCAACGGGTCCATCGCCTCCCCTTCCGGGATGCTGCCGGCGGGGATTTCGCCCAGGGTCATGTCGCCGGTGGCACCGGCCAGTCCGGGCTTGCGCACCTTTTCATCCCCCACCCCTTCTTCCACAATCTGCGGCGAGGGGCCGGGGGGCGACAGGGCGGGCACCCGCGCTGTCGGGATGGTTTCCCAGGCGCTGGCGACCGAGCTGGTCAGGTTGCCCTTTTCCGCCACGCTGCGGCCGGAAAGCTGGCCATCGGCACCGGAATTGCTGTCCGAGACATTGATCGGGCTGAAATAGTCGGCGATGCCTTCCCGCTGCGATTCGGTGGTGATGTTCACCAGCCACATCATCATGAAGAAGGCCATCAGCATGGTGGCGTAGTCAGCATAGGCGATCTTCCAGCCGCCATTATGCGCTTCATGTTCGCCATGCATATATTTGCGGCGCACCACAACATGGTGGTTGGCGCCATTGGGACGCTTGCCGGGGCCTGCCATGATCAGGCTGCCTTGCGCTCGCCACCCAGACGCTGGGTGGCGTTGCTGGTCACTTCCTCCACCTCGTGGAAGGTGGGCTGTACCTCGCTATGCAGCATCTTGCGCGCATGTTCGATGGCCACGGCCGGGGCGGAGCCGCCGACATGGGCCACCAGTGCTGCCTTGATGCAGTGGAAATAGCGCAGCTCATCTTCCCGCATCCGGTTCAGGGCTGCGGCCAGCGGCCCGACCAGCCCATAGGAGAGCAGCACGCCCAGAAAGGTGCCGACCATGGCCCCGCCGATCAGCTTTCCCAGATATCCCGGCGGTTCGGAAATGGCGCCCATGGCCTTGATCATGCCCAGCACGGCCGCCACGATGCCCAGCGCCGGCATGGCCTCTGCCATGGTGTGCAGGGCGCGCGGCGCGCGGCCGAATTCCTTGGACATGGTGTGCAGCTCCTCGTCCATCAGCACTTCCAGTTCCATCGCCTTGTCGCCGCCCAGCGACATCAGGCGCAGGTAATCGGTGATGAAGCGCAGCGCCCTTTTATGTTCCACCACCTTGGGAAATTGCTGGAACAGGGCGCTGTCCTGGGGATGTTCGATATCCTTTTCCAGCCCCAGCAGCCCCTTGGTGCGGGCCGTCCGCAGGATGGTGTAGAGCAGGGACAGCAGGTCGAGATAATCCGACCGCTTGTGCCGCGTGCCCTTGAAAATGGCGATGACGGAACCGCCGGTATCCTTGATCACCTCCCACGGGTTGGCGATGATGAAGGCGCCGAAGGCGGCACCGCAGATGATAACGGCCTCGAACGGTTGCCACAGGACAGTCAGATGGCCGCCCAGGGCCATGAAGCCGCCCAGGACGGAAGCAAAGACGATGACAGCGCCGATCAGTAAGTTCATCCGAGAATCTCCGGGCTTCGGCCGCGGGGCCTGACTGTGCCCATCCTGCCCGCTTCGGGTTAAACCAGCTTTTCGATTACGGGGGGTGCCGCTGTTTCCGGATCACCGGAAACAGCGACGGCGATTGAGGAAAACGAAACATCACCTACCGCCGGACAATGCCGCCCAGCACCCTGGCATCCTCCACCAGGGCGCGCAGGTCGGCATCGCCGGCATCTTCCCCCGGTACCGGTTTGGCCAGCGTGCCCAGGCCGGCCAGCCAGGGGCGGTTGCCCAGCTGCGCGCCATGGCGCTCCAGGGTGCGGCTGGCCAGATCGCGGTCACCGGACAGGATGCCGGACAGGGCCAGCTTGGTGGCCTCCTCCCCGCTCAGACTGTCGCGCTTTTCCAGGGCCTGCAGGGTGCGGGCGACATCGGCCCAGCGCTGTTGACGCCAGAGCGCACTGGCCCGCGCCCGCAGGCTGGCCGCATCGCCCTGATCGGCCACCTGTTCCAGCGCGCCATTCAGATCGCCGGTCAGCAACAGGGCTTGGGCGCGCAGCAAGGCGGCCTGCGGGGCCTGCTTGCCCAGCTTGTCGCCCAACTCATCCAAGGTGGCCAGGGTGGCACCGGCATCGCCGCCGGCCAGCTGCAGCCGGGCCATATCCAGCCGGATCGGCAGTTTCTCTTCTGCCGGCACCAGGGCCAGCAAGGCCGACAATTCCTGTTCCGCCCCGGTGGTCATGCCGGCATCGGCCAGATTGCCGGCATGGTGACGGCGTACCGCCCAGCCGGCGGGGCCATCGGGGATCAGGTCGCGGTTGCGTTCATAAAGCGCCACCCGCTCTGGCAGCGGCTGGCTGGCGAAATCCGGCCCGGTCAGCGCCAGCAGCAGCCGGCCCGCCAGATCATCATCGGCCACACGTTCAGCCGGCGTGCGGTCGGGGAAGCGCAGCCGCAGCAGGCGCAGCCATTCCAGCCCCTCAGGCACCCGGCCGGCCTCACCCGCCAGCGTGGCCAGCCGGTTCAGCGCCTGCATTTCCACTTCTGCCCCCGGCCAGTCGCGGACAGCGCGTTTCAGCACCTGTTCCAGGCTGGCCGCATCGCTGGCCCCATTGCCCAGGCGCAGTTCCGTAGCAGCCATGGCCGCCAGGGCGGCATGGGGGCCGGGCAGGTCGGCCGCCTTGTCCCACTGGGTCAGCGCCAGGGCGGCACGTTTGTTGGCGGCGTGCAGCCGCCCGATCTCATAATAAAGCCGGGCCAGATCGGCCCCTTGCGGTTTGGTCGCCTCCACCGTGCGGGCGATTTCCCGCGCCATGCCATCCAGCCCCCGGCCCGTCGCCAGCGACAGCAGGTCCAGCCCCACCGGGCGGGCCAGATCGGCCGGCAGGGCCGGCAGGGCACGGTTGGCCAGCGGCAGATAATGCAGCGCATCGGCCATCTCCCCCCGCCGGCGCAGCAGCGTGGCCGCCCAGAGCGGGCCATCGGCGGCGCGCAAGGCCGCCGGCGTCAACAGAAAGTCAGCCACCGGATCGCGCGGATCGGCCAGCACGGCGGCCACGGCCAGCAGGGGCTGTTCGTCGTCCGTCATCCCTTGCGGATTGATGGCGGCCCGCACCTCTGATGCCAGCCCCCAGGCCAGCAGGAAGCGCAGCATGTCCCGCCGCGCCGTGGGGGCAACGGCCTCCCCCGCCGCCTCAGCCTGGCGCAGCCGGTCCCGTTCGGCGCGGAAGGGCTGGCGGCGCCAGGCGGCCAGGTCCAGCAGGGGGCCTTCCGTGCCCCATTCGGTCTGGCTGGGACGCGGGGCCATCAGCGCCGCCGCCTTTTCCGCCGGATCGGACACCGGCGGTTTGGCGGCTTCCTTCAAACCTTCGGCAATGGCGCTGCGGGCGAATTCCGCATCCCGGGCAGCGTGATGGGGGGCCAAAGGCTGGGGCGCGGCTGGGGGGGACGCGCTTTCCGGTGCGGGTGCCGGCGCAGCATTCGCCGCTTTTTTCTCTGCCTTATCCGCCTTCTCCGCCTTGGCCGGCTGTTTTTCGGGCTTTTCCGGCGGGGTCGGCTTCTGGCCCGGCAGCAGGGGGGCGGCGATGGTCAGGATGCTGTGATCGCCCTCGCGGCGGTAACCGATGCGGCTGCCGCATTCGGTGGCGACGGTCAATGTGTGCGGGTCCAGCAGGCCCACCCCCTTGATATGGCCCGCCCCGCGCGCCACCGCGCCCAGCTCCATCTCCTCCTCCAGCGCGAAGCCCAGCACCACATGGCACTGGCCGCGCTGGAAGCGGACGGGGCGGCGGTCGCCGCTGGCAATCAGCAGTTCGGTGCCGGCCGCCGTCTCCCGCAATGCCACCGGCACTGCCGCCCATGCGACGGGGGCCAGCAGAGCGACCGCAGGCAGACAGGCCAGCAGGCAGGCGGTGCGTTTTTTCATCGGACAGGCCCCAAAGCCATCTTGAACGTGGCTTTAACCTAGCCGCTGCACATTAAAGCCCGTTCAAAACCGGGATGCGCCGAAGCAGCCTGTCCCGCACCGCCCATCCCGCCTGCCGGAGAAACCGGCCCGGCGGGCCCTTGCCGGAGGCTGGTCCGCCCGTGGAAAACGCGCTCTATGTCGCGCTGTCGCAACAGATGGCGCTGCGCCGGATGCTGGATGTGACGGCGAACAATATCGCCAACATGAACACCACGGCCTACCGCGCCGAACGCCCGGTCTTTGACGATTACGTCACCCGGGTCAGCCAGGGCGATCCCACCGCCTTTGTGGTGGATCGCGCCACCTATACCGACCTGCGCGAAGGCACGGTGTCGGTGACCGGCAACCCGCTGGATATCGCTATAAGGGGCGATGCCTGGCTGCAGGTGGAAACGCCGGGCGGCGTCCGCTACACCCGCGACGGCCGCCTGCAGCGCTCCCAGGATGGGATGCTGGTGACAGTGGATGGCCATAATGTGCTGGATGCCGATGGCAATACGGTGGAAGTGCCGGAAGATGTCGGCCCGATCAGCATCGGGGCCGACGGCACCCTCTCCTATATGGTCGGTGGCCAGGGCGAACAGATCCAGTCGGTGGAACTGGGCCGCATCGGCCTGTTCACCCTGCCCAACCCGGCCGGCCTGCAGCGCGACGGCAATGGTCTGGTGAAGGCCGAAGGCGAGGCGTTGCCCGCCGTCGGGGCCAGCATCGTGCAGGGTGCGCTGGAAGGATCGAATGTGCAGCCGATCATGGAAATGGTCCGGCTGATCGATATCAACCGCGCCTATGCCCTGGCCAGCAACATGACCGATTCCGAAAACCGGCGGCAGAGCAACGCCATCGACAAGCTGGGCGGGACGGCCTCCGCCTGACCGGCCGCCCCCGCCCCTTCCCATAAAGGATAGCGACCCATGCGCACGCTCGATATCGCCGCCAGCGGCATGATGGCCCAGCAGATGAATGTGGAGGTGATCTCCAACAACATCGCCAATATCAATACCGTCGGCTTCAAACGCTCCCGCGCCGAATTCCAGGATCTGATGTACCAGTCCCAATTGCGCGCCGGTTCCAGCGCCTCGGACCAGGGGCAGATCGTGCCGGCCGGCATCCAGTTGGGGCTGGGCGTGAAGCCGGCCGCCGTGTCACGCCTGCACGCCCAAGGCACGTTGAGCCAGACGGAAAACACCTATGACGTGGCGCTGGACGGGCGCGGTTTCTTCCTGGTCACCCTGCCATCGGGGGAGACGGCCTATACCCGCGCCGGCAATTTCCAGCTTTCCGCCGAGGGCAGCATCGTCACCATGGATGGCAATCAGGTGAACCCCGGCATCACCGTGCCGGAAAACACCAAAAGCGTGACCATCAACAAGAATGGCGAAGTGCTGGCCTATATTGACGGACAGAGGGATCCGGAGAATGTCGGCCAGTTTGAGGTCGCCATGTTCGTCAACGAAGCCGGGCTGGAATCGATCGGCAACAATCTCTACCTGGAAACCCCGGCCTCGGGCGTGCCGATTCTGGGCATTCCGGGTCAGCAGGGTTTCGCCAATATCCGCCAGGGCTATATCGAATCCTCCAACGTCAACATCGTCTCGGAAATCACCAACCTGATTTCGGCTCAGCGCGCCTATGAGATGAACAGCCGCACGGTGGAAGCCGGCGACCAGATGCTGACCACCCTGACCCAGATGCGCTGAGGATGGGCCGGATGAAGCGCATCGCCCCCACCCTGCTGGCCCTTCTGCTGCTGTCGGCCCCCGTCGCCCCGGTGCTGGCCCAGCCCGCCATCGGCACCGAACAGGCCGACAGCGCCACCCGCCTGCTGCTGGCGGAAATCCAGGCCCGCTATGGCGATGCGCTGGGGGAGGGGGAATTGCGCCTGCGTCTGAAAGACCCGGTGACCCGCCCGGTCACCGGGGTGGAGCAGATGAATTTCGATCCCGCCACCCGCCGTTTTGCAGCCATGCTGCGCAGCAAAATGGGCGAACAGGAGGTGCGGTTCCGCGTGGATGGGGAGGTCTGGACGGAAATCCAGGTACCCGTCCCCACCCGCCGCATCAGCGCCGGTGAGGTCATCGCGGCAGGTGACCTGACCCTGATCCCCATGCGCAGCGATCAGGTCAGCGGCCGCACGCTCACCAACGCCCAATCCATGGTGGGGATGGAGGCCAAGCGCCTGCTCTCCCCCGGACGGCCGGTGCAGGCCAGTTCGATCAGTCAGCCGGTGATCATCCAGCGCAACAAGCCGGTGACGGTGGAATTCCGCCAGGGTCCGCTTTTGGTAACCGCCCGTGGCCGCGCCCTGGCCGATGCCGGCCTGGGCGATCTGGTGCGGGTGCAGAATCTGGACAGCAACCGCACCGTCACCGCCACCGTTACCGGCCCCGGCACTGTCAGCGCCGCCGATTAAGGAGCAAATCCGATGCCCCACATGAAGACAAAGGCGGCCATCCTGCTGCTGGGTCCGCTGCTGCTGGCCGGCTGTGCCGATCGGCTGGACCATCTGGGCAAAGCACCTAGCATGACGCCGATCGAAAATCCCGGCCAGCAGGCCGAAGCCACCGGCGTCAGTATGCCGATGCCGCAGCGCTCCACCCAATTACGGCAGGCGGCCTCCTTGTGGGAGGCGGATGCGCGCGGCTTCCTGCGTGACCTGCGCGCCACCAAGGTGGGCGATATCGTCACCGTGGTGGTGAACATGGCCGAGCAGGCCAAAATCAGCAACCAGACCACCCGGTCGCGCGCCGGTAGCGAGAAGACCGGCGTGCCCAATTTCCTGGGCCTGGAAAGCAAGCTGAAATCCGTGCTGCCCGACGCGGTGGACCCGCAAAATCTGGTGAACTTGAATTCCAGCGGCAGTTCCAGCGGCTCCGGTGCGGTGAACCGGCAGGAAAATATCTCGTTGCAGGTGGCGGCCGTCGTCACCAACGTGCTGCCCAATGGCAATCTGGTGATTGCCGGGCGGCAGGAAATGCGGGTGAATTACGAATTGCGTGAGCTGCGCATCGCCGGCGTCATCCGCCCGCAGGACATCACCACCACCAACACCGTCAGTTACGAAAAGATCGCTGAGGCCCGCATCGCCTATGGCGGTCGCGGCCAACTGACCGACCTGCAGCAGCCGCGCATCGGCCAGCAGGTGCTGGACGCGGTGCTGCCGTTTTAGGGTCGTTTAACGGTTGTTGCGGCTTCCGAAGCCTGGCCCCTTCCGCACCGACATTCCCTGCAATTTACCACCGTCATTCCCGCCTTCGCGGGAATGACGGTTAAAGGCTTATCGTCAACACCCCCCCATCCACAGGCCAAACCATGCCCCTGCCAAAGCTTGCCCTGCCCGCCCTGGCCGGGCTGTCCCTGTTTGTTGCCGGGGCTGCCGGCGGCTATCTCACCGCCCCGTCGGAGAAGATCGCCGTGACGGTCGCCGACGGCGATGCCAAACCGGCCATGGGCGATCTGGGCACGCTGATCGTGCCGATCTGGCAGCATGGCAAGGTGGTGGCCTTCCTGGCCACGGAGCTACGCCTGGAACTGGCCCCCGGCAACAGCCCGGACACCATCCTGCCCCCCGTGCGCGACCGGCTGTTGAGCAGCCTTTATGAACAGGGGGCCAAGGGCCAGCTGGCCCCCAGCGGCATCCAACCAGCCCGTTTCAAGGCCGATCTGCTGCGGCTGGCGCAGGAGGTGGCGGGGCCCAAGGTCACCGGCGTGGAACTGGTGCGGCTGGTGCATCAGGAAAACCGCCGGGCCTGACCTTGGGTTATCCACCAACCCCGTTCAGGCTGGCCGCCAATCCGCCCAGGTCAGGTCCAGATCGATGCTGTTCTTCTGGGTCAGCGCATGTTCGCGGAACAGGAATTCCGCGCGGGCGCCATCGCGGCTGGCGATGGCGTCGACAATGGCATGATGCTGCTGGTGGGCATAAAACAGGATATTATACATGCCCTCCCCGCCGCGCTGCTGGAATGCCAGGCTGAGCGGGGAAACGAAGGGCACGATATTGCAGCGCTGAGCAAAGCTGACCAGCAGCGGCCGCCCCGCCCCTTCCAGAATCAGCCGGTGGAACCGGTCATTCATCACGCCATAGCGCGCCTCGTCTTCTTCCTCGATCATGCGCTTGGCGAAGATGGCGTCGCCCTGGGCCAGACAGGCGCGCAGGGCTGAAAGCAACAGTTCCGGCGCGCCCCGTTCGGCCAGGGTGCGGGCGGCCAGCCCCTCCATCACCGCACGCAGCTCTATCGCCTCCACCGTTTCCTGTGCGGTGAAGGTGCGCACGGCATAGCCGCGCCGGCCCGATGCCACCAGCAGCCCTTCCTGGGCCAGGGCCGGCAGCGCCTGACGCACCGGCGTGCGCGACAGGTTGAGACGGTCGGCAATCTCCGTCTCCCGCACCCGCTCTCCCGGCGCCAGTTCCCCGCGCAGGATCATTTCCCGGATGCGCAACACCACAGTGGCCAACTGCTTGGCCGAGGCGGCGGGGCCGGCCGGCACGGGCGGAACGGTCAGGCTGGTCATGCGACAACCCCGGAAAAACGGAAACCGCCGGCACTGACAGGCCGGCGGATGCTGAACGGTGGCATCATATCGCCCTTCACAAAACCCGGCAAACCGGAATCCGGGATCCATACTGGATCCAGAGCAGCATTTTTCAGCGATATGAACAGGACGTATTGACCTGTTTGGATCCAAAGCCATATAGTTCTGAGAAATAACAATATGCGCTTACGGGAGGCGATGGTGACGTCAGGTCTCAATGGCATCGGTATCTCGCCTGTGCTGGTGACGGGTTTTGCCAGGGGTTTCGGCCATGCCTGCCCCGGGGGTGCATCATGATGCTGGCCCCGGTAAGCGGCAGCGGCGGCCCCACGCCGAACTATCTGGAACAACGCTTGAAAATCAGGCACTTGCGTGCCATCGACGCCATCGACCGGCATGGCAGCCTGCTGGGTGCCGCCCGGTCGCTGCATGTCAGCCAGCCGTCGCTGACCCGCACCCTGCATGAGGTGGAAAGCCTGATGGGCGGGGAGCTGTTCACCCGCCATGCGCGCGGGGTGCAGGCGACGGCGATGGGATCCATGCTGTGCGAAACCGCGCGCGGCGTGCTGGGCCAGATTCGGCGGTTGCAGAATGATATGAGCCGGCTGGCCGATACGCGCAGCGCGTCGATCACCGTTGGTGCCCTGCCGGTGGCGGCGGCCGGCCTGCTGCCCGCCGTGCTGCGCGAATTGTGCGACCGGGCGCCGGACCTGAACGTCAATGTGCTGCAGGGCCGGACGGAGGAGCTGCTGCCCCGGCTGTGGGCCGGCGATATTGACCTGATCATCGGCCGGCTTTACCCGCCCGACATGCCCGATGGGCTGATCCGCACGGTGCTGTATCACGAAGCCGTCTCCTTCATCGTGCGCGAGGGGCATCCGTTGCTGACGGAAAGCGACCTGTCGCCGGACAGCATTTCCCGTTACGGGCTGGTACTGCCAACGCTGACGCAACGGATTGAACAGGATGTGCAATCCGCCATCCAGGCCGCCCGGCTGAACCCCGCCCGCCAGTTGCGCATCAGTTCGATGAGCCTGGCGCGGGAACTGGCCAGCACCACCGATTTCGTGGTGGCGGTGCCGGCCATGCTGGTGGCCGATGAAATCCGCCGGGGCCTGTTCTGCCCGCTGGCCCTTCCAGCGCAGGGGACACGGCGTTCCGGCGGCATCATTTCCCGCGATCCCCCGCAATCCGGCCCCGCCCGCCTGATCCTGCCCATCCTGCGTAACCAGTTGGCCGAACTGCGCGAACTGGCGATTGTGGAGGCGTGAGGGGGGGAGCGCTCCCGCCTCCCGGCTTTCGCTCATCCCATCATCAACCGCTGACACCCTTCATTGCCTCCCCCGCGAAAGCGGGGGTCCAGGGGGATCATTACGACGCTTTGTTCCCCTGGCCCCTGGACCCCCGCTTTCGCGGGGGAGGCAACTAGCAGTACGTGTTGAGCATCAATCTAACCGGAAATAAGGGGACGCAAACGCCCCCTCACCGCACCACGATCAGCGCGTCCAGGGCCAGCGCCCCCTGGCCCTGCGGATAGGCGACGACGGGGTTGATATCCACCGCGGCCACATCCGGATGGGCCAGCATCAGCGCCCCCAGCTTGGTGACGATATCCGCCACCGCCGGCAGATCGACCGGCGGCGCCCCCCGGAACCCGCGCAGCAATGCTGCACCTTTCAGCCGCAGCAATTCCGCCTCAATGGCCTCGCGTGACAGGTCGGGTGGCAGCAGGCGGACATCATGCAGCGCCTCCGCCATCACGCCGCCCAGCCCGACCAGCAGCACCGGACCCCATTCCGGATCATTATGGGCGCCGACGATCAGCTCGGTGCCGCGCGGCCCCATCTTTTCCACCAGCACCCCATCCAGCACCAGGCCCGGCCGGGCCTGGGCCAGCGCCCCGGTCAGCCGGGCCCAGCCGGCGGCCAGCGCCTGCGGCCCGTCCAGGTTCAGCACCACGCCGCCGACATCGCTTTTGTGCGACAGGGCCGCCGCCTGGGCCTTCAGCACCACCGGATAGCCGATGCGTTCCGCTGCCTGCTGCGCCTCGGCCAGCGATGTCGCCATGATGCCATCGGGCACCGGCACGCCCAGCGCCGACAGCACCGCCTTGGAGCGGTATTCCGGCAAGGTGCCGGTATCAAAGACGAAACTGTCGCTGGCCTTGTCCGGCACCACCCGGCCCCGCCGATCCTGCGCCACCGATGCCGTCAGCCGGGCCAGCGCCACCAGGGCGCGTTCGGCGGTGGGGAAGAAGGGCACGCCCAGCCGGCGCAGCGCCGCGATATACTCCACCGGCACATCCGCCCCTTCATCCAGCCCGGCAAAGATCACCGGCTTGGATGGTTTCAGCCGTTCCAAGGCGGCCAGGATGGGCGGGAATTTCAGGTGGCAGGTGCCGGGGTCGGTCAGGATGATGCCGAAGACGATGGCATCGTACCGCTCATCCTCCAGCAGCACGGTCAGGGTGCGGTCATAAAGACCGGGATCGACCAGGGCCTGGGCTGTCAAATCCAGCGGGTTGCTGGGCGGGATGAAATCCGGCAGCACCTGCCGCAGCCCGCTATCCGTCTTTTCCGACAGGGCGGGCAGGGCCAGCCCCTCCGCCTCGCACAGATCCAGGGTCAGGGCCTTGAAGGCCCCGGATTCGGTCATCACCATCACCCCGCCCGCCGGCGGTTGCGGGCAGCGGTACAGCAGTTCGGTGATATCCAGCAGACTTTCCAGCCGGTCGGCGATCACCACCCCTTCATGGGCCACCTTGGTGCACATCACGGCATAATCGCCGGCCATGGCCCCGGTATGGGTTTCGGCAGAGGCGCGCGCGGCGGCAGAGCGGCCGGGATGCAGCAGCACCAGCCGCTTGCCCTTGGCGCGGGCCTGCCGGGCCAAATCCAGGAAGCGCCGGGGCTGGCGGAACTGTTCCACGATCAGGGCGATGGTGTCGGCGTGCGGGTCATCCAGCAGATACTCGATATAATCTTCCACCCCGCTGGCCGCCTCGTTCCCGGTGGAAACGTAATAGGAAAGCCCGACATCGCGGGCCAGCAGCCCCACCGACAGCACCGCCGCCATCGCCCCGCTCTGGGAGACGATGGCCACCCCCTTGCGGTCGCCCAGCCGGATGGCCGGCACGTCGGTGAAGGTGAGGAAGGCCCCATCCAGATAATTCACCAACCCCAGGCAGTTTGGCCCTTCCACCACCATGCCATAGGTGCGGGCAATATCGCGGATGCGCGCCTGATCGGCGCGGCCCTGTTCACCCGCCTCGGCAAAGCCGGCGGAAAAGATGATGACGCCGCCGACACCGCGCTTGCCGCAGGCTTCCAGCACCTCCAGCACGGCAGCGCGCGGAATGGCCAGCACCACGCAATCCACGCCCTGGGGCAGATCATCCACGCTGGCGACACAGGCACGCCCGCTGATCTGCGCGTGCTTGGGATTGACCAGATGGATGGCGCCGTCAAAGCCGGCGCGCTCCAGATTGCGCAGCACCGCAGAGCCCAGCGCCCCCGGATTGGGCGAGACCCCGACAATGGCGACGGAGCGGGGGCGCAGCAACCGCTGCACGGAAAAGGCAGGTGACGGGTTCATGCCTGGGTTCCTCCAAAGAACAATGGGGCGTTCGCCCGGTTTTTGGTTTTGCAGTGCGTCAGCAGAGAGCAAAGGAGCCTCTCGCCCTTTTGTGCTTCCCCCGCGGAAGCGGGGGTCCAGGGGGGATTATCACAACGCTTGGTGCTCTTGGCCCCTGGACCCCCGCTTTCGCGGGGGAGGCAGCAAACAGCTTCAAGTGTTTAGCCCTTAAAGGGGGCGTTCACCGCCGATAGGACTGCAGCCCCGGCTTGATCGATTTCTCATCCAGGAACTGGCTCATGCCTTTTTCCCGGCCCTTTTCCTTGTCGCGCCCGATGGATTGGTCCACCTTGGCGTACAGGTAATCCTCGTTCTGTTCCCAGGTCAGTTCGCGGCAGCGCTTGAAACCATGCTTGGCGGCGCGCAGGATCACCGGGTTCTTGTCCAGCAGCTTGGCCGCCAGTTCCACCGTGCGTGCCTTCAGGTCCGCTGCCGGCACGGCGTAATTCACCAGCCCCATCTCGGCCGCCTGCCGGCCGGTGAAGGTGTCGCCGGTCATCACATATTCCAAAGCCTTGCGATGGCCCACCGTGTCGGCCAGCGCCTTGCTGACCAGATTGCCGGGCGGAATGCCCCAGTTGATCTCTGACAGGCCGAACACGGCATCTTCCGCCGCCACCGCCAGATCACACGCCACCAGGGGGGAGAAGGCACCGCCGAAGCACCAGCCATTGACCATGGCGATGGTGGGCTTGCCATAGAAGCGCAGCACCCGCCATTGCCAGTTGGAGGCATCGCGCCGCACCCGTTCCTGCACCACATCCGACTTGCCGTCGGTTTCGCGGAAATATTCCTTCAAATCCATGCCGGCGGACCAGGCCGTACCCTCGCCCGTCAGCACCACCACCTTGACCTGTTCATCCAGTTCCAGATCGTTCAGCGCTTCCAGCATTTCCCGGTTCAGGGTCGGGCTCATGGCGTTGCGCTTTTCCGGGCGGTTGAAATAGAGCCAGCCGATCCCCTGATCGTCCAGATCCACCCGCACCGTCTGCCAGCGATTCTCGTAGCTTGCCATTTCCGTTCACTCTCCTCAGATGCCCGCCCCTTTTGTTTTTCTGTGGGGGCGGGCTTTATTGTTTCGATGCGAGGGGGGCAGCGCCCTTAAAACGGCTTGGGCGAGGGCTTGTCCTCCACCGTCACCCAGCGCCATTGGGTGAACAGATCCCAATTGGCCGGGCCACCCGTATTGCCACCATTGCCAGAGGCACCGCGCCCGCCGAACGGATTGAAAATCTCGTCACTGACCGTCTGGTCATTGATATGCAGGATGCCGGAATTGATCTTGTCGCCAATGGCCAGGGCGCGGGCCAGATTGGGGGAGAAGACGGCAGACGACAGGCCATATTCGGTATCGTTGGCGATGCTCACCGCCTCTTCATCGCTGCCAAACGGAATGATGTTGGCCACCGGACCGAACACTTCCTCCCCATAGGCGCGCATCCCCGGCTTCACGCCGTACAGCACGGTGGGGCGATAGAACAGGCCCTCAAAACTGCCGCCGGCGGCCAGCTTGGCCCCCTTGGCCACGGCATCCTGTACAATGTCATGCACCCGGTCGCGCTGGCTGGCGCTGATCAGCGGGCCCAGGGCGACATTATCGGTGGCAGGATTGCCCACCGGCAGATGGCTGGCCTTTTCCGCCAGCCGGGCGGCGAAAGCATCGGCAATCCGTTCCTGCACTAGGATGCGGCCGGATGCCATGCAGATCTGCCCCTGATGCAGGAAGGCCCCCATGGCGGCGTTGGAGGCGGCTTGATCGACATCCGCATCTTCCAGCACGATCAGCGGGCTCTTGCCGCCCAGCTCCAGCGAGGCGCGCTTCAGCAGCCGGCCACAGGCCTCCCCGATGGCGCGCCCGGCGCGGGTGGAACCGGTGAAGCTGATCATCCGCACCAGCGGATGTTCCACCAAGGCCTCGCCCACATCCACCCCACCGGGCAGCAGGTGGAAAACATCGGCAGGCAGGCCCGCCTCCTCAAACAGCCGGGCCAGCACCACGCCGCCGGAAACAGCAGTGCGCGGATCGGGCTTCAGGATCACGGCATTGCCGGTGGCCAGCGCCGGGGCCACGGCGCGGGCGGCCAGGATCAGCGGCACATTGAAGGGGGAGATCACGCCCACCACCCCATGCGGCACCCGCTTGGCATAGCTTTGCCGACCGGTGATGGAGGGCAGCAGCAGGCCGCGATTTTCCCCCAGCATCCCCGCCGCCTGATGGAAGATGGCAATCGTCTCGTTGATTTCCAGTTCCGCCTTGGGCCGGATGGAACCGGTTTCCCGGATGATCCAGCCGATAATCTCCTCGGCCTGTTCCCCCAGCAGCGTGGCCACCCGCAGCAGGATGGCGATCTTGGTACGCTCCGGCGTGGCCTGCCAGCGCTTCTGCGCCTCATGCGCCCGCTGTGCGGCCACCGCCACATCGGCGGGCGTGGCGGCACCCAGCTGGCCCAGCGTCTCACCGGTCGCCGGCTCGGTCACTGTCAGCGTGCCCGCCGTGCCGGCGTTCCAGCCGCCCAGGAACAGTTTGCCCGTCCAGCGCCGGGGGGCCAGGAAAGTCTCAGTCGCCTTGTCCGTCACCGTTTCCTCCGTCCTTATCTTTTTGGGTGGGGCGGCTTGCTCAGGGTGCGTCCTGCAAGCCGCCCTTCATCAGCAACGATCCCTGTCGGGACCGGAAAAGCCAGTCCTCGCCCCGGCGCACCAGTTCATCGTCAAACCCGCCGACCAGCAGGCTGACCGGCCCGCCGGCCACGGGGCTGGTGAACAGGATGATCTGGCTGCGGGCCTGGGCGGACTGCCCGTCTGCCAGCAGATCAATCTCGATATTGGCGGCCAGATGCCGGGTCAGGCGCGGCGGCCGCGCCTTGAACGAAGCCAGAATGGCCGCCCGCCCGATGATCGGCTGGTCCGGCGTTGTCGGCCGGGCAAAACGCCCGTCAGCGGTAAACAGGCTGGCCAACGCCTCGTAATCCCCAGAATCATTCAGGCGGATAAACTGATGGATCAGCCGGGTGATGGCCCGTTCCGCCAGCAGTTCTTCCAGCAGCGCGCGTTCCATCCCCTGCCCCCCTTAATCCACCGCCAGCCAGCGGCGCAGGGCCTGGGTGACGGCGACGGGGGCCTCCATCGGTGCCATGTGGCCGCTTTCCTCAAAAATCTCCAGCTTTGCCTGGGGAATGGCGTCGGCCATGGCCTGATGCTGGGCCGGCGGGCTCCAGCCATCCTGGCGGCCCACGCCCAGCATCACCGGGCAGCCGATGCGCGACAGGCCGGGCCCGGCATCGGGCCGGTTCAGCAGCGCCCGCACCTGCCCTTCATAAATTTCCGGCGACATGCGTTCCACCATGTCGGTCAGCACGCCCATGAATTCCGGATCTTGCAGCCGGTCGGGATGCACCATCGGCGGCAGCCAGCGGGCGGCCAATGCCGTCATCCCCTCTGCCTTGGCCAGATCGATCAGCACCTGGCGCTTTTCCGGCTCGCCCGGCTGCGGGCCATGGGTGCCGGTATCCAGCAGGCCCAGCCGGTCCACCCGGTCGGGCCGCTGGCGGATGATTTCCAGCGCCACCCGCCCACCCATGGAATGGCCGGCCAGGGCAAAGCGGGCGGGGGCCTCGGCCAGCACCGCCTGCGCCATGGCGTTCAGGCTGTCGAAGAAGCGGAAATCGGGGATACGGACCTCATGCCCGTCGGCAGTCAGCGCCTCGGCCTGATGTTTCCAGACGATCCCGTCACACAGCAGACCGGGCAGCAGATAAATGACGGAGCGGGGGGCAGCCACGTCGTACACCTTGACGTTTGCGATCCGGTCCATGAACTGACCGTTGATCCGACTTTCCCCCGAAAGCCCCCGCCCGTCTTATCGCGTTTCCGCACGAAGCTATAACCTTTGTTGATAGGCATCGCCCTGCCGCCCGTTCTATCGGGTTTGGTTATAGCTTCGTGCCAAAACGGGATAAGACGGCAGACGTTTTTTCCCCGACATTCCGATCATCAATAACCGGGCCCGCCACAAAGCCCGGACCCCAAGGGAGGATCAGGAATGACACGAGGGCGCAACACCCGGACCCATCGCCTTGCCCTGGCCACGGCCGGCAGCCTGCTGGCGCTGCTGGCCCTGCCGGCCGCCGCACAGGACCAGATTGAAGAAATCATCGTCACCGCGCAGAAGCGGTCGGAAAATGTGCAGGATGTGCCGATCGCCGTCAGCGCCTTTTCCGCCGAAGCGCTGGAGACCAAGGGCATCACCGATGTGCAGAACATCGCCGCCATCGCCCCCAATATCAATCTGGATGCCGGTTCGCCGTTTTCCGGCTCGCCCTCGGTGCTGTCCGCCTCCATCCGCGGTATCGGCCAGGATGATTTCGCCTTCAACCTGGACCCTGGTGTCGGCGTCTATGTTGATGGTGTCTATCTGGCGCGCACCACCGGCGCCAATGCCGACCTGATGGATGTCGGCCATATCGAAGTGTTGAAGGGCCCACAGGGCACCTTGTTCGGGCGTAATACCATTGGTGGCGCCATCAGCATCGTCACCCGCCAGCCGGCCGAACAGTTCGGTGCCACGGCATCCGTCACCGGCGGCAGCCTGAACCGGTTCGATGTGGGCGTGGCCGCTGATGTGCCGCTGACCGACACGCTGTTCAGTTCCTGGGCCTTTTCATCGAAGAAGCGTGACGGCTATCTGAAGGTGGAGAAGTTCCCCGGCACCGCCGGCACCGTCACCGACCTGACGCCGCTGAACCGCGCCGGGTCCGGCACGTCCGACCGCCAGGGCAATATTGACAGCCATACCGCCCGCGGCAAGCTGTTCTGGAAGGGCAATGGCAGCGTCACCAACACGCTGAGCTTTGATTATACCCGTGACCGTTCCACCACCACCAACAACCTGCTGGCCACCAACCCCGCCGGCGGTTTGCTGGCCATCTATAACCTGTGCGTCAGCAACCCGGCCCCGGTGATTGCCGCCATCAGTGCCGCCCCCGGCAACCCCAATTTCACCAATGCCTGCGTGGTGCCGCGTGCGGTGGTGGGCACACCGCTGACCGGTGCCGGCACGCGGCTGCCCTATGATAACCGGTTCCTGACCAAGGATATCGACAAGACCTATGGCAGCAATCTCAGCTTCTCCCGCCTGCAGACCTTCGGGTTCACCAACACGCTGGATTGGGACATTGACGATGATATGGGGCTGAAATCCATCACCTCCTACCGCCGCCTGCTCTGGTCGGCGGGACTGGATGCTGATGGTTCGCCGCTGAACATGGCCGACCTGTCCTTCACCATGAAGCAATATCAGCTCAGCCAGGAATTACAGCTCACCGGTACAGCGTTCAGCGACAAGCTGCATTATGTCTATGGCCTCTATTACTTCAACGAAGGCGGCAGCCTGCATGATTTCGTGACCTTCAACGAAGGTCTGCTGCAGCTGGACGGGCCCAATGTGCTGGAAACCAGTTCGGCCGCCGCCTATACCCACCTGAATTACAAGCTGACCGACAAGCTGGGCCTGACCGTGGGTGCCCGCTATACCTGGGAGCATAAGACGTTCGAGGGCGCGCAGTCCGACCTGAACGCGCTGAATTACAAGCTGTCCGGCTGCTATCCGGTGTCGGAGGCCTGCCGCGTGGCCCTGGGCTTCCCCGTACCGGGCGAGCCGCTGCGTTACTATCCGGCCGGGGAGAATGAGAAGACCTATTACATCTTCACCCCCCGTTTGGGGGCGGAATACCACATCACCGATGATGTGATGGGCTATGGTTCCTGGTCCAAGGGCTTCAAGTCCGGCGGCTGGACGACGCGCCTGTCCAACCCGCTGTCCACCGCCCCCGGTTTCGGCCCGGAAAAAGCCGAAACCTTTGAACTGGGCGTGAAATCGGAACTGCTGGACCGCCGCCTGCGCCTGAACGTGGCGGGTTTCCGCACCGATTATAGCGGCATCCAGCTGAACTTCCAGGAAGGTGTTTCGCCCACCCTGCGCAATGCCGGTGAGGCGCGCATCTGGGGTGGGGAAGCCGAGTTCCAGGCCCTGCTGGGCAATGGCTTCACCCTGGATGGCACGCTGGGTTACCTGCACGCCCGCTATCAGGAGGTGGATCCCGGCGCCCTGGGTGTGACGCTGGACAGCCGCCTGCCCAAGACGCCGACGCTGAAATTCAGCCTCAGCCCGTCTTACACGGCCGACCTGCCCAACGACGCCACCCTGCGCTTCGGTGTGGACTATACCCATACTGGGGCCATGTATAATGACAGCGCCAACACGGAACTGCTGCGCCGCCCGTCAATCGACATGGTCAATCTCTCCGTCACCTATACAGCACCCGACGGGCGCTGGTCGGCCACGGTGGGCGGCACCAACATCACCGATGAACGGTACCTGACCACCGGCAACCAGAATGATGCCGCCGGCGCCACCTTCGGCAGCTACAACGCCCCGGCCCAGTGGTACGCGACGTTGAAATATAAATACTGATCAAGAAGCCCCCCGCTTCTGCCCGGCCAACTTGCTGCGGCATCGGCTTACCCGCCGATGCCGCTTTTTTCGTCAGGCCGCCGAGAGGATGGCGTCGCGCGCGACGCTGACGCCGGTGGAAAGGTCGAACTTCGTCTCCCCGTCCGCACGGCGCACGCGGGTGACCGTGGCATCATAGGTGACGCTGGTGCCCGCCACGGCCTTGCCGGCCTCGTCCTTGGCATCCACGACGACGGTATAGGTGCCGTCGGCCAGCTTCACCCCATCCGAATTCTTGCCGTCCCAGGACAGGTCATAGGTGCCGGCGGTGCTGGAACTGCTGAAGCTGCGCACCACGGCCCCATCGGCATCCACAATATGCACGCCGACGCTGGCCGCCCCCTTGGGCACGGTATAGCGGGCGGCCAGCACGCCGTCCTTCAGGCCGACCTCGTCGCCCTCCACCTCCACCTTGCGGCCGATATAACTGAGATCGATCCGTTCGGAGGTGGATTTCAGCTCCGTCAGCACATCGCCCAGCTTGCCATTGGATTGAACCTGCTGTTCCACCGTGGAGAACTGGGCCAGCTGGGCCACCCATTGGGTGCTGTCCATCGGCTTGGTCGGATCCTGATTGCGCACCTGGGCCACCATCAGCTTCAGGAACGCATTGATATCGGCGGTCAGTTGGGTCTTGGCCGGGCTTTGACCACCATCATTGCCGGTGATGCCAGAAACACTCATGGCCATCTTCCTTTTCAGATCTGGATATCGACAAGGCTGTCGGAGGTATAAAGGGTCGGCGACAGGGGATCGGCGACCGGTTCGGATGCTGCCATGCCATAGGCCAGCCCGCCGCGCCGGTTGCCGGCCTGGGCTTCGGCCCACTGGCCCGCCCCTTCGCGCAGGGAGAATTGCAGGCCGCCACCGGAGAGCTGCAGCCCGCCCTGTTCCACCGCGCGTTCCAGCAGGCGGGCATCGCGTTGCAGCAGGTCCAGGGTGGCAGGGCGTTCCGCGGCGATGTGGGCCGTCACCCGGCCATCCTGCAATTCCAGCTTCACCTCCACCCGGCCCAGCGTCTCCGGGTCCAGCCGCACGGTCAGGGTGGTGCGGCCTTCGGAAACGGCCTGCTCGATGCGGCCGGTCAGCTGGGCTGCCGGGGACAGGTGACTGGCAGACGCGCGGCGCGCTGCCTGCGGGCCGGTGCTGGCCGCCACCTCCCGCGCCGCCGTCACGGCGCTGGTGGCAGGCTGGTCAGCCGGGAAAGCCGCCGCCGGTTCGGGCAGCGGATCGGGACGGGCAGCGGCGACAGGGGCCGGGGCCGGCACGGGTGCGGGCTGTTCCCCCGCCCCCTGCGGGGCGGGGCGCAGGGCGCCGGCCGGATCATCACCGTCGGCCGCCTTGCCAGATTTGACGGGTGCGGGAACGGCGGAAGCGTCCCCCAGCCCCGGCAGGTCCGTCGCCCGCGGATCGCCATCGGCGGTGATCGGTGCGGCAGCCCGCGCGGGCCGGAGACGCGGTGTATCGGCGGGCGCCGCTGCTGCCGGGGGGATCGCAGCAACAGGTGTCGCCACGGCAACGGCTTCGGCAGCGGGATCGACAGCGATCGATGCCTCTGCCGTCCCCGTCAGGCGTGGCGGTATATGCCGGTCCGACGGGGCAACGGCGCTGGACGCCACCGCCGCCAGCCGTTCGGAAGGCGCGGTGATAAGGGAGGGGGAATTGTCGGTGACCGGTTGCGTGTCAGGCACGGGCGCCGGGGTTTCCGGCTGCACCAAGGCGGCAAACGGTGGCGTGGCACTGACGGGCAGCGATCCGGGCAACAATGACGCGGGCTCCAGCCCCTCCGCCTGGGGGGGGATGGCAGAACCCGCCGGCCATTGCGGCGGGGACATCGCATCGGAAACGGGAATAGCCGGTGCAGCCGGCACGGACGGGATCGGTACCGCCGGCACAGCGTCACCGGGCGGGGTGCTGGCGGCCGGCAGCGTGACCGGGCTGATATCCAGGGACGCGTCGGTTCCCGCCGGGGCCTGTTGCGCCATGGCTGGCTGCGGCGCGGATTGCCATCCGGCCAGTTGCATCAAGGCGGCAGCCAGGGAGGCACCCTCCGCCGTCTGATCCGGCCGGGCCGGCTGCGGGGCGCTGTTCTTGTCGGGCGCGGTACCGGTGGAGGAGACGCCATCCGGCGCCGGTGCCGCGCCCCCCAGCAGCGATGCGATCAGCGCATCAAAACCCACCCCGGATGCCGGCCCGGCCGCGCCAGGGAGGGTGCGGCCGGGGGCGATGGCGCCCCCTTCCAGGGAAACAGCAGGAACCGGTATGGCGTTCAGCGGCGGCATCAGCCGGCCTCCCCCTGGGACAAACAGCGATGGCGATTGAACCATGGGGGGATTAAGGCCGGTTTTAAGCGGGACCGCCGCCGGTCTGTGCGATCAGAAGCGATAGCGCAGGCCGGCACCATATGTCGCCGGTTCCCCCACCAGCCGGGCCGCCCCGTTCAGTTCGGGGAAATAGACCTTGTCGGTGATGTTGCGGCCATAGAGATAGACGGTCCAGTCCCCGGGCGCCGTCAGTTCCAGGCGCGCATTCAGCAACGTATAGGCCTTGGCTGTATTGTTGGGCAGGGCGTTCAGCCGGTTGCTTTCCTTGCCATGGTGGGACAGGTCGATCCGGCTGCCCAGCACCCAGCCGTCAAACAGGTCGATATTGTGGATCAGCGCCACATTGGCGGTGATATCCGGGGCGCCGGGCAGCGGGTCGCCCACCGTGGCCAGCACATCGGCGATGCGCTTGGAGGTGAACTGGGTGATCTTGGTATCCAGATAGGCGGCCGACGCCTTCAGGTCCAAACTCTGCCCGTCCAGCCGCAGCAGCCCCGCCTGTACCGATGCCTCCACCCCGCGCGACCAGGCACGGCCGACATTGGTACGGCCGTTGGTATCGTTGGAAAGCCGCGTGGTGGCCTGCAAATCCTTGAACCAATAGCCGAACCCGTCCAGCGACACCCGGATGCGATCGCGCGTCCAGCGCACCCCGCCTTCCACCGACTGCACGGTTTCCGACTTGAACGGCAGCGTCTCTTCATAGGTGAAGATGGAGGTGCCGTCGAACCCGCCGCCGCGATAGCCGGTGCCATAGGAGGCGAACAGGTTCAGCTCCTCATTGGCGAACCATTGCAGGGTGACGCGGCCCGACAGATTGTCATCATCAAAGGCGCGGTCCCAGCGAAACGGGCTGGTGGTGCCGAAGCTTTTGGCGAAGGTGGAGATGCCCCAAGGGTTCAGGTCGATATTGCTGCCCTGGAAATCGGCATTGTCGCGCGTATAGCGCAGCCCCAGCGACAGGCGCAGGCTGTCGGAGATGTTCCAGTCACCCTGGCCGAACAGGGCCATGCTGTCACGCGTCTGCGAATAGGGGGACTGATAGACCGACAGCACGGTGAAGCTGGTCCACAGACTGTCGAAATCCACATCATCGCTGACATAGAAGGCACCCAGCAGCCAGTCGAACGTCCCGCCCCGGTCATCGCTGATCCGCGCCTCGAAAGAGACCTGGCTCAAGCGGTCGTCAAATTCGAACTGATATCCCGGATAGGGCGTGCCATCGCCATTGCCGCCGCCCTTGCGGGTGCTGTCCTGCCAACCGGCCAGCACGGTCAGGTTCAAATTATCGGCCAGCCGATGTTCTAGTGTGCCGGACAGGCCCTTCATGTCGATATGGTGCCGGTAATATTGCGCCGTATAAAAACGATAGGGATCGGCATCCTCCCCCGCATTCATCTGCGTATTGTCCTGGGCCAGGGCCAGCCGGTCATATTGCCTTGTATCGCCGCGGTCGCGGCTGCCGAAGGCCTTGATCGTCAGGCTGGTTTCCTCGGCCAGTTGCAGGGCGATGGTGCCGCGCGCGGCGAACAGATCCTTGTCGCCAAACCCGTCGCGGGTGCCGGGGTCGCTGATGGCCGGCACCTGGGTCTGTACCTTCCCCCCGACGGAAGGGCGATATCCGGCCAGCCGGCCCGCCCCCATGCCTTCCATGAAGCCGCCGCCCTGTTCACCGAAAACCGCCAGCCGGATACCCACCTTGTCGGAAACGGGGCCGCCCACGGCCGCCTCAAACCCGGTATAATCATGGCTGCCGGCCTTCAGATCGACATAGCCTTCCAGCCTGTCGCCCGGCCCCTTGGTGATGGCATTGATCACGCCCGCCGTGGTGTTGCGGCCATAAAGCGTACCCTGCGGGCCCTTCAGCACCTCGATCCGCTCCAGATCGAACAGGGGCGTGCCCAAATAGGCGTTGGAGGTCTGGTAGATGCCATCGACATGCAGCGCCACCGAGGGGTTGCCATTGGGCTTGTAATCATCGGCCCCGCCGATGCCCCGGATGGAGAGCAGCCCGTAATTGGCCCCGCCGAACGCGTAATTGATGGACAGGCCCGGCACCTCATCCACCAGCCGGGTGAAATCGGTGACGCCGCGCTTGGCCACCTCTTCCCCATCCATCACCGCCAGCGCGGCGGGCACGAATTCAATCGGCTCGGCGCGCTTTTGCGCCGTCACCAGAATCTCCTCCAGCACCAGCGGTTCCGCCGCCGCAGGTGCGGCGGCGTGGGGTGCGGCGGCGGGGTGCGGCTTGGCCTTGGGGGCCGCCGGAGCCATGGCCGGGGCCAGCGTGACGGAGCCATCGGCCTCCACCACCGCGCGCAAGCCCGACCCGGCCAGCATGATATCGATGGCCGTGGTGAAATCCGCCACCTTGTCGATGGCGACGGAGCGGCGGCCTTGCACCATCTCCGGCGTGAACAGCACATTGCGGCCGGACTGGCGGGCCAGCGCCATCAGGGCGGCCGACAAATCCTGTGCCGGCACGCTATAGCCGGGCTGCACCCCCTGCCCCACCTGCGCCATGGCGGGCAGTGACAGGCTGCCCGAAAGAATGGTGCCCGCCAGCAGGCAATGGTTCAGCATACGCGCAAACATCTATTCCCCCGTCATCACTCTATCCGGTCTCGCCCGGTGACAAACAGAGACGCAGGGGACACAGAGATTCCGGGATTACTTAAAACTTTCACATTTGAGGGGGCAAGGTGCTGCTGATTTGTTGCCGACGCTGCCTCACCCCACCGGTTCCACCACCACCCGGCCGGGGGCTGACTGGTGCCAGCGCACCTTGTACAGCCGACTGACAGCGTTCAGAAAGGCGATCAGGTCGCTGTTGCGGTAAACCCCGCTGACCTTCAGTTCCGCCGCGCCCGGCAGCACCTGCACATCCACCGGCGTGTAGCGGGCGAATTCGGCCAGGGCCACTGTCAGCGGCGTGGCCTCGAACGCCACCTGCCCCTGCCGCCAGGCAAATTCACGGGCGGCGTCGCTGCTGGCGACGGCCAGCTTGCCATCGACCGCCAGATCGGCCCGCTGGCCGGGGGTCAGCCGGGTCAGCAACCGGTCATCGGCCAGGCGCCGCAGATCGACCCCGCCTTCCGCCAGGAAAACCCGTGTCCCCGCTGCCGTGTCGCGCACGCTGAACCGGGTGCCGGTGGCCCGGACGGACAAGGTGTTATCGCGCACGGTGAAGGGGCGGAAATCGCCATGGGCAACGGTGAATTCCGCCTCCCCCCGCTCCAGCCGCACATCGCGGCCCAGCCAGCCGTAATCCACCGTCAGCACCGTATCGGTGTTCAGCCGCAGCAGGCTGCCATCGGGCAGGGGGACTTCCACCATCTGGCCGATGGCAGAACGGTAGGTCTGTTGCGTGGCATAATTGGCGGGCGGGAAAATGCTGACCACCGCCAGTGCCGCCGCCGCCAGCGCACCGGCACCGGCCAGCGCCATGGACCAGGGCCGTGCCGGCCGGGCCGGTGGCCGGGTGGAGGGGCCGGCCAGCCGCAGGCCACGGGCGCGGCGGCGCTCTGCCTGGATCAGCGGGTCATCGGCCAGATCGCCACTGGCACGCCAGCCGCTTTCCACCAGATGCATGGCACTGCCATGGCGCGGATCGGCATAAAGCCAGCCGGTAAATTCATCCCAATCGGCATCGCTGGCCTCCCCGCCGGTCAGGCGGGAGAGCCAGGCGGCGGCATCGGCCAGCAGCCCCTCATCAATATGGTGATGTGCGTTTCCCGAACCAACTGTCATGCCTGATCGGCCACCCGCCGGGCCAGATGAATCATCGCGCGCTCAATATGCCGTCCCACCGCCACGGTGGGGATGCCCAGGCGCGCTGCAATTTCCTTATGCGACATACCCTCGTAACGGGCAAGCACGAAGGATTGCCGGCAAACCGGGTCCAGTTCCAGCAGGGCCGCGCGCACGGCGGCCAGCCGCTGGCGCCCGGCGGTGGCCGCTTCCGGCGATGTGGCGCCGCCATCGCAGACCTCAATCGCCTCGTCAAAGGCGACATGGCGGTCGCGCACCCGCGCCTTGTCACGCCGGAACCGGTCGATCCAGACGCTCGACGCCACACGCATCAGCATGTCGCGCCAATTGGCCACCCGCTGCCCATCCACCCGTGCCGCCAGCACCCGGCAATAGACATCCTGCACATGGTCATCCACCTCATCCGCCGCCTCAACGCGGCGGGCGAAATAGGCGCGCAGGGCGGCGCGGTGGTCGGCATGGTCCAGCGCCTCCGTACCGGGGCGCGGCGGGAGCGGACGGTTTTTCAAAGGGGGCATGGCCGTCTCCGTTACCGGTCGGGTTGACCCAAGAAAGAGGGGCCGCCCCTATAGCACCGGTTCCGCGACAGTTTCGTGTAAGCGGAATGACAGAGAGCCCGCTAATAAACGTCGCGGCAATAACGGCGGTCGGCGGCCATGTCGGCCAACATGTCCGCCCCCAGCACCTGTTCCAGCACGGCATGGACCCCGCCGGCCATGCCATCCAGGCTGCCGCAGACATAGAGGGCCGCCCCCTGTGCAACCCAGGCCCGCAATTCTTCCCCCGCTGCGGCCAGCCGGTCCTGCACATAGCCGCCGCCATCGCGGGAAAAGGCCAGATCCAGGCGGGAGAGATGGCCCGCCGCCTGCCAGGCGGCCAGTTCATCACTGAAAAGGCTGTCATGGGCGCGGGTGCGCTCCCCGAACAGCAGCCAGTTGCGCCCATGCCCGGCCGCCACCCGCGCCTTCAACTGCGCCCGCAGCCCGGCAATGCCGGTGCCATTGCCGATCAGGATCAGCGGCCTGTCATCGGCGGGCGGGTGGAAAGCACTGTTGCGGCGCAGGCGCAGGCGGATGCTGGCCCCCATCGCCGCGTGCTGCGTCAGCCAGCCGGAGCCCAGGCCCAGCCGCCCATCGGGGCCGATCACCTGCCGCACCACCAGTTCCAGCGCCCCATCGGCCGGCAGGGAGGCGATGGAATATTCCCGGTGCGGCAGCGGTTCCAGCCGTTCGCGGATATCCGCCGGCGACAGGCCGCGCCAGCTTTCCGGCCGTTCCGGCAGGCGGGCGAAGGCCAGATCATCGGCCATGTCCGCCGGCAGGCCCAGGGTGGCCAGCACGGCCGCCACCTGTGCCGGATCGTTCCCCGGCCCCACCTCTGCCACATCACCGGCCTGCCAGTCCGCCACAACATCGGCCGGCGGAGACAGGCGCAGGTGATGGACCGGACCGCCGGGGCTGCCGGGATTCAGGTGGCGGCGGGTTTCCAGCCGCCAGGACTGATAGGCCACAGGCGCCCAGTCTGCCGCCACCGCACCACCGGCCAGATGCGCCAACTGCCCCTGCCAGTGGCGCAGGGCGGCGCCATCGCCATTATCCACCTCCACCCGGTCGAACAGGGGCACCGCCCCGCCGTGGCGCAGCCAGCCATCCAGCGCGTGACCAAAGGCGCAATAATGCCGATAGGACCGGTCACCCAGCGCCAGCAGCCCATAACTCAGCCCCTGCAGGGCGGCCGGCTTGGCCATCACCTGGGCAACAAAGCGGGCGGCATTGTCCGGCGCATCGCCTTCGCCTGTGGTGCTGACAATGAACAGCACCTGCCCCGCCGCCGCCAGGGCCGCCGCATCCAGCCCGCCCAGCGGGGTGGCCCAGGCGGCGCGACCGGCGCCCTGCAGGGCGGTAACCGTGCGTTCGGCCAGCATTTCGGCAAAGCCGGTCTGGCTGGCATAGGCCACCAGCACCCCGCCCGCCGGCCCGGCTGTCCCACGCTGGCGCCGGCGGTGGCGCCACCATGTCCAGCCGCAGAAGCCGGCATAGGCCAGCACCAGCGCGCCGGCCGCCAGCGGGCGCGCTGTGGCGGGGGACAGCAGCAGCAGCGCCTCAGACATCATCCTCATCCAGCATGGCGGCCAGGGCCGGGCTGAACCGCTCCACAATCCCGCCGCCGTCACGCAGCAGGAACAGGGCGGCCAGCCCCTGCCGGGTGGCCAGTTCCATCCCCTGTTCCGGTCCCAGCACGCCCAGGGCCGTGGCCCAGACATCAGCCAGCATACATTCCGGATGCAAAACAGTCACCGCCGCCAGCCGGTCCGGCACCGGGTAACCGCTGCGCGGGTCAATCGTGTGGGACAGGCGGCGCCCATCCTGGCTGATGAAGCGCCGGCTGTCGCCGCTGGTGGCGATGGAAAGCCCGTGCAACGCCACCTTGGTTTCCACGCCCCCCATCACGCCATCCAGCGTGCAGGCCCGTTCCAGCCCCACCCACCAGGGGGTAGCATCGGGTTTGATGCCCCAGCCGCGCAACTCCCCGCCAATATCCACCAGAAAACTGCGGATGCCGCGCGCCGTCATGGCTGCCGCCAGCTTATCCACGGCAAAGCCCTTGGCGATGGCCGATAAATCCAGATGCAGCCCGCCCGGCTGGTAGAGACGATTTTCATTCCGGTTCAGCAACAACCGTTGCCAACCGCAGCTTTCCCGCGTGCGGGTAATGCTGGCAGCATCGGGAATCACCGCCGGCCCGGCTGGCCCGAAACCCCAGAGATCCACCAGCGGGCCGATGGTCGGGTCATAGGCCCCGCCAGAGGCCGCCGCCACATCCAGCGCACAGCCGATCACCTGGGCCATATCAGCCGGCAGATCATGCCAAGTGCCCGGCTCTGCTTGATTATACCGGGTTAGCAACGAATCCTTTTCCCAGTTGCTCATCTGCTGGATGACCCCATCCAGGATGGCCATCACCTGTATGCGCAGGGCCACCGGGTCGGGAGCGGCGGGCTGGATCAGGCGCAGCGCCCAATAGGTGCCCATGGTCTGCCCCTGCAGGGTCACCATGGGCGTACCGGGCGGCGGCAAGGCCGCCTCCGGCGCATCAAGCGGAAGGATCAGGCGCAGCATCGGAACCGGACAAGCGGGACAAGGGAGGAAAAACGGGGGCGCCAGGGCATGGCGCCCCCGGCCCGTTACTGGGCCAGCACTTCCAGCGTGGTGTTATAGCTGGCGCGGCGCTTGGCCGCCTGCTTGACGGAGGTTTTGTTATCCTCCAGATCAGCTTCCAGCCAGTACATGCCGGGGGCCGGCCATTTCACCGTCAGCTTGCCGTCCTTGTCGGTCTTCAGCTTCATCTCGCCCAGCTCATTGCGGTAACGAATGCCGCCGGGGATGATGGAGACTTCCAGGTCCGGGGCCGGCTTGCCATCCAGCACAAACTGGAACGTGGCATTCTCCCCGGCGAACAGGTCGTTCGGGTGGGTCACCGGCACCAGTTCCAGTCCCTTACCCGTCGGCTTCAGCACCGTGTCGGTCGGCTTGCCGGCGGTGGCGAAGAATTCCATGCGGCGGAAATTCTCCGTCACCTGCAGCTTTTCGGCATTGGCCGGCACTTCCTTGGCGAAAGTCTCGGCCGTGCCGCGCCAGCGCTTGCGCTGACCGCCTTCTTCCCAGGAGGCCATCAGGCCGCCGCTGGCCATCGCCACCTTATAGGTGCCGGGCTTGTCCAGATGCACATCGAAGGTGGAGCGGTACTTGCCGGTGGCCTGATTCTCCGCCTTGCCCTCACCCCCATCGGGGGCGATGACCTGCAGCCCGTCCAGGCGCAGCGGCACATGTTCGAAATAGAACAGATCGTTGGAAACGGCGGCATCCACCGTGATCCACGGGTCTTGGCCCGACAGCACGGTGGCCGATGGCAGCATCCAGGTGCGGTGGGCGGCGGCGGGCAGGGCCATGCCGGCAATCAGGGCGATGGTCAGGCCGGTGCGGGCGAGCAGCGATTTCATGGTTTGTGACCCTTTCCAGAGGCAGAAAAATCAGGGCTTGATGGCAAGTGCGATGGTGCCCAGCTCACTGCTGCCCTTCACCGATTGCGAAACCGCCGCCTTGGCGGGCCATTCGAAGGGAATGCGCAGCAATTCGCGGCCGCCCACTTCGCGCGCCGCTTCCACCACCAGGGCATAGGCACCGGGCTTCAGCGCCGCGAGCGGGCCCTTGGCCGTATCAAAGCTCAGCTTATGTTCGCCCACCGGCAAGGTGGGGCCGGAAACGCCATCCATGGGGAAGGTCTGGTCGCGGCCCGACCGGCGCCACCATTGGCGCATATCCTTCAGCCATTTGGTGCCTTCATTGTCGCGCTTCTGCACGTCATAGCGGACGGTCAGATTGGCGATGGCCTGATCATTCTGTTCCACCCAGACGGCCAGATAGGGACGGTGATATTCGGCCACATCCAGCCGGGGGATTTCCACCGTCACCGCCATTTCCCCCGCCATGGCGGGGGTGGCGACCAGACCGGTCAGGGTGACGCTCAACAACTTGCGCATCGGTTTCCTCGTCAATAACTCAATGGATCAGCAGGATCATCAGCAGCAGTGGCGCCACCAGCCCCAGCCCCACCACCGGCCAGGTGGTGGGGCGGTTGCGGGCGTGCATCTGCAACAGGAACAGACCGGTCAGGCAGAAGACCAGACAGGCACCGGCAGCGATATCGATGAACCAAGCCCAGGCCGGCCCGGTATTGCGGCCCTTATGCAGATCGTTGAAATAAGAGACCCAGCCGCGATCGGTGACCTCGTGCAGCACGTCACCGCTTTCGCGGTCGATCGACAGCCAGGCATCACCACCGGGGCGCGGCAGGGAGATGTAAGCCTCCTCCGCTGACCATTCCACCGGCCGGCCGGCGACATGCACGCCCAGCGTCTCGGCAATCCAGTCCGCCACGGCGGCCGGCACCGGCGGGGCGGGCTTGGCCGCGTCATCCACCGCCGCCAGCGCCGGGCGCAGCGCTTCGGGCAGGCTGGCGCGCTGTTCGGTTACCACCGGCTTGGCCTCAATGGCACCGGCATGGTTCAAGGTGATGCCGGTAATGGCGAATCCCAGCATGGCGATCAGGCACAGGGCCGAACTGACCCAGTGCCATTGATGCAGATGTTTCAGCCAGAAGGCCCGACGCGACTGCGCCGCCACATCACTGGCCACCCGTCCTTTTCCAACCGCCCCCGCCATCGCCATCCACAAGCAGCAACCCATTATCGGCGCAGATATGAAGCACGGATGCGAATAAGTCGCAATGAAATTAACACAGGGGCGATGGCGGTTTTGGGGTAAAGTCCCGCAGCTTTTTGCCTGAAATTTCCAGGGCAGCCCTGGCCGGCCTCTTGTCGCGGAAGTTGCCTAACCCTCAGCATAGAAAGCCAGGAGCCGCATGATGGCCTATCATCCTGTCAGAATGTGTTGGCCGGAAAGTTTCTTTTGGCAACACCCTCATCTCATTGTTTACGGGAAACCCAGGTCTTGCTGAACCCTTGGTATCAAATCCAGGACGAAGGGTCCGTCCGGGCGGCGCAATCGGTCGCCTTTGTTCAGCAATTGCCGATGATCATTGCGGGCAACCTGTTCGGCGCCTGGATTGGGGCGTTGCTTCTGGCCGACCAGTTCTCGGTGTGGGAGCTGCTGCCGCTGACCCTGGGCGTGCCTCTGCTGTTGAGCCCGGCGATGATAGGCGTCATCCGGGCGCGGCGGCGGGCAGCGCCGCTGACCGTCTCACGCCAGCGGATTGGTCGCATCATCCGGGCGTCTTCCATCCTGGGGCTGATCTGGTGCGGGCTGATGTTCTATTACCTGCCCCGCACCACGCCCGATATCCGTTTCCTGCTGATGGGCGGCTGCACCTTCCTGGCGGTGGGGGCCAATGCGGCCCTGTCCACGGTGCCGCAGGCCTGTTTGGCCTATGCCATGCCGATGAATCTGGCCGCCATCATGGTGGCCATCCTCGTCCCCCATCCCGACCGGGTGGGGGTGGTGCTGCTGATGGGGTTGATGACGGCGGGGCAGCTGGCTTTCCTGCGCGGCAACTGGCAGGGTTTCCTGGCGCTGCGCCATCATGAAAGACGGTTGGCAACGGCACAGAAGGTGGCGCAGCTGGGCTGGTGGGTCAGCGACCCCGCCACCGGCCATCATGAATTTTCCAGCAATCTACCGGCCCTGATCGGGCTGCCGGCCGATACGGCCCTGACGCGGGACGCCCTGTTGCCAACCCTGCGGGCATTCACCCCGGTGGTGGGGACAGAGGGGGTGGATAGCAGCAGCCACCCGGTGCAGCGGCCCGACGGCACGCTGGCCTGGATCCGCCGTGATACCGCCCTGCTCGCCGGGCCGCAGGGCGGGGGTGACTGGGTGATGACCACTTTCCAGGATGTCACCAGCCTGGAAGAGGCGCGCGGCATGGCCCAGGCGCGCGAAGCCATGCTGGGCACCGTGCTGGAAACGGTCGATCAGGGCATCATCGCCGTGGACAGTGACCTGAAGGTGCTGGCCTTCAACCGCAGCCTGGAGGGGATTCTGGGTCTGCCGCCCGGTCTCTGCCATATCGGCACATCGATGGCGGAGCTGATCCGCTGGAACGCGCTGAATGGTGAATATGGCCCGCTGGAGGATGTGGAAGCAGCGGTGGCCCAACGCATCGGTCGTGTCCGGCCGGGCGAACCGCACAAGTTCGAGCGCACCCGCCCCAATGGCCGGGTGCTGGAGGTGCATGGCAACCCGATGCCGGGCGGCGGCTTCGTCACCACCTATACCGACATTACCGCCTCCCGCCAGCGGGAGGCGGAACTGACGCGGCTGGCCCAGGCCCTGACCGACGCCAAGACGGCAGCAGAAGCGGCCAGCCGCGCCAAATCCGAATTCCTGGCCAATATGAGCCATGAAATCCGCACGCCGATGAATGCCGTGATCGGCATGAGCTATCTGGCCCTGCGCACCGACCTGCCGCCCAAGGCGCGCGATTATCTGCGCAAGATCGAATCCTCCGGCAAGGCGCTGCTGGGCATCATCAACAGCGTGCTGGACCTGTCGAAGATCGAGGCCGGCAAGGTCACCATCGAACAGGTGGAGTTCCCGCTGGAGGAGATGCTGGACGGCATCGCCGCCATCCATGCCGAGGATGCAAGGCGCAAGGGCCTGCGCTTCCAGCTGCGCGCCGCGCCGGAACAGCCGCGCGTGCTGATCGGCGATCCACTGCGCCTGACTCAGGTGGTGAATAATCTGGTGGCCAATGCCATCAAATTCACCACCATCGGGCATGTCAGCGTCAATACCCATACGGAAATGGTGGAAACCGACCGGCTGACCCTGGTGATTGAGGTTTCCGACAGCGGTATCGGCATGACCGAAGAACAGATATCGCGCCTGTTCGTCAGTTTCAGCCAGGGGGACACCTCTACCACCCGCAAATATGGCGGTACCGGGCTGGGTCTGGCGATCAGCCGGCAATTGCTGGAGTTGATGGGCGGCAAGGTGGAGGTGCGCAGCACCCCCGGCCTGGGCAGCCTGTTCCGGCTGCGCGTGCCGCTGCGCTGGCGCCCGGCCAAGCCGGGCGACACGGCCCGCGGCATGGTGGATCTGTTCGGCCGCCGCGCCCTGATCGTGGATGACAGCGCCGTGGCGGTGGAGGTGCTAGCCGACATGCTGGAACAGCACGGCATCCAGGTCACCGGCGTGCGGTCGGGGGATGAGGCGCTGTCGCTGCTGGCGCGGGCGCGGGAAGATGGGCAGCCCTTCGATCTGGTGCTGATCGACTGGCGGATGCCCGGCATGGACGGGCTGACCCTGTGCCAGCGCATCCATGACCTGCCCGGCGGGGAGCCGGAACCGATCCTGATGGTCACCGCCTATGATGTGGATGAACTGTCGGGACAATTGGCGCGATTGCCCATCTGCCGCGTACTGGCCAAACCGGTCACCCCAGCCGATATGCGCGATGCCCTGCATCAAGCCTTCGCCACCAGCATCCAGATACCCGATGGAAGCGATCCGGGCGACAGCCTGGACGGGGTGCGCGGTGCCGATATCCTGCTGGTGGAGGATAACCCGCTGAACCAGCAGGTGGCGATGGATCTGCTGGCCCGCTGGGACATGCGGGTCAGTCTGGCGGAAGATGGGGCTCAGGCCGTGGCCATGGTGGCACGCCATCGCTTCGATCTGGTGCTGATGGATGTGCAGATGCCGGGCATGGATGGCTATGCCGCCACCCGCGCGATCCGCGCCAACCCGGCCAATGCCCAGCTGCCCATCCTGGCCATGACGGCCCATGCGCTGGACAGCGACCGGCAGCGCTGCCGCGATGCCGGCATGAATGACCATGTCACCAAGCCGGTGATCCTGGAAGATCTGGCGGCAGCCCTGCGGCGCTGGTTGCCACAGCGTGCCGCCGAACATCTCGGGGAGCGGCCGGCAACAGCGACGGTGACGGCGGATATACAGCGGCTGGATGCCTTGCGTGGGCTGTTGGATATTGAGGATGCGCTGGCGCGGGCCGGTGACGACGCCACCCTGCTGACCAGCCTGATCACCAGCTTCACCCACCAGCTGGACGGCCTTCTCCCCGCCCTGCACGACGCCCTGGCGCTGCCGGACGGTGCCGCGGTTGGCCGCCTGCTGCATATGCTGGCCGGCACGGCCGCCACCATCGGGGCAGCCGATCTGGGCCGCCGCGCCGCCGCCGCCAATCAGGCTCTGCGGGAAGAAAAGCCGATCTGGCAGGCCATGGCGGCGGAGATCAGCGAAAGGCTGGCCGCCCTGCACCAGGCCCTGAAAGGCTGGACCGATCCGCCGGCCCTGCCACCGCCACCCCCCGCAGCCCCCCCCTGCCCCGTGGCCAAGGAAGCGCCCCGGCATCTGCTGGTGGTGGATGACAGCGAGCTGAACCTGGCCCTGATCGCCAGCCTGCTGCGCCGCCAGGGCTTCCACGTCACCACCGCTGCGTCCGGGGAAGCCGCCCTGGAAGCGGTGGCGGGCGCGCCGTTTGATGCTGTGCTGATGGATGTGCAGATGCCCGGTATGGACGGGCTGGAAACCACACGCCGGATCAGGGCACTGGCCGGTCCGGCCGCACGTGTGCGCGTCATCGCCGTGACGGCCCAGCAGAAGGAACAGGTCTGGCCCGATCTGGTGGCCGCCGGCATGGATGGCTTCATCCCCAAGCCCTTCACGCCCGACAGCCTGCGCGAGGCCGTGGAGGCCGCCTTGGCAGCAGGTGAGCCGGGCTGAAACGGTGTTGCCAACAATGCTGAAAAGAAAAAGCCCGTCGGATGATACCGGCGGGCCTTTAGTTTTCAGGACAGAGAGGGTCGGGGGACACTAAGCCCTCCCCCATGGGCATCCGGACAGGGGCAAAGCCCCGAAGATGAGAGACAAGCCCGAACCGATCATCCGGTCTTGATGATGTAAGAATAGGCGCATCCGGCCGTTAACACTTTGCGCTAGATCAAGTACCGACAGCTTTTTTCATTTATGGTTGCGGCGGGCTGTCGCAGCGAATGCAAGATTACGCATAGAAAAACCCCCGCGCAGCGAATGCACGGGGGTTCAGGGTACCGTTCAGGCCGGCAAATACTTACTGCCCACCACCCAGGGCGTGCACATAAGTCGCCAGCACCTTCACCGTGGCCGGGTCCAGACGTTCGATCCAGGCCGGCATGGAGCCCTTGCGGGCATAGGTGATGGTCTCGACCACCGTCTTGCGATCACCGCCATAGAGCCAGATGCCATCCGACAGGCGGGGGGCGCCCATCTCATGCATCCCCTCGCCCTTTTCGCCATGGCAGGCGGCGCAGTTTTCGGCGAAGACCGTAGCGCCGCGTTCCAGAACGGCCGGGTCGGCCGCCGTGCCGGAGAGCGACAGCACATAATCCGCCACATCGCCGATCTGTTCCTTGGTCAACAGACCATCGGCCCCGAAGCGCGGCATGTCGGAGATACGGCTGTTCTCGTTGGCATTGCGGATGCCATAGGTGATGGTTTGCAGGATGTCTTCCGGCTTGCCACCCCAGATCCAGTCATCATCGGCCAGGGTGGGGAAGCCGACGGCCCCCGCACCACCGGCACCATGGCAACCGGCGCAATTATCGGCAAAGGCCACGCGGCCCGCCGCCTGGACATAGCCCATCAGGGCCGGATCCTTGCGGATTTCCTCAATCGGGGTGGCCACGATCTTGGCGCGGGTATCCGCCTGCGCCGCCTTCTGGGCTGCCAGCGTTTCCGCCAGCTCACCCCGGCGGCTCCAGCCCGACGTGCCGCTGAAATGCTGGCTCAGGGTCGGCCAGGACGGGTACAGCACCGTATAGGCGATGCCCCAGACGATGCAGAAATAGAAGGTATAGAGCCACCATTTCGGCAGCGGCGTGTTCAGTTCCTTGATGCCGTCCCACTCATGGCCGGTCGTATCCTGGCCGGTGGTGGCATCCTTTTCGATCTTGGTCGGCATGATGGATCACCTTTAACGGCGGGTCGGGTGGGGGGCATGGCCCCCCAGGTCACTATCGTCCAGCGGAATGCGGGCCTGGGCATCGAAACGGGCCTTGGAGCCCGGCCGGAAGGCCCAGAAACAGATCCCGAGGAACAGCACCAGGAACCAGACCAGCCAGAGCTGTTTCAGCAGGGGGAGGAGTTCATGCATGGCGCCCTCCCCTTATTGCTGCACATCTTCGGGGTTGATGCGGGTGAAATCGACCAGGGTGCCCAGCATCTGCAGGTACGCCACCAGGGCGTCCATCTCGGTCACTTCCTCCGGCTTGCCGTCGAAGTCACCCAGACGGGCCTTGGGATAGCGGGCCAGCAGACCGGCCGTGTCCGCATCCGGCAGGGCGCCGGCCTGGAGACGCACATCCTTCACCGCCTCTGCCACCATCTCGTCCGTATAGGGGACGCCGGCGATGCGCAGGGTCTTCAGGTGATCGGCATAATCCTCGAACTTCAGCGGCCGGTTCAGGAACTGATAGGTGGGCATGATCGATTCCGGCACCAGGGCGCGCGGATCGTTCAGGTGGGCCACATGCCAGGCGTTGGAGTACTTGCCGCCAACGCGGGCCAGGTCCGGACCGGTGCGCTTGGAGCCCCACTGGAACGGGTGGTCATACATGCTCTCAGCCGCCAGGCTGTAATGGCCATACCGCTCCACCTCGTCCTTGAAGGTGCGGATCTGCTGGCTGTGGCAGAGATAGCAGCCTTCGCGGATATAGATGTTGCGCCCCGCCAGTTCCAGCGGGCTGTAGGGGCGAACCCCGTCAACCCGCTCGATCGTGCTTTCGATGGTGAACAGCGGCACGATCTGCACCAGACCGCCGATGGACACGGTGAGCAAGGACAGCACCGCCAGCAGCAGGACGTTCTTTTCAATGATCGCGTGGGAGAACTTCATGATGGGCCCCCTCCTTACTCGGCGGCCACGGCAGCAACGGCCGACTTCGGCTCATTGCTTTCGGCGCTGCGGATGGTGCGGAACATGTTGTAGGCCATGAACAGGGCACCGGTCAGGAACAGCAGCCCACCCGTGCCACGGATGACATAGTAGGGGTGCATGGCCGCAACCGTTTCCACGAACGAGTATTGCAGGAAGCCATACTCGTCATAGGCGCGCCACATCAGGCCCTGCATGATGCCGCTGACCCACATGGCGGTGATGTAGAAGACGATGCCGATGGTGGCCGTCCAGAAGTGCCATTCCACTAAAGCCTTGGAATAGAGCCCCTTCTTGTTCCACAGCACCGGAACCAGATAATACATCATGCCAAAGCAGATGAAGGCGACCCAGCCCAGCGCACCGGAATGCACATGGCCGATGGTCCAGTCGGTATAGTGCGACAGGCCGTTGACCGCCTTGACCGACATGACCGGGCCTTCAAAGGTGCTCATGCCATAGAAGCCAACGGCGGTGACGGAGAAGCGCAGGCCCGGATCGGTACGCAGCTTATCCCAGGCACCCGACAGGGTCATGATGCCGTTGATCATGCCGCCCCAGCTGGGCATCCACAGCACGACCGAGAAAACCATGCCCAGCGTCTGCGTCCAGTCCGGCAGGGCCGTATAGTGCAGATGGTGCGGGCCGGCCCAGATATAGAGGAAGATCAGCGCCCAGAAGTGCACGATGGACAGGCGATAGCTGTAAACTGGACGCTGCGCCGCCTTGGGGATGAAATAGTACATCATGCCCAGGAAGCCGGCGGTCAGGAAGAAGCCCACCGCATTATGGCCGTACCACCACTGGATCATCGCGTCCTGCACGCCGGCCCAGACGATATAGGACTTGGTGCCAGTGAAGCTGACCGGGATGGAGACATTGTTCACGATATGCAGCATGGCAATCGTGATGATGAAGGCCAGATAGAACCAGTTGGCCACATAGATATGCGGCTCACGGCGCTTGAACAGCGTGCCGGCAAAGGCGATCAGATAGGCGACCCAGACAATGGTCAGCCACAGATCGACATACCATTCCGGCTCGGCATATTCCTTGCCCTGGGTAAGGCCCAGCAGATAGCCGGTGGCGGCCATCACGATGAACAACTGATAGCCTAAGAAGACGAACCAGCCCAGATAGGCGCCGCCGAACAGCGGTGCGCGGCAGGTGCGCTGCACGACATACAGCGACGAGCCGATCAGCGCGCTGCCGCCGAAGGCGAAAATGGCGGCCGATGTGTGCAGCGGTCGCAGACGGCCGAAGGTGGTCCATTCCAGGCCCAGATTCAGCGACGGAAAAGCCAATTGAAAGGCGATATAGACACCAGCGGCGAAAGCCGCGATGCCCCAGAACATGGCGGCGACCATGAAGGCCCGGACCACATCCTCGTGATAGGATTCTGTGACCACGGGCCTCACGCCCACCATCCCCTGCGCCCCGATGGCGCTTGCTACACCCATGACGACCCCCGGTATCGACGTAATGATTGCTCGGGCGCGGACGTTGACACCGCCCGCAATATCGCCTTCATGCGCTGATCCGGGGTAACCCGCATTGACATGCATCAAGGTGCCGTCTGGCGCTTTCTGGGGTGGTCATCAGCTGCTTGCTGTGCCAGATATCCAGGGGCGTGAAGGTGGTTATTATTCGTATAATCCGAATTGTCTTATCGTAAATACCCCATTTATTCACCGCCCTTGCCGGCCCATGTTGCAGCGCACAGTGCCGGGAAATGGGTTCCCAGCGCTGCTTTCAGCCTTTGACGGGGGAGAATCGCCGGATTTCGCATCAAATCGCAGGGTTTTGCTGAAAAATCGTTCCCCCTGCGACGGCCATCACAGCGCCATAACGGCAACGCGGAATAAGGTGATGGTGGCGCGGTCCACAAAGCCCCGGACCGACCACCCCCAAACAGCATGATCAGCGGCGGATTCGGCAGATGAAGGCCGGTCCGTCAACCGACCCTGCTGCCCGAACGACCGATACTTCTTTCAATTCCGTCGCGGTGCCGTGGCGGAAACCGCCCTTGTGCGGCCTATCGCAGGAGCCAAGACATGACGAGCAAGCGCAACAAGCTGGCCTATCTTCTGGCAGCGGGTGCCACTTTCACCGTTCTTGGTGGAGTCGCCGTCTTCCAGGGTGGACCCCATATGCCCAAAGCCCAGGCCGCCAGCGCCGCCGCCCCGGCGGCGGTGGAGGTGGATGTCGCCCCCGTGGTGTCCCGCAAGGTGGTGGACTGGCAAAGCTATTCCGGCCGGCTGGAAGCGGTGGAGCGGGTGGATATCCGCCCCCGCGTGACCGGTACCATCACCCAGGTGCATTTCAGGAATGGCGCCCTGGTGGCCCAGGGCGACGTGCTGTTCACCATCGATCCGGAGCCCTACAAAGCGGAGGTGGCGCGGGCGGAAGCCCAGCTGGCCGCCGCCCAGGCCAGGCTGCGCTATGCCGACGCGGAAATGGCCCGCGCCGCCAAGCTGGTGGCCGACAGCACCATCACCCGCCGCAGCCTGGATGAGCGGGAAAATAACGCCCGCGAGGCCGCGGCCAGCGTCCGCGCAGCGGAAGCGGATGTTCGCACCGCACGCCTGAACCTATCCTATACCCAGGTGACGGCCCCGATTGCCGGCCGTGTTTCCCGCGCGGAAATCACCGCCGGCAATGTGGTGGCGGCCGGGGCCGGTGGGGTGGCGCTGACCAGCATCGTGTCGGTTTCCCCGATCTATGCCGCCTTTGACGTGGATGAGCAGACCTATCTGCGCCACCTCGCCTCGGTGAAGGATGACAGGGGCGTGCCGGTGCGGCTGGGTCTGGCCAACGAGGCCGAGTATTCCCGCGACGGCGTAATCGAACATGTCGATAACCGGCTGGATGCCGTTTCCGGCACCATCCGGGTGCGGGCTTCCTTTGATAACAAGGATGGCCTGCTGGTGCCCGGCCTGTTCGCCCGCATCCAGGTGGGCGGATCAGAGCCGGAACCGGCGGTGATGGTGGATGAACGCGCCATCGGCACCGATCAGGACAAGAAATTCGTGCTGGTGGTGGGAACGGACAACAAGGTCGAATACCGCCCGATCAGCCTGGGCAGCCGCCAGGAGGGTCTGCGCATCGTCACCAAGGGCTTGGCACCGGGTGAGCGGATCGTCGTCAACGGCATCCAGCGCGCCCGGCCGGGGGATATGGTGCAGCCCAATATGGTGGCGATGGAAAAACCCGCCACCCAGGCGGCCGATGCCGGGCGGGGAGAAGCGGGCAAGCGGGGGGATTTGTGAGGGGGGGGCCGTTAAGCTCCCTCCAACATCAAACCTTCCTCGCCTTATCCACTGATTGCCTCCCCCGCGAAAGCGGGGGTCCAGGGGCCACGAGCAACACACTGCCGTCCCCTACGCCCCCCCTGGATCCCCGCTTTCGCGGGGAAAGCACTGAAGTGCATGGGGCAACAACATTCTTACTATCTACCCCCGCCCGCCCTGCCGAGGCTAATTCCCATGAATATTTCCCGATTCTTCATCGACCGCCCGATCTTCGCGGGCGTGTTGTCGGTGGTGGTTTTTCTGGCGGGGTTCATTGCCCTGTTCCGGTTACCCGTCGCCGAATATCCCGAGGTGGTGCCGCCCTCTGTCGTGGTGCGCGCGCAGTACCCCGGTGCCAACCCCAAGGTCATCGCCGAGACTGTTGCCTCCCCGCTGGAGGAACAGATCAACGGCGTGGAAAACATGCTCTATATGCAGTCGCAGGCGAACAGCGACGGCAATATGGCGCTGACCGTCACCTTCAAGCTGGGCACTGACCCGGATCAGGCCACCCAGCTGGTGCAGAACCGGGTGTCCCAGGCGCTGCCCCGGCTGCCGCAGGATGTGCAGCGGCTGGGCGTCACCACGGTGAAATCCTCCCCCACGCTGACCATGGTGGTGCATCTGCACTCCCCCAATGACCGGTATGACATCACCTACCTGCGCAATTACGCGGTGCTGAATATCCGCGACCGGCTGGCCCGCATCCAGGGCGTGGGCGAGGTGTTGTTATGGGGGGCCGGCGATTATGCCATGCGCGTCTGGCTGGACCCCAACAAGGTGGCCGAACGCGGCCTGACCGCCAGCGATGTGGTGGCCGCCATCCGTGACCAGAATGTGCAGGTGGCGGCCGGTGTCATCGGGGCCAGCCCGTCGGTGCCGGATGCGCCCCTGCAGCTTTCCGTTAATGCCCAGGGCCGGCTGAAAACGGTGGAAGAGTTTCAGGATATCGTCCTGAAGACCTCTGGCGGGGCCGTGACCTATCTGCGCGATGTGGCGCGGGTGGAACTGGCCGCCGCCCAGTATGGCCTGCGCTCCCTGCTGGATAACAAGCCGGCCATCGCCATGGCCATCAATCAGGCCCCCGGCGCCAATGCCCTGGCCATTTCCGAGCAAGTGCGCACAGTAATGGCCGAATTGAAGCAGGACATGCCCGAGGGCGTGGATTACGCCATCGAATATGATCCCACCCGTTTCGTGCAGGCCAGCATCGATGCGGTGATCCACACGCTGCTGGAAGCCATCGCCCTGGTGGTGCTGGTGGTGATCATCTTCCTGCAGACCTGGCGCGCGTCTATCATCCCGCTGCTGGCGGTGCCGGTCTCCATCGTCGGTACCTTCTCCCTGATGCTGGCCTTTGGCTTTTCCATCAATGCCCTGTCGCTGTTCGGCATGGTGCTGGCCATCGGCATCGTGGTGGATGACGCCATCGTGGTGGTGGAGAATGTGGAGCGTAACATCGCGGAGGGCCTGTCACCCAAACAGGCAACCTACAAGGCGATGCAGGAGGTGAGCGGCCCGATCATCGCCATCGCCCTGACCCTGGTGGCCGTGTTCGTGCCGCTGGCCGCCATGTCCGGCCTGACGGGGGAGTTCTATAAGCAGTTCGCGATGACCATCGCGATTTCCACGGTGATTTCCGCCTTCAACTCCCTGACCCTCTCCCCTGCCCTGTCGGCCCTGCTGCTGAAGGGGCATCATGACAGGCCGGATTGGCTGACGCGCGGCATGAACAAGGTACTGGGGGGCTTTTTCCGCCTGTTCAACCGGGCCTTTCAGCGCGGGTCGGAGGCCTATGGGGCCGGCGTGTCCGGCGTCATCCGCCGCAAGGGCGCGATGATGGCCGTCTATGGTGCGTTGCTGGGGCTGACTTTCCTGCTGGGCAATGCGGTGCCGGGCGGCTTCGTGCCGGCGCAGGATAAGGAATATCTGATCGGTTTTGCCCAGCTTCCTACCGGGGCCTCCCTGGACCGCACGGAAGAGGTCATCCGCGCGATGAGCGACATTGCCCTGAAACAGCCGGGCGTGAAGTCTGCCATCGCCTTTCCCGGCCTGTCGGTCAATGGCTTCACCAATTCATCTTCCGCCGGCATCGTCTTTGCCACCCTGGAACCCTATGAGGAACGGGCAAAACAGGGCCTGTCGGCAGCCATCATCACCCAGCAGCTTCAACAGAAATATGCCGGGCTGAAGGAAGCCTTCGTCGCCGTCTTCCCGCCGCCGCCGGTAATGGGGCTGGGCACGCTTGGCGGCTTCAAGCTGCAGGTGGAAGATCGCGGCGCGCTGGGGTACGAGGCACTGGCCAAGGCCGCCAATGATTTCGTTGCCAAGGCGCGGCAGACCCCGGAACTGGGGCCGACCTTCAGCTCTTACGAAATCAATGTGCCGCAGCTGGATGTGCAGCTGGACCGGGTGAAGGCCCGCCAGCTGGGCGTGCCGGTGACGGAAGTATTCTCTACCATGCAGGCCTATCTCGGCTCGCTCTATGTCAATGATTTCAACCTGTTCGGTCGCGTCTATCAGGTGCATGTGCAGGCCGATGCGCCGTTTCGTGCCCATGCCGATGATATCGGCCTGCTGAAGACCCGCAATGACCAGGGCCTGATGGTGCCGCTGTCATCCCTGGTGCAGGTGGTGCAGAGCTACGGCCCGGAAATGGTGGTGCGCTATAACGGCTACACCGCCGCCGATATCAATGGCGGCCCGGCGCCCGGTTTCTCCTCCGGCCAAGCACAGGCCGCGGCTGAGCGGATCGCGGCAGAGGTGCTGCCGCGCGGGATGCGCTTTGAATGGACGGATCTGACCTATCAGCAGATCCTGGTCGGCAATGCGGCGCTGTGGGTCTTCCCCATTTCCGTGCTGCTGGTCTTCCTGGTGCTGGCCGCCCAGTATGAAAGCCTGACCCTGCCGCTGGCCATCCTGATGATCGTGCCGATGAGCCTGATGTCCGCCCTGGCCGGCGTCTGGCTGACCGGCGGGGATAATAACATCTTCACCCAGATCGGCTTCATGGTGCTGGTGGGGCTATCAGCGAAGAACGCCATCCTGATCGTGGAATTCGCCCGTGAGCTGGAGGCCCATGGTCACACCGTGGTGCAGGCGGCGATTGAGGCCAGCCGGCTGCGGCTGCGCCCCATCCTGATGACCTCCATCGCCTTCATCATGGGCGTGGTGCCGCTGATCACCAGCAGCGGGGCCGGGGCGGAAATGCGCCAGGCCATGGGTGTTGCCGTGTTTGCCGGGATGCTGGGCGTCACCCTGTTCGGCCTGCTGCTGACCCCGGTCTTCTATGTGCTGCTGCGGTACATGGCGGGGGCGCGGCGGCAGGAGGCAGCACACGGCACGCCGGAAAGCATGATGGCGGCGACCGGGGACTGATTTCCGGCCACCGCCACCACTGGACCGCCGCAGGCTTCCGGGGCTGCGGCGGTTTTCTTTTAACCCTGAACCTCAAATGTCAGGGTGACGCTGTAGCTTTTCACCGCCACCGGCCCGTCGGGGGCTTCCACGCGGTAGCGGGCCAGCAGCAGATGGGGCCCATGTTCCTTCAGGGCGAAGCTGGCCTTGCCGTCCTTGTCGGTCACGGCCTTGGCGACCCCTTCATGCTTGTCTTCGCCCTTTTCATCATGCTCATGCGCAGCCTCGCCGCCCTGCAGGGTGATATCCACCCCGGCCAGCGGCTTGCCCTGGAACAGAAGCTGCACCGGGAAGCTGCCGCCCTCATCCAGTTTGGATGGATGGGCGAGCGGCAGGATTTCCAGGCCGCTGCCATTGGGCTTCAGGGCGGCATCGCTGGCGGGCCCCTTGCTGACATACACATCCGCACGGGTGAAGCTCTGCGCGTCGGCCACGCGGGCACCGGCGGGCGTGTCCTTCGGGTCGCGCAACGCCTCCCACTTGCCATTGACCAGCGCCATCTTCCGCGTGGCCCCGGGCCGTTCACCGGTGGAGAAGCGATAGGTGCCGTTTTCCGGCAAGGCCGCCTCAAACACCGCCAAATCCTTCAGATAAACGATATTCTCGATCTTCTGCTTCACGCCCGCCGGATTGATGACGTGATAATCATCCGCCTTCATGGCGATATCCGGGGTGAACAGCTCCTCGGTGAAGGAACCTTCGATCGTCACATGGTCACGCTGCGGCGTGGTGAAGACATTGGGCTTCAGATATTGCGTATGCGCCACCGCTGGCAGGGCGGCCAACAGGGCCAGGGCCGCCACGGCGGTTCTGATCGTTCCACGCTTCATGGTGATGTTTCCAACGGTGCCGATTTCGTTGGAAACATAGATAATGCGAATTGGTCGCAATTGCAAATCATTGCTGGTGATCTGGGCGGGCTGCTCCCCGTCATCCCGCGACATCGGGATGACGGGGAAAGGTGTGGCGTTAGTGCCCGTCCGGAAAGTTCCACGTTATCTCAACGTCTTACACGTCTTATCTTTAAGCGCTACCGTCACCCATGCTGCGGCCGGGGTCCAGTTCGTAGAGCAAAGCGCCCCTTGATTCTGGACCCCGGCCGCAGCATGGGTGACGGGATTAGAACATTAACATGTTGAGAAATAACAAAATTTTCCGGACAGACACTTAAAAAGCCCCCTACCCTTCCCCACGCTCCTTGGCATCTTCACGCATTTCGAACCACATCGCGTTCAGCACCGCAAAGGCCGCCGCCAGGGGCAGGCCCAGCATCCAGGCGAAGTACCACATGATATGTGTCCCCTTTCAGATCAGTAGAAATGTCCATCCTCGCGCCGCAAGGCCGCCTCATCCACCTTGCCCCACAGGATGCGGTGAACCCAGGCGGTATAGGCCAGCACGATGGGCAGCAGGATCAGCGTCACCACCAGCATGATGAACAGGGTCTGGTGGGAGGAGGAACTGTCCCACACGGTCAGGCTGGAACGCGGGTCGATGGAACTGGGCAGGATGAAGGGGAACATGGATACCCCCACCGTGCCGATCACGCCGACGATGGAGGCACCAGAGGCCAGCAGCGCCAGCCCTTCCCACCGCCCCCGCAACCCGATAAAGGCCAGCCCCGCCCCCACCACGCCCAACAGCGGGGCCAGCAGCAGCAGCGGATAGGCCCGGTAATTATCGAACCAGGCGCCCGCCTGGACCGCCACCTGCTTGTAAAGCGGGTTGGAAGGGCCGGCCATATCCTGCGCACCCAGCACGCGATAACCATCCACCCACAGATACAGTACCATGCCGCCCAGCACGAACAGGGCGATGGTCAGCAGCGCCGCCAGCGATCCCACGGCGCGCGCCCGTGCGGCCACGGCCCCTTGCGTCTTCAGCACCAGCCAGCCGGCCCCATGCATGGCCAGCATCGCCACCGACAACAGGCCGCATAACAGGGCGAACGGGTTCAGCAAGCCAAAGAAGCTGCCGGTATAGAAGGGCCGCAGATCATCATCCAGATGGAAGGGCACGCCCTGCAGCACATTGCCCACGGCCACCCCGAAAATCAGCGCCGGGACAAAGCCGCCGATGAACAGCGCCCAATCCCACAGCGCCCGCCAACCCGGCTCTTCCCGCTTGGAGCGATATTTGAACGCCACCGGCCGCAGGATCAGGGCCGCCAGTACCACGAACATGGCGAGATAGAAACCGGAGAAGGAGACGGCATAGAGCGGCGGCCAGGCGGCGAAGATCGCCCCACCGCCCAGGATGAACCAGACCTGGTTACCCTCCCAGACCGGGCCGACGCTGTTGATCATGACGCGCCGTTCCACATCATCCCGGCCCAGGAAGGGCAGCAACATGCCCACCCCCATGTCATAGCCATCGGTGACGGCAAAGCCGATCAGCAGCACGCCCAGCAGCACCCACCAGATCAGGCGCAGCGTTTCATAATCGATCAATTCATGCAGGATCATGATCGTCACTCCGCAGCGATGGCGTGATGCACGGGGTCTTGGGCCGGCCCCTTGCGGATGGCCCGCAACATCAGGGAGACCTCCACCACGAACAAGGTGCTGTAGAACAGCACGAAGCCGGCAAGCGTGATCAGCAGGTCGCTGACGCCCAGGCTGGAGACAGCCACCGCCGTGGGCAACACCCCTTCGATGATCCAGGGCTGGCGGCCATATTCGGCCACCACCCAGCCCAGTTCAGCCGCGATCCAGGGCAGCGGGATGGACCAGACCGCCACCCAGAGCAGCCAGCGCGGCTGACCCAGCCTCTGCCGCGCCGACTGCCAGAAGAAGGCCGCCATCAGGGCGATGAAGAAGAAGCCCAACCCCACCATGAGCCGGAAGGACCAGAAAAGCGGGGCGACGTGCGGCACCAGATCCCAGGCCGCCGCCTGAATCTGATCCGGTGTGGCATCGGCCGGATTATCGACATAGCGTTTCAGCAGATAGGCATAGCCCAGATTGCCGCCATGGGCTTCGAACAGTTCGCGGGCTTTGGCCGGGGCCTTTTCCAGGCTGCGGGCGGCACGGATTTCCGCCAGCGCGCCATAGGCGACGATGCCGCTTTCAATCCGCTGCCGCCCGCGTTCCACCAGCGCATTGATGCCGGGCACCTCTGTGTCCAGGGAGCGGGTGGAGATCAGGCCCAAGGCCCAGGGGATGGTCAGCACATGATGGGTCTTGCGCGCCGCCTGATCGGGGAAGCCGATGGCGGTGAAGCTGGCGGGTGCCGGCTCCGTCTCCCACATGCCCTCAATCGCGGCCAGTTTCATCTTTTGATGTTCGGTCGCCAGATAGCCGCTCTCATCCCCCAGCACGACGACGGAGAGCGATGACAGCAGGCCGAAGGAGCAGGCCACCGCCATGGAGCGTTTGGCCAGGTGCAGATGCCGCCCCTTCAGCATGTACCAGGCCGACACGCCCAGCACAAAGACCGAGGCCGTGACATAGCCGGCAGAGACCGTATGCACGAACTTGGCCTGGGCCACCGGGTTGAACAGCACGGCACCGAAATCCTCAATCTCCATCCGCATGGTGGCGGGGTTGAAGACGGACCCGACCGGGTTCTGCATCCAGCCATTGGCGATCAGAATCCACAGGGCCGAGAGGTTGGAGCCAATGGCCACCGCCCAGGTGGCCACCAGATGCTGCACCCTGGTCATCTTCTCCCAGCCGAAGAAGAACAGGCCGACAAAGGTCGCTTCCAGGAAAAACGCCATCAGCCCTTCGATGGCCAGCGGGGCCCCGAAAATGTCGCCGACATAGTGGCTGTAATAGGACCAGTTCATGCCGAACTGGAATTCCATGGTAAGGCCGGTGGCCACCCCCAGCACGAAATTGATGCCGAACAGGGTGCCCCAGAACTTGGTCATCTGCCGCCAGATGTCCCGCCCTGTCATCACATAGACCGTCTCCATGATGGCCAGGATGATGGACAGGCCGAGTGTCAGCGGCACAAAAAGGAAGTGGTAAAGCGCTGTCAGGGCGAATTGCAGCCGTGACAGTTCCACAATGTCGAGTTCCATACCTGCCTGCCGGCGAACCGGCCCCCCGGAATGGTCGGCAGCCACCGGGATGGGGCCGCCTGCTGTGCTGGTGAGGGAACGGAGCCGGGCCGCAATCGTTCAAACGAACTGCCGATCAATTGCTTATGAGCCGGCCCCCGCCCCACCGGGATCAAGGACCGGATGATGCGCCCCCTGCCCTGCCGCTGCTTTGCGGATTGTCAAAGGCGCTGGGGTGACGGGGGCCCGGATTTCCGCTCAACAGCCACAGTCAGCAGTTTGGCGCAAAAGGCAGCGACCGGCCAGACCGTTACGCCGGTTGCGACAAATATTCACCCAGCCAACGGAATCCCGACCGCTGCATCGCTTGCCGCCCCCGGCCGGATCGGCCTATTAGATGGGACGGGGGAGCATGGAGGATTGGCGTGAAGGCGGCACGGATCATTGCGGCGCGTCAGGGGCTGATGGCCTGTCAGCATTGCGGCATCCGCCATCTGGCCCTGTTTGCCGATCTGCACGACAGCGATTTCGATCTGATCCATCTGCCCATTGAGGAAATCGGCGTCGAGCCGATGGAGCAGATTTACCATCTGGATCAGGCGGCGACGGCCATCTTCACCCTGCGCGCCGGTTTGGTGAAGCTGGTGCATATCCAGCCGGACGGGTCACAGCGCATCGTCCGGCTGATCCGCCCCGGCGGGGTGGTGGGGCTGGAAGCGCTGGTAAGACCCCATTATGAACATCTGGCCGTGGCGCTGCTGCCGGTGGAACTCTGCCGCATCCCCGTCAGCGTGGTGCGCCAGTTGCAAACCAACACGCCCCGTCTGCATCAGAAACTGATGGAGAAATGGCACGAGGCGTTGAGCGTGGCCGATGATTTCCTGACCGGGCTTTCCACCGGCAGCGCCCGGCAGCGGCTGGCGCGCCTGTTGTTGACCCTATCGGAGGAAGCCCCCGATCAGCCGGTACGCCTGTTCACGCGGGAAGATTTCGGCGCCATCCTGGCCGTCACCCTGGAGACCGCCAGCCGCACGGTCAGCGACCTGAAGCGCAGCGGCGCCATTCGGGAGGTGGCGCATAATCTGGTGATCTGCGACCGGGTGGCGCTGCAGGCGGCGGCGGAGGGGATGTAGGGGCCACGCCTCATCTCTCCGTCACCCCGGCGAAGGCCGGGGTCCAGGTCGCTTGCGCACCCCTAGCGATGCCGATACCCTCGGCGGGCAGACATCGGCCGGCCTGGACGCCTATGGACGATCGTCGGGCAGGCGATCTGTCCAGAGATCGCCCCCCCATTTTCGCTCAAAGCTCTTTCAGGCCGCACAGCGGACCAAAGGCGCATTGCTCTACGAAACTGAACCCCGGCCTTCGCCGGGGTGACGGTGGAGGGGGGGGCAACCGGTGCCCCCCTTACAACCTCTCCCCATGCCAGCGCAGGTGATCATCCATGAAGCTGGAAATGAAATAGTAGGAGTGATCATACCCTTCCTGCATCCGCAGGGTCAGGGCAATCCCTGCCTTCTGGCAGGCGTCCGCCAGCAGCTGCGGGCGGAGCTGGCCTTCCAGAAAGCCATCGGCCGTGCCCTGGTCCACCAGGATTTCCGGCACCAGCGCCCCATGTTCGATCAAGGCCACCGCATCATGGCGCAGCCATGCCGCCTTGTCCGACCCCAGATAGGCGGGAAATGCCTTCTGGCCCCAAGGCACCTGCGTCGGGGCCACGATGGGGGCGAAGGCGGAAACGGATTTGAACCGCCCCGGATGGCGCAGCGCCACGGTCAGCGCCCCATGGCCGCCCATGGAATGGCCGGTAATGCCCTGCCGGTCTGTATCCACCGGGAAATGCCGGGTCACCAGCGCGGGCAGTTCCTCTGTCACATAGGTCCACATGCGGAAATGCGGTGCCCAGGGGGCCTCTGTGGCGTCGACATAAAAGCCGGCCCCCTGCCCCAGATCCCAGCCGGCATCATCGGCCACGCCGTCGCCGCGCGGGCTGGTATCCGGGCAGACGATGACCAGACCCAGTTCCGCCGCCAGCCGCCGGAACTCCCCCTTCTCCGTCACATTGGCATGGGTGCAGGTCAGGCCGGACAGGAACCACAGCACCGGCAGCTTGCCCCCGCCAGCGGCCTGCGGCGGGGTGAAGACGCTGAACTGCATAGGCGTGCCGGTGGCACTGGATTGGTGGCGATAGACACCCTGAATGCCGCCATGGCTGCGGGTGGTGGAGACGGTTTCAAGGCTCATCATCGATCCCGGCATTGATGTGTGACGTCACACAGTAAGGGGGCAGACCAAGTGACCTGCCCCCTGTCCTACCCCTTAAAACACCACGACGCTGCGGATGCTCTCACCGGCGTGCATCAGGTCGAAGGCCTTGTTGATCTCCTCCAGGCTCAGCACATGGGTGATCATCGGGTCGATCTCGATCTTGCCCTGCATGTACCAGTCGACGATCTTCGGCACGTCGGTACGACCGCGCGCACCACCGAAAGCGGAACCCTTCCACACGCGACCGGTCACCAGTTGGAACGGACGGGTGGAGATTTCCTTGCCGGCTTCGGCCACGCCGATGACGACGGAAACACCCCAGCCGCGATGGCAGGCTTCCAACGCCTGCCGCATCACATTGGTGTTGCCGGTGCAGTCGAAGGTGTAATCGGCCCCGCCTTCCGTCAGGCCGACCAGATGCTGCACGATATCGCCGTCGATCTTGGTGGGGTTGACGAAATGGGTCATGCCGAAACGGCGGCCCCATTCTTCCTTGCGGTCATTAATATCCACACCGATGATCTTGTCGGCCCCCACCATGCGGGCGGCCTGGATGACATTCAGGCCGATGCCGCCCAGGCCAAAGATCACCACATTGGAACCCGGTTCCACCTTGGCCGTATTGATCACCGCACCCACCCCGGTGGTAACACCGCAGCCGATATAGCAGGTGGACTGGAACGGCGCGTCTTCCCGGATTTTCGCCACCGCGATTTCCGGCAGAACGGTGAAGTTGGAGAAGGTGGAGCAGCCCATATAGTGATAGATCGGCTGGCCCTTATAGCTGAAGCGGCTGGTGCCATCGGGCATCAGGCCCTTGCCCTGGGTGGCGCGGATGGAGGTGCAGAGGTTGGTCTTGCGCGACAGGCAGCTTTTGCACTGGCGGCATTCCGGGGTGTAGAGCGGGATGACATGATCGCCCGGCTTCAGGCTGGTGACGCCCGGCCCCACCTCCCGCACAATGCCGGCCCCTTCATGGCCCAGGATGGAGGGGAAGATGCCCTCGCTGTCAAACCCGTCCAGCGTATAGGCATCGGTATGGCAGATGCCGGTGGCCATGATCTCAATCAGCACCTCGCCCAGCTTCGGGCCTTCCAGATCGACTTCAACGATTTCCAGGGGCTTCTTGGCTTCAAAGGCAACGGCGGCGCGGGTCTTCATGGGGGCTTCTTCCGGCTTGTGGACATGGGAAAATCCCGCTGGCCGGTTCGGTCAGCGGGCGTTGCGTGACTATAGCCGGGGCCTTCCCTGGCAACAATCCCGGCTTTATGGCAAAAAATTATTGCTGTATAGCAATAATCAAGAATGCACACCGGTCCCCATCAAAGGTCAGGAAACCACCCCCAATGCAGCCCTGGGATGGGATTGAGGAATTTATCGCCACGGCGGAGACGGAGAGTTTTTCCCACGCCGCCACCCGGCTGGGGGTTTCCACCTCCCATATCAGCCGGGAGGTGGCGCGGCTGGAGGATCGGCTCTCCGTCCGCCTGCTCTACCGCACCACCCGCCGGGTCAGCCTGACCGATGCCGGGCGGCTGTTCCTGGAACGCTGCCGCCGGCTGGTGGAGGAGCGGGAGGAGATGTTCGCCGCCGTCAGTGAACAGGATGGCGCGGCGCGTGGGCATCTGCGGCTGACCTGTTCCATTGCCTATGGCGAACGGTTCATCGTGCCGCTGGTGAACCGCTTCCTGGCCGATCACCCGCAGATGAGCGTTTCCATCGACCTGACCAACCGGGTGGTCGATCTGGTGGGGGAGGGGTTTGATCTGGCCGTGCGCATCGGGGCCAGCCTGGGCGACAGCCGGCTGATCGCCGTGCGGCTGGCACAGCGGGAGCGCTATCTCTGCGCCGCTCCGGCCTATCTGGCGGCCCAGAGCGCCCCCACCGGGCTGGACGATCTGGCCCGCCATGCCTGCCTGATCGGCACGGCCGAATTCTGGCAGTTCCAGACCGGCGGGCGGCTGGTGGAATTCAAGCCGCGCGGTTCCTGGCGCTGCAACAGCGGCTTTGCCGTGCTGGATGCGGCCCGCCAGGGGCTGGGGCTCTGCCAATTGCCGGATTTCTATGTGGAACCCGATCTGGCCAGCGGCGCCCTGGTCAGCCTGCTGGAACCCCACCGCCCGCCGGCTGAGGGGATCTGGGCCGTCTATCCCCATCGCCGCCACCTGTCGCCCAAGGTGGCGCGGCTGGTGGATTATCTGAAAACCCATGTGGGTCAGGGCTGAAGGGGGCGATGAACGGGCGGCCAGCATAACCCTGGCCGCCGCCCATACTGACAGAAAATTATAATCATCGGGTTAGATAGCTACGCGGCGCGTTTTCATAGAAAATACATTTGAAAGCACGCGACCTTTCATTGCAATCCGTGCAAATATTCAATGATGACTTTTTCCCTATCCAGGCCTGCCCTGCGGAGTTCCCCCGATGCGCGTCAAGACCCTGTTCACCCTTTGTATCTCCGGCGCCGGCGTCATCGCTGTCGGTGTGGCCATGATGCTGGTGGCCCAACAGGTCAGTTCACTCTGGAGCATCAACCAGACCGCGCGCTATCTGCGGACCTTCCAGGCCGTTTCCCGGATTGTGGAGCAATTGCCGCTGGAACGGTCGGCTTTAAACACGGTGCTGCAGGCGGACAGCGTGCTGGATCAGGCGGGGCGGGACCGGGTCGCCGCCGTGACGGCCAAGACGGATGAGGCGCTGGCCCAAAGCCTGAATGCCGCCGAGCGGGAGATTGGCGACCCGGCCATGAAGACGGCGCTGAGCAGCCTGAAAACCCATATTCAGGAGCTGCGTACCCGCGCCCTGGGTGAGGCGGCAAAGCCCCTGTCCGCCCGCGATGCCAGTTTCCTGAAGGGCTACCCCGCGGCCGTCAACCGCAATATGGATGAGGCGACACGGCCATTGCAGACGATGGAGGTGGCGGTCTCCCGCCTGAATACCGGTGTGTCCGACTATATCGCCCTGGCCCGGCTGACCAATGATTTCCGTTCCGCCGCCGGTGCCCGCTCCTCCCATATCGGCCTCTACCTCTCCAGTCCGGAGACGCGCACCCCGGCAAATCACGAGAAGCATGGGGAGATGATGGCCCGGATCGAGGAGCGGTGGGCCCAGATTCAGGCACAGTTCAAACTGGCCGGGGAGCCGCCGAAGGTGGCCGAGGCCCTGGCGAGTGTGGAGAAAACCTATTTCAAGGAAGGGGGCGATTACTACAACCGCATCGTCACCGCCGTGCGGGCCAATGCCGATCCGGGCATAACCCCGCTGGAATTCCGCACCGTTCAGGCCAATTTCGTCAAACCGATCATGTCCATCCGCGATGCTGCCCTGGCCACCGGGGCGGATTATCTGGATGATCGCGCCCGCACCGCCACCATCGGGCTGATCCTAGTGGGTTTGCTGACTCTGGGCATTGCCATTGCCATCGTCGCCCTGGGCTATGTCTTCAATCGCCGCGTCATCACGCCATTGAACGGGCTGACCCAGGTGATCGGCCGGATGGCGGATGGGGAGCTGCAAACCAGCATTGCTGGTGAGGCGCGCCCGGACGAGGTAGGGGATATTGCCCGTGGTCTGGTGGTCTTCAACCGCAATGCCCAGGAACGCCAGCGGCTGGAACAGCTGGCCGCGACTGAGCGCCAGGCGCGCGAAGAACGGGTGAAGCGGGTTGAAGCGCTGATCCACCAGTTCGAAGGGGCGATTGCCGAGGTGCTGCACGCCGTCGCCGCGTCGGCGACGGAGCTGGAGGGGACGGCCCATTCCATGAGCGGCATTGCCCAGGAGACGACACAGCAGGTGACCAACTGCGCCACCGTCTCCGAACAGACATCCAGCAATGTGCAGACGGTGGCCGCCGCCAGCGAGGAACTGGCCTCCTCCAGCCTGGAAATCGGTCGTCAGGTGTCGGAATCCGCCACCATCGCCCTTTCCGCCGTCAATCAGGCGACGGAGACCGACCGCATCATGCGCGGACTGGCCGAAGCGGCGGAGAAGATCGGCAATGTCGTGCAGATGATCCAAGACATTGCCGCCCAGACCAACCTGCTGGCCCTGAATGCCACCATCGAGGCGGCGCGGGCCGGGGAGGCGGGCAAGGGCTTTGCCGTCGTCGCCAGCGAGGTGAAAAGCCTCGCCACCCAGACCGCCCGCGCCACGGAGGAGATTTCCGCCCAGATCGCCAGTATGCAATCGGCCACCAGCAGTTCGGTGGAAGCGATCAGCGGCATCGGCCAGACCATCCGCCGGGTCAGCGAGATTGCCGCCGCCATCGCCGCCGCTGTGGAGGAACAGGGGGCTGCCACGGCGGAAATCGCCCGCAATGTGCAGCAGGCCGCCCGGGGCTCCCAGGAGGTGTCGGCCAATCTGGGCCGGGTGGCCGAAGCCGCCGACCAGACGGGCGAAGCCTCTGGCGAAGTGCTGGCCGCCGCTGGTGAGCTGGCCCAGCAGTCGGAGATTCTGCGCCGGGATATTGAGAGCTTCCTGGCCAATATCCGCACCGCCTGAGTTTTTCGTCGCAGACCCCTTGACCTTGACATGGTGGCAAGCCCCACATGATGGGGCAGGTGTTACTTCCAAGGGGACCGGGCCATGGATGGAAGCGGGATAAGGGGGGCCGAAACCGGCGCCCAGATCGCCGAATTTGATCTGTCGCTGACGGGGGTGCGCTGCGCTGGCTGCGTCTCGCGGGTGGAAAAGGCGCTGCGGCAGGTGCCGGGCGTGGTGACGGCCGATATCAATCTGGCCAGCAAACGCGCCCATGTGCGCGCCATCGGGGCCGATGGCGCAGCACTCACCGATGCCGTGGCCGGTGCCGGCTATGGGGCGGACCTGATTGCACCGGAAGGGACGGGGGCAGGGCAGGGGGCTGACAGCGCCCCCGGTCATGACCATGCCGCCCATGGGGCAGGGGGGGAGAATGCCGGCTGGCGCGTCGTGCTGGCGGCCATGCTCAGCCTGCCGCTGCTGGCCCCCATGCTGGGGCTTGTGCCCAGCCTGCCGGGCTGGCTGCAACTCACCCTCGCCACGCCGGTTACCTTCTGGTTGGGCTGGCAGTTCCATAAGGGCGCGTTCCGGGCCGCCCGCACCCTTCACGGCAGCATGGACAGTCTGGTTTCCCTGGGCACGCTGGCCGCCTGGGGCCTGTCCGTCTTCCTCTGGCTCACCGCCCACGCAGATCACGCCCCGCATCTTTATTTTGAGGCGGCGGCGGTGGTCATCACCCTGCTGCTGCTGGGCCGCTGGCTGGAAGCCCGAGCCATGGGCCGCACCATGGAAGCCATTCAGGCGCTGATGGCGCTGCGGCCCCGGCTGGCGCGGCTGCGGCTGCCATCGGGTGATGTGGAAGTGCCGGTGGCGCAATTGCGCGTCGGCGATCTGGTTGTCGTGCTGCCGGGTGCTGCCGTGCCGGTGGATGGCACGGTGGTGGAAGGCGCGTCCGACCTGGATGAATCCCTGATCACGGGGGAGTCCCTGCCCGTGGCCAAACAGGCCGGCAGTACCGTGACCGGTGGCGCCCTGAATGGCCCCGGCACCCTGCTGGTGCGTACCGGGGCCGTGGGGCGGGATACGATGCTGGCCCGCATCATCGCCATGGTGGAAGGGGCGCAGGCCGCCAAGGCCCCCATCCAGCGGCTGGCCGACCGGGTGAGCGCCGTTTTCGTGCCCTTCGTGCTGGTCATCGCGCTGATCACCTTCGCCGGCTGGGTTCTGGCGGGGTCGGGGGCTGAAACCGCCCTGATCAATGCGGTTTCCGTGCTGGTGATCGCCTGCCCCTGCGCCCTGGGGCTGGCCACGCCCACGGCGTTGATGGCAGGCACCGGCGTGGCGGCGCGCAGCGGCATCCTGATCAAGGATGCCGGCGCCCTGGAACGCGCCCATGCCGCCACCATCATCGTCTTTGACAAGACCGGCACTCTGACGGAAGGCAAACCGGTGCTGACCGGCCTGACGCCGGCCCCCAGTATCGACGCCACCGAGGCGTTGCGGCTGGCCGCCGGCCTGCAGGCCTGCAGTGAGCATCCGCTGGCCCGTGCCGTGCTGGATGCCGCCCGTGCCCAATCCCTGCGCCTCCCCACCGCCCAGAATAGCCGCGCCCTGCCCGGCCAGGGCATGGCGGGCATGGTGGAGGGGCAGGCGTTGCGCCTGGGCCATGAAGGGCTGATGGCGGCACTGGGGGTGGATATCACCCCGCTGGCCGATGCCGCCGCCACGGCCCGCCAGCAGGGGCACAGCCAATCCTGGCTGGCCGTGCAGGCGGGGCAGGGGGCACAATGGCAACTGTTGGCCCTGTTGAGCTTTGCCGATGAACCCAAACCCACCGCCGCCGCCGCCATCGCCGCGCTGAAGGCGCAGGGCCTGCGCTGTGTGATGCTGACCGGCGATCATGAGGCGGCGGCCCGTGCCGTGGGGGACAGGCTGGGTCTGGATGAGGTGGTGGCCCGCCTGCTGCCCGACCAGAAGGCGGCAGCGGTGGCCCGGCTGCGCGGGAGCAGCGGCACCGTCGCCATGGTGGGTGACGGCATCAATGATGCGCCGGCCCTGGCCGCCGCCGATATCGGCTTTGCCATGGCCACCGGCACACAGGTGGCCATGGAGACGGCGGGCATCACCCTGATGCGCGGTGATCCGCTGCTGGTGGCCGACAGCATCGCCATTTCCAGGCAGACCTGGGCCAAGATCCGCCAGAACCTGTTCTGGGCCTTCGCCTATAATGTGGTGGGCATTCCGCTGGCCGCCTTGGGCCTGTTGAACCCGATGATTGCCGGGGCCGCCATGGCCTTTTCCAGCGTCAGCGTGGTGGGCAATGCCCTGTTGCTGCGCCGCTGGCGGCCCCGCGCGGGGGCAGGGCGATGAATATCGGACAGGCCGCCAAGGCAGCCGGCGTCACGCCCAAGATGATCCGCCATTATGAGGCGACGGGCCTGTTGCCGGCAGCAGACCGTTCCGCCGCCGGCTATCGGCTCTATGGGGAGGCGAATATCCGCACCCTGCGTTTCATCCGTCAGGCCCGTGCGCTTGGCTTTCCGCTGGCCGATCTGGGCGGGCTGCTGCGCCTGTGGCATGACCGCGACCGCGCCAGCGCCGATGTGAAGGCGCTGGCGCTTTCCCATATCGCGCATCTGCAGGAACGGATCGACGAATTGCAGGTAATGAAACAGACGCTGGAGGGGCTGGCCCGTCACTGCCAGGGTAATGACAGCCCCGATTGCGCCATCCTGGACGGGCTGGACCAGGGGGGCGGGACATAAAGTTTCACGGGAAACATTCCTTGTAAAACAGCTCAATCGTGCGGCAGTTCACGAAACACCGGCAAAGCCTCTGCCCGCGCCGACAGGGCGGCCAGCCGGGGGAAACGGCTGTTCCAATCCACATCATCGCCCCGCATGGTGCGGCTGAAATAGAAGGCCACCGCCGCCGTCACATCGGCCTGCAGCGGGCGTTCGGCCAGCAGCCAGCCCGTCCCATCACCGATTTCCGCTTCCAGCAGATCGAAGGCGGCCAGCATCTGCGCCCCGGTACGCTCCATCCAGGGCTGGTGGCGCTTTTCCGCCGGGCGCAGCATCTCCTCATAAACCCGCTGCACCGCCTTTTCCGTGCCGGCCAGGGCCAGCCCGATCAGGCGCAGGCAGCGCGTATGGGTGGCCATATCCACCGGCATCAGCCGCCGTTCTGCGGCGGCCAGTCGTTCGGCATGGTCCAGGATCAGGCTGGAATCCATCAACACCATCCCCTCCCCCGTCACCAGGGTGGGCGCCTTGACCACCGGGTTGATGGCCGCAAACTGGTCATAGGTGCGGAACACCGACAGGGATTCATGGGCAAAGGGCAGGCCCATCAGCCGCAGCGAAATCGCCACCCGACGGACATAGGGTGAATCCAACATGCCAATCAGCCGCATCACCTGATCCCCTTTGCATCTGCGTTGCCTTCGCCGATGATCCTGCCAACCGCGCCGCCCCGCAACCGCTCACCCGACAGCCCCTCCTTGTCCCATTGACAAGGCCCCCGCCGCTCCCGTTTAATTCTATACTGTCAGTAGGAAATTACCCCGCCCCCGAGACGACAGGAGCCCCCATGCTGCCCTTGCCGCCCTTCTGCCTGCGGGTGATCGCTTGAGCCGGCCCACCGTTGCCATTATCGGCGCCGGGGCCAGTGGGGCGCTGACGGCCCTGCATATCCTCTCCAACCCCCAGGGGCCGCGCATTTTCCTGATTGAAAAGCGCCAGGGCTTTGGCGTTGGTGTCGCCTACAGCACCGGCAATGCCGACCATCTGCTGAATGTTCGCGCGGGGAATATGAGCGCCTTTCCCGACCAGCCGGCCCATTTCACCGACTGGCTGCGCGACCGCGACCCGGACCTGCTGGCAGCCGGCTTCGTGCCCCGCCGCACCTATGGCGCCTATCTCTCCGGCCTGCTGCGGGCAGCGGCGATGAGCGACCGGGCCGCCGGGCGGCTGATGCTGGTGAATGATGAGGCGACCAGCCTGATCATCGGTGAGGGGCGGCCCCGGCTGCGGCTGGCGGTGGGGCGGGAATTGCTGATCGATGCGCTGGTGCTGGCCACCGGCAATGGCGCGCCGGAGCCGCCCTATGTGCCTGATGGCGGGCTGGGCGCCTCCCCGCGCTATATTGCCGACCCCTGGGCCGCCGATGCCTTCCGCCATGTCGCCCCGGAAGACGCGGTGCTGCTGCTGGGTACCGGGCTGACCATGGTGGATGTGGCCCTGACCCTGAAAAGCATCGGGCATGAAGGGCCGAAGATCGCCATGTCGCGGCGCGGGCTGCTGCCGCGCCGCCATGCCGCCCCGGTGGCGGTGCCGCCCGACCCGCTGCCGCCCCTGCCGCCGGTTCTCTCCGCAGCCCTGCGCATCGTGCGGCGCCATGTGAAACGCTATCACGAAGCACAAGGCGACGCGGCGGACTGGCGGGCGGTGATTGATGCGCTGCGACCGGTCACGCGTGGTTTCTGGCAGGCGCTGGATACGCCGACGCGGCGGCGCTTTATGCGCCATCTGCGCCCCTGGTGGGATGTGCACCGCCACCGGCTGGCCCCTGTGGTGGCCGACCGGCTGACGGCGATGCTGGAAAGCGGGGAAATCACCCTGAAGGCCGGGCGGCTGCGCGCCTTCGCCCTGGAAGGAACCGGCGCCCGCCAGCAGGTGGCCGTGCAATGGCGACCCCGGCGGGGAAATGCCGACGAGCGGTTGGATGTCGCCCATGTGGTGAATTGCACCGGTTCAGGGGGTGACCTGTCACGCAATGGGCCGCCGATCATCCGGTCGCTGCTGGCGGCAGGGCTGGCGCTGCCCGATGCGCTGGGGCTGGGGCTTGATCTGGATGGCGATGGTCGGCTGATCGCCGCCGATGGCTGTTCTGGGCGTTTTTATGCCCTGGGCCCCGCGTCGCGCGGGGCCTTCTGGGAGGTGACGGCCATCCCCGATATCCGGGTGCAGGCCCAGCAGGTGGCCGCCGCCATCTGCCGCGATTTGGGGTGAGGGTAGAGCCTTAGAGCGTGCTCCTCAATCGCCGCCGGGGCTGCATACGCAGCTTGGCTACGCGGCACGTGCCGCGCGGCGGCAGTCGCCGCCGGGGCTGTTTCCGGTTGACCGGAAACAGCCCTATCCTCGATGCATCGCCCGCACATCGTCGCCATTGGCCAGCCGTCGCCCGGTCAAGGCCACGGCCTGGGCTGCATTGGCGACCAGGGCGGCATTGCCGGGGGCTAGGCTGCCATCGGGCAGGTGCAGGTTATTTTCAAACCCCACCCGCGCGTGCCCGCCCAGCGACAGGGCCGCCTGGGCGCAGGCGGCCTCCTGCGCGCCGAAGGCACAGACGGCCCAGGGCGGCAACCCGTCCAGCCCCTCCAGGAAGGGCAGCAGGTCGGCCGCCCGGCTCTGCTGGCCCGCACTATAGCGGCCCAGCACGAACAGCAGGAAATCCACTCCCTCCCCCAGCACGCCGCGGGCCTTCAGGTCGTGGTAACGGGCCAGATCGTCCGGGGAATAAAGGATTATTTGCAGCATGATCTCCCGCTGGCGCATCCAGGCGAAAAAGCCTGATGCCTCCACCTCATGCGCGGCATCGGGCACCAGTTCGCGGATGGCCAGCGACACCGCCTCCGGCACCAGTTCGCGCACCACCCGCATCTGTTCAGGCGGCTGGTAGATGCCAGCGGCCTCCGTGGTGATCTGCACCACCATGCCCGGCCCCACCTGCCGGCGAATAGCATCGGTGGCTTGGCGATAGGCGTCAGCATCCAGCAGATGCCGCCCATCGGGCCGGCGCACATGGGCATGGATCATCGCCGCCCCCGCCGCCTGACAGGCCGCCGCCTCGGCAGCCAGTTCGTCAGCGGTCAAGGGGATGGCGGGGTGATCCACCTTCACCCGCCGCGCCCCGTTGGGGGCGACGGTCAGGATGGCGGGGGGAAGGGAAGGGGACATGGGTGGGTTCCTGTGGGGGGAGAAGGTCATCAGCAGACCGAGAACAGAACATCCCGGCTTTTACAATACGCACCGCAGCGGTCGGGGGCACCAAGGCGCCCGTCACCTCTCCCGTGCCTCCCCCGCGCAAGCGGGGGTCCAGGGGCCAAGGGCACCGGAGCATTGGCGCTGGTGGCCCCTGGATCCCCGCTTGCGCGGGGAAGGCAGCATAGGGCGAATGGCACCGTCAGCGCCCATCGGCAAAGCCAACAATCCCATCTCACCCATCCCCCGCCAGCCCCAGCCGTTTCATCTTGTCGTACAGGGTCTTGCGGGCGACACCCAGCGCGGTGGCAGCCCCGGTGACCTGCCCGCCGCTGCCGCGTAGCGCCTCTTGAATCAACTGGCGCTCCACCTGATCCAGCAGGTCGGGCAGGGATAAAGGGGCGGTACTGGCCTCCGTCAGGTCCGGCCCGCCCATGCCCAGCACGAACCGGTCGGCGGCATTGCGCAATTCCCGCACATTGCCGGGCCAGTCCCGCAGCATCAATTGGCGCACCAGGGCCGGCGGCACATCGGGAACGGAGCGCTGATAACGCCCCGCCGCCTGCAACACGAAATGCTCGAACAGCTGGGGAATGTCATCCCGCCGTTCCCGCAACGGCGGCAGCGGGATGGTGACGACATTCAGCCGGTAATAAAGATCCAGCCGGAAGCGCCCGGCATCGGCCAGTTGCTTCAAATCCACCTTGGTGGCCGCCACCACGCGGCAACGCACCGGCACAGCGGCATTGCCGCCCAGCCGTTCCAGCGTGCGATCCTGCAACACCCGCAGCAGCTTCACCTGCAGGGCCAGCGGCATACTCTCCACCTCGTCCAGGAACAGGGTGCCGGCCCCGGCATGTTCAATCTTGCCGATACGGCGTTTGGCAGCCCCGGTAAAGGCCCCCGCCTCATGCCCGAACATCTCGCTTTCGAACATGCTGTCCGGGATGGCGCCGCAATTGATGGCGACAAAGGGCAGGGCAGCCCGGTTGCCGCCATCGTGCAGGGCACGGGCCACCTGTTCCTTGCCGGCCCCGGTTTCGCCCAGGATCAGCACATCCACATCCGTACCGGCCAGATTGGCCACGGCATCGCGCACCCGGCCGATGCCGGCACTCTGCCCCAATAGATAGCGGGCGATGGAGCCTTCGCCATCCAGCGCCCGGCGCAGGCGGCGGTTTTCCCGCACCAGGGCGCGCTTGGCCAGGGCCCGCTGCACCACGGCCAGGAAATGGTCGTTCAGGAAGGGTTTTTCGATGAAATCCCACGCCCCTTCGCGGATGGCCCGAACGGCCATGGCCACGTCGCCATGGCCGGTGATCAGCACCACCGGCAATTCCGGGTCCAGCGTGCGGCAGCGGGCCAGCAGCTCCATCCCGTCCATTTCCGGCAGGCGCACATCGGTGACGATGATGCCGGGGAAATCCGGCCCCAGCTCCGCCAGCGCCGCCGCTGCCCCGGCAAAGGTGCGCACCTTGATGCCGGCCAGTTCCAGGGTCTGGCGGCAGGTGCGGCGGATCATCTCCTCATCGTCGATGAACAGCACCTGCAGATCAGGCCGCGGCATGGTTCTTCTCCTCCCCGGCGGGGAATATCTCTCTCAGGGGCGGGAAGGTCAGGGTGAAACAGGCGCCCCCCTCCGGCCCGGAACCAGCAGAAAGCTGGGCGCCATATTCCCGGGCAATCGCCTGGCTGATCGCCAGCCCCAGCCCCAGCCCTTCACCCGCCGGCTTGGTGGTGAAGAAGGGCTCGAACAGCCGGGGCAACACCTCAAAACCAAGACCAGAACCGTTATCGGTCACACTCAAGCAGACAGTATTATTGGCATTGACGTTACCGGTCACACGAATGCGCGGATTGGGCCGGTCACGCAGGGCATCGGCGGCATTGCGCAGCAGATTGACCAGCACCTGCTGCAGGCGCACCGGTTCAAACCCCACCACCAGCCCGCCCGACGGCAGGCCCAGATCGACGGCGATCCCCTGTTCGGTCAGCCGCCGTTCCAGCAGAGCCAGCGCATCGCGCACGGCCCTGGCCAGGGGCACCGGTTCGGGCGGGCCATCGCTGCGCCGGGAGAAGCCGCGCAACTGGCTGGTGATCTTGGCCATGCGGTCCACCAGATCGGCCATGAAGGCCAGATTTTCCCGCACATCGCCCTCGCGGCCCCGATCCAGCAGGGCGCGGCAATTTTCCGCCAGCCCGCGCAGCGCCGTCAGCGGCTGGTTCAGCTCATGCGTCACCCCGGCGGCCATCTGCCCCAGGGCGGCCAGCTTGGCCGCCTGCACCAGCTCATTCTGCGCGGCGCGCAGTTCCTGTTCGGTGCGGCGGCGCTGTTCCACCTCCCGTTCCAGCCTTGCATTGGCGGTGGACAGGTCGGCGGTGCGCTCCACCACCTTGCGTTCCAGATCCAGCCGCGCCTGTTCCAGCGCGGCGCGCGACCGTTCGCGTTCCTGCAAACGGCGGAAGCGCTGGCGCCAAGCCAGCCCGCCGGCCAGCGCCAGGGCCAGCAGCAGCGCCATGGCCGCCGCCGCCATGCTCTGCGCCCGGCGCACCGGGGCGGCATCCTGCAACACAAGCAGGGACCAGCCGTCGCGTTCCAGCGCCCTGCCATCCAGCAGATAGCGCCCATCGGTCGTTTCCACCGGCCCGGCTAGCCGGGGCGGCAGGGTGAAGGGCAGGGGGGGATAATTGTCGCGCCCATATTGGCGGGTGTCCGCCAGCTCATCCAGGGCCATGGCATCCAGCGCCCGCGTGCTGCGCAGCTTCCAGTCCGGCAAGCTGGACAGAAAGGCGATGCCATGGCGATCGGTCAGCAGCACCAGATCGCCGGCATCGCGCCAGACCGTCTCCATCGCGTCCAGCAGCACCTTCACCACCACGGTGCCGATAATATGCCCGCCCTCGGCGGCGGGGGCGCGCACCGGGGCGGCGATAAAATATCCCGGAATGCCGGTCAGGGTGCCGGTGCCGTAAAAATGCCCGTCCCGCCCCTCCATCGCCTGCTGGAAATAGGGGCGATAGCCGAAATTGATCCCGACATAGGAATTGGGCTGGTCCCAGTTGCTGGCGGCCAGGGTGGTGCCATCGGTCCCCAGCAGATAGAGAACGCCCGCCCCCGTGCGACGGTTGACGGTGCGCAGATAATCATTCACCGGGGCCACCAGGGCGGGATCATGGCTCTGCGCCAGCCGCACCAGGGTGGGGTCCAGCGCCGCTGTGGCGGGCAGATGGTCAAAGCGCCCCAGCATGGTATCCAGGCTCTGGCCATAGACCTCCAGCCTTCCATGCAGGGCGCCCATCAGCCCGTCCCGGGTGAAGCGCCCCGCCTGCCAGCCGGCCCCCAGCACCAGGGCGGTGGCGACCAGCAGCAGGCAGAGGCTCAACAGCAGGCGTTGGGGACTAGGCATGGTTTCGGGCTCGTCATCAAGGGGCGCGCGCGACCGCACTATAGCGGAACGGCCTTTGGCCGGTATCGCTATCATGGTCGCGGGTGCCATTGACGCGCCTTGCCCGGCCATCAATCCGTCGTCAGCCCGGCGCGTTCCGCCGCCTCGTGACGTTGCTGTTCCTCCATCACCAGCCGGCCCAGTTCCCGCTTCAGCTCGTTGAAGGCGGCACTGCCGCTGTCGCGCGGGCGCGGCATGTCGACATGGATATCCCGCTTCACCGTGCCGGGCCGATAGGTCAGCACAACGATGCGGTCGGCCAGATAGATCGATTCCTCGATGGAATGGGTGACGAAGATCACCGTCTTGCCCAGTTCCTGCCAGATGCGCAGCAGCTCATCCTGCAAGGAACGGCGGGTCAGCGCGTCCAGGGCGCCGAACGGTTCATCCATCAGCAGCACGGGGCTGTCCAGCGCCAGCACGCGGGCAATGGCCACGCGCTGGCGCATCCCGCCGGAAAGATCCTTGGGGAAACGGCCCCGGAATTCCGTCATGCCCAGCATGGACAGCAGCTTTTCCACCGTGGCGTCGATCTGGGCGCGCGGGGCCCCCTTGATCTCCAGCCCGAAGGCGATGTTCTGCGCCACCGTCATCCAGGGGAACAGGGCATATTCCTGGAACACCATGCCCCGGTCGGGGCCGGGGGCGTTGATGGCCTTGCCCCCCACCGTGATGGCGCCGCTGCTGGGCAGGGCAAAGCCGGCCACCGCGTTCAGCAGGGTGGATTTGCCACAGCCGGACGGGCCCAGCAGGCAGACAAATTCACCCTGGTTGATGGTCAGGTTGATATCCTGCAGGGCCACCACCTGGCCGCCCGGCACGGGAAACACCTTATTGACGCCATTGACCTCGATCAGCGCGTTCATGGCTCCGGTCTCCCCCTGCATCAATGCTCAAGGCCGCGGTGCCACCGCAGCAGGTAATTATTCAGCCGGCTGACGCCGACATCGATGGCCAGCCCCCAGAGACCGATGGTCAGCATCCCGGCGATGATCTTGTCGGACCAGAAATATTCCCGCGCTTCCAGGATGCGGAAGCCCAGGCCATTGGAAACGGCGATCATCTCCGCCACGATCACCACGATGAAGGCGGTGCCGATGCCGATGCGCACGCCGGACAGGATATAGGGCGTGGCCGCCGGCAGGATGACGCGGCGGAAAATCGTGCTCTGGCTGGCGCCCAGGTTGCGGGCGGCACGCAGATAGATGCCATCGACATGGCGCACCCCGGCAATGGTGTTCACCAGCACGGGGAAGAAGGCGCCGATGGCAATCAGGAAGATGGCCGGCGGATTGCCCAACCCGAACCACAGGATCGACAGCGGGATATAGGCGATGGGCGGGATGGGGCGCAGCACCTGGATCATCGGGTCGAACCAGCGATAGACGGCGGGCTTGGCCCCCATCAACAGGCCCAGCGGCAGGGCCAGCACGGCCCCGACCAGAAAGCCCATCAGCACGCGGTAAAGGCTGCCGATACTGTCGATGATCAGCTCACCCGACACGGCCCAGGCCAGCCAGGAACCGGCCTTCGGATCATAGGGCTCCAGCGGGGCCAGATATTGCCACCAGCGCACGGCGACAGCGCCGGGGGAGGGCAGGACATGTTCATTGACCCAGCCCATGGAACAGACCAGCTGCCACAGCACCAGCAGCACAACGGGCACGGCTGCCCCTTCCGCCAGCGCCTTCAGTTTCGGCTTCTTCATGTAGGTTTTTCCCGGATTGCAGACGGGTTGTCAGGGACAAGGCGGGGGGCGATCCCCCCGCCTTGGCAGGGCCTTACTTCACCTGCTGCATGGCCAGATCAAGCAGTTCGGTGCGCACGAACTCCTTGGCCACCGGCGGCTTGGACATCTTGCCGATGCCATGCGCCTTCATCGTGTCGGTGGTGGCCTGGATATGCTCGGCCGTGATACCCAGCGTATAGGGGGCATTACCGATGGCAGCGTCGAAATCGGCTTCCTTCAGCTGGCCGCCGAACAGGGTTTCGCGCACGAATTTCGACGCGGTGGCCGGGCTGTCCATGAAGGTCTTGGTCGCCTTCACGAAGCAGGCCAGATATTTCTGCGCCAGTTCCGGCTTTTCCTTCATGAACTTCTCGGTCATCACCATGGTGCGCACCGGCGAACCGATGGGCGTGTCATAGGGCTTGATCACTTCGGTACCAAAACCAGCGCCGATGGCCTGGGAGCTTTGCGGCTCGGTCTGCATGATGGCATCCAGCTGCTTCAGCAGCAGGGCCTGGTTCAGGTCCGGATAGCCCAGATAGGTGATGGTGACATCCTTGTCGCCCCGGTCAGAGGAGGTGAGACCGGCCTTGTCCAGCTCGGCCGCCAGCAGCACTTCCTGGATGCTGCCACGGGTGACGCCGACCTTCTTGCCCTTCAGGTCGGCCACGCTCTTGATGCCGGAATCGGCGGCCGCCACCAGCCGCGCCCCGCCCTTGGCAAAGCCGGCCACGATAAAGATCGGCGCGCCATTGGCGCGGCCGGAAATGGCGGCTTCCGAGGCGGTCGCACCGACATCCAGCTCACCGGCCAGAATGGCCTGCATCACGTCCGGGCCCTTGGCGAAAATCTTGGTTTCCACCTTGATGCCGCAGGAAGGGGCGATTTCCTGCACATAGGAGACGGCACCGAAATGCGCCAGCTTCAGATTGCCGACGCGGATCACATCATCGGCAGCCATGGCGGCGGGGGCCAGCGCACACAGCGCGACGGCAGCGGCACACAGGGAAAGCAGCTTGGCGGGTTTCATCGGTGGCGATCCTCAGGCTTCGGGTTGCTTGTTCCACCCGGCTTCATGCCGATGTCCGGGCTGGGCTTCCCAAAGCAGGGGGCGTGCCAATATCGCGCTGCAATATGAAAAATCTGCGCCCTATGATCCTTGCTGATCAAGCACTTGTGCATTGCGGTGACAGGCGAGCGGGGTGGCGGAAAACCGCCATCTGCCCCGCCCGCCTGTCACTTTTTCCGCCGGAAGATTGCGTGTTCCCTCAGGCGCCGGGCGGCGGCATCCGCCGCCTTGGCTTGCGGCACCACGTGGTGCCGGGCCAGCGGTCGCTGGCCTTACTCCGGCAGCGGAATGAATTCCGTCTCCCCCGGCACAGCCGGGAAGCGCCCGGCCTTCCAGTCGGCCTTGGCATCCTCAATGCGTTCCTTGGAGCTGGAAACAAAGTTCCACCAGATATAGCGCGGGCCATCCATCGGCTCCCCGCCGAACAGCAGCACCCGTGCCGCCGTCACCCCGGTGACGACAATCTCATCCCCCTCGCGCAGCACCAGCAGCACACCGCCGCCATCCTCGCCCACCGCATGGCGGTCGCCGGCGATCTCCACCGCCCCGCTGGAAACATACAGCGCCCGTTCAGCATGGGCCGGTGGGATGGCGATGCGCGCCCCCGGCGTCAGCAGGATTTCCGCATAGATGGTTTCAGAGAGCGTGCGGATGGGGGAGCATTCGCCGAACAGCTCCCCGGCGATCAGCCGCATCCAGACACCCTGATCTTCAATCACCGGCATGGCATCGGCGCTGTAATGCACGAAATCCGGGGTGATTTCCTCGTACCGTTCCGGCAGGGCCACCCAGCTCTGAATGCCGGACAGGGCATTGCCATGGCTGCGCTGGCTGGCCTCTGTGCGCTCAGAATGGGCGATGCCGCTGCCGGCGGTCATCCAGTTGATCTCACCGGGGCGGATCGGCTGGACCGAGCCTAAACTGTCCCGGTGCATGATCTCCCCTTCGAACAGATAGGTGACGGTGGACAGGCCGATATGCGGGTGCGGCCGCACATCCAGCCCGGTCCCGGCGGGCAGAAAGCCCGGCCCCATCTGATCCCAGAAGATGAAGGGGCCGACCATGCGGCGCTTGGCCGTGGGCAGGGCGCGCCGCACCTCAAACCCCCCGACATCATGGCTGCGGGGCACCACGATCAGGCTGATGGGGCCGTCATTTTCTGGCGTTGGGACACTCATGCGGGGACACTCCATCACGGGGCTCGGGCGTGGCAGGATCAGGCGCTGTTTGGCCCCCGTCAATCCTTGTCCGGTGTCGCAGTGCCTTTTCCGTCAGCTTTGTACCAGGCGCATCGGGTGATAGGGAGGGCTGGCGGGTTCTGTCTGCCTTTCTGTCGGTTCCTGCCTTTGCCCCTTTTGTCTCAAGCTATCCTCAACCTTTCTGTTCTTTTAAGATTCCTTTGATTCCCTGTTCTAAGTTCGGGGAGAAAAATCGCATATTTTTCAGATGCTTGAACCATGTCTCTGTGCCGTGGCACCCGGCTCTGTGTGCCAGATCTTCTGAGTCACGGTGCCGGATTGCCCGGCTTTTTGTGCCCCAGCCCACGGCTTCATATGCCTTACTTCACGGGGGAGGCGGCTTGCTGTGCCGGATTGTCCGGGGGAGGTTTGAGGGGAAATCGCAACATCCTATAAAATCAAACTCTTAGCCCTATTCCCTGTGCCGGATTGCACGGGATTTCCGGCCTCTGACCGGGCCTTCCTGTGCCGGATTGCACGGGGAGCCCTCGCCATTCTGTGCCAGAACGCACGGTCAGCCCCCCGATTCACCGCCGATTCCGCTGCATTTTCCGGGTGATTCCTCGGCACAGTCTGGGGCCGGCGCGTGTTTGTGCCTGATCTCACGGGACGAATCCGGGGGTGCTGCCCTTGCTGTGCCGGATGTCACGGCTGTGACGGGCATTTGACGCTGTCACTGTGCCATCTCGCACGGGTTTGATGATTCTCGCTTGATCCTGTGCCTGTGCTGGTGATGCTGTGTCACAGTGACATCGCGCAGGGGGGAGCGGAATTTAATGGCGGCCAGTGCTGCAATGCCCAAGCCGGAGATGGTGCGGCCGCGCATCAGCGGCAATGTGTTGGATCTATCGACCGATCCGACGCTGCCCAAACCGCGCACCCAGATTGAGGTGATGGAGACCGGTAACGGCCTGACATTAGCCGATCGCAAGCTGTTCAACGTGCTGCTGGCCTATAGCTGGGACAAGCTGGCCGACCCGAACGCCGTGTTGCCGCCCTTCCGCGCCTCCACCGCCGATCTGCGCCGCGCCATCGGCGATGATACGGAAAGCAATAATGTGCGTCTGCGCCAGTCCTTCGACCGGTTGATGCAGACACTGGTGCGTTTCCCCTATTGGAGTGAGGCAGACCAGCAGCTGAAGGAGGGTGGTTCGCCCCTGCTGGCCTTCCGCGCCTTGCCGCGCGGGGCCGGCTATGCGGAATGGGAGTTTCCGCCCAAGCTGCGCCCGCTGCTGGCCAAGCCGGGCGCCTGGGCGCGCATCCATCTGGCCATCTGCGCCCAATTCTCCTCCAAATATTCCCTGGCACTTTATGAGCTGTTGAGTCTGCGGGTCAACCTGCGCGAACCGCGCTGGGAAGTGACGATCGATGATCTGCGCGAAAGCTTGGGCTGTACGGAGAAAATGCCCAACTATGCGCATTTTCAGCGCCGGGTTCTGGACCCCGGTATCAAGGAAATCAATGAGTTAAGCGGATTGCTGATCGCTTATGAGGAAATCCGTTCGCATGGGCGCGGCCGCAAGGTGGAAAAGCTGATCTTCGATGTGAAGAAGAAATCGAACAGCGATCTGGTCGCCACCGCCCGCATCACCGAATTTGCCAAGGCGCCGGTGGGCAAGGGGGCCCATGCCGGCACCCGTGATCAGGACACGCCGGACCTGGAGGATGGCCGCACCGACCGGGAACGCGGCCCCGCCGGCGTGCTGGGCCTGATTCAGCGCGTCTCGCTGGAGGTGGTGGAAGAGCTGGTGACGCAATATCCCGATGTGGATATGCAGACGGCGATTTTCAGCTGGGCGGAATGGGCGCTGCGCCAGAAGGAGCCTTGCCGCAACCCCTCTGCCGCCTTCCGGGCCTGGCTGGAAAAGCTGCATCCCACGGCATCGGGGCCGGTACAGATCACCCCGCCGGGGTCTGAACCCTCGGCGGCGGCGGTGCGGGCGGCCCAATTCCTTTCTGGGGAACCCTATACCGTGCGCGCCCGCTGGTATCGCCGGGCCAAGGAATTGGGGGCAAAGGAAATGCGCGCGGCCACGGCGCCGGAAAATCTGCCCCGCTGGGTGGGGCTGGTGGCGGAAGAGGTGGTGGCCGGGCTGCGGGCATAAAAAAAGCGGGGCCCGACGGCCCCGCTTTTGACGGAAGAATAAGCCGGGCTTTAACCTTCCCGGCCCAGGCTTTCCAACAGATCGGCATATTCCAGCAGGCGACTGCGGAAGGCTTCCAGCCGTTGACGATCCGCCTTGGAGAGCTTGGTTCCATCTTCCTGCAGGGCTTGAACACCCTGTTCCAGGCCCCTTTCCAGCTTGCCCAGGCCGGCGATGAAGCGCTTGGGCGTCATCTGTTTCGGTTCGCTCAACGGTTTGGCGATGTCCGGTTTCAATCGCGCATCACGCGCTTCCCGCACGGTCAAAGCGCCCTGGCGGGCCTTTTCCCATAAGGTCAATTGTTGTGGATATTCCATGCGTGCCAGTTCCAGAAGAACAGCTTTGGGAATATCGCTGTGTGACGTCACACAGTCCCGCTGAATATCAGCGTGAAGTTTCAGCAAAGTCAGGGTTGTATTGACTTCAGTGCGCGAACGACCCAACAGGTCGCCCACTTCTTCTTGATTATACTCATGCGCTTCGATCAGGCGGCGGATGCCTTCCGCCTCTTCCACCGGGCTGAGATCGACGCGCTGCAGATTTTCGATCAGGGCGATCTGCTCAGTATTGGTCTCCACCGGCAGGATATGGGCCATGATCCGGCTCATCCCGGCCATGGATGCTGCGCGCCAGCGCCGTTCACCGGCCACCAGCATGAAATGCTTCGGCTCCGTCGGGTGCGGCGTCACCAGCACGGGCGACAGCTGCCCCACCTCCCGCATGGAGGTGGCCAGGCCCTGCAGCTCCGTCTCATCAAAAAAACGCCGCGGCTGGTGCGGGTTGGGCACCACATCGGACAGGCGCAGCATCACCGTATCGCGCAAGCCCTCGGTATCGCCGAACAGCAAATCCGCGCCCGGCCGTTCCAGGCTTTCACCGATGCTTTTCACCACCGGTTGCTGTGCGCCGGCCTTACGCCAATTCTTAACCATTGACGATCTCCTGCGCGATGGTGCGGTAAATATTGATCGGATGTGATTTCGGCAGCGCCTTCAAGGGCAATTGCCCGGCATAGGTTGCCTGATCAATCTCGGTGGAGCGGGGGACGGGTGCGAAAATCCGGGTTTTTGACCCCACCGTCTCCTGCAGATCGGCCAGAACCTGCTGTTCCACCGCAAAATTGCGGTTGAACATGGTGGGCAGGATGCCCAAGACGGTCAGGCTGGGATTCTGCCGGCGCTGGATTTTCTGCACCGTGTCGAAAATCAGCGGAATACCGCGCACATCATAACGGCTGGCCTTGGTTGGGATCAGCAGCGCATCGGCGGCGATCAGGGCGCTGACAGTGATCAGTGCCAGTTCCGGCGGGCAATCGATGACAATATAATCATAATCGCGCTGAATTTCCGACAGACGTTCCCGCAGCACATAGCGCCCATCATCCGGGTCCAGCAGGATTTTGATCTGCGCTTCGGCCAGCGCGATGGTACAGGGCAGCATGTCGAACCCGTCCAGCGCGACGATGGCGTCGCGGATGGCGGTTTCGCCGAACAGCACATCTTCCAGCCCCCGCTTTTCATCCTGCACGGTCAGCGGGTCCAGCCCCGCCCCTTCCGTGGCGGTGGCCTGCTGATCGGCATCGACGATCAGCACCTTTTTGCCCAGTTCCCCCAGCGCATAGCCCAGATTCAGCGACGTGGTGGTTTTTCCCACCCCGCCCTTCTGGTTGGCGACGGCAATAATCTTGGCGACGCGCTGGCTGGCGGCGGCCAGGAACTCCGCCACCCGCACCGGCAGCCGTTCGGCCCCGGATTCCCAGCGGCTGATGGTGGCATTATCATATTTGCGGCCGAGTTTGGTGTTCACCCAGGCAGCAAAGGCCGCCTGGCTTTCGCCACGGCGCTCGCGGAACTGGCGCAGTTCATCGGGGGTCATTGCAGGCCCATCATCGCGTTACGGGATCGGGAAAGCTTGTTGTTGGTTGAGACTTGTCTCAACCTGACAAGAAAGTCAATGATGCCCTGTAACCCGTGAAATTCGGCACAAAGAGCGTAGATTGCTACCTCTCATTAAGTGTTTGTAATTACAGTGAAAATTATCCGTTCTACACCGTCCCGTTCTTGCTGTGCCAAATTGCACGGGGTCGGTTTCAGGCTTTATGTGCCGGATATCACGGGTCTGTGTGACGTCGCACAGCGGCGCGGGAAGCGCCTTACTGTGCCGGATTGTCCGGGGCCGAAACGGCTGCCGCCACCCGGCGCAGCACCCGGTTCCTGTCGCCGCTGCCGGCCTGTTCAGCCGTTTCGGCTGCTGGGCTTTGTCATGCTGGTTGGTAAGGCAACGCCGCAGGGCGGCGATACAAGCAAATACCCAGGGAGGACAGACCATGGATATTCATGCCCCGATCAGCAGCGATGCCATCGGCCTGGAAGACCGCTGGTGCGCCCATAATTACAAGCCATTGCCCGTGGTCATCACCCGCGCCGAAGGGGCCTGGATGTGGGATGAACAGGGGCGACGTTATCTGGACATGATGAGCGCCTATTCGGCGGTCAATCTGGGCCATGGTCATCCGCGCATCCTGCGCACCCTGATCGAACAGGCGAGCCGGGTCGCCGTCACTTCCCGCGCCTTTCACACCGACCGGCTGGGGCCGTTCCTGGCCCGGCTCTGTGCGTTGACCGGGCTGGATGGCGCGGTGCCGATGAATACGGGGGCCGAGGCGGTGGAAACCGCTATCAAGGCCGCCCGGCGCTGGGGCCATAGGGTGAAGGGCATCCCCGCCAACCATGCGCAGATTCTGGTGGCGGAGGGCAATTTCCATGGCCGCACCACCACCATTGTCGGTTTCTCCAGCGAGCCCGCCTATCGGGATGGGTTCGGCCCCTTCGCCCCCGGCTTCCGCACTGTGCCCTATGGCGATGCGGCGGCGATGGAGGCGGCCATCTGCCCCAACACCGCCGCCATTCTGGTGGAACCGATCCAGGGGGAAGCCGGCATTGTGGTGCCGCCGGAAGGCTATCTGCGCCAGCTGCGCGAGATTTGCGACCGGCACAATGTGCTGCTGATCCTGGACGAGATTCAATCCGGCCTGGGCCGCACCGGCCAATGGTTCGCCTTTCAGCATGAAGCGATCCGCCCCGATGGGCTGTGCCTGGGCAAGGCGCTGGGCGGCGGGGTGCTGCCGGTTTCCGCCTTTGTCGCCCGCCGCGATGTCATTGACATGTTCGTCCCCGGCAACCATGGCAGCACCTTCGGCGGCAACCCGCTGGCCGCCGCCGTCGGCCTGACAGCGCTGGAGGTGCTGGAAGAGGAAGGGCTGGTGCAGCGCTCCGCCGAACTGGGCCAGCATATGCGGGACCGGCTGACGGCGCTCGCCCATCCCGCCATCCGCGCCGTGCGTGGGCGCGGCCTGTGGCTGGGGGTGGAGATCGATCCCGGCTTTGCCAGCGCGCGGGCGGTATGTGAGGCGCTGATGGCCCGCGGCGTGCTGTCCAAGGAAACGCATGAAACGGTGATCCGCTTCGCCCCGCCTTTGGTGATCGAGCGGGCCGATCTGGATTGGGCCATCGACCGGTTCGCCGAAACCCTGGAAGCCCTGCGGGCTTAAGGGCAGGGGAGGCGGAACATGCAGATGATGACAGGATGCCGAACCGGCTGGTTCGGCCTGATCGGTGCGCCCACCGATGTGGGCCATACGGATTGCGGGGCGGCCCAGGGGCCGGCAGCCTTGCGTGAAGCCGGGCTATTGCGGCGGTTGGCAGGGACAGCACTGGTGGCCGATATGGGCGATGTGACCGGTCCCGCCTATGATGGCACCACCGGGCCGGATGGCAGCCGCAATCTGGCCCAGACGGCCGCCTGGTGTGCGGCGGTGCGCGACCGGGTGGCCCGCGTGCTGGCCACCGGCGGCACGCCGCTGTTGCTGGGCGGTGATCACGCCATGGCGCTGGGCTCAGTCGCCGCCAGTGCCGCTTATGCCGCCCGGCTGGGGCGGCCGCTGCATCTGCTGTGGGTGGATGCGCATCCGGATTTCAACACGCCGGAAACCTCCCCGTCCGGCAATACCCATGGCTTGCCGGCGGCCAGCATCTGTGGGCTGGGGGCGCCGGAATTGCTGGCGGTCGGGGCCTTCACGCCGCTGGTGCCGCCGGGCCGGCTGACCCAGATCGGCGTGCGCGACATTGATCCGGGGGAGGCGGAGAATCTGGCCCGCGCCGGGGTGCAGCCGCTGGGCATGGGGATGGTTCGCCAGCACGGCATCACGCCCCTGCTGGCCGATCTGCTGCAGCGGGTGAAGGCTGAAAATGGCCTGCTGCATGTCAGCTTCGACCTGGATGTGCTGGACCCGGCCATCGCGCCGGGTGTGGGCAGCCCGGTGCCCGATGGGCTGGATGCTGCCAGTGCGCGGGTGGCCCTGGCCCTGCTGGGCGACAGCGGGCTGGTCACGGCGCTGGATCTGGTGGAACTGGCGCCGCGTCACGACCGCGATGGCCAGACGCTGGACCTGTCCATCGGTTTGCTGACGGACTTTCTGCAGGGGGAAGGGCGGGCAGGCACCATGCCTGACGTGGCCGCGTGAGCGGCGGGGGGCTGCGATATCGCCCCCGCCCCTGTTATAATGCTCGGCCCCCCACCCAAGGCCCTTGCCCATGAGCCCTTCCCGACGTCGCCTGGACCAGATCGACCAACGTATCCTGATGGCGCTGCAGCAGGATGGCCGCATTACCAACCAGGCCTTGTCGGAAAAGGTCGGGCTGTCACCGCGCCCCTGCCTGGAACGGGTGCGCCGGCTGGAACGCGAAGGGCTGATCCGGCGCTATCAGGCGGTGCTGGATATAAGGCGGCTGCAATCCTGTATCACCGTGCTGGCGCAGATCGCCATGGAACGGCATGGCCGCGAAAGCCGTCAGCTGTTCGAACGCCGGCTGGCCAATACGCCGGAGGTGGTGGAATGTTTTGAGGTCAGCGGCGCCTTTGATTATGTGGCCAAGCTGATCTGCCCGGATATTGATGCCTATCAGGAACTGACGCAAAGCTGGATCGATGACAGCGAACTGGGGGTGGTGCGGGTGACCAGCAACATCGTGCTGCGCCCGGTGCGCGACATGGCCCCCATCCCCCTGTTCGGGCAGGAGGAATAACCGATTGCCCGCTTCACCGCCCATGCGCCCCATGGCAGTCTGCCGGCATCGGTTCTCAGGTGAAGGATGTCCCCGGGTATGGCATTTTGCGATCTGCTGCCGCAACAGCCGGCACCGCTTTGTCAGCGCCAGATTGCCCTGACCGCCCGCCATCTTCTGCCCATCCGCAAAGCGCTGTTCCAGTATCTGCTGGCGATGCGGCGGGAGATTGACCGGGTGCTGGCCCCGCAATGCCTGCCGCAGATGGGAAAGACCTATCCGCTGGGCCGCTGCCTGGAAATCAGCATGGTGGCCTTTCAGGAGCTGGAGCGCCGCATTGCCGCCCCCGTCCATCCGGTGGAACGGGTTCTGGCCAGCTTTGCCGGCCAGGGCGGCATTATCCGCTCCATCTGGGGCGCCTTGCGCGGGCGGTTCTTTCAGAATGCCATGCAGTTTGGCGGGCTTTATGTCGATGTCGCCAATGATACGGTGACCATCACCAAGCCCAAGGTGGAAATCATGCCCTTGGCGCAGAGCGGGATGGAGCCGGTGCGCGACATCGCCCATTTCGCAGAGATCGCCGGCATCTATCTGGGCGCCCAGGTCTATCCCAACCTCGTGGTTCCCTCGCTTGCCCCCCTCCTGCCGATGATTGTGGAGGTGCCGGGCCATTTCCCCACCCTGCATTGCAGTGGCGATTACATGGTGGAACTGCTGATGCGTTCCGGCTTCGGCCTGTCACATGACTGGCTGCAGGCGGCCCCGCCCCCACCGCCGGAGACATTGGCCCGGCTGGCGACACGGGTGCCGCCGGACCTGCTGGTAGCCGATCCGGTGGCCGGGCGGGCAGCGGCGCTGCAGGCCTGTCTGGCGGCGCGCGACCATGGCCTGACCAGGAATGCCAGCTGGCGGGCTGAACGGATGCGCGACCATCAGCGCATCCAGTCCCCGCTGTTATACCCAGAGCCATAGGTCATGACTCTGGGTATTTAACAGTTCCCTCAATCGCCGGGCGGCGGCGTCCGCCGCCTTGGCTCACGCCGCACGTGCGGCGGGCCGGCAGTCGCCGGCCTCCAGGGGGCATGTCCCATGCCCCCTGGAGTTAGGGGGCGGCCGTCGGTGCTGTCGCCTGCAGGCGCCGCTTCGCCCCGTTGGCAATCATCTCCGCCAGATGCTCATAATTCCCGTCGAAATGGTGGCCGCCCTCGGTGGTGATGGTCTCTACCCCCATTTTCTGCAGCGTCGGGCAGAGGCTTTCCTCATCCTCCTTGCCGTTGAAGCACTGGATCAGCCCCGGCGGGATGCGCTTCAGTTCCGGCAGTACGGGTTCGGCCTTTTCATCGTCATTGTTCAGGAACTCATCCAGCGAGATCTCAAAACTCGCCTTGTCGGACACACCCAGCAGGGAAAGCTGGTGCACCGCCGCCTTATCCTCCTCCGGCAGCTGGTTATAGATGGCGGGCAGCACATCGGCCCCGAAGGAATAGCCGACCAGCACCACCCGGGCCTCCGGCCATTTCGTGTGGTAGAAGCGGATCATACGTGACAGGTCACGCGCAGCCTCGGCGGGTTTCTTGTAAGACCAGAAATAACGCAGCATATCCACGCCGATGGTGGGGATACCCTCCGCCACCAGCCGTTCGGCAACATCCTTGTCCAGATCGCGCCAGCCGCCATCCCCGGAATAGACAAAAGCCATCACGCCCAGGGCCGGCTTGGTCGGCATTTCCACCAGCGGCAGACTGTCCAGCGTATTGTCATCCGTTGGTGCCAGGGTGGCGATGCGGGCCATTACCGCCTCGGCCAGGGCATCGGCGGGGAGCGCCGGGCTGTGGATTGGCTCCGGTGCGCGCATGGTGGCGGCTTCGGTGGTCGCCCGCGCCGGATCGCCGTTACTGGTCACGATTACCTTGGTGAAAAGCGGCGGGCTGTCGCTGTTGATATCATCATTGGGGCAGATTGGCCGCTTCGGTTCCCCGCCGGGGGCGGGGTCAATGGCCACCACGCCGCCCGTGGTAGCGCGGGATGTTTCCGCCCCGATGCGCAGCGCCAGGGTAGCGCCGGGGCCGATGCCGGCCAGCACCGGCAGGTGGTAATTGCCGCTGCGCAGATAGCGCTGGGTATTGCGGCTGATATCCTCCACCACCCATTTCGGCTCCAGGCATTCCACCTTTTCCCGTTCCATGGCGGCCAGAGTCTGATCCAGGCTGGCACCGATGACCAGGATGCCCTGATCGGCCAGGCGTTCGGCCAGTTCCTGTTCGGCAGCGCCCCAGCCCTTGCCTTGGGAGAACAGGATCACCGCGCCGGTATTGCCGCCGACGGGCTGGTACAGGTGCAGCCGGCCCAGCAGCCCACCGGGCTGGGTGGGGGGCAGATATCCCGTATGGGGAACGTCGTGCCAGGTACGCCAACCGAAAAATGTCAGCAATGACAAGGTGATGACCCAGATCAGCACCAGCTTTGCACTTTTACTCATTTACCCACCACACCCCGCAAACCGCCGCTGATCAGCACGGTGACATCGGCCAGGGCCAGCATCGGGTTGATGCCGCCAGAAACCGCCATGTACCGTGCCTCCCACCGGGGCTGGAACTTGGATTTGAAGGCCCGCAGGCCGCTGAAATTATAGAAACGGTCGCCATGGTCATAGACGGCGCGGCCCACCCGGTGCCAGATGCTGGCGGCATTGCTGTCCGACAGGCCGGCCAGCGGCGCCATACCCAGGTTGAAACGCTGATAGCCCTGTTCCTTGCACAGCAGAATCAGCCGCAGCAGCAGATATTCCATCGCCCCCGGCGGTGCCGCGCGGGAGAAGCGCATTAGATCAATGCTGATCTCCTCCTTCAGGTCTGTGCTCATCAGGTTGGCGAAGGCGACGATGGCGCCGTCACGCCGCAGCACGGCCACCGGCCGCAGCGCCAGGTAATCGGGCTCGAAGGCGCCTAAGGAGAAACGTTTCTCCCGCACCTCATGCGCCTCCAGCCAATCGTCGGAAACGGCCTGCAGCTCTGCCATGGCTGCCGGTACAGCCTCGGTCGGGATGATGTCGAACACCAGCCCGTCGCGCTCCCCCCGGTTCAGGGCGTTGCGCTGGTTGGCGCGTTTGGACCCTTTCAGGTCGAACGAGGGCAGGTCAAGGAAGGCATCTTCGCCCAGCTTGAAGGCGGCCAGCCCGGCATCGGCATAAAGCGCCAGATTTTCTGGTGCCACCTCATAGAACACGGCGCGGCCGCCGGCCGCACGGGCCATTTCCACAAAGCGCCAGACCAGTTGCGGCCAGGCATCACGCGGGCCGACCGGATCGAACAGGGCGATCCAGGATCGGCCCTGGCAGCCATACATGATGAAGGCCCGGCCATCGTCGGAGAACAGCAGGCTCTTGTCGCCCAGCAGGGCCAGCAGGGCACCGGTGCGCGGCTGGGCATCAACGATGGTGCGGGCGCGGGCCAGTTCTTCGGGCCCGGCAGGGCCGCTGCGTACCCGGCTGTGCCCCAGCAGGGACAGGGCTGCGGCCATGCCGGCCAGCAGCCCCACCCCCAGCATGGCGCGCAGGGAACGCGGCGCCTCCTCGGAAAACTCAAACTGCCACCAAAGGCCGTGGGCGTATTCCACATCCTTATAGACGAAGAATAGGATGGTCAGCGCCGTCAGCAGCAGCACCCCCACCGCCAGCAGCCAGCGGATGGTCAATGTCTGGTGCAGCAGGGAACTGCGCCGGTCGAACCGGCGCCGGCTGAACAGCAGCAGCAGCAGCAGGCTGGCCAGCAGGCACGCCTCCGTCAGGGCCAGCCCCTTGGCCAGCGACAGCAGGATGGCAACGGGCAGCATCGCCACGGCCGCCCACCAGGCACCATCCAGGCGATAGACCAGCCCGCGCGCCACAATGAACAGGCCCAGCCCCAGGATGGAGGAGAGAAAATGCGCCCCTTCCAGCAGGGGCAGCGGCAACAGGTCGGACAGCAGTTCCAGATTACCGTCTGCCGCCGGGGTGACGCCGGAAAAGATCAGCATGGCCGACAGCACCAGCGCCAGCGTGCCCAGCACCGGCGGCGCCATGCGCCCGCCCACCTTGCCCAGGCGCGATCCTGCCACGGCCAGGGCAGCACGCCGCGTTTCCAGCACACTGACCACCAGCCCGGCCAGCAGCAGCGGCACCACATGATAGATGACGCGATAAAGCAGCAGGGCGCCCAGCACCTGTTCGGTATCCACCCGGCTGCCCAGGGCGGCCAGGATCACCGTTTCAAACACGCCCAGCCCGGCGGGCACATGGCTCAACACGCCCAGCCCCACCGCCACGGCATAGACGGCAATGAAACCGGTCCAGCCGATATCCAGGCCGGGCAGCAGCAGCCACAGCGCACTGCCGGCGGCGGCGATATCGGCAATGGCGGCGGCCATCTGGCCCAGCATCAGCCGGGGTTTGGGCAGGACCAGCCGGGTCTTGCCCAGCTGCACGCTGCCCTGATGGCCGGCCAGCCAGATCAACAGGCCCAGCCCGGCCAGGATGGCAATGCCCAGCAGGCGCGGCACGCTGCCGGGCAGGCCCAGGGCGGCGATATCGCCCGCGATCAGCAGGCCCAGCCCGGTGGTGGCCGCCAGCCCCAGCCCGAAGGTGGCGGTGACAAAGGCGATGATGCGCGCCACCTCCTCCGGCTCCAGCCCATGCGGGGTGTAGAAGCGATAGCGGATGGCCCCCGCCGTCAGCGGGCCGAACCCGGCCGTATTGCCCACCGCATAGGCGCAGAAAGAGGCCAGCATGATGGTTGGCGACGGCATGGGCCGGCCGATCCAGGCCAGGGCGGCGCGATCATAGAAGGTCAACGCCAGGAAACTGGCCCCCGTCATGCCCAGGGCGGCGCCGATGGCCCAGAGCGGCGTGGCCCGCAGCGCCTCCATCACCTCATCATAGGAAATCTCATTGGCCAGCCGGGTGGCGGCGAACCATCCCGCCGCAGCCACCGCCAGCACGGCCAGGGCCGTCAGCGCGGTGCGCAGGTGCGGCCGCCTGCTGGCGGGCTCCGGGCCTAGCTCGTGATCGTCACGCATTCCAACGGGGTCCAGCTGCCTTTTTCCGGCGGCGATCATGCCGCAACCTTTGTCATAGAGCCACGGGCCCGCAAAGCATAGGGGGCGCAACAGTTTGGCACGGGCTGACATCGAAATTTCGCTTGAAACCAACCTTGCGGAGCCGGGGGCGGACGCGCCATGCTGGCGGCGCGTTTCCATCCTTGCCGGAGATCAAGAGTGCCAGACCAGCAGACGCGCCCCAATAATCTGGATGCCTTCTGGATGCCGTTCACGGCCAACCGGCAATTCAAGCAGGCGCCGCGCCTGCTGGTTTCCGCCAGCGGCATGTATTACCGCAGCGAGGATGGACGGCAGATTCTGGACGGCACTGCCGGTCTCTGGTGTGTCAATGCCGGCCATTGCCGGGCGGAAATCACCGCCGCCATCCAGAAACAGGCGGCGGAAATGGATTTCGCCCCCACCTTCCAGATGGGCCATCCGGTGGCGTTTGAGTTCGCTTCCCAGCTGGTGCAGCTGCTGCCGCCGGGGCTGGATCATGTGTTCTTCACCAATTCCGGCTCCGAATCGGTGGATACGGCGCTGAAAGTGGCGCTGGCCTATCACCGGTCACGCGGGGAGGGCCAACGAACCCGGTTCATCGGGCGGGAACGCGGCTATCACGGGGTTGGTTTCGGTGGCATCTCCGTCGGCGGCATCGTTACCAACCGCAAGGCGTTTGGCGCACAATTGCCGGGGGTGGACCATCTGCCCCACACCTATGACCGTGCCCATCAGGCCTTCAGCCGGGGCCAGCCGGAATGGGGCGCCCATCTGGCCGATGAGCTGGAGCGCATTGTCGCCCTGCATGATGCCAGCACCATCGCCGCCGTGATTGTGGAGCCGGTGGCCTGCTCCACCGGCGTGCTGGTGCCGCCCCAGGGCTATCTGGAAAAGCTGCGCGCCATCTGTGACAAGCACGGGTTGCTGCTGATTTTTGATGAGGTCATCACCGGTTTCGGCCGGCTGGGCGCGCCCTTTGCCACCGATTATTTCGGCGTGATGCCAGATATCATCACCGCGGCCAAGGGCTTGACCAATGCCACCGTGCCGATGGGGGCCGTCTTCTTCCAGAAGAAGATCTATGATGCCTTCATGACCGGGCCGGAAAATGTCATTGAGCTGTTCCATGGCTACACCTATTCCGGTCACCCGCTGGCCGCCGCCGCCGGTCTGGCGACGCTGGACCTCTATCGCAATGAAGGGCTGTTGACCCGGGCGGCGGAACTGGCCGGTTACTGGGAAGTGGCGATGCATTCGCTGCGCGATGCGGCCCATGTGGTGGATATCCGCAATCTGGGCCTGATCGGCGCCATTGAGCTGGAGCCGATTGCCGGCCAGCCGACCAGACGGGCCTTCAGCGCCTTCCTGAAATGTTTTGAAAAGGGCCTGCTGATCCGCACCACCGGCGACACCATCGCCCTGTCGCCGCCGCTGATCGTGGAGAAGGGGCAGATAGACCAGATCGTCGACACGATCCGCACGGTATTGACAGAGGTGGAATGAGGTAAAGCGGCGGAACCGGTCACGGTTCCGCCTGCTATTCTTGCTAGCGCCAGTCTAGAGCCGGGTGCGTTTAAACGGAAACACACCCGGCTCTAAGTCCTTGTTCAGCGAGCGGATTCACGCTCCAAAGCGATTCCGCTTTTCCGCGATCCGCTCTAGTAATCTTCTCTGCTGCTCCAAACCCTTAATTTACCGGCCCCAGCTCACGTCACCGCGTCCACCTGCTGGAACCGCGCTTCCCGCCAGCGCCCGCTTGCCATGATGTCCGCCAGCACGGCCACCGCGTCCCATACATCCACATAGCGCAGATAGAGCGGGGAGAAGCCGAAGCGCAGCGTGTCCGGCGCCCGGAAATCACCAATCACCCCCGCCTCAATCAGCGCCTTCATGATCGGATAGCCCTGCGGATGCGACAGCGCGACATGGCCGCCGCGTTCGGTCGCCAACCGCGGGCTTTCCAGGCTGAAACCGTGCCCGGTCACGCGTATTTCCAACAGTTCAATGAACATATCCCCCATCGCGCTGGATTTGGCGCGGGCCTGGGCCGCATCCGCCCTGCAGGCCAGATCGATCCCGGCCTCTGCCCCGGCCAGCGACAGGATGGGCTGGGTGCCGGTCAGCATCCGGGCGATGCCCTCGGCCGGTTGGAAGTCCCGGTCAAAGGCAAAGGGGGCCGCATGGCTCCACCAGCCCGACAAAGGCTGGCGCATGGACGCCTGGTGGCGGCGGGCGGCGAAGATGAAGGCGGGGCTGCCCGGCCCGCCATTGAGATATTTATAGCTGCAGCCGACGGCGAAATCCGCCCCGGCCCCATTGAGATCGACCGGCACCGCCCCGGCGCTGTGGCACAAATCCCAGACCGTCAGGGCACCTGCCGCATGGGCGGCCGCCGTGATCCCGGCCATATCCAGCAGATGCGCGGTCTTGTAATGCGCATGGGTCAGCGCCACCACGGCCACATCCGGGCCGATGGCATCCAGAATGCCGTCCTTCTCGACAAAGCGAATCTCGTGGCCGCGATCCAGAAACCGCGCCAGACCCTGGACGATGTAATTATTGGTGGGGAAATTGCTCCCCTCCATCACGATCACCCGGCGGTCGGGCCGCAGGTCCAATGCTGCGGCCACGGCCTTGAACAGATTCAGGCCGGTGGCATCGGTCACCACCATTTCCCCGGTCTCTGCCCCCAGCAGCCCGGCCAGCCTGTCGCCCAGCCGGCGCGGGGCGCTGTACCAGCCGGCGCTGTTCCAGCTGCGGATCAGCCCCTCGCCCCATTCCCTGGCCGCCACCTCGGCCACCCGCGCCGCCGCGCGGGCGGGCAGTGGGCCCAGCGAATTGCCGTTGAGATAGATGATCCCTTCCGGCAGGGCGAATTCCGCCCGGAAAGCGGCCAGCGGATCGGCCTGATCCAGCGCCGCCGCCTGTTCACGATTCATCATCGGGTTTATCCCTGTTCTGTCCGTCCCCCTGGCACATCATGATGGCGGGGCCGCGTCAAGCGGCTTGGTTCCCGCCCCGGCCTTGTGTTTATCTGCGCCCATCCTTCCCCCCAGACCGGGACCGCCCTGATGAGCCATTTTGCCTTTGATCCGCCGCCGATTGCCGCCCTGCCGGTGCTGGGTAGTGACAGCCTGTTTCCTGTCGGCCGCATCTTCTGTGTCGGGCGGAATTACGATTCCCATGCGCGCGAAATGGGGCAGGCCAACCGGGAGCCGCCGTTCTTTTTTACCAAGCAGCCCAATGCCCTGGTGGCGGGCGGCGGTGCCGTTCCCTATCCGCCGCTAACCGCCGACCTGCATCACGAGGTGGAACTGGTGGTGGCCATCGGTCCCGGCGGTTCCATTTTCGGCTATGGCGTGGGGGTGGATTTCACCCGGCGCGACCTGCAGGCGGAAATGAAAAAGGGCGGCAAGCCCTGGGACATGACCAAAAGCTTTGATGCCGCCGCTCCGGTTTCCGCCCTGCGCCCGGCAGCAGAGGTGCCGCAGGTGGCAACCGGCCGCATCCATCTGACGGTCAACGGCCTGCCCCGGCAGGAAGGCGACCTGTCGGAAATGATCTGGACCGTCCCGGAAATCATCGCCGAGCTGGCGCGTTACCAGCCACTGGCCGCTGGCGACCTGATCTTCACCGGCACCCCCGCCGGGGTGGGGGCCGTGCTGCCGGGTGACCGGCTGGAAGGTCATGTGGAGGGGGTTGGCTCCCTGGTGGTGGAAATCACCGTCGCCGGCTGACCCTCCGCCATTATTGACCGGATTGTATGGGGGCCTTGGGGTGGATGGTCGCAGTTCATGCGCCACCCCTGGCCCAGCCGCCCGAAACTGTTAGAAGAATGTCTGGCAGAAATGCCTACATTCTTCTGACAGAATATCCATACAGTGAGGTCGATCATGGAACCGCGCCGCCTGTCCGATTTTGCCGGCACCCCGATGGGGCTGGGGGTGCGCGGCCTGTGCCCGGCCTGCGGCAAGGGGCATATTTTCAAAGGCTATCTGTCGCTGGCCAAGCAATGCGAGGTCTGCGGGCTGGATTACAGTTTTGCCGACCCGGCCGATGGCCCGGCCTTTTTCACCATGTCCATCGTCAGTTTCCCGCTGGTCGGTTTTGCCGTCTGGCTGGAACTGGCTTTCCAGGCGCCCTATTGGGTGCATCTGGTGACGACATTGCCCTTGGCTGTGCTCTCCTGCCTAGCCCTGTTGCGGCCGCTGAAGGGCTGGCTGGTCTGTTCGCAATATATGAACAAGGCCGAACAGGCCCGGTTGGACGCGGAAGAGGATTGAGATGCATCTTCCTTCCGCACCCCAGACAATCCAGACAATGTCCCCGGCCGCGGGCTGGAACCCGCATGGCCGCATCGGGGCCGGCCCGCTTTACCGCGCCATCGCCGATGTGATTGCCAGCGACATTGCCAATGGCCAGTTGCGGCCGGGCGACCGGCTGCCCACCCATCGGGCCCTGGCGGCGGCCCTGGGCATCGACCTGACCACCGTGACCCGCGCCTATGGGGAGGCGCGGGCGCGCGGGCTGGTGGATACGGCGGTGGGGCGCGGCACCTTTGTGCGTGACCGGGTGGTGATTCCGCCGGCCGTGCGGGCGGTGGAGCTGGACCTGTCGATGAATATTCCGCCGCGTCCGCAAGGGCTGGACCTGCAGGCAGCCCTTGCCCATACCATGGCGGCGGTGACGCGGCGGGCCGATCTGTTGCGCCTGCTCTCCTATCAACCGGCGGGCGGGGCTTTGGCCGACCGGGCGGCGGGGGCGGCATGGCTGGCCCCGGTTTTGCCGGATCTGCCGGCGGAACGGGTGCTGATCACCGGCGGGGCGCAGGCGGCCCTGGCCGCCCTGCTCAGCGCCCTGGTGCGACCGGGGCGGGTGGTGCTGTCCGGCTGTCACACCTATCCGGGCTTCCGGGCTGCCGCCGCTGCGCTGGGGCTGGCGATGCGCGGCGTGGCGATGGATGCTGACGGGCTGTGCCCCGATGCGCTGGCGGCCGCCTGTGCGGCGGGCGATGTGGATGCGCTTTACCTGACGCCCACCCTGCATAACCCCACCACGGCCACCCTGCCGCTGGAACGGCGCCAGGCCATTGTGGCGATTGCCCGCCATCACGGCTTCTGCATTATCGAAGATGATGCTTATGGGCTGTTACCGGTCACGCCATTGCCGCCCTTGGCTGCCTTGGGGTCGGATCTGGTGTGGCATGTGGCGACCCTGGCCAAGGTGCTGACGCCGGGTTTGCGGCTGGCCTATGTGGTGGCGCCGGATGTGGCGCGGGCTGCCCAGGGCCGGGCCGCGTTGCGGGCCGTTGCCCAGATGCCCCCGCCGCTGTCGGTGGCCACCGCCTCCGCCTGGATCGCCGATGGCACGGCGGCGGCCATTCTGCAGGGCGTGCGCGCCGAGGCGCAGGCCCGCCAACAACTGGCCGCCCGCCTGTTGCCCCCCGCCCTGGTTTCCGCGCGTGCGGAAGGCCATCACCTCTGGCTGACCCTGCCAGCCGGCTGGACGGAGGCGGATTTCGTCGCGGCTGCCCGCCGGGCCGGTGCCGCTCTGGTGCCCGGCAGCGCCTTTGCCGTGGGGGAGGCTGCCGGGCAGCATGTGCGGGTGGCGCTGGGCGCGGCCCCTGATCATACGGGGTTGGCGCTGGCCCTGGAGAATATTGCCGACCTGCTAGCCGACGGCCCGCCGCTGTCCCCGGAAATCGTGTGACCGGTTACGCCTTAAGCGGCTTGAACCGGCTGGTGATGGCCATCATCACCAGTACACCGATGGCCATGGCGGCCCAGGCCCAGGTCAGATCAGCGAACTGGTCACGCAGCCAGCCGGCCAGCAGCGGCATCAGGCTGGCAATCAGATAGCCGCCGCCCTGCACGATGGAGAGCAGGGCCCCCGCATCGGCCGGGTTTTCCGACTGGTCCATGGCCAGGATCATGGAGAGCGGGAACAGGGACCCGATCCCCAACCCCACCAGGATGCAGGCCGGCATGGCCAGCGCCGCCGGGGCCAGCATCAGGCAGAGCAAGCCGCCGATCAGCAGGCTCAACACCAGAAAGACCGGCCCGCGCCGGTCGGGGAAACGGCCGATGACGGCCGACACGGTCAGCCCGGCCACCACTTCCGTCATGGTGACGCCGGCCATCAGATATCCTGCCGCTGCCCGGTCCCAGCCCAACTGGGTGTAAAAGGGCGGCAGCCAGGCCAGCACCAGGGTGAAGGCGCCGGTGCCGATGCCGAAAAAGGCCAGCAGCAGCCAGGTCCGCCGCCGGCTCCACCAATTGACCGGGGCGGCGGCGCTGGCCGTGACCCGCCCGCTGGCGCCCGGCACATCGCCGCTGCTGACCAGCCAGAGCACCAGGGCCAGGGCCGCCGGCACCGCCCAGAAGGACAGCGCCCCGTTCCAGCCCAGCCATTCCGACAGGCCGGCGGCCGAGGCGGCGGCGATGGAGGCCCCACCCATGATGGAGGTGGTGTAAAGCCCCATCATCCGCCCCACCTGATCCGGGTGGCGACGCTTGATGGTGGCGGGCAGCAGGGCCTGGACCAGGGCAATGCCGATGCCGGCCAGCAGGGCCGTGCCCAGCATGGCCAGCCCGCCCAGGGGCGCTGCCCGCAGCAGGCAGGCGAGCGCCACCAGGGCCGCCCCCAGCGTGATGCCGCCCCGCTCCCCCAGCAGGCGGCGCAACATCCCGCCCGCCATGGAGAATACCCCCATGGCCACGATGGGCAGCACGGTCAGCAGGCTGGCGCCCGTGCTGGATAATCCGGTATCGGGCTGGATCAGATCCAGCAGCGGGCCGATGGCGGCCAGGGCCGGGCGCAGGTTCAGGCCCAACAGCAACATCCCGGCAATGGCCAGGGCGGTGCCGGCCCGCCGGGGCGCCCCGGCGGCGGTGGTGCAAATCGTCATGGTGACTCTATCCCTCTGGCTTTGTTGCGATCCGCCGGGTTCACCCCGATTGCCGCACTGCCTTTGCCTGCTATAATGTCTTATCGAAGAATATCTTACCGCTAAGATATATAGGGGGCAGCCATGCGGGATCGGGCCGGGGAAGCGGCAGCGCAATGGGCGCGGGAACGGCCGGACCTGGACGCACAGCCCATGGTGGTGATCGGCCGTCTGCTGGAGGCGGCGCAGCTGATCCAGCGGGACGGGCTGGCCCCGTTCCTGGCCGCGCATGGCCTGCAGCATGGCGAATTTGACGTGCTGATGACCTTGCGCCGGGCCGGCGCGCCCTATCGGCTGACGCCGACCGCGCTCTATGAGACGGCGATGATCTCCTCCGGTGGGATGACGTGCCGGCTGGACCGGCTGGAAAAGGCCGGGCTGGTGGCGCGCCACGCCAACCCGGCCGACCGGCGCGGCCTGCTGGTGGGGCTGACCGACCGGGGCCTGTCCCTGATCGACGGCATCCTGGAACCCCATATCGCCAATGAGGATCGTTTGCTGGCCGGGCTGGACCGGGCCGAACGTCAGGCCCTGGATGGGCTGCTGGCCAAGCTGCTGGCGGGCCTGCCCCCGCCGGGGGGATAATGCCCCTTTCGGTGATCATACCGACGCCCGGTTGTGGCGGCGGGCGGTTACGGGATCATGAAGGCAGCGTGATTGGGGGGATTCTATGGTCAGGATTGGATGGGGGATGGCCGCTTGCCTGCTGCTGACCGCTTGTGTCGCCGCGGCCGCCCGTCCCTTGCCCGTACAGAATCTGACCGTGCTGGAAACGGGTCTGTATCGGGCAGGCGAACTCAACATGCCCGCCGATCTCTGCGCGAAGTTCCGCCCGGTCGACCGGAAGGTGGCAAACTGGCTGCGCCACGCGCGGGAAGTGGACAAACAGGCCTATTACGCCGATGGCATCTTCTCCGGCTGTCGGGCTTCGGGTGAGTTGACCCTGCAGGATGGCAGCCGCCACCGTTGGTATCTGGATGCCGGTGGCGGGGCCATGGTTGAACAGAAGGACGGCACGTTGCGCTATTTCACTGGGGAACCTTTCCCCCTGTGATCCGGGCTATTGGTGCGCTCCCGGCTTTCCTGCTAAAGCAGCGCTTTCACGCCTGCCGGACCGCCCACCATGACCGATCACCCCCTTTCCCGTGAAGCCCAGGCCGCCGACTTGCTGGCCGGGGGCCGCTATCGGGCGGCACGGCGTCTGCTGCTGGAAGGGCAGGGGCCGCAGGGGGCGGGGGAACTGGCATTGCTGGGCCGCGCCCTGATCGGGCTGCATGAACATGGCGGCGCGCGCGCGGCCCTGGAACAGGCGTTGGCCCTGGTGCCGGATGATCCCGCCATTCGTTTTGATCTGGCCCGTGCGCTGAACGGGTTGGGCCTGATGCATCTGGCGGTACCGATGCTGGAAGCGCTGCACGCCGCCCACCCGGATGATGCGGCCCTGGCCGATGCGCTGGCCACGGCCCTGCGGCGTGATGCGCGCTATGAAGACACGATTTCCTTCGCCGAAAGCCTGGAAAATGCCGGACTGGTCACGGAAGAGCTGCTGTATCAGCGCGCCCTGTCCGCCCATGCGCTGGGTGATGCGGCGGGGGCGCTGGCGGTATTCGACCGGCTGCTGACTCTGCGCGCCGGCCATGCCGCCGGTCTTTTCGCCTCCCATGCCTGCCTGTTGGCGCTGCAGGGGCTGCCGGCGGCGCTGGCCCGGTTGGAACAGGCGGCCGCCTGTCCCGGTGCCAACCGTAAATATCGCGCCTTTCTGGATGCCTATCACAGTTTTATGGGCGAACCGGTCACGGATGGCGGTGGTAATGGTGGCAATCAAGCCATTCTGGAAGGGGCCTTGGCCCTGCGTCCGCATCTGGCCCCCGATTGCCGTCTGTTCGGCCTGTCGGCCGATCTGCTGCGCCATGGGCTGGAACAGGCGCAGGTGCCGGGGCTGGTGCTGGAATTTGGCGTGCGGCGCGGCACCTCCCTGCGCCACATCGCGGCGGCGGCCGGCCAGCCTGTGCATGGGTTTGACAGTTTTGAAGGGCTGCCGGAAAGCTGGGGGAACGAGCCAGCGGGCACCTTCAGCACTGGCACTGATCTGCCCGCCATGCCGGGCAATGTCACCCTGCATCCCGGCTGGTTCGACCAGACGTTGCCGGGCTTTCTGGCGGACCATCCGGGGCCGGTGCGTTTCGTCAATGTCGATTGCGATATTTACAGTTCCAGCGTCACCGTGCTGACGGCGCTGGCCCCCCGGCTGGCGCCGGGGTCAGTGCTGGTGTTCGATGAATTCATCGGCAACCGCAGCTGGGCCGACCATGAATTCAAGGCTTTTCAGGAATATGCCGCCGCTTTCGGCGTGCGCTTCCACTATATCGCCGTCAGCCCCTTCACGGGTCAGGTGGCGATCCGCCTGCTGTCTGTGGGGAATTAGCGGTTTCGCCCTGCGCCTCCTCCCGCCGATCGGCAAAGGGGGCGGGGCGCAGTTTGATGATATGGTCGGCATTGGCGCTGCTGCCATCCGGGCGGTTGCCCAGATAATAGCTTTTCTGCCATTTCGCCGTGCGCGCGGCGGAATCCGGCTGGGCCAGTTCGGCGTTGAAGCGGGTGCGCCCCTCTGACCAGGCCTGATAATCGGCCAGCAGCTCGGGCGCATCGGACAAGCGGCGGATTTCCGGTTCCACCTGTCCGATCAGGTCGCGCCGCACCGGGAACAGGCCGCAAAACGGCTCCCCCGCTTCAAACCGCACCGTCTGGCCGGGGCGGGTGAATTTCCAGTTCATGGTGAAACTGTAGGGCGCCCAGTCGGTTTCCACCACCCCGGTCAAGGGCGCGATGGCATCCTTGGGCGCATTGGCCGGCCCCTGCACATAGAGGTTCCAGCCCGGTTCGGTTCGGAACAGCGCCTCGACATGGAAGGTCAGGATACCGGAGCCGAAATGCGAAATGGCCGGCGCCCGGTCGCCGGCATCCAGGGTCACCCGCAGCGCCGATGGGCTGGTGCCGCCATCCCAGATGGCGCTGAACCCGATGGGGCAGAGAATTTCCCAGCCATGCGCATTGGCAATGTTCAGCGGCAGACAGCGATAGGCATAGCCGTCCGGCGTGGCATCCATCCAGTCCCGCGTCGCCGGTGCCGGGCGCAGCAGCGGCGGCGGGTCATAAAGCGCGTAGCAGGTCAGCTTCATGCTTGGCTCCCCCCGGCCTCCGGCGTGATCGGTCACACGCGCTGCGGCATCAGCTCTGCGCCGATATCCAGGCCGGGCTGGTCGGATATCTGCATCAGCAATTCATCCACCTCCCGCTCTGCGGCATCGGCATAGCGGTCGAACAGGGTTTCCACGACCAGCGCCTGGAACTTTTCCCGCGGGCAATGGCCGCTGACATACTCGCAATCCAGCGCCACCTGCTGGGCGGTGCGGAACGGCCCGGTCAGGGCCGGGGGCACGGCGGCGGCATCCAGCAGGCAATGCAGGCCCAGCACCCCATCATCCCAGGCCAGGATGCTGGCCGCCTGGCTGGCAATATTGGCCCGCGCCGCCATGCCGGCGACAAACAGTTCCAGATCGCCGGCACACAGCGCGCGGAACAGCACCTGCGGCGTCAACCGGCCCTGGCGGAACAGGTGGCGGGCCACCATTTCCGCATCATCCGGCGACAGCAGCAGCGGCTGCAGCAGGCGCAGCGTCGCCGCCTCCCGCCCGCCCTCGGCCAGCCTTCTGGCCAGCGATGGCTCTATATTATGGTCCTGGATCAGTTGCTGGCGCACATCTTCCGACACCAGGGCGATCATGCGTTCGACCATGGCCAGGGTGATTTCCGGCCGGGCCGCCACGCTGTCAGCCACCAGCCGGAACTGGCCGAACCGTTCGGCCGCGCGTTCCAGCGTGGTTTCCTTCACGGCGGCCCCGCGATTGCGCAGCAGATGCACCACGGTCAGTACATTGCCGGTTTCCACCAGGGCGGCGGATACGGCCGCCGAAACGCTGCGGCGGCCGGCAATGGCCAGCTGTTTTTGTGCATCGCGCTCCGCCACCACCTCCAGCAGCAGCGCCTCCGGCAGCCCATCCACATATTTCAGGATGGGCACGGCCACCTGCGCCACGTCGCGCACCAGCCGTTCGGCCAGATCGCTGGTCAGGATGGGGCTGTTATGGATCTGCCAGGCGACTGCGGCCCGCACCTCCGTTTCGGCGTCGGCGGCAAAGGCGCGCAGAATATCCAGCGCCAGCCGCTTTTCCGTCTCGGTCAGGCTGCCTTCCTCCATCTCCGTGACCAGCTTGGCCATGGTTTCGATGCGGGATTCCGCACCGGGCTGGCGCAGCAGCCGGTCAACATCCCGGCTGGTCAGCCGGGCACGGATGGCGGGCCGGGGCGGGGCGGCCAGATCCCCTTTCAGGCGGGGAACAATGCCCATGCGTCAATCCTGGCCGCGGCCATCATAGCGGACGATATCGCCCCACATGCGCTCCAGCCGGCGCAGCATCCGATAGGTCGTTTCCAGATCGGCGCTATCGGCGGTGTTGCGCAGCAGCTGGGTGGCCTGCCGGTTTTCCAGCTTGCCGATCTCTGCACACAGCCATTCGCCCTTTTCCGACAGACGCAGCCGGGCGGCGCGACGATCGCGCTGGGAGGCGGCCCGGTCGACATAGCCCTGTTCGACCAGATGCTTCAGATTATAGCTGGCGTTGGAACCCAGATAATAGCCGCGCTCCATCAGGTCGCGGACCGACAGCTCATCATCACCGATATTCAGCAGCATCAGCACCTGCATCGGGCTGATATCATCCACGCCGATCCGGCCCAGCTCCACCCGCACCACATCATGCAGCCGGCGCTGCATATGGTCGATGACGCGGGCAATATCCCGGTAGAGCGCCACATTGCTGGCCGGTGAGGCTTCCCCGGCGCGGCTGTCGGGCTGGCGTGCCTCTGCCGCCCTTTCGGTTCCGTCGAGTGACCGGTCACCGATCCGGGTCAATCTGATCATCTTGCCAAATCCCTCTTCGCCCGCCGCCATTTGTCATCCCCTTTGGATCATCCTGCCGGATTTGCATCCGCACGCATCACATCCAAACGTCATACATGGCCGCACCCAGCGGGGCGGCGGCGCCTGCACATCTATCCAAGCATAGATTATCGTCTATCCGCTGCACTGCAAGGATATCCGTCACACATGCCCCCCGTGCCGTGGAGATAGAACGGAAGGCGGGGGTCAGATATCGGCCCCGGCATCCACATAATCGGCGAACACATGGTCCATCACCCGGGCCGGGTTGGCGCAACCGGCTTCCCCCACCACCTTGGCGGGAACACCGGCCACGGTGACGCAGGGCGGCACATCGCGCAGCACCACCGAACCGGCGGCCACGCGGGCGCAATCACCGATGCGGATATTGCCCAGCACCTTGGCATTGGCGCCCAGCAGCACGCCGGAACCGATCTTGGGATGGCGGTCGCCATGTTCCTTGCCATTGCCGCCCAGATTGACCCCGTGCAGCATGGAGACATTATCGCCGACCACGGCTGTTTCCCCCACCACCACGCCGGTGGCATGGTCAATCATCACCCCGCGCCCGAAACGGGCGGCCGGGTGGATATCCACCCCGAAGACGACGGAGGAACGGCTCTGCAGGTAATAGGCGACGTCGCGCCGCCCCATATGCCACAGACGATGGGCCAGCCGGTGCGCTTCCAGCGCCTGGAAGCCCTTGAAATACAGCACCGGTTCGATATGGCGGCCGCAGGCCGGGTCACGGTCCAGCACGGCGGCGATATCGGCGCGGAATATCTGGCCCAGGTCCGGTTCCGCCTCCACCGCCGTCTGCAGCGCCTGTACCAGCAGTTCGGCCGGCATGTCAGTATGGTGCAGCCGGTTGGCGATGCGGTGAATGACAGCCGATTCCAGGTTGGGCTGGTTCAGAATGGCGCCATAGAACAGGCTGGCCATCAAGGGTTCCGCCACCACCGCCTGCTGCGCCTCGGCGCGCAGGGCGGCCCAGATCGGGTCGAGCTGGGACACGAAGTCGGTGTTCTGGGCGGGCGCGCGTGCAGACATGGGATCGGCCCCCTGTTTTCCATGAAGAATGGCTTTGCCGGTTATTTGATCACCGGCACCGTCCGGTGCAAGCGGGAAACATCGTGTGGCCCGGCATGGTTGCCACGCGCCCGGCGGGGTGCCGGGCCGTGTGGGGCTCACGCCGTGTCGTTCCCGCCATCCGCCAGGAGGGTGCTGCCGGGGAAGCTGTCGGGGAACAGCCAGGGGCGCATATCGTCCAGCAGCCGGCGATTGCCCAGCGGCAGGGGCAGTTGCCTGCCCTCGTCGCTGGTGATGGCGCCTGGGAAATGCCGGCTGGCCCGCCGCACCTGCCGCACCGCCTCCAGATCGTCGCAGCGGGTGGTGATGAACAGGGCCTGCGGGGTCGGCCCATCCTCCCCCGCCGTCACCTGCCACAGCTCATACAGCACCCCGTCATCCCAGGCGCGGTGCAGGGTTTGGACCCGGTGGGTGATGCCGTCGCGGCCGATCTGGAACAGGGCCAGATAGCGCTCATTATTCAGTGCCGGCGGCGCCGTCAGCGTCACGCCCCATTGCGCCGCCAATGTTTCCGACAGCATAGACAGCCCATCCCGCCCCGCCGGCGGCTGTTCCAGCAGGGCGATGGCCTGTTCGATCACCCAGATGGCGGCTGCATCCAGGTTGGCGACCGCATCGCCCATATTCCCACCCATCCCCATCTTGGCTTTCCACCTGTCCGGCACTGCCCATCCTGTCGGCCGGTTCCTGTTATGTATGCGATTGCGTGACCTGGGCCACCATGAAGCCCAGCCAATTATGGTAAAGCCTGGGCGTCGTGCGCGGTTGTAGCAATTTTCCGTTCTATTGCACCTTTGATGGTATCGCCGTGCTGCCATGATAAAGATTCGATAATAGATTTAAAATCGAAATGTATCCAATGCCTGCAAGCTTTCTTGCGTCCAATCCCGCCGGCTGACATGGTTGGCAACAAGACCCGTGCCAGGATTGGATGATGCCGGATATTGAGAAGACAACCCCCAATGGCTGCCCGGTGGAACCGGCGGTGCGCACCATTGCCATGCCGGGGGATACCAACCCGGCCGGCGATATTTTCGGCGGCTGGCTGATGGCGCAGATGGATCTGGCTGCCGGCAATGCCGCGGCCCGCCGGGCGCGCGGCCGCTGCGCCACCATCGCGGTGGATGCCATGGTGTTCCACCGCCCGGTTCTGGTGGGGGATGAGGTGAGCCTTTATGCCGACATCACCCATGTCGGCCGCACCTCCATGAAAATCCATGTGGAGGCCTGGCGTCGCAGCCGGGAGGGGGAGGAGCGGTTCAAGGTGACGGAGGCTTTGTTCACCTTCGTCGCCATCGATGGTGATGGCCGCCCCCGGCCGGTGCCGCCGCTGGATTGATATACCCAAGTGCCGAATAAATTCGGCAAAATGCTCAAACGCCGCACGGGCTTAGGTATACCCAGTTCCGGGATTCTCCCGTCACTTGAGTATACCAACCTGACGAGGCTTGACCCTAGGCAGGTTGGAGGCTGGCGACCGCCAGCCCGGCGCTCGTGCGCCCCGAAGCTAAGGGTGCCTTAAGCGCGCCCCCCCCGGCGTCTGAGGGCCATGATCAGAACCGATCAGTTCTGATCATGGCAACTGAGTATAATCTATCACCCCTTCGCCCGATAGGCATCCGGCCCCAGCTGGGCCGCCACTGCCTCCAGCCGGTCGCCCACCAGGGCCAGGTTCTGGAAGGCGGCGAGGCCCCATTGGGCGGTGTTGTTGGTGGTCATGGCCGGGTTTTCATCCACCGGGTGCAGCACGGCCGCCCCATCAATATGGGTCAGCGTCATGCCCAGCCCGTAACCGGCCTTGGCATGGCTGGTCAGGAATTCCTGCCAGGCCCGATCCGCCAGCTTCTGGTCACCCAGATGATGCGCGGCATAGGCGGTCAGGCGGGAATGCGATTCGGTCAGGCCGCGCCCCTTCACATCCTTGCCCAGCTTGGCGCGCAGCTCCGCCGCGGGCGCATTATAGAAGGCGCAATATTCCAGCCAGGCCTTGCGGTACTCCGGCGCATCCACCAGGGTCAGCAGCTCTGAATTGATCTCCACCGCGCCGAACACAGCGCTGAGATGGGAGACGCCGATCGTGTCACCGGGGTCTTTGAAGGCGCCGGTCGCCATATCGAACGGCGCTTCCCCGGCAAACCAGCCGCGTTGCATTTTTCCGATGCTGTTCATGCCGGCCAGGATGCGGTCGCGCCAGCGCTTGTCGCCCGTGCGTTCCCATTCCACCAGCCACATGGCCAGGAAGGAACCCCAGGTCGTGCCAAAGCCCACCATCACTTCGGTCGGCGGCGGCTTGCCCAGCTTGCGGCTGATATCCACGCGGGTCAGCGTTTCCTCCGACCCCAGCAGGCTGCGCATCAGGTCGCCCACCCGTTCATCCCCGCCGCTGAGGAAATAGTAAATCCGCCGGTAAGCGGCGTTGGAGATGCGGGGCTGTTTGGAACTGTCGGCCCAATGCTGCACCCCATGGCGCGTGCCGAAGCCGCGATAGGGGCCCAGATGGCAGACATCCACTTCGCCGGTATGGCGGGTCATGGCTTCTGCCAGGCGGAACACATCGCCCCGCCCGGTGCGCAGGAAGCTGTACCAGAGCCAGAGATCGGGCGAGAGTTCGGAATTGGCCCAGGCATAGCCGCCAATATCATAGCGCCATTCATGCCGGTCTGTATCATAGGTGTGCATCACGTCGCCGTAATGCCAGAACCCGTACCAGCGCCGCTGTTCCACCTGTCGCTGATACAGGTCCAGCAGGAAATCGGCCTGATCCTCGATCAGCGTGCGGGTGGGGGTGGAGCGGTCCACCAGCGCCCAGTCACCGAATACCGGCACGGCGTGCAGCCGTTCCGGTGGGCACATCAGTTGCGGGCGTTCCCGCACCGCTGCGGCCATACGCACCAGTTTTTCCCGTGCCGGGGTGGCCGGCAGGGACCAGAAATGCAGCTCGCTGGTGCGGGCAATGCCATAGGGGCGGCCCCAGCCTTCCTCATAATCCTCATAGGTGATTTCCAGCGCTTCGCGTTCGGTCGGGTGGTCCTTGATGCCCATCCCGTCGTGATAGAAGCGCAGATCCATCGCCGGCGCGTCCGGCGACCAGAGCCAGACCGTCACCTCCGCCAGATCGCCATTGGCCCCCCGGATATCCAGACGCGACGGGTGGCTTTCCCAGAAATGCGACAGGGCAAAGGCGGTTCCGCCGCCCGTACCCCCGCCGACATAGCCCAGCCCGGCGGCCCGCTGGCCCGATTGCGCATTGATCCAGCCATGGCCGGGCTTGGTGCGCTTGGTGATGGCAAAACCATCGGCATTGGGCTGGGACAGGGTGAAATCACCCCAGGTGGGGATCAGGTCCAGCCGCTTGGAGACGGTTTCCGCCATACCGGACAGGGCGGGGACGGGCTGGCCCGCAATCTGGGCGGCGCGATAATCCTTGCCGGGATCGCGGCGCAGGCCCGTCAACGGGCGCACCGCCTCCCCCCACAGGCCGCCATCCAGCCCGGCGAAGCGGATATGCCGGTCGTGCGGCGCATCGGCCAGCGGCACGGATGCGCGCAGGCCCAGGCCGCGGATGAAATCCTTGTTCTCATCCCCATCGAAGATGAAGCTGTGCATCACCCGCACCGATTCGGCACCGGCCTGAAAATAAAGCCGCACGGTGAAGGGCAGCCAGTCGCGCACCCCATCGGCGCCGGTGCCGCGATGGCTGCCTTCAAGCTTCACCACGGCGCGGATGGGGCCGGATTGTTCCACCGTCACCTTGCCGATGGCGCTGGTGAAATTGCGCTGGGTCAGGCTGCCGGTGTCGGACAGGTCCGGCTGATCCTGCGATATCGCCACCAGATGCAGGCCGCGCAGCACCTCCCGCCCATCCACGCTGGCGCTGGCGATCAGTTGGCTGCCTTGTTTGGGCACCAGCCATTGCCGGGAACCGATGCTGATGGTGATGGCATCGGCCTTTTCCACCAGCTTCACCGGGCTGTCCGGGCTGGCCGGCTTGCCAGCCTGCAATTCGTAGGTTTCAGCCGGGGTTTCCCCGGCGGGAATGCTATGGGCCGACCATTTCAGCGACCCGTCCGGCCAGGTGGCCAGCGGCCAGCTTTGCACCGGCACATCCCGGCCGCTGGCATCGCGCAGGCGGAACGTCTGGCTGGGCTTATGGGCGCCCTGGGGCCAGGGCACACCCCAGCTCTGGCCCAGATGCAGCGACGGGGCCTTGCCATCGATCCAGCGCAGGCGGGTGTCCGGCGCCTTCTCCTTGGTCGCGGCCACGGCGCTGCCGGCCGTGCTGGCCAGGGTCAGGGCCGCCGTGGCCGTGGCGCCGATGGCGCTGGCGCGCATGAAATCCCGCCGATTGGGCGTGCTGAAAGCCATTCCGCTTGCTCCCGTTTCCTGCCGCGTGCCACCGCCCTTATACGGGTGGTTTGTTTCATATTGTGATGTGGTGTTTTCTATATTGGAATTTAATTGTCAGATCAATCTGCATATAATAGCCCAAAACCAGCCCAGGGAGTGGATATGAGAGTGCTTTCCCCCGCCAGCCGCGCGGTGATGCTGTGCATGGGATTGGCGACCGCCGCCGTGGCGCTGGCCGCCCCGGCGGTCCAGGCCGCCGCCCCCCGCCAGATGGAAAAGCTGGATCGCGGCATGGTGGCCGTGCCCGCCCAGGGCGGGGTGCTGGTGGGCTGGCGCCTGCTGGGCACCGACCCGGCCGATCTGGCCTTCAACCTGTACCGCGACGGGCGCAAACTGAATGGCAAGCCGCTGACCGGCCCCACCAGCTTTCTGGACAAGGGGGCCGATGGCGGCGGTACCTATACGCTGCGCCCGGTGCAGGGTGGGGCGGAACAGGCGGTGGCCGGCACAGCAACGGTGTGGCGGCAGGGCTACCTGACCATTCCGCTGCAACAGCCGCCGGGCGGCACCACCCCGACGGGGGAGGCCTATAGCTACAACGCCAATGATGCCAGCGTCGGCGACCTGGATGGCGATGGGCAATATGAGATTGTGCTGAAATGGGATCCCAGCAATTCCAAGGATAATGCCTTCAGCGGCTATACCGGGCCGGTGATCCTGGATGCCTATCGGCTGGACGGCACCCGGCTATGGCGGATCGATATGGGCCGCAATATCCGCGCCGGCGCCCATTACACGCAGTTCCTGGTCTATGATTTCGATGGCGACGGCCGGGCCGAACTGGTGGCCCGCACCAGTGACGGCACGGTGGACGGCACCGGGCAGGTGATCGGCGATGCCAATGCCGATTGGCGCGGCCATGGCGGCGATGTGCCCCAGGCCGACCGCACGGGTGCTGAAACCAAGGCTGATGGCAGCAAGGTGGCCAAACTGGAAGGCCGTATCCTGAAAGGCCCGGAATATCTGACCGTGTTTGACGGGCGGACCGGCAAGGCGCTGGCCAGCCAGCCCTATCTGCCGGGCCGCGACGATGAAACCGACGCCCCCACGCCGGAGCGGATGACGCAGGTATGGGGCGATGGCTATGCCAACCGGTCCGACCGGTTCCTGGCCGGGGTCGCCTATCTGGATGGGGAACGGCCCAGCATCGTGATGGCGCGCGGCTATTACGCGCGCAGCACGCTGGCCGCCTGGGATTGGCGTGACGGCAAGCTGACGCAGCGCTGGTTCTTTGACAGTTCCGCCCCCGGCAACCAGGATTATGCCGGCCAGGGCAACCATCAGCTTGCCGTTGCCGATGTGGATGGCGATGGCAAGGATGAGATCATCTATGGCTCCATGGCCATCGATGATAATGGCAAGGGCCTGTGGTCGGCCAAGCTGTACCATGGCGACACGCTGCATGTCAGCGATCTGGACCCGCTGCATCCCGGCCTGGAACGGTTCGGCGTGCATGAGGTGCCCAGCCGCAATGGCGGCATCGGTGCCGCCATGCTGGATGCCGCCACCGGCAAGGTACTGTGGAGCACGCCGACGGACCGCGATACCGGGCGCGGCGTGGCCTTCGATATCGATCCGCGCTCACCAGGGGCGGAGGCCTGGGCCAGCAATTCCCCGGCGCTCTACAGCGCCCAGGGCTCCCTGATCGCCCCCAAACATCCCCGTCAGGTGAATTTCGGCATTTGGTGGGATGGCGACCTGCTGCGCGAATTGCTGGATAAGGAGGAAATCGCCAAATGGGATTGGGAGAAGGGGGAGACCGTCACCCTGCTGGCACCCGAGGGCGTGGCCTCCAACAATGGCACCAAGGCCACGCCCACCCTGTCGGCCGATATTCTGGGCGACTGGCGGGAAGAGGTGATCTGGCGCACCAAGGATAACAGCGCCCTGCGCATTTACACCACGTCCTGGCCCACCGATTACCGCTTCGTCACCCTGATGCATGATCCGGTCTATCGGCTGGGGGTGGCCTGGCAGAATGTCGCCTATAACCAGCCGCCCCATACCAGTTTCTTCTTAGGCCACGGCATGGCGCCGCCACCGGCCCCGCATATCCGCACACCGTAAGTGGCGGGGGAGGGGGGTGGGAGCGCCCCCTCCCTTCGACCCCTGGCCACCAGTCATGAACAAGGGCGGCACCCGAGACCCGGGTGCCGCCCTTGTTCTATCCAGCCTCTCCCACCGGGCCCTTACCGGCCCGGTGGGAGATCAGGATCAGTACTTGTAAGATGCGCCCAGGAAGAAGCGGCGACCGGAATATTCCAGCTGCGTCATGCGGATATCATCGCCAGACGTGCTGCGTTCCGATTCACGGGTCAGGTTCTTGCCTTCAACAAAGAAGGACATGCCCGTATCCAGCAGGCGATAGGTGAACTTGGCATCCAGATAGCCCGTGCCGTCACGGAACACCGGGTTGCCAGAGCGTTCAGCCGCTGCCTGCAGCCACTTGCTGCGACCATTGTAAGCGATACGCAGGTTATAGGCGTCCTTGTCGTAATAGGCGACCAGGTTATAGCTGTGCTTGGACAGGCCGGGGAAGGACAGCTCCTCTCCGGTCAGGGAGTTGAACAGGCCAACATCCTTGGCGGTGGAGTAGGTGTAGTTCACATTCACACCCAAGCCATCAAAGGGCGAGGGCAGGAAGGTGAAGGCGGTCTGGGCCGACAGTTCCACACCGTTGATCTTGGCGCCAGCGCCATTGATCGGCATGTTCACGTCATAAAGCGAGCCATCGCGGAAAATATCGACATTCCGGATCAGCGTGCGTGCCAGAATGAAGCTCTTCACATCCTTGTAGAAGTAAGAAGCGCTCAGCAGCGTGTCCTTGTTGATGTACCAGCCCAGGCTGACATCATACTGATCCGCCCGATAGGGCTTCAAGTTGGGATTGCCGAAGGTGCAGGTATCGGCAACGCCATCGGTGCCCGTGTCATCAATCGTGCAGGACGGCGTGGCGGAGCTGCTGGAGCTGTTGGAAGAGGCAATCAGGTCGGTCGGCTTGGGACGGGCCATCACCTTGGCATAACCCAGGCGGGCAATCACCTCATCCGGCACCAGACCAAAGCTGAGATTCAGGGAGGGCAGCGTGTCGGTATATTTCTGATCGACCGAGATGGGGGTTGTGCCCACCACCTCTGTCACCGTCAAACCAGCGGCATTAACATAGCGCCGGTTCTTGGTCAGTGCACCGCTGGCCGTGACCTTGGTTTCCACCACGCGCACGCCAACGTTACCATCCACCGGAATGTTAAACAGGTCGAAGGCAAAGTTACCCTTGGCGTAACCGGCCGAGATGGTTTCATCCAGGTCATGGGCCGGGATCTGCGCATAGCCGTTGGAGGTGCGGACCCGGTCATGATTGAAGCCGGAGGTGTCAAACCAGTCGCCGATCTTGGTGATATCCGGGGCAAGCCAGCCATTCGGCGCACCGCCGATATTCCCCTTGTACCCTTCGTAGAAATTCTGCGGCGTCATGCGTGCGGTGCTGCGCACGAAATCGACCAGACGGGCGTTGGTCCATTTCAGCCCGTTATTCGTGGTATCCAGGGACACGGTGCTGGTGACATTGGCGCTGGGCACCGTTACCTTGTCCGGTGTGATATAGCCGCCACCGGCGTAACGCAGCGAACCGGTTTCACGCCACTGACCACCAAATTCCAGCGTCGTCAGGAACCAGCGATCCAGGCTGTAATCGAAATCCAGCTTGGCATTCTTTTCCGTGACCTCAACCTCCTCAGGCCGGTACTGAATTTCAGCCCCACCATTGCGATAGGTTTCGGGGTTGCTGGGATCGTACCCGCTGGGGAAGATGAAAGACGGAACCCCATCCTCACCAATATTGACCCGGATGCCGGGAATGGTGGCGCTGATGGCAACAGAGTTGCTGTCGGTGCGCATGGTGGATTCAGAGGTGTTGAAGAAGCCGGATGCCGTCAGCCGGTCACCCTTCCAGTTGAAGCCGCCCGTATAATAATGGGACTTCAACTCGTAATCAAAGCCGCGCATCTGGGAACTGAAAATGCGGCCGGCACCGGTTGTGGTGTTGGGCGCCGTGGGCAGGGCGGTGGCCGTGGTCAGGCCGATGACGTTATGGTTTTCATCCACCACCGCGCCGGCCGTCGTAAACCGGGTGGCAGCCGTCAGGTCGACGGCATAATTATAGTCAGTCAGGAACTGATCGCGCTGATTGTAGTTGGCGTCCACATAGACATCCAACTCATCCGTCACCTGATATTGCAGCGTCGCCATGGCGGTGATGCGCTCATCATCACGGTGCCAGAGGCTGTAGCGCGGAATACGCGGCGACAGGTCATTCCACTGCGACTGACAGTTGGTGCGGTTGGTCGCATTGGTGATGCTGCCGCACGAAGCCTTGGTCGCGTAGCTTTCATAGCCGGCGACGGTGCGGGTCTTGTCCGGCGAATTGTCGAAATCGGCCAGGGCCACCCATTCGGTGTTGCGCAGATAATCGCCGCGCGTCTGTACCTTGTCATAGGTGGCGTTAAGCAGCACGCCCAGCCGGTCATCCAGGAACTTGTCACCATAAGTGATATTGCCGCGCGGCGTCACCTTGTCCATCAGGTCCAGATACTGGCCGGAGATGGTGGTGGAAAACAGCGTCTTCTTCAGTTCCAGCGGCCGGCGCGTCTGGATCGATACGGTGCCGCCGACACCCCCCTCCGTCATGTCGGCCGTATAGCCCTTGAACACGTCGATGGACTTGATCAGTTCGGAGGCGAGGTCGCGCAGGTCGGCACCACGATTGCCGGAACCCGCACTGCCCAGAATCGAAACGCCGTTGATTTCAACGCGGTTCAGGTCAGGCTCAACACCACGGATGGAGACGGATTCGCCTTCACCGAAGGCGCGGCTCAACTGCACGCCGGTGATGCGCTGCAGGGCTTCGCCGACATTCTTGTCAGGGAAAGAGGCGACGTCTTCCGCCACCAGGCTGTCCACCACCGTATTGGCGCGCTTCTTACGCTCAATGGCGGATTGCAGGCTGGCGCGGGTGCCGACGACGATGATCTCTTCCAGCTCAACGGTTTCATTCTGCTGGGCAACTTGTGCGGCCTGCTGCGCCAGGGCGGATTGCCCCAGGCCGGCCAGTGCCAGACCGACCGCCGCGCACGACAACAACTTACCGGGCCGCGCCGCGCGACCGTTACGGTATGACATCCGATCCTCCCACACCTTCACAGATGGCATCCTTCACCGGGTCGTTTGCCGACCGGGCCGGATGCTTTTCGTCATGTGATTTCCCGCGCACAGGATGTGCCGGGCTTTCCCCAACTTGCGCTTTATTGATGGCCGGGATGGCACAAGGCCCCCTTGCCTGTGGTGAAGAGTATATTGCCACTATATGGCAATCAACGGCATATTTTGGGATTTGATACAAAAATAAGAGCTATCAAATCTGGTGTTGCAAATTTGCAAAAGAAAACCCGTCACAACGACGAAGCGTTACAACGGGTTCTGAGTCTAGGGAGAAGTAAACGCACGAGATGTGGGCACCAAAACAAACCATCTCTTCGACCGGCGTCGAGGTAACCCACGCATTCAGTGGAACTATATTGCAAGAAATCGCAAGGTTGCCACTGAATATCAGGACCATGAAGCGCGCCTATCTGGCGAACTTCATGGTTCAAATTCTTCATATTCCAGGGAGCGCTTGCCCGCCATAAGCACGGGCACAATCGCCAGTGCCATGACACCGGTGGCAATATGCTCCGAACAAACGGGATCAAGGTAAGTTAAAAAATCCAGAGCTTTGCCATCTCCCTATAGCATCTTCTTCATTCTTGTACCCAATTTGGCTAATCATCATACCAAAGGCAAGTATAATTTTTCATATCCCGGCACATAGTTTCATATGGTGGGATAACCCGTTGTTTTAACGGAAAAATGCCCCCGTCTCCCTGGCGCCGACGCTGAAAATCGTCCTGCTTTTTGGGAAAAAATCTCATATTGTGCAATTGCTGTCCATATTATATTACTAGCCAGACCAGCCCCGGACGAGAAGGGTTGGGCCTTTAAGAAGATGGATATGATACGTCGGGGAGGCGGCGGATGGTCAGGGGAAGTTCAGCGACGGCTTTCCGTCGGTTCCATCCCTGGTCGGCCCTTTCCGTTCATCCCGTCGAAATCGTCGCGGTGTGGCAGCACCGCATGGGGGAAACCAGTCTGCAGGGGTGGTGCCCTGGCCGCAAGGCCACACCCGGGCAGATGATAACGAAAAGCCAAGGAGTGGGTCGATGTCCAGCACCGCTTTCCGCATGAAGCTGAAACCCGGCTTTGTCGATGAATATAAGCGTCGCCATGATGTGCTGTGGCCCGACCTGGCCGACGCCCTGCGCGAGGCGGGCATTTATGATTATTCCATCTTCCTGGATGAAGAGAGCCTGTCCCTGTTCGCGGTGCTGAAGCTGAAGCCGGGATTCGAGGCACAGCGCGCGGCCTTGCCGCAGCAGCCGGTAATGCGGCGCTGGTGGGACTATATGGCTGACATCATGGATGTGAACCCGGACAATTCCCCGGTTGAGGTGCCGCTGGTGCCGATGTTCCACTTCGTCTGAGCGGTGGGATCGGTATGAAGAAGCACAGCTACCCCCGGAAGCTGGCCCTGGCGTTTGCCCTGGCCACGCTGCCGTTCCTGCTGCCCGCCGCCCCCGTGGTGGCCAAGGACAGCCCCACCTATACGCTGACCAGCTTCAGCAATGGCAATGCGGCGGCGATGAATGTTTATCGCGCCGATGACGCCCTGAATTTCAAGCCGGTGAAGGAACTGGCCTATCAGCCGCCGGCGGGATTGATCCGCGACCCGTCCATCATGCGACACAGCGACGGCAATTATTATGTCGTCTATACCACCAACTGGACCGGCGACGAGATCGGCTTTGCCCGCAGCAGCGACCTGACCAACTGGACCTTCCTGGGCAATCAGAAAATCGCCGTGCCTGGCATCACCAATGCCTGGGCACCGGAATGGTTCCGGGATGATGATGGCAGCGTGCATCTGGTGCTGTCGGTTTCCAGCAACGGCACACACGGGCTGTTCAAGCCCTGGTTCCTGACGGCGCAGGATGCCGGCCTGACCCAATGGTCGGCGCCGAAACTGCTGAGCGGGCTGGGCCCGAACTATATTGATGCCTTCATCATCAAGCAGGATCGCCGTTACTACGCTTTCGCCAAGAACGAGACGACGAAGTTCATCGAACTGGCAACAGCGGCCAGCCTGGAAGGGCCCTGGGTGGTGATCAAGTCCGGCGATTGGGCCGGCTGGGGTCGCCATGTCGAAGGGCCGGCCCTGGTGAAGCGCCCCGATGGCGGCTGGCGCATCTATTTCGACCAGTATATCGACAAGCGCTACTGGTACAGCGACAGCATCAACGGGTTTGACAGCTGGTCGCCCAAGGCAGAACTGCCCGGCCTGTCTGGCACTGTGCGCCATTTCACCGTGCTGAAGGAAGGTGGTGTGGATAAGGCGGCCAAGCAGGCCATCCCCGCCCCCGGCCCGCAGCGTGTGACATACGACAAGTATTCGCTGAAGGTCGATGGCAACCGCATCTTCTCCTGGGGTGGGGAGATGCATCCGTTCCGCCTGCCCAGCCCGGACCTGTGGCGGGACGTGTTCCAGAAGATGAAGGCCAGCGGCTATAACACGGTCGCCATCTACTTCGACTGGGGCTACCACTCCCCCAAGCAGGGTGTGTACGACTTTACCGGCATCCGCGACATGGACCGGATGCTGACCATGGCGCAGGAAGCGGGGCTGTATGTCGTCGCCCGGCCCGGCCCCTATATGAATGCGGAGGTGACGCGCGGCGGCTTCCCCTCCTGGCTGGTCAACCAGCAGGCCAAGGCCCGCACCGACCACCCGGAATATCTGGCTGCCGCCGATGAATGGCTGACCCAGATCAACGCCATCATTGCCAAGCACCAGATCAATAATGGTGGCAGCGTCATTCTCTATCAGATCGAGAATGAGCTGGATGTGACCAGCCCGTCGCACCAGCGCTACATGCAGCACCTCTATGACAAGGTGCGGGCTGACGGCATTACCGTGCCGATCTTCCATAATGACAAGGGCCGCAACGGCTATTGGGTGCCCAAGGGCAGCAATGTGCCGGGCACGGTGGAAGGGCCGAACGAGCTGTACGCCTTCGATGGCTATCCGGGCGGCTCATGCAATGTCGATGGTTCCACCGGCAATCCCACCGTGGCCCCTGATTGGGGCCTCTATGGGCCGGGCGGGGCCAAGGGGGGCGCCTCGGCTTCCCCCAACACGCCCGGCTTTGCGGCGGAATTCGGCGGCGGCTGGTTCGATTACTGGGGCAGCAACGATACCTATCCCTGCACGGCGCAGCGGACGGGATCGGCCTATCAGCGGGTCTTCTATGGCAGCAACATTGCCAATGGCCTGACGATCCAGAGCTTTTACATGACCTTCGGCGGCACCAGTTGGGGCTGGCTGCCGGCCCCGGTGGTGTTTACCTCCTACGATTACGGCTCGGCCATCGACGAGACGCGGGGCCTGCGCGAAAAGGCGCAGACCATGAAGCTGATGGGCCATTTCCTGAATACGGTCAAAGATTTGACCCAGATGGAAAAGGCAGACGGCCTGCAGCCCTCCTCCGACAAGATCAAGCTCTATCATAATGTGAACCCCAGCACCGGCACCCGGCTGCTGGTGGCCATGCACAGCCCGCCCAACGCCCAGACGGATGATGTGTTCACCTTCAAGGCCAAGCTGCCGGACGGTGAATACGCGATCCCGCAGGCCGGCACGCTGCGCATCAATGGCTATGATGCCAAGATGTGGCTGGCCGGCTATGACATGGAACGCCAGCGCCTGGTCTATTCCACGTCGGAACTGTTCACCCATCTGCGCCAGGGCGAGGGCGATGTCGCCCTGTTCTATGGCCGCAAGGGGGAGGATGGCGAGACGGTGCTGCGCTATGCCAGCGCCCCGACCGTCACCGTGCTGGAAGGCAAGGTGGAAAGCAGCTTCGATGCCGCCAAGGGCGACCTGCGGCTGAACTATGTGCATGATGGCTTGGCGCGGGTGCGGATTTCCGGCGGTGGTCGCCCGGACATGACCCTGCTGCTGGCCGATGTGCCGACGGCGCAGACATTCTGGCGGCAGGAAACCGCTGGCGGCGTGCTGTTGCAGCGCGGGCCTTCCCTGGTGCGGTCGGCCCAGGTGGATGGCCGCACGCTGGACCTGACCGGCGATACCAGTGCTGACAGCGCGCTGGAGGTCTGGGCACCGGCTGGCGTTTCCCGTGTGCGCTGGAATGGCGACAGCCTGTCGATGGACAAGGGTGTCGGCGGCAGCCTGATCGCCAAATCCCCCCTGAAGGGGCCGGATGCCATCAGCCTGCCGGACCTGACCAAGGCTGACTGGCGCTTCCAGCCCGGGTCCCCGGAAGCGGCGAAGGATTTTGACGACAGCAGCTGGCAGCAGGTGCGCTCTGGCCGTACCGCCAGCTTCGTCAAGCCGCCCCCCGGTCAGCCGCTGCTGAACATGGATGATTACGGCTTCCATCATGGTGATGTCTGGTATCGCGGCCGCTACAACAGCGATGGCAGCGTCACCAAGCTGGACCTGCATTATGGGGCCGGCGGGGCCGGCATGGTGCAGGTCTGGCTGGACGGCCAATATCTGGGGCAGAATGTGCTGCCCACCGGCCTTGCCCGCCCGCCGGGCCAGGGGGTGGCCAGCTTCGATATCCCCGAAGCCCTGCGCGGGCCGGGGGAACGGGTGCTGTCCGTCATGGTGCGCAACAATTCCCACCATTGGGATCTGGAAGCGGACGATCAGCACAAGGAAGCGCGCGGCCTGATCGCCGCCTCCCTGACCAACCCGACCGCCAAGAGCTTCCTGCTGCCCATTACCTGGAAAATCCAGGGCAATCTGGGGGGCGAGGATATCCAGGACACGGTGCGCGGGCCGATGAATAATGGCGGCCTGTATGGCGAACGCGCCGGCTGGTACCTGCCCGGTTTCGATGACCGGTCCTGGCAGAAGGTGAGCGTTCCCGCTGCGAATACGCCCGCCGGTACAAGCTGGTACCGGACAGAGTTCACGCTGGACGCGCCCAAGGGACATGATGTGTCGCTGGGCCTGTCGATCGGAGATACCGCGACGGTGCGCTCTGCCGGCAATTACCGGGCGCTGATCTTCGTCAATGGCTGGAACATGGGTCAGTTCATCGCCAATGTCGGCCCGCAGCGCACCTTTGTGATCCCAAGCGGGATTTTGAACCCGAACGGCAAGAACACGCTGGCACTGGCCGTGACCAGCGATGGCCAGCCGGGCGACGCGCTGGAAGCCGTCCGTCTGGTGAATATGCGCACCGCGCGCAGCCCGCTGAAGGTGGAAATGGTGAAGTCCCCCGCCTTCAAGGAGGTGATGCGGTGAGGATTGCGCAACTGCCCCCTTGCTGCCTTCCCCGCGAAAGCGGGGAACCAGGGGCCATAGAGCCCTACGGTTAGTGCCTGCGGCCCCTGGACCCCCGCTTTCGCGGGGGAGGCAGTGAGAGATAGCTAAAAGCGTATTTACAGTTTCCGAACCCCCAAAAGGCCCCCGGGCCTTCCCAACCCAAACAACAGCACCCAAGCCTCTCTTCAAGGATAGAGACCCATGCCCAACCTCGCCCATGGCATCCAGGCGGCGGATGTCACCAAGACCATCGATCTGCTGATCAGCAATCTGGTCGATATCAAGGACCAGACCGGGGAATTCCTGCTGCGTCTGGATGATGGCCGCGTTATCGACACCAAGGGCTGGAACGATTGGGAATGGACCCACGGCATCGGCCTCTATGGCATGTGGAAATATTACGAGCAGACCAACAATGCCCGTGCCTTCCAGATCATGCTGGACTGGTTCCGTGACCGGTTCGCCGCCGGCACGCCGACCAAGAATATCAACACCGTCAGCCCGTTCCTGACCCTGGCTTATCTCTATGAGAAGACCGGCGATCAGTCCTACATCCCCTATCTGGACACCTGGGCCGAATGGGTGATGGACGGGCTGCCGAAGACGGAGGAAGGCGGCTTCCAGCATATCGTCTTCAACAGCGAAAACCCGCAGCAGCTGTGGGACGATACGCTGATGATGAGCGTGCTGCCGCTGGCCAAGATCGGCCTGCTGCTGGGCCGCCCGGAATATGTGGAAGAGGCCAAGCGCCAGTTCCTCATCCATATCAAGTATCTGTTCGACACCAAGACCGGCCTGTGGTTCCATGGCTGGACCTTCGACGGTCGGCACAATTTCGCCAACGCGCTCTGGGCGCGCGGCAATTGCTGGGTGACCATCGCCATCCCGGAATTCATTGAGCTGCTGGACCTGAAGAAGGGCGACCCGCTGCGCAGCTTCCTGATCGACACTCTGGAAAATCAGGTCAAGGCGCTGGCCAAGTACCAGTCCGACGAGGGCCGCTGGCACACGCTGATCGACGATCCGTCGTCTTACCTGGAAAGCTCGGCCGCTGCCGGCTTCGCCTATGGCATCATGAAGGCGGTGCGCAAGCGCTATATCTCCGCTGAATATGAGCCGATGGCCATCAAGGCGGTGAAGGCCGTGCTGGCGAAGATCGCGCCCGATGGGGAATTGCAGGACGTGTCCTTCGGCACCGCCCTGGGTTCCGATCTGCAGTATTACCGCGACGTCAAGCTGACCTCCATGCCCTATGGCCAGTCCCTGGCCATCCTGTGCCTGACGGAGCTGATGCGTCGGTTTATCTGATCGGGGGGTGGGGATGGGGCTGAAAATGCCCCATCCCCGCCGTCATCCCGGCGAAGGCTCTAAGGCGCTAAGTTAGCCATTTGCCTCCTCCCTGCCTCCCCCGCGAAAGCGGGGGTCCAGGGGCCAAAAGCCCGACGGTTGGTGCCTGCGGCCCCTGGTTCCCCGCTTTCGCGGGGAAGGCAATGGAGGTGCTTATGAAGGTCGGCACACTCAAGAGAAGCCCGACAGAACAGACGCCACGGCGCAGCAGCACCGGCCCAAATCCATAAAAACCCCAGGAAACGCCCATGACCGCACGGCCTGTCAAACCGATCAACTACCTCGCCTATGGTGCCAATGACATCCTGGGCGCGGGGTCGATGGCCGTGATCAGCGGCTGGATCCTGTATTTCTATACAACCTTCTGCGGGCTGTCGGCCACGCAGGCGGCGGCCATCTTCGCCATCGCCCGCCTGCTGGATGCCATTGTCAGCCCCCTGGTCGGGCATCTGTCCGATAACTTTTATCGCACGGCGCTCGGCCGTCGGTTTGGCCGTCGCCGCTTCTTCCTGCTGATCTGTATTCCGCTGGTGCCCAGCTTCGCCCTGATGTGGGTGGGGGGACAGAGCTTCTGGTATTATCTGGCAACCTATGTGTTGTTTGAGACGATCTATGCCGTCGTCCTGATCCCCTATGAAACCTTGGCCGCCGAAATGACCAAGGATTACAAGATCAAGGCCAAGCTGGCCGGCATCCGCATTCTGTGTGCGCAAAGCTCCGCCATTGCCGCCGGCTTCCTGCCGGCGGCCATTATCGGCTGGGTCGGCGGCAAGGACAGCGCCGACACTTTCTTCATCATGGGCGTCATCTTCGCCGTGACCTTTGCCATCGTGCTGTCCTTCACCTGGGCCTTCACCTTTGAACGCTCCGTGGCTGAGGTGGAGCAGTTGAAGGCGGGTGAACCGGTGCAGAGCCTGGGCGACAGTTTCAAGACGCTCTATGCCAACCTGTTCTCCACCTTGAAAATCCGCGCCTTCCGGCTGCATCTGGGCATGTATCTGGGTGGCTATATCAGCCAGGACGTGTTCAACGCCGTCTTCACCTATTTCATCGTTTTCGCCATGGGCAGCTCGGTCGCCGTGGCCTCCTCCATGCTGGGCAGCATGTATATCGTGCAGCTTTTCGCGGTGGCCTTGTTCATCCAGCTTTGCCTGCGCTTCCACCCCGCTCCGTCTTACCGGGTGGCGGTATGCTTCTATATTCTGGGCGTGGTGGGTTTCCTGCTGCTGGATGCGGTGAAGCCGGAGAATCTGGCGCTGTGGCTGTTCGTGCCGGTGGCCCTGTCGGGCATGGGCCGGGGCGGGCTGAATTACATTCCCTGGAACACCTATAACTACATGGCCGATGTGGATGAGGTGGTGACCGGCAAGCGCCGCGAGGGCATCTTCGCCGGGGTGATGACCTTCATCCGCAAGGCCACCCAGGCCGCCGCCGTGATGGGCGTGGGCCTGATCCTGGAGGCTGGCGGCTTCCTGCCCAAGGCGGAAGTGCAGAGCGACGCGGCCATCAACACCATCCTGCTGGTGATGGGCATCGGCACCATCGTGGTGCTGTGCGGCGGCTTCCTGGTCTCTCTGCGCTTCAAGCTGGATGGGCCCCGCCACGCCATCCTGATGGAGGAGATCGCCCGCTTCAAGCAAGGCCGGATGGAGACGACGCCGGACCGCAAGGCCATCCTGGAAGATCTGACCGGCTGGCGTTACGAGACGCTGTGGGGACGGGGGCGGCGGTAACCGCCGCTCTCATCTCCCCTCCCTCTGCCTTCCCCGCGAAAGCGGGGAACCAGGGGCCACAAGCCCGACGTTGGAGCCTGCGGCCCCTGGCCCCCCGCTTTCGCGGGGGAAGCAGGAAAGAGCGATAGATTGCATCAAGTACACGCTGCCAAAAAAACCACGCATTAGGGAGAGCCTGCCATGACCAGCCTGCCGATCATCGACCCCCACATGCATCTGTGGGATTTCACCCGTCAGCATTATTCCTGGCTGATGGATGATCCGCTGCCGCCCAATGCGGCCGGTGACGTGGCCCCCATCGCCAAGCCCTATGGCTTGAGCGATTATCTGGCCGACACCAGCGGGTTCGATGTGCGCGGTGTGGTGCATGTGGAGGCCGGTGCCAGCACCGCCCATTCGCTGGCGGAAACCCAATGGCTGCAGGGCGTGGCGGATGAGGGGCGGTTGCCCATGGGGCTGGTGGCCTTTGCCGCGCTGAATGACCCGCAGGTGGAAAAGCTGCTGGCCGCCCATGCGGAACACGGCGCCGTGCGCGGCATCCGCCACATCATCAATTTCCACAGCGATCCGGCCAGAACCTATTCCGCCCGCGATGTGATCGGCGATGCGGATTGGCAGGCCGGTTATGCGCTGCTGGCCAAATATGGCCTGTCCTTCGACCTGCAGATCTATCCCAGCCAGATGGAACTGGCGGCCCAACTGGCCGCCCGGCACCCGGATATTCCGGTGATGCTGAACCATGCCGGGATGCCGACCGACCGTGACGATGAAGGCCTGGCCCTGTGGCGGCGCGGGCTGGCCCTGCTGGCGGCCCAGCCCAATGTGTCGATCAAAATCTCCGGTCTGGCCATGATCGACCGGCAATGGACCCTCGACAGCCTGCGCCCCTTCGTGCTGCAGGCCATTGAGGCGTTCGGGACCGACCGGGCCATGTTCGCCAGCAATTTCCCCGTCGACAGGCTTTATGGCAGCTTCGGCACGCATTACGCCGCCTATGATGCCATCACGGCAGACTTTACCGAGGCGGAACGCCGGGCCATGTTCGCCGGCAATGCCAATCGTCTCTACCGTCTGGGGATCGCCGGCCTATGAGGGGGCGGCTGCTGGCCATGATCGGCATCGGCCTGCTCTCCACCCTGCCGGCACAGGCGCGGGAGCGCTGGGATTTCCGCTTCAGCCCCGCCGCCCAGGCCCCGGCCGAGGCGGTGGCGGTGTCGGCTGGCGATCTTTATGACCCGTCCAAGGGCTTTGGGTTTGAACCCGCCTATCGGCCGGCAGCGGACAAGCCCTTCCTGTTCTCCGTGAAAGTGCCGGAAGGCAATTACCGTGTCACGGTCACGCTGGGCGATGCCGGGGCGGCGGGTGACACAACGGTGAAGGTGGAAAGCCGGCGGCTGATGCTGGCCGATGTGGCGACGGCGAAGGGCCGGTTTGAGACGCGCCGCTTCATCGTCAATGTGCGGGACACCGCCCTGCCGCCCCCGCCGCCCAATGCCCCCGGCGGCCATGCGGTGCGCATCAATGACCGGGAGCAGGGCAAGTTCCATTGGGATGACAAGTTGACCCTGGAATTTGACGGCAGCGCCCCCAAACTGGCGGCCCTTTCCATTGAACGGGCGGATGTGCCGACCCTCTATCTGGCCGGTGACAGCACCGTCACCGACCAGCCGGCGGAACCCGGCGCCAGTTGGGGCCAGATGCTGACGGCGTTCCTGACGCCGGATGTGGCGGTCGCCAACCATGCTGAATCCGGGGAGACGCTGAAAAGTTTCATCACCGGGCTGCGGCTGGACAAGCTGTTGAGCCGGATGAAGCCGGGCGATTATCTGTTCATCCAGTTCGGCCATAATGACAGCAAACAGGGCTGGCCGCAGACCTATGCCGACCCGGCCACAACATATCCCGCCTATCTGCGCGTCTTCATTGCGGAGGCACGGCTGCGCGGGGCGACACCGGTGCTGGTCACCTCCATGCATCGCCGGACCTTCGATGCCAAGGGCCAGATCACCAACAGCCATGGCGATTATCCCGACGCGGTGCGCCGGGTGGCGGCGGAAGAACAGGTAACGCTGATCGACCTGACCGCCATGAGCAAGGTTTTGTACGAGGCGTTGGGGCCGGAAGTGGCCCCCCGCGCCTTCGCCGCCGATGGCGAGGATGCCACCCACCATAATAATTACGGCGCCTGGCTGCTGGCCCGCTGTGTGGTGGAGGGGATACGGGCGTCCGCCCTGCCGCTGAAGGATCATATCAGGGCGGATGTGGGCCGTTTCGACCCCGCCCATCCGCCCTTGCCCGATGCCGTGCGGATCGCAGAGAGCCCGATGCGGTCGGATGTGACGCCGCGGGGGAATTGAGAGCCTCGGCGTTGGCTCTTTCCTGCCTTCCCCGCGAAAGCGGGGAACCAGGGATCATAAGGACCAATGCTTCAGTGCCTTTGGCCCCTGGACCCCCGCTTTCGCGGGGGAGGCAAGTTGGTGGGGCGGCTACGGCCATACTCGCTGGATTAGAAGCAAAACAGGATAACCACCATGCAACGCCGCACCCTGTTCACCACCGCTGCTGCCACCGCCCTGCTGGCGGCCGGCCTGCCCGGCACCAGCCACGCCGCCGATGTGAAGGGCGAAACCCTGTCGCTCTGGCCCGGTGACAAGCCGCCCGGCGGCGACAAGGTAACGGTGAAACAGTCAGAGGTGGCGCGGTCGGATGATCCGCGTTTCCGCGATGTGGCGATCCTGAATGTCACCCAGCCCAACCTCACCCTGTTCCGCCCGGCCAAGCCCAATGGGGCCGCCATGCTGATCATTCCTGGCGGTGGCTATCAGCGCGTGGTGGTGGGCAAGGAAGGGTACGACATTGCCCAATGGCTGGCCGGTGAAGGGGTGACAGTGTTCGTTCTGCTGTACCGTCTGCCGGCCGATGGCTGGGCAGCCGGGCCGGATGCGCCCTTGCAGGATGCGCAACGCGCCATCCGCCTGATCCGGGCCGGGGCCAAGGGCTGGGGGATCGATCCGGCCCGCATCGGGGTGATGGGTTTTTCCGCCGGTGGGCATCTGGCCGCCATGGCGGCCACCCGGTTTGACAAGGTGACGTACAAACCAGTGGATGCGGCTGATCAGGTCTCGGCCCGCCCGGATATCGCAGCCCTGGGCTATCCGGTCATTTCCATGGTCCCCGGTATCGCCCATGCCGGTTCAGCCAAACAGATGCTGGGGGAAAACCCGGCGGCGGACCGGGTCGCTGAATTCTCCGCCGATCAGGGCGTGCCGGCCAACGCGCCGCCCAGCTTCATCACGGCGGCGGCCGATGATGCGGTGGTGCCGGTGGAAAACTCCCTGCTGATCTATGCCGCCCTGCGCAAGGCGGGGGCCAAGGTAGCGATGCATCTGTTTGAAGCCGGCGGCCACGGCTTTGGCCTGCGCAGCCCCAAGGCCGCCCCCGTGGCCGCCTGGCCGGCGCTGTTCATCGAATGGGGGCGCAGCCATGGGTTTGTGTGAATGCGCGATACGGCCGGGCGAAAAAAAGGGTGCCTCCCCCGCGAAAGCGGGGGTCCAGGGGCCGTCTGCACCGATGCGTGGTTCCCGTGGCCCCTGGTTCCCCGCTTTCGCGGGGAAGGCAAAACAGGCCATGGGTGTGATTGCGACTGCCTTCTTTCTGCTGGTGCCCACCCCCAGCCTTGCCGCCGATACCGCCCCCAAACCGCTGTTCCGCGATCCCATCTTTGACGGGGCGGCCGACGCTTCCATCATCTATGACCGCCAAGCGGGTGACTGGGTGATGTTCTACACCAACCGCCGCGCCACGCTGCCCAATGCCCAGGGGGTGGAATGGGTGCACGGCACGGCCATCGGCATGGCGCGGTCCAACGATGGCGGCAATACATGGACCTATCAGGGCACCGCCGATATCCGCTATGGCGAGGGCCAGCCCGTCACCTTCTGGGCGCCGAATGTGGAGCGGATCGGCGACACCTATCATATGTGGCTGACCATCGTGCCCGGCATCTTCAAGGACTGGAACGCCCCGCGCGACATCATCCACCTGACCAGCACAGATCTGAAGCGTTGGGATTTTGCCGACAAGCTGAACCTTGGTTCCGACCGGGTGATTGATGCCGCCGTGCATCCGCTGCCCGGGGGTGGCTGGCGGCTCTGGTACAAGGATGAACGCGACGGCAGCAGCACCCATTATGCCGACAGCCACGACCTGAAAAGCTGGACCCAAGGCGGCATCGCCGTGCAACAGCGCGGCGAAGGCCCGCAGATCATTGAATGGAAAGGCTATTACTGGCTGATCCTGGATGCCTGGTCGGGGCTGGGCGTCTATCGCTCCACAGACCTGACCAACTGGGAACACCAGCCCTATAATTTGCTGGAACAGCCCGGCACGGCCCTGACCGACCGGGCCAAGGGTGGCCACCCGGATGTGCTGGTCAGCGGCGACCGTGCGTATCTCTACTATTTCGTGCAGCAGGAAGGGGAGCCGGAAGCGGCAGCAGACCCGACCTGGAAACGCCGTTCCGTCATCCAGGTGGTGGAGCTGAAAGAAAAAGACGGCTGGCTGACCGCTGATCGGGAGGCCGCCACCGCCGTGAAACTGGTCCCCCCGCGATGAGTCCGCTGTTCGATATCCGGCATTTCGGTGCCGTGGGTGATGGCGTGGCGCTGGACAGCCCCGCCATCAACCGCACCATCGCTGCCGCCGTGGCCGCCGGTGGCGGCACGGTCTGGCTGCCGGCGGGGCGCTGGCTGTCCTTTTCCATCCGGCTGTACAGCCGCGTGGCGCTCCACCTGGATGCCGGTTGTGTGCTGCTGGCGGCGGACCCGGCCCGCCATGGCGGTGCCTATGACCTGCCGGAGCCCAACCCGCATGATCTCTATCAGGATTTCGGCCATTCCCATTGGCAGAACAGCCTGATCTGGGGCGATGGGGTGAATGACGTCGCCATTACCGGCCCCGGCCTGATCGACGGGGCCGGGCTGACCTCCAAGGGGCCGGGGGCGAAGTGGGCCAAGCGCAAAGGCTATTTCCCCGAAAGCATGGCGGGGATGAGTGCGGCTGAACTGGCCGCCGAAGACCCGGATGAAGCGTTGATGCGCGGCCAGGGCAACAAGGCGATTGCCCTGAAGAATTGCCGCAACATCACCTTGCGCGATTTCAGTATCTTCAAGGGCGGACATTTCGCCATCCTGGCCACCGGCACCGACAATCTGACCATCGATAATCTGCGCATTGATACCGACCGCGATGGCATCGACCTGGATGCCGTGCGCCATGTCCGCGTCAGCAATTGCCAGATCAACACGCCCAACGATGATGCGCTGGTGCTGAAAAGCTCCGGTGCCTTAGGCGTGGCGCGGGCGACGGAGCATGTTGCCATCAGCAATTGCCATGTCAGCGGCTTTGACCTGGGTACCCTGCTGGATGGCACCTATGGACGCACGCAACAGCTCTCGCCCGACCGGGACCGGGTGACGGGGCGGATCAAGCTGGGCACGGAAAGCCATGGCGGCTTCCGCAACATCGTCATTTCCAACTGCACGATCGAACGCTCGCGCGGGCTGGCGCTGGAAACCGTGGATGGTGGGGTGCTGGAGGATATTTCCATCAGCAACATCACCATGCGGGAGGTGACGACGGCGGCCCTGTTCCTGCGCATCGGCGCCCGGCTGCGTGCCCCGGAGGGGACAAGGCCCGGCCCGATGCGCCGCATCCGCTTTGCCCATATCACCGCCCATGATGTCGATCCGCGTTACGCCTCCCTCATCGCCGGGCTGCCGGAACAGCCCGTTGAGGAGGTGACGTTGCAGGATATCCGCATCACTTATGCCGGCGGGCTGGATGCGGTGGCGGACCCGGTACCGGAAAAGCCCGATGCCTATCCGGAACCTAGCATGTTCGGCACCCTGCCTTCCTATGGGCTGTATGTCCGCCACGCGCGGGGCCTGCACCTGCGTGATATCCACCTGTCCACGCTCTCCCCCGATGGCCGCCCGGCGGTCTGGTTGGAGGATGTGGATGGGGTGCGCATTGACAATCTGCAAACCAGAAACGCCATGCCCACCCCCCGGCTGGTCTGCCGGGATGTGCGCGGGCTGACGGATGATGAGGGAGAAACACCATGAAAAAGCGGATGCATTGGCTGGCCGCCCTGGCCCTGCTGGTCAGCACCGCCGTGACCGCCGCTGAGCCGCCGCGCGAATGGGTGGACCCGGATACCGGTCACCGGGTGGTGCGCCTGTCCAGCGAGCCGGGCAGCCGCAGCCTTTATTTCCACCAGAATGCCTATACGCCCGATGGCAAGCGCATGGTGGTCAGCGCCGCCACCACCATTTCCATCATCGATCTCGACACGCGCAAACAGACCGAACTGGTGAAGGGGGAGCATCTGGCGGTGCTGTTCGTCGGCCCGAAGACGGGCCGCGTCTATTACGCCAATGATGATGTGAAGCAGGGCGGCCCCTATGATCTGTTCTGGATCGACAGCAAAGGCGGCAAGCCCACCAAAATTGCGCATGTGAAAAGCGGGCGGATCGAGTCCATCAACGCTGATGAAACCCTGCTGCTGGGCACCTGGGCGGAACGGGATTTTGCGCTGCAGCCGGGCGCGCCCAAGCAGAACACCACCAAGTTCGACGATCATTACGCCGCCACCGGCCCGGACGGCAAACCGCTGAGCTTCGCCGATGCCAAGGAGGTGCGGCTGAATGACCGGCTGGAAGCCCGCATCCCGATGGAGATTTTCACCCTCTCCATCAAAACCGGTGAGCGCAAGGTGGTTCACGCCGCGAAGGACTGGCTGAACCATGTGCAGTTTTCACCCAATGATCCCACCCTGCTGATGTTCTGCCATGAAGGGCCGTGGCACAAGGTGGACCGGATCTGGCTGATCCGCACCGATGGCACGGGCCTGACCAAGGTGCATAACCGCAGCATGAATATGGAAATCGCCGGTCACGAATTCTTCAGCCACGACGGCAAGATGATCTGGTACGACCTGCAAACCCCACGCGGCGAGGATTTCTGGCTGGCCGGGTATGAGATCGCCACGGGCAAGCGCACCTGGTACCACCTGACCCGCGATGAATGGTCGGTGCATTATAATGTCAGCCGCGACGGCACCCTGTTTGCCGGCGATGGCGGCGATGCGGAGATGGTGGCCAAGGCCAGGGACGGGAAATGGATTTACCTGTTCCGGCCGGAAAGCATCCCCGATGTGGCCGGCATCAGCGCGCCGGATGCCGCCAACCTGATCCGACCCGGCATATTGCGGGCGGAAAAACTGGTGAACATGAAAGACCATGATTACCGGATGGAGCCGAACATCACCTTCACGCCCGACGGCAAATGGGTGGTGTTCCGCGCCAACATGCACGGGGAGGTCTATACCTACGCCGTGGAAGTGGCCAAGGCTGCAGGACGATAGGCGATGGTGCGGCGGCGATGGGCTCTTGCTGGCCCATCGCCGCCGCCTTTCATCAGATCGCCCGCAAGCGGTTGAAGAAGCTGGTAATCTCCGTATTCAGCGTTTCCGCGTCACGGCGCAGATCTTCCGAGGCGCCGTTCAGCGAATTGGCCGACTGGGCCGTCTGTTCCGCCGCCCCGGCAACACCCACCACATTGGCCGAAACCTGTTGGGTGCCCATGGCGGCCTGATTGATATTGCGGGCAATATCGGCCGTGGTGGCACCCTGCTGTTCCATGGCCGAGGCGATGCCGGTGGCAATGGTCCGCATATCGTTCACCACGCGGGCGATATTGTCGATGGCCTCGACCGCGCGGTGGGTTTCCCGCTGGATGCCGGTGACATAGGACTGGATTTCGTCGGTGGCCTTGGTGGTCTGGCTGGCCAGTGTCTTAACCTCCGATGCCACCACGGCGAAGCCCTTGCCGGCCTCCCCGGCGCGCGCCGCCTCGATGGTGGCGTTCAGTGCCAGCAGGTTGGTCTGGCTGGCAATATCGGAAATCACCTGGATGATGGAGCCGATATTCTGTGCCGCTTCGGCCAGACCGCCCATGGTGGCACTGGTCTGCCCCGCCTCATGCACGGCGCGTTCGGCAATGTCGGTGGAGCGGGTGACCTGCTGGTTCACTTCGCCCACGGCGGCGGCCAGTTCTTCGGCCGCACTGGCGATCATCTGCACATTGCTGGTGGTTTCCGATGCCGCCTGATTGACGCCATCGATCAGGCCGCGGCTCTGCTGCGCCATGCTGGCCAGCCCGGAGGAGTGATTGCGCACCTTTTCCGAGGCATCGACCAGATTGCCGACAATATGGGCCGCCTTGTCCTGGAAATCAGCCAGTGACTTCTCCACCGCCACCTGCCGGCGTTCCTTGGCCTCCTGCTCGGCCTGCTGGGCGCGGGTCAGTTCCTGGGCGCGCAGGCCATTGCGTTTGAACACGTCCAGCGCCTGGGCCAGCCGGCCCATTTCGTTGCGGTCGCTCAACAGCGGGATTTCGACAGCCAGATCGCCATCGGCCAGCTGGCCCATCCGGTCGGTCATCATGGTCAGCGGCCGGGCGATGGAGCGGGCCAGCAGCACGGCCACGGCACTGCCCGTCAGCAGGATGGCGGCGGCCAGCAGCAGCATCTTCACCAGGATGGCATTAAAGGTTTCGTCAATATCGTCAATATAAACGCCGGTACCCAGGGCCCACTGCCAGGGCTCAAACCCCAGGCTGTAGCTCAGCTTCGGCACATTGACCGCCTCCCCGCCATTCACACCGGGGCGCGAGAAATTATAGGTGAAGAAGCCGCCGCCCTTCTTGGCCGCCTCCACGCCCAGCCGCACGGTTTCCACCCCGTCGGCGGTCTTGAAACCCATCCGATTCTTGCCTTCGAAGTCCCGCTTGGCGTGGACGACGGTCACCCCATCATAATTATTGATATAGATATATTCGCCATTGCCGAAACGCAGCTTGCGGATATCGTCACCCGCCCCCTTTTGCGCCTGTTCACGGGTCATCTCACCGGATTGTTCGCGATCATGCCAGTTCTGGGCGATGCCGCGCACGATGGTGAGGATCTGGATCAGTTCCTGCTGGCGGTCTTGCACCAGGGTGGTGCGCAGGGTGCTGAGGCCGGAGCCAACAGCCAGGATCAGCGCCACGGCCAATACCGGCACGAAGAGAAGCAGCCGATGCGATATTTTCAGGTTGCTCAGCATGATGGCGATTCCTTGTTCAGGGGGGAACAGGCGGTTGGGCGAGAGAAGAAGGGGCAGGGGGCGTCACGCCACGGCGGCGATGGGTGGCATGGTCTGTGTCAACAGGCGGGCCGGCAGGCCCAGCTCATGCCGGCAGGCCCGGGCATTGCGCTGATAGGCGGCTTCCACCCCCAGCATGTAGAGCAGCGCCCGGTCCTCCTGGGTCACCCCGTCGCAGGTGCCGGGGCGGTAGCGATAGCCATCGGCATCGGCCTGATGCAGCCCCGGCACGACATAGGCATCCGGCTCCACGGGGAAGATGACGCGGGAGCCTTCGGCATCCAGGCTGTCCAGCGGGGTCCATTCCTTCAGCGCGGCGGCGATGGCAGCCGGCCCAAGGCCCAGCCGGTTGAACAGGGCCGGAATCGCCAGGGTCGGTTCCTGCGCTGCTTCATAAACATAATGGGTGACGGCGATGCCGTAACGCCGCGCATGGGCCTCCACCCGCAGCGTGTTCAGTGAGGCGCAGACGAAATGCGCCAGCAACCGCTCCCGCTCCAGCCGGCCCGACCATTTGCGCAGCCATGATCCCAGCGACCGTTCCGGCTGGCGGTCCAGAATCACCAGGTGCAGCTTCTCCGGCGGGTACCCCGCCTCCACCAGCATCTGCGCCGGGATATAGAGGCATTCCGCCAGCGTATAGGGGCCGGCCACATCCTTGCAGAAAAAATTCTCACGCGGCGGTTGCCAGGGGCTGACGGCGTCGCCGGCCAGGAACTGGCGCATCAACGCCTTCACCGGTTGATAATAGGAGGGCAGGCCCGCTGTGCCGAACAGGTTGGCCAGCGCGGTGGAGCCTGTGCGCGCCCGGCCCCAGGCGCAGTAAAGGGTGGGGAAATCCGCCGCATTCCAGCCGGCGAAACTCTCCCGCAGCGCCGCCGCCACCTGATCGGTCAGGCGGCGCTGGCTGGTCTCTGCTTTCTGAAAAAAACCGTCGGCCGGTAGCAGCAGATTGTAGAGCTGGGGATCTTCCCCCTCGATTCGTGCTGCCAGCGCAGAAAGGTCGCCATAGGGGTTTGAACGCGCGGTCATCATCACCTCTCGGGGTTCAACTGCATACGCGTGTACGAAATATATGTTTCTATTTTATGGTAGGTTGCGTTAGTTAACGCAAACTTAATGGATCAAATTATGAAAAATACACCCTTTTGAGTATTTCAATATTCGGTTCCAAATCGGAATATTTCTTGAAAATATATCGTTCCGATCCGTGATTTTTGTTTCATTATCGGAAACGGATTGAGACACCGTTGCCCTTCAGGCGTATCGTCACGCAGGATTTCCACTTAGTGGGGACGACCGTCACCGGGCATTCGGGAGACGTCGCCGGACGCCCAGGGCGATAATGTTGCGCCGTCGCTTGTTGTGTTGGCGGATTTATGGGATGTTGTTCCGCAAAATGAGAGACAGCAAAGCGAAGCCGATGACCAGCGTGACCGCCCTTGGCAATGGTGCCCATGAAGAGGCAGAGGCCCAGCAGAAGGCCACCCCCAGCGGCAGCCAGACCCTGCTGCGCGGCCTGGATGTATTGGAAGCGGTGGCAGAGGGCCCGATCAGCCTGGCCAAGCTGGCGCAGCGGCTGGACCTGACCCGCAGCACCACCCATCGGCTGGCTGCCGCCCTGGTGGAGCGGGACTTTCTGGTGCTGACCCCGCGTGAAGGCTATCAGCTGGGGCCGAAGCTGCTGGAACTGGGCTATCTGGCGCAGCGGCAGATGGATATCCCGCGTGTTGCCCGCCCGCATATTGAAGATCTGGCCGCCGCCACCGAGGATACGGTGCATCTGGGCATTCTGGATGGCGACCATGCGCTATATCTGGACAAGATCCCTGGCCGCCGCCGCATCGAAATCGGCTCCCGCGTTGGGGAACGTCATCCCATTGCCTCCACCGGTCTGGGCAAGGCCCTGATCCTGGATGAGACAGAGGCCCGCTGGCGGCATTTCTTTGCGGATCGTGACTGGGCCATGGATGATTGGCCGGTCTGGCTGAAGCGGATGCAGGCCTATGCCGCCGGCGGCTATGCCTTTGATCTGGAAGAGAATGAAGACCGTATCCGCTGCGTTGCCGCCCCCATCCGGGGCGCCAATGGCAAGATCATCGCCGCCATCAGCCTGTCCAGCGCCGCACAATATATGAGCGACGCGCGGATGCAGGAACTGGTGGAGACGGTGAAGGAAACAGCCCGCCAGATCAGCCGGGGCATGGGCTGGAGCGAGGGCGGCCCGCGGCGGCGCTGATGCAGCGCCATCATCTTCAGCTGCTCGGCTGACAAGCAGGAAGATTGGACGCGCTCATCGGCGCAGATGACCAGCATTATGCGGGACATTGGTGGACCTGCTACCGCGCTTCGTAAAAGAAGCAATTGCACATCCGTGTATGCATAGGGGGGATATCGACCAAAAGATGTAAAATCAGGTGATTTATAGGTGTGTTGGTAATATCCTCCCTGCGCTTCTAACGATCGGGAGGGGAACCTGAAATGCGCGTTTCACGTCGTGGCCTGTTGGCCGGTACGGCTGCAATTGCTGGTTTGGGCGCGCTCAGCGTGCCGGCGGCGGCACTGCCAAATCCTTTCCGCTGGGTGCGCTATAATGTGACCAGCAAAAAGGGCCAGGACATGCTGAAAAGCTATGCCGTGGCCGTGCGCAAGATGCTGGACCTGCCGCTCTCGCACCCGCACAACTGGTTCCGCAATGCCTTCGTGCATATGATGGATTGCCCGCATGGCAACTGGTGGTTCTATGTCTGGCACCGGGGCTATGTCGGTTATTTCGAACAGACGGTGCGCAAGCTTTCCGGCAACCCGGAATTCGCCTTCCCCTATTGGGATTGGTCGGAATTGCAGGAACTGCCCTTATCCATGTTCGCCGGTGTGCTGACACCGACGAATGAGGCTTATGCCAAATACACCAAAGATTTGCCGACCTTTGAGCGGGAGGTGAAGCCCGCCATTCAGGCTTACTGGAACACGCTCAACGCCGATCAGTTGGCGCAGCAGAAGCTGCGTGGCTATGAAAGTTTCGATGATCTGTGGAAGGCGGTGATGGGCTGGGATCCCGTCAACCAGAAGTTCAGTATCGGCGATCAGGCTTTCGCCATTACGGAAAAGGCCCGTTACGTTCCCATTGATAACCGCGCCCTGCCGCCTAAATTGGCTGGTGAGTGTAGCTTTAATGATGTGAATGGCGGGCTGGCGCCAGCTCAATTCAACGCCTCATCTCCAGAAACCAGCTTTACCAGTATCCGTACCGCTTCACACAATGATGCTCCATCGAAGACAGGATTTTTTTCTATACTGGAGGGGAAGCCGCACAATCATGTGCATAATTTCATTGGTGGTTACTTCGATGCTCCAGGTAATTGGAATCCCGGTCCCTATGGAAACATGACCAACAACCTGTCGCCGGTTGATCCCATCTTCTTCCTGCACCATGCCAATATGGATCGTCTGTGGGAAAGCTGGTCGGCCAAGCAGCAGAAATATGGCCTGCCCGATTTGCCGACGGGGGCGGATCGTGTCGATTTCGATAAAGACCCGTTCCTGTTCTTTGTCGATGCTGATGGCAAATATGTGCTGAATGGCAAGGCGGGGGATTACATCCACGCTGCCCGCTTCGGTTATCGGTATGACAAGCTGGTGCCCTATGTGCCCACCGCCACCAAGGTGGCGGAAGGTGCGGCCCCGTTGCTGCTGGGCGCTTCACAGGATGGCGGCACGGTCAGCCTTTCCGCGCCGGCGGGCCGGATGATCGCCACCATCACCTTTGAACGGCCCACCGCCATGGATGCGCCGCGTCAGTTCGATGTGCTGGTCAATGCCCCGGCGGATGTGAAAACGGTGGCGGCGGACAGCCCCTATTATGCTGGCACCGTCTCCTTCTTCGGTGGTCTGGCGGCCCATGGTCCGGCCCATGCCGCCCACGCCGCGCATAATGGTGGCAACCGCGTCACCTTCGTGGTGCCGCTGCCGGATCGGTTGGCGGCCTCCCGCTTTGCCCGCTCACCGGGGGCTAAACTGGATGTCCGTCTGGCCCCGCCGACCATCCAGCCGGATTTCCCGGCGCCCAAGCTGCTGGCCGTGGAAATCCACAGCCGGTAAGGGCGAACTGAACGGCCGGGGCGTGGGGGGCTTCCCCTCACGCCCCGGCTGCCAGCCGTCCCAGAATCTGCCGGTGGGATTGGGCATCCAGCGGATAGCGCCAGATCAGCGCTGCCGATGCTGCCAGCCCTGCCGCCGGCAGCAGCCCCGCCAGCAGGCGGAACTGTTCCAGCGTCTGCGGGGCCTGCTCCGCATTGGGCACGAACCCCACCAAGTCCAAAGCCCAGCCGGCGACAATGCCCGATGCCCCCAGCGATAATTTCAGCACGCAGGACGCGATGCCGTAAATCTTCGCCTCGTCCCGCCGCCCGCTGCGCCATTGGCCATAATCCACCGTGTCCGGCAGCATCGACCAGGTGGCCACCCCATGCGCGGTATGGCCGATAAAGACCAGCCCGATGCAGATCAGCGTCGGCCACAGCCCGCGTTCCAGCATCAGCCCCAGCGCCCCCAGCGCTGCCACCGCACTGCCCCATTGCCACAGGATGCGCTTGTTCCAGCGCTTGGCCACCGTCACCCAGACGGGCACGCTGGCCACGCCCAGCAGCGTCAGCCAGGGCAGGGCCGTGCCGGAAAGCGCGGCATCGCCCAGATCATATTTCATCAGATAGGGCAGGTTGCGCAGCAGCACCCCCAGCCCCAGCTGCATCACCAGCGTCGCCGCCATCAGCCGCAGCAAGGGACCGTTGCGCCCGATGGCGGCCCAGAAACCGTTGCCGCCCCTTTCAGCTGCCGCCGGCATCACCACAGCCGGCCGCGCCTGTTCGCGTACCGACAGCCCGCAGATCAGCAGGGCCACCACCGACACGGCGCCCACAATGGCGGCGGCTGACCCATAGCCATTGCCGCCATCCTGGCCGAACCATGCCGCCAGTAAGGGCAGCAGCGCCGTCACCGCCGTACAGCCCATGAAGGCGAACAGCATCCGCCACCCGGTCAGGCTGGCGCGGGCCTCCGTATCGCTGGTGATGGCCGCTGTCAGGGACGAATAGGGAATGCTCACCACACTGTAGCAGCTTCGCAGCAGCATATGGCTGGCAAGCGCGAAAGCCACCATGGCCGCACTGCCCGGCACCAGCCAGGAGGGCGGGCTGAAGCAAAGGGTGAAGGCGCCCGCCAGCGGCACCGCCCCCAGCAGGATGAAGGGCCGATATTGCCCCCATCGGCTGCGCGTCTTGTCCGACAGGGCCCCCATCAGCGGGTCCATGGCGGCATCCCACAGACCGGCGATGAAGAAACAGACCCCCGCCGTCCAGGCGGAAAGCCCCAGCACATCCACATGAAAAAAGACGATGAAGACCAGGATGGACTGCCAATAAAGGTTCAGCCCGAAATCCCCGATCCCATAGCCGATCTTGCCGCCAAGCCCGAGAGCCCGCATCGCGTTCCATCCCCTGTCACCGTACCCGTTTTCGGGCTTATCCGGGGGACTATATCAGCGATCAGCAACGATGACCGCTGATATCCGCGCCGACGGCGCTGCGGTCCCAGGCCGGGTCGGCACTTCATCCCCTGTCCAAACTGCAATCGACGGTTTGGGATGATCGGTTGCGGGATGACAGGATGGTGATTTGCAGGTAAACATTGTTAAAATTTGCTTATTTATTACGATTCTGCAACCAGACGGGGTGCCGCCGACCATGGATGTTTTGCCTGCAACAGCCGCTGCGCCCATCGTTTCTCCCGCTTATGTTGAATTACAGCGCGACATCGTCATTAATGCCGATATCTGGTCGACAACGGCACAGATTTTGTCGGCCGACCTGGGATTCGAAGGGATCGTGGGCATTCCGGGTCTGGATGGTCCGGGCGGTCTGGCGCTGGCCGCCGCTGCCGGGGCGGGTATCAACCGCGATTGGGCCACCCTCACCCCCACCCCACCCTTGCGTAACCTGACCTCTGGCCAGCCGTCCAGCGGTCTGGTGATGGGCGGATTTGGCGCTGCGGTGGTGCGTGGCGACGCCTTGCCAATTGTGTTCAGCTGGCCCGTGCTGCCCGGTACGCTCGCCCCCACCGACATTGCCATCCGCCTGAATACAGGCGAGGTGGTGACCCCGCAGGCCGCAGCGCTGAACCCGAATTTCGACTATAATGAACGCAACATTGTCGTGGTTTTCGGGGAGTTTGGAAACCGTCTGACCCCCGGCACGGCCGGCGCCATCTACCCGGTGTCGGTGGAGATCGTGGCCGATGACAAGCCGTTGCAGTTGATTGGCCCGAACGGCCTGCAATCGGCCGTGGGGCTGACTGCCAACAGCCGAAATCCTTATGTGACCGGTCCCAGCCTGCTGGCCGCGCGTGTCAGCCGCTTTTCCTCGGTCGGGGATGCCGGGCCCGCCACGCTGACGGCAGGTATCTTGAACGATGGCGCGACGCTCTATCCGGGTCAAGCGACCTACCGGCTGCGCCTGATGACCACGGGCGGTTTCTCCCCGGATGGGGTCTCGCCCATCATGCCGGGGGATTTCGCCCGGTTCTTCCAGTTGCAGGCACGGGATGCCAGTGGAAAACTGGTTACCCTGGACCGTGCGGGCGTCACCTATGATCTGGGGGCGGGGTTGGGGAAAGTAACGGTGGTCGGGTTGGCTGAGCTGGGGCCGTCCGCCACCGGCATTCCCGCCCCCTATTACCGCAACGACAATGATAACTACATTGATATCATCCTGAATGGTGACGAAACGGCCATCCGCAGCCTGATCAATGTCAGCATTCCCACCTCAGCGGTGCCCGGTTACAGCGATATCTACACGCCCGGCGGCCCTGGGCGCACACCGACACCGGGCGTCACCTATACCCGACCGGCCAGTGCGCAGACCCTGGCCATCAGTAACGGTCTGGACCAGCTATCGACCGTCAGCTATGCCGCGCAACAGCTTTCCGCCTATGACAAGGCGGATGGATTGCCGGTGGTGTTCCGGCTCTATCATCCCGGTAAAGCCGATACGGTTTATACGGCCAGCAGCCAGCAGGCAGCCGCGCTGCTGGCGGCCGGCTATACCGAACAGGGCGTGCCTTTTTCCAATGAGGCGGCGGGGCCCGGCAAAAAGCCGGTGATCGAGTTCCAGTCGGTGGCGGCCGGTGACCATATCTACACGCTGAATAATGAAGAAATCAGCCGTTTGCGCCAGGATGGCAGCGGCTATGCTGAAACCGGCGCGGTTTTCACCGGCCTGACGCAACCCATGTCGGGTGCCTCGCCTGTTCATCGGTTTCATTCCGTTGCGCTGGGGGATCATCTCTATACCCCCTCCTTGACGGAAGGGTTTACGGCGGAAGGCTATGCCTATGAAGGGATTGCCTGGTACGCCGCCAACCTTCTGCCTGGCGATAGCGGCAGCCTTCTTTTCGACCGCAAAGACAATCTGGATTTCACCGGCACGCTGACGGGGCATAACAGCTTACAGAAACGCGGGACGGGCACCTTGACCCTTTCCGCCGACAGCAGCCTGACCGGTACCACCCGTGTGGAGGAGGGGCGCCTGCAGGTGACGGCCATGCTGCGTACCAGCATGGTGAGCGTATCACCCGGCGCACTATTATCGGGTGACGGCGGTATTGATGGCGCGCTGCTCAATGCCGGCACCCTGTCGCCTGGTCTTTCGATCGGTACCCTGACGGTGACCGGTTCCGTGGTCAGCAGCGGCGACAGGGCCGATCTGCGGGTGGAGCTGGGGGGTATCCGTGCCGGTGCCGTGCCGGATGGCTATGATCAATTGCTGGTGGGTGGGGTCTTTACGGCCGCCGGCAGCTTGACCCCGGTGACGCGTGGATTCATGCTGGCCGATCAATCACCCTTTATCCCGGCCGTGGGGCAGCATTTCACCATTATCCAGGCTGCGGGCGGCGTTGCGGGCAGCTTCCAGGTTCTGCAACAGCCGGTCGCCGATCTGCCCACCGATGCCCGTTTCGATCTCGTCTATGGCGCGCAGGCGGTGACACTCTGGGTGACACCCGCGACATATGCGGCCCTGCCGGGACTGTCACCTGCGCAAAATGCCGTCGCCGCCGCGCTGGACAAGACGCGGCCAAATGCGGGTACACGCGATTTCACGGATCGTGATGCATTTTATGGCGGGCTTTACGCCACCAGGCCGGCGGAACTGGCCGCCGCGCTTGATCAGCTGGCGGGCTCCATCCATGCTGAAATGGTGGGTGCCGGGTTGGATACAATGCGCCTTTTCGGCGATCTGCTGGGTGACCGCATGGCCGCCACCCGGCGCGGTTCGCTGTCACTGCAATTCAGCCCGGCGACCATGCAGTCGGTCGGGGAGGGGCAGGGGCGCACCGCTGTTGCTGGTGCGGCCGATGCGGTGCCGGGCCTATGGGGACGCGCCATTGTCGGTTCCGGCGCACGGGGCGCTGTTGATCTGGATATTGCCGGCTTCACAACCGGTATTGATGCAAGGGTTGCCGACAATATTGAACTGGGTATGTCCGCTGGCTATGTCCGTTCCAGCGTCGATGGCGGGGCAGGCCATGCCAGCCAGGATGTGATGCTTCTGGCGGGTTATGGCGGCTTCACCGCCGGTGCTTTCTTCGGCGAAGCAAGCCTTGCCCTGGGTCTCAGCGATGCTGACAGCCGCCGCCCCATCCGCCTGAGCGGGTTGGACCGCAGGGCGGAGGCTGACGGGAAGGGACATATGGTGGGGGTGGGCGTATCCGCCGGCTATCGCTGGGCGGCGGATAATCTCCTGGTTGAGCCGGCGGTCAGCCTGCGCTTCGACCAGGCTCATCGCAACGGGTTTGTGGAGACGGGGGCTGGTACCTCCGGCCTGATGGTTGACGGTCTCGACCTGCGCTCCTGGCGCAGCGGTATCGGCTTGCGCGCCATATGGCAGGCATTTACTGCGGGCGGCATCAGCCTGGAACCGGAGGTGACGCTGCGCTGGGACCATGATTTTCGCGATGTTGCCGCCTCTGGTCGGGCCTGGCTGGATGGCGGTGCTTTCACCCTGGCGGGTGAAGCGGTCGGCCGCGATGCCGCCATTCTAGGGGCCGGCCTGGCCGCACGTCTGGAGCCGGGATTGGAAGGTTTTATGCGGGTTGATCTTGAGGAAAGGCGCGGCGGTGATCGCCAGACCCTGTCCGGTGGTATCCGCTGGCGCTTTGATTGATACCAATCTCCCTTGATCGTGACCGATGCAGGGAGATTTCAGCTACCCTCAGTCGCCGGGCGCTGCCATCCGGCAGCTTGGCTTACGCCGCATGTGCGGCGGGCCGGCGGTCGCCGGCCTCCAATCCGCCAAGGGTCAAGCCCTCGGCGGATTGGTATGAGGCCGCTTGCGGCAAGGCTGATCCAGGGCCGGCTGTGCGTAAAGGGAAGCGCAGCCGGCCCCAGGGGGCTATTCTAACCGGAACAGGTTTCAGAACCAGAAACGCAGGCCGGTGACAAAGCGCAGATCGTCCGCGTCATGCCCGTCGGCCTTGGCCAGCCGTGCCGTCTCCCCCAGTTTGCGTTCCCAGGCTAGGCCGATATAGGGGGCGAATTCCTTTACCAGCTCATAGCGCAGCCGCAGGCCCAGTTTCATCTCTGAAACCCCGGCACCGGTTGCGGTCTCCGCCACCTTCTGTGCCGCTAGTTCCACCTCCGCATGGGGTTGCAGGATCAGTTTTTGGGTCAGCAGCAGGTCGGTTTCCACATCCAGCCGTGCCGTCACATCGCCACGCTCGGACAGGAAGGCCTGGGCATCCACCTCCAGAAATTGCGGGGCCAGCCCCTGGAAGCCGATGGCCAGATGGGTTGTCTGTGGCTGGGGTCGGAAATCCTGGCGGATACCCGCCTGGAAATCCCAGAAATCATGCACCATCACGCTGTACAACGCCTGGACCTCCAGATGGTCCACGGTGCCATCGCTGACATCGCCCTCGCTTTTCAGCCGCAGCTTGGCCACATCACCGCCGATGAAGCCGTCGCTTTTCCAGGCCGTGCTGTCCTGGCCTTTCTGCCAGCGTTGTTCCAGCTGATCCATGGTGAATTGCCAGATCAGCATGTCGCCATGCCCTTCCATCGCCGGGGCGGGCAGGGGCAGGGCCAGTGCCGCCATGGCAAGGGCGGCCTTGATCATCCTTTTCATCATTATCTCCCCTCCCGTCACGACCGCGCCGCAGGGGCGGGGGGATCGACGATGAAGCGCGTCATCATGCCGGCATTCATATGGAACAGCAGGTGGCAATGCAGCGGCCAGTCCCCCGGCTCGTTCGCGGTCAGCACCACCGATGCTTCCTTGCCCGGTGGCACGATCACCACATGTTTGCGCGGCATCCGGTCGGTCTGGCCGTTCTCCAGCTCGAAAAACATGCCATGCAGGTGCATGGGATGGGCCATCATGGTGGTGTTGATGAAGCGCAGCCGCACCCGCTCCCCATAGCGGACCCGGATCGGGTCGCCATGGTCGAACTTGTGGCCATTCAGGGTCCAGATATAGCGTTCCATGATACCGGTCAGCCGCAGGATGATTTCCGTCGTCGGCGCTGTCGCATCCGGATTGCGGCTGAAGGCTTTCAAATCGGCATAGCGCAGGGCGCGCTTGCCCGGCGGGGTGCCGGCCTGCTCCCAGCCTCTGGGCGGCCCTTCCTGGGCTGCTGGTGTCATCGGCATGGCGTGCCCCATGGCGGCGTGATCCATTGATGAATGGTCCATGGTGTTATGGTCCATTGCCCCATGATTCATGCTGCTGTGATCCATGCCGCCATGGTCGCCATGCATCCCCATATCGGCCATGGTCAGCAGGGTGCGGGGCCGCAGGGGGGGAATCTCCCCTTGCATCCCCTCCCGTGGGGCCAGGGTGGCGCGGGCATAGCCGCTGCGGTCGATCGGCTCCGCCATCAGCGTATAGGCGCGATCCTCCGTCGGCAGCACAATCACGTCATAGGTCTCACCGACGCCGATGCGGAATTCATCCACCTTCACCGGCAGCACATTCTGCCCGTCGGCGGCCACCACGATCATGGCCAGACCGGGGATGGCCACGTCAAAGATACTCATCGCCGATCCGTTGATGATGCGCAGCCGAAGCCGCTCCCCCGGCTTGAACAGGGCCGTCCAGTTATCCCCGATGCCCTTGCCATTGACCAGGAAGCGATAACCGGTGACATCGGCCAGATCGGTCGGGTCCATGCGCATGTCGCCCCAGTCGCGCCGGTCCTTCCAGGCGGCGGCCAGCCCGTCGCGGTCGATATCCGCCGACAGGTCGGACAGGGTACGTTTGCCCCGGTTGTAATAGCCTTCGCTGACCTTCAGCTTGCGCAGGATATGGTCCGGGTGGTCCGCCGTATGGTCGGACAGCAGCAGCACATGGTCCCGGTCGGCCTTGACCGGGTCCGGCGTGGCGGGGGCGATGACGATGGCGCCATACATGCCGCGCTGTTCCTGCCCGCCGGAATGGCTGTGATACCAATAGGTGCCGGACTGGCGCAGCTTGATGCGATAGGTGAAGCTCTCCCCCGGCCCGATGGCGCTATAGGCGTTGAAACCGGGCGCCCCATCCATCACCCCTTCCAGTAGCAGCCCGTGCCAGTGGATGGAGGTGGGCTCGGAAAGCCGGTTCTCCACCTGCACCAGCACTTCCTCTCCCTCCCGCCAATACAGCGTCGGGCCGGGGACGCCACCGCCCATGGTGATGGCGGGGAAGCTGTCACCATCAATGGTGATGCGGTTTTCCGCCACCACCAGACGGGTTTCCGTCAGCCCGGCAAAGGCGCGGCGGCCGGGATAGACCATGGCCACCCCCGCCAGACCGGCGGCGCTGGCCAGTTTCAGGGCGTCGCGCCGAGACAGGCCCGCTTGCTTGATCGACATGTCGGCCCCCGCTCAATGACCGTCATGACCGATGGTCAGGCGGGAGACCATGCCCGCCTCATAATGGCCGGGCATGTCGCAGGCGGCCTCGATCACCCCGCCCTGCGGGAAGGTCCAGACCAGTTCAGCGCTCTTGCCCGGTTCCACCAGCACCAGCCCGGTATGGTCATGCGCCATCGCGTGGCCGTCATGTTTCATATTCATCATGGCGGGCACGATGGCGGTATCGGTGACCATGCCATGGTCCAGCATCATGCCCATCATGGCCTGCCGTTCACCATGGCCATCCTGGCTGGCGATGACGAAACTGTGCAGCAGCTGGCCCTTGTTGGTGACCTGGAAACGCACCGTCTCCCCCGGCTGCACGGCGATCCGGGCCGGATCGATGGCCATGTCGGACAGGGTGATGGCGATGGTGCGGCGGGCGGCTTCTGCCTTGCCCGGCTGGCCGATGGCGGTGTCGGTATTGGCGGCGGGGGCCGCCTGTTGATGCTGCTGGTGCTGGGCAAAGGCAGCGGGAATGACGAACAGGTTCAGCGCCAGCAGGGCGCTGGAGAATTTGGCCTTCATGGGAAAGGCTCCGTCTTTACGGGGTTTAGGCGTCGGGGGAAGGGCGGGGCGGCGGCAAGCCACCCCCGCACGTCACCCACGCGGTGGCCGCAAAGGCGGGGCAGGGTGCCGGCCATCATGGTCGGCCAGGGCGGCTGGCGGGCTGAGCCGGGCCGGCGGCGGGAACAGCACCGGCAGCGGCGATCCCGGCAAGGCGGCCGCCACACACCAGGCCACACAACAGGGGCCGGCCCCTTTGCCGGCATTATCCGGCATGGCTTTGCCATGGTCCTGGTGGGAAGCGGCCTGTTGGGCCGCCTGATGCAGCGGACAGTCCTGATCCTCCATGGCGGCCATGGTGCCGACAGGTATTGGGGCCGCATGGTGAGCCGCATTGACGGACAGGGCGCGTACCGGCATCACCGCCAGGGCAAGCAACCCCAGCAGCACCACCAGCAGGCGCAGCGCGGCATGGCGCCGCCATATCCGATCAAACCGTCTCATCGCTGGGAAAGATAGGCTGCCCCAGGACGGACCGCAAGCCTGGGCCGGCGGCGGCATGGTGCCACGGGGACCGGCTATTCCGTCTTGTCCACCTTATCCGCCGCCTTCCGGGCAGCACGGGCGGCCAGGTCACGGCGGGTGGCGCCGTCGGCGCATTCCATCCAGGCCAACCGGGCCACCCGTTCCGCCAGACTGAAACTGTGCTGACGGCGCGGGGTGCTGGCGGGGGCGCTGTCTGCCCCCGCCAGTATTTTTGCTGTCGGCGGATTCGTCATGCCGCCTTTACACCCCGGATGAAGGTCTCCACCGCCTGGCGCAGGGTGGCGGCCTGCTGGGCCAGCTCACGCGAGGCACCCAGCACCTGTACCGAACCGGCGGCGGAACTTTCCGCCGCCTCCCGCACGCCGCTGATGGTGCGGGAGACTTCCTGCGTGCCGGTGGCGGCCTCGGCGGCATTGCGGCTGATCTCCCCGGTGGCGGCGGTCTGTTCTTCCACCGTGCCGGCGACCGTGGCGGAGACCTCGTTCAGGCGGAAAATCACCTGGGCGATGCGGCTGATCGCCTGTACCGATCCGTCGATACTGTCGCGCATCAGGGTGATCTGGGTGCGGATATCGTCGGTGGCGCGGGCAGTCTGGTTGGCCAGGGTCTTCACCTCCGATGCCACCACGGCAAAGCCCTTTCCGGCCTCCCCGGCGCGGGCGGCCTCAATGGTGGCGTTCAGGGCCAGCAGGTTGGTCTGCCCGGCGATGCTTTCGATCAGGGCGATCACATCATTGATGCGCTGGCCGGCCTCGTTCAGGCTCTGGATGCTTTCCTGCGCCTGCTCGGCCTCCTGCGAGGCGGTGCGGGCAATATCGCGGGCACCGGTCATCTGGCGGGCCACTTCCTGGATCGATCCGGTCATCTCCTCCGTGGCGGCGGCCACGGTCTGCACATTGGCCGCCGCCTGCCCGGTGGCGGAGGCGACGATGCCGGATTGCTGGGAAACCTGTTCAGAGGCGGAAGACAGCGACTGCGCCGTCGCCTCCAGCTCCGTGGCCGACCCGCTGAGCACGCCGAGGGCTTGCGAAATTTCGTTGTCGAAACGGGAAATCATTGCATCAATGGCGCGGGCCCGTTCCTCCTTGGCGGCTTGTTCCTGGCGCTGTTGCGCTTCCAGCGTCTCCCGTGCCTGGGCGTTCTGCTTGAAGACGATTGCCGTGCCGGCAATGGCGCCGATCTCATCCTGGCGGCTGGTGCCGAACAGCTCCACCTTGCTGTCACCATCCGCCAGTCGGCGCAGACAGCCGACAATGGCGGCCATCGGCGTGATGATGCCGGTTTGCGCGACCCAGATGCCGCCGGCAATGCCCAGAACAATCCCGCCGACCGCCACCAGGATCATCACCAGCAAGGAAGTATCGGCCGTGTCATCGGCATAGGCGGCCAGTTTCTTGCCTTTGGCGTTGGTATAATTGACATAATCCATGACATCGCTGGTCCATTCTGCCTGGGCGCCGGCCTCGGCATCGATGGCGACCAGCAATGCGTCCTGGCGGGTTCCCGGCGTTGCCGCCAGTTCCAGCGTTTTGCGTTGGATTTTCTCATACTCGCCGAAGGTGCGCAGGATTTCGGCCAGCTTCTTTTGCTGTTCAGCATCGCCGGTGACCTTGGCAGCTTGGTGCTGTTCCATGAAATCCTGGCGGATTTTCGCCAGATTCTGCCGGATTTCCGACAGGCTGTCCGGCTTCAGCGCCAGCCGGTATTCCTGCTGCTGCATTTCCACCGCGATGCGGCGGAAGCGGGCACCATACAGGATTTCATCGGATGTAACGCTGATGCCCTCCACGGCGGCGGCGATATTGCCCAATCCCAGCGTACCGGTCACGGTGATGACGCCGGAAACGGCCGCCATGAACACCAGAACCAACAGAATTTTCGATCTGATTCGAATATTGTCCAACATTTCCAGCCCTTCCTCGTGCAGCGACGGCAGACACGGTATGGGCCTGCGGCGTCGATGCGGTCGCACCCCATCGCCCTTTCCAAGTTTCCTTGGTTCCCACTGGCTGGATTTTTGTTTGTTGACAAGACACGGAGGTCCGCTACCGCTTAACCATTTGAACGGGCGGAAAACCGGTCTAAATTCAGGAGACGGCCTGCTGCTATACGAAATAGGCATCAGGACCAATTTACACGCGACCGGGATAGACGCATCAAATTGGCAACGGCAAGCCTCTACCGCAGTTGGAAAAACCAGGGCGTGCTAACCGCCAGGGCAGGCAATGCAACAAGCTGCCGCCAGGGTGAGTGGCTGCCTCATGAAGCGCGATACTGATGATTGCTCCCTGTTTCGGTCCTGCCACCTGGCAGATGCCATCACATCCCCTGTGTTGAAGATCCATGCCATGGCGAGCAGCTTACAAACCAAAAAATCGAATCGCAACGGAAAATGGGAGTCATTTTTCGATTTTAAACTAAATTTTCACTCCCGCCTGACGGGAGGAAACATTGGCAGGCAGATATTCGGCCACCACCCGTCGGGGGGCGTGCGATGAACAGCGTCGCTGCCCGGCTGCGGGCCATTCGGCGTCATTTTGGCTTTTCCACCCGTGCGCAGATGGCGGAGAGGCTGAATTTGCCAGCCTCCACCTATAATGGCTACGAAACCGACCAAGGTCCACCCAAGCTGGAATGGCTGACCGAACTGGCGGCCATGGGGGTGGATATTAACTGGTTGCTGCTGGGGCAAGGGGAGATGATGCATGGTCATGCGCCCAACGCTACAGCTCCCGTGGTGATCGACGATATCCTGCTGGCGGCCATGATCCATACGGTGGAGCGGCGGGAGCAAGGCGCTGGTAAACCATTGACAGCGCAAGAAAAAGGCCAGCTGGTGGCCCGACTTTACACCATGACGCTGCAGCACGCTGCGGCCAGCATCCCGCAGGGACCGCTGCGTCTGGATGAGAAGGCGGCGGGGGAATGACGCCAAGGGGCATGAGTTATGACCGTTGATATTACGCGATTTTCAGTTTTTTCACCGTCACCCCGGCGAAGGCCGGGGTCCAGGTTTGTAGAACAATGCGACTGTGATTCTGGACCCCGGCCTTCGCCGGGGTGACGGTAAGGATACAGTAATACAAATCTCCCTTGATCGTGACCGATCCAGGGAGATTTCGCGCTCCCTCACGCGCCGGGCGCTGCCTCCGGCAGCTTGGCTTACGCGCCACGTGGCGCGGGCCGGCGGTCGCCGGCCTCCAACCCGCCTAAAGGTCAGCCTTTAGGCGGGTTGGTATAAGATTTTGATAATGAATGAAAACCTTCCAGACAGACGCAGAGGGAACACGAAATCTCCCGAGAATCCGATTTTCCGCTATAATGTGATGAAAAATCGTCGGACCCCTCACGCACGCCGCGCACTGCCCATATCCTGGCGCACCTGGGCCACCAGCCAGCGGCGGAATCGGGCCAGCGCCGGCTCGTTCCAGCGGCGGGGGCGGGCGAACAGCACATAGGGCTGCATCACCACGGCGGATGTGCCCAGTTCCACCAGACCGCCGCTGGCCAGATCGGCCCCGCAGATCAGCTCATTGGCCAGGGCCACGCCCTGGCCCAGCCGGGCCGCCTCCACCGCCAGATGCGCGTGCCATAATTTCGGGCCGCGCAGTTCCTTGGGCGCCGTCAGGCCGGCGGCGGCGAACCAGACCCGCCATTGCTCATGGCTTTCCTCATGGATCAGTGGGGCGGTGGCAAGCCCGCCCAGATCATCGGCCAGGGTCGGGTGCTTTTCCAGCCAGAAGGGGCTAGCCACGGGGAAGACGCGCGGCCGCGCCAGCACGGCGACCCGCATGTCACCGGTGGCCGGGGCACCATAGCCGATCTGGGCATCCAGCGTATCATCGGCCAGATCAGGCTTGATATCGCCCGGCCGCAACGAAATATCGATTTCCGGATGCAGGCGCTGAAAATCCGGCAGGCGCGGCGTCATCCAGCGCAGGGCGAAGCCGGGCAGGCAGCCAATGGTCAGGCTGGCCGACCGCTTTTCCTGCGACACATCGCGGGTGGCATCGGCAATGTCGGCCAGCGCTGAACGGATACGGGCGGCATAGTCGCTGCCCGCCTGGGTCAGCACCACCCCCTGGCGGGAGGTGCGGACCAACTGGGCATCCACCAGTTCCTGCAGGCTGCGCAGATGGCGGCTGACGACCGTATGGTCCAGCCCCAGCTCTTCAGCGGCACGGCGGACATTGCCGTGCCGGGCCACGGCTTCAAAGGCACGCAGGGCAGGCAGGGGGGGAATTTTCATCTCCCCCCCTGCCCGCCGGCCGGTTCACTCATCCAGACCCAGACAGAGATATTTGGTCTCCAGATACTCATCGATGCCATATTTGCTGCCTTCACGGCCCAGCCCGCTCTGCTTCACCCCGCCGAACGGTGCGGTTTCGGTGGAGATCAGCCCTTCATTGACACCGACCATGCCATATTCCAGGGCTTCCGCCACCCGCCAGATGCGGGCCAGCTTGCGGCTATAGAAATAAGCGGCCAGACCATACTCGGTATCATTGGCGCGGGCCACCACATCGGCCTCGTCCTGGAAGCGCTGGATGGCGGCGACGGGGCCGAAAATCTCTTCCCGCGCCAGCCGCATTTCCGGCGTTACATCGACAATGACGGTGGGCTGGAAGAAGCAGCCGCCCAGCGCATGGGGGCTGCCACCGGTCAGCACGCGGGCACCCTTGGCCACCGCATCGGCGATCAGTTCCTGCACCTTGGCGATGGCGGCCGCATTGATCATCGGCCCCTGCTGGATGCCGGGCTGACAGCCATCCCCCACTGTCAATGCCTCCGTCGCCGCCACCAGCCGGTCCACGAAGGCATCATAGACGCCATCCTGCACATAGAAGCGGTTGGTGCAGACACAGGTCTGCCCGGCATTGCGGTATTTGGAGGCCATGGCCCCGGCAATGGCGGTATCGAGATTGGCATCATCGAAAACGATGAAGGGGGAATTGCCGCCCAGCTCCAGCGACAGTTTCTTCACCGTATCAGCACTCTGCCCCATCAGCAGCTTGCCCACCCGGGTGGACCCGGTGAAGGAGAGCTTGCGCACGATGGGCGAGGCCGTCAGTTCCCGGCCGATGCCCACCGGATCGCCGGTGACGATATTGATGGTGCCAGCGGGGAAGCCCGCGCGTTCCGCCAGCACCGCCAGGGCCAGGGCCGACAGCGGGGTGGATTCGGCCGGTTTCAGCACCACGGTGCAGCCGGCTGCCAGGGCGGGGGCGATCTTGCGGGTGATCATGGCGTTGGGGAAGTTCCAGGGCGTGATGGCCCCTACCACGCCCACCGCCTCCTTCAGCACCAGCAGGCGGGCCCCCGGCTTGTGCGTCGGCACGATATCGCCATAGACGCGCCGGGCTTCCTGCGCGAACCATTCGATAAAGCTCAAGCCATAGCCGATTTCGCCCCGCGCCTCGTCCAGCGGCTTGCCCTGCTCCAGGGTCAGCAGCCGGGCCAGATCTTCCTTGGCGGCCAGGATCAGATCATGCCAGCGCATCATCAGGGCGGCGCGATCCTTGGCGGTGCGCGCCTTCCAGGCCGGCAGGGCGGCGTTGGCCGCCGCGATGGCGCGGGCGGTTTCCGCCGCACCCATGGCCGGTACCTGGCCCAGCACGGCACCGCTGGCCGGGTTGGCCACATCGAAGCGACCGCCATCATCGGCGTCACACCAGACGCCATTGATGAAGGCCTGCCCGCGCAGCAGCGCCGGATCGTTCAGAAAACTGCTCATGTCAATCGTCTCCGGTAGGCGCTGCGGGTCACAGGGTGAGCGCGCGTTCCAGCTTGGCCAGCCCTTCCGCCAGCACGGCATCGCCCACCGTCAGCGGCACCAGGATGCGGATGACATTGCCATGCGTACCGCAGGACAGCAGGATCAACCCTTCGGCCAGCGCCTTGGCGGTCACCCGCGCCGTCGTCTCCTTGTCCGGCGCGCCGCCGGTGCGGTCGGTGACGATATCAAAGCCGATCATCGCGCCCAGGCCACGGATGGCGGTGATCGGCACCAGATCATTGCGGGTGGCGAACGTTTCCAGCCGGGCCTTGATGGTCTCACCGATGGCATCGGCGCGGGCGCACAGCCCCTCTTCCTCGATCACCGACAGCACGGCCAGGGCGGCGGCGCAGGCCAGCGGGCTGCCGGCATAGGTGCCGCCCAGCCCACCCGGCTCCACCCGATCCATGATCTCCGCCTTGCCCAGCACGCCGGACAGCGGGAAGCCACCGGCCAGCGACTTGGCCATGGTGATCAGGTCGGGTTCCACGCCGCTATGTTCAATGGCGAACAGCCGGCCGGTGCGGGCAAAGCCGGACTGCACCTCGTCGGCGATCAGCAGAATGCCGTGACGGTCGCAAATCTCCCGCAGGGCCTTCAGCAGCTCCACCGGGGCCGGGTGGAACCCGCCTTCGCCCTGCACCGGCTCAATGACGATGGCGGCCACCCGGTCGGGGCCGATATCGGCGGCGAACAGGAAATCCAGCGCCTTCAGGCTGTCGGCCACCGTGACGCCATTCTGCGGCACGGGGAAGGGCAGGTGATAGACCTCCGCCGGCATGGAACCAAAGCCGCGCTTATAGGGCAGCACCTTGCCGGTCATCGCCATGGTCATCAGCGTGCGGCCATGGAAGGCGCCGCTGAAGGTGATGACGCCGTTGCGGCCGGTGGCGCAGCGGGCGATCTTCACCGCATTTTCCACCGCTTCCGCCCCGGTGGTGAACAGGATGCTCTTGGCCGGGGCCTTGAAGGGGGCCCGCGCGTTCAGCGCCTCCGCCAGCGCGATATAGCTGTCATAGGCAGCCACCTGGAAGGCGGTATGGGTGAACCGCTCGGCCTGGGCGGCCACGGCCGCCATCACCTTGGGATGCCGGTGGCCGGTATTCAGCACGGCAATGCCGCCGGCGAAATCGACAAAGCGATTGCCTTCCACATCCCACAATTCCGCATTCTCCGCCCGGTCGGCATAGATGGGGAAGGCGGTGGCCACACCACGCGGCACGGCGGCGCTGCGGCGGCGGAGAAGATCGGCATTGCTGGCGGTGGGCGTGGGCATCGGTCAGGTCCGGCGATGGGTGAAGATGTCCCGATATCACGCCGGATCGGCCGTCGCTTAAAGTGCGAAATGCGTCATCTATGGTGCATAAAATACACCAAAAGGCTGAACGGACAGCCGGTCCGGCAGACATGATCGCGCCGGGGGCGTTTCACTCCCGCCCCTCTTCCCGATCCCGCCGGCGCTGACGGCGTTGCAGCGTGGTGAACAGGATGAACAGGCCAAGCGCCCCGATAATCGCCGCCGCCATGGCGCCGCGTGCCGCCAGCGGCAGCGGTTCCAGCCCCATGGTCAGGTGAAAGGCGGCATAGGCCAGCAGGCCCAGCAGCAGGCCGGCGACCAGGATCAGCAGGATGGCGGCGCGCATGGGCAGAGCTTTCACAGTGGGTGAGTGACCCATCCTATCATAACAACGTTGCTCCCCTATCGGTCACGGGCGGGGGCCAGATCAGCCGCAGCGCCTGTTCCGGCCCCCGCCCGTGCGGCTGCCATTGTTTGGGATAGCCCAGGGAGACCTCTTCAAACCGCACCCCGTCACGCCAATGGGTGGCCGGCACATGCAGGTGGCCATGCACGCAGACCACAGCGCCGAACCGCTGGTGCCAGTCCTGCGTCCGCACCGTGCCGCACCAGGGGCTGAATCGGGGAATGCGGCGCAATGTCACCAGATCGGCCCGCAGCGGGAAATGGTTCACCAGGATGGTGGGCATTTCGGGCGGGCGTTCTGCCGTCAGCCGCTCCGCCGTGGCGGCCACCCGGGCCGCACACCAGGCGGCGCGGCTGTCATGGGGGGCGGGTGACAATCGCACCTCATCGGCGCTGCGCAGCCGATGTTCCCAGGCCCAGGCCAGCACATCGGCAGCCGCCACCGTCGCCGGGCGAAAGCTGTAATCATAGAGCAGGAACAGCGGCACGATCAGCACCGGCCCGCCAGGGCCGGGCCAGACAGGGTAGGGGTCTTCCGGGGTCAGCACCCCATGGCGGCGGGCCACATCCAGCATGGCCTGATATTTTGCCTGCCCGCGCAGGGGGCCGTCGGGGCCGGGCAGGGTCCACAGCTCATGATTGCCCGGCACCCAGATCAGCCGGGCGAAACGCTGGGCCAGCAAGCTGAAAGCGTCGTCCAGATGGTCCGGCCGTTCGGCCACGTCCCCGGCCAGAATCAGCCAGTCATCGCCATGGTCCGGCAGACTGGCCAGGGCGGCGCGATTTTCCGCCGCCGCCAGATGCAGGTCGGCGATGGCCCATAGCCGCATCAGCCCACCACCACCCGATTGCGCCCGGCCCGTTTGGCGGCATAGAGGGCGGCGTCGGCCGCCTCAATCAGGGTGCCGGCCTCGGCCTGCCCGTCATCCTGCACGATGCCGGCGCTGAAGGTGACGCGGAAATCCCCTATTCTGTGCGGTTGCACCAGCTGGGCAAACTGCACCCGCAGCGCGTCCAGGCGGCGCTGGGCATCGGCCAGCGGGGTGCGCGGCAGGATGATGGCGAATTCCTCCCCGCCATAGCGGCCGATATGGTCGCTGCGGCGCAGGTTCTGGCGCAGCAGCCGGGCCAGGGATTTGATCACCCGGTCGCCGCTGGCATGGCCCCGGCTGTCATTGACCTGCTTGAAATGGTCGATATCGATCATGGCGAGGCAGAGCGCGTCTCCCTCCCGCCGGACCCGCCCCAGCTCACTGACCAGCATCTCCTTGATGCTGCCATGGTTCAGGGTGCCGGTCAGGCTGTCGCGCACCATCAGGGCACGCAGCGCCCGTGCCCGCCGGGCGCGGGCCCGCGCCGTCTCCACCAGATCGCCCAGCTGCACCGGCTTGGTCAGAAAGGCGTCGCTGCCCAGGTTGACGGCACTGCGCCGGCTGTCCTGCCCGGCATCCCCGGTCAGGAAGACGATGGGCAAGGCGGTCAAATCCGCATGGCTGCGGATGACCGCCGCCAGTTCCAGGCCGGAACATTGCGGCATGTTCAGATCGGTGATCAGCAGGTCGGGGTCGCTGTCATGGATCGCCTCGATCACCAGGGTCGGATCGGCGATGCTGCGCACCTGCATCCCCGCCTGGGTCAGGGCGGCCAGATAAACCTGCCCCATCACCGGATCATCTTCGACCAGCAGAATGCGGAAAGGTTGCGGCGGCTGCATGTCCGTCAGCTCATCCAGCCGTTCCAGCAATGTCTGCGGGTCAACCGGCTGGCCCAGGAACGCCGCCGCCCCGGCCCGCACGGCCGCCAGCCGGGCAGCGAAATCCTGCTGATCCGCCGTGATGATCAGCGGGCAGCGCGTCTGCCCCGCCGCATCACGGGGCACCAGATCGGCCAGGGCCGGCATATGCTCGGCCAGCGGCTGCTGGCTCGCACCCAGAATGACCGCATCCGGCACCGCCTCTGCCATCCCGGCGGCCAGCTGCGCAGGATTGTCAAAAAACTGGACCGCATATCCGTAGAGTTGTAGGAAATCGATCAGGCTATCCCCGAGGCACGGGCCATCATCGAGGAAATATATCGTGCGCATCGTTTGATCCACCCGCCGGCAACGGGCGGCCTTCATTCCAAAACGGCAACAGGACCATACGCCGTTGCCTTGATCAGAACCTATTGGTTCCGATCAATGCCCTCAAACGCCGGCGCCAACATCCGTTGGCTTGGCTTCACGCGGCACGTGCCGCGCGGCGGCAGTCGCAGCATTACCAAACCACGATGGGTTCTGCCCATCGTGGTTTGGTATAGCATGGGCACGGGGATTTTGCAGCGTTGCCACATGCCACCATAGGCCGTTTTGGACGGCTTCTTTAATAACTCAGTATGATTTTCTTTGTATGTTCCAAAATATCCGGGCACGCCATCTGCCATAAGCGACGTACAGGACGATCCTTCATTCATGGCTGCCCCTATGCGGGGGCGGTATGCGCAAGAGATGAACAGAAAAGCCAAAGCATTGATCTTTAATATTCTGGCAGGGTTCAGGCGGTGGTTTGGATACCGGGCCTGGATGGTGCTGTCGGCTTGCCTGCTGCTGGCGGGCGGATCAATGGCGGCGCCGGCTTCTGAGCGCTATTGGGAAGATCAGTCGGCGGTGATGTTCCAGCGCCTGGGGCGGGAACGCGGCTTGCCCGGCGATATCGTGACCGCTATTGCCCAGGATGGGGCGGGATTTATCTGGGTGGGCACGCCGGTGGGGCTGGCCCGTTATGATGGCTATCGTTTCACCCTGTTCCAGCCCGATCCGCGTGACCCTGCCTCTCTGCCCGATGGCTATGTCAATGCCCTGCATGTGGACCGGGCGGGGCGGCTGTGGGTGGCCACCAACACGGGCGGTCTTGTCCGCTATGTGCCGGACACGGGCGGCTTTGCGCGCTACGCCGTCCATGCCGGTGGCCGGGGCGAGGTGCCGGTGGAACGCATCGCAGAGGATTTAAAAGGGGATTTATGGCTGGCCACGCGCGCCGGCCTGGTGCGGATGAACCCTGACAGCGGCGTGCTGCAAACCGTTCCCCTGGAAGGGCCGGCGCCCGTGATGGCGGGGATGGGCATTGATGTAACGGCCCTGCAGGTTGACCATGATGGCGTGCTGTGGATCGGCACCAGCCGCGGCCTGCGGCGGAAGACGCAAGCTGACCCCGCGTTTCAGGATGCCGGGGCCCTGCTGCGGCAGGCAGGGTTGCCCGATGATGCCGCCATTTCCGCCCTGTTCAGCGATGATCAGGGCCGCTTATGGGTGGCCACCCGGTCGGGTTCCGTGCTCTGCCATGATCCGGCGCGCCAGACGGTGCGCCTTTATGATGTCCGGTTGGCAACGGATCAGATGACAGATCATCATGTGATCCAGGCTTTCCAGGATTTGCCGCCCATCGCGGGGGGCGATTCCCGTCGCCGCATCTGGCTGGCGACCAGCCCCGGCGGTCTGCTGGAACTGGAGGAGGCGACGGGCACGGTGCGGCCCATCCGCCACGATCCAGCACTGGGCACCAGCCTCAGCGGTGACATCGTTCATATGATGCTGCGCGACCGGGCCGGGCTGATCTGGGTTGCCACGTGGGGCAGCGGGCTGAATGTGCATAATCCTGCCAATACCGGCATTCTCTCGGTCTTCTATCTGCCGGGTCCGGCTGCCGCCCCCCGGCAGGCGCTGGTACGCTCTGCCCTGACCACCCGCGAGGGGGAAGTATGGCTGGGGCTGGAAGGGCAGGGGATTGAACGGCTGGACCCGGCCAGCGGCCGCCATTCTTGGCTGCTGCCGGGTACCGGCGATGGTGCGGCACTGCCGCGTGCCACGGTGCTTTCCCTGGCGCAGGATGCCGCGGGCGATGTCTGGATCGGCACCCTGCTGGGGTTGGTCCGCTATAACCGGCAGACCGGGCGGGTGGAGCGGGTGCCCCTGCCGGCTGGCCTGGACCTGCTGCCGGTTTACGCCATTCTGCCGGTGGAAGGCGCCCTGTGGCTGGCCAGCGATGGCTTGATCCGCTACGAACCGGCCAGCGGTGCTGTCACCCGTTATCGGCATGATCCCGATGATGAAGGCAGCCTGTCCGATGATCGGGTGCGCGTGCTGGCAGAGGCCCCTGGCGGGGCCATCTGGGTCGGCACCCATAATGGCCTGCATCTGTTGGATACCAGTCAGGGCCGGCTGCGGCGGGTGCAGAACCGTTCCTGGGATTTGCGCTCGCTGGCGCATAATTTCATCACCGCCCTGCTCCATGACCGGAACGGACAGCTCTGGGTGGGGACGCTGGGCGGCGGTATCAGCGTTCAGGATAAGAACGCCGGTGAGGGGTATTTCCGCTTCCATCAGGTCAACAGCCGCAGCGGCCTGCCCGGCGACAGTGTCCATGCCCTGGTGCAGGATGCCGATGGCCGCGTCTGGGCCAATACGGAAGGCGGGCTGGCCCGCATCGATCCGGAAACCCTCAGCGTGCGGGCCTTTGATCTGGATGATGGGGTGGGGGTGCATGGGGCCAGCATGGCCGTCGGTGCCGCCCTGCCGGATGGCGCCCTGCTGTTCGGCGGGCGGGAAGGGCTCAGCATCGCGCGGCCGGCCTGGCTGCGCGACTGGACCTATCAGCCGCCGCTGGTGGTGACGGATATGCGGATCGATAATCGGCCGGTGCCGTCCGCGGGCTTGAATAATGCCGTCAGCGCGGTTGCCGGTCGCCCGCCCAGCAGCCCGGCCCAGATTATACTGCCGCCGCACAGCCGCACGCTGGCCCTGTCCTTTGCCGCCCTGGATTTTGCCGGGCCGGATTCGGTGCGCTATGCCTATCATCTCAGCGGTTTTGATGAGGGCTGGGTGCAGGCTGATGCCTTGAGCCGGACGGCCACCTATACCAACCTGCCGCCCGGTGATTATGTGCTGCGGCTGCGGGCCACCAACAAGGATGGGCAATGGGGGGCCAGCATCCGCTCCCTGGCGGTGAAGGTGCTGCCGGCCTGGTACCAGACCCTGTGGGCAAAGGCGGCGGCCCTTCTGCTGGGGCTGGGGCTGGTGGCGCTGCTGGTGCAGGCCCGCACGGCCGCCCTGCGTCACCAGCGCCGACGCCTGGAATCGGTGGTGGCGGACCGCACCCGTGACCTGATGGACGCCAATGCCGAGCTGCAGCGGCTGGCCAGCACCGACCCGCTGACCGGTCTGTTGAACCGGCGGCGGTTCGATGAACTGTCCCAGGCGGAGATTGAGCGGGCGTCCCGCTATGCCCGCCCGCTCAGCCTGCTGCTGATTGATCTGGACCATTTCAAGCGCATCAATGACACGCATGGCCACGCCATGGGCGACGTCGCCTTGCAGGAGGCGGCGCGCCGTCTGCTGGCGGCGGTGCGCTCCACCGACCGGGTGGCGCGCTATGGCGGGGAGGAAATGGCCGTGCTGCTGCCGGAAACCCCGCTGGCAGAGGCGCAGGAACTGGCGGAACGGCTGCGCCGGGTGATCAGCGACCTGCCGATCAGCCATGAAGGGCTGGCCGTGCGGGTGACGGCCAGCCTGGGGGTGGCCAGTTTCCAGGCCGCGGATGGGGACATTGCCCACCTGCTGGGCCGGGCCGATGCCGCGCTTTATGTCGCCAAGCAGCAGGGCCGCGACCGGGTGGTGGTCGCCGACGATGCGTCCAACGCCGCTGCGGCGGCATCAGCATAAAAAGGGGCGGCCTGTGACGGCCGCCCCCTGTCACATTTAAATACCCACAGCGTGACCGTCGGCCTGGTCCAGGGCCAGGTTGCGGCGGATATGGGCGATCAGCAGTTCGGTGGTGGTGGGGATGTCGAATTCCGCCGTATCCAGCACCAGATCGGGGCTGGTCGGGGCCTCGAACGGGGCGGACACGCCGGTGAACTGGGCGATCTTGCCGTCGCGGGCGGCGGCGTAAAGGCCCTTGGGGTCACGCTGGGCGCAGGTATTGACGTCGGCCTTCACCCACACTTCATGGAACCCGTCACCGATGATGGAGCGCGCCAGCGCGCGCAGTTCCGCGGTGGGGGAGATCAGGCTGACCAGCACGACGCTGCCATTTTCCGCCATCAGCTTGGCCACTTCGGCCACGCGGCGGACATTTTCCAGCCGCTCGGCCGGGCTGAAGCCCAGATCCTTGTTCAGGCCCTTGCGCAGATTGTCGCCATCCAGCACCAGCACGCGCCAGCCATCGTCGAACAGGCGGCGCTGCGCGCCCATGGCCACGGTGGACTTGCCGGCACCCGACAGGCCGGACAGCCACAGCACACCACCGCGATGGCCGTTGCGCGCCTCAAACGCCGCACGGTCAACGGAGCTGTCAACCGCCGTCACCGGGCCTTTAACGCTGGCGGCATTCTCCGCCGCCCCCAGCACCACGGCCCCACCGACGATGCGGGTGCCACGGGCAAGGCCCGCGCGACCGGTGATCGGCAGATCGGTATGGGGGTCAAAGGCGATGGGGGCCGCACTGCGCAGCACAATCTCCGCGATACCGCCCTGGCCCAGTTCCTGGGTGTCAGCATCGTTGAGGTTTTCCACATCGACGATGCGTTCGAACTTCTCCACCACCACGGCATGTTCGGCCGTGGTCAGGCGCAGGGTCAGGCGGGAACCGACGACCAGCGGTTCGCTGTCCAGCCAGAAGGCCCGCACGCGCAGCGCCAGCGCCAGATGCGGCATATGGCCGGCGGGCGCGATGATCTGGCCACGCGCCAGGGCCGCATCTTCAATGAAGGAGATGGCGGCGGACTGGCCGGCGCGGGCGAACTGTTCGCCATCGCCGCGACCGGTATCGATGCTGGCCACCGTGGCCGGCTGGCCGGTGGGGGCGATTTCCACCTTGTCGCCTAAGCGGATGCGGCCCGTCTCGATCCGGCCCACGGCCATACGGCGGTCGCCGCGACGATACACGTCCTGGATCGGCATCCGGAAGGTGGCATCGGCCCGGCCTGCCGGCGGGGTCAGCAAATCCAGCGCTTCCAGCAGGGTCGGCCCCTGATACCAGCCCATCTGCTGGCTGCGCGTGGCGATATTGTCGCCATGGCGCGCCGACAGCGGGATGACATAGAGCGGCTGCATCCCCAGCTTGGCCAGATAGGCCGAAACTTCGTCCTTCACCGCCTGCCACGCCGCCTCCGCATGGCCCATCAGGTCCATCTTGTTGACGGCGACGATCACCTTGGTGACGCCCAGCAGCGACAGCAGATAGGCATGGCGTCGGGTCTGTTCCGACACGCCGCGTTCGGCATCCGTCACCAGCACGGCGGCATCGGCACCCGACGCCCCCGTCACCATGTTGCGCAGGAATTCGCGGTGGCCCGGCGCATCGATGATGACATAGGGGCGCTTGGCTGTTTTGAACCAGATGCGCGTGGTATCCAGGGTGATGCCCTGGTCACGTTCGATCTGCAAGGCGTCCAGCAGGAAGGACCATTCCAGTTCCAGCCCGCGCTGGCTGGAAACCTTCTGCAATTCGGCCAGACGGCCTTCCGGCAGGCTGTCGGTATCATGCAGCAAACGACCGATCAGGGTGGATTTGCCATGGTCGACATGGCCGACAATCACGATCGGATAGGGGGCCTGGGCCTTGCGGGGGGCCAGGACCGGGGCTTCGGCGCGCGGGGCGGCCAGGGTAGCGGCGGGTGCCATGATCTTGCTCTTTTCCGCGAAGGCTTAGAGATAACCGGTGGTGCGCAGGCGTTCGAAGGCGTCTTCGGCCTCATGGTCCATGGACCGGCCGGCGCGTTCGGGCGTGCGGGTATTCTCCAGTTCCTCGATGATTTCCTCGATGGTGCTGGCGTTGCTGTCCACCGGGAAGGTGATGCCGATTTCACCCAGCGAGCGGAAGCGCTTGCCATCCTTGGCGAAATAGAGCGGCACCAGGGGGATTTCTTCCCGCTGGATATAGCGCCACACGTCCAACTCGGTCCAGGCCAGCAGCGGATGCACGCGCATATGGGTGCCGGGTGCGCGTTCGATGGTGAACTGGTCCCAGAATTCCGGCGGCTGGTTGGCCGCCTGCCAGGAACCATCCAGCCCGCGCGGGCTGAAAATGCGTTCCTTGGCGCGGGTGGCCTGCTCGTCGCGGCGGATGCCGGTGATCAGCCCGTCAAACTGGTACTTTTCCAGGGCCGCCGCCAGACCCAGCGACTTGCGCGCCGCCACACGGGTGCCCGGCGGCAGGGTCGGGTCCGTCATCTCAATCGGCGGGCACTCATCCTTGATCAGGTTCAGGCCCCATTCCTTGGTGTACCGGTCACGAAATTCGTACGATTCCGGGAATTCCAGGCCGGTATCCAGGTGCGCCACCGGGAAGGGAAGCTCGCCTAAGAAGGCCTTGCGGCACAGCCAGATCAGGACATTGCTGTCCTTGCCCAGCGACCAGAGCAGACCCAGCCGCTTCAGGCGTACACGCGCCTCGCGCAGGATATAGATGCTCTGGGCTTCCAGTTGATCGAGATGGTCGAGATGCTGTTGATCGAGGCTGCTCATTTGGAGGCTCCCACCCCTTAGCTGTTTATCGGGGAAAGCGGCAGGTGGATTCCGCATTCCGTCTTTTCCTGGCCGCGCCAGCGGCCGGCTCGAATGTCTTCACCGGGGGCGACCCGGTCGGTACAGGGCATACAGCCGATGGAAGGATAGCCATCCTCCTCCAGCGGATGCCGGGGCAGGTCATACCGGTCCAGATAGGCTTCCACATCCGCCCGGTCCCAACCGGCCAGCGGGTTGATCTTGATCCGGCCATCCGCCGCCTCAAACAAGGGCAGTTCGATGCGGGTGGTGGCCTGATAGCGTTTGCGTCCGGTGATCCAAGCGTCAAACGGGGCCAAGCCCGCATCCAGAACCTTCACCTTGCGGAAATCGCAGCAGGCCAGGTTATCGGCCCGCCACAGCACGCCATCCTTGTCGTGCGTCGCCTCCGCCTCTGGCGTCGGCGACAGCTCGCGGATACCGGTCAGGCCCAGGCGCTGTTCCAGGGTGCGGCGATAGCGCAGCGTCTCCCCGAACAGCTTGCGGGTATTGACGAACAGCACCGGCAGCGACGGGTCAATCTGCGCAATCTGGTGCAGCAGCACCGCCGATTCCGTCCCGAAGGACGACACCAGCGCCAGCTGGCCCTTGAACACCTCTTCGATCAGCGGGCGCAGCAGCGCCTCGCCTTCCAGATGGCCATAGGCGGCGGTCAAATCGCGCGCCTTCGCGGCCAGCGCTTTCATGCTCATCCCTCGACCTCTGCCTTCAGATGCCGGCGCAGCAGGGAGACGGTGCCGTGATCCTGCAAAGCCGGCTGATAGGCGATAGAAATTTCTGTCAGCGCATGGGCCCAGGCGGGGCCGACGCGATCGGCCGGCACCACCACCGTATCCACGCCCAACCGGGTCAGGAACTGATACTGGTCGGGGATGATATGGCCGAAGGCGCGGATTTCGCCCTTGTAGCCAAACCGCTCCCGCAGCTCGCGGGCGGCGGAAAAGGCGCGGCCATCGCGGAATTTGGGGAACTCCACGGCCACCACACCCAGATGGGCCAGATCATCCGCCAGTTCCGTGGCCAACTGATTGGATTTCAACCGCACCCCCACCGGCTGGCCGCGCGCGATCAACGCATCGCGCTCCGCCCGCCAGCGTTCCAGGGAAACGATCACCCCACCTTCGGCGGGCAGGGCCGCATCATCGGCCAGATCGGTCCAGCGGTCTTCGATCTCCTGACCATGATCAAGCACGGGCATAGAGGGCCTCCTTGAACGGGGCGTGGCCGGTACGGGCCAACGTGTCGATAAAGCGTTCGCCCGGCTGACGCAGGCCGACAAAGGTGGTCACCACGGTTTCCACCGCATTGACGATCTCGTCATAGGAGAAGCCGGGGCCGACAATCTCCGCCAGGGCTGCCGTATTGGTGGCATCGCCGCCCAGCAGGATCTGGAAGAATTCCTCGCCCTTCTTATCCACGCCCAGAATGCCGATATGGCCGACATGGTGATGGCCGCAGGCATTGATGCAGCCGCTGATCTTGATCTTCAGCTCACCCAGATCATGCTGGCGGTCCAGATCGGCAAAGCGCTCGGAAATTTCCTGCGCGATGGGGATGGAGCGCGTATTGGCCAGGGCGCAATAATCCAGGCCAGGGCAGGCGATGATGTCGGAGATCAGGCCGGCATTGGCCGTGCCCAGCCCCACCTTGTCCAGCCCCTGCCACAGATCATACAGGTCATCCTGTTTGACATGGGCCAGCACCAGATTCTGCTCGTGGCTGACGCGCAGCTCCCCAAAGCTGTAGCGTTCGGCCAGATCGGCCACCGCTTCCATCTGGTCCGCCTCAATATCGCCGGGGATACCGCCGATGGGCTTCACGCTGATGGTGGCAATGGCGTAACCGGGTGCCCGGTGGGCGCTCAGGTTGCTGCGGGTCCAGCGGGCGAAAGCCGGATCGGCGGCCTTGGCCGCCTCGAACTTCTCCGACACCGCCGGCAGGCTTTCCCACGGCGGGGACGTGAAATGCTGCTCAATCGCCGCGACGATGGCGGGGTCGAGATAATATTTCTGCCGGGGCAGGCGGGCATATTCCTCTTCGATCAGGCCGATGAACTTTTCCGGCCCCATCTCATTGACGGTGATCTTGATGCGCGCCTTGTAGATATTATCGCGCCGGCCCAACTGGTTATAGGTGCGCAGCACCGCTTCCAGATAGCCCAGGATTTCCGGCACCGGCACGAAGTCGCGCGCCTTGGTGGCCAGATAGGGCGTGCGGCCCAGCCCGCCGCCGACATAGACGGTGAAGCCGATCTCGCCGGCCTCGTTCTTCCTGGCGATCAGGCCGACATCGTGGATCTGCACGGCGGCGCGGTCGTTCGGCGCGCCGGAAATGGCGATCTTGAACTTGCGCGGCAGATAGGTGAATTCCGGGTGCAGCGTGGACCATTGCCGCAGAATTTCGGCATAGACGCGCGGGTCCACCAGCTCATCCGCCGCCGCCCCGCAGAACTGGTCGGTGGTGACATTGCGGATGCAGTTGCCGCTGGTCTGGATGGCGTGCATATCCACTTCCGCCAGCTCATGCAGAATGGCGGGAATGTCCTTCAGTTCCGGCCAGTTGAACTGGATGTTCTGCCGGGTGGTCAGGTGGCCATAGCCCTTGTCATAGACGCGCGCAATGCGGGCCAGACGGCGCAGCTTGGTGCTGTCCAACATGCCATAGGGCACGGCAACCCGCAGCATATAGGCGTGAAGCTGAAGGTAGAGCCCGTTCATCAGCCGGATCGGCTTGAACTCTTCCTCCGTGATCTCGCCCTTCAGGCGGCGTTCCACCTGGGCGCGGAACTGCTCCACCCGCTCAAAGATGAAGGTCTTGTCGAACTCGTCATAACGGTAAACGGCGGCGTGCGCGTCTGCCGGCTGATTGCTGCGGGGGCTGGTCACGGTCGTGTCAGGCATGGGGGTATAAGCCTAGGTTACCGGTCATGGATCAAAGGGCGGGCGTCGGGCCGGTGACCTGCTTGCCCAGGTCACGGCGCACGCTGGGGCCGATGGCCTTCATGCGTTCGCGGATATGCAGCGGGCGGGTGCCATCGGCTGTGGCTTCCACATCCAGCGGATAGACATCGACGACGATCTGCCGCTTTTCGTCCGCCTTGGCGGTATCCAGCGCCTGGGCAATGGCCTCGCCTTCGAAAATGGCGGCATCGGCCACACGCTCCACCCACTGATTGCCCGCACCCAGCCAGACAGCCACACCGTCAATCAGACGGCTGCCGGTGATGGATTGCTGGGCACCCTTGGCTTTGACCAACATTTGGGGATCGACCTTCCTGCTGCTTTCGTCAGACGGCTTGGCGCAGATGCGCCGGGACAAGTTCGGTAATGCGGGCGGGGTCGGCCAGCGTGACAACGGAACCGACAATGATGATGGCGGGCCCCGTCAGCCCGTGGGCGGCCGCCAGATCGGGCAAGGCTTCCAGCGTGCCCACCACCAGCTTCTGGTCCGGGCGGGTGCCCTTTTCCACCAGGGCCGCCGGGGTATCGCCGGACATGCCGGCCTCTACCAGCCGGCGGGCAATGGCACCCGCTGCCGTCAGCCCCATATAGATCACCAGCGTATGGCGCAGCCGGGCCAGCGCCTGCCAATCCAAATCCGGTTCGCCATCCTTGCCATGACCGGTCACAAAGGTGACGCCCGGTGCATGGTCGCGGTGGGTGACGGGGATGGTGGTGGACGCCCCGCAGCCGAGTGCCGCCGTGATGCCGGGCACGATTTCCACCGGAATGCCTTCGGCGCGCAGCACTTCCAGCTCTTCCCCGCCGCGCCCGAACATGAAGGGGTCGCCCCCCTTCAGCCGCACGACGCGGTGGCCGGCCTTGGCCTCGGCCACCAGCAACTGGTTGATGGCCTCCTGGCTCATCGTGTGATGGGATTTGGATTTGCCGACATAATGGCGGCGGGCGTCGCGGCGGACATAATCCATGATCCGCTCATCCACCAGCTTGTCATGCACCACCACGTCGGCATCCTGCAGCACGCGCAGCGCGCGCAGGGTCAACAGGTCCGGGTCACCGGGGCCGGCGCCCACCAGCGCCACGCGCCCGCCGGCCTGCTGGCCGAACTGGGCATCGTTCAGCGCCAGCATCAGCTTTTCATGGGCGGCTTTTTCGTCCCCCGCCAGGAAGGATTTGGCCACCGGCCCGTCAATCACCGCTTCCCAGAAGCGGCGGCGGGCGGTTTCATCATCACGGGTGGCCTTCACCGCACTGCGGAACCCGTCCAGAAAGCGGGCGAACTTGCCCAAGCCCGGTTCCAGTGCGGCTTCCAGCCGTTCGCGCAGGCGGCGCACCAGCACCGGGCTGGCCCCGCCGCTGGTAATGGCGATGCTGATCGGTTCGCGGTCAATGATGGCCGGCATGATGAAGCTGCAGAGTCGCGGCTTGTCCGGCACATTGACCAGCACGCCGGCCTTGTGCGCTGCTTCGGCCACCGAAATATCCACCGCCTCTTCATCGGTGGCGGCAAAGACCAGCCGATGATTTTCCAGATCGGCAGGTGTGAAATCCCGCTCACGAATTTCCGAAGCCAGGGCAACCAAAGCCGGCAAGGGGTTAGGGGCCACGATGGTCAGGCGGCAGGCGGATTTGGCAACCAGCCGCGCCTTGCGCAGCGCCAGTTCACCACCTCCTACCACCAGTACCGGCTGCCCCTCCAGGGGCAATGTCACCGGAAAACCACGCAACGCCATGGTAACCCATCCCTCCCTTACCGCAGTCGCGGCATAGCCAATGGTTTGGGATGTGCAGCGCCGCTTGTCGAGGTGAAATATTATTTCTCCAATATCCCTACGTTAAATATAGAGTTTCCCATTCGGACAAAAAATCGAGGAAAATCAACGAAATTGCGTTGATAATGATTATCATATACGTTAATGCTGCTGTTGGGCGTCACAGCAGCCATGCACATGCTGCACATTCTGATGTGAAATAGGCTGTTGAACGCAACGCCTATGTATTTTAGCTGATAGTGCATCGCATCAGGGTGCCGGGACTCTGTCATCGCCCATGACCCCACCCGCCGGATTGAAGGAAGTCGAGTTATGAGCGCGTTCATCGAAGGCAAGGTGCTGTCCGTCCACCATTGGACCGACACGCTGTTCAGCTTCACCTGCACGCGCGACCCGGCCTTCCGGTTTGAGAACGGGCATTTCGTGATGATCGGGCTGATGGTCGATGGCAAGCCGCTGACCCGCGCCTATTCCATCGTCAGCCCGAATTACGAGGAACATCTGGAGTTCCTGTCGATCAAGGTGCCCAACGGCCCGCTGACCAGCCGCCTGCAGCATATCCAGGTGGGCGACACGGTGATCCATGGCCGCAAGTCGGTGGGCACGCTGGTGACCAGCAGCCTGAAGCCCGGCAAGAACCTTTACATGTTCTCTACCGGCACCGGGCTTGCCCCGTTCATGAGCCTGATCCGCGATCCGGAACTCTATGAACAATATGACCGGCTGATCCTGACCCATACCTGCCGCGAGGTGGGGGAACTGGCCTATCACGACCTGATCACCAATGAGCTGCCGAATAATGAGTTCTTTGGCGAACAGCTGAAAGAAAAGCTCACCTATTACCCCACGGTCACCCGTGAAGCCTTCCGCAACCAGGGCCGCATCACCGACCTGATCCGCAATCACAAGCTGTTTGAGGATATCAAGGCCGCGCCGCTGAACCCGGAAACCGACCGGGTGATGATCTGCGGCGGCCCGGCCGTGCTGGCGGAGACGGTGGAACTGCTGCAGGAACGCGGCTTCAAGGAAGGCGCTGCACACACGCCCGGCGATTACGTGATCGAAAAGGCGTTTGTGGAGAAGTAAGATCAAGCACCTGGGGACAGGGCACTTGAACGTGCCATGTCCCCAGGTGCGGGCTTTATTCGACCGGGGCAGCCGGGCTGCCCCCCAGCGCCCGGTAAAGCGTCGCCTCATTCAGCAGGCGGGCCAGCCGGTTGTCGATCACAGCATTTTCGGACGTGCGGGTGCGCTCCTGCGCTTCCAGCAAGGTGCGCAGCGGCACGGCACCGGCCCGCAGCCGCACATCATACAGCGCCTGTACCTGCCGTTGCAGGGTCAGCGACCGGGCCAGATGATCATCCTGGCGCTGCAGGGTTTCGCGCGCTGACAGGCCGGTGACCACTTCCGACAGGGCCGTCAGCACGGTACCGCGGAAGCTGGCCACCGCCTCCTCATACTGCGCCTGGGAGACCTTCAGGTTTAGCCCCATTTCCTTCAGGTTCAGGAAGGGCATACTGATCTGGCTGGCCAGCGCGCCGACCGGATTGGTCAGAAATTCGGCCAGCTTCTCTCCGCTGGTGGACAGGCTGCCCGACAAGGTCAGCGCCGGGAAATAGCCGGCCTTGCGTTCATCCGTGCGGCGCAGCGTGGCGCGCAGCCGCAGCTCGGCCGCGCGCAGGTCCGGCCGTCGTGACAACAGGCTGGCGGGCAGGCCGGGGGCCAGCGGCGGCAGCGCGCCTTGCGGCAGCATCTGCGGTTCGGCTGCCGGATTGGCTGCCCCGTTCAGCAGCACGGCCAGGGCGGCGCGCTGGGCATCCCGCTCCCGCTCCAATGCGGCGAGGCTGGAAAGCTGCGCTTCCACCGTCTGTTCCATCTCCAGCCGTTCCAGCTCCGACGCCGTGCGGGCCCGCAGCATGGTGGCGACGATCTCCCGTGTGCGGTAGGTGGTTTCCAGCCCGGCCCGCGCGCTGGCGATGGACTGGTTGGCATGGGCCAGCCGCCACCAGGTGGAGAGCGTGGCGGCAATCACCGTCAGCCGCGCCGTCTCCACATCTTCGGCCGAGGCCAGTGCCTCCATCCCCGCTGCCCCTCGGCTGGCGGCGATGCGGCCCCAGAGATCGACCTCATAGGACAGGCCCAGGCTGGTGCCGACATTGTTGCGCGCTATCCCATCGCCCGACAAAGGCATGTTGCGCCCGGTACTGACGGAGCCGGAAAGGCTGGGAATGCGGGGCACACCGGCCAGATCAGCCTCCAGCAGGGCGCGCCGGGCGCGCAGCGCGGCGCTGAACACGTCATTATTGGCCTCCAGCACCACCGGCATCAGGGCATTCAGCCCCGGATCGCCGAAGGAATGCCACCAGGGATCGGCCGGCGCCGGCACCGGCGCGGTTGGGGCAGGGGATGCCGGTGTGCCGGCGGGCTGTTCACCCTGCCAGTCCAGCCCGCCCGGCAGTGGCGGGCGTTGATAAGTTGCGGGCGTGGTCAGGCAGCCGGAAAGCAGCAGCGGGGCGATCAGACAGGGCAGCAGGCGGGCGCGCATCGGTTGTTCAATCCCGTGACAGGGCATCGACCGGGTCCAGCCGCGCGGCCTTGCGCGCCGGCAGGAAGCCGAAGATCAGGCCGATCAGCATGGTGGACAGGAAGGCCAGCAGAATGGCGGCGGGGGTGATGATGATCGACAGGCCGAAATTGGCGGAATTGAACAGGCCACCCAGCCCGAAGGCGATCAGCAGCCCGGTACACCCGCCGACCATGCAGACGGCAATGGCCTCGATCAGGAACTGGATCATGATGTCGGACTGGCGGGCGCCGACCGCCATGCGCAGGCCGATTTCACGTGTCCGCTCCGTCACGGCGATCAGCATGATGTTCATCACCCCGATGCCACCCACCACCAGCGCCACCCCGGCCAGGGCGGAGATCATCAGGCTGAAGATGGCCGTGGTCCGCTGGATCGATTTGCGGATCTGGTCACTGTTGAAGATGTTGAAATCCTTGGTGCCATGCCGCTGGATCAGCAGGGTGCTCAGCGCCTTTTCGGCCCTGGCGCTGTCCACCCCATCCTTCAGCCGCACGGTGATGGAATCCAGGTCGGCACTGCCGGTCAGCCGGGCGCGCAGGGCCGTATGGGCCATATAGCCGGTGGCCCGGCTGCCGCCGCCCATGCCCTGGCGGTTGGATTCTATGATGCCCACCACGGTGGCCGGCACCTGGCCGGCCAGGATGATGCGGCCGATCGGGTCGCCCGGCTCCCCCTTGAACAGGCTTTCCGCCGTCTTGTCCGTCAGCACGATGCTGGGCTGCACGCCGTTCAGGTCGGCTGCCGTCAGCAGCCGGCCGGATTTCAGCTTCATGCCATTGACGCGGAAATAATCCAGCCCGACCCCCGTCACCGACATGGTGGCGGAATTGGCGGCATAGCGCGCGGTGACGGAGCCGGACATTTCCGGCGTCACCCCATCGGCATAGGGCTGGGCCGCCAGCGCATCGGCATCGGCCAGGGTCAGCTTGGACAGGCGGGCCGCCTTCATGTCGCCCCAGCCCCGCCCGCGATAGATGCCCAGCGTGTTGGTGCCCAGGTCACTCAACTCCGCCGTCACCCGGCGCTGCGCCCCTTCGCCCAGCCCCACCACCGCCACCACGGCGGTGATGCCGATGATGATGCCCAGCATGGTCAGGGCGGTGCGCAGCTTCTGCGCCGCCATGGCCCGCATCGACATGGCCATGGCGCCCAGGATGCTGAACCCGATGGCCGCCAGCGGGCGGAACGGGTTGGCGGCCTTGGGTACGGGTGGCGGCGGGGCCGCCCGTTCCACCGGCCGGCCGCTGTCGGACAGGATGCGGCCATCGGCGATTTCCACCACCCGGTCGGCATGGGCCGCCACCCCGTGATCATGGGTGACGATGATGATGGTGCGGCCTTCGGCGTTCAGCTCCTTCAGCAAGGCCAGCACGGTTTCACCGGTGCGGCTGTCCAGCGCGCCGGTCGGTTCATCGGCCAGAATGACGCCGCCGCCATTCATCAGGGCGCGGCCGATGGCCACGCGCTGCTGCTGGCCGCCGGAAAGCTGGTTGGGCCGGTGGGCCAGCCGGCTGCCCAGGCCCAGCCGTTCCAGGATGGCATGGGCGCGGGTACGCCGGCTTTCCGACCGTTCACCGGTATAGATGGCGGGCAATTCCACATTGCCCGCCGCCGTCAGCCCGGAAATCAGGTGATAGCGCTGAAAGACGAAGCCGAAATGTTCCCGCCGCAGCCGGGCCAGCCCGTCGGGCGACAGGTTGGCCACATCCTCGCCGCCCACCTTGTAATGCCCGCCGCTGGGCCGGTCCAGGCAGCCCAGAATATTCATCAGCGTGGATTTGCCGGAGCCCGAGGCCCCGACAATGGCGACCATTTCCCCCGGCTCGATCACCAGATCGATGCCGTCCAAGGCTGCCACGGTTTCCCCGCTGGTCTGGTACAGGCGGGTAATGCCGGACAGTTCCAGCCTGGCCGTCATTCATCCCCACCCATATCGATATCCGCCCCCGGTGCGCCCCCCGGCCCTTCCATCCCGGTGGAGAGCAGCAGCACTTCCCCTTCCTTCACGCCGTCCAGGATTTCGCCTTCCACCTGGTTGGTCAGGCCCAGCTTGACCTTGCGTTCCACCCGCTTACCATCGGGGCCGCGCAGCCGGGCGCGGTACAGCCCATCGGCACCGGGGCCGGTAAAGGCGCTCATGGGCGCGATCAGGGCCTTTTCCACCCCGGCCGTGGTGATATGCACCTCCGCCGTCATCATCGGCATCAGGCTGCCGCCCTGGTTGGGCGCATCGAACAGCACGTTGAAATAGACGGCCTGCGATGTCGTGCTCTGGCTGCTGGCGCTGCTCAGCCCTTCCTGCCCGGCGGTCAGGATGGAGGTGGGGGCGGGTTCCACCGCGCGCACCGTGCTTTCATGCCGGGTGCGCCGGTCACCCAGCGTGTTGAACCATAATTTCTGGCCGGGTTTGATCTTGGCCACATCGGCCTCTGACACCTGGGCGCGCACCGTCATGGTGTCGGTCTCGGCGATGACGCCGATGACCGGGATGGTCTGTGCTGCACTCAGCGTCTGGCCGGCCTTGACCGCCAGCGCCAGCACGCGGCCATCCATGGGGGCGACAATCCGGGTGTAGCCCAGATTGGCCTCCGCCTTTTCCACTTCCACCGTGGCGCGCTCAATCTGCGCCTTGGCCAGAGCCAGATCGGCGCGGGCCACGTCGACGGCGATTTCCGCATCGTCGAAATCGGCCCCTGACCCGGCATTGCCGGTATAAAGCGTGCGCTGGCGCTTCAGCGTGCGCTCGGCCTTGTCCAGCTGGTATTGGCGGGATTTCAGCGAGGCTTCGGCTTCCGCCAGGGCAGCGCGGGCCACCCGCAGATCATTGCGCTGCTGGATGGAATCGATCTCGGCGATCAGGTCGCCCTTGGCCACCCGGTCGCCCAGCACGACATGCAGCGCCTTCAGCTGCCCCGTCACCTGGGCACCGACCTGCACCAGTTTGGATGGTTCCAGCGTGCCCGTGGCGGAAACCGTGTCGCTGATGTCACCCCGCCGGACCGTTGCCGTCAGATCCTTGGGCGGTCCTTCCTTGTGCCAGGGTTTGAACCACAGCAAGGCGGCAACGGCTGCCAATACAACCGCCACCAAAATCCATTTGCGCATTCGAAGACACCTGTCGGGAAAGCCTGACGCGCCGAAGGTGTAGCATCAATCCGCCGGTGAAGTGAAATTGCTGCACTGTAAATATTGTTTCCACTCTGTTTCAAAAATTTTCTGCCGCCGCCGGGAATAATCCCCGGCCCCCATCCGTCAAGGGTCCGACGGTATGGGAGGCAGGTGATGCATCAGGTGGATTTCAGCACGGACAGGCAGGCCGTTCCGGCCCGGCGCTGTGCCGCGCCGGGGGCGGGGGCCTGATCCATGTCCAGCCTTTCCCTGCCCGGCATCATCCTGTTCAACCCCTGGGCCACCAGCCGGCCCCGCGTGCCCAACAGCATCCTGCATCTGGCCGCCTGCCTGGGTGACCGCTTTGCCGTTGAACTGGTGGATGGCAACCGGGAGGCCGATCCCTGGCCCACCATCCGTGACCTGCTGGCCAGCGGGCGTTACCGTTATTTCGGGGCCACGGTGATGCCGGGGCCGCAATTGCGCCAGGCCGTGCCGATCACCCGCCAGGTGCGCGAACATTTCCCGGACGTCACCATCATCTGGGGCGGCTATTTCCCCTCCAACCAGCCCGATGCCGTGCTGCGCTCATCTTGGGTGGATTACATCATCGACGGGCCGGCCGATCTGGCCTTCCCGGCCCTGCTGGAGACGCTGGAGGCGGGGCAGGCCCCGGACAAGGTGCCGGGGCTGATCCTGCTGCGCGGTGACAATCTGCTGCGCGTGTCGCGCGGTGCCATCCCCGACCCGGATGCCGTGCCTCCCCTGCCGCTGCACCTGCTGGAACGCCGCTATCCGATGGCAGGCTATCTGCCGCGTACCTTCCTGGGGTGGCGTACCCATGCCATGCATACCAGCTTCGGCTGTCCCTTCACCTGTTCCTTCTGCGCCGTGGTGCCGATCTATCAGGGCCGCTGGAAATCGCGCTCCGCGGCCTTGGTGGCGCAGGATGTGCTGCGGGTGCGCGATGCCCATGGCGTGGATGCCATCGAATTCACCGACAATAATTTCTTCGTCTCGGAAAAGCGGGTGGTGGAATTTGCCCGCGCCATGCAGGGCCAGGGCGTTATCTGGTGGGGCGAAGGCCGCATCGACACGATCGACAAATATAGCGATGAGACGCTGGCGCTGATGCATCGCGCCGGCTGCCGGATGATCTTTTTCGGCGCCGAAAGCGGGGATGACAGTATCCTGGCCCAGATCGACAAGGGCGGCAAACAGTCCGGCGAACAGATTTTGCGCTTTGCCCGCCGTCTGGCGGGCTTTGGCATCATCCCGGAATATTCCTTCGTGCTGGGCTTCCCCAAGCCGACAGAAGCCGAGGTCTGGGCGCAGATCCACCGCGATATCGGCTTCATCCGCGAATTGAAGCGCCAGGCCCCGGCGACGGAGATCATTCTTTATATCTACAGCCCCGTGCCGACGGAGGGCAGCGACCTGCACCGGCAGATCGTGGAGGCCGGTTTCGCCTTCCCATCCAGCCTGGAGGAGTGGCTGACGCCGGCCTGGGAGAATTTCGACCTGCACCGCAACCCGCTGACCCCCTGGCTGACGCCGGCCATGGTGCGGCACATCCATGATTTTGAAACCGTGCTGAATGCGCGCTACCCCACCCGCACGGATTTTACCGTCGGTCCGCTGAACCGCCGGCTGATGCCGCTGCTGGCGGCCCTGCGCTATGGCTTGCAGCTTTACGCCAAGCCCCTGGAACTCAAGGTTTTCCAGAAACTGCTCCGCTATACGCGGCCCGAGATCGAGGGATTTCGGGCGGAGGAGGCGACCAGCCCATGAACAACATGCTGCCCCTCGCACTGATCCCGGCCAATGATGATATCGGCCGTTCCATCCCTGGCATGGGCCGGGTGGGTTCTGCCATCCTGCGCGTGCTGGCCTATCATGACCTGTTCCGCCATCCGCTGACGGCGGCGGAAATCGGCCATTGGATCGACCTGCCGGATATGGAACCGGCGGCCCTGGCGGATGGTTTGGACCGGCTGGTGGCGCTGGGTCTGGTCCAGCGGCTGGATGGGGTGGATGCCGCCCTGGACCCGCAATGGATTTTGCCGCCCGGCCCCTTCTTCGCCCTGGCGGAGATTGCGGCGCGGGTGGCGCGCCGCGCTGATACGGCCGCCCGCGCCCGCCAGGTGATGCCCGACGCGTTGGCCATGGGCCGCAGCCTGATGCGCATCCCCTTCGTGCGGGCCGTGGGGATTTCTGGCTCGCTCTCCAAAGGCGTGATGGCGGCGGATGGTGATTTTGACTATTTCATCATTGCCCAGCCGGGCCGGCTGTGGATCGCGCGCACGCTGATCCAGTGGAAGGTGCATCGCCTGCCCGATCCCGATCTGCTGTGCGCCAATTATCTGGTCGATGCCGATACGCTGGATCTGCCGCTGCGCGACCCGTTCACGGCGGTGGAAACCGCCAGCATGATCCCGGTGGCCGGCACCGCCCTGCTGGATGAACTGCACAGCCGCAACAAATGGGTGGCCAAGGCCCGCCCGGCCGCCCTGCTGCCCGCCCCGGCGGGGGAGGCAGCGGCCTTTCCCCGTCCCTGGGCGGAGAAGCTCTTCGCCGGCCCCTGGGGCGGGTTGATCGACCGTGCCCTGCTGCATCTCACCCGTTATTGGGTGCGCCGCAAGGTGCCGGCCCTGCCGGCGCTGGAAGCGCGCGGCGCCATGCAGATGACCCGCCATGTGGCCAAGCTGCACACGCGTGACTGGCGCAACCGCATCCTGCGTTCCTATCAGGATACGCTGGACCGGCTGGAGAATAAGGGTGACATGCTGATCGACCGTGGGGTGGACCGCTCCCGTCTGCTGGTGGCCTCGGCCTTTTTCTATCGTTTTGATGAAAAGCAGTGGCGGGCGGCCCAGCCCTATCCGCCGTTGGGCACGCTCTATGCCGCCGCTGTGGCGCGGCAGGCCGGCTATAACGTCTCCCTGTTCGATGCCGGTCTGGCGGAAAATGAACGCGGCTTTGTCGATCTGGTGGATGGGGAACGCCCCGGCACCGTGGTGATCTATGAAGATGGCTTCAACTATCTGACCAAGATGTGCCTGACCCGGATGCGGGAGGCAGCATTGGGCATGGTCTCCCTGGCCCGTGCGCGTGGGGCCAAGGTGCTGGTCAGCAGTTCCGATGCCGCCGACCATGCCGACCTTTACCTGGCCGCCGGTGCCCATGCCGTGATCAAGGGCGAGGGGGAGGCGACCTTGCGCGCCGTGCTGGCAGCCCTTCAGGAAGGCCAGCCGCTGGATGGGATCGAGGGCATTATCCACGCGCAGCCGATGCCGGCAGCGGCGGGGGAGGTGGCCAAGCTGGCCACGCCTGTGGCCACCCCGCGCCGCGCCGTGCTGCGCGATCTGGATGCGCTGCCGCGCCCGGCCTGGGATCTGGTGGATATGGAGGCGTATCGCCGCATCTGGCGGCAGGCGCATGGCCGTTTCTCGCTGAACATCTCCACCACGCGCGGCTGCCCGTTCAGTTGCAACTGGTGTGCAAAGCCCATCTATGGCAGCCGCTATAATTCCCGCTCCCCGGAAAGCGTGGTGGATGAAATCGCCGATCTGATCGCAGCCTATCAGCCCGATCATTTCTGGATCACCGATGATATTTTCGGCCTGAAACCCGGCTGGATTCAGCGCTTTGCCGAACTGGTGCAACAGCGCGGTTTGCGTTTTTCCTACACCATCCAGTCACGCGCTGATCTGCTGGCCAAGGGTGACACGCTGGAAGCGCTGGCCGCGTCCGGCCTGGATACCGTCTGGATCGGGGCGGAAAGCGGCTCTCAGCGCATTCTGGATGCCATGGACAAGGGCATCACCCGCGCCCAGATTGACGCGCTGGTGCCGCGCATCCGGGCGCTGGGGATGCGGTCGGCCTTCTTCCTGCAGTTCGGATATCCCGGTGAAACCCGCGCCGATATCGACCGCACCATCGCCATGGTGACGGGGCTGCTGCCCGATCAGATCGGCATTTCCGTCTCCTACCCGCTGCCTGGAACGGTCTTCTATGAACGGATGCGGGCGGCCTTGGGGGAAAAGACCAACTGGACCCATAGCGACGATCTGGACCTGATGTTCCCCGGCGCCTATCGGCCCAATTTCTATCGCCATCTGCACCGTTACGTGCATCGCCGCGTCGCCTGGGCGCGGGCGGTGAAGGTGCTGCGCGGTGCATTGCCGGGCGGGCGGCTGCGCGCCCTGTCGGTGCTGGCCCGCCAGGCCCTGCCGCTGGCGCTGGGCGCCCTGCGGCTGCGGCTGGAAAAACCGCGCGGTGATGCCCCGGTGATGGCGGCAGCGGAAACGGCGGGGGCGGCATCATGACCGACGCCGCCTTCGATCAGGCTGCCGACAGCTATGACGATGATTTCACCCGCAGCCGGGTTGGCCGGGCGCAGCGCAACCTTGTCTGGTCGCATCTGGAACCGGTGCTGAACGCGCTGGGCCGCCCGGCGGACGTGCTGGAGATCAATTGCGGCACGGGGGAAGATGCGGTGCATCTGGCCGCCCGTGGCTATCAGGTGCTGGCCACCGATATTTCCACCGGCATGTTGGTGCAGACGGCGCGTAAAGCCGCCAGGGCCGGGCTGGGCCATCTGGTGCAGACCACCCGGCTGGCGGCACAGATGCTGTCGCCGTCCCTGCTGGGCCGGCAGTTCGATCTGGTCCTGTCCAATTTCGGTGGGCTGAACTGCCTGTCGCCCGATGATCTGGCCGCCCTGGCCGGGCGACTGGCCGGCATCGTGCGGCCCGGCGGGCGGGTGGTGCTGGTGGTGATGCCGCCGCTCTGCCTGTGGGAGGTGGCGTGGCATTTGCCCCGCCTGCACCCGCGCGCCGCCTTCCGCCGCCTGGGCGGTGGGCCGGTGACGGCGCGGGTGGGGGCGGCCAGCTTCCCCATCTGGTATTATGGGCCGGACCGGCTGCGCCGCATGTTCGCCGCCGATTTTGACTGTGTGGCCGTCCGCCCCATCGGTCTGGCGGTGCCGCCCAGCGCGCTGGAACCGGTCTTTACCAACCGCCCCGCCCTGGTGGACCGGCTGGAACGCCTTGACCGCGCCTTGCCCGGCTGGCCGCTGCTGGCCGGGATATCCGATCACATGTTGCTGGAATTTCGGAGACAGGGATGAGCCTCGTCCTCTCCCACGGTTACTTCCTCGCCGATGACCCGGTGGAACAGAAGATCATGCGGCCCTATCCACCGCTGGGCCTGCTGTCCATCTCCGCCTGGCTGGATCGCCAGAGCGTGGTGCATGAGGTGATCGACAATACCTTCCTGACGGAGCCCGCCTTCCTGGCCCGGATGGATGAGTTGCGTCCGCGCATGGTGGCCTTCTACGTCACCTTGATGACCCGCAAGGTGGTGCTGCGGTTGATCCGCCAGTTGCGCGCGTCGCCCCTGCACGCCGGCATCAAGGTGGTGCTGGGCGGGCCGGACGGGCGCTATAACGCCGCTGATTATCTGGCCCATGGCGTCGATCTGCTGGTGGTGGGGGAGGGGGAGGAGACGATGGCCGCCATCGCCGCCCTGCCCGATGCCGATCTGGCCGACCCCGCCGTGCTGGCCGGGATTCCGGGGCTGGCCTATCGCGGGGCGGATGGGCAGGCGGCCTTCTCCCCATCCCGCGCGCACTTGCCCAAGCTGGATGAACTGCCGGTTCCGGCCCGCCATCGCATCGACCTGTCCCCCTATTTCCGGGCCTGGCGGGGCGCGCATGGCCAGACCTCGCTCAACGTTTCCACCCAGCGCGGCTGCCCCTATAGCTGTTCCTGGTGCAGCCGCGCCGTGTACGGCAAAAGCTATCGCCGCCGCGCGGCTGACAAGGTGGTGGCCGAACTGGCCGAACTGACCCGGCTCTACCAGCCGGACCAGTTCTGGTTTGTCGATGATGTCTTCACCGTCAATCACCGCTGGCTGCGGGAATTTGCCGAGGCGCTGGACGCTGCCGGCCTGCGCATCCGCTATGAATGCATCACCCGCGCCGACCGGATGAGCCCGGAGGTGGTGGAGCTGCTGGCCCGCACCGGCTGTATCCGGGTCTGGATCGGGGCCGAAAGCGGTTCCCAGCGCATTCTGGACAGCATGAACCGGCAGGTAACGGTAGAGGCGGCCACCGCCATGATCCGTGCGGCCAGCGAGGCGGGGATTGAAACCGGCACCTTCCTGATGCTGGGCTATCCGGGGGAGGAGGAGGTGGATATCCTCAACACCCTGCAATATCTGAAAAATGCCCGGCCCGACCGCTATACGGTCACGCTGGCCTATCCGATCAAGGGGACGGAGCTTTACAGCGAACTGTCGCCCCACGTCACCTCGCCTGACTTTGCCGAGGGCAGCGACCGGGAAAACCGGTTCCCCCGCACCTATTCGGAACGCTATTACGCCCATGCCCTGGCCTATCTGACGCATGAGGTGGCCTGGGACCAGGAGAAGAACCGCCTGCATCCCCGCGCCCTGCGGCTGAAGCTGCGGGCCTGGCGGTCGCGGGCGGGGATGCTGATCGCCCGCTGGCAGGTACCGGGGCGGCCGGACGTGCGGGCCCTGTCCTGCAGCACCACCGCCCCGGCGGGGGCGGCGGGATGAGTGCGCGTCACATCGCCCTGGTGACGCCGGGCTTCCCGGCCGATGAACAGGACAGTGATTGTATCCCCGCCCTGCAGGATTATGTGCTGGCCCTGCGCGCTGCCCATCCCGACTGGCGGATCAGCATCTTTGCCCTGCATTACCCGGCCCGCCGCACGCCCTATCAATGGCATGGGCTGGATGTGCTGCCCATCGGTGGGGATAATGCCCGGCTGCCCCGCCGGCTGCTGGCCCAGGCGCAATTGCTGACCGCCCTGCATCAGGCGGGGCCGTTTGATCTGATCCATGCCTTCTGGCTGGGGGAATGCGCCGGGGTGGCCCGGCTGGCGGCCCGGCTTTGCGGTGCCCCCCTGGTGGTGACGCTGATGGGGCAGGAGGTGCGGCACATCGGCCGCTGGCACAGCCTGCTGGGCAAGCCGGGTGTCACCGGCGTGGCGGTCAGCGCCTATCAGCGCCGGGTGCTGCTGGAAAATGGCGGGCCGGATGTCGGCCATGTCATCCCCTGGGGTGTGGCCCCGGTGGAACAGCCGGCCTGCCCACGGGAAATCGATCTGCTGGCCGTGGGCAACCTGATCCCGGTGAAAGACCCGCTGGCCTTTGTCCGCATTGTCGCCCAGTTGGTGGTGCCGCACCCGACCCTGCGGGCCTGCTGGGCCGGCTGGGGTCCGTTGCTGGAACCGGCGGAGGCACTGGCCCGGCAATTGGGGGTGGCCGACAATCTCAGCTTCACCGGCCGCCTGCCGCGTACCGCTGTGTTCGACCTGATGGCGCGCAGCCGGGTGCTGTTGCATACGGCCGCGTTTGAAAGCTTCGCCATGGTGATGGCAGAGGCACGGGCGCGCGGGGCCATGGTGGTGTCGCGTGCCGTCGGCATTGCCCCGTCCAGCGCCGATCCCGGTTTCCGGCTGGCGGTGGGGGAGGACGGGTTGGCCGCAGCGGCCCTGGCCGCCTTGGCGGACGATCCGCCGCCGCCGCGCCGCCTCTGGCCCATCGAACAGACGGTGGAAGCCTATACCCAGCTTTATCAGGGGCTGCTGGCATGATGGCGCTGCCCCGCCGCAACCGCTGGCTGGCGGGCCTGCGCCGGTTGATTCTGCGCCCGCTGACGCCGCTGCTGCAGCGCTGGTTCCGCCGGCATTATGCGGTGGAACGGCGCTGGCGGCGGCATGGGCTGGATATCCTGGTGCAGCCCGGCGTTTTCCCGCCCGGCCCCACCGTCAGCACCGCCGTGCTGCTGGATCATTTCGCCCGCCGCTTTCCGGGCCGCAACCTTGCCGGGCGGCGGGTGCTGGATCTGGGCTGCGGCACCGGGCTGGTCGGCCTGTTCCTGGCCCGCGCCGGCGCCTGGGTGGTTTCCAGCGACATCAACCCGGCGGCCCTTTCCAATGCGCGCCTGAATGCCGCCCGCAATGGCCTGCCCTTTCACCCTGTGCTGGCGGATCAGGCCACCAGCTTTGCCCCGGATGCCTTTGATCTGATCATTATCACCCCACCCTATTACCCGCGCGACCCCGCCAGCATGGCCGAACGCGCCTGGTATTGCGGCGATGATTTCGCCTATTTCCACCGTCTGGTCCCGCAACTGGCCGCCCTGGACCTTGCCCGCACCGAACTGCTGATGCTGCTGTCAGAGGATTGCGCGGTGGAAACCATCAGCACCATCCTGGCCGGCCACGGGCTGGGCCTGCATCTTGTCCATGCCAGACGGTCCTGGCTGGAAATGACCTGGCTGCTGCGGGTGGGGCGGCAGTCCTAACCCTCCGCCCAGATGGCTGAGCCGGAACCCCTGTTCATATTTCAGGCCGAAGCCCAGCGCGCGATCCAGGGCGATATGGGCGATCCAGATCAGCGCCAGATGGCTGGCCCAGTCCCACCCCGCCCCCAGGCCCCAGGCCAGCCCCGCCGCCGGCAGCAGATAGGCGTGAAACAGATTGTAAAGCCGCGCCCCCGCCCGGGGCCCGGCCAGATAGCCCAGCATGGACAGGTCGGGCAGCAGGAACAGCGCCGCGAACAATCCCCAATTCCCGCCCTGATGCCCATAGGCCCAGAGAGTGGCGGCAAACAGGCCCAACGCCTCCAGATGCAGCACGGCCTTTGGCGCGCCATTGACCATGCCCGGCATGATGGATCCTTACGGTTGCGGGTGGTGAATATCGCCAATCTCCGCTATTCACTGATGCATGAAAATGACCGATGATTTGATAAAAGGCTTCCAAAAATGAAAGACATTGACTGGGCCCTGCTGCGTTCCTTTCTGGCGGTGATGGAAACCGGCTCCCTTTCGGCGGCGGCAGCGCAGAGTGGCACCACCCAGCCCACCCTCAGCCGCCATATCCGGGAGCTGGAGCGGCAATTGGACATGTTGCTGTTCATCCGCTCCATCCGGGGGCTGCAACCGACAGAGGCGGCACTGCGCCTGATCGATGATGCCCGCGCCATGGGGCAGGCCGCCCAGCGTCTGGGTTTCAAGGCCCAGGGGCAGGCCCAGGGCCTGCGCGGCACGGTCCGCCTGACCGCGTCCGTGGTGGTGGCCAACCTGCTGCTGCCGCCCCTGATCGTCGCCCTGCGGCAGGCGGAACCGCTTATTCAGGTGGAGATTGTGGCATCCGATACGATTCAGAACCTGCTGCATCGGGATGCCGATATCGCCATCCGCATGGTGGCCCCGACGCAGCAAGCCCTGATCGCCCGCAAGCTGGGCGACACCCCCATCGGCCTGTTCGCCAGCCGCGATTATGCCGCCCGCCACGGCTTGCCCGAAACCGTGCCGGATTTGGCGGCCCATACCCTGTTGGGTTTCGACCGCAGCGACATGATCATCCGGCTGGCGGCCGAAAACGGCCTGTCCCTGGCGCGGGAGGATTTCGCCCTGCGCTGTGATGATCAGATGCTGTATTGGCACCTGCTGCTGGCCGGCGCCGGCCTTGGCTTCGCCCAGCACCTGCTCGCCCGCCGCCAGCCAGACCTGCTGCATGTCCCGCTGCCGCTGCGCTGCCCCTCCTTGCCGGTCTGGCTGGTGATGCAGGAAGACGTCCGCACCAACCCCCGCATCCGCCGCGTCGCCGATTTCCTGGGCAATGCACTGGCGGAAATGCTGGGCCGGGGGCCGGCGGATTGTGCGGGGGGTGGGGATGTGATAGGGTGAAAGTCCTAGTGTGGGGTTTTGTGCCTGGGGGAGGGGGCTGCGCAACGGTGAGTGAAAATGTGTTGCGCAGTGTTGCGTAGGATGGGCTACCCAACCGGTCTGGCCTGCCGGCTCCCAAGGACTGATCGCTGCTGGGCCGGCGGCCAGAAATGGCCGGGCGTCTCGTGTGGGCGCAGTACCAGAGGGAGAAATCTTGCAAGGCAATAGCAATCTGGTTTTTGTACTACAAAAACCCTTACCGCGCGGTGATGCGCGCCGCATCATCAGCATGAGGAAAGCCAATGACCGCGAGCAACGAGCTTTTGGACCCTACCTGGATTGACCCGGACGACGCACCTGATCTGTCTACACCAGAATGGCAGGTGAAGTTTGCCGAAGCGCGGGCGCGCAAGGGTGGGCGGCCGAAATCGCCAGCACCCAAAGTTGCACTGACCCTGCGCCTGGACCCGGCGGTGGTGGATCATTTCCGGGCCACGGGGCCCGGCTGGCAAAGCCGCATCAATGAAACGCTGCGTAAAGCTGCGGGGTTGTGACGGGCGTAGCAGCCCTTCCCCCTACCCCCGCACCAGCCCCACCAGCTTCGCCCCGATCTCCGTCGGGTTCAGCACATGGCTGGCGCCGCCCATGTCGATGGCGACGCCGGGCATTCCATGGACCACGGAGCTGGCCTTGTCCTGGGCGATGGTGGTGGCCCCCAGCGCGTGCAGATGGGCCAGTTCGGCGGAGCCGTCGGCCCCCATGCCTGACAGCAGCACGCCCACCACCTCTGCCCCGAACTGGTCCGCCACGCTGCGGAACAGGTGGGAAACGGCGGGGCGCAGGCCGCTTTCCGGCGCGGCGTCGGACAGGCGGATCACCCCGTTGCGGTCAATGCCCAGATGCCGGTCATCCGGCGCCAGATAGACATGGCCGGGCATTGTGCCGGTGAAATCGCGTGCCACCTGCACCTCCAGCGCGCTGGAAAGCCGCAGCCATTCGGCAAAGCCTTCGACAAAGCCATTGGCAATATGCTGCACCACCAGAATGGGCAGGGGGAAATCTGCCGGCAGGCTGGACAGGATGGTCTGCAACGCCATCGGTCCCCCGGTGGACGCACCGATGGCCACCAGCCGGGGCCGGCTGCGCCCGCCGGCCACCTCCCCCGTGCCCGTCCCGGCGCGGGGGAGGCTGCCTAGCGGTGGCGGGCGGCGCCAGCGGCGCACCACCTTCACCTCCGACATCAGCCGCACGGTCATCACCAGATCGGCCGCCTCCGCATCATGGTCCACATGGCCGATGCCGGCCGGCCGGCGCACAAAGGCTAGCGCGCCGGCCTCCACCGCGCGGAAGGTGGCGGCGACTTGGTCGGTCATCATGCCGGACACAATGACAATGGGCACCGGCAGCGTTTCCATGATGCGGCGGGTGGCGGTGAAACCATCCATGCCGGGCATATGGATATCCATCGTCACCACGTCGGGCTTCAGATCCTGTACGGCCGCCACCGCTTCCTCGCCACTGGAAACGGCGCCCACCACCCGCATGTCGGGCTGGGTTTCCAGAATACTGACCAGGAAGGCCCGTATCGTGGGGGAATCTTCGGCGACCAGAACCTTAATCACAACGCGCGTCCTTAAAGCAGGCGACCGATCATATCCAGCAGGTCGCTTTGGTCGAAACTTTTCTTCACGATATAGGCACTGGCACCGACATCAACCCCACGTTCCCTATCCTCCCGCGTTTCCAGCGAGGTAATCAGGATCACCGGCAGGTCGGCCGTCCGGGGATCGTGGCGGATTTTGCCGGTCAGTTCAAACCCGCTCATCCGCGGCATTTCCACGTCAGAGACAATCAAGTCGAAACTTTCCTCCGCCAGCAGACCCCAGGCTTCCAGCCCGTCAACGGCGGTGCGCACCCGGTATCCGGCCGCTTCCAGCACGTGTTTGAACAGGGTGCGGGCGGTGATGCTGTCTTCGGCGATCAGGATGGATTTGCGCGCCGGGGCCGCCATGCTGGTCAGGCTGCGGGCCGGGCGCGTGGGGAAATCCTGGCGCAGCGCGCTGCGCAGCAACTCATGCACATTCAGCACAAAGCCCAGCCCGCCCGACGGCAGCATGATGGCCCCGGCGACGCAGGCCACCTGCGCCAGGGGCCAGCCCAGGCTTTTCATCAGGATTTCGGTTTCGCCGATAATTTGGTCCACCTCAATGGCGATACGCTGGCCGGCGGCGGCCACCACCAGATAATGCCGGAATTCCCCTTCCGGTTCCGGCCCGCCCGACAGGCGCAACAGGTCGGCCAGCCGGACCAGCCCGACGGCCTTGCCATCCACCCGCACCACCTCCCGCTGGTCCACCAGCTCCACCGCCCGCCAGGGAATGCGCGCCACCCGCTCCACCCGGTTGGTGGGCAGGGCCAGACATTGCGTGCCCACCCGCGTCATCACCACGCGGAAGGCCGCCATCGTCACCGGCAGCAGCAGGCGGAAGCTGGTGCCCGCACCGGGGGCGGTTTCCACCGCGATGGTGCCGCCCAGCCGTTCCACCTTTTCCTGCACGATGGCCAGCCCCAGCCCCCGGCCGGACAGGTCGGTCAACCCGCTGCTGGTGGACAGGCCGGACTGGAAAGCCAGTGCCAGGATTTGCCCCTGGTTCAGGGCTGCCGCCTCCTCTGCATCCACCACGCCCTGGGCGATGGCTTCCGCCACCAGCCGACCCCCATCCATGCCGCGCCCATCATCGCTGATGGTGATCTCGGCCCGGCCGCCATCGCGCGGGGCCAGGCTGATCGACAGGGTGCCCTGGCCCGGCTTGCCCTGGGCCAACCGTTCAGCCGGCGTCTCCAGCCCATGGCCGATGGCATTGCGGATCAGGTGCAGCAGGGCATCGCGTAGCTCCTCCTGCACCCGCCGGTCCAGCTCCAGCCCTTCCCCGGCGACGACAAGCTGGATATCCTTGCCCTGTTCGCGCGACAGTTCGCGCACATTCTGCGCCACCAGATCCAGCAGGTTGGTGGCGGGCTGCATCAGCACCTGTTTGGTGCCGCTCAACAGCCCGTCCACGCTTTTGGCCAGCCCGCGCGCCTCCTGATCGGCCTCCGTGGCCAGCTTGCTCAAGCGCGATCCCAGCCAGGCCAGCGTCTGTGCGTCATGGTCAGCCTGGGCGGCCCGGCCCAACCGGCTCCGGCTGCGCGTGCGCTCCCCCAGTTCCCGTCCCAGCCCGCGCAGCATGGCCGCCCGCTCCGCGCCGGACAGCTTGGCCCCGATCAGCTCCTCCGCCTGATGCAGCAGCCGGTCCAGCTGGGCGATGGGTACCCGCACCGTCTGCTTCACCGGTCGGTGGGCCGCCGCCTGCTCCGGCACAGGCGGCACGGCAGCGGGGATTTCCGCCACGGTCGCCACCGGCGGGGCAGGGGCCGGAATGGGTGGCGGCAGGGGCGGGGGCGGCGGGCTGGCCATGCCCGGCGCGCCCGCCTTGTGGTTGATATCGCCAACCAGCCGGTCCAGCCCCGGCGGATCGGCCGGGCTGGGGCCATTGCCCCCGCCGGGGATCATCACCCGGATGGCCCCCAGGCTGCGATGCAGCAGCTCCCGCAGGTCGCCATCCAGCGCCATGTTGCCCTGCTTCACCAGGGCCAGCAGCGATTCCAGCGCATGGCAGAGCGCGACCAGGGAGCCCAGATTGACTGTGCGCGCCGCGCCCTTCAGCGTATGCACCTGCCGGAAGATCTTTTCCACCAGTTCGCGCCGCCGCTCCTCGGCCACGCCGCGATCCAGTTCCAGCAGTGCCGCACCCAGGGCGGTGGCATGGTCCTCCGCTTCCACGGTGAACATGGCCAGCAGCCGTTGCAGAAGCTGTTCATTCCTGCTGTTCATGGACCGTCCCCGTCGCCGCCCGTCAGGCGCGATACTGGCTGACCAGCGATTTCAGCTTGTGCCCCAGCGCATTCAGATTATGCGCCGCGGTTTCCGCCTGTTTGGTGGCCACGGTATTCTGGGTGCTGGCCTGCCGGATGCTGTCCATGGCCAGCGCCACCTGATCGATGCCCACCTGCTGCTGCTGGTTCGACGCGACGATCTGGGTGCTGGCCTGGGTGGCAATGGCGATATTGTGGGCCAGGTTCTCAATGGCCTGGCCCGCCTCCAGCGACTGGCGTACCCCGGCATCCACCGCCTTGGAGCCCTGTTCGGCGGCCAGCACGGCGGTGGCCGTGGCCTTCTGGATATCGGTCAGGATGGCGCGGACCTGGGCCGTTGCCTCCTTGGACTGTTCGGCCAGGCTTTTCACCTCCGTGGCCACCACCACGAAACCCTTGCCCTGTTCGCCCGCCCGCGCCGCCTCGATGGCGGCGTTGACGGCCAGCAGGTTGGATTGTTCGGCCAGATCATTGACGGAGGCGACGATGGTGCCGATGGCCTGGCTCTGTTCAGACAGTTTGATCACCGCCTCGGCGATGGCGCCGATCTGGTCGCGCACCAGATTGATGCCGGCGATGCTCTGTTCCACCGCCCGCTTGCCGGTGGCGGAGATCTGTGCCGTCGCCTGGGCCGTATCGGCGACATGGCGGGCCTTTTCGGTGGAAAGCTGGGAGGTCTTGCGCACCTCCTCCATGGTGGAGGAGGTTTCCGCCAGGGCCGTGGCCGTCTCTGCCGCCGATGCGGCCACCTGGGCCGTGGTGCTGACAATCTGGCTGCCGGCCGATCCCAACACATTGATGCCTTCCGACAGTTCCTGCATCAGTTGCCGCAGGCTGCGCGTCATCCGCATGAAGGTGTCGGAGAGGATGCCCACCTCGTCCGTGCGGCTGGAGGGTGTCAGCGTCACGGTCAGATCGCCGGTGCCGATCCGCTCCGCAATGCGGGTGATCTCCTGCAACGGGGTGGCAATGTTGCGGCTGAGATAAAGGCCGGAGGCCAGCACCAGCAGGCCGGCGATCAGCGCGCCGCCGATCACGCTGGCGCGCGCCATTTCGGTCGTATCCTCCAGCTCCGCCTCCCGCTGGCGGAGCAGGGTGTCTTCCACCGCGTGCATCTGGGCAATGACGCCGCGGAAATCATCCATCGCCTTCTGGCCCCGCAGGGTCATCACCGCCGCCTGGCTTTCCTGGAAACCCTGGTTGCGGCGGATATCCACATTCATGCGCATGGATTCGGTTTTCACCGCGATGAATTCCTCCGCCCGGTCCATATTGCGCACCTGATCCGGATTATCCGCGATCAGATTACGCAAACTGCGGACCCCCGGCTGCAGCCGGCCCAGCGCATTTTCATAAGGTTCCAGGAATTTCGGGTCGCCGGTAATCAGGAAGCCGCGCTGCCCCGTCTCCACATCCTGCATGATGGACAGCAGTTCGGTGATGGCGCCCTGTACCTGATAGGTGTGGCTGCGCCAGGCGGCGTCGGCGGTCAGCCGATCGGTCACCCGCAGGGAGACGCCGCCGACCACCAGCAGAACCAGCAGCACCATGCACAGGCTGCCCCAGATTTTCGTGCCCACGGTGATGCGCATGATCATTGCCCCCTTGTCGCCGGTCCCGGCAGGCCCGCTTGTGCGAAACCATTGTCGTCATCATTGAACAGCACGGCCCCATCCAGCAGGATGGTACCGGTCCGTGAAATGCCATGGAAAAAACGCCGGCCCTGTTGAACGGTTGCCGGCAGGTTGTCGATCTGGTCACGGGCGATGCTGGTCATGCCGATCACCCGTTCTGCCAGCAGGCCCAGCATCCGCTTCCCCTGTTCCAGCACGATGATGGCATCGGCTTCCGGCGTCGCTGGCAGGCCGCAGAGCAGGCCGAAATCGATGGCCGAGACCACCTGTCCGCGCAGATAGAAGATGCCGGCCAGGAAGGATGGGGTGCAGGGCACCGGGGTGGGGCGCAGTTCCGTCGCCACCTCCCGCACCAGATGGCCTTCCACGGCAAAGGGCCGACCCTGTAGCTGGAATTCCAGCAGGGTGAGCTGCGCGGCCGCATCTGCCGGCTCCACCGGTTTGCGGGCCAGTTGCCGGGCGCGTTCCCGCAACCGGCGGCTTGTCTCCGCCTCCCCCGGCTCGAACCCGCGCGCCAGCCCTTCACGGGCGGCGGCAAGGCGCAGATGCATCGCGGTCCAGTCGATCCTGCTCTCACTCATAACCCAACCTCGGCGCTGGCGACGCGGATGATCTCCGTCAGACGGCCGACGGTCAGCCCGTCGGATTCAGGCAATGTGTCCTCCGGCGCGTGGCGGCGCAACAAATCCAGTGTATTGCGATAATGCCGGCGGGCATCGACCACCCGGCCTTCCCCCAGGGCCAACCGTGCCAGGGCGAAATGGGCCAGCACAAAGCCGGGGTCCAGAAACAGGGCACGGCGCAGGGCCTCGGCGGCCTGTTTCAGCTCCCCGCGCTCCTGGCTGATCATGGCCAGCAGGTAATGCCGCTCCGGGGCGGTTCGGTCCAGGCTCAGCGCCCGTTGACACCAAAGCGCTGCCTCTTCCAGGCGGCCTTCATTGGCGTGCAGCCGGGCCAGCATGGCCAGGGCGGTACCATCGGCCTCCAGCACCACCGGATCGGCCCGCAGCAGGGCGATAGCCTCCCGATAGCGTCCCTGCTGGTACAGTGGCTGCACCTGGGCCAGCAGATCATCCGGCCCCTGGGGGGACAAGGGCGGAGGGGCAGGGGCCAGGGTGGGCGGTGCCGGCAGTATCGGCACCACCAGCGTTGAGGGGGGCACCGATGGCAGGGCGGCGGCACCTGCCGCCTTGCGGTAGAAGGTGGCCCCTGGCAATTGGGCATTGACGAAGGGCTGGAACAGTTCTGTCGACCCTTCGACCGAACTGGCCACCAGCCACCCGCCTTCCACCAGGGAATTATGCAGATTGGCCACCACCTGCCGCGCCCGGTCAAAGCTGAAATACATCAGCACATTGCGGCAGAAGATGATGTCCATCGCATTGGTGTTGCTGGTGACGGACGGATAAAGATCCTCTGCCAGATTATGATAGGCAAAGCTGACCATGCGGCGGATGCGGGGAAGGATCACCTGCCTGCCGTCCTGGGCCTCGAAATATTTCTGCCGGACGGCCGGATCAACGCCCCGGAAGGACCATTCCCCGTATCGCCCCTCTGTCGCCCGGCGCAGGGAGCGGGGATTGATGTCGGTTGCCAGGATAGTGATGTTCCAAAGGGCAATATCCGGGATCAACCCGTCCAGCAGCATGGCCACGGAATAGGCTTCCTCGCCCGTGCTGCAGGCGGCACTCCAGATCCGCAGATGCCGCGTGCCCGCCTGCCGGCGCGCCGCGATCAGCGGCGGCAGCACGGTCTCCGCCAGGGCCTTGAAGCTTTGTGGTTCACGGAAGAAATAGGTTTCGCCGATGGTCAGATGGCTGGCCAGGATTTCAATCTGTTCCCGCGTCGGCTCTGTCGCCAGGAAATGCTGCATACAGGCGGCCGCATCCGGGAAGCCCAGCTCCTTGGCCATGATGTCCACCGCCCGGCCCAGTTCCGCCCGCCGTTCGGGGGCATAGTGCAGACCGGTGCGCGTTTCCAGGAACTGGCTGAACGCCGTCAGCACGCCGCCATCGCCACTGATGCTCATGCATCGCCCCGCTGTCGGCCAAGGCTGTCATCCAGGGCGGCGGCCTCTGCCAGCGACAGGAAGTGGTCCACATCATGGATGAAGACGGGCCCCTCAGCCAGCCGGGTGACACTGTCAAAATAGCGTGTGCCGGGCACGACCCCTTCCACCGGCACCAGCGATGCCGCTGGCAATTGAATGGTGCCGGTCACATGGTCCACCAGCAGGGCAACCAGGCGCTGGCCTGCGTGGACCATCACCAGCGCATCCTCCAGCCGTTGCCGGCGGGGCGGCAGATCGAAACGCTGGCGGATATCCAATACCGGCAGAATGTCCCCGGCGACATCGATCACCCCCAGCACGATGGCAGGGGCGGCCGGCAGTGGCGTGATATCCACCAGCGGGGCCACCCGCGCCACCCGTTCCAGCCGCAGCGCATAGCTGCGGTCATCCAGTGTGAACAACAACAGATCGACCATGGCGGTCGATGGGATGCCGTCCTGGAAATCACCCATGCCGAACGCCTCTGTTCCCTGCTGATTGATGATGGAAGGCCCTGGCTTACGGCCCCTCGCTCGTCTCGACGGTCGCCGACGCGCGTCCATGCACCCAAGCCCTGCCGCCCGATGGCGGCGTCTGATACCAGAGGCAACATGCATATACCGGGAGCCATGATCAATGGCTCTTCGCATCCTGGTCCATTTAATGCGGCACAGGGTTTGGGGCGCTGGCTGCCCACCTGCTGGATCAGCCCTTTCCAAGTCTGGACTGCAGGCCGTGGGATTTGCTTATGTGGGCCCATTGCCGCTGCCCGTGAACCCGCTGACCTAGCCCCTTTGCCTCAGTGACCCGGCGCGGGATGAGAGCATAATCGCAGTTGCAGCAAGAATACGGGTAAGCGTGAAGCCCCCCAATCGGCCGGATAAACAGGTAGTATCGTTACAAACGATATGGATTATCTGAGGATTTTAGCTATTTTTAAGTCATGCATCAGCTGCATGATCGCTAGTATCATTAGCGGGCCATTTATATGGTAAATGCCCTTTTCGCTGCACTGCGATATGGCTATAGTGCAAAGCACAACAAGGGTGCGCAGTTAAGACAGACCCATTTTTCAGGGAGCGAACGTACAGGGCCCATAACGTCGGTGGCATCCGCCCCCGTTCAACCTTGTGAGTATCGCTATGAAGACGATCTACACCGCTCTTTTCGTTTCCGCCGTTGCTCTGCTGGCTGTTGGCCAGTCCAATGCCGCCCCGACCGCCATCAAGCGCGTCTGCGGTGAAGCCCCGGCCGCTCCGGCTGTGATTGAGGGCAAGTCCGCCACCGAACAGGCGATGCGCCAGACTGCCGCTGCCGTGCGTGGCTATGCCGACAAGGCTGCCAACTATCTCAGCTGCGTTGACAATGCCGATATCTCCACCGCCTACCTCTCTCAGCCTGCCTATCGCGCCGCCATCGCCGCCCACCGCGACCAGGTGGTTGACCGTCTGGAGATGACCGTTGGCAGCTTCAACAGCGAACTGCGCGCCTTCAAGGGCCAGCAGTCCCAGGTTGCCGCCAAGTAATACTCTATTGCCATGATCAGAACCTATGGTTCTGATCATGGCCCTCAATCGCCGGCGCCAACTCCGTTGGCTTGGCTACGCCGCATGTGCGGCGCGGCGGCAGTCGCCGCCGTACTGAGTTGCGATGAGGAGAACTCATCGCAACTCAGCATAAGACGTCACTTTCCGACGCTTGCAAGGTTTCGAAGGGGATGCGGGTACCGCCGGTGCCCGCATCCTTTTTCATTTTACCACTCGCGCGATTCTGGCCTGATTTGCCGCAGCACACCGCGGGTGGGGCGAAAATTCCCCTGGTTTATGAAAGGCCCGACCAATGTCGGGAGGGGCGGCGGCAGATGCCCCCATCCAATGGTCGGCAAAATTGTTGCGGTGCGATATAGGTTTCGTATCGGAAACGCTTCCTTGATCCTCGCTCGATGCGTGGCCGATTTGCGCCTGTCGCATGGCGGCAATGTGCCATTATCTCTTTGATATAAGGCTGTTTTGGTTCGCAGCCTGTTGCTGCTGCGGTCCCATGATGATTTGCCGAAGCGGCATCCCTGGGTGGACGCCTGCTGCGCCGCACCAAAAATCCTTGTATTGTCAAAGCACTGTCACATTAACCTTCCCGACCAAGGTCGGGGCTGCCGCTTCTGCAACTGTGTCACATCGTAGCAGCATCGATCGGCATGGACGGCGGTCAGACGCCGCCAACGGCGCTTCATAAGACGCCGAGCGATGAACGTCCGAGACACGTCGCGACTTCTGGGAGGGCATATGGCAAATGTAACAGCAGGTGGTGCGGTAACCCCCGCCCCCATGACCAAGGAAGAGAAGAAGGTGATTTTCGCCTCTTCGCTCGGCACCGTTTTCGAATGGTACGACTTCTACCTTTATGGTTCGCTGGCGGCGGTGATCGCCAAGCAGTTCTTCTCAGGTGTGAATGAGACGGCGGCTTACATTTTCGCCCTGCTGGCCTTTGCGGCCGGCTTCGCCGTGCGCCCGTTCGGCGCGCTGGTGTTCGGTCGTCTGGGCGACATGATCGGCCGTAAATATACGTTCCTGGTCACCATCCTGATCATGGGTGCCTCGACCTTCATCGTCGGTATCCTGCCCAACTATGCCAGCATCGGCATTGCGGCCCCGGTGATCCTGATCACCCTGCGTATGCTGCAAGGTCTGGCGCTGGGCGGTGAATATGGCGGTGCCGCCACCTATGTGGCCGAACATGCCCCGCATGGTCGCCGCGGCAACTATACGGCCTGGATTCAAACCACGGCAACCTTGGGCCTGTTCCTGTCGCTGCTGGTGATCCTGGGCTGCCGCATGTCAATGTCCGCGGAGGATTTTGACACCTGGGGCTGGCGTATCCCGTTCCTGGTCTCCATCCTGCTGCTGGGCGTGTCGGTCTGGATCCGTCTGATGCTGAATGAAAGCCCGGCCTTCAAGAAGATGAAGGAAGAGGGCAAGCATTCCAAGGCGCCGCTGACGGAAGCTTTCGGCAACTGGAAGAACCTGAAGGTCGTGCTGCTGGCCCTGTTCGGTCTGGTCGCCGGTCAGGCAGTGGTCTGGTACACGGGCCAGTTCTATGCCCTGTTCTTCCTGACCCAGACGCTGAAGGTAGATGCGGCTGCCGCGAACCTGATGATTGCTGCGGCCCTGCTGATCGGCACCCCCTTCTTCATCATCTTTGGTACCCTGTCCGACCGGATCGGCCGCAAGCCGATCATCCTGGCGGGCCTTGCCATCGCCGTCATCACCTATTTTCCGCTGTTCAAGGGCATCACCCACTTCGCCAACCCGGCGCTGGAACAGGCGGTTGCCACCTCCCCCATCGTTGTGGTGGCTGATCCGGCCCAGTGCTCTGTGCAGTTCAACCCGGTTGGTACCAGCAAATTCACCAGCTCTTGCGATATCGCCAAGGCGGCTTTGGTGAAGAAGGGTGTGCCCTATAGCAACGAGGCGGCCCCCGCCGGCACCCTGGCCCAGATCCGCGTCGGCACAACGGTGATCGACAGTTATGACGCCACCGGCGTCGCCACCAAGACGGAGGTTTCCCTCTCCCACGGTCCCAGCAGCCATGCCGGCCCGACCGACCCCAAGGCCGCTGGTGCCGCCTTTGAAAAGGCTGTGGCCGATGCGCTGAAGGCCGCCGGTTATCCGCCTAAGGCTGACCCGGCCCAGGTCAACTATGTCATGGTGGTGGTGCTGCTGACCATCCTGGTCATCTATGTCACCATGGTCTACGGGCCGATCGCCGCCATGCTGGTGGAGATGTTCCCCACCCGCATCCGCTACACGTCCATGTCCTTGCCCTATCATATCGGCAATGGCTGGTTCGGCGGCTTCCTGCCCACCACCTCATTCGCCATCGTGGCGGCCACCGGCAATATCTATGATGGCCTGTGGTACCCGATCATCATCGCTTCCGTGACCTTCGTCATCGGTGCGCTGTTTGTGAAGGAAACCAAGGACATCGACATCTACGCCGACGATTGATCGTCCCATTCCCCTGATGCTCCAGCCTGGGCGGGCCGCGGTTGCGGTCCGCCTTTCTTTTTATCGCCATTCCCCCTTCCGTATTGGGCCGATCCACCCTTAAGATCAGCCGCCGACCGTGGATAATGGGTGGCCCCCTTGTCCATAATGGCGATACTTGGTCGTTACCTGAAGAAAGAATGGGGCGACGAAGCCCCGGTGAGCATCCCAGGGGAGGGGATCAGGGTATGGCATTCCGCATTCTGGTGGCCGACGATCATCCGTTGATGCGCGCGGCCCTGTGCCAATCGGTGACCGGTGCCATTACGGGACTGACAACAGTGGAGGCGGCGAACTTCCCGGAGGTGGAGGCGGCCTTGAAGCGAGAAGATAATATCGATGCCGTGCTGCTGGACCTGCATATGCCCGGCATGAACGGGCTGATCGGGCTGGCCTTGCTGCGTAACGAATTTCCTGCCGTGCCGGTGATTGTGGTCTCCGCGATGGAGGATGCCACCACCATTCAGCGCGCCATGGACTATGGTGCCTCTGGCTTTGTGCCGAAATCCGCCCCCATCACCCATATTGGCGAGGCGATCAAGGCGGTGATGGATGGCAATATCTGGCTGCCGCCCACCCAAGGCCCGGCCGTGCCGGGCGATGGTGACATGGCCGCCCGCGTGGCCGGCCTGACGCCGCAGCAATTGCGCGTGCTGGGTGGCATCGCGGAGGGCAAGCTGAACAAGCAGATCGCCTATGAGATGGGCGTGGTGGAAACGACGGTGAAGGCCCATGTCACCGTCATCCTGCGCCGCCTGGGTGTGGTCAGCCGTACCCAGGCGGCCATTGTGGCCAGCAAGCTGGCGCTTTCCGGTGGGGGAGAGACGGCGGAGGCTTGAGCCCACGCCGTTTTTTGAACGCCCTTACCGTTCCTTCACATAAGGCCGGCCGCTAGCCTTGGGCGGAATGGCCTTGCCCATGAAGCCGGCCAGCAGCAGCACGGTCAGCAGATAGGGCAGCGCCTCAATCAGTTGCACCGGCACTTCACCCAGCCCCGGCATCACCACGCCTTGCAGGCGGGTTTGCAGCGCGTCGGCGGCGGCGAACAGCAGGCAGGCCAGCAGGGTGGGCACCGGCTTCCACTTGCCCAGGATCAGGGCGGCCAGCGCCAGATAGCCCTTGCCGGCGGTCATATTGGTCTGGAAGCCCGCCCCTTGTGCGGTGGAAAGATAGGCGCCGGCAATGCCGCACAGCAGGCCGGCGATCAGCACCGCCTGATAACGCAGGGCCGGCACGGAAATGCCCGCCGTATCCACGGCGGCTGGGTTTTCGCCCACGGCGCGCAGGCGCAGGCCGAAACGGGTGCGATAGGCCACCCAGGCCGTCAGCGGCACCAGCGCCATGGCCAGATAGACCAGGATATTATGGCCGCTGATCACCTCGTAATAAAACGATCCCAGCACCGGAATGCCGCGCAGCGTCTCCGCCAGCGGCAGGGTCAGTTCGCCAAAACGGGCCGTGGCCGGCAGGTTGGGGGTACGGCCCCCCATTTCGAACCAGGCATTGCCCAGAACGGCCGTCAGCCCCATGGCGGTGATGTTCAGCGCCACGCCGGAGACCACCTGATTGCCGCGATGGGTGATGCAGGCAAAACCGTGCAGCAGCGCCAACACCAGCGATGCGCCGATGGCGGCCAGCAGGCCCAGCCCGGCGGACCCGGTGAAGGCGGCGGTGGCGGCGGCGGCGAACGCCGCCATCAGCATCTTGCCCTCCAGCCCGATATCCACCACCCCGGCCCGTTCGGAGAAGAAGCCCGCCAGGGCCGCCAGCAGCAGCGGGGTCGCCAGACGAAACATGCTGTCCAGCAGGGAAAGCAGCCAGAAATAGCTGTCCATCATCTCACACCCCCGCCGGCTTTGGCGTGAACAGCCGGACCAGTGCCGGCCGGAACATATGTTCCAGGGCGCCGGCGAACAGGATCACCACGCCCTGGATTACCACCACCAGCTCGCGGCTGATGGACGGATAGTCAAAAATCAGCTCCGTCCCGCCCTGGTACAGCATCCCGAACAGGATGGCGGCGGGCACGATGCCGGCGGGATGGTTGCGGCCCATCAGGGCCACGGCGATGCCGGTGAAACCCATGCCCGCCGGGAAATTCAGCAACAGACGATGCTGCACGCCATGGATTTCATTCACGCCCAGCAGGCCGGCCAGCGCGCCGGACAGGGCCATGGCGATGATGATCACCTTTTTCGGGTCGATCCCGGCATAGCGGGCGGCATTTTCATTGGCGCCCACGGTGCGCAGGGCAAAGCCCCAGCGCGTATGCCAGATGAAGGCCCAGACCAGCACACAGGCAGCCAGCGCCAGAAACAGGGAGAAATTCAGCGGCGACGGGTTCATCTGGATGCCGATGGCGGCCGCCATATCCTGCACCAGCGGCAGGAAGGTCGCCTTGTCGAACTGCGCGCTTTCCGGCGACATCTGGCCCGGCCGGATCAGCACATTCACCATCAGGTAAACCATCAGCGAGGAGGCGATGAAGTTGAACATGATGGTGGTGATCACGACATGGCTGCCGCGATAGGCCTGCAGATATCCTGGAATGGCGCCCCAGAGGCCGCCAAAGGCGGCCCCGCCCAGCACGGAAAGCGGCAGCACCAGATACCAGGGCATGTCGCCCACGGCCAGACAGACCAGGCCCACGCCCAGCCCGCCCAGATAGGCCTGCCCCTCACCCCCGATATTGAACAGCCCGCCATGGAAGGCGACCGCCACGGCCAGCGCCGTGAAAATCAGGCTGGTGGCATAATAGAGCGTATAGCCCAGCCCCTCACTGGTGCCGAGTGCGCCCTGCACCATCGTCCACATGGCCCCCAGCGGGTCTTCGCCGATGGCCAGGATGACGATGGCCGAGACGATCAGCGCCAGCACGACATTGATGACGGGCAGCAGCACAGCCGTTGCCCACCAGGGCAGATTATCCGATCCGGTTCCCGCACTCATCTTACTGTTCCTCGCCGGCGCTGACGCCGGCCATCATGCTGCCGATACGGCTTTCCGTGGCCTCTGCGGCGGACAATTCGCCGACAATCTCCCCATCGCACATCACCAGGATGCGGTCCGACAGGGCCATGATTTCATCCAGTTCGGCGGAAACCAGCAGGATCGCCTTGCCCCGGTCGCGCAAGCCCACCAATTGCTTGTGGATGAAGGCGATGGCGCCGATATCCACCCCGCGCGTTGGCTGGCCGACCAGCAGAATGTCTGGCTCCTTCTCCATCTCCCGCGCCATCACCAGCTTCTGCTGGTTGCCGCCGGAGAACAGGGCGGTGCGCAGCGACGGATCGCGCGGGCGCACATCGAACCGTTCCATCAGTTCCGCCGTCTTGGCGGTGACCCGCTTCCAATCCAGCCGCCAGCCACGCCCCAGCGGCTTATCGTCGTGATAGCCCAGGATGGCGCTCTGTGCGGCAGGAAACTCCTTCACCACGGCCAGTTTCAGCCGGTCTTCCGGCACATGGGCCAGACCGCGCCGCCGGGCATCGGCCGGGTCATAGGCGCTGCCGGCTTTCAGCGTCTCCCCCTTTATCGTCAGCGTACCGCTGGCAAAGGGCAACATGCCGGACAGCACTTCCAGCAATTCCGACTGGCCATTGCCGGCCACGCCGGCCACGCCGACAATCTCCCCGGCCCGCACGGTCAGGCTGGCATTCTTCAAGGTGGTGACGCCGCGCGCATCCACCACATTCACGCCTTCGGCTGCCAGCAGCACGGGCCCGGCCGCCGCCGGGGCCTTTTCCACCTCCAGATTGGCCTTGCGGCCCACCATGGCATCGGCCAATTGCTGCCGGTTGGTCTCCGCCGTGGCAAATTCCGCCACCACCGCCCCCCGGCGCAGCACCGACACATGGTCGGTGATGGCCATGATTTCCTTCAGCTTATGGGTGATCAGCACCACGGTGCGCCCCTCCGCCCGCAACCGTTCCAGAATGCGGAACAGTTGCGCCACCTCTGGCGGGGAAAGCACGGCCGTCGGTTCGTCCAGGATCAGCACATCGGCGCCACGATAGAGCGCCTTCAGGATTTCCACCCGCTGCTGCACGCCCACCGGCAGGTCGGAGACCAGCGCATCCAGCGGCACTTCCAGGCCGAAGGTGCGCTCCAGCGCCTCCACCTCCTTGCGGGCGCGGGCCACGGCGGGGGCCAGCAGCGGCCCGCCCTCGTGCCCCAGCAGCAGATTTTCCAGCACGGTGAAGGTTTCCACCAGCATGAAATGCTGGTGCACCATGCCGATGCCAAGGCCGATGGCGTCTTGCGATCCCTTGATCGCCACTTCCCGGCCCCGCACCAGAATCTGGCCGCTATCGGCTTGGTAGAAGCCGTACAGGATGCTCATCAAGGTCGATTTGCCAGCCCCGTTCTCCCCCACCAGCCCGTGGATGGAGGCAGGGGCGAAGCGAAGCGTGACGTCCTTGTTGGCATGGACAGGGCCGAAGCGCTTGTCGATGCCGACAAGCTCCACCGCCCATTCATGGGCGGGTTTCGGGGCAGAATGCGGGGCCGGCGTGACGGTCACTGCGTGCATCCGTGGTGTTGGGTGTTCAACCGATGGGCCTTAATAGACGCAGCTATCTTTGTCGCTGTAATTCACGACATGGCGGGTGCCGGCCTTGATTTCATCCGCCGCCTTGGTCACGGCGGCCAGCATTTCCGGGGTGATCAGGGACCGGTTATTCTCATCCAGGGCCCAGCCCACGCCTTCCTCTGTCAGGCCCAGCCGTTGATGGCCGGGTTTCCAGGTGCCGTCCATCACGCCCTTGAAGGCGTTATAGGCCGCCACATCCACCCGCTTGATCATGCTGGTCAGCACATGGCCGGGAAACAGGTGGTTCTGGTTGCTGTCCACGCCGATGCCCTGCTTGCCGGCATCGGCGGCGGCCTGCAGCACGCCCAGGCCGGTCTGGCCGGCGGCGGCGAAAATCACATCCGCGCCCCGGTCCATCTGGCTTTTCGCCAGTTCGCTGCCACGCGTCGGGTCGGCCCAGGCGGTCGGCGTTGAACCGGCCATGTTCGAAATCACCTTGGCATCGGCCCTGGTCGCCTTCACGCCCTGCTCATAGCCGCAGACGAACCGGCGGATCAGCGGAATATCCATGCCGCCGACGAATCCGACCGTACCGGTCTTTGACGCCATGGCCGCCAGCACGCCGACCAGATAGGAACCCTCATGTTCGGCGAATTCCACCGACTGCACATTGGGCAGGTCGACCACCCCGTCGATCAGGGTGAAGCGGACATCGGGATATTCCCGGGCCACCTTTTCCACCGATGGCGCCATGGAAAAGCCGACGGCGACGATCACCTTGGCGTTGCGCGCGGCCAGCCGCCGCAGGAACTGTTCCCGCTGCGCCTCGTTGGTGATCTCAAACCAGCGGAAATTGACCCCGGTATCGGCCCGGAATCGCTCCGCCCCCTGGTTGGCCCCTTCATTGAAGGATTTGTCGAACCGGCCGCCCATGTCAAAGACGATGGCAGGGGCAAATGTCTTCTCGGATTCAGCGCCGGGGGCGGCTGCGACAACAGACAGGGTCAGAGCGGCCGCGCAGGCGGCACGGCGAAAAAAATTCATCGGCACCGTTCCGAAAAAAGGCTGTACGCGCCCACCCTCGCAAAGGTTGGGACGCCACCATCACACCAGCCGCACAAGCTAGCCAGTTCGTCGGGCGGGGGCAAGATGTGGTGGATATTTTGTTTCGCGGCCGGACAGAGGATGCCGGCCGGCCAGACTGTCAAATAACTGTAGCATCATGGGGCTATAAGCGGCGACATATGTTTGACGCCACCGGCCCGGCCCTTGGCCCGGTTCCGGCCTATTGGAGTTTCCGGCCCATGTCCGTTGACAGCATCACCCTGGAAGAGTTCGAAGCGGTCCAGAATCGCGGCAGCAGCCCGGAGAGCGAACCGACCTTCGGCGAGGTGGTGCAACAGCGTCTCGGCCGCCGCAACATCCTGCGCGGCCTGCTGGGTACGGCGGCCATCGCCGCCTTTGGTCCGGCCGTACCGCTGCCCGACGGGATCGCCGATGCCGCCGCCCAGGCCGCCCCCGCCGCTGGCAAGGCGGGCAAGGACGGTTTCAGCTTTGTGTTTGAGGAAATCACGCGCGGGGTGGATGATCACCACCATGTCGCCGCCGGCCATGATGCCGATGTGCTGCTGCGCTGGGGGGAGCCCTTGTTCGCCGACAGCCCGGAATTCGACCCCTATAAGCAGACGGCCGACAGCCAGTTGAAGCAGTTCGGCTATAATAACGACTTCACCGCCTTCATGCCGCTGCCGCTGGGGTCCAACAGCGCCGATCACGGCCTGCTGTGGGTGAACCATGAATATACGATTGCCGAACTGATGTTCCCCGGCCTGGTGCCGGAAGGCCAGGATCGTTACGCCCCCGAAGCGATCACGAAAGAGATGGCGGAGATCGAGATGGCCGCCCATGGCGGCTCCATCGTCGAGATCAAGCGCGGCAAGGATGGCAAATGGGCCTATGTGCGCGGCAGCAAATATAACCGCCGCATCAGCGCCCTGAAGACGGCGATGACGATCACCGGCCCCGCCGCCGGCCATGCCCGCATGAAGACCAAGGCCGACCCGTCGGGCCGTACCGTCATCGGCATGATGAATAACTGTGCCGGCGGTGTCACCCCCTGGGGCACGGTTCTGTCGGGAGAGGAGAATGTCGACGGCTATTTCATGGGCAAGATCGACCAGTCCCACCCGGAACAGCGCAATTATGACCGCATGACCATCCCGTCCCCCTTCTATCAATGGGGCCGGTTCGATGAGCGGTTCGATGTCAACAAGGAGCCTTATGAGGCCAACCGGTTCGGCTGGATCGTGGAAATCGATCCCTATGATCCCACCAGCACCCCGCGCAAGCTGACGGCGCTCGGCCGCTTCAAGCATGAAGGGGCGGGGGTGCATCTGAACAAGGATGGCCATGTCATCGTCTATATGGGCGATGATCAGAAGTTCGAGCATGTCTATCGCTTCGTCTCCAAGGGCAAGTTCAACCCGGCCGACCGCAAGGCCAACATGAAACTGCTGGAGGAGGGCACGCTGTCCGTTGCCCGCTTCGATGCCGATGGCAGCGTTACCTGGCTGCCGCTGGTGCATGGCCAGGGGCCGCTGACAGCCGCCAATGGCTTCAAGGATCAGGGCGATGTGCTGATCAGCGCGCGGCTGGCCGCTACCCATCTGGGTGCCACCCGCATGGACCGGCCGGAGGATATCGAGGTCAATCCCAAGACCGGCCGCGTCTATGTGATGCTGACCAACAATGATGACCGGGCCAAGGCTGACCCGATCCACCCGGTGCAGGCCCAGGTGAACCCGGCCAATCCGCGTCCGGCCAATAGCTGGGGCCATATCGTGGAAATGCTGCCGCCCGGCGATGACCATACGGCCAGCACCTATAAGTGGGAAATCCTGCTGAAGGCCGGCAACCCGGCCGATCCGAAGACGGGTGCCAGCTTCAACGCCGCCACCACGGCCAATGGCTGGTTCGCCTGCCCGGATAATTGCGCCTTCGACAGCATGGGCCGCCTGTGGGTGGGCACCGACCAGGGCAATAAGTGGCAATGGACCAGCGGGGATGCCGATGGCATCTGGGCGGTGGAAACCGAAGGCCCGCTGCGCGGCACCGCCCGCATGTTCTTCCGCGTGCCGATCGGGGCGGAGATGACCGGCCCCAGCTTCAACCCGGATGATTCGGCCCTGTTCCTTTCCGTCCAGCACCCCGGTGCCGATGGGGTGGAGAAGGTGACGAAGAGCGGCGGCCGCGCCACCTTCGCCGATCCCGGCACCCGCTGGCCGGATTTCAAGCCCACTCTGCCGCCGCGCCCGTCCGTGGTGGTGGTCAGCCGCAAGGGCGGCGGGCCGATCGGGGTGTAACCTATCCAGGGGGCGTGCGGTCGCACGCCCCCTTGTCTTCGCCATGTCTTTGATGGCAGAAGCCCTTTGGCGGCGGTCTTCATGGGCCGCCTTTTCTCTTTCTGTCAGGTTCGATGATGAAGCCCGTCCTGCCCGCGCCCCTGCTTGCCACCCGCCGCCAGTTGCTGCGCCTTGCCGGCGGTGCCGCCGTGGCGGCCCTGGCGGTGCCATCCATGGTGCGCCCGGCCTTCGGGCAGATGAATTTCCTGGATTATCCGTTCCAGTTGGGTGTCGCTTCCGGTGATCCCTGGCCGGATGGTTTCGTCATCTGGACAAGGCTGGCCCCGCGCCCGTTGGAACCCGATTACGGCATGGCCAAGGAAGTCATCCTGGTTAACTGGGAAGTCTCGACCGACGACCAGTTCAAGAATATCGCCGCCAAGGGGCAAGCCAAGGCCCATCCCGAACTGGGCCATGCCGTGCATGTGGAAGTGACGGGGCTGCAGCCCGGCCGCCCCTATTATTACCGTTTCCGCTGCGGCGGGGAGCGGTCGCCGCAAGGCGTGGCGCGCACGGCGCCGGCGGCTGGCGCGCCTTTGCAGAAGCTGCGCTTCGGCGTGGTCGGCTGCCAGAATTACGAACAGGGTTTCTTCACCGCCTATAATCTGCTGGCGCGGGAAGAGCTGGATTTCGTCTATCATTATGGCGATTACATTTATGAAAGCGGCGGTCGCCCCTTCTATTTCAGCCGCAATACCAACCGGGCCGAGCCGACGCCTCGCCTGACAGGATTGCCGGAATCCTTTTCGTTGGATGATTACCGGCGCCGTTACGCCGTCTATAAGATGGATACCGATCTGCAGCAGGCCCATATGGCGGCCAGTTGGATCACCGTCTGGGACGATCACGAAATCGTCGATAATTGGGTCAGCGATTTCGATAAGGACGGCACGCCGCCAGAAATTTTCCGCCTGCGCCGGGCCGCCGCCGCCCAGGCCTATTATGAACATATGCCGCTGCGCCGCAGTTCCATTCCCAATGGGCCGGATATCCAGTTGTTCCGCCGCTTTACCTTTGGTGACCTGCTGGACATGCATGTGCTGGACACCCGCCAATATCGCAGCGACCAGCCCTGCAATGATGGTTTCCGTCCCGCCTGTCCGGCGGTGGATGACCCCGCCCTGACCGTGCTGGGCGACCGGCAGGAAGCCTGGCTGTTTGACAATATGGCCAAATCCACTGCGCGCTGGAACAGCCTGGCCCAGCAGGTGATGATGATGGCCTGCGACCGGGAGCCGGGGCCGGAGGATATCCGCAACATGGATAGCTGGGATCCCTATCGCGTGGCCCGCAAGCGGCTGCTGCGGCATCTCAGCGACAATAACATCCGCAATACGGTGGTGCTGACCGGCGATGAGCACCAGAATTTCGCCGGCGACCTCAAGCTGGATCCGATGGACCCGTCGACGCCCGTCGTGGCGACGGAGTTCGTCGTCACCTCCATCTCCTCGGGCGGGGATGGCAGCGACATGCGCCCCAATGCCAAGGGGATGCTGGCGGAAAACCCGCATATCAAGCTGATCAATGATCAGCGCGGCTATGGCATCTGTGACGTGAACCACAAGCGGTTCGAGATGGAATTCAAGGTGTTGGACAAGGTGACGGAGCGGGGGGGCAAGCTCTCCACCCGCGCTAAATTTGCCGTTGATCCCAAGAAGCCGGGGGTTCAGAAGGCCTGAGCCCCAACCATGCTGACGCGCCGACCCTGTCGGCGCGTCAGGGCAAAGAACCTTTATGCCACGGTTTCCAGCGGCTTCTGCACGATCAGGCCATACCAGCCCAACCCCTTGTAGGTTTCATAGCCGGGCGTCAGGGCGAAGGCCACCATGGTGCCGTCGTCGGCCTGATAATAACCCGTATCGCGCCCGCCGGTTTTCAGCGGATAGGTTCCTGTGGCCAAAAGAGCCCGGTCAGAGGCTGCCAGCACCCGGAAATTGCTGTCCACGATCAGGCATTTGGTGCGGTTGCTCAGCCGTTCATCCTCCGTCAGCCGCACGCCATCGACCACGGTTCCGGCCTGGGGGGCCCAATCAAAGAAGATGCCCAGCACACCCAGCGGACGGCCTGTTTCTGCCCCGCCGGCGCGGATGGCTGTGGCATAGGTGGCGACCGGTTGCCCCGCCAGGGCCGGATTGATCGCCACATCGGCCACGGCGAATTCCCCACCATGGCGGGTGGCCATGGCGTTGCGGAACCAATCCTGGTCGGCCACCGACTGGCCCCGCACCCCATAGCGCTGGGGGCGGCCGTTGGCGATGACCTGTCCATTGGCATCCACCACCCAGATATCCAGATAAACGGTGTAGGATTTCAAGATCACGCCCAGCCGTTCGGCCGCATAGGTCGCCGTTGCTGCCGAAGGTGCTTCCAGGGCCTGGACCATGGCGCTGTCGGTGGCCCACCAGCGCACATCGCAGGAGCGTTCATAGAGATTGCGGTCGATAATATCGATCATGTTCAGCGCCAGATCGGCCAGGCGTTGCCCCCGGATGGAGCCCACCAGTTCCTGCCCCAGCCGATGCAGCCGGTGGGCACTGCCGACAATCTCATCCCGCATCCGGCTGGCGGCTTCATCGATCTCGCTGGAAATCGATTGTACCTCCGCCGCAACAACACCGAAGCCGGCGCCATGGCTGCCGGCCCGCGCCGCCTCGATCTTGGCATTCAGGGCCAGTATTTTCGTGCGACGGGTAATGTCACCGATGGCGCCGGTGCGCTGCGCTGAAACGTCGGCCACTTCACGGGCCAGGGCAATGATGGTTTCCGGTGAGGCCGCATTGCCGCTGGTAAAGGTTGAATTCAGTTCTGGTCGCGCCAGATTCATCGTCATGCTCGTCACGCGCTGTACCTGTTGGATTGATTTGTTACGATTATTATTAAGGTGCTCCTTTGCTGGAGCTTTCAGAGTTTGAATATTATCAGTGATTTTATGAATAACCAGTCCAAATATTAGGCACTTAACGATAAGGAAAGGAAATTTAAGATACGGGTTTTTCAGTGTTTCCGGGCGGTGTTGCCTGCTTTGGCGGCGCCGCTGGTCTCGATTGCCTGATTTCTGGGCGGCACTGGTACGGCGCTCCCGATTGAAGAATCGGGGCGTGGAACGGCTGGACACAGGCCATTTTCATGCTATAGCGCAAGACAGATGCCGGTTCGTGTGCCGGCCCTCGCCAAGGGAAACGGGAATGGCCGCACTCTATGTGGCGCGCAGCGCCAATATCTGCCAATGGGCCTCTGATGTCGGGCTGGGCAAGAATATCTTCAAGGTTGGGGTCTGCGACGGCGACCCGGCGGCCCTGCTGGCCAAGGGCATGGCGGGTGAAACCGATTGGAAGCTGCTGAAGCAGGTGGAAACCGATCTGGACGAGAGCGCAGTGCTGGAACGTCTGGCAAAGCGGCAGAAGCAGGTGGACCCCACCTACTATCCCCGCATCAAGGGGGAACTGGGACTGTACAAGCTGACGGATAATGACGTGCAGCGCCATATCGTGCTGGCCCGCGCCTTGGAAGGGGAGAGCGAGCGGGCACCCATCCGGCTGAAGCCGGTGGATTATGCCAATTACCTGATCAGCAACGCCCTGCGCTGAGGCGCGTCACGGCGGGCTGTCCAGGGCGAACAGCATCACCACGCCCCGGCGCTGGTTGTCCGCATCACCGGCCTGTTTGGGCAGGCGCAGGCTTGTCCGGCAGGCCGCATCCATCGGGGCGGCCAGGGCGCTTTGGACGAAGCTGGCGAAGATCGGATCACTCATATCCTTGTTGCCGGCCAAAAAGGCAGCGCCGCGCACTTGGCCCGCATCATCGAAATAAACCCCGATCTCCGCCCGCATATTGCCGTTGCCGGCCGGGACGGCGGGGGGCGTCCAGCAATCCATCAGCTGGCTGCGCAGGGCCGGCCCCGCCTCCCCGTTCAAGGCTTCGATCTTCGCCCACATCACCGGCGGGGCCGGGGCATCCACAATGGCCGGCTCCCCCTGGCGATGGGCAGGCGGCGGCGGGCGGACATTGTTCTTGGCCTGTGGCTTGGCCGCAGGCTTCTTGGGCGCCGCCGGGGTGGGGCTGGGGGCGGGCGCCGGGGATGGTTTGACGCGCAGACGTGCCAGTTCAGCAAAACGCCCGTGGGGATAGGCATTAAGATAGGCCTGAAATTCCGCCGGATTCTGGCTGTTGCGGATGCTTTCCCAGAATACCAGTTCCGGGTCGGCGGGTGCCGCCGGTGGGCTGTGCGTCGTACAACCGGCCAACCCCAGCAGCAATAAACCGATCCCGATATTCCGCAGAACCCTGACCACAGTCACCCCCTTGATCCGTGGGCAACCAATACTGTTGGTCGCCAAAGGTGCCAAGTCCCAATCATCCGCCTTAACCTTGGCATTTCAGCTTAAGTCGTGGCATCCACCATCAACTGTGGGTATAAACAAAAGGCTTAGGGGTCGGTGGCCCCGAGATTCTTCAATGCCAAAGGCGGCAGATAAACCATAAGGATCGTCATGAAGCGTGCACGCAAGCGGGTTCTCGTCGCGGGTGGGGCTGGTTTTCTTGGCTCGCATCTTTGTGAGCGTTTGCTGGCTGATGGGGCCGATGTATTATGTGTGGATAATTTTTTCACGGGTTCACGCGATAATATCCTGCACCTGTTGTCCAATCCGCACTTTGAGGTGATGCGCCACGACATCACCTTCCCCCTCTTCGTTGAGGTGGATGAGATTTACAATCTTGCCTGCCCGGCCTCGCCCATCCATTACCAGTTCAACCCGGTGCAGACGACCAAAACCTCGGTGCATGGTGCGATCAACCTGCTGGGGCTGGCCAAGCGGACCAAGGCAAAGATCTTTCAGGCCTCCACATCCGAAGTTTATGGCGATCCGACTGTTCATCCCCAGACGGAGGAATATCGCGGCAACGTCAATCCCATCGGTCCCCGCGCCTGCTACGATGAGGGCAAGCGCTGCGCAGAAACGCTGTTTTTCGATTATCACCGGCAGAATGGGGTCAATATCCGGGTTGCCCGTATCTTCAATACTTACGGCCCGCGTATGCATCCCAACGACGGACGAGTCGTGTCCAATTTTATCGTCCAGGCCCTTCAGGGGGATCCGATCACAATCTATGGTGATGGTTCGCAGACGCGTTCCTTCTGCTATGTCGATGATCTCATTGAAGGGTTTATTCGCCTGATGGCGGCCCCGGATGAGGTGACAGGGCCGATCAATATCGGCAATCCTGGTGAATATACCATCCGCCAGTTGGCGGAGGCGGTGGTGCGTCTGACCGGTACCAAATCAGATTTCATTGTCAAACCCCTGCCGCAGGACGATCCCCTGCAGCGGTGCCCGGATATCACCAAGGCCCGGACCCTGCTGAACTGGGCCCCTACCATTCATCTGGAGGAAGGGTTGACGCGCACCATTGCCTATTTCGCCGACCAGTTGCGCCAGGGTGCCTTCACGGCCTGAGCAATGGGGGGCAGAGACTTTTTTGGCGCGATCCGTAGATAACGGGGAATGGAAGTGCAGCATCTAAGCGCGCTCGATGTCATGGCCGGTGCCAACAAACTGGTGGCAAGCGGCACCACGAATGAAGCAGTCAGTCTTTACAAGACATGGATCGATTGTCATCCGAATGATCCATTGTTATCGGTTGTTCTGTTCAATTACGGGGTGCTGCTGGGTGATCTCCGTCATGATCAGGCCGCCTTGCATGCTTATAATGAAGCGATCCGGGTGAAGCCGGATCTGGTTCCCGCCCATATCAATCTCGGTTCTGTGCTGGAACGGCTGGGCGCGGATGAGCTGGCCCTGCAATTTTGGGACAATGCCGTCAATCTGACCGGGTCGGTCAATGATGCGGCCATGAACTACCGGATGACCGCCCTGAAGCAGCGGGCGCGCGTGCTGACCAAGCTGAACCGGACACCGGAGTCGGAGGATGTGCTCCGCCTTTCGCTGGAAACCCATGCCGATCAGCGCGAAGTCATTCAGCATTACGTTTCGGCCCGCCAGCGCCTTTGCCGTTGGCCGGTCATCAACCCCGTGGCGGGATTGACCGCGCCACAGATGATCGGCGTCCTGGCCCCGCTGAGCATGGCGATCTATACCGATGACCCGATGCTCAATCTGGCCGCCGCGTTTGATTATAGTCGCAAGGAAGTGGGGTGGGCCCAGACATTTCATGACCTGGAGGAATATCGTGACCGCCCCCGCGCCGCTGACGGCCGACTGCGCATAGGCTATCTGTCATCGGACTTGCGGGCCCATGCCATCGGCTATCTGACGGCGGAGATGTTGGCCCTGCATGACCGCAGTAAGGTGGAAGTCTTTGCCTTTTTCTGCGGCTTCCAGGCAGAGGATCCAATCAAGGCCCGTATCCGCGACAGCGTGGAGCATTGGTTTGACATTAATGGGCTGGATGATGAGCAGGCGGCGGCGCTGATCCGTGAAAAGCAGATTGATATTCTGATCGATATCAATGGTCATACCAAGGACGGCCGTACCCGCATGTTGGCGCGGCGGCCGGCACCGGTGATTGTGAACTGGCTTGGCTATGCCGGCACGATGGGCACGCCCTATCATCAGTACATTATTGCTGACGACACCATCATCCCGCCGGCCCTGGAAAAATATTGTTCGGAAAAAGTCGTGCGGCTGCCTTGTTACCAACCCAATGACCGGCGGCGTGTCATAGACCCGAAAACGCCGACGCGTGCAGAGGCGGGCTTGCCGGAAGATGCCGTGGTCTTTTGCAGCTTCAATGGGTCGCAGAAAATCTCGCCTTTCACCTTCGCCCGCTGGATGGAGGTGTTGAGGCAGGTCGATAATTCAGTGCTCTGGGTCTTGTGTGGCCAGGAGGTTGTGGAGCAACGCCTGCGTGAGGAGGCGGAGCGTCTGGGGGTTGATCCGGCGCGTCTGATCTTTGCGCCCAGCCTGCCGAACGCGGCGCATCTGGCACGCTATGCCCTGGCCGACCTCTTCCTGGACAGTCTGCCTTATGGGGCACATACCACGGCGTCTGATGCCTTGTGGATGGGTGTGCCGGTGATTACCGTCCCAGGGCGGAACTTTGCCTCCCGCGTTTGCGCCAGCCTGGTCCGGGCTGCCGGTATGCCCGAGCTGGTTTGTGACAGCCCGGATTCCTATGTGCGTCTGGCGGTGGAACTGGGGCGTGACCAGGCGCGGCGGCAGGCGGTGCGGGACAAGCTGCGGGCGCAGCGGGACAGTTGCGTGCTGTTTGATACTGACCTGTTCGTTCGGGAGATGGAGGCGTTGTGTGAACATCTCTGGCAGGAATGGCAGGAGGGCAGGGTGCCGCAACCCGATCTGACCAATCTTGATCTCTATCTGGAGATTGGGGCCGCGCTGGATCACGAAACGGCGGAATTCAGCTTTATTTCCGATTATGAAGAACGCTATCGGGCCGCATTGGCCCGTCGGCACAGCTATTCTCCCATACCCTATGATCAGCGCCTGTGGCCTGCCCCCACCCCGCTTTGAACCGATTCTGACGGATAGATGGAGACATGGCCGTGACCATGGAATTTGCCCCGCAATTTACCCTGATCATCCGTCGCCCCAATGTGGCTGCCATGCCATTGGGGGAACAGGTGTGGCTGCGCAGCATCATGCCGCAGCTTGACTTTGCCCAGTTGAGTGCGTTGGTCGCTGCGGCCCGACCCTATACGCCGGCGATTGCAGTGGAAATTTATAAGCTGTGGCTGGAGGTTCATGGCAACACAGCGGTCGGTGCGGCCGGCATCTGGTTCAATCTGGGTGTCGAGCTTTCTGCTGCCGGTGATCGGACGACCGCCATCACCGCGTACCAGAACGCATTGCTGCTGAAGCCCGATCTGTATCAGGCCTCCTATAATCTGGGGATTATCAAGAGCGGATCGGGTGACCTCGACGGCGCGCTGGCGATCTGGCAGGGCGCTTTGCAGCCTGATGAGGCGCGGACCATGCTGCTCAATCAGATCGGCCGCGTCCTGGAGGAAAAGCGTGACCTTGATGCGTCGCAGCAGACGCTTTATCGCTCCTTGCTGACCAATCCGCATCAGCCTGATGCGATACAGCATTGGAGTCTCAACCGGCAGGCCATCTGCGCCTGGCCGGTTTTCGGTCCCGCGCTTCCCGGCATGACACCGGCAGAGGTAAAGCGCCATTGCGGTCCCCTGGCGGCGCTCTCCTTGTTTGATCGTGTTGAAGATCAGATGCAAATAACGGCGGAATGGCTGAACCGTAAAGTCCCGGCCGCCCCGCAGCTGCTGGCACCGCCCCAGGGATATCGGCATGACCGTATCCGCATCGGCTATATGTCGTCAGATTTCTGTGCTCATGCGATGAGCTTTTTGATTGTTGAATTGTTTGAGCGCCACGATCGGTCTAAGTACGAGGTTTTTGGTTATTGCTCGTCCCGAGAGGATGGCAGCGACATTCGGCGCCGGGTCATTGCCGCCCTGGATCACCATATTCCGGTCAACCATCTCAGCGACGCTGAGGTTGCCCAGCGCATTCGTGCGGACGAGATTGATATTCTGATCGATCTCAACGGCTTGACCAAGGGGGCCCGGATGGAAACCCTGCGCTGGAAGCCGGCGCCGGTGCAGGCAACATATCTGGGATATATTGGCGGCCTGCCCATCCCTGAATTGGATTATCTTATCGCCGATCGGCATGTCATTCCGCCGGAAATCGCGCACCAGTACCACCCAAAGCCGCTTTATCTTGATGATCTTTACCAAGCGAATGACAGCCGTCCGCCTAATCTTCCGCCGGTCAGTCGGGAAGAAGAGAAATTGCCGGCGGACAAATTTATCTTCTGTTCCTTTTCCAATCATTACAAGCTGAATGAAGAGATGTTCGATGCCTGGATGGAAATCCTGCGTCGGGTGGAACATGGTCTGTTGTGGCTGGTGAGTGATAATGAAAAGGCTAGGCAGAATATCCTTCTGCAGGCTGCCAATCGGGGAATCGGGCCGGAAAGGCTAATCTTTGCCGGCCGGGTTGCGCCCGATCATTATCGGGCTCGCATGGCTCTGGCCGACCTGTTCCTGGATACCACGCCTTATAATGCCGGTACCGTGGCCAGTGATGCCCTGCGCGTGGGGCTGCCCTTGCTGACATTGCAGGGGGAGACGTTTGCATCCCGTATGGCCAGCGCCTTGCTGACGGCCGTCGGGTTGCCTGAACTGGTCACCACCAACCGCGCGGATTACGTCGATCTGGCTGTGTCATTGGCGCATGACCCGGTGCGTTATCGTTCCTTGCGGTCACAGCTGGATGGCGGTGAGGCCTGGATGCGCAGCATCGGCAATACTGAACGGTTCACCCGTCAGTTTGAGGCGGCGATGGAACGGGTTCTGAAACGTCCTTCGTGATCGCAGGCCCTATGGGATTGGCTGGCGGCGATTTTCGCCTTCAGCCAATCCTGCTGTGCTTAATTAACCGGGAGATGGATCGGCGGTAAGGGCGGCTTCAGCGCTAAAAGGTGCCTGAAACAGGTTGGCGGCGGAATATGCCGGCACTTCCTGGCCGGTCAGCGATTCGAATGACACAGGATATGGTATCATACCAACCCGCCGGAGGCAGCGCCCGGCGCGTGAGGGAACGCGAAATCTCCCTGGATCGGTCACGATCAAGGGAGATTGGTATCAGAGTCCGTCCGGAAAGTTTCACGTTATCTCAACGTCTTACACGTCTTATCTTCAAACGCTACCGTCACCCGTGCTGTGGCCGGGGTCCAGAATCACAGGCGCTTTGCTCTACGAAACTGGACCCCGGCCGCAGCATGGGTGACGGGATTAAAACATTAAGATGTTGAGAAAGAAGGAAAATTTTTCAGACGGACTCTCAGGGTTCCCGTATGGCTTCGCTGAAACCGCGGGTGATCGGATAGAGGAAGTAGGACAGGATTGTCCGATGCCCCACTTTGATTTCGGCGCGCACGGTCATGCCGGGGCTCACTTGTGCCCCGTCCGGCATGTTGGTCAGATGGGTTGACAGCAATTCAATCCGGCCCCGATGCACCGCCCCACCGTCAGCGGGCAGGGGAGCACGCTGCGCGTCTGTCTGCTCAATGGCCCCATTTGGGGCAAAGGATTCCTGACTGACTGACAGCAACTTGCCTTTAAGCATGCCATGACGTTGGAAGGGGAAGGCATCGACCTTCACTTCGACCACATCACCTGGCTTAGTATAGCCGACATCGGATGACCGGATGGTGATCTCCGCCATCAGCGGCACATTGCTGGGCACCATGGAGATCAGGGCCTCAGCCTCACGGGCAACCGATCCTGCCGATCGCTTGGCGACTTCCAGAACAATACCATCCTGCGGGGCTGTCAGCTTGACCAAGTCGCTGATTCGCACCGCCTTAGTCAAGGCTTCGTCAATCTGTACGGCCTGTGTGCGCACCCGCACCAGTTCCTCCAGCAACTCCCGTTGCCATTGGTCAATAAATGACTGCCGCTGTGCCAATTTCGCGGACAGGCTTGAATTCAGTTCGTTCAGCTTGTTGATGGTATTCTGCAGACTGCGCTCCACCTGCAGCCGCGTGGACCGGGCATCAAGCAGCTGCAGCCGCGAGCCTGTCTGTCCGCGGAAAAGTTCGTCGCGCAAATTCTCAACATCCCGTGCCACCGCAAGCTGCTCGCTCAAGGAGCCGCGATCATCCTGGGCTGTACGCAGGCTGGCCTTGAGATTGGCAATCTCTCCGTCAAACGAGGCAAGTGTGGAATTATACTGGGCTTGCCGCTGCGTATAGAGATTGACCTGCAAAAGGATGTCCGGGTCGTTGGATTGCTCCATCGCAGCCGGCAAAGGCTGCCCGGAAACCTCTACCTGCAGCCTTTGCAATTGGGCGATCAAGGATTTCTGCTGGGCCGTGAGGCTGGCTTGATCAGCGCCGGCGAAGGTTGGATCCAAGGTTGCCAGCACCTGCCCCTTTTTAACCGCGTCCCCAGGTTTGACATTGATTTCCCGAACGATGGACCGTTCGAGGGGCTGGAGAACAATGGCCGGGCTCTCCGACAGCAGGCGGCCGGAGCCGGCCACCACCGTGTCGACTTCGACGATGCCGGAAACGATGATCAATAGAACGAACAAGCCGGCGACTGCCAGATGGGGGCTGCCTAGAATCGGGGGGGGCGGCTCGGCAATCACCTCTTCCAGGTCTTCCTGAAAGGGCAAAGCCTCTGGGGTCACCATTGTTGGCGGACCCGCAGCAGGACGCCGCCGCAGGATGGCCGGAACCAGCTTCTTCATCAGGGGCGCGTTCATTGGATGTGCTGCGTCTGGGTTTGCCATAGGTGCCGATAAATCTCACAGCGTTCAAGCAGCACGGAATGGGGCGCGAAATCCACCAACTCGCCCTGTTCCAGCACAATGATTTTGTCCGCTGTGACCAGGGAGGAGAGGCGGTGAGACACAATGATCATGGTGCGCCCCCGGGCAATATCGGACAGGTTTCGCTGAACTATTGCTTCGCTTTCCGGATCAAGGGCGCTGGTCGCCTCGTCAAAGATCAGCAATCGGGGGCGTGTAAGCAAGGCCCGCGCGATGGCGATTCGTTGCCGCTGTCCACCAGAGAAATTCGCTGCGTTTTCTTCCACGAACGTATCATAGGCCATCGGCAATCGATTGATGAATTCGTCTGCGCCTGCCATCCGTGCCGCCTCCAAGATCTCCGGCATCTGGGCGTCCGGCCGCGCGGCGGCGATATTGTCCCGAATGGTGCCGCGGAACAGCAAGTTGTCTTGAAGCACGACGCCGATGGAGCGGCGCAAGTGATTAAGATCAATATAGCGCAGATCAACCCCGTTCAGCTGAATCATGCCTTCCTGGGGGCTGTGAATCGCCTGAATCAGCCGCGTGATCGTTGTCTTTCCCGAGCCGGAACGACCGACAACCCCGATGACCTGCCCCTCTTCAACGGCGAATGAGACCTGCTTCAATGCCGGGTTTGATGCAGGATTATAGCGGAACGTTACGCTGTCGAAATTAATATTGCCGGTGATGACAGGCCGCGATGGACGGGTCCGGGTTGATCGTTCCGGAACCGAATTCATTACGGTTCCCAACATCTTCACCGACAAGGAGGCTTCCTGATACTCATTGATCAAGGCGACCATCTGAACGAGAGGACCGGTCACGCGGCCCGACAACATATTGAAAGCGACCAGCGCACCAAGGCTGAGGCTTCCATTAAAAACTTCTACAGCACCGACAGCCAATACACTGATCTGCATCAGTTTTTCCAAGCCGCCGGTCGTGACAGTACCCAGCGCCGCGATCCGGCCGACGGAGGCATGCCGACGCACGGCCTGCGCCACCTTGTTGTCCCACTCACGCTGACGCAATGGCTCCAGCACCAGTGATTTGACGGCCCGCATCCCATGGATGGTTTCAACCAAATGGGCTTGGCGTGCGCCTTCCGTTTGGTAGAGACGATCCAGCTCGGCACGAAAGCGTGGCACCATACCGCCGATGACGCAGGCGATGGCGACAGAAAATGCCATCACAACACAGGTTAAAGTACCTGAATAGAAGACCAACAGAACAATGAGAATCGGCAAAGTGGCCGCATCCAGGATAACCTGGAACAACCGACCGGTCAGGAAATGCCGCAGCTTCTCTGTTTGCTGCAGGTGCCGTACCAGCACCCCCGCTGTATTGGTTTCAAAGAAGGACAGGGGCAGGCCCAGCAGATGCTGAAACGTGCGGGAGGTGAGTCTGGCGTCAATCTTGTTTGACGCCAGCAGCATCAGGTTCTGGCGCACATAACTGAAGAAGCCGTCGAACACTGTCAGGATGATGAAGATCAGAACGACCGCAAACAGGGTCTGATAGCTTTGATGGCTGACGACTTTGTCAATGAGAACCTGGAAAAGCAAAGGGATGCCCAGCCCGATAAGATTGGCCATCAGGGCGGCGATGGCGACCCCGCGGAACAATCTGGCATGGCGAACAATTTCGGGCATGAACCAGCGCAAGCCGAAGGGCTGATTCTCATCCGTCAGCGTATAGACCCGCTTGCAGATGACAAGCGTGCCGCTCCAGTCCGCCATGAACTGCTCAGCGGTCAGCAGCTTCACACCTTCATGTTCGATAGTCGGGTCCAATATCGCGGCGAAACGCTGCCCGTCGGCCGCCGTAACCACATGGGCCAAAACCACCCAGGTGCCATCCTTACGAATCGCAAAGGCGGGGTAGGCGGTTCCAAGCTGGCCCGCCTTTTCCCAGCTGCAGCGCTCCAATACCCGCCCCTTCAGGCCCACCGCCCGCATGGCTTTCAGGGTGGATCCCTTGATATCATTGGCGCCACTGACGGGAAGCTCTTCTGGCGCAAGCTGAATCCCATGATGCATGGCAATCAGGAAAAGGCAGCGCAAGGCCGACATATGGGGGGACAAGGGAGGCCTATTTTCCGAGGGGTAAACCTATCAATCCGAAATTAATGGGATTCTCCGCATTTCACGAGAGAAAACTCCTCATAGTCGGATTTATCCTTCCCGACCGTGAACTGGAGAGCCTCAATTCTGCGTTCTGTCGGCTCGACATAAATCCTCAATAGAATTGCGCCTTGACTCCTGCACAAAAGGGGTATTCTATCCAAACAGGCCCAAAAAATTTGGGTGCCTTACTCCAAAAGGGGAATGACTCGGCTGTCGGTGGGTGCGCGTAGCGCGCTTCACGCTAGCTGTGTGTATCCGGCGTCAGGCTCCAGTTGTCTTGGGTTTAGAGTCTATCTGCGGGGGTGGACTTGTAAAGTCGCAGGCGATGGTGTGGCAGCACCGTGTCTTGACTTGTTCCTCCAAGTAAACCTGGGCGTCGGAGCAACAGCCATGTCGGTCTTGTCTTTCCTCACGACAACGCAAATTGCAGCGTTGAACACCACCACTATCGCATCGCTGACCTCGACCCAGTTGCGGTCGCTCAGTTCGACGCAGGTGGGTGCCATAACCACAGAGCAGCTGCAGGCTTTGGCCACATCACAGATGGCCAGTCTCGCCTCCACCCAGGTGGTAGGATTCAGTACGACTGCTGTGGCCGGGCTTTCGTCGACGCTTCTTTCGGCCTTGACGACCAGCAACATCGCCAGCCTGTCTACGACCCAGATTGGGGCTCTTGCTACCGATCAGGTGGCCGCCCTGACCACCAATTGGGTGCGTGCGCTGACGACGGCGCAGGTTGCAGGTCTGACGATCACCCAGGTCGCGGCGCTGACGACGACGCAGGTTGGTTCGCTGACGACCACCCAAATTCGCGGCATTGAGACGACAGACCTCGTGGCATTGACCACGGATCAGCTTCCAGGTCTGACGACGGGTCAGCTTGCCGCGCTGTCAACTGATCAGCTTAACGCGATGGAGACGACGGATCTCGCGGCGCTGACGGCGACGCAGATCCGTGGTCTGACGACGGCCCAGCTGACCGGCTTTACTACCGATCAGACGGCCGCTCTGACCTCCGAGCAGCTTGGTGCGCTGACGACGACGCAGATCCGGGGTCTTGAGACCGCGGACTTTGCGACCCTGACCTCGACCCAGTTGTCGGGCTTGGTCGCCACGCAGATGCCGGGTCTGACGACGGCCCAGCTGAATGCACTGACGACGACGGCCGTGATTGCGCTGACGACGACGCAATTGTCCGGCTTGCTGACAAGCCAGATTGCGGGCCTGAGCAGCACCCAGATGGGCGCGCTGACGACGGACCAGATTGGCAATCTGACGACGAACCAGCTGCGTTCGCTGACCTCGGCCCAGATT
>NZ_FZOI01000007.1 GCF_900188385.1 Azospirillum sp. RU38E
CCGCTCCGGCGCTGTCGCATAACTGCCGGTGAACAGTTCGACATACAGATCCTGCAGGCGTGACGGCTGCGCGGTGAACTTGTGATAACGCCGGTTGGCCTCCTCGAAACGCCGCTCCAGCCGGCCCAGCGTCGAACTCCCGGCCAGCGCCGGCAACGGCGCGCCACCCGCTATCCGCGGCCTGGCTGCCGCCGTCACCTTCAACAGCGGATCGTGGCGCATCCGGTCGTGATCGTTGAGGTCCTCGTACCCCAGCGCCATGGCGATGACCCGCTGCGCCAGCAGATCGGGCAGCGCATGCGTCACCTGCTTACGGTTGCGTCGGTCCTCAAAGCAGGCCGCCATCCGCTCAAACAAATTCAGCCGACCGGCCACCTCACGCAACAGCAGCCCGCCCGCATCCGAGGTGATTTCTCCCCCGTCAAACGCCCCCATGACCACCCGCCGACCATGATCCGCAAACCGCATCCCGAAAAACACCCTGTAAATTCTTAACCGCTCCAAAATAAGGGTAATTACTTGTTATCAAAAATAAATCCGGAAAAATGCCGGCAACCGGTGACAAATCCGGGGTAAAGGTCGATAATCCCATCCCGCGTCATCGTTCAACGGGGGGGGGCATGCGTGGGTCACTGATCGTCGCTTGTCTGGCTGTACTGCTGGCCGGTTGTGCCGGGCAACCGGCATCGGGGGTGAAGGCATCGGCCACGGCCAGCGACGCCGCGGCAGCGGCATCCCCCGCTGATCTCTATGCCGCCTCCCTGCACGCGGTGGCGGTGACGGGACCGGCGGTGATCGGTCCGGGCCTGCTGCGCATTGCCGCGGATAACCCTGATTTGGTCTGGCGTGATGGTCCTGCCGGGCGGCAGGTGCTGGTCGCCTCCACCATGTCCACCAGTTCGTACCAGAAATATTACGAGGGCAAGCCCACCGGTGGCCCCAGCGGCTGGGGCCAGATCTGGGTGACGGCGGTGCCGCAGCTGCGCGGCTTCTGTCAGGCGGCGGCGGGCGACGCGACGGCCAAGACGGAACGGGTGGTGCAATGGCTGGGCCTGAACCCCGCCGTGCCCTATGCCCAGGTGGTGGAAATGTGGATCGACCCGGCCCAACTGGCCCGCCCCTGCCCGCTCACCGATGTGACCGTCAGCACCTGCACCCTGGATGATGCCAGCACCGTCTCCCGCCCCACCTGCACGGCGGGGGATACGGCCTGCGGGGAGCGCCAATCCTATTGGGACTGGTTTTCCGGCAATATGCGCCAGAACCTGAAGGAAGGCGGCGCCCCCTGGACCCGGCTTGGCTACACCTTCGACTGGAAGCCCAAACAGGGCGGCGGGTTTGAACGCTATGGTGCCAGCGAATTCATCCTGAAACCGGGGGCGAAATACGAGGTGAAGGCGGCCTATATGCTGGCGGATTATTGCGCGTCGCCGGGGGCGTGATAGCTTGAAACGGCTTGTTCGGCGCACCATAAGCTGATCCATGAGAAGCGGACCGCGCTGACCCCGCAGCGCGATGAGAGCAGGAGTGGCACCGATGCCAACATTTGACTTCAGCCACTTGACGGCGGCTGAAAAAATCGCTTTGGCTGACGAACTTCTGGCCAGCATTGATCCGGAGGATATTCCCCTGACCGAAGCGCAGGCCGCCGAGATCGACCGCCGCCTTGCTACGCTGGATCAGGATATCAAACAGGGCCAGGACGCTTTTGCGGTTTATGAAGAATTGACGGCCCGCTATCGCAATGCGGGTTGAGCTGACGCCCGCTGCCAAAGCCGAGCTTGCCGAGGCCCTCGACTGGTACGACGATCAGCACCCGGATTTGGGCAAACGGTTTATGGGGGAGTTTCGCGCCCTTGCCCTGCGCCTGTCGGAGCACCCTCGCCTTTTCCCGACCGTGCGCGGCGCAGTCCGCCGGGCGGGGTTTCATCGCTTTCCCTATGGCCTCTTCTTCCGCATCCAAGGTGATTCGTGGAGGTGTTTGCCTGCTTCCATGCCCGCCGCCATCCACGCTGGTGGCAACGCCGCGTGAAATAATCGCCGAATGCACGACCTCGTCCCCCTGTGACGGCGCGCGTTGACCCCGCCCCCTCCACGGCCCCACACTGGCGGAGATAAACCGCCAGGAGGGTAAGCCGTTGAAGGAGAAGGAGCTGCGCATCGCGCTCGTCTGCTATGGCGGGGTCAGTCTGGCCGTTTACATGCATGGCGTAACCAAGGAGCTGTGGAAGCTGGTGCGGGCCAGCCATGGGCTGCACGCCCCGCCGCACGGCCCCGTGCAGGCCCCGCAGGATACAGAGGTGGTGTATCGCGGCCTGCTGGCCGATCTGCTGCCGGACCTGTCGCTGCGGGTGCTGGTGGATGTGGCGGCGGGGGCCAGTGCGGGGGGCATCAATGCCGTGCTGCTGGCCCGCGCCATCGCCCATGATCTGGACCTGGAACCGTTGACCCGGCTGTGGCTGGAAAATGCCGATGTCACCGCTCTGTTGACGCCCGATCACAAGGCCGGGCGCTGGAGCAAATGGTTCATGCGGCCCTTGCTCTGGCTCTGGTTCCGCCGTTTCACCAACATGGCGCCGGACGAGGAAACGCGGGACAAGCTGTCCTTCTTCGTGCGCTCGCGCTGGTTCTCCCCGCCGTTCGACGGCAAGCGGCTGATGGAATTCCTGCTGGATGCCGCCCGCGCCATGGGCAAGAGCGGGGCCAGGCCCGATGCCAGCCTGATGCCGCGCGGCCTGCCGCTTTCGCTCTATATCACCGCCACCGATTTCCATGGCTATACCACCCGCATCCCCGCCCATGACCCGCCGGAAATCGCCGAGCGGGAGCATCGCCATCGGTTCAGCTTCCGTTACCGGCGCGGCGGGGCTGGCGATGTCGAAAGCGACTTCACCGATGGCGATGTGCCGGGGCTGGTGTTCGCCGCCCGCGCGTCCGCCAGCTATCCCGGTGCCTTCCCCCCGGCGCAGATCCGGCAGATGGACCATCTGCTGCATGAAAGGGCGGAGACCTGGGAAGGTCGCGCCCGGTTTTTTGAGCGGAATTTCGCCGAATATCGCCGCCATGGTGCCGACCCGGAACAGGCCAGCTTCATCGACGGGTCGGTGCTGAACAACAAACCCTTTGCCGCCGCCCTGGCCGCCATCGCCGGTCGCCCCGCCTATCGGGAGGTTGACCGGCGCATGGTCTATATCGACCCCAAGCCGGCAGTTCCCAATGGCGCGGCCAAGCCGGAACCGCCGGGATTCTTCCGCACCATCCGGGGGGCCTTGTCGGATATTCCCCGCAATGAACCGGTGCGGGATGAGTTGCTGGCCATTGCCGGGCGCAATGCGCGGGTGGAACGGCTGCGCGGCCTGTTGGATGCCGCCCGCCCGCGCGTGGCGGAACAGGTGGCCCGCGTGGTGGGCGGCCCGTTGCCCGATGCGCCCAGCATCGAACAGGTGCGGCATTGGCGCGATGCGGCCAGCCGCGCCGCCGCGTCGCAGGCCGGTTTTGCCTATGAAGCCTATCTGCGGCTGAAGATTGAAGGGGCGCTGGAAGGGCTGGCGCGGGTGCTGGCCCCCTGTCTGGGTCGGGGTGATGCGGTGGGTAGGGCCACCATGCAGGCGGCCCTGCATGAATGGGCCAAGGCGCGCGGCGTGCTGCCCGACCGGATCGACACCCCGCCGGAGGTGGAAACCGGCCCGGCCGACAGCGCCCCACCCTGGGTGCGCTTCCTGCGCGATTTCGATGTCGCCTTCCGCGACCGCCGCCTGCGCTTCCTGATCCGCGAGTTGAACGGCCTCTATGCCGTGGTGGGGGAGGGGGAGTTCACCGATACGCGCCACAGCGATCTGGATGAGATGAAGGCCGGGCTCTACAGCGCCCTGGAACGGCTGCCCCATGCTATCGGTCTGGACATGCTGAATGCCGGGGAACGGTCGGCGCTGAACCACCTGCTGCGCGGCGATGGCAATCGCCCGCCGGGGCCGGCAGCGCTGGATCAGGCGCTGGAACGGCTGGCCGCCGTCTGGAACCTGGAGGCCCAGTCGGTGGAGGTGGATGAGATTTTCGCCCTGATGGGGCTGAACTATCTGGGGCCCAGTGCCCGCGCGCGGGTGTTTGAGGCCTATCTGGGCTTCGCCTTCTGGGATGTGCTGACCTTTTCCACCAGCGGCTGGGTGGAGCTGGATGAATTCCACGCCATCAAGGTGGACCGGATCGGCCCGCCCGATGCCCGGCTGCTGCGCCGGGGTGGGGCCCCGGTGGAACTGCGCAGCGCCCGGATGAATGCCTTTGGCGGCTTTTTCAGCCGGCAGGACCGGGCGCTGGATTATGTGCTGGGCCGGCTGCACGCCGCGGAACGCTGCATCGACCTGCTGGTGGATGCCGGCGGGCTGAGCCTGACGGAAGCCCGCATCAACGCCCATAAACTGCGCGCCTTCCACGCCATCCTGCAGGCGGAGGAGGCGCGATTCGGCTGTGGGCATCCGGCGATGGAGCAAATCCGGAAATGGGTGGAGGCGTGTGGGTAGGGCACCGCCCTATTCCGGGTCCACCAGCAGAAACGCCCCGCTTCCCCCCGGCTCTATCGCATGGGGCACACCGGCCGGGATCAGTTGGAAATCACCGGCCCGAAGCGGCAGCACCTGTTCACCCAGGCGCAGCCGGATGGCGCCCGCCAGCATCAACAGTGCCTCGGGATAGGTTGGGTGCACCTCTTCCGCCAGTCCCGCCGGATCAACCTGAAACAGCTTGATCCGGGCTGCCGGCATATCGGCCAATATTCTGGATGCCCAACCCGGCCCCAATCCGGCTGCCGCGTCCAGCATGTTTACAGGACTTGTTCCCATCCGCGTTCCCATGAAAAAGGCCGGGGTTGCCCCCGGCCTGTTCATCACACCGCCGCACCGTGGCAGTGCTTGTACTTCTTGCCGCTGCCGCAGGGGCAAGGCGCGTTGCGCGGGGTGTTGATCCAGGTATCGTCGCCAACCAGATCGGTCTCCTCCGCCACCGGCAACAGGCCAGCGCCAAAGCCGCCACCGGCAATCTGCGGGCTGCGGCGCACCATGCCGTCGGGCAGGGGGGCGTCTGCCGGCGGCATGGCGGGGGCGGCCATGGCCGGGTCGAAACGGCTTTCCTCCCCGATGAAGGGCGGCGGCGTCAGGTCGGGCTCGCTCACCCGCACCTGGATCAGCATCAGCATCTGGGTCACCTGCTCCCGCAGATTATCCAGCAGGCCAGAGAACAGCTCGAACGCCTCGCGCTTATATTCGTTCAGCGGGTCGCGCTGGGCATAGGCGCGCAGGTTGATGCCCTGGCGCAGATGATCCAGCGACAGCAGATGGTCCTTCCAGACCTGATCCAGGATCTGCAGCAGTAGGCTCTTCTCGATATTGCGGATCAGGTCCGGACCATAGGCCGCTTCCTTTTCCGCCATCTTGGCCTCGGCGAATTCCAGCAGCCGCTCAGTGATCTGCTCATCCGCGATGCCTTCTTCCTTGGCCCATTCCCGCACCGGCAGGTCGGCCCCCAGGATGCGCAGGCATTCCTCGTGCAGCAGGTTCATGTCCCACTGTTCGGCATAGGCATTTTCCGGGATGGCGCGGCGCACCATGTCGGTAATCACCTCATGCCGCATTTCCTTGATCATTTCGGCCACGTCGGTGGCGTCCATGATCTCCCGGCGCTGTTCATAAATGACCTTGCGCTGGTCATTCATCACATTGTCGTATTTCAGCAGGTTCTTGCGGATGTCGAAATTATGCGCTTCGACGCGCTGCTGCGCCTTTTCCAGGGCCTTGTTGATCCAGGGGTGGATGATCGCCTCCCCCTTCTCCAGACCCAGCTTCTGCAGCATCCCGTCCAGACGGTTGCTGCCGAAGATGCGCATCAGGTCATCATCCAGCGACAGGAAGAATTTCGACGCACCGGGGTCGCCCTGGCGGCCCGAACGACCACGCAGCTGGTTGTCGATGCGGCGGCTTTCATGGCGTTCGGTGCCCACCACATAAAGCCCGCCGGCTGCCAGCACCACCTGCTTGGCGGCGGCCACCTCTTCCTTGATGGTCTGGATGCGCGCATCGCGCTCCGGCCCTTCCGGCAGCTCGGCCAGCTCATACTCAATGCGCATTTCCAGGTTGCCGCCCAACTGAATGTCGGTGCCGCGACCGGCCATGTTGGTGGCGATCGTTACGGCACCGGGACGACCCGCCTGCGAAACGATATAGGCTTCCTGTTCGTGGTAACGGGCGTTCAGCACATTATGCGGCACGCCCTTCTGCTTCAGCAGGGTGGACAGCGTTTCTGATTTCTCAATCGAAACGGTACCGACCAGAATGGGCTGCTGGCGCTGCTGGCACTCGGCCACCAGCTTCACGATGGCCTCGTATTTCTCCGCCGCCGTGCGATAGACCTCGTCATCGGCATCGACGCGGCGGACTGGCAGGTTGGTGGGGATATCCACCACTTCCAGCCCATAGATTTCCTGGAATTCTGCCGCTTCCGTCATGGCCGTACCGGTCATGCCAGACAGCTTGGGGTAAATGCGGAAGTAATTCTGGAAGGTGATGCTGGCCAGCGTCTGGTTTTCCCGCTGGATCGAGACGCCTTCCTTGGCTTCCAGCGCCTGATGCAGCCCTTCGGAATAGCGGCGGCCTTCCATCATGCGGCCAGTGAATTCATCAATGATGACGACCTTGTCGTCCTTCACGATGTAATCGACATTGGCCGTGAACAGCTTGTGCGCCTTCAGCGCCTGGTTCACGTGATGGACCAGCGAAATATTATGAATGTCGTAGAGGTCGCCGCTCTTCAGCAGCTCCATCTCCGTCAGGATCTGCGACACCTTTTCCGTGCCGCTTTCAGTCATGGAGACGGCCTTGGCCTTCTCGTCCTTCTCATAATCGCTCTCGTCCAGGCGCCCGATCACCTTGTTGACGGCGATATACAGCTCCGAACTATCGGTGGAGGGGCCGGAGATGATCAGCGGCGTGCGCGCCTCATCCACCAGGATGCTGTCCACCTCGTCGACGATGGCGTAATTGAAGGGGCGCTGGACCATGTCCTCGCGCCGATACTTCATATTGTCGCGCAGATAGTCGAAGCCGAATTCGTTGTTGGTGCCGTAGGTAATGTCTGCCGCGTAAGCATCGCGGCGTTCATGATCATCCAGCCCATGCACAATGACGCCGGTGGTCAGGCCCAGGAAGCCATAGAGCTTGCCCATATGCAGGGCGTCGCGGCGGGCCAGATAATCGTTCACGGTGACGACATGCACGCCCTTGCCCTGGAGCGCGTTCAGGTACACGGCCAGGGTTGCCACCAGCGTCTTGCCTTCACCGGTGCGCATTTCGGCGATCTTGCCGGAATGCAGCACCATGCCGCCGATCAGCTGCACGTCAAAATGCCGCATCCCCATGACGCGCTTGGAGGCCTCGCGCACGGTGGCAAAGGCGTCGGCCAGGATGTCATCCAGCGACTCGCCCTTCTCCAGCCGGTCGCGCAGCCAGTCGGTGCGCATCTGCAATTCAGCGTCGGACAGCGCTTGCAGCTTCGGCTCCAGCGCATTGATCGTTTCGACCTTTTTGCGCAAGCCCTTGACCACCCGCTCATTGGCGTTGCCGAACAATTTGCGGGCAATGGCACCGAACATGGAGAACTCCGCGAAGCATAAAGGCAGGAAGGTGAAGAATACGGAACACACCAAACCCGGATCGGCCGTCACCGGCCGCCGGGACAAGGGCACCGTCCCCGTCAAGACAGGGGCCGGCACCGGTGACAGATAAGACCGCTTCGCCTTCCGGTCAACGTGGCTTCACTCAATCCAGCCGCCCGCTGTTGATTTTGGGTGGAAGATGACAGTCTTTTAACGCCATTTTCCGGCCCCGTGATGGCATGGTCTTGCCGGGGCATGGGCACTCATGCTTTATGCGGACAGTCCTGGCGGGGCCCTTTTCGGGGATAGCCGGTCGGGCTGGGTGAATAGATTTCGTGGAAAGCTGGCGGACCTACTGGCCGGCCCAGCCTTTGATGTGAGGGAAATTCCTAAGATGCTGGTCAAGACGATGCGTGCCGCCCTGGTTGTCGCCATGACGACGGCCGCGCTGGGTTCTGTTTCCATGACCGCCCTGGCGCAGGACGCCAAGGCCCCCGCCGACAAGAAGGCCGCCCCGTCGCTGGCCGACGATCCGGTGGTCGCCCGCGTGAATGGCAAGGAGATCAAGCGCTCCGACGTGCTGGCCTCGCTGCAGCAGCTGGGGCCGGAAGCGCAGAATTACCCGGTGCAGATGATCTATCCGCAGCTGCTGGAACAGCTGGTCCAGTCCGAACTGGTGTCGGAGGCCGGTTACAAGGCCAAGCTGCAGGACAGCGCCGAGGTGAAGAAGCGCCTGAAGGAGGCTGAACAGCAGTTCGTTCAGCAGGCCTGGCTGCGCGCCGAGATCGACAAGCGCATGACCCAGGACAAGCTGAAGGTTGCCTATGACAAGTGGGTCAAGGCCAACCCGCCGCAGGATGAAGTGCGCGCCCGCCATATCTTGGTGAAGACCAAGGAAGAGGCCGACGCCATCATCAAGCAGCTGAAGGGTGGCGCCGATTTCGCCAAGCTGGCCGGTGAGAAGGGCACGGATGGCACCAAGACCAATGGTGGCGATCTGGGTTACTTCGTGAAGGACCAGATGGTGAAGGAATTCGCCGAGGCCGCCTTCGCCATGAAGCCCGGCGACCTGAGCCAGACCCCGGTGAAGACCGAGTTCGGCTATCACGTCATCAAGGTTGAGGATAAGCGCAAGCAGACCCTGCCGACCTTTGACCAGGCCGCCCCGCAGCTGCGCTCCGCCGTGGCGCAGGATATCGCCGAAGAGGTGATCCAGGGCCTGCGCAAGGGTGCGAAGGTGGAAACCTTCAACATCGATGGCGGCCCGATGCCGGCCGCCCCGGCGGCCCCCGCCGCTCCGGCGGAAAAGAAGTAAGGCCTATCGGGGGACGGTTCGCCGTCCCCCTTTTTGCTTCTGGGGTGTTTTTAGGAATTTCCCCTGCCATTTTATGCGCTTAACCGTCATTCCCGCCTTCGCGGGAATGACGGTGGTGAAGCGTTAGTGACGTTGCTGAACGCTGGGTCGTGGGTAAAGCACCCCAGGAAACAGACGCTCAATCCAGAACGCGTACCGGGTCACCCGCCGTCACGGTGCCGCCTTCCACCACCATGGCATAGACACCGCAGATGACGTGGTTGAAGCCGGTCTTCAGCGCCTTGATCAGCGGCATGTCGCGTTCACCGGTGCTGGGATTGACCTCCACCGCCGCGCAGCGGGTGATGGTCTTGAACACCTCCAGCACCGTATCGCCGACGGCGATGCGCTTGCCCACCCACTGCATCTCCGCCCAGGCCGGCAGGCCCGCCAAATGCAGATTGCCGCGAAAGCGCAGCGGATCGACCGGGGCCTGGGTGACGCGGCCAATATCCTTCACGCTGGCCAGATTGATCAGCGAGACGGCCTTTTCCGGAATGTCGGTGAAATTATGCGCTGCCGACTCCACCAGCTTATAGGGGCCGGGGGCGGCACTGCCATCCATGTAGGCGGACAGAAACTGATCGATCAGCATCCGGCCGGTCGGCGTATCAATCCGCCCGCGCGCCACCGGCTTGCCCGCCCGGTTCAGCACCAGCTGGCAGATGGCCGGATCATAGGTTGCCACCAGGGTCGCCAGTTTCTCATCCCGGACCAGGGCCAGGAAGTTGGTCTTTGGCTTCCAGGCCGGGGCCGTGGCGTCGAAATTGCTGGCCCGGTGCAGGATGGCGAAACGCCGATCCTGCGGCAGGCATTCCCCCGGTGACAAGGAAACGCTGTCCAGCTTTTGGGCGGACAGGCTCTTGACCGGGTAATAATGGATGGCGTCGAGGGTCACAGACATGATGGCTACAGCTTAAGCGGGCGGGGTGGGCGCTTGTCAATCGTACCGTTGGACTATGAAGGGCCGGTTACGATGGAATTTCCCAAAAGATAAAGTGCCCCCGCCCGTAAGCCCCTTACCCCAGCAGGGTCTCCGCCTCGCGCAGGAACGCGTCGTCCAGGGTGGGCGGGGAGATATCCACCCCTTCCGACAGCCGCGCCACCACCTGGCGCAATACCTCCACCCGTGCATACCATTTGGCATCGGCCGGGATCAGGTGCCAGGGCGCGTGCTTGGTATGGGTGCGGTCGAACATCTGGTTGGTCGCCAGCTCATATTGCGGGCGGCGGGCGCGGTTGCGCAGATCTTCGGACGTCAGCTTCCAGCGCTTATAGGGATTGTGCAGCCGTTCACGGAAGCGGCGGCGCTGTTCATCCTCGCTGATATGCAGGAACAGCTTCACGATCCGCACGCCATCATCGATCAACAACCGCTCAAACTCGTTGATCTCATCATAGGCGCGCTGCCATTCCGACGGTTTGGCAAAGCCTTCCACCCGTTCCACCAGCACCCGGCCGTACCAGGAACGGTCGAAAATGGCGAAGGTGCCGGGTTCCGGCAGGCGCTGCCAGAAGCGCCACAGATAATGCCGGCCCTGTTCCTGCGGCAGCGGGGCGGCAATGGGCCAGACATGGGCGCCGCGCGGGTCCAGTGTTTCGGTCAGCCGGCGGATGGCCCCCCCCTTGCCGGCAGCGTCCCAGCCTTCAAACACCAGAATGGCGCGCCGCTTGGAATGCCAATAGGCCTGCTGGACATGCATCACCTGTTCCTGCAGGGATTCCAGCTCCTTCAGATAGGCGGCCTTGTCGACGAACCGGTGTTCCTTCATATCCAGCTTGTCGAGATGCGGGGCGGCGTGGCTATTTCCCATGGCGCGTGGAACTCCCTTCAGCGATGAACCGGGTTGGCGCGGTCGTGACCGTGGCTCTATTGTAACGATTTGGTTTCAGGCCTTGCCATGGAAAGCGGCATGGCCGACCCATGGAAATTCGGCAATCCAAGGGGCAAAAGCCCTGGCAAAAAGGAACGGCACGTTGAAAAGCTACTTGATGGCGGGGGCTTCGGCCCTGATCCTCTCCCTGTCCGGCGCCATGGTCCCTGCGGCGCTGGCGGCGGATACACCGACCCAGATGGCACAGGCTGACAAGGCGAAGATGAGCGAGAATCCCTTCTTCCAGGAATGGAAAACCCCCTTCGGCGTTCCGCCGTTCGATGCCATCAAGCCGGCCCATTTCCGCCCAGCCTTTGAAAAGGGCATGGCCGACCAGCTGGTCGAGATCAAGGCCATCACCGATACCAAGGCGGCCCCCACCTTCGCCAACACCATCGACGCGATGGAAAAGAGCGGCCAGTTGCTGGACCGCGTGTCGGCCGTCTTCTCCAACCTGACCTCGTCCAACACCAATGACGAGCTGGACAAGATCCAGCGTGACATGGCGCCGCTGCTGGCGGCCCATGGCAATGCCATCAACCTGAATGCCACCCTGTTCCAGCGGATCAGCACGCTGTACAAGCAGCGCGACCAGTTGAAGCTGACGCCGGAACAGTCCCGCGTGCTGGAGCGCTATTATCTGGGCTTCGTGCGCGCCGGTGCCGAGCTGCAGGGCGCGCAGCGGGAGCGGATGGCCGCCATCCTGGAACGGCTGGCCGTGCTGTCCACCAAGTTCAGCCAGAATGTGCTGGCGGATGAAAAGGGTTACAAGCTGGTGCTGACCAGCAAAGACCAGCTGGCCGGCCTGCCTGATTTCGTGGTGGCCGCCGCGTCGCAGGCGGCCAAGGACCGGGGCGAAGCCGGCAAGTACGTCATCACCCTGTCGCGTTCGTCGATTGAGCCGTTCCTGACCTTCTCCGACAACCGGGCTCTGCGTGAGCAGGCCTGGAAGGCCTGGATCGCCCGTGGCGACAATGGCGATGAGCATGACAACAACGCCGTCATCACGGAGATCGTGCAGCTGCGCATCGAGCGCGCCAACCTGCTGGGCTACAAGACCTTTGCGGAATATAAGCTGGCCGACACCATGGCCAAGAATCCCCAGGCCGTGAGCGACCTGCTGATGCAGGTGTGGGAACCGGCCAAGGTGCGCGCCGCCGAGGAACGCGACGAGATGCAGAAGCTGGCCGCCAAGGAAGGCCAGAATATCCAGATCGAGCCGTGGGACTGGTATTATTATGCGGAGAAGGTCCGCAAGGCCAAGTACGACCTGAACGAAGAAGAGATCAAGCCGTACTTCCAGTTGGACAAGATGGTGGAGGCGATGTTCTACACCGCCAACCGCCTGTTCGGCGTCACCTTCACGGAGCTGAAGGGCGTGCCGACCTACCATCCCGACGTCAAGGTCTATGAGGCCAAGGACAAGGATGGCAAGCATCTGGCCGTCTTCTACAGCGACAATTTCGCCCGCCCGTCCAAGCGGTCCGGCGCCTGGATGTCGTCCCTGCGCTCGCAGGAGAAGCTGACCGGCGATATTCGTCCCATCGTGCTGAACAACAACAACTTCGCCAAGGGGGCCGAGGGCCAGCCGACCCTGCTGTCCTTTGACGATGCCACCACCCTGTTCCACGAATTCGGCCATGGCCTGCATGGCATGTTGTCGAACGTGACCTATCCGCAGGTCTCCGGCACCGGCGTGCTGCGTGATTTCGTGGAATTCCCCAGCCAGGTGCTGGAACATTGGGTGGCGGAACCGCAGATTCTGCAGAAATTCGCCGTGCATTATAAGACGGGCAAGCCGATCCCGAAGGAACTGCTGGACAAGATCATTGCGTCCCAGACCTTCAACCAGGGCTTCGCCACGGTGTCCTACACCTCGTCTGCCCTGGTCGATCTGGCCTATCACAGCCTGACGGACGCCAAGGACCTGAACCCGGACACGTTCGAGCGGGAGACGCTGACCAAGCTGGGGATGCCGAAGGAAATCGTCATGCGGCACCGCAGCCCGCATTTCAGCCACATCTTCTCCGGTGACGGCTATTCGTCGGGCTATTACAGCTATATGTGGGCGGAAGTGCTGGATGCTGACGGCTTCAACGCCTTCAAGGAAGCCGGCGACATTTTTGACCCGACCCTGTCCAAGAAGCTGCTGGAGAATGTCTATTCCGCCGGCGGTTCCCGTGACCCGATGGAGGCCTATATCGGCTTCCGGGGTCGCGCACCCAAGGTGGATGCGCTGCTGAAGAATCGCGGCCTGCTGGATAACCGCGTGAACTGAGTGACAGGTTGGGGCGCTCTCTGCGGCGCCCCAACATGAAAAAAGCCCCGCCTGGACCGTGCGCAACGGTCCAGGCGGGGCTTTTCCATATGGTGCTGTCAGGCTTTCGCCCAGGCCCGCACGGCCACGCCGCCGCGCCGGTACAGCATCAGCACTGCCACCATGCCGCAGAAGGCCGCCGCCCCCATCCACAGGCCGGGTGCCGCCTTGTCGCCCGTCACCTCGATCAGCCAGGTGGAGATCAGCGGGGTGAAACCGCCGAACAGGGCCGTGGCCAGGCTGTAGGCCAGCGAAAAGCCGACGGTGCGGACCTGCGGCGGCATTACCTCTGTCAGGGCCACAACGGCGGCGGCGTTGTAGCTGGCATAAAGGAAGGACAGCCACAGTTCGGCGATCAGCATGTTCTGGAAGCTGATATCATTCACCATCCAGTTCAGCACCGGATAGGCGGTTGCCATGGTCAGGATGGTGAAGCCCAGCAGTAACGGCTGCCGGCCCACCTTGTCCGACAAGGCTCCCATCACCGGCAGCCAGAAGAAATTGGACAGGCCGATGCAGAAGGTCAGCAGCAAACTGTCTGCCCCATCCAGCTTCAGCACATTCTTGCCATAGGTGGGGGTATAGACGGTGATCAGATAGAAGGACACCGTGGTCATCACCACCACCATCATGCCGGCCAGCACCAGCCGCCAGTTCATGGCGATGGAGAGGATGATCTCCTTGAAGGTCGGATGATGCTTGCGGGCCAGGAACTCGTCCGTTTCCTGCAAGGACCGGCGGATGACAAAGATCACCGGCACGATCAGGCAGCCGATGAAGAAAGGAACGCGCCAGCCCCAATCATGGATCTGTTCGGGGGCCAGCACCTGGTTGAGCCCATAACCAATCAGGGCGGCCGCCATGATGGCCGCCTGCTGGCTGGCCGATTGCCAGCTGACATAGAAGCCCTTGCGCCCCGGCGTGGCCATTTCCGACAGATAGACGGAGACGCCGCCCAGCTCCACCCCGGCGGAGAAGCCCTGCAGCAGCCGGCCGATCAGCACCAGGAACGGGGCCAGGATACCGATACTGTCATAGCCGGGCACAAAGGCGATCAGCACCGTGCCCAGCGCCATGATGGCCAGGGTCAGCACCAGCCCCTTGCTGCGGCCGATCCGGTCAATATAGCTGCCCAGAATCACCGCCCCCACCGGCCGCATCAGGAAGCCAGCGCCAAAGGTGGCAAAGGTCAGCATCAGCGAGGCATACTCGTTCCCGCTGGGGAAAAATGCCTTGGCAATATAGCTGGCATAAAAGCCGTACAGGAAGAAATCGAACATTTCCAAGAAGTTGCCGCTGGTGACGCGCAACACCGTGGCCAGCTTTGAAGGCGGTTTGGCGATGGAACCCTGCATGATCATGATCCTGAATGACGGGCTGTCGGGGCGGGCTCCAGCCCGGATTGGCTGATCAGCGGGGCGGCGTCGGCGGAAGACAGGAAGGCGACCAGTTCGTCGGCTGCCTGCTTCTCCTTCGACGCGGCCACGATGCCGACGGAAAAGGGCGTGACCTTCTGCGCCGCGTCCGGCAGGGCGCCGACCAGATCGATGCCGGGGACCGGCAGCAATTCGCTGATCTGCTGAAAGCCGATTTCGGCCTCTCCGCGGGCAACGACCCGGCCCACCGGTTCCGCCGGGATCATCCGGGCTTTGCCCTGCATGGCATCGGCGATGCCCAGGCGGGGGAACAGCACAGTGGACAGGAAAACCCCGCTGGCGCTGTCGGAATAGGCGATGGATTTCGCCTTCAGCAGCGTCTGTTTCAGGGCGGCGATGCTGGAAATATCCGGCTGCGGGGCGCCTTCCTTCACGGCCATGCCGATTTTGGACAGGGCCAGCACATGATGGCCGTCATCCATCACCTCCCCCTCGCGGACCAGCCCTTCCAGGCTGTCGCCGACCATGATGACGACGTCAATATCCTCATCCCGGTGCAGGCGGTTGGGGATCGCCTCCGGCGTGTCGCCCATGGAGGGGCCCCAGGCCGATATCAGCCTATGGCCGGTGCGCTTTTCAAATTCAGGGGCCAGCGCCTTATAGGCGGCGGCGAACCCGCCAGAACTGGCGACATGCAGTTCCGCCGCACTGGCGGGCAGGGGGGACAGCAACAGCAGCGTGGCGAGCAGGCGCGACAGGGCACCGCCCGCCTGACGGGGGGCACTGGGTATCATCTCCGTCTCCTCCGGTTTGGTGTTTTGCCCATTGTGGGGCGACGGAATAAAAATCAAAATTGCATTTATATTTTTGATTGATAGTTTTCATGCATCAATAGGGGGCGCCATGCGGCTGGATTTTGAGTTCGGGGAATTGCAGGCCTTCGTCACCGTGGCGCAGACGCTGAATTTCCGCGCGGCGGCGGAACGGCTGTTCCTCTCCCAACCCGCGCTCAGCCGGCGGATTGAGAAGCTGGAGGCGGCGCTGGAGATGCGGTTGTTGGAACGCACCACCCGCAAGGTGGAATTAAGCGATGCCGGCCGGCAGTTCCTGGCCCATGCCACCGCCATTCTGGAGGAGCTGGACCTGGCCCGCACCAGCATGGTGGAACGGTCCAGTCGGGCCAAACAGCTGGTGACGGTGGCCTGTGTGCCCTCTGTGGCCAACCATGTGCTGCCGCAACTGCTGCATCTATTCGCCCGCACCCATCCGGCGGTGCGCATCCGCATCATCGATGAAAGCGCCGGCATGGTGCTGGCGGCGGTGCAGGATGGGCAGGCCGATATCGGTATCGGCTTTCTGGGCGCCCAGAATGCGGAGGTGGAGTTCAACCCCATCCGCAGCGAACCCTATGTGCTGGCCGTGCATCGGGATCATCCGCTGGCCGCCGCCACCTCCGTGCGCTGGGACCGGCTGGGGGCCGAACGGCTGATCGGGGTGTCGCTGAACAGCGGCAACCGCATCCTGATTGAAAATGTGCTGGCCGGCCTGCCGCAGCGCCCGACCATCCATTATGAGGCCAACCATGTGGCGGGTGCCCTGGGGCTGGTGGCGGCCGGGCTGGGGGTGGCGGTGCTGCCCTCGCTGTCGCTGGCCAATGGCGCCTATCCGATGCTGGTCGGTGTGCCGATGGTGGAGCCGGGGTTGAGCCGCACCCTGGGCCTGATCACCCGCAGCGGCGGCCGGCTGAACCTGTCGGCGCAGGCGCTGTATGACCTGATCCTGCGGGAGGTGGCGGAGCCGACCGCCAATAAGGGGGAAACCTGAAATTCAGGCCGACAGGGCGGCGGCGGCCGGCGGGGTCCAGCATTCCACGCGGTTGCGGCCGCCATGTTTGGCGGCATAGAGCGCCTGATCGGCCCGTTCGATCAGCCGGTCGGGCTCAATGCCCATATCCGCTTCTGCCGCGCCGAAACTGGCGGTGACATGCAGCACCCGGCCATCGGCCAGCTGCACCGGCAAGGCGGCCAGATCCTGGCGCAGCCGTTCCAGCACGCCCAAGGCTTCCGGCAGGCCGGCATCCTTCAACAGGATCAGGATTTCCTCGCCCCCCATGCGGAACGCCTCATCCATGTCGCGGATGCCGCTGTTGATGGAGGCGGCGGCGGCCACCAGCACCCGGTCACCGGCATCATGGCCATAGGTGTCATTCACCAGCTTGAACCGGTCCAGGTCGCACAGGGCGACACAGAAGGGCCGGCCGGAACGGTGGAACCGGCTGGCCTCCCGCATCAGCTCTTCCATCATGCCGGTGCGGTTGCGCAGGCCGGTCAGCGGGTCGATGCCGCTGCCGGCGACGCTGAAGGCGCGTTCGAAGCGGCGGCATTGCTGGATGAATTCATCGAACCGGTCCAGCACCGCCTCGTACCCTGCCAGGGAGAGGATTTCGCCGGCATGGATGCGGGTCAGCATCAGCCTTGCCAGCCGGTGCAGCTGTTCATGCAGGGCGATCAGCCGTTCCACCGCCGGCTGCAAGGCCAGCGCCTGCGCCTTGGCCTGACGCATCCAGTGGATGAAGGCCTGCGGCATGGGTACCGAATCCGGCCCTAACAGGCCGGCATCCGCCCCAAAAAAGGCGGCGCGGTGCCATTGCGTCAGCCAACGAAGATGTTCGTCGATGACGGTGGCAAGGCTGCCACTGCCCTGGGTCTGGGAAATCGGCATGGAACAAGGGACTCTGTGACAAAGGGGGGAAGGGGCTGGCAAAGCGCCACCCCTCCCTTGTCACGAAGTTAACCCCAATTTAATTCGAATGCGACCTATTCAGACCATGCAAAGGGTCATATCGCCCGGTTGCGTCATTCGGTATCACCGGGCTGCCAGACCCAGCGCCGCCGCGCCTCTGCCAGGGTGCCGGTGGCGATGGCGGCGCGGATGTCGCGCATCAGCCGGTTCATGGTGTGGACATTGTGCATGGTCAGCAATTGCAGGCCCAGCATCTCCTCCGCCTTCAACAGGTGGTGGATATAGCCACGGCTGGCCGTGCGGCAGGCAAAGCAGCTACAGGCGGCATCGATGGGCTGGTCATCATCCTTGAAGCGGGCATTGCGCATGTTCAGCCGCTCCCCCTTCACGCCCGGGGCCAGGGCCCAGCCATGGCGGGCGATGCGGGTGGGGCTGACGCAATCGAACGTATCGATGCCCCAGGCAACCCCTTCGAAAATATCGACAATGCCGCCAATGCCCAGCAGATGCACCGGCCGGTCGGGATGCACATGGCTCATCGCCATGCCCACCACCTCATGCATCTGTTCGCGCGTCGCCCCCAGGCAGCCGCCCACGGCGGTGGCGAAGAAATCGCGGCTGGCGGTATATTCAGCACTCTCCTTGCGCAGGTCGGGATAGACCCCGCCCTGGACAATGCCATACATGGCCTGGGGCATGCCGTTGGCGGAAATGCCGCCAAATTCGCGGAAGGCCGCCAGCGAACGGTCGCCCCAGCGGTGCGACATCTGCATCGATCGGGCGGTGTAGCGCCGATCCACGTGGAACGGTGTGCATTCGTCCAACTGCACCACGAAATCCGGCCCCAGCTTGCGCTGGATATCGATGGATTTTTCCGGTGTCAGGAACAGCTTTTCACCATTGGTGTAGCTGCGGAAGGTGGCCCCTTCCTCGGTGATTTTCAGCAGGGTCTTTTCGCGCGTGGTGCTGCGGCGGCCTTTCACCTCATCGGCGACACTGCCATGGCCCATGGCGAAAATCTGATAGCCGCCGCTGTCGGTCAGCATCGGGCCATCCCAATTCATCATCTTGTGCAGGCCGCCCAGCTTGGCCACCAGATCGGCGCCCGGCTGGATCATCAGATGATAGGTATTGGCCAGGATGATATCCGTCTTCTCTTCCCGCATCTGCTGCGTGGTCATGCCCTTGATGGCCGCCTTGGTGCCGCAGAAGATGAAATTCGGCGTCTGGATGGCGCCATGCGGGGTGGACAGCGTGCCAATGCGCGCCTTGGAACCCGCCGGGTCGCGGTGGGTGATATCGAAAGAGAAGCCGGGATAGGTGGAAGACATCGGGGAACCCTGAACCGTCACACAATGGATCGCTGTTGCTGCCCCTGGGTATGGGGGAGAGCGCGCCGCTTGTACAGGGGGTGCGGGCGAATGGCTGGCTTCAGTGGGGGCGGTGGCGGGGATCACGCCGCGTATGGGCACAGGCCAGTATGTAGATGTTCTGCCCGTCAATCTCAAAGAACAAGGCGTAGGGGTAACGCCGTATCAAGGCGCGATGGATGTCACCTTGAACGGTAGGGAAGATATACGGGGTTTCAGCGATCCGGGCGAAGGCCAGTGTCAATGCCTCGTAGAAACGATCGCCCAGCCCGATCGACTGGCTGTCGTACCAGTCACGGGCTTCTTTCATATCGGTCAGTGCCTCTGACCGGATGAAAATTGCATACATCAGCGATTACGGCGATGCAGTTCATCCATGGCTTGAGCCAGGGGAATAGACTGTCCCTTTCCCGCTCTCAGATCGCGGCTGCGCTGGGTAAGCTCCACCTTCCAGGCGGCAGACAAGGGCACATTCTCCGGCTCCAGGCTGTCACACAATTCGCCGATCAACTGAAGCCGTTGTTCCGGGGACAAGTGACTGAAATCGATCACGGCCATGGCGCACCTTTCTCCCACGCACGGACACTGGTGGAGGTGGGTAGAAGCTCATCGGGTAACAAGCAGTGTAGTTGAAGCAGGCACCACCAGCCACCCCCAAACGAAAACGGGCGCCCCGACCGGGACGCCCGTTTCATAAGCCTCACTCACACCAATCCGGTAATCAAGCCAGCGTGCGCACGTCGGTCAGTTTGCCGGTCAGGGCCGCGGCGGCGGCCATGGAGGGGCTGACCAGATGGGTGCGGCCACCGGGGCCCTGGCGGCTTTCGAAATTGCGGTTGGACGTGCTGGCGCAACGTTCACCCGGCTTCAGCTTGTCGTCATTCATGGCCAGGCACATGGAACAGCCGGGTTCACGCCAGTCGAAACCGGCGGCCACGAACACCTTGTCCAGCCCTTCCTTTTCCGCCTGTTCCTTCACCAGACCAGAGCCCGGCACCACCATGGCATAGACGCCATCGGCCACCTTCATACCCTTGGACAGGCCAACCTGGGCCACCTCAGCGGCGGCGCGCAGGTCTTCGATGCGGCTGTTGGTGCAGGAACCGATGAATACCTTCTGCACCGGCACTTCGGTCAGCGGCGTGCCGGCGGTCAGGCCCATATAGGCCAGGGCGCGTTCCACGGCCTTCTGCTTGTGCGGGTCTTTGAAGTCAGCCGGGTTCGGCACCGAGGCGGTGATGGCCGACACGTCTTCCGGGCTGGTGCCCCAGGTCACCTGCGGCACGATGTCGGCGGCGTTCAGTTCCACCACCTTGTCGTACACCGCGCCCTCATCGCTGGGCAGGGTCTTCCAGTACGCCACGGCGCGGTCGAAATCGGCACCCTGCGGCGCGCGGGGGCGACCGCGCAGATACTCAAACGTCTTCTCATCCGGGGCGATCAGGCCGGCGCGGGCGCCCGCCTCGATAGCCATGTTACAGACGGTCATGCGGCCTTCCATCGACAGGTCGCGGAACGCCTGACCGGCATATTCGATCACATAGCCGGTGCCGCCAGCGGTACCCAGCTTGCCGATGATGGCCAGCGTCAGATCCTTGGCGCTGACACCCAGCGGCAGGGCACCATCCACCTTCACCAGCATGTTCTTGGACTTCTTGATCAGCAGCGTCTGGGTGGCCAGCACATGCTCCACATCCGACGTGCCGATACCAAAGGCCAGCGCGCCGAAGGCGCCATGGGTGGCGGTGTGGCTGTCACCGCAAACGATGGTCATGCCCGGCTGGGTCACGCCCTGTTCGGGGCCGACCACATGCACGATGCCCTGGCGGATATCGGCCATATCGAAATATTCGACGCCGAATTCCTTGGTGTTGATGCCCAACTGCTCCAGCTGGATACGGCTCTGTTCGTTCTTCACGCCGGCCAGGCGGTCCTTGCTGGTCGGCACATTATGGTCGGCCACGGCCAGGGTCTTACCCGGCTGGCGCACCTTGCGACCGGACAGGCGCAGACCTTCGAAGGCCTGCGGGCTGGTCACTTCATGCACCAGATGCAGGTCGATATACAGCACGCTGGTCCCGTCTTCCTGACGATGGACGGTGTGGCTTTCGAAGATCTTGTCATAAAGCGTGCGGGCCATATCACTCACCTGGGGGATCTCGGGGGAAGATCGAACCGGAAAGGCAATGCCGCCATTCCAGTCACTTTGTTACGTTGGGCCGGAGCATAGCGACAGGACGCGACCCAAACAAGCACCCCGCACGGCCAGACAGGCCCGATTGTCTGCAACACAGATTCATGGGTGCTGCATAAGGGGTAGTGGCGCTACCCGGTTAAGGCGGGGGTGGGAACCAGCCGGCGCACCAATCACCGTCCCAGGGCTCACAATCCTCCGTTACCGGCCTATAGCGATGGGGCAGGGGATCGTGCTGGCGCAGGTCGACCACTTCATGGGCATAAATGCGATCCACGCAGACTTGCCAGGAGCGGCTGTCGCAATAGCGCAGGTCAGGATCAAAGACCCGCTTCCAGCTTTCCTGGCAGAGACGGATTTTATCTGCCGGTGCGTGCTGTGCTGCGTCGAAAGCATCATCCTCTGCTTCAGTCTCGGCGATGTAGCCAAGGTTCAGCACGATATGCCAACTATCGAAATTGCTGAGCAATACCCGCTGCACCGGCACGGTTGCGGTTATCCGCACCAGTTTTTCTGTATTCCTCTTGATTTTATAGCGGTCCCACCGCCGCAGCCATGCCCAGATGGGCAGATCGCCAGAGAAGTCTGGCAACCGCTCGGCCATCTGGTTGCGCATCCAGCGGTATGGGCCTGTCATAAAGCCATGGGGATGGTTGCCATTGATGAAGCCCTGCGTCTTCAGCCGTTCCAGGACTGCCTCATCCTGATAGCTGTAGACGCGGACGAAGGGGACGCGCTTGGCGATAATGGCCTTCACGCGGTTGATGTTTACCGGACGTACCATCACCCCCTCGCCATCTTCCCTTCCGGGCTGGGCGGGTCCAGATCGTCGTACAGTGCCTGCGCCTCCGGGGCCGGGCCGCGCCGGGCGGCAAGGGCCTTGATCTTGATCACCCGCACGTAAGGCCCCAGCGGGAAGGTCAGCACATCGCCCACCTTCACCATATGGCTGGCCTTGGCCACCGGTGCCCCGCCCAGGCGCACAGAACCGGATGATGCCAGCTTGGCGGCCTGACTGCGGGTTTTCAGGAAACGGGCGTACCACAGCCATTTATCCAGCCGCAGCCGCCCCTTGGCCATATCGGCGGCATCGCCGGGATCGGCCAGGGTGATATCGTCCCCCCCGCTCATGCCAGCAGGGCCCGCACCAGATAGGGCAGGCTGTCATCCATGCGGTAATCGACCGAGGAATGGTCGTCGGGAAATTCCTCATACCGGTGGGCGATGCCCAACTGATCCAGCCGGCGGTGCAGGCGGCGGGCCCCATAGACCAGATTATACTGGTCGCGGTCGCCGCAATCGATATAGAGCGCCTTCAGCCCGCGCAGGGCGTCGCCATGGCGTTCCACCATCTGTACCGGGTCCCAGGCCAGCCAGTTGGCCCAGCGTTCCGGGATCAGTTCGCACGTATCATCCGTCACCGGCAGGCGGATGCCCAGATATTGGCTGGGGTCGGGGTCATAGGTTGCCGCCATGCACAGGATCATCAGCACATGGGTATCCTTGCCGTCGGTCTTGCGGGCCGTCTCAAACGCATTCATGAAGCGTTCGATGCTGCCGCCATGCCGTGACAGGGCGCGCAGCACGCCGGGCATATCCGGCAGATAGCAGAGTTCAAACCCGACATCGCCGGAATGGCTGGCCGCCGCCGCCCAGATATCCGGCCGCAGCAGCGCATGGGCCAGCGCGCCGTAACCGCCGCTGCTTTTGCCGAAAATGCCGCGCCGGCCGGTGCCGCCGCAGCCGAACCGTTCCTCCACAAAGGGCACGGCCTCATCACACAGGAAATCCATCCAGGGGCCAAGGGCACTGGAATTGATATATTGGTTGCCGCCTAGCCTGGTGAAACAGTCGGGGAAGGCCACCACCACCGGGGGCAGGGCGCCGCTGTCGATCAGCCGGTCCAGCCGTTCGGGCAGATTCTCCCCGAAATTTTTCCAGTTGGTATGGGCGGGGCCGCCCGCCGTATAGCCGACAATATCGAACAGCAGCGGCAGATCGTGCCCATCATGGCCCGCCGGCACATAGACATGCACCTCCCGCTCTGTCGGGTCGCCCTGGCGGTTGCCGCGCAGCACACGGCTGTCCAGCATCAGCCGGTGCAGGGTTCCACGCGGGGCGGCGGGGGATTTGCGCATGATGGGGCCTTGGTCCTGTCTGGCGGGTGAAAGGGCGTTGGCCCAATTCTGCGCCGGACGGGTGGCCGATTACAAGCCTTCCACCGGGGGTGGCGGGTTGGTCGCGGGCGGAAAAGCCAGCTGGCCGATGCGGGCGCGATATTGTTCCAGCGCCCAGGGCACCGACGGAAAGGCCAGATCGTGCCAGGGGATATCAGCCCAATCGAACATCGCCACCTCCAGGCTTTCCGGCCCGGCGGCAATGGCGGGGTCGGCCAGGGTGGCGCGATAGATCAGCTGCACCTGGGAAATGCGCGGGATGTTGTAGACGGCCAGCAACGCATCAATGGCGATGCGGGCGCCCGCTTCCTCAAACGCTTCCCGTGCTGCCCCCTGCTCGGTCGTCTCCCCCAGCTCCATATAGCCGGCGGGCAGGGTCCAATAGCCCCGGCGCGGTTCAATGGCGCGGCGGCACAGCAGGATGCGCCCGGCAGCATCCGTTACCACGGCGCCGACGACGATCTTTGGGTTTTCATAGGCGATATAGTTGCATTCCGGACAGACCAGCCGTTCCCGGTCTTCACCGGGCGGGATGGTGCGGATGCGGGGGCCTTTGGTGGGGGCGGGGCTGTCGTCGCTCATGCCCCTACCATGACGCCAACAAGGCGGCACTGCAAGGTGCCGCCTTGTATAGTCAGGGGAAGCCGGGATGGTTTAGTTCTTGGCGTCCTGCGCCGTGTTTTCAATCGCCTTGCCGCCGGATTTGATATCCTTGCCGGCCCCTTCCACCGTGTTGCAGGCGGTCAGCGCGGACATGGCCAGCAGCAGGGCGCCGGCAGCCAGAACGGCCTTCTTGGAACGGTGAGCCATGATCTTTTCCTGTCATCGTTGTGGCCGGCCCGCTGGCCGGCTGGACGTGACTAGGAACGGGGCGCCGGTGGCGGCGGTTCCAATGCCTCTGACGCGCTACCCCCTTCGCGCAGAAAGGGCCAGCGGGCGCGATAGCTGGCGGTCTTCAGCGCATATTGCACCGGGTCGGGCGTGCGCGGGTTGGGGCGCAGGATGCCGGCGGCCAGATCATCCAGCCCATAGGGCGCATAAAACCCGCCATCGGGTGACAGGCCGACGCAGGTGCATTCCACCAGAAACCCGTCAATCCCCGCCCGCCCGCTGGGGATGGGGGCGATGGAGCGGCCGAACCGCTGTGGATACCAAAGATGCACACGCGCCTGATTGCGCAGTTCCACCATCACCCCCAGATCGGCGAACAGCGTGACGGCCCGGCGGATGGCCTGATCTTCTGCCTCCCAACTTGTGTCCGGATCGACATAAAAGATGTCGTAATCCTTCACGCCCCAATCCGCGGGCAGGCCCGCCCGCTGGTTCCACACCGCCTGATAAAGGCAGCCCGCCACCAACCAGACATCCGCCAACCCCAGCGCCGGCAGCCGTTGCAGCAGGACGGCGTTGATGGGGTTGGACAGTGCCAGCTGGCGGAAAGCATCGGGGCTCATCGGGCGGCTTTGCCTCAGCCGGGCAGCGTTTCGTCGATCAGGGTGAATGTTGCCCCCGGTTCGCCCGTTACCTCCACCGCGCATTGGCCCAGCTTGGCCGGAAGGGTCCAGGTATTGCCAGTTGTGGCGGGTATGGTGACGGTTCTGCGCGTGCAGCGCAGAATCACCTGATCCAGCCGCCCCTTGGCATCGGCCAGGGAAATGGTGCGATGAACGGGCACGTATTCCCAGGATGGTATCGCAGGGTCACAGATCATGGGGCGGCATTCCGCCGGCACCCGGCCTGCAATGGCCAACGGCTGGCCAGAGGCGCCAAGCTGGCGCAATTTTTCCAGCTCTGCCAGTAATGTGGCATTCTCCGGTAGAGGTTTTGCCTTCGCGAGTCTGCTGCTTGTGACCTCTGCACTGGCAAGCAAACCCATTTTCAACTCCAGGTCCAACCGTCGGGACAAGACCTTGGCTGCATTCGGATCGCTTTCAATCGGCTCGTCTAGAACTGGAACCATCTGGAGATACCGCAATGCAATGTCGTCCCTGCCCTTGCTTTTCATCAAGGTTGCATGCAGAAGAGCGATATCTATCAGATCGACGAATCGATTGGCATCCTGCTCAACAGCTTCTAGACTGGAATTAGCCTCTTCAATTTTTCCTTCTTTTACTAACTGACGAATTGCCTCCAGCTTCCCATTTACTTCTTTATTTTTTTGTAAGTCTGGTTGCAAAAATACATAATTAAAATAAATGTTTTCTATAAAAATCTTTTTTCCATTTTCATCGACGGGAGGAATGAAGGCGCATTTTGAAAAATTTTTTAACGCAGTTTCTACAAAAACTTTATTTCCTGCATTTGCTATGACTTTAAAATCAGTTAATTTTCCATCCTCTTGTAATTTTGTCCGAAAACTAACCCAGCCTTCACCGGTCTTTCCACGCTCCTTTTGTGGAAATTGGGAGTCTTTACAGACCTTTTTGCCGAGATCTATATGTTCATGGCTTGCAGTCGGGGCTATTTGGGCATCGGCTGCCACAGGTGAAAATAGGAGTATTGCCAATATCGCCTTGAAAAGAAAGGGCGTACGCATTGCAGTTCCTTGGTTCCGACAATTAGCATTTGCCATTTCTGGACATGCTCAAAGGGTTTCGTCGATCAGGGTGAATGTCGCCCCCGGTTCGCCCGTCACCTCCACCGCGCATTGGCCCAGCTTGGCCGGGATCGTCCAGGTCTGGCCGGTCGCGGCAGGAATGGTGACGGTTTTGCGCGTGCAGCGCAGAATCACCTGATCCAGCCTGCCCTTGGCATCGGCCAGGGAAACGGTGCGATGAACCGGGACATATTCCCAGGATGGTTTTGCGGGGTCGCAGATCATGGGGCGGCATTCCGCCGGCACCCGGCCCGCAACGGCCAACGGCTGGCCAGAGGCGCCAAGCTGGCGCAGCTTTTCCAGGTTGCTCCATAGGGCGGCATCTTCGGGTTGGGGCTTGGCCTGTTTCAGTTTTCGGCCCGTCACCTCTGCGCTGGCCAGCAATCCCAATTTCAGTTCCAGGCCCAGCCTTATGCGTAACACCTTGGCTATATTCGCATCATCTGAGGATTGCGGTTCCCCGGCGGGAATCTCCTGGAGATAGAGCAGGGCGATATCGTTCAGTCCGCGCTTGCTCATCAGGATGGAGCGGAGCAGGATAATATCGTTCAACTCCGTCAAACGATTGACGGCCTTCTCGGCCTCATCAAGGCTGGTGGCGGCTTCGTCAAGCCTTCCCTGCGACAACAATTGCTGGATGGTCTGCGTCTTTTCTTTCACGCCTTCGCCGGCGCGATTGGGGGATTGAGCATAACTGATACGCATGTAGATGTTGGTTAAGGCAACGGGCTGGCCGTTTTCCTGCCATGGCTGGCTGAATCGGCATTTGGCGAAGTTACGCAAAGTACCCGCTATGAAACTGTCACGACCGGCATTGCTGATATTTTCAAGGTCTGTCAGGCTGCCATCCGGTTGCACAGTGAGGCGCAGATTGACCCAGCCCTCTCCGCCTGTCTTCTCTTCTTCCTTCGGAAAAAGCCCCGCTTTGCAGTTCAGTTTGCCCAGATCAATCCGGTCGTGATTGCGGGTTGGCGCTGTCTGTGCCTGTACGGTTGGGGATGACAGCAGGAACAGCACCAATAATGCATTGAACAGAAGGGGCGTGCGCATTACGGATCCTTGGCTGCGATAATTGTTGGTTGCCCCGATTGCCCAGGTTCAAAGCGTCTCATCAATCAGCGTGAATTTCGTCCCCGGCTTTCCCAACACATGCACTTCGCATTGTCCCCAGCTTTTGGGGATGGTCCAGGTAATGCCGGCTTCGGCCTTGGCCGTCATTGTCTTCTTGTTACAACGGAGAAAAACCGTATCCAGTTGCCCCTGAATATCGGCCAGGGAAACTGTGCGATTATAGGGTGCATAGGACCATTCCGGCTTATCGGGTTCGCAGAAGGCGGGATGGCAATTGACCGGTATCTGCCCGCTGACGCTAAATGGGCTCCCGGATGTCACCAGCTTTTTCAGGTTAGCCAGTCCCGCCAGCAGCTTCTCATCCCCATCACGGGGTGATTTTTCTGCCATCTCATCTGCCGTGCGCTGGGCATCGACATAATGGCCTTCCTGCAGTTCCAGGGACAGGCGCATCCGCAATAGCTGGCTGAACTCCCTTTTTTCAATAAAACGTTTATTCTCGCTGATCCCGTCAAGATAGGACAAGGCCAGACTGCTGTTGCCGCGGGCCACCGCCACGGCTGCCCGCATGATCATCAAATGGCTGAATTCATACAGGTTACGGCTATTCTTCTCCACCCTCAGCAGGGCGGCCTCGGCGGCATCGACCTGACCGTCTTTCAACAGTCTCTGCGCCTCTTTCAGCCGGACGTAAACAGTTTCCGTACTGCCTTTGCTCGGTGGCTCCAGGCGGAAATAATAGCGGGTGCGCAGGTTGCGTGCCTCTTGCCCTGCCGGGGCAATCAGTTCCGGGTGTTCATAGCGGCACGTGCTCATCGCCTTCTGGGCAGTTTCGGCGAAGTAGGGTTCGCCGAAGGCGGAAATGACCTCGACATCGGTAAAACTGCCATCGGCCTTCATGGTGAAACGGAGATCAACCCAGCCTTCGCGGGAATCGTCGACCAAGGCCGTGGGATAATTGCCTTTGCGGTCGCAGATGATCCGCTTTTGCGGCTTTTCCTCTTCTTCCTCTTCCGCCGCGCGGGCGGGATGGATCGCCATAAGACTGGCGAGGAACAGCAGGGGCAGGGCCAGATAATACCGCATGGAGGGGAATCCCAATGGAGAAATTAAACAGTTAAACACCCATACTGGCTTCTCCATTGGGAAATGCAATCCCTTATCCGGGATGGAAAATCAGGCCTCCTGTCCGGCCTCCACCAGATCAACCAACTGCTCCAACGCCGTGGCCCAGCCGTTGTAGAACCCCATCTCCTCATGCTGCTGTCGGCTTTGCGGGCTGGTGTGCATGGCGCGTATGCTGTAACGGGTGCGGCTGCCCCAATCCTCCAGCGTCAGTACAGCGACAAAGCCGAAGGGCGGGGTCGGCACAGGGCGGAAGCCGGCGGTCATCAACTCTGTCCAGACCAGCTTTTCCTGATCGCATACCTCCAGGAAACAGCCATTGACCGCCGCCTCCTCTCCGTCCGGCCCCTGCATCAGGGTGTAAAGCTCCCCACCGGCCTGCGGGTCCAGCCGGCAATCCGTCACCCGCCAGGGGCGGGGGCACCACCATTGCCGCAACAGGGCCGGATCGGTCCAGGCGCGCCAGACCAGGGCGCGCGGGGCCTTGACGATCCGGCTCAGCCCCATATCGGTGGCGGCGTCGCTGATCCGCTGGTCCAGTCGCGCCAGTGTTTGGTGGCCGCCGGCCTCCGCCCCGAATTTCTTCACCTCCGCCAGCCGTGCCTTGCTCTCGCAGATGATGCGCAGGGTGACGCGGGTCTTGTCCGGCGCTTCCTCTGTCAGTTCGATTCGGCCCTGGTGATGCAGCACATCTGGGTCGGCACCGTAATGGTCCCAGGCCAGGAATGAAGGTTCCTGCACCACCTCATAGCGGACATGGTTGATATAATCGGTGCCGTCCGGCCCATGCATGGTGAAGCGCCAGTCGCCGCCGGGCCGCACATCCATTTCCGTGGTGGTGGTGCTGAACCCGTCCGGCCCCCAGAAGAAAGAAACATGGCGCCGGTCGGTCAGCACCCGCCAGACCAGGGCACGCGGTGCCGACAGCACGCGCGCCACCTCCAGCGTCCGTTCTGCTTCGCTTTCAGGGGTGTCACTGGGGGCCATGGTCGCTCTCCTGCAAGGTTTGAAGATAGGCATCCAGACGATCCAGCCGCGCCTCCCACTCCGCCCGCAGCCGGTCGATCCAGCCCTGGGCGCTGGCCAGGGCCTGGGGTTCCAGCCGGCAGGTGCGCACGCGGCCAGCCTTCTCCGTGCGGATCAGGCCGCTGCTTTCCAGCACGCGCAGATGCTGCAGAACGGTGGGCATGGCCATGTCCAGCGGCTTGGCCAGTTCGCCCACCGTTGCCGGGCCCTGCACCAGTCGTTCCACCACCGCCCGGCGCGACGGATCGGCCAGGGCGTGGAACATGCGGTCCAGGGCGGTTGGGTTCGTCTGTTGGTTAGTCATTTGCCTAAGTATCATGCAGATACGGGAGTGGCAATAAACAGTTAGTCATATACCTAAGTTTTTGCGCATGAAAAACCCCGGTGCTGTTTGACACCGGGGTTGCTGCAATCCGCCTGAACGCGGGTGCTGCTTATACCAATCCGCCGAGGGTTTGACCCTTGGCGGATTGGAGGCCGGCGACTGCCGGCCCGCGCCACGTGGCGCGTAAGCCAAGCTGCCGGATGGCAGCGCCCGGCGTCTGAGGGAACAAAAAATCTCCCTGGATCGGTCACGATCAAGGGAGATTGGTATTATTCCAGCCCCTCGAACAGGGCGGTGGAGAGGTAGCGTTCGGCGAAGCTGGGCAGCACGACGACGATCAGCTTACCCTTCATCTCCGCACGCGCCCCCACCTCGAACGCCGCCGCCAGGGCGGCACCGGACGAGATGCCGACGGTGATGCCCTCGGTGCGGGCGGCGTCGCGCGCCAGCTCAAACGCGCGGACGTTGGAGATCCGCAGTACCTCGTCGATCAGGTTTTTGTCCAGGATGTCGGGCACGAAGCCGGCACCGATCCCCTGGATCTTGTGCGGGCCGGGCAGGCCGCCGGATAGGACCGGGCTGTCCTCCGGCTCCACCGCCACCACCTGGAAGCCGGGCTTGCGGGCCTTCAGCACCTCGGCCACGCCGGTCAGCGTGCCGCCGGTGCCCACGCCAGCCACCAGAACGTCGGCCTTGCCGGCCGTGTCGTTCCAGATTTCCTCGGCCGTGGTGGCGCGGTGGATGGCCGGGTTGGCCGGGTTCTTGAACTGTTGCAGGATATAGGCACCGGGCGTGCTGGCCACCAGTTCCTCGGCCTTGGCGATGGCGCCCTTCATGCCCTGCGGGGCGGGGGTCAGCACCAGTTCGGCACCCAGCAGCTTCAGCATCTTGCGCCGCTCGATCGACATGCTTTCCGGCATGGTCAGGATCAGGCGATAGCCCTTGGCCGCGGCCACGAAGGCCAGCGCGATGCCGGTATTGCCAGAGGTGGGTTCCACCAGCACGGTGCGGTCGGGCGAAATCTTGCCCTCGGCCTCCGCCGCCTCGATCATGGCCTTGCCGATACGGTCCTTCACGCTGGACAGCGGGTTGAAGAACTCGCACTTGGCGACGACATCGGCCACCACGCCATGCTTGGCGCTTAGGCGGTTCAGGCGCACCAGCGGCGTGGCGCCGACGGTGTCCAGGATGCTGTCATAGATGCGGCCGCGGAATTCGCCACTGGTGGACATTTTACATCTCCCGTGTGGTATTTATGTGAAATACCGGTTCGATTCTGTATATAATCGCTTCAGATGCTGAAATCCAGCTTGGAAGCGGCCTCAGACGGAATGTTGGCCTGGTGTGCCCGCACACACAGATCCTCGATGCTGGTCTGTTCCAGCCGCGCCATCACTTCGTCCTGCAATTCACCCCAGAGCGGGCGGACGACCAGCCGGCCCAGATCGGCGCCGACTTCCTCTTCAATCGGGTCGGTGCCCTGTTCCAGGGCGCGGACGACGCGGACGATTTCCGCCACGCTGATGCGGCGGCGTTCCTTGGCCAGCCGGTAGCCGCCCTTGGGGCCGCGCACCCCCGCCAGCACGCCGGCGCGCACCAGCGCCTGCAACACCTGCTCCAGATAGCGCTTGGGGATGCCCTGGCGCTGGGTGATCTCCGCCGATTGCACGGGTGCCGACCCGGCATTGTAGGCAATGTCCAGCACCGTCTCGATGGCGAACATCAGCTTCTTGGAAATGCGCAGCATCCGCCTTTGTCCTTATCCCTTGGTACCGGTTGAGCCAAAGCCGCCGGCCCCGCGTGCGGTTTCATCCAGATTGTCCACCTCGTTCCAGGCGGCGCGGGCATAGCGGGCGATCACCATCTGGGCGATGCGCATCCCGCGTTCCACGGTGAAGCTCTGGTTGGACAGGTTGGCCAGGATCACCCCCACCTCGCCCCGGTAATCGGCATCGATGGTGCCGGGGCTGTTCAGCAGGGTGATGCCATTCTTCAGCGCCAGACCGGAGCGGGGGCGCACCTGGGCCTCAAAACCTTCCGGCAGGGCGATGGCGATGCCGGTGGGGATCAGCTTGCGTTCGCCCGGCCCCAGCACCACCGGTTCGGCCACGGCGGCCAGCAGATCCATGCCGGCGGAATGTTCGGTGGCATAGGCGGGCAGGGCCAGATCAGCGCCATGGGGCAGGCGGCGGACGGCGATGGAGATGCTGGACATATTATTTCTTTCCGTTTTCGAAATGATCAGCGATGCGGGCGGCCAACCGGGCCGCCACTTCGGTCTTGGGCAGGTCGGGCCAATCCTCCGCCGGCTGTTCCCGGCGGATCAGATGGACGCTGTTGCGGTCGCCGCCAAAGGTGCCGGTACCGGGGGAGACATCATTGGCGACAATCCAGTCACAGCCCTTGCGGGCCAGCTTGGCCTGGGCATAGGAAAGTACGTTATTCGTTTCGGCTGCGAAACCAACCACCAATGCCGGGCGCTGTGGCCCGGCGGCGGACAGGGTGGCCAGGATGTCCGGGTTTTCCGCCAGAATCAGGGCGGGCGGCGCCCCGCCTTCCTGCTTCTTCAGCTTCTTCTCCCCCGCCCCGGCGATATGCCAGTCGGCCACGGCGGCGGCGGCGACGAAGATATCGGCGGGCAGGGCGGCCTGACAGGCATCCAGCATCTGCCGTGCCGTTTCCACCGCCACCACATTTACACCCGCCGGGTCAGGCAGGCGCACCGGCCCGCTGACCAGGGTGACGCGGGCGCCCAGGGCCGCCAGGGCGGCGGCCAGGGCATGGCCCTGCTTGCCGCTGGACCGGTTGGCAATGTAGCGCACGGGGTCAATCGGCTCATGCGTCGGGCCGCTGGTGACGATGGCATGGCGACCGGCCAGCGGCTTCGGCCCCTGCTGGTCGCGGAACCATTGGGCCAGATGCGCCACGATGGAAAGCGGCTCGCTCATCCGGCCGGGACCGAACTCCCCGCAGGCCATGGCCCCTTCATCCGGGCCGATGATGCCGACGCCGCGCGCCGCCAGCAGGGCCAGATTGGCCTGGGTGGCGGCATGTTCATACATGCGCACATTCATCGCAGGGGCCACCAGCACCGGCTTGTCGGTGGCCAGCAGCACGGTGGTGGCCAGATCATCGGCCAGCCCATGCGCCATGCGGGCCAGAATATTGGCGGTGGCCGGGGCCACCAGAATAATGTCGGCCGCGCGGGAGAGCTGGATATGCCCCATCTCCGATTCGTCGGTCAGCGACCAGAGGTCGCGGTAAACCTTATCCTCTGACACAGCTTGCAATGTCAGCGGGGTGACGAACTGCGCGCCGCCATCGGTCAGCACCACGCGCACCGCCGCCCCCCGCTCCCGCAGCCGGCGCACCAGATCGGGCGTCTTGAAGGCGGCGATGCCGCCCGCCACGATCAGCAGGATACGCTTGCCGGCAAGGGCCGCACGTTCCGCCTGGATGGGGTTCTGTTCCGTCACAAAAACCTGCCCGCCGGAAAGGGAGGGGAAGGTGGTCATCCGCCGCCCCTGTGAATGATGCGGCTCTTTGGGTGTAAAAGAACGTCGCATCAACTGTGAAATTTAGATATTCGCATTCGGCCCCGGATGCAAGCCACCCCATTCCCCATATCGGCGTGATATTATGCGGTGGGCGCATGGCAAGGGGGCGTTGCCCCCGTCAATGACCGTTTCTGCCGGGAATTACGTCCACGCGCGACAGATTGTCCGGCAGCGCCCGCTTCCCAACCCGCCCTGTGACATGTATATCGATCATCCGCGACCGGGGGGTACTCCGGCCGCTCCGTTCGCTTTGCCTGTGGCTTACAACCCGCATCCCCGCGCCCTCCCCCGAGGGCGGTTCCGGTGGAGACGGGGCAACAGGTGGGGATGGGGTGGCCGCTGGACAATACCCGGTACCGTTCCGGTTCCCGGAACGGGACACCAGTTTTCAGTTTTCAGGACGCAAAGCGCCCGGCGGGGCGCGCATCCATATCGCCGAGGAGACGAGAGGTATGGCGGACACCATGCAAGCGGGCGACGGCCAGACCCGCCGTGATTTCATTTATCTGGCTGCCGCCGCCATGGGTGGCGTTGGTGCCGCTTCTGCCTTGTGGCCCTTCATCCACAGCCTGAACCCGGCCGCCGATACGCTGGCGCTGGCCTCGATCGAGGTCGATCTGGCCCCCATCGCTGCCGGTCAGGCCATCAAGGCCATGTGGCGCGGTAAGCCGGTTTTCATCCGTAACCGCACCCCGGAAGAGATCGAATCGGCCCGCAAGGTGCCGATGAGCGAGCTGATCGACCCGCAGACCGACCAGGACCGCGTGAAGGCGGGCAAGGAAAACTGGCTGGTTCTGGTGGGTGTCTGCACCCATCTGGGCTGCATTCCGCTCGGCACCTCCTCGGGCGAGCCGCGCGGTGATTATGGCGGGTGGTTCTGCCCCTGCCACGGCTCGCACTATGATACGGCAGGCCGTATCCGCAAGGGCCCCGCGCCGCTGAACCTGCACGTGCCGGAATACGCTTTCATCAGCGATACCCGCGTCAAGATCGGCTAAGAACAGATCCAGCCAGGTAGAGGGAGTGCCAGATGGCCCACGCCCCGAAGTCCAATTTCAGTAACCCGGTGGTGAACTGGATCGACCAGCGCCTGCCGATTATTACCATGATGAACAAGGAGTACGGGTCGTTCCCGACTCCGCGTAATTTCAATTCCCTGTGGAATTTCGGCGCCATCGCCATGGTGGTGCTGGCAACCATGATCGTGTCGGGTGTGGTGCTGGCGATGCACTATACCAACAACACCGCGCTGGCTTTTGACAGCGTGGAACGCATCATGCGCGATGTGAACTGGGGCTGGATGATCCGTTACATCCACGCCAACGGCGCCTCGATGTTCTTCATCGCCGTCTATATCCATATTTTCCGCGGCGTTTATTACGGCTCCTACAAGGCCCCGCGTGAACTGATCTGGATCTTCGGCGTCATCATCCTGCTGCTGATGATGGGCACCGCCTTCATGGGCTATGTGCTGCCCTGGGGCCAGATGTCCTTCTGGGGCGCCACGGTGATCACCAACCTGTTCTCGGCCATTCCGGTGGTGGGTGAGCATATCGTGACCCTGCTGTGGGGTGGCTTCTCGGTCGATAACCCGACCCTGAACCGCTTCTTCGCGCTGCACTTCCTGCTGCCGTTTGTGCTGATCGCCGTCGTGTTCCTGCACGTCGCCGCCTTGCACATTACCGGTTCCAACAACCCGCTGGGTGTGGAGCCGAAGGGCCCGCAGGATACGCTGCCGTTCCACCCCTATTACACCACGAAGGATCTGTTCGGCGTTGTGCTGTTCCTGATCTTCTTCGCGGCTTTCGTCTTCTTTGCGCCCAACTATCTGGGCCACCCGGACAATTACATTCCGGCCGATCCGCTGGTGACCCCGGCCCATATCGTGCCTGAATGGTATTTCCTGCCCTTCTACGCGATCCTGCGTTCCATCACCTTCTCCATCACCCTGCCCTTTACGGATGTGGTGCTGATCCCGGCCAAGCTGGGTGGTGTGATCGGCATGTTCGGTTCCATCGCCATCCTGTTCGTCCTGCCCTGGCTGGATACCTCCCCGGTTCGGTCGTCGCGCTTCCGCCCGATCTTCAAGTGGTGGGTGCTGCTGTGGCTGGTGCCGGCCTTCCTGGTGCTGGGCTATGTCGGCGGCAAGCCGGCTGAACAGCCCTATGTGCTGCTGGGCCAGATCGCCACCGTGATGTATTTCGTGTTCTTCCTGGCCCTGCCGATCATCGGCCGGATCGAGAAGCCGCTGCCGCTGCCGGCCTCCATCGCCAAGCCCGTTCTGGGCGGCGGTTCGGTCGCCACCGGCGCTACCGCCCAAGTGATGGAGAAGGCCTGATGCGTCGTCTTCGTAATCTGATCGCCGCAGGCGTCCTCTCTGTTGCCGGTCTCACCGCTGGTGCACAGGCCGCTGGTGACGCGGTTGTTCCGCCGGCCCAGGAATGGGCCCATGGTGGCGTCAACAGCTTTCTGTCCTTCTTCAAGGGCTATGACTATGCCGCCGTGCAGCGCGGCTTCCAGGTCTATAAGGAAGTCTGCGCCGCCTGCCATTCCATGCACCTTCTGCATTACCGTAACCTGACGGATGTTGGGTTTACGGAAGAAGAGGTGAAGGCGATCGCAGCCTCGGTGGAAGTGACCGACGGCCCGAACGACCAGGGTGAGATGTTCACCCGGCCGGGCGTGCCCGCTGACAAGTTCAAGAGCCCGTTTCCGAACGTGCAGGCCGCCGCTGCCGCCAATGGCGGCAAGGCCCCGCCCGACCTGTCGCTGATGGTCAAGGCCCGGTCGCATTTCGAGGATTATGTCTACGCCATCCTGACCGGCTATGAAGAGGCTCCGGCCGATTCCCATCTGCCGCCGGGGGCGAATTACAACAAGTACTTCCCCGGCCATGCCATCGCCATGCCCATGCCGCTGTTCGAAAACGGCGTGACCTATGCCGATGGCACCAAGGCCACCGTGCCGCAGATGGCGCATGACGTGGTGACCTTCCTGGCCTGGGCGGCTGAGCCCAAGCTGGAAGAACGCCGCCGCGTCGGCATCATGGCCATCACCTTCCTGGTGGTGTTTGCCGGCATCATGTATGCCGCCAAGCGCCGCGTCTGGGCGGATGTGCACTGATCCCGTCAGAGAACGGTAAGTGGAGAAAGGGCGCTTCCCGGCAGGGGAGCGCCCTTTTTCTTTGCGCTTGCCGCATCGGCACGTCTGTGCCTATAAAAACGGGCGCGTCACTGGATGATCGCCGTAAGCGTTCAACGTCAATCAACGCACCAACAGCCCCGGAATGGCGGCTGACGGTGTGTTATGCCGTTGGACCCGCTTCTGGGGCCCTTTTCATGGTGCCTTCCATGTCTGATCTCAATGCCCGTTTCGCGTCACCCGGTCGTCAGGCCCGGCGCGCCGGTTTCCGCAAGCTGCCGGCATCGGCGGCCGCGTTTGTCATGCCGCTGATCCTGTCCATCCTGATGACCTGTGTGGTCTCGGCCGTCGCCACCCTACGCAATATCGGCCTGACCGAGGGGGTGGCCGGCCACTGGCTGCAGGCCTGGGGCCTGTCCTGGCTGATCGCCTTTCCCACCCTGCTGCTGGTGTTGCCACTGGTGCGGCGCATTGTCGGGATGCTGGTGCAAAGCCCGGCCCGGTGAGTCTTATCCGTACAGCAAAGAGGCGCTTCCTGGCCGGGAAGCGCCCTTTTTACCGGCTGTTCTACCGAGTTTCAGTCGCTGGCGCGTGGGCGCATGTACAGGTGCAGCAGGTAGAACCATAGCGGCAGAGCCAGAAACAACACCGTGAGATTGGCCGACAGCATCCACCAGGAGCGCCCCAACCCCAGCCCGGCCCCCAGCGCCAGACCGATACCCCCGGCAAAGAGGCTGATCGGGGCCAGCAGGAAGCTGAAGCCAAACAGGCTGATCATGCCCGGATCTTTTTCTGCAACGCTTGCCGACATGGTCCCCATTCCACCCTCCCGATTCGGAAAGTTGTATTTGTTTATGGTGGGCATCTTTCCGATCGTGGTCAAGCGGAATGCAAAAAGGGGCGCCCGCTTTTACGAGCACCCCCTGATCACCATGCAGCCGCGTTAAAAAGCTTTACGCGCTGGTCTTCACATGGCCGGCATCGCCGCCCTTGGCCACGCCGACAATGGCTTCGCGCAGCAGGCGGCCATGGATGGTGTAGCCCGCCTGCAGCACCTGCACCACCGTGCCGGGCGCCTTGTCGGTGCCTTCCATCTCCATCATGATCTGATGGAAATTCGGGTCGGCCGGCTGGCCCAGGGCTTCCATGCGGGCGATGCCGGCGCGGTCGAAGGCGGCCTCCAGCTGGCGCTCCGTCGCTTCCACCCCGGTCAGCAGGTTGCTGACGCCGGCATTTTCGGCGCGGGTTTCCGGCGACACGGCTTCCACGGCGCGGCGCAGATTGTCGGCCACGGCCAGCAGATCCTTGGCGAACTTGGCCACGGCGTATTTGGCGGTGTCCTCGCGCTCCCGCTCGGCCCGGCGGCGGATATTCTCCGCCTCCGCCAGGGAGCGCAGCAGCTGGTCCTTCAGTTGGGCGACCTCCGCCTCCAACGCGGCAACGCGGCCGGCATCGGCGGCGGGTGCGACCGCCTCGGCCTGTTCGGCACCGGTGGCGGTTTCGGTTTCGTTGGTGTTGGTCGTCTCACTCATCGCGGTTCCAAGCCTCGGGCTTTTTACGAAACGTCATCCGGCAGGCTGCCGGTGACAGAGGTTTAGGGGGGATTGACCCGCCTGTCGAGATGATAGGCGGGTTGGAGATGGTGTTTCACACGGGTCGATTGCAAGGGGGGCTTTGCGGGCATCCCCTATCCCATCAGCCGCCCGATCACCTTGGCGGTATAATCCACCATGGGAATGATGCGGGCATAATTGATGCGGGCGGGGCCAATCACGCCGATGGCCCCGACAATCTGTTCCTTGGTGTTCATATAGGGGCTGACGATCATGGAACAGCCGGCATGGCTGAACAGCTCGCTCTCCGCCCCGATGAAAATCTGCACCCCTTCGGCCTTGCCGGTGGCGTCCAGCATCCGCATCATCTGTTCGCGGGTTTCCAACGCCTCGAACAGGTTGCGGATGCGCTCCAGGTCCGACAGGGCCGTCACATCCTCCAGCAGCCGGGCCTGGCCGCGCACGATCAGGTAACCCTGGCTGTCGCGCGTGCCGGCCCAGGTGGCCAGTCCGGTTTCCACCACCTTGGCCGTCAGCGCGTCCAGCTGGCTTTTCTGATCTTCCATTTCTTTTTGAATGAAGGTGCGCGCCTCTGCCAGGGTGCGGCCGACCACGCGGGCATTCAGGTAATTGCTGGCCATCTGCAGGGCCGAGGGCGGCAGGCCCACGGCCACCTCCACCACCCGGTTTTCCACCAGCCCATCTTCGGTCACCAGCACCACCAGCGCGCGGCCGGGTGACAGGTTGATGAATTCGATATGTTTCAGCGGCCGGTCGGTCTTGGGCGCCAGCACCAGCCCGGCGCAGGAGGAAAGGCCTGACAGCAGGTTCGTCGCCTCCTCCAGCATTTCCGGCATGGACCGTCCGCCGGCCACACAGCGCGCCTCAATATCGGTGCGCTCCTTCTCCGACAGGGCGCCGATTTCCAGGATGCCATTGACGAACAGGCGCAGGCCCGCATCAGTGGGTACCCGGCCCGCCGAGGTATGCGGGGCCATCAGCAGGCCCAGATCCTCCAGGTCCGCCATGACATTGCGGATGGTGGCCGGCGACAGCGAGGTGGTCAGCCGGCGCGACAGGGTGCGGGAACCCACTGGTTCCCCCGTCTGGACATAGGCTTCCACGATTTCGCGGAACACCTCACGCGAGCGCTGGTTCAGTTCGCTGATCATGCCCTTCGCAGTTTATCTGCCACATGTACAAAGAAGGAGCTTAGGCGCAGGCGCGGCGCAAATCAACGGACGGTCATGCCCGGCAGGCAAGTGGACTTCGATAGGCTGGCGTTGGTATGAGGATACAGAGATTCAATCAGACCTGAAATGGACCATCCCCATGACCCGCCCCTCCGGCCGCCTTGCCGACCAGCTCCGCACCGTCAGCCTGGAAACCCACTTCTCCCGCCACGCCGAAGGGTCGTGTTTCGTGAAGTTCGGCGACACCCATGTGCTGTGCACGGCCAGCGTGGAAGAGAAGGTGCCGCCCTTCCTGCGCGGCAAGGGGGAAGGCTGGGTGACGGCGGAATATGGCATGTTGCCCCGGTCCACCCATACCCGCACCGACCGTGAGGCCGCCAAGGGCAAGCAGTCGGGCCGCACCCAGGAAATCCAGCGCCTGATCGGCCGTTCCTTGCGCGCCGTCACCGATGTGAAGGCGATGGGCGAGATACAGGTGAAGGTGGATTGCGATGTGATCCAGGCCGATGGCGGCACCCGCACGGCATCGATCACCGGCGCCTATGTCGCCCTGCATATGGCCTTTCAGCACCTGCAGCGCATCGGCGTGCTGAAGGAAATCCCGCTGATCGATCAGGTAGCCGCCATTTCCTGCGGCATCTATAACGGCGTGCCGGTGCTGGACCTGGATTACCCGGAAGACAGCAATGCCGGGGCCGACGCCAATTTCGTGCTGACCGGCCGTGGCGGCATCGTGGAAATCCAGGGCACGGCAGAGGACAAGCCGTTCCAGGAGGCCGAGTTCCTGACGCTGCTGTCGCTGGCCCGCAAGGGCATTGCCGAACTGACGGCGATGCAGCGGGCCGTGCTGGGGATGTGAGGGCAGGCACCGAGTGGCTCACTGGATAAGTGAATTATAAATTCATGCTCAAATAAAGAGTATTGTAAATGCGTATCGTTACCCTGTCTTCGGAATATAATGGTAAATCGACGAAGACAGGGGACGGTTTTTTAGATGTTGATAATATAATAGATGTATTAATGTGCCATGCGCCGGACGTTGTTGTTGCGGCTGGGTGTTCGATAAAAAACCAGAAGCATCTGAAAAAATTAGGGGATGCGCTTCAATATTTAAATTGGAATGGGATTATTTTTGTTGAGGTTAAAGATTTTTATAATCAAAAGTCTGATTTTAATCATTGCCTATTTGCTTGGGTCCGTGACTATGGTTGGAGAGAGTTGGGATCACAGTATTTTGCAACTATGAAGGATGCCGAATCAACTTTTAAAGGCGAAAATGATTTTGAAAAAAATCTCAAGCAGAGAGTTGTGGAGTTTCGTGGGCGACGCTTTGGTGCTTTGATATGTGGAGAAATTAACGCACTGAAAGGTCGCGCTAATGTTATAGCACAGACGGAAATGGTCGATAATTGGTTTGAAGAATTAGATGTCATTGTAAACCCAACTCACGACAGAATGCGTAATGATGGAACACTTAATGCCAAGAGGTCTTGGATTAGTAAAAATAAAAAAGTTTATGTATCTGCGTCAAATTGGAATGTTTTAAAAAATCAGCATCGTGAAGCATTTGGGATTCATACTATTTTTCATGATTGTACAAAAATAAATTTTAATCTTCCTGAAAAAAATTATGAAAAAATGGAGGTGCGTATTTTTGATTTGGATGATACTAAAATCTCATCATCCTGTGATGGGTGATTTCTGGTTTCGCTTAAAAATGAATCTTTTCTCGTTTTGATATGATCGTCACATAAATAACTGTGTCATCAGTCTTGGAGCTTCCCCCATGTCCGCCCCCCGTCAGTTCACCGGCGATACGCTGGTCATCGCCACCCATAACAAGGGCAAGGTGCCGGAGATCGCTGCCTTGCTGAAAGATTATGTGGCGAAGTTTCCGTCCGCCGGGGAACTGGGGCTGGCGGAGCCGGAGGAGACCGAGAGCACCTATATCGGCAATGCGGCCTTGAAGGCGCGGGCGGCCGCCATGGCGTCGGGCCTGCCGGCCCTGGCCGATGACAGCGGGGTGTCGGTGGCGGGGCTGGACGGGGCGCCGGGCATCTATTCTGCCCGCTGGGCTGGGCCGAGCAAGGATTTCACCCTGGCCATGGAAAGGGTGCAAAGGGAGTTGGAGGCCGTCACCGACCGCAAGGGCGACCGCGCCGCCTTCATCTGCGCCCTGGCCCTGGCCTGGCCCGATGGGCATGTGGAGGCGGTGGAGGGCCGGCTGGACGGCACCCTGACCTTCCCGCCACGGGGGGGACGCGGCTTCGGTTACGACCCCATCTTCATCCCCGATGGCTATTCCATCACCTGCGGGGAAATGGATCCGGCAGAGAAGCAGGCCATCAGCCACCGCGCCGATGCCTTCCAGAAGTTGAAGATTTTGTGTTTCGGCGCGAAATGACTCGCTAGCGAGAGTTTGTTCCTGTATTGTTCTGCATCGCATCGATACTGATGCGGAACATGGGGGGAACAGATGATCGGCTATGTAACGCTGGGCACCAATGATCTGGCGCGGGGCGCGCCTTTCTATGATGCCATCGCAGCGGAACTGGGCGTGGGCCGGATGATGGAGTTTCCCACCTGCATTGCCTGGGGCAAGCCCGATGGCGCTGCCGGTGTGGCCCTGATGAAGCCTTATGACGGCAATGCCGCCACAGTGGGCAATGGCGTGATGGTGGCGTTTGAGGCGAAGGACAAGGAGCAGGTCCACCGCCTGTATGATATCGCCATTGCCCATGGCGGCACCTGTGAAGGCCCGCCGGGCCCGCGTGGTGACAATTTCTATGCCGCCTATTTCCGCGATCTGGACGGCAATAAGCTGAATGCTTTCCTGATGACCGGGCCGCTGTAACCGTTTTGGTCTGGTGGTGGGGCGGTTCACCGCCCTGCCATGTCTGCCCATGGCTTGCCAGGGCGGGGACGCTCCGCCATATCCAGCGCTTCGCTTGGGACGGGGAATGATGTGATGGTGGCGCAGACGGGGCAGCTTCAGGGTGTGGACGCGGCGGGGGCCTTCCCTGATCCGGGTTTCGCGCTTTATGTGCATTGGCCCTTCTGTGCCAGCAAATGCCCCTATTGCGACTTCAATTCCCATGTGCGCGAAAGCGTGGATCATGAAAGCTGGGCCGAAGGGCTGGTGCGGGAACTGGACTATTTCGCCGACCTGACGCCGGGGCGGCGGCTGACCTCCGTTTTCTTTGGCGGGGGTACGCCATCGCTGATGCGGCCGGAAACGGTGGCCGCCATCCTGCGCCGGGCGGATGAGCGCTGGGGCCTGCCGGCCGGGACCGAGGTGACGCTGGAGGCAAACCCGACCAGTGTGGAGGCGGCGAAGTTCCGGGGCTTCCGCGCCGCTGGGGTCAACCGTGTCAGCCTGGGTATTCAGGCCTTGAACGAGGCGGACCTGAAGGCGCTGGGCCGGCGGCATTCGGCCGAGGATGCGCTGGCGGCCATCGCCCTGGCGCGTGACCTGTTCCCGCGCTACAGCTTTGATCTGATCTATGCCCGCCCCGGCCAGACAGTGGCGGCGTGGCGGGAGGAACTGCACCGGGCGCTGGACCATGCGGTCGGCCATCTCTCGCTCTATCAGCTGACCATTGAGGAGGGGACGCAGTTCCACACGTTGCACGCCCGCGGCGATCTGGTGCTGCCGGCGGAAGAGGTGCAGGGCGACCTCTACACCATGACGCAGGAGGTGCTGAATGCGGCCGGCCTGCCGGCCTATGAGGTTTCCAACCATGCGCGTCCGGGGCAGGAAAGCCGCCATAACCTGACCTATTGGCGCTATGGCGATTATGTCGGCATCGGGCCCGGTGCCCATGGCCGGTTGACGCTGGACGGGGAGAAGCGGGCCACCCGCACTCACCGCGCGCCGGAGGTGTGGCTGGAACGCACGCTTGCCACCGGCACCGGTGCCAAACCGTTCGAACCGGTGGCCGCACAGGACCGGTTGACGGAAATGCTGATGATGGGCCTGCGCCTGTCCGAAGGCGTGCCGCTGGCCCGCGTGGAGGTGGAAACCGGCAAGCCTTTGGCGGATTGGCTGGCCCCCGACGCCTTGCCCCGCCTGCAGCGGATCGGGATGCTGGAACAGCTGGGGCAGGGGGCCGGCGCCGTGCTGCGCGCCACCACCGACGGGCGGGAACGGCTTAACGCCGTGCTGGCGGCGCTGCTGGGATAATACTAAATCCGGCTGCGTCGCGCTCATCGCAACTTGGTATGAACCCCGTTGTGCGATGGCCGACTGAATGAAGCCAGCCCGTTCTGCCATTCGTCCCGCCATCGCGGCATGGCGGCAATATTGCTTCGTGCATTGACCATCCAGCTTTCCGAAAAGCATAAGGCAGGGGTATTTTGCCAGGATGGATGCCATGAGTGATGTGGGTGCGGTTGCGCAGGATTTGGGTTCGGCACGGCGGCTGATCATCAAGATCGGGTCGGCCCTGATGGTCGATGCCGCCACCCACCGTATCCGCCATGAATGGCTCGATTCGGTGGCCGATGATGTGGCTTCCCTGCGGGCACAGGGGGTGGAGGTGGTGATCGTCACCTCCGGTGCTGTTGCCTGCGGGCGCGAACATCTGGGGCTGGTGGGCCGCGCGCTGCGGCTGGAGGAAAAGCAGGCGGCCGCTGCCACGGGGCAGATCAGGCTGGCCCATGCCTATCAAGAAACGCTGGCCCGCCACGGCATTACCGTGGCTCAGGTGCTGCTGACCCTGGATGATACAGAGGATCGCCGCCGCCACCTGAATGGCCGCGCCACCATTGAAACCCTGCTGAAGCTGGGGGCCGTGCCGGTGATCAACGAGAATGACACGGTGGCCACGGCGGAAATCCGCTTCGGCGACAATGACCGGCTGGCCGCCCGCGTGGCGCAGATGATCAGCGCCGACACGCTGGTGCTTTTGTCGGATATTGACGGGCTCTACACGGCCGATCCGCGCAAGGATCCTGACGCCAAACATATCCCCCTGGTGCGGGAGATCACGCCGGAAATCATCGGCATGGCCGGCGAACCGCCGCCGGGCTACAGCAGCGGCGGCATGGTAACCAAGATTGTTGCTGGGCGAATCGCGCTGTCCGCCGGTTGCCGCATGGCCATTGCGATGGGCAAGCGGACGAACCCGCTGGCCGCCCTGTTGAAGCCGGTGGCGCAGGGCGGGGCGCTGGCCACGTGGTTCGTGCCGGGGGCGGAGCCGCGCACCGCCCGCAAGCGCTGGATCGCCGGATCGCTGAAGCCGCTGGGCACCTTGACCGTTGATGACGGGGCCGTTGGCGCGCTGCTGAAGGGCGGTTCGCTGCTGCCCGCTGGGGTGCGCGGGGTGACGGGGGATTTCGAACGCGGCGATCTGGTGCTGGTGCAGGGGCCCGATGGCCGTACCGTGGGGCGCGGGCTCTGCGCCTATGGCGCCGACGATGCGCGCGCCATTGCCGGAAGGCGCAGCGCAGAGATTGAGACCGTGCTGGGCTATCGCGGGCGGGATGAGATCATCCACCGTGACGATCTGGTGCTGGGATAAGTCCGGGAACAGCCTATAATCATAAGAATGACCACCGATCCCGGACCGATCATGACGGATAATGCCCCCACAGCCGCCCTGCTGATCATCGGCAATGAAATCCTGTCCGGCCGCACCCAGGATGCCAACCTGTCTTTCATCGCCAGATATCTGGGCGATCTGGGCATCCGGTTTCGGGAAGCGCGGGTGGTGCCGGATGTGGAGGCGGAGATTGTGGCGGCCATCAATGCCCTGCGCGCCCGCTACACCTATGTTTTCACCACCGGCGGCATCGGGCCGACGCATGATGACATCACCGCCGAATGCATCGCCAAGGCCTTCGGCGTGCCCCTGCTGCGCCACCCGGAGGCGGTGCGCCGGCTGGAGGCGCATTATGCCGGCACCGGCCTGCTGAATGAGGCGCGGTTGCGCATGGCCAATGTGCCGGAGGGGGGGATTCTGATCGACAACCCGGTCAGCACGGCACCGGGCTTCCAGATCGGCAATGTCTTCGTGATGGCCGGCGTGCCCAAGATCATGCAGGCCATGCTGACAGGCCTGCGCGACCGGCTGGTCGGTGGGCCGGTGGTTCGCACCAAATCGGTGATCAGCGCCATCCCCGAAGGCAGTTTTGCCGATGCACTGCGCGCCCTGCAGGAACAGGTGGGGGCAGGGGTGGATATCGGTTCTTATCCCAGCTTCGGCGGGGGCAAGATTTCCACCGCCCTGGTGTTGCGCGCCACCGACCCCGACCTGTTGGCCCATACTGCCGCTCAGGTGGCGGCCATGCTGCGGGGCTTGGGTGGGGAGCCGGTGATTGTTGATGGCTATGGGGAATGAGGGGCGGCTGAAAACTGTCCGCCGCCCCGCCAATCATCCTGCATAAACATTCGCTTGCCGCAGCCGCAGCCCCACCAGCTGGCCCGGCACCGGGGCGGTCTGGGTGCTGTCGCGGTCCAGTACGGCTTCCACCACCTGGCCGTTGAAATCCAGGTCCAGGCGCAGCTGTGGGCCTACCGGCTGTACCAGCCGGACCCGGGCCTGCAGGATATCCGGGCCGCCATCGGCCAGTTCGATATCGTGGGCGCGGATATAGGCGATGGCCTTGCCGCCCGCCGGGGCGGCGTTGACAATCGGCACGCGGGCATTGCCGATCAGGGCGGCCCCGCCCTCCACCTGGCAGTCCAGCCGCGTGCCGCCGCCCAGGAAGTCACAGACGAAGGCGGATGCCGGACGGTCATAGACCTCTGCCGGGGTGCCGACCTGCTCAATCCGACCCTTGTTCAGGATGGCGACGCGGTCGGCCAGTTCCAGCGCTTCTTCCTGGTCATGGGTGACGAAAACCGTCGTCACCCCCATGCCCTTATGAATGTCGCGCAGCCAGCGGCGCAGCTCCTTGCGCACCTTCGCATCCAGCGCGCCGAACGGCTCATCCAGCAGCAGTACACGCGGTTCGGTGGCCAGCGCGCGGGCCAGCGCCACGCGCTGGCGCTGGCCGCCGGATAGCTGGTTGGGATAACGCCCGGCCAGGGGGGCCAGCTGCACCAGTTCCAGCAGGTCCATCACCTTCTGCTTGATGGCGGCCTCAGCCAGTTTGGGCTTGCGCCGGGCCACCCGCAGGCCGAAGGCCACATTCTCGAACACGGTCATGTGGCGGAACAGGGCATAATGCTGGAAGACAAAGCCGACGCGCCGCGCGTGCGGTGCCGTCACCGTGGCTTCCTCGCCTTCGATCAGCAGGGTGCCCTCATCGGCGAAATCCAGCCCGCCGATCATGCGCAGCAAGGTGGTCTTGCCCGATCCGCTGGGGCCCAGCAGGGCCATCAGCTCCCCATTGGCAATATCCAGATCGATGCCGTCCACGGCGGCAAAACCACCGAAACGCTTGGTCAGGCTCTTGATTGAAATGCTCATGATGATGCGTTTCCGGTCAATGGCGGCGGGTGGTGGCGGCCAGTTCGGCGCCATGGCGCCATTCCAGCAGCGACTTGGCGAGCAAGGTCACCAGCGCCAGGATGGCCAGCATCGAGGCCACGGCGAAGGCGGCCACGAAATTATACTCGTTATAGAGAATCTCCACATGCAGGGGCATGGTGTTGGTCTCCCCCCTTATATGGCCGGAAACCACGCTGACGGCCCCGAATTCCCCCATGGCGCGGGCGTTGCACAGCAACACGCCATAGAGCAGACCCCAGCGGATGTTGGGCAGGGTGACGCGGCGGAAGGTCTGCCAGCCGGACGCCCCCAGGGTGATTGCCGCCTCTTCCTCATCACTTCCCTGCGCCTGCATCAGCGGGATCAGTTCGCGGGCCACGAAGGGGAAAGTGACGAACATGGTGGCCAGCACCAGCCCCGGCACGGCAAAGACGATCTGAATGCCATGGTCGCGCAGCCAGGGGCCGGCCAGCCCATGCGCGCCGAACAGCAGCACATAGACCAGACCGGAAATCACCGGGCTGACGGAGAAGGGCAGATCGATCAGGGTCAGCAGCAGCGATTTGCCGGGGAATTTATGCTTGGTGATGGCCCAGGCGGCGGCAATGCCGAACACCATGTTGGCGGGCACGGCGATGACAGCCACCAGCAAGGTCAGCTTGATAGCGGCAAAGGCATCGGGTTCTACCAAGGCTTCCCAATAGGTGGAAAGGCCACGGCGTAGCGCCTCAGTGAATACACCGGCCAGCGGCAGCAGGATGAAGAAGCCCAGGAAGCCCAGGGCCAGCAGCATCACCAGCGCCTTCACCCACAAGGGTTCGGCCAGGGCGGGACGGCCCGCCCGATTCTGTGTCACAGGTCCACTCATCTTACATCCCCGCCCAGCGACGGCTCCAGCGCTGGAGCAGGTTGATCACAAGCAGCATGATGAAGGAAATCAACAACATGGCCACACCAATGGCCGCCGCCCCGGCATAATCAAACTGTTCCAGCTTGATGACGATCAGCAGGGGCGTGATCTCCGACACCATCGGCATATTGCCGGCAATGAAAATGACCGAGCCATATTCGCCCACGGCCCGCGCCAGGGCCATGGCAAAGCCGGTCATCAAGGCCGGCATGATCACGGGGAAGATGACGCGGATGAAGGTTTCCAGCCGCGTTGCACCCAGGCAAGCGGCGGCCTCCTCCAACTCTGTATCCAGTTCTTCCAACACTGGCTGCACCGTGCGCACCACGAAGGGCAGGCCGATGAAGGTCAGCGCTACCACGATGCCCAGCGGCGTGAAGGCCACCTTGATGCCCAGCGGGTCCAGATATTGGCCGATCCAGCCATTGGGGGCATAGAGCGCCGTCAGCGCGATGCCGGCCACGGCGGTGGGCAGGGCGAAGGGCAGATCGACAATGGCATCCACCACCTTTTTGCCGGGAAATTCATAGCGCACCAGCATCCAGGCCACGGCCAGGCCGAACACGGCATTGATGGCAGCGGCAAAGAAGGCGGTGGTGAAGCTGAGCTTCAGCGCCGCCAGCACGCGCGGCTGCGTCACCGCCGCGACGAAGCCGGAAAAGCCCAGATCCATCGGCCGCAGGGCCAATGCTGCCAGTGGGATCAGCACGATGATGGTGAGATAGAAAAGGGTGATGCCCAGCGTCAGCCCGAAACCGGGAATGATCGACCGGTCCCGCCGGGGAAAGACGGAGAAGAAGGAACGTCCCGTCACTGGCCAAACCTTTCAAACGTCACGCTGGCACTTCCCTGTTCGTTGGGGCCAACTTTGTGGCTTTCGGCCCCGGTTGTAAAGGCGACACAGAAACGCCCGCCCCCGGTTGTTGGCCGGGGACGGGTTTGTTCAGGATGGGTCGCTGTTGCTTGCCAAGGCCCCGCTTACTGGCCGGGCTTGTAAATCTGGTCGAAGACGCCGCCATCGGCGAAATGGGTCTTCTGCGCCTGCTGCCAGCCGCCGAACTTGGTGATGTCGAACAGCGTCAGCGTGGGGAAACGGTCGGCATATTTCTGGGCCAGCTGCGGCAGGCGCGGCCGGTAATAATGCTTGGCGGCCAGTTCCTGGCCTTCCGGGGTGTAAAGATAGGTCAGATAGGCCTCAGCCACCTTGCGGGTGCCCTTGCGGTCGACATTCTTGTCCACCACGGCCACCGGCGGTTCCGCCAGGATGGAGACGGAGGGAACGACGATTTCCAGCTTGTCCGGCCCCAGTTCATTGATGGCCAGGAAGGCCTCATTCTCCCAGGCCAGCAGCACGTCACCAATACCGCGCTGCACGAAGGTGGTGGTGGCGCCGCGCGCCCCGGTATCCAGCACCGGCACATTCTTATAGAGCTTGGAGACGAAATCCTTGGCGGCATCCTGGCTGCCGCTGGCCTTGCCCTCGGCGTAGCCCCAGGCGGCCAGATAGTTCCAGCGCGCCCCGCCCGACGTCTTCGGGTTGGGGGTGATGACCTGGATGCCCGGCTTGATCAGATCATCCCAATCCTTGATGCCCTTGGGGTTGCCCTTGCGCACCAGGAAGACGATGGTCGAGGTATAGGGGGAGGAATTATAGGGCAGCTTGGCCTGCCATTCCTTGGACAGCAGATTGCCGTTTTCCACCAGTGCATCAATGTCATAGGCCAGCGCCAGGGTCACCACATCGGCATCCAGCCCATCAATGACCGAGCGCGCCTGCTTGCCCGACCCGCCATGGGAGGCCTTGATCTCCACCGCCTCGCCCGTCTGATCCTTCCAGTGCTTTGCAAAAGCGTCGTTGAATTCCTTGTAGAATTCACGGGTCGGATCATAGGAGACGTTCAGCAGCTGGCTGTTGCCCCAGACAGGGCTGACCGCCAGCGTTGCCAGGGCGGCAGTGGCGATGGCGACGCGCTTGAACCATTTCATGGTGGCCAGTTCCTTCGATTCCTTGGCCGGCGATGCCGGCGGGTGGCGGGCCCACGAAGGTTATTCGTGGCGCTTTAGCGTTTGGTGCGCGGCGCAAGCTGCCCGATCAAATTGCCGCGGCCGGTTGGTATTTCCTACCGGTGATATGGAGATTGTACCGAGCAAATTTTGCTGTCAATAAAAAATTTAAACACATAAAAAATGTTAAATGTGGGAATGACAGTTTTCCGCCCCGATGCCAGAGCGTGCCGCCGCTGCCATCGGCCAGCCAAAGCACATCCGTCATCGATACCCGGCGGTATGATGACACGAACTACGATGGGATGAGTGTGAAATATTGCCGCGATGGGGCGGTCAGCCGCCGCGCTGCCAGACCTTGCTGATCAGGAAATTCTTAGCCAGGAACTGATAGGTACGCTTCAGGCGGTTTTCGGTTTCGGCATCCCGTTCCGGATCATGACCGTTCCACATGTCGATCATCTCATCCCACAGCATCAGCAGGGTGTGCAGATCGTCGCGCATGTGGCGGATGAAGGTGACCTGGGCATCAAAGGTGCTGAGCATGGCCATCACCTCGGCGGTCTGGCCGTCCACCTGATTGAACAGATCGTCAAAATGCCCCAGCGGCTGTTTGGCCAGGGCGACCATGCGAGCAATGTCATTGGCCAGTTGCTGGTCGCTGCGGAAAATCCGCTTCGACTGGGCCAGCTTGACCATCATTTTCTGGATATGGCCGTAACGTTCGCGCAATGCCTCGATATAGGACATTTCGCGGGCCAGGTTATCCACCTTGTCGACGATTTCCTGCTTGCGCTCCTCAGGAATGCCGAACTGTTTGGCCAGCTTGCTGAAGGCTTCCTGCACGCGGACCTTGGTCTGGGGGTCTTCAACGATCTTTTCCAGCTCGTAAGGATCGTTGACCATCTCCTCCTTGCCGCTGATCCAGGAGACGAGCTGCAAAGTCAACCGGCCGCGGGCAATGGTCAGATGGCGTTCTTCCACCCGCCATGACGCGGTGCCATCCAGCAGTTCACGGGGGATGCTGTCGCCGGGCCGGATCTCTTTGACATATTTCAGCCCCTTCTCGACCACGCCCAACAGGCGCGCATCCTCGCTCCGGTCGTCGATATAGAAGGATTCGCGCAATGTGCGAAATGGGATCTTGCCCCAGACGTCGCCCAGATGCACAGCGAACACCGGCTCGCTATGTTCATGCAGGGAGAAATAGCCGCCGGGAAGGGAGAAGACCTTGCTTTGAAACAGGAAATGGGTACTGGTGCTCGGCTCCTCCCCAGCTCCCCCTGTTGCCCTTCCTGTGGCCGCCAATTCCCGTTCAGACACTGACCATTGCCGGATTTCCCCGGTCCCTACTGCTTGGCAACAATGGCACCATAGCAGAAGCAGCACCGGGTTCGCAGTAGTCCTTTATGTCCTTAAGGATGAACCGTCCCGATAGGGGGCAATATTCCTGGGTGCCAAGGAGAAACCCCAAGGCACAGCCTGTGGCCCCGGATCAGATGACTGCAATTATCATGGGGTGATGGATGGCGGCGGTCAGCCCCGCCTCAATCATTCATCATTTTGGCGCTCTTGATCGCGTCGCGGATCAGCACGCCTTTGCGCAGGATATTATCGACAATCCGGCCCTGCACCAGATCAATGCCGGCCTTTTCCGCAAACATCAGGCCCGAAACGCTGCCGCAGCGGGCCAGGATAAAGCGGCAATTGCTTTGCCCCCGGATCTTGTCGGCGAACACTTCATATTCATGGTCCGACATCGCTTCCATTTCGTCGGTCCAGAAGATTTTGGCATAGTCACAGGCCATATATTCCAGGTCCATATGGGTGACCCAGAAATCATTCAGCCCGTCGATACAGATCTGGTAGCCCTTGGCGGTGGCGAAATCCACCACCTCCTTATAGGTGTCGATATTCTCCACCAGATCGGCCTTGTTGATTTCCAGCACGACATTGCCGCGCAGGTCGGCCGTCAGCTTTTCGTCGAACTTCACGAAAGGCGCCGACATGATGGTGGAGAGATTGAGATTGAGGCCGATGCGGCGGCCGCGCAGGAAATCCACCCCGTAATTCAGGGCCTTCAGGACCGAATTGTCCAGATTGGCCGTGAAATAGCTGAACAGCCATTTATTGGCGGTGATGTCATATTGCGGCGACAGGCGCTCTTCCAGCGCCTTGATGGCGATATACAGCTCAAAATATTCGTAATGATTGCTGTCTGTGGCCTGGATATTCACCACCGGCTGGTTCAGCATGAAAGGTGAAAGATCGAACATCTGGACGGCGCGTTCGATCTTGCCCAGTTCCTCCAGCGTGATCGGCGGCTTGGTTTCCGTCTGCGCGGTGGCGGGGTCATTCTCCCGCGCCAGCCCTTCAATGAAGCGGATCACATTCACGAAGTTCAGCGACAACTCCATGATGGAGTAGAGGCTGTCCTCCCCATAAGGATTGCGCTTCATCATGCTGGTGCGCGAGAGCATCAGCTTTTCGATCTTCGAACAGACGTCGGAGATCAGGGAGAATTTGATGCCCTTGTACAGCACAATGACATCATCATTCGACAGGCTGAACACCTGCAGATAGGCCGACTGGTCGGCCGTTTCCTGCATCGCCCGTTTGATGGAGATGATGTCAAGCTGGCTCTTATCCTTCAGCAGCGACATGTGCAGATGGATCAGGCGCAGGCCTTGTACTTCCCGCTTGGCCGATTGCAGCAGGGTCAGCAGCTTCTGGTCATCATATTCGGGCCGGTCCGGCATCGCGTTCGCAGACGAACGCTCGCCAGGCTTTACCCTGACCCAGTCGCGTTTCGGTGCATTCGGCTGCCGATTCATAAAACCGCCTTACGCCCTTTTCAGGCCGCCCGCACCGGCCACCATGACCGGCACTTCCCTGTCGCCCCGGCATATCCGCGTATCATACGGTTAAATTGCCGTTAGCAGTGAACTATACAAAATTTTAGCTTTATCCAATACAACGAAATTCGATCTGCAATGCGATCATCGCAGATCGGCAACGGCGCGCAACCGATCTTCCGTATGGTTTATGATTGGATTTCTGGCCGTATATCGGCAGGGAGGGATGGCTGGGGCGCCAGGATTCGAACCTGGGAATGGCGGTACCAAAAACCGCTGCCTTACCGCTTGGCGACGCCCCAGCATCAGGGCCCGTTACCGGGCGGCGCGCACCATAGTCAAATTCATCTGCCGGTGCAACGGTATAGAAACAGATTTTTTGCGCCCTGTTCGCCAGGGTGCCGTTTCGCGGCCGTGGCCTTGCCAAACTAGCAGGTTACGGCTTGATGACTATATGCTACCCAGCGCACCCTCGAACGGTTCGACGGTGTTTTAACCCGGCGCCGGGGTCCGATCCCCCCGCCGGGAAGAGAGGTTTTTGAAAGATGAGCAGGAAACGTGAAGGCGGCAGCGCCGCCAAGGGCCCCACCCAGCGCCAGCTGCGCGTGGGCGAAGAACTGCGCCATGTGCTGGCCGACATTCTGCGCCGGGCGGATTTCCGCGATCCCGCGCTGCTGGATATAAATGTCACGGTCACCGAGGTGCGGATCAGCCCCGACCTGAAGAACGCCACCGCGTTTGTCATTCCGCTGGGCGGTGGTCACCCGGACCTGATCCCGGCGCTGAACCGGGCCGCCCTGTTCCTGCGCGGCCAGATCGCCGGGGAGGTGCGGTTGCAGCATGTGCCGCGCCTGTCCTTCCAGGCCGACAGTTCCTTTGAATATGCCAGCAAGATCGACCGTCTGCTGCATGATCCGCACGTGGCACAGGATATCGTCCGCCACCTGGATGGCGAGGGCGTGCCGATGGATGAGGCAGTGGAAGAGTTGCTGGAGGAGGAAGGCGACGAGGATGTTGCCGCCGGCTCCGACGCCCAGGATGTGAGCGGGCAGAAGAACCATGGCGCGTAAGCGCAAGGGCGTTCCCCGCCATGGCTGGCTGGTGCTGGACAAGCCCGGCACCATGACCTCCACCCAGGCTATGGCCAAGGTGCGCTGGCTGCTGAAGGCGGAAAAGGCGGGCCATGGCGGCACGCTGGACCCGATCGCCACCGGCATCCTGCCCATCGCCTTTGGGGAGGCGACGAAGACCGTTCAATATGCCATGGACGGGCACAAGACCTACCGATTCGTGATGAAATTCGGGGAGGCAACGGATACCGATGACCGTGCCGGCACGGTCATCGCCACCGCCCCCGGCCGCCCCACGGATGCGGAGATTGAGGCGGTACTGCCCCGCTTCACCGGGCTGATCGCCCAAGTGCCCCCGCAATATTCCGCCATCAAGGTGGATGGCGAACGCGCCTATGATCTGGCGCGCGAAGGGGAGGTGGTGGAGCTGGCTTCCCGCACCGTGCGGGTGGATCGCTATCAGTTGATCGGCCGCCCGTCTGCCGATGAGGTGGAATTTGAGGTCGCCTGCGGCAAGGGCACCTATATGCGCAGCCTGGCGCGCGATCTGGCCGTGGCGCTGGGCACGGTCGGCCATATCACCGTGCTGCGCCGCCTGTCGGTGGGGCGTTTCACCCTGGAAAATGCGGTGACGCTGGAGGAGCTGGAGCAGATCGTCGCCGCTGGGGAACGTGACCCGGACGATCTGCTGCTGCCCATCGAAACAGCCTTGGACCAGCTGCCCGCCATCGACCTTTCCGCCACGGAGGCGCAGCGCCTGCGCCATGGCCAGGGCGTGCTGCTGCTGCGCCGGGGCGATCTGGAGCGGCTGGAAGCGGTGCGGGAAGGGGCGGCCGAAGGGGCCGCCCTGGCCACCGAAGCCGGCCGCCCGGTGGCCCTGGTCCGCCTGGACGGGGCGGAACTGAAGCCGGTGCGGGTGCTGCACGTTTAAGGGGAGATTTTTGAAAGCCGCTTCACTGCTTTTCTCGCCGGTGGGTGGGATCAGTTACATAGCGTACAGGTTGTCTACTGAGAGTCCGTTCAAGAACATCCGCTTCTTTTCCAACCCTTTAACCGTCCTTCCCGCGAAGGCAAGAATCCATACAGCAGTGCGGGTTTTGGATTCCCCGTCTTCGCAGGAATGATGGTGGAGAAAGGGCAAGGTTTCGAAAAGTAGGTTAACTTTCCGGATAACAGTGTGACTGGGATGGTTTGTAGATCACGCACCATCCCAGTCTTGGTTTCACATCCATAGATGTTTCGCTATATCGTATAGCTTAAGCATCTGGAAGATCAGTGGGATGACGTAGTTAATAAGCAGCCGAATGCAACGCTTCAGCTGAACAAGAAATTTCTTGTCCATTCCAAGCTCCTTTGGCGCTTTCGGCTATTAAAGCTGAAAACCGCAGCTAAGGTTCCGATTTTGGGATTGAGGTGCATTTACCTCAAAGTACCAGCAGCCCGGATTTGCTTGGGGTTTAGCTGATAATGCATTTGCTTATGGCGGGCGATATTTTCCTGCCGCGTCGCTATCTTCAAGATAGAAAAGCGGAGGGCAAAGTTCAAGGGTTCTATTCATCGGGCGCGAAATTTTTTGCAACCAACGTCACGACTATCAAAAAGAGTGGAACTGAACAAAGAACACCCCGGTGGCGGCGGCCACCGGGGTGAAGATTTTCCAGGTTGAGAGAGGCAAGAGATTGTCCAAGGCCCGGGATTGGGCTTTGGATCATAGACGGACCGGGTGGGGCTGGGGGCTTCAGGTTCCACCCCCACCCGGTCCCGCGTCACCCCCGCGACGCGCCGGCCTTGGCCGGTCCCTTTGCCGTGGCATTGGCAATCAAGGCGCGTGCCTGTGCCACGGCGTCACTGCTGGCCGTCTTGCCGTCCTTCACGGCGTCGGCCAATTCCATCAAAGCCTTTCCGGTGGCAGAGCCATTCTCGGCCTCCTGCACCAGATGAATGCCGCCCTGGGCCGCCATCACCGCTTCCCAGCTCTTGCGCACGGCCGCCCAATAGGTGGCCGTTTTGGCCATATAGCTGTCGGCGGCGGCGATATCGAAATCGGTGGAGGGGCGGTAGCTGTTCAGCACCACCTCATGCACGAAGGTGGCCGGTTTGCCGTCGCGGGTGCCGACCTTGGCATTGTCTTGCTCATGCACCCAACCGGCAGGCGTCAGGGCATGGCGGTTGATGCCGATATAATGGTCATAGGGCGGCTTGCGCACGGCATCGCGGCGGGCCAGCGGGCGGGCCGTCTCATCGCTGACCCAGCGGGTTTCCCCCCGGTCATAGGCCCAGCGGCCCACCCCGCCATAACGCGGCGAATCGTCGGTTTGCCAGACGGTTTGTGACCAGGCGCCATTCCGGCTGGCGGCATCGACCGGCTTCACCACCCATTGGTCGGGCCCGCCATAGACCAGCACGGTTTCCGGCTCATAGGTCCAGTCCTGGCGCCAGTGCTTGACGATATAGGGCTTGTCTTCCTCATCCTTGACCACCAGCAGGTGCTGCAGGCGGATGATGCGGCCGGTATCCTCAATCACCCGCACCGCCTCGAACCCACCGGACCGCTTGGCCTCCAGCGGCTCATAGCCGGGGACGAAGGCGGCGGTTTCCTGGAAATTGAAGGTGACGCGATAGGTGCCGGCCATGGCCAGAATGGCGGCGCGGTCGCGGTTGAAGGCGGTGCAATCCGGCTTGCCACAGGCGGCGCTGTCCTGCGCCAGGGCCGGGCCGGACGCCAGAGCCAGCAGGGTGCTGGTGGCGAGCGTGGCGGCGAACAGGGTACGGCGGTTCAGCATGATCTTTCCTCCCCCGCTCACAGTTTGACGGTCAGCGAGACGCTGGCATTGCGGCCCGGCTGGGTGTAGCTGTCCAGCACCTTGGACGTAGCGGCGACACCGCGCACATCGCTCCACCACCAATATTTCTTGTCGAACAGGTTGAAGATGCCAGCCCGCAGCGTGACATCTTCGCTGACATTCCAATGGGCCATCAGGTCCAGAATAACGAAACTGTCCGGCGCGTAGAGGCTGGCATCGCTCATCCGGCCTCGGGATTTACTGGCGCTGTAGGTCGCTGACAGTTCCCCGCCGAACCGGTCATCTTGATCCTGCCAGGTCAGCCCGGCCACCAGCTTGAACGGGTCCACGCTGTCCAACGGGGTCTTCACGCCGCCTTCCTTCTCGTCCCCCTTGGTGTAGGAGGCGGCGGCGATCAGGCCGAATTCATCGGTGAGCGCCATCTGGCCCTTGGCTTCCAGCCCCTTGATCTCCACCCGCGCCAGATTGACATATTGATAGGTCGCCGGGTTGGCGGCGGTGAAATTGCCGGACACCATCGCCTGTTCAATGAAATTCTTGTACCAGCCGGAGAAGCCGGTGACATTGCCGCTCCAGCCCTCGCCCCGGAAGCGGAATCCCGCTTCCACGGTGCGGCTGGTTTCCGGCTTCAGGTCGGGGTTGGAGATGGAACGGTAATTCTGCACCGGGTTGGAAAAGCCGTTATTCACCTGCGACGGGGCCGGGGCCTTGAAGCCCTCGGCATAATTGGCATAGAGGCCGACCGACGGCGCGAACCAGTAGAGCGCGCTGATCTTCGGCGACAGCCGGTCATCGCTCTGCCCTGATGCCGTGCTGGGGAACAGCCGGTCCTGCTTCGGGTCCAGCTTGTAATAATCATAGCGCAGCGCCGGGAACAGGGAGAGCGCGCCATCCAGCAGGGTGACCTCATCCTGCACAAACAGGCCGGCCAGTTGGTAATCGGTGGTGGGGAAGGCGCGGGTGGGGAAGCTTTCCCCGGCCGGCGGCACCGTGCCGCTGCGCGTGCCCACCTGCTTGGTGAAGGAATAATCACCGCCATAGACCAGCAGATGCTCGATCCCATCGCCCTTCAGCCGGGTGCGGGCATCGATATTCACGCCGCTGACCTTATTGTCGAAATAATTGTCGCGGATGCGGTCGGCCAGCACGGTGCGATCTTCGCCCGAGAACTGGCGGGTCTTGCTGTTCTGGTGATAGGCGGTCCAGTGCAGCGCCTCCAACAACGCCAGATCGGCCTGATATTGATGGTCGAGGCTGATGCGGTTGCGCTTGGACGTGTCCTTGACCAGCAGACCGCTGACCGTGCTGGACCGCGCGGTCAGCACGTCGGCACTCATCTCCCGATCATCATATTCATAGGTCAGGCGCAGCTTGTGCGCGTCATTGGGCTGGAAGACGATCTTGCCCAGCACGGCATTGCTGCCAATGTCCTGCGGGTTGGGTTTGGTACGGTCGGCCGTGGCGCTGGCATTGCTGCCCTGGTTCTCCGTCTCTTTGGCATCGCGGCGGTTATAGGCCGCCATCACCGACCAAGCGCCACTGCTGGCGGCCACCACCATGCCCTTGGCCCAGCTTTCATCAGCGCTGGCATAGCCGGCCTTGATCTGGCCGCCGAACCAATTGCCCGGTTTGATGAAATCGGACGGGTCTTTGGTGACGAAGCTGACCGCACCGGCCACGCCGTCGCTGCCATAAAGTGCCGAGGCGGGACCGCGCAGGATTTCGACCGATTTCAGCAAATCCAGATCGACATAATCACCCCGTCCCACCGACTGGCCGCCAAAGGCAAAGGCGTCGGGCAGGCGGATGCCATCAGTCTGGATCAGCACCCGGTTGCCTTCCAGGCCACGGATGTTGAAGCCGCTATTGCCGTCACGCCCGGTATTGGCACCGGCGGCGGTGAAACGGGCAGGGGCGGCCCGGACGGAAACGCCGGGCTCATAACGGATCAGATCCTTGATATCGTTGACCATCTGGTCGTCGATCCGCTTGGATTCGATCACGCTGACCGTGGCGGGCGCCTCCACCGTGGTCTTCGGCGTGCGGGTGGCGATCACCGTCAGCTCGCTGACCTGCGTTTCTGCCACCTGCTGTTCCGTCACCGGCACACCCTGGGCCATGGCCGTTCCAGCCATTGCCAGCATCACCAGGGGAAGTGCCGTCATACTCCGCCGCATCAGGGCCACCTTCTCGACATCTCAATTGCAAATCGTTCTCAATTGGATAATGCGAGTGTGGGTGAGAATCAATATCATTTTCAGGATTGGGGTGATTTTGTTGGGGGTATGGCTTGATCCCACCCTGCCCTCATCCCGGCGAAGGGCCGGGTGAGGGGGGAACGCGGCGGGCGGTCTGCTTACCCGCTTACCAAAGATTGGAACTTAAATACCCAAGCGTCAGAACTGGGTATTTCGGTGATATTTCAATTCCGTCGAAAATGTCTATAATGAAATTTCATTCAAGCATTGAAATTAACTGTTCTGTTCTCTTTTCTGTCTCGCTCCTCATGCATGAATATTGCAGCGTCGGATACATGCTTCCCCCTTCAACCACCGACGCCTCTGATTCACAATGACTGTCACGATATTTAATCCAGGCCCGCTGCGCTTTTTTCAAGGCCGCCTGTCTGTGCGGGTCCAGCTTAGCCATGACCTGTTTATATGTCTGGTTCAGCAGTAGATCGGCTTCGTCATACATGTCGAATGCACATTGGTTAATTTGCGCCTGGGTGACGAGATCACCGCAATCAACAGCGTAGGCAGGGCTGCTAACCCACACCAGAGCGAGCAGGGCCACGGGCAACAGGCGCATCGGTTGGTCCTATCTTTGCCAAATAACAAGGTGACCCAACCTATCAAGCCATGCCGCATAATGGCAAATCTGTAATGATTTCAACCGTTCGAATGTCTGATTTTTAACTGACGGTGGCCGGCAGCATCGGCAAAGCCCAAAACAAAAACCCCGCCGTGAGGCGGGGTTCTGTTTCAGCCGGTCCTGCGAACAGGCCGGAAAGATGGGATTGCCAGCCGGCAATCACTTCATCTTCGATTCCTTGAAAGCCACGTGCTTGCGGGCCACCGGATCGTACTTGTTGAATTCCAGCTTCTCGGTGGTCTTGCGGGGGTTCTTCTTCTTCACATAGAAGTAACCCGTGTCAGCGGTGCTCACCAGCTTGATCAGCACGGTATTCTGCTTAGCCATGATAAATCCTACCTGCGTCAGACTTGCGGCCACCGCAAGGACGCGCGGCCGATCCAATATCTTCCCACCCGCGTCGGGCGAACCAGCGCGGTACGGCAGCGAAATCTACGCATCCGCCCCCGTCTGTCAAGCGTAAAGACCCTATCGTTCCGCAACGTTGGTCTGACGCGATGCCAGGGCTTGGCGGTAAAAGGCCCCGTCGCGCAGAAGATTGCGCGCCACGGCCATGCCAAGGGCCGATTCCGGCCCGGTGGCGCTTGCCGGCGGGCATTCCTGGCGCAGACTGGCGCGCATCGATTCATCCTCTGTGGCGGCCATGCGCAGGCGCACCAGTTGGGTCTGGGCGCCCCGATCCACCCGACCGGCTTCACCCAGCAGCGACTCCATGGTTACGCCGCTGCGGGAGAGGCAGAGATTCGGCTGAATGCCCTGACCATCGAAGCTGTAGCCGCTGGGGGCATAGATGCGGGACCAGGTGATGAACAGTTCCCCGCCATTGGGCAACTGGGTCACATGCTGCACACTGCCCTTGCCGAAGCTGGAACTGCCCACCAGCAGGGCGCGGCCGGCATCCTGCAGGGCCGCCGCGACGATTTCGGCCGAAGAGGCCGTATTACCATCGATCAGCACCACCAGCGGCAGGTCGGGGAAGGCCGTCATTGGCTTTTGCGCCTCGAACCATTGCACCGAATTGGGGTGGCGGCCGCGTGTGGTGATGATTCGGCCCTGCGGCACGAACAGGTTCACCACCCCCACCGCCTGCACCATCACCCCGCCGGGATTGCCGCGCAGATCCATCACGACGCCCTTCAGGGGGCCTGATTTTTCCTGCGCGCGCAGCACGGCCTGGCGCACATGTTCCTGGGTGGCGTTGTTGAACCGCTCGATCTTCAGCACCAGCACGCCATCCGCCAAGCTGGCCTTCACCATATTGGGCACCAGATGCCGCCGGCGCACGGTCAGCGTGCGGGCCTGGGCATCATCCGGCCCGACGCGCAATTCAACGCTGGAGCCTTCCGGCCCCTGGATCATGGATGACAGCGTGTCATACCCCATGGAAACGGTGCGCAAGCCGGCCACGGTGAGAATCCGGTCCCCGACCTTGATGCCGGCCTGATCGGCAGGGCCGTCGGGCACCACGTCCGACACCTCGAACCCGCCGCCTTCGACATCACGGATGGAAATGCCGATCCCATCATAGCCTTCGCGTTGGGATCGCTCCTTCTGCGCCTTGTTGGGTTCGGCATAGCGGGAATATTGGTCCAGATCGGCCATCATGCCGTCGAACATGTCGCGGTAGACCGCCTCCGCCGGGCGGGCGGCCAGCGTGGGGGAGGCAGTGCGCATGGCGCGCAGCATCTCCGACGTCAGGGCGGCCCAGCGCTCCGGGATGGTATCGCTGGGCTGGGGCAGGCGGGCCTGTTCCTTGCCATCGCGCAGCAGCAAGAACTGGCCGTCATGCTGCACCACCCACAGCGCCCCATCGGCGGTGGCCACCCGGCGCAGCCCGTCCGTCACCAGTTGCGGCATGGCAACGGGCTTCAGCCAGTTATCGGCAATGGGGCGGAAGGCGACGGTGAATAATTGCTCGGCGGTGACACTGCCGGCCTGGCCCGGTTGCTGTAGCTCGGCATGGTTGGCGGCACAGCCGCCGATCAGGCTGAACAGAAGCAGGACAGGCGCCAGCCGTCGTCTCACCATGCACATTTCCCCCGCGCGGGTGCCGGCTTCATTGGCGGCACCTCTGTAACAACAGAGAGTGCCGCAGCCGGCAGGGGGCGTAAAGCCGCCTGTTACACGCAAAGGGTCAGGCGCACAGGCTTTTTTCAGCGCCGCCGACGCGGCGGGCGGGGGGCGTCGATGGAAGGTGCCGGCGCCTCCTCCCCCCGCTTGCCGCGGCCGCGATGGCTGGCCCCGGTGCCACTGCCGCGCCCGGCCGGCATCTCCGACCCATCATCATGCAGCAGGCGGAACACCATGGACCCGGTGATGGCGTCAGCCTCCAGCAGCCGCACCTTCACCCGCTCGCCCAGCTTGAACACGCGGCGGTGTCGCCGCCCGATCAGGGCATGATGGATTTCATCATGGTCATAGAAATCATCGGGCAGGGTGGAAATGGGCACAATGCCTTCCGCCCCGGTTTCATCCAGCGTGACGAACAGGCCAAAATGGGTGACGCCGCTGGTCTTGCCGCTGAAGGTGGCCCCCACCCGGTCGGCCAGATAGGCTGCAATATAGCGGTCCAGCGCGTCACGCTCCGCCTCGGCGGCGCGGCGTTCGGTGCCGGAAATCTGTTCGCCCATCTTCTCGAACCGGCCCATTTCCTCGTCGGTCAGGCCGCCATCGCCCAGCCCATAGGCACGCACCAGGGCGCGATGGACAACCAAGTCGGCATAACGGCGGATGGGGCTGGTGAAATGGGCATAACGGGCCAGGGCCAGCCCGAAATGGCCGATATTATCCGGCTGATAAACCGCCTGCGCCTGGGAGCGCAGGATGACGGTGGAGATGATTTCAGACTCCGGGGTCTCGCGCGCCTTGTCCAGAATATTGGTGAAGGTGGCCGGGCGCATCACCTGCCCCTTGGCCAGATTATAGCCCAGGCTTTTCAGGAATTCGCGCAGCGGCTCCAGCTTGTCCAGCGCCGGCTCGGCATGGACACGGTACATGCAGGGGCTGGATTTCGCTTCCAAGGCCTCCGCCGCCGCCACATTGGCGGCGATCATGAATTCTTCCACCAGCCGGTGGCTGTCCAGCCGGGCGCGCACGCCGATGCTGGCGACCTTGCCATCCTCCCCGATCGCCACCTTGCGTTCGGGCAGGTCCAGTTCCAGTGTGCCGCGCCGGCCCCGCGCATGGGCCAGCACCGCATAGGCCTGATAGAGCGGGCGGATCACCGGGTCCAGCAGCGGGCCGGTTAGATCATCCGGCGCCCCATCCTGGGCCGCCTGCACCTGTTCATAAATCAGCCGCGCGGCCGACCGCATCAACCCGCGCACGAACTTATGCCGCTTGATCTGGCCCGACGCGTCGATCCAGATATGCACGGCCAGACAGGCGCGGTTGACGCCGGGCTTCAGGCTGCACAGCTCATTCGACAGCGCCTCCGGCAGCATCGGCACGACCCGGTCGGGGAAGTAACAGCTATTCCCCCGCTCATAGGCGGATCGGTCCAGCGCACTGCCGGGGCGGACATAGAAGCTGACATCGGCGATGGCGACCAGCAGATGGAAGCCGCCCTTATTGTTGGGGTCGGTATCCGGTTCGGCGAAGACGGCATCGTCGAAATCGCGCGCATCCGCCCCGTCGATGGTCACCAGTGGGTAATCACGCAGGTCGGTGCGCCCGGCCAGCGTCGGCTCCTCCGCCGCGGACGCCTCTTCCAGGGCGGCGGTGGGGAAAATAGTCGGGATGCCATGCTGGTGGATGGCGATCAGGCTGATGGCGCGGGGTTCATCCACCCCGCCCAGCACCTCCACCACACGCGCCTGTTTCAGGCCCAGGCGGGAGGAGGGCAGCAGTTCGGCGACCACCAGATCGCCCGGCTTCGCCTCGCCGGCATTCTGCGGCAGGATGACGAATTCCGACTTCGCGCGGCGGTCGGCCGGGCGCAGCCGCCCGCCTTCGCGCCCCAACTCATAGACGCCGACCATCTGCGCCTGCTGGTTGCCATCCAGCTTGCGGATCGTTTTGCCTTCGTAATAATCATCGCGCAGCCGGTTCAGCCGTGCCAGCACCCGATCACCGATGGCGAAACCCGCCTGACCCCGTCGTTCCGGCATCATAACGATGCGCGGTGGATCATTTTCCGGGTCGGCCCAGTTCATTGGGCGGGCGATCACCTCGCCATCGGCATCAATATCGCTGATGATCAGCACACCCACCGGCGGCAGGCTGGCGGGCGGGGCCAGCCGGCGGCGGCCGCCCTTTTCAATGGCGCCATCGCCTTCCAGATCGCGCAGCAGGTCTTTCAGCAGGATGCGGTTATCGCCGGTGATATGAAAGGCCCGCGCAATTTCCCGCTTCCCCACCGGCACCGGGCTTTCCCGGATGAATTCCAGTACCTGTTCCTTGGTGGGGAAGGGGGCTTCTTTCTTCGGGTTCTTCACGGGCGCGCAAATCCAGGCAGGGGGCGATAAAGGGTTCATGTGGCGCGCACCATGCCACAATTCCACCCGCCCGGCCCCGCCTTTCCCGCATAGGGCTTTCGCGGACGGGCGGGTTTATCCCAGATGCCTGCGGATGATGGGGACCACATCGGCGGCGCGGGTGCGGAACGGCGACTCTGTCCAGGGCAGGTCCATCACCTCGATATTGGGGGCGATGCCACGGGCGCGGGCCGTGATGGGGGAAAGCCCTTCCTGGGGATTGAGGACCAGGATCGGCTGCTGCAACTGACGAAAATTGGCCGGGAAGTCGTAGTTGAACGAGGCTTCATGGCCCCAGCCCACATGCAGCGGATCGCGATTCATTTCCCAGAAGAGCTGCCAGGCCAGTTCATCGCCCAACTCGGCGCGCACCTTGTCGAAACGCTTCCACAGATCGGGCAGCCGGTCGGCGGCGGCGTCCAGGTTGGCTGGTACGCTGCCGACCTGTTTTGCCCGGTAATCCGCAATATCCTGGGCTGTGAACATCAAGGCGGAATGCAATATGATGCGACGTACCGCGTTCGGCCGCTGGCGGGCCAGTTCCACCGCGGTGGCCGAACCGGTATGACTGCCGATCAAATCCACTTGTTCAATGCCAAGCGCATCCAGCAGGTCGCCCATCGCCCCGGCAAAATCGGCGATGGTGGAAGGATTGGGCGGCCTATCCGACAGACCATAGCCGGGATTGTCGGCGGCAACGGCCAGCCGGTCAGTCCCCATCAGCGGCAGCAGCTTGGCATAGCTGGTGCTGGAACCGGGGGAGGCGTGCAGGCAGAGCAGCGGGGTTTTGCCGCTGGCGGCAGCCGGCTTGACATAGCGATAATGGATCGACCCGAACCGACAGGGGGCCATGCTGTGCAGCAGGGTGCCGGCGGGGCCGGCCAACCCGGTGGGCGCCGCGTCCCCCTTGGCGGGTGGGGCCGCCTGTGCCCCGGCCAGGGTCAGCCCGGCGCTGGCCAGCCCGAAAAACATGGTCTGGCGGCGGTTGATCTGTGCGCGCGTCATGTCCGGCCCCCGGTCGGCGTGGCGGCGGATCAGGACCGGCGCCGGTTGTTCAGGCCTTTGCCTTTACGCGTTGGGTTGCGGTGCCGCCATCCTGCCACCCTGTCCTATCCGCCTTGTGGTGGGGGTTGCAGGGAAGGCTGCTGTGCCTCATCTTATGATATCAAGATGGGGCATTTTATGGGGCGCTGGTGATGGCTGTTGCATCGATCCTGGCCGACATGATCCAGCCTGATGGCATTGTCGCCACCGACAGGCTGGCGGATCATCTGCATCTGACCAAGACGGAACTGGCCCAGGCGGCGGGCCTGTCGCGTGATGCCGTCTCCAAAACCGCGCGTCTGCACAGCCGCAATACCCAGGCCCGCCTGCGCGATCTGGTGGAGATCATTAACCGCGTGCAGCCCTGGGCGGGGTCGGTGCAGCAGGCCTTTGCCTGGTATCGGTCGCAACCGCTGCCCTCCTTCGGGGATCAGACGGCGGAAGATCTGGTGCGGGAGGGGCGGGCTGACGCCGTGAAGCGTCACCTGTCCCGGCTGGCGCTGGGCGGTTTCGCGTGAAACAGCCCTGGCAGGGCGTGGTGTACCGCGCCCATCACCCGCGCTGGGCCTTCGCACCAGACAGCGGGGAGGGGGCGGCCCGGTTCGGTGGTCGTTTCAACCCGGTGGGTACACCCGCGCTTTACACGGCCCTGCGCCTGCAGGGCGCCTGGACGGAGGCGCAGCAGGCTTTCCCCTTCAAGGCCCAGCCCATGACCATGGTGGCCTATCAGGTGGATTGCGCGGATATGGTGGACCTGACCGATCCGGCGATTCTGACCGCTTGGGGGATCGCCGGGGCCGATCTGGCCTGCGCCTGGGAAGATATGGCCGACCGGGGCATTGAACCGCCGAGCTGGGCGCTGGCAAAGCGGCTGGTCGCGGCGGGCTGCGCCGGCATCCTGGCGCCCAGCTTTGCGGCGGGGGCGCAAGCGAGCGACGTCAATGCCATCTTCTGGCACTGGTCGCCCGATCCGCCGCATCAGGTGCGGGTGGTGGATGATTTGGGAAGGCTGCCGCGCGACGATGCGTCCTGGCGTTAACCCGCCAGTGCCCCCGCCCCCAGCACAATCGCCCCCAGCACGCCGGACAGGCTGTCCAGCCCCGGCGGCACGATCATCTTTGCATCGCCTTCCAGGGTCGGGCTGCGCACATAGCCGGCCAGATGGCGGCGCATCGCCGCTTCGGCGCTGGCGCGCACCTGTGGGCGTTGGCCCACACCGCCGCCCAGGATGATCCGGCGCGGCGAGGTGACCAGCAGCAGGGAGGCGCAGAGCTGGCCGATATAATCGCCCACCAGTTCCCAGACCGGGTGATCCTCGCCCAAGGTTTCCGCCGGCTGGCCGAGGCGGGCGGCGATGGCCGGGCCACTGGCCAGCCCTTCCAGGCAATCGCCATGGAAGGGGCAATGGCCTTTGAACGGGTCGCGCTGGGCATCGCGGCGGACCAGCAGATGCCCGGCCTCCGGATGCAGCAGCCCATGCACGGGCACGCCATTCACCACCAGCCCGACGCCGATGCCGGTGCCGACGGTGATATAGGCGTAATCACGCAACCCCTTGGCCGCCCCCCAGCGCCCCTCACCCAAGGCGGCACCGTTCACATCGGTATCCAGCACCACCGGCACGCCGAACCGTTCGGCCAGCGGGGCCACCAGGGGCGTGTCGGTCCAGCCGGGTTTCGGCGTGTTGGTGATGCGCAAGCCGCCCGGATCGGTGGGGTCAAGGCAGAGCGGGCCGAAGCTGGCCACGCCGATGGCATCAAACGGCCCCAGCCCGGCCAGCGCGTCGATCACCGCCGCCATGGTGCTGGCCGGGTCGCGGGTGGGGATGCGGATGCCGGGGCTCAGGTCATCCGGCCCGCTGCCCGCCGCCACCACGATCTTCGTGCCACCCAACTCAATCCCTGCGATGCGCATTTTTTGCCTCCCCGCTTTATAGCCGTTCCATCATGCCACAGAAGGCACCAGCCAGCGCAGGCCCCACGGGTCCAGTGTCACGCCCTCTACCGAGACGGCTTCCCCGCTCAACAGATCGACCCAGCCGCCAGCACCCGCCCAGGCGGACAGGTCCGCCGCGAGAGTCTGGCCGCTGAAATTGCCCAGGCAGATCAGCCGGTCGCCGCCCTGGTCCGCCCGTTCGAACGCCAGCAGGGCGGGGTTGGGCAGCTCCAGCGGGCGGGCGGGGTTGCCGCCATGCATGGCTTTGCGGCCTTGGCGCAGGGTGGCGAACTGGGACAGGGCGGCGTGGATCGGGCCTTCCGCTCGCTGCCAATCCATCTGCGGCCGGTGCAACCAGCGCCCATCCAGCGCCTGATCGGGCACGCTGGCATAATCGGCATCGTTGGTCAGCGCCCGTTCATCGCCCATATAGATGGCGGGAATGCCATCCAGCGCGAAGGTGACGCCATAGGCCAGCCGCAGCCGGGCCAGCGCTGAGGCATCATCCACCCCGCCATCCCGCAGGCCTGCCAGCGAGGCCGCCATGCCGTTGGTGGAACGCACGGCACCCGGTTCCCCCTGGAACGCCCGCCCATCGGGCTGGAAGGGGCCGGCGGCCTGACCGGCATAGAAATCAGAAATCCAGGCCAGCTTGTCGTCAGGGATCACGCCCTTCAGGGCGGCCCAGATGATATCATCATGGCAGCGGACATAGGTCAGCCAGCCGGCCCCCGCCGGTCGGGCCAGCGCATCGGTCAGGCAGCGGCGCAGCGGGCCGGTATCACCGGTGGCCAGCCCCGCCCACAGCGCCGTCATGGCGGTATTATTATAGGCCAGATGGCATTCCGGCTTCTCCGGCGTGCCCAGGAAGGGCAGCACCTCCGCCAGCCCGACAATCGCCTCTGCCTTCAGTGCCACGGCGGGGCAGGCAATCGCCAGCAGCGCCCGCCAAGCCCGCACCACCAGATGGGTTTCTGGCAGGCCCCGGCAGTCGGTGCCGATGCGCTTCCACAGGAAGGGTGCGCTGTCCAGGCGGAACACTTCCGCCCCCTGGTTGGCCAGGAACAGCAGCACATCCAGCATTTCAATGAAGACGGCCGGGTTGGCGTAGTTCAAATCCCACTGGAACGGATAAAAGGTGGTCCAGACATAACCACCCATGTCCGGCACATGGGTGAAATTGCCGGGCGCTGTCTGCGGGAACACCTGCCCCAGGTGGGATTCATAGGCCTCCACCAGCGCCTTGTCTTCCAGTACATGATAGAACTGGCGGAAATGCGGGTCGCCCGCCAGGGCTGCCAGCGCCCAGGGATGTTCAGCTGCCGTATGGTTGCAGACAATATCCAGGCACAGGCTGATCTGGCGGGCGCGCAGGGCGGAGGCCAGATCGCGCAGATCATCCAGGCTGCCCAGCTTGGGATCAACATCGCGGAAATCGGCCACGGCAAAGCCGCCATCGCTGTCGCCCTTGCGCGGCTTCAGCAGCGGCAGCGGGTGGAAATAGCGCACGCCCAGGCGCGACAGCTCATCCAGCTTTTCTTTCGTGCCGGCCAGCGTGCCGCCGAACCGGTCGATATAGGTGCAGTACCCCACCATGTCCGGCTGCTGGAACCAGTCCGGCGTTTCCTGTCGCGCCACGTCCAGGGCCTGCAGGTCGGGGGGCCGGGCGGCGGCACTGGCCAGCAGGCGGGCCGCCAGCTTCTGTTCCCACAGGGCCAGATCGGCGTGACCGGCATAAAGCGTGCGGAAGGCGGCCAGGGCGGCCGGCCAGTGACGGGCGATCCGTTCCGTCAGGCGCTGGGCCAGATCGGCATCGGCAAGGGTGACCGGCAGGGGAAAGCTGCTCATGGCAAAGGGCTTTCTTGAAAACGGTATCAAGCAATCAACAAAAAGACCCGGCCAGGGGCAGAGGTTGGAGGGGGATAGGCCCCTGGCCGGGAACCCGTTCTGATCCAGGCCGGCCGGGTTACGGGACCGGCCGGCCTGGATGGGTGTCAGAACGTGTATTTCAGCGTGGCGGTGCTGGTGCGCCCGTTGATGGAACGGGCGCGGATGATGTTGGTCTGGCCCTCGGTGATGGACCCTTCTTCCGATTCCGTCAGGCCCTTGGCATTGAACAGGTTGTTGACATTGACCGACAGGACCAGCCCCTCGGTGATGGCGTAATCGGCGAACAGGTTGACCTGGGTATAGGCCGGCATCACCAGTTCATTGCTGTCCTGGGCATAGGATTTGGTGGTGCCGATGATGTTCGCCCCCACTGTGAAGACGTCGTAGGAATAAGACGGCGTCAGCTGATAGATGAAATCGGCCTGACGGCGGGGCTTGTTGCCCTTCAGCGCCGGGGTTAGCGCATCCTTGGAAATTTCCGCATCCGTCCAGGTGCCGCCGGCGGTCAGCGCGAAACCTTCGTAACGATAGCTGGCTTCCAGCTCGATGCCCTTGGCCTCATAGGTGCGGTCAAAGAAGCGCTGGCTGGTCGCCTCGAAATTCTGCTCCTGCGTCTTCGCGAAGAAGCCGGTGGCAAACAGGCTGATGCCGTCGCCGCGCCACTTCACCCCGCCTTCATACTGGTTGACCATATCCACCGCATCTTCGGTGGCGACGGAGCCATCGGCCCGCACGCGGCCGAACAGCAGGCGGTCAGCATTGGCGCGCCCGCCCCGGCTGGCGCGGGCAAAGACCGACAGGTCGGGATTGATCATATAGTTGGCACCCACCGACCAGGACCAGTAACCCCAATCATAATTGATCGGCTGCGGGTTGGCCGTATCGATGATGGAGACGCTGCGTTCCGGAACGGAGATGCTGCCGTCGCGGTTCACATCCACCTGTGCCTGCCGGGAAGCGGTATAGGAACCGCGCGCCTTGCCCTCGTCACGGCGCAGGCTGGCATCGATGTTCCACTGGCCCATTTCCAGCGCGGCGGAGACATAGGGCGCATCAATGTCATATTGCGCGTCATAGCGCCGGGTGCAGCAATTGCCGAAATAGGGCACGCCATAGGCCAGCAGACCGCCGGCGGTCTGCAAGGTGCCATCGGCGGCCACCACATCCAGCAGCCGGGCATTATCGCCCTTTACTTCCATGACATAGGAGTTCCAGACCCAGTCCATCTCGATATTCTGGCGTGCCTTGTAGTAACCGGCGGTCAGATCGATGGTGCTGTCACCGGCCACAATGGCGCGGGTCAACTTGAAGTCATTGGCGAAGTTGCTGAAATCATTGATATCGACATCGAACAGCGCCACGCGGGTGGCCAGGCCGTTGCCATTCAGCGCCGACGGGTTGGTAATGCGGGTGCCGTCGGTATAGCGCAGGCTGGCACCGGCCCCGCCAATTTCCGTGGCCAGGGCCTGGGCGCCCGTCACCTGCATCGGGAAGATGGAGACGAAGCCGCCATCGGTCTGGGCCATGCGCACCTTGTTGAAGATGCTCCAACCCTCGGCCAGATCGAACTTGAACTCTGCCCCCACGGCGGTGGAGACGGGGTGCATCCCGTCCTTCAGGCTGTTGGTGCGCAGGTTGTTGTTGCCGTCCAGGCCGGTATTGGTCAGGAACAGGGCGCTGTGCAGCGTCTGGTCACGCATGTCCAGGCCGGGGACGGAACGGATATCCGGATCGCTGTTGCTGCCGCTGACCAGCATGGGCTGCGGTAGGAAGGAGATGGCGCGGTCATTCAGATATTTGAAATAGACGCGCGCATAGCCCTTCTCGAACTCCCGGGTCAGGTTGGCCTTCACCTGACCGCCCGATTCGGCCGTGTAGTTGGCGTTGCGCGGGCCTTCGCCTTCCCGGTAGAAGCCGCCAATGTGGAAGCGCCAATTCTCATCAATATGGCCGCCGAAATCGAAATCGCCGCGCGTGGTGTCGTAATCCAGGCCGCGGGTGATGGCCAGCGAGCCGCCATCCTTCTCCCCGGTCTTGGAGATGAAGTTGATCACGCCACCCGGTGAGTTGCTGGCCAGCGTGGAGGCGGAACCACCACGGATGGCCTCCACCCGCGCCACATTGGCATCAGCGCGCAGGAAGATGTCGGCATTACCAAAGGAGATGTCGCCGAATTCCAGCACCGGCAAACCATCTTCATGCAGTTGCAGGAACTTGGCCCCGCCCGAGGCGACCGGCAGGCCGCGCACAGCAATATTGGCATTGCCCTCGCCACCACTGGCTTCCGAACGGATGCCGGGGATATTGCGGAAAATCTCCGCCGTGTTGCGCGGGGCGACCTGCAACAGCTCGTCGGCCGACAGCGCGCTGACCGAGACGGAGGAGCGCATCTTGGAGGTCTGGCTGACGACGGCGGTGACGACGATCTCGTCCATCAGCAGCCCGTCTTCCTGCGGCGGGGTGGTGCCGGCCGCCGGGGCGGCATCTTGTGCAAAGGCGGCGGTGAAGGCGAACGCGCTGAGGGCGGCGCCCATCGCGGACGCGCGCAGCAAGGACTTCTTCATATTATTCCTCCCATAAGGATCACCTGCGGGGTCTTGGGTCTTTCTTGCCGTCCCCTCGGTCACCCATGATGATAGAAATCTCGCAATCGTTTGCAAGATGCTAAATTCAAAATCTTCTATTCTTAGGGATAGGGTAAGGTAAACCTATCTTCGCAGTTGCAGCAACCTATGGCGAAATCGCCACATACCGGGCCTTCTGCGGGCAGAATTTTATGTTGATCGTTAAGCAATCGATTGCAAGATTGTTGGGCTGGCGTTACCGTCCGCACAAGGTCAAAAAGCAACAATCGATATCGGGAGGAGCAGGATGCTGCAGGGTCACGTCACCCTGGCGGGGCTGGACGCCGCCATCATCGGTCTTTATCTGCTGGCTGTCGTTGCCCTGGGGCTGTTCGCCTCCCGCAAGGCGACGACGGCCACCGACTATTTCCTGGCGGCGCGCAGTTCCACCTGGCCCACCATCGGGCTGGCGCTGCTGGCCTCCAACATCTCCTCCACCACGCTGATCGGTCTGGCGGGGGCGGCCTATGCGGCGGGGATTGCCGTCTATAATTATGAATGGATGGCCAGCGTCGTGCTGGTCTTTTTCTGCCTGTTCCTGCTGCCGGTGATCCTGCGCAGTCAGGTCTATACGATGCCGGAGTTCCTGGAACGTCGGTATGATGGTTCCATCCGGCTCTATTTCTCCGGCCTGACCATTTTCCTCAATATCGTGGTGGATACGGCGGGCACGCTGTTCGGCGGTGCCTTGATGTTCAAGCTGATCCTGCCCGATGTGCCGCTGTGGCAGATTGCCGGCCTGCTGGCACTGGCGGCCGGTGCCTACACCGTGGCCGGCGGCCTGAAGGCCGTGCTGGTGACGGAGGTGGTGCAGGCGGTCATTCTGGGCGGTGCCTCCATCTTCGTGGCCATCTTCGCCTTTGACAAGGCAGGCGGCTGGGATGCGGTGATGGCCGCCGTGCCGGCCGAGAAGATGAGCCTGATCCGCCCCGCCGATGACAGCAACCTGCCCTGGACCGGGTTGATTTCCGGGGTGCCGCTGATCGGGCTTTATTTCTGGTGTACCAATCAGTTCATGGTGCAGCGGGTGCTCTCGGCCAAGAATCTGGATCATGGCCGCTGGGGCAGCCTGTTTGCCGGTCTGCTGAAACTGCCGGTGCTGTTCCTGATGGTGCTGCCGGGCAGTGCTGCCATCCTGATCTATCCGCATCTGGACCGGCCGGATCTGGTCTATCCGACGCTGATTTTCGACCTGCTGCCGGTGGGCGTGATCGGGCTGGTGGTGGCGGGCTTCCTGGCGGCCATCATGTCGTCGATCGCCAGCACCTTCAATTCCGCCTCCACCCTGGTGACGATGGATTTCGTGCGGCGCTTCAACCCCGATGTCTCCCAGGCGTCGCTGGTACGAATCGGGCGGATCACCACCGTCACCTTCATGGTGCTGGCGGTGGCCTGGGTGCCGGTGGTGGAAAACCTGACCGATACGCTGTGGCAATATCTGCAGGCCGTACTGGCCTATGCGGTGCCGCCGGTGGTGGCCCTGTTCCTGGCCGGCATCTTCTGGCGCCGCGCCAATGTCGCCGGCGCCCGGGCCGGCGTGCTGGTGGGGCTGCTGGCCGGTGGCTGGCTGTTCCACGGGGTGCAGATCGCCCACAGCATCCAGCTGCATTTCCTGCTGGCGGCAACGCTGCTGTTCTTCATCTCGCTCGCGGCGGTGATTATCGCCAGTCTGCTGACGGCCCCGCCGCCGGTGGAGAAGACCGCAACCTTGATGTGGACGCGGGCCGATTATGATGCCGAGTCGACCGCGCTGGCCGGCCGGCCGCTCTGGCAGAACTACCGGGTGCAGGCGGTGGCCCTGCTGGCGATGACAGCGGTGATCGTCTGGCTGTTCCGGTAAGGTTTTTTGGGGGGCGGGTGGTGGTGCCCGCCCCTCTTTTTTGCGACCGGTCAGGGGTGGATTGGGAATTTCCAAGACGTTCATGCTCACATCACCGTCACCCCGGCCGCAGCATGGGTGACGGTGGTGATAAAGGGAGGCGCATTTAACCTTTTGAAAGGAAATGCCGCTTTCCGGACAAACACTCAGAACTTATACCCTGCCGTCAGGCTCCAGGTCCGGGGTTCGGCCACGGCGATGGCGGCGTTGGTGGGGGCGGTGGTGAAATAGGTCTTGTTGGACAGGTTCTTGCCGGCAAAGGTGATGTTCCAGCCCTCTTCCCCATCCAGCAGCGCGATGGAGGCGTTGATCAGGCCGGGCATCTTCGATTCCAGCAGGTTGGCCACGGTGGAATAATAATCCGCCTGGTGCTGATAGCTGGATGACAGGCGCAGCTTCACCCGATCCTGCCAGAAACGCGGCGTGTCATAGGTGAAGCCCGTCTGCACCGTCCAGGGGGTGAGCAGCGGCAGATGCCGGGCGCCGGCCACCGCCGCATCGGAGAGCGGGTCCAGATGGGTGTATTTATCATCCATCAGGCCCAGATTGGCGAACAGGTTCAGCCCTTCGACGGGCATGAAGGTGACCTCCAGCTCCGCCCCATAGACCCGCGAATCGCCGATATTCTGCACGGCATAGGAACTGGGGGCGATCTCGATGGTCTGCTGCAGGTCGGAAAGATCGTTGCGATAGACCGACAGGTTGGTGCGCAGCCGTCCCTCCAGCATGGTGGCCTTCAGGCCCGCCTCATAGGCCCAGACGGTTTGCGGGCCATAGACGGTGCCGAAGACGGCCGGGTTGGCCACGGCCAGCCCGTTGAAGCCACCGGCCTTGAACCCGCGGGAGACGGAGAGATAGCTGAACACATCGTCCGTAATCTTGAAATCCAGCCCCGCCTTGGGTGTCCAGGACTCGAAAGACGGATCGCGGTAGAGCGAGACCAGGGCCACCGCCGGGCCGGGGCTGAGCGGCAGGCGGTTCTGGATGGTTCCCTTCAATTCCTTCTCATCGCGCGTATAGCGCAGGCCGCCGGTGACCGACAGCCGTTCGGTCAGCTGATAGCTGGCCTGGGCGAAGGCGGCATAGGAATTGGTGGTGCTGTCGATGGTCTGCGGCAGCACGGGCAGGGAGAAGCCGGGGCCCAGCACCAGCACATCCTTGAAGGTCTGCTGATTCTCTTCCCGGAAATAATACAGGCCGGTGATCCAGGTCAGGTCGCCGCCGAACCCGTCGCCCTGCAATTGCAGTTCCTGGCTGTACTGGTTGGTGTCGCTATTGGCATCGCGGACCAGACCATTGGCGCGATAGCTGCCATCGGCATCGCGGATGCCGCCCGACATGTCGAACAGGAAACCATCATCGGTGCGCACAAAGGCGGTGATCGACCGCAGGGTCATGTCGCCCAGCTCAGCGCTGACATCCAGCGACACGGCCGTCTGATCGGTATAGCCATCCGGCACCACCGGGGAGAGGGTGGTATAGGCGTCACCAGCCAGCGGCCGCGCATCACCGGTGGTGACATGGTTGGCGGCCTTGGTCGGATAGGTGCGCGCCCAGCCGACCGGGATCAGGTTGGCGGGGCCGTCATTATCATCCTGGGTGCGGCTGACGGTCAGGGTGGCCTTCAACCAGTCACTGCCATGGAAATGCAGCTTGCCGCGCAGGGCCAGATTGCGTTGGCCGAAGACATCGCGGTCCAGCGCCTGGTTATGCACATAGCCATCCTGGTCATTATACAGCACGGAGAGCGAGGCCCCCAGGGTGCCTTCCACCACATCGCCGCCGATGGACGCGCTGGCTTTGCGCTGGTCATAGGAACCCACGCCCACCGCCGCCTCGGCCCAGCGCTTTTCCCCTGGCGTGCGGGTGACGATCTTCACCGCGCCGGAAAAGGCGTTACGGCCATAAAGCGTACCCTGCGGCCCGCGCAGCACCTCAATCCGCTCAATATCCGCCAGTTCCAGGTTCGACCCAGCCAGCCGCCCGCGATAGACATCATCGGCATAGAAAGCGACCGCCGATTCGGAGGTGACCAGCCCGCCCGACTGTTCCGACCCGCCGCGCAGGCCCACCTGCAAGGTGGAACGGCTGGCCGTCACCGGCATCAGCACCAGATTGGGCACCACGCTGGTCAGGTCTTCGGCACTGCCGATCTGCTGGTCGGCCAGCGCGTCGGCCGTCAGGGCGGAAATGGCAACGGGGGTGGTCTGCAAGGCGGTTTCGCGCCGCTGGGCGGTGACGATGATCTCATCCAGCATCGGCCCGGCATTCTGGGCCAGGGCGGGCACGGCAAGGCTGGATAAGGCGGTCGCCAGCAGCAGCGACCGCGACAGGGGGTGCCGGAAGGCCATGACAGGGGGTTCCTTGAACGCAAGATGGCGCGAAGGCTGGCAACAGCCCTCTGGCGGCCGTTTCAATGGGGGTATCCCTTGCCGGGGAGGCGGCAAGGGTGGGGCAGGGGTGGGCGCTGGGCCTACCCTGTCGGCGCGTAAAACCGCATGGCGCTATCTCCATAAAGGATGGCGACAGCCCAACGGGCGCCATGCCCGTTCGGATGCGAAAATTGTGGTCCAAATAGCATGGAATCATCAGCGGAGATGCGGCACCTATCCGCACCGTGGATATGGTGCGGCTGCACAACGCTTCTTCAATAAAAATGCTGTGTTTTCGGGCAATTAATCGGGCGATCTGCTCGAATTCATATCGCTTCTGGGAAAATTGGAAACATTATCGGTGTTTACCCAGAAACTTATACCAATCTCCCTTGATCGTGACCCATCTGGGGAGATTTTGCGTTCCCTCAGTCGCTGGGCGGGCGCATCCGCGCCCTTGGCTTACGCGCCACGAGGTGCTGAGCTGGCAGTCGCCGGCCTCCAATCCGCCTAAAGGTCAACCTTTGGGCGGGGTGGTATTAGGTTCATAAATTTCATGGCTACGATTTCGTGCGAGCGAGAGGGGATACTCTGTTGCCATCCATCGATAGTACCAACATGCCAACAGCTTGATATTACCCGCCCCGCCCTTCACGCCGCCAGGCCGCCAGCAACAGGCCCAGCACGCCGGCCAGCACCAGCAGGCCGGGCAGCAGCGGCACCTGGGTGACGCCGGTCACCGTGTAATCCCCATTGGCGCGCAGGCCCAACCAGCCCGATCCGGCCTGATCGCGGTCGGGCCGGGTGCGGCGCACGCTGGGGATCTCCCCCGCCCCGCCATCAGGCGCCAGCCAGAAGAAACCGCCGCCCGTGGCCTTGGCCACCGGGGCCAGTTTTTCCGTGGTGCTGCGCATATCGGCCAGTTCGGGCGGGTTCAGGGTGCCGACCACGGCCAATGCCGTGCGCTCCCCATCCGTCACCCGCCAGATGCCGGGTTCCGTGGCGGCCAGGCTGGCACTCGCCAGCCCGTCACCGGTCTCGCGCATCGCCACCTCACGTTCCACATCGGAAGGCGAGGTGACGCGGACGGGCCGCGTGTCCGGTTCCAGCGAACGGCGGGTGATGGTGATGCGGCTGCCATCCACGGCGGTGCGCAGGTCGTTTTCTTCCAGCTCCGGCTCTTTCATCAGCCAATGGGCCAGCCGGCGCAGCAGCTCGGCCTGGGGCCCGCCGCCTTCATAACCGCGTGACCAGAGCCAGATCTGATCCGACGCCAGTTGCGCCACCCGCCCCTGTCCCACCCGGTCCAGGATCAGCAGCGGGCGGCCATCGGCCCCGGCCATCACTGTGGCCCCCCGGTCGGCGGTCACGTCGATCTGGCGGAACCAGCGGCCCCATGGGCCCACCCCGTCCGCCGCATCGGTCAGCCCTGCTGTCACCGGATGGCGGCGGCCCAGATCGGTGACGCTGGGCGTGAAGGGTTTTTCAATCACCTGCCCCGTCGGTTCCCCCGGCAGCACGGTCCCCAACGGCGAACGATAGAGCGAGAGCGGCGTGGCGAAGGTCGGCCCGCTGGCTTCCAGGAAGGCCCCGCCCTTTTCCACATATTCGGCGATATTCGCCAGATACATGTTGTTGATCACACCGCGCTTTTTATAGCGGTCGAAGATGATCAGGTCGAATTCCGACAGCTTCATCTCAAACAGCTCGCGGATCGGGAAGGCGATCAGCGACAATTCGCGGATGGGGGTGCCATCATTCTTTTCCGGCGGGCGCAGAATGGTGAAATGCACCAAATCGACCGAGGGATCGGCCTTCAGCAGGTTGCGCCAGGTGCGCTCCCCGGCATGGGGCTCACCGGAGACCAGCAGCACCCGCAGCCGGTCGCGCACCCCATTGACCACAATGGCCGCCTTGTTATTGGCCAGGGTCAGTTCCTGCGGCCCCGCCGCCACCGTCAGTTCAAAGACATTCACCCCGCCATGCGACAGCGGCAGGGTCAGCGGCACCTCCTGGCCCACCGGCACGGTCAGTTCCTCTGCCGGCTGCCCATCGCGGTGCAGTTGCACGGTGGCCGCCCCGTCACCGCCGCCCGGCAGGTCATCCACCCGGATGGTGACGGAGACATCCTTGCCGACAATGCCGAAGCTGGGGGCCTGCACGATGGTCAGGCGGCGGTCGCCCTCATCCTTCTGTCCCGTCAGCAGCGTATGCACGGGGCCGAAGCCGGCCAGCCCCGGCAGGCTGGCCGCCACATCATGCACCTGCCCATCGGTGATCAGCACGGCACCGGCGATGCGGCGGCGCGGCACATCGGCCACGGCGCGGGTCATCGCCTCCATCAACCGTGTTTCATCCACGGCGGCCCCGTCCGGCCCATCGGCGGACTGGCTGCGCACCACGCGGACATCCAGGTCGGTGTAGCGTTGCAGGTGTTGCTGTAAGTCGGCCAGGGCCTTTTCCCCGCGCGCCATGCGGTCGCCGATCTTCTGGCTGGGCGACTGGTCCAGCACGATGACGGCGACATCCTTGATCGGCTCCCGCTTTTCCTCCACCCAGGCGGGGTTCAGCAGGGCCAGCAGGATGACGGCGAAGCCGCCCAGCCGCAGCCAAGCCCCCCGCGCCCGCCGCCAGAGCGCATAGGCGGACAGGATCAGGGCGATGGTGGCCAGGGCCAGCAGCAAACCCAGCGGGATCAGCGGATCAAGCGCGATGGCGGTGCCGTTCATTGCCCCAGCCTTTCCAGGATCGCCGGCACATGCACCTGATCGGCCTTGTAATTGCCGGTCATGGCATACATCACGAAATTGATGCCGGTGCGGATGGCCATTTCCCGCTGCCGTTCGGACCCCGAGGCCATGGCGTTCAGCGGTCGCCCGCCTTCATCCACCGCCCAGGCCGATGCCCAGTCATTGGCACCGATGATGATGCCGGATACCCCGTCATTCATCTGGTCTTCCTGCGCCTCCGCCCAGAGTTCCCCACCGGCATAGCGGCCGGGAAAATCATTCAGCAGATAAAAGGCGCGGGTTAGCACATGGTCCGGCCCCACCGGGGCCAGGGGGGGGATATCCAACCCTTTCAACAGCGCCTCCAGCGCCGTACCGCCGGGGCCGCGGCCATTGCCAGCACCGCCGGCGCGTGTATCCACCAGCACCATGCCGCCCTGGCGCATATAGCGGTTCAGCTTTTCCCGCACCGGGTCGGACAGGCTGGTCTGCCCGTCGGTCAGCGGCCAATAGATCAGGGTGTAAAAGGCCAGTTCGTCCGTTTCCAGGTCGATCGGCATGGCGCCCGCCACCTCGATCGCCGTACGCTCATCCAGCGCGCGGGCCAGCCCTTCCAGCCCGGCACGGCTGGTATTATCCACCAGATTGTCACCGGTGCGGACATAGGCCAGCCAATTGGCATTGGCCGCCTGCACCGCCTTTTCATCCGGGGTGCTGGCGGGACGAACGGACGGCTGGGCATCCGCCCGCGGCAACGGCAGCGCCAGCGACACGCCCAGCAGCAACAAGGCCAGCGGCGCGGCGCGGCGCAGGCCGGACGCACGCGGCAGCAGGCCGCGCAGCCACAGGCCGGCCAGCAGGTCGATCAGGCCCAGGATCAGCGCCAGGGTCAGCAGAGTCGGCATCAAATCTCTCTCACCCCCGCCCGCGTAAAGCGTGCGCGGCAGCCCCGCCAGCAGCGGGTCGATGGCGGTCAGCGCCGGTACGGCGGGCGACAGGTTCAACACCTGCCGGGCATCGGCGGTGCCATAAAAACCGGGCGGATGCGACGGGCCGGGCAAGCCCCCCGCCGGGGCCGCCGCCAGCGCCTTGGCGGCGACGGGGAAGGCGGTGGCCGGCGGCGGGGTCAGATGGCCGAAACCATCCAGCACCTGTTGCGGCGGCAGGGTGCCCACCTGATCCCCACCGGCCACCCCGGCGGACAGCGCCACCAGCCGGCGCAGCATATCGACATAAAGACCGGACAGGGCCAGATTGGACCATTCCGGCCCGGCACTGGTATGCACCAGCACCAGCGCCCCCCGCCCCTTGCGTTCCCCCGTCACCAGCGGCGTGCCATCGGCCAGCCGGGCCCAGGTGCGCCCGGCTAGATCGACGGAGGGCTCGGCCAGCACTTGGCGTTTTACCGTCACATCATCGGGCACGGGCAGGCCGGCAAAGGGGCTGTCTTCGGCAAAGGGGGCCAGCCGCGCCGGCTCCTCCCACGACAAGGCACCCCCTAGCGCGCGGTCACCGGCGCGCAGGAACACCGGCACCAGCCGGTCGGCATTCTGCGCCAGACGCGGGCCGGCAAAGCGCAGCAGCACACCGCCCTGCTGCATCCAGGCTTCCAGCCGGGCCGATTCGGCCTCTGACAGGTTACCGACATCGGCCAGGATCAACACCGCCAGATCGCGGTCCAGCAGCTTGCCAATATCGCCGCGCCGCACCTCCGCAAAGGGGGCCAGCGCCTTGTCCAGATAATAGAGATCAGACAGCAGCGGCGTTTCCCCCGCCGCATTGCCGGACACCAGCCCCACCGGGCGGCGGCGCCAGCGTTCATCCAGCAGCACCACGGCCCCCGCCGTTTCCTGGCCCTCCAGCCGCAGGCTGGAAAGCTGGTTGCGCAGTTCGGTGGGCAGGTCCAGCTTCACCTGCTTACGCTGTTCGCCAGCGGCAAACAGGATATCCACGCTGTTGAGCAGCCGCCCATCCTCGCCCAGTGCCCGCAGCAAAACCGGTTGCGGCAGGTCCGCCTGGGAGCGTTCCACCGTCACCACCAGCCCGGTTCCATCATCCTGCGGCGGGCGCAGCAGCAGGGCCGGGCGTTCGGCCCCATCCGCCAGCACCGACATGGCACCAAACTGGCGCAGCCGGGCGATCAAACCCGCCGTGGCGGTATCATTGCCCGATGCGGCAATGCCATCGCTGAGATAGGCGATATAGGGCGACCCATCGGGGCGGAATGCATCCAGCGCCTTGGTGGCGGCCGCGCGGTCGGTGGCCCAGGGGCTGGGCCGCAGCGATTGGGCCAGCGCGCGGGCATCGCCCACCGCCATCGGCCCGCGCAGGGCAGGGGCATCGCCATTGGCGGCTTGGGCGGTGGTCAGGATCGCTACGCTACGGCCCTGGCGGTCGGCCTGGGCCAGCAACCGTTCCATGCCCTGTTGCCGCGCCGGCCAGTCGCGCGCCGCCGCCCAGCCATCATCCACCACCAGCAATAGCGGCCCGCCGCCCGGCAGATCGGCGGCGGGGTTCAGCAGCGGGCGGGCCAGCGCCAGGATCACCAGCGCCGCCAGCAGCAGCCGCAGGATCAGCAGCCAAAGCGGTGTGCGGGCCGGCGTTTCCTCCCGCGCCGACAGGTCCAGCAGCAGGCGCAGGGCCGGGAAGCTGACCGACCGCGGGTTGGGCGGCGTGACACGCAGCAGCCAGTAGAGCAGCGGCAAGCCTGCCAGCAGGACCAGCAGCCAGGGGGCGGCAAAGGCGAGCGTTCCGAAACTCAGCATGGGTTCAATCCAGCCCCGTCGCCGCCGACAGCGACGACCAGAGCGACAACAGGGCCGTCTGCGGCGGCTTGTCGGTGCGGTGCAGGGTCAGCGTCCAGCCAGCCGCACGGGCAATGGCGGCCAGCCCATCGCGCTGGGCCGCCAGCTTTTCGCGATAGGCCTCGCGCACCGCCTGCACATTGGGCACCAGAAGGCGGCCTTCGCCTTCCAGGCCGCGGAATTCCACCCGCCCGTCAAAGGGCAGGGTTTCTTCCGCCGGGTCCAGCACCTGTACCAGATGGCCCCGCACACCCCGCCCGGCCAGCCGCGACACCGCAGCCCGCACCGGGTCCAGCGGGGCCAGCAGATCGCCGATCAGCACGGCGCGGGCATGGCGCGGCAAAGGTTCATCGGGCGGCAGGCCGCTGCCCTGGTGGTACGCGCTCTGCCCCGTCAGCCAGAGGGCCAGCCGGGGCATGATGCTGCGCGCGGCAGAGGGCGGCACATCGCTGCCGGCCAGCGCCACCCGCTCCCCGCCGCGCACCAGCAGCACCGATAGGGCCAGGGCCAGCAGGTCGGCCCGTTCCCGCTTGGTGGGCAGCGCCTTGGTGGAACGCCAATGCATGGACGGGCTGTCATCGCGCCACAGCCAGACGGTCTGCGCCGCCTCCCACTCATTTTCCCGCACGAAAATATGCGCGGTCTTGGCGGATTGCCGCCAATCCACCCGCGTCAGCGCGTCACCGGGCTGATAGCGGCGGAACTGCCAGAAGGTTTCGCCCGTGCCCACCCGGCGGCGGCCATGGGCCCCCTGGGCCACGCTGGCCGCCACCCGTTCGGCAGCAACCAGCAGCGGCGGCAGGGCCAGCGCCAGATCCTCGGCCCGGTGTTGCGCGCGCAGCGCCTGGGCGCTGTGATCATAGGGCAGGCGGGGGGCCATGGGCAAACCGCCGTCAGCGCAGCGGCGCGCAGAGCTGGTCGATCACATCGTCCAGCGTCACCCCGTCGGCGCGGGCGGAGAAATTCAGCGCCATGCGGTGACGCAGCACCGGCCCCGCCAGTTCCACCACATCATCCAGCGAGGGCGTCAGCCGCCCCTCCAGCAGGGCACGGGCGCGGGCGGCCAGCATCAGGGATTGCGAGGCGCGGGGGCCGGGGCCCCAGGCCACATGCTGGCGCACGGCGGCCAGGCTGCTGTCACCGGGGCGGGCATTGCGTACCATGTCCAGAATGCCATCGACCACGCTGTCGCCCACCGGGATGCGGCGGACCAGGGCCTGTGCCGCCATCAAATCCACCGGGGTCAGCACGGCCGGGGCGGTGGCGGCATCGGCGCCGGTGGTGGCGATCATCATGCGGCGTTCCGCCTCCCGATCCGGGTAATCCACATCCACCTGAATCAGGAACCGGTCCAACTGCGCCTCGGGCAGCGGGTATGTCCCTTCCTGTTCCAGCGGGTTCTGGGTGGCCAGCACATGGAAGGGGCGGGGCAGCGGGTGATAATGCCCGGCGACGGAGACCCGCCCTTCCTGCATCGCCTGCAGCAGGGCCGACTGGGTGCGCGGGCTGGCGCGGTTGATTTCGTCGGCCATCAGCAACTGGCTGAATACCGGGCCGGGGATGAAGCGGAAGGAACGGCGGCCATCCTGCCCTTCCTCCAGCACTTCGGAGCCCAGAATATCGGCCGGCATCAGGTCGGGCGTGCATTGGATGCGGCGTTCATCCAGCCCCATCACCGTGCCCAGCGTTTCCACCAGCCGCGTCTTGGCCAAGCCCGGCACGCCGATCAGCAGCAGATGCCCGCCGGCCAGCAGCGTGACCAGCGACAGGTCAATCGCCTGTTGCTGGCCATAGATCACCCGACCGATGGCGTCGCGCGCCGCCGCCAGCTTCACGCCCAACGCCTCCACCTCCCGCAGTAGGGCCTGGGGGTCGGTCGAACGGCTGAAATCCAGGGTGTCTACCATCATCTTCCCTTGAAACCGGAAATGGGGCGGCAGGCCGGCGGCCCTTTAATCCACTTAAGTGCAGTGGGTACCAGAACCAAGCCGTCACGACTATGTTATCAATAGGGCAGGCCATCGCCTGCCCATCCTCTACCACATGGTTTGATGCCACCATGCCGGAAAGCAAGCAGAATAAGGCAAAGTCCCCCGTTTCTGCCGATCAGGCCGCCGGCCTGCTGGCTGGTGCCCGCAAGGGCCCCAGTGCGGAAGACGAAGCCTATGATATCCGCATCGCCCGTGACGGCACCTGGTACTATCACGGCAGCCCCATCGGCCGCCCAGCGATGGTGAAACTGTTTTCCACCGTGCTGCGACGGGATGAGGCCGGTGATTTCTGGCTGATCACCCCGGCCGAACGCGGGCGCATCCTGGTGGAGGATGCGCCCTTTGTCGCAGTGGCGGTGGAGGCCACCGGCCAGGGCCGTGATCAGACACTGATTTTCCGCACCAACCTGGATGAAGAGGTCACTGCCGGAAAGGATCATCCCATCCGGGTATCAACGGACCCCGCGACAGGGGAGCCGAACCCCTATATCCTGATCCGTGGGCCTGAGACGACGCCCTTGGAAGCACGCATCAACCGTGCGGTCTTCTATGAGCTGGTCGAACGGGCCGAAACGGTTGAGACAGAGCGCGGGGTCGAAATCGGGTTATGGAGCAAGGGGGAGTTCTTTCCACTGGGGCCGATGCCGGAGGGCTGAGCATCGGCGAAAATGACATCCGGTCGGTGTTCCAGCGCCGCCGGCATCAACCATCACGCCTGATTGATGTGCGCGGCGATGGGGATGGCAATCCCGGCCTGATGATCCCGGCCGAATTGCGGGATGCCGCCGTGCTGGTGCCGCTGGTCGACCGGCCGGATGGTTTCACCATCCTGTTCACCCAGCGTACCGCCCATCTGGCCAGCCATGCCGGCCAGATCAGCTTTCCCGGCGGCGGGGTGGAGCCGGAGGATGAAAATCCCCAGGCCACCGCCCTGCGGGAGACGGAGGAGGAGGTGGGCCTGCCCCGCCACCATATTGAGCTGCTGGGCAATCTGGACACCTATATTACCCGCACCGGTTACCGCGTGGTGCCGGTGGTGGGGCTGGTGCGCCCGCCCTTCATCCTGAACCCCGATCCCTATGAGGTGGATACGGTGTTCGAGGTGCCGCTCTCCTTCATCCTGAACCCCGCCAACCGCAAGCGGGAGGGGCGGGAGTTCAAGGGCACCATCCGCCATTTCTGGGCCTTCCCCTATGGCGACCGCTATATCTGGGGGGCCACGGCGGGAATGCTGGTGAACCTGTGCGAGGTGCTGGCGGAGGGGATGGAGGGCTGATCTTTCCGCCTTGGTACTTAAGCAGGGGGTGGTGCCCCCTGCCGCTGCCCAACCGACGTTAGAGCGGATCGCGGAAAAGCGGAATCGCTTTGGAGCGTGAATCCGCTCGCTGAACAAGGGTTTAGCGCCGGGTGCGTTTCCGTTTAAACGCACCCGGCGCTAATTCACCCGTTCATTATCATCGATATTGCGGGCCAGCACTTCGCGTTTGCCGGCATGGTTGGCCTTGCTGATCACGCCTTCCTTTTCCATCCGTTCAATCAGGCGGGCGGCGGAGTTATAGCCGATGCGCAGATGGCGCTGGATGAAGCTGGTGGAGGCCTTGCCCTCCTTCGTCACCACCGCCACGGCCTGATCATAGAGATCATCGCCGGTGGCCAGGGTACCGCCGCCACCGCTGCCGCCATCGTCCCCGCCGCCGGCTTCTTCATCCTCTTCCTCGGTGACGGCATCGACATAGGCGGGCTCGCCCTGAGCCTTCAGGAAGCGGACCACCTGTTCCACCTCCTCGTCCCGGACGAAGGGGCCATGCACGCGGGTGATGCGGCCGCCGCCGGCCATATAGAGCATGTCGCCCTGGCCCAGAAGCTGTTCGGCCCCCTGTTCGCCCAGGATGGTGCGGCTGTCGATCTTCGACGTCACCTGGAAGCTGATACGGGTGGGGAAATTGGCCTTGATGGTGCCGGTGATCACATCCACCGACGGGCGCTGGGTGGCCATGATCAGGTGGATGCCGGCGGCACGCGCCATCTGGGCCAGACGCTGGATGGCGGCTTCGATATCCTTGCCGGCCACCAGCATCAGGTCGGCCATTTCGTCAACAATGACAACGATATAGGGCAGTTCCGTCAGGTCGAGCGGATGTTCCTCGAAAATCGGCTTGCCGGTATCGGGGTCAAAACCGGTCTGCACCCGGCGGGTGAGGATCTCCCCATTCTGCCGGGCTTCGCGCAGGCGGGCATTATAGCCGTCAATATTGCGCACCTGCAGCTTGGACATGTTGCGGTAGCGGTCCTCCATCTCCCGCACTGCCCATTTCAGCGCCACCACCGCCTTTTTCGGATCGGTGACGACGGGGGCCAGCAGGTGCGGAATGCCTTCATAAATGGACAGTTCCAGCATCTTGGGATCGACCATGATGAAGCGGCACTTGTCCGGCGGCAGCCGGTAGAGCAGCGACAGGATCATGGTATTGATGGCCACCGATTTGCCCGAACCGGTGGTGCCAGCCACCAGCAGGTGCGGCATCCGGGCCAGATCGGCGATGATCGGCCCGCCGCCAATATCCTTGCCCAGGATCAGGGCCAGTTTCTGCTGGCTCTTCTCATAGGCGTCCGACATCAGCAATTCGCGCAGGTAAACCGTTTCGCGCCGCTGGTTGGGCATTTCAATGCCGATGACATTGCGGCCCGGTACCACGGCCACACGCACCGACACCGCACTCATCGACCGGGCAATATCATCGGCCAGACCGATGACGCGGGCGGACTTCACGCCGGGGGCGGGTTCCAGCTCATACAGGGTCACCACCGGGCCGGGGCTGACCTTCACGATCTGCCCGCGCACGCCGAAATCATCCAGCACCGTCTCCAGCATCTCCGCATTGCGCTGGATCGCCGCCTCATCCATGGCGGGGCCGATGCCGGGGGGCGGCATCTGCATGATGTCGACCGGCGGCAATTCATGGTCGCCGCGGATTTCCGCTTCCATCGGCAGGCCGGGCTGGCGGGCCTTTTCCATCTTGCGGGCCACGTCCGGCAGGATGGGCTTGGGCCCGCGTTCCACCACCGGGGCCGGGCGGCGGCGTTCCTCTGCCCCGCTGGACGCGGGGGCGGCGGGGGCCGGCGGCGGCGGGGGTGCGGCCAGGGGCAGTTCATCGGTGGCGACCGGCGGCATCGTGCCGAAGCTCGGCGCCGCGCGGCTGCCGCTGGAAATGGGGGCCGCCACCGGGGTCGCTGCACGACGGCCGGGCAGGCGGGCCTTCAGCCCGGCCAGCCCGTCTCGCCAGCGGGCCAGCAGGCCGGCCGGCGCTTCGGTGGGATGATCGTCGGCCGGGGCGTCGGTCCAACGGGTGGCGGGGGCGGGCGCTGCCGAAGCTGCCGCCTTGCGCGCCTTCCACCAGCCGCGCAAATCCGTCAGCCAGTCCCGCGCGGTGGACAGGCGGATGCCCAGGGCGGCCAGCAGGGCCAGCAGGAAAGGCAGCAGCAGGGTCAGCGCCAGCACAGGCAGGGCCAGCACCCCCAGCAGATCGCCCGCCAGCCGGGCCAGCGGGTTGATCAGCATCAGCCCGGCACTGCCCCCGGCGGCCGGCGCGCCGGTGATGGCGATCAGCAGCATGGCCGACAGCAGCACGGTCAGCATGGCGGCCAGAATCCGCCAGGGCCATTGCCGGATCGCCCGATGCCGCAGCAGCGACAGGCCCCAGCCCCCGGCGATGAAAACGATGCTGAAAGCGGCAAAACCCAGCGTCTGCCACAGCAGATCGGCCGTATAGGCGCCGGGCAGGCCCAACATGTTGCGCACCAGCGCCGCCTCGTTCGGCACGGCCGTGCTGAAGGAAGGGTCGCGGGAATTATAGCTGGCCAGGGCGGCCGACAGGGCCAGGGCGAACCCGAGAATGCCAAGCCCGCCCGCTTCCCGCAGCCGGCGCTTCAAAAACACCAGCGTGCCTTCCGGCAGCAGCCGCCCCTTGGAAAGGCCGCGTGCCGGTGCGGGGGCAGCAGCCGGACCGGGGGCCGCACCGCGTGGCCCGGTGGGGCGGCCGGTCTGGGGGGAACGGGGGGCGGGGCGGCTCGACATCATGCTCTCTTGCTGCTTCCAAACCGGATGGGTCAGGCCAGGATGCGGCCCAGCTGGTCCAGCGACCGGGCCATGGTTTCGGTATCATGCACCAGGGCGACGCGGATATAGCGATGCCCGTGATTATAGCCGGTGGCGTCCGGCTGGGTCAGATAGGCACCGGGCAGCACCCGGATCGCCCCTTCCTGCCACAGGCGCCGGGCCGCTTCCTCCCCGCTGCCGCAGGCATCGCCGACATCCAGCCACAGGAAGAAGCCGCCATCGGGGCGGTAAAAGCCCAGCCTTCCGGCCAGGGCCGCCTCCGCCGCATCGATATTGGCACGGTACAGCTGCCGGTTCAGTTCCACATGCGTTTCATCCTGCCAAAGCGCGGTGGCTGCCGCCATGGATGGCAGCGGCACCCCCGGCAGGGAATAGTTACGCAAGCGGGTAAATGTGCGGATTAAATCCGTATCACCCGCTACGAAACCGGAACGAAGCCCAGCCGCACTGGACCGTTTCGACAGCGAATGGAAAACCAGCAGGTTGGAGAGACTGCCCCCCAGGGCCAGCGCCGCTTCCAGCCCGCCCGGCGGCGGCGCCTTGTCCCACAGCTCCGCATAGCATTCATCGATGGCCAGCACGAATCCGAAGGTTCGCGCCAGGGTGATGGCGCGCTTCAGATAATCCAGGCTGGCCACGGCCCCTTGCGGGTTGGCGGGGGTGCAGAGATAGAACAGCGATGTCCGCGCCCAGGTCTCCTCTGGCACCGCATCCAGATCGGGCAGGAAGCCGGTTTCGCGCGTGCCATTCAGGAAGACCGGTTCGGCCCCGGCCATCACGGCCGCGCCCTGATAGACGGCGTAGAACGGGTTGGGGATCAGCACCACCGGCTTCCTGCCCGCCTTCTCCGCCGGCACCACCATCTGGGCCAGCAGATAGAGCGCTTCGCGCGTGCCGCTGACCGGCAGGATGGCGCTGTCGGCCTCCACCATGCCGGGGGGCAGTTGGTAACGCCGGTTCAGCCAGGCAGAGACGGCGGCGCGGAATTCCGGTGTGCCGGCCACGGGCGGATATTTGCCCCACAGGGTGGACGCCGCCGCCATCGCTTCCAGCATCAGGGCGGGCGGCTGGTTCTGCGGCTCCCCAATCGTCAGGATGGTGGGGGGCGTGTTGGCACGCGGCTTCACATCGGCCAGCAAGGCCGCCAGCCGGGGGAAAGGATAATCGCTGAGGCCGCCCAGCCTGTCATTAAGGGCGGGCATCACAGCACCCGTGTCCGCTTCACGCATCACATGCCTATGGATCTGGAACCGCTTCGTGATGCCGGTTCACCACCGGCATCTGGCCGCGCTGATTGTAACCCGCCGGCCTTGCGCGGCACAAGCCGGGTGCCACCCCACCAAAAGGGGTGGAGAGTCCCGTGATTCCAAAGGCTTGTGGATAAAAACTGAGAAAAACGTTGAAAACTTTTCTAAGCCATTGATCTGATTCAGAAATTTTAGTGAACGAATCAGGAAAAACCGTTCATGGAACCTTCCGCGAACAGGGTTATCCACAGCTTATCCCCTTGGGATGGAAGGGGAAGTTTGAATGGGTTAACGGCAGAGTCCTGAAATGAAACCGGCCGGGCGATGGGATCGCCCGGCCGGTTTAGGCACAATCTCTCTTGATCGGAGCGATCAAGAGAGATTTCATCTTCCCTCAAGCGCCGGGCGCCCGCATCCGCGGGCTTGGCTTGCGGCGCATGGGCGCCGGGCTGGCGGTCGCCAGCCTCCAAACTGCCAAAGGACAAGCCTTTGACAGTTTGGCAAGGTCCGCCCGGCTATAAAGAAATTACAGCGCGTCGGCGTTCTGCTCGCCGGTGCGGATGCGCACGGTCTGCACCACGTCCAGCACGAAGATCTTGCCGTCGCCGATGCGGCCGGTATTGGCGGCCTTCTGGATGGCATCAACGACGCTGTCCACCAGCTCATCCGTGACGGCGACTTCCACCTTCACCTTGGGCAGGAAGCTGACGGAATATTCCGCACCACGGTAAATCTCGGTCTGCCCTTTCTGACGGCCAAAGCCCTTGACCTCTGACACGGTGAGGCCCTGGATGCCGAGCGCCGTCAGGGCCTCGCGCACCTCGTCCAGCTTGAACGGCTTGATGATGGCCATGACGAGCTTCATTGCGCTCTCCCTTCCTCTGGCGTGAACAGGTATCAACCACTGGTTCCCGGCGCTGGCCGCTGCTGTGGCCCCGGCGCGTAGTGATGATAACTTACAAGAAACGTGCCGCAGCCATTTTCCGCCATAGACGGGCAAAAATAACGGAACACTGCCCGTAATGGGCGCAGATGGTGGCGCGGTCTGGCTAAAATTTGGGCATGTCGCGGTTGTTTGTCAGATGCGACCGATGGCGGTCTGGACAAGCTGCGACAAGTGCCTAATTCTGCGCCTTATGACGACGCATGACACAACCCGCCCGACCGACGCCCCCGCCAGCGGCACCGCCGGTCACCGCCCGTCCCCGGCCCTGGCGACCGGTGCCGACCTGCAGGCCGACATCATCATTGTCGGCGGTGGTCTGGCCGGGCTGACGCTGGCCTGTGCCCTGGGCACGGCGGGCGTGCCCTGCATTGTCATCGACCGGGACGCGCCAGACGACCAGTTGCTGCCTGATTTTGACGGGCGCACCACGGCCATCGCCTATGGATCGGGCATGGTGCTGGAAGGGGCGGGCATCTGGCAGCACCTGGATGGCCAGGTCGGGCCGATGCTGGACATTCGGGTGACGGACCAGAATTCGCCCCTGTTCCTGCATTATGACCACCGGGAGGTGGGGGACCAGCCCTTCGGCTGGATCATTGAGAATCGGCATATGCGCCGCGCTCTGTTCCGCCGGCTGGCAGAGTTGGCGGGTACCGTCACCCATCTGGCGCCGATGGCGGTGACCGGCATGGTGCGCGATGGCGGCGGCGTCTCCGTCACTCTTGCTGATGGGCGGCGTGTGGCTGGCCGGCTGGTGGTGGGGGCGGATGGCAAGAAAAGCTTCTGCCGCGACCATGCCGGCATTCGCCAGATCGGCTGGTCCTATCAGCAGCACGCCATTGTCTGCACGTTGCAGCATGAGATTGATCATGGCGGGGTGGCGGTGGAACTGTTCCTGCCCGCCGGCCCCTTTGCCATGCTGCCGCTGGCCGGCGGGCACCATACCAGCATCGTCTGGACCGAACGGTCGCGCATGGTGGATTTCTACCTGAACCTGCCCGAATCCCGCTTCCAGGCGGAGCTGCAGGCCCGCGTCGGCGACTGGCTGGGCCGGGTAACGCCGGTGCCCGGCCGCTGGTCCTGGCCGCTGGGCCTGTCCCATGCTGAACGCTATACCGACACGCGGCTGGCGCTGGTGAGCGAAAGTGCGCATGGGATGCACCCGATCGCCGGTCAGGGGCTGAATGTCGGCATCCGCGATGTGGCGGCTCTGGCCGAAGTGGTGGTGGATGCCATCCGTGTCGGGCTGGACCCCGGTGCGGCGGATGTGCTGGAACGCTATCAGCGCTGGCGGCGGTTCGACACCGTGTCGCTGCTGGCCACCACCGACACGCTGACCCGCCTGTTCAGCAATGATATCGCCCCGCTGGCCCATGCCCGCCGGCTGGGCATGGCGGCGATTGACCGGCTGCCGCCGTTGAAGCCGATGAAAAAGCTGTTCATGCGCCACGCCATGGGCATTGTCGGCGAACTGCCCCGGCTGGTGCGGGGCGAGGCGCTTTAAGCGCTGGTTTGGGCGGAATACTTCTCCCGCCTTCTCTGTTGTCACGCCACGGCGGGCAGCCAGCGGTCGCGCATCCAGGCCTCTGCCGCCCGCCCAATCAGGGTGGGGTAATCCACCCCTGCCGGTACCAGCAGGGGCAGGCCGAAACCGTCAATCACCTGCTGCACCCCGGCCTCATCCAGCGCGATGCCACGAGCGCGGGCATGGCGGGCGATTTCCATTTCCTGACCCCAGAAATAAATCTGCTTCGGTTGGCAGTTGGCGGCCATCTGGCGAACCTCCGCCAGCCGCTCATCATTCATTAGCCACAGCCAGATATCCGGCATCAGCAGGTCCACCGGCTGGTCGGGCCGATATTGATAGGCATCGCCCTGCACGATCTGGATTTTCGCCTGCACGTCCGCCGGCAACTGTTCCAGCACGCCCAGTTCCCGGCTGATTTCCAGCACAGTGGGATCAATTTCCACCACGGTGACGCGGGTGACGGCCGGGTTCAGGGCGGTATTGGCCACCGCCCAACCCATGCCCATGCCCATCACCACCACATGGCCCGATGCCGCCAGGCAACCCAGTTCCTGGCTTTCCAGCTCCATCGGGCTGGTGGACATCCAGGTTTCCATTTGCCCGTCCGGCCCCCGGCGCAGCAGGGCGGCCATGTTGAGGCACAGGCGTGGCGGGCTCCAATAGCCTTTGGACAAAACCATCGCGTTGATGGAAATCCGCCAGTCCGTCCGCTCGATCGGGGCATAGGTCGGGACGAACAGGTTCGGCTGATAGATTTCCATGGATTGCATCCCTTGGTAGTGATGGTTCTAGGATGCCATCTCGTCTCCAAAAGGAGAAGGTTTTCAGGGTGATGGATTTTTGATTGACGGTTTTAGGATCAATATCCTATAACTGTTTTTGTCAACGCCCGAGCCATGCCTGGTGCGGGTCGGGCGCTGATCCTCTGTCCGCTCCCCTGTTCCCCACTGCCGCCGGTGATGGATAAGCGCCGGGTGCCGCTTGGTGCCCGTCGCCCCGCTTCATCGGCGGTCTTTTGGGATGACAGGGGGAGGCCCCCCATTCCCGCAGCACCGATACCGGTCGGATGCGCCTTCTGGCGCCCGGCAACCGCGCTTGGCTGCCTTTTCCATAGGAAGGAAATCCAGAGCATGGCCATCGATATTGAAAAGGCCTTTGTGAAGCAGTTCGAACGCGAAGTGCATGAAGCCTATCAGCGCCAGGGGTCCAAGCTGCGCGCCACCGTGCGGTCAAAGGGCACGGTGCAGGGCGCCAGCACGACCTTCCAGAAGGTCGGCAAAGGCACCGCCTCCACCAAGGCGCGCAATGCGCCGGTGCCGGTGATGAATGTCGACCATGGCAGCGTGGAATGTCTGCTGGCCGATTATTATGCCGGCGACTGGGTCGACAAGCTGGATGAGCTGAAGACCAACGGTGACGAGCGCGGCGTCATCGCCAATGCCGGCGCCTATGCGCTGGGCCGCAAGACGGATGAGCTGATCATCGCCCAGCTGGATAAGAATACCCGGCTGGCCGGGGCCGACAGTGACGGCTTGACCCGCGACAAGGTGCTGACGGCGTTTGAGCTGCTGGGCGGCAGCGACGTGCCCGATGATGGCCAGCGCTTCGCCATTGTCGGCTGGAAACAATGGAGCCAGCTGCTGGGGATCGAGGAATTTGCCAATGCCAATTATGTCGGCGATGGTGAGCTGCCTTGGCGCGGCACCCAGGCCAAGCGCTGGCTGGGCACGCTGTGGATGCCGCATTCCGGCCTGACCCGCACGGCCAGCGGCGCCCGGCTCTGCCACTGGTACCACCGCACCGCCATCGGCCATGCCAGCGGGGCGGATGTCTCCACCGATGTCACCTGGCATGGCGACCGGGCCGCCCATTTCGTCAACAACATGATGTCGCAGGGCGCCTGCCTGATTGATGGCGACGGCGTGGTGACGCTGGCCTGCAAGGAATAAGCGGCGGGGGTGCCCCCAGCCGGTCTTCTGTCCTCTGCCCTCATCGAAGGAATCTGATCCATGGCCTTTCTGCCGAAAGACCTGGGCGTGCTGGCCTATGCCAATGGCTTCACGCTCTGGCACTACACCACGCCCGATGCCCACACGTCGGTGCGGGTGACGGGCTATTTCAACGCGGCCAACCACATGCTGCGGCTGGGCGACATGATCCTGGCCAATACTGGCACCGGTGGCACGCCGGTTGCCGGCATCCTGCTGGTCAATGGCAACAATGGCGGCACGGTCGACGTGTCCGACCTGACGCAAGTGGGGGCGGTGGACAGCGATTAAGGGGGGATAGGCGTTATCACTCCTGTTTTCCGCACCCGTTCCCCTCTCTCTACCGTCACCCCGGCCTGCGCCGGGGTGACGGTGGTGGGGGATGGTATCCGTGGCCCCCCCACAAAAAGGCTTCCCCCATGACCGACCCCGCCGTCGGGCTGTGTGCCCGCGCCCTGATGAAGATCGGGGCGGCCCCGCTTGCCAGTTTTCAGGACGGCACGGCGGAGGCCGAACTGGCCGCCGGGCTTTATCCCGGCTGCCGTGATGCATTGCTGGCCGCCAATGGCTGGAGCTTTGCCACCCGTCAGGCTCCCCTGGCGCGGCTGGCAGAGCCCCCGCCCGCCGATTTCGCCCATGGTTTCGCCCTGCCGGATGATTTCCTGCGCGCCCTGTCGTTGGGCACCGCCGGGCGCGGGCGGGGGCTGGAATATCGCATCCAGGGAGCAGCTTTGCTCTGCGACGCGCCGGCCGTGGTGCTGACCTATATCGCCCGGGTGGCGGAGGAGACGTTCCCCGCCTTCTTCGCCCAGGCGCTGATCGCCCGGCTGGCGGCGGAATTCTGTGTGCCGCTGACCGAAAACAGCAGCCGTGCCGACAGCCTGAACCGGCTGGCGGAAACGGAATTCCGCCGCGCCCGCCAGATTGACGCCGGGCAGGACAGCCAGCCCGGCTTCACCGATTTCTCTTTGATCGAGGCCCGATTCACATGACCCGTGTCCGCCCCGTCAAAACCAGCTTTACCGGTGGCTGTGTCAGCCGTGCCCTGCTGGGGCGTGGCGATCTGCGCGCCTTTGACAATGGCGCGCTGGACCTGACCAATGTGCTGGTGGAGCCGACCGGCGGCGTCACCCGCCGGCCCGGTACGGCCTTCATCGCCAGCCTGGCGGGGCGGGGCCGGCTGGTCGCCTTCACCTTTTCCACCCAACAGACGCATCTGCTGGCCTTCACCGACCGGCAGGTCACCATCTTCGCCAATGATGCGGTGCTGGCCCGCCTGCCCACGCCCTGGACCCTGGATCAGTTGCCCGCCATCCAATGGGCGCAGAGTGGTGACGTGCTGCTGGTCTGCCATCCGGTGGTGCCGCCGCAGCGGCTGACCCGGCTGGGGGCTGACCAATGGCGGTTGCAGCCCTGGAGCTTTGTGGAGGAGGAAGGGCGTCCCCGCATCCCCTTTTACCGCTTTGCCGAGGCGGCGGTGACGCTGACGCCATCAGCTTTGACCGGGCGGGTGCGGCTGCGGGCATCGGCCCCGGTCTTCGGGCTGGGGCATGAAGGCATGGCGCTGCGGGTGCATCGCCAGCCGGGGCGGATTGCCGCCGTGCGATCCCCCACAGAGGTGGAATGGGATGTGGTGGACAGCCTGCCCCATCTGAACCCGACGGCGGATTGGGATGAGGCCGCCTTTTCCGCCATGCGCGGCTGGCCGGTCAGTGTGGGGTTCCACCAGGACCGGCTGGTCATTGGCGGATCGCGCGATCTGCCCAACCGGCTGTGGCTGTCCAAATCCGGCGACCTGTTCAATTTCGACCTGGGCAAGGGGGAAGATGACAGCGCCATTGAATTCGCCATCCTGTCGGATGAGGTGAACCCGATCCGCCGCATCTTCTCCGGCCGGCATTTGCAAGTCTTCACCACCGGCGGCGAATGGGCGGTGACGGGGGAACCGCTGACCCCGGCCGCCATCCGGCTGGACCGGCAAACCCGCATCGGCAGCCCGGCCAGCCGGCAAATCCCGCCCAGGGAAGTGGATGGTGCCACCATCTTTGCCGCCGCCGATGGCAGCATCCGCGAATTTCTCTGGACCGATCTGGACCGTTCCTATGCCGCCACCGACCTGTCCGTCATGGCCCGCCATCTGCTGCCCGGCACGGTGGAACTGGAACATGATGCGGGGCGTCGGCTGCTGCTGGCGGTGCAGGAAGATGGCACGCTGGCCGCGCTGACGCTCTACCGCGCCGAACAGGTCAGCGCCTGGACAAGGCTGACCACGCAGGGCCGCATCCTCTCCATCGCGCTGGTGGGCGGGGTGATCTATTGGCTGGTCGAACGCGACGGGGCGGTGGCGGTGGAGGCCTGGGATGCCACGCTGGGCGTGGATAGCGGCCTGACCGGATCGGCCGACAGCGCCACCCGCCGCTGGAAGGGGCTGGACCATCTGGATGGGCGCAAGGCCCGCGTGCTGGCCGATGGCAAGCTGATGCCTGACCGGCCGGTGGCGGCCGGGCGCATCCGCCTGCCGGAAGCGGCCCGCAGCATCCAGGCAGGATTGCCCTTCAGCCATATTATCGAACCCATGCCGCCCAACCCTGTGGCGGCGGAGGGACAGGGACGGCGGGCCCGTCTGCTGGCCGTGACCTTCCGCTTGAAGGACACGCCCCTGCTGCGCGCCGACCTGGGGCGGGGGCCGGTGGAAGTGCCACTGCGGCGGACCACCGGCCCCCTGGCCGTGCCCACCCTGACCGATACGGCCCCGCCCCCCTTCACCGGGGAAAAACGCATCGCCACGCTGGGCTGGTCGCTGGATCCGGTGCGCCCGCCCTGGCGCATCATGGAGGACCGGCCGCTGCCCTTCACATTGCTGTCCGTGACCCAAGAGATGAAGGTGAATGACTGATGGCTGGTATTACCACCCCCGCCCTTTCCGCCCTGTCTGCCGTCACCACCCCGGTTCAGACCGTGCTTTCCGGCGTCAATACGGTGAAGGGCACCATCGATCAGGTGCGCGACCTGACCGGGGCCAATGAACGCCAGGCGGAACGGCAATTGGCCGAGCGTCAGCAATCCGCCCTGAACAGCCTGCGCGCCCGCCAGGATGCCGACAGTGTGGCGTTGCGGGCCACTGTGCAGAACCAGGCCGACCAGATCGCCACCAATGCCGCCGCCGACGAACGCAAGCGCCAGCAGGCGCTGCGCCGGGCGGTGGGTCGCACCCGCGCACAACTGGGGTCACAGGGGATTTCCACCGCCGATGGGTCGGGGGAGGCGATCCTGCTGGGCCAGATGCAGGAGGCGGGGGAGGAGAAAGCCGATGCCGACCGGCTGAACGCCCTGCGGATCAAGGCGTTGGAACAGCAGCAGCAGAGCGAATATCAGCGCAACCTGCTGGAACTGTCGGAGCTGCAGGAACGCCAGCGGCTGGAGCGGCTGGCGCGGCGGTAGGGCTTCATCGTCCCCGTTCACATATCCCAACCCTCACCCCGGCCTTCGCGCATAGGCGCTAACTTTGCCCATGGCCCTCTCCCTGCCTCCCCCGCGAAAGCGGGGGTCCAGGGGGCAAAGGCACCGAAGCGTTGACACTGGCGGCCCCTGGATCCCCGCTTTCGCGGGGAAGGCACTTTATTCCATGGGACTAACGTAGCGCCTATGCCGCAGCATGGGTGACGGTGGAGAAGGCGGGACTGTGGCGGACCGCCCGTCAAGTCAAAGCCTTTGCGCGTGAGCGGAAGAGGCACAGAGGCGCACACAACGCCCACGCATCCCCACCCGTACCCCACCTGATCCCCCCAAAAGGAATCCCCCCCCATGACAACCGACACAATCCCCGTGCCGGCGGTGAGCCCGCGCGTGCATTATCTGGCGGATGGCGTGGCCAGCCGCTTTGCCTTTGCCTTTCCCGTCTATGCGGCGGCGGACCTGACCCTGCATCTGGATGATGCGCCCGTCACCATGGGCTTCAGCCTGGATGGGCTGGGGGAACCGGGTGGCGGGGCCGTCCGCTTTGCCACCCCGCCGGCAGCCGGCAGCCGCATCACCATTCAGCGCCGTGTCTCACTGGACCGGCAGGCCGATTTCCTGGAAAGCGGGGCGATTTCCGCCCGCAGCCTGAATGCCCAGTTGAACCGGCTGACCGCCATGGTGCAGCAACTGGCCGCCGACCAGGACAAGATGCTGAAACTGGCCGCCACCGACCTGCCGGCCTCTCCCCTGCTGCCAGGCCGTTCCGTGCGCGCCGGCAAGGCGCTGGGCTTTGATGAAGCGGGCAACCCGGTGGCGCTGGGCCTGGAGGCCCTGCCCACCACCGCCCAGGCCAGCGCCCATGGCGCCGGGGCCGTCGCTCGCCCGGTGGCGGACAAGCTGCGCGATCTGGTTTCCGTGCGGGATTTCGGGGCCGTCGGTGATGGGGTGGCTGATGATACCGGTGCCATCCTGGCCGCACTGGCCGCCCATCGCTCCGTCTTTCTGCCCGCCGGCACCTATCGCACCAGCGCCACCATCACGCTGGGCTATGGCCAGACGCTGTATGGGGAGGGGGAGGGCAGTGTGATCCAGGCGCGCGCCAGTGCCTATGACCCCGTCAACCTGCCGGAATATCCCAGCCAATTCAATGCGGTGGAGATGGTGGATGGTTACGCCGCGCTTCGCAACCTGCGCATTGTCGGCGGGGCATCGGGGGTGAAAATCTATGGCCGTGACGGGCCGGCGGTGAAGAATGTGGTGGAGAATATTTCCATCTGGGACAGCCTGATCGGGCTGGTGCTGGATGGCTATGACGATACCAACCGCCCCTGTTACTGGAACCATATCGCCCGCGTGCTGGTGGCCCGTCCCGCCCTGCATGGTGTGCTGTTGACGGTGGAAGGCGATGGCGACACGCCCAACGCCAACAAGTTCCAGGATGTCCGCGTCTACAGCCTGTCCGCCCCCATGAGCGGCTGCGGCTTCTTTGTTTCAGCGGGGCGGTTCAACAATGCCTTCACCGACTGTGAGGCTAACCTGCATCCAGGGGCGGAAGCCTGTATGCGGCTGGGGGCGGCGACGGACCAGAATCTGATCGTCAATTTCTATGCCGAAAGCTTAGGAGCCCTGCCCGGCATCCGCATTGATAATGGCAGCCAGAATAGCGGTATCGTCAACCTGTTCAGCGCCACCGCGGGCCAGCCCATCTGGGATCCCACGGGGGCCCGCGCCTATACCGCCATGAATGCGGGTTATCCGCTGCGCAACCTGTTGAAGGAAACCCACATCACCGACCTGCGGGTGGAGGGGTTCAGCGTCGACACCAACTATGTGGAACCGCAAGCCGGCGGGCTGGTGGAGGCGGAATTGACCTCCACTTCTCACCTTGTCTCGGCCTTCGGGGGAGAGGTGGAATTCCGCCTGCCGGCCGCCGGTACCGCCAATGGCCGGATGCTGACCATCAAGAAGACCGATGCCAGCGCCCACCCGGTGCGGGTGACGGAGCTGGGCGGGCCGGGGCCGGATGGCAGGCCGGTGGTGCTGGCCAGCCGTTATGACAGCGTGTCGGTCATTTCCAACGGGGCCAATTGGTGGGTCACCGGCGGCACGGCCCAGCCCGGCAATGCGGAATTCCGCGATGTGGCCGGGCTGTTCGAACCCGATCTGGCCAAGGCGCTCTATCTGATCAGCGGGGCTGATGGCGATGTGGAGGTGCGCTTGCCCAGCCCATCGGCCAGCCACGCCGTGGGCCGCAGCCTGACCATCAAGAAGGCCGATGACAGTGACGGCGTGGTGACGGTGACCGCGGCCACCGGCATCGGGCCGGATGGCCGCGTCTGGCGGCTGGGCAAGCGCTATGAATATGTGCGGGTGTTTTCCAACGGGGCCGGCTGGTGGGTGACGGCGGCCAGCCGCAGCCCGGCCCCGCTGCATTTCCATGAAGCGGCGGGCCTGTTCCAGCCCGATCTGGGGGCGGCTTTCTATCTGGTGTCGGCCTATGCCGGCCCGGTGGAGGTGCGCCTGCCGGCACCGGCAGAGGGCAATAGCGGCATCGCCGTCACCATCAAGAAGACTGACCCCGGTAGCCATCCCGTCACCATCAGCAGCGGCGATGGCACCACCGGGCCGGATGGTGGGCGGGTGACGTTGGCGGCCCAGTATGACGGGGTGGTGGCGCTCTCCAACGGGGCGGCCTGGCATCTGGTCGGGCGCTGCCGATGACAGCGCCGCCGCCTGAGATGCTGGATTTCCAGCAATTCGTCGCGGTCTGGAACGGGGAACAGGGGATGGGCACGCCGGCCCTGCACGCCGATATCTGCCAATGGTTGGAAGATCAATGGCGGCAGGACAGGCGGGAATTGCTGCTGCTGGCCTTCCGCGACAGCGGCAAATCCACGCTTGTGGGCCTGTTCTGCGCCTGGCTGCTCTATCTGGCCCCGGATCGGCGGGTGCTGGTGCTGGCCGCCGACTATAACTTGGCCAAGAAGATGGTGCGCATGGTCAAGCTGGTGGTGGAGCGCCACCCCGCCTGCCAGGGCCTGAAGCCGGCCAAGCCGGAACTGTGGGGGGCGGAAGAATTCATCATCGCCCGCAGCCGCGTGGATCGTGATCCTTCCATGGCGGCCAAGGGGATAACGGCGAATTTCACCGGTTCCCATGCCGATATCATTGTCTGTGACGATGTGGAGGTGCCCAACAGCGCCAACAGCGCCGATAAGCGCGCCAGCCTGCGCCAGCGTCTGGCAGAAATCGCCAATGTGATCTCCCCGCAGGGTCTGGTGCTCTATATCGGCACGCCGCACACGTTCCATTCCATCTATAGCCGCCTCCCTTGTTCGGAGTTGGGGGAGGAGGTGCCGTTTCTGGACGGGTTCACCCGGCTGGAAAAGCCGGTGCTGAATGCGGACGGCATGTCCGCCTGGCCGGAACGCTTCCCGCCGGAGGTGATTGAGAATATCCGCCGTCGCAACGGCCCGAACAAATTCGCCAGCCAGATGCTGCTGATCCCGGTGTCGACCGAGGATGGGCGGCTGGAACTGGAACGGCTGCAAACCTATGAGGCGGAATTGCAGATCATCCGGGCCGGTGGAGAAACCCGCTTCCGGCTGGCGGACCGGGCGCTGCGCACCCTGCGCCTGTGGTGGGATCCAGCATTGGGTATCCGCCGCCGTCATGCCCACAAGGCCGGTGACGGCAGCGTTGCCGTGCTGCTGGGCGAGGATGGCAGGGGCCGGTTCTTCCTGCACCGCATCCGCTATCTGGCGGTGCCGGCGGGGATGGAGAAACAGGCCGGGGCCGTGCAATGCGGCCAGATCGCCGACATGGTGGCCGACCATGCCATCCCCACTGTGCATGTGGAAGCCAATGGCATCGGCTCGTTCCTGCCGGAAACCCTGCGCGGCGTGCTGGCGGAACGCGGGCTGAAGGCGCGAGTGATGGCCGAAAACTCCAACCGGCCCAAGGAGGAACGCATCCTGTCGGCCCTGGATGCCCCGCTTTATCGCGGTGACCTGTTCATCCATGACAGCGCCCGCGACACGCCTTTCCTGGCGGAAATGCGGGAATGGCGGCCCGGCGGCAAGGGCCATGATGATGGCTTGGACGCCGCCGCCGGCGCCATCCTGGCCTGCCCCCCGCAACTGCCCGAGAACCGGCCGGCCCGGTCGATGGTGGTGGCGGCGGGGGATTTTGCGGTGTGACGGGGGGCGTTTTGTCCCCTGTTGTGCCGGTTTCTTTTGTCACCCCATCGCTTCCATTGGTCCCGCCTTTGCCTGTCGACGCCTGTTCAAGAAGTTGACCGTTGGTTTCCCGTTATCATCCACCGTCACCCCGGCGAAGGCCGGGGTCCAGTTTCGTAAGGCAGAGTGCCTGTGCTTCTGGACCCCGGCCTTCGCCGGGGCGACGGGAGAATGGGTGGAATTCGTGCGGAAAATCTCCAAGGGCAGCGCCGATAGGCCTTAGTGGGATCATCACCAACATCCCCCCAATCAGGAGTCTCCCCCAAAATGAATCCCGCCCCCACCCTTGACCTGATCTGGTGGATCACCGCCATTGAACTGCCGGCCTTGGCCGGGCTGTTCTGGATGGTGCAGCAGACGCGCAAGGATAATGAACAGGCCCTCGACCCGCTGCGGCGGGGGCTGGAAACCACCTCAGCCCAGCTGCGGGAGGCGCTGGCCGCCTATAAGCTGGAAGTGGCCAAGAACTATGCCTCCATCGCCGATGTGAAGGCGCTGGAGGACCGGCTGACCAGCCATCTTTTGCGCATCGAAACCAAGCTGGATGGCCGTCTGGCCGATGGCGGTGTGCGATGAGCCGGCCCTGTCTGACCCCCGATAGCGCCGCACCCCTGCCCCCGCCGCGCATCAGCAGCAGTGACCCCGCCTATGAACTGGCCCGTTCCATCTGGGCCACGGCGGCGGCGCTGGGCGTGCGGGCGATGGAGGCGCTGGCCGCCATGGCGGTCAACCGGGCGCGGTTGCTGGGCGTCAGCCCCGGCCATGTGGCGCGCGATGGGGAATTGTTTGCCTGCCAGCTGCCCTTTCATCCGCTTAACACGGCCATGCAGGACGCGGACAGCCGCAATCCCACTTTTGCCATGGCCCTGCGCATTGCCCGGCGGGCCATGACCCCACCCCCCGGCCAGCCCGACCCCAGCCGGGGGGCCACCTGTTTTCATGCCAGCGGCGATTTGCCAGCCTGGGAGGCCAGGGCCAAACCGGTTGCGGAAGTCGCTGGCATCATCTTCTATGTAATCAAGCCTGAGCATCAGCAATAATGCATAAAAGAAAACGCCGCTGGGGTGGCTAACCCCGGCGGCGTTAAGGTCAGAACAGGGAGAGAAGAGAGACTACGAGAACAGGAACACAAAACCGCGCTGAAGGTTGCATCAATCAGCGGCACGCAACATGGCAGTGTAAACCGCCATCGCCGCCTCGATGCTGATGCTGCCGGCCTGCGCGCCTGCCGTCAGCATTTCCTGGGTTGGTTTGACCGGAACGGCCGTCAGGCCACGAATGCCCATCTGTTCCACCTCGTTCAGCGCCTGTTGCATACGGTCGCTCAACGCGGCGTCATTCACAGCCTGAAGGGAACGGGCGGCATCTTTCATCGTGGCATTCCTTAATTTGGCGCTGCTCGGTCGGCCATTGGCCATGACTGAACTATATGCTGACAAACCCGCTCATTACTACTATTCGGACGTATAGAGGTCCGATATCCTCACCCGACATTCGTACAGGGTGGCGGCTGCAACCGTGACCGTGGGGTTAAATCCACCCTGGTCGATCCCGCCACCGGTCTGGCGAAATCAATGCATTATAGCTAGGGTGTCGGTCGCATCCGGAACAGCCCCGCCTGATTGGACAAAATGGCTCACCCCATCTTTCACATGTGCCGCAGCCTGGAATGGCAGGCGGCCCAGACCGCCGGCCGCTATGACGGTTCTTCCCAGGATCAGGCGGATGGCTTCATCCATTTTTCCACCGCTGCCCAGCTGCCGGAAAGTGCCGCCCGTCACCGCACAGGCCAGACAGGGTTGCTGCTGCTGACCGTGGATGCGGCTGCCTGCGGCGATGCGCTGAAATGGGAGCCGTCGCGGGGCGGCCAGCTGTTCCCGCATCTGTACGGCCCGCTGCTGCCGGGTGCGGTGCTGCGGGTCGATCCGCTGCCGCTGGGCGATGATGGCCTGCATATCATGCCGGCCCATGTGGCGGCCGCTGCTGCCGGGGAGGCTGTGTGATGGCCGATTTCAACCTCTATCATCTGGCCCGCCCGCTGCTGATGGCGATGGATGCGGAAAAGGCCCATAACCTGACGATCAAGGCGCTGAAGACCGGCCTGCTGCCGCCCTTGGGCGGGCGCGATCCGGCCGTGCTGGCCACCCGCGTTTTCGGGATTGATTTCCCCAACCCGGTCGGGCTGGCCGCCGGTTTCGACAAGAATGCCGAGGTGCCGGACGCCATGCTGGGCCTGGGCTTTGGCTTTGTTGAATGCGGCACGGTCACACCCCGCCCGCAGGATGGCAACCCCAAGCCCCGGCTGTTCCGGGTGCCCAACGTGCGCGGGGTGATCAACCGGTTCGGCTTCAACAATGCCGGGCTGGATGTCTATTGCACCCATCTGCGCCAGCGCCATGGCCGCCCCGGCATCGTGGGCGGCAATGTCGGCAAGAACAAGGAAACGGCGGACGCCGCCACCGATTATGTCGCCTGTATCGAACGGGTGGCCCCGCTGGTGAATTATCTGGTCGTCAATGTCTCCTCCCCCAACACGCCGGGCCTGCGCACGCTGCAATCGCGCGACGCACTGGCCCATCTGCTGGGCCAGTGCCTGGAAGCGCGCACCCGGTCGGGCACGCGCCCGCCGCTGCTGCTGAAGGTGGCACCCGACCTGACAGAGGAGGACAAGGCCGATATTGCCGCGGTGGTGCTGGACAGCGGCATTGACGGGCTGATCGTCTCCAACACCACCCTGGCCCGCCCGGCCGAGATTCCGGCGGAACTGGCATCCCAGGCCGGCGGTCTGTCGGGCGTGCCGCTGATGGCGCCCTCCACCCGCGTGCTGGGCGAGTTTTACCGCCTGCTGGGCGGGCGGCTGCCGCTGGTGGGCGTGGGCGGTATTGCCTCAGGCGCTGATGCCTATGCCAAGATCCGCGCCGGGGCCAGCCTGGTGCAGTTCTATTCCGCCATGGTCTATGAAGGGCCGGGGCTGGTGGGCCGGGTCAAGGCGGAGCTGGCGCGCCTGCTGGCTGCCGATGGTTACCTCACGGTGGCGGAAGCCGTGGGGGCCGATCATCGCGCACCCCGCCGCACGGCACAGGAATAGGCCCCGCCCATGCGCTGGTTCCGCCACCTTGTCTTTGCCGGTGTTTATGTGGCCCTGGCCGTTACCGTGGCGCTGACCCTGCCCTTGTCGGTGGAGGGGATGGACCGGCATACCGGCATCCTGTTCGGGCTGGTCATCCTCACCTTTGGCGGGCTGCTGCATGAATTCTGGGCCCGCCAGGATGCCCAGGAACGCAATGACCGCCGCCTCTGGCACCTGCGCGAACAGCAGGAAGAGGTGATGGAGATGGTGGCCGCCCTGGAACGCCGGCTGGAGGATGGCCAGCCCCTGGTCCGGGGGGAGGTGCAGGCCGTGCTGTCGGAGGCGCGGGTGCTGGAACAGCTGGCCGGCCAGCTGCCGCCGCTGCGCAGCGCCCCGGCCGAGCCGCCCCCCGCCCCCCGGACCGCCGCCGCCCCCGCCCGGCCGCCGCTGACGGCCATGCCGGCGCCGGTCTCATCCTATCCGCCCCCGGCGGCCGATGCCGCCGCCATCCTGGATCAGGTGCGCGATGCCCTGCGCACCGACAAGGTGGATATCTTCTTACAGCCCGTGGTCAGCCTGCCGCAGCGCCGGCATCGCTATTACGAGCTGTTTTCCCGCATCCGGGCGGGGGAGGGGGCGGATGGCAAGCCGCTTTACCTGCTGCCCGAACAATATCTGGGCGTGGCGGCAGAGGCGGGGCTGATCGCCACCATCGACAATCTGCTGCTGTTCCGCTGCATCCAGCTGGTGCGGGAGACGGAGAAGCGGCACCAGAATGTCGGCTTCTTCTGCAATATCTCCACCGCCACGCTGAATGATGCCGGCTTCATGCGGGAATTCGTCTCCTATATGGGCCAGCATCCCGATCTGGCCTCCAAGCTGATCTTTGAACTGAGCCAGGATCAGCTGATGCAGGGTGGCCTGTTTGCCACCGGCTTTCTGGATGGGCTGCGGCGGCTGGGCTTTCGATTCTCCATGGATCAGGTCTGGCGGCTGGAGATGGACTGGTCGGAACTGGCCCGCCACGATATCCGCCATGTGAAGCTGGATGCCGCCCGCCTGCTGGACCCCGATGGCCGCTTCGCCGACCCGCGCGCCGTGCGCGACCTGCGCCAGGAACTGGACCGGGCCAATATCGACCTGATCGTGGAGAAGATCGAAACCGATGCCCAGCTGATCGAGCTGCTCGACCTCTATATCGATTTCGGCCAGGGCTATCTGTTCGGCGAACCGCGATTGGCCAAGAAGCAGGGGTAGCGGTTTGGCTTAACGCCCGCCCCGCCCCTGGCGGTTGGCTGCCAACCACTCGCATCTGCCATGCCGTACCCGGCCTTGTCCCTCACGCGGTCAGGCCCCACCCTTCCGGCCAGCAAACAACCTCCAGCCGGAAGCACGCATGACCGCCCTGCCGCTGATCGACGGACTGTCCGCCATTGTTGACCGTTATGACGGCTTCATCCTGGATCTCTGGGGTGTCATCCATGACGGGGTCCGGCCCTATCCCGGCGTCGTCCATTGCCTGACGGAACTGCGCAACCGCGGCAAGCGGGTCTGCCTGCTGTCCAACGCGCCGCGCCGCGTGCCGGCCGCCGTGGCCAAGCTGAATGATATGGGCGTGGATGTTGACCTCTATGACGCGATCTTCACCTCTGGTGAGGCGACCTATGAGGCGTTGCTGGACCCGCCGGATGAATGGCACCAGGGGTTGGGTCGCAACCTGTTCCATATCGGCCCGCCGCGCGACAATGATGTCTATGAGACCTTGCCCAATCGCCGCCGGGTGCATACGCCCGATCAGGCGGATTTCGTGCTGAATACCGGCATTGATGATTTTGACGAGACGCTGGCCGATTACGAGCCGGTGCTGACGGCCTGCGTGGAACGCCGCCTGCCGATGCTGTGCGCCAACCCCGATCTGGTGGTGGTGGTCGATAACAAGCTGGTGATCTGCGCCGGGGAGCTGGCCCGCCGCTATGAGGATCTGGGCGGGGAGGTGCGTTATCACGGCAAGCCCCACGCGCCGGTCTATCGCCGCTGTTTCCAGCTGTTGGGCGATCTGGCCCCGTCGCGCATTCTGGCGGTGGGTGACAGCCTGCGCACCGACATTGCCGGCGCCAATGAAGCCGGTATCGATGGGCTGCTGGTGACCGGTGGTATCCACCGGGAGGAGCTGGGGGCGAATTGGGGCAGCCATCCCGATCCGCAATCCCTGGGCCGGCTGGTGGAAACCAGCGGCCACCGCCCTGTAGCGGCGATTCCGGGCCTGCGCTGGTAAAGGAAGCGCTTTCAAGGGCGGTGATGCCCAGCAAGGATATCACCGCCTGTCAATCTTTGGCGAAATCGTTTCCTTTTTGGATATTTTTTCCAGCCCCGGCGGATCATACCTCTCGGGTCGATGGATTATTTTTGCTACTCTTCGTCGAAAATGCACAGGGCTTGACGGAAAGTGGTTGAATATCCTGCAGTGGTGCCGAATGGCGCCTGTTCCTCCGCCAGCCCGGTCACGGCGATTGGCTGCGACGCGGTGCGGAAATAGGACAGGATGAAGATGCGCAGCGCTGCTGTCAGCGCGCTGTCGCCGCGTCGCCCATCAATCATGGTGACGATCTCGTGAACGCCGCGGGCCTCCCGTCGGCAGATATCCGCCAGACTATCCCATAAAAGCGGTTCCATCCGCACGCTGGTTCGGCGGCCCCCCACGACCACATTGCGGCACACGGCGCGCATCGATTCCGGGGCGACATCATCGGGTTGAGACGGGGGGCGACGCTTGGCTGCCATACGGGGACCGTCCGTCCTATTTTCAAGGTTGGTTCACAGTTGTGCGGAACATATTGAATCTACTTGTATGTGACAATGGGTTGTCGAAGGTATTATGACGCCATATGGTTATAAGACATTTCCTATGTGGAAATGTTCCCCGCCCTTTGGGTGATAATCCGGGGGGATCGCATCGAAATTTCATCTGTCTTTGCCGCATCTCCGCATCCCGGACATGGACACCGTGCCCGGCTGCGCCTAGTTTATCGACCATGAGGGACGAGCCATACGATAGCGACCCGGCCCTGGACGCCGACTGGAACTCCATCGCCCTGCGGGGCGGGGTTGCCAGCCTGCGCGTGCCGGCCAGCTGGCAACGCCTGTCACGCGATGATGGCGGGCTGGCTTTCCAGTCGCCGGGGGCGAATCCGGTCGATCTGTTGGTCTCCGTCACCACCTATCGCAATCCCTATGGCGTCGATGCGGATGAGGCCATCCAGTATCTGGACCGGGAAAATGTGCTGCCGCGCGGCATTGTCCCGTCCGATGATGAAGGCCCGGCGGGGGATGAGGAGCGGCGCTGGATCGCCTATGCCGTGGCCCAGCCGCCCGACCGGCAGATTTTCGTCTGGAAGGTGGCGGATTTCCAGCCACCGGACCATGTGCGCGTTGTCTCCCTGCAACTGCATGTGCCGGCCCTGTCCAGTGCGGCACCCGACCTGGGCGCCCTGATCGACCGGTTGGGGGAGGAGGCGGCGCGCATCAAGTTCTACCCGGCCCCCGTGCAGGGGCCGGTGCAGCGCGTCACCATGCGCAATGTCAGCCATGGGGATCAGGTGCGCTTCCGCCTGCCCTGGGATTGGGTGAGCGTGCGGGAGGACGAACTGACCCTGTTCCACCGGGAAGAGACGGGCAGCGGCACCCTGCGCGTCGCCGTCCATGGCTTCAACCATGAAGGGCCGGAAGCCCAGCTGCTGGCCCGCACCGTGCTGCGTCAGACGGCGGAGCAGTTCGCCGAAGGCCCGGATGGCCGTATCGGCCATGGCAGCCTGGAATGGCTGGAACATGGGGAGGTAATGGCCCGATTCGTCACCGACGGGGAGGAGGATGGCGAGAAATTGCGCTTCTTCCTCTGGCTGCGGGGCGTGGCACAGGAAGGCCAGACCATCGTCGCCCTGTTTAGCTTCGCCTATCCGCTGGCCGCCTGCGGGGGGGAGCGGGAGGGAACACTGGTCACCATGCTGGAACGGGAAATCCGTCAGGCCATGATCGGCCCCGCCAGCGAGGAAGAGGGCGATGGCGACGACCTTGCTGCCGCCATCCCCGGCATGGATGGCGGCGGCTTCAGCCTGGCCGACCTGCTGGATGCCGATGACGACGACGATATGGATGAAGAGGATGACGATGCCGACCCATCGCTTCCCTTCTTCCCCAGCTCCTATGAAGAGGGGCTGCTGGATGAGGACGAGGAGGACGAGGAGGATGACGATGATGATGAGGGCGGGCCGATCGGCAATGCTTGAGCCCCCGGCTCAACAGACCAGCATCGCCTCCTGCTCGATCAGCAGCCGCACGGGCGCACCAGCGGCGGTTTCCGGCGGCGGGTCATCAAAATGGATGATGCCGAGCAGCCGCCGGTCGCCGTCGTCGCAGCCAAAGGGCAGCAGCAGCCGGCTGTAACGAACGCCCAGGCCGCCCGGCAGTTCCACCCGCACCCGGCTCCAGTTCGGGCGGGCGGCGCCATGGGTACGCAGGTAAGAGGCGGCGGCCCCCTCGAAGGCCGGCATCAGCCCGGTATCAATGTCCCGTCCGGTGGCGTCCGTCCCGCTGAACCGCGTCAGCGCGCTGCCATAGAGCGTAAAGCGGGGCATGGCGCCGTTGCGGGGAAACCGCACCATCAGCAGATGGGCCAGCCAGGGCCGCAGCGGGGCGATCAGGTCGCCATTCCAGACCGGCAACCCCTCTTCCAGCCGGGGCAATTGCCGCCACCAGGGCAACAGTGATTGCAGCACCGGCAGCCTTGCCGGTTCGCCGGTTTGCAGGGGGGGCTGCGGCGCGCGCTGGGTCGCGGCAGCCCTCCCCATCATTTCGTGTGCAGCCATGAAGGTGGCCCGTCATGTCAAAGGTGATGGATGGTGCCTGTCAGACGGGGGGCCTGTCCACTGCATCCATGCATCAAAGGGATAGGTGGGCTGCGTTTGGTGGGGATTCCGCGCTCGCCACAGGGGTTTCCGGTGGAAAATCCTAGGCCTAGTGGCCGCGCTGACGGATATCCTGTACAAACCGTTCGATCTCGCGGTTCAGGTCGGCGGAAAGACTGCCGAGAGTGCCGATCCAGTCTTCGATTCCATCGGCAGAACGCAGGGTGGCGGTGGCCCCGCTGGAAATTTCCTTCACCCGTTCAGAGGCGCGCCGGGCCGCCTGCGCCGCTGCACCGGCATTCTGCCCCACCTCGCGGATGGCTTGTGATTGCTGGTGAACGGCGCCGGCGATGGCGCTGGCATTGCCATTCACCGCATCAATGGTGCTGGCCACCCGGCCGATGCTGGCCACGGCCTGGGCGACATTGGCCTGCAGGCGGCCGATCTGCTCCCCGATCTCATCGGTGGCGCGGGCGGTCTGGTTGGCCAGGGCCTTCACCTCTGTGGCCACCACGGCGAAGCCCTTGCCGGCATCGCCGGCCCGCGCCGCCTCGATGGTGGCGTTCAGGGCCAGCAGGTTGGTCTGGCCGGCAATATCATTGATCATGGCCACGATATCGCTGATCTGGGTGGCGGCGGTGGAAAGCCCGTCGACCACCTGCCGGGCCGCCCGCGCCTCCTGCGCCGCCTCCTGGCTGGTGCGGGCGGCCCCGGTCACCTGCTGGGTGATCTCCCCGCTGCTGGCATCCAGCTGCTGCGCCGCCCCGGCGGCGGACTGCACATTGGTGGCGGCCTGATCGGCATCGCCGGCAATGCGGGCGGCTGCCCCCTCGGCGTCACGGGCCTTGGCGGCCATATCGGCGGACAGGGTGTGCAGTTGTGCGATGCCATCGCCGATCTGTCGTACCGTATCGCGCACCCGTGCCTCGATGGCATCTGCCACGCCCAGCAGCAGGCGTTGCTGTTCCTCTCGTGCGGCGATGGCGCTGGCCGCCTGGCTGGCCTCCAGCGCCTGCTTGTCCACGGCCTGCGCGCGGAAAAAGTTGGTGGCCTCGGCCATCTCCTGCAGCTCGTCGCCGCTGCGCAGCACGGGCACGCTGGTTTCCAGCTGCCCCTGGGCCAGCTGGCGCATCGCCGCCGTCAGGCGCCGGACCGGCCGGATGATGCTGAGCCCCACCAGCAACAACGCCAGGGAAACCAGCACCAGGGTTGACAGATAGCTGCTGCCGACCAGCAGGCTGGACTGGGCGAGCCAGTTCTCCTGTTCGGTGCGGGCCTGGGACAGTTCCTTCTGGATCAGGTTGTTCAGATTGCCCAACTCATCATTCAATGTGGCAGCTGCGGTGTCGATTTCATCATCCAGGGCGGCGAAACGGGCATCATCGGCCCCCTTATCCACGGCAGGCACCAGCCCTTCCAGCAGGGCGCGGTGCAACACGGCCACCTGTTCAGCGGCCGCGCGGATGGCAGCCGTTTCCCCGCTGGCCATGCTCTGGCGCTGCCAGTCGGCAATATGGGTGGAAAGCTGGCCCAGTTCCTTATCAATGATCTTGCGCCGTTCATCGTCGACCCGGCCATCGGCGCGGTCGACGATGATATCCATGGCCACCAGCGCCAGTTCCAGCGCGCTACGCCGGGCCGCCTCCACCTCCGCCACCTGGGCCTGCCGGCTGTTGGTCTGGCTGATCTTGGCCGAGAGCACCCCATTCATCCAATAGGTGCTGACGCTGATGATGCTCAGCCCCGCCAGCGCGATGCACCAGACAAGCAGCAACTTGCGACGGATGGTCCAATGCATGGGGGCACTCTCTCGCGTTCCGTCGCCCGGTCCGGGCTTCAACAAAATGTCCGATTTAGCGGTAGAGGTTATCGCGCTGGCGGGCGTAGCTGTAGATATGCTTCGGGATACAATTGACTGCGACTCCAACCATCGCCCCGCCTGGGCCCAAAACGACAACACCCCGCCGGACAGCGTCCGGCGGGGTGTTGCGCATCAGTCCCGAAGGGGAGTGATGAATTACTCGGCGATCGAGCGGCCGTTCTTCATGCCGCGGCCGGTGGTGCGCTCGGCGATACGAGCGGACTTGCCGGTCAGGCCACGCAGGTAATACAGCTTGGCGCGACGGACCTGACCCTTGCGGACCAGCTCGATGCTGTCCAGACGCGGGCTGTACAGCGGGAACACGCGTTCCACGCCTTCGCCATAGGAGATCTTGCGGACGGTGAAGCTGGAATTGATGCCGGCGTTCTTGCGGGCGATCACGACACCTTCGTAAGCCTGGATACGCTCACGGGTACCTTCGGTCACCTTCACGTTCACCTTCACGGTGTCGCCGGGGGAGAAGGTCGGGATCTTCTTGCCTTCGGACAGCTTGGCAACCTGTTCGGCTTCCAACTTCTGCAGAATGTTCATAATACTCATCCTTCACTGCTGCCGCTGTTCCCGTCCGGGGATACAACGGCTGTTGTTGGCTCGGCCGCTACCCTGCGGGTGCGGCGTTTCTTCACCTTTGGGACCGGGCGGCTTTCCAGATAGGCGGACCACAGGTCCGGCCGTCGGGCCGCTGTGATCTGTTCTGCCTGGTCGAGCCGCCAAGCCCGGACCTTCTCATGGTGGCCGGAAAAAAGGACTTCCGGCACCGCACGGCCATTCCAGACGGGTGGCCGCGTATAATGGGGATACTCTAACAATCCCCGCTCAAAACTCTCTTCCCCTGCCGTCTCCACGTTGCCCATGACGCCCGGCAGCAGCCGGACCACGGCGTCGATCAGACAGAGGGCCGCCGGTTCACCACCGGACAGCACGAAATCACCCAGAGAAACCTCCTCCAGGTGATGTTCCTCGATGACCCGCTCATCCACCCCTTCATACCGCCCGCACAGCACGGTGATAGACCCTTCCTGCGCGATCTCTCGCACAAGAGTCTGATCCAGCACGCGACCGCGCGGGGAGAGGTAGACAAGCCGACCCCGTTTGATGCCTTTGGCTTCCTGCCGGGCCAATGCTTCCCGGATGGCTGCATCCAGCACATCCGCCCGCATCACCATGCCAGGGCCACCGCCGAACGGGGTGTCGTCCACGGAGCGATGCTTATCGCGCGCGAATTCGCGGATGTCCAGCGTTTCCAGCGCCCAGGTGCCGCGTTCCAGCGCCTTTCCGGCCAGTGACAACCCCAGCGGACCCGGAAACATCTCCGGGAACAGGGTCAAGACACTGACATGGAAGGCGGGCTGTTCGGCCGGCGTATGGGGGCTTTGCACGTCGGACATGGGATCAACGGGCCTCGCCCGTCTCCTCCACCGCGTCGGCTTCCGATTCGCCCGCTGCCGGCTCGTCATCCAGGTCCAGCTTGCCGCCCATTTCCGCCAGCTCTTCCGGGTCCGGCCTGGCCGGGGTGAAGAGGTTGACGGGGGGATCGACGACGACGCGGGAAGCCTTCACATCCACCAGCGGCACGCAGGCGCGGCTGAAGGGGATGAAGACGGTCTTGCCGGAGACATGGTTGATCTCCAGCATGTCGCCGGCGCCGAAATCATGGATGGCCTTGATGGTCCCGAAAGCGACATCGCCTTCCGGGCCTTCCGTGACAGTCACCAGCCCGATCAGGTCGGTATGGTAGAACTCGTCCTCATCCTCGATCGCGGGCAGGCGGTCGCGGTCAACGAACAGGCGCACGCCCTTCAGCGCGTCGGCGGCATCACGCCCCTTCACGCCGCTGGCCTCGACCAGAAGATGGTCTTTGCCCATGCCGGTCATGCGCAGGGTGAACTGGCGCGTGCCGGTCTCGTCGGTCAGCGGGTTGTAATCGAACAGGGCTTCCGGGTCCGCGGTGAAGCTCTTCACCCGCAGACGCCCATGAACCCCATGCGATCCAATGATCTGGGCGACGCAAACGCGATCGGTCATTACTCGTTCCTTAGAAACCACCGGGCCGGAATGGGGGTACCATCCCGGCCCGTCGCCTCATTACTCGGCGGCGGCTTCAGCGGCCTTGGCGGCCAGCTTGGCGCGCTCCTGGGCCTTGGCCTTCGGGGCGGACTTCTTCGGGCTTTCGATGATGGCCGGGGCCTCGATCAGGTTGGCCTTGCCCAGGAACTTGGCAACGCGGTCGGTCGGCTGCGCGCCCTTGGACAGCCAGCCCTTGATGGCCTCTTCCTTCAGCACCACGCGCTCCGGGTGATCGGAGGCCAGCATCGGGTTGTAGGTGCCAACCTTCTCGATGAAGGCGCCATCGCGCGGGGCGCGGCTGTCGGCAACGACGATGCTGTAGAACGGGCGCTTCTTGGAACCACCACGGGCCAGACGGATCTTCACGGACATTTGATTACTTCCTTGGTTTAAAAGCTGTTCTCTGGATGGGACAGACCGTCTGAAGCCTGTGCCCGTCCAGATCGGGCACGAAAGACGGGAGAGATGTGACGCCGGATGCCGGCATCACGGGATGGCAGGCCGGGGCAGGTAAATGCCCCTTCGGCCACCATGGGAAAGCGGGGGTGGCGCATCAGCCCTTCCCCCGCAATTGCGTGTCGGCCCATTCCGGGGCCAGCAGCCCGTAAATGGCGCTGTCGACAAATTCATCGTCGCGGGCAAAGCCCTGGCGGCGCACGCCTTCCAGGGTGAAACCCAGCGCCCGCAGCACCCCGGCAGAGGCCAGATTGCGCGGGTCCAGCACGGCTTCCACCCGGTGCTTGCCCAGATCGACAAAGGCATGGCGCAGCAGGGCGGCCCCGGTGGCCTTGACCAGCCCGCGACCGCGGGCCGCCGGCACCAGGATATAGCCCAGCTCAATCTGCGCCGTGGTTTCCTTGTGCAGCAGCGCCCAGCCCAGGCATTCGCCGCCATCGGTGGTGATGGCCCAGTTGCGGCTGCCAGTCGCACCGGCGACGATGCCGGCAATCTTGGCGCGGGTCTGGTCGATGCTGGTGTAATGGGCGTGCGGCATGTACCGCATACTGTCTTCATCACCATAGGCGGCGTGCAGCGCGTCGGCATCGCTGTTGCGCAGCGGGCGCAGCACCACCGGCCCTTCATGCAGCACTGGCACGCGACTGGGCAGGTTGCGTTTGGCCCGCCATTCATCGGCCAGCAGGCCGAACACGCCGGTATCCAGATAATCCCCGTCATAGAGATAATCGCGGCGCTGCAGCCCTTCCTGGGTGAAGCCCAGACGTCGCAGCAGCCCGCCGGATGCATGGTTGCGCGGGTCGATATTGGCGGCCAGCCGGTGCAGGCCCCAGACCTCGAACCCGTAATCCAGCACGGTGCGCATCGCCTCTTCCGCGTAACCCTGGCCACGCAGGGCGGGGGAGAGGATATAGCCGACCCAGCCCATCCGGTCCTTGACCGCGAAGATGGTGGTCCAGCCCAGGCAATGCTGCCCGTCGGTGGTGATGGCCCAGGTGCGGCAGGTGCCATCCTCCACCAGCGCCCGATCCAGCGAGGCTTCCGTCTGGTCCAGGTTGGTATGGGGCGGGTGGGACCAGTATTTCATGCTGTCCGGATCGGACAGCAGCGCGTGCATGGCCGGCAGGTCGGCGCGCGACAGCGGGCGCAGCACCAGCCGCGCCGTCATCAGCGTCGCATGATCGGGGGACGAGGCCGCCACACCCGTATCCTGACCCACCGGCAGAACCATCAGCGCATACCTTTGGGCATCAGGGCACCCAGGCCCTGGCGCATCAGGCCCTTCTGGCCCAGCTTCTTCATCTTCTTCATCATTTCCGACATGTCCTGATACTGCTTGATCAGGCGGTTGACGTCGGCCACCGTCACCCCGGCCCCCAGCGCAATGCGGCGGCGGCGCGAGGCGTTGAGGATTTCCGGCTTCTTGCGCTCTTTCTTCGTCATCGACAGGATGATGGCTTCCTGCCGCTTCAGAATCTTCTCGTCGATATTGGCGTTTTTCAGCTGTTCCTTGATCTTGCCCACGCCGGGCAACAGGTTCAGCATCCCGCCCATGCCGCCCAGCTTGGTGATCTGGCGCATCTGGGTCAGCATGTCTTCCAGGTCGAAGCCGCCTTTTTCCAGCTTCTTGGCCAGCTTTTCGGCTTCTTCCTTATCGATGCTCTCGGCGGCCTTTTCCACCAGGCTGACCACGTCGCCCATGCCCAGGATGCGGCCGGCGATACGGTCAGGGTGGAACGGCTCCAGCGCGTCGGTCTTTTCCCCCACGCCCATCAGCTTGATGGGCTTGCCGGTGACATGGCGCATGGAAAGCGCGGCACCGCCGCGCGCGTCACCGTCGATACGGGTCATGACAATGCCGGTGATACCCACCCGGTCATTGAAATTGGTGGCGACCGTCACGGCGTCCTGGCCGGTCATGGCATCCACCACCAGCAGGCTTTCCACCGGCTGGGTGGCGTCGCGGATGGCCACCACCTCATCCATCAACTCCTCGTCGATGGCAAGGCGGCCGGCTGTATCCAGCAGCACCACGTCAAAGCCTTCCAGCCGCGCCGTTTCCATGGCGCGGCGGGCGATTTCCACCGGGGTCTGGCCCTTGACGATGGGCAGCGTGGCCACACCGGTTTGTTCACCCAGAACCTTCAACTGTTCCTGGGCGGCGGGGCGGCGCGTATCCAGCGACGCCATCAGAACCTTTTTCTTTTCCCGGTTCTTCAGGCGCAGGCCGATCTTGGCCGATGTGGTGGTCTTGCCCGAGCCCTGCAGGCCCAGCATCAGAATCGGCACCGGCGGCACAGCGGACAGGTTGATATCCTCAACCGTGTTGCCCAGCAGTTCCACCAGATGGTCATGTACGATCTTGATGACCATCTGGCCCGGATTGATGCCGCGCAGCACCTCCGTCCCGATGGCCTTTTCCTTCACGCCCTGCACAAAGGCCTTCACGGCCGGCAGGGCGACGTCGGCTTCCAGCAGGGCGATGCGGACTTCGCGGAGCGCCGCATTGACGTCATCCTCCGACAACGCCCCGCGCTTGCGCAGGCGGTCGAAGATATCGCCAAGCCGTCCCGTCAGACCATCGAACATCCAAATCCTCCTGGTCGCCCTTGCCGCCACACCCCTGCCTTTGCAGATGGGGTATCCCCAAACGCAAAAGCGCCAGTGCGCGACACTCGCGGACTGGCGGGGCGCCTTGGCGCCGATAGACCGTACCGGAAAAGGCCAACCCTCTTCCGGAATGATGGGCGGGTGATACAGGGAGGAAGGAATTGAGTCAATAATGCAGGCCCGGCTGGCTGGTCTGCGCCGGCACCCGGCCGCGATATACCGATTTCGGGTGGGTTTTCAGAAAGTCTTTGTTGAAACCACAACCAGCTGTCATCACAGTAGTGTTAACCCGTTGTTGTGCGGTGTGGGGAAGCTGGGGACCATGGCTGGAACGATCGGGCAGGAACCGGACCGTTCGCGCATTTCGGTGGCGGAGCTGCAGGGGATTCTCGGCCGCCATCAGGCCTTTTTGCGCCGTCAGGCCGGCGGTGTGCGCGCCAGCCTGAAGCTGCGCGACCTCAGCCATATGGATCTGTCGGGCTTCGATCTTGCCGATGCCGATCTGTCGGGCGCCAAGATGTTCGGCACCCGGCTGACGGGCACCAATCTGGCCAGGGCCAATCTGTACGCCACCGATCTGCGTCTGGCCAATCTGGAAGGGGCGGACCTGCGCAAGGCCGATCTGCGGGGGGCCTGTCTGCGCGGGGCCGTGCTGTCAGAGGCGCTGCTGGTCGACAGCGATCTGCGCGACGGCACCATCATGCATGTGCGCGGCAATGGCGACATTTCCCTGCATGAGTTCGAGGCAATTGAGGTGGCGACCGAAATGTCGGTGGCCACCATCCGCGCGGCCGATCTGTCGCGCGCCCGCCTGTCCAATGCCTTCGTCATGCAGACGGACCTGACAGATGCCATCATGCGCGGCACCAAATTTATCCGCGCCAACCTGACCAATTCCAACCTTACCGGCTGTGACCTGACCGGGGCCGACCTGCGGGAGGCCAACCTTTCCGGGGCCAAGCTGGCCGGTGCCAACCTGTCGGGGGCGGACCTGAATGCCACCCGCTTCATCAATGCCGATCTGATCGGCGTCATCATGGATGATGCCACCCGGCGCACGGCCAATCTGGCCGGTGCCGTCACGGCGCGGGAACTGGGGGCGGATGGGCGCGATCTGGCCCGCATTCTGGCCGATCATCGGCAATGGGTGGACAGCAATGGCAAGGCCGGCCTGCGGGCTGACCTGTCGGGCGTTGATCTCAGCGGCCAGGATCTGTCGGGGCAGGTTCTGTCGGCTGCCCTGATGCATTGCACCATGCTGCGCGGCGCCACGCTGGCCGGGGCCACCCTGCCCATGGCCGACCTGTCGCTGGCGGACCTGCGGGGGGCTGATCTATCCAAGGCCGATCTGCGCGGTGCCTCCCTGGAACGCGCCACCCTGTCTGGTGCCAAGCTGCCGGGGGGGAAGCTGGGGCCGGTGCAGATACAGAGCAATGCCAGCCGGCTGTGGAGCGCCAATCTGCTGCGGGCACGTTTCGACGGGGCCGACCTGACCGGGGCCGACCTGCGCCGCGCCGTGCTGGGCCAGGCCAATCTGATCGGCGCCATCCTGTGCGACGCGAAGCTGGCCGATGCCAATCTGGTCGGTGCCGATCTGTCCGGCGCCCTCTGCCGGGGCGCGGATTTCACCCATTGCGACCTGCGGGACGCCCGTTTGCAGGGCGCTCAGGATTTGCCGATTCTTTAAGTGTCCATCCAGGAACTTTCACTTTTTTTCCAATCTATTAACCGTCATTCCCGCGAAGGCGGGAATCCATACGATAGCGCGGATTTTGGATTCCCGCCTTCGCGGGAATGTCAGTGGAGAAAGGGCAAGGTTTGAAAGGCAGGATAACCTTCCAGACAGACTCTGGAAATTTTCCAGCATAGTTGCTGAATATTGTTTAAAAACAGGCCGCTGGCAGCCCGTCTGTCGATTTACTTGGCCCTTTGGGATTCCATGCGGGAATATGCCGTCCCCACCCCTTGGATTCCCCCTTTGCGCTGCCGGCCATGATCACGCTCGACATTGCCACCGTGCTGTTTCTCTACCAGTCATCGCTGCTGGTGGGGGCGCTGGCATTTCTGTTGAATCGCCGCCAGACAGGGGCAACGCGGGGGCTGGGTATCCTGTCGGCGGCCCTGGGCCTGCTGGGGGCAGGGGCCTTGCTGGCCAGCCTGGGGGAACAGGCGCTTTTGCCGCTGCAATTCTGGACCCTGGGCAGTCTCACGACTGGCCTGTGGGGCCATGCCTTATTGGCAGTCGGCATGGCCCGTCTGGACCGTGGGCGGCCACCCCGGCGTTGGGGCCTGCTGGTGCTGCTATGGCCTTTGCCGTTCTGGCTGGCGGCCGTGCTGACGCAGTTCCACCTGGAAAACCATCTGCGTGCCATCATCTTTCACCTGAATGCGGCCTTCTGGCTGGGCGTGGCGGCCTGGGGCATCCGGCGGGGCCGGCGGCTGGAACCGCTGCCGTCCCGCGGCCCCCTGGCCCTGGTGCTGGGGGGCAGTGCTTTGTCATTCGCTGCCGGGGCGGCCATCATTCTTTGGGTGACGAATTTCGTTCCCTGGATAGCGCTGGAATTTTGCGTGCAGATTCTGGGTAATTTCACCCTGGTCATCCTGGTCAGCGGCATGGCCACCGACCGGGCAGAGGCACAGCTGCGCCGGCAGGCCAGCCTGGATGCCCTGACCGGCATCGGCAATCGGCGCTGGCTGGCGGCCAGCCTGCCCACCTCGCTGCGTACCGGCGACACGGTCCTGTGCCTTGATCTGGACCATTTCAAGCAAATCAATGACCGCCACGGCCATGCCGGCGGCGATGTCGCGCTGGTGGCTGTCGCCGGCCTGCTGCGCGACAGCCTGCGGCAAGGGGATTGTCTGGCCCGCATGGGCGGTGAAGAATTCGTGCTGTTCCTGCCGGAACTGGAGGAACAACAGGCCCTGATGCTGGCGGAACGGCTGCGCGCGGCCATCGCCGCGCTGGCCGTCTCTTATCGCGGGCAACCGATCCCCGTCACCACCAGCATCGGCCTGGCCCGTTGCGACCGGGCAGGGTACGACTGGCAGGATCTGCACCATGCCGCCGATATGGCGCTGTATGCCGCCAAGCGGGCCGGGCGTAACCGGGTGCAGCTGGCCTGCACGGCCTCTGGCGGCGCCAGCGCCTGACGAAAAGCGGGCAGGGAGCAGATCGTCACGGGCGGCCCAGCAGCCCCTCCAAGGCTGCCGCCTGCGCCGTCATGCCCGCAAGGTTGGGGTGGTACGGCACGCCGCCAGCCGACGCAAACCCTGTCATCCAGGGCTCGGCAGCGCAGGCATCATGGCCTTGCGACAGGGCGGAGACCTTGATCAGCTTCGCCCCCGCTTCCTGCGCCACCTTGGCGGTCAGCGCCTCCACCCTTGCGGTGGCAGCACGGGCGGCCGTGGCGGCTTCGTCCGGCAGCGGGGTGGCAGCACAGGTTCCCTTGGACGGCAGAACGACGGGATAATCCAGGAACACCAGGGTCGCCTTGGGCGCCCGCTGCTTCACCCCGGCGGCGATGCGGCGCAGGCCTTCTTCCAGCCGGGCATAATCGGCCTCTGTTGCGGTCTGGGGCGGGCGGCATTTATCGGCAGCGATCTTCCCTTGCCCCGCCAGTTCCTGGCAGGAAGCCGACATCAGATTGCCGATATAAAACACATCATTGCCGCCGATGGTGACCGTCACCAGCGCGGTATCCCTATCCACCGCGTCAATCTGGGCCGGCAGCTCGTTCCAGGGTTCCAGAATGGCGGCGGTGGTGGCGCCGCTGCAGCTGACATCCACCAGATCAAGCCCGCGCCGTTCCGCCAGCTGGTGGGCGTAATTGCGGGTGGACCGGCCACAGCGCGGCGGGGCGTCGGCCACATAGGGGGTGATGCCCGGCCCGGCGGCAAAGGAACTGCCCATGGCGACATATTTGGCGGCGGCCTGTGCTGTGACAGGGAAGAAGCCAGCCAGCAGAAGGGCGGCGGCAAGGGCGGTGCTGCGGTATTGGCTGGGCATGGGGTTCCCCGGATTGGACAGGCAGACATCACCCTATCGGTAAATAAGCCGGCCCCGCCACCCACAGGGGACGGGGCCGACCATCTGTTGGAGGGTTCGAGGCTGGGGGAGGGGGGGATCAGGCGGCCCGGATGCCGGCCAGGAAGCTTTCCAGTTCCCCTTTCATCACAGCGGCCTGCTGGCCCAGATGGCGGGCTGCGTCCAGCACGTCGCTGGCCGATTGGCCGGTCTTGTCGGCGGCAACATTCACATTGGCGATATTCTGCGATACTTCGCGCGTGCCCACCGCCGCCTGCTGCACATTGCGGCTGATTTCGCGGGTGGTGGCATTCTGTTCTTCCACGGCGGCGGAGATGGCGGCCATCGCTTCATCAATCTGGCCGATGGTGGTGGTGATGGTGCCGATGGCCTGCACCGCCTGGGCGGAAACGGCCTGTACGGCGGCCACCTGCTGGCTGATCTCCTCCGTGGCATGGGCCGTCTGGGCGGCCAGGTTCTTCACCTCTGCCGCCACCACGGCAAAGCCCTTGCCGGCCTCTCCCGCGCGGGCTGCCTCAATGGTGGCGTTCAAGGCCAGCAGGTTGGTCTGGCTGGCAATATCGGCGATCAGCTGCACCACATTGCCGATGCGGTGGCCGGCATCCGCCATCTCCGCCATGATGCTGCCGGTGCGCGCCGCCTCCTGGTTGGCGGTATCGGCCACCTTGGTGGACAGGGCCACCTGACGCGCGATCTCCTGGATGGAGCTGGCCATTTCCTCCGCCGCGGAGGCCACGGTCTGCACATTGGCGGCGGTCTGTTCGGCGGCGCTGGCAGAGGCATTGGCCTCCGTCCGGGTTTGCAGGGCGATGCCGGTCATGCCCTGGGCGGTATTGTCCAGTTGCCCGGTTGCCCCGGCCACGGTTCCCAGAATCCCGGCAACCTTATGGTCAAACCCGGAGATCAGCACTTCTATGGCGCGGGACCGGGCCAGCTTGGCCTCCTGTTCCGCGGCCTGTTCCGCGGCCAGCCGGTCGGCTTCCACAGCATTGCGCTTGAACACTTCCAGCGCGCGGGCCATGCCGCCAATTTCATCCCGGCGTGCGGTACCGGCGATCACCACGGCACGGTCACCGGCGGCCAGCAGGCCCATCTGGTCGGTCATGGCGGAAATCGGCTGGGCGATCATCCGTGTCAGCCCGACGCCGGCAGATACGGCCAGCAGCAGGGACAGCAAGCCGGCAATGCCCACCGCATTTTCCGCCACCTCGAACGTATCCACCATGGTGGCGCGGCGTTCATTCAGCAGATCGCGGTGGCCATTCTGGATATCCTCGCCCAACCGGCGCAGTTCCGCCACCAGTTCGGCCCCCTTGCCGGCGCTGATCGCCTCCAGCGTCGCCGCCCGGGTGGCGGGATCGCGGTAACCGACAATCTGCGGGTCGGCCACCTCCGCCCGCCATTGCTGGGACAGGCGTTCAATCCGATCAATGCTGGCCAGTTGCTGCGGGTCGGTCAGCAGCCCGCGCACCTTTGCCAGATTGCTGTCGAAGATTTTCCGTGCCGTCTGATAAGGTTCCAGGAAGGATTCCTTGCCCGTCAACATATAGCCCCGCACACCGGCGACCTGATCGGTCTTGGCTGCCATGACCAACCGCATCCCCCGCATGACCTCGTAGCTGGTCACCATCTCGTCATTGCTTTGCCGGATGCTGGCAAGCTGACCCAGATTGAACAGCCCGATGATGCCCGCCGTGAGGACCAGCGCGCCGAAGGCGAGCAGGAATTTCCGGCCGATACGAAGATTTTGCAGAAAATACAGTATCGACATCTCTTCCCTCCGAAGAACCGCAGGATCAATAAGGCACAAGACCACGCGCCCGGCACCAGGGGTCCGGGTTATCGTAAGGGGGCGAATTACAACCCTATGATTTTATTGTTTTATTTTTAGGCAGTTCCAGTGACGGATATCTGCTGTTCTGACTTTTTTAACTATCTACATATGGGCGTATTTTGATCAAGGGCAGATATTATGAATCTGCCTGATCTATTCCGAAGTATATGTTTCCAGCCGGGATTTTATCTAAGCGTTGAAATTATAACATTCAAAAATAAATGAATACATGTGAATTATTTACAAATTTATTCTTTTATTGAAAAATAAATACAATTTATTTTCGTCTCAAAATGGAAAATTACGGGTAATGATGCGGAATAGCGCGAAGGGGGACTTTCCCCCTTCGCTATGCGTCCACCAATTTACTTGTAATCGCCGTGATCAGGCGGCCCGAATGCCGGACAGGAAGCCTTCCACCTGATCCTTCATCCGGTCGGCCTGCCGGCCCAGCTCCCGGGCCGCCCCCAATACCTGGGTCGCGGCCATGCCGGTTTCGCCCGCCGCTTCGGTCACATGCACGATATTGGCCGAGACCTCCCGCGTTCCCAGGGCTGCCTGCTGCACATTGCGACTGATTTCCAGCGTGGTGGCATTCTGCTGTTCCACCGCCGCAGCGATCGTCGCCATGGCCTCGTTGATATCGTTGATGGTGCCGGTGATGGTGCGGATGGCCCCGACGGCATCGCCGGTGACATTCTGAATGGCCTGAATCTGCTGGCCGATCTCTTCGGTGGCCTTGGCGGTTTGGGTGGCCAGGCTTTTCACCTCCGATGCCACCACGGCAAAGCCCTTGCCGGCATCGCCGGCCCTGGCGGCCTCAATGGTGGCATTCAGGGCCAGCAGGTTGGTCTGGCCGGCAATATCGGCGATCAATTGCACCACGGTGCCGATGCGCTGGGCTGCTTCCACCAACCCCTGTACCGTGTCATTGGTGCGGGCGGCCTCGGCGGCGGCCTTGTCGCTCACTTGGCTGGAATGGGTGATCTGACGGGAAATCTCCTGGATGGAGCCGGCCATTTCCTCCGCGGCGGCGGCCACGGTCTGCACATTGCCGGCGGTCTGTTCGGCAGCACTCGCCGTGGCGGTGGCCTGGGACCGGGTCTCCTCTGCAATGCCGGACATGCCCTGGGCTGTGCTGTCCAGTTGGCCGGTGGCGCTGCCGATGGTTTTGAGCACCTCGGCGATATTGCTGTCAAAATCAGCGATCAGGGTTTCAATGGCGGCGGTGCGCTTGGCCTTGGCGGCGTGTTCGGCCGCCTGTTCGGCGGCCAGCCGGCCCGCCTCGATGGCGTTCTGGCGGAACACCTCCAGCGCCTGGGCCATGCCGCCCACCTCATCCCGGCGCTCCAGCCCCTCGATGCGGATGGCGGTGTCGCCGCCGGCCAGACGGCGCATCAGGCCGGTCATGGCATTGATGGGCTTGGCGATGCTGCCCACCAGCCCCCAGCCGGCCACCAGGGCGATCAGCAGCGACGCCAGCACGCCGCCGATGGTAACCCAGGCGGCGGTGCTGAAGGCGTGTTCCAAATCTTCACTGCGCCGGGTCAGCAGGGTGCGCTCCACATTCTGCACCTCATCAACCTTGGCCCGGATCAGGTCCATCTGGCGGCGGCCGTCGGTGGCGGTGAAGGCGGCCAGGGCGGCGGCCCGGCTCTCTTCCTTCTGCATCCTCGCCAGCAGCGGTTCGGCGACGGTGCGATCCCATTCACCAGACGCTGCCGCGATCTCGTCCAGGCGCGTCAGCTGGGGCGGGTTATCCTGGACCAGATCGCGCAAGTCCTTCAGCCGGTCCGCAAATTGCCGCTGCCCGGCCGTGTAAGGTTGCAGGTAGCTGGGATTGGCTGTCAGGGCATAGCCGCGCAGGCCGGTTTCCTGGTCCACCTTCGCCGTCAGCAGGGTTCGCAGATTGCGGATAACCTCATAGGTGTGGATGGTCATCTCATTCCCGCTGCGGATTGCAGCAAGTTGAGCCCGATTGACTCCACCGACGATCAGCACGGTAAAGATCAAGGCTCCAAAAGCAATCAGCAGCTTCCTGCCGATGGAAAGATCACGGATTTTGGCGATCATCGACGATTCTCCAGGGTTAGAGCCAGTCTCGATCAGCGAGGCAAGAAAAGTAATTTGGCTTCGGAAAAAAAGCGCACGAATTGGCGACACAATTATTAAAATTGTATCTTTCATGTCTTTTCAAATTTTTCACGAAACTGGCATAACTATTTCGACCAAAACCCGTGACCGCAAGTCAACCATTCGTCCTATATCGGCCTATATCTCTTTTCGTGGTAACCCGAACGGGTGAGTGTGATTGTGTGCGGTGCAGCATAAAAATGGCAGTTCTCTGCGAACTGGTCGCCGCCGGTGACCCAGACGAAAGGCATAGGCCGTGTCGGCGAGGGGCTGGAAAAACAAACAGGCCGCCCGGTTGCCCGGACGGCCTGTTCATTACGTCGCACCAGCAAGCCGGATCAGCGGTTTCTTAGCGCGGGGCCAGAACCATGATCATCTGCTTGCCTTCCAGCTTCGGCATCTGTTCGACCTTGCCCAGGTCTTCCAGCGTGTCGCGAACCTTTACCAGCACATTCATGCCGATATCCTGGTGGGCCATTTCACGGCCACGGAAGCGCATGGTGACCTTCACCTTGTCGCCTTCTTCCAGGAAGCGGCGCATGGCCTTCATCTTGATGTCGTAATCATGCTCGTCGATATTCGGACGCAGCTTGATTTCCTTGACCTCGATGATCTTCTGCTTCTTGCGGGCCTCGTTGGCCTTCTTCTGCGCCTCGTACTTGTACTTGCCATAGTCGAGGATTTTGCAGACCGGCGGCTCGGCATTCGGGCTCACCTCGACCAGATCGAGGCCAGCTTCCTCCGCGGCGAACAGCGCGTCACGCAGGCTGACGACGCCAACCATCTCGCCTTCGGCATCGACAAGGCGCACGGAACGAACATTGATTTCGCGGTTGATGCGGGGACCGTCGCGTTGCGGTTCGCGGTCCTGATTGGTAGGCCTGGCTATGGAAACTTCTCCTATTCACAAAGGGTGGCCCTTGCGGCCATTGGATCGGCGAACCCGTTCCCCGTCAGAAAACCCCTGACAGGGAACGGTACCGGACGGCAAGGACGCACCTTGTTGGTACGGTTAGGTGGCAGATTAGCTTAGAACGCGGATTCGGTCGAGTCGCTACTGGCAGGCGGCAGCGCCTCTGTGAGAAGTGTAGCGATTGCCTCGTCCAGGGCAAGGAATTCCTGCGCATTGGAGCCAAGACGCCGCACGGCCACGGTGCCCTGCTCCGCCTCGCGAGCACCCACGACGAACATGACCGGCACCTTCTGGAGCGAATGTTCGCGGACCTTCAGGTTGATCTTCTCGTTGCGGGTATCCAGTTCCACCCGGATGCCGGCCTTCTTCAGCCGCGCCGCCACCTTTTCGGCATAGGCATCGGCATCCGACACGATGGTGGCCACCGTCACCTGGGTGGGGGCCAGCCAGAGCGGGAACTTGCCAGCATAATGTTCGATCATCATGCCGATAAAGCGTTCCAGGCTGCCCAGGATGGCCCGGTGCAGCATGACCGGGCGGTGCTTGGCGCCATCCTGGCCGATATAGCTGGCATCCAGCCGTTCCGGCAGCTGGAAATCCAGCTGCAGGGTGCCGCACTGCCAGGAACGGCCGATGGCGTCGGTCAGGTGGAATTCCACCTTCGGGCCATAGAAGGCGCCTTCGCCCGGCAATTCCTCGAATTCCAGCCCATTGGCGCGCAGCGCCACGCGCAGGCTTTCTTCGGCCTTGTCCCAGGTCTCGTCCGTGCCCAGACGCACATCGGGGCGCAGCGCCAGCTTCACCGCGATCTTGTCGAAGCCCAGATCCTTGTAAACGCCCAGCTGCAGGGCGAAATATTCCTTCGCCTCGTCGCCGACCTGATCCTCGGTGCAGAAGATATGCGCGTCATCCTGGGTGAAATTGCGCACGCGCAGGATACCGTGCAGGGCGCCCGACGGCTCATTGCGGTGGCAATTGCCGAATTCGGCCATGCGCAGCGGCAGGTCGCGGTAGCTCTTCAGCCCCTGGCGGAAAATCTGCACATGGGCCGGGCAGTTCATCGGCTTCACGCCCAAGAACTTCTCCGTGCCGTCTTCTGCCACCGACTCGCGGATCTTGAACATGTTGTCGCCATACATGTCCCAGTGGCCCGACGCCTTGAACAGGCTGCTGTCATAGAGCTGCGGGGTGCGCACCTCCACATAGCCGGCCACCTTCAGCTTGGCACGAATATATTCCTCCAGCGCCCGATAGAGCGCCCAGCCCTTCGGGTGCCAGAAGACGGAGCCTGTCGCCTCTTCCTGCACATGGAACAGGTCCATCTCGCGGCCCAGCTTGCGATGGTCGCGCTTCTCGGCCTCTTCAATCTGGTGCAGATGTTCGGCCAGTTCCTTTTCGGTCCGCCAGGCGGTGCCATAGATACGCTGCAGCATGGCGTTCTTGGCATCGCCGCGCCAATAGGCACCGGCCACCTTCATCAGCTTGAAGGCATGGCCAACCCGGCCCGTGGCGGGCAGGTGCGGGCCGCGGCACAGATCGTACCATTTGCCCTGGCGGTAGATGGTGATCGTCTCGGACGTCGGCAGATCTTCAATGATCTGGGCCTTGTACTTTTCCCCGATCGACTTGAAATGCTCAATCGCCTCGGCCCGGTCCCATTCTTCACGCGTGAAGGGGCGGTTTTCGTCCACGATCTCATGCATCCGCTTTTCGATCTTCACCAGATCGTCGGGCGTGAACGGCGTGTCGCGGGCGAAATCGTAATAGAAGCCGGTGGCGATGGCGGGGCCGATCGTCACCTGCGTGCCGGGATAAAGCTCCTGCACGGCTTCCGCCATGATATGGGCGCAGTCATGCCGGATCAGGTCCAGCATGTCGGCCTCGTTCTTGTCCGTCACGATTTCGAGACGGCAATCCCCCGTCAGCGGCGTCGCCAGATCCTTCACCTCGCCATTGATCTTGACCGCAACGGCGGCCTTGGCGAGCGACTTGGCGATGGAGGCGGCCACATCGGCCCCGGTAGTTGTGCCCTGCGCATAGGTCCGCACACTGCCATCGGGCAGCGTAATGGCAACCTGGGCGCTGGAAACGGGCACTTCAGCCGAAGACATGGCTTTCCCCTAGCTTGTAAGGAGTTACAAAAGTTGGTGAGGCGACTTTTCACCCGCCGGCCCCCGCCGGTCAAGCGCGGGAGATGGGCGAATTTCACATGGAAGCACAGGCTCTAGAGCGGATCGCCAAAAGGTGAAATCACCTTTTGGCGTGACTCTGCGCGCAGGTGGCTCCAGGTCGGGGGCACTGTCGGCCGCTACAGCAAATCCCGCAGCAGCGGCACCAGCGGGATATCGGCCGGCGGCATCGGGTAATCGCCCATGCGGGCCGGCTTCACCCAGGCCAGTTGCTGGCCTTCCAGCGGGGTGGGCGTGCCTTTCCAGACGCGCGCGGCGAAAACCGGCATCAGCAGGTGAAAGTCCGGGTAGGAATGGCTGGCAAAGGCGATGGGGGAGAGGCAGCTTTCCGCCGTCTCAATCCCCAGCTCCTCCCGCAATTCCCGCACCAGGGCTGCTTCGGGTGTTTCGCCTGCATCGACCTTGCCGCCGGGAAATTCCCACAGGCCCGCCATGGACTTGCCCGGCGGGCGCTGCGCCAGCAGCACCCGCCCATCCACATCCACCAGGGCCACCGCCGCCACCAGCACGATGCGGCTGGGACGGTGGGAAGGCGGTTCCTGCCAACAGGGCGTGTCGTGCTGGCTCACGAGCGGTAGCTGCCATTAATGTCGATATAGCCGTGGGTCAGGTCGCAGGTCCACACCGTGGCGCTGCCGGAACCCAGACCGATATCCACCTCGATCAGGATTTCCTGGCCCTTCATATGGGCGGCTACCGGGGCTTCATCATAGCCCGGCACTTCCATCCCATTGGCGCAGATCTGCACGCCGCCGACGGAGATCACCAGCAGGTCGCGGTCGGCCCGTTCGCCGGAACGGCCCACGGCGGCGACGATGCGTCCCCAATTGGCATCTTCCCCGGCCACGGCGGTCTTCACCAGCGGGGAATTGGCCACCGTCATGGCGATGCGCTTGGCGGCTTCGTCGCTGTCGGCCCCCTTGACGCGGAGTTCGACAAACTTGGTCGCCCCCTCGCCATCGCGGATGATCTGCTGGGCCAGATCCAGGCAGACGGCATCCAAGGCGGCCTGGAAGGCGGCAAAGCGCGGATCATCAGCGCTTTCAATCGCCCGATGCGCCGCCTTGCGGGTGGCGCACAGCACCAGCGTGTCAGAGGTGGAGGTGTCGCCATCCACGGTGATGGAATTGAAGCTGCGGTCGGTGGTGGCAGAGAGTGCGGCCTGCAGCGGCGCATGGGCGATATTGGCGTCGGTGAAGACATAGGCCAGCATGGTGGCCATGTCGGGGGCAATCATGCCGCTGCCCTTGGCAAAGCCGGCCACGGTGACGGTGACGCCATCAATGGTGGCCGTGGCCGCAGCGCCCTTGGGGAAAGTGTCGGTGGTCATGATGGCGCGGGCGGCTACTTCCCAGGCCTCCCCCTCGGCCGGCACCAGCTTGGTGAAGGCTTCCGGCAGCGATTTGGCAATCAGGTCGGCCGGCATGGGCTGGCCGATCACGCCGGTGGAGGCGGGGAAGATTTCGCTGGTCTTGCAGCCGGCCAGTGCGGCGGCGGCGTCCAGCGTGGCATCCACGAACGCTTCCCCGGCCTTGCCGGTAAAGGCGTTGGAATTGCCAGCATTCACCACCAGCGCCCGCACAACCCCACCCTTCAGATGGTCGCGGCAGCGATGCACCGGGGCGCTGGCCGTCAACGAACGGGTCAGCACGGCGGCAACGCTGGACCCTTCATCCAGCACCGCCACCATCACATCATTGCGCGGCGTCTTGTATCGGATGCCGGCACGGTGCCCGGCCAGACGCAGGCCGGCGATGGGCGGCAGCGACGGGAAGGAAGCGGGGGCAAGCGGAGACACGGCCATGGCGATACTCGCGGGCTGGGCGGTTGAGACAGTCCGCGCATCAAGCCGATGTGGGGCCGGATGGTCAAGTGTGGCTTGTGTGACAGGGTGCGCGGAGCGGCCGGGCTGTCGGCCTACCGTTCGTCCTTGGGATCGGCGGTCAGCGTCATCCGCCGATAGATGCCCTCAAAAGTGGCAACGCCAACGCAATAGGATGTGGTTTCCGCCAAAATCAAGCCATTGATTAAACGAAGGGTGACAATGCATTGCCCGCCAGAACTTCTATCAATAACTTGATTTCCCTTGATGGATTTATCGAATTCAAATTTTGACAACCCAAATTCTGATGAGTTTATAGCCACCCCTTCGACGTGAAGTTTTCCGTCTTTTCTCTCATCAATCACAATCGAATTCTCGGCAAGCTCCCAGCGCCCTGTCCAATCCTGCTTCCGGGTCGTTGCTGGCGGATTATCGATTTTCAGGGCCGTTCGCGGCAACCAGCCGAAAGTACCCCGCTTGGGGCCTTGGAAATAGACACAGAGCCACGCCTTTCCCGTATCGTCCAGCACCACCTTGTCGCCCGGCACCAGATAGGCCTTGGCTTTGCAGGCATCGCCACCGGGGCAGCCATCCTCCACCCGCTGGAAATACAGGCGCGGCCCCTGATCGGCCTTTACGGTCCCCGCTTTCGGCGTGCTGCTGGTGGAAAGACTGAAGTCGTCGCATTTTTCCGCCGCGGCTTCAGACGGAAGCGATATTGCCCCCAGGATGAACAAGGCGACCCTGGTGAGAAAGAATGAATAGCGCATTCAATGTTCATCCTTGGGATCAGTCGTCAAAGCGGTGCGGTGGTAGACGCCCGAAAAATTTGCGGCGAGGGAGCCGCATTGGTAGGTGCTGGCGACAAGCAACAAGCCATTGACCCAGCGTAATGTCATGTCGCACCCATCATAGGGTATCTTAAAGACAACCTTATTGTTCTCAGGAGTAGCATCGAAGTCGATATCTGGCATCGAAAGGCCGGTAGGTTCTACGGCACTTCCCCAGAAATACAGTGTCCTTCCCTTTCTTTCATCGATCAGGAAGGTATTGTAGCCGACCCGCCATCGGCCCACCCAATCCTGCTTCTTGGGGTTGGGGGCTGTGTTGTCAATGTCCAAGGCGGTGCGGGGCAGCCAGCCGAAGGTGCCCCGCTTTGGCCCCTGGAAATAGGCGCAAATCCAGGCCTCGCCGGTGTCATCCAGCACCACCTTGTCGCCCGGTACCAGATAGGCTTTGGCTTTGCAGGTGTCCCCGCCGGGGCACCCAGCCTCCACCCGCTGGAAATGCAGACGCGGCCCCTGGTCGGCTTTGATGGTTCCCGCTTTGGGGGCCTTGGACCAAGAGAGCCTGTGGTCGTCACACTCAGCGGCGGTGGCGGAGAACGGAAGCAGCCCTGCGATCAGGATGACCAAGGCGGCACTAGTGAGAAAGAATGAACAGCGCATTCAATGTTCATCCTTGGGATCAGTGGTCAGGGCGGTGCGCCGATAGACGCCATCAAACGAGTTGGCAGCCCCCACGCAATATTGCGTGCTATTTACCAGCAGTAATGTGGCAACCCATCGGATGGTAACGACGCACTCCCCTCCAGCACTTTTATCGACCACTTTATTGCCCTTTGGCAGGGTAAAGAATTCGAAATCGGATAGTGAAAAACTGGCCATGTGCCTGGCCCAACCCTTAAAACGCAGATTTTCCCGATTCCGATCATCAATAAGTACTGTGTTCTCGCCCACGCGCCAGCGCCCCACCCAGTCCTGTTTCTTTGGCGCTGGCGGCTTATTATCAATGTCCAAGGCGGTGCGGGGCAACCAACCGAAGGTGCCCCGCTTTGGCCCCTGGAAATAGGCGCAAATCCAGGTTTCGTCGGTATCGTCCAGCACTACTGTGTCGCCCGGTACCAGATAAGCTTTAGCCGTGCAGGTATCGCCACCGGGGCAGCCATCCTCCACCCGCTGGAAATACAGACGCGGCCCTTGGTCGGCTTTGACGGTTCCCGCTTTGGGGGTATTGGACCAAGAAAGGCTGTGGTCGTCACACTCAGCGGCGGAGGCAGTGAACGGAAACAACGCTGCGATCAGGATGACCAAGGCTGCCCTGGCGGGAGGGGATGAACAGCGCATTCAATGTTCAGCCTTGGGATCAGTCGTCAGGGCGGTACGCCGATAGACACCAATAAAAGAATTACCAAGACCTGCACAGTCCATGGTGTTATTCACCAGCAACAATTCAGCCAGCCAGTAAATCTTGACCACACATGTACCGCCACCACTTTTATCAATAACCTTGTTGCTGCTGGGGGATTTGGTGAATTCAAACATTGATAGGGAGAAGGTGGCCATACGCCTTGCCCATCCTTCGAAGTGCAGCTTTGGCCCTTGCGTGTCGTCAATCAGAATTAAGTTCTCACCGACGCGCCAGCGGCCCACCCAATCCTGTTTCCTGGGTACCGGCGGCTTGTCCTCTATCGCCAAGGCGGTGCGGGGCAACCAACCGAAGGTGCCCCGCTTTGGCCCCTGGAAATAGGCGCAAATCCAGGTTTCGCCGGTATCGTCCAGGATCACCTTGTCCCCCGGAACCAGATAGGCTTTGGCTTTGCAGGTGTCGCTACCGGGGCACCCAGCCTCCACCCGCTGGAAATGCAGACGCGGCCCTTGGTCGGCTTTGACAGTTCCCGCTTTGGGAGCCTTGGACCAAGAAAGGCTATAGTCGTCACACTCAGCGGCGGAGGCTGCGAACGGAAACAACGCTGCGATCAGGATGACCAAAGCGGCCCGGGTGAGAAGGGATGAACGGCGCATTCACTGTTCATCCTTGGGATCAGTCGTCAGGGCGGTGCGGTGATATACGCCGATAAAAGAGTTGGCAGAACCTACGCAGTCTTGAGTGCTATTGACCAGTAAGAACCCGGCCAACCAGTAAATCGTCACCACGCATCTACCACCTCCGCTTTTATCGACAACCTTATTACCGTTCGGTGATTTGGTGAACTCAAACTTCGATAGGGAGAAGGTGGCCATATGCCTTGCCCATCCTTCGAACTGCAGCTTTGCCCCTTGCGTGTCATCAATCAGAATTGTGTTTTCACGGACCTGCCAGCGGCCCACCCAATCCTGCTTCTTGGGCACGGGCGGCTTGTCCTCTATCGCCAAAGCGGTGCGGGGCAACCAGCCGAGGGTGCCCCGCTTTGGTCCTTGGAAATGGGCACAAATCCAAGCTTCGCCGGTGTCATCCAGGATCACCTTGTCTCCCGGCACCAGATAGGCTTTGGCTTTACAGGTGTCGCTGCCAGGGCACCCAGCCTCCACCCGCTGGAAATAAAGGCGAGGCCCTTGCTCAGGCTTCACTATGCCCGCCTTGGCAGCTTTGGACCACGCAAGGCTGTAGCTGTCGCACTCAGCGGCGGCAGCCATCGTGAAAAGAGACATGGTGCATAGAATAGAAAATACCAACCTACGAAATGTATTTTTTACGTGACAGTTCTTTTGATTTTTCATTTACCCACCCCAGTCTGTTTATCCACCCTTTCTCGAATACTTTTTGTTTTTTGTTATTTTCAGCATTTTTTGAAACAAAATCTAATCTATCTGTGTAATTTTGTTCCAAAAGATTGGATATCTGATTCTGCGGTATCTTGTTGATTTTCAAGATAGTTTTTGATCCACCGTTACCATCTTCTACTAGATTATTCTCTTTGTCAATCGCGTTTGCAGATTTCTGAAACAGCTGCCACCCATATTTGGGACCGTGGAGAACGAACGAGTCAATCAGTGCAGAAGCCACCCCCAGATCGGAAATTTCGTTGACCCTTTGGCCATAAAAAAACTCGTTGCGGTAAATTTCCTTTGCTTGATCCCGGCTTAAATTTTTCGGCTCGACAAAACTACCATCTTTCCCCATTCCTCCGTGCATTATTTGATAGCTTTTAAGGGTTCTCTCAGTAATCCCATAATTTGTTTCACCTCCTTTATCGTATTCATGATTTGAATAACCCGCTTCCTTCTCAAAAATATTCTTCACCAGTTCTTCAAACATGGCTTCGCTCTTCCAATCGGGTTCCTTGAACAGCCGGCGGCCGGGGGCGAGTTTTACCGGGGGCGGCTGGTCGGGGCGGGACGGGTCGCTGCTGGTCGGGGCGGTTGTGCCGCCAGAAGCGGCGGGTGGGGTGGGGGCCTTGTTTGTCGGTTGTATCGTGGCCGCGTCTTGCCCGGCACTGGCGGGTGCCGGCTTGGGCTTCTGCGCCAGAAGTTTTTCCAGGGCCTGGATCGTCTCCCCACCGGGGGAGAGTTTGCCGTCGACGCGCAGCTTGTTGTCCCGCTGGAACCGGCGGACATCCTGGTCCAGCTTGGTGCTGTGATAGCCGCTGGGGCCATCTTCCGGTATCACATCATGGTATCCGGCCTTGTTCAGCAGAACCTGAACCTTGGCCACATCGGGGCGCCAATTATCGCCGCCATTGCTGGCGACCTTGGCCTTCAGGCCGAACGGGGTGTCGCCCAGCAAGTCTTCCACCGGCTTGCCTTCCCGCCAGGCCTGCTGAAAGGCCGGGAAGCGGGGATCGTCCGCTTCCTCCACCAGGGTGGGATGGCGCACCATATATTGTGTGCCGGCAGGCGGGGAGCCATAGACCGGCACCTTCTCCGGTTCGTCATTGAACAGGCTGCGGTAATCGACGGGCGGCGGGGCCGGATCGGCCGCAGGCGGGGTGTCAGCCTCCTCCTCATCATCACCAAGGAACCCCTCCACATTGCGATCGACAAAATCCTTCACGTCGCGGAACGTGGAGGAAAGGCGGTTGAAAAGGTTGAAGGATTCGGACATCGGCTCGCTCCATAGGGGCGTGCGCCGTCGCCGGATCGGCTGATCCGTCGGCACCACGCAGCGGGTTGTGGAAAAGAAAAAGCCCGGTCCGCAGGGAGCGGCCGGGCATGGTTGGGGTATTTATTCCTATAGACTGGCAAACGATCCTGTTGTCGTCAATCCTTTATCAGCGGGCAGCCGTTGTTTTTACCACCGGGTGGAGTCCCCCCCCCTTAAACCCCCGCGCCGACGCTGACATAGCTGGAGATACCCCGGATATGTTCATCCACCGCCAGCCGGTGGGACAAGGGCGGGAAGGCGCGCTGGGTGCAGTCCAGCCTTGGGCAGACGCGGCAATTCACCCCCACCGGGGTGGCCGCGTCCAGGTTGGACAGGTCCAGCCCATCGGCATAGACAAGCTGGCCGGCATGGGCGATGTCACAGCCAATGGCGATGGCGAAATGCCGGGCCGGCTGTTTCCAGCCGCCGCCGGGCTTGGAGACACTGCGCACGATGGAGAGATAGGCGCTGCCATCGGGCATCCGGGCGATCTGGGTTTGCATCTGCCCCGGCTGGCGGAAAGCATCATGGATGTTCCAGCGCGGACAGGCCCCGCCAAACCGGGCGAAATGGAAGCCGGGCGCCGCACTGAACCGTTTCGACATATTGCCCGCCTGATCGGTGCGGGCAAAGAAGAACGGCACCCCCTTGGCGCCGGGCCGTTGCAGGGAGGTCAGGCGCTGGCACACCTGTTCATAAGAGGCCACGAAACGCCGTTGCAGGATTTCGATATCATACCGCACCTCCCGCGCTGCCGTCAGGAACCGTCCATAGGGCATCATCAGGGCAGAGGCGAAGTAATTGGCCAGACTGACCCGGGCCAGCCGGCGCGATTCTTCATGCCCAAAGCCCCCGCGCCCGCTGGCAGCCTCCAGTGCCGCCCCCTGGCTCAGCAGGGCCGTCTGCGCCGCCAGGTGGAAGATACGGCCGGCCGGGTCCAGCATTTCGGAAATCAGCACCCGCTTGGAATGCCGGTCATAGCGGCAGACGGCCCCGCCCATCACCGGCTGCGGCATCAGCCGCACCCGCACGCCATGGCGCTTTTCCAGATAGGCTGCCAAGCTGCCCTGCAGGTTGCCGCTATCCAGATCGGCACTGATCCACATTTCCTCCGCCGCTTCCTCCAACTCGGGGAAATGGTTCTGTTCGGCCTGGAAGAATTCCGACACTTCTTCCTGTGGGAAGGCTTGCGCCCCCATCACCTGCAGCTTGTCGCGGTCGGCCACCTTCTCCGCCAAGCCGCCCAGATCCTCCCGCGCCTCCCGATAGGCGCGGTAGAGCGCCACCACTGCTTGGCCCAGTGTCGGCGCCACGGCGGCGAATTCCTTCATGTCCTGGGTTTTGATGTCACCCGCCTCAAACAGCGGATCGGCGAAGACCTCGCGCAGGGAGGCGACCAGCCGCGTCTCGTCATCCTCGGCAAAGCTGGCCATGTCGATGCCATAGACAGAGGCGATTTTCAGCAGCAGCGGCACGGTCAGCGGCCGCTGGTTCGCCTCAATCAGGTTCAGATAGCTGGGGGAGACGCCAATCTCCTCCGCCATCTGCGCCTGCGTCATTTTCAGGTCGCGGCGCAGCCGGCGGACCTTGTGGCCCAGCATCGCCTTCTTTTCAGACATGGCCCTGTCCCTTAACCGCAGAAGTGCCGCTTCACCTTGTCAATTTACAAGATTTACAACATCACAGCAACCAGCGTTACAAGCCGTGACAGCAACACTATTTTACGAAACGCAGCGTATTGAACATTTTATTTCGCGGCGTCATTCTCCCCTCATCAACGTTGCACCGCACAAGCGCACAGGTGCAGCGCCCTTAAAATAGAAGCCAGAAACAAGGCTTCGATCTTCGAGGAGTGACACCATGGCCCCGCTGGATAATCCTTCTTCTGCCATCGACCTGAGCGCCATCCACGCCAAGCGCTATGAGGGGATCAAGCGCGACTATACGGCGGAAGATGTGCGGCGTCTGGCCGGTTCGGTGAAGATCGAATATACGCTGGCCGAAATGGGCGCCCGTCGCCTGTGGGAATTGCTGCACACCCGCCCCTATGTTCATACGCTGGGCGCCTTCACCGGCAATCAGGCCCTCCAGCACGTCAAGGCCGGCCTGGAAGCGATTTACCTGTCCGGCTGGCAGGTGGCAGCCGATGCCAATCTGGCCGGCCAGATGTACCCGGATCAGTCGCTTTACCCCGCCAATTCCGTGCCCGCCGTGGTGAAGCGCATCAATAATGCCTTCCAGCGCGCCGACCAGATCCAGACGGCGGAAGGCAAGGGCGACACCTATTGGTTCGCGCCGATCATCGCCGATGCCGAGGCCGGTTTCGGTGGCCCGTTGAACGCCTTTGAACTGATGAAGGGCATGATCGAGGCCGGTGCGGCCGCCGTGCATTTCGAGGATCAGCTGGCATCAGAGAAGAAGTGCGGCCATCTGGGCGGCAAGGTGCTGATCCCGATCCAGCAATTCATCCGTACCCTGAATGCCGGCCGTCTGGCCGCCGATGTCTGCGGCACCAGCACCCTGGTGGTGGCCCGCACCGATGCGGAAAGCGCCCAGCTGATCACGTCCGATGTGGATGAACGCGACCATCCCTTCATCGACCGCAATGACCGCACGCCGGAAGGCTTCTTCCGCATCAAGAAGGGGGTGGGGGTGGATTACTGCATCGCCCGTGCCCTGGAATATGCCCCCTATTCCGACCTGATGTGGTGGGAAACCAGCAAGCCGAATCTGGACGATGCCCGCCGCTTCGCCGAGGCCGTGCACAAGAAGTTCCCCGGCAAGATGCTGGCCTATAATTGCTCCCCCTCCTTCAACTGGAAGGCCAACCTGGACGATACGACCATCGCCAAGTATCAGGCCGAGCTGGGCGCCATGGGCTACAAGTACCAGTTCGTCACGCTGGCCGGCTTCCACAGCCTCAACCTCGCCACCTTCGAACTGGCCAAGGGCTATAAGGAACGCGGCATGGCGGCCTATTCGGAGATGCAGCAGCGTGAATTCGCTGCCGTCGAACAGGGCTTCACCGCGGTGAAGCACCAGCGCGAGGTCGGCACCGGATACTTTGATGCCGTGGCCGTGGCCATCTCTGGCGGTACCTCTTCCACCACCGCCATGAAGGACAGCACCGAGACCGATCAGTTCCATTGATCGGGACGGACCAGAACCTGATCGGCGTCCGCACCGGCTGAACGGGCGGACGCCCCCGGGATAGGGGAGGCTGCATTCCCCCATCCCCTGGCCCCCTGTCGGGACCAATCCTACCCCCTTCGCGCTGGATGGGAGGGGGGGCAGGATACCGGATGGCCGGCGCGATGGATCGCCGATACCGCCGGGCCTGATATGGGGCACCCTTCCTGCTCTTGTTTGCTTCTCTGCTTTCTCCGTAGCAATGCTGACGGCGCCGCTCCTTTTGCGACAGGGGGCGGCGCCGCTTTTTATTTGGCAGCGTGCAACGGCCCTGCGACTATCAGGGACATGGATGATTTCCTGCCTCAACCGGACCAATTGGCCCCGTGGCTGCAATCCATGGGGCGCCTGCTGGATGGGCCGTCGTCGGTCTTCTGGTGGCCAGGTCTATTGATCGCAGGGCTGGCTGCCTTGCTGTTATGGCGCCAGTGGCGGGATCAGGGAACATGGCGGGATTATCTGCGCCATCTGCCGCTGGATGCCGGCTGCTTTCTGGTCAATTCCACCCTGCCTTTCCTGCTGGCCCCCTTCTTCTTCTGGTTAAGCGTCAAGGGTAGCCATCTGGGGATTGCCCTGACATCCGGCATCCAGGGCGGCTGGGATACGCAGCCCGGCTGGCCGGCCCTGGCGGCCTGTGCGGCTTTCGCCTTCGTGGCGGGGGATTTCGCGCTGTACTGGACGCATCGCGCCTTTCACCATTTCCCGCCGCTCTGGCGGGCGCACCGGCTGCACCATGCCCCGCCGGTGCTGACGCCGCTGACGGCCTTCCGCTTCTGGCCCTGGGAGCAGGCGGTCCATATGTCTGCCAACATGCTGGCCCAAGGCCTGGGCCTGGGGCTGGCGGTCGGGCTGTTCGGCGGGGCGGTGACGCCGCTGACCGTGCTGGGCGTCAATGTCTTTTCCCTGGCCTGGAGCCTGGGGTTCGTCCATCTGCGCCACAGCCCGGTGCCGCTGCGCTATCCGCGCTGGTTGTCCTTCATTCTGGTGTCGCCGCATATGCACCAGCTGCACCATTCCGATGCGGAGGAACATCGTGACCGCAACTTTGCCACGGTGTTTTCCCTGTGGGACTGGCTGTTCGGCACGCTGGCCCTGACGGAACAGGGCCAGCGCTTCCGGTTCGGGCTGGCGCGGGAGAGGCGGTGGTAGGGTTTATCCCTTCATGCTGCCCGTCTGCTGCCGGCGGACATGCCAGGAAAACGCTTCTTCCAGCAGGTGCGGGGTATGGCCGCCGCGCGCCTTGGCCCGATTGAAATAATCGGAAAGCTGGTCGCGGTAGCTGGGATGGACGCAGTTGGCGATGACCACGCCCGCGCGTTCGCGCGGGGCCAACCCGCGCAGATCGGCCAGCCCCACCTCTGTCACCAGAATATCCACATCATGTTCGGTATGGTCGACATGGCTGACCATCGGCACGACAGAGGAAATTGCCCCGCCCTTGGCCAGGGATTTGGTGACGAAGATCGACAGATAGGCGTTGCGGGCGAAATCCCCCGAACCGCCAATGCCGTTCATCATCATGGTGCCATCGACATGGGTGGAATTGACATTGCCGTAAATGTCGAACTCCAGCGCCGTGTTGATGCCGATCACGCCCAGGCGCCGGATCACCTCCGGATGGTTGGAGATTTCCTGCGGCCGCAGCACCAGCCGGTTGCGATACTGCGCGATGCGGGAGAAGACCCGCCCGCCGCATTCCGCCGAGAGCGTGACGGAGGAGCCCGAGGCGTAATTCAGCTTGCCGGCATCGAACAGGTCGAACGTGCTGTCCTGCAACACCTCGCTATACATGCGCAGATCATGGAAGGGGCTGTCGATCAGCCCATGCAGCACGGCATTGGCGATGGAACCGATACCCGCTTGCAGCGGGTTCAGCGTCATGTCCAGCCGGCCGCGCGCCACCTCATGCTTGAAGAAATCGATCAGGTGGCCGGCAATGGCGCGGGTGCCATCGTCCGGCGGTTCCACATTGGCGGCGCTGTCATGCTTATGCGTCACCACGATGGCGGCGATCTTGGCCGGATCGATGGGGATATAGGGCGTGCCGGCCCGGCTGTCGCAGGAAACCACGGGGATCGGCGTGCGCGAGGGCCGCTTGGTGGGGATATAGATATCGTGCAGCCCCTCCAGCTCCAGCGGCTGGGACAGGTTCAGCTCCACAATCACCTTTTCTGCCAGAATGGCGAAACTGGCCGTATTACCGACCGAGGTGGTGGGCACAATGCCGCCATCGGCGGTGATGGCGGTTGCCTCCACGATCGCATAATCGATCGGCCCCATCTGGCCCGACCGCAATTGTTCCACCGTCTCGGACAGGTGCTGATCGATGAACATCACCTCCCCGCGGTTGATGGCGGCGCGCAGGGTGGGGTCGGACTGGAAGGGCAGGCGGCGGGCCAGTACACCGGCCTCCGTCAGGATCTTGTCGATATTGTTGCCCAGCGAGGCGCCCGTCATCAAGGTGATGCGGATCGGTTCCTTGGCCGCGCGTTCGGCAATGGCAATGGGCAGGGCCTTGGCATCACCCGCGCGGGTGAACCCGCTCATCCCGATGGTCATGCCATCCTTGATCAGCAGGGCGGCCTCTTCGGGGGTGACGATCTTATCCAGCAGGGACTGACGGCGAATCCGGTCGGCGTACATTTTCTACCTTCTTGGGGTTTTTCCAGCGTTGCTTGCCGCATCTTCAACCGGCGGCATTGGCTGCCGCCTTTCCTGTTGAATATGCGCATGGGTATCGGCCTGCGGCAATGGATCGCGCCCTGTAACAATTTGCCGCAGCGAAGCAGTGAGTCAAATTGATAGATGAATTCGGTATATTTAGTTTTGCTGGGAAATTATTATTTATTAAATTTTTCGGATGTTTCGTCTGAAATAAAACGGATTGTTTTTCAAAGTGGGCCGTTTGGTGGTTTTTATACTTTGATTCTTCTGAAACGAAACGGAGGTTTCCGTATCTGTTCGGACTGTTATTGTGTTCTCCGGCGTTTTGTTACCTCACCTCCGTCATTCCCGCGAAGGCGGGAATCCATACAACAGCCCGGGTTTTGGATTCCCGCCTTCGCGGGAATGACGGTTAAGTAACTGAAAAATCTTAACAAGCTCATGGACGGACACGCCGGCTTCCACCTCCACGCGTTCACCCTTGGGCTTCCCCCATCCCGCTATTGCGGCATCCCCTCGCTTTGCCCACAATCCGGGCCGGCCCAACGCCCTTCAAGGATCATCGGCATGATGAAGCGCCTGTTCGCTGCCCTGTTCTTCTGTCTGCTGTTGCCGGGGCTGGCGGGGGCGGAAACGGTGCTGCGGCGGGGCAATGGGGCGGAGCCGGAAACGCTGGACCCGCATCAGGCGACCGGCCTGCCGGAAGCCATGATTTTCTACGATATCTATGAAGGGCTGTTGTCCCGTGGCCCCGATGGCAAGCCGCAGCCGGCCATCGCTGACCGCTGGGAAACCAGCGCTGACGGGCTGCAGGTGACCTTCCATCTGCGTGATGGGGCCAAATGGTCCGATGGCAGCCCGATCACGGCCGGCGATGTCGTCTTCTCCTTCCGCCGGCTGGCCAACCCGGCGACCAGCCGGAACAATAATTTCGTCTGGCCGATCAAGAATGCCCGCGCGCTCAGCACCGGCACGCTGACGGATATGACGACCTTGGGCGTGGCGGCGCTGGATGCGCAAACCGTGCGCTTCACGCTGGAGGAGCCGACCCCCTATTTCATCTCCCTGCTCTCTTACCCCATGCTGGTGATCCTGCCGGAATCCCGGGTGACGGCGCTGGGGCGGGATTTCTTCAAGCCCGGCAACCTTGTCTCTTCCGGCGGGTACCGGCTGGCAGAACAGGTGCCGCAGGGTCATGTGAAGCTGGAGCGCAACCCGTTCCACCGCGATGCCGCCAAAGCCTTCTTCGATACGGTCTATTTCTACCCAACGGAGAATCAGGAAACGGAGCTGAAGCGCTTCCGCGCCGGGGAACTGGACGCCAGCTATACGCTGCCACCCGCGCAAATCCCCTGGGCCAAGGCCAACCTGCCCGATGCGCTGCGCCTGTCGCCGCAGCTGGGCACCTATTTCCTGGCCTTCAACACGGAAAAGGAACCCTGGAAATCCAAGCCTGACCTGCGCCGGGCCCTGTCCATGGTGATCGACCGGGAGGTCTTGACCGAACGGATCAGCCAGGGCGGGGAGATGCCCAGCCTTTCCTTTGTGCCGCCGACGGTGACGGGCTATCAACCGGCCCGGCCGGCATGGGCCGACTGGCCGATGGAACGCCGGGTGGCCGAGGCACAGGCGCTGCTGGCCAAGGCCGGATATCCGGGCGGGCAGGGGCTGACCCTGGATATCCTGTTCAACACCGCCGATAACCATCGCCGCATCGCCGTGGCGGTGGCTGGCATGGTGCAGCAGCGGCTGGGGGTGAAATCCAGCCTGACCAACCAGGAATGGAAGGTGTTTCTGGACAGCCGGCGCACGCATAATTTTGCCGGTGTTGCCCGTCACGGCATCATCGGCGCCTATGATGATCCCTATGCCTTCCTGCAATTCCTGCGCACGGAGATGGGGCCGGAGAACCCGGCCGCCTATGCCAATCCAGCCTATGACCGGCTGATGGCGGCCAGTGTGCAGGAACGTGACCCCGCCAAACGGCTGGAGATTCTGCATCAGGCCGAGGCGCTGGCCGCCGCGGATGCGCCGATCATCCCGCTTTTCACCTATGCACGGGTGCGGCTGGTCTCCCCCCGGCTGGCGGGCTGGCAGCCCAATCCGGTGGATTGCAACCCCAGCCGCTTCCTGTCACCGCTCGCGGCCCGGTGAAAAATGCCGTTCGGCGGCGGAAAGCGTGCCCCCAGCACTGGACAGTCCGGGCGATAGACCGCACATACAGCTGAATTCCCACCCCGTCGGACATGGGTGCTGGGGGCCGCAGTTGGATGCCCTGGAGAATAACAATGCGCCTTTCCCGCCGTCTGGCGACGGCCTTCGTCGCCCTAACCCTTGCCACCGGCTTTTCCGCCAGCGCCGCCTGGGCGGAAATGGTGCTGAACCGGGGCAATCAGGCCGAACCGACCTCGCTCGACCCGCAGAAGGGCACCGATGTGCAGTCGGCCCGGATCGGCTACGACCTGTTCGAAGGGCTGCTGACCTTCGGCCCCGATGGCAAGGCCATTCCGGGGGCGGCGGAGAAATGGACCGTCAGCGACGATGGGCTGACCTATACTTTCACCCTGCGCGCCGATGGCAAATGGTCGGACGGCACGCCGGTGACGGCGGCGGATTTTGTCTTTGCCTGGCAACGGCTGGTCGATCCCAAGACGGCCTCTGACTATGCCTATTTCCTCTGGCCGGTGAAGAACGGGGAGGCGATCAGCAATGGCAAGCAGCCGGTGTCGGCGTTGGGCGTGCAGGCGGTGGATGCCCGCACGTTCAAGGTGACGCTGGAACGGCCGACCGGCTATTTCCTGGGCTCCCTGCTGCACCGCATGACCTACCCGATCTCCAAGGCCAATGTGGAGAAGTTCGGGGCGGATTTCGTCAAGCCCGGCAACCTTGTCTCCAATGGTGCCTATAAGCTGGACGCCTATATGCCGCAATCCTTCGTGAAGGCGGTGAAGAACCCGCATTTCCGCGAGGCGGCATCGGTGAAGATTGATACCGTGGTCTTCCACCATTCCGACAGCCCGGAAACGGAACTGCGGCGTTTCCGCGCCGGTGAACTGGATATTGTGCAGATGGCACCGGTGACGCAGATCGACTGGCTGCGCCAGAACATGCCGGAAACCATCATGTTCTATCCCGTGCTGGGCACCCAGTATCTGGCCGTGAACATGACCAAGGAACCGTTCAAGTCCAATCCTAAGCTGCGGGAAGCGCTTTATCTGGCCATCGACCGGCAGATCATTGTGGAGAAGATCACCAAGGCCGGCGACGTGCCGGCCTGGACGCTGACCTCCCCCGGCATTGACGGCTACAGCCTGCCGCTGCCGGCCCTGGCCAAGGCGACCCAGGCCGAACGCGATGCCCAGGCCAAGCGTCTGATCGAGGAAGCCGGCTATGGCAAGGGCGGCAAGCCGCTGGAAGTGGAAATCCTGCACAATACCAATGAAAGCACCCGCAAAATCATGGTGGCCGTCGCCTCCATGTGGCAGAGCAAGCTGGGCGCCAAGGTCAACCTGAACAATCAGGAATGGAAGATCGTGTTGCAGAATGCAGGCGAGAAATCCTATGCCGGCACGGCCGTGCTGGGCTGGCTCGCCGATTTCCCCGATCCCTATACTTTCCTGAAGCTTCTGCGCTCCGATGTGGGCAAGATGAACCGGTCGGGCTATGACAATGCCGTGTTCGACCAGAAGCTGGATGCCGCCAATGCCAATACCGATCCGGCCCAGCGCATGAAGCTGCTGGCCGAGGCGGAGGCTGCCATGCTGGCCGATACGCCGATCATCCCCATCTATCACCAGGCCTATCGCAATCTGGTCAGCCCGCGGGTGAAGGGCTGGGGGCCGACGCCGATGGGCGTGCAGCCCTCGCGCTATCTGGAAGTCGCCGCCAAGTGACAAAGCAGGGGGCGGTGCCCGCCACCGCCCCCAATCAACCCATCAGCAGCAATCCGACGTTTGAACAGGAGCGTTCCCGCATGTCATTTTTGACCCGGCACCTGCGCCGCATGACCATGGCCCTGATGCTGGCCAGTGCCAGCATGACTGCCGCCACGGCTCCCGCTTGGGCGGAAAAGGTGCTGCACCGGGGCAATGGCGCGGAGCCGGAAACCCTGGACCCGGCCAAGTCCAGCGGGGTGCCGGATAGCTGGATTCAATATGACCTGTTTGAAGGATTGTTGATCCCCGATGGCAGCGACAAGCTGATCCCTGGTGCGGCGGAGAAATGGGACATTTCGCCGGATGGGATGGTTTATACTTTCCATCTTCGCCGCAACGCCAAATGGTCGGACGGCACGCCGGTGACGGCGACCGACTGGGTTTTCTCCTGGAAGCGTCTGGTCGATCCCAAGAACGGGGCCAAGTACGGCTATTTCCTCTGGATGGTGAAGAATGCCCAGTCCATCAATCTGGGCAAGCTGCCGGTGGAGCAGATGGGCGTGCGCGCCGTGGATGATTATACGTTCCAGGTGACGTTGGAACGGCCCACCCCCTATTTCCTGTCCATGCTGCACCACCATGCCACCTACGCCCTGTCCAAGGCGAATGTGGAAAAGTTCGGCGCGGATTTCATCAAGCCCGGCAATCTGGTCACCAATGGCGTCTATAAGCTGGCGGAGGCGGTGCCGCAGAGCCATGTGAAGCTGGTGAAGAACACTTATCACCCCGATGCGGCCAAGACGCCCATTGATACGGTGATGTTCTATCCGACCGAGAATCTGGATGCGGAACTGAAGCGTTATCGCGCTGGTGAGTTGCACGTCACCTATGAGGTGCCGGTGACGCAGATGCAGTGGCTGCGGGCCAATATGGCCAGCGAGCTGCGGCTGGCCCCCTATTTCGGCACCTATTTCTTTGCCGCCAACCTGACCAAGGAACCGTGGAAGTCCAACAAGGATCTGCGGCTGGCGCTCAACCTTGCCATCGACCGTAATATCCTGGTGGAAAAGATCAACCAGCGCGGGGAGTTGCCGGCCTACAGCTTCGTGCCGCCGGGTGTGGCAGGCTACACCCAGCAGGTGCCCGATTATGCCAGCTGGACCCAGGCCCAGCGGGAGGCCAAGGCCAAGGAACTGATGCAGAAGGCCGGCTATGGGCCGGGTGGCAAGCCGCTGGAAATCGAAATCCTCTACAACACCCACGAAAACCACCGCAAACTGGCCATCGCCGTGGCCTCCATGTGGCAGCAGAAGCTGGGGGTGAAGACGACGCTGAATAATCAGGAATGGAAAGTGTTCCTGAACACGCGTGATGAGAAGAAATTCAAGGATGTGGTCCGGCATGGCTGGATCGGCGATTATATCGATGCGGCCAGCTTCCTGGATCTGGCGCGCAGCGATATCGGCAAGCAGAACCCGTCCGGCTACAGCAACCCCGCCTATGACAAGCTGCTGGATCAGGCCACCGCTGCCCCGACGGCAGAACAGCGGGCCGAGCTGATGCAGCAGGCTGAACGTCTGATGGTGGAGGATGTGGCCGTCTTCCCGCTGCATTTCTACAGCTCCAAGCACATGGTTAGCCCCAAGCTGATCGGCTGGAAGGATAATCTGCTGGACAGCCACCCCAGCCGCTTCCTGGATGTGAAGGAATAAGGGCTGACACTCGTTGCTGTTCTCAAGGCCGGCGGAAGCGATTCCGCCGGCCTTTTTCATTTATACCAATCTCCCTCAGTCGCCGGGCGCTGCCTCCGGCAGCTTGGCTTACGCGCCCATGAGGGCGCGGGCCGGCCGTCGCCGGCCTCCAACCCGCCTAAAGGTCAACCTTTAGGCGGGTTGGTATTATTCCCCGGTAGCCAGATCGAACCCTTCATCGATCCAGCCGGTGATGCCGCCGGCCATGATCTTCACCGGGCGGCCCAGTTGCGCCAGCCGCAGGGCCCCACGCGCCGCCCCGTTGCAATGCGGGCCGGCGCAATAGGTGACGAACAGCGTCTCTGCTGGCCATTCCGCCAGACGCCGTTCGGTGATCTTGCCATGGGGCAGGTTGATGGCGCCCGGCACATGGCCACGGGCAAACAACGCCGGCCCGCGCACATCCAGCAGCACGAAATCCGGGCCACGTGACAGGGCGTCATGCACATCCCAGCAATCGGTCTCAAAGCTGAATTCGGCGGCAAAATGCGCCACGGCCAGATCGGACGGGGCGGCGGGGATTTCGGTGACAGCACTCATCATCAGGGCTCCCTTTGTTGCAGGGCGAAGCTTCCCGCTTTCACCGGGCGCAGCCAAGTGGCAGGATTGCCAATGATGAATGATATTCCGCCAAACCCCACCGGCCCCCGCGTTGTGGCGCTCGTCTATGACGGGCTCTGCACCTTTGAATTCGCCATCACGGCGGAGATTTTCGGCCTGTCCCGGCCGGAACTGGGGCCGGGCTGGTACCGGTTCGGGGCCGCCGCCATCGAACCAGGGCCTTTGCAGGCGCAGGGCGGGCTGCGCCTTACCGTGGATGGCGGGCTGGACCTGTTGGATCAGGCGGACCTGATCATTGTGCCGGGCTGGAAGGGGGCCGGCGTGCCGGTGCCGCCTTTCCTGATCGACCGCTTGCGCGCGGCGCATGATCGCGGTGCCCGGCTGGCCTCCATCTGCTCCGGCGCCTTTGTGCTGGCGGCCACCGGTCTGCTGGATGGCAAAAGGCTGGCCACGCACTGGCGCTATGCCGATGCCATGGCCCAGGCCTATCCGGCCGTGCGGCTGGATGCCGATGTGCTTTATGTGCAGGAAGGTCGCCTGTTCACCTCCGCCGGCAGTGCGGCGGGGATTGACCTGATGCTGCACATCATCCGCAGTGATTTCGGCCATGATGCCGCCAACAGCGTGGCCCGCCGGCTGGTGGTGCCCGCCCATCGCAGCGGCGGGCAGGCGCAGTTCGTCCCCCGCCCGGTACCGCGCCAGCCGCAAAGCCGCCTCAGCCCCCTGCTGGACCAGATGCGCGCCGATCCGCAACAGGTCTGGACGGTGGCAGCCATGGCCGATGCCGCCGCGATGAGCGAGCGCACCTTCCTGCGTCGCTTTCAGGAAGCGACGGGCCACACGCCCGGCGACTGGCTTGCCCTGGTACGGGTGGAACTGGCCAAGACCCTGCTGGAGACGACGAGCCTGCCGGTGGAGGAGGTGGCGCGGCTGGCCGGCTTCGGCGCCCCGCCCACCCTGCGCCATCATTTCAGCCGCGCCACCGGCCTGTCCCCGCGCGATTACCGGGACCGGTTCGGCGGTGGTGGCGCTGGCGGCTGACCGGGTGTGGCTGTGCCGGGCGCTTGGGCGGGGCCGGCATGGGATTTCAATTGTGGCAATTCAAGTAGGGGCCCATCCGTCACGCGCAACCAGCCCATCGCCTCTGCTCATGGCTGCTGTGATGCCACGCACATCGAACACCGTTCACCCCCGGCTATATCAATCACACAACACGGCGCCACGGCGATCGATCAATCATCGGGCCGGCGACGTGAATGGAAGACCAAAGAAGAAGGTGGTCCTGATCTGCGTGATGATTTCACGCCACGGGCAGACTCTGCCTTCAGGGAACCTTGAGGAGATTAAAATGTCGCGTTTTGCTTATGCTATGCTTGGTGGCGTTGCCCTTATGACCGTTGCGGCGGCCCCGTCCTTTGCCCAGTCCGCCTTTGACGGCCCCTATGTCGGCGTCTATACGGGCTACACCACCAGCAGCGACACCACCCGTGCCCCCGGCGCCAAGGCCGATCTGAACCTGGATGGCTGGACCTATGGCGGCTTCTTCGGCTATGGCAAGACCTTCGACCGTTTCTATGTCGGCGGTGAAGGCGAACTGGGCGGCCTGGAACTGAGCGACAAGACCAAGCTGGTCGGCGGCAGTGTCACCGGTCTGGATGGTAACGAGACCTATGGCATTTCCGCCCGTGCGGGTTACCTGGTGACCAATGATGCGCTGGTCTATGGCCGCGTTGGCTGGCAGCGCACCAATTACGAGGTGACGTCTGCCCTGGCTGGCAACAGTGTCAGCAAGAGTGATACGCTGAACGGGGTGCGCGTCGGTGGCGGTGTGGAATATGCGGTGACCGATAATATTCTGGCCCGTCTGGAATATAACTACACCGACTACAAGACTTTGAAGTATACCGCTGGTGGCACCGCCTATAGCCTGCAGCCGGATGACAGCCAGATCCGCGTGGGTGTGGCGTACCGCTTCTGATGTTTCCAGGAACAGGGGTAGGGGCGTTTCCGCCCCTATCCAGCTCTCCTCGAATGGTGTGATCCGGCCCTCCCTCTCCCCCATTGGGGCCGGTCCCCCCTCCAGTCACACCATTCGCGGCGGCCCCGGCGTATCCCACGCGCCGGGGCCTTTTACTTTGGGCAAGGCTCGCCGGCCATAGCCATTCCCGCTCAACAGTAGACAGGGGCGGCGGCATGGGCCATGTTCCGCGCGTGAACGCACCCGGAACGACAGGCCTCCCCCATGCCCACCGATATCCCAGCCGCTGACCCCGCTGCCCTGCCGGCCGCCGATGGCAGCCCGCTTTATCTGGTGGATGGGTCTGGCTTCATCTTCCGCGCCTATCACGCCTTGCCGCCGCTGAACCGGCCCGATGGCACGCCAGTGAATGCCGTGATGGGCTTCACCAATATGTTGATGAAGCTGCTGGCGGAACTGAAGGCCGAGGCCGTGGCCATCATCTTTGATGCCAAGCGGCTGAATTTCCGCAATGAATTCTATCCTGACTATAAGGCCCACCGCCCGGAGCCGCCGGAAGATCTGCGCCCGCAATTCGCCCTGATCCGCGAAGCGGTGGACGCCTTCAACCTGCCCGGTATTGAATTGGAAGGCTATGAGGCGGATGACCTGATCGCCACCTACGCCCGCCAGGCCCGCGCCCTGGGCCGCCCCGTCACCATCGTCTCATCCGATAAAGACTTGATGCAGCTGGTGCGCGATGGCGTGCGCCTGCTGGACCCGATGAAAAACCGGGTGATCGGCCCGGATGAGGTGTTTGAGAAATTTGGCGTCACCCCGGACAAGGTGGTGGATGTGCAGGCGCTGGCCGGCGACAGCGTGGATAATGTGCCGGGCGTCCCCGGCATCGGCATCAAGACGGCGGCCCAGCTGATCACCGATTATGGCGATCTGGAAACCCTGCTGGAGCGAGCAGGGGAGATCAAACAAGCGGGCCGCCGCCAAAAGCTGATCGAGAATGCCGAGCTGGCCCGCATTTCCAAGCGGCTGGTGAAGTTGGAAGAAAATGCCCCCGTGCCGGTGCCGGTGGAAGAACTGGTGGTGCGGGAGCCAGACAGCGCCCGCCTGCTGGAATGGCTGGGTGTACAGGGTTTCCGTTCCATCATCGCCAAGGTGAAGGCGGAAATCGCCGCCGACGGCACGCTGGCCGATGGGGCCGTGGCCCGCGCCATTGCCGCCGGCGGGTCGGAACAGCCGCGCCGCGACCTGCGCGCGGCGCTCGATGGCCGATCCTACGCCCCCACGCCCGCCACCGCCCCGGATGAGATGCGGGCCGATGCCCATATCCCCCGCCCCGGTGCCGTGGAACATCTGCTGGTGGTGGAAGAGGCTGACCTGGAAGCCTGGGTGACGGAAGGGCTGGAAGCCGGCATCGTCGCCGTGGATACGGAAACCGACGGGCTGACGCCGACCCGCTGCAATCTGGTGGGCATCTCACTGGCCACCAAGCCGGGCCGCGCCTGCTATATCCCCATCGCCCATATTGATCCGTCCACGCCCAAGGGCGATCAGGGGGGCTTGGATTTCGGCACCGCCCCGCCGCCGCCCAAGCAGATTGCCCTGGGCCGGGCCATGGATATCCTGCGCCCGCTGCTGGAACATCCAGGCGTGCTGAAGGTCGGGCATAATATCAAGTTCGACTGGCAGATGTTCGCCAAGCATGGCGTCAATGTCGCCCCCATCGACGATACGATGCTGCTTTCCTACGTTATCGGCGGCGGCAAGCATGGCCATGGCATGGATGAGCTGGCGCAGCGCCATCTGGGCCATAGCTGCATTTCCTATGATGAGGTGACGGGCACCGGCAAGGCGCGCATCACCTTTGACCGGGTGCCGCTGGACAAGGCCACGGCCTATGCGGCGGAGGATGCCGACATCACCCTGCGCCTGTGGCATGTGCTGAAACATGACGTGCTGGCCGACCGCATGGTGACGGTGTACGAGACGATTGAACGCCCGCTGGTGCCCGTGGTGGCGCAGATGGAAAGCGACGGCGTGCTGATCGACCGCGCCGTGCTGCGCGAATTGTCGGGCGATTTCGCCAAGCGCATGGTGGAGCTGGAAGCGGAAATCCACACCCTGGCGGGCCGCAGCTTCAATGTCGGCAGCCCCAAGCAGCTGGGCGAGATTCTGTTTGATGAGATGAAGCTGACCGGGGCCAAGAAAAGCGCCAAGACCGGTGCTTATTCCACCGACAGTTCGGTGCTGGAAGAACTGGCCGACCAGGGCGTGCCGATTGCCCAGAAGGTGCTGGACTGGCGGCAGTTCGCCAAGCTGAAATCCACCTATACCGACACGCTGGCCGAACAGATTGATGCCAGGACGGGCCGGGTCCATACCAGCTTCGCCCTGGCCATCACCTCCACCGGTCGGCTGTCCTCCACCGATCCCAACTTGCAGAACATCCCCATCCGCACGGAGGAGGGGCGCAAGATCCGCCGCGCCTTTGTGGCGGCACCGGGCCATGTGATGCTGTCGGTGGATTACAGCCAGATTGAATTGCGGCTGGTGGCGGAAATGGCCGGCATCCCGGCCCTGCAAAAGGCTTTCCGCGAGGGGATCGACATTCACGCCATGACGGCATCCCAAGTGTTCGGCGTGCCGCTGGACCAGATGACGTCGGAAATCCGCCGCCGGGCCAAGGCGATCAATTTCGGCATCATCTATGGCATTTCCAGCTTCGGCCTCTCGCGCCAGTTGGGCATCTCACCGGGCGAGGCCGGGGCCTTCATCAAGGCATATTTTGAGCGCTTCCCGGAATTGCAGACCTATATGGACAAGACCAAGGCGGAAGCGCACGCCCAGGGCTATGTCACCACCCTGCTGGGCCGCAAATGCTGGATTCCCGGCATTCAGGAAAAGGGGGCGCGGCGTTCCTATGCCGAACGTCAGGCCATCAACGCCCCTATCCAGGGCACAGCCGCCGATATCATCAAACGCGCCATGATCCGCCTGCCCGCCGCCCTGGCGGCAGCCGGGCTGAAGGCGCGGATGCTGTTGCAGGTACATGACGAACTGTTGTTCGAGGTGCCGGAAGCAGAAATCACCGCCACGGCGGCCCTGGTGAAACAAGTGATGGAAACCGCCACTGATATCGGCGTGCCCCTGGTGGCCGAGGCCGGGCACGGGGCGTCATGGGCGGAGGCACATTGAGGGCGAGCATAAAGGAGGGGCGGGAAAGCCCGCCCCCTTAACGTCAGGCTTTCGGTGTCGCCTTCAGGTCGAAATCGACATCCACCTTCAGGGCCACCCATTGGTCGGTGGCCCATTGGCCCTGGCCGACGCCGAAATCACTGCGCAGCAGCGTCACCTTGCCCTTGGCGCGGGTGGCGGCACCGTCGGGCGACAGGGTGAAGGGCAGCACCAGCGGGCGGCTGACGCCCTTCATGGTCAAGGTGCCCTCAGCCTCATAGGCATTGTCACCGGTGCGGCGGAACGTGGTCGCGGTGAAATTCGCCTGGGCGAATTTATCGATGGCGAACCAGTCGGCCCCCGGCAGGCTGCCATCACGCTGGGCATCGCCGGTCTTGGCGCTGGCCATGTCGATCAGCACCTCCACCTTGCCGCCCGCCTCCGGCTTGGCCGGGTCGAAATCGATCTTGGCGCTGAATTTCTCGAACTTGCCCTGGAAGCTCTGGCCCAGCTGGATGCCGGTAAAGCCCAGGCGGGACTGGGCCCCCTCCACCTGCCATTCACCGGCGGCGGCGGGCAGGGCCAACAGGGCAACGGTGGAGCCCGCCAGCAGCAGGCGTTTCAGTGCGGACATCATGATGATCAACCTTTCCGGGGGGCCAGCCAGCGCGGCAGCATACTGCGCAGTACATGGTCGTGCAGGATCAGCGCGTGGCGCAGGGCGGCCGCGATATGCACAAATAACAGCGCCAGCAGGGTCCAGCCGCCCAGCCCATGCGCCGTTTCCGACAGGCTGTTCAGGGTTTGGCGCAGGGCGGCATCCGTTGGGGCTGGCAGATGCGGGATCAGGAAATAGCCGAACCAGCTGGTCGGCAGGTTCAGGGGCGAGACGGAGACCAGCAGCCAGCCGGACAAGGGCAGCCCCAGCAGCAGGGCGTAAAAGCCCAGATGCGCCAAACGCGCGCCCAGCTTCTCCAGGGTCGGCATGGCATCGGGCAAAGGCGGCGGCCGATGGCCCAGGCGCCAGACCAGCCGGATCAGCGTCAGCGCCAGCACGGTAATGCCCAGCGCCTTGTGCCATTGATAAAGATTGAAGGCCGTCATGCCCGGCGCCATGCGGGTCATGGTCAACCCGCTGGCCAGCATCAGGAAAATGGCGGCGGCCGTCGCCCAGTGCAGCGCCATCGCAACCCCGCCATAGCGCGGGTCGTGCTGGCCATCATGCGTTCCCGTGCCCGTCATGGCCCCGGTCTCCTTAAAAAGATGGAGCGGTGCGGGCGGGGAAACCGCCCGCACCGCATCACATCACTTCTTCAGCTGCAGTTCCGAACCGATGCGCAGCGTCACCTCGTCGCCCACGGCGGGGACATAGGCGCTGACGCCGAAATCGGAGCGCTTGATGGTGGTCGTGGCGTCAAACCCGACGCTGTAGACCTTATTGATGAAGTTCGGGCCAGCCTGGTTGAAGGTGACATCCAGGGTCACCGGCTTGGTCACGCCCTTCAGGGTCAGGTTGCCGGTCACCTTGGCCTTGTTCTTGCCCGTCAGCTCCACCTTGGTGCTCTTGAAGGTGGCCTTGGGGAACTTGGCGCCGTCAAAGAAGTCCGGCGACAGCAGATGCTCGTTCAGCTCCTTCAGGTCGGTGGAGATGGCGGTGACATCCACCGTCACATCCAGCACCGACTTGGCCGGGTTGGCGGCGTCCAGCACCAGCGTGCCTTCGGCCTTGGGGAACGTGCCGTAATAGGTGGAATAGCCCAGGTGGTTGATGGCGAAGACAACCTTGGTGTGGGTCGGCTCCACCGCATAGGTGCCGGACTTCACAGCCGCCGGATCCTGGGTCAGATCCTGGGCAATGCCCTGGCCGGCGGTCAGCAGCAGGGCGGCGCCGAACAGACCGGCGATAAGGGTACGGGACATGGTGTGCAACTCCGTCTTGGTGGGGTTCAACATGGGGGCCAGCATGACCCAGAATCCGCTTTGCCACTATCCGGCATATTTGGGACGCAATGTTTCGCCCAGTGCAACAATCGTCCCGCTGTAGTGGCCACGCCGCCGTTACATGGCACCCTTGCTGCAGATGCGTGCCCGTCAAGGGGTGGGCTGTCCCTCAGCCTTGTGCCGCCAAGGGTGGGGTCATCGCCACCCTGTGCGGCAGCGCGCAAATCAATGTGCATGGGAGGGACCTTTGGACGGTTGATCCCGGTTGGCATAGTGCTAAAGTGCCGCCCGCGTGGGGACGGACCCTGCGCGCGGTCCGTTGACACCCCGTCGCGGCCGGCCCGTCTCCCATCCAGAGCAAGACGGCTGACCTATGAATATTCATGAGTACCAGGCCAAGGGCCTGTTGAAGAAGTACGGTGTCGCGGTTCCGCGCGGCGGCGTTGCCTACACGCCCGAGGAAGCGGCCAAGGTCGCGCAGGAGCTGGGCGGCCCCGTCTGGGTGGTCAAGTCGCAGATCCATGCCGGTGGCCGTGGCGCTGGTCGTTTCCAGAACGACCCGAACGGCAAGGGCGGCGTCCGCGTCGTCAAGAGCGTGGAAGACGTGCAGACCAATGCCGCCGCCATGCTGAACCAGGTGCTGGTCACCAAGCAGACCGGTGCGGAAGGCAAGGAAGTCAAGCGCCTCTATATCGAGGAAGGCGCTGACATCAAGCGCGAGCTGTACCTGTCCATGCTGCTGGACCGTGGCTCTTCCCGCGTCACCATCGTCGCCTCCACCGAAGGCGGCATGGAGATCGAGGAAGTGGCCCACAGCCATCCGGAGAAGATCACCAAGGTCGCCATCGACCCGGTGCAGGGCCTGCAGGGCTATCACGCCCGCAAGGTCGCCTTCGCCCTGGGCCTGGAAGGCAAGCAGGTGAACGCCGCGGCCAAGTTCATGGCCGCCATGTACAAGGCGTTCATCGACCTGGACATGAGCATGGTGGAAATCAACCCGCTGGTCGTGACCGGTGCGGGTGAGGTCATCGCGCTCGACGCCAAGGTGAACTTCGACGACAACGCCCTTTACCGTCACCCGGACGTGGAAGAACTCCGCGACGAGGACGAGGAAGAGGCGTCGGAGACCGAGGCCACCAAGCACGGCCTGAACTATGTGAAGCTGGATGGCAACATCGGCTGCATGGTGAACGGCGCTGGTCTGGCCATGGCCACCATGGACATCATCAAGCTGTATGGCGGTGAGCCGGCGAACTTCCTGGACGTTGGCGGCGGCGCCACCAAGGAGCGCGTCACCACGGCGTTCAAGCTGATCCTGTCCGACCCGAATGTCGAAGGCATCCTGGTCAACATCTTCGGCGGCATCATGCGCTGCGACGTGATTGCGGAAGGCGTCGTTGCCGCCGCCCGCGAAGTGTCCTTGCATGTTCCGCTGGTTGTTCGTCTGGAAGGCACGAACGTCGATCTCGGCAAGAAGATCATGGCCGAATCCGGCCTGCCCATCCTGTCGGCCGACAATCTGGCCGACGCTGCCGAGAAGATCGTGAAGGCCGTGAAGGAGGCCGCGTAACATGGCCGTTCTCGTTAACAAAGACACCAAAGTCATCTGCCAGGGCTTTACCGGCGCGCAGGGGACTTTCCATTCCGAACAGGCCATCGCCTATGGCACCAAGATGGTCGGCGGCGTGACGCCCGGTAAGGGCGGCTCCAAGCATCTGGACCTGCCGGTGTTCGACACCGTGGCCGATGCTGTGTCGAAGACCGGTGCGAACGCTTCGGTCATCTATGTGCCGCCGCCGTTCGCCGCCGACGCCATCCTGGAAGCCATTGATGCCGAACTGCCGCTGGTGGTCTGCATCACCGAAGGCATTCCGGTGCTGGACATGGTGCGCGTGAAGCGTGCCCTGGCCAACAGTGCGACCCGTCTGGTCGGTCCGAACTGCCCGGGTGTCATCACCCCGGACGAGTGCAAGATCGGCATCATGCCGGGCCACATCCATCGCCGTGGCAAGATCGGCATCGTGTCCCGTTCCGGCACGCTGACGTACGAAGCGGTGGCGCAGACCACGGCGGCCGGCCTGGGCCAGACCACCTGCATCGGCATTGGCGGTGACCCGGTCAACGGCACCAACTTTGTCGACGCGCTGGAGATGTTCGCCAAGGATCCGGAAACCGAAGGCATCATCATGATCGGCGAGATCGGTGGTGACGCTGAGGTGAATGGTGCGGAGTACATCAAGGCTTCCGGCCTGAAGAAGCCGGTCGTCGGCTTCATCGCCGGTCGCACTGCCCCGCCGGGCCGCCGCATGGGCCATGCCGGTGCCGTGATCTCCGGCGGTAACGACACCGCCGAGTTCAAGGTGGAAGCAATGCGCGCCGCCGGTATCCATGTCTCCGAAAGCCCGGCCAGCCTGGGCTCGACCATGGTGAAGGCGCTGGGTTGAGCTTAAGGCCAGACCAGAGCAGCTTCGTTGAGTAAAGAGAACCCGCCGGGGCAGCCCGGCGGGTTTTTCTTTTGTGGGGTGCTGGTGCCGATGATGCAGGTCAATGACCTTTCGCCTCCCTTGGCGCATAAGCGGCATGGCTTGACGCTTCGACCCTGTACGGGCAAGGGTGCCGCCGTGATTGTCCATTGCCGCTCTGGGGAGCCCTGACGCCCATGTCCACCAAGCCTGTCATCGCTATCGATGGTCCCGCCGCCAGCGGCAAGGGCACGCTTGCCCGCCGCGTCGCCCAGGCCATGGGCTATGCGCTGCTGGATACCGGCGCGCTGTACCGGGCGGTGGGCCTGTCGATGATCCGGGCCGGTCAGGATGTGCGCGATGTCGAAGCGGCCATGGCGGCGGCGCGCGCGCTGGATGCCGAGCGTATTGCCGAACTGACGGCTGATCCGGCCTTGCGCCAGGATGAAACGGCGCAGGCCGCCTCCATCGTCTCGGCCTATCCCGGTGTGCGCCAGGCGCTGCTGGAATTCCAGCGCGACTTCGCGGCCAACCCGCCGGGCGGGGCGGCGGGGGCGGTACTGGACGGGCGGGATATCGGCACCGTCATCTGCCCGGACGCGCCGGTGAAGCTGTTCGTCACCGCTTCGGTGGAGGTGCGGGCTGAACGCCGGTTCAGGGAACTGGGCGGGGGCACGGCCGGTGTGGATTTCACTGCCGTGCTGGCCGATATGCGGGCGCGCGACGAACGCGACACCACCCGCGCCTTTGCCCCGCTGGTACCAGCGGAGGATGCCGTGGTGCTGGATAATTCCGACCTGGGCCCCGATGCGGCATTTCAGGCCGCCATGGATGTGATCCGCGCCACCATATAATCACCATCGCATAATTGATTTTCACAAGGACGCCGCCGGGTAACTGGCGGCTTTTTATTTTGGGGCGTGGGCCATATTCCATTGATTATATCTTTGCCACTATCCAACTCTGTTTAGAATGGTGTAATGACAGAGCAGGCTTGAAGCTGCGCGTTTTTTTCCTCGCCGGCGGCAAATGATGTTCAGCTTTTCCTTTCTCTTCCCGTCCTGTTCGGCGCCTTAGGAGGCGGCATGAGTCGCGTACGTATGGTGAGCGCTTCCCGCGCTGCGAAAGATCAGTTCGAAAAGGATAGTTTATTGGGTAAGTCGTTGGGGCATTGGCGTATCCAGTTCCCGATCGAGTTATCCTTATATCTGGAGAACCAGACGGGCCTGCCATTTCTATACAATTACGAGATCGAACGGGCCCTGAAGGAGGGGGATGATGATCTTATACTTGTCTTTATCCATGATGATGTGACCCTGCTCGATTTTTTTTGGCCAGATACATTGTCGAAGTGGACGCGCACTTTCGATATTGTTGGCTTGGCCGGCAATGTACGCCGCACCCCATTGCAGCCGACCTGGGGCCATATTCTCAATGAAAGCGGGAATTTTGAGCCCGACCAGGAAGTAAATCTGTGTGGCGCCGTATCAACGGGACTGAGCTTTCCCAGCCTCATTGGTTATTACGGGGCTCCTGGGCGGGAATGCCGCTTGATGGATGGTCTGTTTCTGGCCGCGCGCACGGAAATATTTCGCCGTTTCGGTCTGCGGTTCGACGTTGGTTTTCCCTTCCATTTCTATGATCTGGATTTATGCCGACAGGCGGAGCTTCTGGGCATACGCATGGGCGTGGCACCAATCCCAGCTCTGCACGCCAGCGCCGGTAATTATGGCGGCGGCGCTTGGTTAGAGGGATATCGAAACTATCTGGCCAAATGGGGGGAGTGAAGCGCCATGCAGCAGACGCCGATGCACCCACTCATTAACAAAAATCTGTTGGCAACAATCCCTTCAGGCCTATCGCGGGTGGTTGAGGTTGGTTGCAGCTCTGGTGCCTTGGCCGCCGCTTACCGCGCTACCAATCCAGGGGTCCATTATGTGGGGGTGGAAATTGATGCACAATATGCCGCCGCCGCCGCCGCACACTGCAGCGAGATACTGGTAGGTGATATCGAGCAGATGGATTTGGCCATGGTGCCAGCTTTCCAAGGTGCCCAAGCCTGGATTTTCGGCGATGTGCTGGAACATCTGCGGAATCCCTGGGAGGTGCTCACCCGCATCCGTGCGATTCTGCCACCCGGCGGCTATCTCATTATCTGCATTCCTAATGTTCAGCATTGGAGTGTTCAGATAATGTTAGCAACTGGTCAGTTCCGCTACGTTGAATCGGGTCTGCTGGACCGTACCCATCTTCGCTGGTTCACGCGCGTCACGATGCTGGAGATGTTATTCACCACCGGTTATCGGGTGGAACAAGCTAAAGGTGTTTTACTGGACGAGACCATGCCTGACTTTATGCGGCAGGCCATTACCGCCATCGTCGAAGCCCAGGGCGGGAATGCGCAGATAGCGATCAAGGATGCCTTGCCCTTTCAATTTGTAGTGCGGGCCGTCGCCAACGACTGATCCGCACGGATCTGACAGGGCCCATGCCGACTCTATCGGTTGCGGCGAAGGCAGTTTCCGGCTATATAGCCCGCCTTGCCCCGAAGGGCATGAAAGATCATGACGCGATGCGTTGCCGGGGGCTGGAAAACAGCCCCGCTGGTATCGCTCGCGTTCTGCTATTGAACGTCCTCGCCGCCGGTATGGTGGCGTAGCCATGGGCTTTCATCAAGGGCGGCCATGCTGCCGCCCTCTTCGGGAACAGGAAAGCTGGCCTTCGGGCTGGCTTGGCAAAGCCGCCGGGTATGATGCCTGGCGCGGCGGTGGTGAAGCCACAGAACCGGTTCGGGCGTGCCGGGGATGGGTGGAAGCGCCGTTGGGATCAACCCGAAACAGTCTGCCCATTGGAGTTTACATGGCACAGGTTTCCGCCGCGAAGGAAAGCTTCGCCGCCCTGCTGGAAGAATCGTTCGGCTCCGCCGACAGCCTGGAAGGCACCGTCGTCAAGGGTCGTGTCGTCAATATCGACAACGACATGGTGCTGATCGACGTTGGCCTGAAGTCTGAAGGTCGCGTTGCTCTCAAGGAATTTGCCGTTCCGGGCCAGCCGGTCGAGCTGAAGATCGGCGACACCGTCGAGGTCTATCTGGAGCGCATGGAAGACAAGAACGGTGAAGCCGTTCTGTCGCGTGAGAAGGCCAAGCGCGAGGAAGCCTGGACCCTGCTGGAGAAGTCCTTCACCGACCAGAGCCGTGTCACCGGCATCATTTTCGGTCGCGTCAAGGGTGGCTTCACCGTCGATCTCAATGGCGCCGTGGCCTTCCTGCCGGGCAGCCAGGTCGATATCCGTCCGGTGCGCGACATCTCCCCGCTGATGGGCACGCCGCAGCCGTTCCAGATCCTGAAGATGGACCGCTCGCGCGGCAACATCGTCGTTTCCCGCCGCGCCGTGCTGGAAGAAAGCCGTGCGGAAGCCCGCTCCGAGCTGGTCGCCTCCCTCAAGGAAGGCCAGATCCTGCAGGGCGTGGTCAAGAACATCACCGATTACGGTGCGTTCGTTGATCTGGGCGGCGTTGACGGCCTGCTGCACGTCACCGATATCGCCTGGCGCCGTATCAACCACCCGTCGGAAGCCCTGCAGATCGGCCAGACCGTTACGGTCCAGGTCATCCGCTTCAACTCCGAGACCCAGCGCATCAGCCTCGGCATGAAGCAGCTGGAAGCCGATCCGTGGGAAGGCGTGGAAGCCAAGTACCCGCCGCAGGCCAAGTTCAAGGGTCGCGTCACCAACATCACCGACTACGGCGCCTTTGTGGAGCTGGAGCCGGGTATCGAAGGTCTGGTGCACGTCTCCGAGATGAGCTGGACCAAGAAGAACGTCCATCCGGGCAAGATCGTTTCCACCTCTCAGGAAGTGGAAGTGATGGTGCTGGACGTGGATCCGGTGAAGCGCCGTATCAGCCTGGGTCTGAAGCAGACCATGCAGAACCCCTGGGAAGCCTTCGTCGAGAAGTTCCCGGGCGGCACCGAGCTGGAAGGCGAGGTCAAGAACATCACCGAATTCGGTCTGTTCGTTGGTCTGCCGGGCGACATCGACGGTATGGTGCACCTGTCCGATCTGGATTGGAACACCCCCGGCGAGCAGGCGATCCAGGAATACAAGAAGGGCGATCAGGTCAAGGTCAAGGTCCTGGACGTTGACGTTGAGAAGGAACGCATCTCCCTCGGCATCAAGCAGCTGGCTTCCGATCCGTTCGAGCAGGCTGCCGCTGGCGTCAAGAAGGGCGATGTCGTCACCTGCACCGTGACCCAGATCACCGAAGGCGGGATCGAGGTTGAGGTTGGTGAAGGCTTCACCGGCTTCATCCGCAAGTCCGACCTGAGCCGTGAGCGTTCCGAGCAGCGCCCCGACCGCTTCGCCGTTGGCGAAAAGGTCGATGCCAAGGTCACCCAGGTCGATCGCGGTTCCCGCAAGATCGGCCTGTCGATCAAGGCCAAGGAAGTTGAGGAAGAGAAGTCCGCGATGGCCGAATTCGGTTCGTCCGACTCGGGCGCCTCGCTGGGCGACATCCTAGGTGCGGCTCTGAAGCGCCGCCAGCAGAACGACTGATCCGGCAACGGATCAGCCTGATCTGTTCAGGTTGTTGGAGTAGTGAAAAGGCCGCCGGGGCAACCCGGCGGCCTTTTTGCTGTTTCTTTTCGACCCGCTTGCATTCGGCCCGCTGACGCCCCCGTCCGCCCGCGGCAGACCTGGGACGGCTCGCGATCAGGGAAGTTTCAGCGGTGTGTGGGGCGACAGTTCCAGCCGCCGTTCCGCCCGGCAGCTGCCGCTGGCCAGCTGCCGGTTCAGCACGGCATTGATGGCGCGCAGGATCTGCGCCCGGTCGATGATGCGCAACAGCCCGTCGGCGCTGAAACGCAGGTTGAATTCCGGCCCCGCCTTGCGCAGCAGGGCGGCCGGGTCGGGGCCGCTGCATTCCATCAGCACCAGGGTCGGCGCGTCTGTGCCTTGGCGCACCAGGGCCAGGGGCAGATAGGCATAGCGCTCCGCATCCTCATCCTTCAGGGCGGCGGGCAGGCGGGTGCGGCTGTCCAGCCGTTGCAGGCCTTCCCCGGTCAGGCGCACCTGCGCCAGGTAGAGCGCCCGTGCCTCACCCCCCGGTACCGACAGGCGCGACAAGTCGGCATCAACGATGCGGGCGAAGGCGACGGAGCCGACGCGGCCACCGGCTCCCGAAACGACATAGCGGCTGCCGGCACGCATCGTCTCTTCCCGCACCGTCAGCGTATCGCCCAGCCCGCTGGGCATATCGCGGGAGAAGACGCCATGCGGCAGCGCCTCCCCCGTGGGCAGCAGCGGCGTGGCGCTCTGCCCCAGCAGACAGCCGCCCAGCGGCAGGCAGGCGGCCATCACCGCCAGGGTACGGGCCAAACCCTGCCGGATCATTTGCCTCATCGCGTCCGCCAGGTGCGGTTGGGGCCGGTATCGATATGGGTATGGCCGGTGGACGGATAATAGGCGGAACCGCCGCGCTGCATGGTCTTGGCGATTTCGCCCAAGGCCGGGCCGGGCAGCAGCGGCACGCGGAAATCCATGGCCTTTCCCTGCAGGTGATAGCTTTCGCGCGCCGCATTGCCATTCACCTTCACCAGATCGGCATTGGTGCCGGCGGAACGGAACCCGTCCGTCACCTCCACCACCGTGGTGGGCGGCAGGCCGGTGCGCATCAGCAGGTCGAACAGGAAATCCATCAGCAACGGGTCGATGGGCCGTTCCTCCCCCGTGCGCCGGTCACGCAGCAAATGGCTGATCTTGACCATGGCATCGCGGTCGTAATCACCATTATGGAAATAGATCACGTCCACCATCTCCTTTGACCGTGGATAGGTCAACACCACGCGCCGCACATCGGGCAGCGGCGGCAGCACCACTTCCGGTTCCGGCGGCGGTTGCAGCGGCCGGCTGGTGCAGCCGGCCAGGGCCAGGGCGGCGGCGGTCAGCAGAAGGAACAACAGGTGACGGCAGGAAAAGGGCAAGGGTGGGCTCCGGCGGCGACAGTAAGGGGCAAAGGGCAGGCAAGGACGGATCAGGGGGCGAGACGGTAGCCGCCCCCTTCGGTCAGCAACAGGGCAGGGGCGGCGGCGTCCGCCTCCATCTTGCGGCGCAATCGGTAAATGTGGGTTTCCAGCGTATGGGTGCTGATCCCCTGGCGGTAGCCCCAGACCTGTTCCAGCAGGGTTTCGCGCGCGACCACCGCCCCGGCCGCATCATGCAGCAGGCGCAGCAGGGCGGCTTCCTTGTCCGTCAGCCGGATCTTGCCGCCATCCGCCGGCCGGACCAGCAGCTTGTCATCGGCATGGAACTGATAGGGGCCCAGCGGCAGGGGCGGCGGGCGGGTCACCGCTGTTGGCGGGCGCAACAACGCCTCCAGCCGGCCCAGCAGGGTGCCCAGCCGAAAAGGCTTGGTGATATGGTCATTGGCGGCGGCCACCGTCTTGCCGCCTAGCAGGATGATGGGGCAGGTGATGCCTTGGCCCCGCCAGAGGGTGCAGAGGCTGGCCCCGTCGCCATCCGGCAGGGTGCCGGCCAGCAGGATGGCGGTGAAGGGGCCGCTGCCGGACAGCGCCGCCGTGGCTTCGGCCGCCGTTGCCGCCTCCACCACCCGCATGTCGCGCAGCAGCAACTGTTCCGCGACGGACTGGCGCAGCGGCAGGTCGTCATCGACCAGAAGGATCAACGGGCCGGTCATGCGTTGGGGCGGGCAGGGGGAACCGGTGCGATTGATAGCATGGATGGCGGCGGCTTTTCAGCGCCGTGCGAAAATATCCATATGCCCCACACTCAGCCCGGATATGCCATCGCGGGCCATTGCCTGCCGGCGCTGCTGCCATTCGCCGATGCGGGCGGCGGCGGCGGGTTCCATCTCCGTGGCGGCCTTGGCGTGGAAATGCAGCAGGGCCAGATGGGCGGCCAACCGCTTTTCCCCGATGGCCCAGTCCGATTTTCCTTGTTCCACCTTATAGCCGACACGGGCCAGCGCCTTGGCCAGGGCGGCGGGGGCGGTGGGCCCCAGGGCAGGGCCGAACCCCTTGTCCTTGCCCATATGGGCGTGAAACCGCTCCAGCACGAATCCATCATCCGGGTCGGGCGTGGAAAACGCGACGCGCCCATCCACCATCAGCGTGAACAGCAGCGGCGGATAGCCCGCCACCGCCAGTTCATCGGCAAAGCTCTCCACCCAGGGGGCGGAGACCAGATCGAACAGGGCGTTGGCAGTGATGCCATCATACTGGTTCAGCCCCAGATCGGTCAGGTTGCGGGCAATGTCGCAGCTCCGCATCTCCACCCGGATGCCCATATCCTCGCAGCTTATATGATAGGCGCGGCGCTGTTCCTTAAGGGTCCAGCCATTGCGCTCCGCCCAATGCTGCATCTCCCCCGGTGCCTTGGCCAGCAGCTTGCGGTCCTTTTCGATCAGGGTCCAATCCTGCTGCGCCCGGCCCAGCTTCAGGGCCAACTGGCGAACATTATTGCCGGTGCCGGACCCCAGATCGATCAACATCGGTTCGGCCGGCAGTACGCGGCCGAACCCCCAGGCGAAGGCGGCGACACGCGCCACCTCATCCAGGGGGGCGCGCAGGCGCAGCCAGTCGGCATCAAATTCATTGCTCATGCGATCCGCTCGATTTCCGGATTGCTGGCCAGGCTCTGGGCCAGGGCAGACCGGATGATGCTGATCGTATCCTCCCAGTTTGGCAAGCCGGCACCGGCGGCCTTTGCTGCCTCGGCCGCCCGCCCCCGCGCGTTGCCGTCGGCGATCAGCGGTTCCAGCGCGCGGGCCAGCGCCCCGGCATCACCCGGCGGCACCAGACCGCCCGCCGCCGCCGGTACGAATTCCGCCAGCGCGCCCACCTGGCTGACCACGGTTGGCAGGCCCCGGGCCAGTGCCTCGGCCGCCACCATGCCATAGCCTTCATGGAAGGTGGGCAGCACGAAGATGTCGGCCCCGCGCCACTGTGCCTCCAGCGCTTCGGCGGCCAGTTCGCCTGCCAGTTCCACCCGCTCGGCAATGCCGCGTTCGGCCATAGCCTCCCGCAGGGCTGCCTCATGGCCGGGATGCCGCTCCGCCCCCACCAGCGCCAGCCGCCAGGGCAGATGGCGCAGGCGGGACAAAGCCTCCACCAGCACCAGATGGCCCTTGCGCGGGGTCAGGCTGGCCACGCAGAGCAGAACAGGGGTTTCCCCGCCGCTGCCGGTGCTGGGGCTGGCGGGGTCGGTGCCCGGATTGGCGATGGTGATGCGCCTTTCTGGCACATCCAGCGCCATGACATCGGCTGCCGTGGCCCGGCTGGGCACGATGACACGGCGGACATAGGCCAGCGTGTCGCGTTCCAGCCGGCGCAGCAGGGCCGATTCCTCCACATCCAGCCCGGCTTCCAGATGCAGCGGGTGATGCACCAGGGCGGTCATGCGCAGGCGATAGCGGTCCACCCACAGGGCATGGGCGGCCACGGGCAGGGCCAGCCCATCCACCAGCACCACCGACCCGTCGGGGATCATGCTCATGATCTGGTCGGCATTGCTGCGCGACCGTTCATCCACGAACGGGTGCGGCCCGGTCAGCTCATGCACCTGCACCTCCTCCCCGCGCGCGATCAGCCCATCGCGGATGCGGCGCAGGAAGCCATAGCCGCCGGTCAACTGGTTGATGGCACCGGGGGAGATGATATGGACGGGAACAGCGATACGCCGGTTCATGCGACTTCTCCCGCGACCGGTGCCTCAAAGGCGGCCCAGGCCGTATGTGATTCATGCAAACTGATCTTCAGGCTGGCCACCTGTTGCCCATCCGCCCCCAAAGCACCTGCCCGGATGCCATCCGACAGGCGGCGATGGATTTCCCCGGCCAGGAATTCCGTGGTGGTGTTGCGGCCCGCCAGTTCCGGCACGTCATCCAGATTGCGGTAATTCAGCGGGGCCAGCACCTGCTTCAACAGGTCGGCGGCCTGTCCGATATCCACCACCAGCCCGTCGGCTGACAGGGCGGGGCGGCGGAATTCGGCGTCAACGACAAAGGTGGCGCCGTGCAACTGCTGCGCTGGGCCGAAAATAGCCCCCTTGAAACTGTGGGCGATCATGATGTGATCGCGGACGGTCAGGGAATACATGCGGCTTCCTGTAAATCCACGGGTGGATAACATACGACCGGGCAACCGGGTGGCATCCCCCGACCATCGGCCAGCGCCACCATGGCCGCTGGCAGTTCGGCAAAGGGGATTTCCGCACCCAGAAGCCTGTCCAGCGCCGGATCGTCAAGCAGTTGCAGCGCCTTGTCCAGTCTTCGCGCGAAATTCCAGCGCGGACGCTGGTTGTTGGCAACCATACCGACCTGTGAGGAAATAATACGCAATCTGGAAGGGTGAAAATGCCCGCCCAGCGCGATGGTCACCGGCCGGTCACCATACCAGGAGGCTTCCACCAGCGTGGCTTCCGTCCCGGCCAGGGCGATGGCGGTGGAAAGCCCCTCGCCGCTGGCGCTGCAATGGATCACCAGATCGCAGGTCTTGGCCAGCGCGCCGCATTCACCGGCCAGGGCAAATCCGGCCCCCAGATGCCGGGCCAGATCGGCGCGGGTGGGGTCGATATCCACCAGGGTCAGCTCCACCCCCGGCAGCCTTGCCGCCAGCCGCGCCACCAGACAGCCGACCAGCCCGGCCCCGACAATGGCGATGCGCTGGCCGGGGCCGGCCCCGCCATCCCACAGGATGTTCAGCGCCGTTTCCATATTGGCGGCCAGCACGGCGCGGCGGTCGGGCACCGCATCGGGGATCGGCCGGCAGGCGGTGGCGTCGATCAGGCAGAGATCCTGATGGGGATGAAGCGCGAAGACCCGCCGGCCGATCAGCGCCTCCGGCCCTGCCTCCACCTGCCCCACCAGGGCATAGCCATATTTCACCGGGCCGGGAAAGCCGCCTTCCTGCATCGGGCAGGCCATGCTGTCGGCCAGGTCCTGGGGCACGCCGCCGCGGAAAACCAGGCTTTCGGTGCCCCGGCTGATGCCGCTGTACAGCGTGCGCACCAGCAGCTGATCGGGGCTGCGGGGCGGCAGTTCCTGGCGGCAGATGGCGCCACGGCCGGGCGACAGCACCCAGAAGGCTTGGGCGGTAATGGGCATGGTTGGTTATATACTCCCTGCTTCGTGAAAGGGGCCGGGTGGTGAAGCCATAGCATGGATCGGTGATGTTCCGATGGGAAACCCCTTGTCAAATCGCCCAAACCGCCAACTTTTCCTGCATGACCTTGACCAGCCCCGGCCTGTTGCACGGCCCTGCCAACCTTTCGCCTGATTGTGCCGCCCGGTTGCCGGGGCTGCGGCTGCAACTGACATTGCATCTGCTGCTGGCGTGGCCGCTGGTGGCGCTGGGCGGGGCGGTGCTGGCCCGCTGGTTGGGCCTGCCCGGCTGGTATGCCGCCAGCGCCGCCTTGTGTTTCCTGCCGGTGGCCGGCCTCTCCTGGCTGGACCTGCGCCAGCACACCATCCATCAACGCTGGGGGGCCGCCAACCGCATCACCCTGTTGCGCGGCGGCTTGATCGCCCTGGTCGGCGGGGCGCTGCCGCTGGCCCCGGTTTTGGACAAGGACCAGTCCTGGGCCGTGGCGGTGATTGCCATCACCGCCCTGCTGCTGGATGGGGTGGATGGTTGGGTGGCGCGCCGGCGGGGGCTGGCCAGCCCCTATGGCGCGCGGTTCGATATGGAACTGGATGCGCTGCTGATCCTGCTGCTCTGTCTGCTGCTGGCCCTGTCGGGGGAGGTGGGGGCCTGGGTGCTGGGTCTGGGGCTGCTGCGGCCGGGCTTCATCCTGGCGGGCAAGCTGTGGCCTCGCTTGGCAGCCCCCCTGCCGCCCAGCCAGCGGCGGCGGGTCATCTGTGTGGTGCAGGTGGTGACGCTGGCGGCCGCCGCCACGCCATGGATCGAAACTCCGCTGACCAGCGTTGCCACCGGTGCAGCCTTTGCCCTTTTGCTTTTCTCCTTCGCGGCCGATACGGTTTGGTTGATACACCACGGCCGCCGCGCCGATGGATTTGAATAATGGATCGCATGGTTCTGGAACTCGCCCCCGAAGACATCACCCAGTCGCCTGATCGCATTGCGCAGCGGCGGGTGGATCGTGCCCTGTCCGATCTGCGGCGGGGGGAACCGGTGCTGGTGCTGGGCGGTGGCGCTGCCCCCGGCCTGCTGGTGATGGCGGCGGAGGCGGTGAGCACCGATGCGCTGAACCGGCTGGCGGCGATGGCTGGCGGCGCGCCGGCCCTGCTGGTCAGTGGTCAGCGTGGCCGGGCGCTGGGGCTGGATGTGGCGGTCGACCGGCCGGTGCTGCTGGCCCCGCCCGCCGGGCTGACAGCTGATCTGGCCCGCGATCTGGCCGACCCCACCCGCCCGCGTCCGCGCTGGCCCGCCCCGGCCGATCTGGCCCAGCGCGCCGCCGTGCGCAGCCTGGACAGCGCCGATGGGGCAGAGGCGGCGGCCATCATGCTGGCCAAGCTGGCCCGTCTGCTGCCGGCCACGGTGGTGGCCCCGCTGCCATCCGGCCGCAGCGGCGATGCCGGGGCCTTTGCCCGCCGGCATGACCTGTTGTCGGCCGAGGCGGCGGATATTCTGGATTATCAGCGCCGGTCCGCCCGGTCGCTGGCGCGGGTGGCCGATGCCGCCGTGCCGCTGGAAGATGCCGAACGGACCCGGCTGGTGGCTTTCCGGCCCAGCGATGGCGGGCCGGAACATCTGGCCATCATCATCGGCGATCCGACGCCGGGCCAGCCGGTGCTGGCGCGGCTGCATTCGGAATGTTTCACCGGCGATCTGCTGGGCTCCCTGCGCTGCGATTGCGGCCCGCAATTGCGCGGCGCCATCCGGGAGGTCTCGCAGGCCGGCAGCGGCATCGTGCTCTATCTGGCCCAGGAGGGGCGCGGCATCGGCCTGATGAACAAGCTGCGCGCCTATCGCCTGCAGGATGGCGGGCTGGATACGGTGGATGCCAATACGGTCCTGGGTTTTGATGCGGATGAACGGGTCTATCTGCCCGCCGCCAGCATGTTGAAACAGCTGGGCTTCACCCAGGTGCGGCTGATGACCAACAACCCGGACAAGATCGCCCAGCTGACCCGCTGGGGCGTGGAAGTGACGGAACGCGTGCCGCACATCTTCCCCAGCAATGGCCATAACGAGGCCTATCTGAAGACCAAGGCGGAAAAATCCGGCCATCTGTTCTGATGAACCTGCCCGGCAAAAACCGCCGGGCAGCAGAGGCCTCCCCACCAAACCATTGATTCCATTACGGCACATTTTGGCACGATCCCTGCATGGTTGTGGGTGAAACCAGGGGGAACGCCCATGCCGCCGAGCAGCATCCATATGGATCATATCCGCGCCACGCAGCAGGCGATGCGTGCGGAATCGGCCGGCACCCCCACCCCGCAAAAGGCGGACAGCAAGGAAGAGGGCATGTCGTTCTGGGATGTGCTGGATGTGGTGAACCCGCTGCAGCATATCCCCATCGTCAACAAGATTTATCAGGCCGTCACCGGCGATACCATCAAGACCCCGGCTAAACTGGCTGGCAGTGCCCTGTTCTTCGGCCCGATTGGGCTGGCCGCCGCCGCGGCTGATGCGGTGGTGGAGAAGGAGACGGGCAAGGATACGGTGGATAATGTCACCGGCTGGCTGGGTATCGGCGGCAAGGGGGGCGAAAGCGCCCCCGCTTCCCCCACCGGGGAGGATGATCCGCTGACCGTGACCGCACCGCGCCCGCAAAAGGCGGAAGCAGCGGGCGACATGCCGCAGAAGGTGGCCACCCTGCCGGTGCAGGAACTGACGGACGGGCAGGCCGCCGCGCTGGAACGGCTGATGGCCGCCAGCCAGGGCACAGCCGCCCCAACCCCCGCCGCCAGCAAGCCCACCCAGGCCTTGGGTGGCATCGGCAATGCCCAGCAATTGAAGGATTTGCAGAGCCTGCCGGGCGCTTCCGCCGCCGCGACGGCCGCTTCCGGTCTGGGGGCGTCGGCCGCTGTGGCCAGCCTGCCGACACCGGGGGCGGGTGTGGGCAGCAATGCCGTGGCCGCCCTGGCGCAGCAGGATCAGCAGCCGGCCGCCGTCAGCAGCGGCAGCGCTGGTCACCGCAAGAATGGCCCGGCCCAGGGCATGACCCTGGCCGATTACCGCGCCAATGCCGTGCAGACCGGCAGCATGGGTCTGAAGCCGCTGATCCCCTCCACCGCTGCCCAGCTGGTGCAGCAGCATGGCGGTATGCCCGGTGCGCGCGCCGTTTTGACCACACAGGCACCGGCCGCAGCCCGCAGCCCGGCGCCGGCACCCACCGCCGCAACCCCGGTGCCCGCCCAGGCCACCCCGCCGGCCGAAGCCGCGCCGACAGCCGATCAGGCCGCCGCCGCTTCGGCCCCGCCGTCGAAGGAACGTCTGGCGGAGCTGATGTTGATGGGCATTACCAAGTACCAGCAGCAACAGGCCCATGCCGCCAGCGCCGCCAGTGCGGCCGCCAACAGCAATGGCAGCCCGGCGGTGCGCAAGGCGGGGAATGAGTAAACCTTAATTAGCGCCGGGTGCGTTTAACCGAAAACGCACCCGGCGCTAAGTCCTTGTTCAGCGAGCGGATTCACGCTTCAAAGCGATTCCGCTTTTCCGCGATCCGCTCTAGCTGCGCGTGGCGGCGAATCGGGCTTCCATGGCGTCCCACAGCACGGATTCCAAGGCCGATCCGTTCAGGCGGTTGATTTCCTGAATGCCGGTGGGGCTGGTGACGTTGATCTCCGTCAGATAATCGCCGATTACGTCGATACCGACAAAGATCAGCCCCTGCGCGCGCAGCGTCGGGCCGATGGCCTCGCAAATCTCCTGCTCGCGCTTGGTCAGTTCCGTCTTGCCGGCGCTGCCGCCGGCATGGAAATTGGCCCGCGCCTCCCCTTCCTGCGGGATGCGGGAGACGGCACCAGCCGGCTTGCCATCGATCAGGATGATGCGCTTATCGCCCTGGCGGATTTCCGGCAGATATTTCTGCACGATCACCGGTTCGCGGTAGAGCTGGGTGAAGGTCTCCAGCAGGGCGCCCAGATTCTCATCTTCCGGCTTCAGGTGGAAGACGCCGGCACCGCCATTGCCGAACAGCGGCTTGACGATGATGTCCTTCCATTCCGCCCGCGCCGCCAGAACCTCTTCCTTGGAAGAGGTGATGACGGTGGGGGGCATCAGGTCCGGGAAATGGGTGACGAACAGCTTTTCCGGGGCGTTGCGCACGGCGGCCGGGTCATTCACCACCAGCGTCTTGGGGTGGATATGTTCCAGCAGATGGGTGGCGGTGATATAGGCCATGTCAAACGGCGGGTCCTGGCGCATCAGCACCAGATCCATGGTCGACAGCTCGATGATTTCCGAGGCGCCCAGGGTGAAATGGTCTCCCTTCTGCCGGCGCACCTGCACGGGCGCCACGCGGGCAAACAGCTTGTTGCCGCGCAGCGCCAGATCACGCGGATGGTAATGCCACAGGGCATGGCCGCGCCGCTGCGCTTCCAGCGCCATCATGAAGGTGCTGTCAGTATCGATATTGATGGACTGGATCGGGTCCATCTGGATGGCGACCTTCAGGGTCATCGCTGTCACTCCGGCGGGCAGGCGGGAAAATCAGGGTCGATCAGGGGCGGGATGGTAACGGCGCACCGGCGGATTGCCCTGTGCGCCCGGTCACTTCCCCGCTCAGTTCAGGCGGCTGCGCAATTGCTGCAACAAGGTGGCGGTCTGCTGCATCAGCGCCGGGGAGGCGCCGCGCTGACGCGCCAGTTCCATGAAATGTTCAAAGGCGGCGATGGCGGCGGTCAGCTTGCCGGCATGGGCATTCAGCAGGCCGGATTCCCGCCACAGCCCGATATGATCGGGCGCGAACAGCAGCATCACCTCCACCGCCTCCAGCGCCTTGGCCGGCTGATCGGTGGAAAGATGGCGCAGCTTGAGGTTATTTTGCAGCCGTAACAAAACCTCCCGGTTCGATACGGGGGCGTAATGTTCTGGCGAAAGCTCAGCCTCCAGCCCAGCCGTCTGTTTCAGCAGCTCCCGCAGCGTGTGCGGCTCGCAGATGCTGCCGCCTTCGAACGGGTCCAGGATCAGGCGCTGGCCGTCCAGATCCATCCGGATCAGGAAATGGCCGGGGAAGGACAGGCCGCAAATTTCCCAGCCCTGGGATCGGGCCAGATGCATCATCAGGATGCCCAGCGCCACGGGCAGGCCGCGCTTGCGGTCGATCACCCGGATCAGGTTGGCGTTCTGCAAATCCTCATAGGTTTCGCTGTCCCCGGCATAGCCATGCTGATCCACCAGCACGCGGCGGATAGCCGCGATGCGGCCAGTCAGATCGTCGGCTTCACCGGCATCGACGATGGCGGCCAGATCGGCGCACATCTGGGCCAGATGGGCGCGATAGGGGGCAAGGTCGGGAACCGGATGGTCCAGCAGGGCCAGCGACAGGGCTGCCCCGGCAAGGTCGATGGCATCATCCTCAGCGCCGCCGATGCGACGCAGCAGGTCCAGTGCCTCTTGGCGCATGGTCACGGGCGCTTGCACTCCCTCACCGGGCTGCCCTGGCGGGCGGGTAAGTCCGGGGCCGGAACGGCCGACAGGTTCCCCATAGCGCAGGCAGGGGCGGGGTGTCGAGACAGAACCGACCGCCCCGCCCCCGCTTCGTCAACAAGGCGGTTCATCGTAACGGGCCGATATCGGCCAATTGAAGATGGGATACGATATCCTTATACAGAAGACAGGAACCGGCGGTGGCGACCGGCATCAGTCAGCAGGAAGGCAATGAAAGAGATTAACGCCGATGTGGGCAAGGGCTCCATCCAGGGGGTGGCATCGCGCGTGCGCCAGACGCCCAAAAGTATTGCCACTCATCATAAGATCATTGATGCGGCGATCCGTTGTTTTCTTGATCTGGGCTATCATCGCACCACCACTTCTGAGATTGCCAAGCTGGCTGGGGTGACGCGCGGCGCGGTACAATATTATTTTCCCACCACGCCGGCGGTGCTGCGGGCCACGGTGGACCATATCACCCAGCAATTCATGGAATATTTCCACGCCCTTGCCGCGGCTCGCCCGCAAGAGGGTGGGGAGGGGTTGGACCAGGGGCTGGATGCCCTTTGGCAGGCGGGGCACCACCCGCTCTGGACCGCCTGGAAGGAGTTGGAGGCCGCTGCCCGCACCGATGCGGAACTGGCCGGCGTGATGGGGCCGGCCAAGGCCGAATTCTATCGCCGCTGGGAAGCATTGTCGGTGGAGCTGTATGGCAGCTATCAGCAGAAAGACCCGGTCAAGTTTGAGATGGGCCACCATCTGACCTGGCAGTTCCTGCAAGCCCTGGCCGGCCTGTCGCGCGGTGACGAAGCAGCGGACATCGCCCTGAAGCAGCGGTTGCTGGCAGAGTTCAAGAATCTGATCCGCGGCTATTGGGATATGGGTTAAAGGGAGAGGGGCGGGCGGGCGGGCGCCGCCCGCCCCTCCGGTCATTTCCCGGCGACCTGTTCCATGAAACGGGCCATGGTCAGGTCCAGCTCGGTCACACCATCGGCGTCATGGGTGGCCAGCGTCACCGCCACCTTGTTGTAAACATTGAACCATTCCGGATGGTGATCCAGCTTTTCCGCCAGCATTGCCACGCGCGTCATGAAGCCGAAGGCCTGGTTGAAATCCTGGAACCGGTATTCCTTGGCAATCGCCCGCCGTCCCTCCACCGGGGTCCAGCCGGGCAAGCCCGTCAGGGCCTCCGTCACCGCCGGGTCTGCCAACCGGGCCGGCCGTTGCTGCTGTGCCATTCTATCCACCTTTCCCATCGCCTATGTTTGGGGGATAGGTGTGGCGTTGGCCCCCGCCGCGTCAAGCCTGATCGTTGCAAATACAACAAATGACCCCGCCCATGTCGTCGCTGCGCCGTTTCACCACCGCCCCCACACTGGCCGAACTGGAGGCCATTGCCGAGAAGGCCGCCGCCGGCATCCCCGCCGAATTGCGCCAGCATGTGCGCAATGTGCTGATCCGGGTGGAGGATTTCCCCGATGAGGAGACGGCGCAGGAGATGGAGCTGGAAAGCCCGTTCGATCTGCTGGGCCTGTATCGCGGCGTGGGAATGCCCTGGCAAAGCGTCACCCAGCCCCGGCTGGAACCGGACCTGATCTTCCTCTATCGCCGGCCGATTCTGGATTACTGGTGCGAGACGGGGGAGGATCTGACCCATCTGGTCCGCCATGTGCTGATCCATGAGATCGGGCACCATTTCGGCTTCTCCGACGCGGATATGGAAGCGCTGGAAGCCGCCGCCGACCCCGACCAGCATGGTTAAGGCCGGCTGATTTTCACCTCCCCTTTGCTGATTTGGTGGCCCCGCAACCGGTTGGGTTGCGGGAGCGCGATATTTTTCTTCTTACTTACACATTAATTCAATTGAACAGGTCATATGCCCTGGCATAATGGTTTATGCAGTCACGGGGCGCCGACCCGGCGCCTTCATTCATCGCTTCCAGCCAGGGAGGATCGCCTTGCCCCCCCGTTCCAAACGTTTTTCCCGGGAAGAGTCCGACGATACCGCCAGCACGCTGGTCATTCGCAATGTCGTGGTGCTGAACAAGCGCACCAGCCTGCGGATGGAACCGGAGATGTGGGATGCGCTGAATGATGTCGCCAGGCGCGAACAAAAGACCCTGCACGATATCTGCACCCAGATTGTCGAACGCAAACCGGGTGGTGCGTCCCTGACGGCGGCGATCCGGGTGTTTCTGGTCAATTATTACCGCATGTCCTCCACGGAGGATGGGCATCGCGGGGCCGGCCACGGCCAGGGCGATCCGGACATCATCACGGCGGCCCTGGCCCCCTTGCGCAGCGAGGAAGAGGTGGTCTGAACACCAAAAGTTGAATATCGGATAGATATAAGATTCAGGGGGCCGGCGGCTTGGCAAATTCGGGCCAGAGCCTTTGGACCAGCGGCCCGTCGGATGCGAAACTATGGCAGCCATCCAGCAGGGGTGGCGGCCGGCGCGGCGGCGGTTCCTGCCCCTGGGCCAGCATGGCCTCGCGCTGTTGTTGTTCAGCCTGCTGCCGCAAGGGGGCGATGGTCTGGAAGGCGGTTGTGGCCACCGGCCCCAGCAGTTCCACCAGATGGGTGCAGCCCTGCACCCCGCCCAGCCGTTCCTTCACCGCCGCTGTCCAGCCGCTGGCAATCGACAGCCCGATCAGCTTCTGATAAGCGGGGGCGATGGCGGGGCAGAGGGTGAAGGGCGTGGTATCGGCTGCCACCTCCACCGCCCGCACGGTCAAACTGTCATCCAGGGTCAGCCGGATCCACAGATCATGGATGAAATCGTCCGGTTGTTTTTCCTCCCCCGCCAGACTGCGATGGGCATAGGTACGCGCATCCGTCAGGTGCCCTTCCACATCCCATAAGCCATCGGCCCGGCGGTAGCCCTGGCAGGTGATCTTCCTTGTGTGCAGCAAGGTGCGGTCGGCGGGGGGCGGCAGCGGCATGGCAAGCAATCATCGATTCGGTCGGGGGGAACGGCAACACCAAGGGGCATGGGACATGCCCCTTGGAGGCCGGCGACTGCCGGCCCGCCGCACGTGCGGCGTGAGCCAAGGCGGCGGATGCCGCCGCCCGGCAATTGAGGGAACACGTAAATCCCAAGAGCCATGATCCATGGCTCTTGGGATAAGTTTGGGGCCCCCGGCATGTCGGGTCAAGCTGCCCTTTACGTATTGGGAATATTCCCGCCGCCAGCCCTGCGGCGGGCGGGTGGCCGCCGTTGAACATCGGCGGTTCGCCGCCGCGCCGTTTCGCGCTACATGAAGGCTGCACTTTGTTGATCTTAATCGCAGCCTTTTCAGGAAAGAACCATGCGCCCCACCGACCGTATCTTTGTTGCCCTGGACATGCCGGACATTGCCGGGGCGCGGGCCATGGCGGCCGACCTGACCGGTCTGGTGGGCGGTGTGAAGCTGGGGCTGGAATTCTTCATGGCCCAGGGGCCGGATGGCATCCGCACGGTGGTGGCCGATGCGGGCCTGCCGCTGTTCCTGGACCTGAAGCTGCATGACATTCCCAACACGGTGGCCGGTGCCGTGCGCTCTGTCGCGCCGCTGGCGCCCTTGTTCCTGACCGTCCATGCCAGCGGCGGCCCGTCCATGCTGCGCGCCGCCGCCGATGCCGCGGCAGAGGAGGCGGCAAAGCTGGGGGTGCCGCGCATGAAAATCCTGGCCGTCACCGTGCTGACCAGCCTTGGTGAGGATGATCTGGCCGCCATCGGCCAGCAGGGCCCGGCCCAGGATCAGGTGCGCCGGCTGGCCGCCTTGTCCCAGGCCAGCGGGGTGGATGGTGTCGTCTGCTCCCCGGCGGAGGTGGCGGCCCTGCGCGCCGATCTGCCGGCGGATTTCACCCTGATGGTGCCGGGCATCCGCCCCAGTTGGGCCGCCGTGGGTGACCAGAAGCGGGTGATGGGTCCGGCCCAGGCCGTGGCCGCCGGTGCCGACCGGCTGGTGATCGGCCGCCCCATCACCGCCGATGCCGACCCGCGCGCCGCTGCCCGCCGCATCGCCGAAGAGCTGGGGGCCTGATCCGATGACCGGTCCGCTGAAAATTCAGGCGAAGATTTGCGGCATCAACCACCCGGATGCGCTGCGTGCCGCCCTGGATGGTGGGGCGCGTTATATCGGGCTGGTCTTCTTCCCCCGCTCACCTCGCCATGTCGAACTGGCCATTGCGGCCGACCTGGCGCGCATGGTGGGCACCGGCACCCGCACCGTGGCCCTGTTCGTTGACCCGGCCGATGCGCTGCTGGATGAAACCATCGCCCGTGTGCCGCTGGACATGATCCAGTTGCATGGGGAGGAGAGTCCGGCCCGCGTGGCGGAAATCCGTGCCCGTTACGGCCTGCCGGTGATGAAGGCGCTGAAGGTGGCCGACGAAGCCGATATGGAGGCGGCGTCGGCTTATGTGCCGGTGGTGGACCGGCTGCTGTTTGATGCCAAGCCGCCGAAGAATGTGGCCAACATGCTGCCGGGTGGCAATGGCCTGTCGTTCGACTGGCGCCTGCTGGCCGGCCGGCGCTGGGACAAGCCCTGGATGCTGTCCGGCGGGCTGGACCCGGCCAATGTGGCGGAAGCCATCGCCATCACCGGGGCCGACGCGGTGGATGTGTCATCCGGCGTGGAAGAACGGCCGGGCGTGAAAAGCGTGGCCCGCATCCGGGAGTTCCTGGAAGCCGTGGCAGCGGCGGGGCAGGGGGCATGACCGCCGCCCTGCCACCCGGATGCGGCCCCGCTCGTCACGGCCCGCCGGGCCTGTGGCTGCGGGCACGGCGGGTCAGCGATGCCGACGCGATGGCGGCCATGACCGGCCTGCCCTTGCTGCGCCATGGCACCCTGCGCCCGCCTTTTCCCAACCCGGATGTCGTACGGTCCTGGCTGGAGCGGCAACACCCGGACGATCTGGCCCTGGTGGCGCTGCTGGATGGCGTGCTGGTCGGTTCTGCCGATCTACTGCGACAGACGGGAAGGCGCCGCCACTGCGCCATCCTGGGCATGGGCGTGCATGATGATCATCAGGGCAAGGGCATCGGGGCCGCCCTGTTGGACGCATTGTTGGAAGCTGCCGACCGCTGGCTCGATATCGGCCGGGTGGAACTGACCGTGTTTGCTGATAACGAGCCGGCGTTGCGGCTCTATCGCCGTTTCGGCTTTGTGGAAGAGGGGCTTTATCGGGCCCATGCCTTCCGGGATGGCGCCTATGTGGACGCCATCGCCATGGCCCGCCTGCGCCCTGGCTGGCCGGGTGGGCAGGGGGCTTAAAACCCCGCCCCTGGCCGGGCCAGATAGTCCAGTTCCGCCGGCGTGCTGGCCCGGCCCAGGATGGCGTTGCGGTGGGGGAAGCGGCCGAATTCGGCGATCACCACCAGATGTTTGCAGGCATAATCCAGGTAGGTCGGGCTCAGGGTGCGGCTGGCGAACAGGCGCACGGACTGGCGCTGATCCTCCATCGCCTCTGAATGTTCGAAAGGCAGATAGAGGAAGGCGCGGTCATCATCGGGCAATTCCATATCCAGCCCCCGCGCCACCAGATCGCGGGCAATGGCCAGGGCCTGGGCATCGCTGGCAAAGGCGCGCGGGGTGCCGCGAAAGATATTGCGCGGCACCTGATCCAGCAGGATGCAGAGCGCCAGCCCGCCTTCCGCCGTGGCCGCCCAATCCGCCAGTTCCCCGGCCACGGCCTGTTCATGCAGGGGGCCCAGCCGTTCCGCCACCAGCATGTCGAAATCCGGCCCGCCGCCGAACCATTTCGACGGTCCGGCCTGCCGGAACCAGAAATCCAGCACCTGTCCGATCTGATCCATGGGCCATCCTCCCTCAAGCAGCGGCGGGCGTCTGCCGGGCCAGCCAGGGGGCCAGTGTGGCCCGGGCCGCCGCCTCGTCGCCAAACAGCAGATGGATACCGTCTGCGGAAATATCCAGCACGCTGAACCCGATGACCCCCAGATCCGGCAGATGCAGGCGGCCCTGGGCCCCCCTCGTCACGCCATCCACCGGGGCGGTCAGCGCGCCACCGCTGGACAGGTTGCGCAGGTGGCTATCCAGCCGGCGCCCGCCGATTTCCAGTTGGGCCGGCATATCCACCGCCACCCGCTCAGCCACGCGGCGATCCACCTCCGCCATGGAGGTGCGGACGACGCGGACCAGGGTGGAGCGCAGGTCCGTCACGCTTTGGGTCACCTCCGTCACCGTGCCGCGCACCGTGCCGGCGCGGTCGCCGGTGCTGCCGGCCTCGGCGGAGACTTCGGTGATCCGGCTGGAGACTTCGCGGGCGGCGTCGGCCGCCTGCAGCACATTGCGGCTGATCTCCTGCGTGGCTGCCCCCTGTTCCTCGATGGCGGCGGCAATGGTGCCGGAAATATGGTCCATCTCTTCGATCGTGCGGCCGATCTCCTGCACGGCGGCCACGGCCTGGCTGGTCACGCCATTGATCTCGGTGATCTGGCGGGTGATTTCCTCCGTCGACCGGCTGGTCTGGGTGGCCAGATTTTTCACCTCCGACGCCACCACGGCAAAGCCCTTGCCAGCATCCCCGGCGCGCGCCGCCTCGATGGTGGCATTCAGCGCCAACAGGTTGGTCTGGCTGGCAATATCGCCGATCAGCCGGGCCACGTCGCCGATGCGGGCCACCGCATCGGACAGGGACAGGATGGTCTGCTGCGTTTCCTGGCCCTTGGTCACGGCATTGCGGCTGACGGCACTGGCATGGGCCACCTGTCCGCTGATCTCCCGGATGCTGGCGGACAGTTCCTCGGCGGCCGATGCCACGGTTTCGGCATTGTGCAGGGCCTGCTGGGCGGCGGCGGCGACATTATGGCTGTTCTTGGCCACCCGCTCGGCCGAAACGGCCATGGCGTCGGCATGGATATCCATTTCGCCGGCCCGGGCGGCCACCTGATCCACGGCGGTACGGGTTTCGCTTTCCACCTTCTGGGCCATGGATTCCAGGGCCTGGCTTTTCAGCCGCTCCGCCTCCTCCCGCTGGCGTTCCTGATCGGCGCGCAGGCGCTGGGCTTCCGCACCATGGGCCTTCAGCACCTCAATGGCGCGGGCCATGTCGCCGACCTCATCCTGCTTGGCCAGCCCTGGCACGGCCACCCGGTAATCTTCCCGTGCCAGCAGGGCCAGCGTGCCGGTCAGTGCCGCCAGCGGCCGGACGACGCGGTTCAGCACTGCCCACAGGCCGGCGGCAATACCGGCAATTCCCAGCGCGATCAGCAGCTTGGCGATCAGGATGGCATTGTCCGCCGATTTTTCCGTCTGCACATACAGCTTGCCGGCATTTTCCACCCCCAGATCAATCAGGCGGGTGATGCTTTCAGAGACGGGGTCGATGGTCTGGTACAGGCGGTTCTTGACGAAATCATCCAAGGCTGCGGCATCCTTGGCCTGCAGAATGCCCAGCAGTTCCGTAACACCGGCATCGGCGGGGCGGAACCGGGCGGCCGCCTGATCGATCAGGGCGCGTTCGCCCGCATCCGTGTGCGGCCGGGCCCGGAACAGTTCCCAGTTGCGGGCAATATCGCCCTTGGCCTGGGTGACGCTGGCCAGCCCTTCGGCCCAGGTGAAGTTGCCATTGCGCACCTTGTGAGAGGCATCCACCACGAACACGGCATAGGCATCGGCGATGATCTTCAATTCCCGCTGCGGCACCACCTGGCCTTCATACAAGGCTTCCGTATCGCCGCGCGCGGCGTCCAGGGCCCGCCAGCCGACCAGACCATTGGCCAGCAACAGGCCGCCCAGGGCCATCAGAACTGCCATCAGAATAACTTTAATCGTCAGCCGCATCATCGTTCCCTATCTGCCGCCCATGCCATCTCGGGCGCGTTTGGTATACGAAACAGCTGATTATTGCCATTTAACCAAAAGATCAGGAAGCGGTGATTGAAAACGGTTGTTATCAAATGCACAAGTGACGAAAAATTTCCATGAAGAAACGAATTGCCTATTTAATCAGCTATTGCCTTTTTCTTCTGCGTTATTGCGCAGGCTGAGGCGGCGGGCCAGTTCTGCCAGGCATTCTTCGCGGTCGGGCCGATAATCACGCGCTGCCCACCAGCCCTCCAGCCCGGCCAGTAGGATGCCCAGATCGGGGCCGGGTGGCACGCCCTGTTCCAGCAGGTCGCGGCCCTTCAGCGGGAAGGGGATGATCACCCAGGTGGCCGCCTCGGCCAGCGGTTCCAGCAGCTCCTGTGCGGCTGTGCCCCGGTCGGCAGCGGCCAGCAGCAGCAGGTCGCGGTAAAGCTCTGGTCCCAGCTTTTGCAAGGCGTGCCGCCGGCTGGTCACCGTCAGATCGGGATGCACATCCACCGTCGGTGCACAGAGTGCCAGCAACTGGTTGCGCTGGTTGTTGGACAGGCGCAGCCGCTCGGCCGTGTCGGCCGCCCCCACCGGGCCGGGGGGCAGCAAGGCGGCCAGATGCGCCATGGCCCCGGCCTCCCCCAGCACCCATTCCAGCCGGTCCAGTGCCTCCAGCCGTTTCAGGCGGGTGGCGGTGGGCAGGGTCTGGGCCACCACCCCCGCCTCCAGCATCAGCCGCCAGATCTCCACCGCCCGGTCCAGCCGCAGGATGGCCAGCAGCTCCTTGGCGATCCGCTCCCCCGACAGGCCGGGCAGCAGCGGCGCCAGTGTGGCACAGGCGGTAAAGCTGTCGCGGTCTGGCGGCCCCTTGCCGAACCGGCCATGGAAGCGGAAGAAGCGCAGGATGCGCAGCACATCCTCACCAATGCGCTCCCGCGCGTTGCCGATGAAGCGCACCCGCCCGGCCCGCAGGTCGGCCAGCCCGCCGAACGGGTCGAACAGCTCGCCTTCGGGCGTCAGCGACAGGGCATTGATGGTGAAGTCGCGCCGCTGCGCATCCTCCAGCCAGTCTTGGCAGAACATCACCTTGGCGTGGCGGCCGTCGGTTTCCACATCCCGGCGCAGGGTGGTGATTTCATAGCTGGCGCGGCCGACCACGGCAGTGATGGTGCCATGGTCGATGCCGGTGGGGATGGTGCGGATGCCTTCCTGCTTCAGGCGGCGCATCACCTCTTCCGGCAGCAGCGGGGTGGCAATGTCAATATCGCCCGGCTGCAGGCCCAGAATGGCATCGCGCACACAGCCGCCGATCAGCCGCGCCTCTTCCCCCGACCGCATCAGCACTTCCAGGATGATGCGCGCCCCTTCACCGGCCGTGGCATGGATGGCACCGGCCAGATCGCGGCCGGCGGGGCCGGTATGGGGCTGCCCCTCGCTCATCCCCGGTTCACCCTTTCAGCCCGAAAAATTCCAGCTGCCAGCTCATCTCGCTGTCGGACATGGGATAGGTGTCGCCACCGCGCGCATTCAGCACGGAGGCGGGGGGGATATTGGCCACGCGCAGCTGTATCTGCCGGCAGAACCGCATGGAGAGTTTGGCCCGCCAGCAGAGTGCTGTGACCGCCCGCGCGCTCTGCCCGCCAATGATCTTGTCCACCGCCTCCAGCGGTACATTGGCCCGGAGTGACAGGCCGGCCAGCACAAAGCCACGGTCGCTGCGCGTCAGTGCATCGGCCATAGCGTCTTCGTCCAGCTTGCCGGCGGCGTGCAGCTTGCGGGCCCGGTCCATCGGCCGTTCCTTGGGCGTCTCCGCCGTCAGTTCATCCACCAGCCCCAGCGGTTCCGCCCCGCCACCAGCACCGGGCCGGGCGCTGGCGCGGGCCAGATCGGCCACGGCCCCGCGCACCGCCTTGACCACCGTGTCGGGCAGGTCGGTGCGGCTTTCCAGCACGCGCACCAGCTGCTGGCTGACAAAGCCGACAATGCGGGCGGCCGCCTTAGGCGGCAGGCTGGGCCGGCGCACCAGCGGGGCGTGCCAGGGTTCAAACCGGGGGGCCATGTCGATGATGCGGTCCAGCGTCTCTTCCCGGATCTGGGCCGACTGGTTGGCCAGCAGGGCCGCCACCGCCGCTTCGCTCTCCGTCCGCGCCACGGCGGCGGAGACATTGCCCGACAGGCCGGCGCGCTCGGCAATGGCCACCAGCTTGCCGTCCATCGGCTGGCCGGCAATGATATCCAGCAGGTCATCATCGGTCAGGATGGGCGAATGGCGCAGCACCGGCCCGCTGACCGACAATTCCAGATCGCGCGCCAGTTGCTGGATGATATGGGCCGGGGCGTTTACCTGATCCTTCAGCGCGTCGGCCACCACGCGGCGCACGGCACTGGCCTGATCGCGGGCCAGCGTCTCCACAATATCCAGGGTCATCCGCTCAATCTGGCCCACCCGGTCGGCGGGCAGCGAGGGCACCAATGCTGCGATCTTGGCCGCCAGCCCGCTGCGCACCTGTTCATCAGGATCATGGGAGAGCAGCAGGTCGGCCTGGCGCGGGGTGGCGTTGTTGCGGGCGATTTCCCGCCGCACCTCCGCACTGGTGTCATTGGCCAGGAAGAACAGGATTTCCGGCTGGGTGTCAGCCCGACTGGCCAGCAGGCGGCGATCGCCGGCATCCTGGCTGGCAGCCAGACGCTTGGCGGTATCGTAATCAAGACCTTCCGTCTTCTTGTTCATTTACCCGACCATCCCAGGCCGGTCCCAGCCGGCCGACCCACTGAAAGCAACGGTGTCTGCATATTTACGTAGGTATCGCAGGCCGATACCCTTTGTCGACCCGCCCCGGCCTCACATCTCCGCTGCGGGGGCTGCCGGGGCCAGGGCCCGATGGCCCTTGCCCATGCGCTTGGCCGCATACATGCCCTGATCCCCGCGATCAATCAAGGATTGCGCCGTCTCCACCGTACCGCCGCGATAGGGGGCAACGCCAATGGAAACGCCCAGCGGCTTGTCTTCCGAGGCGGAAAGCGGGCGCAGGAATTCGGCCGCTTCCCGCAGCAGCCGGTCGGCCACGGCCATGGCCTGGGCCTCATCCACCCGGTCAACCCACAGCACAAACTCATCCCCGCCCAGCCGGCCGGCCAGATCGGCGACGCGGGCCAGGCGGCGCAGCAGGTCGCCCACGGCGCGCAGCACATCATCGCCGGCCCCATGGCCCAGCTTGTCATTGACCGCCTTGAAATTATCCAGGTCGAAATAAAGCAGGGCGGAACTGCCGCCCGTCTGCTTTTCCAGCCGTTGTTCCAGCAATTCCATGAAGGTGCGGCGATTATAAAGCCCGGTCAGCCCGTCGCGTTCCGACAGGGTTTTCAGCCGTTCTTGATAGCGGGCCTGGGCCACGGCGACGCCGACCTGATCGGCGATGGCCTGGACCATGGAGACATCTTCCTCGCTCCAGGGCCGGCCGTCGGCCTGCCAGACCATGACGGCGCCATTCACCTCGTGTCGGAACAGGGTGCGGCAGGCCAGCAGGCTGATCTGGTCATCGCCGCCAACCAGTGGCGTCGGCTGCAGGGCCGCCTGTTCCAGCAGGGCCGCCACCTGATCCGTCGCCGGCTCCACCAGGGTGGCGGGCGGCCCCGCCGCTGGCAGGAAGACATCACCGGTACGGGCATAAAGCCGGGCACCGGCCGCCCCGGTGGCGTTGGTGGCCACGCCGACAGCAATTTCCAGCGTCTTGCCGGGGTCCACATCGTCGCGGGTGGAGGAGACGATATAGCCCAGATATTTTTCACGCAGGCGCACCTGCGCCAGTTCCATGCCCTTGACGCGGGCCTCCGTAATGTCGCGGCAGGCGCCCCGGGCGCCGATCCAATACCCCTCCGCCCCGCGCAGGGGCACGGCAGAGGAGATCAGGCAGAAGGCATCGCCTTCCCGCCCGCGCATCCAGACCTCTGTGCGCTCAATCGGCACATCGGTTTCAAAGGGCAGCGGCTGGTCGGCAAAGTCCGACAGCACAAATTCCGACGGGTGCCGGCCGATCAACTGTTCGGCACTATAGCCGATGGCGCCGGCAGCGGAGACGAAGACGAAGCGCCCGTCCGGCCCCACCTCCCAGGCGAAATCGGACGAGATATCGACCAGATCCTTATAGCGCTGGCGTGATTCCGTCAGCGCATGGCGCAGCCTTCGTTCCAGCGTGGCATCACGGCCCAGGCACAGCACCTTGCCGCCGGGCAGCAAGGCGGCGGTGAATTCCACCACGCCCGGCCCGTGCCCGGTTTCCACCGGCACCGACCGCGTGGCCTCCGCGGCTGGGCCGCCAGTGCCGGCCCAGCGCGTCAGATCGGCCGACCAGCCATCATGCCGCTGGGCCAGCATTTCCGCCGCCGCATTGGCCGCCAGAATGCGTCCATCCGGCCCCAGGCACAAGGCCGGGCCCGGCCAGCCATCCAGCACGGCCTGGACCGGCCCCACCTGGCTGTCACCAGTACCGGCGGCGGGGTCGTGCGGAGTGGCGGTAAGATCAGAACCGGGAAAGGACGTCACAGCGGGCAAAACTCCACCGGCAATGATAATGGCTCCAAAGAGGTAACGCACTCCCGGCTTGCGGTCCACCGGGCTTGCGGATAGGGCGATGAAGTCGCATCTTCCCCGCCATGATGAAAGATGACGCCATGACCGCCCCTGCCGCCGCCTTTGCGCATGTCCAGGAATGGATCTTCGATCTGGACAATACGCTCTACCCCGCCGCCTGCAACCTGTTCGCCCAGGTTGATGTGCGCATCACCGATTTCATCGCCACCGAACTGGGGCTGGATGCGGTGGCCGCCAAGCAGTTGCAGAAAGATTATTATCGCCGCTTCGGCACCTCGCTGCGCGGGATGATGCTGGACCATGGCACCGATCCACAGCGCTTTCTGCATTATGTGCATGATATCGACGTCACCGCCCTGACGCCGTCGCCGGCGCTGGCCGATGCCATCGGTGCCCTGCCGGGGCGCAAGCTGATCTATACCAACGGCTCTGTCCGCCACGCGGAAAATGTCATGGAACGGCTGGGCGTCGCCCAGCATTTCACCGGCATTTTCGATATCGTCGCCGCCGATTACCGGCCCAAGCCGGACCCGCACCCCTATGCGGAGATGGTGGCCCGCTTCGGCATCGATTCCCGCCGCGCCGCCTTTGTGGAAGATCTGCACCGCAATCTGGTGCCGCCCGCCGCCATGGGCATGACCACGGTGTGGCTGCGCGCCGACAGCGCCTTCTCCCACCCGGAAAACAAGATCGGGGAGGTTGCCGCCCCGACCGACCATCCGGGTGAGCATGTGCATCACATTATCGATGATCTGGAGACATGGCTGGTGGCGCTGGCCACGGACCTGTCATCCGCGCCGGCGCGTTGACAGGGCGGGGGCACCCGCCCATTGTCCCCGGCGATCCGGTGGACAATGTAATGAAGATGCGCGATCGACCGCCGGATACTAACAAACGGGACTTTGAGAGAACATGAGCCACGCTGATCTTTCCCGCACCATCGATGCCGCCTGGGACAACCGCGAGGGCCTCGGCTTTTCCACCCAGGGCGCCGTGCGCGACGCGGTGGAAACCGCCCTGTCCTTGCTGGACAAGGGCGAAGCCCGCGTGGCGGAAAAGATCGACGGCACCTGGGTGGTGAACCAGTGGCTGAAAAAGGCGGTGCTGCTGTCCTTCCGCCTGAATGACAACAGCGTCATCCAGGGCGGCCCCGGCGGGGCCACCTGGTGGGACAAGGTGCCGTCCAAGTTTGTCGGCTGGGATGAGGCGGCGTGGCGTCAGGCCGGCTTCCGCGCCGTACCGGGCAGCGTGGTGCGCCGCAGCGCCTATGTGGCGCCGGGCGTGGTGCTGATGCCCAGCTTCGTCAATGTCGGTGCCTTTGTCGACAAGGGCACCATGGTGGATACCTGGGCCACCGTCGGTTCCTGCGCCCAGATCGGCCGGAATGTGCACCTGTCCGGCGGTGTCGGTATCGGCGGCGTGCTGGAACCGCTGCAGGCCGGCCCGGTGATCATCGAGGATGATTGCTTCATCGGCGCGCGGTCGGAAGTGGTGGAAGGCGTGATTGTGGAGCAGGGGGCTGTCCTGTCGATGGGCGTCTTCATCTCCGCCACCACCAAGATCATCGACCGCAGCACCGGTGAGGTGTTTGTCGGCCGGGTGCCGGCCTATTCCGTGGTGGTGCCGGGCAGCCTGCCGGGCAAGCCGCTGCCGGACGGCACGCCGGGCCCCAGCCTGTCCTGCGCGGTGATCGTCAAGCGCGTGGACGCGCAGACCCGCTCCAAGACCAGCATCAACGATCTGCTGCGTGATTGATGGGTGTGATGGGACAAGGGCACCTAAGTGTCCTTGTCTTAATTGCCATCCCAACGTCTTAACCGTCACCCCGGCGAAGGCCGGGGTGACGGTTAAGACTTTTGACGGACCTAGCCCCCCCGCCCCCCAACCCCCAGGCTTCCCCTATGTCCATCGATCCCGTTGCCCTGACCCAGGCCCTGATCCGTTGCCCCAGTGTCACCCCCGCCGATGCCGGGGCGTTGGGCGTGCTGGAGGGGGTGTTGACCGACATGGGCTTCACCTGCACCCGCCTGCGGTTTGAGGAGCCGGGCACCGACCCGGTGGACAATCTCTATGCCCGCCTGGGCAGCGCCAGCCCCAATTTCTGCTTCGCTGGCCATACCGATGTGGTGCCCACCGGCGACCGCGCCGGCTGGACCGTCGATCCGTTCGGGGCGGAGATCATTGACGGCAAGCTGTTCGGGCGCGGCACCTCTGACATGAAGGGGGCCATCGCCTGTTTCGTTGCCGCAACGAAATCGTTCCTGGATCGCAATGGTACGCCCAACGGCTCCATCTCCCTGCTGATCACGGGGGATGAGGAAGGGCCGTCCATCAATGGCACGCGCAAGGTGCTGGACTGGATGCGCGAGCAGGGGGAAGTGATCGATGCCTGTCTGGTGGGGGAACCCACCAACCCGAAGGCGCTGGGCGACATGATGAAGATCGGCCGGCGCGGCTCTGTCACTGCCACGCTGACGGCCTATGGCGCGCAGGGCCATGTCGCCTATCCGCATCTGGCGGATAACCCACTGCCCCGCCTGACGGAGGCGCTGACCCTGCTGGCCGGCAGCCCGCTGGATGAGGGCACGGCCCATTTCCAGCCCAGCACCCTGGCGCTAACCACCATCGATGTCGGCAACCCGGCCAGCAATGTCATCCCGGCCAAGGGAACGGCAAAATTCAATATCCGTTTCAATGATCTGCACACGCCCGACAGCCTGGAAGCCCATATCCGCGATGTGCTGGAAGAGGTGGGCGGGGCCTGGGATCTGAAGATGCAGACCAGCGGTGTCGCCTTCCTGACCCCGCCCGGCCCCCTGGTGGCCACGGTGGCCGGGGCCGTGACGGCGGTGACGGGCAAGCAACCGGAACTGTCCACCAGCGGCGGCACCTCTGACGCCCGCTTCATCAAGGATCATTGCCCGGTGGTGGAATTCGGGCTGGTCGGCGCCACCATGCACAAGGTGGATGAACATGTGGCCGTGGCCGACCTGATCCAGCTGACCGCCATTTATGACCGGGTGCTGGTTGATTTCTTCGCCGGCAAGGCCGCCTGATGCTGTCGCCTGAAATCCGGCAGGGGCTGGCCGGCGCCCTGCGCCTGTTGCGGCTGGATGCCGGCGGCATGGCTTGTTTCAGCGACAGCGATGCGGATATTGCGCGCAGCTTCAGGGTCTATCTGCTGGTCTTCCCGCTCTCCCTGCTGATCTCCGTGGCGCTGGGCGACCCGATGCTGGGCAAGCTGGGCCTGCCGCTTTATCTGGCGCTGGAGGCGGTGACGATGGCGGCCAATGTTGCCGGATTCCTGCTGCTGGCCTGCCATCTGGCCCAGGCCATGGGGCATGGATCGCGCATTGGCCTGATGGTGGTCGCCTATAACTGGTCGCAGTTGGTGGCCATGCTGGTCTATGCCCTGTTCGTCACCCTGTCCCTGGGCCTGTCCGGCGGCGGGGAGGCGGGGGCGCAGGCGGTGAATGGTGCGCTGGTTGTGCCCATGCTCTGGCTGCTGGTCTATGGCTGGTTCGTGCTGCGCCAGTCGCTGGCCTGCAACGGTTTGCTGGCCAGCGCCCTGCTGCTGAGCGATCTCACCCTCAATCTGCTGATTAATTCCGTCACCCAGGCGGTGGGTTGACGGTCGTCCGTGCCTGACAGAGGGCGGCCAACCCCGCCATCTGTTCCGGCCGGCGCATCGGCCCGCCCATCAGGGCGGCCCCGGCAGCACCGGCTTCCAGGCAGGCGGCCAGATTATCCGCCCCCACACCGCCCAGGGCCAGCACCGGCAGGGGGGCGTCGGCCAGGGCTGCCGGGCCCAGGGCGGGGCCATAGCCGGGTTTCGACGCGCTGGGGAAAATCGGGCTGAGCGTGGCGTAATCCGCCCCGGCCGCTGCCGCCGCTTGCAGTTCCGCCGGATGGTGGCAGGAAATCCCGATCAAGGCCTGCGGCCCCAGAGTGGCGCGGGCGGCAACCACATCGCCACCGGCCGGCAGATGCAGGCCCCGGCATTGCCGGGCGAGATCGACATTACCATGCACCATCAGCACGCCGCCCACGGCACAGAGCAGCGGGCGCAACTGGTCCAGCAGCGCCTGCTGCTCGCCCACGGGCAAATCCTTTTCCCGCAGCGACACCCAGCGGCAGCCATTGGCCACCGCCGTCCGCACCGTCGCCACCAGATCGTCGGTCTGGTGGCGGTCGGTGATCAGCAGCAAAGGCGGGCAGGGCAGGGGATGGCGCTGGCTCACCCGCCGATCAGCCCCAGTTCGGGGCTGGAGGCTTCGGCCCGATGGCGCTTGGGGATGCGCCCGGCCAGTCGGGCCAACCGCCCGCCTTCCACGCCCGCCCGCATGGCAGCGGCCATGCGCACCGGATCGGTGCTTTTCGACACGGCGGTGTTCAGCAGCACGGCGTCACAGCCCAGTTCCATGGCCAGGGCGGCGTCGCTGGCCGTGCCGATGCCGGCATCCAGCACCACCGGTACGGCACTGGTGCGGCAGATATGTTCGATATTATAGGGGTTCAGGATGCCCAGGCCGGTACCGATGGGGGCGCCCAGCGGCATCACTGCCGCACAGCCCAGATCGGCCAGCCGCTGGCAGACCACCGGATCGTCGGTGCAATAGGGCAGCACGGTGAAACCGTCGCGCACCAGCTCATCGGCGGCGCGCAGCAACTGTTCCACATCCGGGTACAGGGTTTCGCGGTCGCCGATCAGTTCCAGCTTGATCCAGTTGGTATCCATGGCTTCGCGCGCCAATTGCGCGGTCAGCACGGCATCCTTCACCGTGGCGCAGCCGGCCGTGTTGGGCAGCAGCCAGACCTTGCCGGCCACCAGATCCAGCAACCCTTCGCCATAGCCGGTTAGATCGGCCCGGCGCACGGAAACGGTGAGGATTTCCGCCCCCGAGGCGGCCAGACTGTCCAGGAACACCTGCTGGTTGGGATAGCCGGCGCTGCCCAGGAACAGGCGGGAATGGAAGCTCTTGCCGCCGATCTTCAATGGATCGGCGGAGAGAAGGGGATGATGATTCATGTCAGCCGCCCTGCAGAACCTTGACGATTTCAACCTTGTCGCCGGGGGACAGCACCGTGTCGGCCCAGCGGGCGCGCGGCAGCACCGTGCCGTTCAGCGCCACGGCAATGCCGCGCGCCTGCGGGTCGATCCCGTCCGCCGCCATGATCGCCGTCAGCGCATAATCTGCCGGCTGGCGATCCTTGCCATTCACATTGATCATTATCTCTCCCCCGATCAGGCGGCGGCGCTGCGGGCAAAGCGCGCGGCGCCGAAACCGGCGATCTTGTCGTCCACCCGGCCGGTCAATACAAGATCGGCGATGGTGTGGGCGGTGATGGGGGCCAGCAGAATGCCGTTGCGGTGATGGCCGGTGGCCAGCGCCAGCCCCTCCACCCCCTCGGCCCAACCCAGGATGGGCGCATCGTCGCGGCAACCGGGGCGCAGGCCATTCCACATTTCCCGGATCGGCAGTTCCTCGATCCCCGGCAGGGTGCGCCAAGCCGCTTCCAGCAGGGCCAGCACGCCGCCGGCCGTCATCTGCTCGTCAAAGCCCTTTTCCTCCGTCGTGGCACCGACGATCAGCGTGCCGTCGGCGCGCGGCACCAGATAGCATTTGGGGCCCCAGACAACATGGTTCAACAGCGGGGCGGCCGGGTCCATGGCGATGGACAGCATCTGGCCCTTTACGGGGCGCACCGGCGGCGGGGCGGGCAGGCCGGGCAGCAGGCGCGACCAGGCCCCGGCCGCCAGCACCACCTTGTCCGCCGCCTGCACCCGGTCGCCCAGTTGCACGCCGGTAACGCGGCCAGCGCTGATCTCCAGCCCTGTCACCGGTGTGCCTTCATGCAGGCGTCCGCCGGCCCGGGCCAGGGCCACGCGCAGCGCCGCTGTGGCCAGACGGTTATCCACCTGCCCATCGCGGGGGGAATAGACGGCGGCGGCCGTGCGCGGGTTCAGGAACGGTTCCCGTTCCTTGGCCTGGGCACCGGTCAGCCAGTGGATATCCAGCCCCAGCCCGCGCTGGAATTCGTAATTGCTGCGCAGCGTTTCCACATCATCGCGGGTCAGCGCCACCACCATAGTGCCTTCGCGGCGCAGGCCGACGGGCAGGCCGCTGGCCGCTTCCAGTTCGGCGGCGAAGTCGGGCCACATTTCCCGGCTGGCCAGGCAGAGCGGCAGCAGCGGCTGTTCGCCCGGCTCCGCCTCCACCGCGGCGGCCAGCATCCCGGCGGCGGCGCGGCTGGCCCGTTGGCCGGCGGCGGGGTCACGTTCGAAAATATCCACCGACGCGCCGGAGAGCGCCAGCCGCCAGCCAATGGCCAGCCCGATGATGCCGCCGCCGATGATGACGACGCGCGGTTGCGATGAAGACATGGTGATGGACATGGCTGAACATCCTCCCTTCGCCGGCATGACCCGGATCAGGTTCGATGGGTATGATCTCAGCCGTGCCGACGCATCCGCCGGCCACGGCACCCCAGATTGACGATGAGAAGAGTCATGGGCCTGTCACAGACCGAAAGCAAGGCCCGGACATGGCCGTCACCCATGCTTGGCGCAAATGGAAAACCCCGCCCGGTGGACCGGGCGGGGTTGGAAAGGCTGCGTTTCCGGGGGCTGGAGTGGGGTTCTGCTGCCCCAGCCCCCGGCGGCATTACGCCGCGATCAGGGTTTTGACAAACTTGTCCACTTCCACATTCAGAACTTCGGACTGGCGCGTCACGTCGGATGCCGTGCCATGCACCGTGCTGGCGGCCCCGCCGGTATTGGCGGCGGCCTCACTGACGCCCTGCACCGCGTTGCACACGGCCTGGGTGCCATTGGCCACATCCTGCACCCGGCGGGCGATCTCGTTGGTGCTGGCCTGCTGTTCCTCGATGGCGGCGGCCAGGGCCGTGGTGATCTCCCCGATCTTGTCGATCGTGTAGGCGATGCGGTTGATGGCGCTGACGGCGGCCCCGGTTTCCCGCTGGATGCTGGCGACCTGGGCGGCAATATCCTCTGTGGCTTTGCCGGTCTGGGTGGCAAGCGTCTTCACTTCGCTGGCGACCACGGCGAAGCCCTTGCCGGCTTCCCCGGCGCGGGCCGCCTCAATCGTCGCGTTCAGGGCCAGCAGGTTGGTCTGGGCGGCGATGCCCTGGATCAGCGTCACCACTTCCTCAATCCTTGTGGCGGCACCTTGCAGCCCGTCCATCGTCCGGGTGGTCTCGGTGGCGTCTTCCACGGCGGCGCGGGTGACATTATTCACCTCCACCACCTGCCGGGCGATTTCCGCGATGGAGGCGTTGATCTGTTCGGTGGCGGCGGCCACGCCCTGCACACTGCCGGCCGATTCATTGGAGGCCTGGGCCACTTCCGACGCCTGCCCGGCGGCGGCTGTGGCGGCCGCGGTCAGCCCCTGGGCACTGTCGCGCATATCCTGGGCAGAGGCGGCCAAGGCGGCGGAAACCTGCCCCAGCTTGCCGGCGAAATCGCTGGTCATGCGCTCCAGCTGCTGGCGGCGCTGTTCCTTGGCGATCTGTTCGGCCTGCTGTTCGGCGGCCATCCGGCGGCCATCCAGCAGCCCGGCCTTGAACACGTCCAGCGCCTTGGCGATGCGGCCGATTTCATCCCCACGGCCGGTTTCCGGCACGGTGGCTTCATAATCACCACCGGCCAGGGTCTGCACCGTGGCGGCAACGTGGGTCAGCGGCTTGGTAACCTGACGCGAGACCATCCAGCTGGCGAAACTGACCGACGCGAGAATGCCAATGGCGGCGATGATCAGCATCAGGTTGCGTTCAGTGTCGGCAAAGGCATCCAGCCGATCGATGGCTGTTTCGACATAGGCCACCTGCTGCTGCGACAGCTTGATCATCACATCGTTGAAGGCCTTGCGGTTGGCGCGGTTGGCGTCATTGTCGCCCAGCGTGCGGGCCGCTTCGGCCCCGTTCTGGCGCCCGGCCTCCATCATGTCGGTGCGGAAGCGAATGAATTCTCGGCCCCTGGCAATGGCGTCGCGCATATCCTTTTCCACCGCCGGATCGATCACCGCTTCATAGGCGGTCAGACGCTTATCCAGCGTCTGCAGGCTGGTGGTCATCGTCTTGGCGAATTTTTCCAGCTCGGCGGCATCGCGGGCCATGTAGATGCCGCGGCTGTCCATCACCACGGCATTGATCAGGCCATTGATCTGTTCAGACAGAACGGCACGCTGGTTGGCCGCCCCCATCCGCTCCACCTCTTTCTGGTAAACGGACAGGGCCTGCAGGCCCAACACAACCATGATCACCGCAACAAGGGTCAGCAATGCCACGGCCAAGTTGACCTTGAGCGCTATTCCCATATCGCGAAAATTCAACATGGCTTTTTCTCCTGACAACTTTTGGATAGGTCGCAGTGCTACATTTGTGCCTGTGCCTGATGTTGTCAGAATGCCAAGATTCCGAATTTTGAACAGATATGCAGAGGGTTATGATTGTGTTCGCTGCAACCTTCTTCAGAATAGATTGATTTTGTTATCGGATTATTGGTTTACCACTTTGGTAACCGATGTCATTGCCTGGACCGGCGGCGGAAGCGCAGGAAGACCGGGCGGCAGCCCGTCAGCATTTTCTGTTCATACCGGGTGGCGGGCCAATCTTCAGGCCGGGTGCGCCAGTCGGTGGGGCCTTCGGCCATCCATTCGAAATCCGGATGGCGCCAGGTATGTTCCAGCATCCAGCGGGCCAGCTGCATGTCGTCCGACGCCATGCGCAGTTCCGCCCCATCCTTCAGCACGCGGGACAGGCGCGGCAGGTTATCCGGGCCGATGAAGCGGCGGAAGGCATGGCGGGCCTTGGGCCACGGATCGGGGAACAGTACGAAGGCACGGCCGACCGAGGCGTCGGGCAGGGCATCCAGGATGGGACGGGCATCATCGGGTACCACGCGGATATTCCGCTGCCCGCCCTGCTCAATATGTTTCAGCAGGGAGGAGACGCCGTTGATGAACGGCTCGCAGCCGATGAAGCCGATATCGGGGTTGCGCTCCGCGTGCCAGGCCAGATGTTCACCGCCGCCGAACCCGACCTCAAACCACAGGTCGCGCATCGGCTGGTCGAACAGGCCGGAGACATCCAGCCTGGTGCCATCCTTGGGCGCTTCCAGCTTTATCGCCGGCAGTAGAGTGTCCAGCACCTCCAGTCGGCCCTTGCGCAGGGGCCGGCCATGGCGACGGCCATAAAGAACCTTGCGGTGGGGGATATCGTCGGGGTTCTGCGTGGACATGGTGCTAAATCAACCGGCTTTGGATCGGGGTATCGAAAAATGGCAAACGGCCCGCCGGTGAGGGCGGGCCGGTCGCTGGCACTTTGGCAGGGCCTGGATCAGGCGCCGAAGGCAGATTTCAGATCGGCGACCAGATCGGTCTTCTCCCAGCTGAAGCCGCCATCAGCCTCCGGCTCCCGGCCGAAATGGCCGTAAGCAGCGGTGCGGGCATAGATGGCGCGGTTCAGCTTCAGATGCTCGCGGATGCCACGGGGGCTCAGGTTCATCAGCTGGCGCAGCACGTCGGACAGCTTATCCTCATCCACGCGGCCGGTGCCGGCCGTGTCGATATAGACCGACAGCGGGTGCGACACGCCGATGGCGTAGCTGAGCTGGATGGTGCACTTGTCAGCCAGACCGGCGGCAACGACGTTCTTGGCCAGATAGCGCGCGGCATAGGCGGCGGAACGGTCAACCTTGGTCGGATCCTTGCCGGAGAAGGCGCCGCCACCATGCGGGGCAGCCCCGCCATAGGTGTCCACAATGATCTTGCGGCCGGTCAGACCGGCATCACCATCGGGGCCACCAATGACGAAACGGCCGGTCGGGTTGACGTAAAACGCCTCTTCCGGGCACATCCAGCCTTCCGGCAGGATCTCCAGCACATGGCGGCGCGCCGTTTCCCGGATCTCTTCCTGGCTCACGGTTTCCGAATGCTGGGTGGACAGCACCACAGAGGTGGCGCCCACCGGCTTGCCATCGCGGTATTGCAGGGAGAACTGGCTCTTCGCATCGGGACCCAGCCAGGGGGTGGCGCCGGAATGGCGTACTTCCGCCAAGCTCTTCAACAGCTTGTGGCTGTAATAGAGCGGGGCCGGCATCAGGGCCGGGGTCTCGGTGCAGGCATAACCGAACATGATGCCCTGGTCGCCCGCCCCTTCATCCTTGCTGCCGGCAGCATCGACGCCAACGGCGATGTCGGCGGACTGGGCGTGCAGATGGACGGAGACATCGGCAGTGGCCCAGTGGAAGCCCTTCTGCTCATAGCCAATATCACGGACAGCGGCGCGGGCGACCTCTTCAACCTGCTTCAGCAGCTCACCGGGGCCGCGCACTTCACCGGCAATCACGATTCGGTTGGTGGTCGCCAGGGTCTCACAGGCGACGCGGGCATAGGGGTCCTGGGCCAGATACAGGTCGACCACGGCATCAGAGATGCGGTCGCATACCTTGTCGGGATGGCCCTCGGAGACGGACTCGCTGGTGAAAATATAATTCGTCTTTGCCACTTGCGATCGCCTCGGTCAGTGAAAGCGCTGGGTATAAAACAAAACACGCCGCCCCCGGAACAACCAGGTGCAGCGTGTTTGTCGCAAGCTTTCCCGATATGGTCAAGAGAGGGTGACAGCCGTCTTCTGGCATTTCACCCTTTCCGCCTGCTCAGGCCGCGTCGGCTGCCGAAGCAACAGCCTTGGTCAGTTCGAAGATGCGCTTGCGCACACCGGGATCGGTGATGCGGTAATAGGCACGCACCAGTTCCAGCGTCTCGCGCTTGGCCATCGGGTCCGGCTCACCGGCTTCCGGCATGGCAGACGGAGCGCTGGTGTTTTCCCCGCTTTCCGGGTCGGCCATGTCGTCGAAAAAGAAGGAGACCGGCACGTCCAGTACGCGGGACAGGTCGAACAGGCGGGAAGCCCCGATGCGGTTGGCACCCCGCTCGTATTTCTGCACCTGCTGGAACGTCAGGCCAATGGCCTCGCCCAGCTTCTCCTGGCTCATGCCCAGCAGGGTGCGGCGCAGTCGGACGCGGGAACCGACATGCACATCGATCGGATTCGGCTTACCCAGCTTGGGACGACCGCCACCACGACGGCCACGGGTTGCGGTTTGCATTTGAACAACCTCCAGATTGGCGGACGGGCTGATCCTGCGACATACGTTTGCATGACGTCAAGTTCTTTGCCCTATGCTTCGGGATGTAGGGCCACCGGCTTCTGCGCCTTTTGCGATGGCTTTCCTAAAGCTGTATGAGTGGGCGTGCTATTTTTACAGAAGCGACGTGTTATGAAGATGAACACGCCCTGTGGCTGTGCCAATAGTTCTTTTGGTCACATAGCCAAAGGATAGCACGCGGCTAGGCCCGAGAATTGTCGCCAGCTAATGTCTGATTAATAACTTCATCTGTATGCGGAAAAGGCAGGGGTAGCGTATTATGCATGGCTGCCAGTATGGCTGCTTCCCGGCCGCCCATTATCCGCGCGCGATAGCCCGCTTGCCGGAACGCCCTTCGGACTAGCGCCGGGTGCGTTTAAACGGAAACGCACCCGGCGCTAAGTCCTTGTTCAGCGAGCGGATTCACGCTCCAAAGCGATTCCGCTTTTCCGCGATCCGCTCTAAGCGCATCTGGTCAGGGGCAAATCGATTTGTCTGAGAGTGCCGACGAAAACCGGGCGCTGTTGAGGGGTGAGCTTACTGGGGACATGTTCTGCTTGATGCCCCGTGGGTTCAGCGTTGGTGACTTTTTGCTGAGCCCGTAATTTACGATTATTGATCGCGGCTGCACTGTTGTCGAGACTTGCTGGTTATTGGCTTATATTATCAAATAGTTAATATCATCGCCGCTGCCGATCGGCGCGAGGGATGAGATGGCGCAAAGCATTGGATTTTCTCCGCCCGGACCGTTGCGCGGCCTGTCCACTGGTGTGGCCTGCCTTGATATTGTCTGGCTACCCGATCCGCACCCCATGGTCCCGCGCATAGGCCCGCAGCCGCGCGCGGACGGAGCGGTCGGGCAGATTGTAGAGCGATTCCATATAGCCCTGCAAAGCCCCCACCTGCAGCGACCGCACCATCGCCTTCACCTCAAAGAAGGCTGGGGCCGACATGGACAGGCGGCGCAGGCCGACGCCCAGCAGCGCCATGGCATCCAGCGGGCGGCTGGCCATTTCGCCGCACAGCGACAGCGACACATTGGCCGCGTGGCACTTCACCACCAACATGCGCAGCACCCGCAGCAGGGCCGGCGACAGCAGGTCATAGCGGTTATTCATCATCGGGTTGCCCCGGTCCGACGCATAGAGATACTGCAACAGGTCGTTGGAACCGATGGACATGAAATCGATCAGCGGCAGCAGCGCGTCCAGCTGGAACAGCAGGGCCGGCACCTCCATCATCACGCCCACTTTCAGCAGGCTGGGGGCCGGTTCGCCATTTTCCGTCAGGCGGCGGATTTCCATATCCAGCATGTGGCGGGCCTGCACGAATTCGGCCACCTGCGCCACCATGGGGAACATCACCCGCAATTCCCGGCCCGCCGCCGCACGCAGCATGGCGCGCAACTGCTTGCGCAGCATGGACGGCCGGTCCAGCCCGATGCGGATGGCCCGCCAGCCCAAGGCCGGGTTCTCCTCCCCCAGTTCCGGGAAATAGGGCAGCGTCTTGTCGCCGCCGACATCCAGGGTGCGGAAGACGACCGGCTTGCCCTTCGCCTCATCCATCACCCGGCTGTAGGTTTCCTGCTGGGTAATCACATCAGGATATGACGGGCGCACCATGAAGGGGATTTCGGTGCGGTAAAGCCCCACCCCTTCAGCGCCCGTCGCTTCCAGATGCGGCAGATCGATCAGCAGCCCGCAATTCAGCATCAGCTGCACTGGCACCCCATCCTTGGTGACGGAGGGCACATCGCGCAGGCGGACGGATTCGGCAGCGCGCTGCTTGCGCACGGCCAGGCTGGTCAGGAAGGCTTCCTGAATATCATCAGCCGGGCGGACAAAGACCTGCCCATGGTCGCCATCGACGATCAGGAAATCCAGCGGCTCCACCCGGCGCAGCACATCGGCCGCCTGTCCCACCACCGGGATATCCAGGGCGCGGGCGACGATGGCGACATGGGAATAGGCGGAGCCTTCCTCCATCACCAGCCCGCGCAGACGGGTGCGGTCATAATCCAGCAATTCCGCCGGGCCCAGATTGCGGGCCACCAGGATGAACTCATCCGGCAGGGTGCCGCCAACGGCATCCACCGGCTTGCCGGCCAGATGCTGTAACAGCCGGTTGGTGATGTCGTTCAGATCCAGCAGCCGGTCGCGGATATAGGGGTCGGCCACCTGGGCCATGCGGGCGGAATTGTCATTCTGCACCCGCTGTACCGCTGCTTCCGCCGTCAGGCCCGACCGGATCGCCTCCCGGATGCGGTTCAGCCAGCCGCGATCGGCCGCCACCATGCGGTAGGTCTGCATGATCTCGGCATGTTCGCTGTCCGACTCGCCCACGGCGATCAGCATCTGGTCGATGGCGGAATGCATGTTTTCCACCGCCCCCTTCAGCCGCACCAGCTCGGCCTCCGGATCATCGGCCACCATCTGGCGGATGGTCAACTGCGGGCGGTGCAGCACGGCCAGCCCCATGGCCACGCCCCGGTTCAGGCTGATCCCTTCCAGGCGCGATGGCAGCAGCACCAGATCATTGGCCAGCGACAGTTCCCGGCTGTCCACCAGCTCGCCACCGGCCACCAGTTCCGCCACGATCATGGCGATGGTCTGCAGCGTCTCCACATCCTGTTCATCGTAATCGCGCCGGTCCTTGTGCTGGATGGCCAGCACGCCGCGCACCCGGCCGCCGCGCAGGATGGGTACGGCCAGGAAGCCGTTAAACGGGTCTTCCCCCGTTTCCGGGCGATAGGCGAAATTGGGATGGCTGCGCGCATTGGCCAGCGCCACGGGGCGGGCATGGGCGGCGACATCGCCGATCAGGCCCTCACCCACCCGCATCCGGGTCTGGTGCACGGCATCGGGGTTCAGACCGATGGTGGCGAACAGTTCCAGCACCTCACCGGCGCGCATAATGTAGCAGGAGCAGACATCGGCGGCCATTTCATGGGCGATGGTCTTGACGATCTTGTCCAGCCGGTCCTGGGCGGAGCCGCTGCCGGCCATGATATCGCGCAACCGGGCCAGCAGCCGGCGGGCACCGGCACCGGGGTTGTGGCCCAGCACCTGGGCACCCGACGATATCATCATCTCAACCATGTTCCTCAGACCCACCCTGCGGGGCGGCGGCGTCACCGCCGCCTGATCGATGGATAGCAGGTTGGAACGGATTCGTCAGGCTTCTTAAGGCGAAACACCTTCGATCCGGCGACCGTTTCCGCAACGTCACCCGCGCCGCGTCAGCGCCGCCTCGGCCTGTTCCACCAGTTCGGCCAGAATCTCCGCCACCGGCTGTTCCTTCGTCACCATGCCGACGGACTGGCCCGCCATCAGGGAGCCGTTTTCCACATCGCCCTCAATCACCGCGCGGCGCAGGGCGCCGGCCCAGTAATGTTCGATCTCCAACTGGGCTTCCTTCTGGTCCAGCTCCCCGGCGTCAAAGCGGGCGATCACTTCCCGCTGCTTTTCCATGAAGCGCTTGGTGCCTTCATTTTGCAGCGCGCGCACAGGGATCACGGGGAAGCGGGCATCCAGCGCCACCGAGGCCAAGGCGTCGCGCGCGCTGCCGCGGATGAAGGCCTGCTTGAATTTGGGATGCGCCCGGCATTCGCTGGCGCAGACGAAACGGGTGCCCAGCTGCACCCCGGCGGCCCCCATCTCCAGATAGGAGACGATGGCATCACCCCGGCCGATGCCACCGGCCACGAAGACCGGCACATCACCGATTTCCGGCAGAATTTCCTGCGCCAGCACGGAGGTGGAGACAGGCCCGATATGGCCGCCAGCCTCTGACCCTTCGATGACGATGGCATCGGCGCCGCTGCGGATCAGCTTTTTGGCGATCACCAGGGCGGGGGCAAAGCACATCACCCGTGCCCCGCCATCGCGCGCCGCCTTGATGGCGGTGGCGGGCGGCAGGCCGCCGGCCAGCACAATATGGCCCACCTTCTCTTCCAGGCAGACCTGGACCAGCTGGTCCAGCTGCGGATGCAGGGTGATCAGGTTGACGCCGAAGGGCTTGGTGGTCAGCGCCTGGGTAGCCTGGATTTCCGCCCGCAGCAGATCGGGCGGCATGGAACCCGATGCGATGACGCCGAACCCGCCGGCATTGGAAATGGCCGCCACCAGATTACGGTCCGACACCCAGGTCATGGCCCCGCCCATGATGGCCAAGTCCGTGCCCAGATAGTCGCGGCCCCGCGACCAGAGTTGGTCCAGCCGTTCCCGTGCCGCCGTGACGCCCATAGCCCTTGGTCCTTCCACAAAACAATACCGCCAACTCCCGATCTTTAGCGGGAATTGGCGGCGGTAACTAGCAAGCGATGGCGACTATTGCCATCGTCCAAAGGTAAAGCTGCCGTGGCTTCCGCACATAGCGGCCGCAACAGCAGCCCCAAACTTAGGCCTTGTCCAGCCCATAGGCGGTGTGCAGGGAGCGCAGCGCCAGTTCGGTATATTCCTCGGCGATCAGCACAGAGACCTTGATCTCGCTGGTGCTGATGACCTGGATATTGATGCCGCGATCGGCCAAGGCCTTGAACATGCGCTGGGCGACGCCGGCATGGGAGCGCATCCCGACACCGATCACCGACACCTTCACCACATTGGCGTCGGAATTCAGGCGGCGATACTTCAACTGGTCCTTGGACTTTTCCAGCACCTGCACGGCACGGTCCAGATCGGCCTTGCCCACGGTGAAGGTCATGTCGGTGGTGCGGCCATCTTCCGACACGTTCTGCACGATCATGTCGACATTGATGGCGGCGTCCGTCAGCGGGCCGAAGATCGCGGCGGCGACGCCGGGTTGGTCTTCCACGCCCACCAGGGTGATCTTTGCTTCGTCCCGGCTATAGGCGATGCCGCTGACCAGTTCCTGTTCCACGATTTCATCCTCGTCCACGACCAGGGTGCCGGGAAGATCGGAGCCCGGCGCCTGTTCAAAGGTTGACAATACCTGCACCCGAACATGGTGCTTCATGGCCATTTCGACCGAGCGGGTCTGCAGAACCTTGGCGCCCAGCGACGCCATTTCCAGCATTTCTTCATACGTGACGCGGTGCAGCTTGCGCGCCGTCTTCACGATGCGCGGATCGGTCGTATAGACGCCATCCACGTCGGTATAAATGTCGCAGCGATCCGCCTTCAAGGCAGCGGCCAGCGCCACGGCGGAGGTGTCGGAACCGCCACGGCCCAGCGTGGCAATGCGCCCCGCTTCCGTCACGCCCTGGAAACCGGCGACGACGCCGACCACGCCGTTGGACATGGCTGCCGACAGCGGGGTGGTATCGATGCGTTCGATGCGGGCCTTGCCATGCACCTCATCGGCGATCAGCGGGATCTGCCAGCCCTGCCACGAGCGGGCGGGGATGCCGATTTCCTGCAGGGCAATCGCCAGCAGGCCCGATGTCACCTGCTCGCCCGAGGCGACCACGGCATCATATTCCGCCTGATCATGCACCTTGGCGATCTGGCGGCAATAATCCACCAGTTGATTGGTCACGCCGGACATGGCGGAGACGACCACCGCCACCTCGTGGCCGGCATCGACCTCCTGTTTGACCTTCTTGGCGACATTCTTGATGCGTTCGATATCGCCAACCGAAGTGCCACCGAATTTCAGGACAAGCCGCGCCATAACGCCATTCCATAGGGGATAGGGTCGAATAGGGTCGCCCATGACGGTCGCCATCGGCTATATCCGACAGGCAAGCCGCTAGGGGCGGCTATCCATACTCTGGCAGAAAATTGCGCGCAAGCGACCAGTTACCGCAACAAAGGCAAGGCAGGCATGGCGCCACCCCTTGCCATCGAGCCAACGGACCCTTGTTGTGACCGCACCGAAGAAATCCCTTGTCACCCTGACCGAATGGGCCACGGGCAAGCAATTCAGCCCCGGCACCCGCGTGCCGGTGATCATTCTGGAACTGCTGCTGTTTGCCGGCGTTGCCATCGGCGTGATGCTGGGCAGCCGCGCCCTGATCCCCGATATTGCCGACCGACCGGTCCTGCAGGGCACCATCAACCTGATCACCATCTTCATCTGGTCCCTGCTCTATGCCAAGGCCCAGCGCCGCACCAAGCCGGGGGATTGACGATTGAAGGGGATGCGGGCGTGCGCTAAGTCATCCCCCATCACCCCCGCCCTTGCCAGGGAGCCAGCCCATGAACGCCGCCACTGCCCGCACCACCATCGATCAAGGGGAGATCGAGCGGTTCAGCCGTATCGCCGCCGAATGGTGGGATCCGGCCGGCAAGTTCAGGCCGCTGCACAAGTTCAACCCCGTCCGGCTGGCCTATATCCGCGATGCCATCTGTGCCGCGCATGGCCGTGACCCCAAGGCCCCGCGCCCGCTGGACGGCATCCGCATCGTCGATGTCGGCTGCGGCGGCGGGCTGCTGTCCGAACCGCTGGCCCGGCTGGGGGCCAGCGTCACCGGCGTGGATGCGGCGGAAAAGAATGTGAAGACGGCTGCCGCCCACGCCGCTGAGACCGGCGTTACGGTGGATTACCGCGCCACCACGGCCGAAGCCCTGGTCGACGCCGGTGAGCAGTTCGACGTGGTGCTGGCCATGGAGATTGTGGAGCATGTGGCCGATGTCGACCTGTTTCTGGAGGCGGTGGGCAAGCTGGCCAAGCCCGGCGGTCTGGTCTTCATGGCCACGCTGAACCGCACGGCCAAGGGCTGGCTGCTGGGCGTGGTCGCGGCGGAATATGTGCTGGGCTGGCTGCCGCGTGGCACGCATGATTGGAAGAAGTTCCTGCGTCCATCGGAACTGGTGGGCGGGCTGCGCCGCGCCGGCGTGGCCGTCCGCGATATCAGCGGTGTCGCCTATAACCCGATCAGCGATAAATTCAGCCTCTCGCCCAAGGATCTGGGGGTGAATTACCTGCTCTGGGGTGTGCGGGAATAGGCAGGCACGACCCGGCAGGAACTGCCGCCTGACGGGAACTGCCGGGGCGACACCCATTACAGTCTATTGAAATAAAACGATTTTTTCTTGGCAAGCCGCTTGCTTCGTCTCTCCCGGATCATCGACCCGGAGAGACAAGATGGATGGCGGCACGCAGTTCCGGTTCAGCCCGGCCAGCGACAATGCGGTGGAAGCAGAGGGCAGCTTTGCTCAGCTCTATCGTCAGGCCCATGGCAAGGCGGGTCTGTCCCGGCTGCCGGTGGCCGCGCTGCTGGATTGGCTGACCGGACGCGGCGGGGACGCCAGCGGCATCGATCCCCTGATCACCAACGGCCAGCCCGTCACCAGCGACAATCTGGACCGGGTGAAGGGCAATGTCTTCCTGGCCTTCCTGTTCCATGATCTGCGGCAGAAGCTGGACACCCATATGCAGGCGGCCAAGCGCGCCGGTACCGGCCCCTTTGCCCCCCTGCCGCCGGGCCTGACCCAGGCGCAGAAGTTGAACCGGCTGCGGGCGCAAAGCTGCGTCAGCCTGAACCAAGTGCTGGATGTCTGGGCGGCCGAACTGGGCAACCGCCCCGCCACGGGCTGCCCCTTTGCCCGCATGGCCCGCTTCGCCAAGGGCTTCTTCAAAGGTTCCGCGCTGTATGCGCGCGCCGACCATGACATGGTCAGCATCTCCAAGACCGGCAGCAACACCGCCCTGCATATGTGCTTCAGCCTGGTGGAAGGCGCGCTGCATCTGGGGCTGGACCTGCCAGCCAATGAATGGCGGGCCGCCCTGTGGCGCAGCCGCAAGGAATTGAAGACCCTGGCCGCCGGCAGCCTGGGCATGATTGTCACCTTCCTGCACGCCTCACATCTGGAGCCGGAGGGGGAAAGTGCCGTGAACCCGACCGATGGCGGCGCCTTCCGCCTGGAACAGGGGGCCGACGGGGTGCGGCTGCGGCTGGACAGCCGGCCGATCAAGCCCTTCAGCACCGGCCATGACCAGCTTTATACGGGCTGCCCGGCCTTCCATGTCTCCGGCATGATCGAAATGTATCTGGATTGGGTGCTGGATATCGCAGCCTATCACGGGCTGCACCGCCCCGAATGGCTGGTGCCGGCCGTGGCCGCCCGCAACGCCTATCAGCAGGGGCTGCGGGGGTAACATTCATTTGCGTTGATCAGACCCTATCGGCTCTGATCAACGCCCTCAATCGCCGGCGCCAGCATCCGCTGGCTTGGCTACGCCGCACGTGCGGCGCGGCGGCGGTCGCCGCCGTACCCCGTTGCGATGCGTTCACCTCATCGCAACGGGGTATAAGGGAAAAAGCAAAAGGCCGGGACAAAGCCCGGCCTGTTTTGCTGTCAGCGTCTGTGACCCGATCTATTGGAACCAACTGGAGCGGGCGAAGGGATTCGAACCCTCGACCCCAACCTTGGCAAGGTTGTGCTCTACCCCTGAGCTACGCCCGCATCGCCAGTCGTACCTGTCATCCCCCGAACCGGGGCGACAACAATAAAAAAGGACGCCGAAAAGCGCCCCTATTCAATTTTCTCTCCGCTAACTGGAGCGGGCGAAGGGATTCGAACCCTCGACCCCAACCTTGGCAAGGTTGTGCTCTACCCCTGAGCTACGCCCGCATCGCCAGTTACGGCCGCCGCTTTCGCGGCTATCGGAAGATGGAGCGGGCGAAGGGATTCGAACCCTCGACCCCAACCTTGGCAAGGTTGTGCTCTACCCCTGAGCTACGCCCGCCCATTTTCCGTATCGCCGCCAAGTCGTCCCCGGCGGTGAGCGCGGAATATAGACAGGAGTTTTTGCGATGCAAGCATTTTCTTGCAGCGATCAGCGATTTTCTGCGCGCACCCTGTCCATCCGGTTCTGCACCCTTGGCGAGGCTTGGGCGCGCACTTTATATAACGGTGAGTTCCAGGCCCGGCACAGCCGTTCCGGGCCGATCCATCATCCTCGTTCATTTTCGGGAAACGTGCCCCATGCTGTCCAACGTGCCGAATAATGCCGGGCCCAAGCCCGCCAGCGCCCTGATCAAGGATGGCAGCGACGCCGAATTCATGGCCGATGTCATCGAAGCCTCGCGCGAGGTGCCGGTCATCGTCGATTTCTGGGCGCCGTGGTGCGGCCCCTGCAAGACGCTGGGCCCCCTGCTGGAAAAGGCCGTCACCGCCGCCAAGGGCGCGGTGAAGATGGTGAAGATCGATACCGACAAGCATCCGGCCGTCGCCGGCCAGCTGCGCGTGCAATCCATCCCCACCGTCTATGCCTTTTTCCAGGGCCGCCCGGTGGACGGGTTCCAGGGCGCCCTGCCGGAAAGCCAGATAAAGCAGTTCGTCGAACGGCTGGCCAAGCTGGGTGGCGGGGATGGCGGAATCGACATTGCCGCCATCCTGGAAGAGGCCAAGGCCCTGCTGGATGCCGGCAACGCCCAGGAAGCCGCCGCCGTCTATAATGAGGTGCTGGGCGAAGAACCGGAGAATGCCGCCGCCTATGCCGGGCTGATCCGCTGCCTGCTGGCCGTGGAACAGGCCGAGGGCGCGCAGGAGATGCTGGACAATGCGCCAGCCGCCATCGCCAAATCGCCGGAGCTGGCCGCCATCCGCACCCAGCTGGAACTGGCCCGTCAGGCCGCCGAGGCCGGGCCGCTGGGCGACCTGAAGGCCGCGGTGGACCGCGACCCGGCGGACCATCAGGCCCGCTATGATTATGCGCTGGCGCTTTATGCCGCCGGCCGCAACGAAGAGGCGGTGGAAGCCCTGCTGGAGATCGTGCGCCGCGACCGGGAATGGAACGAACGCGCCGCCCGGACCCAGCTGCTGAAACTTTTTGAGGCTTTTGGGCCGACAGATAAGCTGACGGTCATGGCCAGACGCAAATTGTCCTCTATCTTATTTGCATGAGCCGCAATCCCTTCGACCCCACCCCCGAAACGCTGCCCAGCAGCATCCCCGTCTTTCCGTTGACGGGGGTGTTGCTGCTGCCGCGTGGAAAATTACCGCTGAACATCTTCGAGCCGCGCTACCTGAACATGGTGCAGGATGCGCTGGCGGCCGACCGGATGATCGGCATGATCCAGCCCCAGCCGGGCGGGGGCGCCGTGCCAGCGCTCTACCGCACCGGCTGCGCCGGACGCATCACCAGTTTCAGCGAAACCGATGATGGTCGTATCCTGATTACCCTGACCGGGATCAGCCGTTTCCTGATCACGCAAGAAGTGGCGACGATGCGGGGCTATCGCCGCGTCATCCCCGACTGGTCCCCCTTCACCGCCGATCTGGCTGGCGGGCCGGAAACGGCCGCACTGGACCGGGGAAGACTGGACCGCGCCCTGCGCAGCTATTTCCAGCTGCAGGGGATCGATGTGGACTGGAACAGCATCGCCCGCACCGCCGATGAACGGCTGGTCTCCACCCTGGCCATGATCTGCCCCTTCACCCCACCGGAAAAGCAGGCCCTGCTGGAATCGCCGGGACCGGTGGAACGGGCGGAAATGCTGTTGACGCTGCTGGAAATGGCGGTCCACGATCCCGGCGCCGACAGCGACCATCGACAGCACTGATTCTCCCGCATCTGAAAGCCAATAGCCATGTCCGACAGCACCACCGAAACCGCCGCCAGCAAGGTGGACCCGCGCCTGCTGGAAATCCTGGTCTGCCCGCTGACCAAAAGCACCTTGCGCTATGACGCCGCCGCCCAGGAACTGCTCTCCGATCAAGCCGGTCTCGCCTATCCGATCCGCGACGGCATCCCCATCATGCTGGTGGATGAGGCGCGGCGTTACGAGCCGACGGTCGGCTGACCATGGCAGCGGAAGAACATTTCGTCAGCGAAACGGACGGCACCAGCCATTGGCCGGAAGAATTACGGCTGAAGCGGGAGGAGGCGTGCCTGGAAATCCGTTTCGATGACGGAACATTCTTCCGCCTGCCGGCGGAATATCTGCGGGTGGAAAGCCCCTCGGCCGAAGTGCAGGGCCACGGGCCGGGACAGAAGAAGCTGGTGGCCGGCAAGCGCCAGGTCGCCATCACCAGCGTGGTGCCGGTGGGCCATTATGCTGTGCGCCTGGGCTTTGATGACGGGCATGATACCGGCATCTTCACCTGGCGTTATCTGCATGAACTGGGGCGGGAACAGGAAGCGCGCTGGGCGCGCTATCTGGATGCCCTGGCAGCGGCAGGCCTGAGCCGGGAAAGCCCCAGTCCCCGCCATCATGGTTGCGGCGCCTGAACGGCTGGCCGATTCCGATCCTCTTAAAATCTTTGCCATTTCCCATGACCATCCCCGCCGGGGGATGGTATCTTATACCAACGGTCATCATTCATGACCGTTGGTACGGCGGCGACCGCCGCCGCGCGGCACGTGCCGCGTGAAGCCAAGCCAGCGGAGGCTGGCGCCGGCGATTGAGGGGCATGAAATCTTGACCATCGGTCATGATTTCATGCCGATGGTATTAGTCTAATGCATGGGTTGCAAAGAATTTGAATAAAATGCAACCTACGGCAGAGGGGGCGGCACGGCGCCGAAGGCCCGGTTGGTAACGGATCGCGGAAGCGCCATGGCAAACGGCGGGACGATGGGCGAAGATTCCGGGGCACCAGGGCCGGCGGCAGACGGCCCTTCGTCATTGTCGGCGTCGTCACATCCGCTGGCCGTCGTTCCGGTCGATTATCGCCCCCTGGTCGGGCATCTGGATCTGCATGGGCTGGCCGAACAGGTGCTGGTGACGGAAAACCAGCTGGCTGACAGCCATGACCCGCTGGAACGGCTGGTGCTGCTGACGACACTGGCCTGGTACCAACGCCAGCGTGATACCGGGGCAGCCATGGCCATGGTGGATGAGGCCATGGGCCTGCTGCACCATGCCAGCTGCGCCCAGGAACGGGAATTGCGGCGCCTGACGGCGCGCCTGCTGCTGACCAAGGCGGAATGCCGGCTGCTGCTGGGCGATCTGGCGGGGGCGGAGGCGATGCTGGCCGGCGCCCAGGAAAGCTTCCGGGAGAGTGGGGACCCGCTGGGGGAAGGCGATGCCTGCATGGTGGAGGCGTTGCTGGCCTTCGACCAGGGCCAGTCCCGCCGCCGCATCAGCGCGCACCGGCGCGCCCATACGCATTACCAGCATAGCCCCGACACGATACGTCAGCGCATCGCCCGCATCTGGATGGGCAGGGACGCCCTGTCGGAGGATGCGGAGGCGGCGGCCGCCCAATGGCTGGCGGAACTGCCGGTGGCGCCGGGACTGGAACATCCGGGCCTGGACGCGGTGGTCGCCTATTGCCATGGCGGGCTGGAATTTGCCCGCGGCAATTTCCTGACCGCCCAGCGCCACTATCAGCGCGGCTGTGATCTGGCTTTGCTGGCGGGGCGGATTCGGCTGGCGGTGCTGCTGGCTGCCAATGCCGCCGGCGCCTTCTCCAACCTCAATGATTATGTGGCGGAGTTTGTCTGGCGGGAGCGGGCGCATCAGCTGGCGCGCGGCACCGGCTGGCCGGCGGCCATGGGCCAATGCCTGCGCGGGCTGGGGGACACGCTGCGCCGTCTGGGACAGACCGGCCGGGCCCGCCAGCTGCTGAGCGAAGCGCTGGAATGGCTGACCCCGCTGGGCCGGTCGCGCAACCATGCCATCTGCTGCCAGCATCTGGGCGATCTGGATATGGAGGTGGGGGAACCGGCGACGGCATTGGGCTGGTTTGAAAGCATGGCGGAGATTGCCGCCGAGCTGGAACAGGCAGACCTGCGGACCGAGGCAGCGGCAGGGCAGGCCCGCGCCCTTTCCGCCATGGGCCGGCGGGATGAGGCCGCTGCCGCCATGGCTGATGCCATGGCCCTGCTGACGGAAAGCCCCAGCCGCTGGCGGGAGATCGACCTGCTGATGGCGCAGGCGGAACTGCATCGCCGCTTTCCCGATCTGCCGTCCCCCGTGCCGGACCTTCCACCCCATCGCACCCCTGTCATCCATCTGCTGTGCCGCGCGCTGGCGCTGGCCGAATCGATCCAGGGCTATACGGTGCCGGCCAACCTGTTGTCGGCCCTGGCGGCGGCCTATGAGGCAACGGGCGATCTGGGACGGGCGCTCGCCTTTGAACGCCAGGCCTGCCAGGCGCGCAGCCTGCTGCGCAGCCGGGAGGTGAGCGACCGGCTGCTGGCCATGCAGGCCGGGTTTGAGACGGAGCGGCTGAAGGCGGAAGGCGAATATCACCGCCATCTGGCCGCGGCGGAGGCAGCGCGCGCCGCCGCCCTGCATGAGGCAACCCAGACGCTGGAACTGCTGGGCCGGATCGGCCAGCAGATCACCGCCAATCTGGACGCCGATGCGGTTTTCCACGCCCTGCACCGCCATGCCGGCACCCTGCTGGCCTTCGATTCCTTCGCGCTTTATCTGATGGATGACGGGGGCGATCATCTGGAACTGCGCTATGGGCTGGAACAGGGGCGCCCGCTGCCCACCATCTGGCGCAGCCTGTCCGATCCCGTCTCCGTGGTCGCCCGCTGCGCCCGCGACCGGCAGGAACTGCTGATCCTGCGCGGTGCCCACGAAACCGATTCCCCCTCGCATATTCCGGGTACCCGCTTCATGCGTACCCTGTTGCTGGCCCCGCTTCTGGCGGGCAGCCGGCTGATCGGGGTGATGACGGTGCAATCGACACAGGAAAATGCCTATGGGGAACGGGAACGGCTGATCTTCCGCAGCCTGTCCGCCTATGGCGCCATCGCGCTGTCCAACGCCGCCGCCTATGCCAGGATGAACAGCACCCTGTCAGAACTGCGCCTGACGCAGAACCGGCTGGTACAGCAGGAAAAGCACGCCTCCCTGGGCCAGCTGGTGGCCGGGGTGGCGCATGAGATCAACACGCCCCTGGGCGTCGCCTTCACCCTGGCCACCCATCTGGAGGAGGAGCGGGAACAGGTCGCCAGCGCCTTCCAGGCCGGGGCGCTGACCCGGCTTTCCATGAACCATTTCCTGGACAAGCTGCAGGAGGGGCTGCGCATCATGACCGGCAACCTGCAACGGGCGGCGGAACTGGTGCGCAGTTTCAAGCAGGTCTCCGCCGATCGCAGCAGCGAGGCGACGCGGACCCTGGATCTGGCCGCCTATCTGGCCGATGTGGTGCGCAGCCTGGACCCGATGCTGCGGGAAAGCCGGGTGAAGGTGGCCATTGATGCCCAGCCGGGGCTGGTGCTGACCACCATGCCGGGGCTGCTGTCGCAGGTGGTGACCAATCTGGTGCAGAATGCCGTGGTGCATGGTTTTGCTGGCGTGGAAGCGCCACAGATTCTGATCGCTGCCGGGCGGGCCGGCAGCGATCGGCTGGCCATTGCCATCACCGACAATGGCATCGGGATGCCGGGGGAGGTGCAGGCAAAGGCCTTCGACCCCTTCTTCACCACCAAGCGGGATAGTGGCGGCACCGGGCTGGGCCTGCATATCGTGCATAATCTGGTCACCGGGGCGCTGGGGGGAGACATTGATCTGGCCAGCATCCCCGGCCACGGTACCCGCTTCCTGATCCATCTGCCCATCAAAACGCCGCAGCCGGCGGGGGAAATGCCCTGATCGCATGTCGGCCCACCGGGGCGGGCGCAGCCCTTGCCCTGGTGGGCCCTCCCGTGCCAAGGACTGGCGGAAATTCTCCTTGAATCATCCAGTCAGGTCATCATGCGTGGTTATTTCGCCCTGGGCGCGGAGGGCATCAGCAAATCCGGCAATGTCGGCACCATCATGCGCACGGCCCATGCCTTTGGCGCCAGCTTCGTCTTCACCGTCAATGGCGTGGTGGATGTGGAGGAACTGCGGCGCACCGACACATCCGGCGGGGTGGATCATGTGCCCTATTATGGGTGGGGTTCGCTTGACGAGATGGCGCTGCCGGCCGGCTGCCAGCTGGTGGGCTGTGAATTGACCGATGATGCGGCCGAACTGCCCAGCTTCCGCCACCCGCTGCGGGCCGCCTATGTGTTCGGGCCGGAACGCGGCAACCTCTCCCCCGCCATGCTGGCCCGCTGTGACCATGTGGTGAAGATCCCCACCAAATTCTGCGTCAATGTCGCCGTTGCCGCCGCCATTGTCACCTATGACCGCATGATCTCCCTGGGCCGTTTCGCCGAGCGGCCGGTGCGCGTGGGCGGCCCCCGCGATGCCAAGCCCGACCATGTGCATGGCAAGGTGCGGGTGCGCAACAAGGAAAGCCTGCGGATGCGCCCCCTGCTGGGGGGCTGGCACGAGTGACACCAATCTCCCTTGATCGGTCACGATCAAGGGAGGTTGTGTGTTCCCTCAGGTGCCGGGCGCTGCCTCCGGCAGCTTGGCTTATACCAGCGGCACGAAATCATGACCGATGGTCACGCTTTCGCGCCCCTCAGTCGCCGGCGCCAGCATCCGCTGGCTTGGCTACGCCGCACGTGCGGCGCGGCGGCAGTCGCAGCATTACCAACGGTCATGAATTATGACCGTTGGTATTACGCGGGCACGAGCCCGCGGGCCGGCGGTCGCCGGCCTCCAAGGGGCATGTCCCATGCCCCTTGGTATAATTGGTTGCGGCGGGATTTAGGACGTCGGGCGTGAAAGGAGGGGGGATGGCAATTCCCCGCCGCCGCCCCCATCTCTGATCAAGGGATGCCGCAGAAGGAAAGGACCAGGATATGGGAAAGCTTCCGTTCCAGCCGGCCGGGCGCCGGTTCGCGGCCCTGGCCCTGTCCGGGTTGCTGCTGGGCATCGCCCTGCCGGTTCTGGCAGCCGACGAACCGCCGCCACCGCCACCCGGCACACCCGCTGAACAGGCGGATGAGGTGATTGTCACGGCCCCCCGCAACGGGGAACCCGGATTCCAGGAATCCGACGATTACCATCGGCAGGAATATGTCCGGCTGCACGCCAAGTTCGGTAAACCACCGAAAGCGGAGCCACGCGGCGACGCGGTGCTGTCACGCGCCGACATGGCCTCCAGCCCCAACACCCGGGAATTTGCGAGCAACCAGGAACTCGTCCGCAATGCGCCGAAACTGCGCGACACATTGGGGGATAATTAATACTGACCCCTATGTCGGGGACTGAGCGGGCTATAAAAAAGGCCTGAAGAGTGGAAACGCCACCCTTCAGGCCTTTTTCATGACCGCGCTGGATCAGCGCTCGATCTGCAAATAGCTGACCGGCAGCAGATCCCAGGGGAAATAAATCCAGGTATCCTGGCTGACCTCGGTGATGAACGTATCCACCAGCGGGCGGCCGGCCGGCTTGGCATAGAGGGTGGCGAAGTGCGCATAGGGCAGCAGCTTGCGCACATAGGCGGCCGTCTTGCCAGTATCGACCAGATCGTCGATCAGCATCCAGTCCTTGCCGCCATCGGTCACGGCATCCGGGGCCTTCAGCACCTGGATGTCGCCCTGGGTTTTGTCGTCATAGCTTTTGACCGAGATGGTCTCCACCACGCGGATATTCAGTTCGCGGGCGATGATGGCCGCCGGCACCAGACCGCCACGGGTAATGGCGATGATGCCCTTCCACGGGCGCTGCTCGGCCAGGCGCCAGGCCAGGGCCTTGGCGTTGCGGTGCAACTCTTCCCAGGTGACGGGAAAGTTCTTCTGCGGATCGCTGATCTTGTTGCTCAAGGGGGTCTTCTCCTGCGGATTTGCCTGACTGATAGCTGATGCCGGGGCGGTCGGCAACGCGTGCTGAACAAAATCGCGTGTGCCATGCAATTTTCCTATTGCCTTCCCCGGAAGCATCCATTACAAGCGGCGACCTCACCGGACGGTGCCTCACGGGGCGGCGGCGGTGAAGAAAATGGAAGTACAGCGCGCCCGTAGCTCAGCTGGATAGAGCACCAGACTACGAATCTGGGGGTCAGAGGTTCGAATCCTTTCGGGCGCGCCATTTCCGGTTTTCTTCATCAGAAGGTGATGTTTTTGGCGTTGCGCCCGTAGCTCAGCTGGATAGAGCACCAGACTACGAATCTGGGGGTCAGAGGTTCGAATCCTTTCGGGCGCGCCATTTCAGTACAGAACTGCGAACGCCGATTGCCGCCGATTCCCCGCTCGAAGCGGCGACGAGGCTTTGCAACAGGTCTGATTTCGATCCCATAATGCGAACCTCGTCGTCAGCGACCTCAATGCGCTGGGCGAAGGCGCGCAGGTGATCCCGCCGATAGCCGCCCCCTTCCATCCGCAGACTGCTCCGCGCCGCGTCGGACAGCGCGTCGATCATGTCGGCGGTGATCGACTGGTTGCCGGCATTGTCGAGCGTCGCCTGTATTCGGTCGGCGTCGGCCGTGGCCTGATCTCGGATCGCCTTGAGACTGGCGATACGGTCCTTGAGGCCGGAATCGTCGAGTGCGGCAACACCTGACTCGATGGCGTCATAGAGCCGGCCGAGCCGCTGATCGGTTTCGGTGATTCGCCGATGCAGGTCCGCCAGATGTTCGCGACGGCGTTCGGTTCGCTCCTGCCGGCGGTCGAGAAGGCTGGAAAGGATCGTCTCCAACCGCTTCGGCTGTAGCAGACGTTCTTCGAGGTGGCTCGCGACCAAATGGTCGAGCTTGTCCATCGGGATTGAGCGACCTTCGCAGCCGGTCTTGCCCTGCCGCGCCTTGGTTGAGCAGGTGTAATAGCGATACATGCCGCCCGCGCTGCCCTTGCCGGTGCGCAGCGTCATCGCCCCACCGCACTTGGCGCAAAAGCAGATACCGGTCAGCAAGGTCGGGCCGCTGCTGACCCGTGCTGGAGTCACCATCGGGTTGCGCGACTTGAGGCGGGCCTGCACGGCATCGAAGATGTCGCGCTCGATCAGCGGCGGAACCGCCATGATCGCCACTTCGCTTTCGGGCTTCTTCTCGCGGTTCTTGAAAGACCGAGTATTGAACCTGTGCTCCCCGATATAGGTGGTGCGGGTCAGGATGGCGTGGATCTGCGCCAGTCCCCATTTCCCGCCGTCACGGGTGAACATGCGGCGATCGTTGAGATAGGTCGCGATGGCCTTGACGCCCTTCGGGCCGGATATGCCGTCGCCTTCAAGGAACAGGCGATAAATCAGCCGCACGGTCTCGGCGTGCAGCGGGTCGATCTCCAGCTTCTTCTTGGTCTTGGAGCCGCGCTGCTCGGCCGCGACGATGCGATAGCCGATCGGCGGGCGGGCGCCATTCCAGAAGCCTTGGCGTGCGTTCTCGTTCATGGCGCGCAGGACGTGCTTGGCGTTCTCCTTCGACTGATATTCGTCGAACAGCGCCATGATCTGCCGCATCATGACATGCATCGGATCGTCGCCCATCTCTTGCGTGATCGAGACGAGCTTCACGCCGTTCTTGGCGAGCTTTCTTACGTAGAACTCCAGCTCGAAGTGATCGCGGAAGAAGCGCGAGAAGCTGTGAACGACGACGACATCGAAGGGCGCGGGTTTGGTCGTGCCCGCCTCGATCATGCGCTGGAACTCGGGCCGGCGATCATTGGTCGCGGTCGTGGACTTGCCCTGGAAAAGTGGAGAGCCATTGACCTAAAATTCGGGATTGAAGGAGGTTTTGATGGTTCGAGTTAAGCAGGGGAAGGTCACGGCA
>NZ_FZOI01000066.1 GCF_900188385.1 Azospirillum sp. RU38E
GGTGAGAATGTCGGTACCTACGCCATCAGCCAAGGCAGCCTCGCATCCAACGCCAATTACACGCTGAGCGTGACGGGCTCGACGCTCAGCATCACGCCGGCGGCCTTGACCGTCACAGCCAACGCCGTCAGCCGGGTTTACGGCGATGTCGATCCGGCTTTGAGCTACAGCGTTTCCGGCCTCAAGCGCGGCGACAGCGCCTCGGGGGTGCTCTCCGGCGCCCTCGACCGGGCCGCGGGTGAGAATGTAGGTAGCTACGCCATCAGCCAGGGCAACCTCGCGTCGAACGCCAATTATACGCTGAGCGTCACCGGTTCGACGCTCAGCATCACGCCAGCAGCCTTGACCGTCACAGCCAACGCCGTCAGCCGGGTTTACGGCGATGCCGATCCGTCCTTGAGCTACAGTGTCTCCGGTCTGAAGCGGGGCGACAGCGCCACGGCGGTTCTGTCCGGCGCCCTCGACCGGGCGGCGGGTGAGAATGTCGGTACCTACGCCATCAGCCAGGGTAGCCTTGCGTCCAACGCCAATTACACGCTGAGCGTAACGGGCTCGACCCTCCGCATCACCCCGGCGGCCTTGACCGTAACAGCCAACGCTGTCAGCCGGGTTTACGGCGATGCCGACCCGGCTTTGAGCTACAGCGTCTCCGGCCTGAAGCGCGGCGATAGCGCCACGGCGGTTCTGTCCGGCACCCTCGACCGGGCTGCCGGTGAGAATGTCGGTACCTACGCCATCAGCCAGGGCAGCCTCGCATCCAACGCGAATTACACGCTGAGCGTAACGGGCTCGACCCTCCGCATCACGCCGGCGGCCTTGACCGTAACGGCCAACGCCATCAGCCGGGTTTACGGCGATGCCGACCCGTCCTTGAGCTACAGCGTTGCCGGTCTGAAGCGGGGCGACAGCGCCACGGCGGTTCTGTCCGGCGCCCTCGACCGGGCTGCCGGTGAGAATGTCGGTACCTACGCCATCAGCCAGGGCAGCCTCGTGTCCAACGCCAATTACACGCTGAGCGTGACGGGCTCGACGCTCAGCATCACGCCGGCGGCCTTGACCGTAACGGCCAACGCCATCAGCCGGGTTTATGGCGATGCCGACCCGGCTTTGAGCTACAGCGTCTCCGGCCTGAAGCGCGGCGACAGCGCCACGGCGGTTCTGTCCGGCACCCTCGACCGGGCTGCCGGTGAGAATGTCGGTACCTACGCCATCAGCCAGGGCAGCCTCGCATCCAACACCAATTACACACTAAGCGTCACCGGT
>NZ_FZOI01000057.1 GCF_900188385.1 Azospirillum sp. RU38E
CGGGCCTGAGCAGCACCCAGATGGGCGCGCTGACGACGGACCAGATTGGCAATCTGACGACGAACCAGCTGCGTTCGCTGACCTCGGCCCAGATTGCCGCGCTGACGACGACGCAGGTCAGCGCGCTGTCGACCACCCAGGTCGGAGCGCTGACGACGACGCAGGTTCGTGGTCTTGAGACGACGGATATTGCGGCGCTGACGACGGAGCAGATTGGGGTTCTGACGACGGGCCAGCTGGCGGCGATGACGTCCACGCAGATCGGCGGGATCGAGACGACGGGCCTGGCGGTTCTGACGACGACGCAGGTTCGTAGTCTGACGACGGCCCAGATTGCCGGTCTGACGACGACGCAGGCTGAAGGTCTGACGACGACGCTGATCGGTGCGCTGTCGACGACGCAGGTTCGTGCGCTTGAGACGACGGATATTGCCGAGCTGACCTCGACGCAGATTGCGGGTCTGGTTTCCAGCCAGATGCCGGGCCTGTCGACGACCCAGCTGAATGCGCTGACGACGGATACGTTGGCGGCGCTGGGGACTGAGCAGCTGGCGGGTCTGCAGACGGCGCAGGTCATTGGTCTGGACAGCACCCGGATGGGGTCGCTGACGACGACGCAGATCGGTGGCCTGAGCAGCACGCAGATGCGGGCGCTGACCTCGGCGCAGATTGCGGCGCTGACGGAGACGCAGATTGGTGGTCTGACGGAGACGCAGCTTGGGGCGCTGACGACGACGCAGGTTCGTGGTCTGGAGACGACCGACCTGATCGCGCTGACGACGACCCAGGTTGTTGGTCTGACCGCTGTGCAGATTGGTGCGCTGACGACGGTACAGCTGAATGCGCTTGAGACGACGGATCTCGCGGCGCTGACCACCACGCAGATCCGTGGTCTGACGACGGCCCAGCTGACCGGCTTTACCACCGATCAGACGGCGGCCCTGACCTCCGACCAGCTTGGTGCGCTGACGACGACGCAGATCCGGGGTCTTGAGACCGCTGACTTTGCGACCCTGACCTCGACCCAGCTGTCAGGCCTGATCGCCACGCAGATGCCGGGTCTGACGACGGCCCAGCTGAATGCACTGACGACGACGGCCGTGATTGCGCTGACGACGACGCAGTTGTCCGGCTTGCTGACAAGCCAGATTGCGGGCCTGAGCAGCACCCAGATGGGCGCGCTGACGACGGACCAGATTGGCAATCTGACGACGAACCAGCTGCGTTCGCTGACCTCGGCCCAGATTGCCGCGCTGACGACGACGCAGGTCAGCGCGCTGTCGACCACCCAGGTCGGAGCGCTGACGACGACGCAGGTTCGTGGTCTTGAGACGACGGATATTGCGGCGCTGACGACGGAGCAGATTGGGGTTCTGACGACGGGCCAGCTGGCGGCGATGACGTCCACGCAGATCGGCGGGATCGAGACGACGGGCCTGGCGGTTCTGACGACGACGCAGGTTCGTAGTCTGACGACGGCCCAGATTGCCGGTCTGACGACGACGCAGGCTGAAGGTCTGACGACGACGCTGATCGGTGCGCTGTCGACGACGCAGGTTCGTGCGCTTGAGACGACGGATATTGCCGAGCTGACCTCGACGCAGATTGCGGGTCTGGTTTCCAGCCAGATGCCGGGCCTGTCGACGACCCAGCTGAATGCGCTGACGACGGATACGTTGGCGGCGCTGGGGACTGAGCAGCTGGTGGGTCTGCAGACGGCGCAGATCATTGGTTTGAACAGCACCCAGATGGGGTCGCTGACGACGACGCAGATCGGTGGCCTGAGCAGCACGCAGATGCGGGCGCTGACTTCGGCGCAGATTGCGGCGCTGACCGTGACGCAGATTGGTGGTCTGACGGAGACGCAGCTTGGAGCGCTGACGACGACGCAGGTTCGTGGTCTGGAGACGACCGACCTGATTGCGCTGACGACGACCCAGGTTGTTGGTCTGACCTCGGTGCAGATTGGTGCGCTGACGACGGTACAGCTGGGGGCGATTGAGACGACGGATCTCGCGGCGCTGACCACCACGCAGATCCGTGGTCTGACGACGGCCCAGCTGACCGGCCTCACCACTGACCAGACGGCTGCTCTGACCTCCGACCAGCTTGGTGCGCTGACGACGACGCAGATCCGGGGTCTTGAGACCGCTGACTTTGCG
>NZ_FZOI01000021.1 GCF_900188385.1 Azospirillum sp. RU38E
GACGACGACCGACCTCTGTGCCGACGGCGCTCCCATAAGAGTAACACCAGTTTCATCAACGGTGGGTCCGCGAAGTCGGTGAAAACTGATACCAAATGGCGACCGTCCCCCTGCAAGCGGGGAAATGGAACAAGCGTTTAAATTTACCCTGGAAAAAGCGTTCCCACGGCCCCACTCTATCCCTCAGCAAAGCCAAAAATAACGGCACTGGGAGGATAGCGTATGTTGCAGGGTTTGATGATGGACCGGCCGCTGCTGACGACCGGTCTGCTGCGCCATGCGGCGCAGAATTATGGCGACCAGATCATCACCGCGCGTTTCGCCACGGAGGCACCGCACAGCTATTGCTGGCGTGATGCCTGGGTCCGCACGCAGAAACTGGCAAATGCGCTGACATCCCTGGGCGTAGCGGCCGGGGATCGGGTGGGCACCCTGGCCTGGAACGATCACCGGCATCTGGAGCTGTATTACGCCCTGCCCGGCATCGCCGCCATCTGCCACACCATCAACCCGCGCCTGTTCCCCGATCAGATCGTCTATATCATCAACCATGCTGAGGATCGCTGGCTGTTCATCGATCCGATGTTCCTGCCGCTGCTGGAACAGCTCTGGCCCCGCCTGACGGGGGTGGAGGGGGTGGTGCTGCTGGCCCCGGCCGCCGCCATGCCGGCCAGCAGCCCGATCCCCCGCCTGCTCTGTTACGAGACGCTGCTGGCAGACCAGCCGGACAGTTTTGACTGGCCGGAATTCGATGAGAATACGGCCTGCGGCCTCTGCTACACCTCCGGCACTACCGGCAACCCCAAGGGCGTGCTCTACAGCCATCGTTCATCGGTGCTGCACGCCTTCGGCGTGATTGCCGGCCTGGGCGTGCGGGCTCGTGACAATGTGCTGGTGGTGGTGCCTTTGTTCCACGCCAATGCCTGGGGCTATCCCTATGCCGCCGCCATCATCGGGGCCAAGCTGGTGCTGCCCGGCCCCCGGCTGGATGGCAAAAGCATCTATGAATTGATGGAGACGGAGAAGGTCACCGTCTCCTCCGGTGTGCCCACCGTCTGGCTGGGGCTGCTGGCGCATCTGCGCAGCAGCGGCGCCCGCTTCAGCAGCCTGAAGGCGGTGACGGTGGGCGGATCGGCCATGCCGCGCGCCATGCTGGAGGAATTTGAAAGCCACGGCATCGACTGTTTCCAGGGCTGGGGCATGACCGAACTGTCGCCCGTCGGCAGTATCGGCACCCTGTCCCCGGCCGAGGCGACCCTGCCGCTGGAACAGCAGCACGATGCCAAGATGCGGGCGGGGCGCCCGATCTATGGCGTGGAAATGCGCATCATCGGGCCGGATGGCACCGAGCAGCCGCGCGACGGCAGCGCTTACGGCGAACTGGTGGTGCGCGGCCCCTGGATCACCAAGGCCTATTACAAGGACGAGAAGGCCAATAACGGCGCCTTCACCCACGATGGCTGGTTCCGCACCGGCGACGTGGCGGTGATCGGCCCGGACGGGGCGATGAGCATCGTTGACCGGGCCAAGGATGTCATCAAATCCGGCGGCGAATGGATCAGTTCCATCGATCTGGAAAATGCCGCCATGGGCCATCCGGCAGTGCAGGAAGCCGCCGTGGTCGGGGTGCCGCACCCGAAATGGGTGGAACGCCCCCTGCTGGTGGTGGTGCGCAAGCCGGGGCAGAGCGTGGAACGCGCCGAGCTGATGCGTTTCCTGGAGGGGGAAGTTGCCAAATGGTGGCTGCCCGACGACATTGTTTTTGTCGAGTCGCTGCCGCATACCGCCACCGGCAAATTGCTGAAAACCGATCTGCGCCAGCGCTTCCGCGATCATCCGCTGCCCGCTGTCGGCTGATCCCGCCGCCGACGCCGATGGGAAAGGGTTTCCCTGACCTGTGAAGCAGTTCACATGTCAGGGCCGGGCAGACGCGCTATGCGTGTAGCCTGTTATGGTCCTTCCCCATTCGGTGTCAGATGCTGGACGCGCTTGACGAAGATCTCGCGGCCTTGCTGGCCGCCCGGTTTGAACGATTGTCTGTGCAGATCGCCCTGCCCAGCGACCGGCCCGCCCTGCGCCGCATCATCCATGCCGACGCGGAAGAGATGCTGAGCAGCACGCCGCCGGCCGCGCGCGGCATGATGATCACGGTCCAAGTGGAAGGTCGGCTGAACCTGTACCGGCGCGGCCACCCGGAAGCCGTCACCCTGCTACTGTTCAACAAGGGGGAGCCGGTGGGGCTGGTGGTGCTGGACCGCCATGCCAGGGGGCGGATGACCCTGCTGGAACTGGTGATCCTGCCCGCATTGCGCGGCCAGGGGCTGGGGGCGGAGGCATTGCGCGCCATCTGCGCCCTGGCCGATATGGCGGGGGACAGCATCACCACCGCCATCTTCTATGACAACCCCGCCACCGGCATGTTGCAGCGTGCCGGTTTCATGGCAGAGCGGGAGGATGGTCTGGATCTGGTCATGGTGCGGCGCCCCCAGCGGTAAACGGCCGCAAACCAGCCGAAAAAATCGCCCAACCAGTGCGGGACCGGCCTTCATTTCCCGCACAGCTGCCTTCGGGATGGCTGCCCTACCTGAATTGCGGATTGACGTTGCGCCGCCAAAAGGCCAATTAGCGCGTCATGCAGAAAAAGACGTAAACCGCCCCCGTTCCCAGGCTGGAGCCGGGGGGTGCCATGGCCGCCCCACCCCGCAATTGCCGGGTGGGAACAGATCGGCCGTTCGGCCCATATCCCCAATGGCCACCGGCCGCGCGGGCATCGGCGCTAATTTCGGCATGACGCGCAATTTGTGCCACGGCCCGGCCGTGGCATCGCCGTCCCGTCTTCCCTGTCCACCCCAAGGGGGCATGGCAGCCGAAGACCCGGACGGCCCAACTTGAAGGAGACGAGACCTTGACCGATCAACTGCTTGCCGGAAAGAACATTGCCATCCTCGTGGCCAACGGCTTCGAAGAGCTGGAAATGACCGAGCCGCAGCGCGCGCTGCTGAAGGCTGGCGCCAAGCCGAAGATCATCTCCCCCGAGCAGGGCCTGGTGAATGGCTGGCATGGTTCCGCCTGGGGCCATTATTTCCCGACCGACCGTCATGTCGGTGACGTGCTGGCCGCCGATTTCGACCTGCTGGTCCTGCCGGGCGGTGACCGTTCGGTGGCCAAGCTGGCCAGCAACCCGCACACCCGCCGCATCATCGGCAGCTTCATGGATGCCGGCAAGGGCGTCGCCGCCTTTGGCCGTGGCGTGGAGCTGCTGGCCGTGGCCGACCGCGTGAAGACCCGCGTTGTCACCGGCCCGGAAAGCGTGAAGCCCGCCCTGGAAGCCGCTGGCGCCACCTGGTCGGAAGACGCCATCGTCGTTGACCGTTTCCTGGTCACCGCCCAGTCCAACGAAGAAATGGGCGAGATCATCGAGACGATGATCCGCACCTTCGTTGCTGCTGGTGAACAGCGCAAGCAGGCTGCCTGATCGGTCTGGTCACCATCGCCCGTGCTGAACGGGCGATGGCTGCTTCAAAGGCGTCCGGCTCCGGCCCGGACGCCTTTTTTATGCGCAGCCGCGGCGCGACATGCCATGGAATGGCGTTATGATGCTGTTTACCCAGCACCGGAAACGCCGCATGACCCAGCCGCCCAGCCCCCGCCGCATCGCCCCTGCCATCGCTTTGCTGAACCGGCTGCGCGGCCGCCGGGGGCTGGACCAGCCGGGGCGGAAGCCGATTCCCGATGAACGGCACCAGACCCTGCCGGATGGCCATCTGCCCCTGCATATCGCGTCCTGGAACATCCATTCCAGTGTCGGCATCGATGCCCGTTTCGCCCCCGACCGCATCGCCCAGGTGATCCGGGGGCTGGGGGTGGATGCCATCGGCCTGCAGGAGGTGGGCTGGCACCATCGCGGGGAAATGGGGCTGGACCAGTTCGCCTATCTGGCCGAACAGACGGGGATGCGGGCGCTGGCAGCCCCCACCAAGCACCACCGCAGCGCCCATTATGGCAATGCCCTGCTGACCCGGCTGCCGGTCAAGGGGGTAGACCCGATCGACCTGTCGCAGCCGATGCGGGAACCCCGCGGCGCTCTGGCAGCAAGGCTGGAACTGGCGCCGGGGGTGGAGGTGCGGGTGATGGTGGCGCATTTCGGGCTGGACCCGTGGGAACGCAATGCCCAGGTGGGCCGCATCCTGGCCTATCTGGATCGGGTGCCGCCGCTGCCCACCCTGTTCATGGGCGACCTGAATGAATGGCTGCCGTCCGCCCGCTGTCTGCGCCGGCTTTCCGCCCGCCTGCCGGATTGCGCCGCCCCGCGCAGCTTTCACGCCAAGTTGCCGACGCTGCGATTGGATCGTATCTTTGTTTCGTCCGATCTGCGTCTGGCCGGGTACGGTGTCGTCCGCACCCGCCAGACGCGGCTGGCATCCGACCATCTGCCGGTGCGCGCCCTGATCGGCGTGCCGGCGGCACAGGCAACAGCAAAGGGGCATCATGGCCTGGAATCCAGCACAATATGAGCTTTTCCGGGCGGCCCGCGAACGGCCGGGCCTGGACCTGCTGGCCGCCATCCCGCCGCTGGAACCTGAACAGATTGTCGATCTGGGCTGCGGCACCGGTTATCTAACCCGGCTGCTGGGGCAGAATTATCCCCGCGCCCGTGTCACCGGCGTGGATAATGATCGGGCCATGCTGGCCAAGGCGGCGGCCGAACCGTCCGGCATCATCTGGGAACTGGGCGATGCCGCGCAATGGCGGCCGGGCCGGCCGGTTGACCTGATCTTCTCCAACGCCGCCCTGCACTGGCTGCCCGATCATCACGCCCTGTTCCCGCAACTGGCCCGCGCCCTGGCGGCCGATGGTGTGCTGGCGGTGCAGATGCCGCGCAATTTCAACGCCCCCTCACACCGGATTTTGCAGGAACTGGCGGCCGACGGCCCCTGGGCAGCGGCGTTGAAAGGGGCGCTGCACCATGAAGCGGTGCAGGCAGCCGATGCCTATTACCGGCTGCTGCGCCCGCATTGCCGGCAGATTGATATTTGGGAGACGGAATATCTGCACATTCTGCCGGGCACGGACCCGGTGCTGGAATGGGTGAAGGGCACCACCTTGCTGCCGGTGATGGCGCGGCTGGATGAGGATATGGCCGCCACCTTCCGCGACCTCTATGCCGAAAGGCTAAGGGCTGCCTATCCGACAGAGAGGGATGGCAACACCTTGTTCCCGTTCCGCCGACTTTTTATCGTGGCGGGGAAGTGAGGGGCAACAGCACCGCTGCTGAACAATAACGGGAAGGGGATGGCGAATGGCTCTCAACGTGTTCGAAGTGGCGCTGTACGCCATGATCCTTTCCGGCGGTCAGGCCCCGCTGACCTGTGAACGGCACGAAGCCGCCACCCCGGTGGTGAAATGCAGCAATGGTGCCGTGGCAACGGAGGATGAGGAAGGGCGCATCCGTTATATGGACGGCACCACCGTCTATAAGGGCCAGAACGGTGCGCTTTCCTTTTCCAACGGCATCAGTTCGCACTGGGGCAGTGCCGGCTGGGTGCAGTTCACCAACAATGTTTCCGTCCGCCGCACCGGCAACAATAATTTCAAAAGCAATGGTGGCCTGACCTGCCGCCCGCTGTCCGATGACCGTGCAACCTGCGACAAGGCGGGGTGATGGGACACACAACGCCCGGCGCGAAACTTTACAAATCCTGAAGCGCCATTGTGATATCCGACCGATAGCGGGAGATTGCTGCCATCCGCTGGCGGCATTTGACTTCCCCTTGGGTTCCGGGCGATCTGGGCCAACTTTGGCTGTGCCCGGCGTTTTGCACCCATGTCCCGTAAATCCTGGCTGATCCTTCCCCTTTGCCTGCCCCTGGTGGTGGGGCTGGCCGCTCTGGCACGTGCGCCGGCCGATCCCGATCTGGTGGTGCGCTATCTGCGCATTGGCGTGGTGGAAACCGGCGAGCGGGGCTTTGACATGGGCGCCTCCCTGGCCGCCATGCTGTCACGCCCGCCCGGAATGCCGGCCTGCGCCGATGATCGGGCCTGTGGTGTGCCCGGCATGGTGGCGCTGGCCCAGGCACAGGCGCGCAGCGCCGATATCGTCGCCGATGTGGCCGCGGGCCGTCTGGAAACCGGGCTGGTGCCGGCCGACCGTGTCTATGCTGCCCGCTGCCAGTCCGCCAACCCCGACAGCATCACCATTCTGGGGGAAATGTATGACGAGGCGCTGCATGTGCTGGTGCGCGCCGATGCCAGGGCCGACAGCATTGCCGGGCTGAAGGGCAAGCGCGTGGCCATCGGCCCCGCCGGCAGCCCTGCCCGCCTGCTGGCCGAGCGTATCCTGTCCGCCCACGGGCTGCGCCGTCAGGATATCCGTGCCGTGGAACTGGTGGGGGAAGAGGCGCTGGCAGCGCTGGCCGGCGGTCAAGTGGATGCGCTGTTCCGCATCGCCCCCGTCCCCGATGCCGCCCTGGCCGACCTGACCGCCCATGGTGACGCTGCGCAACTGCGCCTGTTGCCGGTGGCGGGGGAGGCGGCGGGCCGCCTGTCCGGCCTGCATCCGTTCGGTTCTGTCGGCCGCATCGGTGATGGGGTCTATCCCGGCATCCAGGGCGTGGATACATTGATGCAGCCGGTGGTCTGGATCGCCGGCCCGGCGGTGGACAAGGATCTGGCCCGCGCCCTGGGACACGCGCTGACCAGCACCCCCAACCGCGCCGCCCTGCAGAAGGGCGGCCGGGATGTGCCGTTGCTGCGGCCGGTGGCGCTGCGCATGTCGGCGCCGCTGCATCCGGGGCTGGACGGGTTCTACCGCGTGGACCCCATCACCATGGCGTGCCCGCGCGGTGGCCCGCGCTAGGGGGGCCTGCCCGCACGGGTGGCCCGCGCTGAAAATTGAAAAGGGTGAGGCATTGAGCTTTTTTCTGCCGCAGGAGATCATCCGCACCAAACGCGATGGCGGTGCCTTGACAGCGGCCGAAATCGCCGCCTTCGTCACCGGCATCGCCGATGGCAGCGTGTCGGAGGGGCAGGCCGCCGCTTTCGCCATGGCCGTCTATCTGCGCGGCATGGAACTGCCCGAACGTATCGCCCTGCTGCGCGCCATGACGGCATCCGGCAGCGTGCTGGACTGGCAGCCCGATGCCCTGCCCGGCCCGGTGCTGGACAAACATTCCACCGGCGGTGTCGGCGACAAGGTCAGCCTGATCCTGGCCCCCATCATCGCTGCCTGCGGCGGCTTTGTGCCGATGATTTCCGGGCGCGGGCTGGGTCATACCGGCGGCACGCTGGACAAGATGGACGCCATTCCCGGCTATGTCGGCCAACCTGACACGCCCTTGCTGCGCCGGGTGGTGGCGTCGGTCGGCTGTGCCATTGTCGGCGCCACGGCGGATATCGCCCCGGCAGACCGGCGGCTTTATGCCATCCGCGATGTCACGGCCACGGTGGAAAGCGTGGACCTGATCACCGCCTCTATCCTGTCCAAGAAGCTGGCCGCCGGGCTGGGCGGGCTGGTGCTGGATGTGAAATTCGGCTCCGGCGCCTTCATGCCGGAATATCCCCGCGCCGAAGCGCTGGCCCAGGCACTGGTGCAGGCCGCCAAGGGGGCGGGCCTGCCCACCGTCGCACTGCTGACCGATATGGATCAGGTGCTGGGCGACAGTGCCGGCAATGCGGTGGAGGTGCGGGAATGCCTGACCCTGCTGACCGGCGGGGCCCGCGATGAACGGCTGTGGCAGGTGACGCGGGCGCAGGCCGCCGAACTGCTGCTGCTGGGCGGGCTGGCCGCCGATCTGGCCGACGCCGAAACCAAGGTGACCCGCGCACTGGACAGCGGGGCCGCCGCAGAGCGTTTCGCCCGCATGGTGGCGGCCTTGGGCGGCCCGGCGGACCTGCTGGAACGGCCGGATGCCTATCTGGCCCAGGCCCCGGTGACCCTGCCGGTCTGGCCCCTGGAAGAGGGGTTCCTGGCGGCCCAGGATGTGCGCGCCATCGGGCTGGCCCTGGTGGGGCTGGGCGGCGGGCGGGTGCGGCCCAGCGACGGCATTGATGCCGCCGTCGGCCTGACCAACATGGCCCCGCTGGGCGTCAAGGTCGGGCGGCAGGAAGATCGGCCGCTGGCCCTGATCCACGCGCGCAGCGCCGATGCAGCGGCAGAGGCCGCCAGCACCATTGCCAAAGCCTGCCGGATTTCCCATACCATCGTCACCAACCGGGCACCGGTCGCCGGCCGCATCGGCTGAGCACCGGAAAGCCCCGCAGAACATTCCAGGGAAATGACCGCCACCATGATCAAGATCGTCCGCGCCAAGTTCCACGGTATCCGCGTCACCGGCGCCGATCTGAACTATCACGGCTCCATCACGCTGGACCCGGAACAATGCGCCCTGGCCGGCATCTATCCGCTGGAATTCGTGGAGATCTGGAACAAGAGCAGCGGCGCCCGCATCTCCACCTACGTGATTTTCGGCGAGCCGGGCTCCAAGGCCTGTGTGCTGAACGGTGCGGCCGCCCGCACCTGCCAGAAGGGGGATGAGGTGATCATCGCCGCCTCCGCCAGCATCACCCCGGACCAGCTTTACAGCATCAAGCCCAAGGTGCTGACCTTCCATGCCGATAACAGCGTGGACCGGGTGCTGGAATATGATGTGTTCAAAGGCCCGGAACGCGATTTCGACTTCCGCACCCTGGACATCACCGAAGGCCGCGATGCCGCGGTGGAACTCCAGGTGCCGATCAAGAATTGAGTTGGGGGTTGGGGACGCTCTGAAACGATCCGGCTTTTCCCGCGACTGAGCGTTTATCGGCATCAGATTGAGGCATCCCCCACCGTCACCCCGGCGCAGGCCGGGGTCCAGAATCAAGGGCACCATGCTCTACGAAACTGGACCCCGGCCTGCGCCGGGGTGACGGGAGTGATAGCCATTCCGGTTCGATTTAAACCAGCCCCCCCTACTTGATAATCCCGCTCTCAATAATCCCGTCGATGACGAACTGACAGGCCAGCGCCGTCAGCAGGATGCCCAGCACCCGGTTAATCACATTGATCCCGGTGACACCCAGCAGCTTGGATACCTCGCCCGCGAACAGCAGGCAGACCAGGGTAGACAGCAGCACCAGCGCCAGCACCCCCAGCACCGCCACCTGCATCAGCGGATCGCCCTGAGCGCGGCCCATCAGCAACACGGTGGAGGTCATGGCCCCCGGCCCGGCGATCAGCGGAATGGCCAGGGGGAAAACAGAGATATCGGCGCGGTGCCGCGCCTCCTGCTTTTCATCTTCCGTGGCGGTGCGCAGGCCGCTTTCCCGGGCGAACACCATTTCAATGGCCACCAGCAACAGCAGAATACCGCCAGCAATACGGAAGGCCGCCGTGCTGATGCCCAGCGATTTCAACAGCAGATCGCCGACAAAGGCGAAACCGAACAGCAGGATGGTGCCGATGGTCACGCCCTTGATGGCCGTGCGCCGGCGCAGCCGGGCATCCATGCCCGCCGACAGGCCGGCAAACATCGGCCCCAACCCGATCGGATCGATGGTGACAAAGAAGGCGATAAAGGTGGAAAGCAGGAAGTCGGAGGACATTTTCAGGGGCACCAAGGCTTAAAAAGCTGCTGTAACGCCAAGCCCCCTGCCCTGTCCACCCACCGGACAAGCAGCCGTCCCATGCCCTGCGGCTTTGGCACGCCCCCTCAATCGCCGGGCGGCGGCTCCGCCGCCTTGGCTCACGCGGCACGTGCCGCGCGGCGGCAGTCGCCGCCGTCCCTTCGGCCATCATGATGACCGAAGGGATCAGGCAGCAATCTATCGCATAACAAGTTATCCACAGCAAATTCATCAATGGATGAATTGTTGGCACTGTGTCAGATTGACAGGGTGCGGACCTGAGCATATCCCCATCCATGGCAGGTGGGTGGTAGAATGCCCGCGCAGCCGCAACCCGATGAATTGACCGGGCCAACGATAGGGAGGCCGACAGGAGATCCGATGAGCAAGAAGGTCTATCCTGATGCCGTCGCCGCCTTGGCGGGCGTATTGCGCGACGACATGACCATCATGGCCGGGGGCTTCGGCCTGTGCGGCATTCCCGAAAACCTGATCGCCGCCATCAAACTGTCGGGCGTGAAGGGCTTGACGGTGATTTCCAACAATGCCGGCGTCGATGGCTTCGGCCTGGGCCAGTTGCTGGAAACCAAGCAGGTCGCCAAGATGGTCTCCTCCTATGTGGGGGAGAACAAGCTGTTCGCGCAGCAATATCTGTCGGGTGAGCTGGAGCTGGAATTCAATCCACAGGGCACGCTGGCCGAACGCATCCGCGCTGGCGGGGCGGGCATCCCCGCCTTCTTCACCAAGACGGGTGTGGGCACCCTGGTGGCGGAAGGCAAGGAACTGCGCCAGTTCGATGGCGAGACCTATGTGATGGAAAGCTGGCTGCGCGCCGATCTGGCCATCGTGAAGGCCTGGAAGGGCGATACCGAAGGCAATCTGATCTATCGGAAGACGGCGCGCAACTTCAACCCGATGATGGCCATGGCCGGCAAGATCACCGTGGCGGAGGTGGAGCAGCTGGTCAATGTCGGCACCATCGACCCCGACCATGTGCATACGCCGGGCATTTTCGTGCAGCGCATCATCGAGGGCAGCCACGAGAAGCGCATCGAACAGCGCACCACGCGTAAGCGCGACTAAGGGCAAGGGAGAAACGGACCATGGCTTGGACCCGCGATGAAATGGCCGCCCGCGCTGCGAAGGAACTGCGCGACGGTTTTTATGTCAATCTGGGTATCGGTATCCCGACCCTGGTGGCGAACTATATCCCGGCCGGGATGCATGTCACCCTGCAGTCGGAGAATGGCATGTTGGGCATGGGCCCCTTCCCGTTTGAGGGGGAGGAGGATGCCGACCTGATCAATGCCGGCAAGCAGACCATCACCGAGCTGCCCTACAGCAGCTATTTCAGCAGCGCTGACAGCTTCGCCATGATCCGTGGCGGCCATATCGACCTGTCTGTGCTGGGCGCCATGCAGGTGGCCGCCAATGGCGATCTGGCCAACTGGATGATCCCCGGCAAGATGGTCAAGGGCATGGGCGGCGCCATGGATCTGGTGGCCGGCGTGAAGAAGGTGGTGGTGGTGATGGAACATTGCGCCGTCGACAAGAAGACGGGTGCGTTGGAACCCAAGCTGCTGAAAGCCTGCAACCTGCCGCTGACCGGCACCCGCGTGGTTGATCTGGTGGTGACTGACCTGGGCGTGTTCAGCATCGACAAGCATGGCCACGGCAAGCCGACCCTGATCGAACTGGCCCCCGGCGTGACGCTGGAGGAAATCAAGAGCAAGACGGAAGCCGAGTTCGACGTGGCGGAAAGCCTGTTCGCGGCCTGACAACAAGGCCCCCCGGTGGCAGACCATGCCGCCGGGGGGCCGTTTTTCCCGTCTCTTTGGCGTTACACCACAGCCCTGCACATGAACAGGGTGGCCCCCCGCCGATAGCTGTGTTAAGCAGCCGACTTCGTCAAAGGGCAGAATCCATCACCCCGATGCACTTCCTTGAATTTGAAAAGCCGATCGCGGAACTGGAATCCAAGATCGAGGAACTGCGCCATCTGGCCGATGGCGGCGACCTGAACATCGCCGACGAGGTCAAGAAGCTGCAGGACAAGGTGGACAAGCTGCTGCGCTCCACCTACGCCAAGCTGACCCCGGCGCAGAAGGTGCAGGTGGCCCGCCACCCGAACCGGCCGCATTGCCTGGATTATATCAACGCGCTGATCAGCGATTTTACGCCCCTGGCCGGTGACCGGCTGTTCGGCGAAGATCGCGCCATTGTCGGCGGGCTGGGCCGTTTCCGGGGCCGTTCCGTGGTCGTCATCGGCCAGGAAAAGGGCAACGACACCGAAAGCCGCGTGCGGCACAATTTCGGCATGGCCAAGCCCGAAGGGTATCGCAAGGCCCAGCGCCTGATGCAGATGGCCGACCGGTTCCATCTGCCGGTAATCTCCCTGGTTGATACGGCCGGCGCCTTCCCCGGCGTTTCGGCCGAGGAGCGTGGTCAGGCGGAAGCCATCGCCAAATCGATTGAAACCTGTCTGCGCCTGAAGGTGCCGATGGTTTCCACCATCATTGGTGAGGGCGGGTCCGGCGGGGCCATCGCCATTGCCGCCGCCGACCGCGTGCTGATGCTGGAACATTCGATCTATTCGGTGATCTCGCCCGAGGGCTGTGCCGGTATCCTGTGGCGATCCGCCGCCAATGCCGCCGATGCCGCCCAGGCCCTGCGCCTGACCGCGCAGGATCTGAAGGATCTGGCCGTCATTGACCGCGTGGTGCAGGAACCCATCGGCGGCGCCCATCGCCGCCGGGAAGAAACCATCCATGCGCTGGGCAATGCCATTGAAGACGCGCTGGAAGGGCTGCGCGGGGTGGATGGCGGCACGCTGCGCCATAACCGCCGCCAGAAGTTCCTGGATATGGGTCAGAAGGGCCTGAGCTGATCCGGTAACGGGCCGGCTGTGGACTCAAGCAACCGATTCGGTTATAGTCGGAGGCAGGTGGAACGGTATTGCGAGTACCGTCCCACCCACTCCTAGGCCCGGCCCACGCTGATGATGACGTGCAATACACGCCGCCGCCAGACGGGGATACGGAGCACCAGGACCCACGACATTTTCTGCATGTCGTCACCTCCGAGTACGGCGGGCCGGCCTATTCCGGTCCGCCGTTTTCATTTCTGCATGACATAAAAGAGAAAGCCAACAGGGTTTCCCGTTGAAGGGGAGTGCTGGGTGGAACTGGCTGACTGTGGACTCAAGCCGCCGATTCGGTTATCGTCGGAAGCAGGTGGGACGGTACTCGTAATACCGTCCCACCCACTCCTAGGCCCGGCCCACGCTGATGACGACGTGCAACACACGCCGCCGCCAGACGGGGATCCGGAGCACCAGGAGCCACGACATTTTACCCATGTCGTCACCTCCGAGTACGGCGGGCCGGCCTATTCCGGTCCGCCGTTTTCATTTCTGCATGACATAAAAGAGAAAGCCAACAGGGTTTCCCGTTATGGGGGAAATCCCCTACCCTCTTCCGTCACCCCGGAAAGCGCAGGCTGACGCGCAGGCCGGGGTGCTCCATGCCAGGGCGGTGATCGTCCAGCAGCAGGTCAGCATCATGCAGCCGGGCAACAGCGGCCACCAGCGACAGGCCCAGCCCATGGCCCGGCGTGCCGCGATGCGCCTCCAGCCGGACAAAGCGTTCCAGCACCTTGTCCCGCTGGTCAGCGGGGATGCCCGGACCGTCATCGGCCACGCTCAACAGCGGCCGCCCGCTGGCCAGATCATGGCCGGCCGCCACCTGCACATGCCCGCCGGGACTGGCGTACTTCACGGCATTTTCCACCAGATTGCTGGCCAGTTGGGCCAGCAATTGCCGGCTGCCGCTGACACTGACCGGATCGGCATTAGCCAGTTCCAGGGTCAGGCCCTTTTCCTCCGCCAGCGGTTCGTACAGTTCCGCCACTTCCGCCACCAGGGCGGACAGGTCCACCGGCTCGAAATCCGCCCGCGCCCGCCCAGTTTCTGCCGCCGCGATGGTCAGGATGGCGTTGAACACGCCCAACAGCCGGTCGATCTCCGCAATTGCCTGTTCCAGCGTGGCTGCCTGGGCATCCGGCAGGTCGGGTTCCAATTGCGCCAGTTCCAGCCGGGCGCGCAGGCGGGACAAGGGGGTGCGCAGATCATGCGCCACATTGTCGGTCACCTGCCGCATCCCCAGCATCAGCCGCGCAATCTCATCCAACATGCGGTTCAGCTTGGTGACCAGCCGGTCGATCTCATCGCCTGATCCCGTCACCTCCAGGCGGTCGGCGAAGGAACCGGCGGTGATGCGGTCGATGGTGCGGTTGATCTTCTCCACCCGCTCCGCCACCCGCCGGCTCATATAGACGGCCCCGATGACGCCGATGACCAGGGCCAGGGAGACGGCCCAGATCATGCCCAGCAGAATCTGGCCGCGCAGCAGGTAACGGTCGGTCATGTCATGCCCGACCAGCAGCCAGCCCAGATCATGCACCGGCAGGATGATGGCAACGGCAGAGCGTTTGCGCCCCGGCTCCCCCCGATTCTTGATGTCGAATTCGATCCAGCCGGCAGCCGTATTGGGCAGCGGCCAATTGGCCAGATTGCCGGCGATGATCTCCCCCGTCGGGCTGGCGACGGCATAGATCATGTCGGTGCGGTGGTCCCCTGCCCGCTCAGAGATCAAGCGCAGCAGGCCGATCCGCCCGCGATCATTCATCGCGTTGGACAGTTCCTGCACCTCCCGCAGCACGGTTTCTTCCGTGTGGCGGTTGATGAAGCCGGCCGTGAACCAATAGACCACGGCCAGCACCACCACCACCGACAGGATGAACAGCCCCATATGGAAGGCTGCCAGCCGGAAGGTGGTGGTGCGAAGGAAGCTAAACCGGCTCACGCAGCGAATATCCCGCACCACGGACGGTATGGATCAGCGGCACTTCATGATCCTTGTCGATCTTCTGGCGCAGCCGGGCGATATGCACGTCGATCACATTGGTCTGCGGGTCAAAATGATAATCCCAGACATTTTCCAGCAGCATGGTGCGTGTGACCACATTGCCGGCATTGCGCAGCAAATATTCCAGCAACTGGAATTCGCGCGGCAACAGGTCCACCGGCTTGGCCCCGCGCTTCACCGTGCGGGCCAGCAGGTCCATTTCCAGATCGGCGATCTGCAATTTGGTGACGGGGCCGCCGCTGCCGGCCCCCTTGGTGCGGCGCTGCATCACCTCCAGCCTGGCCAGCAGTTCGGCAAAGGCGAAGGGCTTGGTCAGGTAATCATCGGCCCCGGCGCGCAACCCCTTGACCCGGTCATCGACGGAGCCCAGCGCCGACAGTACCAGGGCCGGGGTGTCATTGCCGGTGGCGCGCAGCACCTCCAGCAGGGACAGCCCGTCGCGGCCGGGCAGCATCCGGTCCACCACCAGCGCGTCATAGGGTTCTGAGGCGGCCAGGAACAGCCCGTCGCGGCCATTATCGGCATGATCGACCACATGCCCGGCCTCTTTCAAGCCCTTGGTCAGGTAATCGGCGGTGGCGCGGTCGTCTTCGATGACAAGGATCTTCATGATCGGACCAGTCTAGCCTCTCTGTCGCATGACGCCAACGTGATCTACTCACGGGCCAGATTCCCTGGCATACGGCGGCGACCGCCGCCGCGCGGCACGTGCCGCGTGAGCCAAGCCGCCGGAGGCGGCGCCCGGCGCCTGAGGGAACTTATATAAAGAAAAGGGCCGGGCGGTTGGGGAACCGCCCGGCCGCCAGGCAGGGGTAATGGGAATAGAGAGACAGGGATGGGCCGCCGGAAACGTTCGGGGTGGGGTGTGTTTCCGGCGGCGCCAGGATCGGGGGGCGAGGGGAAGTGGGGGACTGTGGGGTTGCCCGCCGATCCATGAGACCAACCTAACCCCGGCCCCGTGACAGCCCCCTTTCACGAAGATGAACAAAGTTTCATCCAATCGGGCCTTGAAAACGGGCAGAACAAAACCTGGGGCAGCCACTGCCCGGATGACAGAATTTTCATCGGCCTGACAGATCGGCGTTGGCCACCTTCTGTCAGGATGCGTTCATCGAAATAGCCACCACCGCCGGCCAGCGCCGGCCCTGATGGTGGCGTAACAAGAATGGAGCAGACAGATGACCGTCCGTAAGACCGGGGCTCTTCGGCGCAATATGGGCGCCGCCCTGTTGGCCGGCACCGCCCTGCTGGGCGGCTTTGTGCCAGCCTTCGCCCCCCAGGCCTTCGCAGCCCCGTCGGAAGTGATGGAAAAGGGCGGTGTCGCCGATCTGGTGGAGCGTGTGTCGCCCGCCGTCGTCACCATCACCGCCGCTAAGAATGCCCCCGACCGTCCGGTGATGCGCGACATGCCGCCGGGCTTTGAAGAATTCCTGCGCCGCTTCGGGGTGCCCGGCCTGCCGGATGGCCAGGGCGGTGGCAATGGCGGCGGTGGCCGCGCCCCGCAGGCCCGCGCCCTGGGTTCCGGCTTTGTCTTTGACGCCTCGGGCTATGTCGCCACCAACCGCCATGTCATCGCCGATGCCGATGAAGTGACCGTCACCTTCCAGGATGGCACCGAACGCGCCGCTGAGATTGTGGGCGAGGATGAGCGCACCGATCTGGCCGTGCTGAAGGTGAAGGCCGACAAGCCGCTGGCCGCCCTGAAATTTGCCGACAGTGACAAGGTGCGCGTGGGCGATGTGGCGATTGCCGTGGGTAACCCGTTTGGCCTGGGCGGCACGGTGACCGCCGGCATCGTGTCGGCCCGCAGCCGCGCCATCGGCTCCGGCCCCTATGATGATTACCTGCAGCTGGATGCCTCCATCAACCGGGGCAATAGCGGCGGGCCGACCTTCAACATGGCCGGCGATGTCATCGGCATCAACACGGCCATCTTCTCCCCCAATGGCGGTTCGGTCGGGATCGGCTTTGCCATCCCGTCCAACATGGCCAAGCCGGTGCTGGAGACGCTGAAGCAGAACGGCAAGATTGATCGCGGCTGGCTGGGCGTCAGCCTGCAGCCCATGACCAAGGAACTGGCCGACAGCCTGGGCCTGCCCAAGCCCGAAGGCGCCCTGATTGCCGGCGTGGAAGCGAAGAGCCCGGCGGAAAAGGGCGGGCTGAAGGCCGGTGACGTGGTGCTGTCCGCCGATGGCAAGCCGATGAAGGACACCCGCGATCTGGCCCGCCATGTCGGCATGGTCAATCCCGGTGCCAAGGTGGATCTGAGCGTCTGGCGCGATGGCAAGGCGCGTGACCTGAAGATCACCGTCGCCCAGGCCCCCACCAGCCCCGACCAGCGCATCGCCCGTGGCGGTGCCGCCAAGGAGGAAGGCACAGAGGTGGCCGGCCTGAAACTGTCCAGCCTGAACGACCAGTGGCGGGAACGCCTGCAACTGGATGAGGATGTCAGCGGCGTGGTGGTACTGGATGTGCCGGGTGATGTGGAGGGTCTGCGGGCCGGCGATGTGATCCAGTCGGTCAACAATACGCCGGTTGCCAAGCCGGCCGACGTGTCGGCCCAGGTGAGTGCCGCGGCCAAGGCCGGCCGCAAGAACGCCCTGATCCAGGTGCGCCGGGGCGATGCCAGCGCCTTCCTGACCATCCCGGTCAAGCCCATTTGATCCGGCCGAACGCCGGGGTCCTGCGAAAGTACCCCGGCGTTCAGGTTATTTCAGCCGCCGCAGCGGCTCAGCCCTCCGCCACCGGGGCCGGCTTGGCACCGGGACGGCGGCGGCGGTTGCGCCAGCGCTTCAGCAATTCCTCAAACGGTTCCAGCAGCCGTTCCTGCAAACCGGGATCGCCTTCCAGCTTGCCGAAGACAAAGGCCCCGGCCTCCAGGGTGGAGACGCTTTCGCGGCGCGGTTCCTTGCGCACGGTGCCATAGGCAGAGCGGAAATCCGGGTGGATGACGATGCGCCGCAGCTTCAGCAGCCAGGCATTGCGCCACCACAGGGTCTTGGCCTGGCTCCAGGTGCCGTCGATCAGCACAATGCCTTCCAGATCGGCCAGGATCAGGTCGCTTTCCGGCGACACATCCTTGCGGCCGAACACGGCAACGCCGCCGCGCGGTACCTTGGCCACCTCTTCCTTGCTGCCCATATGCAGCACGCCCCAGCGCTTGGGATCCACCTGCCGGCCCAGCACCTTGGACAGGGAGGGCCAGGAAAGGCCAACCTTCACCACAGAGCCTTCAATCTGCCCGGACAGCAGACGGGCCGTACCCAGCTCCACATCCTGTTCCTGCGGGTGTTGCAGGATCAGAAGCTGAAGGCGGGTCTTCTCCGGCTCCAGCTCGGCGCACAGGCAAAGGTCTTCCGGCTTGCCGCAGATGCGGCAGGGTTCCGGCGGGGCGGGCGGGGGCGGCAGGATCAGGTCGTCGGTCATGATGGCGTGAACCATAGCGCAGGTGCCGGCCGGTTTCATCGAAAATGGCCCTGCCCTGGCTGCTGCCCGGCCCTGCGCCCGGCCGCATGGCGCCTCCCGCCCTGGCGGGGGTTGGACGCGGTGGCGTGGCGCGTGTAAGGTCGCAGCAGAAGGAAGATGGCCGGCTGGGCAAAGCCGGCCTCGGTATAGCAGAGAGCAAGCAGACGTGATGACCGACAGCGATATGGCCGACGATTATGAAGAGCGGCGCCCCATCAAGATCCACAAGCCGGAGGATTTCGAAGGGATGCGCCGCGCCGGCCGTCTGGCGGCGGCGACGCTGGATTATATCACCCCCTTCGTCGTGCCCGGTGCCGTGACGGAGGAGCTGGATGACCGTATCCTGCAATACGTGATCGACAATGGCGGCACGTCCGCCACCGTCGGCTACAAGGGCTATACCAAGGCCTCCTGCATCTCCATCAACCATGTCGTCTGCCACGGCATTCCAGGGCCCAAGCGGCTGGTCAGCGGCGATATCACCAATATCGACGTCACCGTTATCGTTGATGGCTGGTTCGGCGATACCAGCCGCATGTATCTGGTGGGCGATGTGGCGCTGAAGGCGCGCCGGCTGGTCGATGTCACCTATGATGCCATGATGCGCGGCATTTCCGTGGTGAAGCCGGGGGCCACGCTGGGCGATATCGGTTTCGCCATCCAGTCCTATGCCGAAAGCTTCCGGTATTCCGTGGTGCGGGATTTCTGCGGCCATGGTCTGGGCCGCGTGTTCCATGATGCACCGTCGGTGCTGCATTACGGCCAGAAGGGCCGGGGGGCTGTGCTGGAAGAAGGCATGTTCTTTACCATCGAACCGATGATCAATGCCGGCGGCTATGCCGTGAAGGTGCTGTCGGACGGCTGGACCGCCGTGACGCGGGACAAGAGCCTGTCGGCCCAGTTCGAACATTCCATCGGCGTCACCAAGGATGGGTTTGAGATTTTCACTCTGTCGCCGGCGGGTTATACGAAGCCGCCTTATACCAATCCGCCTAAAGGTTGAGCTTTAGGCGGATTGGAGGCCGGCGACCGCCGGCCCGCCGCACGTGCGGCGTGAGCCAAGGGCGCGGATGCGCCCGCCCGGCGACTGAGGGAACAAAAATCTTCCTGGATCGGTCACGATCAAGGGAGATTGGTATTATGCCCATCAGCCTTGATCGGAACCCATCCCTGAGCTTTGAGGACAGGCTGCTCCCCTCCGCATGGATTGGGGGTAAAAAAGCAGTCTGTTGACCGCCTCTACCCCCGCCGGAACAGGGCCAGCAGACGCTTGGCCGCCGCACCGGGGGTGATGGCGGCGGTGGCGGTGGCGCGTTCCAGGCTGGGTAACTCACCCCGCACCGCCGGTTCCGCCTTGAAGGCATCGATCAGGCTTTCCTCAATCTCGCTCCACATCCAAGCGCGGGCCTGTTCGGCCCGGCGGCGGGCAATGTCGCCGGAACCTTCCGCCCCCAGCAGGCGGCGATAATCGCCGATCTGCTCCCAGACCGCATCAATGCCCCGCCCCGTCAGGGCGGAACAGGACAGCACCGGCACCCGCCACAGCGGGTTGACCGGGCGCAGCAGCGACAGGGCATGGCGATATTCCGCCTCCGCATGGCGGGCGGCGGTGGCCAACTCACCATCGGCCTTGTTGACCACGATCATGTCGGCCAGTTCGACAATGCCCTTCTTGATGCCCTGCAGCTCATCCCCGCCGGCAGGGGGCAGCAGCAGCAGGAACAGGTCCACCATGTCGGCTACCGCCGTTTCCGACTGGCCCACGCCCACCGTCTCCACAATCACCACATCAAAGCCGGCGGCTTCCACCAGCAGCATGGCTTCCCGCGTGCGCCGTGCCACCCCGCCCAGCGTGCCGCCGGCGGGGGAGGGGCGGATGAAGGCGCGCGGGTCGCGCGACAGCAATTCCATCCGCGTCTTGTCGCCCAGGATGGAACCGCCGGTGCGCTGGCTGGTGGGGTCGATGGCCAGCACGGCCACCTTCAGCCCCTGGGCAATCAGATGCAGGCCAAACGCCTCAATAAAGGTGGATTTGCCCACCCCCGGCACGCCGGTAATGCCAAGCCGCACCGCATTGCCCGTATCGGGCAGCAGGCTGGCCAGCAGATCATCGGCCAGCGCCCGGTGATCGGACCGCGTGCTTTCCACCAGGGTGATGGCCTGGGCCAGCGCGCGCCGTTCGCCACGGCGCAGCCGGTCGGCAAGATCGGTGGGGGGCAGGGCATCCGGCATTGGGGCATTCCATCGGCAACGGTGACGAACAGGGCCTATCCCGGATAGTGCGACAGGCCCGCTGGATCGTCAAATCGGCAGGGGGAACGGGCAGGTGATATGCCCATCGTACATGTGTCCAAAGGTCCGGTTTTCCGATCCGTGCTCACGTGCGATTCTGGAGTCGGTTCGATATATTGGATAGATGAGGCCAGGTCATGGAGATTGCGGCCAATTCCCCCTTCACCGCCCCGGCCCCGCCCCGCCCGCCATCCTGGCTGGGCCGGCTGCTGCGGCGTGACCGATCCGCGCCCAAACATAGTTTTGGCGATGGGCATGTCACGGTGGCACAGCAGCGGCTGGATCTGGTTGATCTCAGCCTGGGTGGCATGTGCGTGGCGGGATATCGCGGGCTGCTGGATCAACAGGACCGGTTCGGCTTCCGCCTGACGGTGGAGGGGGTGGAGGTCGGCGGCGAAGCCATCGTCGCCTGGCGGCGGGGCGACCGGATGGGTGTCGCCTTCTATGCGCTGGGGATTGAGGCGCAACAGGTTCTGTCGCGCTTCTCCGGGAAGAATCCGTAACCGGTTACGCTTCCAGCTTCGTCTCTGCCCGGTTCACCCCTTCCTGCTGCCGCGCCCACAGCGCGGCATAGGCCCCGCCCTGGGCCAACAATGCGGCGTGGTTGCCGCGTTCCACGATCTGGCCGGCATCCAGCACGATGATTTCATCGGCATCCACCACGGTGGACAGACGATGGGCGATCACCAGGGTGCTGCGCCCCCGCGCCGCATCGGTCAATGCAGCCTGGATTTCGCGTTCCGTATGGGTGTCGAGCGCGCTGGTCGCCTCGTCCAGAATCAGGATCGGCGGGTCTTTCAGCAGGGTGCGGGCGATGGCCACGCGCTGTTTTTCCCCGCCGGAGAGTTTCAGGCCGCGTTCACCCACCATGGTGTTCCAGCCATCGGGCAGCGCCTTGATGAAATCCAGGATTTGCGCAGCGGCGGCCACCCGCTCCAGCTCCGCCTCGCTGGCATCGACCCGGCCATAGGCGATGTTGTAGCGGATGGTGTCGTTGAACAGCACCGTATCCTGCGGCACGATGCCGATGGCGGCGCGCAGCGATGCCTGGCTTACCTGCCGCACATCCTGATCATCAATCTCCACCGCGCCACCGGTCACGTCATAGAAGCGGTACAGCAGGCGGGACAGGGTGGATTTGCCGGCCCCGGTGGGGCCGACCACGGCCACGGTACGCCCAGCCGGTACGGTGAAATCGATGCCTTTCAGGATGGGCCGCCGCTTGTCATAGGCGAAATGCACATCGCGGAAACGGATGGCGGCCCCGGCCGTCACCAGCGCCGGGGCGCCCGGCTTGTCCTCCACCTCCCGATCCACGGTCAGCAGTTCGAACATCCGCTCCATATCATTCAGCGATTCCCGGATGCCGCGATAGACGAAGCCGAAAATATTCAGCGGCTGGTAAAGCTGCAGCAGATAGGTGTTCACCAGCACGAAATCGCCGATGGTCAACTGGCCTTTGATGATGCCGGTCGCCGCCATCCACATCACCGCCACCACGCCCACGGCGATGATGATGCCCTGGCCGATATTCAGCAGCGACAAGGATGCCTGGGTCCGGACCGCCGCATCCTCATAAACCCGCAGGGCCTTGTCATACCGGTTGGCCTCAAACAGCTCATTGCCGAAATACTTTACCGTCTCGTAATTCAGCAGCGTGTCGATGGCCTTGGCATTGGCGCTGGTATCGGCATCCAGCATCGACCGGCGGATGCGGGTACGCCAGTTGGTGACGGTGATGGTGTAGCCGATATAAAGCGCCACCGTGCCGAAGGTGACAGCGGCAAAGCGGAAATCGAACAGTTTCCACAGGATGCCCGTCACCAGCAGGATTTCCAGCAGCGTCGGCAGCACGTTGAACAGCGAGGTGCTGAGCAGGCTGTCAATTGCCTTGGTACCGCGTTCCACCACGCGCGACAGCCCGCCCGTCTGCCGTTCCAGATGGAAGCGCAGCGACAGGGCGTGCAGATGGCGGAAGACATTCAATGCTGCCACCCGCATGGCGCGCTGGCTGACCCGTTCGAAAATCGCGTCGCGCAGTTCGCCGAACGCCAGGCTCAACACCCGCGCCAAGCCATAGGCCAGGATGAAGCCGATGGGGATGGCAACCGCCGGGTTGGCGGCGGCCGCCTGGGCCAGCCCGTTGCCGGACAAGGCATCCACCGCCCCCTTGTACCAGATGGGCACAGTGACATTGGCGCCTTTGGCGACCGCCAGGAACAGCAGCGCCAGCACCACCCGCAGCTTCATGGCCGGCTGTCCCGCCGGCCAGAGATAGGGCAGCAGGCGCTTCAACACCTGCCCATCGGTCAGGCGGGTGCGGTTGGCGCGATCGGCAGCGGAATTGCCATTGGGGCGGTCGTGACGGCGCATGGAAACCGGGGGTCTGGGAAAGGCGGGGGGTATGGGGCGTTGAATATGGGGGAGATCGCCGCCCGGCACAGCCCATCCGCCACGCGCGTCAGCCGCCCCGGCAAAGCATGGGGCATCGTCACCGCTGACGCGGCCGGCCGGGGCGGTTATGGTAGCGACAATCATCCTTTCTTGCCAGGAACCGGCCATGACCCGCGACTTCCCCAATCTTCATGTGCTGACCCATCCGCTGATCCAGCACAAGCTGTCGCATATGCGCGACAAGGGCCGGTCCACCATGGGCTTCCGCCAGTTGCTGCGGGAAATCGCCCTGTTGATGGGGTACGAGATCACGCGCGACCTGCCGATGACGACGGAGCGCATCGAAACCCCACTGGCGACCATGGATGCCCCGGTGATCGAAGGGCGCAAGCTGGCCGTGGTGCCCATCCTGCGTGCAGGATTGGTGATGGCGGAAGGGCTGTTGGAACTGGTGCCGGCGGCGCGCGAAGGCCATATCGGGCTGTACCGTGACCATGACACCAAGCGCCCGGTGGAATATCTGGTGAAGCTGCCGGACCCGGCGGGCCGCATCTTCATCCTGGTCGATCCCATGCTGGCCACCGGCTATTCCGCCGTTCATGCCGTGGATGTGCTGAACCGCCATGGCGTGGCCGACAGCCAGATCCGCTTCATGGCGCTGGTCTCGGCCCCGGAGGGGGTGGCGGTGTTCCACCAGCATCACCCCGATGTGCCGGTCTTCACCGCCGCCCTGGACAGCCATCTGGATGCCAATTCCTATATCGTGCCCGGCCTGGGCGATGCCGGCGACCGGCTGTTTGGCACGAAATAGGGCGGGTGGTGAGGGGCGACGCCCGGCCTATTACCCCTGAATTATCCCCTTCCGGTCGTATTTCCGCCACTGGGGATGCGCTACTCTCCCCTCTCAACGGCGGGTGCGGAACCCGCTGACGATAAGGAGAGAATTCCATGCGCCGCCCCGTTGCCCTGTTCGCCCTGTCCGCCGCCATGCTGGCCCTGCCGTTGGCAGCATCGCCCGTCTGGGCGCAGTCGGCCCCCCTGGTGGTGGCCCCGGCACCCGTATCCGATAATGTGACGCTGAACCTGGCGGTGGAGGAATGGGTGAAGACGGAAACGGCGCGCGTCACCCTGGTGGTGGATGCGGCCAGCAACGGGGCGGAAAATTCCGGCACCCTGCGCGCCGATATCCTGAAGGCCGTTGCTGGCATCGCCGACAAGGCGGAATGGCGCATCACCGCCATGAACCAGCAATCGGACAGCGCCGGGCTGGAACGCTGGCAGGCGACGCTGGAAGCCCGCCTGCCGGAAAGCCAGTTGGGCACCCTGGCCGACCGTACCAAGAAGGCCAGCCGCCCCGGCCTGCAGGTGCGCGTGGGCAATGTCGCCTTTGAACCGACGCTGGCAGAGACCGAGGCGGCCCGCGCCAAACTGCGGGAGCAAATCTATGCCAAGGTGAATGACGAGGTGAAGCGGCTGAAGGCGGCCTTCCCCAACCGGGAATACCGCGTCGGCCAGATCAATTTCGCTGAAACAACCAATATGATGATGAAGCTCAGCCGCGCCAATGTGCACATGGCCCCGGCCCCAGCGATGGAAGCCGATGTGATGGCCGGCGTGCAGGACAAGATGATCGTCACGGCCGATATCACGCTTTCCAGCTTCGCCAAACAGCCGGCCCCATGATCGGTCACCCCAGCGGCCGGTGACCCGGCCGCTGGGGTGGATCCCGTCACGCCTTGGGGGCGTGCTTGTTCAGGATGCGCTGCAGGGTGCGGCGGTGCATTTTCAGCCGGCGGGCGGTTTCAGAGACATTGCGGTCGCATTGTTCAAACACCCGCTGGATATGTTCCCAGCGCACCCGGTCGGCCGACATTGGGCTTTCCGGCGGGGGCGGCAGGGGGCCATCGGCCAGCAGGGCCGCTTCCACCGCATCGGCATCGGACGGTTTGGGCAGATAATCCACCGCGCCGAACTTCACCGCCGCCACGGCGGTGGCGATATTGCCATAGCCGGTCAGCATGACGATGCGGGCATCGGGCCGCGCGTCGCGCAGCGCCTTCACCACATCCAGGCCCGACCCGTCGCCCAGCCGCAGATCAACCACGGCATAGCGCGGCGCACTTTCATGCGCCACCTCGATACCCATATTGACGGTATCCACCGCCACCACATCAAAGCCCCGGCGCTCCATGGCGCGGGCCAGACGGATGCGGAAGGGCGCGTCATCATCCACGATCAGCAGGCTGCGCGAGGCATCGCCCGTGAAGGTCAATTTCGGCTGGTCCCCGGAGAGCAGGGCTTCATCGCTCATCATTCGGACTTTCTGCTTCGATCCTGAAAGGGGGTTCTACACCGTGAAGGTGGGATGTTTCCAGCGGATGGCAACCATGGCCCCACCCGATCTACCATTCGCATAGGTCACCACAGCGCCGGAACGTTCCAGCAGTGTCTGTGCGATGAACAGGCCCAGCCCCATATTGCCCGCCGCCTCCCGCGCCGCAAGGGTGCGCCCGCTGACATAGGGTTCACCCAACCGGGGCAACAGGGCCGGCGGATAGCCCGGCCCGTCATCCTGCACCGTCAACGCCACGCCCGGTGCCGTCCAATCCACCGTCACCAGCACGCGCGAGGCGGCGAACTGCATGGCGTTCTGCAGGATATTGGCCATGCCATGCACCATTTCCGGCACTGGCTGCACATTGGGGGTGCCATCCTCCGGCTCGTTCACATTGACGACTTCCAGGCTGATGCCGGGGCGGAAATAGGGGCTGGCCGTCGTCTCCAACAAGGCGGCGATGGGCACGAACGGTTCCGCCCCGCCCCGGTCACCTGGCCGGCGTGACAGTTCGGCCAGAATGTCGCGGCAGCGCGCCACCTGGCTTTGCAGCAGGGCCACATCTTCGGCAATCGGGCTGTCGGGTGGGGTGTCGCGCGCCAGTTCCTTGGCCACCACGGCGATGGTGCCCAGCGGGCTGCCCAGCTCATGCGCGGCCGCCGCCGCCAGGGCGCCGACGGCCGAGGCGCTCTGCGCCCTGGCCAGCGCCTCCTGGCTGGCATTCAGCGCCATGGACAGCCGCCGGGCGCCATCCGCCACCTTATAAAGATAGCCGGCAATGAAGCCGGCCGACATGGTCAGCGCCGTCCACACCCCGAAACGATAGACCGGCGGCAACCCCGCCTCCGTCTGGCCGGGCCAGGGCAGCGGCAGGGCGGTCAACGCCAGGGTGGTGAAGCAGAGCACGGCCAGGGCCACCAGCATGGTCACCGCCTCCCGCCCCAGGGTGCTGGCCGCCACGGTCAGCGGGGCCAGCATCATCACGGCGAACGGGTTGTCCAGCCCGCCGGTCAGATAGAGCAGCACGGCCAGTTGCACCATGTCATAGGCCAGATAGAAGGCCGCATCGCGGTCACCCAAAAAGGGCTGGTGGGCCAGGCGGCGGATGGCGAACAGGTTGATGATCACCGATACCGCCACCGCCGCCACCGCAAAGGGCAGGGGTAAAGGCAGGTGCAGGCCCAGTGTCACCGTGGCCAGGGTGATGGATTGGCCCAGCACCGCGATCCAGCGGATGGTCAGCAGGGTGCGGGCACTGACCCGCCCCTCATTGCCCGGCAGCTGCGGATGGCTATTCGGGGTTGCTTCACTCATCCCTTTGTCCCACCATTATCAATCGCGGCCATCATTATGGCCATTTCCCTGACCAGATTAGGGGTGTTCCCGCTTCAGGACCATCAATCTTCATGCCCAGCGACACAGACAGAGACAAAGGTCATCCGCCCCCCGCCCCGCCCGCCATCCGGGTGGAGGCACTGACAAAGAAATTCGGCCCGGTCACCGCCCTGGACCAGATCAGCTTCACCGTGCCTGCCGGCCAGACGGTGGCATTGCTGGGCGGCAATGGGGCCGGCAAGACCACCACCATTTCCATCCTGCTGGGCCTGTTGCTGCCCACATCGGGCACGGTGGAGGTGCTGGGCCATGACATGGCCAGCCAGCGTTACCGCGTGCTGCCGCGGATGAATTTCTCCAGCCCCTATGTCGATCTGCCCCACCGGCTGACGGTGACAGAGAACCTGACCGTCTATGGCCATCTCTATGGGTTGACGGGGTTGAAGGCGCGCATCGCCCGGCTGGCCGAGGAACTGGATCTCTCCCGCTTTCTGGACCGGCCATCCGGCAATCTGTCGGCCGGGCAGAAAACGCGGGTGGCCCTGGCCAAGGCCCTGATGAACGAGCCGGAATTGCTGCTGCTGGACGAGCCGACGGCCAGCCTGGACCCGGATACGGCCGACTGGATCAGAACCTATCTGGAGCGCTATCGCGCCCGCACCGGCGCCACCATCCTGCTGGCCAGCCATAACATGGCGGAGGTGGAGCGGCTGTGTGATGGCGTGCTGATGATGAAGGGCGGCCAGATCGTCGATCGCGGATCGCCGGCCGACCTGCTGGCCCGCTATGGCCGCGCCACGATGGAAGATGTGTTCCTGGACATTGCCCGCGACCGGCGCAGCGGTGACCGGATGGCAGAGGGGCGGTGATCACCGCCCTTCCGGCACCCCGCAGGCGGCGTTGATGGCCTGATAGGCGGCGGTGGCGCCGGCCAGGCTGAACGTGTCGGTGATGCGGCTGCCGCGCGCGCTGGTGCCGCGCGCCGTCATCAGCGTACCGTTGCGCAACGCCTGGGTGATGCTGCGGTCCAGCGCTGCATCGCGGGCCCAGGCGCCTTCCCCCTCTACAAACAATTTGTAGCTTTTGCCGGCGATCTGCAGCAGCGCCTCGCTGCGATCCTCAAACGGATATCCGGCGATGTAATTCACCACATCCAGGCTGTTTTCCGCCGGCCGATGGATGATCAGCAGGAAGACGTCGCCGCGCTTGGTGAAATCCCCCTCCTGCCGCTTGGGCCGGCTGACCATCCAGCAGACGGGGCCGGCGGCTTCATGCAGCATGAAGGCGTTCCAGTCACGGAAACTGCCCAGCAGGCGCGGTTCCGCCGCCTGGACGGTCCCCGCCGTCAGCAGGGCCAGGATGGACAGGGTGAGCCTTTTCTTCCAGCGTGCCGCGCGCATCGGACCTTTCTGCCTGGGTGACGGATCGGGAAGTCATTTCGGTGTAACGGAAATCAGCGGCCAAACGAAGGCAGAAAAATAAATGTGTGTGTCGGTGATCCAACGAATAGGTCCACCCGTATCAGCATTGTGATGAAACAAAGCGGCCATTATAGTCCGTGGCCACGCGGACCGCTGGACCGGGACACCGACAAGGTTGTTCCGCGTCGGCGCATGGACAGGATGACCGCCCCCGACATGGCCCAAAGCGCAGAAATTGACCGGACCAACGGCCTTTTGCTGCGCGTGGCGCGGGAACATGACCGACAGGCCTTTGTCGAACTGTTTCATCATTTCGCCCCCCGGCTGAAATCCTTCCTGTTAAAGGGCGGGGCGGATGCCGGGATGGCGGAAGAGATTGTCCAGGATGTCATGGTGACGGTCTGGCGCCGGGCCGGCAGTTTCGACCCCGCGCTTTCCGCCGCCGGCACCTGGATTTTCACCATCGCCCGCAACCGCCGCATCGACCGGCTGCGCCAGGAAAGGCGGCCGGAGATTGATCCGGACGATCCGGCCCTGGTGCCGGCCCCGGTGAATGCGGCGGATGAAGGGATGATGATCGAGGAACAGTCGGTCAGGCTGCACCGGGCAATCCGGGAACTGCCGGCCGAACAGGCGGAATTATTGAAGATGGCCTATTTCCAGGATAAGGCGCACAGCGCCATTGCGCAGGAAAGCAACCTGCCGCTGGGGACGGTGAAGTCCCGGCTGCGGCTGGCGCTGGCCCGCCTGCGCAAGGCGCTGGACCCGGCGGATCTGGGCGGAGGTGCATGATGGAACCGTTGGATCATTTCCAGGCCGCCGCGATGGCCCCTTCCCACCACCCGACAGAGGATCTGCTGCTGGCCTATGCTGCCGGCGGGCTGGATGAGGCCATGTCGCTGGTGGTGGCCACCCATCTGGCGCTCTGTCCCCACTGCCGGGCAGAGGTGACGCGGCTGGAAGCGGTGGGCGGCGCCCTGATCGACGATCTGGCCCCGGCAGCCCTGGGGGCCGGCACCCTGGATGCTGTGCTGGCCCGGCTGGATGAACCGAATATCGACCCGATTCCCCTGCCCGTGGTGCGGCGTCGCCCGGCCGGGCCGGCCCCGGTGCTGCCCGAACCGCTGCGATCCTATATTGGCGGCGATATTGACCGCATCGGCTGGTCGCGCACCATTCCCGGCCTGGAGGAGGCGGATATCGTCTGTGGTGACCGTCGCCGCAGCCGGGTGCGGATGATGCGCATCCGCGGCGGCATGGGAATGCCGCGCCATACCCACCATGGCAATGAACTGACCCTGGTGCTGGCTGGCGGTTTTGCCGATGAAACGGGGCATTTCCTGCGCGGCGATCTGGCCGTCACCGACCCCAGTATCGATCATCGCCCGGTGGCCGATGATGATGGCGACTGTATCTGTCTGGCGGTGACAGATGCGCCGCTGCGCCTGACCGGGCGGTTCCTGCGGCTGCTGAACCCGTTTCTGCGCCTGTGATGGGGATCGCGGCACCGGCTGAAAATAAAGGTTAAAAGACCGGCCTTCTTGCCCCTATGGTGGGGCAATTTCATTCGTGCAGGGAATTGGCCGATGGATCATCGCACGCTGGGCCGCACCGATCTGCGGGTACCGTCAATCTGCCTGGGCACCATGACCTGGGGCCGCCAGAACACAGAGGCCGAAGGCTTCGCCCAGATGGAACTGGCGCTGGATCACGGGCTGACCTTCTGGGACACGGCGGAAATGTATTCCGCCCCGCCGACGCCGGAAACCTATGGCCGGACGGAAGAAATCATCGGTAACTGGTTTGCCCGCACCGGTCGGCGCAAGGATGTGGTGCTGGCCAGCAAGGTGGTGGGCAATACCGATGGTGGCTTTCCCTATATACGGGGCGGCAAGGCGCGGGCTGACCGCGCCAATATCAATGCCGCCATCGAGGCCAGCCTGAAACGGCTGCGCACCGATTATCTGGACCTGTACCAGCTGCATTGGCCCGACCGGAAGGCCGACCGGTTCGGCCGCATCGTCGAACATCCGGCCGCCGAACCGGGCGAGGTGCCGATTGAGGAGACGCTGGCCGCCCTGTCCGATCTGGTGCGCCAGGGCAAGGTGCGCCATATCGGCCTGTCGAATGAGACGCCCTGGGGCGTGATGCGCTTCATCATGGCGGCTGAACGGCTGGGGCTGGAACGCGTCGTCTCCATCCAGAACCCGTACAGCCTGCTGAACCGCAGTTTCGAAGCGGGCCTCAGCGAAGTGGCCCTGCGCGAAGATGTGGGGCTGCTGGCCTATTCGCCGCTGGCCGGCGGCACGCTGACGGGCAAATATCTGAATGGCGCTATCCCCGCCGGTTCCCGCCGCTCCATTGATGATCGCCGCTCCCGCTATGACAATCCGCGCGGGGAGGCGGCGACGCTGGCCTATCTGGACATTGCCCGCCGCCATGGGCTGGACCCGGCGCAGATGGCCATCGCCTTCACCCTGACCAAGCGGTTCGTCACCAGCAGCATCATCGGCGCCACCAGCATCGAACAGTTGCGTATCGCCATCGGGGCCGGCGACATCACCCTGTCGGCGGAACTGCTGGCGGAACTGGATCAGGTGCAGGCCGCCAACCCCAACCCCTGTCTGTAATCGTCCGGGCTGGGGGCATTCACATGCTGCGCCTGTTTGTCGGCATTGCGATGCCGGAAGTCATTTGCGACGGGCTGGCCCGGCGGGCCGCCGGCCTGCCCGGTGCGCGCTGGGTGGCACCGGAAAACTACCATCTCACCCTGCGCTATATTGGGGAGGTGGATGAAGGCACGGCGCAGGATGTGGATGCGGCCCTTGATCTGGTGGTGGCCCCGGAATTTACGCTGACACTGGATGGTGTCGGCAGTTTCGGCCAGGGCCACCGCCAGCACGCCCTTTGGGCGGGGGTGGCCCCTTCCGACCCGCTGCTGCACCTGCAGGCCAAGGTGGAATCCGCCCTGGTCCGCGCCGGGCTGCCGCCGGAGGAGCGCAAATTCAGCCCCCATGTCACCCTGGCCTATCTGAAGGAAACTCCGGCCACCCGGCTGGGGCTCTATATGGAAACCCATGGGCTGCTGCGGGAAGGGCCGTTCCCGGTGGACCGTTTCACCCTGTATGAAAGTGTGCGGGGTTCATCGGGGGTGACATATCACCCGTTGCAGGATTACCCGCTGGGCGGCTGGCGGCCTTAACGCTGTTTTCACCCCACACCAGGGCGTGGCAAGGGCAGGTTGGTGGAATGTTTCACCACATCCAGCACGAAGCTGGATTTCACCTCCTTCACCCCCTTGATCGACAGCAGCTTGCGCATGGAGAGATCGGCGAACGCGTCCAGATCCTCCACCACCACCTGCAGCAGATAATCCATCGTCCCCGTCATCACGAAGCAGGACACCACCTCCGGCAGCAGCAGGATGCCGCGCCGGAAATCGGCGTCCCCTTCGGCATTCTGGTCGATCTTCACCTCGACAAAGGCCACCACCCCCATGCCCAGCTTCCGCCGGTCCAGGATGGCGGTATAGCCCTGGATGAAGCCTTTCTCCTCCAGATCGCGCACCCGGCGCAGGCAGGGGCTGGGGGACAGGCCCACCTGTTCGGCCAGATCGACATTGGAAAGCCGGCCATTGCGCTGCAACGCAGCAAGTATGCGGATATCTGCCGCGTCCAATCCGCTTTCCTTCATCTTCCGCCCCATTTGAAAGTTTTCGCGCAATTTGTCACCGCAGAATGCGCCTTTCCGCCCGCACTTCGCAAGGACATGCCCCGCGACTTATCGTATCATCTGAAACAATTCCAGGAGCGAACCAGAGAACGGGAGGCGGCGATGGTGGATGGCGGCATGAATGCGCGGGTGGAGAACGGCAAGCTGGTGGGTAACCTGTGGGACAACCCCATGGGCACCGACGGGTTTGAGTTTGTTGAATATACCGCCCCCGATGTGGCGGCGCTGGAAGCGCTGTTCGTTACGCTGGGCTTCACCAAGGTGGCCACCCACCGGTCCAAGAAGGTCAGCCTGTTCCGCCAGGGCGATATCAATTTCATCGTCAATGGGGAGCCGGAAAGCCTGGCCCAGCAATTTGCCCGTGCCCATGGGCCCAGCGCCTGCGCCATGGCCTTCCGGGTCAAGGATGCCGCCTTCGCCCATCGCCGCGCCCTGGAACTGGGCGCGCGGGAGGTGAAGGGCGCCATCGGCCCGATGGAGCTGAACATCCCCGCCATTGAAGGCATCGGCGGCAGCCTGATCTATCTGGTGGACCGGTATCAAAGCCCGGCATCAATCTATGATATCGACTTCGTGCCGGTAGAGGGGGCCGAACAGCACCCCACCGGCTGTGGCCTGACGCTGGTGGACCACCTGACCCACAATGTCCATCGCGGCCGCATGGACCATTGGTTCGATTTCTACAACAAGCTCTTCAATTTCCAGCAGATCCGCTATTTCGACATTGAAGGCAAGCTGACCGGCCTGAAAAGCCGGGCGCTGACCGCACCCTGCGGCAAGATCCGCATCCCGATCAACGAAAGTGCCGGCGTGGAAGGCCGCGTCGACCAGATCGAGGAATATCTGCGCGAGTACAAGGGCGAAGGTATCCAGCATATCGCGCTGGCCACCGACGATATCATCAAGACCTATGATGCGCTGAAGGCGAACGGCATCACGTTCATGACCCCGCCGCCGGCCGCCTATTACGACATGCTGGCAGAACGACTGCCCGGCCATGGCCAGCCGACGGAAGAATTGCGCCAGCGCGGCATTCTGCTGGATGGCGCACCGGGGGGTGGGCTGCTGCTGCAGATCTTCACCGCCACGGTGATCGGCCCGATCTTCTTTGAGATCATCCAGCGCAAGGGCGATGACGGCTTCGGCGAAGGCAATTTCCGCGCCCTGTTCGAAAGCATCGAACGTGACCAGCTGGAACGCGGTGTGCTGAAGGCGGATTGATCGGGCCTGTTTTAACCAGCCATCGCGGGAGAGGGTGATATCCCGTTGCGACCGCCACCGCGCGGCCCATGCCACGTAGCCAACCGATTGAGCGGCACGAAAGGTTGACCTTTAGGCGGGTTGGAGGCCGGCGACCGCCGGCCCGCCGCTTGGTAGCGGCGCAAGCCAAGGGCGCGGATGCGCCCGCCCGGCACCTGAGGGAACGCAAAATCTCCCTTGATCGGTCACGATCAAGGGAGATTGGTATCAGGTGGTGCAAGACATTTGCGTGTCGCGGGGATGGCCCCGCGTGGGTGGGCGCGCATGATCTCACGTCCAGCTGTTCTTTCCCGCAACCTCTCCCCACCGCGCAAGCAACGATCTTTCCATCCGGCAAGCCCGCTTTTCACGCGCAGGGGCCGGTTCTGCCTTGCAATCAGGTGGGGTGACAGCGGCCGTTGCGCTTGATACGACACCATCATGTCGAACGCGACCGTCACCCCCGCCAGCGCTCCGCGCCGTGCCGTTGTTGAACGCACGACGAAGGAGACCCGTATCCGCGTCGCCGTCAACCTGGACGGCACCGGACAGTACAAGGTTTCCACCGGCATTGGTTTTCTGGACCATATGCTGGAACAGCTCTCCCGCCATTCGCTGATGGATCTGGAGGTGGAGGCCGAGGGCGACCTGCATATCGATTTCCACCACACCACCGAAGATAGCGGCATCGCCATCGGTGAGGCGGTGATGAAGGCGCTGGGCGACCGTAAAGGCATCCAGCGCTATGGCGACGCGCTGATCCCGATGGATGAGACGCTGACCCGCGTGGCCATCGACCTGTCCAACCGGCCCTATCTGATCTGGAAGGTCAATTTCACCCGCGACAAGCTGGGGGACATGGATACCGAACTGTTCAAGGAATGGTTCCAGGCCTTTGCCCAGGCGGCGGGTGCCACGCTGCATGTCGAAAACCTGTATGGTGAGAATAATCACCATATTGTGGAGAGCTGCTACAAGGCGCTGGCGCGTGCCTTCCGTGCCGCGGTCGAGATTGACCCGCGCAAGGCCGACGCCGTTCCCTCCACCAAGGGCGTGCTGGGCGGGTCGCTGTAACCCCGTTCCCATGCCGGTTCGATGAAGGCGTACCCGATGACCGAAACCGTCGCCCTGATCGACTATGGTTCCGGCAACCTGCGTTCCGCCGCCAAGGCGTTGGAACGTGCGGCGGCCGATGCCAGGCTGGATAGCCGTATCCTGGTTACCGCCGATCCCGCCAATGTGGGCAAGGCTGACCGGGTGGTGCTGCCCGGCGTGGGTGCCTTCGGCGATTGCCGCGCCGGGCTGGATGCGGTGCCGGGCATGGTGTCTGCCCTGTATGAGGCGGTGATCGTGCATGGCCGGCCCTTCCTGGGCATCTGTGTCGGGATGCAGTTGCTGGCCAAGCTGGGCCGCGAACATGGCGACCATGCCGGTCTGGGCTGGCTGGATGCGGAGGTGGGGCCGCTGGCCCCCAGCGATCCGGCGCTGAAAATCCCGCATATGGGCTGGAATGAACTGCACCTGCAGGCCCCCGCCCATCCGGTGCTGGCCGGACTGGCGGAGGGGACGCACGCCTATTTCGTGCATTCCTATGCCATGCGAGTGGCGGACCCGGCGCAGGTGCTGGCCACCTGTGATTATGGCGGGCCGTTCACCGCCATTGTCGGGCGGGATAATATTGTCGGCACCCAGTTCCACCCGGAAAAAAGCCAGCAGGCCGGCCTGACCTTGATCGCCAATTTCCTGCGTTGGCGGCCATGAGCGACAGCACAGCCCCCAAAACCGCCACCAGCGTCGAACAGGTCACGGAATTCCGCCGCGTCGACCTGATGGACCTGTATGACGCCACCGAAGCCGCCATCCTGGATGGCGGCGGGTTCGGCTGGGTCATGCCGCCGGAACGCGATGTGCAGGAACGCTATTGGAAGGGCGTGCTGGCCGTGCCGGAACGCAGCCTGTTCATTGGCCGGCTGGATGGTATTGTCGCCGGGTCGGCCCAACTGGTGCGCCCAACCCGCAATAATGAGGCGCAGAGCTTTGCCTGCAGCCTGACCACCTCCTTCGTCGCCCCCTGGGCGCGCGGCCATGGGCTGGCGCGCAAGCTGACCCAGGCGGTGATCGATCAGGCGACCAAGGAAGGTTTCCGGCTGCTGAACCTGGACGTGCGCGACACCCAGCACAGCGCCATCCGGCTTTACGAGAAGATGGGCTTCATCCGGTGGGGCACGCACCCGCATTATGCCCGCGCCATGGGCCGCGATATCAGCGGCCATTTCTATTACAAAACCTTGGAACAGCAGGGGGACGGGGAAAACCCGTCCGGGGAGCGCTAAGCCATGATCCTTTTTCCCGCCATCGACCTGAAGGACGGCAATGCCGTGCGCCTGCTGCGCGGTGAGATGGAACAGGCCACCATCTTCAATGCCGATCCGGCCGCCCAAGCGGAAAGCTTCGCCGCCCAGGGCTATGAATGGCTGCATCTGGTGGATTTGAACGGCGCCTTTGCCGGCAAGCCCGTCAATGGCGCGGCGGTGGAGGCCATCCTGTCCCGCGTCTCCCTGCCGGCGCAGCTAGGCGGTGGCATCCGCGACATGGCCACCATTGACTATTGGCTGTCGCGCGGCATTGCGCGGGTCATCCTGGGCACCGTGGCGGTGAAGAATCCGGCCCTGGTGAAGGAAGCCTGCAAGACCTTCCCCGGCAAGGTGGCCGTGGGTATCGATGCCCGCAACGGCTATGTCGCCGTGGAAGGCTGGGCAGAGACCAGCGAGCTGAAGGCGCTGGATCTGGCGCTGAAGTTTGAGGATTGCGGCGTAGCCGCCATCATCTACACCGATATTGACCGCGACGGCGCCATGGGGGGGGTGAATGTGGAATCCACCGCCGATCTGGCCAGCCACCTGACCACGCCGGTCATCGCGTCCGGCGGTGTCTCCTCCATCGCCGATCTGGCGGCGCTGAAGGAGGTGGAGGAGACCGGCATCATCGGCGTGATTTCCGGCCGCGCGCTCTATGATGGCCGCATCGATCCGGCGGCAGCGCTTGCCCTGCTGCGCGGGGAGTAAGGCCGATGCTAAAGGCCCGCATCATCCCCTGTCTGGACGTGAAGGACGGGCGCGTCGTCAAGGGCGTGAATTTCGTCGATCTGATCGATGCCGGCGATCCGGTGGAACAGGCCCGCGCCTATGATGCCGCCGGTGCGGACGAGCTGACCTTCCTGGACATCACCGCCAGTTCCGATAACCGCGACACCATCTATGACGTGGTGCGCCGCACCGCCGAACAGGTCTTCATGCCGCTGACCGTGGGTGGTGGGGTGCGGGTGGTGGAAGATATCCGCAAGCTGCTGCTGGCCGGGGCCGACAAGGTGTCGATCAACACCGCCGCCGTCCACCGCCCGGAATTTGTGCGCGAAGCGGCGCAGAAATTCGGGGCCCAGTGCATCGTGGTGGCCATTGATGCCAAATCGGTGGAGCCGGGGCCCAACGGGGAACCGCGCTGGGAGATTTTCACCCATGGCGGGCGCAACCGCACCGGGCTGGATGCGGTGGAATGGGCCAAGCGCATGGCCGAATATGGCGCGGGCGAAATCCTGCTCACCTCCATGGACCGGGACGGCACCAAGCAGGGCTTCAATCTGCCCCTGACGCGGGCGGTGGCCGATGCGGTCAGCATCCCGGTCATCGCATCCGGCGGCGTGGGCAACCTGGATCATCTGGTGGAAGGGGTGAGGCAGGGCCATGCCTCGGCCGTGCTGGCCGCCAGCATCTTCCATTTCGGCACCTATTCCATCCGCCAGGCCAAGGAACATATGGCCGCGGCAGGCATCCCGGTACGGCTGTGATACCAAGAGCCATGAATCATGACTCTTGGTATTTATAAGTTCCCTCAAGTGCCGGACGGCGGCATCCGCCGCCTTGGCTCACGCGGGCACGGTACCCGCGGGCCAGCAGTCGCTGGCCTCCAAGGGGCATGAGACATGCCCCTTGGCATAAGCAGAATGGAAAACACCATGGCAAGCAGCAAGGATAAGCCGGTGAATGGCGGCGGTGCCGCTGTGCTGGATGAGGTTTATCAGACCATCCTGGAACGCCGGGGCGGCGACCCGGAAAGCTCCCACACCGCGCGCCTGTTCGCGCGTGGCCGCGCCAAGATCGCCCAGAAGGTGGGTGAGGAAGCCGTGGAAGCCGTGATTGAGGCGATGCGCGGCGACAAGGACAAGCTGGCCGACGAATCCGCCGATCTGCTGTACCATCTGCTGGTGTTGTGGGCCGATGCCGGGCTGGAACCGGCGCAGGTCTATGGCATCCTGGAAGGGCGCAAAGGCATCAGTGGCATTGCGGAAAAGAAAAGCCGCAAGCCCGCCTGAGGGGCGGTGACGCCAAACCCGGTCTTCGCCATAGTGGGCGGGAATAACAGCGCTTCAGCGGAAGGATATGCCCCTTGATCTATGATCGCAGCAACATCTTCGCCCGCATCCTGCGGGGGGAAATCCCCTGCAAGAAGGTCTATGAAGACCCCTATGCGCTGGCTTTCCACGATATCAACCCGCAGGCCCCCACCCATATTCTGGTGATCCCCAAGGGGCCCTTCTGCTCCTTCGCGGACTTCAGCGCCCAGGCGACGGAACAGGAAATTACCGGCTTCATCCGCGCCGTCGGGCTGGTGGCCCGCCAAGCCGGGCTGGATGACAGCGGCTATCGCCTGCTGGCCAATCACGGGCCGGACAGCCACCAGGAAGTGCCGCATTTCCATGTGCATATTGCCGGCGGCCGCCCGCTGGGGAAGATGCTGGCCAGCTGAATATCTTTACTTCTGTCACCCTGGCAGCCCCATGTTGCCAGGGTGATTTTGCATAATGCCATGGTACCGGAAAGCCCGCCCCTGTCCGGGGAAACGACGTCTGTCACCGGAACGTAGCATCAGGCCCCCGGTGCCGCCGTATGGCGGGCGCGGGCGCCGCGTTCCAGGGCAGCGGCGGTCAGCCGGTCCACCTCCAGCCGGTGGCGCAGCATCTCCAGCATCCGCAATTCCTCCTGGCTGGCGGTGCGGTCGGCGGCCACCACCTCGCAGGCCAGCATATAGGCGGTCTCCCGCAGCGGCTTGCCCAGGGTCTGGCGGATGATATCGATCGTCTGGTCCAGACCGTCGGCCCCGGCCAGCAGCTCGGTGCATTCGCGCGCCACCGTCGGCAGATGATCCGCCGAAAAACCCTGGAAGGCCGGCAGGGAGCGCACATTCTCCCCGATGGTCATCAGTTCGGCATCCGTCATGTCGCCATCGGCGGCCGAGGCCAGAACCATGGCATAGATAAGCGCGCGGCAATGATCGATCATGCTGTGTTCCCTGCGATGGTGCAAAAACTTGAAATGGACAGCACCCCCGGCACCTTGCCGCCCCGGTTCCACGGATGCCAGCCGCCAGGGGGGTTACCCCTTCCGGCCTGTCACCGCATGGGCAGGGGAAGCGGCAGGCCGGTGCCGGCTTCTGTCCAGACGATGCGGGCGGGCGGCAGGTTGACGGTGACGGTGGTGCCCTCACCAAACACGCTGTCAATGGTCAGCCGGCCGCCATGCAGCTCCGTCAGCCCCTTGGACAGGGTCAACCCCAGCCCGGTGCCGGGGTTGGAGCGGGCATAGACATTATCAACCTGATGGAAGGGCACGAAGACCTTGGCCAGATCGTCGGGCTTGATGCCGATGCCGGTATCGCTGACCGCCACGCTGACACCCCGCGCCGGGTCCACCCCGGCGACCAGCTTTACCGTACCGCCGGGGGCGGTGAATTTCACGGCGTTGGAGAGCAGGTTCAGCACGATCTGCTTGAACTTCACATCATCCACCAGGATGGGCGGCATCCCTTCCGCCACCTGCACCACCAGATTAAGGCGGCGTTCCATGGCGCGGGCACGCACGATGCGTTCACAGCCGCGCACCAGTTCCTCCACCCCGCAGATGCGCTCCCGCAGTTCCACCCGCCCCGCCTCCATCTTGGAGACGTCCAGGATGTCGTTGATCAGCGTCAGCAGATGGCGGCCCGACGCGATGATATCGCCGGCATAGGCGGATGTGGCCATGGGTTTGCCCACCGCCTCTGCGCTTTGCAGTTCGCTTTCCAGCACCTCCGCGAAACCAATGATGGCGTTCAGCGGGGTGCGCAGCTCATGGCTCATATTGGCCAGGAATTCCGTCTTGGTGCGGCTGCCCAGTTCAGCCTGCGCCTTGGCCTGTTCCAGCTGTTCGGCCGCCCGCCGGCTGGAAATGGTCAGGGAGGCCAGCTGCACCGCCCGGCGCGCCCGCTCCATCTCCCAATCCTTCGGTTCCCGCACCTGCCGGCCATAGATGGCAAAGGCGCCCAGCGCCTCCCCCTCCGCCGTCAGGATGGGCAGCGACCAGCAGGAGCACAGCCCATGCGGCAGCACGATATGCTTGAACTTCTCCCAGCGCGGATCGTTTTCCACATCGGTGACGATGACGGGTACACGGCGATAGATGGCGGTGCCGCAGGAACCCACCTCCGGGCCGATGGCGATCCCTTCATAGGCAGCCGCGATCTCCGCCGGCATGTTGGGTGCGGCCGCCACCGTGACATGCAGCCCATCTTCGCGCAGCAGCAAAATTGAACAGAGCGCATCATCCAGCTGCTGTTCCATGCCCCGGCACAGGGCCGCCAGAATCTCCTCCAAGGGCGCGCTGGCGGCCGCCATCTCCAGAATGCCGCGCTCCACCGTCAATTGCCGCTCCATGCGGCGACGTTCGCGGTTTTCCGTCTGCAGCTGGCGGGCATTTTCCTTGAACACGGCCACCGCTGCCGCCATGGCCCGCAATTCGCGGCTGAACAGTTTTTCCGGCAGCGGGGCCGACAGGTCGCCGCCGGCCACCGCCCGCATGGCGCTGGTCATGTTCTGAATGGGCAGCAGCACGCGCCGGCGGATCAAATGCATGGCCACCAGCAGGGCCAGAATGGCCAGCACCAGCTCGACCCCGTTGAGCCAGAGGCGCTGGCGGGCGGCGGCCTTGGCCTGGTCGGTGGCCTCTGTCGCCACATTGATGGCGGCGGCAATCAGGTCGCCCGAGGCGTTCAGCACGCCCGTGCCCGTGCGCATCAATTCCGGCAGGCGTGCCCGCTCCGCCCCCACCCCTTCCCCTGGCTGCGCCGCCCCCAGCAGCGCGCGGCGCAGCGGGAGATAGCGCTGGAACAGGGCCGTCTCCGTCTGGCTGACCGCTAGACGGACCGGATCGGGCAGGGAGGCAGCGCCAGCCGCCTCCCGCAGGTTGCGCCAGGAAAGCTCCAGCCAGGCCATGCGGGAGATGCTCTGGTCCGGATCGAACTTCTCCCCCATCATGGTCAGGCGGTAGAGCATCCCCATATCGGCGCCGGCAACCTGGCGCAGCTTGATGGCCTCGCGCACCAGCATCTCTGCCGCACCGGCCGCACCGCCGACCGAAAGGGAGGGGCGGTTGATTTCGCGCAGCAAGGTCAACAGGGCGGCCGACTGGCTCTGCGTTGCGTCCTGCCATTCTGCCAGGGAGAGCGGATTTTCCCGCTCCGCCGCGTCCGCCTCCCCCGAAAGCCGGCGTTCCATGCGCGGGCGCACCTCCCGCAGCCGCGTGGTGGCGACCTGAAGGGAGGCCACATCCTCGGCCAGTGATTCCTCCACATGGACCCGGCGCAACCCGGCCAGCGCGGCTTCCACGGCGGCATCCGATTCCCGCCGGTGCCGCGCGATCTGCTGATGCAGGTCCGCCTGGGGCACGCCCGGCACATGGGCCGATTCCAGCAGCAGATTGACCAGCCCGGTTTCAATGGCATGGTCGCGGGCCGCCACCAGCAGCTGCTGGCTGACCTGCTTCAGCCCCGCAATCTCCCGTGCAGCGGCATAGTCCCGCCAGCCGGACCGCAGATCGACCGCCGTTCCAGCAAGCTGAACGCCCGCCAGCAAGGCAAGGCCGCCCATCAGGACTTTGCGCATAAAGTCTCCCGCCCCGGCGCCGGCTGGCGCCGGTGAGGTTCAATCATGAACCTCACTCTACGTTTCCGGGTGACGCTCCGCAACGATGCAGGCGGCATCGGCGCGGGTGGCAATCCCGATTACAGCGCCAAAAATATATCAATCACCATCGGTCAGGCGGATGATGACATCGATTCGGGCGATCCGGGCGCCGGCAGGCAGACCGGGAATGCCGGCCACCTGCAGCTGACGGCCGCAAATATCCTGCAGCTGGCCGCTGCTTTCATGGAAGAAATGATGGTGGTCGTCGATATTGGTGTCGAAATAGGCGCGCCCGGCCTCCACCACCACTTCGCGCAGCAGCCCGGCCTGCCGGAACTGGTTCAGCGTATTATAGACCGTGGCCAGGGAGACTTGCATCCGCGCTTCCAGCGCTTCCCCATGCAGCTGTTCGGCCGTGACATGGCGGTGCCCGGCATCAAACAGCAGCTTGGCCAGGGCCAGCCGCTGGCGGGTGGGCCGCAGCCCGGCATCCGCCAGACGGGCGGCCGTAGCGGCGCAGCAGCGATCCGGGGGGTGTGAGCAAAAATCGTCGGACGGGTCGAAAGGCGCGGTCATATCTGCCATGCGGTGGGGGTGGGCCGTTTCATGGAAGCAGTGTGATCGCCGTCATTTGGCGCAGAAGAGCAGGCTTGGCAAGGGGGCGCCTGATCTAGCACATCTGCTGTGCAGCACCAGGGGCCACCCGCCCAGCACCGTCGCCCCTTCGGCGCAACCACCCTCAGCCCTGCACCCCCACGGCATCGGTCCGCAGCCGCGCCAGATCGGCCACCAGCCGGGCCAGCCAGCGGTCACGCCGGCATTGCTGACGCGTCAGCAGGGCGCGCCGGCGCACCACCGCCAGCCGCGCCGCGCCATATTGTTCCACTGCCCGCCGCTGTGCCGCCTCCGCCCGCAGGGCTTCCAGGGCGGCCGGCCCGCCGGCCAGCGCCTCCTGCCGGGTGCGCCAGGGCGGGCGCCCGTCATAGAAACTGTGTAGCGGTCCCAGCGGATCACCCGTCTGTTCACATCCCGGCGGCATGGCCCGGCCCTTCCCATCCTGTCGGCAGCGACAGGATCAGCTCTAACGGGAGGGGAGGTGATTGTAAAGGATTTTTATCCTAGGATTATCTTGGACGATTATTGAATGCCTACCTGTGTGTGCATTCACCCGGCCGCTATTGGCTGGCCCAGAGGATGCGGGCGATCCAGGCGACCTCCCCCATGGCCAGGCTGCGGTCGGGATGCGCCTTGTTCAGGGAGACCAGATCAATACGGTTGGCGGTCTGGCGCAACAGCTGCTTGGCCATCACCTCCCCCTCCCGCGTGCGCACCACCACCCGGTCGCCGCGCCGCAGCGTTTCAGCCGGGGAGACGATGATGATATCGCCGTCACGATAGACCGGTTCCATGCTGTCGCCGGAAATTTCCAGCGCATAGGCCCGCTCATCGGCGACATGGGGGAATTCCAGCTCGTCCCAGCCATTGCCGACCGGATAACCGGCATCATCGAAATAGCCCTGGTTACCGGCCTGGGCATAGCCGATCACCGGGATACGGCGCAGCACCGCGGCCGGCGGCGCGCCGGCCGTGCTGACCCCGTCCGCCATGCCGACAAAATCGGTGAAGCTGCTGCCCGTCGCTTCCAGCACCTTGGCGATGCTTTCCGTGGACGGCCAGCGCAGCTTGCCATCCGGCGTCGTGCGCTTGGACTTGTTAAAGGTGGTCGGGTCCAAACCGCCGCGTTTAGCCAGCCCGGATGCCGAGAGGCCGTGCCGCTGCGCCAGCTGGTCAATGGCCTGCCATATGTCTGAATGCTTGAGCATGGGAGAAATATCCCATAATCCGTCAGAAACGTCCCTAGGATGATTTTCACATATCCCTTGACGAAAGGCGTTCCGAATTAGATAAAGGATCAAATTCCTCGAAATAGGTGACGATATGCCCCTCACCGCCCCCACCACCGCAACCCCGCGCCGGCGGAATGACACCCCACCCAACACCATCCCCTTCCCGGATACGACCGAGGCCTGGTTCTGGACCATGCAGGCCCATAAGGCCCTGCTGGAGGGCGCGCGGGTGCGCGCCGGTCAGGCGCTGCTGCCCCGCCCCTGCGAGCCGGGGGATATCCTGAAGGTGGTGGAACGGCTCTACCGCCAGGGTCGGCTGCGGCATGAGCATGTACAGGTGCTGGCCCGCTATGGCCAGCAGATGCTAGCCCCAGAACGTGACCGGGCACGTGAGGCGGCGGACTGGTTCCTATGGCAGGAGGCGCTGGGTCGCATGGAACCGATCTTGCGCGACAAGGGGATCATCCTGTGACCGGCCCGCCAGACCCGCCGCCCACCCCCGCCCTGGTGGTGTTCTGCGGCGACAGCGAACTGCCTTTGCTGCGCCTGTTGCGACCGGGGTTCCGCCATGTCTTCGCCCTGTTGCCCATCCCGGCAGCGGGGCCGGAACCGGATGGCTGGATCAGCATCGACCCGCTGATCGACCGGATGGAGCTGGCCCGGCACCCGCCCTGCCCCGCTTCAGAACTGGCCGACTGGTTCCGCCGCCAGGGGCTGATCACCCTGAATTTTTTCCCAACGCCTGCGCTCCCTCGGCGCGCCATCCCCTGGGCCCCGCCGCTGGCCCCCTTCACCTGTGTGGAGGTGGTGAAGCGCCTGCTGGGCCTGCGCGCACCCTGGGTGCTGACCCCCTATCAGCTTTACCGCCATCTGGGCGGCCGGCTGCCGCCCCGCCCCCTGTCCCGGAGCATGGAAATGGCCCGAATCGTCTCTTCCGGCAAATCTGCCGCCACACCTGCCCCTGTCACCCTGCCCACCAGCCCCGCTCCGCTGCAACCCGCCGCCCCGGCCCCCGCCAATCCAGGCCCCACAGGGGCCGATGCGGCGCCGACGGCGGCGGAAACCAGCCTGCTGCGACGCAGCGCCGGGCGGGCGGGGACCATCGCCACCGGCTGGCGCGGCCTTCTGCTGCCCAGCGGCCTGGGCACCGCCCGCAAGAACCTGCTGGGGGAATGACCCATGCAATCAGATGAGAAGGAAGCGGGTCCGGCCCTGGTGGCGCGGACCCTGCTGGACCGCCATGCCCGCGCGCTGGAGCGCCGCGCGGCCTGGGAAAGCCTGTGGCGGGATTGCTATGACCATGCCCTGCCGCACAGCGCCGCCTTCAGCCAGGGGGCCAGCCCCGGTCAGCGGCGGGGTGAACGGCTGTTTGATGGCACCGCCGCCGATGCGGTGGACCAGTTGGCCGCCGCCCTGCTGGGGCAATTGACGCCGCCCTGGTCCCGCTGGGCCGGTCTGGAACCCGGCCCGGCGCTGGAAGCCGACCTGCGCGACCCGATCGCCCCGCTGCTGGACCAGATGGCGGCCAGCCTGCAGGGCCAGATCGACCGGTCTAACTTCGCGGTGGAGGCGCATCAGGCCTTTCTGGATGTGGTGACCGGCGGCACCGGCTGTCTGCTGGTGGAAGAAGCCCCGCCGGGCGCCCCCGCCGCCCTGCGCTTCACCGCCGTGCCGCTGAGCGATCTGGCGCTGGAAGAGGGGGAGGAGGGGCGGCTGGACCGGCTGTTCCGCCAGGTACCGCTGACGCTGGACGGGCTGATCAGCCGCTTCGGCCCCGATGCCATGCCCGCCGGGCTGCGGCAAGCCGGCCTGGAAAACCCGCAGCGCCGCTTCGCTTGCGTGGAACTGGTGGAGCCGGATGCGGCCGGCGGCTGGCGCTGGCGGGTGGTGCTGGAAGGCGATGACGGGCCGCGGCTGCTGTCCGACGGCCATTTCAGCGAGATGCCCTTCATCGCCTTCCGCTGGCTGAAGGCCCCCGGTGAAACCTATGGCCGCAGCCCGGTGATGAAGGCCCTGCCCGACATCAAGACCGCCAACAAGGTGGTGGAGCTGGTGCTGAAAAATGCCAGCATCGCCGTCACCGGCATCTGGCAGGCGGATGATGACGGGGTGTTGAATCCGGCGGCCGTGCGGCTGGTGCCCGGTGCCATCATTCCCAAGGCGGTGGGGTCGGCCGGGTTGACGCCGCTGGCCAGTCCTGGCCGCTTCGATATCAGCCAGTTGGTGCTGGATGATCTGCGTGCCCGCATCCGCCATGCCCTGCTGGCCGACCGGCTGGCCCCGCTGAATTCCCCGCGCATGACGGCGACGGAGGTGCTGGAACGCAGTGCGGAGATGACCCGCCTGCTGGGGGCCACCTTCGGCCGGCTGCAATCGGAACTGCTGGTGCCGCTGGTGCGGCGCTGTCTGGCCATTCTGCGGCGGCGCGGGCTGGTGCCCGATATCGCCGTGGATGGGCGCAATGTGGCCATCCGCATCCTGTCCCCGCTGGCCCGCGCCCAGGCCCAGCGGGATGCAGAGGTCACCCTGCGCTGGCTGGAAAGCATCAGCGCCCTGGGGACCGAGGCGCTGGCCACCGCCGATCTGGCCGCCTGCGCCCGCTTTCTGGCCGATGCCGCCGGCGTGCCGCCGGGCCTGCTGCGCACAAACGCACCGCCCGCACCGGCGCCAAACCCGGAGATAAATTATGCCTGAGAGTGATTGGCCCTGGGGTGGGGAGCCCTCTGCCCCCACCCCCGTCGCCACCCTGGAAAAAGCCTGCGCCCGGCTGTTCGCCAGCCCGGATGGCCAGGTACTGCTGACCCATCTGCGCCGCCTGACCCAGGCCGTGGCCCTGGGGCCGGAGGCCAGCGAAGCCCGCCTGCGCCATCTGGAAGGCCAGCGCGCCCTGGTGCTGTCGCTGGAAGCGCTGGCCCAGCGCGGTGCCCGCAATCCCCTTTCCCCCTGAACCGGAGTTCTGCCCCATGGAAAACATCACCGAGACCCCCGCCATCCCGCCGCGCCCGGAACAGGTGCCGGCCAAATTCTGGGATGAGGCCACGGGCGCCATCCGCGTGGATGCCTTGCTGAAATCCTATCTGGCGCTGGAAAAGCGGCTGTCCGCCGGGGCCGGCCCCGCGCCCGACCTGCCGGACACGCCGGAGGATTATTGCATCGATTGCGCCCATGGCCTGTTCCAGCCCGATCCCGCCATCAATCAGCGCCTGCATGGCGCCGGTTTCAGCAAGCAGCAGGCCCAGTTGCTTTATGATCTGGCGGCGGAACGGATGTTGCCACTGCTGGGCGACATGGCCGGGGAATTCCAGGCCGAACGGGAGATGCAGCAATTGCTGGGCCATTTCGGCGGGGCCGAGCAATGGCAGGAACAGGCGGGCCAGATCCGCGCCTGGGCGGAACGCAACCTGCCGCCGGCCCTGGTGCAGGCCCTGGCCGCCACGGCGGACGGGGTGAAGGCCCTGCACCGGATGATGCGCGATGGCGGGGCCGAACCGAAACTGCTGCGTGATGGCAGCGGCAGTGCCGGCCTGGACAGCACCACCTTGAACCGCATGGTCGCCGATCCGCGTTACTGGCGCGAACGCGACCCCGCCTTCATCGCCCAGGTGACGGAAGGGTTCCGCCGGCTCTATGCGGGGTGATCCCCGGCCTCCACGGGTCATGTCCCATGACCCGTGGAGGCCGGCGACCGCCGGCCCGCGGGTGCCGTGCCCGCCCAAGCCAAGGCGGCGGATGCCGCCGCCCGGCGCCTGAGGGAGATTAGTATTACAGCGCCGAGGGCCGCAGCGTCGGTTCCGGCCGGGTGAGGCCGTGGGCGCGCATCAGGGCGTAAAGCCGCTCCGTCGCCCAGGGGCGGATCAGCGGCTGCACCCAGGCCAGGCCGGGGTTGAAATCCCGTGCCTCGGCCAGCAGGGCGGTGGCCTGTTTCTCCTCCCCCTGATCCAGCGCCAGCAGGGCGGCGGCGGTCAGGGCCACCGGCTCCCGCCCCAGGGCCAACCCTTCTTCCAGCGCCCGTTTGGCGGCCGCGGCCTCCCCGCGGGCGGCCAGCAGCAGGGCGCGGTTGGCATGGGTCAGGCCCAGATGCGGGCGGGCGGCCACGGCCAGATCATGGGCCGTGGCCGCCCCCGCCAGATCGCCCGCCGCCTGCCGCGCCAGCCCCAGATGGCTGGCGCATTGGGCGATCAACAGCGTGTCCTGCGTCTCCCGCGCAATATCCAGCGCCTGTTCCAGCCGCTCCACCGCCAGGGCCAGGGGCCGCCCCATCAGGGAAAGCTGCCCGCAGGTGAAGCGAATCCAGCCATCATGCGGATGGGCCAGCGCCGCCGGCTCAATCACCGCCAGCCCATCCGCCACCCGGTCGGTGAACATCAGGGCACGGGCATGACCGAACAGGGCAGCACCATTGGCCGGGTCCAGCGTAGCGGCCCAGCGATGGCAGATCAGCCCTTCGGCAAAACCCTGGCGCAGCATCAGCCGCTGCGCCAATTGGGTGTAAAGCTGCGACAGGCCGGCATCATCGGGCGGCGGCGGATCATCCACATCCGCCATTTCCATGGAGGCCAGCAGCAGATCGGCCGTCAGGTTGCGCTCCCCCAGCGCCAGGGCGGCCTGGGCCAGCCGCACCACCGCCCCCGCCTCCCCGGCGCGCAGTTCGGGAATGCCGACAGGAACGGGGCCGATTTCCGCCAGCAGGGCGGCGGCCGCTGGTGCCTGATCGGCCAGACAATGCCAGCGGGCGCGGGCCAGCCGCACCGCCCGCTGGGGCGCCAGATCGGGCAGCATGGTCAGCAGCCGGTCGATCACCGGCTGATCTTCGGCCCGCGACAGCCGGGCCAGCAGCCGGGCCAGCCCACGCGTGGCCGTCAGCCCATCGACATCGCCGCCGGGATCGCCGCCCAGCAGGGCCGGCAGGATGAACAGGGCAAAGCGCGCCTCCGCACTGGTCGGTTCCAGCCCGGCGGCACTTTCATACATGCGCAGGGCGGCCGGGAATTCCCCCCGCCCGGTCAGCGCCGCCCCCATTTCCACCTGATAATTATAGAAGGTGGAACGGCGGATATTCTGCCGCCAACGTTCAATGGCGGCTTCGTCCAGGGGGGCGGTCTGGTTCTGGGGCTGGGTCATCGGCCTGTCGGGCGGGTGGCAAGGTCAAGGATACGGATCGTACCATGCCGGCAGGGCAACGTCGCCCGCTTGTGACGCCACGGCAAAGCGCATAGCCTGTGCAGCCAGAGAGAAACAGGCAGCAAGACCGAAACCCGATGCTTCCCGATCCCGTCACCGCCCTTCTGCGCCGCCTGCGGGCCGACGCCGCCATCACCATCCTGACCGGGGCCGGCATCAGTCGGGAATCCGGGCTGCACACGTTCCGCGATGCCGATGGTGTCTGGGCACAGGTGCGGCTGGAGGATGTGGCGACGCCGCAGGCCTTCGCCCGCGATCCGGAGACGGTGCAGGGTTTCTACAATGCCCGCCGGCGCAGCGTGCTGGACCCGGCGGTGCAGCCCAATGCCGCCCATCATGCGCTGGCGCGGCTGGAACAGTTCTGGCCGGGGCCGCTGCTGCTGGTGACGCAGAATGTCGATGATCTGCACGACCGTGCCGGGTCGCGCCACCTGATCCATATGCATGGCGAATTGCTGAAAATCCGCTGCGAGAGCTGTGGCCTGCTGATGGACTGGACCCGCGACCTGCATACGGGGGAGGCCTGCCCGCAATGTGCCGGGGTGGGCACGTTGCGCCCGCATATTGTCTGGTTCGGGGAAATGCCGCTGGCCATGGATGCCATCGGGGAGGCGCTGGACGCCACCGACCTGTTCATCTCCATCGGCACCTCGGGCAATGTCTATCCGGCGGCGGGCTTCGTCTCCCAGGCGCGGGCGGCCGGGGCCGCCACGCTGGAGGTAAACCTGGAAGCAACGGAGGGGGCGGGCCTGTTCCATGCCGGGCTCTATGGCCCGGCCACCGTTACCGTGCCTGCCCTGGTCGATATGCTGCTGGAGTGCGCCGGTGTCCGCTGTTGAAACCATCCCCAGCATCACCCTGGCCGACCCGCGCAGCGCCGAGGCGCTGGCGCTGATCACCGCACTGGATGCCTATCTGGACACGCTCTATCCACCGGAAGAAAATTACCTGCTGGACCCGGACCGGCTGGCCCAGCCCGATATCCGCTTCCTGCTGGCGCGGCTGGATGGGCAGGTGGTGGGCTGTGGTGCCATCCGCCTGGACCCGGATGGCTATGGCGAGATCAAGCGCATGTTCGTGCAGCCGGCATGGCGGGGCCGGCGCATCGCCGAAGCCCTGCTGGCGGGGCTGGCCGATATTGCCCGGCAGCAGGGCTTGACCCGTCTGAAGCTGGAAACTGGGCCGGCCCAGCAGGCGGCGGTGAGGCTTTATGAACGGGCCGGGTTCCGGCCCTGTGGTCCCTTTGCCGATTATCCGGACAATGGCGCCAGCCTGTTCATGCAACGCCTGCTGTGAACGCCACCCGGCTCACCCGTCGGCCCGCACTGCCTTGTCACCGACATAGGGGTTGCTCTGCCGTTCGCGGCCAAAGGTGGACAGGCCGCCATGGCCGGGCAGGAAGGTGACATCATCGCCCAACGGGAACAGTTTTTCCCGGATGGAGCGGACCAGATCGGGCATCGACCCGCCGGGGAAATCGGTGCGCCCGACGGAGCCTTCGAAAATCACGTCGCCGACAATGGCAAAGCGTGACGGTTCGTGGAAAAACACCACATGGCCCGGCGTATGGCCGGGGCAATGCAGCACCGACAGGGTCTGTTCCCCCACCGTCACCGTGTCACCATCCACCAGCCAGCGGTCGGGCGTGAAGGAACGGGCATAGGCCATGCCATAGCCGGCCCCATGTTCCTTCAATGCCATCAGCCAGTAATTATCCTCAATCGCCGGGCCTTCCACCGGCACGGCCAGCACATCCTTCAGGTCGGCCACGGCGGCGGCATGATCGACATGGCCATGGGTGACCAGGATGCGTTCCACCACCAGCCCGTTCTTGGCGATGGCCGCCTTGATCTGGTCCACCCCGCCGCCGGGATCAATCACGGCGGCGCGGTTGGTCGCCGTACACCAGATGATGGAGCAATTCTGCTGGAAGGGCGTGACCGGGATGATCACGGCTTTCAGGGGCGGGGTCTGGCTCATCATCCTGATCCTCGGGGGCGCGGGTGCGGTGCGGCAATGGCGGACTTTCCGATTACCACGGGGCACGGCCCTTTACAAAACCGCTTTGCCGCCGCCGGCTGTTCCAGCCGCCCCCTTCGCCAATCCCCGTTACTCTTTGGCGTCAAACCTGTCCATCATTTGGGATCGTTCCATGACCTCAATGCCAGTAAGACCCGACAGCCGATTGCCAAGGCCGGAGGAAGACAGTGAGGACGATTCACGCTTGCCGTTCTTCAGAAAATCTTTAAGCGCTTCCTCTGTCCCTATCACTTGATCTTTTAAAAGTGGGCCATTTTTGTTTTTGCTCAGATCATAAACGCTGAAATTTATATCCTTATAATCATTTTTCAAAATAGAAATTCTATCGTGGTCACTCATATTGTCTGTAAATTTCGTTACCGCACCAGAATAAGCGCCACCGATAACAAAGCCACCATCTTCCATTGAATAATATACCGGCAGACCATCTTGAAACACGATATTATTTATTTTTTTATTTCCAGCCACTTGTTCTATTTTTTCTTTTATTGAATCAACATTAGATATTATAGCATTTGCGTTTTTTGAGATTGAATTCATTTCAACATCATCAGCAAATGACCTTAAACCCTTATTGCTCAGAACCTCCCCGCGACCGGATTTCAATTTTCCTCCCTCATACCAGGAGAATGAAACGGTATTGACCTCCGACATTCTTACCTCCCTCGGCTTTAGGCCGATTAACAGGCCTACACTTAATTTTATAACTACAACCTTGTCACAAAACAACCTGGAAACAAGACATATAAACCATGGGGGTATCACATTAGAGACCCCCATGGTTAAATCTTATGGCTATCCGAAATAGTATCCAACGAAATCAGAGCCGACAACATACTCTATTATCGCATTTGTGTTATTAAACTGTCCCTGTATAATCACACCTTGATCTAAAACCCCATCCGCTAAATCTTGATTCGTGGTCACGACAAGATCATAACCACTTTGAACAAGAACCAAATCTGCGCCCTTTACATTCTGAATAATCAAACGATCTACACCACCACCATTCCCAAGATCACTGGATGGCCCCATATCATCATTAATTATGTCAGTCCCATTCCCAGGAGATATTGTATGATAATATATATCATTCCCCTGGCCACCTCTCAAATAATCTGCTCCGCTACCACCATCTAGCGTATCATTTCCTGCACCACCAACAAGCAAATCGGCGCCACCTTCGCCATATATGAAGTCATTTCCTGCGCCAGCAAGAATAATATCATCACCATTTCCACCAAATGCAAAATCGTTACCACCATTTAAGTGTATTATATCCGGGTAAATCGAACCTGTTACAAAATCATCACCATCCTGAAATACAGCAGAATGACCGGTTTCACCAGGATTGAGAATCTGGTTAGACATATCCCAAGTTTTTGACCATTGGTTTGATATGTACTGAGACATTTTTAGACCTTTCTAGTGATTGAATGTGCGATATGGTACACAAAAAATGTCTTACATTCAACCGATAGATTCCAAAAAATCGCCCATTTACGCGAATTTCAGGAAAAATAAATATACTTTAATTTAACATGTTGATATATATAGATTTTCTCCAAAATCGATCTCTACCCCCCCCCACACCGTCCGCGCGCTGCCCCGCCCCTCTCCAGGCAATCCTGCAGGTATAAGGGGGCTCAGCGCGTTGTCTGGTTCACCAGGGCCAGCAACTGTTCCAGCCCCCGGTCATGGATGCCGATCTCTGCCAGATGGTCGATCAGGCTGGTCAGGTAATCGATATTGCGGCCGGACTGGCCGGTGCCCTGGCGGATCAACGCCGCCGTGCCGGCCATATCCAGCCCGCCGCAATATTGGTCATGCGCCGGATCGGCGGTGAAGGCCAGGGCCTGGATCGGCCCGCCTGCCGTCGCCAGCCGCACCAGACGCGGGATATAGACGCGATAGGCCATTTCCCGCTGCCAGAGATAATCCAGCACATCCGGCACATCGGCCGCCGCCACCCGCAGGGCATGGCCCCGGCAGGCGCCGCCATGGGCCAGCCCCAGCACGGCCCCCGGCCGTTCCGGCGTGCCCCGATGCATATGGCTGTAGATGCAGAAGCGCCGGTGCCAGCCGCGCAGCAAGGCCGACACGCTTTGCGCCACGGGAAAGCCCGGATTCCACATTAAGGATCCATAGGCGAAGACCCAGAGATCCTGACCGGGCGGATGATCAAAATCGACAATGACCTTGGGAGCGGAGGGGGCTTCAGGATTGTTCATGATGATCAGGTTTTTTTGCGACCGCGAAAGCGTAGCGCAGCCGGGCCGGCGGGGGAACCGGCTTGACGGCGCACCCGTTTCCATGGCGCGCTGTCCCCCCATGCCACCAGGGTGATTTTTCCCATGCGCTTGCGCCCGATCTATCTCGCCATCGCCCTGCTGTTGCTGCTGTTGCTGGCCTATACCGGCTGGTGGGTTTCCGCCGCCCAGCAACTGCGCCGCACCGTGGCGGAAATGACCGCGACGGAGGAGGCTTTGGGCAACCATATCAGCCCGCGCGAGCCATCGGTCGGCGGTTTCCCGCTGCGCCTCGCCCTGCGGCTGGACCAGATGGAATGGCGCCGGCCCGATGGCATGGCGCTGACAGCGGGCGGGGTGGAGGCCTGGGCCCGGCCCTGGAACCCGCTGACCATCCGCCTGGATATTGACGGCAATGCAAGGCTGAGCCTGCCGCCCGGCCCCAGCCATCCCCCCGCCATTCTGGAGGCAAAGGCCGGCGAAGGCACCCTGCTGCTGGACAAGGAAGGCCAGCCCGCACAGGCCCATCTGACCCTAACGGAACCGGTGGCCGAAATCCCCGGCATCACCGGCAGCCTGAAGGCCGGCCTGCTGGACCTGACCTGGACCAAGCCGGCTGTTCCCCCCGTCGGCCCCGGTGCCGCCACCGGCACCTTGAACCTGCTGGCCCGGTCCATCACCCTGCCGGGCCGGGTTTTGCCACCGCTGGAAAAGCAGATCGCCGAACTGGCGCTGCAGGCGGAACTGCGCGGCATCCTGCCCCCCAACCCCGATATCGCCGCCCTGCGCGGCTGGAGCGAGGCGGGCGGCACGGTGGAACTGACCTCTGCCCGCCTGCTCTGGGGCAAGCTGGACCTGCGCGGCAACGCCACCCTGGCGCTGGATGCCAACCTGCAGCCCATCGGCGCCGGCAGTGCCGAACTGTCCGGCTCCGACGTGCTGGTGGATATGCTGGTGCAGATGCAAAGCCTGAAGCCCGAACAGGGCCAGGCGGTGAAAACCGCGCTCGGCTTTCTGTCCCAGCAGACCCCGGACGGGCGCCGCGCCGTGCGCGTGCCGATGACCATCCAGGACCGCCGCTTCTCCATCGGTCCCATCAAGGTGGGCATGGTGCCGCAGGTGAAGTGGGATTAATACCGTTTGCACTTCATGGTTGTGGTGCTATCTTGCTGCATCGCGGCAAGATAGCGGAGCCCCGGAATGCTGCCCAATCCCTTCACCACCGATCCGACCCAGGCGCTGATGACCACCATCACGCGGGAATTTGAACAGATCCTGGAAAATGGCGTGCTGGGCACGCCGGTGGTGGTGGGCAATGTCACCATCGTGCCGGTGATGATCACCAGCTTCGGCATCGGCGCCGGCGGCGGATCGCTGACGGGAGAACCGGTGGGCGGCGGCGGTGGCGGCGGGGTGGTGCCCTGCGCCCTGATCATCATCGGGCCGGACGGGGTGCAGGTGCATGAAATGTCATCGCAAACCACCGTGCCGGCATCGGAAAGCATCGGCCGGCTGGCCCATAACCTTGCCCTGCGCGCCCAGGGCGGCCGCACCGCCATGATGCAGGATGGCAGCGGGGCGGCGGTGGCGTGACCCCACCCGCCGCCCAGGGCTGGGCAGGGCTGCACCGGCGGTTGCCGGGTGGATCGTTGATCTGGACCGGGCTTTGCGGATATTGATGGGGCCACGCGATTTCCCGCCCGGCCACCGGGCGCCAGACAATAATGGTCCCCTCCCATGAAGTTCACCCTCTCCTGGCTGAAGACGCATCTGGATACCGACGCCACGCTGGACCAGATCACGGAAAAGCTGACCGCCCTTGGCCTGGAAGTGGAAGGGGTGGAGGATCGGGGGGCCGCCCTGGCCGGCTTCCGCATCGCCCATGTGGTCTCTGCCGAAAAGCACCCGAACGCGGACAAGCTGCGCCTGTGCATGGTGGATACCGGGGCCGGTGAGCCGGTGCAGGTGGTCTGCGGCGCGCCCAATGCGCGCGAAGGCATCAAGGTGGTGTTCGCCGCCCCCGGCACGGTGATCCCGGTTTCCGGCGACACGCTGAAGGTGGGCGCCATCCGTGGCGTGGAAAGCCGCGGCATGATGTGTTCGGAACGCGAATTGCTGCTGTCCGAAGAACATAACGGCATTATCGAACTGCCGGCGGATGCGCCGGTGGGGGCCGCCTTTGCCGATTGGCGCGGCCTGTCCGACCCGGTGATCGAAATTGCCCTGACGCCCGACCGGGTGGATTGCGCCGGCGTGCGCGGCATTGCCCGCGATCTGGCCGCTGCCGGGCTGGGCACGCTGAAGCCGCTGCCGGCCCCCGCCGTCACCCCCGGTTTCGACAGCCCGCTGTCTGTCGAGCTGGCCCATCCCGGCTGCCCGCAGATCGCTTTCCGGGTGATCCGGGGCGTGAAGAACGGCCCCAGCCCGAAATGGCTGGCGGACAAGCTGCTGGCCGTCGGCCTGCGCCCGATCAGCGCCCTGGTGGATATCACCAATTTCTTCAGCCTGGACCAGTGCCGCCCGCTGCATGTGTTCGATGCCGCCAAGCTGCAGGGTGCCATCGCCCTGCGCCCCACCGTGGCCGGTGACACGCTGCTGGCCCTGAACGGCAAGGAATACACCACCCCCGCCGGCCTGATCGGCATCTATGATGATGCCGGGCTGATCAGTCTGGCCGGCGTGATGGGCGGGGAAAAGACCGGCGTGACCGCCGAGACGGTGGATGTGGTGCTGGAAGTCGCCACGTTTGAACCGGTGCGCATTGCCGAGGCCGGTCGCGCCCTGCAGATCGACAGCGATGCGCGTTACCGCTTTGAACGCGGCGTGGACCCGGCCAACCTGTCCGACAGCGTGGAACGCGCCACCGCCCTGATCCTGGAGCTGTGCGGCGGCACCGCCGGTGCCGTGACGATGGCGGGTGCCGAACCCGCTTGGCAGCGCAGCATCGACCTGCGCCCGGCCCGCGTCGCCGCCCTGGGCGGGGTGGATGTGGCCCAGACCGAACAAAGTCGCATCCTGGAAACGCTGGGTTTCGGCGTGACCGAGGTGGATGGTGTCCTGCGCTGCACCGTGCCGTCCTGGCGGCGCGATGTGGAAGGTGAGGCCGATCTGGTGGAAGAGGTGTTGCGCGTCCATGGCTTTGACCGCATCCCGGCCACGCCCCTGCCGCGCGATGCCACCACGCCGAAGCCGGCCCTGTCCGCCAGCCAGCGCCGCACCTTTGCCGCCCGCCGCGCCGCCGCCGGTCGCGGGCTGCTGGAATCGGTGACGTGGTCCTTTGTGGAACCCAAGGTCGCCGCCCTGTTCGACGGCGACAAGGATGAACTGCGGCTATTGAACCCGATCAGCGCCGATCTGGCGGTGATGCGCCCCAGCATCCTGGCCACCCTGGTGCCGGCCATCGGCCGCAACGCCGCGCGCGGCTATGCCGATGTCTCGTTGTTTGAGGTCGGGCCCGCCTTCCGCGATGGCAGTGAGAAGGGGCAGGATCTGGTGGTGGCCGGCGTGCGCGCCGGGGCGGCCGTGCCGCGCAACTGGGCCAAGGGCGAACGCGCGGTCGATGCGTTTGACGCCAAGGCCGACGCGCTGGCCATTCTGGAAGCGGCCGGTGCCCCGGTGGCCAACCTGCAGGTCACGCGCGATGCGCCGGGCTGGTACCATCCCGGCCGGTCGGGCGTGCTGCGCCTGGGCCCCAGCGTGCTGGGTCGCTTTGGCGAACTGCACCCGGCTTTGCTGGAAGCGCTGGATGTGGCCGGCCCTGTGGTGGCGTTCGAACTGTTCCTGGATGCCGTGCCGGCGCCGAAGAAGAAGGTGGGGACGGCCAAGCCGAAGCTGGAACTGTCCGCCTTCCAGCCCGTCTCCCGCGATTTCGCCTTCCTGGCCCCGGTGGCGCTGGAAGCGGACAAGCTGGTGAAGGCCGCCAAGGGGGCCGACAAGGCACTGATCAGCGATGTCAGCGTGTTCGACATCTATGAAGGCAAGGGTGTGGAGCCGGGCTTCAAATCCGTGGCGCTGACCGTAACCCTGCAGCCGGTGGAAAAGACCCTGACGGATGCGGAGATTGAAGCCGTGGCCGCCAAGGTGGTGGCCGCCGTCGCCAAGGGCACCGGGGCCGGCCTGCGCGGCTGATCCTGCGTTTCCTTCTCTGCGGTGAATGAACGGCAAAGGGGCGTTCCGGCGAGGGTCGGAACGCCCCTTTGTCATTCCGGTATGCCGCCGCTGCCGATGTTTTCAACGGGGTTTACGTAGATGAATCGCTTACATACCCTTTACGGAACGTAAGTGAAAATGCAGCAATAAGCCGCCGACCGGCCACCCGAAAGCAGGATGAAAACCGGAAACGCGCATCGGTTTTTTCTTCAGTCGGCGTTTGTCGTAAAGTTTACCTTAACCAATAACCAACAAACCATCCGTTTCATTTTATGACCATCTAAATAAATCCTTAAGCACAACCGTCACAATTTCATCATAGACAACTGTGCCAAACCTGTATCACCATTTCAGCAAACGCAAATGCTTCAAATATAAGCAACTTGAAGCCTTGGCGATGGGGCCGATATCACGCAGTATGAGCGGATAAAGCGCGCCACCCCCGCAAAGGGGGGGCGCCATCCGCGCCGGGAGACGCCATGAACGCCCTGAAGAATCTGCCCATTGTCTGGAAACTGGTGCTGCCGCTGGTCCTGATGGGCGCCCTGACCATCGGCACCTCGCTTTACGCCCTGTCACAGATGCGCCATATCGGCGGCCATTATCAGGAAATGCTGGACCGGTCGGAATCCAGCAAGGCCATCCTGCGCGCCAGTGAATCCGCCACCGATATCGGCCGGCTGGGCTATATGATCGCGGCGGAGACGGACACGTTCATCCTGGACAGTATGCAGGATGAAATCGCCCTGAAGCGCGATCAGTTGAACAGCCACCTGAATAATGTGGAAAAGCTGCTGCCGGAGCGTAAGGCCGACCTGGACCACGCGCGTGAGGACGTTTCCCGCATGATGGAAATTGTCGAACAGGCGCGCAAGCTGGCCCTGGCCGGCAAGGGCAGCCAGGCGGCCTCTGTGCTGGTGGACCGGTTCGACATCAAGCTGACCGACCTGCTGGACCGGCTGCTGGTCACCACTGACGATGTGCAGAAGGCGATGGATGCCGACCGGGCAGAGGCGGAAACCGTCTTTGACAAGGCCCTGCGGGTGACCCTGACGGTGGGGCTGACGGGTACCGCCATTGTGCTGGTGCTGGGCATTGCCCTGGGTATGGCCGGCATCACCCGGCCGCTGTACCGGATCATCGCCACCATGACCAAGCTGGCCGATGGCGATCTGGATGTGAAAGTATCTGGCGAAAGCCGGCGGGATGAAATTGGCGCCACTGCCCGCGCCCTGTCCGTCTTCCAGCGCTCCATGCGCGATGCCGAACGGCTGCGCAGCGAACAGGCGGCCCTGGAAGAACGGGCGGAGCGGGAGAAGCGCCGCGCCCTGGGGGCCTTGGCCGATGAATTCCAGGAAGGGGTGCAGGCCGTGGTGGCCAATGTCGGCGGGGCGGCCGACCGGATGCGCGGCACGGCGCAGGGGCTGGGCGGCGTGGCCAATGAGGTAAACCGCCAGTCAGAGGCTGTGGCCGGTGCGGCCGAGCAGGCGGCTGAAAATGTGAACACGGTGGCCGCCGCTGCCGAACAGCTTTCCGCTTCCATCCGCGAAATCAGCCGCCGGGTGGCGGAGAGCGCCACCATCGCCAGCGATGCCGTGGCGGAGGCGGAGCGATCCAACCAGACCGTCACCGGGCTGGTGGATGCCGCCCACCGCATCGGGGAGATCGTGCGCCTGATCAGCGACATTGCCAGCCAGACCAATCTGTTGGCCCTGAACGCCACCATTGAGGCGGCACGGGCGGGGGAAGCCGGCAAGGGCTTTGCTGTGGTGGCCAGCGAGGTGAAGGCCCTGGCCAACCAGACCGCCAAGGCGACAGAGGAGATCAGCAGCCAGATCAATGCCATGCAGGCGGTGGCCGGCAATGCCGCCGATGCCATCCGCGGCGTGGGCGGCACCATCGACCGGATCAGCGGCATCGTTGCCACCATTTCCAGTGCGGTGGAACAGCAGGGGGCCGCCACGCAGGAAATTGCCAGTTCCGTGGCCCATGCCGCCACCGGCACCCAGAATGTCAGCGCCACTATCGGCCAGGTGACGCGGGCCGCCGCAGAGGCCGGCAGCATGGCCGGCGATGTACAGGGTGCCGCCGATGAACTGGTGCAGGAGGCCGATGCCCTGTCCCGTCAGGTGGAAAGCTTCCTGGCGCGGGTGCGGGCGGGGTAAAGGAGAGACAAACCCAACCCTTTCATCCTCAAGCGCGGGCGCGCCAGCCGGGGGCTTCGGCATCCAGGATGCGTTCCAACTGGCCCACCCGTTCTTCCAGCCGGTGGGCCCGGTCGGACAGTTCGGCGGCAGCACCCTCGGACAGGCCGTTCAGCTTCATGGCCCGCATCTTGGTCAGGTGCTTCATCACAATGGCAACGATGGGGATCAGCAGCGCCACCACCGGAATGATAAAGGGTGTGTTGAACATGGGTGCCGGCCTCAGGGCTGGGGTGGTCGGTGCTGGGGCGGATCAGGGCTTGTTGCCCAGGCCGCGCAGCTGTCGGTTCAGATCGAATTCCGGGCTGGTGACATAGCGTTCAATATCGCCAACCCGGCGGTCAATCTCATCAAAGCCCCGGAAGCGGCGGCGCAGCGCCAGCTCGGCTTCGGCGGCCTGCACATCAATCTCCTGCCAGCGGCGCAGATGGCGCAGCACAATGGCGATGATGGGGATGCTGAGCGCCAGAACCGGGATGATGAAGGGGGAGTTGAACAAGCAAGCCTCCGCTGCGAAGGGGGGGCCGACCGGGGTCGGCCGTTACTTCCGTTCCAGATCGCGGAACTGGCGGTGCAGGTCATATTCGCGCGAGGCAACGAAACCTTCCAGCCGGCCGATCTCCTGATCCAACTGCCGGAACTTGTTGCGCAGGGCGGACAGCGTCTGTTCCGGCTTGGTGGCGACCGAGCGCCAGAACACCTCTTCCTCCTGGCTTTCATACAGGCCCATCGGCTGCGGCTTCAATATCCACCACAAGATGGGATAGCCGAACAGGAAGACCGGCGGGAAGCAGAAGAAACCGATGACGAAGACCAGCCGGACAATCCAGCTATCAACATTCAGATAATCGGCAATGCCGGCGCAGACGCCGCCCAGCTTGGCATCGGTGCGGCTGCGATAGAGCTTGTGCGGGTTGGGTGAGCGGGTATTGATCGGTTCCATCGCCTCCTCCTGCTCCTGCTCCTGCTCCGCACTGCGGCTATAGACGCCGCTGTCATAAACATAGGCACTGCCCCCCTTGCGGCGGCGGCCATAACGGCCGGGATCGATCCCCAGATATTCGCCCCAGCTCTGCTCCGGGCGCTTGCCCAGCAATTCGTACTGCCAATCCTTCTGCCCCTGCCGATTGGCGCGATAGCGCCGGCGGCCGGAACCGGGGGGCGGTGGGTAATCACCGCCCCTGCCATAGCCTGAATGATCGTTGCTCATGCTTTCGACCTCCAGCCCGGCGCCTCGGCATCCAGGATCTTTTCCAGCTGGCGGATGCGGTCTTCCATCTTGCCGGCGCTGTGCCAGAGATCGGACAGCATCTGTTCATCATCCACAGACAGAGTCTTGGCGATGCGCCATTTGGTGATGTAGTGGAAAATGATCCAGACCGGCGCCACGATCACCATGAAGATGATGGCGACGACAATTGCTTCCTGCGGCATTATTGCCCCCTATACTCCCAGGCTTGGCCCCGAAAGGCGGCCCCGCCATCAACCAACCTTGCAGCCGATCCGGCGGGGTCGCCCCCATCTTTCGGAGCCATGCTTATTCCGGCTGAGACTTGGCCGCCAGCTTCGCCTTCAGCGCCTGAAGTTCCGATTCCACCTTCGACTCGGCTTCAAGCTCGGCAATCTCCTCGTCCAGGCTCTTGGTGCGACCCATGCCCAGCACCTCGGATTTGCCTTCCAGCACATCCAGGTTGCGCTCCACCTGCTCAAAACGGCTGAACGCGTCGGTGATGCGCTCATCATAGAGCTGGGTGCGCACCTTCAGGCGGTTGGTCGCCGTCTTGTGACGGGCGATCAATGCCTTTTCGCGGGTCTTGGCATCGGCCAGCTTCTGCTGCAAAGCAGCAATATCCTCGCTGGTCTTGGCCAGCGCGCTGTCCAGTCGGGCCAGCTCACCCGCCATATGGTCGGCGGCCTCGGCCAGCTTGGCGCGGGCGACCAGGGCCCCCTTGGCCAGGTCTTCCCGGTCCTTGGAAAGCGCGAATTCGGCCTTGCGCTGCCAATCATCCGACTCCCGCCGGATTTCGGCCAGCCTGCGCTCGATCTCCTTCTTCTCCGCGACGGTCTTGACCGCGGAGGAGCGCACCTCGACCAGGGTGTCTTCCATTTCCTGGATGATCAGGCGGACCAGCTTTTCCGGGTCTTCCGCACGATCCAGGATGGCATTGATGTTCGAATTAACGATGTCGCCGAGGCGGGAAAAAATGCCCATGTCAGGCTCTCCTTCAGGCAAGGGCAATGAAAAGGTTGCTCAATCCGGTGGCGACCGCAAGGATGATCCACGCTTCCACCGGCACAGCCCGGAAATCTTCGTAAAGATCCCGGAACATGCCGCCAGTTGCACCCCCGGCGTGACGGGTGAAGAACCCGGCCGTGCCATAAGTGAAGCTGTCGGTCTGCCGATCCTTGGCGGCGCTGTCCAGTGTGAAGTCGGTCATTTTTGCGTCCCCTTCGCGTCTTTGAGTGTCCCCGGTGTCCGAGACAGTATCAGCAAAGGGCGTGCCAAGTGAGATCATCGCCCCTATTATCATTTAAAATCAATTGGTTATAGATTTTTGCCCGTAACCACCCCTTTCGGTCGGTTGGTCAAATTTCAAATTCGTGGCGATTTAAACCACTCTCTCGCCAAATGCGCCATTTCGCGATTATAGTGGCGATCATCACCATCCCGCCGCCCTGCCAACGGACGCGCCGCCCATGTCACCGAACATCAATCCGCCTTCCCTGATCGGTCAGGCCCCGTCTTTTCTGGGGTTGATGGAACATGTCTCCCAGGCAGCGCCGCTGAATCGGCCCACCCTGGTGATCGGGGAGCGCGGGACGGGCAAGGAACTGATCGCCGCCCGCCTGCATTACCTGTCGCCGCGCTGGGACAAGCCATTTGTGAAGCTGAACTGCGCGGCGCTGTCGGAGACGCTGCTGGAAACCGAACTGTTCGGGCATGAGGCGGGATCGTTCACCGGGGCCGCCAAGCGCCATGTCGGCCGGTTCGAGCTGGCCGATGGCGGCACCCTGTTTCTGGATGAGATCGCCACCGCCACCCTGCGGGTGCAGGAAAAGATCCTGCGCGTCATTGAGTATGGGGAGTTCGAGCGGGTGGGCGGCACCGTTACCATCAATATCGATGTCCGCGTGGTGGGGGCGACCAATGCCGATCTGCCGCGCCTGGCCGATCAGGGCAAGTTCCGCGCCGACCTGCTGGACCGGCTCTGTTTTGACGTGGTGACCATTCCGCCCCTGCGCGCCCGGCCGGAGGATATCCGCATTCTGGCCGACCATTTCGGCATTGCCATGGCCAAGGAACTGGGCCGCCCTTATTTTGGCGGCTTCACCCCGGATGCCATGGAGCAATTGCTGGCCTATGACTGGCCGGGCAATGTGCGTGAACTGAAGAACGTGGTGGAACGCGCCGTCTATCGCACCGCCGATCCGGAACTGCCCATCACCGAGGTGCAGTTTGACCCGTTCGAATCCCCCTGGCGGCCCAAGCAGATGGCGATCTATGCCGATGCGCCGGTGATGGCCCATGTGGCCCATCACAGCCCGGCACCGGCCCCGCCGGCGCCCCCGCCGCCCCCCTCTTCTGCCAACGGGAATGCGGCCCCGCCGTCCGCCGTCCCCGGCTGGCCGGGGGAGGGCGGGCCGTGCGATTTCCTCAACCTCGTCTCCGATTTTGAAAAGGCCCTGCTGCGCGCAGCGCTGGAGCGCAACCAGTTCCACCAGAAGCGGGCGGCCAGCGATCTGGGCCTGAACTATCACCAGTTTCGCGGCTATCTGCGCAAATATGGCCTGCTGGAAAAGCGCCACGGTCCCCGCAATGGGGAAGAGATGGAGGAGGGGGAAGAGGGCTAACCCCTTCCCTGCGTCGCCGGGCCGCAGCCGTTCAAGTGAGAGTGACTTGCGTTCGTGTCCGGGCTGGCCTATGCCGCTTGATGAACGGAGGTTCGTCCATGAAGCTATCCACCCTGCGCCGGGGCCAACAGGCCCGCATCCACCAGATCAACGCATCCGACAGCCTGACCCGCAAGCTGCTGGAGATGGGGCTGGAGGAAGGCATGGATGTGACCTTGCTGCATGAAGGCCCGATCGCGCGCGACCCCATCGCCATCCGCATTGCCGGCGACCGGGTGATCGCGCTGCGCCGCCGCGACGCCGACGCCATCCATCTGTCCCCCCTTTCCTGACGTCATCATGGCCAAACAACCGCTGATCGCCATTGCCGGGATGCCGAATTCCGGCAAATCGGCCCTGTTCAACCGGTTGACCGGCAGCCGCCAGAAGGTGGCCAATTATGCCGGGGTGACGGTGGAGCGCAAGGAAGGCGCCTTCACCACGCCCGCCGGCCATGCCTGCCGCCTGCTGGACCTGCCGGGCGCCTATTCGCTGCGCGCCCGCAGCCCGGACGAGGCGGTGACGCGCGATGCGCTGCTGGGAAGGCTGGCCGATATTGAACGGCCGGATTTCCTGATCTGCGTGGCCGATGCCACCAACCTGAAACTGCATCTGCGCTTCACGCTGGAAGCCAAGGCACTGGGCGTGCCGATGGTGCTGGCGTTGAACATGTTCGACATTGCCGACCGCCGGAAATTCAGCATCGACGCCGCCGAACTGTCCCGCCTGCTGGGCATCCCGGTGGTGCCGACGGTGGCCGTGCGTGGCGGCAAGGTGGAGGCTTTGCTGGCCGTGGTGGATCAGTATCTGGCCAACCCGGTGCCCCACCCTGCCCCCGCCTGGACGGAGCCGACCACGGCAGAACTGCGCGCCCTGAACCGGCAGGCCATGGCGCTGCTGGATCAGGCGGGCGTCGCCTATGGCGTGCCGCCCGTCACCAGCTATGCCATCGACCGGGTGCTGCTGCACCCGGTGTTCGGGCTGCTGATCCTGATGGGCTTGATGTTCTTCGTCTTCCAGTCGGTCTTCACCTGGTCGGCCTGGCCGATGGACCAGATTGACGGGGCGGCCAGCGCGCTGGGGGCCTGGCTGGGCAGCCAGTTGCCGGATGGGCTGTTCCGCAGCTTCATCGTTGACGGGGTGGTGGCCGGCATCGGCTCCGTCATCGTCTTCCTGCCGCAGATCCTGGTGCTGTATTTCTTCATCCTGGTGCTGGAAGATAGCGGCTATATGGCGCGTGCCGCCTTTCTGCTGGACCGGCTGATGGGCGGGGTGGGGCTGCATGGCAAAAGCTTCATTCCCCTGCTGTCCTCCTTCGCCTGCGCCATTCCCGGCGTGATGGCCGCCCGCACCATCGAACATAAACCCGACCGGCTGACCACCATCCTGCTGGCCCCCTTGATGACCTGTTCGGCCCGCCTGCCGGTCTATACGCTGCTGATCGCCGCCTTCGTGCCCAACCGCGAGGTGGCCACCGGCATCAATCTGCAGGGGCTGGTGATGTTCGGGCTTTATATGGCGGCACTGACCACCGGCCTGCTGGTCGCCTTCGTGCTGAAGCGTTTCGTCTATACCGAACAGGTGGACAGCTTCGTCATGGAGCTGCCCACCTACAAGCTGCCGACGCTGCATAATATTGTTTTCGGCCTGCTGGAACGGGCGCGGATTTTTCTGCGCCGGGCCGGTGGCATCATCTTCACCATCATGGTGGTGATCTGGGTGCTGTCCAGCTTTGGCCCGCACGGGATTAGCGGCAATATCGAACAGAGCTTTGCCGGCATCATCGGCATCGCGCTGGCGCCCCTGTTCGCGCCCATCGGGTTCAGCTGGCAGATGGTGATCGCGCTGATCCCCGGCATGGCAGCGCGGGAAGTGGCGGTAACGGTGCTGGGCACCGTCTATGCCATCAGCGCCGATAACGAAGAAGGTCTGGCCAGCGGGCTGGCCACCACGCTGCAATCCAGTTGGGCCCTGCCGGCCGCCATTTCCTTCCTGGTCTGGTACATCTTCGCCCCGCAATGCATCAGCACGCTGACGGTGATCCGGCGGGAGACGAACAGCACGAAGTTCATGTGGGCGACCTTCGCCTATCTGTTTGTGCTGGCCTATGTCATGTCCTTCCTGGCCTTTCAGATCAGCAGCGCCTTGTTGGGCTAGGGGGAGCCCCCCTCCCCCGCCAACTGCGCCGCCAGCCCTTCCCGATAGGTGGGGTACAGCAGCCGATAGCCCAGGTGCCGCACCAGCCGGTCATTACGCACCTTGCGGTTATCGGCATAGAAGCTGGCCGCCATCGGCGACAAGGCGCCCGGCGTGAAGGGGATCAGCGGCGGCGGTTCTACCCCCAGCAGCCGGGCGGCATATTCCACCACATCGGCCCCGCTGGCCGGTTCATCATCCACGATATTCAGCACCGTTCCCGGCTCCGGCTTCGCCATGGAAAGCGCCAGCGCGCCGGCAATATCAGCCACATGGATGCGCCCGAACAGATGGCCGGGCTTGTCCACCCGCCGCGCTGTGCCCGACCGCAGCGCATCAATGGCGCTGCGCCCTGGCCCATAGATGCCGGGCAGGCGATAGATCTGCACCGGCACCCCGTGATCACGCCAGAGCGACAACCATTCCGCCTCTGCCGTCACCCGGCGCAGGCCGCGTTCACCCCTGGCCTTCAGCGGCGATGTTTCATCCACCCAATCCCCGCCCGTATCGCCATAAACCCCGGTGGTGGAAAGATATCCGGCCCAACGCAGGCCGGCGATACGGGCAATATCGGCGCCATGGGCGGCCAGCACCGGATCCCCGCTGCCCACCTCCGGCGGGACGGAGGAGAGGATATGCGTGGCCCCGCCCAGCGCCGCCGCCACATCAGCCAGCGGCTGGTCGGGGCCGAACAGGAAAGGTTCCACCCCGGCCGCACGCATCCGCGCCGCCTTTTCCGGCGTGCGGGTGGTGCCGGCCACCCGCCAGCCCTGAGGCCGCAGCAGGTCGGCCAGCCAGCCGGCGCTGTAACCGAAGCCGAAAATGAACAGGCGGCCGGGGGCCGGATCGTTGGAAGGTGCCAACATTAAATCTTTGCCACTGGACAGACAGCACGGGATGAGGATTTGTACCGCGTCATGATGAGAAAGCCCACCCTCGCCGCCGCCCTTGCGGGGCTTTGCCTCACGGCCGCCCTGCCGGCCCTGGCACAGCCACCCGTTTTCGCCAACCGCGCCGCCTGTCTGGCCCGTGCCGAGGCACTGCCCGATTTCGCCTTTGAGGAGGCGAAGCTGTGGGAACGCCAGGGCGGGGCGGCCGATGCGCGGCTGTGCCAGGCGCTGGCCCTGATGCTGCGGGCCGATTGGGCGCTGGCCGCCCCGGCGCTGGAGGCATCGGCAAAGGAACTGACGCAGGAGCCGCGCCCCGCCCGTGCCGATCTCTGGGCCCGCGCCGCCCTGTCCTGGACCAATGCCAAGAAGCCCGATCAGGCCGATGCCGCCTATGCCCAGGCGCTGGCCCTGCTGCCGGACAATGTGCAGATCCTGATGGATCGCGCCATTTTCCGCGCCGGGCAGGAACGCTATTGGGATGCCATCGCCGATCTGGACAAGGTGATCGAAAAGGCCCCGAAAATGGCCGAAGCCTGGCTGCTGCGCGCCCAGGCGCACCATGTGCTGGCGCTGGACAGCAAGGCCAAGCGTGATGTGGAAATGGCTCTGACACTCTCCCCGCAGAACGGGGAGGCACTGTTGCTGCGCGGCAATCTTTATGCCGATGCCGGGATTGGCACCAAAGCCAAGGAAGATTGGGAAAAGGCCCGCCGTGTCGCCCCCGGCACCGCCGCCGCCGCCAGCGCCACGGAAAACCTGAACAGCCTGACCCGGCTGGAAACAGAGGCCAAGGACAAGGCCCGGGCACAGGAAAAGAAACAGAAGCAATAAGGTTAATGATTTCTTCATCTGCCGCGAAAATGCCCTGATCCGGGCCAAATGCGACCAAGTGCAGATTGTTTCCTGATCCCTGTCAGCGCCCCGGCCCCCGCCGCCCCGCCCAACAGGAGGATCGACCGATGCATGTTCTTGCCCGTCGCAACGACCCCACGCGTCAGAAATTGTCGGCCATCCTGCTGTTGCTGGCCACGCTGGCCCTGATGCTGGCCTGCGCCCTGGCGGCCGGCCATGCCCGGCCCAACCAGGGCGGCCAGGGCTTCAGCGCGCATAAGCTGCTGGCCGGCAATGCCAGCGCCACCCCGGACGATGGCGCCATCAAGGCCGAGATGACAGCCAAGACATTGGGCACGGCGGATCGGGCCTGATCTGAACGGAATCGGCGTTATCGGTCTGCCTGTCCCAGCGCCCCAAAGGTTACCGATAGCGCCGTCGACAGGGGCCATCCGTCACCGGGTGGCCCCTGTTTTATTTTGCCCGCTATTCTTCTGCGCCCCACCGCACCACCTAGGCGACAAGGGCGGAAATGCTTATGATACCAGCGGCATGAAATCATGACCGAAGGTCACGCTTTCGTGCCCCTCAATCGCCGGCGCCAGCATCCGCTGGCTTGGCTACGCCGCATGCGCGGCGCGGCGGCAGTCGCCGCCGTACCAACGGTCATGAATGATGACCGATGGTATGATGGCATCTTCAGCAGGAGGGCACGTGCATGGTCGATTCGCGGGTTGGTTCATCGACAGGCAATGTGGTTGGCGGTTCGGTGGCGGAAAGCGGCGGGCGCCGCACCGGTCCGACTGCCGTACCCGGCGTATCCGGCCGGGGCATTCCGCTGGGCCGTCCCGGCAATCGCTGGCCCAACCCTAAGGAACTGGCTGCCTTGCTGGTGGATGGCATTCTGCGCCTGCCGGCCCGGTACCGCCGGGGCATGTTCCTGGATGTGCTGACCTGATCCTGCCCCCCTTCCCGCCCGGTGCGTTTGAGATTTTCCGTTGAGACTGGCCCTTTACCAGCCGGACATTCCGCAGAATGCCGGCACCCTGATCCGTCTGGGCGCCTGCCTGGATGTGGGGATCGATATTATTGAGCCCTGCGGCTTCATCCTGGATGACCGTCGCCTGCGCCGCAGCGTGATGGATTATGCCGATCACGCCGATATCACCCGCCACAGCAGCTGGGAACGCTTCAACCAGACCCGCCAGGGCAGGCTGGTGCTGCTGACCACGCGCGCCGCCGTGCCGCATGTGGATTTCACCTTCCAGCCGGATGACATTCTGCTGCTGGGCCAGGAAAGCTGCGGCGTGCCCGATCATGTGCATGACGCCGCCGATGCCCGCGTGCTGGTGCCGATGCGTCAGGGGGCACGCTCGCTTAATGTGGCGGTAGCGGCGGCCATCGTAGTGGGGGAGGCTTTGCGCCAGACGTCACTTTATCCTACCGCCCCCGCCACCATTTCCGGTTAAATCCTTGCCCTGACCTTCCCGCCAACACCGGACCGCCGCCATGCCTACGCCCTTGCCCCCGCCAGAGATTGTTGCCCAGCGCAAGGCCCAGGCCCGCGCCTGGTTTGAGGAATTGCGCGACCGGATTTGCGCGGCGTTCGAAAAGCTGGAGGATGAGCTGGCGGGCGGCCCCCATGCCGACCTCCCCCCCGGCCGGTTTGAACGCAAGCCCTGGTCGCGCCCCAACCATGATGGTGGCGACGGCGGCGGCGGGGTGATGGGCCTGATGAAGGGCCGGGTGTTTGAAAAGGTGGGGGTGAATGTCTCCACCGTTCACGGCACCTTCTCCCCAGAATTCCGCGCCAATATCCCCGGTGCGGGGGAGACGGGGGAATTCTGGGCCAGTGGCATCAGCCTGGTGGCCCATATGCGCAGCCCGCTGGTGCCGGCGGTGCATATGAATACACGGATGCTGGTGACCGGCCAGGGCTGGTTCGGCGGCGGGGCCGACCTGACGCCGATGTTCCTGGATTCGGTGGAAACGGCCGAGGATGCCGCCGATTTCCATGCCGCCCTGAAGGCCGCCTGTGACGCGCATGGGGATGATTATTATCCCCGTTTCAAGGAATGGTGCGACCGTTACTTCTTCCTGCCCCATCGCGGGGAACCGCGCGGGGCCGGCGGCATTTTCTATGACAATCTGGATACGGGCGACTGGGAAGCGGATTTCGCCTTCACCCGCGCCGTCGGGCTGGCCTTTCTGGAGGCCTATCCCCGCATCGTCGCCCGCCGGATGCAGGCCGCCTGGAACGACGCCCAGCGCGAGCATCAGCTGATCCGCCGCGGCCGCTATGTCGAATTCAACCTGATCCATGATCGCGGCACGCTGTTCGGCCTGAAAACCGGCGGGAATATCGAAGCCATCCTGATGAGCCTGCCGCCGGAAGTGAAGTGGCCGTGAGCATTGCGTTGAATGACCGGGCGGCAGAAGCCGCCCCTGCCCTGCCGTCCCATCCGCTGCTGCTGGTCCGCCATGGCCAGACGGAATGGAATGTCGCCGCCCGTTGCCAGGGCCAGCTGGACAGCAACCTGACCACGCGGGGCCGCGCCCAGGCCGACCATGTGGGCAGCATCCTGCGCCGGCTGGTGGAAGCCATCCCCGACTGGCGGGAGACGGTGCGGCTGGTTGCCTCGCCCTTGGGGCGGACGATGGAAACGGCCCGCATCATCAACCGCCATCTGGACCTGCCCATCCAACAGGATGCCCGCATCGCCGAAGTCAGCTTCGGCCGCTGGGAAGGCATGACGCGGGACGAGATTTACCGCGCCAACCCCTGGCTGTCGGCCCATGGCCCGCATGGCTGGCAGTTCCGCGCCCCGGCGGGGGAACGGTATGAGCAGGTGCAGGCCCGCCTGTTCGCCTTTCTGGCGGAGATCGACCGCCCCACCATCGCCATTTCACATGGGATGAGCGGGCGGATTTTGCGCGGCCATTATGCCGGCCTGTCCCCGGAACGCGCCGTGCGCCTTGCCGTGCCACAGGATCGCGTCTGGCGCCTGACGCCAAAGGGCGTGGAGGAGTTGGGGTAACAAAAGGGATGGGGTGGGGACACCCCAACCCCATCCCTTTCGCTGCTTGAATTTACGAACAAAACACGAACATAATGCGGCATGACAAACCGTGCCGACACCATTGCCGCGCTGCGTGCGCGGCTGTCCGTGATGGACCGCATCCGCGCCCCCGCGGGGCAGGAAGCCCTGTCACTGGGGCTGGCGGCGCTGGATGGCGCGCTGACCGGGGGCGGGCTGGTGCGCGGCGGCCTGCATGAATTTCTGGGGGAGGCGGCGGATGCCGCCCCGCATGGTTTTGTTGCCAGCCTGCTCGCGCGGCTACCGGTGACGGCGGGGCCGGTGCTGTGGTGCCGCCTGCCCCCACCCGATGCACCCACCGATAAGCCCTATGCGCCGGGGCTGGTCTGTCTGGGGGCTGATCCCGACCGGCTGATCCTGGCCCGCCCCCGCACGCTGGAGGACGCGCTGTGGGTGCTGGAAGAGGCGCTGCGCTGCCCCCGGCTGGGTGCCGTGGTGGGCGATGGCATCACCCCGCCCCCGGTGGCCGGGCGGCGGCTGCAACTGGCGGCGGAGGAAGGGGGGATGCTGGGGCTGCTGATCCTGCCGCCGCAGGGCCGCCCACCGCCTTCCACCGCCTTGACCCGCTGGCGGGTGCGCGCCCTGCCCGACCGGCCGGGCGAGGGGGATTGGGGGCGGCCCTGCTGGCAGGTGGATCTGCTGCGGGCACGCGGCGGCGGCCTGACCGGTACAGCCGCCGATTCGGGCACATGGAAGGTGGTGTGGGATGACGCGGCGTTTCGTCTGCATCTGGTTGAGCCGTTGGCCGACGGACCGGTGGCAGCGGCGGAATAGCCCCGGCGGCACCCATCCCGGCCCGCTGGCCCTGGTGCTGCCCGGCCAGGGCGGCATCCGCCTGCACGCCGTCAACGCCCTGGCCAGTGCCGATGGCCTGTCGGTGGGGATGCTGCTGGCCGATGCCCGCGCCCTTTGCCCCGCCCTTACGGCCCCGCCCGCAGACCCGGCGGGTGACAGGGCAGAGCTGGGCCGGCTGGCCCTGTGGGCCCAGCGCTATACGCCGCAGGCCGCCAGCGATGGAGCTGACGGGCTGGTGCTGGACATCACCGGCTGCGCGCACCTTTGGTCTGGGGAAGTGGGCTTGCTGGCCGACCTGTCGCAGCGGCTGCGCCGGGCCGGGCTGACCCAAAGGCTGGCCCTGGCCGACAGCCCCGCCGCCGCCTGGGGCTGGGCCCGCCACCGGCCCGCCGGGGCGGATGAGATTCTGCCGACAGGTCGGGCGGCGTGGGGGCCACTGCTGGCCCTGCCGCTGGCCGCCCTGCGGCTGGAGGGGGATTTGACCGCCGATCTGGCGCGGGTGGGGCTGCAACGGGTGGCCGACCTGCACCGCCTGCCCCGCGCCCCCCTGACCGCCCGTTACGGCACCGCCCCCGCCCGCCGGCTGGACCGGCTGCTGGGGCTGGGGGCGGAACCGCTGGCCCCACAGGCCCGCCCGCCGCAATGGCAGGCCCGGCTGCCGCTGGCCGAACCGATCTTCACCCGCGACGCCATTGATACGGGGCTGGACCGGCTGCTGCGCGACCTGTGCGGGCAATTGGAAGCCAGCGGGCGGGGGGCAAGGCGGCTGGAACTGCTGCTTCTGCGCAGCGATGCCAGCCAGCAGACCCTGACACTGGGAACCGGGCAGCCGTTGCGGGATGTTTCGACTCTGAAACGATTATTTCGGGAGAAGCTGGATCAGGCTGAACCTGGTTTCGGTATCGAAATGATGCTGTTGACGGCGACGGCGACGGATCGCTTCACCGCCAGCCAGACGGCCCTTGGCAGCGGCGATGCCTTCGCCCTGACCTTTCTGCTGGATCGGCTGTGCAACCGCCTCGGCCCCGACCGCATCGGCCCACCCCTGGCAGAAGATGAACATCAGCCGGAACGGGCGATGGGGTTTGCCGGTGGGGGGGTGGGGATAGAGGGTCAGGACCAAACGCCCCTCTCTTCTCCGCCTCGCTCTGCTTCTGGCCCACCCAACTCTCCTTCTGCCCCTCCCCGCTCTCTTTCCTGCCTCCCCCGCGAAAGCGGGGGTCCAGGGGCCAAGGGGACCGAAACGCTGGTTCCTGTTGCCCCTGGATCCCCGCTTTCGCGGGGAAGGCAGGATGGTGCCAACGGCAACCATGGGCATGACGAGACCAAGGAAAGCGAACGGGGGCTCACCCCCTGGCCCAAAGCCCAGCCGCGCGCCCACACCCCGCGCCCGCGCGTCTGGCAGGTGGAGGCCCCCCGCCCGCTGCTGCTGCTGGACCCGCCGGAACCGGTGGACAAGCCGGAAGCCGCCGCCCTGGTCTGGCGGGGGCGGTGGCATGGGATTGACTGGATGGAAGGGCCGGAGCGCATCCGGCCCGATTGGTGGCGTGCCCGTCCCGGCACCGGGCGGGATTATTTCCGCCTGCAACTGGCCGATGGCCGCCGGCTCTGGCTGTTCCGCACAGCCGAAGAGGTGCCGCGCTGGTTCCTGCACGGGCTGTTCCCATGACCAGCCCCGCCCCCGCCTATATTGACCTGGAAGTGACCAGCAATTTCAGCTTCCTGCGCGGGGCCTCCCACCCGGCGGAACTGGTGCTGGCCGCCGCCGCCCTGGGGCGCAAGGCCATCGGCATCACCGACCATGACAGTCTGGCGGGGGCCGTGCGCATGATGGCGGCGTGCGAACAGCAACGGATGCGGCTGGTGGTGGGCTGCCGGCTGAACCTGGCCGATGCGCCGCCGCTGCTCTGCTACCCCACCGACCGCGCCGCCTATGGTCGGTTGACCCGGCTGTTGACCCTGGGCAAGCGCCGCAGGGGCAAGGGGGAAACCCATCTTTTCCTGGCCGATCTGGCAGCGGCCTGTGAAGGCATGATCCTGGCCGTCCTGGCCCCGCCGGGCCGCCCGCTGCCGGCCCGGCTGGCCGGGCTGCGGGCCGATCTACAGCGCTTCCAGGCCCTGCCCGCCGCTGGGCTTTATCTGGCGGTGGCCCCGCTTTACCAGGGTTATGACCGGCCCCGGCTGGTGCGGTTGGGGCAATTGGCCGATGGGCTGGGTATCGGGCTGCTGGCCACCCATGATGTGCGTTACCACAGCCCGGATCGCCAGCGCCTGCATGATGTGCTGACCTGTATTCAGCATGGGCGCAGGTTGGCCGATGCCGGGCGCTGCCTGCCGGCCCATGCCGACCATTATCCCAAAACCGAACAGGCCATGGCCCGGCTGTTCGCCGCCCGGCCCGATGCGCTGGCCGCCACGCTGGAACTGGCGGGGCGCTGTCATTTCAGCCTGCGGGAGTTGCGCTATGATTACCCCATCGATCCCGTCCCCGATGGCCGCACCCCGCAGCAGGAGTTGGAGCGGCTGGCCCTGGAAGGGGCGGCATGGCGCTACCCGGCGGGCGTGCCGGAAAAGGTGCGCCATCTGTTGGATTATGAATTCAAGCTGATCGCCCAACTCAACTACGCCCCCTATTTCCTGACCGTGCATGACATTGTGCGCTTTGCCCGGTCCAAGGAAATCCTCTGCCAGGGGCGCGGATCGGCGGCCAATTCCGCCGTCTGTTACTGCCTGGGCATCACCGCCGTCGACCCGGCGGTGAATGAGCTGCTGATCGAACGTTTCATCTCCCCCGACCGTGACGAGCCGCCCGATATCGATGTGGATTTCGAGCATGAGCGGCGGGAAGAGGTGATGCAGTATATCTACAATAAATATGGCCGCGACCATGCCGGGCTGGTCGCCACCGTCATCTGCTATCGCTCCCGTATGGCGATCCGGGAGGTGGGCAAGGTGCTGGGCCTGTCCGATGATGTGATCGGCGCGCTGGTGCGGCTGGGCTGGAACTGGCGCGACGTGCAACCGGACGAGGCGGCACGGCAGGCCGGCCTGGACCCCGCCGACCCCACCCTGGCGCTGTGCATGGAACTGGCGGCGGAACTGCGCGGCTTTCCCCGCCACCTGTCCCAACATGTCGGCGGCTTCGTCATTGCCCGGTCGCGCTTGGACGAACTGGTGCCGATTGAAAATGCCGCCATGGCGGATCGCACCGTGGTGGAATGGGACAAGGATGATGTGGAAACGCTGGGCCTGCTGAAGATCGATGTGCTGGCGCTGGGCATGTTGAGCTGTCTGCGCCGGGGCTTTGAACTGCTGGCCCAGCGCCAGGGGCGGCCCTTCGGGCTGGCCGATGTGCCGCCGGAAGATGAAAAAACCTATCAGATGATCCAGCGGGCCGACACGATCGGCGTGTTTCAGATTGAAAGCCGGGCGCAGATGTCCATGCTGCCGCGCCTGCGCCCCAACACCTTCTATGATCTGGTGATTGAGGTCGCCATCGTCCGCCCCGGCCCCATCCAGGGCAATATGGTGCATCCCTATCTGCGCCGCCGCCAGGGGCTGGAACCGGTGGAATATCCCAGCCCGGCACTGAAGGCCGTGCTGGTGCGCACGCTGGGCGTGCCCCTGTTCCAGGAACAGGCGATGCAGATCGCCATTGTCGGGGCCGGCTTCTCCCCCGCCCGCGCCGACCAGTTGCGACGCGCCATGGCCACCTTCAAGAAGACGGGCGGGGTGGATGCGTTCCGCGATGAATTCATCCGCGGCATGATTGCCAATGGTTATCACGCCGATTTCGCCCAGCGCTGTTTCAGCCAGATTGAAGGGTTCGGCAATTACGGCTTCCCGGAAAGCCATGCCTGTTCCTTCGCGCATCTGGCCTATGCCTCTTCCTGGCTGAAATGCCATCACCCGGCGATCTTCACCTGCGCCCTGCTGAACAGCCAGCCCATGGGCTTCTACAGCCCCGCCCAACTGGTGCGCGATGCGCGTGACCATGGGGTGGAGGTGCGACCGGTGGATATCAACCGGTCGGAATGGGATTGCACGCTGGAGGAAGGGCGCGGGGCCTATCCGCCGCTGCGCCTGGGTTTCCGGCAGGTGCGCGGCCTGCGGGAGGGAGATGCCGTGGCCATCGCGCAGGCCCGAGGGACCGGCTATCGCACCATCCGCGATGTCTGGAAACGGGCCGGGCTGCGGGTATCGGTGCTGGAACGGCTGGCCGATGCCGATGCCTTTGCCAGCCTGGGCCTGGACCGGCGCCAAGCGCTCTGGCAGGTGAAGCGGCTGGGCGACAAGCCGCTACCCCTGTTTATGGTGGCGGAGGAAGCCGCCCGATTCGGCGACAACCAGCCCCCCGCCGATCTGGGGGATGAGCCGGAAGTAATTCTGCCGCCTATCCCGGTGGGCGAACAGGTCTGGGCCGATTACCGTACCCTGCAACTGACCTTGCGCGCCCATCCGATGCAGTTGCTGCGCCCGGCGCTCGCCGGGCTGGGGCTGGTGCGGGCGGAAGACCTGCGCACCCTGCCCGATGGGCGGCGGGTGGAACTGGCGGGGCTGGTGCTGGTGCGCCAGCGGCCGGGCACGGCATCGGGCGTCATCTTCGTAACGTTGGAGGATGAAACGGGGACTGCCAATGCCATCGTCTGGACCAGCATCCAGGAACGCTATCGCCGGCCCCTGATGGCCGCCACGCTGATGGCGATCCGGGGGCGTTTGCAGAAGGAGGGGGAGGTGATCCATCTGGTGGCGGAAAAGCTGACCGACCTGTCCTTCCACCTGCATGGCTTGCGTCAGGTGGGGGAGCCACGGCAGGATGCCGCCCCGCCATCCCCCCTGCCCCCGCCTTTGCCCGATGCCATGGCCGCCAAGGTGTTCGGCGAAGGGCGCAATTTCCATTGATTGAGGAGCAACCGACCATGGCCTCACATCTGGGTGCCCTGACCCTGCTGGTCCGCGATTATGATGAGGCCATTGGCTGGTACCGCGACAAGCTGGGCTTCACCCTGCTGGAAGACAGCGATCTGGGCGGGGGCAAGCGCTGGGTGCGCCTGGCCCCGCGCGGTGATAATGCCACCTGCCTGCTGCTGGCCCGCGCGGTGGGGCCCACGCAGGAAGCCGCCATCGGCAACCAGGCCGGCGGTCGCGTCTTCCTGTTCCTGCACAGCGATGATTTCAGCCGCGACCATGCCGCCATGCGGGCCGCCGGGGTGACGTTTCTGGAAGAACCAAGGCACGAGGCCTATGGCAGCGTCGCCGTGTTCCAGGATCTCTATGGCAACAAGTGGGACTTGTTGCAGCGGCGGTAAATTGTCAGAACCCCGCATCCGGGCTTAAATGCGTGACCGTGAAGCCCTTTGCCGCCGCCAGCCGGTTGGCCACCACCAGCCGGTGACAGGTAAGGTGATCGGCCTCAAAACAGAGCAGGCAGGTGGGGCCGGATGCCGCCAGCTCCCCGGCCAGGGCCAGCTCATATTCCGCCTCTGGCCGGGCAAGCCCCGCATCGACGATTCGCCAGAAATCAGCCATCCGGCCCGCCCGGTTGGCCAGCCGCCCTTCCTTGGGCGTACCCAGCTTCTTCAGGTGCAGATACTCAATGCCATCGGCCTCCAGGCTGGCGCGCAAGGGGGATTTGGAAAAGCCGGCCCGGCGGGACGAGGGCAGTTCGCGCACATCAATCAGCCGCCGTACCCCCGCCGATTTCAACGCCGCGATCACCGCCCCCTGGGAGGCCGCCTCGTACCCGATGGTGAAAAGTTCCATCCTGCCTTCCTCCGGCAATGAATCGGACCCGCCATGCGGGGCGTGCGCGGCTTGGCCCTTGTCAGGGGGCCGCCACTCCACTATACACGACCGCTCTATCGGACGGCGAGGCCGGGCGCGATGCCCGGGGCATGCCCACCGTCCACATAGATTGAAAAGGACCGAAAATGCCCAAGTTGAAGAACCATTCGGGCGCCAAGAAGCGGTTTAAGTTTACCGCTTCCGGCAAGGTGAAGGCCCAGGCCGCTGGCAAGCGCCACGGTATGAGCAAGCGCCCCCTGAAGATGAAGCGTAACGCACGTGGTACGTTCGTTATGTTTAAGGCCGACGGCGAGAAGATCGCCGAGAATTTCCTGCGGGTTAAGTGAGGAGGCTGACTAATGGCACGCGTTAAGCGGGGCGTCACCACCCACGCCCGTCACAAGAAGATCCTGAAGCTCGCCAAGGGCTATCGTGGTCGCGGTTCCAAGTGCTATCGCGTTGCGATTGAAAAGGTCGAAAAGGCGCTTCGTTACGCCTATCGCGACCGTCGTAACAAGAAGCGCGATTTCCGCGGCCTGTGGATTCAGCGTATCAACGCCGGTGCACGTCTGCACGGCCTGAAGTACAGCACGCTGATCCACGGCCTGAAGCGCGCCGGCATCGAGCTGGACCGTAAGGTTCTGTCCGATATCGCCGCCCGCGAGCCGGACACGTTCAAGGATCTGTGCGGCAAGGCCCAGGCCGCGCTGCAGGCCGCCTGATAAACCCTTTCGGGTTTTCAGCGGACAGATTGGGAAAAGGGGCTGGCCCGTTGGGCCGGCCCCTTTTTTCTTGTCCGTCATGGGCCCCCTTCTTTGTGCTATCATCGTGACAGCCGCTGATGATGGAGGTCCCCATGGGCTCGCTGCTCGTCCCTAACCTTGATGACAGTCTGATCAAGGGGCTGGAGGATCGCGCCAGCCGTTCCGGTCGAACCGTTGAGGAAGAGGTGGCCAGCATCCTGCAGCACACGCTGGGGGCAGGTCAAAGCCCCGAGCTGATCGACCGTCTGGCAGCCCTGCGTGCCGCCACGGCTGGTATGTGCCGGACGCCATCGGAATTGCTGTTGCGCGAAGATCGGGACAGCGACCACCGATGAGAGTCGTGCTGGATGCCAGCGTGGCTATCAAGCTGGCCACGACGGAACCGGATTCGTACCGGGCGCAGCCACTGGTTTATTGCGGATTGCACGCACCAGACCTGATGTTTGCCGAAATCACCAATATCATCTGGAAAAAGCAGGCACGAGGGGATCTGACGGCGGAACTGGGCCAGCAGGCGCTTGACGCCTTGTCCAGCCTGCGTCTGACCGTGACCCCATCGCGCGACCTGATGGGTATGGCGTTGGAACTGGCATCGGCCAGAAGCCATCCCGCCTATGACATGTTTTATGTGGCCCTGGCGGTCCGGTCGGGTATCCCCCTGATCACCGCCGACACAAGGCTGGTGGGCCGGATACGGGCCTTGTCACCCACCCCCTCATGGGCGTACCTGATCACGCCGCTGGCTGAATTCCAACCGGGCTGATGCCCCTTCATTGTTTTCCAGGACCATCATGGACACGCTCGACACTCTTCAGTCCGAATTGCTGGCCACCATCGCCGGGGCCTCCGACAGTGCTGCGCTGGAGGAGGTGCGGGTTTCGGCCATGGGCAAGAAGGGCCGCATCACGGCGCTGATGGGCGACATGCGCAACCTGACACCGGATGAGCGCAAGACGCGCGGTGCCGCCCTGAACGCCGTGAAGACCGCCGTGGAAACCGCCATCGAAGCGCGCCGCGGCGAACTGAAGACCGCTGAACTGGCCAAGAAGCTGGAGGCGGAACGCATCGACGTCACCCTGCCGTCCCGCCCGGAAAGCCAGGGCCGCATCCACCCGATCAGCCAGACGGTGGATGAGATCGTGGCCATTTTCGGCGCCATGGGCTTCACCGTCGCCGAAGGGCCGGATATCGAGACGGATTTCCATAATTTCACCGCGCTGAACATCCCACCGGAACACCCCGCCCGGCAGATGCACGATACTTTCTATCTGCCGCCGGCTGCGGATGGGGCGGCGCGCGTGTTGCGCACCCATACCAGCCCGGTGCAGATCCGCACCATGCTGACGGAAAAGCCGCCCATCCGCATTATCGCGCCGGGTCGCACCTATCGTTCCGATTATGACCAGACCCACACGCCGGTGTTCCATCAGGTGGAAGCCCTGGTGATCGGGGAAGATATCCATATGGGCCATCTGAAGGGCACGCTGCTGGAATTCTGCCGCGCCTTCTTCCAGATCGACGATCTGCCCATCCGTTTCCGCCCCAGCTTCTTCCCCTTCACCGAGCCCTCGGCGGAGATTGATATCGGCTGTGCGCGCAAGGGCGGGGAGCTGAAGCTGGGTAATTTCGGCGATTGGCTGGAAATTGGCGGCAGCGGCATGGTGCACCCCAAGGTGCTGGAAAATTGCGGCATCGACAGCAGTAAGTATCAGGGCTTTGCCTTCGGCATGGGGATCGAGCGCATGGCCATGCTGAAATATGGCATCCCCGACCTGCGCACCTTCTTTGAGGCCGATCTGCGCTGGCTGAAGCATTACGGCTTCGTGCCACTGGACCAGCCCAACCTGGCCCAGGGTCTGGCCCGCTGAGGCCCATACCAACCCGCCTTGATGCTCTAGGGCCGGGTACGTTTAAACGGAAACGCACCCGGCTCTAAGTCCTTGTTCAGCGAGCGGATTCACGCTCCAAAGCGATTCCGCTTTTCCGCGATCCGCTCTAGTACTACAGTTGCGGTTATTGATTTATCGTGATTCCCTGTGCCTTCGGGATATGGAGGTTGAGGCATGGGAGTATCGGATTGGTCTGGGACG
>NZ_FZOI01000006.1 GCF_900188385.1 Azospirillum sp. RU38E
GGAACTTCAACGCCGTCGTACCACCGACGGCACCGCCGAAGCTGACGGCACCCTTGCCGGCATCGGTCACCAGGGCGTAGCCGCCATTCACCGTGGAGGTGAGGCGGATATCGTCACCGGCCGCACCAGCGCTGACAATGGCGCTGTCACCGGTGAGGGTGACCGGGCCACCCAGGCGGATAGACCCGCCCGTGGTGCTGACCAGATCGCCGGCCAGACGGACGTTGCCAGCATAATCCTGCTGCCCTGTCGTGGTGACGCTGCTGATAATCAGGCTGCTGCCATTCAGCGACAGGCCAGAGAGGGCCTGCGCAGCACCGACCGCGCCAAGCGAGACGCTGCCGGCACCGGCATCGACCAGCAGGAAGCCGGGGCCATTGGTGCCGTTGCTCACCGTCACATTGTCGGCCGCGCCGCCGGCGGTGACGATGCCGGCCAGACCGCTGACCGACAGGGCGCCGGTGATGCCGATGGCGCCGTTGCCGCTGCCGACCAGATTGCCGGCCAGGCTGAGGTCACCCTGATAGGATTGCGCGCCGCTGGTGGTGACCGTCACGCCGCTGGCCACGCTGATGGAACCGGTGCCGGGGTCGCGCTGTGCGGCGAGTGCGGCGGGATCATTGGCCAGCACCGACAAGCCGCCCTTCAGCGTCACATCGGCATTCAGCGCCACCGAGCGACCGGCCCGCAGCGTCAGATCACCGGCCCCGGCATTGGCCGAGGCATTCACCGCCGCATTGACACTGATATCATTATTGGCCTGCAGCACCAGATTGGCACCGTTCAGCGCCGCCACCACGGAAGCAGCGCTCAGCGTGGCGTCAGACCCGGCATTCTCCCCAAAGCCGTCATTGCCGGCCACATCGCTGCTGCCCGTGGCGGCCACGATGATGTTCTTGGGGTCCAGCAGCAGGGTGCCCTTGACGCCGCTCTCTGCCGTCAGGTCGGTATTGCCTTGATAGGAAAGCGTACCGGCAGAGGAAACCTCTGCATTGCCGCCCTGCCCTGCCCCCGCTCCCTTGGCGCTGATGTTGCCGGCAAAGCGCGTCTGTTCGGCCGACATCAAGGTGACATGGCCGCCGCTGCCATTCTCTGTGGCGTCGGCGCGCAGGATGGCCGTGGCGGTCACATCCAGCCGGCTGGTCTGGGCGCTGCCCACCTGGATGTTGCCGCCACCCGCCGGCCCGCTGGCATCCAGCGTACCGGAAACGGCGATGGCACCCTGGCCGCCATCCAGCACAATGTCGCCGCCATCCCGATAGGCGCCGCGCGCTTCCACCACGCCGGTCATGTCGATGACATTATCCACCACCCGCGCCGCCGTGGCGGCGGACAGCAGCACGGTGGCGCCGCTGATGCGGCCGGCCTGTTCCAGCTTCGCCCCATCGACGGCACTGCCGGCATCAAAGCTGATCAGCCCGTCGCCCGCCAGGTCCAGCGTGAAGCGCTGTGCCGCACCCAGGGAAACCGTGCCCAGTTCGGCCGTGATGGTGCCGCCGTTGCGCACATGCGGGGCCACCAGGGCCACCAGGCCGGCATTGATGCGGCCTTCATTGACCACTGCGGCCCCGGCCAGCGGGGAGGCGATATCGAACCGGTAATCCCCGGCCAGGAATTTCTGATTATCGATATTGGCGGTGGTGGCCACCAGCCCGGCCACATCCACCTGTGCCCCGGCACCGAACAGGATGCCATTGGGGTTGATCAGGAAAATCTGCCCATTGGCCGTCAGCTGGCCATTCAGCACGGAGGCCTGATCGCCGGTGACCCGGTTCAGCGCGATGGCGCCGCTGCCGGGCTGGATGAAGCGCGTCACCTCACCCTGGGCGATGCCGAAGCTGCGCCAGTCGATGATGGCCTTGTCGCTGCCCTGCGTCACCTCCAGCACCGGGCCGGTGCTGGCGAAGCCGACGCTGCCATGCACAATGGTGGGATCGGTGGGGTTGGCACCGGCGGGCATGGCCAGGGCCAGAACACCGGTGAGGGCGGAACCGGCCAGCAGACGGCGGCGGCTGGAGAGCATGTCACGGACCATGGGATGTTCCCCCTGATTAAGGCGCCGACGGATCAGAAGCGGGCGGTAAAGGCGGCGAAGAAGCGGGCGGCACGGTCGCCCTTGGTCGCCACATCGCGGCGCAGGGGCTTGGCCACCTGCAGGTCGGCGGACAGATTGTCCGTCAGGTTGGCGCGCAGGCCACCCCCGATGGAGGCCAGCTCCACCCCGTCCAGCAGCGTCACCGGGTCATCGTTCCAGACCTTGCCATGATCATAGAAACCATAAAGCTGCAGGGTCGGCCCGGCGCGGAGCGGCACGGCGTAACGCAGTTCCAGCGAGCCGGCGACGCCCTCATCGCCTGACAATTCGCCATCATCGAAGCCGCGCCCGAAGGTGGCCCCGCCCAGCTTGAATTCCTCCGACGCCAGCAGCGCCTTGTCGGCGATCTGCGCCGACAGCGCGATGCGGGCGGTGAAGGGGCCGGATATCACCTGCACCCGTTCGGCATCCAGCGCCATACGGGTGAATTCAGCCGAACCGGCGGCGCGGGATTTGTTGGGGGCCGTATCGCTGGTGGCGTTGAAGACATCCAGCCCGCGCACCACCCGCAGCGCCAGATGGTTGCTGCCGCCCAACCGGTCGACCGAGCGGAAATCAGCACCGAGCGATAGGGTGCGCACCGTATCGGCGGCAAAGCGCTGGCCGAAGAAATTGGTCCGCGTCTCATAAGCGCTGAATTCGCCTTCCAGCACCAGCGTTTGCGCCCGGCTGCGCAGCAGCGGATGGGCGGCGTGCAGGCTGAGGCTGTTGGCGCGGGTCGACACGTCCAGCGGGGCCAGCGTGTAACCCGGCTGGCCCCGCTGCACCCCGGCGCGGATGCCCAACACGGTGCCTTCAGTGCCGACCAACTGATCAAAACCCAGCGTCAGGCCCTGCTGATCGTCTGTATCGCGGAGCGCTGTAACGCCACTGATCAGGAAACGGCCGCCATCGCTGGCCCCGTTGAAGACGGCACCGGCCAGCAGGCGCCAGGGGCCGGTATATTCCGACCCGCGATTATCGATGCTGGCATAGGCCTGCACCGGATCATGTTCCAGCTTCACCGTCAGCACCGATCCGCCGGTCTGGCCAGGGGCCGGCGACAGCACGGCACGGGCGCGCACGCCCGGCAGATCATTGGCCAGCAGAAGCTGGCGTTCCAGATCATGGATGTTCACCGGCTGCTTGGCAGCAGTCAGCCGGTCCAGATAGGCCTGGATACGATCCTTATGCGGGCCGGCATCACCTTCCACCACGGTGCGGGCGATGAAGCCTTCAACGATGCGGATGGTGGCGGTGCCATCGCTGATCCGCTGCGCCGGCACCACGGCGCGGGTCAGCACCCAGCCGGCTTCGCGGTAGCGCGCGGTGATGGCATCGGCGGTGGTGAACAGGTCGGCCAGGGTGATCGGCCGGCCGGTGATGCCCCGCGTCAGATCATCAAAGGCACCGGGGCCGAACACCCCTGCCCCTTCAATCACCACGCGGTTCAGCGTCAGCGGCATGGTGGCGGCCCCGGTAACGGGGGCACTGCCGGGGGCCGGCGCAATCTCGATCCCGCCCTGGCTGGGGGCCGCGGGCGGCAGCGTCGGCGTCAGATCCGGCCGGCGGGGCTCCGCCGCTGATGGCAGGCTCTGCTGCGCCAGGGCCGGCCCGGCCAGGGCCAGCAGCACCAGCATGGCCGTGCCGGCCGTCAGCCGATGAACCGCATTACGCGAACGCCGCGAAGAGATCGTGATGCCCATGGTGGCCGCCAACCTTCCCTGGTTTTGCAATGGCCGGTCCACCCGTTTTGGCAGGGGAACCAGCCGCTTATGTCACCGGAATATGCAAAAGAATGTTCAACCAGCATCGGAGCCGAGCTGGACAGAGAAACAGCCACCGCTTCTAACCATCTTTTGTTACGGATTGATGTGAAAGAAACCGCGATGCGTCGAAAGGCAAAAATTGATATTGATAATCATTCTTATATTTTGTGCTGATATAGAATCGGCAAACTCAGTAGAATTGACACATAATATTCACATATTCCCAAAATTATCGTCGTCTTGATTGGTGTAGTTGATGCCGTCCCCGCGACATCGCGTCAACCGGCCTTTCCAACAGACCAGGGAGCACAGTCCGTGAGCCAGATCGATACCCCCGAAATCGACCGCGACAATCTTGAAGAACGTGGCATCGGCGCGGACCAGACCTTTGACAAGGTGTTGGAAGCCAGCATCGGCCGCCGTAACTTTCTGCGCAGCGGCGCTGTTGCCGGTGCCGCCCTGTCCGCTTCCGGCATTTTCCTGACCGGCAATGAAGCCAAGGCCGCCGCCGCCGATCTGTCCTTCACCTCCATCGGTGAAAGCAAGGCCGACAAGGTGGTGGTGCCCGCCGGTTACGAAGCCAATACCCTGATCCGCTGGGGCGACCCGCTGTTCCCCGGGATGCCGGCCTTCGACCCGCTGAACCAGACCCCGGCCGACCAGGCCAAGCGTTTCGGCTTCAATTGCGACATGGTCGCCATGTTCCCGGAACGGTTCGGCGCCCCGGCCAAGATCGGCCGCCTGCCCTATCCGTCCTATATCATGTGCGTGAACCACGAATATACCCGTGGCTCCTACATGTTTGAAAACTATACCGGTTCGGAAGTCCAGGCCCTGACCGAGATCGAAGCCCACGGCTTCAGCGTCGTCAATGTCCGCGTGCTGAACGGCCGCTGGAGCTATGACGTCACCTCCCCCTATAACCGCCGCGTCACCGGTACCACGCCGATGCAGGTCACCGGTCCCGTTGCCGGCCATGACAAGCTGAAGACCCCGGCCGACCCGACCGGTACCCTGGTGCTGGGCACCTTCAATAACTGCGCCGGTGGCTTCACCCCCTGGGGCACCTATCTGTCGGCGGAAGAGAATTTCGACCAGTATTTCGCCAACCGTTCCAAGATCACCGATGCCAAGATCGCCCTGGATCACCAGGATTACACGATCCCCAGCACCAGCAGCAGCAATGGCTGGGAAAAGCATGTCGCCCGTTTCGACTGCGGCAAGCCGGAAGGCGTGAACGAGCCGTATCGTTTCGGCTGGATCGTCGAGATCGACCCCTACGACCCGACCTCCACCCCGAAGAAGCGCACCGCCATGGGCCGCTTCAAGCATGAAGCCGCCACCATCGCCCTGACGCGCGGCACCAACACGGTGACGGCCTATTCCGGCTGCGACACCACCTTTGAATATGTCTACAAGTTCGTGTCGGCCGGCACCTACACGCCGGGCAACCGCGCCGCCAACATGAACCTGCTGGAAAACGGCAAGCTGTACGCCGCCCGTTTCAATGCCGACGGCACCGGTGTCTGGCTGCCGCTGGACCTGAACGACGCCGTTTCCGGCCCGAAGCTGGCCGCCTCCACCTATCCCGATGGCAGCCGCCGCTTCCAGACCCAGGCCGATGTGCTGCTGAACAGCCGCCGCGCCGGTGACGCTGTGGGCGCCACCCCGATGGACCGGCCGGAAGACCTGCAGGCCACCGTGGATGATGATTTCTACGGCAATGGCAAGATGTACATCGTGCTGACCAACAACAGCAGCCGTCAGGCCGCCAGCAGCACCGCCAATTACACCAGCAGCGCCCGCGCCGGTGCTGGCCGTGCCGTGCCGGCCAAGGCCGATGCGGCCAACCCGCGCGGCCCGAACCGCACCGGTCACATCATCGAAGTGACCGAAGCCAACAATGACCATGCCGCCACCAGCTTCACCTGGCGTATCTTCCTGCTGGCCGGCGACCCGGCGGCCGGTGCGACGGCCGTTGACAATATCTCCCTGAACGGCATCTCCACCTTCACCGGTGACCGTTTCGGCTCCCCGGACAACATCACCTTCGACAATAGCGGCAATATCTGGATCGCCACCGACGGCACGCCCTCCAGCTACCCGTTCAATGACGGTCTCTATGCCGCCCCGCTGAACGTGCCGGCCGGCCAGCCGGTGCCGGTGAAGCGCTTCCTGGCGGTGCCGGCCGGTGCCGAATGCTGCGGCCCGCTGCTGTCGCCGGACAATAGCTCCCTGTTCGTCGCCGTGCAGCATCCGGGCGAGGATTCCGCCGGCCTCTATTCCAACACCCAGTCCAAGTGGCCGGATGGTGAATATCCCCGTCCGTCCGTGGTGTGGGTCCGCCGCACCGATGGCGGCCGCATCGGTTCGTAATATCCGTAACTGGAAATCTTGACCACCGGTCAAGATTTCCAGTACCTCCGGCACCAGCACCAATACATGTGGGCAGCGGCGATTGAGGGCCGTGATCAGAACCGACAGTGAACTGATGGTGTGGATGCCCCTTCACCGGGGCATGGTTGGTTTCCAGGTTAAGGTTTCCGACGGGCGTCACACTGGAGGTCATGATAGGGGCGACATATTTGCTGGCGATCGACCTGGGCAAGCGGCAATTCCAGGTCTGCGGGACGGACGTTATACCACCCCGCCTAAAGCTTGACCTTTAGGCGGGGTGGTATTAGTCTTCTTCGCGTCCTTCGCCGGCTGCGGCGGCAGGCCATCGCCCTGATCTTCCCCGCTTTCCTGCGGATTGACGGTCTCAACGGCGTCGACATGGCGCCGCGCGATGGCATCCCAGCTGACATTGGCCCGGATCAACGAACTGTCGATATGGACGATCTCGCCTTTGGCGATCCGGGCGGCGATACAAGATTGCCCGGTACGCACGAAAATCTGCCGGAACCGATCTGCTCCCCAGCGCTGGCGGATATGGTGGCTGCTCAGGCTTGAATGATCCGGCAATGGCTCATGCAGCCCATAGCCGATGAACCAGCGGATCGCCAGATTGACCTGTGCCTCCCGCATCAGCCGCCGGTCGTGAACGATGCCCAGCAGCATCCCAGCCAGCATCAACCGAACCGCAACCTCCGGCGCAATCCCGGGGCGGCCCGTCTGAGCGCTGTAAAGATCGGCGACCTCCGCCTCAAGCCAACCCAGATCGAGAACCTTGTCTACCCGAACAAGCACAGGGTCCGCAGGCACCAGATCCCGCAGCCACCCCGACACAAACAGCTCAGGCTGACGACGATCCTTCTGTCCCAACATGGCGATGCCTCCCGTGACATCGCCATCGAATCAAAATGTTAGAGCGGATCGCGGAAAAGCGGAATCGCTTTGGAGCGTGAATCCGCTCGCTGAACAAGGACTTAGAGCCGGGTGTGTTTCCATTTAAACGCACCCGGCTCTAGGAATTTTCAACAGGCCCGGGGGATCGCCGCCTGATCCTACCCGTGCCCCTTGCCGGCCCTGCCTGTCATAAAGCCCCAGGGCGGCCCGGGGCAGGCGAAAGCTGCCCAGCTGGCTGGGTGCGGCTTCATCGCTGCACGGTGCCTGCGCCCAAATGGCCATGGTCACGGTTTCAGCCAGGCGCAGGGCTGGCAGGATAGCGGGCGGCATCGCCCTCTTTATGGGTTCTTTATACCGGCCCCCTGAAACCCGTCTGGAGCCCTTACGCCCCCTCGGCGCACCCTGTGCACTGCAACAACCGCTTTGCGGGGGAACCTATGCTCGACCTCGTCTTCCTGGGCGCCATTCTGGCGGCCTTCGCCCTGTTTGCCGGCCTGACCTATGGCTGCGACCGGCTTTAAAGGGGGGACATCATGGCTTTCGATCTGATTGCCGGCGGCCTGGTGGCTGCCGGCCTGTTGGCCTATCTGGTCTATGCGCTGCTGCGCCCGGAGGCGTTTTGACATCATGACCGCCGATGGCATTTTACAGATCCTGTTCACGCTCGCCCTGCTGGCCCTGCTGACGCCGCTGTTCGGCGGCTATATGGCCCGCGTGTTCGAAGGGGAACGCACCTGGCTCAGCCCGCTGGTCGGCCCCGTCGAACGCGGGCTTTATCGTCTGGCCGGCATCGATCCGGCCAAGGAACAGCACTGGACAAGCTATACGTTGGCCCTGCTTTCCTTCAACCTGCTGGGTCTGCTGCTGCTTTATGCCGTGCTGCGCTTGCAGGGCTGGCTGCCGCTGAACCCGGCGGGTCTGGGGGCGGTCAGCCCCGATCTGGCCTTCAACACGGCCATCAGCTTTGTCAGCAACACCAACTGGCAGGCCTATGGCGGCGAAACCACGCTGTCCTATTTCTCCCAGATGGTGGGGCTGACGGTACAGAATTTCGTCTCTGCCGCCACCGGCTTTGCCGTAGCGGTGGCGCTGATCCGCGGCTTTGCCCGCCGGTCGGGCCGTACTGTGGGCAATTTCTGGGCCGATCTGGTGCGGGCGACACTCTATGTGCTGCTGCCGCTGGCCTTTGTCTCCGCCCTCTTCCTGGTCTGGCAGGGCGTGCCGCAGAATTTCGGGGCCTATGTCAGCGCCAATACGCTGGAAGGGGCCCAACAGATATTGGCGCAGGGGCCGGTGGCCAGCCAGATTGCCATCAAGCAGCTGGGCTCCAATGGCGGCGGCTTCTTCAATGCCAATGCGGCCCACCCGTATGAGAATACGACCGCCCTGTCGAACCTGCTGCAAACGCTCTATCTGCTGATGCTGGCCTCCGCCCTGGTCTACAGCTTCGGGCGCATGGTCAAGGATACGCGGCAGGGCTGGGCCATCTGGGCCGCCATGTCGATCATGCTGGTGACCGGCATCGGCGTCACCTATTGGGCCGAGGCGCAGGGCAACCCCGCCATCGCCGCCCTGGGCGTCAATGACACGGCCAGCGACAGCAACAGCGGCGGCAATATGGAAGGCAAGGAGGTGCGTTTCGGCACTGCCCTGTCATCGCTGTGGGCGGTCAGCACGACAGCGGCCTCCAACGGCTCCGTCAATGCCATGCATGACAGTTTCACGCCCCTTGGCGGTCTGGTGCCGATGGCCAATATCCTGCTGGGCGAGGTGATCTTCGGCGGGGTCGGGGCCGGGCTTTACGGGATGCTGGTCTTTGTCATCCTGGCCGTCTTCATCGCCGGGCTGATGGTGGGCCGCACGCCGGAATATCTGGGCAAGAAGATCGAGGCCAAGGAGATCAAGCTGGCCCTGCTGGCCGTGCTGGTCTACCCCGTCTGCATCCTGGGCGGGGCGGCGCTGACGGCCGTGATCCCCTCGGCCCTGGCCAGCGTCGCCAATGCCGGGCCGCACGGGCTGTCGGAAATCCTTTATGCCTATGCGTCCGGCACCGGCAATAACGGCTCGGCCTTTGCCGGCTTCAATGCCAACACGCTTTATCACAATACGATGATCGGGCTGGCCATGCTGCTGGGCCGCTTTGCCGTGATCGTGCCGACGCTGGCCATTGCCGGGTCGCTGGTCACCAAGAAGACCCTGCCGGCCAGCGCCGGCACCTTCCCCACCCATGGCGGCCTGTTCATCGGCCTGCTGATCGCCACCATCGTCATTGTCGGCGGTCTTACCTTCTTCCCGGCCCTGGCGCTCGGGCCCATTGCCGAGCATCTCAGCCTGCAGGCCGGCACCCTGTTCGGAGCCATCCCATGATGAATTCCAGCAATGCCACCTTGCTGGACGGCCGCATCGCCGCCCAGGCCGTGGGCGTGGCCTTTCGCAAACTGGACCCGCGCCTGCTGTTCCGCAACCCGGTGATGTTCGTCACCGCCATTGTCGCCCTGCTGACCAGCCTGATCTTTGCCCGCGACCTGATCCAGGGGGCTGAGGTGCTGCTGACCGGGCAGATTGCCGCCTGGCTGTGGTTCACCGTGCTGTTCGCCAATTTCGCCGAAGCGGTGGCAGAGGGGCGCGGCAAGGCCCAGGCCGCCAGCCTGCGCCGCACCCGCACGGAGACCATGGCCCGCAAGCTGGCCAGCATCGAGGCCACCGCTTGGGACAATGTGGCCGCCGCCAGCCTGCGGGCCGGCGATCTGGTACTGGTGGAAGCCGGCGACACCATCCCCGGCGACGGGGAGGTGGTGGACGGCATCGCCACCGTCAATGAAAGTGCGATCACCGGTGAATCCGCCCCGGTGATCCGGGAAAGCGGCGGCGACCGCTCGGCCGTCACCGGCGGCACGCTGGTGGTGTCTGACCGCATCGTGGTGCGCATCACCGCCAATCCGGGTGAAAGCTTCCTGGACCGGATGATCGCCCTGGTGGAAGGGGCCAAGCGCCAGAAGACGCCCAACGAGATTGCCCTGACCATCCTGCTGGTCGGCATGACCATCATCTTCCTGCTGGTCACGGTCACCTTGCAGGGTTTTGCCCTCTATACCGGCTTTCTGATCCCGGTGGTGTTTCTGGTGGCGCTGCTGGTCACCTTGATCCCCACCACCATTGGCGGGCTGCTGTCCGCCATTGGCATTGCTGGCATGGACCGGCTGGTGAAGTTCAATGTCATCGCCAAATCCGGCCGCGCGGTGGAGGCGGCGGGCGATATTGATGTGCTGCTGCTGGACAAGACCGGCACCATCACCCTGGGCAACCGGCAGGCGGCGGAATTCCTGCCCCTGACCGGGGTGCAGGAACATGAGCTGGCGGAAGCCTCGCTGCTGGCCTCCCTGGCGGATGAGACGCCGGAAGGCCGTTCCATCGTGGCGCTGGCCCGCCAGCGGGCCGGCATCGCCCTGCCAGCCGACCGCGCCGGCATGGTCTTTGTTGCCTTCACCGCACAAACCCGGATGAGCGGGGTTGATCTGGGCGACCGGCGCATCCGCAAGGGGGCCGTCGACCGGATGCGCGCCTGGATGGAGGAACAGGCCAGCATCGGCCCGGCGCAAGGCCGCGAGCTGACCGGGCTGGTGGAACGGGTGGCCCGGTCCGGCGGCACGCCGCTGGTGGTGGCCGATGGCCGCCGGCTGCTGGGCGTCATCTATCTGAAGGATATCGTCAAGCCCGGCATCCGGGAGCGGTTCGCCACCCTGCGCCAGATGGGCATCCGCACGGTGATGATCACCGGCGACAATCCGCTGACGGCCGCCGCCATTGCCGCCGAAGCCGGGGTTGATGATTTCCTGGCCGAGGCGACGCCGGAACTGAAGCTGGAACGCATCCGCCAGTATCAGGCAGAGGGGCGGCTGGTCGCCATGTGCGGCGACGGTTCCAACGATGCCCCGGCTCTGGCCCAGGCGGATGTCGGCGTGGCGATGAATACCGGCACCCAGGCGGCGCGTGAGGCCGGCAATATGGTCGATCTGGACAGCGACCCGACCAAGCTGATCGAGATCGTCATGATCGGCAAACAATTGCTGATGAGCCGGGGGGCGCTGACCACCTTCTCCATTGCCAATGATGTGGCGAAATATTTCGCCATCATCCCGGCCTTGTTCGTGGCCGCCTATCCGCCCCTGCAGGCGCTCAACATCATGGCGCTGCACAGCCCGGCCAGCGCCATCCTGTCGGCCATCATCTTCAATGCCCTGGTCATCATCTTCCTGATCCCGCTGGCATTGAAGGGGGTGCGCTATCGCCCGGCGCCTGCCGCCAGCCTGCTGGCCCGCAATCTGCTGCTCTATGGGCTGGGCGGTCTGGTGGTGCCCTTCCTGGGCATCAAGCTGATCGATTTGGCCGTCACCGCGCTGGGGCTGGTGTAGACGCTGCCGCCTGTCACTCGCTCGTCACTGTCACCTCGGCCTTTGTCTGTCGGCGCTAAGTCTGCCCCTTGGAATAACGTGCCTTCCCCGCGAAAGCGGGGATCCAGGGGCCACATGAACCCACGCTTGGGCGCCCTTGGCTCCTGGACCCCCGCTTTCGCGGGGGAGGCAGGGAGGGTGCAAAAGGCTGACTTAGCACCTCCAGGCAACGGCCGGAGCGATGGCGGGAGAGCGTCCCTCTACCCCCCCTCAGGAGAACCCCAACCATGCTTTCCCATTTCCGCCCCGCCGTCACCCTGCTGCTGGGGCTCACCGTTCTGACCGGGATTGCCTATCCGCTTTCCGTCACCGGCATCGCCCAGCTGGCCTTCCCCGATCAGGCCGATGGCAGCCTGATCCGCCGGCCTGATGGCAGCGTGCTGGGCTCCGCCCTGGTCGGCCAAAGCTTCACCCGGCCGGATTATTTCTGGTCGCGCCCGTCGGCCGCTGGCAAGGGCTATGATGCGGCCAGTTCCGGCGGCACCAATCTCGGCCCCTCCAGTGCGGCCCTGGTCGATCAGGTGTCCAAGCGGGTGGCAGCCCTGAAGGCGGCCAACCCGGACGCGGTGGGCCCGGTGCCGGTCGATCTGGTGACCAGCAGCGCCAGCGGGCTCGATCCCCATATCTCCCCCGCCGCCGCCCTCTGGCAGGCGCCGCGCGTGGCGGCGGCGCGCGGCTTGTCGCTGGCGCAGGTGCAGTCGCTGATCAGCGGCGCCACGCAGGGCCGCACCCTGGGCTTTCTGGGCGAACCGGTGGTCAATGTGCTAAAGCTCAACCTTGCGCTTGATGCCGTGAAGACGGCAGGCGGCTGATTTTCTCCCGAGATGTTGATGGCCCCTGCCGACGCTGACCGCCCCAACCCCGACGCCCTGCTGGAGCAGGCCAACCGCGAGAAACGGGGGCGCTTGAAAATATTCCTGGGCGCTGCCCCCGGCGTGGGCAAGACCTATGCCATGCTGGAGGCGGCGCAGGCGGTGCGGCGCGATGGCGGCGATGTGGTGATCGGCATTGTCGAGACCCATGGAAGGGCCGAAACGGAAAGGCTGGTGGCCGGGCTGGAGGTACTGCCACGGGCGCGGCTGGATTATCGGGGTCGGACCTTCAATGAGATGGACCTGGATGCCATCCTGATCCGCCGGCCGAAACTGGTGCTGGTGGATGAGCTGGCCCACACCAACATTCCCGGCAGCCGGCATCTGCGCCGCTGGCAGGATGTGGAGGAGCTGCTGGGGGCTGGGATCGATGTCTGGTCGACCCTGAATGTCCAGCATCTGGAAAGCCTGAACGATATTGTTGAACGCATCGCCGGCATCAAGGTACGCGAAACCCTGCCGGACAGCGTGCTGCGCGCGGCGGATGAGATCGAAATGGTCGATCTGCCGCCGCCCGAACTGCGCCAGCGGCTGGCCGAGGGCAAGGTCTATGTGCCGGCCCAGGCGCAACGGGCGGCGGAGAAATTCTTCTCCATCGGCAATCTGACGGCCCTGCGGGAAATGGCCCTGCGTCAGGCGGCGGAACGGGTGGATGCCCAGATGCTGTCTTACATGCGCAGCCATGGCATTGCCGGGCCCTGGCCGACGCGTGACCGTATCCTGGTGGCCATCCCCGCCGCCCCGCTGGCCCTGCGGCTGGTGCGGGCGGCCAAGCGCATGGCCGAACGCCGGCAGATGCCCTGGACGGTGGCCCATGTCGAAACCCATCGCCACGCCAACCTGTCCGATGCCGACAAGGCCCATGTCACCCAGGCGTTCCGGCTGACCCAGCAATTGGGCGGGGAGATTGCGGCACTGACCGGTGATGACATCACCGGTGAGCTGCTGGGCTGGGCGCGGGCCAACAATGTCAGCCAGATCGTGCTGGGCCGCACCCGCCGCACCCGCCGGCTGTTCGGCCGCTCCCTGACGGGCGACATGCTGAAGCGGGCGGCCGATCATGACATCCTGCTGGTGGGCGGGGTGGAGGAGGAGGCGCGGCCCGGCGGCCAACCCCAGCGCCCGCCGCCCGCCCCGCTCTGGACCGGCTGGAAAGCCTATGCCTGGTCTGCCCTGGCGGTGGGGGTGGCCAGCCTGATTTCGTGGGGGGTCTATGCGGTCTTGCCGGTGGGCAATGTCAGTTTGGTCTATCTGCTGGCCGTGCTGCTGATCGCCACCCGCTTCGGGCTGGTTCCGTCCGTTGTTACCGCCCTGGTGGCCTTCTTCGCCTTCAATTACCTGTTCACCGAGCCGCGCTATACATTTTCGGTCAGTGATTCCGACGATCTGCTGACCATCGGCTTTTTTCTGGTCGCCGCCATCTTCACCGGCCAGCTGGCCTCCCGTCTGCGCCGCCAGATCGAAGTGACCCGCACCAGCCAGCGCCGCACCGCCAACCTGTATGATTTCTCCCGCAAGGTCTCTTCTGCCGCCAGCGAGGATGATGTTCTGTGGGCCGTGGTGCACCATGTTGCCGCCACCTTGAAGGCCAGGGTGCTGATCCTGCTGCCCGATGGGGCGGAACTGGCGATCCGCGCCGGCTATCCGCCGGAAGATACGCTGGACCAGCGGGCTGCCGCTGCCGCCCAATGGGCCTGGGGCAATGGCCAGCGGGCCGGGCGCGGATCGCAGACCCTGCCGGCATCGGACTGGCTGTTCCTGCCGCTGCGCACCCAGCGCGGCACGGTGGGCGTGATGGGCGTGCAGATGGAGGGGGGCGACGGCCACCTGTCCACCGAGCAGGAACGGCTGCTGGACACGCTGAGTGATCAGGCCGCCCTGGCGCTGGAGCGCACCCAGCTTGTCCAGGATATCGAGGCGGCCCAGGTGGCGCAGGAGAAGGAGCAGTTGCGCGCCGCCCTGCTCTCCTCCCTCTCCCATGATCTGCGCACGCCGCTTGTCTCCATCCTGGGCGCTGCCACCAGCCTGATCAGCTATGAGGATGCGCTGGACCAGACCGCCCGGCGCGAACTGGCCCAGACCATCCAGGAGGAGGCCGAGCGGCTGAACCGCTTCGTGCAGAACCTGCTGGACATGACGCGGCTGGGCAGCGGCGGGTTGAAACCCAAGACCGATTGGGTCGATCTGGCCGATATTATCGGCCGCGCCCTGGCCCGGGCGCGGCCGCTGCTGAGGGGGCACAAGGTGAAAGTGGACCTTGCCCCCGGCCTGCCGCTGCTGCAGCTTGACCCGGTGCTGATGGAGCAGGTGTTCTTCAACCTGCTGGACAATGCCGCCAAATACAGCCCCGCCGGCACCGCCATCACCGTCTGGGCCCGGCGCCAGGGATCGCAGGTGACGGCGGAAATCTGCGACCAGGGGCCGGGCATCCCGCCAGCGGACCAGGAACGGGTGTTCGACATGTTCTATCGCGTGCAGCAGGGCGACAAACAGACGGCCGGCACCGGCCTGGGCCTGGCCATCGCCAAGGGGCTGGTGGAGGCGCATGGCGGCAGCATCGGCGTGATGTCCGGCATCCATGGCGTTGGCGCCTCGCTGGTGGTACGGCTGCCGATCCCGGAGGGGCCGCCCGCGGCCGCCCCGGAAACGGAGTGATGCCGGATGAGCCGTATTCTTGTCGTCGATGATGAAGCGCCGATCCGGCGCTTTCTGCGTATCAGCCTGGGCGCCAACGGCCATCAGGTGGCGGAGGCGGAGAACGGCGCCGAAGCCCTGGCCCTGGTGCGGGCCGACCCGCCCGATCTGGTGATCCTGGATCTGGGCCTGCCCGATATGGATGGGCAGGAAGTGGTCAGCGCCATCCGGGAAATCAGCCCGGTGCCGATCCTGATCCTCTCTGTCCGCGCCGGGGAGGCCGATAAGGTGGAAGCCCTGGACCGTGGGGCAGAGGATTATGTCGCCAAGCCCTTCGGCATTGCCGAACTGATGGCCCGCGTCCGCGTCGCCCTGCGCCGCGCGCCCCTGGCGGCAACCAGCAGCATCATTCAGGCCGGCCCCGTCAGCATCGATCCCGACCGCCGCATCGTCACCCGCGACGGGGCCGAACTGCGCCTGTCGCGCCGGGAACAGGATCTGCTGTTCGTCCTGGCCCGCCAGGCCGACCATGTGCTGACCCACCGGCAGATCCTGCGCGAGGTCTGGGGCCCCGCCCATGTGGAGGATACGGCCTATCTGCGCGTCTATATCGGTCAGCTGCGCCACAAGCTGGAGGAAAACCCGGCCGAACCGGTGCTGATCGTCACTGAACCTGGTGTTGGGTATCGGCTGCGCACGGATGGCGGGTGAGCTGTGGGGCATGATTCTCGGTACTGGCCTGCTCCCTCAATTGCCAGCTCTGCCCCTGGCAGCCTGGCTTGCGCGCATATGGGTGCGCGGGTTCGCCGTTGCTGCCCCCCAATGGTCATGTTCTGTGACGCTTGGTGTAAAGCTTATGGACGCATGAATATTAGAAGATGCACGCATTTCCATCTGGAAAAAACATAAAAAACATTGATTCATAATATACGGCAGTAGTAGCGTGAATCCAGATCAATTTTCGGTGGAGGGGAGGATGCAAAGGGTAGAGTACACGTATTTTGCACCCTTTGTTAACAGTACATTTACAGCCCATCATGCCGATATTGATGTTGAGATGGATTTGATCCAGGTGGCAAAAAGAAACCTGAAACGTAATGTTCATTTGAGAGAAAACCCATTCACCCTTGTATTTCGTTCTGCGTTGAAGGTTATTCTCCCGCAGGGAATGTACAGAATGGCCACAACAGGGTTTGAGCCGCAGATGATTTTCATCACCGCCGTTGGAGCAGACGCCGATGGTATTATCTACCATGCCGTTTTTGACTAAGGTGGACTGCGTTTGCTCGGCATTACCGCCGGTCTACAATTTCCTTTTTTCCTGAACAGCAATCCGCACATCATGAGCCTATCGCTTAACCGCCGAAATACACTGAAAGATTGACGAACCGAGGCGGAATCTCTGCAAACAATCTCCCCCTCATTGTCGATACTGCTGGCCGGTCGGGCAGCTCATTTCTGCCAGACGGATATTGACTGACATCTTCATCCCAGATGGAACCAGAGTTGAGAGGATCCCATGTCAGAACCCTATGTCGGGCAGATCATGTTCGGGGCATTCGGTTTCGCCCCTCAGGGCTATGCGCTGTGTGACGGAGCAACATTGTCCGTTCATCAGAATCAAGCGCTCTTTGCGTTGATTGGCTTCACTTATGGTGGCAATAGGGTGGATAAGTTCAATCTGCCTGACCTGCGGGGCCGCGTGGTGATGGGGGCTGGCCAATCACCAGTGTCCGGCATTTCCTACCAGGTCAGTCAGTATGGCGGCGCCGAATCTGTGACCCTGGCCGTTGGAAACATGCCATCCCACACGCATTTTGTCGGTGTCAGCAACGCTGTGGGAACGGCACCAGCTGCCAGCAACTTCCCTGCTCAGACGGGGCCGAACAGTTCCACATCCGTCGCGACCACTATGTACGGCCCCGCCGGTACCGCCAGTCAGTTGGTGAAAATGGCTGACCAAACCATTTCCCAAACAGGCGGCAGCGGCGCTCACTCTAATATGCAACCCTTTCAGGTGGCAAACGCCATCATTGCGCTTACCGGCGTGTTCCCGGCGCGGCCTTGAGCCGATGAGATAGAAGGAGCAACCACTATGTCAGACGCTTTTATAGGGGAAATCCGCCTCGTCCCCTTTATCAAGACCCAACCGCCCAGAGGATGGTTGATCTGTGACGGCAGCCTGGTGAAAATCGGTCAATATGGCCTGCTCTTCTCTCTGCTTTCGACATCCTATGGCGGGGATGGCGTTACCACCTTCGGCTTGCCCGACCTGAGGGGGCGCGTCCTGGTCGGCCAGGGCACCGGCACCGGATTGACCCCGCGCCCCATGGGGCAAAAAGGCGGTTCAGAACAGGTGGTGTTGACGCAGGCGCAGATACCGGCGCACACACATGCATTCCAGGCCACCACCCAGCCCAATACATCAAAAACTCCCGGTGGCCTCTATTATGGCAGCGATAGCAGCGACACCTATAAGCGGTATATTTCACCGGTTCCGACCAATCCGCCCCCCAAAATGCAGCAGTTTTCTCAAGCCACCATCGAGCCGACGGGGGGTAATATGCCTCATCCAAACCTGATGGCGGGATTGGGCCTGCGCTATATCATCTGCGCTGTCGGCGATGTTTACCCGCAAAGAGGCTGAGCAGGAGAGGACATCATGAGCACGCCTTTCATTGGACAAATCAGTTTCTTTCCCTGGAGTTGGGCTCCCTATGGTTGGTTGCCGTGCAACGGCAGCATTTATAAAATTGCCGAATATCAGGCGCTTTACTCCCTGATCGGCAGTAATTATGGCGGTGACGCCAAAAACACCTTCGGTGTGCCGAACCTGCAGGGACTGGTGCCTGTTGGTGTCGGGCAATCGGTTGGGGCCCAAACCAATTGGACCCTGGGGGCCACGCATGGAACGGATGCCGTGCTCATCAACAACAGTATGGTGCCGACCCATAATCACAACATGTCCTTCGTTCTGGGGGCGTCGACGACGGGCACGGCCGTGACGGATTGCATGTTGGCCAATATCTCTCCCCCGCAATTCTGGGCGGCACCACCACCAGCGAATGCATATCTGGGGCCTGCGGCTCTGACGGAAGCGTTTGGTCAGGCGCCATCACCCCATGAGAACAGGCAGCCCTATCTGGTGCTCTATGCCTGCATCGCCTGGGATGGGGAATATCCCGACTTAAACGCCAGCGGCGTGACCCAGCAATCGTGAAGACACCGTGCCGGTCATGCTGAATTTTCCCAAAGGGCAGTCTTACGGGGCTGCCCTGACCGTGCCGGGGGTGCATCTGCGGCCAGCACGGTCGGCGGATCTGCCTTTTCTACGCCATCTGTACCGGTTGGGCCGCGAGCGGGAGCTGGATGGCCTGAACTGGCCGGAGGCGATGAAGCGTGATTTCTGTCGCAGCCAATTTGAAGCGCAGCACGTGGATTATACCCGTCGCCATCCCTCCGCGTGGTTTCTGGTTCTGGAACAGCAGCGTGCCCCGGCTGGCCGGCTGACCATTGATCCGACAGGGGACACGCTCCACCTGATCGATATCGCGCTGCTGCCGGCAGCCCAGGGTCGGGGGATTGGAACCCGCCTCCTGCTGGCATTGCAAGATCGGGCGCGGGCGGCGGGCAAACCCCTGTCGCTCCAAGTCCAGCGGGGGAATGACCGGGCCGCCGCGCTTTATCGCCGGCTAGGCTTCAGCATCGGCACATCAGGGGCCACGCACGATAATTTCATCTGGATGGCGCCTGAAATAGATTTTACACCACCCCGCCTAAAGCTTGACCTTTAGGCGGATCGGAGGCCGGCGACCGCCGGTCCGCCGCTTGGTAGCGGTGCCAGCCAAGCGGCCGGATGGCAGCGCCCGGCGTCTGAGGGAACAAAAAATCTCCCTGGATCGGTCACGATCAAGGGAGATTGGTATTATGCGCCAGACCTCATAAATCCTGTTCCGCCACGCATTCGCGCAGCAGCTGGCGGAACCAGAGCAGGGCCGGATCGCGCTGGAAATGCCGGTGCCACTGGATCATTTCCGTCAAGACCGGAAATTCGATGGGCAGCGGCAATATGCGCAGCGGCATACGCCGAACATACAGCTTTGCCAGCCTTGTATGCATCGTGGCCAGCAGGTCCGTGCCCACCAGCATGGACGGCACCGTGGTGAAATCCGGCACGAAGACTGCCGCCTTGCGGGCATAGCCGAAGCGTTGCATGAACCATTGGTCGAAAGAGGGGGAGCGTTTCATGCCGAACCGCACCTGCACATGGTCCATGGCCATATATTGTTCAAAGCTGATCGCGTCGCCCACCTGCCGGTTGCCCTCCCAGACGACGACGACATGACTATCCGTGAACAGCTTCTCTTTGGGATGGTCGGGATGGGTGAAATTATCCGGCGTCAGCAGGAAATCCACCTGCCCGCGTCCCAGCCGGTCCAGCACCATATCATCCATGAAGTCGATCTCCACCCGGATGCCGGGGGCCAGCACCCGCGCCTTGGCAATGGCGCGGGCCAGCAGCACCTCCGTCACATAATCGGACGCGTGCAGCCGGATGGCGCGGGTGGCGCTGGACGGGTCGAAACTGGGCTTGGTTTCGATGGTGGATTGAATTTGCATCAGAATGTCGCGCACCGGCTCGGCCATGCTTTCGGCCAGCGGCGTGGGCACCATGCTGCGCCCGATCTGGGCCAGCAGATCATCATCAAAGAATTCGCGCAGCCGGGCCAGATTGCCCGACACGGCCGACTGGCTGAGGTTCAGCCGGTTGGCCGCGCGTGAGACGCTGCGTTCCTCCAGCAGCACATCCAGCACCACCAGCAAATTCAGGTCCAGTTTCTGGAACCGCATTATTCATCCTCCCCATCCATCGGTCAGGCCGATAGTTTGTTTCAGTAAATACGATTTTGGTGATGGTGGTCGAGCCCCTATCGTTCGAAAAATGATTTTCCCTGCAAAGGAACGCCCATGGACGCGCCCGGTTATGGCCGCCTGTTCGACCTGTCGGGCCGCCGCGCCCTTGTCACGGGCGGGCAGCGCGGGCTGGGTCTGGGGATCGCCACGGCACTGGCCAGCCAGGGGGCAGCGGTCTGGATCAGCAGTGAGGATGCGGCCGGCTGCGCCGATGCCGCAGAGGGGTTGCGCGCGCAGGGTCTGGCTGTCCATGCCGCTGCTTGCGATGTAACCGATCAAGCCGCCCTGTCGGCCATGGTGGCACAGGTGACAGCGGCGGGGCCGCTGGACATTCTGGTCTGCAATGCCGGTATTGCCCCCCATGCCGGCCCCATCGCCAGCGCCAGCGAGGCCGATTGGCAGGCGACCATGACGGTCAATCTGCAAAGCGTGCTGTGGTTGACCGGCATGGTTCTGCCCGGTATGGCGGCGGCGGGCGGTGGCAGCGTGATCATCATGTCCTCCATCGCCGGGCTGCGCGGCAACAAGGCCTTGGGGCTCTATGCCCTGTCCAAGGCGGCCAATGCACAATTGGCCCGCAATCTGGCGGTGGAATGGGGGCCGGCGAATATCCGGGTCAACGCCATCTCCCCCGGTTTCATCCGCACTGACCTGTCGCGGGATCTGCTGGCCAACCCGGCCTTCATGGAACGGCGCATGGCGATGACGCCGCTGCGCCGGCCGGGTGAGGTGGCGGAGGTGGCCGGGGTGGCGGTGATGCTGGCCAGTGCGGCCGGCGGCTTCATCACCGGGCAAAATATCGTCGTGGATGGCGGCACGCTGATCACCGACGGCAATTGAAGAAATAAGGGGAAACGCCATGCATATCCTTGTTACCGGCGCCGGCGGTTTCGTCGGTGACGCCCTTGTCCGCCGTCTGCTGGCGGGGGCGGGGGCGGCGCCTGCTTTCACCCGCCTGACCCTGGTTGACCGGCAGTTCAGCGCCCGGCCCGACGATCCGCGCGTGACCGCCCTGGCCGGTGACATTGCCAATGCCGGCATCTGGGCCGATGCGCTGAACCAGCCGGCCGATCTGGTTTTCCACCTCGCCTCCGTGCCGGGCGGGCTGGCAGAGCGGGATTTCGATCTGGGCATGGCGGCCAATCTGGGCGGCACGCAGGGGCTGCTGGATGCGCTGCGCCGGCAGCAAAGCCCGGCCCGGCTGGTCTTTGCCAGCTCGGTGGCCGTCTATGGCGACCCGCTGCCCGATCAGGTGGATGATGCCACGCCCGCCCGGCCCGGCCTGTCCTATGGGATGCAGAAGCTGGTGGGGGAGCTGCTGGTGACGGATTACAGCCGGCGCGGTTACATCGATGGCAGCAGTCTGCGCCTGCCCGGCATCGTCGCCCGCCCCCCTGCCCCATCGGGCCTGATCTCCGCCTTCATGAGCGAGGTGATGTGGGCGGCACGGGACCATCGCCCGGTGCGCTTGCCGGTCTCCGAACAGGGTGTGTGCTGGTGGATGTCGGTGGCGGCGGCCGTGGAGGCGCTGCTGCACGCCGCCTCCCTGCCCGGCCAGGGCCGTGTCTGGCTGCCGCCGGTGCTGCGCCTGACCTTAGGCGAACTGGTGGCAGCCCTGACCGACCGGTTCGGCCCGTTCCCAGTGACCTATGCCCCCGACCCGGCGGTGGAGGCCAAATTCGCCCGCCAGCCGCCGCTGATCGCTGCCGCCGCACGGGCGGCGGGGTTCCGCGATGATGGCGATGTGGCGGGGCTGATCAAGGCGGCGCTTGACCAAGGTGAATACACACCATAGTTTTAGAATCAAAATATTAATTATAATAATGGAGGAAACATGAATACGCGGCGTGACCTGTTCCGGATGGCGCTGGCGGGTTCTGCGGCCATGCCTGCTTCCGCCTTGGGCCTGTTAACGGCCGATGCCGCCACCCCCAATGTCCAGGGCAAGCCCACAGGCTGGGCGCAGGGCATTGAGGGACAGCGCAAGGCCGATCTTGGTGACGGTACCTTTCTGAACCCGATCCTGGCCGGCGATCATCCCGATCCCAGCATCCTGAAGGATGGGGATGATTACTATATGACGCATTCGTCGTTCGAGGCGTCACCCGGCCTGCTGATCTGGCATTCCCGCGATCTGGTGAACTGGACCCCGATCTGCACGGCATTGGAAAAGCCGCCGGGAATGGTCTTCGCCGTCGATCTGGTCAAGCATAAGGACCGCTACTACATCTATATTCCCTTCCTGAAGGTGCCATGGGCAACCACTCTGCCGGCACCGATGTGTATCTATGTCATGCACGCCCCCAGCATTACAGGGCCGTGGAGCGCGCCCATTGATCTGGGGCTGCGCGGCATGATCGATCCCGGCCATCTGGTCGGTGAGGATGGCAACCGCTACCTTTTCCTGTCCGGCATCAAACGGGTGCGCCTGTCTGATGATGGGCTGTCCACCGTCGGGCCGGTGGAGAAAGTCTATGATGGCTGGCATTATCCCGATGACTGGATTACCGAAGCCTATGCGCTGGAAGGGCCAAAGCTGCTGCGGCGCGGCGACTGGTTCTATCTGATCAGTGCGGTTGGCGGCACGGCCGGGCCGCCAACGGGGCATATGGTCATTGCCGCGCGGTCCCGTTCGGTGCATGGCCCGTGGGAGAACTGCCCCCACAACCCGATTGTCCGAACGACCGATCCCAATGAACGCTGGCTGTCGCGCGGCCATGCCACCCTGGTCTGCGGGCCGGGGGAGCAATGGTTCATGGTCTATCACGGCTATGAAAATGGCTATCGCACCCTGGGGCGGCAGACCTTGCTGGAACCCATCGAATGGACGTCGGATGGCTGGTTCAAGGCAACGGGCGGCGATCTTGCCCAGCCGCTGCGCAAGCCGGTCAACCTGCCCTCTGCGCCGCATGGCGTTGCCCGCTCCGATAATTTCTCCCAGGCGTCATTCGGCTCGCGGTGGAGTTTCTATGCCGGTGGCCCGAACGAGATTGAGCGGGCCAGCCTGTCAAAGGATGGTCTGGTTTTGCGGGGTAAAGGCACCGGCCCGCATGATTGCTCCCCCTTGACCCAGATGGTCGGGGATCATGCCTATGAGATTTCCGTCACCCTGGCATTGCAAGGCGATGCGGAGGCCGGGCTTCTGCTCTTCTTCAATGACCGCCTGTTCCTGGGTGTGGGGGTCAATGGGGAGCGGATGAAAACTTTTAATGGCGGCAAGGTAAGCCACTGGCGTGAACCTGCGCCGCCGACAAAGCGCATCCATCTGCGGATCAGCAATGATCGCCACATCATCACCTATTATTACAGCCTGAACGGAACCGACTGGACCCGGCATGGTGTTCGGGCAGAGGCTTCTGGCTATCACGCCAACACCATCGGCGATCTCGCCAGCTTGCGCCCTGCCCTTTATGCGGCGGGGTCAGGTACGGCTACGTTCAGCGATTTCCGCTACCGGGCTTTATAAAGTCTACTGATACAGCCATGGTGAATTCCGCCCTTGTGGTTCCGTGCACAAGGGCGGAAGCCACGTGCATTGTTCAATCCGGCATGATGGCCACGGCGCGGGTCCAGCCGGCGCTGGCCGCCCGCACCTTCACCGGGAAACAGGCCACGGTGAAGCCATGCGGCGGCAGGCTTTCCAGGTTGGAGAGCTTTTCCATGTGGCAATAGCCCACATCCTTGCCGACATAATGGCCTTCCCAGATCAGGGAGGCATCGCCGGTTTCCTTGAACTTGGCCGCCGTGAAGGGGAAGGGTGCATCCCAGCTCCAGCCGTCAATGCCGGTGACGCGCACGCCGCGTTCCACCAGATACAGCGTTGCCTCGCGGCCCATGCCACAGCCCTTGGCCAGGAAATTGGGCTGGCCATAGGCGGCACCGGCTGCCGTGTTCACCAGCACGATATCCAGCGGCTGCAGCACATGGCCGATGCGGGCCAGCTCGGCCTCCACCTCGGCCGCCGTGACGACATGGCCGTCGGGCAGATGGCGGAAATCCAGTTTCACACCCGGGCGGAAACACCAGTCCAGCGGCACCTCATCGATGGTGATGGCGCGTTTGCCGCCATCCATCGTGGAATGGTAATGCCAGGGCGCATCCATATGGGTGCCGTTATGGGTGGTCAGCTCCACCCATTCCGCCGCCGGGCCTTCACCATCGGGCAGCTGGTCGACCGTCAGGCCGGGAAACATCTGGCAATATTCCGCTGCCCCTTCGGCATGGCTGGCATAGCGGATCTTGGGACGCATGAAAGGCGGGTCCGCCGGCACGTCATTTTCCAGATGCACGGAAAGATCGATGATACGGGGCACGGGTTTCACCTTGGTTTGATGATGGCAACCGACAGCGGGCCTGGCGGGTGGGTCTGGCAGGCCAGCCGGATGGCGGGGTCGGTGATGGCAAGCTGGTGCCGCAACTGCGCCTCCCGCTCCCCCATCGGGCCGGGATCGCCCTCCACCACCCGCACCCGGCAGGTACCACAAATACAACCACCCCCGCACAGGGCGGTGATTGTATCACGACCGGCGGGGGTGATGGCGTGGAGCAAATTCTGGCCGGGGGAAAGCGGCAGGGTCTGCGGCGGGCCGATTTCGGGGAGGATGGTCAGGCTGGGCATGGGGGTTTCCATGGCCGGGTTTGCGGTGTGACCATGCAAAGCGCCGCGGGCACAACATCTCCGCCAATCTCTACCTGCCTTCCCCGCGTAAGCGGGGAACCAGGGGCCATAAGAACCGACGCTTCAGCGCCCTTGGCCCCTGGACCCCCGCTTACGCGGGGGAGGCAACGGAGGGATGGGGAAGGATGGAGTGCCCACGCCAACCACGCAGGGTAACGGAAAAGCGGGGGAAGGACGCTCCCCCCTTACCCCAGCCGTCCCCCCAGCGTGTCGGCGAACCAGTCGGCGATGTAATCGCGGCCAAACGACATATTGTCCGCGCCGACATGCTCCACCCCGCCTTCCCGCTCGGTGAAGATTTTCAGCTCGCGCCGGGGCGAATTCACCAGCTGGTCATAGGTCTGGTGGGCGTAATCGACGGAAATCTGCCGGTCCTTGGAACCGTGCGTCACCAGGAACGGCACCTTGATCCGGTCCAGCACGCCATTCAGATGCATCCCTTCGGCCTTGGCGAAGAAATCATCCATATCCTGGGCACCAAACACCCAGCGCACATGGCCCCAGTAATGCGGCACCGGGTTTTCGCCTTCCCGCTTCAGGCGCTTCTGCTGCACTTCGCGCCAATCATGGTTGGCACCCCAGACAGCGCCCGAGGCAAAGCGCGGTTCAAACGCCACGGCGCGCGGGGTGAAATAGCCACCCAGCGAAATGCCGACCATGCCGATCTTGTCAGGCATCACATCGGGCCGGGCCGCCAGATAATCGAACACCGGCGTGGCCCAGCGTTCGGTTTCATGCGTGGCATACAGGTTGTTGGCGCGCAGCGCTTCGCCGGTGCCCGGCTGGTCGATGCAGAGCGTGGAAATGCCACGCTTGGCCAGCGCGTGCGGCAGCCAGGACCAGAACAACAGCTCTTTGCAGCTGTCCAGCCCATTGACATACAGCACGCACGGGGCCGGGCCATCCACCCCTTCCGCCTTGGTGAACAAGGCCGGGATGAAGCTGTCACCAAAGGGGATTTCCACCCGCGTGCAGTTCTCCCGCGCCAGCGCCGTGCCCTTGCGGAAGGCGTTCTGGCCCTTGGTGAAGGTCTCCCCCCGGCCGGGATGGCCATGGCCCTGCATCCGCTCGGCGGTGATGTAATAGAGCGAGGCGCGCTGCAATTTGGCCCCGGCGGAAAAGGCGCGGCCCCGCGCCTCATCTTCTTCGGCCAACCCCACCAGCTTGTCGGCCATGGCAACCCATTGGGTCAGGAAGGCACCGGTGCCGGCATCTTCGCCACGGGCCGCCGCGTCCAGCAGCGGGCGGCACATATCTTCGATCTCGCCGATCCGCGCACCGCTTTCCAGGGCGATATTGACCGACAGGTTCCAGATGTAATTGTTGGGGAAATATTGGAACAACGCCATGATCAGACCTCCACCGCCTGGAACAGGCCGGCATCCGGGGCCGGGTGTGGCATGGTCTGCGGGCCGCCGCTGCCGGCACCCCACTGGTCCATCACATCCGGCGTGGGGACATGCACGGTGGCCACCCAGGTTTCCTCATCCACCCGTTCCAGCTCGGCGGTATATTCCACCGCGAAACCGGCCGGCGTGGTGAAATAGCTGAAGGTGTTGTTGCCGGCGGTGTGGCGGCCGGGGCCCCAGCGCAGGTCTACCTCTTTGCGCTTCAGCTTGCCGACGCCGCGCATCATCGCATCCATGTCGGCCATGTCATAGGCGACATGGTTCAGGCAGGGCGGGCCGGGCAGAATGGCGATGCGGTGGTGCCATTCATTGCAGCGCAGGAAGCACATGAAATCGCCCAGCCAGTCCGACACGCGGAAGCCCAGCACAGTGATGAAAAACTCCACCAGCCCCTTGTGATCGGGGGAATGCAGAACGATGTGGCTGATCTTTTCCGGCAGGGCTTCCTTGCCCGCGACGGCACGGAAGGCCCCGCGCTCCACCCCGGCGGAGATCTCGAAGCTCATCCCATCCTTGCTGAAGAAGCGGAAGCCATAGCCGCCACCGAAGGAGGTCAGCGCGCGCGGGGTGAAGATGATACGGCAACCGGCGGCGGCCACCTTCTCATACAGCGCGTCCACATCATCATTGCTGTCAGCAGCCAGCGCAATCACATCGATGCGGGTGACATCCGCCGGGCGCAGCCGCACCACATACAGTTCCGGGTGGCCTTCGGTGGCGAAATAGACCATGCCATCCTTCTCGGCCACTTCGCGCAGGCCCCACTTGTCGCGGTAAAAGGCGCGCTCGGCCTCCAGATCGGAAACGGCATAGCCGACATAGCGGATATCGGTAACGCGGGTCATGGGGGCTTCTCCCGGTAAATTCTGGTTTAGAGAGGTTGGGCCAAAGCGGCCATGGTGCTGTGCATCAGGCGGGGATGTTCATCGCTGTGAACCCCGCTCTGTTCGATCTCACCCAGGCGGATGGAATTATTCACCACCAGGGCGGCACGGTCGGCACGGCGGGCCATGAAGCCAGCGAAGGCAGCGCCCAGGCTGTCATTCTTGGCCAGCTCATCCCCCAGCACCACGGCATCTTCCATCGCCATGCCGGCACCGCTGGCCAGATGCGGGGTGGTGGCGTGGGCGGCATCGCCAATCAGGATGGCGCGGCCCGTGTGCCAGGGGCCGGGCAGCAGCAGCGCTTCCAGCGGACGGAAATTCACCACCGACTGGTCGGTGATGGCATCACGGACATAGCCGACGGCACCCGCAAAGCCGGCCAGCCGCTGGCGCAGCAGATCGGGCAGATCCGCCTCTTCATGGCGGGTATTGGGGGCGATGGTTTCCAGCGCGAACAGATACATCTGGTCGGGCGAGCAGGGGTTGACCCCCGCCTTGATCGGCGCGCCCAGATACATTTCCACGCCCGTCACACTGTCAGGCCGGGCGGTGGTGACGCGCCAGCAGGCCTGACCGGTGAAGCGCGGCTTGGGCGCATCGGGGAACAGCATGGCGCGGGTGCGGGAATAGATGCCATCAGCACCGATCAACAGATCATAGCGGCCCTGGCTGCCATCGCTGAAGCGGACATCCACCCCCTCGGCATCCTGCGTGATGGCATCCACCATCACGCCCAGCCGCACATTGGCGGCGGCGGTGCGGGTGCGGCTGGCCAGAATGTCATGCAGTACCGGGCGCATGATGCCGCCATCCGACGGCAGGCCGGGGGCGACCGGCGGGCTTGTCACGTCCCCGATCAGGTGACCGGTGGGGGTGAACAGCCGCGTGCTGCCGGCGCAATAACCCACGCGGCGAAAATCCTCCAGAATGCCCAGATGCTGGAAAACGCGCATGGTGGGGCCGGTGATGGAAATGCCGGCGCCATAGACGCGCCAGGCCGGATCCCGATCAATCACATCCACGGCGATACCCAGGCGCGACAGCACCAGGGCGGCCGACATGCCGGCGATACCGCCGCCGATAACAAGCGCATTGCGGATCGAAGCCACAGCTATTTTCCTCCCGGAACAGGCCGTTTCCCTAAGGGGCGGAACGGCACTGCCCGTCTGCTGCCCGCCGGTGGCGGCGGGTCATTATTGTGGGGGTGGTTTATCGGGGTGCCCCGCGACGGAACCCCATGACACCAACCATAAGCCCGGCGAACCAATCACCAAAACCGTTTGTACGGATACAAGGGATCGGTTCGGCCGATAGGTTGGCGTTGGCTTTATTTCATGTTCCCTCACTCGCCGGGCGCCCGCATCCGCGGGCTTGGCTCACGCCGCATGTGCGGCGGGCCGGCGGTCGCCGGCCTCCAACCCGCCTGAAGGTCACCCTTCAGACGGGTTGGCCTTTACCCTTGCACCACCGGCTGATCGATGGCGCCGAACAGGCTGCTGCCATCGGCCGCCTTCACCTCCATCCGCACCCGGTCGCCGAAGCGGATGAAGCCGGTACGGGCGGCCCCTTCGTCAACAATTTCAATGCCCCGCCGCTCGGCAATGCAGCTGGAGCCCACCTCGCGGAAATTCTCGTTCGAGACAGTGCCGGAACCGACAATGGTGCCGGCGCACAGGCTGCGGGTGCGGGCGGCGTGCGCGATCAGCTCCCCGAAGCAGAAGCCCATGGCGCCGCCATTGGCCGCGCCAAAGCGCTGGCCGTTCCAATCCACCAGCAGGTTCAGATGCACGCGCCCATCCTTCCAGGCGTCGCCCAGCTCATCCGGGGTGACGGCGATGGGGGCGGCAGAACAGGCGGGCTTGGCCTGGACCCAGCCGAACCCGGTCAACATTTCCGGCCGGGCCAGGGTGCGCAGCGACCAGTCATTGACCAGCAGTACCAGCCGGATCAGCCCGCGCGCCGTGGCCGCATCGGTGCCCATCGGCACATCATCGGTGACGACGGCGAATTCGCCTTCGAAATCAATACCATCCGCCTCGCTGGGCAGCTTCACCGGCGCGGTCGGCGCGATGAACTGGTGCGACATGCCCTGATACATCAGCGGCTTATCATGCGGCTGCGGGTTGGTGATGTTGAATACCTTGGCCATCAGCTCCCCATGCGCATGGAAGGCCGAGCCATCCAGCCATTGCCAGGCGCGTGGCAGCGGGGCCAGCGCCTGGGCCGGATCGAAGGGGAAGCTGCCGGGGGCCGTGCCAGCATTCAGCGCATCCGACAGGGAAGCCAGCCGGGGGGCGGCGTCGGCCCACTGGTCGAGCGCCTGTTGCAGCGTATCGGCGATGCCCTCGGCCAGCACGGCGCGCGACAGATCGCGCGATACCAGCGCCAACCGGCCATCCCGCCCACCCAGATCAAGACTTGCCAGCTTCATGATTGCGTTTCCGTATCATTATGGGTTGATCCCGCCTTCAGGCGGTTACTGTTGGTATAGGCCCCGCCGGCAGCCGGGTTTAAGCCGGCAATGCCGATGCCTCCTATCGGCCCCGCCGATGCATCGGCGGTACGGCCCTACCCTCCCCGTGATGCCCAGAAAAAAACTTCTGCTGCCGATTGATTGTCCCATAAAAGAATGATAATTCCAATTATGATTTAACGGCCAGAACGGCCCCGGGTGCGGCATCAGGGCCGCCGGGGCCGGTGGCCGCTCACCCATCGGGCAATGCGCCTGAGACCGCCGCTATCCACCGGCTCCCGGCGGGGCCGTCGTTTGAGCCCAAGAAGCAGGATAGTTCCATGTCAAATTATGAAATCAAAAGGGGTGTAAGCCTCTACAGCTACCAGGAGGAATATTTCCTTGGCACCAAGTCGCTGGAAGACCTGATCAAGGTCTCCGCCGAGATGGGGGCCAAGGGGATCGAGCTGATTTCAGAGCAGACCTTCCCCCACTATCCCAACCCGCTGGACCAGTCCGTCTATGACAATTGGCACGCGCTGATGGCCAAATATGGCACCACGCCCGTGTGCCATGATTTCATGCTGGATTATAAGAAGTACAAAAACCGGCCCATGCCGTTCGATGAACAGGTGGCCAGCTGCAAGGTTGATATTGACCATGCCGCCCGCCTGGGCTGCCCCTATACCCGCGCGCTGGTATCGATTGATCCCGATGTGCTGGTTGCCTGCGCCGATTATGCGGAAAGCAAGAATGTCCGTATCTTGATCGAGGTGCACGCGCCCCTGCATTTCGACCATCCCTGGATCATCCGCCATGCCGAGGCGTTTGAGAAATCCGGGTCGAAATATCTGGGCTTCCTGCCCGATATGGGCATGTTCCTGTTCAAGTTCCCGCCCGTCTGGAAGGCGAAATTCATCCGCGACGGCGTGCCGCCGCACATCGCCGATTACATCTGCAAGGCCTACGAGGATCGCACGCTCAGCGAATATGTGATCCTGGAGGTGGAGAAGATGGGCGGCGTCGGCCCCGCCATCGGCATGGCCATCACGCTGCGCCACAATGCAGCGTTTGAGCCCAAGCGGATGCTGGACCATATGGACCGCATCTGGAACATCCACGCCAAATTCTATGAAATGACAGAGGATCTGGTTGAACCCTCCATCCCCTATGATGAGATCATCAAGGTGCTGAAGCAGGGCGGCTACAAGGGCTATATCTGCTCTGAATATGAAGGTAATCGCTGGATTCAGGATGCCTTCCCGGTGGACAGCATCGAACAGGTGCGCCGCCAGCAGGAAATGTTCAAGAAGCTGATCGGCGAAACCGCCACCGCCCCCGCCGCCTGAGGAGCCGCACCCATGTTCGACAAATATATGATCTGTGAAGATGGCTTCGGTAACGTGACGGAGGGTGGTGACACCATCGGTTTCGCCTTCCAGGCCCGCCTGCCCTATTACCGCGGCATCGGCCTGTCCATGGTGGAAGATATCGCCGTCACCATCGACGGGGAAGCCGTGCCGCGTGACCAAGTCCGGTTCAGCGTGCGTGGCCGGACCTGGACGCTGGATGAGATGGAAACCGAATATAGCGACCGCTGGAATTTCGGCGAAAAGGCCCTGATCACCGTGCTGCGGGCTGGCGGCCTGCCGCCCGGTAAGCACAAGCTTCAGCTGGCCGAACGCATCCGCGTCTCCTACCTGCCCTTTGTGCCGACCACGCGCGACACCAAGGTGCTGGAGATTGCCGCCTGATCATCCTTCCCCGATCAGTTGGCACTTTGGGCATGGCGGCACAGGCTGCCATGCCCTTTTTTATGGCCGGTCGCCGGGCCTTGCCATTTGGCAGAGAGTGGCTATTCTTATGCCAAAGGAGACAGGCGATGCAGTTCGCAGAGGTCCAATCCATCGCAGCCAGCCCCGGCCAGCCCCTGATCACGGATGCGGAGGCGGCAGCATTGGCGCGCACGACGGTCAATCTGTTCCGGGCCTGGGAGTTGAGCGATGCGGAGGCCAGAACCCTGCTGGGCGGCATGGCCCCGCGGACCTGGGCACGCTGGAAGGATGGCGATATTGGCCGCATCGACCGCGATTTGCGGGCGCGGATGGCGATCCTGATGGGGATTCACAAGGCCCTGCGCTATCTGTTTACCGAACCGGCGCGCGCCTATGCCTGGGTGCGCAAGCCGAACGCCGCCTTTGCCGGCCAGCGCGCGCTTGACATCATGCTGCGCGGGGAGATCACCGACCTGATCGACCTGCGCGCCTATCTGGATGCGGAAAGGGGCGGCTGGTGACAGTGCCGGTCCGGCGCGTCACCTGGGCCAGGACGGTGCGTATCATCCGCTCCATCCACCCGCCCATCGACCTGTTTGAAGATATTGCCGACCCGGCGGACTGGGAAGCGCTGGCCTCGGCGGAAGCGAAGTTCAACCCCCGCCTTCGTGACAGCATTGGCGACCTGTCGAAGGTGCCGCCGGCCCGGCGGGTTGCCGGCCCTGGGGCAAGCTGGGTCATGGCCCCCTTCGTCCATTGCTCCACACTGCGACCGGGCCGCTTTTCCGACGGCAGTTTCGGTCTCTATTATGCCGGCGACCGGACAGAGGTGGCGATTGCGGAAACCATCCACCACCATGCCCGGTTCATGCGGGCCACGGCGGAACCACCCGGCTGGACCGCGCAGTTCCGCGAACTGATCGGTGCGGTGGATACCGACCTGGATGATGTGACGGGCCGCGCCGACCTGCTGCATCCCAGCGATTACGCCGCGTCCCACACGTTCGGCGCCGAACGCCGGGCCGCCGGATCCAACGGCATCACCTGGCCCAGCGTGCGGTATCCGGGCGGCCAGTGCATCGCGGTTTTCTGGCCGGATGTGATACCGGTGCCGGTCCAGGGTGCCCACTTCGCCTATCACTGGAACGGCAGCACGGTTGATTACGTCAAGAAGCTGGATAGCGGGGAGGTCTGGCGGGTGACGGGTCAGGAAGGGGTTTAAACCACCCTAACCCCAGGCCGCCACCCGCCCACAGCGGTCGCCCACATCCGCCACCACCTGATCCAGCAGGGGGGTGTCGGCCAAACTGCCCCGCATCCCTTCCCGTAAAAGCCTGACCTGTTCCGGCAGGGCCAGCGCCATGGCGCGCAGCCGGTCACGCACCAGTTCCCGCCGCAGCCCCACCGCGGCGGCAAAGGCGTCCCAATGCGCGCCGGTCAGCAGGGCGGGGTCACGCTCACCACCGATGAACATGGCCAGACGCGGGCGCTGTTCCTTGTAGTGACTGCGGAACGCGGCGGCGTTATTCACATCATAGAGCTTGCTGAGCAGAATGCGGTTGCCGCGATAGACCAGGGCGTAATTCTTGGCATGGGCGTCGGGATTGCCGATCAGGAACTGGAAAATGGCGCGGCCCAGCAGTTCCTGCACGGCCGCCGCCGGGTCGGCAGTCAGCCGCATCAGGGCAAAACAGTCAGGCCAGCCCGGCCCGCCATCCTTTTCATATTTTTCGCGCGGATAGCGCCCCAGCGCCTGACAGAAATCTTCCTGATGCAGCCGGCGCAGATGGCGGCGGCCATCGCTTTCCACCAGCACCCGGTCATAGCGGGCGATCAGCATATAGGTGCGATCTTCCGCCCGGCGGATGCTGGAACGCGGTACATCCAGCCCCACAGAGGCCGCCGCACGCAGGCAGAAATGTTCCACCCGCACGGAATCCGGCAGCCCATCAATATCCACCTTCAGGATGTGCGATGTGGGCGTGTTGCCCCGCGGCAGGGCCAACTGGTCCCCCACCAGCAACAGGGCGGTTTTATGATGCACGCCGGGCAGCGACAGGCGCAATTCCCCATCGGCATCCACGAACAGGGGCCGGCGCGGCAGATCGGCGATATGCCGCGCCAGCCGTGCCGCATCCAGCAGATCATAATCCGGGGCGATATCATCTTCCGGCACGATGGGCGCATCCGGCTCCACAATGGCGACGGCACCGGGGCATTCCCGGCCAAGCGCCAGCAACAGCCGGTAATCATCGCTGGCATCCAATTGGAAATAGCGGGCCAGGGTGCTGCGGATATTGGCATTGTCGGGCAACAGCCCGTCGAAATAGGGGCCGGCCCGATCCTCCCCATAGGGCGTATCCGCCACGGGCAGCCGGGCGGACAGCCCGTGCAGTGGCAACCGGCCCGCCTTCACCGCCGCCACAAAGGCGGGCAGATAGGTGAAGGACAGCGCCCCGCTGGCACTGGCGCGCAATTCCCCGACCGGCATTCCGTGCAGGCGGACAGAGGCTACCATCTCACAGCCCCTCATCCAGATCGATTTCGCGCTCATCGGTGCGGCTGGCCGGTGCGGCCATATCCGGCCCGTCGCTGCCGGCGGTCAACGGAATGCCCAGCAGCACCAGCAATTTCAGGCTCATGCTGGTGGGCGGATCATTCTTGCCGGTTTCGAAATCCGACAGCCATTTCTGCGTATGGCCGATCAGCCCCGCCGCCTGCGCCTGCGTCAGCCCCCGCCGCTGCCGCGCTGTCCGCACCAGGGTGCGCAGATCATCCAGGCTGTGCAGGGGAACGGCCATGACACCAGGCTCACGGTTGGTGAAAGTGCCAACAGCATATAACGGATCGGTGATATGGACAAGCGGCGCCACCATTTATAACGGATCGGTGATATTAGTGGTCCGAGGTGAGAGATATCACCGATCCGTTATACTCAGCGGCGAGATCACCCTTCCCGCCGCACCGGGCTGCCGGGATAGAAACCGATGCAAATAATCTGCGCCAGCAGCACCAGCAGGGCCGGCGCGTAATAGAGCCAATGCACCATCTGCCGTGCCCCATCGCTGACGGCGGCGGCATCATAACCGGCCAGCGCCAGCCCATAGGCGACCACCGCGCCGCCGATGGCCATGCCGATCTTGGTGGCCAGGCTGATACCGGCGGAGAGCAGCCCTTCATGGCGCACGCCGAATTGCGCTTCGTGATGATCCACCACCTCCGCCGCCATGGCGAAAATCGCCGTCATGGTGACGGAAATCAGGATGGAGGCCAGGATATAGACGGCCAGGAACAGGACCGGCTGCGCTTCCACCAGGGGTAACAGCGCATAGAGCAGTAGGGAAGCCGCCAAGGCCAGCCGGTTGCCATTGCGCATCCCCAACCGCTTCAGATAGGGCGGTGCGATGACGGCGCCCAGCAGCAGCGTGCCGGAAATGGCCGGCAGCAGGATGGAGATCATCCAGGGCTGTTTCAGCACATTGATGGCGAAATAGGCGGTGACCGACAACACCGCGCCGAAGCGGATGAAATTCAGCGTGGTGAACAGGAACACCACCAGCCAGGCCCGGTTGCGCAGCATATTGGCCACGGCCCCCAGTGTGGTCCGCTCCCCGCTGGTACCGCTGGTTTCCTCGTGAATCTGTTCCCGGCACTGGGCGAACAGGTTCCAGATCAGGGCGACAGAGATCACGGCCGCCAGGATGGCCACCAGCAGGAAACCCTTGGCCTGATCGCCCCCGCCCAGCCAGCCGACCAGCGGCATGGTGGCCGCTGTGGCGGCGATGACGGAAAGGGCGGTGCCGGCCGACCGCAGGCTACCCAACTGCACCCGTTCATCCCGCCGCGCCGTCATCATCGGCATCAGGGCGCTATAGGGGATATTCACCACCGAAAACAGCAGCCCCAGCAATACGAAGCTGACACAGGCCCAGACCAGCTTGCCCGACGCCCCCAGCGGCGGCATCCAGAAGGTGGCGACGACCAGCAGGCCGAAGGGCAGCGCGCCGAACAGGAACCAGGGCCGCGCCCGGCCCCAGCGGGACCGGGTGCGGTCCACCAGAATGCCGACCACCGGGTCGAACCCGGCATCCAGCAGGCGCGACAGCAGGAACAAGGTGCCGACAATGCCCACCGGCAGCATGGCGACATCGGTATAAAAATAGAGCAAAAAGGCCCCGACCATGTTCCAGGACAGGCCAAAGGCAAAATCACCGGCACCATAGCTGAGCTTGGCACGCAGCGGCAGCGGCGCGGCACTGGGGCCGCCCGTTGGGACAGGGTGGGTCATGGAAGGCGGCTCCGGTCGTGGGGGACGGGATTCAGAGCGGGTATGGGGGGATAGTGGGGGTGCTGAGCCATCCTGTTGCACAATGGTGCCTCCCCCGCGAAAGCGGGGGTCCAGGGGCCGCAAGAATGACGGTTGGTGCTCTTGGCCCCTGGATCCCCGCTTCCGCGGGGAAGGCAGGAAGGGTGCTAACGGCGAGGTTACACCCCACATCCACGCAGCCCCCCTAAACCCCCAACGCCGTGCGCGTCGTCGCCAATGTCTCCAGCGTCGGGCCGGTGGGCTTATATTCCAGGCCGATGGCGCCGTCATAGCCCAGATCGCGCAGCAGCCCGATATAGCGCGCCCAGTCGATGGTGCCGCTGCCCGGCTGGTTGCGGCCCGGCACGTCGGCCACCTGCACATGCCCCACCAGATGGAAGCGGCCTTCCAGCACCTGGGCCGGGTCTTCGCCCATCACCGTGGAATGGTACATGTCATAGAGCAGGCGCAGGTTGGGGCTGTTCACCGCCTCCACCATGTCCAGCCCCTCGACGGTGCTGACCAGATACATGCCGGGATGTTCCACCCGGTCATTCAGCGGTTCCAGCAACAAGGTAATGCCGGCCTCTTCCGCCAGTGTGGCGGCTTGGCGCAAAATGCCGACAGCGCAATCATGCTGTTCCTGGCGCGACACATCGGGCCGGGTGAAGCCGGACGCCACCACCAGGGCCGGTGAGCCGGCCTGTTTGGCGGCGACCAAACTGTCGCGCACGGCGGCCAGGAACTCATCATGCTGGGCCGGGTCGACCAGGGAACGGCGGGGTTCCACCACGAAACTGGCGAGCTTCACCCCGGTTTCATCCAGGGTGCGGCGGATATCGGCCAGCGGCTTGTCACGCCAGAGATGGAATTCCACCGCCGTCAGCCCCGCTGCCTTGGCGGCGCGGATACGGTCGGTGAAATTGGGGCTTTCGGCGGCGAACAGCCATTCAATACAGGCGGCGAGATGCATCACGGTTCTCCCGGTTGCAGCAATCGGACCGGCGGCCATGCAGGATGGCCATCGGCGGCCCGCACCGGCGGACCTGGCGCCGAAGCGCTGAAAGGGAATGTTTGGGGGGGGGAGGGAACAGCCACGTAAGCGTCATCCGCTTGCTGCCTTCCCCGCGAAAGCGGGGATCCAGGGTCGCAGGAACAACGCTTTGGTGCTGTTGCCCCTGGACCCCCGCTTACGCGGGGGAAGCAGAACAGTCTGAAGGGTGAACGCCGAGACTCTTTCCCTCACTGTCGTCAGGTGAAGAGTATTGCCCCCCTCAGTACCTCACCCCCGTGTCCGGCTTGGCCTTCACCAGGGCCACCAGCGCCACAGCAGCGGCAACCAGGGCGGCGATGCCCATGGTCAGGAAGGCCGCCTGCACGGTGCCGCCGGTCAGGGATTTGGCGCCGGCGACAAAGAACGGGCTGGTGAACTGGCCCAGGAAGAAACACGACGCCCAGATGCCCATGCCGCGCCCGCGATGGGCAAAGGGCAGCTTGCTCTGGGCCCAGGCGATCAGGATGGGGATAGTCATGCCCGCCCCCATCTGCTGGATCACCAGCAGCGCCATCATGGATTTATATTCCGTGGCCAACCCGATCCCGGCCAGCCCGACGCCCAGGAAGGCGAAGAAGCAGAAGATCTGCAGGGCGGTGGCCTTCTTGCCGATCCAGCCGAAGATCAACGCGCCTACCGGCACGCCCAGGCTGGCCAGTGCGATCAGCGATCCGACCTGCTTGGGATCATTCACCCCGATTTCGCGGAAGGCCAGACCGCCCTGAATGATGAAAACGTAATAGAGCGTGGAGGCGAACAGGGTAACAGCACCATAAAGCGCCACCGCGCGGGTGGGAAAGGGCGGGGTGGGGCCGTGATCGGCCTGCGGGGCCACGGGGGCACCCTGTTTCGTCTTGCCCGGCTCAAAAATCATGAAATGCGTGCCGACAAAGATCGGCAGGGCGATCAGATAAATCAGGAACACGCCGTTCCAGCTGACCGCCGTCAACATGCCCGAGGCGGCGATGACGCCCGATGCCATGGCCGGCCCGGCCAGCCCCTGCGCCATCAACAGCTTACGCCGGCCCGCCGCATCATAATAATCGGCGATCAGCGTATTGATGATGGTCAGGATCGCCGCCTCCGTCACCCCCAGTAGCAGGCGTGACGCGATCACCGCGTTCAAACTGTCCAGGAAATAAGGCAGCGCGCCGGCGATGCCGTAAAAGAAGGTCGCCCAGACCAGCAGCGGCCGCCGGCCGAACCGGTCCACCAGCATCCCGGCAAAGGGCGCCAGGATGGCGATGGCCAGACCGGGGGCCGACACCAGAACCGGCACCAGCAGAGAGGCATTGGCGACATCGCGGAAATGGTCCAGGATTGTCGGCACCGCCGGCGTCAGCGAGACAATTGCCAGAATCGGCAGGAAACCGCTGATCACCAGGATGATGCCCTGGGCGAGCCCAGCCCTTTGCGCGCCGCCTGTTATCGGCGGCGCCACGGCCTGATCCACCATCGAACGTTACTCCCGTTTCAGCGCTTGGAAGCGCCATATAAGAATTATTATTCTAATTATGATGAAGGGGCCGGGCGGGTTTTGTCAATGCGGTAAACGCACTATCCAGCGCGGAAATTGCTTGGCGAAAAATCGGATGGCTCACCGCTGCTTTCGGTTGACACCCGGCGGTTCGCTCCGTTAGCTATTCAGAATAGCAATTCTAATTCCAAAGCCAAGGCCGGGCGATTGCCGGGGGCATCGCATCAGGACCGGGGCGGTGAGCAAGGAGGAATCCCCATGCGTTTTTCAACCTTTCTGAATTCCCGCACCATGGGTGAGGACCAGGACCGTGGCCTGCTGCTGGACCTGATCGAGCATGTCGATCGGGCAGAAGCCGCCGGTCTGGATGCGGTTTTTCTGCCCGACCATCATTTCACCGGCTATATGCCCATTGCGTCCGACCCGATGATGTTCGCAGCCTATCTGGCGGCGCGGGTGAAGCGGATGCATTTCGGCATTTCCGTCACCACGGTGCCGCTGCACCATCCGGTGCGTTTCGTCGAACGCATCAATATCCTGGACCAGCTGACGGAAGGTCGTTTGCTGGTCGGCGTGGGCAGCGGCACCACGCCGGAGGAAATGATCGGCTTCGGCGTCAATTACAAGGAAGCCTCCCGCCTGGCGGAAGAGAACCTGGCCATTGCCGAACAGCTTTGGGCCAAGAAGCCGGAAGACCCTGCCATCCGTTTCGATAATGGCCATTACCGGGGTGAAGTGCTGCAGCGCATCGCGCCCGTCGCCTATACGCCCGGCCATGCGCGGCTGATGCCGGTGGCTATGAAGGAAAGCAGCGCCCGGCGCGCGGCGGAATTCGGCTGGCCCGCCTTCATCCCGGCCTTCACCCCGCCGCAGATCGGCGGGACAGAGCCGTTCAAGCATGTGCAGAAATTCTTTACTATTTACCGCGACCTGCTGCTGGCCGCCGGCCATTCGGCCGAACGTGTGGCCGACGCGCTGTCCTGGACCACCCACACCTATCAGTGCGTGCATATTGCCGAGACCGATGCGCAGGCGCGCGCGGAACTGGAAGATATCCTGACCGATTATCAGGCCGCCGTTGACCGCGAAACCGCCTTCAATGCCAAGGCGGAAGAAAGCGCCGCCAACAAGAAGACCGACCACACGCCCAACGCCCTGACCGAGGACTGGATCGGCACCTGGTGCCTGTATGGCAGCCCGGAAACCGTGATTGAACATCTGAAGCCCTATGCCGAACTGGGCATCGGCAATGTGCTGTGCGGGATGCTGACCGGCCCGCTGACGGCCAAGCGCAAGGCCTATGCCAACCAGACGCTGGACCTGCTGTCCCGTCATGTCATCCCCGCCTTCAAGGGTACGGCAGCATGAGCCGGCCGCTGATCGTCGGGTTCGGCGGCACCACCCGGCCGGGCTCGTCGGGTGAACGCATGGTGGCGGCCGTTCTGGCCGCCACCGCCGAACTGGGGGCTGAAACCCGGCTGTTCGGTGGGACAGCGCTTGCCGCCCTGCCGCATTTCGCCCCGGAAAACCCCGACCGCACGCCCGAACAGCGGGAGTTTGTGGAGGCCGTGCGCGCGGCCGATGGGCTGGTCATCGGCTCCCCCGGTTATCATGGCGGGGTGTCGGGGCTGGTGAAGAACGCCATCGACCTGCTGGAAGATCTGCGCAGCGACGCCCGCGTCTATTTCGATGGGCGCGCGGTGGGGCTGGTGGTGACGGCGGCGGGCTGGCAGGCCGGCGGCGTGACGCTGTCCGCCCTGCGCGGCATCGTCCACGCCATGCGCGGCTGGCCCACCCCGCTGGGCATCGCCGTCAATACCGTGGCGCAAAAGCCGTTCGACGCGGAGGGAAGGCTGGCCGATGCCGACATTGCCGCCCAGGTCAAGGCGCAGGCCGAGCAGGTGATGCGGCTGGCGCGGTGAGGGGCTTTGCAAAAGGCTGAATCCCCTCTCACCCCTTTACCTCCCTCTATGCTTCCCCCGCGAAAGCGGGGGTCCAGCGGCCACCAGAACAACGGTTCGTGCCCCTGGCCCCTGGATCCCCGCTTTCGCGGGGAAGGCACCGTTGTTTGAAGCGGCTACGTGCCCCCCCCCTTCTTCTATCGCACCTCCAAAACCAACCAAAAACCACCCCCCAGGGAGTTAACCCCATGTCCCACACGCTTTCCCAACAGGCAACCCTGACCTCTGGCCGCGATATGTGGTCCACGGCGGAACTGCCGGGCGTCCGGTCCATTCAGATGGCCGATGGGCCGATGGGCATTGCCTCTGGCCGGGTCGATGAACGGGATGTGGCGGTGCTCACCCCCTGCGGCACGGCATTGGGGGCCAGTTTCGACCCGGCCCTGGTGCAACGGGTGGGGGCCATTGTGGGGATGGAGGCGCGGCGGCTGGGCGTGGATGCCGTGCTGGCCCCCAACCTGAACCTGCAGCGCAGCCCGCTCTGTGGCCGGGGTTTTGAGCTGTATGGCGAAGACCCGTTCCTGGCCGGCACGCTGGGGGCGGCCTGGATCAACGGCTTGCAGGGCCAGGGTGTCGGCTCCGTCGCCAAGCATCTGGTCTGCAATGACAGCGAAACCGCGCGCGACAGCATGAATGCGGTGGCCAGTGATCGCGCCCTGCGGGAAACCTATCTGCTGCCGTTTGAAATGGCGGCGGCGGCCGGCTGCGTCGGCATCCTGGCCGCCTATAACCGGTTGAACGGGGATTATTGCGTTGAACATCAAGGGCTGTTGACCGGCATCGTCAAGGGTGACTGGGCCTTCCCCGGCTTCATCGTGTCGGACTGGTTCGGCGCGCATAACACGCTGCGTTCGGCCCAGGCCGGGCTGGATCTGGACATGCCGGGGCCGGACCGGGTGCTGGGGAAGAAATTCGCCGCCGCCGTGGAAGCCGGCGAGGTGCCGGCCAGCCGGCTGGAAGATGCGGCGGGCCGCGTGGCCAAGGCCGTGGCCCGCATCGATGCGCTGCCGCGCCAGCCCACCCCGCTTGATGTGGATGCAACATTGGCAGAGGCAGCAGCCGCCGGCTTTGTGCTGTTGAAGAACAGCCAGGATATCCTGCCGCTGCAGCCAACCCGCGCCCGGCGCATCGCCGTGATCGGCCCCAATGCCACCGCCCCCTGCCTGCAAGGCGGCACCTTCGCCAAGATCGCCGTGCGCCCGGATTTCATCAACCCGCTGCAGGCCATCCGCGACCGGTTCGGCGACCGGTTCGAGGTGGGCTATGAACAGGGTGTGGAGCCGGAATACCGCCTGCCGCCGCTGTCCGCCCGCCCCGCCCGCGATCTGGGCGACGGGGCGACACGCGGCCTGACGGTGGAATGGCTGGCCGGGCATGAGGGGGAGAGCGAGCCGCTTCACGCCGAAACCCGCGACACCAATTCGCTGACTTGGTTTGTCGGCCTGCCGGGCACCGATGCGCTGAAACAGGCGGGCCGCATCCGCGCCACCGGCTGGTTCACCCCGGAACGCGACGGGCCGCACCGCGTGCATATCGGTGGCACGGGGGCCGTCACGCTGTATGTCGATGGCAAGCCGGTCTTCCAGGGCGGCGGGCCGGTTTCCCCGTCCGACCTGATGGGCATTCTGAAGGGCGGCGACAGCGAGAGCGTGCTGGTGGAAATGCAGGCGGGCCGCCCGGTGCTGCTTTGCTTTGAACTGGCCTATACGCCCGCCCGCGCCCAGGGGCTTTGGTACGGCATGCGCGGCCCCGACCGACCGGCGGACATGCTGGACCGCGCGGTTGCCCTGGCGGCCCAGGCTGATCTGGTGCTGCTGATGCTGGGCGAAACGGCGGATTCCGGGGTGGAAAGCAAGGACCGCGCGGGCACCCGCCTACCGGAAGCGCAGTTGGAGTTGCTACGCCGGGTGCGGCATGTGAATGCCAATCTGGTGGCCATCTGCAATGTCGCCCATGCCTTTGATATTTCCTGGCACGATCAGGTGCGCGGCCTGCTGATCACCTGGTTCCCCGGTGAACAATACGGCCCCGCCCTGGCCCAGGTGCTGGCCGGCGACCGCGAACCGGGCGGGCGCCTGCCGGTCAGCATCGCCGCCAAGGACGCGGATTACCCCGCCTTCGGCCTGACGCCGGATGCGAAGGGCGATCTGCCTTACCTTGAAGGCCACCTGATCGGGTACAAGGGGATGCAAGCAGCGGGCAGCACCCCGCTTTACCCGTTCGGCGCCGGTTTCGGCTATGCCCGGTTCGCCCTGTCCGATGCGCGCCTGACGCCAACCGCCGATGGCGGGGCGGACGTGACGGTGACGCTGCGCAACCTGTCCGACCGCGCCGGCAAGGCGGTGCCGCAGCTTTATGTGGCTGGGCCGGATGGCATCCGCCACCTGCGGGGCTTTGCAGCACTGGCCATCGCGGCCGGGGCGGAACAGCAGGCCCGCTTCACCCTGCCCCCCCGCGCCTTCCAGCATTGGGATGAACAGGCCGGCGGCTGGCAACGCGCCCCCGGCCCCCATCAGGTGCTGCTGGGCTGGAACAGCGCTGACCTGCCGGTCTTGCTGACGGTAGACTGAGAAGAAAGGGGGCGTCCACTGGCGACGCCCCCTTGCCTCCCCCTTAAATCCCCAGCAACCGCCGGTTCAGCCCTGCATCCACCCCGGCATCGGCGAAATCGTCGAAGGCGCGGTCGGTGACGCGGATAATATGGTCGCGGATGAAGGGGGCCCCTTCCCGCGCGCCATCTTCGGGGTGCTTCAGGGCGCATTCCCATTCCAGCACGGCCCAGCCGGGATAATCATACTGCGCCATCTTGGCGAAGATCGCCTTGAAATCGACCTGCCCGTCGCCCAGCGAACGGAAGCGGCCCGGCCGGTCCACCCAGCCCTGATAGCCGCCATAAACGCCCGAACGGCCATCGGGCCGGAATTCCGCATCCTTCACATGGAAGGCGCGGATGCGGTCATGATAGCGGTCGATGAAGGCCAGATAATCCAGTTGCTGCAACACAAAATGGCTGGGATCGAACAGGATATTGGCGCGGGCATGGCCGCCCACCGCCTCCAGAAACCGTTCAAAACTGGCCCCGTCATGCAAATCTTCGCCGGGATGCAGTTCGAAGCAGAGATCAACGCCCGCCTCTTCAAACGCCTCCAGAATCGGGCGCCAGCGCCGGGCCAGCTCGGCAAACGCCTCCTCCACCAGCCCGGCGGGGCGTTGCGGCCAGGGATAGAGATAGGGCCAGGCCAAAGCGCCGGAGAAGCTGGCATGGGCCGTCAGCCCCAGATTGGCGCTGGCGCGGGCCGCCAGATGCAGCTGTTCCACCGCCCATTGCTGGCGCGCCGCCGGGTTGCCGCGCACCGAAGGGTCGGCAAACCCGTCAAACAGCGGATCATAGGCCGGGTGAACGGCCACCAGCTGGCCCTGCAAATGGGTGGAAAGCTCCGTCACCGCCAACCCTTTGGCGGCCAGCATCCCCTGCACCTGCTGGGCATAATCCCGGCTTTCGGCGGCCAGCCGCAGGTTGAACAGGCGGGCATCCCAGCTGGGGATCTGCACGCCCTTGTAACCCAGCCCCGCCGCCCAATCGGCAATGGCTTCCAGGCTGTTGAAGGGGGCGGCATCGCCGGCAAACTGCGCCAGGAAGATGCCGGGGCCTTTGATGGTGCGCATGGGTGGTTTCCTCCGGGTGGTGGGTTGGTTTCGTGTTTTGACGTTCGTTGGTGATGAGCAAGGCCGCCCCAATCAATACATTGCTTCCCCCGCGCAAGCGGGGGTCCAGGGGCCAGGGGCACCGAAACGTTGGATTTGGTGGCCCCTGGACCCCCGCTTGCGCGGGGAAGGCAATGGAGGGGCGTGATGCTCGCCTTCGTCGCCGGGTGCCTTCCTCCCCCCTACACCCCCAGCCGGCTCCACCCCGCCCGCGCCTGGCTGTTGGCCACAGCGGTTTCAATAAACGCCATGCCGCGCAAGCCGGCCTCCACGCCTGGCAGGCTGCCATCGGCCGGCATCGCGCCCGCGCGGATGGCGGCGGCGAAATCGCGGTAAAGATTGGCGAAAGCCTCGACATAGCCCTCCGGGTGGCCGGTGGGCAGGCGGGTGGCGGCACGCGCCGCCGGGCCCAGATTGCCGGCACCGGTATGCAGCACCTCCGTGCGGCCATCCAGCCCATGGATGGTCAGGGTGTTGGGCACCTCCTGCGACCAGTCCAGCCCGGCCTCTGTGCCGAACACCCGCAGGCGCAAGCCGTTGCGGTCACCCGCGGCAATCTGGGAGGCGTGCAGCACGCCGGGCACGCCCTGTGCCGTGCCGTCATCGAAGCGCAGCAGGATGTTGCAATCATCATCCAGCCGCCGCCCCGGCACCATGATGGAGAGATCGGCGCAGAGTTCCCGCACCGGGGCACCGGCAACATATTCGGCCAGATTGAAGGCATGAACGCCGATATCACCGATGCAGCCGCCCGCCCCGGAAAGGGCTGGATCAGTGCGCCAGCCGGCCTGTTTGCTGCCCGTTTCCTCCAGCGCGGTGGACAGCCAGCCCTGGCTATATTCCACCACCACCTTGCGCAACCGGCCCAAGCGTCCGGCGGCCACCAGGGCGCGCGCTTCGCGCACCAGCGGATAGCCGGTATAGGTGTGGGTCAGCGCATAAAGCCCCTTCGCATCGGCCACCACCCCGGCCAGCCCCTGCATTTCCGCCAGCGACAGGGCGGCGGGCTTGTCGCACATCACATGCAGGCCGGCGCGCAGGGCGTCCCGGCTGGCCGGCACATGCAGATGGTTGGGGGTGACGATGGCCACCAGATCAATCCCATCCGCCCGCTGGCTTTCCGCCTCGATCATCGCCTGATGGCTGGGATAGGCGCGGGCGGGATCAATGCCATAGCCGGCCCCGGCTTGGCGCGACCGTTCAGCATCGCTGCTGAAGGCCCCGGCCACCAGCCGGATACGCCCGTCCAGTTCCGCCGCCATGCGGTGGACGGGGCCGATGAAACTGCCCGGTCCACCGCCGATCATGCCCAGGCGCAGAATAGGGTCGCTCATACTGTCCTCCCGTTGGTTTTTCTGGGTGCTGGTTGGTGGGTTGTGGTCCAGTGATTCTGTGCTTCTTCCAACCCTGTCGACACCCAAGCGTTAGTGCCTGCCTTGCCTTCCGCATCCCCGGTGCCTCCCCCGCGAAAGCGGGGGTCCAGGGGCCAAGGGCACTCAAGCGTGGTTCTTGCGACCCCTGGATCCCCGCTTCCGCGGGGAAGGCGGGGTTGTGCGAAGTTATCAACTTTGCACCTCTTTCTGAGTCCGCCCCGCCCCCTTCACTTCCGAAAAATCCGCAGATCGCGCGGCAGGCGCGTCACCAGGAACGCCACCATCAACAGCAGCCCCGCCAGCAGCGGCACGGTCAGCAGAAAGGCCGAGCGCGCGGCACCATTCGCCAGATCGCCCGCCAGGATGAAGAACACGCCGCCGATCAGCGCCGCACCGCTGGCAGCACCCAGCTGCTGCACCGCCTTCATGCTGCCCGAGGCTGAGCCGGCATGGGCAACATCGACATCCGACAGGGTGACCGGCCCCAGCGGCCCGCCCACCATGCCCATGCCGGTGCCAGTCAGCAGCAAGGCCGCCCCCAGCGGCACCAGCCCGCCGCCACCGGCCACCAACCCGGCCAGGGCCGCCAGCCCAGCCAGCATCAGCGCCACACCGATCAGGATCAGCCGCAAACCGATGCGCGGCAGCGCCCGCCTTGCCACAAAGCCAATGGCCACCGACGCCCCCAGCGCATAGGGAATATGGACCAAGGCCGTTTCCAGCGGCGTGCAGCCCAAACCATATTGCAGCGTCAGCGTCAGGATGAACAGCAGCCCCGCCGTCGTCGCCTGAAAGCAGAGCGACAGGGACAGGCCCACGCTGAAGCCCCGGTTGGCGAACAAAACCGGGTCCACCAGCGCCTTGCCATGCGGGGCCTGCCGGCGGATATGGGCGATGAAGGCCCAGGCCAACAGCGGCGAGGCCGCCAGCAACGCCAGACACCAGAGCGGCCAGCCCGCCTCCCGCCCCTGCAGCAGTGGCAGCAGCAGGGCCAGCAGGGTGGCGGCAATCAGGCCGGTACCCACCATATCCACCGCCCCGCCATGGGCCGACCGGCCCGGCGGCAACAGGCGCCAGGCGGCGATCAGCCCCACCAGACCCAACGGCCCGTTGATCAGAAAAATCGGCCGCCAGCCCAGGCCGAACAGGTTGGCCTCAATCAGGATGCCGCCGATTACCGGCCCCAGCACGGCGGCAATGCCGCCCAGCACGCCGAACACGGCCAGCGCGCCGATCCGTTCGGCGGGCGGATACATCACCTGGATCAGTGACATGACCTGCGGCAGCATCAACGCCGCCGTCGCCCCCTGGGCCAGCCGCGCCAGCACCAGCATTTCCGCACTGACCGCCGCCCCGCAGAGCAGCGAGGTGGCGGTGAAGCCGGCCATGCCCAGCATGAACAGCCGGCGATAGCCCTTGGTATCCCCCAGCCGGCCACCGGTGATCAGCAGCACGGCAAAGGCCACGGCATAACCCGCCACCATCCATTGCATCGCCGCCGTGTCGGCCCCCAGATCGCGCTGGATGGAGGGCAAGGCGACATTGACGATGGTGAGGTCAATCAGATCCATCATGAAGGCGCCGGCAACCACCACCAGCGCCTGTTTGCGCCGTTGCGGCGTCATGGCGGCGGCATGGTCGATGGCGTGCACGCTGGCGGCCCGCCCGCTGGCGGGGGCAGCATCGGATGCCATGGCGGCAGACCTTTCCGTTTGGGGATTCGGTCGCGCATCGACCGAATAAGAATAATAATTCTATTTATAAACGGAAAGGCGCGCCGTCAACGTCTCATCGATGGGCGTTGCGCAGATAGGTGGAACACATCACCCCCACCTCCGTCTTCAGGTTCTTCCAGTCGGCCTTGTTATAATTGCCGCCGGTCATACCGAATCCCAGATGCCGGGCGAAGGTGGAATAGGCGACGCGCAGGATGGTGTCGATGGCCAGTTCCGGCAGCGTGTGGCCAATCTCCTCCCGCCGGGCCAGCAAGGCCGCCTGCACCTTGTCAGCCAGATCCTGATAGCCGCGCGCACCGAGACTGCTGATCACCGGATCATGCACGGCGCGCTGCATCATCGGCCGCATCACCGGGGCATTGCGCTTCAAAAATTCCGCCAGCTCCTCAACGAAGCCCCGCACCAGACTGTCCAGATCGCTGGCTTTCGCGGTGATCCGCGCCACCATTTCCGACTGTTCAATGATCATCCGGTCGATGAAGCGGTGCTGCACCACCTGGATCAGATCATCCTTGCTGTCGAATCGGCAATAGATCGACCCGATGGAGACCTTTCCCCGCTTCGCCACGTCGGTCAGGGCAAAATCATCATTGCCGCGTTCCATCAGCAAATCCGTGGCGGCGGCCAACATCCGCTCAAAAGAGGCGCGGCTGCGTCCCTGTTTGGGCTCCCGCCCGGCGGGGTTCAACAACGGCTCGCTCTCCGGCGCCTCATCCATGCTCGACACTTCCACGCCCTTAAAAAATTAAAACCCTGATTCTATTGATATCATTCTAATCCGTGGGGCCGCCGGGGCCAACACCTATTACCATTGTATTTCCATGCGTCACGGAACGGCTTGACGCCCGAACCATCCGGGGGTTAAATGTTTTCAGAATTAGGGTTCTAGTTTTAGAAAAAGAGCCCAGGCCCTGACCAATCGGGCTCTCAAGGGAGGACATCGATGCGTACCCGTTCCAAGCTCCTGCTGGCCGCAGGAGCGGCCGCCCTTTTTGCGACCGCTGCCCAGGCGGCTGACAGCGATTTTGCGCTGGAAGAAATTGTGGTGACCGCGACCAAGCGCGCCACCAACCTGCAGGATACGCCGATTGCCCTGCGCGCCTTCAGCGCTGACGATCTGCTGAAATCCGGCGTGACCGATGTGAACGGGCTGACCCGGCTGGCACCCGACCTGAATGTCACCAACGACACGATCTTCACCAAGATCAGCGTGCGCGGCGTTTCCAGCCAGGACGTGTCGGAGGCCTCCGACCCGGCCCTGACCATCGGTATCGATGGCGAGTATATCAACCGCCCGGTGGCCTTGAATGCCAGCTTCTTCGATCTGGAACGGATCGAGGTGTTGCGCGGCCCGCAGGGCACGCTGTATGGCCGCAACGCCACGGCCGGCGCCATCAACATCATCGCCGCCAAGCCGGTGCTGGGCAAGACCACCGGTTTTGCCACCCTGGGCTATGGCAATTTCGACGCCAAGAAGGCCGAGGGCGCGGTCAATGTGCCGCTGGGCGACACGGTGGCCGTGCGTCTGTCCGGGATGCACACTTCCCATGATGGCTACCGCAAGCATGGTGCCGTCGGCCGCGGCGAGGATCAGAATGTCGACGCCGCCCGCCTGTCGCTGGCCTGGGAGCCGACGGAGAATATCCGCACCTATATCGCGGGTGAATATGTCAATGTTGACCAGCTGCCACCCTCGCAGTACGGCGTCCTGGTCGCCCAGAATGGTGTGCTGACCAACCCGGCCTATGCGGCGGGCATTGTGGATGCCATCCCCTCCACGCCCACGCTGGAAAATAACGGCATCCCGTCCAATCTGACCTTCAGCGGTATCAATACGCGCAACTTCCCGCTGGGCGATCTGGGTAATTTCAACAGCGAGCAGTTCGCCCTGCGTGGCCGGATCGAGGTGGATTTCGCACTGGGTACGCTGGCCTATCTGGGCGGCTACCGCGATAATAAGACGGACAGCGCCCTGCCCTTGAACGGCTATCTGCCGGCCACCTTCACCTTCCGCAACAACAAGCTGAATTCGCAGACGCAGAGCCACGAAGTCCGCCTGTCCAAGACGCTGGATAGCGGCTTGTTCTATCAGCTGGGTGGCTTCTATTTCCGCGAAAAGGTCGATCTGTCCCGTGGGCTTTATCTGGAGCTGCCCAAGGCTTATCTGAATTATTTCTACCGTCCCGACATCCTCTCCACCTCCAAGGCCGCCTTTGGTCAGGTGACCGTGCCGCTGATGGGGCCGGAACTGACGGTGACCGGCGGCCTGCGCTATACCGATGACGCCAAAAGCGGCACCTTCTATAATTACGGTCCGCGCTTCGGCCGGGGCGAAGGTCCGACGCCGCCGGCCTTTGGCTCCCCCGGCGCCAGCATCCTGAAGCCGCGCTCCTCCTCCGATCAGGTCACCGGCAATATCGGTATCGACTGGAAGCCGGCGCGTGACAGCTTGGTCTACGCCAAGGCCAGCACCGGCTATAAGAGCGGCGGGTTTGACAGTGTCGGCTCCTATGATCCGGAAAAGCTGACCGCCTATGAAATCGGCACCAAGAACCGTTTCAATAACGGTCGCGTGCAGTTCAACGCGTCAGCCTTCTATTATGATTACAAGGATCAGCAGATCCAGGTGTTCGTCGATAATAATGTCGGCGCACGCACCCTGAATGCCGGTAAATCCCGCGTCTGGGGTATTGAAACCGACACCCGCCTGTTGTTGAGCCCGGTGGATGAGCTGTCCTTCACCATCAATTATCTGGACGCCAAGGTGCAGGATTTCGCCTCATCGCTGATGGGCGTCAATGGCAGTGCCATCAATGACAGCGACCCGCTGACGCCGGGCATCCAGCCCTTCAACCTGGCCGGCAACCGCCCGCCGCAGGCCCCGAAATGGACGCTCTCAGCCGGTTACAGCCACACGTTCGAAATTGGCAATGGCGCCAATATCGTGGCCGGTGCCTTTAGCCGTTACAAATCGACCCATTACCTGTCGGTGGTGAATTGGGCCGGGATGCGGCAGAAGGGTTTCATCATGACCGATCTGTCGCTGGAATATAATTCGGCGGAGGGCGACTATTCCATCCAGGCCTATGTGCGTAACCTGGAAAACAAGCAGCCGTTGGCCTTTGCCAATTTCAACGCCGCCGGTGGTTCGCTGATCTATAACACCATCTATGCTCCGCCGCGCACCTTCGGTATCCAGGGCACCTACCGCTTCTGATAAGCAGCCTTTGTGACGGCCGGCGGCCATTGGCGGGCTGCCGGCACTCATCAAGGACCGGATTTCAGAACAGGGGAGGCCGGGATGCGCCGACATTTGCGCTGTTTGACCAGCGCTGCCTGCCTGCTGTCGCTGCTGGCGGCTGGGACAGCCGTACAGGCGGCGGCACCGCAGGTGACTACCAGCGCCGGCCCGGTGGCCGGTAAATCCGCCGATGGCGTGGATGCTTTTCTGGGCATCCCCTATGCGGCGGATACGGGCGGGGCCAACCGCTGGCGCGCGCCGCAACCGGCCCCGGCCTGGACATCGGTGCGCGACGCCACAACGTTCGGGCCGGATTGTTTGCAGGAACCGCCGCACAGCCCGCCCGGCGGTTCCCCCTGGACGGCGGAATATTTCTCCACCAACCCAACCAGCGAAGATTGCCTGACCGTCAATCTCTGGCGGCCGGCGGGGCAGGCAACGGCTTCCGGCAAATTGCCCGTCATGGTCTGGATTCATGGCGGGGCCTTTATCGGCGGCGCCGGTTCCGTGCCGCTCTATGACGGCACGGCCCTGGCGCGGCAGGGCATCATCGTGGTTTCCCTGAATTACCGATTGGGCGTCTTCGGTTTCCTGGCCCATCCCGCCCTGACGCGGGAAGCCGGTTCATCGGGCAATTACGGGCTGATGGACCAGATCGCCGCCCTGCGCTGGGTGAAGGAGAATATCGCCCGCTTCGGCGGCGATCCGACGCGGGTGACCGTGGCCGGCCAGTCGGCGGGGGCGGCCTCTGTCCATGCGTTGCTGGCTTCCCCTGCGGCCGCCGGCCTGTTCGGGCAGGCCATCGCGCAGAGCGGTTCCGGCATGGGGATTCCCACGCTGCCCCGTGCGGCGGCCGAAACCATGGGTGAAAAGCTGCTGGCGGCTACCGGCGTGACCGACATCACCGCCCTGCGCGCTTTGCCGGCTGAGGCGGTCAGCAAGGCCGCCAAGGCGCCGACGCTGGGGCCGCCGGGCCTGCGCTTCTTCCCGATCACGGAACCTGCCATCCTGCCAGACCCGGCAAAGCAGCGGCCGGATATACCGGTTTTGACCGGCCTGACCGCCGATGAAAGCAGCACCGGGCCCGACTGGTCCCTGACCAGCGTGGCACAGCTGGGGGAACTGCTGGTCCGCCGCTTTGGCGACAAGGCCGACCGTTTCCGCCCCTTCTACACCGCCGCGTCCGACGCGGCGGCCCCAGCGGCGGCACAGCGTCTGCTGCGCGAACAGGCAACCGCTGCCATGCTGGCCTGGGCAGAGGCCCGGCCGGCAGGTGCCGCGCCCGTTTATGCCTATCTGTTCCGCCACGCCCAGCCGGGCACCCCGGCCGAACGGTTCGGCAGCTTCCACAGCGCCGAACTGCCCTATATGTTCGGCACCGTGGATAAGTCTGGCCGTCCCATGCCAGAAGCCGACCGCGCGATTGCCGCCAGCATGATGGGCTATTGGGTGAATTTCGTGCGCGATGGTGACCCGAACGGCAAAGGCTCCCCCGCCCCGCTCTGGCCCCGGCTGTCCAGCGGCAAGATCATGGCCCTGGGCGATCAGCCGGGTCCAGTTGACCCGCTGGAACCGGCCCGCCGGGATGCTTATCGTGATTTTGTCGCCGGCGGCGGCAAGCTGGGCCTGTTCTGACCCTGAAGGATGATAAGGATGCAGCCGATGCCAACCCTCGATCACCCGCCCGGCACCAGTCGCCGCCATCTGCTGCGCGCCGGTCTGGCGTTGGCTGGGGCGGCGCTGACACCGGCCCAGGTCTGGGCGCAATTGGCCCAGGCCGGCGGCGCGCCGGCCCCCCTGCCCGCCCGGATGCGGCAATTGCTGGAACGGGTCTGTGACCTGACCATTCCCGACACGGCCACGCCGGGGGCGGTGAAGGCCGGGGTGCCGGATTTCATCGCCCTGGCGCTGCAGCACGGGCTGGCCCGCACCGGCCGCCCGCCCCCGGCCGACCAGTTCAGCGGCGGTGCCGCCCCCGCCGGGGCCGGCTGGCTGGACTGGCTGGGGTTTGAGCTGGACCTGAAGGCCGGCGGCAATTTCCTGGCCGCCAAACCGGCGGCCCAGACCAAGGCGCTGAGCGATCTGGATGCGGCCGCCTATGCCAAGGGGGGAGAGAAGTCACCCTGGCGCACGTGGAAGGGCCTGATCGTCACCGGCTATTACACCTCGGAAATCGGGGGCAGCCAGGAACTGTTCTTTGAGCTGGTACCGGGCCGTTTCGACCCGGATATACCCGTCGGCCCGAATGATCGGGCTTGGTCGAACGATTGGACAGCGGTGGATTTCGGATGAATACAGATTTCGACGCGATCGTCGTCGGCTCCGGCATCACCGGCGGCTGGGCGGCAAAGGAACTGACCGAAAGGGGCCTGAAGGTTCTGATGGTCGAACGCGGTCGCCATATTGAACATGGCACCGACTATGTCACAGAAATGAAGGCGCCGTGGGAAATGCCGTTCCGCGGTGAAGGCGATCCGCAGCTTTTTGAAAAGGACTTCGCGGTTCAATCCAAGAACCGGCATTTCACCGAATATACCCAGAACCATTTCGTCAATGACCGTGAAAACCCCTATAGCGTGGCGGATGGCACCCAGTTCAACTGGTGGCGCAGCTATCAGTTGGGCGGCCGGTCGCTGACCTGGGGCCGCCAATCCTATCGGATGAGCGACCATGATTTCGGGGCCAACAAGAAGGATGGCCATGGGGTGGACTGGCCCATCCGCTATGCCGACCTGAAGCCCTGGTACGATCATGTGGAAAAATTCATCGGCGTCTCAGGGCAGAATGAGGGTCTGTCCTCCCTGCCCGATGGCATTTATCAGCCGCCCATGGCCTTGAATGTGCTGGAAAAGCACGCCAAAGGGGTGATTGAGGCGCAATGGCCCGACCGGCGGCTGACCATTGGCCGCACCGCCAACCTGACCCAGGAAAAGGAAGGGCGCGGCGTCTGCCAGAACCGGATGCTCTGCCCGCGCGGCTGTTCCTATGGCGCCTATTTCAGCACGCAAAGCTCCACCCTGCCGGCCGCTCAGGCCACCGGGAACCTGACCCTGATCACCGATACGGTGGTGGAGACGGTGGATTACGACGCCAAGGCCAAGCGGGCGCGCGGCGTGTCGGTGTTGAATGTGAAAACCGGTGAACGCCGCCGCTATACCGCCCGCATCATTTTCATGAATGCCGGGGCGTTCAACACCAACCATGTGCTGCTGCGCTCCCGCTCCGAGGCGTTTCCCAACGGGCTGGGCAACAGCAGCGGCCGGCTGGGCACCCACATCATGGACCATGCCAGCACAGTGGGCGCCATCGCCCTGTTTGATACGTTCCAGGACCGCACCAGCTATGGCAACCGGCCGACGGGTGTGATCATCCCGCGCTTCCGCAATCTGGCCGACCAGCCGGAAACAGATTTCGTGCGCGGTTACAGTTTCCAGGGCGGGGCGCTGCGCAGCACCTGGACGCGCGGCAAGCGCGAGGCCGGCATCGGCGAAGCCTTCAAGAATAATCTGCGCCATGTCGGCCCCTGGCGCATGGTGCTGGTCAGCTTCGCCGAAAGCCTGCCGCGCGAAAGCAACCGCCTGCGCCTGGACCCGGTGAAGGTCGATCAATTCGGCGCCCCGCTGCTGCAGATCGACTTCACCCATGGGGAGAATGAGCGCAAGGCCCTGACCGATGCCAGCAAGGAGGCCAGCGCCATGCTGACCGCCGCCGGCGGCAAGGTGATCTTATCCTTGAACCAGCCGGGTATCGGCGGCAGCGCCATCCATGAAATGGGCGGGGCCATGATGGGCCATGACCCACGCATATCGGTCACCAACCGCTGGAACCAGCTGCATGATGTGCCCAATGTGTTCGTCACCGATGGGGCGGCCATGGCCTCATCCGCCTGTCAGAACCCGTCCCTGACCTATATGGCGCTGACGGCGCGGGCCTGCGATAATGCGGTGACGATGTTGAAGCAGGGCCGGATCTGACGCTCCCCCGCACCGCCGGCAAAAGTATGATTATTTATACCAGCGGGGTGCAGCGGACACGGGGCTGGCCTGTCGATGACAGACAGAGCCAGCCATTTCCGCCCCCGTCCGGTGGCCCCCAGCCCGCCTATTTCTCTGACAAATCGTGCAATTTTGCCGACTAGGCTGAGGATGACTATCCCAAAAGCTGGAAAACCGGGCTATAATAACCAGCCCGGCACCTCTGCCGGGCCAAGGGAAACCCGCAGGGTAAAGATGCGTCAGCGCAAGGAACAGACCGGTCCCCGGACCACCGGCTTGAATACCACATCCATGAAGCGGATCCATGGTTCCATCGCCCATGATCTGGGCGTGGATATTGTCACCGGCATTTACAAACCCGGCGACACGCTGCCGGGGGAGATTGAGTTTTCCGAACAGCTGGACGTCTCCCGCACCGCCTATCGGGAGGCGGTGCGCATCCTGTCGGCCAAGGGGCTGGTGGAAAGCCGGCCGCGCACCGGCACCCGGGTGACGGAAAAGGAACGCTGGAACCTGCTGGACCCCGACGTGCTGGCCTGGATGTTCGAAGGGGAGCCGAGCGTGGAATTCATCCGCGACCTGTTCGAACTGCGCATGATCATCGAACCCTCGGCTGCCGAGCTGGCGGCTGTACGCCGCAGCGGTGCCGATCTGGCCCGCATGGGCCACGCGCTGGAGGAAATGGCCCGCCACGGGCTGGCCACGGAAGCCGGGCGGGAAGCGGACCAGCTGTTCCATCACGCCATTCTGGAAGCCTCCCGCAATGCGCCGCTGATGACCCTGTCCAGCACCATCTCCGCCGCCGTCAGCTGGACCACCATTTTCAAACAGCGCAAGCGTAAATTGCCGCGCGACCCGGTGGCCGATCACCGCGTGCTTTATGAAGCCATCGGCAACAGCGACCCGGTGGCCGCCCGCGCCGCCATGGTGGATCTGGTACGGCTGGCGCAGGAAGATACGGAACTGTCGCTATAGTCCATTTTTCACGCGTAAAAGTGGCCACAATAATAATCTAGAATTCGTTATGCGAAAAAATCGCAAGAGGATATATAGGTTTGATATAAATTTCATAACATCAACACTGTGAGTTGTGCGAACCTTCTCCTGGGGAAATCAGGGGGAGTGATATGAAGAAATCAGCCTTGCTGGCGACCTGCCTGCTTTTGGGCGGGTGCGCCGAACTCACCTCCATTCATCGCGGGTATGACGCACAGCCGGAAACGGCGTCAATATTGTCGGTGGATGCCAAACAGCGCAATGTGCTGATCACTCCCCATCTGGAGGGCGAGAAAAGAACAATCATTTGTGCGGAGCCCAACCCGGATTTCGCCTCTGTGCTGGCCTCTTCCCTTTCCGGCGGCTTTGGCAGCGGGGACAGTTCAGCCCAGGTTGCCACAGCGCTTTCGGAAACCGGGGCCAATATCGGCCTGCGGACCCAGTCCATCCAGCTTTTGCGCGATGCCATGTACAGGCTGTGCGAGGGCTATGCGGCGGGCGCCTTCGACAAGGCAGATTTTCACAATCTGCACCTGCGCTATCAGGCGGCCATGGTCTCCATCCTGGCAATCGAGCAATTGACCGGCTATGCCCGCCCCACAACGGTTATCATCGGCACGAATGCCGCGGCCAGCGGCTATGACGGCTTGGCCATTGCACAGAAGCAGCTTGATGATGCTCGCAAACTGCAAGCAGAGGCGGATCAGAAACTGGCCGACGCCAAGAAAGCCGATCAGGACGCTGGCGCTGCCGTAACGGCCAAGGAAAAGGAACTGCAAGGCGCCGATCAGGCGAAGAAGCCAGCGCTTGAAGCTGAGCGCGACAAACTCAAGCAGCAAAAGACAACCACCGAGACGGCCCTGAAGCTGGCCCAGAAAGCAGCTGATGACGCAGCCGGCAATGTCACCGCCAAGGAAGAAGCCCGCGCCAAAGCCATGTCATCCACAGCGACAGCCCAAGGGTTTGGCCAGCCTGTCCAGATCACCGAAAGGTCGACACCCGATGCTGCTGCTACGGCGGAGGTGGCAAAGGCCGTGACGACCATTCTCAAAGACACGTTGGGGCAAGACTGGGCCCGACAGTATTGTCTGGATGTGTTGAAGAATGCAAATTCATCCAATGAAATCAATAAACGCATAGGAGAATTTTGCATTTCATACATTGAAAATGAAACCGCAAGGTATAAAACAAACACAAACGAAATAATGAGATTAGATAAATTAAATGAGGAGATGCAAAAAAGCGGAGTAAAAGGGTTTGTCAGCAAACCGAAATAAAGGAGATCAAAATGGAGATCACACACGACGCGGCTTTTGTAGTGGTAACAACAGCAGAAGAACTGAAAGAAGCCAGAAAGCTCTATCTTGGATCTGGCTACCAGGAGAATAACGCCCAAATATTTGATGACCTTACAGTCGACAACACCGCCATAGGAGGAAGCAAAAAAACAACAAAAAATGCTACCGTTGTTCTTTTCACAAAAGTAGCATGAACCTATCCAAGTTCAGTCCAACCCACCTCCAAAATTGACATGAAGCCAGCACTTCCATGTGGCAGTGCTGGCTTCAATCATTGATCGCTCTTCAATTAAACGTGTAGCGCACACCGAGAGAGAAGGTGCGGGCCAGCAGCAGGGTGCCGAGATTGTACTGTTCGGCATTGCCGGCATTGTCGAACTTGTAATAGTTCTGCTGCTTCGACCGGGTCAGGTTGACCGCATCGAAGGTCAGCCCCACCTGATCGGTGACATTCCAGGACAGCTGGAAATCCAGGCTTTCCTCCGGCTTGAACCAGACGCCGATCGGGTTGGCGAACAGCCGCGCCTCGTTATTATGCAGGAAGCCCTTGCGCCAGACATAGGACAGGCGCGCCCCGACCGGGCCATGATCATAAACCAGGGTGGCATTGTAGGAGAGCTTGGAGACGCCGAAGAATTGTGAGCTGGTCTGGCCGATAATATTTCCGGCGGCATCGGACAGCGGGATATTCTGCTTGGAATCCAGCAGGGTCAGGCTGCCGACCACCCCCAGACCATCCAGCATTTCCGGCAGATAATGCGGGAAATAGGTGGCCCCCAGTTCCAGCCCCTTCAACACCCCGTCAGAGGCATTGACCGGGCGGGTGATGGCGAAATAATCCGTCTTGCCGGCGACAATGCCATTATTGGGGATATATTCGCGCACCGTCAGCGGCACCACCAGCCCGTCAATCTCCCGGCGGAAGCCGGTGAGATAGAGGGCGCTGTCACGGTCGAAATACCATTCGACCGCCAGATCGATATTCTTCGAATGGGTGGGCTTCAGGTCGGCGGTGCCGGCACTGCCGCTGCCATAGCCCACATTGGTCAGGTCGCCCGTCAGCGAATAGTTGGGGTTGATATCCCCGAAATTCGGCCGGCGCAGCGTTTCTCCATAATTGAAGCGCAGACGCACATCAGAGGCCACATCATAACGCGCCGTGAAGCTGGGCAGCCAGCGGGCGGAACTCTGTGATACCTGCGTCAGCGCGCCATTCTTGTAGCGGTCGAAGAAATCATAATCGGTGCCGACATGCACATAGCGCGCACCGCCCTGCAGCTTCAGCGGCCGGTCGAAAATATCGATCTCCGCATCGGCCTGGACATAGGCGGACAAGGTTTCTTCATTGATATCAAACACCTTGGCCAGGGAAAGCTGGTCGGATGTCTTCACCTTGTACAGGCCGCGCACCATATCGGCATTGTCATAGAGCCAGTAACCGCTGGGCAGCACCCAGCTTGTCGGCACATCGGCCCGCCCGTCGAAGAAATCCTTGTTGGTGAACCAGGCCTCACTGGGCAGGGTGGAGAGCTTGGCGCCCAGATTGGCGGCATCCTGGGTGCGGACGGCAGTGGATGCCTTGCGGTCATCATAGCGGAAACCCGCCTTCACCTGACGCAGGAACCCGTCATCCCAATTATACTGCCCATCCAGCGTGGCGGTGAAGGCGCTGCCATCGGCGGTGTTGGCATTATCGTAAAGCTGCGCCACGTTCCAGACGCTGGGGTCGGCCAGCTTCGCATCATCCTCGAAATGATAGGAGGGAATGCCGCCACCGGCGTTGAAATCCGTCTTGATCTGTTTGGCGACCCGGTCGGTGCGCATGGCCAGGAATTCGGACTTGTTCTTGCTGGTCTGATAGGCGGCATCGGCAACAATCTTGGCATTGTCGCCGATGGCCCAGTCACCATTCAGCGCATAGACAAAGCTGTCCGTCTTCGACTTGCTGAAATCGCCGCTGTTGAAACCATAGACATCATCCACCGTCCGGGCCTTGACGATGTTGGTCCCGTCATAAAGCTGCACCGGGCCGGGATTGCCCCACCAGTCAACAAAGCTGAACTGCAGGCTGTTGAAGCTGGTGCCCCGGAAGCCGGAATAGAAGAATTCCGCCGTATAGGTGGAATTGTCGTTGGGCGACCATTGCGCGGCGGCATTGACCGACGGCCGTTCCCGCTTGCCATACAGGTCACTGCTGAACACGGCATCGCGGGACAGGTAATAGGGCACCTTGGTGCCATTGATGGTCAGCGCCGAACCGGGGGCCGTGGGCAGGCCGTAATCCAGGCCGGGCGTCCAGTTGACATTCTTGTCACCGGGGAAGATGCGTTCCAGCGGCTTCAGGCCCGCTGCGGCGGGCGGGGCTTCGGTGGCGAACGGCACCATGGCGCCCGCCGTGGTGGACATGTTGCGGTATTTGGAGCGGTTATAGCTGCCATTGACCAGCAGGCCGAATTCCCCGGCCCCCGTCTCCCAGCGGTCGCTGACCAGCATGGCGACGTTGGGGTTATAGCTGTCGGCTTCCTCATTATAGGTGCCGCGCGCCAGACCGGAAATGGTGAAGCCGTCGAAATCAAACGGCCGGCGGGTTTCCACATTGATCTGGCCGGCCAGGCCGGTTTCCATCTGGTCGGCGGCGCGCGTCTTATAGACATCCACCTTCTTCACCAGATTGGCCGAGACATCCTGCAGGGCAAAGGACTGGCCGGCGGCGGTGAAGATATTGCGGCCGTTCAGTGTGGTCAGCGGGTCGGTCAGACCCCGGATGGTGACGGTCGCCACCTCCCCGCCGCCCCGGTCGGTGACCTGGATGCCGGTCAGGCGCTGCAGCGCCTCCACCACATTATTGTCGGGCAATTTGCCGACATCCTCGGCCACGATGGAATCAACAATCTGCGTGGATTCCCGGCGCACATTGATGGCCCCCACCACCGAGGCGCGCACGCCGGTGACGATGATTTCTTCCAGTTGATCAGCCTGCTGCGCCTGGGCAGCACTGGCCAGTGTGAGAACGAGCATGGATGCGGAACAGAGTCCGCGTGGCGTGATGGCCATGGATATCCTCCCCCAAGAGGTCGCGGCGCATTGGTGCGCCTTTTTGAATTACTCAGACTATTTAATGGTCAGACAAATAAGGTGCAAGCAGTATTTCTGTCATGAAAGGGAGGGCGGTACGGATGTGGCCGTTTGGGCACAGGGGGCCGGGCTTTTCAAAGCCTTTCCCTTTCGCCACCACCATTCCCCGCCTGTGCGGGGAATGGTGGCTGAGCGGCTGGACATTGCAGGAGGACGCTTCGAAACGAATTGCTAAACCCGCCTCCCACTCCCCACACATCCTATTTATCAGACAAATATCCCTAATCCACCAACCACCGCGCCGCCTGCCCCGCTGCGGCTCCCACGCTCAGCCGTTCACCGGCCGCCACCAACGCCCGGTTGGGCGCCGCTGCCAGGACCAGCCGCACGGCACCGCCGTCGGCATCCTGGCGGGCAAAGGCGGTGGCTTGGGCGCGGGGGGCCAGGGTGACCGCCCCACCCGGCCCCACCATTACCGCCAGATCCGGCCGCAGGATGGGGGAGAGCAGGAAGCTGTCAGCCCCCGGATTGACCGGAACGGCGCGGAACTGTGTCGCCGGCAGCGCAGCGCTGCCGATCCGCAGCCCCTCCCCCGCCTGCACCAGGAAACGCCCTGGCTGCCCCACCGGGCTGAACCGTTCCGGCAAAGCCCCGTTGCCCACCGGCACACCGAAATCGGGGGTGCCGTCGGGCTGGTAATAAAGCCGCTGGATGCGGGTATGGCGGTTGGGGTCGAACAGGGAATCGCCCTTGATGTCCCGGTAATCACGCCCGTGATAGACCAGGATGTCGCGGCCCTGTTCATCCACAGTGAAGCTGTTATGGCCGGGGCCATAGACGCTGGTTTCGGCACTGGAAACAAAGACCGGCTGCGGCGATTTCTGCCAGACGGCCGGGTCCATGATATCGGCATCATCGGGGGCCGTCAGCAGGCCCAGGCAATAGCGGGCATCGGTGGCGCTGGCGGAATAGGTCAGGAACAGCCGGCCATTGCGGGCCAGCAGGGCCGGGGCTTCGGCTACCTTATAGCCCCGGATTTCCCAATCCAGGGTCGGCACGGTCAGCCGGGCCGGCGGCCGGGCCAGGCTGGTGGGGCTGGCCAGCGGGGCCAGATAGAGGTTGGAATTCGTCTCGATCCCCGGCTCCTTCTGCGCCCAGCAGATATAGCGCACGCCGCGATGGCTGAAGATGGTGGAATCCAGGGTGAAACTGTCCCATGGCGTCTGCAATTGGCCGGTCAGGGTCCAGCTACCGGTCAGCGGATCGGCATCGCGGCAGCTCAGCACATAGGTGCGGATATGGAACGGCTCCCCGCCATCGCCGGCGGCGAAATAGAGGTGCCAGGCCCCATCGAACCAATGCAGTTCCGGCGCCCAGATATAGCCGCCCAGCTTGCCCGTCGCCGGGCGGCGCCAAACCACGGCTTCACTGTCATCCGCCGCCAGCCCGGCCAGGGTGGGGCTGCGGCGAATGATCAGCCGGTCATATTCCGGGACGGAACCGGTCAGGTAATAATGCCCATCCGTATGGCGGAACACCTGCGCATCGGCGCGCTGGCGCACCAGCGGGTTCAGCGGGGCCGCCGCTGGACTGACCGCTGCGCGGGCGGCACCGTTGAACAGGCTGCCACAGGCCGGCAGGCTGGCGGCCCCAGCCAGGAACAGGCGGCGGGAAAGGGCGCTGTGCATCATGGTCGGTCCCCTCAATAATCCGCCACCGGCCAGCCTTCCGCATCCCAGTGGATGGGGGCGATGCGCAGGGTGGAGGCACCGTTATTCTGCCGGTCATAGGCGTGATAGACGACATACCAGGTGCCGTCCTTGTCCTGAAACGCACCGGGATGACCGGGGCCGCGGAAGCGCTGCTGTTCGGGCAGGTCGGCGCGCAGGAAGATGCTGCCGCCGCCCTGCATCATCGGGCTGCCATCGCGGCCCAGATAGGGGCCGGTAATTTCCTTCGACCGCCCCACCACGGTGTAATAGGTGCTGTTCACCCCCTTGCAGCAATAATCATAGGAGGCGAGCAGCCAGTAATAGCCACCATGGGGAATGATGAAGGGGGCTTCCACCGGGGCGGGCGCGCCGGCCGGTGCCGGACGGCGGGCGATGGAATAGGGTTTGGCATCGGCTGTCGGCTTGCCGGTCCTGGCATCCAGCGGGAACAGTTTCAGCCCGGTCCAGAAACTGCCCAGGGCCAGCCAATGACGGCCCTGCGCATCCACGATGACATTGGGGTCGATGGCGTTGAAATCATCCTTCTCCGTCGACATCAGGACCATGCCCTGATCCTTCCAGCCATAATTGGCGGCCTTGGGGTCCAGCGTCGGGCTGGTGAACAGGCCGATGGCGGAGCGATTGGACCCGAAGGTGGAGACGGCATAGTACAGCCGATATTCCCCATTCACGAAGGAGACATCGGGTGCCCACATCTCCTTCGTGCCGGGCACGGCCTTTTGCGCCCAGTCCGGGATCTGGGTGAAAAGCGGGCCGTTGGCCGTCCAGTGCTTCAGGTCCGTGGAGGTGCGGGAGAGGATATAGCGCCCCTTATCGCCCGGCACCCCGGTGCCGAAGACGTAATAGCGATCACCTTCCCGGATGATCACCGGATCATGGGTGGGGGCCAGATCGCCGGTCAGTTGGGCATTCAACGTGTCGCCACCCCTTTCCCCCACCTGCTGCGCCAGGGCCGGCGCTGTCAGCAGGAACAGGGAAAGGGCGGTCGTGGCCAAGGTGTTCTGCAACGCCATGGTTTCCTCCGTTTTCTTGGGAATCCGGGCCGGGGAACGAGGTCGTTCCCCGGCAACCGCTTCAGCGCAGGTCCAGCACCACCACCGATTTGGCCGGCAGCGTCACTGTCAGAACCCCGCCTTCAATGCGGGCATCGCTGAAGGCGGCGGGCTTCACCACATCCGGTGCGTTGAAATCATTATGGGCGTTGATGGCAGATGCCGTCAGCACCCGGCCGCTGACGGCGCTGGCGCTCACCCCTTCCAGCTTCACCGTCACCTTGTTGGCATTGTTGGGGTCCAGGTTGGACAGGCCGACATGCAGCCGGCCATCCTTGGCCCGCACCGCCGAGCCGCTGACGGCCGGCATGGTCCATTTATCCTTGGTGTAGCTGGGCGTGTCGATGCTGATGGGCAGCACGGTGGCATCCTGCCAGGGCTGATACATCGCAAACACATGATAGGTGGGCGTCAGCACCATCTTGGGCCCGTCGGTCAGCACCATGGCCTGCAGCACATTCACCATCTGGGCAATGGCGCTCATCTTCACGCGGTCGGCATGGCGGGCGAAGATATCCAGGGTGGTGGAGGCAACCAGCGCATCACGCAGCGTATTCTGCTGACGCAGGAAGCCCGGATTGGTGCCGGGATCGCCAGCATACCACGTGCCCCATTCATCCACGGCCAGCCAGACCCGTTTCTGCGGATCATATTTATCCATGATGGCGCTGTGCCGGGTGATCAGATCATCCATCCGCCGGGCCTCGGCCAGGGTTTCGGCCCAGCCCGCCTCATCGAACTGGGTGGCGGATGCCTTGGGCGGCCAGGCGCCGGGAACGGTGTAATAATGTAGCGACAGCGCATCCAGCTGCTTGGCGGCGACGCGCATCATCGTCTCCGTCCAGTCAACATCATCCACATTGGCGCCGGCGGCGATCTTGATGATCTTGGAACCGGCCGGCACCTTGATGAAGGTGGCATAGCGGCGGGTGACGTCGGCGGCATATTCGGCCCGCATATTGCCGCCGCAGCCCCACAGCTCGTTCCCAATGCCGAAATAGGGCACCTGCCAGGGCTGCTTCTGGCCGTTCCTGGCCCGCTCCTCGGCCAGGCTGCCGGCGGGGGCGGTCATATATTCCACCCAGTCGGCCATTTCCTGCGGCGTGCCATTGCCGACATTGCCGGCGACATAGGGTTCCGCCCCCAGCTGCTTCACCAGCTCCATGAATTCATGGGTGCCAACGGTATTGGGTTCGGTCACGCCACCCCAATGGGTGTTCACCTTCACCGGCCGCTTGTTCTGCGGCCCCACCCCATCGCGCCAATGATATTCATCAGCAAAACAGCCGCCCGGCCAGCGCACCACCGGCACCTTCAGCCGGCGCAGCGCCTCAACCACATCGGTGCGAAAGCCGTTGCGGTTGGGGATATTCTTGTCATTGCCAACCCACAGCCCACCATAGATGCCATGGCCCAGATGTTCGGCAAACTGGGTGAAGATGCGGCGGTCATAGGTGGGGCCGGGCCGGTCGGCCTGGATGGTGGCGCTGGTGGGCTTGCCGGCCGTCTGGCCCAGGGCGGCCGGCACCAGGGCAGTGACAGACAGCAGAACGGCCGTGATCCGGCGCAGGGACGCGATCATGGGTTTCCTCCGTTTAATTTTTTTGATTTTCATCGGCAAGGTCGGGCGGTGCGGTTACCCCTGCAACCGCCCGGCCACCGTCACAGCGACTTTACCGCCACATCCACCGCTGCCGCGCGTTCTAGCCGGTTGCGGGCCGGCAGGGTGAAGGGGGCGGCGGCGATTTCAAACACATCGCCTTCCTGCGTGCGCACCCCATCGCTGAAGGACAGCGTGGCGGTGCCGAAGAAATGCACATGCACATCGCCGGCGCGGCGGAACAGGTCATATTTGAAATGATGATGTTCCAGATTGGCCAGCGTGTGGGACATGTTGTCCTCACCGGACAGGAAGGGCTTTTCCCAGATCACCGCGCCATCGCGGACAATCCGGCTGCTGCCTTCCACATGGGCCGGCACATCGCCGATCAACAGTTCCGGCCCCAGCGATGCCTGGCGCAGCTTGCTATGGGCCAGCCACAGGTAATTATGCCGCTCCGTCACATGGTCGGAAAACTCGTTGGCCAGCGCCAGCCCCAGGCGATAGGGCGTGCCATCGGGGCCGATCAGATAGATGCCGGCCAGTTCCGGCTCCTCCCCGCCATCCTTGGCGAAGGACGGCATGGTCAGGGGCTGTTCCGGACCGACCAGCTGGGAGCCATCGCCCTTATAGAACCATTCCGGCTGCTGGCCCACCTGTCCGGGGGCGGGCTTGCCGCCTTCCAGCCCTTCCAGGAACATGCGCATACTGTCAGTGACAGCGCCCTGCTGGGCCGCCTTATGCATCTTGTCGCGGCCTTCCGCCGATCCCAGATGCGTCAGCCCGGTGCCGGCCAGCACCAGATGCGCCGGGTCTTCATGATCGATGGGGGCCAGCAGGCGGCCGGCCGCCAGTTCGGCGGCAATATCCACGGCCGCCCCCTGGCCACAGGCCGCCGCCTCTTCGGCCAGCGACCGGCCGGCGGCAATGGCGCGCAAGGCCAGTTCGCGCACGGACGCGACGCCGGGCAGGAAACAGGCCGCTTCCCCTTGCGCGAAAATCACCGAGCGCGCGCCATCGGCGGCGCGATGCTGCAACAGACGAAGTGCCATCTTTCCTCTCCCGTCACGCCGCTTCGGGCGCACTGTTCATTTCCAGCCGGCGAACCGGCTTGCCAATAACTCTGACATATTACAGGTGGGCGCGATTGGCAATGATGGATGCGCACGGGGGAGAATGAAAGAAAAACGCTGGCACCCCCAGGGAGGGCCAGCGTCAGGATCATCTATTTGTCTATGTAATACCAATCCGCCGAGGGCTTGACCCTTGGCGGATTGGAGGCCGGCGACCGCCGGCCCGCCGCACATGCGGCGCAAGCCAAGCTGCCGGATGGCAGCGCCCGGCGACTGAGGGAACCTGAAATCTCCCTGGATCGGTCACGATCAAGGGAGATTGGTATAATACCAACCCGCCGAAAGGTTGACCTTTCGGCGGGTTGGAGGCCGGCGACCGCCGGCCCGGCACCACGTGGTGCCGTAAGCCAAGCTGCCGGAGGCAGCGCCCGGCGTCTGAGGGAACGCAAAATCTCCCTGGATCGGTCACGATCAAGGGAGATTGGTATAAATTATCGGGCCGTTGCTCAGATCAGCGCATCACCCGGCATATCCGACCCCATGGCCAGCAGCCCCAGGCTGCCGCTGTCGGCCGGCAGATAGGCGGCGCGGCCTTCCGCCCGGCCGGCATATTGGTAATGGTTGATCAGGGCGGCATGGTTCAGGCCAAAGGCGCTCAACAGGTCGGGGTTCAACACGGCATAGGCCTCCGCATCGAACCCGGTCGTCTGCCGCCCTTCTGCCCTGCCATTATTGATGTAATGGCGGATCAGCGCCGCCTCATCCAGGCCGAACGCCTGGTAAAGATCGGGGTTCAGGGCGGCATAGGCTTCCACATCAAAGCCGATGATCGTCCGCCCCTCTGCCTTGCCGTTATTAATGTAATGGCGGATCAGGGCGGCATGGTCGGTGCCGAAGGCATTGAACAGGTCCGGGTTCAAGGCCGCATAGGCATCGACATCAAACCCGCTGGTCACCCGCCCTTCCGCCTTGCCGAAGCGCAGATAATGGCTGGTCAGGGCCGTCGCGTTCAGCCCGAAGGCATTGAACAGGTCGGGGTTCAGGGCGGCGTAGGTTTCCACATCAAAGCCGGTGGCCACCCGCCCTTCCGCCTTGCCATAATTCACATAATGCCAAGTAATGGCCAGGGCATTATCACCGAACGCCACCACCAGATCAGGGTTCAGCGCGCGATAGGCCGAAAGGGAGAAGATCGGGCTGGTTGCCAGATCATCATTCAAAATGGTGCCGGCGACGGTCAGGCTGCTGCTGCCATCCAGCAGCCGGGCGCCCTGCAGGTTGCTGATCACCAGCTGGACGGTTTCATCCTTTTCCACCAGCGCGTCGCCCCGCACCTCCACCGCCACCGTCGCGGTGGTTGCCCCGGCGGCGATGGTCACCGTGCGGTCGACAGCGGTGTAATCCGTGCCGGCCGTGGCTGTGCCGCCATTGGTGCGCACATTGAAACTGACGGCACTGCTGGCCGCCGCCGACAGGGTGATGGTGTAGGTCAGCTGTGTCGTGGCACCCGTCGCCCCTTCCAGCACCGAATTGGCGCTGGCCGACAGATAGGGGGTGCCGGGGGTGGCGGTGGGGGCGGCAACGGTGCGGTCATCGAATTTCAGCCATTCAATGCCGCTTAAACTATCCACCTCCCCCTTGCTGCTGGTCACGCGCAGGTCGCTTCCCGACAGCGCGATGCTGTAGCTGGCATAGGTGCCGGTGAAAATGGCCGTATCGGTCCCCGCCCCGCCCACCAATGTGTCATTGCCGGCACCGCCGGTCAGGCTGTTATCGGCCAGATTGCCGGTCAGCAGGTCATTACCATTGCCGCCAATGGCATTTTCAATGACGGTGCCATAGCCGATGAAGAACTGACCTTCGCTGAGGAACAGGTCTTTCTGGCTGCCGAACCAGCCCCAGCCGCCATCGCGCAGATCAATGGTAACGGCCTGTGCGGCACTGCTGGCCGACACCGTATCATTGCCGCCGCCATCCCAGATGTAACGGCCCACCTCTGTGGAAGACAAAATATAGGTATCGGCCCCGTTGCGGACATCTTTGTTGGGGCCATAGATATATTGGATGGCGGCGATATCATAAACGCCAAGCCCGGTACTGCTGGTGAAATTATAGGACATCTGGGTGTTATTGCGGCTGTCCTCCGCCGTGGGCAGATAGGGGGGGGAGGCACCGCCGCCGCCAACATCATAATTGCCGGGATGTTTGAAGCCCAGCGTATGGCCGATTTCATGAATGAAGGTTTGCAGCGACACACCGTCAGAATCCATCCAGACGCTGCCGCTGGCCGTGCCCAGGGTGGCGTAACCGGCAACACCGGAATTAAGTTGGGCGGCGGCAAATTGAATGTCCGGAGCAGCAGAGGTTTCCACGAAGCTGACATTCGCCACCGCCGCCCAGAGGGTGAACGCATCCCGGGCCTGTGTTTTCTCCGCCGCGTTGAAAACGCGCGGGCTGGTGCCGCCATAATCCAGCTGAATCGACAGATCCGTCCGCCAGCCAAAGGTGACCACGGTCTTGTCGGCGCTGTCCCGCGCCATATGGGAATGATTTGCAACAAGCGACTGGATGAAATAGGGGGCGGCCGATCCTTCGCCGACATAGCGTATCGTTTCGATGGAACCATCAGGAATATAGCCGCGCACGGAGACAATCGCCGTATCGTTGGTGCCAGCCGTATCCCAGATATAATCTTTCAGATCATCGATGTAATAGGTGTCATTGCCGTCGCCGCCATAGAGGGAATCGGCACCCGCCCCGCCGATCAGCGTATCGTCGCCATCATTGCCATACAGCGTGTCGGTCCCGTCCCCGCCCTGCAGGCTGTCATTGCCGGCCCCGCCATCCAGCGTATCGTTCCCGGCCCCGCCGATCAGCGTGTCATTGCCGCTAAAGCCATAAACACCGTCGTTACCATCACCGCCATCCACGCTGTCGGCGCCATCGCCGCCATAGAGGGAATCATTGCCGATCCCGCCGATCAGCGTATCGTCGCCATCATCGCCATACAGCGTGTCGGTCCCATCCCCGCCCTGCAGGCTGTCATTGCCGGCCCCGCCATCCAGCGTATCGTTCCCGGCCCCGCCGATCAGCGTGTCATTGCCGCTAAAGCCATAAACACCATCATTGCCATCACCACCGTCCAGGCTGTCGGCGCCATCGCCGCTATAGAGTGTATCATTACCGATCCCCCCGATCAGGGTGGCGTTGGACATGGTGCCATAGGTGGACAGGTAATCATCCCCCGCCCCGCCATCCAGCAGGTCGTTGCCGACACCGCCATAGAGGCTGTCATTGCCATCGCCGCCGACCATGCTGTCATTGCCATTGCCGCCATAAAGCGTATCGCTGCCGGTGCCGCCGCGCAGGGTGTGATTGCCCGTCGTGCCATAGACCGACAGGTAATCATCACCGGCCCCGCCATCCAGCAGGTCGTTCCCGCTGCCGCCATAGAGCGAATCCCCCCCCGCCCCGCCGATCAGCGTGTCATTGCCGGCATCCTGGCCATAGAGCACATCGCTGCCGTCGCCCCCATCCAGGCTGTCATCACCGGCCAGCCCCTGCAGCGTGTCATTACCGGCCAGGCCCATGATCGTATCGGCATCGGCCCCACCGGTCAGGCGGTCACTGCCGCTGGTGCCGTTGATGGTCTGCGGGGCGGCCAGCAGCAGGGCCGCCCCCTCCGCCGCCGACGCCATCGGGGCGGATGTGACGGGGGTATCGACGGCCGGCAACTCCGCGACCGGCGGAACATCTACCGCCGGAGAGCTGCCCAGGAACGGCAGCAGCAAAGTGTCCCGAATATTGCCGCAAGCAATGCACATGACCAACCCCCGACCACCAGCGTTGAATTATTCCCGTTTTGTTTCCAGTATGGCGATAGCGATGCCGGAATTTCGGTAATAATACGTCAATGGAGGGCGTTTTCCAATCCACTTAGAGTCCGTCAAAGAACTTTCACTTCTTTTCCAATCTCTTAACCGTCATTCCCGCGAAGTCGGGAATCCAAAATCCGCGCTGTCGTCTGGATTCCCGCCTTCGCGGGAATGACGGTGGAGAAAGGGCAAGGTTTCGAAAGGCGAGATAATACCAATCCGCCGGAGGCAGCACCCGGCGCATGAGGGAACACGAAATCTCCCTGGATCGGTCACGATCAAGGGAGATTGGTATAACTTTCCGGACAGACACTTACCAGATGGAACTCTTCCGGGAGAATTGACTATTTCCACAGTTACGCGGATGGGGGCGACAAAGCAGAAATCTATGTCAATGCCCCTTCCACCATTCCCAATACCGTCAGATTTTGGGCAGACGGCAAAATAAAAGCCGGCCGATGTTCTGCATAACCCGCATATTGATAATGCCGGATCAAGGCAGCATGGTCCATGCCGAAGATACTTAACAGGTCCGGGTTCAAGATGGCATAGGTCTCAGCACTGAAACCATTGGTCGCCACGTTATTCCATTCCGTTTTCTGAATAAAATTACTCATTACCCAATCTTCATTCGGGCGATATTCAATATAATTTTGGTGGTCATTCGCCACATAGGCCTCTACGTCAAAGCCCAGCGTTGGGCGTCCTTCCGCCCGGCCATACTTGATATAATGCTGCACCAGGGCGGTCTCATTATTACCGAAGGCGCGGTACAGATCGGGGTTGAGCATCGCATAAGACTCAACAGTAAACCCATAAGCCGCGCGCCCTTCTGCTCTTCCATACTGCTGATAATGGTTGATCAGGGCCTCCTCGTTCAATCCGAAAGCGGCGAACAGGTCCGGGTTCAGGGCGGCATAGGCCTCTGGATCAAAACCGCTGGCCGCCCGTCCTTCCGCCCGGCCATAATTGATGTAGTGCCAGGCGATAGCCGTGGCATCATTGCCATAGGCTGCCGCCACATCCGGGTTCAGCGCCCGATAGGCGGTGATGGAGAATTGTGGCGGGATATCATTATCCACCACCAGCCCATAAACGGAAGTGGTTGGCGCGCCCCCGGTCAGTTTTGCCCCCTGGAGATCACTGACCACCAGTTCGATCGTCTTATTGCCGTCATAGATCTTGTTGCCAAGCACATTGACGGCAATTGTGGCACTGTTTTGCCCTGGGGCAATGGTCACCCGTTGCGTCAGGGGTTGATAATCGGCCCCGGCGGCGGCCGTGCCGTGGCTGCCGGTCGTCACCTGGAAGCTGACCGGATTATCCGATATGTAATCCGCCGGCGCGCCATTCTCATCGGTGAATTGGATGCTGAAGACCAGCTGGCTGACACCCCCGGCATCCGTCTCCGCCACCAGGCTGCCCTTGACGGTCAGGATCGGTTCCGGCTTGACGGTGGGCGGCGGGGGCAGCAAGGGCGGCGCCGTAGTGGTCCTGTCGGCAAAGCTCAACTTTTCAATGCCATTGAGCAGATCCATTTCACCGGACAGGCTGGTCACCGTAATGTTTTCGACACCGGCAATAATGGTATAATCGGCAAAATTGCCGCTGAAGACGGCCGTATCCTCCCCATGACCACCGATTAAGGTATCGTTGCCGAGGCCGCCGATCAGGGTATCGTCGTTGGCGCTGCCATCCAGCCGATTGGCCAAATCATTACCGGTCAGCAGATCCTGGCCGGAACTGCCCGTGGCATTTTCAATAAGGGTGCCATACCCAACAAAAAATTGCCCGGGATTAGTGAAATTGGAATTGTCGACCTGAACGGCAAATGAACCAAAATGCCCATCCCGCAGGTCAATCTTAACGCTGTAGATGGAGTTCGCCGCAGAAATTGTGTCATTTCCGCCCCCATCCCAAATATAATATCCAGTACTGGCATGAGTAACAAAATACGTATCATCACCCGTTCTAACAGTTTTATTGGGGCCATAAAGATATTGAATAGCCGCTATATCAAAGTTACCTAACCTGCTGTATCCGTCACCATTATAAGACATTACAGTGTTATTTTGCGTATCCTCGACATCGGGCAGGAAGGGCGGCTCCCCCACGCCGGAGACACCATTGTAATTACCTGGATGTTTCAGGCCCAGCGCATGTCCGATCTCATGCAGAAAGGTCTGCTGGGTGGCATATTGGGCATTGACCCATATATCGGTGACCGGCCCACCCACAACCGCATAGCCACCGGCCTGCATCGTCGCAGCACCAAACCGGATATCGGGTGCGACCCCGACGGTCGCTTCGACAAAATGGATATCGGCGACTTCTTCCCATTGGGCAAGGGCCTTACGGGCCAGATCCAACTGCGCAATGGTCATGATGCTGGGGTTGGTGGCACCGTCATAATACCCGGTTGAAAAATCCGGCAGCCATCCATAGACGATCACGGGCGCCGGCCCGCTATGGGGCTGCACCCCCCGGTAGCTGGCCACCAGCGCCTGAATAAAGTAGGGGGTATCAGAAAGCGCCGGCACCGCCTGCGCCGTCCGGTCGCCCGCAGATGATGGTGACAGGGGAACCGTGCCCAGCTGCTCCACAGAGAAGAGGCATTGGTTCTGCTGATTGCCGCATAAAACGCACATGGGGCTGCCCTTGATCCGCCTGTCCAGTGATCGGTATTCCAGCGCCCATCTCTGCTCACCGGCTCCGAAACCGGCCTATTTCATACAATTATCCGAGTGTATTTCCAATATAAACACAAGTGGTACGGTGACGTGGCCCGACTGGAAACGATCGGACCACGTCACCGCTTCACAAGGACGTCAGAACACAGCCTCGTCCGCCACCATACCCATGGCCATCCCCAGTAGGGGCAGGGGGCCGCTTTCCGCCGGCGGGAAGGCAGCGCGACCCTCCGCCCCGCTGGCCACCCGTTCCTCCACCTTACCATAGCGAAGGTAACGGTTAGCGCCGGGTGCGCTTAACCGAAAACGCACCCGGCGCGATGTTCCGCCAAGATATGCTACCGAAGCAGCAAAGCACCCTTCCACCAACGGGAAATTTATGCTATATATACTGCTACTTTTGGTGTTATACCAACCCACCTAATGGTTGACCTTCAGGCGGGTTGAAGGCCGGCGACTGCCGGCCCGGCACCGCGTGGCGCGTAAGCCAAGGCGGCGGATGAGGGAACGCGAAATCTCCCTTGATCGGTCACGATCAAGGGAGATTGGTATTATTATATCAAGCTTAAAATTTTAAAGCGAGGAAGCCATGGCAGAATATAAGAACGCGGCGTCGCACAAGCGCACGATGGCGCTGAAATCATTCTCCCGTCACGGCCAAGCTCGTCTTGAGGACCGGCGTCTTGATAGCTCCCCGGCGCAGCTAGAGGACAAACGAAAGCCGCAGGGGCCTTATGCAGGGGTGCTGCAAAAGGTCAGCGCGGCCACAAACACCGACCTGACGGGCGTCAAAATCCACACCAACTCGCCAGAGCCAGCCCGAATTGATGCCCATGGCTTTACCCGCGGCAACGAAATTCACCTTGCTCCCGGTCAGGAAAAGCATTTACCGCATGAGTTAGGACATGTCGTCCAGCAGATGGCGGGAAAGGTGAAGCCAACCGGTACGGTGAACGGTCTGCCCATCAACGACCATCCCGCACTGGAGAGAGAGGCGACGGAAATCGGTAACAAAGCATTTTCTGCAAGCCGCGCCGAAACATCGTCAACCAGGCCCGGGGCAAAACCGTCCATACAACGTCAAGCAAGGAGTCAGCCCCCCCACCGCCTGTCAATGGCGAATGGTGTGATCCAGCGGGCAGGCACAAAGCCCAGGGCGTTCTCGACGGATAGAAGGTGGGTAATCAAGGCAACCTCCGACCGAGAAGCATTTGTTTACGAGAATGCTAATGCATTAAAACTTAATACTATTCTGCCGAAATTCAAATTGCTTGTAACGCCGGAAGTCAAGGAGGGCGACGATTCTCTTACAATTATTTCTGAAAATTCGGACCCAATTACTATTACGGGAAAGAGAAAGGACAATGAAGCACTTGTAGAAGCCATAGAGGGAAAAATAAAAAAAATAATCATTTTGGAAAATATTGCTTATGAAGAAAAAGAATCTGAAACAGAGAAAAAATCAAATCAAATTGAAACTTGGGTCGGGGATATTAAAATTGGAAATAGAACAAAAAGTGAGAAACAATACAACAAAGAAAATGATGTAAATGTACCAACTAAAATAAAATTGGCGGAACATTTCATTAAGGACTATTTTCTCCGGGACAGCCGGAAAAAGGGATATGATTTCGAAAATCTCAGCAAATTTAGGAAATATATTGGCCGTAACATGGACAAAAAAAATAATATAAAAATTGCAGCGAGTAATATTTTCAGTAATCTCACAAAGATATACTCAACAATGACAGGGCCAAACAACAAAATTACACTTGTTGGTAGTAGTATTCTGTTTGTATTCAATATAAATACGCCTGATTCATCAGTGGCAAAATTAATCGACCCCGATCACCCAATTATATTGGACGAACCAAAAGAAGAAGGTAAAAAAATAGATGAAAAAGATCAAATAAAAAATGTCCCCAGTTCTATGATTGATAAAACTGATTTCAATGATAATTATGAGGATTTTGTTGAATGGTTTAATGAATGGAAAAATGAATACGGAGATGGATTGAAAAATGTTATGGAGATATTTTCTACGATATCGACATATCCAGAGGAGTTCGTAAGCGGTAAATAATACCAATCTCCCTTGATCGTGACCGATCAAGGGAGATTTTGCGTTCCCTCAGACGCCGGGCGGGCGCATCCGCGCCCTTGGCTCACGCCGCTACCAAGCGGCGGGCCGGCGGTCGCCGGCCTCCAACCCGCCTAAAGGTCAATCTTTAGGCGGGTTGGTATAATACCAACGATCACAATTCATGACTGTTGGTGCGGACGAGCCAAGCCAGCGGATGCTTGTGCTGGCGATTGAGGGCATGATACTTGTCCTAAAAAGAGAATCTCAGAGGGCAGGCTCGACCTTCATAGGCCGAGCCTGCCCCTTCAACCGGTCAGTGATTATCGCGCGGCAGGCCCTTGGTCTGGGCGATGCGCTGGTATTTTTCCGCCCCTTCCAGAATGGCACCCGTGTTCATCTGGCCCACCGTGGCGCGCTGGATTTCCTGCCAGGGCGTCTGGGAGGCCGGATAGGCGTAACCGCCCGCAGCCGCCAGCTCCGCCCGGCGCCGGGCCAGCTCCTCGTCAGAGACCTGCACATTGACGGTGCAGTTCTTCAGGTCGATGCGCACCCGGTCGCCGGTGCGCAACAGAGCCAGGGCGCCGCCCGCCGCCGCTTCCGGGGAGGCATTGAGGATGGAGGGGGAACCGGATGTGCCCGACTGGCGGCCATCACCGATGCAGGGCAGGGCGGAGATGCCTTCGCGGATCAGATAGGCCGGCGGGCGCATATTCACCACTTCGGCCGCCCCCGGATAGCCCACCGGGCCGGCACCGCGCATGAACATCAGCGTTTCCGGCGTGATGCCCAGCGACGGATCGTCGATGCGGTGATGGTAATCCTCCGGCCCGTCAAACACCACGGCGGGGCCTTCAAAGGCTTCCGGGTCGTTGGGGTTGGACAGGTAACGGTCGCGGAATTCCGGGCTGATCACGCTGGTCTTCATGATCGCGGCATCGAACAGATTGCCGCGCAGCACGATGAAACCGGCCTTTTCCTTCAGCGGCTGACCATAGGGGCGGATGACCTTCTCATCCTCAATCTCCACGCCCCGGCAATTATCGCCAATGGACTTGCCATTAACGGTCAGGGCGTTTTCGATGATGCGGCCCTGCTGCATCAATTGCGACACCACGGCGGGCACGCCGCCGGCGCGGTAATAATCCTCGCCCAGATATTCGCCGGCGGGCTGCAGGTTCACCAGCAGCGGAATATCATGGCCATGGCTCTGCCAATCCTGCAGGTCCAGTTCCACACCCATATGCCGGGCGATGGCGGCCAGATGGATCGGCGCGTTGGTGGAACCGCCAATGGCGGAATTCACCGCAATGGCGTTCAGGAAGGCGTCGCGCGTCAGAATGTCCGACGGCTTCAGGTCTTCATGCACCATCTGCACGGCGCGCAGGCCGGTGCGATAGGCCACTTCCTGGCGGTCGCGGTAAGGCGCCGGGATGGCGGCCCCGCCGGGCAACTGCATCCCCAGCGCCTCGGCCAGGCTGTTCATCGTGGTGGCCGTGCCCATGGTGTTGCAATAACCCGTGGACGGGGCGGAAGAGGCCACCAGCTTGATGAAACCGTCATTATCGATCTCACCAGCCGCCAGCATCTGGCGGGCCTTCCAGACAATGGTGCCGGAACCGGTGCGTTCGCCCTTGTGCCAGCCATTCAGCATCGGGCCGACCGACAGCGCAATGGCGGGGATATTCACCGTGGCCGCTGCCATCAGGCAGGCGGGCGTGGTCTTGTCGCAACCGATGGTCAGCACCACGCCATCCAGCGGATAGCCGTACAGCACCTCCACCAGGGTCAGATAGGCCAGGTTGCGATCCAGCCCCGCCGTGGGGCGCTTGCCGGTTTCCTGGATCGGGTGGACAGGGAATTCCAGCGGAATGCCCCCCGCCTCCCGAATACCGTCGCGCACCCGTTCCGCCAGCACCAGATGGTGGCGGTTGCAGGGGCTGAGATCGGAACCGGTCTGGGCGATACCGATGATCGGCTTGCCGGAGCGAAGCTCCTCCAGCGACAGGCCGAAATTCAGATAGCGCTCCAGATAGAGCGCCGTCATGTCGATATTGGCCGGATTGTCGAACCAGGCTCGTGAACGCAGCTTCTTCGGTTCGGTGGGCGCGGGGGTCATCACCAACGGTCCTTCATTCTTACTGGGCAACGGACAGACGGAAACTCATTTCATGGCGATAGGGTTTCCCCGGATCGACACGGGCAGAGGTGAAAGCGGGCTGGTTGGGCGCATCGGGGAATTTCTGCGGTTCCAGGGCGATCCCATCGCTCATCCGGTACAGGTGCCCCTGCTTGCCCACCAGCGTGCCATCCAGGAAATTGCCGGTATAGACCTGGATGCCGGGCTGGGTCGAGTAGACCTCCAGCACGCGGCCGCTATCCAGGTCTTCCAAACGGGCAGTCAATTTCTGCTTCGGCGTCAGCCCGCTATCGATAGCGAAATTATGGTCATAGCCGCGACCGGCGACAATCTGCGGGTCGGTGCCGTCGCGTAACCCATCGCTCAGCACCCGCCCCTTGCGGAAGTCAAACACCGTGCCTTCCACCGGCTTCAGCTCCCCGGTCGGGATCAGCGCCGCATTGACGGGGGTATAGTGGGCGGCCGGCAGCGTCAGCTTGTGCCGCAGGATGCCCAGCGGGCTGCCCTCACCGGCCAGATTAAAGATGGCATGGTTGGTCATATTGACGATGGTCGGCTTGTCGGTCGCCGCCTCATAGGTCATGGACAGAACATTGTTCTCATCCAGCGCATAGGTGGTTTTCACCGACAGGGTGCCGGGATAGCCCTGATCGCCATCCGGGCTGGTCAGGGTCAGGGCGACCGATGCCGTTTCCCCCTGGCGGATATCGGCCACCTGCCAGTTATGCTTGTCGAACCCCTTCACCCCGCCATGCAGCGAATTCTGCTTGTCGTTCTGGGTCAGCTGATAGGTCTTGCCATCCAGGGTGAAGCGCCCGCCGGCAATCCGGTTGGCATAGCGGCCCACCGTGATGCCGAAATAATTCGGCGTCTCCACATAGGGTTTCAGCGTGTCATGGCCCAACACGATATCCGCCACCGCTCCCGTCCGGTCCGGCGCCTTCAGCGCCTGCAATGTCGCACCATAAGTCAAAATGGTAGCGCTCACACCCTTATTATTGATAAGGGTGATCGCCTCCACCTTGGTGCCGTCGGGCAGCTCGCCAAACGGCGCGCGGCTGGCGCTGGCGGCGAGTGCGGCGGAGGAGGCCAGCAGGCTGGTGGCACACAGGGCGGCAACAAGGGCGGGACGGAGATGCTTCCGGGGCAAGATCGGGGTTCCTTCCTTTTGAAACGATGCGCCGTTGACCGGCTCGCTTTCTGCCAGCTATATACTCATACAAAATAGAATGGAAGCCATCCCGAGAGGAAACACCCCAAGATGCCTCCAGCCCCGATTTCCAAGCCCGGCGCCGGCCATGCGGCTGTCGCTGCCGTGGTCGACAATTATCGCCCCGTGCTGGCCCTGCTGGCCAGCCTGTTCTTCATCTGGGGCTTCATCACCGTTATCAACAACACGCTGCTGCCGCATTTACGCAGTGTTTTTGACCTGACCTATGCGCAGACGACGCTGATCGAGTCGGTCTGGTTCATCGCCTATCTGGTGGCCTCGGTCCCCTCGGCCAAGCTGATTGAACGGATCGGTTACCGCCGCGCCATGGTGGCGGGGCTGCTGACCATGGCGTTCGGGTCGTTGATGATGATCCCGGCGGCGCGCATCCCGTCTTATGAAGTGACGCTGGTGGCTTTGTTCATCGTGGCGGCGGGCATTGCCCTGCTGCAGGTGGCGGCCAATCCCTATGTTGCCGTGGTCGGCCCGCCGGAAACGGCGTCTTCGCGGCTTAATCTGGTGCAGGCGTGCAATTCCGCTGGCACCACGCTGGCCCCGCTGTTCGGCGGCTATCTGATCCTGGGCCGGTCGACCGGCGGCACGGCGGAAGCCGGCGCCACGCTGACGGCGGCCGAACGGCTGGCCGATGCCCAGTCGGTGCAACTGCCCTATCTGATCGTGGCGGCGGTGCTGCTGGTGCTGGCCTTTGTCATCGCCCGTTCCCGCCTGCCCGATATCAGCGCCACGGCGCGCCGGACCGATGCGGAAGAACGCAAGAAACATTCGCTGTGGAAACACCGTAATCTGGTGTTCGGTGTGCCGGCGATCTTCATCTATCTGATTGCCGAGATCGGTGTGGCCAACCTGTTCATCAATTTCATCAGCCAGCCGGATATTGCCGGCGTCACCCATGAAGAAGGTTCCACCTATCTGTTCCTGCTCTGGGGCGGGATGATGGTGGGCCGCCTGGGTGGTGGCTATCTGATGCGCTGGATCAAGGCGGAAAACCTGCTGGCCGTGGCCTCCATCGGGGCGTTCCTGGTGATGATGGCCGCCGTGCTGCTGGATGGGCCGGTGGCCATGTGGGCGCTGATCAGCGTCGGCCTGTTCCATTCCATCATGTTCCCCACCATCTTTACCCTTGGCATTCGCGGCCTGGGGCCGTTGACGGAAGAGGGCGCAGGCCTGCTGATCATGGCGATCGGTGGCGGCGCGCTGGTCTATTTCCAAGGGATGCTGGCCGATGCCTATGGGCTGCAGACCTCATTCCTGCTGACGGCGGCGTGTGAGCTGTATGTGTTGTTCTATGCCCTGTGGGGTGCCAAGCCGACGGCGGCCATCGAAAGCGGTCATCGGTTGGATTGAGGGTGGTTTTTTGAGATAGGCCCCCCGGTCATCGGGGGGGCTATTTGGTCATGCCGGTGGAGTCATAGGCACTAAGATGTTGGTTTTGCCCAACATTGCCTTCCCCGCGAAAGCGGGGATCCAGGGGCCAGGGGCGCTACGATGTGGTTCCTGTGGCCCCTGGATCCCCGCTTTCGCGGGGAAGGCACGTAGAGTGTCCATGGCCAAAGTAGCGCCTATGAAGCTGTATCAGGGGCACGGCCCCCCCCAACCGCCTGAACGGTAACAGGCCCTTGTTATAATGCCCATGCGGGTATGGTACCCGCCGGAGCGGAGGTGAGTGCGAGATGAGTGTGATCGACGGCAGCATCCTGATCGGTGCAAAGCAGACCCAGGCCAAGGCCCGGTTCCAGGCCCTGAACCCCGCCACGGGCGAGGTGATCGGCCCCGATTTCTCCGAGGCCGATGCCGGCCATGTGGCGGAGGCCTGCGCCCTGGCGGCTGCCGCCTTCCCCGCCTTCTCCACCCTGTCACTGGAAGCCCGCGCCGCGTTTCTGGAGGATGTGGCCGCCCGCATCCTGGATATTGGCGATGATCTGATCGTCCGCGCCATGGCCGAATCCGGCCTGCCCCGCCCGCGCCTGGAAGGTGAACGGGGCCGCACCGTCGGCCAGTTGCGCCTGTTCGCCGCCGTGGTGCGCCAGGGTGACTGGCTGGATGCCACCATCGACCCCGCCCTGCCCGATCGTGCCCCCCTGCCCCGCCCGTTCCTGGCCCGCGTCAACCAGGCCATCGGCCCGGTCGCCGTGTTTGGTGCCAGCAACTTCCCGCTGGCCTTCTCCGTCGCCGGGGGTGACACCGCCTCGGCACTCGCCGCCGGCTGCCCGGTGGTGGTGAAGGGCCATCCGGCCCATCCCGGTACGGGCGAACTGGTGGCCCGCGCCATCGCCGCCGCCGTGGCCGCTGCCGGCCTGCATGAGGGTGTCTTCTCCTATCTGCCGGGCACCACCCAGGTTCTGGGCGGCTCACTGGTGGCGCATCCGCGCATCAAGGCCGTGGGTTTCACCGGCTCGCGCGCCGGCGGGCTGGCGCTGGCCGCCATTGCCGCCAAGCGCCCGGAACCCATTCCGGTCTATGCGGAGATGAGTTCGATCAACCCGGTGCTGCTGCTGCCGCACGCCGCCGCATCGCGCGGGGCCGATCTGGCCGCCGCCTTCATCGGCTCGCTGACCATGGGGTCGGGCCAGTTCTGCACTAACCCCGGTCTGGTGCTGGCGCTGGCCGGGCCGGAGACGGAGGCCTTCATCGCCGCCGCCGGGGAGCATCTCAACAAGGCCGCCGCCCAGGTAATGCTGTCCGGCGGCATCTGGCAGCATTATTGCGCCGGCGTCGACAAGCTGGAAAGCCACGAGGCTGTCACCCTGGTGGCACGCGGGCTGGCGGGCGAGGGCGTGAACCGGGGCCAGGCCGCCCTGTTCCGCACCGATGCCCAGCATTTCCTCTCTGATGAGGCGCTGGGGGCGGAAGTGTTCGGTTCCTCCTCCCTGGTCATTGTCTGCCGTGACAAGGCGGAGCTGGCCCAGGTGCTGGCCGGGCTGGAAGGCCAGTTGACCGCCACCATCCTGATGGATGCGGCCGATCAGCCACTGGCGGCCGAGTTCCTGCCCCTGCTGGCCGAGCGCGCCGGCCGCGTGCTGGCCAATGGCTGGCCGACGGGGGTGGAGGTTTGCCACGCCATGGTGCATGGCGGCCCCTTCCCCGCCACCAGCGACGCCCGCACCACCTCTGTCGGGGCGCTGGCCATCGACCGTTTCCTGCGCCCGGTCTGTTACCAGAACCTGCCCGACGCGCTGCTGCCGCCGGCCGTGCAGGCGGCCAACCCGTGGAAGATCACCCGCCGGGTTGATGGCGTGCGTCAGCCGGCCTGATCGGACGGACGGTTCTGCGCGCGGAATTGGGGGAAGGCGGTTGATCCGCCTTCCCCTTTTTTTGTTTCCGGCATAACAATTTTTGGAACCGTCATGGAATTTTCACCACCACTATTAATGGTATTTCCCATATGATAGCGGCGAAGGCCGACGGCCCATTGACCTGCCGCCAAGGAATTTCCCGATGACCGACACCAGCAATACCAATCCACCTGCCCCCAGCACTCAGGCCGCCCTGAATGCGGTGCAACAGGCGGTCGAGAATGCCGTGAACGCCGTACAGCAGCAGATTGAAAACCAGATTTCGAACGAGCAGAACGGCATCAAGAACGCCATCAACCAGAATAGTTCCAGCGACACGCCGGCCGGCTGAGGCGGGCCGGGTCCAGCGTCCCTGGCGGCAGAACGGCCTTACCAGTTCCAGGCCGCCGCCGCGCGGATGCAGGCAGCGGCCCGCGCCAAAATGGCGGAAGAGATCGGTGATAATCACACGAAGAAGCGGACGGAGTGAGGGCCATGTCTTTCCCAACCCCTGAACAAGCCTTTCAAACCGCCATCGCCCAATGGGAAGGGTTGTGGGAAGCCAACCCGGCCGACACCGGCAATTATGCCCATTGCCAAGCGGGCGGCACGAAGCTGATCGGCACCATGCGGGGCGTAACGCCCGATATCTATGGGGCCTGGATCAATGTTGATCCCTGCACGCTGACGGCCCAGCAGATGCAGCAGGATGTGACCCTGGAGGTGGCCGCCCAGATCGCCGTGAAGGATTATTACGAGCAGCCGGGCCTGAACAAGCTGGTCTGGAGCCCGCTGATTGCCATCACCATGGATTTTGGCTGGACCGCCGGCCCGTCACGCGCCATCAAAACCTTGCAGACCCTGGTCGGGGCCACCGCCGATGGGGTGCCGGGACCGGGTACGGCGGCGCAGGTCAACCAGTATATTGCGCAACATGGCGTCGCCGTTGCCTGCGACAACTATACCGGTCAGCGGGTCCAATATTATCTGTCGATCAGCCAGCCCGGCTCTGCGGATGCGCAATTCCGTCAGGGCTGGCTGAACCGGGCCAACTGGTTTTTATCCACCAACCCTTCGCCCTGCTGGTGGGATGCCTGGCGGGGCTGGCTCACCGGCCCTGCCAGCTGAACGGGCCATCCACCATGCTGGCATGGGTTGGCAACTGGTCGGCCGTGCGGGCGATCACCCGGCGCATGGCCTGCAAAATATCCGCCCGTTCGGCCGCCGGCACGGCATCGGCCAGCTGGTCGCGGCCCTGCGGGGTCACCCCCTGGCCCAGCAGCACGGCCAGCCAGCTGGGCTCGTGGAAAATATCCTCATCCCGGATGAACAGGCGGCCGGTGCGGCGGAACAGGCCGATGGCGTCTTTCAGGCTGTCGGGCTGGTCAATCGCCGCGCAATGCCGCCAAAACGGCGTGTCGTCGCGTTCGGTCTGGGCATAGTGCAGGATCAGGAAATCGCGCACCCGTTCAAATTCCGTCGCCATGCGACGGTTATATTCATCGCGTACAGCCGGATCGAAATCCCGGCCGGGGAACAGGTGGATCAGCTTGGTCACCGCACTCTGGATCAAATGCAGGCTGGTGGATTCCAGCGGTTCCAGAAAACCTGAGGCCAGCCCGATGGAGACCACATTGCCCTGCCAGGCCTGTTCCCGCCGCCCGGTGACAAAGCGCAACCGGCGCGGTTCGGCCAGGGGCTGCCCATCCAGATGGGCCAGCAGCGCATCTTCCGCCGCCTGATCATCGATGAAACCGCTGCAATAGACATGGCCATTGCCGGTGCGGTGCTGCAGCGGGATGCGCCATTGCCAGCCGGCATCGCGCGCGGTGGAGCGGGTGAACGGCGTCAACGGCTCCACCCGCGCACACGGCACGGCCACCGCCCGGTCGCAGGGCAGCCAGTGCCGCCAATCCAGATAGGGGGTCTGCATCACCTCCCCGATCAGCAGGGCGCGGAAACCGGTGCAATCCAGAAACAGATCACCGGCCACCACCCGCCCATCCGTCAGGTGCAGGGCGGTGACAAAGCCGCTTTCCGGGTCACGCGCCACATGGTCAATCATTCCCTCAATCCGGGTGACGCCATGGCCCTCTGCCAGTGTGCGCAGATGCGCGGCATAGAGACCGGCATCGAAATGATAGGCATAGCCATATGTCGCAAAGACCGATTGCCCCCCGTCCGGGGGCACGGCGAACCGGCCGGATGCCGCCGCCGCATGGGCCAGGGAATAGGCTGCCAGCGGCGTCTCATCGCCCATCGCCCTTGCCGCCAGCCACTGCTGATGAAACGGCACCAGCCCAAAATCATCGCCATAGCGGCCGAACGGGTGGAAATAACGGTGGCCCTGCCGCCACCAGTTCACAAACTCGATCCCCAGTTTGAAGGTGCCGCGCGTGGCCTTGACGAATTCCGTCTCATCCAGCCCGATCATGCGGTTAAAGGCCTGGATGGGCGGAATGGTCGCCTCCCCCACCCCCACGGTGCCAATCTCCTCGGACTCCACCAGGGTGATGGCGGTGCCGGTGCCGCGCAACTGCCGCACCAGGGCCGCCGCCGCCATCCACCCAGCACTGCCGCCGCCGGCGATGACGATGCGATATGGAAGGGTCATGGGGGAAACTCCGGGGGTGACGGTTTGACTGGGCGAGGTTGTGTACTTTGTGTGTAAGCGCTGACCTTGCCATTTGCCCAACAGTGCCTTCCCCGCGAAAGCGGGGATCCAGGGGCCAAGGGCACTCAAACGTGGTTCTGGTGGCCCCTGGGCCCCCGCTTTCGCGGGGGAGGCACGAAAGGTGAGAGAGGCAAGATCAGCGCCTATACGACGACGGTTGAAAGCCATTATCGCTTGCAGAGCAGAGCGATAACGCCCCCCTACCCCAGCAAATGCGGCTTGGTCTTCGCCACCTGCAGGATCAGTTCGCCAAACAGCCCATTGGCCCAGGCGAACCAATCGCGGGTGAATTTGGCCGGGTTATCCTTGTCGAACGCTTCATGCATGAAGCCGGTGCCGGCATGGGTGGCCTTCAGCGTGGCTAGGCATTTGGCAATCACCGCATCATCGCTGCTGGACAGCGCCCGCACGATCAGCGACATGGGCCAGACCTGCCCCTCGCCAATATGCGGGCCGCCGATGCCTTCCGCCGCCTTGCCCTGGAAGAACCAGGGGTTGGCGGGGCTCCACGCCGCATCCGCCGTGCGCCGCCACAGCGGATCATCCGCCTTCACACAGCCCAGCCAGGCCAGACCGGAGAGCGAGGGCACATTGGCATCATCCATGAAGACGGCATTGCCAAACCCATCCACCTCATAGGCCCAAACCTTGCGCCCGTCAGGCAGGCTCATGGTGCCATATTGGGCCAGCGCCTTTTCCACCTCATCCGCCAGGGCGGTGGCATCATTGGCCAGGGCCGCGTCACCGCGCGCGCCATTGGCCACCTGCGCCAACTCCCGCAGGGTGGTGACGGCGAACAGGTTGGCCGGGATGAACAGCGGGTAGAGGCAGGCATCATCCGACGGGCGGAAGGCCGAATGGATCAGCCCCACCTTGCGCGTCGGCAGGCCGATACCGGCCAGCAGCGTTTCCGACGGCTGCTGTGACGGGCGCTGGAAACTGTAGGGGCCGGGGCCATCCTTGCGCTGCTGTTCGCGGAAGGTGCGGACAATGGCGCGCGCACTCTCGGCCCAGGTGGCATCAAACGGGGTCTTGTCGCCCGTTTCCTGCCAATAACCATAGGCCAGCCGGATGGCGTAGCACAGGCTGTCGATCTCCCATTTGCGTTCAGCCACACCGGGCTTCATCTCCGTCTGGTCGGTCTGCGACCAGCGCAGGTTGGTGCGCGCCGTGGGGTCTTCCATGAAGGCGTTGGCATAGGGATCGATCAGGATCGACCGCGCCTGCCGCCCGATCAGCCCGCGGAACAGTTCCCCCAGTTTGGGGTCTTCGCGCACCAGATGCAGATAGGGCTTCACCTGCGCCGCAGAATCACGCAGCCACAGACAGGGAATGTCGCCGGTGATGACAAAGGCGTCGGGCTTGCCGTCCACCATCCCCATCTTCACCGTGGTATCCAGCGTGTTGGGATAGCAATTGGTGAACAGCCAGGCCAGTTCCGGGTCAGCGATCTTGGCGGCAACCCGCTTGATCTCCGCCTCCACCGCCTTGGAAACGAAATGCCGTTCCCCCACCGGGGGGCGCTTGCTGGCAAAGGCCGGGGTGGCCGCACGCACCGCCGGCCCCATCGCCGCCGTTGCCGCCAGGGCCACACCACCCGCCATCAGGGACCGCCTGTTCACCATCATCGTTCGTTTCCTCTGCCTGTTTTGTTGGTTGGGTAATGCGCTGGGCTGAAAATGAATAGTCGAAAAGGTCTAAAAAGAGCGACGCCACGGGGGAAGCTGTGCCGCCGCTTGGGAGTTTTGGGGGGGAAGTGGGGGGCTGGCATTGCAGCCCCCCTTAACCAATAGCGCCGACTTAAGCGCTTGCATCTCCGTGCCTCCCCCGCGGAAGCGGGGAAGGCATCCTTGCGCAAAGGACGAAGTCAGCGCCCACTCGTAAATTGAGCCCCCCAGGCGGCACCCCGTACCACCCAGGGGGAAACCCTTCACCCGCGCCTTAGAACTTCCAGGTCGTGCCCAGGTAAGCCCGGCGACCGGCGTAGGAGTTGGAGTAGAAGCGATCCTTGGTGTCGTTGCCCAGATGCGCCTTCTGTTCCGACTTGGTCAGGTTGATGACCGAGGCGGTGACGGTGACGTCATCCGTCAGGTTGAAGGTGGCATTCAGGTCGATCTGGTCATACGGCTCCTGATAGACATTCAGGCCGGAGACGATGCCGCCCACCACCGTGCCACGGCGGTTATAGGAGGCGCGGATCGAATACATCTCGTTCTCATAGAAGATCGAGGTGTTGATCTGCGTCTTGGCGCTGCCCACCAGCGGAGAGGAACCGACCTTCTGGCCTTCCAGCGTCACATCGGTGACCGAGGTGTCGTTGTAGGTGAAGTTGGCCAGGAAGCCGACGCCGATATCGAACGTATGCTGGGCATACAGCTCGATCCCCTGCGAGGTGGCATCCGACCCGTTGGCGTTGGTGGAATAGCCTTCCACCGTCACCGTCTTGCCATCGATCACGCGGGTGGTATCGATGACCAGCGGCACGATGAAATTGGCCACATCCTTGCGGAACAGGCCGACACCGACGACGGAGCCCTTGGAATAATACCATTCCACGCCGGCATCATATTGCCAGGCTTCGAACGGCTTCAGTTCCTTGTTGCCGCCCGAACCGGTCCAGCCTTCCCGCTCGCCAAACTGCTGGCGGTCGGCGGCATAGGCGGCGGAACGGTATTCCAGACGCTGCTGCGAACCCAGATCGCTGTAACCCGGACGGGCAATGACCTTGGAAACGGCACCACGCAGGATGATATCGTCCGTCACCTCATAGGCGGCGTTCAGGCTGGGCAGGAAGTCGGTATAGGTCTTGTCCTGGCTGGCCAGCACATTGACCTTGGTTTCCCGCTGATCCTGCGGCAGCGTGATCGGCAGACCCGGCGTACAGTCGGTGCGACCGGTATTGGGGCAGATGGCCGGCGCGCCGTTGGGGCCGTTCGCTCCATCCAGATAATAATCGTTGAAATAGGTGAAGCGGTCAGACGATTGGCCGCGCTGCTTGGTCTGGGCGATACGCACGCCCACATTGCCGCGCAGGCGATCCCAGCTGAAATTACCCTGCACGTAGCCGGACCAGATATCCTCGTTCACGTCATAGACGAAATCGGTTTCCTCGCGGCGCACCGGATCGCCATAGGTCTTGTTCAGATAGGCCAGGTAATTGTCGAAATTGATGCCGGGGAAGATATTGGCGTTGAAGCCGCCGGTAATATTCCCCATCGCCTGGGAATAGAAGAAGGACGGGTCGGCCACACCGCCGGCCGCCGTATCCTGATAGCGGAGCTGCTTCTCCTTGTCGGCGTACCACAGCGTGTTACCGGTCAGGCGATGCACCTTGGCGGTGCGGTACTTGGCACCGAACTGCACCGATTCCAGCACCGTATCATCAAAGCGACGGGTGAAATCGCTCTGGAAATAGGTCTGTTCCAGCGTGCTGTTCACCCAGGAACTGTCGGTCGAACCCGTATCGATCTGGGCAATGCCCTTCATCAGGTTCGCCTGAATGTCGGGCGAGAAATTCATGTTCAGATCGCCGGAGGAGAAATCCCAGCTGCTGACAAGATTGCCGTTGGTGCCACTGTTGGCCGAGGTCAGGCGCGGCTTGGCCGACATGCGGAACAGCATGGAGGGGCCGCCGGTGGCGCGGGTCTTGCCCACCTTCACGCTGGCATCGAACTTGTCGGTATTATAGTCGATATCGAAATCGAACGTGTTGGAAACGCTCTTTTCCTCGCTATAGATGCCGGAAAGCTGCGGCGTTTCCATGGTGCAGGGCGGGGAATTGAGGGAGCAGCCGCTGCCGCTCGGCACCTGGAATGTCGCCCCCTGGAAAATGGTGCCCGACGGGTCCAGCTTGGCCCCGGTGAAGAAATCACCATAGCCCCATTCCGGAATCTTCAGCAGATTCTGGGTGTAATTGCCTTCCAGCTCAAAGCGGAAATAATTGGCGGTCAGAGTCAGATCGTCGGTCGGGCGCCACTGGCCCGTGGCCTGCACACCCAGGCGGTCGCGGCGCTCTTCCTTGATGCCGGCATTGACCGATTGCGGTGTCCAGTAACCGGAATAATGCTTGCCGGACTTGTCCGTCGTGCCGCCGCCCCACCAGTAGGAGATGGCATCGTCGTTGGCATAGGGCTGCTTGTTAACGTCGGTGGCCGGCTGCTTGCTGCGGTCATCCGTCCACCAGCGCCAGCTTTCCGTGCTGGCTTCCATGGTGCGGGTGGTGCGGCGCTGCCAGGTGGCGCCCAGCAGCACACCATAGGTCTCGCTGGCATCCTTCCAGGACAGCATCCCGGAAACCTGCGGGTCGGCCTTCTTGGTCGTGTCACCATAGGTGCCTTCGACCGACAGGAAGTTGGACCCTTCCGGCAGTTCCAGCGGACGGCGGGTATGCAGCAGCACGGTACCGCCCACGCCACCTTCATCGATGCGCGCTTCCGGCGATTTGAACACCTCCACCTTGGAGATCATGTTCGACGGCAGCAGCACATAGTTAAAGGAACGCGACGGGTCTTCGCTGTCGGCCGAGGCGACATAATTGCCGTTCAGCTGGGTCAGCGTCAGGTCGGATTGCAGGCCGCGGATGGAAACCCGCTTGCCTTCGCCGCCATCGCGGCTGATCACGATGCCCGGCACGCGCTGCAGCGCGTCGGCCACGTTCTTGTCGGGGAACTTGCCGATATCTTCGGCATTGATCACGTCAACGAAGGCGTTGGCTTCGCGCTTGTCGCGCACGCTGGCTTCAATGGAGCCGCGGAAGCCGGTGACGATGATCTCTTCCAGCTGTTCGCCGCCGGACGTCACATCCTGCGCCTGGGCCACCCCGCCCAGGCCAGCCAGCAGCAGAACGCCGCCGCTGGCGCTGGCCAGCAGGCTGCGGTACCGGTGCTGACGCTTGCTCACACTCTCTTCATGGCGCGAATTGATTTTCGCCATCTTGATCTCCCTCCCACATCAAGCAGCGGGAGGCATTGCCCATCCCCCCGAATGTGCCCGTGTCGATTGCGATTTCACTGATTGCTTATGATTGGGGGCCAGCCCTTGGGGCCGATCCCACCTTGTTTGAACCGCACCAGATGTAATCGATTACATATTAGCCATTCCTTTCCGCCTGTCAAATGGTTTGTAGTGGTTTTGTGAAGGTTACAGGATGGGGTGGTTAAGGTTGGGTTGGGGGTGTTCTCTCAAGTCGTCTCGACTGCTAAAGCGCCAACATACAAACTGGCCTTTCCTGCCTCCCCCGCGAAAGCGGGGGTCCAGGGGCCGCCAGAAACACGCTTAAGTGCCTTTGGCCCCTGGTTCCCCGCTTTCGCGGGGAAGGCAGAGAAAGTGCATGTTTCAGTCTAGGCGCCTCTAAGCGAAAGCCCCCCTACCGTCCCTCCCCCACCCCACACCCCTCGTCCATCACCACCCGCCCCAGCGTCACCGGCTGGCCCGCCGCCCCCGGCAGCACCAGCGACAGCCGCCGTACCGTTCCCTGATCGGCCACACACCAGGCCCGCATCCGCCAGCCTTCCCCCTGTTCCAGCGGCAAATCCACCTGCCCGCCATCGGCCAGGGTCAACCGCAGCGCCGCCCCCGGCCCGGCGGCATCGGCGGCCACCCGCACCGACAGCGCGCCACGCGCCGGCAGATCCAGCAGATAAAGCGGGATTTCCACCTTGCCGCTGAAGGGCTGGGCCAACACCGCGCGCAGGGAATTTCCCCCCTGATAGGCGCGGTCGAAATCAAACCCGATGTCCAGCGCCGCCCCCGGTGTCCAGGCAAATTGCCAGGTGGGCAGCACATCCTGTGCGCCCATATCGTGCCACGCCCCGCCGACAACCCGGCCCCCCTCCGCCCGCAACCGCCCATGGCCGGTGCTGAAGCTGGTGGCAAAGGGCAGGCTGGTCACGCTGGATCGCGCCGGCACCAGGGCGGAGATGCCATCCCAACCGGCCCGATCCGTCACCGCCATATTGCCATCATCCCCGGCGAACAGTCTTTGTTCGGCGGCATAGAACCGCCCCACATCACGCGCATCGCTGGCAAAGCGGCTGAAGGCGGGGGCCTTCTCGTCCCCATCGAAATTGAAATTGAAGTTGGGCGCGAACAGGCCGATGGAGCCCAAAGCCTTGCCATCGGCCCCGCGCAGATCGCGCAGCCAATGATCATTGCGAAAGGCTGGCTGTTCCTTGCGGGCGGGCCACAGGTCGGCCCCGATGAACAGATCATAGCGCGACCGACCGATGGATTCCGCCAGGGCCGCCCCCTGGCGCAACCCCTCCCCCGTCCACCAGTAATTCAGGAACATGCCGTCGGCAGTACTGGCCGCCCCATCCTGCAGGAAGGGCAGGTTGCGCCGGTTCAGCGCGTTCTGCCAGCCGACCGCGCCATTATCCGGCAGCATCGCATCATACCAGTGGATTTCCTGATCCGCCGGCGCGATGGATTTCAGATAGCGCATGAAGGCCAAAACCTTGGCCGCCAGGGCTTTGGCCTGCGGGCTGGTGGGGCCGCGCACCAGTTTGCCATCCGGCCCCTTCACCTCATTCAACCCGGTTTCCTGGTTGATGAACCAGCCATCAAACCGGTAATGCCGGGCAATTTCCACCATGCGGTCCGCCGCTGGGAAACGGCCCTGCGCATCCTGTACCAGAAAGCTTTCCAGCGTTTCCGGCCCGCCGCCCCAGGCGACGGGGGCAAAGAACAGGGTGCCGATCACCTTCACCCCATGGCGGTGGGCCGCCTCCACCCAGGGCCGCGACGGGATGGCCAGCGGGGCCGCCGCATTGCCGGCGAACCAGGCCAGAATATCCACCTGCGGCCAATGGCTGAAGACATAGCGGTTGAAGGCACCATCGCTGGCCGCCCCCAGATTATCCATGCCATCGGGGGCCAGCATCACCCGCGCTGCCGGATCAAACCGGCCCGCCCGGTCCGGCTCCGCCGCCAGGTCGCTGAAGCGCCGGGCCAGCGGCACGGTCGATACATTACCCGCATCCGCCGGCGGCACCCAACCCAGCACATCGCCCACCGACAGCATCCGCTTTGCCTCTGCCGCCCCAACCGGGGCGGTCAGTGCCAGCGTGGCGGCAAGCGTGGTGATGGCCAGGCCCCGGTGCATCTCATTCCCCCTTTTCGGTGCTGCCATGAACGGACATGACGCGCAGGCTGGCCGGATCGAATGCCCGCCCATCGCGCGGATGGATGCGCTTGGCCTCCCCCGGCAGCAGGTCGAAGAAATTATCGCTGAAATTCAGCGCCCTGGCCCCGCCATCCAGCGGATCGGCCAGCACCAGCACCCCGCGCGCATAGCGTTCGGCCCGCACCTCCACCCCGCCATCATCGCAGACGGCAAGGGTCAGGCCCGGTTCCGGCAAGTCTGCCGCCAGCAACGGGGCCAGCGGGTGGATATGCCGCACCACCTGTTCCGCCCCCTCCAGCAGGCGCAGCACCAGCAGCGCCTTGCCCGTCTGTGCCGGCGGGTCCAGCCGTGCCAGCAGGGTGGAACGGTTGGCCGGCACCGTCACCGCCTGTTCAGCCGACCAGATTTCCCCGCCAGCCAGATCGATCAACCGTGCCTGCAGCACCAGTGACCGATCCGCCATCAAATCGGAAATGGCGTGGATATCCAGCCCGCCCTGGCCCGCCGTGACCGACAGGATCAGCGGCGCGAAGGAGCGGGCGGCCTGATAATGCAGCGCTTTCCAGCGCCCGTAATAATCGATGCTGGACCAGGAAATTGCCGGCCAGCAATCATTGATCTGCCAATAAAGCGATCCCATGCAGAACGGCATATTGCGGCGGTGCGCCTCAAACGCCACGCGCAGCCCATCGGCCTGCACCAGCTGGCCCAGATAGCAGAAATCGCCAAAGCTGGCCGGTTCGCCAAAATGCTGGGCGATGAAGCGGCTGATGATGGCATTGCCGCGCGGATGCTTTTGATGCACCCCCATGACCGGGCTGTCCTTCGACCGGTCCGCCTGTTCCGTGAACCGCTCGACCGAGGGCAGCAGCGGATAGGATTGAAATCCGTATTCGCTCATAAAGCGGGACAGGCGCGCGTCATAGGTGGCAAAGGGCAATTCCCCATGCCACACACCCCAATAATGGCCATCACCCTTGCCATCCTCATCGGCATGTTCCCAATAACCGATGGGGGAGGAGGCGAAGTAAAACCGGCCGGCATCATGGGCTGCAACAATGCCGGGCAGCAATTCATCAAACAGCCGGCTGTTGCCGGCCACCATGGCGCTGTATTGTTCGGGGGAATAGCCGAACTTGGCCGGCCAGTCCCATTTATCAATACCCATGCTGATTTCATTATTGCCGCACCACAGCGCCAGACAGGCATGATGCCGCAACCGCTTCACCGCCTGTTCAGCCTCCAAAGCCACGCTTTCCATAAAGGCCGGATCGGACGGGTAGAGCGTGCAGGAGAACATGAAATCCTGCCAGATCAGGATGCCGTTCTGGTCGGCCAGATCATAGAACAGGTCATCCTCATAGGTGCCGCCGCCCCAGATGCGCAGCATGTTATAATTGGCACCCACGCAGTCCCGGAATAATTGCCGGTATCGTTCCGGCGACATGTTTTCCAGAAAACTGTCCGGCGGGATGTAATTGGCCCCTTTCATGAAGGTGGGGCGGCCATTGACCTTCAGATAGAAGCTCAGGCCCTGTTCGTCCGGCTGGCTCACCACCTCGATCGTGCGCAGGCCGATGGCGCGCTCCATCCGGTCCAACTCGTTCCCCTGCGCATCGCGCAGGCACAGGTGGAACCGGTAAAGGAATGCCTCGCCCAGACCATGGGGCCACCAGCGGCGGGGCTGGTCGATGCGGATCGCCAGCCGCTGTTCCTGCAAACCGGCATGGAGTTCCAGGTCCAGGGCGATCGGTTCCACCCCCGGCTGCTCGCAGGTAATTTCCAGCCGGGCGGCCCCCGGCTTCAGCCCTTCCAGGCCCAGCCGCAGTTCCACCAGCGCCACCTCATCGGCCAGCCGGATCAGGCGATGGGCGAAATCCACCAGCCGGGCTTGGCGCACCGCCTCCACCCAGATGGGCCGCCAGATGCCGGACGGCACCTGTTTCGGCCCCCAGTCCCAGCCGAAATGATAGGGTGCCTTGCGGGAATAGACGCTGGCCTTTACCGCCGTCTTGTCATTTTCCGCCGGATAGAGAAACCCGTCCCGCGCCTGCAGCGCCGCCGCACGGGTGACGGGGGATTGAAAGTAAACCCGCAGCAGGTTTTCCCCCGCCCGCAACAGCGGGCCGCAGGGCACCCGATGGCGGTGGAACATATTGTCCGATACCAGGATTTGCTGGCCATTCAGGCTGACCGTGGCATGGGTATCCAGCCCGTCGAACAGCAGCGCCAGTTCATCCGCGCCATCCAAACCTGCTGGCAGGTCGAAGCGGCATTCATATTCCCAATCCGCCGCCTCGATCCACTGGAAGTGGTTTTCATTGTCGCGGTGGAACGGGTCGCCAATCACGCCCTGGCGCAGCAGGTCGGTCACGTTGGAACCGGGCACCGTCGCCGGCAGCCAATCGGCATCGCCCGCCTTGCGGAAGCGCCATGTGCCGGCAAGCTGGCTGCGGCTGCCACCGATGGCCATATCCTGGGTCTTATTCGTCATTGCAGAATGATCTCATCAACAAAAAGCCAAGCGGGCCGTCCGGGCGCGCTGAGTGTGGGCGGCATGTCGCCGTGGGAGAAAATGCGGATCTGGTAAAGTGGTGCTGCAGCGCCGCTGACGGGAACCTGCACCCGCTCCACCTGCTGGCGGATGGCGGGGGCGGGCGGCACATCAACGGCCCCGCGCAGGGTGAGCGATGACGCATCACCCCCGGCCCACACCTCCACCCGGCGGGGCAGCATGATGCCGTTCATCGGGTCATCCAGCGCGCCCAGGGTGACGGTTTTCGCCTGTTTGGCCGTTCCCAGATCAATGCTGGCGGTGATATCGCCGGTGCGCCCGGTCCATTTCTTGTCGCCATAAAACTGGGTGCCCTGCACCTGATCGATCAGCATCGATCCATCGGCCTTGCCATAGGGCACCTTGTCCTGTTCCAGGCGGATACGCGGATATCCCGCTGCCAGCCCGGCGGTGATGGTGCGGAAATAGCGTTTTTCGAACACAGCACTCTGCTTGGCCCCGCCCAGCACCACCGCCTTCAGGTCGCTATCCCCCGTCAGGCGGATCGGCCCCTGATACAGCGTGGATTGCGGGCCGGGCTGGCTGCCATCCAGCGTATAGCGGATTTGCAGCCCCTGGTTCAGGCTGGTCAGTTCCACCGAACGGGCATCCGCGAAATAGGCGCCGTCTGCCGGATCATAAGGGGCCCAGGGCACCGGCGGGGCGGCCACCAGGGGCTGCTTATCGTCAAACGCCCCCAGGCTGGTCTGTTCCGGCTTGGTGGCGAAAGCTGGGTTGGGGTCCGGCCCCATGGCAAAGCGCAATTCCCCGCCCGCCATGATCTGTTCATGGCGGATGAAGCTGTTGGGATAGGGCTTCCCGTTCAGCCGCACCGACTGCACATAGATATTCCGGTCGGACAGATTGTCCGCGATCACGGTAAAGCGCTTGCCATTTTCCAGCCGGATACTGGCGCGCGGCTGATAGGGTGCGCCCAACTGATAGGTCAAATCACCCGGCGTGACGGGATAGAACCCCAGGGCGGAGAACAGATACCAGGCCGACATCTGGCCCAGATCTTCATTATTGACGATGCCATCGGGCCGGTCGGCATACATCTCCCGCAGCACGCGGTTCACATATTGTTGGGTCTTCCAGGGCTGGCCGGTCAGGTTATAGAGATAGGGCATATGGTGCCCCGGCTCGTCCCCATGGCCGTATTTGCCGACGAAGCCGGAAATATCCACATGCTGTTCGCCTTCCACCGGCGTCTCGTCAGTGAAAATCCGGTCCAGGAACTGGGCATAGCCCTGCCGCCCGCCATGCAGGCGGATGGCCGCCTGCATATCCTGCGGCGTATAGGTGCTATAGGCCCAGATATTGCCCGAGACATAATGCCGGTTCAGGCTGTCCCAGCGGTTGGTATCCAACGGCGCAAAGCGCCCATCGGCCAGCCGGGGCAGCAGATAGCCGGTCTTTTGATCGAACAGCAGCCGGTATCCAGTGGCCCGCGCGGCGAACAGGGCGGCATCCTCAGCCCTGCCCAGCTTGGCCGCCACCTGGCCGATCACCCAATCCTGATAATTCTGCTCCGTGGTTTTGGAAACCGAACTGGCCACGTCCGCCGGCACGAAACCATAGGCGAGGTAACCTTCCATGCCATTGCCATCATAGACATTGCTATGTTTGGTCAGATCAAAGGCACTGGCGCGGATGGCCTGATAGGCTGCCTGCTTATCGATGCCGGGAATATCCTTCAGCACCGCATCGGCGATGGGCGAGGTGATGGCATAGCCGATCATCACCCTATTATCATGGCCCACCGCCTCCCACGCTGGCAGCAGCATCCCGGCATCGGCATGGCGGGAAACCATGCTGGCCACCATCTCACCCGTCTTGCGCGTGTCGATGATGGTCAACAGCGGGTGCAGGGCGCGATAAGTATCCCAGCTTGAATAATTGCTATATTGCGGGATGCGAGAATGCCGCACCTGCCCGCCCGCATAATAATCCCCCGTCACGTCGGAGATCAGGCTGGGCGCGATGGAGGCGTGATACGCTGCGGTATAGAAGATGCGCTTCTTCACCGCCGGCACATCATCAATGGCAATGCGGCCCAACCGCTCCCGCCACAGGGCCTTCGCCTCGGCCAATGCCGTATCAAAGCCCTTGCCCGCCGCTTCCGCCTGGAAATTGGCCGACGCCCCTTCCAGGGAGGTGTGAGAGATGGCAACCGCCACCTCCACATCCGCCCCGCCCGCCGGGTCAAACGACAGCGCCGCCTTGATCGCCGGCCCGCTGGCGGCTTTGCCCGTCACGTTCTGATCCGCTGCCGTCACCTGTGCGGTGAATGGTCGGGAAAAACGGGCGTGGAAATAGACCTTGCGGTCGCCGGAACTCTGGCTGACCGCGTGTTTCCAGCCCCGCACCTCCCGGTCGGACAGAATCTCGATGCTGGTTTCCAGCGTATGGTCGCCCACCCCATGGGTGGGGTCCAGAATGATGAATTGCGGGGCCGACCCGTTGAAATGATAGCGGTGAAAACCGGCGCGCGGGCTGGCCGTTAATTCAGCTTCCACATCGGGCGTGTCCAGATGCACCCGGTAATATCCTGGCTTCGCCACCTCCCGCGCGTGGCTGAAGGCGGAGCGATAGCCGGTGACGGTGCCATCAGAGATACCGGCCCGCGTATCCCCCTGGCGCGCCGGCATCAGCAAGATGTCACCCAGGGCCGACAGGCCCGCCCCGCTGATATGGGTATGGGCGAAGCCTTTGATCACGCTGTCGCTGTAATGATAGCCCGATGTCCAGTTCCAGCCATCGCGGTCATTGGACGGCGATAGCTGCACCATGCCAAACGGCGTGGTGGCACCGGGGAAGACATGGCCATTCTGCCCCGTGCCGATGAACGGATCGACATAGGCGCTGGGGTCACTGACCGCCCCCACCTCTGCCTTCACGGGCGACACGGACCAGGGCAGGGCCACCCCCGCCAGCAGCAGGGCGGCCAGCGTCACCGCCGTTGATTTACGCATGGGAAACGGCCCCCTTGGCCGGCAGATCATGGGCGGCAGCGGCGGGCGGCGTGTCGGCCAGATTGGCCGGCCCCGTCACCCCATCCGGCCAATCGGCCAGCCGGCGATACCAGGTGCGCCACAGGATGGCACCGCCCAGCCCCACCACCGTCAGCGACAAGGCCAGCGCCCCCCAATTCTTCACCACCAGGAACACCGGCACCGCCACCAGGGCCGTTTGCAGCACGGTGCCGGTGATGATGTTGAACAGGTCGCGGCCAAAATCCCGGTTGCGGGTGATAGCCGGGTTTTCCGCCGCCAGGGCGCGCTGCACCGGCCCCCAGAAGCCCCAGGGCCGCACCTGCGCATAAAACCGCTTCAGCACCGCCATGTCGGTGGGCGGGGTCAACAGCGTGGCCGCCACCGCCCCCACCCCCGACACGGCGATGATCAGCGGGAACAGGTAAAGCGGCAGCAGCGAGCCCAGGTGCGGGAAATGCGGCCCAAACAGATAGGGGAAGCTCAACGAACAGACGATACCCGCCAGCATCCCGGCGAAATAGCCCTGGCCGTTGAAGCGCCACCAATACCATTTAATGACATTGGCCACCGTGTACCCGCCCCACAGGCCGGACACGATCCATTGCAGCGCGTCATTGATGGAGGAGACGAACAGCCCGATCCCCATGGACAGCAGAACAATGCCGGTGGACACGCCATAGCTCATCCGCACCAAGGTTTTCTGTTCGGCCTGCGGGTTGATGTAGCGGCGATAAACATCGTTGACGACATAGAGCGGGGCGGCATTCAGGCTGGACGCAAAGGTGGCCATAAACGCCGCCAGCAGCCCGGTAACGATCAGCCCCAACATGCCGGCAGGCGCAAAGGCGCGGATGGCGGCGGGCAGGATGCTTTCAAAATCCACACCCGACGGGCTGACCAGATCCAGCCGGTCAACATAAACCAGCGCCAGCACGGTAAAGCCGGCAATCATCAGATAGCGGATCGGCATCAGCACCACAGAGACGAAGCCCGTCAGCCGCGCGGCATCCCGCGGGGTGCGCGTGGCCAGGATGCGCTGCATGTCATAAGACGGGGCCGGCCCGGCGGCACTTTTCAGGATGCCGGAAAAGATCATCATCATGAACAGGGGCCCGAACAGGCCGAACCCGTCGGCGGCGATCTTCTGCTGTACCGGCGGCAGGATATTCTGCCAATCCAACCCCAGATGCCAGCCGAAGAACGGGCTCATCCAGCCATCCGGCGTGGCGGCGGCCAATTGCTCCGGCGTCACCAGCATCATGGCCAGCACGGCGATGAAGACGGACGCCACCGCCATGATGGAAAATTGCAGCACATCGGTCCAGACAATGCCCGGCATTCCGCCCAGCACCACATAGAGCGTCACCAAACTGGTGACGATGACGGCATAGACATTGGGCACCATGGCATGGGGAATATCGATGCCGACATAGGGGGCCACCATTTCCCACGGCACGAACAGTTCGACGAATTTGCCAATGCCGACAAAGGCATAGACCAGAAAACCGATCACGCAGATCAGCGCGAACAGCACCACCGACAGGTGAGAGGCGCGCGCACCGGCCCCGCCGCCGAAGCGGAATTCAATCCATTCCGCCCCGCTGCGCACATTGGACCGGCGCAGCCACAGGGCCAGAAAGGCCATCAGGAAAATCTGGTTGAACACAGGCCAGAGCCAGGGCAGCCAGATGCTTTTCAGGCCATAGACGAACAGCAGCGTCGTCAGCCACATGGTGCCGGAAATATCGAACATGCCCGACGCATCGGACAGGCAGAGCAGATACCAGGGCATTTTCTTGTTGCCCAGGTAATAGCTGTCCACGCTCTGCGCTGCCTTGCGGCGCAGGCCAAGCGCAATCAGCAGCGTTGCCACCAGATAGGCTGCAACAATCAACCCGTCGATCATGGACATGCCGTCCGCTCCCTATATCCTTAGTCCTTGAAAGGATTATTCTTCTTTTATGGTCTGTTGTGCCGGGGGTGGTGTGGTTTTTGGTCCCGGCTGGTGATTGCTCCCCTTGTCGCCATGCCTTCGGGCGTGGCAACCTCCTTACTCAATTGCACATTCCTGCCTCCCCCTTGATGAGCGGGGGTCCAGGGGCCAAAGGCACCCAAGCGTTGATACTGGTGGCCCCTGGATCCCCGCTTTCGCGGGGAAAGCACCTTATTCCAAGGGATTAACGTAGCGCCTGTGCGGAAAAGCGGAGGAAGCAATATCTTTTCGAACGAAGTCCCCCACCCCGCATGGCAGGCCAGAACCAAACCCGTGATGTAATCGATTTACTGTAATCGATTACATCACCTATAATCCATGACTTCGCGCGCTTGGCAAGCGAAAATCATTCCCGCCGCCCATAATCGCACCGCACCCTACACGGCACTTGACAGACAAATCCATAAACCGTCCCCTCCCCCCTGGGCGGCCCGAAGCACAACAAAGGAACGATTGAGCCGATGACCACCATCCTGGATGTTGCGCGCGTCTCCGGCCTGTCGACGGCCACCATTTCCCGCGCCCTGCGCAACCCGGAAAAGGTGGCGGCAGAAACGCGCGAGCGGGTGTTGAAGGCGGTGCGGGAGGTGGATTACCGGCCCAACATGCTGGCCCGCAACCTGCGCACCGACCGTTCCTTTACCGTACTGGTGCTGGTGCCCGGCATCACCAACCCGTTTTTCGCCAGCGTGACGGCGGGGATTGAGGCGACGGCCTGGCGGCGCGGCTATTCCGTGCTGATCGGCGATACTTGCGATTCGCGGGAGCGGGAGGCGCATTACGCCCAGCTGGTGGAAACCAGGCTGGCCGATGGGGTGATCCAGCTCAGCCCCGATTATGTGCCCGATGATCAGCGCCGCCCCCTGCCCTGCCCCGTGGTTCATGCCTGCGGCTGCGAGCTGACGGCGGCCCCGTCGGTGCGCATCGACAATGCTGGTGCTGCGCGCGAACTGGTGGAACATCTGTTGGCGCGTGGTCATCGCCGCATCGGCGTGATCAGCGGATCGCGGGAAAACCCGCACGCCATCGACCGGATGAAGGGCTATCATCAGGCGATGCAGGCCGCCGGGCTGGGGGTGGATGAAGCGCTGATCCAGTATGGTGATTTTTCCATGGAATCCGGCGCCCGCGCCGCCCGCGCCCTGGCGGCACTGCCCGACCGGCCGACGGCGCTTTTCTCCATGAATGATGAAATGGCCATCGGTGCCTTGCAGGCTTTGTCGCAGGCGGGATTGTCGGTGCCGGGCGACATGGCGGTTTGCGGTTTCGACGACATCAAATTCGCCGCCCACGCCATCCCCCCCCTGACCACCGTGGCCCAGCCGGGCAATGAGATGGGGGCCAAGGCCTGCGAAATCCTGCTGGATCGCATCGAAGGCAAAAACCAGGACAACGAAGTCCACATCCTGCCCCACCGCCTGATCCTGCGCGACAGCACGGGCGGGTGAGGGGCTGGCCGCTACCGGTCTCCTTCGTGTCTGTCTGCAAGGTCTTCATTCATTATCAAAATCTTACTGTATCCCCACCGTCACCCATGCTGCGGCCGGGGTCCAGGTTCGTAGAGCAATGCGCCTGTGATTCTGGCCCCCGGCCTTCGCCGGGGTGACGGTGACGAAGCACCCAAATTCCGAAAAACCCCAACCTGCTGCAGCTCCCGCCGCCGCCCTAAGGGCCCGCCGTTGCCCCACCCCATCCGGTGTGTTACGACGCATAAGTTCTACCCCGGATGCCACCATGCCCAACGCCCCGCAAATCCTCCCCCAGAATGACAAGGCCCTGATCAAGGCGGTGCGGGAGGGGCGCTTCTGGCCGCCGGTAGATGAATTACCAACACCGGAGCAACTGGCCGACGCCACCTTCGTCGCCACCATGCCCACCATCCAAGCTACCTCCATCCGCGCCCTGTGCCTCGGCCTCTGGGACGATGTGATCGCCGACCCAAAGGGCGTGCAGGTAGTCGGAGCCCGCATTGTCGGCGAACTGGACCTGTCCTTCGGCACGGGGCGGGGTCCGCTTGCCCTTCTACGTTGCCATTTCGCCGAAGAACTGGTCGTTCTACACGCCTACCTGCCGGCCCTTAACCTCAGTGGCAGCCATCTTGCCAAGGGTTTAAGGGGGGACGGGGTTCACATAGCCGGCTGCTTATTCTGCAACGACGGCTTCACCAGCAAAGGCGAGGTTCGCCTTCTGGGTGCGCAGATCGGTCGTGATGTTTATTTCAACAAGGCCAATCTTGACGGCGGAACAGGTGCCGCTCTGAGCGCGGATCGCATGGTCGTAACGGGTGGCGTGTTTTGTAGCGAAGGCTTCACCAGCAAAGGCGAGGTTCGGCTTCTGGGTGCGCAGATCGGCGGTACTGCTTCTTTCAACGAGGCCAATCTTGACGGCGGAACAGGTGACGCCCTGAGCGCGGATCGCATGGTCGTGAATGGCAACTTGTTTTGCCGCAACGGCTTCACCAGCAAAGGCGAAGTTCGCCTTCTCGGCGCGCAGATAAATGGTAACGTTGAATTCGATGGAGCCAAGCTTAACGGCGGAGAGGCGAGAGCCCTAAACGCGGACAGCATGGTCGTGAGGGGCAACTTGTTTTGCCGCAACGGCTTCACCAGCAAAGGCGAAGTTCTCCTTCTCGGCGCGCAGATAAACGGTAACGTTGAATTCGACGGAGCCAAGCTTAACGGCGGAGAGGCAGGAGCTCTAAACGCGGACGGCATGGTCGTGGATAGGGACTTGTACTTACGCGATACCTTTCAAAGCACCGGTAAGGTGAACCTTATCGCCGCAAAAATCGGGGGACTCCTGGGATGGTGCCCAACAAAAGGAACCGGAGAATTAAACCTTTCCCACGCCACTGCCGGCCAATGGGCTGATGATTGGGACAACGAAAAGAAAAAAGCGGGCGAGAAAAAAGAAAAACCAACCCTCAACCTCAACCATTTCACCTATGGGGCGTTCGCTGGCGACGGCAAAACAAAAACCGACAGCGCCACCCGGATTGCCTGGATTGAGGCGTCCCAGGGCGACGATTTCAAGCCCGGCCCCTATCGCACCCTGGCCCGCGTTCTGCGGGCGGCGGGGGATGATCGCGGGGCGCAGGATGTTGGTTTGGCGCTGGCGCGGGCTCGGGCCAAACATCTGGCAAAAACCTACTCCTGGCCACTGAACTGGCTCCACCGTCTGCTGAGCGGCTTTTTCGATGTTGCCATCGGACATGGGTATAGGCCATGGCGAGGCGCTGTCTGGCTGCTATATCTGCAGATCATTGGCACAATTGCCTTCGGCCTCAATGCCCCTACCATCTATGACTGCACGCCCAACGGAGACTGTCACAACATCGGCGGCCCCGGCCTGATCAAGCCCGCCGACCCGGTTTTCATCACCGAAAACCAGACGCGCAACCTACAGGCCCCCTCCCCCACCGCGCACGACATCGCCTACACACTCCCCCCCGAATACACGCCTTTCAACGCCTTCTGGTATTCCTTCGACACCCTGATCCCCTTAATCGACCTGGGCCAGGAAAAAGCCTGGAGCCCCAGCCCGCTGACAGCAAAATTCAGCGATGATATCCCCGGCTGGGGCCTCCTCTTCTACCTCTACTTCCACATCATCATGGGCTGGGTTCTCTCCACCCTGACCGTGGTGGCCCTGACCGGCCTGATCAAGCGTGACCCGGAGGGGGAGGAATAGCAGGCCGCGCCCTGCCCTTCGCCGCAATTCCCGTAGCGCCATCAAATGTAATCCATTACATTGGCGAAAAACCACGGGCATTGGGCGTCAGCCCATTCTATGCAGGGGGAGAGAAAATTGATCACCAGCCTTGATATCGGCGGGCATCACCATGCCACCGTCGGGCTTCCCGGCTGACCAGCATCCCGCCCGCCCCATCCGCGCTGCCAAAGGGAGGACGCCCATGTCCCGCACCATCCGTTTGAAACCCGCCCGCCATCTGGTCCCTGCCCTGCTGGCGGCCTTGCTGCTGACCAGCACGGCCATCCTGCCGGCCCCGGCGCAAATGGCGGCCCCCGCCGATCTGGCCAACCCGCTGATCGGCACCGACAGCAATTTTGAACTGTCCAACGGCAATACCTATCCGGCCATCGCCCTGCCCTGGGCGATGAATTTCTGGACGCCGATGACCAACAAGATGGGCGATGGCTGGGCCTATCGCTATGATGACACCAAACTGCGCGGCTTCAAACAGACGCACCAGCCCAGCCCCTGGCTGAATGATTATGGCGCCTTCTCCCTGATGGCCGTCACCGGTGATCTGAAGATCGAGGAAGAAGCCCGCGCCTCCTGGTTCAGCCACAAGGCTGAAATCGCGCGCCCCTATTATTACAGCGCCTATCTGGCTGACCATGATGTGACGGTGGAAATCGCGCCCACCGAGCGGGCCGCCCATTTCCGCTTCACCTTCCCGGAGAATGATCACAGCTATATCCTGCTGGATGCCTTCAATGGCGGATCAATGGTGACGATCCTGCCGGAACAGCGGCGCATCATTGGCTATGCCCGTAACAATCATGGCGGGGTGCCGGCCAACTTCCATAATTACTTCGTGGCCGAATTCGACCATGATTTTGAGCTTGTGCAAAGCTGGGGCGATGGCTGGAAGCCCCTGCCCGGCAGCCGCGAAGCCAAGGGCGACCATGTCGGCGCCGTCATCGGCTTTAAAACCAAGCGCGGCGAACAGGTGCAGGTGCGCGTCGCCTCCTCCTTCATCAGCCCGGAACAGGCGGAACTGAACCTACGCCGCGAAATCGGCACCCAAGATTTCGACACCACCAAACAGAAGGCAGCCACCGCCTGGAATAACGAACTGGGCCGCATCCGCATTGAAGACCCCGATCAGGATGCGGTACGCACCTTCTATTCAGCCCTCTACCGCACCCAGCTTTTCCCCCGCGCCTTTCACGAGGTGGATGCCAAGGGCAATATCCAGCATTACAGCCCCTATAATGGCCAGGTACTGCCGGGGCGGATGTTTACCGATAATGGTTTCTGGGACACGTTCCGCGCCGTCTTCCCGCTCTTCACCCTGCTGCGCCCCGATCTGGATGGCCAGATCATGGAAGGGCTGGTGAACACTTATCAGGAATCCGGCTGGCTGCCGGAATGGGCCAGCCCGGGCCACCGGGATGTGATGATCGGCTCCAACTCCGCCATCATCATTGCCGATGCCTGGCTGAAAGGCATCCGGGGCTATGACATTGAAAAGCTTTATGAGGCGATGAAGAAGAACGCCACCACCGACCGGGGCCGCCCGCTCTCCGACGATGGCAAGGTGATCAGTTCGGTCGGCCGCGAAGGGGTGGATTATTATAACCGCCTCGGCTATGTGCCCTATGATGTCGGCATCAAGGAAAATGCCGCCCGCACCCTGGAATATGCCTTTGCTGATTTCAATCTGGCCCGGCTGGCCGAAGCGCTCGGCAAGAAGCAGGATGCCAAGCTGTTCTATGAACGCGCCGGCAATTACCGCAAGCTGTTCGATAAAGAAACCGGCTGGATGCGGGGCCGCAACAAGGATGGCCAGTTCCAATCCCCCTTCAACCCGCTGAAATGGGGCGATGCCTTCACCGAAGGCAATGCCATGCACTATAGCTGGTCAGTCTTCCACGATATCCAGGGGTTGATCAATCTGATGGGCGGTGACGCGGCCTTCACCGCCAAGCTGGACAGCGTGTTCGATACGCCGCCAATCTTTGATGACAGCTATTACGGCTTCACCATCCATGAGATCCGGGAGATGCAGATCGTCAACATGGGCAACTATGCCCATGGCAACCAGCCGATCCAGCACATGATCTATCTCTATAATTACGCCGGCCAGCCCTGGAAGGCGCAGGCGCATCTGCGCGATGTGATGCGCCGCCTCTATCTCAACAGCCCCGATGGCTATGCGGGGGATGAGGATAATGGCCAGACCTCGGCCTGGTACGTGTTCAGCGCCCTGGGCTTCTATCCCGTCACACCGGGCAGCGGCCAATATGTCATCGGCTCTCCCTTGTTCCGGCTGGCGGAGATCACCCTGCCCACGGGCAAGAAACTGCGGGTGGAGGCCCCGGCCAACAGCCCGGCCAATGTCTATGTCCAGTCCGTCAGCCTGAACGGCAAGCCGCTGAACCGCACCTGGCTGACGCATGAGGAGCTGATGCAGGGCGGTACCCTGCATTTTGACATGGGGCCGCAGCCGAACAAGGCATGGGGTACGGGCCCCGGCGCCGCCCCCTTCTCCATGACCAGCCGCAACAACTGATCCGCTTTTCTAATACCAATCCGCCGAGGGTTTGACCCTTGGCGGATTGGAGGCCGGCGACTGCCGGCTCAGCACCTCGTGGCGCGTAAGCCAAGCTGCCGGATGGCAGCGCCCGGCGTCTGAGGGAACAAAAAATCTCCCTTGATCGTGACCGATCAAGGGAGATTGGTATCATCCCGCATCTTCCAGGATCAGTTCCGCCGCCCGCCAGCCGACAACCATGGCCGGGCCATTGGTGTTGCCGGCGGGCGGAACGGGCATGACGGAGCAATCCACCACCCGCAGCCCCTGGATGCCATGCACCCGCAGCCTTCCATCGACCACCCCATCCGTCGGCCCGCCCATGCGGCAGGTGCCGGTGGCGTGAACGCCGGGGCTGGTCAGCCATTCCAGCACCTCCGCGATCTGTTCATCGCTTTCAATGCGGGGGCCGGGCACCACCTCTTCCCCGACAAAATGCTTCAGCGCCGGCTGGCGCATGTAGCGGCGGACCAGCCGCACCATTTCCACCATGAAGGCCTTGTCGGCCGGGTCACCCCACCAGTTGGCATCCACCTCGATCTGGTCGGTGACATCGCCGCTGCGGATGGACACGGTACCCCGGCTTTTCGGGCGCAGGGCGATGGCATTGACGGTGATGCCGGGCTTATCCTCCAAGGCACCGCGCCCCGGATCGGCCTTGATCTCCTCGGATGAGCGCATGGAGAAGGGGCCGATGCCGAACTGCACATCCGGCCAGTCAGATCGCCCCTGCAGCGATAACAGCGCCGTCACCTCTGGCGAGGTATAGGCCATCAACCCCTTGCGCGTCAGGTAATAGCGCAGCGCGTGCGTCATCAGACGCCAGCCGGAAAACTCCTTATTGAAACCGGGGTCATTATGCAGCCGGTAGGACAGGGAGATCATGGCATGGTCGGCCAGATGGCGGCCCACGGCGGCCAGATCGTGCTGCACCGCCACCCCGGCGCGGGTCAGCACTTCCACCGGCCCGATGCCGGATAATTGCATCAGCTTGGGGCTTTGCAGCGCACCGGCGGACAGGATCACCTCCCGCCCCGCCTTGATGATGCGGACACCATTGGCGGTGCGGACCTTAATGCCGACGGCGCGCTTGCCCTCCAGCTCCACCTTTTCCACCAGGGCATCGGTCAGCACGGTCAGGTTGGGGCGGGACAAGGCCGGCTTCAGGAACGCGCGATAGCTGGAGGCGCGGCGCCCGCGCCGATCCACGGTTGCCTGGGTATAGCCGATGCCAAGCGTGCCGGGCGTATTGATATCGCTGAGGCGCGGCAGGCCCATTTCCACCCCCGCCTCAATGCTGGCGGCAATGGCCGGGGAGCGATAGGGCAGCTGCGTCACCTGCAACGGCCCATCGCTGCCGCGCGTCCTGTGCGCCCCGTCCACGCGATAGCTTTCCATGGCCTGGAAGCAGCGGGAAATCTCCGTCCAGGCCCATTCCTTATGTCCGGCGGCGGCCCAGCCATCATAATCAGCCGGCATCCCGCGCAAGTACCAGGTGCCGTTGGTGGAGCTGGAGCCGCCCAGGCCGCGACCATAGGGCCAGACCTCTCCCGCCGGGCGGCCGGCCTGCGGCTTGATGGGGAAATGCCAGAAATAGGTGGGGTTGCCGAACATCTTCATGAAGGCGCGCGGCATGTTGACCAGTTCGGTCTCATTCCGTCCGCCGGCTTCCACCAGCAGCACCTTATGCTTGCCGCTGGCGCTCAACCGGTCAGCCAGCACACAGCCCGACGATCCTGCCCCCACAATGATAAAGTCGTAAACGGTCTCAGTCATGATCAGGCATTCACAGTTGAGGTGGAGCGGTTGCCCGCCGGGATCAGGCGGGCCAGAAACGCAAAGACCAGGGTGAGGATACCCAGTGCCGTCATGGCAGGGGTCAGGCCGCCGGTCAGGCTGGTGGTGACGGCGACGAGGCCACCACAGGCGAAGGTGCCGCTGAAGAAGGCGGTGGCCCAGATGCCCATGCCGCGCCCGCGCTGTTCCAGCGGCAGGATGGCCTGCCCCCAGGCCATCAGGGCGGGGATGACGAAGCCGCCACCGACCTGCTGGATGACCGCCCCCAGCGACACCACCTGCCAGGTCGGACCCAGGCCGATCACCAGCTGGCCCACGCCAATCAGCACGCCGGTCAGCCCCAATAACTGGCCGATGGACCAGTGATGCACCCGACGATAAAGGATCGCCCCGCCAATATAGGCGATGCTGGTCGCCGACTGGATCAGGCCGATCTGCGTGGACGATCCCGCCCCCTTGGCATCCAGCACGCGGGCGATGTTCAGCGGTTCCACATAATAAAGTGCGGAGGTCACCAGGGTGACGCCACCGATCAGGAACGCCTCTTTCCAGGGATAGGGAAGCTGGGGCCGCGCGGCGGCAGGGCTGCCGCCGGAAGCCTTGGGCTCATCAATAAACAACAGCGCCATGATCAGGCCGGGAATGGCCAGGAGATAGATGGCGAAGGGGCCGCGCCAGCTGATATCCGCCAGCGCCCCGCCCGCCGCGATCAGGCCCGTACCGGCCACCGAAATGGAAATGCCAACCCAGGCTGTCCAGCGATGGCGCTGTTCACCGAAATAATCGCCGATCAGGGCGCTGGAAATGGTGATGGCAAAGGCCTCTGCCATGCCCAGTACCGCCCGGCTGGCGATGATCAGGCCCAGATCATTCACGAACAGAGGCACCAGTCCGGCCAGCACATAAAGCGCCATGCCGAAGATGAAACTGCGCCGCCGGCCATAGCGGTCGGCAATGATCCCCGCCAGCGAGGAGAACAGCGCCGCACAGAGCGAGGGGGCGGTGACAATGGCCGGGATCAGGAAACCGGCATTGGGGTGGGCGCCAAACTCGGCAAACAGTTTGGGAATGGCAGGAAACAGGGAGACAATCGCCATCACCGGCAATATCTGGGCGTAAATCAGGGTGATGCCCTTGGCCGTCGTTCCCTGTCCGGCTGTTGTCAGTTTGCTCATGATCACAGCCCCATCAGACGGCGGTTCAGGGCGCGGTCGGCCCCGGCGGCGGCGAAATCATCGAAGGCTTTTTCGGTGACCCGGATAATGTGGCGGTCGATGAAGGGCGCCCCTTCCGCCGCCCCGGCCTCTGGATGTTTCAGGGCGCATTCCCATTCCAGCACGGCCCAGCCGGGGAAATCATATTGCGCCATCTTGGTGAAGATGGCGGCGAAATCGACCTGTCCATCACCCAGCGACCGGAACCGGCCCGGCCGGTCAACCCAGCCCTGATAGCCGCCATAAACGCCGCTGCGCCCATTGGGCCGGAATTCCGCATCCTTCACATGAAAGCATTTGATGCGGGCGTGATAGAGGTCGAGGAAGGCCAGATAATCCAGCTGCTGCAGCACAAAATGGCTGGGATCGTAGAGGATGTTGGCGCGCGGATGGTTGCCCACCCTGTCCAGAAACATCTCAAACGTCACCCCATCATGCAGATCTTCACCGGGATGCAGTTCAAAGCCGATATCGACGCCATTTTCGTCAAACACGTCCAGAATGGGCCGCCAGCGGCGGGCCAGCTCATCAAACGCATCTTCCACCAGCCCCGCCGGACGCTGCGGCCAGGGATAGAGATAGGGCCAGGCCAGCGCACCGGAGAAGCTGGCATGGGCCGTCAGGCCCAACCGGCGGGAGGCCACGGCCGCCAGCTTCAGCTGTGCCACCGCCCATTCCTGCCGGGCCGCCGGGTTGCCGCGCACAGCGGGGGCGGCGAAACCGTCAAACTGCGCATCATAGGCGGGATGGACGGCGACCAGCTGGCCCTGCAGATGGGTGGACAGTTCGGTCAACGCCAGCCCGTGCCGGGCCAGCGTGCCCAGCACCTCATCACAATAATCCTGGCTTTCCGCAGCCTTGGACAGATCAAACAGCCGCTGATCCCAAGAGGGTATCTGCACGCCCTTATAGCCCAGGCCGGCCACCCAGCCGGCAATGGCATCCAGGGAATTGAACGGGGCGGCATCGCCCGCGAACTGGGCCAGAAAGATACCGGGCCCCTTGATCGTCCTCATCCGCGTTTCTCCCGAATTTCTCGTTTTTCCAATCTCCCTGGATCGTGACCGATCCAGGGAGATTATGCGTTCCCTCAGGCGCCGGGCGGCGGCATCCGCCGCCTTGGCTTACGCGCCCACGCGGGCGCGGGCCGGCGGTCGCCGGCCTCCAATCCGCCTAAAGCTAAACCTTTAGGCGGATTGGTATTATTCCGGTGGTGTCAGCCGGTGAAATCCACCCAGCCGGCATTTTCCCGGCTGGCCCGCACGGCTGTATCGATGAAGGCCATGCCGCGCAGCCCATCGGCCAGACCGGGCAGCAGCGGGGCTGCCTCCCCCCGCAGCAACCGGGCGAAATCGCGGTAGAGATTGGCGAATGCTTCCAGATAGCCCTCCGGGTGGCCGCCCGGCGTGCGGCTGGCCTGCAATGCTGCCGGCGACAGGCCGGGATCGCCGGCGCGGATCAGTTCGCTGCGCCCATCGGCATGGGACAGCCACAGGCTGTTGGGCTCCTCCTGTCGCCAATCCAGCCCGGCTTTGTCGCCATAAATCCGCAACCGCAGTCCATTGCGCTCACCCACCGAAATCTGGCTGGCCAGCAACACGCCGCGCGCACCATTGTCGAAACGCAGCAGGATCTGGCAATCATCATCCAGCGCCCGGCCCGGCACGACGCTGCCCAGATCGGCCAGCAGCTTCACCACCTTATGACCACTGACAAACTCCGCCAGATGGAAGGCATGGACGCCGATATCCGCGATGCAGCCGCCGATGCCGGCGCTGGCCGGATCAACCCGCCAGGCCGCCTGCTTGCCCACAGCCTCCCCCGCCAGCCAGCCTTGCGGATATTCCACCACCAGCTTGCGGATGGTGCCGAGCGCGCCTGCGGCGATGCGGGCCTTGGCCTCCCGCACCAGCGGATATCCGGCATAGGTGTAGGTGACGCCGAAGGGCAGGCCGGCGCGCGCCACCACCCCTTCCAGGGTCTGTGCCTCTGCCAGTGTCGCCGTCAGCGGCTTGTCGCACATGACGGCGATACCGGCTTCCAGGGCCGCACGGGCGGCGGTCAAATGGTGGCGGTTGGGGGTGGCGATCACCACCATTTCAATCCCGTCCGCCCGGTCCCGCTCCGCCACCAGCATGGCGTCGAGCGAGGGATAGGAGCGGTCAGGACCAATGCCATAGGCGGCCCCGCCGGCGATGGAGCGGGCGGCATCGCTGGAAAAGGCCCCGGCGACCAGTTCGATCTCCCGGTCCATTTCCGCCGCCAGCCGGTGGACCGGGCCGATGAAGGCACCGGGTCCACCGCCCACCATCCCCATGCGGATACGTCGTTTCATGGCCTTGGTCCTTGTTGATCAGCAGGCATTGGCGCGGGCAATGGCGCCCAGCACCGCCGCACTGGGCTTGGGCGTGCGGGCGAATGTCTGGCGATCCAGGCTGTGCAGCCCGTATTGCGGCTTATAGCCAAAGCCCCATTCGAAATTGTCGATCAGCGACCAGTGGAAATAGCCCTTCACCGGCACACCATCGGCGATCACCTTGTGCAGTTCCGTCAGGGCCGCCGGGATCAGGCGCTGGCGCACCCCGTCATCGGGTGTATTCACCCCATGTTCGGTGACGATCACCGGCACCTTGGCGATGGAATGGGCATAGCGCACCACACCGGCCAATGAGGCCGGATAGACCTCCGCCCCGCTCATGTTGCGGTCGCCGCCGGGCGGCGGCACCACACGGCCCTTGGCATCCCACAGGGCGCGTTCGTAATTCTGCACGCCGACAAAATCATCCTGCTGTGCGGCGCGCAGCCAGGGGGCGTAGAGCTGTTCGCGCACGCTGTCGCGTTTGCTGGTATCTTTGCCCACAGCCTGATCATCGATCATGGCCAGCGTCACGCCGACGGGCAAATTGCTGCGTTCTGCTTTGATGGCCTGTCGGCCCTGCGCATGGCCCTTCAGCAGATGGGCCTGAACGACGACAGGATCGGGGTACCAGACATTGTTACCGGCCAGGAACAGTGGCACGCCAAAGCGCTTGGCCACCGCCTCACACGCCGCCTTGTCCGCCGGCACCAGCCAACTGCTCACCGAAGGGGGCAATATGGAGGGCAAATACCCCGCATGATTGGGTTCATTCAAGGTCGCCGCATAGGCGATGCCGTCCCCCAGATGCGCCGCCGCCTTGGCGCAAAAGCGGGCGAACAGGTCCGGCGCCTCTGGGTTATGCCAGCCGCCGGCCAGCGCGAACCAAAGCGGATTGGAGAAATGGTTGAAGGTCACCACCGGCTTCAGTCCGCGCGTGTGGCAGCCCTCGATGATGCGCTTGTAATGATCCAGCATGGCGATGGAGAATTCGCCCTGCCGGGGTTCAATCCGCGCCCATTCCAGGCTGAAGCGATAGGCGCTCAGCCCCGTATTCTTGACCAGATCAAGATCGACAGGCCACAGCATGAAGCTGTTCGCCGCATCCCCGGCCACATCGGCATAGGGCGATCCGGGCGCACGTTCCGCCGTCCAGATGTCGGAATTAATATTGTTGCCTTCCACCTGATAGGCGGCTGTCGAAGCCCCCCAGAGGAAACCATCCGGAAACTTGCGAGCACCCGTGGCCGCCATGGCGGGCAAGGCACGCGCAGCCGCCGCAACGCCCAGACCAGCCAGGCCCAAACCGATTTGCCGCCTCGTGAACATGTTTCCAACTCCCTATATGGTTTTGTTTCGTTTATCGCGTGATCTGTCCGCCAAACCGTTATGGCGCTGTACTTTCTACCAAATCCAGCCTGGCACGGTATGAATCATCGATGAAACGGGGGCCTTGCAGAGTGAAATCCAGTATCTTGTCCGCTGCTGCGTTATAGGGCAGCCATTCCGGCCCCCCGTTTGCTGTAGGCACACCGTTGCGGGCGAAGGACACGAAATAATCGTGGATAGCCTGCGACGTCGCCTCATCTGTCGGCGTCACCTGCCCCGGAAACCGGACATTGATGGTGCGGAAGACAAACGGGATTTCGCTGGCGTGCATGGCCCCCATCGCGCTCGCCTGCTGTGATTGCGCGATATAGGAGAAGCGATAGCCGAAACTGGTGGCCTTTCGCGCCGCCGCCGCGCGCATGACATAGCGCGCTGGTTCAATGAACCCCCGGTCGCCAGCGATCTTCCAAACCATGATCAGATCATTCGGGCTGGCATAAAGGCGTCTGGCTTCATCGGCCCTGGACCCGAAGCCGGCAAGCGCCCGCTCCGGGTCACGGTCCAGGGGAAATCCGTCCATGCCAGTAGCACCGACCATGACGGGAATGTGGGGTGAGCCATGCCCCGCCGCCAGCAGCCGTTCCGGTTCATCCGTCACAAGCCGCCCGTCAATATGGGGGTTGATCATCAAATGATCGCCGGTTTTCAGCAGGCTTGCCATGCTTGCATCGCCCAAGGTCGATGCCGGCAGTGCCCGCAAGGCAGCAAGACCGGCCGGTCCGGTATCCGTGATCCCGACGGAGCGGGCGTAAGCCACGCCCTTTTCCTCCGCCGTCTTCTGATCCGTCATGCTCATCACACTGCCGGGGCGTCCAGCGCCCGACATCATGATGGCCCGGCTGAACAGCCCCCTTCCAGCATCCAGAGATTGCAACACATGGACGGACCGTCCACCTGCCGATTCACCAAAAATGGTGACATTCGCCGGGTCGCCGCCAAATGCAGCGATGTTGCGTTGAACCCATTTCAGCGCTGCAAGCTGGTCCATGAAACCGAAATTACCGGTCGGGCCACCGCCCGCCTCTGCTGTAAGAGCAGGGTGGGCGAAGAAACCCAAACGGCCGATGCGGTAATTGGCGCTGACCAGAATGACGCCGTTGCGGGCAAAGGCCGTACCGTCATACACACCTGGGGAGGTGCCGCCATTGACAAAGCCGCCGCCATAAATCCAGAACATCACTGGATATTTGACACCCGGTTTCGCGTCCACCGGTGTCCAGACATTCAGGTAAAGACAATCCTCACCCAAGGGACCGCCCAAGGGGGCTGCATCACCCGCGAACGGCACTTGCTGGCAATCATTTCCATAGGATTTAGCCGACCGCACATCCGTCCAGGAGGCGGGAGGAACCGGCGCGCGCCAGCGCAGGTCACCCACAGGCGGTGCGGCAAACGGAATGCCCTTGAAGGCGCGGACACCGTTCTCCTCCACACCCTCCAGCGCCCCAGCCTCCACCGTTACTGTTACATTCGCGGCCTGCGCGGCGACGGCAAGGAAAGGGAAAGCAATAAGGGATGCGGCAATGAGGAAACGCATGTGGTCCTCCCCAATGTATCAGCCATCAAGGCAGAATGATCGTGGCGTGGCGTGCATCGCGCACGAAAACCGGCTGGAATTCCGGCGGGAAATAGGGATGGCGGAAACGGATGGAACTGGCGACATGGTGGACGCCGGGCGCCAGCCCGCCCGCCTTGGGCACGATCACCGTGAAATAGCTGCCGACATAGAGGCGGGCCACCGTTTCCTCGGCCATTTCAGCATGGCTATATTCCCGGTCACCCACGCGGATGCGGCTCTGTTCGGCGGGATATTCCACCCCATCAATCACCAGATCGACACCTTCGATCAGGCTGAGGCGCGAACTGCGGTAATTCGGCTGGCGGATACGCACCTCAAAGCCGGTACGCGCCCCCACCGGGCCGATATTGTGGAAACCGGTGCTCTGGATATGGCTGCGCTCAAGCATGGACGTTCCCCCCGTGCGCGGCATCGTATTCGGCTTCAAGCTTGCGGATCAGCGCGTGCTGGCGGCGCACCTGCTCAATCGATACCCAGGGGTCGCGCGCCCCTTCATATTCGCTGGAGAGATAGCCGGCATAGCCCAGCTTCTTCAGCATCGGCACGATCCGGTCCCACGGGATGTGGTGATCGTGCAGATTTTCATCGATATGGTGGAACTTGGCCTGGATGAAGGGCACGTACTGGATGACATCCGCCAGATGTTCCACCGGCACCTTGATGCCGTTCAGGAAGCTCAACGCCTTTTTGCGGATTTCATCGGTTTCCCCCCCGCCCCACTTGTTCAAGGGGCGGTCCTGGAAGATGCCGGTATCGATCATCAGGCCGAAATTCTTGGTGCCCGTGCGTTCGATGAAGGCGATATAGGCATCTGTCACCGGGTGCTTGATCGGCGTGGGGGAATGGATTTCCGGCAGGATCACGATGCCCAGCTGGTGGGCCAGATCCAGATTGCGTTCCACCGCCGGCTGCCAGATCGGATCGGGTGTCAGCTCGCCATCAATCACGCCGAATTTCGGGCGCAGGAATTTGAAGCCCAGCCGATGGGCCAGCCGCAAATCCTGCGCAATCTGTGCAGCCCCTTCTTCGGCGCTCATATTGCGGCCGATGGTGATGCGGGTATCCACCCAGGCCGCCATATTGGTCGGCTCCAGCTGATACCGGTCCAGCAGGGCAAACCAGTTGTCCAGCCAGGCCGTGGTCGGTTCCGGATATGTCGGGATGCTGGTTTCGCCCAGAATTTCAATACCGGTGGAGCCGGTGCCGGCGACATGGTCGAAGGCATCCTCCAGGCTCATCACCGTGCCCAGATCTTCGGTGTAGCTGTAAAGCGACACCCCATATTTGAACGCGCTCAAGGCGTTACACTCCCTCTTGGCTCAAGGTACCGGTCGCCCGGCCGGGGGGAAGAACCGCCCCGGCCGGGTCAAACTCAGAAGTTCACGCCCATGCGCACACCGATGGTGCGAACGGAGTCGTAATTGAACCGCTGCGTCAGGGTCAGGGTCTTGGCATTGACCGCATCGCCCGGCTCATTCCCGATATTGAAGGGCCGGATCTGGTTGAAGCAGTTCTTGCAGAACAGGCCAGCCGACCAGGACTCCGCCTTGATGGAGAGATTGAGATCAAACCGGTCGGTACTGGGAATGGTCATTTCCGGGGCAAAACCGGAATTCAGCGGCGAGCGATGGTAATAGGTGACGCCCACCGAACCATCCAGGCTTTCCGTCAGCGGGGTGGTGTAATCCGCCGTCAGCGTGCTGGTGAACTTCGCCGACAGGGGCACGCGCCGCCCACTAGCATCAAAGGTGGCATTGATGGCGCAGCTGGGGTCCGGCTGCGTGGCATAGCACTGTACGCCCGGATAGGAATTGAACTTGGCATCCACATAGGACAGGGACGCACCGAGGGTCAGCCCATGCGCCGGACGGACCTGCAGGCCGATATCAATCCCCTTGGTGGTGGCGGTCGCCGCATTGGTCAGGATGATGGTCTGCAGCGGCTCGTTAAAGGACTGAACCTGCAAATTGCTGAAGCGGGTATGGAAGGCGGCGGCGGAGACAACCAGCTTGCGATCCAGCAGGGCCGACTTGACACCGACCTCCCCGCCTTTGGAAATTTCCGGCTGCACACTGATATCGGCCCCCCGCGCCGGGGAGGAGTTGGAGAAGCCCGGCCCCTTATAGCCGCGGCCATAGAAGCCATAGAGCAGCGTGTCCGGCACCACGTCGTAATCAAGACCAACCTTCCAGCTGAAGTTGGTATTGTCGACCTTGCCCCGGCTGATATTGTTGGGCACGCCGAGCGTGACGAAATATTTGCCGGTATTTTCGATCAGATCAATCGATGCCTTGTCATAGGTCAAACGCCCGCCGGCCGTCAGTTTCAACTGTTCCGTCAGGGCATAGTTGAACTGGCCGAAGCCGGCATAGCTGCGCACCTTGCTCTGCAAACTGGCATCCTGACCCAGGAAATAAAGGTTGCTGACGCTGCAGGCCGGTGGCGGCCCCGCCGTCACGGTGGCACCAACGCAGAAGGGGAACTGCGGCAAGGCCGGTGCAGGCAGGTTATTGAAACCACCACGCTGGACCTGATTATCCGTATTGCTTTGGAAGTAATAGAGCCCGGCCTGTCCACCGAACGGCCCGTCATTCGGCAATGCCACGCGCAGTTCCTCAGAGAACTGATTATACTGGCTGGCATTGGTGTTGGTATTCAGGAAATTGACGGGGGTTTGATCGGAATCGCTGGCATAAGACTGGTCCAGTTTCTTCCATGCAGAAATGCTGGATATTTCCAGGCCATTGTCAAACGCATAGGCAAGTTTGCCCTGGACACCGCCCATTTCCAGATCGCGCCAAGCTGGGCCATCGGTGGCCATATCCAGATTGTCAGGACCGGGCACCACGCCGGCCGATGCCAGGATGGAACGATACTGGGTATTGGGGCCGAGCGACCGGTAGGTTGTGTCCCAGAAGCCGGAAACACCCCGGTTTTTAAAGTAATCTCCACCGAGATTGACCGTGAGACCATTGCCGGGATCGGCCAGGAACTTCAAGCGGACGGCCTTTTGTTCCACATCGCCATCATTGCGGCCCACCGGCTTGCCCAGATTCCGCGTCAGCGCATCCTGGTAGCTGTAGGTTCCGGCAATGCGCAGGGCGCTGGTGTCACTGATCGGCACATTCAGGGCCGCCTGGTTACGAATGCCCAACCCGTCGGAACCAGGGCGGCTGCGGCTGGTGCCTTCGGCATTAACATAGCCGCTGGTCTCCCCCAGTTTCGGATCAACCGTGGTGATATTGACCAGGCCGGCAGAGGCGTTCTTGCCGAACAGCAGGCCCTGGGGGCCATTCAACACTTCCACCCGCTGCACATCATAAAGCGCACCGGCAGCGAAGGCGGGAATACCCAGAACCACATCATCAACGACCTGCGAAACCGTCGATTCGACGGTCGGCGAGAAGGTATTGGTACCGATGCCCCGGATGGAGAAGCTGTCATCGCTGCCCGTCTGCAGGCTGGGCGTCAGCTTGGTGAGGGTGCTGAGATCGCTGACCCCATTGGCCGTCAGGACATCTGCCGTAACAACGGACACGCTGGCCGGCACCTTCAGCACGCTTTCGCTGCGGCGCTGCGCCGTGACGATGATCTCGCCGATTACATCCTCTTGCGCAGCGGCACCGGTCGCGCCTTCCTGCGCCTGGGCCATTGCCGGTGCCATGACGGCACAGGATGCCAGCAGCAGCATCTTGATAGTCTTACGGTTTTTCATTCTTGGACCTCCCTCTGTTTTGTCTTGTTTCGGGAACACCCGCTCAGGTGCGCCGCCGCGTTGCCACGGGCATGTGCCGTGACCGACCTTTCTCCCTGCGGCTGATGGGCAACCTCCCTGGTTGGGATATTCTCTTGCGCCGATGTCGAATTGGAATATAATTTTAGTATGGTGATCAGGAACGGTTGTCAAGCGCTGTTGATTGTTCCGTCGCCAAATCACGAAAACCCGCCCGCACGGCGACGGGCGGGAAAACGAAAACAGGGGTCAATGAATTGATATAATTAGTAAAAATATAAATTCTGCCTGCCCGCCCCACCGGCACCATGCCTTTGCCGGGGCGGATATCCTGCGATGTTGCGCAACGGACGGCGCTGCCGAGAGAGGTTGCGGAGCATGGACGCTTCGGAGTAAGCAATGCTGATGATCAAACAGGTGAAATCGTCCAAAGGCGCACAAGCTGTTCCCCGTGCCCGCCGTGCAACGGCGGTGGCAGCGGCGGGCGAACCGGCCCCTGCTGCGCCCGCGGAACGGGGGCCGGTACAGGGGCGCAGCCAGGCGTCCCTGAAACGGATGCTGGCCGCCGCGCGCAACCTGATGCTGGAGCGCGACGGGGAAGATTTCACCCTGAACGATGTCAGCATGACCGGCAAAGTCTCGATCGGCTCCATCTATCACCGGTTTGCCAGCAAGGACGATCTGGTCCGCGCCGTGCTGGAGGCGGAGATGAAAGAGATCGAGGCTGGCGAAACGCTGGTGCAACAGCGTTCGCTGGAACAGAGCCGCAGCCTTGATCAGTTTATCTCTTTATTTATTCGTGATTTTTTTGAGGTCTTGAAGAAGCACTCCCTGTTCATCCGGTTGAATATCCGCCGCGCGGCCACCGACCCGGCCGCCGCCATGCTGGGTGACACACATGAGCAGCGGGCAGCGCAGCGGCTGCATACGGCGCTGACGGTCTATGCCGCGGATATTCCCGGCGATCTGGATCGGAAGGCCTCCTATTCCATGCTGATGATCTTCTTTGCCCTGGCCTGGCAGCTCACCCCCGAAATGCCGCGCCCCACCAAGCCGCAGCAGCATCCGGATTGGGTGATCATTGAGCTTTGCACGATGATCACCTCCTATCTGAAGAACTGATCTCTCCCGGCGCCGGCCAACGGCGCCGCTCGCTTCAGGCGCGCGCCCCTGCGGGGCCTGCTCGCCCCCCCCCTTTGGCCATAAATGCACGACCTTGGAGAGTGAGCCTGATGATCACGCTTCATACCGGCGGCACGAAATCATGACCAAAGGTCACGCTTTCATGCCCCTCAATCGCCGGCGCCAGCATCCGCTGGCTTGGCTACGCCGCACGAGCGGCGCGGCGGCAGTCGCCGCCGTACCAACGGTCATGAAGGATGACCGTTGGTATCAGTCCCTGCGCGCCGCTGCCCTGGCCGCAACCCTGCTGCTGCCCCCGGCGGCCATGGCTGCCGATGCCGCCGGCACGCTGGACCAGCAGTTCCGCACCCCGCCCGCCTCCGCACGCCCGCATGTCTGGTGGCACTGGATGAATGGCAATATCAGCGCGGATGGGGCGACACTTGATCTGGAATGGATGCAGCGGGCCGGCATCGGCGGCGTGCAGATTTTCGAAGGCAATCTGGAAACGCCGCAGCTGGTCCCCGAACGGCTGATCTATATGTCGCCGGCCTGGAAAGCCGCCCTGCGCAGTGCCGTCGCCAAAGCCCAGGAACTGGGCCTTGAGGTTGCCATCGCCTCTTCACCAGGGTGGAGTGCGACGGGCGGCCCCTGGGTCAAACCCGAAGCGGCAATGAAGAAACTGGTCTGGAGCAGTGTCACCCTGTCCGGCGGAAAGCCGCAGCGGCCCGCCCTGCCCCAGCCCGCCGGCACGGCCGGCCCCTATCAGGATATTCCGCAGGCCATGATCAAGCCGGGGGCGGGTGAGGGGCCGGCCTTCTACCGCGACATTGCCGTGCTGGCCTGGCCGACAAGGGCCAAACCCTTGCCCAGCCCGCACGTCACCGCCAGCAGCGGCACGGTGCCGGCCGGGATGCTGGGGGATGACCAGTTCGGGCCGACCATCGATCTTCCCTTCAGCGGCCCCGATTCCGCTGCCTGGGTGATGCAGAGCTTCGACAAGCCCGTCACCATCCGCTCTGTGGTGGTGGGCCAGCCCGGTGCGCGCGGCTTCGGCGCCGCCACCCCGCCCTTGATCCGGCTGGAGGCAAGCGATGATGGCGTCTCCTTCCGCCCCGTCGCCACATTGCCGGCCACCCGTTCCCCCGTGCGCTCTGCCACTTTCGCCCCAGTCACCGCACGACATTTCCGCCTCACCCTGTTGGTGCCGGCGGCACCGGCCGGGGGGCCGCCGTCCTTTGCGGCCGGGGTCGTGATGCCGCGCTTTCCGGCACCGCCGGCCGTCTATCGCCTGTCGGAATTCCGGCTGGACAGCGCACCGCGCGTGCATCGCGCGGAGGAAAAGGCGGGGTTTGCTGCTGCCGATGATTATGACGCCCTGGCCACCCCGTCGGCGGCGGTGGACAGCGCCCCCGCTGCGGCCGATGTGGTGGATCTGACCAACCGGCTGCGGCCCGACGGCACGCTGGATTGGACCCCGCCCGCCGGACAATGGCGCGTGGTCCGCTTCGGCTATTCCCTGACCGGGCACCAGAACGCCCCAGCCCCAGCGGAGGCGACCGGGCTGGAGGTGGACAAGCTGAGCGCCCAGCATGTCGCCGATTACGCCAACCATTATTTCGGCCTGTACCGCGCGGCGGTGGGGGATGGGCTGATCGGCGGCAAGGGTATCCGCGCCCTGCTGAGCGACAGCATCGAATCCGGCCCACAGAACTGGACGGAAAATATGCTGGCCGAATTCCGCGCCCGTCGCGGTTATGATGCCCTGCCCTGGCTGCCCGCCCTGACCGGCCAGATCATTGGCGGGGCAGAGGCCAGCGACCGTTTCCTCTGGGACTTTCGCCGCACCATCGCCGAACTGCTGGCGGAAAACCATTATGGCACCCTGGCGCGGGTGGCGCGGGAAAATGGGCTGCGCTATTACGCCGAAGCGCTGGAAGATCATCGCCCCCAGCTGGGCGATGATATGGAGATGCGGCAGCACGCCGACATTCCCATGGGCGCCATGTGGACCCTGCCGAAGGGCGGGGCGCCGAGACCCACCTTTGTTGCCGATCTGCAGGGGGCGGCCTCCGTCGCGCATATTTACGGCAAGAAACTGGTGGCCGCCGAGGCCTTCACGGCCTTTGGCCAGCCCTGGGCCTTTTCCCCCCGCGACCTGAAGCCCACCGCCGATACCCTGTTCGCCCTGGGTGTCACCCGGCCGATCATCCACACCTCACCGCATCAGCCCTTCACCGACGGGCGGGCGCCCGGCCTGGCGCTGGCCCCGGTGCTGGGCCAATATTTCAGCCGCACGGAGACCTGGGCGGAGCAGGCGCGCGGCTGGACCGATTACCTCGCCCGCTCCGCCTATCTGCTGCAACAGGGCCGCTCCCAGCAGGACATCGCCTATTTCTATGGGCAGGAAGCGCCGATTACCGGGCTTTACGGCGATGCGCCACCGGCCGACCTGCCGGCGGGCCATGGCTTTGATTTTGTCGGCGCCGATGCGCTGCTGAACCAGCTCTCCGTGGAGAATGGCGATCTGCTGGCCAAAAGCGGGGTTCGTTACAAGCTGCTGGTGCTGGGCGGCAGCAGCCAGCGGATGACCCTGCCCGTGCTGCGCCGGATCGCCGAGCTTGCCGCAGCCGGGGCCACGATTGTCGGTGCCAAGCCGCTGGGCTCCCCCAGCCTTGCCGATGATGCGGCGGCTTTCCAGGCGCTGGCCGATCAGCTTTGGGCATCAGGCCGCATCCTGCCGGACCTGCCATCGGCGCTGCAGGCCCGGCAACTGACACCAGACTGGGATGCTGGCCCCTTGACGGCAAATCTCGCGGTGCTGCATCGACAGTTGGATGATGGCGATCTTTACTTTGTCAGCAACCGCAGCGCCGACCGTCTGACCGGTGCCATCCGCTTCCGGGTCAGCGGCAAGGCGCCGGAACTGGCGCGGGCGGAAACCGGGTCGATCGAACCGGCCGCCTACCAGATCGCCGATGGCCGCACCCAGGTGCCATTGTCGCTGGAAGGGCATGAGGCACTGTTCGTGCTGTTCCGCAAACCGGCCACAGCCGACAGTCTGGCCCTGACGGCACCCGCCCTGCGCCCCGCCCTGCCCTTGACCGGCCCGTGGGAGGTACGCTTCCAGCCCGGCCGGGGTGCCCCCGCCTCCCACCGGTTCGACACGCTTGTCTCCTGGACGGCGATGCCGGAACCGGGCATCCGCTATTTCGCCGGCACCGCCAGCTATCACCGCGAATTTGACCTTCCTGCCACCATGACCGCGCACAAACAGCCAATCTGGCTGGACCTGGGCGACGTGCGGGAGATGGCGGAGATCATGATCAATGGACAGGCGGCGGGCCTGTTGTGGCACCCGCCTTACCGGACGGAGATCACCTCCCTGCTGAAGCCGGGCCGCAACCGGATAGAGGTGCGGGTGACCAATCTCTGGGTCAATCGTCTGATCGGCGACGCCCAGCCCGGTGCGGCGAAAATCACCTACACGCAGGCCCCCGCCTATAGCGCAGAGGCCCCCCTGATCCCGTCGGGCCTGCTGGGTCCGGTACAATTGCTGACCGTCTCCCCCCGGTAGATTGACGGCAGCGGAGCCGCCGGGGTAAACCGGCGCTTGTAACGCTGGCCCCGGCGGCACCAGCCCGGCTGATCGCAGAGCAGACGATCAGCCGGCGCTTCGCCTCACCGCATCAGGACGCGATGTAGATTATGGCAAGAAAAGGCAATGCGTCCCTTTCCTATCATCGGGAAAATCTGCGGCGTGACCTGATCGAGGCCGGCCTCTCCTATGTGTCCGACCATGGGCATGACACGCTTTCTGTGCGGACACTGGCGAGCCTGGTCGGTGTCTCCTCCGGCGCGCCCTATTACCATTTTGCCGATCGGCGCGCCTTGCTGCTGGCCGTCGCCTGTGAGGGGTATGAACGGTTAAGCGGCTCGGGCGCCGACACGCTCCGCAGCATCAGCGATCCTGTCGAGCGCCTGATCGGCCTCAGCCGGCATTTTCTGGCCTTCGCGCACGCGCATCCGCGTCTGTTCGAACTCATGTATGAGAGCGAGCTGACACGGCCGGAACTGGACCCGGTCATAAAGGACGCTCAAACTGTAGGCTTCTCTCTGCTGCGGGATGCGCTGGCAGCGGCCATCCCCGATGTTCCGGAGGAAGAATTCACCACGCGTATATTGAGTGCCTGGTCCATGTTATATGGATTCTCCAGCCTTCAGAATAAGAAGATACTGAAACCTTACGCCATGTCGCCAGATGTTTCAGAATCCGTCGTCAGGTTGCTGATGACCAGTATTTTATCGGCCTGATCATCAGCGTTTTCGAACTCTTGACCTTTTCCACCGTCATTCCCGCGAAGGCGGGGAATGACGGTTAAGAGATCGGAAAAGAAGTGAAAGTTCCTGGACGGACTTTCACCCTTTCCCCCTGCCCAGGCATTATACCAGCGGCACGAAATCATGACCGATGGTCACGCTTTCGCGCCCCTCAGTCGCCGGCGCCAGCATCCGCTGGTTTGGCTACGCCGCACGTGCGGCGCGGCGGCAGTCGCCGCCGTACCAACGGTCATCACTTATGACCGGTGGTATAATCCACGTCATCTGTATTGTCGGGCGTTGTTTCAGGCCAGCACAGCCTAATTCGGACATGTCGGACATATCGGACACCCATCGACCGCCCTCCCGGATATTGAGTAAGTTACTGATTATATTGAGATGTTGATGTGGTGCGAAAAATGCTTTCCGGAATGATGTCCCGGTGACGAATGTCATGCCGGAACTCGACATCACTGACGATAAACGGAGATCTAACTATGCCTAGCATAAATATTCTGGCCATTGACGGCGGCGGGATGATGGGCGTCATCCCTGCCCGCATCCTGTCTTATCTCGACGGCTCTGTGACGAACTCCTCACTGAAGACGATGCCAAAGAGCTTGGCCTCAATCCCGGATATCTTTGGCTATGTGGCGGGCACGTCGACCGGGGCGCTGTTGGCGGTTGGATTGACGGTGCCCCCCTTATCGGCGTCGCAGCCCCTGACCGGCGACGGCGCGCTGGACCTATATCAAAATAATGCTTCGTCAATTTTTCCAGGTAATGTATCTCTTTTCGATGTAGTTACATCAAGCGTGACCGCATTCGGAAATACATCTGTGATATGTAATGAATCAACTAAAAACAAACCACAAGCTACAGGGCTTGCCAGTGTCATAGCAAGTAATTATGGGGCCCCGAGCTGGGCTGGATGTTATTATCTAATTGATGGTATTGTCAACGAATGGCTGCCATCTAGTGTGGGTGGCGGAGTTGTTTATAATTCCTTGGAGGGATTGAAAACGCCTGCTCTGAATAACTCCTCTTCTTTTGTCTGTCTATCGGATACGAATACAACGCTGATCATTCCGAGCTTCAATGGTAATTTGGGTGGACAGTCCGTATCCACGACCGCGTTTCCCCCGGTCTTGACGCAAATCGACGATCAGTCGGTTCCGTGGGGTCCGGTGATCATCACCAACGACACCACGGTTTTGAATAACGCGATGGGCACCAATGCGTCAGCCCAAAATATTAGCGTGTTCCAGGCCTGCCTGATGACGTCGGCCTGCCCAATGGTGCTGCCACCTGTGCCTTATGACCTGCAGTTCGGTTCGATGCAGAGCGATCCAAGCGGGTGTAATTACTTCCTTGATGGGGGTGTCTGGGCGAACAATCCGACGCAGGCAGCCTTGCTTTACGTAAAGCAACAGAACGAAATACGGAATCAAAATGGCGAGGAACCCCTGACGATCAACTGCATTGTGTCGATCGGTTGTGGCATGTCTTCGGAGCCCAGCGGCCTGGATTATGCCACAGTTGAGAAAATGGGGGGCGGGATCACCGGGATAGGGGGCAGCGGTTGGTTGAACTATAATGGCATCAACGCACTGGATGCGACGATTGCATCCGGGGCGTCCCTCCTCACATCCACCGAAATGGGGGCGGATTTTCCGAACAATTATTTCCGCCTGGATCCCGTGTTGCCCTCAGGCACTGCAGCGCCGTTCTGGAGCAATCAGTCCAGTACACTTGCCAATTGGGTCAGCGCGGCGGATAGCCTGGTGGAAACTTGGGTCGGTGCTAACAATGCCGATAGCACGTGGAACCAGATGATCACTCAACTCCAGAAGTGCATGTCAAGCTGATCTGATCCCAGGTGAATAATGCCAATCCGCCTTGATCTTGACCGATCAAGGCGGATTTCGCGTGTGGCCCCAGCACGAGCGCCCGCATCCGCAGGCTTGGCTTGCGGCGCATGACCGCCGGCCTGCAATCCGCCAAAGGTCAAGATTTTCAGCCGGTGGTATTATCCCAATCTCCCTTGATCGTGACCGATCCAGGGAGATTTTGTGTCCCCTCATGCGCCGGGCGCTGCCGTCCGGCAGCTTGGCTTGCGCGCCACGTGGCGCGGGCCGGCGGTCGCCGGCCTCCGACCCGCAGGTTTCCTTTCCCTAAAAACGAACGGGAATTCCATGTCGGCAACCGCCCGCAACGCCGGTTGACAAGCGTTCGGACTTAATCTAAGCATTGCTTAGATTGGATCAGGCACCATGTGCCGGCCAAAATGACAAAATCACAAAATACAGGGAGGCTTGATGAGCACGCACATTAAGGGGACGATCGCCATCGTTGGTGCCGGGCCGGGGGGCATGGCGACCGCACTGGCGGCGATCCGGCTGGGATTTGAGGTTATGTTGTTCGAGCGGGCGGCGGAGATCAAGGCGGCCGGCAACATCTTGAACCTCTGGCCGCCCCCGCAGAAAATCCTGAAGATCATCGGCGTTGATACCAACGACCTTGGCGCACCCTGCCAGACCTTCTTCGAACGCTACGACGGCAAGCAAAGGGCAGAAGTCATCCTGCCGGACGAGGTGGTCAGGGAATATGGTGGTGGTTTCATCGGCCTGCTGCGATGGGGCCTTTACAAGCGGATGCTGGATGCACTGCCGCCGGGCGTGCTGCGTCTCGGGCATAATCTGACCGGCATCCATGATGATGGCGCCAAGGTCAGGCTCACATTCGCCAATGGGCAGACATTCACCGCCGACATCCTGGTCGGGGCCGATGGTATCAATTCCTTTGTCCGCAAGACGCTGTGGGGCGATGAACCGATCCGCCACCAGCGCCTGCATCTGGTGGGGGGCTATCTTTTCCTGGACAGCCCACCGGAAGGCAAAGGCGTCATCGCCCATAACCGCACCACCCAGGTCAGCTACACCCCCATCCGGCATGACGGAAAATGGGGATATGAATGGTGGGTGCTGGAAGCCTGTGATCCCAGTCAGCCGCCACCGGCGGACCTGCTGTCCTTCAGCCGGGAACGTGCCGCCGGCTTCACCCGGAAGGTGCGGGATCTGATCGATGCAACCCCGGCAAAGCATCTCCAGCGCTGGGAAATCCGTGATCGCCCGCCCTTGAAGCAATGGTCGAAGGGGCGGACAACCCTGGTCGGCGACGCCGCACATCCCACATCACCCTATGCCGCCTATGGTGCCGGCATGTCGATTGAGGATGGGTATTTCCTGGCGCGCGAACTGGACAAGGTTTCACTGAGCGATACGGAGGCGGTACGCGGCGCGCTTCAGCGGTTCGAGGATCGACGCAAGCCGCACACGGCGCAGGTCAGCCAGGGGGCGTTCCATACCGGGCGCATGTTCCATCACATGCCCCGGCTGTTGCGCCCGTTGAGGGACTGGGTTTTTGACAATACGCCCCTGTTGCAGAAATTTGTCGGCGATGCGATGCCGGGTCACATCCTGTCCCAACTGGCGGAAATTGAGGATGCCCCACCCTTTCGGCCGGCGGTTTTGTCGGCACCATGATCGGCCCCTTCGCCGAACTGGCAAGCGGCGGATCGGCCGCGCTGACCGCCGCCAGAATGATGGCGATGTGCAACGTTGCACATCGCTTCAGGACAGGCTGTTCAACGTGATAAAGTTGACACCACACCGTCAACTTCATTGACACTCCCCCTCCCCTCCCCCACTCTGGCTCGACACAGGTCAGTGAAGGGTTGGGAGATGGCGGGAGAGGCGTTGAAAGCGTTCCGCAAGCGCAAAGGGCTGACGCAGGAAGGCTGCGCACGGCACCTGAACGAAGCGCTCGGGCGGTCTTATGACAAGGCCCGGATCAGCCGATGGGAAAGCGGCAAAGAACCGGTGCCCGATGCGGTGCTGCGCCTGATCGGCGGCGGCGGACATCCCGGCCGGGCGCGGGTCATCGCCTGTTCCAACCAGAAAGGTGGCGTGGGCAAATCCGCAACCGCCGTCAATCTGGCCGCCAGTTTCGCCCGGCTGGGCTTTCGCGTGCTGCTGGTGGATGCTGATCCGCAGGCCAGTGCCACCGCCATGGTGGGATGCGATATTATTGAACTGGAAGAACGCAGCGCCACGCTGCATTCCGTGCTGGTGGATGACCGCCCGGTGCGCGACACGCTGATCCGGCTGCGCACCTTCGATGTGCTGCCCTCTGGTCTGGCATTGGCCGAGTTTGACAGCGCCGCTGGCCTGGTGGGGCGGGAAACAAGGCTGAAGGCGGCGCTGGCGGAACTGCTGGGCGATTATGATTTCATCCTCATCGATACGCCGCCCAATCTCGGTTCCATGACCATCAACGCCTTGAACGCGGCTGATCATGTGCTGATCCCCGTGGCAACCCGGCCGGTGGATTTGCTGGGTATCCCCCTGCTGCTGAAAACCATCGGCCGGGTGCGTCGCTTCACCAATCATGAATTGACGGTGCTGGGCGTGCTGCCCACCATGTTCGCCGAGCGGCAGACAGTTGACCGGGAAGTCCTCTCTGACCTGCGGGCCCGCTTCACCGGCAACAGCGACCTTGGCCGCGTGTTCGAACCGATCCGCATGAGCACCGGCATCAACCAGGCTGCCTATAATAATGTGATTGCGGTTGAGGCCCTGCCCCCGGACCACCCGGTTCAGGCCTATTTCCATCTGGCGAAGGAGATTGCCGGTGAAGCTACAGAAGGGTAAGTCGGCCTTCGGCCGGGCCATGGATGATGTTGCGGCACGCGGTGACGGCTCCCTCATCTCCCGCGATTTTCCCCGGCTGATTGAGGTGGAGCGGGCGCGGGTCCATCCCCGCGCCGATCAGCCGCGCCGACATTTCAACGAAGATGAACTGCGCCAATTGGCGGAAAGCATCGAACGCCAGGGGCTGTTGCAGCCCATCCTGGTCCGCCCGATGCTGGATGCGCGCGGCGAATATGAGATTGTCGCCGGGGAACGGCGCTGGCGGGCCCTTGGCCTGCTGGAGCGGCCGACCCTGCACGCCATCGTCACCAACGGCAATGCGGAGGAAATTGCCCTGGTGGAGAACCTGCAGCGTGTCGACCTGACACCGCTGGAGGAGGCGCGGGGCATCCAGGCCTTGATGGAAAGCCATGCCTATACGCAGGAAGCCGCCGCCGGCGCCCTGGGGTGGAGCCGGACACAGATCAACCGCGTGCTGAAGCTGCTCTCCCTGCCCGACGATATCCTGGCTGAATGTGCAACGTTGCACCTTTCCCGCAACGCCATGGTTGAACTGGCCCTGGCAGAGGCGGGGGCGGAGCGTGCGCGGCTGTTGGACATGCTGCGCAACGGGGCATCCGTCAAGGCACTGCGCGAGGCCCGTGGACAGAAGTCGGAAGGGCCGGGCAACCCCGTACCGCAGCCCCACCCCAAGGCCAGCCCCCTGCAACGTGCCATGACCCAGGTTGAAGGCGGTTTGAAGGTTCTGTCCCGAACCTCGGCCCCCTTGGATAATGATCAGCGCCGCACGCTGGAGGCACTGCGGGCGATGATCGACCAGCTGCTGCAAGGCTAGGGCAGGGCAGGGGGGGGCCGGCAGTCGCCGGCCCGCCGCTCGGCAGCGGCGTAAGCCAAGCTGCCGGAGGCAACGCCCGGCGCCTGAGGGAACAAAAAATCTCCCTGGATCGGTCACGATCAAGGGAGATTGGTATTAGAGCGGATCGCGGAAAAGCGGAATCCCTTTGGAGCGTGAATCCGCTCGCTGAACAAGGAATTAGAGCCACTCTCCCCACCGCCTGCATACGGAATCTTCTGACACCCCGTCCTTCCGTCCCCAGCAAAGGCGGGGATAGTCGGAATCTTCTGACACCTCTTTTGCAGCCAACGCCGCCGATTCCCCGATATTCGGAATCTTCTGACAGCCAAAAACACGATTCGCCATGGTATCGGGAATCTTGTGACACCCGAAAATGCCCCAAGAGGTAAGGGAGACGCCCCCAAGAAGTAAGGTTTCGGAATCTGCTGACAAGTTATTCGGATTCTTCCGACATTTGCCCCATTGCGGGACTCGGCGGAATCCCTGCAACCCGGCTTTTATCCACAGGAATCTTCTGACGGTACTAATAATGTTATCTAATAACTAAGCCTAGTAGGTGTCAGAAGATTCCGATCTAGACATTGATACAGCGATAGCTATGGTTTTGCTGATCCATGCATTCAGGCATAGAGCCAGGAACAGTGAGCGACATGGCCGATCTTGACGACATCCATACGCTGATCAGGGCACATGATGGCGATCTGGACAAGGTTCGGGAATTGCGGCCGGCGATGAGCAAGGCGCAACAGAACCTGTTCGACATTGCCGTTGGCATGATGGCGGAAGCAGAGGGCGGGATCGGCATTTCGCATTCAGGCTTTGCCTTGACCTGTCTGCCCCATAAATCCATCGACAAGTCAGACAAGCCGCATCTTTGGCGCAAGCCGGGCTATCGCACGACACTTCTGGTCCAGTCCGGCTATACGGAAACGGGGGAGGTTATCGGCGTCCCCTATGGCAGCCGGGCGCGGATGATCCTTGTCTATCTGCAAACCCAGGCGGTGCGAAACAACAGCCCGGTGATTGAACTGGGGCGCAGCCTACATGCCTGGATGAAGGCCATGGGTGTCTCCAGCGCCGGGGGCATGACCTATAAGCAGATTGCCGAACAGGCTCGCCGGATCAGCGCCTGCACGCTGACCTTCCTTTCCGGTGATGCCTCCACCGAAATCCGTTCGAACGGTGCCTTTATCGAGGATAGTATCCTCAGCTTCCAGGCCGATGATGACCGGCAGCCGCAGCTTTGGACGGATCAGGTGCGGCTGCATCGCCGTTTCTTTGAAGATTTGCGCAAACACCCGGTGCCCATTCTGGAATCCGCCTTAAGGGGGATTGCGTCGAATAGTGCGGCGATCGACATCTATATCTGGCTGGCTTATCGGCTGCATGTTCTCAATGAAGCGAAATTAATGCCCTGGCCGGCCCTGTTTGAACAGTTTGGCGGCGGCTACCAGCATTTACGGCAGTTCAAACAGCCCTTTCTGGATAGTCTGCGGGTGGCGATGGCGGCGTATCCGGAGGCGCGCGTAACCCTGAACGATCAGGGGCAGGGGATTGTTCTGCACCCCTCCGCCCCACCCGTCCCCAAAATCACGGCCCGTAACGCCGTTGCCTGACAGGGTTGGCGGGCGTCAGTAGATTCCGAACGGAAGAGGGCAGGGGATATATTTCGGAATCTACTGACAGGCGTTCCCCCATGCGCCGGGCGCTGCCCTCCGGCAGCTTGGCTTACGCGTCCACGAGAACGCGGGCCAACGGCAGGAAATGCTGCAGCCGGGCGGTGCCGGAATGGGTGTCCAATTGCTTGGCGGCCACCCAGGCATCGTCGAAACAGGTGGAGGCATAGCGCTCCCCCGGATCGCAGAGCAGCGTGACGATGGAGCCGGTTTGGCCGGCATCCACCATTTCCTGAATGATCGCCAGACAGGCGACAATATTGGTGCCGGTGGACGGGCCGCAGCCGCGCCCCAACACGCGGCTGATATGGCGGGCGGCCATGATGCTGGCGCTGTCCGGCACGGCGATCATGCGGTCAATCACCTCTGGCATGAAGGAGGGTTCCACCCGGGGCCGGCCGATGCCTTCCACGCAGGAGACGGGGCCCGTCACGGTCAGCACCGACCGGTCGGCAAAATGGCGGTGGAAGACGGAATGTTCCGGGTCAGCCACGCAGAGATTGCTGCTGAACCCGCGATAGCGGATGAAGCGCCCGATGGTGGCCGAGGTGCCGCCCGTGCCGGCACCGCAGACAATCCAGGCCGGCACGGGATGGCGTTCGCGGGCCATCTGGTCGAAGATGCTGTCGGCGATGCAGCCATTGCCGCGCCAGTCGGTGGCGCGTTCGGCATAGGTGAACTGATCCAGATAATGGCCGCCGGTTTCCCGCGCGATGCGTTCGGCCGTATCATAGACCTGCCTTGGATCATCCACCATATGGCAATGGCCGCCCTGGTGGCGGATGGCCGCCACCTTCTCCGCCGCCGTGGCGGCGGGGATGACGGCGATGAAGCGCAGGCCCAGCAGCCGGGCGAAATAGGCCTCTGACACGGCGGTGGAGCCGGAAGAGGATTCCACCAGCGTCGTTTCCGGCCCGATCCAGCCATTGCACAGCGCGTGCAAAAACAGGGAACGCGCCAGCCGGTGCTTCAGGCTGCCGGTCGGGTGGCTGGATTCATCCTTCAGATACAGGTCAATGCCCGGCGCGTTGGCCAGCGGCACGCCGATCAGATGGGTGTCGGCTGAGCGGTGCTGTTCGGCCCGGATGATCTCCACTGCCCTGGCCAGCCATTCGCGTTGCGTGTTCATGCTACCCTGTCCTGTGCCTGATCCTGTTCTTGTCCCCGCCATGGCGCCTGGGCAGCAGGGCAGGGGCCTTCTTTTTAACCGCAGACGGGCGGGATGTGTTTGCAATGTCATGCGGGGATGCTGGACCCTGCGCAACGTGAGTGTATGATGGGAGAGATTGGCGCAAAACTTTTGCGCCCTGGCCGGAAAGGCTCAAACCCATGCCGGTAATTGTCAGGATATGCCCATGATCAATGCGCGCGATATTGCCATTCTCGACATTCTGCAGCGCGACAGCGACACGTCCCTCAGCGAGATGGGGGAGAAGGTGCATCTTTCCCCCTCCGCCTGTTCGCGCCGCATCGCACAGCTGCGGGAGGCGGGGTTCATCCGCCGCAATGTGGCGCTGCTGGATCGCGCCACGGTGGGGCTGCCCACCACCCTGTTTGTCACGGTGGGTTCCGGGGAGCACAGCGAGGAATGGACCAGCCGCTTCCGCCAAGCCGTGGCCGAAATCCCCGAGATTGTGGAGGCGCACCGGATGACCGGATCGGTCGATTACATCCTGAAAATCGTGCTGCCCAATGTGGAGGACTATGATCGGGTCTATAAGCAACTGATCCGGCGGATCAAGATGACCGATGTCAGCGCCTTCATCTCCATGGAGACGGTGAAATCGGTGGAAGCGCTGCCCTTGACGGTCTTGCGCAATGCCGCCAGTCAGGGATGATGGTGCGCGCCCTTCCGCCCCCTGTCCCGGTGATGTCCCTTGTCTTCTGACCAGTTGCCCCGCCTGCGCCGGCTGAACGCCAATTTGCTTTACGCGCTCTATGCCGTGCTGGAAATGCCGACCTTGACGGAGGCGGCGCAGAAAATGGCGCTGACCCAGCCGGCGATGAGCATGGCGCTGCGCCGGCTGCGCGACCATTTCGGTGATGAGCTGGTGATCTATGGCCCCAGCCGGCAATTAACGGCACTGGGGACGGCGCTGCGGCCGCGGGTGGGGCGGCTGCTGCGGGAAATTGACGACACGTTCCATCTGTCGCTGGATTTCGATCCGGCGCACGCCAAGGGCAGCGTCATTCTGACGGCACCGGAGGCGATTGAGCTGATCTTCCTCAGCACGGTGGTGGAGAAGATTTTACAGACGGCACCGGGGCTGGATATTCAGCTGCTGCCCTTTGAATATGGCCGCACAGACCGGTTGTTCGAACGTGGGGTGGATGTGGCCATCGTCCCGGTGGCGATGGCCGACGGGGAATTCTGTTCACAACCCCTGTTTGATCATGGGCTGACCGGTCTGGTCTGTCGCAATTTCCCCATTTCCGACCCTGGTGGTAACATATCGCGGGAAACTTATCTGGCAGGTCGGCACGCTGCCCTGTTCGACACTATCGAACAGGCCATGTTTGCCATGCATGAACCAGACGATCTGTTTCGACAGCGCCGTATCGTCGTGCGCACGGCCCATTATTCCATGCTGCCGCGCCTTGTGATGAACAGCGATCTGATCGTCACCACCAGCGATTGGTTGGCCCAATATTATGCCAACGACTTGCCGGTGAAAGTGGTCACCCTGCCTGTCATCAAGAAACCCACTCCCCTGGTGGCGCAGTGGCAGCGCCACCGGACGGACGAACCGAAGATCCGCTGGATCATCGATATGTTCTTCCAATGTCTCACCTGGCGGGCGGGGTATCGGATGGGGGGCGAGGTCATACCCATCGGCGGTCAGTGAAACGCATCGCCCCGCGGTTGCGGCGGCGCCGTTCAGCCCTGTGGCTTTGTCAGCAAAGCCCCATCAATCAAATTGATGATGCAATAACCATTATTGATTTGCATTGATCCGGTGTGCGCCCCAGCATACTTCCAGATGGGTGACATAATCATCACCGCCGATGGCGGTAAAATGGACGATGATCCGACCTCACCCAAATAAAGAGTAGACGATCCGCCGGTATTCACGCCATGCGTGCATTCACGCATGAATAAATATCCGGAAACCGGGTCACCAAAAACTTTCCCCTTCTGCCATAGGGGGAGAGAACGGGCTTGGATGTCAAAAATCCACACTCGAATAAACCAAAACTCCATCAGTTTTGATGGAGAAATAAAAATGAACGGGCGTAGGCGACAACAATTTTCTGCAAAGGGGGCTTTGCGTGTCCAACAAAATCACATCCTTTCTGCTGAGCACGGCCACGATGCTGGCCGTCCCGATGGTTCTGGCGCCCCAGATGGTGATGGCGCAGGAGCGCACGATCAGCGTACCGGCCATGGATATGGGCGAGGCGCTGCGCCAGATCGCGGCCCAGTCCGGCACCAAGATCGAGATGGACCCGGATGCCGTGCGGGGCCTGACCTCCCTGCCGGTCAGCGGGGCCCGCACGGCCGAGGAGGCCATTGACCGGGCGACCAAGGATACAACGCTGCTGACCATGCCGGGCGATAATGGTTCGCTGGTGATCGTCAACGGCATCATCGTGCTGGCGCGGCGTGACGAAGCGGAGACCAGCATTCTGGTCCGCTCCACCTCCACCTCTTCGCGCATGGGACAATCCCTGCGGGAGCAGGCGCGCAACAATCAGGTCATTTCCTCCCGCCTGATGGCCGAACAGCAGAGCCAGACCCTGACCGATGCGCTGCGCAGTGCCGGCGGTGTTGTGGTCAATAATGCAACGGTGCAGGGCGGCGTCAGCTATTCCGTGCGCGGTTATGCCTCCAACGGTGCCGTCAACGGGATGTCGACGCCGGGCAGCAGCACCTTTGCGGTCGGCGCCACCCAGCCCATCGCCAATATTGAACGGCTGGAAGTGCTGAAGGGGCCCGATGCCATCCTGCTGGGTGGCAACAGCATGGGCGGTACCGTCAATCTGGTGACCAAGAAGCCCAGTGCGGAAGCGCGCATTTATGGCAGCGCTGAAACCGACCGCTGGGGGCTGGCCAAGGGCACCGTCGATGCCAATGGCGCGCTGAATGAAGAGCAAACCATCACCGCCCGTGTCATCGGTTCGGCCGGCAAGGCCGATCGTAATTTCGGTGGTTACCGTGGCAACGAGGAATATCTGCTGGCGCCCTCCCTGCGCTACAAGAGCCTGGGCACCGACGCGCTGGTGAGCGCCACGCTCAGCAAGCAGATTGCGGGCGTCATTCCCTATGCCGCCCTGAGCCCGACGACGAAGCAGCCCTTCGCGGTCGATTATTCAAAGCCGCTGATCGGGGGCAAGGATCAGGGGATTGAGATCAAGACCAAGCAGGTCGATCTTGACGTGACCCAAGAGATCACCAGCTGGGCGACCCTGATTGTCAAGGGGCAGCATCAGGAGGCGGATCTCCTGATCTCGCAATATTCGCCCTTCGCCGTGCTGGCGGGCGATGGCACGTTGCTGGTCTCCGGCAGCGGGGTCAAGCAACATGCCAACAGCAACACGGTGGACAGCTTTGTCCGGACCCATTTCACCACCGGGCCGGTTGAACATAAGTTTCTTGCCGGTTTCAATTATTTCGCCAGCGATGTGGCGGCGGGTGAACCGCTCAGCGGTGGGATGGCGCCGTATAATTTCCTGACAAAGAAGCCCACCCTGCCGGCCTTGAACAAAACCTACAAACCCAGCTTTGACCTGGATAGCACCCAGCGTGGCGTTTACGGTCAATATCTGGTCAGCGCCTGGGATCTCAGCCTGCTGGCCGGGGTGCGGCGTAACAAGACCCGCGTGTCCTCCTTCATCTACAGCCGCAACTCCGGCCAGATCAATGAAGGCGTGGCAACAGTCCCCAATTTCGGCGCTGTTTATAACATCAACGATCATATCTCCGCCTTCGGCACCCTGGCCTTTGGCTATCAGCCCACTTTTTCCACCAACCGCTTGGGGGAACCCCTGCCGGATACCAGAACGCGCAATTCTGAAGTTGGGCTGAAACTGGATCTCTTCGACGAAAAGATGCTGGTTAACGCATCCATGTTCCGCCTGCGGCAGAGCAACATGCTGATGAACGACCCGGTTGCCCCGCGCTTTCAGATTGCCGCTCCCGGTCAGCTGGGCGAGGGCTATGACTTCAATGTCACCGGGGAGCCACTGCCCGGACTGTCGGTCGTCGCTACCTTCACGCACACGGAATACAGCTATCTGACGCCGTCGAGCTTCGGGAACATCGTCGTCGCGCAACCGATGAATGTCTACAGCCTCTATTCCTCTTACCGTCACTCCATCACGGATGAGATGAAGGCGGGTCTGGGGGCGGGTGTCTATGGCCGATCCGGGGCCGCGATGGATCGGCGCAATCTGAACCGCGTCCCATCCTCTGTGCAGGTGGACGTCAACGCCTTCCTGACCTATGGCGATATCGACGTCAATCTGGGTGTCCGCAATCTGTTCAATCGGCGGAACTATGGTCCCACGGTCAGCACCAGCTATGTGCCGCTGGGGGAACCGCGCTACTGGCGGCTGACCGTCGGTTATCGTTTCCTCTAAGCCTGTGATCGGATCAGCCCGTGCATCCTCAACCAACGCAGACAGGGGAGGTCCGTCGAGAGACGGGCCTCGCCCCCCCGCCGCCGGCCGGGGAACGCTGGCGCCATGCGTTCGGCCTGTTCAAAGCCTATTGGACTTCCAAGCACTGGAAATTCGCCTGGGCGAACCTGATACTCCAGATTGGCCTCCAGTTTGGTACCGCCTATATCTTCCTGGCCAGCAACCGGTGGCAACGCGATTTCTTCGACAGCGTGGAAAAGCGCGACGTTGAGAAATTCGGCATTCTGCTGTTCGTCTTCCTGGGCATCATGCTGATGCAGGTCGGTGCGATCCTGGTGAATGGTCTGCTGGACAAGCTGCTGAGTATCCGCTGGCGCAGCTTCATTACAGAGCAGTATATCGACCGCTGGATGTCGCGTAACCGGTTCGCGGAAATTGAACGGTTGCGGTTGATCGACAATCCCGATCAGCGTATCGCGGTGGATGTGGATGCCGTTACCAATGCCAGCATCGGCATGTTGTCCGTGATCCTCGGCTTCATCGGCAGCACAGTTGGCGCCATCACCTTTGCCATGGTGCTGCTGGAAACGGCCGAACCGATCCGGTTCGACCTGCTGGGCATGGCCATCAATATTCCCGGCAGCACCGTCTGGTATGCCTGCATCTATGCCCTGGCTGGCAGTCTGTTGATGGTGAAGGTCGGGCAGCCCTATATCCAGGCAGTGATGCGGCAACAACACCGCGAAGCCGATTTTCGCGCCAACCTGATCCATGTCCGGCGCAATGCGTCGCAGATCGGCCTGGCCGGTGCGGTGGGGCTGGAACGCCAGGCCCTGAAGGATTCCTTTGCCGAGATCCGGCGCAACTATCGCTCCGTTATCCTCACCTCACTGGGGCTGACCGGAACCCAGAGCGTTTACGAACGGATCGGCACCATCCTGCCTTTGTTCCTGATGGTGCCGTCTTATTTCGCCGGGGCGATCAGCTTTGGTCAGGTGATGGGTGGGCGGGATGCGTTCAGCCAGCTGGTCATGCAGCTCTCCTATTTCGTCCAGACCTATCCGCGTATCGGTGAACAGCTGGCTTGTTTGAACCGTCTGAAGGGGCTGGACGACTCCATCGATTATGAACGGCCGCGCGGCATCAGCATCGGGGCCGGCGCGCTGGCACCCGGTCAGGTGATTGCCACTCACGATCTGGCCCTGTTCCTGCCCCATGGCGCCCCCTTGCTGCATGTCGGCGATTGGCAGGTCGGGGTGGGCGAACGTTGGGCCGTCTGCGGCCCGTCGGGGGCCGGCAAATCCACCCTGCTGCGGGCCATTGCCGGCCTGTGGCCGGATGGCAAGGGTGCCGTCACCATGACGCCGGATACGGTCGCCATGTTCGTGCCGCAGCGTCTGTACCTGCCGCTGGGCACGCTGAAGGCGGCCCTCTGCTTCCCCGACCTGCCGGAAGCCCATACCGATGCCGAAATCATCCAGTTGCTGGAGCGGGTGCGGCTGGGCAATCTGGCGGAACGACTGCACGTGACAAGCTTCCTGCAGGAAGAATTGTCGCCGGGTGAACAGCAGCGTATCGCGCTGGCCCGCATCCTGCTGCACCGCCCGTCAGTGCTGGTGCTGGATGAGGCGACCAGCGCCCTGGACCCGGACAATGCCCGGCATTTCTATGAATGCCTGCGCAACGACCTGCCCCATTCCACCGTGATCAGCATCGTTCATGATGAACGGTTGCTGGCCCATCACGATCGCTGCCTGACCATCGCCGATGGTGTGGCAACGGCCGCCGCTTTGCCGGGAAAGAACGCATGATCAATCTGCGACTGAACGAGGAACGATTGCGGGCGCTGGCAGCGCTGGCGGTCGATCAGGCGCTGTCCCTGGGCGATGTGGCGGTCAGCGCCACCGCCAGGATCGGCGGCGGGATGCGTGTCACCGTGGCCCAGGGAACCGCAGACAAGGCCCTGCGTGACCTGACCCAGTCGCTGGTGGTGACGGTTTATCAGCAGGGTCGCATGGGAACGGCCAGCACCTCTTCCCTGGAAGAAGCGGCGATCCGCCGGGCGGCGGCCGAAGCGGTGGCGACGGCTGGCCGCGTGGCCCCCGATCCTGATGCCGGTCTGGCCGATCCGGCGACGCTGGCCCATGACACGCCGCTGCCGGAACTGGCCTCGCCGTCTGGCCTGACGGTGGCGGAACTGTCGGAAATGGCCTTCGCGGTGGATGCGGCGGCCCGTGCTGCCGCCGTCCCGCCCGGTGTCGGCCTCCGGGTGGCGGAGGCGGGTGTCGCCTCCAGCGATGGGCGGGTGGCGCTGGCCACGTCGGCCGGTTTCTGCCGCTCCTTCAGCTTCTCGCAGCATGGTCTGTGGGCCATGGTGAAGGCGGAGCAGGATGGCCAGTCAGCCATTGATATGGCGCAGTCGATGGAGCGGCGCTTCCAGTCACTGGACAGTGTGGAGAGGGTGGCCGCCAAGGCGGTGGAACGCGCCGTGTCGCAACTGGGCGCCCGCAGTCTGCCAACGCAGCGTGCTTCCATGCTGTTCGATGCGCGCATCGCCTCTGCCCTGCTGGGCGATGTGGTGGGCGCGCTGGGGGGGATGGCGCAGCACCGCCGGACCAGCCTGTTCCAGGATTCGGTGGGCACGCAGATCGCCCCCGATCATGTTGACCTGCTGGAAGATCCCTTCCTGCCCTATGGGCTGGCCAGCGGTGCCTATGACCGCGAAGGGGTGGCGGGGCAACAGCGCGCCGTGATCGAAGCGGGCGTGGTGCGCGGCTATTTCCTGGACAGCCGGTCGGCGCGGCGGCTGTCCATGCGTTCCACCGGCAATGCGGATGGGCCGTGGAACCTGCGCTTCACCAGCCGCAACCCGGCCGAAGACCGCGCCGCCCTGTGCGCCCGCATGGGCCGGGGCCTGCTGGTGACACAGTTCAATGGCGGTGCCACCGATCCGGTCACCGGCAACTGGACCCGTGCGGCCGGCGGCTTCTGGGTGGAAGACGGGGTGCCGACCTTCCCCGTTTCCGGCATCACCGTCGGGGGCAATCTGCGCGACATGATCGGCGGCATCGTTGCCATCGGCAGCGATCTTTATCGCCAGGGTGCGTTCCAGACCGGTTCCATCCTGATCCATGATCTGCAAATCGGAGGGGCGCCATGATCGCCATGGACACGCCGGCCCAGGGGCTCTGCCTGCGCTCTGCTGAACAGCGGCTGCTGGCCCCCCATGATATTGACCTGATGGATATTGCCCGCACGCTGGGCGCGCTGCAGGGGCCGGGCATTGATCTGGCCGACCTGTTCCTGGAATCCGTCCATTCCCGCAGCTGGCGGATGGAAGATGGCAAGGTCACGGCCGGATCGTTCCGCATTGACCAGGGGGTGGGCGCGCGGGCGGCCAGCGGGGCCGATGTCGCCTTTGCCCATTCGGCCGATCTGCATCCAGGCGCGCTGGCCGATCTGGCCGCCACGGTCAGCGGCCTGCGCCGCAGCAGCAGCGGCAGCAACAGCGTGCCGCTGTCCACCAGCCTGCCGCACCATGCCGTCTATCCGCCTGAAAGCGTGGTTAATGAAGGGGATGCGGCGGACTGGATCGCCCTGCTGGAACGGGTCGATCAGGTGGGGCGGGCGGCCGACCCGCGCATCATCCGGGTGGATGCCTTTATCCGGGCCACCGATCAGGTGATCCTGGTGGCCGACATTGCTGGCCGGCTGGCCGCCGATGTGCGCCCCACGGTGCAGTTGATGGTGGAGGTGGTGGCCCTGGCCAATGGCCGGCGGGCGCGGGGCAGTGCCGGTGTCGGCGGCCGCCATGCGCTGACCGGCCTGACCCCGGAACGGGTGGATGCGACGGTGCGCAAGGCGGTGCAGGTGGCGCTGACCAATCTGGAGGCGCGGCCGGCCCCCGCCGGGGTGATGCCGGTGGTGCTGGCCCCCGGCTATGCCGGCGTGCTGTTCCATGAAGCGGTCGGGCATGGGCTGGAAGGCGACCATCACCGCAAGCGCCTGTCGGCCTTTGACGGGCGCATGGGGGAGCGGATTGCCGCCCCCGGCGTCACCGTCATTGATGATGGCAGCCTTCCCGGCAAGCTCGGTTCCCTGGGTATCGATGATGAAGGGGTACCCGGCGAGCGCACGGTATTGATTGAAGATGGTATCCTGACCGGCCTGATGCAGGACCGGCTGAATGCCGGGTTGATGAATGCCAAGCCCACCGGCAATGGCCGCCGGCAATCCTATGCCCATCTGCCCATGCCGCGCATGACCAACACTTTCCTGGCGGCCGGGCAGCATGACCCGGCGGAAATCCTCGCCTCCGTACGCAACGGCATTTACGCGCCGGGCTTTGGGGGCGGGCAGGTCGATATTGTCAGCGGCCGGTTCAATTTCTCCACCACGGAGGCCTGGTTGATTGAGGATGGCAAGCTGACCGCCCCGCTGGAAGGGGCCACCCTGATCGGCGTCGGGCATGAGGCGCTGAAACAGATTTCCATGATCGGCAATGATCTGGCGCTGGATAATGGCATCGCGCTCTGCGGCAAGCAGGGGCAATCCGTGGATGTCGGCGTCGGCCAGCCCACCATCCGCATCGATGCCATGCTGGTGGGAGGGCGCGGGGGCTGACCGCCCCCGTCGGCGGCCACCACCTCAAAGACGCCCCTGCGTCAACGCAATCCAAGACACAACACCGCCAAGAACGGAACCATGATGAGCACGATCAAAACCATCGGCGATGATGATTTCGCCCCCCTCGAAGCCCAAACCGGTGATGCGCCGCTGCTGCTGATTTTCAGTGCCACCTGGTGCGGCCCCTGCAAGGCCTTGGCGCCGACGCTGGAGGATATCGCCGATGTCTATACCCCCAGCGTCGCCTTTGCCCGCATTGATATCGAACAGGCCCCGGGTCTGGCGGAACGGTTCGGTGTGCGCACCGTGCCCACGCTGGTGCTGCGGCGCGGCGGGCAGGACAAGCTGCGCCATGTTGGCGTGCTGACCCGCACCAAACTGGCCGCCATGCTGGACGAAGCCTGTCAGGAGCCCCAGGCATGAACGAACGGATCATTCACCCCGCCGTGTTGGCGCTGTCGGCGGCGCTGCGCTCCCCCCTGCCGGAACAGGGGCCGCCCCTGGATCTCGGCTTTGCCCAGGCGCTGGCCGTCTGGATGCTGGAAAGCACGAACCCCTGGCCGGATGCGATTGCCCCGCTGATGGCGGAACTGCTGGCCCTGCATCGGCGCGACAGCCAGGGCGATGTCCCCACCCCGGCGGAATGGCAGCGGGTGCGGCAACAGACCCAGCTGTTGCAGGTCGGGGAGGATGAGCTGCTGAAGGCGCTGATCCAGGTGGCCGAAGCGGCCGCCTGGCCGATCTCTGCGGGAAAATCGGGCCTGACCGAACTGCATATCGCCGCCGCCATGGTCCAGGCCTGCCAGGCATCCCGCGCCACCGGCTGGACGCGGGAGGATAATAAACAGGCTTTTGCCGTGCTTAATCAGCTGGTCGTCACCGTGGATGGCGAACAGCGGCCACGGCATGAGATACCGGCCCTGTTCGCCAAGACCGCGCCGGAGCTGGAACCCCGTTTCACCCGCCAGTTGACGGCCTCCAACGATGCCTTCACCCAGTTTTCTCAGACCTTGAAGGACCGCTTGGCCGCCGGCTGAAGGACTGCCGATGGGCGCTGCGAACGCGCCCATCGGTCACGCTTTCGTGCCGCTGCTAGAGCGGAATCGCTTTGGAGCGTGAATCCACTCGCTGAACAAGGAGTTAGAGCCGGGTGCGTTTCCGTTTAAACGCACCCGGCTCTATACCCAAGTGACGGGAGAATCCCGTAACTGGGTATAGCATACCAACGGTCATAATTCATGACCGTTGGTAATGCTGCGACTGCCGCCGCGCCGCTCGGTAGCGGCGTAGCCAAGCCAGCGGATGCTGGCGCCGGCGACTGAGGGGCGCGAAAGCGTGACCATCGGTCATGATTTCGTGCCGCTGGTATCAATGCCCCCCTGCCGATGTCTGGAACATCTCGGCAATCCACCACCGCCCGCCATGTTGATGAAAAACCATCAACATCTCCTGTTTGCGATTGACAAGCCCCTGGCCCTGCGTCACCCCTGATCCCGTGATTTTCGGGGGGATGCAAGCATGGATGGCGAATTGCTCAAGGCCTATCGGCGCAAGCGCGGCCTGTCGCAGGACGGCTTTGCCGAAATGCTGAATGCCAAGCTGGGCCGCGCCTATGACAAGGCCAAGGTCAGCCGCTGGGAAAATGCCAAGGAACCGGTGCCCGACCCGGTGGCCGATTTCATGCGCCGGGGCACGCGCACCCGTGCCCGCATCATCGCCACCGCCAACCAGAAGGGCGGCCAGACGAAAAGCTCCACCGCACTGAACCTCGCCCATGCCTTCGCCATGATGGGCAAGCGGGTGCTGCTGGTTGATGCCGATCCCCAGGCCTCCGTCACGCTGGCCGCCGGGGTGGATCTGGAAAGCTGCATGGCCAATGGCAATGTGCTGGGCGCCGTGCTGGATGAAAAGAAGAGCCTGCGCGACATCATTGTCAGCGTGAACGGCATCGATGTCGCCCCCACCGACATCACGCTGGCCGAGTTCGAGGTTTCCGTCCTCTCCAAACCCGGCCCGGAAAAACGTCTGGCCCGCGCCCTGTCTGACGTCAGACAGGATTATGATGAGATCATTATCGACACGCCGCCACATCTCGGTGTCTTGACCCGCAATGCCCTGGTCGCCGCCACCGATATCCTGATCCCGGTGGTGCCGGCCCCGCTGGATGTGCCGGGCGTGCCGCTGCTGCTGCGCACCATCGAACAGATCCGCATCTATGAAAACCCCGACCTGAATGTGCTGGGCATCCTGCCCAATCGGTTCGAAGCGAACACGTCGGTGCAACAGGCGACGTTACAGCAATTGCTGGCGACATATGCCGATAGCGTGCGCGTGTTCGAACCGATCCGCAAAACCACGGCAATGGATCAGGCGGTTTATAACGGCGTCATCGCCGTGCGCGCCCTGCCCAAGGATAACCCGGTCGTGATTGGATATCTGCGTCTGGCGGAGGAGATTTCCCATGAAGCTTAAGGCCAACCCGAAAAGCCCGCTGTCCCAGGCGGTGAAGGTTTCCACCGGCACCAGCGCCGCCCCCCAGGGCGCCAGCGCGCATTTCCAGCGCAGCGCCGATTTCCGCCAGATGTTTGAGGTGGATTTGGACCGGGTGCATCCCCGCCCCGACCAGCCGCGCCGCCATTTCGATGAGGGGGAGCTGCAGGCACTCGCCTCCTCCATCGCGGCGCGTGGCGTGCTCCAGCCCATCCTGGTGCGCAAAAGGGAAGGGGAGGAGGATGGCCATTACGAACTGGTCGCCGGTGAGCGCCGCTGGCGCGCCAGCCGTTTGGCCGGGCGTGACCGTATCCGCGCCCTGGTGGTGGATGGCGATCCGGCGGAAATCGCCCTGATCGAAAACATCCAGCGCGTCGACCTGACCGCCCTGGAAGAGGCGCGCGCCATCCAGGCGCTGATGCAGGCGCATGATTACAGCCAGAGCCAGGTGGCCGACATTCTGGGCCGCAGCCGGGTGCGGGTGAATGAAACCCTGCGCATCCTCTCCCTGCCCGCCGACCTGCTGGCGGCGATGGAGAAGCAGGGCAAGGGCCTGCCGCGCACCCTGCTGCTGCAAATCGCGCGGGAGGAAGACCCCACCCGCCAGCGCACCCTCTATCAACAGGCGATCAGCGGGGCAGGGGAAAAGGCTTTGCGCGCCGCCCGCCCCGCCAAAGCCAATGCGGAGAAATCGCCAGCCCCCCAGGGTGACCGGGCGCTGGCGCAGGATTATCTGCGCGCCCTGACCCGCACCAGCCTGACCCTGCCGCCGGTGGAACCCGTGCGGGCGGTGCTGTCAGACCCGCAACGCGCCCGCCTGCGCGAATTGCGCGACCATTTGAACGCCGTGCTGGGGGAATAGCCGCCAGCACGACCGCCAGCAGGGGAGGGGAGGGAACCAGAGCATGGTCAGCAACCCGGATACCGGCGCCGCAGAGGTCTGGAACCAGCGCGGGCGGCAACTCTATGAACAGGGGGATTGGGCCGCCGCGCTGGCGGCCTATCGTCAATGCGCGGCAATGGCCGGCCCCCACCCGGCCATTGTCATGAATATCGCCAAATGTCACTTCCAGCTGGGCGCGATGGATGATTGCATTACCCTGCTGGAAAATACGGCTGAAACCGCTATCACCCACGGCTATGTCAACCTGTTCTATGATCTGGCCAGCGCTTTTCACCTGAAGAAAGACTATGAAAGCGCTGCCCTGAACTACCGCAAATATTGCGAATATAAGAATTTCACGGATCCGGCGGCGCTGACCCGCGCCATGGCCACCAGCTATATTGCCGGGCGGCTGGATGAATTCTGGGCCTTCTTTGAAAACCGGCGGCGCTTGCCCTGGCATGTGGAAAATTATCCGAACATCCCCAACTGGCCCGGTCTGGCCGGGGGCATAGTGCCGGCCGGGCGGCTGCTGGTGCATGGGGAACAGGGGTTTGGCGATCAAATCCAGTTCGGCCGCTTCATCAATCGCCTGATCGGCACGGGCATTCAACCCACCATCGCGGTGGGCAAGCCACTGGTCCGCCTGTTCAAGGCCGCCTTTCCCCACGTCCGCATCATCGCCCTGTCCGACCCGCCGGACGGTCATTTTGATTATAAATGCGCCCTGGTCAGCCTGCCATATCTGTTGAATCTCAACAGCATGGATGACATCCGCCACGCCCGGCTGCCGTTGCCGCCGCCCCTGACCGCCGGTGCGGCACCGGCAAGGGGGCGGCCGCGCGTCGGGCTGGTCTGGAAGGGCAACCCCAACCACGCGAATGACCAGCGGCGGTCGCTGCCGGCCAGCCAGCTGCGGCCGCTGCTGGATCTGGGGGACGTGGATTTTGTTTCCCTGAACCCCGCCCTGGCCGCCGGTGTCGCCCGATCCGGCCTGGCGAACCTGCGCCAGGCCATCCATCCGGGCGATGATTTCCTGCGCTCAGCCGAAATCATCGCCACCCTGGATCTGGTGATCAGTATAGACAGCGCGCCGGCCCATCTGGCCGGCACTCTTGGCGTACCGGTCTGGACCCTGCTGCCTTTTGAGCCCGACTGGCGCTGGGGTCTGCTGGGCGACACCACCCCCTGGTATCCGTCTATGAAACTATACCGGCAGCCGCGGGAAGGGGACTGGGCCAGCGTGATAGACAGGGTGGCGACAGACCTGAAAGCCGGGCAATACGTCCCCCCGTGAAGGCTGGGGCCGCCGGTCAGTTCAGCACATGCTTCAGCCATTTATCCCAGGTGGTTTCGCGAACACGGTCGGCAAAATGGGCCAGGATATCGACAACATGCCGGGAAAACTGTTCCATCAGGATTAATTGCCGCTGTCCAGCTTCCCCCAGAACGGTGGCCCCACGGTTTTGTACGCGGGCATTCAGCTTTTCGACACGTTCCAGCCAATATTCGGCACGGTCCATCCAATCTTCCACCTGCCCAATCTTAAACCCATTTAATACCCACAATTCCACCCGGTCCTTAAAATCACCATCGCGTTGGCAATTCTGCCAAAGCATAAAAAGTTCAAACATACAATTGGGCGATTTCAGATATTTGTCACTCAGCATCACAAATACCCGGTCTCCCTTACCCAGCCGGCCCATAAAATCGGAAATACTATCCCCCGGCCGCAGCACATTCTTGTCCCGCAGAATCGTCCGCCCCTGCGCCTTTGCCGCCTCGCACAGCCGGTCCACATCCTGTTCACGCTCTGGTGTGTCCTCATCCGCCCAGGCGTAGGAGACATACCATGTCTCCCCTGTCGCCGGCTCCGGCCCCGGCTGCAATGCCACCTCACCCATCCGCGTCCCCTCTCTCTGCCGGGGCACATTTGGCCCGGCGTTCCCGCGCAGGCCCACCTTGGCCTGCGCCTCTTCCACCAATTTCCCCAGCCGGGCCAGCAACCCCTCCGCATCGCCGCGCTGGGTGCGCAGCAGGATATGGCCGGCCCAGCCCCCGGCTGGGATCACCTGTTCAATCCAGAACCGGCTTTTATAATTCGTCTCATAGCCACAAACCCCGCCCTGCCAATAGAGCGCATCCGGCCCGGCCAATTCCCCGATCATGCACAGGATGGTGCGGATCAACCCGCCATGCAGCAGCGGATAATCCATCCGCCATTCCGCCGTCGCCGCCTCCCCATCCCAACGCGCCTCCAGCTTCTCTTCCATGGCGTTCCTGCCCGGCAACAGGTCCGGCGCGATAAATTCCTCGTACCGTTCCCCCGCCGCTTCCCACCGCCGGTGAACGAAACAAATCCCGCAGGATTGCATCATGCTGAGGAACAGTTCCTGTTCGTCCTCACCAAAGCCCTGCCAGACCAGCCGGCCCAGCAAATCCCGGTCAAACCGCCCATCCTGCCGGCGGATCAAAGTCAGCGCCTGGCTTTTCCGGTCAAAAATCGCGTAAATCGCCTCCAGCGCCCAGCCCTGGTCCAGCACCACCTGATTGTCAAACAGGCCGGGCCGGTAGAACACCACCCCTTCGGCATCCAGCCAGGTCAACACATGCCCCGGTTCGGAAATCCCCCCGGCTTCCGCACAGAGAGCGTGAAATTCCGTCCTGGAGAGCAGGCGCCGCCGCTGTTCCGCCGGCACTTGCTTATTCTCCGCCTGCATCCCCTCCAGCCGTTGGCGCAACCGGTCCCGCCCGGCCCCGATCAGCGGTACCCCCATCTGTGCCGGGTCGCGCAGCCATTGCGCCGCCTCCCCCAGCCTTTCCCGCAACCCCGCCAGCCCCCGACGGTTCTTCACACTGATATGCAGGCTGGCCGCCGGAAAGGCCAAATCCTCCAGCGCCGCCGCCGGCACGGGGAAGGGCCGCACCTCCGCCGCCGGCTGGTCGCATTTATTCTGCACCAGGGTGATCGCGCTGGCCGCATGGCCCTGCTGCCGCGCCAGCGCCACCCAATAGGGCAGGGGATAATCCCGGAACCATTCCGCCCCCTCCCGCACACCGCTGCGCGCCTCCGTATCGGCGGCCCAGACCAGCAGCATCAGGGCGGGGCTGTTCAAAAACAGCGCATGGGCCCCATGGTAAATATCCTGCCCACCAAAATCCCAGACAGACAGTTTCAACCCATCCGGCAGATCGGCCATCTCCACCTGAATGCCATGGGTGGAATCCCAGGCGGGATTCAGGGTGAAATCCGCCCGGCAGAGCGACCCGGCAATCTGCGTCTTCCCGGCCCCGCCATTGCCCAGAATCAACAGCTTCACCCGGCTGTCCTCTACGGCACCCGCCGCCAGATCGGCATAATGGGCACGCAGGCGGGGTAGGCAGTTGTCCCCAACGGTTGTGGAAAGCACGCCGCTGGCTGGAATGCCTGGGATGGTTACGCCTTCTGCATAAAGCTCTTTCAGCGCTGGCAATTGCAGCAAAATACGCAGATCACTCACCACCGTGCTGCTGCAATTGAGCTTTTGCAGCTGGGTGAGGCCGGACAGCGCGTTCAGATCACTTACACCCGTGCGGCTGCAATAGAGCTGTTGCAACTGGATGAGGCCGGACAGCGCGCTCAGATCACTCACTCCCGTGCTGCTGCAATCGAACTGTTGCAGCTGGGTTAGGCCGGACAGCGCGCTCAGATCACTCACGGCCGTGTGGCTGCAATCGAGCAGTTGCAGCTGGGTTAGGCCGGACAGCGCACTCAGATCACCTACTGCCGTGTTCCAGCAATTGAGCTGTTGCAGCTGGGTTAGGCCGGACAGCGCGCTCAGATCACTTACACCCGTGCCGAGGCAATCGAGCTGTTGCAGCTGGGTGAGGCCGGACAGCGCGCCCAGATCACTCACTTCCGTGTCACTGCAATTGAGCTGTTGCAGCTGGGTGAGGCCGGACAGCGCGCTCAGATCACTAACACCCGTGCTGCTGCAATCGAGCTGCTGCAGCTGGGTGAGGCCGGACAGCGCGCTCAGATCACTAACACCCGTGCTGCTGCAATCGAGCTGCTGCAGCTGGGTGAGGCCGGACAGCGCGTTCAGATCACTTACACCCGTGCGGCTGCAATCGAGCAGTTGCAGCTGGGTTGGGCCGGACAGCGCGCTCAGATCACTAACATCCGTGCCACTGCAATTGAGCTGTTGCAGCTGGGTGAGGCCGGACAGCGCGCTCAGATCACTTACACCCGTGTCACTGCAATCGAGCAGTTGCAGCTGGGTTAGGCCGGACAGCGCGCTCAGATCACTTACACCCGTGTCACTGCAATTGAGCTGTTGCAGCTGGGTGAGGCCGGACAGCGCGCTCAGATCATTAACACCCGTGCTGCTGCAATCGAGCTGCTGCAGCTGGGTTAGGCCGGACAGCGCGCTCAGATCACTTACACCCGTGCGGCTGCAATAGAGCTGTTGCAGCTGGGTGAGGCCGGACAGCGCGCTCAGATCACTTACACCCGTGCGGCTGCAATCGAGCTGTTGCAGCTGGGTGAGGCCGGACAGCGCGCTCAGATCACTTACACCCGTGTCACTGCAGTCGAGCTGTTGCAGCTGGGTGAGGCCGGACAGCGCGCTCAGATCACTTACACCCGTGTCACTGCAGTCGAGCTGTTGCAGCTGGGGCATATGTTTCACAAAATCCAACGCTACCAGATCACTGCCCACCACCGCCAGAAAGCGCAACGCCGTCAGCTGGGCCAGTTTGGCCGCATCATCATCGATCCTGAATGTCAGGCCAGGCTGCCAATCCTCCAGCCTCTGCCCTAACCGCAACTCCCGCAACCAGGTCAGCTTAAACAACTCATCCGGCAGCCCCTCCAGGCTCAACCCGCGCAGGTCCAGCGCCCCGGTCTGCGCCTGCGCTTCCGCCCGAATGCGGCGGAGAACCTCTTCCCTATCATTATCGTGGTCGCGCATCGTCCGGGGCGGGCCTGTCTTGTTTGTATGCTGATGGCTTCATACTAACCAGGATTGCCATCCCCCCGCCAGACACATCCTCTCCCGTGCAGGCCACCCCCGGTGGCGGCAAATCCCCTTGCAGCCTTCCACCTCTCGCGATAGGATTTATATCTCCATTCCCGACGCGGATAACCGATCATGATCCCATCACCCTGCGCAACACCTATTGTTTTCCTGTTGCGTACTGTTGCGCAGGAACGGGAGCCTGCTGGCGAAAACTCCGAATGCGCAACCCTGGCAAAATCGCCGAATGGTTAGCAGCCCCTGGCCGCCACTCCGAATCGGCCCGGCGGAAAGCCTTGGGAATCAAGACTTTCCGCCGGGGCTGGCCAAATCTCCGAATGGGGGCACCCATGATTGACCCTGATGATCACCGCCCGGCCCCGGATGCGGCCCGTTTCGGCTTGCCCAGCCCAAATCCTGGCAAAATCTCCGAATGGCGCCAGGCCTCTTTTCTCCGATTCGTCGCCAATGGGGGCCGCCGGGCGCCCGTCTGGCCGCGAAATCACCCTGTCCAGGGGCAAAGCCCTGGCGAAATCTCCGAAACCATTGAAATTCCAGCCTTTCCTGAAGTTCCTTTGATTCCTGATAAGATTCCTGGGGCCGGAATCGCCCCATCATTCCAACCCCTTACACCCGCTTTCCCGGAGGTTTCGCCAGCCCGTTCGGGAGGTTCTGCCAGGGGTGAAGGGGAGGTTTCGCCAGACCCGAACGGGAGTTTTCGCCAGGATCGCCCCCTTTCATTCGGGGTTGCCTGCCCCCCGGCCCCCAAGCCCCCCACCAGTGCCGCCACGGCCCGCAAGACCCCGCTCACCCTGGTGAAGGCCACGGGTGCGGTGGAAATCAGGGCCGGTGCCGATCTGACCCTGGCGGATCGGCGGCTGTTCAACCATCTGCTGGCCCATGCCCATGAAACCCTGGGCATGGTGGAAAGCCATTCCATTGAGCTGGCCAGCATCCGCCGTTTCGCCGCAGAGGTGCGGCAAGGCGCGGCAGATGTGAACAATACCCGGCTGAAGGCCAGTATTGAGACCCTGCAAAAGGTGCTGTGCCAGTTCAATTACCTGCGCTCCGACGGGACGCCCGGCTGGGAAAGCGCCCAGCTGCTGGGCCCCTGCCGGATCGAAGGCGGCATTCTCACCTACACGTTTCATGGTTGGGTGGCGGCGCGGCTGCGCGAACCAGCCTTATATTCCTATCTCTCCCTGCGCATCATCTATGCCTTTGAAAGCAAATATGCGCTGACCCTGTATGAGGTGCTGAAGCGCTATGCCGACCGCCACGCCGCCGAACCCTATTGGCAGACAAGGGTGGAGGAATTGCGGGCCATCCTGGGCTGTGTCGACAAGCTGAAGGATTGGAAGGATCTGCGCAAATATGCGCTGGACCCTGCCTTGGCGGAGATTGCCCGGCTGGGGGATTTTGCGGCGACCCTGCATGAAATCCGCCAGGGTGGCGGGCGGGGTGGTGGCCGCGTGGTGGGCTGTGTCTTCCGCATCCAGCGCAAATGCAAGCAGGCTGCCGAACCGGCCATGCGGGAGCTTGCCACGCCCAAGCCACAGCACCGGGGCGACGCTGCCGCCCGGCAGCAGGAAGACGGGCTGTTCGCCGCGCGGGTGGAGGCGGCCTTGCGCTTTCTGGAAGGGGCGGAGCTGGCCAAGCGGATGGAATGGGCCAGGCGGGCCGCCGATCTGGGCATGACCCTGCCGCCAGCCGCCACGGCCAAGGATAACCTACACAAATGGGGGCCGGCCCTGGCGGAAATCATCGTGGAAGAGGAACATCTGCGCCTGCGGGCGCCGGCGACCGCCGGCCCGGCGCCTGAGGGAACAAAAAATCTCCCTTGATCGGTCACGATCAAGGGAGATTGGTCTAAATACGGGCCTGCTGTTTTATGATGGTGTTGGCGTGGCACGGGCCTGTTTGTGCCCCTCCCACTGCAACAGATATGACAGCAGGCAGGGCAGCAGGGTCAGGGTCAGCAGGGTGGCGCCGGCCAGCCCGCCGATGATGGCATAGGCCATCGGGCCCCAGAAAACCTGGTGCGCGATGGGGATCATGCCCAGAATGGCGGCGCAGGCCGTCAACACGATGGGCCGGGCACGGTGGCGGGATGCGGCCTTGATGGCGTCCGTCACTGGCTGGCCACGGGCGATGTTGTTGTCCACCTCCTCGATCAGGATCACGGCATTGCGGATGATCATGCCGGCCAGGGCGATGATGCCCAATTGGGCGACGAACCCCAGCGGCATCCCGCTGGGCAGCATGGCCGCCACCACGCCGATCAGGCCAAACGGCGCCATCAGCAGGGCCAGCGCCAGCCGGCTGAAGCTGCGCAGCTGCACCATCAGCAAGGTGGCCATTACCAGCAGCATCAACGGCACCTGGGCGAAGACGGATTGGTTGCCCTTTTCCGACTCCTCCACCGCCCCGCCTTCGGTGATGCCATAACCGGCCGGCAGGCTGGCGTTGAGCTGGGCCACCGCCGCCTGTACCTGTTCCGACACGGTGGCCGGCTGCAGGCCGGGGGCCACGTCGGCCTGCACGGTGATGATGGGGGTGCGCTGGCGCCGCCAGATCACCGGCTGTTCCACCCCATAGGAAAGCTGGGCGATCTGGCGCAGTGGCACCTGTTCCCCGCTGGGCGTGGTGATCTGCAAATTGGCGATGGTGGCGATGTCGTTGCGCTCCCCGGCCTGCGCGCGGGCCACCACCTCAATCAGCCGGTTGCCATCGCGCACGGCGGTAAGGCTGGTGCCGGAGAAGATGGCCGCCATGGCGCTGGCGACATCCTGGCTGGAGGTGCCGACAGCACGCGCCAGCGTTTGGTCCAGATCGATGCGCACGCGCTTTTGCGGTTCCCCCGCCGTCAGGTTGACATCGCGGATATGGCCGTTTTCCGCCAGGATATTGGCCAGCTTCTGGGCGATATCATGCACCTGTTCGATATCCGGCCCCTGCACCCGGTATTTCAGCGGCCAGCCCACCGGCGGCCCCAGTTCCAGCGGCATGGCGCGGGTGGTCAGATCGGCGAAATCGCGGCGGAAGATGCCATCCAGCCGGGCGCGCAGCCGGTCGCGTGCCGCCAGATCCTTGGCCACCACCACGGTCTGGGTGATATTGTCATTTTCCAGCAGCACATCCATCGGCAGATAGAAACGCACCGCGCCCGAGCCGACATAGGTGGAAAACCGCTCCACATCCGGATCATCCTTCAAGATGGCTTCCAGCCGCTTGGCCGTGCGGTCGGTGGCATCCAGGGAGGCATTCTGCGGCAGATCGATATTCACCAGCAGTTCCGGCCGGTCCGACGGCGGGAAGAACTGTTTTTCCAGAAAGCCGGCGGCCCAGCTTGACACACCCAGCAGCAGCAGCGTCGCGCCGATGGTCAGCCCGCGATGGGCCAGCGACCAGTCCAGCGCCCTTCCATAGGCGCGCATGATCCGCCCTTCGCCATGGCCGTGCCCGGCCATGCTGTGCGGCAGCACCCAGGTGCCGATCAGGGGGGAGAACAGCACCGCCACGATCCAGGAGGTGATCAGCGCGATCAGCACCACCAGGAACATGGAGAAGCAGTATTCACCGGCGGAAGAGGCGGCGAAACCAACGGGGATGAAGCCGGCGATCATCACCAGCGTGCCGGTCAGCATGGGAAAGGCTGTCGTCTGATAGGCGTGGGAAGCGGCCTCCTTCAGCCCGGCCCCGTCTTCCAGGCGCGACACCATGGTTTCCACCGTGATCATCGCATCATCGACCAGCAGACCCAGCGCAATGATCAGCGCGCCGAGCGAGATGCGCTGCAGCCCGATGCCGGTCAGTTCCATGCCGATGAAGGTCATGGCCAGCACCAGCGGGATGGACAGCGTCACCACCAGCCCCGCCCGCGTGCCCAGCGACAGGAAGGAGACGGCCAGCACAATGGCCACCGCCTCCACCAGCACCTTGACGAAGCTGTTGACGGCCCCCTTCACCACCACGGGCTGATCGGCCACCTGGGTGATCTCAATGCCATGCGGCAACTCGCCCGCCACCTGCTGCATCATGGCCTGCACCTTCTGGCCGAAATCCAGCAGATTGCCCGTCTTGGCCATGGAAATGGCCAGCCCCAGCGCCGGCTCCCCGTTCACCCGGAACAGGGGGGCCGGCGGGTCGGCCGGGATGCGGCGGATGCTGGCAAAATCGCTGAGCGTCACGAAACGGCCATTGGCCCTGAGCGTGACGGCGCGCAGGCTGTCTTCCGAGGCAAAGGCCCCGCCGACACGGATGGCTACCTTCTCATCCGGCAGGCGCAGCAGGCCGGCCGGGGCCACGGCATTCTGCGCGCCCAATGCCTGCATCACCGCCCCCTCGTCCAGGCCCAGAGAGGCCAGCCGGCGGGGAGAGAATTCCACGACGATCTGTTCTTCCTGCACCCCCAGCAGCCGCACCTTGCCGATATCGGGGATGGTCAGCAGGCGGGCGCGGATCGTGTCCAGCCGGTCGCGCAGCTCCCGCATCGTATAGCCTTCGGTGGTGAAGCCATAGATGATGCCGAACGTGTCGTCGAACTCGTCATTGAAAAACGGCCCCTGCACGCCCTGCGGCAGCATCGGCGCCACGTCCGACACTTTCTTGCGCACTTGATACCAGATGTCCTGCACCTGGGCCGGCGGCGTGTCATCGCGCAGATTGACCATGATGGTCGATTGGCCGGCGCGGGTATAGCTGTCCAGCCGGTCCAGATAGGGCACTTCCTCCAGCTTTTCTTCCAGCTTGTCGGTGACAAGATTGATGCTGTCGGTGACCGACGCCCCCGGCCAGTTGGCCTGCACCACCATGGTCTTGATGGTGAAGGGCGGGTCTTCGTTGCGGCCCAGATGCAGATAGGCATAGGCCCCGCCCAGCAGCGTGGCCAGCATCAGGAAGATGATCAGCGGCTGCTGTTGCAGCGCCCAGGCGGACAGGTTGAACCCGTCCTGGTCGGGATGATGCTTGCGGCTCATTTCCCGGCCTCGCTGTCCAGGGCGATCTTCTGGCCGGGGCGCAGCTTGCTGACACCGGCCGTCACCACCACGTCACCGGCGGCAAGCCCGCTGGCGATCACCGCTTCCTGATCGGTATAGCGCGCCACCGTCACCGGCTTGCGCAGCAGGCTGGCGCTGGCGCGGTCCACTACATAGACGGCCGGTTCGCCCGACTGGTTGCTGATGGCGCTGGCCGGCACGCGGATGCCCTGGCCGCCTTCCAGCCGCATCCGCCCCGTCACCGTGGCGCCCAACCCCATCTGGGCCGGCGCGTCGGGCAGGCTGATCCGCACGCGATAGGTGCGGGTGACAGGATCGGCGCTGGGGCTGACCTCCCGCAGCGTGCCGTTGACCTGGATGGCAGGATCGCTGACCAGGGCGACGGTGATGGACAGATGCTCGGGCGCTTCCTGCACCAGGGTTTCGGCCACGTTGAACACGGCCTCCTTCTCATCGGTGGAAGCGACGGTGGCCACCATCTGCCCGGCCGACACCACCTGGCCGGCATTGGCCCCGATGGCGGTGACCACACCGGCCCGGTCGGCCGTCAGGGTGGTATAGGCCAGCTTGTTGCGGGCATTGGCCAGACTGGCCTCTGCCGCTTCCCGCCGCGCCTTGGCGCTGGAAAGGTTGGCGTCCGCCTCATCCACCCGCGCCTGGGCGACGATATTCTTGCTCAGCAGCGCCTGCTGGCGCTCCAGCGCCACCTTGGCCAGATTTTCCGCCGCCTGGGCGCTGCGCAATTCCGCCTCGGCGGCGCGCAGCTCGTTGCGGACATCGCGGTCATCCAGGGTGGCGATCAACTGCCCGGGCAGCACCGCAGCGCCCACATCCACCTTGCGGGCGGTGAGGCGGCCATCAATGCGGAAACCCAGGCTGGTTTCATAGCGGGGCTGGATATCGCCGGTCTGGACGATTTCCTCCCCCTCCCCGCCCGTGCTGACGGTCAGGGTGCGTACCGGCCTTGGTTTCTCGGGGGTTGTTTCCTCCCGCGTGCAGGCGGTTAGGGCCAACAGGATGAACAGGCCGGCCAGGGTGGCCGGGCGCAGGATGGACATCTCAACGCTCCAGGCTGGGGAGGGCGGACGGGTTGGCGAGCCCCCGGATCGCCATGGTTGCGGCGGCGTCCGCCAGGGGGCGGACCTCGCCAAAATCAATCTCGGGCACATTGATGGACAGGCTGATCACGCCGTGGACGGCGGCCCAGACCAGCTGGGTGGCCATATCGGCAGGCAGGGGGCGGAGCAACCCGGCGATAATCGCCTGTTGCACCCGCGTCCGCAGCAGCTGGTAAGGGTGCAAAAGGATCGGGTCGCTGCTCAGTTCCTGAAATTGGCCCTGGTCATTCTCCAGAAACAGCAGACGGAACCGGTCCCGATCCTCCAGACAGAAATCGGCATAGGCCAGCGCCAGCCGATGTACCGCCCGCAGCGGGTCCGGTTCGGCCGCGTCGATGGCATCCAGCCGTTGCGACAGGCTGGTCAGGGCTGCCGCGAAATAGGCCAGCAGCACATGCTGTCTGGTGGGGAAATAGCGGTAAAGCGCCCCGGCCGTCATCTCCACCGCCGCCCCCAGGCGGCGCATGGAAAAACCGGCATAGCCTTCGCGCGCGATCAGCCGCCCCGTCTCCAGCAGCAGGCGCTGCCGCACCTCATTCACCTGTTCCTCGGTCAGTGACGGCCGGGCCATGGATCGTTCCCCAGTTAAATATACGCGTATAATAAACGCGTTCAGAAAAAAATCACCGGCGTTTCGCGCAGGCTGGGGTTGCAGCGCTGTCTGTGCCGTCCCTGACGGACAATGGCGGGGGAATGGTCTTGCCCGGTCATGAAATAGGTATGAGGGGCAGGATCTGCGCTCGTAATCCCATATTGTGCTGATGTCCGTATCGTATGGCGTTTACGCTTGTTTTTTTGCCAGGCAGGGCACAGCCGGCCTTGCGCATCCGACGGGCCGCGAAGAGCGGCCCTGGGGCCCCGGCATCATGCTGAAGCCGCATCACCGGTGCCACCACCGCCTTTTGCCGGGTCTGCTTCACCCATCGCCATTGCTGATAGATCGGATCGTTAAATACGATTACGCCGATGAAACAGCGGCTGATATGGTTTTCCCTGCAAATGACCAGATCGGCCAACAAAGGCCGACGGCGGGGAGGATGACCGGTATGAACCTGCATATGCGGGATGCCCTTGGGCACCCCATTTACAGCCCATGATCCGTTGTTGCTGTGCTGGTGATGAACCACTGGCCTGTCAGCACCTGTTCATGATCATTCGCTGATCCCCCACCGGCTGCAACGAAAACAATCCGGCATCACGTCCGGAAACAGCCCCGCTTGTGCAATGGCGGGGCGGCCCCAGGAGGAGACCAAAGATGCGCGCCTATAAAGCCCTGTTGCTTTCAACCGCCTTGCTGGCCGGTATGGCACCGGCAGCCCTGGCCCAGGATGCCGGCGATGCGGGGCTGGATGAGATTGTCGTCACCGCACAGCGCCGGACGGAGAACCTGCAGAAGGTGGCCATCGCCGTCACGGCCATTTCCACCGACGATCTGGTCAATGCTGGCGTCACTGACACGATCGGCCTGACCAAGCTGGTGCCGGCCCTGGTGGTGCAGCCGGGCGGCGGCTCCAATAACGGCTTTTATCTGCGCGGGGTGGGTACGCTGGGGCCAAACTCCTTCTCTGAAAATGCCATCGCCTTCAATTATGGCGGCGTCTATATCGGCCGCCCCACTGCCCCCATTGGCGCGCTGTTCGATCTGGCGCGGGTGGAGGTGCTGAAAGGGCCGCAGGGCACGCTTTATGGCCGCAACGCCACCGGCGGCGCCATCAATGTGCTGCCCAACCGCCCCGACCTGTCACGCACCAGCGGCGAGGTGGGGGTGGAGATCGGCAATTACAATCTGCGCAAGGGCAGTGCCGTCCTCAATGCCCCGGTTTCCGAAACGCTGGCCCTGCGCATTGCCGGGCAGGCTTTGGACCGCGATGGTTATCTTTCCGACGGTTATGATGATGAGAAGGGAGAGGCGGCCCGCGCCTCCCTGCTGTGGGAGCCGAATGACCGGCTGAGCCTGCTGGTGATGGGCGATTATTTCCACCAGGGTGGCAAGGGGGTTGGCGGCGTGCTGGTGCCCGGCAGCCTGACCCCCACCGCCCCGGCCGTATCGGACCGGATCGGCGGGTCGGACGCGGCCAGCATCAATGAATTGCGGCTGCGTTTCCCCGGCCTGATCAATCCCGGCCTGGTGGTGCCGCCGCAGAAGGACGGTTTCAACGACAATACCTTCTGGGGCGTCTCGGCCACGCTGGATTACACGTTCGATGCTGGCACCCTGACCGTGCTGCCAGCCTATCGTGACAGCCGGCCGGATTTCCGCTTCTACAGCGTCGGCTTCCAGGGCGATATGCAGGAAACTTCCAAGCAAAGCTCCCTGGAAGTGCGCTTTGCCTCCGCCGAAGACAGCGCATTCCGCTATGTGGTGGGTGGCTTCCTGTTCCATGACAAGGTGGACGCGCTGAACAGTTTCTTCCAGGGCGGGCTGTCCACCACCACCTTCATGCCCCACCAGGATACCACCAGCAAGGCCGTGTTCGGCCAGGGTACCTATGATGTGGCACCGGCCTTCCGGCTGGTGGCCGGCATCCGCTATACCCATGAAAACAAGGAACAGACGACGCCGCTGCGCCAGAGCAGCGTGTTCAACCCCAACCCGCCCTTCCTGACGGCGACGGGGGACGAGAATTTTGAAAGCGTCACCTGGAAGGGCGGGATCGAGTTTGATGCCGGGCCGCAATCGCTGCTCTATGCCAATGTTGCCACCGGCTTCAAGGCTGGCGGCTTCTATCCCGCCGTGGGCAAGAACAGTTTTGAGCCGGAAAAGCTGACGGCCTATACACTGGGTTCCAAGAACCGCTTCCTGGGTAACCGGCTGCAGCTGAATGCCGAAGCCTTCTATTGGGATTATCAGGATCAGCAGATCGGCTATATCGGCCCGGTGGAGGTGCGGCCCGGTGTCTATGGCCAGGCCTCGGTGACCGCCAATGTCGGCCAGGCCCGCATGTATGGGCTGGATCTGGAAGCGCAGTACCGGCTGACCCATGATGATGAGATCAGCCTGAACCTGCAATATATGGACAGCAAATATAAGAGCTTCGTCTATACCGCCATTTCCGCCAATGGTGCGCCGCTGCCCAGCGGCTGCGCGGTGGCGCCCAATACCTCCCTGCCGGTGGAAGCCCCGGCCCGCCTGTTCACCGTGGATTGTTCCGGCCAGCCGGCGGTGAATGCGCCGAAATGGTCGCTCAACCTGTCCTATGAGCATACATTCACCCTGCCGGGGGATTATGCCCTGATGGCCGGCGCGCGCAGCCGCATTGAAAGCGGGCGGTTCCTTTCCATCGATTACCGGCCTGAACAGCATCAGGGCGGCTATATGACCTCCGATATCTGGCTGACGCTGGAAGCGCCGGAGAACAGCTGGTCGCTGACGGCCTTCGTCAATAATCTGGAGGACAAGGACATCTATTCCACCTCCGTCACCCGGCCGATCCTGAACGTTGTCTATAACGGCCTGCGCCCGCCCCGCACCTATGGCCTGCGCGGCAGCGTGCGGTTCTAAGGGGGGGCTCTCCTCCCATAGTGTGTTTCCCTTCCCCCCGCAAGCGCGCTGAAATTGTCACTCCTGCCCAATCGTGCCTCCCCCGCGTAAGCGGGGGTCCAGGAGCCAAGAGCACCAAAGCGTGGTTCTTGATGGCCCCTGGTTCCCCGCTTACGCGGGGAAGGCACGATTGGGCGGCTGGCACCGGTCAGTGCCATGTGAAAACGCGGGCTTACTGGGGAGGGAGACGTATCAGATGGCCGCCATCGCATCCCACCCCCCAAAGGACACCCCCCATGCAACCCGCCCCATCCCGTCCGCCGGGGATTGCCACCGGCATTGCCCTGCTGTTGCCCTGCACCTCGGCGGTGATGGGGATTTTGCTGCTGGTGCCGGTGGCGCCGCAGATGATGGCCGCCTTTGCCCATGTGCCGGGGGTGGAATTTCTGGTGCCGGTGCTGTTGACCCTGCCGGGTCTCTGCATCGCCCTGTTTTCCCCTGTGGCTGGGATGCTGGCCGACCGGTTCGGGCGCAAGCGGCTGCTGATCATCGCCATGCTGCTTTATGGGCTGGCGGGGATGGCGCCGATGCTGCTGACGGATATCGGCCCCATCCTGGCCAGCCGCGTGGCGGTGGGCCTGTGCGAGGCGGTGATCATGACGCTGTCCACCACCCTGATCGGTGACCTTTACAGCGGCAAGGCCCGGGAACGCTGGCTGTCCTCCCAGACGGCGGTGGCCTCGGTCTCGGCCTTGCTGTTCCTGGCGCTTGGCGGTCTGCTGGGGCGCCAGGGCTGGCAGGCGCCGTTCCTGGTCTATGGGCTGGCCTGGCCGATGGCCCTGGGGGTGCTGCTGCTGGTGCGTGAACCGGCGGGGCAGGGGGAGGGGGGCCATGTCGCGCGTATCCGGATGCTGGACTGGTCCGGCCTGCCGGGGCGGCATATGGCCCTGTCCTGCGGCACCACGGTGCTGGCGGCCATTCTGTTCTATACGATCCAGGTGAATATCAGCACGGTGCTGCCCGCCCATGGCGTCACCGATCCCGGCCAGATCGGCCTGTTCTCCGCACTGGCCAGCATCGGCGTGCCGCTGGGTACGCTGGTTTTCTGGCGGCTGGCGCGGCTGGATGTGCGGCTGCTGCTGGCCGGGGAGTTCAGCCTGATCGCCGCCGCCTTCATTGCCATGGGGCTGGCGGGCAATGCCGGGCTGTTCATCGGTTTTGCCTTTGTCGGCCAACTGGCGGCCGGCATGTTGCTGCCCACCCTGCTGACCTGGGCCCTGTCCGTGCTGAACTTCACGGTGCGCGGGCGCGGTACCGGCCTGTGGCAATCCAGCTTCTCCATCGGGCAGTTCCTGTCCGCCCTGGTGGTGCCGGCCCTGACGCTAGCCACCGGATCGGTGGCGGCAGCGCTGCCGGTGATCGGCCTGGGCGCCCTGCTGGTGGCTGCCGTCAATCTTTTCCTGCTGTTGCAAAACCGGAGCGTTTCCGCATCATGACCCAGCCTTTCCGCCGCATCGTCACCGCCCATGATGATCAGGGCCTGTCGGTGATCCGCAGTGTCGATACGCTGACGCCGACGCTGATCGACAGCGGCGATGCCGCCTTTCAACTGGTCTGGGCCACGCCCACAGTCCCTGCCGACCTGAATGCCGGGACCGACGGCATGGTGCCGGCCGGCAAGACCCTGCATGGCGGATCGGTGATCCGCATTGTGGACATGCTGCCGGGCAAGGCATCGCCGCTGCACCGGTCCTATTCCATTGATTACGGCATCGTGCTGTCCGGTCAGCTGGAACTGGAGCTGGATGACGGCTCGGTCACCGCGCTGCAGGCCGGTGACATTGTGGTGCAGCGCGCCACCAACCATCTGTGGCGCAACCCGTCCCCCGATCAGGTTTGTCGCATCGCCTTCATCCTGATTGAGTCCCTGCCGGTGATGGCGGGGGGCAAGGTGCTGCCGGAAGTGCATCCGTAAAAGCAAAGTTCCGGCGGCGGGGGAGTACTGGCGCGGTTTACCGTGCCAGCACCCGCGCTGCTGCCTTGGTTGTTTCCACGGCATGGCTTACCTTGCCGATGGAACCGTTGATCGCGCCCAGATTCTGGGTCACGGTTTCCACGGCGGCGGCGGTTGTCTGCATACTGGCGGACATGTCACGGGTAACAGCACTCTGTTCTTCCACGGCGGCGGCGGTGGTGGAAACATATTCGCGCACATTGGCCACGGCGCTGCGGATTTCCTGAAGCGCGCCAACCATATCGGCGGAAAGCGCCTGGATGCCGCCGATTTCCTGGGTGATTTTCTGGGTGGCGCCGGCCGACTGGTTGGCCAGATTCTTCACCTCCGTCGCCACCACGGCAAAGCCGCGCCCGGCCTCCCCGGCGCGCGCCGCCTCGATCGTGGCATTCAGGGCCAGCAGGTTGATCTGGCCTGCGATGGTGCGGATGGTATCAACCACCCCTTCCATAGCCTGGGCAACGGTGTCCAGCCGCTGGGCGGCCTGATCAGCCCGGTCGGTCACCTGTACTGCATTATCGGTAGCAGCGCGGGACTGCACCATGGAATGGGAGATTTCATTGATGGAGGCGGCCAGCTCCTCTGTGCTGGATGCCATCATCTGCACCGCCGCCGAGGTCTGGTTGGCGGCAGAGGCCGCGCAGGCAGCCTCGCCGGTGGAATGACCGACAGCTTCATCGATCTCCCCGAAATTGCGGTCGATCAGCTGTTTCAGATTGGCCAGCATGTCCATCTGGGCGGTGATGTCGGTGGCATATTTCACCACCTTCACCGGGTTGCCTTCCGGGTCCAGGATCGGGTTGTAGGAGGCTTCAATCCAGATGATCTTGCCGCCCTTGCCGATGCGCTTGAACTGCCGTGCCTGGAATTGACCGGCGCGCAGTGCCTGCCAGAAGGCGCGGTAATCGGGGCTGTTCTTCTCCGCCGCTTCCACGAACATGCTGTGGTGGTGGCCCTTGATCTCCTCCAGCCGATAACCGACGGCGTTGAGGAAATTGTCATTGGCCCACAGGATATTGCCATCCAGGTCGAATTCGATCACGGCGTTGGACTTGCGGATGGCGGCCAGCTGGCCAGCGGCTTCCACCTGTTCCATTACCTTGCTGGTCACATCAATGGCATATTTCACCACCTTGGTGACCCGCCCGTTTCCATCCAGCACCGGGTTGTAAGACGCTTCAATCCAGACAACCTTACCGCCTTTGCCGATGCGCTTGAAGGTGCGGACCTGGAATTCACCACGATTCAGCGCCCGCCAGAAATTCGCATAATCGGCACTGTTCTTTTCGGCCGGATCGACGAACAGGCTGTGATGCTGACCCCGTATTTCCGTCAGCGTATAGCCCATTACATCCAGAAAATTCTGGTTGGCGTCGAGGATGGTGCCATCCGTATTGAAGCAAATCATCGCCTGGGAGCGGTTGAGTGCGGCGATGATTTGCGCTGTGGCATCCTGTTGCTTCAGCAGATTGAACACCATTTGACCGACCCCTTCATACATAGGAATGTTTTTCGGGGTCGTTTGTCCCCGTACTGCCTGTTTCAGAGGCTAGGGGAAAGCGCTTTGACAAGACAGGGCGAAGCCTATAGCCCTCAGCATAGTTTTTGATGCCTGGGGGGTTGACTTCCGTTAATCGTGAGCTACGAAGACGGTTAACCGATATTTACGAACTCTCTACCAGCGGCGGGGGCGGTGGCATTTCACTTTGTAATATTGACGGACGAGGTTCCCGCTTCCGGCACGGCCTGGATAATCGAGGGGAGGAGTTGGCATAAATTGGTATTGTTATTTTACGGCAATAACCTGCGCCATTTCCGCCGTTTTTATCCCAGATGGCTTTTAGGTGGGGGGATGGATTCATTATTCTGTTGAAATCATGTGAGAATTTAATTTTATCCTAAAGATATAACAATGAATGCGCGTGATGCGTTATCAGGCTGGGCGACAAAAATCCTTCAAAAATTTATCTTAGATAATTATTTTAATTTTTGCGTTTGAATTTATTCATATTTCAATAAATGTGCATTTTTTTCATGAAACTATCTTCATTTGCATGTTTTATGCGCATATTTTGTTTGGTTTTATTTCAATATAAAAAGTGGGTGCTTTATTTTTGTGCATTTTTTATCGATACTTTTCATTTTCCCGAAATTTATCCGGGTCGTTGATTTAATTAATTTGAATTAAAAATTCGGCGTCTTGAAATGTCTTATAGTGGACTTGACGAACCATACCAATTGCTGACATGAAGGAATGGACGACGAGAAACGAAAACAAGCCGCCAGCCGTCGAACATCACCTCAGCATCATACTTAACAGGCAGGGGTTACGGGATGAGCAACTCAGTTCGTGGGAATGTCGCGGCGCTTCGCCGAAAAAAAATGTCCTTGCTGTGCGGCACCTGCATCGGCCTGCTGGCCCTTGCCGCCCCGGCATTGGCGCAATCCTCTCCCGCTGAAAGCACGGAGACGCTTGACGAGGTCGTGGTAACCGGTTTCCGTGGTTCGATCTATGCGGCCATGGAGTCCAAGCGCCTGGACTCCCGCGTTACCGACGGTATCTCGGCGGAAGATCTGGGCAAGTTCCCCAGCGAGAATATCACGGAAGCGATCCAGCGCATTTCCGGCGTACAGATGTCCAACGTCAATGGGCGCGGGGCGACGATCAGCATTCGTGGCCTGGGCCCGCAATATGCGTTGACCACCATCAATGGCCAGGTCTTCAAGAGTGCCGATTTCACCGACGGCTTCCGTTACGACATTATTCAGACTGAACTGGCCAGCTCCATCCAGGTCATCAAATCGCCGACGGCGGACATGGATGCCGGCGGCCTGTCCGGCACGGTGAATATTGATACGACCAAGCCGCTGGATTACAAGGCGCCGGAATTTGTCGCCTCTGTCAAAGGCCAGAATTCTGAATTTGCCGGCGGCAAGATCACGCCGAAGGTCGGTGTCAGCTATGTCGATCAATTGCTGAACGATACGCTCGGCGTTTACCTGAATGTCGGTTATCAGAAGCTGGACGACCGCGCCGATTATTTCTGGATGGATCGCTGGACCACCCAATCCATCGGTGGATCGACCGTGACGGTGCCGCGCCGCCCGCGCTATCGCCGCATCGACCGCGAAACGGAACGCAAGCAGGCCAGCGGCGGGCTGCAATGGCGCCCCACCGATTCTATTGAGATTAATGCCTCGGCGATTTTCGCGCGCGACAATACGGATTACGACGTCAACCAGCAGGTCTTCCTGTTCAACACCGCGCGCCTGAAGGTCAACAAGGTGACCAATGGCACGGCGGTCAATACCACCGCGACCAACTTCACGATGGAAAATAACCGTCAGGAGGAAGAGCGCAATCTGACCAGCCAGGGCTATACCCTGTCGGGCACATGGACCGGTGATGATGGCTGGGTCGCCAAGACGGCGGTGAACTATACCCAGGGCAAGGCCTATCTGCGTGAAGCGGCGGCCATTCTGGGTATCAATATCCCCAGTGCCACCATTGATATTGCCGATCCGGATGCCATTGGCTACACGGTCAGCACCGATCTGGCCAATGCCGGGCTGTATGCCCCCAACCTGCTGAACCGCAACGAATATCCCAACGGCGCCACCCGCCGGATGAAGTCTAGCGAACTGTCTGAACAGGTCGATCTGTCCAAGGAAGTGGCGTTCGGCCCGATCAGCAAGCTGAGCGTTGGTGCCAAGAACCGGCACGAAAGTTTCGACCGCTATATCACGCGTCATGACATGATCGCGCTGTCCAACGCTCCGGCGCCCGGCAGCAGCATTTTCCCATCCATGCCGAGCAATTACTATTCGGTCGGCGATTTCCTGGATGGGCGCTTTGACATCCCGCATGGCTGGGTCGGCCCCAACCCGTCCGCCTATGACAAGGCGCTGGCGGCGGCCGGCATTGTGGTTCCGGAAATCTTCGCCCCGGAATCCAGCTATAAGGTGGACCGCTACATGCCGTCCGCCTATGCGATGGCCAGCATCGACACCATGCTAGCCGACATGAAGGTGACGGGTAATCTTGGCCTGCGCTATGAATATACCCGCCAGAAGGTGAAGGGTAACGTCACCGGTCCGCGGACCGATGGCTATACCGAGGTGCAGCAGGATATTGGCGACTATACCCAGTCGCAGCATTACGATAACTGGCTGCCCAGCTTCAACCTGTCCGTCGAGCCGGTGGACAAGCTGATGGTCCGGTTTGCCGCCGCCAAGGTGTTGGTCCGCCCGATCCTGGATTCCAACAGCTCCCTGGCCCAGACCACCTCGCGCACCACCAATTCTCAGAACACCAAGACCGATATTGTGACGGTCAATCTGGGTCAGGCCGGCCTGAAGCCGCTGACCGCCAACCAGATCGATCTGGGGGTGGAGTGGTATTACAGCCGCACCGGTGCCTTCTCCATCAACGGTTTCCAGAAATGGATCAAGAACGGCACCTATTCGGCGCTGGTCTGCCCGGGTTCCTTTGCCGGCACGCCGCTGACCAACAATGGCAATGACTGCGTTGACGCCGCCGGCAATATTTATGACATCACCCAGACGCTGAACGACCCCTCCACCATCAAGCTGAAGGGCTTTGAGGTGAGCTGGAACCAGTCGTTCGACGATTACCTGCCGGTGGATGGGTTTGGCATCATCGGTAACTTCACCAAGGTTTATCCGCAGAAGGTGAAGATTGGTACCGGTTATACCGTGCGTAACCTGTCCAAGACCTCCTGGAACGTCACGCCCTATTGGGAAAATGACAGTTTCAGCGTGCGCGTGGCCATCAACCACCGCAGCGGTTATGATCAGAACAGCGCCGACAGCTTCTTCGCCCGCGAAGGCCATACGGTGAAGGCCCGCACCCAGGTGGATCTCAGCGCCGGCTATACATTCGATGAACATCTCAGCTTCAGCGTGGGTGTCATCAATCTGAACGAAAGCAGCGAAGAGGCCTATTACAACGATCCTTCCGTCTGGCAGGAAAGCAGCTTCTATGGCCGCAGCTTCTACGCTGCTGCGACCTGGAAGATGTAATCGCCATTGGCAGCATCCCGGTGTGCCAAGCCCATTGGGATGTTGCCAGCTTTTGCTTGCGACAAGCGCTGCGGCATCCGCGCTTGCGTGGTCAGCACTTCAACGGATGGATGACAGACATTGGCGATTTCAGCATTGGCCAGCCTTTCCACCCGCTCCTTCTGCCTGATGTCGGCCGCGCTCTGGCTGATCACCAGCGGCGGTCTGCCGGCACCGGTGGCCGCGAAACCGACGCAGAAAACCGCCATGCCGGCCGAAGCAACAGCAGAAGCGCAGGCCGTGCTGGGGCGGTTGGGGGTGGATACAAGCCTGATCAACCTGTCCTTGAAGAAAATGGACAAGCCCTATTACCGGGTTCGCACCGATAAGGGGCATCTCTCGGTGGAAGGGGATTCCGCTGTGGCGCTGGTGCATGGGGCTGTCCGCTATCTGGGTCGCCAGGGGGCGCTGGCGGTCAGTTGGGAAGGCAACCGTCGCCAGACGGTGGCCTTCGCGCCCGGCTATGACAGCGGGGACGTCACATCCCCCTTCGGCCTGCGCACCTATCTCAACCCCTGCACCTTTGGTTACACCAGCGTCTGGTGGGATTGGGCCCGCTGGGAGCAGGAAATTGACTGGATGGCTGCCCATGGCATTGATACGCCGCTGGCCATGGAAGGGCAGGAATATGTCTGGCGTGCCCTGTGGCGGGAAGAGGGGTTGAGCGATACGGCGATTGCCGATGGCTTCTCCGCCGCCCCCTTCCTGCCCTGGCAGCGCATGGGCAATATCGCCGGCTACCGCGCGCCTTTGTCCACCGGCTGGATCTACAAGAAGCACACCCTGCAAAAGCGCATCCTGGAACGGATGCGCGCCCTGGGCATGAAGCCGATCCTGCCCGCCTTTGCCGGCTATGTGCCCAAGGCCTTTGCCGAGCGCCATCCGGAGGCCCGGATCTATCAGATGCGGGAATGGGAAGGTTTCCCCGGCACCTATTGGCTGGACCCGTCCGATCCGCTATTCGCCCGCATCGCCAAGCGCTTCATTGCGCTTTACAATGAAACCTATGGGCCGGGGCAATATTACCTGCTGGATGCCTTCAACGAGATGGTGCCCCCCATCGCGGAGGATGGCAGCGACGCCCGCCAGGCCACCTATGGCGATTCCACCGCCAACACCGCCGCTGCCCGCGCCGCCGCCCTGCCGGCAGAGGTGCGCAGCGCCCGGCTGGCCGCCTATGGCGAGCGGCTTTACCAGTCGGTGACGGAGGCCGCCCCCGGTGCCACTTGGGTGATGCAGGGCTGGCTGTTCGGGGCCGACAAACATTTCTGGACGCCCGACGCCATCGCCGCCTTCCTGTCCAAGGTGCCGGATGAACGGATGCTGATCCTGGATATCGGCAATGACCGTTATCCCGGCATCTGGCAATCCAGCAACGCCTTTGACGGCAAGCACTGGATCTATGGCTATGTCCATAATTACGGCGGCAGCAACCCGGTCTATGGCGACCTGTCCTTCTACCGCACCGATATGGAAGCGGTGCTGCGCCATCCGGGGCGCGGGTCGCTGGCCGGTTTTGGCATGTTCCCGGAAGGGCTGCATAATAACGGCATCGTCTATGATTACGCCTATGATCTGGCCTGGGGGGAGCTGTCGGGCCAAACCGGCGCGCCGCCGGTGGAAAGCTGGCTGTCCGACCGGCTGCGCGCCCGTTATGGCACGGTGACGCCGGCCTTGCTGGATGGCTGGAACAAGGTGATTGCCGGGGCCTTCAGCACGCGGTACTGGACACCGCGCTGGTGGGAAAAGCGCGCCGGGGCCTATCTGTTCTTCAAACGGCCGACCCTGGCCGGGTCGGATTATCCGGCCCCGCCGGGCGATGCTGCCCAATTGCGCGCCGGGATCGAGGCGCTGCTGGCCCAGGCGTCCGGGCTGGGGGCGGAACCGCTTTACCTCTATGATCTGATCGATCTGACCGGCCATTATGCCAGCCTGAAGCTGGACGAGGCGTTGAAGCAGGCCATCGCCGCCTATAAGGCTGGCGATCTGGCGGCCGGTGATCACGCCGCCGCGCGGGTGGAGGCACTGGCCCGCCAGATTGACAGCCTGCTGGGCAACCAGCAGGAAACACTGGGAAGCTGGATCGAAGACGCCCGCGCCTATGGCGACACACCGGCGGAGAAGCAGCATTTTGCCCAGGATGCCAAGGCCATTGTCACCCTGTGGGGTGGCACGGGGAACCTGTCGGACTATGCCTCGCGCGCCTGGCAGGGGCTTTATGCCGGCTATTACCTGCCGCGCTGGCAGCGCTTCCTGAACGCCGCCCGACAGGCGGCGGTGGCGGGCAAGCCGCTGGATGAAGCGACGGTGAAGGCCGATATCAAGGCCTGGGAACAGGGCTGGCTCAGCGATGAGAACCTATGGCCGCGCCAGCGGCCGGCATCGCCCCTGGCCGCCCTGCGCACGCTGCTGGCAGAGGTGGACCGGCCATGAGCGTGATCAGCACAGCCGCGCCCAAGCGCTTCATCGCGCTCGATGTGTTTCGCGGCGCCACCATCTTTTTGATGATCCTGGTCAATACGGCCGGGGCCGGGGCACCGCCCTTTGCACAATTGGTCCATGCGAAATGGATCGGCTTCACCCTGGCCGATCTGGTTTTCCCCACGTTCCTGTTCGCCATGGGCAACGCGATGAGTTTCGCGTTGCGCAAGCCGCTGCCGACCGGTGCTTATGTAAAGGGCCTGTGCCGGCGGGCGGCCATCATCTTCCTGCTGGGCTTCCTGATGTACTGGTTCCCCTTTGTGGCGCGCGGGGAAACGGGATGGGCCTTCCTGCCCTTTGATCACACCCGGATACCAGGGGTGCTGCAGCGGCTGGCGCTTTGCTATCTGCTGGCGGGATTGCTGGTGCGCTGGCTGGGCGTGCGGCAGATCGTGCTGGCCTGTATCGTGCTGCTGCTGGGCTATTGGGGGATTCTGCTGGCCTTCAGCGAGCCGGGGTTGGCCTATGATAAATATGCCAATATCGGCACGAAGATTGATCTCTGGCTGATCGGTCCGGCGCATCTTTACAAGAAGGATAATGGCTTCGATCCGGAAGGGCTGCTGGGCACCCTGCCGGCGACGGTGAATGTGCTGGCCGGCTATCTGGCCGGTGTGGCCATCCTGCGCGGGGCATCGCTGGTCCGTACGGTCCGGCTGATGGCGGTGGCCGGGGTGGGGCTGGTGCTGGCCGGGCTGGCCTGGGCACCCTGGTTCCCGATCGCCAAGAAGCTGTGGACCGGCTCCTTCGTTCTGCTGACGACGGGGCTGGACCTGATCCTGCTGGCGGGGCTGATCGCCCTGGTGGAACTGGCGGGCCGACAGCGCGGCACGTCCTTTTTCACCATCCTGGGGCGTAACCCGCTGGCGATATATCTGTTCTCCGAACTGTTCGTGATTGTGCTGGAGATGGTGCGCATCGGCCCGCAAGGCGGTGTCTATCACTGGATCGGCGTCACCCTGTTCCAGCCCCTGGCGCCGGGGCCGGTGGGATCGCTGCTCTGCGCCTTTGCCTATACGATGGTCTGCTGGGCGGTGGCCTGGGCAATGGATCGCAAGGGATTGATCCTGAAGGCCTGATCCCGAGTTCCGTGTTGAAACCGGTCGGCGATCTGCCCCCGCCGGTGCCCGTTGGGGCACTTGCGGGGGCTTTGACTTCTACCAATCTCCCTTGATCGTGACCGATCCAGGGAGATTTTGCGTTCCCTCAGTCGCCGGGCGGGCGCATAAGGCACCCTTGGCTCACGCGCCACGAGGTGCTGAGCCGGCGGTCGCCGGCCTCCAATCCGCCAAGGGACAAGCCCTTGGCGGATTGGTATTATGCCAGCAGTTCAAACATGCCGGTCACCCCTTCCGCCTGGGCGGAGGGGGCGATCCAGAGTGTGAACAGGCCCGGTTCCACCGTCGGCTTGTTCTCCACCCCATAGAAAAGCAGGTCACGGCGGCTGAGGGTGAAGCTCACCACCCGGCTTTCGCCCGCTGCCAGTGGCAGCTTGGTGAAGGCCTTCAATTCCCGCACCGGCCGGGTGATGCTGGCTGTCTGGTCGCGGATGTAAAGCTGGGCCACCTCCTCCGCGGCGCGCTGGCCCCGGTTGGTGATGGTGGCGCTGATGGTCAGCGTGCCATCCCAGGCCAGCGTGGCGGGCAGTTTCAGATCGCTGTAATGGATATCGCCATAGGTCAGACCATGCCCGAACGGGTACAGCGCCTCGTTGGGCGCTTCCCGGTACCTGGCCTTATATTCCGTCGGCTTGCCCGCCAGCACCGGCCGGCCCGTGTTCTTATGGGCATAGAAATAGGGCTGCTGCCCGGTTTCATAGGGAAAGGAACAGGGCAGCCGGCCGGAGGGGCCATGGTCGCCGAACAGGATATCGGCCATGGCGTGCCCGGCCTCCGAGCCTAAGAACCAGGTCACCAGAATGGCCTTGGCATCACGCACCGCCCCTTGCACGGCCAGCGCCCGGCCATTGGTCAGCAGGACCACCATGGGTTTGCCGGTGGTGGCCAGCGCCTCGGCCAGTTCCTGCTGGGCGGTGGGCAGGCCGATATCCGTGCGGCTCTGCGCCTCGCCGGACATGCGCTCATTCTCGCCCACGCACAGCACCACGATATCGGCGGCCCTGGCGGCGGCCATTGCCGCCTCAATCCCACCCGGCAGGGGGGCATTGACGCCGCATCCATCGGTGAAGCTGACCGTCGCATCCGGCCCCAGTGCCGCGCGCACGCCGGTGGGCAGGTCCACCGCCTGGGCATTGTCGCCATAGATCACCCAAGGGCCATTCAGGCTGCGTTCCTGGCGCAGGAAGGGGCCGATGAAGGCGATCTTGCGCCCCTGCTTGGGCAGGGGCAGCAGATTGTCCTCATTCTTCAGCAGCACGATGGATTTGCGCCCCGCCTCCCGCGCCAGGGCCAGATGGGCGGGCAGGCGGGTGCGGGCCTTTTCCCGCTTGGCATTGATGCGGCGGAACGGATCATCGAACAGGCCCAGCATGGCCTTGACCGCCAGCACCCGGCGCACTGACCGGTCAACCACCGCTTCCGGTACCAGCCCGTCACGCACCAGCCCCGGCAGGTGGCGGGCATAGAGGTCGCTCTGCATACTCATGTCGACGCCGGCCAGGATGGCCAGACGGGCGGCATCCCGCCCATCCCTGGCATAGCCATGGGCGATCATCTCCTCATCGCCGGTATAGTCGGAAACGATGATGCCCTGGAATTTCCATTCATCGCGCAGCAGATCGGTCATCAGCCATTTATTGCCATGCGCGGGAATGCCGTTGATTTCATTGAAGGCGGCCATGCCCGACAGGGCACCGGCATCAAACCCGGCCTGATAGGGGGGCAGATAGACTTCCCGCAGGGTGCGTTCGGACATATCCACCGTATTATAATCCAGCCCGCCCATGGCAGCACCATAGGCGGCGACATGCTTGATGCAGGCCATCATTGCATCATCGGCCCGCAGGTCACCGCCCTGGAACCCCTTCACGCGCGCCGCGGCGAACAGGCAGCCCAGCAGCACATCCTCCCCGGCCCCTTCCATGGTGCGGCCCCAGCGCTGGTCGCGGGCAATATCCACCATGGGGGCGAAGGTCCAGTCGATGCCGGCGGCGGCGGCCTCAATCGCCGCCACCCGCGCGGTTCGCTCCGCCAGCGATGGTTCAAAGCTGGCCGCCTCCCCCACGCCGACGGGGAAGATGGTGCGGTGACCGTGGATGATGTCTGCGGCGAAGACCAGCGGGATCTTCATCCGTGATTTCTGCATCACCGCCCGCTGCATCCGTTCGGCCATCACGGCGCCATTGCCGTTGAACACGCCGGTCAGGCGACCGGCCACAGCGGCTTCCACCTGCTGATCGAAATTCCCGCTATTGCCGCTGGGCGGGTTGATGGCGGTGGCGACACCGCCACTCCAGGCCGCGGCCATCAGCTGCAACTGCCCGGCCTTTTCCTCCACATTCATCCGGCTGATTAATGCGTCGATGAAGGCTGGCACGGGGCCGGCTTCCGCCGCCTGTGCCAGGGGCCGGGCCGGGCTGGCCATCCAGGCCGCCGCGACACCCGCCCCCATCATCACCGCCCGCCGGGATATTTTCTTGTCACCCATCGTTGCCTCTCGTGTGACCCGTCCCGTGCAAATTCACGAATTGGGGTCAAAAATGGGGTTGACTGCATCATGTAACCGGTTGCATAGACGATTTCACAGTATCAGCGCAATAGAAGTTCGTAGCACGGACCGGTTTCTTCGGTCATAAAGGGTCTCTGGCCGGACATCATCACGGGGAATTGACGTGGGCAACGGGAAGCCGCCGCATAATGCGACGATCAGGGATGTGGCTCGTCTGGCCGGTGTTTCGGTTGCCACCGTGTCGCGCGCGGTCAATGGCCATCCCAGTGTCAGCCCGGATACGCGCGACCGCATCAATCGGGTGGCGGAAAGCCTGAACTATACCCCCCATGCGGGCGCGCGCAGCCTGTCCATCGCCAAGACCCAGGCCATCGGCGTGGTCCTGCCGGACCTGTTCGGGGAATTCTTCTCTGAACTGGTGCGCGGGCTGGATCGGCGGGCGGGGGAATTGGGCTATCACCTGATGCTGTCCAGCCTGCACGCCGATCTGGCACGGGTGACGCGGGCGGTTTCCACCATGCGCGGGCGGGTGGATGGGGTGATCATCATGGCCCCGCAATTGCCGGTAAAGACCCTGGCTGCGACCTTGCCGGCGGGGATGCCGACCCTGCTGCTGAACAGCGAACGCAATCGTACCCACCCGGTGATCAGCTTTGACAACCAGTCCGGGGCTGTGGCGGTGACCCGGCATCTGATCGGGCTGGGGCGGCGCCATATCGTGCATATTGCCGGCCCCGCCGGCAATCTGGATGCGCGGGAACGCGCGGATGGATATCGCCGGGCCATGGCGGAATTTGCCCCCGATGCCCCGGTAACGGTGGTGGAAGGCCGCTTCGATGATTTATCCGGGGCGGCGGCGCTGCGCGACCTGCTGGCGGCCGGCACCCAGGTGGATGCTGTCTTTGCCGCCAATGACATGATGGCCATCGGCGCCCTGACCTGGGCGCGCCAGAACGGCCTTTCCGTGCCGGGGCAGATTGCCGTGGCCGGCTTCGATGATATTCCGCTGGCCCATTATCTGGGCCTGACAACCATGCGTGTGCATGTCGCCGAGTTGGGGGGCCGCGCCGTCACCCGGCTGGCGGCGATGATTGATGGCGATGATGCCGGCAAGAAGCTGGAGATCATCACGCCCGACCTTGTGATCAGGGAGTCCACCCGACAATGATCCACCGCCGTACCCTGCTGGGGGCAGCGCCGTTCCTGGCCGGGGCGGCGCTGCTGCCCGGCTGGGCGGTTCGCGCCGCCCCGCCCCTTGTCTCACTGCCGCCCTTCTTCGACGATCTGGGCCGCCGCACCTTCAATTTCTTCTGGGAAAGGGCCAATGCGGGCAATGGGCTGGTGCCTGACCGCTGGCCAACCCCGTCTTTTTGCAGCATCGCCGCGGTTGGCTTTGCGCTCACCGCCTATGGCATTGGCGTGGCGCGCGGTTATGTCAGCCGGGCTGACGCCGCCATCCGCACCCTGACCACGCTGCGTTTCTTTGACCAGCTGCCGCAGGGGCCGGCGGCCACGGGCGTGGCCGGGCATAAGGGCTTTTTCTATCATTTCCTGGATATGCTGACGGGCCTGCGTTACGGCCAGTGCGAGCTGTCCAGTGTCGATACCGCCCTGCTGCATCTGGGCATGTTGTTTTCCGCGGGTTTCTTTGATGGGAGCGATCCGGCAGAGCAGGAAATCCGCCGGCTGGCGCTGGATCTGGTGGACCGGGCGGAATGGCCCTGGTTCCAGAACCAGGCCGGCGACATCTCCATGGGCTGGGGGCCGGAGAAAGGCTTCATCGACCATTACTGGACCGGTTACAATGAAGGCATGATGGTGCTGCTGCTGGCGCTGGGGTCGGGCCGGCATCCGGTGGCCGATGGGGCGTGGGACAACTGGACCCGCACCTATGCACGGTCATGGCGGGGGCAGGGGATGGGGCGGCATCTGGCCTTCGCCCCCCTGTTTGGCCACCAATACAGCCATATGTGGGTGGATTTCCGGGGTATCCGCGATGCGGTGATGCGCGAGGCTGGTTTCGATTATTTCCAGAACAGCCGCCGCGCCGCCTATGCCGCACGGGCCTATTGCATGGCAAATCCGGGCGGCTGGCGCGGCTATGCTGCGGATATCTGGGGGCTGACCGCCTGCGACGGGCCGGGCCATGCGCAATTCAGCGTCGATGGCAGGGAACGGCGTTTCCACGGCTATTCGGCGCGCGGGCCGCTGGATCAGCCGGACGGGCTGGATGATGGCACCTTGTCCCCCACAGCAGCGCTTGGCTGCCTGCCCTTCGCCCCGGAAATCGTGGTGCCGGCGGCACTGGCCATGAAGGAACGCTATGGCGACCGGCTTTATGGCCAATATGGCTTCCTGGACAGTTTCAACCCCAGCTTCATCGGGCCGGCCGCGCAGTCGGATAAGGGGCAGGTGGACCCGGTAACGGGCTGGGTGGCGACGGATTACATCGCCATCGATCAGGGCCCCATTCTGGGCATGATGGCCAATTATCAGGATGGGCTGATCTGGCGGGTGATGCGGGGGGCGGCCACGCTGCGGCGTGGCCTGCGGCGCGCCGGTTTCACCGGGGGCTGGCTGCCATCCGGTCCGGGCTGATCGGCAACATTTCAGCAAATCGCGGTTAACGGATCAGAAAAGGTGCTTGACGGCACCAAATCAGCCGCTACTAATCCATGGAACCGTTTACATCGCCGCACATTCTCCAATCCATGGCGGCTAAACAAAAATGAAACCGGTTACATGGTTTCAAATTCGGGGAAGAAAACGCAGATGCCCAGGTCATTCTCCTATCGGTCAGCCGCCCGTCTGGGCGTATCCCTGTTTGCCGTGGCCATCGCTGTCGGCATGGTTCCCCTGGCCAATGGCCAGACGGCCTCCACCGTGCGCGGCCATGTGGATGGCGGCGCACCGGGGGCGGTGGTGACGGCCACCAACCTTTCCACCGGCCAGAAACAGACCGGCAAGCTGGATGAGAAGGGTGATTACGTGCTGGTGGGGCTGCGTCCCGGCAGCTACCGGATTGAAGCGGCCGGCAATGTGGCCGACGCTGCCGTGCCGGTGGGGCAGACGGTGATCGTCGATCTGGCCCCCGCCGCCCCGACGCTGGACGAAATTGTGGTGACCAGCGCCAGGTTGACGGAACCGCGCTCGGCCATCGTCAGCACCAATGTGACGCCGGCCCAGATTGAATCACTGCCGCAGAATGACCGCAACTTCCTGAATTTCGCGGCCCTGGCGCCGGGTGTTTCGGTTTCGCCCTCGGCTGGCAACCGCTCCATCCAGGCGGGCGGCGTCAGCGCGGATAATATCAACGTCTTCATCGATGGCACCAGTTACAAGAATCAGGTGGGCCATGGCGGGGTTGCCGGGCAGAGCTTTTCCCAGGGCAACCCGTTTCCGCAGCTGGCCATCCAGGAATTCCGCGTCGATACGCAGAATTTCAAGGCGGAATATGAACAGGCCGGTTCGGCCATTATCTCCGCCGTCACCAAGACCGGCGGCACGGAGTTTCATGGCACCGGCTTTGTGCAATATCAGCCAAAAGCCTTTATCGGCCGCCCCTATTTCGACCGGCCGGGCAAGGCCAATAATCCCGATGGCACGCGGGAGAAGCCGGATTACAAGCGCACCCAATATGGCGCCGATCTGGGCGGCCCGATCATTGCCGAAAAGCTGCATTTCTACGTCGCCTATGAAGGCACGACACAGACCAACCCTTCCACCGGCGTGCAGCTGCTGACCCCGTCGGGCGGGGGCACGCCCGCCTATCAGGCGCTGGCAACGCGGGAAAACGGCAGTTTCCCAGCCGATTTCAAACAGGATCTGCTGTTCGGCAAGCTGACCTTCTTTGTCAGCGAGGCCGATACGGTGGATGCCAGCTATTTCCTGCGCAAGGAAGACGATCTGGCCGATTTCGGCAATCAGGCCGCCCGTTCCCACGGGCGGTTGAAGCAGAACGACATCAAGAACTATCAGCTTGAATGGAAGCATGATGGCGACGGTTTCCTGAATGAAGCGCAGATCGCCTATCAGACGGTGACGACCGGCACGCCGCGCAACAGTGACGGCCCGGAAACCATTCTGACCGACGGGCGCAACGGCCGCGAAGTGGCGCAGCTGGGCGGGCATTTCTTCACCCAGGAGAGCGCCCAGAAACTGCTGACCTTCAAAAACGCCACCACCTGGACCGGTGACGCGCACACGGTGAAGGTCGGCGGCAAGCTGACCCTGGCCAAGTTCAGCCGGCTGGAGGATTTTTACAGCAACGGCACCTATATTTACGATGCCAACACCTATACCGGTACCGCCGCCGACATTCCCTATGCGGCGCAGATCGCCATCCGGCCGGTGGAAAAGGCCCGGGCCAACAATACCCAGATCGGCCTGTTCATCCAGGATGATTGGGAAATCACCGATAGGCTGACGGCCAATCTGGGCCTGCGCTGGGATTATGAATCCAACCAGGGCAACAATAAATTTGTGACGCCGGCCAATGTTGTCACCGCCCTGCGCAATTACCAGGGCTGGAAGGCGGCCGGCATCAATCCGGATGATTATATTTCCACCGGCAAGAACCGCGATGCCTATCTGGGGGCCTTCCAGCCGCGTCTGGGCCTGTCCTATGATCTGGAAGGGGATCGCAAGACGGTGCTGTTTGCCGGGGCCGGTCGTTATTATGACCGCAACCTGTTCCTGACCTCCCAGATTGAGACCATCTCCAATCTCTATCGCACCGATCAGCGGATTGAGTTCGGGGGCGGCACGGCCTGCGCGCCGGCCTATCAGGCCGGGTTGAAGGATCCCAACAATTTGCGGCAAGCCCTCAGCGGCTGTGTCAAGGGTGGGTCGGTCTGGCTGCTGCCCAATGATATCAAGCTGCCTTATTCGGACCAGCTTGATATCGGCGTGCGTCAGCAGTTTGGTGAAATCCAGACCTCACTGACCTTCGCCTACATCATTTCAAAAAACATCTTCCAGTATGTGCGCGGCAACCGGATGCCGGATGGCAGCTTCAGCCCCGCCGGTGACCTCTGGATCATTGATAATTTCCCCGCCGCCGGCCAGTTGCCCGGCTTCAATGGCAAGCTGAATATCGGTGCCAGTGAAGGGGAGGCGCGCTACGCCGCCATCTATCTGACGGCGCAGAAACCCTACACGGATGAATCCGGCTGGGGCTTCACCACCAGCCTGACCCTGCAGCGCCCGCGCACCAATGTGGGAACGGAGCTGGGGGCCGATGAGTTCTTCGAAGGCCCGCGCCAGAACCAGTTCGGCTGGCATTATGTGCAGGGCGTGGATAAATATCGCTTCGTGGGCACCGGTATTGTGGCCGGCCCCTGGGGGACCAAACTGTCCAGCACGCTGACCCTGGCATCCGGGCCGGCCTTCGGCAATGTCATTTCCGGCCTGCCCGACACACCGCCCAATGCCTGCTGTTTTGCCAATCTGGGCGGTGTGTTCTATCCCAAAACGACCTTCGGCTATAAGAACCTGGACCTGCGCCTTTCCAAGGATATCGAGACCTTCTCCGGCCATCTGCTGACGCTGGATTTCCAGGTTTACAACGCGTTCGACTGGGTGAACCGCAGCTATTCCGCCTGGACAGCGGGGGCCGGTGCCAACCCGACCTTTAAGGAAAACGGCACAGTGGGCAATGCCCGCACCTTCCAGGTGGGGGCCCGCTACAAGTTCTGATGTATTTGTCGCCCCCCCCTCCCGTCGGGCGACCGGCGGGAGGGGAGGCGGCCATCGGGCACTGCGCCCGGCCGGCCATCGGAAATATCCCGCCAGCCGAGGCAGAACAACGCTGTCATGACACCGTGAGTGCTCAGCAATGGCGGCGTGACTCACGAACTTTTGCCGCCGACAATCCCGGCGCGGTTCACATCCCCTGCCACGCAAAGGCCAATGCCATTGCGCTCCCCTGTGCGCTGCGTCATTGTGAACGAAGGCAGATACAGACATTGACTGGGCACCAATCCCGCTTTTCCGTTCCGATCCGGTGGTTTGACAGATGGTGGATACGCGCCAGGACGGCGACAGCCTGATCCTGACCATACCGGCGGGCGGCATTGATCCCGCCCAACTGGCCGCTCCGCCGCAGACCCTGCCGGCGGGCGGCATTTCCACTTTGCGGGTGGAAGCGCCGACGGGTTGGAAATGGGGCACGGTGGATGCCGCCTTCCTGGCCGGCTTGCTGAGCCAGCTGCGCGGGGAGGGGCCAAATGCCCCGGATGTGCGGGTGGAGGGCGTGCCGCGCGATCTGGCCAAGCTGCTGGATCTGGCCCGCAGCGCCCCCGCCCCGGCAGAGGCGAAGCCCCAGCCGGGCCTGCGCAAACGGCTGGGCAAAGCCACCCTGGCGCAATGGGATGAATCCAAGGCCATGATGGCCCTGATCGGGGAGGTGGTGTGGCGCCTGCCGCGCTTCTTCACCGGCCGCGCCATGCTGCGCCGGAATGAGGTGATGGACGTCATCGCCGAATCCAGCACCAACGCCCTGATCATCGTTGCCATCGTCAATGTGCTGATGGGCGCCATTCTGGCCTTTGTCGGGGCGGTGCAGCTGAAGGCGTTTGGCGCCGGGCTCTATGTCGCCGATCTGGTCGGCATCGCCTCTGTGCGTGAACTGGCCCCGGTGATGACGGCCATCGTGCTGGCCGGGCGCACCGGCGCCAGCTTCGCCGCCCGCATCGCCACCATGCAGGGCAATGAAGAGATCGACGCCCTGACCACCCTGGGTGTACCGCCGGAGGAATTTCTGGTGCTGCCGCGCGTGGTGGCCCTGTCGCTGCTGATGCCGCTGCTTTATGTCTATGCCTGTGCCCTGTCGCTGGTGGGCGGGCTGGTGGTGGCCATCTCCATGCTGGATATCACCGCCACCGCCTATATGGTGGAAACCCAGGCGGCGATCAAAAGCGCCAATTTTTACATCGGTGGGCTGAAATCGCTGGTCTTTGGCGCCATGGTGGCGCTGATCGGCTGCCGCTGCGGGTTGCGGGCCGGGCGTTCGGCCGCCGATGTCGGTCAGGCCACCACCTCGGCGGTGGTCAATGCCATTGTCGCCATCATCGCCGTGGATGCGCTGTTCGCCATCTGCGCCAATGCGCTGGGGATCTAAGGCCATGGCGAGCCAGCCCCGCATCCGTATTGATCGTGCCAGCATCGGTTATAATGGCCGATCCGTGCAGACCGGCATTTCCGCCGACATCGCGCCGGGGGAAATTTTCGCCATTGTCGGCGATAGCGGCTCCGGCAAAAGCACCTTGCTGAAAACCATGGTCGGGCTGTTGCCCATCCTGGAAGGCAATATCCAGTTCGATGGCCAGCCGCTGGATATGTCCGGTGCCGCCGGCCCGCCGCCCTTTGGCATCCTGTTCCAGGGCGGGGCGCTGTGGAGTTCCATGACATTGCTGGAAAATGTCATGATGCCGATGGAGATGCACGATCATGCCGCCCCGGCGGCACGGGAGGCGCTGGCCCGGTTCAAGCTGGCCCTGGTCGGCCTGCCGGGGCATGAGGAGCGCTATCCAGCCGATCTGTCCGGCGGGATGCGCAAGCGGGCAGCATTGGCCCGTGCCCTGGCGCTGGACCCCTCGGTGCTGTTCCTGGATGAACCCTCGGCCGGGCTGGACCCTCTATCGTCGCGCCGGCTGGATCAGCTGATCCTGTCTTTGCGCGACGGGCTGGGCATCACCGTGGTGATTGTCACGCATGAGCTGGAAAGCCTTTACAGCATCGCCGACCGGATGCTGTTCCTGGATGGGGAACTGCACCATCCCACGGCCCTGGGCGCGCCTGGCGAGCTTGTCCGCACATCCGATAATGCCAAAGTCCGCGAATTTTTGACCCGTAAGGGAATGGATTGTTCCACATCGGAGGCCACGCCTTGAAACGCCCCAGCTCCACCGCCATCGGCGCCTTTGTGCTGGGTGCCCTGGCGCTTGTCGCCAGCGCCATCCTGTTCTTCGGCGGGGCCGCCCTCTGGTCCAAGAAGCTGGAGGCGGTCAGCTTTTTCGACAGTTCCGTCGCCGGGCTGCAGATCGGTGCGCCGGTCACCTTCCGGGGTGTGCGGGTGGGTTCGGTCAACAGCATGGGGGTACATGTCAACCCGCAGACCTATAATTTCATCATCCGGGTGGGGATGGAGGTGCAGCCCGACACGGTGGCCACCTTCGGCACCCAGCTGAAGGAAGATGACGAGGAGCTGATCGACACGCTGCTGAAACGTGGCCTGACCGCCAAACTGGTGATGCAGAGCTTCGTGACCGGGCAGTTGGCGGTGGAACTGGATTTCCGCGATGGTGGCCGGCGTATTGATGTGGGGAACAAGGGCCATGTACCGGAAATCCCCACCGTGCCCACCGATCTGCAGGCCATCACGGAACAGCTGCAGAATGTGAAGCTGGATAAGACGGTTGAATCCCTGCAAAAGGCGCTGGACGCCTTGATCGGGGTGCTGGAAACGCCGGAACTGCGCCAGACCATCACCGAACTGCCGGCCCTGGTGGTGCAGTTGCGCACCACGCTGGCGACGGTGGAAACAGAGGTGGGGGCCATGTCCGGTACCGCCCAGATCGGCATCAAGCAGACGGTGGGGGAGTTGAACCAGACCCTGGTTTCCCTGCGCAGCCTGTCCGCCACCCTGGATAAGGAGGTGGCCAGTACGGCTGCCGCCGCCCGTACCACCATGGGCAAGGCCGACAGCGCCCTGGATGGCGCCAGTGCCGCCCTGGACCCGCAGGGCCGCACCATGGTGCAGATGCAGCGCGCCGTGGATGATCTGGCCGCCACGGCGGCCCGCCTGCGCAACCTTTCCGAACGGGTTGACCGTGACCCCAGCGTGCTGATCAAGGGACGATGATGATGAAGCGGCTTTTCCTTCCCGTTCTGCTGGCTGGTTTGCTGCTGGGGGGCTGCGCCTCTGAACCGCCGCGTCTGGTGGTGTTGCCGGCGGCACCCGCGGCATCACCCGTGGCGGCCCAGCCGGCCCGGCTGCTGCTGCGCCCGCTGCGCGTACCGGGATATCTGGATAATCTGCCGGTGGTGACCCAGGTGCAGGGCGGCCGCGTCACCCAGGCGGCCCAGGTGGAATGGGCCGAACGGTTGAGCGACGGGGCCGCCCGTGTGCTATCAGGTGCCCTGGCCAGCCGGTTGGGGCCGGGCAATCTGTTGATTGAAGGGGATGGCCGCATCCCCGATGCCGATCTGTCGATCGACTTGACGGCGCTGGACCCGCAGGCCGACGGCACCCTGCGCCTGGCCGCCCGCTGGACCCTGGTGGGCACGCGTGGTGACCGCCCGGTACGGGCCGGGCAGGAGGATTTCAGCGTCCCCCTGGCTGGTGGCGATCCGGCCGATGTGGCGGCATCCATTACGGCGGCGCTGGCCCGGCTGGCCGACAGGCTGGCCGCGGAGGCGGCAGTCTTTCCGCTGCGCTAGGGTGCGCTTGGGGCCGCCGATGACGTGTCAATCACTATGCCCGGCCGTCTTCCTGGACCGCGACGGCGTTCTCAACCAAGATGTTGGTTATGCCTATCGGCCCGACCAGATCATTTGGCAGGATGGCGTGGTGGAGGCGCTCCGTCATCTTAATAATGCCGGTTATCTGGTCTTTGTTGTTACAAACCAGTCTGGCGTCGCACGCGGATTTTACACGGAGACGGCCGTCCAGCATCTGCATGACTGGATGCAAGGCCAGTTGCGTCAGGCAGGGGCGCGGATTGATGATTGGCGCTATTGTCCCTTTCATCCGGAGGCCGCTGTCGCGGCCTATCGCCAGGATCACCCCTGGCGCAAGCCGGCACCGGGGATGATCCTGGACCTGGCTCAGCATTGGCCCGTCGATTTAGACCGGAGTTTTCTGATCGGGGATCGGCCCAGCGATGTGCAGGCCGCCCGCGCTGCGGGCATTCCGGGCTATCTGCTGGATGAGCGCGGATTGCTGGCGCAGGTGCGCCGGCTGGTGGCGGGGGGGCAGTATAGAACAGCCTGTAAAAGCATGGATTTGATCTGATACCAATCTCCCTTGATCGTGACCGATCCAGGGAGATTTCGTGTTCCCTCATGCGCCGGGTGCTGCCTCCGGCAGCTTGGCTTACGCCGCTACCAAGCGGCGGGCCGGCGGTCGCCGGCCTCCAACCCGCCGAAAGGTCAACCTTTCGGCGGGTTGGTACGATGCTAACATCCCGTTTTTGTTGAAAAAGTCCTAACATTTCGATTCGATAGCGATGTCGCGGGAGTCATCGCCATGTTGGGACAGAAGGATTGTCGTCAGCCTGAGCTGTTTGTGTCGGGGTCGCTGCGGGATCTGGTGCCTGCGGACCCTGTGCTTGTTCGGGTTGACAAGGTTCTCGATCTGGGTTGGCTTGAGGCGGCGGTCGCCGATCTTTACAGCGCTCAGACGGCCGCCCCGGGATTGCGCCGGAGGTTGCGGTTCGAATGCCGCTTGCTCAGGTCGATCGCCAGCAAATATGTCGCCTCCAGTGTGACGCCCGTTGGAAACCAAAATCTGGAAACCAAAATCTGGAAACCAACCGTCCCCAGGTGAAGGGGCCATCCACACCATCAGTTCACTAGTCCGGGTTAACTTCATGGTTCACAAAAGGATACAAAAGAGATACTAATATGAGATGCCTTAGTGGAAGCTTGAGTCAATGGAACGTAGGGGTGAGCTGGTCATGGTTGGCATGGGTTCTGACGAGCGGTTCGGGCGGCTGCCGGGCCATGGTCCGACGGCACTCCCCAAGGTGCCTCGGGCCCAGAAGCGACACGGTGCGCGCCTGCCGTTCCCACGACCCTGACGGTTTAGTCTGGCTGGAGACGGAACGATGACGAGGCTGGCCGTGCTGGTCACCGGACGCGCGGGCTTCGTGGGGGGGCATACGTGCAAGGCCCTGGCGAAGGTCGGCGACCTGCCGGTGGTCTGCGACGACCTGTCCAACGGCGTGCAGGATGCCCTGCGCTACTTCAACGCCGCCGGCGTCGATCCCGATGGCGAACTGGGCGAGAACCACCGGCCCGAGACGCCCCCCATCCCGCTGGTGCTCCAAGCCGCGCACGGCAAACGGCCCGACATCGCGATGTTCGGGGCGGATTACGACACCCCCGACGAGACCTGCATCCGCGACTACGTTCACGTGTCGGATCTGGCCGAGGCCCACGCGCTGGCGCTGTATGCCCCGCGCGGCGACGGTGAGGGTCTGGCCGCAAACCTGGGCACCGGTCGCGGCTGCTCGGTGCGGGAGGTGATCGATACCGTCGGCAGGGTCACCGGGCGGCCGGTCGCAATCAGGTGGGCAATACACTGCTGATGTAGCGGACTGCGCCAAATAAATATCAGGAGAACGAAAGTGCTGGCGAATGCCATAAGGGTAGAAAACTGGTTAAATTCTTATAATTCTGACGATATTTATATGCTGAAGCAGCATATAGACTGCGATTTCTTTTTGTCGCATTATGGATCTATGTTTGAAGTATCCGATACGCAAAATATAGATGACATTATTTGTTTGTATATAGCGGGCAACAAGGTGGCCCCTCTCGATCCGAATGCATATTTTGACGAATCTGCATATCGTGCGATGAACTTGGACGTGTTGCAGGCCGTAGAAGACGGAATCTTTGCTTCGGGTTTCCACCATTGGCTTCGACACGGCAAGAGCGAAGGGCGCCTTGGAGGGGAGATCTGCAGCGGGTCTACCGCCACGGGTGAAGCGGAAGCGAACCCCGAACACTCCACGGACGGTGCCGATGCGGAACATTCCGTAGAGGGCGCTGCACAAGCGCCGATGGCCACGGTATCGGGGGGCGACGATCAAGGGTCGAATTCTTCTGACGAACTGGTGTCCGTCCTGTTCACCATCGAGAACTCAAACCTCTTCGACGCGAAGTGGTATCTGTCCGAGTATCCCGCGCTCGGCCTGACTTCGGCTGAGGAGGCGCTGTACGACTTCGTCTCCCAGGGATGGCGCGACATGCGGGATCCCAACGAGGACTTCAGCACCCGGTATTATCTTGAGCAGAATCCGGACGTGCTGGCAGCCGGGATAAACCCATTCTTCCACTATATTGTTGTTGGCGACCGGGAAAGCCGGCAACCATCCGCTCTTATGGACATTGCTTGGTATAGGGCAATCCATGGGGTCGATGCCGATGTGGAGACGTGCCTCGCCCACTACCGCGCACGCAAGCATGAGCGCGGCATTTCCCCGACGCCCTACTTCGACCCGGAATATTATCTGGCGACCTACCCGGACATCGCGCAGTCCGATGCGCATCCGTTCCGCCACTACATGCACTGGGGACATCGGGAAGGCCGCGACCCCAGCGCGTCGTTCAGAACAACCTTCTACCGCGCCTTCTATCTGGTGAACGATCCGCACGCCAATCCCCTCCAGCATTTCCTGGAGATCGGCAGGGCGGCCGGGCACAAAACCGTCCCGGGTGACAATATCCTCGACCCGGCCGTGGACATCCGGCGCTTTGTCGCGCCGGCCGATGCGTTCGAGGAATTCGATAGCCACGCCGGGCTCGCCGGCCGGGAGCGCGCCAAGGCGATTGCATTTTATCTGCCGCAGTTCCACGCCTTCCCGGAGAACGACGAATGGTGGGGCTCCGGCTTCACCGAGTGGACCAACATAGCAAAGGGGACGCCCCGCTTCGCCGGCCATTACCAGCCGCGGATTCCGCGCGACCTTGGTTTCTACGACCCGACGCAGGAAGGCGTCCTGGAGCGGCAGGTCGCGATGGCCCGCCAAGCCGGCATCCACGGCTTCTGCTTCTACTTTTACTGGTTCAACGGCCACCGCCTGATGGAGCGTCCGCTTGAGCGGCTGCTGGCCAATCCGCAGATCGACATGCCGTTCTGCCTGCTGTGGGCGAACGAGAACTGGACCCGGCGTTGGGACGGCCAGGACCAGGAGGTGCTGATCCGCCAGGACTACGCGGAGGAGGACGATCCGGCCCTCATCGAGACCTTCCTGCGCCACTTCCGCGATTCCCGTTACATTCGGGTTGATGGCCGGCCGGTCCTGATCATCTACCGCGCGCAGATCATCCCGAACATGCGGGAACGCCTGGCTCGCTGGCGGACCATGTTCCGCGAGCACGGCGAGAGCCCGTTGATTCTGATGGCTCAGACTTTCAACGACAACGATCCGCGTCCCTACGGGTTGGACGGCGCCATTGAGTTTCCGCCGCACAAGGTGGCTGCGAAGGTTCCCAACGCTGTCTCGTCGGTCAGGATCTACGACCCGCTCTTCTCGGGGGAGGTCCGCCCATACGACGGCATCGTGGACGCCAGCCTGAATGAACCTGCGCCGCCCTACCCGCTGATCAAGACCGTGTTTCCGTCCTGGGACAACGATGCCCGCCGCCAGGGGCGCGGCGCGGTGTACCACGGCTCCACCCCGCAAAGCTACCGCCGCTGGCTGGAGGGTACCATCGCCTTCGCCAAGGCCAATCCGTTCCACAACGAGCGGATGGTGTTCATCAACGCCTGGAATGAATGGGCCGAAGGCGCCTATCTGGAGCCCGACCTGCACTTCGGCGCGGCCTACCTGAACGCCACGGCGCGCGCCGTCTACGGGCGGCGGGAGACGAGTGATCGCACCAAGCTGCTGCTGGTCGGCCACGATGCGCACGCGAACGGCGCGCAGCTCAACCTGCTGGGCATTCTGCGCATTCTGGCGCGGGAGTTCGGCGTTGAGGTCGCGGTCGTCCTCCTGGGTGGCGGCAAGCTCGTGGACCAGTACCGCGCCCTTGCGCAGACCCACGTCTGCTCAACGCTGGAGGAGATGCAGCACGTCTTCGGTCTGCTGTCGGAGGCGGGGTTCTCCTCGGCGGTCGTGAACACGGTGGTGACCGGCGTCACCGTGCCCATGCTGAAGGAACTCGGCTACCATGTGACCGGCCTGGTCCACGAGCTGCCGCGGATCATCCAGGAGCGGCACCTGGAGGGCAGCGCGGCCAACCTCGCCCGCATGGCCGACGCCGTGGTCTTCGCGTGTGCCTACGTGCGCGACCGCTTCCTGGAGCTGGTCGGCACGCCTTCGGCGAAGGTCGTCGTCCACCCGCAGGGGCTCTATAACGCGGCGGCGTTCGACGCCGGGGCGCGTGAGCGGACGCGCCGGCAGCTCGGGCTCGGCGATGGCACCCGGCTCGTCGTCAACATCGGGTACGCCGATCTGCGCAAGGGGCTCGACCTGTTTCTGGAGACCGCTCGCGGCGCGGCGCGCGCCGGGCTCGACATGCACTTCGCGTGGGTCGGCAACATAGACCCGCAGGCCAGGATCTGGCTGGCCGGGGCCAACGGGGAGAACTGCCCGCCCAACGTGACGCTGGTCGCCTTCACCGACGACGTCGCGTCCTGGTATTCGGCGGCCGACCTTTTCTACCTGTCCTCGCGCGAGGACCCGTTCCCCACCGTCGTCATGGAAGCGGCCAACGCCGGCCTGCCGGTGGTGGCCTTCGCGGGCGGCGGCGGCTACGCCGAGCTGCTGGAGGATGGCCGCTTCGGCCGGCTGGTTCCGGCGGGCGACCTTCCCGCGGCGCTGGACGCCCTGGCCACCCTACCGGTGGACGGCCGGCAGGAGCGTGCTGAGGGCAACGCCGCCTATTGCCGCACCCGCTTCAGCCACCGCGATTACGCCTTCGAACTGTTGCGCCTGGGCCAGCCATCGCTGAAGAAGGTCAGCGTCGTCGTGCCGAGCTACAACTACGCCCGCTACATGGAGGAACGGCTGGAGAGCATCTTCGCGCAGACCTATCCGGTCTACGAAGTGATGGTGCTCGACGACGCCTCCAGCGACGACAGCGTGGCGGTGGCGCGCGCCGTGGCGGCGGCGAACCGCCGCGACATTACCGTTGAGGTGAACGCCGAGAACAGCGGCAACGTTTTCGCCCAATGGCGCAAGGGGGCCGATATGGCCTCCGGCGAGCTGCTGTGGATTGCTGAGGCCGACGACGACGCCGACCCCGTCTTCCTTGCCGCCCTGTGCGCCAAGTTGGACCCGGAGCGCAGCGCCTTCGCCTTCAGCGATTCGTGCGCCATCGACCCGGACGGCAACAAGGTGATGCCGAGCTACATCCCCTATTGCGAGGAGGAGGCACCGGGCCGCTTCAGCAAGGATTTCACGCTGGACGGCTGGACCTTCGCCAAGAGTTGCCTGGCGGTGAAGAACACCGTGCTCAACGTCAGCGGCGTCGTGTGGTCGGCCGCGACCTTCCGGGCGGCGCTCGCCATCGTGGGGCCGGAGCTGACGACCTACAAGGTGGCCGGCGACTGGCGCCTGTACGCAGAGGCTGCGGCGCTCGGCCGCCGGGTCTCCTATGTCGCCGCGCCCCTCAACCTCCACCGCCGTCATCCCAGCAGCGTCACCCACGACCTCAACAAGCGCAAACACCTTGACGAAGTTACCCGAATGCAGGACTTTGTGGCCGAGCGCCTCAAGGTGAATGGAGGCACGCGGAAAAAGGCTGCGGAATATCGAAAGAAGCTCGGCGTGCAGTTCGAGCTTGAGAATGAGATGAATTAACCTCAATTCAGTTTCATATTTGGCACGAATTGCTTTGCGATTCTGCCATTTTTCAACATTTTAGGAACGTTCGATGACCATGCGGATCCTGTTTCACGGCGCGCCGGCACGCACCAGCGTCACGCCGGACATGCTAAGCGACGCTGCGCTGCAGGCAACGGGACACAACACGGGCAATCTGTTAATCGGTGGTGCCCTTGAGAGCCAGCTTGAGGGCGCCAGCCAGTTCTTTTTTTCCCTGCCGCCGCCGGAACGCGCACGGGAAGAATTCGACCTGATCGCAATCGCGGCGTCGAACTTCATCTTTCACAGGTTCGACTTCGGCTATCTCGGCAACTTCATCGAGAAGTCCGGTCTGCCCTGCGTCGTCGTCGGCCTCGGCGCCCAGGCCAAGGACCGCAGCATAGCCATTGAAATTCCGGAGGGGACGCAGCGGTTCTTGAGGGTGGCGTCGGAACGCACGACGCTCATCGGCGTCCGCGGCACCTTCACGGCGGAGGTCTTGGATCGCATGGGGATCCGGAACGTCCAGGTGGTCGGGTGCCCGTCCTTCTATCCGCTTCAGTGCCCGCCGGCGATGACCCTGCCGGACCGGCTGCCGTCTCCCGACCAGCTGGTCCTGAACGGCTCGCGCAACGTGGTGGAGCATTCGTTCGATCCCGAAACGATGCTGGCCGTGGAGCGGGAGGTGTTCCGCTACGCCCTCAAGCACGACGTGGACTACGTCCTTCAGAGCGAGCTTCCTGAGATCCTGTTCCACCGGGGGCTGGGCGAGGCGCCGATGTCGCAGCTCGCGGCAATTCGCGATATCCTGGACATCGACCCCGCCACGACCGACGAGCAGTTCGAGCAGTTCATCCGCGCCCGCTGCAAGACGTTCTTCAACATCGCCGAATGGGCGGCGTTCATCCGCACCAAGACGCTGTCCCTCGGCAGCCGCTTCCACGGCAACGTCATGGCGATGACGAACGGCGTTCCCGCCGTTTTGATTGCCCACGACACCCGCACCGAAGAAATGGCCGAGCATATCGGGCTGCCCCGCCTCAAGCCTGCCGTCGGGAAGCCCTTTTCGCTCGAGGGGCTGCTGGCGGAGGCCGATGCCAGCCAGTTCAACGCGCTCTACCCGAGGCGGCGCCTCGAATACATTGAGTTCCTGAAGAAGAACGGATTGAAATCCAAACTCTCTTCCTAACTCGCGGCCATTTCAGAACCATTGGGCATGACTATGCAGCCTCAATCGAACGACACCGCAATCGTCATCACGTCGATTAATCATCCGACGGCGTGCATGAAGGCATTCGCGGAGGGCGCGATCCCGCGGCAGACGGGAATAATCGTCGTCGGTGACCGGAAGTCGCCCGCCGACTTCCACCTCGATGGCTGCACGTTCCTGGCCCTGGCCGACCAGGCCGCAGCGTTCCCGCGGTTCGCCGGACTGCTGCCCCTTAATTCTTACGCGCGAAAGAACATCGGCTATCTGTGGGCGCTCAAGACAGGCGCCCGGCAGATCATCGACACCGACGACGACAACGCCCCGTTCCCCAGCTTTTGGACACCCAGATCGAAGACCGTCGACGGCCGGCTGGTGGAGCGGAACGGCTGGATCAACGCTTACGCCTACTTCTCCGACGCGCTTATCTGGCCGCGCGGCCTGCCGCTGGACCAGATCCGCCAGCCGGATGCCGCCCCCGCGGCGAACGGGCGTGCGCAGCGCGTCTGCCCGGTCCAGCAGGGGTTGGCCGACGACAACCCTGACGTCGATGCCGTCTACCGGCTGATCCTGCCGCTGCCGGTGAAGTTCACCAGCGGCGACGACATCGTCCTGGCGCCGGGGGCTTGGTGCCCGTTCAACAGCCAGAACACGCACTGGTGGCCGGAAGCCTTCCCGTTGCTGTACCTGCCGTCCTATTGCTCCTTCCGCATGACGGACATCTGGCGCTCGTTCGTCGTGCAGCGCATCCTGTGGGCTAACGACTGGTGCGTGTCCTTCCATGCGGCGACGGTCTACCAGGATCGGAACGAGCATAATCTGATGCGCGACTTCGAGGACGAGATCCCGGGGTACGTTAACAACAGCCGCATCGCCGGCACGTTGGCTGACCTCGACATCCGTCCCGGGGCTGAGAACCATGGCGACAATCTCAGGGCGTGCTATTCGGCCCTGGTGCGGCTGGGGGTCGTCGGCGTCGAGGAGATGCCGCTCCTCGACGCCTGGATCGACGCAGTGGAATCGCTTACCCCCTGAGGCCTGCGCCCAGGCCGTTTCTCCTGCCAATCCGGTGGATCATGGACATACTGGCCGCTGCCCAAACCCTCGCCTGCCTTAAGGAATTCCACGGGTATGGGGATGGTGCGGGCTCCCCCGGGCAGGCCGTCAACCTGGTGGACAGCTGCGTGGTGCTCGACTTGGCGGTTGCGGTGGACCGCGAGCGCCTGCGGCAGTACGGGCTGAGCGCGGAGCACGTGGCATGTAATGCCTCGGACGATGTCGCCCAGGAGCAGCGGCACCGGATGCTCGCCTTTGGCGACAACAACGACGGCATGGAGCTGGACGACCGGCCGGGCGCCGAGCCGATCCTGCGTTCGTCCCATGCCAAGCGGCTTCCCTATATCCGCACGGTTGCCCGCTTCGGCCGGTTCCTCGCGGTCTGCCCGGAGACGGGGGCGCTCGTTTCCTCGAAAGGTTCATTTCTTCTTGACACGCACCACATTGCCCATCGTTTCGTCGGTCGGCACGTGTTCTATCTGTTGGTGGGCCGATGGCACGGGAGGCGGGCGGCGCTGTGCATCCCGTCGCTCAACCTGCTCGTCTTCCTGGACGCCCCGGAACGGGAGGAGCGCATCGGCCTGTGGATGGTCCAGTTGATGCAGGCGCTTATCCAGCGCAGCCTTGCGTATCCCGATGCTTTCCGTCGCCGGCTGGCGGCCCCTCTCGGCCACTGCTCCCTGGTGCTCGGGAGTATGCCGAACATGGGCCATTATTTCTGGCAGGAGATGTCCGGGATCGACCGTCTGCTGTCGGCCGGCTACCTGGGGTCGGTCGATGCCCTTCTGGTCGGCCCGAATACATGGCTTCAGCCGCAGGACGTGTTCCCGGAGCTGGCCAGCCTACCGGTGACGCGCTGCGCTGCGGTGCAGGACATGCCCGTCGCCAGCCTGGACCTCCCTTCGACGCTGCTGCGCCCCGTCGGTCTCCGCATCAGCGCCGGGCTCAGGGCGCGGCTGCGGACCGTCGCGCTGCGGTCCATCACGGCGACGCGGGCCGCTGTGATCGCCGAGGCCGGAGCCCGGCATCGTCTGGTTTGGATCAATCTGCGCAGCCACAACAAGGCCTGGCGCTCGCAGGTTGACGGCTATGCTGCGATCCTGAACACCCTTCACGAGGAGTTCGGCGACATCGGTGTGGTCTTCGACGGGTGGACGGACAGCGCCGACGTCCGGGACCAGATTTCAGAACTGCTGGCTCCGGGCATCGCCCGCCACGACACGATCGGCTGCAGCTTCGAGGAGAGCCTCGTGTGGGCCGAGGCTGTTTCGACCTACATCAGCGTGGTCGGTTCGGGCCTGGTCATCAACTCGTGGCTGGTGGGCAAGGCCGGCGTCGCTCACGCGAACCGGGCGCACCTCGCCCAGGGCCGATTCTGGAACAGCGTCTCGGAAGGGATGGAGCCGGTCAGCTTCATCGATGCCAATGCAGTGTCGGCCGAAAGCGCGCTGTACGACGGCTATGATTTCGACTGGCGCTTGATGCTGCCACGCCTGCGCGAGATCCTGTCCGGCATCCGCCCCCCCTGTTAAGTCGTATCGGAGGCGGCGTCTAGGTTTTCCTAACTCCGGATTTCCCGGATGGCTAAGCGTTGGCGTGACAAGCTGCACTGAATATGCTAATAGAATCAAAATGGTGATGCTTTGTGGGGCGGCCTGGAATGAGATACGCGGCGGGTGCAATTCCGCGGGAGACGGGGATCGTCGTCGTCGGTGACCGGAAGTCGCCCGCCGACTTCCACATCAATGGCTGCACGTTCCTGGCCCTGGCCGACCAAGGCCGCCGCATTCCCGCGGTTCGCCGAGCTGCATTCCTACGCGCGCAAGAACATAGGCTTTGCGTGCCGATGTGTGATACAGGCAAAGTAGAGAGAGATAACTGCTTCGGGGGGATTCACATAGGGGCGCACTTACTTGCAAGTGATTCCCCACACACCTGGAAACATCGTGCTGCCCTCTCACTTCCGACGGAGTGACTTGGCGATAGAGCCAACGCACCGGCGCATGCGCCATTACGGCAGGGACGGCGCACTCATCAGCAACTTGTAAAGGCGCTAACCATGCTCGATCATCTCATCGAAAGCTTCTTTATACAGATCCAGCGGGGAGAACCGTGGTCAAACCCGTTCGAGCGTCATTTTGGCAAACTTACCGATCATGAGTGGACGGAAATTCTGGTTAAGTCTATTAACAACAGCAATATAGATGGATGCATTTTCCCGCCGTTTCCATCAAATGAACTCCAAGCGAGCATACATGGATTTGGTGGTGACATCGCTATCAGGGGCGCAACGGACTTCCGCAATTTTGTTAAACGGAATACGCCGCACGACATTTTCTCTCGCCTTGATCGAAGGATGCTCGACTACGGATGTGGATGGGGAAGAATCTCCCGCGCGTTCCTCCGTGACTTTCCCATTGAGAACATCTACGCCTTTGAACCGGACAAGCGCCTCTCGGCCATAGCGCGCGCCCTTAACCCCTACATCACGATAACGACGGGTAACTTCACCCCGCCGACCGTGTTCGGGAACGGCGCCTTCGACATGATCGTCGGCTACTCCGTGTTTTCGCATCTTCCAGAAGGCCTTGCAAAGGACTGGCTGGAAGAGTTTTCTCGCCTTCTACGCCCCGGCGGCTGTATCGCCATCACGACTTGGGGGGAGCGGTTTATCAACCGCCTCGCTGTCGAGCGGGAAAATATGGAAAATGGTCAGCAGATCCACCGTTACTCCGAACTTGTGATCAATTCGGCAGGTAATCTCGCCGGTCTGTTGCAGCGCTTCAGGAGCGGAGATTTTGTTTTCCTTTCCTCGTCCCCTTCGACCACCTATGGTGAGACGTTCATCCCGCGCGCGGCGATGGAGCGCATTCTACCAAACACGCTATCCATCTTTAAGCATGATAGTTTCAGTCTGGCTCAGGATGTCTTCCTGCTGGTGAAGGATACCTGACTCTGTGCCGTTTTCATGAACACTATTGCCAAGCTCTCCAAGGAACGGAATGGCCGACGATGACGACGACAAAGAAGTAAGCTGAATCCTCAGGCATCCCCTGATTTGTGATTCTTTGTGGGAAATCAATGGCTTGGCCGCAACGCTAAACCACTGATTTGACTGAGGTTTCTACGAATGATGGATGCCTGAGAGTTATGCCAACTGACGCACCTACTGTTGTTCGCGAACCTGCCCGTGGTCGCCGGACCTGCTCTCCAGCGCGGCATCGAATCCTTCACGGATTTCCACCTCGACCGCCTGAAGTTGGTCATTTGGCTGTGCTGACGGCACGCCCCGGCCTATCATCACTACCGTGACGTCACCATGGACGAGGATGCCTCGCGGATCCGCAAAAACCCCGGCATCCTGGCCCGCACCTGCTCCTTCACTACCAATATCCTCCGCGCCAACGGTGCCGGTAGGCCTGGCTGGCTCACAGCGAAGCGATGGGCCGTTTGAAACCGATCAGAACTTCAATAAGTTCCGCACGGATGCCTAGATCAATATTGTCGATCTGGATCATCAAAAAGGAAAGACCCGAATGATGTTGCAAATAGCTGACAATGTCGTACCCCCAGTCAATTGTAACGAGCGCCCCGTTCCCATCAATTGGGTTTCCATGATATTGCGGAGGCTCGATCAAATGATTGACCGAGCCCTCGATAAGGGAGGCGCGTCGGCGGGAGGGTTGCGTCTTCATGACTATGGGTACAGTCATGATGGTTGCTCCGTTCGGCTTTAGTGTCCGGGCAATTTCTCTGATGGCTTTCTCGGGATTGAAGACGTGCTCAAACACATCTTGAGTAATCACAATATCGAATGAAGAGTCCTGGAATGATTGGCTCTCTAGATTTTCATTGCTATAAGTGCGAGATGGATGGTTATACTCATAGACTCTCCCAAAATCGAGCTTTGGGTTATACTGTGATGCAGTGTATTTTGCGCATTCCCTAGCAAGACGGGAGCTGAGGTTATCGAAGCCTGGGGATCCTTCGTGGATGTGCAGCCCCCTCCATCCGGGAAAATAATCTACAATAACCTTCATCAAGGCGCGCTGTCGAGGTATGGAGCTGCATTTCGGGCATTTGAACGAGTCCCGAAGCCATTTGGCTTGAGAAACAAATCTGACTTCATTCTCGCATACAGGGCAGTATCCATCATGCTGTAAAAAGTACTCAGAGGTTCGATCGGTCATTTTCCACTCCATATTAAGGTAATAAGACTAACGCTCTTCAAGCTCCATTGTGAGAGCCTGTTTGATCGTAATCGGCTCTTACCTGCAGGGCTGTTCAACGCTAATGGCGTGACCGCTGGATCGGCCTGAGGGAGAGCAAAAAAAGACGATTCCCCTGTCGACTTTTGTCTGAATCTATAGGGAGCAACCATCCCGGAAGGTTGCCCCGATGCCGAGCACGCTGCTGTCGCTGTTTTCCCAGATTTCCGATCCCCGTCGCGGTCAGGGAAAGATGTACCCGCTGGCCCCGATCCTGCTGTTCACGGTGTTGGCGATGCTGGCCGGAGCGCGGTCGTATCGTCAGGTTCACGGATTCATCCGGACCCATCTGGACCGCCTGAACGGCGGGTTCGGCGTGTCGCTGCACCGGGCTCCGGCCTATTCGTCGGTGCGGTTCATCCTGCATGGCATTGATGCCGACGAGATGGAGCGCGTGTTTCGCGAGCATGCCGCCGGGCTTGCCGAAGCCTCGGTTGAAGGCGCGGCCATTCCTCCGGCGGTGGCCATCGACGGCAAGACCCTGCGCGGCAGCTTCGACGCCTTCCATGACCGCAAGGCGGTCATTGCTCATATCAGGAACTAGAAGGCACTTCCTGGCTACAATATCTTGTATTACAGAATCGCTTGTTCTGTGGAACAGCCATTCTTGATTAAGATACTTTTCACAATGAGCCTTGCTAAGGTGGTACATATTACCAACTGAGACGAAACAAATATATGAATGATCCCTCCCTGCCGCGGAATTCCCTTGAATCGGGCGCAACATGCTCTTTAGCTGTCCTGTAGCTACCGATACAATCGGCGACCATTGAGGATTGAAGGCAGTTATAAACGGCAGGGTGTCAGCGTCCATTTCACAACTCTCTAGTTATCAGTCAAGCTAGAAGCGGCAGTTTACTAAAAAGACTATTTACTGCGCTTTCTGGCAGACTATGCTAGGTATTTTATACTTATAACGTTTCATAACAAGCCAAAGCCCAACCTTGTTCAAACGCTTGGTGTGCAGAATTCAGAAGATAATATCGATTATATTGAAAATGCCCAATGACCTCTATTTATATCATGCTCGAATAGATGCTCGCAAGCGCAAAAGCGGCGGGAGGGGAATTTTCGCAGGGTGAAAGGAAAATAATCCTTGACAGTTTGCATCTCCTTGCCTTAGCTAAGGTAGCGCCATCGGCCGGAACGTTTCGCTTCGTTCCGCGCAAGCTCTCGCATACCCACATCAAAGGATGAAAATCCCAATGCAGCCCTTCATCATCGAAGCCGACGCGATGGGGCGGCCATCGGCCGTCTGTGCCCCGCCTGCCTTCCGCATGGCCGTGCGGCTTGCCGCCGGCGTGGCGAAGACAGTGGCGGTTCCCGCCGGCGCCCGCGTCGCCCTGTTCAGCGCCACCGGCCCGTTCTGGGTACAGTACGGGGCTGCCGCCGCGCTGCCGGACGCGGACCTGCTGAACGGCACCGCCCCGGAACTGGCGCCCGCTGCCCGCAACGTGCGGGGCATCGGCAGCCTCGGCCTGATCGCCCAGGCCGACTGCACCGTTTCCATCGGCTTCTGCGGGTGATCCACGCCATGACCCAATCGCCCTATCATCTTCCGGTCGGGCTGGTGCAAACCGTGCCGCCCGTCGACCTGTCGCCCTATGCGCCCCGCCACGCCCCCACCTTCACCGGCACCGCCCGCTTCGACGGGCCGGTGCAGGCCGCCATCGCCGCCGTGGGGCACGGGACTGCGGGGCAGTACGACAACGCCCTCACCCTCGTCCCCACCAGCCACGAGACCTCGCGTCGCTGCACCATCCAGATCGATCCGGGCTGGATCCTCGGGCAGGATTCGGCGGGGAGCGGGACCACCGACTTCTTCCTGTGGAACCGCGCCACCAGCCGGGTGCCCTTCGCGGTCGGCACCGACGACACGGTCGCCCTGGGCGGTGTCGGGAACGGCGCCACGGCGACCTTCCGGCGCGCGGTCAATCAGGTCAACGGCCTGACCTTCAATGGGGCGGTGACCGGCGGCGAGGCCGGCATCAGCGCTTCCGGCGCGGACACCAACACCGGCATCGCCTACACCGCCAAGGGCAGCGGCGCGCACCGCTTCCTCGGGGGCGGTGCCGAGCAGTTCCGGGTCTCCGCGACCAGCGGCGCCGTGAACCGGCTGAGCGCCTCCGGGGCCACGGCCGGGGGCGCGCCGTCCCTGTCGGCCTCGGGCAGCGACGCCAATATTCCGGTGCGGTTCGCCTCCCAGGGCCAGGGCTCGGTGACCCTGGCGCAGGGGGCGAAACCCGTCTTCACCGCCACCTCCTACACCGCCGCCCCCGCCAACTACCTGACGGCGGAGGCCCGGGAGACCGGGACCGGTCCGGTGCTGCGCGCCATCGGCTCCGACAGCAACGTTGACCTCAATTTGCGACCCCAGGGCAGCGGCGTCGTCAGCTTCGGCGCTTTTACGGTCGCGGCCGGAGCCGCCGTCGCCGGTTACATCGAGATCAAGGACGCCAGCGGGATTCCCCGCCGGCTTGCCGTCGTTAACTAATACCAATCCGCTGAGGGTTTGACCCTTGGCGGATTGGAGGCCGGCGACCGCCTGCCCGCCGCTTGGTAGCGGCGTAAGCCAAGAGTGCCTTATGCGCCCGCCCGGCGTCTGAGGAAACACGAAATCTCCCTGGATCGGTCACGATCAAGGGAGATTGGTATGAGAAGGAAGCATCCCATGGCACTGAGCAAGGCGATCCCGACCGATTTCGGCATCGACGCCACCTACTGGCACATTCTGGCCCTTCAGGTGAACCGCGCGGACCGCAACGCCGCCGTCACCCTGGCAGGGTACCTGGACGAGCCGGCCCGTCGCGCCGGGCGCCGCCCGATCGCGGTGATGACGCTGACGCTCGCTGGCGACGCCTATCCCGGCGACGCCGACGGCCTGCGCTACGCCGCCGCCTACGCGGCAGTGAAGATCACCCCCCAGAATGCCGGCGACCCCCCGCCACTGGCCGACGCCGCCGACGCCTGAAGCAAGGACAAGACTTTCGATTCTTGACTGGAATCCATCCGCCCGTTCAGCGATGATCCGACGCCGAACGGGCGGATAAGCGGCTGTCCGCTTACGAAGACATGCGGGTCGTGTGCCTTGTCACGGCACCTGAACGAGAAGAGCACGCGGGAGCGAGCATGAACGAGGTTATCAATGAACGTGGCATGGTTCCGCGGTTGGAACAGGTGCCCGGTTCTTCCCTTTACTCCGTACCGCGCCGGATACTGCCCGTGGTGCTGGGCATGCATCGCAGCAGCACGTCGTTGACGGCCGGCGTGCTGCACCGCCTCGGTATCGATATGACCGATGGGGATCTCAAAGCTAACGAGTTCAACAAGGGGGGGTATTACGAGCGCTTTTCGCTGGTGGAACTGCACGACCAGGTGCTGAAATCGTTCGGCAGCCGGTGGGATTCGCTCACGCCGCTGCCGCCGGGTTGGTGGCGTGATCCCCCCGCCCTGGCCGCTCGGAGCGAGATCGTCAATCGGCTGAAGGCCGAGTTGCCGGAGAGCCCGCAACGGCTCTGGGGCCTCAAGGACCCGCGGCTGATGCGGCTGCTGCCGTTGTGGCTCGACGTCTGTACGGATCTTCATCTGGAGCCGCGGATCATCTTGGTCACTCGCGACCCTGACGAGGTCGCGGCGTCGTTGAATCGGCGCGACGGCATGTCACGCGAGGACGCGCTGGTGCTGTGGTCCGTCCTTCACATGGAATTCCTCCAGCACGTCGGCGATACCCCTTGGGTGCGCGTCGACTGTGGCCATTGGCTGGACGACCACCGCGCCCATGCGGCCCGCCTGATGCATTTCCTGGGTGCTCCCTCCGTTCCGCGCGACAACGCGATGCTGGCCGTCGATGAGTGGCTCAATCCGGAATGGATGAGCAGCGCCCGTCCCGGGCGCCGCTCGCGCTCCTTCGCCCACTGGCTCTACGATTGTCTGGCTGGGTTGCCGGATGTCGATGGCGAGAGCGGCGTGGAGATCTCTTCCGAACTCCGTCGCAGCGCCCAGAACTTCCACGTATTCGCCCGGGCGTTCCGGCCGGTCTTCCAAAAGGCGGAACGGCTTCCGTCGGCCGAGACGGCGGTCCGTATCGCCGAGGATACGGTGTCGGAGCGGGATGCGGTCGTCGCAGAGCTGCGCGCGCAGCTTACCGAGATCCAGTCCCGCCTCTCCGAGACCGCGGCGCAGCGCGACGGGGCTTGGCAGGAGATCGTTGTCCTGCGGGACAAGCTTGCCGAGTTCCAGTCGAAGAGCGAGGCGCAGGACACCGTCATGAAGACTGCCGCGGCGGAATGCGAAAGGCTTAGCGCGCGCATCGGCCAGCTGGAGACTGCCCTCGCCGAGGTGCGGGCGGAGCGGGACAGCTCTCGCGATCAGCTGGAGGCGTCGGGCAGGGAGGCGGCGTCCCTTGGCGCGCGCATCATCCAGCTGGAGACTGCCCTCGCCGAGGTGCGGGCGGAGCGGGACACTTCTCGCGATCAGCTGGAGGCGTCGGGCAGGGAGGCGGCGTCCCTTGGCGCGCGCATCAGCCAGCTGGAGACTGCCCTCGCCGAGGTGCAAGCGGAGCGGGACAGCGCCCGCGATCAGCTGGAGGCGTCGGGCAAGGAGGCGGCGTCCCTTGGCGCGCGCATCGGTCAGCTGGAGACTACCCTCGCCGAGGTGCGGGCGGAGCGGGACAGCGCCCGCGATCAGCTGGAGGCGTCGGGCAAGGAGGCGGCGTCCCTTGGCGCGCGCATCAGCCAGCTGGAGACTGCCCTCGCCGAGGTGCGGGCGGAGCGGGACAGCGCCCGCGATCAGCTGGAGGCGTCGAGCAAGGAGGCGGCGTCCCTGGGTGCGCGCATCGGTCAGCTGGAGACTACCCTCGCCGAGGTGCAAGCGGAGCGGGACAGCTCTCGCGATCAGCTGGAGGCGTCGAGCAAGGAGGCGGCGTCCCTGGGTGCGCGCATCGGTCAGCTGGAGACTACCCTCGCCGAGGTGCAAGCGGAGCGGGACAGCTCTCGCGATCAGCTGGAGGCGTCGGGCAAGGAGGCGGCGTCCCTGGGTGCGCGCATCGGTCAGCTGGAGACTACCCTCGCCGAGGTGCAAGCGGAGCGGGACAGCTCTCGCGATCAGCTGGAGGCGTCGGGCAAGGAGGCGGCGTCCCTTGGCGCGCGCATCGGCCAGCTGGAGACTACCCTCGCCGAGGTGCAAGCGGAGCGGGACAGCTCTCGCGATCAGCTGGAGGCGTCGGGCAAGGAGGCGGCGTCCCTTGGCGCGCGCATCGGCCAGCTGGAGACTACCCTCGCCGAGGTGCGGGCGGAGCGGGACAGCGCCCGCGATCAGCTGGAGGCGTCGGGCAAGGAGGCGGCGTCCCTTGGCGCGCGCATCAGCCAGCTGGAGACTGCCCTCGCCGAGGTGCGGGCGGAGCGGGACAGCGCCCGCGATCAGCTGGAGGCGTCGGGCAAGGAGGCGGCGTCCCTTGGCGCGCGCATCAGCCAGCTGGAGACTGCCCTCGCCGAGGTGCGGGCGGAGCGGGACAGCTCTCGCGATCAGCTGGAGGCGTCGGGCAAGGAGGCGGCGTCCCTTGGCGCGCGCATCGGCCAGCTGGAGACTACCCTCGCCGAGGTGCAAGCGGAGCGGGACACTTCTCGCGATCAGCTGGAGGCGTCGGGCAGGGAGGCGGCGTCCCTGCGAGAAGCACTGGACAACCTTAAGGATTGCGCTCAGCAACTCGAGAGTGCTCTGTCCCAAGCACAGGAAGAGCGCGCTTCCGCGGAGGCTCGGGTCAACACCCTGAACGAACTGCAGAAGAGTGGAGAGATCAGGTTCAGGGAACTGGAAATCACCATGCAGTCCATTCTGGAGGACCTTAATTGCTCTCTGGCAAAGAACGAGGGCCTAGAGAAGATGGTTTCCGAGTTGCAGGCCAGGAATCACTAGTGAACTGATGGTGTGGATGCCCCCTTCACCTGGGGACGGTTGGTTTCCAGATTTTGGTTTCCAACGGGCGTCACACTGGAGGTTATGATGGGGGCGACATATTTGCTGGCGATCGACCTGGGCAAGCGGCATTTCCAGGTCTGCGGGACGGACGTTATACCAACCCGCCTAAAGCTTGACCTTTAGGCGGGTTGGAGGCCGGTGACCGCCGGCCAGCCGCTTGATGTTGACCGCGGTGGCGGCGAGGTATGCCTGGAACGGCGCCGCCGCTTGGCCAGCGCATTCGCCGTCATGCAGTAATAACCTCGGTAGTCGTTCCCATACCGATCCCGGAAACTTGTGTGATAAAAATTGCGATTGATCTCACGGTGGATCGTCCCGCGATGCCGTCCAAGCCGCGCCGCGATCTCCCGAACCGGAATCGACGCCTGGAACATCTCCTCAATCCGGCGCCGTTCCGGGCCTTCGACAAGCTGCAACGGGTGCCCCAGGGCGAGATTGTCGATAACAAGCGGCTGTCGGCAGCGCTGGCGTGGGCCCAGGAGGAGCAGGCCAAGGCCTCTCCCCGTCAGCGCCGCACACATCGCCCGACACGTCGTGCACAGGGGCCGGGTCCCTTCACCACGTGAACCGCTTGCGGGGGCTGCGCTGCGCGCGGCGGAAGGCTCCGCGCAGCCCCCGCAAGCTCACAAGGGTGACATTTCTATCCGGCGCAAACCGATGACATTTTAACTTTGCGCCTACATCCAAATTATCAATAAGTTACATTATGGAAATATTTGGACGGGCTGCGGTTCCAAGACATGCCGATCCGGCATATGGGCAGCTTCGTATCCTGGCTGCAAGGTGCGGCCAAGGCGGAGCCGACGGGTCTGCTGCTGCGCGATGACATCCTGATGGTTCACAACGCAGCAAGATGGGTACAATCACGGTGGTGTGAGCAAGCTTGATGACCACGGCCCTTGGGATGGTGCAGAAGCGCTGGCTCTGGGCGTGGTCGAGGCAGGGCAGAACCGCCTTTGCCGCCCTATTCATGAAGCATCTGAAAAGGCGGCCATTAGGGAGGAAAAATTTACCCACCCCCTCGGAATTTTTTGCCGGGAAATTATTTCCTAGTATTGGTGACAGTGAAATAAAGCCAATCCCATAGAATTTCAGTATTCGATAATATTTCCAAAAAAACCGCGCCCGACTTTTTCAGGGCTGCCGTTGAACCTTGTGAGAGCGGTTATTCCGCATGTCACCTGGGAGACGGTCGATGAGCATTTCCTCAGTCAGCAGCACCAGCACCAGCAGCAGCAGCACAGTCAGCAGCAGCAGCAGTTCGAGCTCGACCTCGGGTCTGGGTGACTTCAACAGTATGCTGACCTTGCTGTTGAAACAGCTGGAAACCCAGGATCCGACCGATCCGATGGATACGTCGACCTATACCTCCCAGCTTGTCTCCATGTCGCAGCTGGAGCAGCAGTCGCAAACCAACGACCTGCTGACGGAAATGCAGGGAACCCTTTCCGGACTGATGAGCAGCAACGTCGCCTATGGCTATCTTGGCCAGACGGTGGAGGTGGAGGGCGACACGGCACCCCTGCAGAACGGGGCCGCCAGTTGGAAATACGACCTGCCCTCGGGTGCCGACGAGGTGACGGTCACCATCACCGATGCCAATGGCAAAAATGTCTATAGCGGCGAGGCCTCCGCCGATGCCGGGACCAACAGCTTTACCTGGGATGGAACCCTGGCGGACGGCAGCAAGGCAACCAGCGGCGCCTTCACCCTCTCGGTCACGGCGAGCAGTGACAATGTCAACAGCAAGGTGGACCCCCGCGCCGTCGGCAAGGTCACCAGCGTCGATAGTTCCAGCGGAACGGCGACCCTCTCCCTTGGTGCTGTCACCACCTCCATCGACGATGTCGTCAACCTGGCCTGACCCGATCGGCATCCGCAGGAAGGAACAAAATCATGAGCATCACCAATGCGCTCAGCATCGCCACGTCGGGCCTGCAGGCCCAATCGGCGGCCTTCAGTTCGATTTCATCCAACATCGCGAATGTCAGTACCGTTGGCTACAAGGCCAGTTCCACCAGCTTTGAGTCCCTGCTGAGCGACAGCAGCGGCGATAGCACCGGCATCGGCGGCGTCACCGGCACCAACAGCCAGAACATCTCTGCCCATGGCGATATCGAGGGGACGGGCGTTGCCACAGAAATGGCCATCGACGGCAACGGGTTCTTTGCTGTCACCGCATCCAGCAGCAGTTCGCAAATATACTACACACGCGATGGATCGTTCCAAACCGACGATAATGGGTATCTGGTCAATGATGCTGGATACACGCTGAGCGGCTGGGCCCTGGACGAGAATGGCAATATCGCCGCCGCCAACCGGTCCAGCACCCAAAGCCTGGCGCCGATCAATCTGGCGGACATTTCCGGCGCACCGCAGCCAACCGCGGCCATCGACCTGACAGCCACGCTGCCGGCCGACGCTGCGATCGGCGACGCCTTTGTCACCGATGCGGAGATCTATGACAGCCTCGGCACGGCGCATAGCGTCTTATTGACCTGGACCAAGACGGCCGAGAATGAATGGACCGCGCAGGCCGGTGACCCGGCATCGCCCGCCAGCACCGATGTCGTGACCGGGACCAGCGACGCCAGCGTCATCGCCCTGACCTTCAACACCGATGGCAGCCTTGCCTCTGTCAACCCATCTCCGGCCCAGCTCGGCTTTTCCGGCTGGACCAGCGGGGCAGCCGACAGCGCCATCACCCTGGATTTCGGCACCATTGGCCGGTCTGACGGGGTGCGCCAGAGCAGCAGCACAGACGGTAATCCCAAGGTTTCCGGCTTCAAAGCCGATCAGGATGGCTGGTCGGCCGGTACCTTGAAGGATGTCACCATTAATGCCGATGGCACGGTGATGGCCAATTTCGATAATGGCCAGTCCCGCGCGGTCTACAAGATCCCCATCGTCACCTTCACCAATCCCGAGGGGCTGGACAGTGTGTCGGGCACCGTCTACAGCGCCACCGCCTATTCCGGGCAGTACCAGTTGAAAGAGGCGGGAAGCGACGGGGCCGGTGGTATCCGGGCGGAATCGCTGGAACATTCCACAGCCGATACCGCCACGGAAATGACCCGCATGATCTATGCCCAGCAGGCCTATTCCGCCGCTGCCAAGGTCGTGACGGCCGCCCAGGAGATGATGGATACCATCATCCAGGCCAAGCGGTGACCGCCATGGATGGGCTTTTCACCCAGGAACACCAGCAGCGCTATCTGGCCATGCTGGAGGCCGAGCAGCAGCGGCTGGCGCGCCGCGTTGAGATGCTGCTGTCGGCCAATGTGGCGCCAGACGATCCGCTGCGTCTGGCCCTGCTGGACGATCTGCAGAGCCATATGGACCGGCTGAATGCCGAACTGGCCATGGTCGGCAGCACCCTGACCCGCCAGCGCGGCCGCCAGAAGGCCGTCGGCCGCTATCTGCAGGCCAACAGCTATGGCAACCAGCGCAGCTTCAAAGGATGATGCGATGATCGGCAAGATGCTGTTGCCCTTCGGTCGACAGACCCCTGTGCCCGCACAGGAAGAAGGGGCTCCCCAAGCCCTCGCCCCCGCTCCGGCCGCTGCCGCGCCGGCTGCAACCCCCTTGGACCTGGTTCGCCAGTCCATGGCGCGGCTGGCCGCCCAGGTTGCTGCCGGCCCGCACCGGCCCGACAGGCTGCGGACCATGGCCACGGCCCTGCGTGACCTGCGCGACGGTGTCTCGGTCCTGAATATCCAGTTGGCCCAGGCAAAGGCGCGGGGGGACAGCGATGCCGTTGCCAGCTGGCAGCCGGTGGTGGCGGAGGCCCTGGCCCAAGCCCAGCAGGTACTGCCGCTGTTGAAGGCGGAGTTGACGGCCCGGCGCGGCAGGCTGGGGGCCCTGGTCACCGTGACGCGGCAGCGCGCCCAGGTTGAACAGGGATACAAGCCCCTGCGCGGCCACCGTATCGGCCTGGTTGAACGCCAGGTCCGCCATTGCGTGCATCTGGTGGTCTGAGGAAGGAAACCCATGTCGACGCTGCGCACCGCCGGCCTGATCGCCCAGTCGGGCCTGACCGCCTCCCAGGCCGCCCTGACGGTCACGGCGGCCAATGTCGCCAATGCCGACACGGAAAATTACACCCGAAAGACAGCCACGCGGGAAACCGCGACCGTCAATGGCAGCCAAAGCGGGCTTTCGGTCAATGTCACCGGCCTGTCGCGCGACGTCGATATTTTTCTCACCCGCCAGATTGTGTCCGCCACCAGCGCTTCAAGTCAGGCCACAGTCATGGCCGACTATCTGGCGCAGGTGGAATCTGCCCATGGCAGCGTTTCCAGCAACAATGACAGCGGCACCATCGCCAGTGCCATCACGGCCGCCGGCACGGCGCTGGCCGGTCTGGCCGCCGCTGCCGGCGACAGCACCAGCGCCCGGACAAGCGTGGATGCGCTGGCCGATATTGCGCAGAGCCTTCAGGACGCATCGGCCGGACTGCAATCCATCCGGCAGAGCGCCGACCAGCAACTGGCCGATACGGTGGAAACCGCCAACAGCGCCATCCAGACCATCGCTGATCTGAATGACAGCATCGTCACCGCCCGGGCCGCCGGCCGGTCCACAGCCGATCTGGAGGATCAGCGCGATGAAGCCCTGAAATCCCTGGCCGGCGTGATGGATGTCAGTTACAGCCTGGATGGCGATGGCCGTATGCAGGTCTTTACCGGGTCGGGTGCCGCCCTGGTCACCACCCGCCCGCACCTGCTGTCCTTCACCGCCGCCAGCAGCATCAATGCCGATACCCTGTATAGCGAGGGCGACCTGTCGGGCGTCATGCTCAATGGCCGGGACATATCGGACAGCATCTCGTCAGGGTCGCTGCGCGCATTGCTGGATGTCCGCGACGGCGTGACCGTGGATGAACAGGCGCGTCTGGACACCCTCGCCACGTCGCTGATCGACACATTGAACAGCATCGCCAACCAGGGCACCGCCTATCCTGTGGTCACGGCCCTGACCGGCACCACCAAGCTTGCCGCCACCGATGCGCTGACCGGCAGCGGCAGCTTTACCCTGGTGTCAGTCGGCAGCGATGACAAGGTGACCGCCAGCCTGAACATTGACCTGTCCACGCTGACCAGCGTCCAGGATCTGCTGGATACCATCAATGCCGATGGCACCTTCACAGCCAGCCTGACCAGCGATGGCATGTTGCGCCTGACCGCCGCCGACGGGTCCGGCCTCGCCATCGACCAGGGGGACAGCGCCATCACCCCCGATGGCGACGGAATCTCGGCCTTTTTCGGCCTGAACGACATTCTGATCGGCACTGGGGCCGACGATATCCGCCTGAAACCGGCACTGGCCGATGACCCGGACCTGATGCCGACCGGCGCGCTGGCCAGCACAATTGTCGGCAGCCGCGCCGTCTCGTCGGGCGATACCAGCACCGCCGCCGCCCTGGCCGATGCCTTTACCGACAGCCGCAAATTCCCCAGCGCTGGCGGCCTTTCCAGCCGCAGCGCCAGTTTTTCGGCCTATGCCGGCGATCTGGCCGCCACGGCGGCCCGCAGCGCCAGCAATGCCGCAACCAAGGCCACCACGGCCACCACCACCACCACCGATCTGCAATCCGCCTTTGCCAGCCAATCCGGTGTCAATCTTGATGAAGAAACGGCCACCATCCAGTCGCTGGAGACTGCCTATCAGGCAGCGGCGCGCGTCATGTCGGCGCTCCAGACAATGTATGACGAACTTATCAATATGGTCCGATAGGAGGAAACCCATGCGCATTTCCACCTATGGCCAGCATCAGACGCTGGTCCAGAACATGACCAGCCTGCAGGGTCGGGTCGCCGAAGCCCAGATCCAGCAGGCCTCCGGTCTTACCAGTTCCAGCCTTTCCGGGCTGGAGGGGCAGGCCAAGACCCTGCTGAACCTGGAAGGCGAACTGACGCGCAGTGCTGGCTATATCGCCAATGGCGATGCCGCCATCGCCCGGTTAAGCAGCACCTATGCCGCCATGCAGAGCGTCAACGCCATCGCCACCCAGGTGCGCAGCCTGACCACCAGCTACACCGATGCCACCGATCTGACCGGATTGCAGGCCCAGGCCAAGGGATTGCTGGAGGATCTGGCCGCGACGCTGAACCAGCCCTATGCCGGCCAATATCTGTTCGCCGGCACGGCGACCAACACCAAACCCGTCGATCTTGCCCAGCTTGCGCCGGCCACCGTGCCCGCCACGGCTGACACATCCTATTACCAGGGGGATGGGGGTACCTTGTCGGCCAAGATCGCCGACAGCCAGACGGTTCCCTATGGTGTCCGCGCCGATGACCCTTCCATCGAGGCGCTGGTCCGCGCGCTGAACATCCTGGCCACGGCGGATCCCCTGGATCAGGCCGCCCTGACGCAAGCGGGCACCCTGGGCGAACAGGCGGCCAGCGGCACGGCCACCATCCTGGAAACCCTGTCGAGCCAGAGCAACCGCATCCAGGATGTGGTGGATGGTCAGACCGACGTTCAGCTTTATGCCGAAAGCTGGATCAGCGACATCCGGGAGGTCGATGTCGTCGCCGTGCAGACACAGCTTTCGATGCTGGAAACCTCGCTGGAAGCGACGATGCAGACCATTGCGACGTTCCAGCGGCTCAATCTGGCCGATTATCTGTAGGCGGACACGGCTTCAAAAAAACCGCGCCCGAGAATCACCAAAGCGCCGTTGAACCATTTGAGGGGAGGTAGGCCTTCCGGAATGGCCGGTCCGGCTCCCGTTCCCCCGCCCACTCCATAGGGAGGTATATGATGTCGTCGATTGTCACCAACACCGCTGCCAACTCGGCCTTGCGCTATCTCAGCAACAACAGCACCGCGCAAAGCAGTTCGGTCTCCAAGCTTTCCAGCGGGTCGCGCATCACCAGCGCTGCCGATGATGCTTCGGGCCTGGCCGTTGGCACCAAGATCAAGTCGGACGTCACCGCCTTGAAGCAGGCGGCCACCAATGCCTCCAACGGATCGTCGATCCTGCAGGCGGCCGATGGTGGCATGGCCCGTATCGGCGACATCCTGCAGCGCATGAAATCACTGGCGACCCAGTCCATGGCAGGCACCGTTGGTGACAATGAACGCGCCTATATCGACGCCGAATACCAGCAATTGATCGAAGAAATTGACGGCATCGCCACCGGCACCCGCTTCAATGACAATAGCCTGCTGACCAATACCGGTGCCGCCGCTGATGCCACGGACTGGCAGGGTGGCGTCACCTTCGTCGTGGGTTCCAATGTGTCCGACACGATCACAGTCACCATCACCGCCGTGGATTCCACGGCACTGGCGCTGAATGCCACCGATGTCGGGACAGAAACGACGGCGACGGCGGCGATCACAGCGCTGGATACGGCCATCTCGGACGTGTCAAAGGCGCGGGCCAATGTCGGCGCGCAGATTTCCCGCTTTGACTATCACGGACAGATGATCGAGACCTCCATCGAAAACCAGGAAGCCATCCAATCGTCGATCATGGATGTCGATGTCGCATCGGAACAGACGAAGCTCTCCAATGCGGAGGTTCTGACACAGGCGGCCATCGCCGCCCTTGGCAAGGCCAACGAAATGCCGTCGCAACTCCTCTCTCTGCTCCGCTGACGTCCGCAGGACACCGGGAAGGGCCAGTCCCCTGGCCTTCCCGGCGTCACTGAACATGAAGGCTGCCCGCTATGGCCATCTCCTCCACCACGTCGACCAGCAGCACGGCCGCAACCAGCACCACCGCGTCCAGCGTCACGGGCATTGATTATGATGCGCTGGTGCAGACGGTGGTCGCGGCCAAGACGCTGCCGGCCGACCGCATCGATGTGCAGGTGACCAAGAACGAGGCCAAGATCCAGGCGTACCAGGAGATGCAGTCGCTGACGGCGACGCTGACCGATGCCGCCAACGCCTTGCGGATGCCGGAAGGCTATAGCAGCAGCAGCGATGATCTGTTTGACCAGCGGACCGCCTATGTCACCGGTTCCAGCGATGCGTCCTCCCTGCTGGGGGTCAGCGTTGCCAATGGCACCGATCTGGGCAGCCACTCGGTTGAAATCCTGCAACTGGCGACGGCGCAGAAGATCGCGTCCGGCAATCAGGCATCGGCCGGCACAGCTTTGGGCCTGTCCGGCAGTTTCACCATTGCCGCCGGCAGCGGCACGGCCCAGACCATCAACCTGACGGCCACCAGCACCCTGACCCAACTGGCAGCCGCCATCAATGACACCAGTGCTGCCAGCGGTGTTTCCGCCAGTGTGCTGAAGGTTTCCGATGCAGAATACCGGCTGGTGCTGACCGCCAGGGAAAGCGGGCAGTCGATCAGCCTCGCCGGCGATGATGACGGCATCCTGACCGGCCTGGGCCTGACCGACAGCGACGGGGCCATCGCCAATGAACTGGTTGCCGCCCAGTCGGCGATCCTGAATGTCGATGGGGTGCAGGTCACCCGCACCACAAACAGCATCAGCGATATCTGGGACGGGGTGACGCTGGACCTGTATGGCGCGTCGGCGGGGACCAGCCTGACGGTGGAGATCGGCAGCGATCTTTCCGCCATCAAGACCGGCATTGTGGCGTTTGCCGACGCCTATAACGCCTTGCGCGATTTCGTGCTGACCCAGCAATCCACCAGCAGCACCGATGAAAATGGCGACACGACGCAATCCGCGCTGTTTGCCGACAGTTTGATGCGACAGATCGCAACCTCGCTGGCCACATCGCTGAACCATCAGGATGGCACCAACTCGCTGGCCACGCTTGGCATCACGCTGGACCGTGACAACAAGATGGTCATCAACGAGGATACGCTGGACAATGCCCTGCTCTCCAACCTGGATGCCATCCAGTCGCTGCTTGGCTTTTCCATGGAAAGCAGTTCCACCAGCATGATGCTGCTGCGCCGGCCAACAACGCTGGCGGCAAATGACTTCACCCTCGACATCACTGTCGATACGGCCGGCGCCATCACCAATGTTGCCGTTGATGGCGATAACAGCAAATTTACCGTCAACGGCACCCGTATCACCGGCGCCGAAGGCACGGAATTTGCTGGGTTGGTTTTTGTGTATACCGGCAGTTCCGCCTCGGTCGATATCAAGCTGACCAGCGGCATTGCCGATCAGATCTACCAGACGGGGACGCTGGCATCCGACAGCGCCACCGGATCCTTGCAAAGCAAGATCGACGATCTGGGAGACTATAACAGCGACCTGGAAAGCCGGGCCGCCGACATCCGCACCAAGGCGGAAACGTATGGAGAAAATCTCCGCGAATATTATGCCCGGCTTGAGGCAAAGGCCCAGACCGCGAAACTTCTGCTGAAACAGCTCGAAGCGGCAAGCAACACGGACGACTGACCCGCCTCGCCCCTTTTCCGGGCAAACCAATTTCACTGATCTGATGGGGTATCGGGATGCCGAGCAATCCCTATTCAAAGGCGACCGGCGCCTATCGCAGCGCCAATCTGACCTTGCCGCCTGTGCGCGGAATCGCTGCCCTGCTGGAACGCTGCCAGCAGCACGCCGCCGCCGCCAGTCGTCATGCGGGCGAGGGTTCATTTGACCTCTATGCGCGCGAGATTGATGCCGCGATCAATATTCTGACCGGCCTGTCGCTCTATGTCGGCGCCTATCTGCCGGCACCGGATGCGCAAGGGTGGCAACAGATGCTGTCCGGCCTGATCATGGCCTTGGGCCGATCGGCTGCCGGGCAGGATGTGGCGCAGCGTGTCCGGGCCTGTCATGACCGGATCGCGTCGCTGCGCCTGCTCTGGATCAAGCTGGCCGGATTTGACCGGCAGGAGCCGCCGCCCCTGTATCCGGTCCCCCGCCGCCCCCTGCTGGCGGGGGACCGGCATGGATGATCTCTCTATCGCGCCACGTCGGGGGGCAAAGCCGGCCGCGCCCACGGCGCCGCGGCAACCATTATCCGCACCGGGTGGGGCCGATCTGGCGCAGGCCAGCGACGAAGACCTGATGCTGCGTGTCCAACAGGAAGATGTGGCCGCCTACCGCGAAATCGTGCGCCGCTATCTGAAACGTATCTATGCCGTGGCAAGGCGCATCCTGCCGCATGATTGCGATGCAGAGGATGTTGTGCAGGATGCGTTCCTGCGTGTCTGGAGCCATCGTGACAGTTGGGCACCGGGGGCGGCGCGTTTCACCACCTGGTTGCATCGCATTGTTATCAACCGCGCCATCGATTATCGCCGCCGGCCCATCGACAGCGGGCTGGAAGAGGTTGCGGAACCGGCCGATGACCGGCAGGGCTTCGATCAGGCCATTTTTCAAAACCAACTTTATGCCGCCCTGGAATCCGCCCGCACACGTCTGCCTACTAGCCAGCAGGTAGCACTGGCCCTATATTATAACCAGGGGCTGACAGCGGCCGAAGTCGGTACAGTCATGGGGCTGACGCAAAGTGCTGCTGAAGGGCTGTTGAAGCGGGCGCGCCAACAGCTTCGTAATGTGTTCGCCCGGTCAGCCATTCGTGCGCGAGATGCTTTTGATGACCCTTGACGAGATGTGCGGAGAGTTCGAGGGGCTGCTCTGTCGTTATGGCGGCGGCCTGAAAGACTGGCCGGAGGATATCCGGCCGGTGCTGCTCCGTTACCTGCGGCAATCCTATGATGCGCGCCGCCGTGTGGTGGAGATGCGTCGTATGGAGGCGATGCTGTGCGACGATCCCCCCGATTTGGCCCTGCCCGACGGGCTGGAGGATCGGATCATCGGCGCCATGCTGAAACTGAAGGCGCAGGGGTAGCAGCCACAGGCCGCACCCATGGCGATGGGGACTGTCCGGTGCGTTTTGCGACCGGCAGGCTGTTGGCTGCCCACGCGGCGTAGCCAAGCCAGCGGAGGCCGGCGCCGGCGATTGAGGCGCACGAAAGCGTGACCATCGGTCATGATTTCCTGCCGCTGGCATGACAGTGCCATTCCACCGCTCCAACATACCCCTGCTTCCGTCGCCCTGGGCGCGTCCGGATGCTTGTCATTATCTGTTGCACGTGCGAATGCCGATTGTCCTGTCGCAGAAAATGCGCTGTTGCTGAAGGCGGCGCCCGGCGATTGAGGGAACGGGTAACGACCAGGAGCGATAGCTCCTGGTCTCAAGCCAGTATCGGCCGGCCCGCTGATCACCGCAGCGGCCCCACCAGCACCAGGATGAACAGGGCCAGACAGAGGGCGGGGCCGAAGGCGATGACATCGCCAGCCTCCCCGGCATCGGTCCCGCCCCAGCGGCGGGCCGCCAGCAGGTGTGCGATGCCAGCCCCGCCGGACAGAATCAGGAAAAGCGGCAGGCCGGCCAGCCCCAGCCACAGCCCAGCCACCGCCATCAGTTTTACATCGCCCAGCCCCAGCGCTTCCCGCCCCTTCCAGCGGCTGACCAACAGGCGCAGGGCCAAGGCCAGCCCGCCATAAAGCCCCGCCGCCGCCAGATGGTCGGCCCACAGCGCCGGCACATCCTGCCAGCCAAGCCAAAGCAGCCCGGCCAGTCCCGCCAGCGTCACGCCACTGTCCGGCAGGTAATGCCATTGCGCATCCACCAGGGCCAGGAACAGCAGTGCCGTACCCAGCCAGGCCAGCAACAACGCCTCCACCGGATCGACAAACCAGAGCGCGCAGGCGAGCCAGAGCAGCGCCGTTGCCGCCTCCACCAGCGGGTAAAGGGCGGCCACCCGGCCGCCGCAATGCCGGCAGCGCCCGCGCGACAGCAGGAAGGACAGCACGGGCAGCAGGTCCGCCACGCCCAGCCCATGGCCGCAGGCGGGACAGGCCGAGCGGCCCCACACCGTCACCCCGCGCGGCAGCCGCCAGGCCATGGCGGCGATGAAACTGCCGAAGCAGGCACCCAGCAAGGTGAAAAAGGCGGTTTCCAGCCCGGTCATGGCGCCGGTGGCATGGCGATATCGGCGTCCGCCCCGCTGCCGCCCGGCTTGCCATCGGCGCCCAGGCTGATGACGCGGGCGACGCGGCCGCCGGCATCCACCTCATAAAGAAAGGGGCGGTCCCAGGGGTCGTTGGGCAGGGCCCCTTCCAGATAAGGGCCCATCCAGCGCCGCCCCACCGCCGCATCACGCGGGGGGGCGACCAGCAGGGCCAGCCCCTCCGCCTTGGTCGGGAAGCGCCCCAGATCCAGATACAGCGTATCGAGTGCCGTTTTCAGCACACGGGCCTGGGCCGTGGCCGCCGTCACCTTGCCGCGATCGACATTGGATAAAAGCCGCAAGCCCACCAGCCCCAGCAGCAGGCCGATAATCACCAGCACCACCAGCATTTCCAGCAGGGTGAAGCCGGCTTGCCGGCGGCGAAGGGGGCGAAGCGCTGCGGGCAGCCGACGCATGGTCATGGTCCATTTTCCTTAATGTGATTGTGGCAGCACGGCACCCACGGGCAGCCGGATCTCAACACCTTCCGGCCCGGCCAGCCGCACGGCCCCCGGCTCCACTGCCTGTAAGCGCCAGCCGGCCAGTTCCTGCCCCAGCAGCCAGGGCCGGGCCGCGCCGCCCTGCAGCAGCAGCGCCCGGCCCCCGCCTGTGCGGCCCACCACCGCGCCGACCAGCCGCAGCTCCCCCGAAGGCACCGTGCTGGCTTGGGTGGCCGTCACCTCCCCCCGGCGCGACGGCGTGAACAGGGGCCGTTCCACCAGGGCCGACAGGCTGGCCGGTGGCGGCAGATGATAATCCGCCTCTGCCAGCGGATCGGCGGCCAGCGCCGGCAGCGGGGCGGGCAGCAGCAGCAACCCCAGAAGCAAAACCCGTTTCATCATTCCGCCCCCCCCGGCACCGGTTGGCGCAATCCGCTGACGGTGAGCGTGAGCGACAGGGGCGCCCCGGCCTCCCCACCGGCGGCCAGCCGCATCCCCACCACGATCAGCCGTGGCTGCCCGCCTTCCAGCCCGTGCAACAGGTCGCGCAGCTGGGCATGGCTGACGGCGGCATCCAGCCGGGCGGTGATGCGCTGATCACCGCCCGCCGCTTCCGGCAGGTCCACCGGCTCCACCAGCCCGGTGCCGATCAGCCGCCCGCCCACAGCGGCCAGCCGCTGGCCCAGCAGGGCCTGAAGGCTGGCGGCAGCCAGATCGGGGCTGTCACCGGGCAGGTAATCCGCCGGCAACCCGTCCAGGGTGGCCAGCGCCGCCTGTTCGGCCAGCAGCCTTTCCACCCGCCCCGCCAGGGTGCCCTGGGCCTGGCGCTGCAGTTCGGCCGCCTGAATGGCGGCGCGCTGTTCCAGCAGCAGATCGGTCAGCGGCCAGACCAGCAGCAGCAGGAACAATAGCCCCAGCCCGGCACTGATACCCAGATAGAGCCGGCGGGCGGTGACCGGATCGGCCAGCATCCGTTCAAGCGGGTTCATCAGCGCTCACCATGAAAGAAAGGTGGAAACGGTCGCGCCCGGCATCGGCCCGCAGCAAGGCCGCTTCAAACCGCACATCCTGCAGGCCGGGGGCGGCGGCCAGCAGGGCCGGCAGGGCCGCCCCATCACCGCTATAACCCAGCAGATGCACCCGCCCGCCTTCCAGGCGCAGTTCGGTCAGATAGCTGTTATCGGGCAGCAGCCGGCTCAACCGGTCCAGCAGCAGCACCATGCTGGGGGCCGCCCGGCGGGCGCTGACGGCGGCCAGCGTGTCGGCCCGCAGCCGGGCCAGCCGGATGCCCAGGCTGCGGGCCTGTGCCGCCTCCATCTCCCCGGCCGCCAATTCGGTGCGTAACTGCGACAGGCGGCCCTCCTGCAGCACGGCCAGCGACAAAGGCGGGGCCAATAATAACAAGGCCAGTAGCAGCAGGCGCGGCGGCACCCGCGCGCGCTTCGGTTCGCCAAAGGGCAGAAGGCTGCCATCGGCCAGCAACACGCCCACAGGCAGCGCCAGACCCTGGGCCGTGGCCGCCGTCAGGGCCGGGGCCAGCCGGCTGCGGGCCAGCAGGGAGACCCGCACCCGCAACTGGCCGGCATCCGCCGCCGGCCCCGCCACCTGCGCATCATAAAGGGCGGCATCGGCGGAAAGCGGGGTCCAATGGCCCAACTGCATCCCCACCACCCGGCGCAGATGGGCGGCCGCCCCGGCCGGTACTTCGCGTTCCAGTACCAGGGGGCGCACATCGCCCAGCAGCAGCCGCCAGGGCCGCTTATGCCGGGGGGTGCCCCCCCCAGCGGATGGCGTCAGCGTGCTGCCATCCCACTGCCAGCGGGCCGGTTCCGGCCCATCGGCCACCAGCCAGCCCGGCAGGGCATCCTTGGTGCGCTGCCACCACCAGCCGGCCAGCCGCCGCAGCATGTCGCCCGCGCTGTTCATGATGCCTCTTCCATCAAGCTGATCTCCGGCGCCGGCTCGCGCCATTCCAGAATGCGAAAAGCCTGGGTGCCCTGAATGGTGATCCAGACCACGGCTTCGGTCGTGGCCAGCGCCCCCTCTGGCGTGCGGGCCGCCACCCGCAGGGTGAACAGGCTGCTGGGCGGGCCACCCGGCATCAGCCCCAGCCCGGCCAATGCCGCCGCATCGCCAGCATCCCGCAGCCCTGCCAACCCCGGCCAGCGGGCGCGCAGCCCTGGTGCCATGGCGGACAGGCGCAGCTTGCCATCGGCCATGGCCGGCCCATGCACGGTGAGACAGGGGTAAAGCCGGGCGAAGCCATCGGGCGACAGCGCCGACCCCAATTCCAGCACGCTATGCCAGGGTTCCCCCGTCTGCCGGCGGCGCTGCAGGGCCTGGGTCAGCGCCGACAGGTCAGCCGCTGGCAGCACGGCCCCGGCCACCGCCAGGAGGCGCGCCGATGGGGTGCGGTTCAAATCCAGCCGCCCCGCCTCGTCCCACAGCCACAGGGTCAACGTGCCTTCCGGTTCTGCCACGCTCAACGGGGTGCCATTGGCGGGCAGGCGGCGGGTGGGGTCGGGATGCACGGCCAGCATCACGCCCTGGCTGAGGCCGGTTTCCAGCAGCGCGCGGGCGACGGCGATCTGGTCGGCACCGATCTGCCGGTTGATGGCGCGCTCTGCCGTGGTGGCGATGCCGGCGGCCAGCAGGGCCAGCCCCATCGCCACCCATAGCGCCATCGGCAGGGCGATGCCGCGCTGGCGGGAACGGTTTTCAACCCTGGCGGTCACGGCACCAGCCCTCCCCCAGCGTCAGCACGCAGCCCCGGTCGGTATCGGTGCGCACCGGCACCACCAGGGCCGGCAGTTCCCGCCCGCCCGCTTCCACCGACAGGCGCACCAGCCGGGGCCAGTGCTTGGCATCGGCCCAATCCGCCACCCAGCCATGACGCGGATCGTCCCCGCGATAGGAGAGGCGGAAGCGGTAATCGCCTTCCGCCAGCACGGTCTGATAGGGCGGCTGGCCGGACCGGGTCTGGCGGTAAAGCAGCCGCCCTTCCTCCACCAGGATGGCGGCAAAGGCCAGCCCGCCCCGGCCCGGCAGCGGCGCATCCACCAGCGGGAATTCCAGCCTTTCAGCCCTGGCGACCAGCCAATAGCGTTCGCCGCCGGGGGCCAGTTCGGTCAAGGGCAGGGCGCGGCTGATCTGCCGGCGCAGCACATCGCGCAGCAGGAACATATCCTCCGCCCGGTCGGCCTGCGCCATTACCCGGCCGCGTGCCCTGCCCAGGGTGCCGAGTGCTGTGGCGGCCACCGCCAGCACCAGCCCCAGCACAATCAGGGCCACCATGGCTTCCAGCAGGGTGAAACCCGCCTGATTCTTGCGCAACGGCCGCCTCATGGTGCCGCCACCAGCTTGGTGGTGGCCAGTGACAGCACCGGCCCCGCCGCATCAGCCACACTGATTTCCACCCGATAAGCGGCCATGCCGCGCGCGGCGGCGGCATCAAAGGGCGGGTCCAGCCGGGGGGTGACGCGCAGGGTCCAGCGCCAGTCGCCGCTATGGCCCGGATAATCACCGGGGGTCAGGCGCTGTTCCACGCCCAGGGCGGCAAACTGCGCCTCGGCAATGCTCTGGGCCAGGGCACGGCGTTCCACCGACCGTGCCGCCCGCCCGCCGCCGGACATCAGGCTATAGGCCGGGCCCAGCACCAGGGCCAGCAGCAGCAGGGCCAGCATCGCCTCCAGCAGGGTAAAGCCCGCCTGTCCACGGCGGTCAGCGCGCATCATGCACCACCCGGCCGGTCAGCCAATCGACAGCGATGGCGCGTTCACCCCCGTGCGGACCCCGCAGCCGGATTTCCGCCCCGCTGGCGCTGCCATCGGGCAGGAAGCGCAGCCGGGCCAGCCCATCCGCCCCCCGCTCCACCTCCCCCACCAGGGTCAGGCTGGTGCCCTGCGAAAGCCCGTGCGCGTCCAGGCTGATCTCCACCACGCGGCCCTGGCGCACCGCCTGATCGCGGGCTGCGGCCAGCCGGCTGGCAAGAAGGCGCGCATCGCCATCCAGCCTGGCCCCGCCCGATGCCAGACGCGGCGCCACCAAAGCCGTCGCCACGCCCAGCAGCAGCAGCACGACCAGCATTTCCAGCAAGGTGAAACCCGCCTGCCGGCGGCGGGGCCGCTCAGAAAGCCAGATCATTGATCGATACCAGGGCCAGCAGGATGGAAACGACGATGCCGCCGACAAACAGCGCCAGCAGCAGGATCAGGGCCGGCTCCAGCAAAGCCAGGAAGCGCTTGATGGCGGTTTCCAGCTTGTCCTCATACATCTCCGCCAATTGTTCCAGCACCTCGGCCAGCCGGGCGCTCTGCTCGCCCACGCCGATCAGGGTGACGGCCAGATCGGGCAGCGGGTGGCCCGGCGGCAGGGCGGCGGTCAGCCCGCGCCCGTCGCGCACCCCGTCGCGCATGGCAAGCAGGGTGGCGGACAGCACGCGGTTGCCCGCCATATCGGCTGCCAGTTCCAGGGCGCGCGGCAGGGCGACGCCGGCCCGCAGCAGCACCGACAGGCCGCGCGCCAGCCGGGCCAGCCCGGCCATTAGCACCATGCCGCCGACCAGTGGCAGGCGCAGCAAGGTGCGGTCGCGCCAGGGTGCCAGCCCCGGCCGCCGCCAGACCAGCCAGCCGCAAAGGCCCAGGGCCAGCAGCCCCGCCAGCGCCACATCGCCCCAGGCCAGCATGAAGCCGGACAGGGCCAGCACCAGTTCCGTCGCCGGCGGCAGGGCCTTGTGGGCATTGGCGAACAAGGGCGCGAATTGCGGCACCACATGCAGCAACAACAACATCAGGGAGCCGACGGCGACGAAACACAGTACCGCCGGATAGATCAGGGCCGACGTGACGGCGCGTGTCACCCGCCGCTGCCGCTCCAGTAGTAAACAGAGCTGCTCCAATACCATATCCAGGGCACCGGCCCCTTCGCCGGCCCGCACCATGGCGGCGTAAAGCGGCGGGAAGCCGCCGGCCCGCGCCAGCGCCTCCCCCAGCCCCGCCCCGCCACGCAGCCGTTCCAGCGCCTCCCGCAGACCGGGGCGCAAGGGTTGCGGGGCCAGCCCATCGGCCAGCAGGGCGAGAGCGCGTTCCAGCGGCAGCCCGGCCTTCAGCAACAGGCGCAGTTCCCGGCTGAACAGCAGCAGATCGCCCGCCCCCGGCCCGGAGGAGGTGATCAGCCGCCGCCCCACCGGGGCCACCTTCACCGGCAACCAGCCCTGGCCGCGCAGCCAATCCAGCAGCGCGGCTGCATCGGCGGCCTGCCGCCGGCCGCTGCGTTGCTGCCCGCCGCCATCCAGCGCGGTATAGTGGAATTCCGGCATGGGCGGTCAGTCCCCCATCTCGGTCACGCGCGCCACCTCGGCAAAGCTGGTCAGCCCGGCCAGCACGCGGGACAGCCCGTGCTGGCGCATCGACCGCATCCCCGCCGCCCGCGCCGCCACCTCCAGCGCGCCGGTAGACGCCCGTTCCACCACCAGCCGGCGCAAGCCCTCATCCAGGCGCAGCATCTCAAAAATCCCGACGCGGCCGGCATAGCCGGTGCCGCCGCAATGCGGGCAGCCGACCGGTCCCAGCAACAGCGGGGCTGCCGCCCCCGGTGCCAGCAACCCGGCATCGCGCAGGGCGGAAAGGGCCGCCGCGTCCGCCGGTTCCGGGGCCTTGCAGCGGGGGCAGAGCAGACGGACCAGCCGCTGCCCCACCACACCGCGCAGGGTGGAGGCGATCAGGAACGGCTCCACCCCCATTTCCAGCAGCCGCGTCACGGCCCCGGCGGCGGAATTGGTGTGCAGCGTGGTCAGCACCAGATGCCCGGTCAGGGCTGCCTGTACGGCAATGTCGGCTGTTTCCGTGTCGCGGGTTTCGCCCACCAGAATGACATCCGGGTTCTGGCGCAGCATGGAGCGCAGCACGGTGGCAAAACCCAGCCCGATGGCGGGATGCACCTGTACCTGATTGACCCGCGCCATCTGATATTCCACCGGGTCTTCCACCGTCAGCACCTTGCGGGTGGCGGCATCGATCAGGCGCAGCGCGGCATAAAGCGTGGTGGTCTTGCCGCTGCCGGTGGGGCCGGTGACCAGCACCAGCCCGTGCGGGCTGGCCATCATCCGGCGCAACGCCGCCTCATCCGCCGCATCCAGCCCCAGGCCCGACAGTTCCATGGCCCCGACAGAACCATCCAGCACGCGGATCACCACGCTTTCACCATGCACCGTGGGCAAGGTGGAAACACGCAAATCCACCAGCCGCCCGCCCATGCGATGGCGTACCCTGCCATCCTGCGGCAAGCGGCGTTCGGCAATATCCAGACCGGCCAGAATTTTGATCCGGCTGACCAGGGCGCGGGTCAGGCTGGGCGGCGGCGGCGGGCGGTTCTGCAGCACCCCATCGATGCGGTAGCGCAGCACCAGCGCATCGGCAAAAGGTTCGATATGAATGTCGGAGGCGCGGGCCTTCACCGCCTCGTCAATCAGATGGGCCACCAGCCGTACCACCGGTGCCTCGCTGGCCTGATCCTTCAGCCGGTCCAGCGCTGCCTCTTCCAGCGCCTGATCGGCGGCGGCATCATCCAGGATACGGTCCAGGGCGCTGGCCCCCCCGCCATGGCGGGCCTGGAACGCCGCTTCCCATTCCGGTTGTGGCATGAAACAGAGCCGGGGCTGCTGCCCCAGCGTCAGTTCCACCGCATCCAGCACATCCGCCGCCACCGGATCGACGGCGGCCAGCAGCAGGCCGCTATCATCCAGCCCCACCGGCAACAGCCGGTGGGACAGCAGCCAATGCGGCGACAGGCCGGCACTGTCGGGCAGATCATCGGCCAGATCGTCGCCGCGCAGCAGCGGCACGCCATGATGGCGGGCCAGGGCGGCGGCCCGTTCCAACGGCGTGACCAGCCCAAGGTCCAGCAGCACCTGATCCGGCGCGCGCCCATCGGCCGCCGACAGGGCCAGCACCCGCTGACGCTCGCCATCGTCCAGGCGGCGCTCCGCCAACAGGATATCCAATATTGTCATCGGCCTTGAATCAGCATTGGCGGCGGATTTGCCGCGCTTGCCTTCCATATGACTTATTTCTGCAATGGTTTCGCGTCGTGTTTTTGACAAAAATATTACAGATGGCGCTTTGATTACAGATTAATGACAGCCAAGAATAATCCTTGTCTTGATGCCGCCCCCGGCGGCACTTTCCGGCGCCACCAGATGCCGGGATGATGATGCGCACCATTTCTTCTCTACGGGCCGGGTTGCGGGCCGGTGCCAGCACCATGGCCCTTGTTCTGCTGCTCTCCGCCTGCGCCAGCCGCCAGGGGGAGGCGCCGCCGCCGCTGGCGCTGGATCATCTGTCGCTGGCAGCCCCCAAGGGCGGGGCGGAAGGGCCCGCGCCCAAACCGGTGACCAGCCACAGCAGCAGCACCGCCCCTTTGATCGTCAAGGGCAGCCGTCCGCCCGTGCCGGTGGCGGCCGATGAACTGGCCGTGCCGCCAGGGCCGGCACTGCATCTGCGCTTTACCGATGCGCCGCTGGCCCTGGTGGTGGATACGGTGCTGGGCGACATGCTGGGGATGGCGCACAGCATCTCCCCCGCCCTGCGCAACACGGTCAGCATTGACAGCGGCCGGGAACTCTCCCCGCGGGAGGCTTTGCGCCTGCTGGAAAATGTGCTGGCCGGCCAGGGGGCCGTGCTGGTGCGCGGCGGGGATGGCACGCTGGCCGTGCTGCCCCAGGCCGAAGCGGCGGGCAATGCCCGCACGCTGGGGCTGGCCAGCCCCAATGCCCCCGGTCTGGCGGTTTCCGTGCTGCCCCTGCGCCATGTCGCCCCGGATGTGGCGCAGGCGCTGGTGGCGCCGCTGGTGAAGAATGGCAGCGTCACCGCCGATCCGCGCCTGGGTCTGCTGCTGGTCAGCGGGCCGGCACCGGAGCGGCAGGCGGCGGCCGACCTGTTGCGCGGCTTTGATGTGGATTGGATGGCCGGCCGTTCCGCCGGCCTGTTCCCGCTGAGCCAGGCCAGCCCCGGCCCGCTGGTGCGGGAGCTGGAGGCGATTCTGGGCGCCCAGGGCGATGCCGACCCCAGCCTGCGTCTGCTGCCGGTGGAGCGGCTGAATGCGGTGCTGGTGATTGCCAGCGATGCCGCCCGGCTGGAAACGGCCGCCGGCTGGGTGCGCCGGCTGGATGGCGGCGACATGGATACCGCCCGGCTGCGCATTTTCAGCCTGACCCATGCCGACGCCACCCGTGTGGCCAAGCTGTTGAACCGGCTGTTCACCGGCACGGCGGCGGATACCACCGCACCCGCCATGAAGGCGATGCCGCTGCCATCCGTCAGCAGCAGCACCACCAGCGGCAGCAGCGGGACGGGCAGCAGCAGTGCCGCCAGCGGCAACAGCACCGCCATGGCCGATAATGCCGCCCGGCTGTCGGCCATCAGCGCCGATGCCGGCGGGGCGGCCCCGCCGGAACCGGCGGCGGGCAGCGGCGATGATACCCCGCGCATCATCCCCGACCCGGCCAATAACAGCATCCTGGTCCATGCCAAGCCAAGGCAGGCGGAAATTATCGGGGAGGCGGTGGCCAAGCTGGACGTCGCCCCCTCCCAGGTGCTGATTGAGGCGACGATTGCCGAGGTCACCCTGAATGATCAGCTGCGCTATGGGGTGCAGAGCTATTTCCGGGGCGATGGCGGCGATGTGCAGGGCGGCTTCACCCTGAATGATGCCAGCAGCAGCCTGCGCCCGATCAGCAAGGTGCCCGGCTTCAATCTGGTGCTGTCCAGCAATGGCGATCCGCGCGTCGTGCTGTCGGCCCTGGATCAGGTCACCGATGTGCGCGTCATCTCCTCCCCCCAGGTGGTGGTGCTGGACAGCCAGGTGGCGCAGCTGCTGGTGGGCGACCGGGTACCGGTGCTGACCCGCACCACCCAGTCGGTGGATAATGCCAATTCGCCCATCGTCAGCTCGGTGGATTATGTCAATACCGGCGTCATCCTGCGCGTGGTGCCCCGCATCAGCCAGAGCGGCAAGGTGACGATGGAGGTCTATCAGGAAATCTCCAACGTTTCCGGCACGCGCAACAGCGGCAACCTGACGCCCACCATCTCGCAACGCCAGATCACCTCCAACGTGGCGGTGGATAGCGGGCAGACGGTGGTGCTGGGCGGCTTGATCTCTGAAACCCAGGAAAGCGGGCGCGACGGCATCCCGCTGCTCTCCTCCCTGCCGGGCGTGGGCGCGCTGTTTGGGGAAAAGCGCTCCACCAACACCCGCACCGAACTGATCGTCTTCATCACCCCGCGCGTCATCCGCGATGAGCATGAGGCCGAAGCGGTGACGGCCGAACTGATGACACGGCTGAAGGGGATTCAGCCACCTCGCTGAGGTAGGGGGGCGCGCCCCGTCCCCTCACCCCGCCACCATCTTTTGATCAATCACCCCGAACGGTGCTGTGCCGTCGGGCAACAGCGCCGTCAGCCGCACCCGGTCACCAAAGCGCATATAGGGGGTCAGCGGCTGACCGGCGATCATCTCGATCGCCCGCCGTTCGGCGATGCAGGCCGAGCCGGCGGCAGGGTCGGCGTTGGAGACGGTACCTGAGCCGATGATAGTGCCGGCGGACAGTTTGCGCGTGCGGGTGACATGTTCGATCAGGCGATGGAAGCCGAAATCCATGTCCCCACCGTTGGGATGGCCGAACCATTCCCCGTTCCACGACATATGCAGCGGCAGATGCACCCGCCCGTCACGCCAATATTCCCCCAGCTCATCCGGGGTGATGGCGACGGGGGCAAAGGTGGTGCTGGGTTTGGCCTGGACAAAGCCGAAGCCGCTCAGCATCTCCCGCGGGCCGAAGGCGCGCAGGCTGACATCATTCACCATGGTGATCAGCCTGATATGCCGTTCGGCATCACCGGCCCGGGTGCCCATCGGCACCGGGCCGGTGATCACAGCGAACTCGCCCTCAAAATCAATCCCGTCCGCTTCGCTGGGCAGCGGGCTGTCATCCTGCGGCCCCAGGAAATCATCGGACGCCCCCTGATAGACCAGGGGGATTTCGGTATCCACCCCCTTATCCAGCTTGAAGGCCTTGGCCATCAGGCGGGCATGGTTCAGGAAGCAGGAACCATCCAGCCATTGCGGCGCCCGTGGCAACGGCGCCATGGCCTGGGCCGGGTCGAAGGGCACACCCTGCACCCGCCCGCTTTCCAGCGCCTCGGCCAGATGGCGCAACGGGGCCTCGACACTCTCCCATTGCCCCAGGGCCGACAGCAGGGTCGGGGCGATGCTGGCGGCATCAACGGCGCGCGACAGGTCGCGGCTGACGACCAGCAAGCGGCCATCGGGGGAACCATCACGCAGGGTGGCGAGTTTCATGATGTTTCTCCTGGCAGCAGGGCCACAGCCCGGCACCAGCCGGCGCTGGCCCGGGTGATCTTCACGGGAAAGCAGATGACATCAAAACCATGCGGCGGCAGGGCTTCCAGATTATGCAGCTTTTCCATCTGGAAATAGCCGATCTCCCGCCCGGCCTTGTGGCCTTCCCAGATGATGGAGGCATCGCCGCTCTGGGCAAAGCGCCGGGCCGTGTGGCTGAACGGCGCATCCCAGGACCAGGCATCGGTGCCCACCACCCGCACCCCCCGGCTGGTCAGGTACAAGGTTGCCTCCCGCCCCAGGCCGCACCCGCTATCCACATAATGCGGCCCGCCATAGGCGGCCGATGCCGCCGTGTTGACCAGCACAATATCCAGTGGCTGCAGCACATGGCCGATGCGGTCCAGCTCGGCCGCCACCTCGGCCGCCGTGACGACATGGCCATGGGGCAGATGGCGGAAATCCAGCTTCACGCCGGGGCGGAAGCACCAGTCCAGCGGCGTCTGGTCGATGGTGGGGGCGGGTTCGCCCCCCGCCGTGGAATGATAATGCCAGGGGGCATCCATATGGGTGCCGCTATGGGTGGTCAGGGTGACATCCTCCACCGCCCAGCCCTCCCCGTCCGGCAGATCGGACGGGGCCAGACCGGGGAAGAAGGCGGCAATCGCCCCCGCCGTCTCCCCATGGGTCTGATAGGCAATCTTGGGCCGAAGCGGCGGCGGATCGGTGACAATGTCATTATCGATGGGGATCGACAGGTCAATGAAGCGGGGGCGCATCGGCTTCCTCAATATTTCCAGTTCACCTGAACGCCGATCTTGCGCGGCTCGTTCAGGGCAGCGTTGGGCAGACCGAAGAAGGAGGTCACCTGGGAGAAGTGCCGCTCATCGCCGATATTCTGCACGAAGGCGGCCAGTTCCCAGTTGCTGTCCGCCGGTTTCAGGGCAATGCGCGCGTCCCAGCTGCTCCAGCCCTTGCCGCGATAGGTGGGCTTGTCCTGCTGCGTTTCCAGGAAGAAGACGCTGCTCTGATAGCGATAGCCCACCTGGGCCGACAGCGCGCCGACATCCAGTTCCCAATCCTGCCGCGCATTCAGGCTGAGCTGCCATTTCGGCGCGCGGGTCAGGCGGTTGCCGCTGATATCTTCCTTCACCACCGGCGGGTTGGTGCCGAAGACGAAGCTGTCCACCTGCACGGAGGAGACGGCACCCTTGTCAAAGGTGGCATCCAGATAGGCCAGATTGGCATCCAGACGCAGCCCTTCGGCCGGGTACCAGATGCTTTCAATCTCAAACCCCTGGGAGGTGGCGGCATCCGCCGTCTCAATCCCCACGCCACCGGTCGGCACCGGCGTGCGGACCTGCAGGTTGCGGTAATCATAATGGAAGGCGGCGAGGTTCAGACGCGCCGCCCCGTTCAGCAGGGTGGATTTCAACCCGCCTTCAAACGCCTCGATGGTTTCCGGCTTGAAGGCGGCATTCAGGCCGAAAGCGTTGAAGCCACCGCTCTTGAAGCCCTTGGAATAGCTGCCATAGGCCATCACATCGTCGCTGAATTTATATTGCAGCACCGCGCGGGGCGAAAAATTGTTCCAGCTTTCCTTGGTGGTGAACAGCGGCGGGGCGGCCAGCGTGGCACCGGCGGCAAAGAAGGTGGGGCCGGGCGGGTCGAACTGGTTGAGCGTGGTGACCGTCTGGCTGTTGGTGAAATCCTTCTCCTCATGGCTGTAACGCCCGCCCAGCTTCAACGTCAGGGCCGGGGTCAGATCATAGGAGGCATCGGCGAATAGCGCCCAGCTATCGGTTTTCTGATGGGCGTTGAAGGTCACCTGCGTCCCGGCACCGCCCGGCCCGGCCAGCCAGTTGCGGATGCGGATAGGATCGATGCGGTTATCCTCGTGATAGAGGAAGGCACCCAGAATCCAGTCCAGGGCAGAGCCCTCGCCAGAGGACAGGCGCAGTTCCTGGGACCATTGGCTGTCGATCAGGTGGCCGTCATTATCGCCGACATTGGGGATGGCGCCGCTGACAAAGGCCGGCAGCGGCGGGTTGACGGCCGTGCCGTCACTATCCTGATAGCCCTTCAGATCCCATTCACGGTAGTTGGAGACACTGTTCAGCACCACGCTGTCCAGATCCCATTCCAGCTTCAGCGTGGCATTGCGACCGATCACATCGGAATAGCTGGGGCGGTTCTGGGCAAAGCGGCTGTCATCCACCAGCGCATCCAGGCCAGGGCGCAGCGTATAGGGGCGAACAAGGTTGCTGCCCGCCGGGTTGGTCGCCGCATCGCGGAAGCCGGAAACATCGGCAATGGCGATGGTCGCCGGCTCCACATGGGATTTGATGAATTCGCCGATCAGGTCAACGGTCAGGGTGTCATTGGGCTTGGCACGCAGATAGAGGCGGCCGGTGAAGCTGTCACCACCACCCAGCCGGCCGCCGACACTGTTCTTGGCCCAGCCATCGCGGTCCGACCAGCCAAAGGCCGCCCGCGCCGTCAGGCTGGCATCATCATTCAGCGCACCGGAAACGGCACCGGTCAGCTTCTTTTCATCAAAGCTGGCATAGGAACTGTTGAGATAGGCCTGAAACTGCTCCGTCGGGGCGGCAGAGCGCAGCAGCACGGCACCCGCCGTGGAATTGCGGCCATATAACGTGCCCTGCGGCCCGCGCAGCACCTCCACCGAGCCGACATCCACCAGATCGGCCGTGGACATGCGCAGCCGGCCGACAAAGGCATCATCGACATAGGTGGCCACCGGTTCATCGGCAAAGACATTGCCGCCGCCATTGGCCCCGCCGACACCCCGGATCGACATGGGCGCCGAGCCGTAATTGACATTGGCCGCCACACTGAAACCCGGCACGGAGGCCGAGAGGTCTTCCAGCGTGCGGACATTATTTTCAGAGAGGCTGTCACCGCTGATCGCGGAGACGGCGACCGGCACATCCTGGATATTTTCCCGCCGCTTCTGCGCGGTGACAACGATCTCATCAATCATGCTGGCACCGGCCTGTTCCTGCGCCGTCGCCGGCAAGGCCAGGGCCGCCAGCGCCAATCCCGATGTGATGCAGAAGATCGCCCGCGGCCGCGCGCGGCCCGGTGAAAAATGGTTCATCATGTCCTCCCTGGTGCTGATCATTCATCCGCCAGCTAAATAATGATACTATATCATTATTATTGAGTGTCAATAATCTCTGTGGCCCTTTTGCCTTATGGGCTTGCGCGCTGGCCGGACATGGGCTTGAAGGATGGGACCAGCAGGGTGGTCGGGTCGGAGAGAGCGGTATGGGCGGGGAGAATGAGCGTTTGGCGGCAGCCGACGATCCGGTCGCGCGGGTGGATGCGCTGCGGCCGGCGCAGCTTGACCGTACCCTGGGCTTTCTGATCAGCATGGCCCGGCAATTCATCCATCGCGGCTTTGTGCAGCGCTTTGCCGAGGTCGATCTGACGCCCAATCTCTATTCGATCCTGGCCTTGCTGGAGGCGAACGGCGCCTGCCGCCTGTCCGATATCGGCGCGGCACTGGGGATTTTGCAGACCAATCTGGTCAAGCGGGTGGATGAGCTGGTGGAGCGCGGCTTTGTCACCCGGCAGGCCGATCCGGTTGACCGGCGGGCCAAGGCGCTGGTGCTGACACCGGCCGGGCGGGATTTTCTGGTCCGCCTGCACGCCATCCATGATGAATGGGAGGCAATGCTGGTGCAGCGTCTGGGCACCGATGATCATCAGCTTCTGCTGGCCCTGCTGCAGAAACTGCTGTTCGGTGAACGTCTGGACGGGGAACCGGATCACCCGCCGGCGTTGCTGGACGAGGATTGATAGGCAGAAAAAAGCCCCGGCGGTTGGTTGCCGCCGGGGCTTTTCGGTCTCCCTCTGATCTCATACCAATCTCCCTTGATCGTGACCGATCCAGGGAGATTTTTGTTCCCTCAGACGCCGGGCGCTGCCATCCGGCAGCTTGGCTTACGCGCCATGTGGCGCGGGCCGGCAGTCGCCGGCCTCCACCCCACCGAAAGGTCAACCTTTCGGTGGGGTGGTATCAATCCTTGAAGCTGATCAGCGGGTCTGCTGCGGCGGCGGCAGCCGGGTCCAGAAGCAGCGGGCGTTCCCGCCCGTCATCACGGCCGGTGTCCAGGCCGGTATCCACCCGCAGCACATCCAGCCGCTGGCGTTCCACCAGTGCTGCCAAGCCGAAGACCGGGCGGCCGGCAAACAGATAGGTGCCAGTGCGGTTGCCCGCCACCTGCACCAGATCGGCCGCGTCGGCCCCACTGATGCCGGCAATGCTGCCATTGGCGCTGAACAGGCCGCTGCCGCGATAGGTCAGGGCGCCGGCCTGCACGGTTCCAGCATCGGCCCGGCCATTGGTCACCAGCTCCAGCGTCCGGCTCAACCGCAGCGGGCCGCTGCCGGTCAGGCGGGTGCCGGCGGTCAGCGTGGCATTCTGCGCATTGATACCGGCCACGGCCAGGGCCCGGCCGGCCGACAGCGCCAGATTGGCCCCCGCCACCGTCGCCAGGCTGACATCGCCTGTGCCCGTGACTGTGACATCCTGCGTCGCCGTGACGGCGCCTGCCGACAGGCTGCCACCGGCATTGACGGTCACCTGACGGCCACCGATGCCGGCCAGCGTTGCCCCCTTGCCAGCGGTGATGCTCACATCCTGGCTGGCGCTGATAGTGCCGGCGGTCAAAGCCTCCGTCCCTGCCAGGGTGATGCTGGCCGCCGACAGGGTGCCGGTATTCAGCCGCGTGGCATTGGCCGCCAGCACACCCGTCACCGATACGGGTGCTGCAAAGCCCACCGTGGCGCCAGCTACATCCAGGCCGGTCAATCCACTGACCGGCCCGCCCAGGGTGCTGTTCGCCTTGCCGCTGCGGATGGTCAGTTGATAAGGCCCGCTGACCGCGGCAGTCAGCACAATATCATCACCCGCAGCCCCTGCTGTGGAAACGCGGCTGTCGCCGGTCAGGGTCAGCGGCCCGCCAAGACGGATGGTGCCGCCCGTGGTGCTGACCAGATTACCGGCCAGCCGGACGTTGCCAGCATAATCCTGCTGCCCCGTCGTCGTGACGCTGCCCACCGTAACGGTGGCCCCACCGGCGGAGAGGAACTTCAACGCCGTCGTGCCACCGACGGCACCGCCAAAGCTCACCGCACCCTT
>NZ_FZOI01000046.1 GCF_900188385.1 Azospirillum sp. RU38E
GGAGGTGTTTAGAAAGCGCTCCACCAACGACGGCGGCGCCGCTGCCGACGATGGATTTGCAGTCTCTGGCGGATGCGCTGGTTGACTGCGCGGCATGAACCTCCTGCTTTTGTGGGTGCCGGTGTCGACTGGGTTTCCGGTCGGGATGAAGGGTTTTCGGCTTTTGGCCGGGTTCTTGGACAAGTAAATCGATTGAGAGAAGGGATGCGCAGGCGGCGTGTCCGGGGAATGAGCGGAAGTCAGGCTCGTTTTTCGGGTGTCGTTGAATGTGCATCTTGCAAGCAAGCATGCTCTGAACGCTGTCCATTGGTGACAGTGGATGGCCGGATGAATGCTTAGGTAAGGTGTTGTTTAGTACGATACCCGTCTTTGAGATTGGTTGGTCATTTTGGTGGCTAGCTGGTCGCATAAAACCTGAGAGTTTGATCCTGGCTCAGAACGAACGCTGGCGGCAGGCCTAACACATGCAAGTCGAACGCACCGCAAGGTGAGTGGCGCACGGGTGAGTAACACGTGGGAATGTATCCTTTGGTTCGGAATAACGTTTGGAAACGAACGCTAATACCGGATGAGCCCTACGGGGGAAAGATTTATCGCCAAAGGAGCAGCCCGCGTCTGATTAGGTAGTTGGTGGGGTAATGGCCTACCAAGCCGACGATCAGTAGCTGGTCTGAGAGGATGATCAGCCACACTGGGACTGAGACACGGCCCAGACTCCTACGGGAGGCAGCAGTGGGGAATATTGGACAATGGGCGCAAGCCTGATCCAGCCATGCCGCGTGAGTGATGAAGGCCTTCGGGTTGTAAAGCTCTTTCGCACACGACGATGATGACGGTAGTGTGAGAAGAAGCCCCGGCTAACTTCGTGCCAGCAGCCGCGGTAATACGAAGGGGGCTAGCGTTGTTCGGAATTACTGGGCGTAAAGGGCGCGTAGGCGGTTTTTCAAGTCAGGCGTGAAAGCCCCGGGCTTAACCTGGGAACTGCGCTTGAGACTGTAAGACTAGAGTACCGGAGAGGTGGGTGGAATTCCCAGTGTAGAGGTGAAATTCGTAGATATTGGGAAGAACACCGGTGGCGAAGGCGGCCCACTGGACGGTAACTGACGCTGAGGCGCGAAAGCGTGGGGAGCAAACAGGATTAGATACCCTGGTAGTCCACGCCGTAAACGATGTCGGCTAGACGTTGGGGCTCTTAGAGCTTCAGTGTCGCAGCTAACGCATTAAGCCGACCGCCTGGGGAGTACGGCCGCAAGGTTGAAACTCAAAGGAATTGACGGGGGCCCGCACAAGCGGTGGAGCATGTGGTTTAATTCGAAGCAACGCGCAGAACCTTACCAACCCTTGACATGCCTTGACCGATGCAGAGATGCATCTTTCCTTTCGGGGACAGGGACACAGGTGCTGCATGGCTGTCGTCAGCTCGTGTCGTGAGATGTTGGGTTAAGTCCCGCAACGAGCGCAACCCCCACTGTTAGTTGCCAGCATTTAGTTGGGCACTCTAGCAGAACTGCCGGTGACAAGCCGGAGGAAGGCGGGGATGACGTCAAGTCCTCATGGCCCTTACGGGTTGGGCTACACACGTGCTACAATGGTGGTGACAGTGGGCAGCGACCACGCGAGTGGAAGCGAATCTCCAAAAGCCATCTCAGTTCGGATTGCACTCTGCAACTCGGGTGCATGAAGTTGGAATCGCTAGTAATCGCGGATCAGCACGCCGCGGTGAATACGTTCCCGGGCCTTGTACACACCGCCCGTCACACCATGGGAGTTGGCTTTACCTGAAGCCGGTGCGCTAACCGCAAGGAGGCAGCCGACCACGGTACGGTCAGCGACTGGGGTGAAGTCGTAACAAGGTAGCCGTAGGGGAACCTGCGGCTGGATCACCTCCTTTCTAAGGAAGAGCCTTTCGTTTCGCCGACCTGTTGGGTTTTCCAACATGGCTTTGGCCAACGGATACGCCGTCTCCGCATCCCTTCTCATGGATCGACAGTGAAGCCTGGTCGTTGACTGGGCTATCATTGTTGGGGTCACCAGCCTGATTGGGGGCGTAGCTCAGTTGGGAGAGCGCGTGCTTTGCAAGCATGAGGTCGTCGGTTCGATCCCGTCCGCCTCCACCAAGTTCCGTCACGTGATGTTGAGCTTGGAGGCAGTGATAATCCATGAGTAGGCAATCAGATCGGTTGCGGTTTAGGCCGTGACTGTAGGCAGCAAGGGCTGCCGGTTCTTGGACATCGTGAAAATGGTTTTGTGAAGTGTGACCAAGGGTCCGCTTTACAGGGATGAGGCTCTCTGCCGAGGGGGTTTTGTCTGCGGTTTAGGCCGCACCTGAGAAGCGGAAATGATGCTGAGTGTTTTGCGTTTCTGTGCGGGCTTGTCCCTGCGCGTGAGCGTAAAGAGAGATCAAGCGTCTTAAGGGCATCTGGTGGATGCCTTGGCACTGAGAGGCGATGAAGGACGTGGCACGCTGCGAAAAGTCATGGGGAGCTGCGAGCAAGCTTTGATCCGTGAATATCCGAATGGGGAAACCCACCTAGCAATAGGTATCCCAAGCTGAATACATAGGTTTGGGAAGCGAACCCGGGGAACTGAAACATCTAAGTACCCGGAGGAAAGGACATCAACCGAGACTCCGCTAGTAGTGGCGAGCGAACGCGGACCAGGCCAGTGGTCAATTCTACATAACTGGAACCGTCTGGAAAGTCGGGCCAAAGCGGGTGATAGCCCCGTACAGGTAAATCGGAATTGATCCTCGAGTAGGGCGGGACACGTGAAATCCTGTCTGAACATGGGGGGACCACCCTCCAAGCCTAAGTACTCCTCAGTGACCGATAGTGAACCAGTACCGTGAGGGAAAGGTGAAAAGCACCCCGACGAGGGGAGTGAAAGAGCACCTGAAACCGGATGCCTACAAACAGTCGGAGCCTCCTTGCGGGGTGACGGCGTACCTTTTGTATAATGGGTCAGCGACTTACAGTCGGCAGCAAGCTTAAGGCGATAGCTGGAGGCGTAGCGAAAGCGAGTCTGAATAGGGCGCTTTTAGTTGCCGGTTGTAGACCCGAAACCTGATGATCTAGCCATGGCCAGGTTGAAGGTGCAGTAACATGCACTGGAGGACCGAACCCACGCCTGTTGAAAAAGTCGGGGATGAGCTGTGGCTAGGGGTGAAAGGCCAATCAAATCAGGAAATAGCTGGTTCTCCGCGAAAGCTATTTAGGTAGCGCGTCGGATGTTTACCGCCGGGGGTAGAGCACTGGATGGGCTAGGGGGGCGCGAGCCTTACCAAACCTAACCAAACTCCGAATACCGGTGAGTATAGTCCGGCAGGCAGACGGTCGGTGCTAAGGTCGATCGTCAAGAGGGAAAGAGCCCAGACCGCCAGCTAAGGTCCCCAAGTGGTGGCTAAGTGGGAAAGGATGTGGGAAGGCCATGACAACCAGGAGGTTGGCTTAGAAGCAGCCATCCTTTAAAGAAAGCGTAATAGCTCACTGGTCTAGATAAGCCGGCCTGCGCCGAAAATGTAACGGGGCTTAAGCCACCCACCGAAGCTGCGGGTTCAATCGCAAGATTGAGCGGTAGCGGAGCGTTCCGTAAGCCGTCGAAGGTGTGTCGTGAGGCATGCTGGAGGTATCGGAAGTGCGAATGCTGACATGAGTAGCGACAAAGAGTGTGAGAAACACTCTCGCCGAAAGTCCAAGGGTTCCTGCGCAAGGTTAATCCACGCAGGGTGAGCCGGCCCCTAAGGCGAGGCCGAAAGGCGTAGTCGATGGGAACCACGTTAATATTCGTGGGCCTGCGGGTGAGTGACGGATCTGAAAACCAGTATGCTCTTATCGGATTGAGTGTGCTGCGGACAGGTTCCAGGAAATAGCCCCCGCATATAGACCGTACCCGAAACCGACACAGGTGGACAGGTAGAGTATACCCAGGCGCTTGAGAGAACGGTGTTGAAGGAACTCGGCAAATTACTTGCGTAACTTCGGGATAAGCAAGCCCCGTTGGCAGGCAACTGTTGGCGGGGGGCACAAACCAGGGGGTAGCGACTGTTTACCAAAAACACAGGGCTCTGCGAAGCCACACAAGGCGACGTATAGGGTCTGACGCCTGCCCGGTGCCGGAAGGTTAAAAGGAGGTGTGCAAGCACTGAATTGAAGCCCCGGTAAACGGCGGCCGTAACTATAACGGTCCTAAGGTAGCGAAATTCCTTGTCGGGTAAGTTCCGACCTGCACGAATGGCGTAACGACTTCCCCACTGTCTCCAACACCGACTCAGCGAAATTGAATTCCCCGTGAAGATGCGGGGTTCCCGCGGTCAGACGGAAAGACCCTATGAACCTTTACTGCAACTTTGCAGTGGCGTTAGGAATGGCATGTGTAGGATAGGTGGGAGGCTTTGAAGCATGGGCGCCAGCTTGTGTGGAGCCGTCCTTGAAATACCACCCTTGCAATTCTTGACGTCTAACCGAGCCCCGTCTATCCGGGGCCGGGACCCTGCATGGTGGGCAGTTTGACTGGGGCGGTCGCCTCCCAAATGGTAACGGAGGCGCGCGAAGGTTGGCTCAGGGCGGTCGGAAATCGCCCGTTGAGTGCAATGGCATAAGCCAGCCTGACTGCGAGACTGACAAGTCGAGCAGAGACGAAAGTCGGCCATAGTGATCCGGTGGTCCCGTGTGGAAGGGCCATCGCTCAACGGATAAAAGGTACTCTAGGGATAACAGGCTGATCTCCCCCAAGAGTCCATATCGACGGGGAGGTTTGGCACCTCGATGTCGGCTCATCACATCCTGGGGCTGGAGCAGGTCCCAAGGGTTCGGCTGTTCGCCGATTAAAGTGGTACGTGAGCTGGGTTCAGAACGTCGTGAGACAGTTCGGTCCCTATCTGCCGTGGGTGTTGGAATGTTGCGAGGATTTGTCCCTAGTACGAGAGGACCGGGATGAACATACCTCTGGTGCACCGGTTGTCACGCCAGTGGCACAGCCGGGTAGCTATGTATGGAAGGGATAACCGCTGAAAGCATCTAAGCGGGAAACCCACCTCTAAACAAGCATTCCCTGAAGAGCCGTGGTAGACCACCACGTCGATAGGAGGCATGTGGAAGCACAGCAATGTGTGAAGCTTAGCCTTACTAATCGCTCGTCCGGCTTGATCCCTCACCGCTCATGCGCAGCGGCAAACCCGCACACACCGCAATCACAAGCATCAACCCTCATACTTCACAAAACCAATCCCTGTTACGCGCCGACCTGGTGGTCATAGCGAGGGCCCCCCACCCGATCCCATCCCGAACTCGGCCGTGAAACCCCTCTGCGCCAATGGTACTTTGTCTTAAGGCACGGGAGAGTAGGTCACCGCCAGGTCCGCTCGTAACAGGTAACAACACTTCACGAAATCCAAAAACACCAACGCCGCCTCTCAAAGGCGGCGTTACCGTTTGGGGGTAACCAACCCCCTCTGACGCGGGGTGGAGCAGCCCGGTAGCTCGTCAGGCTCATAACCTGAAGGTCACAGGTTCAAATCCTGTCCCCGCATCCAAAAGAAAACCCCAGCAATCCGAAACGGTTGCTGGGGTTTTTGCTGTCCGC
>NZ_FZOI01000008.1 GCF_900188385.1 Azospirillum sp. RU38E
ATCGACGCCGTCCTCGACTGGTCACTCTGGAGGCGAAGACATCAGGCAAACGCCGCTCTCGTCCACTATCGATTACAACAAACGCAACTGTAGTACTAGAAGACGATCAGCGCAATGCCCCCAGCACTGGAACCAGGCTGATTGGGGAAACAGCGCAAAAGGGGTAGCGGTGATCAGGCCTTGTCCGCCGCCTTGGCCACCGCGCGCTGATAGGCCGGGCGGGCCTGCATGGCCTGCAGCAACCGGGTGATATGCGGGCTGTTCTGCGCATTCAGGCCAGCACGCATAACCGCCACTTCCAGCGGGAAGCTCATCATGATGTCGGCGGCGCTGAACTGGTCACCAGCCAGCCAGGGGCTGCGGCCGGCTTCCTGTTCCACATAATCCAGATGCAGCTTCACCTGTTCATTCACCATGCCGCGGATCGGCAGGGCCAGGATGCCCATCTTGCCGGCGATCAGCTTCAACAGCAGCTGCGGCATCAGGGAGCCTTCCGCATAATGCATCCAATAGCGATAGCGCCAATGCGCCTGCGCATCCGTGGCGGCCGGGGCCAGATGGGGGGCGTGGGCGGCCAGGATATATTCGATGATCAGGCCGGTTTCGGCCAGCACCTGGCCATCCATCTCCACGATGGGCAGTTTGCCCAGCGGGTGCAGATTGCGCAGCGCCAGCGGCGCGCGCATGGTTTTGGCGTCCCGTTTGTGCCGCACCACCTCATAATCCAGACCCGCCTCCTCCAGCAGCCAGAGCACGCGCAGGGAGCGGGAAATATTCAGGTGATGCACGCGGATCATAAATCGTCCCCCCAATGGTTTTCCCATCCGGAATAGCACGGGCGTGCGCTTTGTCAATCAGCCGTGATGGGACGGTTCGTCCCCTTGGAAAGGGGTGGCTGACGGCCTTATCATCCGTTCCTTAAAGTGTTGCAGGAACCGGCCATGCCCCTGTCCCGTCCCCGCCTTATACCAGCGGCACGAAATCATGACCGCGGGTCACGCTTTCGTGCCCCTCAATCGCTGGCGCCAGCCTCCGCTGGCTTGGCTGCGCCGCACGGGCGGCGCGGCGGCGGTCGCCGCCGTCCCAACGGTCGTAAATTATGACCGTTGGTATTGTTCACCGCCTGAAAGCGGGTGCCCCCCTGCTGCTGGTCCTGCTGGCGGCGGGTTGCGTGCCGGCCCCTGCCCCGACCCCCATGGTCTGTGCCGGGCTGGACCAATGCCGGATGGCTGATCCCTGTGTGGATATCCGCCGGGCCGGGGTGGCGGCGGGCACGCTGCCTTTTGCCGACCGTCCGGCAATCGCGGTGGCCTTTGACCATGCCTGCCAGGGCAGCACCATCGGCGCCTTCCTGATGGCCGATGCCTTTGACCATGGCAGCGGCGGGTTGCGGCGCAATGATGATCTGGCGGCCCGCTTCTACCGGCTGGCGGCCACCCCGCCGCCGCCTGTCCGCCCCGGCCTGCCCCTGCCCTCGCGGGAGCCGCCGCTGGCCGAAGCCGCCTATCGGCTGGGGCTGATGCATTGGGAAGGGCGCGGTGTGCCACAGGATCTGGCCGCGGCCCGCATCTGGCTGTCACGGGCCGCCAATGCCGGCCATGAACAGGCCAAGCTGGCCCTGAAGGGGCTGGCATCCCTGCCGGCCCCAGGCTGAAGCACCAGCATCAGGTCATCCAGCCGGGGAACAGGGCGCGCAGGCCGGCGGCGATGATTTCCACCGCCACGGCGGCCAGCAACAGGCCGGTCAGACGGTTCATGATGTTCAGGCCGGTCTGGCCCAGCTTGTTGCCGATCGGCACGGCCAGCCGCAGCGTGGCCAGCAGGCCGGCGCAGACCGCCAGGATGCAGCCGACCAGGATGGCGAAATGTTCCCAGCCATGGCCGCGCTGCGCCTCGATGATAACGGCGGAGATGGAACCGGGACCGGCCAGCAGCGGCAGGCCCAGGGGCACCACGCCGATGGCGGTGCGCTGGCCGGCCTCGTCGGCCTCCTGCACGGTATGTTTCACGGCCGAGACGGTGGCATTCAGCAGCGACAGGGCGATCAGCAGCAGCACGATGCCGCCACCGACACGGAAACTGGCCAGGCTGGTGCCCAGCACCGTCAGCACCGCATCGCCCAGAAAGACGGAGCTGACCAGCACCGTGGCCACGGTCAGCACGGCCGACTGGGCGATGGCGTTGCGCTGTTCCCGCGTGCGCCCCTCCGTCATGCCCAGAAAGATCGGGATGGCGGCGAAGGGCGTGAGGATGGCAAACAAGGCAATGAGAAAACGCGAATATTCGGACCAGGCTTCCATGTCGCTTCCGTCGGACGAAGGGCGGAAAGCCCCTTATAGCATGGCTGAACCGGGGAAAAGAAAGCCCATCGACTGGCAAACTGCTGGGCAGCAGCCCCTTTCTTTTGCCGGGTGCCCGTGTCCTGCCGATCACAGGTTCATACCATTTGTTGCGGGAAATCCGTGCGGAACAGCCCGTTTTGTTTGATTGTTTTGGGTCACGCCCATGAAACTTTGATGATCGGGGGTGATACCGCGTAGGAGTTGGTTGACCGCGCGCCCGCGCTTTGTGATATGGCAATGTGACAAGGCCGAATAATCCATCCTGGCCCGCCGCTTCTGACAAGGGCGGTGCCCGGACGGGCGGTTCGATGTGCGGCACCGCGTGCCGGCGACCCAGACGATGTGAGAACATGGCTGACATCACCACCGATGCCCTGATTTCCGGCGAGCTTCGCGCTGGCAATCTGGAGGTCCGCCTGGCGGAAAGCGCCGCCGAGGTCCATGCAGCCCAGATGCTGCGCTTCCGCGTCTTCTATGAGGAGATGCAGGCCCGGCCGACGCCGGAAATGGCAGCGCAGCGGCGCGATTACGACATGTTCGATCAGCTGTGCGACCATCTGCTGGTGATCGACCATAATGTCGGCGTCGGGGCCAGCGGCGTGGTCGGCACCTATCGGCTGATCCGCCGGGCGGCGGCGGCACGGGCCGGTTCCTTCTATTCGTCGGACGAATACGATATCTCCCGGATTGAGGAATATCCGGGCGAGGTGCTGGAGCTGGGGCGGTCCTGCGTTGACCCCGCCTATCGCAGCAGGGGCACCATGCAGCTGCTGTGGCGCGGCATTGCCGCCTATGCCGCGCATTACGATATCAAGCTGATGTTCGGCTGCGCCAGCCTGCCGGGCACCGACCCGAAGGCTTTGGCCCTGCCGCTCTCCTATCTCTATTACCATCATCTGGCCCCGCCGGCCCTGCGTCCGGTGGCCCTGCCGCACCGCTATGTCGAAATGGCGATGATGGATGAGCATGAGATTGATCCGCGCCGCGGGATTAACGAGGTACCGCCGCTGATCAAGGGCTATCTGCGGCTGGGCGGTTTCGTCGGCGAAGGGGCTGTGGTGGATCACCAGTTCAACACCACCGATGTTTCCATCGTGGTGAAGACCGACCTGATCACCGATAAATATCTGCGGCATTACGAACGGCGCGGTTCGTCCCTGCTGTGATATCAATCTCCCTTGATCGTGACCGATCAAGGGAGATTTTGCGTTCCCTCAGGCGCCGGGCGGGCGCATCCGCGCCCTTGGCTTACGCGGGCATGGGCCCGCGGGCCGGCAGTCGCCGGCCTCTAATCCGCCAAGGGTCAAACCCTCGGCGGATTGGTATAACACCAACGGTCAAAGACAGCGGCGGGCAAGATGGATATCGGATCGACAGGCCGCGGCATTGTGCGGCTCAGCCTTTATGCCATTGTCACCGCACTGGGCATTCCGCTGCAGGTGCTGTTCCTGCGTTTCGGCGGGCCCTATGCCCGTTTTCCTGTCGCCTATCACCGGCTCTGCTGCCGGATTCTGGGCCTGAATGTGGTGATGCAGGGCCGTCCGGTGACCGACCGGGCGACCCTGTTTATTTCCAACCACTCCTCCTATCTCGATATTCCGGTGCTGGGTTCGCTGCTGCCGGCCAGCTTTGTCGCCAAGAATGAGGTGGGGGGCTGGCCGCTTTTCGGCCTACTGGCGCGCCTGCAGCGCACTGTTTTCGTGGATCGCAATGCGCGTCACCGCGCCGATGAACAGCGCGACAGCATCGCCGGGCGCCTGCAGGCGGGTGACAAGCTGGTGCTGTTCCCGGAAGGCACCAGCAGCGACGGCAACCGCACCCTTCCCTTCAAGACGGCCCTGTTCGCCGTGGCCGCCACCCAGGTGGATGGCAAGCCACTGACCCTGCAGCCGGTCAGCGTCACCGCCACGCATCTGGATGGGCTGCCGCTGGGCCATGCCTGGCGGGCGCTTTATGCCTGGTATGGTGATATGGAACTGCCGCCGCATCTGTGGCAGCTGGCCCGGCTGGGCGGACGCATCAGGGTGCTGGTGGAATTCCATCCCCCGGTCTCCCTGGCCGATGTCAGCAGCCGCAAGGCGCTGGCCGAGCATTGCTGGCGCAGCGTGGCCGCCGGTGTGGAACGCGCCGTGAAGGGCCGGGATGAACCGGTGGCCGAGAATGATGATGCGGCACTTCCTGCGGCCTCTGCCACGGCAGCGGGCTGAAGGTCTCTCTATTATTCCCCGCGCCGCCGGCGCAAATAGACGTAATAGGCGCCACCGCCGCCATGCTGCGGCTGGGCCTGATGCACCGCCAGCACCAGATCGCGCGTCGGGGTTTCGTGCAGCCAGCGCGGCACCCCGCTGCGCAGCACGCCTTCGCCGCGCGGCATCCCGCCCTTGCCGGTAATCACCAGCAGCAGCCGGCGGCCCTGGGCATGGCTGCGGCGGACAAAGCCGATCAGCGCATCATGCGCCGCGCTCTGTGTCAGCCCATGCAGGTCGATGCGGCCATCAATGGCCAGACGGCCGCGCCGCACCTTTTCATCCGTGCGCTTATCGATACCGCTGCGCGCGCCAAGCGCGGTGGGGGCCAGCTGCACCGTCACCGCCGCCTTCTGCTTCAGCGGCACACCGCGCAGCAGATCGGCCAGCCGTTCCGCCAGCGCGGGTGCTGTGGGTGGCGGGGTAGGGGCGGGACGGGGGCTGGGGGCAGGTGTGGTGACTGGCGCTGGGGCAACCGGTGCCGGTGGAGCCTCTTCCGCCGCCTTGGGCCGGCGTTTTGCCCCGCGCAGGGGCACGGCATCGCGCATCACGGTGCGCCACAGGTCCAGATCCGCCGCACTGGGTTTCTTGCCCCGCCGCTCAGCCATGGCGCCCCCCGGCGCCGCGCGGGCGCTTGGACAGGGTGGGCACAGGGGGAAACGGACAGGACAAAGTGGTTTTCCGGCAAGCACAAAGGGGGGCTGCCGCTGCTGGTATCATCGGCAACCCGGCGGGGCAATGTTTCATGCGGCGTTGCGGGAGATGGGTGCCATCTGCCCGATGGCAATGGCGGCTGCGGCAGGTCAGCCGTCACCCAGATGCGGGGGCAGGTGCGCCTGACAGGCCCGCAGCTTGGCATCGAACTGGCGTGCCAGATCCCCCAGCGTCACCTGCCCCAGCCGTGTCAGCAGGGCCGACCGCGCCTCTGCCAGCGCGTCGCCCAGGCTCTGGTTGACCGCCTGTTCCACCAGACAATCGGGATTGTCGGCTGACAGGCCGATGGCGAACAAGTGCGGCTCACCCAAGGCCCGGTAGATATCCAGCAGGCTGATCCCGTCCAGCGGCCGGGCCAGCACCCAGCCCCCGCCATGGCCCTTTTCCGACCGCACCAGCCCCTGATCACGCAGCCCCGCCATGGTCCGGCGCACCACCACCGGGTTGGTGTTCAACATGCCGGCCAGCAGTTCGGACGTGGCGGCACCCTGCAGCCGATCCATATGGATGAGCGCATGGAGCATTCGGGAAAGGCGGCTATCGCTTCGCATCCTTCCTGCTTAACGGAAATCAGTATTCGTAACAAGCAGAGTTGCAAATGCCGTCTCGTCACCCCATCATGTAACTTATAAAGCTTCATGAAAGAAGTGACCATGCTTCACGACGTCCTTATCATCGGCGGCAGCTTTGCCGGCCTTTCTACTGCGATGCAGCTGCCGGGTGCTGCTGTTGGATGCCGGCCGACCGCGTAACCGCTTCGCCGCCGCGTCCCATGGGTTTCTGGGCCAGGACGGGGTGCCGCTGGGGGCCATTATGGCCGGTGCCCGCGCGCAATTGGCCGCCTATCCCACCCTGACATGCGTGGAGGGGCTGGTGGAGCAGGCGGCCGGTAGGCTGGATGATTTCCAGGTCATCCTGGCCGATGGGCAGAGCTTCCAGGGCCGGCGGCTGGTGCTGGCCATGGGCGCGCGCGATGAATTGCCCGATCTGCCGGGGATGGCGGAACGCTGGGGCACCGGCATCCTGCATTGCCCCTATTGCCATGCCGCCGGCGATGTGGCGTCCCCCCTGCATAATGGCACGCTGGCATCAGCGGCCGGGGTGATGGCGGCATTTGCGGCCCATCATTCCCTGTTGGGGCTCTGAGTTGCGGGGGGCCTGAACAGGCCCCCCGCCGGTCCCTTCCCTCAACCCTGCTAGCTGCTGGCCATGTCGGCCAGGGCCGGCTTGTCGGACAGGGGCAGATGGCAACGCACGATGCAGCCACTGGGCCCATTGCCATCAATGCTGACGCGGCCGCCATGCAGTTCCACAAAGCTTTTCACCAGGGACAGGCCCAGCCCGGCACCGTTGCTGCCACCACCGCCCTGCCCGCTGCCCCGTTCAAACCGATCCAGCACCCGTTCCCGGTCATGATCGGCAATGCCGACACCGGTATCGGCCACGGCCAGCACCAGTTCCCCCGGCTGGCGCGTGGCGGACAGCACGATCCGCCCGCCCGCCGGCGTGAATTTGATGGCGTTGCTGACCAGATTGAACAAGGCCTGTTTCAGGCGCTTTTCGTCCCCTTCCAGGCGGCCGATGCCATCCGGCACCTCCACCTTCAGTTCCAGCGCCTGTTTGCGCGCCCAGTCGCGCGTCAGCCCGGCCACCGAATGCACCAGCTGGGCCACGTCGAACTGTTCACGCTCCAGCGTCATGAAGCCGGCCTCGATGGTGGCCAGATCCAGGATGTCATTCACCAGCGACAGCAGGCGGCGGCTGGCCTCCAGCACGCCCTTGGCATATTCCTGCTGCCGGTTGTTCAGCGGCCCGAAATACTGGTTATGCAGGATTTCGGCAAAGCCCATGATGGCGTTCAGCGGCGTGCGCAGCTGGTAGGAGACATTGGCGATGAATTCCGCCTTCAGCCGGTCGGCCGTCTCCAGCGCCTCGTTGCTGGCGCGCAAGGCAGTTTCCACCCGGTCGCTGTCGGTCACATCCAGGCAGGACAGCAGCACGGCCCCGTCGGGCAGCGGCACCAGCGCATAGCGCAGCACGGTGCTGTCCGTCCGCCGCAGCAGGCCGGATTCCGTCTTGCGGTCCAGCAGCCGCTCCACCAGCTGCCGGCGCAGCAGTGCCCATTCCCCGCCATCTTCCAGCAGCCCGCGCACCGCCTCCACCAGCTGGTTGGCGTGCGGTTCGCCGCGCAGGGCGGCGGCGGGCAGGTTCCACAGGCGGCGGAAGGCGGGGTTCCACAGTTTCAGCCGGCCATCGCCGCCGATCACCGCCACCCCTTCGGCCAGATTATCCAGCGTCTCCTGCTGCACGGCCATCAGGGTATTGTAGCTGGATTCCAGCGCCAGCGTATGGGTCACATCCTCCGACACGAACATCAGCCCGCCGAACGGGTGCGGCACCACCAGCGAACGCAGGGTGCGCCCGTCGGGCAGGTGTACCAGTTCTTCCAGCGGATCAATCAGGGAGGTGAACAGCCCCAGCTGCTGTTTCTTCCAGCGCGGGAAATCCGCCTCTTCGGTCAGTTTGCGGCTGGCGCGCAGCTGTTCCAGCACCTCGCCATAGGCGGGTTCCTCCGCCAGCCAGCCGCCTTCCAGCCCCCACAGTTTGGCATAGGCCTGATTGTGGAATTTCAGCCGCGTGTCGGGGCCGAAAATGGCGATGGCGGACCCCAGCTGGTCCAGCACATCGCCATGGGCGGCGATATGGCGGGCCAGCTCGTCCCGCAAGGCCCGTTCCTCCGTCCGGTCGATGGCCAGCCCCAGCTGCGACCCATCCTCCAGCCGCAGTTCCATCAAGCTGTAGAGGCGGCGGTCCCCTTCCACCACCAGGAACCGGTCGTCATGCGCCGGCGCGCCGCTGTCGCGCGCCTGCCGGGCCAGCGCCAGCGGGTCGCCAAAGCTGCTGCCCGCCAGTTCCAGCCCCTGGCGCACCACCTTCTCCGGCTGGCTTTCCAGCAGGCGGGCATAGGCATTGTTGCACCAGTTGATGGAAAGATCGGCCCCGCGCCGCCACAGCGGTACCGGCAGGTTCTGCAACAGGGCCAGCAGGTTGGCATGATCATCCCTGAGCGCTGTCAACTGCTCGGCCCGGCGCATGGCCTCGGCGGCGCTGGGGGTGATGTCGCGCAGCCACAGCACATGGATGGTCGCCCCTTCCACCCCGCTGGCATCGCTGCCGGCGGCCCCCACGCCGCGCCCGCCGCTGGCCTGGAAGATGCGCGATCCATCGGCCAGCCGCACGGTGATCTGGAAAGGCTGGCCCTTATCGACCAGATGGCGGAAGGAACCATGCAGGGCGGCGGCATCGCTGGGGGCCAGCGCCTGTTCAATATCATCCAGCCGGTTGATGCGGCCCAGCCCCAGCAGCCGGGGCAGGGAGGGGGAGACGGCCAGCCGGTCAGAGGCGCCGCTGTCGGTGGGGGCGGCCTGGGCGAACCAGCCATCGGGCACGGCATCCACCAGGGCCGCCAGCCGGGCCTGTTCGGCCCGCGCCTCCACCAGGGCGATCTGCTGCGCCCGGCCCCAGGCCAGGATGCGCAGCAGCACCGCCAGGATGATGGCCAGCAGCGCCAGCGCCAGCAGGCCGACCATTGGCGTCACCGCCTTCCAGAAAGGCAGCAGCAGAAGCCCGACGCCAGCCAGCCCCAGCAGGGCCGCCATGGCGATGGCGATGAAGGGGCCGATCGCGTTCCTCACAAGGCGGGAGTTTGACCAGGGTGGCGACGGGTTGCAAGTGTCGCGCGCACGATCATCAAGGTGGCGTTAATAAAAAAACCCCCACCGGATCGCGCCGGCGGGGGTTTCCAAAAGCAGCGGTGCAGGGTCCGGCACCTGCCTGCAATCAATAGCGGTAGTGATCCGGCTTGAACGGGCCGGCAACCGGCACGGCGATATAGTCGGCCTGTTTCTGGGTCAGGGTGGTCAGCTTGGCGCCGATCTTGTCCAGATGCAGGCGGGCCACCTTTTCGTCCAGGTGCTTGGGCAGCACATAGACCTTGTTTTCATAATTGGCGTGGTTCTGCCACAGCTCGATCTGGGCCAGCACCTGGTTGGTGAAGCTGGCGGACATCACGAAGCTGGGGTGACCGGTGGCGCAACCCAGGTTGACCAGACGGCCCTTGGCCAGCACGATCAGGCGCTTGCCATCGGGGAACACCACCTCGTCCACCTGCGGCTTCACCTCGTCCCAGACATAGTTCTGCAGGGAAGCGATCTGAATTTCGCTGTCGAAATGGCCGATATTGCAGACGATGGCGCGGTCCTTCATGGCGCGCATGTGATCCAGCGTGATCACGTCCACATTGCCGGTGGCGGTGACGAAAATGTCGCCCTGCGGGGCGGCTTCTTCCATGGTCACCACCTGATAGCCTTCCATGGCGGCCTGGAGCGCGTTGATCGGGTCGATCTCCGTCACCAGAACGCGGGCACCCTGGGTGCGCAAGGATGCGGCGGAACCCTTGCCCACATCGCCGTAACCGGCGACGACGGCAACCTTGCCGGCCACCATCACGTCGGTGGCGCGCTTGATGCCGTCCACCAGCGACTCGCGGCAGCCATACAGGTTGTCAAACTTGGACTTGGTGACGCTGTCATTCACGTTGATGGCCGGAACCTTCAGCGTGCCGGCCTTCACCATCTCATACAGGCGATGCACGCCGGTGGTGGTCTCTTCCGACAGGCCCTTAATGTCGGCCAGCATTTCCGGGTACTTGTCGTGCATGATCTGGGTGACGTCGCCGCCATCGTCCAGGATCATGTTCGGGGTCCAGCCATCGGGGCCGCGCAGCGTCTGCTCAATGCACCACCAGAATTCCTCTTCCGTTTCGCCCTTCCAGGCGAAGACCGGGATGCCGGCGGCAGCGATGGCGGCGGCGGCCTGATCCTGGGTGGAGAAGATGTTGCAGGAAGACCAGCGCACGGTGGCGCCCAGGGCCGTCAGCGTCTCGATCAGCACGGCGGTCTGAATGGTCATGTGCAGGCAGCCGACGATGCGGGCACCGGCCAGCGGCTTGGAGGCGCCATATTCCGCGCGCAGCGCCATCAGGCCCGGCATCTCGGTCTCGGCGATGGTGATCTCCTTGCGGCCCCAATTGGCCAGGGAGATGTCCTTGACCTTGTAATCGGTGAAGGCGGACATGGCGGCTCCTCTGCGTATCAACGCTGCGGGTGATGTGACGAAAAGCTGTTCTGACGGCGGGCAGGCAAGGGCTTGCCACCCCACCGCACGTTGCCGGCAGATGTAACAGCAGCCCACGCACCGGGCAAGCATAAAGATATCTTTATGTGTGCATCTATACGGATGGACCGGTCCCGCCGGTCCATCCGGTCACATGCCGCGCGATCCCATCATGGCGGCGTAGCCGGTCCGCCGGGGGGCGGGGGCATCGGCCTGGGTGATGATGGGCTGCGGCGGTGGGGCATAGGCGCCCAGCCGCTTGGCCCCCACCTCGTCGAACAGCTCCGCCAGTTTCTCCATCATGGTGCCGCCCAATTGCTCGGCATCGATGATGGTGACGGCGCGGCGGTAATAGCGGGTGACATCATGGCCGATGCCGATAGCCACCAGTTCCACCGGGCTGCGGGTTTCGATCCAGTCGATCACCTGGCGCAGATGCCGTTCCAGATAGGCACCGCTATTAACCGACAGGGTGCTGTCATCCACCGGGGCACCATCGCTGATCACCATCAGGATGCGGCGCTGTTCCGGCCGGCCGATCAGCCGGCTATGGGCCCAGAGCAGGGCCTCCCCGTCGATATTCTCCTTCAGGATGCCTTCGCGCAGCATCAGGCCCAGATTCTTGCGCACCCGCCGCCAGGGCGCATCCGCGCCCTTATAGACAATATGGCGCAGATCGTTCAGGCGGCCGGGGTTCAGTGGCTTGCCCGCCGCGATCCAGCGTTCACGCGCCTGTCCGCCCTTCCAGGCCCGGGTGGTGAAGCCCAGAATTTCCACCTTCACGCCGCAGCGTTCCAAGGTGCGCGACAGGATATCCGCGCTCATCGCCGCGATGGAGATGGGGCGGCCGCGCATGGAGCCGGAATTGTCGATCAGCAGGGTGACCACCGTATCGCGGAAATCCGTCTCATTCTCCCGCTTGAAGGACAGCGACGTGGTGGGGTTGATGATGACGCGGGCCAGCCGGGCCGCGTCCAGCATCCCTTCTTCCAGATCAAATTCCCAGGACCGGGTCTGTTTGGCCAGCAGGCGGCGCTGCAGCCGGTTGGCCAGCTTGGAGATCATGCCCTGCAGGTGCTGCAGCTGCTGATCCAGCATCAGGCGCAGGCGGGCCAGCTCATCCGGGTCGCACAGGTCGGCGGCATCCACCACCTCGTCATGGGCGGTGGTATAGGCGCGATAGGCGGCGGGGTCCGGCTCGTTCCGGCGGGATTGCGGCGGCGGGGTGCCGGGGTTGCCGGGATCTTCCGATCCGTCCCCATCGGCCAGTTCGCCCTCGCCTTCTTCACCATCCTCGCTGCTGCCGGCCTCTTCCTGGGCGGCCTGACGGCGCTGCTGGGTGGTCTGCTGCTGCTCATCTTCGCCGGATGCCTGCTGGCCGCCCTGCTGTTCCAGGTCATCATCCTGGCCGCCGCCATCCGGCGCGCTGTCGGGGGCCTGATCTTCGGCCCCTTCCTCATCCTGCGGATCGGAACCCACCTCCATATCCATGTCGGACAGCAGGCGGCGCACGGCGCGGGCATAGGCCTCCTGATCCTCGATCAGGCTGGCCAGCTTGTCCAGCGAACCACCCAGTTTCTGCTGCACCGTATCGCGCCACAGCTGCACCGCCCCCGCCGCAGAGGCGGGCGGGGTGGCGCCGGTGATGGCTTCACGGGCCAGCAGGCGCAGCACCTCTGACAGGCTCGCCTGTTCGCGGTCATTGATCTTGTCGAAGCCCATGCGCCGGTAGCGTTCTTCCAGCGTGGCTTCCAGATTGGCGGCGACACCGGCCATGGCGGTGGCGCCGATGGCCTCCACGCGCGCCTGTTCCAGCGCCTCGAACGACTGGCGGGCCTGTTCACTGTTGGGCATCAGTTTGGCATGGATGCCGGCATCATGGTGGCGCAGGCGCAGGGCGGCGGCATCGGCGGCCCCGCGCACATTGGCCACATCCTTGGGGTTCAGGTCGCGCGGCGGCAGCGGCACGCGCACCCGGCTGCCATTCAACCCAGGTGGTTCGGCGGAAAAGCCGACCGTGACATCCCGATTATCCGCCAACGCCCGCACGGTGGCGGTGGTGGCGCGCTTGAACATCTCAAGGGGGGATTCCTGGGTCATCATCTTTCACATTATATAGATCTCCCTTGATCGTGACCGATCCAGGGAGATTTTGCGTTCCCTCAGTCGCCGGGCGGCGGCATCTGCCGCCTTGGCTTACGCGGGCAGGAGCCCGCGGGCCAGCGGTCGCCGGCCCCCAACCCGCCAAGGGCCAAACCCTCGGCGGGTTGGTCTTATTGTCATCAGGCCACCCGCCGGCTGGCAGATGGTAAGGGGCCCATCACCCCCTGCCATCGCCCCAACCTGTGCCGTCGGTGCCCGCCTGACGGGTCAGTTGCCCCGCGGCGTGCGGTTGGCCATGTCGCCGCGCTGCATCTGTTCGGCTTCCTGCCGCTGCAGGCGGTAATGTTCATCCCATTCCGCCTTGGTGCGGCAGGTCTTTTTCTTGGCCAGACGAGACCCGGTCGTCGTTTCTGCCTTGCAGATCTCCCGGTTGGCATCCGGATCAGCCGGGGCCTGCGCCGCCGGTGCGGCTGGGCTGGTCGCCACCTGGTCCTGGCTGGATTGCGCCCAGGCGGTGGCGGCCATCGGCTGGGTCATCAGCACCATAACCGCCAAGCTGGAAATTACTTTCTTCATCTTCAACTCCCATTCGGTAAGCCCCGTACGGTCACCGTAATGGAAACCGCCCGGCCCCGCAATCGCGCCACCGGGCGGCATGAACAGTCTTAGACCAGCGTGCCCTTGAAGGCACCGGTCGGCAGTTCCTGGCCGAAGCAGCGCTGGTAATATTCGGCCACGGCGGGGCGCTCTACCTCGTCACACTTGTTCAGGAAGGTGACACGGAAGGCGAAACCGACATCACCACCAAAGATGGCGGCATTCTGCGCCCAGGTGATGACGGTACGCGGGCTCATCACCGTGGAGATGTCGCCATTGATGAAGCCGGCGCGCGTCAGATCGGCCAGCCGCACCATGGCGGCCACGGTAGCGCGCTTATCGTCGGTATTATATTCCGGCACCTTGGCCAGCACGATCTCCGTCTCCTGCGCGTGGGGCAGGTAATTCAGGGTCGTGACGATGTTCCAGCGGTCCATCTGGCCCTGGTTGATCTGCTGGGTGCCGTGATAGAGGCCGGTCGTATCGCCCAGGCCCACCGTATTGGCGGTGGCGAACAGGCGGAAGGCCGGGTGCGGCCGGATCACCTTGTTCTGGTCCAGCAGGGTCAGCTTGCCTTCCACTTCCAGCACGCGCTGGATGACGAACATCACGTCCGGGCGGCCGGCATCATATTCATCAAACACCACGGCACAGGCGTGCTGCAGGGCCCAGGGCAGGATGCCTTCCCGATATTCCGTCACCTGCTTGCCATCGCGCAGCACGATGGCATCCTTGCCGATCAGGTCGATACGGCTGATATGGCTGTCCAGGTTGACGCGCACGCAGGGCCAGTTCAGCCGGGCGGCCACCTGCTCGATATGGGTGGATTTGCCGGTGCCGTGATAGCCCTGCACCATGACGCGGCGGTTATAGGCAAAGCCCGCCAGGATAGCCATGGTCGTCTCGCGGTCGAAACGATAGGCCTCGTCCCGCTCCGGCACATGCTCGGTGGCGGTGGAGAAGGCGGGCACCACCATGTCGCTGTCGATGCCGAACGTGTCACGCACCGAAACGGTGATATCGGGCAGCGTGTGCGGGGTGGCCTGGGGAGGGGTTGCCATATCGAGTGCCATGATTTCCGGTTCTGCGGGGTCTGGTTCGTCGTCGGTCGGTCGGGTGGTTGGGGCGGCTATTGCCCGCTGCCGAAGGCGGCCTTCAGGGTGTTGTAGGCCTGGTTGATGGTTTTCAACCGTTCCTCCGCCTCCTTGCTGCCGCCATTGGCGTCGGGATGGTGCTGTTTGGCCAATAGCCGGTAACGCGTCTTGATGGTGACGAAATCGGCATCGGGCGGCAGCTCCAGCACGGCCAGCGCCTCTTCCTCCGGCGTGCGGGGCTTGGGGCGCGGGGGCTGGCGCTTGCTCTGCGTCTCCTCCCCCGACCAGTCGGCGCCAAAGGCGAAGCCGCCATTGAAGATCTTGTCGCGCGTATTGCGTTCCCGCGTGCGCCAGTCGCCCATGGGCCAGGTCGGGCGCTGCCAGGTGGTATCCTGGCGCAGATGCTTTTCGATCTGCTCCTGCGTCATGCCGGCATAGAAGTCCCAGGACTTGTTATAGTCCCGCACATGATCCAGGCAGAACCACCAATATTCGTTCAGCTTGTCCCGCCCCTTAGGCGCGCGATACTCCCCATGACCCGTGCAGCCGGGATGTTCGCACAGCCGCAGCTGGCTGCGGGGCGTTTCCCGGAAATCAAAGGACAGGTTGGGGCGGTTCTTCTGCATGGGGGCTGAGTATGGGGGCGGGCCGGCGGGCTGGCAAGGAACTGGATGGAAAAGAAGGTGGCGTTTGTGCGGGTGCCACCCCCTCCTGCGGGAGGGCGAAGGTTAACGCCGCGAATCAGCCGCCGCCACCGCAACCAGCCCGGCGGCGATGAAGCCCAGCCCTGCGATGTTGGTGATTGTCATTGCCTCGCCCAGCCATAGGGCCGATGCCGCCAGCCCCACCACCGGCACCGCCAGGGTGGAGAGCGACAGGGTGATGGCCGGCAGGGCGCGGTTGACCGTCACCATGGCCCAGAAGCAGAAGGCGGTGGCCAGCGGGCCGTTATAGACCAGCAGGGTGACCAGCTCGCCCGACCATTGGATGCGCGCCACATCCTCTGTGGCCAGCGCGAAACTGCCGGTCAGCAGGGTGGCCATGCCCATCTGCCAGGGCGCCAGCGACAGGGGCGTGCCCACCCAGCGGTGCCCGCGCACTTGGACGATATTCACCGCCCACAGGGCCGCCCCCGCCATCAACATGCCATTGCCGGTCAGCACGGCCGGGTCAGACCAGTCAAACGCGGCCGGATTGAACAGCACCGCCACCCCCGCCAATCCCAGCAGCAACCCACCCACCTTCAATGGCGACAGTTTCTCCTTCAGGAAGATCAGGGCCAGCGGCACCACCCAGAGCGGGGTTGTATAAGCCAGGATGCCGGCGCGGCCCGCCGGTACATGCTGCAGCGCCAGCGTCACCAGGGTCATGAAGCCGGTCATCTGCAAACCCCCCACCGACAGCAGCACCGGCAGGTCACGCCGGTCCGGCAGCCGCAACTGCCCTGCCGCCCAGGCCACCGGGATCAGCGTGGCCGTACCCAGTGCCAGACGGGCGGCAACGAACAGCATGGGCGGCATCTGCCCCACCACCCGCTTCATCACCGGCCAGTTCACCCCCCAGAGCAGGATCACCAACCCCAGCAGGATGGCGGCCACCAGCGGCGTTACCGGACGGGATGGGGGGCTGGCGGGGGCCTTGGCGCTTTCATCGGCCATGATGTTGGACTACCTCTTGGGCGATCATCGGGGAACGGCCAGCCCGCCCCCTTGCCGCAGCAGGAACAGGAATGCCGCCATGGCCGTCTATGCGACCCGGATGGAAAACAAGCTGACCCAGGCTTTAGGGCCCCAGGCCCTGGTCATCAAGGATGTCTCGCACAGCCATGCCGGCCATGCCGGGGCCGACCATCCCGGCGGGGAAACGCATTTTGACGTCACCATCGTCTCCGACCGGTTCCGGGGGCTGGGCCGGGTGGCCCGCCAGCGGCTGGTCTATGAGGTGGTGAAGGAGGAACTGGCCGAGCGGGTCCATGCGCTTTCCATCAAGGCGCTGACCCCGGAAGAGGCGGCGAAGGGCTGAACCACCCCTGCCCCAGTTGCAACCCTGCTGCGCGTCGTTGCGTCGCAGGGTTTTTTGCAGTGCAACATGACAGGGTCTAGGCTGAAAGCTGTGGCTGGCGAGCCCGCCGGTTCCAACGAGAAGGGAACAGCCCATGACCAGATCAGCCAAGGCCAGCAGTGCGAGTGCCCGCAGCGTGGAAGTGGCGGCGGAGATTGCCGGTACGGCCGTCGTGCTGGGTGAAACCCTGTGGGCGGCCCAGCAGACCATTGCGCTACGCCTGATGCGGCTGGCGGAAACGGCGATGGACCCCGACCAGCTGCGCGATCCGGAATTCATCCGCATGGTGTCGGAAAAGCTGCGCGCGGCCCTGGAAGCTAATCTGGCTGTGGCTGGCGGCATGGGGGCCATTGCCGATGCCGCCATGGAATGGGCCAGCCAGCAGGGCATGGCGATGGAACAATGGGCGCTGGCCTGCTGGGGTCTGCCCGATCCGCTGCGCTGGGGCCATGCCAGCAGCCGCTATGTGGAAACCAGCCTGAATATCGCTGAAATCGCCTGCGCCCATCTGGTGCTGGAGGCGACGCGCCTGGGGGGGCTGGGCCTGAAACCCTATCACAAGGCCACCAACGAGAATGCCCGCCGCCTGTTGCGGCAATTGCCGGCCCTGCACGCCAGACGGGCCTGACAGTCAGGGGCCGGGCGCTGCTGCAGCGCCACAAAAATGCCGGGGTCAACCCGGTTAATAAGGATAGTCCGGGGAGGCAGGGGCATATGGCCGTGCGAACGTCGCAGCCGTTTAACTTCTTTCGTGGCATAATGGGCACCAGGGATGATCCCGGAACCATCAAGATGCCTGCCGATACCGCCTCTCTTTCCACCCACACCACCAGCGCCACAACCACCGATGCAGTCAGCGGCAGCAGCCGCCGGCCGGAAGGGTCGCGCCCCATCATCCCCAACCGGGCTGCCGTCGGGCGGCGGTTCGCCGCCCTGGTGGAAGGCCATAATGGCTCCATCGATGGTTTACGCGGCCCCGCACTCGCCCTGCTGAAGGATGTGCTGGAAGAGGGGCGCACGGCCGTGCGCGCCCGGTTTGAGGCCACCCATCGCGGCGATGATTGCGTACACCAGACCGCCCGGCTGACCGATGCCATCGTGCAGGCGCTGGCCGATTTCACCCTGGACCATGTCTATCCCACCGCAGAACTGACCAAGGGCGAGCGGCTGGCCATCGTCGCCATCGGCGGCTATGGCCGCGGGGAGATGGCGCCCTTCTCCGACGTCGATCTGCTGTTCCTGCTGCCCTATAAGCGCACGCCCAGGGTGGAGCAGGTGGTGGAATATATGCTCTACCTGCTGTGGGATCTGGGCTGGAAGGTGGGCCATGCCGTGCGCTCGGTGGATGAATGCATCCGCCTGTCGCTGGAAGACATGACCATCCGCACCAGCCTGCTGGAATCCCGCTTCCTGTGGGGGGAGGCGGTTCTTTACAAGGAACTGCGCAAGCGCTTCACCAAGGAAGTGATCGGTGCTGCCGGCAGTGTGACGGCCTTCATCGACGCCAAGATGACGGAGCGCAAGGAGCGGCACCGCAAGATCGGCGGCAGCCGCTATATGCTGGAGCCCAACATCAAGGAGGGCAAGGGCGGCCTGCGCGACCTGCAGACCCTGTTCTGGATCGCCAAATACGCCTATCAGACCGATGAGGTGCAGGCCCTGGTCTCCAAGGGCGTGCTGCTGCAGGAGGAGGCGCAGCGCTTCGCCAAGGCGGAAAGCTTCCTGTGGGCGGCGCGCTGCCAGTTGCATTACATTGTCGGGCGCCAGGAAGACCGGCTGACCTTCGACATGCAGTCGGAAATGTCCCGCCGTCTGGGCTATACCGAACATGCCGGCACCAGTGCCGTTGAACGGTTCATGAAGCATTACTTCATGGTGGCCAAGGATGTGGGCGATCTGACCCGCATCTTCTGCGCCAATCTGGAGCATGAGAACCGCCGCACGCCCCGATTCGCCTTCCTGCGCCGCAGCTTCGCCAAGCCGGAGGTAGAGGGCTTCACCCTGGATGCCGGCCGCCTGAATGTGAAGTCGGACCGGCATTTCCGCGATCATCCGGTGGATATGATCCGGCTGTTCCGGGTGGCGCAGCAGCAGGATCTGGATGTGCATCCCAATGCGCTGCGCGCCATCACCCGTGCCTTGTCGGCCATCGGGCCGAAGCTGCGCGACGATGTGAATGCCAACCGGCTGTTCCTGGAAATCCTCTCTTCCCGCAAAGACCCGGAAGTGGCCTTGCGCCGCATGAATGAAGCGGGCGTGCTGGGCCGCTTCGTGCCGGATTTCGGCCGCATCGTCGGCATGATGCAGTTCGACATGTATCATTATTTCACGGTGGATGAGCATACGCTGTTCGCCGTGGGCATCCTGCACCAGATCGAACAGGGCAACCTGAAGGATGAGGTGCCGCTGGCGTCAGAGGTGATCCACACCGTCAATTCCAGGCGCGCCCTTTATGTCGCCATGCTGGTGCATGACATCGCCAAGGGGCGCGGCGGGGATCATTCCATCCTGGGGGCCAAGGTGGCGGAGAAACTCTGCCCCCGCCTGGGCATGACGGAGGAGGAGACGGAAACCGTCGTCTGGCTGGTGCGCTGGCATCTGGCCATGTCCGCCACCGCCCTGAAACGCGATCTGGATGATGAAGGCACCATCCGCAAATTCGTTGATCTGGTGCAAAGCCCGGAACGGTTGAAGCTGCTGCTCTGCCTGACGGTGGCGGATATCCGCGCCGTCGGTCCCGGCCGCTGGAACAACTGGAAGGCGACGCTGCTGCGCCAGCTTTACCGCCGGTCGGAAGAGCTGATGTCCGGCACCGTACTGCCGGAAGGGCGCGACGGGCGGGTGCTGTCGGCCCAGGCAGGCCTGCGCCCGCTGCTGGTCGATTGGCAGCCGGCGGAGATCGACGCCCATCTGGGCCGGGCCTATCCGGCCTATTGGCTGGGCTTTACCGCCGAAACCCTGGCCCACCATGCCCGCCTGATCCGGGAAGCCGAGCGCGGCAAGGCGCCGCTGACGCTGGATACCCGCATCGACCGGGGCCGCGCGGTGACAGAGGTGACGGTCTATACCGCCGACCATCCGGGCCTGTTCTCCCGTCTGGCCGGGGCCATCGCGCTGGCCGGGGCGGATATTGTCGATGCCCGCATCTTCACCATGACCAATGGCATGGCGTTGGACGTCTTCTCCATCCAGGCGGCCGGCGGCGGTCCGTTCGACAGTGGCGACAAGCTGGCCCGCCTGTCGGTGATGGTGGACAAGGTGCTGGCCGGGGAGCTGCGGCTGGTGGATGAGCTGGCCAAGCGCCGCCCGGTGCAGACGGCCCGCGCGCGCGCCTTCAAGGTGGCACCCCGCGTGCTGGTGGATAACACCATCACCGGTAACCATACGGTGATTGAGGTGAATGGCCGGGACCGTCCCGGCCTGTTGTTCCACCTGACCCGCGCCTTGACCCAGGCCAACCTGCAGATTGCCTCGGCCAAAATCTCCACTTACGGCAATGTCGCCATCGACGTGTTCTATGTGAAAGATGTCTTCGGGCTGAAGGTCACCCATGAACGCAAGCTGGCCGACATCCGTGCCGCCCTGCTGACGGCCCTGGCCGATCCGGAGGGGGAGCCGGAGAAATCCGCCAAGCCCGGCCGGCGCAAGGCGGCGTGACAAGGCCGCCTTTGGGGGAATTTCTTTACCATCCTCTGTCAGGCTGGGGCCTTCATCACCAACTGGGCATGGTTGTCGCCATGGGTGGAGAGGTCTTTTCCTTGATGCGTCGTCTGCCGTGCCTGTTGCTGGCCGCCCTGCTGCTCTCCCCCGTGGCGGCCCATGCTGCCAGCCCGCGCTGTGCCATGCCGGGTTCCTTCATGATTGCCGGTGACATGGGCCGGCTGCGCGCCGCGCTGAACAAGGGCGGGCCGGTCACCATTGTCGCCTTCGGGTCCAGCAGCACCGAAGGGGTGGGCGCTTCCACCCGCGAAAATGCCTATCCGGCGCAGTTAGAGGCCATCCTGCGGCAACGCCTGCCCGGCGTGCCGCTGCGGGTGCTGAACCGGGGGACCGGCGGCGATACGGTCCGCCAGATGATGGTCCGGCTGGAAAAGGATGTCATCGCCGCCGATCCCGATCTGGTGATCTGGCAGACCGGCACCAATGATGCCCTGCGCCGCATCGACCTGAACCAGTTTGAGGATATGACAGAAGACGGGCTGGACCGGATGCGGGCCAGCGGGGCCGATGTGATGCTGATGGAACCGCAATATCTGCCGCAGGACACGCCCGGTTCGCTCTATGCCCGCTATGTGGAGGAAGTGCGGACCATCGGGCGGGAGGAGAAGGTGCCCGTGCTGCTGCGCCATGCCGCCATGGCGCATTGGGCCAAGTCGGGGGCCTTGTCGGGGGCGGCCCTGCTGTCACACGACGGGCTGCACATGACCGATGCCAGTTACCGCTGTCTGGCGGAACTGGTGGCCGATGCCATCGTCCCGCCGGTGGCCCAGCCGCTGACCCCGGCCCCCACCAGCCCGGCCATCGTCCCCCCGTCAACCCCGGTCAGGTAATGGCATCCAGCTGGGTGTCGGACAGGGCACCCGGCACCACGGTCACGGGGATGCGCAGGCTGCCGGACATCTGACCCACCACATAATTGATCAGCGGCCCCGGCCCGCCGCGCCCGGTGCCGGCCGCCAGCACCAGGATGGAGATGCTGGGCTCCTCCTGGATCAGTTTCATCAGCTGTTCGGACGCCTGACCTTCGCGGATATAAAGCGTGGGCATGGTACCGGAAATATCCACCACCTCCTTGGCCAGCCGCTGCAACAGCTGCTCGGCCTCTTCGCGCTGTTCCTGTTTCATCAATTCTTCGATGGCGCCCCATTGCTGCAGCTCCCCCGGCGGGATGACATGCAACAGGGCGACACGCCCGCCACTGTTGCGGGCGCGACGGGCGGCATAATGCAGCGCCACGCTCATTTCCTCCGTCTCATCGACGACGACCAGGAAGATACGGGCTTGCTTCTCTTGGCTCATGGGCCTCTCCCGGTGACATAGGGCCGATTTATACCAAATCCTGCTGCGTTTCGCGCAGCGGGATTTGGTGTACGGCGGCGACTGCCGCCGCGCCGCACGTGCGGCGTAAGCCAAGCCTGCGGATGCAGGCGCCGGCGATTGAGGAAAACGAAACTCTTCAGGGTTTACGGAAGATAATGCCAGCCAGCCAGCCGGCCGTCACGGCCAGCATGATGGACAGAACGGCATAGAAGACCGACTGGCGCTGGGCGAATTCCGTCACATTGGCGGAAAAGCCGATCTTAGAGACCAGCAGCGGCGTTGTCTGGGCGCTGACCACATCGCCATCACGGATCAGGAAGACCGACGCCGTATAGGTGCCGGTGGGCACATTGGCGGGGAAATGGATGCGGGTGCGGAACAGGCGCTGACCGAGGAAGGAAACCTCCCCGGCTTCTGTGGCGTAAAGCCCCATGCGCTGCTTGTTGCGGATCAGGGCGGCGCGGTATTCGGCCAGTTTCTCCGCCTTGTCGATCTTCTGCGTCGGGGCCAGGCGGATATAATCCAGGCCAATTTCATGCCGTTGCAGCACCGCCGGCGGCACCACCCCATCCAGCGGGGCAGACAGGGCCACGCTGTAAAAGGCGGGGACGCGGGCAAAGGCAATCTCATCCGTGTTGATCCAGATGCCGGCCACCCGGTCCTTGTGGCGGACCGTCACCTCACCTTCCGGCCCCTGCACCACCACGGCGACATCGCCTTCGCCATCCACGGCACCGAACAGCACCACATCGGTGCCGGTAAAGCCGGTGGTGATGGCGATCAGGTGGCTGGACAGGTCGGCCACCAGCGATTGGCCCCAGGCATCGGCCCGCAAGGCCAGCAGCAGCATGAAGCCGGCCAGCAGGCCGGCGGGCAGGGCCAGCAGGCGACGCCCCCGCATCACGCCCCCCCCGGCAGGGTGATGGAGAACAGATCTTCCGGTCGGACAATCAGATCCACCGCCAGCTTCACCGCCACGGCCAGCACCACCAGGGCCAGCAGGGCGCGGGCCTGTTCACCGCGCAGTTTGGCCCCGACGCGGGTGCCGAACTGCGCCCCCACCACGCCGCCGACCAGCAGCAGCAGGGCCAGCATGATATCCACCGTCTGGTTGCCCACCGCCTGCAGGAAGGCGGCAATACCGGTGGTGAAGATGATCTGAAACAGGGAGGTGCCGGCCACCAGGGCCGTCGGCATCCCCAGAATATAGATCATGGCCGGCACCAGCAGGAAGCCGCCGCCAATGCCCATGATCGCCACCAGCAGCCCGCAGAAAAACCCGATCAGCGCCGGCAGCAGGGCAGAGATGTACAGCCGCGACCGGGGAAAGCGCATCTTGAAGGGCAGGCCATGCAGCCAGGTATGGTGATGCAGCTTGGACCGTGTGGCCGTGCTGCGCCCGCGCAGCATGGTGCCCAGGCTTTCCCACAGCATCAGGCTGCTGACCGTGCCCAGGAACAACACATACGAGAGCGAGATCACCAGATCGATATGGCCCAGGGCCTGCAACAGGGCGAAAATCCACACGCCCAGCGCCGTGCCCAGCGACCCGCCGCTCAGCATCACCAGGCCCAGTTTCACATCCACATTATTGCGTCGCCAATGGGCCAGCACCCCAGACACGGAAGCGCCGACAAGCTGGTTGGCCTGGGTGCCCACGGCCACGGCGGGCGGCACGCCGATGAAGATCAGCAGCGGCGTCATCAGAAAGCCGCCCCCCACACCGAACAGGCCGGACAGGAAACCCACGCCGCCACCCAGCATCAGGATCAACAGGGCATTGACCGAAAGTTCCGCGATGGGAAGGTAAATCTGCATGATGCCGTTTTTGTTGCGGCGCGGGGGATTATGGAAACCTTACCCCTACCCCGCGCGCAGCCCAAGTGTAAAAGGGCCCCGGAACGGCTTTGTCATGCGATTGAAATGGAACCGGCCAGCCGTTGCAGCAGGATGCGCGCCGCCTGTTCCAGCCGATCCGGCGCCATGCCGGTGCGGTGGCCTCGATCTTCCGGCTTCAGCCCGTCCGGGAAGGGGGGCACATGGATGAAGCCGGCCGGCAGATCGGGCCGCCAATGCCGCATCCCGAAAAACAGATGGTTGCAGATATAGCCGCCGGCATCGCGGCTGAACCTCACCGGAAAGCCGGCATCGGTCAGGTCATCCGCCATGGCATCCAGCGGCAGCGACGACCAGTACCCCATCGGCCCCGCCGGATCGATGGGGCTGTTGCGGCGGATGGTGCCGTCATTATCGGGGGCCGGCGCATCATCCAGGTTCAGCGCCAGCCGTTCGGGGCGGATGGCATCCGTCTCATAGGCCAGCCCGAACATCACCACCGCATCGGGTTTGGTGGCGGTGACGGCCGCCTGCAGGGCGGGCACGGCACCAGTGAAGGTGACGGGCAGTTCCACGCCACGGATATGGGCACCACCGATCACCACCCCATCCAGCCGGCCGGCCAGCCAGGATGTCGGGTTGACGGCGTGACCCAGGAAGGGGGCGAAACCGGTGATCAGGATGGTGGGCATTGGGGGGCCTGTGGGTTGGGGGGGGGGGAGCTACGTTTGTTACCTCTTCCCAGTCATCCCGGCTTTCACCCCTGGGTGCTAAGTCAGGGGTTAGCACCTTTGCTGCCTCCCCCGCGAAAGCGGGGGTCCAGGGGCCAGTGGCACCGATGCGCAGTGCATGTGGCCCCTGGATCCCCGCTTTCGCGGGGAAAGCGTTTCAGTGCAAGGGGGTACCTTAGCGCTTATGGGCGAAAGTCGGGATGGCAGGGAACGGATGGCAGGGGAAGCCCCCGTCAGAACCGCACCAACCCCACAATATCCTTCACCTCATTCACCGTCTTCTCGGCAATGGCGCCGGCCCGTTCGGCACCCTTTTGCAGGATGCGGTCCAGTTCGGCGCGGTCGCTCAGCAGGCGGTTCATCTCGCCGGCGATGGGGGCCAGCTTGGCGACGGCCAGATCGGCCAGCGCCCCCTTGAAGGCGCTGAATTGCTGGCCGCCATAGTCGGCCAGCACCTGGGCCTTGGTCTGGTCGGACAGGGCGCCATAAATGGTCACCAGATTGGCGGCCTCCGCCCGACCCTCCAGCCCTTCCACCACCGACGGCAGCGGCTCCGGGTCGGTCTTGGCCTTGCGGATTTTCAGCGCGATGGTGTCGGCATCGTCGGTCAGGTTGATGCGGCTATATTCGCTCTCATCCGACTTGGACATTTTCTTCGTACCGTCGCGCAGGCTCATCACGCGGGTGGCTTCACCCAGGATCTGCGGTTCCGGCAGGGGGAAATAATCCTCGCGCTTGTAATAGCGGTTGAAGGCCCCGGCAATGTCGCGCGCCAGTTCCAGATGCTGCTTCTGGTCCTCGCCCACCGGCACATGCGTGGCCTTGTACAGCAGGATGTCAGCCGCCATCAGCACCGGATAGGCATAGAGGCCCAGAACGGCATTATCCTTCTGCTTGCCGGCCTTTTCCTTGAACTGGGTCATGCGGTTCAACCAGCCCAGCGGCGTATGGCAGGCCAGAATCCAGTTCAGTTCGGCATGGCCGGACACGGCCGACTGGTTGAACAGGATGTTCTTTTCTGGATCAATGCCGGCCGCGATATAGGCCGCCGCCACTTCGCGGATGTTGGAACGCAGCACCTCTGGATCATGGTCGATCGTGATGGCGTGCATATCCACAACGCAGAAAATGGCCTCATAATCGTGCTGCAGGCGCACCCAGTTGCGCAAAGCCCCCAGATAATTGCCGAGGTGCAGTTGGCGGGTGGGCTGCATGCCCGAGAAAATGCGGTTCATGGGTCTGGTTCCCGAAGGATGTTTCGCTGGTGGAGGGCGAGGGCGCCGGCCCCCCGATGGGACCGGTCGCCCGCAGATATGGCGTTGTCAGGCAATGCCGGTCAAGCGGCTGGCGGTGCGCCCCCGCCCCGACGGCGCAGCAAACCTTTCAGTTCCCCCAGCCGGGCGGCCCCCAGCGCCAGGCAGAACAAGCCATAGCCAACCATGGCGGCCCCGATCAGCCCGGCCAGCGCCAGCACCTTCACCCCAGGGGCCGTGCTGTAAAGCCAGGGCTGCAACGCCCAGCCCAGGCCCCAGGCCAGCCCCCCCATCAGGGCGGCGGCGGCCGTGATGCGGGCCAGCCGCCCGGCCAGCCGTGGGTCCAGCTGCAGCAACCCGCGCCGGCGCAGGCCGATGGCCAGCAGCGCCACGTTCAACCACGCCGTCAGCCCCGGTGCCAGCGCCAGCCCGACATGGCCCAAGGGCCCGATCAGGGCCAGGGACACACCGACATTGCCCAGCAGCACCACCACCGCCACCCGCACCGGCCCCTTGGTATCCTGCCGGGCGAAATAGGCGGTGGAGAGGATCTTGGCGGCGATGAAGGCGGGGATGCCGATGGCATAGGCCTGCAGCGCGTCCGCCGTGGCGCGGGCGGCATCGGCCCCAAAGGCCCCACCTTCGAACAGCACATGGATCAGCGCATCGGGAATGGCGATCAGCGCCACCGCCGCCGGCAGGCCCAGTAAGGCAGCAAACTCCATCCCGCGTGACAGGCTGGTACGCGCCCCTTCATGATCCTCCGCCGTGATCTGGCGGGACAGCAGGGGCAGCAGGGCGGTACCCACCGCCACGCCCACCACCGCCATGGGCAGCTGGTTCAACCGGTCGGCATATTGCAGATAGGAGACGGCCCCCGTGGGCAGCCAGGTGGCCAGATTGGTGCCGATCAGCAGGTTGAACTGATAAACCCCGGCCCCCAGGATGCCGGGGGCCAGCAGGGCGAACAGTTTCTTCACCCGGGGTGTCAGTTTGGGCCGGCGCAGCCGCACCACCATGCCGGCCCGCCGGCAGGCCAGGATCATCCAGACCAGTTGCGCCACACCGGCCACCGGCACACCCCAGGCCAGCACCCAATGCACCGGCAGCCCCAGCGGCTGGCTGGCCAGCAGGCCGGTGATCTGCACGATGTTCAACAGCACCGGTGCCGCCGCAAAGGGGCCATAGCGGCCCAGCGCGTTGAGGATGGAGCCCAGCAGAGCGGTCAGCGAGATCAGCGCCAGATAGGGGAACATCACCTGCGACATGGAAACGGCCAGGGCGAACTGGCCGGGATCGTCGGTGAAACCGGTCGCCATGACGGAGACGACCAGCGGCATGGCAAGCGCTATCACCGCGCTGAACAGCAGCAGCAGGGCCACCATGAAGGCCAATGCCTCTTCCGCCAGCCCCTTGGCGCTGTCATGGCCTTCCTTCTGCAGGGTGCCGCTGAACATGGGCAGGAAGGCAGCGGTGAAGGCCCCCTCGGCGAACAGGGAGCGGAACAGGTTGGGCAGGCGGAAGGCGACGAAAAACGCATCGGCCGCCGGCCCCGCCCCCAGATAGCGCGCCATCAGCATGTCACGCACAAAGCCCAGAACACGGGACACCATGGTAATGCCACCGACCGTGGCGATGGCGCGGGCGAAACTCATGATGGGTGACCGGCTTTCATGGGGTGTGGGGGGATGGTTGATGCCGGCGGCGGCCCGGCTTTCCCTACCATATCCGTCACCCCGGCGCAGGCCGGGGTCCAGGATCGTAGATCAATATGCCTGCCATTCTGGACCCCGGCCTTCGCCGGGGTGACGGTGAAGAAAGCCGGGGTGACGGTGAAGAAGGAGGCAACGAGAGCCAAAAAGCTCTCTTGTCGGTGCCGCGTTCGTCGCCCCCGCTTACCCCAAAACCAAGGCGGGGAAAAGGCGGGTTGGGGTTAAATCCCCTTGCCCGGGCGTTCACGCGCCTGCGGGGGGCTGTCGCCGATGCCCTGGGAGGAATAACGCGCGATGGCGTCGAAGGCGGCGGAGCGGAATTGGCGGCGCCACAAAACATAGGTCACCAGCGTGACCAGAGCGATAAAGATATAGGGATGCACCAGCCAGCCCAGGCTGGCAAAGGCGTAATAATAGCCGCGCAGGCCCCGGTTGAAGCTGGTGATGGCCAGCGTCATCATCTTGGCGGCGGCCTTGGCGGTGATATTGGCCTCGTCCCCCGGCTCCAGCGGGGCGGCCCCCACCAGGGCGATGGTGTAATTAAACTGCCGCACCGCCCAGGTGAAGCAGAAGAAGCTGTAGACGAAGATGCCCAGCAGCAGCACCAGCTTCAGCTCGAACAGGTAACGGTCCGTCTGCATGGTGAAGCCCAGCTCCATCACCTTCTGGTGCGAGGCTTCCGCAGAGGCCAGAACCCCCAGCAGACCGGCCAGCACCAGCACCGTGGTGCTGGCGAAGAAGGAGACGGAATGGATCAGATGGCCGATCAACATGCTGTCCATCACCCGGTTGTCCCGGTACAGCATGTTGGTCATCCAGCGGATGCGGATACGCAGCATATGCTGGTTCAGGCTGACCGGCGTGCGGTTGCGGCGGTCGGTCAGCCAACCATAGCCCCACCAGAGCAGGCTGAACCAGACCAGGGCCGCAATATCCAGGGGGGGCAAGGCAATCGACGGCATCATGATGCCAGCATCATCCCATTCGGTAGCGGGGCGCAACCAGCCCGTTGAGGTAGCTTTTCAGTTCCGCCGTCAGCGGCGCGAATTTCAAAGAGATGGTGCGCTCGGCCCCCTCGATCGCCACCACCTCGGCCGAGACCGGCACCGGGTCGCCGGCACCGGGGGCGGCGATCAGCAGGGTCATGCTCTCCCCCTCCCGGAACAGGGCCGGGTCGGCATCCAGCGCCACGCCGCCAAAGGACCAGTTGCGCGTTCTGGCGGCCCCCTTGCGGCTGCCCACCACCAACACCGGCTGGCTGAACCGGCGCAACCGGCGGCGCTGGGCATTCTCATCCCCGGCGGCCGTGCGCGTGGCCCCGGTCAGGTCAGCGCCACGCAGGTTCAGCCCCGTGGTGATGGCCCCGCCCAGATCGGCCTTGCGCAGGATGGCACCGGCCAGCACGGCGTTGGTCAGGTCCGCCCCGCGCAGGTTGGCCCCTTCCAGATTGGCGGGCCAGGTGCGGCCGCCGGCCATGGGCTGGGTGGTGACCTGGGCGCCGGCCAGATGGGCACCGGCCAGGTTCACCCGGCGCAGCGTCGCCCCGGCCAGCACCGCACCATCCAGCATGGCATCGCGCAGATCGCTGTAGGAAAGATCAGCCATTTCCAGATGGCTGTCGGCGCAGTCCGCCCCCGTCAGGCGGCAGCGGCGCAGCCGGGCGCCGGCCAGATTGCGCCCATGCAGCACAGCCACATCCAGTTCGGCCATATCCAGATCCAGCCGGGCGCCGCGTGCCCCGCCGCTGTCGATCCAGGCTTCATGCGCATCGACCATGGCGGCAAGCTCGACGGCCGGCACAGGACGGCGCGCCGGTTCAACCAGGGCGGCCATGGCGCCATCGGGCAGGTGCCGCCCGCGCGACAGCATGTCCGCCTCCACCATGGTGCCGGCCAATTGCGCGCCCGACAGGTTGGCGCCGGACAGGTCCACCCCCAGCATCACGCATTTTGACAGGTCAGCCCCGGACAGGTCGGCATCCATCAAATCCGCCCCGGTCAGGTCGCAACCGGTCAGCTTGGCGGCACAGAGGATAGCGCGTTCCAGCCGCGCCTCCGTCAGCACGGCCGCCCCGTCACGGCGCTTGGCGCCGCTGCTGTCGGTCAGCGTGCCGGACCGGAAATCGGCCCCACGCAGAATAACATCGGCCATGATAGCGCGGTGCAGGTTGGCCCCGCGCAGATCGGCCCCGGTCAGGTTAGCGGATGACAGGTCCGCCCCCTCCAGATCGGCCCCGAACAGGTCAGCCCGGCTGAGATCGACGCCTTCCAGCACACAATTGGACAGGTTGGCCCCGGCCAGCCGCGCCTCTGCCAGCCGGGCACCCTTCAGATTCAGCCCGGACAGATCCTGGAATTGCAGCTCGGCACGGCGGCCGCCCTTGCCTTCCTGCCATTGCCGGTGCAGGCCCAGCTCCCGGCGCAAAAATTCCAGATCGCGGGCCGGTGGGGTGGCGGCGGGGGGGACGGTGGTGTGTGTGCTGCTCATCGGGGGCTCAAGCGGCAGAAGGCGTGGCAAGGGCCGCACACTATACCGGTATTCCGCAACAATATATCTAAAATACAATCAATTCAGTCGCCCCATCTGTCCGCAGGGGAGATCGCGGACAGATGGGAGAAGCAGAGACTCAGGCGCCGGCCTTGCCGGTCTGCAGCGTGCCGGTGACGGCACCGCCATCGGCGATGGAAATGCGGCCATAGCGGATGGTGCCTTCCACCTGGCCGGTTTCACCCACGGACAACATGCCCGTCACCTCAATGGTGCCGGTGGCGCGGCCATTGACGCGCATCTGTTCCACCTTGGCCGTGCCTTCAAAATGGCCGCCCTCGGCCACTTCCAGGATCTTGATCTCGCTCAGCGTGACATCAACCAGCCGCCCCGCCACATGCAGCGTATGACAGTGGGAAATCTTCGCCCCCTCGATCCGCGCTTCGGTGGCGATGCTGGTGATGCCGCCGGTGGCGGGGGTGCCGTCGGCCACCGGTTCGGTGATGCCGTTGAAGCCGGGGCGCTGGAAGCTGCGCGGGTCCAGAATATCGTTCGGCATAGCCTTGAGCACTCTCCGCCTGTGGGCTGGGAAACCCGGATGTCGCACCTGATCCGGCCGACGGGGCCACAGCAATTTCGGCCGGATGCGGCACCATGGCCTGCCCCCGTCACCGAAATGTCAAATGCCCCCGCCTGACCTGTCGTTTCGGCTCCATTCATAAGCTGAAAGGGTTAAATCCGCAACGCCTCTTGCCCGTATCACAAGAGGGATGCGCGCGGTTGCGTTGACAGGCCCCGCGCGTGCGAACAATAGTCGCCGCTCTGGCGGAAATTTACTTTTCGCGCATCCGCCCGCCACGACACTTTCTGCTGTCAGGAGTATGTCCCGTGATCCCAGTCGTGATGCCCACCTATTCCCGGATCGACACCGTGTTCGAACGGGGTGAAGGCGCCTATCTGTGGGACACCAACGGCCGACGATTCCTGGATTTCACCGCCGGCATCGCGGTGAACGCCCTTGGCCACGCGCACCCCTATCTGGTGGAAAAGCTGGCGGAGCAGGCGGGCAAGCTGTGGCACACCTCCAACCTGTTCCGGGTGGCGGGGCAGGAGAAGCTGGGCGCACGGCTGAAGGAACTGACCTTTGCCGACACCATGTTCTTCACCAATTCCGGCGTGGAAGCCTGGGAATGCGCGGTGAAGACGGTGCGCAAGTACCATCATGACACCGGCCACCCGGAAAAGACCCGCTTCATCGTTGTGGGCGGGGCCTTCCATGGCCGTTCGACCACCGCCATCGCGGCCGCCAAGTCGGAAAAGATGGTGGGCGGTTTCGGCCCGCTGCTGGATGCGTTCGATCAGGTGTCTTACGACAACCTGAACGAGCTGCGGGCCGCCATCACGCCGGAGACGGCCGCCATCATGGTGGAACCGATTCTGGGCGAAGGCGGCATCCGCCCGGCCAGCATTGAATATCTGAAGGCGCTGCGCGCCACGGCCGATGAATTCGGCCTGCTGCTGGTTTTCGATGAAATCCAGTGCGGCGTCGGCCGTACCGGCAAGCTGTTCGCCTATGAATGGGCCGGTATCGAACCGGATGTGATGTGCATTGCCAAGGGCATTGGCGGCGGCTTCCCCGTTGGCGCCTGCCTGGCCACGGAAAAGGCCGCCGTCGGCATGGTGCCCGGCACCCATGGCAGCACCTTTGGCGGCAACCCGCTGGCCATGGCGGTGGCCAATGCCGTGCTGGATGTCATCACCGCCCCCGGTTTCCTGGATCAGGTCACCCAGACCGGCGACCTGTTGAAGGGCAAGCTGGAGGAACTGGTCGCCCGCTATCCCACCGTTCTGGCAGAGGCACGCGGCAAGGGCCTGATGCTTGGCCTGAAATGCGTGGTGAATTATGCCGATATGGTGACCCGCCTGCGTGAAAACGGCCTGCTGGTCGTGGGGGCGGCGGATAATGTGGTGCGCATCCTGCCGCCGCTGACCATCGGCGAAAAGGAAGTGACCGAAGCGATGGAAATCTTGGAAAAGACCTGCCGGGAGTTCGCATGATGGGTTCCACGAGCCAGGTTCGCCATTTTCTGGATATCCACCAGCATGATCTGGCCAGCCTGCGCCGGATGCTGGACAGTGCCGCCACGATGAAGCGCGGGGCCGGGGCGGAAAAGCCGCTGCTGGGCAAGACCCTGGCGCTGATCTTCGAAAAGCCCAGCACCCGCACCCGCGTCTCGTTCGAGGTGGGGATGCGCCAGCTGGGCGGTGAGGTGATCTGCCTGACCGGCAAAGAAATCCAGTTGGGCCATGGGGAGACGATTGCCGATACGGCGCGCGTGCTGTCCCGCTATGTCGATATCATCATGCTGCGCACCGATCATGAAGCGAAGCTGCATGAGATGGCGGCGGCCGCCAGCGTGCCGGTGATCAACGGGCTGACCGACAGTTCGCACCCGGTGCAGATCATGGCCGACATCCTGACCTTTGAGGAACGCAAGGGTTCCATCAAGGATGCGGTGGTCTGCTGGACCGGCGACGCCAACAATGTCTGCGAAAGCTGGATCCATGCGGCGGTGCTGTTCGATTTCGAACTGCGCATCGCCTGTCCGGAGGAATTGTCCCCCCCGGCAGCCACCATGGACTGGGTGCACCAGCATAATGGCCGCGTCAGCATCACCCGTAACGTGGAAGTGGCGGCGGCGGATGCCGACGCCATCGTCACCGACACCTGGGTATCGATGCACAATAAGGACGGTCAGCGCCGTCACAATCTGCTGAAGCCATATCAGGTCAACGCCCATGTCATGGGTCTGGCGAAAAAAGACGCCATATTCATGCATTGTCTCCCGGCCCACCGGGAGGAGGAGGTGACCTCCGCCGTGATCGACGGCCCGCAATCAGCGGTCTGGGATGAGGCGGAGAACCGTATGCACGCCCAGAAGGGCATTCTGACCTGGTGCCTTGACCGATGACTTCGTCTGAACCCGTGGCGGGCGGCCCCCGCCACGATACCGATCTTGTTTCGTCTGAATTCGATATCGTCCAGCCCTTCCAGCTCGACAGCGCCTCCTTCCGGGGGCGTTTTGTCCGGCTGGGTCCGGCGCTGGACGAGATCCTGACCCGTCATGCCTATCCCGTGCAGGTGCAGCCGCTGCTGGCGGAAACCATCCTGCTGGCGACAACGCTGGCCTCTGCCCTGAAATATGAGGGGATTTTCACCCTGCAGACCAAGGGCGACGGGCCGGTCGCCTATACCGTCTCCGACGTCACTTCGGTCGGCGATATGCGCGGCTATGCCCGTTTTGATGCCGACCGGCTGGCGGCGCAGATGGAGCATAAGGGCTTCCAGGCCGATCTGGGGTCGCTGCTGGGGGCGGGTTATGTCGCCTTCACGGTGGACCAGGGCGAACATACCGAACGCTATCAGGGCATTGTGGAACTGCGCGGTGCCGCCATGGCTGACGCCGTGCGCCATTATTTCCGCCAGTCCGAACAGATGGCCACCGCCATCAAATCCTTTGTGGGTAAGGACAAGGACGGCAAATGGGTCGGCGGCGCCATCATGCTGCAGGCCCTGCCGCCGGAAACGGCGGGCGTGATGGCCGAACATGTCCAGGGCAGCCGGGAAGAAGACTGGAACCGCGCCGCCATTCTGCTGGAAACGGTGACGGCGGCCGAGTTGCTGGATGGTGGGCTGGCGGCCAATGACCTGATCTACCGTCTGTTCCACGAGGAAAGCCCGCGCATTTACGAACGCACCGCCCTGCGGGCCGGTTGCCGCTGCTCGCGGGAGCGGGTGGAAAATGTGCTGCGCAGCCTGGACCGGTCGGAACTGGACGATCTGCGTGTCGACGGGGAGGTGCGGGTCAATTGCGAATTCTGCAATTCCACCTACGCCTTCGATGATGCGGCGCTGGACAAGGTGTATGGCGGCGGCTTCTGACCGGCCGATCACACCAACAATATTGCCCTTTGCCGATTGCCGCCCCATCTGCCTGGATGGGGCGGCTTTCTTTTGCGGGAGTTGGCGGAAGATGATCTCAGCGATCAGGTTTGGCGGGGCGGTACTGGCCCTGGCGCTGCTGGGTGGTTGTGCCGGCAGAACGGATGTGCGGGCCACCGCCCCATCGCAGCTGGCCGGCATGGCAGAAACAGCCCTGTTTTCCTGTGCCGGGGTGCCCGACCGCCAGGGAACGGCCGCCGATGGCGCCCGCATCTATGTCTATCAGCGCACAGCCGGGCAGAAGGATGCCCCCTCCGTGCAGATCGGCCTGGGCGGTGGCGGTCGGCATGTTGGCGGTGGGCTGGGCATCAGCCTGCCGGTGGGCAGCCGCCCGCCCGATGGCTGTGAGGCGACCTTCACCGTGCGGGATGGCAAGGTCGCCAGTCTGTTTTTCACCCCGGATCAGGATGACCGCGACGCCTGTTATACCATTGTCGAGAATTGCCTGCCGGCCGTTCCTGCCCGACAATAGGAACCGCAGCGGTCCTGCCGGATGGGGGTGGTGGGATGATTGCCGGCAGAATGGCGGAATTCCAGGGGTTTAACGGAAAATGCGTGGGCAAGAGGGTGATGATGGGCGCGACATGGCCAGCGGGGGCCGTCGCGTGCAGGTGGATAATCCGGCACCGGCACTGACGCCGGAGCAGCTGTTGCAGGCAAAACAGGCCGAACGCATCCGCGACTTGGAGCGGTTGATGCGTGCCGCCATCGGCTTTGCCCGCGACGGATCGTCGCAGTAACATCAAGGGGCATGGGACATGCCCCTTGATGTTTTCCCGGGCCCTTACGGGCACATCCACCGCCTGGGCTGACGCGGCTACGCGCGCCGGGCCGCCGGTCGGCGGCCCGCAGCTCCCCCTGCCAAGGCGGTGGAGACAGTGGCCGCCCCGTGCTAGAGGGAAAAGCCCCCTCCCAACCCCGCCGGATGATGATGACCGAGGAAGAATTGCTGGCCCGCCTGCTGTACCGCGACGGGTTGATGCTGGTGCTGGACAAGCCCGCCGGCATCCCCGTTCATGCCGGGCCGGGCGGTGGCGATAATCTGGAAAGCCATTTCGATGGCTTGCGCTTCGGCTTTCCCAACCCGCCCTCGCTGGCCCATCGGCTGGACCGTGATACCGCCGGCTGTCTGGTGCTGGGCCGTCACCCCAAGGCGCTGCGCAAGCTGGGCATCCTGTTCCAGGAAGGGCGGGTGGCGAAAACCTATTGGGCGGTAGTGGCCGGCCAGCCGGCGGATAACAGCGGCAAGATCGACCTGCCCCTGAACAAGATCAGCGATGCCAAGCGTGGCTGGCGCATGGTGGCGGACAAGGAGAATGGCCAGCCCAGCGTCACACTCTGGCGGGTGCGCGGGCGCGGGGAATTGCCGGGCGTCGGCCCCATTGCCTGGCTGGAACTGAACCCGAAGACCGGCCGCACCCACCAGATCCGCGTGCATACCCAGTCGCTGGGCTGCCCGGTGCTGGGCGACCCGATCTATGGCGGGCGGCCCGATGGCACGGGCCTGCCGTTGCATTTGCTGTCGCGCGCCATCACCGTGCCCATTCAGGCCACGAAAGACCCGGTGACGGTGACAGCGCCGGTGCCGCCGCATATGCGGGCCGCCTTGCTGGCCTGCGGCTGGGGCGATGAAGATCCGGCCACGCTGAACCCGCCGCCCCCGCCCCGGCCGGAACCGGTTAGTCCCGCAGCAGCGGCCGCGTCACCAGCCGGCGCACCGCGATCTGCCCGGCCTGCTGCTGCCCCTCCAGCCAGGTTCGGAAAGCCTGGAAATGCGCCGTCCCGTGATGGTGGGCGAAGGCGCCCTCGCCCTTGAACTCTTCCCACAGATAGAAGATGGCCTGGCCGTCCGCTTCCTCTTCCGGGCTGCGGGCCAAGCCGAAGGTGAGGTTTTGCGGTTCCTGGCGGCTGCCCGTCACATTGGCGGAGACGCGTTCCAGAAATTCCGCCACCAGATCGGGCGCCACAGCCAGCCGCACCAGCCTGCCTTCAAACTCCATCATTCATCCCCTTTGATATCGGCGACGGGCACCCCGTCCACCTGCAGATCACTGATCCCGATTTCCCCATCGCCCTGGAAATGCACGGCGACGGAGAGTTTCTGTTCGCCCTTGCGCAGCCGCCTGTCCAGGTCTGCCGCCTTTTCCTGCGGCACATAGATGCGCAGGACCCGCAGCGGATCGGCCATTGGATAGCGGCAGGAGCCTACCTCCAGCGGCTGGCACGATGCCAGGGGGCGGGTGGCGGGCTGCCCCGGCGGGCCGTTTTCCGGCTCCACACAGACACAGGCGGGCGCGTCGCCGGGCGACAGGCCCAGCTTCAGCCGCGCCTGCAGATAATGGCCGCGCAACAGGTCGCGTGGGTCAAAACCCTGGATTTCCACCCGCGTGCTGGGGGTGCCGGCCTGCCGGGTGGCGATCAGCCCGGCCCAGCCGGCCAGCACCAGGGTGGGCAACAGCAAAGCCGCCAGCAGCAGCAGGGCGGGGCGGGACATGGCGGCCTTCATCGTGCGTCCTCCGTCACCTTTTCCGTGCCCCAGGCCATGATACGGCGTGCGCCCAGCGCCAGGGCCAGCAGCACTGCCCCGCCGATCACCAGACCAAAGCCGGTGGCCAGCAGGCCGCCCGTTGCCTCCAGATAAAAGATGAAGACCCGCAACGCGATCAGCGCCACCGCCAGCTTGAAGAAGCCGGGCCGCTGCGCATCCAGCGCCAGTTTCCCCAGCGCGACCCAATAGAGGCAGAACAGCACACCGGTGACGATGGCAGAGGGCGACTGGCTGAGGATGAAGGGCAGCACCGCCAGCCCCGGCGACAGGGCCAACGCCAGCCCGAACAGCCGCCGCGTGCCCGCACGATCCGCCGGGCAGAGCCAATGCGCCCCGCCAATGGCGACGAAGCCGACCAGGGCGGCGATGGTGGCATCATTGACCATTGCCGGCGGTGGCACCGCATCCAGCAGCAGGCGCAGCACCAGCAGCACGAAGCTGGTGGCCGCCACCAGCGTGGCCACCGCCGCCCGGCCAATATGCCGTGCCCAGGAAGGGTCAAGCGGTGGCGACAGGACACGCGCGGCATAGAGCAGGGCGAAGGCCAGCATCACCGCCGTGCCGGACAGGCGCCATTCATGCAAGGTCAGCCAGTAATCCGACAGTTCCACCGACAGCCACCATACCAGCCCGCTGAGCCAGAGGGAGCGATGCAGCGGCGCCCGCACCGCCATCAACGTGAAGGGCGTGACCAGCAGCAGCCAGCCGCGCAGCAGTCCGGCCAGATCGCCCTGCAGATGGAAGCTCTGCCCGACATGGGCGATCAAGGCCAAGGTGGAAAGCGACAGCAGCAACAAGGCGCCTTCCTGCCGGAAGCGCGGCATTCCCTTGGCCGTCCCCCGCCCTCGCCAAACCCAGGCGGCCAGGCCCAGCCCCAGATTAAGGGCCACATGCAGGCCCAGGCGCAGACCAATGGGGATGGCATCCCAATTGGCAGCGATGATGGCGATGATGCCCAGCGCCATGGTGAAGAAGCCCAGAATGGCCAGGGCCGCCGGCAAGCGTGGCCGGTGGCGGGCGGCTTCAAAGGCGGCGATGCGGCTGGCCGTATCGGCATCAATCAGCCCCGCCCCCTGCCAATCCGTCAATTGCCGAACCAGCCCGCCGGGCAATTCCGCTTCAGCGGTTGGTTGCCCGCCCCCCATCCGCCACGCGCCCCTGATCATTCCACACTGGTCCCCTGTCATCAGGGGACCAGTGTGACGCGCCAAAGGGCCGGTATGCAACCGGCCCTTTGGGTAATCAGCCTCAGGCGGCGAGGTCGTAGCTGATGCTGGCCGCATCCTCGGCCATGCCGATCATAGCCAATGCCGGTGTCGGCAATTGATAGGCCGCGCGGCCCTCTGCCTTGCCGGCATAGATATAATGGTTGATCAAGGCGGCATGGTTCAGCCCGAAAATATTGAACAGGTCCGGGTTCAGCGCGGCATAGGTTTCCGCGTCGAAGCCGATGGCGCTGCGCCCTTCCCCCCGACCGTAATTGATATAATGGCTGATCAGGGCTTCGGTGTTCAGGCCGAAGGCATTGAACAGATCGGGGTTCAATGCGGCATAGGCCTCCGCATCAAAGCCGCCGGTGACCCGTCCCTCTGCTTTGCCGGCATAGATATAGTGGTTGACCAGGGCGGCATGATTGGTGCCGAAGGCGGCATAGAGATCGGGGTTCTGGGCCGCATAAGCCAGCGCATCGAACCCTTCCGCCAACCGGCCCTCCGCCTTGCCGGCATAGAGGTAATGGTTGGTCAGCGCCACCTTGTCCAGGCCGAAGGCATTGAACAGGTCCGGGTTCTGGGCGGCATAGGCCTCTGCATCAAAGCCGCTGGTGGCGCGGCCTTCCCCCCGGCCATTATTGACGTAATGGCGCAGCAAGGCCGTATCATCATTGCCGAAAGCATAGAACAGATCGGGATTCAGGGCCCGATAGGCATCGGCGGAGAAGGCAGACTGGAAATCATCATTCAGGATGGTGCCGGTGGCAGCACTGGTGGCCAGGGTGGCCCCGCTGGGCTGGCTGATGATACCGGTCAGCGTCTCATTGCCTTCGACCGTGATATCCCCATTGACCAGAACATTGACCACCGTACTGCGGCTGCCGGCGGCGATGCTATAGGTGCCCGACACCGCCTGGAAATCCACACCTGTCGTCGCGGTGAGCCCTTGGGTGGCGAAGTTGAAGCTGGTCGTCTGGCTGCTGACGTCAGAGAGGGAAACGGTGAAGGAAAGAACCTTGGTGCCGGCATGACCTTCCCGCACGCTGGTGCCGGTTATGGAAAGGGTGGGCAGGACGGGCACGTCCACCGTCACTGTCTGATCGCTGAAAATCAGCCTTTCAACACCATACAGCACATCCGTACCATCGGTACGCGAGGTATCGGTAACGGTCAGCACACCATTATTGGTGGTGATCTGATATCCGGCACGGGCACCGCTGAACACCGCACTGTCGGTGCCATCACCGCCATAGAGGGTGTCATTGCCGGCACCACCGGCAAGCCGGTCGTCACCGGCGTCACCGAAAAGCCGGTCATTGCCATTAGCACCGCTGAGCGTATCGTTGCCTGCTCCGCCAAACAGGTCATCTTCAGAGCTGCTGCCGGTCAAGGTGAGTGGATTGCTCTCGGTGGAGAAAATAAAATCCGCAGCGGTCAGCAGACCCTTGTTCACACCGGACAGCAGCATCGTGCTGTCCCGTCCCTCGTTCCTGGTCGTGATCAAGGCACCCGTGCTGTTGCCGCTTTGCTGTGTGGTCAGTTCCAGCAGGCTGGCAAAGCTGCGGATACCCAGGCTGGAAAGGTCGATCTTGTCCTGCCCCTGGGTGAAATCGGCGACCACATCATCGTTCCAATAGCTGGTTGCCTTCTCCAGCACAAACACATCATTGCCAGCGCCGCCATACAGCGTGTCATCGTCCATACCGCCGACAAGCCGGTCATTGCCTGCATCGCCGAATAGCCTGTCGTCACCAGTGCCCCCCATCAGCGTGTCTGCAGCCAGCCCACCGAAAAGGTCGTCATTGTTACTGGTGCCAGTCAGGCTTTGCGCCGTGCTGTTCCCGGAGAAGATAAAGTCGGTGGCGATCAGCAGATTACGGTTCACCCCGACCAGCAGGCTGTTTGCGTAGCCCGAATAATTGGTGCTGATCGTCGTATTCTGGGTGCCATCGGCAGCTTGCCCACTGCTGCTGATCAACATCAAGGTGTCGAGGCTGACAATGCCCAGCCCTGAGACATCAATCTTGTCCTGTCCCTGGGTGAAATCGGCAACCGTATCATAATTGTAGGGATAGTCTGATTGCCGCTCCAGCACGAACACGTCATTGCCCGCCCCGCCATACAATGTATCGGCATTGGCACCACCTACCAGCCGATCATTGCCAGCGTCGCCAAACAGCCGGTCATTCCCACCGCCGCCCGTCAGTGTGTCATTACCGGTGCCGCCGAACAAATCATCCATGCCACTGGTGCCGGTGATGGTCTGAGAAGCCTGGCTTGTTGCGAAGATGAAATCCGCAGCCGTCAGCAGTGACAGGTTGATCCCGACCGACAGCGTGTTGCCGTAGTTAGAATAATTGGTGCTGATCAGGGTTGTCAGCGTACCGTCTGTGCCCTGCTGCGAACTGGCAAGCAGCGCCAGGGTGGTGAAGCTGTTGATCCCCAGGCCGGAAACGTCAATCTTGTCCTGCCCCTGGGTGAAATCGGCAACCGTATCATAATTGTAGGGATAGCCCGTCTGGCGCTCCAATACGAACACGTCGTTGCCGGCGCCGCCGTAAAGCGTGTCGGCATTGGCCCCGCCGACCAACCGGTCATTGCCTGCATCGCCGAACAGCCGGTCATTATTGTCCCCGCCGGTCAGCGTATCATTGCCGAAGCCGCCAAACAGATCATCATCGCCCGTCGTTCCCGCGATTGACTGGGCAGTTTGGGTGGTGGCAAAGACGAAATCTGCCGCAGTCAATTGTGTGCGGTTGACCGTAATCTGCATGCTGTTGGCATAATTGTAGTAATTCGTGCTGATGACCGTTACCTGGCTGCCATCGTTTGCCTGCTGGGCTTTCGCCAATATCATCAGTGTATCAAAACTGGTGATACCGAGGCCGCTGACATCAACCTTGTCTTCGCCTTGGGTAAAATCAGTAACCAGATCATTATTGTAAGGATAGCTGCGCTGCCGCTCCAGAACGAACAGATCGGCCCCGCTACCCCCTGTCAGCGTATCGGCATTGGCCCCGCCGACAAGGCGGTCATTTCCTGCTTCACCCAACAGCAGATCATCGCCATTCCCGCCAAGCAATGTGTCATTACCGGCCCCACCAGAAATGACATCATCCGAAGAACTGCCGCTCAGGCTATCGTTGCCGGCGGTGCCACTAATATTGCTCATTTCAGAATCCCCATGCCCATCGCCATTGTATATGACCGATATGAAAATCGGCTGCTTTATTATCGATGAGACGAGAAAAATCTCAAGATTGTACCGTGCATTTCGAATTGTTTTATTTCTTTAATATTTACACTTGTATGAATTTTACATAGAATAATCATTAAAACAAATTTATTTACTTCATGTGTATGTTTATGGAAATGGATAATGATTTTAAAAAGTTTTATAAAAAGAAAATAAACTAGCTTACTCTCCAGCTTACTCTTATGACTTGGTGATTTTCTGTGCTTCCGTTTCATCGTCGGGCACGACAAAACAAAAAAGGGCCGGGTACCCAAAGGTACCCGGCCCTTTTCATTCAAGCTCGACGGGCAGTTCAGCCTTCCGCCTTGTAACGGTCGAAGCTTTCCTGGATCAGCTTGGCGGCGAAGTCGGCCTCGTCCCAGCGGACGATGCGGACCCACTTGCCATGTTCCAGATCCTTGTAATGTTCGAAGAAGTGGGCGATTTGCTCCACCAGGATCTGCGGCAGCTGACGATAGCTGCTGATGTTGCTGTAGAACGGGTGCAGCTTGTCCACCGGCACGGCCAGGATCTTTTCATCCATGCCGCCATCATCTTCCATCACCAGCACGCCGATGGGGCGCGACCGCAGCACGACACCGGGGACCACCGGGGTGGTGCCCACCACCATCACGTCGATCGGGTCGCCATCCAGCGCCAGGGTGTGGGGCACGAAACCGTAATTGGCGGGGTAGAACATAGCCGTGTGCAGGAAACGGTCCACGTACAGCGCGCCGCTTTCCTTTTCCAGCTCGTACTTCACGGGCTGGCCGCCCTGCGGGATTTCGATGATGACGTTGATATCCCAGGGCAGGTTTTTGCCGGAGGGGATCTTGCTGATATCCATCGTTGGGCCTTCTTGGCAGCTTTACAACAACAGGAACGGGCGGCACCCGCCTTGAACCGGCCTGCATCCTATCGGAGTGCGGGTGCGAAATGAAGGCCGCGCAAAGGGAGAGCCTCTGTGCATTTCCGCCGCATCTACCTTGGTCGTGGGGGGCTAAATTCCCAGCCGTGCCTGAAGTCGCTGGGCCAGTTCGTCGAAATCCTCCCGGCATTTTTGCCGGATGGCACCCAGGTTTCGCGCTGCCTCTTCGCCAAGTCGCTTGCGTCCGCCACCGAGCCCGTCCGTCACGTTGCGCCGCCGGGCCAGTTTCTCGAAGTAGTTTTCCTTCACGCTGATATCGGCGCGGATATCAGCCCAGCGCCATTCCCGTGGCAGATCAACCCCGGCCAGCAGCCAAGTTTCCAATTCCTCCCAGGCATTGGCAGCCAGAAAAACGCGGCCATCAGCGAAATGGTCTTGCAGATGGTTCAGCTTGGCCCGCCTGTTTACATCCCCATCTCGGTCTACACAGAGGATGTAGTGCTGATAGATACCTTCATAGCGGTCAAACACCTCCTGCAAGCGGTCCTTCTTCATGCAGTCATTGACGCCGCATAGAAGGGGATCTTTGCAGACTTCCACCGTTGCACGCGGCTTCCCCAGGGTGGTCAGCAGCGCCTTGAAAATGGGTTTCAGGATATGTTCGTCCTTGCGGAAATCTTCCGGAATGATCATCAGGCGCAGGCTCATTCCGCATCACCTTCTTCATCGAAGGTGGCGTTCAGAATATCCTCAAACCAGCCGGCAGCGTGAAGCCGCCCCAACCCTTGGGTTGCCCGCAGCTTGTCGATATTCGGGAAATCCAGCACCGGTTTGATGATGGCATCCGACCGGCCCGGCGGGCGATAGACGATGGACGTGGATTTCAGCGTCTCGTCGCTCAACAGCGACAGCAATTCCGGCGAATGGGTGGTGGTGACAACTTGAATACCGCTTTTCGCCGTCTGCCGTTCCAGCATGTCGATCAACAGATGCAGGCGGGCCGGGTGGATGCCGCTCTCAATCTCCTCAAAGAAATAGAGCTTGGCCGGGTTCGGCCCCAGCAGGGCCGCCAGCAAGGCCAGAAAGCGCAGCGTGCCATCCGACGCGCTGACCGCCGATATCTCGGCCCCGTCGCTTTCCACCAGATAAAGCTGTATGAAGCCGTTCAGATCGCTGCGGAATTTGAAATCCACCACATCCATTGGCGTCAAGGCCCGCACCCATTCCATCAGGGTCTCTTTGCGCGCGGGATCGGCACAGATGGCCTGCAGGACGGTGGGCAGGTTCTCGCCCCGGTCGCCGAGAACTTTCTGACCGGGCGGAGAGGCTAATTTCGCGGTGGCTGAGTCCATCTCATGGAATCGCATACTTTTTAATTCATTTTTTATAGTAAAACTTCTACCAATTTCATCTTTTATAGTCGATACCGCTGGGGAATCCCAGAATACATTTTGATGAAAGTTAAATATTTCACGCCCATCTAATTCAAAGTACTCATTTATAAAACGAAATAATCCATCAAAATTCTCTATACTTGCACGATAAATAGAATTTACTCCTGAAATTTTTGCGGTAACATCAAAGCTTACATCGGATGTCTCGGCCTGAATGCGTGAAATTTCACGCATAGCACCGCGCATCCGTTCCCATTCAACCTGTCCTCCACCGCCAGTCTTTCCCCCAATAATCTCCGACAGCGAATACCCCCGCCCGATCCCATGAAGGAATCGGAACGCATCGCGGAGGTTACTTTTCCCGCTGGCGTTGGTGCCCAGAATCACCGTGAACGGGCCGAGTTTCAGTTCGACATCAGCGAAATTCTTGAAATTCTTCAGGCGCAGGCGGGTAATCACGGGCGGTTTCCCAAGGTGCTTGGAACATCCCACGATACCAGACCTATCGACCGCCCACCAACAGACAACGAAAAAGGCCGCCGGGTTGCCCCGACGGCCTTTCTTTACGTTCCATTCAGGGCCGCAACGGCAAAAGGGATCAACCCTCTGCCGGGGCGTCCTTCTTGGACAGGTCTTCGCCGGTCGTCTGATCGACAACCTTCATCGACAGCTTCACCTTGCCGCGATCATCGAAGCCCAGCACCTTCACCTTCACGGCATCGCCCTGCTTCACCACGTCGGTGACCTTCGCCACGCGCTCGTTCTTCAGCTCGGAGATGTGGACCAGACCATCCTTGGAACCCAGGAAGTTCACGAAGGCGCCGAAATCCATGACCTTGACGACCTTACCGTCATAGATCTCGCCCACTTCCGGCTCGGCCACGATGCCCTTGATCCACTTGATGGCAGCGTCGGAGCACTTGCTGTCCACGGCCGACACCTTCACGGTGCCGTCATCCTCGATGTCGATCTTGGCGCCGGTCTGCTCCACGATCTCGCGGATCACCTTGCCGCCGGAGCCGATCACGTCGCGGATCTTCTCCTTCGGGATGTTGATCACGGTGATGCGCGGGGCATTGCCCGACACTTCGCCGCGCGCCGTGTTCAGCGCCTTGTTCATCTCACCCAGGATATGGATGCGACCCTTCTGGGCCTGCGCCAGGGCGATCTTCATGATCTCCTCCGTGATGGAGGTGATCTTGATGTCCATCTGCAGGGCGGTGACGCCCGCTTCGGTGCCGGCGACCTTGAAGTCCATGTCGCCCAGGTGATCTTCATCACCCAGGATGTCGGACAGAACGGCGAACTTGTCGCCTTCCTTGATCAGGCCCATGGCAATGCCGGCGATGGGGCGGGCCAGCGGGGCGCCGGCATCCATCAGCGACAGGGAGGTGCCGCAGACCGTGGCCATGGAGGAGGAGCCGTTGGACTCGGTGATTTCCGACACAACGCGCAGCGTGTAGGGGAAATCTTCCTTGGACGGCAGCAGCGGGTGGATGGCGCGCCAGGCCAGCTTGCCATGGCCGATTTCGCGGCGGCCCGGGCTGCCCATGCGGCCGGCTTCACCCACGCTGTACGGGGGGAAGTTGTAATGCAGCATGAAATTTTCGCGGTATTCGCCTTCCAGCGCATCCACGATCTGCTCATCCTGGTTGGTGCCCAGCGTGGCAACGACCAGCGCCTGGGTTTCACCACGGGTGAACAGGGCCGACCCATGGGCGCGGGGCAGGATGCCCACTTCGGCCACGATCGGGCGAATGTCCACGGTGGTGCGGCCATCGATGCGCTTGCCGGTCTCGATGACCGAACCGCGCAGGATGTCGGCTTCCACTTCCTTGAACATCTCGGAAATGGCTTCCGGCGCGAATTCTTCCTTCAGCGCTTCCTTGGCCTTGTCCTTGGCGGCACCAACGGCAGCGTAACGGTCCTGCTTGACCAGGATCGAATAGGCGGCCTTCACGTCGGCACCGGCCACCTCCAGGATACGGGCCTTGACGGCGGCCTTGTCGAAGGCCGGCGGGGCGATGTCGCGTGGTTCCTTGGCGCATTCCTCGGCCAGGTCGATGATCAGGTCGATCACCGGCTGGAACTGGGTGTGGCCGAACATCACGGCACCCAGCATGATCTCTTCCGACAGCTCCTTGGCTTCGGATTCGACCATCAGCACGCCTTCCTGCGTACCGGCAACCACCAGATCCAGGGTGGCATTATCCATCTGATCCATGGTCGGGTTCAGAATGAACTGGCCATTCTCGTAACCAACGCGGGCGGCACCGATGGGGCCCAGGAAGGGCAGGCCGGAAATGGTCAGTGCGGCGGAGGCACCGATCATGGCCACGATGTCGGGATCATTTTCCAGGTCGTGGCTCAGCACGGTGCAGACCACCTGGGTCTCGCAACGATAGCCATCGACGAACAGCGGACGGATCGGACGGTCGATCAGACGGCTGACCAGGACTTCCTTTTCCGTCGGACGGCCTTCACGCTTGAAGAAGCCACCGGGGATCTTGCCCGCGGCGAAGGCCTTCTCCTGATAGTTCACCGTCAGCGGGAAGAAATCCACACCCGGCTTGGCGGACTTGGCGCCAACGGCAGTGGCCAGCACCACCGTGTCGCCGTAGCTGACCATGACGGCGCCATCGGCCTGACGGGCGATCTTGCCGGTCTCGATGACCAGCTTGCGACCGCCCCATTCCATTTCCTTACGGAAGACCTTGAACATCTTATCGTTCCTTCCATCCGAAACCCGTGACACCCCGGATTGGGCGCCGGGCCGGGGCCCAATCGGACAGCCCCGCCTGTTAAATCTTCACGCCGGTGACCGTTGCCGGTCACCCCAGCCCCCCATCGGGGCGGGCTGGAAGCGAAAACGGCCAGCCGGAAAGGTTCCGGCTGGCCGTCCTCAAACTCTATAAGGGGCCGAAGCCCCCATCTGGCCCCCATCACCACCCATGCCACCGGTGACCAGCCCGCATTCCCCGGCGACACCATCCCCCCGCCCGCCAAAGCGGACCGGAAGGGCAAAGCGTCGGAAGAAGACGGGCATTGTCACAGGCGATGGCACCTTTCCGATCAGGTCGGGAGCGGCGATGGCAACGGCCGGAACCCTGGCCCTAGCGGCGCAGGCCCAGACGCTGGATCAGGGTGTCGTAGCGGGACTTATCCTTGCTCTTCAGATAGTCCAGCAGGCTACGGCGCTGACCGACCATCACCAGCAGACCACGACGGGAATGGAAATCCTTGGCGTGGGTCTTCAGGTGTTCGGTCAGGTTGACGATACGTTCCGTCAGGATGGCAACCTGCACTTCCGGCGAACCGGTGTCGCCTTCCTTGGTCTTGTATTCTTCGATCAGCGCGGTCTTGCGCTCAGCCGTGATCGACATCGCATGTCTCCACATAGATGATTTCAGGGAAAGCGCACCCGGCCACCAATGGCGGCCCCTTGACGTGGATTGGGGGCAGCAAGGCCCACAAATAGGTACGCACCCGTTCCCACCGGGGCCGGGCCGGGATGTCGTCCAGCACGGTCCCGCGCGCGAACAGGCGTCAACGGTGCGCGTTTGATGCGCCATCGCACCGATAGGGTCAAGCGGATTCAGTGGGGCTGGGGGCTGACATCCCCGCATGGGCGGCGGGCCGGCGGTCGCCGGCCTCCAACCACCTGAAGCTAAACTGTCAGGCAGATTAGTACCAACCAAGGGGCATGGGACATGACCCTTGGAGGCCGGCGACTGCCGGCCCGCAGGCACGTGCCCGCTGTCAAGCCCGAGCTGCCGGAGGCAGCGCCCGGCGTCTGAGGGAGCATACGAATACCAAGAGCCATGATCCATGGCTCTTGGTATCAGTTCCCGGCGGGAACCCAGGGAATGGAGGCGAACTCCACCCCTTCCTCGCGCAGCTGTTCGGCCTGTTCCCGGCTGGTTTCGCCATAGATGGCGCGGCTTTCCGTCTCGCCATAATGGATCTTGCGGGCCTCATCGGCGAAACGGTCGCCGACATTCTCGGCATTCTGTTCCACCTGGCGGCGGATTTCCCGCAGGGCGCGCAGCATCTCGGCCTGATGGGCCAGTTCGGCATCGCTGGCGGGGGCGGCGGGAACGGTCGGGTTCTCCGCTGCGGCTGGCACCACCGGCTGTTCATCCCGGCTGCGGCCCGATCGGGCGATGGCCGGGGCCATCGGCGCCTTTTCCACGCCGGTATCGCCGCAGACCGGGCAGGTGATCTCCCCCGCCGCCGCCTGTGCGTCATAGGTGGCACCATTGCGGAACCAGCCTTCGAACCGGTGGCCGTGGGCGCATTTCAGGTTGAACAGGATCATGGCCAGCAAAAATCAGTCAAAAACCATCACACGCGATCATAGATGGCGTGAACCGGCGCAACAGGCAATGCCGATATCAACAGATGGGGGCTGCGGAACGGCGGGTCACAGCCCGATATCGTTGGAACAGGGGGCGGCCGGTTCCGGCGGCACATCCTTGAACAGGGCGATGCCGACGGAATCCACCCGCTGCATGGTGCGGCATTGGCCGGGGCCCGGCACCTCGTCGGCCATATCGTCCGCACCGCCGGCAGGGGCATAGATCATCAGCAGATATTGCGCACACGTCCCGCCCAAGCCCGCCGTCCGCCCAATGGGCAGCACCAGCCGGCGCACCAGCTTGCTGTAGCCATCGGAATAGGTGACGAGGTCCAGGCTGGAGAGCGGGCTGAAGGTGCTGGCGCAGATGGCATAGGCCGGCACGATGTCATTGACATAGGAAGGGGGCATCAGCTGTTCCAGCGTCAGCCCGACCGGGTCCACCCCCAGATTGACCGGCACGGCACTGCCGGTCCGCAGGAAGCGGGCCTTGCGGATACCGTCATTCCCCAGCCCCAGCACCACATAGTTCGCCCGAACCGACGGCGGCAGGCGCATTTCATCAAAGGCGGCCAGCGGCACCGACCGGTCCCGCCGGGCGACATCCAGCCAGTAAAGCAGCAGCCGGTGCTGCGCATCATTGGCCAGATCGTGAAGATGGAAGACATCGTGCATGATGGTACAAGGGCTCCTGCGGCCACGCTTCTTTTGTAGCAAAAGCACGCCAGCGCCCCCAGCTTGGATGAGTGTTCTTATGGATAGCGCGATCCGTCCCTTTGCCCCGGCATCCGCCTGGGTGGCCCGCTTCGCCCCCTTGATTGGGGCGGGAGCCCGTGTGCTGGATGTGGCCTGCGGCGGCGGGCGGCATCTGCGGCACTTCCTGGATCGGGGCTGTGCGGTGACGGGCGTGGATATTGATCTGCGCGGTGTGGCCGACCTGGAGGGCCGGCCGGGGGTGACCCTGCGGGGGCTGGATCTGGAAAATGGCAACCCCTGGCCGGCCGAGCTGACCGGGTTCGATGCCATCATCGTCACCCATTATCTGCACCGGCCCTTATTGCCGGCTCTGGCCGGCGCGCTCCGCCCCGGCGGTTTCTTGATCTATGAAACCTTTGCCATGGGCAACCAGCGCCATGGCCGCCCGTCCAGCCCCGGCTTTCTGCTGCGCAATGGCGAATTGCTGGGGCTGGCGGCGGCGGAGGGGTTGCAGGTGGTGGCCTTCGAACAGGGCGAAGTATCCAGCCCCAAGGCGGCGGTGATCCAGCGCCTGTGCGCCCGCCGCCCCACCGGCCCCGCACCCGACCTGCAGGGCGACCCGGAACCGGTGCCGCTGCCGCTGGCTTAGCGGGTTTTGGTCAATCGGAAACGGCGCAAGGGATTGCGGAAAACGAAAAACCAGAGCGTGTTTCCAATCAGCAGAAATACGCTCTAGCAGGATATCTGCGCCGCCAGCAGCCCGGCCCAGAGGGCCCGCAGGCGGGCATGGTCGGGGCTGGGGCCGGCGGCCAGTTCCTGCATGGCCATGCCGCGCAGCATATAGACGGTCAGCACCATCAGATCGGCCAGAGCCGCCCCCGCACCGGGGCGGGGGCGCAGGGCCAGTCCCCAGCTTTGCCCGACGGCCGTAATGAAATCGCTGAAAATGGGGGCAAGACGCTGTTTCAGCTCCGCATCCGTGCGGGCGGCCAGCGCCACCTCAAACAACAGGTCGCGGTGGCGGCCTTCATAGAAGCGGGCCCAGGCCTGTTCCAGCAATGCGCCCAGCGCCGCCGGCCCGTCGCCGGGCGGCAGTATGGCGGGGGATAGGGTGCCAGCACTGGCCACCGCTTCACGCAGCAACCCTTCCGCCGCCAGGGCCAGCATTTCCGCCTTGGTATCAAAATGGTGCGCCCAGGCCCCGCGGGAGACCCCGGCCTTATCCAGGATCACCGAAAGCGAGGCGCCAGCATGGCCATGATCCGCCAAGGCATCCAGCGTCGCCGCCACCAGCCGGCGCCGCATTTCTTCCCGTCGTTCCGGCTGACTGCGGCGTGTGGCCGCCACTTCCACCATTTTTCCCATATCCCGGCTGTTTATCCCCGCCAACATCATTGCCACGCCGCACCACCTGATGTAAAAACAAACCAATCAGTCTGTTTTATAAAATCATCCAGGGAGGAACCACGACATGACCCGGCTGGCCCGCACCATGGCGTTCTACGCCGCCTATCACCAGCACCCGCATAACCGGCTGACGCATTATTTCGGCGTGCCGATCATCGTCTTCTCGCTGATCCTGGCCGCCTCCTATGCCCGGTTCGAGATTGCGGGGATGGATGTCAGCCTGGGGATGCTGCTGGTGGCGGCCCTGGCGCTGTATTACCTGAGCCTGGATCTGGTGATCGGCGCGGCGCTGGTGGTGGTGGCCATCCCGGCCGTCTGGCTGGCTGATCAGGTCAGCCGGATGGATGGTGGCACGGCCGCCGCCATTGGCGTGGCGGCCTTTGTCGGCGGCTGGGCCGTGCAGCTGCTGGGCCACAAGTTTGAAGGCAACAAGCCGGCCTTGACGGCCAATATCCTGCAAATCTTCATGGCCCCGCTGTTCCTGATGGCAGAGGGCTTCTTCGCCTTTGGTTTCAAAAAAAATATTGAGGCGGAGGTGGATCAGCTGGTGCGATCCGGCATTGCCGGCCCCGCGGCAAAGGGCCATGCCCGCCACCATCCGGCCTGAACGGATGGGCCCCTGGCAATTGGCACCCGGCCGCCGCATCCTGGTGGCCGGGGCGGGATCGGTCGGCTGCCATGCCGGCGGCTGTCTGGCCCGGGCGGGCCTGCCCGTCACCCTGCTGCTGCGCCCGTCGCTGGCCGAACGGCTGGCCGGCGGGCTGCGCCTGTCCGATCTGGACGGGGCCGACTGGCAGTTGCCCCCCGGCAGCCTGCGGCTGGCCACCGATCCGGCAGCGGCCATAGCGGATGCCGGGCTGGTGCTGGTGACGGTGAAGGGCGGCGATACGGATGATATCGGCCAGTTGATCGCCGCCTTCGCCCCCGCCGATGCCCCGGTGATCAGCCTGCAGAACGGCATCGGCAATGCCGAACAGCTGGCCACCCTGCTGCCGGGGCGGCGGGTGCTGGCGGGCATGGTGCCCTTCAATATTGTGCAGATGCCGGATGGCCGCTTTCATCGCGGCACATCCGGCACGGTGATGCTGGCCGATGATCTGCCGGGGCTGGCCGCAGCGCTGAACGTCCCCGGCTGGCCCGTGGCCGGCAGGGCGGACATGGATGCGGTGCTGTGGGGCAAGCTGCTGCTGAACCTGAATAATGGCCTGAACGCCCTGTCCGGCCTGCCGCTGGTGCAGCAGGTGGCGGACCGGCGCTGGCGCTGCCTGCTGGCCGCCCAGATGGCGGAGGCGCTGGCCCTGCTGCATCAGGCCGGTATCCGCCCGGCAAAGGTCAGCGGGGTGAAGCCGGCCCTGCTGCCCTTTGTGCTGCGCCTGCCGGATTGGCTGTTCCGCCGGCTGGCTGGTGCCATGCTGCGCATGGACCCGCTGGCCCGGTCTTCCATGTGGGAAGATCTGCAGCGCGGCCGGCGGACGGAGATTGACCGCCTGCAGGGGGCTGTGCTGGCCCTGGCGCAACGGCTGGGCCACGACCCCGCCCGCGCCGCCCCCACCTGCGCCCGTGTGCTGGCCCTGGTGCGGCAGGCGGAGCGGGCCGGGGCCGGTTCCCCCCATCTGGCCCCCGACGCCGTAAGCCGCCCCTGAGCCGGCATTGTGACAGAGGGCTTGACCTGGGCTGGAAAGACAGGAGATAAAACATCCGATATCGGAACTATTCTGTTTTGGGTGATTTTTATGGCGCGGCTTCTGGTCTGCATCCTGCTAGTCATGGGCACATTACTGGGCATTGCCGGGGTGGATCTGGTACTGCCCGCTCTGCCGGACATGGCGCTGTGGCCTGATGGCGGGGTGGCCAAGGCGCAATTGGTGATCGCCGCCTATATTGGCGGCACGGCGGCGGGCCTGCTGCTGTTCGGCAGCCTGGGCACGCGGGTGGACCGGCGCTGGCTACTGCTGTTTTCCATCCTGTCGCAACTGGTGCTGTCGCTGGCCTGTGCAGCGGTGGAAAATCTGGATGTGTTGATTGGGCTGCGTCTGCTGCAAGGGCTGCTGGGCGGCGCGCCGGCCGTTTTCGCGCCCGGCATGATCCGCCGCCTGTTCGATGAAAAGGGGGCGATGCGGGCATTGGGCGCGCTGGGCAGTATTGAGGCGCTGGCGCCCGCCCTGGCCCCGCTCGCCGGTGCCGGGCTGGTCGCGCTGGGCGGCTGGCGGCTGCCCTTTCTGGTGACGGGTGGGCTGGCGGTGCTGGTGGCGCTCTGCCTGTTCGCGGGGCGCGGCCTGTTGCCGGCGGGGCCGGCGCCGCGCACGCTGGGCTCATATCCCAGGCTGCTGGGTGACCCGGTATTTCTGCGCTATGCCCTGTCCCAGTCGCTGCTGCTGGGCGGCCTGCTGGTGGTGGTGTTCAGCGCCCCGGCCGTCATCACCCACAGCATGGGCGGCGAAATGGCGGATTTCATCCTGATGCAGATGATCGGCGTCACCCTGTTCATCCTCTGCGCCAATCTGGCGGGGCCGCTGGCCGGTAGGATCGGGGCGGAACGGCTGATCCTGATCGGCACCCTGTTGGCCCTGGTTTCGGCCTTGCTGCTGCTGGCCTATGCGCTGGCGGGCGGGAACAATCCCCATCTGCTGCCGCTGCTGCTGGCGCCGATGAATATCGGGCTGGGCCTGCGCGGGCCGCCGGGTTTCCTGCGTGCGGTGATGGCCGGGCGGGGGGATGATGACCGGGCGTCGGCCTTGGTCATTCTGGCCATCACCCTGTTCGCCGCCGCCAGCACCGCCCTTGTCGCCCCCTTCCTGGGTCAGGGGCTGATCACGCTGGCCATCGGGGCGATGGTGATGCAGCTGGCCGCCACCGCCAGCCTGCTGGCCCTGCCGCCTTTATCCAGCCCCATGCCGGCCGCTGCGGCGGGGGATTGAGGCGGCCGGCTGTATTTCCCTTGCCGCCCGTGGCGATGCGGGGTTCAATCAGTCGGGGTTAAGGTTAATGGGGAAGCCAGCATGACTTATTCTGTGGGAGAGGGCGGGACCAAATCGCGTGAGCTGGTCATCATCGTCCATGCGCTGAACGTGGCCAGCTGCTTTGTCGGCCTGACCGGGCTGGTCGCGCTCATCATCGCCTATCTGAAACGGGGGGAGATGGGCAGCGACATCTGGTACGGTCACCTGACTTTCGCCATCCGCACCTTCTGGATCGGGTTTGTTGCCAGCCTGATCGGCATTGCCACCAGTTTTATCGGCATCGGTTTTCTGATCCTGATGCTGGTTTTTGTCTGGTATCTGGTGCGCACCATCTTCGCCCTGCTGAAGGCGATCGAGAATAAGCCGATCCCCAATCCCGACAGTTTCCTGATCTGATACCAACTCTCCCTTGATCGTGACCGATCAAGGGAGAGTTGGTGTTCCCCCATGCACCGGGCGGGCGCATACGCGCCCTCGGCGGATTGGTAAGAGGCAGCGCCGGCACCTAAAACTCCCTGGATCGTGACCGCTCCAGGGAGATGAATATCAAACCAACTGATCCAGGCCGCGCTTCAGGTCGTTGATCAGGTCGTCGGCATTTTCCAGCCCCACCGACAGGCGGATGGTGCCGGCGCCAATGCCCAGCGTCGCCTTCTCTTCCACCGTCAAACGCTGATGCGTGGTGGTGAAGGGGTGGGTGGCCAGGCTTTTGCTGTCGCCCAGATTGTTGGAAATCTTGATGACACGCAGGTTGTTCAGGGTGGTGAAGGCGGCGGCCTTGGCATCGCCCTGGAACGGCTTCAGATGGAAGCAGATCAGGTTGCTGCCGCCATCCATCTGCCGCTTCAGCAATTCGCGCTGCGGGTGGCTGTCCAGCCCGGCATAGAGCACGCGTTCCACCGCCGGGTGGCTTTCCAGGAATGCGGCCACCTTCAGCGCACTGGCAGACTGAGCGCGCACGCGCAGTTCCAGCGTTTCCAGACCCTTCAGCAGCAGCCAGGCATTGAACGGGCTCAGCGCCGGGCCGGTATGGCGCAGATAGGGGGCCAGCAGGGCGGCAACCTCATCATCACACAGGATGGCGCCGCCCAGGCAGCGGCCCTGGCCATCAATATGCTTGGTGGCGGAATAAACAACGACATCCACGCCAAAATCACGCGGCTTTTGCAGCACCGGCGTAGCGAACACATTATCCACCACCACCTTGGCCCCGGCCTTATGGGCCAGCGGCACCACATGTGACAGGTCCACCACTTCCAGGCACGGGTTGCTGGGGGTCTCCAGGAAGACCAGATTGGTCGGGACCGACAGGGCTTTTTCCCATTCCTCCGGCTTGGTGCCGTCGATGATCACGCTTTCAATGCCGAACCGCTTGGCCAGATCGCTGACAATATAAAGGCAGGAGCCGAACAGGGCGCGGCTGGCCACCAGCCGGTCGCCCGCCTTCAGCAGGCCGAACACGGCGGCATGGACGGCGGCCATACCGGACCCGGTGCCGAAGCAGCGGGGGAAGCCCTCATACTGGGCCAGCCGATCCTCGAACATGGCAACAGTCGGGTTGCGGAAGCGGCTATAGACGAAGCGCGACCCATCATTGATGAAAGCGGCTTCCGCCGCCTCGGCGCTGTCATAGACATAGCCGGAGGTCATGAAGATCGCCTCGCTCGTCTCCTCAAACTGGCTGCGGCGGGTGCCGCCATGCACCAGCAGGGTGGCGGGGTTCAGATTGTCAGACGGATCATGTGCCATCGCTTCCAAGGCCCTTCATGCAAGCACGGGCCTGAAATGAAACAGGCCCCGACCGGCGGATCGAGGCCCTATCGACCGGGGAACCCGGCGGCAATGGCTTCGACCTTTTAGCAGTTTCTTTTCAACGTGGCCTGCAATCCGGTCACAAATCACCACGTAAGGCTTTTAAAGCCCCTCTGCCGCCGCCTGTCAAGCCGGCAGCGGCGCGATGCCACCATTGCCGAAAAACCCTATCCGTGCTAGTCCCGCCGGCAATCCTTAAACCCCGATGCATTCCAACCGGAGCAGGCATTTCATGAGCGACGAGACCAACGCCAACGGCATCGATACCGCCGAGGACAACAGCGCGCCGATCATGCCGCTCGTCGTCAATGTGCAATATGTCAAGGATCTCTCCTTCGAGAATCCCAATGCCCCGCGCAGCCTGATGGCGGCCACCGAACAGCCGAAGATCGACCTGCAGGTCGATCTGCAGGGCCAGGCCCTGGGCGAGAATGTGGCGGAGGTGCAGCTGCGCCTGCGCGTGGAAGCGACGATGGGGGAGATGACCGCCTTCATCGCCGAGCTGGTCTATTGCGGCGTCTTCACCCTGCCGCCGCTGCCGCAGGATCAGCAGCGCGCCGTGCTGCTGATCGAGGGGCCGCGCCTGCTGTTCCCGTTCGCCCGCCAGATCATCGCCGACATGACGTCCCAAGGCGGTTTCCCGCCGCTGCTGCTGCAGCCGCTGGACTTCGTCGATCTGTATCGCCGTCAGGTGCTGGGCCAGGGTATGCCGCAGACCCAGGGCAATGCCTGATCACAGGCTCCCCGGCACCGGTTGCGGTGTCGGCAGGTTCAGGGAAAAGGCGTCGGGCATCCCCCGACGCCTTTTTCTTTGTTGTTACTGTTCCGAATTTGGGATATTTTCTCAATTATGGAACAGAACGACACATCCCCTGATCTTGATGATCGCCTCGCTGCCCGTCTGGCGCAACTGCGCCAGGAACAGGGCTGGTCGCTGGATGAACTGGCCACCCGCAGCGGGGTCAGCAAGGCCACCCTGTCGCGGCTGGAGCGGGGGGAGACCAGCCCCACGGCCAGCCTGCTGGGCCGGCTCTGCACCGCCTATGGCCGCACCATGTCGCGCCTGCTGGCGGAGGTGGAAAGCCAGCCGGTCAGCCTGCTGCACCCGGATCAGCAACCAGTCTGGATCGACCCCGGCACCGGCTTTCACCGCCGTTCCATTTCCCCACCGGCGAATGGCTTCGATACGGAACTGATTGAGGGCACTTTGCCCCCCGGCACCGTGATCGATTACGCTGCACCGCCAGTGCATGGGCTGGAACAGCATGTCTGGATGCTGTCCGGCGGGCTGGAACTGATGCTGCAGGGCGTGCCCTATCGGCTGGCGCCGGGGGATTGCCTGCGCTTCCGCCTGTTCGGCACGTCGCGCTTCACCGTGTTGGGGGAAGCGCCCGCCCGTTACCTGATCGCCATCACCCGGCCCTGAAGGGAGCATCATGCATTACGATCTTTGTGAGGTTGCCGGCGATGATCTGCCGGCGCTGCTGCCCGATCTTGTCCGCATTCTGCGCGCCTGTGTGGAGGGCGGGGCCTCCGTGGGCTTTGTGCAGCCCTTCACCGATGCCGATGCCACCCGTTTCTGGCAGGGCGTGTTTGCCGGGGTGCAAGCCGGGGGCCGCCAGCTGCTGACCGCCACGCTGGAGGGACGCACGGTGGGCACGGTACAACTGGTTACCGATATGCCGGCCAATGGTCGCCACCGGGCGGAAATCTGCAAGCTGCTGGTCCATCCGGACGCCCGCCATCGCGGCATTGCCGGTGCGTTGATCCGCCGCGCGGTGGAAATCGCCCGTACCCAGGGCAAACGCCTGCTGGTGCTGGATACGCGCAGCGGCACGGTGGAGCCGCTCTATGCCGCCCATGGCTTCCAGCTGGTCGGACAGATCCCGCTTTATGCCCAGGACCCGGACAGTGATTTCATTTCCGCCACCAGCGTGATGTACCGGATTCTGCCGGAACCGGTCACGGGTTTGACCATCGAAGCGGCCCAGCCAGACGATGCGGCGGTGCAGCCGCTGCTGGATGCCCTGTCAGCCAACCTGCTGGCCCGGTTCGGCAGTGATGGGCGGCGCGGGCTGGATGGTTGGGACGCCGTGGCCGGGCGCAGCGCCTTCGCCTTGGCCCGGTTGAACGGGGAACCGGTGGGCTGCGGTGCCATCCGCCCCCTGGAAGGCGTGACCGGTACCGCTGAAATCAAGCGGATGTATGCAGTACCGGGGTCATTTGGGGTGGGGGCGGCCGTGCTGGCCTGGCTGGAGCAGCAGGCCCGCACCCTGGGATATCGCCAACTGGTGCTGGAAACCCGCTGGGCCAATGACCGGGCCTGTGCCTTTTACCGCCGCCACGGTTACCGCGTGACCGGTAACTATGGCCCCTATGTCGGCCGCGCTGAATCGGCCTGTTTTGCGAAGCGCTTGTCACCGCAGCACACGGGTTGACGGCACCGGCCCGACCCGCGCACCATGGCGCCTTGATTCCATATAGTCTGGGAGCGTTGGGACATGGGAAGGCTGCAGGATCGCGTGGCACTGATCACCGGTGCCGGCAATCCGGTGGGGCGCGCGGTGGCGCGGGCCTTCGCGGAGGAAGGTGCCCATCTGGTGCTGCAATATGAAGATGTCTCGCAGCGCCCCGTCACCAATGAACTGGTCCGTCAGATTGAACGGTCGGGTCGCCGCGCCGTGGCCCTGATGACGGAGATCAGCGGCCCCAACGGCGCCTATATGCTGACCGAAGCGGCGGTGGCCGGGCTGGGGCGGGTGGATATCCTGGTCAATAATGCCGGGATGCGCCCGGCCATTCCGGTGGTGGATACCACGGCCGAACAGTTTGATCTGGTGATGGCCGCCAATGTGCGCTCCGCCTTCATGATGACGCGCATGGTGTTGCCGCTGATGTTCCATCAGGATTATGGCCGCATCATCACCACCGTGTCGGACATCGCCTATCACGGGGCGCCCGGCTATTCGCTCTATGGTGCGGCAGCGGGGGCCCTGCTGGGTTTCACCCGCAGCCTGGTACATGATATCGGCGCTCGCAATGTGACGGCCAATTGCGTGGCCCCCGGCGCCATTGACCCCAAGCTCAGCAGTGATGCTGTTCGCGCCAGCCTGGAAGCGGTGCGCCGCACCCTGCCCAGCCAGCGGCTGGGCGAACTGGCGGATATCGTTCCCTCCTACATCTTCCTGGCGTCGGATGAGGCACGGCATATGGTGGGCCAGTGCCTCAGCCCCAGCGGCGGGGCGGTGATGCTGTGATTTTGGCGGGTCCCAGCCCGGGATACTGGCCGCTGCAATCCACCCACCCCCTCTGCACAGACGCTGCCTTATTGACTAAGGCAGCAGCTTGCCTATTTTGGGCGGGTTAAGGGGCGGGTAGTGTATCCGAACCCATGGTGCATCTTTTGCCGGAAGGCCCCGTCGGCAAGGGCGGGGGGCGTTGTTGAAGAAGAAGCTGTTCATCAAGACCTATGGCTGCCAGATGAACGTCTATGACAGCGACCGCATGGTCGATGTCCTGGCACCCCTGGGGTATGAGCCGACCGATGCGCCGGAAGGTGCCGACATGGTCATCCTCAACACCTGCCATATCCGCGAAAAGGCATCGGAAAAGGTTTATTCCGAGCTGGGCCGCCTGCGCCTGATGCAGAATGACAAGGCCGCCGAGGGCGGGCGCATGGTGCTGGCTGTGGCCGGCTGTGTCGCCCAGGCCGAGGGGGCGGAAATCATGATGCGCGCCCCGCATGTGGATATGGTGTTCGGCCCCCAGACCTATCACCAGCTGCCGGAAATGGTGACGCGCGCCGTGCGCGGGGCCGGCGGGGTGGTGAATACCGATTTCCCGGTGGAAAGCAAATTCGACCTGCTGCCGGAAGAAGGGTCGCGCCAGCACGGGCCCGCCGCCTTCCTGTCGGTGCAGGAAGGCTGTGACAAGTTCTGCACCTTCTGTGTCGTGCCCTATACGCGCGGGTCGGAATATAGCCGCCCGGTCGCCCAGGTGCTGGCCGAAGCGCGGCGCATGGTGGCCGGCGGCACGGTGGAAATCACCCTGCTGGGCCAGAATGTCAACGCCTTCCATGGCGACGGGCCGGATGGCAAGGTCTGGGGCCTTGGCCGCCTGATCCGGGCGCTGGCGGAAATCGACGGGCTGCAGCGCATCCGTTACACCACCAGCCACCCGCGTGACATGGATGACGATCTGATCGACGCCCATGGCAGCGTGGGGCAGTTGATGCCCTTCCTGCACCTGCCGGTGCAATCGGGCAGTGACCGCATTCTGGCGGCGATGAACCGCAAGCACACATCCGACGATTATCGCCGCCTGATCGACCGGCTGCGCAGCCGCCAGCCGGATCTGGCTTTGTCATCGGATTTCATCACCGGTTTCCCCGGTGAAACGGATCAGGATTTCGCCGACACGCTGCGCCTGATCAACGATATTGGTTTCGCCCAGGCCTATAGCTTCAAATATTCCGCCCGCCCCGGCACGCCCGCCGCCTCCATGGGGGATCGGCAGGTGGAAGAGACGGTGAAGGATGACCGGCTGCAGGCGGTGCAACAATTGCTGAACGCCCAGCAGGTGGCCTTCAACCAGTCGCTGGTGGGCCGCACCATCGGCGTGCTGTTCGACCGGGTGGGCAAGCTGGAGGGGCAGTTGCTGGGCCGCAGCCCCTTCATGCAGTCGGTCCATGCCTTTGCACCTTCCCATCTGATGGGCCGCATCGTGGATGTGCGCATCCATGGCGCCCATGCCAACAGCCTGGCCGGCGATCTGGCCGACCCGATCCCGCAACACGCCGCCCCGGTTGCGGCGGAGGCGGTGGCTTGAGCGCCCAGACCTCCGCCCCGGTGGTGACCGGGCATGGCGATGGCCGGATCGAACTGGCCTTTGGCGATAACCGTCTGCTGCCCCTGCTGTTTGGGGAGCATGAGCAATATCTGGCCCGCGTCGAACGCCAGTTGGCCGTCAAGCTGGTGACGCGCGGCAATGTGCTGACCATTGCCGGCAATCAGCAGGGCATGGATGCGGCGCGCACCGTCTTCTTGGCCCTGTGGGAGCGGTTGCGCGCCGGCCTGCCCGTCGGCCCGGCGGAGGTGGATGCCGCCGCCCGCATGGCGATCAGCGCCGATCTGCCGTCCGCCGGCCAGGGGCTGGCACAGCTCTCTGACCCCAACGGGGCCATCCGTACCAAACGCCGCGTCATCACCCCGCGCAGCGCCACCCAGGCCCGTTACCTGGAGGCGCTGAACGAGAATGAACTGGTGTTCGGCCTGGGCCCCGCCGGCACCGGCAAGACCTATCTGGCGGTCGCCCAGGCGGTCAGCCTGCTGCTGCAGGGCAAGGTGGACCGCATCGTGCTGTCGCGCCCGGCGGTGGAGGCCGGCGAACGGCTGGGCTTCCTGCCCGGCGACATGAAGGACAAGGTCGATCCGTATCTGCGTCCGCTGTACGACGCGCTGAACGACATGCTGCCGCCCGATCAGGTGGCCAAGCGTATCGAAACCGGCGTGATTGAGGTGGCCCCGCTGGCCTTCATGCGCGGGCGCACACTGGCCCACGCTTTCGTCATTCTGGACGAGGCGCAGAACACCACGCCCATGCAGATGAAAATGTTCCTGACCCGCATGGGGGAGGGCAGCCGCATGGTGGTGACGGGCGACGTCACCCAGATCGACTTGCCATCCGGCACCAAATCCGGCCTGAAGGAAGCGCTGAGCATCCTGAAAGGGGTGGAAGGCGTGTCGTTCGTGGAATTCAGCGACCAGGATGTCGTGCGCCACCCGCTGGTTGGCCGCATCGTGCGCGCCTATGATGCCGCGGCCCGTGCCAGCAAACCGGACAACCCGCAATGAGCAATGCTTCCCCCCCGCCCCCCGATGCCAGCGCCGACCGCGTGGAAATTCTGATCAGCATCGAGGAGCCGCGCTGGGAAGACCGGATCAGCGATATTGAGGGCCTGTGCCAGCGGGCGGCCCATGCCGCCCTGGTGGCTGCGCTTACCGCCGAACCCGGCCTGTTGCCCGACGGACCAGCAGAAATGTCGCTGGTGCTGGCCGATGATGACACGGTGCATGAACTGAACCGCACCTATCGCGGCAAGGATAAGCCGACCAATGTGCTGTCCTTCGCGCTGCACGCCGATGGCGAAGATGGCAGCGACGGCGATGATGATTTCGCCGATGATGAATTTGAAGACGACCCGGACGGGGAAGATGACGTCGAAGAAGGGGAGGGCGATGATTTCCTGTCGCCCGGCCCGGCGGTTCCTGTATTGTTGGGCGATGTGATCCTGGCGTTCGAAACTGTGGAGCGCGAGGCGGGGGAACAGAACAAGGCGTTGGCCGACCATCTGACCCACCTCGTCACCCATGGCGTGCTGCATCTGCTGGGTTATGACCATATTGAGGATGGCGAGGCCGAACAGATGGAACGGCTGGAAACGCAGATACTTTCCGGGTTCGGCATTGCCGATCCCTATGCCGGCGGCGGGCACGCCCCGGATGATGATGATCCTGGCGACGCCGGGACCACCCAAGCAACCCACTGATAAAGAAGATGGCCGACCTTAGCGACAGTCGATCGCCCCGCGAGGACGGGGCCGAAGAACAACCCTCCTTCAGCCAGCAGCTGCGCGGCTGGTTGCGCTCCATTCTGGGGGTGCGCGGCGGCGATACGCTGCGCGGCACCATTGAGGAGCTGATCGAGGAGACGGGCGATACCGAGCCTTCCATGGCGGAAGGCGAACGTGCCCTGCTTGCCAATATCCTGAAGCTGCGGCACCGCAAGGTGATGGATGCCATGGTGCCGCGCGCCGACATTGTCGGCGTGCCGCTGGATATTTCCCTGCCCGACCTGATCCGGCGCTTTTCCGACGAAGCCCATAGCCGGATGCCGGTCTATCGGGAGGAATTGGACGATGTGGTCGGCATGGTCCATATCAAGGATGTGCTGGCCTGTGTCGCCGTCGGCAAACCGTTCGAGCTGCAGGCCATCACCCGCGACGTGCTGATCGTCACCCCCAACATGCCGGTGCTGGACCTGCTGCTGAAAATGCGCCAGGCCCGCCAGCATCTGGCCCTGGTGGTGGATGAGTTTGGCGGCATTGACGGGCTGATCTCCATCGAGGATCTGGTGGAAGAGATCGTCGGCGAGATTGAGGACGAGCATGACGAGGCGGAACAGAAACGCCTGGTCCCCCGCCCCGACGGCACCCTGCTGGTCGATGCCCGCATCCCGGTGGAAGAGTTCGAGGAGCAGCTGGGCCGCTTCTTCGATGCTGACGAACTGGTGGATGTCGATACGCTGGGCGGGCTGGTCTTCTCCATGGCGGGGCGCGTGCCCTTGCCGGGGGAAACCTTCCAGCACGATTCCGGGTTGGTGTTCGAGATTGTTGAGGCCGATCCCCGTCGCATCAAGCTGCTGAAGGTGCGCAACCTGCGCGTGCCCGAATCGGAAACCGGGGAAGCGACGCCCCTGACGAAAAGCGCCTGAGCCTGGGGCGGGCCGATCCCGCCCTGGATTGCATCACGGGGCCGGTTGTGGCGCGCCCGCGGGGGGCAGTTTTTCCCGCAGGCGCGTCAGCAGGGGGCCGGCGGGGTGATAGGGCTGCAGGTCGCCCGGCAGGGCCGGACCGGCGATCACCGCCGCCAGCCGACCCATATCATCCAGCAGGAAGGGGGGCGGGGCCAGCCCCGGCGGCAGATCCAGTAATAAAATGGGCAGCGGCCCTTCCTCCCGCCGGGCGGTGATCATCACCGTGCGGTCGGGCTTGCCGGGCGGATGCAGCAGACTGCCCACCGGCGGGCTGCGCGGGCGGGCGGGCGCCAGGCCGGGCAGGGGATGCGCCCCCATCTCCACCCGCAGCAGCATGGCCGCCGCCAGCCGGTCCCAGGCCAGCGGCACCGCCTGCCCGCCTGTATCGCCCGCCCCGCGCACCGGCAGGGCCGGGGCAGCCCCGGCAGCCAGCCAATCGGGTTGCATGTCCAGCGGCATCAGGGCCAGCCCGTCCAGCCCCAACAGCAGGGCCGGGCGTTGGCGGGAAGGCGTCTGCACCGACAGCAACGGATCACCGATGGCAACCGCCGGCGGGGTGGCATCCATCACGGCCTCTCCCTCAGCATCCATTGTCCCCGGTTCGGCAAAGGAGGCGGGAGACGGCGCAGACGGGGGCAGGGACGCCACCATCATGGCCGGTGCTGGAACTGGAGCAGAAGGCGGCGGCAGAACAGAAGCGGGCAGGGTGGGGGGCGCTGCCGGCGCACCTGCAGCCGCCATCCCGTCTTCAGCCGCGGGGTTGGCCAGCACCCGCCGGAAATCCGGCCGGCTGGCCAGCTGGCGCGCGGCATCGGCCAGGGCATTGCCCAGGATCAGCAATTTGCCATCGTCGGAGGCTGGAATATCGGTGCCGCCCCGGCCATGGCTGGTCAGCACTTGTGGCGGCCTTCCATCCCGCCGCAGGGTCCATTCAACCGATACCGTCGCCGTGCCCGTCTCCCCGATCGGTTTATCGAACCAGAAATCATTGGCGCGGCAGAGATCGAATGTAAGCGCAGTGATACGGGCGGAAAGTTCCCAGGGCTGGGCCGGGCGCAGGGGGCCATGGCGCTTGTCATCGGCCAGCGGGGCGCCGCCCGCCGCCATGCCATCACGCACCGCCATCGACAGCTGCGTGTCCCAGGAAGGGCGCTGATTCCAGGCGATCTCATTGAAGGGCGGACGGCAGAGCAAGCCGAAACCATAGCCACCGACGCTGCCGCCGCGCGGCACATCAACGACAAGGGTGCCCAGCGCCAGCGGCAAAGGCGGCCCACCGGTGCCGCGTGGCAAGGGCGTAATGCCCTCGCCACAAGCGGCCAGCAGCAGACAGCAAAGCAGGGCAAGGGCGGGAAGGGGGCGCAAGGGCAGCACAATCAATGGGATATTTCACCCATTGAAATGCAATTAACCTTTCAGCGCAAGCCCCTGTGCGCAATAGAGCAGGAGGGTGGCCCGTTAACCGGTAAGGATGGAGACGATCAGCGCCTCTTCCACCACCGGCTGACCGACAACATTGTTGGCCAGATCACGCAGCCATTCTTTCAGGTGGTTCACCTGTTCCGGCCCGGAATCCCGGTCCACCAGATTGTCCTGCGGCAGCCGTTCGGTGACCAGCCCGATGATCCGCGGCTTATAGGCATTCACCAGATCGGCTTCCTGCTGCATCTGTTCGCTTTCGCGCACCACCAGGGTGAAGCGCAGCCGCAGATAGGCCAGCCGATCCTTGCCGGGCAGCTGAATGGGCGGGAATTTGATGAAGCGGATTTTCGGGTCGACCGCTTCCGCAGCCTGTGCCGGGGCCGTATCCACCAGGGCAAGGCAGAGGCCGCCGGCCAGCAGACCGCGCAGCAAGCGACGGCGATCCGGCAAGGATTGCCCGGTCATAGCGCCCTGATCTTGCCGCCGCATGGTTTGCCGTCCCGACTTCTGCCGTTCATCCACACCCCTGTCTGTCTAGCAAAGAATTCCCCGGTCCCGATAGGGCAATCCCATGACCTTCCGGTCAGCATGTCCCGCCGGCATGGCTGCTCACGTGATTATCAAACTGATGAGTCCATTTATTCATTTGACGGGCGGCTGATCCCACGGCACCCTCTCAACAAAACTGGACCGTCCAGTTCCGTAATTCATCCGGGGGACCGATCATGAACAAGAAGCTGGGGCTGATCCTGGCGGTGCCGCTGCTGCTGGGGGTGGGTTATGCCGGCTGGCACTGGTGGAGCGAGGGGCGCTTCATCGAAGGCACCGACAATGCCTATGTGGAGGCGGAGATCATCACGCTCTCCACCCGTGTCGCCGGCCATATCGATCAGGTGGCGGTGGTGGAAAACCAGAAGGTCAAGGAAGGCGATGTCATCCTGCGCCTAGATGACCGGGATTTCCGCGCCCGGCTGGATCAGGCCCGCGCCCAGCGCGATGCGGCGGCAGCGGCCATCACCAATATTGACAGCCGGCTGGTGCTGGAAGATTCGCTGATCGCCCAGGCGACGGCCAGCCTGGCCTCTGCCCAGGCAGAGCAGCAGCGGGCCGGGGCCGATGCCAGCCGCTATACCGCCCTGGCCACGCGTGATTTCGCCAGCAAGCAGCAGCTTTCCACCAGCCAGGCCGATGCCGCCAAGGCCGGGGCGGCGGTGAAGCGCGCCCAGGCCGCCCTGGCGGCCGAGCGTGACCAGATCGCCGTGCTGCGCACCGAACGGGTACAGGCAGAGGCCAATCTGGCCCAGGCAGAGGCCGCCCTGGTGCTGGCGGAAAGCGAGCTGGAAAAGACAGTGCTGCGCGCGCCCAAGGCCGGCGTCATCGGCCGCAACAACGCCCGCGTCGGCCAATATGTCAATGCCGGCACCCAGCTGATGGCGCTGGTGCCGGTGAGTGAGGCCTATGTCACCGCCAATTTCAAGGAAACCCAGATTGACCGGCTGCGCGTAGGCCAGCCGGTGACCATCAAGCTGGATGCCTATCATGATCTGACGGTGACCGGCCGCATCGCCAGCCTGTCCCCCGCCTCGGGGGCGCAGTTCAGCCTGTTGCCGCCCGAGAACGCCACCGGCAATTTCACCAAGATCGTGCAGCGGGTGCCGGTGCGGATTTCCCTGCCCCGGACCGGCCCGATGGCGGGCCGGCTGCGCCCCGGCCTGTCGGTGGAAGTGGCGGTGGATACCCGCGCCGGCGGCAAGGATCTGATCGGCGTCGACGGGCCGGATGCCCAAGCCGACGGCCAGGTGGCGGAGCGCTGAGCCATGACGGACATAACTGTGACAGGGGGGGCCGCCGCTGCCACCCCCCCGGATGCCGCCATCAATCGGCGGACCGTGATCGGCTTCGTCGCCATGGTGTTCGGCATGTTCATGGCGATCCTGGATATCCAGATCGTCGCCTCCTCCCTGTCGCAGATTCAGTCCGGCGTGGCCGCCAGTGCCGATGAGATTGTTTGGGTCCAGACCAGCTATCTGATCGCCGAAGTGGTGATGATCCCGCTTTCGGGCTTTCTGTCGCGGCTGTTATCCACCCGCGTGCTGTTCACCGCCTCTGCCCTGGGCTTCACGCTGATGAGCTTTCTCTGCGCCCAGTCCGGCAGCATCGGCGAACTGGTGCTGTGGCGCACCCTGCAGGGTTTCATCGGTGGCGCCATGATCCCCACCGTCTTTGCCACCAGCTTCACCGCCTTTCCCCCGGCGCGGCGGGCGGTGGTAACGGTGGTGGTGGGTCTGGTGGCCACGCTGGGCCCCACCATCGGCCCCACCCTGGGCGGCTATCTGACCGAACAGTTCAGCTGGCACTGGCTGTTCCTGATCAACCTGCTGCCCGGCCTGGTGGTCAGCGCCGTGGTGTGGAACTGCATCGATATCGACAAGGGTGACCGCAGCCTGCTAAGCGGGATTGACCTGATCGGCATCGTGCTGCTGGCCACCTTTCTGGGCAGCCTGGAATATGTGATTGAGGAAGGGGCGCGGAACCAATGGTTCGAGGATGAGGAGATCGTGCGCTTCTCCATCCTGGCCGGGGTGGCGGGCGTGCTGTTTTTCTGGCGGATGCTGACATATCGCCGACCCATCGTCGATCTGTCGGCCCTGCGCGATCGCAATTTCGCCATTGGCAGCCTGTATGGGTTCATCATTGGCATCGGGCTTTATGGCTCGGTTTATATGCTGCCGCTTTATCTGGGCCAGATCCGGGGGCTGAATGCCCAGCAGATCGGCGCCACCATGGTCATCACTGGTCTGTGCCAGTTCCTGTCATCCCCCATTGTCGGCAAGCTGTCGGCCAAAATGGATGTGCGCAAGCTGCTGGCCCTGGGCTTCTTCCTGTTGGCGGTCAGCTTCTATATCTCCGTCCCGGTGACAGCGGATTGGCAGTTCAACGAATTGCTGTTGCCGCAGATGCTGCGCGGGGCCGGGCTGATGTTCTGCATCATCCCCATCACCACCCTGGCGCTGGGCACCCTGCCGCCGCAGGCGGTGAAGAATGCGGCGGGCCTGTTCAACCTGATGCGCAATCTGGGCGGGGCCTTCGGGCTGGCCGGCATCAATACCATCATCACCGAACGGCTGGCCCTGCACACCCGTGTGCTTTACGATTGGGTGGACCCGACCCGGCCGGCGGTGCAGGGCTGGATGGAACAGGTGGGCAACCGCCTGACGGTCAGCACCGGCAGCGATGCCGGCACACTGGCGGTTTTGTCCGGTATCGTGCAGAAACAGGCCTATGTAATGACCTTTTCCGACCTGTTCCTGGTGATGGCCGTGCTGTTCACGCTTGCCCTGCTGACCCTGCCCTTTGTCAAACGGCCCGTGCTGCGCGGGGCGTCGGATACCGGGGCGCACTGAGATGGTGATGGAAGCGGAATGCTGCCCCGGCCCCCGCCGGGCCGGACGCCCCATGGACCCGGCCAAGCGGGAGGCCATTCTGCAGGCGGCGGAATCCGTGTTCATCCAGGAAGGCCATGGCGCCAGCATGGACCGGATCGCCGTGGTGGCCGGCGTCTCCAAACAGACGATCTATAAGCATTTCAAGAACAAGGATGCCTTGTTCGAAGCCATGGTCCGCCGACGCAGCGATGCGCTGGTGGAACCCATCACCAGCATGGGCCCCAATGCCAGCCCCGCCGCCGTGCTGGAAGCGCAGGGAATGCGCTTTCTGGACCTGCTGACCCGGCCGCATTACCCCTGTCTGGTACGGGTGATCATTGCTGCCAGCACCCAGACCCAATCCCCCGATGCCGGCCCGCATTTCTATGAAAACGGGCCGCTGCTGACCCTGCAGCGCATGGCCGATTACCTGCGCCGGCAGAGCGAGGCGGGCAGCCTGCGGATTGCCGATCCGACACTGGCCGCCGAACAGTTTTTCGGGCTGGTCAACGGCCAGCTGCAGCTGCGTACCCTGCTGGGACAGAGTGCGCAGATGACCCCCGATCAGATGCGCGCCCGCGCCCAGGCCGCCGTGCAGGTCTTCATGGCCGCTTATGGGCCGAAGGATTGAGCATAGAGGCAAATATTTTGTAGGGAGGCCGCGTCTCCGACTGTCACGTGGCCTTAAAAAGAGTTTAGTACCCGTCCGGAAAGTTTCACGTTATCTCAACGTCTTACACGTCTTATCTTTAAGCGCTCCCGTCACCCCGGCGAAGGCCGGGGTGACGGGATCAGAACATTAACGTGTTGAGAAAGAACGAAAACTTTCCGGACAAACACTCCGGAAAAGGCCGATGGGGGCCATCCCAGCAGCCCAATAAAATTGACCCAAGCCTCAAGCCATCCGGCGGATCGGCGGGCTGTCTTCCGGCTGGATCAGGTCGGACAGGTGGGCCGCCAGGGCGCGGCCCTTGTCGGTCAGGGTGATGATCTTGCGGCGCCGCTCCCGCGGGTCTTCCTCCGCCTGTACCAGATCGTGGCCCTCCTTGCCGAAACTATGCCATTTCGACAAGGCGGCCACATTGCGGGAGGCGGAAGACTGGGCAATGCCCAGCCGTTCAGACAGATCGCGGATCGACAGACCCTCATTCTGCGCGATGGTCAGAAAGGACAGGGCGTACTGGATCGGCAAATCCGGATCCAGCACGCGCAACGCCTCCAAGACGCGGACCAGCGGGTCCAGCGCGTCAGGATGCCAACCGGCAGTCTGTGGGTGGTTTACGGCCATGTATTGTTGGTCCTCGTGCCGGCGGCCGCCAACGGGCCGGCGTGTAAATCAAATGCAGGCGGCCGAGCCAGATCAACAGCTCGCCATTCTCGCGGCGGAGGTCGTAACGGCGTCCGCCGGGGGCGCCATGATCGGCCCAGCGGGCCAGTTCAATGAATAATTTCGGCCCCTTGGCCACAGAGAAGAAGAAGCTCATCACAGCCCTCGAATGTTCGAAAGATCGTTTGTTGGTTGAGGGGAATTTTTTGGGCGACCAGTCGCGCGCCGGTTCGGCAACGCACAGCGTCCCCGGTACCGGTAAAGTTAAAATTCATGTCCATCGAATTGGCTCCTTATGCTGGGGGGTGGCGGGAAGGGTTCACCGGACTCTATCGCCGATCTGCGGGAAGGTTGCAAGGAACAATCTGTCCCGGTATTCCGTCAGTTCCGAGATCGGATGCATACGGAACGAAAATGGCCGGCGATGGCGGCCGCTGCTCAGGCTTTCGGTGAAATGCCGCCCGGCACCATCAAATTCCCGCAGGATGACGGCGGGTAGATCGTCGGGCCGGAGGTGGGGCCGCAGCAATCCCAACAGCCGGGCCAGAAACAGGGGAATGCTCATGGGGATGGTCCTTTAATTCATGCATGAGCGAGAAACATCCGTAATCGGATGTTTCTCGTCAAGGGGCCAGCCCCTGCGGTGGGCGGTGGGCTTCCATGCTGTGCGCTATCCTGTTCCTTCCGCCTGTCGGATGGTTTGCCATTGGCCCCCGGCTTGCCATAGACTGTCACAAAACAACCCAAGCAAGCGGATCCATACCACCATGCCGCGTGGCGATCTTTTCTTCCCGCTGGAGCCCTTTCAGACCGGCCGCCTGAAGGTGGACGATCTCCACACGCTGTATTGGGAGCAGTCGGGCAACCCGGAAGGGGTGCCGGTGTTGTTCCTGCATGGCGGGCCGGGGGCGGGGGCATCGCCCACCCATCGCCGCTTCTTTGATCCCACCCATTATCGCATCATCATTCTGGATCAGCGCGGCGCCGGCCGTTCCACCCCGCTGGGGGAATTGCGGGATAATGATATCCCGCATCTGGTGGCCGACCTGGAACAGCTGCGGGAAATGCTGGGGATCAAGCGCTGGCTGGTCTTTGGCGGCTCCTGGGGTTCCACGCTTTCCATCGCCTATGCCCAGGCCCATCCGGACCGGGTGATCGGCCTGATCCTGCGCGGCATCTTCCTGATGCGCCAGACGGAGATTGACTGGTTCCTTTATGGGATGCGCCAGTTCTTCCCCGAAGCCTGGCATAATTTCGTCAGCTATATCCCGGCGGCAGAGCGGAACGACCTGCTGGAGGCCTATTGGAAGCGGCTGACCCACGATAACCCGTCGGTGCGGATGCAGGCCGCCCGCGTGTGGAGCATGTATGAAGGGGCCTGTTCCACCCTGCTGCCCAGCCCGGAACTGGTTTCCGCTTCGGGCGAGGATACCCATGCGCTGGGGCTGGCCCGGATCGAGGCGCATTATTTCCGCAACAACATGCTGACCCCGGAAGACAAGCTGCTGCGCGATGTCGACCGTATCCGGCATATCCCGGCAGTGATTATCCAGGGCCGCTATGATGTGGTCTGCCCCATCAATACGGCCGATGCGCTGCACCGCGCCTGGCCGGAGGCGGATTACATCATCGTACCGGATGCCGGGCACAGTGCCATGGAACCGGGCATTCGCACAGCTTTGGTGCAGGCGACGGAGCGGTTCAAAACCTTGCGTTGAGGTGGCTGAATTTTCTGCACGACATGCAGATAAGCGTCACTTGACCATCGCCTGATGGGCGTTAATGCTGCAGGCAATACCCAGCGGTGATGAGTTGTACTCATCACCGCTGGGTTGGCGCGTTGAGCGCCCGCGCGCCCATGCGCGCGTGAGCCAAGCCAACGGATGTTGGCGCCGGCGATTGAGGGGCACGAAAGCGTGACCATCGGTCATGATTTCGTGCCGTTGTGATAATGTCCATCGGCGCAGGAAAGCCATGTCGGCCGATCAAGAGCTCTCATCCTTCACCCGCCACCGCTCCATCTGGCGCGCGGCGGATGATCGATCCCTGGCCCTGATCGATCAGCGGGCCCTGCCGCAGCGTCTGACGCTGCGCACGGCTGCCTCTGTGGCGGATATTCTGGCGGCGATCCGGGAAGGCAGCGTGCAGGGGCCCGCCCGCCGCGCCGTGGCCGCCGCCTATGGGCTGGCCCTGGCGGCACGGCGCGACCCCGACATGGCAGCCGTGATGGCGGCTTTCTATACGCTGGCGGTGCTGGATCACCGCTGCCCCCTGCTGCGCGGGGCGCTGGACCGGGTGCGCGACGCGCTGGATATCAGCCCCAAGGCAGAACGCGCCGACAATGCCATGGCAGAGGCCGACGCCATCGCGCAGGAGGATCAGGAAAACCATCTCTCCATCGGCCGCCATGCCCTGCCGCTGCTGCGCGAGGGGAACGGGGAAGGGACAGCTGCCCCCCTGATGCTGGCCGCCCCTGCAGGCTGGCTGTCGGCAATGGGCTGGGGGGCGGCCACGGCTGCCTTGTTCCTGGCGCAGGAACAATATGATCTCTGGCGGATCAGCGGCAGCCGGATCGGGCAGGGGACAGAGCCCCCGGCCCCGCCGCCCCTGGCCCTGACCACCAGCCCGCTGACCGGCTGGGAACTGGCAGAGGCGGGCATTGCCCATCAGCAACTGGATCAGGCCACCGCCTTGGCCCGGCTGGCGGCGGGGCCGGTCAGTGCGGTCTGGCTGGCGGTGGAACGGGCCACACCCGCCGGCGATCTGGCGGTACGGCCGGATCAGGCGGCACTGGCACAGGCCGCCCATGCCGCCGGTGTGCCGGTCATCGCCTGCCTGACGGCCGGGGCCATCCATTGGCGGGCGGCGCGGCCCAGCGCCATCGCCGCCCCCGATCTGGCTTTATTGACCCCTGATATTGTCAACCGGCTGGTGACGGAACGGGGCATCTGCCAGCCGGTCACCGCCGCCCTGGCCGACCTGTTCCCCGAACAGCTCTCCCCCTTCGACGGGGCCGCCAACGAGGCTTGATGGGGATAGGGAAGTCCTTCCCCCTATCAACCCGGTCACAGCGCCAGGGCTGCTTCCTTGGCTGCGATCTGGGCGGCATATTCGGCCGCCAGGATCTTGTGCTGCTCCAACTGGGCGGAACGCTGGGAGGCGCTCGCCCGCTGGCTCTCACTCTTCAACTGGCCGCAGGCGGCCAGGATATCGTCGCCACGCGGGCGGCGAATCGGGCTGGCATAGCCGGCCTCGTTCAGATAATCGCTGAACTTCTCAATCTGGTCCCAATCGCTGCGTTCAAACGGCGAACCGGGCCAGGGGTTGAAGGGGATCAGGTTGATCTTGGACGGAATGCCGCGGATCAGGCGCACCAGCTCGCGCGCGTCCGCCATGCTGTCATTCACGCCCTTCAGCATCACATATTCCCAGGTGCAGCGCCGGGCATTGTTCAGGCCCGGATATGTCCGCACCGCTTCCATCAATTCCTTGATCGGGTATTTGCGGTTGATGGGCACGATGCGGTCGCGCAGCTCATCATTCACCGCGTGCAGGGAAACGGCGAGGTTGACGCCCAATTCCGCGCCCGCCCGCTTCATCATCGGCACCACTCCCGACGTGGACAGGGTGATGCGCCGCTTGGAGATGGAGATACCTTCCCCATCCATGATGATCTTCAAGGCCTTGGCGACATTGTCGTAATTATAGAGCGGCTCCCCCATGCCCATCATGACGATGTTGGAGAGCATCCGTCCATCCGGGGGGCTGGGCCATTCGCCCAGATCGTCGCGGGCCAGCATAACCTGACCGACAATTTCATCCGCCGTCAGGTTGCGCACCAGGCGCTGGGTGCCCGTATGGCAGAAACGGCAGGTCAGCGTGCAGCCAACCTGGGAGGAGACGCACAGCGTGCCGCGATCTTCCTCCGGGATGTGGACGGCCTCCACCTCCTGCCCGTCATGGAAGCGGCAGAGCCACTTGCGCGTGCCATCTTCCGACAGCAGGGCCTTCATCGGGATGGGCCGGTCGACGACGAAATGCGCCGCCAGCTTTTCCCGCGCCGGCTTGGCCAGCGTCGACATCTGCGCGAAATCGGTGGTGCCGCGATGGTAGATCCAGTGCCAGACCTGCCGCGCGCGGAATTTTTCGAAACCGGCGGCAACCAGCGTTGCCTCCAGCTCTTCGCGGGAAAGCCCAACAAGATTGGTCAGCCCGTCCGCGCGGGGGGCGGCGGCGAACTTGTCGCTGTGATTTTCGATACCCATGATGTGCCGATAGATGGGGCAGAACGCGCCTTCTGTCAAAGGCGCAGCCGGTCAGGGTGCCTTGCAGGCACTGCGGGGCGGGCACCACCCCACCCCGCAGTCCCGTCAATCATCCCCCGGCAGGTAATGGCCAAGCGACAGGAAATTTTCCCGCGTTGTCTTATCCACCACCAGCTCATGCTCTAATATGGCCTCGGCCACGCAAGCGGCTATGGCATTGAAACCATCCAACTGGTTTTCCAACGCTACCCGATGCCCAGCGCCCGCCAGAACCAGTTGCAGCCAGCCGCCGGACCAGTGGTGCTTGGTGGCGTAATATTTCAGGCTGACCTTTTCCAGGTCATCCCAATCAATACGTTGTTCCAATAACCCGACAACGCGCAGCCCCACCTCGTCCACATGGATGGTTTGAAACTGACGCAATAGGGTGCGCAGGGCGAGCACCAGAAACAGGAGCCCGCTGGCGCCCGCCAACACCGCAATGACCGGGTGAGGGGTGGTAACCAGGAACGGCCCGACGGACATCACCAACCCCACCGCCGCGCGCAGGCCATCGGCCTTTTGCTCATAGGCGGGGTAGCGGGCGACAATGCGAGCATCACTCACTTTGTGATGCCATGGCTGCGCAGGATGAAGGCCTGGGACAAGGCCACCTCCTTCAGCTTGTCGAAGCGGCCCTTGGAGCCGCCATGGCCGGCCGTCATCTCCGTCTTCAGCAGCACGACATTATCATCCGTCTTCATCACCCGCAGCCGGGCCGCCCATTTGGCCGGCTCCCAATAGGTGACGCGGTAATCATTCAGCCCCGCCGTGATCAGCAGCGGCGGATAGGGCCGCTTGGCCACATTGTCATAGGGGCTGTAGGTCTTCATGACCTTATAGACGGCTTCGTCATTGGGATTGCCCCATTCCGGATAATCGCTGGCGGTCAGCGGCAGCGTATCGTCGAACAGGGTGTTCAGCACATCGACGAACGGCACATGCGCTACCGCCCCGGCGAACATGCCATCCGACGCCATGTTCAGGACCGCCCCCATCAGGGTGCCACCGGCAGAGCCGCCCTCAATGGAGATATGGCCGGGGCTGCTATAGCCCTGGTTCACCAGGAACTGCGCCACATCGATGAAATCATGGAAGGTGTTGGGCTTGTTCAGCACCCGGCCGGCATCGTGCCAGGGCCGGCCCATTTCCTCGCCCCCACGAATATGGGCGATGGCATAGGCGAAGCCGCGATCCAGCAGGCCGATGCGGGCGCTGGAAAAGCTGGGATCAATGGCGATGGAATAGGAACCATAGCCATAGAGATGCAGCGGCGCCTTGCCGTCCTTCTTGAAATCCTTGCGGTAGACGATGGAGACGGGGATCAGCGTGCCATCGCGCGCCGGCGCCATCAGGCTTTCCGATGTATAGAGCGTGGGATCATAGCCGCTGGGGATTTCCTGCACCTTGCGGGTGGTCAGGCTGCGGGCGGCCAGATCGTAATCATAGGTGGTGGGTGGTGTTACCAGCGAATTGTAACGCAGGCGAATCGTGCCGGTGTCATAAACCTCATTATTCGCCGCCGCCACGGCGAAGGCGGCATCGGGGAAGGCGATGGTATGGGTATCGCCCTTGGCATCGCGCACCCAGACCTGCTGGTTGCCATCCTGGCGGCCGAACACCACCAGCCAATCCTTCAGCGCCAGCAGGCCGGTCAGATATTGCCGGTCAGAGGCGGGCATCACCTCCTGCCAGTTCTTTTCCGACCAGTCGGCCAGCGGCGCCTTCACCAGCCGGAAATTCAGGTGCTTGTCATTGGTCAGAATCCACAGGCTGTCGCCCTGATCGGCCACGCTGTAGAGGTGATTGTCCCGGCGGGGGATCACCACCTTGGGCTTGGCGTCGGGCTGATCGGCCGGGATCAGCATGGTTTCGCTGGCCACCAGCGTGCCGCTGCCAATTTCGATGAAGCGGCCGGACTGGCTGGCAGAAATACCCACCCACCAGGAGGGGTCTTTCTCCTCATAAACCTCAATATCCGTGTCATTGGCGGCGCCTAGCGTGTGGCGCAGCACCTTTTTTGGCCGCTGATTCTCATCGCGCAGCACATAGAACAGGGTCTTGTTGTCCGCCGCCCAGACGATGGAACCGGATGTGCCGGGGATCGGCTGGCCGATCAGCTCCCCGGTCGTCAGATCCTTGACCACCAGGGCAAAATCCTCCGACCCGCTGTCATCATAGCTATAGGCGAGGTAGTGCCCATCGGGGCTGGGTTCAAACCCGCCCAGGTCGAAGAAGCCCTTGCCCGCCGCCAGCTGGTTGACATCCAGGATGACCGTCTCACTGCCTTCCGCAGCATCCTGCGGGCGGCGGACATAAACCGGGTGATCCTGGCCGGCAGAATAGCGGCCCTGATAGATGTAATCACCCTGCCGGTAAGGCACACCACTGTCATCTTCCTTGACCCGACCCTTTAATTCGGCGAACAGCTTGGCGCGCAAGCCATCCTCCTCCTTACCCATCACCTGCTCGGTATAGTTGTTTTCCGCCTTCAGGTAATCCAGCACCGCCGGGTCATCGACCTTGGGATAGGCGCGATCCCGCAGCCAGTCATAAGGGTCGATATAGGTGTCGCCATGGCGCACATGTTCTACCGGAACCTGTTTGGCAACGGGCGGGGCCGGGAAATTGCCCTGCTTCAGCGGCGGCAGCGCGGTGGCCTGGGAATTGTGATCGGCGGACATCTCAGCCTGCTTGTTCGGGGTCAGGATATAGGCCGTGGCGACACCCGCCACCAGCACGGCAAACAGGGCGAGAACTGCCGGTTTGCCTTTATTGCCACGCGTCGAACCTGACATGCTGATCCCCTTGGGTGGATGAAGGGGGACAGGATATGCGCGTCGCCTGCTTCCTGCCAGTGCCTTGCCAACGCAAGAAAATTTCCTTCCCTTTCGCTTCCCGCCCCATGCTGCATGGCGATAATAAGGACAAGCATTTCAGGAAAATTCGGCTATACTCCCCCCGGATTACAGATTGCATACAATCGTCGCGGCAACAGCGCTTCTGGAACGGCGGGGGAACAACCTGTCGGATGCAAGGGCTGGAACGGGCGCGCAGGCACCAACCGGTTGGGGGATTATCGGTGGACGGGGTTGAGGATGATTTCCTGTTCGCGGAAGATGGGTCGCTGCGCGCGCCAACCCCTGCCGCCGCTTCCCCGGTCTCAACCGTGCTGGCCCCCTGGCGGGTGCTGATCGTCGATGATGACGAAGAGGTGCATAGCGTCACCCGCTATGCCCTGCGCAAGGTTAATTTCCGCAACCGGCCGCTGGAGCTGATTTCTGCCTTCTCCGCCGCCCAGGCCCTGACCATCCTGAAAGCGCAACCAGACATGGCGCTGGTGCTACTGGATGTGGTGATGGAAACCGACGATGCCGGCCTGCGGCTGGTGCGGGCCATCCGCGATGATCTGGGCAATCACACCGTCCGGTTGATCCTGCGCACCGGCCAGCCCGGTCAGGCACCGGAAGAACGGGTGATCGTTGATTACGACGTGAATGATTACAAGGCCAAGACGGAGCTGACGGCGCAGAAGCTGTTCACCACCGTTATTGCTGCCCTGCGCGCCTTTGACGATATCGTCGCCATTGAAACCAACCGGCATGGCCTGCGCCGGATGATTGCGCTGGACGACCGACTGCGCCCGGATATGGGCCTGGAAGCCTATGCCCAGACCGTGCTGGAACAGACGGGCGCCATCCTGGGGACAATGGTTGACGGGTTGGTCTGCGCGGTGGAAACCGACGGGAATGACAGCGCCGATGCGCCGCGCTACCGGCCGGTAGCCGCCAGCGGCAACTGGGCGGGCGAAGCGCTGCCCCTGCCGGGCCATCCGCTGCATCAGGCCCTGGCTGAGCTGGAGGCCACCCGCCAGACGGGGGCGGCGGGTCAACGTGCCGGGCTTTATCTGCCAGGGCCGGATGGCAGCCTGTTCCTGACCCTGCTGGATTGCGGCCGCCCGCTGGGTCCGCTGGATTGCGACCTGCTGGGCGTGCTGGCGGCCAAGGTGGCGGCCGGTCTGGCCAATATCGTGCTGTATGAAAAGCTGCGCCGGGTGAATGCCGATCTGCGCAGCATGACCCAGACGCTGGAAAGCCGGGTGACCGAACGCACGCATGAGCTGATGGAAGCGAATGCCAAGCTGGAACGGCTGGCCAGCATCGACAGCCTGACCGGCATCATGAACCGCCGCTGCTTCATGGAACATGCCTTGCGGGAATGTGAGCGGGCAGGGCGTTACCATCGCCAGCTTTCCCTGCTGCTGATCGATCTGGACCGGTTCAAGCTGGTCAATGACAATCACGGCCATGCCGCCGGCGACACGGTGATCCGTCAGGCGGTGGAACGGGCCGCTGGCGTATTGCGCACCAATGACTGCATTGCCCGCTATGGCGGGGAGGAACTGGTGGTGCTGCTGCCCGAAACCGGGCTGGAGATGGCCCAACGCGTAGCCGAACGTGTCCGCCAAGCCATCGGCGCCACCCCGATCCCGCATGAAAATGTCGCCATCCCGCTGACAGCCAGCATCGGTGTGGCCGAATGGTGTGGGGAGGCGGAAAGCCTGGACCAGTTGCTGGATCGGGCCGATCAGGCGCTTTATGCCGCCAAGCAGGGCGGCCGTGATCGTGTGGAACTGGCACGGGTGGCGCTGGCGTGATAGCCAGGGCACCTTCGTTCTGACAGATGGATCATCCCAGGCTGTTTCCATGACCAGGTCCGCCATGCTTGCCACCACCGCCCTGCCGCGCCCCATCCATGCCGTTGTCTTTGATATGGACGGGCTGCTGATCGACACAGAGCGGCATGTGAAATTGGCAACGCTGGAGACGGCAACCGCCATCGGGCGGCCGATGCCTGAGGAATTCTACGCCGGCATCATCGGCACCCCCTGGACCGAAACCGTCACCCTGCTGCGGGATTTTTTTGGCGGTGAAGACAATCTGCGCGCTTTCATGACTGCGTTTGAGCCCCGCGTCACCGACCTGCTGGCCGATGTGGAGCTGATGACCGGCGTGGTCGATCTGTTGGACACGCTGGACCAGATCGGGATGCCGCTGGCCGTCGCCACCTCCACCGGGCGGCTGAAGGCTGACCAGCATCTGCGCCATGTCGGCATCCATCACCGGTTCCGCACCATCGTTACCCGCGATGATGTGACGCGCGGCAAGCCGCATCCGGAGCCTTATCTGACCGCAGCCGCCCGGCTGGGGGTTGATCCCGCCCATTGTCTGGCGCTGGAAGACAGCCATAATGGCATCCGCGCCGCCCATGCCGCCGGCATGATGGCGGTGATGGTGCCGGACATGCTGCCCGCCACGGCGGAAATCTCCGCCCTTTGTCAGTATGTGGCCGATGATCTGCACGGGGTACGGCGGCTGATCTGCCCTTGAGGGGAAAAACCGGTGGACGCTCACCATCATGCCGCAATTGCGCTATAGAATGGGTCATCCGCCGATTGTTCCTTGAGAGAAGATGAGCGCCCTTTCCCTTGAAGCCGGCCCGCTGGCCGGCCTTGCCACCCGCCTCAAGGAACTGACCGGCTGGCGGCGTTATGGGCTGGCAGCACTGGCCGGGGCACTGGCCACGGCCAGCCTGCCGCCCTTCCATATGCTGCCGCTGCTGCTGGTATCATTTCCGCTGCTGCTGTGGCTGCTGCAGGGGGCGGGGACGGCGAAGCGCACCTTCTGGGTCGGCTGGTGCTTCGCCTTCGGCCATCATGTGCCGGGGCTTTATTGGATTTCAGTGGCGCTGTTTGTCGATATCGGCCGCTTCTGGTTCATGCTGCCGCCCGCCGTGCTGGGCCTGCCGGCCCTGCTGGCCGTGTTTGTCGGGTTGGGCTGTCTGCTGCATCGTTGGCTGGTGGGGCGGTTCGGGCTGGGGCCGGTGGCCTCCCTGCTGGTCTTCGCCCTTTGCTGGACGGGGATGGAATGGCTGCGCGGCCATATCTTCACCGGCTTTCCCTGGAACCTGATCGGCTATGGCTGGTGGCCGGTGAAGCCGGTGCTGCAGGCGGTTTCCGTCACCGGCATCTATGGCTTGTCGCTATTGACCGTGCTGCTGGCCAGCCTGCCGGCGCTGGCTGTGGGGACGACCTGGCGCCGCCCGGCCGCCGCCGGTCTGGCCGGGCTGGTGCTGCTGGCCGGCTGGGGGGGCTGGCGGATGGCGGGGCAGGGGCTGGAGACGGTTCCCGGAGTCACCCTGCGCGTGGTGCAGCCCAATATCCCGCAGACCTTAAAATGGGATCCCAATGCCAAGCTGAACAATGTCCGCCAGACCATCAACCTGTCCGCCGCCGATGGCTGGGAGAAGGTCAGCCATATCATCTGGCCGGAAACCGCCATCCCCTATTTCCTGCAGGCCCCCGCCGATGGCAATGACAGCGCCGTGCTGGCCCAGACGGTGGGGCGCATCGCGCCGGCCGGCGGTCTGCTGATCACCGGGGCGCCGCGGGTGGGACGCGGGGCCGATGGGGCGGAACATTATTATAACAGCCTGTTCGCCCTGGATGCCGGCGGCGCCATCACCGCCACCTTCGACAAGTTCCATCTGGTGCCGTTTGGCGAATACATGCCGCTGCGGGATTTTCTGCCCGCCGGCATCAATGCCGTGGCAGCCTCGGCCAGTGATTTCAGCCCCGGTCCCGGGCCGCAAACCCTGACCCTGCCGGGCCTGCCCGCGTTCAGCCCGCTGATCTGTTACGAGGTGATTTTCCCCGGCCATGTCGCCCGCACCGGTGAGAACCGGCCGCATTGGCTGCTGAACCTGACCAACGATGCCTGGTACGGCAATTCCACTGGCCCCTATCAGCATTTCACCATCAGTGCCGTCCGCGCGGTGGAGGAGGGGCTGCCGATGGTGCGTGCGGCCAATACGGGCATTTCCGGGGTGGTCGATGCCTATGGCCGCGTCACCGCCCGGCTGGGTCTGGGGGAGACCGGCCACCTGGATGCCGCTCTCCCCGTGGCCGCCCCGGTCACGCCCTATGCCCGTTTCGGGGATGGGATGCTGGCGCTGCTGATGGGGCTGGTGGCCGGGTTGGCGGTGCTGACGCGGCGGCTGGGTTAAAACCGCAGCCTATTCCTGCGAACCCGGCAGCTTGCCCGGTTCTTCATAGGCGATGACCACCGCCAGCTTCCACCCGGCAGCCGCATCCCGCCGCAGCACATAGGAGGTGGAAAAGCGCATGATCTCCGCCCGGTCCTCGCTGCGCAGCAGCCACAAGACCTCGGCCCGCGCCAGATCGGGGCCGCAGGGCCAGGCCCAGACGGCGGCGGGCACCGGCCAAGCCAGGCCAATGCCGTGATAGGTGGCGAACATCGCCTCCACATAGTGCTGCACCGCTGCATCATCGGCATGGGTCAGCGGATGGGCCGCCGTCAGCACCGTCAGCGGCCGGTCAAACAGGGCGGTCAGGGCCGCCGCGTCATAGGCGGCGAAGGCAGCGCTGTAACGATCAAAGAAAGCCGCAACCTCGGCCCCGGTCCGATTTTCGCTGTCCATGGAAGCCTCCATTTAATTTATTGATTTTATTGCCATAAAAGAAAGGGGCGCCGAAGCGCCCCTTTGGAACTCACCGCCGCAGGATGCGGTTCAGCACCCCATCCAACTGATCCAGATTGCGGTAATGGATCTGCAGCGTGCCCTTCGGCCCGTTGGCGGACAATGTCACCTTCAGCCCCAGCGCGTGCGACATTTCCCGTTCCAGGGCCACCGTATCCGGCGCCTTTTCCTTTGGCGCAGGGGCAGCGCTGGCCGGCTGTTCGGCCATGCGCTTCACCAGCGCTTCCGTCTGGCGCACATTCAGGCCCTGCTTGATGACCTCCTGCGCCAGGGCCAGCGGGTCGGCCGCCGTCAACAGGGCGCGGGCATGGCCCATGGACAGGCTGCCATCCTGCACCAGCGCCTTCACCGGGTCGGGCAGGGCCAGCAGGCGCAGCATGTTGGCCACATGCGACCGGCTTTTGCCGACGGCGCGCGCCAGATCTTCCTGCGTATGCTCAAACTCATCCATCAACCGCTTGAAGCCTTCGGCTTCTTCCAGCGGGGTCAGGTCGGCGCGCTGGATATTCTCGATCAGCGCAATTTCCAGCGCCTCCCGATCCGTCAGCGTGCGGACCAACACCGGCACTTCATGCAGGCCCGCCAACTGGGCAGCCCGCCAGCGGCGTTCACCGGCGATGATCTCATAGGATTGCGCGCCCGGTGCCGCTGCAGGATCTTTACGCACCAGCAGCGGCTGCAGGATGCCACGCTCCCGCACGCTTTCCACCAGGGCCGACAGGTCATCCTCGTCGAACTTGCGGCGCGGCTGATATTTGCCGGGGTGAACATGGTCGATGGGCAGCAGCCGGGTCAGGCGCACCCGATCCACCTGCTGTTCCTCCTCACCACCTGTTGCTTCACCGAACAGGGCGGAAAGGCCACGTCCCAGGCCGGTCCGCTGCTGATGCTTTTTCGGTTCATCCATAAGCCAACTGCCGCTTCCGCTCGCGCTTCAACATCTCGCCCGCCAGATGGATATAGGCCTGTGCGCCGGCTGACTTGTGGTCATACAGCAGCACCGGCTTCCCATGGCTGGGCGCCTCGGATACCCGCACATTGCGGGGGATCACTGTCTCGTACACTTTCTCCCCGAAGAAGCCGCGCACATCGGCGGCCACCATGTCGGAGAGATTGTTACGACGATCAAACATGGTCAGCACCACGCCGTTGATTTCCAGCGTGGGGTTGAAAGCGCGCTTCACCCGCTCGATGGTGCGGATCAGATGCGACAGCCCTTCCAGGGCATAGAATTCACATTGCAGCGGCACCAGCACGGCATCCGCCGCCGCCAGCGCATTCAGGGTCAACAGGCCCAGGGCAGGGGGGCAATCGATCAGGATATAATCGAAGCCGCCGGTGGATTTTTCCAAACTGTCCTTCAGGCGGAATTCCCGGCGTTCGACGCCGACCAGTTCCACCTCCGCGCCCGACAGATCGACATTGGCCGTCACCACCCACAGGCCGGGGACCGTGGTGGTCACCGCCACCTCTTCCACCGTCAGGTCGGCAAACAGCAGATCATAAATGCCAAATTCGCGGTTGGACTGGGGAATGCCCAGGCCGGTGGAGGCATTGCCCTGCGGATCATTATCGATGATCAGCACGCGCTTGCCCACCGCTGCCAGGGCGGTGGCCAGGTTAATGGTGGTGGTGGTTTTCCCCACGCCGCCCTTCTGGTTGGCAAGCGCGATGATATGGGCACGGGTGGCGGGAATGGGCAGAGACATGCTCGACACTCTCGTTAACCTCAGGTTTGGCGCGCGTGACGCGGATCAGCGCGGAGAAATGTCGGACAGGCGAAGCAAGGTGCCCGCCGCGTCAGTCTGGCTGGGAAAACGCTCAATGCGCATATTCCAGGAATCTCGCACGGCGGTCAATTCATCCTCCGCTGTCTTGCCCTTGGGGAACAGGCAAACACCTTCCTTTTTCAACAGGCGGTGTGCCCAGGGCAACAGCATGGTCAGTTCCGCCAGGGCACGCGCCGACACAATATCCGCCGGCGGCACCTCCGCCACCTCAATCCGCACGGCATGGACGGTGGCCGGAGCCCCCGTCAAGCGGGCGGTTTCCCGCAAAAAGGCGGCCTTGCGTACATCGGATTCCACCAGATGCACCGACGGCACCCCCATGATGGCCAGCACCAGACCGGGGAAGCCGGCACCCGATCCCAGATCGACCTGAACCTGGGTTCCTGCAGGGACCAGCGCAAATAACTGGGCGGAGTCGGCCAGATGGCGGCCCCAAATATCATCCAGAGTGCTCTTGGCCACCAGATTGATGGCCGGGTTCCACTTGCGAAGTTGGGCCTCATAGACCTGCAGCTTGTCCAGTGTTTCACGTGAAACACCGAAACGGGCCTGGAACTGCGCCGGGGTCATCAGCATCCTCTAAGGCAACGGAACAGGGGCCAGCGATAACGAAGCCGGCCCCCCGTCGTCAAGCGATCAAGCGGCTGTATGCCGCTTCTTCACATGGCGCAACAGGGCGGTCAGCGCTGCAGGCGTCATGCCGGGAATACGGGCAGCAGCCCCCAGGGTCGCCGGCTTGGCATTGCGCAGCTTCTGCCGGATTTCGGCAGAGAGGGAGGCGATGCTGTCCGGGTCCAGATCGGTCGGCAATTCCAGCGCCTCATCCTTGCGGAAGGCACGGATATCGGCTTCCTGCCGATCCAGATATCCGGCGTACTTGCCATCAATTTCCACCTGCTCGGCAATGTCCGGCGACAGGCTGTTCAGTTCCGGCCAGACCTGGCAGAGGCGGGGGAAATCAATCTCTGGATAGCGCAACAGGTCCAGCGCCGTGCGGCGGACGCCATCCTTGTTGATATGCAGCCCGTGCTTCTCCAACTCATTCGGCGTGGCCGACAGGCCGGTGAACAGGGCTCGCGCCTCGGCCAGCGCCTGCTTCTTCGCCGCCCAATGGGCGGTACGTTCGGCCCCGATGACGCCGATGGACAGGCCCCGGTCGGTCAGCCGCTGGTCGGCATTATCGGCGCGCAGCAACAGGCGATATTCCGCCCGGCTGGTGAACATGCGGTAGGGCTCGTTGGTGCCGCGCGTGATCAGATCATCAATCAGCACACCGATATAGGCTTCCGCCCGGTCCAGCACGAAGGGGGCGGAACCGGCAACGGCCAAGGCGGCATTGATACCGGCGATCAGCCCCTGCGCCGCCGCTTCCTCATACCCGGTCGTACCGTTGATCTGCCCAGCCAGGAACAGGCGGGGCAGGCGGCGGGTTTCCAGCGTGCGGGTCAGCTCACGCGGATCAATATAATCATATTCGATGGCATAGCCGGGCCGGATCATCCGCACCTGTTCCAGGCCGGGGATATGCTTGAGTATTTCAAGCTGCACATCGCGCGGCAGGCTGGTGGAGATGCCATTGGGATAAACCGTGTCATCGTCCAGCCCCTCCGGCTCCAGGAAAATCTGGTGCCGGTCCTTGTCAGCGAAGCGGACAATCTTGTCCTCCACGCTGGGGCAATAGCGCGGGCCGATGCCTTCGATCTGGCCGGAATACATCGGCGCCCGGTGGATATTCTCCCGGATGATGCGATGGACCGCCTCGGTCGTATAGGTGATGGCACAATCGATCTGCGGTGTGGTGATGGCGCGGGTGAGGGTGGAGAAGGGCGGCGGCGGCATGTCGCCCGGCTGCGCTTCCAGCCCCGCCCAGTCAATGGTCTTGCCATCCAGGCGGGGGGGCGTGCCCGTCTTCAACCGGCCCAGGGTAAAGCCCACCCGTTCCAGCGTGTCAGACAGGCCGAGGGCCGGGGCTTCGCCCACACGGCCAGCGGGAATTTTCTCTTCGCCAATATGGATCAGGCCGCGCAGGAAAGTGCCGGTGGTCAACACCACGGCCCCGGCGCGGATGGTTTCGCCCGTCGCCGTCACCACGCCGGCGCAATGGCCGGCGGCGTCGATCACCAGATCTTCCACCGCGGCTGCGATGATGGTCAGGTTTTCCTGTGCCGCCAATGCTGCCTGCATGGCGTTGCGATAAAGCTTGCGGTCGGCCTGGGCGCGGGGGCCGCGCACGGCAGGGCCCTTTGACCGGTTCAGGATGCGGAACTGGATGCCGCCCTGGTCGGTGACACGGCCCATCACCCCATCCAGCGCGTCGATCTCCCGCACAAGATGGCCCTTGCCCAAACCACCGATGGCCGGGTTGCACGACATCTCGCCAATGGTTTCGATCTTATGGGTCACCAGCGCCGTGCGGGCACCCGCACGCGCCGCCGCAGCGGCAGCCTCGCATCCCGCATGGCCGCCGCCAACCACGATCACATCATAGTTCTGCATGGGGCGGAAAATACGGCGAAATGGTTCGCCTGTCAAAGCGGCGGGTGCGCATGGGTCATAGCGCGCCGCCGCTGGGGTGGGGCTATTTCCCGATGCAGAAATCCCGGAAGATCACGTCCAGCAATTCTTCCACATCCACCCGCCCGGTGATGCGACCCAGGGCGCGGGCGGCGAGGCGGACATCTTCGGCGGCCAGTTCGGGCAGGGAGGCGGAGAGCGCCCGCTGCAGGTTCTCCCGGCATTCCTCCAGCGCCGCCCGGTGGCGGGCGCGGGTCAGAGCCGGGGCACCGGACGGGGCGTAGCGGCGGGAGACTTCATCGGTCAATGCCTGCAGCAGCGCCGGCACGCCGTCGCCGGTGCGGGCGGAGACCTGCAGCACCGGCTGGGCGGACAGCGGCGGGGTGGCGCCCGGCTGGTCAGCCTTGTTCATCACCAACAGCGCATCGCCATCGGCTAGGGCTAGGGTCGCCGGGTCGGGATCGGACAGGCCATCGAAGACCAGCAGTTTCAGGTCCGCCTTGGCCGCCCGGTCCAGTGCCCGGCGAATGCCTTCGCTTTCCACCTGATCGGCGGCATCGCGCAGGCCCGCCGTGTCGGCCAGCAAAACCGGATAGCCGCCCAAATCCAACTGCACCTCAATCACATCGCGCGTCGTGCCGGCCTGGTTGGAGACGATGGCCACATCACGCCGGGCAATCGCGTTCATCAGGCTGGATTTGCCGGCATTGGGTGCCCCCAGAATGGCAATGGAAATCCCATCACGCAGCCGCTCCCCCCGGCCTTGATCGGCCAGATGCGCGGATAGCTCCTCCACCAAGGCCAACACCACCGGGCGCACGGCGTCGGACAGGCCGCCGGGCAAATCCTCCTCCGGGAAGTCGATATCGGCTTCCAGATGGGCCAGCGCGCGGGTCAGCCGGTGACGCCAGCCCTCATAAAGCTGGCCCAAGGCGCCTTCCATCTGGCGCAGGGCCTGGCGGCGCTGCGCGGCGGTTTCGGCATCCACCAGATCGGCGATGGCCTCGGCCTCGGTCAAATCCAGCTTGCCATTCTCAAAGGCCCGCCGGCTGAACTCCCCCGGTTCGGCCACGCGCAGGCCCAGATGGGTCAGGGCGCTGGTGGCCGCGTTCAACACCGCCCGCCCGCCATGCAGATGCAGTTCCGCCACATCCTCACCGGTAAAGCTGGCCGGGCCGGGGAACCAGAGCAACAGGGCCTTGTCGAACAGCTCCCCGGTCGCCGGATCGGTCAGGCCCGCCAGCCGGGCCATGCGCGGACGGGGTAGGGTACCCGCCAGCGCCTGCAGGGTGGGGCCTGCAGCGGGGCCTGTAATCCGGATCACCTGCACCCCGGCACGGCCGGCGGCAGAGGCCAGGGCAAAAATCGTATCGGCCTGCATCAGCGGTGTTTCACGTGGAACATGGAAGGGAACGGGCGGGAAGGGCTCAGCCCTGACGGGCGGCAATATCTTCGGGCTTTTTGTCCTGCGGCTGCAGCATCAGCCGTTCCACCCGCGCGCCCTCCACCAGATGGGTCTGCAGGATCTCATCAATATCGGCCTTGTCACGGAACGTGTACCAGACCCCTTCCGGGTAGATCACCAAGCAAGGCCCAAGCTCGCAGCGGTCGAGACAGCCGGCATTATTGATGCGCACCTGCTTGCCCAGACCCAGGCCGGTGGCCTTCTTCTTCATATAATCGCGCAGCTCATCCGCGCCCTTTTCGCGGCAGCAGCCACGGGGGTGGCCCGGCTCCCGCTCATTGGTGCAGCAGAACACATGGGCACGGAAATACAGGGCGGGATCGTCGCTCACTTCTTGCCATCCTTCGGCCCGGTGCCCATGGCGTTGGACATCTGCGACCACATTAATTTCTGGAACTGTTCAAAGCCCTGCAGCCCCATGGGCAGCCAGGTCTTGAACATGGTTTCCGGGTCCATGGCGGCGATGTTGGCGGAAAGCTGATCCTGCATCTGCCGCATCAGCGCCTGTTGCATGGGCTGCACATCGGGCAAGCCCATGAAGGTCCGCGCCTCCTCCGGCGTACAGTCGATATCGATCGTGACCTTCATGCCGCACCTTTCGCGCTGTTGCTGGCGCAACAGAGTGCGTCAGCCATGTTCCGGTTCGGGCTGGATTTTTCCCGCACCCTGGGTTCAACACAAGGATAAACTAAATGAGAGTCATGGGCCTGACGCGTTTGTCTGGCAGAATGACGAAAAGAGAAGCGGCGTGGCAGCGCCGCAGGAGAGAATCAATGTCCACAAACGCCAACAGCACCAGCGGTAACCGGTTGGGAGAAGAGACCAGCCCCTATCTTCTGCAGCATAAGGACAACCCCGTCCATTGGCTGGCCTGGGGGCCAGAAGCGCTGGCCAAGGCCAAGGCGGAGGGAAAACCCATCCTGCTGTCGGTCGGCTATGCCGCCTGCCATTGGTGCCATGTGATGGCGCATGAGAGTTTCGAGAATCCGGCCATCGCCGAACTGATGAACCAGCTATTCATCAATATCAAGGTGGATCGGGAGGAGCGGCCGGACATTGACCAGATCTATCAGCAGGCCTTGGCGTTGCTGGGCCAGCAGGGTGGCTGGCCGCTGACCATGTTCCTGACGCCCGATGGGCAACCTTTCTGGGGTGGCACCTATTTCCCGCCAGAGGCCCGCTGGGGCCGCGCTGGTTTCCCCGATGTACTGCGCGGGGTGGCCGCGACCTATGCCAGGGAACCGGACAAGGTTCAGCGCAATGTCACAGCATTGCGCGATGCCATGCTGCGACTGGCCCAGGGGCGCCCGGGCAGCGATGTCGGGCCCGATACGCTGGTGCAGGTGGCGGGTCAGTTGGTGCGCGAAATTGATCCGCGCTGGGGCGGCATCGGGGAGGCACCCAAATTCCCCCAGCCCTCCATCTTTGAACTGCTATGGCGGGCCTATCGGCTGAGCGGTAAGCCGGAATTCAGCGCCGCCGTCACCCATACTTTGTCCTGCATGGCGCAGGGCGGCATCTATGATCATCTGGGCGGCGGCTTTGCCCGTTATTCCACCGACGAGATGTGGCTGGTGCCGCATTTCGAAAAGATGCTCTACGACAATGCCCAGCTTGTGGAGCTGATGGCCCTGGTCTGGGCGGAGACGCGCAACCCGCTGCTGGCCACCCGAATTGAGGAGACCATCGGCTGGGTGCTGACGGAGATGGTGGCCGAAGGCGGCGGTTTCGCCGCCACCCTGGATGCCGATAGCGAGGGGGAGGAAGGCCGCTTCTATGTCTGGAGCCTGTCGGAAATCCAACGCCTGCTGCCCGCCGATGATCTGGACCTGTTCTGCCAGACCTATGGGGTAACGGCAGAGGGCAATTGGGAAGATCACAATATCCTGACCCGCATGGGGCAGGCGGGGCTGAGCGATCCGGCAACGGAAGAAAGATTGGCCCGCTGCCGCGCCATCCTGCTGCAGGCCCGCGCCGGCCGGGTGCGTCCCGGTTGGGATGATAAGGTGCTGGCCGACTGGAACGGGTTGATGATCGCCGCCATGGCCAAGGCGGCGGTTCTGTTCGACCGGGCCGATTGGCTGGGGGCCGCCCGCACCGCCTTTGCCTTTGTCAGCGGTCAGATGACCCGGCCGGATGGGCGGCTGTACCATAGCTGGCGCGACGGCCGTGCCCGGCATGATGGCACGCTGGAAGACCATGCCAATATGGCCCGTGCCGCCACGGCGCTGTATGAGGCAACCGGGGACCGCCGCTTCCTGGATCAGGCCGAACGCTGGGTTGGCCTGATCCAGAAGCATTTCCATGATGATGCCGATGGCGGCTATTTCGTCACCGCCGATGATGCTGCAGGGCTGATCATGCGGCCCCGTCATGCCCATGATAATGCCGTGCCTGCAGGCAATGGCACCCTGGTTGGCCTGTTCAGCCGCCTCTGGTATCTGACCGGCAAGGATGAATATCGCCAGCAGGCCGACGCCCTGATCACCGCCTTCGCCGGGGAGGTGGGGCGGAACTTCTTCCCCCTGGCAACCTATCTGAATGGTATTGACCTGCGCCATAACGGCATCCAACTGGTGCTGATCGGGCAACCGGGGGAACAAGGGCTGCAGGCCCTGCAGCAGGCGTCCAACAGCCTGTCCTTGCCCAACCTGATCAGCCTGCATTTTTCAGCCTGCGATGAAATTCCCCCCGGACATCCAGCCACGGGAAAGGCTATGGTTAACAATCTGGCGACGGCTTATGTATGTCGTCAGCAAAGCTGTTCGTTACCCGTGACAGGGCCCGAAGAACTGCGTCGCCTGCTTGGGGCGTAAATAGTCGGGGCCCTTATGTCAGTGCTTTCATCCGACCCTTTTTCACCACCACCTTGTGAAGGATTTTTCCCATGACCGAGGTTACGATCCAGGCCAATGATGGCGGCAGCTTCAATGCCTATCTCGCCGCCCCTGCAGGGGGCGAGGGCGCAGCGATTATCGTTATTCAGGAAATTTTCGGCGTGAATGCCAACCTGCGTGCCATTTGCGACAAGTACGCGGCGCAAGGTTATTTTGCCATCGCCCCCGATCTGTTCTGGCGCCAGGAACCCGGCGTTTCCATCACCGACCAGACGGAAGAGGAATGGAAAAAGGCGTTTTCACTCTATCAGGGTTTCAACGAGACAAAGGGCGTGGAAGATCTGGAAGCCACGCTGGATTTCATCCGCGCCTATCCCGGCGTCACTGGCAAGGTCGGCTCCGTCGGTTTCTGCCTGGGGGGCAAGCTGGCCTATTTCATGGCCACCCGCACGGACGCCGATGCCAATGTCAGCTATTATGGTGTGGGCATTGAGGCCAGCCTGGGTGAGGCGTCCGCCATCGTGCATCCGCTGCTGATGCATATTGCGGAGAAGGATGGTTTCGTGCCGCCCGAGGCTCAGGCCAAAATCCGCGAGACGCTGGCCGGCAACGCGCTGGTGGAACTCCACACCTATGAAGGCCAGGACCATGCCTTCACCCGCATCGGCGGCAAACATTATGATGAGCGCGCCGCCACCATTGCCCATGGCCGCACGGCGGAATTCTTCGCCAAGAACCTGGCGTGATGATGAAGGACAGGCCCTGTGATGATCATCGCAGAGGCTGAGTATTCCCGCTTGCATGATCAGGGCCGGCCATTGCGCCGGCCCTTTTCTTTTCCGCAGGAGTGAAGTGATGACCCATGCCATCCGCGTACACAGCCATGGCGGGCCCGAGACGCTGCGTTGGGAGCCCGTGACCGTCGGCCAACCTGCAGCGGGGGAAGTGCTGATCGAGCACAAGGCGGTGGGGTTGAACTTCATCGATGTCTATTTCCGCACCGGCCTTTATCCCGCTCCCTTGCCCTTTACCCCCGGTATGGAGGGGGCGGGCGTGGTGCTGGCGGTGGGGCCAGGAGTGGATTATCTGGCACCCGGCGACCGGGTTGGCTATGGCAATTCACCCTTGGGGGCCTATGCCGAACAAAGGCTGATCCCGGCGGATCGGTTGATCAAGCTTCCGGACTGGCTGGATGATGAAACTGCCGCCGCCATGCTGCTGCAGGGGCTGACAGCGCAATATCTGCTACGACAGACCTATGTGGTGAAGCCGGGTGACACGATCCTGATCCATGCCGCTGCCGGCGGGGTGGGGCTGCTGGTTTGCCAATGGGCGAAGGCTTTGGGAGCCACGGTGATCGGCACCGTGGGCAGTGCAGAGAAAGCCGCCCTGGCACAGGCCCATGGCTGTCACCATACGATCCTGTATCGGCAAGAAGATGTGGTGGCCCGGGTGCGGGAACTGACGGGCAGCAAGGGTGTCGATGTCGTTTATGACAGCATCGGCAAGGATATGTTTGACCGCAGCCTGGATTGCCTGAAACGGCGCGGCCTGATGGTCAGCTTCGGCAATGCCAGCGGGCCGGTGCCGCCGGTGGATATCAGTATCCTGAACAAGAAGGGCGGGCTGTTCATCACCCGTCCGTCACTCGGCCATTACGCCGGGACACGGGATGAGATGCTGGCCATGGCGGATGACCTGTTCGCCGTGGTGAAAGACGGCACGGTGAAGGTCAACATCAATCAGCGCTTCGCCCTGCAGGATGCGGCCGAAGCGCATCGGGCACTGGAAAGCCGGGCAACGACGGGGGCAACGGTGTTGGTGGTGTGACCAACATCCATCATTCAGAAACACGAAACGTGAGGTGTTTCACGTGAAACACCTCACTCCGCCAGCCACAGCGGTGACTTGAAGCCCTTGATAAAAGCCTCATGCGCCGCCAGCTCTTCTGCGGTTGGCGCGTGCGGGCGGGGGGGACGCGCCACGCGTTTGATCACCACCGGGCCGCTATCCGTCGCCTGCGACGCCGGCCCACCGGCCAGCACAAGGTCAGGCTGGCGACCGCCCATCAGTTCCAGATAAACCTCTGCCAGCAGCTGGGCATCCAGTAGGGCGCCGTGCAGGGTGCGGTTGGAATTGTCGATCTCAAACCGGCGGCACAGCGCATCCAGGCTGGCGGCAGCACCGGGGAAGCGCCGGCGGGCAATCTTCACCGTATCGATTACCGGGTTGGTCAGCTTGGGCATCCCCAGCCGCGCCAGCTCCGCATTCAGGAAGCCCATATCGAAACTGGCATTATGGATCACCAGCGTACTGTCGCCGATGAAATCCAGAAACTCGCCCACCACCTCGGCAAAGACCGGCTTGTCGGAAAGAAAGGCTGCAGACAGGCCATGAACTGCCTCTGCCTCTGCAGGCATGTCGCGTTCGGGGTTGATATATTTGTGCAGCACCTTGCCGGTGGCGATATGGTTGAACGTCTCCACACAGCCCAGCTCCACCAGCCGATCGCCATTCAGCGCATCAAGGCCGGTGGTTTCGGTATCCAGAATAATCTCACGCATGGGGCTTTTTCCAGCGGCTGAGGAAAGGGGACATTCGATCACGGGGCAGGCGGCGTGGGGGCCAGACCCGGCCAGCCGCCTGCAGAGGCAGGGTTTTAACGATATGGGCCAAATGGCGGAAGGTGACGGCCCGGCCCAAACCGGTCGGCACGGTATAATCCGCCAACCGGCGCTTCAGCACGTCCGGCATCTGCCGAACCAGAATACGATCCAGCTTCACCGCATCCATACCCGGCCGGGCCAGCACGCGTGAGCGCTGCAGGAAGCGGGGGGCAGAGACGACCAGCACCTGATCCACACGCGCCCGGCCGCCTGTCTCATATAGCAGCGGGATATCCATCACCACCAGCTTCATGCCGCGTTTTGCCTGCAGACGCAGGAAGTCGCGCGACGCCTTCTGCACCAGCGGATGCACCAAAGCTTCCAGGCGCTGCAGGGCGGCCGGGTTGCCCAGCACGGCGGTGGAAAGGGCCACCCGGTCTACCGCCCCATCCCGCACCGCTTGCGGAAACAGCGCCTGGATGGGGGCGACCGCCGCACCGCCACGGGCATAAAGCCGATGCACCGTGGCATCGGCATCATGCACCGGACAGCCCAGGCGACGCAGCATCGCGGCCGCCGTGGATTTGCCCATGCCGATGGAACCTGTCAGTCCCAGAACAATCATGCAAGCCCCAGCACATGCCGGCGCAAATCATCCGTCACCTGCGGATCCGTGCCGAACCAGGCGTGAAAGCCGGGCCGGGCCTGATGCAGCAACATGCCCAAGCCATCGACAATGGCATTGCCGCGATCCAAAGCCGCCTGCAGCAAGGGGGTGATCAGCGGGGTATAGACGATATCCGTCACCAGGGCGGTGCCGGGCAGGGACGACAGGTCGATCTGCAGCGGCGGCTGACCCTGCATCCCCTGGGTGGTGGTATTGACCAGCAGGGCCGCCCCCTGCAGGGCCTCGGCCCGGTCTTCCCAATCCAGCACCTGCAGACGCGGATCGGCCAGATCGCTGGCCAGTTCCTCTGCCCGCGCGCGGGTGCGGTTCAACAGGCGGATGCCAGGGGCACCGGCATCCAGCAGCGCCACGGCCACGGCACGGGCAGCACCACCGGCCCCCAGCACCACCGCTGCACCGCTGCCGACATCCCAACCTGCAGGGGCGCCGGCCTGCAGGCTCTGCCAGAACCCATACCCATCGGTATTGCGGCCTTCCAGTGAGCCATCGGGCAACACCAGTACCGTGTTCACCGCCCCGATGCGCCGCGCACTGTCATCCAGCCGATCCACCAGCCTGAACACCGCCTCCTTATGCGGCACGGTGACATTGCAGCCGCGAAAACCCAAGGCGGGCAGGGCACGCAAAGCCTGTTCAATCCGATCCGGCGGTACCGCCAGCGGCACATAGGCACCATCGATGCCATACTGGTTCAGCCAATATCCATGCAGCAACGGGCTGCGGGAATGGCCAATCGGCCAGCCCATCACACCTGCCAGCAACGCCTTGCCGGTCACCATCATCAAAGTCCCTTTGTTAAACCGGCAGCAGACGCCGCACGCGCAGGAAATCCAGCAGAGGCAGCAAAGGCAGCCCCTGGATGGTGAAATGATCACCCTTTACCCTGCTGAACAACTGGGCGCCCAACCCTTCCAGCATATAGGCACCGGCACAGCCCAGCACCGCGTCACCCGCCAGATCCAGATAGCGTTCAATGAAGCCATCCGATAAAGGCCGCATGGTCAGTTCTGCCTGATCAATATGGTGCCAGACACGGGCACCATTATGAAACACCACGACGGCGGAATAGAGCCGATGGGTGCGGGCCGACAGGGCGCGCAGATGCGTAAATGCATCGGACCGATCAATCGGTTTGTCATACCAGACGCCATCGCATTCCAGCATCTGGTCAGCGCCGATGACATAGGGGCCGGTATATTTGCGCGCTAGCTTGGCCGCCTTCAGGTCGGCCAGCGCCTCAGCCACCTCCGGCGGGCGCATCCCGGCGGCCTTGCCGGAATGTTTCATCTCCTCCTCATCCACCCGCGCGGCCTCGGCATGGACCTCCAGCCCGGCGGCTTCCAACATGCGGCGGCGGGACGGGCTGGCGGAGGCCAGGATTACCGGTTCGGCTGACAGAAAGGCCGACATCAGGCTTCCTCCTCAGTCTTGCCTGCAGGGGCCGAGGGGGCGGCGGCCACGGCGACCCCATGCGGCATCAGTTGCGGGCGGCGGCGGGAAAGGATCATCATCACCTCCGCCGCCGTCTCCTCAATCGAACGGCGGGTGACGTCGATCACCGGCCAGCCCTTGCGGGTGTAAAGCCGGCGTGCCTCCATCAATTCTTCCCGCACCTTTTCCGGATCGACATAGGAGGTGTCGTCGCCCTGGTTCAACAGGCGCAACCGGTTGCGGCGGATGGCCACCAGCCGTTCGGCATCCTTGGTCAGACCGACAATCAACGGCCGGCTCAACAGGTCCAGTTCCGGCGGCAGGGGGCAGCCGGGGACATAGGGGATATTGGCCGCCTTGATGCCGCGATTGGCCAGATAGACGCAGGTGGGCGTCTTGGAGGTACGGCTGACCCCGACCAGAATGACGTCGGCATCATGCAGACCCCAGGCACTTTGCCCGTCATCATGGTTAAGGGCGAAATCCATCGCGTCGATACGGTCAAAATATTGCGCGGTCAGCGCGTGCTGGCGGCCGGGCTTGCTCTGGCTTTCCAGCCCCAGATAGGCTGCCAGCGCATTGATCAGCGGATCCAGCACCGGGATGCAGGGAATACCCAGCTCCCGGCAGGTTTCCTGCAGGCGGCGGCGCAGCTTGTCATTCACCAGGGTGAACATGACCATGCCGGGATTTTCCCGGATGCCATCGACCACCATGTCCAGCTGCCGTTCGGTCCGCACCAGATTCCAGAAATGTTCGACCGGTTCGGCCTGTTCAAACTGGCTGGTGCAGGCCCGGGCGACGGAATTGATGGTTTCCCCTGTCGCATCGGAAACCAGATGCAGGTGAAAGCTGCGCACTTCCCCCGCCGGTTTGGCCGGGCTGGCGGGCAGGGGGCGGATGGGGGGCGGCGGGGTTGTCGGCATCTGCAGGGGACCATCCTGGGGACAAAGGGGAGCGCATCTGTGAACAAGTCGGCAAAATGCGCCAAGCCCTCGATTCAATCAAGGTAAGCCCGGATTCCATGAGTCCGCTTGCTGGACGGGGGATGAGTTTCGCAGACCCATGGGTGAATCAAGGACGAATCGGGCCTGACTGCACTTTTATCCCCAGAATCCGCAGCCTCTGCGAAACAAGGATTTCCCTGGAAAATGAACCAATCGTGCGCACGCTTTTCCACAGAACTTTTCCACACCTGAAACAGGCCTTCCAGCCTGTGGACAAAGATGCGGACAAATGGGAATTACCGTTATCCACAGGCCCTACTTCTTACCTACATCCTAACTAAAAAAATAAAGAGTTATAGGGAAGGGATGGGATAAGGTCGGGTGGAGACCCCGAGATCGGGAACCGGATGTCGGGCACGCCCCGGCGTAATCGTGTGCAGCCGAGAAGACGAGATGACGTTCAAGCCGATGCTGGCCGCCCTGGCCGGACAGACCCAGACCCCGCCGCCTTTCTGGCTGATGCGTCAGGCCGGCCGCTATCTGCCGGAATACCGCCAGGTGCGGGCGCAGGCCGGTGGATTTCTCGATCTGTGCCTGAACCCGGAACTGGCCTGCGAGGTGACGCTGCAGCCGTTGCGCCGGTATGGCATGGATGCAGCGATCCTGTTCTCCGACATTCTGATCATCCCCTGGGCCCTGGGACAGGGGCTACGCTTCGCCGAGGGGGAAGGGCCGGTGCTGGACGCCATCCGTGACGCGAGCGGTCTGGCGGGGCTTAAACCGGAGGGAATGCACGACAGGGCGGCCCCCATCTATGAAACCGTGTCACGCATTCGGGCCGCCCTGGATGACCGGACCACCCTGATCGGGTTCGCCGGCTCGCCCTGGACGGTTGCCTGCTACATGGTGGAAGGCGGCGGGTCGAAGGAATATGCCAAGGTCAAGCGCTTCGCCTATACCGATCCGGCCGGGTTCGACCGGCTGATCGACATTCTGGTGACCGCCACCGTGGATTATCTGTCCGCCCAGGTGAAGGCCGGGGCGGAGGTGCTGCAGCTGTTCGACAGCTGGGCCGGCGCCTTGAGTGCCGCCGATTTCCAACGCTATTCCGTGGAACCGACCCGGCGCATTGTTGCCGCGCTGAAGGCTCTGCATCCGACGGTACCGATCATTGGCTTTCCGCGCATGGCCGGTCTCAATCTCGTCTCCTATGTGGAACAGACGGGTGTGGATGCCGTTTCGCTCGACCCCTCGGTCCCGCCGGAATGGGCGGCGGCCCACCTGCAGGGCAAGGTGGCGGTGCAGGGCAACCTGGACCCGGTGGTGCTACTGGCCGGTGGGGAGGCCCTGGAGAAGGCCACCCTGTCGCTGCTGGATCAACTGGGGCAGGGGCCGTTCATCTTCAATCTGGGTCACGGCATCATCAAGGAGACGCCGCCGGAACATGTGACCCGGCTGGCAGGCTTGATCCGCGATTGGCAACCTGCGACAAAGGCTTGATCCCTTTTCGGAAACGGCCGCGCCCATGTCGCTTTATCCGTCCCCCCGATGGCGCATTGCCGTGGTGCTGCTGCGCCACGCAATGCCCGCGCAGCGGGCGGATGTGTTTGCCTACCTGCAGCGCCTGTTGACGGCGTTTCAGCCGGAAATGCCGCCCTGGCGCCGCCGGCTGAAGGCCCGGCTGGCGGCACTGCGCTGGACGGACAGCGACCTGTTTCCGGCTGAACCGGACCAGGGCCCCTGGCTGACAACCCTGGAAGAAAAGCTGTGGGACCAGGGGGATGTCCGGCTGTTCCAGGCCCCGCTGCATGACGATGCCGCAATGGGCCGGGTGGTGGATGAGGTGGCGGCATGGCGGGCGGATGAAACCCTGCTGTTGCCGGCCGATCCGTTTTACACCCCGCCGCGCAATGGCCATGCCATGGATGCCTGGCGCCGGTTGACGGCTGCTGCAGGTTTCCGTAAGGCCAACCGGGGCCTTTGCTGTCACCCGACCGATCCACTGATGCTGCGGGCCCTGGTGCGGCGGATCGCCCCGGTGCTGGAGACGGCCAGCCTGCAGGGCCGTGCGCAGCTGCTGATGGTGCTGCCTTGGGGCCTTGAAACGGCGGAGGGTGATCCCGCCCTCTGGCAGGCAGACCGGCTGGCCCGTGAGTTATCGCCCTTATTGGGACTGCAGCCCGGTCGGGTCACATTGTGCCAGCTGGCTTTGCCGGGTCTACCGCTCTCATCGACCAGTCTGCCGGGGCTAAGGGGGGCGCTGGAACATCTCTCCGGCCTGGATACGCCGGTGCTGGTACTTCCCTTTACCCCGCTGCCTGCAGGTCTGCAGGGCTGGGCGGAAAAGGCGGGCGTTCGGCACCTGCATCTGGTCGGGCCGGGCGATCCGGCCCTGGAAATGGCTTGGCAGACCCATCTGGTCCGGCAGGCCCGCGCCGGGCATGAGGGTATCTGCGCCGGCTTCGGGGCCCGCCAGTGTCCTGGAGAACACAGCTTGTGCCCTTATCGCAGCCCGGCCGTCTTTGCCCCGCCTGCAGCGGGGCTGCAACTGGCAGCCATGCGCGAGCGTGCTTGATTAAATCGGCAAACGGTCCCACCTTCGGCAGCAAAGCAGGTCCACATCCCGGCCATGCCGGGGGACGCCATGGGAATTATTGCCAATGTTCATCCAGACCGAAGAAACCCCGAACCCCGCCACCCTGAAATTCATCCCCGGCCGGGATGTGCTGGGCAGCGGCACGGCTGATTTCACGGACAGCCAGGATGCCACCAGCCGTTCCCCCCTGGCCGAACGGCTGTTCGCGGTGGAAGGGGTGACCCGTGTCTTTCTGGCCGGTGATTTCATCACCGTCACCAAATCCGATGGCCGCGACTGGTACGTGATGAAGCCCGGTATTCTGGGCGCCATCATGGAACATTTTGCCAGCGGCCGGCCGGTCCTGCTGCAGGCCCAGGCCGATGATAATCAGGTGAATGAGGATGACGATGAGATCGTCGCCCAGATCAAGGAATTGCTGGATACCAAGGTCCGTCCGGCCGTTGCCCAGGATGGCGGGGACATCACTTTCCATGGTTTTGAACGCGGTATCGTCTATCTGACGATGAAGGGTGCCTGTGCCGGTTGCCCCAGCAGCACCGCTACCCTGAAGTCTGGGATCGAAAATATGTTGAGGTACTACATCCCAGAGGTTGTCGAAGTTCAGCAAATCAGATAAGGTTTGCGCGACTGCCAAAATTTGAACTAAATTGGCAGGTAAATGCAGTGCCGGTGGGCGAAGCCCTTCCGGGGTCTTCAGGCCCCGCCGGCACCTCTTGATCGGTGGCTGAGGCCCAGGAAGGGCGTCACCGATGGGGCGTGTGCATTTGCATTCGGCCGGCCCTTATTTCGGGCGTGATCGGCCAATACGGAGTTTGCTCCGGCACCGGGAACTGGGCGCCACACCCCATATCCAAACGATATGGCGGGCGGACTGTTCCCTTCGGCTTGGACAGTAAGGGGTTTAAATTCAATGCAGACAGACGCGAACGAGGGCCATACCGGCCCCCGCTATACGGCTGTTTGTGCCGTCTTCCTGCTGATTACCGTCATCATTCCTTCCACTGTTTTCACCTGGGCATCCGGGCGGACACTGGAGGCGACGGCGCGGGAATTCATCCTTCCGGTTTTACGCCCGGCTACGGCTTTTGCCGCTGTCCCGGTGTCAGCACCGGCTGAAAAGCCGGCCGGGGGGGATGAGGCCAGGATCGTTCAACAGGCCTTTGCGCTGGATGCGCGGGGCGCGTTGGATCTGTTCCAGCAGCGCGACTACCATATTGACGGCGTTCGCAGCGGTGAGCTGCAGGTGCCGCGTCTGGTGCTCAGCGATCTGCCCCTCGGCATAAAGAAGCTGGACAGCACGGATGAACGCAAGGCCGTCTTTGTGAAGACGCTGCTGCCGTTGATCCTGCTGACCAATGAACAGGTCCAGCGGGAGCGGGACCGTCTGCAGAAACTGGCGGCCCAGAAGGCTGCAGGCCATGCGCCGTCCCAGGCTGACCGCATCTGGCTGGCCGAACTGGCGGGTCGCTATGGGCTGAAGGCGGAGGGCGAGGTCAATGTGAAGGCATTGCTGCAGCGGGTCGATGTGGTGCCGGTTTCCCTGGCCCTGGCCCAGGCAGCGGAAGAAAGCGGCTGGGGTACCTCCCGCTTCGCCCAGAAGGGCAATGCGCTGTTCGGTGAATTGACCTGGAATGCCGAACATGAAGGCATCGTGCCGCGCAATCGCCGGCAGGGGGAGACCCATCGTTACCGTTCCTTTGTAGCGCCCAAGGCCAGCATCGAAAGCTATGTCCAGAACCTGAACACCCACCGCGCCTATGCCCAGTTCCGCCAGGTGCGGGCCAGCCTGCGCGCCCAGGGCAAATCGCTGGACAGCCTGCAGCTTGCCAATTCGCTGGTAAGCTATTCGGAACGGGGCAATGATTATGTCCGGACTATCCGATCGCTGATCCGCGCCAATGCGTTGCGGGATTTCGATAATGCCGTGCTGCGGGATGACGGCATGGAACTGGTGGTTAATCCGGGCAAGAGCAGCGGCATTATGGAAGCATCGCTGCGGCGTTGAAGGCTTGCCGCCCTTCTGCAGGTTCCGTCATAAAGGGGGAGGCTGGTTTCGTTGATAAACCGCTTTCCCACCGTAACCCGGTGGCACCCAACAGACTGGATGCAAGATGAGCCATACCCTTGATCAGGCCGGCGCTGAGCTGCTGTTCACCCAGGCCCGCACCCATAATGCCTGGCTGGATAAGCCGGTGGATCCGGCGCTGCTGCACCGTATCCATGATCTGCTGAAATGGGGGCCGACCAGCGCCAATTGCAGCCCCTTGCGCGTGCTGTTCCTCACCAGCGCGGAAGCCAAGGAAAAGCTGCGCCCGGCTTTGTCCCAAGGCAATCTGGCCAAGACCATGACGGCACCCGTGGTCGCCGTGCTGGCCTATGACAACCAGTTCTATGACCATTTGCCGCGGCTGTTCCCGCATACGGATGCGCGATCCTGGTTCACCGGCGATCCGGCGGTTGCGGCGGCCACGGCTTTCCGCAATGGCACCCTGCAGGCTGGCTATTTCATTCTGGCCGCCCGGGCGGTGGGGCTGGATTGCGGGCCGATGTCGGGGTTCGATGCTGGTCAGGTCAATGCCAGTTTCTTCCCCGATGGCCGTTATCAGGTGAATTTCCTGTGTAATCTGGGCTATGGCGATCCGGCTGGGCTGCATCCGCGCAGCCCACGCTTTGATTTCGCGGATGTCTGCCAGATTCTGTAAGAGTCTAGCTGGAGAGTTTTCATTTATTATCAAACCCTTGTTGGAAGATCACCGTCACCCCGGCGAAGGCCGGGGTCCAGAATCACAGGCACATTGCTCTACGAACTTGGACCCCGGCCTTCGCCGGGGTGACGGTGAGGCAAAATGTAAAATCGCGTAAGACTCTGAAAAAAGAAAACTTTCCGGACAGACATTAAGGGATGAGCAGGGGCCGGCCCCGGTGTGATCACATCAGGGCCGGCCCCATCGCCGCATCCTCCACCAGCGGATAGGAGGCGGCGTCGGGCAATTGGTAATGCCACCATTCAAAGGCATAATGCTGCCAGCCGGCTGCCGCCATGATGCCCAGCAGCAGGGCGCGGTTACGCTGTGCCGTAACACTGATGCTGGTATCGCCATGATAGGCGATGGGCCGCATATCATCGAAATCGGTTCCCATCTCCAGCAGGTCACCGTCAGGTGTTGCCAGGGTCAGATCAATGGCCACCCCGCGGCCATGGCTGGACCCGATGCGCGGGTCGGCGATGAAGGTGGGATCGGGCAGGGCATTCCACAAAGCCCATTGCGCTGCCGGTGGGCGATAGGCATCAAAAATATGCAGCCGAAGCCCTTGCGCTGCGGCCAGCCGAACCGCGACCTGCAGCCGTGCGGCCGCCTGCGGGTGCAGCAGGCAGAGCGGCCGCGCGAAGATGGGCCTTCCCGTCAGATTATCCGCCGTGGCATAGCGAAGATCGAGATCGACATCGAAGGTCGGCGGGGCAATGGTCACGAAGGGCATGGGGCTGCAGGCTCCGGGCTGGTCTGGCCCCCTTTTGCGGCAAAAGGTGGGTTTTCGCCAGGGTGCTGTGCCGTCAATGTCATAGGAAAGGGTGGCCCGATGGGGCCGTTGAGGGGATTGGATTGGGCATGATCACCCTGGGGCTGGATACGGCGACCAGCGCCTGCGCCTGTGCGCTCTGGTCACAAGGCGAAGGACGGGCCCTGGCTGTGCGGGCAGAGGAGATGCAGCGCGGGCAGGCCGAACGTCTGGTCCCGCTGGTGCAGGAGACCCTGCAGCAGGCCGGGCTGGGGTTTGGTGATATAGCCCGCATCGCGGTCACTGTCGGCCCCGGCACCTTTACCGGTCTGCGGATCGGTCTGGCGGCCGCACGCGGCTTCGCGCTGGCCGCCAATTGTCCCCTGATCGGTGTCACCAGTCTGGAAGTGGCGGTGGCAGGCCTGCCACCGGCCGCTGCAGGCCTGCAGGCCCTGGCCGCCATTGAAAGCCGCCGGGAGGAGCTGTTCCTCCAGCCCTTTGCCGCCGATGGAACCCCGCTGGCTGAGCCTGTCGATATGGCGCCGGCCCTGCTGGCCGATTTCGCCGCCCGGCTGTTTCAGCCACAACCAATGGTCATTGTTGGCGATGCTGCACAGCGGGCAGCCGAGGCATTGGGGCCATGGCCGGCGGGTCTGCAGGTGGTCACCACCCATGGCGGGGCGGAGGCGTTGGCCGGTGCCCGCATCGCCGCCCGCCTGGATGCGGCGGCCATTGCGGGGCGGCCGGCTGATCCGTTGTATATCCGCCCGCCTGACGTCACCCTGCCGGGCCGCTGACATGGCGATGGGTTTGCAGATCATTGAAGCCACCATGGTGCATCTGCCGGTGCTGGATGTGCTTCAGCAACAGGCTTTCGCTGACCCGCAGACCAGCGGACCCCCTTGGACGGAAGCCGCTATCGCCGGCATGTTGGGTATGCCCGGTGTTCTGACTCGCCTGCTGCACCGGGATGGCCAAGCCTGCGGAATGGCCATGTGGCGTGCCGTGGCGGATGAGGCGGAATTGCTGACCATCGGGGTATTACCCAATGGGCGCGGCCAGGGCCTGGGCCGGATGCTGTTGCTGGATGGGCTGGAAATACTGGCCGGCTATGCTGTTGAAACAGTTTTCCTGGAGGTGGCGGTCAACAACCACACGGCCATCCAACTCTATGAAAAGCAGGGTTTCACCACGGTGGGGCGGCGCCGTAATTATTACGGAACAGGGGCCGCAACTGTTGATGCCCATGTCATGTCTTTGCGTATTTCCGAGCGGAAACAATCACCTGCCGAGCAGAACCGCTAGTTTTTCCGGATAAAAATCCGGTATGGGCCAGTAAGTTCGCCCGGATTTTCCGGTTGAACTTCACCCACCTCATATCCATGCTCACGCAGACTGGCGGGAACATTTTGCAGCGGTTCGCCGAAATTCAACCTGACTTCAAGGACTTGACCTTTGGGTAACTTTTCGACGGCAAGTTTTGTCCGCACGAATGTCATTGGGCAGACAAGGCTGGTGATGTCGAGAAAATGATTCACAGTGTTTTTCATCAAAGGCCATCCTTTTGGCACGCTTTAAAACGTTATTGCACATCACCAGAATAAGACTTATATCACGTGTGAGTTCCTTGTCCGGAGCAAAGATAGATGAACAGCGTTTCCTCCCAGCCCGAGCTTTTGTCTCTCACCACAGAGATTGTCGCGGCACACGTCTCCAATAATACAGTGGCGATCCATGATCTTCCTGCCCTGATCGAGCAGGTTTATCGTACCTTGTCCAACGTCGGCACCGAGCCGGTGGTGGTGAGCGAGAAGCCGCAGCCGGCCGTGCCGATCAAGAAGTCGGTGACGCCGGAATATATCGTCTGCCTGGAAGATGGCAAAAAGTTGAAGATGCTGAAGCGGCATCTGAAGACTGCCTATAATATGAGCCCGGAAGAATATCGCGACCGCTGGGGTCTGCCGTCGGATTATCCGATGGTTGCCCCCAATTACGCCAAGCAGCGCTCCCGTCTGGCCAAGCAGATCGGTCTGGGCACCCGCGCCCGCCGTCCTGGTGAGGATGAGTGATCCCAGGTTGGTAATTTGATCCGCGTGGGTATTTTGCTCCGTGATCGCGTTCAGCGGCCATATGCATCATGCATATGGCCGTTTATGCATCGGGACAGTGGTTTCAACACCTAATCAACTGGTGCACGGGTGACCGAAATCGCCAATGCTGCGCAGGTCCAGTGAGTAATTTTTCCATCTTTCTTAATGTCGATCCCACCCAGGTGGGACCAATCCCACTTTGATTTTAATTCGTCTGTGCCAAGACCGTCTTTGAATTCTTCATATATTTTATTAACCATATGCTCCAGATTCTCCTGCCGCTGGCCGGTGCGGTGAAACACAAAGGCGCCAAAAACGGCCCCTTTAAGGTCTCTGCAGGGCCGGTTTTGCCGTGTAATTAGAATCTCACGGATGCGCTGACCATCAGATCCCACACAATCCTGCTTTCGTTTCAGTTCAATATGAACAAGGGGATTATCCCCTTTACAGCTGATGATGATATCAGCACGGCGACGATCCCCGTTTATGCCATAAAAATATTTATAGAGTGCTTCGGGATGGACGCGCATCGTCGAGCCCACCAATGCCTGATGACAGGCTTCGGCGACATGTGTTTGCATCACATTCTCTATTCCGGCATCCGATAGCCAATATTCGCTCGACCACCGTTTATAAGCTTCATTGGCTGTTTCGATGCCCTTCAAAACCGGCGCCACCAAACGCCAGGGCGTAAGCTGGGAGGGGAACAGCAGGCTGGTTTTGGTTTGGGTAGAGGACGTATCATCCAAAGCATCGATCATTCTACCCTCATTGCTATTATAACGAGCATATCATAGCTATTTTTGATCGAATGTAGATGATTTTTGTTCCGTTTCCCCGCATCGGCCCTTTGGCACGGGAATGAACAGAAGCGTCATGCGCCAACACATGGCGCATTATCAGACTGATCTATTTCAGCCTGCCCAATTTCATTTGAAGGGAAGGTGGCGGACCCGAATGGATTCGAACCATCGGCCTCTGCCTTCGGAGGGCAGCGCTCTATCCAGCTGAGCTACGGGTCCATGCCGGCCATCGACCCAGGCTTCCTGGGCGGGCGGCGCGGACCATAGCGCATTGAAACCGGCTTGCAAATATTTTTCTCACGCATTCGGGGGGAAAGTGCGGTGACCGGCCTTTCCCCCCTCTTTTTCAGCCCAGCATCACCCGCAGGGCCTGGCGTGACAGATCCTTCAGGGCATCGCGCATCCGCTGAATCTCGTTCGCGGCGGCCTCATAATCCGCGATCAGGCCGCCCACCAGGGTCGTCGGATCATCGGCATCATCCGGATAGCGGTCGCGTGCCCGGGTGGCGCGGCGCCGCAAACGATCCACAATATCCTCATCCGCGCTGTCCATTGGACTGTAAACCCCGTTAAACGTCATTCTGTCATGTCTTTAAGCATGGGGGCGAACAACAACAAAGCGATTTCCAGGGGATCAAGGCAGGCCATCGGACTGTTCATAAGGGGGGCATGGCCGGTTCGGGATTGCCGGGAATCAAATGCGCAAGGAGTGAGAAGCGTGAAACTGATCCATGGATGGAAGCTGCTCGGCCTTGGCCTCTGCTTCGGCTTGCCCTCTGCGGTGGCGGCGGCCGCGACGGAACCCGCTGGCTGTATCTTCGACGCGCCGCAGGGCAAGAGCTGCAGCTACACCGCCGAACGAGAGGGCGTGCATCAGATCCGCGTCACCCTGGCCGCACCGGGCACGGTGACGATTGCGGGCCAGCCCTGCGGCGGGAAGACGCAACCGGCCGCAGCCGGCCCAGGCTTCCAGGCCATCTGCTATGCCTATTTCAATAACGGCGCCGGCTATCGGATTGCGGCGACCAGTTCGCCGATCGTCAGCATCAGTCCGGCGGAACCGCCAAAGGGCGAGGTGGTGCTGATCCCCTGAGGGGCGATCAATGCGGCTTGGCGGGTGGCTGACCCTGACCGATCTCGCTCAACACCTCGGCCAGCCGGTGGCTGGCGCTGCCACGCTTAGCCGGCTGCTGCTGCACGCTGGCATCGGGTGACCAGCCGGCCAGGAAGATCACCTGGAAGGTGGCGGGTACGCTGCCATCCTCGTCGGCGAACAGCTCCACATAACGTTCCATGGTGCGGGCCAGCAGGGCGCTGGGCATGGGGCGGCGCAGGCGGGACAGGCCGGCATTGGTTTCCCCCATGCCGCGCAGGTCCGACAACAGGCGGAACGGGTTGGCATAGGAGACGGTCAGCGTATCCATATCCGCCACCGGCAGGGCAAAGCCGGCCCGCTGCAGCAGGCCGGCGGCATCGCGCAAGCCCGCCATCGGGCTGATGCGCGGGCTGACCCCGCCTAGAACCTCGCTTTCCGCCTCCATCAAGGCGCGACGCAGTTCAAACAGGGTGTCGCCGCCGAACATGGCGGCCAGGAACAGCCCATCGGGGCGCAGGGCCTGGCGCACCTGGATCAGGCTGCCCGGCAGGTCATTCACCCAATGCAGCGACAGGTTGGACACCACCATGTCAAAGCTGCCAGGGGCGAAGGGCAACAGTTCCTCATCCGCCGCCAGCACAGCCGTGCCATTGGCGGCACCGGCCACGCCGGCCATGCGGGGGGAGATGTCAGCCTGGATGATCTGCTGGATGCCGGACAGCCCCTGCAGCAGCCCCGCCATTTCCCCGCCATGGCATCCCAGATCCAGCACGCGCGGGAAGCTGCGGCGGATCAGTTCCAGCCGTTCGGCCAGGCGGCTGCCCACCTCCCGCAACAGGAAATCATGGTCGGCGATGGTCGCCGCCGCGCGGTCGCGGTGACGGCGGACCAGCTGGCGGTCGAAGACCTGCATCGTGTCGGCGTCGCTCATGCCCCTTGCCATATCCCGATGCGGCGTCCTTGGCAACCGGGCGAATGGGCGTCTGGCGATGTATCGCACCCGATGCTACCATGACGGGATGAACCAGATTGTCGAAACGCTTCAGGGTTGGCGGGGGCCGCTGCAGGCTTTTCTGCGGTCGGCCCTGGATTTGCTGTTGCCGCCGCGCTGTCTGGGCTGTGGGGACAGGGTGGGCACGCCCGGCACCTTGTGCCCCACCTGCTGGACGGCGATGCATTTCATCGATGCGCCCTTTTGCGCCTGCTGCGGCCTGCCGTTTGATTATGATGCCGGGGTCTCGGCGCTTTGCGGGGCCTGCATCGCCAACCCGCCGCAATTCGGCCGGGCCCGTGCCGTGCTCTCCTATGATGATGCCAGCCGGCCCCTGATTCTGGGCTTCAAGCATGGCGACCGCACCGATGCCGCCCCCGGCTTTGCCCGCTGGATGGCGCGGTCAGGCGCGGCCCTGCTGGCGGAGTGCGATGTGATTGCCGCCGTGCCGCTGCATCGCTGGCGGCTGCTGCGCCGGCGCTATAACCAGTCGGCCTTGCTGGCGCTGCATCTGGGCAGGCTGACGGGCAAGCCGGTGGTGCCCGATCTGCTGATCCGCCGCCGCGCCACGCCCAGCCAGGGCGGGCTGACGGCCAAGGGCCGGGCGCGCAATGTCGCAGGGGCCTTCGCCGCCCACCCGCGCCACCGCGACCGGATCCAGGGCGCGCGGGTGCTGCTGGTGGATGATGTGCTGACCACCGGGGCCACGGTGGGCGAATGTGCCCGCGTGCTGCGCCGGGCGGGGGCTGTGGGTGTCGATGTGCTGACCCTGGCGCGGGTGCCGAAACCTGTGCGGCTGGACCCCATTGAAGACACGTGATGTGCTGCCCAAATTGTCCTGGATCAAATCAACGCAGGGCATTTGTGGGCCAGTGTGAAAACACCATCGCCCATGCTACATAGGGCCATCATGCATCGCTTCGCCAATCCTGCCCGCTTCCTGCGTCTGGCCACCATCATTCTGCCCTGGGCGGCCCTGCTGTCCGTGGGGCTGTTCATTGCCGGCCTCTGGCTGGCCTTGTTCAACAGCCCCGGCGATTATCAGCAGGGGGACACGGTGCGCATCATGTATGTGCATGTGCCCGCCGCCTGGATGAGCATGTTCACCTATTCCAGCATGGCCGTGGCGGCCGCCTGTGCCCTGGTCTGGCGCCACCCGCTGGCGGAGGTCTATGCCCGCGCCGCCGCGCCCATCGGGGCCGGCTTCACCCTGCTCTGTCTGGTGACCGGCAGCCTGTGGGGGGAGCCGATGTGGGGCACCTGGTGGGTGTGGGATGCGCGGCTGACCAGCGTGTTGATCCTGTTCTTCCTTTATCTGGGCTTCATGGCCCTGGTGAATGCCTTTGATGATCCCGTGCGCGCCAACCGGGCCGGCAGCATTCTGCTGCTGGTCGGGGCGGTGAATGTGCCGATCATCAAATTTTCCGTGGATTGGTGGAATACCCTGCACCAGCCGGCCAGCGTGTTCCGCATGGGCGGCCCCACCATCCACCCGGACATGCTGTGGCCGCTGCTGCTGATGGCGCTGGCCTTCCAGACTTATTTCGTGGCTGTGGTCATCCTGCGGATGCGGGCGGAACTGGCCGATGCCAAGATACAGACGTTGCGCATGGCCCGCGCATCGGCCCAGGGGTGAGTGACGGCGGACCATGTCTGAGACGATGAAAGAGTTTCTGGCGATGGGGGGCTATGCCCCCTATGTATGGGGCAGCTATGGGCTGGCCCTGGTGCTGCTGCTGGTGCTGCTGGTGGCCAGTGTGGCCGGCCTCCGGTCGCGTGAGCGCACCCTGGCCGCACTGGAGGCGGCGAACCCGCGCCGTCGCCGTCGCAAGGCGGATGCGGCGGCGGGTGGTGATGGTGGGGAAGGGGCTGCCATGCTGCCCATGACCGGTGGTCGCAGCAAGGGCGGCCAGAATGATGGTACCGACGCTGATGCTGGTGGAGGCGAATGATGATGACGCGCAAGAAGCGCCGGCTTTACCTGCTGGGCATCGCCATGCTGGGCCTGGGCACCGCCACCGCGCTGACCCTGTCGGCGTTTGAGGAGAATGTGGCCTATTTCTTCTCGCCGTCGGACCTGCAGGCCAAGCCGCCGGGCGACCGGCTGATCCGCGTTGGCGGGCTGGTGGAGGCGGGTTCCGTTTCCAAGCAAGGCGATGGCATCACCACGGATTTCGTCATTGCCGACCATGCCGCCACCGTGCGCGTCACCTTCAGCGGCGCCCTGCCGGACCTGTTCCGCGAAGGCCAGGGCGTGCTGGCTGAAGGGCGGATGCGTCCCGATGGCGTGTTCCAGGCCCGCGAAATCCTGGCCAAGCATGATGAAAATTACATGCCCAAGGAAGTGGCCGACGCCTTGAAGAAATCCGGCCAGTTCCGGCCGGAATCGCCGGGCAGCAAGCCTGCCGCCGGCAATGGTGGCGTGTGAGGGGATGTCGCCAATGGCGGCATTTCTGTTCTGACTTTTCCATCGACGGGTCGGTCTGATGACAGGCCGGCCCCGGTCAAAGCCCTTTCCAGAGAGAGAAGCGTCCCATGATCCCCGAGATTGGTCATTATGCGCTGGTGCTGGCGCTGTTGCTGGCCATCATTCAGGGGACGCTGCCCTTTGCGGGGGCGGCCCGGCGCAATGCCGCCTGGATGGAGGCGGGGCGCATGGCCGCCTATGGCCAGTTGGGCCTGATCACGCTCGCCTTCCTGGCCCTGATGTGGGCCTATGTCGTCTCCGATTTCTCGGTGCTGAATGTGGTGGAGAACAGCCACAGCCAGAAACCGATGCTCTATAAGGTGGCCGGCGTCTGGGGCAATCATGAAGGCTCCATGCTGCTGTGGATCTTCATGCTGTCGCTGTTCGGTGCGGCGGTGGCCGCCTTCGGGCGCAATATCCCGCCGACGCTGAAGGCGCGTGTACTGGGCGTGCAGGGTTTGATCGGGGTGGGGTTCCTGCTGTTCATCCTGGCCACCAGCAACCCGTTCATCCGCATCCTGCCGGCCCCGCCGGATGGCAATGATCTGAACCCGCTGCTGCAGGATCCGGGTCTGGCCTTCCATCCGCCCTTCCTCTATCTGGGTTATGTCGGCTTCTCCGTCGCGTTCAGCTTCGCCGTGGGGGCCTTGATCGAAGGCCGGGTTGATCCCGCCTGGGGCCGCTGGGTGCGGCCCTGGACGCTGGTGGCCTGGTCGTCGCTGACGCTGGGCATCGCCATGGGTTCCTGGTGGGCCTATTACGAGTTGGGCTGGGGCGGCTGGTGGTTCTGGGACCCGGTGGAAAACGCCTCCCTGATGCCGTGGCTGGCCGGTACGGCGCTGCTGCATTCCGCCATCGTGGTGGAAAAGCGCGACTCGCTGAAAACCTGGACCATCCTGCTGGCGGTTCTCACCTTCTCGCTCTCCCTGATGGGCACCTTCCTGGTGCGCTCGGGCGTGCTGACCTCCGTTCATGCTTTCGCGGTCGATCCGCGTCGCGGCGTCGCCATCCTGGCCCTGCTGGGGCTGGCCACCGGCGGTGGGTTGCTGCTGTTCGCGCTGCGGGCGCACGCGCTGAAGGTGGGCGGCCTGTTCGCCCCGATCAGCCGGGAAGGGGCCTTGGTGCTGAACAATCTGCTGCTGTCGGTTTCCACCGCCGTGGTGTTGATCGGCACGCTGATGCCGCTGGTGCTGGATGTGTTCGGGCATAAGATTTCCGTCGGTGCCCCCTATTTCAACGCCATTATCCCGTTCCTGGCCGTGCCGCTGGTGCTGGCCATGGCGGTGGGGCCGTTCCTGCCCTGGAAGCGGGCCGATCTGGCCGGCATCATGGGCCGGCTCTGGGTGGCGGGGATTGTCACCGTGGCGGCGGTGATGGTGGCCCTGTGGGCGCATGGGGTGAAGCCGGTCATGGCCCTGGTGGGCATCGGGTTGGCCGCCTGGGCCTTTGCCGGGGCGCTGTGGGAGATTGCCGACCGGGTGAAGCTGTTCCGCATCCCGCTTTCCGACAGCCTGTCGCGTGCCGGCGGCCTGCCGCGCGGGGCCTGGGGCACGTCGGTGGCCCATGCCGGGATGGGCATTGCCATTGCCGGCATGGTCGGCACCTCCTTCTGGCTGACGGAGGATGTGCGGGTGATGGCGCTGGGCGACAAGGCCACGGTCGCCGGGTACGAACTGACGCTGGATAAGGTGGCACCGGCCAAGGGCCCGAACTACACCACCGAAATGGGTTTCTTCACCGTGCGGGTGGATGGCCGCGTGATCGCCACCCTGACGCCGGAACGCCGCTGGTACCCGGTGGCGCGGATGCAGACGACGGAAGCCGCCATCCACACCACCTTGGTGTCTGATCTCTATGCCGTGCTGGGCGAACCCAGCCCGGATGGCAAGGGCTGGGTGGTGCGCCTCTATCACCATCCGCTGGTGCCGTGGATCTGGCTGGGGTCGGTGGTGATGGTGCTGGGCGGGCTGCTGTCCTTGTCCGACCGGCGCTTGCGCGTCGGCGTGCCGCAGCGCCGCGCCAACCCGGTTCCGCCCACCATGCAACCCGCCGAATAAGGGTCTGGCCGCACCATGTCGCCTGTTACCAAGCATCGTCTGCTGCTGCTGCTGCCCTTCACCATCTTCCTGGTGCTGCTGGCCTATTTCGCCATCGGCCTGACGCATGACCCGTCCAAGCTGCCTTCCACCATGATCGACAAGCCGGTGCCGGTGTTCGATCTGGCTGGCATCGATGGCGGGCCGGGGCTGGCCAGCACCGACCTGACGGGCAAGGTGCAACTGGTCAATGTCTTTGCCAGTTGGTGCGCCCCCTGCCGGGTGGAACATCCGCTGCTGGTGCGGCTGGCGCGGGAAGAAGGGATTGTCATCCGTGGCCTGAACTACAAGGACAAGCCCGAGGCGGCGCAAGCCTTCCTCAACATGCTGGGCAACCCCTATACCAGCGTTGGCGCTGATAAGGATGGCCGGGTCGGCATCAATTTCGGCGTCTATGGCGTGCCGGAAACCTATGTGATCGACAAGGCCGGACGCATCCGGTACCGCCATGTCGGCCCGCTGATGCCCCAGGATATGGAAAACGTGATCCTGCCGATGCTGCGGGAGCTGGCGAAATGAAGAAGTGTTTGTTTTCCCTTATCTTTTTCTGTTCCCTCAAGCGCCGGGCGGGCGCATCCGCGCCCTTGGCTTACGCGCCACGTGGCGCGGGCCGCCGGTCGGCGGCCTGCCTCGCTGGGCTCGGCTTTTTCTCTTCCCTCAAGCGCCGTTCACTGGTTGGCATTACGACGCTCGCCCTGCTCTCCGCCCCCGCCTTTGCGGTGATGCCGGATGAAAAGCTGGCCGATCCGGCGATGGAGGCCCGCGCACGGGAGATTTCCAAGGAACTGCGCTGTCTGGTCTGCCAGAATCAGTCCATTGATGACAGCAATGCCGATCTGGCGCGCGACCTGCGGGTGCTGGTGCGTGAACGGCTGGTGGCGGGCGACAGCAATGATCAGGTGCTGGCCTATGTCACCGACCGGTATGGGGATTTCGTGCTGCTGCGCCCGCCGCTGAAAAGCTACACGCTGGTGCTGTGGGCGGGGCCGTTTGCCGTGCTGCTGGTGGCTGGCCTGGGCACCGCCGTCTATCTCCGCCGGCGCCGGCAGGAGGTGGAGGCATCCGCCGGTACCGTGTTGAGTGATGAGGAAGAGGCACGGCTGCAGGCCCTGCTGGATGGGACAGCGGAAAAGCGGGGGCCTGTGGCATGATTGGTTTCTGGATTGTCGCGGCGGCGCTGACGGCGCTGGCGCTGTTGCCGCTTGTGCGCGCCCTGCTGCGCCCCAGCGGCGATGTGGGGGAGGCGGCCAGCTTCGCCCGCGGCGTCTATGCCCAGCAGGTGGCCGAGGTGGAGCGCGATCTGGCGCGCGGCGTGTTGACGCCCGATCAGGCCAAGCTGGCCCGCGCGGAAATCGGTCGCCGCCTGCTGTCCGCGGCGGCGGAGGCGGATAAGCTGGAAGCCGTTGCTACCCAGGCCACCAAGCCCAGCCGCAAGCTGGCGCTGGCCCTGACCCTGGCCATGCCCGTGGTGGCGCTGGGCATCTATCTGCCCACCGGCCATCCCAACATGCCGGCCCAGATTTTCGCCGAACGGCCCAAGGGGCGGGCGGTGCCGGAAAAGGTGCTGGAAGCCGTGGCCAGCCTGGAAAAAACGCTGCAGGAAAATCCCAATGATCAGGCCGGCTGGACCCTGCTGGGCCAGACCTATGCCGCCATGGGCCGGATCGATGATGCCGCCATGGCCTATCGCCGCGCCCTGGGCCTGTCACAGGGCGACCCGGAATTGATGAGTGCTTTGGCCGAAACCCTGACCAGTGCCGCTGACGGCATTGTCGGGGAGGAGGCGCACCGCCTGTTTGATGAGGTGGTGAAGGCCGATCCCAACAATCCGCGCGCGCGTTATTACCTGGGTGTGGCCCGCCAGCAGGCAGGCGACATCAAGGGCGCGCTGGACCGCTGGACAGCCTTGGTGGGCGACAGCCCGGCCGACGCCCCCTGGCTGCCGCTGCTGATGCAGCAGATCCAGCAGGCGGCGGTATCCGTCGGCCTGGACCCGGTGGCGATCACGCCCAAGCCCAAGCCGCCCGCCAACCCCCAGGCCCCGCGCGGGCCGATGCAGGGGGGTGGCGGTGGCGCCGGTGGATCGGCCCCCGCCCTGTCGGCCGAACAGATGCAGGCTATGGCCGGCATGTCGGCGGAGGATCAGCAGGCCACCATCAATTCCATGGTGGATGGGCTGGAAGCCAAGCTGATGGATAATCCCGGCGATGTGGAAGGCTGGCTGCGGCTGGCCCGCGCGCGGGAGGTTCAGGGCAATCTGGATGCCGCCCGCAACGCCCTGCGCGGGGCGGTGAAGGCCGATCCGAAGCGGGTAGAGGCCTGGCTGGACCTGTCCCGCCTGCTGGCCCCGGACACGGCGGATGGTCAGGCCACGCCGGAATTCCTGGCCGCGATGGAAAAGGTGCTGGCGCTGCAGCCGCAGAACCCCCAGGCGCTCTATTATCTGGGCCAGCAGGCGGCCAACCAGGGCGACACGGCCAAGGCACGGGATTATTGGCAGAAACTGGTGAACAGCCTGCCCGCCAACGCCCCCGAACGGCCGGAACTGCAGCGCCGGCTGGACGCGCTGGGCAAGTAAACGCCTACGCGTCCAAAAGCCCTTCCGGATCATCGGCATCGATGACCCGGCGGGCGGTCTCCAGGTCAAATCCCGCCCGCGCCAGGGCGGCGATATCCTTGTCCCGCCGCGCACGGGCGGCATCGGCATCCAGCCCGCGATCAGGGCGGAAGCCGCCCAGCCGGCGGCGGCGGGCATAGGCGATGGCGGCGGCCAGATCGGCCTCACCCGTCTCTGCCCCCTCCAGCTCGCCCATGGCGGCATCGACCTCGGCATCCTCCAGCCCTTTGGCGCGCAGTTTCTGGCGGATGGCGCGGGTGGAGCCGCCGCGGCGCTGCAGCCCCCGCGCCTTCATTTCCGCATAAAGCCCGTCATTCAGCAGGCCGCTGCGCAGATAGCGGGCGATCAGCGCCTCGACCCATTCGGCCCCCTGCGCCGGATCGGTGCCATGCGCCTGGGCCGACGCCGTCACCCGGCGCAGCAGCAGCCGGCGCAGGTTGGCGCTGGAACTGGCGAACCGTTCCAGATAATGCAGGGCCGCCCGATCCAGATATTCCGGCGTCACCCGCTTCACCTTGCGCCCCTGTGCCGCCGGGGCGGCCCTACCTTCATCCATCATTGCCAAACTTTCCCGCGCGCTTTTGTCCACCGGTGTGACGGCCGTAATTGCCCCGCCCCCGGCATGGGGGTAGTGTGGCCACCAATTCAAAGCCTGCGGCCCCCAGGCCGCCCTGGTTCCCCACGCCCAAAAGGCCCTTCCGCGCCATGACGCAGCCGAGCTTTCCCATGCCCCGCCAGATGGGCGCCGTCAACTGGATCGGCCTGTCCACGCTGATCCATAAGGAAATCCGCCGCTTCCTGAAGGTCTGGGTGCAGACCATCGCGGCACCGGTGGTGACCACCCTGCTGTTCTATGCCGTTTTCGCCCTGGCTCTGGGCGGGGTGGTGCGCAGGGTGGGCGATGTGCCCTTCCTGGAATTCCTGGCGCCCGGCCTGATCATGATGGCCATTGCCCAGAATGCCTTTGCCAATTCCTCCTCCTCCGTGCTGGTGGCCAAGGTGCAGGGCAATATCGTCGATGTGCTGATGCCGCCCATCTCTGCCCTGGAACTGACCTTGGCCTATATTATCGGCGGGGTGGTGCGGGGCGCGCTGGTGGGCCTTGTCACCGCCCTGGCCATCTCGCTGTTTGTGCCAGTGGGCTTGGCCCACCCGTTCTATATCCTGTTCCATGGTGTGGCGGCGGCCAGCCTGCTGGCCCTGTTGGGGCTGATCGGCGGCATCTGGGCGGAGAAGTTCGACCATATGGCGGCGGTGACGAATTTCATCGTCACGCCACTGTCTTTTCTGTCGGGTACCTTCTATTCGGTAGACAGCCTGCCGCCGACCTTCCATTTCATCGCCCATCTGAACCCGTTCTTCTATTTCATCGATGGGTTCCGCTATGGCTTCATCGGCCAGACCGACGGTACGTTGGGAACCGGCATTCTGGTGATGCTGGGCATCAATCTGGCCCTGGGCTTCATCGCCTGGCGGATGATTGCCCGTGGTTACAAGCTGAAAGCCTGATCGCCTGACCCCATCCGGTAACCTGACGGAGACGAGCCCCATGTCGCTGGACAGCATTGCCAGCCGGCCGGCTGGTGCCTTCAACGCCGCCATCAACCGCATGGTGCCGGCCTTCCATACCCGCGCCTTCCTGACCCTGCTGGGCAAGGAGATGCGGCGGGTGTGGAAGATGGCGGCGATGATCATCGTCGCCCCGGCGCTGATGGCGGTGATCTATTTCGTCTGTTTCCTGTTCGGGCTGGGGCCGCAGCGCGGCACGCCGGAAGGTGACGCCGTGCTGTCCTTTCTGGTGCCCGGTCTGGTGATGCTGTCCATCCTGATGCGGGCGGCGGAAAATACCGGTTTCTCCCTGCTTTATGCCAAGATCGAAGGCCATGTGCTGGACCAGTTGATGGCCCCGATCGGCGCGCGGGAGGTGGTGCCCGCCTATGCCATCACCGGCATGTCGGCGGGGTTGGTCAGTGGCCTGTTCGTCTGGTTCGGATCGCTGCTGATCTGGCCGCAGCCGGTGGCCCATCCGGGGTTGGCCGTGCTGTTTGCCGCCTTGGCCGGGCTGCTGATGGCGGCCTGCGGGCTGTTGACGGGGCTGGCTTCCACCAAGTGGGACCATATGGCGGCTTACTTCACCTTCCTGTTCACGCCGCTGTCCTTTCTGTCGGGCGTGTTCGCCCCGGTGGCGGGGATGCCGCCCTTCTTCGCCCATCTGGTACAGTCCAACCCGATCTTCTATGCGATGGACGGGTTCCGTTACGCCATGATGGGGACCAGCCATCAGGATCCCGCCCTCTCGGCACTGGTGGTCACGGGCGTGACGGCGTTACTCTATGCCCTGGCTGGGCGGCTTTATGCCATCGGCTGGCATATGAAGAATTGACCCGCTTGTAACAGGCTGGCGCCTGTGTAAACGGGATGCTGAAAATTGTAACGCCGGTGCAAACGCGGCGGACAGGGGCGGCGGCGGGCCGCATAGTCGAAGGGAAGACAGCGAACCGATGACACGCAGGATACGTCCCATGGATGGCTCCCCCTCCACCATTGCCCGCCCGCGCCTGACCCCTGGCATTCCTGCCGGCGGTATTGCCGCCGTGCTTATCGCCCTTGGCATTATCGGCTGGGGCCTGGCCGCCGGCGACAGCCGTAAAGAGGACGGGGGGGAGCACAAAAGCTACAAGATCACCATCAATGATGATGGTCCGGAAGCGCCGGTGCCACCCGCAGCGCCAGCGGCCCCCGCCGCACCCATGCCCCCCATGCCGCATTTCGATCAGCGCGCCGTTGAACGGGCGGTGGAACGGGCGCAGCGGGAAATTGACCGCAATGCCACCCAGCTGGAAGCCTTGCACGCCGCCCGCCAGGGCTTGGCCGCGGCGCGTGAAAGTATGCGCAGTGCCAGCGGCAATATCCCGGATGCCGTGGACAAGGGGCTGCGGGCCGCCGAAGCCCGCATCGATGCCAAGATCGCCGCCGCCACGGCAGCCACCGCCGGCAGCGCCCAGGATGGGGTCAGCAAGGCCAGCTTCGATGCGCCCCAGGGGATTTCCCTGGTCAATCTGACCGGCGATGTGACGATCACCATCTCCAACCGCAACGACAAGATCAACCTGGAGGTGGAGGACGGCGCCCAGGGTGTGCGCACCAACCTGAAGGATGGTCTGCTGACCATCAGCCAGGGCAATGGCACGCCGGGCAGCATCCACCTGACCCTGCCAGAATCCGCCGCCATCAGCGTGATGGATCATGTCGGTGATATCAGCATCGATGGCCGGACCAACGCGCCGGTGAAGCTGCGGATGCGGCGGGGCGATGTTTCCGCCGACCGGGTCGGCCCCGCCGAAATCACCTTGCTGGAAACCGGATCGGTTTCCATCGACCGGGTGGATGGGCCGCTGAAGGCCGCCATCCAGGGGTCTGGTTCCCTTGCCATCGGCCGGGTCGAAACGCTGGCGCTGGAGGTCAATGGCCATGGCGAAGTGTCGGTGGACCGGGTGAATGATGCCACCAAGATCAGCGTTCCCGGCTATGCCGACGTGAATATCAACCGGGTCAACGGTCCGGTGAAGGTGGATTTCTCCGGTGCTGGCAAGCTGGGGATTACCGAAGGCCGGGCGGAACCGCTGGATGTCAATCTCAGCGGTGCGGGTGAGGTGCGGTTCGATGGGACCGCCGTCAACCCGCGCATCAATGCCAGCGGCTCCGGCTCCGTCCATATCGCCCGCAAGGAAGGCAATACCCAGTTCAACAGCAGTGGCAGCGGCAGCATCCATGTCGGGGAATGAGCCTTCCCCGACATGATTAAAAAGCCGCCACCCCGCCCGCCCCGCTCTTCCAGCCCCGCCACCGAAAACGGTGGCGGGGCTTTTGACGACCGGTTGAAGGCGGCGGAGCTGGAACGGCTGCGCCGGCAGGCGACCGACAGCCGGCTGCGCGAAAAGCTGCAGGAGGCCGCCAAGGCGCGCGGCGATGATCCCTATCAGCTGCTGGCCCAGGCCATCCGCCGGATGCTGCGCGGGGAATAGCGCCGGATTGCCCTGAAAAAAACAGAGCTACCCCCAATTAAGGCAAATCCGCTGCAATCCCGACACGGGAATAGCGCAGCAATTCCCGCAAGCCGCCCGGGAGCGGCCAATCCGCCACCATCTTCCCCTGGCTTTATATAGCTGTCGGGCAACAGAGCGCACCCCGCGCAACGCCGACAGACGAACGAAGTTCGGAGGAATAAAATGCGTAGCTCCATGTTGCTGATGGCTGGTTTGACCGCCGCCCTGCTGGCCGGCACCGCCCAGGCCCAGCTGGTCGGAAATGCCACCGGCGCCGTGGGTGCCGCTTCCCAGGGCCTGACCGCCAGCGCCAGCACCGGCGCACAGGTCACCAGCCCGGTTACGGAAACCGTCGGCAGCGCTGTCAAGAAGACCGAGCACACCGCCCACACGGCGGGTGGCAAGGTGGAGAAGGCCGGCGACAAGGCCGAGCACCAGGGCAAGCACATCGTGGACAAGGCCAAGACCGAGGCCAAGGAAGCGGCTGCCGTGACCGGTGGTGCCGCCGCGAAGACCGAAGCCGCTGTCACGCCCACCCCGGCCGCCCCGGCGGCGACGGTTGGCACCACCGCCAGCACCAGCACCGCCACGCCGGCCGCCAAGGCCGATGTGAAGACGGAGGTGAAGGCGGAAGCCAAGACCGACGCCAAGACTGCGACGCCGAAGTAACCCATCCCCCTTCATTCTGACGATATTCAGGAGAGATCACATGTCCCGTTCCATGATGCTGATCGCCGGTCTGACCGCCGCCCTGTTTGCCGGTGCCGCCCAGGCCCAGACCGCCACCCCCGCTGCCACCCCGGCCAGCCCCAGCACCCCGGTGACCAGCACCGCGACCCCGGCAACCCCGGCGGCCACCACCCCGGCCCCGGCCGCCAAGACCGAGGCAAAGCCCGAAGCCAAGGCTGAAACCGCCGGCAAGGTGGAACACAACACCCATCAGACCGCCGAAAGCGCCAAGCACCACAAGGGCAAGCACAAGACGGATAAGGCCAAGACGGAGGCTGCCAAGCCGGACGCCCCGGCGGCGACGCCCAAGTAACACCATCAAGAAGACGAAACGCCCCGGCGGCCCCTTCCGCCGGGGTTTTTCATGTGGAACAGGCTGCTGATCAATTCTCCGGCCGCAGGGTCAGCGTCCAGCGGGCGGCACCGGGCAGGAAGGGCGTGGGGTTGCCCGCCACCCAATCCTGATGACCCGCCAGATAATAGGGGGAGAGCGGGTTGCCGCTCTGACTGCCCGGCATGTGGAAATAGCCTTCCTTCTCCCGACCGGGCGAGACGCTGAACCGTTCGCTGGCGCCAAACCCCGGCGCTTGCGCGCGGGGCTGCAGCGCGTCGCCCGGCAACGGCACATCTGGCGGATCGGTCAGCCAGGCCAGCGGCGGCAGGATGCGGGCCAGCGGGTGGCCGACACCGGCCTTGTTGCGGGCACCCCATGTATAGGCGTCCACACCGCCGGCCTGATTGATGTTACCGGCAAGGTCGGTCAGCACGGCGGCCAGCAGCGCATCCCAATCGGCATAACCGGGCGGCACCAAGGCAGCGGGGCGCTGTTCCAGCAGGCGGCGCAGGGGGGCTTCCATCTGGCGGGCCATCTCCCGCCGGCCGGGCTTTTCCGTCAGCCCCAGATAGGCACCATAAAGCCGCTGCGCCACGCCCTGCCGGAATTCCCGCACCAGCCGGTACCCCACACTGTCCGGCACGGCCCGCCCGCCCCAGTTTTGCACCGGGCCGACCAGGGCGGCCAGGGCCGGATCGTCCTTATGCCGGCCGAGTGCCGCCAGCATCTGGCCCTGCCAGAAATCCAGCACCCCGCCCCGGTCATCCAATTGGATGGCCAGCATATCCTTGGGCGCGAACTGTTGGCGAGCCAGCAGCGCATCGCGGATTTGCCCCTGCCGGGCCCCCATATCATAGCCGCCATCGCCCAGCAGCGCATAGGCGGCCCCGCCGACGATGCGGGCATTGGCCGTCCAGATCCGTTGATCATCCGGGTTCAGGGTGGTGGGTATCTGATCGGGCGAGACCATGCCGACCCAGCCCCGCCGGCCATCGGCCCAACTGGTGGGCAGCCGCCCATCCTGGCCGAACCGGTGCGGCACAGCGCCGATCACCGTCCAGGCCACGTTGCCGGCGCTGTCCGTCACCACCAGATTCTGCTGCGGCTGGCGGGCGGTATGGGCGATATTGATCGCGTCGGCCACGCTGCGCGCCCGTTCCAGCCCCAGCAAGCCATGCAGGTTGATGGCGTCGGGGTCATGCGCCGTCCAGCGCACGGAAAGCCGCCGCCCCTGCCCATCGCGGCCCACCACCGGGCCCCAGATGCTCTCTTCCACCTCCAGCGTCTGGCAATCGGCCCAGGCGGGACAAATCTGTTCCGTCACCCGGGTAAGGGCGCGGGGACCATCGGGCGTCTGGTACTGATCGGCGGCCCCCTCCACCGGGTCCAGCACCACCAGATCGGCCGTATCGATATAGGAATTGGTATAGCCCCAGGCGATGCGCCCATTGCTGCCGGCCACCACCAGCGGCGTGCCCGGCAGGGTGGCACCGGTGACATCCAGATCCGGCTCCGTACCGCCGGCCATTTTCAGCCGGGCGCGGTACCAGGTGCCGGGCACCGACAGGCCCAGATGCATATCGTTGGCCAGCAGCCCGGCCCCCGTGCCCGTCAAACCGCCGCCCACGGCCCAGCCATTGCTGCCAAAGGCCGATCCGGGGGTCAGCAGCGGGGCCAGCAGGGCGGCCTTGGCCGCCGGGGCCGTGGCCAGCCCCGGCGGCAGGGCGGCTGGCATGGGCGGTTCCGGCAATTGGCTGCCATCCAGCGCGCTGTCCAGGGGGGTGCCGCGCGGGAACAGGAAATCCGTCAGTTCCGGCCCCAGCCGATCCTGTGCGGCGGCCAGCGCGCGGTCCTGCCCAGCGGTGCCGCCATCCTGCAAATCCAGATACATGGCAAAGGCGGCCAGGATGCTGTCTTCGGCCTTCCAGGGCTGGGGGCTGGCCAGCAGCAGCGCATATTCAAAGGGCCGCGCACCCAGTGCGTCCAGTCCGGCATTCACCCCTTCGGCATAGGCTTCCAGCAGGGCGCGTTCATCCGCATCCATGCTGGCGATGATCTGCCCGGCACGGTGGCGGAACCGGTGCAGGCGGCGGGCCTTGTCAATCTCCACCACCGGACCGATCGGGCCCAGCAGCGCGGATAATTCCCCGGCCGAGGCGCGGCGGATCAGATCCATCTGGAAAAACCGTTCCTGCCCATGCAGGAACCCCAGGGCGCGGGCCAGATCGGCGCGGCTGCGCGCCTCCACCAGCGGCACACCCTGGCTGTCGCGGGCGATGGAGACGGGGCCATCCAGGCCGGGGACCGGCCTTGTCCCGTCCAGCGCCGGGCGGGAGGCATAGAGTGTCCAGCCGACACCGCCGGCGGCCAGGGCGACAATGCCGGCAATACCGGCCAGCCCATAACCCAGAACCCGGCCCAATCGCCGGGCCACCCCACGCCTGCCACCCAAGATCGCCCCCTGTTCAGGATCAAGACCGGCGGCAGTGTGGTGGAAAACCGGGCCGGGATGCAAGGCGGGGATGTGGGGCCGGTTGCCTCAGCCCTCCCCCGCCTTTTGTGCCGGGCCGATCAGCGTTGCCCCATCCCCCAGATGCAGTGTGCGCTGCGGAAAGGGAATGGTGATGCCTTCTTCGGCAAAGCGGATGCGCATACGCCGGTTGAATTCGCGCCCCACGCTCCATTGCTGGATCGGCCGTGTCTTCAACCGCGCCTTGATAACAACGGCACTGTCCTGGAATGCATCCACGCCCGCCACATCCAGCGGCGCCAGCATGGCGGCGGCATAGGCGGGCTCGGCGCGCATCTGCTCGGCAATGTCGCGCAGCACGGCGACCACCCGGTCCGTATCCTCCTTATAATCGATGGAGACATTCAGCACATAGAAGCTGAAATCCTTGGTCATGTTGGTGGCGGTGGTGATGGAACTGAACGGGATGGTATGGACCGATCCGTCATAATCGCGCAGGCGGATGGTACGGATGGTGATGGCCTCCACCGACCCGCCCTTGCCGCCGACATTCACCACATCCCCCACCGACAACGTATCCTCGATCAGCATGAACAGGCCGGTGATGACATCCTTCACCAGGGTCTGGGCACCAAAGCCGATGGCCAGACCCACCACCCCGGCACCGGCCAGCAGCGGGGCGATATTGACGCCCAGTTCCGCCAGCACGATCAGCCCCACCATGGTGATCATCAAGATCATCAGGGCGTTGCGGGCCAGCGGCAGCAGGGTGCGCATCCGGGCCGACCGCTGAATGGCGGTGCCGCTGTCATCGGTGGCATTCAGATAGCGGTGGATGGCACCCGCAACCATCTCCCAGGCGATCAGCGCCAGGGTCAGCACCAGGAAGATAGTGACGGCCGATGCGGTGATGCGCTGGCCGAAATTGGTGTCGAACCAGCCCAGCGCATTGGCCCCCCAGGCCTGCAGTAGCAGCACCAGGGTGAAAAACCACAACAACCCTTTCAACAGCCTGTGCAGGACGGGCAGATAGCGGTTGGCACGGTTTTCAAGGCCGGGGAACTGGGCCTGCAGCTCTGGCGAAATGGCGAAGCCGCGCCGCATGGTGCGGTCCAGCCCCTCGGCCAGCAGGCGGGAGCCGATCAGGATGGCGCCGGTCACCAGCGTGGCCCGCAGCACGAATTCAAAACCGCCGGCAATCTCCAGCACCCAGATGAAATAGATGGCCGACAGATAAAGGATGGCCAGGATATGCCAGACATCGGCCAGCCGGCGGCGCACCGCCTTCACGGCCCGGCCGCGATGGACCGTATGGCTGACGACGGCTGCCTCCGCAGGCTGGCCTGCAGAAGGGGCAGCAGGGGCGCCCAGTTCGGCGTCGCTGCCCCCGCTTTCCCCGGCCACCACGGCCTGCAGGGCGGCATCGGCCGGGTCGGTTTCCGGATGGTCCGGATCGGGGCGCAGATGGTCGCCTCGCACCCAGGCCGCCACCGACTGGCGGTTCTGCAGGATCAGGATGATCAGCATCACCGTCACCAGCAGCCCCACCAGCTTCAACCCGGCGGCATAGGGCTTGGCCGGCAGGCCCAGCACCAGGGCCGCCTGGGCGATGAAATAGCCATAAACGCCGATGATGACGATGCGCCGGACCCAGATCAGCAGATAATGCGCCGTCTCGTCACTGACCGGCACCAGCCGCAGATTGGCTGTGCTGGGCGACAGCAGGAACCGGGTGATGACCAGGGTGCCCTGCACGATCAGGCTGGCATTAAGGATGGTGAGCGAGGCCAGCCGCACGGCGCGCGGCGCCTCGCTGGCCGACAGCACGCCGAACCCGGCCAGGGCGAAGGCGGCCATGGGCAGCAGATCGATCAGCAGCCGCACCGTCAGCAGCGGCAGCTTGGTCCACCAATGGATACCGTTGCGGGCCCCCAAGGCGTTGCGCGGGCGGCGCAGCAGCCAGATGGCGATCCAGCGCGCGGCATAGCCGGCACCGATGATGGCCGCCAGATGCAGGGCCAGCCGCAGCCAGTTATCCCGCTTCACCGGATCGGCCACCTGCTGGTTTAGCCAGCGCAGGGCATGGGGCGTGTCGATCACCGCCCGCCCGGCCTCGGCAATCTGCTGGCTCACCTCCTCCACCCGGTCGGACAGGGTGGACAGGAAGCGGCTGCCCAGGCTGCTGGCCGGGGCTTCGGCCCCCTGGCGCTTTTGCTCAACCGCCTGCAGCGCCTTCAACTGGGCCAGCAGCGCATCACGCTTGGCCGGGTCTTCCAGCGTCTGGATCAGGGCATTGACCTGTTTGGCATCCACCGCCGGGTCAGCGGCGGGGGCTTGGCTTTGCGCCGGCGCCGGGCCGGCAACGATGAACAGGCAGAACAGGCTGAGCAACAGCAGGCGAATAAGGCGGGACATGGGAACGGCGTCTCCGGCGGGCGGCAATCATTTGGGCGACACATTAGACAGGCTGTTTCATACTGCCAACCTGCCGTGCGGTGTAGGGCTGGCCATTCGGCCTATACCGATGGCGGCGCATGGGGCATTTGCCCATGGCCCCCCTCGCCCTGGGTGCGGTGCCTCGCTATCTTGTACCAAGGGTCATGTCTCATGACCTTTGTAGGCCACAAGCTGCCAGAAGCAGCGCCCGGCGTTTGAGGGCGCTGTTAAATACCAAGCTATCCAACTGCGGACGTAAAAACATGGCACAGGAAGAGGGACCGGCCGGCGTACCCAACGCCAAGCTGGTGCAGAGCAAGCAGCAATGGGCCGCCGAGGGCCGGCTGATGACCGGCACGGCCGCCCCGCGCAGTGACCGGCTGCCGCCTGGCCAGCGGCTGGTGAAGAACTGGCCGGTGCTGGATCTGGGAATTCAGCCGGAAGTGCCGCTGGAACAATGGGAACTGACCATCGACGGGCTGGTGGAAAATCCGCTGACCTGGGGCTGGACCGATTTCCGCACCCAGCCGCCCTTCACCGATGTATCGGACATCCACTGCGTCACTGCCTGGTCACGCTATGACAATCAGTGGGAAGGCGTGTCGGCCCGGCATATCCTGGCCCTTGTGCGGCCGCTGGCCGAGGCCCGGCATGTGATCTTCCATTCCTATGATGGCTATACCACCAACGTCGCCTTGTCGGTGTTCGACGATGCTGACGTGTTGCTGGCCCATAGCTGGGAAGGCAAGCCGCTGAGCGTGGAACATGGCGGGCCGGTGCGCGCCATCGTGCCGAAATTCTATTTCTGGAAGTCCGCGAAATGGATCAAGCGGATTGAGTTCGTCGCCGACGACCGCCCCGGTTTCTGGGAGGAACGTGGCTATCATAATGAAGGCGATCCCTGGACCGAACAGCGCTATGGCTGATTACCACCCCGCCCCGGCCGGTGTACCCGGTCGGGGCGGGGGGTATCTCAGCGCACCCAGTCACGCATGCCATAGCGGCTCAGCAACTGCGCCAGCTGACCATTTTTGCGCATTTCCGCCAGCTTGGCGTCGATCAGCTCGGCATAGGCCTTGGCATTGGGATCCTTGGGCGAAAAGCCGATGGACACATCGCTGGGTTCCCCCAGTGGCACATAGCTGAACAGGTTGCGATAGCCCTTGGATTCCAGCAGATAATCGATGACGTTGCTGTCTTCGACCATGGCGTCGATCTTGCCTTCGATCAGCATGTTCACCAGATCCTCGGTGACATTGTCACCCGACACCCGCACCATGTTGGGCAGGGACTTGTTGGCATCGATGAAGGCGTTCACCGCTTCGCTGTAGAAATAATCGGTGATGGAACCGAAACGCACGCTTTTCAGCGGGTCCAGGTTCTTATCGCTGAGCCCCGCCAGTTCCTTGCCGCGCCGGATGACCAGGGTCGGCCGGGACAGGCCCAAGGGGGATTTCGGATAGATCAGTTCCGGCGCCTCGGTCTGAACAGCCCCCAGGGCGCCGGTAACCTCGCCGGTCTTGACCGCCGCCAGTACCTTGGTCCAGGGCATCATGGCGTAACTGACCTTGTGGCCGGCCGGTTCCAAAGCCGCCTTGGCAATTTCCACCAGATAACCGGGTCGCGCACCCGCTTCGCAATTATAGGGGCACCAGGCATCGGCCCGCAGCGCCACATCAGCGGCGGCGGCACCAGCGGTCCCCAAGGCCAGCGCCGCGAGCAGCGGCGCAACACGCCGCAAGGCCAGTTTGCACAAAACGGTAAAAAAACGCGAAATAGCCATCAGAAAAGCCCCCGACCGGAACAAGCACCCGGTGCGGTTAGTTCAAGAGAGCCCTGCTGTCAATCCCGGTATCCTACGCCTTTTGTTTATAAAGGGGACGGTTCCGGCTTGCCAAATCAGAAACGATACAGCAGCCCCAGCTTCACCGCCGGGTAAAAGGCCAGCGATTTCAGTTCCCGTGCCAGCCGCGCCTCTTCATTGCGGGTAACGGCGATGAAGGTGGGATGGCCCGCCAGGGTGCCATCTGCCGTAATCCGCACCCGGGGATTGCCATAATAAAGCAGCCCCAGATCCATCACCGCCAGCAAACCGTCCCGCCCGACCGGCCCGGTGAAACCGATGCCGGCATAAGGCGCCATGCGGGGAAAATGGGCTGTACCGCGGACCGTGCCCAGCTGTTCAGGTGTCAACAGCACCTGGGCAATATGCACTGCCCCGCGCGCCGTTCCTTCGGCGCGCAGTTCGCTGAAATTGGCCCGCACGCCGATGCTGGCCCGCCAGCCCCGGTTTTCCCAGGGGAAATAATCCAGCGTCAGCCCGCTTGAAGCCAGCGTGGCATCGCCATCATAGGAGACATTGGCAATGCCGAAATCCTTATCGACAAAGAACAACACCCCATCCAGCCGCAGCGCCAGATTTTCCAGGGTCTGCCATTGCCCCTCCACCCCGATGCCGCTGGAGGAAAAAACGATCCCAGCCGCTACTTCCCCCTGGCGGCGGCTGACCGGCGTTTCGGCGGCCATCGCCACGGCGCCAAGACAAAACGCCAGAAAAACGCCCATGACAAGGCGCATGATGGTCCCGCAATGTTGGATCAAGGGGCCTCGGGAAATGGAAAAACAGGAAATATTCTGCTGATCCCTTCATTAACAGCCCACTTCCCTTCCTGCAACAGGGCGCTGTGGCCCTTCTGCCCTGGCTCAATCGTCGATGGCCCGATGCGGCAAAGACTATGCGGCCATGGATCAAGGGGGCTTTTTCTGGCGTTGCACTGGACAGGTGGGGTGGCAAGCACCACCCTTGATCGGGTGAATAATGACAAGGGGCGGAATATCGGCATGGAATGGGTACAGCTCTCCGTCGCCATGTCACTGGATGGCCATATTGATGCTGCCGATGGCGACAGGCTGGTGCTGTCCAGTGCGGAGGATTGCCACGACATGCATGGCGCCCGCGCCGCCTGTGATGCCATTCTGGTCGGCGCCGGCACATTGCGGCGGGATGATCCCCGGCTGACCGTGCGCTATCCGGAACTGCTGGCCCAACGCCGCGCCGCCGGGATGCCGGATCAGCCGGCCAAGGTGGTGCTGACTCGATCCTGTGATATCGACCCCGATGCCGGCTTTTTCCACAATGGCGGCCGCAAGCTGGTGCTGTGCCCGCCGGAAAAGCTGGCAGCGCTGCGGCAAAGGCTGGGGGAACGGGCGGAAGTGGTGGGGGTGGCCGATGAAACCGTCTCCGCCATCCTGGCCGCCCTGCGGGCCTGCGGCATCCGCCGGCTGTTCGTGGAAGGGGGCAGCCAGGTGCTGACCCAGTTTCTGGCGGCGGGTGCCTTCCATCAGCTGCGGCTGGCCATCGCCCCCTTTCTGCTGGGCCAGCCCACAGCCCCCCGGCTGGCCGGGCCGGCTGATTTCCTGCATGGGCCGGACCGGCGCCTTCGTCTTCTGTCCACCCGCAATCTGGGCAATGTGGCGGTGCTGGATCTGCTGAACGAAACGCCGATGCTGTAACGCTTATACCAATCTCCTTTGATCGTGACCGATCCAGGGAGATTTTGCGTTCCCTCAGACGCCGGGCGCTGCCATCCGGCAGCTTGGCTTGCACGCCATGTGGCGCGGGCCGGCAGTCGCCGGCCTCCAACCCACCTAAAGGTCAACCTTTAGGTGGGTTGGTATAACATAAATATTCAATATGGAAATCAATATATCCGTATAAAAATATCCTTATTTTTTGCAAATCAGCGCCAATAATCAAGTATAAATGGATTTTTATTTGGCATCTTGTCGATGCTGGCGTAGATGAAACGCCGTTATTTCTGGACGGAGTATCATCATGCGGTCCCTGTTATGTGGGGTCGTTGCCGGTCTGTCGGTCCTGTGGGCTCCGCTGACCCAGGCGGCGGCACCTTGCCGGGCAGAGGCAGGCCAGGGCGTCACTGCTTCCTGGTATGGGCCGGGCCATCATGGCCGCCCCACCGCCAGCGGGGAGATTTTTGACCGGACTGCCCTGACCGCCGCCCATCGCTGTCTGCCCTTTGGCACCCTGTTGACGGTGGTGGCGGTTGAAACCGGGCGCAGCGTGCAGGTTCGCATCAATGACCGGGGGCCGTTTCGGGCCGGACGCGATATCGACCTGTCGGAAGCCGCCGCCCGGCAGCTGGGGCTGACGCGGCGCGGGGTGGGCCGGGTGCGGCTGGCCCTGGCCGGCCCCACCCCCATCTGTCCCGCGCAGCGCCCCTGTGGCGGGGAAAACAGGCTGGCGCGGTGAGGCGGATCAAACCGGCACGAAATCCAGGCCGATATCGAAATTCTTCACCGAATGGGTCAGCCAGCCCAAGGAGATCAGGGTAACGCCCGTCTCGGCGATGGCGCGGATGGTGTCTGGCGTCACCCCGCCCGATGCCTCGGTGATCATGCGGCCATCCACCATGGCAACGGCGCGTTTCAGGGTGGGCACATCCATATTGTCCAGCAGCACGGCATCAACCTTCAGGTCGATCAGCTCGGCCAACTGGTCCAGATTATCCACCTCCACCTCAATCTTCACCATATGGCCGACGCGGGCGCGGGCGCGTTCCACCGCCGCGCGCAGGCCGCCGGCGGCCACGAGATGGTTATCCTTGATCAGCACGGCATCATAGAGGGCGAAGCGGTGATTGCCGCCGCCGCCCACCCGCACAGCATATTTCTCCAGCCCGCGCAGGCCGGGGGTGGTTTTGCGGGTGCAGACGATCTGCGCGCCGGTCCCTTCCACCTTGTCCACCAGCCGCCGCGTCTCGCTGGCGATACCGCAGAGCCGGCCCAGCAGGTTCAGGGCAACCCGTTCCGCCGACAGGATGGGTCGCGCCGCCCCTTCCACCACCGCCAGTACCGTGCCGGGGCCGATGCGCTGGCCATCCGCCGCGTGGCGGGTGATGCGCAGGCTGGGGTCCAGCACGGTGAAGGCGTGCAAGGCGGCATCCAGCCCCGCCACCACCCCATCATGCCGGGCGCGGAACAGGGCCTTGGCCTGCGCCTCGGCCGGCACACAGGCATCCGTCGTCAGATCGCCCGCCAGCCCCAGATCCTCCGTCAGCGCGTTGCGGATCAGGGCGTCATACATCAGCGGGTAAAGCGGCAGGCTCATCACAACACCGGTTGTCAGGAAGGGTCAGGGATGGGGCAGATGGCTGTTCTGGTTCTGCCGGCCTTGCTTGGCGGCATCATCCAGCAATCCTGCCACGGTTTGGCGCAGGCGGCGGCGCCAGTCGGCCCGCGTATCGGGCCAGTCGGCCCGCTGGTGGGCACCCCGGCTTTCCTGCCGGGCCAGCGCACCGCGCAGCACCAGCCGCGACACCAGCAACTGGTTGCGCAGGGCGCCGGCCTGCATCACCGTGTCATGCCCCGTGCTGGCGATGGGGATGGCGGCGATGCGGGCTTCCAGCGCATCCAGCCCTTGCTGGGTACGGGCAAGGCCGGCGGCATCACGCAACAGCCCCGCCCCTTCCGCCATCAGGCTGGCCGCATCGGCCATGGCTTCCTTTGCGGCGGCGGGACCGGGGGCGATGGCGGGCACATCGGGCAGGGCCACCGGCAGGGCCGGGCTGGTGGGGCTGGCCAAAATCGCCTCCGCCGCGCGTTCGGCGAAAACCAGCGCCTCCAGCAGGGAATTGCTGGCCAGCCGGTTGGCGCCATGCACCCCGGTGCAGGCCACTTCGCCCGCCGCGTAAAGGCCGGGGATGCTGGTGCGGCCATCGGCATCGGTCAGCACGCCGCCCATATGGTAATGCGCCGCCGGGGCCACCGGGACCGGCGTGCTGGCCGGATCAATCCCCGCCGCCGCGCAAATGCCGGCCACGGTGGGGAACTGCGCCGCCCCGCCGCGCGCCCAGATGGCCCGCAGGTCCAGGAACACAGGCTGCCCGGCGGCGATGCGCCGGCCAATGGCCTTGGCCACCACATCACGCGGGGCCAGTTCGGCCCCCACATGCTCATCGCGCATGAAGCGGCGGCCCGCCCCATCCAGCAGATGCGCCCCGGCGCCGCGCAGCGCCTCTGTCAGCAGGGGCACCTGTCCGCTAGTGCCGGCGGCCAGCGCCGTGGGGTGGAACTGCACAAATTCCATATCGGCCAGCACGGCCCCGGCACGCGCCGCCATGGCCTGACCATCGCCCGTGGCTTCCGCCGGGTTGGTGGTGTGGCGGTAAAGCTGGCCGATGCCGCCGCTGGCCAGCAGCAGGGCGGGCGCGCGGTGGAACACCCAGCCGGCATCGCCATGATGGGCCAGCACGCCCGCCAGCGCCCCCTTGCGATCCAGCACCAGATCCCAGGCAAAGGCATCGACCTGCACATCAATATGCGCCGCCCCCCGCACGCGGGCCGCCAGATCGGCCACCAGGGTGCGGCCAGTGGCATCGCCGCCGGCGTGCAGCACGCGGGCCACGCCATGCGCCGCCTCCCGCCCCAGGCAGAGCTTGCCGGCGGGGGTACGGTCAAACGGCATCCCCTCGGCGATCCAGCGGCTTAACCGGCTCGCCCCTTCCCGGGCCAGCAGATCGGCCATATCGGCATCGGTCAGCCCGGCCCCGGCCACCACCGTGTCGGCCGCATGGTCGGTGGGGTTATCGGCGGGATCGACCGCCGCCGCCACCCCGCCCTGCGCCCAATGGCTGGACCCGCCCGGCAGATCGCCCGTCTTGGTCAACAGCGTCACCCGGCGCGGCGCCAGACGCAGCGCCGCCACCAGCCCGGCCATCCCGGACCCGATGACAATCACATCGCTCTGCCGCATCTCCATGATGGTGCTGTTCCTTATGAATGGGTGCCGGGTGAGGGTTTGCACAGGGCTGAAGGGCGGCTGCCTGGATCATTCTGCCCCACGCCATTGCCGCCTTGACATGTGGGGCTGACTTGGCCTCCCACCCCTTCCGTGCCTCCCCCGCGAAAGCGGGGGTCCAGGGCCAGGAGAAAATGCTCAGTGCTTTTGGTCCCTGGACCCCCGCTTTCGCGGGGGAGGCACCTTAAGTCAGACGACAAACTCTTCGGCCTACTTCTTCCCCACCGCCAGCATCCGTTCCACCGCCAGCCGGGCGCGGCCGGCGATGGCGGGGTCGACATGCACCTGGGGCTGCATCGTCTGCAGGCTCTCCAGAATATTGGACAGAGTGATGCGGCGCATGTGCGGGCACAGGTTGCAGGGGCGGACAAATTCCACCGCCGGATTGGTGGCCGCCAGATTGTCGGCCATCGAACATTCGGTGATCAGCAGCACCCGCTTGGGCTGCTGGCCTTCCACATAATCCTGCATCTTGGCGGTGGAGCCGACGAAATCCGCCTCCGCCAGCACATCCGGCGGACATTCCGGGTGCGCAATGATGGTAATGTCACCCTTGAACTGGGTACGGTACGCCTTCAGCTGGTCGCCGGTGAAGCGTTCATGCACCTCGCAATGGCCCTTCCAGGCGATCACCTTCTTGGTGGTCTGGGTCGCCACCCACTTGGCCAGATATTCATCGGGGATGCACAGCACCTCATCACCGGGCAGGGAGTTGATCACCTCCACCGCATTGCCGGATGTGATGCAGACATCGCTTTCCGCCTTCACCGCCGCCGAGGTGTTGACATATGTCGCGATCGGAACGCCTGGGTAACGTTCGCGCAGCAGCCGCACATCGGCTGCCGTGATACTGTCGGCCAGCGAACAGCCGGCATCCATGGCCGGCATCAGCACCACCTTTTCAGGGGAGAGAATCTTGGCTGTTTCGGCCATGAAATGAACGCCGGCCAGCACGATGACATCGGCATCCGTCTCTGCCGCCTTGCGGGCCAGCAGCAAACTGTCGCCCACGATGTCCGCCACCGTGTGGAAGATTTCCGGCGCCTGATAATTATGCGCCAGCACCACGGCGTTGCGTTCGCGCTTCAGCTTGTTGATGGCGTGGACCAGGGGAGCATGGAAGGGCCATTCCACAGCCGGAATGACATCGCGCACCCGATCATAGATCGGCCGCGTGGCCTCGGCGATCTCAGGTGTATAGGCCAGATCGGCAACAGCGTGCATCAACCCAACTCCAACGGGCCATCCCGTTGAAGCGGTCGGGAGGCGCTTTGTGACGAACCGGACGCTCGCCGCGAACATGCAGGATACCGGGCGGCATCCCTTATGCTCGAATTGAGCATTACTCCCCCTTATGCTCGCCCAGAGTATAAGGGGTGTCAAGCCCCAGCACCCACCCTGTCACGCGCCTGTCACAGTGCGGACAGAACCGACATGCATATGTGCAGCGCAACATTGTTATAACAATCCGCCGAGGGTTTGACTCTTGGCGGATTGGAGGCCGACGACCGCCAGCCCGCCGCACGTGCGGCGTAAGCCAAGCTGCCGGAGGCAGCGCCCGGCGCATAAGGGAACGCAAAATCTCCCTGGATCGGTCACGATCAAGGGAGATTAGTATTACCCGCTTCAGCTAACCGGTACGGTCACACTGCGCGGCAGCAGCAGCCAGTAACGGCCCTTGCTCTTCATCAGGCCGGCGCGGGTTTCGGCATCCTTGCCATGGCCCCAGAAGACGTCACCCCGCACGGGGCCACGGATGGCGCCGCCGGTATCCTGGGCCACCATCAGGCGGCGGATGCTGGTGCTGCTGTTCAGCGGGTCTTCCGCTTCCAGCCATAGCGGCACGCCATAGGCAACGAAGCTGCGATCCACCGCCAAGGAACGGCCGGGGGTCAAGGCCACACCCTGCGCGCCAACGGGGCCTTCCCCGTCCAATTGGCGGAAAAAGACATAGGATGGGTTGGTCTGCATCAGAGCCAGGGCCTGGGTGGGATTGGCATCCAGCCAGGCGCGGATGGTCTGCATGGAGACCTGATCCTTGGTCAGCGCCCCGCGCGCCACCAGCTCCCGCCCGATGGCGACATAGGGATGGCCGTTCTGCCCATCATAGCCGACGCGGATTTCCCGCCCGTCGGGCAGGGTCACCCGGCCTGATCCCTGAATGGCCAGGAAGAAGGCATCGATGGCATTATCGACATAAAGCAGTTCCAGCCCCTTGCCGGTCAGCGATCCGGCATCAATGGCCTTGCGGTCATCATAGGGTTTCAACTGGCCGTTCTGCACCCGGCCGGCGATGCGCTCGCCCTTCAGGTTGGGGCGGAATTCACCCAGATCGACCATCACCAGATCGGCCGGACGCTTGTAAAGCGGGGTCTGGTACGGCCCCTGGCGCTTCAGGCTGCCGCGCAGGGCGCTTTCATAATAGCCGGTGAACAGGCCCTGGCTGTCGCCATTATTGCTGGCGACAAAGGGTTGGAACCAGCGTTCCACCCAGGCGCGGGCGGCCGCATGGTCGCCCGGTTTCAGCTTGGACAGGGCAGCGCAGGGGGCCTGCCAATCGGCAATGCGGCCCAGCATCCCGTCCGGCCCCAGCGCCCGGTCGGCCGGCTGGCGCACCAGCCTGTCACAGCTTTTCACCATGGCGGGGATGGCATCGGCCTGCCGGTCCTGCGCCCAGCCAGGCAGATCAGCAAAGCGCGCCGGCTTCAGCGTCAGCTTGGCCGGCGGTGCCTCCGGGGCGGTGGTGCCAGCGGGGGCGGTTCCCGGCTTGGGCGGCTGTTGCGGCGTCTGGGCGCAACCAGACAGCAGGGCGACGGACACGGCAACGGCGATGCCGGCCAGCGACAGACGGGACGGACGACGCATCAGCAAACCCCGGCGAGATCAGGCATGGAAACAGGCGAACGGCTGCGGGTGGCTCAGCCGGGGGTGCGGGTTTCCACCAACAGCCAGTTGGGGGTGCTGGCGCGGGTATTGCGCTGGAAGGTCCAGATATCCACCACCTCTTCCTGGGTGGCGGGATTGCCTTCCACGATGGTGCCGGCGGAATCGCGGGTCACATGGGTCTGATAGCTGGTGATGGCGACGGTGCAGATGGCGGTACGGCCATCCAGCCGGGCCTCTGTCAGGTCCACGCTTTCAATCTTGTGGATGCGGCTTTCCAGCACCTCACCCGCCTGCTGGCGCTGGCGGATGGCGGCGGCGAACTGGTCATAGATGTCATCGGCCAGCAGCGGGCGCAGGGTGGGCGTATCGCCGGCGGCAAAGGCGCCGACAATCATCTCAAACGCGGCGCGTGCGCCGGTCAGGAAGCCCTTTTCGCTGAAATTGGCATCGGCGGACTGAATCTGGCGCACCCCGTCGGCCACGGAAATCGGGCCATCATCGGGGAAGCTAACCGGTTCTGCCACGCGGCGATCCGGCAGGGGGATGACATTGTCAGCCTCTGCCACCGGCACGCTGTCGCCCGGGCGCTGCACATAGGGGTTGGGGCGTTCCCGCTCCTCCCCATGGCGGCGGCCCAGCACGCTGCGCAGCCGATAGATGAAGAAGGCCGCGACCGCCGCGAAAATCACAATTTCCAGCAAGACGCTTCCTCCGCCCATCATGAACCATCCATTTCAAGTACCAATGCCATAACGCCTGTCATCCAGATCGGGTCCATTTCACAACAGGCCTTCAATCGGACGGGTCGGCCCCTTACTTAAACCTTGTCGGACGCGGACAACCCATCAAGGATGTTTTGCGTCCATAACCCGGTCAAACGGGGTGCCTGTCACAGATGTTAGTACTGTAGATAGGCCTTGACCCCGGAAAGAGCAAGGAGCCCATGCGTTTCCTGTTACCCCTGTTGCTGCTTCCCCTGATTGAGATCGCTGGATTCGCCTGGGTGGGCAGCCAGATCGGCGCCTTGAACACAGTGTTGCTGGTGCTGCTGTCCGGCGTGCTGGGCATCCTGCTGTTGCAGCGCCAGGGTCTGGGGGCCCTGCGCAAGGCCCAGGGGCGCCTGCAGCAAGGCCAGCCGCCCCTGCAGGAGGCGTTTGACGGGCTTTGCCTGGCGCTGGCCGGTATCCTGCTGCTGATCCCCGGCTTTCTGACCGACATCCTGGCCCTGCTGCTGTTCCTGCCGCCGGTGCGTCAGGCCATGTTCCGGCGTATGGGCAAGTTGATGCAGGAAGGCAAAATGCATATGTCGGCCAGCGCCACCAATGCCCAGGGCACCCGCCGCACCACCACGGTGATCGATGCCGATTATGTGGAGGTGCAGCGCCCTGGCCCCGCCGCCGGGGACAATACGGCCGATCTGCCGCCGCCCGACAGCCGCTGGCGCCCACCGGGCAACCAGGGTTGAGATCAGGGATGCTGAAACCCACGGGCCGCCGACGGGCGGCCCGTGTTTGGGCGAACGGACAGCAGGCTTAAGCGGCCAGCGCCAGCAGGGCGTTCAGGGCTTCCTGCGGGCGGGCCAGACCTGGCAGGGACAGGTCCGCCGCACCGATCATCAGCAATTGTTCGGCCGCCGCCACCGCGCCAATCTGCCGTCCATAGGACAGCACCTGTTCCCGCGAGGGCAGGCTATCGATCTGGCCATTGCCATAGATCAGCAGCGGCAGCACACGGGCGGCCGGATCGCTGCGTACCGCCATGGCCGCCGCCCCCAGCAGCGCCCGCCAGCAGGGGGAGCGCAGGGCCGGCCGGTCGGCCGGGTCCAGGGTGCGCATTTCCGCCCCCTGTGCCTCCAGCACCCAGCGATGGCCGCACAGATCCTCCGTCGCCACCAGGGCGACCAGACCGCCGGCCCCCTGGCCAACCGCTACCAGCCCGGACCCCTTGGCCAGGGTCACCGGGCCGGACATCCGTTCCAGCCGCGGGCGCAGGGCGTTCAGCACGCTGTCCACCGCCTGGGCCAGGGCTTCCGCCCCGGCGGGCTGGGCCAGCCGGTTCCAGGCACCGAACAGCAGCCCCGCCAGATCGGGGGCCGCCGTACCGTCGGCCACGGGGGCCGGCACCGGGACCGCAGCGGGGGCCGTCTCCACAGCGCGCAGGCGCCGCTCCAGATCGGCCAGGGCCGGGCCATGGTCGGGGCCGGGTGTTCCCGCCATCACGCGCGGGGCGTTTTCCAGCGTGCTCAACCGGCGGTCCAGGTCGGACAGCGCCGGGGCATAATCCGGGGCGATGGGGGGCGGCGATACCTCTGCCGCTTCCACCGGCAGGGGCTGGCCTGCACTGACGCTCTTCAGGTCGGACCGCAGGTCGCGCACATCCAGCTGCAATTCCCGCGCGGCCGTGGCCAGCCGCACGATATTTTCATGCATCTGGCCGATGATGGCGTTCAGCTGATCCTGGCCGACAAAGCCGCCGGTGGGCACCGGCAGCACCGGGGCGTCGCCGCCCTGCGCCACGGTCTGGCGGGCGGCGGCCACCCAGGATTCCAGCCCGGCCAGCCGGTTCAGCGTGTCGGTCGCCATGCGCGACACCCGCTCCAGTTCCTCCGGATAGCGGGAGACCTGCTGGCTGACCACGCCGGTCAGATGGGCCAACCGTTCGCGCAGATCCTGGATGGACTGGCCCAGGCTGTTGATGCGCATGGTTTCCGGCAGCTGCACCACGGCCGAATGCATGGCCGCCAGATCGGAACGGAAATCCCGCAGGCGGGAACCGACATGCAGCGCCAGATCGCGCACGATGGTTTCCGCATAATCGAAGGGATCGACCGTATCCGCCGCCACCGGTTCGGGAACAACACTGGTGGTCAGCGCGCCCCTGGCGCCATCGCCGCCCTTCTGCTGGTGGGCCGCATCATTGACGTCGCTGGAAGGGATGCTCATGGGGCGGCCTCTTTGGCGGAAAGGTGATCGGTGAGAGCGGCCATCAGGCGGGCGCGCCGGCTTTCCGCATCGGCGCGGGCCAGGCGGGGCAGGCTGGCGGATTCTGTCGCCGGCACGCTGGGCGGTGGCGCGGGCACCGGGGGTGGGGCATCCGGCGTGGTGTCCGCGACCAGGGGCGACAGCTCCACCGTTACCGGTGCTGGGGCCGGTGCATTGTCAATAGCAGGGGGGGCCTTTGCAACCTCCTCCCTGCCCTTTGCCTTTGGCTCCACCCGTGCCGGGATGCCGGGGGCCGGGCCGGAGCGTGGACGCGGCGGCAGGGGGGCGGCCGCCACCACCGCCGCAACAGAGGCCGCCGGGGTGGCGGCCGTCGCCCCCGGCATGACCGGTGGCGGGCCCAGGGGGGCCGGCCGGGGGGGAGGGGGCAGTGGCGGTGCCGGGGGGGCCGCCGCGGCGGCCGCGGGCTCCGCACCGGCCGGCTGCTTGTGCTTCAAGGAAGCCAGGGGCGGCAGGATCGGCCCCTTGGGCATCAGCAGCGGATCATTCCTGTCCGTTTCCGGGATGGCGCCACCAGCCAGATCGCCCAGCAGCTTGCGCAGGGCGGCCGCCTTGGTGCCCTTCTGCACTTCCGCCCGTTGCAGGGCGCGCTGGATCAGGCCGGGTTCGGCCGACAGCTGCAGAAAATTCACCTGATCCGGGGTCAGCGTTTCCAGCCGGTGAATCAGGTCGCCAATGACATCCTGTCCGGCCACGAACCGCCCCAGTGTCTCAATGGCACCGGTGACAACCGTGGCATCGCGCACCGCGCGAGAGGAGAAGACGGGCCCCGGCGGCTCCCCCAGACCGGATGAAGCCGGCGGGGGGGGCACAGGGGGCGCTGCCATCGGGGGCGCTGCCAAGGGGGAGGGTGACGGCGCGCTGCTGGCCGCGGGCTCCTTCTCCGCCTCACTGGGAGGGGGGGGTATTTCCGGCCTGGACGCCGGTGCGGCGGGCGCAGGCGTTTCTGCCTTTTGCCCGGTCAGGCGACGCAAAAAGCTCATCATGGCCGTCCCCCGATCAGAATAGTCGACAAAGCGGCGATGATATCGGCGATGTGCCCCTGATCATGCGGGTCTCGCCGGCCGAACTTCTTGCCGCCGATATCCGCGCAGGCGGCCGGTCCGCTGGTCGGCTCCAAACTGTCGATCCACATTGTTGGGGCGCACTCCAACCAGAACATCATTTTGCCGTTATCGTTAGCACGGGCGGCCCTGCCTATGCAATTTCGCTACCTCTCCCTGTACCGATTATCCTTCGGTATAGGCATCCCTTCGAGAAGATGTTGCAGTGCCGGGGGGAAACATCGCATTCTTGTCAGCCGCGAAACGGCACGCCTGTGCACTCTATTCATGGTCCGACGTGTGGTTATGATGAGGAAACCTTTTTATCCCCAATCATTTCTTAACCTCCGTTGGGTAGCGTTTCGATATATGAAATTGCCCTATATCCTGTCGGGCAGGATTTTGTGATCTCCACGCGTTGAAGATGAAGGCCCCTCAGCCGATGGTGACCCCACCTGATCCTGTTTCCCTGTCCGATGGTCAACCGGCTGCCAGCTCCTGGCCGGGGCTGATGGATCATATACAGCCGCATGGCTGGCTTCTGGTGCTGCAGGGGGATGATCTGCGCATCATCCAGGCCAGCGCCAATGTGGAACTGCTGGCCGGCCAGCCCCTGGCGGCGATTCTGGGGCAACCGGTGCGGGCGGTGATCGGGCGCGCCGCGGCCAATCTGCTGGGCCGTGCCCTGTCCAAGGCGGAACCGGACGGGCTGGGTCCGCTGCCGGTCACGGTGGTCAGCGGCCGGGGACGGCATCGGGTGGCCATGCAGGGCCATTGGGATGCCGGTGGATTCGTGCTGGAGCTGGAACCGCTGTCGATGGGCAATGCCGCCAATGGCGCCATCAACGGTTTCGGCACGGCCATCCGGCGGTATCGCCATATCAGCGATGTGGCGGCGCTGTCCGCCGCCATCACCCATGACGCCCGGCTGCTGACCGGTTTTGACCGCGCCCTGATGGTGCGGCTGGCCGGTGCCGCCCCGCCGGAAGTGGTGGCCGTGTCCTGTGCCAGCGCCGCGGTGGAGGATGGCCCCCCGTTCCAGCCGCTGCCGCCCTCCATCCTGGCGCTGCTGGAACTGAACCGGGTGCGGCTGCTGCTGGATATCCATGCCCCGCCAGTGCCGGTGTTGCCCGTCCTCAACCCCGTGACCGGTCAGCCGATCAACCTGTCGCGGGCGGCCCTGCGCCCCGCCACCCGGCTGTTCGAAGCCCATGCAAGGGCGCGCGGTGTGCGCACCGTGCTGATCGTCTCCATCCTCTGTGGCGGCCGGCTCTGGGGCTATCTCTGGTGCGAAAGCCGGCGGCCGCACCCGGTGGGGCTGCATGTGCGCGCCCTGTTCGAAGGGCTGGGGGAGATTGCCGCTGCCCAGATCGGCGCGCTGGAGGAACGCACCATCACGGTGCTGCGCAGTGCGGCCAATCGCGGGCTGGCCCGGATGGGCCGCCTGCTGCGCGAACATGCCAGCCTGATCGATGGCATTGCCGCCGCCCGCACTGTGCTGGGTGAGATATTGCCGCATGACCAGATGGCCATCAGCATGGATGGCCGTAGCTGGAGCAGCGGCGGCGGGCCGTCGCCTGCCCATTGGCTGCGGCTGCTGGATGCGGCGGCCACCGGCCGGCGCGACGGGCTGCGCTGGATTGAACGGGCCGCCGGATCGGTTGACCAGGACGAGATCGGCATGGCCGACGTGCTGGATATTGAGCTGCATGGCAGCCACCTGCTGCTGCTGCGCCAGGCAGGCCGCCGCTGGTCGCCGCTGGAACTGGAGGTGGCGCAGGAACTGCACCACCTGCTGGCCGACCGGCACGCGGAACTTTACCGCCGCCGTACCGAACAGCAGCTGCACAAGCTGGCCAATTTCGACCGCACCACCGGCCTGCCCAACCGTGACCATCTGCTGCGCGCGCTGGAACAGGCGCTGGCCGTGGGGATGGAAGTGGCGGTGGCGGTGATCGGTCTGGACCGTTTCCGCTATGTCAAGGCAGCCCTGGGGGAGGCGGCGTCCGACCAACTGCTGGCGGCGGTGGGGCAGCGTCTGCGCGGGGCGGTTTCCGCTGGTGATCTACTGGCCCGCATCGATACAGGCGAATTTGCCGTGCTGCTGGTGGAGGACGGGGCCGCCCGTTTCGATGCGCTGGCCGCCGCCGTGCGCGATGCGCTGCGCACCTCCTTCCCGCTGGAAGATCGGGAAATTTTCGTCACCGGCAGCCTGGGTGTCGTCACCCATTGCGGCAAGGAGGAAGCGGCCGCCGAAATGCTGCGCGATGCGGAAATCGCCAGTGCGGAGGCAGAGGCCGCCGGCGGTGGCGGGCGGCGTGTCTTTGATGCGGCCATGCGCGCCCGCCTGACCGAACGGCATGATCTTTATGACCGGCTGCGCCAGGCCATCCAGGGCAATGACGGGGTCCGCGTCGTCTATCAGCCGATCATCCGCCTGTCGGATGGCAAGCTGGCCGGCTTTGAGGCGTTGGCCCGCTGGACCGATCCGGAACGCGGCCCCATTCCGCCCACGATCTTTGTGCCGGTGGCGGAAGAAACCGGCCTGATCGTGCCGCTGGGCAACCATATCCTGGTGCAGGCCTGCCGGCAGGTGGTGCGCTGGAACCGGGACCGGCAGCAGCCGATCTATGTTTCCGTCAACCTTTCCCCCTATCAGCTGGACCCGTCGCGCCTGGATATTGCCCGCTGGGTGCAGGGCGTGCTGGAAATGACCGGCTGCAAGCCGGAATGGTTGCATCTGGAAATCACCGAAAGCGGCCTGATCGGCAGCGGCGGGGCCGCGCCGGGTGCCTTGAAAAGCCTGCGGGCGTTGGGGGTGGCGCTGGCGATTGATGATTTTGGCACCGGCTATTCCTCGCTTGCCTATTTGCAGGAACTGCCGGTCGATACGATCAAGATCGACCGCAGCTTTGTTACCCGCATGGAAGGCAGCGAGAAGGGGCTGGCCCTGGTCAGCGCCATCCTGCATATCGCCGGCATCATGGAATATGGCGTGGTGGCCGAAGGGGTGGAAAACCCCGCCCAGGCCAGCCTGTTACGGGAAATGGGCTGTGACCGCGCCCAGGGCTATCATTATGCCAAGCCGCTGGAACAGGATATGGCCACCGCCATGGTTTATGAATATGACATCGGCGCCAATGGCCTGCCGTCCGGGGCGTCGGCAACGGCGTGAGCCTTATCGCTGCGCTGCCCTTGCCGGCGCGAAAGGGTGCTTTGCAGCGTAACGGGGTTTGCGTCGGCTGCCGGCAGCGTCATATTGATGAAACCTGCCATTGCCGGATGAAACCGATGCCCAAGATCGAGATTTATACCAGCCCCTGGTGCGGCTACTGCGCGCGGGCCAAGAAGCTGCTGGATGCCAAGGGCGTCAGCTATGATGAAATCGATGTGGATGCCCAGCCGCGCCGTCGCCCGGAAATGGTGGAACGTGCGGGCGGCCGTACCTCCGTGCCGCAGGTCTTCATCGATGGCCAGCATATTGGCGGTTGCGATGATACCTATGCCCTGGAAAAGGCCGGCAAGCTGGATGGCCTGCTGGGCCTGGCCGGCTGAGGCGTGATGCGACTATGACCAGCCCCAATACGCTGCGTGCCGCTGTCATCCAGGTCAATGCCGGGCCGGAGATCGAAGCCAATCTGGTCCAGGCCGGTGCCCTGGTGCGCGGGGCCGTGGCCGATGGGGCCCAACTGGTCTGCCTGCCGGAAAATGTCTCCCTGATGGCGCAGGGGCGGGAGAAGATCCTGGCCCGGGTGAAGCCGGAGGAAAGCCATCCCGGCGTGCCCTTCTTCCGCGATCTGGCGCGGGAAACCGGGGCCTGGATCATGACGGGCACGCTGGGCTGTCTGCTGGAGGATGGGCGGGTGGCCAACCGCGCCTTCGTGGTGGCCCCCAATGGCGATATCGTCGCCCGTTATGACAAGATCCACATGTTTGATGTTGATCTGGCCGGCGGTGAAAGCTACCGCGAGAGTGCTACCTATCGGCCCGGTGAACGGGCCGTGGTGGCGCCCACGCCCTGGGGTGGGCTGGGCCTGTCCATTTGCTATGATGTGCGCTTTGCCTATCTGTTCCGCGCCCTGGCCAAGGCCGGGGCCAGCCTGATCACCGTGCCCGCCGCCTTTACCGTGCCCACGGGCCGGGCGCATTGGCATGTGCTGCTGCGGGCGCGGGCCATTGAGACGGGGTGCTTCGTGCTGGCCCCGGCCCAGACGGGGCTGCATGATGGCGGGCGCGGCACCTATGGCCATTCCCTGATCATCAGCCCCTGGGGTGAGGTGCTGGCCGATGCCGGGGAAGGGGTGGGCCATGTCATCGCCGATCTGGACCTGGACAAGGTGGCGGAGGCGCGGCGCATGGTGCCCAGCCTAGGTCATGACCGGTCATTCCAAGGGCCGTGACCGGTAACATGGCAGAGCGCTGGAAAATCACCGTCGAGTTTGATGGCAGGCCGTTTTTCGGCTGGCAGCGGCAGGATCATGGCCCTTCCGTTCAGGGTTGCCTGGAGGAGGCGATCCGTCGCTTCTGCCAGGAAACCGTCACCGTTCATGCCGCTGGCCGCACCGACAGCGGCGTCCATGCCCTGGCCATGGTGGCCAGTTTCGATCTGGAAAAGCCCGTGGCGGCCGACAAGCTGCGCGAGGCGTTGAATTTCCACCTGAAACCCAACCCCATCGCCATCCTGAAGGCAGAAGCGATGGAGGGGGATTTTCATGCCCGCTTTTCCTGCATCGGCCGGGCCTATCTCTATCGCATCGTCAACCGCCGTGCCCCCTTGACGCTGGATGCCGGCAAGGCTTGGCTGGTGCTGCATCCGCTGGATGCCGAGGCCATGCATGAAGCCGCACAACGGCTGGTCGGCCAGCATGATTTCACCAGCTTCCGCGCCTCGCTCTGTCAGGCGCAGAGCCCGGTGAAGACGCTTTCCCACCTCTCGGTCCGCCGGGTGGGGGAGGAAGTGCAGATCATCGCGCGGGCACGTTCCTTCCTGCACCATCAGGTGCGCAACATGGTGGGCACCCTGAAGCTGGTGGGGGAAGGCCGCTGGACGGCGGATGACGTTTCCGCCGCCCTGGCCGCCCGCAACCGCGCCGCTGCTGGGCAAACGTCACCGCCGGATGGGCTGTATTTCACCCATGCCTTCTATCCGGGGGATGAGGCGCTTTAGGGCCGCCTATCCCCGATAGGAATGCCGGTTGCCGCGTGGGTCTTCCACCAGCCAGTTGCCGTCGTCACCCTGCGGCGTCAGATAATCCTGGGTCAGCGGCACCTTGCCATGGCCGCCGGGTATATCCAGCACATAGGTGGGCTGGCACAGGCCCGACACATCGCCGCGCAATTGCCGCATCAACTCGCGGCCTTCCGCCACGCTGGTGCGGAAATGGCTGGTCCCTTTGGCCAGATCGCCATGATGCAGATAATGCGGCTTCACCCGTGCGCTGATCAGCGCACGGAAAGTGCGGGTCAGCGTGTCCACATCATCATTCAGCCCGCGCAGCAGCACGCTTTGCGACAGCATGGGGATGCCAGCATCCACCAGCCGCCCGATGGCGGCCAGCTGATCGGGCCCCAACTCGCGCCAATGGTTGGCGTGCAGCATCACCCAGGTGGGAATGCGGGTGCCCTTCAGGGCGGCCACCATCTCCGCATTGATGCGGTCGGGGTCCACCACCGGCACGCGGCTATGGATACGGACCAGCCCCAGATGCGGAATCTCATTCAGGCGGGCGATCAGGTTGCCCATACGGCGGGGCGACAGGATCATCGGGTCGCCGCCGGTCAGGATCACTTCCCAAATCTGTGGGTTATCCTGAATATAGGCGATGGCGGCATCCAGTTCGCCCGCATCCAGCGCGTCCGACCCCGGCCCCACCATTTCGCGGCGGAAGCAGAACCGGCAATAAACCGGGCAGGCATGGACCGGCTTCAGCAGCACCCGGTCATGGTAACGATGGGTGATGCCCTTGACGGGGGTGAAGGGTTCATCGCCGATGGGATCGGCCAGTTCCTCCGCCGTCACCAGCAATTCGCGCGCATCGGGCAGGAACTGGCGGCCCACCGGATCGTCCGGGTCCGTCGGGTCGATGCGGTCGGCCATGGCGGGGGTCACCGCCACGGCAAATTGCGCCGCCACCCGTTCCAGGGCGGCAACGTCGGTACCTGCGGCCACCAAGCCATGATCGGCCAGATCGGCGGGGTGGCGCAGGGTCTTCTGCGGGGTCTGCTTGTCACGCGGCATGATGGGGGATTAGGTGCCGCTTGCCCGTTCCCCGGTCAAGGGGCAGCGGGGCGGGTGCTGCCATGCCGGCTCTGGCTCCTTGTTCAGCGCGCAGATTCACGCGCCAAAGCGATGCCGCTTTTCAGCGATCTGCGCCAGCAGCGGCAGGCCCGCAGCAGATTCATGCGCCAGCAGCCAGCGTTTGCGTTCCAGCCCGCCGGCATAGCCGGTCAGCGTGCCATTGGCCCCCACCACCCGGTGACAGGGCACGACAATGCCGATCGGGTTGGCCCCATTGGCCAGCCCCACCGCCCGCATCGCCGTGGGCTGGCCCAGCCGCCGGGCCAGGTCGCCATAGGTCACCGTCTGCCCGGCGGGGATGGTTCGCAGGGCCTGCCAGACGGCTTTCTGGAAATCCGTGCCATTGGTGGCCACCGCCACCCGGTCCAGCGCTGTCAGGTCGCCGGCGAAATAATCACCCAGCGCCTGGGTCAGCGGGGCCGGCGTGGGGGCATCGGCCAGGGTGACGGGGCCGTAATGCCGGGCCAGCAGCCTATCCATCCGTTCCCGGTAATCCAGAAAATCGAGCGCCCGCAGCTGGCCTGCGGCATCCGTCACCAGCAGGATGGTGCCGATGGGGCTGGTGAAATGGTGCAGGTACAGGGGCGACATGGGACGGCATCTCCGGCGGGACGGCTTTGGATGATGCCATTGATGGAGGGTGAGGGGGAGGGGGCGTTTATTCCCCGCAAGGTTCCAGCTTAAGCGCTTTTCATGACTATTTCCGCCTTTTCAACCGTCACCCCAGCGCAGGCTCATCGGCACTAACCTAACCCCTTGGAATAACGTGCCTTCCCCGCGCAAGCGGGGATCCAGGGGCCACCAGTATCAACGCTTCGGTGCCTTTGGCCCCTGGACCCCCGCTTGCGCGGGGGAGGCAGGGAGGGGGCAAAAGGTTAACTTAGCGCCCATAGGCGCAGGCAGGGGTGACGGGAGAGAACGGTGGGAACCGATGAGACACCCCCCCTCACACCCCCTGCAATTTCACGCTCACCTCAACAATCCCATGGTCATCGGGATTGTCATGGGCGGTAAAGCCCAGTTCACGGCAGAGACCCAGCATGGAGACATTTTCCCGCAGCACCTCCCCGAACACTTCATGGATGCCGCGATCCTTGGCATAGGCCAGGATTTCCCGCATCAGCAACGATCCCAGCCCCTTGCCCTTCATGTCGCTGCGCACCAGCACAGCATATTCGGCCCGTTCATGGTTGGGATCGGCGGTGATGCGCACCACGCCATAGACAGGGCCCTTGCCATCGGCATCCATCATGCCGGTGGGCACAGCAACCAGGGCCATTTCACGGTCATAATCGATCTGCGTCAGCCGGGCGGCCATCTGGTGCGACAGGCGGCGCAGCGGCGCGAAGAAGCGCAGGCGCAAATCCTCTACACTGGTATGAGAGACCTGATCATGGATCAGCGGCTCATCCTCCGGCCGGATCGGCCGGATCAGGAATTCCTGCCCGTCGCGCAGCGTCACCTTATGTTCCAGCCGCTTGGGATAGGCCCGGATGGCCAGCCGGTGGCGGGCCTGTTCGGTGACCGGCACCACGCGGATGCGGGCATCCAGCGCCAGAATGCCCGTTTCATCGGCAAAGAGCGGGTTGATATCCAGCTCTGAAATTTCCGGGAAATCGATCACCAGCTGGCTGATCTTGGTCAGCGACAGGGCGATGGCATCCAGGTCCGCCGCCGGGCGATTGCGATAGCCTTTCAACAGCTTATAGACGCGGGTGCGGGCCATCACCTCATGCGCCAGGTTCAGGTTCAGCGGCGCCAGGGTCAGCGCCTTGTCGCCCACCACCTCCACCGAGGTGCCGCCGGCACCGAACAGGATGACGGGGCCAAACAGGCTGTCATCCACCATGCCGACGATCAGTTCATGCGCACCGGGCCGGTGCGCCATTTCCTGCACGGTGAAACCTTCGATGCGGGCCTCCGGATAGGCGCTGCGCACCCGTTCCAGCATGGCCTCTGCCTCCGCCCAGACCTGGGCCGGCAGCAGGTTCAGCGCCACGCCGCCGACATCGGATTTGTGGGTGATGTCTTGCGACAGGATTTTCAGGGCGATGCGCCCGCCCAGCCGCTTGGCGGCGCGTTCCGCCTCCGCCGGGCTGGTGGCGATCACCGTCTGCACGCAGGGGATGCCATAGGCGCGCAAGACCTCCTTCGCCTCATATTCCGACAGCCAGGGCCTTCCTTCCTTCAGCGCGGCATCGATGGGGGCACGGGCGGCCACCATATCCACATCAAACTGTTCCGGCACGCTGGTCGGCGTTTCCATCAGCAGTTCCTGGTTGCGCTGATAGCGCACCAGATGCAGGAAGGCCGTCACCGCCTGGTTGGGCGTGTGGTAATTGGGGATGCGCGCCACATCGAACAGCTTGCGGGCCGGGGCCGCCTGCTGTTCGCCCAGCCAGTTGGTCAGGATCGGCACCTTGCGGTCGCCGCCGCCCCGCTGGTTGCGCGCCTGCACGGCGGCCACCACAGCCTGGGCGGCATCGCGCCCATCGGCCACCGCCGTCGGGCAGTTCAGCACCAGCACGGCATCACAGCCGCGATCATCCATCAGGATGTTCAGCGCATCGGCGTACCGTTTTCCATCGGCGTCACCGATGATGTCCACCGGGTTGCCATGGCTCCAGGTGGCCGGCAGCACCTTATTCAGCTTTTCCAGCGTTTCCGGCGACAATTGCGCCAGCTTGCCGCCGCCATCGATCAGCGCATCGGTGGCCAGCACGCCGACACCGCCGCCATTGGTCAGGATGGCCAGCCGGTCGCCCTTGATATGCACGCCGGTGGCCAGCGTCTCCACGGCGGAGAACAGCTCGTCCAGCTCCCCCACCCGCAACATGCCGGCGCGGCGGAAGGCGGCATCATAAACGGCATCGGCCCCGGCCAGCGCACCGGTATGCGAGGAGGCGGCGCGCGAGCCTTCCTCGCTGCGGCCGGCCTTGATGACGATCACCGGCTTGGAGCGGGCGGCGGCACGCGCCGCCGACATGAATTTACGCGCACTGGTGATGGCTTCCACATAGAGCAGGATGGCGCGCACCCCGGCATCCTGGGCCAGATAATCCAACATGTCGCCGAAATCCACGTCTGACATGGCGCCCAGCGAGATCAGGTGCGAAAAGCCGATGCCGCGCGGCGTGGCCCAATCCACCACCGAGGTGACGATGGCACCGGACTGGGCCACCAGCGCGATATCCCCCTTCAGCGGCGGCACATGGCAGAAACTGGCATTCAGCCCCTGGCCCGGCACCATGATGCCCAGGCAGTTCGGCCCGATGACGCGCAGCAGATGCGGGCGGGCGGCATCCAGCACGGCCTGCTGCAGCTTGCGCCCTTCCTCCCCCATCTCCCCGAAACCGGCGGTGATGACGACGGCGGCCTTGGTGCCGCGCGCCCCCAACTCGGCGATCAGGCCTGGCACGGTGGCGGGCGGGGTGGCGATGACGGCCAGATCGGGCACCACTGGCAGGTCGGACACGGATTTATAGGCCAGCACGCCTTCGATGCTGGCTTCACGCGGGTTCACCGGCATGACAGGGCCGTCGAACCCGGCATTGAACAGGTTGCGGGCAATCACCTTGCCCACTGACCGGTCCCGCCGGCTGGCCCCGATCAGGGCGACAGAGGTCGGCTTGAACAGCCGGTCCAGGTTGCGGATCGTCATCGGGCGTTCCTTCTCGCTGGCTCAACCCATCGTCTGGTCACGACGCTGCGGGTGATGCTGACAGATCATGGCCGCACCATAAACCCCGCCAATGGTAAGGCGATGACATGGGTCAATCCCTTGGTTGGTTTGTTTTGCTACCGGGTGTTCGGTCGATGAATATTTTGTGACCTTGATCTCTCTGCCCGCCGCTGCACATCAGCTGCTGTCACCTGGCACCCTGGTTGGCATCGCGCTGGAAGACCGGCCATTGGCCCCAAGGTCGCCGATGCCAGCCCGGCATCGCATCACGCTTGGCGGCAATGGGCAAGGGGCCTAGGATGGGGGTCTTCTTTCCTGACGGGAAAACAAAGATGAATGCGTTGCTGAAGTCCGTTGCTGCGCTGGCTGCGCTGTCGATGCTGGCCGGCTGCATGGCCGCCCCCGCCAAGCGGGAGGTCTCCAACGGTCTCGATCCGCGTCGCGCCTGTATTGCGCAATGCAACCGCGATAACAATGTCTGCATGGATCAGCAATCGGCCCAGAGCCGGAAGACAGATTTCGGCATGGGGGCCACCTGCAGCGCGGAGCTGCAAGCCTGTCTGGCCCGTTGCTGAGCGGCATTGTCCCCGCCCCTTAACCCCCGTCGCCACGGGTGCGGATCTTTGGGAATTCGACGCGCATCATGACCCATAAAGCCCTTCGTCTGGCGGCCCTGCCGCTGCTGGCCCTGTCCTTGTCCCTGCCCATCCCGGCGCTGGCGCAGGATCGCGCCCCGCCCGCCAACCGGGCCGAAATCACCCTGTCCTTTGCCCCGCTGGTAAAACAGGCCAGCCCGGCCGTGGTGAATATCTATACCAAGCGGCGGGTGCAGACGCAGGTATCGCCGCTGCTGCAAGACCCGCTGTTCCAGCGCTTCTTCGGGGAGGCGTTTCGCGGCATCCCGCGTGAACGGGTGGAAAGCTCCCTGGGGTCGGGCGTCATTCTGGAATCCGACGGGCTGATCGTCACCAATGCCCATGTTATCCAGGGCAGTGACGAGATCACCGTGGTGCTGGCCGATCGGCGGGAATTCCCGGCCAAGATCGTGGCCTCGGATGAAAAGGTCGATCTGGCCGTGCTGCGCATCGATCCGGGCAAGGAAAAGCTGCCCGTGCTGGCCATGCATGACAGCGACGATCTGGAGGTGGGCGATCTGGTGCTGGCCATCGGCAACCCGTTCGGCGTCGGCCAGACGGTGACCAGCGGCATCGTTTCGGCCGTGGCGCGCACGGCCGTGGGCATCTCCGACTATAATTTCTTCATCCAGACCGATGCGGCCATCAATCCCGGCAATTCCGGCGGGGCGCTGATCTCCATGGATGGCAAGCTGGTCGGCATCAATTCCGCCATCTATAGCCGGTCGGGTGGTTCCATCGGCATCGGCTTTGCCATCCCCGCCAATATGGTGCGCACGGTGGTGGATGCGGTGCGCGGCGGCGGCAAGCTGGTACGGCCCTGGATCGGGGCTGGCGGGCAGGCCGTCACCAGCGATATTGCCGCCAGCCTGGGGCTTTCCCGCCCGGCCGGCGTGCTGATCAATCAGGTGCGCAAGGGCGGCCCGGCCGATCAGGCCGGGCTGAAGGTGGGCGATGTGGTGACGGCGGTGAATGGCCGCGGCGTGGATGATCCGGATTCCATGCGCTATCGCGTTGCCACCCTGGCGGTGGGCGGCAATACCAGCCTGACCGTGCTGCGCCAGGGCAAGGAACAGAGCCTCAGCCTGCGCCTGATCGGCCCGCCGGAAACCCCGGCGCGGGATGAAACGGTGGTGACCGGCCGCAACCCGCTGGCCGGCGCCAAGGTGGCCAACCTGAACCCGGCCCTGGTGGAGGAAATCCGCTTCGAAGGCGCATCCGACGGGGTGGTGGTGCTGGATGTGGCGCGCGGTTCGGCCGCCGCCGGGCTGGGCCTGCGGCCGGGCGACTTGCTGCTGCGGGTCAATGATCAGGACATCAACAGCGTGCGTGACCTGACCGGTGCGGTGAATGGCCAGACCCGGCGCTGGACCATCAGCGTCCGGCGCGGCGACCAGACGCTGACCACGACAGTGGGTGGTTAAAGATACCAAGCAGGGGTGAGTTTCACTCACCCCTGCTTGGTTGGCGCGTTGAGCGCCCGCGCACCCATGTGCGCGCAAGCCAAGCCGCCGGATGGCGGCGCCCGGCGCTGAGGGATGCCTTGATCAGAACCACAGGTTCTGATCAAGGGGGATGGGTAACTATTCCGCCAGGAAGGCCCGCACCGCCGGCAGGGTGGTGGCCGGGTCTTCCTCCTGCGGCATGTGGCCCAAGCCGGGGAAGCTGACCAGCCGGCTGTTTGGCAGGGCGGCCTGGAATTTGGCCGGCGTGGTGGCGAAGGCGACCAGCCAGTCCTTTTCCCCCCAGACCAGCAGGGTGGGTGCCTGGATGCTGCGCAGCCGGTCGGTCGGGTCTTCGATGCGATAGGCGCGGACACGGTCCAGCCCGGCCTGCCGCACGCCGGGCGAAAGCCAGCTTTCATAATAGCGGTCCACCGCCTCCGGCCCGAAGCGGGACGGATCGCCATAAAGCGGCGACAGGGTCAGCCGCACCGTCTGCTTGTTCAGGATATAGGGCCGCAGCTTGGCGGCGGCTGGCGGTTCCACCGTCTGGCCGAAACCGATGCCGGGCAGCGGATAGCCGCCGGGGGCGACCAGCACCAGCTTTTCCACCCGGTCCGGATGAGCGGCGGCGAAGGTCCAGGCGATCTGGCCCCCCAGCGAATTGCCGATCAGGCTGGCCCGCTGCACGCCCAGTGCATCCAGCAGGGCCAGCAACTGGGCGGCATCGCGTTCCGGCCCATAGGTGCCGGCCGGGTCCGGCCCGGTCAGCCCATGGCCGGCCAGATCATAACGGATGACCCGGTAATCCCGCGACAGGTCGGCCGCCCAGCCGTCCCAGCTTTGCAGCTGCGAGGCGTTGCCATGGATCATCACCAGCACCGGCGCGCCCGCCGGCCCTTCCTGGCGGACATGAAAGCGCATATCGCCGACGGTGACGAAATCCTGCGGCCCCCTGCTGAACCGCGCCTCCGCCGCCCCGCGCGACCGGTCGGGCGTATAGAGCCACACCACCAGCCCGCCCAGCGCCAGCAGAACCAGCGCCAGCAGACCCAACAAAATCCGCCCCAGCATCACATCCCCCCATGGCTTTCCTGATTGCCCGCCAGGGTACGGGTGAAGCGGCGAAGATGAAAGGTGAATTATGGTTCAGGTTGGTGATGTGCCCATGAAAAAGGGGCGGTACCCGCGGCACCGCCCCTCCTCCACATCAACCTCTGGCGCTTACTTCCAGCCGGCGCGGTCCATGATCTTCAGTGCTTCGGCATTGTTGCGGCCATAGATGGCGGCGTTCAGCCCATCGCGCTTGAAATCGCCCCAGGCGGCGACCACCGGATGGGCCGGGATGCCGGCCACCACCGGATATTCATAATTGGCCTCAGCGAAAATCTTCTGGGCTTCCGGCGTTGCGAGGAATTCCAGGAACGTTACAGCCGCTTCCTTATGCGGGGCGTATTTCACCACCCCGGCACCGGAGATATTCACATGCGTGCCGCGATCCCCCTGGTTGGGGAAGAACACGGCCACCTTCTGCGCCAGTTCCCGTTCCTTGGGATTGCTGGAATTGACCAGCCGGCCGAAATAATAAGTGTTGGAGATGGCGATATCGCCCTCCCCCGCCTGCACGGCCTTAATCTGGTCGATATCGCCACCCTGCGGCGGGCGGGCGAAATTGGCCACCAGCCCCTTGGCCCAGGCTTCCGTCTTCTCAGGCCCATGGGCGGCCAGGATGGAACCGGTCAGCGACTGGTTATAGACGTTGGTGGAACTGCGGACCAGGATGCGGCCCTTCCATTTCGGATCAGCCAGATCCTCATAGCTGGACAGGTCCGACGGCTTCACCGCCGCCTTGTTATAGATGATGACGCGGGCGCGGGCCGAGAGGCCGAACCAGTAGCCATCCGGTTCCCGATAGGCGGCGGGAATTGCCTTTTCCAGCAAAGCACTCTTGATCGGCTGCAGCACACCGGCATCCTGGGCCCGCCACAGGCGACCGGCATCGACGGCCAGCAGGATATCGGCCGGGCTGTTGCGCCCCTCGGCCTTCAGCCGCTCGATCAGCTCATCGTCCTTGCCCTCGATGACATTGACCAGGATGCCGGTCTTCTTCTCGAACGCGGCATAGATCAGCTTGTCGGCATCATAGTGACGGGAGGAATAGATGTTCACTTCCTGCTGCTGCGCCAGGGCGGTGCCGGCCGTGGCGGCCAGCAGCGTGCTGCCCAGCATCATGCCGCCCAACAGGCGGTTGAAGGCGCGGCGGGACTGGAATGCCATCATCTTGCTCCTGCGTCACAATATCCTCTGCAACGATATGTCGGGTGATGCAGCAGCGCTGTCAAGACAGGAATGCGACCAATTCGCAAATGCGACCTCACCGTTCCAACAGACCACGTGCCATCCGATACAGCCACTTGGTTTAAGCTGGACGGGCAATATGCAACCGGTAAAAATCACGGCATCAATAACCGCTTGATACCAAGGGGTATGTCCCATGCCCCGCGTTGGCCAAGGCAGCGGATGCCGCCGCCCGGCACTTGAGGGAACAGGTAAATCCCAAGCGCCATGATCCATGGCACCTGGGAGGGCATAACAGGCCATTGCAATAACGGGGTGTTGCATGACGATCAGTCAGGAAAGCGGGGATTGGGGGGAGCCGGTACCCGCAGCGGGGGATGGCGGGGTACGGCAATCGGCGCGGATCGCGGTGGCGGTGAACCGCAGCGCCCTGTTCGCGCTGGCGCTGAAGAACCTGCTTTTTACCATCCTCACCATCGGCTTTTACCGGTTCTGGGCCCGCACCCATGTGCGCCGCCGGCTTTGGGGTTCCGTCGCCATCCTGGGGCAACCGCTGGCCTATACCGGCCGGGCCAAGGAACTGTTTGTCGGCTTTCTGCTGGCGCTGGTCATCCTGCTGCCGGCCTTCGGCCTGATCGGTCTGGTCGGCACGCTGGTGCCTCCCACCTCTGTCGGGGCGCAGATGCTGTTCCAGGGGGGTGTCTTCCTGGTGCTGGGCGTGCTGGGGGTGATGGCGCTCTATTTCGCGCGGCGCTATCTGCTGACCCGCACGGTCTGGCGCGGCATCCATGCCGGGCAGGCCGGGCGGCTGGGCCGCTTCATGGCGGTGCATATCGGCTATTATCTGCTGCTGGTGCCGACATTGGGGCTGCTGAACCCCTGGGTGCAGGCGCGACTTTATAATTACCGGACCAACATCACCTTTTATGGCACGCAGGGTTTCACGGCCGATGCCAGCAGCCGGGGGCTGTGGCTGCGCTGGCTGCTCTGCTGGGCGCTGGCCCTGCTGGCCTATGCTCTGTTCTTCTATGGCTATTGGCCGGTGATGGAATGGGCGAAATCCCTGCCGGAATGGCAGACCGCCGGGCTGCCACCCCCGCCCCAGCCGATGCCGCTGTTCCTGCCCATGGGGCTGGGCATCGCGCTGACGCCGCTGGTCGCCATCGCCTATGCCTTCTACAATGCGGCCCGGCTGGCCCGCTTCACCGCCGCCACCCGGCTGGGGGAGATAAGCTTCAGCTTCCCCGTCTCCCCCTGGCGGCTGCTGCTGATCCCGCTGGTGGCCGGGCTGATCATGATCGGCATTCTCTTTGCCGCCGGTATGCTGACGGGGTTGATCGCGGCCGGTGCCATGGCGGCAGCCGGCAAAGTATCCACAACCCTGTTCATGAGTGTGATCCCGATCATCATCTTCCTGCTGGCCTTTGCCAGCATCAGCATCGTCAACCTTGTCTGGACGACGGTGGAATATATGAAACTGGTCGCCCGTTATCTGCTGATCGACAATATCCAGGCGGCGGAGGATATCCTGAACCGGGGGATGCCGGCCCCCCGCCGGGGCGAAGGGTTGGCCGACGCACTGGGGGACGTCGGTATCTGACGGGTTGGGCAGAATGGGACGGGCGATGCTGGAAGCCTTTTACGAGGATCGGGTCAGCCGCCGGCTGGTGCCGGTGGAACTGAGCCTGGATGGCGGGATGCTGCGCATCGCCCAGCCCGGCGGGCGGGAGCTGGACCGCTGGAACCCGCGTGACGTGGCCGCCCTGCCCGCCGATTCGGACGGGCGGCCCCGCTTTGCCCTGGCGGTGGATGCCCATGCCGCCCTGCTGGTCCCCGATGCCGCCCGCTTTACCGCGCTGTTGCAGCAGGCGGGCGGCCGTTCCCGAAAGGCGCATCGCCGCCGGCGGGAGGTGCCGATCCTGATCTGGATCGGCGGGGCGACGGCATCCACCCTGCTGCTGGCCTTTTTTGTGCTGCCCATGCTAGCCAGCATCCTGGCCCCGATGATCCCCGACGGGGTGCAGCGGCGGTTGGGCGATCAGGTGGCGGATGTGGCCACCATGCTGTTGACCCAATCCACCGTGGCGCGGGAATGTGTGGACCCGGCGGGCAAGCAGGCGCTGGACAAGCTGCGCGCCCTGCTGCCGCAAAGCGGGGTGCCGGATTTTCGCCTGCGCGTCATCAAGGTGGAGTTGCCCAACGCCTTTGCCGTGCCCGGCCATATTGTGGTGACCGACGGCATCCTGAAAATCTCCCCCTCCCCCGAAGCGGCCTTGGCGGTGACGGGGCATGAGCTGGGCCATATCGTCTATGGCCATTCCATGGAACGGGTAATGCGCTATACCCTGACCTCCACCCTGGTCTCGCTGGTGATCGGTGATTTCGGCGGCGGCTTCATGGCCGTCGCCGTGGGGCGGATGGTGGAGGCCGGGTTCAGCCAGGACCAGGAACGCCAGGCCGATGCCTATGCCGCGCAATTGCTGCACCAGGATGGCTACAGCGCCCGCAGCATGGCCATGCTGTTTGAGAAGATGCGCGCCCGGATCGGCGATGAAGGCAAGTTTGAAAGCTGGCTGGGCAGCCACCCGCAGCTGTCTGAACGCATCACCACCCTGCGCGCCCAGCCCGAACCACAGCCCCCAGCGGCGGAACCGGCACTGACGGCACGGGAATGGCGGGCGCTGCAAGGCATCTGCGCCACCCTGTCCAAAACGCCTGAGAAAGAAAAATAACCATCCCGCTTTTTGTCTCCAGCCTCCCCATTTGGCCCATTGTAATTAAGAATGATTCGCAATAGATTATCACCAGCCAATCCGGAGGAGGCAGGCGATGAATGAGCAGGTGGCATGGTGGCCGGACCTTGTGGCGATCGGCCCGGCGTTGGGGTCCGGCAGTCCGGCGGAAAGCGGCAGTGGGGCGGAGATCCATGTGCTGCGCGCCCGCCAGCTGGCCGACCGCATCGACGGCACCACCGTCTTCTCCCTCTCCCGGCCGGAACAGCTGCTGCTCTGGTCGGCGCGGCGTTGGCGCCATGGTCGCTTCCGCTGGGATCAGGTGGAGGCAGAGTTCAAGCGTCTGCTGGCATGCTGCTGGGCCGATGCCCTGCTGGGCTGGGAGGATGCGCTGGAACAGCTGCACCAATATCCCAGCAGCCGGCCGGAAATCGGCAATGGCTGTATCAGCACATTAAGCCGTGATGAACGCGCGCTGCTGACCCTGATGGCCGGGCTGCAGCGGCCCCGGCTGGTGCTGGGCGACCTGTTGCTGGCCCGGCTGGCCACGCCCGGTATGCGGGCCGAGCTGGTAGCCACCCTGCGCGCCGTGGCCACCAGCTTCGCCATGGGCGGCCAGTGCCTGCCGCTGCGGGGCCCTGCCCCCACGGCTTGCCCACACTCCCCCCTGCCCCCGCTGCGGCTGGTGCAGTAATACCAACCCGCCTAAAGGTTGACCTTAAGGCGGGTTGGAGGCCGGCGACTGCCGGCCCGCGGGCCCGTGCCCGCGTAAGCCAAGGGCGTGGATGCGCCCGCCCGGCGCCTGAGGGAACGCAAAATCTCTCTTGATCAGGACCGATCAAGAGAGATTGACGCTATCAGAAATGCCAGCCGGCCCGCACGTACCAGAAGCCACCATTATAGCCGAAGGGCGAGGCATCGATATATTGGTTGCCATTGCCGGGCAGGCCGGTGAAACGGTCGATTGAGCGCAAATCCTTGCCCTGGGTACGGGTCTTGACGGCGTTGGTCAGATATTGCAGCCGGTTAAGCTCATTGGCGTTCGACACGCCCAGGGCCGCCAGGGCTGCCCGGTCCTTGTCGGTGACGACAAAGGCCTGCGACATGCCCAGCCGGTCGCGGATGGTGATGTTGTAATAATCAACCGTCAGGTTGACGCCTGAACCGGGGGTGAGGACGATACCACCGGTAAGGTTGACCGATTTTTCCGGCTTCACCGGCACCGCGCCATAATAGATCGCCGCCGGATTATCCACCGCGAAGGTACCGGTCTGCACCGGGGTGGTGCTGCCGGCGACAAAGCTCAGCACCACATTATTGACACTGGTCTGGCCCGGTGTGGGGGCGTGGAAGCCGGTGCTGGCGGCACCGCGCACCGCAATGACAGGGGAAAGGTTATAGCGCGCCGATCCCTTGACATTGGTGGTCGAACCGAACGTGTTGAAATCCTCGTAGCGGGCGGCGGCGCCGAGGGTGAAATCCTCCGTCACCTCGGTTTCCAGATCAATATAGCCGGCATAGGAGCGCCGCGAACTGGACCCCGCATTGTCCGGCCCATACCCGGTGATCCCGTTGGAGCCGACGGAGCTGACGACGGTGAAGGTCGAATTGTCGGGCCGCTGTACCACCTGGCGAGCATAGGGCCCCGCATTCCAGGCGGCCTTGTCACCCAGGCTCACCTCATAGGTATCCCGGCGATATTCTGCGCCCACGGCGACATTCAGCGGGCTGGCCAGCCCGATTTCCATCGGATAGCTGGCATCGGCATTCAGGGTAAGCTCCCGCTGCTGCAACTTGCCGATATAGAAGCTCGTCGGGCTGTCCGGCCCATAGGATGGGTTGACCGTGTTCTTCAGGAAATAGCGCATCTGGTTCTGTCCGTAACTGGCGGACAGGTCATAGCTCAGTTTTCCAGCATTGCCGCGATAGCCCACCGTTTCCGACACATCTTCAATCTTGCCGGTGAAGATCGGCGTGAAGCCGGCCGGGAACAGCTGGGTATAATTGAAGGTCGGGCCGGCTGCGTTGCGATTGCCATTGGGCAGCTGGGCCAGATAATAGGTCACCCCGAACAGGGCTGTCCGGGCGAAGTTGGTGGTATCGAACGACTGGCGATAATTGAAATTCTGGCTACCTTCGCTGTTGCCGTAATTGCCGAAGAAATAAAGATCGCCATCGCCCAGATTGATGCCGCCATTGATGAAGATGCGCTTGGCCTCAATCGCCGTCTTGCCCCATTTCTGCACCGGATTGGGGATGTTCAGATCGGGCCGGGCCTGGGAAAGCTGCAGGGCGCCGGGGCGTTGGGTGCCCCGGCTGGTTTCACCGCTGTCCGTATATTCGGCGCTGACATTCAGAAAGCCCTTGTCACCCAGCGCGAAGCCGCCATTGAGGGCAACCTGATAGTCCCGGCCATCCCCTTCATAATATTGGCCATAGCGGGCCTGACCGGTAAAACCGGAATCGGCCTTCTTCAAGGCGATATTGATCACGCCGGCGATGGCATCGGAACCATATTGCGCCGAGGCCCCGTCGCGCAGCACCTCCACCCGGTCAATGGCGATGGCCGGGATCTGCGAGAGATCCACCGCCTGGCTCAACAGTGACAGGGCGCTGACATCGATATTCACCAGGGACGAGCGGTGCCGCCGCTTGCTGTTGACCAGCACAAGCGTCTGATCGGGCGGTAGACCCCGCATATTGGGGGGGCGAACGAAGGAAGAGCCCTGCGAAATCGATGCCTGCGGGACGCTGAAGGCCGGAATGACATTCTGGAACAGGGCGTTGGTGTCAGACGAGCCCTGGCGGGTCAAATCTTCTGCGGTGAAAACATCAATGGGGGTGACCGATTGGGTAACGGTGCGGTTGTCGCGCCGGGTGCCGGTCACAATGATCTCTTCCAGAAGAATATCTTCTGATTTTTGGGCAATAGCCTGCGTTTTTTCTTGTGCGTAAGCGGAATCGTTTAAAGATGGAAAAAATAAAAATACACATTTCGATGACATTAGGACGTGTTTTGCAGTATTTTCATTTACCGGTCCCCTGTTGATTTTGATATACGCCAATTATTATTATTTCATCACGGAAATAAATTTGATGATATTTATGTTTTGGCGCTTTGAAAGCATACGCCTTGGATGCTTCATAAAATTGCGTTGTTTTGCCTACAGACGGCATTAGAGCGGATCGCGGAAAAGCGGAATCGCTTTGGAGCGTGAATCCGCTCGCTGAACAAGGACTTAGAGCCGGGTGCGTTTCCGTTTAAACGCACCCGGCTCTAAACGCCAAAACAGGGGCGACACTGCGCACACCATGCCAGATCGATAGATTCTTTTGTGAAAACAGGGCCGCTGCTGTTGGCTGTTGCAGCAGGGTGGGGCCAAAAAAAAAGCCCGCGCCTGGGAACCAGGGCGGGCCTTAAGTCTTGGCAGTTGGATCCTGTAAAATAATGACAGGACGTGGAAATGAATGCGCTGATTTTTAAGGGGCGTCAACAGTAAAAACGATATTTTTTTAAGAAAAAATACCATCTTTACTTACAATAAAGCAAAATAAACCCGTTGCTGGACTTGTTTGCAGCATCAGATTGACATGGATGGATTTCGGGTGTGCCGGGTCGCACGCATCTGCCAGGGGGCGATACGGGATACCGGGTTAAACGGTCGGGGGGCCGGTGGGCCAGGGGGTGGTCAGGTCGCTGGCGCTGGGCGGCGGGGCGCCGCCAATGGTCAGCGCGATGATGCGGCGGCGCAGCGGGCAGTTAAGGCCCGGTTCCGCCGGCAGACCATCATTGCCGGCATCATCGCTGAAGGAGGTGGGGGGCGGTGCCTCCGCAGCGGACAAGGCCGCCAGGGGCAGGGCGTCATCATCATCCTGAACGGGGGGCGCCGCCGGATCAAAGGCGGTGACGGCTGTCACCATCTGCTGGATCACGGGCGCAGCAGTCGCCTCCCCGCTGTTGGTGGGGACCAGCAGCAGGACAGACAGGCTCAGCAGCAGGATCAGCAGCCGATGGATGCACACGGCGCGATGACAACTCCCCGTCGGTGGAGGATAGGGTTCATCCTCTCCCCAGATCATGGTCATGGAATCGGGCCAAGGTCCAGCGGCCAAGCCATGCCGTCGGTATATGGGCGCCATCAGGGTCGCTGCCAAGCACCCTCATATCCTTATCACAAGGAGCGGCCGGGGGTTTTTTCATCCGCGCCGGTCGGTGCGGATGGTATAGCAGCGGGGTGATCCCTTTCTCCTTACCACCGGCCCTGCCCCATGCCCTATGACATCATCGATGATGAAAGCATCGCCGCCCTGATCGTGGAATTTTACGGGGAGGCGCGGCGTGACCCGGTGCTGGGGCCGATCTTTCTGCGCATGGTGGGGGAGGAGGATGCCGCCTGGGCCTTGCATCTGCGCAAGGTGCATGATTTCTGGTCCTCGGTGATGCTGGCCACCGCCCGCTATGATGGCCGGCCGATGCAGGCCCATGCCATGATCGAGGGGCTGGGGCCTGCCCATTTCGCCCGCTGGCTGGTGCTGTTCGGCATGGTGGCCGACCGGCTGTTCACCCCCGATGCCGCCGCCGCCTTCCGCGCCAAGGCCGACAAGATGGCCTTGGCGCTGCAGAACGGCATCGCCCTTGCGCGGGGCTAGGCGGATGATTATCTGGGGGTGAGCATTTTGCCCTGCCTGCGCATTGACCGTTTTGTCCCTTAAGGCCCGTGATCGTGACCCTGTCCGCCCCGTCCGCCGCTGACCGGCTTTCCGCGCCTCTGGCGCGGTGGCTGCGCCATGGGCCGGAGCGGGCAAAGGCGGCGCTGCTGCTGTTGCTGCTGGCCCTGGCTGGCGGCTTGGGGCTGGGCGGCCTGCCGGGGGCGGAGGCGGAACGGGCAGGCACCAGCGCCAACAGCAGTGCCAGCCGCAGCAGCGTTCCCCCGGCATTGCTGGCCGTTGCCACGGTGGCGGAACAGGCGGCACCAACACCTGCCGGTACCGGCGGTGGCGCGATGCTGCCCCCGGCGTCCCCCGCCCTGCCACCCCCGGCCTTCGCCGGGTTGCTGTTGCTGGGCCTGGGCGTCTGCTGGGTGGGCCGTTCCATCCGCACCGGCCCCCGCCAGCCGACCGGCCCGCCCTGGGCATTTTCCCACTGAACCTGCTTCATCGGCACCCGCCGGCCGGGTGCCTGCGCTATCGGGCGGCCATCACCGACCTTGCACCCCGCGCCCTGTGAGCGCGCGTGGCCATGGGCCGCCCCTGTTCGGGAAAGTGTTTGACCATGAAGAAGTCGTTTTTCATCTATGGCGGCGCCATTGCCACGGCCCTGGGCGTGATGAGTGTCAACCGTCGCTGGGGTGGCTTTCTGTTGCTGATGACCTTGATCGCCTGGTTCCTGCACAGCGTTTTCGCCAGCACGGGCGATCAGCAGCGCCTGTAACCAGCCGTCTAACTTTTCGCTTTCCTCAGTCGCCGGCGCTGCATCCGCAGCTTGGCTGCGCGCCACGAGGCGCGCGGCGGCAGTCGCCGCCGAAGCTGTTTTCGGGCAGCCGAAAACAGCTTTAATGACCGGCGGTTGCTGCCTGCAACCGCCGGTTTGCGTTTCTGCCTTCTTGACGCGGCGCGCCCACTGCCCACATAGCAGGGACCGTTTTCGTTCAGGCAGGCAGCACCCAAGCGATGAGCCAATCTTCCTCCCATGATCCGATCCAGTGGCACGGCACCACCATTCTTTCCGTCCGCAAGGGCGGTACGGTGGTGATTGCCGGCGATGGCCAGGTTTCCATGGGCCAGACCGTGATGAAGTCCAACGCCCGCAAGGTGCGCCGTCTGGCCGGTGGCTCGGTGATGGCCGGTTTTGCCGGCGCCACCGCCGATGCCTTTGCCCTGTTCGAACGGCTGGAAGCCAAGCTGGAACAGCATCCGGGCCAGTTGACCCGTGCGGCGGTGGAAATGGCCAAGGACTGGCGCACCGACCGTTACCTGCGCCGGCTGGAAGCCCTGATGGCTGTGGCAGACAAGGATGTTTCCCTGATCATCACCGGCAATGGCGATGTGCTGGAGCCGGAGGATGGCATTATCGGCATCGGTTCCGGCGGTTCTTATGCGCTGGCCGCCGCCCGCGCCCTGATCGATATTGACGGGCTGGACGCGGAAACCATCGCCCGGCGCGCCATGAAGGTGGCCGGCGATATCTGCGTCTATACCAACCATTCCGTCACGCTGGAGAAGATGTGACATCATGAGCAACACGACCGCCTTCTCCCCGCGTGAGATCGTATCCGAACTGGACCGCTATATTGTCGGCCAGAACGAGGCCAAGCGCGCGGTCGCCATCGCGCTGCGCAACCGCTGGCGCCGCCAGCAGCTGGATGCCGGCCTGAAGGATGAGGTTCTGCCCAAGAACATCCTGATGATCGGCCCCACCGGTGTCGGCAAGACGGAAATCGCCCGCCGTCTGGCCAAGCTGGCCAATGCGCCGTTCCTGAAGATCGAGGCCACCAAATTCACCGAGGTCGGCTATGTCGGCCGCGATGTGGAACAGATCGTCCGCGATCTGGTGGAGGTTGCCATCGGCCTGTCCCGCACGCGCCTACGCAAGGAAGTGGCGGCCAAGGCCGAACTGGCGGCGGAAGAGCGGGTGCTGGATGCGCTGGTGGGCAATGGCGCATCCCCCGACACCCGCGCCAAGTTCCGCAAGATGCTGCGCGAAGGCAGCCTGAACGACAAGGAAATCGAGATTCAGGTGGCCGACAATGCCATGCCGGGGATGCCCAGCTTTGAGGTGCCGGGGATGCCGGGCGCTCAGATGGGCATGGTCAATCTGGGCGATATTTTCGGCAAGGCGTTTGGCGGCGGCCGCACCAAGACCCGCAAGATGAGCGTGTCGGAAAGCTACGATCTGCTGATGGCGGAGGAGAGCGACAAGCTGCTGGATAATGAGAAGGTGACGGCCGACGCCATCCATGCGGTGGAACAGAACGGCATCGTCTTCCTGGACGAGGTGGACAAGATCTGCGCCCGCAGCGAGGCGCGCGGCGGCGACGTCTCCCGCGAAGGCGTGCAGCGCGACCTGCTGCCGCTGATCGAGGGTACGACGGTGGCCACCAAGCATGGGCCGGTGAAGACCGACCATATCCTGTTCATCGCGTCCGGCGCCTTCCACATTGCCAAGCCCAGCGACCTGCTGCCGGAGCTGCAGGGCCGCCTGCCCATCCGCGTCAACCTGACCCCGCTGACCCAGGCCGATTTCCGCCGCATCCTGACGGAGCCGGAAGCCAGCCTGATCAAGCAATATGTGGCGCTGATGAAGACCGAGGAGGTGGATCTCGTCTTCGCTGACGAGGCCATCGACGAGCTGGCCCGGCTGGCGGCGGAGATCAACCGCACGGTGGAAAATATCGGCGCCCGCCGGCTGCATACGGTGCTGGAACGGCTGCTGGAGGAGATCAGCTTCTCCGCCACCGAAAAGGGCGGCCAGACCATCACCATCGATGCCGCCTATGTACGCGAACAGCTGGACGGGCTGGCGCAGAATACCGACCTGTCGAAGTTCATTCTGTAAAGGGAACCCGGCCTTCCCCCGTATCAGGGCCAGCGGTTTGATCCTGATACGGGGGGAATATTCATGGAACAGGCAGCCATCGCATCCAGCCTGCTGGATCGCCGCCGCCTGTTGGCGCAGGCGGCGGCGCTTGGCGTGCTGCTGGTGGCCGGGCGGCCCCGCCCCCTGCGGGCTGCCGCAGCGCCCCCGCCGGTGGACCTGCAGGATATCACCGCCCTGATCGAGGCGGCGATGCAGCGCCATGGGCTGGACGGGGTGGCGGCCGTGGCGCTGCATCACGGTCAGACGCTCTATCGTGGCTATTTCGGCAATATCGGCCCGGCCACCCCGGTGCCGGTGGCCTCGGCCAGCAAATGGGTGGCCGGGCTGCTGGTGATGTCCTTCGTGACAGAAGGCCGGCTGCGCCTGGACCTGACGCTGGGGGAGGCCGGCATTGCCCCGCACGGCACCCCGGCCGCCGCCATCACGCTGGCTCAGTTGATGAGCCATACGTCCGGCCTACCCACGCCCGGGCCCTGGCGGCTGGACCGGCGCTATGCCAAGCCGGCCGACGCCGCCCGCGCCGTGCCCGGCCTGGACCTATCCGGCACGCCGGGCACTGTCTTCGCCTATGGTGGCCTGTCCATGCAGGTCGCGGGCTTTCTGGTGGAACAGGCCGGCGGGGCGGATTGGAACAGCCTGTTCCGCCGCCGCATCGCCGATCCGCTGGGCCTGACACAAGCCTGCCGCTGGGGCGACAAATGGGGGATCGGCGGCGGGCTGGTCGCCACGCCGGATGATTATGAACGCATCCTGTGCCTGATCATGGCCAGGGGGGTGAGCCCGGCGGGGCGCCGTATCCTGCCGGAAAGCGCCTTCGCCGCCATGGAGCGCAACCTGTCGGCTGGCGCCAAGCGGCTCAGCCAACCCGATGCGGCGGCGTTGCTGGCCGGTTATGGTGTGGGCCTGTGGTGCGAGACGGCGGCGGAAGATGGTTCCTGCCCTATCATTTCCAGCCCCGGCGCCTTTGGCACCTATCCCCGCATCGACCGCCCGCGCGATCTGACCATCCTGCTGGTGGTAAAGGACCAGTTGCGGCGGCTGGTAGCGGATTGGCGCGGCGTGATGACGGCCATGACGGCGGTAGCGGATACCCGTTGAGCCGGTATAGGGGGCGGCTTTCTCCCAATACGCTTGTCAGAATTTAGAGCCGGGTGCGTTTAAACGGAAACGCACCCGGCTCTAATTCCTTGTTCAGCGAGCGGATTCACGCTCCAAAGCGATTCCGCTTTTCCGCGATCCGCTCTCATGATACCTCCCCCTAAAGGTTGACCTTTATGGGGGGCGAAGGCTGGCAACCGCCAGCTCAGCACCCTCATGGGCGCGTAAGCCAAGCTGCCGGAGGCAGCGCCCGGCGCATCAGGGAACGCGAAATCTCCCTGGATCGGTCACGATCAAGGGAGATTAGTATAAAATGTAAAGGCTTGATGATCGGTCAGGATCACCAAGCCTTTAATTTAGGTGGGGCTTGTCAGGAACGGATATTAGACCACCAGCGTCGAGGCGGCGCCCCCATTAGGAACCACCTCAATCTCGCCGCTTTCCAGCGGAGAGTTGTCAGTCTCCAACATCTGTTGCCAAATTTTTGCTTCCGCGGCCAGAATGGCAGCCTGCATCCCATCCAGTGCATTGACAATACGCACCCCAGGCGTCGCGCTCAGTCGTTGCAAGAGCGGCTGCTTGGCTTCACGATAAAACTGCTTGGCCAAGGCCCGACGTTCAGGACCAGGGCGAACCGCCGCAAGGCGAACCGCATCCGGTTGAGCGTTCCACGACAGGATAAGGGCGATTTCCTCACGGGGATCGCTGTTCTTGATCGCCACGCGAGCGGGCATCGTCAGCATGGCCGACTCCACTTGAATCCACGAAAGAGTCCCTAAAGTACCCCTAGAGACCAGATAGGTCAAGACGATAGAACGATCCCCTGGGCGATTTCACAATAGGAACCGTCATATTCTTCAGCTGTGACTTCAAACTATGTGGATCGATTATGGTTGTACTCTGACTAGCCAAGTATTCTTTTTCCAGAAGCAATGCCGCCGCACCTGCAACTAGCGGTGCTGCCATTGACGTTCCGCTGCTCTTTCGGTAGGAAGCGCTGCTGCCATCCGCACTGATGATATCGACCCCTGGGGCATAGATGCCGGGTTTGCCCGCCCCATTCCAGCAGCTGAAATCAGCGGGTTGATCGGCTAGGTCCGTTGCTCCTACCCCCTTGACGTCCGGAAGAATGGCCGGGCTATGGACGGACCCCGGCACACCACTCCCATCGTTGCCGCTCGCCGCGATCGTCAATATGGAAGAGTTCTCCACGGCTGTTTGAATCAGGTTTTCAATTTTGGCTTTTGTCGAGGCCTCGGGCCCCCCGGGGGGATAATCTCCTAGGGTCAGAGACATATTAATGAGATGAACATCTTCGTCGATCAGCCAGTTCAACCCGGCGAGGATCTGCGCCAAACTGCCGCTGGCACCGGAACCGACTTTCTTTGTCAGGACAGCCGCGACGAAAAGTTCAGATTTTGGGGCCACTCCAATGATACCGCCTCCCGCCAGGGCGGCCACATGGGAGCCATGACCGTGATGATCATGCGCCTGAATTTGTGACAGCTCTCCCCCCAGTTGATCGAATTCCCGGTAGCGAATCGCGCGCCCTTGAAATTCCGGATGCTGGGCATTGATGCCGGTATCGAGAATCCCGAGCTTGACGCCCTTCCCCGTGAGGCCACGCGCCTTGGCGTGGGGGTGATTGATGACATCCAGGTGCCATGGCTTGGGGGGATATTTTACCAGGAACTTGGTTTTCTCCGCCCCCGCGGCTTGTCCATCGCTCCGTCTGTCTGCCCTCCCGTTGATGGGCGTGATCAGATGAACCTCCTGATTTGACAGCACGGAAGCTCCAGCTTCGCGCAGTTTTTGGCGCAAATTGTCCGTCAATCCGGACATTAACACCGCGCCGACCTGTTCCAGGGGCTCCATTGACGCAACCGGAGGGCGAGGATTGTTGGCTGCTGCCGGACGTGGCTTGCCGGGCGTGACAGCGGTGCCAGCCTTCGCCAGATGGAGGCGCACCTGATGGCCCAATGCGTCATGAATGAAGCCGCGCAATGACTTTCGATCCGGCTTGTTCCTGCGCAACAAACGCGTTTCCACGCCTGCGGCGGCCATGGCGACGGCACGGCTATCCAATGCCGGGATGACAATCCAGATATCCTCGGGGGCTACACGGGGAGCGTTGGCCGGTTGAACCGGAAAGGCATCCCGCGGAAAGCGCCGCAGCCATTCTTTGCGCGCGCGTCGCATTAGGCGGCGGCGTTCCCGGCGGGCACCGGTACTGGTTCCTTGTCGGGCCCAGCGCGTACGCAACTGCTCAACAAGTGATGTCGCAGTCTCGATATTGGAGTTTGGATGAGTACCGCGCGAAACCCTCTTGAGTGCCTTCCATAAATGAGACATCAAGCCGCTCCATATTTTGAGTTTATATATGAATTTTACAGTTTTGATTTTCCGTCAACAAAAAAGTGTTTTCATGCCATATTTTTCTCTTTACAAGAGTATTCGTTCAAAAGCAGGGCGCTCCGGTCAGTTCAAACTTGCACCCGCGCTGCGTTTGGCTACGCTCTCCAGCGCAAATGAACCGGAAACGCGCCGCGCCAGGAGCCTGCCTGCCATGCTGCAAACCCTTCCCCTCTATTTCACCTTCCTCGGCACCTCTGTGGCGCTGCTGGCGGTGGCGGTGACCATCTACATGATGATCACCCCCTATCGGGAGATCGCCTTGATCCGCCAGGGCAATACCGCCGCCGCGGTCAGCCTGGGCGGCACCGTCATCGGCATGGCCATCGCCCTGTTCTCCATCGCATCGGGTACCTATGCGGTGCTGGACCTGTTGATGTGGGGCGCGGTGGCCCTTGTCTGTCAGCTGGCGGTGTTTGGTATCGTCTGCCTGAAGCTGCCCGGTTTCCGCCAGGGGATCGAAGAAGACCGGCTGGGCTATGGCATCACGCTGGCCACCTTCTCCATCGCCATGGGCATCCTCAATGCCGGTGCGCTCTCGGTGTGATCCCGCCAACGGTATTTTTCACTAACCTTGGTGTGGTTTACCCCTTTTGCGCGGATTGGCGGCTTCCCACATCTGCTCCATCCGATACCGCATTCGCGTCTTCATTCAGGAGTTGTCAGCAATGATGCAGTTCTTCCGCACGCTGTTGGGCGTCAAGGGTGAGAAGGTTGGCCGGCAGATCGTGGATGCACTGGTCGAACTGGACCCCAAGAGTGCCTCCACCGCCCAGTTGCGGGTGATGGAAACCGACCTGGACAAGGCCGGCAAGCTGCTGGCCAATCTGCGGGTGGAGCTGCAGCGCGAACGCAAGGAAGCCTTGGAAGCGCGGGAGAATTATAACCGCCGTCTGGCCGCCGCCGAACATCTCAACAGCCTGTTGGCCGGCACCACCGATGAGGTGAAGCGCGCCAGCCTGGAATCCAGCCTGGCCAATCTTTTGACCCAGTTGGAAACGCTGGAAAGCGAAGTGCTGATCGAGGAACGGGAGGCCGATGAGGCCGAGGCGCTGGTGGCGGAGGCCGAACAGGCCTACCGTGAGAAGGCCAAGATGCTGACGGAGGCCAAATCCGCCCTGACCAAGGCCGAACGCGACATGGAACGTGCCAAGATCCAGGAAGAGCGGGAGAAGGAACGCGCCAACCGCGCCGCCCAGGTGGCCGGCCTGCGCGGGGAGGGTGAGGGCTCCAAGCTGACCGTGGCGGTGGACGCCATGCAGCGCCGGGCCCAGCAGGCCCGCACCAATGCCGAAGCCGCCCGCATGAAGGCCCAGGCCCTGACCGACCTGTCCAACCGGACCAGCGAAAATATGGGCGATGCCAATATCGAAGCCGCATTGAAGGCCGTGGGCAACAGCAGCGGTGCCGGTGGTGCCTCTGTTCAGGAACGTTTGGCCCGCCTGTCCGGCAAGCCGGCGGCCCTGGCTGCCCCGGCACCGGCCGCTGCCCCGGCCGATCCTGCCGCATTGCCCTGGCCCGGCAAACAGGGCTGAGCCCGTCTCCGATACCGCCCAAGAAAGAAGTCACCGCGATGACCGACAGCCAGCACCCCGCCCCCCAGCCGCCGCCGCGCAAGCGTCGCCGGTCCGCCTATATCTCCACCTTGCTGGTGGGTAGCGCGGCGGCGGTGATGCTGGCGGCCTGCGGCGATGACGATGCCCAGAAGACCGAGGCGAAGATTTTCCCCTCCGTCCAGGCCTGTGAGGTGGAATTCAGCGCGGAGGAATGCAACGCGGCGTTTGAACAATCGCGTCAGTTGCACCAGCAGAATGCCCCCCGCTTCAATGACATGAGCACGTGCGAGGCGCAGATGGGGGCAGGCGCCTGTCAGGCTACGGTGGTCGCCCAGCCCGATGGCAGTGTCTCCAACGTCTTCGTGCCGGCGCTGATGGGCTTCATGCTGGCCCGCGCCTTACAGCCGCAATCCAGTTACGGCTATATCGGCGGGGGCAGCCGGGGATACTATTATCCCCGCCCGGTCTATGTGGACCGCGACGGCTATATGCGCAGCGGCAATGCCGATATCGGCCGCTGGTCCGGCGGCTCCCGCGAAAGCTTCAGCCGGTCGTCGGTGCCGACCAGCGTTTCCACTACGGTCAGCAAATCCGGTCAGGTGGGCACGCCGTCGCGCACCACCACGCGCGGCGGCTTCGGCAAATCCTCCTCCAGCTTCAGCGGTTCAGGTTTCAGCGGCGGCGGCTGACCGCCCTACCCTTTCTCCAGGATGTGACCCATCATGCAGCGTATGTCGATCCGTCCCCGCCCCGATTGGCGCGCCAAGATGGAAGCGCTGGGCTTTGATTTCCACACCATCCCCAGCCCGGAAGACCCCACCGGCATCTATTGGGATGAAAGTGCTTATTGGCTGCTCAGCGAGGCAGAGGTTGATCTGCTTGATGAGGCCAGCGTGGAACTGCACAAGATGTGCATTTCCGCCGCCCAGCGCATCATCAACGAAAAGCTCTATCCGCTGCTGAACATCCCCGCCAGTGCCGTGCCCGCCATCGAGGCATCCTGGGCCCGGCGGCAGGAAGGGCGGGAATTTTCCCTCTATGGCCGGTTCGATCTGGCCTTTGGCGGGGCCGGCCACGGCGATGGGATGCCCAAGCTGCTGGAATATAACGCCGATACGCCGACGGGCCTGTATGAGGCGGCAGTGGCGCAATGGGCCTGGCTGGAAGATGTCTTCCCCGAAGGCGACCAGTTCAATTCCATCCATGAAGGGCTGGTGGATGCCTGGCGCGGCCTGCTGCGCGCCGACCGCCGGCTGGCCGCCGATGACGGGCGGCGCGGGGCCCATGAACAGTTCCTGGCCCTGCACCTGACCTGCGCCATGCCGCATACGGAGGATGAGGGCACGCTGCGCTACATCCAGGATACGGCGACCGAAGCCGGGCTGGCCACCAAATCCATCGCCCTGTCGGATATTGGCTGGACGACGGAGACCAGCCCCTGGGACCGGTCCAGCCGGTCCTTCTTCACCGATCTGGAAGACCAGGAAATCACCAGCCTGTTCAAGCTGACGCCTTGGGAATGGCTGGTGACGGATGATTTCGGCGGCAACCTGCTGGATCTGGTGGCGCGCGACAAGATCCGCGCGGTGGAGCCGGCCTGGAAGATGCTGCTCTCCAACAAGGGGCTGCTGGCCATCCTGTGGGAAATGTACCCCTATCACCCCTATCTGGTGGAGGCGCATTTCGACCGCCGCGCCTTTGCCCCCGGCACCCGCGTGGTAGCCAAGCCGCTGCTGGGCCGCGAAGGGGCCAATATCTCCGTCGCCACCCTGGGGCCGGGCGGTGCGCTGGCCGGTCGGCCGGAACTGGAAACCGCCGGGCCCTATGGGAACGAGGGCTATGTCTATCAGGCCTGGTCACCGGTGGCCTCGGCCAAGGGACCGGATGCCAAGGGCGTGATGCGGGACCATTATGCCGTGATCGGTTCCTGGATGGTGGGCGATGAATGCCGGGGCATCGGCATCCGCGAAGACACCAACGTTATCACCCACAACAGCTCCCGCTTTGTGCCGCACCGGTTTGAGTGAGGGGGCGTCAGCTTGCTTTAACCGGGCGCCCCCCGGACCAGCGGTCGCTGGCCACCAAGGGGCATTGCGAATGCCCTTTGGTTTGAGGCTTTGCCAATGTGCGACTTGCCGCGCCGCTGTCCTCGTGCCTAAAGTTTGTGCCGGGCGGCCGGGCGCTGGCTGTCCGGGATGTTGGCCGCAAGGGACGTCGTGCATGAACCCGCCTCACCGCCCGCAACACCCCCCCGCACCGCCTGTAATCGGGCGGCGGGCCCTGTTATCGGCCGGTGGTGCTTTGCTGGGCTGGGGATTGCTGGGCGGGATGCCGGTGCGGGCGGCCGGGGACGATGCGGCGCTGAACCGGTTTTTTGCCGAGACCTTCGCCGCCCAGGCCGACCGTTCGCCGGAATTGCGGACCTGGCTGGGTCTGCCCGGTGATCAGAGCGGTTGGGATGATCTGTCAGAGGTAGCCCTGGCGGCCGAGGATGCCAGGCTGGCCGACGATCTGGCGCGGCTGCGGCGGGATTTCCCGGTTGCCAGCCTGTCCCCTGCCGGGCGGCTGAACAGGCGGTTATGGGAATATCAGGCCGAAGAAAGGCTGGGGGAGGCGCGCTGGCGCGGCAATGCCTATGCGGCCGACCATTTCAATGGCCGCCACGGGGAGATCATCGATCTTCTTTCCACCTATCACCCGCTGCGCGATGCGGCCGATGCCCAGGCCTGGATCGCGCGGGTGCGCGGCATCGCCCAGCCGGTGGATCAGCTGATCAGCACGCTGGAGCGGCGGGCGGCACAGGGCGTCATCCCGCCGCGTTTTTCGGTGGAAAAGAGCCTGCACGCGGTGCGCAATGTGCTGATCGGCCGCCCGTTCGAGCCGGAAAGTGACGTCGACTCGGGGCTGTTGTCCGGCTTTCGCAACCGGCTGGGGCGCACCAGCCTGCCCATGGCGGAACAGGCAACGCTGGTGACCGCCGCCACCCAGGCCCTGCGGGAAGGCTTCACACCGGCCTGGACCCGGCTGTCGGCAGCGCTGACCCATCAGTTGGAGCAGGCCGATGACCGGGACGGGGTGTGGAAGCTGCCCCAGGGGCCGGATTACTACCGCTGGTGCCTGAAACGCCATACGACCCTGGACCTGGAACCGGAAATGGTCCATGCGCTGGGCCTGCAGGAGGTGCGGCGCCTGCAGGAAGAAATGGTGGCGGTGAAGACGCGTGCCGGCTTCAGCGGCGATCTGGTTGCCTTCAACCAGTTCCTGCGCAGCGATCCCCAGTTCTATTTTCCCAATGATGAAGATGGCCGCGCCGGCTATCTGGCCGGCGCACGCTTGATTCTGGACAAGGTGAAAGGGGCGCTGGAGGGCCAGTTCACCCTGAAACCCAAGGCGCCCCTGGAGGTGCGCCGGTTTGAGCTGTACCGGGAGGGCAGCGAGACCATCGCCCGTTATTCCCCGCCGGCCAGCGACGGCTCCCGCCCCGGCATCTATTACGTCAATCTCTCCAACATGAAGGAAATGCCGATCTGGCAGATGGAGGTGCTGGCCTTCCATGAAGGGCTGCCCGGCCACCATATGCAGATGGCCCTGGCGCAGGAAATGACCGGCCTGCCGGAATTCCGCCGGCATCAGACGCACACGGCCTATGTGGAAGGCTGGGGGCTTTATTCGGAACGGCTGCCTAAGGAGCTGGGCTTTTACGAAGATGCTTATGCCGATTTCGGGCGGCTCAGCTTCGAACTCTGGCGGGCGATCCGGCTGGTGCTGGATACCGGCATCCATGTGAAGAAATGGTCGCGCCAGCAGGCCATCGATTATTTCACCAGCAATTCCGCCTTCACCGCCGAGGTGGCCGCGCGGGAGGTGGATCGCTATATCGTCTATCCCGGTCAGGCCTGCGCCTATTATCTGGGCCTGCGTAAATTGCTGGAATTGCGTGAAAAGGCGAAGAAGGAGCTGGGCCACGCTTTCGATATCCGGGGCTTCCACGATACGATCCTGGCCAATGGCTCGGTGCCGATGGGCGTGCTGGAACAGGTGGTGGATGGCTGGATCGAGGGACGGCGGGGCTGAGCCTGCGCCCGGCTGTATGCTCCACGCCCCTTGGTACAAACGCCTGGCAGGAAATGGCGCGGGCGGGCAATGAATCGGTGTCGATATTGCCCTATACCATATCGATATACCCCCATCCGCAAGGAAATGCCCGCCCGGCAGCGGTAAAATTGCGCAAAGGCCCCAACCGACAGAGAGGGGGCAAGGGAGGAACCCATGCGCGACGAAACCGACTTTGCCAGCGCCGTGGCCGCCAGCGGCAAGACCGCCAGCCGCCTGCGCGGCGATTACCGCCAGGTGGCGGATGATTACAGCATCGACCAGGGCTGGGACCATTACAGCGCTGCCGACCATGCGCTGTGGCGGGCGCTCTATGACCGGCAGGCGGCCCTGCTGGCCGATTATGCCGCGCCGGAATTCACCGCCGGGCTCGCCCGGCTGGATGCGCGCGACGCCATTCCCGATTTCCGCCGCACCTCCGACCTGCTGGACCGGGCCACCGGCTGGCGGCTGCTGGCCGTGCCCGGCCTGATCCCGGAGAAGGAGTTCTTCGACCATCTGGCCAACCGGCGCTTTCCCGTCACCAACTGGCTGCGTCAGCCGGCGGAGATGGATTATCTGGTGGAACCGGACGTGTTCCATGATTTCTTCGGCCATGTGCCGCTGCTGACCCATCCGGTCTTTGCCGATTACCTGCAGGCCTATGGCCGGCACGGGGCACTGGCCATTGCCGCCGGGGGGCTGGAACCGCTGGCAAGGCTTTACTGGTATATGGTGGAATTCGGCCTGATCAATACATCCCAGGGCCTGCGCGCCTATGGGGCGGGGATGCTCTCCTCCCACGGGGAAACCCGCTATTGCCTGGACAGCCCGCAGCCGCACCGGGTGGGTTTCAACCTGGAACGGGTGATGCGCACCCGTTATCGTATTGATGATTATCAACAGACCTATTTCGTACTCGACAGCTATGACCAGCTGTTCGACGCCACGGCAGGCGATCTGACGGCCCTGTTCGCCAAGGTGCAGGCCCTGCCGGCGCTGGACCCGGCTGAGACAGCGCCTGGAGACCGGCTGTTTGCACCGGTGCGGCGGCCATAGGCCCGGACATCGCACCCTTTTACGCGTCGCTTTCCGATCAAGGGGTGCCCAGTGCGGCACCCCTTTTTTTGTATCCTTCCCTTGTCTCCCCGCCCCCGCCGAAGGTCGGGGTTATCGAACTGTTAAAGATATTTCAAAATAATCATTGCTGGATCTCATAATCAAAAATTCAAACGCTCTCTCCAGCCATTTTCCCGATATATCGCACAATGGCGGCTCTGTTGCGGTGATGTCACAGTGATTTGCAAAGGGGCAAATCAACAAATCTCATGCTTGTGACGTGTAACATTACTGTCATTTTGCTGTAAGAAACGAAGTGCTCAGATAGGGCAACATCCTGGGAGGATACACGATGAAGTTGAAGTCTGCCGCCACCAAAGCTTTGTTTGCTGGTGCTGCCCTGGTGGCCATGTCGGCCGCTTCCCCCGCCTTTGCCCAGCAAACCGGGGAGGTGGACGCGCTGAAGGCCCAGGTGAAGGAATTGCTGTCCCGCATTGAAAAGCTGGAAAAGGCCGCCCCTGCCGCCGCTCCTGCTGCTGGTGCCGGTTCGGCCAGCGCTGCCCCCGCAGCGCCCAAGGATGTGCCGCTGGTCTCCGCCAGCGCCTTCAAGGCGCCGCAGATCGTGCAGTCAGGCAACAGCAAGCTGAAACTGACGCTGACCGGCTGGGTCAACCGCATGGTGACCTATGCCGATGATGGCGTGGCCAACGATTTCATCTTCTCTGACAATAACGGCGCTTCCACCCGTATCCGCTTCACCGGCGTGGCGAAGCTGAATGATGAATGGAGCGCCGGCACCGATATTGAGCTGGAGGCGATTTCCGCCAACAGCCGTTCGACCGGGCTTTACACCGACAGCGGCGCCTTCGCCTTCAATGAACGCAAGCTGGAATTCTTCATTGAAAGCACGCGCTTCGGCCGCCTGTGGGTGGGCCAGGGCGATACCGCTTCCAACATCACGTCGGAAATCGATCTGTCCGGCACGGCCAATCTGGGTGGCTATGCCGATGTCGGCGCCACCTTCGGCGGCATCGGCATCCGCAACAAGACCACCAAGGCCACGGTCGGCACCGTCAACAGCCTGTTCAACGATCTGGACGGTCTGCACCGCGAAGACCGGGTGCGTTATGACACCCCCACCTTCGCCGGCGGCTTTGTCGGGTCCACCAGCGTCACCCAGGGCGGGGCGATGGATGCGGCCCTGCGCTATAATGGCAAGATCGGCACTACCATGGTGGCCGGTGCGGTCGCCTATGCCAATTCCGACAGCCGCGATGTCGCCGGCTTCGATTTCGGCAACCAGTATAACGGCTCCGTCTCCGCGCGGCTGGAAAATGGCTTCAACGTGACCTTCGCCGCCGGTACGCGGGAACAGAAGGCCGGGTTCGACACCAATTTCTGGTACGGCAAGGTGGGCTATCTCGCTAAGTTGAACGATCTGGGCAATACCGCCTTCTCGGTGGATTATTTCACCCAGGATGATTTCGCCGTGCGCGGTGCCAAGGGCAAGGCCTATGGCGCCTATGTGGTGCAGGTGATCGATGCCCTGTCCACCGACCTCTATGCCGGTGTGCGCAACCATCAATATGATCGCCCCAACGTCTCCTATTACGACGCCTTGGCTGTCATGACCGGTGCCCGCGTCCGGTTCTGAAAAAGCTCTGCTGGAATCCGGGGTGGTCTTGCGACAGCCACACCGGATTTCTCCCTTCGCCCGGCCTTTCTGAAGGCCGGGCTTTTTTATGCCCGGTTGACGCGCCCGGCAGACATGCTATGTCCCCAACCGGATATTGAATGAAAGCGGGCGGGGTTGGCGTGAACGGATGGCAATGGACGCTGCTGGTGCATTTCGGGCTGGCGGTTCTGGCCGTCTGGCCGGCGATCCGGCTGCTGGGCCGGGCCGGGCTGCCGCGCGGCTGGGTGATCTGGCTGGCGCTGCCGGTGCTGGGCTGGCCCATCTTCACCAGCCTGCTGGCCTTCAAGCCCTGGCCCACCCTGCCGCCACGGCCGGAAAAGCTGCATCCGCGTGAAAGGCTGCGCCGCGCCCGCGACGCCGCTGCAGCCCAGAAGGGGAAATAAGCCATGCCGGTTTTTGGTGACAGTGTGGAACTGTTCCTGTTTCTGCCCGGCTGGCTGGCCACGCTGATCGTGGTGCTGTCCATCACCTGGACCATCTGCATGGCCGGGGTGGCGCTGGGCAAGATCGGGCGTAACCCGCTCTGGGCCCTGGTGGTCTTCCTCTGGTTTCCGCTGCTGACGGCGGGCCTGTGGTACATGGCGCTGGCCCGCTGGCCCCGGCTGGACCAGAAGCCGCCGGCGGGTTGATGCCGATGCGGCGGGCCGGGCGGCATCCCTATCTGGACCATGACGGCCCTATTGCCTTTGCCCATCGCGGCGGCGGGCTGGAAGCGCCGGAAAACAGCCTTGCCGCCTTTGCCCGCGCCATCGATCTGGGCTTCCGCTATATCGAAACCGATGTGCAATTGACGGGCGATGGCCGGCTGATCATCTTCCACGATGATATGCTGGACCGGCTGACCGATGGGCAGGGGCGGGTGGGCGCGCTGCCCTGGTCCGCCATTGCCCAGGCCCGCATTGCCGGGCAGGAACCGATCCCCCTGCTGGAAGAGGTGCTGGAACGCTGGCCGGACCTGCACCTGAACATCGATCCCAAAAGCGACCGTGCCGCCCTGGCTTTGCCCGACATGCTGCGCCGGTATGGCGCGCTGGGTCGGGTCTGCGTCGGTTCCTTTTCCGGCGCGCGGCTGGCGCGGCTGCGGCGGGCGCTGGGGCCGGACCTCTGTTCCAGCGCCGGCCCGGCCCAGGTGGCGCGCGTCTGGTTCGGCGCGCATGGCCTGCCGCTGGGGCGGCCGGGCAGTGACTGCCTGCAGGTACCCCGCCGCCATCATGGCCTGCCCATCGTTACCCCCGCCTTTATCCGCAACGCCCATCGCCACGGGCTGCCCGTGCATGTCTGGACGGTGGATGAGGCGGCGGAGATGGAATATCTGCTGGATATCGGGGTGGACGGGCTGATCAGTGACCGTCCCACCCTGTTGCGCGATGTGCTGCAGCGCCGGGGGCAATGGCGGGGATAAAACCAAGAGCCATGGATCATGGCTCTTGGTTTCTTTATGTTCCCTCAAGTGCCGGGCGCTGCCTCCGGCAGCTTGGCTTACGCGCCCATGGGGACGCGGGCCGGCAGTCGCCGGCCTCCAAGGGGCATGGGTCATGCCCCTTGGATAACCCCTCAACCCGGATTAAACACCAGCCGGGCTTCCGTGCCCCGGCCGCTGCGCATTTCAAACCGGGCGTCGATCTGCTGGGCCAGTAATTTCACCAGCCGCAGCCCCAGGCTCTGCGTGTGGGCCAGATCGAAGCCGGGCGGCAGGCCGCCGCCATCATCGCTGATAATCAGGCAGAGCCGGTCGCCCTCCGCCGGCGTCACCACCAGATCAATCCGGCCGCCCTCCCGGTCTTTGAAACCATGTTCCATGGCATTGCTGACCAGTTCGGCCACGATCAGGGCCAGCGGCACCATCTTTTCCGACAAAAGCGGCAGCGACGGCGCGCTGACCTGACAATTCACGCCCTCCACCCCGGCGGCGGCCAGCAGATCGTCGGCCAGTTCACGCAGGAATAGGGGGAGATCGCTCTGGCTGCTGTTGGGATCATGCAGGCGGCGGTGGATGCGGCCGATCAGGGCCAGCCGCCCGGCCGCATCGGCCAGCACCCGCCGCGCGCCCTCATCCGTGATGTCCGCCCGTTGCAGGGCCAGCAGGGCAGAGACAAGCTGCAGATTGTTGGAAACGCGGTGCTGCAGCTCGGCAAACAGCACCTCCCGCTGACGGGCATGGTCCAGGGCCGTCTCCTCCGCCCGCAGCGCCCGTTCCCGTTCGCGCCGCAGCTGGGCTAGGGCCAGCCGGATCAGATGGATGATGGCGATATCAATGGACACCACCAGGAAGAAGAAGCCCAAGGCAAAGGCGTTGGGCCCATCCAGGGTGAAGGCCCGGAAGGGCGGCATGAAGAAATACCAAGCGGCCAGCCCGGAGAGGAGGGAGGCAGCAATTCCCGGCCACAGGCCCGCCACCAGGGCGGTGAGGATGACCGTGGGGAAATAGGTCAGGAACGGATAGCCCGATGGCATGAACGGGTCTGCCCAGTGCCGCAACAGCGTGGCAATCACCACGCTGAAGAGCGCGAAGCCATAGCGGTACAGCGGCGACCGCTGTTCTTCGTCGATAAGCTTTAAGGCTTTGCTGATCAGGGCCATGGGGCGGGGCCGGACCTTTTCTCAAATAAAATGGTTAAGCCAGGGGGGTACCTCTTTTTGTCCATACCAATATGGGGCAGGCGCGGGCTGTGATAAATCACGTCTTGGAGATATAATCGGTTGTATCGGGTTTTTCCCCCATGGCGCGCCGCGTCTCCTCATGCACCGCCTGATCATGGCCGGAACGGTTGGAGAAAAAGACCAGGGCCATCAGCCCGCCCCCCACCACCAGGGAACCCAGGCCGCCCAGCACCAGGGCGACGATGCCATGCAGGCTGATCGGCTGCCCGTCATCCACCTGCCCCCAGGCCAGCACACCCGTGGCCACGGCCAGCACCAGCAAGGCCAGCAGGCAGGCAATCACGATCTTCGCGCCACCGCTCATCAACCATCACTCCCCAGGTCGTCATTATATCGAATCGAGATCGGCTTCTTGGTATCACGAAGCCGCCGCCTCGCCAGCCCTTTTGGAAAAGCTGGGTTGCAAGTACCCTGTGGCCAAGGGGCGGAACTGGACAGCGGGCCGGGCTGTCGCTAACGTCCGTGCCCGGTTCAACATAAAACCGTGGCGGATATTTCCCATGAAGAGCGGCGTGAAGAAAGTCGTGCTCGCCTATTCCGGCGGCCTCGATACCTCGGTGATCCTGAAATGGCTGCAGGAGACCTACCGTTGCGAGGTGGTCACCTTCACCGCCGATCTCGGCCAGGGGGAGGAGCTGGAGCCCGCCCGCGCCAAGGCCGAGCTGCTGGGCGTGAAGCCGGAAAACATCTTCATCGACGATCTGCGCGAAGAATTCGTGCGGGATTTCGTGTTCCCGATGTTCCGGGCCAACACGCTGTATGAAGGTACCTATCTGCTGGGCACCTCGATCGCCCGCCCGCTGATCGCCAAGCGCCAGATTGAAATCGCCAATCAGGTCGGTGCCGATGCCGTGTCCCACGGCGCCACCGGCAAGGGCAATGATCAGGTCCGGTTTGAGCTGGGCTATTACGCCCTGAAGCCGGATGTGACGGTGATCGCGCCCTGGCGCGAATGGGATCTGAACAGCCGCACCCAGCTGCTGGAATTTGCCGAAAAGCACCAGATTCCCATCGCCAAGGACAAGCGCGGCGAGGCGCCTTATTCCACCGACGCCAACCTGCTGCACATTTCCTATGAAGGCAAGGCGCTGGAAAACCCGTGGGTGGAACCGGACGAGGACATGTTCACCCGCACCGTGGCCCCGGAAAAGGCCCCGGACGAGGCGGAATATGTCGAGATCGAATATGTGAAGGGCGATGCCGTCGCCGTGAATGGCGTGAAGCTGTCGCCGGCAGCTCTGCTGACGGAGCTGAACCGTCTGGCCGGCAAGCATGGCATCGGCCGCCTGGATCTGGTGGAAAACCGCTTTGTCGGCATGAAGTCCCGTGGCGTGTACGAGACACCGGGCGGCACCCTGCTGTCTATCGCCCATCGCGGCATGGAAAGCATCACCCTGGACCGCGAGGCCATGCACCTGAAGGACGAGGTGATGCCGCGCTATGCCAAGCTGATCTATAACGGCTTCTGGTTCAGCCCGGAGCGCGAGGCCCTGCAGGCCCTGATCGACAAGACCCAAGAACGCGTCAACGGCGTGGTCCGGCTGAAGCTGTTCAAGGGTAGCGCCCGCGTTGTCGGCCGCCAGAGCCCCAACAGCCTGTACCGGCTGGATTATGTGACGTTTGAGGCGGACAGCGTCTATAACCAGAAGGACGCCGAAGGCTTCATCAAGCTGAACGCGCTCCGCCTGCGCCTGAACAAGATCGCCAAGGATCTGTGATCCGTTGGCATACCCCCTGCCGGTTGGCGGGGGGTGTTCAGCCGTCTTGAAACCGCCCGCCTTCCGTCACCGGAGGCGGGCGGTTTTGTTTTTGGGGGGAGTTCTGTCGGCGCCCCGGCGCGATCCGCCCTAATCAGCCTTCAGCGCGGCCAGTCGCCGGGTTTCGGCCGGGTCGGCTGACAGGGGCAGGGTGAAGCTGGCAATGGTGCCCCGGCCCGGCTCGCTTTCCAGGCGCAGTTCCCCGCCATGGCGCAGGGCCAGATCGCGCACCAGGGTCAGGCCCAGGCCGGTGCCGGTTTCGCCCTGGGTGCCGGGGCGGCTGGCCCCTGGCCCGGCGCGCAGCAGCTGTTGCAGCTGCGATGGCTCCATGCCAATGCCCTTGTCGGTCACGGCAATTTCCAGCCGGTCCCCCTGCGCGCGGGAGGTGACATGCACCACCCCGCCCGGATGGCTGAATTTCACGGCGTTCATCAACAGGTTGCGCAGGATGGCCAGCGCCATGGTGCGGTCGGCCAGCACCCACCGGTCGCCGACCGCATCCAGAACCTGGATATCCTTGGCCAGGGCGGCGGAGGCGACATCGCGCACCGCATCGCCCACCACGTCACGCACCGGGAAAACCATGGGGGCAAAGGGCGTGCCCGACATCTGCACCCGTGACCATTGCAGCAGATTTTCTAGCAGATCGAAGACCTTGCGCGCCATTTCATGCACGGTGCGGGCGAAATCAGCCGTATCTTCCGCCGACATGCGCGGGGCATGGTCGGCCAGTTCCTGGGTCATGCCCAGCATACTGTTGAACGGCCCGCGCAGATCGTGGGAGACCAGGGAGAAGAAGCGCGTCTTTTCCCGGTTCAGGAAATCCAGCTCATCATGGGCGGCGCGCAGATCGGTCAAGGCGCGCTCTGCGGCGGCGCGGGCATTGCGCTCGGCCTGCACCGCCTGATCGCGCACCTTCAGCGTCCGCTGCATCAGCCGGCGGACAATGAACAGCATCACCAGCAGCGAAGCGACGAAGCCCAGCACCGAAATCACCACATCCTGCATGGCCACCAGCAGCAGGCTGAAGGGTGGGGTGACATAGACCATGTGCCAGGGCGCGGATTTCAGCGCCGCACTGACGGTGAAGGGCTGGTTGAAACCATGCAGCGGCCCCCCGCCGGCCAGCCGTTCCAGGCCCCCCGGCAGCACATCATCCAGCAAGGCGGGTGCCGGGCCGTCCTGGCTGCTGGCGATGATATGGCCATTGCCATCCACCAGCAGCATGGCGGCATCGGTCCGGACCACCGATCCCAGCTTTTCCCGGATGCCGGCCAGCGGCACATCCAGAGCGAAGCTGCCGAGAAACCGCCCTTCCAGGGTCAGCGGCAGGGACAGGGTGACCATCCTGTCCGGCTGGTCGGGGGCGGACAGGGTCCAGACCGGGCCGCCCTGCGGGTTCAGCGCCGGGCCGGCATGGCGAAAGGCCGGGGTGGTGGCCAATTGCAGCAGCAGGTCCGTTTCATCACTGCGCACCCAGGGGTGCAGCCCCACCATGCCGGCGCGGGAGATATAAAGCAGGCGCCGCACCTCCGGCACCACCTTCTGCGTCACGGCCATCAGCGGCAGCAACTGCACCAACATCGCCGCTTCCTGCCGCCAGGCCCCCGCATCAGCGCGGGAAATCTCCGGCTGCTGGGCGGCATCATCGGCCGACAGGGCGATCAGATTGCCGATCTGGCTGGTCAGATAGGGCGGGGGCAGCCGATCCAGTGAATAGGGCAAAGCCGGGTCATTGCCGGGATTGCTGGCCAGAAAGGCGGTCAGCAGGCTGCCTTGCGGCATCTCTGCCGGGGCCGGATATTCGGCGTAGAAAAGTTCGGCGCGTTGTCGCAAGGCCTCCAGATGGCCTTGCGCGGCCTGCATCTGTACATCAATGGCACTGGCCCGCAGACGGATCTGGTTGGCCAGCACCGATTCCAGCGCGTGGATGCGGCCATCAATCTGCCACCAGAGCAGCATAGCACCCAGCAGCGCGCCCAAGCCCAAGGCGGCGATCAGCACCCGGTCCAGATGGGCCAGCCCCTGGGCGGCGGCCCGCCATATATGCCCGGCCTTGCCCGGTTCCGCTCCGTGATCGTCCATTCCGATTCCCGTCGCCTGCCCCTGGCGCCTGCGTGCCATCTTGCCGCTGATCTTCTTTACCATCATGGGTTGGGGGCGGCAATCTGGGGGGCTTGCCTTGATTGTGCAGTGCGATCCGTCACCCCCTGCCCTGGATGCAGGGGGCCCATGCAATCGGCTGTCTGCTGAAATAGACTTGACACGTGGCCTCCATATCTCTATCACCGCGCTCCACGAGAGGGGCGCGTAGCTCAGGGGTTAGAGCACTCGCCTGATAAGCGAGAGGTCGGTGGTTCGATTCCACCCGCGCCCACCATCCCCTCTCCGGTGCTGCGAAAGCCGGCCACCTGCCGGCTTTTTCCATTTTCCGCAGCATATTTTCCCCGCTGCATCAGCGGACGGGGGCGCGTAGCTCAGGGGTTAGAGCACTCGCCTGATAAGCGAGAGGTCGGTGGTTCGATTCCACCCGCGCCCACCATTCTCCCCGATTTTTCCGGCCCATAGGCCCCTTCAGCGCTTCCCGCTGTGACGGTCGTCAGCGCTTTGCCCCTGCATCTGTGTCATTCTGACTGGATCATTGATCCAGCCAAGGGGCCCGTGCCGTCCATGTCCAGCCTGCCCGCCATTTTCATTTCCCACGGTTCGCCCATGCTGGCGCTGGAACAGGACGCCCCGGCCCATCATTTCCTTTGCCGTCTGGCGGCACTGTTCCCCCGGCCGCAGGCCATCCTGGCCATCTCCGCCCATTGGGAGACGTCGGAACCAGCCCTGTCCCTGGCGGAGCGGCCGGAGACCATTCATGATTTCCGGGGCTTTCCGCCCGCCCTGTTCGCCATGCGCTATCCGGCCCCCGGCGCGCCAGCCCTGGCGCACCGGGCGGGGGAATTGCTGGCCCAGGCCGGCATCCGCGCCTTTGGCAGCGCCGACCGGGGGCTGGATCATGGTGCCTGGACACCGCTGACCCTGGCCTTTCCCGCCGCCGATATCCCGGTGACGCAGCTTTCCGTGCAGCCGGATCGGGATGCCGGCTGGCATGCCCGCATCGGCGCCGCCCTGCGCCCGCTGCGCGATGAGGGCGTGCTGATCCTGGGCTCAGGCAGCTTCACCCATAATCTGATGGAAATGCGCTATCAGGCCCCGGATGCGCCGGTGCCGGACTGGGTCAACCAGTTTGCCGATTGGATGCGCGGCGCGCTGCTGGAAGGCCGCCAGGATGCTGCCCTGGACTGGCTGCGCCAGGCACCAGAGGCGCGGCGCAATCACCCGACGACAGAACATCTGCTGCCGTTGTTTGTGGCCATGGGGGCGGGCACGCCCGGCATCCCGGCCCGGCTGCTGCACAGCAGTACCGATCGGGTCATCCTGGCCATGGATGCCTTCGCCTTTGATTGATACCAACCCGCCGGATGCCGCCGCCCGGCGATTGAGGGAACGCAAAATCTCCCTGGATCGGTCACGATCAAGGGAGATTGGTATTAGGCTGGGCGGGCCGGTCCCCTTCGCTGGTCTCTGACAGCTTGACCGGCACTGGCTCCTTGTCCGCCGCGACAAGGGCAGCCGCGGCTTCAGTCAGCGACGCCCCGGCAACCTCAGGTTCAGGGGAGGGGATTCCGGCATCGGTCGCTGCCGCCGGCTCAGCAGCGTCGATCCGTGTTTCCGGTGGTGCCACCGGGGCGGCCAGCATCCGGGGGGCGGCATCGGCACCGCGCCGGCGCACCGCCCCTTCAAAGCTGGCACCGGGGGCGATTTCCAGCATGGTCTGCACCACATCACCACTGATGGTGGAGCCGTTCAGCAGGAACACTTCCTCTGCATTGATCTCCCCCTGCACCCGGCCATGAATGCGCACGGTGGTGGCGAAGATATGGCCCTGCACGCTGCCGGTGGCGCCGATGATCAGCCGGGCGCAGCGTACATCCCCCCGGATGCTGCCTTCCACATGCAGTTCCCCGGGTGTGTCCAGATCGCCGGTGATCACCATGTCGCGGCTGATGATGGAAGGGATGGCTTTGCGTTCAGCGGCCCCCGGACCGCCATTGCTGCCATTGCCAGACGGGCTGTTGCCGGGGCGGGTGCCGGCCTCAATGCGTTCCTTAACCTTCGCAAACATGCCGGCTTTTCTCCATGAAGCGTAGGGGATCGACGGGCTTGCCTTCCAGCAGCACCTCGTAATGCAGATGCGGGCCGGAGCTGCGGCCGCTATTACCCAGCGTGCCGATCTGGCTGCCGGGGTCCAGAATGTCGCCTTGCTTCACCAGCACTTTGCCCAGATGGGCATAGCGGGTATGGACGGCGAAACCATGATCCACCTCCACCATGCGGCCATAGCCGTCATCGAAGGTGACGGCCACTACCTTGCCGGCGGCGGGCAGGGTAACGGGGGAGCCCTCGCGGGCCACCAGATCCAGCCCGGTATGGGTGGCCCATTCATTGTTGAAGGGATCGCGCCGGCTGCCGAAACCGCTGGAAGTGTAGAAATTATCCACCGGCGGGGTCAGGGGCAGGTAATTACCCAGGGAACGTAATTTGGCCTGCCGGTCCAGGCTGGATTCCAGCTGCTGCAGCGCGGCCACCGCTTCCGGCGGCAGGGCCGCCTCCGGCAACGCAGGCAGACCGACCAGCGGGCCCCCGCTGGCGGCCGGCTGGTCGGTCATAGCGGACAATACCTTTTCCAGATTGATGCCGGTGCCCTTCAGCTCGCTTTCCAGCATCCCGACCCGCAGCTGGGCGTGGCCGTTCAGACGGGACAGCAAGGCCACCTGACCGGCAGCCACGGCCGACATGCGCTGTTCGGCGGCGGCCAGCCGCACACCCATGGCATCGCGCTCCGCCTTGGCGGCCTCTGCTTCGCCATAACGGCGCAGGGCATCGGCCTGCGCCTCCGCCAGGGCGCGGGACAGGCCGCTGCTGGCCAGTAGCAGGGTGGGCAGATTGCCTTCTTCCTGCGACAGCCCGCCGATGGACAGTTCCAGCGCGGCGGCGGCGGCCTGGGCGCGGCGGGTGGCGAATTCCTCGCTGGCCTCTGTGATGGCGGCCAGCGATTGTTCGGCGGCGCTGAGATGGCTGCCGCCCTCCTCCCCTTTGATGCGCAGGGGGGCCAGTTCGGCGCGCGCCGCCAGCAGCACCTGGCGCAGCGGCTTGGCCCCCGGCTGCTCTGCTTCCGCCAGGGCATTGAAGGCGGCATCGATGCGGGTGCGGGCCTCCTGCTCTTCCGCCAGGGCGGTGTTCAGGGCGTCGCGGGCATTGTCCAGCTCCTCCGCCATGCGGGAAAGCTGATCACGGCTTTCGGCCAGCTGGCGGGCCAGGGTATCGGCCCCCTGCTCCACATTGGCGATGTCTTTCCGGCTGTGATCCAGGCTGACACTGACACCGATCCAGCCGCCCAGGGCGGCGACCATGCCCAGCAGGGCCAGACCGACATAAAGCGCCGGGCGCAGGCGCTGGCGGGGGCCGATGGTGACGGAACGGACGTGATCATCATCGACAATGATGACCTGTTCGCTGCGTGTGAAGAAACCCAGCAAATCACCCCCCGTCAGCATTTGGCCGGGCCTGTTGTGCCATGACCGGTAAAGCCATGGCGGCCCTTTTATTCCAGACCCCGTCATCGCTGAACCTGTTGAGATGAACTCACCGCAATCAGGTTTGGTGGCGGTTCCGGCCGGGAAATCGACCTTATGGGAACCCTGCCTTTCGGGCAAGCCGTAATGGGGGGTACTATATCCCAAAGATATAGACGGGGGCCATCAATCCAGGGCCGTGCGCAGGGCGGCGGCCACGGCGAAGGGGGCCAGCGTGGCCGCCCCGGCCAGCAAGCCGCCCAGCAACAGCAGATGCGGCCGGGCGCTATGGCCCATCAGGGCGGCATCGATGGCGGCGGCGGCGAAGATCAGCGCGGGGATGTATAGCGGCATCACCAGCAGCGGCAGCAGCACCCCCCCGCGCCGCGCCCCCAGCGTCAGCGCCGCGCCCACGCCGCCGATCAGGCTGAGCAACGGCGTGGTGATGGCAAGCGCCAGCAGCAGAATGGGAAAACCCTCCGCCGGCAGGTTGAGGAACAGGGCCAGCAGGGGGGAGGCCAGGATCAGCGGCAGACCTGTCACCAGCCAATGGGCCGCCAGCTTGGCCACCGCCACCGCCTCCAGCCCCGGCGGGGACAGTGCCAGCAGTTCCAGGCTGCCATCTTCATGATCAGCCTGGAACAGCCGGTCCAGCGACAGCAGGGAGGCCAGCAGGGCCGCCACCAGAATGACGCCCGGCGCGATGCGGGCCAGGATGCCCGGCTCCGGCCCGATGCCGAAGGGGAACATCACCACGCACAGCACAAAGAACAGCACGGCCATGGCGGCATCGGCCCCCTGGCGCAGGGCCAGCCGCAATTCCCGGCGCAGCAGATGCCAGATCGCCTTCATGCCGCTTCCCCATCGGCTGCTTCATCATCGGCATCGTCCGCATCGGCGCTGAACCGGGAGACGTCCAGCACCTGGGCGCCCGGCAGATCGATGGCGCTGTGGGTGGACAGCACCACCATGCCGCCATCGCCCCGGTGCCGCGCCATCAGGGCGGCCAGCCGCGCCACCGAGTCGCGGTCCAGGGCAGTGGCCGGTTCATCCAGCAACCACAGGGGCGCATGGGCTGCCGGGGCCAGGGCCAGCCGGGCCAGATTGACCCGCTTCTTCTGCCCGGCCGACAGGTAGCGGCCGGGCATGTCGGCGATGTGCGACAGCTCCACCTGGGCCAGGGCGGCCTGCGCCCGGCCCGTGGCATCGGGCAACCCGTCCAGCCCGGCCCAGACGCAGAGATTTTCCAGCGCCGTCAGGGCCGGCTTCACCGCATCCTGGTGGCCGGCATAGCGCAGCCGGGCGCGATGCGCCTCCATATCCTCGGCAATCGGGCTGTTCTGCCAGAAAAGCCCGCCGGCAAAGGGGCGCGACAGCCCGGCCAGCAGGCGCAGCAGGCTGGATTTGCCGCTGCCATTATGGCCGACCAGCAGCAGCGCCCCGCCGGCGGCCAGGCTGAATTCCAGCTGGGTGAAAACCAGCCGGGCCCCGCGCAGACAGGTGAGCGCGCGCGCTTCCAGCAAGGCGCCCGGTGAAGCGGCGGCAGTGGGGGAAGGGGCGGCACGCACGATGATCGGTCACTCCGGCAGCGGGGTCGGGGCCGCACGATGCCAGAAAGGGCGGGGCGGATGCCAGGAAATCCGCCAAAGAAAACGGCCACCGCGGGGGCATCTGCGGTGGCCGAGAATATCACCGGTTCGGGGCAGAACCGGTTTTGACAAGGGCTGATCCGCTGAGGGGGGCACCTGGGGGCGGCCGAGACGGGGTGTCTCAAAACGCATCGGCATTTCCCAGAACCTGAGCTGATCGGCCCGTGAGATAAAAATGGGCGGCGAAAGTGGCGAAATTTTGATTTGAATCGCCTGCGTCCCTGATCTGCAGAATTTAATCGAACCGACACAAAAAAGCGCTTTATCCTCACGGGCTTCGGCCCTATATAGCGCGCATTCGCAGCGCACGTGCCTATGGCCCCCACACCCGTCGCCGCCCGCTTTCAAGGATGAAAGCACATAAAGGTGGATGACGGAGCCGTCGACCCGGTGGGGTTATGCAACGACGTAACGCGTATCCTCGTCCGTCCCTTAAGCAAGGCGGCGAATTGGAGGCTACGATGGTACTTGTTGTTGTCGGTGGGCCCGCCGTGCCTGCCCTTCTCCGTCTTTTCAGTCAGCTCCCGGCCTATGGCGTGCGGGGCATTGCTGGTTCTGTGACCAGTATCTGACCCGCTTGGGCCGGCCGTTGCGGCACGCTTGAGCGGAACCGGACCCGGGATGGGTCCGGCTGTCACTGTTTTTTCCACCCGACATCATCCAATTTGCTTGGCCTCGGAGTCCGCGATGACCGAGAAGATCGCCCGTTTCTTTGCCGAACAGTCCCCCGCCACCCCCTGCCTGGTGGTGGATCTCGACGTCGTGCATGACAATTATGCCAAGCTGGCCGGCGCCATGCCGGACGCGCGGATTTTCTATGCCGTGAAGGCCAATCCGGCCCCGGAAATCCTGCGCCTGCTGGCGCAGTCCGGTTCCTGCTTTGACACGGCATCGGTGCCGGAAATCCAGTATTGCCTGGAGGCCGGCGCCTCGGCCGACCGCATCTCCTTCGGCAATACCATCAAGAAGGCAGCCGATATCCGCACCGCCCACCAGCTGGGTGTCAATCTCTTCGCCTTTGACAGCATCGAAGAGCTGGAAAAGATCGCCGACCATGCGCCGGGGGCGCGCGTCTTCTGCCGCATCCTGACCTCTGGTGAAGGGGCTGACTGGCCGCTGTCGCGCAAGTTCGGCTGTGAACCCGCCATGGCCAAGGAACTGCTGCTGCAGGCAGCGACCATGAATGTCGTGCCCTATGGCGTCTCCTTCCATGTCGGCAGCCAGCAGCGCGACCTGCGCCAGTGGGATATCGCACTGGTCACCTGTGCGGAAATTTTCCGCGCCTGCGAAGAGAAGGGCGTTGCCCTGAAGATGGTCAATATGGGGGGCGGCTTCCCCACCCGTTATCTGAAGGATGTGCCGACCAGCCAGGCCTATGGCGAGGCGATCAATGAGAGCCTGCGTCGCCATTTCGGCAATCGCATCCCGGAAACCATTATCGAGCCCGGTCGTGGCATGGTGGGCAATGCCGGCATCATCCAGTCCGAAGTGGTGCTGATCTCCCGCAAATCGGCCAATGACGACAAGCGCTGGGTCTATCTGGATATCGGCAAGTTCGGTGGCCTGGCGGAAACCATGGATGAGGCCATCAAGTATCCGATCCAGACGGAACGCGATGGCCCGGCCGCCCCGGTGATCCTGGCCGGCCCCACCTGCGACAGTGCCGATGTGCTCTATGAAAAGGCGGAATATCACCTGCCGGACAGCCTGAAGATCGGCGACAAGGTGACCATTCTGGCCACCGGCGCCTACACCACCACCTATAGTGCGGTGAATTTCAACGGTTTCTCACCGCTGAAGGCTTACTACATCTGATCAGGGACCTTATACCCGATCTGGTTACGCGCACAGGCCGCCCCACAAGGCGGCCTGTGCTTTTATGTGCAAACGTTCATAATTTAGGCAGGTTTGGCGCAACTGCGTATTTATTTTGCAACACTCGGCGGGATTGTTGCACAGCAATATAACGGCATCTGGCCGTTCAGTGAACAAACCTACATATTTCGGTTGTCTTGGTCCGGCCCCTGGCAGAGTGGCATCGCTTTTGCTGATGTGCGGACGGACCCTAAACATAATGCCTCATAATGGAGTGGTTCATGCGTTTCTCCCGGTTGCTCGCCTCCACGGCCGTTATTGCCCTGATGTTCGCCGGCGCGTCCGCGGCCCAGGCTGAATCCCCGTTCACCTTCTCCGGCTCCGCGGCCATCACCTCCGATTACGTGTTCCGTGGCTTCAGCCAGACGGGTGAAGACCCTGCCTTCCAGGCCGGCCTGACCGTCAACCATGAAAGCGGCTTCTTCGTTGGCGCCTGGGGCTCCAATGTCGATTTCGGCACCGACGCCGATGTCGAACTGGATGTGTTTGGCGGCTATACCAACACGGTGGATAACCTGACCTATACGGTTACCGCCCTCTATTACACCTATCCGGGTGCGGACAGCGATCTGAAGTATGATTACTTCGAGGCGGGTCTGGATCTGGCCTATGCCATCGACAAGCTGACCCTGACCGGCAAGGTCTATTACTCGCCGAAATTCTTCGGCACGGCGGGCGGCAATGCCTGGTACCTGTCGCCGGGCTTCAGCTTTGCTGTGACCGACATGATCTCGATCAACAGCGCCATCGGCTTCAACGAGCTGGAAAACGGCACCGACTATAAGGACTGGAGCGCCGGTGTGGCCCTGAAGTTCGCGCCGTTCACCGTTGATCTGAAGTATATCGACACCGACGTGAAGGGCGACAAGAACGCCGATTCGCGCTTTGTGGCGTCCCTGACCTACGCCTTCTGATCGGGCGTCGTTTATCAAGGGTGCCGTGGCACCCCCATCAAATGGTCCAGGAAGCGGCCGGCCCCTTATCGGGCCGGCCGTTTGCTATTCTACCAATCTCCCTTGATCGGAACGATCAAGGGAGATTTCGCGTTCCCTCAGTCGCCGGGCGGGCGCATCCGCGCCCTTGGCTTACGCGGGCACGTGCCCGCGGGCCGGCAGTCGCCGGCCTTCAACCCGCCTAAAGCTTAACCTTTAGGCGGGCTGCTACTCCCTCGCCAGCGTCTTGGCCGGGTAATCGCAGAGGTCGTGCACCGGGCAGACGGGGCAATCCGGCTTGCGGGCCTTGCAGATGTAACGGCCATGCAGGATCAGCCAATGATGGGCGTGCAGCCGATAGGTCTTGGGCACCCGTTTCAGCAGGGCCTGTTCCACCGCCTCCACATCCTTGCCCGGCGCCAGCCCGGTGCGGTTGGAGACGCGGAAAATATGCGTGTCGACGGCGATGGTCGGCTCCCCAAAGGCGGTGTTCAGCACCACATTGGCCGTCTTGCGGCCCACACCCGGCAATTCCTCCAGATCCTCCCGCCGCTTCGGCACCTCCCCGCCATGTTTTTCCAACAATATCTGCGACAGGCGGATGACATTGGCGGCCTTGGTCTTGAACAGGCCGATGGTCTTCACATGGTCGCGCACCGTGGCCTCACCCAGTGCCACCATAGCGGCGGGGTTGTCGGCCAGGGCGAACAGGGCCTTTGTTGCCTTGTTCACCCCCACATCGGTGGCCTGGGCGGATAAAACCACCGCCACCAGCAGCGTATAGGGGTTGGAATATGCCAGTTCTGTCTGCGGATGCGGGTTGCTGGCGGACAGGCGGCGGAAAAATTCGTCGATGGCGGCGCGCTTCAAGGCTGGCATCCGGGGGCGGTCACGGGGGGTGAGGGGCACCATAGCCAGCCCCGGCGGTACCCGCAATTATCCCCGTTGCCCTGGAATATCGCTCCGCTATATTTTGGCCTGATGAATGATGCAGCGCCCGATCTTTCCCGCCCACCGGACAGGGATGCCAGCGCCGGGGAGACATTGACCCCGGTGGAGGAGCATGTGTTTTTCCATGCCACCATCCATCCCCATCGCAGCCTCGGCCCCAAGGGGTTTCGCCGCCTGATGGCCTGTGTGGCGGCGGCCAGCACGGCCGTGGGGCTGGCCTTTTTCCTCAGTGGGGCCTGGCCAATCGTCGGCTTCATGGGGCTGGATGTGCTGCTGCTCTATCTGGCCTTCAAGGCCAGTTACCGCAGTGCGGCCGATTATGAACGGGTGGAACTCACCAGCAGCCGGCTGCTGGTGGAACGGGTGCAGGCCAAGCGGCGGTTGCGCTGGAGTTTCCAGCCCACCTGGCTGCGCGTCAGCCTGGAAGAACCGCCGGGCCATCACAGCCAGATCACGCTGTCTTCCCATGGGCGGCATCTGGTGGTGGGGCGGGCGCTGTCCCCGCCGGAACGCCAGGATTTCGCCAACGCCCTGCGCGCCGCCCTGCACCGCTGCCGGCATCCGCATCTGGAAGAATTGTCGGTATAATCGCCAAGGGCGCGGATGCGTCTGCCCGGTGCTTGAGGGAAAATGTAAAAACCAAGGGACATGGCACCCTGTCCCCTCCGGCACTGGTCAGGGGGAATGCTTGCCCTTATGGTCCGCCCCGCCTTTCCCGCCACTTCTCTCGCGCCAGGGCCGACAACCATGATCCCCCGCTATTCCCGCCCCGAAATGACCCGCATCTGGGAACCGGAAAACCGGTTCCGCATCTGGTTCGAAATCGAGGCCCATGCCTGCGATGCGCAGGCCAAGCTGGGGGTGATCCCCGCCGAGGCCGCCAAGGCCGTGTGGGAGCGCGGGGCCTGGGAGATCGACCGCATCGACGAGATCGAGCGCGAGACCAAGCACGACGTCATCGCGTTTTTGACCAATCTGGCCGAACATGTCGGGCCGGAAGCGCGCTTCGTCCACCAGGGCATGACCAGCTCCGACGTGCTGGATACCTGTCTGGCCGTGCAGCTGACCCAGGCCGCCGACCTGCTGCTGGCCGATCTGGACAAGCTGCTGGACGCGCTGAAGCGCCGGTCCCTGGAACATAAATACACGCCCACCATCGGCCGCAGCCACGGCATCCATGCCGAGCCGACGACGTTCGGCGTGAAGCTGGCCGGCCATTACGCGGCCTTTGCCCGCAACCGCAAGCGCCTGGAAGCAGCGCGCGCCGAGATTGCCACCTGCGCCATTTCCGGTGCCGTCGGTACCTTCGCCAATATCGACCCGTTCGTTGAAGAATATGTGGCGGAAAAGCTGGGTCTGGCGGTGGAGCCACATTCCACCCAGGTGATCCCGCGTGACCGCCATGCCATGTTCTTCGCCACGCTGGGCGTCATCGCCGCGTCGCTGGACAATCTGGCCACCGAAGTCCGCCATTTGCAGCGGTCCGAAGTGCGCGAGGCGGAGGAATATTTCTCCCCCGGCCAGAAGGGCTCCAGCGCCATGCCGCACAAGCGCAACCCGGTGCTGTCGGAAAACCTGTCGGGCCTGAGCCGTATCGTGCGCGGCTATGTCACCCCGGCTTTGGAGAATGTGACCCTGTGGCATGAACGGGATATCTCCCACTCCTCCGTCGAACGCATGATCGGCCCCGACGCCACCGTGACACTTGATTTCGCGCTGGCCCGCGCCACCGGTCTGGTGGAAAAGCTGGTCGTGTACCCGGAAAATCTGCAGAAGAACCTGGATATGCTGGGTGGCCTGCATAATTCCCAGCGCGTGCTGCTGGCCCTGACCCAGGCGGGGATGAGCCGCGAGGACGCCTATCGCGCCGTGCAGCGCAATGCCATGCCGGTCTGGCTGGAAGGCAAGGATTTCCGCACCATGCTGAAATCCGACGCCGATGTGGTGCAGCATCTGGGCGAAGCGCAGATCGATGATGTGTTCGATCTGGCCTATCACACCAAACATGCGGACACGATTTTCCGCCGCGTGTTTGGGGAGTAAGTGTAAGGGGGGCGGTCATTCGCCCCCCTTTTTTTTCTTGCGGTGTGGGTGGCCTCTCAGCCCCGGCCGGTCAGCCCCTGCAGCAGGCCCTTGGGCGTGTCGGTGAACAGGCCTTTGACGCCCCAGGTGAACAGGCGGCGCGCCTCTTCCACCTCATTCACCGTATAGGCCAGCACCGGGCGGCCGGTGGCGCGGTAGGCGGCGATGCTTTCCGCACTTTCCCGTTTCGCATTGATATTGATGGTGGTGACGTCCAGCCGGTCGGCAATCTCCGCCCAATCGGCCGGCACCTCATCCATCAGGTAACCGCGCGGCCAGTGCGGTGCCACGGTTTTCGCCATTTCCAGCGCTTCCACCGAAAAGCTGCTGATCAGCGGCGGCGGCCGGTTGGCCGGCCACAGGCCCAGCGCCAGCGACAGGGCAATGCCCGCCGTCTGTTCATCGCGGCCGGGGCAGGGCTTGATCTCCAGGTTCAGGCCCAGATCCAGCAGGCTGGCCGCCTGGATCGCCTCCGCCAGGGTCGGCACCTTTTCGCCGCGAAATTCGGGGCTGAACCAGGAACCGGCATCCAGTTTGCGCAGATCGACGAAATCAATCTGCGCCGCCGGGCCATGCCCGTTGGTGGTGCGGTCCAGATCATCATCATGCAGCAGCACGGGCACGCCGTCCGCTGTCAGCTTCACATCCAGCTCCACCCACAGCGCGCCCTGCAATGCGGCGGTGCGCATCCCGGAGAGCGTGTTTTCCGGGGCATGGCGGGCGGCACCGCGATGGCCGATCAGGCGGGGGATGGAGGGGGCGGCGGCGGTCATCGCGCCTTCACCCGGCCAGGGAGGCGGCGAAGACCGCCTTCACATCATCCAGCGCCACATCGGCGCAGCGAAAGGCCTTGCCGATGCCGCGCGCCAGGATGAAGGTGACGCGGCCATCCTTCACCTTCTTGTCCTTGGCCGTATGGGCCAGCAGCTTTTCCGCCGTCCAGGTGCCGCCGCCCAGATGCGCCGCCGTCACCGGCAGGCCGACGGCAGCCAGATGCGCGCGGGCGCGGGCGGCATCCTCGGCCGGGCACAGGCCCATGCGCACCGACAGGTCAAACGCCATCACCATGCCGATGGCAACGGCTTCGCCATGCAGCAGGGCGTCGCCATAACCGGCCTCCGCCTCCAGCGCATGGCCGAATGTGTGGCCCAGATTTAGCAGCTCGCGCAGGCCCGATTCCTTTTCGTCCTGCGCCACGATGGCGGCCTTGGCCAGACAGGAGACACGGATGGCCTCTGCCAGCAGGGCGGGATCACCATCAACGATGGCCTGGCCCTGTTCTTCCAGCCATTGGAAGAAGCCGGGATTGTCGATCAGCCCGTATTTCACCACCTCCGCATAGCCGGCCAGCACTTCGCGTTTCGGCAGGGTGGCCAGCGTGTCGGTATCGGCCAGCACCAGACGCGGCTGGTGGAAGGCGCCGATCAGGTTCTTGCCATGGCGGCTGTTGATGCCGGTCTTGCCGCCCACAGAACTGTCAACCTGACTCAGCAGGGTGGTTGGCACCTGGATGAAATCCAGCCCGCGCAGCGCGATGGCGGCGGCGAAGCCGCCCAGGTCGCCCACCACGCCGCCGCCCAGCGCCACCAGCACCGTCTTGCGCTCAATCCCGCGCGACAGCAGCGCGTCCATCACCTCGCCCAGGCGGGACATCTCCTTCGATGCCTCCCCCGCCGGCACCACCACCGGTTCCAGCACCCGGGCGCCGCTGGCAGCCAGCGAGGCCAATAGCGGCGACAGGTGCCGTTCGGCTACATGGCTGTCGGTCAGCACCACCAGCGGCCGGCCCGGCACCACCGCCTGGATCAGCGCGCCGGCATCGGCCAGCAGGCCGGCACCGATATGGATGTCATAGGCGCGGTCATCCAAGGCGACGGGAACGATGCAGCGGTTGGTGCTGGGGTGCGACATGGGAAGATACTTTCCAGGGGGTAGGGCTGATCAGGGAACGCCGGCGAACCGGTCAACCACCTTGTTCCAACCCAAAATAAAGAAGGGAAACATGAGGGCGACCACGACAATGACGGGCACATCCCCCTGTTTCATCTGGGTTATGAACAAGTAGAGGAACAAGCCGACCGGTATGAGCATCCGGGCCAAATATCGTGCCATCGATCCCCCTGCGGTGTCGCCATGCCGGCATTAAAGCCGGGTCAAAAATGATCAGAACCGGGTTCAGTCCGCAATATTAATCCGCGTCATCTTCCGCTGGAACACCATCGGCTGCAACCCCGTCCCCCAGCGCCAGATGGGCGCGCAAGGCCGCCAGCACCCGTTCGGTGGTCTGGTCGGGCGGGCTGTCATCGCTATCCACGGTCAGGTCGGCCTCGGCATAGACGGGGTAGCGGATTTCCATCAGCCGGCCCAGAACCTCCCGTGGTTCGCCCTGGCGCAGCAGCGGCCGATGGTCGCGCCGGGCCGTGCGCTGGACCAGCAGGTCCAGGTCGGCGCGCAGCCAGACCGACAGCCCATGGTCGCGGATCATGGCACGGGTCTGCGCATCCATGAAGGCACCGCCGCCGGTGGACAGCACCTGGACCGGCGGCTGTTCCAGCAGCCGGGCGATGACGCGGCGTTCCCCATCGCGGAACCCCGCCTCCCCGAACCGGTCGAATATTTCCTGGATGGTGCAGCCGGCGGCCCGTTCGATCTCATGATCGGCATCCACGAAGGGCAGACCCAGCCGGGCGGCCAGCCTTTTGCCGATGCTGGTCTTGCCGGCCCCCATCAGGCCGATCAGCACGATGGTCTTGGGAATGGCGGGGCCGGAGCTTTTGGCGGACATGGGCTTTCTGATCCAATGAAGGCGGCCGGAATGTGGCAGCGTTGCCAGCCCCGGCACCGGGCGGTATGGTGGCGGGGTTGGCTTGGCCGGTGTCGGCGGTTTCCATAGCATGGGCCGACCGCCATCCGCATCCCCCAAGGCCGGGGGGCCGGCCCCGCCCCTGTGGCGGGGGGCCGGCAACCGGCCCGATCGGCCCCCGTTACGACGCGCCGGGGGCGGGATCGTTCCTTTTCCGTGGCGCGCCTGGAACCGGTTGTTCATGAGCAAGCTGTTGTCGATCCTGCTGTTGCTGATCCTGGTTACGGGGGTGGGCGGTTTTGCCTTCCTGGCCACCTGGGACATGCCGGCACCCTCGCAACCGGTGGAACGGGTGATACCGAATGACCGGTTCGGCTGATCGCCGCAGGGCGCCGGTGCGGGCGCTGCTGCTGGCCGGGGTGGCGCTGGGCCTGCTGGCCGGCCCTTCCCTGGCGCAATCGGGGGCGCCTGTGCCCCTGTTCCCCCAGGCCCGGCCGGCCGATCCGCCGCCGGCAGCGGTTCCCTCTACCCCCGCACCTGACCGGCCCTCGCCCGATCCGCTGGCGGCCCCGGTCACCGACGGGGTCGGGCGCAGCGCCCTGCCGCTGGACAATCCACCGGCTGACGGGGCGGGCGGCGATGCGGCTGCCAATGCCCCCAGCCCCCGCGCCCCCAGCGGCATGATGGTGGAGGAGTTGAAGGCCCCCGATCCCGATGGGGTCGGCACGCTGCGCGCCAATGAGGGCGGTTTTCCCGCCGATCTGTGGGCCGGCACCTCCCGCGTGGAGGCCGAAGCGCTGCTGGCCGGCATCCCGGCCGGCCTGTCCTCCCCCGCCCTGCGCGACGGCACCCGCCGGCTGCTGTTGAGCGTGGCGGACCTGCCCGCCGGGGAACCGGCAGCGCGCAGCCTGGCCGCCCTGCGGGTGGAGGCCTTGACCCGGATTGGCAATCTGGCCGGGGCCGATGCCCTGCTGGACATGACCAACGAACCGTTGAAGGACGAGGCGACGGCCACGGCCTGGACGGAACTGACCTGGCTGGCCGGCGACCGCGATCGGGCCTGCACCCGTGTCAGCGAATTGCTCGGCCGGTTCAACCATACCTCCTGGCAGAAATGGCAAATGGTCTGCCAGATCGCGGCCGGCAATACCGATATGGCCCTGCTGGGCACCGATATCCTGCGCGAACAGGGCGACAAGGACGATATTTTCTTCCGTCTGGCGGAGGCTGCTGCCGCCGCCCAGAAGACCCCGGTGAAGGGGGTGACGGACCCCACGCCGGTGCAACTGGCGCTTATGCTGGCATCCGGCCGCCTGCCCCCGCCGGATCTGAAGGTGGGCGCTGTCGGTCCCCTGGCGGCCCTGGCGCGGGCCGAGCAAATCCCGCTCGTGCAGCGGGTGGGCTTTGCCGAACGCGCCGCCCTGCTGGGCGGCATGGAGGCCACTTCCCTGGCCGCCTTTTATGAACAGGTGGAAGGCGGTGATGCCAAGGCCATGACGGCAGCGGCGGCCCGCAAGGCCACCCCCTTGTTCCGCGCCCAACTGGTGAAGGCGCTGCGTGCCGAACCGACCCCCGCCGCCAAGGCCGGCCTGTTCAAGGCCGGCATGGTGGCCGCCAGCACCAGCCAGCAGGCGGGCACCTATGGCCGGCTGTTGCTGGAACAGACGGCGGATTTCCGCCTGACGGTGGGCTTTGCCGTGGTGGCCCCGCTGGTGGCCCGGCTGGCCCTGCTGCAGGATGATCCCAAGGCGGCGGCCCCCTGGATCACCCTGGCCCGCGATGATTACAACGCCAACAAGGATGAAGGGGCCTTTGCCCGGCTCTGGCCGCTGGCCGCCGCCTATGGGCTGGTGCGGGAGGTGGAGATCGACAAGACCCGCTGGCTGCGCGATCTGGGCGGCAATGCTGCGCGTGATCAGGCCGATCAGGTGCTGTTGATCCTGTCGGCCCTGGAACGCACGCCCGATCCGCTTCCCCCCTTTGCCGATGGCAGCCCGGCGGGCGGCAAATCCAAGGCGGCGACATGGCTGGATGCGGTGGCGCTGCTGGGGCCGGAAGGGGTGGCCGGTGCGGCGGCGACGGACATTGCGGAGATTGTCGCCAATCTCAACCGTGCCGGCTTGAAGGATCAGGCCCGACGCTTGGCGGTGGAGGCCATGGCCAGCCTGCTGCGTCCGGTCGGCTGAGCCATGGCGGTAACGGGGGAAAAACCGGCCGGGGCCAAGGCGCGCCCCGGCCGTCCGCGCAAGGCGCCGGCCCCGCTGCCGCCCTGGGTGGATGGGTTTCTTGACATGATCGTGGCGGAACGTGCCGCCTCCGCCAATACGCGCGATGCCTATCGCCGCGATCTGGGCGATGTCGCGGCCTTCCTGGCCGCCCAGGCCCGCCCGGCGCTGGATCGGGCCAGCAGCGACGATCTGCGCGCCTATCTGGACCATCTGGCCGCCGATCAGGTGAAGGCAAAATCATCCGTGCGCACGGTGGCGCGGCGGCTGTCGGCCCTGCGGCAATATTATAAGTTCCTGGTGTCGGAAGGGGTGCGGGCGGAAGACCCGGCCTCTGTGCTGGACACCCCACGCCAGGGCCGGCCGCTGCCCAAGATATTGGGGGAGGCGGATGTGGTGGCCCTGCTGGCCGCAGCATCCCGCCGGGGCGCGCCAGAGGGGCGGCGGCTGAATGCCCTGCTGGAAATCCTCTATGCCACCGGCCTACGCGTCTCCGAACTGGTGGGGCTGCCGGTGGCGGCGCTGATGCGCGATGGCCGCGCCCTAGTGGTGCGCGGCAAGGGCGGCAAGGAACGGCTGGTGCCACTTTCAGTGCCGGCGCGCGAGGCGCTGACGGCCTATCTGCCCGACCGGCCCTATTTCATGACGCCGGGGCGGGAGGGCAAGCAGCAGCATTACCTGTTCCCCTCCCGCGCGGCGGCGGGCGTGCTGACCCGCCAGCGTTTCGGCCAGTTGCTAAAGGAACTGGCGATGGAGGCGGGCCTGCCCCCGTCCAAGGTCAGCCCGCATGTGCTGCGCCATTGCTTCGCCACCCATCTGCTGGACCATGGGGCGGATTTGCGCTCGGTGCAGAAGATGCTGGGCCATGCCGATATCGGCACCACGCAGATTTACACCCATGTGGTGGGCGAACGGCTGAAACAGACGGTGGAGCGCCACCACCCGCTGGCGCGCGGGTTGCCGAAGAAAGGGTAGAAGGGTAGGAGGCTGCCCGTCTGTCATTTCCCGGCCTCCCCCGCGTCAGCGGGGAAGGCATCATTGCGCAGGCGGCGGCGGGTTCACCATGCGGTCGCGGTTCAGCGGGATGGCACCCGGATGGGGTCCCATTCCGTCACCTGGTTCCCCCTCCGCCCCGCCACCTTCGACAAACCGACGGGAAAAGCGGGACTCGGCCAGTTTGCGCCGACCCTCCGGCGACATCTTCGCCAGGGCTTCCACGATTTCCGCAACGCGCGCCCGGTCCAACGCATCCCGCTTGGCGGAAAGCTGTTCAAACGCGGCCAGCAGGGCAGGGGCGTCGAACGGGTCAGCCTTCACCAGCTCCAGCATGGTTTCAAACTGGCCCCGCACCTCCGGCCCGGCCAGCCTGAACCGGTTGCCACCTTTCTCCAGCAGGTCCCGCAGGATATCCGCGTCGGCGGGGGGCAGGTCGTTCAGTGATTGACGAAGCAGCATCAGGTCACGCGCCGGCCCCGGCATGGCGCCGATGATACCGGGGCCGCCAGGGCCAGGGCCCGGCTGGCGGCTATGGCCCAGCCAGTCCGGCACCAACATGCCCAGCAGGAAAAGATTCAGGCCGACCGACCCCAGCAGGGCGGTCCGCAACAGGTTCTGGCCGCTCATTCAAACAGGCTTTCCAGGGAATAGGGGGCCAGGAACAGGGCGGGCAGGTTGCTGCCCGTCTCCTCCACAGCGTGCGATGCCATGGTGGCACCCACCGGTTTGGTGCTGGCGGAACTGGCGTGCAGCGGTGCCAGCATCCCCACCAGCAGGCCGCAGGCCGTGCAGCTGGCCAGACCGGCCGCGCGTGACCAGCCGGGGGAGGGCAGCAGTCCCCAGAGCAGCGCCAGCAACCGGCCTCGCCCCCAGCTTGGCGCCGGGCGCTGCGGTTTGCGGTTGCTGTTGACTGCCGGCCCCGGCAGCGGCAATGCCGCCAGCGCACCCGACACCACCCGGTCCAGCCGGGCCGCATCCACCTGTGGCGCTGGCATGGCATCCAGCAGCGCATCCAGGGCGGCGGCTTCCCGCAGGGCCACCCGCGCCGCATTGGAACGGGTCAGCAGCGATTGCGCTGCCGCGCGCTGTTCGGCTGGCCAGCGGCGCATGGCTGCGCCATGCATATCCAGCATCTCCCGAAAGGCGGCCAAATCCATGGCGCCCGTTTCGGGTTCAGCCATCCTGTCTGTTCGGTTCATCCTTCATTCTCTCCCACCCCGGTGACCCCCATCGCCGCCAGCCGACCGCGCAAGGCGCGTCGTGCCCGTGCCAACAGCGACTCGACGGCGGGGACGGAAAGCTCCATGACCCGTCCCGCCTCGGCAGCACTCATCTCCTCATAATAGCACAGGGAAATGGCTGCCCTCTGCCGTTCCGGCAAATCGGCCATGGCCGATGCCATTTGTGCCGACATTTCCCGCCGCGCAATCACGGATTCCGCACCCGGTGCCGGATCGGCCATTTCCGGGGCATCCTCCAGCGGGGCGAAGCCCGGCCGGCGGCGGCGGTCGATACAGAGATTGACCACCACCCGGTGCAGCCAGGTGGAAAAACGGGCGCTGCCGCCCGCCTGCCACTGCCCGGCGCGCGCCCACACGCGCACCCAGGCTTCCTGTACCACCTCGTCCGCTTCCCCGGCACTGCCCAGGATACGCTGGGCAACAGCCAGGGCGCGCGCCGTGTGCCGGTTGGCCAGCACCGCAAACGCCGCCCTGTCGCCGTTGGCTATGCGGGCCAACAGCCTGTCGTCATCCAGCAACGGCTCCACCGCTTCCTTGGGAGTCGGCACGGCAACCTTCATCGTCACACCTTGGTTCCATGTGCCCCGCCAGGTACCTCTTCCCGTCAGGGCCGTCTGGATGTGCGGCCATGTTTGGCTGCCCATGCTTTATACGGGCCGCCATTCGGGAAGCTGTCGGCCGGGGGCCTCCCCTCTTGCATAAAAAAGCCGGAAAAAAAATGCAACAGCCGCGAAGGTTTTTCTTGAGTGTGACGTATAAGCAATATCGCCACCCGATACGACGCCCCATTGGTATCGGGTTGCTGGCGGACGGTGCCCACCCGTCCGGCCATCGGTTTTGGCGATCAGGGTACCGTCCCCGGCCCCTGCCGGCCCGCCTCCCCCGCCCCTCTTGGCGGGTGGCGCGGGCCGGGGGCGGACCCCTTTCAGCTTTTCGTTCTTGATTATCTCTTCCCCAAAACTAAGGGCCCCGCCAGTGGCGGGGCCCTCTTTTGTGCGCTCGGCGATGGTAATGCGCGGGCACGAACCCGCGGGCCAGCGGTCGCTGGCCTCCAATCCGCCAAGGGTCAAACCCTCGGCGGATTGGTATCAGTACCCGCTGGCGATGCGGTCGACCAGTTGCTTCACCGTCGGTACGAAGCCGTCCTTGTACCAAGGGTCGCTGGCGAAGCGATAAGCATTGTGGCCAGCGAACATCAGCTGGTTTTCCACATCTTCGGAATGGGAGATGTTCTGCAGGGTCTTCTGGATGCAGAAGGAACGCGGGTCGGCGCGGCGACCGGTGGTGCCTTCCTCATTCTGCGACCAGTTGGAGAAGGCGCAGGCCGACAGGCAGCCCATGCAATCCACCTGATCCTTCAGGATGCGGCGCGATTCGTCCGGCGTGACGAAGACCAGCGTATTGTCCGGCGTCTTCAGGCCCGTGGTGAAGCCCTGGGACATCCAGCCTTCCGCATGGTCCTTGTCAGCCTTGGTGACATAGACCGGGCGGCCGCGGGGCCCCAAAGCCAGCTCATCCGTCAGTTCGCCCACCGGTTCGACGGAAAACGCGATCTGCCGTTCGGAGCGCTGGCGCAGGTTTTCCAGGAACGGGTTGCGCACCGCTGACGAATAAAAGCCGGTGGGGGAGAAACGGTTCAGGAAGACGTCGCCGGCCTTCAGGGTCAGCAGGCGCTGCTTCCAGGCCTCCGAAATCGGGCTTTCCTGGGTCAGCAGCGGGCGGGTGCCGAACTGGAAGGCCACCGGGCCGATTTCCGGATTATCCAGCCAATGTTCCCATTCCGACAGCCACCAGACGCCGCCGGCCATGATGACGGGGGTTTCGGTCAGGCCGAAACTGTTCATCATCTGGCGCAATGCTGCGACACGCGGATAGGGATCTTCCGGCTTCTGCGGGTCTTCGCTGTTGGACAGGCCATTATGGCCGCCGGCCAGCCACGGGTCTTCATAGACCACGCCGCCCAGCAGATTGGGGAACTTGTTGAAGGCGCGCAGCCACAGGGCGCGGAAGGCGCGGGCCGAACTGACGATCGGGTAATAATAGACGCCGAACTTGGCCGCGATTTCCGCCACCTTATAGGGCATCCCGGCGCCGCAAGTCACCCCATGCACCAGGCCCGGCGCCCCTTCCAGGATGCCATGCAGGATTTCCTCGGCCCCGCCCATTTCCCACAGCACATTGACATGCAGCCGGCCTTCGCCGTTGGACATTTCATGCGCGATGCGGGCCTGGGCGATGCCGCCCTGTATGCCATAGGCAATCAGCTCTTCATGCCGGCCGCGCCGGGTCTTGGAATGATAGACCTGATCCAGGATATTGCCATCAGCATCATAGCTGTCGGCATTGACGCCGGAGAAGGTGCCGACACCACCCGCCGCCGCCCAGGCGCCGGAGCTTTGCCCGTTGGAGACGGCAATGCCCTTGCCACCCTCGACGAGCGGCAGCACTTCCTTGCCGGATATCAGCAGCGGCTTAAGCCCCTTCACCTTGAACCTCCAACCCAACCAAGCATGTTTACCGCTCGCGCCGGCGGGGGCCGGTACGATTCCATGGCGTGCATATAGGAAAAGCTATCGCAGCGAAAGGGGCGCTGGCCAGTCTGACGATATTATGCTGACGTAGGGGAAGGTGGCGGGGAGGCCACCCATGCCCAAGGAGGCCCGGCAATGCCCATGGAATTGACCGCCCCCAGCCCGCGCGACGGGCTGGTGACACCCTGCCTGCGCTATCACGACGCCCGGGCGGCCATCGACTGGCTGACCCGTGTGGTCGGCTTTCAGCCGCATCTGGTGGTGCCGGGTGCGGCGGAGAATGAGATCATCCATTCAGAGCTGGTGCTGGGGGCCGGCATGGTGATGCTGGGATCGGACAAGCAAGATCAGTATGGTTTCCATGCCCCCGGCCCGGACGGGCGGGGGGCCGCCTGCCTGTGCTTCATTATACAGGATGTGGATGGGTTGCTGGCGCGGGTGCGGGCGGCAGGGGTGGAACCGCTGGAAGGCGGCATCACCGAGACCAGCTATGGCAGCCGCGCCTTCACCATCCGCGACCCCGAAGGCCATGTCTGGCATTTCGGCACCTATGACCCCTGGCAGGCACCCGCCGCCTGAACCGGACCAACAGGGAAAATATCCATATGTTCGATCTTTCCGCCTATCTGGCCCGCATCAGGCTGGACGGCCCGGTTTTGCCCGATCTGGCCGGGCTGCACGCCATCCATACCGGCCATACGGCCAACATCCCGTTTGAGAATCTGGATATCCAGATGGGCCTGCCCATCCGGCTGGAACCCGACGCCATCACGGCCAAGCTGGTGGGGCAGCGGCGCGGTGGCTATTGCTTTGAACAGAACAGCCTGCTGGCCCTGGCCCTGGCCGCCATCGGCTTTGCCCCCCGCCGCCGGCTGGCGCGCGTGCGCATGGGCGGGGAGCCGGGCGGGCGCAGCCACCTGCTGCTGCTGGTGGCGGTGGAGGGGCAGGATTATATCACCGATGTCGGCTTTGGCGGTTCCTGTCTGGCCGAACCGCTGCCGCTGCGGGTGGGGGAATATGACAGCGGCGGGGAGCTCTGGCGCCTGCGCCCGTCCGACTGGTCACCGGGCTGGGAGCTGGAACTGCGGCGCGACGGGGAATGGTCGGGGCTTTACTGGTTCGGCGATGAGGCGGTGGTGGATGCCGATCTGGCCTTCGGCAATCACTTCACCGCCACACATCCCGGCTCCCGTTTTGTGCAGAACCGTGTCGCATCGCGCACCACCCTGCGGGAACGCCATACGCTGCTGAATGGCCAGTATCGGCGGCGGCTGGATGGGGTGCTGGTGGAGGAACGGCAGATCAGCGACGAGCGGGAATTCCGCGCCCTGCTGGCCGAACGGTTTTTCATTGAGTTGCCGGATGATGCATTGCTGCGCCCGGTAGAGGGGATCCGTGCCTAGCGCCACCAATCATCATCAATGACCGAGAGTATCAATGACCGAGAGTACGGTGGGGACCGCCGCCCTGCCTCCGGTTCGCTGCCTTTCCGTCATCGGTTACTCCGCCGCGTCGGCGGCGGGTTTTTCCGGTGGGCGGCGTCGGTGGCGGGGCAGGCGGCGGCGTATTTCCCGCCAGCGGCCGCGCAAGGCATCCAGCCCGCCGGTGGGCGGGGTCAGGTCGATGCCGATCAGGCTGGCATGGTCGCCTTCCATGGCGGCGACGATCAGGTCAATTTCCCCCACCCGCACCCGGTCACCCAGGGCCGGGGTGCGGCCCAGCCGCTGGCGAATATAATCGGCCAGGGTGTCCCTGCTTTCCCCGCCCGTCTCAAACCCATACATGCCGCCCACGGCGGCGGCCGGCATGTCGGCCTGAATCTGGAAATCACCGGCCGGGCGTTCCTGCAGGGCCTTGGCCCGCCGGCCAAACAGCCGGTCCATCACGGCCAGCGCCTCCTGGTTGCCCATGGCCAGCACGGTGTCGCCCGGTTGCAGGCCCACCGCATCTTCCGGTCGCACCGGGCGGCCATTCTGGATCAGTGCCAGCAGCTGCACGCTTTCCGGGATCAGCAGCCGGCCCCGCCCGCGCAGCGCCGCTTCGCTGTCGCGCGCCACGGTGAAGACGGCCAGCTGGCCGCTGCCATCGGGCAGGTCCACATCGGCACGGCTGGGCGGGTCGGGCTGCGGTGGGGCCAGCAAGCCCAGCAGCCGGGCCGCCGGCCCCACCGTCCAGCCCTGGATCAGCAGGGACAGCAGCACCACCACAAAGGCGACAGCGAAATAGGCATCGGCCCCCGGCACCCCGGCCAGTACCGGAATGGTGGCCAGCACGATGGGCACCGCCCCGCGCAGCCCCACCCAGGACACATAAATCCGTTCCGTCAGGGTGAAACGGAAAGGGGCAAGGCAGAGGAACACCGCCAGCGGCCGCGCCAGCAGCATCAGCCCCACCGCCACCAGCCCGCCCGGCAGCAGATAGGGTTCCAGCCGCGACGGGGTGACCAGCAGGCCCAGCATGACGAACAGGCCGATCTGGGCCAGCCAGGCCAGCCCGTCATGAAAGCGGCGGATCAGCCGGTCGGCCTTGTGCCGGCGATTGCCCAGGATGAAGCCGGCCAGATAGACGGCCAGGAAGCCCGAGGCCCCCGCCGCCTGCGCGCCGCCGAAAATGAACAGGGAGAAGGAGACGGCCAGGATGGGATAAAGCCCATCGGCCAGATCCAGCCGGTTAACCAGCCAGACCAGCAGAAAGCCGCCAGCCAAGCCCAGGGCCGCCCCGCCGATCAGTTGCTGCAGGAATTCCAGCGCCAGCATCGGCAGCGACAGGCCGGCGGGGGTCATCACCATTTCCACGGCCAGCACGGTCAGCAGCACGGCCATCGGGTCGTTCAGGCCGGACTCCACCTCCAGCGTGGCGGAAACCCGCCCGCGCAGCGCCATGCCGCGCAGGTTCAGCAGGAAGAAGACGGCCGCCGCATCGGTCGATGCGATGATGGCCCCGACCAGGAACCCCTCCGCCCAGCCCAGACCCAGCAGGAAGGATGCGAGCGCGCCCGTGCCCACCGCCGTCACCAGCACGCCCAGGGTGGCCAGGCTGAAGGCGGGGCCGCGCGCCAGCTTGAACGTTTCGGCCGGTGTGCGCAGGCCGCCATCGAACAGGATGACAGCCAGCGCCATGCTGCCCATCAGATAGGCCAGATGGAAATCATGGAACTGAATGCGGCCCGGCCCATCCTCCCCTGCCAGCATCCCCAGCCCCAGGAAGACCAGCAGCAGGGGCGCGCCTAAGCGGGAGGAAACGCGGCCAGCCAGAATGGACAGCAGCAGCAGCAAACCCGCCAGGAAGATCGCCTCATTGATGGCTTCCACTGCCGTCCCCCCTTCCACCGGTCCCGCCCACGCATCTTATCGGATCGCGGCGTCGATGATGGTTAAAACATCACGATTGTGGCGGAAACGGCACAGGGGCGGCACCTGTGCAAAAGGACAGGCAGGCAGAAAATTGGCCTCGGGGAGCGTATTATAAAAGGGGAACGCTGTCGGCCAGGCGGACCGGTGCCATTTTGCGGGGACTTCCCACCGCATCCCTTTATTGTCTCTGATCCGCATGGTGGCAGCAGCAAGCCCCCTTCATCGGCGGATCGTTCTTTTGACCGCTGGTCTTGGCGACGGATGCCGTGGCCCCGCTTCTGATCAAGGCCAATGGGCGTCAGAACCGTTCCGACAGCCAGATGGCGGCCCGCGCGCCGGCCTTGATCAGGCCGGACAGCACGGGATACCCGGCCGCCAGCTCCGCCTCATGCGCCAGGCCGATATCGCGGTGCTCCAGTTCCTCGGCGCGGAACTGCTCGATGGTCTGCTTCAGTGGGGCCTGATCCGGCCCCAGCTCTTCGGCCTGGGCGGCATAATGCTGGTCGATCACGGTTTCCACCGCCACGGTGCAGGCCATGGCCGCCCGTTCCCCCAGCAGGGCCGTTCCGGCCCCCAGCGCCCAGCCGGCCACATGCCAGAAGGGCTGCAGCCCGGTGGGGCGCACCTGCTGCTCGGCGATCAGCCGGTCGAAGGTCTGCTTATGCACCTGCTCCTGTTCCGTCATATGGCGGATCAGGTCGCCCTTGGGCCCTTTGCCCAGCACGGCCAGCTGGCCCTGATAGATGCGCACGGCACCATATTCCCCGGCATGGTCCACCCGGATCATCCGGTCCAGCGTCGGGGCCGGGTCGCCGGGCAGGCGGCGGGGCCGGCCCGGCTCCACCGGTGTCGCCGTATTTGGCCCCAGCGGGCGTGGCGTCAACAGGGAGGCGGCCGGCACGCGTGTTGGCTTTTGCTGCGGATCGCTCATCATGCCCCCTTCTGCGCGCTGGCGGCGATAAAGGCGAATAGGGCCAGCGCCCCACTGAAGATGGCATTGAAAGCGGCGATGGAAATGCCGAACAGCGACCAGGGGATTTGGTCGCAGCGGGTGACGGGGGCGGCCAGGATGGCGGCGCGCAAATCCTCCAGCCCGCCGCTGCCGCCCATCGGGGCGGTGCAGGCGGTGAAGCCCTGCCACCAATGCTGTTCCACACCGGCATGGAACAGAGCAACGGCGGCCCCGCAGAGCAAGGCCGTGCCGCCCAGATTCAACACCAGCCGTCGCGCCCGTGCCGGCGTACCCGGCACCAGGCCGGGCAGCAACAGGGCAATGGCGGCAAAATAGGCCCATCGCTGCCACCAGCACATCTCACACGGGGCCAGCCCACCCAGATATTGTGAGCCGAAGGCGATGGTCAGGGCCGTCATGCTGGCGGCGATCAGCCCCAGCATCGGCAGGTGGCGGTGGCCCAGCAGGCCGGCGGCAGGTGTGGTGTCGTTCTGCATCATGCTGCTTATATAGCTGGCGCGGCCGCGATCCGGAAAGGCCCCGCTTGCGCCGGGGCCGGGGGCGGATGGCCGCAGCGATTTTTCTGCACGAAATCGGTTGACCGCGCGCCACAGTTCGTTCATATGCAGAGCCCTTGCGTCAGCAAGCCCGGTGCCCCCGTGGCGGAATGGTAGACGCGGCAGACTCAAAATCTGTTGCCGGCAACGGCGTGTTGGTTCGAGTCCGACCGGGGGCACCACCTTAAAATCCCAAAATATATCCGGTTGATTGCGCATCTCTGTGGGTGGCGCCCGTATCCTGCTTGTTGCCTGGATGCTTCAAGGATAGCTTCCTTTCCTCCATGACAAGAGAGGGAAGGACAAGCCCATGGTTTCCCGCCTGATCCATTCATTGCTGCTGGGGGCGACCCTGCTGGCGGCCCCAGCGCTTACCGCCCATGCTGCCGACCTGCCGGCGGCCTTGGCGCCCGTGCTGGCCGGCGACCATCGTTCAGAGGCGAATCGCGCCCGCGATGTCTGGCGTCATCCGGTGGAAACGCTGGATTTCTTCGGCGTGGCGCCGGGCCAGCGCGTGGTGGAAATCTGGCCGGGGGCCGGCTGGTATTCAGAGGTGCTGGGGCCCTTGCTGCGCGACAATGGCACCTATATTGCCGCCACGCCGGATACCAATGGGGCGTCGGATGGCATGAAGGCGTCGGTGCAGCGCTTCAAGGACAAGCTGGCCGCCCGTCCCGACCTTTATAAGGGGACACAGCTTGCCGCCTTCGGCCCCAATGCCCTGGCCTTCGCTCCGGCCAACAGCGTGGACCGGGTGCTGACCTTCCGCAATGTGCATAATTGGATGGCGGCCGGCTGGGCTGAACAGGCTTTCAAGGCCATGTTCGCCGCCCTGAAGCCGGGCGGCGTGCTGGGCGTGGTGGAACACCGGGCCAATAATGACCAACCGCAAGACCCGAAGGCCCCCGCCGGCTATGTCCGTCAAGATTACGTGATCAAGCTGGCCACCGATGCCGGCTTCAAACTGGTCGCGCTGTCGGAGGTCAATTCCAACCCGCGCGACAGCAAGGATCATCCGCAGGGCGTCTGGACCCTGCCGCCGACCCTGGCCCTGAAGGATAAGGACAAGGATAAGTATCTGGCGATCGGGGAAAGCGACCGTATGACCCTTCGCTTCGTCAAGCCGGGGGCCTGATCGGTCAGCCATGCAGGGGGAGCGGTCATCTCCCCCTGCCCAAGCCCGATTTTCGGGCTTACATTGGGTTGGTCACAGGGATGCAACGGGTCGTTCATTTTTCTTCAAAAAACTTGTTGCATCGGTTTTATCATACGCCTATACAGCGCCTCCCACGACGACGGGCCGGTTGGTTTGTCAAGTTGTGGGGCGGGGTGGTGGTGGTTTTGGCCAGTATCACCGACGGTTCTTTGAAGGTTTAGGCCTTCGGACAAGTGGAATGATCTATCGTGCTGTTGGGCATTGTGTCTGCTGGACTTGGTTCTGGTGGATTGATTGCTTGATGGTCCGTTGACCGGATTGGTTCTATGCTTTTTGTAGCGCTTTGGCGCTGCGGAGAAAAAAGTTCAGAGCGGTGAAAAAAACGGTTGACGGGTTGGTTGGAGGTGTTTAGAAAGCGCTCCACCAACGACGGCGGCGCCGCTGCCGACGATGGATTTGCAGTCTCTGGCGGATGCGCTGGTTGACTGCGCGGCA
>NZ_FZOI01000010.1 GCF_900188385.1 Azospirillum sp. RU38E
TCCAACGCCAATTACACGCTGAGCGTGACGGGCTCGACGCTCAGCATCACGCCGGCGGCCTTGACGGTGACAGCCAACGCCGTCAGCCGGGTTTACGGCGATGCCGATCCCGCCTTGAGCTACAGCGTTGCCGGCCTGAAGCGCGGCGACAGCGCCACGGCGGTTCTGTCCGGCACCCTCGACCGGGCTGCCGGTGAGAATGTCGGTACCTACGCCATCAGCCAGGGCAGCCTCGCATCCAACGCGAATTACACGCTGAGCGTGACGGGCTCGACGCTCAGCATCACGCCGGCGGCCTTGACCGTAACGGCCAACGCCATCAGCCGGGTTTATGGCGATGCCGATCCGGCCTTGATCTACAGCGTTGCCGGCCTGAAGCGGGGTGACAGTGCGGCGGCCGTGCTCTCCGGCGCCCTCGACCGGGTAGCAGGGGAGAATGTCGGCCTCTACGCCATCGGCCAGGGCAGCCTGATCGCCAATGCCAATTACACGATCCGTTACCAGGGTGCGGCCCTGACGATAACACCGGCCCTGCTGACCGTGGCGGTGGACAGTGTCAGCCGGGCGGCCGGTGTGGCCAACCCGGTTTTCACCGCCCGTTATCAGGGGCTGGTGAATGGGGATGGCGTGGCCAGCCTGACGGGGCTGGCCTTTACCACCAGCGCTACGGTGGATTCCCCGGCGGGGGCCTATGCCATCAAGGCTGGCGGCATCCGCAATGGCAATTACGACATCACCTATATCGATGGTCTGCTGACCGTTACCGGTGGCGGCAGCCTGCCGGCGGCGGTTGCCAATGTCGCCCCGGTCACCACCATCACCCAGCTGCCGCAGACCCCCAGCGTGGCGAGTGCCACCGCCGCCTTGGCCAGCGTGGCAGCCCCAGTGGTGGCGAACGCGGGCAGCATTACCACCGCCCCGGCGGGCCTCGCCAGCGGGGCAGGCACGACCGGCGGCAGCGGCAGCAATCCGCCCGCCGCCAGCATCAGCGCCGATGCCGCCTTGGCCGCCACCACCCAGGTGGTGCAATCGGCCTCCGGTTCCGCAGCGGATGAGGATTCCAAAACGGAGGAGATGATCCCCGGTCTGCTGGGCCAGCAGCGCCGCCTGCCGTCAGAGGCGCCGGAGGGTACCCCCGGCCTGGAACAGCAATTCCCCAACCTGGGGAGGGTATGGTGAGCGTCTGGAAGGCAACCATCACCGCCCTGGCCCTGCTGGCGCTGGGCGGCTGTGGCGGGCAGGCGGGCAAACCGGCCAACGGTACAGCGGCGGCCAAGGCCGATGCGCCCCTGCCCTTCGGCGCCAATGCCATTGGGGAGGAATGCCGCGCCATTCCCGCCACCGCCGATGGTGGCACGCGTCCGTTCGGCCTGTTCTGCGGGGCCTGGGAACAGGCCAGCGGTTCCATTGCCGTGACCGCCCTTTACGATCCGTTGCCCGAGGAACCTGCGGCCCGGCTGCGCCAACTGGCGGTGGAAGGTGGGCGCACCGGCTGGGCCGGATCGCTGGCCCAACGCGCCAATTGCCAGCCGGCCCAGCCCATCGCCCTGGCCGATGGCAGCAGCGCCCTGCTGGCCAATTGCCAGCTTCGCGAAGGCGGCTGGCCCTGGGTGGGCATCACCCTGGCGCGGGGAAAGCAGCTTTATCAGGCCGATGGTATCCCCGCCGTGGCCGATCTGCTGCTGGGCATGGCCGACCGGCTGGAAGGCAAGGGGGGCGAAGCCCCGACCGCCCGGATGCAGGATATCCAGGCGGCCCTGCGGGCAGCTTTGGGCGATGATGCGCTGCGCTTCGGGCGCGGCGATCTGAATGATTTCGAGCGGTTGAGCGAGCTGGGCCGGCTTTCCAACAGTGTGGAGGATTATGCCGCCGCCGAGGAGGCCTATCGTCGCGCGCTCGCCATCCAGACGCGGGCGTTGGGCGATGATAGCCCCGGTGCTGGCGACACGCTGATGGCCCTGGCACTGGAGGTCAGCAACCAGGGGCGGGGGGAGGAGGCCGACGGCCTGTTCCGCCGCGCCGATAGGCTGTTGCAGCAATCCTTCGACAAGGCGGCCCGCGCCCGGCTGGCCAGCTATATGGCTTTCCACGCCGCCAATAACGGGGAGGAAAAGCGCGCACTCAGTCTCAGCCGTGATGCCAGCGCCACCCGGCGCGCCCTGGTGGATGATCTGGAAGATGCCGCCGGTGGCGGTGCCAACCGCGCCGTGCTGGGCAGTCTGGCGGCGGCGCGCGGCGACCTGATCCATTCGCTGCTGCTGGAAGCCACCGTCTCCCTGCGCCTGAAGCAGTATGGGCTGGCAGAGGCGGCCGCGGCGGAGGCAGATCGGCTGTATCAGCGCACGCGCGGCCTGCCGCCCTGGTGGAACGCCCGTATCCTGGGCATCCACGGTCTGGCCCTGGCCGGGCGGGGGGATGTGGCGGGTGGGGCGGCCCTGCTGTCCAAGGCGGTGGCATCGAACCGGCAATTGTTCGGCCAGGGCTGGCCTGTCGCCTCGGCGATGCTGGAACTGGGCCGGGTCTATGCCCAGGCGGGCCAGGATGCGGCGGCGGCCAGCATCTACCGCGAAGGGCTGGCCATGGTACGCGATCTGCCGGGTGGCGCGCCGCTGCCGCTGGACCGCATCATGCCCTATCTGGCGGTGCTGGACCGGCTGGCAGCGGCGGACCCCGCCGCCCGTCCGGCCCTGAATGCAGAGATGTTTCTGGCCGTGCAGCAGGTACGCGAAGGGGTGGTGGGACAGACCATCACCCGTGCTGCCACCCGCTTTGCCACCGCTGACCCCGCCGTGGCCGATCTGGTGCGCCAGCAGCAAGATGCCGTGCGCGAGCGCGACCGGCTGCGCATTGAGGCGGCGGCGGAAACCGCCAAGCCAGACAGCCAGCGCGACCGGGCACGCGAAGCGACCCTGCTGAAACAGTTAGAGGCGGCAGCAACATCGGCCCAGGCGCTGGAACGCCAGCTTCAGGCGGCCTTCCCCAACTATGCCCGCCTGTCGCGTGCGGCCCCGGTAGCCCCGGCGGATTTGTCCGCCTTGCTGCGGGCGGATGAGGCGGTGATCTATCATGTGTTCGGCAGCGAGGGCGGCTTCGGCTTCGTGGTGCGGCGGGACGGGGTGACGGCCTTCCCGGTTTCCCTCTCCCGCGCGGCGCTGGAAGAGCGGGTGGCCAGCCTGCGCCGGGGCCTGACCCCGCGGGCCGGTGCCCTGCCGCCGTTCGATCTGGCGCTTTCCCATGATCTTTATCGCCGGCTGCTGGGGCCGGCGGAGGGGGCGTTGCAGGGCGCCAGATCACTGGTCTTCGTGCCCACCGCCGCCCTGCTCAGCCTGCCGCCGGCTTTGCTGGTGTCGGCACCGGGGGATGCAGGGGACTATGCCGGGGCGGCCTGGCTGATCCGGGACCGGTCGGTATCGGTGGTTCCCTCCATCCCGGCCCTGGTGGCGCTGCAACGGCTGGCGGCGCGTCCGGCAGCCCCCAAACCCTTTATCGGCTTCGCCGCCCCGCCCTTCCAGGGGACCAAGGGGGGCAATGGCATGGCCGCCCTGGCGCAAAGCTGCCGCACCGATGCGGTGATGGACCCGGCCCTGCTGCGCGCGCTTACCCCCTTGCCGGAAACGGCGGATGAGGTGCGGCAGGTGGGGGGCAAGCTGGGTGCAGTCCCGGCCGATATCCTGACCGGGGCCGCTGTCACCAAGGCGGCGGTGCGCGACCGGGGCTTGGGCGATTACCGGGTGATCTATTTCGCCACCCATGGGCTGTTGCCCGGCGAACTGCGCTGCCAGACCCAGCCGGGTCTGGCGCTGGCCCCACCCGCCAGCCGCCCGGCCAGTGCTGCCGATGATGGCTTGCTGACGGCATCGGATATTGCCTTGCTGCGCCTGAAAGCTGATCTTGTGGTGCTGTCGGCCTGCAACACGGCGGGCGGTGATGCCAGGCTGGGCGGAGAGGCCCTCTCCGGTCTGGCGGAATCCTTCTTCTTTGCCGGGGCCCGGTCGCTGTTGGTCACGCATTGGCAGGTGCCTTCCCTGCCCACCGTACGGCTGATGACCGGGCTGTTCGACCGGGCGGCGGCGCAGGGGGACTTGGCCGGTGCCCTGGCCGCCGCCCAACGCGCCATGGTGGCCCAGCCGGCCAGCGCCCACCCGTTCAACTGGGCGGCCTTCACCCTGGTGGGGGCCGCCGGTCCCGCCCACGCTGCCGGAGAATGATGATGCTGCACCGTCTTTCCGTCGCCCTTGCCGCCCTGCTGCTGGTGCCCGCCGCCCTGGCAGGCTCGCTGGTGCTGGTGGACGCGCGCGGGGTGGCGATGGCGCCCGGCACCCTGGTGCCGGATGACAAGCCCCTCACCCTGCCCGATGGTGCGCAGATGGTGCTGATCGCCGAAGATGGCAGCCAGATCACCCTGCGCGGCCCCTTCACCGGCATTCCCGCCAAGGCCGCCGGCAGCCAGGGCGGCACGGTACAGGCCTTGGCGGACCTGATGGGCGCGCGGGCCGCCGATACTAGCGCGCTGGGGGCGGCGCGGGATGCTGGCCAGCCGGTGCCCCTGCCGGACCCCTGGCTGATTGATGCCGCTGCCTCTGGTTCCGGCTGTCTGCGACCCGGCCATACTCTGGTTTTGTGGCGGGCCGCCGCGCAGAAGCAGCAGAGCCTGACCCTGATGCCGGCCGACCGCAGCTGGACCGCCAATGCTACTTGGCCGGCGGGGGAACAGCGGCTGGCCCTGCCCGAACTGCCGGTGCAGGAAGGCGCCACCTTCCTGCTGGAGCTGGATGGCAATGCGGCGGCCATCACCTTCCACCATCTGCCCGATGCGGTGACGACACGGAAGATGGTGGGCGGCTGGCTGCTGGCACGGGGCTGCGACCGGCAGGCGCAGGCCCTGCTGAAGGGTTGATCTTGCCGGCACGGGGATGGCGTGCCAATTGACGGGCTGAGGATGGGATGATCCCTGCATGGGATCGGGAAAGGGTTGATGCGATGTCGGGCGGGATTTTAAATCGGAAGTTCGTGGCCACGGGCAAGCAGATCTTCGCCACCGGTGACCGGGGCGAACATATGTATCTGGTGCAGTCGGGCCGTGTCCGCCTGTGGCGGGGGGAACCGGAACATCCGGTGGTGCTGGCGGAGGTGGGGCCGAACTGCCTGTTCGGTGAAATGGCCCTGATCGACGACGGCACCCGGTCCGCCTCGGCCACGGCCATCGAAGATACGGTGCTGATCATCATTTCGGGGGAGAAGGTGCGGGCCCGGCTGGCCGATGCCGACCCGTTCGTCGCCTCCATCGTCCGCATCCTGGCCCGCAACCTGCGCGCCTCCAACAGCCAGTTGGAAGATATGATGAGCCAGATGCTGGCCGTCACCGCCATCAAATCCCGCGAGATCAGTCCCAATGAGGATGTGGCGATGCTGGCGGAAGCCGATGAAGGGACGGCAGGGTAAGGTCACCCCACCCGCCGGCAAGACCCCCGCACCACCAGCCGTGTCGGGATGATGGTCTGGTCGATGGGGCGGTCTTCCATCAGGCGCAGCAGGTTTTCCACCAGCAGCCGGCCAGCGGCCTCGGTATCCTGCCGGACGGTGGTCAGTGGCGGGTTGGTGTAAAGGGCTGCCTGGATATCGTCGAAACCGACGATGGACAGGTCACCCGGCACCGTCAGGCCCCGGTCACGCGCGCCATGCAGGGCGCCGATGGCCAGCAGGTCGCAGGCGGCGAAAATCGCATCCAGCGGGCGGCCCCGGTCCAGCAGCGCCAGGGCGGCGCGGTGGCCATCCTGTTCCGATGCCTCCGCATCCAGGCGCAGGGCAGGGTCGGCGGTCAGCCCCGCCTGTTCCAGCGCCAGCAGATAGCCCCGGTGCCGGTCGCGGAATTCCGGGCAATTCTCTGAAATATCGCCGATAAAGCCGATATGTCGCCGCCCGGCGGCGATCAGGTGGGCCACTGCTTCCTGCGCACCCTGCACATTATCGGACCCGATGAAATGCCCCGGCTGCCCCGGCAGCACCGGGCCCCAGGTGATATGGGGTATCCCCGCCTCGTCCAGCCGGGCGATGCGGGCGATGTAGCTGGGGTAATCGCCATAGCCCAGAAAGATGATGCCGTCGGCGCGTTTGGAGGCGGCATAATCGGCATTGCCCTCCCCGCTCTGCTGCTGGAACGATACCAGCAGATCATAGCCATGGCGCGCGGCGGCACGGGTGACGCTGGACAACATGGCCAGGAAGAAGGGGTTGATCAGGCTGTCGGACGTGCCGGGATCTTCATAGATCAGCAGCGCCAGCGTGTTGGTCTTCTGGGAGCGCAGGTTGCGCGCATTCACATCGACCTTGTAATTCAGCTGCCGGGCTGCGCGTTCCACCTTCAGCCTGGTATCCTCGCTGACCATGCTGTCATGGCGCAGCGCGCGCGACACGGTGGACTGGGAGACCCCCGCCAGTTCGGCAATATCAAATGAGGTCGGCCGTTTTGCCCGCATTGTGCTTCCGGCGCTGGGTTGCTGACCGGCGGCAGGATAGCGGACGGGTACCCAGGCTGGCAATTCTCCCCATGCGCGATCCATCAGCGGAAATTCCACACGATAACCGCCGTCAGGGCCAGCAGGGCCGCCGCCAGTACCCGGTAATTGCGCCAGAAGGGTTCACCGGCCAGCCGGGCGCTTTCTTCCCGATAAAAGGCCGGGGTCCAGATCATGCCCGCACTCTTGGCCGCCGGGTCAGGGGCGGTCGCCAGACTGCCCACCACCAGGGCCAGGGTGCAGGCCAGGAACAGCAAGGGCGCGATATAGAGGAAATGGATCGTAAACAGCCCCTGCACTGGCACGGCCAGGAACAGGGCGATGCCGGCCACCACACCGGTGGCGATACAGGCAATGGCCCCGGCGGCATTGGCCCGGCGCCAGAACAGCCCCACCAGATAAAGCGCCATCACCGGCGGCACGGCATAGGCGATGATGATCTGCAGATATTGCCAGAGTGAGCCGAACCGTTCGATCTGCGGTGCCCACAGCACCGACGCCACGGCCATGACCAGTGTCACCACCCGCCCGATGCGCACCAGCGCCCGGTTGGACAGGCTGGGCCAGCGGCGCAGCACGAAATCCATGGTGAACAGGGTGGAGGCGGAATTATAGGTGGACGCGATGGAGGACATCAGTGCGGCCATGAAGCCCGCCACCGCAATGCCGGCCAGCCCAGCCGGCAGCAGGTTCAACAGCAGGGTGGGATACACCATGTCCGGGCTTTCCAGGCCGGGATAGAGCAGGATGGCCGCCGTGCCCGGCAGCACCATCAAGAACAGCACCGGCAGTTTCAGAAAGCCGGCGAACAGGCTGCCCCAGCGGCCGTGATTCTCGTCCTTGGCGGTCAGCACCCGCTGCACCATGAACTGGTTGGTACACCAGAAATAGAAGCCCAGCAGCGGCACCCCGGTCAGCAGGCCCAGCCAGGGCAGGGTGGGATCATCCAGCGGGCGGATCAGTGATAGTTTCGCCGGATCGACCGCCGCCATCACCCGGTCCCAGCCGCCGGCAGCGGCGAAGGTCTTCACCGCGATGATCATCGACGCGCCCAGCAGCAGCAGCGCCTGGATCACCTCTGTATAGATCACCGCCCGCAGACCACCGGCGATGGTGTAGATGCCGGCCGACAGGGCCAGCCCGATGACGATCTGCCAGAGTGGCACATCGGGCAGCAGCAGCTTGAACAGCAGGGCCCCGCCATAAAGCGCGCTGGACGTATCGACAACAATGTTCAGAAACAGCGTCAGACCGGAGAAATAGAGCCGGGCCGTGCCATTATACCGCCGCTCCAGATATTCCGGCAGCGTATAGACGCGGGAGCGGAGCAGGAAGGGCAGGAAGAAGATGCTGAAAAAGACCAGCACCACCGCCGCCATCCATTCATAATTATAAACGGAAATGCCGGTGCCATAGGCGGCACCCGCCAGCCCGATCAGGGTGGTGGAGGAGATGTTGGAGGCCAGCAGCGCCAAGCCGATCACCGGCCAGGTACAGCCGCGCGAGGCCAGGAAGAAATCCTCCGTCGTCGCTCGCCGCCGCGTCAGCAACAGGCCGAACGCGATGATGGCGATCAGATAGGCGGCGATGACGGCATAATCCAGCGTCGCCAGACCGTTGATGGGCGGCATCCTCTCCCCCTTGGACCTTCATTACCAGCGGCTTGTCAGATGCCGCCCTTGCCGCCATCTGACAGGGCTTTGCCCCGGCACCCAAGAAGAATTCGTATGCAGTGGCTCAGCCGCGCACCACCGACAGGCCAGGCACGGCGATGCGGATATTGTCGCGGCCGGCATGTTTGGCGGCGTAGAGCGCCTGATCGGCCCGTTCCAGCAGGTCTCTCTCGTCCCGGTCATCATGCTGCCACGCGGCCACGCCGATGCTGGCGGTGATGCGCACGGGCCGCCCGTCCGGGGCGTAGACCACCAGTTCCGCCAGCACGGCCCGCAGCCGTTCCGCCACGGTGACGGCGGTGCCAATATCGCTGTCCGGCAGCAGCACGGCAAATTCCTCCCCGCCGACGCGGGCGGCCAGATCGCTGGGGCGCAGTGACGTGGTCATCCGCGCTGCCGCCTCCATCAGCACCAGATCGCCGGTCGCATGGCCATAGGTGTCATTGACCTGCTTGAAATAATCCAGATCCAGCACCACCAGGGCGCCCGCCGTCCCATGGCGGCGATGCTGGGCCAGATTCTGCCGCAGCCTTTCCTGGAACTGCCGCCGGTTGGCCAGCCCGGTCAGCGGGTCGAGGGCGGCCAGACGCGACAGCCTTTCATTGGCGGCCAGCAATTCCGCCCGAATCTGCGTCAAGGCGGCGGCCTGGGCCTTGCTGCGCCGGGCAATCCCCCGGTTCCGCCGCACCAGCCGCCATTCCGACAGCAGCGTGTTGTTCACCATCAACACGCCCACCCACATGACAAGCATGTAAAGCAGGGAGAAAAAGGCCATGACGGCAGCAGTCGGCCCGTCGAAAATCTCCAGCGCGAACAGCGCATGGCTGGTGGCGATCGGCCCCACCAGGGCCAGCAGCGCCATCGGCATGGCGCCCAGATTATGCGAGGCGGCGGCCGAAATGCCGGTGGGCACCAGATAAATCAGGCTGACCACCATCACACTGGCTCCATCCCGGGGCAGCCAGGGCAGGGTGCCCCATAGGAGGCCGGTCAGCAGGAAATTCCACAGATTGCCGCGCTGCCAGCGGCCCACCGCCGTGCGATTCGCCGTTTGCGGCAACAATCCGCGTGCCGTGAATATCCGGTACAGGGATACCAGCCAGATCGCCGCCGCCCAGGAAAGCAGGGCGATCAGATGCAGGGATTGCGCCAATGCCAATGTCAGGGCACTGGCCACGGTCACCTGGGTCAGCCCGCCGGCAATTTGGGAGCGTGCGCACATGGCAATGGCACTGGGTGACTTCGACCGTATGTCAAGCCGTCCCATCAATCGCCGATACTTGCCATTTAGCAGCATTCACACTCACCAGTTTCAAGAAACCCATTAACGTGTTTACATCGTCAGCCGGATTTCGTTATAATTAACTATTATATCTGCTTCTGCGGCAGATTATCGGGTCCGTGCTTTCTATGTGCGTGGTTCTGGTTTCAACAAATATCATGCTGTCGCAGGCATAGGCACAGTTTTTTACTTGGGTCTCCCTGCACAATCGGTCGCACCTGGGCGGCTTGGCGGAAGGTGCTGGATTTTCGCACGAACGTTCGTATATTCGAGAGGGACCAGGAACGAACGGGTGGCATCATGGCAACGGCGGCAGTCCCAGCTTCTGTCAATATTCCGGGTGCGGCGGGGGTGAGCCTGGCCGGGCTTTTGTTCCAGCCGGCGGGGGAACCGCAGGCGGCCATCGTGCTGCATGGCGCCACCGGCGTGCCACGGGACTACTACGCCCGCTTTGCCGCCTGGGCGGCAGAGGCACGCCAGGCGGCGGTTCTGATCTATGATTATCGTGATTGCGGCCATTCCGCCCAGGTGCCGGTGAAACAGGCCCGCGCCACCATGGCCGATTGGGCCGTGCACGATCAGGCGGCGGCGCTGGAACTGCTGCACCAGCGCTTTCCCGATCTGCCGCTGGAGGTGATCGGCCATTCGCTGGGCGGGTTGGGCCTGCCCTTTCATGACCGCGCCGCGCAGGTGGTGCGCATGGTGGCCGTGGCCAGCGGTCCGGCCCATTGGTCCCGCCATCCGCCCGGATTCGTGCCCAAGGCGCTGGCCTTCTGGTATCTGGCGGGGCCGTTGCTGACCACATTGCTGGGCTATATGCCGGGTTGGGTGCTGGGCCAGGGGGCGCACCTGCCGGCCAGCGCCTATTGGGAATGGCGGCGCTGGTGTGTCACCCCTGGCTTTTACCGCCGGGATTGGGGCAGCCGCCTGCCGCAGCCGGACCTGTCGCGTATGAAGGGCCGGTTGCGGCTGGTGGCCATTGCCGATGATCCGATGCTGCCGCCGCCGGTGGTTCGTGATCTGGCCGGGTTCTATCCGGCCGCCCAGGTGGAAAACCACCTGATCGAACCAGCGGCGGCAGGTGTTGCCAGCATCGGCCATCTGCGGGTTTTTTCTGAACGGTGCCGGGCGGTCTGGCCGGTGCTGGCCGGCCTATAGCGCCGCCAGCCCGTCATCGGCCGCCCGCATTCCCCAGACAGGGCGGGGGTGGCGTGTGCCTTCCGGTGCCGTCACCACGCGCGGTGCCATGCGGCGGAACCGGCTGGCCTGCTGCTCCAGCGGCCGTTCCACCCGCCGCAGAACGGAGGTGCCCACCCCGCCGCAGCCCTGACAAACGAACTGCCGGCTGAATTCCGCCACCGGATAATCATGCCCGTGCTGGCGCAGCAGCAGATCGCTGCGCCAGGTGCATTCCTCCGCACAGCAGACGCAATGCATGGCGAAATCATGTCCCTGGAAATTGGCGCAACCAATGCTGCCGGGCAGGGCACTGTGACGGATGGCGGGCTTCATGACGGTTCTCCCTGATGACGGGGCCTGATAGGGAGACGCTACAATGTTCCTGATTTGTTCTCAAGTAAAATATGAAAAAACCCTGCCGCCCGCGCTGAAGGAACAGAGCGGGTGACAGGGTGGGCTTTACTTCGCCGTGATGCTGATGATCACCGTGTCGGCGTACTCACCCGCCGGCAGGGAGGGCGAAGCGGGGACGGAGACGGATACCGTGGTGCTTCGGGCTTGGCCGCTGGCGGCGCGGGTGGTGGCGACACTGCCATTCTGGGCGGCGACGTCACCATATTGCAGCCCATAGGCCACGGACGCCGTTCCGGAACTGAGGCTGCCGCCATTCTGCGAGGCGACCGTCACCACATAGCCATTGGCGGCATTGCAGCGTTCCTCCACCGTGGCGACGGGGACGGTGGCCTGGCCTGCCGTCAGGTTCACCGTGGCGGTATTGTTGGAAATGCCGATGGAACATTCGGCCGTGACGCTGCCACGGATGGTCAGGGTGGCCTGGCTAGCCTGCCCCTGTGCCGGGCCGGCCGGATTGGCCAGTGCCAGCAGTGCAACCGCCATGACAGCGGCAATCTGCGATAATTTGCGCATCATGCACCCCACTTCTGCCCATTTTGGGCACCACGACGGATCGGTCCCGCGTCGTGACGGTTATCCGATAGAAGCTTATCGCGCCGAAATGATTAGGATCAAGTTATCAGCGTAGGTGCCGGCCAATGCCCGGCTGACATCATCCACCTGCACATCGATGCGGTATGTCCCCTCTCCCCCCAGGCTGAAGCTGCTGCCGCGCGTCAGCCGGGCGCTGCGCCCGGCGACGGCGACGCTATAACCGATCCCGTCGGGGTTATCGGCGGAGACCAGCCTTCCCGCATTGTCGGAGGACAGCGACAGGTCATAGTCACTATTGCCCATGACCTTGATTTCAAAGGAGCCGCCGCCGGTGCGCGACAGCTCCCCCATATCCAGCACGCCGGAATTGCCCGACAGGGGGCGGGAAACGCCATTGACGGTGACGCTGGCGCCCACCACTTCCCGCACCTTGGCGCGGACCTGCACCGACCGGCTGTCAATGGGGCCGACGGGAACCCCGTTGCGCAGCTCATAGATATTCACGGTGACGCGGTCGGTATAGGTGCCCTTCTTCACCACCTGTCCGGGCTCGATATAGGAATAGAAGGTCAGGCTCTGTTTTTCGTTCTTTTTGGTCAACGTGGCCTGGAACAGGCCGCTCTGCGATCCACCAATATCGTTCAACCGCTGGGATCGGGCGCTGTCCTTGTACAGCTCATAGACCAGACGGTCGCGCCCATCTTCCATGATGCGGGTGCCGTTGCGGCCATCATCAATGCCGATCAGCACACTGCAGGCGGGGCCATCATCATGCTCTATCTCCAGCCGGTGATAGCTGAGATTGGCCCCCCGGAACGGATCATAATCATCATCGGGCTCGATACGGTCGATATTGTCGACCTCCACCTCGCAGCGGTCAGTGCCATGGGCGGGCAATGCCGCCGCCAGCAGCAGGAAGGCGGCGGCAAGCCGGCGGCGGCAGGGGGAAGAAGGCATCGGCATCGCATCACATGGCATCGGCGCGGGCACCCGGTGCGGATGCCCGTCCGGCAGGATGCCAGTTCGCCCCGCCGGCTGCCAGCCTGGGATGGGGCAAAAGAAAATCCCCGTCCTGGCTATGGACGGGGATCAAGGAGGCTCAACAGAAAGGGTTATTGATCATTAACCGTTTCATCTGCAAATACCAGGGTTCTTGGGTGGTATGACCCATCGGCCATTCGCCCTACGACCTGTTGCAGCCTGCAGTGGTTGTCCCCATCACCAGGGCTGGACCTGGGGCGGATGGCGACTATCATGCGCGTCCCCGCCCGCCATGGGAGACCATTGCCATGAACGCCGTTTCGCCGACCCGTTTCGCCCAGCGTGCCGAACATGCCATCAGCACCATCGCCCGGCTGGACCCGCATCTGCAGGCCTTTGCCGGGTTTGAGCCGGAATGGCTGCGCGAACGGGCCTGGGCCATGGATCGGCAGAGCTTCCCCGAGGGGCGGTTGTGCGGCCTGACACTGGCGGTGAAAGATCTGCTGGACCTGCGCGGCCTGCCCACCGGCGGCGGTTCCCGCCAGCCGCACAAGGCCGACTCGGAGAGTGACGCTGTTGCCGTTACCCGGCTGGCGGCGGCGGGAATGCTGCCCTTGGGCAAAACCCATACGGTGGAACTGGCGTTCGGTACCTGGGGCATCAACCGTGCCACGGCAACCCCGCGTAACCCGTGGGATGCGGCGGTGGTTCGCGTGCCGGGCGGGTCCAGCAGCGGGTCGGCCGTCGCCGTGGCGGCGGGGCTGGCCGATCTGGCGCTGGGGACGGATACGGGCGGTTCCATCCGCATCCCGGCCGCCCTTAACGGCATTGCCGGGCTGAAGCCCACCTTGGGCCGGGTCAGCCGCAACGGCTGCCTGCCGCTCTGCCCGGATTTGGACACGGTGGGGCCGATGGCCCGCAGTGTGGCGGAACTCGCCTGGATGCTGGCCGCCATGGCCGGCCCCGATCCCGCCGACCCGCCCACCCTGCTGGAACCCAGGGGGCCGAAACCCGGTCCCTTTGATCCGGCTCGCGCGCTGGCCCTGTCCATGCGCGGCCGGCGCTTGGCCGTGCTGGCAGACCAGGGGCTGGATGGGGTGAGCAATGCCGTGGGTGACGCCTATCTGGAAGCCTGCCGCGTGCTGGAGGCGGCGGGCGCCCGGCTGGTGGAGGTGCGCCCACCCCTGCCGCTGCCGGCGGCCATCGAACCGTCCGGCCTGTTGATGGCGGGGGTTGCCTGGCGGCTGTGGCGGGATCGCTTAGATCGTTACGAGTCCGAAATGGACCCCGGTACCTGCGCCCGGCTGAAAATGGGGGCAGACGTTTCGGATGCGGAATTAACGACCCTGCGCAACAGTCGCCGGGCCGATCAGCAGCGTTTCCATGCCTGGCTGGAGGAGGTGGATGGTTTGCTGACGCCGACCCTGGCGCTGACCGCCCCCGCCCTGGCGGCGGCGGATGAGGGCACCTTGCCGTTCAGCCGGTTTGTGCGGGCGGCCAACTGGCTGGACTTGCCGGCAGCGGCCCTGCCCTGCGGCTTTGACCGGGCCGGCCTGCCGATTTCCCTGCAGGTGTTGGGCCTGCCCTGGCGGGAAGGGATGGTGCTGGGGATCGCCAGCGCCTATCAGCAGGCCACCGACTGGCACCAGCGGCGGCCGGACGTGGCGGCCCTGCTGGCACCGGCGGTTACGGGGCCGGCAGGTGGATCGGCGGCAGTTTGATCTCCCCATCCGCGTCGGCCGGCACGGTAACCGTCTCCGCCACCATGGTGACACCGAAAATGCTGAGCGCCCAACGCCCCGGCCGCACGCTTTCCACCCGGAACTGCCCCTTGCGGTTGGTGAAGAAGGGCAAATCCTTGGCCCCCTTGCTGCTGTCCAGCGGCCGCAGCACGCCTGACAGCAGGGCGGCGGGGGTCCCGTCGGCCGTCAGCAGCTGACCGGTTACGGAGGCGACGGCATCGGTGCCGATGGTGACGATGGTGCCGGCGCGGTATCCCGGTTGCACCGCCGGCCGGTCATCCCCCAGATCATAATTGGCCGGCGCGTCGGGCACATCCAGCAGCAGCGGCCGCACCAGATAGGCGGAAATATTGGGCACCACCGGCACGCCCAACCAATCGGTTTCCGCCAGATAATGATCATCCACCGGATCAACCCCGACATCCCGCCCCTTCAGACGCGGGTGCGGCACGATGATGGCAAAGCTGTTGCTGATGGGTCGGGTGACAGCGCCATGGCCGTCGGCAAAGGCCAGGGCCGTGGCTGCCGTCATCTGGGTGCGGTTTTCCAGTTCGCTGCGCGCATCCAGGCTGCGCCGGACCAGATTATGCTGCACCGATGTTTCAAACCGCTGGTTCACATAGCTCAGCCCGCCCTGAATCTGGTCCCCGGCCGAGCCATATTGATTGGTCAATTCCAGCCGGGCGCTCAACGCATCCACCGGATGCATGGACTGATAACGCCAGTCCAGCCGCTGCTGCCCGGCGATGGTATCGATGCTGGCCCCCAGGCTCTGCCGCCCGCCATCCAGGAAGAAACGGGAGGTGACATAGACGCCGGTATCCCGCTCCCCCAGACTGTCCCGCCCGTGGGAGAAGGTGACATCCAGGCTGCCCGTGCGCCACAGTCGCTGACGCAGCGACAGGTCAATACTGTAATTATCGCGGCTATCCGTGCCGCGCACATCACGATAACGGCCGCCCAGCGAAAGGGTCAGAGTCTCCAGCAGCGGTCGGGTAACGCGGGCTGCCATGTCCAATTTCGTATCGCTATCGAAATTAGACCCGAAATTCCGGTAATCCTTCTGATACCAGCTCAATTGCGCTGTCACGGAGCCATTGGCCCAGCTATCCGCGCCATTATCATAGGAGCGGTAGCGCAGGGTGCCGGCCAGCCCGGCTTTGCGCCCCTTATCCGTCGGGTCGGCATCCTTGTTGGGTTTGCGCCGCAGATAGGCCGCCGGCTCCACCCCGAACGTGCCCAGGTTGGTGGAGAACAGCACCTCCCCCGTCACATTGGTTTCGGTGCGGTCGATCTGGGTGCCCAGCCCGATGGTCAGCTGATCGGTTAGGCCGACCCGCTGATAGGCGGTCAGCATCGGGTCGGCCGTGTCATAGGTATAGACATCATCGCGGATGCTGGAAGGCAGACCTACCGTATAGCCGAATTCCTGCACCCCGGCGCCCAACAGCTGGCTGTCGAAGAAGAAGGGGAAATCAATAACCTGCTCACGGCCGAACCCGTCGGTGATGCGGATTTGCACATCATTGGTGCCCGACGCTCCCGGAAAGCTGTTGAGATTATAAGGACCGGGTTGCAGGCGGAAGGATCGGCTGGGCCGGCCATTGACCAGCACCTCCACCACCGACGGGTTCTCCAGCACAAAATCCCGGCTGCCGGCCGGCTGCACCAGATCATAGGGGCGGATGGAGAATTCCCGCGCCACGGAGAGACCCAGCACGGATTTGCCGACCTGGCTGCCCGTCACCGGGGTGCTGAGATCGCCCAGCTGCGCCCGGATGCCGCTGGCCTGGAAATCATGCAGCAGCTTCACCGGGCCGCGTGCCCAGCGTTTTTTGCCATCCTCCCGGTAATAGACATTGCCTTCCGCCACCCAGCCTTTCCAGTTCACCGCCGGTTCATAGACGACGGAAAGCGGCCCCAGCCCGCTTTCGCCCAAGCCATCGGGAACGGAAAGATAATCGGCGGCGGCGCGCATGTTCATCTGGGCGCTGAAATCGGCCTGCGGCACCACGACATAGGATCGTGCCGCCGCCCCCCGTTCCATCACCGACAATTCCCGCCGCTGCCGGGCGATGGCCGGTACCGTCACCTGCAGAACCTGGGTCGTCGGTTCATAGGCCACCTGGATGCCCTGGCGGGACAGCTGGGCCGGCTTCGTCCAGCCACCGGGATCGGCCTGGGCCTTGAATTCCGTCAAGGCCCCCGGCTGCACCAGCGGCGTCAGCAGGCTTGCCAGCGCTGTCAGATCAAAGCCGGTATCGGCTGGGTCCAGCCCCACCATGCCCGGTATCTGCCCAATCTCCGCCCCGTCGAAAAACACGGGCAGGTCGGCCTTCTGGGTGCGCGCGGCCTGACGTTTGGCCCCAAACACCTTTTTGTAAAGCTCTTCAGCCGAGGCGGCGGGCTTACCCGCCGTCTTTTCCTCCGCCGCCCGCCCCAGGTCCGTTGCTAGCAGCACCAGGGCGCAGACAACCAGGGGCCGCATCATCCAGGGACGATGCGGCAGCAACCGGCGACAGGGGCGGGAAGGGGGCAAGGGGTCGGACCGGCAATGATCAGGGCAGGGCGATCGTGGCCGTCAGCGGGCCGACCGGCAGTTCCTTGGGCCAGGGCAGCAGGAAGCGGCGCGTCACCCCCGGCAGCAGATTTTCCCCGGCCAGTCCCCCCAGCTTGTCCGCCTTGATGCTGACCTTGGCATTGCCGGCGGCCAGGGTCAGGGTCGGGTCACGCAGGATCTGGTGGGCGGTGCCACTGTTCTGCACCCGCAGGTCCAGCACCGTGCCGCCATCGGACAGGGTGGTGGGGCCGGCCGACAGCACCGTCAGCTTCGGCGCCACACCCGGCGGCACAACATAGAGCGAGGCCTTATATTGCACCAGCAGCCGCACCTGTGCCCCCTGGGCGGGCGCCTGCCCGACATCGATGGGCAGCTGTTCGGCCACCAGCCGGAAGGGCAGCTCCTTCGGGGGGGCGGCATTGCCGATCCACTGCACCCGGACGGACTGGTTCTGCCCCGGCTCCAGGATCAGCTGTTCGGGGAAGATCACCCAATCATCGCCGCTCCCGCTCAGCACATCCTCGCCATTCTCATCCTGGCCGCGACCGACGATGCTGATTTCCACCGCCACCGGCGTTTGGGCATCGTTCTCCAACCGGAATATCTGTGTGGCGCCGCGGCCAGAGGGTTCGAAATTCATTTCGATGGGAATCAGGCGGAAGGCGGATGCCGGCACCGTCAGGCCCAGCAGGGGCAGCAGCAGGATCCCCAACCGCAGGAGATGCTTTTTCATGAGCCCGATTCCTTATGAATTTCGTTCCAGAGGCCGACAGGGATACCAGATGCCATCACGGCCTGTACCATGGTGGTAGATTGACCGACGGCCCCTGTTGAATCACATCGGGGGCCTTTTTTCCAGGCCATTGGTCCGGGTGACGCGAAAGGATAAGCCGGTGGCCGACCGGTGTAAATTCAACCAGTGTTGCAAAGTGAATATTTAAAATACCGTGTTAATGCATTAACTTTTTGGTCGATTTTATCTGGCGGGGGCAAATATAGGGCAAGTCATCGAAATTTGTCCATTCGGGCGTTTGTGTTGCATTGTTTGATAAACGACTATAGAAAAATGATGCGTTCACGTGTATCAACACGGCTCCTGTATCACAGTTTCAACCCGTGCCACCCATGCCCCGTCTCCCCCGAACCGCCTGCTGATGAGCCTGTTACTCTCCATCCTGCTGGTCAATTCGGCCACCCTTCTGGGGGCGGCAGTGACGCTGGGCACCATCTGGTGGCAGGGGCGGACGGAACGGTACGCGCTCTCCTGGGCGCTGGCGCTGCTGGTGGCCTTGCCGGGCCTGCCGCTGTTGCTGGGGCTGTCACCCCATAGCGGCCCGGTGGGCATCTTCCTGGCGCTGCTGGGCTCCATCTGCCGTGATGCCGGGCTGTTCTTCCTGGCCGATGGCATGGCCCGCTATCGCGGCCGGCGGATGCATTGGCGGCGCTGGCTGTTTGCCGGCGCGGTCATCGTCGCCATTTCCGCCATCTCCCTGATCCGGGGGGATCAGGGGCTGCATCGGCTGCTGCATTCCGGCTTCATCCAGGCGGCGGTGATTTCCGCCGCCATCGACATGCTGCGCCCGGCCGATGGGACGCGGCGCTGGGGGCTGCCGACCGGGGCGGGGGAGTGGCTGCTGCTGGGCGGGTTCGGCTTCCTGCTTTTCGCCAATGCCGTCCATATCGTTGATCTGCTGTTCAATTCCTATCCGCCCCGCCCCCTGCCGGATACGGAGACGATGAAGATATTGCTGATGGCTCAGCCCTTCATTGTCATGACCATCGGCATGGGCGGCGTCATCACCATGTCGCAGCGGCTGATGGCAGAGCGGGAGGCGCAGCGCCTTGCCGCCGAGCAGGCGGCTGAACAGGCCCGTGCCGCCGACCGTGCCAAATCGGAATTCCTGGCCACCATCAGCCATGAAATCCGCACCCCGATCAACGCCATCCAGGGCTGTCTGCAAATTCTGGGTGCCCATGGGCTGAACCCTTCCCAGGCGCGTCTGGCAGAGGTGATGGGCAGCTCCAGTGCCAATCTGCTGGCCCTGATCGAAGATGTGCTGGACATGGCACGCATGGAGGCGGGGCGGGTGACGCTGGACCCCGGCGTCACCGATCTGGGCGCCCTGCTGCGTGAAGTGATGGTGCTGACGACGCCCAAGGCCGATCATAAGGGCCTGATGCTCAGCCTGCGCCCGGCCCCTGGCCTGCCGGCGGCGGTACTGGCCGATGGCCGGCGTCTGCGTCAGATATTGCTCAATCTGGTGGGCAATGCGGTGAAATTCACGGAAAAGGGCCATGTCAGTCTGACGGTGGAACCGCTTGTCCCCCCGCCCGGCGCTGCGGCAGCGTCGGCATTGGAGAATGGACAGCCCCCCGTCTGGGTGCGGTTTGAGGTGACGGATACCGGTATCGGCGTGCCGGCGGACAAGCTGGACAGCATCTTCCTGTCCTTTTCCCAGGGCGACAATACCCTGACCCGCCGCTTCGGCGGTGCCGGCCTGGGCCTTTCCATCGCCAAGCAACTGGCCGAGATGATGGGCGGTTCCATCGGGGTTGAGAGTGTACCCGGCCAGGGCAGCCGTTTCACTGTCACCCTGCCGCTGACGGTGGTGCAGCCCGGTTCCCAGGCGGAAGGGGGCCCGCGCCACATCGCCCCGCTGCTGCCGCATGGCCCCCTGGGCGGCCCGGCGGTGATGCTGCTGGAAGGGGATGATGTAAACCGGGTGGTTGCCACCGAACTGCTGGTCGGGCGCGGGGCCGATGTGGTGCAGGCCGCCGATGGCGGGGAGGCGCTGGCCCTGCTGGCCCAGCGCCGTATCGACATCATCCTGATCGATCTTTCCACCCCGGCGCTGGAGGGGTTGGAAACCGCCCGCCATATCCGCAACCTGCCGCTGCCGGCCGGCAATGTGCCCATCGTGGCGCTGAACAGCGGCCTGATCACCCCGGAGATCCGTCAGCTCTGCCGCGATATCGGCATTCAGGCTTTCCTGACCAAGCCGATCCGGGTGGAAAATCTGGTCAGCACCCTGACCGCCCTGCTGCCCCTGCAGGACAAGCCGGCGGCCTGAGTGCGTGTAAAGTTTTCGGGCAGGCTCCGAGCCTTATTCCCGGTGCCAGTCCTGGTTCAGCCGGCGGGCGGCCAGGAAGAACAGCCCCGAGGCCAGCAGATAGAAGCCCATGCCATAAAGGATGGAATAGCGCAGGCTGTCCGCCCCATAGCGCGGCACCAGATAATCCGATAGCACGCCCAGGAACCAGGTGCCGAAGCCGATTCCGATGAGGTTGTTGACGAACAGGAAGATGGCCGATGCCGTGGTCCGCATGGTGGCCGGCACCAGATGTTGCACGGCCGACAGGGTGGGCCCCAGCCACATCAGCGACAGGGCCTGCGGTACCACAAACAAGAAAAAGACCAGCGGCAGCGACGGTGACATGATGCCGCCGATGAAGAAGGGCAGGGAGATCAGAAAGGCCACCGCCGGCACGCGGGCATAATTGCCCTTGTCATTGGCCCCGAACCGGTCGCCCAGCGACCCGCCGAACCAGACGCCGACCATGCCGCCGAAGAACAGGATACCGGCATAGAAGATGGAACGGTCCACCAAAGCCAGCCCATGGCTGCGCTCAAAGAAGGAAGGCAGCCAGAAGGCCAGCCCATAGCCCAGAATGGATGAGCAGGAAGCCCCCAGCGCCAGCAACCAGAAGGAGGGTTTCTGGAACAGCAGGGCGAGCGCATCGCCCAGGCCGGGGCTGGCTGTGGCCTGGCTCCCCAGCGGTCTGGCATCAAACCCACCGCGCACCGGTTCCCGTACCGTCAGCTTGAACAGCGGCGCCAGCAGCAGCCCCGCCAGCCCGCAGATGATGAAGGCCCAGCGCCAGCCGATCTGGTGGGCGATCAGCCCGCCGAACAGCACGCCCGCCGCCATGCCGATGGGAATGCCGAAGCTGTAGGCGGCCAGCGCGCGCGCGCGTTCCTGCGGCGGGAAATAGTCGGAAATCAGGGAATAGGCTGGCGCCACGCCGCCCGCTTCCCCCACGCCTACGCCCAGCCGGCAGAGGAATAATTGCCAGAAGCCGGTGGCAAAGCCGCATAAGGCGGTGAAACCGCTCCAGATGGTCAGCGCCCCGGTCATGATCCAGGTGCGGCTTTTGCGGTCTGCCACCAGGGCGATGGGAATGCCAAGGGCGGTGTAGAACAGCGCAAAGGCCATGCCGCCCATTAGGCCCAATTGCTGATCGCTGAGCCCCAGTTCCGTCTTGATGGCGGAGGCGAGGATACCCAGAATCTGCCGGTCGATGAAATTGAAGATATAGACCAGGATCAGAATCAGCAGCACGTAATAGCGATAATAGGGGCGCTGGCCCTGGGATACGGCTGCTTGCATAGGCTGGTTTCCTCTGGGGACGCGGGCGGAAGAAGCAATAGGCGGGGCTGGCGGGAACGGCAAGTGGCGCGCCATTCCCGCCGGCCGTCCATCAGAAGCGATATTCCACCGTCGCCGTTACCGTGCGCGGCGCGCCATAGAAGCCGATGATGCTGTCGCCAAAGGTGGCACCGGGGAAATTATAGCCACCCACCCGATAGCGCTTGTCGGTCAGGTTCAGCCCATGCAGCCCCACCCGCCAACGTTCATCCGCCGTGGTCCAGACCAGGCTGGCATCCAGCAGCGTATAGCCCTTCTGGTCCAGGGTCGGGTTGGGGAATTCGAACAGGGAGAAATGACTGCGGTGGGAGGCGGAGCCGGTCAGGGTGGCGGTGCCGGCATCCCCCATGTCATGGGTGTAGGAAAGCGTGAAGTTCGTCGTCCATTTCGGCGTGTTCTGGAACACGGCCGTGTTGGCAATATTCACATATTGCTTGGTCGTCAGGTCATAGCGCAGGAATTCCTTGAATTCCGCATCGATATAGCCAACGGCGAAGCTGGCCATCAGCGCTTCGGTCAGCAGGAACTGGCCTTCCGCCTCCCAGCCCTTGATCTTGGAGGAGCCGACATTATCGACAAAGCTGGCGATGGTGGTGCCGGCGGGCACCTGGGTGGTGACCTGCTGGCCATCATAGTCGGAATAGAAGGCCGCCAGGTTCAGCCGTGCGCGGTTGTCCCAGAAGCGCAGCTTGGACCCAACCTCATAGGTATCGACAATTTCCGGATCATAGCCCTTCACCGTGTCCGGCGTCAGGATCACATCGCCGCGCATGTCGAAGCCGCCGGATTTGAAGCCCTTGCCATAGGAGGTATAGAGCGTCACATCATCCGTCGGTTGATAGGTCAGGCTGACGCGCGGGGTGAATTCCTTGAAGGTGCGCTCATTGGTGTAATTGCTGCGGATCAGCGTGGGGTTGCGCGCCGTACCGCCGAAGAACGGGCTGGTCAGCCCGGCGAAATTGGCGCGATAGACCGTACCTTCCTTCTTGTCGATCGTATAGCGGCCACCCAGCGAAATCTTGAACTGGTCGGTAATGTCATAGGTGAAGTCGGCAAAGGCGGCATAGCTCTTGGTATCCACGCTGCCGGATGTCAGCGTGGTCAGGTTGGCCAGCCCGACAATGGTGTCGAACGCCCCTTCGGCATGGCCATCCATGTAATAAAGCCCCGCCACGCCCTGGAACCGTTCACCCTGATAGAGGAACTGGAATTCCTGGCTCAACTGGTCATCCTTGTAATAGGCGGGGATATCCAGAATCTTGGCCGGCAGATTGTCGAAATCGATCACCGTGTCGCTGCGCCCATCGCGGTAGGCGGTGATGGATTTCAAGGTGATGGTGTCGGACGCCTCATATTCCGCCGTCAGCGACACGCCCTCTGTTTTCACCTTGTTCTTGCCCGTCAGCCCCGCCTGGGTGTCATAGACGGAAAGGAGCTTGGGTACAGTAGGTGTGGCGACCAGCCGGTACCCGTGGCGGGGGTTGGAATCATCCACCGTCTTGTCGGCGGCGACCCGGATGAACAGGGTGTCCGTCGGCTTGAACTCCACCGCCAGCCGGCCGGCATTGACATCCTTGTCGTAATGGTCCTGGCCGGTGGTCAGGTTGGTGCCATAGCCGCCCCGGCGGTACATCGCCACCGCCCCACTGACCCCCACCTTTTCACCGATGGGGGTGGAGCCGGAGAGGATCAGGTCGGTCTGGTCATAGGAACCGATCTGCGCCTTGATCTTGCCTTCCGGCGTGTCGCTGATGCGCTTTGTGACATATTTCACGGCTCCACCGATGGTATTGCGGCCATAAAGCGTGCCCTGCGGCCCGCGCAGTACCTCCACCCGCTCAATATCGAAAATATCCAGCACGGCACCCTGCGGGCGGGCCAGATAGACATCATCCAGGTAAAGCCCCACGCCCGGCTCGAACCCCCAGAGCGGGTCTTGCTGGCCCACGCCACGGATGAAGGCGATCAGGGTGGAATTGGACCCGCGCGCCGGCTGCATGGTCAGGTTCGGCGTCATCTTGGTCAGGCTGGTAATGTCGGGGGAGCCCTGCATCTCCAGCGTTTCCGCCGTCAAGGCGGTGATGGAGACGGGGACATCCTGCAGCGATTCCTCCCGCCGGCGGGCGGTGACGACGATCTCCTCCATCATCGGCGCGCTGGCGGCGGTCTGCTGCTGGGCCAGGGCGGCGGGTGTTCCCAGCACCGGCAGGGTGAACAGGGCGGTGCTGGCATAGAGCAGGCGGATAGTGGGTTTTGCTGACGCTTTCATGGTTTCACTCCCCTCTTTTATCATTATCGGCGTGTGTCGGCAGGCGGGCGGCGAAGTCACGGATGGCTTGGTTGAAGGATAAGGGTTCCTCCAGTTGCGGCGCATGGCCGGACCGGGGGAAGCCCAACAGGCGGGACTGGGGCAGCAGCCCGGCCAGGATGGGGGCCGTCTCCGCCGGATAAAGCCGGGAGAGCTGGCCGAAACTGACCAGCGCCGGCAAATCCAGGCCCGGCAGCCGGTCGCGGAAATCAAGCGCGGTGAGCGAGGCCCAGAGGCTGGCCATGGCCACCGGATCGGCCCCGGCGATTTCCATGGCTGCCCAGCGGCGCAGCACGGCGCGTTCCGCCTCGTGCCCCTGGGCGAAGATGCGGGCGGCAATGCGCGGGGCCACGGCGGCCCAGCCAAGCCGCATCAGGTCCAGCGCCTGGCTGCCGGCCTTGGCCGGGTGGCTGCCGCGCAGCCCATGCGGCCAGTCCGGCCCGTTCAGCACCTTGGGCGCCATATCGATGCTGACCAGCCCGGCAGTGCGTTGGCGCAAACCGCCTTCCAGCAGGGCTTGCCACAGCACCATGGCCCCCATGGACCAGCCGATGGCCAGAATGCCGCGCAGGTCCAGCGCCGCGGCCAGTTCACTGATATCGGCGGCCAGCCTTGGGATATCGGCCCCGGCTCCGTGCTGGCGCGATTGGCCATGGCCGCGCAGGTCAGGGGCGATCAGGCGGAACCCGTCGGCCAGCCCATCCAACTGGGGGGCAAAGAAACTGGCGCGTGTGCCCCAGCCATGGATCAGCAGCAGGGGCCGACCATTGCCCACATCCTCATAGGCGATCAAGGCGCCATCGCTGAGACGCAGTTCCGGCATAGGCCGTCCGCCCCCTGGTTGGTTCCGCTTCCCTGCCCGCCGGCTTTGTCGATTGTTTGGTTTGGCCCCTGTGGCGGGGCCCGAGTGCCGGCTGAACGTCCCCATGCTTGCGCCAAACCGAAACCTGAGTCAATATTCAACTTCAGAAGAAATACCGACCGTGCCGATGACCGGCAAAGCCGGTAGAATGCGTCTTTCGCCGGATCGAAGGCGCTAGGGAGGGATGAAGATGACCGCGAAGGCGGCAAGTGTGGATGTGACGGACGGGCCGGCAGCGGATGCCGCCCTCTCCAAGGCCCCGCGCACGGAACGGGGCAAGCGCACCCTGCGCAAGCTGCTGGATGCGGCGGCGGCGGAATTTGGTGAACGCGGCTATCACGAAGCCTCGATCAGCGGCATCACCCAGCGGGCCGGGGCGGCGCTGGGCACCTTCTACACCTATTTCGACAGCAAGGAGCAGGTGTTCCGGGCGCTGGTGGATGATATGGGCCGGCTGACCCGCCAGCATATTGCCGAGCGGGTGACCGGCACCAGTGACCGGCTGACGGCGGAACGGCTGGGGCTGGAGGCCTTCATCGATTTTGTGCGCGGGCACAAGGATTTATATCGTATCGTCATGGAGGCGCAGTTCGTCGCCGAGGATGCCTATCGCAATTATTACCGGGTCTTCGCCGAAGCCTATCGCCGCAATCTGGTCCATGCCTCTGCCAAGGGGGAGATCAGCCCCGGCCATGAGGAGGAACGCGCCTGGGCCCTGATCGGGATGAGCGTGTTTCTGGGCCTGCGCTATGCGGTGTGGAGCGATGATCGGCCCGCGGCGGAGATTGCTGCCGCCGCTGCTGAGTTGATCACCTTTGGTTTGTCGCCGCATAAGGGGGAAGGGATGTCATGAGCCGGGAGATCGCCGACATCACCGCCAGGCGCGCCCTGCTGTCGCCGGACCATCTGGCGATGGAGGAACTGGTGGGCGGCCAGCGCGTCACCTATCGCGGGCTGGAGGATCGCGCCGCCCGTGCCGCCAGCCTGCTGGCGGCCGACGGGGTGCGGATGGGCGACCGGGTGGCTATTCTCTGCCGCAACCGGATCGAGTTTTTTGAAATCCTGTTCGCCTGTGCCAAGCTGGGGGCGATTCTGGTGCCGCTGAACTGGCGGATGCCGGCAGCCGAACTGCGCCCCCTGCTGGCCGATTGCGCGCCCTGCCTGCTGCTGCATGGGACGGAAGATATAGGCGTGGCGCGGGAGCTGTTTCAGCTCGGTCTGGTCACGCTTGACCTGGATACCGATTACGCTGAGCGGCGCAATATGGCCAGCCCGCATCCGGGCCGGGGCGGCTGGCCGGCGGATGATATCTGGTATCTGCTCTATACCTCCGGCACCACCGGCACGCCCAAGGCGGTGATCTACACCTATGCCATGGCGTTCGTGAATTACGTCAATATCAGCCAGCCCATCGGCCTGTCGGGCCGGGACCGCACGCTGAATTTCCTGCCCTTGTTCCATACTGCCGGCATCAACCTGCACACGCTGCCCACGCTGATGGCGGGCGGGCAGGTGCTGGTGCTGCCGGGCTTTGATGCCGATGTGATGATTGGCCTGTTGGCGGAAGGGCGGCTGGATCATTTCTTCGGCGTGCCCGCCGTTTATCTGCAGCTTTCCCAGCATCCCCGCTTTGATCAGGTGGATTTGTCGCGCGTGCGCCATTGGGGCTGTGGCGGCGCGCCTTTGCCCGATGTGCTGGTACGCCGTTACGCTGAACGCGGGGCCCGCGTCTGCAATGGTATGGGCATGACGGAGACGGGGCCGACCGCCTTTCTGGGCGATCCCGACCATGCGTTGGAAAAGATCGGCTCCGTCGGCAAGCCGCAGATCATGGTGGGGGTGCGCATTGTCGATCCGCTGGGCCGCGATGTGCCGCCGGGCCAGGCGGGGGAGCTGCTGTTCGGCGGGTTGGGGGTCACCCCCGGCTATTGGCGCCAGCCGGCGGCCAATCAGGCCGCCTTTACGGAGGATGGCTGGCTGCGCTCGGGCGATATCGCCCGCTGCGATGCGGATGGCTATTACTACATCGTCGGCCGGTTGAAGGAGATGTTCATCTCCGGCGGGGAGAATGTCTACCCGGCGGAGGTGGAGAATGTGCTGACCCAGCATGAGGCGGTGCTGGAAGCGGCCGTGATCGGTGTGCCCGACCCGCAATGGGGGGAGGTGGGCCGCGCCTTCGTGCGGCTGAAGCCGGGCCGGCCGGCGCTGAATCCTGAGGAACTGGCTCGGTTCTGCCGCGACCGGTTGGCCGCTTTCAAGGTGCCCAGACAGTTCCTGATGGTGTCGGAGTTCCCGCGCACCGCCGCCGGCAAGGTGCAGAAACATAAGCTGGACCGGCAGCAGGTGACCCCATGACCGCCCCCACCCTGGTGATCGACCGCACCCTGACCCAGGCGGATTTTGACCTGTTCGCCCGCCTGTCGGGTGATGACAACCCGATCCATGTCGATCCCGGCTTTTCCGCCCGTACCCGGTTCGGGCGCACGGTGGCGCATGGGCTGTTGCTCTGCACCATCCTGCGCGGGCTGGCGGGCCGGCTGCTGCCGGGGGCGGTGCTGCTGGGCCAGGATATCCGCTTTCCCGCCCCCACCTATGCAGGGGAGCCGATGCGCTTCAGCGCCACCCTGACCGGTCAGCAGATCGCGGTAACCGTCACCCGCCTCGCTGATGGCGTGGTCACCTGTGATGGGACGTTTGAGATGGCGACGACATGCTGAAGCTTGGCGACAGCGCCCACCTTACCCGCACCTTCACCGCTGCCGATATGGCGGATTATCTGGCGCTGGGCGGCGCCCCGATGCCGGAAGGCCAGGTGGCGGAACCGCTGGTGGGGGCCCTGTTCTCCTATCTGCTGGGGGTGAAGCTGCCGGGGCCGGGCACCAATTACCTGAAACAGCAGACGCAATTCCTGGCCCCCATCCCGCTGGGGCGGGCGCTTCTGGCCCGCGTCACCATCACCCGCCTGCGCCCGGATAAGCATCTGGTGGATCTGGAAACGGTCTGTGAACTGGATCGTCAGATGCTGGCCCAGGGCCGGGCGCTGGTCTATGTGGAAGATGTGGCCGACAAGGGCTGGTAAGGCCGACTACCCCACCACCCCCGCTGCCCGCAAGGCCGCCAGCCCCGCCGCATCCAGCCCCAGCAGGTCGGCCAGCACCTGATCGGTATCGGCCCCCAGTTCCGGCGGGGCCTTGCTTTCCACCACGGGGGAGGCGGAGAATTTCACCGGGCTGGCAACCCCCGGCACCGTGCAGGCTTTCTCATGCGGCATGGCGAGGGCCAGCCCGCGATGGCGGACCTGCGGATCGTCGAACAGGGCACCCAGCCCGTTGATCGGCCCCGCCGGCACGTCCGCCGCCTCGAGGGCTGCCAGCCACTCTGCCCCGTTGCGGCGGCGCAGCCGCTCGCTCAACAGGCTGGTCAGGGCAACCCGGTTGGCTACCCGCGCGCTGTTGCTGGCAAAGCGGTCATCGCTGGCCAGTTCCGGCAGTTCCAGCACCGTGCACAGGCGCTGGAACTGCCGGTCATTGCCGACGGCCAGATTGATATGCCCATTGGCCACCGGGAACGTGTCATAGGGCACGATGGAGGGGTGGCCATTGCCCAGCCGCCCCGGATCGCGCCCGCTGACCAGCCGGTTCAGCGCCTGATTGGCCATGGCGGCGACCATGCAGTCCAGCAGGGCCAGATCCAGATGCTGGCCTTCCCCCGTGCGTTCCCGATGGTGCAGGGCGGCCAGGATGGCGTTGCCGGCATAAAGCCCGGTGATGATATCGGCCAGCGCCACGCCGGCCTTATGCGGACCGCTGTCAGCGGGACCGGTCACGCTCATCAGCCCGCTCATCCCCTGAATCAGGAAATCATAGCCCAGGCGCTGGGCATAAGGCCCATCCTGGCCGAAGCCGGTGATGGAGCAATAGATCAGGCGGGGATTGACCTGCCGCAGGCTCTCATAATCCAGCCCATATTTGGCCAGCCCCCCGACCTTGTAATTTTCCACCAGCACATCGCAGCGGGCGGCCAGATCGCGGATCAACCGCTGGCCTTCCGGTCCGGTGAAATCGATAGAGACGGAGCGTTTATTGCGGTTGGCCGTCAGGAAATAGGCGGATGGCCCGTCGCCCTCCACATAGGGGGGGCCCCAGCGGCGGGTATCATCCCCCTCGCCAGGGCGTTCCACCTTGATGATCTCCGCCCCGAAATCACCCAGCATCTGGGTTGCCCAGGGCCCCGCCAAAATCCGGCTGAGGTCAAGGACGCGGATGCCCGCCAGTGCTGCCATCGACGAATGCTCCTGGATTACGGTGCCAAGCAGCTGACATCTCACATTACCGTCACCCATGCTGCGGCCGGGGTCCAGCATCGTAGAGCAAAGCGCCTGTGGCCCCTGGACCCCGGCCTTCGCCGGGGTGACGGTTGAGCGGGTGGTTGCCGGGCAGCAAAGGTGCTGAGCCGTGCAGCCACCATGTTGTGCGGTCTGTCAGGCCCTGCCGCCTTCAGAAAAACGCCTGCAGCCCGGTGATGGCGCGGCCCAGGATCAGGGCGTGGACATCATGGGTGCCTTCATAGGTGTTCACCGTTTCCAGGTTCACCATATGGCGCATCACCGGATATTCGTCGGAAATGCCGTTGCCGCCATGCATGTCGCGGGCGGCCCGCGCAATATCCAGCGCCTTGCCGCAATTGTTGCGCTTGACCAGGGAAATCATTTCCGGCGCCAGCTTGCCCGCCTCAAACAGCCGTCCCACCCGCAAGGAGGCCTGAAGCCCCAGGCTGATCTCCGTCAACATGTCGGCCAGTTTCTTCTGCACCAACTGGGTCTGGGCCAGCGGGCGGTTGAACTGTTTGCGCTCCAGCGTATAGAGCCGGGCGGCATGGAAACAGGCTTCTGCCGCCCCCATTGCCCCCCAGGAAATGCCATAGCGCGCCCGGTTCAGGCAGCCGAACGGCCCTTTCAGGCCGGAGACGTTGGGCAGCAAGGCCTCTTCCGTCACTTCCACCCCATCCATGACGATTTCCCCCGTCACCGAGGCGCGCAGCGACATTTTCCCTTCGATCTTGGGGGCCGAGAGGCCCTTCATGCCCTTTTCCAGCACGAAACCCCGAATGGCACCGCCATGCGCGTCGGACTTGGCCCAGACGACGAAGACATCGGCGATGGGGGAATTGGTGATCCACATCTTCGCGCCGGTCAGGCGATAACCGCCATCGATCTTTTCCGCCCGTGTGCGCATTCCGGCCGGGTCGGAACCGGCATCCGGTTCCGTCAGGCCGAAACAGCCGATCCATTCGCCTGAGGCCAGCTTGGGCAGATATTTGCGCCGCTGATCTTCGCTGCCATAGGCAAAGATCGGGTGCATCACCAGCGATGACTGCACACTCATCATGGAGCGATAGCCGCTATCCACCCGCTCCACCTCCCGCGCGACCAGCCCATAGGCGACATAGCCCAGGCCGGCCCCGCCATATTCGGCCGGGATGGTGACGCCCAGCAGGCCAAGATCGCCCATCTCCTTGAAAATGGCCGGGTCGGTATGTTCGCGTGCAAAGGCCTCCCGCACACGGGGGGCCAGCTTTTCCTGGGCATAGGCGCGGGCGCTGTCGCGGACCAGCCGTTCCGTCTCGTCCAACTGGTCATCCAGCAGAAAGGCGTCATCCCACTGAAAGCTGCCAAGATCGCCGGCCATCATCTGTCCTCTTGGTTGGAAGGGCGGTTGCTGTCTCTGGCTTACGCCTGCCCGGCCCGGCCGGCAAACCATGTTTTCTCACCAACTTGATGCCTAATCGGCATCAAGTTGGTGTCATGTTCAAAGCAAATGCGTGGTAGCTTGGCATGAACCCTCATCATCTTCTGGCTGATCCGCACCTATGTTTTCCCGCCGCCTGATCCCCAGCACCGCCGCCCTGATTGCCTTTGAAGCGGCGGCCCGGCTGGGCGGATTCCGGGCGGCGGCGCTGGAGCTGAACCAGACCCAGGGCGCAATCAGCCGGCAGGTGGCCCAACTGGAAGGGCAGTTGGGCGTGGTGCTGTTTGAACGGGTGCGCCAGCGGGTGGTGCTGACCCCGGCAGGGCGCTTCCTGGCCGAACAGGCGCGCGATACGTTGGCCCGCATCGCCCAGGCGGCGGCACAGACCATCGCCTTTGCCGGCGGGGGCGGTACGCTGGATCTGGCCATCCTGCCCACCTTTGGTGCCCGCTGGCTGATCCCGCGTATGGGCGGCTTCTTTGCCCGGCACCGGGATATCAGTGTCAATTTCTCCACCCGGGTGCGCCCCTTTAATTTGCGGGCGGAAGGGATCGATGCGGCGATCATGAGCGTTGATCCTGGTAGCACCGGTCTGATCTGCCATCGTTTCTTTGGGGAAGAGCTGGTGCCGGTGGCTGCCCCCGCCCTGGTGGCAAGGCTGGGGCTGCACCAGCCGGCCGATCTGGCCCGCGCCACCCTGTTGCAGCAGGAAACCAGGCCCACCGCCTGGGGCCATTGGTTTGCCGCCCAGGGGCTGGCGGCGGACCCGCATCAGCCGGTGCTGGTGTTCGAACAGTTCCTGCTGGTCATCCGCGCCGCCGTGGCCGGGCTGGGCTGCGCCCTGGTGCCCGGCATCCTGGTGGCTGATGAGCTGGCCGATGGCAGCCTCTGCCGCCTGCCTGGTGCTGCCGGCCAGGATGGCGGTGGTTATCACCTCGTCTATCCAGCGGAGAAGGAGCGCTATGCCCCGCTGGTGGCCTTCAGGGACTGGCTGCTGGCGGAAGCGGGCGAAAGTGGAAACACTTCGGTGACGGATTGATCTTCCGCAATGCGGCAGCGGGCAATGAGGTTTAGAGCCTTTCCAAGGTGAACGGAAAACCCCAGGGGGAATTCAGTATGCGTGCCGCACCATTGCTGATCATTGTCGCCGTGGCTGCCCTGGGGGCCGGTGGTTTTTTCTATTGGCAACAGAGCCGGGCGGGGCAGTTGCCGGCCGGGCTTGCCACCGCCAATGGTCGGATGGAGGTGGAGCGGGTTGATATCGCCACCAAATATGCCGGCAAACTGGTGGAAATCACTGTCCGTGAAGGCGATGCCGTGCCGCGCGGCGGGGTGGTGGCCAATCTGGATACCACCACCTTGAAGGCTGAACTGGCCGCGTCCCAGGCGGCCTTGCGCCGGGCGGAAACCGGGGTGACCCAGGCCGAAGCCATGGTGGCCATCCGGCAGGCGGAATATAAGCTTTCCGGCGTGGAACTGCGCCGGGTGCAGGAATTGCTGAAAACCTCCGCCACGCCCGCCTCAGAGGTGGATCGTCGCAAGTCCCAGCATGAGGTGAATTACGCCAATATCCAGGCGGCGGAGGCGACCGTGGCCGACGCCAAGGCCGCCGTGGAACAGGCCCGCGCCCAGGTGGCGCAGATCGACAGTACCATTGCCGATATGGTGCTGGCCGCGCCCATTGCCGGCCGCATTGAATATAAGCTGGCCCATCCGGGGGAGGTGCTGGCCGCCGGCGGGCGGGTGGCTACCCTGCTGGATCTCAGCGATGTTTACATGACCATCTTCCTGCCCACATCGCAGGCGGGCCGGGTGGCGCATGGGTCAGAGGCGCGGATCGTGCTGGATGCTGCCCCCACCTATGTCATCCCCGCCCGCGTTTCCTTCGTGGCCGCAGAGGCGCAGTTCACGCCCAAGACGGTGGAAACCAGCGACGAGCGGGAAAAGCTGATGTACCGGGTGAAGCTGTCGGTCGACCCGCAATTGCTGGAAACCTACCGGGATTATGTCCGCGCCGGGCTGACCGGCCAGGGCTATGTGCTGACGGAACTGGGGGCGAAATGGCCGGCGGATCTGGCGGTGAAACTGCCGCCCAAGCCGGCCCGCTGACCCGTTCCTTCCCGCTGCCGCCCTGGGGGTCAGCCCATGTCTGAAGCCGCCATCACATTGAGCGCCGTTTCCCACCATTATGGGGACAAGGTGGCCCTGGATGCCGTCAGTCTGGAGGTGCCGGCCGGCGCCACCGTGGCGGTGATCGGGCCGGATGGGGTGGGTAAATCCACCCTGCTGGGCCTGATTGCCGGGGTACGTGCGCTGCAAACGGGCCAAGTGCGGGTGCAGGGCGGTGATATGGCCGATGCCAAACACCGCGATCTTGTGGCCCCGCGTATCGCCTATATGCCCCAGGGTTTGGGCCGCAATCTCTATCCCACCCTGTCGGTGGCGGAGAATATCGATTTTTTCGGCCGGCTGTTCGGCCAGTCGGCGGCGGAACGGCGGCAGCGCATCGACCGGCTGCTGCGCGCCACCGGGCTGGACCCGTTTCCCGACCGGCCGGCGGGCAAGCTGTCCGGTGGCATGAAGCAGAAACTCTCGCTCTGCTGCTCCCTGATCCATGATCCCGACCTGCTGATTCTGGATGAGCCGACCACGGGCGTGGACCCGCTGTCACGCCGCCAGTTCTGGAGCCTGATCGACAATATCCGCGCCGAACGGCCGGGCATGACCGTCATCGTGGCGACGGCCTATATGGAGGAGGCGGCGCGCTTCCAGCATCTGGTGGTGGTGGATGAAGGGCGGGTGCTGGCGGCGGGGCCGATGCAGGCGGTGCTGCAACAGGCCGGCGCCGATAATCCCGAACAGGCCTTTGCCAATCTGGCCGCCGGGGGTGGGGCGGGGGCCGCCCTGGTGATGCCGCCGCGCGTGCTGCATGACGGGCCGGATGCCATTGTGGCGGATGGGCTGACAAGGCGGTTCGGCGCCTTCACGGCGGTCGATCATGTCAGTTTCCGCATCGCCAAGGGGGAGATTTTCGGCTTCCTCGGCTCCAACGGCTGCGGCAAGACCACCACGATGAAGATGCTGACCGGCCTGTTGCCGGCGACCGAGGGCACGGCCAGCCTGTTGGGCCGGCCCATCGGGGCGGCGGACATGCAAACGCGGCTGCGCGTCGGCTATATGTCGCAAAGCTTCTCACTTTATGAGGAATTGAGCGTCCGCGCCAACCTGCTGCTGCACGCCCGGCTTTACCGCATGGATGCGGCCGCCGTGCAGGCCCGCACGGATGAGGCGTTGCAGACCTTCGGGCTGGCAGAGGTGGCGGATGAATTGCCGGCTTCCCTGCCGCTGGGCATCCGGCAGCGGCTGCAACTGGCGGCCGCCTGTCTGCACAAGCCCGATGTGCTGATTCTGGATGAACCGACATCGGGCGTTGACCCGGCGGCGCGCGACCTGTTCTGGCGGCATCTGGCCGACCTGTCGCGCCGCGACGGGGTGACCATCTTCGTTTCCACCCATTTCATGAATGAGGCGGAACGCTGCGACCGCATCTCCCTGATGCATTCCGGCCGGGTACTGGCGGTGGGCACCCCGGTGGAGCTGCGCGACGCCAAGGGCGGGGCGACGCTGGAGGAGTCCTTCATCACCTTTCTGGAGGAAGCCTCCCCCAGCCAGCCGCCGCCGGCTGCGGAACCGGACTTGCCGGCCGAACCGGTGAAGAGTGGGGGCAAGGGGGAACTGGCGGCTTCCTTCGGGCGGATCTGGGCCTTTGCGCGCCGTGAAATGACGGAGGTTTTGCGTGACCGGATACGCCTTGCCTTCGCCCTGATCGGGCCACTGATCCTGTTGCTGACCTTTGGCTATGGCATCACCTTTGATGTCGAAAACCTACCATACGCTGTATTTGACCGTGACCAGTCACTGGAGAGCCGGCAGTTGGTGGAGAATCTCTCCGGCTCACGCTATTTCCAGGAAAGGGCACCGGTGCGCAGCGATCTGGAGATCGAACGACGGCTGCGCAGTGGGGAACTGCGGCTGGTGGTGGCGATCCCACCCTCCTTCGGGCGTGACCTGCTGACTGGCCATCAGCCGGAACTGGCGGTCTATCTGGATGGGGCCATGCCCTTCCGGGCGGAAACGGCGCGTGGCTATGTGCAGGGCATTGCCCAGCTCTATGCCCGGGAACTGCTGCGGCGTTCCACCCTTGCCACGGCAGAGGCCAGCGGGCCGATCATTCAGCCACGTTTCCGCTATAACCAGTCCTTCCGCAGCGCCAATGCTATTCTGCCGGGTGTCATCATGGTGGTGATGATCATGATCCCCGGCATGTTGACGGCCATCGGCGTGGTGCGGGAACGGGAGATCGGCTCCATCGCCAATCTCTACGCCTCCCCTGCCTCGGTGCCGGAATTTCTGTTGGGCAAGCAGATGCCCTATGTGGTGATCGGCTTTGTCAGCCTGTTGATCCTGGTGGCCACCACGGTATTGCTGTTCGGGGTGATGGTGAATGGCTCGCTGGCCGGGCTGCTGCTGGGCGGCGCGCTCTATATCATGGCGGCCACTGGGCTGGGGCTGCTGGTCTCCACCTTCGTGCGCACCCAGGTGGCCGCCATTCTGGTGACCGCCATCATCAGCGTGGTGCCGGCGATCAATTTCTCCGGTTTCCTTTACCCCGCCTCGACCCTGGAAGGGGGGGCCGCCCTGATCGGTCGGGCCTTCCCTTCCCTCTGGTTCCAGACCATCAGCCTGGGCGCCTTTGCCAAGGCGCGTGATTTCAGCGCGCTGCATCTGGAATTTGTCATGCTGGGCCTGTTCGCCCTGGGTTTCATGACGGCGGCATCGCTGCTGCTGCGCAAACAGGAGGCGTGAGATGGGCCATATCCAGCGCTGGTTCCTCACCGTCTATTATCTGGGCGTCAAGGAACTGTCTTCCGTGCTGGCCGACAAGGTGTTGCTGGCCTTCATCATCTATTGCTTTTCGGTCAGCGTTTATACGGTCGCCACCGGCGTGAAAACGGATGTGGCAGGCGCGCGGGTGGCGGTGGTGGATGCTGACGGCTCAGCCCTGTCCCGCCGCATCCGCGATGCCCTGCTGCCCCCACAATTCAAGACGCCGGAGCTGATCGACCGGTCGCAGGTGGATCGGGTCATGGATGAAGGCCGCTATGCCTTCGTGCTGGACCTGCCGCCCCGGCTGGAAGCCGATCTGCGGGAAGGCCACCAGCCGACCATCCAGTTAAACATCGATGCCACGGCCATGACCATGGCCGGGCTGGGCAGTGCCTATATCCAGACCATCATCAATCAGGAGGTGGCGGAGGCGCTGTCGCCGGATGCACCCAACCGGGCCCCGGTTTCCGTGGTGACCCGCACTTATTTCAATCCCAATCTGGAGGGCATGTGGTTCCAGGCGGTGATGGCAGTGATCCAGTATATTACCATCATGTCCATCCTGCTGGTCGGGGCCGCCGTGATCCGGGAGCGGGAGCATGGCACCATCGAACATCTGCTAGTCATGCCGCTGGGGGCCTCTGAAATCGCGGCTGCCAAGATCTGGGCCAATGGTCTGGTGATTCTGGTGGCCACCGGCCTGTCATTGCAATTCGTGGTGCGGCTCTGGCTGGGCGTGCCGATCGAAGGTTCCATCCCGCTGTTTCTGGCCTGTGTGGCGCTTTACCTGTTCGCCACCATGTCGCTGGGCATCCTGCTGGCCACGGTCACCCGCTCCATGCCGCAGTTTTCCCTGGTCGGCATCCCGGTTTTCCTGGTGCTGAACATGCTGTCGGGCGCCACCTCGCCGCTGGAAAGTATGCCGACGGTGCTGCAATGGCTGGTGCAGGTCTCGCCCACCATGCATTTCGTGCAGCTGGCCCAAGCCATCCTTTACCGCGGGGCCGGGCTGGCCATCATCTGGCCGCAACTGCTGGTCCTGGCAGGGTTGGGGGCGGGTTTTCTGGCAGTCGCCCTGCCACAATTCCGCGCCATGCTGGCCCGCAGCCAATGAAACAGAGCCAATGAAACCCCGATAATGAAAAGCCCGGCGACGGGGATGGCAGTCCCTGTCACCGGGCTTTTCAACCGGACAAACTCACCATTGCGGACTCATCCCAGCGGGCTGACGCCTGCCGATTCGATCCAGATACCATGATAACCCGGAATGGTGCTGATGGACAGCGCATTACGCCCTGTGCTCAGCACAGAGGCCGGAATGGTGAAGGTCCGGGAGATGAAACGGTCAACCACCGTATAATGCCGGCTGATAACGTGACCGGTTACGATAATTTCGAAAGCGGACGGGCCGGGGTCGGCGGCCCGCATCGACAGGGTCAGACCGATGTCGCACGGGCGTTCCAGATTGAAGGAGAAGAAAGCCATCGCGCCATCCTCCTCCTTGCTCCTGCTGCCATCGATCACCCAGCAATCGCGCCCATCAAGCTGATCCTTCTCAGCCGTCGTCCATAAATCATCCAGGCGGGGTGCCTGCGGGGTGATGCAGCGCATGGGGGCCGCCATGGGCGGCAGAGGGAGCGGACGCTGTGGCTGCGTGACAGGGTGTGCAATGGCCTGCTGTGCCGCGCTGATGGCCGCTGAATGTGATCGGTCACGGCGAGCAGGGCGTTCACCCCGCGGAAAATAGGTTCCACCATGGAGGGCGCCAAGGCGACCGAAGGCGAGTGCCTCGTTCATCTTCATGAGCGACGGAATGTGGAAATCCATGTCACGACCCTCTTCCGGGATGCGGCCAATTGCTTGGGCGTTCGATCCAATCAGCGGCCTGCCCTGGGTCACCCAACCCGGCAGGTTCGCTATGGACACAAAGCCTAGACCAGCTTTCCGAAATCGGGTGCTTCTGAAAATCTTCCGACACCTAACCAATTGTTTATAATGAAAAATATCGGAAACGGCAGAGGCGATTTTCCGATACCGGAAGCGGCCTTTCTCCTCCCGGAAGCGAAGGGGAAGTGAGCACACCCGAGGTGGGGAAGTTCGCTGGAAGGATTATGAATGCACGCATATGTGGTATCAATTTCAACATACATAATCTAAGGTCGATTTGATCGGGTTAATCAGATTGGACTATGACCTTCGACTTCCCTATCATTCCAGCTGGCAAGGGGTACCGACCGGCTTCCCCGGAAACCACAGGGAAAGCGGGAAAGCGGTCGGAGGGGCTGCCCGTGTCATGATTCCATTCTGGCGATGGCGGATCTGCGGGGATGCAGGTGGGTGACCGCAGCAGAATGGGGCTGGCACAGGCAAATTGGTCGGTGGGGCGATATTGCGGATAAGATTTTTCCATTTCGGCGAATGGCAGGTCGATGCCAGCAGCTGCACCTTGACCCATCACCAGCGCCAGCAGCCGGTGAAGGTGGAGCCGCGTGCCATGGATGTGCTGGTGGCGCTGTGCAGCCGACCGGGGGAAATTTTCAGCGCGGAAGACCTGCTGCGTTCCTGCTGGGATGGGCTGGCGGTCGGTGACAACCAGGTGCATAAGGCCATCGCCCAGCTGCGGAAGCTGCTGGGCGATGATCCGGGGCAGGTTCGTTATATAGAGAACATACGTAAGCGTGGTTACAGGACCGTCGCACCTGTCACTATTGCTTCTGATCTTGCCGCAACGGGATCTCCTGGCGACTGGTCCGAAGAATCCCCCTTTGTGGGTCTGGAAGCGTTTGATGAATCGCGCTCGGCCGTATTTTTTGGCCGGGATACGGCCATCGCCGCCCTGCGGGACACAATCTTGCGTCAGGCGGCGATGCCGGACGGGGGCCCGGTGCTGGTGCTGGGGGCCAGTGGCAGCGGCAAGACCTCGCTGATCCGGGCTGGCCTGCTGCCGGCCCTGCGGCGCCCGGATCAGCCATTCCGCCTGCTGGACAGCAGCATGTTGGACATGGGCGATATCAGCGACATGTCCCTGCTGATGGCGGTCGGCGGCGCCCTGCTGGACCTGGAGGTGGCGGGGGAACCGCTGCTGAATGGGCATAGTGCGGAGACAATTGCTGCAGCCTTGGCCGATGATCAGCCGGTTGCGGTGGATGCCCTGTTCGCGGCAATGCCACCCGACACCCGCGTCTTGCTGTTTGTTGATCGGCTGGAAGCGATTTTCAACAATCCGGCGGTGGAAGAGGGGCAGCGGCGTGGCTTTCTGACCGGGTTGGATCGTCTGGCCCGCACCGGTGCCGTGCTGGTGCTGGCCGCCTGCCGGAATGATTTCTACCCCGACGTGGCGCGCGAACCGGTGCTGATGGCGGCCAAGGCGGCCGGTGCCCATTTCGATCTGGCGCCGCCCAGCCGGGCAGAGATCATGCAGATGATCCGGATGCCCGCCCTGGCCGCCGGGCTCAGCTTTGGGATGGATGAGGAAAGCAAGGCGCAGCTGGATGATATTCTGTGCGACGGCACGGCGGATAATCCCGATGCGCTGCCCCTGCTGCAATATACATTGCATGAGCTGTATCTGCAGCGCAGCACCAGCCGCGAGCTGACGGTCGCGGCCTATCGCGCCTTGGGCGGGATCGGTGGCGCTATCGGCAAAAGGGCGGAGGCCACCCTGAACGAGTTGCCGGAGGCATCGCGCCTCTGTCTGCCGCAGGTTCTGTCCCTGATCGTCACCATGGGGGGCAGTGGTGTTACCGATGGTGCAGCGCGCAGCCGGCGTATGCCCTGGTCCTCCCTGGGCAGCGAGATGGAGCGCATTTTGGTGCGCACCTTCGTGCAGCAGCGCCTGTTCGTCAGTCTGGTTTATGATGGGGTTCCGGTCTTCGGGGTGGCACATGAAGCCATGCTACGCCAATGGCCGCGTGTGACGGGCTGGATTGCTCAGCATCGTCAGGCTTTGAATGCCCGCAGCCGGCTGGAGGAATCGGCCCGGCGCTGGACGGAGGAGGGGCGGCGCGTCGATCTGCTGCTGCCGCGTGGCAAGCAGCTGGAAGAGGCGCGGGAACTGACCCGGCAGGTGCAGATCCCGCTCAGCGGCGATGTCCGTGCCTTCATCACCGCTTCCGCGCGGCGGGAGCGCCAGGCCGATCAACGCCGTTTCGTGATTTCCCTGGGGTTCGGGCTGGTGGCGCTGGTGGCCCTGTTGCTGGGCTTGCGCGCCAATCAGGCCGAGGACATGGCCGAGCATCGCCGCCGTCAGGCCGAAGACCTGATGAATTTCATGGTGGGCGACTTCGCCGAGAAACTGCGCCCGCTGGGCCGGCTGGACCTGTTGTCGGACATTGGCGGCAAGGCGCTCAGCTATTTTGGCAACAGTAATATCAATGATTTGTCGCCCGAGGCGCGGATGCAGCAGGCCCGCGCCCTGCAAACCATTGCCGAGGTGGCGCGGGCCCGGGCCGACCCGGATGCGGCCCGCAGCGCCCTGTTGCTGGCTAAGAAACTGCTGGATGCCAATCTGGCCCAGGGGATTGAGTCACTGGACCTGCTGAAGGATTTGGGGGCGGACGCCTTTTGGCTGGGGCAAATCGCACTGGATGCCAATAAATTTGACGAGGCCGAAGAGTATTTCAAGCAATACGAGTTTCATACAGAGCGGATGAACCAGTTGAGTCCGGAGGATGTTGATGCGTGGATTGAGCTTTCCTACGCGAGAAACAGCCTTGGATCAGTTTACCGCGGGCAGGGTAATAGTGAGAAGGCGGGCGAATATTTTCGAAGTTCGTTGGAGCTGAAGCGTCGTGCTTTGGAGCGACGCCCGGATGACCGGGGGCTCCGGGCTGAACTGGCAGACACTCTCTCCTGGCTGGGTACTGTTCGTGAACAGGAAGGAGAACTTCAGCAAGCTCTTGGCCTGTATGAGCAGGAGCAGGTTGAACTGCGCGCGCTGCGGGCTGCCGCCCCGTCGGAGTTCCGCTGGACCTACGATCACGTCACGGCCCTGCATCGCTATGCGCGTTTGCTGGATGCAATGGGGCGTGGTGATGAAGCGGATGCTGCCGTGACGGAAGGGCAACAACTGGCCCAGTCGCTGGTTTTGCACGACCCGAGCAACCGTATTTGGCAACATGCATTGCTGAGAATCAACTGGGTTGCCGCTGGCATATGGGTGGAACGTCGTCCAATGCCGATGGTGTTGGCGCTGCAGAAGGAAACTGCTGACAAGCTGGCTGTGTTGACGCGGGAGAACCCAACCAACGCTGTGTGGCGACAGGTGGAAACTGCTAATGCCATCTTCTTGGGGGAAACGCTGCTGCGGATGGGGCAGGTGTCGGAGGCGCGTCAGCATCTGAAGCAGATTCTGGAGTCTGCTGATAGCCGTATGGGTAAGGATGTGGTCTTCGCGCAGCATCTGACATTGGGGTTGCTGTTCCTTTCAGAAGCGGAAAAACGCCTTGGCCATCAGGAGGAAGCCCAAAAATATTGCCGCCAGGTGGTAAATTTGTTGCAGCCAATAATTGCAGTTGACGGAAAAAGATTCTCGGTACAAGATTCTTGGGTCAGAGCCCATATTTGCTTGGGGGAAACTGACAAGGTTTCCGAATCCGTAAAGTGGCTTGCCAAGATCGGCTACAAACGCCCCAGCTATGTGCGCTTCATATCCAAGGGTTGAGAAAGGATTTATCGATGATTGCGGTTACCAATCAGGCAACGGTGCGGGTTGACATACAGCCCTCTGATGAAGGTTATCAATGGTCCTACAGCAAGTGGAACGAAGAAACCTGGCCGGAAAATGCGAAGCTGGGGCCGCACGGGTCGGTTACAGTTCCGGCCAATGATGGGCCGTGGGAAGTAATTTATAAGATAGACTCCAGCGACTATCAGCTTTTCAGCGCCCTGATCAATACGAATCCGGCTGCTGCGACCCGTTTATCTGACTTCGATCAGATTTTGGGCTTGCAATTTGATGCCGGTAACATTGATGGCAGCAGCACCATCAGCACAGCGTCAATTTTCTTTGCAAATACTTTGCCGGTGACGAATCCGCATCCGGTCGGTATTTCTTTTGAATTGTGGGCGCGTTTGACCCAGACCCGGCAGGTCATCACCAGCTCTGACCCTCAGGTGAAGAACGAGATGTAATACCAATCCGCCGAGGGTTTGACCCTTGGCGGATTGTGGGCCGGCGACTGCCGGCTCAGCACCTCGTGACGCGTAAGCCAAGGGCGCGGATGCGCCCGCCCGGCGCCTGAGGGAACACAAAATCTCCCTTGACCGGTCACGATCAAGGGAGATTGGTCTGATATACCCTGAATCCGGGAGAATTCCTGAGAGGGGTTTACATGTTTTGAGATTTCTGATTCGCTATGTTTATGAGCGAATTGGTTCTGAGCCAGGCGGATCGGGTTTATTTTCGGGCGATGATGCGGCGTCAAATCAACAGCGCCATTCATCGCTGGATGAACACGTTGCTGCTACTTGACGCTGGTTGGTCAGTGTCGCAGGTAGCGACGGCGCTGTTTCTGGATGAAGGAACAGTGCGGGCGCATCGCAGCCTTTACCATAAGGAAGGCCGAGAAGGGATTGAGCGTCTAGAGTATGCAGGCTGCCAACCCCTTCTGAGCTCTGAGGAGCTTCCTATACTGACAGCCCATGTGTGACCTGCTCCCTGAAAATGTGCCCGGTGTAAAGTAGAGTCCTTCCCATGCGAGGAGGGCCATTTGATGAAGAAGAGCCGTTTCAGCGAGGAACAGATCATCGGGATCCTGAGGGAGCAGGATGCTGGGCATAAGACGGCGGACATCTGCCGGCGGCACGGGATATCGGAGGCGACATTTTACGCCTGGAAATCGAAATATGGTGGGCTGGAGGTGTCGGAGGCCAAGCGCCTGAAGAGCCTGGAGGAAGAGAACAGCCGGCTGAAGAAGCTGCTAGCCGAGGCGATGTTGGACAACGCGATGCTGCGCGAGGTGGCGGGAAAAAAGTGGTAAGGCCCGCCGCCAGCCGCCGGACGGTTGCCCATCTGCGGGCAACGTTCGGTGTCAGTGAGCGGCGGGCTTGTTCTGTCCTGAAAGTGCATCGCCGGACGATCCGCTACCGGTCGCGGCGCCCCGATGACGGTGCCTTGCGGCGAAGGCTGCGGGAACTGGCATCGGCGCGACGGCGTTTTGGCTGCCGGCGTCTGGGATGTCTGCTGGCCCGGGAGGGGATGGCGGTGAACCATAAGAAGCTGCAGCGGATTTACCGGGAGGAAGGGCTGGCGGTGCGCCGGCGACGGGGCCGTAAACGCGCACTGGGCACACGGGCGCCGATGAATGTGCCTCAGGGGCTCAACCAGCGCTGGAGCCTGGATTTCGTATCGGATGCGTTCAGCGCATGCCCCCGGTCCTGAACGCCCCTCAACCCCAATACCAAACCAGAGGCCTCTACTTATAAACGGTGACAATTAGGGGAGCAGGTCACCCCTCTGGGAAGGGGTGTCTGGTTTTCCGGACGCGCCGCTGTAAAAGTCCGGAAAAGCAGAATTTGTTGCAACGCCGCATATTTTTTCCGCATTTGCGAAATTGTTTTGTTTCAAACGATTATCGGGATGACCTCCCAAACCTGCCGGTTGGCACGCCACGTGCCTATAGGGATACCCAAGCCACCCTGTTCTGTCCGCGGGTGGTCATGGTTCGAACGGGAGGCAAAGAATGGCCCAGGAAATGACCGGTGGTGCCGTGGCGGCACCAAAGCCCAAGAAGTTTTATCAGAGCCTCTATGTCCAGGTGCTGACGGCGATTGCCATCGGTATCGCGCTTGGGCATTTCTATCCCGAGCTTGGTACCGCCATGAAGCCGCTGGGCGATGCCTTCATCAAGATGATCAAGATGCTGATCGCGCCGATCATCTTCTTCACCGTCGTCCACGGCATTGCCGGGATGGAGGATATGAAGAAGGTGGGCCGTGTGGGCCTGAAGGCGCTGATCTATTTCGAGGTGCTGACCACCCTGGCGCTGGTCATCGGTCTGCTGGTTGTCAATCTGTGGCAGCCGGGCGCCGGCATGAATGTCGATATCGCCACCCTGGATACCAAGGCGATTGCCACCTATACGGCCAAGGCCAAGGAACAGGGCACGATCGAATTCCTGATGCATGTCATCCCCTCCACGGTGGTGGGTGCCTTCGCGGAAGGTGAGATCCTGCAGGTGCTGTTCATCGCCATCCTGTTCGCCTTCGGCCTGCATTCCATGGGTGAGCGCGGCCGCCCGCTGCTGCACATGATCGACAGCGCCTCGACCGTCTTCTTCAAGATCGTCGGCATCATCATGAAGGTGGCCCCCATCGGTGCCTTCGGTGCCATGGCCTTTACCATCGGCAAGTATGGCGTGGGTACGCTGGTGTCGCTGGGTCAGTTGATGGCCGCCTTCTATCTCACCTGCCTGCTGTTCATCTTCCTGGTGCTGGGCGCGGTTGCCCGCGCCACCGGCTTCTCCGTCTGGCGCTTCATCAAGTACATCAAGGAAGAGCTGCTGATCGTGCTCGGCACCTCCTCCTCTGAAAGCGCGCTGCCGCGTCTGATGACCAAATTGCAGAAGCTGGGGGCGGAAAAGTCTGTCGTCGGTCTGGTGGTGCCCACCGGTTATTCCTTCAATCTGGATGGCACCTGCATCTATCTGACCATGGCCGCCATCTTCCTGGCCCAGGCCACCAACACCGACCTGACCATCTGGCAGGAACTGTCGATCCTGGCCGTGCTGCTGCTCACCTCCAAGGGGGCGGCGGGGGTCACCGGGTCCGGCTTCATCGTGCTGGCGGCCACGCTGGCCACGGTGGGCCATATCCCGGTTGCCTCCATCGCGCTGATCCTGGGCGTTGACCGCTTCATGTCCGAAGCCCGCGCCTTGACCAACCTGATCGGCAATGGCGTCGCCACCCTGGTGGTTGCCAAGTGGGAAGGCGCGCTGGATCAGGACAAGCTGACCCGGGAGCTGGCCAACCCGTCCCCGGATGTGGAAGCCGCACCGGCCACCCGTTTGGCCCCGGCTGAATAAGCCCCAGGGTCTCCCGGCCAGGGCCGGCGGTGCGGAACAGCGATGGGGTGCTAAGCGAGACCACCCCATCGCCTGTTCCGTACCGCCGGCCCTTTGTTTATGGTGGTAAAGATCGCCCAACCCAAGCGAGGCCCATCCTGAAACCGCATTGGCGCCGTGCCCTGTTCTGGTTGATCCCCGCCCTGATCGCGGTGCTGGCCGCCGGCGGGGCGGGGTGGCTGGCGGAGCGGCTGGCCATTGCCCAGCTGCTGGAACAGGCAGGCCCCCGCCGTGACATCTATGTCGAAGGCTTGCGCAGCGAACTGGGGCGGTACGAGACCCTGCCGTCGGTCATGACCTATTCCACCACCCTGCGGCAGATGCTGTCCGCCCCCGGCAATGAACCGCTGAGCCAGCGGGCCAGCACCTATCTGGAACAGGTGGCTACCGTGTCGGGGGCCGCCGCCATCTATGCCATTGATACCGAGGGCACGACGCGGGCCGCCAGCAACTGGCAGGGGCCGGCCAGCTTTGTCGGCATGAATTTCTCCTACCGGCCTTATTTCCGCGATGCCATGGCCAAGGGCTATGGCCGCTTCTATGGCATTGGCACCACCAGCGGGGAGGCGGGATATTACTTTGCCCGCTCCATCCCCGGCCCCGATGGCGTGCTGGGGGTGGTGGTGGTGAAGGTGACGCTGACCGGCATGGAACGCACCTGGGGGCAGGCGGCCGACCGGGTGCTGGTAAAGGATGGGCATGGCGTGACCATCCTGTCCTCCGTGCCGGGCTGGACCTTCCGCACCCTGGAACCGCTGTCCGATGGTTTGCGCGAGCGGCTGGCCGCCACCCGCCAATATGACCGGGTGGAGCTGCAGGGGCTGGCGGTGCAGCAGCTGGCCGATCTGGGTGCCGGGGCCTCTGTCCTGCGCATTGGCGGGCCGGGGGCCAAGCCGCTGCTGGCCACGGCCCGCAATGTACCTGGCACCGATTGGCAATTGCTGCTGCTGACCGACATGGCGCCGGTGGCCAATGCCCAACGCATCGCCTGGGCGGCGGGGGCGGCGGCGGTGCTGTTGCTGACCCTGGTGGCCATGCTGGTGCGCCAGCGCCGCCGCACGCGCGCGGCCGAACGCGCCACCCGTGCGGCCCTGGAACGTTCTGCCCAGGCCTTGGAACGGGAGGTGGCGGCCCGCACGGCGGAGCTGGTGGCGGCGAACGATGATCTGCGCCGCGCCCAGGATGGGTTGGTCCAGGCGGCCAAGCTGGCAGCCTTGGGCCAGTTGGCCGCCGGCATCACGCATGAGCTGAACCAGCCGCTGGCGGCCCTGCGCACCCTGTCGGACAATGCCGCCGCCTTCCTGGCGCGCGGCAAGGTGGACCGGGTGACGGAAAATCTGACCATGATCGGCCAGCTGACCGAACGCATGGCCCGCATCACCGGCCAGTTGCGCGGCTTTGCCCGCAAGTCGGAAAACCGGCCGGAACCGGTGCGGCTGGCCGTGGCCGCCGGTAATAGTCTGGCTTTGCTGACGGAAAAAAGCCGGCGGCTGGATGCGAATGTTGAAACCGCCATCGACCCCGACCTGTGGGTGCGGTTTGATCCCATCCGGCTGGAACAGGTGCTGGTCAATCTGTTGGGCAATGCCCTGGATGCCGTGGCCGGTGGACCGGTGCGGGAAGTGCGGCTGGAGGCGGTGCGCGAAGGCCCGCGCGCCCTGGTGCGGGTGCTGGATAGCGGGTCCGGCATTGCCCCGGAAAGCCTGCCCCACCTGTTCGAACCCTTCTTCACCACCAAGCCGCCGGGCCAGGGGCTTGGATTGGGGCTGGTGATTTCTGCCGGGATGGTGCAGGACCATGGGGGAAGCATTCACGCCGCCAACCGCCCGGAAGGAGGGGCAATGTTCACCATCGACCTGCCCGCCCATGGCTGAGAGACCCCCGCGCATCCTGCTGGTGGAGGATGAGGACGCCGTGCGCCTGGGCATTGAACAGGCGCTGGAACTGGCGGACCTGCCCGTCACCGCCTTTGCCGCCGCTGAACCGGCGCTGGCGGCGCTGAAGGCCGGGCCCGCCGACCTGCTGATCACCGATGTGCGCCTGCCCGGCATGGACGGGATGGACCTGCTGCGCGCCGCCCAGGGGCTGGACCCCGATCTGCCCGTGGTGCTGATGACCGGGCATGGCGATATCAGCATGGCCGTGGGGGCCATGCGCGACGGGGCCTATGATTTCATTGAAAAGCCCTTTGCCTCTGAACGGTTGACCACCACCGTTCACCGCGCCCTGGAACGAAGCCGCCTGTCGGCGGAGGTTCGGCGGCTGCGCGCGGCCCTGGATGGTGACCATGGCATTGACAGCCTGATCCTGGGCCGGTCACCCGCCATGCAGGCGCTGAAACGCACCATTTTGCAGGTGGCCGATACCGGGGCCGATGTGCTGGTGCTGGGGGAGACGGGCAGCGGCAAGGAAATGGTGGCCCGCGCCCTGCACCAGTTTTCCAGCCGCGCCAACCGGCCCTTTGTGGCGCTGAACTGCGGGGCCATCCCGGAAAGCATGTTTGAAAGTGAGCTGTTCGGGCACGAGGCCGGGGCCTTCACCGGGGCCGGCAAGCTGCGCATCGGCAAGCTGGAATATGCCGATGGCGGCACCGTCTTCCTGGACGAGATTGAGAGTATGCCGCTGGCCCTGCAGGTGAAACTGCTGCGGGTGTTGCAGGATCGCAAGGTGGAGCGGTTGGGGGCCAACAAGGCGATCCCGCTGGATTTGCGCTTTGTCGCCGCCACCAAGGCCGATCTGGGGGAATTGTCGCGCGCCGGCAAGTTCCGGGAGGATTTATATTACCGCCTGAACGTGGTGCCCCTGACCATCCCGCCCTTGCGCGACCGGCCGGAGGATATCGGCCTGCTGCTGGACCATTTCATGGGCCAGACGGCGGGCCGCCTGGGCCGCGTGCCGCCCTTTGTGTCGGAGGCCGAACGACAGGCCCTGTTCGCCCATGGCTGGCCGGGCAATGTGCGCGAACTGGGTAACCTGGCCGAACGCGCGGTGATCGGCCTGCCCCTGCTGCCCGCCGGGCTGAGCGGTGGGGCAGGGGCACCCCCGGCCACGGCCCCCGCTGGCACCCCCGGTTCAGCCAGTCTGGCCGATCTGGTGGACGGCTTCGAACGCCGCCTGATCGCGGACTCTATGCGCCGCCACAAGGGCGATGTGGCGGCGGTGAGTGCCGAGTTGCAGGTGCCGCGGAAGACGCTGTACGATAAGCTGAAACGGTTCGGGTTGGAGATTGAGACGTTTCGGTGAGGGGGAATTTAAGAGTCCGTCTGAAAAGTTTTCGTTCTTTCTCAACATGTTAATGTTTTAATCCCGTCACCCCGGCGAAGGCCGGGGTCCAGTTCGTAGAGCAAAGCGCCTGTGATTCTGGACCCCGGCCTTCGCCGGGGTGACGGTAGCGTTTAAAGATAAGACGTGTAAGACGTTGAAATAACGTGAAACTTTCCGGACGGACACTAAGAATAATGCTATTTCAGGTATTTTAAATAACTAAAAACAGTATATTTTATATTTCTTCTTCATTAGTCTGCACGCATATTTCTTTTCCCCCCATTTGCAAGCAAAAGCATCTGAGATTTCAAACCAAGTTCCATCGTTTCCGGTGCCGTGATTTTGCCCCATACAAGAGCACTGACACTCGTGGCCTTCTGCATGTAAGCACGCCGAAGCGCATTTTTCTTTTTCTCTATATGGTTGTATTATATACAACTGACCATAGTCCTCTAGGGATCTATCGACAAAATCATTAAACCAAGATTTTGGTATCTCCCAGTAATTTTCCGATCTTATCCATATCGGAGACGATTTTCGTCCGTTTTTCAGCCATTTGTAATTTAATTCGCTATGCGGGATGCGAACCCTTAACAGTTCCCATGGTCCAGTTCTTCTTAGGGCAACTGGTATCTTTCCTTGATTCCATATTTTTCGTAATTTATCATATTCCATTCGATGTATCCTTTTATTTTTTGGCCTCTTGCTGCTCTGTTTTTTTATTTCTATTTTTATATGAAAAATATTAATATCTGATTCTATTATGAATGAACCAGATTTATTACAGCACCTTTGACTAACGCGGGTTATAGCCCTTTGATTGTTGCGTTCATAAATAAAGTGAAAAATATATTTCCGTCCCTTTCCATTCAAGGGTATATACTGAAAATCTATAAATACGAAATTATGATATCCTGGATATAAATTTATTTAAAGCAGCAATTGCGTCCTATCTGATGGTTGTTTTTCTCTCGACCTGCCTCGTTTTTAGGTCCCCGCCTTCTGGGTTTCCTAAACCAAAGTCTCCTCCGCAATCCTCGGATTACGATCCAGCAACGCCAGCAAAACCCGTGCCGCGCCTTCTGGGGAACGACGACCCTTCTCTCAATCCCGCAGTGTTGCAGACGAAACTCCGATGCGGTCGGGGGCAGTATCCTGAGACAGTCCTTTTTGGCGACGCACGGCGGCAACATCCACCGTTTCGGGGACATGCACCACCAGCCCCGGCACATCCTCCCCCTTGGCATGGGCAAGGGCTTCCTGAAGCCCTTGGAGAATACGGTCAGCACTGCTGCTCATTTTCTGTTCCTCTCCCGCCAAAGTCCGGCAATCAGCGTTGTCCGCGCCTTTAACCTGGCGATTTCAGCGTATGTGGGGAAAGAAAATATACGCTCAATCAGGGGGTAGCGACAGCCTAGCCGTTACCCGCCACCCCTCATCCCAAAACCTCCCCCAACGCCGCCACCAGCCGCGCGCACTCGGCTTCCGTCCCCACCGTGATCCGCAGGAAGTCCCCGATCCGGTCCTTCTGGAAGTGCCGGATCAGGATGGCTTTTTCCCGCAGCGCGGCGGCCAGTTCCTTGCCGGCGTGGTCCGGGTGGCGGGCGAACAGGAAGTTGGCGGCGGAGGGCAGCACCTCGAACCCCAGCCCCTGCAGCGCGACCGTCAGCGTCTCCCGGCTGGCGATGATGCGCTGGCGGTGGGTTTCGAACCAGTCCTGGTCGGTCCAGGCGGCCACGGCACCGGCCAGGGCCAGCCGGTCCAGCGGGTAGGAATTGAAACTGTCCTTCACCCGTTCCATCGCCTCAATCAACGGGCGCTGGCCCACGGCAAAGCCGACGCGCAGGCCCGCCAGGCTGCGCGACTTGGAAAAGGTGTGCACCACCAGCAGGTTGGGATAGGTCTTGACCAGCGGGATGGCGCTCTCCGCGCCGAAATCCACATAGGCCTCGTCAATCACCACCACCTGATCGGGATGGTCGCGCAGCAGCGTTTCAATCTCGGCCAGCGGCAGGGCGATGCCGGTGGGGGCGTTGGGGTTGGGCAGGATGATGGCGCCACAGGGCAGCTTGTAATCCGCCACCTGCACCCGCATCGCCGCATCCAGCGGGATGGTGCGGAAATCAATGCCGTAGAGCCGGCAATAGGTGGGGTAGAAACTATAGCTGATATCCGGGAACAGCAGCGGCTGATCATGGTTCAGCAGCGCCTGGAAACAGTGGGCCAGCACCTCGTCCGACCCATTGCCGACAAACACCTCATCCACCGACAGGCCGTGGCTGTCGGCAATCACCTGCCGCAGGGCCAGCCCCGTCGGGTCTGGGTACAGGCGCAGCGTGTCATCCGCCGCCGCCTTGATGGCCGCCAGCGTGCGCGGGGAGGGGCCATAGGGGTTCTCATTGGTGTTCAGCTTGATCAGACCATGAATCCGGGGCTGTTCACCGGCGACATACGGGGTCAGGCTGTGAACAAGGGGGCTCCAGAAACGGCTCATTCCCAATCACCAATCGTCGAAGGCGGCCCTGGCCGCACCGGAAAGCAGGGCAATTAACATAGGGATTCTGCTGGCAGATTGCACGCCCCTCCCAGGGGAAGGCTGCTGCCCATCCGCCGCACGGCTGCCACCCGCCATGATGATTTGCAAATGATAGTGACTCTTATTAAATCCCAAACCCGTATGAATGAATGTCTACAGCCAGATGGGGAAACCAATGAAGGTGCGGGGGATGTTGCGGGCGGGTGCTGCCCTGTGGCTGCTGGGGGCGCTGGCAGCACCCGTGGCGGCGCAGCAGGGGGATGACCAACTGGCCCAGCGCGTGGCGGATGATGATATTGTTGTCATCGGCACCCATGAAAGACTGAAACAGCCGGTGACCAGCGGGGCGCTGGGGGAAAAAAGCCTGCTGGACACCCCCTTTTCCACGAGTGTGGTGGACAAGGACGAAATCGCCAAACGTCAGGCCACCAGCATCGGCCAGATTTTCATCAATGATCCCGGCGTCTTCTCCTATTCCAGCCCCGGCACTACCAACTGGTGGGGCACACAGATCAGGGGTATTGGTGTCAATAATTTCTATATTGATGATGTACCGCTGCTGCTTTACTGGGGCGGCGACTTCCCGCTGGAGCCGGTGGAAAGCGTACAGGCCATGAAGGGGCTGACCGGCTTCATGTATGGCTTCGGCTCACCGGGCGGGGCCATCCTTTATCAAACCAAGCGCCCGACGGCGCAGCCGCTGCTGACCACTGAACTGGGTTACCGCAATCCTGGCGTCCGCTATGGCCATATCGATGCTGGCGGCCCGGTGGGCGATGGCCGGCTGGGCTACCGCCTGAATTTGGCCGGCGAACAGGGGACAGCTTACACCAAGGCGGGGGTCAATCGCTGGGTTGGCTCCCTGGCGCTGGATTATGCCATCACGCCGGACCTGCGTTGGTATGTCACCGCGACGCATGAAGAAAGCAAGCTGGAGCATGAGCCGTTCCACGTCTATTGGAGCCAGTACGAAGGTACGGATTTGCCATCCCCCGATCTGGATTTCGATAATGTGAATGTCGAAAATTCCTATTACCGCACCCGTACCACCAGCGTGGCGACCGGGCTGGACTGGGACATGGCAGCCGATTGGACGGCCAAGCTGAATTATGGCTATGCCTATAAGAAGCACCAGTCGAATAAGATGTTCATCTATATGCTGAACCAGGCTGGTGACTATCAGGGCTATGCCTATAATTTCGCTGAGACCGATCAGGGCCATTTCGGTCAGGCCATGGTGCAGGGCAAGGTGGAAACCGGGCCCATCCGTCATGAACTGGTTGCGGGTGTTTCGCTGCTGCGCCGACCCAGCGATTTTGGTAATGGCTATTACTGGGGCAATGATTTCAACGGCAATATTTATCAGGAACAGAATTTCCTGGTCACCCGCGATATTGATTACAGCACCAATGGCAATCCATCGGAGGACCGGCAGACGGCTTTGTTCATCTCCGATACGCTGCATTTCGGTCCGCAATGGCAGGCGATCTTGGGGGCCCGGCGTACCCGCTACAAGGCCTTGGATTTCGATGGTGACCCCTCAGTCGATAGCGGCTATCGCACCACTGCCACGACGCCCACCCTGGCGCTGATCTACAAGCCGGCGGAATATGTCTCGCTCTACGGGTCCTATGTGGAATCCATGGAGGCGGGCACCCGTGTCGGCGGGGATTATGCCAATGCGGGCGAAATCCTGGGGGCCACCATTTCCAAACAATATGAGGGCGGGGTTAAGTATGAACATCAAAGTCTCAGCTTGACGGCGGCGGCCTTTCGCGTTGAACGGGCCAACCAGATCGATACGGAAACAGACGGGCTGCGCTATCTCTCCCAGGATGGGTTGAACATCTACAAGGGCGTGGAGTTTTCCGGTTCATACAAGGTGACGTCAGATCTGCGTCTGGGCGTTGGGGCCCTGCACCTGGATCCCAAGATCGACAAGGTATCCGCCGGGAACGCGGCGCTGGAAGGCAATACCCCGGCTGAGGCATCGCGCTGGCAGTTGTTGGCCAATGCCGATTATCAGGTGCCTGCGGTGGAGGGGCTACGCCTGCACGGCAATGTCCGCTATTTTGGCAAGGCGCCGGTTGCCGATGATAATGCGCTCTATATGCCCAGCCGGGTGCTGACCAATGTCGGGTTCCAGTACAGTACCAGCATCGCCGGCCAGCGGGCCGATATTACCGGCAATATCAACAACCTGTTCAACAAGAAATATTGGAGTTTCAGCAGCGTCGGGGAAACCCGCAACGCCTCCCTCAGCGTGAAATTCTACTGGTGACGGTGACGGGGCGGCGATCACGCCGCCCCGCGGCGTTCTGCCGTTTTGATTGTAAAACTCACCAAATCATTCGCTGAAATATTGCATTCTGCGCATATGCCCTGATAAACCTATGCGATAGGATATCGGAGGCATCATGCTGCGAAAAATTGAACATAACCGCCGTTCCTTCCTGGCTGGCTTGGGTGGGCTGGCCGTGGCCACACAAATACCGGGGCCGATACGGCTGGCCCGGGCCGCCGATGGCGACCGGGCCTATTGTCCGCCGCCGTCCGCCTGGACCGATCTGGCCAAGGCGATGCAGGGGCCGGTGCTGCGCCCGGAAGACCCGAACTTCGCCGATATCTGCCGTCCCAATAACCTGCGCTACAATATCCCGCCCCAGGGCATCGCCCGCTGTGAGCGGGCGGAGGATGTGCTGACCTGCATTCAGTGGGTGAAGAAGCATAACAAGCCGTTCGCCGTGCGCTCTGGCGGGCATAATTATGCCGGCTTCTCCTCCACCCCCGGTCTGCTGATCGACATGTCGCTGATGAAGGGGGTGGAACCTGTCGGCAAGGATGGGCTGGTGCGGGTGGAGGGCGGCATCTCCAACGCCCTGGTTTACAAGTCACTGGAACGCATGGGCCGCACCATCACCCATGGCCGCTGTGATGCGGTGGGGGCGGCGGGCTTCCTGCTGGGCGGCGGGATCGGCTTCAACATGCGCCTGCTGGGCATTGGCTCCGACCTGTTGACGGCGACCGATCTGGTCACGGCGGAGGGGGAGCTGCACAGCGCCAACGATACCCATGACCGCGACCTGTTCTGGGCCTGCCGCGGCGGGGCCGGCGGCAATTTCGGCATCAACACCGCCTTTACCCTACAAACCTACCCGGTCAGCACCGTCACCGTATTCAAGCTGACCTGGGAGGGGGGCGACCTGACAAAGGTGCTGACGGGCTTGCTGGAACAGCTGAACAGCGCGCCGAAGGAATTTGGCAGCAAGATCAGCGTCACCATGCCCAGCCTGGCTGAACGCTGCGCCGGCAAGGGGATCAGCCTTTCGGTGCTGGGCCAGCTGCATAAATGCGACAAAACCCTGGAAACCATCTTTGGCAAATGGTGGGAAACAGCCACCAAGAAGGTGGTGAAGCCGGACATCGCCTATTGGGAAGGCCAGGATTTCCTCAGCGAATCTCCCTATCCCTATTATTATCAGGAAAAATCCAGCTACATGATGGCCCGCCGCGTAACAGAGGCCGCCATCGGGGAAATGATGGAGCTGGCGCACAAGCTGCCCGGCACGGCCATGCCGGTGGCCTTCAAATTCTTCCAGCTCGGCGGCACCATCAACCAGATGAAGCCGACGGAAACCGCCTATGTGCATCGCGGGTTTGACTGGCTGTTCACGGTGGAAATGAACTGGTGGCAGCCCACTGATCCGCCAGCCCAGGTGGAAGCCAACCTGCTCTGGCAGCAGAATTTCTATAATCTGGCCAATCAGCAGACCGGGGCGGTGGGGGCCTATCAGAACTTCTCCGACCCCACGCTGGGTGACTGGCCCATCGCCTATTATGGGGAGAATTACCCCCGCCTGCAGAAGGTGAAGAAACAGGTGGACCCCAAGTCCCTCTTCACCTTCGCCCAGGCCATTCGGCCGGCGTAACGGAGGGGGGCGTTAAAATACCAATCTCCCTTGATCGTGACCGATCCAGGGAGATTTTGCGTTCCCTCACGTGCGGCGGGCCGGCAGTCGCCCGCCTCCAACCCGCCTAAAGGCCAACCTTCAGGCGGGTTGGTATAAGGTTGGCAGGCTGTGCCAACCGCTCCAGCAGACATAAAGCCCGACCAGCAGGATCAGCCCGGCGGAGAAATAGGGGGCACGGCGGGCCAGCGCGTTGAAGCCGGGCCAGCGGCTGGCGGCATGGCGCACTGACAAAGCCGCCGCCACCCCCACCAGCACCAGGGTCAGCGCCAGCCCGATGCTGAAACACAGCACCAGCGCCACGCCCAGCGAGAATTCCTTCAGTTGCAGGCAGAGCAGCAGCACGGTGATGGCGGCGGGGCAGGGGATCAGCCCGCCGGTCAGGCCGAACAGGATGATCTGCGGTGTCGTCACCGCGCGACCGGCAAAGCGCCGCTCAATCTCCATGGCGTGCTGGCGTTCATGGGCACCCTGGGGCTCATCTTCATCATGGTCATGATGGTGGTCATGGTGATGGTCGTGCCCGTGATGATGCCCGCCATGGTCATGGTGGCCATGATGGTGATGGCCGTGATGATGATGGTGCCCATGCGGATGCAGGTCGCGCCAGGTGCGCCACAGCATCCATAGTGCCACCAGCAGAATGATCACGCCCGACGCCAGTTGGAACCAGCCCTCATTGGCCTCCACATCCATATTCTGGCCAAAATACAGGCCCAGCAGCGCCACGCTCCATACCACCAGCGTATGTGACAGCGTGGCCGACAGGCCCAGCAGCACCGCTTGGGTGACGGTGCCCCGCACCGCCACGATGAAGGCCGCCATCATGGTTTTGGAATGGCCCGGTTCCAGCCCGTGCAGCGCCCCCAACAGGATGGCCGTGGGCGCGAACAGCCAGGCATGGGCCGTGCCTTCGCGCAACAGATCGGCAAAGGGCGTCATGATGCGTAACCTTCAGAGATATTTGGTGATTTCGGCAATGCTGGCCATGCGCTCCCGCGCCTCCTTGGGCAGGGGGCCGGTCACCTCCTCCAGATGATGCTCGATATGGTGCAGCACCAGTTCGGTCTTGGCCTTGTCCAGCGCCTTCAGCACGGCCTGAAGCTGTTGGGCGATGGTCAACGCGTCGCGCCCTTCCTCCAGCATTCGCAGGGTGGCGCCCAAATGCCCATGGGCACGGCGCAGGCGGTTCATGATCTCGGGGTCTTGTGCGTGGCTCATGGGATGGAGCCTAGCACAGGCTGGGACAGTGGGCGAGTCCTATCCCCCTGGAGGGGATATGCAGTTGATAAACTGATGGATTCGATTTGAATTATGCGCTTTTCTTATTATCGGTTCCGGCCCACCTTTGCCGTCATCCCCCTCACTGGCGGCGGCTGCCGCCCGATTGAAAGGTTCGCCTGTCATGAAAGCCGTTGGTTACCAGAAGGCCGGCCCCGTGGATGGCGCTGGCGCGCTTGTCGATATCGAATTGCCGGTGCCCACCCCTGGTCCGCATGATCTGCTGGTGCAGGTGGCGGCCGTCTCCGTCAACCCGGTCGATACCAAGGTGCGCCGCAACGCGGCGCCTGCGGAAGGCCAGCATAAGGTGCTGGGCTTTGATGCCGCCGGTACCGTTACCGCCGTCGGGTCAGCGGTGACGCTGTTCAAGCCGGGTGATGCGGTGTTCTATGCCGGCGATCTGACGCGGCCCGGCACCAATGCCGAATATCATTTGGTGGATGAACGCATCGTCGGGCCTAAGCCGGCCAGCCTGGATTTCCCGGCCGCTGCCGCCCTGCCGCTGACCGCCATCACCGCCTGGGAAATGCTGTTCCACCGGATGCGCGTTCCCTATGGCGTGAAGAACCAGACGGGCACCCTGCTGGTGATCGCCGGGGCCGGCGGGGTGGGGTCCATCCTGATCCAGTTGGCCCGCCGGCTGACCGGGCTGACGGTGATTGCCACCGCATCCCGCCCGGAAACGGTGGCATGGGTGCAGAAGATGGGCGCCCACCATGTGATCGACCATCGCCAGCCGCTGGCGGAGGGCTTGCGCGCCATCGGCATCAAGGCGGTGGATTATGTCGCGGCCCTCTCCAACACCGATCAGCATATGCCCTCAATCGTGGAGATGATTGCCCCGCAGGGCCACCTGTCGGTGATCGACGACCCGGCGACGTTCGATGTACTGCCCTTCAAGCGGCGCAGCGTGACGATTTCCTGGGAGTTCATGTTCACCCGGTCGATGTTTGCCACGGCGGACATCATTGAACAGCACCGGCTGTTGAGCGAGGTCTCTGCCTTGGTGGATGCCGGCCTGCTGCAAACCACCCTGACCGGGGTGGAAGGCACCATCAACGCCGCCAACCTGACGCGGCTGCATCAGTTGCTGGAAAGCGGCCGCTCCTTCGGCAAGAAGGTGCTGGCTGGGTTCTGAGGGCTGGGAGGGCCGTCTGAAGCGGTTCAGGTCTTCCGTTCCTTCACGGCCTCCCCCGCGTAAGCGGGGGTCCAGGGGCCACAGGAAATACGCCTCAGTCCCATTGGCCCCTGGATCCCCGCTTGCGCGGGGAAGGCAGCCTTGTGCGTTTGGGTAAATCAGTCCCTTACCCATAACAGACGTCCCACCACCGGAGCCCCCCGATGCGTCACCCCGATCTGGAAATCGACCTGTTGCGGGCCTTCGTGGCGGTGGTGGATGCCGGCAGCTTCACCGCCGCCGCCGATCTGGTGGGGCGGTCGCAATCGGCGGTCAGCCAGAAGGTGCTGCGGCTGGAAGAAATCCTGCAACTGCGCCTGTTCGACCGCACCAGCCGCAGCCTGCGCCTGACCGCCCAGGGGGAAAGGCTGCTGGCATCGGCCCGGCAGATGCTGGAATTCAATGACCGGCTGGTGGCCGACCTGCGTTCCCCCCTGGCGTCGGGCACCTTGCGGCTGGGCATATCGGAAGATTTCATCCCCCAGCAATTGCCCCGCCTGCTGGCCCGGTTCAGCCGGCTGTACCCGGCGGTGCATCTGGAACTGATGACCGGTCTGTCCTGTGCCCTGCTGGCGGCCTATGATGAGGGGCGGCTGGATGCGGTGATCGCCAAGAAGGACGGCACCGCCCAGCGGGGCCGGGTGATCTGGCGTGAACAACTGGTCTGGATGGCGGCGGCGGACCAGCCGCTGGACCTGTCTGGCCCCTTGCGGCTGGTGATGCTGCCGGCCCCCTGCACCTATCGGGAATTGATGGTCTCCGCCCTGGGGCGCAATGGCCGCAACTGGGTGGCCGCCTGCACCGCCAGCAGCCTGATGGGGGTGCAGGCGGCGGTGGCGGGCGGGCTGGGGGTGAAGGTGCTGGGCCGCTGCTTCCTGCGCGACGGGTTGCGGATATTGCCCGAAGGGCCGGACTGGCCGGCCCTGCCCCAGACCGAAATCACCGTGGTGGGGGAAGACCGCGCCGGCGATCTGGTCCGCCCGCTGGTCGGCTTTCTGACGGAAAGCCTGGCCGGCGGGGCGGGGATGCCGGTGGCGGCATGACCAACTTTACTGCGACAGCAGCAACGGCAATTCCGCCTTGTCCAACAGCTTGCGCGTGGCCCCGCCGAAGACGAATTCGCTGATCCGGGAGCGGCCAACGGCCCCCATCACCAGCATGTCGGCGTGAAGTTCGCGGCAGCGTTCCAGCAAAATGGCCCCGGCATCATCGCCCGGCCGCTGGTCCAGTACTGCACGCACGCCATGGCGGGCCAGATGGGCGGTGATGTCAGCACCCGGTTCCTGCCCATATAGCCGGCGCAGGCGGGCATCGGGGGCCACCACCACATGCACCTCCTCTGCGGCGATCAGGAAGGGCATGGCGGCGGCAATGGCGCGCGTTGCCTCCCGGCTGGCATTCCAGCCCACCACGATGGGGCCGCCGATACGGGCGGCCGACCAATGGGCCGGCAGGCAGAGCGTGGGCCGGCCGGAAGCAAAGATGATGTCATTGGCCAGCCCCAGCAGGCTGGGATTGGCGATATCGGGCTTCAGCGGCGGGCCGACGATGGCCAGCCCGGCGTGACGGGCGTGCAGCATCAACCCCTCGCCCGTTTCATCCTCTGCCACCCGCCATTCGGCGGTGAAGCTGCGGCGCTGGCACAGGGTTTCAAACCGGGCGCGGTTATCCAGCATCGCCGCCTGGGTGCGCAGGCGATGCTGGTTCAACATCTCCGTCAGGCCGACGCCGATGGCAAAACCGGCATGGCGATCCAGGTGCAGCGGATTGATGACATAGGTGGCGATCAGATGCGCCTGCCAGCGTTTGGCCAGTGCGGCGGCGTAGTTCAACCGTCCGTCGCTGCCTTCCGTCTCTTCCAGAAAGACGACGATATCCTTGGGTTCCATGGCGTGTGTGCCCTTGATCGATCATGTGTCAACTGGTGGGCATCATGCCTGGGGGCGGCGACGGTTTCCTTGATCTCGGTCAAAGGTTTCCCGGCAAGATCATTAAAACACGCCGAACAGGTAAAGCAGGATGATGATGGGGATGGGTATACCCACGGCCCAGAGCAGAATGCCACGCATCGCAACCTCCCTCTTGTTTCCAAATGAATAACGATCCGGGCGGCCCCCTGGTTCCCGCCGGCAGACCCTTTAGTGCTCAACGCATAGAAGGGCGACCGCGCACATTGCTGCCGCTCGCGGTAGGTTTGCGGCACACCGTCACCCACCCACCGGAGGAAAACCACGATGAGTGCCGAACCCTTCCCGATGCGCAAGGCGCGCGATCACGCCGTGGCATCCATCATTGAACGGGCCGAAGCCGACCCGGAATTTCGCGCGCTGCTGCTGGCCAATCCACATGAAGGGGTGAAGCGGACACTCGGCATCGACCCGATTCCCGGTTTCAAGATCAATGTGGTTGAAGAAAAGCCGGGCGAAGTGACCATCGTGCTGCCGGCCGCCCTGGAAGAAAGCGAATTGTCGGACGAGCTGCTGGATCTGGCCTCCGGTGGCACCTCCTTCAGCGCCTTCATCCTCTATGGCCCGCCGTACCCGGACAGGAAGCCGAAGAATCGCTGATCTGTTTTACGTCATTCCATCTGCCCAATCTGTTGGGCAGATGCATTCGTGGCCGCCGGTGACAGTACCGGCGGCCATTTCTTTTTCATTCGCATGAAATGGTGTCGAAGCTATTTATATTAATGTTTGATTATATTTGGGATTTCCGTTTTGCAGAGCCTTTCAAACATTTTGCATAGAGATTGTGGCACCCTTGTTTTCGTGGTTACCGATAATAATGCGGCCTGTTTGTTACACCCTTTATCAGAGGTGCCAGGATGACCGCTGAAATCTCCCCCCTGAGCAAGGCCCGTGCCCATGTGACCGCTGGCCTTATCGAGCGTGCCGAGGCCGATCCGGCCTTCCGCGCCTTGCTGCTGTCCAACCCGCATGAGGCGGTGAAGAGCTTGCTGGGGGTTGATCCGATCCCTGGTTACAAGATCACTGTGGTGGAAGAGCAGCCGGGTGAAGTGACCATCGTGCTGCCCGCCGCCCTGGATGAAAATGAACTGTCCGACGAACTGCTGGATCTGGCGTCTGGCGGTGTCAGCTTCAGCGCCTTTGTTGATTGGGAAACCTGGTACGGCATTAAGAACAGTAACCAGAAGTCCAAGAAGGGCCGTTGACCTGATCCTTGTTCCCGCTGCCGGGGGCATTGCATAAGCTTTATACCAACGGTCATAATTCATGACCGTTGGTACGGCGGCGACTGCCGCCGCGCCGCTCGTGCGGCGTAGCCAAGCCAGCGGATGCTGGCGCCGGCGATTGAGGGGCATGAAAGCGTGACCATCGGTCATGATTTCGTGCCGCTGGTATTACAGGCCGCCGTTCCCCATGGACGGCGGCCTTTTGCTTTTCATCGGTTTGTCGGGATTGCCCCAGCGGCTTGCGACATGTTGGTCACCATATGATTGGCAGACCGGGATTTGATCTATCGCAAAGCGGGGGCGGGGCGGGGGGCATAGGGTGCGCTCACGGGTGGCTTGCCGCCCGAACTATTTTGGTGCCCCAACCCCCGAGAGACCCCCCATGACCGGGCCGAACACATTGCTGGAAAAGGCCGCCGCCGCCGATGCGGCCCAGGCTTCTTTCGAGAATGGCCGCAAGGACAAGCCGGCCCCTGGCGGCCGCAAGCCGCGTCCGAAGGGCGATCCCGGCCCGTCCAACTCGCTTTATGCCGAGCATGTGAAGGTCTATCCCAAGGGGGTGAAGGGCAAATACCGCACCATCAAATGGGCGGTGCTGATCTTCTGTCTGGCTTTCTATTATCTGGCGCCCTGGCTGCGCTGGGATCGCGGACCGGAAGCGCCGAACCAGGCGCTGCTGATCGATATCGGGGCGCCGCGCGCCTATCTGTTCAATATCGAGATCTGGCCGCAGGAGGTCTATTTCATCACCGGCTTGCTGGTGCTGGGGGCCTTGGGCCTGTTCCTGGTCACCTCGCTGTTCGGACGGCTCTGGTGCGGCTATGCCTGCCCGCAGACAGTCTGGACCGACCTGTTCATGCTGGTGGAACGCTGGATCGAGGGGGATCGCGGCGCCCGGATGCGGTTGGACAAGGCGCCGCTCTCTTTCGAGAAGGTCTGGCGGAAAACGGCCAAGCACAGTGTCTGGTTTGCCATTGCGCTGGCCACCGGTGGGGCCTGGGCGCTCTATTTCAATGATGCGCCGACCTTTGTGGTGGAGTTTTTCACCGGCACCGCCACCTCCATGCAGTATTTCTTCGTCGGTCTGTTCACGGCGACCACCTATGTGCTGGCCGGCTGGGCCCGCGAACAGGTCTGCACCTATATGTGCCCCTGGCCGCGTTTCCAGGCTGCCATGCTGGACGACCAGTCCATGGTGGTGACCTACGAATCCTGGCGGGGTGAGAAGCGCGGGCCGCACAAGGCCGGCACCAGTTGGGAAGGGCGCGGCGACTGCATCGATTGCGGCCAGTGCGTCGCCGTCTGCCCCACCGGCATCGATATCCGCGACGGTATCCAGCTTGAATGTATCGGTTGTGGCCTGTGCATCGACAGTTGCAACGAAATCATGGCCAAGGTCGGCCGCCCGCAGGAACTGATCACCTTCGATACCGAAGCCCGCCAGCGCGCCCGTGCCCAGGGCGGCCGCGCCAAGTGGCAGATCATCCGTCCCCGCGTGCTGATCTATGCTGCCTCGTTGCTGATCGTCAGCGCCATCATGCTGGGGGCCCTGCTGACCCGCACCACGGTTCAGGTCAGTGTGCTGCGCGACCGGGCGCCGCTGTTCGTCACCCTGTCCGATGGCGGCGTGCGCAATGGCTATACGCTGAAAATCCTCAACAAGCGTCGTGAAGCGGTGGATTTCCGCCTGTCGTTGGAAGATGTGCCGCCGGGAGCCCTGCTGACCGTGCAGGATGTGGGCGAGGCGCGCGATGGCCAGCCGGTGGTGTTGCCCACCAAGGGTGACAAGGTGGCCACCTTCCGTGTCTTCGTCACCCTGCCGCCTGATCGCAAGCGCGATGAGAAGACCGAGTTCGAATTCCTGCTGCAAAATCCCGTTCGTGGCGAAGGCGATGAATATCACGCCGTCTTCGTCGGTCCCCACCCTGTCCGCCGGTGATGCCATGACCATGATCGAGACACCCCGTAAAAGCTTGTGGATTCCCTGGGTTTTCGTTGGCGCCATGCTGGTCGTCATCGCCGTCAATGGCGTGCTGGTGACCTATGCGCTGAAATCCTTCTCCGGTCTGGCGGTGGAAAAGCCCTATGAACGGGGGGTGCAATATAATCAGGTGCTGGCCGTGCAGGCGCACCAGAATGCGCTGGGCTGGAAGGTGGAAACCAAGGTCCAGGGCCGGATGCTGGAAATCCATCTGACCGGCCGCGATGGTCTGCCGATGGACCGGGCCACGGTGACGGGCGATCTGGAACGCCCGCTGGGCGGGTTGGCGCCGGTGGCGCTGTCCTTCACCGGTGTCGGCAATGGCCGCTATGTCGCCCGCCTGGATGCGGTACCGCAGCATGGGCAGTGGGACGTGAATGCCACGCTGCTGAATGGCGGCGAACGCTATCTGCTGGTTGAAAGGGTGTTCGTTCCGTGACCGATCAAGCCGCCCTCCAGGCCCGGATGCCGGGTGAAACGGTGCTGTGCGCCCATTGTGGCCAGCCGGCCCTGCCGGGCAGCCACTTCTGCTCCCCCGGCTGCGAGGGCGCGCATGGCCTGATCCATGATCTGGGGCTGGATGCCTATTACGCACGGCGCGATGTGGTGGCCAAGCCGGTGGGCGACCTTTCAGAGGAAGCGCCGCTGGATCTGGCCTCGGCTACAGACACCCTGCCGGGGGGCGATTGCCAGATGCGGCTGGTGCTAGACGGGCTGACCTGCGGCGCCTGCGTCTGGCTGATCGAAAGCGTGCTGCGGCGGGAACCGGAGGTGGTGTCCGCCCGCGTCAACCTGACCAGCAGCCGGCTGGCCCTGCGCTGGCATGGCGATGCTGCTCTGGCCGCCCGTTTTGTCGATATCCTGCGCCGGCTGGGCTATCGCCCCGCCGTGCCGGGGACCGACGGGGCGGATGATCCACAAAAGCGCAGTGAACGGGAACTGGTGCGCGCCATGGCGCTGGCGGGCTTTTCCGCCATGAATATCATGCTGTTGTCTGTCTCCATCTGGTCCGGCCATGCCGGCGGCATGGGGGAGGCGACGCGCACCATGATGCATTGGCTCTCCGCCTTGATCGCCATTCCCACGGTGGCCTATGCCGGGCGGCCCTTCTTCCGCTCCGCCATTGGGGCGCTGCGGGCGCGGCGGTCCAACATGGATGTGCCGATTTCCATCGGCGTCACCCTGGCCACCCTGACATCGCTGTGGGAAACGCTGCGCCATGGCCAGCACGCCTATTTCGATGGCGCGGTCATGCTGCTGTTCTTCCTGCTGATCGGCCGCTTTCTGGATGCGCGCGCCCGTGGCCGTGCCCGCTCGGCGGCTGAACATCTGCTGGCGCTGGGCCGCGCCCCGGTGATGATGCTGGGGCCGGATGGCAGCGCCGTGCCGACGCCGCCGGCCCAGGTGCCGGTGGGGGCAACGGTGCTGGTGGCGGTGGGGGAACGGATTGGCGTGGATGGTGCCATTGCCGCCGGTACATCGGACATCGACACCTCTGTCGTTACTGGCGAAAGCAATCCGCAGGCGGCCGGTGTGGGGGACAAGGTCTTTGCCGGCATGGTGAACCTGTCGGCCCCGCTGCGCGTCACCGTGACGGCGCGCGGGGAAGATACGCTGCTGGCGGAAATCGTCCGATTGATGGAATCGGCCGAACAGGGGCGGGCCCGTTTCGTCGCCCTGGCCGACCGGGTGGCCCGCAATTACACGCCCGTGGTGCATACCGCTGCCATCGCCACCTTCCTGGCCTGGACGTTGGGTGTGGGCCTGGCCTGGCAGCCGGCTTTGTTCATCGCCGTGTCCGTGCTGATCATCACCTGCCCCTGTGCGCTGGCACTGGCCGTGCCGGCGGTGCAGGTGGTGGCCACGGGCCGGTTGATGCGCCAGGGCGTGCTGCTGAAATCCCCTACCGCGCTGGAACGGCTGGCCAAGGTCGATCTGGTGGTGTTCGACAAGACCGGCACGCTGACCCTGGGCCGCCCGGAATTGCAGGCCGATCCGGCGCGCAGTGCTGCCGATCTGGAACTGGCGGCCGGTCTGGCCCGGTTCAGCCGGCACCCGCTGTCGCGCGCCATTGCGCGGGCTGCCGGGCCGGGGCCGGTGGCGCATGATGTACGCGAAGTGCCGGGGGCCGGGCTGGAATGGGATGGGCCGAGCGGCACGGTTCGGCTGGGCCGGCGCGGCTTTGTCGGCCCGGTGCCGGCCCCCCTGGTGGAAAATGCTGCCGGGCCGGAACTGTGGCTGGCCCAGCCGGGCCGCGCGCCGCTGCGCTTCAGCTTCATCGATGCACCGCGCCCGGATGCGGCGGCCACGGTTGCCACCCTGCGCCAGCGCGGCTATGGCGTGGCGCTATTGTCCGGCGACCGGGAAGGGGCGGTGGCCGCCCTTGCCGACCAGTTGGGCATCAGTGACTGGCGCGCCGGGGTGGACCCGGCCGGCAAAGCCGCCGCCCTGGCCGCCATGCGGGCAGAGGGGCGGCGGGTGCTGATGGTGGGGGATGGCCTGAACGATGCCGCTGCCCTGGCCTCGGCCAATGTGTCCGTTTCCCCCAGCACGGCGGTGGATGTGGCGCAGACGGCGGCGGACAGCATTTTCCAGGGTGATCATCTGGCCCCGGTGGCCGAATTGCTGTGGGTGGCCAAACGGTCGGAACGGCTGGTGACGCAGAATCTGGCCTTTTCCCTGCTCTATAATTTTTGCGCGGTGCCCATTGCCATGCTGGGCCATGCCACGCCGTTGATCGCGGCCTTGGCCATGTCCTCTTCCTCGCTGGTGGTGCTGGTCAATGCGCTGCGCCTTTCCCGCGTTAAACGGAGCCTGCCATGACGGCCCTGTTATTCCTCATCCCCATCGCATTGCTGCTGGGTCTGGCCGGGTTGGCCGGCTTCATGTGGTCGGTGCGCAGTGGCCAGTACGACGATCTGGACGGTGCCGCCGTCCGCGTCCTTTACGACGACGGCAAACCCTTGCCGGTCGTCCCTGATCAAACCGCCCCATCCAAGGAGAAGTGACATGGGCAAGTGGATTTTCGGTATTTTCGCGGTGCTGCTGGCCCTGCTGGGCATGATACTGGCCGCGAATGCCCATGATACCGGCATGTTTGTCGGCGGCATGTTGTTCACCCTGTTCGGTGTGGGGGTGAATTTCTGGCTGATCGGCCATGAAGAGGATAAGAGCAGCACTGTGGTGTGAGGCGGCGGGTTTGGCTGACCCGGCAATTTTCGCGCCTGTTTCCGCGACTATCACCTTCATCCATGCTTTGGCCTTTAGGCTCTCAGGCAGGGGTTCGCACCTTCCCTGCCTCCCCCGCGAAAGCGGGGGTCCAGGGGCCAGGGGCGCCGGAGCGCTGGTCTTGTGGCCCCTGGATCCCCGCTTTCGCGGGGAAAGCACTTCGGTGCAAGGGTTTAACTTAGCGCCAATCAGCACAGGCCGGGGTGAGGGTTGGGCGAGCGGAAACGTCAGCATCGGAACGTGATTGCGTCCATCATAGGGGCTGCTGTCCCCCCCAAAGAAGGCCACCGGCACCCACGCCGGTGGCCTTTTTCATGTCTCGGCCGCTTCCCGCCGGTGGCGGGCGCGGCGGCGGGCATCTTCCTGCTGGCGGGCCATGCGTTGCACGGCCGCCCCCTGGAAATGGCTGATGCCGGCTTGCCGGCCGGCCGATACGGCATCCGTCCGGGTACAGCGGGTCAGGATGCAGCGGCTGGGATCAATGCCGGTCAGCCAGCCCATGGCATCCACCACATTGATGAAATGGCCCTGCCCATCGTGCCAGGGGATACGGTACCAGTCGACCGGCGGCAGGGCGCGGTCCTCCGGCGGGTCGGCCGGCACATGATCCAGGGCGATGGCGATATCCTCCCGCTTGGCGGTTTGCATCGCCTCGTTGAAGGCGCGCCGCGCCGCCTCCCATTCCAGGAAGGGCAGTTCCACCACCAATTGCCCGTGCAGCCGGGCCGGAAAGCGGGCGACGATGCCCCGGAACTCCTCGCTGGTCACCGTGGCGGCGTGCAGCTTCACGGCGATGGGCAGGCTATGCGCCTGCTGGTCGCGCAGCAGGTGGTAAAGCATCCGCCCGTCCAGCACATCCGTCACCTTGTCGAACAGCCAGGGGTTCTGGCGCAGGCTGGTGGAAAACAGCCGGTCCAGCACCTCCAGCGCCACGGTGCGTTCAGCCATGATGGGCACCAGCCTGCCATTCGGTTCCATCCGGTAAACGAACTGCTCCCGCAACAGGGAGGAGATATCCACCGCGTGCAGCGCCCGCTCCAGCATCATGAACTGGTCAAGCTGCTCCCCGTCCGGCGGGGCATGGGGGAACAGGCTGCGCCCTGCCTCCGCCGCCAGGGTCTGCACGGCAACCTGAAAGGCTTCCGCCTCGCGGGACAGGTTGAACCAGCGCGCACCGATGCTGCCGGCATGTTTTTCGCCTAGCACCTGCGCCACCCGGCCCAGCCGGGTACGCCGGTCGGCCAATTGCGCATCGGGGATGATCAGCACGATACGGTCGTGGGGAAGCTGGAAAAGCTGGATGGCGGGTCCACTGCCAGGCTGGGGCTTTCCCAGCGGCCCGCCCTCACCGGCCAGCCAGCGCACCAGGGAGCGTTTGAATACCGGCTCCTCGATATGCAGCACGCGCGACAAGTCCAGCAACAGCCCATGCTCAGGCGGCCGGTCGCGCAGATAGCGCGCCGCCAGCGTAATCAGCCGGGATTCGTCATTGGCCATGTGCCAACCATTCCCCCCACCGGGCCTTCATATGCTCCCCCTTTTTGATTTGTAGTTTAAGGGGGATTGCCGATGCTGGGAAGGGCGGGACATATGGCCCAGTAAAGTAACAGAGACGGTTGAGCGATTCTCAACCGTCTCTGCTGCCTGATCATGGCGTTGTTCAGGCGGCCTTCAGGCTTTCGATCTGGGCCTTGGCGCCGCTGACAGCGGCAGCCTTGGCCTCATCCCCCAGGGCAACACCCTCGGCGATGACGAATTCGACATCGGTGATGCCCAGGAAGCCGAAGATGGCCTTCAGATAGGTCTCACCATGTTCAACAGCGGCGGCCGGGCCGCTGGAATAGATGCCGCCACGGGCCAGGGCGACGATCACGCGCTTGGCCCCGCACAGACCTTCCGGCCCGTTGGCGCCATAGCGGAAGGTCTTGCCGGCCACGCAGATGCGGTCGATCCAGGCCTTCAGCTGGCTGGGGATGGTGAAATTGTAAAGACCGGCGCCGATCACCAGCACATCGGCGGCCAGGAATTCTTCCAGGATGCTGCCGCTCAGCGCCAGATCGGCCTGGGTGGCCGCATCATTGCTGGCGTCATAATTGCCCATGGCCGCGGCCAGGGTCAGCCCCGACAGGTGCGGCACCGGGTTGGCGGCCAGGTCGCGGTAGCTGACATCCACGCCGGCTGCGGCGCTCAGCTTCTTGGTGATGTCGGCGCTCAGGTCACGGCTGACGGAATAGGGGCCGAGAACGCTGGAATCGAGGTGCAAAAGCTTCATGGTCTGGACCTTCTTGCATGGTATAAAATGAATACCGGGACACATAAGGTAACTGCCAATGTCCGCGCAAGGAGGCACATGGATGGAACCCAGTAACAGCAATGTGACTGAACAAGCTGGGGAAATGCACGGTGGCGATGATTTCCACGGCCGCTGCGCCATGGTCAACAGCGTGCTGACGCGCATCGGCGACAAGTGGAGCGTGCTGATTGTCGTGCTGCTGGCAGACGGCCCGTGCCGCTTCAACGAGTTGAAGCGGCGCATCGGCGGGATTTCCCAGCGGATGCTGACCCTGACCCTGCGGGGGCTGGAACGGGACGGGCTGGTCAGCCGCACCATCTATCCCACCATCCCGCCGCGGGTGGAATATCAATTGACCGATCTGGGCCATTCGCTGCGCGAACCGGTGGAGGCGCTGAGCAAATGGGCCTTCAGCAATGCCGACCGTATTTTCCAGTCCCGCACAGATTATGACCGCGATTGCGCCAGCGCGCAGAGCAAGGATATGCCGGTCGGGATGATGGCATCGTTGAAATCATAGCTGGGATGGTGCAGCGGGGCCGACGCCCCGCCCTGACCCAGCCAGAGATAGGCCCCCTTGCAGGCCTGCAGCATGAAGGCGAAATCTTCTGACGTGAAGGCCGGCTCCGGCGCGCGCACGGCCGTGCAGACGCTGGCGGCAATGCGCAGCGCCTCTTCCGCCGCGTCTTCATCATTGATGGTGGCCGGGTAATAGCGGTCATAGGTGATCGCCGCCTCTGTCCCGCTGGCCAGGGCTACGCCGGCGACAATCTGGCGCAAGGCTGCCTCGATCGTATCCTGCACGGCGGGATCGAAGCTGCGCACCGTGCCGCCCAGCGTTACGGCGGCCGGCAGCACATTATGGGCGTGCCCACCCTGGATGCGTGTCACCGACAGCACGGCCGACGATGTGGGCGGGATGCGGCGGGAAATGATGCTGTTCAACTGGCCCACCAGATCGCTGGCCGCCAGTACCGCGTCGGGGGTGACATGCGGCATGGCGGCGTGACCGCCCTTGCCCGTCAGGGTGATTTCAAACTTGTCGGCGGCGGCCATGATCGGGCCGGGCCGGGTGGCCACGGTGCCGGCGGGCAGGTCCGGCCAATTATGCAGGGCGAAAACCCGCTGGCTGGGGAAGCGCTGGAACAGCCCATCCTGCACCATGGCCCGCGCCCCACCCAGGCCTTCCTCCGCCGGCTGGAAGATGAAATGGATGGTGCCGTCGAACCGCCGGGTCCGCGCCAGATGCCGGGCCGCCCCCAGCAGCATGGTGGAATGCCCGTCATGGCCGCAGCCGTGGAACACGCCGGCATGGCAACTGGCATGGGGCAGGCCCGTCTGTTCCTGGATGGGCAGCGCATCCATATCGGCGCGCAGGGCAATGGCCCGGTCCGACGATCCGGCCTTCAGCACGCCGACAATGCCGGTCCCGCCGATGCCTTCATGCACCTCCAGCCCCGCCTCGCGCAGGGCGGCGGCGATGCGGGCGGCGGTGCGATGTTCCTTGAAGCCCAGTTCCGGGTGCGCATGAAGGTCACGGCGGAAATCCACCAGGGCGGGCAGAAGATCGGCAATGCTGTCAGGCATGGGAGCGGGTCCGGTTGGGGGGGAGGCGTGCCGCAATAACCTACCTTGCCTTCCCCGCGAAAGCGGGGAACCAGGGGCCAGGAGCACGGAGCTGTGGTTCCCCTTGGCCCCTGGACCCCCGCTTTCGCGGGGGAGGCAGGAAATTGCATTCTACTGGAAACAATCCCCCTCACTCATGCCGATCGCCGAACAGGGTCTGGATCGGATAATGGTGTTTGATGAAGGGGGATTTGATAACGACATAGCTGAAATATTTCTCGATGCCGAAATCGCCTTCCAGCATCCCTTCGATGATCGTCTGGTAATGCGCCACGCCATGGGTGACGAATTTCAGCAGATAATCATAACCGCCGCTGACCAGATGGCATTCCACAATCTCATCGATCTTGCGGATCTTGGTCTCGAAGCGGGAGAAATCGCCGCTGCGATGTTCGGTCAGGGTCACCTGGGTGAAGACGGTGAGGAATTCACCCAGCTTGTTCAGGTTGATATGGGCGCCATAGCCGGTGATGTAGCCCGCCTTTTCCAGCCGCTTCACCCGTGTCAGGCACGGGCTGGGCGAAAGACCCACGGCATCGGCCAGCTCCACATTGGTGATGCGGCCGGCTTGCTGGAGTTGCGCCAGGATCTTCAGGTCGATCCGGTCTAGCTTCGGTCCCGGTAACATCTGCCGAACACCTATCTCGAATATGCCAGGGGCGCAGGGGAAGGCGGGGTGGGCGGTTCTGATTTCAGCGCAGGGCGGCCCGGATGTCCGGTTCTTCCAGCAACTGATCCAACGTCTGCCGGATGCGGTTGAAAATCAACGACATTTCATCAGCATTGCAGCACAGCGCCGGGGCCAGTCCGATGATACCATCAGCAAAGGCGCGGAAGATCACGCCATTCGCATAGGCCTTGGCAAACAGCCGGTCGGGCAGCTTCAAACCATTGTCAAAGCGGGCCTTGCTCTGCTTGTCGGCGACCAGTTCGATGGCCCCCAGCAGGCCCTGGCCGCGCGTTTCGCCCACCAGCGGATGATCGGCCAAGCTGGCCAGCCCAGCGGCGAAATCGGCCCCCACCTTCTGCCCATTGGCCAGGATGCCACCCTCGGTATAAAGCCGCATCACCTCCAGCCCCACGGCAGCGCTCACCGGGTGGCCGGAATAGGTGAAGCCATGGCCGATGGGCAGGTCGGGGGACGCCCCGTCGGCGATGCCCTTGAATATCTGTTCGGACATCAGCACCGCCCCCATCGGGGCATAGCCGGCGGTCAGCCCCTTGGCCACCGTCATCAGGTCCGGCTGTACCCCTTCATGGTCACAGGCGAACATCGGGCCGGTGCGGCCGAAACCGGTGATCACCTCATCGGCGATGAACAGGATATCCAGTTCCCGGCATGCATCCCGCATGGCCTTCAGCCAGCCCTTGGGCGGCACCACCACCCCGCCGGAGCCCTGGATCGGCTCACAGAAGAAGGCGGCGACATTATCCGCCCCCAGTTCGGCCACCTTGGCCTTCAACTGGGCGACCGACAGGTCGATCACCGCCTGGGCATCGCCGCCCACTGGGCTGCGATAGGGGTAGGGGGAGGGGATATGGTGCTGCCAGGGGCGCGGCACGTCGAAGAAGCGATGGAAATTGCCCAGCGCCGTCAGCCCCGACCCGACGGTGGAGGAACCGTGATAGCCCCGCTCAAGCGCGATGAAGTGCTTCTTGGCCGGTTTGCCGATGGCGTTGAAATAATGGATGATGTAGCGCACGGCAGAATCCACCGCGTCTGACCCGCCAAGGGTGAAATAAACCCGGGTCAGATTGGCCGGGCTCAGCTCCACCAGCTTTTCCGCCAGCTTCACCGCCGGCTCGCTGCCGAAATGGAAATAGCCGGTGGCATAGGGCAGGCGGCGCATCTGTTCGGCCGCCACCTCCACAATGCTGTCCTGGCCATAGCCGACATTCACGCACCACAGGCCGGCAAAGGCATCGATCAGTTCCTTGCCATCCACGTCCGTCAGGAACATGCCCTTGCCGCTTTGCAGCAGGGTGGCGCCCCGCGCCTCGTGCCCGCGAAAGGAGGTGACCGGGTGGATCAGATGGTCGCGGTCGATATCCAGAAGGGAACGGTTGCGCTTCAGCATCGGGGTCTGCCTTGGGGGTGGATGAACCAAGCCAAAGCATAGGCCCGTCCTGCCGGGGCGTGTCGCTGATCTGGCCGCCGCAAAGCGGACCGGGGTGGGGATTCGCCCCGGCGGGACGGCAGAATATGCTGCGCCGTGCTTGGGGTGGAATTTGTTGCGATGCAGCACGGACAAGCTGTCGCAGTGACATATCGAAGCAACCTATTTGATCGTCACCCCTTGTGCCGTGCGGTCCTTGGGATTCCGGCACCCTTGCATTCCCGCCATGCTGCAATGCGATGCTGCGACACTTGCGCCGTCGACAAAGCGCCGCCCGCCATGGCAGAAGCGTCACCCCATGAATGGTTGCGTGTCTCACAAGCTGGCCGGATGCATGGCTCTGCCAAACATTCAGCCGTGTGAATCACGCCAACCGCGCCCGCTTGCCTGCCATCCGCCTTTTTTAAGGGCGGGCGGTGGGCTGTCGCCTTTGTCGCAGGGCCCTGTCGGGGTCTTGCCGGGGCGGGCGGGTAGAACAGTTTGTCCGGCGAGTTTGTTCCAGCCCCTGAAAACGGGACCAGAAGCATGAGCACCCCTTCCACCAGCCTGGCCCCGGCCGGGTCCATTCCCGGCCTGAATGAGGCGATTGTCCGCCGCTTCACGCTTGCCACCGTTATCTGGGCGCTGTTCGGCTTTGCCGCCGGCACCTGGGTGGCGACCCTGCTGGCCTTTCCGCACCTGAATATGGGGCTGGAAGGCAGCTTTGGCCGCCTGCGCCCGGTTCACACCACCGGCGTTATTCTGGGCTTCGGCGGCAATGCGCTGATCGCCACCTCGTTCTATGTCGTGCAGCGTACCTGCATGGTCGGGCTGTGGGGCGGCAAGCGTCTGGCCAACCTGTTCTTCTGGGGCTATCAGGCGTTCCTGGTCATCGCCATTTCCGGCTATCTGATGGGGATTACCCAGAGCAAGGAATATGCGGAACCGGAATGGTATGCCGACCTGCTGCTGCTGGTCGTCTGGGTGATCTATTTCGCCATCTTCGCTGGCACCATCGCCCGCCGGCGGGAACCACATATCTATGTCGCCAACTGGTTCTATCTGGCCTTCATCATCACGGTGGCCGTGCTGCACATCGTCAATAACCTGGCGATGCCGGTGGCGATCACGGGCACCAAGAGCTATTCCGCCTTCTCCGGCGTGCAGGATGCGCTGATCCAGTGGTGGTACGGCCATAACATGGTCGGGTTCTTCCTGACCGCCGGCTTCATCGGCATCATGTATTATTTCGTGCCCAAGCAGGCGGAACGGCCCATCTATTCCTATCGCCTGTCCATCGTGCACTTCTGGGCGCTGATCTTCCTCTATATCTGGGCCGGTCCGCACCATCTGCACTTCACCTCCCTGCCGGACTGGACGCAGACGCTGGGCATGGCCTTCTCCATCATGCTGTGGATGCCGTCCTGGGGTGGCATGATCAACGGCATCATGACCCTGTCGGGCGCCTGGGGTAAGCTGCGCACCGACCCGATCCTGCGCTTCCTGGTGGTGGCCGTCGCCTTCTATGGCATGGCCACGTTTGAAGGCCCGCTGATGGCGCTGAAGTCGGTCAATGCCCTGTCGCATTACACCGACTGGACCGTTGGCCATGTGCATTCCGGTGCGCTGGGCTGGGTGGCCTTCGTTGCCTTCGGCGCGCTCTATTACATGGTGCCGCGCCTGTGGCGCCGGCCGCTCTGGTCCATCCGTCTGGTCGAATGGCACTTCTGGATCGCCTCCATCGCCATCGTGCTCTACATCACCGCCATGTGGGTCAGCGGCATCACCCAGGGCCTGATGTGGCGCGCCTATGATGCCATGGGCTTCCTGCAATACTCGTTCGCCGACAGCGTGGCGATGCTGCACCCCTATTACGTCATCCGTGCGCTGGGCGGGGTTCTGTACCTGACCGGCGGCATCCTGATGACCATCAACTTCGTCATGACCATCCGCCAGCCGGCCAGCCGCGAAGATAAAGCGGCTGTGTCCCCGGCCGTGACGGCCTGATCGGCGGGAGGGAATAGAGAATGCCCAATCACGCGACTATCGAACGCAGCCTCTCGCTGCTCTCCATGCTGGCGCTGCTGGTGATTTCCATCGGCGGTCTGGTGGAGATCGTGCCGCTGTTCCGCATTGAAACGACGGTGGAAAAGGTGGCCGGGATGCGGCCCTACAGCCCGCTGGAACAGATGGGCCGCAATATCTACACCCGCGAGGGCTGCTATCTCTGCCATAGCCAGCAGATCCGCCCCTTCCGCGATGAGGTTGACCGGTACGGCCATTACTCCATCGCGGCGGAGAGCATGTATGACCACCCGTTCCTCTGGGGGTCCAAGCGCACCGGTCCCGATCTGGCCCGCGTTGGCCTGAAATATTCCAACGCCTGGCATCTGGCCCACCTGGAAGACCCGCGCAGCGTGGTGCCGGTGTCGATCATGCCGGCCTATGCCGAACTGAAGAACCGCGACCTGGACCTGACCAGCATTCCGGACCATCTGACGGCCCTGCGCAAGGTGGGCGTGCCCTATACCGATACGCAGATCAAGACCGCCATCGATGACGCCAAGGCTCAGGCCAGCGGCGTGGATGCCGATGGGCTGCTGGCCCGCTATCCCAAGGCCCGCCTGGGTGATTTCGATGGCCAGCCGAACCGCGTCACCGAAATGGATGCGCTGATCGCCTATCTGCAGGTGCTGGGCACGCTGGTTGATTTCCGCGATGCCCGCCTGGATCCGGGGGCCAAATAATGACGGAAGAGGCAATCCTGTCGCTGCTGCGTCAGGCCTGGCTGGTGATGGCCGTGGTGGTCTTCTTCGCCCTGCTGTGGCGGACCCTGCGGACCAGCAACGGCAAGACCATGCGCGATCACGCGCTTATTCCTTTCCAGATCAAGGATGATGATCATGGCGCAGCGTGAGCGCGATGCATTGACCGGCCGTCTGACCACGGGTCACGAGTGGGACGGTATCAAGGAACTCTCCACGCCGATTCCCACCTGGTGGATCACGACCTTCCTGATCTCCATCATGGTGGCGCTGATCTATCTGTGGCTGATGCCGTCCTTCGCCACGACCAAGAGCCTGGAGCCGGGCCTGCTCGGCTGGTCCTCGCGCGGGGAGCTGCGGGAGGAACAGGCCATCGCCGCCGCCGCCCAGGCCCCCTGGCGCCAGCGCCTGATGGCCGTGCCGCTGGAGGAAGTGAGCAAGGATGAGGAGCTGCGCCGCTTCGTGCAGGCCGGCGGCCGCGCGCTGTTCAATGAAAATTGCGCACCTTGCCATGGTGTGGGGGGCGGTGGCCAGCAGGGCCAGTTCCCGGCGCTGCTGGACGATGACTGGCTGTGGGGTGGCAAGCCCGCCGATATCATCCAGACCGTGCGCCACGGCATCCGCAACACGGATGAGGAAAGCCGCCAGTCGGCCATGCCGGTGTTCGGCGACAGCCTGTCCAAGGAACAGATCGCCAATGTGGCGGATTATGTGCTGACGCTGGCCGACAAGTCCAAGGCCGACAGCCGCGCCGCCCTGCCGGGTGCCGCCCTGTTCAAGGATAATTGCGCCGGCTGCCATGGTGAGAATGGCGAGGGTGGGCGTGATTTCGGCGCGCCGCGCCTGAATGATGCCATCTGGCTCTATGGTGGCAGCCGCGACGCCATCATCCACCAGATCACCAGCCCGCGCATGGGCTCCATGCCCAGCTTCGCCAGCCGCCTCAATGAGGAATCGCTGCGGATGCTGGCGCTCTACGTCCATGGCCTGGGCGGGGGTGAGTGATGAAGGGCGTCCCCGCCACAGCCAGCGGCCGCTATCGTCGCATCAAGACGGGGCTGGCCTGCCTGCTGCTTGGCTGGTTTTTCCTGGTGCCGTTCCTGCGCTGGGACCGGGGGCCTGACCTGCCGGGCCAGGCCATCCTGTTCGACCTGCCGGGACGGCGGCTGTTCCTGTTCGGCTGGGAATTCTGGCCGCAGGATCTGCCGATCGCCGTGGGTCTGCTGGTGGGGGCCGCCTCTCTGTTATTTTATGCCACCGCACTGGCGGGCCGCGTCTGGTGCGGCTTTGCCTGTCCGCAGACGGTGTGGACCGATCTGTTTTTCGCGGTGGACCGGTTTTGTGAACATCGCCGCATCCCGCCGGTGCTGGTGAAGATCGCCATCGCCCTGCTGACCGGGTTCGGTTTCGCCTGCTGGTTCACCGATGCGCCGACGCTGGCCGGCCGGTTGCTGGGCGGGTCGGCTGCCCCCGGTTCCTATGGCGCGGTCCTGATCATTGGCGGCCTGACCTGGCTGCTGGGTGTTTATGCCAAGCAGCGCGTCTGCCTGCATATGTGCCCCTGGCCGCGCTTTCAGGCGGCCCTGCTGGACCGTGACAGCCAGGTGGTCACCTATCAGGCCTGGCGCGGTGAAAGCCGGGGCCGCAAGCGCATTCCCCTGCGGGAGGATCTGGGTGGAGAACCGGGCGGCACGCGCGGCGATTGTATTGACTGCACCCGCTGCGTCGCCGTCTGCCCCACCCTGATCGATATCCGCGACGGGCTGCAGATGGGTTGCATTGGCTGTGGCCTCTGTGTTGATGCCTGCGACACGGTGATGGACAAGATCGGCCGCCCCAAGGGCCTGATCCGTTTTGACAGCGAAACGAATGCCAACGCCAAAAGCTGGACCAAGACGCTGCCGCGTCCCTTCGCGGCCAAGCCGATGCTGTTCCTGTCGGTGGCGGTGCTGGCCCTGGGGGCGGCCCTGTTCGCCATGCTGACGCTGAGCCCGCTGCGCGCTGATCTGGACCCGCAGCGCAACCCGCTGTTCGTGCGCCTGTCCGATGGTGGCATCCGCAATGATTTCCTGCTGCATATCCAGGCCCGGCAACCCGGCCTGTCCACCCTGCGCCTGCGTCTGGCGGAAGGGGAGGCGGGTTTGCTGCGACTGGCCAGCAGTGGGGATCATATCGGTGCCGAAACAGTTGACGTGACGCTGGATCAGCGCGAGTTGCGCGAACGTCTGCTGATCACCCGCCCGGCCGGGGCCGATGCCAAGGGCCGGTCGCCGCTGCATCTGCTGGTGCAGGATGCCCGCGACGGGCGGTTGCTGGGCACGGTGGAAACCCAGTTCTGGGGGCCGGAATCATGAAGCGTGACCGTTGGATTCCCTTTGCTTTTGTGGGCTTTTTCCTGCTGCTGTTCTCGGTACAGGGCGTCTTCGTCTCCATCGCGGTGAAGACCTTCCCCGGTCTGGTGACGGACAAGCCCTATGCCACCGGTGTGGGCTATAATGCGGTGCTTAAGGAACAGGCGGCGGAAGCCGCCCTGGGCTGGCAGGTGCAAACCCGCTTTGAACCGACCGGCCCGCTGGCCGGGCGGCTGACGCTGCAGGTGACAGATGCCAACGGGGAGCCTGTGGAAGCGCATATCGTTGCGCAGGCGGAACGGATGACCAAGTTCCCGCAGATCGTCGAACTGGCGACGGAAACCACGTCCCGTGGTGAAGCGGTGCTGCCGGTGAAGCTGCCGCTGGCCGGCCGCTGGTTCGTGCGGCTGACGGTGAACCGTGGCGCTGACCATGTGGCCCGCATTGTTGAAATTGAGGTCTGGCCGTGACAGCGCTGGCCGGCACCTTCCCGTCCGAACAGCGGACCCTGCCGGAACAGGGTTCCGTGCTGGGCTTCGTTGACCGCGACGGGGCGGAATGCCGGCTGAATCTGCTGGTGGAGGGGGCGCATTGCGCCGCCTGCATCCAGGCGGTGGAAGGGGCGGTGGCGGCCGAACCGGGGGTGACCGAGGCCCGGTTGAACCTGACCCTGCGCCGCCTGAGCCTGCGCTGGCAGGGCGATGCCGCCGAGGCGGACCGGCTGGCCGCGCGGATTGAGGCGGCGGGTTACAAGGTAGTGCCCTTCGACCCGGAATTCCTGGAAAGCAGCGACCAGCAGACTTGGCGCAACCTGTTGCGCGCCCTGGCTGTGGCCGGCTTTGCCGCCAGCAACGCCATGATGCTGTCCATCCCCGTCTGGGTTGGTTTCGCTACCGATATGGAAGAGGGCACGCGCCTGCTGTTGCAGGCGATCAGCGGGCTGGTGGCGGTGCCGGCGGTGCTTTATGGCGGGCGGCTGTTCTATCGCTCCGCCTGGAATGCGCTGCGCACGGCGCGGACCAATATTGATGTGCCCATCACGCTGGGCCTGCTGCTGACGCTGGGCATCTCTGTGGTGGAACTGCTGCGCGGCGGCCCGCATGTCTATTTTGACAGTGCGGCTTCCCTGCTGTTTGTGCTGCTGCTGGGGCGGGTGCTGGAATTCCGCGTGCGGGCACGGGCGCGGCAGACGCTGGAACAGTTCCTGCTGATGCAGTCGCGCGGGGCGACGCGGGTGATGGCGGATGGCACGCTGGCGCAGCTGCGCGCGGCCGATATCCTGCCCGGCATGGTGCTGCTGGTGCGCCCCGGCGAACAGGTGCCGGTGGATGGCACCATCCTGTCCGGCCATAGCGAGATGGACCGCGCTGCCGTGACGGGCGAACCGGTGCCGCTCTCCGTGGCACCCGGTGACGCGCTGGTGGCCGGCATGATCAATGGCGGCGGGGCGCTGCATTTGCGCGCCGACCGCGCCATGGCCGACAGCCATCTGGCGGAAATGGCGCGGCTGGTGGAAGCAGCGGAGACGCGCCGGGGCCATCTGGTGGCGCTGGCCGACAAGGTCTCCGCCATCTGGACGCCGATCATCCATGCCTGTGCTGCCGGCACCTTCCTTTACTGGCTGTTCCTGGGCGGGGCCGGCTTTGCCACCGCGCTGCTGTATGCGGTGGCGGTGCTGATTATTGCCTGCCCCTGCGCCATCGGGCTGGCTGTGCCGGCGGTGCAGGTGGTCAGCCGGGGGGCGCTGCTGCGCCGGGGCATTCTGCTGCGCGGCGGCGATGTGCTGGAACGGCTGGCCGTGGTGGATCGGGTGGTGCTGGACAAGACCGGTACCCTGACAGAGGGTCGTCCGCGCCTGCTGCGCGACCCCTCGCGCGATCCGGCGGTGCTGGCCCTGGCGGCAGGGCTGGCGGCGCACAGCCTGCATCCGTTGGCCCGCGCCCTGGCGGCGGCGGTTCCCGCCGGATCGGCGGTGGAACTGACGGGCGATGTGCAGGAGGTGCCGGGCGCCGGCCTAGAATGGCAGGGGCCACAGGGTGCGGTACGCCTGGGCTCGGCCGGTTTCTGCGGGGTGCCGCCGGGTTTTGGCGCAGCCGAGATGGAGGCGGCCTCCACCGTCTGGCTGGCCCGCCCTGGTCGGCCGCCCGTCTGTTTCCGCTTTGCCGATACCGTGCGGGCAGAGGCGGCGGAACTGGTGACCACCCTGAAACGCGCCGGCCTTGCCCCCTCCATCCTGTCCGGCGATGCGCAGGGGCCGGTGATGGACCTGGCCAAGCGGCTGGCGGTGCCGGCCGTGGCCGCCGCTGACCCAGCTGCCAAGCTGGCAGCGCTGGAGGCGTTGCGCGCCCAGGGCGCCCATGTGCTGATGGTGGGCGACGGGGTGAATGATGCGCCGGCGCTCGCGGGCGCGCATGTTTCCGCCAGCTTCACCCATGGCGCCCCGGTCAGCCAATGCGCGGCGGATATCGTGCTGCCGGCGGGCCGTCTGACCCTGCTGCCGGAAGCGATGCGGATTTCCCGCCGGGCCCTGGGCCTGATGCGGCAGAACATGATCATCGCTGCCATCTATAATGCCGCCCTGGTACCGGTGGCGATGACGGGGCATGTCACGCCGCTTGCGGCCGCCATTGCCATGTCGGTCAGTTCCCTGACCGTGACCTTGAACGCGCTGCGCGCGGGGTGGGGCCGATGGACGTGATCCTTTTTCTGATACCGCTGGCCCTGGGGCTGGGCGGATTGGGCCTGGTGGGCTTTTTCTGGAGCCTGGATAATGGCCAGTATGATGACCTGGATGGCGCTGCCCAGCGCATTCTGAATGAACCGGACGATAAGGTTGGAGGGGTTGAAAGATGAATGAGTTGCTGCGCGGGGCGATCAATCTGGTCATGGCCGCACTGGCCGGATATCTGATGGGCGGGCTGATCGGCACGGCGGTGGCGGTGGCCCTGCTGGCCCTGGCCTATGGCGTGTGGCTGGCCATCCGCAGCCTGCCCAAGAATCCCGGTGACAGCGCCGCCGCCAAGCTGGCAGGTGAAGGCCTGGGCCTGCTGGGCAAGGCGCTGGCCATTCCGCTGGGGCTGATCGGCGCGGCTGTCGTCATGGGGATCGGCATTGGTCTCAGCATCGCCCAGCCGGTGCTGCGCCCCTTGGCCGCGCTCAGCGTGCTGGCAACGGTGCCCGGCCGGCTGTATCGTTTCGGGGCCAGCCTGTTCAGCGACCAGCTGCTGCCCTGGACTCTGGGCAATGTCATCCTGCTGTTGATCGGCGGCGTGGTGGTGATTGGCATCGATGTGGCCTTCTATGCCGCGCTGATCGCCGTGCCGCTGCTGATCCTGGCACTGGCCCTGCTGGCGCTGAAGGGTGGCGAAGACCCGGAGGCGCAGGGGGCGGGGGACCATCACTGACCCCTGCGGTCCCATTCACTTGTTTTAGGTTCCTATGGAAGAAGTCAATTTCATCGGCGGGTTTCTGTTGGGTCTGGCCAGTGCCTTGCACTGTGCCGCCATGTGCGGCGGCATCGCCGGCAGCCTGCTGATGGCATTAACACCGGGGCGGGAGACATCCCGCCCCTTGCTGCCCCTGCTGGGGCTGCAGGCCGGAAGGGTGCTGGCCTATATGCTGGCCGGGGCCATTGTCGGGGCGCTGGGTTCTACCTTCTATGGCATGTTCGACCAGCGGGAGGCCTATCGCGTCATGCAATGGGCCGCCGCCGTCACGCTGGGCTGGATCGGCTTTTCCCTGACCGGTCTGGCCCCGCCGCTGTCCATTTTCGACCGGCTGCTGGCCCCCATCGGCAAGGGGCTGGAGATGCTGCGCCGTCACGGCCGGATCGCCGGGCCGCTGGCCGGTATCCTCTGGGGTTTTCTGCCCTGCGGCATGGTCTATGCCGCCCTGTTCTATGCCATGCTGGCCGGCAGCGCCCCGCAGGGGATGCTGGTGATGGCCGGTTTCGGCCTGGGCACGCTGCCCGCCGTCACGCTGGCCGCCATCGGCTATGGCCGCATTGTCGCCTGGGCCCGCCGTCCGGCCCTGCGCCGCGCCATGGGGGCGCTGTTGATTCTGCTGGCCCCCTTGTCGCTGCTGGTGCCGGCCTCCCTGATCGAGGCCATCTGCCGGGTGGTTTGACCCCGTTACCGGCTGAATTCCATCCCGCCAGAGGGCCTGCGACACCACGCGTGCCGCAGGCCCTTTTTGCATCTGCGCCACCCCATACCACGGGTATATGCCGATGGTCCGGGTGCGGAATGGTTCGCTGTTAAAAGTTCTAAAGCCCGGCAATCCGGACAAGCATCGGCGGCCAATCTGGTTAAGATCAGCGGCGAACATAATCGATCAGCATTGTTCAGCATTTCAAACACGATCCCGCACAGATCAGGGCCATAGCGCTTCTGGCAAGGCCCACCCATGCCTGCAACCCTTTAAGGAACCGATCCCATGTCCATCAAAGCCACCCCGACGCCCGGCCCGCTGCTGCTGTCCCCGCAGGACCACACGCTGATCATGATCGATTTCCAGTCGCAGATGGCCTTTGCGACCAAGTCGATCGATGCGGTGGAGCTGCGCAACAATGCCGCCCTGGTGGCCCATGCTGCCAAGGGCTTCGGTGTTTCCACCATCCTGACCACCGTGGCGGAGAAGAGCTTCTCCGGCCCGATGTTCGCTGAGATCACCGAGGCTTTCCCCGGTCAGAAGCTGCTGGATCGCACCTCCATGAACACCTGGGAAGATGCCCCGGTGATCGAGGAAGTGAACAAGATCGGCAAGGGTCGCCTGGTGTTCTGCGGCCTGTGGACGTCTGTCTGCATCGTCGGCCCCACCCTGTCGGCGCTGGCCCAGGGCTATGAGGTCTATGTGATCGCCGATGCCTGTGGCGACGTTTCCACCGAAGCGCATGATCGCGCCATGGACCGCATGGTGCAGGCCGGTGTCCGCCCGATGACCTCGCTTCAGTACATGCTGGAGCTGCAGCGCGATTGGGCCCGTACCGAGACCTATGACATGACCACCGGTATCGCCAAGAAGTTCGGCGGCGCCTATGGGCTGGGTATCATCTACGCCAAGACCATGTTTGGCGCGTCCGAAGGCGCGCATTGAGGGATGTCGGGGGCTTGGCCGGTGGGGGCACTGCTTCTCCGGCCAGGCCTGCTTTTGTGAGTGATTGTTTTAGCGGACCGTTTCCGCCCCCTACCGTCACCCCGGCGCAGGCCGGGGTCCAGTATCGTAGAGCAAGGTGCTTGCGGCCCCTGGACCCCGGCCTGCGCCGGGGTGACGGTGGAAAAAGGGGACGGTTGCGGACGGCCATGTTTCAAAACCGCCGGGAAGTTACGTACTCCCCCACCCAGGAGCCCGCCGCCCATGAAGCCCTATCTCCTCTCGCTTGCCGCCGGGCTGCTGGTCGGTGTGATCTACAGCCTGTTGAATGTGCGCTCCCCCGCACCGCCCACCATCGCGCTGATCGGTCTGCTGGGCATCCTGCTGGGTGAACAGGTGGTTCCCGTGGCCAAGCGGCTATGGGGTGGTGAGTCCGTTGTCTCCTACCTGCGCACCGGTTGTGCCAACCATGTGATGGGCCGGCTGCCGGACGCGCAGGACAATGAAGGCCGCCCGACATGACCGGGCCGACGCGTCGCGGCACCCTGGCGGGTGCCGCATCCCTTTTCATCACCCCGTTCCTTGCCGACCCTGGGAGAGCCGCGATGCCCGGCACCGATCTGATCCTCACCAACGCCAAGATCACCACGCTGGACCGCGCCAACCCGCAGGCCCAGGCGGTCGCCATCCGCGACGGGCGCTTCCTGGCCGTCGGGTCGGAGGCAGAGGTACGCGCGGCTGCATCGCCGGATGCGAAGATCATCGATGCCAAGGGACGGCGCGTCATCCCCGGCCTGATCGACAGCCATATGCACATCATCCGGGGTGGGCTGAATTACAATATGGAATTGCGCTGGGACGGGGTGCCAACCCTGGCCGACGCCATGGCCATGCTGAAGAAACAGGCTGAGGTGACGCCGCCGCCGCAATGGGTGCGGGTTGTCGGCGGCTTCACCGAACATCAGTTCGCCGAAAAGCGCCTGCCGACGTTGGAGGAGATCAACCAGGCGGCCCCGGAAACCCCGGTCTTCATCCTGCATCTCTATGACCGGGCGCTGCTGAACCGGGCCGCCCTGCGCGTTGTCGGCTATACCCGCGACACGCCCAACCCGCCGGGTGGGGAGATCATCCGCGATGGCAATGGGGAGCCGACAGGCCTGCTGCTGGCCAAGCCCAACGCCACCATCCTTTATTCCACGCTGGCCAAGGGGCCGAAGCTGGCCCCGGACTATCAGCTCAACTCCACCCGGCATTTCATGCGGGAAATGAACCGGTTGGGTGTGACCGGGGTGATTGATGCCGGCGGCGGCTTCCAGAATTATCCCGACGATTACCAGATTATCGAAAAGCTGCATGGCGACGGGGAACTGACTCTGCGCATCTCCTACAACCTGTTCACCCAGAAGCCGAAACAGGAACTGGCAGATTTCGCCGGCTGGTCGAAACAGGTGAAGCCGGGCCAGGGCGATGACACCTATCGCCATAATGGGGCCGGCGAAATGCTGGTCTATTCCGCTGCCGATTTTGAGGATTTCCGGGTGGAGCGGCCGGAGATGCCGCCCAATATGGAAAGCGACCTGGAACCGGTGGTGCGCCTGCTGGTGGAAAATCGCTGGCCCTGGCGTCTGCACGCCACCTACAACGAAACCATCACCCGCGCGCTGGATGTGTTCGAAAAGGTGAACCGGGATGTGCCCTTTGACGGGCTGCACTGGTTCTTCGATCATGCCGAAACCATCGACCAGCGCAATATCGACCGCATTGCGGCCCTGGGCGGCGGCATCGCCGTGCAGCACCGTATGGCCTATCAGGGTGAATATTTCGTCGAACGCTATGGCGCGAAAGCCGCCGAGGCGACCCCGCCCATTGCCAAAATGCTGGCCGCTGGCGTGCCGGTGGGGGCGGGGACGGATGCCACCCGGGTTGCCAGCTATAACCCCTGGGTCTCGCTGTCCTGGCTGGTGACGGGGCGCACGGTGGGCGGCCTGTCGCTCTACCCCAACACCAACCGGCTGGACCGGGAAACGGCGCTCCGCCTGTGGACGGAGGCCAATACCTGGTTCTCCAACGAACAGGGCAAGAAGGGGCAGGTGAAGCAGGGCCATTTGGCCGATCTGGTGGTGCTGTCAGACGATTATTTCAGCGTGCCGGAAAGCGAGATCCTGCACATCACCTCGGTCCTGACCCTGTTGGGCGGCAAGGTGGTGCATGGGGCCGGTGATTACGGCCCGCTGGCCCCAGCCCTGCCCAAGCCCATGCCCGATTGGTCGCCGGTCGCCACCTTCGGCGGCTATTACCAGCCGGCGCGGGACAAGGATGGCAAGCTGCTGAAAATGGGCTCGCTCTGTGGCTGCGCCACGGCTTGCGGCGTGCACGGGCATGACCATGCGGCGGCGCTGGGCGCGAACGTTCCGGCGGCGGATGCCGGCGGGTTCTGGGGGGCGTTCGGGTGCGGGTGCTGGGCGGTGTGAGGCGTCTTTCCGCCACATCGTTTCCAACGTCACGCCCATTCCTAGGTTCCCTCATCAACCGTCACCCCGGCGAAGGCCGGGGTCCAGAATCAAAGGGCGCATTGCTCTACAAGCTGGACCCCGGCCTTCGCCGGGGTGACGGTGAGATGTCGAGCGGGAAGCCCCCTTCGCTGAGCGCCCTGTGATGGCTGCCAACGAACAGCCCCCAACCGAAAGCCCCCACCCATGCGCGACACGCCGGCCCCTCTGGCCTCCCTGCTCACCGCACCCTGGTTCGATCTGGCCGCGCGTGTGCTGCTGACGCTGCCTTTCTGGACTAGCGGCATCGCCAAGCTGTTCGACATCCAGGGCGCCCTGGCCGAGGCCGCGCATTTCGGGCTGGAACCGGCCTGGGCGACCGTCATCGCCACGGTGCTGGTGCAGATCGGCGGATCGGTGCTGCTGATCTGGGGCCGGTTTGCCTGGTTGGGGGCGGGGGCGCTGGGGGTGTTCACCGCGCTCGCCACCCTGATTGCCCATCCGTTCTGGACCATCGCTGACCCGATGGTCCGCTTTCATGAACGCAATACTTTTCTGGAACATGGCGGGTTGATCGGCGGGCTGGTGCTGGCCGCCATCCTGTCATGCCGGCGGCGGGGGGTGTGACATGGAAGCTGCCCCATTGCCATCCGCCCCCCCGCCGCCGTCCCCTTCCGCCACCCCCGGCCCCCTGCACCTGCCACTGTTCCGGGCGCTGTGGATTGCCACCATCGTGTCCAATGTCGGCACCTGGATGCATGATGCCGGGGCCGGCTGGTTGATGACCAGCCTGTCCGAGGCGCCGATCATGGTGGCCCTGGTACAGGCGGCCACCACCCTGCCCATGTTCCTGTTCGCCCTGCCGGGCGGGGCGCTGGCTGATATTGTGGATCGCCGCCGCCTGCTGATCGGGGCCCAGCTTTGGGCGCTGGTCTGTGCCGGCTTGCTGGCCGTGCTGACCTTCATGGGGCTGACCGGGCCGCTGGTGCTGCTGGCGCTGACCTTCGCCATTGCCACCGGGGCGGCGCTGTCCGCCCCGGCCTTCCAGGCCATCGTACCGGAACTGGTGCCGCGCCCGGCCTTGCCCGATGCGGTGGCGTTGAACAGCCTGGGCATCAATATTTCCCGCGCCATCGGCCCGGCGCTGGGGGGCTTTATCATCGCCGCCGCCGGCACACCCGCCGTCTTCGCCCTGAACGCCCTGTCGGTGCTGGGGGTGATGGTGGTGCTGGTCACCTGGCGGCGGCAGGTGGCGGCCCCCACCTTGCCGGCGGAACGCTTCTTCGGCGCCTTGCGCGCCGGTGCCCGCTATGCCCGACATTCACCGGCCCTGCAGACGGTGCTGATCCGCTCCATCGGTTTCTTCCTGTTTGCCAGCGCGCTCTGGGCCTTTGTGCCCATCATTGCCCGGCGCGAACTGGGGTTGGGGCCTGCCGCCTATGGCGGGTTGCTGGGCTGCATGGGGGCGGGGGCCGTGCTGGGGGCGGTGCTGCTGCCGCATGTGCGGGCACGCACTGGGGCCAATGGCTTGACCATTGGCGCGACGATTTTGTTCGCCCTGGTCGCCGTCGGGCTGGCCCATGCGCGGAACTTTGGGGAGGCGGCCAGCGCCATGGCGCTGGCCGGCATGGGCTGGATCGCCATGCTCTCCAGCTTTAACGTCGCCGCCCAGATGGCAGTGCCGGCCTGGGTGAAGGCCAGGGCGCTGGCCGTCAATCTGCTGGTCTTCCAGGGCTCCATGGCGGCGGGCAGCACGCTGTGGGGGACGCTGGCCGGGCATCTGGGCATCCCCATGACCCTGATGGTGGCGGCGGCCGGTCAGGTTCTGGCCCTGGTGCTGGCGCTGCGCTGGCGGATCAGCGGGGAAGCCGCGGGTAACCTCGCCCCGTCTTCCCACTGGCCGGCGCCCTTGGTGGCCGCCGACATGCCGGTGGACCGGGGGCCGGTGATGATTACCGTTGAATACCGGGTCGATCCGGCCAGGGTGGCGGATTTCAGCGCCGCCATGCAGGTGCTGCGCCGCATCCGCCACCGCGACGGCGCCATCAGCTGGGGGCTTTACGAGGATGCGGCCGAGCCGGGCCGCATGGTGGAGAGCTTTGTGCTGGAAAGCTGGCTTGAACATCTGCGCCAGCATGAACGCGTCACCCATGCCGACCGGGAAAACCAGGAGGCGGTGCGTGCCTTTCATCTGGGGCCGGATGCGCCTGTCGTCCGCCACCTGATCGCCCCCTCATGAGACGGTGTCTTGCCGGTCTGGCGCTGGCCCTGGCGTTGAGCGCACCGGCCGGAGCCGAAAGCCCCACGGTCACGCCGGGGCTGGATCTGCGCCTGCGCTGGGAGGATCTGGCCCATGACCAATGGGGCCAGGGGGGCGACCATTATCTCTATGAACGGGTCATGCCCTCGCTTTCGGTGAAGGGGGACGGGTTTCGCCTGTTCACCCAACTGATCGGGGCCGGGGTTACCGGAATGCGGGCCGATCCCGGCCCGCCGGATCGCACCGGCGTTGATCTGATGCAGGCATCGCTCGCGGTTGATCTGGTGCAGGCCGGGCCGGTCGCCCTGTCGGCCAGCGGTGGCCGGGAATTGCTGGGGCTGGGCTCTGAACGGCTGGTGGGGCGGCGGTTCGGCGCCAATGTGCCGCAGCCGTTTGATGGCGGGCGGTTGATCCTGTCCGGCAAGGGCTGGAAGGCGCAGGCCCTGTGGGAACGGCCCGTCATCACCGGGTCGGGTGATTTTGATGACCAGCCGGGCCAGGGCCGTTTCCTGCGCGGTCTCTACACCACGCTGCAGGGGGCGCAGGGTGTGATGGATGCCTATCTGCTGGCCAGCGGCCAGGGCACTGCCCGCTATGCCCAGGGGCATGGCCGGGAACGGCGGCGCACGGCGGGTATCCGGCTGGCCGGCAAACAGGGCCCCTGGTCCTGGAATTGGGAGGCGATGGCCCAATGGGGCCATTTCGTCGACCGCAATATCCGGGCCTGGTCGCTGGCCAGTGAGACGGGCTATCAGTTCGCCGATCTGCCCCTGTCACCCCGCCTGCTGCTGCGGGCCAATATTGCCAGCGGGGATGGCGATCCCAAGGATGGCCGGCTGGGCACCTTCAACCCGCTCTACCCGCGCGCCAAATATTTCGGGGAACTGACACCCATCGGCCCGCGCAACATCATGAACCTGCATCCGGGCCTGGAACTGGATTTGGGCCATGGCTTTGACCTGTCGCTGGTCAGCCTGTTCTATTGGCGGGAAAACCGCCATGACGGGGTCTATAGCGTGCCCGGCCAGCTGCTGCGCCCCGCCGATCCCGATGCCGGTCGGTATATTGGTCATCAAGGCGAACTGGTGCTGGGCTGGAAGGGGGAGGGGCTTTCGGTCACCGCCTCCCTTTCCGCCTTCCAGCCCGGCGGTTATCTGCGCCGCACCGGCCATGATGACACCACCACCCTGGTGGGGGTGGAAATCGGCTGGGCATTGGAGCCGTGAGGCCGGTGTGGGCGTGCCGGATCATACCAGCACGCTGCGCCGCAGTCGGGGCGGCGGCTGTCGCTCAGCCCGCACCGCCCCTGACCGGGATTGGTGGGTAGGTGGCGTGCAGGATGACACCAAACCGTCATCGCCCCGTAACCAATCTCCTGTACCAGCCCTGACCGGGATCAGCCTTGGCAGGGAGGGCACGATGGGTTCGGCGGAGACATTGCCACAGCGCGAGGCGCTTTACGGCTTCATCCTCCGCCGTGTGCGCGACCCGTTTCTGGCCGACGATCTGGTGCAGGAAACCCTGGCCCGGCTGTTGGCCTATGCAAGGACCAACAAGGTGGGCGATACGGCGGCACTGGGTTTCCGCATCGCGGCCAACCTGATCACCGATCATTTCCGCGCCGGTGGTGTGGCCCCCGCGGGTGAGCTGGATGAAGAGATCGCCTGCGGTCGCCCCAGTGCCGAACAGGTGCTGATGGAACGCCAGCGCACGGCCCTGTTCACCCGCGCGCTGGAAAAGATGCCGCCGCTGCGCCGGGAAGTTTTCATCCGCCGCCGCCTGCAGGGGCAAAGCCATCGGGAGATCGCCCAGGCCATGGGGCTGAGCGAGGCGGCGGTCGAAAAACATGTGGTGCGGGCCCTGGAATGGCTGCACCAAGAGGTGGCACGGGCGGGGAAGCGTTGATGATGGCAAAACCGGACCGTGAAGCCGCCAACCGGGATGAAGCGAGAGGGGCCGCCCATTGGGCGCTGCGCCTGGATGAATGCCCGATCCTGCCCCCGGCGGAAGAGGCGGAATTTCAGCGCTGGCTGGCGGCTGACCCCGCCCATGCCGGGGAACTGGCCGCCTTCCAGGCCACCTTGATCGATCATGCGCTGCAGGCCGCCATGGCCCGTTTCACGCCGGCGCCGCGCACGGCCACCCCCTCCCGCCGTGCCCTGCTCGGCGGTGGCATTGCCGCCGCCCTGGCGCTGACGCTCGCCGCCCCGCTGCTGCTGGACCGGCTGGGGCAGGGCGGCAGGGAGGCGACACCCGTGCGCGTGCCGGTGGGCGGCACCCAGCGGCTGGATCTGGCCGATGGCAGCCGCCTGACCATCAATGGCGGCAGCGACCTGCTGACCAGCCCGGACGGCCGTCAGGCCACCCTGCTGCGCGGGGAAGCCTATCTGGAGGTCGCCCCGGCGGAGGGGGTGCCCTTCCTGATTGATTGCGCCACCGCCCGCATCCAGAGCGCGGTTGGCGCCTTCAACCTGGATGTCGGCAGCGGGCTGACGGAAATCTCTGTCTATGAAGGCACGGCCACGGTGACGGCCGGCAGTGCCAGCCTGAAACTGGCGCGCGGCGACCGGGCCAGCCTGGAAGGCGGCCGGCTGCGCGGGCCGACCCGGTTCGACCCGCTGGCCGGCGATTTCCGCAATGGCTGGCTGGTGACCCAGGGCCTGACCCTGGCGCAGCTGGCCGAACGGCTGAACCGCAGCGCGCCGCTGCCCATCCGCATCCAGGACAAGGCCCTGGCCGACCGCCGCGTGGCCGGGCGCTTCAAGCTGACCGAGCCGGAAAAGCTGCTGGCCTCGCTGGGCAAGCTGCATGGCTTCACCGTGCGGCGGGAGAATGGGGAACTGGATTTGCGGCTGGCCTGAGGCCCAGGCCCCTTCACAAATCCCACCCAAAAGCTTCACAAAATCTTCCTGTCCGGTTTTACCCCGCCAGCCCGTCTTCCCCCAGAGCCGAACGCGCCACCAAGGGCGCGCATCATTTTGGGGGTAGAGAGCGTGAAGAATATCCGTATCGGCCTGCTGGCCACCGTGGCCCTGCTGGCCCTGTCACCCACCGTACAGGCCCAGGCCGCCAAGCCCGCCGCCGCCAGTGCTGCCCTGTCCATTCCCGCCGGCGATCTGGCCGGCGCGCTGGACCAGTTTTCCCGCCAGACCGGGCTGCAGGTGATGGCCGACCCGGCCCTGCTGGCCGGTAAGCGCACCCCAGGCGTCAGCGGCACCCAGGCCCCGCAGGCGGGCCTGCGCCAGCTTCTGTCCGGCACCGGGCTGGATTTCCAGCTGGATGGCGAAACCGTGCTGCTGCGGGCTGGCGTCACGGTGAAGCCGGCCGCCGCTGCCGCCACCAGCCTACCCGTGCAGACGGCAGCGGCCAGCGCTGCACCGGCCGCGACGGAGACGTTGGAAGAGGTGATTGTCACCGGCTTCAAGGGCTCCATCACCCGCGCCCTGGATATCAAGCGCGAGGCCGACAGCATCGTCGATGCCATCTCGGCGGAGGATATCGGCAAGTTCCCCAGCCAGAATATCGCCGAGGCGCTGCAGCGCGTGCCCGGCGTCTCCATCGTGCGCGACCGGGGCGAGGGGCTGTTTGTCCGGGTCCGTGGCCTGGGCGCCAATTTCCAGACCACCACCCTGAATGGCCGCAGTGCCGCGGTGAACGAGAATGTGCGCGACAGCGGGCAGAGCGGTCGTCAATTCCGCTTCGACACGCTGCCCTCTGAACTGGTGTCGCGCGTGGATGTGATCAAAAGCCCGACGGCGGCCCTGGATGAAGGGGCCATCGGCGGTATCGTCAATGTCCGCACCTTTCGTCCGCTGGACCTGAAGGACACGCAGCACGCCTTTTCCGCCACGGCCAGTTACCCGGAACTGGCCGATACGGTGGATGCCCGCTTTTCCGGCCTGACCAGCTGGCGCAACGAGGATCGCAGCTTCGGCGTGCTGCTGGCCGCCGTCTATGACCAGCGCACCATGCGCCAGGACCGCGCCCTGAATGGCGAATGGTCCCTGGTGCGGGCCGGCATCGACACCAATGGTGACAAGCTGCCGGATACCGGCCCCATCTACCGTTCCGCCAGCACCCGCCCGACGCTGGAGCAGGAGGAACGGGAACGTGTCGGCCTGTCCGGTGCTGTGCAGTGGAGCCCTTCGGCCGACATCAATATCAACCTGGATGTCGCCTATACCGACCTGAACATCAACTATGATGAACTGACCTATTCGGCGGATTTCGACTGGTCCAAGCTGGTGCCCGGTACAGCCGTCATCAAGGATGGGGTGCTGGTGGGGGGCGTGGTCGGCACCTCCACCCAGATCGGCCGCGAACAGTCCGAACTGGCCCATAAGAACCTGCAGGTCGGGCTGAATGGCGAATATCTGTTCGGCGATGGCTGGAAGCTGACGGGCGATCTGGCCTATTCCCGCGCCGTCAGCGACACGCCCACGCCCATCCGCCGCTCCCGCGTGCTGGGGCCGGTCGGCAATGTGGCGTTCGAATATTTTCCGGCCGGCGACAAGCTGCATAACCTGTCCTTCCTGACCGCCAATCTCAACAGCCCGTCCACCCTGCCGGGCCGCCGGCTGGAATGGCGGGTGAATGACAGCCTGGATACGGAAAAGGCCGCCCAGATCGATCTGGAAAAGCAGGTGGAATGGGGGCCGATCTCTGCCCTGCAGGCCGGGGTGAAATATCGTGACCGGCTGCGCGACTATAACCGGCGTGATTTGACCATCACCCGCGACAGGAACGGCAAATCCATCACCGGCACCTTCTATGGCGCGGAATATTACGAGACCGGCTTCCTGGTGGATGATTTCCTGGGCGAAAGCGGCGGCACGCTGCCCACCACCTGGGTGGTGCCCAATGGCGACAAGTTCTTTGAACTGATGGACCCGACCCTGATCAACCAGCCGCTGGCCCGCGCCGATCTGCGCAATTCCTACAAGATCACTGAAACCATCAAATCGGCCTATCTGCTGGCCGATCTGGACAGCGCCCTGGGCGACATGCCGCTGCGCGGCAATGTCGGCGTGCGCGTGGCCCAGACCAATCAGGTTTCCTCCGGCCACGCGGATGATGGCAAGAAGGCAGAGCCGGTGCGGTTCGAAAAGGACTATACTGACGTGCTGCCCTCGGCCAATCTGGCGCTCGATATCAGTGACGATCTGGTGTCCCGCCTGTCGGTGGCCAAGGTGATCACCCGGCCCTCGCTGGCCGATCTGGCCCCGCGTTTGACGTTGAATTCCTCCGGCACCATCCTGACCGCTGTGGGTGGCAACCCCCGGCTGGAACCGTTCGAGGCCTGGCAATATGATGCCACGCTGGAATGGTATTTCGCCCCCTCCAGCGCCCTGATCGCCGGCCTGTTCTACAAGGATATCGGCACCTTCATGACGACGCGCAAATCCACCCTGGTGGTGGATGGCGTGAATTATGAGCTGTCGGCCCGCGTCAATGGCGGGGATGCCAGCATCAAGGGGGCGGAGCTGGCCTATCAGCAGACCTTTGACATGCTGCCCGAACCGTTTGACGGGCTGGGCCTGCTGGCCAACTATACCTATACCGACACGCGTGCCACCTATTTTGACGGCACCCGGACCATCAAGGATGATCTGGAGAATGTCGCCAAGCACAGCGTCAACCTGACCGGCTTTTATGAAAAGGGGCCGATCGGTCTGCGCCTGTCCTACAGCTGGCGCGGCGATGTGCTGGCGCAGGTTGGCACCAACGGGCTGGAAAGCGCCAATGACAAGGCGTTCGGATCGCTGGACGCCAATATCACCTATCAGCTGACCGATAATCTGACCTTGGTGGCAGAGGCGATCAACCTGACGGATGAGGCGCAATGGCAGTTCGTCGCCGACGATCTGTTCTCCCGCTATGATTATTATGGCCGCACCTTCACCCTGGGGCTGCGCGCCAAGTTCTGATGCCGAACGGGGGGACGGGATGCCGTCACCCCCGTCCTTTCCCCTCTTTGCCGGAGTGCCCGTCGATGATGCTGTCCCGCCGCCAATGGCTGAGAAATGCCACCGCCGCCTCGCTGGGTTTTGCCGGCTTGGCGGCCTTTGCCCAGCGCGGCGGGGCCAAACCGCTGCCCCTGGCGCTGGAAAGCGATCCGGCGGGCATCCTCGACCTGCCCAAGGGCTTTACCTATAAGATCATCTCCCGCACCGGCGACCCGATGACGGATGGGTTCCTCACCCCCGGCTCGCCCGATGGCATGGCGACCTTCGCCATTCCCGGCGATCCGGATCGGGTGCGGCTGGTGCGCAACCATGAACTGAACCCCACCGTCACCAACCGGGGCGCCTTCGGTCCCGACCATGGGCTGGCCCGGCGGTTGGCGCCGGAACTGATCTATGACCGCGCACCGGACGGGCGGCCGCTGCTGGGCGGTACCAGCAGCTTCACCTATAATCTGAAGACTGGCCGCATCGAACAGTCCAACCTGTCGCTGGCCGGCACGACGCAGAACTGCGCCGGCGGCGCCACGCCCTGGGGCAGCTGGCTGACCTGTGAGGAACGGGCCGATCTGGCCGGCAATGTGACCGGCAAGGATCATGGTTTCGTGTTTGAGGTGCCGGCCAGCGCCACCAGCCCCGTCGCCCCGGTGCCAATCAAGGCCATGGGCCGTTTCATGCACGAGGCGGCCGCCGTGCATCCGCCGACGGGCATCGTCTATCTGACCCAGGATGAACCGCGCTGCCTGTTCTATCGTTATCTGCCGACCGCCAAGGGGGAGTTGGCCAAGGGTGGCCGATTGCAGGCCCTGGCCATCCGGGGCCACAGGACGGCCGATCTGCGCAATTGGCCGGTGGACAGCGAACCCGGCTGGGGGGCTGGCACGGTCAAACCCGGTGTGCGGATGCCGGTGGAATGGATCGACCTGGATCAGGTGGAAGCGCCGGAGGGCGATTTGAACGTGCGCGGTGCCGCCAAGGGGGCGGCCCTGTTCAGCCGGGGGGAGGGGATTATTTTCGGCCTGTCACCGGAAGGCCGGCCGGAAATCTATTTCACCACCACCGATGCCGGCGCCGCCCAGACCGGTCAGGTCTGGCGCTATACGCCATCCATCCAGGAAGGCGGGGCCGGGGAGAAGGCGGCACCGGGCTATCTGGAGCTGTTCTATGAAAGCCCCGGATCAGAGGCCATGGAATCCGGCGACAATGTCACCATCGCGCCCTGGGGTGGCCTGATGCTGTGTGAAGACCGGCCGGTGGCAAAGCAGATCCGCAACCATATGCAGATCCTCACCCGCCAGGGCGACCTGATCCCGTTCGCCACCAACATGCACAAGGATAATGGGGAATTCACCGGCATCTGCTTCTCCCCCGATGCCGGAACGCTGTTCGTGAATATCCAGCGGCCCGGCTTCACCCTGGCCATCAATGGCCCCTGGGACACCATCGCCCGGCATATCGCCGCAGGGTAATAATCTAAACCCCCGCCGCCGTCAGAAAGCCCAGCAGGGCCAGCGCCAGCAGGACCGCGACGGCGACCAGGGTGATTTTCGGGGTCGCCGGATCAGGTCTTATATGCATTGGTGCGGCGACCCCGTGGATGGTGTGTCTAATCGATACATCCATGATAATCGCTCGCAAAATTGTCTGTCCAGCGGCAACAATGCCACGGGCCTGCCACATTTTGTCCCGGTCGTCCGCGTTGTTTGCCTTAAATCCACCTTCGCCCGTTATCATTCTGTCAGCCATCCAGCGGGATAGCGGCGCAGAGGGGAAACGGATACATGTCGGATTTACCGTCTATCCTGATCATCGTCGCCTTTCTGCTGGCGGTGATCAGCCTGGTACAGCCTGTGGCCCGCGTGCTGCGTGTTTCCCAGACGGTGATTCTGGCTGTGGTCGGCATTGCCATCGCCGCCATTTCTTCTTTCCTGCTGCATAGCAGTTTCACCGACCTGTTCAACAAGCCGGCAGAACTGATCCTTGATTTCCCCATCACCTCCCAGGTTTTCATTTTCCTGTTCCTGCCCATCCTGCTGTTTCAGGCCTCGCTGACGCTGGATGTGCGGCGGCTGGCCGATGATGCGGCCCCCATTCTGGTGATGGCGGTGGTGGCCGTGGTGGTCACCACCGCCGTGGTCGGGCTGGCGCTGGAGCCGTTTGCCGGGGTGCCGCTGGCGGCCTGCCTGATGCTGGGTGCCATTGTCGCCACCACCGACCCGGCCGCCGTGGTGGCCATCTTCCGCGATCTGGGCGCGCCGCCGCGCCTGACGCGGCTGGTGGAGGGGGAAAGCCTGCTGAACGATGCCACCGCCATTGCCATTTTCGCCGTGCTGCTGGGCTATATCACTGCGGAGCAGCCGCCGGCGGTGGGGGCCGTGCTGCTGGGCTTTGTGCGGACCTTCGCCGGCGGGGTGCTGCTGGGGGCGCTGATTGCCCGGGCCTTCGTGGCGCTGCTGCCGCTGGTGCGTGACCTGCGCGCGGCTGAGGTGACGCTGACCCTGGCCTTGCCCTATCTGATCTTCATCATCTGCGAACGCTATCTGCATGTCTCCGGCGTGGTGGCGGTGGTGGCGGGCGGGCTGGTGCTGGGGGCCATGGGCCGGTCGCGCATTTCCCCGGAAAACTGGCGCTTCCTGGATGAGGTGTGGGAACAGCTGGGTTTCTGGGCCAGTTCGCTGATCTTCATCCTGGCGGCCATGCTGGTGCCCAGGATGGTGCGCGGCATCGATCTGGCCGATATCGGGCTGGTGCTGGTGGTGGTGGCGGCCTGTCTGGTGGCGCGCGCGGCCGTGCTGTTCGGCCTGCTGCCGTTCCTGTCGCTGCTGCGGCTGGGGCAGCGTGTCTCCACCCCCTATAAAACGGTGATCCTGTGGGGTGGCCTGCGCGGTGCCGTCACCCTGGCCTTGGCGCTCTCCATCACGGAAAACCGTGCCGTTTCCCACGATATCCAGCGCTTCATCGCCATTGTCGCCACCGGCTATGTGCTGTTCACCCTGCTGGTGAACGGCACCACCCTGCGCCCGGTGATCAAGCTGCTGCGGCTGGACCAGTTGAGCCCCGTCGATCTGGCCTTGCGCAACCGGGTGCTGGCCATTTCCCTGGTCTCCGTGCGGGACGAGGTGGCGAGCCGCGCCCAGGCCTATCACCTGTCCGATGAAACGCTGGCCGCCACCGTGCGCCCCTATGAGGATCGCATTGCCCTGGTGGCAGAGGCCCAGGCCGCCAGTGAAGGGATTTCCGAACGCGACCGGCTGTCCATCGGGCTGGTGGCGCTGGCGGGGCGGGAGCGTGACGTGCTGCTGGAGCATTTCCATCGCAAGACCGCCTCACCCAAGGTGCTGGAGGCGATGCTGCAGCAGGCTGACCGCATTGTGGAAGCGGCGCGCCAGGGCCGGTCGGACTATAACAAGGCGGCGCGCGGCTGGCTGGAATTCGACCGGCCCCTGCGCGTTGCCGTGGCGCTGCACCGGCTGACACGGCTGGAATCCATGCTGGCGCAGCGGCTGGCCGACCGGTTTGAAACCCTGCTGGTCAGCCGGATCGTGCTGGAGGATCTGCGCCGCTTCGCCACGGCCAAGCTGTTGCCGGTGCTGGGGCCGCGCATGACCGCCATCCTGCGGGAAATGCTGGATAACCGGATCGAGGCGACATCCAAGGCGCTGGATGCCCAGCATCTGCAATATCCCGGCTATGCCGCCGCGCTGGAACGCCGTTTCCTGCGCCAATACGCCCTGCGGCTGGAGGAGCGGGAATACCGCACCCTGCTCGAAGATGGGCTGATCGGTTCGGAACTGTTCCATAACCTGCGGGTGGAATTGCAGGAGGAACAGGATACGGTGCTGCGCCGTCCCCGGCTGGATTTGCGGCTGGAACCGCAGACCCTGCTGGCCCAGTTCCCCATGTTTGCCACCTTGAGCGAAGAGGAGTTGGGCAAGCTGGCCGGGCTGCTGCGTCCCCGTTTCGCGCGGCCGGGGGAAAGGCTGATCAGCCAGGGGGCCAAGGCCGACAGCATGTTCTTCATCGCCTCCGGTGCGGTGGAGATTCTGCTGGAGAAGCGGCGTATCCGCCTGGGCCGCAGCGATTTCTTCGGTGAAATGGGCCTGATCGCCCGCAAGCCGCGCAGCGCCGACGTGGTGGCGCTGACCCATTGCCATCTGCTGGAACTAGGCGGCAGCGCCTTCCATAAGACGCTGGAAAATAACGCGGCCATGCAGGCGAAGATCGCCGCCATTGCCGAGGCACGGGAACAGATGAATGCCAATCCGGAACCAGAACCGGAGCCGGAACCGACCCCCGATCCCGATCTGGCCCGCCCGGTGGAACCCGACCCGTCCCCCACCAGCAACATCATCGCCCTGCCGCCACCGCCCCGGCGGGTGGCGGATTAGGGGGGGGTTATAGCGACGCCGTTGGGGGGGCGGGCCTGCCCGAATGCACAACATTGCCTTCCCCGCGCAAGCGGGGATCCAGGGGGTACTAGAACCCAGGCTTCAGTGACTTTGGCCCCTGGACCCCCGCTTGCGCGGGGGAGGCAAGGGGACAAGACAGTACCTTTAAGGCGACGATCAGACGGTAAGCGCAGCCCCCCGCCTCACACCCCCACCGCAATCTCCACGCCCGGCAAGCCCGGCACGCTGGCGCTGAACTGGAACAGGTTGCCCGCCTGCGGCTGCTGGGCGCGCTCGGCATCCGACAGGCCCTTGGCGGCCGTGGTGGCGAACAGGGTTGTGCCATCCGCCCCGCCAAAGGCCAGCTTGGTGATATTGGCCACGGGGAAGCGCACCATTTCCAGCAATTCCCCTTTGGGGGAATAGCGCCGGGCGCCCCAGCCGGCAAACAGGCCGATCCACAGGCAGCCCTCGGCATCCACCACCGGCCCGTCCGGATAGCCTTCGGCCACATCCATGGCGATCAGCACGTCGCTGGAGCGGACCGACCCGTCCGTCCCCAGCGCGCAGGCATGGACCCGGCCGCCCAGCGTGTCGATATGGTAAAGCACCGACCCGTCCGGACTGTGCGCCGGGCCATTGGTGATGCAAACCTTGGGCGTGCTGGCCACACAGGTGCCATCGGCGGCCAGCCGATAGATGCTGCCACTATCGGCAATCTCCGCATCATCCATGCTGCCGAACCACAGCCGGCCCTGGTGATCCACCGTGCCATCATTCAGCCGGTTGCCCGGCAAATGCGGTTCCGGGGCCACCAGCGGCGTGAAGGCCCCCGTCGCGGGATCGAACCGGTGCAGCCCCTGCTGCAACCCGGCGATGAAGCCGCCCCCGGCCACCGGCAGCACAAAACCGCACTGGCCCGGCGCATCCCAGCTTTGCCGCGACCCGCTGGCCGGGTCATAGCGGTGGACATGCTGCTTCTTGATATCCACAAACCACAGCGCGGCATCGCGGGCCACCCAGACCGGGCCTTCGCCCAGGGTGGCGCCCAGCGACCAGACGCTGACCGGTTGGCTGGTTACGACGCTCATCGCCACCCCGCATCGATGAAATATTCATGGGCCGTTATCAGCCGCGCATCGTCGGAGGCCAGGAACAGGATCAGGGCCGCCACATCGCGCGGCACCAGCCGCCCCTTCAGGCACTGGGCGGCGACGATTTCCGCCTCACCCTCCGGCGTGTACCATTTCTCCTGCCGTGGCGTGCGGACATTGCCGGGCACCACGCAGGTGACGCGGATATTATCCGGCCCCAGCTCACGCGCCAACGAACGGGTCATGCCCTCAATCGCCGCCTTGGCGGTCTGGTAGAGCGACAGTTCCGGCAAGGCCAGATGCCAGGAGATGGAGCCCAGATTGATGATGGCCCCGCCGCCGGCCGCCCGCATCCCCGGCACCACGGCCTGGGCGCAGAACAGCTTATGCTTCAGGTTCACCGCGATGCGGTCATCCCAATAGGCCTCGGTGATCTGGTCCAGCCCGTGCCGGTCATCGTTGGCGGCATTGTTCACCAGCACATGGAATGGCCCGCCCTCGGCCACCAGCCCGGCAATGGCGGCCTGGGTGGCGGCAATATCCTTCAGGTCCATGCGCAGAAAACGCGGGGGCGGGTTGGCACCGGACAGGCTGGCCACCAGCGCCAGGGAATCCTCTTCGGCAATGTCGAAGAACACCACCTCGGCCCCCTGGGCGACGAAGGCTTCGACAATGCCGGCCCCAATGCCGGACCCGCCACCGGTGACCAGCACCCGCTTGCCCCGCAGGCTGGGATAGATGGCGGTGAGCGCACCGGCCGTTTCAGTTGCCGACATGGATTTCTTCCAATCACGTCAAAGAACAAAGAAAAGGGAAGGGGGCTGCGCGCGTCAGCGCAGCAGCCCGCGCCCCGCCAGATTGCGCATCAGATCGCGCAGGCCGAAATGCCAGGGGGCGGCATCGCGCGCCGTCGTCACCCGGTTGGACAAGGCGCCCAGCCGTTCAGCGGAAATCCGCACCACGTCGCCCACCTTATGGGTGAAGCCCCGGCCCGGATCGTCCCGATCCTGCGTCGGGGCGAACAGGGTGCCCAGGAACAGCACGAACCCATCGGGGAAGTGATGTTCGCTCATCGCCTGACGCACCAGTTCCGCCGGATCGCGGCTGATTTCCCGCATGGTGCTGCGCCCGGTCAGCACATAGCCTTCCGGCCCGTCGATCCGCAGATCGACCACGGCGTTGCGCACATCATCCAGGGTGAAACCGGCATCGAACAGGCGGATGAACGGCCCGATGGAGCAGGAGGCGTTATTGTCCTTCGCCTTGGACAGCAGCAGCGCGCTGCGCCCTTCAAAGTCACGCAGGTTCACATCATTGCCCAGGGTGGCACCCAGAATGCGGCCCTTGGCATCCACCGCCAGCACCACTTCCGGTTCCGGGTTGTTCCAGCTTGAATCCGAGCGCACGCCGATTTCCGCGCCCCAGCCGACAGAGGCCAGAACGGCGCATTTGGTGAAAATCTCCGCATCCGGGCCGATGGCGACTTCCAGATATTGCGACCACATGCCGTCATTGATCAGCACCTGCTTCAGCTTGGCCGCCTCTTCCGATCCCGGCACCACGGCGCGGATGCCGCCGCCGATGCGGCTTTCGATGGAGGCGCGGACGGCAGCCGCCGCATTGGCATCGCCGCGCACCCGCTCCTCAATCACCCGCTCAATGGCGGAAATGGCAAAGGTGACGCCGGCGGCCTTCACCACCTGCAGGTCGATGGGGGCCAGGATGAAGGGGGACCGGGCATCCTGTGCCGCCGCCCGTGCCGCCAGTTCGGCCACATCGAACAGTGGCCGGCCGGTCACAGCAGCCGGGTTATCCAGCGCCAGCAGGTCGGCCACGGTGGCAGCGGTGTCGGATACGTCTTCCACCCTGCCCTGGCGGATGATCACCGGGGTGGGGCCGGCCTCCAGTTGCAGGCGACCAACAAAGACCCCCGCCGCCGCATCGGCGGGCAGCAGATCAACGGAATTTGCGACGGCGTTTCCCATGGTGATTTCTCGGTTTGGCAGGTGTTGGCGTTGATAACGCTACCATCATTGGGTGGGGGTGGGAAGGGAGGTGGTGGGGCGTTGGCCCTTTCACGCTTCCACGGTTCTTCCCCTTGCCCGCGATCAGGCTCCTGTGTGTCTCTTCACATTCCGGCCTCCCCCGCGAAAGCGGGGGTCCAGGGTCAAGGGCACCGGACTGTGGTTCATGTGGCCCCTGGATCCCCGCTTTCGCGGGGAAGGCAGGTATATGAGAAACACATCTCAGTTCATATCACTCTAAGGAGGGTAAGGGAGGAAGCCCCCCCTTACCCCTGCATATCCTCCAGCTCCCGCCCCTTCGTCTCCTTCACCAGGGCACGAACGAAGAAGAAGGAGACCAGGGCAGAGGCAGCATAGAACCCATAGGCCCCCGTCAGCCCGACACTGACCAGCAGCACGGGGAAGCTCATGGTGATGGCGAAATTGGCGATCCACTGGGCAAAGCCGCTGACCGCCAGACCGGAACCCCGGATCTGGTTGGGGAACATCTCTCCCAGCATCACCCACATCACCGGTCCCCAGGACAGGTTGAACAGCACGGCATAGGCATTGGCGCTGATCAGGGCGATCAGGCCGGCAGTATCCGACAGGTGCAGCGAACCGCCCTCCAGCGTGCCGGTGGAAAAGGCGGCGGCCATGGCACCCAGGGTCAGCGCCATGCCGGCGGACCCGATCAGCAGCAGCGGCTTGCGCCCCACCTTGTCGATCACCACCATGGCGGCGATGCAGGCCAGGATGGACAAGGTGCCCGACAGCACGTTGATTTTCAGCGCATCGCCCTCGGTGAAGCCCACGGCCTGCCACAGCACGGCCCCATAATAGAACACCACATTGATGCCGACCAGTTGCTGGAAAATCGCCAGTACCAACCCGGCCCAGACGATGGGGCGGATGCGGCTGCCGCTGGCGGTCTTTTCCACCAGATCGGACAGGCGCGGCTGATGGTCACCGGCCAGCGAGGCGCTGATTTCCGCCACCTTGCGGCGGGCGGCCCGTTCGCCGAACAGGCGGGTCAGCACCTGTTCGGCCTCCGCCAGCCGGCCCTTGGCCACCAGATAGCGCGGGCTTTCCGGGATCAGCAGCAGGGCCAGCAGGAACAGGCCCGCCGGGATCACCTGCACCCAGAACATCCAGCGCCAGGCGGCAAAGCCCCACCAGAACGGCTCCGTCGAACCGCCGGCGGCATGGGCAATGACGTAATTGCCCAGAAAGGCCCCGGTCAGGCCGGAAATGATCATGATCTGCTGCACAGAGGCCAGCCGGCCCCGGATGTTGGCGGGCGTCACCTCGCTGATATAGGCGGGCGCCAGCACCGACGCCGCCCCCACCGCCAGCCCGCCGATGAAGCGGGCAAAGACGAAGGCGCTGGAGCTGTTGGCAGCCCCGGCCCCCCAGGCGGTGACAATGAACAGCAGGGCGGAAACCAGCATTACCGCCCGGCGGCCCCAGCGGTCAGCCAGCCGGCCGGCGGCAAAGGCGCCCACCGCACAGCCCAGCAGGATGGAGGCGACATTGAAACCGGTGCCCACACTGTCGGACCCGAAGGCCTTTTGCAGCCCGTCAACGGTGCCGTTGATGACGCCGCTGTCATAGCCGAACATGAAACCGCCGATGGTCGCCACGGCGACGATCAGCAGGATCAGCCCGTGATTGGCCTGCTCATCCCCCGCATCGGCGGTGGCGGGCCCGCTGGCCGCGAAATGTGCCATATTCCTCCCCCTGTCCGGATCGCCCGGACTTTTGTTTCCGAATTGGCGCCGTATGGCGCTTCTTATGGGGGAAAGATGCGGAAGTTAGCGCTATCAATCAAGCTGTTTTAAGTGGAACGGGCTGGTTTTCGGAAAAGCCGGACGCTTTCTGTCCCTTGGCTCACCCCTTGGGCGGTGGTGCCACCGATTTGCGTTCCACCAGTTCGAAATCCAGCACCTCTTCCACCGGCACCGGCGTGCCGCCATCGCGGGCCGTGCGCACGGCGGCGATCAGCAATTCCAGGGCGCGTTCGGCCATGGCGGCCACCGGCTGGCGGATGGTGGTCAGTTCCGGCCAGACCATGGTGGCCAGCGGCGTATCATCGAACCCCACCACCGACAGGTCGGCCGGCACTGACAGCCCATGGCGGTGGGCCACATTCACTGTGGCGGCCGCCATTTCATCATTGCTGGCGAAGATGGCGGTCGGCCGGTCGGCCCCGCTCAGCAGTCGTTCAGCGGCGACGATGCCGGAACGATAGCTGAAATAGCCCTGTTCCACCGGCGCATTGGCCGCATCCAGCCCGGCTTCCTCCAATGCGGCCTTGAACCCGCGCCAGCGTTCCTCGCTGGCGGTCTGGTTGGGATGGCCGCGCACGAAGCCGATACGGCGATGGCCCTTCTCCAGCAGATAACGGGTCATGGCGCGGGCGGCGGCAAAATCATCAATACGCACATTGATGCCGCCCGGCTGCGGCCGCCCCATGGCCACCGTCACCATCTGGATATCGGCGGCTTCAATGGCGGCCAGCACGGCCGGTGCTTCGCACAGCGGCGGCGGCAGCAGGATGCCTTCAATATTGGAGCGGGCGAACAGCCGCGCCGCCTCCCCCTGCGCCTCCGCCCCTTCCTGATCACAGGATTCCACGGTCAGGTGTGACCCGCCGTGCCGCGCCCCTTCCAATGCGCCGATCAGGAACTGGCCCAGATAGGCCGCACTGGGGTTGGCATAAAGCAGCCCCACCTGGGTGGCCCCGCCGGCGGCCAGGCTGCGGGCGGCATTGTTGGGCTTGTAATTCAGCTTCTCGATGGCCTGCTGCACCAGGGCCCGCGTCTGATCCCGCACCACGCTTTCACCATTGATGACGCGGGAAACGGTCATGGCGGAAACGCCAGCCTCCCGCGCCACATCCTCAATGGTGACAGCGCTGCCTTTGCGGCGTCTGGTCCGGATGATTTTGTTTTTGTCAGACGCGCTGCCCATGATGTCCCGGCCCCGCACAAGGCGGGCTTTTCAGATGGATAGAAAGGGTGGTTGCAACCAACCCTCTTGGTCGATACGGCCTTATGCGATGTAAAACAACAATGATAACGCTATCATTATTTGTTAATCGTCATGAATGGATGGGATAGCCTGCCACCCCCTGCGGCGAAATGGAACTGCCGCTTTGTTGTTCGCTCCATTATGGTGTCCCTCATGACAGGGGGCTGCTTCAGGCATCGTACCGCCATTCCCGGATGGGCGCGCCGTTTGGCGTTGGGGGGCAGCTTCCTGGCCTGTTTGGCTTTGCTGCTGAACCTTTTGGTGTGGTCACTTTATGCGCCTGCCATGGCGGCCGGAATCACCACGCCGATCTGTACCGCCCCGATCAGCAAATCCCCCGATGGCAAGGGTACGGGCCCTGTCGATCTCAGCGCGCGACATTGCCCGTTGGGGCTGCTGGCTGTGGGCCTTGCCGCCCCGCCAGCCGACCTGCCGCTGCCGGTGCCCGCGTGGCTGTCGCTGTTCCGCCTGTGGCCGGACCGCCTGCTGCTGGCCGTCACGGCCCAGTTTATCCCCTGGAACGCGCGCGCCCCGCCCTTGGTCTGATCCCGCCTTTTCAAACAATCCCTGTTGATGGTCACGAAGGGGGCGGCCTTGCCCGCACACCCCTTGTGCCGGCGGCGCTGTCGCGCGCGCCTTTTGCGGAAAGACCAAGAAATCATGTCTGCCACCAAAATCGCGGCACGCCTCTCCGCCTGCCTGCTGCTCGGTACCGTGCTGCCCGCCGCCGCCCAGGCTGCCGACCAGCCGCCCGCCCCCGCCCAATCGCTGTTGCTGCCCACGCTGGTCGTCACCGCACCCGCCATGTCTACGCCGCTGATGGTGGAAACCGATCCCCGCCAGCCGCGCCAGCCGGTGCCGGCCAATGACGGGGCGGGCTATCTGAAATCCATCCCCGGCTTTTCGGTCATCCGCAAGGGTGGCACGGGCGGCGACCCGGTGTTCCGGGGCCAGTCCGGTTCCCGCCTGGGGATGATGATCGATGGGTCGCCGGTGCTGGGCGGCTGCGGGATGCGCATGGACCCGCCCACCGCCTATGCCTTCCCGGAGGCGTTCGATAAGATCACCCTGCTGAAGGGCCCGCAAAGCGTGCGCTATGGCGGTGGCATGTCTGGTGCCGCCGTGCTGTTCGAACGCAATACCGAACGGTTCACGGCACCAGGCGTGCGGGGCAATCTCAACCTGCTGGGCGGCAGCACCGGCCGCAATGACCAGTTGGCGGACCTGACGGCCGGCACGTCGCAGGCCTATATCCGCATGATCGGCACCCGCGCCCATAGCGATGATTATGAGGATGGCGACGGCAACAAGGTCCATTCCGCCTATAACCGCAGCAGCGCCACCCTGCTGGCGGGTTGGACGCCGGACGACCAGACCCTGCTGGAAGCCAGCAGCGAATTCAGCAAGGCGCGGGCCGCCTATGCCGACCGCATGATGGATGGCTCCAAGTTTGACCGGGAATCCCACCGGCTGCGCTTTGGCCGCGACGATCTCTCCCCCCTGATCGGCCGGGTGGAGGCCAGCGCCTATTACGATTATGTCGATCATGTGATGGATAGTTTCAGCCTGCGCCGCTGGACCGGCGGCATGATGGGGCCGCTCAGCAACCCCGATCGCAAGGGCTATGGCGGCCGCGCCGCCGTGGAACTGCGCCCGCAACCCAACTGGACCGTGACCCTGGGGGCTGATGCCAGCCATGACCGGCACGCTGTGCGCAACCTGTCGGTGGCCGAATATCGCGCCGGGGTGGATTATGAACAAAAGCCCCGCCTGCCCGATCTAGAGTTCAACACCATCGGCGCATTCATGGAAACCAGCTACGCCCTGTCTGCCGACCGGATGCTGGTGGGTGGCTATCGCCTGAACCGCACCAAGGCGGAAAGGCTGACCATTGCCAACGGCCCGACCGACAGCGACGTGCTGCATAACGGCTTCCTCCGGCTGGAACAGGAGATTGCGGGCGCGCTGCCGCTGACCCTGCATGTCGGTGTCGGCCACAGCGAACGCGCGCCGGATTATTGGGAGCGCAACCGCAACTTCGCGCTGGACCCGGAAAAGACCACGCAGATCGATGCCGGTCTGATGCACCGGTCCGACCGCTGGACGGGCTCCGTCTCTCTCTTCGCCAACCGGATTGATGATTACATGCTGCTGTCCGGCAGCACGGGCAAGAATATCGGTGCCAGCCAATGGGGCGGGGAGGCGGAACTGGCCTATGCCATTGCCAGTGCCTGGCGGGCGGATGTCTCGCTGGCCTATGTGCATGGCCGCAACCGCAGCGAGGACCGGCCGCTGGCCCAGATGCCGCCGCTGGAGGCCAAGCTGGGCCTGAATTATGATGATGGCACCTGGATGGCCGGCGGTCTGGCTCGGTTCGTGGCGGCACAGAACCGGGTGGATATTGGCTGGGGCAATATTGCCGGCACCGATATCGGCAAGAATGATGGTTTCGCCATCTTCTCCGCCTCTGCCGGCTGGCGGCCGGCGGCGGGGGTGACGCTGACGCTGGGCGTCGATAACCTCTTCGACCGCACCTATGCCGAAGCACTCAGCCGGGCCGGCACGCCCAGTCTGGTTGGCCAGGGCTATGTCCAGACCATCCGTGTCAATGAACCGGGCCGCACCTTCTGGCTGAAAGGCGGCATCACCTTCTGATGAAACGGGGGCGGTTTGCGGTTGAACGCAAACCGCCTCTCTCCCCCCGTCCCCGTGGCGGGCCTGAAATGCTGCCTACTGTACAGTTTTGGGTGGGCATTATCCGCCGCTTCCCATAATAAGGGCATAGTAAAGACCTGGATGGATCGGTCGGGGGGCCATGTCCGGCAGCAATGCGCCGCATATTCTGATTGTGGAGGATTCACCCACCCAGGCGCTTCAGCTGGAGCTGATCCTGGAAGGGCAGGGCTGGACCTCCACCATCTGTGGCACGGCAGAGGCGGCGCTGGCGGCACTCACCCATCTTCACCCCGATCTGCTGGTGGTGGATTACCACCTGCCCCGGATGAGCGGGGATGAATTCATCCGCCAATTGCGCCTGAATGCCGTCACCCGCCCGCTTCCCGTCATCATGCTGACCGATGAGGCCACGGCGGAGGCGGAGTTCAGGGGGCTGGAAAGCGGGGCGGATTCCTATCTGCCCAAATCCGCCGATGCCGATGAACTGGTGTTGCGCATCAGCGGCCTGCTGCGCCGTGCCGTCGGCAGCGGGCCGGGTTCCAGCGGGCTGGCGGCCCCTTCGCTGCGCGCGTCGCGCCTGCTGATCGTCGATGACAGCCCGACCTTCCTGGAATATCTGCGCCTGCTGTTGCAGGAAGAAGGCTACGAGGTGGTGGCCCTGCAAAGCGGGTTGGCCGCCGCCGCCCTGGTGCAGCAGGAAAGCTTCGACTGCATCATCGTCGACCTGCATATGCCGGAGATTGACGGCGTGGCGCTCTGCGCCCGGCTGGATGCCATCCGCCGCCGGCGGGAGGATCTGTTCCAGATCGTCATGCTGACCGCCAGCGACAGCAAGACCGACCTGATGCGCGGGCTGGAAGCCGGCGCCGACGATTATGTCACCAAGGGCAATGATGTGGAGATCATCAAGGCCCGTATCCGCGCCCTGGTGCGCCGCAAAAGGCTGCATGAGGAAAATCTGCGCATCTCCATGGAGTTCCGCCGCAAGGAACAGGAGCTGGAGCGCACCCGCGACGAGGTGCGGCTGGCTGAGGCCCGCGCCTCCCTGGTGGAGGCGCTGGAACGCTCCAACCGCGAACTGGCCGCCACCAATGCCAAGCTGACCCAGGCCCAGGTCGAACTGACCCGCGCCAAGGAGGCGGCGGAGGCCGCCAACCAGGCCAAATCCGAATTCCTGGCCAATATGAGCCACGAGTTGCGCACGCCGATGAATGGCATCATCGGCATGAATGCGCTGCTGCTCTCCACCAGCCTGACGCCGGAACAGCGCCATTCCGCCGAACTGGTGGGATCATCCGCCAAGCTGCTGCTGGGCCTGCTGAACGATATTCTGGACGTCTCCAAGCTGGAGGCGCGGCAGGTGAAGCTGGAATATCTCGATTTCGATATCCCCGCTTTGTTCGCAGAGGTGGTGCAATTGATGGCCCCCAAGGCGGCGGAACAGGGGATCGAACTGGTTTTGGATATCGCCCCCGCCGCCCGCACCCGCGCCATCAGCGACCCGATGCGGCTGCGTCAGGTGGTGCTTAATCTGGTGGGCAATGCCATCAAATTCACCAACCGGGGCGGGGTGGTGGTGGCGGTGCGGTTGGAAGGGGACGCGGGCAGCCCGCTTTTGTCGGTGCGGGTGACCGATACCGGCATCGGCATCCCGAAGGAGGCGCAGGCGCGGCTGTTTGACAAGTTCGTGCAGGCCGACAGTTCCGTCACCCGCCGGTTCGGCGGTACCGGGCTGGGTCTGGCCATCTGCCGCCAGACCATGGAGCTGATGGGCGGCAGCATCGGGGTGGAAAGCCAGGTCGGTGCCGGTTCCAGCTTCTGGTTCCGCGTGGGCTTGCGGCCCTTGGCCGAACCGCTGCCCCTGGAGCCGCCGCCGGCCGAACTGGTGGGCCGCCGTGCCCTGCTGGCCGATCCCAGCCCGCTGGTGACGGCGGCCCTGACCGCCGATCTGGAAAGCCTGGGGGTGGAGGTGGGGCCGCTCCGCCTGGACCCGGTGGGGGAAGCAGCAGCGGAGGCCGCCGACCTGTTGCTGGTGGAGGCCACCAGCCTGACCCCGGCCCGTGTGGCGGCCCTGCGCCAGCGCTTCCCCGCTACGCCCCTGGTGGCCCTGCGCCCCATCGGCGCGGTGGCCGATCCGGTTGATCCCGGGCTGGCCGATGCGGTGCTGGAAAAGCCGGTGCTGCACGCCCTGTTGCGCAGCAATCTGGCAGCGCTGCTGACCGGCCGGCCGCTGCCGGTGGCTGCCCCGGCCGATCCCTCACCCCGCCGGGAGGAGCCGGGCAGCGGCGGGCATATCCTGCTGGCGGAGGATAATTATATCAACCAGCAGGTGGCCCTGCATATGCTGACCGGGGCCGGCTTCACCGTTGATGTGGTGGGCAATGGGGCCGAGGCACTGGCCGCCCTGGGTCGTGGCGCTTATGACCTGATCCTGATGGATGTGCAGATGCCGGTGATGGATGGGGTGGAGGCGACGCGCCGCATCCGCGCGGAGGAAGGGGCCGGTCGCCATATCCCCATCATCGCCATGACCGCCCATGCCATGACGGGGGTGGAGGAAAGCTATCGTGCCGCCGGCATGGATGATTACATCTCCAAGCCGGTGGAATATCAGGCTTTTCTGGCCAAGGTACGCTCCTGGTCCGGGCGCGGCCGCGCGCCCGACGCAGTGGCGGCGACCGATCCGGCCCCGCCGCCAGGGATTGACGAGGCGGCGATCCTGCAAATCCAGGCCCTGATGCCGCCGCCGCAATTCACCACCCTGATGGGCAATTTCCTGGCCAATTCCCGCCAGCGGCTGGCGCGGGTGGAGGCGGCGCGCCTGTCCGGCGATCTGGGCGCGCTGGGCCGTGATCTGCATGATCTGATCAGCACCACCGGCAGCTTCGGCTGCCGCGATCTGGTGGTGCTGGGCCGGGAGGTGGAGGCCGCCCTCCGCGCTGGCCAGCCCGACCCGGCCCTGACCCGGTTGACGGATTTCTGCACCGCCGCCGCCCACGCCCTCACCTATCTGGAAGAACGGTTCCAGCCGGAGGCCTGAAGCCACCCCCGCTTAAAAATTCTCATAATCAGCAAAGCAAACGCGCATTCCCTGGGCCGGCATCGCCTCCCCCGGCTTGGGGGCGGCGGTCAGGAACCAGCCCTCTGGCGGGGGGCCCAGCACGGCGCGCAACTGGTCATGCAACGGGTCGCGCCGGTCGACCATGAAGCGGATGGAGCCGGCGCCGATGCTGCGGCCGAACCGGCGTAGTTCAGCCAGCAGGGCCGGCAGTTCCGCCGGGGTGACGGGTTCCATCCCCCCCACCTTCAGCACCCCGCCGGGGGAAAGCAGCAGAAGGCGGCCGCGGATGGTGACGACATGCGCCCCCATGGCCCGCCGGCTGGCCAGATAATCCCCATCATGCCGCACCCGCCAGAAGGATGGCTGCCCGGCAGCATCCATCGCCGGTGCCGCCACCATTGCCGGTGGCAGGTCAGCGGCCGCAACCCCAGCCAGGGCCAGCGGGGCCCAGAGCCAGCGGCGCAGCTTCGCCCCCAGCCCGCCCGCTGGCCCCAGCGGGATTTCAAACGGATCAATCCGGCCGATCTGCTGATGGCCCAGGCGGCGTTTCAGCAAGGCCCCGCTCATCGGGTTGCAGAAGCCAAAGGTCAGGTCGCCGCCATCGCGCCAGATTTCATCCATCAAGGCTTCATAGAGCATGGGCGTGGCCCGCCCGTTGCGCAGACCCTTGGCAATGAAGATGTCGCATAATTGCCAGCCGCTGAGCACCCGTGCCGCCGCCTCAATACGGAAATGGATGGCACCGATGCAGCCGATGGGCTGGCCTTGCTCATACAGCACATAGCCTTTGCCCGGCCCCGCCGGGCCGCCGGGGCCATATTTGCGCTGCCAGCGTGCCGGGTCCAGCCGCTGGCCCGTCACGCCGTTGATGACGGCGACCATATGCGGGATGGTGGAAGGGGTCAGGGGGGCGATGGACAGGCTCATGCCGCGTAAGCCTCGTGCCCATAGCCGCCGGCGGCCACGATGGCGCGCTGTGCCCTGGCACTGATGAAGGGGTTCACGCCCAGCCGGTTGATCAGGCGCGGATCATTTACGTCCTCGGCGCGGGCATAATCGGTCAGCCCCTGGCGGCGATAGCCCGCCTGTTCGGCCAGATCGGCCAAAGCCGGGCTGTAATCCCCATCCGGCCAGGCGAAATCATGCACCGGCTGGCCGCTCACCCCCTCCAGCCAGCTCTTGCCCAAGGCCAGTTCGGCGGCCGCCTCTGCCGTGGACAGGGTGGAGAAGTTGCAATGGCTGACCCCATGGCCCCCCAGCCGCACCAGCGGATGGCGGCCCAGCCGGGCCAGTTCCCCTTCATCCAGCAGGCGCCAGTAATCCGCCAGGTCCGCCGGCAGGTGGGTCTGTGATACGCCATTGCGGCGATGTCGTTCCAGGACGGCCAGCAATTCGGCCAGGAAGCCGGGCGGGCTTGTCTTGCATAGGCGTTTCAGCGGCACGCCATCGCTTTGGCGCCGCCATTGCCGGGCGCTGTCCTGCACGAAAACATCCCCCACCACCGTCAGCGGGCCGGGATATTCCCACGCCGTCAGGTCCAGCCGATCAGCCCATAAAAAGGGTTCATGCTCCCCACCCGGCAGGAAGTCCTGCGCATGGGCCAGTTCCCGCACCGCCCGGATGGCGGTGACATAGAGCGTCGCCGGCACCCCGGCCGCCGACAGCACCGGCAGCGCATGGGTGAGGAAATTGCGATAGCCATCATCAAAGGTGACGGCCACGCGCGGGCCGGCCGCATCCGGCCGGTCAAACAGATCATCCAGCGGCACGAAGCGCAGGCCGGGGATGGCGGCCAGCATGGCCAGATCGGCAGCCAGCCGGGCGGCAGAGACAAAGCGCGTGTTGAAACGCCGGTCGCCGGTGCGGGTGACGCCGTGATAGATCAACACCCGCCTGGCATTGGCCGGCATTGGCCGGGACCGCCAGCCGCGCAGTTCAAAGCGCAGGTTCGCCAGCCGGGATTTCAACATCATCTTCCCTTTCGGGTGAAAGGATCAGGCCGTCAGCCCGATATAGGCCATGCTGGCCAGCCGCTGCATGATGGCGGCCGACATGTCGCCCGCCATCACCATGGACAGCCGGTCATCCTGCCAGACACAGATGCGCAGATCGGCCCGTTTGAACTGATCAAACCGCACCGTGCCGTCGGATTGACGCAGATAGATGGTGACCAGTTTGCCCTGCGCATCCCGATAGGCGATGCTGGCCGCATCCTCCTCCAGATGCACACCGGCCAGCGTATAGCCGGCGCGGCTCAGGTCCGGCACCTTCACCTTCAGCTCCATGATCCGGCTCAACGCCTCATTATAGGGCGTCAGGTCCGCCGGCGTGCCGGGCAGGCTGGCGGTGCGGGCATCCAGCGCCAGCGCCACCACATCGCCCGGTGCCGCACCGGGCCGCAGCCAAAGGGCCCCGCCACCAGCCAGAACCAGGGCCACAACAGCGGCGGCGGCAAACCGGCGCCAGTCGCCCCAGCTCTGGCGGGCGGCAGGAATGGCGTTTGCCCGGTCGATCAGGTGCTGCGGCACCGGCCGGTCGATCAGGGGGCCGTAAAGCTGTTTCATCATCGCCTTCTGGGCGCGATAGTCGGCGACGCGGGCGGCCAATGTGGCATCCGCCTGGATCATCGCTTCCACCGTGCGCGCACGGTGGGGCGGCAGCTCGCCATCGATAAGGGCGTGCAACTCTTCCTCCGTGATCGGTGGCTCTATGGGTCGATGCTCGCTCACATCTTGTCTTTCGGTGCCACGGGCAGCGGTATGACCTCCGCGCCTTCTCCTTGTAAAACCGACCGCAACCGCTCACGTGCCCGGGCCAGACGGGACATCACGGTGCCGATCGGGATTTTCAATTCCTCCGCTATCTCGCGGTAACTTAGTTCCTCCACACTCACCAACAACAATATTTCACGGTGTTCGGGTGCCAGCCGATTGACCGCCGCGATAAAATCCCGCGCCGCACCGGTATCGACCGGCGGTGCGCTCAACTCCACCGCATCGACCAGTTCGGTAATGTCCTGCTCCGTGCCCCGCGTGCGGCCCTTGCGAATCTCATCGGTATAGAGATTACGCAGGATACGACGCAGCCAAGCCGACAGCAGCGGCATTTCCCGCAACTGCGCCGATTGGCGCAGTGCCCGTTCAATGCAGTCCTGCACCAGATCGTCAGCCTGGGCGACATTGCCCGCCAGCGTCATGGCATAACGCCGCAACGCCGGAAGCTGCGCGATCAGCGCATTGGCAAACTGTTTGGGGCGTGTCACGGCTACCGGCTCTCCGACACGGATCGGGTACGGGGTTGGGGGGGTACGACGTACCGTCGCCGCATCAGCATATAATCACCATCCACCGGCTCCCAGGGCTGAATGCCCCGGAAAGTCACGCCTCACCCTCTCAGACGGATAGGGTGGCGGGCTTATTCCCGGTCCCTTCGATTTTCGCGCGAAAATCTTTCAAAAGTTTTTTCGCAAGGGACGGGAATAAACCGCACCGCCCATCCGTCACAGGTCCGGACCCAATGGGGAGAAGCCGGATGTTTGTGGGGAAGACGATGATGAAGGCCGCTGGAACGCTGGCCATGCTGCTGGCGCTGGGGACAGCCGGTGCGGCGCAGGCCGCCGGTGATGCCGCCGCTGGCGAACAGGTCTTCAAGCGCTGCGCCGCCTGCCACACGGTGGAAGCGGGCAAGAACAAGGTGGGACCCACCCTGTTCGGTGTTGTCGGCCGCGCGGCCGGGTCGGTGGATGGCTACAGCTATTCCCCCGCCGTGAAGGCCGCCGCCGCCAAGGGGCTGGTCTGGTCGGAAGAAACCTTGACCGCGTACCTGCAGAACCCGCGCAAATATCTGGATGATTATGCTGGCGATGCCTCGCTGGCCAACAAGATGCCCTTCATGCTGCCCGATGCGCAGCAGCGCGCCGATGTGGTGGCCTATCTGAAAAGCCTGGGCGGTAAATGATGATCGGCCGCCTGCTCCCCGCTTTGCTGCTGGCCTTCGGGCTGGGCGTTGCCGCCCAGGCCGAAACCGCCGGCATGACACCCGATCCCGCAGCGCTGCGGGCCGAAATGGCGCGCATCCATGCCGGCAAGGTCGATGACAAGGCCATGCTGCGCATTGATGCCGATATCGCGGCCCTGCATAGCGGCATGGGGGTGACCCTGCCGGGTGCGGGGGCAGGCCATGCCGCCGAACCCACCAAGCCGGTGGCGGAGAAGGCGCCAGCGACCTGGAAATGGCTGGATGGCATGGCCGCGTCGCAGGAACGCGCCGGCCAGACGGAGAGCAAGGCGGCGGCGGTAACCCAGGTTGCCGCCGCTGAACCCGTTGCGGCCCCCCCCGCACCGGCCAGCATCCCCCCGGCAACCGACCGCACCTTCGTAGGGCAGGAAACCTGCACCGCCTGCCACCAGCAGGAAAGCATGAACTGGGCCCATACGGTTCATGCCAAGGTCTTCAACCTGAACCCGCAGAATGACCGGCAGGCGCAGAATTGCGAGGCCTGTCACGGCCCCGGCTCGGCCCATGTGGAAGACCCGTCGGACCTGAGCAAGATCATCGCCTTTTCCAAGAAAAGCAAAACCCCGCTGCCGGAACAGAACGGCCAGTGCCTGACCTGCCATGAAGGCGGCCAGCGGATTTTCTGGCATCAGAGCATCCATGACAGCAATCAGGTCGGCTGTTCGGACTGCCATAACCCGATGACCAATTTCGGTTCGCGCGGGTTGACGGCCAAGGAGAGCATCAACGAGACCTGTTTGCAGTGCCACAAGGCGCAGCACGCCGAATTCTCCCGCCGGTCGCATATGCCGCTGCTGGAAGGCAAGCTGTCCTGCACCGACTGCCATAACCCGCACGGCTCCAACACCGCCCCGCTGTTGAAGGCCGACAGCGTGAATGAGGTCTGCTACACCTGCCACGCTGAAAAGCGCGGGCCGTTCCTGTTCGAACATGCCCCGGTGCGTGAAAGCTGCCTGAACTGCCATTCGCCGCACGGGTCGAACTTCGAAGCCCTGCTGACCGCCCCGCGCCCGGTGCTCTGCCAGCAGTGCCATTCCCAGTCCAGCCATCCCGGTGCCCTGCTGACGGCGGGCAACATGGCCGGTGGTGCCATGCCGGACCCCAGGCTGCTGGCCACCTCCTGCTCCACCTGCCACACCAACGTGCATGGCTCGAACTCTCCCTCCGGCTCCAGGTTCGAACGATGAGGAAGCGGCTGACATCTTCCCCCGCCCGCTGGCTGCTGGCAGCAGCCTTGCTGGACATGATGGATCTGGCTGGCGCCGCCCAGGCGCTGGCCGACAGCTCGGCCACCGGCTATGGCGGCCCCGGCAATGTGCTGAACCCGCAGGGCCAGCTTTACAACCGGGGGCGTGACGTTAACGGCCTGTCCGTGCTGGATGATGTGACGCGCACGCCCACCGGCCTGATGTACCCGTTGCCCTTCCTGACCCCGGAGATGAAGCAGAGCGAGGCCAACCCCGACTGGTGGGTGCTGCGCTGGGCGGAGGCCGGCTATATCGGCACCTTCGGCAAGAACAAGGGGGCGGCGGCGCTGAAGGAATATGGTGCCTGGAACAGTGGGCCGGTGCTGACCAGCATCGGCTTTGCGGCGGAGAACCGCAAAACCGCCCTGCATGTCTCAGCCCTGGGCCAGAATGTCGGGCGGGAGGATCAGTATTATCAGCTGGAAATCGGGCGCTATGGCGTGTTCAACACGCTCTGGTACTTTGATTCCATCCCCCACACCTATGCCACAACGGCCAAATCATTGTGGGATGGGGTGGGCAGCAACCGGCTGACCCTGAAACCGGGCCTGACACCGGGCAAATCCACCGCCGCCCAGGTCAATAATGTGGCGGCTGCCGCCGATGCGCTGACCTTGAAAATCACCCGCGAAAAGGCGGGCAACGCGCTGTCTTATACGGTGGATGAGAATACCGAGCTGTTCATGCGGGGCTCGGTGGAAATGCGTAACGGCACCCAGCCGATCAGCGCCACCTTTGGCTATCCGTTCCAGAACGGCGCCACCCAGATCGCCCTGCCGATCGATTACCAGACCTATGACATCACCGCCGGGGTTCGGTACAAGGAAAAGAATTTCCTGGCCAATTTCGCCTATGCCGGTTCCTTCTTCCATAATCAGAACCGGGAACTGGTCTGGGATAATCCGGGGCTGAATTCCATCAATGCGCCCGGCATGTATATCCCGCCGGTGGGCCGGCTAAGCCTGCCGCCGGACAATTATGCCCATAGTTTCAAGGGCGATGCGGCGCTGGTCCTCTCGCCTTCCTCCCGCCTGACGGGCAGCCTGTCTTATACGATGATGCGCCAGGATGATGATCTGCTGGCCCCGACCATCGGCAGCGGCATCATTGCCAGCGGGCGGGACAGCATCAATCTGGACCAGTGGAACAGCACCGGCGCCCTGTCGCAGCCCTCTGCGAATGCCGCCATCAATGTTCTGAATTACATGGTGCAATATCAGTACACAGTCTCCCCCGATCTGGGCCTGTCGCTGGAAGCACGCGGCCGGAACGAGGAGAACCGCACCAATTACGTCGCCTTCAACCCGCAGACGGGCCAATATGGCTACATCGCGATTGATGGCGGGCTGGCCCCGTTCATCCCATCGCAAAGCGGCATCTATCGCCCCGATCAGGCCGGCAGCCGGGTGCAGATACGGAACATGCCGTTCGCCAATGATCGTTTGACCCTGAAGGCCAAGGCCGATTACCGGCTGGACAAGCATCTGAAGCTGGACGTCTCCTACACCAACGATGCCGTCGACCATTCGGTACGGGAGGTGACGGACAGCAACGATCATATTGGCCGCCTGCAAGTTTCCACCACCGGGTATGAATGGGGCACGGCGCGCCTGTCCTATGAATATGCACGGCGGACGGGCAGCGATTATGTCTCCAACCCCTATGGCGCTTATTACTCCACCTCCCTGCCGGGTTACATCCCGGCAAGCTCTGCCGGTGATGTGGCCTGGGTGCTGTCGGACCTGCGGAAATTCGACATGGCCGACCGCACCCAGCATGTGGTGCGCGGCCAGAGCAATTATATCCTGAGCCCCCGCAGTGATCTGCAGGTGACCGGCAGCCTGAAGCTGACCGATTATGATGCAGCATATGGCCTGCGCTCCACCCGCGCCTGGGATGCCAGCACGGCCTATAGCTACCAGATGTCGGCGGCGACCAAGTTCACCAGCTTCCTGACCTATCAGAACCAGAACCGCGACGTTGCCAACATCAATGCCAGCGGCCAGGGCGTGACGGGGGAAGCCGGCGGCCGCGCCTATCCGCTGGCCAATGGCTGGACGGAGACGGTGGGGTCGGACATCTACACCGCCGGGCTGAACGGCCTGCATAGTTGGGGCGATTTCACCCTGAACCTGGATTATGTCTTCGCCCATGCCAAGACGGCGATGAATTACCGCTTCGCCAGCACCGAGGCGTTCTTCAATGTGATGAGTGCCGCGCAGGCCGGCAGCGGCTTCCCCGCCATCACCTATAACAGCCATATGGTGAAGGCGGAGCTGCGGCATCAGTTGACCGAGACCGTCTCCTACCGCGTGTTTTACCGCTTCAACCAGGAACGGGTGGTGGATTTCCACTATACCGGCCTGCAGGCGGGGACGACGGGGGACAACACCTATCTCGGCGTCCGGCCGGAGAATTACGCGGCGCAGACGGTTGGGTTCTTCGTACAGTACACGTTCTGAGCGGGGAGTGGCCGCCCCTTCACCGCGACCGGGCGGCCAGCGCTTCCGGGCTGAAATAGGTTGCCGGGTGGGGGGCGGTCAGTTGGTAATGCTGCGGGGCCTCGTTGAAGGCGAAGGTGAAGGCATAACCGCCCAGTTCAAAATCATGCACGAACTGGCTGCCGATCACGACGGCCGGCACGTCCGGCATCAGATACATGGTCGCCTGACCGAATTTCCACAGCTTGCCATTTTCATCCCAGCCATCGGCATAGACAGCCATCCAGGTGTCTTCATCCAGATAAAGCCGGCGGCGTGGCACCACATCATGCGCGCCTTGGGCCAGCGTGCCTTCCACCACCCAGACCCGGTGCAGCTCGTACCGCAGCGCATCCGGGTTGGGGTGGTCCTTGCCCAGCACGCCGGACAGTGGCAGCGTATAGAGCCGGTTGTTATTATAGGGCACATACATCTCCGCCTTGCCGACCAGCTTGAAGCTGTAATGGTCCAGCGCGCCGAAGAAGATGTAATATTCATTCTGCGTCATATAGCCGGCGGCATTGGGGTCCGGCACGTCATAGGAAATGGGCGGGGCCTTGCGCACCCGCTTTTCCCCCGGCAACAGCCGCCAGGCCGCCAGTTCCCGCCGTTTGATATCCAGCGACTGCCAGTAAAGATATCCCTCCCCGATACGCGAGGCCGGGGCCGTCGCCAGCCGGATGCTTTTGAAGTAATAGCCGTCCAGATCGGCCGGCTTGGCAGCGGGATAGTAATAGGGGAAATCCGCAATCTCCCGATAGGCGCTGGTCAGTTCAACCGCGCCGCCCGCCGGCACCACATAGGTGCTGACCGTCAATTCCCGCGCCGGTCCCCAATAGGCCAGCAGATGGTTCCACACCGCCTGGAAGCCGTCCTTCGGGATGGGGAAGGGGATGCCACCAATGGCACCTTCCACCCCATATTGGATGCCGCCAGCCGCCGGGCGGGCGCTGGTGGCATTGCGGAAAATATTGTCATAGACCGCCTGCGGGGCCGCCGCCGTGCGGTGGCTGGGATAGATATCCATCCGGTAGCCGGGATGGGTTCGGAACAATTGTTTCGCCCCTTCCGGCAACCGGTCGGCATGGTCCTGCCAATTGGCGGTGGTGATGGAAAACAGCGGCTTTTCCCCGGCAAACGGATCGCGCCGGGGGCCGCTGGTCACGGCATAGGAGGGATCGACCAGCCCGCCGGTCCAGGCGGGGATGCTGCCATCCTTGTTGCCGGCCCGTTCCGCCCCCACGGGCGTCAGCGTGGTTTTCAGCGCCGCTGCTTCTTGTTCGGAAACCTGTGCCCAAGCAATGGCAGAGGGAAGGCTGACCAGCAGGATAATGGACAGGACAGCGAATATTCGCATAGGGTTCGGCACCGGACGCCCTGTTCTCCGGCGTGTAGGCCGCAACGGCCCGTTGCTCTTGCCGGTTCTGCCCATGCGGCCCGGCGGCGGCGTCGGGCCACAGGGCGGGGCGATCATTACCCAGGGTGGGAAGTGACACAAGTGGCAACTCATTTCCGCCCGTCTTTGTCCCGTCGGATCAGGCCGCTGCTGTTGGGCTGTGCCTGCCTGCTGCCGGGCGTGCCGGCGCTTGGGGGGGAAATCTACAGTGCCGACGGGCTGACCATCCGCTGGGACAATATGCTGCGCTATACGCTGGCCAGCCGCCTCAACAGCCAGGATGCGGCCCTGCTGGCGGATTTGAACTGGGATGATGGCGACCGCAATTTCAAACCGGGCCTGATCTCCAACCGGCTGGATCTGGTCTCTGCCCTGGATATGGCCAAGGCGGATTGGGGCATCCATGCCAGCGCCATGGCCTGGTATGACCGGGTTTACCGCCAGGGTACGGATGCCGCCCAACTGCCCGCCGGCAATGCCTCGACCGCCGCCCCCGGCCGCTTCGCCCCCGCCGTGGCCGACCTTTACGGCCGCCATGCCGAACTGCGCGAAGCCTTCGCCTATGGCAGCGTCACCCTGGCCGACATGCCGCTGACCCTGCGGGCCGGGCGGCAGACGCTGCTCTGGGGGGAGAGCCTGTTTTATGACGCCAACTCCATCGCCGCCTCCCAGGCCCCTGTCGATTACACCCGCCCCATCGGCACGCAGAGTGCCTATAGCAGCGATGCCTATCGCCCGGTGGGGCAGGTCGCCCTGACCCTGCAGCCGACGGCCGATCTGTCCTTGTCCTTTTATCATCAGTTGGAATGGCGGCCGGCGCGGCTGTCGGGCAGCGGCACCTATTTCAGCTATCTGGATCAACTGGGGGCGGGTGGCGACCGGCTTTATATCGCGCCCGGCCGTTTTCTCTCCCGCGGGGCAGATGTCACCCCCTCGGCCAAGGGGCAATATGGTGCCTCCCTGCATATCCAGGCCGATGGGGTGGATTACGGACTCTATGCCCTGCGCTACAACGCCATGGACCCGCAATATCGCAGTTGGGTCCGCCCCGGCGCCACGGATGGCCGCGTCGGGCGCTATCAACTGGTCTATCCCGGCGGTATCCAGCTTTATGGCGCCAGTTTCAGCGCCGGCGCCGGGGAGGGCATGGTGTCCGGTGAACTGGCCTATCGCCGTCATATGCCGCTCTATCTGGCCAGTTCCAGCTATGCCGATACCGCTGGCGATAATGCCTTTGTCACGGGGCAGACCCTGCATGGGCAATTATCGCTGACCACCCCGTTCGGCCGCACGGCGCTGTGGGACAGCGCCGACCTGAATGCGGAGGCCACGTTTGACGCCGTGCTGGACCATCAGCCCACACCGGTCAGCCCGCAATGGAAGCCGGTGGCATCCAAGCTGCGTGTGCTGTTCGAACCCCGCTATTTCCGGGTGCTGCCCAACCTGGACCTGACCGTGCCCATCGGGCTGGGCTATAATCTCACCGGGCAGAGCCTCAGCTACCGGGTGCAGAATGAAGGGGCGGGCGACCTGTTCCTGGGCGTCACCGCCACCTATCGTTCCGTCTGGAAGGCCAGCATCAGCCTGACTCATTTCATCGGCTCCCCCGCCCGGCAATGGCTGGCCGACCGGGATTATCTGGCATTCACCCTGGCGCGGACTTTCTGAGATGCCGGATACAAGGGCGGCCATGCGGCTATGGGGGCGGCTGTTCGCCGATATCTGGCAGCAGTCGCGGGGCCGCCTGCTGGTCTGGGTGCTGGGCACCGGGCTGGTGACGGCGGGTACCCTGGCCCAGACCGAATTGCTGAAGCGCGTCGTCGACCGCGCCTTCGCCGCCAGCGTCTCCGGCGGGGAACTGGCGCTGCTGGCGGGGGCGGCCGTGCTGTTCGCCGCGCTGCGCGGTGTTGGCGGCTATGGGCAGATGATATCGCTCTCCGTGGCCGGCACGCGCGCCGTCTCCGCCTTGCAGAAACAGGTGGTGGCGCGGCTGATCGGGGCCGATCTGGCCTATCTTCAGGCCCGTGTCTCCACCGGCATTGTTGCCCAGGTGCAGCGGGATACGCTGCTGGTGCAGAATATGCTGGGGCCGGGGCTGGGGGCAGTGGGGCGCGATCTGGTCACCATGCTGGCCCTGGTCGGCTGGATGTTCTGGGTCGATTGGCGGTTAAGCCTGTTCACTTTCATGGCGCTGGCGCTGGGCGCCTTGCCGATCCGCCAGTTGGGCCGGCGTGCCGCCGCCCATTCCGCCACGCTGAATGCGGAAATTGTTCGCATGGCGGCGCGGCTGGGCCAGTTGCTGCAAGGCATCCGGCAGGTGAAGACCTACCGCATGGAAGGGCCGGAGGTGGCGCGCGCCTGGGCCGCCATGGACCGCACCACCAATGCCTATGCCGGTGAAATCCATGTCCATGCGCTCTCCACCCCCTTGATGGAGCTGATTGGCGGCATCGGGCTGGCGGCGCTGATCCTGCTGGGCGGGGCGGGCCTGTCCGGTGCTGGGCCGGGGGCCGGCACGCTGGTGGCCTTTACCAGCGGCTTCGTCGCCATCTCCCTGGTGCTGCGCCGGCTGGCCGCTGCCATGGTGGCGCGGCGCAATGCCGATGCTGCCCTGGCCCGGCTGTTCGATCTGGCCGACACCGCCCCGGTGATCGCGCAGGCGGCCGACGCGGTTGACCTGCCCCGGCCGCAGGGGGCGATCCGCTTTGAACAGGTGAATTTTGGCTATGGGGACGGCCCGGCGACGCTGACCGGCCTCAGCCTTGATATCCCGCCGGGGGCCAAGGTGGGGCTGGTCGGTCGCTCGGGGGCCGGCAAATCCACCCTGCTGAACCTGATCCCGCGTTTCCATGATCCGGATGCCGGCCGTATCCTGATCGATGGACAGGATATCAGGGGCGTCACCCTGTCCTCGCTGCGCCAGCATGTCACCCTGGTCAGCCAGGAAAGCGGCGTCTTTGACGATACGATCCATGCCAACATCGCCTATGGCTGCCCCGGTGCCAGCCGGGATGCGGTGCGGATGGCCGCCCGGGCCGCCCTGCTGGATGAATTTATCGCCAGCCTGCCCGATGGCTATGACACGGCGGTGGGGGAGGGTGGGGCCCGGCTGTCGGGCGGCCAGCGCCAGCGGCTGGCATTGGCCCGCGCCATTTTGAAGGACGCCCCCATCCTGCTGCTGGATGAGGCCACGGCCTCACTGGATTCGCTGACCGAACGGGCGGTGCAGGGCTTTCTGGACGGCTTCGCCCAGGGCCGCACGACGCTGGTTGTCGCCCACCGGCTGCATACGGTGAAGGATGCCGACCTGATCCTGGTGCTGGATCAGGGGCGTCTGGTCGAACAGGGCACGCATGACGCCTTGCTGGGCAAGCAAGGCATCTATGCAACCTTGTGGCAGGGGCAGCAATGATCGCTGCCTGAAATACGCATTCCCTGCCTTTACGCCACCATCACCATGGGATGGGGGGCGCTGCTGCCAGCCCGTGTTAAATAAAAGTAATGCAGGGCGAAAGATTTAGCGGCGTATGAAATCCCATAAGATTGTTTAAAAACCGGTGATCAAGATGGCGAATGGGCGGCTCCGGCTTGGTGCCTGGGTGTTGGGCGGCGTTGCGGTGGTGGGGCTTCTGGGCTGGGTCATCCTGCATCGCCCGCCGGCGGCGGATGTCGGGCGCGGCCGTGCCGGCATGGTGCCTTCGGTGGTCGCCGCTCCGGTGACCAAGGGGGAACTGCCGGTCACCGTGCGCGCACTGGGCACCGTCACGCCGCTGTCGCGCATCACCGTCCGCCCGCAGCTTTCCGGCCAACTGGTGGAGGTTGGCTTCCAGGAAGGCCAGACGGTGAAGCTGGGCGACTTCCTGGCCCAGATCGATCCCCGCCCCTATGAATTATCGCTCAGCCAGTATCAGGGCCAGTTGCAGCGCGATCAGGCGCTGCTGAAAAATGCCAAGCTGGATCTGGAGCGTTACCGCGTGCTGGTGCAGCAGGACAGCATCGCCCGCCAGCAACTGACCGCCCAGGAAGCCCTGGTGCAGCAATATGAAGGCACAGTCGCCAGCGACATGGCCCAGATCAATACGGCCAAGCTGAACCTGACCTATGCCCGCATCACCGCCCCCGTCTCCGGTCGGGTCGGCCTGCGGGTGGTCGATCCCGGCAATTACGTCACCACGGGTGATGCCAATGGCATCGTCACCATCACCCAGATGCAGCCGATGAGCATCATCTTCACCCTGCCGGAAGATCAGTTGCCAGCGGTGCGGGCGCAGTTGCACCAGGGTGCCACCCTGGCCGTCACCGCCTATGACCGGGCCGGCAAGACCAAGCTGGCCGAAGGCCGGCTGACCACGCTGGATAATGCCATCGACACCAGCACCGGCACGGTGAAGCTGCGTGCCAGCTTCGATAATGGGGACGAGGCCTTGTTCCCCAACCAGTTCGTCAATGTGGAAATGCGGGTGGAGACGCGGGCCGATGCCACGCTGATCCCCAGCGCCGCCCTGTTGCAGGGGGCGAAGGGGCCGTTCGTCTATGTGCTGGATGGGGAAAACAAGGTTTCCGTCCGGCCGGTGACCCCTGGTCCCGCCTTTGGCCAGCAGGTCGCCATCAATGCCGGGCTGGAACCGGGGGAAAAGGTGGTGACCGACGGTACCGACAAGCTGCGTGATGGCATGGTGGCCAAGGTGGCGGGCGACCGTGCCGCCGCTGCTGACGGTGCACCGGGCCAGCACACGGGCCAGCACCAGGGGGCCGGCAAATGACAGACACCCCGGTTGAATCCGGCGGGTCGGCCAGTGGGACGGGTGGCGGTGTCAACCCGTCGCGGATTTTCATCCTGCGGCCGGTGGCGACGACCCTGCTGATGGTGGCCATCCTGCTGGTGGGCATCGTCGCCTATCGCATGTTGCCCATTTCCGCCTTGCCGGAGGTGGATTACCCCACCATCCAGGTGCAGACGCTGTATCCCGGCGCCAGCCCGGATGTGATGACCTCCTCGGTCACCGCCCCCCTGGAACGCCAGTTCGGCCAGATGCCGGGGCTGAAACAGATGTCCTCGGCCAGTTCGGGCGGGGCCTCGGTCATCACCTTGCAGTTCGGGCTGGAAACCAGCCTGGATGTGGCCGAACAGGAGGTGCAGGCCGCCATCAATGCGGCCTCCAACCTGTTGCCGACCGATCTGCCGGCCCCGCCCATCTATGCCAAGGTGAACCCGGCCGATGCGCCGATCATCACGCTCGCCATCACCTCGGCCACCATGCCGCTGCCGCAGGTGGCCGATCTGGTGGATAGCCGGCTGGCGCGCAAAATCTCCCAACTGCCCGGTGTCGGTCTGGTCAGCCTGGGCGGCGGGCAGCGCCCGGCCGTGCGCATTCAGGCCAATATGCACGCGCTGGCCGCCTATGGCCTGACGCTGGAGGATATGCGCACCGCCATTGCCGCCGCCAACGTCAATATTGCCAAGGGCACGTTTGACGGGCCGTCGCGCTCCTACACCATCAATGCCAATGACCAGCTGAAAAGTGCTGATGAATACCGGCATCTGGTCGTGGCCTATCGTAACAATGCGCCCATCCGCCTGTCCGACGTGGCGCAGGTGACGGATGGGGCGGAAAACACCTATCTGGCGGCCTGGAAGGACAAGGAACCGGCCATCATCGTCAATGTGCAGCGTCAGCCCGGCGCCAATGTCATTGAGGTGGTGGATAATATCAAAAAACTGCTGCCGGAATTGAAAGCCTCCCTGCCGGCCTCCCTGGAACTGACGGTACTGACCGACCGCACCGTCACCATCCGCGCCTCGGTCGCCGATGTGCAGGTGGAGCTGGGGCTGGCGGTGGCGCTGGTGGTGGCGGTGATCTTCGTCTTCCTGCGCAATGTGCCGGCCACCATCATCCCCAGCCTGTCGGTGCCGCTGTCGCTGGTCGGCACCTTCGCGGTGATGTATCTGGCCGGCTTCTCCATCAACAACCTCTCCCTGATGGCGCTGACCATCGCCACCGGCTTCGTGGTCGATGACGCCATCGTGATGATTGAGAATATCGCGCGTTATCTGGAGGAGGGGGAGACACCGCTGCAGGCGGCGCTGAAAGGCTCCGCCCAGATCGGTTTCACCATTCTGTCGCTGACCGTCTCCCTGATCGCGGTGCTGATCCCGCTGCTGTTCATGGGCGATGTGGTGGGTCGGCTGTTCCGGGAATTTGCCATTACCCTGGCCGTCACCATCCTGATTTCGGCCTTTGTCTCCCTGACCCTGGTGCCGATGCTGTGCGCCGTGCTGCTGCGCCCGCATAAGAAGGGGGAGCATGAGGCAGCCAAGCCCAAGGGCTGGTTCGACCGGGTGCTGGACCTTTATGCGGTCTGCCTGCGCTGGGTGCTGCGCCATGCGCGGCTGACCCTGCTGGTGGCGCTGGGCACGCTGGGTCTGACGGCCTTTCTCTATATCACCATCCCCAAAGGCTTCTTCCCCCTGCAGGATACAGGCCTGATCCAGGCCATCACCCAGGCCGACCAGACGACATCCTTCAGTGCCATGGCGGAACGCCAGCAGAAGCTGGCCGATATCGTGCTGAAAGACCCGGATGTGGAAAGCCTCTCCTCCTTCATCGGGGTGGATGGCACCAACGCGTCCATGAATACCGGGCGGATGCAGATCAACCTGAAGCCCAAGGAAGAGCGCAGCGCCGATATCAGCGCCATCATCCGCCGGCTGACCGAGGCGACGTCCGCCGTGCCGGGCATCAGCCTTTATATGCAGCCGGTGCAGGATCTGACGGTGGAAAGCACCGTATCGCGCGCGCAGTACCAGTTCGTGTTGCAAAATGCCGATCCGGCCGCGCTGGCGGCCTGGACGCCCAAGCTGGTGCAAAAGCTCTCCACCCTGCCGGAACTGGCCGATGTCGGCAGCAATGCCCAGGATCAGGGGCTGGCCGTCTATATCACCATCGACCGGGCCAGTGCCGCGCGCTACGGCATCACGGCGGCCAATGTCGATGCGGCCCTTTATAACGCCTTCGGCCAGCGCATCATCTCCACCATCTTCACCCAGTCCAACCAGTACCGGGTTATCCTTCAGGCCGATCCGGCTTTGCACGGGTCGGTGGAGGCGCTGGACAGCATCCGGCTGACCTCCAGCACCGGCGGGCAGGTGCCGCTCTCCAGCTTCGCCACGGTGAAGGAAACCGTGGCCCCGCTGCTGATCAGCCATCTGGGCCAGTTCCCGGCCAACACCATCTCCTTCAACACCGCCCCCGGTGTGGCCCTGGGCCAGGCGGTGGACGCGATTGAGAAGGCGGAGGCGGAGTTGGGTGTGCCCAGCGGCACCGTCACCAGCTTCCAGGGGGCGGCGCTCGCCTTCCGCGCCTCGCTGGCCAATGAGCTGTTCCTGGTGCTGGCCGCCGTGGTGACGATGTATATCGTGCTGGGCGTGCTGTATGAGAGCTTCGTGCATCCGGTGACGATCCTCTCCACCCTGCCATCGGCGGGCATCGGGGCGCTGCTGGCCCTGATGCTGGCGGGCAGCGATCTGGGGGTGATCGGCATTATCGGCATCGTGCTGCTGATCGGCATCGTCAAGAAAAACGCCATCATGATGATCGACTTCGCCCTGGATGCGGAGCGTAACCAGGGCATGGCCCCGGCAGAGGCGATCTATCAGGCCTGCCTGCTGCGCTTCCGCCCCATCATGATGACGACGATGGCGGCCCTGCTGGGGGCGCTGCCCCTGATGCTGGGCACCGGCATGGGGTCGGAACTGCGCCAGCCGCTGGGTATTTCCATCGTCGGCGGGTTGATCGTCAGCCAGGTGCTGACCCTGTTCACCACCCCGGTGATCTATCTGGCCTTTGACAGCCTGTCCCGCCGCCTGCGCGGCACCAAGCCGGCCACGGCGGCTGAAGGGGAGGTCGCGTCATGAGCCTGGTGGAACCCTTCATCCGCCGGCCGGTCGCCACCACTCTGCTGACCATCGGCATCGCGCTGGCGGGGATACTGTCTTACTTCTCCCTGCCGGTGGCGCCGCTGCCGCAGGTGGATTTCCCCACCATCTCCGTCCAGGCCTCCATGCCCGGTGCCAGCCCGGAGACGATGGCCACTAGTGTGGCCACGCCGCTGGAACGCCATCTGGGCCAGATCGCCGATGTGACGGAGATGACCTCCTCCAGTTCCACCGGCTCCACCCGCGTCATCCTGCAATTCGGCCTGGACCGCGATATTGACGGGGCGGCGCGCGATGTGCAGGCGGCGATCAACGCCGCCCGCGCCGACCTGCCCACCAGCCTGCGCAGCAACCCGACCTATCGCAAGGTCAACCCGGCCGACGCGCCGGTGATGATCCTGCGCATGACCTCGGCCAGCATGACGGCGGGTCAGGTCTATGATCAGGCGGCCACTGTGCTGCAACAGAAACTGTCGCAGGTGAAGGGTATCGGGCAGGTCAATATCGGCGGCAGTTCCCTGCCGGCCGTGCGGGTGGATGTGAACCCCAACGCCCTGTTCAAATATGGCATCGGGCTGGAACAGGTGCGCAGCGCCCTGTCGGCCGCCAATGCCAATACGCCCAAGGGGGCGATTGAACAGGATGGCCAGCGCTTTCAGGTGCTGACCAATGATCAGGCCCGCAAGGCAGAGGATTACCGCGACCTGCTGATCGCCTATCGCAACGGCGCGGCGGTGAAGCTGACCGATGTGGCAGAGGTGACGCAGGGCGTGGAAGACCTGCGCAACCTGGGTCTGGCCAATGGTCAGCCGGCGGTGATGATGGTGCTGTTCCGCCAGCCCGGTGCCAATATCATCGAAACCGTGGACCGGGTGCGCGACATGCTGCCCGAACTGCGGCAGATGATCCCCGGCGATATTGATCTGGCCGTGGCGATGGACCGCACCACCACCATCCGTGCTTCGCTGAAGGATGTGGAACATACGCTGGCCATCGCCGTGGGGCTGGTGATCCTGGTGGTGTTCGCGTTTTTGCGTGATATCCGCGCCACCTTCATCCCCGGTGTCGCCACGGTGGTCTCGCTCTGCGGCACCTTCGGGGTGATGTACCTGATGGGCTACAGCCTGGATAACCTGTCCCTGATGGCGCTGACCATCGCCACCGGTTTCGTGGTCGATGATGCCATCGTGGTGCTGGAAAATGTCACCCGCCATGTCGAAGCCGGCATGGGCCGCTTTCAGGCGGCCCTGCTGGGCGCGCGGGAGGTGGCGTTTACCGTTATCTCCATGAGCGTGTCGCTGGTGGCGGTCTTCATCCCCATCCTGCTGATGGGCGGGGTGGTGGGGCGGCTGTTCAATGAATTTGCCGTCACCCTGTCGGCCGCCATCATGGTGTCGCTGGTGGTCTCCCTGACCGCCACGCCGATGATGTGCGCCTATCTTCTGTCGCCGCGCGCCGCGCATGAACGCGGCCAGGGCGGCTTTTTTGAGCGGCTGCAAGGCTGGTACGGCCATGGGCTGGACCGGGCGCTGGCCCATCCGCGTCTGGTGCTGCTGGCCCTGCTGGGCACGGTGGCGCTGAATGTCTATCTGTTCGGCGCCATCCCCAAGGGGTTCTTCCCCCAGCAGGATACGGGCCGCATCATGGGCATGGTGCAGGCCGACCAGACCATCTCCTTCCAGGCGATGCAGGACAAGCTGCGCCGCTTCGTTGCCATCGTGAAGGATGATCCGGCGGTGGAAACGGTGGTGGGCTTCACCGGCGGTGGCCAGTTGAATTCCGCCAATATGTTCATCTCCCTGAAGCCGCTGGCGGAACGCAAGATGTCCGCCGATCAGGTGATTGCCCGGCTGCGCGGCAAGCTGGCCCCGGTGCCAGGCGCCAGCCTGTTCCTGCAGGCCGCACAGGATTTCCGCGTCGGCGGCCGCCCCGGCAATGCCCAGTATCAATATACGCTCTATGCCGACGATCTGGACGATCTGCGCACCTGGACGCCCCGGCTGACGGAGGCGCTGCGCAAGTCCCCGGAACTGGCGGATGTCAATTCCGACCAGCAGACCGGCGGGCAGGAGGTGGCGCTGGTCATCGACCGCGATGCCGCAGCCCGCCTGGGCATCAGCATGAGCCAGATTGACAATACGCTCTATGATGCGTTCGGGCAGCGGCAGGTATCCACCATCTATAACCCGCTGAACCAGTATCATGTGGTGATGCAACTGGCCCCGCGCTTCTGGCAGGAACCCTCCACCCTGGACCAGATTTTCATCGCCAAGACCGCTGCGGCCGGCCAGCCCAGCACCATGATCCCGCTGTCGGCCATTGCCAGCCATGGTTTCGGCACCACGCCGCTGGCCGTCAATCACCAGGGGCATTTCGCCGCCGCCACCATCTCCTTCAACCTGCCACCGGGCAAGTCACTGTCCGATGCGGTGCAGGTGATCGACCGGGCGGCGGCCGATATCGGGATGCCGGCCAGCGTGCATGGCGGCTTCCAGGGCACGGCCCAGGCGTTCCAGTCCTCGTTGTCCAACCAGCCCTTGCTGATCCTGGCGGCGATGGTGGCGGTCTATGTGGTGCTGGGGATGCTCTATGAAAGCTATATCCACCCCATCACCATCCTTTCCACCCTGCCATCGGCGGGGGTGGGGGCGGTGCTGGCCCTGATGGCGTTCGATACGGAATTCAGCCTGATTGCCCTGATCGGCGTCATCCTGTTGATCGGTATCGTGAAAAAGAACGCCATCATGATGATCGATTTCGCGCTCGATGCGCAGCGCCACCAGGGGCTGACGGCGAAAGCGGCGATCCGGCAGGCCAGCCTGCTGCGCTTCCGCCCCATCCTGATGACCACCATGGTGGCTTTGCTGGGGGCGGTGCCGCTGGCCATCGGCACCGGCGATGGGGCCGAACTGCGCCAGCCGCTGGGCATTGCCATCATGGGCGGGCTGGTCATCAGCCAGCTTCTGACGCTTTTCACCACACCCATTGTCTATCTTTACCTCGACCGGCTGCGGGGACGGCGTGACGACCGCCCGATACCCCACGTGACGGCACCGGAGACCGGCGCATGAAACCCCATCCCCTGATCCTCTCCCTGGGCCTGATCCTTCCCCTGGCGGCCTGCACCGCCGGGCCGGATTACCAGAAGCCGCAGGCCCCGCTGTCCAGCCAGTTCAAGGAACAGCCCGAGGGCTGGCGGCAGGCCAATCCTGCCGGCGTGGCGCAGGACCAATGGTGGTCGCTGTTCGCCAATGCCGAACTGGACGGGTTGATGCGGCAGGTGGAGGTGGGCAACCAGAACCTTGCCGCCGCAGAGGCCGCCTATCGTCAGGCGCTGGCGGCGGTGGATTCCGCCGATGCCGCCTTCTTCCCCACGGTCAGCGCCAGTGCCGCGGCCAGCCGGGCGCGCAGCAACAGCAGCAGCACGCTGACCGGGCGGGAGACAACCAGTTACCGTAACAGCCGCAGCCTGACGTTGGGGGCAAGCTGGGCCCCGGATATCTGGGGCTCAGTCCGCCGGGCTTCCGAACAGGCGGGGGCCACGGCCCAGGCCAGTGCCGCCGAACTGGCAGCGGCCCGCCTGTCGGCCCAGACGGCGCTGGCCACCGCCTATTTCCAACTGCGGTCGCTGGACAGCCAGTCCAAGCTGTTGGCGGCCACGGTGGCCGCCTATCAGCGCTCCCTGGAAATCGCCCGCAACCGTCGTGCATCTGATCTGGGCTCTTCGGCCGATGTGGCCCAGGCCCAGGCGCAATATGACAGCGCCCGGGCCAATGCCATCGCGCTGACATCCCAGCGGGCAGCCCTGGAACATGCCATTGCCGTGCTGGTGGGCAAGCCGCCGGCTGATTTCTCCCTGCCCGTGGCCGACCTGCCGACCCAGGTGCCGGCGGTGCCCGCCGCCCTGCCGGCCAGCCTGCTGGAACGCCGGCCGGATATTGTGGTGGCGGAACGCCGGATGGCGGCGGCCAATGCCAAGATCGGTGTGGCCAGTGCCGCCTATTTCCCCAATGTCACCTTGAGTGCCAGCAGCGGCTTCAGCGCTTCGGCCCTCGGCGATCTGCTGCGCGCCTCCAACTTCGTCTGGTCGGTGGGGCCGCAACTGGCGGAAAGCCTGTTCGACGGCGGCGCGCGTGACGCCGCCAAGGCGCAGGCCATCGCCGCCTATGACCAGCAGGTGGCCAGCTATCGCCAGACGGTGCTGACCAGTCTGCAGGCGGTGGAAGATCAGCTTTCCAGCCTGAACGCCCTGCAAGGCCAGATCGATGCGCGCGATCAGGCCGTGGCGGCGGCGACGGAGGCCGAACGCATCGTGTTGAACCAGTACAAGGCCGGCACGGTGGGCTATACGGAGGTGATTACCGCCCAGACGGCGGCCTTATCGGCCCGCCAATCGGCCCTGACCGTCCGCCAGAACCGGCTGACGGCGACGGTGGCCCTGCTGGAGGCGCTGGGCGGCGGGTGGCAGGCGGCGCGGTGAGCGGGGGGCATCCATGCCCCTGCAACCATCCTCAGGCCAGCGTGCAGCTTTCATCCTCTGCGGCCATCAGTTCCTTTCCACACTCCGCCATGCCGTCTTCCCCCTGCAACAGGGGGCAGCCCTGGAAAATGCCGATGATCCAGTCAATGAAGACGCGCACGCGCGGCGACAGTTGCCGGCTCTGCGGATAGGCCACATGCACCGGCACCGGGGCGGGGCGCCAGGGGGCCAGCACCTCCACCAGCGCGCCGCTTTGCAGGTGGGGCAGCACCATGAAGCGGCCGGGCTGCAACAGCCCATACCCTTCCAGCCCGCAGGCCACATAGGCCTCGCTGTCATTGACGGCGATGGCGCTGCGGACGGGCCGTTCCACAGTCTCCCCATCGATGGCGAAATGGAATTCGCTGAGCCGGCCGGACTGGGTGGTGAATTTGCGCACGCCCTTATGCAGGGCCAGATCGTCCGGTGAGGCCGGGATGCCATAACGGGCCAGGTAGGCCGGGCTGGCACAGGTCAACCGCGACAGCAAGCCGATCCGCCGCGCCACCAGGGAAGAGGAGACGGGCAGATCGCCCACCCGCAGCACGCAATCCACCCCTTCCTGGATCAGGTCGATGGGCCGGTCGCTCATCCCCAGTTTCAATTCGATATCGGGATAGAGCGTATTGAAGCCGCAGAGGGAGGGCACCACGATCAGCCGCCCGATGGAGGTCGGCATATCCACATGCAGCCGTCCGCGCGGCTTGCGCTTTTCATCGAAGAAGGAGCCCTCCACCTCTTCGATGTCGGCCAGGATGCGCTGGGCGCGCTCGTAATAGGCGGCACCATCCAGTGTCAGGTTCAGCCGTCGGGTCGTGCGCTGCAACAGCCGCACGCCCAGATAGGCTTCCAGATTCTGGATGATGGTGGTGACGGAGGCACGCGGCAGGCCCAGCGTATCGGCGGCACGGGCGAAGCCATTGGCATCCACCACGCGCACGAAAACCTGCATCGCCTGAAGCCTGTCCATGGCCGCCACCCCTTGCTGAAACCAGGGCAGAAGAGTGGGCATCCAGGCCACACTTTGCAAGCCGAAGCCGGTTTGTTGCTGGCCGGTAACTGAATACGTATGCGTCGCATTGCAACAAATCACTGCATACGTATTTTCATGCTCCCGATGGAAGGGGCTTTTTATCTAAACTAACCCCAGATCAAGTCCGTTCCCCCGACATTTGCCGGGGGTGACAAAGAAACAGGAATGGCAAAGGATGGAAGCAGCAAGCGACCTGTCCTGTTAACCATTCAGGGAAATCTGGGGAGCGTTTGACGATACACAAACAGCGGTGACCATAATATTTGGTCCTGATCCCTGTTCTGTTGAGCAACTTCCAAACAAGACGTGACAATCCGCCGAAGGGGCAGGGCGCTCCCCGGCGGGAATGGTACCGGTTTGCCTGTGTGTCAGGCGACCAATTGACGGTTCAACGAAGAACAAGCAGCGTCATCGACGCTTTGGGGAGTGAGTAGGAATGTCCAAGCACAAGAATCTGCGCCTGGCGCTGGGCGTCACGGTTGCCGCCATTTCGCTGCTGCCGGCCGGTCTGGCGCTGGCCCAGGCGGCCCCGGCTGGCGATACGCTTGATGAGATTGTCGTCTCCGGCTATCGCCAGTCGCTGGAAAATGCCATCGCCCTGAAGCGGGAATCCAGCCAGATCGTTGAGGCTGTCTCGGCGGAGGATATTGGCAAGCTGCCGGACAATTCCATTGCGGAGGCCATTGCCCGCCTGCCGGGTATTGCTGCCCAGCGCGTCGATGGCCGCGCCCAGTCGATCAGCCTGCGCGGCCTGGGGCCGGATTTCACCGCCACCCTGCTGAACGGGCGTGAACAGGTCAGCACCGGCAATAACCGCTCCGTCGAGTTCGACCAATACCCGTCGGAAGTGATGAGCAGCGTGTTGGTCTATAAGTCACCGGAAGCCGGCGTGGTCGGCCAGGGTCTGGCCGGCACGGTGGACCTGCGCACCATGCGCCCGTTGCAGCATGGCAAGCGGGTGATGGCCATGTCGGCCCGCACTGAACTGGCCGGCAATGGCAAGCTGAACCCCGACAGCGACAAGCTGGGCTATCGCGTCACCGGTGCCTATGTCGACCAGTTCGCCAATGACACGCTGGGGGTTGCCATCAGCGTGGCCCATATCAACCAGCCGACCCAGACCAAATATTCCCGCGCCTGGGGCTATCCGCTCTCCGGGCCGGCGGACACGCCGCCGCGTGTGCTGGGCGGCATTGAAAACCGGGTGAATTCCGAAACGCTGAAGCGTACCGGCGTGACCGCCACGGTGGAATATGAACCCACCGACAATTTTGCCACCACGCTGGACCTTTATTATTCCCATTTCGATGATGACCAGATTCAGCGCGGCGTGGAGATGCCCTTCTATTGGGGTGGCCTGACCCCGGTGGTGGGTTCGGTCGATAATGGTCTGGTGACGGCAGGCAGCTTCAACAATGTGAAGGGTGTTGTGCGCAACGACATGCGCACCACCAAGTCCGACCTGTTCTCCGCCGGCTGGAACGGCAAATATACGGTGGATAGCTGGACCCTGGCCCTGGATGCCAGCTACAGCAAGGTGAAGCGCGACAGCGAGCGGCTGGAAACCTATGCCGGCACCGGCCGTGCCGGGGTGGGGGCCACCGACCGGGTGGATTTCACCACCGGCAACGATGGCAACCGCCTGACCAGCCGCCTGAACTATGCCGACCCGTCGCTGATCCTGCTGACCGGCCCGCAGGGCTGGGGCGGGGATGTGGTGCCCGGTGGCCAGGATGGCTATCTCAACAAGCCGCATGTTGATGACAAGCTGTGGGCCGTGCGCGGCGACATCACCAAGGAATTCGACGACAGCGCCGTGAAATCCGTCAAGCTGGGGGTCAATTACTCCTCCCGTGACAAGACGTACCGCCAGGATGAATTCTATCTGGCGCTGACCGCCAATGTGAAAGACCCCAAGCACAACACGTCCGTCCCCATTCCCGCCGCCGCCCTGGTCGGCGGGGCGGCCGATCTTTCCTTCATCGGGGTGGGCAATGTCATCGCCTATGATCCCCGCTATCTGCTGGGCAATGGCTTCTACACGCAGATCGCCTGCCCGCGGGTGGATTGCGCCGTCAGCCCCTGGGATCTCAACGAAGATATCGTCACCGGCTTCATCAAGGCCGATATCGAACAGGATTTGGGCGACGTCACCCTGACCGGGAATGTCGGCCTGCAGGTGGTGCATACCGACCAGAGCAGCTATGGCGCTGCCGTGACCGGCCCCGGCCTGTTCGTCATGCGCACCGATGGGCTGAAATATACCGAGCTGCTGCCCTCGGCCAATCTGGTGTTTGCCCTGCCCAACCCGGATCATAAAATCCGCGTTGGCCTCTCCCGGCAGATGGCGCGGGCCCGGCCGGATGAGCTGCGCGCCTCCACCAAGGTGACGTTTGATGAAACCCGCGTCAACAACACCAACCCCGATGTTTCGGCCTGGAAGGCGGAAGGTGGCAATGCCCAGCTGAAGCCCTGGATGGCCAATGCGCTGGATGTCACCTACGAATATTATTTCAGCAAGGCCGGCTATGTTGCCCTGAATGGCTTCTATAAGGATCTGAAGACCTATATCTACAAGCAGGCGACAGTCTTTGACTTTACCGGCTTTGCCTATACCGGCAACCGGGCGCCGGTGACCAACCTGGGTCTCAATACCCGCCCCGTCAATGGCGATGGCGGCACGCTGAAGGGCGTGGAACTGGCCTTGTCCCTGCCGTTCGAGGATATTCACCCGGCGCTGGAAGGGTTCGGCCTGACGGCCAATGTCGGTTACACCAAGACCAGCATTTCGCCCGATGGCCCCGGTTCCAGCCAGCCGATTCCCGGCTTCTCCAAATGGACGCCGCAGGGCACCTTCTATTACGACCTGAACGGCATCTCCGCCCGTGTCTCCGTCTCGCACCGTTCCAAGTACCGGGCAGAGGTGAATGGTTTCGGTGAGGGCCGTACCCTGCGTAATGGCAAGGCCGAAACGCTGGTCGATGCCCAGATCGGCTATGAGTTCCAGGAAGGCGATCTGGAGGGGCTGTCCATCGTTCTCCAGGGTTACAACCTCACCGACGAGGCTTTTGTGACCTATGAGAATGACGATACCCGCAACACCATCAATTACGAAAAATATGGCAGCCGCTATCTGCTGGGCGTCTCCTACAAGTTCTGATCCCGTTCCGCTCCGCCCTTCCTCCCCGCCTCCCACCCCCGCCGGTCTTGCCGGCGGGGTTTCTTTTTTTAACCAGGTTTAACCTTCCCCTGCCAGAGTAGGCCCCAGCCCCGGTCCCAGACAGGTGGGCATCTGCCAGATGGCCCCCAGGGCCAGGGCGGCAGCGTCAGAAGGCGCTAGATCCAAATCCATCCACGAAGGAAACAGATCATGGCTTCTATTCTGACGAACGTCGGCTCGATGGTTGCGCTCCAGACGCTGCGCTCCACCACTGCCAATCTGGAAACCACCCAGAACCGTATTTCCACCGGCATGAAGGTGTCGACCGCCAAGGACAATTCGTCCTACTGGTCGATCGCCACCACCATGAAGTCCGACGTGTCGGCCCTGAAGGTGCTGAACGAGAATATCTCGCTCTCCGCCGCCACGGTCTCCACCGCCCGCGTGGGTGTGGAAAACATCAACGGCCTGATGTCCAAGATCAACGATCAGCTGACCCTGGCCACGTCCGCCTCGGTTGATCACGACAAGATCGCCAACGAAATCGACAGCTTGGTCGCCCAGGTGACGTCCACCATCAAGGCTTCCAGCTATAACGGCGAAAACCTGCTGGACAATATCAAGACCACCACCCTGGTCGTCTCGGTCAAGCGCGACGATACCGGCGTGTCGGCCGTGACCGACAGCATCAAGGCGCAGAACCTGGGTGCCAGCGCCACCCCGCCGACGGCGACGGTGACGCAGCAGACCACCAACCCGACGACCGGTGTCACCACCGGTACGGCCGCTTACAATGCCGGCACCGGCGCCACCGTGACCGACTTCATCACCGGCATCTCTGCCGCGCTGAAGGCCGGTACCACCTCGGTTGACCGTGCCGCCATGGCCAAGGCCATCCAGGCCGAAATCGACACCCAGATGGACACGGTCACCGCCTATGCCGCCGAGCTGGGTGCTGTCGGTACCCGTCTGGAGTTGCAGCAGGACTTCACCAGCAAGCTGGTGGACAGCTTGAATACCGGTATCGGTGCTCTGGTCGACGCGGATCTGAATGAAGAATCCGCTCGTCTGCAGGCCCTGCAGGTGCAGCAGCAGCTGGGTACCCAGGCGCTGTCCATCGCCAACCAGGCCCCGCAGAACATCCTGTCGCTGTTCCGTTAATAGCGGCCTGTTCTTGCGTCTGGGGCCACCGGAAACGGTGGCCCCAATTTTTCCATTTCTATATTTTTGAAGATATTCAGTAAATTTATCGTTCTTATTTTAATCTCCATTTAACTCTATACTTTATCGCCATTTAATATGTACCGGGTAAGGTGGTCAGGCCATTTCTTGAAAAACCAGGACGGTGCGTCCATGAGCATTACGGCCTATCGACAGTCCATGAAGGACACCTCCTCCCCCCGGGAGCTGGAGCGGCGGGTTTTCCAACAGGTCACCCTGCAGCTGGAATCCGCCGGGCGGGGGGAGGATCGCCAGGCGCGCATCCATGCCGTTTCCCGCAACCGCATGTTATGGAACACGCTGGTCGCCGATCTGGGGGAGGAGGGGAACCTGCTGCCGGTTGAGCTGCGGGCCAACCTGATCTCGCTCGGCCTGTGGGTGGACCGCTATAGCGGCCAGGCCCTGCAATCGGATCGGCCGCTGGCCCCCCTGGTTGATGTCAACCGGGCAATCATCCAGGGCCTGACCGACCGCCGGCCTGACTGATATTAACGGCCGATTTCTAAGGGGATCGATCATGGGATTGAAGCTGAAGCTGAAGCCCTTTGAAAAATTCATCGTCAATGGGGTGGTGATCGAGAACGGACGCCACCGCAACACGGTCACCGTGGCCAACCATGCCCAGGTGATGACCGGGCGCAGCATCCTGCAGCCGCAGGATGCCGTCACCCCGGTCAAGCGCACCTATTACACCATCCAGGCCATGCTGCTGGACCCGCAACATGCGGCCCAGCAATTGCCGCTTTATGCCACCTTCATCACCCAGCTGCGGCTGGCCATCCGCGATCCGGAGATGACCCATCATCTGGCGGATGCTGACCGGCATGTGCGGGAAGGCGATTTCTACAAGGCGCTGGCGGCCCTGCGGCCGGTTATCGCCTATGAGGATATGTTGCTGCCGCCGTCAATGGTGGCTGCCCCGGTCGAACCCCCGTCAGAAGCGGCGGTGGGTGCGTAGGCGCCCGCATACGAAGGGCTGCAAGGCCGGTCCCGTCGCCGCACGCCAGAGCCTGCGGAAGGAGTGACCATGAGAGAAGCCAAGCCGATCGAACCCGTTTCCGGTTCCGACCCGTCCCGCCTTTACCGGCTGGTGCGGGTGGAGCCGCCGGCGCGTGCGGATGAGGCGCGGGGGGCCGACACTGCGCGGGAAGAGGCGGCGGCAGCGCCGCCTGAACCATCCAGCGAGCGCCGCCCCTATCGTGTGGTGCTGGACCCGCAGACCCAGCGCATCTTCACCGAGGTGATCGACCCGCGCACCGGCGATATCCTGCTGCGCATTCCCCCTGGCTATGCCTTGCAGGAAGAGCCGGCGGACAGCCCCAGCCGGGAGATCAAGCTGTGAGCATCACCGGCTATGGCGCTGCAACCATCACGGCCGGCTATGGCTCCACCCTGTCGCAATGGCAGGTGCTGAACTCCACCCTGGACCGCCAGATGGGGCTGGTGCGCAATGACCAGCAGAACAAGGCGGATGCCGATTATGCCCGCAAGAAACTGCCGACCGTGGCGTCCGTCGATGATCTGATGGGCGACCGGCGACTTTACACCTATGTGATGCGGGCCTTCGGGCTGGAAGATCAGGTCAATTCCCAGGCGCTGATCCGCAAGGTGCTGGAAAGCGACCTGTCGGACAGCCGGTCCTATGCCAGCCGGCTGAATGATGTGCGTTTCAAGCAGCTGGCCGCCGCCTTCAATTTTGGCGGATCGACGGTGAAAAGCTCCTTCGTCAGCCAGATTTCCGACGCCTATGTCACCAAGGCGTTTGAAGCAGATGTAGGCCAGAAGAACGAAGCCCTGGGCATGATGCTGGATTTCACCCGGCGCGTGACGGGCAAGGCCGATTGGGATTCCGTGCTGGCCGATGAAAAGCTGGCCAAGGTGGCCCGCATGGCCTTCGGCCTGCCTGACCCCTATGGTCCGGCGGATGTGAAGGCGCAGGCGGCCACGCTGGAAAAGGCCATGCCCTTTGGCAAGTACAAGGGCAATGATGTTGATCAGGGCCGCCTGCGCGATGCCTTCTTCACCGCCTGGGATACGGCCAAGGGCAATACCGGTGCCCTGTCCAGCGCCAACCAATATACGATGCTGATGCGCAGCTATGATCAGCAGAAGACGGCCTTTGCCGCCCGCTGGCAGGTGCGCAGCGATGTCAGCTATGTGCAGCAGAAATTGTCGGCCGGTGCCGGGACGGATGAACTGCTGAAGGATGCCAAGCTGCGCGGCATCGTGCTGGCCGCCTTCGATCTGGGCGACCGCGCCGGGGATACGAAATATCTGCGCCAGGTGCTGGAGAGCAACCCCAGCGACAGCAACTCGTTTGCGGTCAAGGCGGGGGCCAAGGAAACGGCGCTGGCCGTCAGTTTCAGCCTCAATAACACCGGCACCATGCGGCGCGGCAGTCCGCCCTTCATCAAGGATATCGTCAGCCGGTATGAGCGGATGAGCTTCGAGGTCTCCGCCGGCAATACCAACGAAGCGCTGCGCCTGGGGCTTTATTTTGAGCGCAAGGCGGGCAGCATCAGCAACTGGTATTCCGTGCTGGCGGACAAGGCCCTGTCCCAGGTGGTGCGCACCGCCTTTGGCCTGCCGGAGGAGGTGGCGCGCGCCGATATCGACCGGCAGGTGGGAATGCTGGAAAAGCGACTTGATATCAAGAAGCTGAAAGACCCGGCCGAGGTGAAGCGGCTGGTGGAGAAATTCATGATGATGTGGGATGTGCAGGGCAATGGTGCCGTCGGCACCGGCACCTCCCCCGTGCTTCAGCTTTTCTCCGGGCGGTCGACGATCAGCGCCGACACGCTGATGGCGGCCGTCACCCTGCCGCGCGGACGGCGATAGGGGCGGCTGCGCTTCCTGGTCATGGAACCATCCGTCTTCCCCTGTCTTCCCCTTGTATGGCTTTGCCGGACAAGGGAGATGGACGATGGTGCGGGATCCACAGACACGCGGGCGCGGCGGTAATCCGCTGACCCTTCTGCTGGGGCTGCTGCTGGCTCTCATTGGGCTGGCGCTCACCGGCGGCGGCGGCTGGCTGCTGGCGCTGGGCGGCTCGCCCTATTATCTGGCGGCCGGGATTGGCCTGCTGCTGGCCGGTGGCCTGATCGTTACCGGCCGTGCGGCGGGTGCCTGGCTCTATATCCTGGTCTTCCTGGGTACGCTCGCCTGGGCCTTCTGGGAGGTGGGGCTGGATAAATGGGCCCTGGTGCCGCGTCTGGTCGGCCCGCTGCTGTTGCTCATCCTGGTGGTGCTGGCCCTGCCGGGGCTGACGCCGGGCCGTTACCGGTTCTCCCATGTGCTCGGCGCGGTCTCAGCCATTCTGTTGCTGGCCCTGTTGGGTGGGGCCGGCATCGCCTGGTGGGATAGACCGCCGGCCCCAGCCGCCCTGCCGCCATCCGGCAGGCAGGCCATGGATGATCCGGCCCCCCTGCAACCTGGGGCCGATTGGCCTGCCTATGGCGGCAGCTACAGCGCCCGGCGTTATTCCCCGCTGAACCAGATCACGCCTGATAATGTTGGAACGCTGCAGCGTGCCTGGCTCTATCATACGGGCGACGTGCCGCAGAGCGATCTGGCGAAAAACAAGTATGGGGCTGAAACGACGCCGTTGAAGATCGGTGACGCCCTCTATCTCTGCACCGCCAAGAACATTCTGATCCGGCTGGATGCGGCCACCGGCAAACAGGTCTGGCGGCATGATCCGCGTGTGCCGGATGCCGCCATTCCCTATACCGCCGCCTGCCGGGGTGTTGCCTATTATGCAGTACCCCCCGCAACCACGGCAGAAAACACCCCGGCACCGCTGACACCGGCACAGCGGGGTCTGTGCGCCGAACGCATCATTGAAGGCACCTTGGATGCCCGGTTGATTGCGGTGGATGCGGCCACCGGCCAGCCCTGCACCGGCTTCGGCACCAACGGTACGGTTGATCTGACCGCAGGCATGGGGGAGGTGGTGCCCGGCATGGTTTCCGTCACCTCACCCCCCACCATCGTGCGGGGCGTGGTGGTGCTGGGCCATCAGGTGCTGGATGGGCAGAAACGGTCGGCCCCGTCTGGTGTCATCCGTGGCTATGATGCGGTGACGGGGGAATTGCGCTGGGCCTGGGACATGGCCCGCCCGGACCTGACCGGCCTGCCGGTGGAAGGCGATCAATATACGCGCGGCACCCCCAATATGTGGACCACCGCCAGCGGGGATGAAGAGCTGGGGCTGGTCTATCTGCCGATGGGTAATTCCGCCGTGGATTACTGGAGCGGGTCGCGCACAGAAGCGGAAAAGCGCTTTTCCACCTCCCTGGTAGCGCTGGACGTGACCAGCGGCCACGTCGCCTGGTCATTTCAGACTGTCCATAATGATGTCTGGGATTATGATCTGGGCTCGCAGGCCACACTGGTGGATTTTAACACCGCCAATGGGCCGGTGCCGGCCCTGGTGCTGCCCAGCAAGCAGGGCGATATTTATATTCTGGACCGCCGCACCGGTCAGCCGCTGACGCCGGTGGAAGAACGACCGGTTCCCCAGGGCGGGGTGGAACCGGAACAACGGTCACCGACACAGCCTTTCTCCCTCTACCACACGCTGCGCAAGCCGGATTTGACTGAACGGGACATGTGGGGCATGTCGCCGATCGATCAAATGATCTGCCGTATCCAGTTCCGCCAAGCCTATTACCAAGGCTTCTATACCCCGCCGACCTCGGGCCGGCATTCCATCGAATATCCGGGCTATAATGGCGGGTCGGATTGGGGTGGGGTGGCGGTGGACCCCGTGCACGGGCTGATCATCGCCAATTACAACGACATGCCCAACCATAATGAGTTGATCCCCCGCGCGGAGGCAGACCGACTGGGCTGGGCGCCGCGCGGCCAGGAGCGCGGTGGCGATATGGGCAGCGGCGCTGAAGGCGCAGGCGATCCGCAGGCGGGCACACCTTATGCCATCAATGTCAATGCCGGCTGGCGCCTGCCCCTGACCGGTCTGTTGTGCAAGCAGCCCCCCTATGGCGGTATCCGCGCCATTGATCTTGCCAGCGGCAAAACCCTGTGGGACCGGCCCTTCGGCACGGCCCGCCGCAACGGTCCGTTCGGCATCCCCTCCGGCCTGCCATTTGAGATCGGAACGCCCAATAATGGCGGGGCCGTGGTGACCGCGGGCGGCTTGATCTTCATTGCGGCGGCCACGGATAACCTGATCCGCGCCATCGACCTGCGCAGCGGCGAAACCGTCTGGCAGGATACGCTGCCCGCTGGCGGTCAGGCCACCCCGATGACCTATGAGATAGAGGGGCGGCAATATCTGGTGATCATGGCTGGCGGTCATCATTTCATGGAAACCCCCATCGGCGATGAACTGATCGCCTATGCCCTGCCGCCGCAGTAAAATACGTCACCCCCGCTTGCCCCTTGGCGCACCCGGCTTGCGCGCTTCCGGTTCCGGCGGGGGTGGGGGGGGCGGGGCGGTGACTTCCGCCACGATCTGGCCCAGCACCTCAAAGCTGGTGGTGCTGGGCGTGCTTTCACCCTTGCGCTGGCGCAGGAATTCCTGCAGCGACGGGTTGGCCTTGATGGCCTGATCCACCTCCGCATCACTGCCCAGGCGATAGGCGCCCAGGCGGATCATCTCCTCCATCGCCTCATAGCGCGACAGCAGGCTGCGGGCACCCTGCATGGTGGCGTTTTCCGCTTCCGAATGGCAGCCGGGCAGGGCGCGGGAGACGCTTTTCAGCACGTCAATAGCCGGATAGCGGCCCCGTTCGGCGATCTTGCGATCCATCACCACATGGCCATCCAGGATGCCGCGCACGGCATCGGCCACCGGTTCATCATGGTCGCCGCCATCCACCAGCACGGTGAAGACGCCGGTAATATCGCCCTGGCCGTCCCGCCCTGGCCCGGCGCGTTCCAGCAGCCGGGGCAGCTCGGCGAAGACGCTGGGCGGATAGCCCTTGGTGGTCGGCGGCTCCCCCGCCGACAGGCCGATTTCGCGCTGGGCCATGGCGAAGCGGGTGACGCTGTCCATCATGCACAGCACGTCATGGCCTGCGTCACGGAAGAATTCCGCCACCGCCATGGTCAGATAGGCCGCCTGTCGCCTCGCCAGCGCCGGCTCATCCCCCGTGGCGACGATGATGACGGAGCGGGCCAGCCCATCTTCCCCCAGATCATCCTGGATGAATTCCTGCACCTCTCGCCCGCGTTCGCCGATCAGGCCGATCACATTCACCTGGGCGGCACTGGACCGGGCCAGCATGGCCAGCAGGGTGGATTTACCCACACCCGACCCGGCGAAGATGCCCAGGCGCTGGCCCTGGCAGAGCGGCACGAAACTATCCATCACCCGGATGCCGGTTTCCAGCCGCGCCCCCATGCGGCGGCGGTCAAAGGCGGGCGGCGGGGCTGCGCGCAGGCTGCGATTATCATCGCCGCGCAGCAGCCCGCCCTTGCCATCCATCGGCTTGCCAAAGGCATCCACCACCCGGCCCAGCCAGCCGGCATGGGGCCGCACCAGCCCCATGGCCGTGCCTGCCTCCACCTTTGACCCCAGGCCGATGCCTTCCAGCGGGGCGAAGGGCAGCAGCACGGCGCGGCCCTGGCGGAACCCCACCACCTCGCACGGGACCGGCTTGCCGTCGCGGGTGAAGGCCCGGCAGCCATCGCCGACGGAAAGCCGGCGTTCCAGCCCCTCCACCTCCAGCGCCAGCCCGGAACAGGTGACAACCTGTCCGTGGAAACGCGGTCCCTCGATCTGCTGGATATCGGCCAAAAGCCCGGCCAGGATGGTCATGGCGGCTGCCTTCTTCGCTGCTGCTGCGTGATGTGCAGCCCATCTTGAAAGCGGGGGTTTAAAGCCGATTAAAGCCCGCACCGGCTTAAACGCCGCTTTAAGCCCGCGCATGGAAACATCCGCCCCGACCGACGCCACACGCAAACGGGGCAGCAGCGGATGGATTTGAATTCGATCGGCCTGTTCAATCTGGCCAGCCATCGCATGGAATATCTCACCGCCCGGCACAAGCTGGTGGCGGAGAATATTGCCAATGCCGACACGCCGGGCGTGAAGGCACGCGACCTGAAACCCTTCGATTTCCAGGCGGTGATGAGCGGCGGCAACGCGGAACAGGCGCGCACTGATGCGCACCACCTGACCCCGCTGCGCCAGAATGCCGGTTTCAAGGAAGATCGCCGCAGTGCCACCTATGAAATGGCGCCCGACGGCAATGGCGTGGTGCTGGAAGAGCAGATGGTGAAATCGGCGGATATCCGCCAGGCCTATGATCTGGCCACCAACCTGTTCCAGAAACATGCCGGCATGTTGCGCCTCGCCCTCAACACGCGCTGAACCTTTTCGTTTCCCCCTTGACCCGTTGCACGGGTCAAGGGGGCCCTCAGGCGCCGGGCGCCGCCATCCGGCGGCTTGGCTTACGCGCACATGGGTGCGCGGGCGCTCAATGCGCCAACCCATTTGGGCCGGGCAAGCCCGCCCCAAATGGGTATCACACGAGGAGTTCGGGCCATGTCCATCGACAATCTGACCAGTTCCTTCGGCATTGCCGCGGCCGGCATGAAGGCCCAGGCCACCCGCCTGCGCGTGGTGGCGGAAAACATGGCCAATGCCAATTCAACATCCGAGGTGGCGGGCGGCGATCCCTATCGCCGCAAGACCATCGTGTTTTCCAGCGTGCTGGACCGCGCCCTTTCCGCCGACAAGGTGGAGGTCAAGCGCATCGGCCGGGATGAAAGCGACTTCACCCTGCGCTATGACCCCAGCCACCCGGCAGCGGATGAGAATGGCTATATCAAGACGCCCAACGTTAACAGTCTGGTCGAAGCCATGGATATGCGGGAGGCCGGGCGCTCCTATGACGCCAACCTGAATGTAATGCAGCAGGCCCGCACCATGCTGGGCCGCACCATCGACATGCTGCGCAGCTGATCCCGTCAGAGGTAGGAAATATGAGCATCATCGTTCCCACCGCCGGCGTCACCAGCGCCTATGCCGCCGGCAAGCTGGCCGGTATTGCCGGTCCTGCCCAGCCGGTGGCCGGCATCACCCTGCCCAAGCGCGGCAGCTTCCCCGAACTGGTGGGCAATGCCGTCAAGGATGCCATCAACACCGTCCGCCAGGGCGAAAAGACGGCTGCCGCCGGGCTGCAGGGCAAGGCCAGTACCCAGGAAGTGGTGCAGGCCACCATGTCGGCGGAACTGACGGTGCAGGCCGCCGTCGCCGTGCGCGACAAGCTGGTGAACGCGTATCTGGAAATCATGCGGATGCCGGTCTGACCGGCGGAGGGCCTGCTGCCATGTCCGAAGCCGATATTCTGGATTTGCTGCGGTCCGGCATCTGGGCCGTGGTGCTGGCCGCCGCCCCGCCCTTGCTGGTGGCGCTGGTGGTTGGCTTCGGCATCTCGCTGCTGCAGGCGCTGACCCAGATACAGGAGGCCACGCTGTCCTTCGTGCCCAAGATCGTGTTGATCCTGGTGGCCATCGTGCTGTCGCTGCCCTTCATGTTCCATGTCGTCTCCGGCTTCTGGACGGAGGTGCTGACCCATGTCGTCGCCCCGGGTGGGGCATGAGGCGGCTTTTGCTGCTTCTGCTGTTGTCTCTCGGGCTGGCCGTCCCGGCAGCGGCGGAGGATCACACCCAGGCCTGCCTGCAGGCCATCCGCAAGGCGGAAAAGGAACGGCGGATGCCGGGCCGTTTGCTGATCGCCATCGGGGTGACGGAAAGCGGGCGGGAGATTGGCGGGCGGCTGACCGTCTGGCCCTGGACCGTGAATGCCGAAGGCCAGGGCCGCTATTTCGCGGACAAACAGGCGGCCATCGCCCATGTCCAGGCGCTGCGCAAGCGCGGGGTGCGCTCCATCGATGTCGGCTGTATGCAGGTGAACCTGCATTGGCACCCCAAGGCCTTTGCTGACCTGGAAACCGCCTTCGATCCGGAAGCCAATGTCGGCTATGCCGCCGACATGCTGAAGGAATTTCACGGCGATCTGCGCAACTGGACCCGGTCGGTCAAGCATTACCATTCCCGCACGCCCGACAAGGGCGATGCCTATTTCGGCCGGGTGGCCGCCAATCTGCGGCTGGTGTTGCTGCGCCGCAACGATCTGGCCGACGCCCCGCCCCCGCGTCGCCGCCGGGTGATCCGGCCGGGGGAGGAGACCTGGCAATTGCCGCCGCAGGTGGCGGAAGCCGGCTGAGGTGGCACATCTATCTGGAATTCTTCTAATCCCATCGGTCAAGAATTTTGACCGATGGGACGGCGGCGACTGCCGCCGCGCGGCGCGTGCCGCGTAGCCAAGGGCGCGGAGGCGCCCGCCGGCGATTGAGGGGCGCGAAAGCTTGACCATCGGTCATGATTTCGCGCCGCTGGTATAAGGTGCACCGCAGCATGTCATTTCGATAGGTGACGGCGGCATATCTTTGTGCTCATCATGCCGCCCAAGCGATGAAATCGCGGGCGGGAGGCGGTATGCATGTTTTCACCACGGTCGGGCTGCCGACGGCCCGCGCCAAGCTGGAATATTTGAAAGGCGTGATGTCCAGCGTGTTCGCCCCGCTGGATGTGGTGCCGGACGATCCGGACCTGTTCAACAACCATATTGCCAGCACCAGCCTGGGCCGGCTGTCGCTGGCCAATGCCCATTCGCTTCCCGCCCATATCATCCGCCGCCGGCCCCAGGCCGCCGGTACGAACCGGCATTTATTCTTCCTGCACATGCAATTGCATGGAAGGGTGCTGGCGATGCAGGATGGTCGGGAGGGATTGCTGGGACCGGGGGATATGGTGCTGTGCGATGCCGCCGCGCCTTATGATCTGGGCCTGATCGGGGAGAACCGCACCCTGATTCTGGGAATTCCGGCAGATGAACTGACCCGCCGCGTGCCCGCCCCCTATGGCCTGCTGGGCCGGCAATTGTCCGGCAGTGCCGGGCCGTTGCGCATGGTGCGCGGGCTGCTGGGCGAACTTTGGGAACAGGTGGAAAAGGGCGGGCCGCTGCCGGTGGAGGCGGGGGAACGGCTGGCCGCCACCCTGCTGGACCTGTTCGCCACCGCCTGCCACCTGAATTTCGGCACCAGCAGTGCAGAGGGCACGCTGGCCGACGGCCACCGCGCCCGCGCCCGTCGCCTGATCGAACAAAGGCTGTTCGATCCTGAATTATCGGTACCGTCCATCGCCCAGGCGTTGGGCCTGTCGGAACGCTATCTGCGCCTGCTGGCAGCGGGGGAGGGGGAGGCGATTTCCGCCTATATCCTGCGCCGCCGTCTGGAAGAATGCGCCCGCCGCCTGCGTGACCCGCTGCACAGCACCCGCACGGTGACGGAACTGGCCTTCGCCTGCGGCTTCAACGATGCCAGCCATTTTTCCCGCGCGTTCAAGGCCCGCTATGGCATGGCTCCGCGCGATTACCGGGCGGCGGGGGTGGCGTCTGAGGGAGATTGAGGGAGATTAATTTTATACCACGGTCGTCTGCGCCTTAATGGCCAGCACCTGGCTGATCAGTTCCGCCACGGCCAGATAATGTTCGGGCTGCACTTCCTCCCCGATCTCTACCGATTTATGCAGCGTGCGGGCCAGCGGCGGGTTCTCCACAATGGGGACATTGTGCTGGGTCGCCGTCTCCCGGATGCGCAGGGCCACCATATCCTGTCCCTTGGCCACGCAGACGGGGGCCGGCGCCTTGGACAGATCATAGCGCAGGGCAACGGCGAAATGGGTGGGGTTGGTGATCACCACCGTGGCGCTGGGCAGTTCGGCAAACATGCGGTTGCGCGCCCGGTCGCGGCGCAGCTGCTTGATCTTGGATTTCAGATGCGGGTCGCCTTCGGACTGGCGGAATTCATCCTTCAGTTCCTGCAGGCTCATCCGCTGTTTGCGCCGCCAGGAAATATATTGCCAGATCAGGTCCAAGGCGGCGATCAGCAGGCTGGCCACCAGTACGGCCACCAGCAACCGCACGGTGACATCGGCCAGCAGCAGGGGCAGGGCCACCGCATCGGTCAGCGCCATCGCCTCGGCCTTGCGCAGTTCCGGCCCCACCACCAGCAGAAAGGCCGTGCTGATCGCCGCCACCTTGGCCAGCCCTTTCAGGAACTCCACCAGATTGCGCAGCGAGACCAGCCGCTTGAACCCGCCCAGCGGCGACAGCCGCTCCAGTTTGGGCTGAATGCGTTCGCCAGCCACCACGATGCTGCCCTGGCCCAGTGCCCCTAAGAACCCCGCCGCCAGCAGCAATCCCGCCACCGGCAACAGCACGATGCCCACGCCGGTCAGCACCTCTGCGATCAGGTGGAAGGCATCGGCCGGGCTGGTCAGCAGGATATCGGTGGGGTTTTCCAGCAGCGGCAACAACTGTGTCATCACCCCCCGGCCCAGATGCGGGCCCAGCCCGCCGGCCATGATCACCGCCGCCAGCACCACCAGCATGGCGCCAACATCGCGGCTGACCGGCACATCGCCGCGCCGCCGTGCCTCATCCAGCTTGCGTTGGGAGGGTTCTTCGGTTTTCTGGCTGTCGTCGCTCTCTTCACTCATCGCGCTCAGCCCCCGAACCGGTGTAGAAAGCTGGCGAAATGGCCGATGAAGCTGGTGGCGATGACGGCCACCGTCATGGCCAGCACCAGCAACCCACCCAGGATGGCAATCGGCATCCCGATGAAGAAGACGGCGAATTGCGGCATGGCGCGGTTGATCAGCCCCAGCCCGACATTATAGACGAAGCCCAGCACCAGAAACGGGGTGGCGAACTGCACCGCCATGCGAAAGCTGGTGGAAACCGTCTCCGCCGTGGTCTTGGCCAGCCCCGCCAGGGAAGGCAGCGTGGCGGGGGGCATCAATTTATAGCTCTCCAGCAAAGCCTTGATGATGGACAGGTGCTGGTCGGTGACGAACAGCAGCACCAGCCCGCCCATCATCAGATATGACCCCGCCACCGACCCGGATTCAAACCCGGTACCGGGGGAGGTGAAGATGTTGGACAGGTTCATCAACTGGGCAATCATCTGCCCGGCGATCTGCAAGGCGGCAAACAGGATGCGGGCGGAAATGCCGATAAAGGCCCCGGCCGCCAGTTCCCCCGCCACCTGCACCAGCAGGTCGGACATGGCATCCGGGGCTGGTGGCAGGCCCGGCACCACGGCCGACAGGGCCAGCGCCACCCCCAGTGCCGCCGCCAGCCGGGCCTGCATCGGCACCGCCGTTTCGCCAAAACCGGGCAACAGGGAGATGGCGGCCCCCACCCGGGCCACCACCAGCAGGAAACCATAGATTTCCGCCGTCAACAGGGCGGTCAGCGCGCTGGTCATGCCGCGTCCGCCCTTAAATCTGGTCGATGGTGGTGACGGGGGCCTTGCGGTGCAGTTCGTTATGGCAAATGACGGGGGTGGAGGGGCTGACCCGTTCCAGCAGCGAGCGGACAAAGGGCCGCGCCGCCGGCGCCACCAGCACGGCGGGCCAGTAATCCGCCGTGGCATGGGCCTGGATGCGGGCGCGGGCGGCCAGCAGGAATTCCTGCACCGTGGAAGGCGGCATGACGAATTGCCGATCCTCCCCCTGCTCCACAATATTATCCAGGAAGGCCTGTTCCCATTCCGGGCTGACGACGATGACGGGGATATAGCCTTCCCCGGTCGTCAGCGCCTGACAGATTTGCAGCGACAGCCGCGAACGCACATGTTCGGTCATCATGGTGATGTTGCGCGTCCAGGCGGCGGCCTCTGAAATGCCTTCCAGGATCAAGGGCAGGTTGCGGATGGACACCCGCTCCGCCAGCAGGGCCTGCAACACCCGTTGCACCACCGACAGGCTGACCTGACCGGGGATCAGGTCGGCCACCAGCTTCTGATGCTCGCGGTCCATCTCATCCAGCAGCCGCTTTGTGGCGGCATAGCTGAGCAGGATGGGCATATGTTCCTTGATCACCTCGGCCAGATGGGTGGTGATCACGCTGTCCGGGTCGACGACGGTGAAGCCCTTCAGTTCCGCCTCTTCCGCCAGCATCGGCTCAATCCAGCGGGCGGGCAGGCCGAAGGTGGGTTCGCGCGTGTCGGTGCCGGGCACGTCGATGCCCTCGTTACGCGGGTCGATGCACAGCATCTTGCGGACCTGCACTTCGCCCTTGGCCACCAGCACGCCCTGGATGGAGACTTCATAGGCGTTCATGGCCACGCTGGCGCTGTCGCGCAGGCGTACCGATGGCAGCAGGAAACCATATTCGGTGGCAAAGCGCTTGCGCAGCCGCCGCACCTTGGCCGACAGGCCGGTGGCCGGGTCCAGGATCAGGGAGACAAGGCCGCTGCCCAGTTCCACGCGGATATCATCCACCCGCAGCATGTCGGCCACCGGCTCTTCCGCCGTGGGGGCCTTGGCGGCCATCAGCTCATCATGGCGCTTCTGGTCTTCCTGCTGGGCGGCATAGCGCGGCAGATACCAGGCCAGACTGCCCGCCAGCCCGGACAGCAGCAGAAAGGGGAACAGCGGCAGGCCCGGCGTGGCCCCCAGCAGCAGCAGCAGGCCGGACGCCACGCCCAGCGCCTTGGGATAGGCGCCCAACTGGGTCAGCATCGCCTGATCGATGGAGCCCTTGTTGCCGCCCTTGGAGACCAGGATACCGGCAGCCAGACTGACAATCAGGGCGGGGATCTGGGTGACCAGACCATCACCAACGCTGAGGATGGTGTAGGTGCGGGCGGCGTCGGCAAAGCTCATGTCATGCTGGGCGACGCCGATCAGCAGCCCGCCCAGGATATTGATGGCGGTGATGATCAGCCCCGCCACCGCGTCGCCGCGCACGAATTTGGAGGCGCCATCCATGGCGCCATAGAACTGGCTTTCTTGTTCCAGCTCGCTGCGGCGAAGGCGCGCCGCCGTCTCATCGATCAGGCCGGCGGAAAGGTCGGCATCAATGGCCATCTGTTTGCCGGGCATGGCGTCCAGGGCGAAACGGGCGCCCACCTCCGCGATGCGGCTGGCACCCTTGGTGATGACGATGAAATTCACCACCACCAGAATGGCAAAGATGATCAGGCCGATGACGAAATTGCCGCCCATGACGAAATCGGCAAAACCCATGATGACATGGCCCGCCGCATCCGTGCCCGTATGGCCCTGTGACAGGATCAGCCGGGTGGAGGCAAGGTTGAGCGACAGGCGCAGCAGGGTGGAAATCAGCAGGATGGTGGGAAAGCTGGAAAAATCCAGCGGTCGTGCGATCCACAGCCCCACCATCAGGATCAGCACGCTGATCGCCATGGACAGCGCCAAGCCCATATCCAGCATCCAGCCCGGTACCGGCAGGATCAGGATGGTCAGCACGAAAACCAGACCCAGCGCGAACAGAACGTCACGGTGGCGCAGGCCGATGGGCAGGGCGTTGGCGGCGGACATCGGGGCTCTGGTTCTCCAGGGTGGGATCATCCCACCCTAGCGAACCGGGGTAAAAGCCGGGTTCAAGCTTGGTATGTGCCTGTTCCCTCAGCGCCGGGCGCTGCCTCCGGCAGCTTGGCTTGCGCGCACATGGGTGCGCGGGCCAGCGGTCGCTGGCCTCCAAGGGTCATGGGACATGACCCTTGGCATTACCCACCCACGGCCACCTTGGCAAAGGCCGCCATCTTGGCGATGGCCTGCGGGACGGCCGGCGTCACCCCGCTCATATGAATGAAGGCATGGATCAGGGCGGGGTGATGGTGATGGGCCACCGGCACGCCCGCCCGACGCAGGGCCAGGGCCAGATCGCACCCTTCATCCATCAGCGGGTCGTAACCGGCGGTAACCACCAGGGTTGCCGGTGCTTCCATCAGGTCCGGCCGGGCCAGCAGGTTGGCGCGCCGGTTGCCACGGCTTTCCGGATCGGGGAAGGTCATGGCGGTGAAGGCGTCCATGCTGGTGCGGGTCAGCAGATAGCCCTCGCCACAGCGGCGCAGGCTTTCCGTTTCATGCGTGAACTGCACCACCGGATAGATCGCCAGCAACAGGCGGGGCCGGGGGCCCTGGTCATTGGCCACATCCAGCACGGCGGATGCGGCCAGATTGCCCCCGGCGGAATCGCCACCGACTGCCAGATGGGCCGGGTCGATGCTGGGATCGGCCTGTCCTGCCAGCACCTGACGCAGCACCGCCAGCACATCATCATGCGCCGCCGGGAACGGGTGTTCCGGGGCCAGCCGATAGCTGGCGGACAGCACCCGCAGGCCTGACAGGGCGGCAAAGCGGCGGCAGAACCCGTCATGGCTGTCCAGATCGCCGGCGACAAAGCCACCGCCATGGAAGAACAGCAGGCAGGGGCCGACCGGCGGTGCCCCTGTCGGCGTATAAAGCCGGGCCGGCAGGGGGCCGGCGGCCCCGGTCAGGTTGATATCCCGCCGCACCCGGGCCACCGCATCGGGCGGCCCTTCCATGGCAAGGCAGCTATCATGCATCACCTGCCGGATGATGGCGGGGGGCAGGCTGCCCATGTCCGGCTGGCCGGACCCGTTCAGTTCGGCCAGCATCCCGGCAATATTGGGGTCCAGGCTCATGGGGTGGGTACCTCCGTACCGGGCATCAGCAGGATCGGCTTGATCACCCGGCCGGCTTCGGACTCTGCCACCGCCTCATTGATGGCGCTGAAGGGGAAGAAGCGCACGAACCGGTCAAAGGGCAGTTTGCCGTCACGATAGAGCGCCACCAGTTGCGGCACGAACTGTTCGGGATCGGCATCCCCTTCCACCACACCGCGCAGCCGGCGCCCACCGGACAGCAGATGGCCGCCATCGACGGGGATATCCTGGCCAAAGGTGACAGCGCCGACCACGGCGCATTCCCCGCGCGGGGCCAGCATCATCAGGCCCTGGCGGATCACCTCCGACCGGGCCGAGGTGTCGATGGCGTAATCCACGCCCACCCCGCCGGTCAGGCCCATCACCTTTTCCGCCAGATTGCCGCCGCCGCGCGGATCAATGACATGGGTAGCCCCCAGTTCGGACGCCAGATCCAGCCGGCTGGCCACCGGATCGATGGCGATGATGCGGGCAGCGCCGGCCACCTTGGCGGCCATGATGGCGCTGAGCCCCACCGTGCCCACGCCCATCACCGCCACCGACGATCCCGCCCGCACCTTCAGCGCGTTCAGCACCGTGCCGGCCCCGGTCAACACACCACAGCCCAGCGGCCCCAGCAGGGCCAGCGGCACATCGGCCGGCACCTTCACCACATTGCGCTGATGGCACAGCGCATGGGTGGCGAAGGAGGATTGGCCGAAAATATTGGCGTGGATCATCTCCCCATCGCGGGACAGGCCGCTGCTGCCATCACCGCGCGCGCCGAAGAAATTGCGCGGGAAGAATTCATGGCAATAGGCGGGGGCCGCGTCATGGCAGGAGGGGCAATGGCCGCAGGAATTGAAGCTCATCACCACGGCATCGCCGGGCTTCACCTTGGTGACACCGGCACCGACGGCCAGCACGGTGCCGGCCCCTTCATGCCCCAGCACCACCGGCTGGGGCACGGGCAACAGCCGGTCGCGCATCACCATGTCGGTATGGCAGACCCCGGTGGCCGCCACCTTCACCAGCACCTCGCCCGGCAGCGGCTGTTCGATCTCCAGATGTTCCAGATTGAAGGGGCCACCCGGCGCCCGGATGACGGCAGCGGTAATCTGCATGATTTTTCCTCCCGACCCTTGTCCGGTGCCGTCTGTTCGCAGCACCGATTATCAGGGGTCAAGGGAACCATGCGCCGGGAAAACCTGCTTGGCCGGGGCGGCAGGAAAACTTGATAAAAACGGCAATCCGCCGTTGCCTTGGCCTCAGTCGCCGCTGAACCGCGCCACCAGATCGAACATGGTGCCGGGAAACAGTTGCCGCACGGCGGTGACGGGGGCGGTTTCAGCCAAAGTCATGACAGAATCTGCTCAATCGTGCGGCGATAGCGGGCGGCGATGGTGTCGCGCGCCTGATGGCGGCCCCGGCTTACCACGCGCCGCCCGCGCCGCCAAACCATGTCCACCATCGACCGCCCGCCAAAGATGAACCCATCCAGCAGTCCGTCACCGCTGCGTGCCGTCAGGCTGGGATGGGTGGCGTCCAGGCTGAACAGGTCAGCCGGGGCCCCCACCTGCAGCCCAGCCAGCGCCTGGCCCAGCGCCTGGGCCCCGCCGGCCAGCGCCCCATCAAACAGCCGCCGCCCGGTGGAACCGCCACCACCGGCCAGCATGTTGCGCCCCTGATATTTCAGCCGCTGGGCATATTCCAGGCTGCGCAATTCCTCCGCCGCATCGATCAGCACATTGCTGTCCGACCCGATGCCGAACCGTCCGTCGGCAGCCAGATAATCCACCGCGTTGACGATGCCGTCTCCAAGATTGGCCTCCGTGATCGGGCAGAGGCCGGCGACGGCACCGCTGCGCGCCAGCCGTTCGGTTTCGCAGGGCGTCATATGGGTGGCGTGAACCAGACACCATTGGTCATTCACAGGCATGTTCTGCACCAGCCAATCCACCGGACGCTGGCCGGACCAGGCCAGACAATCCTCCACTTCCCGCATCTGTTCAGCGATATGGATATGGATCGGCCCGCCTTCCGCCTGCGATACAGCCAGCGACAGGCTTTCCGGCGTCACCGCGCGCAGGCTGTGCGGGGCCACGCCCACCACCCCATCGGGTAGGAACCCCAAAGCCCGGCGGCTGGCGGCAACCAGCAGGCCGAACAGGTCCGGCCGGTTGACGAAACGGCGCTGGCCGTCGCCCGTCGGCTGCCCGCCGAAGCCGCCGCAATGATACAGCACTGGCAGCAGGGTCAGGGCGATCCCGGTTTCATCCGCCGCCGCCGCCAGCCGCCCGCCCATCTCCGCCAGATCGGCATAGGCTGTGCCGTCCGGCGCATGGTGGATGTAGTGGAATTCGCCCACGCGGGTGAAGCCGCTTTCCAGCATCTCCACAAAAGCCATGGCGGCGATGGCCTGCATGTCATCCGGCCCGATGCGGTGGGCGAAGCGGTACATCACTTCCCGCCAGGTCCAGAAACTATCCGCCGCCGGTCCCCGCACCTCCGCCAGCCCGGCCATGCCGCGCTGAAAGGCGTGGCTGTGCAGGTTGGGCAGGCCCGGCAGGGCGATGGCGTGACGCTCATCGTTTGGCTGGGGCGGGGTGCTGGCCTCCACGCTGGTGATGACGCCCGCCGCCAGTTCCAGCCGCACCTGTTCGGCCCAGCCGGTGGGAAGCAAGGCATGGCGGAACCAGATGGGTTGGGGCACGGGCGCGACTCCTTGCAGCGGGGGTTTTTGGCTGGGGTGAGGATATAAATGGATATAATACCAATCCGCCGAAAGGTTGACCTTTCGGCGGATTGGAGGCCGGCGACCGCCGGCCAGCCGCTTGGTAGCGGCGTAAGCCAAGCTGCCAGAGGCAGCGTCCGGCGCATGGGGGAACGCAAAATCTCCCTGGATCGGTCACGATCAAGGGAGATTGGTGTCAATCTACCGCGCGGGAGATGGCCGTGCCGCAGGTGATGGTATCGGCGGTTCCCCCCAGGTCGCGGGTCCGCAGGGCCGGCTGTGCCAGCACCGTCTCAATCGCGCGCAGGATGGCGGATGCTGCGGCATGTTCACCCAGATGATCCAGCATCAGGGCAGCCGACCAAATCTGGCCGACCGGGTTGGCGATGCCCTTGCCTGCAATATCCGGGGCAGAACCATGCACCGGCTCGAACAAAGACGGGAATTTGCCATCCGGGTTGATGTTGCCGGCCGGTGCGATGCCGATGGTGCCGGTACAGGCGGGGCCGAGATCGGACAGGATATCGCCGAACAGGTTGGACGCTACCACCACATCGAACCAGTCCGGATGCTGCACGAAATGGGCGGCCAGGATGTCGATATGGTATTTATCCCAGCGCACATCGGGATAATGCGCCGCCATCGCCTCCACCCGTTCATCCCAATAGGGCATGGTGATGGCGATGCCGTTGGATTTGGTCGCCGATGTCAGGTGCTTCTTCTCCCGCCGTTGCGCCAGATCGAAGGCATATTTCAGGATACGGTCGGTGCCGATGCGGGTCATCACCGTTTCCTGCATCACCACTTCCCGCTCGGTACCGGGGAAGATGCGGCCGCCGATGGACGAATATTCCCCCTCGGTATTTTCCCGCACGACATAAAAATCAATTTCCCCCGGCGCGCGACCAACCAGCGGGCTGGGCACACCGGGCATCAGACGCACGGGGCGCAGATTGACATATTGGTCGAATTCTCGCCGGAACTGGATCAGCGATCCCCAGAGCGAGACATGGTCGGGCACGGTTGCCGGCCAGCCGACGGCACCGAAGAAGATGGCATCATGGCTGCCGATCTGCTGTTTCCAGTCGTCCGGCATCATCTTGCCATGCCGCTGGTAATAGTCGCAGCTTGCGAAGTCGAAATGGTCGAAGGCGAACGTGCAGCCATAGCGCGCCGCCACGGCCTCCAGCACGCGCAGGCCCTCCGGCACCACTTCCTTGCCAATCCCGTCGCCGGGGATGACGGCGATGCGGTAGGGTCGTTTCATCATCATTCTCCAATCCTCAATCAATCAGGATGGCCCTGAAATCATTGACATTCGTGCGTGTCGGCCCGGTCATCAGCAGGCAATCCATGGCTTTGAAGAAGCTGTAGGCATCATTGTTTGCCAGCAGGGAAGTGGCGGAAAGGCCGGCCAGTTCGGCCCGGTGCAGGATGTCGGGGTCGATCCAGGCCCCGGCATTATCTTCCGACCCGTCAATGCCATCGGTATCGGCGGCCAGGGCATGGACGCCGCGTTGGCCCGACAGTTCCACCGCAAGCGCCAGCAGGAATTCCGCATTGCGCCCGCCCCGGCCCTGTCCGCGCACGGTGACGCTGGTTTCCCCGCCCGACAACAGCACGCAGGGACGCGCGATATTGTTCTCGCCCCGCAGAATTTCCCGGACTGTGACGGCATGGTGCCGGGCGACCTCTCCCGCCTCGCCTTCGATATCGCTGCCCAGGATCACGGGCGTCAGGCCCAGTTCGCGCGCCCGCGCCGCTGCGGCTTCCAGGGCGGCGGCGGGGGTGGCGATGATCCGGTGGTGACCGGGGGGCAGCGCATCCGGCCCTTTCGGCGTTTCACTGGCCGGATCGGCAAGCCAGGCCAGCACGGCGGGCGGTGCCATGATCTTGTAGCGTTCCAGGATCGCCAGGGCCTGCTGGCGTGTCGTGGGGTCGGCCAAGGTGGGGCCGGAAGCGATGGTACTCGGATCATCCCCCGGCACGTCGGAGATCAACAGGGTGACGGTACGGGCCGGGGCCGCCAGCTGTGCCAGACGGCCGCCTTTGATGGCAGAGAGATGTTTGCGCAGGCAGTTCATCTCCGCGATGGTGGCCCCGCTCCTCAACAGGGCGCGGGTGACCGCCTGTTTATCGGCAAGCGTCAGGCCGGGTGCCGGGGCGGCCAGCAAGGCCGATCCGCCCCCGGACAGCAGGCACAGCACCAGATCATCGGTCGTCAACCCCGATAACAGGCCCAGCATCTCACGCGTGGCCCGGATGCCGGCGGCATCGGGCACGGGATGGGCCGCCTCCACCACGCGGATGGCAGAGCAGGGCACGCCATGGCCATAGCGGGTGATGACCAGCCCCGACAAGGAGCCTGACCAATGCTGTTCGACCGTTGCCGCCATGGCTGCGGCGGCCTTGCCGGCCCCGATTACCAGGGTTCGCCCCTTGGGCGGGGGCGGCAGGTGGGGGGGCAGGCATGATGCTGGCGAGGCGGCGGCCAAAGCCGCCTCGAACAACAGGCGCAAATGGTTTTGCTGCGAGGTGATCATGCCTACATCCGCCAGCCCAGCGTTGCCCCATAGGTGCGGGGCGGATTATAGGCACCGAAATTGGCCCCCAGGAAAACCAGCTGGTTGGTCCGCGTCAACTCATTGGTCAGGTTCTTGCCCCACAGTGACAGCGACCAGCGTCCGGTCACATCGGTGAAGACGATGCGTCCATCGACGAAATGGGTGGGGGCCCGCTGTTCCGGTCCCTCGTTGGAATTATCGTCGAAGATCATGCTTTCATACCGGTAATCGGCGGCGAACAGCAGGGAGTGACCGTTTTCCAGCACGGTCTCGTAAGAGGGGGAGATCACCAGCTTGTGCTTGGGCGTGCGCGACAGGCGGTTGCCAGCATAATCCTCCCCCGGTTCGGGGGCGAATTCGTCGAAAGTAGCATCGGTATAGCCGTAGCTGACGGTCAGATTGGCACCTGTGAACGGACGCCATTGCAGATAGGTCTCATAACCCTGGATGGTGGCCTTGCCGGCATTTTCCGTGACGATGGACAGGTTGGGCAGGGTCCGCCGCGTCTGCAGGTCGGTATATTTCATGACATAGAGGGTGTTGTTCCAGATCAGATGGCCATTCAGGAAGCTGCTTTTCTGGCCCAGCTCATACTGGGTGGCATATTCTGGTTCGAAGCCGTCGGCGGCTTCCCCGGCGGAACCGGGCGTGTCCTGGAAGCCGCCGCTTTTGAAACCACGGGAAACCATGGCGTAAAGCTGATGGTCACGGTCCAGCTTGTATTGCGCGCCGCCGCGCCAGGTCCAGGCTTCGTATGTGTCCGATGTGGTCACGTCGAACCGTTCCGACCCGCGCAGCACCGCGTCGCCGGTCATGTTGGAAACCCGGTATTCTTTCTTGTCCCGGGAATAGCGCAGGCCGCCGATCAGGGACAGTTGCCCGCCCAGCGGAAGGGTCGCATCACCGAAGGCGGCATAGCTGTGCAGCTTGGCGGCCTGGGTATAAATTTCCGTCGCGGGGCGGCGCATGTCGATGACCAGCGTATCTGTGCGGTCAGTGTCGCTGTTGAAATTGTAAAGTCCGGCCACCCATTGGATATGGCTGTCAGGCAGGGCGTTCAGACGCAGCTCATGGCTGGAAAAGTCGCTGACCTCATCATTGCCGCCACTGATATTCAGAGGATTTGTGGTCTCATTACCGCCATCCACATCATAGAAGGCGCGATAGTCGAGATCGCGGTAGGAGCCGAGATAGGTGAGACTGGCAAAAGGCAGATCCCAATCCAGTTGCCCCCGCACCCCCCAGGTGTCGCGGTCCTGATGGCCATCGGTGGAACTGGCAATGTGTCGGCGATCGCGGTTGACGGTCCAGAGGGCGGATAGGGGGTCTTCCCCGTCCAGGTCCAGCACATGCTGGGCGGGCCCCGTCGCCCGATCGCGGGTGCCATCCACCGTCAGCAGCACGCGCAGCGTTTCCGAAGGTTCGCCGGCCAGATGCAGGCGACCGCTGCGTATATCCTGATCATCCACCCGGTTGCCGGTGAAGCTGTTGCGGGTGTAGCCGTCATGGCTGCGGACGGCCCCGCTGGCACGCGCCGCCCATTTCCCTTCCACCAGGGGCACATTGACAAAGCCGGCGGCTTCCAACCGTTCATGATTGCCGACGGTGGCTTCCACAGCGGCGTCAACCGCGTCAAGCGACGGTCGGCTGGTGACGACATTAATGGCACCGCCGACGACATTGCGGCCATAAAGCGTGCCTTGCGGGCCTTTCAGTACCTCAATCCGCGACACGTCGAACGCATCGAAGGCCACAGCGGCCGGCCGGCCCAGATAGATTTCATCCAGGAAGACAGCGGAACTGGGATCACCGGCGGCCCCCCGGTCGCTGGAGCCGATGCCGCGAATGCTGATGCGGGGCTGGGAGGCGGGGAAGGCATCGAAATTCAGGCCGGGTGTGCGCCCGGCAATATCATCAATCTGACGCAGGCGCGCCTGCTCGATTTCCGCAGCACCGAAGGCGGTGACGGTGACGGGTACATCCTGCAGGCGTTCGCTGCGGCGCTGGGCCGTGACGATGATCTCCTCCATCTCTCCAACCGCCTCCGCCGCCTGGGCCTGGGCAAGATTATTCGACGCCAGGGTCATGGCGATGGTTCCGCCGGCCAAAGCCAAGCGGCTGATCATTCTCATCTGTTCCTCCCGGTTAGCCCCGGTTTTTCCGGGTATGGAAACAACCTATGCGCATTGGATGTCGATGGTCAATATTTTGGATGCAAAAATTTATGAATATGGATGTTTTTATTTGACGGGCCGACGCCAACTGCACAGGATAAGGGCGTTGGACGAACGATGGCGGCTTGCGCTGAAGGATGGGCCGGTGCGGTCGGAGTCAGGTTCCGCCGCCGGCTCCGGCTGCGCGGTTGGCCCCACCTTTCCTGCGTCCGCTATCTGCGGATGGGATTCACTGATGCAAACGGCCCCCTTTCGTGTCTGGACATCAGGCCAAAGCGGGTTTGCCGTGGTTGCCGGGAGACGACACGTTGATCGACACATTGCTTTCGCCGGCACTGCTGGGAACCTTGATGATCGCCACCTTTATGGTGCTGATCATGACCAAGCGGATGTCGGCGGTCACCGCGCTGCTGGCGGTTCCCATCCTGTTCGGTCTGCTGGCGGGTGCCGGTGCCGGGCTGGGTGACATGATCCTGGAGGGGGTGATCCAGGTGGCGCCGACGGCGCTGATGCTGACCTTCGCCGTATTGTACTTCGCCATCATGATGGATGCCGGCCTGTTCGACCCGCTGGTGCGCAGCGTGCTGGCGACCGTCGGCAATGATCCTGTGCGCATTGCCCTGGGTACAGCGGTGCTGACCAGCATCGTCTCCCTGGATGGGGATGGCACGACGACGGCGCTGATCATCATCACCGCCTTTCTGCCGGTCTATCGCCGTGTCGGGATGAATCCGCTGATCCTGGCGACCTTGCTGGGCCTATGCAACTCGCTGATGAATTACCTGCCCTGGGGCGGCCCGTCCGCCCGTGCCGCCGCTGCTGTCGGCGTGGATGTGGGGCAGGTGTTCGGACCCTTGGTGCCGGCAATGCTGGCGGGGCTTCTGGCCACCCTGCTGCTGGCTTTCTTCCTTGGCCGGTCGGAGCGGCGGCGGCTGGCGGCCCACGGTTTCCCGGTCAGTAACGGCAGCGTGGAACCGGTCAGCCCCTTCATGGCAGATGCCGAACCCGATATCCGCCGGCCCGGTCTGTTCTGGTTCAATCTGGCCCTGACCATGGGGCTGGTGTTGGGAATGGCGTTCGGGCTGGCACCCTTGCCGGTGATGATGATGGGGGCGTTTGCCATCGCCGCCACTGTCAATTATCCCCGGCTGCGGGACCAGAAGGCGCGCCTTACCGCCCATGCCGACAATGTGGTCAATATCGTTGTGCTGATCTTCGCGGCGGGTGCCTTCACCGGCATCCTGAATGGCACCGGCATGGTCGATGCCATGGCCAGCGCCGCTTTGTCGGTCATCCCGCCTTCCATCGGCCGCTATATGGCACCGATCACCGCCCTGGTCAGTATGCCGCTCACCTTCGTGATGTCGAACGATGCCTATTATTTCGGCGTCGTCCCGGTGATAGCCAGTGCCGCCGCCGGCTATGGGATCGAGGCGGACGCCATTGCCCGCGCCTCCCTGATCGGTCAGCCGGTCCATACGTTAAGCCCGCTGCTGGCACCGATCTATCTGGCCTGCGGCTTGTTGGGTGTGGATGTCGCCGATGTACAGCGTTTCGCCCTGAAATGGGCGGCGCTGATCTCCCTGGTGGTGCTGGCGGCGGCCCTGGCCACCGGGGCTTTTCCCCTTCATACAGGTTGAGAGCCCATGTCGGCGATGGCAAAGGCAGGGGCAAAGGCAGGCCAGTGGCTGCTGCTGGGGCTGGCTACCGCCGCCCTGGTGCCGGGGCTGAAACTGGCCGGGGTGCCGGCGGCCCTGCTGCTGGGGCCGCTGCTGGTGGGCATCGCCTGCGGGCTGGCCGGTTTTGCCATCCGTCCCCCCAAGCTTGGCCTGTTATGCAGCTATACCATTATCGGCTGTCTGGTCGCGGTGGCGCTGGGTGGTGCGGTGGGGCCGGCGATGCTGGCACGGTTGCCCCTGCTGCTGGCGATGGGGGCGATCACGTTGCTGGCCAGTGGCGGGCTGGGCTGGCTGGTGGCCCGGTGGGGCTGGTTCCATGGCACGACCGCCGTCTGGGGGCTGTCCCCCGGCGGGGCGGCGGGCATGGTGGCCCTGGCGCAGGAACAGGGGGGCGATGGCCGGATGGTCGCCATCATCCAATATCTGCGGATATTGCTGGTGACCGGTTCGGCCATCGCTTTGGCCCATATGCTGACCGGATCCGCCGCCACGCCGCCGCTGGCAAGCTGGTTGCCCGCCCCGGACCTGCCGGGATTGCTGGAAACCCTGGGTTTGGCGAGCCTGGGCGTGGTGGCGGCACGGCTGTTCCGCTTTCCCGCCGGTGCCTTTCTGGTGCCGGGGTTGATCGGGGCGGCGTTGATTGCCGCCGGTTGGACAAGGCCGGCCGTGCCGCCCCTGCTGGCCGCCGCTGCCTATGCGATCATCGGCTGGAATATTGGTCTTAGTTTCACGCGGGACACGCTGACCGATTGTGCCCGTGCACTGCCGCGCATCCTGTTGGCCTGCGCGCTGCTGATCGGTCTCTGTGCCGGGCTGGGGGTTCTGGTCAGCCTGATCTGCGATGTCGATTGGCTGACCGGCTATCTGGCAACGACACCGGGTGGCATCGATGCCATCCTGATCATCGGGACCACGGTACCGGTTGATCTGCCCTTCATCCTGTCGGCGCAGGTGCTGCGGGTCTTGCTGGTTCTGCTGGTCGGGCCGGCACTCGCCACCTATGTCGCCCGCCACGTCAACTGATCATCAAAAAAATGGGAGGAAAACCATGTCTGATATTGAAAATATCCCAGACGGCATGTCCGCGGAGGAATGGCGGCTGCGGGTCGATCTGGCCGCCGCCTTCCGTCTGGTGGCGCTCTATGGCTGGGATGATCTGATCTTCACCCATCTTTCCGTGCGCGTTCCGGGTCCGGACCATCATTTTCTGATCAACCCCTATAATCTGATGTTTGAGGAGATCACGGCCTCTTCCCTGGTGAAGATTGATGTGGAGGGCAGGGCGGTTGATCCCACGCCGCATATGGTCAACCCGGCCGGCTTCACCATCCATTCCGCCATCCATATGGCGCGAGAGGATGCGCAGGCGGTGATCCATCTGCACACCCCGCACGGTCAGGCGGTGTCTGCGATGCGCGACGGGCTGCTGCCCTATACCCAGACGGCGATGATCGCCCATCACGATCTCGCCTTCCATGAATATGAAGGGATCGCCACCGATCTGGCTGAGCGGGAGCGGCTGGTGGCGGATCTGGGCGGCCATAATCTGATGCTGTTGCGCAATCATGGCACGCTGGCCGTCGGTGCCTCCATCGCCATTGCCTTCCTGCGCATCTATTTCCTGGAGCGGGCGTGCGAGGCGCAGGTGCATATGTTGGCTGCAGGGCGCGATAACCTGTACCCGCCGCCGGCGGGCGTCGCCGACAAGGTGCGTCAGCAATCCTCCGGACCCATGGTTGACATGGCGGCGGAAAGGCTGGCCTGGCCCGCCTTGCTGCGCCGGCTGGACCGGGCCAATCCCGGTTTCCGGTGCTGATCGGGGGGCGACCGATGCTGGGTGTGGTCAGGCTTCTGGAAGTTGACCCCTGGTTCGCCGGCTTGCCGCCGGGCTGCCGGGGTTGGTTTGCAGCCGCCGCGCGCAAAGAAAAACTGGTGGATGGCCAGTGTGTCTACCGGGCCGGCGATCCGCCCAGCGGTCTTTTTCGGGTCTTGTCCGGGGAGGTGCGGCTGGTTTCATACCCTGAAACCGGGCGGCCATTAACCAATCTCGCCGCCCGAACGGGCTGTTGGTTTGGCGAATTGTCCATTCTGGATGGCGGGCCGCGCCCGCATGATGCCATTGCCGCCGGCCGCTCCCTTGTCCTGCATATTCCCCTGGCCGACATCCAGGCCATGGGCCGGGCCAATCCGGCCCTTTACCAGCATATCGCCCTGCTGGCCTGCCAGCAGCATCGCGCCACGATTGACCATATCGGGCTGATGCTGCTGCGCAGCCCACCCGCCCGGCTGGCGCATGTGCTTTTAAGAATGGCCGGCGAAGCCCCTTGCCAGCAGCTGGTGCGGATCAACCGCGAGGAACTGGCCTGCCGGATCGGGATGCCGCGCGATCGGCTCAGCCGGCTGCTGGAGATGGCAGAACAGGGCGGCCTCATCCGCACCATCCATGGGCGGATCGAAATCCTTAATTTTGAAGGGCTTTCCTCCCTCACCTGATCAAGCCCTGCCGTCTGTCATCGGGCAGGCGAAGGGAACTTGTGCGCCTGAATCAAATTTTGCATCCAAAAACTTGACTTAATGAATCCAATAAACCACTCTCCCTTCCACGGCCTTGATGAAGGCCCCAATCACCTGGATTGAGCATGATGGACGGTCCGATCAAAATCCTGGTCCCCACCGGGTCGCTGGGCGCTGGCGCGCGTGAAGATGAGGTGCGCTATGGCATTGCCCGTGGTGCCCATGCCATCGCCACGGATGCCGGCTCCACCGACAGTGGTGCGGCCTATCTGGCGCTGGGTATCTCCAAGAATAATCGCGGCTCCGTGAAGCGCGACCTGACCATCCTGATGCGGGCGGCGGCGGATGCGGGTATCCCGCTGATTGTCGGCACCAGCGGCCAGGCCGGCGGCGACCGCAACCTGGACTGGACCCGCGATATCGCCATGGAGGTGGCGCAGGAACTGGGCCTGCGTCCCAAGATCGCCCTGCTTTATTGCGAGCAGGCGAAGGAAACGCTGAAACGTTACAACAAGGCCGGGAAGGTCAGCCCGCTGCCGCCCCAGGGGCCGCTTGCGGATGCGACCATTGACGCCTGCGACCATATCGTCGCCGTCATGGGGCCGGAACCCTATATGGCGGCCCTGGCCTCTGGTGCTGATATCATCCTGGGCGGGCGCACCACCGACACGGCGGTGCTGGCCAGTTTCGCCCTGCTGAAGGGGGCCGATGTCGGTGCCGCGTGGCACGCGGCGAAAATCGCGGAATGCGGGGCGCAATGCACCGTTTCCCCCATTGCCAGCGCCGGCGTCCTGATCAGTATCGGTGCTAGTGGGTTTGAGGTGGAGCCGCTGTCCCCGGACAATCGCTGCAGCCCGGAAAGCGTTTCCGCTCACATGCTGTATGAAAACAGCAATCCCTTCCTGCTGACCGAACCCGGCGGCGTGCTGGATGTGACAGCGGCCGTCTATCGCCAGCGCGATGCAAGAACGGTGGCGGTCACCGGATCGGTCTGGAGACCGCAGCCCTATACGATGAAGCTGGAAGGGGCGGGCAGCCGGCGGTTCCAGACCATCATGCTGATCGGCATCCAGGACCCGCACGTCCTGGCGAATGTGGATGCGTTTCACGACCGGATGCTGGCCGCCCTTTATGACCGGGTTCACAAGACCATTGGCCCGGCGGCGGGCGATTTCCATATCTCCCTGCGCCTCTATGGTTGGAACGCGGTCTCCGGCGACCGGCCGCCACCGGGCACGGCGGCCCCGCGGGAAATCGGCGTGCTGTTCGTCGCCACCGCCGACAGCCAGGAAATGGCCGCGCAGATCGCCAAGGCCTGTAACCCCTATTTCTTCCATTTCCCCGTGCTGATGGATGAGGAATTGCCCAGCTACGGCTTTGCCTTCAGCCCGGCGGATATTGATCGCGGCCCAGTCTACGAGTTCCTGCTGAACCATGTGGTGGCGCTGGATGACCCGATGGAACTGGTGCGCACCGTGTGGATCGACATGGCCCAAGAGGAGGCGGTGTGATGGTCAAGCTTAAAGATGTCTGCCGGCATGTCCGGTCGAAGAATGCCGGTCCCTTCTGGGTTACCTTTGACCTGTTCTTCGATGGGGCGGAAAAATTCCGCGACTATCATGCCCATCCAGCCCTGGGACCGGACACGTTCCAGCGCCTCTATGGGGCCGACCCGGCGCTGGTGCAGCATTACCCGGTGCCCAGCCTGAATATGGTGAAAATCTCCCACGCCCGAACCAGTCCGCAAGGGGGGATGGTGGAGCGCGACATGCATTGCGGTCAGCAGTTCGTGCGGCTGCTAGATGTCGAGTTGGCCTAATTTATTCGAGTTCCGGGCGGCTATTGGAACGGCATCGTTCCAGCCAGTGCCCGTTAAAGGGAGCCTCCGGGCCTGATGAGCCCGAACAGGTGGCAATCAATAAGGGTGGCTTGAGCGCGACAGCAAGATCGCCGCAGCCCCCGTCCCTGGGAGGGACGACGTCCTTCTTTCACGAGGAGAATTGATCATGCGAGGCCTCCGCCTCCCTTTCCTGCTGGCTGCCTGGGCGGCCGGCACCCCGGTGCTTGCCGATGAAGCACCGGCGCGGCAATGGTCAGCTGAACTGGTTGCGGGCGTTGGTGCCCGCCCGGATTATCTCGGCTCCGACGATATGGAGCTCACCCCCTATGTCGAGGGCCGGTTTGCCTATGACCGCTATTTCCTGGAAGCCCAGGGTATGGAACTCAGCCTTGGCATGGAATTGACCCCGCATCTGGCCTTGGGGCCGATGGTGGATTTTGCCAATGGCCGCGACGACAAGGTCAAGAATGACCGCGTCGCCCTGCTGCCGGAAATTGACGACGCGGTCGAAACCGGCGGCTTTATCCGCTATGGCTGGCAGGGCATCTTCAGCGGCCGGGACGAATTGACCCTGGATGCGACATATCTGGTGGATGCTTCCGACACCCATGATGGTGCCATCGGCTCGGTCGGTCTGACCTATGGGCGCAAGCTGGGGGACCGCTGGTGGGTGGGCACCAGCGTGCGCCTGACCTATGTTGATGATAAATATGCCAAAACCTATTTCGGCATCACCCCGGCGGCATCCGCCGTCAGCGGTCTTCCTGTCTACAATCCTGGCGGTGGTGTGCGCGATGTCGGTATCAGCGCCAAGGTGGGTTACGCGCTGAGCGAAAACTGGAGTGTACAGTTATTGGGCAATTACAAACAGTTGATGGGCGATTTCAAGGATAGCCCCGTCGTGGATCTGGAAGGTAGCGCCAGCCAGCTCTCCGGTGCTATTGCCATCGGCTACCGTTTCTGATCATTGCCTTCGGGCGCCATCGTCGGTTCCATGCCGGCGGTGGCGCTTTCTATTCGACCTGTCAGCGGGGAATCACGATGGCGTGCAGGCGGCGCTTTGTGGTCAGGACATGGTCCACCATCAGGCGCTGGGCCAGAGCGGCATCCTCCTGCCGGAAGGCGGTCAGCAAGGTTTCATGTTCCGCTTGGGATTCCAGAATATGGGCGGGTGGCGTAGCCGGCAATTGCCGGTGCCGGGGTGCGATGCTGGCGGCCAGGCTGGGGCACAGGCGCGCGGCATCACCTAGGATGGGATAGATCAGGGTCATGCGCACGGCATTGCGCAAAACCTCGTTGCGTGACGCAATCATGATCGAGCGGTGGAACTGACGGTTCAACTCGTACCAAGCGCATTCAATCGGTTCGGACCATTCACCCCGATCAAGAATGGCGCGGGCCTGCGCCACCAGATCGGCGGAGCGCTGCAAGGCATCGGGCTCCCAGCCCAGTTCCACGGCGGCGCGGGCAGCCATGCCTTCCAGGGTGGCCCGCACCTCGATACTGTCGAACACATCACCGATGGTCACGGCACGAACCGTATAGCCGCGATTGACGCTGTACTTCACCAAACCCTCTGCCGACAGTACGGCCAATGCGCTGCGGATGGGGGTGCGCGAGACGTCCAGCAGGGTGGCCAGCGCCTCGGCGCGCAGCTTGCTGTCCGGCGCGATCTTGCCGGTCACGATCATCTCGCGCAGGCGCATCAGCACGGAATGGGTGGCCGGCTCGGTCTGCTGCGGATCGGCCAGGGTATCCTCCTGCCCCGGCCCATCCATCGTCACCATTTCGGTTTCGCCCACTAAAGCCCCCATAGTCACCGCCAAGCCGGCGTCATCCTGCCTCTGTTAAAGCAATCGCCCCGGCATCATGCAACCTGAAAGCCTTGATCCCGCTCAGCGACCATCGGCGACAATGCTGCCGGGAGGCGGCGTTTCCCCTTTCAACACAGCGACGATGGAGCGGGCGGCGACCAGATTGGTTCGGGCTAGCCCTTCATGGGAGGAAGCGGCAGCGTGCGGGGTGGCCACCACATTGGGCAAGGCCAGCAGCGCATCGGTGACGGCCCGATAGGTTGCATCACCTTCACTGACAAAGACATCCAGCCCGGCCCCTCCCAGATGGCCGCTGCGCAAGGCCTCCAGCAAGGCGGCATCATCCACCAGCCCCCCGCGGGCGGTATTGATCAGGATGGCACCCTGCTTCATGGCCGCGATGGCTGCGGCATTGATCAGGAACCGGGTCTGGGGCGTCAGCGGGGCGTGCAGGCTGATATAATCGCTCTGTCGCAGAATCTGGTCCAGGTCGGTGAACTGAACCCCCGCCTGGCTGGCATAATCGGGATCAGGGGTGCGCGTATGGACAAGGATTTTGGTGTCAAAGCCGGACAGCCGGCGCACGACGCTTTTGCCGATCCGGCCCAAACCCACCAGCCCGACGGTCTTCTCACAAAGGTCAGTGCCGCTGCGGATCGACCAGTCGCCAGCCACCATGCGGGCTTGTGATTCCCGGAAACGACAGCCGACGGCCAGCATCAGGCCAATTGTGTGGTCGGCGACCGACGCATCGTTGCCGCCAGCGGCGATGGTCACAACGCGCCCCAGTTCGCGCGCGGCTTCCACATCCACCCGGTCATATCCGACCCCCCGTCGGGCAATCACCTGCAAACCGGGCAGCGCCTCCATCAGGGTGCGGGTGACGCGGGCATGGCCGACGATCCAGCCGACAGCGCCTGCCAACCCCTGCCTCAGCGTCTCAAAATCCAGATCGCCGTCGCCCAGGCCCGGCGGCAGCGGCACAACCTCAACAGTGAAACCATGTGCCTCCAGATAGGCGCGTGAACGGTCATCAAAGAAGCGTTGGGTGACAATGATTTTCTTGGATGGCGCGGATGGCATAGGGTCGCCCCGTGATGGAAGGGATAGCGTCCCCCATCCTAATATTGCATCCATAAATATTTCAACATGAATCCAATTTTGACAAAAACGCCGCTTGTCGAAGGTCGGCCTTGGTCAGCGCTCTCGCCTTTGACCAAGGCCGATGGGAAACTGGGTGCTGCAGCTGCGGGTCCGGATCACTGACTTCGCCAAGTTCCGGACCGCTTGAAACAGGGCATCAGCGGATCTTGAACAGCGCCTCCGCGTTGGTCTGGAAGAATTTCCGCTTCACCTCCAATGGCATGTCCATCGCGTCCAGCGCCGCGACCTCTTCCACCGGGCATTGATAGGGATAGTCCATGGCGTACAGCACGCGATCCACGCCCATCACCTTCTGGGTGAACTTAATGGCTTCCTCCCAGGCGACACCGGAATTGGTGATGTGGAAATGTTCCCGCAGGTAGGTGGAGACCTTGCCCTTCTTCAGCGGCTTCATGCATTCATAGCGGCCGGTGCGCACCCCGGCCCCATGCATGAAATCCAGCCGGTAGAGCCAGAAGGGCAGGGCCTCACCCATATGGCCGATGATGATCTGTAATTTGGGGAAGCGGTCCAGCGTGCCCGACGTGATCAGGCGCAGCGCGTGCATCCCCGTTTCCACCCCGAAGCCGAAAAGCGCCCCATCCAGACCCGCTTCCAGCAGCGGGCCGATCATGGATGCTGGCGGCGTGTTGGGGTGGATATAGAGCGGGACATCCATCGCCTCGATGGCTTCCAGCACCTCATGGAACTTCGGATTGTCCAGATATTGGCCCAGGATGTGGCTGTTGATCAGCACGCCGGACAGGCCCAGCTTGCCGATGGCGCGTTCCACCTCCCGCGCGGCCGCCGTGGGGTTCTGGGGGGCACAGGCGGCCATGCCGCTGAAGCGGGTGGGATATTTGGCGATGGCTTCCGCCAGCCGGTCATTGGCGGTTTCCGCCACCATGGTGGCCCGGTCGGCATTGCGGATGACGTTGGTGCCGGGTGCCGTCAGGCCCAAAATCTGGCGATCGATGCCGCGTTCATCCATATGGGCGATGCGCTGTTCACCCAGATCCATCAGGGCGTTGGCGACAAAACGCGGCCGCTCGGCCGGATGATCCAGATAATAGCCGATCAGGCTGAGGAAGCCGGGATCGACATCCGGTGCCGCCAGTTCTTCGCGGAAAGCCGCGATCAGCTCGGGCGTGGTGAAAGCTTCCTCGGTTGCGATGCGCAGATAGCCCTGGGCGCCGCCGGTCTTGGGCATGGTCATGGGTCGTCTCCCTGTTTTTAATGTTGATGGATGGTTTTGGTGACAAGGCAGGCGGCCAGACCCTCCGGCCCATCCTCCGACCCGTGGCCGCTCTCCTTGACCCCGCCAAAGGGGGCGTCGGGGGCGGCCAGTGCGGTGGTGTTGATGGCCACCATGCCCGCTTCGATGGCATCGCCGATCAGGTTGGCCCGGCGCGCATTTTCCGTGAAGGCGAAGGACGCCAGGCCATAGGGCAGGCGGTTGGCCTGCTCCACCGCTTCATCCAGGGTGGCGAAGGGGGTGGCGACGACCACGGGGCCAAACGGCTCCTCATTCATGATGCGGGCATTGTTGGGGACATCTGACAAAACCGTCGGCTGCCAGAAGAAGCCCTTGCCTTCAATCGCTTCACCGCCCGTGCGGATGCGGGCGCCGTGGCGGACGGCATCCTGCACAAGGTCGCTGATGGCGGCCGGGCGGCGCGGGTTGGCCATAGGCCCCATCTGGGTGTCGGGCGCCAGACCGTCGCCCACCTTCATCTGCGACAGGCGCTTGGCATAGGCTTCCACGAACCGGTCATAGATGCCGTCTTGGACATAGAACCGGGTGGGGGAGACGCAGACTTGGCCGGCATTGCGCACCTTGCTGTTGGCCAGCATCTCCAGTGTCCGGTCGAAATCGCAATCATCGAAGATGATCACGGGCGCGTGTCCGCCCAGTTCCAGGGTCGTCACCTTCATCGTGTCGGCGCAGAGCCGCATCAGATGCTTGCCGACCACTGTCGATCCGGTGAAGCTCAGCTTGCGGATGATCGGGCTGGCCAGCAGATGGCGCGACACCTCGTCCGGCACGCCAAAGACAAGCTGAACCACATCGGACGGGCAGCCCGCATCAATCAAGGCCTGCACCACGGCCATGGCCGAGGCCGGGGCCTCTTCCGCCGGTTTCAGGATGACGGAGCAGCCAGCCGCGATGGGCGCGCCCAGCTTGCGGCCGGGATTGTGGATGGGGAAGTTCCAGGGCGCGAAGGCCGCCACCGGCCCCACCGGCACCTTCATCACCAGTGACCGCTGGCCCGCCGGCCGCACCAGCACGCGGCCATAGACCCGGCGCGCCTCCTCCGCATAGAAATCGAACAGGCCGGCGCAGGCGATGGTTTCGATCCGGGTTTCGGCCAGGGTCTTGCCTTCCTCCAGCGTGGCGTTGCGGGCGATCAGGTCGGCCCGTTCGCGCAGCAGGCGGGCAGCATCGCGCAGCACGCGGGCCCGTTCATCAACGGATGTCTTACTCCAGGTCCGGAAGCCACGGTCGGCGGCGGCCAGCGCCCGGTCCAGGTCGGCGGCACCGGCCAGCGGCAGCTCGCCCAGGGCTTCACCATTGGCCGGGTTGATGACGGTATGGCTGCGGTCGGCCCGCATGATCCATTCGCCATCAATATACATGCCGAGTTTGGGATAGTCGGTGGAAGTCTGGTCAACCAAAATTGATCCTTTCGGTCGCACGAAATGGGAAGGTCAGGCTTTGGTGGTGGTCTGGGCCGGTGCCCAGTTGCCATGCAGTCCCTGACGGATGCGGAAGGGCAGGCCGATGGTCGCGATGGGACCGGCCGCCAGATTAAGGGCGTTGAACAGCAGCAGGCGGGAGGCGTGCTCCACCAGCCGGTTCTCGATCACCACGATGTAACCGTCGCCTTCGGCATTGGAGCCGGGGCGCGGAATGAAGGCCGGTTCCTGGAAGGAGGAGGTGGAGCCAACCCAATAGGTGTCGGTCTCCCCCGTTTCCAGGTCGATGCGGCCCAGCGTGTTCATCATCAGGCCCGACGCGCTGCGCCCGCCCGGCAGGTCCACGGGCTTGGTCATGTCCTGCACAAGCTGCCAGCCATAGCGGTTCTTCACCCCGGCAAACCGGTCATCGATGCGGGGGAACTCGCCGACCAGATGGGCCAGCGGCGCCATCTGGATGTCGTCGCTGTTGGCACTCATATCCACCGTCCAGCGCGTCATGGTCGCGGCGGCTTCATGTGGCTGGAACGGCGCGCCTTCGGTATCGGGGAAGAAGGGGAACATGTTGCCCTTCGCCATCGGCACATCGAAATGTACCTTGCTGCCATCCTCATGCGCATTCATGACGTGGCTGGCAAAGCAGGTGGGGGCGGAGAACCAGCGGATATCTTCCGCCCCGCCATGGCGCGGCAGCACGCCCAGATGCACCGGCCGCCCCCGGTCGAAGCCGAAATGCGGCAGGCCGGCCTTCAGCCGTTCCCAGGAACCGACGATGGGCACCACGTGGAAGACGACGTAATTTTCGGTAAATCCGAAGTCGTGCATCATGCAGTAATAGGGGATCTCGAACCAGACCTCGTTCGTGATCTGCCCTTCCGCGCTGATCGTGTAATAGACCATGTCGCGGGTACACAGGCCCTTGGCGGCATAGCCGAAGCTCAACATCTCACCGGTGCGCGGGTCGATCTTGGGATGGGCGGAGAAGGTCTGCGATGTCATGGCCCCGCCGAAATCATAGGTCGGGTCCAGCGTCTCCAGCGTTTCCGGGTCCATGATGACGGGCGGGCTGTCCTCCTTCAGGGCGAACAGCTTGCCGGCATGAACGATGACATTGGTGTTGGCGGTGCCGCGCACCTCCCCCTGCACGCTGTCATCATCGGTCAGCGGGTTGCGGTAGGCACCGAACAGGGCGCGGCCGGCCTGACGTTCCAGGGTGAATTTGTCGGTACGGACCCAGCGCTGCTGCAGGGCGACATTGCCATCCTTGAAGCGGAAGCGCGTCACCATGCCGTCGCCGTTGAACCAGATATCGTCACCGGCCAGCGGCGGGAATTGCGGGTCTGGCGCCACGCGGTAGAAGCTGCCATCCAGATCGGCGGGAACGGCGCCATCCAGCACGGGCAGGTGATTGACATCCGCCTCCACGCCCGAGGGGGCGAAGAAACCGGTGAAGTTGGGCGTATTGGGAAATTTCATGATAGGCCCCTTGCACGGAAAATGTCAGGACGGATGGTCATGGGCGCTCTTCCGCCGCGATGGCGCGGGCGGCCAGCCCGTAATGCAGGGCGGCCCAGGCATAGAGACCGATGCTGGCCAGAAGCGCGCTGCGCACCCCGATGGCCGAGGCGGCGGCCGCGTCGGTGACGCCGGAGGCGGTGGCGAACAGGTCGCTGAGCAGGCCCAGCAGCGGCGGGCCGAAACCCACCCCCACCATGGTGGAGACGAAGAAATAGACGAAAGCCGCCGTGGTGCGCTGCTGTGGTGCCACCATGTTCTGGAAGGCGACCAGCGTGGGCACCGAATGGAAGAACAGGAACACGCCGGCGAGGGTGATCAGGGTCACCGCCGCGACATGATTATCCAGCCCGTAGCCGGCCAGATAGAGCGGCACGCTGGTGGCGATACCGCAGAAGGGCAGCAGCGCATACCAGCGCCGGCCGCGCCGGGCGATGAAGTCAATGCCGAAGCCCCCCAGGCTCATCCCCGCCGTCGATGCCGTGGTGCTGATGATCGCCACATAGAAGGCGGTTGTGGTCAGCGGCAATTCATGCACACGCATGAAAAAGGGGGCTGTGAAGGCGCCGCCCGCGAACAAAGCCATGCTGGCCAGCGCCAGACCGGCCAGCATGTGGCGAAAGGCCGGGCGGCGGAACATCTGCGCAAACACCTCCCGCGTCCGGGGCGGGGTGGCGGCGGGGGCGGCGACATTGCCCCCGGCCAGCCCGTCGCTATGCCCGCGCGGCGGGTCGCGCAGCAGCAGGCGGAACAGCAGGGCCACCACCAGACCCGGCGCGCAGACCAGCATCAGGGCCACGCGCCAGCCATGATCCTGCGCCAGCCAGGCCGCCACCACGGAACCCATCAAGGCCCCCACCGGGGCGCCCAGCCGCATCACGGTCAGGGCAAAGCCCCGCCGGTGGGGCGGGAAATGGTCGCCGATCAGCGAGGTGCAGGGCGCCTGGACCCCAGCCTCCCCGATGCCAACGCCAATGCGGCACAGGAACAGCGCCCAGATATTGGTCGCCATGCCGCAGAGCAGGCTCATCAGCGAAAACACGGCGACCGAGACGGAAATGATGGTGACCCGGTCGCGCCGTTCTGCCAGCCGGGCGATGGGCAGGCCCAGCGTGGAATAAAGAATGGCGAAGGCCAGCCCACCCAGCAGGCCGAACTGAAAATCGCTGAGCCCCAAATCCTTTTTGATCGGCTCCGCCAATGTCTGGATGATCACCCGGTCGACATAGGCGAAGGCCGATACCAGCAGGATCAGCACCAGCAAGGTCGCGCGGTAGCCACGCCCGAACAGGGGGTCATCCACGGCCTTCTGTACCGGAGAGGTCATATCGACCCTACTTTCTTGCCTGAAAGTGGGAGGGCCGCGCGGGCCCTCCCCTGATGGATCAGAAGGAGAAGCGGAAGCCGGCCTTGAAGGTGCGGCCGATGCTGTCATAGAGGACCGGGTTGGTCACACCAAAGCTGGAGGGCAGGTCATTGGGCGGATCGCGGTCGAACAGGTTGTTCACGATGCCGAACAACTGCACCTTCCTGTCATTGATGGTCAGGTCATACTGGGCATTCAGGTTGAACAGCCAGTAATCATCGACCCGGTTGTCGCTGATGCTGTTGGGCAGCGTCGGGCTGTAGCCGGACTGGTGCGGACCGATCAGCGTGGCATTATAGACCCCGCGGGAGATGTAGCGCGATTGCAGGGTGCCGGTGAAATCACCCAGGGCATAGGTGGCGCTGAGCGTGCCGGTGAAGGTCGGCAGGCCGGAGGGCTGGGAGGTGGGCGCTCCGTTCATCCCGGCCCGGTCGACCGAGGCGCCCGTGGCATCGATGGTGATCAGGTCGAACAGATAGGTGCCGAGCGCGCGCAGGGTCAGGTCGCCATCCCCCAGGGCCAGCTTGTAGCGGGCCTCGATATCCACCCCGCGCGTCTTCAGCGTGTTCAGGTTCAGATTGGCATTGTTGACGCTGGTGATGGCACCGGCCGCATTGCGGGTGATCAGGGAACAGAGATCGCTGGCCCCGGCAGCACAGCGATTGATGATGACCTGACCGCCCAGCGTGGTGATGGCGCCATCCAGGCTGATGTCGAAATAATCGGCGGAGAATTGCAGATCATCCACCGGGGTGACGACCGCACCCACCGTCCAGGTCTTGGCGATTTCCGGCTGTAGCTTGGTATTGCCACTCAATACAACAGAGGTGAGCGCGCTGCCACCGGTATTGGGATCGGTCAGGAACTGGAAGCTGGTGCTGGCGGGGGCGTTGAGTTCGAAGAAGTTCGGCGCGCGGATATCGCGCGACCGGGTGCCGCGCAGCCGCAGGAAATCCGTGGGCTCCCAGGACAGGCCGGCCTTCCAGCTCCAGACCGAGCCACTGGTGGAATAATCGGTCAGGCGCACGCCGCCATTGACCGACAGGCTTTCAGCAAACGGCACCGATTTCAGCAGCGGCACGCCCAGTTCGGCATAGCCTTCCTTCACCTTGATATCGGGGCCGCTGATGGACTGGCCCGAGCTGGTGAGGAAGCGCAGGGCCGATGAGACCGGATCGGTGCTGCCGGCCACACTTTCCACCCGATATTCGGCCCCCGTGGCGAAGGAAACCGCGCCGGCGGGCAGTTCCGCGATGGTCCCGGAAATATTGGCCGAGGCGACCTGCTGGATCAGGTGTGTCTTCTGCCAGGCCGTGCCATAGGCATAGGCGACGGCCTCGGGCGAGAAGCGGTTCTCACCGAACAGGTTCAGCGGCTTGCACCCGGCCACCAGCGGGTTGGTCGGCGTGGTCAGGGTCGACCGGCAGACGATATTGCCATTGGCGACACCGTTCTGGAACAGGCCCTGATCCACCGCATCCACCGCACGGGCGAAATTGTCGGTGATCTGGGTGTTGCGCGTTTCCTGTTCATAATTGGTCCGGCCATACTGGTAATAGGCATCCCATTGCCAGTCATCGCTGAGATCGCCCTTGGCCCCGGTGACAAGGCGATAGGTCTCCCGCTCGACCTCTGCCACGGGCGGGCCGATATCATTGGAGACGCGGCCGAAGGAGAAGCTGCTCTGGCCGGCCGTCACCAACTGCGCGCGCAAGGCCGCCGGCAGATAGGCATTGTCGCGCTGGATGGTGATATTGCCGGTATTGCGGGCCGAGGCGCCGATGGTTTCCGCGTTCGTGCGGCCATAAGAACCCTCCATGAACAGTTCGATACTGTCCGTGGCCTGATATTTGGCATGGAACAGGCCGGAATAGCGCTCCACCGGTGCCATCAGGGGGAAGTTATTATAGAAGCCATTGACCGGATCGGCGCTGCCACCCGACTGGAACAGGCCGCCATTGGAGAAGGCGGGGCCGGTGGCGTAATAGGTGCCGTAATCATGATTGAAATAGCTGCCATCGGGCCGGAACTCGATGCCGCGCAACACGCCGGAGGTGATCAGCCCGCCCAGGGAAGCCGTGGCCGTGCGGGAATTGGGCAGCAGAATCTGGCGCGCCAGCCCGTTGGTCTGCGGTGTCGGGTTGGAAATGGTGTTGTAGCTTTCGGCACACCAGTCGCGGCTGTAACAGTCGCCCATGCCCTTATTGTTGGAATATTCACCGCCCAGCACAATATGGCCGCGGCCATTGGCAAAATCGGTGCCGCCGGCCAGGGTGGCATAGATCTCCCGATTATCATCCTCCTGCGACAGGCCATATTGCACGCTGCCGCGCACGCCCTGCAGATTGGTGTTGAGAATGACATTGACCACACCGGCCACCGCGTCGGAGCCATAGGCGGCAGAGGCGCCGCCGGTGACCACTTCGCTGCGTTCGATCAGCACGGTCGGGATCAGGTTCAGGTCAACGGAACCCGACGGCGAATTACCGCTGCCGGCGATGGTGCTGGCGACAAAGCGGCGGCCATTGACCAGCACCAGCGTGCGCTGTGCGCCCAGGCCCCGCAGATCGGCCAGATTGGCGCCGGCATTGCTGGAGAAGATGCCGACGGTGGCCGGCGTCGATTGCGGGCGGAAGGAGGGCAGGGTGTTCAGCATGTCGGCCACATTGGACACACCCTGGCGTTGCAGCTCCACCTCCCCCATCACGGTCACCGGTGTCGGGGCGGCAAAGCCCGTCATCGGCAGACGGGTGCCGGTGACGACGATCTCCTCCAGGGAGTCGAGTGTCTGATGTGGCGCACCCGTGGCGTCTTGTGCTGCGGCGGGATTGGCCAGGGCGGCAAGGACGGCCAGGATGCTGGCGCCGGTCAACCGGTGCGCCGGTGAGTGCCTCATGTGGATTTCCTCTCCCTGCGATGCGCTGGCCATACAGCTTGCATGGCAGCGCATTCGTTCATTGATTATTCAATAACATTATTGATAACTCAATGATGTGTGCCTTGGCAAGGGGGTTCAGAAAAATTGATCAGGTGTTTCCGGTGCTGTCCGCAAGCTGGTTGGCGGGAAGGATGACAGCGCTGGCCGGGATTAAGCTTGCTGAGCAATATATTGTATTTGTTGTATTTTTTTAGAAATGCTGCTCTGAGTCTGACTTCAATGGTATGCGATCGGCATCTTGCCCGCCAGCAATTTCGCCATCAGCATTGCTTCTGATCCACCGGTCCCTAACCCCGGCTCCTGAACGGAAAATGTCATGCCTCATGCTTCGGTTTCTCACCGTCGTGCATGAGAAATCCTTGCCTTGCGCACTGGCAGGTGGATTATAATATTGATTATTCAATAATTTTGGGCAGTGAATAGCCCAGGCTGGTCGGTCGCTGCCGTGCGGCCCGTGCCGCGTGAAGCCAAGCCGTTGTCAGGTTCGCGCCTGCGATTGAGTGACCTGATCAGAACAGGCAAGCGGCATTATACCAATCCGCCGCTTGGTAGCGGCGCAAGCCAAGGGCGCGGAAGCGCCCGCCCGGCGCATGAGGGAAAGCAAAATCTCCCTGGATCGGTCACGATCAAGGGAGATTGGTATCACGTTTGAAAGAAGGGGGGCCTTGGGTCGAACGTGACCCAAGGCCCGTTGTTTCTTACTCCGCCCCGAAGCCGCCGGGGGCTGTCGGCCCCTTTTCATCCGCGCGCACGCGGAACCAGGCGGCATACATGGCCGGCAGGCTGTAGATGGTCAGCAGCGTGGCCACCAGCAGCCCGCCCATGATGGCAATCGCCATCGGCCCCCAGAAGGTGGAGCGCGACAGCGGGATCATGGCCAGCACCGCCGCCGCCGCCGTCAGCATGATCGGGCGGGCGCGGCGTACCGTAGCATCCACCACCGCATCGAAACGCCCGTGACCGGCGGCGATATCCTGTTCGATCTGATCGACCAGGATGACGGAATTGCGCATGATCATGCCGGCCAGCGCGATCACGCCCAGCTGCGCCACAAAGCCGAAGGGCTGGTTGAAGGCCAGCAGGGCGATGGTGACCCCGATCAGCCCCAGCGGTGCGGTCAGGAATACCAGCACCACGCGCTGGAAGCTTTGCAGCTGCACCATCAGCACCACCAGCATGATCATCACCATGGCCGGCATCACCGCCATGATGGATTTCTGGCCCTTGGCGCTTTCTTCCACCGCACCGCCGATTTCAATGCGATAGCCGGTGGGCAGGCGGGATTTCAGTTCCGCCATGGCCTGATCCACCTGCCCGGTGACGGTCGGTGCCTGGACATTGCCCACAATATCGGCCCGCACCGTCATGGCCAGATCGCGCGACCGGGTCCAGAGGATGCCTTCCTCCTGCCCATATTCGATGCGGGCGATCTGGCCCAGCGGCAGGGTCACGCCATTGGCGCCGCGCAGGCGGATTTCCCCCAGCCGGTCGACGGCGCGGCGCTCATCCTCATTGGCGCGCAGCACCACATTGATCAGTTCAATCCCCTCGCGGTACTGGGTGGCGGTATAGCCGGTCAGCACCGTCTGCATCGCCTGGGCCAGTTCCTGGCTGCTGATGCCCAGGGCACGGGCGCGTTCCTGATCCACCACCAGCCGCACCGACTTGATCTTTTCGTTCCAGTCGAAATTCACGTCGGTGGTGTGCGGGTTGGCGCGCATGATCTCCCGCACCTCCCCGGCGATCTGGCGGATTACATCGGCATCGCGCCCCAGCACGCGGAACTGCACCGGATAGCCCACGGGCGGGCCATTTTCCAGCCGCGCCACGCGGATGCGGAATTCGGGGAACTGGTTTTCCAGGGCCGGCTGCAATGTCTTCGCCAGCCGGGTGGTGTCCTCCAGCGAGGTGGTCATCAAGATGAACTGGGCGAAATTCGGCCGCTTCAGTTCCTGGTTCAACGGCATGTAGAAGCGGGGTGACCCGCTGCCGATGAAGGCGCTCTGCCGTGTGATGGCCTTTTCCTTGGCGAAGAAGGCTTCCATCTCCTTCACCTTGGCGGTGGTGGCGGCAATGGCGGTGCCTTCGGGCAGCTCCACATCCACCACCAGTTCCAGGCGGGCGGAATTGGGGAAGAATTGCTGCTGCACAAAGCCGAACCCGAAGACGGAGAGGCCGAAGGCCCCCACCGTCAGGGCGATGACGATCCAGCGATGGTTCACCGTCCAGATCAGACTGCGGCGCAGCCGGCGATAGATCGGCTTGTCATAGGCGGCATCATGGCTGTTTTCCGGGTCGTGCCCCTGTTGCCCATCATGCGGGGTGGGCAGCATCTTGAAGCCCAGATAGGGGGTGAAGATCACCGCCACGAACCAGGAAACCAGCAGGGCGGTGGCCACCACCCAAAAAATCGCCCCGGTATATTCACCGGCCGCCGAATGGGCAAAGCCCACGGGCACGAAACCCGCCGCCGTCACCAGCGTGCCGGTCAGCATGGGGAAGGCCGTGCTGGTCCAGGCAAAGGCGGCGGCGCGTGCCCGGTCCCAGCCCTGTTCCAGCTTCACCATCATCATTTCCACCGCGATGATGGCATCATCCACCAGCAAGCCCAGCGCGATGATCAGCGCACCGACGGAGATTTTGTGCAGATCGATGCCCGCCGCCAGCATGACGGCAAAGGTGACCGCCAGCACCAACGGCACCGACAGGGCCACGACCACGCCGGTACGCACCCCCAGGCTGATGAAGGTGACGACCAGCACGATACCCAGTGCCTCGGCCAGGGCTTTGATGAATTCGTTGATGCTGTCCTTCACCACCGTTGGCTGGTCGGCGATCTTTTCAATCTCGATGCCCAGCGGCAGGGTGGTCTGGATGGCGGCCATTTCGGCATCCAGCGCTTCCCCCAGCTTCAGGATATCGCCGCCGGCCGCCATGGACACGGCAAGCCCGGTCACCCGCTCCCCATTATGGCGCATCAGCGTTTCCGGCGGGTCTTGCAGGCCACGGTGCACCGTGGCGATATCGCCCAGCCGCAACAGCCGTCCGTTTGCCTGGATGGGGACGGCGCGGACCTGATCTTCGGTGGATAGGGCACCGGTGACGCGCACCCGCACCCGTTCCTGCCCCGTCTCCACAATGCCGCTGGCATTCACGGCATTCTGGGCGGCCAGGGCCTGGCCGATCTGCTGTACCGTCACGCCATATTGGGCCAGCCGGCCGCTGTCGAACTCCACATAGATGCGCTCATCCAGCAGGCCCAGCAGGTCCACCTTGCTCACCGAAGGGATGCGCAGCAGCCGCTGGCGGGCGGCCAGCAACACCTGATGCATCTCCGTATCGCTGAAACCTTCACCGGTGAAGGCATAGACATTGCCGAACGTGTCGCCGAACTCGTCATTGAATTGCGGGCCGATCACCCCGGCCGGCAGCTTGTCGGCAATGTCGCCCACCTTCTTGCGCACCTGATACCAGATATCCGGCACCAGATTGGACCGGGTATAATCCATCAGGTTGACGAAGATCACCGTCTCGCCGGGGCGGGCATAGGTCTTGGTGTGGTAGAAATTGGGGAGCTGCTGCAGCGCTTGTTCGATGCGGTCAGTGACCTGTTCCTGCATCTCCTTGGCGGTGGAGCCGGGCCATTGCGCCGTCACCACCATGGTGCGGATGGTGAATTGCGGGTCTTCCGCCCGGCCCAGATTGATATAGGCATAAACACCCATCACCAGCGACAGGATGATGGAGAACAGCACCAGGGCCTGATGCCGGATGGCCCAGGCGGACAGGTTGAATCGGCTCACGGCAGGCCCCCGTCCCAGACGCGGACGGGCAGGTTGGCGTCCAGCCGGTGGACACCGGCCGTCACCACCAGCTCACCGGGGCGCAGACCGTCTGCCACGACGATGGCGTCGGGGCGGTACAGCGCAATGGTGACGGGGCGCAGGACCACGCGGTCCTTCTTGTCATTCATCACCCAGACGGCCGGCTTGTCCCCCTGCTGGAACAGGGAGGTGGCGGGCAGCACCACCACCTCCTGCGCCTGTTCACGGTTGAACAGCACGGTGGCGGTCATGCCCAGCCGCACCTTGTCGGCCTGATCCTCCGGCAGGGCCACCCGCACGCGGAAGGTGCGGCTGGCGGCATCGGCGGTGGGGGTGATTTCCCGCACCGTGCCGGTCAGCTTCAGTTCACGGTCAGCCCAGAGCGAGAGGCTGGCGGGCGTGCCCACCTTCAGCCGCGTCACCTGGCTTTCCGGCACATCGATGGCCACTTCGCGGCCCAGATCGGTGGCAACCCGCATCACCGCCTGTCCGGTGGCCACCACCTGGCCGACATCGGCATCCAGGGCCGTTACCGTGCCAGCTTGGGTCAGGGTCAGATCGGCATAAGAAAGTTCATTGCGTGCGAGCGACAGCCCGGATTTTGCCTCTGCCAGCTGGGCGTCGGCCGCCTGCGATGCCGCCTTCACCTGATCAAACTGCGCCTGGGAGACATGGCCGGATTTCAGCAGCGGCGTATAGCGGCGCAGATCGGCGGCAGCCTGCGTGGCACTGGCCTCCGCCTGGGTCAGCCGCGCTTCGGCCTGGCGCAGGGACAGTTTCAGATCGGCCGGGTCCAGCTGGGCCAGCTTCTGCCCCGCCTCCACCCGGTTGCCCACATCCACCAGCCGCTGGGTGATGCGCCCGCCCACCCGGAAGGCGGCCACCGTTTCGGTGCGCGCCACCACGGTACCGGTATAGCGCATGACGGAGTCGGCCTTGCTGAGCCCCACCTCCGCCACCCGCACCGCCCGGACAGGGGCCTTCACCTCCTCCTTGGCGCCGCATCCCGACAGGATCAGCAGAGGCACAAGCAGCAAAGCGGACCGGGTGAGCGGCCAAACCATGATCAATTCCTTCGGAAGGGGTACGGCGCAAAGGGCAGGAGAAACCGCGCGACAGCGTGGCAGAAGATAATGTAACGTACATTACAGTTCTTCAAGTGACGCTTGTCACAGAATACCAATCCGCCAAGGATTTGATCCTTGGCGGATTGGAGGCCGGCGACTGCCGGCCCGCCGCACATGCGGCGCAAGCCAAGCTGCCGGAGGCGGCGCCCGGCGACTGAGGGAACCTGAAATCTCCCTGGATCGGTCACGATCAAGGGAGATTGGTATAACAGATGAAGGAAACCGGTGTGGCGGAGGTGGAACAGTCGGCGAAGATGGCGGCCCGGCGACAGGCGATGCTGGATGCCGCCGCCGCCGTCATCTTCGAGGTTGGCTATGAAAGGGCCAGTCTGGCGGCCATTGTGCGCCGCTCCGGCGGCTCGCTCAGCACATTGTATCAGCTGTTCGGCAGCAAGGAAGGGCTGTTCGAAGCCATGATCGTTGAGCGCTGCGCCTACATCATGGAAGAACTGTCATCCCCTGACCTGTCGGCGCGCGGCGCGCGGGCCGTGCTGTTGGCTATCGGCCATGCCTTCATGCGCGTGCTGCTGACGCCCGATGCCCAGGCCCTGTGGCGCATGGTGATGGCGGAGGGGATCAAGTTCCCCCGCCTGCCGCAGATTTTCTTTTCCTGCGGGCCGGACCGGCTTCATGCAAAGCTGGCGGAATATCTTCGCGGCCTGGATCAGGCCGGCAGCGCCCGTGTGCCTGACCCGCTGTTCACGGCCAAGTCGTTCTGCATGTTGGTGCATGGCGACCTTTACTATCGCGTCGTCACCGGCGTGAGGCCGCAGCCAGAGCCGGCGGAACTGGCCGCCCATATCGAACGGGCCATCGACATGTTCTGCCTTATGATTCAGCTGGCCCCGTTAGCGGACAAGGGGGCCGGGGATCGCTGACCCCTCGGCTCAATCCCCCCGCAACCCCGTCAGTGCTTCCTCAAACCCCGCCTCTTCACGCCGCACATCCAGGCTGATCCGCCCTTTCTCCAGCCGGATCAACCGGTCGGCCAGCATCGCTTCCCGCCGCAGATGCGTGACCACCAGCAGGGACCGCGCGGCGGCGCGTGCCTTCAGCCTTGCCAGCACATCGCGGGCGGTGGGCAGGTCCAGCCCGTCTGTCGGTTCGTCCAGCAGCCAGAGCGGACGGTCACGCAACAGGAACCGGGCCAGGGCCAGCCGGCGGCGCTGACCGGAGGACAGACCGCTGCCGCCTTCGCCCAGCAGGCTGTCCAGCCCCGCCGGCAAGGCCGCCACCACATCCGCCAGCCCGGCATCGGCCAGCACCTGGATCAGCCTTGCATCGTCCGCCGTGGGGTCGGCCAGGGCCAGATTGGCGCGCAGATCGTCCTGAAACAGGGCGGTTTCCTGGCCCAGCAGGGTCCAGGGCAGGGTGCCGATGCTGCCCGCTTCGGCCCGCTGTTCGCCCGTCACCAGGGCCAGCAGGCTGGATTTGCCGGCCCCGCTTTCGCCCAGGATGGCGACATGCTGGCCGGCTTCAACGGTCAGTGACAGCCCGTCGAACAGCGCCGCACCCGCCCCCTCATGCCGGAAGCGCACCCCTTCCAGCCGCAGGGCCACCCCCTCCGCCGGGCGTGCCGGGGTGGCGGGGGCGGGCAAGGGGCGCAGGTCGGCGGCCACGCGGGTGGCCGCGCGCAGGCTGCGCCCCAGTTCCACCGCACCCCGCCGCAGGGCCGCCACCGGCTCCATCAAGCCCATCGATACCAACAACAGCAGGGCCGCCACCGCCGGGGTAATGGCATTGCCCGCCACCAGCGTGGCCCCCAGCAACAGCGCCCCCGCCATCAGCGCGGTGCCGGCCACGCCCTGGATGATGCCGGTGGTGATATCCAGCCGGTTCAGCCGCTCATCCGCCTGTGCCAGCCGCCGGTCGGCGGCCAGGGCCAGATCGCGCATGGCCTGTGCGCGGCCGGCCAGCCGCCATTCCACCCGCCCGGACGTCAGGTCCAGCACGCGCAGCCGCAGCGATTCCAGGGCAGCCGCCCGCTGCCCGCCCGGTGCCAGACTGCCGCGCACGCCCAAGCCCAGCAGGGCCAGGCCCAACACCAGCAGATAAAGGCCAAAGCCCACCCCGCTCCACCCGATCAGCAGATAAAGCCCGGTGCCGGCGGCCAGCGCCATCAGCAGCAGGCTGGCCAACGGCACCATCAGCCGCAGATACAGCGCGTCCAGCGCATCCAGATCGCCGGTCAGCCGGAACAGCAGCCGCCCCGGCCGCTGCACCAGCGCCCGCGCCAGCCCTGGCCGCGCCAGCGCCCGGAACAGCCGCACGCGCAGGGCCGCCACTACCGACAAGGTGGCATCATGGGTCAGCAGCCGTTCGCCATAGCGCGCACCGGTGCGCAGAATGGCCAGCCCGCGCACGCCGGCACCGGGCCTGAACACATCGAATCCCAGGGCGGCCCCCGCCGCCAGCCCGGCAATGCCGGTGGCGGTGATGAACCAGCCGGACAGACCCAGCAAGGTGACACCGGCCAGCACCGTCACCCCCGCCACCAGCAACCCCAGCAGCAGCGGGCGACCGGCGGCGCGCTGGAACAGGGCCAGAATGGTCAACAGATCGCGCTTCATGCCCCAACCTCCACAACCCGGTCCATCCGGGCGGCCAGCGCCGGGTCATGCGTGGCGACCAGCAAGGTGCGCCCCGCCGTTGCCTCTACCAGCACATCGGCAATGGCGGCGGCGGTGTCGGCATCCAGATGGGCTGTCGGCTCATCGGCCAGGATCAGGGCGGCATCCGGGTCGGCCAGGGCGCGGGCCAGCGCCAGCCGCACCGCCTCCCCGCCGGACAGCCCAACCCCGCCTTCGCCGATGCGCCGCGCGGCCTCCTTGCCCGGCAGCAGCCGGCGGATCAGCCCGCCGGCATCGCTGCCGGCCCGGCCCAGGCTGACATTGGCGGCCAGGGAGGCATTTTGCAGGAAGGGCCGGTGGCCGACCCAGCCGATATGGCCCTGCCGCTGCACATTGCCCTGTTCGGCCTGTAACAGGCCGGCAGCCAGGGCCAGCAGGGTGGATTTGCCGCTGCCGCTGGGGCCCAGCAGGGCCACTCGCTCACCCGCCCGCACGGACAGGTCAAACCCGTCAATCACCGGTGCCGCCGCACCGGGATAGGCAAAGCGGATGCCGTTCAGCAGCAGCGCCGTGCCGGCCGGCGGTGGTGGGGCGCTCTGGCTTTCCGCCGCAACCGCCGCCGTCCCCGTCAGTGCGTTCAGCGCCTTGATGGCGGCTTCCCCGCTGGCGCGGTCATGCCAAGCGCCGGCCAGATCGCGCCACGGCTCAAAAAAAGCCGGGGCCAGCAGCAGGATGAACAGGCCCTGCGCCAGATCCAGCCGCCCGGCCCAGGTGCCCCATTCCAGCTGCCCCAGCAGATGGAACCCGGTATAAACGGCCACCAGCGCCACCCCCAAGGCTGAAAACAGCTCCAGCACGGCAGAAGACAGAAAGGCGATGCGCAGCACCGCCATGGTCTGCTGCTTTACCTTCGTGGCCAGCGTCTGGATGCGGCCCGCCACCGCGTCTTCCGCCTCCAGTGCCCGGATGGTGGGCAGGCCGCGCAACCGGTCCATCAGCAGGCCGTTCATGCCGCCAACGGCCATCAACTGTTCCTCGCTGGCCTTTTTGGCCCGGATGCCGATCAGCGCCATGAACAGCGGGATCAGCGGCGCCGCCACCAGCAGGATCAACCCCGCCGCCCAGGAATGCCACGCCACCGCCAGCAGCAGCGCCGGGCAGACCAGCATCAGCCGCCAGCGCACCGGCACATAGCGTTGCAAATAGGGGGTGACGGCCTCGGCCTGTTCGGCCAGCAGGGCGGCCAGCGTGCCCGACGCCGGCAGGGTCGGGTCCAGCGGCATCCGCCGGCCCAGATGGTCCAGCGCGTCACGGCGTAAGTCTGTCAGGGTCTGCCGGGCAGAGCGAAAGGCCAGCCGCCGCCCCGCTGCATCCAGCCCGGTACGGGCCATGCCGATGGCGGCAAAGCCCAGCGCCGGCCCCAACAGCGCAGCCACGCCGGTTCCATTCACCATGGCCAGCACTGCGGTGGCCAGAATCCAGGCCTGGGCGATCCAGAACAGGTCGGCAAGGGACTGGCACAGGGCACCCAGCTTCAGCTGGCGGTCGGCGGCAGGCTTGGAACGGTCTTTCATGATACCGGGCGGCAACGGCGCCATGGCGCGGGGACGCCATAGATGCCGCGTCCCCGCGCTTACGGCAACCGGACAAACCGTCCCGGTTGGTTCACAGGGGCAATTTTCTGCGCTGCTGTGGTTTTCGGCTGCCTCAGCGGAACGCCACCCCCGGCGGCAGACCCAGCCGACGGAAGATCATCGCCGCCGGGCAGAATCCGGTGATCCCGGCCTGCAGCATGTTCAGACCAACGAAAACCGTGAGCAACAGCCAGACCGGCCCCACCAGCCAGGCAAGGGCCGCACTGATCAGCACCATGGTGCCGGCAAAGGAAAGCACGGCTTTATCGACATTCATCATCGCCTTCATCTCCCGCATAAAGGGGGCATCACCTGTCGCCCGATGACAGCAGCCTATCAAATATTCAAAAATTTGAAGGTATGAATATATCGCATCCCATCCCCCGGTTCCTCGGCAGGGGTGGGGTGATTGACGGGCGTAAAAAATAGATATATTCGTATATATGAATATTAAAATCAGCCCACTCCACCGGGGAAACTCCCATGCGCACCCTGCTGCTGCCCGCCCTGACAGCCCTGTGGCTGGCCCCCAGCGCCTTGGCGGCGGGGGGTGATTTTACCGTCACCCTTCAGCCCCTGCCGGATGAAAAACCCGTGTTCGCCACGGTGGAGACGGTGGACAAGGTGCCGGCGCGGGTGCGCACCGGCGGCACCATCACCGGCCTGACCGTGCGCGAAGGCGATACGGTCACGGCCGGTCAGGTGATCGCCCTGATCGGGGATGAGAAGCTGGGATTGCAGCAAAGCGGGCTGGAAGCGCAGATCGCCGCCGCCCGCGCCCAGTTGGCCCAGGCCCAGGCGGATCTGCAGCGCGGGGAGGCTTTGTCGAAAAACGGCTTCATCACCCGGCAGCGGCTGGATGAGTTGCACACTGCCCTGGATGTGGCCACCAATAACCTGAAGGCCCGCACCGCCGAACGCGCCGTGGTGGGCCAGCAGATGCGCGAAGGCCAGGTGCTGGCCCCCGCCGCCGGCCGGGTGCTGACCGTGCCGGTCACCCAAGGCTCCGTCGTGCTGGCAGGCGAAGTGGTGGCCACCATCGCCAAGCGGGATTATGTGCTGCGCCTGTCGGTACCCGAACGCCACGCCGCCAGCCTGAAACCGGGAGCGCCGGTGCGGCTGGATGCGCAGGATGTCACCCAGGGTGCCGGCAATGGGGAGGGGGCCATCACCCTGGTCTATCCGCAGATTGCCGAAGGGCGGGTGCAGGCCGATGCCAAGGTGGAGGGCTTGGGCGATTATTATGTCGGCCAGCGTGTGCGCGTCTGGATCGAAGCGGGCGACCGGCCCGTCATGCTGGTGCCGGCCTCCTATCTCACCAGCCGCTTCGGGCTGGATTTCGCGCAGGTGCGCCGGCCCGATGGCACGGTGGAGCAGGTGCCGGTACAGCGCGGCCAGCCCCGCCCGCTGCCCGGCGGTCTGGCCGGGGTGGAAATCCTCTCCGGTCTGCACAACGGCGATACTCTGGTGCAGCCATGAAGCTCGGTCTTTCCGGCCTGCTGACGCGGGCCACCCTCCGTTCCCCGCTCACACCTCTGTTCCTGCTGGCCTCCCTGGTGGCCGGGCTGATCGCGCTGGCTATCATCCCGCGGGAGGAGGAGCCACAGATCAGCGTGCCCATGGTGGATATCCTGGTCAGCGCCGATGGGTTGAAGGCGCCCGATGCGGCGGAACTGGTGACCAAACCGCTGGAAGCCATCGTCAAGGGTATCAATGGCGTTGACCATGTCTATAGCCAGACATCCGACGATCAGGTGATGGTGACCGCCCGCTTCAAGGTGGGCACACCGGAGGATGATGCCATCCTGCGCGTTCATGCCAAGGTGCGGGCGCATCTGGATGAAATCCCCACCGGCATCCCCGAACCGCTGATTGTCGGGCGGGGCATCAATGATGTGGCCATCGTCACGCTGACCCTGTCGCCCAAGCCCGATCAGGCGGATCGCTGGACCGACCGCGACCTGGGCAAGCTGGCAGAAAAGCTGCGCACCGACCTGATCAAGGTGCCGGATATCGGCCCCAGCTTTCTCTCCGGCCGCATCGGCGAACAGGTGCGGGTGGAGCCCGACCCGGAGAAGCTGGCGCTCTACGGCATCACGCTGGAGCAATTGACGGCCAAGGTGCAGGGCGCCAACCGTTCCTTCCTGGCCGGGCGGCTGCTGGATGGCGGGCGCAGTGTGGCCGTTGCCGCCGGGCAGACGCTGGGCGGCGTGCCCGATATCGGCCTGCTGCTGATCGGCAGCCGCGATGGCCGCCCCGTTTATGTGCGCGATGTCGCCCAGGTGGTGCTGGACAGCGCACCGCTGGACCGCAGCACCTGGACCCTGGTGCGGGATGAAAAGGGCGCCTTCGTCCGCGTTCCCGCCGTCACCGTGGCCCTGGCCAAGCGGGCCGGGGCCAATGCCGTCACCGTTTCTGAAAATATTCTGCAACGGGTGGAAAGCCTGCGCGGCCGCCTGATCCCCGATGGCATCAATGTGGAGGTGACGCGCGATTACGGCCAGACAGCCTCTGAAAAGGCTGATGAGCTGCTGTTCCATCTGGGGCTGGCCACGCTGTCCATCGTGGCGCTGATTTGGCTGGCCATTGGCCGGCGGGAGGCGCTGGTGACCCTGGTGGTCATCCCCGTCACCATCCTGATGACGCTGTTTGCCGCCCATATCATGGGCTACACCGTCAACCGGGTCAGCCTGTTCGCGCTGATCTTCGCCATCGGCATTCTGGTGGATGATGCCATTGTCGTGGTGGAAAATATCGCCCGCCATTGGGCGATGCAGGATGGCCGCGACCGGCTGACCGCCGCCGTGCAGGCGGTGGCGGAGGTGGGCAACCCTACCATCGTCGCCACCCTGACGGTGATTGCCGCCTTGCTGCCCATGCTGTTTGTTTCCGGCATGATGGGGCCATACATGGCACCCATCCCGGTCAATGCCTCGGCGGCGATGTTGTTCAGCTTCTTCGCTGCCATGGTGCTGGCCCCCTGGCTGATGGTGAAATTTTCCGGCAAAGGGGCCGATGCGGCGGGGGATAAAAGCGCCCATGATGGCGGGCCGCTGGGCCGGCTTTATCGCCGTGTGGCGACCCCCTTGCTCTCCTCCCGCCGTCCTGCCGGGATTTTCCTGGCCGTCGTCGGGGTTGCCACCCTGGTGGCGCTGGGCCTGTTCGCCACGAAAAGCGTGACGGTGAAGCTGCTGCCGTTCGACAATAAATCCGAATTGTCGGTGGAACTGAACCTGCCGCGCGGGGCCAGCCTGCAGGACACGCAACGCCTGCTGTTCCAGGCGGCGGAAATCGCCGGCACCCTGCCAGAGGTGCGGTCAGCCCAGATCTATGCCGGCACGGCGGCCCCCTTCAATTTCAACGGTCTGGTCCGCCACAGCTTCCTGCGCGCCAGCCCGGAACTGGGCGATGTGCAGGTGAACCTGCTGCCCAAGGGGGCGCGGGATCGGGCCAGCCACGCCATCGCCCTGGATCTGCGTGCCAAGCTGCTGGCGACCCTGAAGCTGCCGGAAGGGGCGGTGTTGAAGGTGGTGGAGGTGCCGCCCGGCCCGCCGGTGCTGGCCACCCTGCTGGCGGAAATCTACGGCCCCGATGCCACCACCCGCCGCGCCGTGGCGCTGGAGCTGCGCAAGCTGTTCGCCACTATCCCCTTCATCACCGATATCGACGACAGTTTCGGCACGCCCCAGCCGCGCCTGCGCCTGTCCATCGATCAGGACAAGCTGGAGTTTCTGGGCGTTGAACAATCCGCCGTGTACGCGGCGATCCGGACCGTTCTGGGCAGCACCCCCATGGGCTATTCCCATCGCGGGGCGGAACGGTACCCCATCGATATCAGCATCGCCCTGCCCAAGGACGCCCGCGCCTGGACCGAACGGCTGGCCGCCACCCCGGTGCCGGCCAATGCCCTGCCCGGTTCCAACCGGGTGGTGGAGTTAGGCGAGGTGCTGCGGCTGACGCGGGAGGAAGGCTCGCCCGTGCTGTTCCGCCGCGACGGTTATTTCACCGATATGGTGACCGCCGAACTGGCCGGCCGGTACGAGGCACCGATCTATGGCATGGGGGCGGTGGCCGACGCGATTGACGCCCATGATTGGGGCAACCTGCCCAAGCCCAGCATCCGGCTGGCCGGCCAGCCGGCGGATGAAAGTAAACCCAGCCTGTTATGGGATGGGGAATGGGAGGTCACCTATGTCACCTTCCGCGACATGGGGGCGGCCTTTGGCGTGGCGATCCTGGCCATTTATGTGCTGGTGGTGGCGCAGTTCGGCAGCTTCCGCCTGCCGCTGGTGATCCTGACGCCGATCCCGCTGACGCTGATCGGCATTATGCTGGGCCATTGGTTGTTGGGGGCAGCCTTTACCGCCACCTCGATGATCGGCTTCATCGCGCTGGCCGGCATCATCGTCCGCAACTCCATCCTGCTGGTGGATTTCATCCGCCACGGGGCCGGCAAGGGTCACACCTTGCGGGAGGTGCTGCTGGAGGCAGGGGCCGTGCGGTTCAAGCCGATCCTGTTGACGGCCCTGGCCGCGATGATCGGTGCCGCCACCATCCTGACCGACCCGATTTTCCAGGGGCTGGCGGTGTCGCTGCTGTTCGGTCTGGCCTCTTCCACGCTGCTGACCGTGCTGGTGATCCCGTGCCTCTACATCGTGCTGCGCGATGGGGAGAAGGTGGTGTAGGGGGGCTGATGCTTTTCGTTCAGGTCGCCCTTTCCCGTCACCTCAATTCCGTCATCCCGGCGCAAGCCCGTTGGCGCTTAATTAACCTCTCGCACCAAAGTGCCTTCCCCGCGGAAGCGGGGATCCAGGGGCCACAAGCACAGCGCCTTGGTCCCCTTGGCCCCTGGACCCCCGCTTCCGCGGGGGAGGCAGGGAAGGTGTGCCCCCGTTGACGCCCCCCGAAATCCGCTCTATCTGCATGGATATGAATATGCATGACATGCAAGCCAATGCCGACCGTGCGGTCGATCTGTTGAAGGCGCTGGGCAACCGCTCCCGCCTGATGATCCTGTGTCAGTTGATCCAGGGCGAACGCTCCGTCGGCGATCTGGCCCAGCGCATCGGCGTGCGCGAAACGGCGGTTTCGCAGCAATTGGCATTGCTGCGCAAAGACGGCCTCGTCCGCGCCCGCCGCGACGGCCAGACCATCTATTACGCCCTGGCCAGCGAAGAAGCCGGCCGGGTGATCCAGACGCTGTATGAGCTTTACTGTGCGACGCCGGCGGAGATTGCGTGCGGGTGAGGGGAATTGATGGTCACTGATATGATTATGGAAAAATCATTCTCTGTGATACTATGTTCCTATAATTGGCATTAATGCGCCTTTTGAAGGGATTAAGTACCCATCGACCCACGCAACACCCGTTTTAATTCCGTTGCACAGTGTTGCGTAGAACCCCATCCATTCGGAGCGGCGTGCCCACCGCTCCGAATGGTCCCCCTCAAATCCCCGGCAGCAACACCCGCAACAACCCCGGCCGCCATGACAGGGTGAACGCCACTGCCAAGGCCCCGGCGGCCAGGGTCATGATCCAGACCAGGGCCGCCATGCTGGGGTGATCGGCCCCCAGGCACAGGCCCAGCGACAGGGCCAGGGCCAGCCCGCCGCCCACCCGCAGGCCCCGGATGGTGCGCGGGCGCTGGGCGTGGGGGCCGAAAACCTGGCCCCAGTGCGCTTCCATCGCCAGGGCCAGCCAGCCCATGCCGGCGATACTGGCCAGCATGGCCACGCTCAACATCATGATCTCAGGCATGGGCGGCCTCCCGCTTGGCAGTATCGATGGCGGGGGCCGCCAGGGCCCGGCGCTTCAGCTTGGCTGCCGCCAGCAGCGCCACGCCGGCGCTGGCCAGCAAGCAGAGGTCCAGCCCCGCCACCGGCCAGTAAAGGGCCGACAGGGTGCGCAGCAGATGGTCCCCGGTGATGATCCAGTTCAACAGCACGGCCAGTGGCGCCAGCACGGCGATGGCCCGGCACTGTTCCGCCCAGGCGGGGGAAAGCCGGCCTGCCGCCACCGGCCCGCTGCGTGCCAGCGCGTGAATGAAGGCCAGCAGCCAGCTTCCCCAGAAGGCATATTGTTCCAGATCGCCGCGCGGCGGCCAGCCGGCTGGCAAACTGTCGGGCAGCAGCTTGTTGGCGATCAGCATCCCCAGGGCAGCCAGCACCATGCCCGTCACCGTGGTGACAGCCAGCGCATCCACCAGCCGGGCGCCCTGGATGCCCTGCTTGGCGTGCTGGCGCTTGCGCTTTTCGACAAAGAAGATGAAGCCGGTGGCGATACAGACACAACCCGTCAAGCCGCCCAGCACATAGAGCCAGCGCAGCAGCCAATGACGGAAATGCTGGAGATGCAGGCCCGTCAGGAACTCGTTGAGATTATCGACAAAACCGGGGGCTGGGTCTTCGCGCAGCAGCTCCCCAGTGGCGGCCTTGTAGTGAATACCCTCGCCCGTCAGGGCAATCCGGTCGGTGCCGGCGCGATAGACGCTGACATAGCCATTGGCATCGCCAACATGCTGAAGCGTCAGAAAGCCGACCTCGCCCGCCATACCCTTTTCGTGCCAGCGGCGCTGTGCGTCAGCAACCATGGCATCCACCGAGGCAAGGGGTGCCGCCACGCCGGCCCTGTCATGGGGCAGGCCGGTTTCCGCCGCCTCCAGCCGCTCGCTCATCTCATGCAGCGGGTCCAGCTGGGTGTGGCCGACGGGGAAATAGATGCCGGCGAAGATCACCAGCCCGGTTAAGGCGAAGAAGAAATGGAAGGGCAGGGCGACCACGCCCGTCAGGTTATGCAGGTCCAGCACGCTGCGCTGGCTGGTTTTGCCCGGTCGGAATGTGAAAAATTCCCGGAAGATCTTGCGATGCATCACCACGCCGCTGACCAAGGCCGCCAGCATCACCAGGGCGGCCGAGCCGACGATCCAGGTGCCGATATCCCGCCAATGCAGGTTCAGGCTGTAATGCAGCGGATAGAAGAACTCGCTGCCGATCTTCAGCCGGTCATCTGGCAGGCTGGCACCGTTGCGCGGATCAATGGTGCGATAGGCCCAGATGGCTTCTTCCGGGTCTTTCGCGTTGGGCACATCGAAGCCGATGAACAGGTTCAGCACCGGGTCACGGTGGGTGGTATAGGCCCCCATCCGCTCGATGACCGGATAGGTCTCCGGCATTGGGCCGTTGACGCGCGGCGCCATCTCGGCAATGGCCTCCTGCGTCGGCTGCATCTGCTCGAACACCGGGCGCAGGATCTTGTCGAAACTGGGTATGGGCTGGGGTTCGAAGCGGGATTGCGGCACGGCCCAACGGTCGATTTCACGGTCAAACACCGACAGCGCGCCAAAGAAGAAGACGACCATCAGCACGAAGCCCAGCGTCAGACCGAACCAGGTGTGCAGCCAGGCCATGGAGAGGCGGAAGCTCTGAAACATGGGTGGTTTCCTTCGTCCCGGTCGGTCAGGTCAATTGATGCTGGATCAGGCTGGCGGCACCGGCCATCACCAACGCCCCGCCCGCCGTCACGGCCCAGACCCGTGCCAGACTGCGGGCCGCGAAGGCCCACAGGAACAGCACCAGATAGATCAGGAAGCCGATGATGGCTGTCAGATGTTCGGCATCGTGGAACGACATGCCGAGCGCGAAGGCGCCGGCCATACCCAGGGCGATGAAGCCCCAGGTGAAGGCATAGCCGCCCAGGACGGCGGCAGCGATGCGCCAAAGCGGGTGATGGCCGGTGATGCGCATGAAGGGCCTCTTCCTGGGGCAGTGAGATGCTGCCCGGCAGACAGAATTAAGAATGATTTGCATTCATAGAATTCTGTGACTGCGGATGCAACCCTCCTTCTTTTCGTTGCGGTTCAATCCCCCAGTTTGGGCGCGATGCGGTGCAGGTGGCGCAGGGGCAGCAGGCTGGCCAGCAGGATCAGGCCGGGGATGATGGCGAACAGCCAGGGAATCGCGGTGACCGCTTCGGCCGCCTGCGCCACCCCGCCTTCGACATAGCCGACAAGGCCCAGCATCAGGGCGGCCAGGGCACCGCCAAGTGCCATGCCCAGTTTTTCCCCCGCCACCCAGATGCCGGCAAACAGGCCAGCATGGCGGGCGCCGGCGGCCTTGTCCTCTGCCTCCGTCGCCGACGGTAACAGCGACAGCGGCAGCAATTGCTGCCCGGCCTGTCCGATGCCGAAGGCCAGCGCCGCCAGACACGCCAACATCCCATTGCCGGTGACGACGCTGAACAGGGCGGCAGAACCGGCGGCACAGACGATGGAGGCCAGCAGATAGGCCCGCATCGCGCCAAGCCGGCCCCTGATCTTCACCCAGACCGGCATGGTCAGGATGCTGCCAGCCGTCATGGCGACGAACAGCACCGACACCATGCTGCTGGGGGCCTTCATCACATGCTGCACGGCATAGGGCAGCAGGGCGGCGCTGACGGCGATGGAAACCATCTGCACCACATAGGAAATCCACAGCCAGCGATAGACCCGGTTGCCCAGCAGATGGCGCAGCGGGTGCTGTGCCCGCGGCGCTGGTGCCGGTTTCACCTGCCGGAAGCCACGGGCGGCCAGCCCCGCCGTCAGCATCACCAGCCCGCCCAGCAGGGCGATGGCCAGCCCCATATGGGCGAAGCCCTGCCGTCCACCCCCGCTGGTTTCCACCAGCAGCGGGGCCAGCCCGCCCGCCGTCAGCACGCCAACGCCGACAAAGGCCATGCGCCACGCCACCACGCGGGTGCGGGTGGCCGGATCGTCCGACACCTCCCCCGGCATGGTGACGAAGGGGATGGCGAAGACGGAATAGGCGCTGGTGCAGAGCAGGAAGCTGACCGTCACCCAGGCCAGGGTCAGCCGCCAATCATCCAGCAAGGGCGGGGCGAACAGCAGGGCAAAGCTGGGCGGAAACAGGCAGGCCCCCGCCAGCAGCCAGGGCCAGCGCCGCCCGCTTTTCATACGTGCCCGGTCGGACAGCAGGCCGACCGTGGGATCGAAGATGAATTCCCACGCCTTGGGCAATAGCACCGCCAGCCCCGCCCAGGCCGGCGGTACCGCCAGCGTCTCGGTCAGGAAAAACAGCAGCAGCAATTGCGGTGTGACCACGAAACTGGCAGCCGCAATGGAACCGGCGCCATAGGCGGCGGCACGGGCATGGGTAACCTGGGCCATTGGGGCTATCCTTCAGCGGCCGATCAGCAGGCGCAGCAGTTTCCGGTGCAGCCCGTTCAGGGGCGGGCGGATCAGCCGGTCGGTGCGGGGGCCGCCCCGCCGGAAGACCGGTTTCAGATGGCTGAAATTGTCGAACCCGTCCCGCCCGTGATAGCGGCCCATGCCGCTGGGGCCGACGCCGCCAAAGGGCAAATCATCCACCGCCACATGGATCAGCGTGTCATTGATGCTGACACCCCCGGCATGGGTGCGCGACAGCACCCGGTCGATCACCGCGCCATCGCGCCCGAACAGATAGAGCGCCAAGGGCCGGTCCCGCCCATTGATCTGGGCCAGGGCCGCTTCCAGATCATCATAGGGAATGATGGGCAGCAGCGGGGCAAACAGCTCCTCCCGCATCAGGGCGATATCCGCCGGTGGGTCAATGATGGCCGATGGCACCAGGTCGGCGCCGGGGGGCGGGGCGCACAGCGGCTCCACCCGCAGGCCCCGGCTCTTAGCTTCCGCCAGCAGGGTCTGGGCCCGCTCCCGGCCGCGCGCGCCGAAAATCACACTCATCTCCGCCACGCCATTGCGGGCGGGGAAATAGCCGGCAGCACTGTGCTGGATCGCTGTCAGGAACGGTTCCAGTGCCGGGCGGGGCAGCAGCACATAATCCGGCGCCACACAGGTCTGCCCGGCATTGGTCAGCTTGCCATAGGCGATATCGGCGGCCGCCGCCGCGATATCCGCATCTGGCAGCAGGAGGGCCGGTGACTTGCCGCCCAGTTCTAGCGTCACCGGCGTCAGGTTGGCGGCGGCTGCCTGCATCACCATCCGCCCGACACGGGTGGAGCCGGTGAACAGCAGATGGTCCAGCGGCAACCCGGCAAAGTGCATTCCCAGTTCCGGCCCGCCGGAGACACAGGCGGCGACCGTGCCGGGCAGGGCCTGGGTCAACAGGTCGGCGATCAGGGCGGTGGTGCGCGGCGTCAGTTCTGATGGTTTCAGCAGCACCCGGTTGCCGGCCGCCAGAATGCTGGCCAGGGGGCAGAGCGCCAGTTGCAGCGGATAGTTCCAGGGGGCGATCACCCCCACCACGCCCAGTGGCTGCGGTTCTATCCAGGCGCTGCCCGGCTGCAGGGTCAGCGGCACCGACCGTCGCCGCCGTTTCATCCAGCCTTTCAGGTGTTTCTTGGCATGGCGCAGGGCGGCGATGGTGACGAAGATTTCCGCAAACAGGGTTTCATGCGCCAAGCGTCCGCCGAAATCCGCATCGATGGCGGCAACAATCTCGTCCTGCCGCTTCGCCAGCCCGTCCGCCAAGGCGGTCAGCCACCCCCGCCGGGTGGCGATATCGGGAAACGGATCGGCCTGGGCTGCCGCGTGCAGCCGGGCAAAGGCGGCGTCCAGGGTATCGGTTGTGTCCGGAGGGGGCAGAGGCGGCACGGCAGAATTCCTGGCAGGGGACAGGGGGAGAAGAAAAATCTCCCCGCCATCCTAGGCACAGCCAGGATGGCGGGGAAGGGAGGGGGCGGCGGGAAGCAGCCATCCCCCTCAATAGGTCCAGCGCAGATAGGCACTGACCCGCCGGGGCCGCCCGTAATTCACGGCATCCAGGCCGAAACTGCTGAGATTATTGATATCGACGACATAATCCTTGTCGAACAGGTTGGCGACCGTCACCCCGGCACCCATGCCGCCATCGCTGGCGGTCCAGCCAAGGGTCAGGTCGGCCAGCCAATAGCCCTTCTGGCTCAACCGCTCCAGATTGCGGCTGTCGAAATAGACCTTGGAACGGTAGGAGAGATTGGCCGTCAGCGCCAGTTCCCCCAGCCCTTCCACCTGTTGCCGATGGCTGATCGTTCCCGTCAGCGACCAGCGGGGGGAGGAGGGCAGGCGGTTGCCATCCAGATTTTCCCCCTGGGAGATGAAATCCCGGTACTTGGCATCCAGGAAGGCACCGGACAGGCCCAGTTCCAGCCCCGCCAGCGGCAGGGCCGTCAGTTCAACCTCACTGCCCCAGATATGGGCACTGGCGGCATTGGTGAAGGTCTGCACTGGCAGACCGCCGCGCTGGATCAACTGGAAGACCTGCAGATCCTGGTAATTATAGAAGAAACCGGACAGGTTCAGCCGCAGCCTTCGGTTCAGCCATTCCGTCTTGCCGCCAATCTCATAGGCATCCAGCGTTTCATCATCATAGGGGGCCAGATCGGCCGGATCGCGCGTATAGCCACCGAAGAAACCGCCGCTCTTATAGCCCCGGTTATAGCTGGCATAGGCCATGGCATCGTCGGTCAGTTTCAAGGATGCCGCCAGCCGGCCGGAAACACTCTCAAAGCTTTTGGCGGCATCCAGGCTGAACAGGTCGATGACCTGCTCCACCGTGCTGCGATAATGGAAATCCTTCTCGTCGCGGGAATAGCGCAGCCCGGCTGTCAGGGTCAGCCGGTCGCTGGCCTGGAAATCCACCTGCCCGAAGCCGGCATAGGAATCCGTCGTCTGGCGATAGGGGAAGCCCACGATGGCGACATTATTTTCAATCGACAGGCCGGTGGGATTGTCCGGAGTGGTGAACATCGGGCGCAGGGCGCGCAGCACATCATATTGGCTGTTTGTATCCAGATAATCATGCAGGTAATAAAGCCCGCCGACTGCCTTCACCCGCTCCCATTCCCCTTCCAGCCGCACTTCCTGGCTGAAGTCGCGCTGGGTGGCCAGATATGTGGCTTCCATCAACTGGTTGGGGCTAGCATCCGTATCCTCCGCATTATTGCGCTTGGCATGGTCATAGGCGGTGATGGAATAAAGCCGCGCTGAGCCCAGATCCCAGCGCAGGTTCAGCGTGGCGCCATAAAGGTCGATCCGATCCTGGCCCTTCAGATTGTAATCACCGGCATAGGGATCACTATCCGTATCGGCATAGCCCAGCGCATCGACACAGGCCCCGGAAGCGGCCCCTGGGGCGCAGAGCCCGTCCGGCCCGGCGGCGGCCGTATTGATGGGCACCAGCGCACGGGATTGGGCATAATGGCTGTCGCCCCGGTTCTGCCCGCCATGGATTTGCAGAACGGCTTCAAACCCATCCGTTGGCGTCAGCAGGAAACTGGCGCGGCCGGCCCAGCGCTTGGTGCGGTTCACATCATCGCCGGTGACGCGGTTATAGGTGCGGCCATCATCACGCTCATAAATCCCGGCAATGCGCATGGCCAGCCGGTCGGCGATGATGGGGGCGTTGCTGGCCGCCTGCAGGGTCACGGCGTTGTAACGGCCATAGGAAATCTGCCCCTCGCCGCTGGTATCAAAATCCGGCCGGCGGGTGGTGATGTTGATGGCGCCACCGGTGCTGTTGCGGCCATAGAGCGTGCCTTGCGGCCCTTTCAGCACCTCCACCTGGGCCAGATCGAAGAATTGCCCCGTCTGCGCCAGGGGGGAGGCGACATAGGCCCCATCGACATAAATGCCGACGGCGCCCGATGCATTGGCATTGAAATCCGCCAGACCGACACCCCGGACGAAGATTTTCGGGTTGGCGGCGGCGTCGGTGGTGGTGATCTGCAGGCCAGGCGTCAGCTTGCCCAGATCCTGCACAGTGGCAACCCCTTGATCTAGCAGCGCGTCGCCGGCAATGGCGGTCACGCTGACCGGCACATCCTGCAAATTCTGCTGCCGTTTCTGGGCGGTGACGACGATTTCGTCCAGCATCGCCTCCTGCCCGGCGGCGGGCAGGGCTGTCAGGGCAACGCTGGACAGCAGCAGCAGATGAACCTTCGTGATCCCCTTGACGTGCAACATGACCGATACCCCCTGTTAGCCGGCCATTCGTCAGCCGGGCGGCTTTTGGGCCGCGATTATCATCCGTGCCGCCGCCTGTACCCGCAGGCGGCGGCACGGGCTTCAGGCCGAGACCGGAAAGACCGGCCAGAAGCCCGTGATCTCCCGCCCGTCGAACCGGGCAAGGGGACCGAATTGCAGGAAAACCGCCTCGCTCTGGCGGGGGCGCAGAAACAGCCAGTCCCCCGGCCGTAACCCTGGCCGGTGTGGCCCCAGCCAGCATTCCTGGTTGCTGGAGGGGCCAAACAGGGCGCTGCGGCGCAATCCTGGTGGTGAGACCGGATCGGCCAGCCAATGGCCGCCATGGATGAATTGCGCCTGCGCCCGCCCCCCCAGCCAAGCGAGCCTCCCCAGCCCCGGTGCCAGCGCCGGCCAGGCGGTTTTCAGCACCGGTGTGGCGATGAAACAGGCGGGCTGGTGATCGGCCAGCGTGTCCAGGTCGAAATCCGCCGGCTTCACGAAGGCAGAGCCAATGGCGACCTCATTGGCGATACTGCCCTTGGCGTGCAGAACATAGGTGGGGCTGCCGGCACTGTTCAGGATCAGTGGCCCCGGCCCCAGACGCTGCCGCAGCACCGCCACCATCTGCCGGTAAATCCCCTGGCTGGCCGCCAGCGCGCGGCGGCGCAGCCCCAGGCTGGTGGGCAGTTTGGCGATGTGCGGGTCATAGCCCATCAGCCCGGTCACCGCTGTGCCGGGCGCCACCTGATCCAGCAATGTTGCCAGCGCCAGCGGATCGCCCACCCCGCCGCGATGCAGCCCCACATCAATTTCAATATTGATGCGCAGCTTGATACCCCGTGCCGCCGCCATCGCCTGATAATCCGCCAGCCGCTGCGGCGTATCGATCAACCAATGCGGCCCTGGATCATCGGTCCCCACCGCGTCGTAATAGGCAGCCGCCGCCGCCACCGGCAGCGGCTTGCCCAGCAGCAGATCGGCCCCCGGCTCCAGCCGCCGCATTTCCAGTGTCATGGCGCGGTTGAACACCATGTAGCGATCCGTGCCCAACGGCCGGGCGATCCGCAGCAGCAGATCGGCACAGGGCAGCGACTTCACCACCAGCCGCACAGCCGGCCCCTCGTCCAACGTGCTGGACACGGCGGCGATATTGGCCGCCAGCCGCGCCTCATCCAGCACCAGCACCGGTTCCGCCAGCCCGGCCCGGTGCAGCGCCGCCGACAGGGTGGCGAAATAGGCGTCGTGTGTGGGCGCGGTGTGGAGCTGTTCAGCCATGCCCCATGATCCCCCGCAGGTAATCATTAAGGAAACGCCCCTCGGGATCGACCTCCCGCCGCAGGGCCACGGCCTCACCGAAGCGCGGGTAAAGGCTGGCAAAATCTGCGGCCGTCAGCCGGTTCAGCTTGCCCCAGTGTGGCCGCCCCTCATATCGGCGCAGGATCGGCTCGACGATTTCATAAAGGAAATCATACTGATCCTTGTAATAGGCATGGACGGCGATGGAACCCGTCATCCGCCCCTGGAAGGGGGAGAGCCAGGCGTCATCCGGCGCCACCGCCCGGGCCTCGATGGGGAAAAACACATCGTTGCGCGCCCCTTCGATGGCGGTGATCACTTCCCGCAGGGCTTGCGGCTGGGCATCCAGTGGCAGGTGGAATTCCATCTCGTTGAAGCGTACCGGGCGCTCGTTGGATAAAAGCCGCCAGCTTTCATCCACCACTCGTTCCGGTTTCAGCCCGCCCAGCACCTGCCGGGCCAGCCGGCGGCGCAGGCCGGGCGACCAGCTCAGCCAGTCACGCAGGCGCTTCAGGTCCAGCAGCGCCTCATTATCCTGGGCCGGGGGGCGCGGGGTGGCGGGGGCATCCGTCTCATCATGGCTGATGACGGCGCTCATGTCGGTGAAGGGAAGATAGTAGAATTCGACATTGCGGTGCTTGGCCCGCAGGGCGGGCCATTCCGCCAGCGTCTGTTCCAGTGGCTGCACCCAGACATTCCGGTCCACCCGGCGCAGCGGGCTGTTGCGCAGCGTCACCTCTGTGACGATGCCAAAGGCCCCCAGCCCCACCCGCGCGGCCTGGAACAGCTCAGCATTCTGTGTTGCATCGCAATCCAGCACCTCCCCCCGGCCGGTGACGATGCGCAGGGCGGTGACATTGCCATGCAGCGCCGGCAGGCTGGCGCCCGTGCCATGGGTACCGGTGGCCAGCGCGCCGCCCAGCGATTGCTTGTTGATATCGGGCAGGTTGGGCATTTCCTGGCCGATCCCGGCCAGGGCCGCCCCCAGATCGGCCAGCCGTGTGCCGGCCCGCACCGTGGCACTCAGGCTGGCTGCATCATGCGTCACCAGCCCGGCCATCCGGTCCAGTGTCATCAGCGTGCCTGGTGTCGGTACCAGCGGCATGAAGGAATGGCCGGAGCCGACGGCGCGCAGGGGGCCGGGTGCATTCCGCACCAGATCGGCCAATTCCCCTTCATCCGTCGGTGCCGCGCGTTGCTGCGGATAGGCGGTCTGGATGCCGGACCAGTTGCGCCACAGCAACCGACCCTCTGCATCCTGTCCCGGCGGGGTGGGTGGTTCCGGCTGCTGCCCCACGCGGGAAGCAGCCCAGGTGCCACCGCCCAGTGTCGCGGCTCCCGCCATCAGCAAAAAAAGTGAACGCCGTGACAGCATGGATCAGGGCTCCTGTTTCATGGGGCGGCGGGCGGCTGGCTCATGAAGCGGATCAGCGCCTCATAATCGGCTGTGGTGCAGGCGAAGCATTGGCCGCCCGCCGGCATTCCGTTCAGCCCCTGCACAACATTCTGCAAAAGGGTGGGCATTCCTTTGGCCAATCGGGGTTGCCACTGGCTGACCATGCCCGTCTGCGGAGCCCCACTGTCGGGTATCGTGTGGCAGGCCATGCAGGCGGTGGCGTAAATCTCCGACAGGTGCGGATCATCTGGCCGCAGGGCGGCGATGGTGGCGGCATCCGGCACCGGTGCCGCCCTCTCGCACCCCCCCAGCAGGATCAGGACATTCAGGCAAAGCAGGCCCCGCAGCGCCCACACGCTCGATCTTCTCGGCATGGCACCCACGATAGCGATCAGTTTGAAGGATGAACGTTAGCGTAAACTAACTTTACAAGTTAGTGATAGCTAATATGCTGGGCCGATGCAAGCGCCTTTTGCCGCCCTTTTCAGAAAAGGGCGGTCGACAGGGTGGGCCATGGGCTAAGGGTAAAGTTACAGGGCGTGGCGCAGCCCGCCGACCCACATCCGGGTCAATCCCCGACACAGGGCTTCCGGGTTTTGCTGGGCATCTTCCAGCGCCAGTTCGATGACGCTATAACCCGCCTCGACGGCGATGCGGCTGCGCAGCCGCAATTCCGCCGGATCGGCCTGCGGCAACAGCGGCTGGATGGCCTCCATGATGCGATCCGTCACCCATTCATGGGAATCCAGCCGCACATTGGCCAGCGACGGCACGGCCCGCAGGGCCCGCATGATCCAGACAGACCCGGGCACCTCTGCGGTGACCCGGATGGAGTCCAGCAGGAAATCATAATGGGCTTCGATCAGCTTCTCATAGCCGCCGCCATGCTGGGCCAGCCAGGTTTCCAGCACCCGATTCTGGCGGATCATCAGATCCTCCCCCAGGGCGGCCAGCAGCTCGTACTTATCCTTGAAATGGCGGTAGAAGATGGGGGGCGTCACCCCGGCGCGCGCTGCCACCAGATTGGTGGAGATGCGCTCAATCCCTACTTCTCCCAGCAGCTCGGCGCCGGCCTGCATCAAACGCAGCCGCGTCGCCTGCGCGCGCGGCGACAGACGTTCACTATCCGACCCGCTGTCATTGGGCGAAGTGAGGGGAGGGGGAACCATACGACCTGTTCTTATATAGAGGAGGAGCCTGCTCAAGACTGACCGCTAGGGAGATAATGTGGCCCAGCGGATAATTCAATCTGCCACTCTGACCGGAAAAGCCAGCTATGCGAAAGGTTGGGCCATTCCCCCCTGCCCAAGCCCGATTTTCGGGCTTACATTGGGTTGGTCACGGGGATGCAACGGGTCGTTCATTTTTCTTCAAAAAACCTGTTGCATCGGTTTTATCATGCGCCTATACAGCGCCTCCCACGACGGCGGGCCGGTTGGTTTGTCAAGTTGTGGGACGGGGTGATGGTGGTTTTGGCCAGTATCACCGACGGTTCTTTGAAGGTTTAGGCCTTCGGACAAGTGGATTGATCTATCGTACTGTTGGGCATTGTGTCTGCTGGGCTTGGTTCTGGTGGATTGATTGCTTGATGGTCCGTTGACCGGATTGGTTCTGTGCTTTTTGTAGCGTTTCGGCGCTGCGGAGAAAAAAGTTTAGAGCGGTGAAAAAAACGGTTGACGGGTTGGTTGGAGGTGTTTAGAAAGCGCTCCACCAACGACGGCGGCGCCGCTGCCGACGATGGATTTGCAG
>NZ_FZOI01000017.1 GCF_900188385.1 Azospirillum sp. RU38E
ACGTCCCAGACCAATCCGATACTCCCATGCCTCAACCTCCATATCCCGAAGGCACAGGGAATCACGATAAATCAATAACCGCAACTGTAGTACTATATCAGCCGTGGTGATCGCGGGCTATTCCCGTGGCGCGTAGCGATGGAGCAGGGACTTGGCCGATGACGCAACCATATCGCAAGGCGACGGACTGGCCGACAGGGCAGGGGGGGGCACGATCCGGGTGGGCTGCGGTACTCGCACTTACCCTGTGCGTATCGACCCACATCGCGTCCCCAGCCCCGCCATCGTCCGCAACTCCGTCACCGTCAGCGCCGGATCAACCGCCCTGGCCAAGCGCACGCAAGCACCACGTGCCATCACCACTTCGATCACCGGCGCCATCGGCACCGGTGGGACTACCGGCGCGGTTCACTCCTGCACGACAACGCAAATCTCAAAGCCCTAACCCAAATCCGCAAGACGGTGCTCACCGGAGCGTTACGTTTCATCTGGTCAAGACGCCTTTTCATGCAGGGCATCCACAATGACCCGGAAGGCCGGCAGGTTCTGGCGGCGGCTGGGGTAATAGATGAAATATCCTTGGAAGTGGGGCGACCAATCATCCAGTACAAGGTCCAGATCGCCCGTCGCGATATGCTGGGTGACCATATCCTCGGGCACATAGGCGATGCCAAAGCCATTCAGCGCCGCGTCAATCATGGCGTAGCTTGTATTGAATGTCAGTTGTCCGTCCACGCGGACGCGCAGTTCCTGTCCATCCTTCTCAAACTCCCAGGCATAAAGACCGCCCATGGTCGATTGCCGCATATTGATACAGTCATGGTTGATCAGGTCATGGGGGTGTACCGGCTGTTTGTGCGACAGAAAATACTGTGGAGAGGCAACAGCCACCAATCGCCAATCCGGTCCCACGCGGACGGCAATCATGTCCTTCTCGACATTCTCCCCCAGCCGGATACCCGCATCGAACCCATCCTCCACGATATTGCGCAGCCCGTTATCGATAGAGAGTTCAAGTGCGATATCCGGGTATTGGGCCAGTACCGGTTTCAACTTGGGCCAGACCACGCTGTTCAGCGCATGATCGGATAAGGTGATGCGAACCCGGCCGGCGGGTTTGTCGCGAAACTCCATCAGGGCGGCAATCTCAGCCTCAATCTCCGATATACGTGGCGCCAGTGACTGACGAAGCCGTTCGCCGGCCTGGGTAGTGGCCACGCTGCGCGTGGTGCGGGTCAGCAGCCGGATTCCCATACGGCTTTCCAGTTGCTTGATCGTATGGCTCAGCGTCGATTGCGATACGCCCAACTTCGCCGCCGCACGGGTGAAACTGCGCTCCTCCGCCACCGCGAGGAACCAGAGCAGATTGTTGAAATCCTCTTTCGCCACAGCCTCGTCCCTTCGATCTGAGGCTGAGATTTATGGGCCAGGTCGATAAATGCAAGAGGGTATAGCCGGCTAATCGGCATGACGGCGCCGCCTTACCTTGATGAAGCGATAAGGGCACTGTCTTTGTGCTGGCGCCTGGGAGTGACCATGGAACTGATCATCAACGGCCACAGAAAACAGGTCGAGATCGAGCCCGATACCCCCTTACTGTGGGTGCTGCGTGACGAACTGGGCATGACGGGCACAAAATATGGCTGCGGTCTGGCGCAATGTGGTGCCTGCACGGTGCTGGTTGACGGTCAGGCGACGCGGTCCTGTGTGACGCCTGTCGAGGCAGTGGTTGGAGCAGCTGTTACGACTATCGAAGCCGTCAGCGATGATCCCGTTGGCCGCGAGGTGGTGGAAGCCTGGGTCAGGCATCAGGTTCCGCAATGTGGCTACTGCCAGTCCGGTCAGGTGATGACGGCAACCGCCCTTCTGAAGCAATCCGACAAGCCCAGCGAGGAGGAGATCGCGGCGGCAATGGTCAATTTGTGTCGTTGCGGCACCTATAATGCCATCGCCGCAGCCGTCCGTGACGTGGCCGGGGTGAAATCATGATGATGCGTCGCTTGGCACCCCACGGGGGACCCTTGCCGGACCAACCGGCCAAACTGTCGCGGCGGGGATTTCTGGGCGCTGGTGCAGGCGCCCTGGTTCTCAGCGTCGCTCTGCCGATCGGCAATGCAAGGGCGCAAGCAGCCAGGATCGTGCCGGGTACAAGGGTCAGCGCCTTCCTGGAAATCAGGCCCGACAATAAAGTGATGTTCCGCAGCCCCTTCATCGAGGGTGGCCAGGGCATCTTCACCGCCATGGCCCAGATCGTTGGCGAGGAGCTGGATGTCAATCCTGCGCAGTTCATTGTCGAATGTGCGCCGCCGGGTCCGGATTACCTGCTGACCATGGGTGCCCGCTTCACGGGCGGCAGCATGTCGGTACGGATGAGCTACGACACGCTGCGGCGGTTGGGGGCGGCTGCAAGGCTGATGCTGATACAGGCGGCTGCCCAGCGTCTGGGTGTGCCCGCCGCGTCTTTGTCGACCAAGCCGGGGCAGGTGATACATGCCAGCAGCGGCCGCACCCTGGACTATGGTGCCGTTGCGGCGGCAGCAGCGAAGCTGCCGGTGCCATCCGATGCCCCTTTGCGATCCGGTGCTGATTTCCGCTGGATCGGCAAGCCGGTTGCCAGGTTGGATGTCCTGGAGAAATCAACAGGACAGGCTCGTTATTCCATCGACCTGTCGGTGGAGGGCATGCTGCACGCTGCCGTTCAGCATGCTCCCCGCCTTGGACTTGAACCTGCCAGCCTGACGAACGAAGCGGACGTGCGCGCCATGCCGGGCGTGCATTCAATCCACCGGTTGCCCGGCGCGGTGGCCGTCCTGGCCAATAGCTGGTGGCGGGCCCGGCGGGCGGTGGAGACCCTGACCGTGACCTGGGCAGAGCCTGCCGGTGCGATCGTGATGCCCGCTAACTTCTCCAGTCAGGCGCACCGGTCAAAACTGAAGACCACGCAAGGCGACGGCATCGCCTTTGAGACGGAGGGCGATGTGGCTGCCGGGTTGCGTGGTGCCGCGCGGGTGGTGGAAGCCACCTATGAGGCGCCGCATCTGGCCCATGGGCAACTGGAGCCGCCGTCTGCCCTGGCGCGCTTCAACAAGGACGGGACGCTGGACCTGTGGTTGCCCAACCAGGCACCGGAAATGTTCCAGGCTGCGGCGGCCAAGGTGGCGGGTCTGACACCCGAAAGAGTGTTCATCCATTCACCGATACTGGGTGGCTTCTTCGGACGGCACTTTCTGTATGCGTCGGCCAACCCGTTCCCGCAGGCGATCCTTCTGTCAAAGGCGGCGGGCCGCCCGGTCAAGCTGATCTGGAGCCGGGAGGAGGAGTTTCTGCGAGATGCCCTGCGCCCGATGGGCGTGGCCCGCTTCCGCGCCGGGCCGGATGACGCGGGCCTGCCGGTTGCTATGTCCGCCGTTGCGGTTGGCGAGGGGGCGACAGGCCGCTGGTACGGGCGGCAGCCTGGCAAGGTGGACAGTTCCGCCGTGGAGGGTATCGCCGGAAAGCCCTATGCGATCCCGCACCGGCGCGTCGGGCAGATCCATGTCGATGATCCGGCGGTGATCGGCTTCTGGCGCTCTGTCGGCCATTCCATGAATGATTTCTTCTATGAGACCTTCTTTGACGAGATGGCCGATGCTGGCGGACAGGACCCGCTGGTCCTGCGTCAGCGTCTGCTGGCGCACAGCCCCCGACATCTGACATTGCTGGACGCGGTGGTGGATTTGTCCGGCGGCTGGCGGCGTGGCCCGTTTCAGGCGACCGATGGCAGCCGGCGGGCACGCGGCGTCGCCATGGCCTCTCCGTTCGGCAGTGAAGCGGCCGCCATTGCCGAGGTCTCGCTGCGGTCGGGTGAGGTGGTGGTGCATGATATCTGGGTGGCCATTGATCCTGGCCGCATCGTCAACCCCGCCATTGTGGAGGCACAGATAAACTCCGCTGTGGCTTTGGGCCTTTCCACGACGCTGCTGGAGGAAGTGGTCTATGCCGATGGCCAGCCCCAGGCGCGGAACTTTGACGGCTATCCCATTCTGCCTCCCGACCGCATGCCGCGTGTCCATCTGCGGATCATCGAAAGTGGGGCGGCAATGGGAGGGATAGGGGAGCCGGGTCTGCCTGCCGTACCACCAGCCGTGACCAATGCTACTTCCGTCTTGGCAGGCCGGCGCATTCGCAGCCTGCCCCTGTCAAAGGCCGGTTTGACCTGAACCCAAGCAGGTCTGCCGGTCTGGCGGTGATCGCCCGGAACGCCCCCATCCCCTCCCCTGTTCCGGGTGATCATCGCCATTAATCGACTGGACTTATAAATTCATGCGGATTTAGCGGTCTAATCCATGGAACGAGGGTGGCGTACCTTCATCCTCTGACGTGAATGACTGGTGATGCATGGACCCGACTTATGACGACACACTGACCGCCCCACACCCCGCCTGGGGTGCGGTCTTGTCCATGGCGCTGTGTGTGTCCGTGCTGATCGCGTCGGAATTCATGCCGGTCAGCCTGTTGACACCTATCGCCAGAGACCTGGCGATGACAGAGGGACAGGCGGGGCAGGCCATATCGATCTCAGGACTGTTTGCCGTCGGGACCAGCCTTTTCATTGCGGGCTGGACGCGGCGGCTGGATCGAAAGCTGGTGTTGGTGGGTTTCTCGCTCTTGCTGGTCCTGTCCGGCAACATTGTCACCCTGGCTCCGTCCCATGGGGTCCTGATGATGGGCCGGGCCTTGCTGGGTATCGCCATTGGCGGCTTCTGGTCCATGTCCACGGCTATTGTGATGCGCCTGCTGCCGGAACAGGCCGTGCCACGCGGGCTTGCCCTGCTGAATGCCGGCAATGCCATCGCTGCCACCATCTCGGCGCCAATGGGCAGTTTTCTGGGCGACATGATTGGATGGCGCGGGGCCTTCTTCTGCGTGGTACCGCTGGCCATCCTGGCGCTGGGCTGGCAATGGCTTAGCCTACCGTCGCTGCCGCCACAGCGGGTGGCGCGGAGTGGCGATGTGTTCCATTTGCTGCGCCGCCGGCAGGTGGCGCTGGGCATGACGGCGATCCTGCTGTTGTTCATGGGCCAGTTTGCGCTGTTCACCTATCTGCGGCCCTTTCTGGAGGCCGTGTCTGGGTTCTCCATCAATGGCTTGTCACTGGTGCTGCTGTCGATGGGGCTGGCGGGTGTGGCGGGGACCTGGTGCGTCAGCCGCATGCTGAACCACCAGCTTTATTCGATCCTGGTCGGCATTCCGCTGATCATGGCTGGCGTGGCTGTGCTGCTGATTGTCATTGGAAGCCAGACAATGCCGGTCACATTGCTGCTGGTGGCCTGGGGCTTCGTCGGTACGGCGGCCCCGGTCGGTTGGGGCACCTGGCTGGCGCGCACCTTGAAAGAAGAGGCAGAGGCAGGTGGTGGCCTGCAGGTCGCCATCATCCAGTTGGCCATCACCCTGGGGGCCGCGATCGGCGGTGTGCTGTTCGACCATGCTGGCTGGCGGAGTTCCTTTGCCTTTGCCGCCCTGCTGTTGCTGGGCGCCACCCTGACCGGGCTTGCGGCCTGGGCTGACACACGGAGACGCTGATGAAGTCGCTCTACCGCCGCACCATTGTGGGCACCATGCTGACGGTCGCCATGTCGCCACGGCTTGCTCTGGCTAAGGACAATGAGATGAAGATTGAATGCAGCTTTGATGATCAGGTCTTCGCAATCACGCTGGACGACAATCCTTCGGCCCATGATCTGCTGTCCCTCCTGCCGTTGAACAACCTGTCGATCACCGATTACGCCACGAACGAGAAGATCGCCTATCTGCCGCGTAAACTGACAGAAGCCGGTGCTGCCCGGTTCGGTGGCGAGACACCGGGTGACTTCTGCTATTACGCGCCATGGGGCAATCTCGTCTTCTTCTACGCCGGATACCGCTGGTCAAACGGTCTGATCCGGCTGGGCCGCCTGGATGGCGGCATCGCCCCCCTGATGGTGCGCGGCACCTTCTCGCTGCGTATCCGTTCCTTAGTCTGAAATCTTTCACCAAGGAGGCCCGACATGCTGGCCACTGTGTTGCACGGTCCGCGCGATGTGCGTTACGAGACCGTACCCGATCCACAAATCCTGAAACCCACCGACGCCATCATCAAGCTGTCGGCCACCTGCATCTGTGGGTCCGACCTCTGGCCCTATCGCGGTATTCAGGGCATGGATGCGCCCACCGCCATGGGTCATGAATATTGCGGCGTGGTGGTAGAGGTTGGCAGTGCGGTAGAAAATATTCGGCCCGGACAGTTCGTCGTCGGCTCCTTCGCGCTGTCGGACAATACCTGTCCGCATTGCAGCTTCGGCTTCCCGTCATCCTGCGTACAGCGTGAATTCATGCTGGGTGCCCAGGCCCCCTATGCCCGCGTACCGCTGGCAGACGGTACCCTGGTCGCCACACCCGAACTGCCCCCAGATGATCTGATCCCCAGCCTGCTGGCAGCGTCCGACGTTCTGGGGACGGGCTGGTACGCTGCTTATGCCGCCAACACGCGACCCGGTTCCACGGTCGCGGTTGTCGGTGACGGGGCCGTCGGCCTGATGGGCGTGCTGGCTGCCAAGCAGATGGGGGCCGAACGCATCATCATCATGAGCCGACATAAGGCCCGCCAGGATCTGGCCCTGACCTATGGCGCCACGGACATTGTCACTGAACGCGGTGACGCCGGTGTCGCCCGTATCAAGGAACTGACCAAGGGCATCGGCGTGGATGGTGTGCTGGAATGTGTCGGCACCAATGAGAGCATGCAGCAGGCGATCCGTGTCGCCCGGCCTGGTGCCATGATCGGCTATGTCGGGGTGCCGCATGAGGTGGAGCTGGACGGTCAGGCCTTGTTCTTCTCCCAGACCGGCATGCTGGGCGGCCCGGCCCCGGTCCGTCGCTTTCTGCCGCACCTGATTGACCTGGTGCTACAGCGCAAGATCAATCCGGGTCTGGTCTTCGACCTGGAACTGCCTATTGCGGATGTGGCGGAGGGTTACCGCGCCATGGATGAACGCCGTGCCATCAAGACCCTGCTGCGGGTCTGATCAATCCAGCGTGTCCGCATGAAGGAGGCCATGGGAGAGGGCAACCCCATGGCCTCCTTCATTCAGCGCCTCCCGAAACCGGCTACGGCAAGAATCAGGGGGCGTGACCTTTGCAGGATTGATCGGCAGACGGAATCGCGGTTCTCTGTTTTCTAACCTTTGTTGCCAGGCAATGTTCGTGGTGCCGGCGGCTGCGGCGGGACCCAGCCGACCGGCACCGGCGCAGGCGTCTGCTGGCGTGCGTAGTTTTCCAGGCTGGACAATGAGGGGCCATAATCCTCTGTCGGTGCAGCCAACCATTTGGGGTCCATGGCACGGGCAGCCTCGCGGATATCAGCCGGGATATCGTTAACGCTGTCATAGGCCCCAAATGAACAAAAATAGGAAATATGGCCCGGCGCATGCCCCATCAACATCCACGGCAGCCAAGGGTTGATCCGGGACCATTGGCCGACAGACTTCACATGCGTCAGATCGGGGTTTTCCAGATCGCGGCGCTTCATAATATAGGTGAACATCTCCGACACCCGGTTGAAGGCACCCGCGGACTCACGTGGCCATTTGTCCGGCTGCAATGCGTTCGGATAGAACAGGTGGATATCGGTGCTGACAATGACGGTGTCGTCGGGACCATATCGCCAGTCCAGCAGGAACGGAACCGGCTCTCGCTTTTCGGTATTCAATCCGCCATAGGAAGGGGGAGGTTGCCGGAAGGCGCTGATCGTGTAGTTGAATGGATCGTTGGCAATGGGGACAACGCGCACATCCTCGTCGGTGTAGGGGTTGTGCCACGTCTTCAGGATTTCCCCGGTCTTCACATCACGATAGAAGCCAATTTCTCGCAGCATACGGCGATAGGAACCATCTTCCAGCCGCTTGCAGCGCACGAAACTGAAGCCATCAAGTATAAACAATGGCCGCACCGGTTCATTGTCGCGCACACCATAGACCTTTCCCCGGAACCAGCCGATCTTCTCCTTGGTCGGGTCGAGATCCATGTCCAGCCGGGCATAGCTGTCCCGATTCCATTCCGGGTTCTTGAAATCAATCTTGGTGAGGAAGGAAGGCTTGTTGGCGGCGATCGCGGTTGTCGCCAGCCCACCCATTGCACTGGCAGAGGCGGCAAGGGCCGCAAGTCCCAAACCCTGACGCCGCGTCAATATCGGTCCGCTCATTTACGCTAAACTCCCTTTCCAGAATTTGACCAAGCGCTGAAAGCAGCGCCATGTGCTTAAGGTCGCGAATCCCCATCTGCATCACTGGGGACGGAATTCTTTGGTGTTGCGCCCAAGTCTGCTCAGGCATCAAAACCTGTAGCCTGCGGTCAGCGTCCATGTACGTGGTTCACCAACAGCGACAGAGGTTGTGACCGCCGATGTCAGGTAGTAGGCCTTGTTCAGGACGTTTTTGCCGGCAAGCGTCAGGCTCCATCTGTCATCATCCGACAGAAGGGCAAGTGAGCCATTCACCAGTCCGACGGGCTTGCTTTTGATGAAGTTGTTGACGTTTGAATAATAATCGCCCTGGTGCTGATAGTTACCAGACAACCGGAGCTTGGCCATTTCCTGCCAGAAGGACGGTGTCTCGTAACTGAAGCCCGTCTGCACGCTCCATGGGTAAACCAGAGGCAGATGGTTGGCACCCGCCGTGAAGCTGTCAGACTGTGGGTTCTTTGACTTGTACTTGTCATCCATCAAGCCAAGGTTCGCAAACAGGTCCAAACTTTCCGCCGCCTTCAGGGTCAGCTCCAGTTCGGCACCATGGACGCGGGCATTGCCCACATTACGGATGGCGAACGAACTGGCCGCGACCCGTTCTGTCTGCTGAAGGTCGTTGAGATCGTTGCGATAGACGGAGAGGTTGGCGCGCAGGCGGCCATCCAGCATTGTTGCCTTGACGCCAGCCTCATAGGCCCAGACGGTTTGCGGGTCATACACAGTGCCGAACACGATTGGGTTGGCAACGGCAAGACCATTGAAACCCCCGGCCTTGAAGCCACGGGACACAGAGGCGTAGGTGAACAGATCCTCTGACAACTTGAAATCGACGCCGACCTTGGGCGACCATGCGCTGAAGCTTGGTTCGCGGACCACAGGCACAAGCTGGGCCAGAGCCGTTGAACTCTGGATCGTGCCATCCAACTTCTTCTGGTCTTTGGTGTAGCGCACTCCCCCAGTTACCGAGAGCCTATCGGTCAACATATACGTACCTTGGGAAAAGGCCGCATAGCTGTCGGTCCTGCTGTCGATTGTCTGCGGTAGGATGGACAGGGCGCCGGCGGCGCTGACCAGTTGGTCGCGCAGGACCTGAACACTGTCCTCCCGGAAATAATAGAGCCCGGTAATCCAGTTCAGCTTGCCGTCCAGCCCGTCTCCTTGAAACTGGACCTCCTGGCTGTACTGGTCCGTCGACGCCACGCTGTTGCGGACCAGGCCGTTGGCCCGATAGCTGCCATTGGCGTTGCGGATGCCACCTGAGAAGTCGAAGGTGAAGCCGTCATCCGTACCGACATAGGCGGAGATCGACCGTACCGTCACGTCGCCCCAGTCGGATGTAATGTCCAGCGATACGGTTGTCTGCTTGGTATAGCCGTCCGGTTCCACTGGCGACTGGGTGACATAGCGGGAGCCTGCGCGCGGAACCGCATCCTCGGTCGTGATGCTGTTTGCGGCGAGGGTTGGATAGGGTTTTGACCAGGTGACCGGGATCAGATTGGCCGCGCCATCATTGTTGTCGGTGGTGCGTGTCACGGACAGTGAGGCCTTCAGACCATCCCGGCCATAGAAATGCAGTTTGCTGCGCAAGGCAAGATTGCGCTGGCGGTTAACGTCCCGGTCCAGCGCTTCGTTATAGATATAACCATCACGATTGCGGAACAGCACGGAGAGCGAGGCGCCCAGGCTGTCATCAATCAGGTCACCGCCCCAGGAGGCGGAGGCGTGGATGTCGTTCAAGGATCCGATGCCCGCCTGCGCTTCCGCCCACTCCTCCTCACCCGGTGTGCGGGTGACAATCTTGACCGCACCGGAGAATGCGTTACGACCGTACAATGTGCCCTGGGGCCCGCGCAGAACTTCGATCCGGGCAATATCCGACAGTTCCATGTTGGAACCGGCCAGACGCCCGCGATAGACGTCATCCACATAGAAGGCAACGGCGGATTCCGACGTTACCATGCCACCCGTTTGTTCCGACCCGCCGCGCAGGCCGATCGACACAGTGGAACTGCTGGCGGATGTTGCGGCGATGGTCAGGTTGGGGACGATGGAAGAAAGATCGTCGGCACTGGTAATCTGCTGATCGGCCAGTGCGGCGGCACCAAGGGCGGTAACCGCCACAGGTGTCGCCTGGAGCGATTGTTCACGGCGCTGCGCTGTGACGATTATCTCTTCCAGCACGAGATTGTCACTCTGTGCCCCTGCCGGCAGGCTGGTGCATATAATGGCCGATGCAAGCAGCAGCGGCCTGTGCACATTGTAATGATTGGCCATCTCTTCTGTCTCCCAGATGTCATGCTCACAAGCCTCCCGATTTTTTTTGTACGGCTTGGCGCATCGCTGAAGCACGTCTGCGGGGACTTTTACTTAAAGTCCAAGCCCCGATATTTACCCCTGTAGTAGATGAGTGGATCGCGCCACGATTCGAACGAAGCGTTAAGAATTCGGCCGATAAGGATGTAGTGATCACCAGCTTCAACTATATTAAATTTTTCACACTCAAAATGACCAAGCGAACCGCATATAATTGGATTGCCATATTCCCCCCTTCGCCACGCAACATCTGTGAACTTATCGTCCTTCTTCATGGCAAAGTGATTTGAAATTAATTGTTGATCTGCTTGAAGGATATTGACAGCGAAGTGGCCTGCATTCGTATAGCTTTGTGCCCGCTGTGCATTCTTCACGATGCAAACAAGAAGCAGCGGCGGGTCCAGTGACACGGAGGTGAAGCTGTTGGCGGTGAAACCAATTGGCTCACCATTCGGTGCCATGGCCGTCACCACGGTGACCCCCGTGGCAAAACATCCCATCATGTCCCGTAGCGTCCGAGTGCTGCCGCCTTGTCGATACATGCAGGCCAGATCGGTCTGGATGCTATCAATCAGGTTTGTCAGGCTTGGGACACGGCTTTCCAGCGCGATAGTGTGGTCTGCCGGGCCGTCAACGGTGGCTGGTGCCAGCCCGTCGGAAACCCGGTGGACGTCACGCTCTATCTTGTCACCCGATATGATGCTGACCGGAATGCTAAACCCCGACGCGTTTCGAGACAGGATGCCGATGGCCGAGGTCAGATCCAGCGTACCGGCAATGCGGGGGTCGCAATTGCCAATAATGTCGGCACTAAATGACGATACCGGGTCGACAAGGATCAGGCCGCCGACCAGTTTATGAGCGTCCGTCGCCAGCGCGCGCAAGACAAGCCAGCCGGTCACGCCATGGGCGATGATGACGGGGCGCCGGCTCATCTGGGCCAACAAGGCCCGAAGATCATTGGAGAAAGCGTCGATACTATACTGGCCGTCCAGCGGCCATTCACTGTCGCCATGCCCACGCAGGTCCATGTTCAGGACGTAACGACCGGTCCTGACCAGCGCATCGGCTGCTTTGCGCCACGTCTCGCGTGTCTGCGCAATGTCATGCAGCAATAGAATTGCGGGGTCGCTCGGCTGGCCAATCGCGTCGCCGATCAGTCTGATGCCCGCAAAACCGTCGAAGTCGACCTGCATCTGGGACAGCTCCTTCAGGATAAAAGAATGGCGTTGCCGCCAGTCCCTCATTCACGGACGGGCAGTGTGCTGCTGGGTGATGTGGTGCTTCAGCCTTCCGCCCGACCCACGCTTTCGCGGACCAAATCGCAGAAGACCTCTGTCTGTAGCGCTGGTGAGGCAATCCCGGCAGCGCCATAACGGCGGATGATGGACTGTGACGCCAGCGCGGCGATCCTATCGAGGTGTGCTACGAAGACATCGTCAACAGCGGCAGACGCCAGGATGGGACAATCCAACCCCGCGATGACACCCCCCAGATCATGGGCGCGCACCATGTCCATGGTGGCGGCACGGGTAAAGGTGCTGGCCATGGCACCCACGAACTCATTGTGGATGCAACGCTCGTCAAAGACAGTGTAGTAGGGCAGAAGGAATTTCCAGGCCGCCTCAATGTAACCGCCCTGCGGGTCGATGGTCGGCAGCGTCGCCGCGGGGGTGACCTTGGCCCGCTCTTCCGCCGAAGCGACCATGGCACCGTCCAGCATCAAGGACAGCGCCCGCCCCGGCAGACGCAATGCCAATTCGGAGGCAAAATGTGAACCGGAATGGTGCGCCACAAGGTGAAATCGGTTGATCCCCAGCCCCTCCACCGCTTGCACGAACGCATCCACAACGCGGCTTATCGGCGTTCCGGCATCCGGCGTGTAGGATTGTCCGAAGCCCGGCGTATCGAACGCCACCATCCGCCGCCATCCTGACAACCGCTTCAGCACCTGATCGAAAGAACCGGAGCAAACAGGAGCACGGTGAAAGAACAGGATCGGTGCTGCCGACGGATCACCGCTGGGGCAGGTGCGATAGTGGAGTTGCCCTTCTTGCGTGTCGGCGTACCCCTTGGTGATTGTAACCGTCGCTGTCATTGCTTCTGTCCTTCCATGATGCGCGCCAGCGTCGCGGTCGGTGTCTGATTCTTTGCCGTTTGTGGCAGCCCTACGATGGGCAGCGCTGTATAGGGGGCCTCCAGTGCTGCCACCTGTTCGTCGGTCAGACTGATGGACGTGGCCAAAAGCGTTTGTTCGATCTGCTCCGGTCGCGTGGCCCCAAAGATCGGCGTCGTGCCCTTGCCGATCAGCCAAGCCAACGCCACAGCGGCGGGCGGCTGTTCCAACTGGTCCGCCACGCCCTGGAGGACGTTGATGATGGTCTCTCCGCTCTGACCGTAAAGCGATGTCGCCACGTCGTCCGCTTGTGACCGGGCTGATTGGGCGGCCCCTCTTGCCAGTCGTCCCCGCGCCAGTGGGCTCCACGGCAGGAGTGCTATGCCCTGTTCATGGCACAGGGGGATCAAATCGCGTTCGTCCTCGCGGTAGATCAGGTTGTAATGCGGCTGTACCGCACCAAAGCCCGGCAAGCCAAGGCGTGCTGCAGCTATCTCCGCCTTGGCCAGATGCCACGCAGAGAGGTTGGAGGCACCAAACGCACCGATCTTTCCCTGTTCAATCAACAGCGCAAAGGCTTCCAGCGTTTCCTCGATCGGCGTGTCGTCATCCCAACGGTGGATCTGCATCAGATCAATGCGGTCAACACCAAGCCGCTGGAGAGAAGCTTCCGTTGAGCCAATGATGTTGCTGCGACCCAGGCCCTTCTGACCAAGTCGGTCTGGAGTGTCGTAATACAGCTTTGTTGCGATAAACGCTTCGTCTCGCAAGCCACGAGAGCGGATGAACCTTCCCAAGATGCGCTCGCTCTCGCCCCCGGAATAGACATTTGCAGTGTCAAATGCACGGATGCCTAGGTCCGCAGCCTTATCCAGCAAGGGCATTGCCGCCGGTTCATCCAGTACCCAGGGACGCCACAGGCTGGTTCCGAACGACATGCATCCCAGACAAAGCTTGGCAGCGATCTTCATCAAATGCTCCCGGTTCCGGCCGATTTCGCCAGTCGGACAGAGGTGGATAGACGGATTGCGAATATGGCCGCGAATGGCGGCTATTACATGAGGCCGTCAACGTGACGGCCAAAGAAGCGATCGAACGCCGCCAGATACATCAGGCTTGTATCCCAGGCGTCGTTGTTCAAAGCTAACATCATGGTATTGATGATCGGTGTGGCGAGAGAAACAAATATTGCACTTTTCGTGACAACCAAATCGGTGAGTGGACATGAGGCTGCGCGTTCTGCGCCATTTCGCGGTCGTTGCGGAAACCCTGAATTTCCACCGGGCGGCAGAGAAGGTGAATCTGTCGCAGCAGGCAATCAGTAAAAGCATCATCCAGTTGGAGTCCCAGTTGGGCCTGCGGCTCATGGATCGCGACCGGCAGTCCGTTGTATTGACGGAGCAGGGGAAATACCTGTTGCCCTATGTGCAGGAAGTGCTTGCCGCCGCGCGGCGGCTGGACGATGCGGTCGCCTCCGCAGGCGATGTGCGCACCGGCTCTCTCTCTATCGGGGCTACGCCGACCTTCCTGGAAAGCGTGGTCCCGGAGGCGCTTAACGCATTCCAGCAGCGCTATCCGACCACGCCCATCAAGGTCGAACGCGGTGATTTCGCGTACTTATGCACATTGTTGATGCGGGGCGACATCGACCTGTTCTATTCTACCTCACCGGCAGAGAACAGCGCCCATCTTGTCAGAAAGATAACGGTTGGGCAGGATCGGAATGTCATTGTGGTAAGGTCAGGACATCCGCTTGCCAGCAAGCAGAGTGTGGCGTTTGATGATCTTGCCGGTTATCCGCAGATTGCGACGCTGAATTATCCGCGCGGTGCCGCCTATATTGAACGATTGGCCGCCGCCGCCACTATGCGGGTTCCGCGTCCTGCATTAACCGTGGAGTCCACACATCTAAGCCTTGAGCGTGTTGCCGGTTCAGATTCATGGTGGGTCGCCCCCCATATCATGGTGCGCAGCCGACTGAACAGCGGGGGCATAGCGATGTTGCCGGTGGACCCGCCTGACACGCCATGGGATCTGATCATGGTAAGCCGCAGGGATTACAGCCCGGCGCTTAAAATGATGGATTTCCAGACAGTTATGCGTTCCTGCCTGATGAGCAGCAGCGATTGAAACGCAGACAGGCCAGACAGCGCCTGCTGTCTGGCCTGTCAACGGTCTGGCAATCAGAGCCGTTCCATAATCTCCAATGCAGCCGCTTCGCCCGTTTCCATGGCGCTTTCCATACCATGTTCCAGACGGCGCAGATGTTCGCCCGCAAAATGGATCCGTCCGGTGGGCTTGCCCATGTCGGCAGCAAACCGCTTGACCTGGCCGGGGGCATAGAAATGCTTATTGCCACCGACATAGGGATTGCGGCCCCAGCTATAGCCGAACTGATACTTCAAGGCACCAGCCATGGACGGGCGAATGCGGGCCAGTTCAGCCAGGACCAGTTCCACCTGCTTGTCCGTATCGCGGTCATCCCATCGGGTGGCTCCATCGCCATTGACCCAGACGATCATCGTGTCGATGGCCCCTGTGTCAGGATCCTTGCGGGCAAAGGCGCGTTCAAACGAAGCGTTGCTCCAGATCGAAGGCGGCAGGCCGTCCTTTTCCCAATAGGGTTTGACGATCTTGAAATGGAACTGCGTTGTCGCGGAATAGCGTGCGCCTGCGACCGCATCCGCCTGGGCATCTGGCAGGCCCGGGGTGAAGCGGATACGGGAAACGGCACTGAACGGGGCGGCGACGACCACGAACCGGCTGGTTAAGACTTCGCCGCTACCCAACTGAACCTTGACCTTATCCCCGGTCTGGTCGATGGCCAGGACAGGACTGTGCAGACGGACGGGCAGCTTAAGGCTCGCGGCCATAGCTCGGGGCAGCATATCGGAACCACCGACGATGAAGCTGCGGGCGGCTTCGGAATTGGAGCCGTATTGCGGCCGGTTCGGATCGACATAGCCCTCTATCTGGGCGCGGGCCATATCGCGGAAGATCGACAGGGCGGACACACCCTCCAGGCTCGATCCATTCAGATCAACGTCTGCCAGACGGATGGCCGCCTCTGACACACCCTTGGAGCGCATGAACTCTGCTGCGGATACGTCATACTGCATGTTCTCTGGCTGCAGCCAAGCATTGGTCTGCTTGAACGGCAGCCAATCGTGCATCAGGCGGTTTTGCAGAATATTGGGCAGAAAGGCCCGTTCCCGTCCCCGCGTGTGATTGGCCGCAGAGCCCGACCAGTCGGATGCCAGAACCGTTGTGCCGTCAATATGGAACATGGCGTCGGCGCTTTTGATCGCCTTGTTCGTCAGGCCGACATTCAGGCGCTGACAGGCATCGCGCACACGTCCGTAAAGGTCTCCGACCTCGCTACCGCCCAACTCAGCCTGATAACCCTCCGCGCGCCCCGTGCGCAGCCGTCCCCCGACGCGGTCGGACGCTTCCAGCACCTGTACGGAAAGCCCCTGTTCCTGCAACAGCATTGCCGCGTTCAAGCCGGCCAGACCGGCACCGACAACGATGACATCCACTTCTTTTGGACCGGCGGCCCAACCGCGTGACGCGATGACCAGGGGGGCGGCGGCCAGCAGGCCACCGACGACTGTACGGCGAGACAGCGGAACCGTACTGCTTCTCATGGCATTCTCCGAAGAAAGAGGTGGTCCCCCCGCCAAGATGGCAGGGGGACGCGTACAAAACTGTCAATCAGAACTTGGCCGACGCGGTCACGCCAAAACGCCGCCCATCGCCACGATAAACCTCCAAAATGCGCTGGGTACCGATCGAGTAGTTGCGCGGCTGCTGGATGACATTGGCGTTGTATTGCTCGTCGGTGAGGTTGGTGACCCAGGCCGCGATGGAATAAACATCATTGTCAAGCGCGACCCGCAGGTTGGTCAGTGTCCGTTCGCCAAAGCTGGTCAGGTTGAGACTGTTGGTATAGGTCGGCCCAACGTAACTGACATCCACGCGACCGGAGAGGTTCCAGTCAGCGGAAACCGGTACGTCAGCGGTAGCATGCAGGTTGTATTGCAGTTTCACCGAGCGCGCGGGCCGATTCCCCTCAATAGAGGCCTGGAGCCCGCGTCCGGCAATTGTCACCAAGTCGCAAACGGTCGAAGGGTTACCGCACTGGGTCGTATAGGCAGGATCATAGGCACCGTCACCATATTTGGGATCGGAATAGGTCACTGATCCGCCAAATGACAGAATATCTGTCGCCTTGAATTCGGTCTGAACCTCCACGCCGTTGGTCTTCATCTCCCCGGCATTCATGATGATGGCCTGGGCAACGGTGGTGTTGGGGGAGAAAGTGGAAATCTGCAGGTTCTTCCAATTCACCCGGAACAGCGAGGCATTCAACATCACGCGGCGGTCAAATAGCCAGGACTTCAGCCCGGCCTCGTATGTCCAATTTTCTTCTTCATCAAAGGTCCGCTCGCTTTCGGTCAGACCGGCCACCGTGTTGAAGCCGCCGGAACGCACGCCTTTCGCGGCAGATGCAAACAGGAAGACATCTTCCGATGCCTTGTAATCCACCGTGAAACGCGGGGTGAAGCTGGTGAACTCGCCTGACAGCGGCTGGACACCGGCGCAGGCGGCGAAGAAGCTCAAGCGGCAATCGTCGGTCTTACGGTCGATATTGTATCGACCCTCTGCAGAGACACGCAAACCGTCTAACACCTCGTAGCCCAACGAGCCGAACAGGGACCTGGTGATGTTCTGCTTGTAGGACAGGCTGGACATCCGAACGAAAGACCCGGGTTCAAAAACCAGGCCTGAATTCGCCGTGGCCGCCAACGGACCGGTACCCGCCGCCATGCCGGGCAGGATCTGGACCAAGCGTTCAGTCGTGGTCAGTCCCGCGGCTGTCGTGCCCGACCATGTCTTGGCATCGACGTTGGACTGGAAGAAGAAGGCACCGGCCAGCCACTGGAACCGATCCGTGTCGGGCGACTGGATGCGCAATTCCTGGCTCTTCGTCACCACGCTGTCATTGCTGACGGTAATGGAGTTGCCGCGTACGGTGCGTGTGTAGGTGCCTGTTGTGGCCCCACAGGTGCTGCCCACCGTACAGACGCCGTAAAGCGCGCCATTGCCGATTGTGTCCGCGTCGTTGGACGCGTAGACCTCCGATGCGGAGATGCCGGTGACGCTGACGATGGAAAATGCGTCAAACTCGTATTCCAGTTCCAGTGCGCCCTGGCGTGACTTGGAAGTGCTGTCAGGAATATTGCTGCTGACATCTATTGGAAGATTCGTCGGCACCTCGCCGCAATAGATGAAATAGGCCTGCGTCTGGGCATTGAAGCCACCGCAATTGTGGCTTTCTAGTGGATTGCGCGAGAGACCCGGCAATTCAAAAGTAGATTTGGTCGCAAAACCGGTAAAGGTCGCTGTGAAATTCTCCGTTGGCGTAAAGACAAGTGCGCCGGAAACACCGCGCTTCTCATACCCGCCGAGCTTGTCCGACGGGTTGTTCAGATTGTCAAACTCGCCGCCATAGGTCGACCAATTGGCAGCGATAGAACCCGACAGCTTGTCTTCGATGATCGGCTTGGACAGCGAGACCTTGCCCCGGTAGTCGCCGTTATTACCGATGGTAACGGTGGCCTTACCTTCCGGGGTTTTGCCCGGTCGTGCAGTCGTGATACCCAACGCGCCAGCGAAGGTTGAGCGGCCATAGAGCGCGCTCTGCGGCCCCTTGACGACGTCAACCTGGGCAATGTCGACCGTTGAAAGGACATCCGCGGCATTCCGGCTTGTCTGGTAGATGCCATCAATAAAAATGCCGACATTCGCTTCGATATTCAGGTCCGACGAAGAGTTCGCCGGTGCCAGACCACGCACCATCACGTTTGTGAACGTGCCACCGGTGATGTTTGAAACAGTAATGCCAGGTGTCGAACTGCCGAGGTCGGTCAGGCTGCTGATGTTCCGTTCGGCCAGATCGCCCGCCGTCAAGGCCTGAATGGCGATGGGAACGGTCTGAATGTCCTCCTTACGCTTACGGGCCGTAACGATGATTTCTTCCAACATCAGTTCGTCCTCTGCGGCCAGGGCGGCAGGAACGACAGCGGAAACGGCGAAGGCGCTGACCAAGGCGGACGTGGTCAGCGCGATGATTTTGGAACGGTGCATGAAGCCCCCTGCTTTAATGAGTGTATTGGGAAAGGCGCGGACCTGCCGCAATTCCAAAGTCGCGTTTCCGATCTACGCGGCACCGGATGCACATCAATTCGTGGGGGTGCTACCCGTTTAGGCACCCCACTGAACGTCGACGGCGCTTGAGCGAAATCAGGAAACAGTCCCGGAGCCAACTTTGGTTTTTCCAGATAATTCCGGCAAAAATTTTTTCTCAACACCTTCTGGCTGATGTTCACCACCTGGCGGACAGACCGCATTTGAACCCCGGGAGGTGTCACGACAGTGGCGTGCCGGGCAGACAACCAAATGGGGTTATGATTCCCGAACAGTTTTTGGCTGGAATATTGAGCCTGAAATAACATCGACATATTCCGTCCAATTGAAACATCGAGCGTCCCATGACCATGAGTCGTCCCGAGATTTCGGCGAAGTGCGCCGATCTCGTCACCGCTGCCCGTGATCTGGCCCCGGAAATTGCTGCTGCTGTTCCGTCTTACCGTGGAGCCAGTGACCTGCCGGCTTCGGTAGTCGCTGCGATGAAGGAGGCTGGCCTGCACAAGTCCTACATGCCACTTCGCTACGGTGGCTACGAATTGGACTGGGGTGCGCACTATTACATTTCGCGCGAAATCGCCCAGGCCTGCGGGTCGGCGGGTTGGATCGCCGGGTTGGTTTTCACCCATGTCATGTGCATCGGTCGCTTTCCGGAGAAGGCACAAGACGCTTTCTTCACGGCGTCCCCCGACGGAATCCTGGCGACGGCCTCAGCGGGATCGGGCGTTTTGGAGCGGGTGCCAGGGGGGATGCGGCTCAGTGGTCGCTGGGGCTGGGCCAGCGGCGTGCGCCATGCAGGGGGACTGATGGTCATCGCCAAGGAAGGCGATGGGCCGCTGTTCACGCATTTCTGTCTGCTGTTGCCGGGTGAATACACGATTGAGGACACATGGGATTCAGCCGGTCTGCATGCGACGGGAAGCCATCACGTCAAGATCGTGAACCAGTTCATTCCTGACGAGCGGCTGGTCGAACGCGACGTATATCTGGCGCCCAACCCGCCCGGATCGGGAATCCACAGCAGCTACGTCTATCGTCTGCGACCGGCCCCGCTGCAAAAAAGCTATTTCATGGGGCCCCTTTTAGGAACGGCAAAGGGTGCGCTGACGGCGACCATTGAACAAACGGCCAAGCGCCGCGGGCAGATCGTTGGCGAGCGTGTTGCCGTTCAGACCCCCGTTCAGGTCAATCTCGGTGTCGCTACGGCCGAGATTGATGCGGCCACGCTGGTCTTCGATGAATATATTCGTCGCCTGCACGCCTGGGGATTGTCAGGGCAGGATATTGCGCCTGACGATCTATTGTGGGGCAAGCGCAATGTGACCTTCGCGTCACGCCTGTGCCTGTCGGCGGCTGATCGGCTGTCGGCCGGGCTGGGGGCCGGTGGCCAGCTTCAATCCAATCCCGTTCCGCGTCTTTACACGGATTGTCGCAGCATCACGACCCATGTGGAGTTGCACTGGGATCATAGTATGGCCCCGACGGGGATGCTGGCGCTGGGCCTGCCCACCGGTGACCCGCTGATCGACCGTGAGGCAACCGATCCCAGGGCTGATCGCGTGATCATCGGCACCCAGATATGACCATTATCAATGGGGTGCGTGCCATGATTACGAAGCTCTACGCCCAGACAGAGTCAGGTCAGGTCCACGGACGTCGCATCCAGGGCAGCGGCGAGACAGTGGTCCTCCTTCACCGCACACCGATCAGCTCCGCCGGCTTTGAGCAGGTAATGCGCATGTTGGCGGATGCCGGCTTTTCGGCGGTTGCCCTGGACACACCGGGCTTTGGTGAAAGCTTTCTGCCGGAGGGCGTCCCCGGTACAACCGATTACGCCACATGGATATTGCAGGCGCTTGATGCGTTGGGCGTCGGCAACTTTCATCTGGTAGCGCATCATACAGGTTCCCATTTTGCGGCTGAAATTGCGGCCGCGGTGCCCGATCGTGTGCGGTCCTTGACACTCTCCGGTATTCTTCTGGCACCGGAGGAAGAGCGGCGGAAGCTGAGGGCGGATATCGGTTATGCGCCCCCGATTGATGCCGAGGGAGCGTATTTTGCCGGCACCTACCGGCAGATGAAGGGATTGTTCCTGGACCCCGTGCCGGATCTTGTCCATGCCGAGGCAGTGGGTGCGCTGGTGGCGGGACGGGGACGTGATTTGGCCTTTGACGCCATCTTCGATCAGGATTTCGCCAACGTCATCCGCACGATCATTGATGAAGGCCGCGTGCCCGTGCAGGCGGTACAAGCATCCGACGATCCTCTGACGCTGAATGGCATGCTGGCCCGCTTTCGGGACATGTTTCCAACAGTTCCGGTGACAATCACGGGCCCGGCATTCCTTGCGACACCCGAGCGTCAGACTGGTGCCTTCACACGCGCCATTATCAATTTCATCAAAGGGGACACGGGCATGGACAGCCGTCGGCACATATTGGTACGGGGCGAAGCGGGATATGGTCTGGCACGGGCCGATGGTGACATACCCCGTCCTGGTCCGGGGGAAGTGGTGGTTCGCGTGCGGGCGGTATCCTTGAATCGCCGCGACCTTGGCGTCCGCGACCTTTCCTACCCCGTGAATGGGGCCGACAACTTTACCCCCCTATCGGATGCCGCAGGCGATATCGTGGCCGTTGGTTCGGGGGTGACAGCGTTCAAACCCGGTGACCGGGTGATGTCTACTTTCTTTCAGAACTATCCGGGCGGTCGGCCGACATTACCGGCCGTACTGTCTTCTTTGGGGGCGGGTGGCCCTGGCGTGTTCGCAGACCATGTCGTGCTGGCGGAAACGGGCGTGCTGCCCATCCCTGATGGCTGGACCTATCAGGAAGCGGCATGCGTTCCTTGCGCCGGTGTTACGGCCTGGAGCGCACTGAAAACCTTGGGCGGATTGAAATCGGGCGACTATGTAGCGATCCTGGGCACGGGCGGCGTTGCGTTGTTCGCGCTTCAGATCGCGGCGGCTTCCGGTGCGCGGCCCATCATTCTGTCGTCCAGTGCTGACAAAATCGACCGTGCCAGAACATTGGGGGCGGTCGATGGGGTCAATTATCGTGATCACCCGCAATGGGCAGAGCCGGTACGCAAGTTGACCGGCGGCATGGGGGTCAATCATGTCGTTGAACTGGGCGGCGTTGGCACGTTGGCTAACTCCATCGCCTGCCTGGGGTTAGGCGGGCATCTGGCGCTGATCGGCGCGCTCGACGGGTTCGGTGGCCAAATCGACGCGTTGCCGCTTATCTTCTCTGCCCTGCGGGTCAGCGCGGTCCTGGTGGGTTCGCGCCAGGATCATCAGGACCTGTTGAATTTCATGGTTGAGCACGGGATCAAGCCGATCATTGACCGGGTATTCGCCTTCGACGACGCCGACGCAGCGTACCGCCACGCTGCGACCGGTGCCTTTGGCAAGGTCGTGATTACGCTGGCTGAATAGCTTGCTACAAGCCAGTCTGCGCTGGCAGACCCAGCCATGGGATGTGCTTCACGTAAAAAGGGGTTTTGTTGGCATGAACACTGGATCCGCGCATCGGTTGCCGACATCGGTCGTTCTGCGCTATGGCGTCGGACAACTGGGTGCGCAGATTTTTCGCGACACGCCAGCCGTGTTGCTGCCCCTGTTTATGACAACCATGTTGGGAGTGCCGGCTTGGTTGGCCGGGATCGTGGTTCTGATCCCTAAACTCTGGTTGATCGCCTGTGACCCCCTGGTCGGCCTCTGGTCTGACCGGGTAAAGGGCAGGGTGGGGCGCACGCCTTTCCTGTTGTTCGGTGCCCTAGGCACCGCGTTGGGCTTTCTGTCCCTGTTTATGGTGGTTGGCTATCCCAACCCCTGGCTTGCCGCCATATCGGTCTGTATCATCTTCTTCCTGGCTTCGACAGCCTTCAGCATATACTCCGTTCCCTATCTCGCCGTGGCCGCAGAGCTTTCCCCCGATCCGTTTGAACGCAACCGCGTCATGGTTCTGCGTATGATCTTCGGCTCTTTCGGCGTGCTTGTTGGGGTCGGGGCACCTCAGTTGCTGATCGCTCATTTCGGCGGTGGTGCGGGCGGCTGGCACGCGATGAGTTGGATACTAGGTTCCATCTGCCTGGCATCTATGCTGATCACGGCCTTTGGCCTTCGTGGGGTGCCGTTGATCGGCGTTGCCTGGGTACCGGGCCATCTTTTCGCGCAGATCAGGGTGGTGTCGAAGAACCGGCCGTTTCTAATTTTGCTCTCGGCCAGCTTCCTATCGAACATTGGACAGGCGGCCAGCTACACCGTAATCGGCTTTGTGTTCTTGTATGTAGCGCAGGCAGTCTGGCTTATCCCACTCTATATTCTGGTCATGGCGTCATCCAGCCTTGCAGCCAAGCCGATTTGGCTCTGGTTGCCCCGGAAGATTGGTAAAGCCCGTTCTTACGTCCTTGCTTCAATTGTCTGGATCGCGGTGACCTTCAGTTGGCTATTCCTGGGTGCCGGTGGTGATGCGATTGTCCACCTCCCGGTGGGGCAGGCACTGACCGGCGAACATCTTCTCATTCTGTTGCGGTCGGTGATAATCGGTGTCGCCAATGGCGGCTTTGTCCTGCTGGCGCTTTCGTTGATGACCGACACTGTGGACTATCAGCGCCGGTCCACAGGTGCGGCAAATGAAGGGGTCTTCGCTGGCCTGTTCTCAGCGATGGAGAAGTTGGCATTTGCTGTCGGACCGCTTCTTTCTGGAGTTGTACTGAGCCTGTTTGACTTTCAATCTTCTACACATGGCATGATAACGCAAAGTGATGGGGCGCTTTTCGGCATTCTAATGTTATACAGCGTTATCCCGGCCTCAATGCAGATCTTTGCCTTGTTGGTATTCAGAAAATTTCGGCTTTAGACGAGTGTTGCGGTATTCTTAACTCCAGAAAGCAGAAAAATAACAATCTATAATTTTTCCATTAAAAGTAAATCTTCCATGAAGATTAACCTGATCTCCCTCAACTCTGCTGCTTTCATGCTAAGGAGGCAAAACCTTGGAAAAGGGAGTGCCAATCCGCGCGATATGTCGCGCCATATCGGTCCTGCAAGCGGTAAACCGCAAAGGGCCCCTGACGATGATGGAAATCTCTAGAGCGGCGGGCGTGCCATATCCGACAGCGTTTCGGTTGGTACAGACGTTGATCTATGAAGGTATGATCGAGCTGGACACCGACCTAAAACGATACAAGCCCACTTCACAGGTACAGTCACTATCCTGTGGTTTTCAGGATAGTGAACTACTTGTAGAAGTCGCAAGACCTTGCATAGTGTCTCTTACCAGGAGAATTGGCTGGCCTGTGTCAATTTCGTCCAGGGTCGGGCACAACATGATTCTGCGTGATAGTACGCACGCCAACACGTCTTTGACGTTCGAACGCTACTATCCAGGTTTTACGTTACCTATTCTGGACAGCGCTTCTGGTCGTCTATGTCTGGCATTCACTCCTCAAGAAGAACGGGACGCGCTGCTTCGTTGGCTTCGGGTATCAAAGTTGGTGGATTCAGAGTATCTTAGGGGCGCTTCTTACGCCCTGAATCTGGATCAGATAAAAGAACAAGGGTATGCAGTTCAAGGACGCAACCTCCACAATCTTACGCCTGGAAAAACAGCATCAATTGCGATACCGATCTTAAAAGATGATGTATTTTTAGCGGCAATGACCGTTGTATTTTTTATATCATCAATGTCGGTAGATACGGCATTGTCAAAATATTTGGATGATATGCGATCTGTATCTTCGTCCATATCCAATATATTGCAAAACTATTCGCCTTTGAACACACCATGACGGCCATAACCCATGGCTGTCATGGTGTGCAGTATGAAGCGATAGATCGGGCAACACCGCGCTGATCCTGCATCCAGGTTCGGAATGCGCCCAGCAACGGCCAGATTTGCGTCGGCGATGTCGGCGGCACCGGAGGCGTCACCAGCCCCAATTCCTGGAGATAGCGGATGAATAATGACCCGGCTTTCAGCCGTTCCTGACTCTTCCGGCAATCCTGAAAGATTGCCCTGGACGCCTGAAATCCCGCGAGGATGTTCTCACATGTAAAACCGGCTTTATGGGCCCAGTCGGTCCAGTGCGACAGGAACCGCAGGCACTCGACGATTGTGCTCCTGGTATACCGGCGTCGGCCCAGCCAATGCTGGAAGCCGTCGGCATGGACAAGGGCGAAATGAAGCCGGGTGACCTGCTCCCCTAATTGTCACCGTTTATAAGTATAGGCCTCTGGTGCAGCTTCTTCAGCCGGCTGTTCTCTTCCTCCAGGCTCTTCAGGCACTTGGCCTCCGACACCTCCAGCCCACCATATTTCGATTTCCAGGCGTAAAATGTCGCCTCCGATATCCCGTGCCGCCGGCAGATGTCCGCCGTCTTATGCCCAGCATCCTGGTCCCGCAGGATCCCGATGATCTGTTCCTCGCTGAAACGGCTCTTCTTCATCAAATGGCCCTCCTCGCATGGGAGGGACTCTACTTTACACCGGGCACATTTTCAGGGAGCAGGTCAATGTCCCTCATTCATACCGTCAGGAATTTGCGCACTTCAGTTTCCACCAGCCCGGCCTTGTCCCCTGCCATCACCACCTCGCCCCGGTCCATCACGACATAAAGATCAGCCAGGTCGCGGGCAAATTCAAAATATTGTTCCACCAGCACGATGGCCATGTCGCCCCGGTCGCGCAGCCAGGAGATGGCGCGGCCGATATCCTTGATGATGCTGGGCTGGATGCCCTCTGTCGGTTCATCCAGCAGCAGCAGGCGCGGGCGGGTGACCAGGGCGCGGCCAATTGCCAATTGCTGCTGCTGCCCGCCGGACAAATCACCACCCCGCCGCGACAGCATGGATTTCAGCACTGGGAACAGCTCGAATATCTCATCGGGGATGAAGCGCTGGCGGCGGGGCAGGGGGGCGAAGCCGGTCTCCAGATTCTCCTTCACGCTCAGCAGGGGAAAAATCTCCCGCCCCTGCGGCACATAGGCAATGCCGCGCCGCGCCCGGTCTTCGGTGGAGAGTTTGGAGATATCCGCCCCTTCCCAGGTGATGGAGCCGCCACTGATGGGCCGATGGCCGATGATGGCGCGCAGGGTGGAGGATTTGCCCACCCCATTGCGGCCCATCAGGCAGGTGACCTTGCCCGACTGTGCCTGGACGCTGACGCCGCGAAGGGCCTGGGCCGCACCATAATGCAGGTTGATGTCATTGACGTTCAGCATCTCTCACCGCCCCAGATAGACTTCGATCACGCGCGGATCGGCGCTGACATGGTCCAGCGACCCGTCGGAGAGCACTGATCCTTCGTGCAGTACTGTCACCTTCACATCCAGGTCGCGGACAAAGGTCATGTCATGTTCGACGACGACGACGGAGCGGGTCTGCGCAATTTCCCGCAGCAGGCGGGCCGTCTCCGCCGTTTCCGCATCAGTCATGCCCGCCACCGGTTCATCGACCAGCAGCAGTTTCGGTTCCTGCGCCAGCAGCATGCCGATCTCCAGCCATTGTTTCTGACCATGGCTCAGGGAGCTTGCCAGGGCATGGCGGCGGGCGGCCAGGCGGATTGTATCCAGGATGGCCAGGATACGATCATTATCGGCGCCGTCGCGGTGGAACAGGCTGGCGACCGGTCCCCGCTTTCCGGCCAGGGCCAGATCGATATTGTCCCAGACGGTGTGGCTTTCAAACACGGTGGGCTTCTGGAACTTGCGCCCGATGCCCAAGGTGGCGATCCCGGCCTCGTCCATCTGGGTCAGGTCGGTGTCGCCATCGAACAGGATGGTGCCCTTGTCGGGCCTGGTCTTGCCGGTAATCACATCCATCATGGTGGTCTTGCCTGCACCATTAGGGCCGATGATGGCGCGCATCTCGCCCGGCATGATGATCAGCGACAGGTTGTTCAGCGCGCGGAACCCGTCAAAGCTGACGGAGACGCCATCCAGGTAAAGCTGGGTATGCTGCGGGTCGTGTCTGATGGACATCATTGCCCCTCCGTCACGGGCTGGGTGGTGATGGATGCTGCCTGTTTTTCGCGCCGCCGGGTCCAGTAGCCGGTCCACAGACCGACAATGCCGCGCGGCAGGAACAGGGTGACGGCGATGAACAGGCTGCCCAGCGCAAACAGCCAGATCTCCGGCAGGGCATTGGTCAACAGGGTCTTGCCGAAATTGACCAGAACCGCACCGATCACCGACCCGATCAGAGTGCCGCGCCCGCCGACGGCCACCCAGATCACCGCCTCGATCGAGTTGGCGGGGCTGAATTCACCCGGATTGATGATGCCGACCTGTGGCACATACAGCGCCCCCGCCACACCCGCCATGCAGGCGGATGTGACAAACACCAGCAGCTTATAATGTTCCACCCGATAGCCCAGAAATCGCGTGCGGCTTTCGGCATCACGGATGGCGATCAGCACCCGGCCCAGCTTCGACCGCACGATCCAACGGCAGAGGAAAAAGCCCAGCGCCAGGGCAATGGCAGATGCCGCAAACAGCGCGCTACGCGTGCCATCGGCCTGGATGGAGGCCCCGAGGATATCCTTGAAATCGGTCAGGCCGTTATTGCCGCCAAAGCCCATATCATTGCGGAAGAAGGCCAGCAGCAGGGCAAAGGTCATGGCCTGTGTGATGATCGACAGATAGACGCCCGTCACCCGGCTGCGGAAGGCCAGCCAGCCCAGCAGGCCCGCCAGCAGTCCCGGCACCACCAGCACCATGAGGGCGGCAAACCAGAATTGGTCAAAGCCCAGCCAGTACCAAGGCAGTTCCTGCCAGTTCAGGAACACCATGAAATCGGGCAGGATCGGGTGACCATACATGCCACGTGGCCCGATCTGCCGCATCAGATACATGCCCATGGCGTACCCACCCAGGGCGAAGAACGCCCCATGGCCCAGCGACAGGATACCGCAATAACCCCAGACCAGATCGACCGACAGGGCCAGCAGGGCGTAGCATAGATACTTGCCCATCAGCGCCACCACATGCGGGGGCACATGGAACGCGCTATCGGCTGGCACCGCCAGATTTAGCACCGGGATCAGGATGGCCAGACCCAGGGCCACGGCACCAAACAGCAATCCCGCCCGGTCCAGCCCAGGCAACAGAATTCCGCTTTTCATGGGCGTCCCCTTAATGTTCGATGGCACGGCCCTTCAGGGCGAAAAGGCCCCGCGGACGCGCCTGGATGAACAGGATGATGCCGACCAGAACCAGAATCTTGCCCAGCACGGCCCCGGCCATGGGTTCCAGCAGCTTATTGACGATGCCCAGTGACATGGCCCCGACCAGGGTGCCCCATAGGTTGCCGACCCCACCGAAGATGACGATCATGAAACTGTCGATGATGTAACCCTGGCCCAGATTGGGGCTTACATTGTCGATCTGTGACAGTGCCACCCCCGCCAGCCCGGCGATGCCAGAGCCCAGGCCAAAGGTCAGCGCATCCACCCGTGCCGTGCGGATGCCCATGGCCCGCGCCATGGCCCGGTTCTGGGTCACGGCCCGCATCTGCAGGCCCAGTGGCGTGCGGCGCAGCAACAGCATCAGGGCGGCAAAGGCCATCAGACCGAACAGGAAAATCCACATGCGGCCATAGGTGATTGTGACCTCCCCGACCTGAAAGGCACCGGCCATCCAGGTGGGGTTCCCCACCTCCATGTTGGTGGGGCCAAAGATCGACCGCACGGCCTGTTGCAACACCAGCGACAGGCCCCAAGTGGCTAGCAGCGTTTCCAGCGGGCGGCCATACAGAAAGCGAATAATGCCGCGTTCAATCAGGATGCCCACGCCACCCGCCACGATGAAGGCCAGCGGCAAGGCGATCAGCAGCGACCAGTCGAACAGGCCCGGCGCATGGGTGCGGATCATCTCCTGCACGACATAGGTCGTGTAGGCCCCCAGCATCACCATCTCCCCATGCGCCATGTTGATGACGCCCATCACCCCAAAGGTGACGGCCAATCCAATGGCGGCCAGCAGCAGGACAGACCCTAACGACAGGCCATAGATGATGTTCTGCGCCGCCGCCGCCCAGGCCAGCTTGTTCTCGATCAGGCGTACCGCCTCTGTTGCGGCCTTGGCCACCGCCGCATCCTCGCTGCCCGTCAACGGGTTGAGCAGGGCCAGGGCCGCCTGTCCGCCCTTGTCGGCGATGGTGGCGATGGCTGACAGCTTGCCAACGGTGCTCAGGGTTTCATCGCCCAAAAGGATGGCGGCGCGGGCCTGTTCCAGGCTGCGCTTGACCTTTGCATCCTTTTCGTCGGCCAAAGCCGCGTCCAGCAGCGGCAGGGCGCTGGCATCACGGCTGACAAAAACAGCATCAGCCGCCGTCTGTCGGACGGCGGCGTCGGGGCTGCGCAGGGTTAAGGCACCCAGCGAGGCACCAATGGCCCGGCGCAGGCGGTTATTCACGCGGATCAGTTCCAGATTGCCCGCCGGCTCCGTGCCCAAGACCGCACCTGACAGCGGATCGGTCAGGGTGATGCTGTCCCCGTCCTCCCGTCCGATCACCACCTTGTCATCGGCCAGTCGTCGATAAAGCGTCCCACCTTCCAGCGCCTTCAGGGCCGGGACGATGGAGGGGTCGCCCGTCTCTGTCAGGGAGGTCAGCGCCTGTTCCTTGGCCGCGTAATCATCGGTGGCCAGCGCGTCGATGAGGGGGGGCGTCGCCTGTGCCCAAGACATCGGCGTCAGCAGCAGCGACAACAGAAACAGCAGCATTCGCATGGGGTGGCCTTTCGGGGTGTGAGGGAGGGGCGTAGCGCTGATGAGGCGCAAGCCGTAATCCGCGGTCCCCGCGACGGGATCCCCGCGGATTACGCTTCGCTCATCCGCGCTACTTCGCCCCGCACTTGCCCGTGGCGGTGTTGAAGTTGCCGCAGGACAGCGGCTTGCGCCAATCGGCGATCAGATCCTTGCTGTCGGGCAGATAGTCGGACCATTCGTCGCCGGCCACCAGGCCCGGCGTCTTCCACACGGTTTCAAACTGCCCATCGGCCTGTACCTCGCCGATCAGGACGGGCTTGGTGATGTGGTGGTTGGGCAGCATGGCGGAATAGCCACCCGACAGGTTGGGCACGGCCACGCCGACCATGGCATCGATCACCTTGTCGGGATCGGTGGTCCCGGCCTTTTCCACCGCCTGCACCCACATGTTGAAGCCGATGAAATGCGCTTCCATCGGGTCGTTGGTGACGCGCTTGGGGTTCTTGGTGAAGGTCTGCCACTTCTTGATGAACTCGGCATTGATGGGGGTCTTCACGCTCTGGAAATAGTTCCACGCGGCCAGGTGGCCCTGCAATGGCTTGGTGTCGATGCCGGCCAGTTCCTCCTCCCCCACCGAGAAGGCGATGACGGGGATGTCGGTGGCCTTGATGCCCTGGTTGGCCAGTTCCTTATAGAAGGGGACATTGGCGTCGCCATTGATGGTGGACACCACGGCCGTCTTCTTGCCGGCGCTACCGAACTTCTTGATATCCTTCACGATTGACTGCCAGTCGGCATGGCCGAAGGGTGTGTAGTTGATCATGATGTCTTCCGCCTTCACGCCCTTGGCCTTCAGATAGGCTTCCAGGATCTTGTTGGTGGTGCGCGGATAGACATAGTCGGTGCCGGCCAGGACCCAGCGCTGCACCCCTTCGCCGATCAGGTAATCGACGGCGGGCACGGCCTGCTGGTTGGGCGCGGCACCGGTATAGAAGACGTTGCGGCTGCTCTCCTCGCCCTCATACTGCACGGGATAGAAGAGGATGCCGTTCAGCTCCTCGAACACCGGCAGCACGGATTTGCGCGACACAGAGGTCCAGCATCCAAACGTGGCCGAGACCTTCTGCACTGCCAGCAGTTCCCGCGCCTTTTCCGCGAAAAGCGGCCAGTTGCTGGCGGGATCGACCACCACCGGCTCCAGCTTGCGGCCCAGCACGCCGCCCTTCTTGTTCTGCTCTTCAATCAGCATCAGCATGACGTCCTTCAAGGTCGTCTCGCTGATGGCCATCGTGCCCGACAGTGAATGCAGGATGCCGACCTTGATCGGCGGCTTGTCAGCGGCCAGCGCCACCCCGGCGGTCCCCAGCATCAGGGCGGCACCGGTGATGGAAAGGACGGCGGAACGCAGGAATTGACGACGCGACATGGGGTTATCTCCCGTCAGCAGAAATGGTTTTGGGGGAAAGGGGGGGGGGGCAGTTGGATGCCCTGCCGTGGTCGCTTGGCCCTACCTGCCTTCCCCACCTACGCGGGGAAAGCAATCGAGGTGCAGCGTTGGCTGTAGCCAGCGACCTCGCACCATCAGAACTGCAACTGCAACCCGACCGTGAACCGGTCGCTGTCGGCGCCGGGGCCGGTGTCGATGGTGGAATATTCCGCGCTGATGCGGGCGGAATGGCCGCTGATCACGTAGTTCACGCCGAAGTCATATTGTTTGGTGTCGGAGCGCGAGGCGTCGGGATCGAAGGTCTGATAGCGAACGAAGGGCTGGACCTGGCCCATGCCCACCTTGCCCGGCAGCAGATAGGCGGCCCCCAGCAGCCAAGCCTCACCCGCGGCAATACCGCCAACATTCGATGTGCCCGATGCCCCGCCAAAACCGGGGGCCACGTCGGCCACGCCGTCGGTGTCATAGGAATACCAGGCCCCTTCCAAGGTGATGGCCCCGGCATCGCCCAGTTTCTTTTCAAACAGGGCATCGATGCTGACAGCCCCGTAATCGCCCGGTTTGGCGGCGGTGCCCACGCCATCCTCCTGATAGGCCCCGGCGATCGCCAGCGTCAGGACATCGGCAGAACCGTAATAGGTGCTGCTGGTGTAATAGGCGGGGTTGTCCTCGACATCCAGGAAGTTATAGGCCAGCCGCCCGGTGAACAGCACATTGTCGCCCTGGTTGCTGGCGCCCTTGATCCGGTTATGGCCCTTGAAGGCGCCGGCAGCATAGGTCAGGCGCTTGTCCAGCAGCTTGCCCCAGACAGTGGCGCCATCATCGCGGCCGGCAAACTTGGCCGGGTATTGCGACACCACACCAGGATAGGACCAGGCGTTGATATAGTAGGGACCGTCCAGGTTGGCGCGGTCGCTGGGCGGCAGCATGCGACCGACCCAGATGTTGAATTCATCGGAGAATTCAAAGCGCGCGTAACCGTCCAGCAGCTTCAGGTTCCCGTCGCCGTCGCGTTCGGTATTGAAGGTCGCCTTGATTGTGTCCGACAGGGAGCCGGAAATGAAGACGCGCACGCTGTCCAGATTGAATTCGTTGGAGCGGTCATTGCCGCTGGGGGCGGCATCTTCGGCGCTGGTATAGGAACCGCGCATGCCCAGGCCGATGGACAGCGACTTGCCATCCCCGAAGGTCTGCGTGAAACCGGCCGAAGCCGGGGAAGCGGACAGGCTGGCCAGCATAAGCGCCAAGGCCGATACCGCCATGCGCGCAGCCGCCGGCCGCGGCGCAAACTTGCGTCCCATCATGAAGCACCCCCTGTTATGCGGAAAAATCCGTGGCCGGGCTGTTGCGGCCCATGGCCCTTGTTTGTGATGGGAAGGTTAATGTCTCGCAGATGCGAAAACGAATACGTCAGACGACGTATGTCTGCGTATCCTGGACCCGGCTAGGGTGCTGGGCATGGGGTGGAACAGGTTCTGGGGGGCTTGGGCGTTGATGGAAATGTGCCAATGCTGAAATCGCTGCCCATCGTGCGTGTGCGGCGCCAGTATAACCGTTGGGTCTCCGACCAGACGGTGGAGGATTACGCTCTGCGTTTCACCGCCGACCGGGCGCGGCGCTGGTCGCCGTTCCGCGTCGGCAATACGGCGATGGGCGCCATCTCCTTCCTGGCGTGCGAGGCCATTGGGGCCTCGATCACGCTGGCCTACGGCTTTACCAACGCCATGGCGGCCATCGTATTGGTGGCGCTGCTGGTGCTGGCCACTGGTGTGCCCATTGCCTATTACGCGGCCAAATTTGGCGTGGATATGGATCTTCTGACCCGCGGTGCTGGGTTCGGTTACATCGGTTCCACCTTCACATCGCTGATCTATGCGGGCTTCACCTTCATTTTGCTGGCGCTTGAAGCGGCCATCATGTCAGAGGCGTTGACACTCTGTCTGGGAATCCCGCTCTGGCTATCACACATGATCAGTGCCCTGATCGTGCTGCCAATCGCCATCCATGGCATCCGAAAAATCAGCCTGATGCAGGTCTGGACACAGCCCATCTGGCTGATTTTACAGCTTTCCCCCTTGGTCTTTGTGGTTCTGGCCGAACCGGGCGAACTGTCAGGCTGGACAAGCCTGGCGGGCCTGCATGCACCGGAAGGTGGTTTTTCCCTGCTGGCCTTTGGTCTGGCGACGTCCGTCCTGTTGTCGTTGCTGCCGCAGATCGGCGAACAGGTGGACTATCTGCGCTTCCTGCCAGATCGTCGACGCGCAGGCCCTGTTGGGTGGTGGAGCGCCATGCTGATAGCGGGACCGGGCTGGATTTTCATCGGCGGGGCCAAGCTGGTGGCGGGGTCGCTGCTGGGTTATGCGGCCATGCAGGCGGGGATGACTGCGTTGGAGGCCGCAACCCCAACCGCCATGTATCGCATGGTCTTTGAACGGATCGTGTCCTCTCCCGGTCTGGCCGTGGCCTTGACGGTGGTTTTCATCGTGGTTTGTCAGGCCAAGATCAATGTCACCAATGCCTATGCCGGCTCCATTGCCTGGTCCAACTTTTTCTCCCGCCTGACCCATTCCCATCCCGGCCGCGCCGTCTGGCTGGTCTTCAACGTCATGCTGGCGCTGATGTTGATGGAGATGGGGATATTCGGGGTGATCGAGAGCATCCTGGGCATCTATGCCAATCTGGCCGTGGCCTGGGTGGGGGCGCTGACCGCCGACCTTCTGGTCAACAAGCGGATGGGGTGGAGCCCGCCCAACATCGAGTTCCGCCGCGCGCATTTGTACGACATAAACCCCGTTGGCGTGGGAGCCATGGGCATATCGCTGCTGCTGTCGCTCTCGGCCTTTTTCGGGCTGCTAGGGGAGTTGGCGCGGGCCTTTGCGCCGTTGCTGGGGCTGGTGTCGGCCTTTGTCTCGGCCCCCGTCATCGCCTGGGCCACCAAGGGGCGCTATTACATCGCGCGGCAGCCGGATGTAATGGTGACGGAGAGCGGCCTGATCCGCTGTTCGGTGTGCGAGAATATGTTCGAGCCGCCGGACATGTCCTATTGCCCGGCCTATGGCGCGCCCATCTGCTCGCTCTGCTGTTCGCTGGAAACGCGCTGTCATGACCGCTGCAAGGTGCGGGCGACGCTGAGGGAGCAATTGTCCGATCTGGTGGGCAACCATCTGCCGACCGCGTTGCGCCGCTGGCTGGGCAGCCGCATCGGGCGGTTTGCGGCCGTCATGGCGCTGCTGACGGCGGGCATGGCGATGCTGCTGGCCCTGATCGGCACGCAGTATGGGGCGATACCGGGCGTGCCAAAAGAAACGGTGCGGACCACCCTGCAGATCGTCTTTGCGTCGGCCCTGATCATCATGGGGCTGGCGGCCTGGGCCATCGTTCTGGCCAATGAAAGCCGGCATCTGGCAGAGGAAGAGAGCGAGCGGCGGATGACGCTGCTGCTGGACGAGATCGAGGCCCACGAACAGACCGATGCCGCCCTGCAAAAGGCCAAGGAAGCGGCTGAATCCGCCAATATCGCCAAGACCCGCTTCATCGCGGGTCTTAGTCACGAGGTGCGCACGCCGCTGAATTCCATCAATGGCTATGCCCAGTTGCTGGAACGCGGCGGGCTGCGCCAGCCGGAGGATGCCGTGCGCGTGATCCGGCGCAGCGCGGAGCACATCACGCGGCTGGTCGATGGGTTGATGGATATTTCCAAGATCGAGACCGGAACGGTGCAGATCAGCCGCGATGTCGTGGACCTGCCGGCCTTTCTGGCGCAACTGGCCGACATGTTCGGGCCGCAGGCGGCGACCAAGGACGTGGCGTTTGAGTATCGACCCGACCCGACCCTGCCGCGTTTTGTCCTGACGGACGAGAAGCGGCTGGGCCAGATATTGATGAACCTTCTGTCCAATGCCGTGAAGTACACGGAGCGCGGGCAGGTGCGGTTCAGCGTGCGGCGGCGCGGGGAAACGGCGGAATTCGAGGTGGCCGACACTGGCATCGGTGTGGCGCCGGAAGACCGGGAGCGCATCTTCCTGCCGTTCGACCGGGGCAACCTGCCCAGCCGTATGGACGCCATTCCGGGTACGGGCCTGGGCCTGACCATCACGCGCCTGCTGACCCATGTGCTGGGGGGGGAGTTGACCATGGATAGCCAGCCGGGCAAGGGCAGCAGCTTCAAGGTGCGGATGCTGCTGTCAGAGGTGCGGGCCCCCATTCAGGCCAGACCCAGCCACCGGGTGCTGGGTTATCATGGTGATCGCCGCACCATCTTGCTGTGCGATGACGACGCGCAGCATCTTTCCATGATGCGGCAATTGCTGGAACCGCTGGGCTTTGACCTGATCTTTGCCAGCAATGGTGCGGAATGTTTGGACCTTGCCCCGCATCACAAGCCGGACCTGCTGATCCTGGATATCTCCATGCCCGGCCTGAATGGCTGGCAGGTGGCCCAAGCCCTGCGTGATGGCGGGATGGAGGATTTGTTGATCCTGCTGCTGTCGGCCGAAGCGCATGATCTGGCTGAACGCGGGCGCGGGGCCGATCAGCCGCATGATGATTTCCTGGTGAAGCCGGTCGACATCGCCCAGCTTCTGGAGCGGCTGGAGGTGCTGCTGGACCTGGAATGGCGGCGCGAGGAACCCACGACCGAGGGAGTGCCGTTGGCGCCCCCCCTCACTGCAGCGGAAATCGCTGGCCTGCTCAACTTGGCCAAGATCGGCCATGCGCGCGGGATCGAACTACTGCTGCGGGAGTTGCGGGCGGGATATCCTGGACATGACGGCTGGTTCGATCGGCTGTCGCTGCTGGCCCAGGGATTTGAATATGAACGGTTGGCAGAGGTACTGGGGACTGCTGGGATGACGGGGGCTGATCATGCATGACGGGGTAGCCGCCGGCGATATGGTCCTGGTCGTCGATGATAATCGTGACGAGCTGAACATGCTGGTCGATGCGCTGGAACGCGGGGGCTTTACCGCTCTGGCAGCCACGCGGGGCGAGGCGGCGCTGACCCTGCTGGAACGGGTGATACCGTCGCTGGTGGTGATGGATGCCGTCATGCCCGGCATGGACGGTTTCACCACCTGTCAGCAGATCAAGCGTGATCCCCGCATCGCCCATCTGCCCGTCATCTTTATGACCGGCCTGACGGAAACCGCGCATGTGCTGCGCGGGCTGGAGGTGGGCGGGACCGACTATGTGACCAAGCCCGTCAATCTTGTTGAGCTTTTAGCCCGCATCCGTGTGCATATCGCAACGGCTCGCGCCGCCCATGGCGCGCGGTTGGCGCTGGATGCATCGGGCCGGCACCTGTTCGCCATCAACCCGGCGGGCCATATCCTTTGGTCCACGCCACAGGCGACCAGTCTGCTGTCGGCGGCCTTCGGTGAAGGGGCCGCACCGCCCGCCCCGGTCCAGGCCCTTCTGCTCCGCGCCGTGGCCGGCGGGTCGGACACGGAAACGGCGGAGCCTCTGGCCCCCGCCGCTGGGGTGGGGCCCGCGCGCTATCTGCTGCCCACCGGGCCGGGGGAATATCTGTTCCAGCTTACCGCCGCCGGCCCGTCGGGCGAGGATATATTGCGCGCCCAGATCGACCTGACCCTGCGCGAGGTGGAGGTGCTGCGCTGGCTGATCCATGGCAAGACCAACCGCGAGATCAGCGAAATCCTGGGCATCAGCCCGCGCACCGTGAACAAGCACCTGGAACGCATCTTCGCCAAGATGGGCGTGGAAAACCGCGCTTCGGCCACGTCACTGGCCATGCGGATCATGGCGGGCAAGGGGTGAGGAACTGACGCGTACTTACGATCCCCGACACCCCCCCAATACGTCATCCTGCGTATATGGCGGTGCAGCATGGGTCCGCATACTGGCCTGACCGGGGAGCGGTACAGGAACTAGATCGGACCATGAGCGCGATGATTGTCACACAATTCTGGACCCTGCAGGACTGGGCCAATGCCTATCGGGCCGGGCAACGGCCACAGGATTTGCTGCCCACGCTGCTGGCGGCGCTATCCGCCGATGATCCGGCCTGGATCAGCCTGATCGGGCCGGATGCGCTGATGGCGCGGATCGCGGCTTTGGACCCGTCGGCCCCGCTTTACGGCATTCCCTTTGCCGTGAAGGACAATATCGACGCCGCCGGCCTGCCCACCACCTGCGCCTGCCCGGATTTTGCCTATCAGCCGGATGTCAGTGCCACCGCCGTGGCGCGGCTGGAGGCCGCGGGGGCCGTTGTCATCGGCAAAACCAACCTGGATCAGTTCGCCACGGGGCTGGTGGGCACCCGCTCCCCCTATGGCGCCGTGCCCAATGCTTTCAGCCCGGATCATGTTTCCGGCGGGTCCAGTTCCGGGTCGGCATCGGTTGTGGCGCGCGGTCTGGTGCCGTTCTCGCTGGGCACCGATACGGCGGGTTCGGGCCGGGTGCCGGCGGGGCATAATAATCTGGTGGGGTTCAAGCCCACGCGGGGTCTGGTTTCAACGCGCGGGTTGGTGCCCGCCTGCCGCACACTGGACTGTATCACCGTCATGGCCCTGTCGGTTGATGACGCCGCCAGCGTGCTGGAACAGATGCAGGGCTATGACGCCGCCGACGCCTACTCCCGCAAGGCCGGGGCACCGCCCACGGCCTGGCCGGCGCGGCCCGTGTTGGGCATTCCTAAAGCTCCCAACTGGTTTGGCGATGATGCGGCACAGGCGGCCTATCAGGCATCACTGGCCCGCCTCACCTCCCTGGGTGTGGACCTGAAGCCCATTGATTTTCAGCCCTTATGGGATGTCGCGGCCCTGCTTTATGAAGGGCCATGGGTGGCCGAACGCTATGCCGCCATCGAAAGCGTGATGCGCGACCGGCCCGATATTGTGCATCCCGTGGTCCGGTCCATCATTGAGAAGGCCCACAACTTCACCGCCGCCGATGGGTTCAAGGCCGAATACCGCCGTATGGAGCTGGCGCGGCGGGCGGAAGGTTTGATGGCGGGCCTGGATGGGCTGCTGGTTCCCACGGCCCCGACCCTGCCCACCATCGCCGATGTAATGGCCGATCCGGTGGGGGTGAACAGCCGCATGGGGCTCTACACCAATTTCGTGAACCTGCTGGACTGGTCGGCCATCGCCCTGCCGGGGGGTATGCGCAGCGATAATCTGCCCGCCGGCATCACCCTGATCGCGCCCGCTTGGAACGAAGCGCGGCTGATTGAGTTCGGGCGGCTGTGGCATGCGGCCAGCCCGTGGAAGCGCGGGGCCAGCAGCCAGTCCCTGCCGCAGCCGGAAAAGATGGTGGATGGACGGCACGGGCATATTACGCTGGCGGTTGTCGGCGCACATCTGTCGGGCATGCCGTTGAACGGGCAACTGACGGAACGCGGGGCCGTGTTGCTGGAAAGCACGCTGACCTCTGCTGCCTATCGCCTTTACGCCCTGCCGGGGACCACCCCGCCCAAGCCGGGGCTGGTCCGGACGGGGGAGGGGATGCCCATCGCCGTTGAACTCTGGGACATGCCGGTGGCCCATTACGGGTCTTTCGTGGCCCTGATCCCGCCGCCGCTGGGTATCGGCACTCTGGAACTGGTTGATGGAAGGCATGTGCAGGGCTTCCTGTGCGAAGCCTGGGCCACCCGCGACGCCTCTGACATTACCAGCCTGGGCGGATGGCGCGCCTATATGCGCCTGCGCGCGCAGAACGCTGCTTGATCACGAAGGGGATTAGAGAATGTTCAGCACTGTTCTGATCGCCAATCGTGGTGAGATTGCCGTTCGTATCGCCGCCACCTTGAAGCGGATGGGCATCCGCTCGGTCGCGGTCTATTCCGACGCCGATGCCGACAGTCTGCATGTGGCCGTGGCTGATATCGCCATCCCGCTGGGCGGGCAGACGCCGGCGGAAAGTTATCTGCGCGGTGACCGGATCATTGAGATCGCCAGGGAGACCGGGGCAGAGGCCATCATCCCCGGCTATGGCTTCCTGTCGGAGAATACGGATTTTGCAGAACAATGTGCCGCCGCCGGCATCGCTTTTGTCGGTCCCACTCCGGACCAGATCCGCCGTTTCGGCCTGAAACACACCTCGCGCGAGATTGCCAAGGCGGCGGGCGTGCCCCTGACGCCCGGTACCGACCTGTTGAAGGATGTGGAAGAGGCCAAGGCGGCAGCGGCAGAGATTGGTTATCCCGTCATGCTGAAAAGTACCGCGGGCGGCGGCGGCATCGGCTTGCAGCGCTGCGCCGACGCGGGGGAGCTGGTCGCGGCGTTCGACAGTGTGAAGCGTCTGGGCCAGTCCTTTTTCAAGGATGGCGGCGTCTTCATCGAACGGTTCGTGTCGGACGCCCGCCATGTCGAGGTGCAGATCTTCGGCGATGGCCGGGGTAATGTGGTCGCGCTGGGCGAACGGGATTGTTCGGTACAGCGCCGTAACCAAAAAGTGATCGAGGAAACGCCCGCTCCAGGATTGCCGCCCGAAACCCGCCGCCGCCTTCTGGACGCCGCCGTGCGTCTGGGGCAGGCGGTGGACTATGTCTCGGCGGGAACGGTGGAATTCATCTATGACGGCGCCCGCGATGCCTTCTACTTCCTGGAGGTGAATACCCGCCTGCAGGTCGAACATCCGGTGACGGAGGCGGTGACCGGTCTGGACCTTGTGGAATGGATGATCCGCATCGCCGCCAGCGACCCGCCCGATTTCAGCCAACTGCCCGAACCGCAGGGTACGTCGATTGAGGTGCGGCTTTATGCCGAAAACCCGGTGCGCAATTTTGCACCATCGCCCGGCACCCTGACCGATGTGTATTTCCCCGCTGGTGTGCGCGTCGATGGCTGGGTGCGCACGGGCACGGAAGTGTCCGCCAACTATGACCCGATGATCGCCAAGCTGATCGTGCATGGCCCGGATCGGGAGGCGACGCGGTTGAAGATGCTGGCGGCCCTGGATGCCACGCGCCTGCATGGCATCGCCACCAATCTGGATTATCTGCGCGGCATCCTGTCGGGCGATACCTTCATCCAGGGGCGCATGTCCACCCGGTTTCTGGACAGCTATCACCATGTCTCGCCCGTGGTGGAGGTGGTGGAGCCAGGCACCTACACGACGGTGCAGGATTATCCGGGCCGGCACGGATATTGGGATATCGGCGTGCCGCCGTCGGGGCCGATGGATGATTATGCCTTCCGTTTGGCCAACCGCATCGTCGGCAATGACGTGGCAGCGGCGGGCCTGGAATGCACCCTGCAAGGCCCGACGCTACGGTTCCACGGCGATGCCACCATCGCCCTGACCGGTGCCGCCATGGCGGCGACGCTGGAGGGGGGAGAGGCGCTGCCCTTCTGGATGCCGATCAGCGTCAAGGCGGGGCAGGTTCTGCGCCTGGGTCGGGCCGAAAGCGGGTGCCGGACTTATATCGCTATCCGCAATGGCTTGGACGTGCCCGATTATCTGGGCAGCAAATCGACCTTCGTCCTGGGGCAGTTTGGCGGCCATGCGGGCCGCTCCCTGCACGTGGGCGATGTGCTGCCGGTCAGCCGTCCGGGATCGCCCGCCTGCACCACCCCGGCACCGGCGTTGAACCCGGCACCTGTGCCGGCCAGCCTGATTCCTGCCTATGGCAAACATTGGGATATCGCGGTGCTGTATGGGCCGCATGGCGCCCCCGACTTTTTCAAGTCCGGGGCCATGGAAACCTTTTTCGCCAGCGATTACCGCGTGCATCACAATTCCAACCGGCTGGGCGTGCGGCTGGTGGGGCCAAAGCCGGAATGGACGCGCAGCGATGGCGGGGAGGCGGGACTGCACCCGTCCAACATCCATGATTGCGTCTATGCCATCGGCAGCATCAATTTTACCGGCGACACGCCCGTCATCCTGACCTGTGACGGGCCAAGCCTGGGCGGCTTCGTTTGTCCGGCTACCATCATCAAGGCCGACCTGTGGAAGGTGGGGCAGGTGAAGCCGGGCGACACCATCCGCTTCCGCCCTGTCAGCTTCGCCGACGCGCTGGCCCTGGAACAGGCGCAGGATGCGGCCATTGCCGGGCTGGCGGATGCGCCCCTGCCGGTCCCGGCGGTGATCGCACCCGATAGCTGCATCCTGACCCGCCTGCCGGCCAGGGGCGACCGGCCCATGGTCACCTATCGTCAGGCCGGCGATAAATATATCCTGCTGGAATATGGGGAGAATGTGCTGGACCTGCGGCTGCGGCTGCGCATCCATCTGTTGATGGAGGCGCTGACGGCGGCCAAGGTTCCCGGTGTGGCCGAGCTGTCGCCCGGCGTGCGGTCGGTGCAGATCCATTATGACAGCCGTGTGATCCATCAGGATGCGCTGGTCGCCACGCTGCTGATGCTGGAAGAAGGGTTGGGGTCGGTGGCGGGGCTGAAGGTGCCCAGCCGCATCGTGCACCTGCCCATGGCGTTTGAGGATAGTGCCACCCTGGGGGCGGTCACCCGCTATCAGGAAACGGTGAAGGCGGACGCTCCCTGGTTGCCCAATAATGTGGATTTCATTCAGCGCATCAATGGCTTGGACAGAAGGGGCCAGGTGCGCGACACGATCTTTGATGCCAGCTACATGGTGCTGGGCTTGGGCGATGTTTATCTGGGTGCCCCCTGTGCGGTACCGCTGGACCCGCGCCACCGGCTGCTGACCAGCAAATATAATCCCGCCCGCACCTACACCGCAGAGGGCACGGTGGGCATCGGCGGCGTCTATATGTGCATCTATGGCATGGACAGCCCCGGCGGCTACCAGCTTGTAGGGCGCACCGTGCCCATCTGGAACAAGTTCCTGGCCAATCGGCAGTTTGGGGCCGAACCCTGGCTTCTGCGCTTCTTCGATCGTGTACGCTTCTACCCGGTGACGGAGCCGGAACTGGACCGGTTCCGTGCCGATTTCCGCGCGGGCCGGGCGCAGGTGGCGGTGGAGGATTCGGTTTTCGATCTGGAGGTGCATGAGGCCGCCTGGGCGGTAGAGGCCGATGACATCGCCGCCTTCCGCGCCCGCCAGCAAGCGGCCTTCACAGCGGAGGTGGCCCGTTGGCAGTCGGATGAGACTGGTCCGACGACAGAATCCGATATGGCGCCGTCGGCGGTGGCGGATGATAACGCCATCCAGGCCGATATTTCCGGTAATGTCTGGAAGGTGCTGGTGGAGGTGGGGCAGCAGGTGGAGGTTGGCCAGACATTGGTCGTCCTGGAAGCCATGAAGATGGAATTCGCCATCCAGGCACGCACCGCCGGTCGTGTCATGGCCGTTCATTGCCGGGCGGGAAGGTCCGTGACGGCGGGCGACGCCTTATTATCGATGGAGGGGGCCTGACGGTGGGCAGTCTTGTCCAGCGTGATCTGCGCCCGTGTTTGCGGACGGGTTTAAGTTAATCGTGTCCGTCGTCAAAACAAAAGGGACGGCTTGGTGATGTTGTGAGCGTAGGTTCTGGTGGTATCCGACGAGGGACAACCCAGGTTGGTTAGGTTGGCCACGGGGAACCGCCATCAGCCCATATCTTGCTATGTCCCTATGCCCGCTTCCGGTTGCCACCTCCACCTTTGTAAACCACCATCTTGAGGCTCATTGCGGTTGTTGCGAGTGGCTTAATAAATGGGGGCGTTTCCAGAAACCCCGCGATTTTCTCTTCTAACACCAATCTCCCTTGATCGTGACCGATCGCAGATGCTCATGTGGATCTCCGGAACTTGTGGATCGGGACGACCATAGGCGGACCAGATGGGCCGATATTATCGCCTTTTTAAAATCCCTGATCGATCGGGAATTGCTGACCAATCCCCCGCTTAGTTCGCAATGTTCAGGATTGGGGGCATGATCCCAATCCTGAACTTCACTCAACAACAAAGCCAAAACAGAGGACTATAATTATAACAGGATACGATGAGTGCGGCAAATCACAGGCCCGTCGCGATCGCGTTGGTCGGGGTGATGTAAAATTGCATTTTCCACCTAACCCCGTGTTATCGTTCAGATCGTCCAGCCGCCATCAATGATATGGGCTTGACCGGAGGTGAAGCTGCTTTCGTCAGACGCGAGATAGAGCGCCAAGGCGGCAATTTCGCCTGGGTTGCCCAGCCGGCCCATGGGTTGACGCGCGGTGAAGGTGGCCCATGCGGCTTCGTAATCGCCTGTTGCCCGCAAGCGGTCATTCAGGGACGGGGTGTCCACGGTGCCGGGGCAAATGGCGTTGCAGCGGATGCCGCTTCCCACAAAATCAGCCGCCACTGCCCTGGTCAGCCCCAGCACGGCGGCCTTGGAGGCACCATAGGCAAAGCGGTTCGGCACACCCTTGATGGAACTGGCAACCGACGACATGTTGATGATCGACCCGCCCTTACGGGCTAGCATTCCGGGCAGGAAGGCACGGATCAGGCGGAACTGGGCTGTCACATTCAGGTCGAAGGAACGGCTCCAATCCTCATCCGTGCAGTCCAGAATGGTGCCACCGGCGACCATCCCAGCGCAGTTGAACAGAATATCCACCGCACCGATCTCCGTCACTGCCGCCTGGATATCATCGGGATCGCAAACGTCCAGACGGCGGTGGTGACATCCGGCCAGCCCCGTCAGGCTGTCGGCATTGACGTCGGTCGCCCAGACCTGGGCCCCCTCAGCGATGAAAAGTTCCGCAGTGGCGCGACCGATTCCCTGGCCGGCGGCGGTGATCAGGGCGGTCTTTCCCGCCAGTCTTCCGGTCTTCTGCATGGTCTTTCCCAATCCGGTCAGGCGACGCGCGGCATGCAGCCGGGCCCAGACGGTTCAAAGCTTTTGTAGGTCAGGATGAATTCGCGGTGGCCCATAGCTTCCGATTTGGTTTCGGCCCCGGCGGCCACCGCCTCCACCAGGGCGACAATATCGGCCCCCACACTGTCCAGCGTGGCGGAGCCGTCGAAGATGGCCCCGGCATTGATGTCCATATCCTCCCCCATGCGCCGCCAGGTTTCTGGATTGCCGGTGACCTTGATCACGGGGGCGATCGCAGAGCCAACGACCGATCCGCGACCCGTTGTGAACAAGGTGAGGTGCGCGCCGCAGGCCATCATCTCAACAATTTCGGCATTGTCGGAAATATTGGGGAAGCCAAATCTCGGCTCCCCATCCGGAACCACATCCAGCAGATAAAGGCCGGGTGCTATCGGCTGTTCCGCCGGCTTGATGACGCCGACGATGGGGCGGCTGCCCGATTTCACATAGGCTCCGGCGGATTTTTCCTCCTGCGAGGATAGGCCGCCTTCGGCATTGCCGGGGGCGAAACTGCCATACCCCATCGTACGGTAATAGGTTTCGGCCTTGGCAATGGATGCGACGATGGCGTCGGCCACCGCAGGGGTGGCGGCGCGGACCGCCATCGGCCCTTCACAACCGATCATTTCCCCTGTTTCCTCAAAGATGCAGGTGGCACCGGCATCGACCAGCAGATCGAAAGCACGGCCAACCGCCGGGTTGGCGGTGATCCCGCTGGTGCCGTCGGAGCCGCCGCAGATGGTGCCGACCACCAGATCGGACAGGAAAAGCGGCACCCGCACGGCGCGGTCTGCCATTTCTGCCTTGATCCGTTTTACAGCCTGAAGCCCGTTTTCGATGGCTGACCGGGTACCACCGGCCTGTTGGATCACAATGGTTTCCACCGGGCGACCGCTATTGGCGGCATGGGCGGCCAGTCCTTCCCGATCAAAGCTCTCACACCCCAATGATAACAGCACCACGCCGCCGACATTGGGGTGGGAAACCAGCGCCTTCATCATCCGCTTGGCGTAATCGTTGGGATAGCAGCCCGGAAAGCCCACCAGATGCACCTGGGGATCGGCAGCCAGATCAACGATACGGCGGGCCGCGTGATGGGCGCATTCCACCAGATAGGCGACGATCAGAATATCGCGGATGCCTTTACGCCCATCGGTGCGCAGATAGCCCTGTGCCTGCATGGCATCACCCCTTTGCCGCATCGCGCAGATGCGCGCTGATATAGTCGCTTTTCATATTGTGCATGTGGACCCAGCCGCCGGCACTCACCGGTGCGGTCATGGAGCCGATGGAGGCACCGTATTTGATGACCTTGGCACCGGCAGGCAGCGGATAACGGGCCAGCTTATGCCCCAACGCCACGGTTTCGGCGGCGGTGATCTCAACATCAGCAACGCTGATAAGCTCCCCCGCATGGACGGTGCGACAGCAGACGACCACATTGTCGTCTGGATGCAGAAGAATAACGGCGGGGGCCATCAGGCAAGCTCCAAACCGGGAAGGGGGGCATCAGGACGGATCAGTTCAGCCTGCCGCAGCTCCGCCCAGAAATCGTTGGGGATCGGGGTTTGATGGAAATGGCGGATGGCGAGCACACGGTCCGGGCTGTCCAGGCCCGGTATGACGCTGGCAACTTGCGGATGCGCCAGTACAAACTGCAAGGCCGCCGCCGGCAGGGTGACTTGATGGCGGTCGCATATCTGTTCGATCTGCCGCACCCTTTCCAACACCGCCGCCGGGGCAGGGGCGTAATTATAGCAAGGGGTATTGTCGCCCCGCGTCCCGGTCGCCAGGATACCGGAATTGAAGACCCCGCCAATGACGATGGACACGCCGCGCCGCGCGCATTCCGGCAACAGCCGGTCCAGCGCCCCCTGTTCCAGCAGCGTGTAGCGCCCGGCCAGCAAAATGGCGTCTAGGTCCGCCACGTCCAGGCATTCCAGGCAGGCCTCCACCTCGTTAACGCCAATGCCGAACGCAGTGATCGCCTTTTGATTCTTAAGGCTTTGCAGCGCCTTGAAGCCGCCACCCCGCGTCAACTGCCGGAACATTTCCTCATTGCGGTCGCCATGGGTGACGCGGCCAATATCGTGAACATAAAGGATATCGATATGCGCCAGCCCTAGACGGTCCAGCGAGGTGTCATAGGAACGCATGACGCCATCATAGCTGTAATCGTAAACGGGATCGAAGGGCAGGGCATTGTGGAAACCGTGGCGTTCACCGGTTGCCGGGGTGCCTGATGCGGGGTGAAGCAGGCGCCCCACCTTGGTGGAGATGACGGTGCCCGTCTTGCCCCGGATGCCGTCCCCTACCCGGCGTTCGCTCAGCCCGAACCCGTAATAGGGGGCGGTATCGACATAGCCCAGGCCGCAATCCAAGGCCGTCGCCAGAGTGGAGCGGGCAACCGTGTCAGCCAAGGGACGGTAAAGGTTGCCCATCGGGGCGGCCCCAAAGCCGATTTCGCTGACCCGCAGCCCGGTACGCCCAATCGTCCGTTTTGCTGGGGGCATATTGTTGTGGCTGGCGGGTGAATGGGCATCCAGATCGAAGATCAGGTGCATGGATCGCCATTTTTCCCCGTCCAGATCGGGCGCAGGCCGCTGGAAACGCAGCATCAAGGCTTCCCAGCGGGCTGCCGCGTCAGAAAGGGCGTGGGGCGCTGGGCGCGGATAATCCGCCGCCACCTCGGAAATCATGAACAACCGTGTGCCGGTGCGCCATATCTGCATCCGGTCCACGCCGGTGAACCGGATATAGGCGGCAATTTCCGGCCAGACGCCGCCGGGCTGATGCAGCCGTTCATATTCAGCGATCAGGTCCGCATCATCGGCCAAATCCAGGGTGAAGCAGAGCCGTCGCATCATGCGGGCCCCCACCCAAGGTGATATACCCTTGGCTTGGTCATTCATCCTCCCTGCGACACGCCCGCTTCTGCATGGTGGGCGGTCTTTATCGAACAGGTTTGCGCGCCGTCCTGGTTCACGGCTTATTCGCACCACTTTATGATATATAAAAATATTTTCAAATGACAAAACGCGGTTCTTGGCTTCATCCCGGTTTGGATTTCATATATGAAACCATGAATTGCCATTTGGCTTGCCCTCCGATCCGTTGGTTGGGGGGCGAAGCTGAGGTACAAGGCCAGGGGATGAAAATGGACGGGCAAGAAGCGGAAATGGATGGTGATGATCGGCGTTACCGCGCGCCGGCCCTGGAAAAGGGTTTGGATATATTGGAGCTTCTGGCCCGTGAAGGTCGCCCGCTGACCACGTCCATGATCACGCAGAAGCTGGGCCGTTCGATGAGCGAACTGTTCCGCATGGTTCAGGTGTTGGAATATCGCGGCTTTATCCAACAGGCACCCAATGGCCAGGGATATGTACCCACCGACCGCCTGTTCTCCCTGGGTGTTGACCGGGCGCCGACGAAAAGTCTGCTGGAAATCGCCCTTCCGGTGATGCGCGAATTATCCATGGCCATCGGCCAATCCTGCCATCTGGCTGTGCGGTCGGGCAGCGACATCGTGGTGGTGGCGCGCATGGAGTCGGCGGAACAGATCGGTTTTGCCGTGCGTGTCGGCTTCCGCCGATCCCTGTTGAATACCCGTTCCGGGGCGGTGCTGTTCGCCTTCCAGGAACCGGCCATCCGGGAGCGCTGGATCGCCGAACTGCCGTCAGAGGTGACGGAAGAGCAGATAGAGACTTTCCGCCGGCACGCCGATCTGGTGCGGGAACGGGGCTATGACAAGGCCAGAAGCGATTTCACCCAGGGCGTGACGGACCTTTCCGCCCCGATCCTGCGGGGGGAAAGTGCGGAGGCGGCATTGACCGTCCCCTTCATGCAGGTGATGCAGCCGGTGACGACGATGGATAATGCGTTGAAACAACTGCGCGCCGCCGCCGCACAAATTTCCGGGGCCCTATTGGCGTCCGATAGCCGCCTGTAAGGGGAGGGAATATATCGGCCCATTTTGATCTCACTGTAGCAATATTTCATATTTGACATTCAGTTCATCCATGACAATCATCGGGGTGCCCATGAACAAGGGCGAATAACGCCCATAAGGGCGGTACAGGGAGAACGCCGATGACGTCCGTGGCCAGGGGCCCCAAGCAATGGGGGCCGCTCATCCTTATTGTCGCCTTGTTCTTTCTCTGGGGCGTGGCGAACAACCTGAACGATGTGTTGATCCCGCATCTGAAGAAGGCCTTTTTCCTGACCGACCTGCAATCGGGTCTGGTGCAGTCGGCCTTCTATCTGGGCTATTTTTTCCTGGCCCTGCCGGCGGGCCTGCTGATGCGCCGCCATGGTTACAAGGTTGGGGTTGTGGTTGGGCTGGTGCTGTTTGGCACAGGTGCCCTGCTATTCTGGCCAGCGGCGGAATTGCGGCAGTATGGGCTGTTTCTGGGGGCGCTGTTTGTCATCGCTTCCGGTTTGGCATTTCTGGAAACATCGGCCAATCCGTTGATCACCGTGCTGGGCGATCCCGATAAGGCGGAGCGGCGGCTTAATCTGGCCCAGGCCTTCAACCCGCTTGGGGCGGTCACGGCGGTGTTGGTCGGTCGCCAGTTCATCCTGTCCGGCGTGGAGCCGACAGCGGCGGAATTCGCCGCCATGAGCCCGGATCAGTTGTTGGCCTTTCAGACGGCGGAGGCATCGGCCACGCAGGTGCCTTATCTGATCATCGCGGCAGTGGTGCTGGTTTGGGCGCTGCTGGTGGCCGTCACCCGTTTCCCGGAGGAAGCCGGGCGTCCGGTGGTGCATGATCGCCCGCGTGATCATGTAGACAGGCCGATCATGGGGTTGCTGGCCCATCGCCGTTTCCTGTTCGGGGTGGTGGCCCAGTTTTTCTATGTCGGCGCGCAGGTCGGTGTCTGGAGCTTCATGATCCGCTATGCCCAGCATGAAGTGCCGGGCATGGGGGAAAAGACGGCAGCAACGTATCTCACCTGGTCGCTGGTCGCCTTCATGGCGGGGCGCTTTGCCGGTACGGCCCTGATGGGCCGTGTCGACCCCACCAAGCTGATGGCGCTGTTCGCTGTTGCCAATGTCGGCTTGATGTTGTTCGCGGTGCTGGTCGGTGGCCATGACGGATTGCTGGCGCTGGCGGCGACCAGCTTCTTCATGTCCATCATGTTTCCCACGATCTTCGCCAGTTCATTGAAAGGACTGGGGCCGCTGACCAAAACCGGTTCCTCCTTCCTGGTGATGAGCATTATCGGCGGCGCGGTGCTGACGGCGCTGATGGGCGGCATTTCCGATGCAAGCACTATCCGTTGGGCCTTTCTGGTTCCCTGTTTCTGTTTTGTCATTGTCGGCCTGTTCGGCCTGTCTGCCCCCCGCAATGTGGCGGGCCATTCCATGCTGCCGGTAGGGGGGCATTGAGATGGCGGAAATGCCGGAGTCGTCCGCCGACATCGTCAAAGGCATTGTTGCATGCTGATTGATGCCCATTGCCACCTCTGGCAGATCGGTCGCAACGGTCATGGCTGGCCTGGGCCCGATCTGCCTGGCATCCACCGTGATTTTGACCTTGCCGATCTGATTGACGCTGCCCGTGATATCGGCCTTTCCGGTGTGGTGCTGGTGCAGTCCCAGCCTGATAGGCGGGACACAAGCTGGCTGCTGGAACTGGCCGCCGTGGAATCATTGGTGTTGGGTGTTGTCGGCTGGGTCGATCTGGCCAGCCCCGATGCGCCGGCGGAGATTGCGCGGCTTGCATCAAACCCCGCCTTGAAGGGGCTGCGCCCGATGTTGCAGGACCTGCCGCCGGATTGGATTTTGGATCTGGCGCTGGAGCCGGCCATCGCGGCCATGGTGCAGGCCGACCTTTCCTTTGATGCATTGATCCGCCCGGCCCATATCCCCGCCATCGCGACCCTGGTTCAACGTTGGCCGGGGCTACGCGTGGTGGTGGATCATGGGGCAAAACCCTTTATCGAAAAGGGATCGTGGCAACCGTGGGCGGCGGCGCTGGGCGCGTTGGCGGCATTGCCCGGCGTGCATTGCAAATTATCCGGCCTGCTGACGGAGGCGGGGGCATTGGCAGACGCCGCCATGGTGGCCCCCTATGCGCGCTATTTGCTGGATGTTTTTGGGGAGGACCGGTTGATGTGGGGCAGCGACTGGCCCGTATTGAACCTTGCCGGCAATTATGCGGGCTGGCATGCCATGTGCGGGGAGTGGACCCCGACGGGCCGGCATGGAGCCCTGTTTGCCCGAAACGCCCAGCGTTTCTATCACTTGGCTTAAATCACCCCGTTGTAAAATTGAAGCGGAACAGGCGATCGAGCTTCGGCATTGTGTCGTCTGTGCCGTTCAGTGACAGGCGTCTGCCTACAAGCAAACCGGCCATTCTGGATGACTTGTCTTTGGTGATGAGACCGTCTTGGTGTGGATGAAGAGCAGGGTTGATACCATCTACCGGATATGTGCCCCGTTTCCTGACACTCGCGTCGCCGGCCTCCAATCCGCCAAGGGTCAAACCCTCGAGAGCCAGGTGCGTTTCCCGTTAAACGTATCTGGCTCCAATATTGACAGCTGGCAAATAGGCCGTCCCCATCGCCGCCCTAAAAGAAAAACCCCGGCAGGCGGGGCCTGCCGGGGAATAAGATGCAATGAGGATCAGCGCTTGGCGACGCGTTCGATCAAACCAGCCCAATTGCTGATCGAGATGAAGTGGCAATAGGCCAGATGCAGCCAGCCACGCCCGCGCCAGCGCAGGAATTCCTCTTCCGGCAGGGCATTGAAACGGGCTTCGTCAATCACCTTGAAGCCGTTCAAGCTCAGCTTCGTGCCATTCAGCATGGTGATGTCGGCGCGGTTTTCCACCAGCAGATCATTCTCCACCAGCGCCTTCACGAACTCGGCGGTGGCGGCGTGCTGAGCCTGGAACTGACGGCAGAATTCCAGGGCACGATCGGCCAGCTCCGTCGGTTTGCCATCCTTGAACAGCGGGTTGCTGTCATCCTTCACCAGCGCGGGGCTGGCTTCATCCAGGCACAGCACAAATTCACCGCGTTCCTTGTCTTCCAGGAAGATGAAGGGATAGCGGCGCACATATGCCGGCACATAAATGTCGGTTTCCCACTGGCTGTCAGTGTTCACGAACAGGTTTTCTTCATCCCGCAGCCCCAACAGGGCGACCGGCTGCGGGAATTCCGCGTCGGCGAACAGGATGGGGAAGAACTTGCACAGCAGGGTGAATTCAGTGGCGATAACCGGCACCGAATTGGTCTTGGCGGCAAAACCGAAATCGCCGCTGCTGACCAGGGAGGTGTTGGCATCTTGCTCCGCCAGGACCGGGCGGGGGCGCTGATACATCACGGGCAGCTTGGGATTGCTCATAGTGTCAACTCTCTGTGGATCAAGAGGCAGACGGGCAGAAAGAATATCGGCTTTCAGCCCGTCTGTTATACGACTTATGCGAACAGGCAACTGAGCGCCCTTATACCATCGGTTGGGTGCCGATACAGGGGAATTTAGTTCTTCCTGCCTTTTTCCTCGTCCGTCACGGAACTGGATGGGGTCGAACCACCATTCTGGCCCGTGGTCTCACCCTGGGCCGGCCCGGTGGCGGCGCCGGTTGAAGCCCCGCCCGACGCCTGACCGGATACGGCACCCGTCGACGGGGCCGTTGAAGCCGGCGCATTTGTCAGAACGGATGGGCTGGCGGCCCCCTGTACGCCACTTCCGATGGACCCGCCATTGCTGACCACCGGTGCGTTACCGCTGGTGGTTTCCAGCACCTGCGGGGTACTGCCGGCACCCAGCGTATTGACAGAGGTGAGAACCTGCGGGGCCTGATACGCCGCCAGCGCATTGGGGGTGACACCGGCGCTGGTGACGGTCCCGGAGAACAGCGCCGTGACGGTGGGCGTGCTGGGAACCGGGGTCTTCGGCACGATGACGGAAACAACCTGCGTCACCGCGTCCACCTGACCCCATGGCGTACCATTGATGAAATAGGGCGCAGAACGCAGGGGGCTGTTGATCACCGTTGCCGCCTGGGCGCCGCTGCTGGCACCGATGCTGCCGAACATGCTGGCCGATCCAGCCGTCGGTACGGCCAGCGTCAGTACCTGGATGGTCTGTGCCGGCGCACCGCCACTGACACCGATCACCAGCGCACCGGTACCCGACGACAGGGTCAGGTTGGTGCTGGCACCGGTCAGACCCGGCATGGTGATGGTACCGCTGGTGCTGATCGATGCCGCCCCAGCCGGCAGTTCCGCCGGTGCGGCGAAGCTGATGTCGCCCACCGTGACCACCACGCTGGAGGGCAGCAATACGCGTGCCCCGCCCGCCTGGGTAAAGCCGGTGGCGGCCTGTACAGCGGCACCGGTGGCAAAGCTGATGACGCCGGTGCCGCTGTTGCTCGTCAGGTTGATCGCGCCTGTAGTGGCGGTGGTGATACCGTTGAAGGTGATATTGCCGCCTGTCGCACGCAGGCTGCCAACGCTCACGGCGCCGTTGAAAGCAATATTCCCCCCATTGGCGGTGGTCAGGGTCAGACTGGCGCCACCATTGCTGTCCACCGCGCCGCCAAAGGTCAGCGAACCGGCATTGCTGCTGAGGCTGGTGGCCCCGACCAGGGTTACCGGACCGCTATAAGTCTGGGCGCCCGTGCTGTTGACAGCGCCGCTGAGCGTGCTGCGGCCGCTGACCGCCACGGACTTCAACAGAGTGCCGGAACCAACCCCGCCCCGGATGATGCCATCGCCTGTAATGGTCAGGGACTGAGCACCAGAGGCCTGCCCGTCAGCGCCCTGATTCAGGGTAACGATGGTACCGCTCAGCACGGTATCCGTTCCCAGCACGGCGCGTTCACCATAGGTCTGCACCCCGTTGGTGGTGATCGTGCCGCCATCCAGCGACAGCGTTCCGGCCGCATCCGTGACCAGGCTGGCCAGATTGGTGACCCCACCGAAGCGGGTCAGGCCGGCGCTGTCCACCGTCACGGCAAAAGCGCCGGTCAGCGGTCCGGCAAACAGCGCGTCGCCAGTGCCGGTGGCAAAGCGGGTGGCCTGCCCCAGCGTGACGGTACCATTAAAACGCTGAGATCCGCTGGTGGTGATGCCCCCGCCATTGATGGTTGCGGCTCCATTGACCTCCAGCCCGGTCAACGCCGTCCCGGCCCCCACCGTGCCGGCGAAGCTGACCGGACCGGTGACGGACAGTCGGTGTGCCCCATCAACACTATTGTTGAAGCTGATGGTCCCGCCCGAGAGGGCGATATCACTGCCCAAGGTCACAGCCCCGCCATAGGTCTGTGCTCCGCTGCTGGTCACATTGGCGTTCAGGGCGGTGCCGCCGCTGACGGAAAGACCGGAGAGCGCCGTACTCGCTCCCATTGCCCCGGCGATGACGGCATCCCCCTTGATGGTCAGGCCGAAGGCCCCGTCGGCGCCCTGGCTCAGGGTGACGGTGCTGCCGGTCAGGGTGGTATCCGCCGCCAGGGTCAGGCGCTCACCATAGTTCTGCGCACCTGTGGTGGTGATGCTGCTGCTGGCCAGCGACAGGCTGCCGGCGGCATCGGTGGTCAGGGAACCCAGCGTGATCGTCCCGCCGAAGCGGGTGACGCCGGCGCTGTTCACTGTCAGCCCGGCCGGGCCGGTCACGGCATCCTTGAAATTCACCGAGCCGGCCGACACCAGCGTGCCCCCGTTCAGTGTCACCGTCCGACCATAGGTCTGCGCCCCGCTGGTGATGACACTGCCGCCATTCAGCGCCGTGTTGCCGCTGACATCGACAAAGCTCAGGGCACTGTTGGCCCCCATGGCACCGCCAAAGGCGGCATCGCCGGCAATGGTCAGGCCGAAGGCACCGTCGGCGCCCTGGTTCAGGGTGACGGTGCTGCCGGTCAGGGTCGTATCCGCCAGCAGGGTCAGGCGTTCACCATAGCTCTGCGCACCTGTGGTGGTGATGTTGCTGCTGGCCAGCGACAGGCTGCCCGCCGCATCGGTGGTCAGCGACGCGACGCTGATGGTACCGCCAAGGCGGGTCAAGCCGGCACTGTTCACCGTCAGCCCGAACGGCCCGGTCACGGTACCTTGGAGGTCAACGGAACCTGCGCTCAGCAGGCTGTTGGCCCCCAGCGTCACCGCCCCGCCGAAGCGCTGGGTCCCGCTGGTGGTGATGCTGCCACCATTCAGCGCCGTTGCCCCACTGACATCCAGCCCGGCCAGGGCCGTACCGGCACCAACCGCGCCGGTAAAGCTGGCATCGCCGCGGATGGCCAGGGCAAAGGCCCCATCCAGGGTGCTGCCCAGGGAAACAAGCGTCCCGGTGAGTTGCGTATCGCTGGCCAGGGTGACGGCCCCGCCATAGGTCTGCGCCCCGCTGGTGCTAACCGACGTGCTGCCCAGCAGCGTGCTGCCGCTGATGGAGAGCCCGGACAGGCTGCTGGTGCCACCCAACTGGGCATTGCCGGTGATGGTCAAGGCATGGGCGCCGGTGGCACCCTGGCCCAGGGTCACCGTGCTGCCCGTCAGGTTCGTAGCCCCCGTCAGGGTCACCTTGCCGTCGAAGCGCTGGCTGCCATTGCTGATGACAGCGCCGCCCAGCTGGCTGGTGCCGGAAACGGACAGGGATTTCAGTGCCGTGACACCGCCCAGGGCGCCGCCACTGACCAGATCGCCCTTGATGGTCAGGGCGCTTTCCCCTGGTGCCGCCAGGGCCCCATTGGAGGCTGTTGCGACGGCAACACCATCGGCGCCCTGGTTCAGGGTGACGGTGCTGCCGGTCAGAACGGTATCCCCCGCCAGCACAGCCCGCTCGCCATAGCTCTGCGCACCGCTGGTGGTGATGGCGGGACCGCCAATGAACAGGCTGCCTGCCGCATCGGTGGTCAGGCTGGCCAGTGTCACAGCATCCTGGAAGCGGGTTTGCCCGGCGGCATTGATCGTCAGCGCGGCGGTACCGTTCACCGTGCCGTTGAAGCGGACATCGCCGCCGGCTGCCAGCAGATTATCCGTTCCCACGGTGACGGCACCATCATAGGTCTGCGCGCCGGAGGTGATGACGGTGTCGCCCGCCAGCCGGGTGGCTCCACTGACCATGATGCTGGTCAAGGCGGTCGCCTTGCCCACCGCCCCACCAAAGACGGCATCGCCGGCAATGGTCAGGCCGAAGGCACCGTCGGCGCCCTGGTTCAGGGTGACGGTGCTGCCGGTCAGGGTCGTATCCGCGGCCAGGGTCAGACGCTCACCATAGTTCTGCGCGCCGCTGGTGGTGATGCTGTTGCTGGCCAGCGACAGGCTGCCCGCCGCATCGGTGGTCAGCGACGCGACGCTGACGGCCCCGCCGAAGCGGGTGACGCCAGCGCTGTTCACCGTCAGCCCGGCCGGGCCGGTCACGACCCCCTGAAGGTCAACCGATCCGCCGGACAGCAAGGTGGCACCCGCCAGGGCAACGCCCCCGCCATAGGTCTGTGCCCCGCTGGTGGTGATACGACCGCCATTCAGGCTGGTGGTGCCGGTGACAGTGAGGGACGTGAGCGTGGCCTTGTCCCCCACGGTGCCACCGATCACGGCATTGCCGTTCAGGCCCAGGCTGAAGGCGCCATCGGCCCCCTGGGCAAGGCTGATACTGCCGCCGGTCAGTTCCGTATTGCTGGCCAGGATGATGACCCCACCATAGGTCTGCGCCCCGCTGGTGTTAATCGTGCCGCCACTGATGGTGGTCGCTCCACTGACCTCCAGCCCAGTCAGGGCCGCCGCCGTCCCCACCGCCCCGGCGATGACGGCATCACCTTTGATGGTCAGGGCGCGGGCACCGTCGGCGCCCTGGTTCAGGGTGACGGTGCTGCCGGTCAGGACGGTATCCGCCGCCAGGGTCAGGCGCTCACCATAGTTCTGCGCACCTGTGGTGGTGATGCTGCTGCTGGCCAGCGACAGGCTGCCGGCGGCATCGGTGGTCAAGGAACCCAGCGTGATCGTCCCGCCGAAGCGGGTGACGCCGGCGCTGTTCACTGTCAGCCCGGCCGGGCCGGTCACGGCATCCTTGAAATTCACCGAGCCGGCCGACACCAGCGTGCCCCCGTTCAGTGTCACCGTCCGACCATAGGTCTGCGCCCCGCTGGTGATGACACTGCCGCCATTCAGCGCCGTGTTGCCGCTGACATCGACAAAGCTCAGGGCACTGTTGGCCCCCATGGCACCGCCAAAGGCGGCATCGCCGGCAATGGTCAGGCCGAAGGCACCGTCGGCGCCCTGGTTCAGGGTGACGGTGCTGCCGGTCAGGGTCGTATCCGCCAGCAGGGTCAGGCGTTCACCATAGCTCTGCGCACCTGTGGTGGTGATGTTGCTGCTGGCCAGCGACAGGCTGCCCGCCGCATCGGTGGTCAGCGACGCGACGCTGATGGTACCGCCAAGGCGGGTCAAGCCGGCACTGTTCACCGTCAGCCCGAACGGCCCGGTCACGGTACCTTGGAGGTCAACGGAACCTGCGCTCAGCAGGCTGTTGGCCCCCAGCGTCACCGCCCCGCCGAAGCGCTGGGTCCCGCTGGTGGTGATGCTGCCACCATTCAGCGCCGTTGCCCCACTGACATCCAGCCCGGCCAGGGCCGTACCGGCACCAACCGCGCCGGTAAAGCTGGCATCGCCGCGGATGGCCAGGGCAAAGGCCCCATCCAGGGTGCTGCCCAGGGAAACAAGCGTCCCGGTGAGTTGCGTATCGCTGGCCAGGGTGACGGCCCCGCCATAGGTCTGCGCCCCGCTGGTGGTAACCGACGTGCTGCCCAGCAGCGTGCTGCCGCTGATGGAGAGCCCGGACAGGCTGCTGGTGCCACCCAACTGGGCATTGCCGGTGATGGTCAAGGCATGGGCGCCGGTGGCACCCTGGCCCAGGGTCACCGTGCTGCCCGTCAGGTTCGTAGCCACGGCCAAGCTGATGGCTTCGCCATAGGTCTGAACGCCACTGGTGGTGATGGTGCCGCCATTAAGGTTCAGCGTGCCGGCCGCATCGGTGATGACGGCCGCCATGTTCATGCCGGCGGCGGCGAAGCTGGTCAGCCCACTGCTGTTGATGGTCAGGGTACCCAGGCGGCTGGTGCCGCCCACGGCTCCGATAAAGACCACATCCGACGCACCGGCATTGATGGTGAGATCGGAAGTGCCATCGATGGTGCCGGCAAAATTGATCCGCCCGCCCGTGGTGGTCAGCACCTGACTGCCGTTCAAGGTGACGGCCCGGCCATAGGACTGGCCGCCGGTGGTGGTGACGGCACCGCCATTCAGCGTGGTGCCGCCGGTCACCGTCAGGCTGGCCAGGGTCGCACCGGCCCCACCTTCCAGCACAGCATCGCCGGTGATGGTCAGGGCCTGGTTGCCTGTGGCCCCGTTGCGCAGGCTGACCGTGCTGCCGGTCAGGCCCGTGTCACCGGAAAGGGTCAGCAGCCCGCCGAAACTCTGGCTGCCGCTGGTCTGTACCGTGCCGCCCAGCAGATTGGTGGTGCCGCTGATGGCCAGATCGACCAGCGCATTGCTGGCGCCGACATTGCCGTTGATCACGGCATTGCCGTTGATGATCAGGCTGCCCTTACCATCGGCGCCTGCGCCCAATGTGACGCTGGTGCCGGTCAGGGTGATGCTGGTGCCATCCAGCCGCAGCAATTCGCCATAGGATTGGCTGCCGGTGGTGGTGACGCGGCCGGCAATATCCACGGTGCCGCCGGCATCCGTTTCCAGACCGCCAATCTGCACCGCCCCGCCGAAGCGGGTGACGCCGCTGCTGTTCACCCGCAAGGTGCCGGGGCCATTCAGCGCCCCGCCAAACTCAACCCCGCCGCCGGCGGTCAGTATGGTGGAAGCACCGATGGTGCCGCCGCCCTGATATTTCTGATCGCCCTTGGTGGTGACGGAACCGCTCAACACCGTGGTGCCGCTGACGGTCAGGCTGGCCAGGGCAGAGCTGTTGCCGACGGTGGACTGCATCACCAGATCGCCCTTGATGGCCAGGGCATGGCCCCCCTGGGCCCCCTGGACCAAGGTGATGGTGCTGCCGGTGAGAGAGGTATCACCGCTGAGGACCAGGACCTCCCCGTAATTCTGCGCGCCGACCGTGGTCATGGTCGGCCCACCCAGATCCAGCGTACCGGCGCTGTCGGTCTGGATGGAGAAGGCATTTACCCCAATGGCGGAAAGCTTGGTCAGCCCGCCGCTGTTGATCACCAGCGCGCCAAGGGCCTGGCTGGCACCCACGGCACCGTTGAAGCTGACATTGCCGGCCCCGGCGTTGATGGTCAGCGCCTGGGTACCATCCAGGCTGCCATTAAAGGTGATGGCCCCGCCATTGCTGCTGATAAGGGTGGCCGCTGCCAGTGTCGCGGCCCCATTGCTGGTGAAGCCACCGCCGGCCGTGAAGCTGCCCGACAGGGTGGTGGCATCGTTATAGGTCTGCGCCCCGCTGGTGCTGACGTCAACAAAGCTGCTGCTGCCACCGGCATCGGTGGTCAGGCTGGCCAGGGCGGTGCTGCCACCCAGGGCAGCGCTGACCGTGACGGCACCGCTGCTGTTCAACGCCAGCGCCTGGGCGCCATTGATCGCCGCATTGATGCTGATGCTGCCAGCATTGATGGTCGTGGCACCCGCCAACGTGACCGGGGCGGACAGGGTGAAAATGCTGGCATTGTAGTTGCCATTCAGGCTGCCACCGCTGCCGGCCAGGGATTGCGCCCCGCTGGTGGTGACGGACAGGAAATTGATGCTCCCGCCGCCATCGGTGGACAGGCTGGTCAGGGCCGTGCCAGCACCGATGGCAGCCTTGGCCGTGATGGTGCCGCTGCTGTTCAGCGCCAGGGTCCGCGCACCGTTGACGGCTGCCTCGAACCCGATATTCCCGTTGCCGCTGGTAACGCTGGTATCACCCGCCAGGGTCAGCGTGCCCTTGGTGGTAAACGCGCCGCCACCAGTGCTGTAGGTGCCGTTCAGGGTGGCATCATCACCATAGGACTGGTTGCCGCTGGTGCTGACAGACAGGGCCGTGGTGGTGCCACCGGCATCGGTGGTCAGGCTCTTCAGCGCGCTGGTGCCGCCGACGATGCCGGCAAGGCTGGTCGCCCCGCTGCTTTCCAGCCGCAGATCCTGCGCGCCATCGACCGTACCGGCAAAGCGGATTGCCCCGCTGCCGGTGCTGACCAGGATATTGCCGGCCAGTGTGGCCGCGGCATTGGCGTTGAAGGCGGCGTTGCTGGTGCGATAGGTGCCGTTCAAGGCGACGGCATCATTATAGGTCTGCGTGCCGCTGGTGGTGACATTGGCCAGCGTGCTGCTGCCCGGCGCATCGGTGGTCAGGCTGGTCAGGGCGCTGCTGCTGCCGACCGGACCGGACAGGCTGGTCGCACCGCCGCTGTTCAGCACCAGTGCCCTGGCGCCGTCCACCGCCCCGGTGAAGCTGATGGCACCCGTCCCGGTGGAGACGAGTGTATCCGCCACCAGCGTGACCGCACCGGCAAAGCTGGCCGCACCATTGCCGGTGCTGATGTAATTGCCGCCGATGGTGGCATTGTCCTGGATATTGATAATGCCGGTGGTGGTGACATCGCGCAGGGTGCTGGTGCCGCCGGCATCGGTGATCAGGCTGGCCAGCGCCACCGTGCTGCCAACGGCAGTGGCAAAGCTGGTGGCACCCTGGCTGTTGGCGACCAGGGCAAAGCCGCCATTCACGCTGCCCTGGAAATTGATCGCCCCGGTCCCGGCATTGATGCTGCTGTTGCCACCCAATGTTGCGGTGGTCGCTGCGGTGAAGGCACCATTGCCGGTGCTGTAGACACCGTTCAGCGTCACGGCGTCATTGAAGGTCTGATCACCCTTGGTGCTGATCGAGCGGACGCTGCTGCTGCCACCGGCATCGGTGGTGAAGCGGGTCAGCGCCTGGTTGTTGCCGACATCGCCCGACAGCTTGGTGGTCCCGGTGCTGTTCAGCGCCAGGGCATAGGCCCCGTTGATGGTGCCGGCAACGCTGATATCGGCGGTGCCGCTGGTGGCGGTGCTGTCGCCCGTCAGCATCACCGCATCGCCAAAGCTGATGGCACTGTTGCTGGTGGTCAGCGTGCCATTGATGGTGGCCGCGTCGCCATAGGTCTGGCTGCCTGTGGTGGTGACGGACAGCACACTGATGCTGCCACCGGCATCGCTGGTCAGGCTGGTCAGGGCCTGGCTGCCGCCGATGATGCCGGTAATGCTGGTGACACCGCTGCTGTTCAGGGTCAGCGACTGCGCCCCGTTGATGGTGCCGGCAAAGCGGATGGCACCGGTGCCGCTGCTGACAATGGTATTGCTCCGCAGCGTGACAGGGCCATTGAAGGTCACCGCACCATTGCCGGAAGCATAGGTGCCGCCGATCGTTGCCGTATCATTATAGGTCTGGGTGCCGTTGGTGGTCACATTGAACAGGGTGACGGTGCCACCAGCGTCGGTTGTCAGCCCCTTCAGGGCAGTTGTGCCGCCGACATCCGCCGCAAAGCGGGTGGCCCCGCTGCTGTTGACGGTCAGGCTGTAGGCCCCATTCACCGTGTCCTTGAAGTCGGCCGCACCGGTTCCGGTCGTGACACTGGTGTCGCCGGTCAGCGTCACTGTCTTTTCAGCGCTGAAATCGCCGCTGCCGGTGTTGTAGGCACCATTCAGGGTGACAGCATCGTTGAAGGTCTGCACGCCGCTGGTATTGACGGACCGGAAGCTGCTGGTGCCGCCGGCATCGGTGACCAGGCTGGTCAGCGCCGTCGTGCCGCCCAGATCGGCGCTCACCGCTGTGGCACCGTTGCTGTTCAGGGCCAGGGTCTGTGCCCCGTTGATGGTCCCGCTGATGGCAATGCTGGCAGCATCGACGGTGGTGGCGCCGGCCAGGGTCACCGGCGCGGAGAGGGTGAAGGCACCGCCCGCCTTGTAGCTGCCAACCAGGGAGCCGCTGCTGCCGCCGATGCTTTGCGCGCCGGTGGTGGTGACGGATTTCAGGTTGACGGCCCCATTGGCGTCGGTGGTGAAGCTGGTCAGGGCCGTTACCCCGCCGACCACCCCATCAACCTTGGTGGTACCGCTGCTGTTCAGCACCAGGGCCTGGGCCCCATCGACGGTGCTGGACAGGGTGATATCGCCGGCACCGCTGCTGATGGTGCTGTCGGTGAGCAGTTTCAGCGCCCCGATAATGGTGATATTGCCGCCCGCCGCCGTCAGGCTGCCGCCGGTCAGGGTGATATCGTCATTATAGGTCTGGTTGCCGGTGGTGGTGACAGCCTTGCTGATCTCCGTCTTGCCGCCGAAATCGCTGGTCAGGCTGGCCAGTGCCTTGGTACCGCCGATGACGCCATTGAAGCGGGTGGTGCCGCTGCTGTTCACCGTCAGGGCAAAGGTGCCATCGATCGCGGCGAAATCAATGGTGCTGGTGCCGACCGACACGACCGTGTCGGCGGCCAGCGTCACCGCCCCCTTGGTGGTGAACGCGCTGTTCGTGGTCGTATAGGTACCGGCCAGGGTCACCGTGTCATTATAGGTCTGGGTTCCGCTGGTGGTGACATTCGCCAGAATGCTGCTGCCATCGGCATCGGTGGTCAGGCTGGTCAGGGCCGTGGTGCCGCCGACGGCACCAGTCAGCTTGGTGACCCCGCTGCTGTTCAGCACCAGCGCCTTGGCCCCGTCCACGGTGCCCGACATGGTAATGTTCCCGGTGCCGGCATTGATGGTGGTATCCGCCCCCAGTGTGGCCGCACCGGCGATGGTGAACGAACCATTGCCGGTGCTGTAGGCGGCACCATTCAGCGTGACCGTGTCGTTATAGGTCTGCGCTCCGCTGGTGGTGACAGTCCCCAGCGTGCTGGTGCCGCCGGCATCGGTGGTCAGGCTTTTCAGCGCGGTGGTGCCGCCGATCGTGCCGGCAATCTTTGTAGCGCCGCTGCTGTTCAGCGTCAGCGCCTGCCCCCCGTTCACCGTGCCGGACAGGGTGATATCGCCGACCCCGGCAGCAATGGTGGTATCGCCGGTCAATGTGGTGGCCCCGGCGATGCTGAAGCTGCCCCCGTTGGTCGTCAGGGTGCCACCACCCAGCGTCACATCCTCGCCATAGGATTGGGCGCCGCTGGTGGTTACGTCAGCGGAAAGCGTCAGCGTGCCGCCCTTGTTGGTGGTCACGCTCTTCAAGGCGGTGGTGCCGCCAATGGCACCGGTGATGGCCGTGGCGCCGCTGCTGTTCAGCGTCAGCGCCTGGGCGCCATTGACCGTGCCGCTGATGCTGATGCCATTGGCGCCGGCATCGATCACCGTATCGCCGCCAAGGATCACCGGGGCCGACAGGCTGAAGGCAGCCCCGGCAGTGTAGGTGCCATCCAGCGTCACGCTGCTGCCGGCATAGGTCTGCAGGCCGCTGGTGGTGACCGACTTCAGGCTGGCGGTGCCGCCCTTATCCGTGGTCAGGCTGGCCAGGGCCGTGGTGCCGCCGACAATGCCGGACAGGGTGGTGGCACCCGTGCTGTTCAGGGCCAGGGCATGGGCGCCATTAATGGTGCCGGTCACGCTGATGGCGCCGCTGCCGGCAGCCATGGTGACATCACTACCCAGCGTCACGTCACCGTTAAAGCCAATGGCCCCGTTGCCCGTGCTGCTGGTCAGGTCGCCATTGAGCGTGACGGTCGCATCGCCATAGGTCTGTGCGCCCGTGGTGGTGACGGCCGCCAGCGTCAGGCTGCCGCCCTTATCGGTGGTCAGGCTGGTCAGGGCGGTGGTGCCGCCCACCACACCGGTAAAGCTGGTGGCACCGCTGCTGTTGACGGTCAGCGCATAGCCGCCGTTCACCATGCCGCCAAAGCCGACATTGCCGCTGCCGGCATTGATGCTGGTGGTCCCGGCCAGCGTGGCATCGCCGTTTACGGTAATCGCCGCATTGCTGCTGGCATAGTTGCCATTCAGAGTGACGGCATCGCCATAGGTCTGCGCCCCCGTGGTGGTGACCGACTTGAAGGAGGCTGTGCCGCCCTTGTCAGTGGTCAGGCTGGTCAGAGCGGTGGTACCGCCCACCATACCGCTGACCACGACAGAACCCGCGCTGTTGAAGGTCAGCGCATGGGCACCATTTACCGTACCGGACAGGGTGGCGGTGCCGGTACCCAGCGAGAAGATGGTGTCGCCGGCCAGGGTGGTGGCCCCGGTGATCGTCAGATTATTGTTGGTGCCGACCGAATAGGTGCCGCTGGTGGTGACCGCGCCGGTGTAGGATTGGCCCGCCGTGGTGGCGACACCCGCCAGATTGATGCTGGCCGCCGTGACCGACAGGCTGCCCAGCCCGCTGGCCGCCCCGCCAAGGGCCACCGCGCCCGTGCCGGCGGTGATCGTCACCTCCTTCAGCCCGGTGCCGGCATCCAGCTTGCCGGTGATGGACACATCGCCATTGCCGGATGTCGTATTGATGCTGCGGGCCAGGACCGTGGCATTGCCCAGGTCCAGGTCGCCGCTGACGGTCAGCGATTTGGCCGTGAAGCTGCCATCGGTGGTGACATTGCCCTTATAGCTCTGTGCCCCGGTGGTGGTGATGGAGCCGCCCAGCGTGATGGTGGAGCCTTGCACGGAGAAGCCAGAACGGCTGGTGTCGCTGCCGCTGGTCGTATAGGCCTTGGTCAGCGTGACATCGCCGCCGGCCGACAATTTCACATTGCCGCTGTTACCGGCGACAAAGCCATCGACCATGTTTTCATCGGTGATCGTGCCGGTGGTGGTAACCTCGATATCACCATTCTTGGTCTTCAGGTCGCCCAGTTCAAACTTGCTGCCCGACAGATAGATGCCGCCGGTCCCGGTGACCGTCGCCGATACCTTGGTGAAGGTGGTGGCGAAGGCCTTGTCTGCGGTACCGACGCCGCTGGACGTGGTCATGTTCAACGCCAGACCCGTGAGGGTGGAGCCACCGCTGGCCGACAGGATCTTGCCCGACGCGGCATTCAGGGTCAGCGTGCCGGTGCTGTCGGCATTGATGGTATCCAGCGTCAGATCACCGGTCGTCGCCGTCAGGGTGATGGTGCGGTTCTTGCCACTGGCCACCACGCTGTCAGCGGTGAAGGCCAGATTATTGGTGAAGCTGATATCGCCCTTGGCCCCCAGCGTCAGGGCACTGACGGTGCCCGTATTGCTGACGGTCAGGTTCTTGTCAGTCCCAGTCAGGCTGATATTCAGCTTGCCGGCGCTGGTGGTCAGGCTGGTATTGCCCCCGGCCGAACCGCTGACCAGAACCAGTTCCGCCGCGGTGATGGAGAGCGCGCGCCCGCCGCCGCCGGTAACAATGTCGGTGGTGCCTTTCAGCGTGATGGTGCCGGTGGTGCTGAAATTGCCGGAAGAGGGCAGGGTGAGCGTCCCGCCGCTTTCCAGCAGCAGGCTGCCACTGGAAAGCGACAGGCTGTCAATAGACAGGTCGCCCGCCGTCTTGATGAAGGCCGATGCGCCGGTGCCCAGGGTCAGGGCACCGCTGGACAGGGTGGAACTGCCGGTGCCGCTGTTGGAGATGGAGACGACAGCACCCGCCTTGGCAGCCGACAGGCTGGCAATGCTGGAAACCTTGACCAGCACGGGCGAGCCGGCACCGGTGGCAAGGTCGGTCACAGCACCGATATCGCCATTGGTGGCGGTCAGCGACAGCTTGCCGGCAATGATATGCGTATCGGTGCCGCTGATCAGGATATTGGTTGCGGCGGTGATGCTGGCCTTGCTGTTGCTGGGGCTGCCGGAGGAACTGGTGGTGCCGGCATAAAGCTTGGTGACGGTGACAGCACCGCTGCTGGTGCTGATGGTGACATCCTTGTCCAGCCCATCGGTACCCTGGGTGACATTCACCACCGCTACAGGACCGGCGGCCGAAACGCTGAGCGCGCCATTGGCGGCGGTCAGCGCCGTGCTGCTGGTGCCCAGGGCAATGCCGCTGCTGTTGCTGTCGGTGATATAGACGGAGCCCGCACCACTGGTGCCGCCGGTGATGGTGGCAACCTTGGTATTCAGGCTGCTGCTGGAAGTACCGATCCCGGTGCCGGCGGTCAGCGACAGGTTGGTGCCGGTGATACTGGTCGTGGCAATCCCGTCATCGACAATGCTGCCAGTCCCGGCATTCAGGGTGACGTCGCCACTGCCGGCATCCACCATCCCCACACGGATCAGGCTGGTGCCGCTGGACGAAACAGTGATGGCGCCACCGCCCGAGGTCACCAGCCCCAGATCAAGGGAAACGCCGGACCCGCCGGCAATATTGATGATGCCGTTATTACTGGACAGGCTGGTGATGGCCAGTTCCGTGCCAGAGGTCTTGAGATAGACGCCAGCACCGCTGGTGGTGGAACTGGCCTGAAGGCCGCGGCTGTTTACGCCGAGGGCGGCAACGCTGGAGCCGATATTGCTGCTGGTATTCAGCAGCACTGTACCACCGCTGATGCCGCTATTGCTGTTGCCCTGGATGATCGCGCCGCTGCGGTTGGTCAGCACCACCCGGCCATTGGCCATGCCGGCACTGACCGTGCCGGCCGTACCGCTGCTGCCGATGGTGATGTTGCCATTGGCTGTGACGTTGATAGCATTGCCGGCCGTATCATCGGTGATCGACAGATTGGTCAGCGTCAGCGCCGCACCGCTGGTCACATTGATGGAGCCATTCTTAACCCCAACCGTCAAACCGCCCACCAGGGCGCTGGTGAGGGCAAGATGGGCGGAGCCATCACCGGTTACGGTGGCCGCCACCGTAGACCCGTTGGAACCGCTGACCGCTGGTGCGATGCTCAGCGGACTGCTGGCACTGCCAATCCCCGTACCAGCCTTCAGATTGATAGCGGCGCTGGTGCCGCTGGCGGACAGCGCGATCCGGTTGCTGTTCAGCGCGCCGGCGGCTTCCAGCGTCAGCGTGTTGTTGCCCCAGGTGACAGCCCCATTCAGGGTCAGATCGCCCTTGGTGGTCACCACGGACAGCGCGCTGCCGGTGCTCAGGCTGCCGGTCGTCAGCGCCTTGCTGTTGGAGATATAGGCATTGGTGGTGGTGGACAGCGTCAGCGTATCAACATTGGTCAGCAGGGCGGCATCACTGGCGCCAATGCTGCTGCCGGTTTTGCTGTTGCTGTTGGTCAAGGTCAGGTCTTTGGCCGTGATGCCATCACCAACTTTCGCCATGGTGATGCTGTCAAACGTGGACTGGCCAAGCGTGGGTTTGACGGCCAGCGTCACGGCCCCGTCACCGACAGAAATGGTCCCCACCGACAGGCTGTTGCCATAGGTGGAATAAGAGAAATTGAGCCCCGTCTTGTCGGTTACATTGGTCAACACGCTGTCGGACGTATCCGAAGCGGTAAAGGTCAGGTTTGTCGCCGTGATGGACAGGCTGCCATTTGAGGCAGTGCTCGAACTGGCGGCGGCGCGGTCGATAATCAGGTCGGTCAGATCTTGATCGCTGCCGACATAAATATTGCCGGCCGTGTTCAGGGTCAGCTTGGTGGCTTTTGTCTTCACCCGCGTATTGCTGCTGGTGCTTTCACCAATCGACCCAGCCGTGGCTGACAAGACCACCTCCGCGGCATCAATCATGCTGGCGGTGGTGGACTTGATGGAGCCGGTGCCGGCGCTGATGGTGACCTTGTTGCCGGTGGCGGTCAGTGCGCCGGCCAGCGTGACATCCGTTACCGTCTGACTGCTACCGCCGCTGAGCACCACATCCCCTTTGGCGCTCAGGCTGGAAATAGTCAACCCACTGGTTTCTTGAATGTAAACGCCACCGCCCTTTGCATCAGCGGTCAGGGTGGTGGTGCCCTTGCTGTTTGCACTGGTCGAGAGTGCACTGCCGGCACTGCCAATGGAACCCGACGCCGTCAGGCTAAGGGTGCCAGAGCCGGAGATCTGGCCGCCCCCCAGGATGGAACCGTTGGTGACATTGATTGTCAGGGCAGCGCCGTTCAGGCTCAAGCCACCATCAGGATCGGTGGCCGTACCGATCTGAAGGTCACCGCTGCTGAACTTGATTTCACTGGTGTCAGCAACCTCGAAGCCAGAAATCTTGGCCGATTGCTTCAGGTCAACATAGGCGCCATTGTTGGCTGCCACCTTAAGCTGGGTCGTCGTGATGTCCAGCAATCCGCCGCCAGTGCCGCTGGCCTGGCCAACCATACCGGAACTGGAAGTCAGGGTGACGCGTCCAGCCTTAATGAAGGATGAGCCGTCAAGCTCCTGGATATTGGCGGACGAGTTGAGCGCAAACTGGCTTGCCCCGCCGATCTCCACCTCGTCCACGATGATGGCGCGGTCACTTTTGAAGCTGAAATCCATGCCGGACAGGTCACGGATCTGGCTGAATTGCGTGCCGGCAGCGTTGGTGTGCGTTGCCTGGATCTGCACAGCGCTGGCTGTGCCATCCAGAGCGGCGCTGACAATATCAAAGGTCCGGTTCGCCGTGTTTTTATCGCTGGCATTGGTCAGCGCCAGGCTATCGATATGGGTGCTGGAGGTGATGTAAACATCACCCTGTGTCTTCAGGGTCACCGTCGGCGTATCGATATAAAACCGGTTTCCGCTTGTCCCCAGATTGATGGCGTCCATCGACAGGACGCCCGCCTTGATATGGGAAAGCGAGCTATTGGCGCCACCAAAGATGGAACCGGCGGATTTCAGCGTCAAATTGCCCGTCTTGGTCACATCAATGATACCAAGCACCTGGCTGATCTGGGTATCAAAGGTGAAGTTCAGGCCCGTCGTATCTGTCAGTGCAACGGCATAGCTGGAGCTGCCGGTGATGGCGATGGTGGCGTTTGTGGAGGTCAGGCTATAGCTGGCCGCGCCATCGCTTGATGTTCTGCTGTTTTTGATGGACAGCGTCTGCAGGTCGGCGTGGTTGTCGATATAGACGCTGTCCCGGCTGTCAATGATCAATGCATTGGCATCGGTCTGCAGACTGTCGCTGCCATTTTGCAGAATACCACCCGTGGCCGTCAAACTGATCTGGCCCGCGGTCACCCTGGCGCTGCTGCCGGTGGTGGTGATGTTCTTGGTGGTACCGGTGGTGGTCAGGCTGAGCAACCGCGCTTTCTGGACGTTGATATCACCCAGGACCAGATTGTTATCGGTCTTGATCGTCAGATCAAGGCCGGTGGTGTCAATGAATTTTGTGATGGTGGTGCTGCCGGCAGCTGTACTGGACGGCATGTCGACAGTCAGGTTCTTGCCGGTGATGCCATAATTATTGGTGGAACTATGCTTCAGCACCCAATCGAATTTTGAAAGATCAGCGGCATTGTTGAAATAAACACTACCGCCACTGGTCAAATCCAGGGTCTTGCTGTCAATCTGCAAAGCGTCGCTGCTGGTACCGATGGAACCACCAGCGACGGAAAGAACAAGCGTATCGGCAACGATGGCCGCCATCGACCCGCTGGCCTGCGTGAGAGTACCATTATTGACCAGCAGCGTTACACCTGTCCCACTGCTTGACGAGTTGGGGTTGCTGAGTTTGATACCGTCCAGGGCAAGATTGCCGGTATTCTGATAGTTGACATTGCCGCTGGCATCGATTTTCAGCGTACCGACGGTGCCGAAGAATGTGTCCTGGCCGTCCAACGAATTGCCAACGCCAGAACCCGCAATCTCCAAACGACCAGCCGTGATAACGCTGCTGCTCTTGGTGGCATCAACACCCGACCCGCTGAAATTGCTTCCAGAGGTGGTGCCGGCTGTCAGTTTCACCGTCGCGGAGCCGACATTGACGTTGGTCACCCGCAAGGTCTTGGTGGAACTGACGGTCAGGTTCAGGCCGCTCTGGCTGATGCTACTCAACTCAAGGGCGGTGACAGCCTTATTCGAAATCACCTCATCAACCGTAAAGGTCAGGCCGGTGGAACTCAGCGAGTGAGTGTAGCTGGTGATGTTTTTCGTGAAGGTGAGATCCAGCGTCAGATCGGTCAGGCTGGTATCATTGCTGACATTGAAATCGCCGCCCGTAGCGATTGTCAGCTTCTTGGTGCTGGTGCTGATCGCCGTTCCGCTGTTACCAACCGCCGCCCCGGAATTCGCCTTGGTCGACAGAATGATCTCGCCTGCCGTCAAGGTACCGCTGCCCTGGATAATGGTGCCGGTATTGCCAGTTGCACCACCGGTGGAGGTCAGGTTGATCTTGCCGGTAGAGTTGGTTCCGGCCGTAATTCCCCCCGTGACCAGGGCACGGTCCATGAAGAGACTGAAATCCATCACGCCGGAACCGGTCTTGGCAATGCTGGCAGAGGATCCATTGTCGGTGAGGGTAACGGCCCGCCCTGTACCCAGGTTGCTGAAACTATAGCTATTTTTATCGGTGGTTGCCTGTGTCTTATGGGTCAGCACCAGACCCAGCGTCGTCAGATTCTTGGAGCTGTTATTAATGTAAACATTGCCGTTGCTGGTAATGTTCAGCGTCGCGGTGTTGGTTTTAACAGCCTGGCTGTCAGTCCCGATTGAGCCATTGCCGGTGCCGGTACCCGTGGCAAACAGGGTCACGGAACCGCCAAGGATGGCGCCACCAGCGCTCATCGTCATGTTGGAATTGGCGCCACCGCCTTCCGTCTTCAGCGTCACCGCACCCGTTGCAACGATTTCACTGACGTAAATGTTCTTCTTGCCGGTGAAGCTGAAATCGGTCGCCGATCCGGTAACGTCAACCGAAACAGTTGTACCACTGTCAGTCAAACTATATGCCGGACCGGAAGCGCCGGTGATGCCGAAAAGGCTGGAGGTGTCGGCGCCGGTCGTGCTGTTGGTACTGGTTACATCAACATGCGTCAGCGATGTTGTGCTGTTCACATAAATGTTACGCCCAGCGGTCACATTGATCTTTTTGGTATTGACCTGAATATTGTTGGCGCTGGTACCGATGGAATAAAGCGTGCCCGCCGTCAGGCTGACCGTGCTCGCCGTAATGGCGCCGCTGCCGCTATAGGTGACGTTGCGATCCGCTTTGACGCTGAAGGTGCCCTTGCCAACATCCGCCGCCCCCACCACCGCACTGCGGTCACCGCCGGCGACCAGGGTGAAGTTCAGGTCCGTCGCGCTGGTCAGGGTGGAGATTGTGCTGCTGGAGGAACTGTCGCTGAGCTTCACCGTCTGACCGGTGCCGGTGATGGTGAGCGACGAGTTGTTGCTGGGGCGGGTGATTGTCAGATCGGTGAAGGCCTGGGCGCCGGCAATGCTGGTCGTGCCGCTGACGGTGACATCCAGCTTGGCGGTGTCCAGCATCAATTGGTTATTATTACCGACCGCGCCCAGGCTGCTGACGGTGATCTTTGATCCCCGGATTACGGTACCCGCATCACCGTCATCATTGATCGCGCTGCCGCTGGAGATATTGCTGATGCTGATAGTGCCATTGCCACCATTGGCGATGACCTTGCCCAGAACAGCATTGGAATTGGTGGTGGTCAGCGCGATATCGCCGCCGGCCGTCACCTCGTTGAACTTGACCGAGCTGTTACCGCTGCTGGCGGCAAACTGGACAGCCACCTCGCCCGTGGTGGCGATGGCATCCAGTTCACCGGCACGGACGGCAAGGAAACTGGTGTTCGTGACAGAGCCGATACTGTCACTGGCCTTCAAGGTGACCTTGCCGGTGGCAGCAATCTGGTTGGTGGCCAGAATTGATCCGGAGACCGCTTCCAGCGTCACCGCGCCCGCCTGGGTACCGATAGTGCTGCTGGAGGCCTGCATATTGCCGGACAGCAGCTTCAGCACCACATCGCCGGAAACTGTGGCGAAACCAGTACCAATCCGGTCGCCATTGCCAATGCTCAACAGACCGACATTATCGACACCGATTGGGCGTTGTACCGTGACATAGATGCCGCCGGTCCCGGCGGTCAGATCGCTCGCAGTACCGGCAAGAACGGAGAGACCCTTGGCGGTGACATCAATATCCGCATTGGCCGTAACCGCACCGACATTGCGCGTGGCGTCCAGACGCACATAGCTTGCCAGCACGCCGGTGCTGTCATTGCCATCATCCAGAATAGCGCCATTCGTTGTCTTGAAGCCCACGACATTGCCGGTCGTGGTGCTGATTTGGGTGCCGACAGGCGTATAGCTATAGTCGAAGGCGCCGGTATTGACGGCGCCCAGGGTGATGTCGCGGTCACCGGTGAAGGCGAACATGTTCAGCCCGCCGACATCCTTGGCATAGCCGGTATCGATCAGGCGCTCAAACAGATAGCCGCTGGCGCTGTCCGTCACCCGGAAATCCAGATGCTGACCCGTTATGGCGTAGGTGTAATTGGCGCTGCTGTCCTTATGCGTGCTGGTAATGGTCAGGCTGTTGAAGTGCGCTTCATTGGCAATGACCAGATCGCCCGCCGTGACGACAGCCAGCTCTGTTGTCTTGATACCAAGGGCTTGGCCGGCCGCACCGACCCCCTCCGTCGCGGTCAAGGCAATGGATTTGGCATTCAGGAAGCTGGCGCTGCGGCCATCATCCAGAATGGCGCCAGCTGTGGTGGTGATGGTGGCTTTGGTGGCGTTTTCAATATCCAACCGGCCCAGCACCAGATTCTTGTCGCTGGTGAAGCTGAAACTGGTGATGAAGGTGCTGGAAAGCTCGCTGATGGTCACCGTGGTGCCATTATCGGACACGGTAAAGATCTGACCGCTGGAGGTCAGCGACAAGGCATTGGGCGTGGTGCCATTATGCTTGTTGTTGATGGTCAGGGAGGCCAGCAGCGAACCGGTATTGTTGATATAGATGTCACCTGTATTGGTGACACTCATCGTCTGGCCAGCCGTTTTCAGTGCCGTGGTGCTGTCACCAACGGCGCCGCCAACCTTCAGCGTGATAACAGCGGCGGACAGCAGGTTGCCCGCCTTGGTCACCAGGGCGCCGGAAAGGTCCAGGGTTGCAGCACCGCTGCTGGCAGCTTTAACCGACCCGTCCAGGGTGGTGGTTCCACCCTGGACATTGATGGTGATGGACCCTGTGCTGCTGCGCATATCCTTCAGGGTGACAGCACCGTTCTGGGTAACCGTCAGGGCGCCGACGGTGCTGGCGCTGATCGTGTTGGCCGTCGTCAGCAGTTCCACCGTGCCGCCAGAGCCGGTGGCCGTGGCGGTCACACTATCGCCAGTGATCTGCTGGTTGCTGCCGCCTGCCTTGGCAATGGTGCCGGTCGTTGTCGTCAGGGTGACATTGCCGGTACCAGCATTGACCTTGGTGTAAGTAATACCGGTGCCGGCGGAGACGTCGATATTCCCGGTGCCGCTGGCAATCGCCACATCGGTCAGGGCGGCACTACCAGTCGTCTTCAGGGAGATGTCGCCCCCATTCGCCGCAACGGTGAAGCTGGTCGACGTTTCCGTGGAGATGAAGGCGCCGCCCTTGGATGCGGTCGCCGTGACATTGCTGGCTGTGCTGGCCAGCAGCGGGTCAGTGGACGTGCCGATATTGCTGGCCGCCGACAAGGTCAGCGTGCTGGCGCGGATTTTGGTGCTGGCAACGCCATCATCCAGAATGGCACCGCCGGCGCTGGTCAGGGTCAGGCTGCCGCCGCTGGCAAAAGCCACATCCCCCACGGTCAGCGTACCGCTGGCGGTAATGGTGGCGCTGCCGCTGGCGGCCTGCAGGCGGTTCAGGGCCAGGGCCCCCGTATTATCAACCAGAACCAGTGTGCCGGCCTCTGCCGACAGGCTGCTGACCGTGGTCAGCAGGGCGGTACCGGTGGCCCCGATGGTGCCGTTGCTGCCCGTGCTGCCCTTGGCCACCATGGTCAGGCTGTTGCCGGTGATACGGGGGCTGGTGCCGGTGCTGGTGATGTTGCCGGCATTGGCCGTCAGGCTGATATCGCCGGTGCCCGCATTGATGATGCCGACCGCCAGGCCGCGATCAGCAGTAATGTTCAGCGCCAGATTGCCGGTAGAGGAAATATTGGTCAGCGTCAGGTCGCTGGCCCCATCCGTCGCCGTGAAGGTCAGCCCGGTGGCAGCGATGCTGTAGCTGTTGGTCGCCGTGGCGGACACATGGGCGGTGGTCAGCGACAGGCTGCTCAAAGCCTTGTCATTGGCAACAAAGATGTCGCTGCCGCTCTTCAGGGTCAGCCCGGACACACTGGTGGCGATGGCTGCACCGCTGGCGCCGATCTGGCCCCCCAGCGCCGACAGGGCGATGCTGGCGCCGCTCAATGTCGGGGTGGCACCGGAAACGTTGCTGATATTGCCGGTAATGCTATCAATTTTGATGGCACCCGCACCGGCATTGATATTGCCGGCCAGGCTGACACCATTGCCAGACAGCAGGGTGATATTGCCGCCATTGCTGGTCAGCTTGCCGATATTGGTCAGGCTGGACCCGGTCAGCGAGGCGTCGAGGGTGATGGCGCCGCCGGCGGTGGCAATCTCATGCGTCGCACTGGTGAAGGTGATGCCGCCGCCAGCCTTGGTGGAACGCAGGGTGAAGCTGTTGCTGCTGCCCGTCTTCAGGTTCAGGCTGGTATCCACCGTAATCAGGCCGGTCGCTTCCAGCACGATGTTGGTGGTGGCGTTGATGGCCTGCAGCGTGCTGGCGCTGACGGTGTTGGCGCCATTATCGGCGGTGGAGCCGGACAGCGTGCCACTGCTGATCTTGCCATCCAGCGTGCCCGACCCGCTGGAGACAATCTTCAAGGTCGCCGGGTCCAGCAGGAAGGTGCCTGTATCGCCCTGCGGGGCCGACAGATCGACACGGCCGGTCAGGGTGATGGTGTCATGGCTGGATACTTCGGCGAAGCCGCCATTACCGCCCGTGGCACCGCCCTTGGCGCTGATGCTGCCGGCAAAATCGGTGCGCTGTTCCGACAGAATGGTGACCGTGCCGCCATTGCCATGGTTCAGCGCGTCGGCCGCCATGGTTGCCCCTTCGGCGATGCCGACGCGACCGGCCGCCCAGGCGCCCTTGCGGTCGCCATTGCTGCCGATGGCGATGGTGCCGCCGCCCTGGTCGCCCGACGCATCAATATGCGTACCGGTGGCCACCTGAATATCGGCGGCATCCACGATCACCGTGCCACCGGTCTGGCCCGCCTTAGCGCCGCTGGCATCAACCGTGCCGGCGACCTGCACCTTGCCGGTACCGCCGGACAGCACGATCTTGCCGCTGCTGCCACTGATGCTGGTGGCGCTGATCACGCCATCGGTATTGATGACATTGTCAATAACGCCCTTCACCGCCCGGGCCGACAGCACCACGGTGCCGCCCTCGGCGGCGATCTGGCCGGAATTGACCACCAGCGCCTTGGCGGCCCCATCGGCCCCCGGCGCCAGATCGGTGACGGTGGAGCCAGCATTGAAGCTCAACAGCCCGTCACCCTGGAAATCCAGCGTAAAGCGCTGTGCGCCCCCCAGGGCCACCTTGCCCAGCCGGGCCTGGATGACGCCGGAATTCTGCACCGACGGGGCCACCAGGGCGGCAAGGCCGCTATCCTTGATGGAGATCAGCCCTTCATTGACGATGCCGGCATTCAGGTTGGTGGAAGCCTGGTTGAAGGCATATTTGCCGGCCAGGAAATCAGCATCGCTGATATTGGCCGTGGTGGCCACCAGCCCGCCGACATCAACGCGCGACCCCTTGCCGAAGAACACCCCGTTGGGGTTGACCAGCATCACCGTGCCATTGGCGGTGATGGAACCGAAAATGGCCGAGGGATCGGAGCCGACCACCCGGTTCAGTGTCACCGACTGGGCATTGGGCTGCAGGAAATTCACCGTCTCGCCCGCGGCGATGGAGAAACCCTGCCAATTGATGATGGCCTTGTCGCTGCCCTGGATGATGTTCAGGGTCTGCGGTGTGGCCGCGACGATGCTGGCCTGACCGGCCACCACGGTGCCGCCGGTGGGGTTTGCCCAGGCGGCCTGCGCGAAGATGGAAGACAGCGCATAGGCGAAGCCGCCCATGGTCGCCACCAGACCGGCACGGCGCTGGCGCCGGTTGCCGCGCGGTGCCTTGCGGGCGGCCGCCAGCAGGGAGGCGGCCGACGCCAGCAGATTTTCGCGCAGATTATGCCGCTGGCGCTGGAAGCCCGGCAGGTCGGTTGCGGAGAGCGGACGGGAAAAGCGATGGTTCTTCATGATATTTCCCAATCCCTTAATAATGCGCGGTCAGGCTGAAAAAGACGCGGGTGGGCTTGCCCTTCTCGGTCGCCACATCCAGGTTCAGCGGTTTGTTGACTTCCAGCGTCGCAAACAGATTTTCGTGCAGATTGGCCCGCACGCCACCACCGGCAGAGGCCAGGGTGACATGGCCGGACGGCCTGGTGTTCGACAGGCTCCAGACCTGCCCGCCATCATAGAAGGCGTAGAACTGCACACCCTGCGGCAGGATCGCCAGGGCAGGGGAGTAGCGCAGCTCCAGCGAGCCGGCCCAGCCATTATCGCCGGAAATCTCCCCTTCGTTATAGGCGCGACCAAAATTGGGGCCGCCGAGGGCGATTTCCTCCGACGCCAGCAGCGGCGTCTTGGTGAACTGGCTGGTCAGCGTTGCCAAAACGCTGAAATTATTGGGCAATTGCTGCACGCGTGTCAGGTCGGCCGTGACCTTCAGATATTCGGTATGGCCCGCCGCGCGTGAGGCCAGCGGCGCCTTATGGTCGGTCGCCCCCAGCACATCCAGCCCCTGGTGCAGCGTGATGCGGGCGGCGGTGATGCCATCCCAGCTGTCCGTCCTGTCATAGGAAAGGCCGGCGCGCAGAATGCGCAGCCGGTCTTCGTTGAAGGCCTTGTCAGACAAGTCGGTCTTGACGTTGCGATACTCGAACTCCCCCACCAGCCGCAGATTTTCCAACCGGGAACGGATCAGCGGATAGGCGATGGTGGCCACCTCGGCCACCACTTCGCTGTCAATTTCCAGCGGCTTCAACTCCCGCCCCGGCGAGGAACTGGCATAGGAGGAGACAAGGCCAACCGTCAGCCCATTGCTGCCCAGGGTAGCCTGATAATTGCCCGCCACCGTCCAGGACCGGCGAGCCGGGGTGGACATCTTGGCGGTCAACCCCACCCGGTCGGCATGGCTGGCAATGGAATTGGCGCTGACGGATGCAATCAGCTCCGAACTGCCAAGATAGGGGGAGTTGCGGTTATCGTAGGTCAGCGACGCATCGATCAGCTTGCGTTCCGCCTTCACCACAATGACAGAGCCGCCCAGCACCGTGGGGGACGGTTCCAGACTGCCGCGAACCGTCATGCCTGGCAGGTCGTTGGCCAGCAGCAGACGGCGTTCGATGGCGGCGATGTTGATGGGCTTGATGCCGCGCAAGGGCTCCAGCAGCCGCTCCACCGTGTCCCGTGCCGGGCCGATATCATCGGCATAAACGATATCCGAGATGGAGCCTTCCACCACGTTGATGCGGAAACTGCCATCCTCGATCGTCTGCTCCGGCACGATCACCCGGCTGGTCACATAGCCGGCATTGCGATAGCGAAGTTCGATCTCATTGGCGACGGTGAACAGGTCGCGCACCGTCACTTCCTTGCCGATCAGCGCGGCATAGAGCGGGCGCAGTGATTCGGTGTCGAAGGCCGTATTGCCCTCCACCAGCACGCTGTTCAGGACCAGTTTGAAGTTTTCCGCTCCGGCAGGGGCTTCGGCGGCAGAGGCGCGGGGCACCGCGATGGCCTGTCCAGGGGCCGATGGCGTGGGCAGGACTGGCTGTGGCAGCCCACGCCCCGGCTCCGCCCCCGATGGAAGGGTCGGCTGAACCTGCTGGGCCTGCGCCGGCAGGGTCGCCGCCGACAATGTCAAGAAAAGTGCTGCCGTTTCCAGGGCGATGACGGACGCTCCTTTACGATACCGCCGCCCCAGGAGCGTGCGTTCAGCAATTTTCTTCATCTTTCCCCACCCAGGCCCGGCACTTCCGGATCAACGTTAATACATTAATAGTAGTAGTAACCCCTTCAGGCACCATACGTGCACGACGCCAACAGGGCAACTAAATGATACTATGCTGAAGGTCGTATTGTTGACCCTTTCGCACAGATCGGCGATTTCCAATGAAGAAATGGGAGAATGTAAAATATAAACTTCAACCGAATTCGTAAGTATGCAAATTTTTATCTAATTAATGGCAAGAAGGTGAAGAATTTTCAGGAGTTTTTTCCGATTTATTCTGATTGAAAAACAAATAAATAAGGAAATATTCTACACCCATTTTGGGGTCTTGATATTAATCGACGCCGGCCGAGCAAGAGGCAATCGCAGAAAAATGCAATATTTACGTTGGGGTTCTCCCACGTCTGCTTATTTTTTTAGCCACCATCTACATGGTTAAATTTTTGCTGCCACCGTTGGTGAACCGGCATCAGGAGGATGCCAGTGAGGCGATATAGAATTTTTCAGACGGGCAGCGGGAAACAGCTCAGATTTACTTATGCAACAAGCACGGAACCGTCGATGGCGTTGACATCCCGGCAGCCGGTCAGCGCCATCGCCAGTTCCAGTTCCGCCCGCAGGATGCGGATGACATGGGCCACGCCCGGCGCCCCGGCCGCCGCCAGGGCGAAGATATAGGGCCGGCCGATCAACACCGCCTGCGCGCCCAGTGCAAGGGCGCGCAGTACATCGGTGCCCCGGCGGATGCCGCCATCCATCAGGATGGGCAGCTGTCCGCCCACCGCCGCCGCGATGGGCGGCAACAGGTCGATGCTGGCCGGCATCCCGTCCAGCGTCCGCCCGCCATGGTTGGAGACGATCAGCCCATCCATCCCTGCCGATGCCGCCTGTCTGGCATCATCCGGGTGGGTGATGCCCTTCAGGATGATGGGCAGGCGGGTCAGCCCGCGCAGCCAGGCCAGATCCTCCCAGCGGGGGGCCATTTCCAACAGTGGGTTGCCGAACAGCAGCGCCCCCGGCGGCCCCGCCGGGGGTTGGCGCATCCCCTGCAGGTTGACCGGGCCGATGCCGGGCGGCAGGGCGAAGCCGGCGCGCTGTTCCCGGTTGCGCACCCCGTTCACCGGGGCATCCACCGTCACCACCAGCGCCCGATAGCCGGCCTGTTCCGCCCGGCGCACCAGATCGGCGGTGAATTCCCGGTCAGGCTGGATATAAAGCTGGAACCAAAGCGGTGCCTGGGCGCGGGCGGCGATATCTTCCAGCCGCACGCTGGCCTGGGTGCTGACCACCATGGCGGTTTCCATGGCGCCAGCCGCTAGCACGGTGGCCAGTTCCCCCTCCGGATGCAGCAGCCGGTGAAAGGCGATGGGGGCCAGCAGGATCGGTGCCGCCAGATCCAGCCCCAGCAGGCGGGTGCGCGTGCTGCCGCCGCGCAGGTCGCGCAGCGCACGGGGGCAGAGGCGATGGCGGGCAAGGGCCGCCACATTCTCCCGCAGGGTCCATTCATCCCCCGCCCCGCCGGCAAAATAGGCCCAGGCGGCGGCACTCATCCGCGCCTGGGCCAGGGGCTCATAATCGCTGACGGCGGCCACATCGGGCGGGATGCTGGCCAGCGGCGGCAGTGGCGCGCTCATCGTCCGGCCCCCGCGATGATACGAACGGCCGGGCGCTGAGGGGCGGGGTATGAAGGACGTTTCTGCACGGGAACCACCACCGGATCGACAATACCGTCAGCTATAGGGGCTGGCCCCGGCATTGTCGATGCGGCGTGGTTCCTTTCAGGCCAGACGGCTTGTCACAGGCCCAGCACGCCGGGGTTCAACCGGCGATCCGGGTCCAGCGTGCGCTTGACCTGTTCCAGCAGGGTGCGGCTGGCGGCATCGCGGCTGTCATAATAGGGATAGGTACGGCCGATCTGGAAATGGCCCAACCCGTTGCGGGCGAACAGGGCCAGCAGGCGCTGGCGGGACTTCTCCACCACAGCGGCGGCTTCCGCATTGGGCGGATTCACCGGCAGCTTGGCCATATGCCCCTGTTCAACATAGGCATGATGGACCGGCAGCATGGCATCGGGCCAATAAAAGGTGGGTTCGATCAAGATGGCATTGGTGGACATGCCACTGAACAGGAAGGCATTTTCCACCCCATGCGCATCCAGCTCCGCGCGCATGGAGTCGAATTCCGCCTCAATAGCCTGGAAAATCTCATGGGCGCGGGACAGCGGCACCAGACAATGGATCGGCACCCAGCGTTCGCCATTGGGGCCGACCATGGAATTCAGCGCCATGAAAGGCTGGGCGCGCATGACTTTCGGGATGGTATTTTCCACCTCCACCCCGTTGCAGGCGGCGGCAATGCGCCGCGCCTCAGCCAGATCGTCGGCCACCCCGGCGGCCGAGCGGCCTTCGCACACCACATGCAAGGCGAAATCGCCATCATCAATGAAGCTGCGGCCGGCAAGCGCGATCTTCGCTGCCTCCTTCATGCCTTTCAGCAGCGATCCCTGCTTGCCGACGACATTCTTCAGCGCCCCCAGATCGGCGGAAAGCGAGGCGCGCTTCAGCCGGATGCGGGTCAGCCGCGGATCGAAACCGCACAGTTCGCTGGCAATACCGGCCTTGGTCATGCCGGTCAGGGCCGCGAACATGTCGGTATCGGTCTTGAAGGAGAAGGAGGCATAGGCCTCATGCTTGGGCAAGGGCATCAGCCGCAGGGTGATTTCCGCCTTGATGGCGAAGGCCCCGCAATCGCCATTGAACAGGCCGGCCATATCCGGGCCATAGAAGCGATAGAAGGGGCTGTCCCCATCGGCCCCGCGGGCACCGGTGCGCAGAATCTGCCCATCGGCCAGCACCGCCGTATAGGCCACCACGCTTTCCCCGCCCGTGCCATGGTGCCCGGCGCCAAAGAAGGCATTACCCTGGGACAGGCCACCGCCGATCGTGGAGATCAGGCCCGACAGCGGCCCCCAGAAGGGCGTGCGCAGCCCCAGCGGGGCCAGCGTTTCATACAGCGTCTTCCAGGTGCAGCCGGCCTGCACCGTCACCACCATATCCTCGGCCCGCACGGCCAGCACCTTGTCCATGCGGGAAAGGTCGAGCGAGACGCTGTTGGGCGATTGCGGCAAATAGCCCTTGGTGTAGCTCATCCCGCCGCCGCGCGGCACGCAATCGAACCCGGCTTCCCGCGCCGCCACGATGGTGGCGGCCAGCTGGGCCGTGTCAGCGGGTGCGGCGATCAGGGCGGCGGCTTCGTTGCCACGGCTATAGATATCCTGGGAAAAAAGCTCGCGCGCTGGATCGGCCCGGCGCACATTGTCGGCGCCGACGATGGCGGCCAGCCGCGTTGCCAGAGCGTCACTGCCCGTCGGCGGGGTGGGGATAGGGGGGGAAACCATGTTCATTGACCCGGACCTTCTGTTTCGCTGCTTTTTGTATTGATCTATTTATATACCTATATACCATATTTCCAACAGAAAGCCGTGCGGCAAAAACAACGGCAGCAAAAATCGGACGGAACAGGAGTGCAGGGTGTGGCGGAACCACAAATCTGTAAAGCCTATGTCGCAGTTGCCGGCGGGCAGGTACATTACCGCCGCGCGGGTTCCGGCCCGCCGCTGGTGTTGTTGCATGACAGCCCGCGTTCATCCCTGCTGCATCTAGACCTGATCCGCCATCTGGCGGACCGCTTTACGGTTTATGCGCTGGATACGCCGGGTTACGGGGAATCATCCCCGCTCAGCCCCCAGGGGCGGGCGCTGGCGGTGGCGGATTTCGCCGATGCGCTGGCGGCCACCGTCGCCGCCTTGGGGCTGGAGAAGGCGGGTTTCTACGGTTTCCATACCAGCTCCAAGATTCTGCTGGATTTCGCCGTCCGCCACCCGGAGAAGGTGGCGGTGGCCCTGCTGGATGGCCTGTCCATCGCCCCCGGCGGCGCGCCCGATCCCGCCTTCATTGATGCCTATATGCGCCCCTTCACGGTGGATGCGGATGGGTCTTTCCTGGCACGGGAATGGACGCGGGTGCGCGACACCTGGCGCTGGTTTCCCTGGTTTGCCACCCGCCCCGGCAACCGGATGCCCATTGCCCAGCCGCCGCTGACGGAAATCCATGATTATTTCCTGGATTATGCGATGGCCGGCCCGAACTATGCCGGGGCCTACCGGGCGGCCATGGAACATCAGCCACTGGATAATGTCCGCCGCAACACCGCCCCGACGCAGATTTTCGCCCGTGCGGATGATGTGCTGGTCGGTTGCCTGGACCTGTTGCCCAGCCCTGGCCCGGCTGCCCTGTCGGTGACGCGCCTGTCTGCCGACCGCCGGCAATGGATGGCCCATATCAAGGACCAGTTCGAAAGCTGTCGCGCCGACATGCGGGCGGGCCCGGCCCCGGTGGTGGCCATTGGTGGCCCGTTCAGCCAGTATATCGACCTCCCCCATGGTCAGATGCGGGTGCGCTCCATCGCTGGCATCGGCCGGCCGATTCTGCTGCTGCATGATCTGCCCGGCGGTGCCGCGGCAGAGACTGGGCTGCAGACGGCTCTGGCGGCCGCTGGCCGGCCGGTTCATGCCCCCGACCTGCCGGGCTGCGGCCAATCCGACCCGCTGCCCGCAGCCACTGCAGACGCCTATGCCACGGCCCTGGACCAGGCGGTAAAGGTGCTGGAACTGGGGCCGTTCGATCTGGTGGCAAACGGGCTTTCCGTACCCCTGGCCCTGGCGCTGCTGCGCGGGGGCCTGCCGATCCGCCGCGCTGTGCTGGACGGGATGCCGCTGCTGGAACCGGAAGCCCGCGCCGGGATGCTGGATTATCTGGCGGCCCCGCTGACACTGGATCGGGCGGGGGCGCATGTGCTGCGCGGCTGGCACGCGCTGCGCGATGCAGCGGCCAGCTTCCCGGCGCAGGACGGCGGCATCCATGCCGTGCGCTGTGACAGTCTGGCGCTGGACGGGCAATCACTGTTCTCACGTCTGCTGGACATGCTGAAGCAGCCCACGCACCAGGGCGATGCCCTGCGGGCCGCCTTTGATCATGATGCGGCTGTCCGTCTGGCGGATGTGCCGATGCCCATCCTGTTGCCGGACGTGGCGGGCGACCCGCTTTATGCACAGGTGCCGGCGGCGGCGCGGATGCTGGCCCAGGCCAATATCCAGCCGCGTCCGGCGGATATAACCGCGCGCGCCGCCCTTTTCCTTTCCTTCCTGGCCGGGTGAAACCTGATGACAGAATCCTTCGACCGTCACGGACGGATCAAGTGCGGCACCATTGCCACGCCGGTCTTCGATGCCTCGCTCGCCGATTACCGCGACCTGCTGGGGCTGGAACTGCTGGAACTGGGACAGGTTTCCGCCGATCTGGCCGCCAGCTGGGGCGCCCCCGCCGTGGCCGGTGCCCGCACCGCCCTGCTGCGCCCGACCAGCGGCAATGGCTGTTATTACCGGCTGGTGGAGGTTGCCCCGACGCCGGATTACCGGCCGGCCCGCTCCTATGGTTGGGTTGCCTATGAAATCACCGTGGAAGATGTCTTCGCCCTGCATGAACGGCTGAAGGACAGCGGCTTCACCATCATCGGCCCGCCCAAGCTGGTGGAAGGGTTCAGCAATTTCATCCCCATGCAGGCTATCGGCCAGGGCGGGGAGATCGTCTATCTCAATCAGGTGCTGAAATCGATGAGCGACCTGGACCTACCCATGGCCGGGTCCGGTGTGGACACGATCTTCATCGCCATCCTGGCGACCTCTGACATCAAGGCATCGCTGGCCTTCCAGGTGGAAAAACTGGGCTTTGCCGAGGGCGGCACCTACAACATCCCCTATAGCGTCATCAACAATGCCTTTGGCCTGCCGGCTGACAACCGCACCACCATCACCATGACCAAGGTGGACCGGCTGCCGGTGGCGGAGATCGACCTTTACCCCGCCGGCACCATCACCCGCCCCCGGCCGGACGGTGGCCTGCCCCCCGGCAATGCGGTGCTGAGCTTCAATATCGATGACCTGGACAAGGTGACGGCCCCCCTTCTGTCGCCACCGGCCTGGCGTGACGGGCCGCTTTATGCGGGTCGCCGGGTGGCCACGGTGCTGGGGCCGGATGGCGAGATTTTTGAACTGATCGAAACAGGGAAGGGCGTGTGATGCGTGATGCCGGTAAAGGGGAATTTTCCCGCGCCTGGACGGTACTGCTGGCGGCCCTGGTGGCCACCATGTGCGGCGCCTCGCCCGTTCCCTTCAACACGATCGGTTCGTTTCTGAAGCCGCTTTCGGCGGAATTTGGCTGGAATCCCGGCCAAATCATGATCGGCATCATGTGCTATGGCCTGTCCGGCTGTGTCATGGCGCCCGTCATCGGGGCGCTGGCGGATAAGTACGGGGCCCGGCGTGTCGGCATGTTGTCGCTGCTCGGCTTCGGCCTGGCCTTTGCCAGTGTCGGGCTGGTGAGCAGCCTGCCGATGTTTTATGCTCTGTATCTGCTGGTCGGGCTGCTGGGGATCGGTTCCACGCCGATCACCTGGTCGCGCGCCGTCAATCTCTGGTTCGTGCAGAACCGGGGGCTGGCTCTGGGCATCATGCTGCTGGGCACCGGTGTGGCCGGTTTCATCCTGCCCAGCCTGACCGTCTATCTGATTAATCATACTGGCTGGCGGTGGGCCTATGGCTTGATCGCCCTGTTGCCGCTGCTGGTGGCCCTGCCCATCGTCATCGCCTTCATGCGCGAACCCAAGCCGGGGGAGGTGCCGACCGCCGATGCCGGTACCAGCACGAAGACGGGCTTCACCCTGGCGGCGGCGCTGCGTGACAGGCGTTTCTGGATCATGGCCGTCTCCTTCATACTGGTCTCCATCGCCTATGGCGGGTTCCATACCAACCTGCAGAACATGATCCGCCTGAAGGGGATCAGCGACGGCACCGGTGCCCTGATCGCTGGCTGCGTTGGCCTATCCATCATTGTTGGCCGGGTTGGTACCGGCCTGCTGGTGGACCGGTTCTGGGCCCCGCTGGTGGCACTGCCGCTCTTGTCCATGCCGGCTTTGGCCTGCGGCATCTTCATCACCGATGCGCCGCCTTTGGCGCTGATCGTGCTGGCAGCCGTCATGCTGGGTTTCGCGGCCGGGGCGGAAACCGACCTGATCGCCTATCTGGCCGGGCGCTATTTCGGCATGGCCTACTATGGCCGCATCTATGGAATGCTCTATGCCGCCTTTGCCGGTGGGTCCGCCATTTCCCCGCCGCTCTATGGTTATGTGGTCGCTACCCATGGCAATTACACGCCGATCCTGATCGCATCGGCGGTGATGTTTGTCGTCGGTGCGATCCTGTTGATGCTGCTGGGTCGCTACCCCACCAGTTTCCCCATCGTTAAGTCAGCCTGACAGAAAGAAAGGATATTCCATGTCCAGCCGCATCGTCGCCCTGTTCAACCTGAAGCCGGGTGTGAGCGTTGAACAATATGAAGCCTGGGCGAAGGAAAAGGATCTGCCGGTGGTCAATGGCCTGAAGTCCATTGACAGCTTCGAGGTGTTTCGCGTCACCGGCTCCCTGACGGGCGGTGCCGCACCCTATCAATATGTGGAAATCATCGATATCGCCGACATGGAAGGTTTCGGTCAGGATATCGCCACAGAGAAGATGCAGGCCATCGCGGCCGAGTTCCAGGCCCTGGCCGACGTGGTGTTCCTGACCACGGACAAGCTGGGCTGATCTTTGCTGATTATCCTTCAGTGAAAAGGGGCGGTGCCGTAGGGCGCCGCCCCTTTTCCATGTCAGCCCTCCAGCGCCGTCCATATGGCCGCAGCGGCGTCCGTCTCTTCCGCCAGCCTGTCGAACAGGGCTTCCACCTTCTCGTGCCGACCGACGGCACCGCCAAATTCCAGGCAGCGCCGGGCCTTTTCCAGATGTTCCTGGCGGGACAACGGCCAGGTGGGGGCGCCAAACTGGGCCGTCACATCCACCGACACTTCGCGCCCATCCACCAGCGTGGCAATGGCGCGGGCCGGCACAAAGGCGGCGGGATCGGGATTGCCATCATCCTCCACCACGATCCGCCGGGCGATATCGGCAATATCGGGATCGTTCAGCCGTTCCGGCCCGAAATCGGCCAGTCCCACCGTGCCCCGCGTCAGCACCACCCCGCCCAGATAGGCAAAGCACAGCCGTGCATAGGCCGGCGCCATCTCCGCCTTGGGCGGTCGGCCGACCAGCCGGGCGATCAGTGGTGGGGCACGATAGGTGAGCTTTTTCAGGTTGATGGCTGTCACCCCCTGTTCGCGCATCAGCATCTGGGTGGCGACGATGGCGCCGTGGGCGGCGCGACCGGTGGGGAAGGGCTTCCAGCTCACCTCCTCAATCCGGTGGGGGCCTTTCAAACCATCCAGCAGCCGGTTGATATCATGGCCTGTCTCAAACAGCGCCAGATAGCCAAACGGCCCATCGATGGAGCCCAGTGGCCCCGGAAGCCCGGCCATTGCCAGATCGACCGCCTGCAGGGCAGAGCGGGCGGCCCCAGCGATCTGCAAGGGCAGGGTGGGTTTGCCTTCCACATGCGCCTGCATGGTGCCGGACGCATAGGCGAGCGCATAGCCGAAGGCATTCAGCGTCACCTCTTTCGACAGGCCGCGCAGATTGGCGATGGCGGCGACACAGCCGAAAATGCCGGCCGTGGCCGGGCGGAAGAATTTCAGCGGTGTCGTCACCGCCATGCCCAGCCCGGCCACGACATCAACCCCCGCCACCAGGGCGGTCAGGAACCGTTGCCCATCATAGGGGCCGCTGCGGTCGGCTTCGGCCAGCAGGGCGGATGCGACCGTGGCCAACGGATGGGCCACCGCCGGTTCATGCACACAATCAAATTCCTGGGAATGGATTTGAAAAGCATTGATGAAGGCCGCATGGGGGGCCGGCAGGCGCAGGCCCGGCCGGCCCAGCACCCGCCCGCCGCCATCGGCCCCCGGCTCTCCCCACAGGCGGGCGGCTTTCAGCACGTCATCAGCATGGGCCGCCTTCGCGCCAGCCACGCCGACACACAGGCTGTCATGCAGGAAGGTGGCTGCCATGGTGCGGGTTTGCGCGGGCAGATCGGCCCAGCGCTGCGACAGGACATGATCGACAAGGATTTCAGCGGCGTTGGGCAAGGCGGAAACTCCTGGAGCGGATGCGAATTCCGGTTCAAACCTACATAATGGTATGTCATTATACCATTCAAAATCCAGATCCGGGTAATGATAGGGAAGCAGCATGTCGGTGATTTTGACCCGTGACACGCCTTTTGAGGCGACCGTCCCCCTGTTGGTCGTGGGCGGTGGTGCCTGTGGCCTGACGGCGGCGCTGGCCGCCCGTGACGAGGGGGTCGAGGTCGTGGTGCTGGAACGTGATCCCCTGCCGCAGGGCAGCACCTCTATGTCACTGGGCGCGCTCTGCGCCTCCGGCTCCGCTGAGCAGAAGCGCCATGGCGTGGAGGATGGCGAAGAACGCTTCTTCCAGGATGTCATGGCAAAGACCCATGGCACGGCCGACCCGCTGCTGGCCCGTGTGGTGGGGGCGGAATCCGGCCCGGCGCTGGATTGGCTGGCCGAACGGCATGGGGTGGAACTGGTGCTGGAAACCGGCTGGAAGCCCGCCTTCGGCCATAGCGTGATGCGGATGCATGTCACCCCCGGCCGCACCGGGGCCGACCTGATGGAACGGCTGGTGGCCGCGTGCGAACGGGCGGGGGCCGATATCCTGACCGATGCCCATGTCACCGCGCTTTATGCCGAGGGGGAGCGGGTGACCGGCGTGCGCCTGCAGCGCCCCGATGGCAGCACGGAGGATATCGGCTGTGACGCGCTGGTGTTGGCCAGCTGCGGCTTTGGCGGCAATCACCAGATGGTGGCAGAAAACATCCCCTCCATGGCCCATGCCCGCTATTTCGGCTGGGAAGGCAACCAGGGCGACGCCATCCTGTGGGGCAAGGCGCTGGGGGCCGGTCTGGGCGATATGGATGCCTATCAGGGCCTGGGCCTGTTGGCCGATCCGCAGGGGATCGACGTCAATCCCCGCCTGCTGATCGAAGGCGGGGTCCAGGTCAACCAGCGGGGCGAGCGTTTCGGGCATGAGCTGGAGGATGTCTCCGGCGCCGGTGCCCGCGTCATCGCCCAGCCGGGTGGTGTGGCCTGGGTGATCTATGACGACCGCATCCACCAGAACTGCAAGGAACTGCCGCAATATAAGGTGCTATCGGGCCTGGGTGGCATCCGCTCTGCCCCCGATATCGAAGGGCTGGCGGCACAGGCCGGCATCGATCCGGCGGGGCTGGCGCGTACCATGGCGGAGGTGGCCGGGTTCGTCGCCAGCGGGGAGCAGGATGGCTTTGGCCGCGCCTTCCCCGGCCCGGCGCTGGCCTCCCCCTTCTACGCCGCCCGCGTCACCGGGGCGCTATTCCACACCCAGGGCGGGTTGCTGGTGGATGAGAATGCCCAGGTCCGCCGGGCGGATGGCGGCCTGCTGCCCAATCTCTATGCCGGCGGCGGTGCCGCCCGCTCCATCAGCGGCCCCGGCCCGTCCGGCTATCTGCCGGGGGCAGGGCTGTGCATGGCCGTAACGCTGGGCCGGCTGGCCGGGCGGGCGGCGGGGCGGGCGGTGAAGGGGTGAGGGAAGTCACACTCCGGTAAACATGTTTTGAACCGTCATTCCCGCGAAGGCGGGAATCCATAATCCGTTCTGTCGTTTGGATTCCCGCCTTCGCGGGAATGACGGTGGTGGGGTTAGCCCCCACCCGACTAAAAAACCACCATCCATCCCCCCAAAAAACAGGGAGACTTCACATCATGTCGCAGAACACAGGCCGCTTTGCCGGCAAGGTTGCCGTGGTCACCGGGTCCGGTCGCCGGGCCGGGTTGGGTGAGGCGATTGCCCGCCGGCTGGCAGCTGACGGGGCCAGCATCGTACTGTCCGATATCGGTCGTTCCGCCGATGCCGCCACGCCCGACAGCATGATCGGTGGCATGTCGGAAATGCAGGCCCTGGCCGCCGACATTGCCGCCAGCACCGGATCGCGGGTGGAAACCTTCGTCTGCGATGTGCGCAAGATCGACTCTATGCGCGCCATGGCGGCCTTCGCGGTAGAGAAGCTGGGCGGGCTGGATTTCTGGATCAACAATGCCGGCATCGGCTACATCATGAAGCCGCTGCTGGACCTGGAGGTCGAGGAATGGCAGGCGGTCATTGATGTGAACCTGACCGGCTGTTTCAACGGCATCAAGGCGGCGGCTGAAATCATGGTGCCGGCGGCCAAGGGCGGGCGCATCATCAATATCGCCAGCCAGGCCGCCAAGTCGGGCTTCCCGTTCGCCGCCGGCTATTGTTCCTCCAAACATGGTCTGGTCGGGCTGGTGCGCTCCACCGCCATTGAGCTGGGGCGCCACAAGATCACCGTCAACAATGTCTGCCCCAACCATGTCACCACCGGGCTGGGCGCCTGGCAGAATGAATATTTCTCCAAGCAGCTTGGCATGACGATGGAGCAATATCTGGATGCCATGAAGGGCCGCATTCCCATGGGCCGCCCCGGTGTGCCGGCGGATACGGCCAATGCGGTGGCCTTCCTCTGCTCTGACGAGGCTGTCTATATCACCGCTGAAAGCATGAATGTCTCCGGTGGTGAGGAACCGCACTGATCAGGCTGGAAGAGTAAGCGGGGGGAACACCCCCGCTTACCCTTCCGATTTCCAGGCGCTGCTGCCGCCCTTGCGGTTGGAGCGCATATGGTATTTGAACCGGTCGGGCCGGTAATGGGCGTAGAGCAACTGCACCGCCCGGCCTGACTTGTCCCGCATCACCCGTTCAATGCGCAGCAACGGCGCGCCGGGGTCCAGTCCCAGATGGGCGGCCAACGGCGGCTCGGCCGCCACAGCGGTGATCCATTGTTCCGCCTCGTGTGCGGCGGCGCCGATCCGTTCCAGCAGCACCAGGGTGGGGGTGGTTTCCATATCCTGCCGGCTGATCCGGGCCGCTATATCGGCCGGCATATACTGCACCAGATAGGAAAAGGGCTCGCCCGATAATTTGCGCAGGCGCACCGCGCGCTGCACCGGGCTGCCCGGCTCAATATCCAGCAGATCGGCGACGATGCTGGAGGCCGGGCCATCGCTGGTCTCCAGTATCTCCACTTCCGTTTCCAGGCCCAGGGTCTTCAGGCTTTCGATCAAATTGTCGAAACTGCCATGGACCTGGGGCAGGGCAGCCGATGCCGTCACCACCGTGCCGCGCCCGCGATGCCGGCTGACCAGATCATGGGCCGCCAGTTCATTCAGCGCGCGCTTCACGGTGATGCGGGAGACATCGAACAGCTTGGCGAGTTCCTGCTCACCGGGAATGACCGAATTGGCCGGAAATTCCCCGGTCCTGATCTTCTCCCGCAGCACGAGGAAGATCTGGTGGTAAAGCGGGGTCGGGGCGGAATGATCCAACTGGTCCGGGCTCAGTCCTGTATGGGTATTGGGCTGGTCCATCGATCTCCGCCGGCTCGCCTGTTTTAGGGTTGATATTTCAGCTATATCGGATCGCGCCGTCGCGCAAGCCTGCCTGATAGGTCATTGACAATCAGACGATTGTCAATGCGGGCGGCTGCACACAGCCGCAACCGGGCCGGGCAAGCACGCCGGCCAGACTGTCGCCCAGCGGCTTGATGCGATAGGGCAGACCGCTGACATAGGGGCGGATGGTCAGCGTCAGCAGGCGCGGGCTCTGCATCCGCGCCGCCTCGTCCAGCAGCCAGTCGGCGGCATCGCCCACCTGCGCCACCCATTCATGTTCAGGCCGGGAATAGCTGATCAGGATTTGCCAGTCATCCAGCTCGTTGGACAGCGGCAGCGCCGTCAGATCGCCCGACTCCGTGGCAAAACGGGTGGGCAGATCATCATGCGCCCAATCGGCAAACCAGCGCAGGCCGGCAGCGGCCAGCCGGGCCGGGGTATGGAAACCCTCCGCACGGGCCGGGCTGATCCAGCCGGTGGGGCGCTGGCCGCTGGCTGTTTCAATGGCGGACAGCGTGTCGGCGATGTAACGGTTTTCCACCTCCGCCGACAGGCCGGAATGGTGCAGCGCATCGGTGTCCCAGCCATGGGCGCAGATATCATGCCCCGCCGCCACCACGTCGCGCACCAGTTGCGGGTAACGCTCGGCCACCGCCCCCTGCACGGCGAAGGTGGCCTTCACGCCCAGCTTGGCGAACAGCTTCAGCAGGCGATAGGCGCCGACCCGGTTGCCATAATCGCGCGTCGTGTAATGGCGCAGGTCGGGATAGGGTGTCTGCATCGCGCCCGGTGCCTTGAAGGGCTGGCCGGACGGGTTAAGCGGGAAGAATTCCAGCGGCACCACCACCCACAGGCCCAGCTTCAACCCGCCCGGCAGGGCGATGGGCTGGCGGTCGGGCAGGGGGGCTGCCGGGTAATGGGCATGGTCCGGCCCGGCCTTGCGCTGCGGATAAACCAGATAGCTGTCGGGAAGGGTGCTCATGCCGCATCTCCTGCGGGATTGAAGCCGGTGCCGGGCCGGGCGCAGCCGCGCGCCTGGATATCGGCCAGGGACTGGTCGTAATGGTTGGCGAGGTAGAATTCGGCGATTTCCTTCGCCGTCGTCACCCAGATATCATCGCGGTGGCTGGTGATGTAGCGCAGCGCTTCGCGGAACGGCCCCATCCGGTGCGGATGCCCCACCAGATAGGCGTGCAGAGGGATGCACATCACCGTGCCCGTCTCCGCGCCTTCTTCCAGCAACTGGTCGAAATGGCGCATCAGCGCGTCGGCATAGGCGCGCGGGCTCTGATGATAGACGCCGTAGGTAATGACGTCGTTGACTTCCAGGCTATAGGGCATGGAGATCAGGCGGTTCTTGCCCTTCACCTTCATCGGCTGGGGCTGGTCATCCTGGAACAGGTCGCAACTGTACCAGAATTCATATTCCGCCAGCAGATCCATGGTGCGTTCGGTATGGGTCAGCGCCGGGGCCAGATAGCCGCGGATACGCTGGCCTGTGGCATCCAGCACCGATTTGATGCTGTCCTCGATAACCGCGCGTTCCTGCGCCTCGGTCATATTATAGGAATAGCGGGTGTTATAGATGCCGTGGCTGAAGAATTCCCAGTTCCGGTCCACGCAGGCCTGAATGATTTCCGGGTGATGGTCCAGCATGGCGCAGGACAGGCTGATGGACCCGCGCACGCCGCATTCGTCCATCGCCTCCATCAACCGCCAATGGCCGACCCGGTTGCCCCAGTCGCGCGCGGAATAGGGCACCACATCCGGGTGCGGCCGGCCCCAGGGCTTGCGCGACGGGTTGATGGGCGGGTCCAGCTCGTAAAACTCAATATTGGGGGCGACCCAGAAGGCCAGCTTCTTTTCCCCCGGCCAGACAATCTTGGGCCGGTCCTGATAGGGCCAGAAATCATAGAGATTGGGATCGCGGTGCATGGGCTTGGTTTCCCGGAAGGATGCGATATCGATAAGGAATGCCTGCGGGGCGGTTACTTGCCTGCCAGGGCTGCCAGGTGCGCTTCTACCTCCGCCACGCCCACCACATCGGCATATTTCAGCAGCAGGTCGGTCAGGTTGGCGAAATGGTAGCTTTCATGCTTATCGGCGACGCATTCCTCCGGCACGATGGTGCGATAGCCGCGCGACAGGCTGTCCACCGCCGTGGCGCGCACACAGCCGGACGTGCTGCCGCCGGTCACCACCACCGTGTCGATCTTGTGCCAGACCAGATAGGATTGCAGCGGCGTTTCATGGAAGGCGGACGGCATCCGCTTGTCATAAACAAGGTCCACCGCCGCATTGATCTCCACCCGTGGATCGAAGGCGTGGCGCTCACTGTCCTTGCGGATGTTCTGCAGGCTGTCGGGCGTGTTGGTGCGCGTCCCCCAGATGCCGGCGTCGCCACCATCCGCCTTATAACACACGCGCGTCCAGACCACCGGCATCCCCAGTGCGCGGGCAGCGGCACTGATGCGGTTGACATGGGCGATCTGGTCCGGATCGGTGACATAGGCCGAAACCGGGAACAGGTCGGGCCTGGTATAGGCCTGCTGGAAATCCACATTCACAATGGCCAGCCGCTGGCCAAAGCCGAACTTGGCCCGCGTCGGGTTTGCCTTGACCCGTTCATAGATTTCGCGGGCCGTCTTTTCCTCACGCACCATGGTCGATTCAAAACGCATCGCCAGACCCTTTCAGCGCCCCCTGTTGGGCAGATAGATGGTATATCTTTATACCATGCTAATCCATCAACCCGGGGGCGCTCAACCCCTTATATGCCTGTTCCCGCTGATCGCAGGCGATCAGCGGGCCTCAGTCGCCGGCGCCCACCTCCGTGGGCTTGGCTACGCCGCATGGGCGGCGCGGCGGCAGTCGCCGCCGTACCTGTTGGCGATGAACGCCAACAGGTATCGTCGGGGCAGGGTGAAAGATCAGGCCGGGCGATAGATCGCATAGACCTTGGCCACATGTTCCCGGCTTTCCCAAGAACAGTCGGCCCCCTGCTCCACCAGGAAGACAGCGCCCTGATGAAAAGTACCTTCCCGCCCGGCCCCATCCACGAAGGTAACGCTGCCGGCCAGCAGGTGCATCAACTCATAATGGCGATAGAACATCGACCGGCGGTGATAGGGCGTGCTGTCCCAGACGCCGCACATGAAGGTGCCGCTGGCGGATTTATAGCTGGTATGGTTACGGCAGGATGGGGTGGGGGAGATCAACAGTTCAGCCAGCGGCGCGCCGGATGGTTCCAGCGCCGCATCATGGTCGATGGCCAGGGGCTGGTCGGCTCCCGCTCCACCCGGCTCGGCACAGCGCATGATGATCGCCTGCGCCCCAGCGGTGGAAGAATAGTGGAAATCCCGCCCGCGCGGGATGACGGCGCTGGCATCGGCCGCCAACACGATGCTGGCATTTGCGGCGCTGATCGTCAGATCGCCCTGCAGCAGGATGATGAACTCATCCCCCGCCTGTGCGGCCACCACCCCGGCACCCGCTGCCAGTGACAGGGCAGCAACGGAGACAGGACCGGGGGCGAGATCCAGCGCCACACGGGCTTGCAGATAACCGCCGGGTGCAAGGGTGGCCAGCGCCTCCCCGGCGAAACGGCGCAGATCGATGAAGCTGAGAACCCGGCTATCCTGCATCTTTGTCTCCCTGACAATATGGCAAGGTGCCAGGATAGTCGGCAGCCATCACCCCCCGGCACCGTTCAGAGGCCGGGGCATGGCATCATCTGCCGCCGCCGGGTGGCCTTGCGGCATCAAACCAGCCATACCCCATCATCGGCGGCCATGATGCTGCGCCCTTCGCGCAGGCCCCAGTTCAGATAATGCGACAGCGGATCGATATCGGCCGCCGCCACATCGGGATTGTCGGCCAGATAGCGGCTGGTATCCAGCCAATGCGACGGGTCATGCCCCTGTTTCCAGCCCGCTGCCAGATAATGCTGATAGCCGGTCTTATAGGTGCCATCCGCCACCGCCTGGCGTGCGTCGGCATAGGTCGACAGATACCAGCTTTCATCGAACAGGGCGTTGGGATCACGTCCTTCCTGCTGGCCATAGCGTAGATAATGTTCCAACGCGCTGCTCAGCCGGCCGGCATCAACGGCCGCTGCCACATCGGGGTTCTGCGCCCGATAGAAGGCGGCGTCGAAACCCAGCCGGTCGGGATTGACCGCCGCCATGTCCAGCACACCGGACGGGTTGCGCCCCTCCTGCCAGCCATAGGTCTGGTAATGGGCAAAGCTGGTGCTGATCAGCCCGGCCTTGATGGCGGCATCGACATCCGGATTCTGCGCCCGGTACCATAATTCATTGAACAGGGCGTTGGGCCGCCGGCCCTCTGCGGCACCATAAAGGGCATAATGCTGTTCGGCGCTGACCACGGCACCGCTGGCAATGACGAAGTCCACATCCGGATAATGTGAAAGATAAAAATCTGTATCGAAGGAAAGGCCGCGCAGGCTTTCCATCGGTCGGTCCGGCATATTGACCAGCATCACCCGGTCATCGAAGCGCAGAATCTCCACATTGCGGATAATATCGCTGCCCTGGCTGGCATGGGTAAGGGACAGGCTGCCATCGGCCAAGCGGGTGATGGTCACCTCAGCAAAGCGGGCATCCACCCGCACGACATCGATACCCTCACCCCCATCCAGCGTATCATGGCCCGTACCGCCGGACAGGCTGTCATTGCCGATGCCGCCAAAGACACTGTCATTGCCGGCATCGCCATAAAGCAGATCGTCACCTCCGGCACTGCCGATCGTGTCATCCCCGCCGCCGCCGCGCAGCGTGTCATTATCAGCGCCCAGTATCATGGACTGGCGGCCCGCATCACCAACGGCGAAGGTGGCACCCGCCCCGCCGCCCACCGTGGCATCACCCACCAGCACGACATAATGCAGATTATCCAGCATCAGCATGGCCCCCGGCAGGGTGCGCGTATCCAGCAGCACGGCAGACTGGCCGTTGCTGCCGCCGGCCGATCCGGTGATGCTGATCGGCTGGCCGCCGCTGCTGCTGCCGGACAGGGTGATGCTGCGCAACGTGATGGGGGCACCTGCAGCGGCCTGGCTGAACATGCCACCGATATTGGCGTCACTGTTCAGGCCATCCAGTTGACCGGTGATGGAACGGCCAGTGGCATCGGGGGCCAACGGATCGACCGTGCCGCTGACGGTCAGCCCGACGCCCACCGGCACGGCGGCCGTCAACGGCACATTGCCCGCCCCGCCCGCCAGCGACAGGGTGGCAAAGGGCGATCCATCCGGCCGGGGGGCGATGGGATCAATCCGCAGGCTCTCCGTCAGCCGCCCTTCGCCATCCAGGCCGGGGGTGACGATGATGGAAACGCCATCCTGTTCCCGCACGGGCGGCAGGGCCGTCTGGTTGCTGACACTCAGCGTTGTTGCGGTGGCGGCATTGCCCACCGCATCGGCCAATTGCCCGGCCGCCCCATCATAGGAAAGGCTGACCACATCCCCGTTGAAGACAGGCAGGGCCAGGGTCAGCACCAGCCGGTCGCCCTCTCCGCTGCTGGCGGTGATGGCGCGGTTGATGCCATTGACGGTAAGCCTGAAGCCGGCAGCAGACGGGTTCACGATCGGCTCACTGAAAAGCAGCGACAGGCTGTTTCCATTCACCATCGCGGTGGACAGGCTGGGGGCCTGATTGTCCAGCCGATAGGTTTCAACAGTACCGGTCGGGTTGTCCGTCAGCCGGTTGCCGGCACTGTCCGTCACGTCGTGACCATTGGCCAAGGCCAGCCTGACAATCCCGTTCAGCCCCGCCAGATCGCCCCCGCTGACCGTCACGTCATAGCTGTTGCCGACGCCGGTATAGTCAATCGACTGAACAAGGGCCGCACTGCCCTGCACCGTCAGGTCACTGGCATCGAGATGCTGCACCGCCTCACTGAAACTGACACGGAAGATCAGCGTATCGGCATTGGTCACTTCCCGTGCCGGGCCGCTGCGGCTGATCCCGGTGATGCTGGGGGCGGTGCCATCCACGGTTATGGCCGCCAGACCGGTCACAGGACCGGTCAGCCCCGCCGCATCCTTCTGGCGCACCTGCACCAGATTATCGGCATAGGTGCCGGCCGCCAGCGTGAGGCTGGTACCTATGCCGCTGGTCCACTGGTTGCCGCCATCCAGGCTATATTCCCAGCCGCCAGCGTCTTCCAGCCCGCCCACCGTTATTGTGCCGTCCCTAGTAATGCGGTCGCTGGCAGAAATGCCGGTATCGGCTGCCAAGGTCAGCGTGGGGGCCGCCGGCGGGGTGCTGTCAATGGTGACACTGAAACCGCCAAGGCTGGCATTGGCGGCCACGGCCAGCCCCGTTTCATCCGTCACCTGTCCCGCCGCCAGGGCGATGGTATAGGTGCCATTATCCGCTTCATCCCAGGTGCCGCCGGGGGCGGTAATGGTATAGGTGGCGGTGCCGGTGGTGGCGTCCCACAGGGCGCCGGTCACCACCAAGGCGCCGCCGGGACCAGTGACCGTGACATCGTTGATATCGATGCTGCTGGCATTGATGCTGCCGTCACTGTCGCTGAAGCGGATGCTGAAACTGTAGCTGCCCGCCCCGGCCGCCACCTGATCCAGATCGGCGGCGACAAGCCCATTGGTCGTGGGCGGGGTGATGGTGGTGAAGTGATAGGCGGTGTTATCCACATTGGCCGCCACCGCGTTACCGGCCAGATCGTTAAGCGTGCCCGCCTGCCAGCGGATGGCAATCTGCTTGCCCACCGGCAGGTCGGCGCCGGGCCGGAAGGTCAGGCTGCTGCTGCCCCAGCCGGTGATGGCGGTATCGGTGACGGCAAGGGTTTCCAGCACTGTCCCGTCAGTGACATTGTAAAGCGTGAAACTGCCGCCAGTGCCCTGATACACCGGCTCGGCAAAGGTCAGAACGGGCGCGGCGTTCAGGGCGACACCGGTGGTCCCGTTACCGGGGGCCCCGCTGGACAGGGTGGGGGCCTGCTGGTCAATGGTGACGGCCGCCAGGGCGGCGGCGGGGCCGGTCAACCCTACCAAATCGATCTGGCGTACCTGCACCATGCCGGCGCTGTAGCTGCCCGCGCCCAGGGTGAAGCTGGTGCCGCTGCCGGTGGCCCAGTCGGTGCCGCCGTTAAGGCTATATTCCCAGGTGGCGCCATTTTCCAAGCCGGCAACCGTCACCCCGCCCAGGTTGCTGATGCCGTCACTGTTGCTCTGGCCGCTGTCACTGCTCAGCGTCAGCGTAGGGGCGAGGGGGGGCGTGGTATCCATCGCCACGCTGAAGCTGCCGACATGACTGTTGGCCGCCACGGCGGCCCCCTGATTATCCTTCACCTGGCCCGCCAGCAACGCGATGCTGTAGCTGCCATTATCCGCATCATCCCAGATGCCGCCGGGGGCGGCGATGCTGTAGGTGGCGGTGCCGGTGGTGGCATCCCAGATGGCGCCGGTCACCGTCAGCACCCCGCCGGGGCCGGTGACCGTCACATTGCCCGTGCCGATGCTGCTGGCATCGATACTGCCGTCGCTGTCGGTAAAGCGGACGGCGAAGCTGTGGCTGCCATTCCCGGCGGCAGCCTGCCCCAGATCAGCCGCTGTCACCTGTCCCAGCGTGGGCCGTTGGTTGGAATTGAAGTTGAAAAGCGTGTCACCACTGTTGCCGGCCAGCGCATTGCCGGCCCGGTCAATCGCCGCCGCCCCCGTCCAACGGACGGAAATCTGCTTGCCGGCGGGCAGCGCGTCGGTGGGGGTCAGCACCAATGCGGTACTGCCCCAGCCGGTGATGGCCGCGGCATCATAGGCGATGGTTTCCACCACCTGCCCATCCGTCATATTATAGAAGGTGAAGCTGCCGGCATTGCCGCGCTGCACGTTTTCCCCGAATGTCAGGGTCACCGCCCCGCCCGCCGCCGTGCCGGAAACGAAAAGCGGGGCGGTATTATCGACGATATAGCTTTCATTCGCGCCGGTCGGCGTGGCCACCAGCGCATTGCCAGCGGCATCGGCAAAGCCACTGCCAACAAAACTGATCGAGACGGCACCATTCAGCGCGGCGAGGTCGCCCCCGGTGAAGCTGAAATCATAGCTCAGCCCATTGCGGGTGGAACTGCTGAGCGTGGCGCTGGTGCCATTGATGGCAATATTGCCGGCCAGCCCATAGACCTCCTCGTTGAAGGTGACGCGGAAGGTCAGGCTGTCGGCATTGGTATAGTCACTGCTGGGCGTCACCCGCTGGATGGAGACCAGCGCGGGGGCGGTCATATCCACCGTGACAGCACCGCTGGACGTTCCCTGAACACTGATATTGCCGGCCGCATCGGTCTGGCGCACCAGGATGTGGCCAAACTCATAGCGGCCTTCATCCAGGGTAAAACTACTGCCACTGCCACTGCGCCAGTTCTGACCATTATCAACGCTATATGCCCAACTGGCCCCGCTTTCCAAGCCGGTGACATTCAGCGTGCCATTACTGGTAATCTGGTCATTGTTAAGGCGGCCGGTATCGCTGGCCAACTGCCAATGGGGGGCCGCAGGGGCCACCAGATCAACGCTGAAACCGGCCAGATTGCTGACCGCGGCCACGCCGTCGCCCGTATCATCCTTCACGCTGCCGGCCACCAGCGCGATGCTGTAACTGCCGCTGGTCGCGGCATTCCAGCCATTACTGCCGGGAACGGCCACCGTATAGGTGGCGGTGCGGCTGGCGGCATCCCAGGTGGCAGCGGTGACTGTCAGGCTGCTGTTATCCGGGGCGGTCACCGTGACATTGCCGCTGTCGATGCTGCTGGCATCGATGCTGCCGTCGCTGTCGGCATAGGTGACGGTGAAGCTGTAACTGGTTTCACCAGCATTGGCCGCCCCGATATCGCTGGTATGCGCTGTGGCGGTGGGGCGGCTATTGCTGGTGAAATTATAAAGCGTGACATCGCTGTTGGCGGGCGCGCTGTTGCCCGTCAGGTCTTTGACCGCCGTCGCGTCCCACAATATGGCATATTCCTTGCCGCCCAGCAGGGGGGTGTTGCCGCCATAATTGGGGTTGATACGGATGCTGGGGGTATTCCAGCCACTGATATCCAGGGAATTGGCGGCGATGGTTTTGAAGATCGTGCCGTCGGTGACATTATAAATGATGAAATTGCCGGTACCCGGCAGCACCTGTTCATGGAAGGTCAGGGTTGGGGTGGCGGCCAGGGACACTTTCGTCGCATTGTCGGCCGGGGCGGAGACGGCAACCAGATCGGGCGCCCTGGTATCGTTGATCCGGCTGAACACAGCGCCGGACAGGCTGAGATTGTCATAGCCGGTGCTGTTGGCCAGCATGATCCGCAGATCATAGCCCGGGGTGCTGTCCAGCCCCACAAACAGCACATTATAGACGCCGGTAAAGCCCATCGACACCTGGCCCGCCGTCAAGGCGCTGCCATCGCCCTGGCTGATGCTGCCGGGGGAAACCGGCAGGATGATCGTGTCATCATTGGTGAAGTCGCTGATCTGCACCGCGCCGGACGTTGAATCCGTCAGATCGAACGTGTCATTGCCGCTGCCGCCGGCCAACGTGTCGGTGCCGCCCATGCCCTTCAGCGTGTCGTTTCCCGCCACGCCACGCAGCAGATTATCAGCCTGATTGCCGATCAGCAGATCATTGCCGGACCCGCCATAGGCGGCTTCAATCAGATAGGCGCTATTGTTGTCATGAAGATAGGAGACAGCAATATTGCCCAGCGGCTTCACATTGATATTGCTGCTATCCAGGACAGCATATTGCCCGCCTAAATCCGACCAGTGGCCGGGGCGAAGATCAATCGACAGGTTGGTCGTATAGCTGCTGAAATTGAACGTATCGAACCCGCCGCCATCCCAGCGGGTCTGGAAAATCACATTGGCCGTCGGGTCGAATGTATAGGTGGTGTCGCCAATATTAGCGGTCAGGGCATTGGCATTGACGCCGTAAAGATATTGGATGGTGGCGATGTCCGCCAGCATCGGGGCGCTGGGATAGCTGCCATTATTGATGGAATAGCCGCCGCTGATCGGCCCGCCCATATAGCTGATATAGCTCATCACCGAAGTTTCGACGGAAACATCGGTGCTGCCGGGGAAACCGTTGATGGTCTCGCTGGGATGTTTCAGACCCAGCGCATGGCCCACCTCATGCAGGGCGGTGAAGAATGAATAGCTGCCTGTGGTGCTGAGGTCGCCGCCATTGATGGCGCTGCCAAGCTGGATGTCACCGGCCTGCAAGCTACCATCGGGAAATGCCACCGTGCGGGCAGTGACATTATCCGGGCTACGATACCAGTAGATGGAGATATCGGCCTGGGTCGGGTCCGCCACCTCCGTAAAGGAAAGGCCGGAAACAGCCGCCCAGCGGGCCAAGATGGCTTTGAAGGCCGTCTGTTCCGGCGAGCTGAGGGCGGTGAAGTAACTGCCATCCACCGCGTAACCGACAGATGCGGCGGTTGTGGGGAAGGCGATGCTCAGGCTGGTACCGTTCCATTTACGGCCATAGAGCAGGTTATCGATATAAGCAATGCCACTGGCGTCGGCGGCCGATGTCGTTGTCACGCTTCCCATCCCCATGATCGCGGCGCTACCATTTTCCATAAAGGAATATGGTGGTGCAAAATATCTTCATCTGATAAGGGTCTATATACAGGCGGATGGGGGAATCAAAAATCTGTACATGCGATATATACTAGGATCGCAAGAATAAAAAATGCAATAGAACTCGAAATTTTCAATAAAATACCGAATACTGTATGTATCATATGTTGGTAAAATAAATTCAAAAGATAAAAATTCTATTATTTTTATCAAAAAAACTATGTCGCCATGCGTCAATAAAGGAAAAATATCATCAAAAGGCATATCTCCATAGGCTGGGGTGTCGCCGACACCCCAGCCATATCCACCTACGAAACTGGCCGCAAACCCAGCCAGCGCCGCGCCCCGGCCAGACGGCGGAGCAGCAGCAGGTCCAACAGACCAATGATGATCAGCGATGCCCCCAGCACCGGCAGCAACAGGGCGAAGACCAGCAACAGGCCCGTCATCAGGGCAGCACTGCCCCGGAAGCGCAGGGCCGGCGGGGCACCCAGGGCCCCATCGGGCCGGCGCTTCCACCACATCACCGCCCCGCTGACCGACAGCAGCACCAAACCCAACGCCGCCAGCACACCCAGCGCCTGGTTCCAGGCGCCAAACAACTGACCTTCATGGGCGGCCACCCCGATGCCAACGACGCGGTCGATGATATGCCGGTCGGCAAAATCCTGGCGCTCAAGCACCGCACCGGTCATGCCATCCAGGTCTACGGAAACACGTTCCGGCCGGTTCTGGCTCATCCCCCGCACCGCCCAGGGGCCATTGACGGTCTTGGGCGGGTTGATCAGCACCGGGCCGGCAATATGCAGGTCGGCCGCCCGGGCCGCGATCTCCGTCAGGCCGACGGCGCCCGCTAGCATCATGGCCGGGTCATGGTGATGGGCATGGGCCGACGCGGCGGCAGCGTCCTCTGCCGCGTCGGCCGCCTTTTCCGCCGCCCGGCTGGTGGTCCAGTCCTGCCGGCCGGCGGTGGTGCCGGTCACTTCCCGCGCCATCTTGAACCCCGCCCCCCAGACAGTGGCCCAGGGCAGGCCGGTCAGCAGCAGGAACAGGGCCAGCAGCGAAATCCAGAAGCCGACCACGGCATGGATATCCCGCCAGAAGGCCCGCCCGCCGGCCCGCAGGCGCGGATAGGCAGTGCCAGCCCAGCCCTGGCCGTTGCGTGGCCACCAGAGGTAAAGCCCGCTGACCAGCATAACGATGCCCCAGCAGGCCGCCAGTTCCACCAGCAGCGAGCCGCGATCCCCCATCAGCAGTTCGCCATGGATGCGCTTGATCTGCTGCATCAGCCGGTCTTCTTCCGCCACCTTGTGCAGGATGGCCAGGCTTTCCGGGTGGACATAGACACGCCAGAGCGCACCACCCTTGTCCCGCACCAGCACCCGCACCGCCTGGCCCGGTTCCGGCAGGATATAGCTTTGCAGGCGTCCCCCCGGTACGGCGGCCACCGCCGCCACGGCCTGGGCATCGGCATCAGCGGCGGGGCCGGCAAGGGCGAGCCTGTCATAGGGCCGATCGATCCAGGCCTCCACCTGCGGCTTGAACAGGTAGAGCATCCCGGTGATCGACAGGATGATGATGAAGGGCACACAAAACAGCCCGGCATAGAAATGCCAGCGCCAGATGGTGCGGTAATCCAGCCAGCCCTGCCGGGCCGGCCTTTCCAGGCTCGCCACGCTCATCGGATCAGCCCTTCCATTTCAGTTCGACGGTGAAGGTACGCTGCGGATAGGGATGGAAGACCCAGGCCTTGTCATTGCCGATATTATCGACGCCAAAGCTGAACTCTGCCTGATCGGTGACCTGCCAGGAGAGCTTGGCGTCGAAAATCATCAGTTCCGACGTATAGCCATAGGTGTCACCGCGCTGGGTGCCTTCCAGATTGGTATTGGGGCGCGAGGCATAGCGCCAGCCGGTGGAGATTTTCCAATCCTCCGCCAGCCGATAGCGCAGATTGCCGTTCAGCCGCCATTTCGGGATGCGCGGGAACTGCACCCCTTCGGAGGCGGGAACGGAGCGGTTGCGCACGGTCTGGGCATCGATCCAGGCGGCGTTGAAATCCAGGTCCAGCCCATCCAGGCCGACATCCACCGCCTCGATGATCCCTTCCATCCCCCACTGGCGCACCAGATCGATATTCTTGAAGGAGGTGGTGATGACGCCGAACTGGTTGAAACCCTGCTGGCTGAAGATGGCATCTTCCACCCGCTGATAGAACAGGCTGCCGGTCAGGCGGACATCCCCCATCTTGTGATGCAGCATCAGGTTGGCATCGCGTGATGTCTCTGCCTTCAGGTTGGGATCGAAGCTGCCAAAGTCGAAATTATTGTTGCTGTCAAACTTGCCCTGGAACAGCTCCCCCACGGTGGGGAAGCGGGTGGCGGTGGCCAGGGAGAGCTGGGCCATCCAATCTTCCGCCAGTTCGGCGCGGATGCCCAGCGTGGGGTTCACGGCGGTTTTCTGGCGGCTGGCATAATCCTGGAAACGCGGCCCGGTCTTGCTCTGTGTGCCGATGGAACCGTCAAAGGCACGCCACTGGTCCAGCCGGGCCCCGCCGGTCAGCCAGACCGCATCGGCCACCTGCCATTCATCATCGATGAAGAGGCCAAGCTGGCGCGTCTTGCCCTGGGTGCGGCTGGCGAAGCTGGGCGCGCTGGCCGCGCGCCAGTTCAGCACATTGTTGGTGGTCTGATCGGTGTAATAGAGGTTGCTGTTAATGCCGACCGCCAGATCATGGCGACCCCACTGGCGTTCCAGCAGCAAATCGCCCGTCCACCAGCCTGTATCGCCCTGGTTTGTATCGGTGCCGACCCCGTTCCTGATGCCATTATCATAGCCGGTGGAGGTGCGGCTGCGCTGCTTGTCGACCAGATAATGTGACAGGTTCAGCGTCACGTTCCAGTCGGCCAGCGGGCCGGCCAGCCGCAGCCCGCCCAGAAACTCCCGCTTCTCCGACAAGGACAGGTTCATGGCGGGCAGTGTGTAGGTCTTGCCGGCCACCTGCACCCGATTATTGGCCGTGGTGAAGACGGGGTTGCCATTGGCATCGCGCAGATAGGTTTGCGGATTGGTGCCGTCGCCATCCGACAGCCAGGCCACCAGCATGGCCGTGGCGTTCCAGCCATTGCTGAAATCATAGCCGATGCGGGCGCGCACCTGATCCTGGGCCGTATCATCGGTGGCATAGGCCCCGGAAACCGGGGTTTTGGTGATCAGGTCCGGGTCGGTGACAGCGCCGGTGACCGGCGTTCCGGCGGCCCCGCCGGTTACAGTGTTCAGCTGATAGAATTGCTGGGGATGGCCCTCATTCTCCAGCCGGCGATAGGAGAGCCGGGCGCTCCACGGGCCATCCTGCTGCTTCCAGCTGAAACCGGCCTCCCCGGTATAGCCCTGGAATTTCTTGTCGGTGCCATATTGCTTATAGGGCTGCACGAAATATTGCGCCGTGGCGAAACTCTCCACCCCGTCGGCTGGCGGCTTAGTGGCGATGGAGATGATGCCGCCCATGGAATTGCCGGGATAGCGGGACGAATAGGGGCCATAGACAATGTCGAACTGCTTGACCTCCCCCGGCCCCACCACGCCCCATTTCGGCGGGAAACCGAAGCTGTTACCCAGGAAATTGGAGATGACAAACCCATCCACCAGCACCAGCGTGCGGGCCGACTGGGTGGAATGGGTGCCGCGGAAGCCGGGCACCCCATTGGCATCGCCGATATAGCGTTTGCGCACGAAGAAATTCGGCGCGTATTTCATCAGATCTTCGACATTGACCGCATTGATGGCGGCAAACTGTTCTTCGCCCAGGGAGACCGACAGGCCACGCGGTTCGATGCTGATCGGCGCGTCACGCTGGCCGACCACGATCACTTCCGCCATCTGGCCGGTGGCATCCGCCACCTCCATCGTTTCGGCAAGGGCGGGGGGCGCAAGGGCGAACAACGCCACGGAAGCCAGGCTCCGGGCGCGCAGGGAGAGAGGGGACAATTTCACGTCCTCCGGCAGGCGGGGCCATCCCCGCTGCCTCTATGTCAGGGCAAACCGTAGCCACCGGCACCAACGGCCGGTGGGACATCTGAAACGGGGAATCAGATGGCCAGTGGCGGCGCCCTGGCGCCCGGTGGGGCGCAGGCCAGAAGACGGGAGAGGGGGACGTAAACCGCCAGCGGCCGGATCAGCCGACATGGCAGCAAAGGCAGCAGCAGGGCCGCCAGGAACAGGATGGGCGTTAAGCCCACCAAGGCCGCGAAAGGGCAAAGCCCCTGCTGGTGCTGGTCCACCGGGCCATGCTGGCCGCCGGTGCCATCATCCAGCTTGATGCTGCGCTCCCCGGCACCGGTACAGATGACCAACCAGCCCTGACCGTTACCGGTTTCCAGGTTGGGCATGAAGCCGGCCGGGATCAACCCGCGCAGCACCAGGGCAGCCAGCAGCAGCCACGCCGCAAAGCGACGTGTCGCCATTCCGCTGAATGCTGATCCACCCCTGTTCATACCCTCCCTTTTGGCGGTTCCCTCGCGCGCGGTCAACGGGATGTTATTGCGACGCTTTGGCAAGGGTGACCATCAAAATGGAAAAGCCCGGCCACGCGCGGGTAAACGCGTGGCCGGGCTTTTTTCAGCGGGGGTTCAGTCCCGCAGCCGCATCAGAACTTGCGGGTCAGCGACACGCGGTAACGGCGCGGTTCGCCATAATAATAACCATTGAACACCGAGGTTAGATACAGCTTGTTGGAGCAGTTCTTGCACTCAAAACCCATCCGCCAGTCCCCGTCATCAGACAGATAGCTGGCCCCGACATTATAGAGCGTGTAGGAGCGGGCGAAGGTTTCAAGTGCTGTCGGCGTGCGCGGGTTGGACGGGGTGGTGTTGGACGCCGTGGTCCAGAACCCGCCGGTGTAATTGGCCTCGCCCGTGAAGATGAAGGAGCCGTTCAGCGTTTCCACCGGCACGGTATAGGTGGCACCAATGGCCAAAGACCGCTTGGGGAAGCGAGACAGCTCGTCCGACGGATCGATGGCGTTGACAAAGACGCCGGCCGCATTGGTGAAGGACTGGGCCGACGGGTTGACCGACTTATACTTGCCTTCCTGCAGGCCCAGGGTGGCGAAGACATCCAGACCAGCGGCCGGACGCACGGTGAATTCGAACTCCAGACCCTTCACCTGGATATCGCCGGCATTGTTCTGGGTGGACAGCGTGGTACCGGGCAGCGGGCCGGGGGTGGTGTAGGAGAGCTGCAGGTTATCGGTATTGGTAACAAAACCGGTGACATTGAAGCGGACCCGGCGGTCGAACAGATCACTCTTCACGCCTGCCTCATAAGACCAGGCGGTTTCCGGCTTCATGTCCTGGAAGCTCTGCGGCAGATAGGCCGTACGGCTGTTCCAGCCGCCGGACTTGTAGCCGTTGGTGGCGCTGGCAAACAGCATGATGTCCTGATCGATCTTATAGTTCAGACCGAATTTCGGGGTCACCTTGTTGGTTTCCAGTCGCGTCTTAATGCCAGCAGCCACAATTTCCTTTGTGGTGATGCCACCATAGGCGGTCGGCTTCAGGTCCAGTTTCTTCACCTCGTTGGTGAAGCGGGCGCCGACCACCGCCGTCAGCTCATCCGTCAGCTTATAGTCAAACTGTGCATAGGCAGCGTAGGAGCTGGTCGTGTTGCGGATGTCACGCACGCTGGAATAGCCGGGGCGGCCATTACAGCTCATGTTGCCATCACCGAACAGACCGTTGGAGCAGGAAACGGTGCCGCCCAGCACCTGCCCGGCCAGGGTCTTGTTATCTTCATAGAAGTAATAAAGACCCGCCACATAGGTCAGCCGGTCATCAAACAGGTTGCCGACCGCCTTGAATTCCTGGCTGACCATGTCATAGCCGCCATCATTCGTCAGATAGAACGGCACCGGGTTGCTGGTACGCGAAGCGGGATTGGAGAAATCGACGACGAACTGCTGATCAATGGTGCGATAGCCGGTGATGCTTTCCAGCGACACGCCATCCAGACGCCATTCAATATCGGCGGTGGCGGCGGTGGTGTTATATTCGGTGCGCAGGCCACGATTATTCAGGGCATCGGCGACCAGATCGCTGGTGCCGCCATGCTTGGTCGCTGCCGCACGCGTTTCGTCCGTTTCATTGGCGAAGGTACGCAGGTACAGGCCGGCACCATCCATATGTTCCACCGACAGATCGATGGTCACATCATCATTGGGCAGCAGGCGGACAGCGCCGCGGCCGCCCCAGTTGGTCAGGTCATTCAGCTTTTCGCCGTTGGCAGTATTACGGGTCCAGCCACTGTCATCGGCATAGAAGCCGGTGAACTTGGTCAGTACCTTTTCGCTGACCGGGACATTGACGTCCCCGCGCACCACCACCTGATTATAGTTGCCATAGCTGGTCTGCAGGAAGCCGCCCAGCTCATCGCTCGGCTTCTTCAGCTTGACCGAAATGGCGCCACCGGTGGAGTTGCGGCCGAAGGTCGTGCCCTGCGGACCACGCAGCACTTCCATCTGTTCCACATCGAAATAGCCGTAATTATTGGCATTCTGACGCGGCACCACCACATCATCCACATAGGTGGAGACGGCGGGGTCGATGGTGGCAATCTGCTCCGTCGAGCCGAGGCCGCGGATATAATAGGTATTGGCGCTGGGCACGCCGGTATTGTTGGAACCGAACAGGTTCGGCACCGAACGCACCAGATCCAGCGTGGAGGTGATCTGGCGGTTTTCAAGATCGGCCGCCGTGAAGGCGGAAACCGCTACCGGCACATCCTGCAGACTGGCGGTGCGGCGGGTCGCCGTCACCACAATTTCTTCAAGCTGCAGGCCGCTATCCTGCGCCAGGGCCGGCAGCGAGGCGGCCAGCAGGGCCAGCGAAGCGCCCAGCTTCAGGGTCAACGGCATACGGGCGTATTTCAGACGTGAATTGTTCATGGTCTCCAGCCTCCTGTTTTCCTTCAATGCGGCCCGGTTCATGCCAGCCCCGCGTTTTGCGTTATATTGATATAACATTATACCATGCGAAAGACTTATTTTCGCCTGCGCTGTTGTTTTTTGACGATACAAGTATTCTACGATATTTTTCAGTGGGTTAGCTATTGCTCTGTGCTTTCGCTCACAGCACTACGGGTTCCGTGTTGTGCTGTTCGGCGGGGTCGCGTTCCACCAGATTGATCAAAACCCCATCCGGATCGCGCAGACAGACTTCCATCTGCTGGCGATGCGGCATGTTGAAGGAAATGGCATCGGGTGCCCAAACAGCCCCCGCCGCGCGGGCGGCGGCAATGGCCTCTGCCACCGGCTTGGCATAGATGACCAAAGCCACTTCCCCAATCCGGGGCGGCCCGTCGGAGGGGGGCAGGGCGGGGGGCACGGGGTCTGTCACCTCAAACAGGCCGACCATGCCGAAATTGGGGCCACCCTGCTTCTTCACGATCCGGCAGCGCACCTTGCTGCTGCCGGGTATGAACAGCACGCTGGCGGCAGACGGGCCATCCAACATGCCCTCAAAATAGACACCATCGAACCCCAGCGCCTGATAAAAGGCGGTGGACCGATCAAGATCGCGCACGAAGACAGCGGCGCGGATCAAGGCAGAAATCGCGTGAGCCATGATCATGTTCCTTTCGCGGAACCGGCGAGGGGGCGACACCGTCGCGGAATCGCTTCCACTCTTATTGATATGTGTTTATACCATTTCATGGGTTTCCCCCCTTGGCAAGCCGTATCTGGTTACAGGGGAATGCCTCGTGATTGATGATCTTCATGCCCAGCAGGAGCATCCGGCCCGTGACCCCAAGCCTCCCCGCCACCCGTCACTTCATTCATCTTGATGGCCGCACGGTGCATTACCGGCGCTGGGGACAGGGGCCGGTGGTGCTGGCGCTGCATGGTTCCCCGCAATCCTCCCGCACCATGGCGGCCCTGGGGGAGGGGATGGCGGCGCGGGGTTTCTGCGTCATCGCGCCCGATACGCCGGGCAATGGGCTGTCCACCGCCCTGGCGGATGATTGCCCGGAGACGGATGCCTATGCGCTGGCCCTGAAACGCTTTGTCGATGCGCTGGGGCTGGAGCGGTTCGCGCTTTACGGTTTCCATACCGGCGCCACCACGGCCTGCGCCTTCGCTGCCCTCTATCCGGAACAGGTGACGGGGGTGCTGTTCGATGGGCTGCCGTGTTGGAACCCCGATGAACGCGCCCATTACCTGGCCGATTACCTGCCGCCCTTGCTGCTGCGTTGGGACGGGTCACACATGGCCTGGGTCTGGGCCCGGATGGAAGAACAGCTGATCTTCTTCCCCTGGCACCTGCCCAGCCCAGCGGCCCGCATGGATTATGATCTGCCCCAGCCGCCGCATCTGCATGAAAATGCGCTGGAGATGCTGGAAGCGGGCGATGCCTATCGCAAGCCCTATCGCGCCGCCTTTGTCTTTGATCCCGCCCGCTGGCTACCCCGGCTGCGCTGTGAGCATTTGATTCTGGTGACGGCGAAAGACCCGCTCTGCCCCCATCTGACCCGGTCGGGCCTGCAGGGGGCGAACAGTGAGATTCTGCCCGACAGCCCGGCGCTGCAACAGGCCGCCATGGGCTGGCTGGCCGCCCACCCCGGCAGCATCGCGCCGGCCCCGGTGGAAAATTCCGACAGTTTTGGCATCGGGCGCGGACAGCTGGCGGGGCCGGGCGGCCCCATCGGCTGGCTGGGGCGCCGCGGTGGCACCGGCCGTCCGCTGGTGCTGCTGCATGATGCCGGCGGCCATGCGCCGGACATGCGGCCGGCCCTGCGGCTGATCGACGGGCCGGTGCTGGCACTGGACCTGCCCGGCCATGGGCTTTCCAGCCGCACCCAGCCACTGACAGCGGTGAATGACATCGCGGCGGAACTGGCCGCGGCCCTGCAGGGGCTGGGCCTGGAACGCCCATGTGTGGCCGGGCAAGGCTTCGGGGCGGTGCTGGCCGCACAACTGGCCGCCAGCGGCGTGGCGGCGGACAGCATCGCCCTGGGAATGCCGGCCCCGGCCCTGGACCCGGTGCGGGGGGCGCCTTCCCTGGCGCCAGAATGGGATGGGGCGCATCTGCTGCGGGCCTTCCGCATCGCCCGCCGGGAACGGCTGTTCACCCCCTGGTACGATGGCCGACGGTCACAGGCGATTCTGCCGCAGCCCAGCCTGGACCTGGCAGGCATCCAGGCCCGCGCCCTGTCCCTGCTGCGCGCCGGCCCCCATTGGCCCGCCGCCCTGCAGGCCCATGCGGCCATGGCGGTGGAGAACCTTTTCAAGGGGCTGGGCGAACGGCACCGGGTGCTGACCGAAGGGCAGGGGCCGGCAGCGGACTGGGCGCATCTACTCCCCGCGTAAAGGGTTTCCCTGATCCGTTAAATGCTCTATGAGTAGATCATTATATCAAATCAGGGACACCCGATGCCGATCGAGCCGCTCGTCACCCTGCTGCATCTGTTGATCTTCGTCTATTGGCTGGGCGGCGATCTGGGGGCCTTTTATTCCTCCACCATTCTGACCGACAGCAAATGCAGCGCGCCACAGCGCGCCACGGCGCTGCGCATCCTGATGGCGGTGGACATGGCGCCGCGCACGGCGTTGATCCTGGCCCTGCCCACCGGCCTGACCCTGGCCTTCGTCAAGGGCTGGCTGGGGGCAATGCCGGGGGTGGCGGTGGCTGCCACCTGGGCCATCGGCCTAGTCTGGCTGGCGCTGGCCTGGGGTGTCCACGCCACCCATGGCAAGGTCGCCCTCTACAAGCAGGCGGACATGGTGATCCGCTGGTCCGCCCTGCTGATCTGTGCCGGCATGGGGCTGGCGGGGCTGGCCGGCCTGCTGACCTTGCCGCTGTTCATCGCCGGCAAACTGTTGATCCTGGCCGGCGCCATTTCGCTTGGCCTGCTGATCCGGGTGCTGCTGCGCCCGCTGATGGCCCCGTTCGCCCAGATGATGGCCAGCGGTGCCACACCCGAAACCGATGCCGCCATCAAGGGCGTGCTCGCCCGCTCCCGCCCGGTGGTGATGCTGCTCTGGCTGCTGCTGCTGGGGGCGGCTTTCCTGGGGCTTACCACCCCCACCTGATAAAAATCATTGGAACAGGAGTGCTTGACCGATGCAACACCGTACCATTCGCGGCGCCATCCGCTACACCTCCCGCAAGCCGGAACGTTACGGGCAGGAGCGGGGGCGTGAATTCTTCACCATGACCCGCCATAGCGATGGCAAGCTGACCATCCGCGCCCAGTGCGAGATTGAAGAGCCGTCGCCGACCGTGCTGCGCGACGTGATCTATTCGCTTGATGAGAATGACCGGCCGATGGATTGCCATGTCCGCCTGACGGTGGGCGACAAGTTCATGGGCTCCGGCTGGTTTCGCATGACGCCGAACAGCGTTGAGTGCGAAAGCTATGGTCCTTCCATCGGCCGCGTATCACAGGTGATGCCGGTGGAAGGCCATTATGACGGCTTCGGCACCCATCCGATCATCGGCGATGCCTATATGACCCGCTGCATGGACCTGTCGCGCGGGCCGCACAAGCGGGAACTGCGCGCCTTCCTGCCCTCGGTCGATCATCGCGGCGCCACCCCGCCGCTGGTGGCGGAAAGCCGTATTCACCTGGAATATGTTGGGGATGAGACGGTGACGGTGGCCGCCGGCACCTTCGATTGCCGGCATTTTCGCTTTTCCGACGAAGATGGCGGCATGGTCTCCAAGGATGGCGCCCACCCGGTCTATGATGTCTGGGTCACCAAGGATGAAGACAGCCTGTTCGTTCAAGGCGGCGTCGGCGGCTATATGATGACTTGGTACGAGTTGGTCAGCCTGGAACGGTAATCGTAATACCAATCTCCCTTGATCGTTACTGATCAAGGGAGATTTCGCGTTCCCGCGTGTGCCGGGCGCTGCCTCCGGCAGCTTGGCTATGGCTTACCCGCCAGATTGGTCAGGGTACCGCTTTTCAGGTCAAAGCGGAAATGGTCGCTGGGCGGGCCGTCCGCCAGCTTTTGCATCACCGCCAGCAGCCGGGCCAGCCGCCCTTCCGGGGTTTCCGGCCCGGCCTTCCTGGCGGCCAGGGCCTGTTGCAGCTTCTGGTAATCCGCCCGCCGGGCCTTCGGAATATCGGCCAGGGCCAGATCACCGTCATTCAGCAGGCGGTGGAAATCCACCGCCAGATCCAGCCCCTGCCAGCCGCCGGTCAGTGTCACCCCGGCCAGCGCGCCCAGCCCCGCGGCATCCTGCGCCAGCAGCAGGTCACGCAGGTCGGCCGGCCAATCGCGCGGCAGGAAACGCAGTCGCACCAGTTCCCGCAGATGCCAGTCGGTGAACTGGCGATAATCGCGGCTTTCCAGGATGGCGGGGTTCCAGATATCCGCCGCACCATCATCCTTCAACCGCTGCCATTCCATGCGATAGAAACCGAACAGCCGGTTGAAATCGGGCACCTTGTCAAGGCGGGGTGTTTCCACCTCCACCCGTTCCCCGTTCACCGTCATCAGCTTGTAAGCAGGGATATAGGCGGCGGGCGGCGGGGGCTGGATATTCACCAGATAGCGGCCATCGGCCCCGCGCCATTCCGCCGTGTCGTTGAAATGCAGGTGACCGCCCACGGTGAAGCGGATGCCGGCCTCCGCCAGCCGGCGGGACGTGTCCGCCGTCGGCATCCGGTGCAGGTCCAGCTTCTTGGCGCCGAACAGGGCGGCGATTTCCGGCGTGGTGCCGTTATTGGTGTCCACTGCCGGATAATGGCTGAAGGTCACCAGCACCTTGCCCTGCTGCTGCGCCCGTTTGGCCACATCGGCAACCCAGGCCAGCAGATGCGGCTTCCAGCTGGCGATCTCATTCCAGCCGGCATCGCCGGAGCCTTTGAAACCGCCCCCCTGGGTGGGACGGTAGACATTGGCATCAATGGCCAGCAGCCAGAGGCCTGCCACGGGCTCAACCAAGTACGAGCTGTCGATCACCGGCCGGCAATCGGTTTTCTCCTGCGCGCAGACCTGATATTGCCGCTGGGCCGGGGCCGCATGGGGGGCCGCGGCGGCGGCATCAAAGCCACCCTGCGGGCGATAGAAGGGGGTTTCCCAGTAAAGATCATCGGCGCGCGGGGCGAAGCCGTCCCGCGCGAACAGGTCCAGGATGCCCTGATAGCCCATGGCGGCGATATCGGGGGTGCAGATCGTGCCGGGCTTGGGCGCCCCATCCTGTGGACATTCGGCCGTGCCGGGGCTGAAAATCGGCTGCGGCCGCCCGTCACGACCCAGGAAGTCGGCCTTGCCGGAGGGGGTGTCGCCCGGTTTCACCGGATCATGATTGCCATTGGTCAGGAAGAAACGCATCCCGTGGCGCGTTTCATATTCGTCCAGAATGCGCTTCAGCCCGCGCAGATGCACGGGCTGGCCATCGTCACTGAAGTCCCCGTTCATCACCACCAGCTTCACCCCGCGCCGCGCGGCATCATCCAGGGCGGCCCGGAAGGCGAAGTAATTTTCGTTGAATAGCCGGGTGGAGGTGAGCTGAGCGGCCATGGTGCGGATGGTGGCCGGCGGGCCGCCGGCTGGATCGGGGACGCCGGGAAAGGCATTGTCCCCGAACTGCCCGTAAACATCATGGAAATGCACGTCGGGCATGAAGGCCAGCTTGAAATCCGTCGCCCCAGCGGCGGGGGTCAGGATCAAGCTCAGCAGCGGGGCCAGAAACAGGGAGGGGCGCATCACGTGGAAACCTTTACTCAACAGCCATGCCGCCGCAGGCACCGGGCGCACGGACGGGGTTGCACAGGGCGACGGCGCCACCCGGCAGCTGGACTTGATAATTGCTGAAGCGGGTGTCCGGCCAGATATAATCGGTGGAAATATATTGGGCACCCCCGCTGAGAGCCGCGTCGCGGGGGGCGGTGTCATTGTGGCGCGCCTCCACCGTATTGGCATCGGCACGTGTCCGCACCATGAAGCCAGCGCTGACAGCTGCACGGATGCGGGCGGCATCCTTCAACGGTTCATTCAGGGTCAGATAGGCGGCGGCCGGCGATTTCTCATCCGTATTGATGAACATCACCCGGCCTTCCAGCGACCGCCGCTTGCCGCGATAGACGGCCACCACAGACGGCCCTTCATCCAGGGCAAACCAGATCTTGCCGCGCGCCTGTGCCAGCGTCGGCCAGTTACCGGCCAGCACCGCCGCGCGCAGGGTGGGATAGCGGCCCTGCACAACATCGGGGGTGACCAGCTTTTCCGGCGGCAGCACGCTGCGCACCTCCCGGTCGAAATTATCGAAGGCCGCTTCGTCAAAGGGCAGGGCGTCGGTACCGCCCGGCACGGGGGAGCGATCTTGTTTGGTGTTAACCATGATCATCAAGGGCAGATGGTTCGGATGCGCGTCCGACCAGCGGCGGATTTCCGCCAGACAGGCGGTGAAGGGCTGGCACTGGCTATAGGGATCAATGTCGGGGATATGAAACACCTTCAGGCCCGGCTGCGACCGGGCCTCCTTGAAGCCATCCGGCAGGCTCTGCCCGGCGAGCGCCGGTCCCTTGGGGTCGGTGAAGCGCCCGCCGGCCGGATCGTGATAAACGTCCAGCTCCAGCTGGCGGACACCGGCATCCAGCTGTTCCGTCAGGCTGCGATGCCCGTAATCGATGGAATCCGCCGCCTTCTGGTTCCTGCTGGCCAGCAGCCCCCATTCAGCCGGCGACAGGGGTTTTTTGTAGCTGTTATGCGTACCGACGGCGACGATGTCATTCATATGCAGATGATTGTCCAGCAAAGCCCGCCCCACCGGCGCATCCGCCGCCATCACAGGGGGAGCCAGCAGACCCGCCAGCAGCAGGGAACAGACAATCGTGCGCATCGGATGTCTCTCCAGAGACCAAGGAAGCCAAGGGTCCGCATAAGACAATATTTGGATGACAGTTCCGTGATGATTGACAATTTATCATGATTTATTTTCCATAATTAATATTATTGATAAATTTGAATGTAGGCGCAAAGTTAAAATGTCAGTCCTGAGCAAGATAGAAATGTCAGTCTCTGGATCGGTTTTGGCCGGTTTTGGAGGCTGCCATGGGCTGGCTGATGATGAGCGATCGGGATGTCCGGCGTGTTGAGGTACTGGCAGAAATCGAGAGTGGTCAGCTTGGGGTTTCGGACGCCTCTGGGATATTGGGTTTGAGTGAGCGTCAGGTATGGCGTCTTCTGGATCGGTATCGATGCGATGGCGGCGGTGGGATTGTCCATCGAGGCCGGGGCCGACCGTCGAACCATCGATTGGTGGCGGGTTTACGCGCGCTGGCGCTGGAACTGGTTCGTCTGCATTACCATGATTTTGGGCCAACATTGGCAGCGGAGAAGCTTGCCGAACGGCATGGTCTTACGGTGTCGCGGGAGACGCTGCGGCACTGGATGGCGGAGGCCGGTCTCTGGCGGACAAAGGCCCAGCGGCGTCAATTTCACCGCCCTCGCCTTCGGCGGCAATGCCTGGGTGAGTTGGTACAGATTGATGGGAGCGAGCATCGTTGGTTTGAGGATCGGGGGCCGCCCTGCACGCTGCTGGTGTTTGTGGATGATGCGACCAGCCGGCTGATGCATCTGAAATTTGTGCCGTCGGAGAGCACGCTGGCCTATATGCAGGCGACGCGGGATTACATCGCTGCCTATGGGAGGCCGGTGGCCTTTTACAGCGATCGGCATGGCATTTTCCGGGTTAACCGACCGGGCGAAAGTAAACGCAGCGACGGTCTGACCCAGTTCGGGCGAGCCTTGCAGGACCTGGAGATTACCATCCTCTGCGCGCATTCCCCGCAGGCCAAGGGTCGGGTCGAGCGGGCGCATCTGACATTGCAGGATCGGCTGGTGAAGGAATTGCGTCTGGCTGGGATTTCCACGATGGAGGCGGCCAACCGGCTCCTGCCGGATTTTGTCCGGGACTATAACGAACGCTTTGCCAAGCCGCCCCATCAGCCGGAGAACCTGCACCGTCCGCTGGCCCCCTATCAGGATCTGGACGAGGTTCTGGCTTGGCGGGAGGAGCGCACGGTTACCGACAATCTGACCCTGCACTACAACCGGGTGATGCTGCTTTTGGAGCCGAGCCGAATGGCGCGGGCGGCCCGGCACCGGCGGGTGACGGTATATGATTATCCCGACGGGCGCCTGCTGGTCCGCTGGAAGGGTGTTGATTTGCCGTTCCGGGCCTTCGACAAGCTGCAACGGGTGCCCCAGGGCGAGATTGTCGATAACAAGCGGCTGTCGGCAGCGCTGGCGTGGGCCCAGGAGGAGCAGGCCAAGGCCTCTCCCCGTCAGCGCCGCACACATAGTCCAACCCGTCGTGCACAGGGGCCGGCTCCCTTCACCACGTGAACCGCTTGCGGGGGCTGCGCTGCGCGCGGCGGAAGGCTCCGCGCAGCCCCCGCAAGCTCACAAGGGTGACATTTCTATCCGGCGCAAACCGATGACATTTCTAACTGGCACTGACATGGCTGTAGGCGGGTGGATTCTATTTTGAAGTGCGACTCTCGTTTATAGTCATATGGTTAGCAATGGAGGCTGCCATGGGAGAGCACTATTCACACCTGAGTTTGACGGAACGGCGCCGGATTGAGGAGATGTTCCAGGCGTCGATTCCGGTTCGGGAGATCGCGGCGCGGCTTGGACGGCATCGCGGGACGATCCACCGTGAGATCAATCGCAATTTTTATCACACAAGTTTCCGGGATCGGGATGGGAACGACTACCGAGGTTATTACTGCATGACGGCGAATGCGCTGGCCAAGCGGCGGCGCCGTTCTGGCCGGGTGAAATTGCTGCGGCATCCGGCCCTTCTGGCGCATGTGGTGGCGAAGCTGCATGCGGGCTGGTCGCCGCAGCAGATTTCCGGTCGTCTGAAGATCGAACCACAGCCGGTCGGTCAGATATCGCATGAGAGCATCTACCGGCATATTCACAGTGACGAAGGCCGGGAGGCAAAGCTGTATGCCCTGCTGGCGGTGGCCCGGCGGCACCGTCGTCGTCAGAAGGGCCGCAAGCCCCGGACTTCGGTGATCCCGGCAGAGCGGTGGATTGAAGCCCGCCCGGCTGAAGTCAGTGACCGCAGTCAGTTCGGCCATTGGGAGGCGGATCTGTTGATCTTTGCGCGCAAGCATGGCAAGGCCAATGTCACCTGGCTCCAGGAGCGGCAAACCCGTTATCTGCTGTTGCTGGACAACGAGGACCGGCGGTCCGCCGGCGTCATGTCCCGCATCAGCGAGGCTCTTGCCCCCCTGCCCGGCCCCGCCCGCCGCAGCATCACCTTCGACCGGGGCACCGAGTTTGTCGTTGCCTGGCAATCATTGCTCATGCCTCTCGCCTCAAACAGGTAACAAAGCCGCCATATGCCAGTCCACCGGCCATATTCGCGCCAGGTGAATGTGGGAGAATCGGACGTGTCACCGGGCAAGACATCGGGTGGAATCGGTGGATCGTCCTCATAACAGGGCTGGAGCACTGCAACCTTCTTTTTATCGGGCCAGTGCAACGGACCACGCTCGGGCAAAGGGACGTCATTGTAATTAAGTACGGATCAGAATTCCTCAAGCAGGCGACCAAAGCCATATATCTTGTCCTGAATACCGTTGGCGCGCAGCGCGTGCCAGTATGTCGCAGTATTGATGGCGATGACCGGTTTGCCCAGCCAGGTCTCAGCAGCAGCGGCCAGCTTCACCATCGACAGGTTGGTACCGACCTGCAGGATGGCATCCACGTCGTCACCATCCAGTTGGCTAAGCACGTCGCGCAACCGATCCGTGCCGACTCGGGCGATGGAAGTCCAGGACGCGCATTGCAGCGGCACATCGCGGACCGTCTCATATCCATAATCGGACAGGAAACGGCGGACCTGCTCGTTGGCCACGGGATAATAGGGCGACACGAAGGCTACCTTCTTCACCCCGCCATAGGCAGCGATGGCGGCTGCCAGAGATTCGGAGCCGGTGGAGAGATAGAGCCCGCTGATCTCCCGGATCTGCCGGCGGAACTTTGCCGCCCCTTCCGCCCCTCCGAAGAAAGTGATGGCGGACATACCCATGACCAGATAATCGGGATCACACGTCATCACCGCCTTTACGGCGTCCATGGTATTGTCGGCGATCTCCTGCGTGCCGGCCAGAAACGTCTCGTTGCTGATCGCCTGGGCGTTCGACACGATGATCCGGCTATAGTGATTGGTCACGCCGGCGGGGCGCATGTCGTCGAAATCGGGCTGCACAATGGTGTTCGTGCTGGGCCCCAGCACGCCGAACACCTTGCGCCAGCCACGGCTGTCCTTGCCTTCACCCTGCATCTCATATCCCCTGTTCTGGATGGGTGGTCACATCATGACAGCGATGTCAGCCTGGCGCTTCTCCCGCGCGTAAGCGTGGCTTTCCTTCATGATTTCGATGGTTTGACTGGTCTGTGCCTGAACAAAACAGCGCGCCGCACCGCGTTTTTATTTGGGCGCAGACCGCCTAGCGCGTCGATGCAACCGTCCCCGGCCGGCCACAGGGTGGACAAGTTCGGCAGTTTCCTGCGTATCGCCCCCCTGGAGTTCCTGTGAACAGGTGGCCCTATGCAGCGGCCAGCAGGGGTAAGGGCGCCCGGCTGCGCGGAATGAAGCAGTTGGTGGAACTGGACCCGGCCGGGTGAGCATGTACTAGCGTTGGTTCTGCATTGCCGCCTGGGTCAGCTCTGCGCTGATCGTCTCGGCCGTACCCTTCAGGTCGTCCAGGTAGCGATCTAGCGCCGTCTCTACCTTCATTGCGGAGGCGAAGAAGATCATCGTCATCGCCGCCTTGAAATTCTCGCCCAGAAAGATGGGCACAGCAACGGAGGAGGTCTTGCCGGGGGTCAGGTTGTGATGGTTGCGCCCCTGCACGGCGTAGCCCTGCGAGCGGATTCGTTCAACATTCAGCGCTGCATGAGCCGCCTTCAGATATTCCGGGTCCACCTCCCGCGACACCTTCATCCACCGCAACAGCGTCTCGCGCTCCTCATCCTGGGTATAGGCCATCGACAGCTTGCCTGATGCGCTGTCCAGTATTGGCAGGGTGAAGCCCGGATAATACCGTTCGAAGGTCAGCGCCGTGTTGGCGTGGGTGCTGTCGCGCAGCATCATGTTGCGCCCGACGCGGGAGGCAATGGAGATGGGCCAGCCAATGCGGCGCGTCAGCGACACGATAAGCGGCCGCGCGATCTCCACCAGCCGGTCATCATCCTGGAAACCATAAGCCAGTGACTGGACCATCGCTGTGGGCCTGTACCGCTTACGATCGGGCTCCTGCTCCACCAGCCCTTCATAAACCAGGGTCTGAACCAGGCGGCAGGCCGTCGGATAGGGCACCTCCGCCGACCGGGCAATTTCCATCATGGTCAGCGACCCTTGCCGGTTAATGGCCTTCAAAGCCGCGATGGCCCGGCTGATCGCGCGGATTGGCACGCCCTTTTCCATACCCCCCTCCACCTGTCGAATATCATGGGCGGCATGATGCCAATGTTCGGCAGCACCGGGGGCAGAAACCGTGATTTTGTATCCACCTGATGGATAGACTATGCTTTGAAGGTTCCAATTGACCGCATACGCCGATACGGCGCAACGCCGTGGGCCGCTGGCGGGAGATTGCGGAGCAGACCGGTCCGTGCGGCCGCCATCGTAAAGCCGCGCCACCCAATCCACTTTCCAGCCCTGTCAGTGGCGACCAAATCGGCCATAGAGAGCCGCCGCAATCAGATTGAATAGACCTGGGAACACCCCGAAAGCCAGCATGACACCGGTCAGGGCGCGAGGTTCCTGCGGCAGGCCCGCCATGGACCGGGCAACATCGAAACCGAAGCCCGACAATACCAGGCCCACCAGCAGCGTGCCGCCCAGGGCGAAGCCGATCTTGTCCACGGCCACCCAGGCGGCGGAATAGAGCCCGGCATTGGCCCGATCCTCGCCGGCAATATCGGACATCATGGAAAAGCTGAGCAGGGCCCAGCCGGAATTGAACAGCGCGGCCACGACGCAAAACACATAAGCGACAAAGATGCCGGACTGGGCATTCTGCGACCAGGCGATATAGCTGACGCCATAACCGATGGCGGACAGCACATAGACGGGCTTCTTGCCCACGCGCTTGGCCAGGGCCACCCACATCGGCTGGGCCACGATGATACCGGCGCAGACAGCGACGATCAGGCCACCGATCAGCTGCAGCGCGCCGGCCCCCTGCCCCATATTGTAGGTCAGAAAATAGAGCATGGATGCGTAAGCCATGCCCGATCCGATCAATTGCAGCAGATTGGACATCAGCAGCACCGAGAAGCGCGGCGCGGCCAGCACGGAGATTGCAGCGCCAAAGGTCATGCGGGGGCTGGCCGCGGGGGTTGGCGCCCGGCCCGCCTGCCGCGCCGCACGTCCGGCCCCGAAAAAGGCGATGAGGAGGGAGATGGGGCAGATCACAGCCAGAACACGGGACATGCCCTCATATCCCGGCTGCCCACCGCCCAGATGCTGAACCACCCCAGGTGCCACCGCCCCGCCGATCAGGACGCCGGCGGCGGTGAAGACCAGCCGCCAGGCCATCAGCACCGTCCGCTGGTGCGGATCGTCCGACAATTCGCCAGCAATGGCCAGATAGGGAACGGAAAAGCTGGCAAAAACCGCCATGTACAGGCTGAAGGCGGCCGCCACATAGACGATACGGCCATTCATGGACAGGTCAGCCGGCACATGAAACAGCAGCAGAAAGGCCATGGGCGAACCCACAACCCCGGCCAGCAGCCACCAGCGGCGGTGGAACCGGTGTTTCCAGCGGTCGGACAGCACGCCGACCAGCATGTCGCACCCCACACCCCAGACCAGTTTCGGCACAAAGATCGCCACACCGGCCAGCGCCGGTTCAATCCCCAGTACCGTCGTCATGAAAAACAGCAGCAGCAGCGACGGCACATCGCGGAACACCTGGCCTGCCACCTGTCCGGCACCATAGCCGACCTGCGAGACAAGGCCCAGGCGGCCGGCTTGTTGGGAGGGGACTTCGGTCACGGCGGTGGTCATCGGCGATCCTTGGAAGGTCACGGTACATCAGAAACGAAAAGGGCGGGCGGGCACCATCGCCCGCCCGCCCTGCACCGACTTATACCAACCCACCTAAAGGTTGACCTTTAGGTGGGTTGGAGGCCGGCGACCGCCGGCCCGCGCCACGTGGCGCGTAAGCCAAGCTGCCGGAGGCAGCGCCCGGCGCGTGAGGGGACACGAAATCTCCCTGGATCGGTCACGATCAAGGGAGATTGGTATTACTTAGGCGGCAACGTCCGCGGCGGCGGCGGTTGCGGCGGCACCCACCCGGCTGGCACAGGCACCGGCTTCTGTTCACGCGCATAGTTTTCCAGGCTGGACAGTGACGGACCGTAATCTTCCGTCGGAGCGGCCAGCCATTTCGGGTCCATGGCGCGCGCGGCTTCCCGGATATCGGCCGGGATGTCGTTCACGCTGTCATAGGCGCCGAAAGAGCAGAAATAGGAGATATGGCCCGGCGCCTGACCCATCAGCATCCAGGGCAGCCACGGGGTAATGCGTGACCACTGGCCCACAGCCTTCACGTGGGTCAGCTTGGGATTCTCCAGATCCTTGCGCTTGATCACATAGGTGAACATCTCCGAGACGCGGTTGAACGCGCCCGACGATTCGCGCACCCACTTATCGGGCTGCAACGCGTTCTGATAGAGCATGTGGATGTCAGTGGTGACGATCACCGTATCGTCCGGACCATAGCGCCAGTCCAGGAGGAACGGCTCCGGCGGCGGCTTGTCCTTGTTCATTCCGCCATAGGACGGGGGCTGGGGACGGAATTCGCTGATCGTGAAATTGAACGGATCGTTGGCGATGGGCACGACCCGCACATCCTCGTTGGTATACGGGTTATGCCAGGTCTTGAGGATCTCACCGGTCTTGATGTCCCGGTAGAAACCAACCTCACGCAGCATACGGCGGTACGAGCCGTCCTCAAGACGCTTGGTGCGGACGAAGCTGAAGCCATCAATGATGAACAGAGGCCGCACCGGCTCATTGTCGCGCACACCATAGACGTTGCCACGGAACCAGCCGATTTTTTCCTTCGTGGGATCGATATCCGCATCCAGCCGGGCATAGCTGTCACGGTTCCATTTCGGGTCTTTGAAGTCGATCTTCGTCTGGAAGGGCGGCGCGCTTCCAGACGCCGCCGAAGCACCGATACCCACCGCGCCGACGGTGGCCGCCATGGCCGCCAGGCCCAGGCTTTGACGACGCGTCAATTCAGGTCCGCTCATTGTCCCGGAACTCCCTTGTTCTGGATAGAAGACGCTGTACCGCCTTCCTTGCCGGGGTCAAATCTGGCGCGGATGAATTCGGCCTGGAAACGATGAAGCGCCATCATATCCACCAGGTAGATATTTCTACGCCGTTATTTGGGCCGGAATGTCCGGGGCCTTTCAATCGGTAGCAACAGGCAAGCATCACCGATCCGGGGGAGCTGGTCCCCGGTGAACGGATAGTTTGATACGTTTGGCCCGCCCTTGTTGCAGGACGACCGACAGGACAGAGAAAGCAATATTCAGCGGTTTGCAAGGCGACGGGAGCAGGCACCTTGCAAACACAAAATCTCCCTTGCACGTGACCGCGCAAGGGAGATTTTGTGTTTCCTCAATCGCCGGGCGAGAAGATCCTCGCCCGGCGGCGGCAGATGCCGCCTTGGCTTAAACACACCGAGGTGCGTTTGGAATCACGCCGCGAAATGCGCCAGCTTCACTGGGGCCTTCGGTGCCGGCAGGCCGGTTTCGGCCAGGCTGTTGGCGCGCAGCGTGTCGATGTCGGGACCGAAATTGAACACTTCCGTCACCGGACCGCGTTCCGCCCGCATCTTGGCCCGCAGCGCTTCCGTCGCGGCTTCATCGACCTTGCCATCGACCAGCACGACGCCATAACGCTTGGCGCCTTCGGCCGTGACCAGACCGCGCTCCAGCTCGACCTCCAGCAGCTTCGGCTCGCGCAGCAGCGGGTCGCCCCAGCCGCCGCCGCCCCAGGTGATGAAGTGCAGGATGTCGCCTTCTTCCACCGTCAGGTTTTCCAGCTTGTTGCCGACCACGGTCTGGGTGCCGTCGGGCTTTTCCAGGATCTTGCGGGCGCGCGCACCGGGTTCGCCGCCATTCACACCCCAGGGCGGGGTGAACCAGCGGTCATCATGGATGGCGATGGTGCCGGCAGCCAGGAAGCGATAGGACATGATGATGCCATTGCCGCCGCGATGCAGCCCGGCCCCGCCGCTGTCGGCCACCGTTTCATACCGTTCGATGACCAGCGGGAAATACCGCTCCAGGAACTCGTTGGGAACGTTGGTGAAGCCGGGGAACAGCGAATGCCCGTCCGGCCCGTCGCCCAGCGGACGACCGGGGATGCCGCCGAAGCCGATCTGGAACAACTGGAACCAGCGGCCCTTGGCGTCATAGCCCGAATAGAACAGGTGCGGGGAGGAGGAGAAGCCGGCCGCGTTGAGGAATTCCGGCGTCTTCTGGCCCAGCAGCCCGCCCATGATGTCGAACAGGCGGCCCAGCGCATGGGTGCGGCCCGACAGCGCGGCCGGGAATTTCGGCTTCAGCAGGGAGCCTTCGGGGATCTTCACCCGGATCAGGTCGTAATAGCCGTCATTGAACAGCACCTGCGGGTCAAAGACCATGATCATGTAAATGCCGAAGAACATCTTCAGCATGTTTTCATTCAGGAAGAAATTGATCGAGGCCTGGCTCTGCGGGTCGGTGCCATCAAAATCCAGCACCACGATTTCACCTTCGCGGTGCATGGTGCAGCGGATCTTGTAGGGGCCATAGCCCATACCGTCATCGCAGATATAATCTTCGAAGCTGACCTTCTCCTCGCTGATGGAGCTGGCGATCAGCTGCTTCATGGCGCGGTAGTTGCGGGCCAGCAGCTCGTCGGTGGCGGCGGCGAAGACATCGTCGCCAAACCGCTCGCACATTTCCACCACGCGGCGGGCGGCCACGCGGCAGGAAGCGATCAGGGCGTTCAGATCGGCCGTGCACCAGTCCGGCTTGCGGGTCTGGGCCATGATCAGTTTGATCACGTCGGCATTATAGACGCCCTTGGAATAGATCTTCACGGGCGGGATGCGCACCCCTTCCTCGAAGATCGAGGTGGCGTCGATGGGCATGGAGCCCACGACCTTACCGCCGATGTCGGACTGGTGCCCGAACATGGAGGTATAGGCAATCAGGCGGCCATCCTTGAACACGGGCAACAGCACCAGCCAGTCATTCAGGTGGCTGATGGCGCCGCCGACCGAATAGGGGTCGGACAGCAGGATCATGTCGCCTTCTTCAACCGTGCCGTCGAACCCGTCCAGGAAGGGACCGATATAGGAGCCGAACTGGCCCACCACCATCTGGCCCGTGCGGTCGGCGATCAGGGGGAAGGCGTCGCCCTGTTCGCGGATGCCGGGCGACATGGCCGTGCGCACCAGCGTCGCATCCATTTCGATGCGGGCATTGCGCAGGGCGTTTTCGATGACTTCCAGCGTCACCGGGTCGATGCTGACCTTGTTGAAGGGAGCGTCATTGGTCTGGATGATCTTTGCGGCCATGGATCACACTCCCCTTCAGCGCGGGTTGATCAGGATATTGCCGACGCGGTCGACCAGGCCGTCACAGCCGGCCTCGATCAGCGTCGTGCTGTCCATTTCGATGACGATGGCCGGACCCGGGATCAGGTCGCCGGCCTTGAGCTTGGCGCGGTCATAGATGACGGCCGGCACCATCTTGCCATCCATCCACAATTCATGGTCGCGGATCTTGGCCGCCACCGGGTCGCCATTGCCCTGCGGCAATTCGGCCGCCGGCAGGTCCAGCACGGGGCCCAGGGCCACGGCGCGCAGGTTCACCAGCTCATGCGGGGAAGGCATGTTAAAGGTGAACAGGCGCTGATGCTCATCATCAAAGCGTCGGGTGACCCCGGCCAGACCGTCGCGGCGCAGGGTTTCCGGATCGATCGACAGCGGCACCTCGAAGGCCTGGCCTTCATAGCGCACGTCGATTTCGAACAGGCTGGTGATGTCCGCGTCCTTGGTGCCTTCGGCCTTCAGCTCGTCGCGGGTCTGGGCGGCCATGGATTCCAGCAGCGCAATCACCTCCGCCTCGTCCGTCTCGTCAAAGCGGCGGGAGAAGGACCGGGCCGTTTCCGTGCGCATCCGCGTCGTGGCATCGCCAAGCGCACACAGCACACCGGGGGACACGGGCGAGACGGCGGGCCAGGAGCCCATCAGACGGGCCACGGCATTGACATGCAGCGGGCCGGCACCGCCAAAGCCCATGACGGCGAAGTCACGCGGATCATAGCCCTGCTGGACGGAGATCATGCGCAGCGCGCCGAACATGTTCTCATTCACGATATCGATGATGCCGCGGGCAGCGGCATAAAGATCAATGCCCAGCGTGTCGGCGATGGTCTGCACCGCCTTCTTGGCCCCTTCGCGGTCCAGCTTGAAGGTGCCGCCCAGCAGCGCCTCGGGCAGATAGCCCAGCACGACATTGGCGTCGGTCACGGTCGGCAACGTGCCACCCTTGCCATAGGCCACGGGGCCGGGCACGGCACCGGCGGATTGCGGGCCGACGCGCAGTGCCTTGGTCAGTTCCGGCACATAGGCGATGGAACCGCCGCCGGCGCCCACCGTCTTCACATCCAGCGAGGAGGCGCGGACGGCCAGATGGCCCACTTCGGTGGTGCGCACACGGCGCGGGTCCAGATTTTCAATCAGGGCCACGTCGGTCGACGTACCGCCTACATCCAGGGTCAGGATGTTGCGGATGCCGGAATTGGCGCCCACCCACAGGGCGCCCGTCACGCCGCCAGCCGGACCTGACATCAGCAGGGAAACGGGATGTTCTTCGGACTTTTCCGACGACATCAGGCCGCCATCGGAACGCAGCAGCGACAGCGAGCCGGCAAACCCGCTCGACTTCAGCTTTTCGCGCAGGTTGCGGACATAGCGGCCAACGATGGGCCGAACCGACGCATTGGCCACCGTGGTCAGCGTGCGCTCATATTCCTGCATTTCCGGCAGGACTTCATGGGACAGCGACACGGGTACGCCGGGCAGAATCTCCGCCGCCAACTCACCCACGCGCTTTTCATGCGCGCCGTTCAGATAGGCGTTGATCAGGGAGACGGTGACCGCCTCCACGCCCTTTTCCTTCAGTTTCAGCAGGGCGGCGCGGATATTGTCGTCATCGACCGGGCGCAGTTCGCTGCCCTGGGCGTTCATGCGGCCCTTGATCTCAAACGTGTTTTCCAGCCGGGCCAGCGGTTCCGGCTTGGGCCAGACGATCCAGCCGGCCAGACCGCCCGGCACGAAGGAACGCGCGATCTGCATGATCTGACGGTACCCTTCCGTCACAATCAGGCCGACCTTGGCGCCCTTGCCTTCCAGCACGGCGTTGGTGGCAACCGTGGTGCCGTGCAGGAAGAATTCCACATCGGCCGGCGTGATCCCCGCCTTCTCACAGATGGCGGTGACGCCATTCAGGATGCCGACGGAACTGTCGGCCGGGGTGGACGGGGTTTTGTGCCGCCAGAAGGCGCCCGTCGTATCATTAAACAGCAGCAGGTCGGTGAAGGTACCCCCCACATCGACGCCCAAGCGATAACCCATCGCATCCCCCTTGTTCTGGAAGCGGTCAAATATTGATCCCAGCAGTACCGGAATGACGGACGGCGACCATAGTCCGCTTCCCCATTTGACCGCTGTGTGGATGTCGATCTTCGGGGCGGTTCCTGCAGGCAGGGAAGAACGGTCACAGCCCGCGTTACGGGCAGGCTGTGTCCTCAGTTCAGGTAGAATTTATCCAGGGTAGTTTCCTCACCCTCTCCAGCCTTCCGGCTTGCGAGGGTGAGGATCAAACGCGAGAATGCCAGCGATCCCTTCGCGCTTCAAAATGGTGATGACCGCGCCAACCAAAGCCCGGCTGGAAGGTGCCGAAGAGGCTCCCGCGGTGAACATCAGATCTTTTCCAGGATCTCCATGGCGGCGGCTTCACCCGTTTCCATGGCGCTTTCCATGCCATGTTCCAGGCGGCGCAGATGCTCGCCGGCGAAATGGATGCGGCCGGCCGGCTTGCCCATGTCGGCAGCAAACCGCTTGACCTGGCCGGGCGCGAAATAATGCTTGTTGCCGCCCACGAACGGATTGCGGCCCCAGCTATAGCCGAACTTGTATTCCAGGGCGCCGGCCATGGATGGACGCAGGCGGGCCAGGTCGGCCAGCACCAGTTCCACCTGTTTGCTGGTGTCGCGGTCGTCCCAGCGGGTGGCGCCGTCGCCATTCACCCAGACGATCAGGCTGTCGATGGCACCGGTCTTGGCGTTCTTCATCGCGAAGGCGCGTTCGAAGGCGCTGTTGGACCAGATCGACGGCGGCAGCCCGTCCTTTTCCCAGAAGGGCTTCTTGATGCTGAAATGGAACTGCGTCGTGGCGGAATAGCGGGCACCGGCGATGGCATCGGCCTGATTGTCCGGCAGGCCCGGCGTGAAGCGGATGCGGGAGACGGCGCTGAACGGGGCCGCCATCACCAGGAAGCGGGAGGTCAGGACATCGCCATTGGACAGCAGCACCTTCACCTTGTCATCGGTCTGATCGACGGCGACGACGGGGCTGTTCAGGCGCACGGGCGTTTTCAGTGCGGCGGCCATGGCCTTTGGCAGCATATCGGACCCACCCACGATATAGGCGCGGTCGGCGGCACTGGTCGGGCCGCCATATTGCGGCTTGTTGGGGTCTTTAAAGCCTTCGATCTGGGCACGGGCCATATCGCGGAAGATGGACAGGGACGACACGCTTTCCAGGCTGGCGCCGTTCAGGTCGATATCCGCCAGCCGGATCGCCGCTTCCGACACACCCTTGGACCGCATCAGTTCGGCCGCGGAGATGTCATAGACCATGTTCTCGGGCTGCAGCCAGGCATTGGTCTGTTTGAAGGGCAGCCAGTCGAACATCAACCGGTTCTGCAGGATGAAGGGGGGGAACTCGCGCTCGCGGCCCCTTGTCTTGTTGACCGCGGACTTGGACCATTCCGACGGCAACACGGTGCTGCCATCGACATTGATCATGAAATCAGTACCCTTGACGCCATCGGTGGTCAGGCCGACATTCAGGCGCCCGCAGGCATCGCGCACGCGACCATAAAGCAGGCCAACCTCGCTGGCCCCGACCTCGGCCTGATAGCCCTCCGTGCGCAAGGTGCGCAGACGGCCGCCGACACGGTCGGATGCCTCAACAACCTGTACAGTCAGCCCCTGGCCTTCCAGGATGGAGGCGGCGTTCAGGCCGGAAAGACCCCCGCCCACCACGACGACATCAACTTCAGACGGACCGGCGGCCCAGCCGCGGGAGGCAACGATAAGCGGAGCGGCGGCCACAAGGCCCCCCACCACGGCGCGACGGGACAGGAGCGGGGAAGCGAATTTACTGGTCATGGCGCCCGATCTTCCAATGTTGGCCAAAAGGAATTCCCCCCGGCGATGGTGCCGAGGGGAACATTCACGCATCCAATCAGAACTTGGCGGACGCCGTTACGCCGAAGCGGCGGCCTTCACCATGATACACTTCCATAATGCGCTGCGTGCCGACGGAGTAGTTACGCGGCTGCTGGATGATGTTGGCGTTATAATCCTCGTTGGTCAGGTTGGTGACCCAGGCGGCGATGGAATAGGTATCGCTTTCCAGGGCCAGACGCAGATTGGTCAGCGTGCGTTCACCGAAGGAGGTGACGTTCAGGCTGTTGGTATAGGTCGGGCCTGTGTAGTTCACGTCCACGCGGCCGGACAGGGTCCAGTCGGCGGAGACAGGAACATTAGCGCTGGCGTGCAGGTTATACTGCAACTTCACCGAACGGGCCGGACGGTTGCCCTCGATCGATGCCTGGATGCCACGGCCGGGGATCGTGACCAGGGTGCAGACGGTGGACGGGTTGCCGCACTGCGACGAATAGGCCGGATCATAGGTACCCGAACCATATTTCGGATCGGAATAGGTGACCGAACCACCGAAGGAGATGATGTCGGTGGCCTTAACCTCCGTCTGCACTTCCACGCCGTTCGTCTTCAGATTGCCGGCATTCATGATGATGGCCTGGGCAACCGACGCGTTGGGCGAGAAGGTGGAGAGCTGCAGGTTCTTCCAGTCCACATGGAAGACAGAGGCGTTCAGCATGACGCGGCGGTCCAGCAGCCACGACTTCACGCCCGCTTCATAGGTCCAGTTCTCTTCTTCGTCGAAGGTCTTCTCCGCGTCGGTCAGACCGGCGAGCGAGTTGAAGCCACCCGAACGCACACCCTTGGCGGCTGACGCGAACAGGAAGATGTCATCCGACGCCTTGTAATCGACCGTGAAGCGCGGGGTGAAGCTCTTGAACTCGCCCCGGAACGGCTGGCCGGCCACGCAGGGACCGAAGGCGTTGAAATAGGTCAGGACGCAACGGTCGGTCTTGTTGTCGATGTTGTAGCGACCTTCGGCCGACACGCGCAGACCGTCAATGACCTCATACCCCAGCGAGCCGAACACCGACCGGGTGATGTTCTGCTTGTAGTTCATGTTGGCCAGACGCTGAACCACGGACGGGTCGTAGACCAGACCGGGATTGGCCAGCGAGGCCATGGGCCCCGTACCGACGGGGTTGCCCGGCAGGATCTGGACCAGACGCTCGTTGGTGGCCAGACCCGGCGCGCTGGTGCCGGCATAGGTCTTGCTGTCCACATTGGACTGGAAGAAGAACAGGCCACCCAGCCATTGCAGCCGGTTGCTGTCCGGCGACTGGATGCGCAGTTCCTGGCTCTTGGTCACCACCTGATCCGTGCTGTTGATCATGGAGTTAGCCAGAACCGTGCGCGTATAGGTGCCGGTGGCGGCACCGCAGGTGCTGCCGACGGTGCAGACGCCATAGAGCGCGCCATTGCCATAAACATCGGCATCATTGACGCCGGACACTTCAGAAGCGGAGATGCCGGTCACGCTGACGATCGAGAAATCCTCGAACTTATATTCCAGTTCCAGCGCACCCTGGCGCGCCTTGGAATAGCTTTCCGGCAGGCTGCTGGTGACGTCGATCGGCAGGTTGGTCGGAATGCTGCCGCAATAGAGCATATAGGCCTGGGTCGGCGCATTGAAGGCGCCGCAATTGTGGCTGGACAGCGGGTTCAGCGACAGGCCCGGCATCTCCGAATTCGTCTTCATGGCGAAGCCGGTGAAGGTGGCCGTGAAATTCTCCGTCGGCGTGAACAGCAGCGAACCGGAGACGCCGCGCTTCTCATACCCGCCCAGCTTGTCCTGCGGGTTGAAGGCGTTGCCAAACTCGCCGTCATAGGTTTGGTAGGCGGCGGAAATGGAGGCCGCCAGCTTATCCTCGATGATCGGCTTGGACAGCGAGACCTTGCCGCGATAATCGCCATTCTTGCCGACGGTGACGGTGACCTTGCCTTCCGCCACGTCGCTCGGGCGGGCCGTGGTGAAGCCGACGGCACCGGCAAAGGTGGAGCGGCCATAAAGCGCGCTCTGCGGACCCTTCACGACATCGACCTGTGCCACGTCCACAACCGACAGGATGTCGGCGGCATTGCGGCTGGTCTGATAGATGCCGTCGATGAACAGGCCGACATTGGCCTCCACGTTCAGATCGGTGGAGGAATTGGCCGGCGCCAGGCCGCGCACGTAAATATTGGTGAAGGTGCCACCGGTGATGTTGCTCACCGTGATGCCGGGGGTCGTGTTGCCCAGATCGGTCAGGGTGGTGATGTTCTTGGCAGCCAGTTCGTCGGCTGACAGCGCCTGGATGGAGATCGGCACCGTCTGGATGTCTTCCTTGCGCTTACGCGCGGTGACGATGATCTCATCCAGCGTCAACTCCCCTTCGGCGGCGTGGACGAGCATGGGAAGCGCAGCGGAGAGCGCGAGGGAGCCAACCACAGCCGAGGTGGTCAGCGCAATAACCTTGGAACGGTACATGAAGCCCCCTTAAATTTTTCCATCGTTTCGAATGGCTTACTTCCCGGTGCCAATTTCCCGTCTATTGGCGGCTAACCGTTATTTGGTCTAGCGAAATCACCCCCTTCCCCGATCCGGGGAAGGGTCCGCTTAAAGCCTGTGAACCGGACGTTCGCCTGCATGAAGGCTAATTCCTTGAACGAACCTTCCTCAATTAAGACCGGTCATAATGTCCGCCTGTCGGATAGGCAGGGCACGCTGGTATGAATGTCACGGGAGGGATACCGACACCCGACACAAGGGCTGGGACCAGGGTGCGGCCCTTCACCTCCGCCCAGCTCAGGAACGGCGAACAGAGCATTTCTCAGCTTGGTAAGCTCCCATCCGACCTGGACCGCAGCATTACAGACGCATATTTCCTGAAATCCTGAATCATCAGGCAGCCGTGATTCGGCGAGACATAGGAAGAGCTAGTCCCCAGTGACCGGACAATTTTTGTTCGGCGTTAAGCTTGCCCCTGTTCAATTCACACCGCCAAACACAGTCTGTCCGGCCCTGGCCTCACTGCCGGTCTTCAAAGTGCAGAGATAGACGCATTCGTCTTTCAGCGACCGCCAGAGCCGCTCGATGAACACATTGTCCATGGGGATGGGGGAGAGCCTTCAGGCTTCGCGGACGCGGATCTCATATTTGCGGATCTTGTCAAACAAGGTGGTCTTGGCAATCGCCATGGCCTCCGCCGTTCGGGAAATATTGCCATCGTTGCGCTTCAGCTCTTCCATGATCAGCCCGCGTTCAAAATGTTCGACGGCGATCGACAAGGGGATGCTGTCACTGGTCGCATCATGGCCAGGGGCGCTTTTCAGGCCCAGCACATAGCGCTCCGCCTGGTTACGCAATTCGCGCACATTGCCCGGCCAGTGATGTGCCATCAGTTCACGGATGACACCATCGCGGATCAGCGGCGGCGGACGGTTGAGGCGCAGGGCAGCCTGGGCGACGAAATAATCGAACAGCAGCGGAATATCCTCCCGCCGGTTGCGCAGGGCCGGCAGGTCGATGGTGACGATATTCAGGCGGAAATGCAGATCGCTGCGGAACTTTCCCTGTTCGGAAAGTTCCAGCAGGTCGGCCTTGGTGGCGGCAATGACCCGGAAATCCACCGGGATCAGCTTGTTGGAGCCCAGGCGTTCAACCACGCGTTCCTGCAGTACACGCAGGAATTTCACCTGCATGGACATGGGCATGGACTCGATTTCATCCAGGAACAGGGTGCCGCCATTGGCATATTCGATCTTGCCGATCCGCTGTTTGGTGGCGCCGGAAAAGGCACCGGCCTCATGTGTAAAAGTCTGGACTAAATCTGACGGCATGCTGGAATGGCGGGTATTGATCGCCTGTGTCGGGGCATGCCCCGACACAGGCGGCGGCGTAAGAAGA
>NZ_FZOI01000040.1 GCF_900188385.1 Azospirillum sp. RU38E
AAGCAGATCGCTGCCGCGTGAACGTCGGACAGCTCAACATCACCGGACACCCGCATCGGTGAGCGTGACTGTCAGATCAAATCCATGCTTTTACAGCCTTGGCCGCCGTCCATTCCCTGGCGGGCATTTTCCACTCTTTCTCGGCCCTGTTCAAGACCAGGAACAGCAGCTTCAATGCCGCCTCGTCATTGGGGAAATGGCCCCTGGCACGGACGGCGCGGCGGAGCTTTGAATTCAGGGCCTCGATGGCGTTCGTCGTATAGAGGATGCGCCTGACCTCACGCGGAAAGGCAAAGAACGGGATGACCTCCTGCCAGGCCCGGCGCCGGGCCTTGCCGATGGCCTCATATTTCTGGCCCCAGGGGCCTTGCTCGAATGCGGTCAGGGCCTTCTCCGCTTCCGTGTCGTCCAAGGCGTCATAGACCAGCTTCAGGGCGGCAGCGACCGGCTTGCGGTCCTTCCAGGACGCGAATTCCATGCTGTGACGCAGCAGATGGACGATGCAGGTCTGCACGCTCGTCTCCGGGAAGGCGGCAGCGATGGCTTCCGGGAAGCCCTTCAGCCCGTCGACCACGGCCAGCAGGATGTCCTCCACGCCCCGGTTCTTCAACTCGTTCAGGACCCGCAGCCAGAATTTGGCGCCTTCGTTCTGCTCGATCCACAGGCCCAGCACCTCCTTGGTGCCGTCCACCCGCACGCCGATGGCGATGTGGATCGCCTTGTTGCGCACCAGACTTTCGTCCCGGATCTTGACCCGCAGCGCATCCAGGAAAACCAGCGGATAGACGGCTTCCAGCGGCCGGGATCTGCCAGGCCGCCACCTCATCCAGCACCGCGTCCGTCACCGCTGAGATCAGGTCCGCCGATACCTCGATCCCGTACAGTTCCCGCAGATGGCCGGTGATTTCCCGTGTCGACATACCCCGCGCGTACATCGAGATGGCTCATCGGGAAAACGATCCACCGGATCGTTTTCTGATCCTCTTCGCTGTCGTCGAACCCGGGGAACCGGCGCTGATACTTGCCGATCAACTGCGGATCAAATGTCGAGGCCCGGTCACGCGGGACCGACAGTTCCACTGCCCCCGTATCCGTCAGCACCGTCTTGCGGCCATAGCCGTTGCGGCGGTTGCCGCTCTCGTCACCGGCAAGATGATGGTCCATCTCCGCCTTCAAAACCCGCTCCGCCAGCGCCTTCTTCAACTGGTCAAGCAGGCCGTTCTGGTCAAAAGCTGCCTTCGCGTCGCCGCCAGCCAGCAACTGGTCCAGAACGGCATCGGGGATAACAGGGGCCTTGCGTCGTGCCATCGTGAAGCTCCTTTCGCATCACTAGGGCCCAGCCGAGCACGAAATTCCCGATAGTCCCGAACCATTCCAATCAGCCGTCAACCGTTCCGTCGGCTTCCAGGAAATCGCACCATATGTGCTGTCATAATTATTTTCGACATTGTCGTAATAGGTGCCGCCACGCTTTCCCTTCACACTGATACGATAAGCCAACGTCTCATCAATCGGGCCCCCGGTATCGGCGGTAATGGCGAAGTCGGGATAGGTTTCGTGCGTGCTGGGAACCCAAGTCCCCAACTCCGTTGTCACAAAGCTGCGCTGCTTGTCGAAATAAGGCTTCTTCGTCAGATAATTCACATAGCCGCCCGTCGCGTTGGACGGCCCGAAGATCACCGACGACGGACCGGCGACGATATCTGCCCCTTCAAAAGCGTTCAGATTGAGCGGATGGTCATTGCCATCCTTGTAGATGCGCTGGCCGTTCTGAAACACTTCCGCTGACAACCCACGCAGGGTGGGCGCGGCACTGGTACCCTGGCCTCCGCCCCTTGTAATGCCGGGAGCGTATTTCACATAATCGTCGGTGGTGCGGATGGGATCGCGCAGCAATTGCTCCGCAGACACCTCCGAGACGGCGCGCGGCGTGTCCAGCGCACTGGCCTCCAGACCATAAATCGATTTTGGCGGGCGCTCCGGCAAAACCCCGGTGGTCAGCCGCTTGCCCGTGACGATGACGGCGCTATTTTCCGATGCGTCGGTCACAGCCGCTGTTTCCGTCCCCGCCGTGGCAGAAAACAGCCCCGTCAGCAGGGTGCCACTCAACAGAACGGCACTATACCGCTTCAACCCCTTGTCCAGCTTGTTCATGATTTTTCTTACCCCTTCAACTGAATGGGCAGACAGAAGGGCAGCCGCAGGCAAAATTTGCTGCGGTCGCGCGGCACTTCGTCCCGCCCAATATTTTTTGTCAGGAGATTTGCGGCAGCCGCCCCGGCAGCCGCAAATCAGGATAGGATCAGCCGGGTTGCAGGAACCGGCTGCGTGCATCGGGCGCCAAAGGAAAATCGATTGGCGCCTGATCGTTCAAGATATGTTCACCGATGGCGTGCAGGCGCCAGCGGATGGGATCATGTGTGGTGTGGGTCCGCGCATTGCGCCAGAACCGGTCCAGGTTGAACTTTTCCTGCACCGCGCTGGCCCCCAGCAGGTCAAACAGGCCCCCGCCAACCTTCAACGAGGCATGATCGGAAGCGACGCGGGCATGGGCGACGGCCAGGATGGCCTCTGTCGTCAAGGCCTCATCGTGGGGGTTGGCCAGGGCGCGGTCATAGATCTCCGCCGCATTGCGCAGCAGGATTTCCGCGGCATAGACGGCGGACGTGAACTCCCCGATCTGCTTGATGACATGCGGTTCCTGGGTGATATGGTCGACGCCGCCTTCGATCCAGGCACGGGAATGATGGCGCAGATAATCGATGGCGGCGTCCAGCGCGCCGCGCGCAATACCGGTGTCAATGGCAGCATGCAATATCTGCGGCCGCGTCAGCACAGCACGGTTGGTGCCGCGGTTGCGCTGGGGGGCATGATGGGACGGGACATGCACATCCTCAAAGATCACCGTCCCGCTCATCGTCGTGCGCTGCCCAAAGGCCCGCCAATCGTCCAGAACGGTGACGCCAGGCGCATCCCGTTCCACCAGCGCAAAGGCCGGCACACCGTCCGGCGACACGCACCCGACCGACAGCCAATCCGCCAGATAGGAACCGGTGGAATAGAATTTCCGCCCGTTCAGGCGGAAGCTGCCATCGGGCTGGGGCGTCAGCGTCGTGCGCAGGGCGAGCTTGTTCTTGCCCCCCACCTCGGCCAGAGCATTGGCAAACCGCTGGCCGTCCAGGATCTTCGGCGCGAAATAGTCCCGCGTCGCGGCCAGGGGGGAATTCAGCACCCCAGCGATCATCACATTATGCAGTTGCAGCACCTGGCCTATGCTGCCATCGGCGTGGGAGATGATCCGCACCGTCTCCACAATGGTGCGGATCGACGCGCCGATGCCACCCAGGTCGGTGGGAACGGCGATGGCCGGCACGCCGCTGGCGAACAGGATATCCAGCTGTTCGCGCGGCAGGTCCCCTTCCCGGGCCTTGTCCTGGGCAATGGGGCGAATGCTGTCGGCCACCGCATGGGCGGCGGCGATGGCCGCGGCTTCGTCCGCCAGACGGATGGCGGGCTTTCTCTCTGTCATCTCAGTGGCTTTCAGTTATTGCCGCGGGCTTCCAGCAGACCTTCCCCGCGGGCTTCCAGCCCGACCACCAGGGGCACCGGCTGCTGGTCATTGGCACCGGCAACGGGCGCGCGCTGGCGGAACCGGGGCAGCACATGCTCGCCCAGGCGATAGATTTCCTCCAGATGCGGGTACCCGTTGATAAAGAACCAGGACAGGCCCAGATCAGCAAACTGACGGATATTCGCTTCCACCGCATCATAGGAGCCGACAAAGGCGAAGCCCGGCGGAATGCCGACATAGCCGAAGCCACCCCACAGATGCGGCTCGATGAACAGATCCGCGAACCCGTTCACCTCCTTCTCATTGTACCGCTTGTACCGGGCCTTGTTGGCATCCGACAATTGTTCGGATCGTTGCGCCATGGCCTGCACGGTTCCGGCCTTCACGCCTTCATCGAAGAAACGCTTGGCCTCCTTGAATGCCTCCTCGTCGGTCTCCCGCACGATGACGTCGACGGACAGGCCGAAGCGGATCTCATCTGTCCGCCCATATTCGCGGGCCAGTGCCTTCACATCGGCGATATGGCCGGCAACGATGTCCGGACGCTCTGCCAGCACCAGATAATAATTCGCATGCCGGGCCGCCAGCCGTTTGGCTGCGGGCGAGGTGCCGGCCGAGCAGATGATGGGAAGGGGCGACCGCCGCAGCGGCCCGCGCAGACCCAGCCCGTTCGCCTGATAATATTTGCCTTGGTAATGGAAACTTTCCTGCGTCCAGAAGCCCTTGACCGCGTCCAGGAACTCGATGGCCCGCTCATAGCGGTCATCATGGGCCAGCGGATCGCCCAGCGCCCGCTGCACAGCATCCGAACCGCCCTGGATAATGTTCCAGACCAGCCGGCCCGCTGGCACGCTGGAAGCTGGCCGCCATCTGGGTGGCCTGCCAGGGGCTGAAATGGAACGGGTGAAAAGCGTCGACGAACCGCAGCCGCTTCGTTTCCCGCGCCAGGATGGCAGAAATGATCCAGGGCTCGTCCCCGAACGGCGCATTCACCAGCAAGGCACCGGCGAACCCGTTCAGTTCCGCCGCCCGCGCGACCTGGGACAGATAGTCAATATAGGTGAAGTCATCCCCAATCCGGAAATTGGAAACAGCCCCCGTGCTTTCTGCTGGTAACCGGTTCCAGTCACCACGGTTGCGGTTGTCACCCGGAATGTACTGGGTCTCCCCATGCAGGGGCAGTCGCGAGAAAAACTCTATCGGCATAATAATCCCCATATTTTTGATTGGAATTAAGCAACAAGCATGCCACATCATGGTGTGCAAAGCGGATGGGTTTCCGCATGCGGCACTGTTGATGATTTTAGAACAATCGAGTGGTTAAATTTCATCAATCTGCGCAGATATGGTCAAGCTTTCGTGCCGCTGGTATCATTGATCCTTAATTTTCCTTGCCTCCATGAAAACGGCATCCATCCGCCAATGACGGTTGGGATAAAGCCCTTCCCATTCATGCCAACCGGAATGTCTGCGGAACTGGCCGAGATGACCGGCTTGGATCACCTGATCAGCCGTCACCGGTTCCTGCTGATAAAAATCCGGCCCGACATAAAGGGCATCGGCACGACAATAAAGCTCGCACATGAAACAGGTCTGGCAATCATCCTGCCGGGCAATGATGGGAGTGGCAGCCGGTACTGCCTGAAACACATTGGTGGGACAGACACGTACACATTCATTGCAACCTGTACAGCGATCGGCGATCAGCAATTCGATCATCTGGCATCCCCTTGCCCATTCTCTTGCCAGCGCCCCCAAAGACGCCCCAGACCACCAACCACCAGACGGCGCGCGTATTGCGGGTTGTTGGTCGGATAATCCAGCCTTTCATGCAGGCCACGGCTTTCCCGCCGGGCCAGGGCCGCCTGGTTACACCAGCGTGCCACCGCCACCAGGGCTGCAGCTTCCCGGCTGCGGGCGGGATCAGGCTCGGCGGGCTGACTACCCAGTTCATCCCACAACCCATCCAACAGGGCGAGCGACCGATCCAGAACAGCCCCGCGCCGAAACAGTATCTTGTCATAGGGGAGCATTTCGCCCTGAACGGCGGCAATGGTGGTGGCACGGTCGGGCGCACGACAGGGGGAACGGGGCCGCAGACCGGTGCGGCCCAGCGCCTCCACCTTTTCCCCCGCCCGGACACCGGATCGGCGGGCCCGTTCTGCGGCCGCCTGCCCCGCCCAACGACCCGACGAAAGCGCCCAGGCCGAATTCTGGGCCCCGCCACCGGATGTGGCACCGGCCACATTTTCCCGGGTGGCGGCATCACCTGCAGCAAAAAGCCCGGGCACGGCAGTGGCACAATCCGGCCCCGTCAGCCGTACTCCACCCACACCCCGGATTGTTCCTTCTCCATGAAGGGTGATGGGGAAACGCTGCCGGTAGGGATCGATCCCTTTGCGTACAAAGGGCAACATGACGTTCGGGGAGATCAGGTGCAGCTCATCCCGGAAATGCTGGGGCATCCGGTCCAGGCAGCATGTGACGGGCCCCTGCATCAGCGCCAAGGCCAGGGGGCGTGTGGACTCCATCGGATTGATATCCAGCTCGCGCCCTGCCCCGTCAAAATAGCGGGCAAAGGCATAGGACATGGATCGGGTCATATTTGAAAAAGCCGGAGCAACCGTGTGATAGGTGGAAAATTCCATGCCACTGAAATCGGCACCCGCCTCCGCCGCCATCAACAGCCCGTCGCCTGTGTTGGTGTGTGCCCCCAGCAGGCCCGAGAGAAAAGCACAGCCGCCGGTGGCCAACACTGTGCCCCCCGCCCGTACCTGCCAATAGCGCCCTTCCTGCCGGCGCCAGCCACGGGCACCGGCTATCGAGCCATCGCCATGGCGCAACAATTCCAGCGCGGGGCTGTGGTCCAGGATCACCACCCCCAGATCGACAATCTGCTGCCGCAGGGCCCGCATATATTCCGGCCCGCGCAAGGCCCTATATTGCACCTCCCCCTTCTCGTCACGGGGAAAGGTGTAATAGCGGGCAAGGGTGGGAAGGGTCTGCCAGGTTTCCTCAATCACACGCGCCATCCAGGCAGAATCAGCCAGCCCCTGCCCCCGTTCTGCCCGCGCGGCAATGGCCACCGCCCGTTTTTCCGGATCGGGCGGCACCCACCAATGGCCGGGACCAGCGGTTGCCGTCACCCCGCTGGTCCCGCAATAGCCCTTGTCAGCCAGCACGACGCGGGCACCGGCCTGTGCTGCGGCAGCGGCGGCCCAGGCCCCGGCCATGCCACCGCCCAGCACCAGCACATCCGCCGTCAGGGTCAACTGATCCATAGAACTGCCCCCCATCATCCAACCGGGAATGTTGGGCAAACACGGGGGCATGAAAATCAAATATTCAAAATGAATGGGTGATGCGGTGCTTGATCCTTGGATTCAGCCACATTGGACACCGCCTCACCTGTTCAAGCTCCGCCGCGATAAACACACAATGTTTTTGTGATAAAATCCCCATTGCGTAAATAGGAAATGTAGTTTTATGTTAATTCACATCAACGGTGTGCCGCGTGGCGGGCGCCATTGGGTTTGAGGAATCAAGGAGCATCAGGATATGTCCTTCCGTCCCCTGCATGACCGTGTCGTCCTGCGCCGTCTGGCCCAGGAAGAGAAGACCAAGGGCGGCATCATCATCCCCGACACCGCCAAGGAAAAGCCCCAGGAGGGCGAGGTGGTGGCCATCGGTCCCGGGGCCCGTGACGATCAGGGCCGGCTGGTGCCGCTGGATGTGAAGGTGGGCGACCGGGTGCTGTTCGGCAAATGGTCGGGCACCGAGATCAAGATCAACGGTGAGGAATTGCTGGTCCTGAAGGAAAGCGACCTTATCGGCGTCTATACTGGCTGATTTCCCAATACGAAACCATTTGCGACGAAGGAGCCTGTGCCATGGCTGCCAAGGATGTGAAATTCTCCACCGACGCCCGTGAACGCCTGCTGCGTGGGGTCGATATTCTAGCCAATGCGGTCAAGGTGACGCTGGGGCCGAAAGGCCGCAATGTGGTGATTGAAAAGAGCTTTGGCGCACCGCGCATCACCAAGGATGGTGTGTCGGTCGCCAAAGAGATTGAACTGACCGACAAGTTCGAAAATCTGGGCGTGCAGCTGGTAAAGGAAGTGGCCACCAAGACGGCCGATCTGGCCGGCGATGGCACCACCACCGCCACCGTACTGGCCCAGGCCATTGCGCGTGAAGGGGCCAAGGCGGTTGCCGCCGGGCTGAACCCCACCGATCTGCGCCGTGGCATCGACCGGGCCGTGGCTGCCGTGGTGGCCGATGTGCAGGCCCGATCGAAAAAGGTTTCCACCAATGAAGAGGTGGCCCAGGTTGCCACCATTTCCGCCAATGGCGAAAGCGCCATCGGGGAAATCATCGCCAAGGCCGTGGCCAAGGTGGGCGATGAAGGCGTGATCACGGTGGAAGAGGCCAAGAGCCTGGAAACCGAGCTGGATGTGGTGGAAGGGCTGCAATTCGACCGCGGCTATCTCTCCCCCTATTTCGTCACCAATACCGACAAGCTGGTGGCCGAACTGGACAATCCCTATATCCTCATCTTCGACAAGAAGCTGTCGGGCCTGCAGCCCATCCTGCCGCTGCTGGAAGCGGTGGTGCAATCGTCCCGCCCGCTGCTGATCATCGCAGAAGATGTGGAGGGCGAGGCGCTGGCCACACTGGTGGTGAACAAGCTGCGCGGCGGCTTGAAGATCGCCGCCGTCAAGGCACCGGGCTTCGGCGACCGCCGCAAGGCCATTCTGGAAGATATCGCCATCGTCACCGCTGGCGAGGTGGTGTCGGAAGATCTGGGCATCAAGCTGGAAAATGTCGGCCTGTCGCAGCTGGGCACCGCCCGGCGGGTGCGCATCACCAAGGATGACAC
>NZ_FZOI01000025.1 GCF_900188385.1 Azospirillum sp. RU38E
AAATCTTCCGCAAACTGCGTGGTCGCCGCAGGGTAAACACCACGCCACGTAAGCTCCGCCATCGTAAATCCTCCGTTGAATTGATAATCGTATACAGTATATAATGCTATTTGAAAAGGAGTTTGTTGCTATGCCGCAATTTCTCGTTATTGGTGCAGGCATTCTGGGTTTGTCAACAGCGCTCGCCTTGCAGGATAAAGGCCTGTCGGTGACGCTGCTGGACGACGCGCCGAAGCGACCGCCCGCCTCCTGGGGCAATGCAGGACATATTGCGGTGGAGCAGGTGGAGCCGCTGGCCAGCCCGGCCACGCTGCGCGGCGTGCCGGGGCGCCTGTTGGCCAGCGACGACGCGCTGTCCCTGCCCTTGCGCGACCTGCGGCATTGGCTGCCCTTTGGCATCCGGCTGGCGCTGGCGGCGCGGCCTGCCGCTTATCGGGCCGGAACAAAGGCCCTGAAGGGGCTGGTCACCCAGGCAATGCCGGCCTGGCAGCGGCTGGTGGGCGGGCTGGGCGAGCCCGGCCTGCTGCGGCAGGATGGGCATTATGTGCTGTGGGATACGCCACAAAGTGCCGCCGCCGGGCTGGCCCGCTGGCAGGCCAGCGATACCGGCACCACCGATTTCCGCCCCATCGACCGGGAAGAGACGGCACAATTGCGTGCCCTGCTGGGGCGTGACCCGGCCGGCGGCATCCGTTTCCGGGGCAGCGGCCAGATTGCTAGCCATGACCGGCTGTTCCAGGCCATGCGGGAGAGGCTGCTGGGCCGCGGCGGGCAGATCATCACCGGCAAAGCCACCGCCCTGCCGGTGATGGATGGAAGGGCGGCGGTAAAGCTGGCCGATGGCACGCTGTTGGCGGGTGATGGCATTGTCGTCACCGCCGGGGTGGCCAGCCGCCCGCTGATGGAAAGCCTGGGCCATCGGGTGCCGATGATCGCCGAACGTGGATACCATCTGCACGCACCGCCGGGGGAATGGCCGGCCGACCTGCCGCCCTTGGTGTTTGAGGATCGGTCGCTGATCGTCACCCGCTTTGCCGATTATCTGCGTTGTTCCAGCTTTGTGGAATTCAGCCACCCAGACAGCCCCGCCGACCCGCAGAAATGGGAACGGTTGCGTAATCGTGTACGAGAATTGGGCCTGCCCTTCCCCCTGCCGGCGGGCGAATGGCTGGGCAGCCGCCCCACCCTGCCCGATTATCTGCCTGCCATCGGTCGCAGTGACCGGGCGGGCAATCTGTTCTATGCCTTCGGGCATCAGCATCTAGGCCTGACGCTGGGGCCATTGACGGGGGAATTGATCGCCGCGCAGGCAACGGGCCAGCGCCCTGCGCTGGATCTTTCGCCCTTAAATCTTGATCGTTTCGGATAAGGAATAACCATTATGACAACCGGTATCGGTGGTTCCACCATCGAAATGGAGCTTTCTGGCCTTGGCCCCTGGGCCGATATCGCCCCCGCCATCACCCCGGCGGAGCGGGAGATGCGGCTGGAAAAGGCCCGCCAGCTGATGGTGACCATAGGGGCCGACGCATTGCTGGTGGGGGCCGGGGCCAGCCTGCATTATTTCGCCGGCGTGCCCTGGGGCGCCTCGGAACGGCTGGTGGCCATGCTGCTGACCCGGTCGGGCGACCCACTGCTGTTCGCCCCCACCTTCGAGCTGGGATCGCTGGCGGCCGACACGGCCATTTCCGCCAGCGTGCGCGATTGGCAGGAACATGAAAGCCCCTACGCGCTGGTGGCCGGTGCGCTGGCGGAACGCGGGGTCGCCACCCTGGCCGTCGACCCCGCGATGGCCTTCACCATGGTGGACAGGCTGCGCAAGGCCGCTCCGGGCGTCAACCTGCTGGATGCCACACCGGTGATCGATGGCTGCCGCATGGTGAAATCCGCTGCCGAGTTGGCGGCCCTGCGTCAGGCCAAACAGATGACGCTGGAGGTGCAGCGCCGGGCCGCCCGCATCCTGCATCCCGGCATCACCGCCACCGAGGTGAAGCGTTTCATTGAGCAGGCGCATCGGGCGCTGGGAGCGGCCGGCAACAGTTTCTGCATCGTCCAGTTCGGCCGTTCCACCGCCTTCCCGCACGGGTTGCCGGGGGAAAGCGTGCTGGTGGAAGGTGATGTGGTGCTGATCGATACCGGCTGTCTGGTCCAGGGCTATCATTCCGACATCACCCGCACCTATGTGTTTGGCGAACCCACGCACGAACAGCGGCGCATCTGGGCGATTGAGCGCGAGGCCCAGCAGGCCGCCTTTGATGCCGTGCGTCCGGGTGTTCTGTGCGAGGCGGTGGATGAAGCCGCCCGCCGCGTGCTGGCGGCGCATGGGCTGGGCCCGGATTACCGGCTGCCCGGCCTGCCCCACCGCACCGGCCACGGAATCGGCCTGTCGATTCACGAGGCCGCCTATCTGGTGCGCGGCGATAAGACACCGCTGGTCCCCGGTATGTGCTTTTCCAACGAACCGATGATCGTGGTGCCCGACCAGTTCGGCATCCGGCTGGAAGACCATTTCCATGTTACTGAAACCTGTGCGGAATGGTTCACCCAGCCGTCACCGTCCATTGATCGCCCCTTCGGCTGAACAAAGGCAACCCGCCCGTGCAGGTGCCGGGCGGGTTTTCCGCAAGATCAGCCCGTTGAAAACAAGCTGATCCCGTTTAAGCAAAAAAATTCATCTACCACCCGTTAAGAGGGTAATTTACCAACCAGCGCTCACCGTATAATATTGAAGAGGTAGCCCCGAAGGGCTAATCAGAGGGCGGTTGCCGATCCGGCGCCAGGTGAAATTGCAATGCCCGTCACTGAGGGCACAGGGGAGGTGTTGTATGATTGGCTATCCGGGTTACCCGCAGACCATTTCCTATCCGCAGACCATCTCGTATCCTCAAGCGGTCTCGTGCATTCCCGCCAGCTGCTATTATCCGCAAACGATCAGCCTCGCTCAGCCCGGCACCATCAGCTTCGCTCAGCCCGGCACCATCAGCTTCGCTCAGCCCGGCACCATCAGCTTCGCTCAGCCCGGCACCATCAGCTTCGCTCAGCCCGGCACCATCAGCTTCGCTCAGCCCGGCACCATCAGCTTCGCTCAGCCCGGCACCATCAGCTTCGCTCAGCCCGGCACCATCAGCTTCGCTCAGCCGGGGACGATCAGCTTCGCTCAGCCGGGGACGATCAGCTTCGCTCAGCCGGGGACGATCAGCCTCGCTCAGCCCGGTGCAGCGACCGCCGGGGTGACGCAGGGGCCGCTGGCCCCGCCGCAGACGACAGCCGTGGGTAATCCCTGGGTGACGCAAACCACCTATTGCCCGCCGGCCGCCTGATTTGCCCCCCATGGTCCGGGCGGGTATCCTCCCGCCCGGACCTTTTTCAGTATATCGGCAAGGGCGACCCCATGTTTCTGCTGGCCAGCGATGTTGCGCCCTTTTTACTGTCGCGTGCCCTGCTGACGGCAGAGGATGTGGTCAGCGACAGGCTGCGGATTCGAGAGGTCAGGCGGCGTAACCGCAGCTTCCGCATCTCCGGCATCGAGGGTCCGGGCCTGTTCATCAAGCAGGTGGCCGCAGCGGCCCCCGATCTTGCAGGCTCCATCGGGCGGGAAGCGGCCTTGCATCAGATGGCGGCGACCTTTCCGGCCCTGTCGGTCCTGCGGGGAACGACGGTGGCGCTGCGTCGGTTTGAGGAGCGCCGCAGCGCGCTGGTCTTTGACCTGTTCGGCGATGCGGAAACGTTGGATGCACATTATCGTCGCACCCGGCAGACGGACCAGGCGACAATGGCCCTTCTGGGCGCTGCTTTGGCCGGCATCCATACCCAGGCGGAACCGCTGGCAGCCCATATTGCCGACCAGATTGGCGCGCCCCGGCAGCCGCCTTGGATATTGACCCTGGGCCAACGGGATATGCCCCTTCTCGGCCAGGGCGGGGCGCATCTGGTGGCCGCCATCCGGGCCACCCCCACCATGCTGCAGGGGTTGCAGGCGGCCCTGGCAGGATGGCGCCCGGTCACCCTGGTGCATGGTGATCTGAAATGGGACAATATCCTGGTTCGTGAGGGGGCGGAAAAGATGCCCGACCTGCGGATCGTGGATTGGGAGCTGGCCGATCTGGGTGATCCGCTCTGGGATCGGGCAGGTGTGCTGGCCGGGTTTTTCAGCAGCTGGCTGGTGGAGGATGGCGGCTTGCCCTGGATGGCCACCCCCAATGCGCCACCACGCCCCCCCCTACCGATACCCCTGCCCCCCTTGCAGTCCATGTGGCCCGCCATGGCCGCCTTCTGGCGGGGGGCCAGCGGTGCCGGCGGGTCGGATATCTCTGCCCTGCGGCCAGTTCTGCCTTATCTGGGGGCACGACTGCTGCAAAGCGCCCTGGAATCCACCTTCACCTCCCCCACAGTACCCCCGCTGGCCGCAGAGCTGGTCAATCTTGCCGGGCTGGCCTTCGCCGCACCGGAGCGGTTCCTGGCGGAATTTCTTGATCTCAGCCGGGTCGCAGAGGATGCCCCGCCACCCCGTCCGGTGGAGGCCAACCCGGCCCCGCCACCGGCACACGGGCCGGCCGACTGGGCCGACCCTTCCCTGGTGGCAGTGGCGGAGGCGGTCCGCATCCTGCCGCCCCAGTCGGTGCAGTTGAGCCCGCTGCCGCCGCAACCGGTTTCCGCCCCGCCGGGCCAGGATGTCCGCCCTTCCATGGTGGAGGCACTCTGGCCGCTGCTTTATCAATATGCCTATACGCGCCGCTGGGATGGCAATCCCGCACCGCCCAAACAGCTGGATCTGACACCCGACAGCACCCTTGTCTCCCGCCTGTCTGGTGCCAATGCCGGCCATTCGCTGCTGGATCGCGGCTGGCAAATCTATCAGGTGGCACCGGACGGGCGCCTGCATGTGGAGAAAGGTGGCGGCTATCGGGTTGTCAGTGCCGGACAGGCGGGGCTGCCCCCCGGCTTTCAGCCGCAGCCCGGTACCCTGATCGATCTGCGGATGCCGCACCAGTCGCTGACCGCCCAGGCAGGTTATTATCATGCCTTCGGTGAAACGCCCGCCAGTGCGTCGGAAGAAGGAGAGCTGGCGCGGCTCTATTTCAATGTCGGGGCGGAGCAGGCGCCGGCCCTGCTGCATCTGCTGACACTGGGGCTCAACCGCTATTTCATCCCGTTCAGCCTGAAATGCCCTGTCGCCCCCGCCCTGTACGACCGGGTGGATACGCTGGTGCTCTATCCGCCCCGGCGTTATCTGCCGCTGGTGCTGGATGTGCTGGATGAGGCAGTGCCGATGATCGCCCCCCTGCTGCGGCCGGGGGAGCCACTGTTCACCCGCCGGCTGCTACCGGGACTGGGGGGGGCAGATGATCCCGGAACGGGGGAAAGTTTCGGCCAGTCGCGGTGTCGATTGGTGGCGGCGGGCATTATTGATGCCTGGTCAGGGGGCGGCACATTGCTGGACTGTATGGGGGCGCGGTTAAGCGGGGCCGGGCTGCGGCTGGAGGCCCCGCATCTGTCGCCCGGCCTTGCGGATCTTTACCGGCCGTTGCGGGGGGCACCATGAACCAGATGCTGGCAGCCGCCCCCCTGGTGGAGGGGCGTGACCATTTCCTGCGCTGCGCCGATGAGATCGGCCGCCGCCTCTGCCGGGATGCGTTGCGCCACGGTGACAATATCAACTGGCTGCGGACGGAACCGGAACAGCGGGAAAACCTGCCCCAGCTGCTGGTCCGGCCGGTAGGGGCCGATCTTTATCAGGGAACAGCCGGGATTATGCTGTTCCTGGCGCTGTTGCATCAACGCACGGGCGACCGGCTGGTCGCCCGCACCCTGGATCAAGCACTGGCCGCGGCCACCAAAAGTGCTGGCACAGGCGCAGGGGGATTTTATACCGGCGATGCCGGCATTGGCGCATTGTTCATCAGCCTTGGTCTGCTGCAAGGGCGCGAGGGGCTGGTGGAAATGGGGCTGGCGCGGCTGGGACAGGCGGTGAGGTTGCACAAGCCGGCCGCGCTGGACCTACTGGGCGGGGCGGCGGGGCTTATACCCTTGTTGCTGACCCTGGCCCGCCACCATGACCGGCCGGATTTCCAAGATCATGCGCTGACACTGGGCGCCACCCTCCTGGCCGCCGGGCAATCCGGGCCCGACGGTCTCTGCTGGCCCAGCGGAACGGAAGGGCCGGCGCCCAGCGGCTTCGCCCACGGCGGTGCCGGCATGGTCCCCGCCCTGGCCAGCCTGCACTTGGCCAGCGGGGAAACCCACTGGGCGGAGGCTTTGACAGAGGTGCTGCGTTATCAGCGGGCGCAATTCAATGGTCCGATGGGCAATTGGCCGGACTATCGGGATGCCGCCGGCACCCCTTCCCCCCAACCCAGCTTCGGTGCCTCCTGGTGCCATGGCGCGGCGGGAATCGGCCGGTCACGGCTCTGGCTTCTGGCTGCCGGCGCCCAGGACCCGGTATTGGGGGAGGAGCTGGAGGCTGCCCTGCGGGTCGTCGCCATGGCGATTTCCCAGCCTGCCGCTTCCGCTCCCGCCGATTTCAGTTATTGCCATGGTCTGGCGGGCATGGCGGATCTGCTGCTGGATGCCGGGCTCTGGCTCGGGCGGCCGGAACTGACGGCCCTTGCCGCGGCGGCCGGCTATCGCGGCATTGAACGTCATGCGGTCCCGCGCATTCCCTGGCCCTGCGGGCTGCATGGGGTGGGAGAATTGCCGGGACTGATGACCGGGTTGGCGGGGATCGGTCATTTCTATCTGCGGCTGCATGATCCGCTGACCACCGGCAGCCTGCTGCTGCCGGACCCTTATCTGGGAACACGCAATAATACCAGCGGCATGAAATCATGATCGACGGTATAACTTGATGGGAGGAACAACACGATGAACGAGCCGAAGGCCGGTGCCCGTTTTCCCGGTTCCCCGCCGCCGGAGGGCGGCAGCCGATTCGTGGTGTCCCATCGTACGGCACCTTTTCAGGATGCCGATCAGCGCAAGCAGGCGCGGGACCGGTTCGATGAATTTGTCGATAGGGCACTGACACCCAATGCCGACCTGAAACGCCAACAAGAGGCGCCGACGGATCATGGCCGCCGCATTCTGGTGCTGGAGATCGATGCAGCCGAGCTGCAGGAGAAGCTGAAGGACGGTCCCGACAATTTGCTGGTGGAACGCGAACTGCCCCGGCAGATCCCCCGCCCCCTGCCCCCGCCGCTGCGTGACCTGCACCGCCGGGCACGGCCAGAGCCGGCCACCCGCACCGCGGCGGAGAAAAAGGCACAGCTCTCCCTCACCCTGACCGTTCTGGCCAACGGCACGGCGGCTGAAGGGGCGCAGGTCGGCGTCTGGTTTGAGACAGGGGCCAGCAATACCACGCTGGTTCAGGTGGTGGCCGATGCCCAGGGGCAGGCCGTGCTGGCCTATAAGCCCGGCTGGACGCCGGCCAAAGGGCTGATCCTGCCCTATGGCCGGGCCTGGAGCATGATGGTGGAAAATCCGCATGACGGACAGACCATCAATCTGCCACCCCTCCCCATGGGCCAGGGCCCGACGGGCTGGTGGCATGCGCTGACCGGCGCGCCTTATTACGACCCCAACCGGGGGACGGGCATCCGGATCGGCGTGGTGGATACCGGGGCCGGGCCGACGCCGCTGCTGGATCATGTCCAGGGTCTGGGCGCGTTCCTGTTCGGGGAATTCCTGCCGGGCCCGCAGGCGGCGGCGGATGTGCAGGACCATGGCACCGCCGTCACCGGTCTGCTGGGGGCCCGGCCGTCCCTGGGTTCCACCGATTTCTGCGGATTGGTACCGGGGGCGGATATCGGCGTCGTCCGGGTCTATGGCGAAACGGGCGGCGCCAGTCAGGTGGATATCGCCTCGGCCATTGATCTTCTCTCCACCAGCCATATGGCGGACCTGATCAATCTCAGCCTGGGCGGTGCTGCCTCTGCCATTGAACATGATGCCATCATCGCCGCCCGGCTGCGCGGCACGCTCTGCCTGGCCTCGGCCGGCAATGCGGAAGGCGGTGCCGTCACCTATCCTGCCGCCTATCCGGAATGTGTGGCGGTATCGGCGTTGGGGCTGTTGGGCACCACGCCCATAGGCAGTTTTGCCGCCAGCTGGACCCCGCAAAGCTGGGACCGCTACAGTGCCGGTGGTATTTTCGTGCCCGATTTCATCAGTATCGGCTGGCAGATTGACGCGATTGCCCCCGGCACCGGTCTGATCTCCACCATCCCCAGCCGCTATGGCCAGGAACGCCCCTATGCCGATATGAGCGGCACCTCGCTGGCAGCCCCGTTGACCACCGGCGTGCTGGCCACCCTGCTGAGCCGGGACGCAAACTACCGCAACCTGCCGCGCACGGCGTTGCGGGCGGATTATGCCCGTCAGGTTCTGGCACAGCACCTGATCAATCTGGGCGTCGCGCCCTGGTACCAGGGCTGCGGTGCTGCCTACGCGTTCCCGGTGATATGAGGGGCGCTCCGGGGCCTTCCATCGGGCGGCTTCTGACTGCCCTGCTGCTGTTCCTGCTGATCCTGGCGCCCGCCGCAGGGGCACAGGACGCGCAGGCTCGTCGCCTGCTGCAGGAAAAGCGGCTGGTTATCGCGGCCGACAATCTGTTTCCCCGCACCCATGGCAGCCTGATCATCACCCAGCCGCAGGCGACCCTGTTCCGGCTGACGCAGGGGGTGATCGGGCGTATGCACGGAGAATTGATTGCCTGTTCCCTGTGCAGCCAGCTTCCCAACGCGCTGGATGGATCGCTGGTCACCCTGCAGGATGAGGAGGGGCGCACGGTTACCCGCGCCAGTTTTGAGCTGCTGCCCAACCTGCGCTGGGGCGATGGGACACCGCTGGATATTGGCGATATCGAATTCGGCCTGACCGTGGCCCGGCGTTATCCGCCACAGGTGCTGGACCCGACGGGGATCACCGCCCGCATACGTTCCCTGCGCATGAGCGGGCCGCGCCGCCTGGAAGTGCTCTATGAGGGCAGCCTGTGCAAGGAACAGCTTTTCGTTCCTCCGCCCCTGCCCCGACGGTTGGAAGAACCGATATTCCGGGCCGATCCCAACCGCTATCTTCAGCGCAGCCTTTATTTCACCGAACGCAACCGCCCCGGCCTCTATCTCGGTCCCTATATGATCGAGTCAGAAAAAGCGCCACACAGCATTCAATTGCGGCGAAACCCCTATTATGCTGGCACTACCCCTTATTTCGAGCGGGTGGACCTGTTGTTCAGCGATCCGGAGAGCGCCGAAAAAGGGCTGCTGGACGGCAGCATTGATGTGCTGTTGCCAAAGGCTGTGCGGGAGGAAGCCTTGGTCCGCTTCACCCGCGAACGGCGCGACCGTTTCAAGATCCTCTGGTCCCCCTCCACCACGCTGACTTGGCTGACCCCTAATTTCAGCCGGCCGGCCCTGGCCGACCGGCAGGTACGGGAGGCGCTGTATCTGGCGCTTGACCGCGATGCCATGGTGAAAACCCTGACATTGGGCACGTCGCTGGTGGCGCCGGGCTATCTGCACCCAGGCCTGCCGGCCTATATGGCCGGCTTTCCCCGCTATGGCTATAATGTGACAAGGGCGGCAACGCTGCTGGATGGCGCCGGATGGCGGCGGGACAAAAGCGGTCAGCGGCGCAACGCCGAGGGCCAGCTCCTGGCGCTGACCCTGTCTTATCGCGCCGGCGACCATGGCGTCGGCCTGGCCCTGGCCGATGCTTGGCGCGCGATCGGCGTCACTGTCTCCTTGAAAGAAGAGCCGGATATTGTCAGTGCCTTCCGCGGACGTGGTTTCGATATGGTGCTGAGCAGCATCACCTATTCCGCCGTTTCTCCCAGCATGCCGCAATTCTTCCTGTCCAACGCCGTGCCGACGGCAGAAAATGGGATGCGCGGCCTGAATTTCACCGGCCATGCCGATCCAGCCCTCGATAACGCTATTGAGGCGATTGACCTGGCGGGATGCACACGTGACGACCAGCGGCAAGCCTGGACCGCGTTTCAACAGCAACTGATGAATGAATTGCCGCGCCTGCCGCTCTGGTTCAACAGCTTGGGCACGGTTTTCACCAATCGATTGGAAGGGGTTGGTAATCCCCCCTTCGGCGATCCCGTGCTGACCATTCAGCGCTGGCGACCAAAGGCGACCATGCCACCCTGACGGGCTCCACCCTATCCTCTTTTACATACACACCTGATTGAACATCTCGGCGGTTTGGGCGATCTTGTTGTTAATCAATGTACCCCCTGAAGGAATGTTGTGACATGGCAGACAACCGCCTCTCAGGATGGATAAAGCAATGCCCGCCTCACAATCCGGTGTGACGGCGGCCATGGCCGATACCCGCCCGGGAAGCAGCGGATGGGGGTGGGGCAGGCGCTGGCTGCTGCCATCCCTGCGTGCTGTGGTTCCAACCCTGATCGCTGTGATCCTGATGGCGGGGCTTTATAGCCGCGGCGGGCAGACTGTGCTGGATCTGTCCAATGACAATGCCCAGATCCTGCAAAATATGGAGGCCAGCGTCAGGCTGGCGGATATCGGCAACCGGATGCAGGGGCTGAGTGCCCGCTTCAACTGGATCATGGTGCTGAAGGCGGCGGAACGCGAGGGCATTGATGTCGGGGCTGAACTGGAGAAAGCCACCGCCGCGCTGGATAATGTTATTGCCGATATGGAGGCTTATCGCCGGGCGGGCGCCAGTACAGAACAAATTCCCGCCATCAATGATATGCTGAACGAGCTGTCGGACTATCGCAGTGCGGTCACCTGGGTTGGCTCCATGGTCGATCTGGATTACCCCAGCGCCGTGGCCTATCTGGAAAGCTTCGGGCAGGTGTTCGACCGCGTACAGGGGCAGCTGGCACAAATGGTCAGCGCCCACGGCGCCCAAGCGCGCCAGTTGGCCGCCGCCGCCGCCCACCGGGCCGACAACAGTATTCAGACTTTCCTTTATTTTGCGATTGCCATGTCGGCCGGTGTCGCCCTTTTATCGTGGCTGATCGGCCGCTATCAACAGCGCCTTCGCGTGGATACCGAACTGTTGCAAACCCAGGTGGATCTGCGCACCGCCGATTTGCAGCGGGCCAATAGCGAGCTGGCGGCTTCGGCCAGCACCCTCAGCCGGCTGGGCCATGTCGGCCGGGAACTGACGGCGACCCTGGACCTTGGCCAGGTTTGCGACGCGCTGGCACAGAGCGCGGCGGACCTGTTACCGACAGAAGCGTTCGGTATCGCCCTGCTGAACGAGACTGAGAACAATATCGCCTATGTTCTGTTCAATCTTGATGGCAAGCCCTTTCCCAACCTGCCGTCCTATCCGCTGGACCACCCCACATCCCTGACCGTGCAGGCCTTAAGCTATGGCGGCGATATGATGGTGCTGGATCAGGCTGCGGCGGCCCTGGCACCATCGATGCAGGAAAGCGGGGATGCTCGTATGGCTTCCCTGATCTTCTGCCCGCTGGCCATTTCGGAAAATGTGCTGGGCGTGCTGACGGTGCAGACACGCCAGCCCAACGCCTATGGCCCCCGCGAACAGGATATTCTGCGCACCCTGGCCGCCAACGCGGCCATCGCCATTGCCAATGCCCAGGCCTATCGCCAGCTGGGCACGACGCTGACGGAACTGCGCGCTGCCCATACACGATTGGTTCAGCAGGAAAAGCTGGCCTCACTGGGCGGGCTGGTGGCCGGGGTGGCGCATGAGATCAATACGCCGCTGGGCGTGGCACTGACCGGGGCCAGCTTTATCGAAGGCCAGTGCCAGGAACTGAAGGTGCGGCTGGATAACCGGGAGCTGAAACGCTCTGATCTGGATGAGTTCATCAAGATCGCCGATGAAGGGATGCATGTGGTTCTGACCAACCTGACGCGTGCTGCCGATCTGGTGCAGAGCTTCAAGCTGGTGGCCGCCGATCAGCATAGCGAGGAGGCGCAGCTGATCGATCTCGGCCGCTATCTCCGGGATATGGTGCGCAGCCTGGAACCCTTGCTGCGCCGCAGCCGTGTGGCCATGAAACTTGATCTGGCCGATGGGGTGATGCTGCGGGTGGCACCGGGTCCGGTGGCGCAGCTGGCCACCAATCTGGTGCAGAATGCGGTGATCCATGCTTTCGCGGGCGTGGCAGAGCCCACCATCCGCATCCATCTGCCCGCCCCTTCTGACGCGAACCTGCCAGTGCGCTTCATGATCAGTGATAACGGGGTCGGCATGGTACCGGAGGTGGCGGCAAAAGCCTTCGACCCCTTCTTCACCACCCGTCGCGGCAGCGGCGGCACCGGCCTGGGCCTGCATATCGTGCATAATCTGGCCCAGGCAGCGCTGGGCGGCGATGTGGAGTTGCAAACCGCACCCGGCGAAGGCTGCCTTTTCACCATCACCCTGCCCCGCCAACCGCCGCAGCGCATGGCGGCAGCCGGGTAAGACTTGTGAGCCTCACTACCCTGCGGGGCAGCGTCCCGGCCGGCAGGTTTCCCCGCCTGCCGGGATAGCCCACCCGATTGATCAGGCCGCCTTGGTGGTGGCCAGATCGTAAGAAGCGATGATCGGCGACTGCGGGTTGTGCTGGCTGTCGTAGGGGATGTACTTCATCTCCACCTTGGTGAAGTTCAAGGTGATCTGCTCTTCCGGACGGTCGTTGGTGGCAACGATGTTGTAGGAGGAAATCAGAGTATTGGTCAGGGTGAATTCAATATAGGTGTCACCCGGATTGCCCGAGGAGACGATGTGGATCTTGGTGGTCACCCCGTTGCGGCCGGAGCAGGATTGCGAGAACAGCTTGACCGAAGAGCTGTCGGACGTCTTGGTCAGCGTCACCTCACCCACCGACGGTTCGGAACCTTCGCGGTTGGAGGTCGCACCGGCCAGCGTGTTCATGTGGCGGCTGACACCCCATTGCAGGGTTTTGATGTCGGTCCATTGCACATGGTTCTGGTGGGTTGCGTCGCCGGCAATGCCTTCGATCTGCATGTAAATCGGCATCATTCTCTCCTTGGATTGGTTGATCGGAACAGCAGTTCAGGGAAAAATGGCACCATCACGCCGCCGAACTGGCGGGTTGTGACTTCCAGCCGGGCTGGGGCACCGGGTCCAGGTCGATGCGGAAGTCGCCGGCGGCGTCATCCCAATCGACTTTGGCGGCGGCAATGCTTTGCCGCGCCGCCAGACTTTCCAGCAAACGCCGGGACAAGGCCGGCATCAGGGAACGGGACAGCACATGGTCAATGGCGCGCGCACCCATGTCGCCCTCGCCACAGCGCGCCACCAGCCGTTCCACCAGGGCCGGCGTGACGGTCAGGCTGGCGCCATAGGTCTGGCGCACGCGGGCGCGCAGCCGTTCCAACTGGATATCGACAATGGCGCGCAGTTGCTCCCCGCCCAGCGGCAGATAGGGCACCACGCTGACACGCCCCAGGAAGGCTGCCTTATAATGTTTCAGCAGTTCCGGGTGCAGCGTGGCGGCCAGCCCTTCCTGGTCGGGCAGCGTATCGGGGTCAGCCCCCAGCGCCATCAACAGGTCGGCCCCGGCATTGGAGGCCATCAGGATGGTGGTGTTGCGAAAATCAATGTCGCGCCCTTCGCCATCGCGCAGCACGCCCTTGTCGAACACCTGATAGAACACGTCCTGCACGCCGGGATGGGCCTTTTCCATCTCATCCAGCAGCAGCACGCCATAGGGACGGCGGCGCACCGCCTCCGTCAGCACCCCGCCCTCGCCATAGCCGACATAGCCGGGGGGCGAGCCCATCAGCAGGGAAACCTTATGTTCTTCCTTGAATTCCGACATGTTGATGACGGTCAGGCTCTGTTCCCCGCCATAGAGCATGTCGGCCAGGGCCAGGGCCGTTTCCGTTTTGCCGACACCACTGGGGCCGGCCAGCAGGAACACGGCCGGCGGCTTGCGCGGGTCGTGGATGCCGGCGCGTGCGGTGTGCAGCACATCGGCAATCAGGCGCAGCGCGCCATCCTGGCCGACCACGCGCTGACGCAGCCGGCTTTCCAGGCCCAGTACATTTTCCACTTCCGACGACAGCATCCGGCCGACGGGAATGCCGGTCCAGCGGGCCACCACACTGGCCACGGCGGCGGCGGTCACATCATCATGCAGCAGCGGCGTTTCCCCCTGCAGGGCCGCCAGATCGCGGCGCAAGCGGGCATGGCGTTCACGCAAAGCCAGCGCTTCCGCCTCTGCCAAGGGTGTGGCTGCCGGCCCTTCCAGCCTGGCAGTAATGTCGGCAATCTGGCTGATCAGGGCCTGTTCAGCCTCCCAGCGGCCGGCCAGTTCCGCCTTGCGCGCCTTGATATCGGCCAGACGTTCCGCCAGGGCCGACAGGGTGGCGGCATGGTCGGCGCCCAGCCGTTCCTCCCGCGTCAGCACCGCCTGTTCAGCCTCGATGGTTTCCACCTCCCGTGTCAGCGCCTCCAGCGCTTCCGGGGTGCCGGCCCGGCTCATCGCCACCATGGCGCAGGCGGTATCCAGCAGGCTGACGCATTTATCGGGGAGTTGCCGGCCGCTGATATAACGGTGGGAGAGATGGACAGCGGCGCGCACCGCCTCATCCAGGATGCGCACACCGTGATGGCGTTCCAGCGTGGGGACCAGACCCCGCATCATGGCAATCGCCATCGCCTCGTCCGGTTCCTCCACCTTTACCGGTTGGAAACGGCGGGTCAGCGCGGCATCGCGCTCCACATAGCGCTTATATTCGCTCCAGGTGGTGGCGGCGATCATGCGCAGGGCACCACGCGCCAGATCAGGCTTCAACAGGTTGGCGGCATCGCCCTGCCCCGCCTGCCCGCCGGCCCCGATCAGCGTATGGGCCTCATCCACGAACAGGATGAGGGGCTTGGCGGAACCCTTCACCTCCTCGATCACGCCTTTCAGGCGGTTCTCAAACTCCCCCTTTACGCCGGCACCGGCTTGCAACAGGCCCAGGTCCAGCGTGCGGATGGACACATCGCGCAAGGCGGCGGGCACCTCGCCGGCGGCGATGCGCAGGGCCAGGCTTTCCACCACCGCCGTCTTGCCGACGCCGGCCTCACCCACCAGAATGGGATTGTTCTGGCGGCGGCGGGTCAGGATATCGATCACCTGCCGCACCTCCGCATCGCGCCCGATGATCGGGTCGATGCGGCCATCGCGGGCTTCCGCCGTCAGGTCGATGGTGTAGGCATCCAGGTTGGGCGTGCGGCCCCCATTGCGCGGCGTGGCCGCCGCTGCCCCCGTCACCGGTTGGGCGGTGGGGTCGGCGGCGGCGATCGCCTCCAGCCCCGCGCGGTCCAGATCGGCCAGCAGCGGCCCCAGATCGCCCAGCGCCACCGCGCCCTTTTCATCATGGCACAGCGCCAGCAGCAGGTGCAGCGGGCTGACCGCACCAGCCTTGAATCGCAGCGACGCCACCAGCCACGCCTCCCGCATCAGCGTCACCACGCGGGGGGAGAAGGCGGGCGGGCGGCTGCTGCCGGTGCGGCAGCGTTCCAGCGCGCGCTCCAGCACCCGGCGCATGGCATCTTCGGTGATGCCGACACGCGGCAGCACCGGCGCCAGCACCTTGTCGGGCCGGTCCAGCAGGGCCAGCAACCAATGTTCGGCCTCAATCTCATAATGGCTGCGCGCCATGGCGATGCCGGCCGCCGCCTCCAGCGCGCGGCGGGAATGGTCGTCCAGTCCTGCCACCAAAGTCTTTAAATCAACTGCATCCATGATAACCGCCACGATTGGAAGGGCTGCGCCGATGGGTTTTGGCCGGTTCGCACTGTCACGCTGATGAAATAAATATGTACGGAAAATGGAAATGAACTCTATTTGCGCTATAGATACCGCAAAATCGCAGAGAATAAACTTCGTAGTGGTGTTACCACCAACGGGATTTCCTAAATATCTTGTAATTTTTCAAAACGGATTCAGTGATAATAATCCATATTACTTACGTCTATTATCGCATCATCCGGGTCACGTACCATGGGGAAGGCGCTGAGCCAGCCGTCGTACCCCAAACGCACACCGGCCCCTTGCCCGCCCTGCAACACACAGTCGGGCACTTCGTTCCGCCGCAGGATCAGTTGCACGTCAAAATCCAGCCCCGCCCCGGCATAAAGCCGCGCCAGTTCAACAATGCGGCGCAGGCCGGGGCTGCCGGGCAGATGATCCCGGAACTGCCGCCTGGTCAGTGGCCCCAGAATCAGCCGGAAACGGCCCTGCACATCCCACATGCGGGCACCAGCCACCGTATCCACGCCCAGCCGGTTATATCCGCCCAGGCGGGAGAAGCCGCCCTGCAAGCAGGTCTGTTCGCTTTGGGGGATGGCGATCCAGCGCCCGCTGAATTGCTGCACCTTCACCGGGATACCGCAGGCATCGGCCAGCATCCGTTCCAGGGAGATGGCGGCGCGTGGCTGCTGGCTGAACAGGCCGGCGAAATAGACCATCACCTCATCCCGCAGGGACAGGCGCCCGCGCACATGCGGCGTGCCGAAACCGGCGATGGATAGCAGCGCCGTGCTGGCGGCATCCCCACCGGCCAGCCCATGCCGTTCGTACAGGGCGGGCAAGCGATAGCGTCGCCACGCCTGGAAGAACAGGGCGCCGATCCGGTCATTGAACAGGTCCAGAAAGGCGGCAAAACCGGGGGACCGGTCTTTCAGGCTGCGGATCACCGTCTCGGTATAGACCTGGGGCAAGGCCGATAGCGGCCCCGTCATGGTCATAAGGTTGACAGCCATTTCCGCCCGCGGCACCCCCTCCCCATCACCATCCACCGGGGCCGGCAAGGACAGGTGCTGGATTTCATGCGCCGGAAAGGACAGTGACGGGTTGGCGGTGAAGCGCACCGGCGGCCCGTCTGCCGCATCCTCATTCGCCGCTGACAATTGGCGTTCCAGCAACTGAATGGCGCGGAACAGGTCGAACCGGTGCGGCTGGTCGCGCAGCAGGTCGATCAGCGGCGGGATTTTCGGGGCAACACTCATGCCACAATCCCTTCGCCGATGCGTGCCGGCCAGCGGGCCATGATCTCCGTCCGGCCCTTGGCGCGCAGGCTCAACCGGGTGAAAGAATTGATGCTGACATAAAGGGAGAAGAAACGTTCCAGCACGGCGGCGGGCAGAAAGATGCCGGTGCTGCCGCCGCGTTCCGGGTCCAGCACCAGTTCAATATCCAGCCCCCGGCACAGGGTGGCCACATCGGTATGCGGTGCCCGCGCCGTGGTGCGGCGGCTGGTGACGGAGACAACGGCATCCACCAGGGCGCGGGTTTCCGGTGTATCCTTCAGATCGTAGAGCCGCAGGATGGCGCGCAGCGCATCCGCCCCACCCGGCCCATCCACCAGCGACAGATGGTTGAGCGACAGATGCGAAATCAGCCGCCAGCGCGCCCCATTGCCCGTGGCCGGGCGGATCACCGGGGTGGGTGGCGTCAGGCAGGCGATGGGCAGCAAGGGCCCGCCATCGGACAGGGTGAAATGTGGATGCCCACCGCCAAACGGCAATTGCGCCGGCAGGTCGCGGTTGAAGCACAAGGTCTCCACACTCACCGTCCAGTCGGCGGGGATGGAGGGGTTCAGGCCCAGATCGACCAGCGACAGGAACATGTCGGTGCTGGCATCGCGGCTGCCGCGCGGGCGGCGCATCGCGTGCCAGAAATGTTGCTGCTTGTCCGGGTCCGGCGACTGGTGCCCGCCATAAAGCGGGGCGATGGAAAGTTTCTCTCCCCGGGGGGACGATGCGGTGACGCGCTCAATGGCATAAATCTCCCGCGCTTCCGGGCGGCGGGCATCGGGCTGCACCAGATATTCATTCACCTCATGCCCCAGGATGATCGGCTCCGCCGCCTGGCGGAACAGGTTCACCACCGGCACACAGCCCAGCGCGAACAGCGACGGGCGCACCAGCTTTTCGCCTTCCTGCCAGGCGCGGTCGAGATAGAGGTAAATCTCCATCTCCTTGCCCACGCCGCGCAGGATGCGGGCCGACAGCCCGCGCAGATCGACAAACAGGAACTTTTCCGGGAAGGCAAACAGCTCTGTCAGCAACCGATAGCCGATAAAGGATTGCGCGCCATAGGGCACCATGCCGTCCTCCGGCTCAAACCCCACCGCCGACAGGCAATCCGGCCCCAAGGTCACCGGCACCGGATCATTGATATCCGACACCAACGCCATGCCGATGACATTGTTCAACAGCAATTCATGCAGGCGGTACACCGCCTCCGGCGGGCCGTTCAGGAAAAAACGCAGCCGGTCCGGCCCCAGTTCCGTCAGATTCATCCCCTGGGCGGTGACGCTGATCTTCAGGCGCAGCACCGACTTGGCCACGCGCGCCGCCGGCACCAGCGGGGCCGCCGCTGGCATGGCGGCCAGACTGGCCGTCGTCACCTCAATGGGCCAGACCTCTGCCGGCATGGTGGTACGGAAACGGCAGGGCTCCCCGCGCACCGGCTCGGTCTCCAGCGCCGCCCCGCGCGGGACGGCGTGGCTGCTGGTCAGTTCCGGGGCCGCCTTCATCTGCACCACGGCCATGGAGGGCATGGGCGTGACGTAATGGGGATAAAGCATCCCCAGCAGCGCGTCGGTCAGTTCCGGGAAATCATCATCCAGCTTCTGCCGTACACGCGCGGTGAGATAAGCGAAGCTCTCAATCAGCCGGGCAACATGCGGATCGTCCACCGCATTGGGGCTGATGCGCAGATTGCCCGCCACCTTGGGATGATCCGCGGCAAATTGCGCCGCCGCGCGGCGGATGGCGGCCAGTTCCTGGGAATAGAAGGAAAGAAATGTATCAGGCATGGCTGCCGCCCTTGATGGAAAAGGTCTGGCTGACCGGATCGAAGACGGATTCAAAGACAATCGGTTCTGGCGAAGGTTCCACCCGGATTACCGCTTCCACCCGGAAACGCAGGGTGCGGTCCAGCACATGGTCGCTGGTCAGTACCGACACAGCGACGCCGGCCAAGCGGGGTTCGAAATTGCGGATGGCGGTTTCCAGGGCACGGCCGAAAATCAAGTGCCGTTCCGCCGTCGCCATATTGATGGCGGTGAAATCGGGAATGCCGAAGCGCAGCGGGCTGCGCGCCAACTCCCCGATCTCCCCGCCCGGCACGCCGGGGCGGCGGCGGGTGTTCAACAGGGCTTCCAGATCGCGGCGGATGGCCTGTTTCAATTGCGCCAGGGCGGCATTCCAGCCCACCTGACGCACGCTCGGCCCTTCCACCGGCTGCAACAGCCGGTCGAATACGGAGGGAATGATGGTGACGGGCGGGGCGGCCATCGGCTTACCCCCCTGTTGGCGTGAAATGCAGGCTGGTCAGGTCCAGCACCGGTTTCGCCTGATCGCCCAGCAGGAAACAGCGCTGGCCCTTGCCCAGCACCAGCCCTGCCTGTTCCTGCCAGTCGGTGGCGCGGCCCAGGCGGAAGGCGGGCGTATCCGGGGCAATTGCGGCATAGATCGCCGGCATATAGAGCGTGCCGGTGGTGCCATCATCCAGGGTCAGTCGCACTTCCCGCCAGATCAGGTCCAGCAACTGGCGGGCCGGCACGAAATCCAGCCCCGCCACATGGGCCAGATCCACCCAGAGATAGCGGCCATCCATGGTCAGCAGTTCCAGCAGGCCGCCGGTGGCATCATCCAGATCGCGGAAATCATCGAAACCCTTGCCCACTTTGGGCGCACGGGCAGTTTCCGCCTGGGCGTAGAGCGAGGCAGCGCCCGCTTTGTCGCCTTCGCGCCATTTGACGCCGGCTTCCAGATGCAGGCGGATGGCATCGGAGGGTTCGCGCAGCAGGTCGGGCGGGCGGCCGGCACGGTACCAGTCCTGCCGCGCCGCTTCCGCCCGGATCAGGTGGCGGGTCAGGCTGATGCGGCGCTGCAGCTCTGGGGCCTGATTCAGCAGGATGGAAAGCTGGGCGTCGGCGCGCTCCAATTCCCCATTGGCGCAGAACAGTTCGGCCAGCCGATAGCGGGCAGCCTTGTCCGTCGGCCCCCGCCGCACCGCCTCCGTCGCCGCGGCAATGGCACCCGGCAGGTCATCGGCGTCGATATGGTGTTGCAGGGCGGTGGTCATGGGATGGTCCTGTTGTTAAGTGAAATGTCCAACGCTCTGTTTCCGTCACCCCGGCGAAGGCCGGGGTCCAGGGGCCACAAGCGCGTCGCTCTACGATGCTGGACCCCGGCCTTCGCCGGGGTGACGGTAGAGAGAGCGAACAGGTTGATCACCCCTGCGGGCCCACCAGTTCCGTCACCAGCCGGAAACTGGTCTGGATGTCATCCAGTTGGAAATGCGGTTTCAGGTGGATGACGCAGCCGAAGGCACCGGGGCGACCGGCAATGTCGCGGACCTGCACCTCTGCTTCGCGCAGCGGGTAGCGGGCCTTGAAGGAGAGCGCCGCATCGTCGTTGCCCAGGCAATAACCGCGCAGCCAGGTGCGCAAATGATCCTCAAACTCCGCCGCCGTGGCGAAGGAACCGATCTTGTCCCGCCCGATCAGCTTGATGTAATGGGCAAAGCGGGAGGCGCAGAGCACATATTGCAGCATCGCCGACAGGCGCGCATTGGATGTGGCCGTGGCCCGGTCATAGGCTTTGGGATTATGCAGCGACTGGGTGCTGTAAAAGACGCAGGCATCCAGATAGCCAACGCGCGACAGGGGCACCATGCCCATCTCGCTCAATTGCTTTTCCTGCCCGTCGGAGAAATAGACCTCCAGCGGCGGGGCCGCCGGGCCGCTGCGCCCGAAGGAGGGGAAGGCATGGCCAGGAAATTCCGTCAGCACGCCGCCGGCTTCCATATCCTCCGGCGCGCCCCGGATATCGGCGAACCAGCCATAATGGTGATAGGCCCGCATCACCACGGTGGCGAAGGCAAAGGCGGCATTGCCCCACAGGTAGTCCGCCGCCCCCGGCCGCCCTGCATATTCGGTAAAGCGGAAACCATCCACCCGGTGCGGATCATGGCCATAGGGTTGGCGCATCAGGATGCGCGGCAGGGCCAGCCCCAGGAAGCGCGCATCATCGGCGTCACGCAGCCCCCGCCAGCGCAGATGATCCGGCCCGTCGAAGGAACGGGACAGGTCCACCGTGCCGCCCATGTCGCTGAAACTGTCCAGCCCCAGCAATGCCGGCGAACAGCTTGTCACAAAGGGGCAGAAGGCCGCCGCCGCCACGGCGGCGATGGATTTCAGCGTACCAACATCGTCGGTCGGGTGATCGGCGTTGCGGTTATGGCGCACATAATAATCACCGATCAGCAGGCCGAATGGCTCCCCACCCGGCGTGCCGAACTCCTCGCTATAGACCTTGGCGAAAAGCTGGCTCTGGTCAAATTCGATGGCGCGTTCGAAGTCGCGCGCCAACTCCCGCCATGCCACATCCAACATGCGGATTTTCACCGCGCGGGCGGATGAGGCCGTTTCCACCAGTTGCAACAGCCCCCGCCAGGTTGCTTCCAGCCGCTGCATCCTTGGGTGATGCAGGATGGCGTTCACCTGTGCCGTCAACAGCCGGTCGATGGCGGCGATCAACTGGTCGATGATCAATCTTTTATCGGGGTGGCGGCGCAATTGCGCCCGCCAGTCGGCACCCGTATCCGCCTGCGTAGGCCGGCGGGGATCACTCCCCGCCTGCACCACCTGCGGCCTGGGTGTCAACACCAGGGGTTGATGCATTATTGCTTGCTCGGGATACGCGCCACCATGCGCAGGGAGGTGGTCAGTTCTTCCATCTGCAGCCAGGGCCGCATCCAGGCGATGGCGTTATAGGAACCGGGCTTGCCGGGGATTTCCTTCACCGTCACCTTGGCCTCGCGCAGCGGATATGCTGCCTTCATCTCCTGGCCGGCCCCTTCATTGGCGTTGACGTAATTGTTGATCCAGCGGTTCAACCACGCCTCGCAATCCTCCACTTCCAGGAAGGAACCGATCTTGTCGCGCGCCATCACCTTCAGGTAATGGGCGAAACGCGACGTGGCCATCATATAGGGCAGCCGGGCGGAGATGGCGGCATTGGCCGTAGCATCGGGCCGGTCATATTTCTTGGGCTTCTGCACGGTCTGCGCGCCGAAGAACACGGCATAATCGGTGTTCTTGTAATGGCAGAGCGGCAGGAAGCCCAACTTGCCCAGTTCCGCATCCCGGCGGTCCGTGATGCCGATTTCCGTCGGGCATTTCTGGTCCGGGTCGCCATCATCGCTGGTGAAGATATAGGTGGGCAGATTATCCACCTTGCCGCCGCCTTCAGCGCCGCGAATGGCGGTGCACCAGCCATATTTGGCAAAGGCATTCGTCATCCGCGCGCCCATCACATAGGCGGCGTTCATCCAGCAGAAATTCTCATGCTCCTGCGCCTGGTTGCGGCCATCGGTACCGGGCGGCGTTTCCTCGTAATTGAACTCATCGATGGTCAGCGTGTTGGACCCATAGGGCAACCGGGCCAGCACGCGCGGCAGGGTCAGGGTAACGAAACGGCTATCCTCGCTGTCACGGAAGCTGCGCCACTGGGTATATTCCACCGTGTCGAAAATCTTCTCCAGGTCGCGCGGCTTGGCCAGATCGCGGTAATCCTGGAAACCGAAAAGCTGCGGGCTGGCGGCGGAAACGAACGGTGCAAAGGCCGCAGCGGAGATGGAGGAGATGCTGGTCAGCATCTGCACATCTTCGGGGTGATTGGTGAATTCATAATCACCGATCAACATGCCATAGGGCTCACCGCCCGGCGTGCCGAACTCATTCTCATACAGCTTCTTGAACAGTTCGCTCTGGTCGAACTCCACCGCCTTGGAGAGATCCTTCATCAATTCGCGCTTGCGCACATTCAGCACGCGAATTTTCAGGTTGGCGCTGGTTTCCGTGCTCATCACCAGATGGTGCAGGCCGCGCCAGCTTCCTTCCAGTTTCAGGAAGTCGGGATGGTGCATGATGGCGGCCAACTGCTTGGACAGTTTGGCATCCAGCGCGTTGACCGCCTCGTTGATGGTCAGGGTCAGGTTGCGGCGATAGGTGACGGTGCCGTTCAGCGCCTCCTGCGTCAGGGTGCGCAACAGGCTTTCCACGCGCGACGGCTCCGTCTGCCGGGTGGCGCTGATCGCCTGATCCAGCAGCGACGGCGCGCCGTCCAGCGTTTCGGTCTTGGTGGCAGAGGTGGCAAGCGTTTGCGTCGACATCACTTCACCTCCTCAGGGGTGGCGGCCAATTGTTCGGACAGTTTGCGCAACTGGGCATCGTCCTGCAGGATCTGCTCCAGCAGATCTTCCAACTGGGTGGACCGGTCAGCCTTGGTCAGCAGGTCGCGCAACTGGTTGCGGGTTTCCAGCAACTGGCGCAGTGCGGGCACCTGCTGCACGATCTGCCCCGGCTCCATATCTTCCAGGGAGGCGAATTTCAGTTCCACGGCCATTTCGCTGCCATCGCCGGCCAACTCATTGGCCACCCGCAGGCGAAGCTGTGGCTTCATGCGGGCCAGGATTTCGTTGAAATTATCCCGGTCGATCTGGATGAACTTGCGGTCCTTTAGCGGCTTCACATCGTCAGACGGATCGCCGGAAAAGTCGCCCAGCACGCCGACGACGAAGGGAAGCTCCTTCTCCACCATCGCGCCATCGGTTTCGACCTCGTACTTGATATGGACGCGGGGCTTGCGAACCCGCTCCAGCTTGTCATGCACACTGGCCATGTCATTTCTCCCGAAACTTTAAAGGTTTGCTGTTCGCGGTCAGGTGGAAAAAGGGTCAGGAAGGCGGGGGCACGCGGATGCCCGCCGCCGTCAGCATGGAATTGCGCACCGCCGGATCGGCCACCAGTTCGGCCAGCAATTCCGGCAGGGTCATCTGGCCGCGCCGCACCAAGTCTTCGATCGTGTAGGAGATCGGGGAATGCGGTTCGGTGCGGCGGAAGAAACGGCCGATATCGGCCAGCATGCGTAGCGCCTCTTCCCGGCTGGCGATGCCTTCGGGGCCGACGGCCGGGCTGGTCTTTGCGGGGGAAACCTGGATCGGTGCGCCGCTGACGCTGGTTTCCAGGATCGGATCATCCGCTGCCACCGGGTCGGGCATCGGCTCCTCCTCGTTCAGGTCCGTCAGGAACAGGGTGGCGTCCTCAATTTCCTCCAGCAGGTTGGCGATGGCCGATGTCGGCGGCGCCTCCGTCCCGCAGCGTTCGGTCAATACCCGGTCGAGAGTGGCGAAGGTGGTGCGGCAGGCGCGGATATCGGAAAGCAACCGGCGCTTATCCGCCACCGGCACCGCGGCCATGCGCTGGCGCAGGGTATCGGGCGTGGGGGGCGGCTTGCGGTTGGGGCGGTTGCGGGTGTCGGGTGTCTGCACCGCGCGCTGGGCCAACTGGAAATGCCAGAAGGCAAAACCGTCATCATTGCGCAGCAGCGGCACCTTGCGGATGGGCTGGATCAGCGTGCCTTCCGCCCCGATGCCGTTCAACCCGGCCACGGCGGTGATGCGCGCGCCCACCCCATCCTCGTCGGGCAGCGGATGTACATCATCCCAGAACCGTTCCACCAGACCGGTCAGCAGGCGGAACCCATCGGCCAGCCCGGCAAACCCATCCAGCCGCACGGCGGCTTCCACCAGCCAGACGGCCACTTCCAGATCCTTGGAGCGGTCGGCCAGCAGGGCCGTGCCGCTCTCCAGAATCTGCTGCCATTCTTTCAGCGGGGCCTGCGCCTCGTCATCGGAATCCGCCCGGCGTTCGGTGGCCCGCGCGCCGGCGCGCAAATCCTTCAGATGGTAATAGCCCCCCTCCCCGCCCGCCTGCCCGCGCAGGTCTGGGCCGCAGGGGCTTGGCCCTTCCAGCGGGGACAGCAGAATATCCAGATCAAACAGAGCCATGCCCTACCCCCTGCCCTTGCCGAACAGGGAACCGATGCGGGACAGCAGCCCGCCACCCTTGGCCGCCCCCGGCGCATCCAGCCCGCGCAGCAGGGCCGACAGGTCGGTGGGGCGCTGTTTGGGATCGGGCTGCAACATGGCGCGGATGATGGGGCGCAGCCGGTCGGGCACGGCATCCAGCGGCGGCACGCTGCGGCGGGCGTCGGCCGCCTGATCGGGCGTCTGACCCATGGGCAGTTTCTCACCCCGCGCGGCAGCCGCAATCACCAGACCCAGGCTGTAGATATCGGAAGCGATACCAATGGTCCCGCCATGCAGGCCCAGTTGCTCCGGCGAGGCGAAGGAGAATTTGCCGGCGAAATCCAGCCCATCGCGCGGCGTCACCCCGCCGCGCAGTTCCGCCGCCACGCCGAAATCAATGATCTTGGCCGCCGCCGGATTATCATCGGGCAGCAGGATATTGTCCGGCGAGACGTCCCGATGCACCAGACCGGCGGCATGGATGGCCGACAGCCCCGCCGCCAGCCGGCGCAGCAAGGCTTCCAGCGCCGACAGGCGCAGGGGGCCGCGCCGGATCAGTTGCGAGAGCGACGGCCCGTCAACATATTCCAGCAGCAGCATGGAACGGCCGTCATTGTCACGGAACAGACCGGCGCATTCCACCACCGCCTCATGCCGCACCCGGCGCAGCAACCTTCCCTCCGCATGGAACATGCCGACAATGCGGGGATCGTCACGATAGGCCGGGATGATCACCTTGATGGCATGGTCGGTTTTCAGGTCACGGTGGCGAACCCGGTAAATCTCCCCCATGCCGCCACGCGCCAGCAGGGTGCGGACCTTGAAGCTGTTCAGCATCACCGCCCCCGGCGCCAGCGACCAGCCGGAACTGTCCGGCGGCGGTGTCGGGGCGGGGTCATCATCCCGCCCGTCGGTGGCCTTGGCGATATAGCGTTCCAGCACGCCGCGCGCTGTGCGCAACAGGTCCAGCGTTTCGATTTCCGCCAGACCGGTGCGCTTGGCCTCTGCCCGGATGGCGCCGATCAGGCCGGCAAGCTGGTTTTCCACCACCTCCCGCGTCGCGGCCTTGGCCAGCGGGCCGGGGGCGGCGCGGATGGCGGTGAACTCCACCGGCTCCACCGGCGGGGCGGGTTCGCCCGGCACGAAACGGGTCAGTTCCTCCGGCGCTTCCGGTTCGGCAGCCAGCAGCAGGGAGGTTTCCTCATCCGGTTCCACCGGGGCGGACATCAGCAGCGATGTCACCTCGTCCGGTGCCTCCGGTATGGGGTCGACGGGGGGCCGGGCGGCCAGCATGGTGTGGTTCATGCTGTCACCTCCCCCGCCTTTTCCGCCGGCGGCTGCGGCCGTGCCGCTGCCAGATCGGTGGGGATATCCACGATAATGGCGGTCAGATTGTCCGGCGCGCCGGAGACCAGCACATTCTCCACCAGCGCATCCACCGCGTCGCGGGGGGCCAGCCCCTGGATCATCTGGGCGATTTCCGCATCGCGCAGCACCTTGGTCACACCGTCGCTGCAGAGCAGGAAACGGTCACCTGGCAGGGCTGTGTCATGCATCATCTCCACCTCCAGCGCATCGGCGGCACCCACCGCGCGCGTCACCAACATCGTGCTGCGCTGGTTGTTCCCCAGCCCGGCGGCGACATGATCGCTGGTGAGTTGCTGGAAAGTACCGTCGCGCAGCCGATAGATCCGGCTGTCCCCCGCCCACAGGCAGGAGATGCGGTTGGCATAAACCACCAGCACCACGGCGGTGGAGGCGACGACCGCCTGTTCATCCAGCGTGCGCGCCCGGTCGCGCAACATGCCGTTGGCCTCATGCAGCGCATCGCGCACATCATCGACAAAGCCGGCGTAGGAAAGCGGGGGCAGCACATTGTCCAGCGTGGCCACCACGGTGGCGCTGGCCACTTCGCCATCGGAATGGCCGCCCAGCCCGTCGGCCACACACCACAGCCCGATATCCTCCCGCATCAGCAGGGCATCCTGGTTGGCACCCCGGCGGGTGCCCGGATGGGTGCGGCCATGGCAGGGCATCGGCACTACAGGGCGCAGCAGCAGGATGGGCAGTTCGGCATCATCCAGATGCAGCACACTGTCCGCCGGCCGCTCCCAGCCCCATTCCTCCCAATGGCCATCCATGAAGGCGGCGAAATTCTGCGGCGCCGGCAGGCCGGGGGCGATCAGCAGGGAAGAGGCGACGCGATCGGACCCGCTGGTCCACCACAGGCTGAACCGGTTGTTGAAGCCGATCAGCACCTGATCCAGCAGCCTTCCATAGGTGTCGGCCAATTGGCCATTCTGCACCTTGCCGTCCCCCTCCAGCCCGACACGCAGGCCGTTGGCGCCATTGGCGGCTGGCCTTGTTGTGTCATAGGGCGGGGCACCCAGCGTGCGCAGCGCCTGGTCGAACCGATCGAAGACGAAGCCATCTTCCAGCGAGGACAGGGCCAGCGCCTCCACCTTGTCGAACCAGCCGCGTGCTGTTTCGATCAGCCTTATGGGGGCGACGCAGCCCGGCAGCGGGGCCGCCAGCACCAGGGGGAAATAACGCCCCACCCGGTCCACAGACGGCATCAGCACGCCGGCCAACGGCACATCCCCGCAGACACCCGGCCCCAGCACGAAGCGCCAGATCGGCGTTTCCAGGTAGGAGGGCAGCCAGCCCTCCCCCATCTGGCGGCGGGATGTGGCGATGGATGCCTGCAGCCATTCGTCCAGGGGCTGCACCAGCCCCGGCCCCAGCCGGCGGGACACAAAGTCCCCCCGCGCCGGGATCTTGCCGAAAAAGCCGGGCTCGTGCGCCGAGGCGCCGCTATTTAGAACGAGGTTGGACAACGGAAATTCCTCAATTCCTTGAGCACCAGGGGGTTGAGCGACGTGCTGGAACGCACTTCAAACACGGCTGTATGGCCATCAGCGGTGAAGGAGATGCGGGCCGTATCGCTGCCCACGGCAGACATGGCCCCCTTGTCGACCAGCCGGAACAAAGACCAGGGGCCGGTCTGGGTCATGCCCTGCGGGTTGGCATTGCTGCCCGATACCTCAAACACCACGCGGCTGACGGCATTGGCCTCCCCCGCCGGCCATTGCAGGGCGGTCGGCCATTGCGGGCCATGGCGATATTCCACCTGCTGGCCGCCGCTGGTCAGCAGCACGCCGGTCGCCTTGGGGTCTAGCGTAGAAGGTGTCACCTGCAGGGTGACATTTGGGGTCTGCCCACCATCGGGGAAGAAGGCATCGCGGATCTGCGCCGCATTCTGGAAGGAGACCAGAACCGAATTGGGAATGCCCAGGCCGGTGCCACCGACGCTGTTCCAGCGCCAGCGGGCACCCGACGTATCCACCAGCGTGCGCAGATGGGTGTTGAAGAACTTGTCCATCAGGCCGTTGGGCGCGAACAGGCGGGTGAAATCGCCGATGGAGATTTCGCTCTCCGCCCCCGTTTCGAACGGGTAGCGGCCGCGCACCGCCCGCCGGCAGAAGCCGCCCACTTCCCCGCCCCACAGGTTGGAAAGCTGGGCCCGCGCCCCGCCGACCGATTGCTGGCTGATACCTTCGGTGAAGGCACCCACCCAGGCCGCCACCGGCTGCGGCAATTGCGGCACCTGGGCGGCCAGACGCTGGGTCGGCCCGGCCCCGCCCCGCGACGCGCGGGCATACATGTCCACCTGACCATTGGCCGGGCCGCTGGCCAAGGCGCTCATCTCCTCATAGGCATTGCCCAGCAGGCGGATCAAATCCTCCACCCGCGCCGGGGCCCCATCCGCCGGGGTGATGAAATCAGCGATGGGCTGGAAATGCTGGGTCACACCACGCGCACCCGCCGGGGCATTGGCCATGGCGGCCGACACAGCGGCGGCATCGCCCGGATTGACGCCGGGCGGCAGGGCCAGCCTTGTTTCATCCGCCACCGCGCGCAGCAGCTTCAGCATCGGCATATCCGGGCCGGACACCATGTTCAGCACGGTCACGGTCTGCTGCAAATCGGCCATCGGCACGATGCGCAGATCGTTCAGCATCTCATCCCAGACGCGGGTGTAATCGGCGAAATACAGTTCCAGCACGCGGGCGCGGATGGCTTCCATCTGTTCGGGTGCCGGGGTCTGCTTTTCGCCCATCACCCAGCTTTGGGCCTGGACTTCCCTCAGCACCCCGTCCAGGGCCGGCTGGAAGGATTTATAGAAACCCTCGCGGGTATAGACACCGGGGATGCCTTCGTTCAGCGGCTTACCGGACAGGCGGGTGAACACACGTTCCCCGCTGCCGCCGGCATGGTTGATGGGCAGCCATTGCTTCTGCTGCGCCACGTCACCGCGCTGGCGAACCAGGGCATAGACACGCTCCGCCGGGGTCAGCTTTTCCAGGCTGCGGCGCGATTGTTCGATCAGGTTGGCATCCAGGGCGATGGGCGACAGGCCGCCGGCAATCAGGCTGTCCAGATGGCGGGCCAGCGCCTCCCGCAGCGGCTGGTTATTGGGGCCGGGCCAGGATGTGGCCCAGTCATTGGCCATCCAGGCTTTCACGGCCCCGGCATCCATCGGGCCATGGCTGCCCAGCATCAGATAGATGCGCAGGGCGGCGGCGGTGAAATCATCATCGCCCTGGCGGTCACGGATCTGATTCTGCAAGCGCACCAGCAGGCGGGGCAGCAACAGCCCGTTCAACGCCTTCTGATAGGCATTGCCATGCACCGCCGTCAGCTTGTCGCCCTGATACAGGCCGAAGGTCAGCCAGCTTCCGGCATCCGCCCCTTCCGGCGTCAGGCCGGTGGGCAGGGCGCGCAGGATATCCAGCGGCTTGACCACACGGGGCAGGTCGCCATCGGCGACATTCTGCACCGGAATGCCCTGCACCGCCTTTTCATAGTCGGCCAATTGTTCATTGATCTGCGCCACCTGGCGTTCATTGGTGCGATAGCCCGTGGTCCAGGCATAGGCCATCACCGCCAGCAGCACGAAGGCCAGCGCATAGGTGGCGATGCGTATCCGCCGCCGCCGTTCCTCCACCTTGGGGTTCAGGCTGACCACGGCGGCTTCGGCAAACACCACTTCGCGGAACAGACGGGTCAGGAAATAGCTGCGGCCCTGGCGGTTATTGGCCGGCAGGCGCACCGGGTCCAGCCCGAAGGTGCTGGTGATGGTGGCCATGGTGCGGTCAATCGGCATCCCCACCTGCAGGCTGCTGGTGAAATAGACACCACGCAGCAAAGGCCGGCTGTCATAGGCGCTGGAACGGAAAATCTCCGTCAGCACCTCCAGCATGGCGTCGCCCAGGCTGGCCACCTGATTAGGGAAGTTGAAGACCAGACCGCGCCGGTCAATGTCGCTTTCCTGCTGCACCCGTTCCAGCAGCCGTTCATTCAGCCGGGCGACCAGCGCCTCCAACTCCTGCGGGAAGCGGGTGACAACGCCGGCATTTTCCGCCGAGCCATCATCCAGCGGGAAGGTCATACCCCAGACCTGCTCCCGTTCCGTCTTGCCCAAGCCGTCAAAGAACTCCACGAAGCCCGGCACCAGATCGACCTTGGTGAAGGCGACATAGACCGGCACCTGGATGCCGAAACTGTCATAGAGCTCATTCAGGCGCTGGCGGATGGCGCGGGCATGGTTCAGCCGTTCCGTCGGGTCTGGCGCCATCAGGTCGGCCAGGCTCAGCACCACCACGGCCCCGTTCACCGGCTGGCGGGCGCGGTAGCTTTTCAGCAGGTCCAGGAAGCCCAGCCAGGCTTTCTGGTCCAATTGCGGGTCGCTGTCCTGCGTGGTGTAGCGACCGGCCGTATCCAGCAGGATGGCCTGGTCGGTAAACCACCAGTCGCAATTGCGCGTGCCGCCGATCCCCTTCAATGGGTCGCGCCCCAGGGAGCCGGACAGCGGGAAGTTCAGGCCGGAGGTGAGCAGGGCGGAGCTTTTGCCCGATCCGGGCGGCCCGATCAGCATGTACCAGGGCAATTGGTACAGATAGGACCGGTTCATGCCGCTGCCGCCGGCCTTCTTGCGCAGGGTGCCCAGCGCTTCCAGCAACCGTTCGCGCAGCTGGCGCAACTCATCGGCAGAGGCATCGCCGCGCTTGTCGGCCTCCCCCGCCTGGGTCAGGTCGCGCATCATCCGGTCGTCGGTCTTGCGCGACTTGAAATTGACCTGCAGGTTGAAGGCCGCCCAGACCACGAAGACCGCCACACAGGCGATCATCCGCGCCATGTCGGATTCCAGCGGGCGGTAACTGCCCACGGCGATCAGCGCGCCGACATACCAGATCATCAGCGCGAAACCGATGGCCCAGATCAGCGACCAGACCCAGCGGGCGCGCAAGGGCTGCACCAGGGTGGAGAAAAAGGGCTGTATCGTGGCGGGAAGGAATTGCGTGATCATTGCGGCGTTCCTTGGCTCACCGGCGGCGGGGCCGCCGGGGCGGGCGTCGTCTGTGCGGGCGCTGCCGGGATGGTCACCATCGGCGCGCTGCGCAGGATGACGTCGATGCGGCGGTTGGCTTCGCGGCCGGCCTCAGCATCGTTGGAGGCGACGGGCTGGGTATCGGCCATACCCTGGGCCTTGATGCGGGTCGGGTCTTGCACATGGTCGGCAATAATGGCCGCCACAGCATCGGCGCGCGCCTGCGACAGGTGCCAGTTGGAGGGGAAGCGGATGGTGCGGATCGGCACATTGTCGGTATGGCCGGTGATGGTCACCTGCCCTGGCCGCGTGTTCAGCGCCTGCCCGATCCGCACCAGCAGACCATCATAGGAGCCATCCACCTGCGCCGAACCAGACGGGAACATGCCGGCATTGCGGATGCGCACCACGGTGTCGGTGCCCTGCGCCACCACCGTTACCAGCCCGGCCTTGATCTCCGGTGCCAGAAAGGCGGTGAAATGGTCCACATCGCGGGCCGGCGCCTGCACCGGCGGGGCCGGATCGGCGATCTTGATGGAGGGTTGGCCGGCGGGCGGCAAGGCCGCCATTTTTTCCAGCGTGGCATCGGACTGGCCGTTCAGCGCAAAGCTGAAACCAACCGCCATCAGGGTGATGACGATCAGCGTCACCGCCATCACGGTCCAGAATTCAATGCTGGGCATCAGTGGGCGATAGGGGGCCTCCACCCCACGCCAGTGGGGCGACAGCTCCCGCTCCCCCTCCCCGCGCAACTGCATCAGTGTGCGGTAGAGATTATCGCGGATGCGGGCATGTTCCAGCGCCCCTTGGGCCAGGATGCGCAACCGCCCCTCAAAGCCTAAGGAGAGGCAGAGATACATCAGCTCCAGCACATGCAGGTTAGCAGCCGCATCCTTCAGCAGATGGTTCAGCAGGTCATAGAAACGCTCACCCCCCGTCACATCGACATGGAAGCTGACCACCATGCTGGTGCGGGTCCAGGTGCTGCTGGCCCCCCAGGGGGTGTTCAGCACCACATCATCCACCGTGGCGCAGAGCGCGTAATGCGCGGCGCGGGCGGCCTCCGGCGAAAGGCCGGAACCCTGGATGCGCTTTTCGAAATTCTTGATCTCGCCGGCCACCCGTTCGCGCAGATCGGCGATATTGGGTTGGGTGGCGGTGACGCGCAGGCGACGGATCAGGTTCAGGATCGGCCCGGCAGCGGCCAGCAGCGGGTTCAGGCCGCCCAGCGTCAGGTCGATCGTGTCATTGGCGATGAAATCGGTCGGCGGTGCCACCACGGCACTGGCCGGGGCCGCCGGTCGGCGGCCGCCCGGCGTGGGCTTGATGATGGTTTCCTCGTGGCCTGACTGGCCATAGCTGGCAAAGCTGGACATCAGGCGACCCCTTTGATGGCCCACAGCTCCATATCCACCTGGGCGAATTCACCGGCCAGATGCAGGGCGATGCCGCCCGATTGCTGAAGCTGCTTGAAATGCGGAGAACTGCGATCCAGTTCGAAAAACACCTGACCGGAGCGATAGGGCAGCTGGCGCGGGGCCATCGGCATCGGGCTGACGCGGATGCCCGGCAGGGCCACATTCACCAGCTGTGCGATCTGTTCCACCGGGCCGATTTTGACCTGATTGGGGAACAGCCGGCGCAGATGTTCGACCGGCATGTCGCCATTGACCGCCAGCACGAAGCTGGCATTGAACAGCAGCGACCGGTCGGCGATGACACCAACCTTGATACCATGGCGACGCGGTTGCAGCGGGATGGGCACCGCCGTCTGTTCCAGCACAGCGGACAGGGACGCGCGCAGATCGGCCAGCACCGGGCGGAAGGTGGCCTGCAAATCCTCGTGCCGGTAATCGGGGAAGATGGTGGCGCGCTTGCCCTCGGCGGTGAAGGTCGCCAGTTCGCCAGCGATTTCCACGCACAGGCGGTAAAAACGCTCCGGGTGCAGCATGGGGGCGGTGGCGGCGTAATGGCGCAACAGCGGCTCGTACCGGTTCACCGTCTGCAACAGCAGGAAATCAGCAATCTCCGCCGCCCCCTTGGCCTGCGACGGGCCGGCCACGCGGGCGGCCAGCGCCTCGGCCCGGTGCTGGATCAGCGCCTGGATCTCGGTCAGGAAACCATGCAGCGGCGATTGCGCCGCGACAGAGGTGGTGGGGGCGATAAACTGGTCATCCAGGATGATGGCACGGTCGGACCGCACCTCCACCACCCGCGCCACAGCGATCTTTTCATATCCCGCCAGCGGCTGGGTTTCCGGGGCCAAGCGCAGGCGCAGGCGCGCCACATCCATGGGTGCGGACTGGCCGCTGCCCAGATTGGCATCTTCTGCCTCAAACCGGGCGGGGACATAGCGGGTGATGGCATCTTCAGAATTGGGGTTGCCAACCTCCGCCGCCCCCGGCTGGCGCACCGGCAGGGTCAGATAGATCAGGCAGTTCTTGATATTATCGAACAGTTCCAGCGGCGGCGGATGATCGGCATCATCGGGGATGGAAAAGGGGGTGCCGTCCGGCAGGATGCCCCGCGCCGCCGCGATGGCGAACTTGCCGATCCCCAGCAGTTCCCGGTTGATCACCAGCTCGCTGATCCCCCAGGAAAAGGGAGCCAGCGGCTGGGTGCGGGCCGCCACCAGCCGCTCGACATGGCGGTCGGCCTGCTGGAAATGCTGCACCCGCAGGAACATGCCCTCGGACCAGACCACGCGGTTGGCGGACATCATCATCCAGCATCCCTCACTTTTTCTGTTCCGGCTGCGGGCGCTGCTGCACCGTCACGCCGTTGGCCCCGACAGTGACATCCAGGATGACGCTGCCGGTGGCGGGCACGGCCACCACCTCCCGCCATTTCACCTTGTCGATGGCGCGATAGGCGGCGACCACGCCGACATAATTCACCTTGTCATTGGCCGGCTGGGTGATCAGCTTCTGGTCAGACGGGGCCAGCACCAGTTCCTGGCGGTCCAGCTGATCGGCACCCAGCGTCTTGGCATCCTGCTGGATCAACTGGATGGGGGCGGCCAGATTGAAACTATCCTTGTTGGCCAGACCATAGACGCGCACCACCACCGGGGCGGCCCGCCCCTGCGCATCGGCATTCACCTCCCGCGTGGTGGTGACATAGATGGGAATAGCCCCGCGCGGGGGCGCCGGCGGCGGCTTGCTGGAACAGGCGGACAGCAGCAGCGTGCCGGCAAGGCCAAGGGAAGCAAGAAGGGATAAACGGGTTTTTTTCATCTTGATGGGGCCCATTTCTGGTCAGCCTGATCAAAGGCTGCGGAATTGTTTGGTGTAGGCGGCAGAAAACTTGCCGCCGAGCGGTGGACCGGAGGATTGTTCCCCCATGATCCGCTGATGGGTTTGTTCGTATTTTTCCCAGCACCGCGCCTTATGGACCTGCGGCAACAGGGACGAACTGACATCGGTGCTGACGCTTTCGGGCGACAGCTGTTCCAGCACATCGGCCACCACCGTCTTCATGCCGGCGATCAGGGCCACCTCATGGGCCTTGATATCGCGCAGGCTTTCGCGGATGGCGTCCGGCGCATCCAGGAAACCCGTCACCCGCTTGCCGATCAGCACGGCCAGCGTGCCATCCAGGTTGGCGGAAAATTTCAGCGGGTTGTTTTCCTTGGCGCGCAGCAGCGTATGTTCGATGCGGAATTCCGATTTCAGGAAGGCCCGCAGTTCTAGCAGCTCCCGCATCCCGGACACCGCCTCGCGGAAGGCCAGCCCCATCTTGTGCATCAGGGCAGCCTGATCGGCATTGTCGATGGCCTCCATCGGCAGGCCGACACCGGCCATGAAGGCGGCCACCGGGTCGGTGCCACGCAGGTCGGTTGCGGCCTCCGCCGGCTCCCGGGCCACGGGCGGTGGGGGTGGGGGCGCAGGGACGGGCACCGCTTCCGCCACCGGCGGGCGTGGCGTGGGGCGGGGAAAATCGGGGGCAGGTTCCGGTTCGGCCAGGGCTTCAGGCTCCGCCGGCAGCGTCGCCTCATCGGAATGCCAATCGGGCGGGATCACCGGGCGCTGCACCTCGGGGGCGGCGAAATGATTGGCCAGTTGCGGATGCCCGCCAAAGGCCGCCATGTCGGATTCCGGCACCTCCAGCGCGGCCAGGTCGCCATCGCGCTCAATGGGGCTGGCATCGCTGCGCCGCCGCCCGCCCAGAATATCGCTCACCGAGGCCGGATTGGCACCATAGGCGGCGGGCGCGGTCTCCATGGCGAAATCAAGCCCGCCCCCGCCGGCCGGCGAATGATCACCGAACAGAGCGGGGGCGGCCGCCACCATCTCCCGAAATTCCGCCTTCAGCACACAGGGGCCGAGATTGATCACCTCCCCATCGCGCAGCGCCTGGGCATTTCCCTTGCCCAACGGCACCGGCGCATCGCCAACGAAAACACCATTGGTGCTGGTATCGATGATGAAATAGGCATTGCCGCGTTTTTCAAACCGGCAATGCTGTTTGGACAGATGGCGGTGCGGATCATTGACCACCCAGTCATTCTCCTGCCCGCGCCCGATGCTGATGCTGGCGCCGTCAAAGCTGCGGCTTTCCCCCTCGCTCAGGGAGCTGTCACCCGCTTTCATCACTTTCAGGACAAGCGCCATCTTTTCCTCGTTCACGTGGGAGCGGGACGTAACCGGGCTGCGAAAACGACCGGCATATCACCCGATGATCGTATAAGGATCGAAGACTGGGTTTTGTTTCAGAAAAATTATCGATCGTTGCGGAACAATCGTGGAAACAAAATAATACCATCAACAAATGCCGCGAGATAACCACGGCCATTCACAAAAAATAGGTATCACAAGCAATAGGAACCACCGACGTGCTATTTGGTGTTATCCATACATGTTCTGTTTATACACACGCACTATTCCATATAGCTGACGATCCACCGATTTGGTGTCACCCCTTCCGGATGATGTACCTTCGACCACTTACCTTTGTCGCAATCCGCGTTCAAAGAGCCTTTCTCGCGCCCGTTCGATAGGCCGAAGGGCCGATAAATCAGGTTCTCGGCCATGAAACGATACCCCCTGGGGGTGCCGCCCTATTCCAATCGTTGCTTATAACGGCCCTTCGCATCGGCCCGTTCGGCATACCCCGAATTCGGCGATCCACTTGCCTTCTGTTTCGTTGAAGCCAAAGCGACTTTCTATAATAAGGGGCAAACCCCCCTCAATATTCCGGGGTTTTGCTTCTGTAGAATTCACCCTGCTCTCAGCATGTCAGGGATTTGCGTTTTTTGTGACGCCTGATGGCGCTTTCAATACCCCGTTTCCTTGGGGTGTTTTCTTTCCAAGGCATTTGCCGTTGGCTGCAAGGGCCATTGCTCGGGAATCTGGAATGGACGGTTTCACGCAGGTCAATCGCATCCTGGCGATCGATACACCGCTTGGCCCCGATCAGTTGCTGCTGGAAGCGCTGGAGGGGACGGAGGCGGTGTCGGCGCTGTTCACCTTCCGCGCCACGGTGCGGGCGCAGACCGATATGCTGGATCCGGCCAGCCTGGTGGCCCAGCCGGTGGATTTCCACCTGCGGCTTCAAGATGGCGTCTATCGCAGTTTCAACGGCATCGTCGCCGGGTTGACCGCCGGCCATGCCGCCGGGCGCGGTCAGCGCCATTATGAGCTTGAGATTGTGCCCTGGCTCTGGCTGCTGACCCGCACCAGCGATTGCCGCATCTTCCAGAACAAGAACAGCCTGGAAATCCTGGCCACCATCTTCGATGAGATGGGCCATAGCCAGTATGATTTCTCCATGGCCGGCTCACCGCCACCCCGCCCCTATTGCGTGCAGTATCGGGAGACCGATTTCGCCTTTGTCTGCCGCCTGCTGGAGGAGGATGGGCTTTACTATTTCTTCCGCCACGAGCCGGGCAAGCACACGCTGGTGGTGGCAACGCAGACCGCCGCCTATCAATCCGGGGCCGAGCCCAGCATCCCGTTCAGCGCCACGTCGGCCCTGTCCAACCATATCAAGGACTGGCGGCGGCGCCATTCCTATCAGGCCAGCGCCTGGACGGTGGCCGATTATAATTTCGAAACCAGCAAGCTGCGCCTGAACCAGACGGTTCCCACCCTCTCCAATTTCCAGCAACAGCCCCAGCACGAACATTTTGAGTTTCCGGGCCTTCATGCCGATCCTGGCCTGGGCGAACGCCGCGCCAAGCTGAACATGCAGGCCGAGGAGGTGGAGCGCGAGACTATCCAGGGCGTCAGCGATTGCCGCACCCTGGCCCCCATCGGCCGCTTCCTGATGACCGGCCATCCGGTGATGGCGGAGAACAGTTCCTATGTCGTGCTGTCGGTCAGCCACAAGGCCGCCGACCAGTCCTATGAAACCAATGGCGGCAGCAATACGCAGTACGAGAACAGCTTTACCTGTATCCCAGCATCCACCCCCTTTGTCCCCCGCCGCACCACCCCCCGCCCCACCATCCCCGGCCTGCAAACGGCCGTGGTGGTGGGGCCCAAGGGGGAGGATATCCATACCGACGCCTATGGGCGGGTGAAGGTGCAATTCTACTGGGACCGGCGCGGCACGGCGGACGACCGTTCTTCCTGCTGGATCCGGGCAACGCAAAGCTGGGCCGGGCGCGGCTTTGGCGCGCAGACCATCCCGCGTGTGGGCATGGAGGTGGTGGTCGGTTTCATGGAGGGCAACCCGGATCGCCCGGTGATCCTGGGGCTGGTGCCGAATTCCGAAACCGCCGCGCCCGTTTCCCTGCCGGCGCAGAAGACGCAGACCGCGTTTCGTACCCTGTCCAGCCCCGGCGGCAACGGCTTCAACCTGTTCTCCATGGAGGATAAGGCGGGTGGTGAGGAACTGGCCTTCCATAGCCAGAAGGATCTCTCCACCGTCGTCCAGAACAACCAGTTCATCCAGATCGGCAATGGCGCCATCCAGCGCGCCAAGAACCTGATGGTCTTCCAGGTCGGTGAAAGCGCCATCCAACTGACCCCAGACAAGATCATCCTGGTCTCCAACGGCTCCACCATCATCATGGACAAGACGGGCATCAGCCTGGATGGGGAGTATATCTGGCTGAACACCAAGGAGAAGGTGCCCCCACCGGAAGCAGAAGAGGTGCAGGTCTCCGGTGGCGGCGGCGGCGGCGGGGCGGCTGCCGGCAATGGTGCCGCCGGCGGCAGCAGCGCCACGTCGGCGATCAATGGGCAGAACCCGGCTGGTCAGTCCGGCGGTGGCGGGGGTGGAGGCGGTGGTGGTGGCTGGGGCGATGCGCCGGCAACCGCCAAACCGACCGAGGGCACCACGCTGCAAGGCGGCGACTGGGCAGCCAATAAGACCAAGGGGCCTGTCACCTCCAAGGTGCTGGGTGCCGAAGGGTCGGTCACCGGCAATGTCACCAATGACAAGGCCACGGTGGATGCCAAGGGTGAGGCGGCATTGGCCCGCATTTCGGCCAAAGGCCAGAATGATTGGGGTGAGATCGGTGGTGGCCTGGATGTCTTCGCCGCCGACGCCGAAGGCCATGCCGGCATCACCAAGAACGGTCTTGGCGCTGCGGGTGAGGCCAAGGCCGCCATGCAGCGGCTTTCCGTGGAAGGGGCGCTGGGCAACAGCGATTACGGCAAGGTCGGCCTGAAAGGCACGGGCGAACTGTTCTCCGCCGATGCCAAAGGGCAGGCGCTGCTGGGCGATGATGGCCGTTATGTCGGTGCTGCCCTGGGCGGCAAGGCCGGCGCCCGCGTGGCACAGGCATCGGCCGAACAGACCTTCTCCATTCCCATCGGCTGGTTGCCGGGTGTGCCCGATGGCTGGACGCTGGATGGTAAATTCCAGCAAAGCGCATCGGCCGGCAGTGCAGAGATCGGCGGCGGCGGCTTCGGCTATTTCGATCGCCAGACCCAGCGCTATCATGGTGGCGGCTTTGCCGAGATCGGTGCGATCTTCGGTGTGGGCACGGAGGGTGAATTAAGCGTGGGGCCGCCGAAGAAATGAGTGCTGAAACCGTAACCTTGGGCCGGATGGCAGCCCTGGCCACCCGTTTTCCAGAGCGGGGCCGCACCCTGCTGGGATTTCTGCTGCTGGCGGTGCTGTTCGCCCTGGTGGTCATCATTGGCAAACTGGTGGAAAGATCAGCGCCCGGCCTGTTGTTCCTGATCCAGATCGCCATGGCTATGCTGGGCGTGTTGATGTTTTCCCTGATCATTCTGGTGCAATGGCGGCGGGTGGTGGATTTCGCGTTCCGATTGGGCAGGCTGCCGGGCCGGATGCCGGGGATGTGGCGGGTTTTTCTGCTGCCCTATCCACGCCGCGATGTTGACGTGATGATAGAGCGCGGGCGTCTGGCGGAATTGCTGACCCTGCCGGTGGTTCTGATAATCTCTCTGGGGCTTCTGCTGGCAGTGATCCTGCCACACGAAAGCAAAGCGAAGGAAAGTGCAATGACTGAGATGCGGACGACTATCCAGGCCACCCAAGCCGATCTGGCCCGCGATTACCTGCAGCAGCCTTTCCAAAGCCCCTATCCGGCCTTCGCCTTCACCCTGGCCATCCGCAAGGACTGGCTATGGTTCGAAAAGGAGGGCCAGCCGGACAGGCCCAATGGCAAGCTGCAGAAGCTGGCCGCCTATGGCGACCGCAGAGACCAGAGCCTGATCGAGGTCTATGCCCTGGCGCTGGAGCGGGAAATCGCGCCAGAGGATTGGCTGGAACAATGGGTGATCACCAACCAGTATCAGGTGTTGGGCCATCGCAGCATCCCGTCTACCGCCGGCCGCAATGCCGATGTGCTGGCGAAGAAGATGGTGGCGGGCCGCCCGGTTCTGTACCGGCTTCGCACCTTCAAGAATGGCAAGTTCCTCTATCTGCTGCATAGTTTCAGTGATGAGGCGCATTATCCGCAGGTCGAGGAAGCCTTCCTGGTGGCCGCCCAGACCTTCCGCCTGACACAGGCACCGCAGCAGGCCTATGCGGAGCCCCTGCAGGATCTGCCGCTGAACAAGGTTTTCCAGTTGGGTTTCAAGGCCCCCACCTCCTGGACGGCACAGCCGGATAACAGCGTTGGGGCCGACAGCCAGTCCTGGATTGTCAGCAATGGTCAGGGGGCGGAACGGCTGGGCATTCTCAACATCTATGCCGCCCCGCGCGACAGCTTCGCCAGCGCCCAGGCAGCCGGCGATCAGGTGGCAGGCGGAATGCGCGGGCTGGGTGCCGATATCACCAAAAACCCGTTGCGCACGGTGGAAAGTGATATTCCCGGCGTCAGCCTGTCTGTCAGCAGCCTGGAAACCAGCATCAACGGCAAGCCGGCGACCTTCCGGCAAACCGTGGTGGGCACGGCCAAGGGCTGGGCTGTTTTCAGCCTGCTGTCCCCTGCCCCCCACCCCGATTCATACCTGATCGGCCCCATCAACCGCCGCGCCTATGACATCGCCTTTGGCAGTTTCCTGTCAGCCCTGGCACCGAAGTGAACCGCCCCTGCCTCTGCCGGATGGAACGGTTGGTGATCGTCAATTCGCTGTTACCATGACAGAGGCCGGGTTGGCTGGAACGTAAATACACCATCCAACCCGGTCATCAGGATCAATCCCCATCGCCCGTCATCGGCAGCACGGGGGACACGTTCCAGATCTCCGTCGCATAATCCATGATGGTGCGGTCAGAGGAGAACCAGCCCATGCCGGCCGTGTTCAAGATGGCCTTGGCCGTCCATTCATCCTGACTGCGGTACAGCTCTGCCGCCGTTGCGTGGGTGTTGCAGTAATCCTCGAAATCCGCCGTGACCAGGAAATGGTCGCCATTCAGCAGACTGTCGACAATGGGCTGGAAACGGCGCGGATCGTCGGGGGAGAAGATGCCGGAACCGATCATGTCCAGCGCCCGCTTCAGCCGCGGGTTGGTGGCCACCACCTGACGCGGATCAAAGGCACCGCCCTGGCGCAGCTCCTGCACCTCCGCCGCATTCATGCCGAAGATGAAGATATTCTCCGCCCCGACATGATCGCGCATTTCCACATTGGCCCCATCCAGGGTGCCGATGGTCAGCGCCCCATTCAGCGCCAGCTTCATATTGCCGGTGCCTGATGCCTCCATCCCCGCCGTGGAAATCTGTTCCGACAGGTCGGCCGCCGGCATGATCAGTTCAGCTTGGGTGACATTGTAATTGGGCAGCATCACCAGCCGCAGCCGCCCCTTCACCACCGGGTCTTGATTGATCACCCGCGCAATGTCATTGGCCAGCTTGATGATCAGCTTGGCCTGGGTATAGGCGGGGGCCGCCTTGCCGGCCAAAATCTTGGTGACCGGCACGAACTCCCGGGTGGGGTTGTCGCGGATGTCATTATACAGCGCCACCGTCTGCAACAGGTTCAGCAACTGGCGCTTATATTCATGGATGCGCTTCACCTGCACATCGAACAAGCTGTCAATGTCGATATCCACCTTCAGGTGGCGGGTGATATAGGCGGCCAGCCGCTTCTTGTTCTGGCGCTTGGCGCGGCGGAATTCCTCCCGGAAGACGGGATCGTCCGCCCGCTCCCGCAGGGCGCCCAACTGTTCCAGATCCATTACCCAGCCGGAACCGATACGGCTGGTGATCAGGGCCGACAGGGCCGGGTTGGCCTGCAACAGCCAGCGGCGCGGGGTGATGCCATTGGTCTTGTTGGTGATGCGGTCGGGGAATTCGCGGTGGAAATCGGCAAACACCGTCTTGCGCATCAGGTCGGTATGCAGGGCCGAGACACCATTGACCTTGTGGCTGCCCAGAAAGGCCAGATTGCCCATGCGCACCCGCCGGTCGCCATTTTCATCAATCAGCGAGAGGCGCTGGATGGTGCTGATATCGGCATGGGACTTTATCTGGTTCAAGAACCGGGCATTGATCTCATAAATGATCTGCATATGGCGGGGCAGCACCCGTTCCAGCAGCCGCACCGGCCAGGATTCCAGCGCCTCCGGCAGCAGGGTGTGGTTGGTATAGCTGAAGGTACGGCGGGTGACGTCCCAGGCGTGCTCCCATTCCAGCCCATGCTGGTCGATCAGCAGCCGCATCAGCTCGGCAATGCCGATGGCGGGATGGGTATCATTAAGCTGGATGGCCGCCTTGTCGGGCAGGCTGTCAAAATCGCGGTGATGCTGCAGATACCGGCGCAGGATGTCCTGGATGCTGGCGCTGGTGAAGAAATATTCCTGCTTCAGCCGCAACTCCCGCCCCACCTCCGTAGCGTCATTGGGGTAGAGCACGCGGGACAGATTCTCCGACAGAACCTTGCCTTCCACCGCCTTCAGATAATCGCCATCATTGAAATCGCTGAAGCTGAAATCATGCGCGGCGCGGGCAGACCACAGGCGCAGCGTGTTGATCGTCTCCCCGCCATAGCCGACCACCGGCGTGTCGAACGCCATGGCGTGCACCATGTCGGTGCCGGTCCATTGGGCGCGCTCAATCCCGCGCCCATCGCGCACCCGCTCCACATGGCCATAGAAATGCACAGGGTACAGCACTTCCGGCCGGGCGAATTCCCACGGGTTGCCAAAGCGCAGCCAGTTGTCCGGCGTTTCCACCTGCCAGCCATGATCGAATTCCTGTTCGAACAGGCCATATTCGTAACGGATGCCATAGCCATAGCCGGGCAGGTTGCGGGTGGCCATGCTATCCAGGAAACAGGCGGCCAGCCGGCCCAGCCCGCCATTGCCCAGCGCCGGGTCCGGCTCCATCTCCAGCACCTCTTCCAGGCGCAGGCCCAGCCGGTCCAGCGCTTCGCGTGCCTCCTCCACCAGCCCCAGGTTGGAGAGGTTGTTAAGCAGCAGCCGCCCGATCAGGAATTCCATGGAGAAGTAGTAGATACGCTTGGCATCGGCGGCATAGACGGCGCGGGTGGTATCCATCCAGCGATCCACCACCCGGTCCCGCACGGCCAGGGCGGCGCTGTTGAACCAGTCGCGCCGTGTGGCGGCGCGGGCATCCTTGCCGACGGAATAGACCAGCCATTCAACGAAGGATCGTTTCAGCGCATCGACATCCAATGCCTTGCGGCCGATCTCACGGGATTTGAAACGGGCATCCATAGGTAACTGTCTTTCCCATACCATCCGGCCGGCCGCGCCGGTCACGCTTCCCGACTTGGGGGAGACGGGCATTTTCACTGTCTAATATTGATTTTGTGTCAACAATACGCAACGAAACGCTTTGTCACCGCTGTCGCAACCCCGCCGCGCCGGGGAAGTGGATGGCGCTGGCCGCCGCGCTGATATACAATATCCGACCGGGGTACCCCGGCTCAGAAAAGGTGGGTAAACGGGCACGGAACATCCGGGCCGGGCATATGTTGTTGAACAGGCCGCTGATCGATGTGCAAGGCACGGCCACTGGTGATTGTTTCGTTCCAGATATAGTGATGACATGAAACGGCTGACCATGAGCGATATCAACGCCTATATGGATGGCGCCCTTTCCCCGGCCCAGCGTCGGGAGGTGGAAGCCGCCCTGGCAGCCGACCCGGCCGCGGCCGAACTGTTGAAGCGCTATCAGCGCAACACGGAAGCCTTGCATCAGCTTTATGATCCCGTATTGGAGGAGCCGGTGCCAGAACAGATGTTGAGCCTGCTGCGCCGGCATAGCGGTCCGCGACCCCATTGAAAGGGCGGCCGGCCGCCACAATATGGCCTTCCCTGCCGGCCATGGTTCCGGCCATGATGCGCCGCCCCTTCCCGTCCCCCACGCAACCGCCTTGATGAACCCCACCCCGCCGCGACGGAAACGGCCACCCCCGCGCCCCCAGGTGGTCCTGCTAGGACCGATCCTGCACGCGCGCGGTAGCGGTGGCGCCACCGGGTCGGCCGCGCGCTGGCGGGTGGCCGTCACCTTTCTGCTGGAGGGCGATCAGGAACCGCCGGACCTGCTGGTGGAAGGCGTGCTGCTGCCGGTGCCGCCGCGCTTCCTGTACGCCTGGGCCGAGATGCCCCCGGTGGGGCCGAACCTTTCCGACGCCTATGCCCAGCCCTGCCCCAGCGGGCCGATGCAGCTCTGGCGTTATGATTTCGCCGTGCCGCGTGGCCTGCAGGATGGCCACGCCGCCTATGGTTTCCAGGGGGATGAGCGGCGCTGGCGCTTCACCGTGCCCGGCACGGCCATGGCCCCGCGCATTGCCTATAATGCCTGCGGCGGTTGCGAGGATGAAAGCACCATCCAGGCGGAGGGCCTGTCCCGCAACGCCATGTGGGGCCATCTGCTGGGCCGCCACCGGGCCAACCCGTTCCATCTGATGCTGATGGGCGGCGATCAGGTCTATGCTGACGGGTTATGGGAGCAGCTACCCGCCTTGAAGGAGGCCGCATCCCGCCCCCTGATGCGCCGGGTGGCGGTGAAAGAACCACCGGAGCTGGAGCGGGAACTGGATGCCTGGTATCTGGCAACCTATCGCCATGCCTGGAACCAGCCGGAAGCCGCCGCCATGCTGGCCAGCGTGCCCGGCCTGCGCATGTGGGATGATCACGATATCATCGATGGCTGGGGCTCCCACCCCGAATCGCTGCTGCAAAGCCCGGTCTATCAGGCGATCTACCGTGCCGCCCGCCGCGCCTTCCGGCTGTTCCAGATCGGCATGACCGATGATGACCCGATTGAAACCCTGATGGCGCCGGAACCGCCGGGCTTCACCCAGGGCATCATGGTCAATGGCATCGGCATCCTGGCACCCGACCTGCGCAGCGAACGGCGGCCCGATCAGGTCTTTTCCCTGCGCAGCCTGCGCCATCTGCCCCGCTGGCTGGAGCATTTTTCCGCCTGCGGGCATCTGTTGGTGATGTCCAGCGTGCCGCTGATCTTCACCTCCTTCGGGCTGCTGGAACGGGTGCTGAACCTGATCCCCGGCCGGCAGAAGATGGAAGATGACCTGCGCGACCAGTGGCGCAGCCCCGCCCATACGCAGGAATGGCTGCAGGTGGTGGAGGCGCTGCTGGATTTCAGCCGCCGGCAGAATTGCACCGTCACCATCCTGTCGGGGGAGGTGCATCTGGGGGCCTATGGCCGGATCGACAGCGGCGATGTCACCCTGCGCCAATGCGTCAGTTCCGGCATCGTGCATCCGGCGCCGCACGGGCTGGCGGTGGATATGATGGAACGGATGGCCGCCAAGCCGGAGAAGCTGCGCGGCGGCCTGCGCCTGACCATGGAGCCGATGCCCGGCCGGGAAAAACGCCTGCTGACAGTGCGCAACTGGCTGTCGCTGACTGGCACGGATGAAGGCGGCCTGCTGGCCGAATGGTATGGCGAAGGCATGGCCGCCCCCCTGGCGCTGTCGATTCCGCTGCGACAGCGGGATTAACCCCCGCCAATATAATATAAAACCCTGCCCCCCGCGCCGCGCACTTGCCTGCACCCGGTCCCGCGCTATAGTCCGCCGCAACCGACCCAGCCCCGTTTCCAGACCCCGAGGCAGCGCCCCATGGCGACCCATCCGCATGATATCGACGGCCGCGCCGACAGTTTCAGCCACCGGCACCTGCTGGGCATCCAGGGGCTGACGGCACCGGAAATCAACCTGCTGCTGGATCTGGCCGACCGCTATGTCGAACAGAATCGCGCCGGGGCCAAGTCCGACCTGCTGGCCGGGCGCACTGTCGTCAACCTGTTCTTCGAAAACTCCACCCGCACCCGCACCAGTTTCGAACTGGCGGCCCGCCGGCTGGGGGCCGACTGCATCAACATGTCCGTCGATGGCAGCTCGGTGAAGAAGGGGGAGACGCTGATCGACACGGCGATGACCCTGAACGCCATGCATCTGGATGCGCTGGTGGTTCGCCACCAGGAATCGGGCGCGCCGAAGCTGCTGGCCGACAAGGTGAATTGCGCGGTGCTGAATGCCGGCGACGGCCAGCATGAACACCCGACCCAGGCCCTGCTGGATGCGCTGACCATCCGCCGCCGCCTGGGCACGCTGAAGGGCCTGACTGTCGCCATCTGCGGCGATATCCTGCACAGCCGCGTCGCCCGCTCCAACATCCAGCTGCTCAACATCATGGGCGCCAACGTGCGCGTGGTGGCCCCGCCCACCCTGCTGCCGAGCGCCATCGGGGAGTTGAGCGTGGAAGTGCATCATTCGATGAAGACCGGCCTGAAGGATGCCGACATCGTGATGATGCTGCGTCTGCAACTGGAACGGATGCAGGGCCAGTTCGTGCCCAGCCAGCGGGAATATTTCCGCTTCTTCGGCCTGGATTATGAGAAGCTGGCCGTGGCCAAGCCCGGCGCCCTGATCATGCATCCCGGCCCGATGAATCGCGGGGTGGAGATCGACAGTCTGGTGGCCGACGATATCCACCGCTCTGTCATCTTACAGCAGGTGGAACTGGGCGTGGCCGTGCGCATGGCCTGCCTGGATCTGCTGGTGCGCAACAAGGGCTGAGCCCACCCGCCGCCCTGTTCCGCCCCCATCGCCCCTTCCCGCCCGCCGGCCCGGACACGCCCCCATGACCCAGCGCACCGCCTATCTGAATGCCCGCCTGATCGATCCCGCCACCGGCCTGGATGCCGTAGGTGGCCTTCTGGTGGAAGGCACCCGTATTGCCGATTTCGGTCCCGGCCTGTTCGCCAATGGCGTGCCGGAGGGGGTGACGGCGGTGGATTGCACCGGCCTTTGTCTGGCCCCCGGTCTGGTGGACCTGCGCGCGTCCGTGGGGGAGCCGGGGTTTGAGCATAATGAAACCATCCTGACCGCCAGCCGCAGTGCCGCCGCCGGCGGTATCACCGCCCTGGCGGCCCTGCCCAACACCGATCCGGTGATCGATGACGTGGCGGGGATTGAATTCATCGCCCGCCGGGCGCGTGAAACCAAGCTGGTGAAGATTTTCGCCTATGGCGCGCTGACGCGGGAAAATGCCGGCAAAGAACTGGCCGAGATCGGCCTGTTGATGGAGGCCGGGGCCATTGGCTTTACCGATGGCGGCCCCATCGCCGACCCGGCCCTGATGCGCCGCGCGCTCTCCTACGCCAGCACCTTTGGCCAGACCATTTTCCAGCATCCGAGCGAGCCGCGCTTGGCCGGCGGCGTGATGAATTCCGGGGAGATCGCCACCAAACTGGGCCTTGCCGGCATTCCGGCCATGGCCGAAGTCATCATGCTGGAACGCGACCTGCGGCTTGTGGAAATGACCGGCGGGCGTTACCACGCCGCTAATATCTCCACTGCCGAATCGGTCAATGTCATCCGCCGGGCCAAGGCGCGCGGGCTGTCCATCACCTGCGACACCGCCCCGCCCTATTTCTCCCTGACGGACATGGATGTGGGCGATTACCGTACCTTCTTCAAGCTGAAGCCCCCCCTGCGCAGCGAGACGGATCGCCGGGCCATTGTGGAAGGGCTGGCCGATGGCACCATCGATGCCATCACGTCGGACCACCAGCCGCATGATCAGGACAGCAAGCGCGTGCCCTTCGCCCAGGCAGCCTTTGGTGCCGTCGGGTTTGAAACCCTGCTGCCGCTGGTGCTGGACCTGCATCATAAGGGCCAGGTGCCGCTGGCCCGCGCGCTGGCCGCCGTCACCCATATCCCTGCCGACATTCTGGGTCTGACGCATCTGGGCCGGCTGGCCAAGGGCGGGGCCGCCGATCTGGTGCTGTTCGATCTGGACCGGCCCTGGCGGATCGAGGGGGAGAAACTGGCGTCGAAATCGAAGAATAGCTGTTTCGACAAACGCCCGGTTCAGGGCATGGTGATGCGCACCATCGTGGATGGGCGCAGCGTGTTCACCCGCGCCGCCTGACCCGACGCACGCAGCAGCAACAAGAACAAAAGGATCGGCGCCATCATGGTTGAACCGGCAACCACTTCCCTGGCCTGGGGCCTGCTGATCGCCGCCTTTGCCGGCGGCTATTTCCTGGGCTCCATCCCGTTCGGGCTGGTGCTGACCCGGCTGGCCGGCTATGGCGATATCCGCAAGATCGGCAGCGGCAATATCGGCGCCACCAATGTGTTGCGCACCGGGAACAAGCCGCTAGCCGCCTTGACCCTGATCCTGGATAGCGGCAAGGGCGGCATCGCCACCCTGCTGGCGCTGTATTTTGGTGGGGTGGAAGCAGCGGTGGCCGCCGCCGCCGGTTCCATGCTGGGCCACAGCTTCCCGGTCTGGCTGGGTTTCAAGGGTGGCAAGGGGGTTGCCACGGCACTGGGCGTGCTGCTGGCCATTGCCTGGCCGGTGGGGCTGTCCGCCTGCGGCACCTGGCTGCTGGCCGCTTTCGCCTTCCGCATCTCCTCGCTTTCCGCCCTGATTGCCATCGGGCTCAGCCCCGTGGTCGCCTGGTTCCTGGCTGGGCCGGCAGTGGCCGGGCTCTGCGTCTTCATCGCCCTACTGGTCTTCATCCGGCACAAGGAAAATATCGCCCGGCTGCTGAAGGGTACCGAGCCGAAGATCGGGGCAAAGAAGAAGGAGACGGCGGCCTAAGCCGCCGCCGCCAACGCCGCCCTTGTCGACAGGGTCAGGGGCTGCGGCAACGCATCCAGGGCAAACCAGCCCCAATCGGCCAGCGCGTCGGGCTCCATCACCCGCGGCTCCCCGGCAATGATCCGGGCGCGGTGGACAGGGTTGATCCAGTGGCTGGGTGCCTCCCGATCAATCTGGTCGACGACGCAGAGCAGCCCGGTCAGCGCGATTTCCACCCCCAGTTCCTCGGCGATTTCCCGCACCGCGGTGTCCGCCACCTTTTCCAGAAAATCCACCTTGCCGCCCGGCAGGCCCCAATGGTCCGCCTCCGGGTTACGGCGCCGTTTGACCAGCAGCAACCGCCCCTCTTCATCCTGGATAAAGGCGCCACAGCCCACCCGTGGGGTCATTTTCCGTACTCCCGGACATCTCTCAGAAGTCGTTCTTATCCCCCACATCGCACCGTGACAAGCAGGTGGCAAAGCTGGCTTAGGGGGTTCCGGGCGCTTTTCCCTTCTCCCATCGCCCCTGTTGCACAAAGCGTCATTACCGGCACGGACTGACCGCTTGGAAAATGGGCGGATAGAACCCCCTTCATACCCTTTCAGAAATACCCCGCTTTCGCCCCCGCCCTCACCGTTAGATCGGGCAATGCGCCCTCGCGTTTCCGGTAAATAAGGGTTGTGCCATCCGTCGGTCCTGCGCGGAAACCCGCATCGCGCAGACGGATGGCTGCTGAACCCCAAGTGAGACGAGGGTTATGAGGCATGTCGGTCTTCGCCACCCTGTTCCAGCCGGGCGCCATCGGCTCCAGCCTGGGTATTCCGCCCTTCACCCCGTTTAACCTGCAAACACCGGGTGCGCTGGCGGAGATGGCCAAAATGGCGGCCCAGACGCTGCCGGGGCCGGCCGGACAATTGCTGAACCCAGCGCTGCAAATGGCCCAGTCACTGGCCGCTGGCGGGCCGCAGGCCGGTGCCGCCAGTGCCCTGAATGCCGGCATGGCACAGGCAGCCTCTGCCTTGGGCAATGCCGTGCCGGGGATGCAGGCGGCAAGCAGCCTGCTGCAGGGCGGCATGGCGCAAGCCGCGTCCGCCCTGGGGGCCAACCTGCCGGGCACAGCCGGGGCCGGCGGGGCTGCGGCGCTGCCCGGCACCCTGCCCCGATCCGCCGATCTGGACGCCGTGGCGGGCAGCCTTGCCCCGGCCGGCCAGAATGCCCTGTCCAGCCTGCAGGGCCTGATGCCCGGCACGGCCGCCAGCAGCCCCGGCGGGGGGGCAGCTTCATCGCTGGCGGCCAAGGCGATGGCGGGGGAGATGCCCAAGGCCGACGATCTGCTGGCCGCCGCCCCCAGCACCGGGAACCCGAAGATCGATCAGGCCGTTTCCGTGGCCCGTGCCCTGCGCCAGCCGGGTTGATCCCTCCCCATTTTTCGTTCAGGACATTTCATGTCGCAGACCTGCCGCACCCGCGATTTCAGCTTCCAATTGCCGGATGACTGGACCGACCGGTCGATGATCGCCTGGGCCGGCCCATCGGATAATAGCGGCCCGGTCGCGCCCAATATCATGGTGGCCTATGATCGCCCCCGTCCGGGGGAGGCACTGGGGGCCTATGTCAACCGGCAGATGGCCGACCTGACCGCCCGCGCCCAGGGCTTCCAACTGGAATTGCGGCGCGATGTCATGCTGTCGGGCCGGCAGGCGGTGGAGGTGCTGTTCCAGTGGAATTCCGGGGCCGGCATGGTGAAACAGCGCCAGCTTTATGCCCAATTGCCGGATGGGCGCCTGATTTCCATCGTCAATACCGCCCCGGCGGAACGCTTTGCTGCCTGTGATCAGCAGTTCCTGGCCATGCTGAACAGCTTCACCTGGCCGGCACCGGGCGCGGCGACCTGAACCATGGATGGGGAATTCAACGCCGCCCGCGAAGGCGACCCGATCGAACATAGCAGTGCTATGGCCGGTTTTCTGGTCGGTGCCGCCATCGGCCTGGCGGCGGGCATCGCAATTGTCGCCGTGACGGTGGCAACGGGCGGTGCCGCCCTGGCCGTCATCGGGGCGGTGGGCGGTGCGATGGCCGCAACCGGCAGCGGCGCGCTTCTGGGCAAGGATCTGGGCAGCACCGTCACCCATGCGGCCGGCGAAATCGCCCCCACCTGTTCAGACAATGTGATCATCAATGGCAAGCGGGCCGCCCGTGCCATTGAAGACAAGGGCAAATGTTCCGACCATGGCCCGACGCCGCAACGCATTGCCCAGGGCAGCCGCACCGTCATCATCAATGGCAAACCCGCCGCCCGCATCAAGGACAAGCTGGAATGTGACGGGGTGATTGCCGCCGGCTCCCCCGATGTATTCATCGGGCGGGAGCCGGGCAATTACCTGCCGATTGACAGCGAAGTGCCGGAATGGATGGTGGATACCGCCAATGTTCTGGTCATTGCCGGTTCCGTGATGGGGCTGGGGGCCGGGGCGGGTGCCGCCTTTGTAGCGCGCGGCCTTTGCGGGCTGGCGCGCTTTGGCGGCACGGTCGTGGGCGGCATGGCCGGGGGGATGGCCGGCGGCAAGCTTGGCGGTGCCGTCGGCCAGGCCTATTGGGGTGAACGCGGCCGCATCATCGGTGAGACGCTGGGCGGCTCCATTGGCGGTTTTGCCGGCGGTGGCCTGGGCAACCGCATGACCGCCGGCCACCCGGTCGACGTGGCCAGCGGGGAGCTGTTCACCGAAGCCCTGGATTTTGAGGTGGCGGGGCCGCTGCCGTTGGTCTGGGGCCGGGTCTGGATGTCCAGTTCCACCCATCAGGGCGAGTTGGGGTCCGGCTGGCATCACCCGTTCGATATGGCGCTGTATCGCTGGGCGGCCGGCGGTGGCTGTGCGGCGCGGCTGGGCGATGGGCGGCTGGCCTTCTTCACTGACCCCGCCCCCGGCCGCCCCGCCCTGAACAGCGTGGAAAAGCTGCTGCTGCAGACGGATGGCCGGGAATACTGGCTGACCGATTATCAGGGCACGCGCATGGTGTTCGGCCCGGCTGATGCCACCGGCCTGCGCCGGCTGGTGGGCGTGGCGGATGCCAATGGCAACGCCATCCGCCTGTCACGCGGCGATCAGGGCCGGCTGCTGGGCCTGATGGACAGTGCCGGGCGCGAATACGGGGTCCAGACGGACGATGCAAGGCGCATCACCGCCATCGACGCACCCCACCCAGACGGGCCGGATGCGGATGGTCAGCCAAGGCGGCTGCGGCTGGTCAGCTTCCGCTATGATGAGGCGGGCGACATGGTGGCCGCCGCCGATGCGCGCGGCCATGAATGGCACTATCGCTACGAAAACCACCTGCTGGTGGAGGAGGTTCGGCGCGGCGGCCTGGCCTTCCATTTTGTCTGGGACGATGTGGCGCGGGGCCGTGCCGCCCGCTGTGTGGAAACCTGGGGCACGAACGGGCTCTACCATGCCAGGCTGCGCTACGACACCAGCGCCCGCACCACCGAAGTGGTCACCGGGCGCGGGGCAAAAAGCCTCTATCGCTGGAACCCGCTGCACCTGATCGATGAAGAAACCGACCCGCTGGGTCAGGTGACGAAGCGGGAGTTCGATCAGGCAGGACGGCTGGTATCCATCACCGGGCCGGACGGCGCCACCCTGCGCCTGACCTATGATGATTTGGGACGGCTGGTCGAACGTGTCAGCCCTGACGGGGCGGCGCTGCACCTTGCCTATGGCGTGCCGGTCGAGGGAGACCTTACCCGGCCCGATCTGGGCCGCCCGGTGCAGGTGGTGGAGGCCGATGGCGCCAGCCATCGCTTCACCTATGATCCGCGTGGCAATCTGGCCCAGCATATTTCCCCATCGGGTCAGCAGACAGCCTATCTGCGCGATGGGCGCGGCCTGCCGCTGGCGCTGCGCGATGCGTTGGGCACCATTCAGCGCTTCACCTGGTCCGCCGGTGGTGACCTGCTGGCGGAGGCGACGGAGAAAGGCCCCTATCGACACTATGATCATGATGCGTTGGGCCGGGTCATCTCCGTCCAGCGCGGCACCGATGCGCCGCTGCGCCTCAGCCGGGATGAAAATGGCAACCCCGTCACCATCCACCGCCCCGATGGCGGCAAGGTGGAACTGGATTATGACGCCGAAGACCATGTAACCCGCCATAAAGACCCGCTGGGACGGGTGACGCGCTGGCGTTATGACGGCTTGCCCTATCCGCTGGAACGCATGGCCGCCGATGGCTCGCGCTTCCAGTATCATTACGACAGCGAACTGAACCTGATCGGCCTGACCAACGCCAAGGGCGAACGCTATCGGCTGGATTACGATCCCGCCGGGCGGCTGGTGGCAGAAACCGGGTTTGACGGGCGGCTGATCCAGTACCGGCGCGATGCCGCCGGCTTTGTGGTGGAAAGCACCGACCAGGGCCGCGCCACCCGGTTCAGCCGCGATGTGCTGGGCCGGCTGGTGGCGGCACGGTTCGCCGATGGCCGGTCCCACCGCTATCGTTACGATCTGGTGGGAAGGTTGCTGGCGGCGGAAACGCCGGACCATGCTAACCTGTTCGCCTATGATACCGATGGGCGGCTGGCGGTGGAACGCCAGGGCAGCCAGGAAATCCGCCATCTGCATGATGCGCGCGGTCGCCGCACGGCCACCCTGCTGCCCGATGGGCGGCGGGTGGAACTGGCCTGGGGTGATGATGGCCTGCCGTCTGCCGTGGGCTGTGACGGGCGGGAGATTGCCCGTTTCCAGCGCGACGCGGCGGGGCGGGAGATCGGTCGCCAAGCCGGCAGCATTTTCCAGCGCCAGGATTTTGACCCGCAAGGCCGCCTGATCCGCCAGAAAGGGGTGCGTCGCGGCGGGGCTGTCAGCTTCAGCCGGGCCTATGGCTATGATGGTGCCGACGCGCTGGTGGCGATTGAGGATGCCAAGCGCGGGGTGCGGCGCTATCGCTATGATGCCTGCGACCGGCTGTTGGCCGTGGAAGGCACCAACCCGGAAAGTTTCGTTCCCGATCCGGCGGGCAATATCCTGTCCTCTGGTGCCGATGCCGGTTTCTGGGGTGGGGAGGCCAAGGGCGACCGGCTGCTGGTACATGGCGATGCCAAGTTCCAGTATGATGCCTGGGGCAACCGGGTGCGGGAATGGCGGGCCGCCGGCGGCGCCGTCTCACTGACCTATCGCTATGATGCCAGCAACCGCTTGGTCGCGGTGGATCGGCAGGATCGGCGGGGCCGGACGCTGGCGCGCTATGGCTATGACGCCTTCGGGCGGCGGCTGTGGAAACAGACCGCCCATCTGCCCCCCGCCAGCGCCAATGACGATACCCCCTCCCCCGGCGGCGATGGCGCAGGTCTGGTCTGGCAGCGCACGGATTTCCTCTGGGATGGCGATGTGTTGCTGGGCGAAAGCGCCGCCCACGCGCTCGATGCCCCCAGCCCCGACCCGTTGGCCGTGGTCTATCTGCACGAACCCGGCAGCTTCCGCCCGCTGGCCCAACTGCGCCGCAATGGCGGGGCGGATCAGAGGTCACAGGTCTATCATTACCACCTAGACCATCTGGGCACGCCGCAGGAACTGACCAACGATAATGGCGAGCTGGTCTGGCAGGCGGAATACCGTGCCTGGGGGGCCTTGGCGAAGCTGCATGTGGCGGAGGTGGAAAACCCTCTGCGCTTCCAGGGCCAGTATCACGACGCTGAAACCGGCTTGCACTATAACCGCCACCGCTACTACGCCCCCAACGAGGGCTGCTTCACCACTCAAGACCCGATCCGGCTGGCCGGCGGCAGCAACCTTGCGGCTTACGCGCCGAATCCGGTAGAATGGGTCGATCCGTTGGGGTTGAGTTGTGGGGTAGATGGAAAAGGCGTCAATCCTTATGAAGTTGATACTTATAAGAACCTGCGCAACCGTTCTCTTGCCGGTGACAAACTAGATATTGACCACCAACCCTCTCATGCATCGAATATTGCTCGGACAGAGGCGGAATTGGGGCGGCGGCTGACCCCAGCGGAAATAATACAGGTTCGAGATGAGGGAACGGCCGTCGCGGTACCGCAAGATTGGCATCGCCAACAAAGCCCAACGTTTGGCGGTCGAAACACACCGTCCCAAATCCAGGCCGATGCATTGAATCCACAAGGCGCTGCTTATCGTGATTCCCAAGCGATGATTGATGGTGCAAGTTTCGAGAATAAAGCGGCGGCGGAGGCAGCCGCCGCGCAAATTCGAGAGATCTCTGGAGGACTATAATGAAAGTTGATTTCCGATTTGACCGGATGAGTAAACTTCTAAGGAAGCCTGTAACAGATCCAGAAGTCGCTGCCTTATCTAATATAGCAGATAATGGATTGAATAAATCTGCACATGTCGGATTCATGAATTTCAATAATCATGGATTATCCATAATGCTGAAAGAAGCTCCATGGGTGATAAATAATTACGAACCCGGAGACGAAAATACCATGTATGTAGATAGTATACATTTCTATTCTGATGGGTATGAAAAAAATGCAAAATACTCTGAAGAAATGCCGCATAACTTAAACTTTGGAGACACAAAGGACGATGTATTAAGAAAGATGGGAGAACCATATTCTGCTGGCGGCGGAAATTATGTGAAGCTACTAAAAAAAAATGCTCCAATGTGGATAAAATATATGATTGGAGATGATGTTTTACATATTCAGCTTAACAATGATGATCGCGTCGATCTCGTATCTTTATCCGTAACCACTCCAACACTGAAATAGTTCAACCCGGATTTGTCACCGGCAGCTGGCATTTTTCCGGATTTATTTTTGACAACAAGTAATTACCCTTATTTTGGAGCGGTTAAGAATTTACAGGGTGTTTTTCGGGATGCGGTTTGCGGATCATGGTCGGCGGGTGGTCATGGGGGCGTTTGACGGGGGAGAAATCACCTCGGATGCGGGCGGGCTGCTGTTGCGTGAGGTGGCCGGTCGGCTGAATTTGTTTGAGCGGATGGCGGCCTGCTTTGAGGACCGACGCAACCGTAAGCAGGTGACGCATGCGCTGCCCGATCTGCTGGCGCAGCGGGTCATCGCCATGGCGCTGGGGTACGAGGACCTCAACGATCACGACCGGATGCGCCACGATCCGCTGTTGAAGGTGACGGCGGCAGCCAGGCCGCGGATAGCGGGTGGCGCGCCGTTGCCGGCGCTGGCCGGGAGTTCGACGCTGGGCCGGCTGGAGCGGCGTTTCGAGGAGGCCAACCGGCGTTATCACAAGTTCACCGCGCAGCCGTCACGCCTGCAGGATCTGTATGTCGAACTGTTCACCGGCAGTTATGCGACAGCGCCGGAGCGG
>NZ_FZOI01000037.1 GCF_900188385.1 Azospirillum sp. RU38E
CCGCCAGAGACTGCAAATCCATCGTCGGCAGCGGCGCCGCCGTCGTTGGTGGAGCGCTTTCTAAACACCTCCAACCAACCCGTCAACCGTTTTTTCAACCGCCCTGAACTTTTTTCTCCGCAGCGCCGAAGCACCACAAAAAGCACAGAACCAACCCGGTCAACGGACCATCAAGCAATCAATCCACCAGAACCAAGTCCAGCAGACACAATGCCCAACAGTACGATAGATCATTCCACTTGTCCGAAGGCCGAAACCTTCAAAGAACCGTCGGTGATACTGGCCAAAACCACCACCACCCCGCCCCACAACTTGACAAACCAACCGGCCCGTCGTCGTGGGATGCGCTGTATAGGCGTATGATAAAACCGATGCAACAGGTTTTTTTGGCCGGTGGTGATTTTCTCAACCACCCAATATCGGCAGGGTCAATGGTGAATATTGATAACGCGTGCGCTCGCGCGTGAGCGGCTCCCTAAGGCCCCATAATCCCAGCGGCTTCCCCGATCATGGCGAGATTATGAAAGCCAGCATTTTTTTTGCTGTAAACGCGTTCTTTTTGCTCGCATTCAAGGCGTTGGATGGGGATTATCGAGCCCGCACCCAGAAGCCGGAAGCACGGGACCAATGCAGTTACCACAAAAGTGGTGCGCAACGTTCCCGTTGACAGTGATTATCCGGCCACGTGCAGGAGGTTAGCGAGGCACGGCTGCACCGGCTCGTGCGACATGAATTGAACCCGGAAACGGGTGACACCAGGAAGGGGCATAAGGATGGAGGTTCATCCGTGCTGAGGCGTCTGGCAGTCGCGGCCATTGCATTGGTCGCCGTGGGTGGTGGGGGCATCGCCACTTACCTCAACACTTCCTCCGATCCGCATCCTGTTGCCGCCGATACGGCTGGGGCACCGGCGGCACCGCTGGTGGATACGGCCGCATTGAGTATTGATTCAAGCCAGGGTCTGGCCGTTCTGGATGATGGCTGGGGGGATAGTGAGCAGGCTGCCGATCCGGTGGAACGCCGCATGGTCAATCTGGGCAGGGGCGAGACGCTGATGCAGGTGCTGCTGGATGCCGATGTGCCCCAGCCCAATGCCCATGAAGCCATTACCGCCCTGCGGGCCGTTTATGACCCGCGCCGGATGAAAACGGGTCAGCCGATCGAGGTGCTGTTCGACCGGACCGAAGGGGACGGCAAGTTCATCGGTTTCGCCTTCCAGCCGGCTGTTGAACGCTCCGTCGCGGTGAATTTCGACGGGGTTCGGTATCAGGCGGCAGAAACCGCCAAGAAGCTGCAGCGCCGCGCCATCGCGGTGCGCGCCAATATCGATTCATCGCTGTTCGAGTCTGGCCGGAAGGCCGGCGTGCCGATGAATGTGCTGACCAATCTGATTCGCAATTATTCTTACGATGTCGACTTCCAGCGCGACATCCAGCCCGGCGATGGGTTTGAGGTTCTGTACGAACAGTTGGTGACGGAAGATGGTGACGTGGCCAACGGGGCCGGCGAGATCATCTATGCTGCCCTGACCCTGTCGGGGAAGAAGCGCGCCATCTATCGCTATGAGGATGGCGAAGGAATCGTCGAATATTTCAATGGCAAGGGCGAATCGGTCCGCAAGGCGCTGTTGCGCACCCCGATCGACGGGGCCCGGCTGTCTTCCGGCTTTGGAATGCGCAAGCATCCGGTGCTGGGCTTCACCAAGATGCATAAGGGCATCGATTTCGCTGCCCCGACCGGTACCCCGATCTATGCCGCCGGTGGCGGCACGGTGGAGGAAGTGGGGCCCAAGGGCAGCTATGGCAATTACATCCGCATCCGCCATAACAAGGAAATCGCCACGGCCTATGCCCATATGTCCCGATTCGGCAATGGGATGCGCCGGGGTGCGCGGGTAGCCCAGGGTGAGGTGATCGGTTATGTCGGCACCACCGGCCGTTCCACCGGTGCGCACCTGCATTATGAGCTGGTGAAGAATGGCCAGCAGGTGAACCCGCTGTCGGTGGATATGCCCACCGGCCGCAACCTGGACGGCAAGGAGCTGAACCGCTTCAAGGGTCTGGTCGCCAGCATCGACACCCAGTTCGAGCAGGGGCTGACCCAGCCTGACGGCATCGCCATGGTTTCCGCCCCCGCCTCGGCAGCGGTGAAGCCCAAGGCCAAGGGGTGTGACAAGAAACACGGCTGCTGATTTAGAGCGGTTGCAACGAAAGGCCCTGGCTGGAGCGATCCGGCCAGGGCCTTTTGCTTTTCCGGAGATAAGAGACCGGGGGAGGGTTGCCCCCTCCCCCATCACAGGATCAATGCAGCACGGGACGGCTGGCCCCCCAGGCCGAGTCTTCCGGCGGCGGCACGGCGCCATGGACCGCCTGACCATTGATGGTCAGCCCATCGGCCACCGCATCAATGGCGATGTTTTCGCCATCCAGAATGCTGCCTTCCAGCAGCTTGGTGGCCAGCGGGTTCTGCAATTCCCGCTGGATCACCCGCTTCAGCGGCCGCGCGCCATAGACCGGATCATAGCCCTTGTCGGCCAGCCATTGCAGGGCAGCCGGCGTCAGCTCCAGATGCAGGTCGCGGTCGGCCAGCATTTTCTTCAACCGGCCCAACTGGATATCGACAATGCCGGTCATATTGTGACGCGACAGCCGGTGGAACATCAGCACCTCATCCAGCCGGTTGAGGAATTCCGGCCGGAAGGAGGCGCGCACCACCTCCATCACCTGGGTGCGGGCCTGGTTGCTATCCTCCCCATCGGGCAGGTTGGCCAGGAATTCCGACCCCAGATTGGAGGTCATGATGATCAGCGTATTGCGGAAATCCACGGTGCGGCCCTGGCCATCGGTCAGGCGGCCATCATCCAGCACCTGCAAAAGCACGTTGAACACGTCCGGATGGGCCTTTTCCACCTCATCGAACAAAACCACCTGGTAGGGCCGGCGGCGCACCGCCTCCGTCAAGGCCCCACCCTCATCATAACCCACATAGCCCGGGGGCGCCCCGATCATGCGGGAAACGGCGTGCTTTTCCATATATTCGGACATGTCGAGCCGGACCATCGCCGTCTCGTCATCGAACAGGAATTCCGCCAAGGCCTTGGTCAGTTCCGTCTTGCCGACGCCCGTGGGGCCGAGGAAGAGGAAACTGCCGATGGGGCGGTTGGGATCCTGCAAGCCGGCGCGGGCCCGGCGGACGGCGTTGGAGACGGCGATCACCGCCTCCTCCTGACCGATCACCCGGCTGCGCAGCTTTTCTTCCATCTTCAAAAGCTTTTCCCGTTCCCCCGTCAGCATCTTGTCAACGGGAATGCCGGTCCAGCGGCTGACCACGGCGGCAATATCCTGGTCGCGCACGGCCTCGTTCAGCATCCGGTGCTGGCTGGCCTCCTGCGCGGTCACCAGTTTCTTTTCCAGTTCCGGAATGATGCCATAGGTGATCTGGCCGGCCTTGGCCCAGTCACCAGCCCGCTGTGCCTGTTCCAGTTCCGCCCGCGCCCGGTCCAGATCCTCCTTCAGCTTCTGAGCGGAGGTGAGCGTTTCCTTCTCCGCCTGCCACTGCGCCGTCAGTTCGCCGGAACGCTGCTCCAGATCGGCCAGTTCCACCTCCAGCTTTTCCAGCCGGTCCTTGGAGGCCTGATCGGTTTCGCGCTTCAACGCCTCCCGCTCGATCTTCAGCTGGATGATGCGGCGGTCCAGCTCGTCAATGGCTTCCGGCTTGCTGTCCACGATCATGCGCAGGCGCGAGGCCGCCTCGTCGATCAGGTCGATGGCCTTGTCGGGCAGGAAACGGTCGGTGATATAGCGGTTGGACAAGGTGGCGGCCGACACGATGGCGCTGTCGGTGATGCGTACGCCATGGTGCAGCTCATACTTCTCCTTCAGGCCGCGCAGGATGGAGATGGTGTCCTCCACCGTCGGTTCCGGCACGAAAACGGGCTGGAAACGGCGGGCCAGGGCGGCATCCTTCTCAATATATTTACGGTATTCATCCAGCGTCGTGGCGCCGACGCAATGCAACTCACCGCGCGCCAGCGCGGGCTTCAGCATGTTCGACGCATCCATGGCGCCATCGGCCTTGCCGGCACCGACCAGCGTGTGCAGCTCATCGATGAAAACGATGATTTCGCCCGCAGCCGCCTGAATCTCCGACAGCACGGCCTTCAACCGTTCCTCAAACTCACCCCGGAACTTGGCGCCGGCCACCAGGCTGCCCAGGTCAAGCGAGAGCAGTTTTTTGGATTTCAGCCCCTCCGGCACATCGCCATTGACGATGCGCAGCGCCAGCCCCTCAACAATGGCGGTCTTGCCCACGCCGGGTTCACCGATCAGCACGGGATTGTTCTTGGTGCGCCGGGCCAGCACCTGGATGGTGCGGCGGATTTCCTCATCCCGGCCGATCACCGGGTCCAGCTTACCGTCACGCGCGGCCTGGGTCAGGTCACGGGCATATTTCTTCAGCGCGTCATAGCCCTGTTCGGCGGACGCGGTATCCGCCGTACGACCCTTGCGCAGGGCGTTGATGGCCTCGTTCAGCTTTTGCGGCGGGGCACCGGCATCGGCCAGGATCTTGGCCGACGGCGTGCCCGTGCTCAGGGCGAGCGCCAGCAACACCCGCTCAGCGGTGACGAAACTGTCGCCGGCCTTCTTCGCCGCCTCATTGGCGGTTTCGAACACGCGGGCCAGTTCGCGGGTCAGATAGACCTGGGCGCCACCGCCACCCTCCACCTTGGGCAGCTTGCGCAACTCCGCCTCCACGGCGGAAAGCGCCTTGGCCGGGTCACCGCCGCTATTGCGGATCAGGTTGGCGGCCAGCCCTTCACTGTCATCCAGCAGCACCTTCAACAGATGCTCCGGTGTCAGTTGCTGGTTACCGTCGCGCAGCGCCATATTCTGGGCTGCCTGGATGAAGCCCTGGGCGCGTTCAGTATAATTCTTGAAGTCCATGATAGGCACTCATGCTCCCCATTGCTGCCGCATCGTCCCCGCTGGGCCCGATGTTGGCGATGATCCACGTCAATGTGCGATCCGGGAGGGATCGCCTTGAATGTGGGCAGATCGGGTGGCCACCGCAAGACCCACCCGACGCCAGGGCGCGCAGAAATGCATGGTTTTTCACTTTCGGTAAAGAAGGTACGGCTTTTGCAGTGCTTTGCCGGATGGCCGGACCAGGATAGGCTTGGGATGGACGGCCAGGGCCACGGCAAAAGAGGGCGGACCCATGGGTTTCAGCGCAACATTGGGCCAGACGCTTTATCGTTTTGATGATCTGGGCAGCCTGCTGGCCCGCGCCAGCCCGGCCCGGTCGGGCGACCGGCTGGCCGGTGTGGCCGCTGGCAGCGATGCGGAACGGGTGGCCGCCCGGCTGGCGCTGGCTGACCTGCCGCTGCGCACCTTCCTCACCACCGATCTGGTGCCCTATGAGGCGGATGAGGTGACACGGCTGATCATGGACAGCCATGATGGTGCCGCCTTCGCGCCCGTCGCCCATATGACGGTGGGGCAGTTCCGCGACTGGCTGCTGTCGGATGCGGCGGATGGGCCGGCACTGGCCGCACTCGCCCCCGGCCTGACGCCGGAAATGGTGGCCGCCACGTCCAAACTGATGCGCAATCAGGATCTGATCGCCGTGGCGCGCAAATGCCGGGTGGTCACGCGCTTTCGCACCAGCATCGGCCTGCCGGGTCGGCTGTCGGTGCGGCTGCAGCCGAACCACCCCACCGACGATCCCGCCGCCATTGCCGCCTCCATATTGGATGGGTTGATGTATGGCTGCGGCGATGCGGTGATCGGCATCAACCCCGCCACCGACAGTGTGGGCCGCACCACCGAACTGCTGTCGATGATCGACGACCTGCGCCGTCGCTGGGATGTGCCGCTGCAATCCTGCGTGCTGGCGCATGTGACGACGCTGATCCAGGTGATGGAACGTGGCGGCCCGGCCGATCTGGTGTTCCAGTCCATCGCCGGGTCGGAGGCGGCGAACCGTTCCTTCGGCGTCAATCTGGCCATCCTGAAGGAGGCGCATGAGGCGGCCTTGGCCCTGAAGCGCGGCACCATTGGCGATAACGTCATGTATTTCGAAACCGGCCAGGGCAGCGCCCTTTCCGCCGAGGCGCATCACGGGCTGGACCAGCAGACGATGGAGGTACGCGCCTACGCGGTGGCGCGCGCCTTCCGCCCACTGCTGGTCAATACGGTGGTGGGCTTCATCGGGCCGGAATATCTGTATGACGGCAAACAGATCATCCGCGCCGGGCTGGAGGATCATTGCACGGCCAAGCTGCTGGGCCTGCCGATGGGGGTGGATGTCTGTTACACCAACCATGCGGAGGCCGATCAGGATGATATGGACAACCTGCTGACCCTGCTGGGGGTCGCCGGCTGTTCCTTTGTCATGGGCGTGCCGGGGGCGGATGACATCATGCTGTCCTATCAGAGCACGTCTTTCCATGATGCGCTCTATGTCCGCTCCACCCTGGGCCTGAAGCCGGCCCCGGAATTTGAGGCATGGCTGGCGACAATGGGCGTGATGGACAGCCGGGGCCGGATGCGCCCGGCACTGGAGGGGACCGGGGCCGGGCGGCTGCTGGCCAGCAGCACGCCTAAGACGGGGGAAGCAGCATGAGCAACGGCACCTTCGACAGCGCCTTCGACCCCTGGGCCAATCTGCGCCGCTTCACCCCCGCCCGCATCGCGCTGGGGCGCACGGGTGACGGGCTGCCCACCGACCGGCTGCTGGAATTCCAGGCCGCCCATGCGCTGGCCCGCGATGCCGTGCATCAAGCCTTTGATGCGGAAGGTCTGGCCGAACAGCTGGACAGTCTGGCCCATGTGATCGTGCGCAGCCAGGCGCGTGACCGCGCCACCTATCTGCAACGGCCCGATCTGGGGCGGAAACTGGATGAGGCGGACAAGCAGGCCCTGACGGCGATGAACTGCCCGTCCAAGGGCAGCCATGATGGCTATGATGCAGTGATCGTGCTGGCCGATGGCCTGTCCGCCCGCGCCCTGCATGATCATGGTGCCGCCCTGCTGCGGGTGATGATGGAACGGCTGGCGGGCTGGAATCTGGCCCCTGTGGTGATTGCCCGGCAGGCGCGCGTGGCGCTGGGGGATGATGTGGCCGCCGCCCTGAATGCCAGGATGGTGCTGATGCTGATCGGGGAACGGCCGGGCCTGACGGCGGCCGACAGTATCGGCGCCTATCTGACCTTTCAGCCCAAACCGGGGGTGACGCGCGATGCCGAACGCAACTGCGTCTCCAACATCCGGCCCGACGGGCTGCCGCTGCCGGTGGCCGCCGACACGATCGGTTTTTTGATGAGCGAGGCGCGGCGGCTGAAACTGACCGGTATCGGCTTGAAGGAGGATCGGCCGCCGGAACTGGCGCATGATTGAGACTAGATTCAATAAAGGCGACGCCGCAAACCCCTTCCCGAGTCGCCAAACCCCCGTTAACCTTGAATCAAGCCTCAACCCGGCGGGGCGCCCTTAACGGCGGCGGCGCGGACGCGGTGGCTGGGTTCGGCCCCTTTCGGCAGCCGGCGCTCCAACGCCCAGATCAGCGGCGCGCCCAGGAAATTGATGCAAAGTGCCAGCAACGCCACCCGATCCATATGCAGCAGCCGCCCATCCGGGGCGGTTTCCAGCAGGGCGGATGCGGTCAGCGCCGCCGCCCCGCCGGCCACCTGGGTGACCGATTGCACCAGCGCCATGAAACCGGCCCGGTCGGCCGGGGCCGGCACCTTGGAAACAGCGGTACTTTGCGCCACCATCCGCGCCGTGTTGAACAGCATGAAACACGGCACCAGCAGCAGCAGCGGCAGCGACAACCAGAACCAGTCATAATAGATCAGGAAGATCAGCCCGCCCAGCGCCAGCGCCGTCACCAGCGTGACCGGGGCGGAGCCTTTGCGATCCACCAGCGCGCCGGTGGCGCGCATCCCGAAGAAGCTGACCACCCCGCCCACCATATAGAGCAGGCCCAGATGCTCACGCGGGAAGCCCAGATTATATTGGGCGAAGATCGCCAGATTGGTGATCAGCATGAAGCCCGGCACGATGGAGACAAAGGCCAGCGCAAAGGCCAGCCAGGGCAGCGTGCCGGTGCCGATGCGCAGCAGGCGCAGCGGCGCATCGGCCAGCCGCACCGGCGCCCCCGTCAGATGCGCCCGCTGGGGCGGCATGATGAACAGCACGGCGGTGATGATCGCCAGCCCCATCCCCGCCACCACCAGGAAGGGCACCCGCCAGCCGAACAGATGCGACAGTTCCAGTGCCGCCGGGATGCCCAGCACGCTGGAGATGGAAAGCGCCCCCATCACCATGCCCACCGCCTTGCCGCGCCGTTCCGGCGGCACATTATCGGCGACGATGGCCACCGACAGGGCACCGGCCGGCCCGCCAAACAGCCCCGCCAGGGCGCGGGCCGCCAGCAATGACCAGAGATCGACCGAAAAGGCCGCCGCCAGATTGCACAGCAGCAGCCCCACCATGGCAATGCCAATGGCCGGCCGCCGGTCGAACCGGTCCAACACCATGGCTGCCAGCAAGCCGGAAATGGCCGAGGCCCCGGTATAGGCGGCCAGCACCCAGCCGACCCGCGCCGGATCGATCCCCAGGGCCGGCGCGAAATCCGGCCCCAGCGGCATCACCACCATGAAGGAAATGACGCTGACAAATTGCACCGCCGTCATCAGCCAGGCGATGCGTCTTTCATGCGCGAGCAGTTTCAGGGGGAAACTCCCATGTCCGACTTCAGGTGCTTGATGGGTCCGCACCCGATTTTTCCGGTTCTTGTATAAGTAGTTTATGCGCGCGTCCATCCCGCAGCCGTTTTTATGCCAGACTTTCCATCATGTGCCCGTTTACCCGCCAATGAAAGGGCGGGGCGCCCAATTACTGGGCAGCAGGATAAACTGTCGCGCAGCTGTTGTACGCTGATCTGCCATTTCCCGCCCTGGCCCGGATATTGCTGCACTGCAATCCATTGCGCAGCCCCCGGACGGACCGGCCACCGGGAAGCAGGGCGGCGGCGGAACATGCAACGGACAGGGGGTAGCATGGGCAGCGCAACGGGGTTAAAAAAGGAACTGGGGGCACTGCATCTCTGGGGGATTGCGGTGGGTCTGGTGATTTCCGGCGAATATTTCGGCTGGAATTACGGGTGGAAGGAGGCCGGCACCATCGGTTTCCTCTGGGCCACATTGCTGGTCACGCTGATGTACGCCACCTTCATCTTCTCCTTCACCGAACTGACCACGGCCATCCCGCAGGCGGGTGGGCCGTTTGCCTATAGCCGGCGGGCCTTCGGGCCGTTCGGCGGGCTGGTGGCAGGCTATGCCACGCTGGTGGAATTCGTCTTCGCCCCGCCGGCCATTGCCGCTGCCTTGGGCGCCTATGTGCATTTCATGTTTCCCGATATTTCGGTATTGGCGGTGGGGATCGCCGCCTATGTGGTCTTTGTCGGCCTGAATATCGTCGGCGTGAAACAGGCGGCCCTGTTCGAACTGATCGTCACCGTGCTGGCGGTGGTGGAATTGATGGTCTTCATGGGTGTGGTGGCACCGGGTTTCAGTGTCACCAACTTCGTCGCCAACAATGAGGAATTCGGCATTGCCGGCATCCTGGCCGCCATTCCGTTTGCCATCTGGTTCTATCTGGCCATCGAAGGGGTGGCCATGGCGGCGGAAGAGGCCAAGGAGCCGAAGAAGAGCATCCCCATCGCCTATATCACCGGCATCCTGACCCTGGTGGTGCTGGCCATCGGTGTGATGGTGCTGACCGGTGGCGTGGGCGACTGGCGCAATTTCTCCGGCGTGGATTATCCGCTGCCCGAAGCCATGGCCACCGTGGTGGGCAAGGACAGCGGCTGGACCCATATGCTGGTCTCCATCGGCCTGTTCGGCATCATTGCCAGCTTCCATGGCATCATCCTGGGCTATTCCCGGCAGATTTTCGCCCTGGCGCGGGCCGGCTATCTGCCCCAGGTGCTGGCCACCATCCATCCCAAATTCGGCACGCCGCATTGGGCGCTGATCGCTGGCGCCGTCGTGGGCATCATCGCGCTGATCTCCGGCAAGACGGCGGAGCTGATCACCATGGCGGCCTTCGGGGCGCTGGTGCTGTACATCATCTCCATGGCCGCCCTGTTCAAGCTGCGCGCCACGGAACCGGCGATGGAACGGCCGTTCAAGGCGCCGCTCTACCCTGCCTTCCCGGCCATTGCCCTGGTGCTGTCGGTGTTTTTCCTGGTGGTGATGACCTGGTTCAACCCCGGCACCGCCCTGATCTTCGCCCTGATGTTCGCGCCCGCCTATGGCTATTTCCTGCTGACGGCGAAGAACCGGGCGGAACTGGACATCGCCATTCCCCCCAGCCTGGATGTGGCCCCGGCGGAAGGGCTGCTGGCGCGCGGGGATACGGATATCTGACCCGGCCCTCCATTGCGCGCCATTCTGCTGCCGGCCTTGGGGTTACGATCCCCAGGGCCGGCCAGGGTGGGGCCCAGATCGGAACCGGGCAGGCGGGATAGCGGTTGAGGGAATGAGGACGGTTACAGATATGTGCCTGCCAGCGTCACCAGCTCGCCACCCAGACCCAGCTTGAAGCGGGCCACCCCCTTCATGCCATCGCTGTTCAGCCCGCCCAGATCCAGCCAGCGCACCCCATCGGCCGCCAGCCGTCCCATCGCCTCCCGCAATAGCAGATGCTGGGCACAGGCGGTGCGCGCCTCCTCCGTCCCCGCCCCCAGATAATAGGTGGCGGCATGGGCATGGCGGATGAACAGGGCGCCAGCCAGGATGGCGGAACCGCGCCGGGCCACACAGGCCAGCACATCGCGCGGCCGCACCTGCGCCGCCACCAGGGCTGCGGCCTGCCGGGCTGGTGGGGCCATCAGCCCGCGCCGGCGGCGATGGGCATCATGGTGGCGGATGATCCAGTCCAGATCAGCCCCGCCATGGCTGAAGGCGATGGAGAGTTTCTCCGCCCGCGCCTTTTTCAGGCTTTTGCGGAAGCTGCCGCCCAGGCCGGCTTCAATATCCGACACAGTCAGATCCACCCAACTGGTGCTGTAGCCGGTGACCACCCGGCCCATGCCCGCCGCCCGACACAGGGCATCGGCTGTCGGTCCCGCCGGCAGTTCCGGGGTGAACAGGGGAATACGCCCGGTCAGCGGGCGATAGCGGCGGCGCAGCAGCGCCAGCGCCCGGCCCAGCGCCGACGGGTCGCCGCCCTGCAATGGCAGCGGCCCCCGCAGCAGATGGCAAAGCCGCAGCGGCCCCAGCCTTTGTTCGATCACCTGGGCCAGCGCCACCGGCTCCCCCTTCCGCCGCAGCAGAAAACGGCGTGGCACCCGCCCGAAGGCCGCCATCGACGCCCCGAAGGCGAAGCTCTGTTCCAGGGGCGGGCGGGATGTGCGGGCCAGCAGGGCGGACCATTCCCGCTCCCCCACCCCTTCTTCCAACACAAAATCCGCCTGATCTTCCGGGTCTGTCACGGCGCCTGTCGACCTGCCATTGCTGGGAGATGGCTTCAGGCTTATCCTGCGCCGCCATGACAGACAAGCCATCATCAGAAACGGACCTGCCCCCCCTGCCGCGCCGCCGGTTGACGGCGCGGGGCTGGGCCTGTCTGCTGGGCTTTGTCGCCCTGCCGTTTCTGGCCCTCTGCCTGGGGCTGGATTATGTGCTGTACCTTTCCGCACGCGCCGGGTTCGGGCCTTGCCTGTCGCTGTTCTGCCTGGTGCTGGAATAGGCTTCTGCCCCCTCCCGCTTGGACAGAAAGCGCATCAGGGCCAGCGCGTCCGGCGGCGGCTGGCGTTCCAGCCGCCGGTAATCCCGGCAATCCAGCGTGCGGGACATAAGATCCTGTTCCACCATTTCCCGTCGCAACAGCGCGGGATCGCCGAAATGATGTTCGGCGCGCAGCAAGTCACTGATCTGCCGTTCGGTAAAGCTCTGCCGTGCCGGGATGCGGGACCACAGCACCCACAGCACCACCTGCTGTTCGTTGAATTTCGGCGGCCAGCGGACCAGCAGCCCCTGTGCATCGAAATGCCGGGCGATGCGGCGGACGCGGGCATAATCCACCTCCACCACCGGGGCCGGTGGGGCGGGGTTTTCCAGCTTGTCATGCGCCGTCATCTGGGCGCGGAAATGCTGGAAATTGCGATAGCCCGCCCCGCGCGCCAGCATGTTCAGCAGGCTGACATGGCTAAAGGGGCCGGGCTGATCAGACAATTGCTGTTTGAGTGAGCGGGCCAGGGTAGAAATATCCGCCACCTGGAACGGAACCGCGTTCTTCGACATGACAACATCCTCAACAGATATCACCCGTGCCGCATGATTTCCGCCCGCTGGGGGCTGGAAAGCCGGTGGTCGCCACCTTGCCGACGCGCGCACACGGGCGATCCATCAGGATCGGTGTCGGGAGTCGTTGGGAAAAATCGGTTGAAAAACGCCGATGGCAGGTTTAGCGCCCCTGTTGACAACAGGGATGGCGACGCCTGGGTGAACTGCCGACCGGCGGATACAATAACAATCCGCCGCGCGCCGGGCAAGAACGGGATGCTGAACCGGGCTCTTAAGAAGACCAAACTCCCGCACGGCCGGCCTGTGCCGGCCATCCCCTCATGCCCCTCCCGCCCTCTCCTATACGGACCATCGGGCGTGATATGTCAGTGTCCTTCGGGCGTTGCTGCGTTCCCCAACACCGCGTCAAAGAAATCCAGTGTCGCCTGCAGGGCCTTCAGATGGGTGTCGCGGGTGGCCTCCGGCGTGGCGGACATCCAGCCATGGTTGGCGCCGGGATATTCCACCAGCCGGGCCGACACGCCGGCAGCGCGCAGCCTCTCCAGCATCACCCGGGCCTGGATCACCGGCACCGCCGCATCCACCTGCCCATGCAGCAACAGCATCGGCGGGTCTTTGGCATCGACATAATTGATCGGGCCGACCGCCTTGATCTGTTCGGTGCAGCTGGCAGCATCCTTGCAACCCAGGAAATCATGGATCGGTTTGAAATCCTCGGGCGGGCGGGGCCGGTCGGTGACGGTGAAATCATAGATGCCGTACCAGGGCACGGAAGCCTGCACGCAATCACCCTTTTCCAGCGGCACCGACCGGTCACAATCCACCGCCGCCATGGCCGCCAGATGCCCGCCCGCCGAGTCGCCGAACACGCCGACGCGGGTAGGGTCGATGCCGTAATCGGCCGCATGGGCGCGCAGCCAGCGGAGGGCGCTATCGACATCCTGCGCCTGGGCCGGATAGGTCGCTTCCGCCTTCAACCGGTAATTCACCGCCGCCACGGCATAGCCGCGCGCCGCCATATCGGCCAGCACCGCCGGAAAATCGGCAAAGGCCGCCAGCTGGCGCGACGTGCCCATGGCCCAGCCGCCGCCATGGATATAGACCAGCAACGGCCGCTTGCTGGCGCCCGCCTTCATATAGATATCCAGCGTCAGCGGGCGGTAGCCGGGCAGCACGGCATAGGTGATGTCCGGTATCGCCACCACCCCGCCGGGATAGGAGACGCGCACCTTGGGCAGCGTGTCGGCCATGCCCCAGCCAGCACCCACCGCCGCCGTTACGGGCGGACCGGCCAGGGCAGCATTGGGCAGGGCCAGACCAAGCGCGAGAGCCAGGGGCATAAGATTTTTCCGCATGGGGCAGACCTTTGACGGAGGGTTGAGGGAACGGAAAGGCGGCCGGTCAGGCGAGCGGGCTTTGCACCGGTTCGCAACATCATTCCCCAACCAACCTGCCGCGCCCTGCCGGCGCCGCCGCCATGCCCGTCAGGTGGACGATATGCCCCTGCGACCTGACCCGATGGCCGGTTGGTTTTGGCCCCCCTTTGGTTTACCCTCTGGCGGGTTTTCTTCGGGATGCCATCCCTCTACTACCGGGGCACTGTATGTTCGCCATTATCGGCCTGGTCGGCGTGTTCTTCTGCGTCTTTGGTGGCTATGTCATCTTCGGCGGCAAGATGGGCATCATCATCGAAGCCATGCCGAAGGAGGTGATGATCATCGGCGGCTCCGGCGTCTCCTCCTTCCTGATCACCAACAATGCCCATACGGTCAAGGCCTCGGGCAAGGATATTAAGAAGATCTTCGGCGGATCGCGTTTTCATAAGAAAGAATATATCGAGCTTCTTTCCCTGCTCTATCAAATCCTGAAGACGATGAAGAGTAAGGGTGTGCTGGCCATCGAACAGCATATCGAAAAGCCGATGGAGAGTAATATCTTCAACGCCTATCCGGCCGTGATGAAGAGTGAAACGACCGTTAAATTCATTGCCGATTACCTGCGCATGTTTTCCATCGGGGTGGATAATCCCATGGAGATGGAGAGCTTGATGGAGCAGGAAATCGACAAGATGAAGCATGAGGACCAGCACTCCTCCCACGCCATCCAGGGTCTGGCCGACGCGCTGCCGGCGCTGGGTATCGTGGCCGCCGTGCTGGGCATCATCAAGACCATGGGCTCGATCACCGAGCCGCCGGAAGTGCTGGGCAAGCTGATCGGCGGCGCGCTGGTCGGTACCTTCATGGGCATCTTCCTGGCCTATTGTCTGGCCGCCCCCATCGCCGGCCGGCTGAAGGGTATCGCCGACGAGGAAAGCCAGTTCTACGGCGTCATCAAAACCGCCATTGTCGCCCATCTGGGCGGTTACGCCCCCCAGGTTTCCATTGAGGCGGCGCGCAAGAAAGTACCCACCGAATATATGCCGGACTTTAACGAGCTTGAGGAAATCCTTTCCCAGATCACCTAGAAAGAAACTGCCTCAGGGGTTTGGGTTGGCGTAGGAGAGGGTGACGTTGTATCCGAGTTCAGTGAGGCGTCGGATGAGGCGTTTGGTTTGT
>NZ_FZOI01000014.1 GCF_900188385.1 Azospirillum sp. RU38E
CGCCACCCGCTACGACAAAACAGATTGCAGCTACGCCGCAATGATAAACCTTACCGCAACCGTGCTGGTGATGCGATGAATGTCAACAGACCATAACAACGTGAGAATTTAAGAGTCTGACAATAAACAAAAATCCCAGACGTACTCTTAAACCGGCAGCAGGGCCGCCGCCACCCGCCGCCCCTCGGCCAGCAGCACATTATAGGTGCGGCAGGCGGCGGGGCTGTCCATCACATCCACCACCACGCCTGCCTCCCGCAGCGCCTTGCGCAGGGCCGATGGCAGTAACTGCATCTTCGCCCCACAGCCCAGCAGCAGCACCTCCACCTTCGGGTCGGCCTGGGTGATCAGGGCGAAACTTTCCAGCGTCAGTCCGGCGAATCCGGCCACGTCCCAGGGGTGGGTGACGTCCGGCTGTACGATCACCGGTTCCTGATACAGCCGGTTGGAAACGCGGAACATGCCGGGGCCATAGGTGTCGATCACCTGACGGTCGGCGGGGATGATCGGGGTCACATCCATCAGATACCTCGGCTGTGTATGTCCGGATATAACAAGGCCCGCGTTACCCCTGTTCCCAAGGGCTGCGCGGGCCTATCGGGCAGAAAAGGCGATGATATTACTTATCGTCGCCCTTCACCGGCTCGGTCTTGCTCAGCACGCTGGTGATGGTGCCGCGCATGACGCGAACGCGCACGCCCTCGGCGATTTCCACCGTCACATCATCATCGGTACCCACCTTAATGACGGTGCCGACAATGCCGCCGCCGGTGACAACCTTGTCGCCGCGGCGCAGGGCGTCCAGCATCGACTTATGTTCCTTCATCTTCTTCTGCTGCGGACGGATCAGCAGGAAATAGAAGACGACGAAAATCAGCACCAGCGGCGCCAGCGACATCAACTGTTGCATCCCGCCCCCATCGGTCGGGGCGGCGGCAGCCTGGGCATAGGCCGTGGAAATGAACATCAACTGCTCCTCAAAGGACGGATCTTTTCAGGCGAAACGCCAGACGCGGGGACTATACAAGGGGACGGGCGGGTTGCAACCGAAACTCACCCCAGCCATGCGGCTGAACCGGGTTTGATGGCCGCTTCCACATGCTACCGTTCCGGCCCCGCACAATTGGGGTGGGCGCTTGCCGCCCGCAAGCCCCTATCCTGCCTGAAAACCGCGACAGACGCATGACCATGACCGACACCACCCATCCGTTGCTGCCGATCCTGTCCCGCATTGCCGACGCGCTGGACCGGCTGGCCCCGCCCGCCACGCCGCGCGCCGATCTGGCGGCGGCCGACGCCTTTGTCTGGCGCGCGGCGGAACTGGCCCTGGTGCCGGTGGAAAAGGTGTCCTTCGTGGAGCTGGAGCTGTTGCAGGGCATCGACCGGCAGCGCCAGCAATTGCTGGAAAATACCCAACGCTTCGCCCGTGGCCTGCCGGCCAACAATGCCCTGCTGTGGGGGGCGCGCGGCATGGGCAAAAGCTCCCTGGTGAAATCCATCCATGCCCGTATCAACCGCGATGCGCCGGGTGGGCTGGTGCTGGTGGAAATCCACCGTGAAGATATCCCCACCCTGCCCAAGCTGCTGGATGTGCTGCGCGCCAGCGACCGCCGCTTCCTGCTGTTCTGCGATGACCTTTCATTCGGCACCGATGACGGCCAGTACAAATCCCTGAAGGCCATGCTGGAAGGCGGGATCGAGGGACGGCCGGAAAATGTGCTGCTCTACGCCACCTCCAACCGCCGCCATCTGATGCCGCGCGACATGATCGAGAATGAACGCTCGACGGCCATCAACCCGGCCGAGGCGGTGGAGGAGAAGATCAGCCTGTCCGACCGGTTCGGCCTGTGGCTGGGCTTCCATTCCTGCGACCAGGATACGTTCTTCGCCATGATCGAGGGCTATGCCGCTGCCTATGGGCTGAGTATCCCGGTGGAGGAATTGCACGCCGCCGCCGTGGAATGGTCGGTCACACGCGGCAACCGGTCGGGCCGCGTGGCATGGCAATTGATTCAGGAGTTGGCCGGCAGCCAGGGCCGGCGCCTGGGTTGAGCCGCTGGACCTTTCCGATAAAATCCCCATCTGTGGCACTCACATTTCCCCCGAAAGGGTCGGAGGCTGCATCATGAGTACGCTGGCGGCGGATAACGCCCTTATCTTGCAGCAGGCCGCCGACTGGCTGGCCGCGGGCAAACCGGTGGCGCTGGCCACCGTTATCGGCACCTGGGGTTCCGCCCCCCGCCCGGTCGGCAGCCTGATGGCCATTGCCGGGGGCGGGGCCATGGCCGGATCGGTTTCCGGCGGCTGCATCGAAGGGGCGGTGGCGCTGCAGGCGGAAAAGGTGATGCAGGAGGGGGAGCCGCGCCTGATCTCCTTTGGCATCAGCAATGACTTGGCCTGGGAAGTGGGCCTGGCCTGTGGCGGCAAGCTGGACATCTATCTGGAGCCGATCGCATGAAGCGCCGTGTGTTTGAGGCACTGCGCCGGGCCCAGCAGGCTGGTCAGCCGGTGGCCCTGGTCACCGATATGGGCACCGGGTTTCAGACCCTGGTGGGCAGCGATGGCCGGCAGCAGGGCGATGTGGGGTTGGAGGATGAATTCCTGCCCCAGGTGCTGGAGGCCATCCGCCATGACCGCAGCGGCATGGTGGAATTCTATGAGGGCCGTTTCTTCATCAATATCTTTGCCCCGCCGCTGCGGCTGTTCATCATCGGCGCGGTGCATCTGGCCCAGGCCCTGGCCCCGGCGGCGCGGCTGGCGGGATATCAGGTGGTGGTGATCGACCCACGGGCCGCCTTTGCCACGCCGGAACGTTTCCCCGACACGGTTCTGGTGCGGGAATGGCCGGATGAGGCGCTGACGGCCCTGCGGCCCGATGCCAGCAGCGCCATCGTGACGCTCAGCCATGATGCCAAGTTCGACGATCCGGCCCTGAAGGCCGCCCTGGCAACGCCCGCCTTCTATATCGGTGCCCTGGGCAGCCGGAAAAGCCATGCCAGCCGCCGCGAACGGCTGTTGGCCGATGGGGTGGCGGAGGCGGATTTTGCCCGTATCCGGGGGCCGGTGGGGCTGGATATCGGGGCGGTCAGCCCGCAGGAAATCGCCCTTTCCATTCTGGCGGACATGGTGCTGCAGCGGCGCGGCCCGCGCCAGAAGGCGGCGAAGGAATAAGGCGGATGCGTTTCGGTTCCGTACCGACCCTTATGGCGGCTGGCCATATCCTGGCCCATGCGCTGTCATTGCCTGATCAACGCCTGCGCAAGGGCCATGTGCTGACGGTGGCAGACCGGGATCGGATCATTGCATCCGGTATCGAAACAATCATTGTCGCCCAATTGGATCCCGATGATGTGGCGGAAGACCGGGCCGCCACGCGCGTGGGCGCTGCGCTGGCGGGCGCCGGTCTGACGCAAGGGGCGGCCTATACCGGCCGGGTCAACCTGTTCGCCGCCACTGATGGTTTACTGGTGCTGGATCGGGCGGTGATTGACCGGACAAACCGGGTTGATGAAGGGGTGACCATCGCCACCCTGCCCCCCTTCACGCCAGTGGTGGCGGGGCAGATGGTGGCGACGGTGAAGATCATCCCCTTCGCCGTCTCTGAAACCATCATTTCGCAGGTGGAACAGGTTCTGGCCCAACCGCCCATCCGGCTTTCCCCCTGGGCTGGCCTGTCGGTGGGGCTGGTGCAGACGCTGCTGCCCGGCGTCAAGCCCAGCATTCTGGACAAGACGCGCACCGTGCTGGCGCAGCGGCTGGCCGGCATTGGCGCCACCCTGGCCTGGGAACAGCGGGTGGCGCATAACGAAACGGCCCTGGCCACCGTGCTGGCGGCGAAGGGGGCCGATCTGCTGTTGATCGTGGGTGCCTCGGCCATTACCGACCGGCGTGATGTCATTCCGCTGGCGCTGGAACAGGCGGGCGGCACGGTACGCCATCTGGGAATGCCGGTTGATCCCGGCAATCTGCTGATGCTGGGGGAACGGCAGGGCAAGCCTGTGCTGGGCCTGCCGGGCTGCGCCCGTTCCCCCAAACTGAACGGGGTGGATTGGCTGCTCTGGCGGTTGGGGGCCGGGCTGGATGTAACACCGGATGATCTGATGGGCATGGGGGTGGGTGGCCTGCTGGCAGAGGTGGCTGAACGACCCGCTCCCCGCGCCGTCGGTGCCCGGCAGCCGCGCATCCAGGGGCTGATCCTGGCCGCCGGCAGCAGCCGACGCATGGGCCAGGACAACAAGCTGCTGCTGCCCTTCCAGGGCAAGCCCCTGTTGCGCCATGTGGTGGAGGCGGCGACCGCCTCTCAGCTCTGCGGCCTGACGCTGGTAACCGGTCATGATGATGCGGCGGTGCGGGCGCTGCTGGACGGGCTGCCGCTCCACATCACCCATGCCGCCGACCATGCGGCGGGGATGAGCGCCAGCCTGAAGGCCGGGTTGGCTGCCCTGCCGGCCGATCTGGATGGGGTGATGGTGCTGCTGGGCGACATGCCGCTGGTGACGGCGGGGGAGATTGACCGGCTGATCGCCGCCTTCTCCCCCGCCGATGGGCGCGGCATCTGTGTGCCCAGCCATGGCGGGCAGCGGGGCAACCCGATCCTGTGGAACAGTACCTATCTGCCGGAAATGCAGGGACTTACCGGCGATAAAGGCGCGCGTGACCTGCTGCTGCGCCACGCCGCCGCCATCTGCGACGTGCCGATGGACAATGACGGCGTGCTGCGCGATGTGGATACACCGGACGCACTGGCCGACCTGATCGCGCTCACGGGCGAACGATAAGCGCGCGCCCGCCGCTGCGGACCTGTTCCATCTCCAGCGGTGAGGGCTTTCCCGCCTCGCCCCCCAGAAAGGCCAGCACCTGCGCCATAGCGCCATGGGCCATCAGGTCGGTATGGGCGCCCGCCGCCGGGCGCCAGGCGGTGACGGGTGCTGTCGCCAATGCCTCCAGCGCCTCCCCCAATGCCACCGGAATGGTCCGGTCGGCGCGGCCATGCAGGATTAGCACCGGTGCGCGCACCTCCGCCATGAAAGACGCGCTGTTGAAGCGGTGTCGCAGCAAGGCGCGCACCGGAACGAACGGGTATCGCTGGGCCGCAACATCGGACAGGCTGGTGAAGGGGGCCTCCAGAATCAGGGCGGCCAGCCCGCGTTCCGCCGCCAGGGGCACGGCGATGCCGGTGCCCAGGCTTTCCCCCCAGATCACCAGCTTCCGGCCCGACACCCCCTGCCCGACCAGGAAATCCAGCGCGGCGCGCCCATCGGCCAGCAAGCCCTTTTCCGACGGCTCCCCGTCATTGCCGGCATAGCCGCGATATCCGGCGATCAGCACGCCATAGCCGGCATCGGCCAGCGCCCGCGCCTTGTCGGCCCGCAGACCGGGATGGCCGGCATTACCGGGAAACAGCGCAATGGTCGGCTTGGTCAGCCCATCGGCCGCCCGATACCAGCAATCCAACGCCAGACCGTCGGCAGTGGCCGCCTGTACCACCCGGAAATCAGCCAACCCCCAATCCGGCGGGGAAACCCGGCCGCGATGGGGCCGGAAGATCAGTTTTTCCTGCTGCACGGTCAGCCCAGCGACAATGGCGAGATAGAACAGCGCCAGGATCGCCAGCAGCCAGAACATCAGCCCTCCAGCCCCGCCTGCAGCGCGTAGTAACGGGCATAGGCACCGCCCGTTGCCAGCAACTGTTCATGCGTGCCCTGCTCCACCACCCGGCCCTTATCCATCACATAGATGCAATCGGCATCAATGATGGTGGACAGCCGGTGGGCGATGACCATGGTGGTGCGCCCGGCCTGCAGCCGGCGCAAAGCTTCCTGGATGGCGCGTTCCGATTCACTGTCCAGGGCCGATGTCGCCTCATCCAGCAGCAGGATGGGCGCGTTCTTCAGCATGGCACGGGCAATGGCAATCCGCTGGCGTTGCCCGCCGGACAGTTTCAGCCCCTGTTCACCCACAATCGTGTCATAGCCCTGGGGCAGTTGCAGGATGAAATCATGCGCCGCCGCATCGCGGGCGGCCTGTTCCACCTCCGCCTCCGACGCGCCGGGGCGGCCATAGGCGATATTGGCGCGGATCGTATCATCGAACAGGGCGGTTTCCTGGCTGACCAGGGCGATATTGGCCCGCAGGCTGGCCAGCGTCACATCGCGTATATCCTGATCGCCCACCAGCACCCGGCCGGCATCCACATCATAAAAACGCGGGATCAGGTTCAACACGGTGGTCTTGCCGGACCCAGAGGCCCCCACCAGGGCCACGGTGCGGCCGGGCGGAATTTCAATATCGATACCGTTCAGCGCGACCGTATCCTCACCATAGCCGAAGCGCACCTGATCCAGCCGGATGCCCTGCATGGCCACCGGCAGGGTTTTGGCATCAGGCCGATCCACGATGGCCGGCTTGGCATCCAGCACCGCCAGCACCCGTTCCGCTGCCGCCAAACCCATCTGCAACTGGGCATTCAGCTTGGTCAGTGCCTTCATCGGCTGGAAGGCCAGCATGAAGGCACCGATGAAGGCCACCAGCTGGCCCGCCGTGCTGTCACCGGTGCCGATGGTGTAACCGCCATACAGGATGATGCCCACCACGGCCACGCCGCTGAACACCTCATTGATCGGCATGGTGGAAGCGGCGGTGCGGTAGCTTTTGGCCGTCAGCTTGCGCAAGCGGTCGATGGTCACGCCGACCCGCTTTTCCTCATATGCCTCCATGCCATAGGCCTTCACGTGCCGGGCGCCCTGGAAGGTCTGGCTCAACACGGCGGAGAAATTGCCCAGCTCTGCCTGCTGGCGGGCGGCGATGCGGCGCAGCCGCTTGCCCAGCCGCGACAGGAACAGCCCGGAAAAGGGGAAAACGGTGAAGGCGATCAGGCCCAGCAGCCAGTCCTTTTCAAACATCACCGCGATCAGCACGATCAGGGTCAGCGCATTATTGACAATACCGGTCAGGCATTCCGACACCGCCATGCGCATCTGGTTCACATCATTGACCAGATGCGAAATCAACTCGCCGGAGGCGCGGCCATGCAGATAGGCCAGATCGGACCGGATCAGGTGGCTGTAAACCTGCCCCTGAATACGCGCCACCACCCGCTGGCCGACATGGTTGACCATGACCGAATGGCCATAGGAGGCGCCGCCGCGCACGACAAAGGCTATGAAGATCAACGCGGCGAAGGGCAGCAGATAGCCATGATTATCCGGCTGGAAAACCTTATCCAGAAGCGGCTGCAGCCCCTGGGCGATGGTGCCGGTGCCAGCCGCCTCCGCCACCATCAGCACCAGGGCCAGGGCCAGCCGCAGCTTGTACGGCCCAAGATAGGTGCGCATCAGGCGGCGCACCAGCGTGAAAGTGGGCTGGCTGCGCTTATTATCGGCGGGCAGCGCCACAATATTTTTGGACAGGGGCGGGGTGGCCAAGGCAGGCAATTTCCATCAGCGGACACATATCCAGGCAACGGCCATGCCCGTCACCGGCGTGCGAAGAGGTAGCATATTGTCAGATGATGGGCACCCGGCAAGAAGACCCGGCGCAGGGCCGCCATTCCCCGCCCCCGTCAGGCGGGGTCCGCCGGGCTTTGCCCCCGCAGCCAGCCGGCAATGATCGCCCCCACCCCTTCCTTGGTGAAGGCCACCCCCATCCCCTGGGCAGATTGCCGCACCACGCGGGCATCAGCCTGCATGCCTACCGCTGGCACCTCCAGCACCAGCAGCGTGCCGATGGGCAAGGAAGGGGCGCCGGTCAGCAGGGCACCAGAGGCAGAAACATCGCTGATGCGGCAGTCGAACCGATCCGACCCGACATGCAGATGGATGGGGGCGTAAACCGGCCGCCGGTCATAGCGACGGCGGTTCGGCTTCACCAGGGCGGCAATGGCGCTGAAAAATCCGGTTCCCGACATGGCTTACAGCCTGCTGATGCAGATGGCGGTCAAATCATCGGCCAAAGGCCGCTGCACCACAGTGTCGAAGGCGGCAAGAAAAGGTGCAAGCCGCTTTTCATCGGTCCCGAAGGTTTGATCGACCAGCCGCAACAGCCCCTCTTCCCCCAGCAGATGGCCGTTGCGATCCTCTGCCTCCGTCACCGCGTCGGAATAGACCAGCAGGCTGGTCCCCTGGGGGAACGCCACCTCATCGGCCGTCAGCAGTGGATTGTTGGAAACGCCCAGCATTAGGCCGCTGGCATCCAGCAGGGTGCTCTTGCCCGCGCAATAAAGCAGCGGACTTGGCGCGCCGGCCGCCGCGTAACGCAGCGTGCCGGCGGCCCGGTCGATGATGCCATAGAAGCAGGTGGCAAACTGCCCCACCGGCAGCAGATCCTTCAGCGGCCGGTTCAGCATGGTCAGCCAAGCCGCCGGTTCGTACCCGTGCGGGGGGATACGTTCGATCAGGGTGTGAAAACGAAATGTGTTGATGGCAGCCGAAATACCATGGCCGGAGAAATCGGCGGCCAGAATGCCCAGCCGGTTTTCATCCAGATCAAACATTGTCCAGAAATCACCGCCCAATTCGTCCGACGGCTCAAACCGCCCTTCGATGGACAGGCCATGGCGCAGCCCGGCCGCCGTAATCGCCCGCTGATCCGGGATCAGCGACAGTTGCATGTTGCGGGCCAGCTTCAGGTCGCTTTGCAGCCGGCGATGGAAATCAGACAGGTTGCGGAAGAAGAACTGCTTTTCCAGATGCAGCCGCACCCGGGCCATGCATTCACCCGGATTGATCGGCTTGGCCAGAATATCCGATGCCCCGGCCTCAAAACACTTCACCCCCGCCGGGTCGGAGCGGGAGGATGTCTGCATCAAAACGGGCAGATCAGCCCAGGCCGGATTGGTGCGAACCTGCCGGCACATGGCCAGCCCATCCATCACCGGCATGTCAATGTCCAGCAGCACCAGATCATAGTGACGGGCTGCCAGCTGCTGCAGCCCTTCCTGGCCATTGGTGGCGAAATCCACGCCGCCAATGCCCACCCAATGCATGAAGCGCGAGAGGATTTCCCGGTTGAACCGGCTGTCATCGACAATCAGCACTCGGAAATCGCCAAAGGCAATCCGCCGGGGGGCGCCGGGGAAGGCGCCCTTTTCGCTGTCTGCTCCACCGCTCATCGTTTGAACATCATGCTGATACGGGAACCGCCGGCGGTGACATCCACCGCGTCGGCCAGCTCGCGCAGGAGACGCAAGCCCCGGCCCGATTTGGCATCCGGTGCCACATCCGGACTTGCCGCCTGATATCCCTCCCCTTCGTCACTGACGGCAACCACTGCCTGATCAGCCTCATTGCTGATATCAATGGAGACGCGGCGGCGGGCATAGTCCCGCATGGCCATGCGGCTGTGAATTTCGCGGTGGAAGCGGTCAAACGCCTCCCGGTCGCCGCCGGGGCCGTTGCGGATACCCAGATTGCCATGCACCACGGCATTGCTGACCGCTTCGTGCAGGCACAGCTCCAGATCATGCACCCGATCCGGACGCAGCCAGCCGCGCGCAATCATTTCTCCCCCCAGGATGGGGGGCATGGCCATGCTGAAACAGCTGGCCGTCGTCACCGAAACATGCAGACGATCCGGGGCGGCCAAGCCACGCAGGGCGGGCGCCGGCAAACCCAGATCGCTCTCCACCTCCACATACCCCCGCGCGCCCCCAGCAAGGCACGCCTGCAGCTCCCGATCCGTGGCGCGCAAGGTCATCATGATGGTGCAGGGCGCGCCCGGCGGGGCAACGCCGAATCCATGCAGAACCGCGATACGCCGCAACATCGCCGGCGCCAGATCACCACCAATATTGATGGCGCTTTCTGGCGGCCGGCCAGAGCCTGCTGGTGGGGTTGGCGGCAGCGCGGTCACGGCTGGCGGCTCCCCGTCCGGTCAAGGCGTGACGCGGAAAAGCGTCTGGAATTTGGCGATCTGCAAAATGCGGCGCACCGATTCCTGTGCCCCGAACAGCTCAATCTCCACATTCTTCGGCAGAGCCACGTCACGGGCGATCAGGAACATGCCAAGGCCGGAACTATCCACGAATTCCAACCCGCTGAGGTCGAAAACGCAGCGTTCGCCCTGCATCCGCTCGATTGATTCCACCACAGCGCGGAACTTCTCGTGATCCACCAGCGTCATGCGGCCCGCGAGGGTGACGCGTAACCCGTCGGCAGCGGTCTGGACGGCGTAATCCATCGAAAGTCTCCGTGATTCAGTCGAACAGATTGTCGATTTCAGATTGGTCCAACGGATTGGGCGGTTCGTCAACAGCACTTGCGGGTGCTGGTGACGAGGGCGGTTTTGCCGCTGGTGCCGGTGTGGCAAAACCGGACATCAGCGCATCCACCTCATTCTGGTCCACCCCATCGGATCGCGGCCCGCCCAGCAGATGGGCATCGGGCCGCTTATCCTCCGGCTCCTCCGGGGTGGTTGGTTTCACCCCTTCGATATTCCAGATGGCGATCATGGCATTGACGCGCTGTTCCACATAGCGCAGCGCATTCACCACCTTGCTGGTGCGCTGGCCCGTCAGATCCTGGAAGGAACAGGCGGTGAAAATATTGGTGACTTCATTTTCGATATCGGCGCAAAGGTCAGGATCAGCGCCGCCGCGCTTCAGGCGGCCAGCCACTTCCATCAGCCGTTCAGCCGATTGCAGAATTTCGATGGAGGCCCGTTCCGTGGTGGAGACGATGGCGTCCAGTTCATTGGTGGCGATGTCGAGTCGGTTGTTTCCCGTCTCTTTCGGGCGCAGGGCCGCGATCTCCCGGCGGGCCTGTTCGATGGACGCCGCCATCTCCATCAGTTCCCCGCGCAGCGCCTCCGCGCGGCCGGCGGTCTGATAAAGGCTGGCCTGCTGGCTGTAGAGTGCGCGCATTTCGCGCAAGGCGACTTCAAGCTGCGCCTGCCCCGTCTCACCCGCACGTCGGGCATGTTCACGCAGGAAGGCAACACCCTGAGAGGACGCAGCGATTCGGTCGAACAGGGCCGTGTATTCTTCTTCCGACAAGCCCCGGATGATGCCCATTTCGTTCAAGATACGCGCTCTTCCTCTTGAGGGTCAGAACAGTCAGGTACGCTGGGGGCACCTTTCCCGTCCGGCCGGGCTTTCCCGCTAACCTATTGCTACCACCAATGGGGCAAGACCAGCAATTGCCGAACAGCCAACCTGATCTTTTGCTTCATTCTTCACCCCTGGCTGCGGTGAAAATGTCCAAACTGGACATTTGGCTGACAATCGCTATCTTTGTCCAAAATGGACGGAGACATGATGTTGGACGTGGCGAAACTGGCCAAGGTTCTGGCATTGGCCGACAGCGCCAATGCCGGGGAAGCGGCCACCGCGATTGAAACCGCGCGCCGGATGCTGGCCCGAGAGGGCAAGCGGCTGGTTGATCTGGTTTCCGGTCTGGCACCTGTACCGCCCATTCCGGCAACGCCGGCATCAACCCCCGCCCCGGCGCGGGCGCATCCACCGCGTCATGCTCCCCCCCCACCGCCACCGCCCCGACAGGGGGAGGCACAGCTGGAGCCGGCGCAGGTCATCGCCCGCTATGGCAGCCGGGAGGCGGCGCTGGCCCCCTGCAGCCGGGAGAAGCTGTTGCGCGCGGCTGTGGCCCGCTGGGCCCGGCCACAGGAAGCGCCGTTGGACCGCTGGACCCGCAGCCTGGATGGCTGGACCACGGCCAGCCTGCCCCGGCATATGCCCCCCGATATCCGCCGCGCCGTGGAAACGGCCTATTCATTGCCCACCACCATTGCCGGTGCCCTGGCGGAGCTGGAATATTGGGAACGGCGGGACCGGGAACTGGCAGCACTGGTGCCGCATCGGGCGGAAGGCAATGACGGTCAGACCCATCTGGACCTGCCTGCCCATGCCCGTGCGATTGTCATTCGCCGGCTGGTAGAACATGGCCTGCGCGCGCAGACGGCGCAGGATGCCCTGGCGCGTGCTGAATATTGGCGGGCCCGTGCCGGCCGTGGCAGCTGGATGGAAGCAGCCTTGCTGGAGGATTTGCGCCATCTGGCCCGGCTGGAAGGGGCCGTGGAACAGAATGATGAGGATAAGGGCAAACCCAGCCATTTCCGCACCGCATCGGAGCGGCGCGAAGAGGTGGTGCGGATGTTGACGGACCCGGAAACCGCCAGCCTGTCGGATCGGGAAATCGCCCGGCGGGTGGGCGTATCGCCGCAAACGGTGGGGAATCTGCGCCGGCGGACAGGCGCTGGTGAGTAAGGCGGGTGGGCCTTACTTCACCCAATAGCCAGCGGCCTTCAACCAGGCGGGGTTCGCGGCGCGTTCGGTTTCCAGCCAGGCCCGCACGGCACGGCTGACACCAGCCTCGGCAGCAATCCAGCCGAACCATGCGCCCGGCGAAAAATCCAGCCCGGCCAGGGCTGTCAGGACCGGGGCGGCATCGTCACCATTTTGCAGCGGGCGATGGACCCAGTGCAGGGTGACGTCGGCGGCACTGCTCAGGGGCAATTGATCTTCCGGTCCCGCCACGGCGGCCACGACGATGGCGCGGGCGCCAGCGGGCAATTCTTCCAGCCGCCGGGCAATCGCCGGCAGCGCCGTTTCATCCCCCACCAACAGATGCCAGTCGAAGGCCAGCGGAATCAGCATCGATCCGCGGGGTCCGCCAATGCTGAGCGGATCGCCCGGCTGCGCAGTACGCGCCCAATCGGAGGCGGGGCCGCTTTCATGCAAGGCGAAATCAATGGTCAGTTGGTTGGTGGCGGCATCGTAATGGCGCGGGGTGAAATCCCGCATGATCGGCTTTTCCTCCCCCGCCATTGTATCGGGCGCCGGCGGCCGCACCGTCACCGGTTCACCCGGTCGGGGAAAGAACAGCTTCACATGATCGTCAAAGCCGGGGCTGTAGAATCCCTCCAACTCCGGCCCCGTCAGGGTGATGCGGCGCATGGAGGGGGTGAGGTCGGTGACGGCGGAAACCAGCAATTGGCGGAAGCGCAATTCGTGACGCACCCGGCGTGGGGTCCGTTCATCCCCGTTCGCATTTTCCATGATATGATCTTTCCGGAATTTATGTACGTAACGATCAAACGATATATCGTTTGTAACGTCAAGAGTGATTCAGGGACAGACCATCCGGTCACTTAACGTTGGAATTTGGGATCATGCGCGACGGAATGCGGGGGCGCGGCCATGGCCGCCAAGGGGAACGGGGTGACCATCACCCGGATGGCAGCGGGCTTGGGCATGGCCGGCACGGGCGCGGCGGCGGTGGCCGGGTTTTCGGTCCCGGTGACCTGCGGCTGGTGCTGCTCGCCCTGCTGGCCGAGCAACCGCGCCATGGTTATGAGCTGATCAAGGCGATCGAGGCCATCTTTCACGGGACTTACAGCCCCAGCCCCGGTTCGGTCTATCCGATCCTGACCATGGCGGAAGAATTGGGCCACATCGCCCCGGTGGAGGGCGATGGCGCCCGCCGCCCGCTGGCGGTCACGCCAGAGGGACGGCAATGGCTGGCTGAAAATGCCGATGCGGTGGAACTGGCGCAGTCACGGATGCAGTTCGCCGCCCGCGCCATGGTCAAGCGCACGGTGCCAGAGCCGGTAATGCAAAGCATGGAAAAGCTGAAAGCGGCCCTGGCCTTCCACGCGGACCAATGGACAACGGCGGAGACGGCCAGGGTAAAGGCCATTCTGGAGCAGGCGGTGAAGGAGATTGGGGGCCTGCCGGAGACGGCGGCCCCCTGAACCTCAACCCTCACCGGCGTCGGGTGGTCAATGCCCTGCCCCGGCCCCACCGGCCAGGGCATTGCCGATGCCGATGATGATGGTGGAGCCCACCAGGGCGCCGATACCCGCCCAGACAAAGCTGCGGGTCCGGCGGGAGGTGCCTGCCCATTCCTTCAACGCGAAGCCCCACAGGGTGGAGAACAGGATGATGCTGGCCATATGCAGCGTCCAGGAAGAGAAGCCATAGGCCCCCATCTGGCTTTCACCCATGGTGTAGAAGAAAAACTGCAGATACCAGAGCGTGCCACCAAAGGCCGCCAGCAGATAGTTACGCAGCAACGGCGGGCGTGCCCCGCCATCGCGCACACGGCCGACCAGTTCACCGAGGCTGCCATTGCGGAAGATCAGCCAACCGCACCAAAGGGCATTGGTGGTGAGGCCACCCACCAGCACCACACACAGCACCGGCAGCCCCTGCCACAACACGTCGGTGCCAGCGGCCAGCGTCAGGTCACGGATCGGCTGGCCGGCAGCTAGGCCAAAGGCAAAGCAGCTGGACATGACACCGGAGAAGACAGCGACGGCCAGCCCCTTACGCAGGTCGAATTCGGCCACGCCGCCGCCCTGCCCGCCGGCCCCTTCCGCCTCCTTGGATTTGCCGGCCTTGGCCACCAGCACAATACCCACCAGTGTCACCAGGATGCCGGACAGGGTGGCCCCGCCGCTGGCCGTCTGGGCCAGATGCAGCAGGGAACCATCGAAAATCGGCGGCCCCAGCGTGCCGATCACCGTTGTCAGACCCAGCACCACGGCCATGCCCAGGGACAGGCCAAGATAGCGCATGGTCAGGCCGAAGGTCAGACCGCCGAAACCCCAGAGCAGGCCCCAGAACCAGCACCAGAACAGCGTGTCAGTCGGCGTTGCCCCCAGCACACCGAATAGGTCGTTGGTACGCAGGCCAGCAACGATCCAGGGCGCGATGGCCCAGGAGAACAGGCCGCCAACGATCCAGAAAATCTCCCAGGACCAGCGGTTGATGCTTTTATAGGGAACGTAAAAGCTGGCGGACGCCAGGCCGCCCAGCCAATGGAAAAGCAAACCAATCAATGGATTGGGCATTGGTACCATCCTCCCGTCAGGCCGTGTGTGTCGCGGCTCTTGCTTCTTGTCGGGTTGTCATGAATGCAAAAAAAGGGGCGGTGCTGTTCGCACCGCCCCCAGAATATTTTCAATAGGTTGTACGTCCGCCGGAAATGTCGAAGGTGGACGCGGTGGTAAAGCTGCATTCCTGGCTGGCCATCCAGCAAATCATGGCCGCCACCTCATGCACCTCCCCCAACCGACCGGCGGGGATTTTGGAGAGCATATAGTCAATCTGGCTCTGCGGCAGCTGTTCCAGGATCGGGCTTTTGAAGGTGGCCGGGGTCAGGGCGTTGACGCGGATGCCGGTCTTGGCCAGTTCCTTGCCCAGCGACTTGGTGAAACCGATCACGCCGGCCTTGGAGGCCGAGTAAGCGGACGCGTTCGGGTTGCCTTCCTTGCCAGCGACGGAGGAGACATTGACGATGCGGCCGTAATCGTTCTTCAGCATGTGCGGAATCACCGCGCGGCAGCAATAGAACAGGCCGTTCAGGTTGATGTCGATCACCCGGCGCCAGCTGTCCAGGGGGAATTCCTGCACCGGCACCGTGGCCCCGGTGATGCCCGCACTGGCCACCAGCACATCCAGCCGGCCCAGCTTGGCCGCCACGGCATCGGCCGCCGCCTGCACGGCATCGGCATCCGTCACGTCCAGCTGCACGGCATCCACGGCACCCGTGGCCGCCTTGGCAGCGGCCAGCACATCCAGGTTCATGTCCCAGATCACCACCTGGGCCCCTTCCTGCGTCAGCCGGGCCGCCACATCGCGGCCCACGCCCGACGCCCCCCCGGTGACGATGGCGACCTGTCCCTGGTAGCGGTTGGCATAGATGGTGCTGCTCATGCCACACCTTCCTGGGTCCAGGCCACCACGTCCTGGCGCTGTTCGCCCAGCTTGGAAATGCCCAGGCGGATGACGTCACCAGCCTTCAGGAATTTCGGTTCCGGCTTCAGCCCCATGCCCACGCCCGGCGGGGTGCCGGTGGTGATCAGGTCACCCGGTTCCAGGGTGATGAACTGGCTGATATAGGAGACCAGCTGGCGGCAGGTGAAAATCATCGTGCGGCTATTGCCGTTCTGATAGCGGTGGCCATTCACTTCCAGCCACATATCCAGATCCTGCGGATCACCCACCTCGTCCGAGGTCACCACCCAGGGGCCGACCGGGCCGAACGTGTCACAGCCCTTGCCCTTGTCCCAGGTGCCACCACGCTCGATCTGGAAGGCGCGTTCGGAGACGTCGTTGATCAGCACATAGCCAGCGACATGATCCAGCGCCACTTCTTCGCTGACATAGCGGGCGCGGCTGCCGATAACGATGCCCAGTTCCACTTCCCAGTCGGTCTTCACCGAATCCTTGGGGATCATCACCGGATCATTGGGGCCGGTCAGGCAGGAAATGGCCTTGGTGAACAGAACCGGTTCGGACGGCACCGGCAGGTTGGATTCGGCCGCATGGTCCGCGAAATTCAGCCCCACGGCGATGAATTTGCGCACGCCATTGATCGGAACGCCGTAACGCGGCGAACCTTCCACCGCCGGCAGGCTGGCCGGGTCGATGGCGGCAATCTGCGCCAGACCGGCGGGCGTCAGCGTGTCGGGCGTGATATCGGCAATATGGCCGGACAGGTCGCGGATGGTGCCGGACGTATCCAGCAGACCGGGCTTTTCCTGCCCCTTGGGGCCGTAACGCAGCAGTTTCATGGGTTTTTTCTTTCGTGATCGGAAATGGATGGGGGGCAGGCGCTGCGTCGAACATCCGGTGAGGCACCGTCCGTCCTTCCCCTTCTCCCGTCACCCCGGCGCAGGCCGGGGTCCAGTTTCGTAGAGCAAAGCGCTTGTGACCCTGGACCCCGGCCTGCGCCGGGGTGACGGTGAGAAAGTGGGAGTGGCGCCAAAAACGAAAACGTAGTCGACACAGCCCCCCAGGCGTCTGTTACTTCCCCGCCCCCACATAGGGCCGGTGCAGGGCGACCTCGCGGTTCAGCTCCACACCAAACCCGGGCTTGTCGGACAGTTTCAGCTTGCCATTCACCGGCACCGGCTCACCCAGCAGCTGCGGGTGGAACATCGGCACCACCTTGTCGGCCTTGGGCGCCATCATCAGGAATTCGGCGAACGGGCTGTTATGCCGGGTGATGACGAAGTGATAGGAATAGACCGAGCTGCCGTGCGGAATGACCATGATGCCCCGGCTGTCAGCCATGTTGGCAATCTTGGTCAGCTCCGTCACGCCACCGCACCAGCCAACATCGGGTTGGATGATGTCGCAGCAATCCATCTCCATCAGCATCCGGAAGCCCCAGCGGGTGGCCTCATGCTCACCCGTGGTCACCAACATGCCCGGCGGGGCTGCCTTCTTCAGCGCGGCATAGCCCCAGTAATCGTCGGGCGACAACGCCTCTTCGATCCATTTCAGGCCGTATTCCTGCGCCTTGTGGGCCAGCTTGGTGGCGTAATTCAGGTCCAGTGCCATCCAGCAATCGAACATCAGCCAGAAATCCGGCCCCACCCGCTCCCGCATGGTGGCCAGTTCCTCGATATTCTTGCGCAGGCCCTCTTCCCCTTCGGCCGGGCCGTGATGCAGCGGCATCTTGCCACCGATGAAGCCCATTTCCTTGGCCAGATCGGGCCGGGCACCGGTGGCGTAGAAGGTCAGCTCATCGCGCACGGCACCGCCCAGCAGGTGGTAGACCGGCTCCTGCCGCAGCTTGCCCAGCAGGTCCCACAGGGCCAGGTCGACGCCGGAAATGGCGTTCACCACCAGACCCTTGCGGCCATAATACTGGGAACCGAAATACATCTGGTCCCAGATCTTCTCCACTTCCACCGGCGAACGCCCGATCAGGAAGCGGGAGAAGTGCTTTTCCACCAGATAGCAGGCGGGCTCACCCCCGGTGGTGACGGCAAAACCGACCGTGCCGTCGGCCGCCTCGATCTCCACCACCAGCGTGCCCAGCACATTAATGCCGAAGCTCTGCCGGCTTTGGCGGTATTCCGGATACCGGCTCATCGGCGTGGCAATATGGTCGTCGATCCAATGGCCGTCGCCCTGGTCATGATAATCGGCACCGCCACCCCGCACCACATAGGCACGAACATCGCGGATAAGGGGAAAGCCCATGATGCTGTCCACTCCCTGGAGGGGCGATCATCGCCCGTTCTCATTTATGGGATACTGTTCTATAAAATGGGACTTGCCCTGTCAATGATGTCGATGCGTGGGGTGGCTTGATAGAAACTTGGGTAGGTAAAGCTCCCCCTTGCTGTCTATTTTGCTTTATGAGAGTTATGTCCGCAATATGGGACTCACAATCGGAGGAAATGATGCTGCTTGAAGGCAAGACGGTGCTGGTAACGGGCGCCTCGCGCGGGATTGGCGCGGCGGTGGCGGTGGAATGCGCCCGCCACGGGGCCAATGTGGCGATCAATTACGCCAGCAGCCCGGATGCCGCCGATGCGGTGGTGGCGGAGATTGAGGCACTGGGCCGCCGCGCCATCGCCGTGAAGGGCGACGTGGCCGATCCGGCCGCCGCCACCGACTTTGCCAAGGCGGCGGTGGATGCCTTTGGCAGCGTGGATGTGTTCGTGTCCAACGCCGGCATCTGCCCCTTCCACAGCTTCCTGGACATGCCGGCGGAGGTGGTGGACCGCACCATCAAGGTGAATCTGAACGGCGCCTTCTACATGACTCAGGCGGCAGCCAACCGGATGAAGGATCAGGGCAAGGGCGGTGCCATCGTCGCCATCTCCTCCATCTCCGCCCTGGTCGGCGGCGGGATGCAGACCCATTACACGCCCACAAAGGCGGGTGTGCATTCGCTGATGCAGAGCTGCGCCATCGCGCTCGGCCCCTATGGCATCCGCTGCAATTCCGTGCTGCCCGGTACCATCATCACCGACATCAACCGCGATGATCTGGCTGATGAGGCCAAGCGCAAATATATGGAAGGCCGCATTCCGCTGGGCCGCCTGGGCCAGCCGGAGGATATTGGCGGTGCCGTGGTCTTCCTGGCCTCCGACATGGCGCGCTACGTCACCGGTGCGGCCATCCTGGTGGATGGCGGTGCGTTTGTGAACTTGCAGTAACCAGATTCATCCAGCCCCGGCGGGTTGATCCCGCCGGGGCTGGAGTTCGGGGTACAATAGCGCCTTTATACCCCAGGCGGCACATGGCTGATGCCATGGGTGGCAAAGATGCCGGCAATGCGACCGTCGGCCAGCAGGCCGGCCATTATATCTTCCAGCCGATAGCCCAGGTCGCGGCTGTCGGTTTTCACCGCCAGGCCGATCTCCCAAGCCTGTTTCAACAGGCCGGGGAACGGCCCGCGCCGGATGACCAGGCCCTTGGCCTTGCCGGCCAATCCCTGTTCCACCTGGGCCAGAGTCGCCATCGCCGCACCCGCATTGCCCTCTGTCAGGTCGGCCAGGGCTGCAGCGGGTGTCAGGTGGTGAACCACATCCCCGCGCAGCCGGCCGCCAAACGCCCCGGTCAGATAGAAATCCGGCACACTGTCCGTCTCCACGGCAACCGCGCTGCCCGCCATCTCCACCAGATTTCCCCGGCATTCGGTGCGCGCCGGATTGCAGGCCAGCGCGAAACTTTCCCGGTGATAGGGGGCGGTCAGCACCGCCATATCGTTGCGCAGGCCGAATTCCCGGTCATGGGGAACATGCATCATGATATCCGCCACCGGTTCGCCCAGGATGGAGCCCTTCCAGACGGCGTTGCGCAGATCATCATCCATATTCTCGTCGGCCGTCAGTTCCATGAATTCCGCCTTCAGGCCCAGCTTTTCCGCCAGGGCCCGGCCGATATCCACGTCAATGCCAACCAGCCTGCCCTCTGCCCGCCAGGACCAGGGGGGATTGTCCCGATAGACGGCGATGCGCAGCACGCCCTTGGCCATCACCTTGTCCAGCGGGGCGGCCGGGCTGGAACGCGAAAACCCTGCCGCAAGCGGCAGGGTTGTGATCAGCGTCAGCAGATGACGCCTGTTCATTGCGGAACCGTTTCCAGCCAGGCGCGAATGGCCCAACCGGCCTCCTGGCCTAGTACCTCCCCAAAGGCGGGCATATAGACCTTGCCATCGCGCGATGCGCCTTTGCGGAAACGTTCGGAGAACCATTCATCGCCGGTATCCCCCGTCTCCAGAAAGCGCAGATCGGGGGCGATGCCGCCGGAAATGGCGCCCAGCCCGTGGCAGCGGGCGCAATTCTGGTTATAGGCCGACGCCCCGATCTCAATGGCCCGCTTGTTCCCGCGATAGGGGTTGCTGGGCCGCCAGTCCGGCCCCAGCTTCTCCAGCCCATCGGTGTTCACCGGTTGCGGGGTGACATCCCCATGCGCCAGCACGGGCAGGGAAAAACTGGCGGACAGCAGGGCAGCGGCGATCAGGCCGGCGGCGAGGCGGGCGGGCGACGGCATGGTGATTTCCTCAGGGAAGAATGGTCGGTGACGGGCTGGCGAAGCAGCCTTGCAATGGTTGGAAGGGTAACCGTTTCCCCCTGCGCACCTAATTGGACTTTGGTGCCAAAGCGCTTTCCACGGGCTTTCGGGGACATGCTGCCATGGTCTAATGGCCCCGCGCATGGCGGCCCGATAGGCTTGCCGGTCAATGGCTGGAAAAGCCTGTCCGGGGGAGGAAAGATGATGCGTCGATGGGTATTGCCCGTTTTCCTGGGTGTGGCCATGGCAGCGCCGGCCCATGCCGGCACGCTTTATGTCTCCAACGAGCGCGATAACAGCCTGACCTTGATCGACACTTCCAGCTTGACGGTGACCGGCACCATCAAGGTGGGGGCGCGGCCGCGCGGCATCACGCTGTCCGCCGATGGCAAGCAGCTTTACATCTGCGCCAGTGATGATGACACGGTTCAGGTGCTGGATATTGCCACGGGCAAGCTGCTGCATGACCTGCCGTCGGGGGACGATCCCGAACAGTTCGCCCTAGCCCCCGACGGCAGCCATCTGTTCATCGCCAATGAAGATGACAATGTCGTCACCGTGGTGGATGTGCCCAGCCGCGCCGTCGCCTATCAGATCGATGTCGGGGTGGAGCCGGAGGGGATGGCCGTCAGCCCCGACGGCAAATGGGCGGTCAATACGTCAGAGACCACCAACATGGTGCATTGGATCGACACCGCCACCCGGCAACTGGTGGATAATACCCAGGTGGATGCCCGGCCCCGCCATGCCGAATTTTCCGCCGATGGCAAACAGCTTTGGGTGTCGGCGGAAATTGGCGGCACGGTGAAGGTGATTGATGTCGCCAGCCGGCAGGTGCGCCAGACCATCGGCTTTGCCATCAAGGGCGTGCAGGCGGACAAGCTGCAGCCGGTCGGTATCAAGCTGTCCCGGGATGGAAGGCTGGCCTTTGTGGCGTTGGGGCCGGCCAACCATGTGGCGGTGGTGGATACGGCCAGCTTTCAGGTGAAGGATTATCTGCTGGTCGGCCGCCGGGTCTGGCACATGGCGCTTTCGCCGGATGGCAAGACGCTGTTCACCACCAATGGCGTCTCCAACGATGTTTCCGTCATTGATGTGGAGGCGTTGAAGGTGGTGAAATCCATCCCGGTCGGGCGCTATCCCTGGGGCGCGGCGGTGGTGCCGTGACGGCGGCGCTCTCCGTCACCGGCCTGCGCTTTGCCTATGGCAAGGACGGGTTTGCCCTGCGGGATGTTAATTTTGCCGTAGCACCTGGCCGCTTCACCGCCCTGCTGGGGGCCAATGGGGCGGGCAAATCCACCCTGATGGGGTTGCTGACACGGCTTTTCACCCCCGATCAGGGGGATATCCGGGTCTGCGGCCATGATCTGCGGCGCAACCCGCGCGCCGGGTTGGCGGCTATGGGTGTGGTGTTCCAGCAGCCGACCCTGGATCTGGACCTGACAGTGCGCCAGAATCTTACCTATGCGGCGGGCCTGCGCGGCCTCGGCGGGCGAGAGACGGCCTCCCGCATCGCCGCGCTGCTGGACCGCTTCGTCCTGTCGCCGCGGGCCTGCGACAAGGTGCGGCTGCTGAATGGCGGGCATCGCCGGCGGGTGGAACTGGCCCGCGCCCTGCTGCACCGGCCGCCCCTGCTGATCCTGGATGAACCCACCGTCGGGCTGGATGCCCCGTCCCGCCGCGATCTGGTGGCGCATGTACACCGGCTTTGTCAGGAGGAAGGTGTCAGCGTGCTATGGGCCACGCATCTGTTTGATGAGGTGGCGCCGGGTGATGATGTGGTGCTGCTGCACCGGGGTGCCGTGCGGGCACGGGGGAGCGTGCCAGACCTGCTGGCCGTCAGCGGGGCCAGCGATCTGGCCGGTGCCTTCCAGGCGCTGACGACAGAGGGGGCGGCGGCATGATGGCCTATCTGCGGGCGCTGCGCGCCATTATCTGGCGGGAAATGCTGCGTTTTCTGCATCAGCGGGAACGGTTCGTGTCCGCCCTGGTGCGGCCGCTGGTCTGGCTGTTCATCTTTGCCGCTGGCTTCCGTGCGGCGCTGGGCATTTCGGTGCAGCCGCCCTATGACACCTATATCACCTATGAAATCTATGTGCTTCCGGGGCTGGCTGCCATGGTGCTGCTGTTCAACGGGATGCAAAGCAGCCTCTCCATGGTCTATGACCGGGAGATGGGCAGTATGCGGCTGCTGCTGACTTCCCCCCTGCCCCGGGAATTTCTGCTGCTGGCCAAGCTGCTGGCCGGGGCGGTGGTGGGGCTGGTTCAGGTGGCGGCCTTTCTGGCCATTGCCGCCCTGGCGGGGCTGACGGCCCCTGCCCCCGGATATCTGACGGTGATCCCCGCCCTGTTGCTGGCCGGTCTGATGCTGGGCGCGGTTGGCATGTTGCTCTCCAGCACCATCCGGCAATTGGAGAATTTTGCCGGGGTGATGAATTTCGTCATCTTTCCGGCTTTCTTTCTGTCCTCAGCACTCTATCCCCTGTGGAAGATGCGGGAGGGCAGCGAATGGCTCTATCAGCTTGCACGCTGCAACCCCTTCACCCATGCGGTGGAACTGATCCGCTTTGCGCTTTATGGCCGGCTGGAGCCGGCGGCAGCAGCCTGGGTCGCCGGGGCGACACTGGTTTTCCTGCTGCTCTCCTTCTGGGCCTATAACCCGGCACGCGGCCTGATGCCGCGTAAGGCCGGCGCTGGCGAGGGCTGATAAAAAAGACCGCCCGGTGTGCTGCCGGGCGGTCGCAGTGTCGCGCGGGAAGCGGCGGATCGCCCGCCGCCCCCACCCGGGAGGATCAGAAGAACAGGATCGCACCGATGGCGATGGTGTCGGACTTGGCCTTGTTGCCGCCATGGGCCTCAGCCGTGGTGTTGATATATTCGCCGACCAGCGTCACCCAATCGGTCAGGGCATAATGGGCGGCCGCCACCCAGGATCTGTTTACCGACAACAGGGTCGGGTTCACCTCCCCCTTGGCCAGATCGAGACGGCTTTCACCATAGGAGGCGGCCAGCGTCACCTTGTCGATCTTGTAGGTGCCCTGGACATAGAAGCCGTCGCTGTCGCGCCGGTTGCCCTTGGCATCGGCCGAGAGAATGAACAGCCCCGTCGTGCCGACCCCCTTGCCGGTATAATAATAGCCCAGCAGACCGGCATCGCCGATGCCCAGCTTGCCGCCGACATCGAAGGCGGTCCCCTTGTAATCCGGCCCGCCGGGGGTGGCCGGGTCATGATCCTGGCTCAGCACGCCCGCCCAGAGCCGGCCGCTGACAGTGCCGCTTTTCACATCATAGGTCGCCTTGGCCTGGAAGCCGGGCGTGTCATTCAACTCGCTCTCCCCCGCGGTGGCCAGCGGCTGGAAGATGCCGGCTGAGAGTTTGAAGCCGGCGAAATCGGGCGTCGTATAGGTGATCTGCGGCTGGAAATCCGTATAGATATAGCCAAGCCCGATGCGCCCCAGCGACGTGTTGGAGGGGGCGGCATTGCCGGCCGCCGTCCCCACCCCCAGCAGGGTGATATCGGACAGGATGGCGTCGGAGCCGAACAGGCCGATATCACGCCCCACCTTCACCTCACCAAAGCCGGCGCGGGCGAAGGTCAGATAGGTCTGGCGGAAATCAATGCCGGAAGTGGTCAGCGCCGTCGGCTGGCCGGCGGAATTGGCACCGCCGCCCCAATTGACACTGTTGATGCCGGGATACATGCCGAAATGTGCCCCGACATCCCATCCGCCCTGCCGGGTGGTGACATCGAATTTCAGGAAGCCGGGCAGCAGACCATTGCGGATGGCGCTGGTATCATTGCCGCCCACACTGGCCAGCCCGCCCACGACATTCTTGCCCGGACCGGGGCTGTCGGCATTGTCCTTGACATAGAAGCCGTTGACGGAGCCGGAAATCTGCACATTCACCGCCCCGACCTTGAAACCGACGCCGCTGTCACTGGCCTGCAGCAGGCGGCCGGGATCGGTCGGGGTGGCGGATGCGGCAACCGGGGCCGGCTTTGCTTTCTCCTCCTCCGCGCGGCGGGCGGACAGGGCCTGATATTCCTGCTCGCTGAGAATACCTTTGGCCTTCAACTGTTTCAGCAATTCCTCCGTCGTGTCGGCCATGGCGGGGCCGCTGAGCCCGAAACCCAAAGCCAGGCCGCACGCCCCCAGCCGCAGAACCTTGCGCAGGTGCATTTTTACCTCCCCTTTTGATGATTGGCCCGTCTCTCGGGCAAGTTATCCCCTGTGCCGCTGCAAATATTCGCAGCGGGTGGAACAAAAACGGTGAGATTGAAAAGGTTTCACGGCGACACTTTAGGAAGCATCGAACCGGCTTGATATTGGACGTTGGTTTATTGAACTTTGGGGGGAGAGTATTTTCAGCAGAAGCGCCCCTGAAACCATACGCCACAGCGCCGGAAAGGGCATGATCACCTGTCCCCAGGGCATAGTGGGCTGGCACATGCTTCCTTGGTCTAATATGGCCAGCCTGACCGGGGCCGTAGCATGGGGGCAATGATAAATACTTCCGGGGAGGAAGCGATGTTGCCCATCGTCAGCCGCCGGGCCTTCATGGCCGGGGCCGCGGCCCTTGCCAGCCTGCCCGTTCAAGGGGCGGCGGCGGCGCTGCGGCTGGGTCTGCTGCCCTTTGGCACGGTGCAGTGGGAAATGGCCACGGCACAGGCCCATGGGCTGGATCGCACAGCCGGGCTGACCCTGTCGGTGCAGGAACTGGCCGGCACCCAGGCGGCACAGGTGGCCCTGCTGGGCGGGGCCGTGGATGTGATCGCCGCCGACTGGCTTTGGGTGGCGCGGCAGCGGGCGGCCGGTATTGGCCTTTCCTTCATCCCCTATTCCTGTTCGGTCGGTTCCATCATCGTCCCGGCCGACAGCCCCATCCGCAGCACCGCCGATCTGGCCGGCCGTCGCCTGGGTATTGCCGGTGGGCCGGTGGATAAGGGCTGGCTGCTGCTGCGGGCCCAGGCGGCCCAACGCTATGGTCTTGATCTGGCAACCAGCGTCACGCCCCTGTTCGCCGCCCCGCCGCTGCTTTCCCATGAATTGCAGGCCGGACGGCTGGATGCGGTGCTGACCTATTGGCACTACGCGGCAAGGCTGGAGGCGGCGGGGCAGCGCCAACTGGCCAGCGTGGCAGAGCTGGCGCATGATCTGGGCCTGCGCCGGGAGGTGCCGGCCCTGGGCTATGTCTTCCGTGATGACTGGGCTTCTCGCAACCGGGAAAGCCTGACGGCCTTTGCGCAAATCTCCCGCCAAGCCAAGGCGATCCTGGCCCGGGATGATGCGGCCTGGACGTCGCTGCGCCCCCCGCTGGCCGCTGAGGATGATGCCACCGCCCGCCTGCTGCGCGACCGTTTCCGCCAGGGCATCCCCCAGCGCTGGACAGAGGCGGAGCGGGCGGATGCCGCCCGGCTGTTTGCCCTGCTGGCACAGCTGGGCGGGCGGGAACTGGTGGGCGATGCGGCCACCATCCCGGATGGCACCTTCTGGCCGATCTCCTGGGGGTGAGGCTTTGTTGCGGACGGCCCTTTCCATCCTGGTGATCCTGATCGTCTGGCAGGGGGCGGCCTGGGCGGTGGCCGGCCCCACCCTGCCCGGTCCCGCCCTGGTGGGCAGTGTGCTGCTGCGGGAGGCTGCGTCCGGCCAGCTCTGGCTGCATCTGGGCATCACCCTGGCGCGGGTGGCCGCTGCCTTCATCCTGGCCATGTCCATCGGCACCGCCATCGGAATTGCCATGGGGCGGTCGGCCTTGCTGGACAGCCTGATGGGCCCCTGGCTTACCCTGGCGCTGAATATGCCGGCCCTGGTGGTGATCGTGCTGGCCTATCTGTGGTTCGGCTTGACGGAGGCGGCGGCCATCGGCGCCGTCGCCGTGAACAAGATCCCCAATGTGGTGGTGCAGGTGCGGGCCGGCGCGCGGGCCCTGGACCCGGCCCTGGCCCGCATGGCAACGGCCTATCGGTTCAGCCGGTGGGACCGGCTGCGCCATCTGCTGCTGCCGCACCTGCAGCCCTATCTGTTCGCTGCTGCCCGCAATGGCCTGTCTTTGGTGTGGAAAATCGTGCTGGTGGTGGAATTGCTGGGCCGGGGCAATGGGGTTGGCTTCAAGATTCATTTGGCCTTCCAGCTATTCGACGTAGCCAGCCTGCTGGCCTATGCGCTGGCCTTTGTCATGGTGGCGCAATTGCTGGAAATGGCGGTGCTGGCCCCGCTGGAACGGCGGGCCTGTCGCTGGCGGGGGGATCATGACTGACGCCGCCCCCCTGTTGCACCTGTCCATCCAGGAAAAACGCTTTGCCGGCACGCCGGTGCTGGCCGGGCTGTCGCTGAGCGTGGCCGCCGGCGAACTGGTGGCCCTGGTGGGGCCCAGCGGCTGCGGTAAAAGCACGGCGCTGATGCTGGCAGCCGGGCTGGATGGTGATTTTCAGGGGGAACGCCGTCTCGCCCCCGGCATCCATCCGGCTGTGCATTTCCAGGAACCCTGCCTGCTGCCATGGCGCAGCCTGACGGCCAATGTCGATTTGGCCCTGCCAGCCGCCCAGCGGAACAAGCGCCAGGCCCGGCATTGGCTGGCGCAGGTTGAACTGCCGCCGGAAAGCCATGGGCAGTACCCGTCACAAGTCAGCCTGGGGATGCAGCGCCGGGCCGCACTGGCCCGCACACTGGCCACCGGCAGCGACCTGCTTCTGCTGGATGAACCGTTGGTGTCGCTGGATGCACCGCTGGCCAGCCGGCTGCGGGCCCTGCTGTTGCAGCAGATGCGGGAACGGCCGGGCCTGGGCATTCTGCTGGTCACCCATGATCTGGAGGAGGCGGCCTTTCTGGCCGACCGCATCCTGGTGCTGGGCGGAAACCCTGCCGGTGCAGTGCGGGAACTGCGCCCGACCGGGGAGCGCGGGCGACGGCCGCAGGACCGGATCAGCCAGATCATCGGGCAGATAAACCTTGCCCAAGGGTTCGCCCCGACCCTTATAGATCAATGAATTGCCGAAGAACGGCCAAAGCCGGAGAAGCCCCAAGCGATGAAACACAGCCATTCCACCGCCCTGTCCCCCAGGCATCTTGTCTCCCTTGGTATCATCAGCCTTGCCATGGTCCCCCCGGCCCTGGCAGCCGATACCAATCAAGTGGCAGAGATCGTCGTCACCGGGCGGCGGGAGGGGGTGCCCGCCTATGAGCGGGCCTATGGGCCGACCGTGATTGATGCCGCCACCCTGGCCACCGCCCCCCAACGCAGGCTGGACGAGGCCCTGCGGGCGGTGCCGGGTTTCAGCCTGTTCCGCCGTTCCGGCTCGCGCACCGCCAACCCGACGGCCCAGGGCGTCAGCCTGCGCGGCATCGGCCCCAACGGGGCCGGGCGCACCCTGGTGCTGGTGGATGGTGTGCCGGTGAATGACCCGTTCGGCGGCTGGGTCTATTGGTCCCGCCTGCCGACCGCTGCGGTCGACAATGTGGTGCTGACCCGTGGCGGGGGGGCCGGCCCCTGGGGCAATGCCGCCCTGGCCGGCACCATCCGGATTGAAACAAAACAGCGTGACGGGTTGGATCTGGAACTGGCCGGTGGCAGCAACAGCACCTGGATGGGGCAATCGTCCGTCGGGGGCTCGGCCGATGGCTGGCATCTTGGCCTGTCCGGCAGCGCCTTTCGTACCGATGGCGTCAATCTGGTGGAGCCGTCGCGGCGCGGCGCCATCGACATCAAGGCCAACAGTGACGCCTATGCCGTGGATGGCACCTTGTCCACCCAACTGGGCAGCGTCACGGCGACAGCGAAACTATCCGGTTTCAAGGAAAGCCGGGGCAATGGCACCCCCTACACCAACAATTCAACCGACGCGACGGAGGCCAGCCTGCGGCTGGTCGGCACGGGGGAAAAGATCGATTGGGAGGCCGTGGCTTATTGGCGGGACTGGTCCTTCGCCAGCACCTTTTCCGGGGTGAATGGGGCCCGCACGGCGGAAACCCCCTCGCTGGATCAGTATGATGTACCCGCCACGGCCAAGGGCGGCATTCTGCAGGTCGCCTTTTCCCCGGCGGACGGACACCAGACGGATATCGGCGCCGATATCCGCCAGACGGAGGGCAAGACCCGCGAACTGATGACCTATAGCGCCGGCCGCTACACCAGAATGCGGGATGCTGGCGGCAGCCAGTCCGTCGCCGGCCTGTTTTTCGAACATGCCTGGACCGGCATTCAGGGCCTGACCGTTTCCGCCGGCGGCCGGCTGGATGCCTGGCGCAACAGCGATGGCCGCCGGATTGAAAGCGACATTGCCAGCGGTACCTTGTTGCGCAATGACCGCTATGCCAAGCGCGATGGCACCGTCGCCAATGGCCGCGCCGGCATCGACTGGCAGGCCAGCGACCTGCTGGGCCTGCGGGTGGCCGCCTATACCGGCTTCCGCCTGCCCACCCTGAACGAGCTTTATCGTCCGTTCCGGGTCGGCAATGACATAACGGAGGCCAACCCCGGTTTGCAGCCGGAACGAATGCGCGGGGTGGAGGCCGGGCTTCGTCTGAGCCCTGGTGCCGGGATCACGGCCAACGTCACCCTGTTTCATGTGCGGCTGAAGAATGCCGTGGATAATGTGGTTATCCAGACCAGCCCCGGCACCAATGCCGAACTGGGGATCTTCGTGCCGGCGGGTGGCAGCCTGGCCCAGCGCCGGGGCCTGCCCCGCGTTGAGGTGCAAGGGCTGGAGGCGGAAATCGGTTGGCAGGCCGCACCGACTTTACGTTTTGGCGCTGCCTATCTCTTCAGCGACAGCGAGATCACCGATCCCGGCACGATGGCGGCGTTGCGGGGCAATCAACTGGGCCAGGCACCCCGGCATTCCGGCACGGTTGACGTGACATGGACCCCGCGCCCGGAACTGACCCTGCGCGCCCAGGTCCGGGCTGCGGGCAAACAGTTCGAGGATAGCCGCAATCTCGGTACCCTGGACGGCTTCATTGTTGGCGATCTTTATGCCGCGTGGCGGGTGGATCAACAGTTGGAATTCTACGCCACGGCGGAGAATGTCACCGGCGAACGGGTTGAAACCGGCCGTCGCAGCGACGGTCTGACCAATATCGGCCCGGAGCGCCAATGGCTGGCCGGCGTGCGCGTCCGGTTGTGATGGTGACAAACGAAAAGGCCCGGAACAACGTCCGGTCCTTTTCGTAATCTAATGATCTGTGGAATAAAGCATCCCGTAACTCTGATCCCGTTACAAGTCATTGATTTTGTTCACATCAAGCCTGGCTCAGAAATCATCTCACGGCGAAAATCGTATCAAAAAACCTTTGCAACGAACTCAAAAGAAAAGCCCGCCGAATTACCGGCGGGCTGCAATCTTGAAACAAAATTTCACGCTCTCTGGAAGTCAGCCCTGAGGTAGAACGCCACCTCGCCCACCCCGAACTTTATGGCCGGCTTCACAACTCCTCGCCGGAGTATCTGCCTGAGATATGTGGTTCCCAGTTCCTTGGCGGCTTGCCCAAACGTGACGTATGTTCGGCTGAATCTTTCCAGGTCATCCCGGTGAACAACGGCGCATTTGCGAGTGGTGACCGGATTGGTCAGGACCGCGTGCGGCAGCAGGCCGTTGGAAATAAGCGCCCAGGTAATCCCGTTTCCCCACTTCGTCTGTTCCCGGATCTGCTCCACGGTAAGGTATGGCCAGGGTTCCGTGCCCGGAGCCTCCCGGGCCAATACCTGGCGGACTTCAGTCGGATCAACTGCCAGAGAGCATTTGGACCCCGACGGCCACGGGGCGACACGGGAAAATCCCCCTTCCAGCAGGATCCGCATGACATGAGCATAAGGCGCCCTGCACCGTTTGGCGGCATCGAAGATTTCGACCATCCCATCCTCGACCGCCGGCATCGTCACCTGCATGGACAATCTTTTCAGGAAGTTGTCCAAATCCGCCTGAAGGAAGCCGTTGCAAAAGAAGCCTGCTTCAAGGCGGGAAAAGAATGGGACGACCAATCCTTCGCGCATCAGCGCCAGGAACCGCGACCTGGGCATACCCAAATATGCCATCGCGTCGTTCTGGGAAACCATAGACCGGAGCTGTTCGATAAAGGGGGCGACTTTCTCCACCGGGAACGTGGTCCTGTCATTGGACAAGGTTTCATGCTCGGCGGTGATCAGTCCCCGTGCCGAAAGATACTGCCTCATCCTTGAACTTTTCATGTAGCAGGCAGTCGCAACGGTGGTTACCGACCAACATCGGCGCCGCCCGATCGGTGTGTCAAACACGGTATGCAATTCGCTGACGGGCAGCGATTCCGCCACTTCCTCACGGATTGCGTCTCGGACCAGGTTAAGGGACGCCTCGTCCTTTTCCGCCCGTAGCCAGTCATAGAGCAAGCCGAAGAAACGCTTTCCGCCCAATTCCCCGGAATTTTTCCAAGAGGCGGCCATGGTCTTTCGAACGAAATCCCTGAACGACTCCTCACCGCCAAGCATGATATCGCAGCCAATCGACGCTACGTCCGCTACGACCTCGTCGTCCAGATCCCTGGTGGCAACCTTAGGTCCGAAGCGGGAGACGGCACCGACGATTTCGCACAGGCGGACGGCCTTATGCATGGGGATAGAATCCAGCCACGGCGACGTTGAAGCCCCGTCCCCATTCAGCCGGCGATACAGATACACCTCCATGGACGATGGTGCCCGGACGACCCGATCAATGTCCCCAGCCACGATTCGACCGACATGCGGAGCGACGGCCCTGACGAAATCAGCGCACTCGATCATGTTCGTCTTCTTTGCACGACCGAGGGTGAGCAGCGCGACCCCGTGGACCGGGCATGACCTAAACCAGGAGAGTTGCCAATAAATACGTTGGAACGGTGCAGACCGCCTTTGATCGATCTGGGCGGCAACATCCTCCGAGATGCAGTCAGGGCAGACACGCACGTGGGTGCGGAGAGAAGAAGCCACGTTGACCATCTGACCACGGAGTTGGAAACCGTGTCCTTCCCGCGATGTGAAGGAGTTACGACGTAAGGCGTGCGGGTCGGCACCGGAAACCGCTGCTAACTCCGCCAGCGCCTTCTCCTCTCCCGTCGCCACGGCCAGAAACTTGAACCCCATGTCCAGGCAGAAGCCATGGGCATCGCATCCGTTCCTGAATGCCAGCCGGGAGCAGAAGCTCGTCGGCGTCTCGTCCGGATGCAGCGGTACAGTCAAGGAAAGCATAGTCATGCCGTCTTCCCCCGCTTGCGCTTGGGACGGGCCGGCAGCGCGGCGTCCAGGCGGGAGTTGGACGGTACGATCTCCTGCCAATCGGCCGCGAAGAAGATGTTGCTGTCTGCCGAACAATCCCGTTCCTCGGCATAGATCTCCGCGAAATGTTCCACGCCGACCACAGCATCCGCCCCGGCTTGGGAGTATGCGAACAGGACTGCACGCCTGACGAGCGTGATCGCCGATCCCAATCCCCATTCGGAAGCAACGATCAGGCGGTGGATGAATTCATCCGTCCCGATTTCGTCATGAACGGCCATTCCGGCATGGTTCGCCACGATTTCGTAGGCGATTTCCCGCACCAGATCCACGTCGTCGGGAAATGCCAACGGCTGGAAGCGGAAGGTCTGGCTGCGACGCTCGACCTGGCGGTCGCCACTGATGAAAGCCGACAGCACCGGGAGACCGGACAGAATCAAGCTTACGGCCCATTCCCTCTGCTGCATCGTGCTTTTCAGGACATCACGCAGCTTGGTCAGCTCAGAATCGCTCCCCCTTCCCAGGATATGGTGGGCTTCGTCGAGCCAGATGAACCGAACGCCATGTTCCTTCAAGTGATACCTGATCATTTCCCAGATGCGATGATCGGCAAGCTCCCGCTGCAACGGGTACCCAAGCCGTTCCAGGACTACCCGGCCAAGCTGCTTCAGCGTGCAAGGGGAAGGCGTCGTCAGCCTCAGGAAGTTGCTGTCATCCAAGCCGTTGACGTGCTTGATGGCCTTCTCCATCGTCAACGTCTTTCCCGCGCCGGACCCACCAACGAGCGCCAGCATCCGACCCTCGGGGTGCTGGCTGGCGACCGCTACGGACATGTCGTCGATGAAGTCCTGCAGGACTTGACGAAAGCGATCATCGCGGTCGGTGCTGAAATACTTGTCGACGATCCGCGCTGCTAGTGCCGTACGCCCGCAGGCGGTCTTCACGGGCGACGATGCGGTATAGTTTGTCATGTTCATTCCTCCGTCGTGAATCGTTTTGAAGCCGCAGGGCGATAGACACGATGGGTTCCATCAGCGGCAGGTGTTGGAGAAGAGGCAGGCCGGCCAATGGGCGGCGAAGTTTCAAAGCGCATTTCGGTGTCGCCCGGCTGCTCACCCTCAGCCTCCAAGCCGGGGAGTTCCCTGGCCCGGCCGCCCCGCGCCTTGAAGTCGAATTTCGTGAACAGGCGCTTTTCGATGCGCTCCAACTCGTCGGTGCCAAGGATGGCGCTTCCCAGTTCGGCGGCGGCGTCGGCCTCGTCCGCCTGCCCCCGGATGGACCGGATGGCATCGGCGACGATGTGCGAAGACAGGTGTTCCATGTCCGCGTTGCGCCGCCCGAGGTCCCTCGCAGCGGCGGTCCATTCCCACCAGGTCACGCCGTCAAGCGCTAGGCCGTCCATGGCCGGCGGAACGCTGATCCAACCATCCGGCGTCTGGACGGAGACCCTTCCGAGGTCCCAGCGGCCAACTTTTACAGTCACCTCGCCCAGACCTGCCTTGCGACGCAGTTCCTGGAGTTCCCGCGACTGGTAGTGGATCCCCAGGATGCGGACGCCCTGGTTGGAGATCCGGCGCTGGCACGGAATGCCGAAGACGCAACGACGGGTATCGTCATCTGGAGGCGGCAGCACCCCGAACTGGGCGACCAGCCGATTCCAGGTCTGAAGCGGCGTTGCCCCTGCCAGTTCAGCATGTGGGCGATTATGATAGGCATCGACTACATAGCGGACGAGGGTGCGGTTAAGGGTTTCCAAGTTGACGCTGGCATGGCGTTCGGCGTCGTAGTCCCCCTTCTCCACGGGATTGGAAAAGGTCTGGCCCTGGAAGTACCGGGCGAACTCGCGCTGGAATGTCCCGAAGACCCGTTCAATCCGACCGCGCAGTTCGGGGACACCCGCTGGCGGGTAATGGTCACCTGCCCCAAGTGCCGCGATGGCCAGTTTCACCTGTTCCGCCCGGAAAGACGGGCCATTGTCCATGCTGACCGTTTCCGGAATGCCATGCATGTTCCACGGTGACCGGCAGCCGACCGCACCGGCGATTTCGGACTTGTCACGGACGACCATCTCCAACGTGGCAATGGCGCTCGCCGACGATGGCGCTGTCGTGAAGCGCATGGCCAGGATGCAGCGCGTCGCGCAGTCAATTGCGACCGACACCCAGACCCGGCCGATTGCGCCGATCTTCTCCCGCTGTTCGTCCGTCAGCAACTCCCAGATGCCGGACTTTGAGAGCAATACCTGGAGCGACACCTGCCATTCATCCATCTCCACGACTTCAAGGGGACGCCCCACAGGGTCACGGCCATAGATAATGTTGAACTTCTGGCGTGCGGCTTCCGCACCGTACCGACCGGCTGTTACCGTGAACGGATCAAGGGTCCGGTTCAGATGCTTCCAGAATGTCTGGTAACTGATGCTTTCGAGCGGCTCCAGGTTCGCGACCGACCGTTCCCGGTTCTTCTCGTCCAGGGCCATCCGATAGTCGCGGTAAATCATGATCTTGCTGTCACGGTTCGCGCTGGCATAGCGCCCGACATGCTGGTTAACCAGGGCCCAGGCATCGCCAGACTTCCGCGGAGTCCTGTTGCCGCGCCCCTTCGTGTTCGAGCAGAGCGCGACCGCGACGAAGCCGCCGTCGCGGAAATCGCGCAGCCAACGGCGCAGGGTGGACGGTGTAGGAGGAAGCGAGACATTGACCTGAACTTCGCATGAAGCCCGGCGGCCGGGACGACTGCCGGAACTGGTCGCACGGGTTGCCGTTGCCTCATCCCTCACGATCTGGGCATGGATTTCGGCAATGGCGATCTTCATCGAAACGTCCGATCGGGTGACGTCCTTCCGCTTCGCCTCCATTTCCATGAACATCTCGCAGTAGGCCTTGCGGCGCAGGATCCGGCGCTGTTCATCCTGGGGAAGGTCGAACAGCGCCACGTCCCGGCCCTTGGCACGGCGCGCTGCCGTTTCGGGAAGGTAGAACCCCTGCTTCACGATGAGGGTGCCGGCCTGGGCGAAACGGGCGATTTCGTCATGAGGCAGGAACTCGCGGACGTCATTGTCCTCGACGCGGGCCAGGTGGTGGCCACGATCGCTGGTGGAGACGGGCCGGTAGGCCTGGCCGTTCAGCACGACCTGGTCATGCTTGGTGAGCCGATAGTGAACCACTGAATGCTGCATCATCATTTTCCTTTCTGCTCAGGCAGCCATGGCCGGACGGCAGAGGCGGACCATCGCCAGGTCGCCGATATGCGTGCCGTCGGCGAGTTCCAGCCCACCCTCGTCGATCAGGTTGACGACGGCGTTCAGGGCACGGGCGGGCGGGAGGCCGGACATCGCAACCAGGCTGCGGATCGGCACGGTCCCCCGGACACCGGCGGCGACTTGCGACATCGCCTGTACGTCCTCGCGGTTCCGGCAGGTCCGCGCCCTGAGGATGTGACGGGCGTCGGCGACCTTCGCCCGCGGAACTTGCTGCTCGGTGCAGATCTCGAAGCGGTCGGCGAAGCCGTCGCCCGTTTGCCGGCGGATAAGGGCGATGGTGTCCTCGATCCCTGAGGACCGGACCTTGGCGAGCGGCTTGACGGCGTAGGCGATCCGCGCGCCGGACACGGTCTCGACCAGGAAGTCGAACGTGTGCCGCGCAGTACGGCCGTCCCGCCGGACATAGGCGACGGCGGGCGGCTGGTCGTGGACGGCGACGATGCGCCGGTCCGTCAGCAGCAGGTAGGCGAGGTCGCGTTCGAGGGCGCTTTCATAGACGACCGCCCTGCCCGACACGGGATCGTGGATCGATCCACGGCACGAGAAGCGGCTGTTGGCTGCCGGCTTCCTCGACGCGATGGAAGGGAGCGGCGGGTTCCATACCCCGTCCGCGGTCTTGCCACCGACCGGCTGGTCGGGACGGAGAGCGTTGTCCTGATCGGGGGACCTGATCGAGAAGAGATCCAGGCCGGCACGCTTGGCATGGAGATGTTGGGAAACGAGATACTGGCGCATGATCGCCTCATCGGGCTGCCGGCAACCGCATCACGGTTTGAACCGGCCGAACATTGGGGCCATCGAGGCAAAGGGAGGGCGGCGCTGTCAGAGATGACGGCGTTCGGAAACCCAGACCCCGACAGTGGCGGGCAGGCAGAGCAAGGCTCAGCCTATGAGGCGCGCCGGACGACCGTCGGTGGAATGGATGGTGGCGTGAGGGGCGGTGGGGGCCGTGCTCATTGCACGGCCCCAGCGTCATGGGACACCGAGGCGACGATCTCCTCCACCTCGGTCCCGGTCAGGGTACCGCGGTCGAGCAGCAGGTCGGCAACGGCATCCAGGGCGGAACGGTGGCGGTGGAGAAGGTCCTGGGCCGCCTTGTACTGTACCGCAAGCTCGGCCTCGACCTGGACGGCGAGGCCGGGATTCTGGCGCAGCACAGCCGCGACGTTCTGCGTGTGGACCTCGCCCTTCCAGGCAAGGCCGTCCCCGAAACCGTAGCTGCCAAGCATTTCGGCCGTGAGGGCAGTCGCCTTCGCCAGGTCGCTGTCGGCAGGCCCGCCGGAACCGTTCGCGGGCATGCCGTAAACGATCTCCTCGCCGGCGCGGCCGGCGAGCGTCATGCGGATGATCGCCCGCATCGACGCGCCGGTTTCCATGCCGGACGGCAGGAACCGGGCGCCGGAGCGGCCGGGGCTGACAGTGACGGTCATCAGCTGGCCGGGCCGTTCGACGGCACCGGCAATGGCATGGGCCGCTTCATGGATGGCGATCCTGCGCTGATGGTGGATCGGCAAATCCAGCGCGGGAGAAACCTGGGCGAGAAGGTCCGCGATGATCATCTGGCGGCCTGCCCGGCGCGCGAGACGTTTGGCATTTCGCACCCAGAACTCGACTTCGGCACCAGTCCCGCCCAAGCCTGCCGCCGCGACATCGGAGAGGTCAGCGTCAGGAAGATGGCGGTGGCCGAGATGCTCCCTCAGGATGCCCGCCAGCGCGATTTGGTCCGGCGGAAATACGGGGATAACGCGGTCGAAACGACCAGGCCGAAGAAAGGCCGGGTCGATATTCAGCGTATTCGCCACTCCCAGGAAAATGACGCGGTGCTTAACCGCTTCGTCGATCCGCTGCAGGGCCTCGTTTACGACCTGGATACTGTACTCCCTGTTCCGACCTTCCATCTTGTCACGGATGCCGAAGGAATCGGCTTCTTCCAAAAGGAACAGGCAGCCTCCGAGAGCTTGCGCCTGCTCGAAGCTTTGGCGCATTGCCCGCAGCATCTGGCCTTGATGACCGGCCGACTGCCACTGTCCATAGGATCCGATCACCAGTGGGAGCCCCGCGCTTCTCGCCAGGCGCGCCGCAAAGGTGCTCTTGCCGGTACCAGGCGGTCCGACAAGCATGCATCCCTTGTCAATCTCGTCGGCGGACAGGATCCCGGCGTTATAATCGGCCAAATCCTTGATCAGGTTGCGGGCCCACTCCACTGCCTCGTCCATGCCGCTAAGCCCGTCCAGGGTCGGGCCGTCGATGACAGGCATTCGAACCTTCGCCTCCGCCAAGCGCGCCAGGCGTTCGATCCACTGGTCAGCACCTTCGTCGAACCGGTGAGCGAAGCGGAGGTCGGTAGGCGTCAGAAGCCGGCACAGCCGATCCGGTACGGAAACATCCGGCCGAACGCCGAACGCAGCCGCCGCCGCGTCAGCCAAAACGGCAGCGTCGACCATGGGGATCGAAACCTGATGATCGGCACCGTTCCGGACGATCTCAGGGGCCTTGGCGTCAGGCGGAACCAATACGAGAACGCCCTTTCCGTCATCGAGGGCCCTGATGATGCCAAACTCGACGGAGTTGTCGCCCAGGGAGGCCCTGCCGAGGTCGTCGACGATCAGCCACTCGTCGTACACCCGCTGCGACTGGAAAATGTCAGCAGGCCCCTCGTCATCGGTGTCAGGAATGTCGTCCTGCCCCTCCCGCAGTTCCGCAGCGGCGGCCTCCATTTCACGTTGAATGGATGCATTAACGCGATCACGAAACGCCTGGGAAATCGCCGGCACCCATGCCGCCGAAGCAATGTTTACGACAACGACTTGCCCCGGCTGTTCAATGGCGGCGGCCGCCTCCGGCTTGCTGGCAAGAGCGCGATCCAATAGGACGGCCGCCGTGGCGGCGTATGGGGTTGGCCGATCGGCGTTGTCGGGTTCGACCGCGTCGGCGGCCTTCTCGGCGTCGAGATGCTCAACGATCTGCTTGTGGTAAGCCTTTGATAAGGCCGACAGCGTGGTGGGCGGCCGGTCAAGCTGCGAAGACATGGTGATACCTGCCTTGTCCAAAGTCGTCGGACCTTCGGCACAGAAGTGCGAAGGCGGCTACGCTTTGCGCAGGTCACAAGGACGGATGTCAGGAAACGACCGTGTTCCTTGCGCCTACGCGGCGCAGCATATCTTTCCCGACGCCAGGGACATGGCCGGAACCATCGTGGCGTTCACGTTGAGGTGGGGGATATGTGAGGAAACGTTTGTCATAGTCATATAATGGCTTGAGCAGGGTAGGATGTCAATCCCAGAATTCCGGAACGGTTGAAAAACTCTATCCGCCGTGCCCTGCGCTGGCTTTCGGGGGCGCCAGGAGAGGCGCCCTGGCAGCGGTTGACCTATCCACGCGGTCGGACAGGTCAGGGACTACAACGGTTACATGGGCGGCAACGGGATCGGGCGGTGAAGCAGTTCACCACTGACATTGGCTTGGCGGCGAATGGAGGCCCAAAGCCCCCATTCGCCGTGGGTTGCGATGGTCGAAGGGCAGCCCTCGGCTGCAATGTCTGGGGCCTGCCTCAATCAGCCGAACGAGTGGCCGCAGGTCTTGAGGTTCTTCACGAACTCGTCGTAGATCGGTTCCACCAAGTCCTCGTGAAGCCCGGCCACAAGGACCTCGCGCCGTGATCCATAAACCAAGTAGATGCAATAGCCATACTGGCGCTCGAAGTCCGCCTTACCGATTTGGCTGGCGTTTTGGGTACCGGCGGCGAAGGCCCCGGCCGCACCGGAACCATAGTAGACGGCCGACGGCGTTTCCCTTCGCGGCATGGTCAAGCCCCATCCAATCGACCTGAGGTGCGCAACATCGAAAATTTTCTCTACCTTTGGGATGGAGATCCGCTGGGCATCGATCTCAATTCGGGTCGTTGCAATGTGACCGCCCCGCTTGAAGAGCAGCCAAATAATATAGAACACGCCCACAAAAGGCATAATTGTTGAAATAAAGGCAAGACCAGAATATGGAGATGCTGTTGAGGCCACAACGATTGGCAGAATGATCAGAAAAATCATGGAAAGGAAGATTTTCCTCCTCCTGGTCTTCTTGACGAATACATCCATGATGATCTTGTCACCTTCCTTCGTGGTCTTGTAATCATAGGTCGGCTCAATGGCCTGCGGCGTGCGGGTGAAATCGGGCATCTGATGCTTCCTTGGGATGGGGTTTCTGAGGGCTGGCGGTCGCGGCTGCGCACCGATCAGCCGGAATAGGTCCAGTCCAGGCCCAGGTCCGTCGTGGCGACCAACAGACGGCCTTCGCCCTGGCCGTATTGCAAGTAATGGGTCAGCGGGTTGACACCGGCGGCCTTCAGGTCGGCATTGGCATCCAGGTAGGCGCTGACGTCCAAGTAGGCAGACGGATCGCGGCCCTCGCGCCAGCCATAATTCATGAAATGGGTCCAGGCATCCATGCCGGCAGCCTTCACGTCAGCGTTCTTGGCCAGATAGTAATCCCGGTCGAACAACGGGGTCAGCGCCCGGCCCTCGGCCTTGCCGTAGGCCAAGTAATGGTCGTAGCCGCTGCGCAGGGCGCCGCTTTCCACGGCCGCCGCCACGTCGGGGTTCATGGCCAGGTAGCCCACCTCGTCATAGAGCGGGTTGGCCCGGGCGTCGATGGCGATCCGGCCCTCGGCTTGGCCCCACTGCTGCCAATGGGCGAAGCCGGTGGCCAGCGCCCCGCGGGCGACGGCAGCCGCCACGTCGGGGTTCTTGGACAAATAGAAGGTCTCATCGAACCCGCCGCCCAGCTTGACGTCGGCAATCATCCAAAGGCCGACCTTGCCGCCGTCGTTGAAGGCCAGGAATTCAGTGCCCAGGTAGGTGTCGGCACCTTCGGGACCCGCGACCTTCAGGCTGCCGTCCGCCTGCCGGGCAATGCTGTAGCTGGAGCGCGGGCCGAACAGGCCGGCGACGTCGATGCCAATACCGCCGTCGACATAGTCGTTGCCGCTGCCGGCGACCACCCGGTCGTTGCCGGTGCCCAGGAACAGGCGGTCGTCGCCGGCCGCGCCCCAGATGCTGTCTGCCCCGGCGCTACCGGAAATCTCATTAGCCACCGAATTGCCATTGATGCGGTCGGCCCCGGACCCGCCGCGGACATTCTCGATCGTCCCTACGATGCCCAGGTTGTTTGCACCGCGGTAGGATGCGGCTGACGGGAAAAGGCCAGGGGCAAGGTTCATCCCGATCTCAGCATCCGTAACACGGACGTTGATCGACGAGATGCCGTTCGGCGTCAGGTCGATGGAGGATCGCATGGTGGAAGCGGACAGGTCGATCGTGTCGATGCCACCTGCGTCATACAGGACTTCACGAAAACCGATGCGCTGATCCCATGTGTAGATGTCATTCCCGGACCGATAGTCGGGATTGGCCCCGTACAGCTTCTGCAGGGCGAGGATGTCCAGCATCCCGAGCGTATCGATCTCGGCAATCAGGTTCGTGTACTGGCCAGTGCTGGACCGGTCGATGCCATAAACTGTGTCATTCGCGTCCGAATAGCCCATCGCCGTGTAAAATTTGTTCTGCGCCGAGTCCGGTAGCACGACAGGGCCATCGAACGGATGCGACAACCCAAGCGCATGGCCGATCTCGTGCCGTACCAGAGTTGCGATCCCTGCCCGCTCGGCCGCCGTCAGGCCATCCTTGGCGTAGTTGTCTAAGCCCAGCCGGCGAAAATAGACGTCACCCGCCTGCTCAATAGCGGTGACACTGGTAATGGTTCCGCCGGCATAGTTAGGCTGAAACGCAGGATTGTAGCCCAGGCCGCTGGCCGTCAGTTCGGTGACAACGAAGGACAGCGTCTTGCCGCCGCCGCTGGACGATTCCACAAACGTGATGTTGGTCACGGCCGAGATCTTCGCCAGTTCCTCGACGACGATCTTCCTTTCATCGTCGCTCAACGGCCTGAAACTTGAGGCCGGACCAAAGTAGCCGCCCTCCTTATAGTAGGACGGCAGGGCCGACATAAAGTGATACTGCAGGGTCACCGGCGTGCCGAGGCCGGCGTCGGAATTCCTCAGATGGTCCAGGGTGTTCACGCCGGGCTGGCCAACAGCTGCGTCGATGTTCCAGCGCGCCGTGCCGTTGGGAAAGACGCCGGTCGAGGTCTGCGCGTTCCGATACGCGAGGAGCGCGTTGAGGTCGAGGTCGGCGACGCGGTGGAGGCCAGACGCATATTGGACGGTGGGAGGGGAGCCGGCCGCCTGCGGCTCATTGGTATCGGATGAACCGGCGCAGCAAGGGCAGCCGCTGGGGTGGGTAGGTAAATGGTCAATCTCGTTGGTAGGCAAGGCTTGTACCTCCTTTGCAAAAGGACAAGCGCAACCGTCCGCCGCCGGCCTGGCGCCGGGACGGTAGATACGTACAGCAAAGGATGCACGCCCAGCCTATTCCCCCCGCCCGGGTAGCTACTCCCAGGTGTTGGTGGAGTGTTTTATTCAGCTGGCCGCCCGACATAGGGGCTGTGCCTTTGCTTCACGCGCAGTTGCGCACCGTCGCCCGGTATCTAGCCGTGCATCGGTAGTACAGAATATGCCACGGATGGGAACGCAGGTGGAACAGGTTTCCACGTGGGAGCTTCCACATTCCCGGTACGGGGCAAAACCAATCTTTGTTTCGAGAAATGTGAGGCACCGGACTAACCACAGAGGACACGCAGCATTTCGCTGCGCGGAGCGGCCTCCCCTTGTTCCCCACGTCCGAGGACCCCGCCGAGGGCCTGGTTCCGGTCGTGCCCGGGTGGGAGCGGTCGGTTCCGGTGCCTACTTCGTCATGCCACAGCAGTCAGCCTGTCGAATGGCATCAGCCGCAAGGCAAGATTCGGGTCAGGTTGCAGAGTTACAGAAGCAATCGGTTTTGGGCGGTCAGACCCGGTCGCTTCCATGCTGAAGGCAGAGGCGAAGGTAGCGGCGATTATCTGCAGCTCCAGGAACGAGACCGCTATGCCAACGCAAGCGCGCGGACCGTAGCCGAACGGAAGGAAAGCGTGCTTGACCGAGGGTGGCGCACGATCAGCGAACCATTCGGACAAGTTATGGTCATCGTCCCACCATCTGGAATCCCGGTGGAACAGATAAGGGGCAACCAATATCGTGGCTCCCCTCCGGAGCTTTACCCCCGCCAGCTCCGTTTCTGTCGTCGCTTCGCGGGAGAACCACCAGGCTCCAGGGTAAAGTCGCAGAGTCTCGTTGACGGCCCGCTTCGTGACCTCCATCCCGCGCCATGCTTCATAGGGGACTGTGCCACTACTATCTGCTGCCGCCCCGACCTCTGCCGCTATTGCGCGACAGATCAGGGGGCGGCGGGCCATTTCGTGCAGCATCCAGGCAGCAACTGAACCAGTGGTTTCGTGGCCCGTAAGCAGAAGCGTCAACAACTCGTCCCTGATCTCCTGGTCCGAGAGCCCAGCCTCAACCAGAATCGAGACGATGCTGCCCGGCTTGGAACGATGTTGCACTTTCGCGGTGACAGCTTGCAATTCAGCGAGGGCATGCCTCAGCCTGACTTTTTCCTTATGGGAAACCCACGGTGGCGTGAAAGCGCGCCAGAACCCCGCTGCCACGTCGTTCTCAATAAGCGAGACGGCGGCGATCAGCCGGTCTTCGTCCTCGTCGGTCAGCGTCTCCTCACCAAAGAGGATCACCGAGATCATGCGCAATGCAAGGGCCGCCATGGCTGGACCAATGGGAACAGGTCCCTGCTCTGCGGCCATGCGGCATGCAGCAGCCGCAACCACCGCCTGAAGCGCTTCGCAGCGATCGGCTAGGATTTCCGCACGCAACCCCTCATGAGCAAGTTGCCGCCGTTTCTTGGCCAAATCTCCTGTAGCCGTCAGAACACCCTCTCCGACCACCGACTTGAGCCGCTCGACATGACGTCCCTTGGCGAAGCGGTCTTCAGGCGCTGTCAGCACCTCGCGAGCAAACGCTGGGTCCACGAGCAGGTAGACGGGTGCCAACCCCAGACGCAAGCGCTCCAGCGGCTGCTTCGACGAGGTTCCGCGAGAAAGGATGAAATCCAGGGGATCGGCCATGAATGGCCCGACGTCTGAAAAGGGATTGCGCAGCATCAAGCAGCCTCCTTCAGCGGGGCAAGGATTTTGCGGTAGCGGGGATTTGTCTGTTCGGCGACATGGAGTCCGCCAGCGATGATCGGTCCCCGCGCCCCTCCACCGACCTCCTCGAATCCGGCGTATCGGAACATCGTCAACCCGTTGCGTGCGAGCACTCTCTGGAAAGCGGCGTCGGTGACGGCAACTATGGTTTCAATTCTGCGGCTGACGGCGAAACGCATCATCAGTCCCAGCAGCTCTCTGGTCATCAGGTTGGGAGCCGGGTGGTCCGGATCCACTCCGAACCGAGAGATTTCCCAAACGCTATTGGAATGGGGAAGGCTTTCCCCATCTGTAAGGTGTGGAAAAACGTCCGCCAGCAGGTAGGGCTTGTCCGTCGGCAGCAAGCGCCAACAGGCTACGGGAACCGCATTCTCAACCACGGCACCGTAGATCGTGTCCTTCCGGTCGAACTGATCCCGCTCGCGATCCCCGTCCACTGACAGCGGCCAGCCAAGGTGCTCAACGAAAATCCTGCGTCTCAGTTCCTGGATCCTCCAGACAAGATCCGTATGGCTTTGGGCGGTGAAGACCACAGCGTGGCTGATGGATGAGATTTTTTTGTCAACTTCAATCAGTGAATGCATTTTATGGCCCATTTATGGCTGAATTCACTTCTGTTCTGACGTAATACCTCTAGTGCGTGTATCCCGGTTTTTGGGGAGGATTGCGATTTTGTTGGACCTGGACACTTTGATCGGCGAGGTGCAGCAGGCGCGCTCCCTTGACGAACTAGCCAAACTCCTCCAGCGGGTCATCGCGGGGATCGGCTTCGAATCCTTTAATTACTTGGATACGGGCCATGCGGGCGTATCACGACCGTACTTCCACGGAACATGTCCGCCACGCTGGCGACGGTGTTACGAAGACAATGGCTTCATTTCCGCCGACCCAATGGTTTCAGCCGCGCGGAGGCAACGGCTGCCATTTACCTGGGGACAGGTAGTCCTTCCTGAACGCCGAAGCGGACCCAAGCCCTTGGCTGTCCGGGCCATGGAAGCTGCGTTCGATCACGGATATCGGGAAGGCTATGTGCTTCCTTGCCACACGGTCGATCAGCTGGGCCGATCGCGATCAGCCCTTACGGCTCTGTTCTGGCGGGAATCTACGACGGATTTCAGCAAAATCATGATGGAGAACCGCCATGCGCTCCATGTGTTCCTGCTCTATTGGCAGGAGCGCGTCGCTGACTTCGTCTGGAGGCATAATTCTGAACCCCAGGAAAAGGATGCTGCCGACGACGAAATTCGCCTTACGGACCGCGAACGCGATGTCCTGTCATGGGTAGCCAGGGGAAAGACCACAAGGGCGATCGCCGCCATCCTAGGCATCTCGACAGAGACGGTGGAACACCACGTCCGGGCGGCAATGGAGAAAATGCAGGCCAGCAACAGGACTGCAGCAGCTGTCAAGGCTGTGCAGCTACGGCTTATCGATGTCTGAAGAAAAGGCCCCCTTATCCCCAGTCCCAGATCATCGGCCGTTGAAGAGCCTTAGGCTGTGCTTCGACCGGTGGCCGCCGCCGGCGAAGCTTCTGTCCCGCAAGGGCAACCAACCTAAAAGCGCTCCCAGCGAACTCGTCCCCGGATGGTACATGTGGCAAAGGGGGCGGCACATCGTCCTGGCAGTGTTCCATGTCTATCTCCAAATGACCGCCGCAATATAGAACATAAGTGGAACATTTGCCAGTTCGATCCTGTTCATGGGCTTGCGGTTGAAGCGTCGCCGAATAATCGTTAGCCCTACAGGCACTCAGTCAGGAGATCCTTCTATGCGTCGCCTCATCACCCTTCTCACTATGTCCCTGCTGACATTCCCAGCTGCTGCGAAGGACATCAGGATTGCCACATGGAACATGGGTTGGCTGACCCTCCGAGCGTCGGAGATCAACGGCCCGAACCGGGACCCCAACCGAGCCATCTACCAGCGTTCCGATGCTGATTTCGCCAAACTTAAAGCATACGCGAAGCAACTTGACGCTGACATTGTGGCCCTTCAGGAGGTTGACACGCTTACTGCGGCTACCAAGGTGTTCGACCCGACTGAATACGACATCGTGTTAGCCGACGAGACGGATTTCCAGCGAGCTGGGTGGGCGATCCGGAAGACCGTCCGCTACACCCGCATGCCCGACCTGGCTGCCCTGGATATCCACGATGGCAAACGCTGGTCGCTGCGCAAGGGGGTGGACGTTCTCTTTCATCTGCCGTCAGGCGACTTGCGCGCCCTCGCTGTCCACCTGAAGTCCGGCTGCTTCAGCCCCAAAAGCCAGAACGATGCATGCCCAGTGCTTGGCGAACAGATGCCGATCGTCTCGGCCTGGATCGACCAGCGCCAAACGGAAGGCGCTTCCCTCCTCGTCGCCGGCGATTTCAACCGACGGCTCAACAAGGAAGATCCGCTCTGGAAAGTTCTGGACAACGGTCCTACCCCGCTGGTCCTTGCTACCGAGGGCAAGGCCAACGCCTGCTGGGCAGGAGAGTACCCCGACTTCATCGACCAGTTGGTGCTTGGCGGCCCCGCGGCATCACGCATCAAGCCGGAGAGTTTCAGGGTGCTGACCTATACCGAGACCGAGAAGGCCGACAAGAAGCGGATCTCCGACCACTGCCCAGTCTCCGTAGAGGTTCGGTGAAAGGCCCGTTGCATATCTCCGATACGGTGCTGGCGCTGATCATCTTGTCCGTCCTGGCGATGATCGGCGGTATCGGCGCCCTGCTTGCGTCGATCTTCTGGATGACGTCCGTGATGCTGCCGTTGGGCATCGGCGCGTCGTTGGGCGGGTGGCTCCTCTTTGAAAAGTCGATGGAACGGATCGCAGGGGACAACGGGAGGGACGTCGACCACTGACAGCGGTCAAGCCATCTGCATACCATTGAATGCATTTCACCGATGATCCGCACCAAATAGGTTGCGACGCACGACCGCATCTGCAAATCTGTCCTTCTGGATTACTCCATGAGGTGGCAGGCTCCGATGCCAAGCGATCACTTATCCGGCAGCCTAGCCGGGAAGCCGGAAATCCCGTTCGAGGCGGCATTCTCGGTGACCATTGATTTGTCGGTGTTCCCGCGTGAGGTGGTGCTGCGGGCATGTTACGCATTCGCCGATCGATGCCATTGCTGGGTCCAGGGCGATGGGCCCGGCAGCCTCCTCGTGGCCTTCAGGGACCGAACCGGCAAGCTGGACGCCGCCGACACCAAGGGCGCCTTCGCCAACGCCCTGGTCGACTTTGCGCTGCGCGCGGACATAGAGACGCGCACCGCCGATGTGCGGCGCATCCTCGTGGCGACCGCGATGGCGGAAGCCGCTGGCACAGCCGCCTTGCGCTAGGCCCCGACGATGTCTCCACGGCAGGCTTTCGCTCCCCTCCTGGACTTCGCGGCCCCCGCGGGCTATCGGTTGCTGCCTTTCCGCTTCGCCCGTATCCCCGGAGTCCCAGGCAAGGTGCTGGTCACCTCCGAGGTCGGCGAGTTCGCCTTCATCTCGGAGGAGGATCTGCGCGCCTTGGTGGCTGGCACGCTGGATCCCGGTTCCAACGCCTACGCGGACCTCCAGGCCCGACACGTTCTGGTTGAGAGCAACTCCCACGCCGCGATGCGGATGTCGACGTCGAAGTACCGCACCCGGAAGTCCTTCCTCAAGGGCGGGCCCGCGCTCCACATGTTTGTGGTGACCTTGCGCTGTGACCATTCCTGCCGATACTGCCAGGTATCACGGCGGTCGGGGGACGAAGCCCGGTTCGACATGTCGACTGATACCGCAGCTGCCGCCGTCGACCTGATGTTCCAGTCCCCGTCGCCGTCCCTCACCGTCGAGTTCCAGGGCGGGGAGCCGCTGCTGGCCTTCGGGCGGATCCAGCAGGTCGTCGATCTGGTCGAGGAGCGCAGGGTCCGGGAAGGCCGGGCCGTCACCTACAGCATGACGTCGACTCTGCATCTGGCCGACGAGGAGATGCTGGCCTTCATGCGCCGGCACGACTTCCAGCTCTCAACCTCGCTGGACGGCCCCGCGGCGCTGCACGACGCCAACAGGCCGCTGCCCAGCCGCGACTCCCATGCGCGCACCGTCGCCGCGATCGACCGCGTCCGCGCAACGCTCGGGCACCAGAGCCTGTCGGCCCTGACCACGCTGACCCGCGAGAGCCTGCGCCACCCGGAGGCAGTCGTGGACGAGTACGTCCGGCTGGGCTTCCCGTCAGTCTTCCTTCGGCCTCTCAGTCCCTTCGGCTTCGCGGCGAAGTCCGCCGGCCGCATCGGCTACGCCATGGAGGAATTCCTGCCCTTCTACGAGAAGGCGCTGGCGCACATCGTCGACCTGAACCGCCGGGGCGTCGTCATCCAGGAGGCCTATGCCGGCTTCCTCCTAACCCACATCCTGACGCCATTCCCGATCGGGTACGTCGACCTGCGCTCCCCCACCGGTGCCGGCCTGGGTGCCCGAGTATACAACTACGACGGCGGGGTCTACGCCTCCGACGAAGGCCGGATGCTGGCGGAGATGGGGGACCATTCGTTCCGCCTCGGGTACGTCCAAGACAGCCACGCCGACCTCCTCCAGTCAGACGCCATGCAGCTCATCCTGGCCGCCGGAGTCGCAGAATCCCTGCCGGGCTGTTCGGACTGCGCGTTCCTCCCCTATTGCGGTGCCGACCCGGTCTTCAACTTGGCGCGGGAAGGCGACCCGGTGGGCCACCGCGCTGGCAACGCGCACTGCACTAAGCACACTGGGCTCTTCCAGATTCTGTTCCGCTACCTCGCCGAAGCGGACCCGGAGGTGATGCGGATATTCCTTTCGTGGGCCACCCGGCGGCCGGCGCGCGGCTTAGCCGCTGCCGTGGGGGAGGCCGCCTGATGCTCCCGCTCCACACCCGCGCCAAGGTTTCTGGAACACTGCCCCACCCGGTCCTGAAGGTCCTCGGGCTTGCTGAGGCCTTGGGTACGGCGGTGCCGCGCGACCGGGTCGCCGTCCACCTGCCCACCGGCGGCCCGGAAGTTGACTTCGCGGCATTGCAGGAACTAGGCTTCGCCGCCTTGTTCCGGCCCGACGGCGGTACCGCGGCCGGCGGCACGGTATTGCCAGAGATCCACTCCCTTTCCCACCCGGAGGTGGTCGGCACCGGCGACGTGGTCAGGGTCCGGCAGGACAACGGCCAGGTCGGGGTGCTCTACCGGCGCGGCGCCAACGCGAACACGCTGTTCCTGACCGAGCAGTGCAACAGCCGCTGCCTGATGTGCAGCCAGCCGCCGCGCGACGAGGACGACCTCTGGCGAGTCCGGGAGCTGCTTGAACTGATCCCCCTTGTCGATCCGGACCTAGCCCAGCTCGGCTTCACCGGCGGCGAGCCGACGCTGCTGGGGCCACTGCTGCCGGAACTGCTGAGGGCCTGCGCGGCATTCCTGCCGCAGACGGGGCTGCACATCCTGACCAATGGCCGGAACTTCTCCGACCCCACCGTGGCCGACATGGTCGGCGACGCGCTCGGCCGCGCGACCTGGGCAATCCCGCTCTATGCCGACGTGCCCGCGCGGCACGACTACGTCGTCCAGGCCAAGGGCGCGTTCGAGCAGACGGTCCAGGGCGTCTACAACTTGGCCGAGCGCGGGCATGTGATCGAGATCCGCTTCGTGGTCCATGCCCAGACCCTGCCGCGGCTGCGCGAATTCCCGGAATTCGTCTGGCGCAACATGCCCTTCGTCAGCCACGTTGCCTTCATGGGCATGGAGCCCATGGGCTACGCCAAGGTGAACCGCAACCTGCTCTGGGTCGACCCTCTGGATTACGGGCATTGTCTCTCGGAAGCCGCCTGGCACCTGCAGGACCGGGGTATCCCGACGTCCATCTACAACGTGCCGCTCTGCGTGCTGCCGGAAGAGGCATGGCCGCTGGCGCGGCAGAGCATATCGGACTGGAAGAACACCTATGAGCCCGCCTGCGACGGTTGTGCCGTGAAGCAGAGCTGCTGCGGGTTCTTCGCATCGCATGGCCCCGCCTGGCGCAGCCGGGGCATCAAACCATTCGAGCGCATGGAGGCGGCGGAATGAAGCGGAACATTACGGAGTATTTGAAACGGGTTCTGGCATGGTCAGGAACGATGGTCACCGGGCTGTCGGGAGGCTGGACGAACGCTGATGCTGCCCCAGTAATAGGGGCGCTGCCAGAGGTTCATCCGTCACTGACTCGGCTCCAGCCGATTGTGCTGGCGATGCCAAACCGTATGGACGGCCCCGCCCTGTTCGTTGGGCACCGAAGCCATTCGAGCCACCGCAGCCATAGTAGTCACAGCTCACACTATTCAGGCAGCGGCAGCCGATATACTACTCCATCCTATGATCCACCCACATATACCCCGCCATCTCCTCCTCCTGCTCCCACTTCCAAGGCACTGGTCACGCCATCGCTCGGAACTTCTCCACCGACCAGCAGCGGTGCGGACGCTGGCACCAAACAGGCACCAAAGCCCAAGGCAACTCAGCAGGAGGCCATTGCGATGGCAATGCGGGTCCAGGTCGAGCTGTTCCGTCTCGGCTTTTACAAAGGGACAATCGACGGCAAGATGGGGGCTTCTACCCGACAGGCGTTGAAGGATTTCCAAAACGCCGAAGGGCTGGCAGCAACCGGGACCATGGATAATGCGACACTCGCCAAGCTTGGTATCTCAGGGATATGAAATCGTGGGGTTTCGCATCCTGCATTTCCCTTTGGGGCATCGAATGAACAATGCTTGAAATACAACCAAAGATCATTGAATGACCGCGTCCATGCAAATAATGATTTTATATAAATTTTTCCATTGCTATGTAAGTTTCAAAAAGATCCGGAAATAAATGTCAGGAATAATGAACCTTCTGGGAAAATTCTTTCCCTCAGCCTTCTCTGGACCCACTTTTCCACAATCACACGATGGGGGTGACGCAGTTAGAAGGCAATTTTTGAACATCAAGGCGCTTGCAGAGGATATCGAACGTCTTGACCCAACGGCTCTGCCGTCCTTGGTCAAAGTGCTTCTACGCCCCCTCCAAGCGGAGCAGATGTGCGGCGTGGTCGACCGTGATTATCACAGGGCGCCGTCCGCGATCAGTCCTTGGGGTTTCTTTGGCCATGACCTTGGTGACCCTTCACTTTCCATGATCACCCGTAGGCAAGAGTTGGAGGTGGAACCATCGGGATATACGGTGAACTTGGCCACCGACGTCGTGCTCACGACGCCATGGCACCGTGATCGGCTTTCTCACGCCATAGGGTGCATCGGCCCGAACAGAGCTTGGGGCCCCTGGACTCCCGATCCGCTCAACCATTCTATAGAACTTTGGCTGCCATGGCGCATCGCATTCGTACTTGGAGGTAACCACAGCATTGCAGCCGGCATCCTGGCCGGAGAGGGGGCCTTAGTGCCACGGACTGTTTACGATATGGCCCCTGTGCTCAATCAGATAAATTGCGACGGCACCTTCTTCACAAGGCTAGACGGGACAGCTTGTGCCCAAGTCTTTAACGCGCGCCGCGCAGGTGCATTTCTGGTTGGGCAAATTATGACTAAAACGGCGTAGTAATATTCAGTTACAATGGTTTAAATGGTGGAATTCAAGGGCTTTCTACGCAATGCGCTTGTTGAATTTCCCATAGCAGCAAGTCACGGTTGCCGTATCGACGCACAACCAGACATCCGGCATTTCACGGTATTGAGACGTACCCTTGCCCTTGTGGAAGATCATTGGGAGGAAAGACCATGAAACGGATTCTCCATGCCGGCCTAATAACGGTCCTGGTGTCCATGTCAGCGCTTCCGGCGGCAGGGTTCAGCCAGACCGACGAGCAGGTCCGGCAGGCGCTGATCCAGCAGTCGATCGCCAGCTATCCCGGCAACTGCCCCTGCCCCTACAACACGGCCGCCAACGGCAGCAGGTGCGGGAAGCGCAGCGCCTACAGCAAGCCGGGCGGCCACGCGCCGCTGTGCTTTCCCCAGGACGTGACGGACAAGATGGTCGAGGACTACCGACGGGCGAACGGGGTCAAGCCGAAGTAACGCCGGCGTCAGTTTGTCGGAATCCGATTGAAATAGCCTTCGAGCGAAGAAAGTTCGGTCATAGTGCTTATGCCCGTGTCCATACGACAGGATTTGTCGTCTGGCTCATCCAAAGTGCAGTCAGCGGCCAAGGTGAGCCGCATCATGGCAAGAGGATGAGCATGAGTAAGGGCAGTAAAGGCGGCGGTAGCTACCGCAGCGCAATCAGCGGGCGGTACGTCACCGCCAAGCACGGCAAGGCCAGCCCCCACACGACGGTGCGCGAAAGCGCCGGCTCGGGTGGCGGCAACGGCAGCCATTACCGGAGCGCCATAACGGGGCAGTACGTCACCGACGCCTACGGGAAGGCTCACCCCAAGACCACCGTCAAGGAGAGCTGACCATGGCCAAACGCTATGTCCGTGCCACCGGCAAGAACTCGCAGGGGGACATCACCTCCCTGTGCAACTCCGGTGAAGCCTGGTCGCCCCGCAGCAAGGCGAACGCGATCAGCGACATCGAGACCGGGACCCACGAATACTGGGTCAACTGGGTGAACTCGCCGGAGATGAAGATCCGGGTGGTGAACGGCCAGTCGGGAAAGTACCTCAGGACCGACCGCGACAGCACGTCGCGCAACAACCTGGACGACCTGCCCGACTGCTGATCGACACCTCGGGGCCGAAGCATCGCTTCGGCCCCCGTCTTCTTTGGGGCTGGTGTCAGGGCAACGCAGGGAAGTCTGAACGCCGATAACCGTCCACCATTTCCACAAGTTCAGGAGGGGAGATCACCTCCACGGCGTCCCCCCACATATAGAGGTGCCAGCACATTTCCAGCAGGCCGGCCGCACGAAACTTTACGATAAGAAATCCGTCAGCGTCGATGTCAGCCGTTTGTGTCGGATGGAAAATGAACCCCTGGGCCTGCTGTGCCGCCTCTGGGGAAAACTTCCACACCACGTCGTGCGCCCCGTCGCTGCCCACGTAGGAGCCGAAACAGGTCTTCGCATGTTCATCCAGGTCGAATCCCTCCTTCCGTGTAAAGGTCTCCCGGAGGACCGACGCCTCTTCGATGCCATCGACGCGGAAATGCTGCAATTCACCGCCGGCCTTTTCGAGATCGATCGCGACCAGGTAACGGCGGGCACCCAATAGCAGCCCGTACGGGGCAACAGTCCTGTCCCGCGCCACTGTATCCTTCCTCCCTCGGTACCGGATGCGCAGTTGGGATGCCCCCTTGAGGGCCGTGAAGATTGCAAGATCAACTGCCTCGTCGCTGGTAGGCCTGGGGCCTGGGCGGGCCGCATGTCCTAACGCCATCAGCAACGCCTCCTCATCGGCTTCGATGCGCCGGCTGCGTTCATTTGGGATTAACGCCAGTATCTTGCCGTGAAGGCTTCTCAATGCCCGTCTTTGATCGACGCCGGCACCGGAAAGGGCCCCTTCGGCAAGGGCGAGTGCCGCGAGTTCCTCGGCGGTAGGGACCAGCAATGGAGCTACTGCTGATTTCGGCAACCGCCAGCGCCAACAGTTCCCTTCATCGTCCTTCAGCTTTTCGAGTTCTGGAAAAAGCTCTCCCAGCACCCTGATTACCCGCTGCGCGGTGCGGTAGTCGCGCTCAAGCAGTTCCTCGATTTCATTAAGGCTGATGCCTCTGGACGAAGCTGCACGTGCTGCGACCATCAACAGGTCAACAGCATTCCGGTAAGACATTCTTCCCTCCCGAACATGCGACATCTTCAGCCGCCTGCTGCAATCATGATGCGGGATTGGTAGGATGGAGTCGAGATTGAGGTAGCCCGTTTGGGGAGAGCGGTAATGCTGAACTACCAGGGAAGGACGATCTTCTCAGCGAGTGATCTCGTCAACTTCATGGGCTGCTCCCACGCGACGGTGCTGGATTCCCGCAACCTCGTCACGCCGACCACGTTCGCTCCGGACGACGAAACGGCCGTCCTGCTCCAGGAAAAGGGCTTCGAGCACGAGCGCGCCTATCTCCAGCGCCTGCGCGACGAAGGGCGCACGATTGTGGAGATCCCAGCGGACGGCACCTTGGAGGAACGCGCCCAGGCAACGCGGCAGGCGATGCGCGAAGGCCCCGACGTCATCTACCAGGGGGCGTTCCTTGCAGGGCGCTGGCATGGCTATTCCGACTTCCTGCTGAAGGTCGACGGCATCGACTCATCGCTGGGGTCTTTCGCCTACGAGGTGGCCGATACCAAGCTTGCCCGCTCGGCGAAGCCGAAACACCTGATGCAGCTATGCGTCTACGCCGGAATGCTGGCAGCCGTGCAAGGCGTCATCCCGCCGCGCATGCATGTCGTGCTGGGGACCGGGGTGATCGAAACCTTCCGCACGGATTCGGTACTGCATTACTTCACCTTCGCCCGGCGCCGTTTCGAGGCGTTCGTGGACGCCCTGCCCGCCGCGTCGAGCGGCGACCCGTGCAGCCATTGCACCTTCTGCCGGTGGGCGGACCACTGCGACGCCGAGTGGGAGGCCGCCGACCACCTTTCGATCGTGGCCGGCATGGGACGCAGCCAGGTCGTGGCCCTGCGGGAAGCGGGCATCAACGACATCGGCGCGCTGGCAGCGCTGCCAAGCGGCACCAGGATCCCCGGCATCCAGCCAGGCACGGTCGCCAAGCTCTCTGCGCAGGCCCGCCTCCAGGCGCACTACCGCCGGACCGGCGAACGACTGTTGGAACTGTTAACGGCGGCACCGGGCCGAGGCTTCGCCCGGCTCCCCCAACCCAGCGAAGGCGACATGTTCTTCGACATGGAGGGGGACCCGCTGTTCGACGGCGGGCTGGAGTACCTTTTCGGGATCGTCGCCATGGATGGCGGCGTGGACCGATTCCATCCGTTTTGGTGCCATGACCGTGACGGCGAGAAGCTGGCGTTCGAGCAGGCGGTCGATTTCATGACGGCCCGCATCGCGCTGTACCCCGGCGCCCATATCTACCATTACGCCTCGTACGAGGAGACTGCCCTGAAGCGGCTCGCCATGTACCACGGGACCCGCGAGAACGAGGTGGACGACATCCTGCGCGGCAACCGGCTGGTGGACCTCTACAAGGTCGTCGCGGAATCCGTCCGCACGTCGGAACCCCGCTATTCCATCAAGAACATGGAGGCCTTCTACCTACCCGGCGGTCGCCAGGGAGAGGTCAAGACCGCCGGCGACAGCATCGTCATCTACGAGCGCTGGCGGCGCCTCGGCGGCGACCAGCTGCTCCGGGAGATAGCCGACTACAACGAGGTCGATTGCCGGTCGACGAGGGGATGCCGCGATTGGCTGCTATCGCTTCGGCCACCGGGGACGCCGTGGTTCACCGGACACACGGTGACGCCCGTCACCCCCGAGAAAACGGTGGAGCGGCAGGAAGCGGAGGAACGCACCCGGCGCCTGGCCGAGGCCTTGGTGGCCGGCAACGATGAACCGTGGCGGCAATTGCTCGCGGACCTGCTGGAATTCCATCGGCGCGAAGCGAAGCCCACCTGGTGGGCCATGTTCGCTCACCGGGACATGGACCATGACGCCTTGCTTGAGGACGCGGAATGCATCGCCGGCCTCCAGCCGCATCCGACAATACGCCCCTGGATGGACAAGCGGTCTACCGTCCATGCGTTTACCTTCCCGGCACAGGACTTCAAGATGCGGGTCGGTGACAAGCCGGTGCGCTCCGGAAGCCTCGACCCTGCCGGCGAAATCATGTCGCTCGATGAGAAAGCCAGAATCGTCGAGTTGAAGCTGGGGCCCGGAAAGCCGCCCATAGTGCCCGGAAGCGCGCTGATTCCTAAAGCTCTGGTGGACGATGAAATCCTTCGTGGCGCGATCCACCGATATGCGGAGGATGTCGCCAGGGGTGGCGCAAGGTATCCCGCCGTGACCTCGATCCTGCGCCAGGATCGGCCGCGGTTCATGGGCAGGCCGCCGAACCAGGCCGTCGTGCCGGAGGGGATGGACGCCACCACCGGGATGGTCGAAGCCCTTCGGGCATTGGACGACAGCTACCTGCTTGTGCAGGGCCCTCCGGGCGCGGGCAAGACCTATTCGTCGGCCCAGGCGATCGTCGCGCTCCTCGCCGCCGGGAAGCGCATCGGGGTGGCGTCCAATTCGCACAAGGCGATTAACAACCTGCTGAAGGAGGTGGAGACGATGGCCGTCGTCCGTGGGCTGCGTTGCCAGGGCATGAAGAAGTCGTCGCGGGAGGACCAGGTGCTCGGCACCGGAAGCTGGATCGAGGACGTGATCGGCGGAAGCGGCAGCGGGGTGCTTTCCCGCCATCGGCTGGCCGCCGGTACGGCCTGGCTGTTCGCGCGGGAGGAGTTGGACCAGGCGTTCGACTACCTGTTCGTCGACGAAGCAGGCCAGGTGAGCTTGGCGAACGTGGTGGCCATGGGCATGGCCGCCCGCAACATCGTTCTGGTCGGGGACCAGATGCAGCTCTCCCAGCCGATCAAGGGCACGCATCCCGGCGGCAGCGGTCAGTCGGCGCTTGATCACCTGCTGGAAGGACACGCGACGGTGCCGGCCGGCCAAGGAGTGTTCCTACCGATCACCCGCCGCATGCACCCGGATCTGTGCCGGTTCATATCCGAGGCGATGTACGACGGGCGGTTGGAGGCCGACCCGTCCACGGCCAACCAGCGCGTAGAGGTCGACGTATCGAAGGACCCGGAGGCGCTTGCTCCGGCGGGGCTGCGCTTCGTCGAGGTCGAGCATGCTGGATGTACGCAGCAGTCGGAGGAGGAGGCGGCTCGGTTGGATGTCACCTACCGGGCGCTGCTCGGTGGTCATTGGACCGACCGGAACGCAGAACGCCATTGCATCGGGGTGGACGACATCCTGGTGGTCTCACCCTACAACATGCAGGTCGATCTGCTGAAGCGCGTCCTGCCGGAGGAAGCGCGGGTGGGCACGGTGGACAAGTTTCAGGGCCAGGAGGCGGCGATTGTGTTGGTGTCGATGGCGACATCTTCTGGAGATGACCTGCCGAGGAACATCGAGTTCCTTTACAGCCGGAACCGGCTCAACGTGGCTGTGAGCCGCGCCCGGTGCCTAGCGGTCATCTATGCAAATCCGTTGTTGCTTGAGATCCCCTGTTCGACGATAAAGCAGATAGAGTTAGTTAATAATCTATGTTGGGTAAATTCTTTATTATGACTTTAATTTCAGTTTTTTGATAAAAATCTTCACCATCACACCACTATAGCGATAGTTAAGACGCTAAATATGGAATACCTGTTATGACATATTATTAATTGACAAGAATCACCCATGAAATCAGCCACACGGCTTTTCACCCCTTCCCAGTTTACAGGAATCGGGCGTTTCAAATCCTTGACTTACGCAGTCAGGCTGCTATTTAAACGATGTAGGATAATTGACCTATTTATGTGAGGTGAAAAATGAGAAGCTTAGCTGAACTGATCAATCAAGAAACACGCAGTGATTTCATAGCGGAAACAGTAAAACAAATAAATGAAATGAGTAATCTCCCAACTACGGGCGATGGTTTCGGAACAAATGATGGGATTAAAGGAGGCGAAGACAACAAAGATTATTTTGAAAAATGGACTAGCTAATATTATTTCTGATGTTATTTTCCAACAACTAATAAGCAAAGATAGCAAATATGTCGTTATCATATTTTCCTAAAAACTTTATCGAAACTGTTTTAGGCAGAATTATCGACACCACGGTTAATAGGGCTCACCCCGCTGATGTCACAAGAGTATTTGTGTCAAATAAGGCCTTTTCACTTGCTATGATTGAAGCAGATTTTGATGCCACTTTTTTGAAGAGTAGAAGGGGATTCGAACGTGGTATTTCCGAAGGTAAGATCTGCGGAATATTATTATATCGTTTATACAAACATAGAATTATTAATCTGTCATCGGAAATTATTGAAAATGACCACTATGAAAATTTTCAAGAAAAGGTAATAATTGAAGTTGTTTGCGGACTATTAAAAGTTAATACCGTTCACCCCTGGATTAGAGAAAAGATTGGAAAGGAAAGAGTGGTTGGTTCAAATCTAAAATTCCAAGATATTTTTGGAGAACTTATGTATATACTGTCTCGTAGGCATTACAATCAAGAGTCTTTGGGATTATTCTTCGATTCTATTAGCTATTTAGTATATGCAATCACAGAACTAGAAAAAAATTAGGAAATTATTATATTCTTACGATGATTGAAGCACCTCCTGAATTAAATTGCGCTAGTCAACTCGAACATAACGGTCGAATTCCAATCCATAGCTCATCAGCGAGAACGACCTCATGCGGTTTCTCCCGCCGCCCACGCACAGCAACGCGCGCCCGCTCCCCGAAATTGGCGGGATGGCCGCCATCGCCAAGAAGTACCAAGAAGTACGATGTGGCAGGGCGCGACGTGCGCAACCGGGATCTGGCAAGGCGGGCGAGCAGCGTGTGCTCGCCCATGAAAGGGTAGCCCTGCTCTCGGCTGGCAGGACTGACCTGGTGAACGGGATCTGCTGGGTACCCACCTCGACGGCGACGAGGCCGACGTGTGACATCAGGAGCTTCGACGCGGACGACCGCAATCGGCTGATCGAGGTGAAGACGACCAACGGCTGGGAGCGGACACCCTTCCACGTCACGCGTAACGAACTGACCGTTGCCGACGAACGCCGCGACGAATGGTGCCTGGTACGGCTCTGGAACTTCGCGCGGGAGCCCAAGGCGTTCGAACTGCGCCCGCCACTGGAGGCCCGCGTGTCGCTGGTGGCAACCAGTTTCCAAGCAAACTTTCTGTGAAACGGCTTGGGCTGGTAGAGCAGACCAGCGCGCCATTACCCTAAAAAATCTCATCCTGGCACAAATGTTAGCCAACCACTGGATACGCGCATCGAAATACTAACCACGGGAATCCAAGATAATATTTATGAATTTCTTATTCCTTCGGCAGTCATATAGTTTTTTCTTATACAATATGCTATATAATATAATATTCTCCAGATCTAAAACATGTAGCGGTGTCTAATGATAACATATAAAGAGCGTCGACTTTTTCTACATAAGACATTGCTAGACAGCTATTGAAAGCCGACCCGCGATTTGGCTCAAAAACATCCCCCAAGGAACTAGGGTAAAGCCGAAATGACCACCCTGTAATTTTGTATATTTCATCTTTTGATATACGCCCAACCATTACCGCTCCGTCATGGATAGCTGCATTGAGATTTACAGCTGAATTTAGGACTTCAACAAGAGAATCATCCACCTGAATACCGGTTTCAGGTCGCGGGATGCGAACCATTGGAGCGCAATAATCTGGGAAAGTTGGTGCGGTATATAAGCAGATGATGAGCGGGTGATATGCTGGCAATTTACCCCTTGCATTCAGAATGTAATTTTCGATATCACTCATCTTAATTGAGCCTCATTTAAGAATTGGGCGAGTATGATGTTACACCTGCTTCCCATTCGCGCGCTCTTTGGATTTTCCGCAGCCTGTGCCGGGGTTGCAGTCATTGCGTTAGTATATAACGGCTATCTTGGAAAAGGCGATGGAATAAGTGACGCCCAAGCGGTTATACGATGGGCATTTTCTGGTGCTATAATATTAGCAATTCCGCCCATTATTATCTGGCGTTGGGTTCCTGTGGTTCAAGATTTGGTATTTCCCTACTTGGGTGGGCGCTGGTCCGGAAAGGTAGAGTTTTCGGGTGCTTATGGTGACGGAAGTCGCAATGTAAATTTATTAGTAATTCATAACTTACTTAGTTTAAAACTTATAATGGATAGCGCAGAGTCTATATCCCGGACACTCTCAGTTCATCCAGAACGAGATCGTGGCATCGATACAGATCGTCTCTATTATATTTTTCTCAATGAGCGCAAGGAGGGGGTAACAGGAGCCGGAGACCGCTATCGCGGACTCGCCATTATGCGCGTTGAGCAACTCGGTAATTCCGGTAACCGACTCATTGGGGACTATTTTACCGAGTCGGGCCAGAGCGGGCATTTGGTGTTAGTCCGCGACGCTACCCACCCATGGTGGATATTTTGGAAATAAACTAAAGGCACTCTCAGAAGATAGAATATTTCCAGAAAAATGACAAAAACTCTATCTGCACGTGCAGGACCTTCGCTTCGATGCATCGAAAAATATGCCCCACTAAATCACCATATGTGGGCCAGTCAACGATCTTTGACACCACTGCTGGTGCGCTCCCTGTAAATTTGATAAAATCCCATCCATCGTGAGGACCGTAATGCATCTGTGACCAGAAGGGGTTGTCGTGGCTGATTTCTCAAGGCTGCTGTATCGTAGCAGCGTCGGGCTAGATCCCTTCTTTCTTGACATTCTCAATCCGCTGGAGAGGGAGGATGTAACTCTCCGAAGTGCCAGACGCGATATTCGCCAGCATCTCCGAGAGGAGTTTAAACTTGCCGATCTTAAAACATTCGGTGGGAGAAGACTGCAGCCGCGGTTTTTCACGCAAGGTAGCGCTGCATACAAGACATTGAACCGCCCCCCATTTGTCCCCCCACAACAGATGGACATGGACGACGGCTGTTATCTGCCGATGTCCTTCGTTAAGCAGGCAAAGCCAAAGTTGGCCGCAGAAACGTTCTTTAACTTTGTCGACACTGCGCTCGGCGAATTGGCAAAGCGGCGGAATTGGAAGTTGGTCCAAAAGGACACTTGTGTGCGCCTGGAGATAAGCGAGTGGGCTCACATCGACGTTCCACTTTACGCCATCCCCGATGACCAATACGAAACGTTGGCCAAAGCGGCGATGGAATCACAGTTGATTACTGCATCCGGACAAATCAACTTTTCCGAGGCAATGGCGCGTCAACCGATAGATCGTTGGGATCGGCTACCGTCCGACGTGGTGCTGTTGGCGCATCGTCAAGACAACTGGGTTGCTTCCGACCCCCGCAAGATACACGACTGGTTCATCGGCGCAGTCGAGGAGCATGGCGACGAATTGAGACGGGCCTGTCGATACCTAAAGGCATGGCGCGATTTTAATCACGCGAAGATCGGCGCCGTGTCCTCCATCCTTCTTATGGCCTGTGCAGCAGCTGTTTTTGACAAGAACGCCCGTGTCATGCCGAAGCGCGATGACGAGGTGTTGCTCAAGATTGCCACGGAGTTGCCTACCCTTCTGTCAGGAGCCGTGGCGAACCCGGCTGATCCTGATTCAGGCGAAGACCTTACGGCTAAGCTTGATGACGCTGCACGGAAAGCCGCGGTGGTCGCAGCATACGACCTGCATCGCGTACTCAGCGACGTGATCAACAAATGTCACATCCAGCAAAGTGTCGTAAACCACGTTCAATCGCTTTTTGGTAATCGGGTGCCTAATAGGCCGGACTTAGTCAAAGTATCGGCTCCACAACAGGCAAAGGCAGAAGTTCTCTCCTATGAGCCGCGAAAGGTCGCCGCCCCAGTGGTCGGCGTTTCCACCAGCGGATGAACCGAGATGCCGCAATAAAATCCATCGATTTGGCTCTCTCTCAACGGGGATTTGCTCGGTATCGGCAACGCCCGGCCACGTATTCTTGGAAGGGCCGCTTATCGATTTCCGGAACGTCGGTACCAGTGATCCTGGAGGTGGTGGACTTTGATTTCACACGATTTCCTGAAATATCCTTGGATGAACCTAACGCTGGCCCTATCATTCCCCACGTCCGAAATGACGACGGCAGCATCTGTTATCTAGACCGCAACGCAATCGTCCTTGATCGCTACAACCCCGGCGGCACCGTGCTTCAATGCCTCGAAGCGGCGGAGCGTGTCCTCGACAAAGGACGCAGAGGCAAGCTCAGAGCCGATTTCGAACGGGAATTCAACGCTTACCTAGGGGGGAGGTATGGCTACGTCGACCTTCCTGACGGGTCATCGGTTGCCCACCTCAACATGGTCATGCTTCAAAAAGATAAAGAAGTTCCGGTGGTTACAGTCCCCAAAGGCCTATCGTCGGCTATAGCCGGTCTTCACTTCAGGAATGGCGGAAAACCCATCAACCCAATAATATGCCCTGTCATTACAGTGAACGGGCCGTTGACCGTTACCGGGAGCGTAAACTGGCCCCCGTGCAATGTGGGCGAAATCGCCAGTTGGTTGGCGGCGTTGCACCCAGGCCTGGATACCGAGTTTTGGAATTCCATGGCCTCTACTCAAACCGATGTGCGGGGTTGCCTGCTGAGATCTACCAACGGAATCCTCGCGGCGCTCATGGACGTGCCACTTTCATATAGGACTGAGGAATTTCTAAAGAACAGACCGGAAGCGCTGACCCGACTGATGCACAGCAGACCTGATGAATTCAAGGTAAACTGCTTCAGCTTCGAACGACTCGATCCCGCTTATGTCTATGAGAGGAACTTGGGCGGAATGTCGCCATTGGCAGGCAAGAAGCTGATAGTGGTCGGCTGCGGCACGATCGGAGGCTATCTGGCCCATCAGTTGGCCCAGATGGGTGCTGGCTCCGGCGGCGGCCGGATGTTGCTAGTGGATTCGGACACCCTCTCCGCTGGAAACCTTGGACGCCACCTATTGGGCATCCCTTACCTTGGTGCTTTCAAGGCACAGGCGGTCCGGGACCACATCATGGCCAACCTCCCTGGCCTGAACGTGGACGCGGTTACCTGCGACGTCCTATCGATAATCCCGGCGTTGGAAAGCGGAGACTTGGTGGTGGATGCCACGGGCGCCGAGGCCGTCTCAATTGCGATCAACCACCATATGGTCACGGCTCGCCCCAAGGCGCCACCCGTACTCCATGTCTGGCTACTGGGGAACGGGGCCGCTGCCCAAGCGTTCCTGAATCTCGGGGCTGGCAGGGCTTGCTTCAAATGCTTGAAGCCCGAACTTGCCGGACAATCCAGGATTGGAATGCTGAAGGAAGGGGTCGGTACGAACCTCGCCATGATGCAGGGATGCGCTAACTCCGTCTACGTTCCTTATGCGTCGACGGCCTCCGTACAGGCAGCCGCACTAGGCGCAAGGATGGTCATGGACTGGGCAACGGGCCGGCCGGGACAAGTGCAGCGGAACATTGTTATCGACCCTTCCCTTGCCAATATGCGCAAGGACAGCAGCCCATCACCTTCCCAGAAGTGCCCGGCGTGCTCAGGGAATTGATCTGCCGCCACCGAGAAAGCGGGACGCTTGTCTTGTTTGCCGCAGCAGCGTTGCAATCAATGGCCCAGTTCACGCAGCCGCCGGAAGATACGCACGAAGCGGGTGGATTGCTCCTCGGCTGTCTGCGGGGCCCTCATATTGAGGTTAGGGCATGCACGCCTCCTATGGCGACGGACGCGAGATCAAGATACATGTTCCACCGTCGGGATCCTGGGCACCAAATTACCGCTGTTAAGGCTTGGCGAGAAAGCGGACAGACGATCACTTGCATTGGGGAGTGGCACACCCATCCGGAGTCAATACCGAGTCCATCGGGAATTGACCGGAATACCTGGCGAACGCAATGCCGGAGAGCTAAACACCCTTTAGTCTACTTGATTTTGGGTAGAAATGGGAACTGGAGCGGTCTTGGATTCCCTAATGGAGAGGTCGAGCCAGTTCACGAAGTGCTATCAGAGAGCCTTACGAGGGTGTCGTTGGCATTGGGGCCGTAGAAGAAAGTGGGAGTTTGCGCACGATGCGCAAGCAAGGTTCTGAGATTTTGATCAACACACCTTTCCTGGTACAAAGCATCTGCCAAACCCAATATTGTCTTCCGTGCCATTTCTGATGCGTTATCTAGCACTAGTTCGGCATTCTGCTCCGCAGACAGATCCCTGTCGAGCCGAATATAACGCTCTCCCAGCTGATGCTGGACCAGAAAATGGGTAAGCTGCTGCTGGGCCGACATCACGGTCGATATCAAGCGCTGCTTGGTGAGCCATTGCATGGCGCCGAAATTGACACCGTGCTTGTGGGGAAGGGAAAAGCTGGCCGTAGTGGTCCCGATGCTCAGGATATGCACGTCGTCACGGGACTCATTGAGGAAATGGGTAGCCTCATGGATACCGCAAATATCTGGAGCGTTGGCATATAGACCGCCGTCAGTGAACAGGGAATTGTTCACCTCGGCCAGAGGGAGGAATAGCGGTGCAGCAGACGTTGCCAAGGCGACGTCGATCATCGACAAGAGGTGGTCACGCTGAAAGTTGGGATGATGAGGCGTCTTGAACATCTGGATCTTGCCCTTGGTCATGTTGACCGCCGGGATGAGCAGACGGTGCCGCGCCTCACCCAATAACCGACCGGGCCCCACGATCGCGGTGACGGTATCCCTTAGCCCTTTCGGATCATGCTTAGGCCGAATGCCGAATTGCCACATGTCCGACAGCACCCCGAATGGGCGAGACCTGGGTGGGAATATCCGTTGTCCGTTCTCTTCGAATGCCTTCACAATGTCTGCAGCCGGGATTTCCAGGCTAAGGCCCAAAGCAACTATGCCACCAATCGACGTTCCGCAGATTAGATCGAAGCAGCGAGCTATCGGCACTCCAGCCTGCTTTTCCAAATGGGCCAGCAATTGGGCCGAAAAGAGGCCGAGGAAGCCACCGCCACTTAGCGCGAGGATGTTAAATGCCATGATAAAAACGGCCTCGCGGCTGTGCCCTCAGGGAGCATATGAGTCCATAGCTTAGCCTATCATATCAATCCTGTAACAGGCGCAATCTATTGCAGAATATCCTGAGCTTGTGCGGGTTTGACCTTCGATCTGGAACCAACGCGCTAGAAAATCCGATGCACGAAGAAATCGGCCCGGTTCACGCCGTGCCATGCCGGCAGCGGATGAGACGACACTGGGAAGACGAGGCTGCCTCGCAGGCCGTCCACGCGCTTCCTGAGGGCGTCGGCCGCCCTTGATCCCTGCCAGTGCATGAATGCCAGCACGAAGAGGCCGTGCGTGGCGACGCCGGCACCCTGCATGGCCTCCAGCCCGGCGATGTTCCTTTCCCAAGTCCCGGACCTGCTGGGCGGGCCTGCAGGTCGCCTCATTCCCGGCCCAGGCGATCTTGCCCCCGACCGCGATCCTGTCGTCGCGCCGGACGGCCAGCATGTCGCACCGGGCGTCGATTCCCGCCGGCGACACACCGGCCTGGACCGTCCACTCGTCCTCGCTCAGCGAGCGGTACAGGGCGAACTTGACCTGTTCCTCGGTCGGCCTCGTGTCCCGATGCCCAACCATGGGAACGAAGCGAAGGTCGCTGACCGCGCGCCCTATGCCTGCCCGGATCGCGTCGACCGGGAGCCCATTCACCGCCTCGGCGGCGGCAGCCATGGCGCGGGACGCAGCCTCGATGTGTTCTCGGGCGAGCATTACGCCGAAAATGCGGGCGAGCTTGCTAATGCTCTCCTCCCCTGCGGCGGCGTCATAGCCCTCGTCGCAAAGAATAAGGTTCAGACGCGACTCGTCAGCCATGGATCGCCCCCGTGTCGTCGTCGATGTGGCCGTGGCCCAGCCAGTTACAGGGCGGGACCGGGCATGCGGAAGAAGGCCGTTGGTACGTACGCCGTCCGCGCCAGCGGAACGATGGGCTTCGCGGGCGTTTCACATCCATGGCGGACAATTGATCGATCTTGGTGTGCAACTTCTCAACCTCCGCACCGCTGGTGGAAGCATCAGGTTCCGCCGTGTTGCCGGAGGGAAGCCTCGCCGTCGTTCTCTTGGCCATAGACTCATAAGTCGTTGCACCAAAGCCTGAGGGCGACGAGTTTCACGGCAGCGAGGAAGTTTTCGGGGCATTTGTCGTATCGGGTGGCAATGCCCCTGAACTGTTTGATCTTGTTGAAGAACCACTCGACGAGGTTCCGTTGCCGATAGACCCAGGACGAGAAGACGAAGCAAACCTTGCGGTTGGCCTTGGGCGGAATGTTGGCCCAAGCGGTCCGCTCAGCAGCTTTGGCGCGGATGGCATTTCTGTCATAGCCGTTGTCGGCCAGCACGATGGCCCCCTCGCCAAGCTCCTCCGTCAGGGCGTCAGCCTCGGTGCAGTCCGCAACCGACGGTCAGGCGGAGGTGGACAGGGCGGCCTTCCGCGTCGACGAGCACGTGGATTTTGCTGGTGAGGCCCCCACGGGAACGTCCCATGCCGCGATAGTCTTCAGCCCCCTTTTTCCCGTGGCCGCGTGCTGGTGTACGCGAACACAGGTGCTGTCGATCATCACGATGTCGCCATCGTAAGCGGAGGATATTGCCGCCAGAAGCCGATCCCAGACCCCGGCCTTCCGCCAGCGCACAAACCGATTGTAGCAGGTCGTCGATGGACCGTAGCGCTCCGGTATCTCCGCCCAAGGCGAGCCGGTCCGGAACCGCCACAGAATGCCGTTCAGGACCCGACGATCGTCAACACGCGGTACACCGCGAGGCTTATTCGGCAGCAACGGTGACAGGATCGACCATTCGTGCTCTGCAAGTTCGTAGCGGCGGTGCCTCATCAAAGGCTCCTTGTGGAAGTCCTTGAATCACGACACAAATTCGATTCCAAGCAGTTTTATGAGTTTACCGCATAGATCGCTTGGCGCTTCAATTAGTGATCATCGTGCGGTGGATTGCGTAGCTCGCTGCCAGTTCTGCCAGCGTCTATTCGCCCTTGATTCCCTTAAACGCTACCTTCGTCTTGAAATCCGCTGAATATGGCTTCCGCGTGACCTTTCCCACAAACTCACATCCTATCCGCTATCCCGAATCCGCCCTCGTGAGGCATATACTTATATGAACTTCTCTTTTCTTGCCATAATCATCTCCGCCTAGACGCGATACGAAGGGCCAAGGCGATATTCACGCTCCATATGAAGTATGCTTCACACATAATACTATATTATGCCAGCGAGCGAATTTAATCATTTGGCCCCTCAAAACCGGGCCAAAATGGCGTGAAGCGCATACTTCTAGCCTTTGAGCCCGCATCAAAGCATGCTACAAAAACGCGAGTAAATGGCATTTTGATGCTTATATGTGCTATTTGGTGGTATGAACCTATCTAAAATATCATCTAGCTTGTGAGGTGTGCAGTGGCAGAATCCGGACCATTGGAAGGTAGTGCTACGGAAGCGACAGATACAGTAGAGGGGAAGCTGTATCGGGCCATATCTTGTGACGGCTTTCAGGTGTTTACCCACGTTGGCCTCCGTAGTGCCGCAGTGCAAGTGCTGTTCACGGTCGATGATGCTTTCACGGAAAATCCGTCAAAGTCATACCGTGAAATAGCGGAGGTTAGTGTCAAACTAGATATAGAGGTTGCATCAGCATTAGTGAAACTTATTCAAAAGCAGATTGCCAATCTGCCCCAGAATGTTAGAGAAAAATACAATGTACTGAATGAATTTTCTGACAAAGACTAGTGAAGCACGGATCAGAGAGGGGGTGTATTATGACACTTATATGTTTCGATGCGCGATATCCACACGGTCATGAACTTCTGTCAACTATAACAGATATGGAGCCTGTGACGCAGGGAAGACTGATTCGGGGAAGCGAGAAATTCCGTCGCGGAAACGGAGAGAATATCGCTGGCTTTGAAATTGCCTTCTCAGCCGGAGGGTTTAATCGCTTTTTTTCATCAGATAGCCTTTTGGGCATGGCAGTCGGCCTTTCCGGCGCCACATCTTCCTACTATGTTGAGGACCATAGCAAGTTCGTGGTGCGTGCCGAAGCAGACAACCGCGGCACTCTCAACAGGTACAAAGAGATGAAAAAGACAGAGATATATCCCCCTATACTCCTTTGGCTATTTTCAGCTGGAGTATTGGTGTTTATACTGTCATTTCTAACTTTTATTGCTTATTTCTCAACAAATTACTGGGGGATAGGAATGTCAGCGGCTGTATTACTGGGCATCAGCGGTTGTTTGATGACTTACTCTCTTCAGCGAGGAACAGAAGTGTTGGCTCGTGCGAATAGTCGAATGGCGCTGAGTGAGTAAGTAATATGGAGAGCGCATTACTCACTTTGGAAAGATGGTTCGACAAGCTGGTTAAACGAGGCATGCTTGCCATTGCAGCTCCAATCCCATTGGTAGCGCTTGGATTAATCGTTCTATTGTTTGCAGAGAAAATATCCCAGAAGTACAGTGAACTCCTAGGGTACGCAGGGGTTGGATTTGTTGTCTTTGGTGGGTCGGTTATGAGCGTGGCAGTCGCCGCGTTCGTGATCAATCATATGCGACAATCTGCCGGAAATGTGGGAAGGACAGTGGCAAGCAAGAGCAAGGCTACGCCATCAATTGCTACTTCGAAGAAGAGTGCAAGTGGTTCATTCATGCCGATGACTCCATTTCCATCACCTGTTGGTGAGCCTCAACCGGTCGCCGCCAAGGAAAGCGACTAGAGCATCGCGCTTTTAAGCTGAAGCCCATAGCCAGCTCAACGGAAGAGCCGCCGAGGGTGAAGACGCAGTCCGTGCCGCTGGCCCCGGCCCAGAAGCGTACGTGGACTGGCGGGAGCGCCGGCGCGGCTTTTACAGCGGCTGGGAGAGCGGCGCGCTGTCGGTGGCGGCCGCATTGACCCGCCCCGAGACGGGCTGGCTGTGGCAGAACCCCGGCTTGGCCCAGCGCCTCCAGCCCGTCCCGGGCCTGCTGGCCCAGGACGACATCGACCGGGCCCTGGCCGACTGGCGGGCCGCGTGCCAGGCCGCGCACCGGTACGCCGTCAGCCGGGGCAAGGAGGTGAAGCGGGTGGCCAAGGTCCACCGCGACCCGTTCGAACCGATCCTGCCGGTCCTGGAGGCGGACAGCCCGTTGACGGAATACAAGAAGATCGCCGACGAGATCGTCCGGCTCATGCCGAGGGCCGACCGCTACCCTGTTGCGGCGGCCGAAGCGACGCGGGCGCTGCTGATGGTCCGCATGGGCCTGCACCTGGGCGTGAGGCAGAAGAACCTGCGCCAGCTGCTCTGGAAGCCCAGGGGCGCCATGCCATCCACGGCTCGCCACCTCAGCGACCTCCGCCGGGGCGAATTGCGCTGGAACAGCCGCGACGGCGGCTGGGAGGTCTACATCCCCGTGGAAGCCTTCAAGAACGCCGGCTCGTCCTATTTCCGCGGCCAGGCCTTCCACCTGCGGCTACCCGACCTGCACGGGCTGTACGACCTGATCTCCGGCTACCTGGACCGGCACCGCCTTCTGCTGCTGGGCACCGCCGCCGATCCGGGCACGTTCTTCGTGAAGACGGCGAAACGGACTTCGACCGGTGCCGAATACGGCCAGACGACGTTCTACGAGGCCTGGCGCCTGATCATCCAGCGCTATGGGATCTACAATCCGTTCACCAAGCGCGGCGCCATCGAGGGGCTGCTGCCCCATGGCCCGCACAATGTCCGCGACGTACTGGCGACCCACATCCTGAAGAAGACGGGCTCGTATGAGCAAGCCAGCTACGCCATCCAGGATTCGCCGGAGACGGTCCAGGAGCACTATGGGCGGTTCCTGCCCGGGGACAAGGCGGCGCTGGCGGCCAAGGTGCTGAACGAGGTGTGGAAGGCGGCATAGCGGGTGTCGATGACACCATGCGGCGAATGGCGATCCTATTCGCCGCAAACGATGCGGTGATTGTCGTCCTTGAACGTATCGGACTTAGGCGAACCCCAAGGGCTACACCGAGAAGCAGCCATATCTGGGAAGACTAGTAGCCCGAACCTCGCATATGTCAGCGAGCCGCAGAGGGATTAGAAGGGGCCAAAAGCGGCACCTAAGATTATCAATAACTTAGCTGAATGCATAAACTTTATCGTGTCAGATTGGCATACCATAGCCCTTCTAGGGAAAAGATATGCCACCATCGACATGATCTCACTTTGAGAATGGTGATTCCGGTGGGATTCGAACCCACGACCCCATGATTAAAAGTCACGTGCTCTACCGACTGAGCTACGGAATCGCTCCTCGAAAGTGGGGCGGACCATAAGCAGATGAAGGCGGTTCGTCAACTATTACAATTGCCTGCAAACCACCCTTGCATCATCCGCCGGTCAGGTGGTCAGCCGACCTTGCCCTGACGCTCCTCCTCGAACTTGGCCTTCAGGCTGGCAGCAATCCGGGGGCTGACGAAATGGTTGATGTCACCACCCAGCCGGCCAATCTCCTTCACAAAGCGGGAGGAGATGAACTGGTGACGGTCGGATGCCATCAGGAACACCGTATCCACCGACGGATTCAGGCGCGCATTCATGCCGGCCATCTGGAATTCATATTCGAAATCCGAAACAGCGCGCAGCCCCCGGATGATCACTGAAGCGCCGCAATCGACCGCAAACTGCATCAACAGCTTGTCGAACGGCCGAACCTCAACGCTGATTCCCTGCTTGGTCAATTGTTCCAGCTCGCCAGCCACCAGTTCCACCCGCTCCTGCGTGGTGTAAAGCGGGCCTTTGCCGGCATTGCTGGCGACACCGATGATCAGATGATCCACCGTCCGCGCAGCGCGCTGGATGATGTCAAAATGACCATTGGTGATCGGGTCGAAGGTTCCCGGATACACACCGATCCGACGCTTGCCCGTCATCTCAACTCCCCTCCCCGGTACGGTGACGCCAAGACAAGGGCCAGCCCCCAGGGGGGACTGGCCTGTCACCTGCAATATTGTTACGGTTGGTCGGTCGCCGCCACAGTGGCGGCATCGTCGCCACCCTCCGTACCGGCATCGCCGCCATCATCTTCCAGACGGGCGACGGAGACGACGCGTTCATCCCCCGACAGACGGAACAGGGTGACACCCTTGCTCTTGCGGCCGGTCAGGCGGATATCATGCACCGGCATCCGGATCACCTGGCCCGAATCGCTGACCATCATCAGCTGATCGGTCTCGTTGATCGGGAACACGGCGGCGATGGCCTTGTTGCGGTCGCCCATATCCATGTTCCAGATGCCCTGGCCGCCACGGCCGGTCAGCCGGTATTCATAGGCCGAGGTGCGCTTGCCATAACCCTGTTCGGAAACCGTCAGAATCATCTGTTCGCGGGCCTGCATCTCAGCGAACTGTTCCGGCGACAGTTCGGCCGTGCCTTCCACGGGTTCGGCTTCCACATCAACGGCGTCATCCGCCTCCTCACCCTCGGCCCGGCGCAGTTCGCGCGCCTGCTTCAGATAGGCGGCGCGTTCATCGGCGCTGTAATCCGTGTGATGCAGGATCGACATGCCGATCACCTCATCGCCTTCGGCCAGCTTGATGCCGCGCACGCCGGTGGAGGTGCGGCCGCTGAACACGCGCACATCCGCCACGTCAAAGCGGATGCAACGACCCAGCCTTGTCGCCAGCAGCACATCGTCGCTTTCGCCACAGGTGCGCACGGCGATCAGGCTCTCGCCTTCCTCCTCCAGCTTCATGGCGATCAGGCCATTGGCGCGGATATTCTGGAAGTCCGACAGCTTGTTGCGCCGGATGCCGCCCTTGCTGGTGGCAAACACGATCTGCAGCGCGCCCCAGGTGCCCTCATCCTCCGGCATCGGCATGACGGTGGAGATGGTTTCCCCCTCCTCCAGCGGCAGCAGATTGACCAGAGCCTTGCCGCGGGTCTGCGGCGTGCCCTGCGGCAGGCGCCAGACCTTCAGCTTATGCACAATGCCACGGCTGGTGAAGAACAGCATCGGCGTGTGGGTATTGGCAACGAACAGGTCGGAGACATTATCCTCCGCCTTCAGGCTCATGCCCGAGCGGCCCTTACCGCCACGCGCCTGCGCCCGGTATGTCGAAACCGGCACGCGCTTGATATAGCCGCCCTGGGTGACGATGACGACCATATCCTCCCGCTGGATCAGGTCTTCAATGTCGCTTTCGAACTCCGATTCCTCGATCATGGTCCGGCGCGGGGTGGCGAAGCGTTCCTTCATCTCCCCCAATTCGGTGCGGATGATATCCAGCAGCATGGCGCGGTCGGACAGCACGGCCAGGAAATATTTGATCTGATCGGTAACGCCGGTCAGTTCCTCGCCGATCTTGTCGCGCTCCAGCCCGGTCAGCCGGTGCAGGCGCAAGTCCAGAATGGCGCGGGCCTGCACTTCGGACAGTTTATAAGTGCCAGCCTCCGACAGGGTGCGGCCCGGCTCATCAATCAGGGCGATCAGCGGGGCCACATCACGCGCCGGCCATTCGCGCGCCATCATCTGTTCGCGCGCCGTCGCCGGGTCGGGCGCGCTGCGGATCAGGGCGATCATGTCATCCAGGTTGGCCACGGCCACGGCCAGACCAACCAAGGTGTGGGCGCGTTCGCGCGCCTTGCCCAGCTCGAACTCGATCCGGCGGGTAACAACCTGTTCGCGGAAGCGGACGAAGGCAGCGATAATCGCCTTCAGGTCCAGCAGTTCCGGCCGACCGCCATTCAGTGCCAGCATATTGACGCCGAAGCTGGTCTGCAGCGCGGTATGGCGATAGAGCTGGGCCAACACGACGTCCGGCACGGCATCGCGCTTCAGTTCCACCACGACGCGCACACCGTCGCGGTCGGATTCGTCACGAACGTCGCTGATGCCTTCCACCAGCTTTTCATTCACGCATTCGGCAATGCGTTCCAGCAGCTTGGACTTGTTGACCTGATAGGGGATTTCGGTGGCAACGATGGCCCAGCGATCCTTGCGGATCTCCTCCACCTCCGTCTTGGCGCGCATGATCACGCTGCCACGACCGGTATGGAAGGCGGAACGAATGCCTGAACGGCCCAGAATCAATGCACCGGTGGGGAAATCCGGGCCGGGCACAATATCGATCAGCTCATCAATCGAGATATCCGGATTCTCGATATAAGCCAGACAAGCCTCAATCACCTCCCCCAGATTATGGGGGGGGATGTTGGTGGCCATGCCGACGGCAATACCGCCGGCGCCATTGACCAGCAGATTGGGGAACTTGGCCGGCAGAACCGTCGGCTCTTCCAGCGATTCGTCATAGTTGGCCTGGAAATCGACAGTTTCCTTGTCGATATCATCCAGCATGAATTCCGACACCTTGGCCAGCCGGGCCTCGGTGTAACGCATGGCCGCCGCCGCGTCGCCATCCATGGAACCGTAATTGCCCTGACCATCGATCAGGGGCAGGCGCATGGAGAAATCCTGCGCCATGCGGACCATGGCGTCATAAATCGCGCTGTCGCCGTGCGGATGGTATTTACCCATCACGTCACCGACGATACGCGCCGATTTCTTGTAAGGCTTGGTGCTGTCGTAACCGCCTTCCTTCATGGCGTAGAGGATGCGGCGATGCACGGGTTTTAACCCGTCGCGCACATCCGGCAACGCGCGACTGACGATTACGCTCATGGCGTAATCGAGATACGAACGCCGCATCTCATCTTCGATGGTGATGGGCGAGATATCGGACGGCAGAGCGGGCGTGGAAGTCACCGAGCGGAACTCGTCATTACGTGTCGGAAAATGAAGCCGCTGGTTGGCCAGCGGCTTTCACGCTCTTGTAGCACCATTCGCGGATGCGAACAATGAAAGCACCCACCAACCTTCACACGCGGCGCGAAAGCCACCAGAACCGGGCTGCCAGCACGGAAACGGAGAAGACGCTGGCGATGAAAATCCCCTCAAACAGGCCCAGGACACCGCGCCCCAGCGGGAAGGCCAGCAGCCAGCCCAGCGGCATCATCACCGCGTAATAGCTGACAAAATGCGAGGCGGTGGGCACCCAGGTATCATTGCGCCCACGCAAAGCCTGCGCCATCACCACCTGCCCGCCATCGGCCACCAGCAGCCAGGCAGAAAAGGCAATCAGCGGCGCGGTCAGCAGCAGCACGGTGGCATCATGGGTGAACTGCCCGGCGATCCAGGCGGGGGCGGCAAAGAAAAACAGCCCGACAAGGGAGAGAATGAAGCTGGTCACCCCCAGCCCGGTCCAGCCGGCCACCACCATATCGGCCTGATCACGGGCGCCATAGGCATTGCCCACCCGCACCGCCGTGGCGGACGCCAACCCCAGCGCGCACATGAAAGGCAGGGCGATAAGGTTCAGGCCGATTGTATAGGCCCCCACCGCCGCCGCACCCAGCCAGCCGGCAAACAGGCCCAGCCCGGCAAAGGCCGAACCTTCCAGGGCGTTGGACAGGCCGGCGGCATAGCCGACCCGGCGCTGGGTGACGGAATCGCGCCACCAGCCCCGGAAATCGCCGCGCACGCCCCAGGCGTCGCGCAGCGGATGCCACCAGACATAGGCGATCATGCCGATAGCCCCCAGCCAGCGCAGGCTGGTGGTGGACCAGGCGGCCCCTACGGCCCCCAGCGCGGGCAGACCGAAATGCCCCCCCACCAGCAGCCAGACCAGCCCGGCATTCAAAACGTTGCCGATCAACATGGCGACCATGCCGGGAATCGGCCGCTTCAGCCCTTCCAGATAGAGGCTGCAGGCCAGATGCAGGGCGGCGGCCGGCATCCCGAATGCCATCACGGCCATCACATGCCCCGCCCCCTGGGCAAGGTCTGGTTCCTGCCCGGTCAGCAGCAGAAACTCTTCCCCGAACAGGCTGGCGGCAGCGATGATGGTGCCGATCAGCACGGCATAGGGCAAGGAACGGCGCCATATCACGCCGGTACCGGCCAGATCGCCCTTGCCCACCGTCTGGGCTGTGGCGACCACCACGCCCAGCAGCAGCCCCACCTGCACCCCCAGCAGCACGGCAATGGGTGAATGGCCCATGCCCAGATAGGCCAGTTCCTGCGCGCTGTAGCGCCCAACGATCAACGTATCCGTCAGGGCCATGACGATGATGCCGGCCCGCGCAATGATCACCGGGATGGCCAGCCGGACCAGATCGCCAACATGACGGCGGATACGATCGGACATGGTTTCGGCGGTGACAGCAAGGGACGACATGGGAAATGCTCACAGATCGGGCAGATTAATAAAATCATCCCATATCGGAACTATTCCATCCCCTCAAGACGCATCCGCGCATGGCGGGAACGCATGGGCGGCCCGGGTGTTGAAAAGACAGGTCCAACCTGCCTTTAAGGAGATTGCCTGATGGGCATCATCCCGCCCCTGCCCGGTTCGCCGACACCCGATAATACGGAAATCCCGCCGCCGGGCGAACAGCCGATCCCGGATCACGATCCGGGTCGCCTGCCGCCCGGCACACCGGAACCGGATGTGCCGCTGCCGCAGCGCGAACCGGAGCCGCCGGCGCCGCAAAGGCTGTAGGCGGTCGGGTTTCGTCTCACTCTTCCTTGGCCAGATGTTGCTGGCCTTCCTCCCACAGGGCCTGCCCTTTCTCATCATAGAGGAAGGGCAGGAAGGCGTAGCGGGTACCGGATGTCACCGGCAGCGCCTCATGCAGCAAGGCGCAGGAGAAAACCACCGCCCCACCGGTGGGCGCCCGATAGGTGCGGCTGCCAAATTCGGGGAAGCAGAGCTCACCGCCGGTAAAGCCGTCGGCGTTCAGATTAATGGTGACGGCGAAACGGCGATGCGCCGTGGCTTTGGTGGTGTTGTCGCGGTGGCGACCGAAGAAGCCGCCTCGGTCCCCATCATAACAGGCAACCAGAAAGCGCTCGATCCGGGTGGCCTGGAACTGGAAAGCCTTCTGGATTTGCGGCACCAGCCGGCGTTCAATCCGCTGCTTCGCCCCTTCCCGCAGCACGCCATCCACTTCCACATCATAGCGGCGCTTGAATTTCGGATCGAGGATGCCGACCGTCTTGCCGCCGACATCCCGCATGAAGCCGGAATCGACCGGGGTGGAATTCTGGTAATGCGCGATTAGCTCGGCGCAGAATTCCGGTTCGAATACGCGCGGCAGCACCAGCACCGGGGCCGGTATTTCCATCCCGGCGTGAAGATCGACCGGCGGCAGCCGGGCGACAAAATCCAGCGCCTGATCGGTTTCATGCAAGGCAAAGCGGGCCATCACCCGCAGGAACGGGTCCATCACCAGCCAGAAGGGACGATAATGCCGCCCGCCGCCCGCCGCAGCGTCCCCCGGTACCAACGCGCCGTAACGCTGGGAGATCGCCCCCTGGGGATCCCAGAAATAATGGATGCCCGGCTCCTCCGCTGTGGCCGACAGGGAGGCCTGATCGGCCGGGTCCATGCTGACCGCAAAGAAGCAGGCCCTGGGGCTGGTAAACAGCGCCCGGCGCTGCCGCACCAGCCCCAGGGCTGCCTGTACCGGCTCGGGCGACAGGCTTCCCAGAAACAGCAGGGCGACATAGCGGCCGCCCAACGAACTGAAATGAAATTGTTCACCCCGGGATGATGGGGCGACAAACCAGGGTGCGGGCTCACCCGGCAGCAGGGAGGGATGCGACATGAAAAATCCAGTTGCCGATGTGGAACTGGCAAGGGAACGCTCCATGATGACGTTTCATCCATCATGGGTGCTTTTTATCTTCCTAAGCGCGATGCGCCCGGCCCATGCATGGGCCGGGGCTTGACGATCAGGGGGCCGCGCGCCAAACCCTTATCCCATGACACAGCACAGCCCCATCCATGTGATCGGCGGCGGTATGGCGGGCAGCGAAGCAGCCTGGCAGATCGCACAAGCCGGTATCCCCGTCGTTCTGCACGAGATGCGCCCGGTGGTGAAAACCGACGCGCATCAGACGGAGCATTTTGCGGAGTTGGTCTGCTCCAACTCCTTCCGTTCCGACGATGCGGAATATAATGCCGTCGGCCTGCTGCATGAGGAAATGCGCCGCGCCAAATCGCTGATCTTGGCGGCGGCGGATGAACATAAGGTGCCGGCCGGCGGGGCGCTGGCGGTGGACCGCGACCATTTCGCCGAAAAGGTCACCGCAACCCTGATCGGCCATCCGCTGGTGACGGTGGAACGGGGCGAAGTGGCAGGTATCCCGCCGGAAGCATGGGACAATGTGGTGATCGCCACCGGCCCGCTGACCAGCATGAAACTGGCCGAGGCGATCCGCGCCTTCACCGGCGAGGAGCAGTTGAGCTTCTTCGACGCCATCGCCCCCATCGTGCATACCGACAGCATCGACCTATCCAAGGCCTGGTTCCAATCGCGTTATGACAAGGTCGGCCCCGGCGGCACGGGCAAGGATTATATCAACTGCGCCATGGACAAGGAGCAGTATGAGGCCTTCATCCGCGCCCTGATCGAGGGGGAGAAGGGCGATTTCAAGGAATGGGAAAAGAACACGCCTTATTTCGAGGGCTGCCTTCCCATTGAAGTGATGGCTGAACGCGGCGTGGATACGCTGCGCTATGGCCCGATGAAGCCGGTGGGCCTGACCAACCCGCATACCGGCAAGCGCCCCTATGCCGTAGTGCAGTTGCGCCAGGATAACGCGCTGGGCACGCTCTATAATCTGGTCGGCTTTCAGACCAAGCTGAAATATGCCGAACAGGTGCGGGTATTCCGCATGATCCCCGGTTTGGAAAATGCGGAATTCGCCCGGCTGGGCGGGCTGCACCGCAACACCTTCATCAATTCCCCGCGCCTGCTGGACGGGTCTTTGCGCCTGAAATCGACGCCGCGCCTGCGCTTTGCCGGCCAGATCACCGGCTGCGAAGGCTATGTGGAAAGTGCCGCCGTCGGCCTGCTGGCTGGCCGCTTTGCCGTGGCCGACCGCCTGGGCCAGGAACCCGTCCTGCCGCCGCGCACCACAGCGCTGGGCGCGCTGCTGGCCCATATTACCGGCGGGGCGGAGGCGGAGACCTTCCAGCCGATGAATGTCAATTTCGGCCTGTTCCCGCCGGTGACCGAACGCCAGCCCAACGGCAAGGAACTGCACGGCAAGGACCGCAAGCTGGCCTATAGCCGGCGGGCCCTGGCCGATCTGGCCAGCTGGTTGGGCTGATGCAGGAAGGGGGGACGGTTTGGGGCTGAAGCCTCAGCCCTCCCCCTCCACCGACAGCCCCGGGATGCGGGGCATGGGTGCCGACCGGTCCAGCAGGCCGGCGGCGCGCAGATCGTCCACACCCGGCAGATCGCGCAGGGAGCCCAGGCCGAAATGGTCGAGAAAATCTGACGTGGTTACCCAGGTCAGCGGCCGGCCCGGCGTCTCCCGCCGGCGGCCAGGCATGACCCAGCCCGCTTCCATCAGGATATCCAAGGTGCCCTTGGAGGTGGCAACACCTCGAATCGCCTCAATCTCCGCCCGGGTCACTGGCTGGTGATAGGCGATGATGGACAACGTCTCCACCGCCGCGCGGGACAGCTTGGCTGTCACCTCAATCTCGGTGCGCAGCCTGTCCCCCAGATCGGCGGCGGTGCGAAAGGCCCAACGTCCGCCGCTGGCCACCAGATTGATGCCGCGATGGCGGTAGAGATTTTCCAGCTGCGCCAGCAGCGGACGCACCGGCACCGCGCCGACGCGTTCCTGCAGTACAGATTCGGCCACCGGCTCGGCGGAGGAAAAAAGGATCGCTTCCAGCAAGCGGATCAGCTGAAAGTCACTGTCGAAAAGATCACTCATGCCCGCTCCCGCCGCGCCCGGACCTGAATGGGCGCGAATGCACTTTCCTGACGCAGTTCCAGATGGCCACCCTTGGCCAGTTCCAGGGCGGCCACAAAGCTGCTGGCCAGTAGGGAACGCGCCTTCACACCCTGGCCCCGCCAGCCGGCCGGCAGCAGCGCTTCCAGCTGCGCCCAGTCCGGCAGTCGGCCCAGCATGGCCTCCAACCGCGCCACGGCTTCCTCAATCGAATAAAGCTCCGTCACCGGGATGGTGAAGGGGCTGATCCGGGCTTGGCGCGAACCAACAGCGCCATAGGCCTTCAGCAAATCGTAAAGCCCCAGATCATGGCGGGAGTGGGCGAAGATCGGCAAATCCTCTGGCGCGCCACGGGCAAACCGGTCACGCCCCAGCCGCGGCCGCGCCATCAGCCGCGCCGCCGCCCCTTGCATCGCCTCCAGCCGCTGCAGCTGGAAGGTCAGGGCGGCCGCCAGCACTTCGGCCGAGGGCTCGTCCGGCTGCGGATCGGGCAGCAGCAGGCGGGATTTCAGATAGGCGAGCCAGGCTGCCATCACCAGATAATCCGCCGCCAATTCCAGCCGCAGGCGCCGCGCCTCCGTCACGAAGGCCAGATATTGTTCAGCCAGTTGCAGGATGGAAATGCGGGTCAGGTCCACCTTCTGGTCGCGGGCCAGCGACAGCAGCAGGTCAATCGGCCCTTCATAGCCATCAATATCCAGCAACAGCGCCTCTTCCGGCGCTGTGTCGCCGGTGTCCGCCGCATCTTCCATGAAAGCCATCGCGCGTGTTACCGCCCGTTCAACGGGATGAAACGGGCATTACATCAGCCCTGTCAGCCGAACGATCCAGTCCACCACCATATCCACCACTGGCAACAGTACCATCCCCAAGGGGCTGAAATCATAGCCCAGTTTGCCGGCAATAAAGGGGATCAGGAAAGCGACGCCGATCAGGATGAACATGCCATAGCGTTCCAGCCGCGCCAGTGGAAAGGCCAGCGCATCGGGCAGCAGCCCCACCGCCACCCGGCCGCCATCCAGTGGCGGCAGCGGGATCATGTTGAAACAGGCCAGCAGTACGTTGAACTGCAAGGAAATCGCCAGATTACGCATGAACCATTCCGCCATGAAATCCGGCACCAGATTGGCGGTGTGAAGCAGCAGGGCGGAGACCAGGGCCAGCACAATATTCACCGCCGGCCCCGCCGCAGCCACCCAGACCATATCCCGGCGCGGGTTGCGCAGATTGCGGAAATCCACCGGCACCGGCTTGGCCCAGCCGAACATGAAGCCGGTGGTGGCAAACATCACCAGCGGCAGGATGACAGTGCCCAGCGGATCAATATGGCGCAGTGGGTTGAGGCTGAGCCGCCCCTGCCGCTTGGCCGTATCATCCCCGAAATGCAGCGCGGCATAGCCGTGTGCCGCTTCGTGCAAGGTGATGGCCAGCAGGGCGGGCAAGGCCATGACGGAAATCTGCAGCAGGATGTTTTCAATATCGAGCATCGGCCCTCAAGCCATCCTTCCCGCCAGCAAATCCGCCAAAGCCGCTCGCAGGCCCGCCGCCTCTGCCGCCGGGGGAACCGGCCGGCGCTGGGCCTGCGCACGTTCCCAGCGTTCACCCGCCTGCTGTGTCAGGGGGGCGGCACGGGTCACGGCGTCGCGCATTTCGTCCATCTTGCCATTGCAGTGCAAGGCAATGTCGCAGCCCGCCGCCAGCACGGCGGCCGTGCGGTCACCCACGCTGCCGCTCAGTGCCTGCATGGAGAGATCGTCGCTGAACAGCAGCCCGTCAAAACCGATGGTATCGCGCACGATGTGCCCGATCACCTGCGGCGACACGCTGGCGGGCCGATCCGGATCGATGGCCGTATAGACAACATGCGCCACCATGGCCAGCGGCAGTCCGGCCAGCGCCTTAAAGGGGGCGAAGTCCCAGGCATCCAGCTCCGCCAGTGGCGTGGTGACCACCGGCAGTTCCAGATGGCTGTCCGCAAAGGCCCGGCCATGGCCGGGTATATGCTTGACCACGGGCAGCACCCCGCCATCCAGCAGCCCTTCCGCCTGTGCGGCGGCCAGTGCCGCCACCCGTGCGGGATCGCCGGCAAAGGCGCGGTCGCCGATCACATCATGTGCGCCCGGCACCGGCACATCGGCCACCGGCGCGCAATCCACATCGATCCCCAGATCGGACAGCATGGCGGCCAGCAGGCGGCCGTGCAGCCAGGCGGCGTGCGGGGCATCATCCCCCAGCGCACCGATCCGGGCAGCGGACGGCAATTCCGGCCAGTGCGGCGGGCGCAGCCGGGCCACCCGGCCGCCTTCCTGATCGATCAGCACCGGGGCATGGCGCCCCACGCTGTCGCGCAGGTCCGCCACCAGGGCCCGCACCTGTTCCGGCGTTTCGACATTGCGCCGGAACAGGATGAAGCCGAACGGGTCGGCATCCTGGAAGAACGCCCTCTCTTCCGGCAACAGCCGGGGACCGGCACAGCCCAGCACAAGGGCAAGCGGACGCTTAGCGGACAAGGACACACCCCGCCCCCTGGGCAGCCAGCGCCGTGCAAATCTGCTTGGCCCGCGCTTCATCCACCGGTCCGCCCTGGATACGGTAGAAAATGCCCTTCGGCCCCAGATCGACCCGCACCGTGCGCATGGAAAGCCCACCCAGCTCGCCGGGGAACTTGCGCTGCAGGCGTGACCATTCAGCGGCGGCCTTGGCCTCACTATCCACGGCGGCCACCTGCAGGCGGACCGAACCGGTGGCGGTGGTGGCCGCCGGCGCGGGGGCCGGGGTGGGCTTGGGCGTCGGCGGTGCGGCAACCGGGGCCTGTGCCACCTGCGGGGCCGGCTTGGGCGGTGCAGCCGGTGCCGGCGGCACCAGTTGCTGCGGCCGTGCCGTTGCCGTCGTTGCCGGCGTTCCCCCCCCATGGGCGGGCGGCACGGCATTCTGCTGCACCGGTGCCGGGGTCGGCTGGCTGGCCGGGGCCGTCGGCTTATAGCTGGGCTGCTGCGTCACCGGCTGTTGCGGCGGCGGCAACATGGGCTCCGGCGGGGCTGCCGCATGGCGACCACCGGCCAATTCGCCTTCACCTTCTTCCGCCATCGGCATCATCGGCTCTTCCGCCGGTGGTTCCGCCTCGGCACGGGGGCGTTCCATCGGCGTTTCCGGCGGGGGCAGCAGCCGCTCCACCTCCCCCTCATCGCCATTGGCTGAAGGGTTCAGCCGGTCATAGACCAGCCGGTCCTGATGCGGCACTTCCAGCCCGCCCGGCTGTTCCGGCTTGACCTTGGTGGGGGAGGCATCGGCCCGCAGGATCGGGGCGACGCTTTCCGTACCCGCCCGCATCCCCTGATTATAGGCATAGAAGATGATGCCGCCAAACACGGCCAGACCACCGGCGACGATGGCCGCATTGATGATGCCGCGCCGCTTTGCCGGCGGCTCGGCATAACCCTGCTGACCGTCATAATAGCCATCATCATAGCCGTCATCGGCATAGACGGGGGGCTGCGGCTGGACACGGGGCTGATAGGGATCGGGCGCCGGCGCGCGATATCCCGCTGTGGACGGCCCGCGCGCCGGCTCCACATAATCCGCCTCATAGCCCGCATTCGGGTCATGGCTGGGCGGCGGCGGTGCGGCAGGCGATGCGTAATCGGCCGTCAGCGACGGTTCGGGCGGGCGCGGTGCGCCCCCCCGCCCATTCCAGGCCGGATCGGCCCGGAAATCAGCCCGCAAGCCCGATTGCGGACGCGGACGCCCCTGCCCCGCCGGATCGGCGGGATTGTGCAGGCCGCCTTCTTCCTCATCGTCCTGGTAAGACATGGCTTCTTCGCCTCAGCGCATTTCCTTGACGGGCTCAACACCCAGAATGTGCAGCCCGGCCGCGATGACCTGGGCAACGGCGGTGATCAGCGCCAGACGGGCGCGGGTCAGTTCCGCATCACCTTCGATCAGGAAGCGCATGGATGCATCATCCTTGCCCTTGTTCCACAGCCCATGGAAGGCCGAGGCCAGATCATAGAGGTAGAAGGCGATCCGGTGCGGTTCATGCGCTTCCGCCGCCGCTTCCACCGTGCGGGGGAAGGACTGCATCAGCTTGACCAGCGCCACTTCCTCATCCGCGTCCAGGCGCGACAGCGGGGCAGCGGCCAGCCCGGCGGCATCCAGCGCATAGCCTGCCTCTTCAGCATGGCGCAGCACGGAATGGCAGCGTGCATGGGCATACTGCACATAGAAAACCGGGTTTTCCTTGGACTTTTCCGTGACCTTGACCAGATCGAAATCCAGCGTCTGGTCATTGCGGCGGGTCAGCATGATGAAGCGGACGACACCCGCCCCCACTTCCTCCACAATGTCGCGCAGCGTGACGAAGCGACCGGCGCGCTTGGACATTTTCACCGGCTGGCCATCATCCAGCAGGTTGACCAGCTGGCAGATCTTCACATCCAGCGCGCCCTTGCCACCGGTGATGGCCGTGACAGCGGCCTGCATCCGCTTGACATAGCCACCGTGGTCAGCACCCAGCACGTCGATCAGCAGCTCGCCAGAGCGGCGGAACTTGTCATAGTGATAGGCGATGTCGTTGGCGAAATAGGTCCAGGAACCGTCCGACTTCTTCAGCGGCCGGTCCACATCGTCACCAAACTGGGTGGCGCGGAACAGGGTCTGCGGGCGCGGCTCCCAATCCTCGGGCTTCTTGCCCTTGGGCGGCTCCAGCACGCCGGTATAGATCAGGCCCTGATCTTCCAGCGCCTTCAGCGCCGTATCCACCGCACCGGCATCCACCACCGCCTTCTCGGACGAGAAGACGTCATGTTCGACGCCCAGCAGAACCAAATCCTGCTTGATCATCACCATCATGCGGGCAACGGTGAAGCTGCGGAAATAGGGCAGCCATTCGCCCTCCTCCGCCTGCAGCCAGCGGTCGCCATCCTGATCCTTCAGGGCCTGGCCGACCGGCTTCAGATAATCACCCGGATACAGTCCTTCCGGGATCGTCACCGTCTCACCCAGCGCCTCGCGATAGCGCAGATAGGCCGAACGGGCCAGCACATCGACCTGGGCACCGGCATCATTGATGTAATATTCGCGCGTGACGTCATAGCCGACTTTGGCCAGCAGGCGGGCCAGCACGTCGCCCACCACCGCGCCACGGGTATGGCCCACATGCATGGGGCCGGTGGGGTTGGCGGAGACGAATTCCACATTCACCCGGCGGCCGGCGCCCAGCTTGCTTTCGCCATAGGCGTCCCCTGCCGTCAGGATGTCCGCCATGCGGGTCAGCCACCAGCCGGTATCAATGCGCAGATTGACGAAGCCGGGGCCGGCCACGCTGGCCTCCGTCACGGCATCCATGCCCTTCAGGCGGGCCACCAGTGCCTCGGCAATGGCGCGCGGCGGCTTGCCCGCCGGCTTGGCCAGCACCATCGCGGCATTGGTGGAGACATCGCCATGGCTGGCATCGCGCGGCGGCTCCACGGTGATTCGGGCGAAATCAAGCCCGGCCGGCAGTTCCCCCGCCGCCACCATCTGTTCCAGCGCCGTAACGATCTTGGCTTCGAAATCTTTGAAGACGTTCATTTTTCCAGGCTTGACTCAAGGTCCGGGCAGATTGCCCACGGCCCGGCGCCAAGGCACCGGTACGGGGTCATCATGGCACCCTACACCGATCATCCCGCAACGCACAGTGTGCAGATATGAAGGGCGGGAATGTGGCAGAAGTGGATAGGCAGGGCTTGGGCGATCAGGGTCAGAAACCTACCCCGCAATCAATTGCGCCTGCCGGATGGCGAAACGATCGGTCATGCCGGCAATGTAATCCAGCAAGGCCCGCACCCAGCCCGCCCGGTCATAAGGAATGCGGCGGATGCCCGGCACCGTTTCCAGCAGGGAGGCGAAGCGGCGCGGCAGTTCCCCGGAAGGCCCGAGCGCCTCGCGCGCCAGCATCGCCTCCCCATAGGCTTCCAGCAGAATGGTGATGGTGCGGGCGGCCACGATATCCGTCTCGCAGCGCTGCTGGCCGCGATAGATGCGGGTATAGCTGACCTCTGAAATCTCCTTCAGGGCGTCCTTGCGTTCGATCATGTTCAGCAGCGGGCCGACCGGCTTGCCTTCCATGATGTCGGCCAGCTTTTCCTGAAAGGCCAGGCCGGCATCATGCACCAGCCGGTCAATGGCGCGGGCGCGCAGATAGATCAGTCGGCGATCCTCATCATCAATGGCGCTATATTCCTGGCGGTCCCATTCGATCAGCGGTTCCAGCAATTCCTGCGCATCGGTGAAGGACAGCATCCGCATCTTCACCGCATCTTCGATATCCACGACGGAGTAACAGGCATCGTCCGCCGCCTCCACCAGATAGGCCAGCGGGTGGCGGCACCAGGCATCGCGCCCGATGGGGATCAGGCCCAGTTCATTGGCCACATCAGCCATGAAGCCGGTTTCGCTGCCGAAGAAGCCATATTTGCGCTTGTGGGGCCGCACCTCCTCGGGGCTGGCCGGCGCGCTCCATGGGTACTTGCCATAGGCCCCCAGCGTAGCAGCGGTCAGCTGCAGCCCGCCGCTGGCCCGCCAGCCCTGCAGGCGCGTCAATACGCGGAAGCCCTGGGCATTGCCCTCAAAATTGCGCAGCTCGCTGCATTGCTGGCCATCCAGCCCGTCCTGGATGCGCTGACCCAGAGGCGCGCTGCGGAACCAGTCGGAGATGATATCCTCACCCGTATGGGCAAAGCAGGGCGTGCCCAGATCATGCGCCAAGGCGGCGGCTGCCACCACATTGCCGATATCGAAGGCACTGGCCGGCACGGCATCCTGACCATAGCGCCCGATGATTTCCGCCCCCGCCCAACTGCCCAGCGACCGGCCCACGCGGGCCGCCTCCATCGAATGGGTCAGGCGGGATCGCACATAATCCGACCCGCCAATGCCATGCACCTGCTGCTTGTCGGACAGTCGGCGGAAGCTGGTGGAAAAGGTGATGCGGTCGATATCGATCTCAAAGGCGCTGCGGTAAGGCAGCTCCGGGGCAAGCCCTTCCTTGGCCAGACGCTGGCGGGAAAGAAGCTGGTTCCAGCGCATCATCCTGGGGCGCCCTCCGTGCTATGATGCCGTCCGCTTTGACGGATGGCTGTTCGGCGCTTACATAGGGTGCAAGCGTTTGTCCAGACGTTAACGGATGAAGGATCGCCTGCCATGTCGATTTTGTCGGAAAACCAGTCCGATGCCCCCGCCGACCGGGTGATGAACCTGACAGCGCGTGCTGCTGCCCGCATCGCCAAGCTGGCGGCACTGGAGGGCAATCCCGACCAGATGCTGCGCCTGACCGTGTCGGGCGGCGGCTGTTCGGGCTTCCAGTATGGTTTCAGCTTCGACACCGCTGTGAACGAAGATGACCACCTGTTCGCCCGCGACAATGCGAAGATGGTGGTGGACGACACCTCGCTGGACCTGTTGGCCGGGGCCGAGGTGGATTATGTCGAAGATCTGATGGGCAGCTATTTCAAGATCAACAATCCCAACGCCTCCTCCTCCTGTGGCTGCGGTGCTTCCTTCTCTGTTTGATTTGTCTGAATTTCCCCGGCTGAAAGACCCCCCCCGTGAAGATCGCCACTTGGAACGTCAATTCCGTCAAGGCCCGCCTGCCGAACGTCACCGATTGGCTGGCCGCTACCAGCCCGGATGTGGTGCTGTTCCAGGAAATCAAATGCGAGACGCCGAACTTCCCCGCCGCCGCGTTTCAGGAACTGGGCTACCACGTCCAGGCGGTGGGGCAGAAAAGCTATAATGGCGTCGCCCTGCTCTCCAGACAGCCGGCGGAGGACATTATCACCCGGCTGCCGGGCGAGCCGGAGGATGAACAGGCCCGCTATGTAGAGGCCACCATCGCCGGGGTACGCATCGCCAGCCTGTATCTGCCCAACGGCAACCCGGTGGATACGGAGAAGTACCCCTACAAGCTGCGCTGGATGGAGCGGCTGCGGCTTCATGCGCGCGACCTGCTGGCCCGCGAAATACCGGTGGTGCTGGGCGGTGATTATAATGTCATCCCGGCGGCCATGGATGTCTATGACCCCATCGGCTGGGCCGATGATGCCCTGTTCCGCCAGGACACACGGCTGAAATTCCAGGAAATCCTGGCGCTTGGCTATACAGAGGCATTCCGCGCCCTGCATCCGGGTCTGGCCCGCGCCTATAGCTTCTGGGATTATCAGGCCGGGGCCTGGCCGCGCGACAAGGGCCTGCGCATCGACCATTTCCTGCTTTCCCCCCAGGCCGCTGACCGGCTGGTGGCGTGCGAGATTGACCGGGAACCACGCGGGCGGGAGAAGGCCTCTGACCATACGCCGGTGATCCTGGAATTGCGGGACTGAGCGCAAACGGAACCGGACCCTGCGTTGGGTGTTTTCTTAAGGAAATCACTCATTACAGGAGTCCGGTTCATGCAGGATGAAGACCGTATCCGCCAGCGCGCCCATGAGATTTGGGAGCGTGAAGGACGTCCGCTGGGCGCCGACCAGCACCACTGGGCACGCGCGCGCCAGGAAATCGCTGAAGAGGATTTGCGCGCCCGTGCCCAAGCGGCGGGCAGCGCCACAGCACCGCCGCCCGAACAGCAGGAAGCGGGCCGGCTGTTCCAGGAGACGAACAACCCCCGTCTTATCGGTAACGCCGACAAGGGCATTGTTTCCGATGGAAACGACACCCTGATATCCACCGAGCGGCAGGGGCTGCCTGCCGAACAAACAGACTGAATACAAAGGTCAATCAACTTAGTTAATGAAAATTAACCAACCCCGCTCAACCAGAGCGGGGTTTATTTTTTGATAATTTCACCTTTTGTCTCTGTCTTATCCCATCGGAAACCTGCTTGACGCCCCGTCCGCAATGTGAAAGATAGTCCCAAATAATGAACGAACAGTTCAGGGAACGGGATGCGATCGGCTCATCAGAGCCGGGAACCATGGGGCTCGAACCCACAAAGCAGCGATTTTCCGCCGAACCCGGCACTGACGGGGACGGAATGATCAAACCAACCCCGATGCGCCACGTACCGCCGGGGAAAGGATGGGAGAGAAATCATGAGAAGTGTTGAATTCCGGCAGCGTGCGCGCCTGCGCAGCAGCGCTTCCACCAGCGCCCTGGCCGTCGGTGGTCTCGCGCTGCTGCTGGGCATGGCCGCCCCTGCCCTGGGCCAGAATGCCGCAGCACCCGCCGTTTCTGGGGAACCGGAAATGCTGGAAGAAATCATCGTGACCGGCATTCGCCGTTCGCTGGAACAGGCACTCAGCGCCAAGCGTGACGCTGCCCAGGTTCTGGATGCCATCTCGGCCGAAGATGTCGGTAAATTCCCCGATAAGAACATCGGTGAGGCGCTGCAGCGCATCACCGGCGTGCAGATTTCCCGCACCAATGGCGAAGGGGCCACCGTCTCCATCCGTGGTGCCGACCCGTCGCTGAACCGCGTGGAAGTCAACGGTACCTCTGCCCTGTCCACCACGGTGGGCGGCGGCCGCGATGTCGATTTCCGCGACATGCCGGTTGAATTCATCAACCGCCTGGAAGTGGTGAAGTCCGTCACCCCGGAGATGACCGAAGGCGGCCTGGGCGGCACAGTGCGCATCATCACCCGCCGTCCGTTTGACAGCGATGAGCCGTTTGTAGCCGGCTCCCTGCAGACGATCTGGAGCGAGACCGCAGAGAAGTTCGATCCCAAGGCCGCCATCATCGGCGGCACCACGCTGGCCAACGACACGGTTGGCGTTGTGCTGGGGGCGACCTATGAAAACCGCCATGTCTCCACCCACGAGGCCCGCACCACCGGCTGGCGCCAGATCGGCGACCTGAATGGCAATGGCATCAAAGAATTCGCCCCCGACATTCCGCGCTATGTCATCAACCGCCTGGAAACGGAACGCGTTGCCCTGAATGGCGCCGTCGAATGGCGCCCCACCGACACGTTCAGCCTGGGCATTGACGGCAATTATGCCAAGGGCAAGCAGGATGTAGATTCCCAGTTCCTGCAATTTGCCACCGCCGGCAGCGAGAGCCTGGTTGACAAGTCAAAGACCACTGTTGGGCCAGACAATACCGTCTCCCATATCGAATTCGTCAATGATCCGAAGCTGGCCCAGGGCCAGCAACTGACCGGCTCCTACCGCAATATCCTGGGTACGCTGACCCGCACCCAGTGGAACACCGCGATTAATTCCAAGTGGGAAGCGACGGAAAATCTGACGCTGACGGCCCGCGGCTCCTATGCCCACGCGCGCGCCTTCAATGATGAAATCAACGCCGTCGGCGATGTGATCGGCCTCAGCCGGCTGGTGGTGGATTACACCAACAGCAAGCACGCCCCCGATATCCGGGTGAATTTCGACCCGACCAGCCCGGTTGGCCTGAACCAGCTGACCCTGTCGCACAAGCCGCGCATCAATGATCAGGATGAATGGGACGGCAAGTTCGACGCGGAATATAAGTTCGATGACGGCTTCATCACCGCGGTCAAGGCCGGTGTCGAGATCCGCAACCTGACCGCTGACAGCCGTTATTACTCCTCCTCCAATGTTTTGAATGGCTTCACCAACCCGTCCCTGCTGGGCAAGATTCAGCAGATTGTCGGCAGCAATGCCACGCTGGGGGACGTGCCTTTCTTCAAGACCGGTTCGCTGGGCTTTGATCCTTCCATCACCCGCTGGCTGAATCTGGGCAATGGCGTGGTGGAGGCCGGTGGCCTGCTGGACCCCTATGGCAGCCCGCAATATCTGGATAGCTGGGAGGTTGAGGACAAGAACCGCGCCGGCTATGTCCAGGCCTCGTTCGCCTTTGATGCCCTGGTTCCGGTTTCCGGCGTGGTCGGCGTGCGTGCTGTGAACACCCGCACGACGTCCAAGGGCTATAGCCAGAACAAGAGCGCAACGGGCGTGATCACCTATGCGCCCGTTGAATATAATGGCGAGTACACCAAGTATCTGCCGGCGCTGAACCTGAAGTTCGACCTGATCCCGGAAAAGCTGCAGGGCCGTTTGACGGCAACCAAGGTGCTGGCCCGCCCCACACCCCAACAGCTGGCCCCGCGCCGCACCCTGGATACGGTTGGCTATACCGGTTCACGCGGCAACCCGGACCTGAAGCCCTATGAGGCGACGCAGTATGATGCGGGTCTGGAATATTATCTGAACCGTACCGACTTCTTCTCTGCCACTTATTTCCGTAAGGAAATCTCTTCCTTCATCCAGAACACCACCGTGCCGGAAGTGGTGGATGGCTTCACCTATGGTGTTGTCATTCCCAGCAACGGGACGGAGAAGGTGACGATCAACGGCCTGGAAGCCGGCGTGCAGTATGGATTGGGCTTCCTGCCCGCACCCTTCAACAATATGGGTGTGATTGCGAACTACACATTCTCCGACGATAGCGGCTATCAGGGGACGGACAAGTTCACGGGTGAGAAGCTGAGCTTCATCGGCCTGTCCCGCAACAGCTATAACCTCTCTGCCTATTATGAGGACGAGGCCTTCTCGGCCCGCGTCTCTTATAACTGGCGGTCGAAATACCTGATCACGGCCAGCGGTCGTGGCGGCAACCCCGAATTTGGCGAAGCCTTCGGCCAGTTGGATGGCTCCGTCAGCTATAATGTCACGGATCAATATTCCGTGTTCCTGGAAGCTGTGAACATTCTGGACGCCACCCGCGTGGAGAATGCCAACAGCGAGTACCGTCGGACGATCTTCGATACGTTCGGCCGGCGGATTTACGCGGGCGTGCGCGCCCGCTTCTGAGCAAGTTCGCTCTCCTCCCTATAACGGAACAGACTTTCAAGGGCGGAACGGGGAAACCCGCTCCGCCTATTTTTTTGCTATCAAGGGATCGTTCTCCCCTTGCTGAAGGCAGGTTGCCCATGCCGCGTCCCCGCTCCGCCCCCTTCCTGCTGGCCCTGTCCTTGCTGGCCGGTGGCTGCACCACCCCAGCTCCCCCAGCCGCCCCGAAGCCCGGCTGGGCCCTGGCTGTGCATGGCGGGGCCGGGGTGATGGATCGGGAAACCATGTCGGCAGAGACGGAGGCAACCTATCGCGCCGCGCTGCAGGCGGCACTGGATCGGGGCACCGCCGTGCTGGACAAGGGCGGGTCGGCCCTGGATGCGGTAGAAGCCGTGGTGCGCGGGCTGGAGGATGATCCGCTGTTCAATGCCGGGCGCGGTGCCGTCTTCACCGCCGACGGCCGGAATGAGCTGGACGCCGCCATCATGGATGGCGCCACGCTGAAGGCGGGGGCAGTGGCCGGCATTACCGGCATCCGCAACCCGATCACCCTGGCCCGCGCGGTAATGGAGCAATCACCGCATGTGATGATGATCGGCCAGGGGGCGGAACGGTTTGGTGCCGAAAAAGGCGTGGAGAAGGCTGATCCTTCCTGGTTCTTCACCGAGAAGCGTTGGCAATCCCTGAAGCGGAGCCTGAAGGAACACGGTCTGCCCATCCCCCCGCGCCCGCCGGGTGTGGGGCCGGAACCAGCCGCGCTGGCCCAGGGCGACGGGCTGCCGGAAGACCGCAAGTTCGGCACGGTCGGTGTGGTGGCCCGCGACCGGGCCGGCCATGTCGCCGCCGGCACCTCCACCGGGGGCACCACGGCCAAGCTGTGGGGCCGGGTGGGCGACAGCCCGATCATCGGGGCCGGCACCTATGCCGATGACAAATCCTGTGCCGTGTCCGGTACCGGCACGGGGGAATATTTCATCCGCCTCGGCGTGGCACGCGAAGTCTGCAATCTGGTCGGGTACGGTGGCAAAAGCCTGCAACAGGCCGCCGACGCGGTGATTCAGAAACAACTGACGGCCCTGGGCGGGGATGGCGGGGTGATTGCCGTCGCCGCCGACGGCACCCTGGCCTGGAGCTTCAATACATCCGGCATGTACCGGGCCATGGCGGCAGAGGGGCAAAAGCCCGTGGTTGCCATTTTCAAGGGCGAACGCTGAAAGCAAAAAGGCCCGGCACCAGAGATCGGTGCCGGGCCTTTTTATTTGAGCAATCGCCCGAGGGCGGTTGCTCGATCCAGTTGAATTTGTGAAAATTTTTTTATCAAAAATCATTATAGGAGAACGGCATGATCAATTTCCACAGAGAGACAAAAAAATACCTTCGAGACTCTTTGAAATCATATGGATTCCGCAGTGCTGAGTTCGGTGAGGGATTCTTTTGTCCACTTAAAAAGGGAGTTATTGCCTTTTTTTCCGCCGATGGCATTTGGTCAGAATTAAGAATTAGTTGCGGATTACGATTTGATAGCGTCAACAATTTTCTTATTAAATCTTCGAGATTAGCCGAATGGCCTGATCCCGCTGTAGACGGTTTTAAACTTAAGTTATATGGACTCTTTATTGAGGATATGGGATGCTATTATAGTGATAATGATAGCCTCGATGCCGCAGTCAAGACCAGCTACCGGAAGGGGGCGGTGGTTGCCACAGCGGAGGAAATCAAAGATCATATTTTATCCAATCTGGATCGTCTTGCCAATTTTTCAGACCTGTCAGCTGCAGTTCCCTATGTCAAGGAACGGCAATATTTTGAACCTTTTAGCGAATATACGATTCCGGCAGCCGCAAGAATACTCAATGATAAGGAGTTATGGGATTGGGCTGTTGATTATTTTAGTCCAATTGTTGCCGAAAATAATCGGACTAAACTACCGCAAAATCGCAGAGATTACGACAAACTCTTACAAATTATGGCATGTGTTCACAAATTCGCATGAATGAACCCGCAACGTAGATCATTATTAATAAGTATAACGAAATTGTACAAATTTTGAAACAAAAAAAGGCCCGGCACCAGAGATCGGTGCCGGGCCTTTTTATTTGAGCAAGCGCCCGAGGGCGGTCACTTAATCCAGTGGAACAGCCGGTCGAACCAGCCGCCGCCGGGGCAGACAAGGCCCGGTTCCTCGTTACAGCCGCGTCGGGCAAAGGCGACCATGGAGACACGGCCCAGCACACGCTCAATCGGCACATAGCCCACCTGATTCAGGTAGCGGCTATCCTGGGAATTGTCGCGGTTGTCGCCCATCAGGAAGACATGGCCCGCCGGCACGACATAGACCTGCGTATTGTCGTCGCGGCCATTATCGCTCTGTTCAAGAATCAGATGCTCGCGGCCCCCCGGCAGCGTCTCCTTATATTCGGTGACGGAGACGACGAAGCCGCTATTGTCACGGTAGGAATAGTCCCGCAGCTTTTCGCGCGGCACCATCTCCCCGTTAATGTGCAGGCGGCCGCCGATCACCTGGATACGGTCACCCGGCAGGCCGATGACCCGCTTCACATAATCTTCCTCGATGCGCGGGATGCGGGCGACCACCACGTCGCCGCGTTCCGGCATCAGGTCGGGGAAGCGCCCTTCCCCGAAGGGCAGCGGCACGAAGGAGGTGGAGAAGCGGCTGTAGCCATAGGCATATTTGGCCGCATAAAACTGGTCCCCCACCTTCAGGGTCGGCAACATGCTTTCCGAAGGGACATGGAAACCGGCGAAGAGAAAGGTGTTGGTGGTGAAATAGAAGATGGCGACAAAGCCGATCAGCCCCGCCCATTCACGGATCAACGCGCGCAACGCGGATACTCCCTTCGCTTTGAAAAGCGGCGTTACCATGCCTGTCGGCCCCTGCCCGGTCAATCACCGGAAGGGCCGACAAGGATTTCAAAATTTTAATCCTGCGCTTCGGCTTCCGCCGGTTCGGCGGCTGTTTCGTCCGCCGCCTCCGCCACATCGGCGCGGCGTTCCAGCACGGCAGCGAAGAAGCCATCCGTATCATGCTGGGCCGGGGTCAGGCGCAGCATCGGCGTGGTGACCGGCGGCTTGCCCCAGGCTTCGGGCCAGGCATCGGCCACCGGCACCAGGGTGAAGTCAGGATGGCTGGCCAGAAACGCCTCCACCTGATGTTCATTTTCCTCCGGCAGCAGGGAGCAGGTGGCATAGATCACCCGCCCGCCGGGCCGGGCCAGCCGGGCGGCACTGTCCAGAATGCTGGCCTGCAGCGGCATCAGTTCGGTCAGCCCCGGCCCCAACGGACGCCAGCGGGCATCCGGGTTGCGCCGCCAGGTGCCGGTGCCCGAACACGGGGCGTCGATGACCACGCGGTCGAACTTGCCCTTGTGACGCTTCACCCAGGGGTCACGCTCATTCTTCAGGGCGCGGGTTTCGATATTATGCAGGCCCGCGCGGCGGAACCGTTCCTTGGCGCGTTCCAGCCGGCCGGCCAGCACGTCGCTGGCAATCACACGGCCCTTGTTTTCCATCATCGCGGCGATGGCCAGCGTCTTGCCACCGGCCCCGGCGCAGAAATCCACCACCTGCATGCCGGGCTTGGCATCGGCCAGGAAGGCGACCAGTTGGGAGCCTTCGTCCTGGATTTCGATCAGACCGTTTTTATAGATATCCATCGCCATCACTGGCGCACGGGTGGCCAGCCGCACACCCACGGGCGACAGCGGCGTTTCCACCGCCTTGTAACCGGCATCCACCAGCGCCTTCAGCGCATCGGCGCGCGTTCCCTTCACCGGGTTGGTGCGCAGGTCCAGCGGGGCTTCCCCCAGCATGGCCACCATTTCCGCCAGGAAGCGGTCGCCAAAGGCGGCGCGCATCGGGCCGGCGGCCCAATCCGGTACCTCCCCCTGCACTTCCTCCGTCTGGGACGGGTGGTCCAGCGTGTGGGTATCCAGCGCGCGGATCAGCTTGCGCTCCCGGTCTGACAGCGGGGCGGGGGCGAATTTGGCACCGTTGAACAGGCCGGCCACGGCATCGGCGGTGCGCCCGCCGGCCAGGATGCAATCCGCCAACACCAGGGCGCGGGGATCGGGCATATGGTTCACCCGTTCCAGCCACCAATGCAGCCGCGCCCAGCGCCGCATCACGCCATAGACCGTCTGTGCAATATCCGCCCTGTCCTTGGCACCGATATAGCGACGGGCACGGAAAAAGGCGCTGGTGACGGCATCGGCGGGGCGCGGCGTGTCCATCACCTCGGCAAGCAGATCGACGGCGGTGGCCAGACGGGCGGCGGGTGTCATGGGGGCAGTATTCCTGGCAACAGGCCCGTGCAGGGCCAAAGCGCGGGACTATAAGGGCCATAACCACCCTGCCACAAGTGCCGCCCCGCGATGGCTGCCCCGATCAAGCCCACAAAAGTGAATTCCATTTTTCAGGATGATATTCCATATTTCAAGAAACCAATGGATCGGGGATGTGAAACGTGACGAAGGCCAAGACATTTGCCACCCTGGCGCTGGGTTCCCTGCTGCTGGCCGCCCCGGCGCTGGCGGAAGGCAAGATCTTCATCGCCGGCGACAGCACGGCGGCCAGCTACAAGCCCGACCGTTTCCCGCAGATGGGCTGGGGCATGGTGCTGAAATGCAGCCTGGATGCCAGCCAGAGCGTGGAGAACCGGGCCATGGGCGGGCGTTCCACCAAGACCTTCATCGGGGAAGGACGGTTCGACGCCATCGCCAAAGATATCTCCACCGGCGATACGCTGTTGATTCAGTTCGGCCATAATGACGCCAATGACAAGAAGCCGGAACGCTATACGCCCATCCCGGAATTCAAGACCAATCTGCTGCGCTTCATCGCCATGGCGCGGGAAAAGGGCGCGACGCCGGTATTGATCACCCCGGTCGCCATTCGCCGTTTTGATGATAACGGCGCCATCGGCGAAAGCCTGACGCCCTATGCCAATGCAACGCGGGAGGTGGCGCACGCCACCGCCACCCCATTGATCGACCTGAATTATGACAGCCGCGTTTATATGCAGAAAGTGGGCGTGGAACCGTCGAAAGCCTATTATCTGCACTATCCCAAGGAGGCCGGTTACAAACAATGGCCCGACGGGGTGAGCGATGATGTGCATTTCAGCGAAAAGGGCGCCCGTGCCATCGCAGCACTGGTGGCGGGCCGGCTGAAGGCTTTGGGCCTGCCGGTTTCTGCCCATGTGACACCGTTGAGCCCGGATGATCCGCCGGTGTTGGGCAATGATGCCTGTGCAGTGAACTGACAGAGTTCACCGGCGGGTATCGGGGAATAAAGGCTCCACACCCGCCGGTGCCGGGCGATAGGTCATCTTGTGGCCGGGCTTCCATGTCCCGCCATCCAGATATTCCGACGACACGCTCATGCTGCCCCCCGCGTCCAGCACAGAGACGGAGCGGACGCGGGTGATGGTGGGATGGCCACTCACCGCCTCTTCCGCCACCAGCCGGCCCGGCGCTTCCGCCACCATGGTGCCCTGGGTATGGAAGCCGGCGGTGGTGAAATAATGATAGATCAGGGCGTTGGTGGCCTTGTCCCAGAAGATCATCGTCTCCCCGCCATAGGGGGCGCTGGTCAGGGCATGGGTGGTGCGGATCGCCTTGCCGCCCAAGGCCCAGTCCCAGCGGGTGACATCCACCATCGGCTTGCCATCCGGCCCTGATCCTTCCCCCCGCCAGACCTTGCCGACGAAAGGTGCCAGGGCAGCATAAGGATCAGGCTCCGCCGCGCGGATGGCAGAGGTTGCCATCAACCCGATGGCGATGGTGACAAGCAATGCCCTGAACTGCATCCGCATGGCGCTTCCCCTCCCCCGATATCCAGATCGGGAAAGGGTCGCGCCATGGGATGTCGGCGTCAAGCCATGCCTATACCAACCTGCTGAAAGCTTGACCTTCAGGCAGGTTGGAGGCCAGCGACCGCTGGCCCACGGGCGCGTGCCCGCGTAAGCCAAGGCGGCGGATGCCGCCGCCCGGCGCGTGAGGGATACTGCTATAAAACAATCAGCCGAAGAAGCCGATCCGCTGGCTCATCGCGTTGCCGGTACGGCGGATCAGCTCGTACAGGGAGGCGATGGGCTTGAAGATATGCTGGTTTTCCTGGCTGTAATCCTGGCTCTCATCGCTGACATAGGTGGCGACCTCGCCAAACCCTTCATCGACGGTCGCATCGGCACGGGCCGGGAAGATGCGGGCCAGTTGTTCCAGCGCCCATGGCACATCCAGATGCAGCAGCCGCGTCACCAGCACCTGATTGGTGATGTTATGCTGGCTGGAGAATTCCGGGATATGGATGGCGTGCTTGTAAATCTGGTGCGTCAGCGCCAGCCGCACCGCGTGCAGCAGGCTGAGATTGCGATCCAGATCGGGATTAGGCGCGGGGGCCGCCCCTGCCCGCTCCAGATTCTGCAACAGCACGCCATAATCCCGGTACAGCTTGCGGAAGATGCGGATCAGGCGCTGATGCGTCGGCGTATCTTCCAGCATGGCGGCGATGCGGCGCATTTCCTCCGCCTCTGCCACATTCTCCGTCCGCGCGGCGCGGGTCAGCCAATGGCCAGGGTCCAGCGTATCGACATAGGCCTTCAGTGCATCGGCGTTGGAGACGCCGACGCCATAGACCACCATGCCGATCAGCTCCCGGAACCGGGGTGAGGTGGCATAGAGGCGGCGGAACTGGTCGGGGTTGCGGTCAATCGCTTCCCCCACACCGGACAGCACATTGGCCGCCAGACCCAACTGCAGCAGGATGGCATTGTGCGGAATGGCGCGGAACTGGCCGGCCATGGTCTGGGCGGAAGCATCGGGCGCGCTGTCATGCTGGCGCTTGATGGCGCGGCTGCCGCTGGGGAACAGCAGGTTGGTGCCAAAGGCGGCCAGCAGCTCACCATAATTCGGGTCTTCCACCAGACTGACCTGGAAGGCCTTCACCGTGGTGAAGAATTCGCGGATGTAATCCCCCTCAGCATAGAACACATCATGTTCCAGATCCGGCTTGGCCGTGCCGATCATATATTCAAGGATACGGGTAACCACCGCCAGCGCACCGGCCGGCGTGACGAAATAGAGATAACCGTCACCGCCCTGGAAGCTGACCTCCTGCTTGAAATCTACCCCATGCTTGGCGGCAAAAGCCAGCGTAGCCGGCGGGCTGACATAGGCCAGCCGGTTGGTCAGGCTGGCCGGATGGCCGCCGCGACCGATGCTTTCCCCATGGGTGTCAAAGATCACCAGCTGCACGCCCGACAGGGCATGGCGGTTGAACAGGCGCATGATGCGCAGGCGCAGGCGTTCAATACTGGCGGCGGCAGGCGTCTGGCCCAGATAACGGCCGGCATCGGAATAGCCCATCTGCACGCACAGCCGGCCGCGCTTCTTCACATAATCGCGGTAATGCGGGTTTTCCAGCAGCTGTTCGATGACGCGGCTGCCCACCTCCAGCGCCTTTTCCGTCTCAAACAGGGGGGAGATATCCACCCGGTCATCGACGCCGAACAGGCGGGCAAAGTACAGCGCCGACAAAACGGTAAAAGCGCTCTCCGATTCCGCGATCAGGAAGCGGATCGGCACGCGGGCATCGGAATATTTCAGCATCTGCGCCACCACCATGAACAGACGCTTGGCGCTGGTACGTTCGGCGATGATGCTGCCGAAATTGATCGATACCGGCTGCACCTTGTCCAGCAGCTCGGTCAGGGAATTCAGATAGGACTGACGGTAGCGCGGATCATCCGCCGCCGTTTCCAGCCCCACCGCCTTACGGATGGCGTTATGCACCTGGGTGCTGTTCAGGCGGACATGGGTATGGGCCATGCCCAGGCCGAAGGCGGACAGTTCCGCCCGCAATACGGCCAGATCCTCCACCACCGGGATGGCATCATCCCCTTCCACCGACGCGGCGAGGCGGATGGCGCGATCAACGAAACCGATGGCCTCCCCCGCATCGACCAGACGCAGCGGCAGCCCTTCATGCATCCGCTTGGCGATACGGCGCAGATGTTCCACATCCTGCGCTTCCGACCCGCCAAAGGCGGCAATCTCATCCGTTACCTGATTGAGGGCCAGGGCCAGCCGACTTTCGATCAGGGCGAGCGTATGGCGCAAATCTTCCAGCGCCGGCACGCGGCCACGAATATCCCGCAGCATCACCAGATAATGGTTCAACTGGCGCTGCTGCACCACCAGCCGCTTATGCAGCGTGTCGGACCAGCGGATATCGGAACGGCCATCCAGGTCATAGCCGACCCAGCTTGCCACGGTCAGCAGGCGGGGCGTCAGCTCCGTCCAGCGGTCGGGATAGGTGCGGCGGCCAACACGCAACACAGCGCGATAGAGCGTGCGGATGGCCGTCTGGATATTGGCGATGGCATCCAGCGACAGCTCATGCTCGCGCGTCAGGCTCATCTCCTCCGGCGCATGGTCGGAGGCGGCGACGCGGCGGATCAGCGCGTCGCGCGCCTCTGCCGTCAGCTTGCGGCCGGTGGCATCATAGCCGGTGGCCAGACAGGTCAGCGCCGTCATCATGGCGCCGGACAGGTTGAAGGTCGGGTGCGCGGTGATGACGATGCCAAACACCTCCTTCTGCACCAGCTTCTGGAATTCCTCAAACGACAGGGCCGGGCCGCCATTGCCGGCGGCAGCGGTTTCCAGCAACCCTTCCAGCCGGGCGGCATTGGTATCCAGCCCCGCCTCACCCAGATAATTGGAAAGGCGGGCAGCGCGGGCCAGGAACCCTTCGCTGGAGAGATAATGGATCAACTGTTCCAGGGCACCGGGCGACAGCTCACCGGCCTGCAGGCGGCGGGAAATGTCCAGCGCCAGCAGCATCACCGGGTTGGCGAACGGGTCATGCCCGGCCTCGGCCGAAAAACGGTCGAACTGGGCCAGCAGATCGGCGGCCAACGCCCTGGCATCCAACCCCTTGGGAGGGGTGTAACGTGCCTGTTTGGTGGACAGCAACGGCCCCTTGCCAGTGGTGGTCGCCAGGGTTTCCAGATCGGAGGGGGCGGCAGCTTTGGGCATCGTCGGGTCCAGCGGCATCGGAGCGTTTCCGTTATCGGGGAGGGCGCCATCTTACTGCGGCGCAGCGTCACAGGGTGAGGTAACGGCGTTACCTCTGTCAACGCCAGATTAGGTAACGCGGACATATTCGATCCGCAATGCAAGCTTATTTGATACGATGCGTTGTTTGTAACACAGCGCCCTTACATATTTGGTCGCCCAAGGGGTTCGCGGATGCACAAAGCTGATCGGCCGGCAGCAGCAGCAATGGCGGATAACGCGCGTGATCAGGCACGCGCGCTGGATTTGCTTGCCCGGAATGAAACCCACGGCCTGCCGCCGGATGGGCGTGTGGAGCGGATTGACACCCATGCGGCTTCCGTCTTTCTGGCCGGGGATCGGGCCTATAAGCTGAAACGCGCCGTCACCTTCCCCTTCTTCGATTACAGCAGCCTGTCACAGCGTTTATCGGCCTGCGAGGCGGAAGTGGCGCTTAATCGCCGCACTGCACCCACACTGTATCTGGGGGTCGGCGGGCTGGTGGCAGACGGGGCCGGGGGCTTCCGGCTGGTGGCGGATGCGCCGGTCGGGCCCGATGGCGGGCCGGCGGATGGCGTGCTGGATTATGTCATCACCATGCGCCGCTTCCCGCAGGAAATGCTGCTGGACCGCATGGCCGCCGAAGGCCGCCTGACGCCCGCCATCATGCGGCGGCTGGCGGAGGGCATCGCCCAGTTCCATGAGGCCGCAGAACCCCGCCCCATGGCACCGGGGGCCGAGGAAATGACCGATCTGGTGGAAACCAACGCGCGGGAGATGCATCGGCATGGCCTGTTTGAACGGGGCCGGGTGGAGGCGCTGTTACGCCAGTCACTGGCAGTGCTGGGCAGCCAGGCGGAACTGATCAACCGGCGGCGGGATGCCGGCTATATCCGGCACTGCCATGGCGATCTGCACCTGTGCAACATTGTGCTGCTGGATGGGGAACCGGTGCCGTTCGACTGTGTGGAATTCGGCGACCGCATCGCTGTGACCGACACGCTGTATGATCTGGCTTTCCTGCTGATGGATCTGGAACATCGGCGGCTGCGCAGCCTGGCCAATATCCTGTTCAACCGTTATCTGGAACTGACGGGCGATCTGGCCGGCCTGTCACTGCTGCCCTTGTTCATGTCGGTGCGGGCGGCCATCCGCGCGCATTTGACTGCGGCGGCCCTGGCGGGACAGGCCGATGCCGTGAAGGCCCAGGGCCTGCGGGCGGAAGCACAAAGCTATCTGGAGCTGGCCTCCCGCCTGCTGTCCCCGCCGGCGGCGCAACTGGTGGCCATTGGCGGCCTGTCCGGCACGGGGAAAAGTACGCTGGCGCGCGTGCTGGCCCCTGGTATCGGCCCGGCACCGGGGGCGGTGATCCTGCGTTCAGACGTGCTGCGCAAGAAACTGGCCGGCTGTGATGAGCTGCAACCGCTGCCCAAGGAATTTTACGGCCCCGCCCATACGGACCGCACCTATGCGGAGCTGGCCGGTCAGGCCGGGCTGGTACTGGATGGGCGCCATGCGGTGATCTGCGATGCCGTCTATGCCAAGCCGGAGCAGCGTCAAACATTGGAATCGGTGGCCAGGGCAGCGGGCGCGCCCTTTACCGGCCTGTGGCTGGTGGCCGATCAGGCCATCCAGGTGGACCGGGTCAGACGGCGGCGCGACGATGCCTCTGACGCCGACGCCGATATCGTGCGCCGGCAGGCCGCCTATGATCTGGGTGACATGCGCTGGGAGGTGATCCCCGCCAATGGCAGCGAGGGCGAAACCGCCGCCATCGCCCGCCGCCATGTCGAAAGCGCGCGGCGTTGACGGGTTTCCATGAAGGGGACGCGGAACGTTCCCTTTACCGTCGATGTTATGATGATCAGCAAGTGTAAAGCGGCTGATCCAGGTCAATGCCGGCGGTTGCAATCCGGCCTATGCCCATAACCATGGTATCGCCCAACAATGCGAAAGGGAAACCCGCCATGGCCTACCGCAAGATCCTCAGCGTGCTGACCGGCGCCGACAGTGACGCCGCCGCCCTGGCGACGGCCTTCAGCCTGGTCGCCTCCACCAAGGGCAATGTCAGCGCCCTGTTCCTGCGTCACGATCCGCGCGACGCCATGCCGATGATCGGCGAGGGCATGACCGGTTCCATGATCCAGGACGTGATGAAGTCGCTGGAAGAAGAAAACGCCGTCCGGGGTGATCAGGCCTATCAGCATTTCAAGACCGCCAGCAACGCCGCCGGCGCCTCTGAATGCGCCCGCGCGCCGGGGCCGGACAAGGTGAGCGCCTGCTGGCAGGAGGTGGATGGCGTGACGGAGGATGTGCTGACGGGGGCAACCCGCGTTTCCGATGCCGCCGTCTTCCCGCCGCTCAGCAAGGAACTGCGCACGGCCGTGCTGGCGGGCATGGAAGCGGTGCTGCTGGAAGGCGGCCGGCCGGTCATCGTCTCCGCCGCCAACCCGCCCTCCACCCTGGGCCGCAAGGTCGCCATCGCCTGGAATGGCCGGGTGCAGGCATCGCGCGCCGTGGCGCTGGCCATGCCGGTGCTGCAAACGGCCGACGAAGTGCATATCCTCACCGTCGGCACGCCCAAGACGGATGCGGAGGGCGGGCATCAGCTGCAGGAATATCTGGCCTGGCACGGCATTCCCTCGGCGCATCACCGGCTGACGGCCAAGGGCACCACGGTGGCCGGCTGCATCCTGGCGCAATGCCGTGATGTTGGCGCCGACATGCTGGTCATGGGGGGCTATGGCCATTCCCGCCTGCGGGAACTGATCCTGGGGGGCGTCACCAAGGATATGCTGGATCAGAATGAACTGACCCTGCTGATGGCGCATTGAGGTTTTAGGCGTTCACCCCTTGGGCCGGTCGGTGAAACGGGCGGCCAAAGGGGTGAAGCTGGCCCACAGGGCCGGCACCGGCGCCAGGGCAACACGCCCTTGGTTGCGCATGGCATCGCCGGCCGCGACATGGCCCAGCTTATCCAGCATGGCGCCCCCGGCCGTTGCCCCCGCGGCGGCCTTCAGCGGGACCAGCAGCGCATCCACCATGTCCAACAGCGGCCGCACCCGGTCCGCCGGCCAGACGGCACGGCAATAATCCAGCGCATAACGCAGATATTTCATCCGCCGCGCCAGCTTGGCCGCCTGTTCCAGGCTGGGCACCTGGCGCGGGTCGGGCAAGCTGCCGACCAGCAGCGCCTTTTCAATCCGCTTGGCCAGCAACGGCCCGGCCATCTCATCCATCATGGTGCCGAAGGGGCAGCCATGGGGCTGGCGGGTCCATTCCCCCTCCTCCAGCCATTGCGCAAAAGCCAGTTGCCACGCCGTCCATTCCGGCGCGTTCAACAAGGCGCGCACCCGGCTCAGCGCCTTGGCGCGGGCCTGCGATACCGCCCCCACAGCCGGCCGGCGCTGATCAGGATCCAGATTGGCCAATGCCAGGGCCAGCCGCTGCCAGGCGCGGGCCTTTTCCAGCAGCTTGGCATGGCGGCGCAGCTCCCGGCGCAGCGCGTCGCCCCGGTCGGTATAGATCAGCCGGCGGAACAGGCCATAGCCGGCATCCAGCCGCCGCGTCGCCGCCGCCAGTTCCCGCAGCGCTAGGGCGTCGCCGGTGCCATCCTCCGTCACCAGCGCTTCCTGATTATCCAGCAGATGCGCCAGACCATTGCGCATGACATGGCGGAACGCCTCCGTCACCGTGGTGATGGGCGTGATGGCCATGGGCCGAGCCGGCGTCGGGCCGGGCCGGGCACCGGTGACCAGGGCAAAGCCGATATCGGCCTTGCTGCGGGTGGACAGGCGCAGCGGCACCCGGCCATGCAGCGCGGCAGCCAGCCGGAACAGGTCGGCGATGCTGCCGCGCTTCAGCTCCAGTTCCACCTCGCTGATGATGCGGTGCGCCTGCCCGCCCGCCGCCGCACCGGTATCGCGGGAAAGGGCCAGCGCCTGCCCCAGGTCCAGCGCCATTTCCACCTCCACCCCATCCCCCAGATGCAGCGGAATCAGGGTGCGCTGGATATCGGTGCTGAAAATACCGGCCAGCCGGGCCGTCAGGGCGGGCGGAATCATCTCCTCAAGCCCGTCACCGCGCAGCAGGGTGAAATCCGGCAGGTCGCCGGTTACCGGCCATTCCCATTCCCGGCGGATGGCAACACCGGCCCCATCGGCCGTACCGCGCAGCCCCAAGGTCTTCACCGCCTGGATGCGCAAGGAGCCCCGGCGGCGCACCCGCAACGCCAGCCCGCGCCGGGCCAGGCTGAGGTCCGGCGCATCATAATATGTGGTATATTCGCGCCCGCGCTGCACCTCTCCCTTTGTCATGGCGCGCACAAGCGCCAGATCGGCGATCCGGCCCAGATCGGCAGGCGCCGCCAGCAGCTTGATCTCGATCTCCTGCCCGCCACCGCGCCGGGCACGTGGCACCGACTGGTTGGCGGGGGTGGGGAGAGGGGCTTTGTTCAGGCCATTCACGTGCCGACGGGTCCATACCAGAAGGAAAGGAAGGGTAGTGTCCAGATAGCGCAGCCGGCGCCCAAGGTTAAGCCCCCAGTTTGGGCACAATGTCGCGCGGGCGCACAAAATCCACCAGCCGGCCACAGCCCCAGCGCAGATCGGCCCAGCCCTGCCCGGCCGGCAGATCGATCGCCACAAAGGAACCGGTGGGCAGCTTGTCCGTCAGTTCAGCCATCAAGGCCGCTGCATCGGGCTGTTCCGGCCGGCCGCACAGATCGCGGGCCAACAATTGCAGGTCGGGATTATGCGCCACCAGCAGGACGGAACCGAGAGTGTCCGGCAGCGCCTTCAGCCGGTCCAGCAGCAATTCCTCCCCACACAGATATAACCCTTCTTCATATTCCACCGGCGGCGGGGCGGGCCATGCCGCCATCACCCGCAGCAGGGTTTCCCGGGCCCGCAGCGCGGTGGAACATAAAACAAGATCCGGTTGCGGCGGGCCACCCTTGCGCGTGGCCCAATAATTCGCCATCGTCTGCGCCGCCCGCTCACCACGCGGGTTGAGGGGCCGGTCATGATCCGCCAGTTTCGGATCGGTCCAGTCCGATTTGGCGTGTCGCAACAGGTAGAGCTTCTTCATGACGACTTCCCGGACACCCAGAACCCCGACAGGCGGTTCAACCCCACGCCGCCGCCGCGCAGCGGCGACAACAACAACGGTGTCAACCGAACCGAAAAACGTCACAGAAGCAACATATACTTTGCCGGACCGCCCGGAACCAAAGGAAGCGCCGATCGTGACCGCCACCCCCGACTTTGCCCCGTCCGTGACCAGCAGTGGCGGTTTCGCCGCCCCTGCCGTCAATGCCGACAAAATTGACAAGCAGAGCCCGGAACGGTTCATCAACCGGGAGCTTTCCTGGCTGGCCTTTAACCAGCGCGTGCTGGAGGAAGCCTATAATCCCAGCCATCCGCTGCTAGAACGGCTGCGCTTCCTTTCCATCTCGGCCAGCAATCTGGACGAATTCTACATGGTGCGCGTCGCCGGGCTGAAGGCCCAGGTGGCCGCCAAGGTGACGACCCCGTCAGATGATAATCTGACCCCGGCCCAGCAGCTGGCCGCCATCAACCACCGCGTCACCGAGGTGATGCGCGATCAGCAAAGCTGCTGGCTGATGCTGCGCGGCCTGCTGCGCGAAGCCGGCATCGCCGTGGTGGAGATCGACGAGCTGTCGCCGTCCGAATATGACTGGCTGGAAGCCCGCTTCATCGACGATATCTTCCCGGTGCTGACGCCGATCGCCGTCGACCCGGCCCACCCGTTCCCCTTCCTGCCCAGCGGCGGCTTCGCGCTCGCCCTGCAGCTATTTGATCCGCATCGCGGCGGGGATGTCGATGCCCTGGTGATGCTGCCGCAACAGCTTGACCGTTTCGTGCGCCTGCCGGGCAGCGATACGCGCTATGTGCTGCTGGAACAGGTGGTATTGACCTTCATCGAAAGGCTGTTCCCGCCCTTCATCCTGAAGGGTCACGGCGTTTTCCGCGTGCTGCGTGACAGCGAGATGGAAATCGAGGAAGAAGCCGAAGATCTGGTCCGCACCTTTGAAAGCGCGCTGAAGCGCCGCAAGCGTGGCAGCGTCATCCGGCTGGCCGTCAATGCCGGCATGTCGAAGGAGCTGCGGGCCTTCCTGACGGACGAATTGCACGTCTCCTCAGATGATGTGTTCGTGCTGGATGGGCTGATCGGCCTGTCCGATACCAAGCAGATCATCACCGATGACCGGCCGGACCTGCTGTTCCCGCCCTATAATGCCCGCTTCCCGGAACGAATCCGCGATTTCGGCGGCGACTGTTTCGCCGCCATCCGCCAGAAGGATATCGTTGTCCACCACCCGTTCGAAAGCTTCGACGTGGTGGTGCAGTTCCTGCGTCAGGCCGCAGCCGACCCCAATGTGCTGGCCATCAAGCAGACGCTCTATCGTACCTCCAAGAACAGCCCCATCGTTGCCGCCCTGATTGAAGCGGCCGAACAGGGCAAGAGCGTTACCGCGCTGGTGGAATTGAAGGCCCGTTTCGACGAGGAAGCCAATATCCGCTGGGCGCGTGACATGGAACGCGCCGGCGTGCAGGTGGTCTATGGTTTCGTGGACCTGAAGACCCACGCCAAAGTGTCACTGGTGGTACGGCGGGAAAGCCAGGGCCTGCGCACCTATGTGCATTTCGGCACCGGCAATTACCACCCGATCACAGCCAAGGTTTATACCGACCTGTCCTTCTTCACCTGCGATCCGGCATTGGGCCATGATGCGGCCCACATGTTCAATTACATGACCGGCTATGCCACGCCGAAATCGCTGGAGAAGATCGCCATCGCCCCCACCACCCTGCGCCAGCGGCTGGTGGATAAGATCGATGCCGAGATTGCCCATGCGCAGGCCGGCCGGCCGGCCCAGATCTGGGTGAAGCTGAACAGCCTTGTCGATGCCCAGTTGATCGACAAGCTGTATGAGGCGTCGCAGCAGGGCGTGAAGATTGAACTGGTCATCCGTGGCATCTGCTGCCTGCGGCCCGGCGTGCCGGGCCTGTCGGAAAATATCCACGTCAAATCCATCGTCGGCCGTTTCTTGGAACATGGCCGCGTCGTCTGCTTCGGCAATGGCCATGGCTTGCCCTCGCCGCAGGCACGAATCTTCATTTCCTCGGCCGACTGGATGCCGCGCAACCTGGACCGTCGCATTGAAACCCTGGTGCCGATCGAGAATCCGACCGTGCATCAGCAGGTGCTGGACCAGATCATGGTCGCCAATCTGAAGGACAATACGCAAAGCTGGGTTTTGCAGCCCGATGCCACCTATCACCGTATGGAGCCTTGCGCAGAAGCCTTCAATGCCCATACCTACTTCATGACCAATCCCAGTCTCTCCGGTCGGGGCAGTGCGATGAGCGCTGCCCGTCTGCCGCCGAAGCTGGTGTTGAGCAATTTCCCGTAAAACGGCGCCAATCCTCTCGATGATATCCTTGAAAGCGGACCACTCAGCCTTGGATCATGTCCACGCGGACGATCGCCTTGCGGTGATCGATGTCGGGTCAAACTCCATGCGCTGCGTGGTTTATGAGCGGCTGACCCGTTCCCCCGTTGCCCTGTTCAATGAACGGGTTCTCCCCAGCCTTGGCCGCACGGTGGAGAAAACCGGCCGGCTGAATCCCGATGGGGTTCGGCTGGCGTTGGACAACCTGACCCGCTTTCGTCGCCTGCTGGAAGCGATGCAGGTACGGCGGGTGGATGTGCTGGCCACGGCGGCGGTGCGTGACGCCACCGATGGTGCCGAATTCGTGGCGGAAATCACCCGCCGGACCGGCTTCACCGTCGCGGTGCTGTCGGGGGAGGAAGAGGCGCGGCTGGCGGCCTTGGGCGTGCTTTCCGGCGCGCCCGATGCCGACGGTCTGGCCGGCGATCTGGGCGGCGGCAGCTTGGAACTGGTGCTGCTGGAAAAGGGGCAGATCGGTTCGCAGGTGACCACGCCGCTGGGGCCGCTGCGCCTGCTGGAGGCAACAGACGGCAAGGCCGGCAGTGCCGCCAAGCTGATCGATCAGCATCTGGGCAAGCTGGACTGGCTCTCCAAGGGCAAGGGGCGGTCCTTCTATCCGGTTGGCGGTGCCTGGCGCGCGCTGGCCAAGATGCATCTGGAACAGACCAATCACCCGCTGCACATCATTCATCAATATTCGGTGGATGGTTCCGCGATGGCGGAATTTGCCGGTCAGGTGGCCCGCGCGTCGCGCGGGGCGCTGGAAAAGATGCAGGGTGTCTCCAAGCGGCGGCTGGATACGCTGCCGCTTGCCGCCCTGGTGATGGAGCGGGTGTTGAAGGCGGTGCAGCCCGCCCGCGTCACCTTCTCCGCCTATGGGCTGCGTGAAGGTCATCTCTATGATTTGCTGCCGGCCGAAGAACAGCAGATGGACCCGCTGCTGACCGGCTGTGGCGATGTGGCGGCCCGGATCGGCCGGTTTGGCCATGCGGAAATCCTGTCGGCCTGGACGGCCCCGCTCTTTGCCGGGGAAGACCCGGCGGCGCGGCGGTTGCGGCAGGCGGCCTGCCTGCTGTCGGATCTGGGCTGGATCGAACATCCCGATTACCGCGCCGAACATGCCTTCCTGCGTATCCTGCGGATGCCGTTCGCCGGGGTGGACCATGCGGAGCGGGCCTTCCTGGCGGCCTGTGTCTATGTCCGCTATGCCGGCACGCTGGAAGGGTCCGTGCTGGCCCCGGCGCGCGGGTTGTTGAAGGAAAATGTGCTGGCCCGCGCCACCATGCTGGGGCTGGCCCTGCGGCTGGCCCACACCTTGACGGGCGGTGCCGCCACCTTGCTGCAGCGCACCAGCTTGCATCTGGGCGAGTCGACCCTGACCCTGGCGCTGCCCGACGATGCCGCCATGTTGACCGGCGAGGCGGTGCAGCGCCGGTTGGATGCTCTGGCCAAAGCGCTGAACCGGGTGGGTGACATCCGCATCCAGCCGGGTGCCTGAAGCCTTTCAGAACAGCACCATTTGCACCAAGGGCGGGCGCGCAAGCGGCCCGCCCTTCTGCTATGATGCTGGCAACGACTTTCTTTGGCTGGGCACCACCATGATCGACCTCACCGCGCTTGCGATTTTTGCCGGCATTTATGCTGTGGCGGTGGCCTCGCCCGGCCCTGGCGTGGCGGCGGTGGTGGCCCGCGCCCTGGCGACGGATACGCGCCGTACCCTGCCATTCATCGCCGGCATTGTGCTGGGTGACCTGACTTGGTTCGGGCTGGTGGCCGGTGGGTTGAGCGTGCTGGCGCAGAGCTTTCAGATGGTGTTCACCATCATCAAATATGCCGGTGCGGCCTATCTGCTTTATATGGCCTGGAAAATGTGGCGGGCCCCTGCCACCCCGCCCAGCGAATTGCCGGCGGTGAAGGGGGATGGCTTGCGCCAGACCATGGGCGGTCTGGCCCTGACGCTGGGCAACCCGAAGACCATGATCTTCTTCCTGGCCATCCTGCCGCAGGTGATCAACCTGCATGAGATGACGCCCCTGGCCGTGCTGGAGCTTTGCATCCTGATGGCCTGTGTGCTGACCAGCGTGATGACCGCCTATGCGATGGTGGCGGCCAGCGCCCGGCGCTTCATCGCCAAACCATCCCATATGCGCGTCATCAACCGCGCCACCGGCGGGTTGATGGCGGGCGTGGCCGTCGCGGTTGCCACGCGCTGACACCACGGCACCTGTTGCTGTTTAATCCGGCAATCGCTATAATTCCCTTTACGTAAACGTTAATATCAAAAGGCGGAGTTAGGGATGAACATCGACCAGATCGAAGCCCAGATGCGGGCGCGGGCGTTGAATTTCACCGGCCTGGGTGCCCTGGTTAAGTTCGATTTCGGTGGCGGCGACGCCCTGTTCATCAATGGCCGCAGCACCCCGCCGGTGGTCGGCCGCACGGGTGATGCACCGGACACCACCTTGACCATCTCCCCGGACAATCTGCTGAAACTGGCGGAAGGCAAGCTGGCCCCCACCCTGGCCTTCATGACCGGCAAGCTGAAAGTATCGGGCAATATGGGCGTGGCCATGAAGCTGGCCAATATGCTGGAAGATTAAGCGGGTCAGAAACGGGCGGCGCCACCTTGCCGCCGCCCGTTTTGTTTACCCCACGGCCTCCCCGGCCATGGGCAGCACCACGGTGACCCGCAGGCCCCCTTCTGGCCGGTTGGCCAGGCCGATCTCCCCACCATGGGCGCGGACAATATCATTTGCCACCGACAGGCCCAGCCCGGTGCCGCCCGTATCGCGCGAGCGCGAGCCTTCCAGGCGGAAGAAGGGGCGGAACACATTATCGAATTCAGTCTCCGGAATGCCCGGCCCGTCATCATCGATGGTGATGGTGACATTCTCACCCGTGATGGCGATGGCGATATCGGCCCGCTGACCATATTTCACGGCATTTTCCAACAGGTTGGCAATCGCCCGGCGCAAGGCCATCCGCCGGCCCATGATCGGCACCGCAAAGGGTGAGGGGGTTACGCTGGCCGGCTTGCCGCCGTCACGCATATCCTCCACCAGCCGTTCCAGCATGGCATTCAGTTCCAGCGGCTGAATATCCTCCTGTGCCGCCTCATCGCGGGCAAAGGCCAGGGTGGAGCCAATCATCGCCTCCATCTCCGCCAGATCATCCAGCATCTTTTCGCGCACCGAATCATCATCAATGAATTCGGCGCGCAGGCGCATCCGGGTCAAAGGCGTGCGCAGATCGTGGCTGACAGCGGCCAGCATCCGCGTGCGATCCTCCACAAAGGCGCGCAGACGGCGCTGCATCTTGTTGAAGGCGGCAGCGGCCAGCCGCACCTCCCGTGGGCCCGCCTCATCCAGTGAGGGGGCATTCATATCCACGCCCAGCCGGTTGGCGGCGGCGGCAAAGCGGCGCAGGGGCCGGGTGGTGAAACCCAGTACCCACGCCGACAGCAGAATGGCCACCGCCGCACTGCCGGCCAGTGAGGCCAGGAAACCCGGTTCGCGCAGCGCATCCGTCGCCGTAACCGGGGCATGGAACCGCATCCAGGTGCCATCTTTCAGTTGCCGTGACACCTCGATCACCGAGGGTTCAGGCGGCGGCGGCACCGGCATCCCGAAGGGTGGGATGGAGATGGCGGGTGATTTCTCCGGCTGCCCCTCCTTCTTCGGCTCCTTCTCATAGACATCCAGCATGACGTTGTGACCGGCGCTGGTGCGCACGGTCAGTTCCCGTTCCTTCAGCCCGCGCAGCACGGCCAGCCGCACATCGGTCGGCTGTTCCTCAATGGCGCGGGCGAATCCGTCCAGGCAATTGGCCAATTGTCCGCCCTCGGCATCGGCCACCGCCTCTGCCCGGTCAGATCGGTAAAGCCCCAGCGCAATGGCCTGGGACAAAAGGATACCCCCGACCAGCACGGCGAAAATGGAATAGGACATGCGGTCGGTCAGCGCCCTCATGACGGCTGCACCTCCGGAGAGAAGATATAGCCGCCGGAACGCACGGTCTTGATGATGGTGGGCTCCGCCGGGTCCTGTTCGATCTTGCGGCGCAGGCGGCTGATCTGCACATCGATGGAACGGTCGAACGGGCCGGCCGAGCGACCACGGGTGATTTCCAGCAGATCATCGCGGGACAGCACCCGCCGCGGCCGGGTGGCCAGGGCCACCAGCAGCTCATATTCACCGGCGGTCAGGGTGATCTCTTCCCCCTTCTGGTCGGTCAGGCGGCGCTGCGCCTGATCCAGCAGAAAACCGGCGAACTGGATGCTGCCGCTGGCAATGGGGGCGCCGTTGCTGCCAGTCTGGGCCCGGCGCAGCACCGCCTTGATGCGGGCCACCAGTTCGCGCGGGTTGAAGGGCTTGGGCAGATAATCATCGGCCCCGATCTCCAGCCCCAGGATGCGGTCCGCATCCTCCCCCATGGCGGAGAGCATGACGACGGGCGGCCCGCCCTCTGCCCGCACGGCGCGGCAAAGCGACAAACCATCTTCGCCCGGCATCATCAGATCCAGGACGATCAGGTCAATATTACGATCGGCCAGGAACCGCCGCATCTCCACCCCATCCTTGGCCGCCGTGACGCGGTAGCCATGACGGGTGAGATAGCGCGTCAGCAGATCGCGGATTTCGCGGTCGTCATCAACGACCAGAAGGTGGGTGCTTGTATCGGTCATGACGGCAATTCTATCGCTGTGGGCCGGTATCTGCCGATGCCCATGTTGTTAACGCAAGGTAACGTTTTGATCGGCCGAAACACAGTGTTTCACAAGTCCCCCATCTTGGTCATGGAGGAGAAAAATCAGGGTGTTTTCCTAAGACTGTCCACGGACGAGAGCCGGGATGGACCGAGAGACGACCTGTGAGGAACCACCCATGCGTACCCTGATCGCCATCGCCGCCGCCGCCTTTATCGGTATTTCCGCCGCCGGTGCAGCCGAACCGGCACAGGTTGCCGCCAAGGACAGCACCGCCCCCGTCGCCCGCACCGAACCGCTGACCAGCCGTGAAGCCCGCGACATTGCCCGCACCTATCTGAAGGACAGCAAGATCCGGCAGGCCCGGGTGGGCGATGTCACCCAACGGAATGGTGAATACAAGGTCGTGCTGAAGTCAGCCGATGGCATTCCCTTCAAGACCCTGACCATCGACGCCGCCACCGGCGAAATCAAGGGCTGATAAAGGCCCCCGCAAACCGCTGTCGGCCATCCCCGTTGCCGGCAGCGGAAGGGGCGGCGCTCCCGGTTGTCCACCAGCCGCCCCTTCGACCGGGCCGGTGGGTGCTTGCCGGCCCCATCCCGGCCAGCACCCACCGGTACCAAGACCATGAGAAACGCGATGAACCCAAAGTCCATGCCAAGGGGCATGGAACATGACCCTTGGAGGCCGGCGACTGCCGGCCCGCGGGCCCGTGCCCGCGTGAGCCAAGGCGGCGGATGCCGCCGCCCGGCACTTGAGGGAACTGATATTACCTGTTGAACGGAAGGAGGTCTGACCCATGAAGCCCACCCAAGGCCCCCTGCTGTCCCTGTTCGACAATGGCGATGGCACCCCCTTGCAACAGCGCCTGTTCGACCGGCTGCGCGCCGCCATTCTGGATGGCGCGATCCGTCCCGGTGAACGCCTGCCTTCCACCCGCACACTGGCGGCCGATCTGGGCGTGTCGCGCAACACCGTGGTGGCCGCTATCGACCGGCTGATCGCAGAGGGCTATCTGGAAGCCCGCATCGGTTCCGGCACCTTTGTCAGCCGCAGCCTGCCCGATGATGCCATGGCCCCTGCCTTGCGGCTGGCCACACCCCGGCCGCAAAAGCAGAACCTGCCGGTGATGGCCGCCGGAGCCGAAATCCTGCCGTTCCGGCCCTGTGTGCCGGCCTATGATGAATTTGATGTGGAGAACTGGCGCCGGCTGCTGGCCAAGCGCTGGCGCGATACTGGCGGCCTGCTGCTGGGCAACGATACCGCCGCCGGCTGGGCCTCGCTGCGCCGCGTGCTGGCCGGGCATCTGCAGACCAGCCGGGGCATCAGCTGCGACCCGGAACAGATATTGATCCTGCCCGACCGCCGCACCGCTCTGGACCTTGCCGCCACGCTGCTGCTGGGGGCGGGCGATACGGTGTGGCTGGAAGATCCCGGCTGCAACCTGCAACATCTGGTCTTCGGCAACCGGGGCCTGCACGCCGTCCCCGTCCCCATGGACAGCGACGGGCTTGATGTGGAACGCGCCCAACGGCTGGCACCGGATGCACGGTTGGCCTTGGTCAGCCCCGGCTGGCAGTTTCCGCTGGGCGGCACCATGCCCCTGCGCCGCCGCATGGCCATGCTGACCTGGGCCCGCCGCACCGGCGCCTGGCTGCTGGAGGATGATCGTGATGGCGGTTATCGCTATACCGGCCGGCCGCTACCGTCCCTGATGGGGCTGGATGACAGCGAACGGGTGCTGCATCTGGGCAGCCTGGACCAGACCCTGGTGCCCTCCCTGCGGCTGGCCTGGCTAGTGGTGCCGCCTGCCCTGCTGGGTGCCGCAAGATCATTACGGAACCGGATGGACATTACCGTTCCGCTACCGGAACAAATGGCGGTGCATGATTTCCTGGCCGAGGGGCATTTCTGCTCCCACCTGCGGCGGACAAGGCGGCTTTATGCGGAACGGCAGCAGGCGCTGCTGTTCGCCGCCGAACGCTATTGGCAAGGGATGCTGAGCTTGGAGGCCGCCGGGGCCGGGCTGCATCTGCTGGCCCGGCTGGCACCGGGGCTGGGTATCGGTGATACCAGCCTGTCGGCCCAGGCCCAGGCGGCCCGCCTGGATGTGCCCGCCCTTTCGCACTATCGCCATGGGCCGGCCCCGGCGGGCGATCCCGGCGCCTTGCTGCTGGGCTACGCCGCCTTTACACCGGAAAGGATCAGCCGGGCCGCTGAACGGTTGGCCCAGGTGCTGGAACGGGCGCAGGCCCAGGGCGAGACCCGCTTCGGCGGTGCCCGGCGGCTTGTTCCGGCTACGTAACGTCTGCCACAAGGCCGCCGACCAGCCGCGCCAGGGCATCGGGTGCGATGGGAAAGACGGTATTGGGTGTGCCGGCCGCCGCCCAGATCACCGGATAGGCCAACAGGTCACGGTCAAACAGGGTGATGGGCGGCACATTGTGGCCAACCGGCGGCACCCCGCCGATGACATAGCCGGTCTTCTGCCGCACAAAATCAGCATCGGCCTTGGCCAGACGTTCCCCGGCCAGGGCCGATGCCAGATGCCGCGCCACCGTCGCCTCATTCACCCGGTTGCTGCCCGAGGCCACCACCAGAATCGGCCGGGCGGTGTCACGGGTGCGGAACATGATGGATTTGGCAATCTGCGCCACCTCGCAGCCAATCGCGGCCGCCGCCTCCGCCGAGGTGCGGGTGGAGGCGGCGAATTCCAGCACATGGATCGGGTGCCCGTGATCATTCAGCAGATTCTGGATTTTCTGCGCACTGGGGCTGAGCGAGATGGCCATGGGTGATCAACCCGCCAGTTCACGCGAACGCTGGGTCGCGGCGGCAATGGCCCGGCGCATCAGCGCCGCCATCCCCTGCGGCCCCTCCTCCATCAGCACATCCAGTGCTGCCTGGGTGGTGCCCTTGGGGCTGGTGACATTGCGGCGCAGCTGCTCGGCTGATTCATGGCTCTGGCGCAGCAGCTCGCCCGAACCCACGATGGTGGCGCGCGCCAGCTGCATCGCCAGATCGGGCGGCAGCCCGGCCGACTCGCCCGCCCGCGCCAGCGTTTCCACCAGCAGGAACACATAGGCCGGGCCGCTGCCGGAAACGGCGGTGACGGCATCCAGCTGGCTTTCCTCCGCCACCCAGGTCACCTCTCCCACAGCGGAGAGCAATTGCTGGGCCAGGGCGCGGCCCTGGCTGTCGACATTGGCATTGGCCACCAGGGCGCTGATGCCCCGGCCGACGGCGGCCGGCGTGTTGGGCATGGCGCGCACGATGCGCGCCCCGTCACCCAGGAATTTCTGAAAGTAACCAAGCGTCTTGCCAGCAGCGATGGAAAGGAAAAGCGCGCGGTCGGCATAGCGGGCATAGGCCGGCAGCACCTGATCCATCATCTGCGGCTTGACCGCCAGCACAATGGCATCAGGCTGGAAATCCGCCGGAATATCGGCGGCATCGGTCACCACCTGCACATCGTCCGGCAGGCCCTTGGGCGGGCCAAACGGCTCCACCACCACCATGCGGGTGGCGGGGTCGGCCTGTTTCCACCCGGCCAGCATGGCGCCGCCCATCTTGCCGCAACCGACCAGAAGCAATTTCGCGCTCATCACATTCCTCCCCGGAAAAGCGTTGGCCCGGCCTTTCCCCGAACGGGGTTCAGGATCGGCCGGTTCTCAAGCCTCCCCAACCGTATCCAGAATGGCAGCGGCCACCGCTTCCTGCGCCGTTTTGCCACCCCAGATGACAAACTGGAAGGCCGGATAGAAACGCTCGCACTCTGCCAGGGCAATGTCCACCAAGTCTTCCAACTGTTCCGAACTGGCACCACGGGCACCGCGCAACAAGGTGGTCTGGCGGAACATCGGTGTCGCCTGATCTGGGCAGACATCGAAATGGCCCAGCCAGAGCTTGGGATTGACCTCCCCCAGCAATTCCGACACCGAGACGCGGCGCGGACCCGGCACCTTCATGTCAAACTGGCAGGAGAACTGCATCGCGCTCACCTCCGACTGCCACATGAAGAACAGGCGATAGTCACACCAGCGACCGGTGATCTCCACCACCATCTCTTCTTCATTCACGCGGTCGAAGGCCCACTCATTGGCAGCAACGATCTCTTCCAGAATATCCAGCGGATTATGGGTGGATGCCGCATGTTCCACGGAAACGGCCGTCATACTCTCTCTCCTCAGTCCCCCACCGATCCCCGGGACCGGCCCGCCACCCTGGTTTGACCCAGATATTGTGGCGTATGGTTGATGAGCCACCATGGATACGGTGCCAGCGCCTACTTGCGTGTGCAACCTGAATCCAGGGCCGGCCCACCCCCTTTGTCACATGTTCTACTGACGGCCTTCCCGACCATGGCAAAACCCCACCGCAAGGCGGCGGGGCGCCGGCAATCCGTAAAACCGATAAAGCGTCATTCAGCCCTGGCGGGCTGCCTGCAATTCCGCCACCAGGGCTTCCAGCTTGGCCACGCGTTCTTCCAACGGAGCGGCGGCAGCCAGCTTCTCCTCCAGTTCCTCCTGGCGGGCGCGGGCCTCCGCCGCCATGGTCTTGGCGGCCTCGAACTCTTCGCGGGAAACGACATCCATCTGTGACAGGATGCGTTCGAACTGCTGGCGGAACTGCGCCTCCACCTCCGCGCGGATGCCCGACAGGGCGCCGACGGCGCCGCTGGCCACACGGGCCAGGTCATCCAACAGCTTGTTCTCGATCTGCATGGGTTGATACCCCTTTCAAAAGCGGGCGGCATTATGGTGACGACATCGGGCTCTGTCCATGGCGTTAGCCGCAAGCGCGCCCCGCTTGCCCCGCCTGTCAAGACACACCTATATAGGCCGCGACAGTGGACACGCCGCAACGGCGCGCCTACCCCTTCATCTGGTGATCGGCGGACCTGCCGACCAGATGCCAACCGCGACGACGGTGCCGATGATGCTTGCCATCCCCTTTCCCGCCTTCGATCCCGTGGCTTTGTCCCTGGGGCCCGTTTCGATAAAATGGTACGGGCTGGCCTATGCCGTCGGCATTGCCTTCGCGCTCTGGTACACGATGCGGCTGGCCCGCAATACCGGCCTGCGGCCGACTCCGGATGATTTGTCGGATTTTCTGATCTGGGCGGCCGGCGGCATCCTGATCGGCGGCCGGCTGGGCAGTGTCATCTTTTACAATCTGGAAGCCTATATCGCCGATCCGCTGGAAATTCTCCGTGTGTGGCACGGCGGCATGTCCTTCCATGGCGGTCTCAGCGGGGTGATCGTCGCCATGCTGATCTTCTCCTGGCGGCGGGGTTTCTCCCCCTTCGCGCTGGGCGATCTGGTGGCCTGCGCCGCCCCGGTGGGGCTGCTGCTGGGCCGGCTGGCCAATTTCGTCAATGGGGAGCTGTGGGGTCGTCCGGCGGATGTGCCCTGGGCCATGATCTTCCCCACTGGCGGCGACATTCCGCGCCATCCCAGCCAGCTTTATCAGGCCGGGCTGGAAGGTATTGTCCTGTTCATCGTGATGTTCCTTCTGGTGCGCAATCAGGCGCTGCGTGCCCGCACCGGTACCCTGTCCGGCTGTTTCCTGATCGGTTACGCAATTGCCCGTATCGTGGGTGAGTTCTTCCGCCAACCCGACGCCCAGGTCGGATTCCTGGCCTTTGGCACCACCATGGGGCAAATCCTTTCCGTGCCGATGCTGCTGGCTGGCCTGTGGATGGTGCTGCGGGCCCCGTTCGGTACGCCCGTGCCGGCCCCGGTGGTGCAGGAAAAGGCACCGTGACCAGCGCGCTGCTGCCCCTGCTGACCCGGCGCATCGCGCTGGGCGGGCCGATCAGCGTCGCCAGCTTTATGGCTGAGGCGTTGGGCCATCCAGAGCATGGCTATTACATCACCCGCGACCCGCTGGGCAGCGCGGGGGACTTCACCACCGCCCCGGAAATCAGCCAGATGTTCGGGGAGATGGTGGGCGTCTGGCTGGCCGATTGCTGGCTGCGGCTGGGCAGCCCCGATCCTGTGACCCTGGTGGAGCTGGGGCCGGGGCGCGGTACCCTGATGGCCGATGCGCTGCGGGCCACCCGCCGGGTGCCGGGCTTCCATGCCGCCCTGCGGCTGGCCCTGGTGGAAACCAGCCCCACCCTGCGCGCCCGACAGGCCGCCATTCTGGGGGATTATTCCCCGCAATGGCATGACAGTCTGGCCGATGTGCCGGCCGGGCCGATGCTGCTGGTCGCCAACGAATTTTTCGACGCCCTGCCCATCCGCCAGTTTGTGCGCGGCCCACGCGGCTGGGCCGAACGCAAGGTCGGACTGGATGAGGGCGGCGGCCTCTGCTTCATGCTGGAACCGGCACCGGCAGCCGCCGCCCTGCACCCGGTCTTCGCCGATCCGCGCATTCCAGCCGGAGCGGTGGCGGAACTCTGCCCTGCCGGGATCGGTATCGCACGGGAGATCGGCCAGCGGCTGGCCGAAGCACCCGGTGCCGCCCTGCTGGTTGACTATGGCTATGCCGGCCCCGCCATCGGCGATACGCTGCAGGCCCTGCGGGCCCATCGCATGGTGCCGGTGCTGGATGATCCCGGTCTGGCAGACCTGACGGCGCACGTCGATTTCACCGCCCTGGCCCAGGCGGCCCAGCAGCGGGGGGCAGAGGCCCATCCCGGCCCCGGCCGCACCATCGATCAGGGGGATTTGTTGCGGGCCTTGGGGATTGAGGCACGCGCTGCCGCCCTTTCCCGCCAGGCCAGCCCCCAACAGGCCGCCGATATTGCCGCCGCCCTGACCCGCCTGACGGGGCCGGGGCAGATGGGGCGGCTGTTCAAGACCATCGCCCTGACCAGCCCCGGTTTCGGCCCCCCGGCCGGCTTTGCCCCCCATCCCTGATCGGGAAGGAGAACGAGATGATCACCCTGCCCCTGCTGGTCGCCCTGCCCGGCATCCGCCATGGTTTCATGACCCGCGACGGCGGTGTCTCCACCGGTATCTATGCCGGGCTGAATTGCGGCCTGGGCTCCAACGATAATCCCGACCATGTGCGGGAGAACCGGGCCCGGGCGGTGCAGGCGCTGGGCCTGCCGCCCGACGCGCTGGTGACCGTGCATCAGGTGCACAGCCCCGACGTCGCCACCGTCACCGCCCCTTGGTCACCGGCTGACGCACCGCGCGCCGATGCCATGGTGACCGACCGGCCCGGTATCGCGCTGGGCATTCTGACGGCCGATTGCGTGCCGGTGCTGTTCTGCGACGCAGAGGCCGGTGTCATCGGTGCCGCCCATGCCGGCTGGAAGGGGGCGGCGGGTGGCGTGCTGTCGGCAACCGTCGCCACCATGACCGGGCTGGGCGCCGATCCAACCCGCATCCGCGCCGCCGTCGGACCGCATATCGCCTGGGACAGTTACGAGGTGGGGCCGGAATTCCGTGACCGGTTCCTGGCCATGACCGCCGACAATGCAAAGCTGTTCAAGCCCAGCCGGCGCGAAAGCCACTGGATGTTCGATCTGGCGGGCTATGTCGATGACCGGCTGCGGGCCGCCGGCATCAGCCGCATTGCCCATGCCGGCCAGGATACGGTGACCCAGGAGGACCGCTTCTTCTCCTATCGCCGCACCACCCTGCGCGGGGAGCCGGATTATGGGCGGGGCATTTCCCTGATCGCGCTGGGTTGAGCCACCGTTGCAGTTTGCAAAGACGATTGCAGAGTCGGTACAAATTCGATGTATCTCGTACCAAAAATGCCACAGCTGCAAAAAATCAGGCAAAATTTGCCCACTTGATTAACCCGACATTCACAGGTGCCGTGCGATCCTGCTCGAAATTACAGCTAATCCCTTGTAGAGTCTGGCCTACGATCCTTGCCTGACAGGAGCGCGGTTCCCGTGGAGTCGTTTCTGCAAACATTGCGGGGTCTCGGCCCTGCGCGTCTGGCCGGGATCGGCGCCGCCGTTCTGTTGACGATCGGCGCCATCATCTATTTCGCCGGCTCCTGGTCCACTCCGACCATGTCGCTGCTGTACAGCGACCTGTCGCCGTCAGATGGCGGCGCGATCATCCAGCAGCTGGAAACGCAGAAAATCCCCTATAAGGCCAGCGCGGACGGCACCCGGATTGAGGTGCAGGCCGATCAGGTCGGCCGGCTGCGCATGACACTGGCACAGCAGGGCCTGCCCAGCGGCGGCAATGTCGGGAATGAGATTTTCAACCAGCCCGAAGGGCTGGGCACCACCGCCTTCATGCAGAATGTGCAGCAGCTGCGCGCCAAGGAAGGGGAGCTGGTCCGCTCCATCCAGACCCTGCAGCCGGTGATGAATGCGCGCGTGCATCTGGTGTTGCCCAAGCGGGAACTGTTCGCCCGGCAGGCCCAGACGCCGACCGCCGGCGTGGTGCTGAAACTGCGCCCCGGCACCCAGCTTTCTAAGGATCAGGTGCTGGCCATCCAGACCCTGGTGGCGGCCGCCGTGCCGCAGATGGACCCGTCGAACGTTTCCATCATCGATGACAAGGGCAAGCTGCTGTCGCGCAGCGCCAAGGCGAACACGCCGGAGGCCATGGCCGCCTCGGCGGAAGAACGCCGGCTGGCGCGCGAACAGGAACTGACCGCCACCATCGAGGAATTGCTGGGCCGGTCCGTCGGGCATGGCAAGGTGCAGGCCCGGGTGTCGGTGGAGATGGATTTCGACCGCATCACCACCAACAGCGAGGTTTATGACCCTGATGGTCAGGTGGTGCGTGGCACCCAGTCCGTCTCGGAAAATTCTGAAAGCCAGAACAAGGATGGTGTCGATCCGGTGACGGTGGCCGCCAACCTGCCCAATGGTGATGCCGCGAGCAATGCCGCCGGCGGTTCCTCGGAAAAGAAGAACCGGACGGAGGAAACCACCAATTACGAAATCAGCAAGACCACCAAGGTGCATGAGCGGGAGACGGGGCTGGTGCGCCGCCTCTCGGTCGCCGTGCTGGTGGATGGCAATTATACCACGGCAGAAGATGGCACCAAGACCTATCAGCCGCGCAGCGAGGCGGAACTGGCGCAATTACAGCGGCTGGTCCAGTCGGCCGTCGGTGTCGATCCAGCCCGCGGCGACATGGTCGAGGTGGTGAACATGCAGTTCGCCCGGCCGGATGACGAGCTGGCGGGCCTGAACGAGACCATTCTGGGCATCCCGAAGGAAGATGTGCTGCGCATCGCCGAGATGCTGATCATGGCCATCGTTGCCATCCTGGTGATCCTGCTGGTGATCAAGCCGATGATCACCCGCGTGCTGGACCGCACACCGCAGCTGGAGGAAGAGCCTGACCTGCTGTCGGATGGCAGCGGCGTACCGCAACTGGCCGGCCCCGGTGGCGGGGCCTTGGCCCGCGAACTGGCGATGGAGGCCGCCCAGGCCAACGAGGAACTGGAGCAGATGATCGACATCAACCGCGTCGATGGCCGGGTGCGCGCCTCTTCCCTGCGCAAGGTGGGGGAGATCGTGGAAAAGCACCCGGAAGAGGCGGTATCGATCATCCGCAACTGGCTCTACCAAGAAAGCTGAGGCGGATAGAACCAGCCCATGGCAACGATCAAAAAATTCGTCTTCGATCAGGATTTCGACGAAGGGGCGGCCCCCATGTTGGCAGCACCCGAGCCGGAACCAGAGCCGGAGCTGCCCCCCGCCCCGCCGCCACCTCCCCCGCCCCCCACCTTTTCGGTGGAGGAGCTGCAGGCACAAGTGCGGATGGCGCGGGAGCAGGCGCGGGCGGCCGCCCTGCAGGAAGGCCGCGTCCAGGGAATGCAGGAGGCGGAAACCGCCGCCCAGCAGGAATTGTCGGCAGCCTTGCGGGGGGTTGAATCTGCCCTTGGCCAGCTGCTGGGGGTGCAGAACCAGGAAACGGCGCTACGGCGTCAGAATACCAGCAGGCTGGTCCTGGCCATCATCCGCAAGCTGTGGCCCGGTCTGGTGGCGCGCGATGGGCTGGCAGAGATCGAAACAGTCATCGCCAGTTTTCTGGAAGAGCTGGCGGAAGAACCGAAACTGGTGTTCCGCGTCCATGAACGCTGGTTTGAGGAGCTGCGCGGCAAGATCGGTGATATGGCCCTACGGCACGGTTTTGCCGGGCAGGTCACCGTGCTGGCAGACCCGAAACTGCATGAGATGGATGTGAAGGCCGACTGGACCGCCGGCGGGGCGGAGCGGGATGTGAATGGCCTTTGGGCAGAAATCGAGCGGATTGCCGGGGACGGGCTGCGGCAGATGCCGGGCGGCCCGGCCCAGGCGGCCTGAGCGGATAGAAAAAAGCGTTACCGGTAACGCCGGAACAAATTGGGATCAAGATGGCGGCAAAAGACGATATGAGCCTGAACGAGTTCGACGGCAATCGCGGCAATGGCGGCGGCGGCGAACTGGAGGCATTGCCCGTCGTCAAGGATCTGGAATCCGTCTACGACATTCCGGTGCAGATTTCCGCCGTGCTGGGCAAGACCAACATGCAGGTCAGCACCCTGATGCGGCTGAACAAGGGGGCCGTGGTGGAACTGGACCGCAAGGTCGGTGAAGCCATTGATATCTATGTGAATAATCGGCTGGTTGCCCGTGGCGAAGTGGTGGTGGTGGAAGACCGGCTGGGCGTCACCATGACCGAAATCATCAAGACGGACCGGTCATGAGCGACCGCAGCGCCGCCCAACCACGCGCCGGGGCCCCGGCCCCCGCCAGCAGCCCGCCGGCGGCGGATGCTGGTGCGCGCCCGGCCCGGCCGCCGGCCTTGCCGCGCCTGCGCCGACGGCTGGATCTGGCCACCATCCTGGGTCTGGGGGCGGCCCTGCTGCTGATTATCGGCGCGCTGGCCCTGGGCGGCGGTGCCGGTGCCTTTTTCGATCTGGCCTCCGTGCTGATCGTGCTGGGGGGAACGGCGGCGGTCACCACCATCTCCTTCTCCGTGCCCGACATGCGGGCGGCGGCCCGCGCCATCGGCCGCACCATGGTGGCCAGCACGCCCGATGTGGCCTCGGCTGCCCGCACGGCCTTGTCGCTGGCCGATCATGCGCGGCGTAACGGTCCCCTGTCGCTGCATCCGCTGGCAGCGGCGACAAAGGGTTGGCCGGTGCTGCACCGGGCGGTGGAACTGATTGTCGATGGGCTGCCGGCCGATGATGCCGAACGCATCCTGCGCACGGAGATTGAGGCCAACATGGCCCGCGCCCGCACGGCGGCAGCCGTGCTGCGCCGCGCGGCAGAGGTGGCGCCGGCCATGGGGCTGATCGGCACGCTGGTGGGGCTGGTGCAGATGCTGGGTAACCTGTCCGATCCATCATCGGTGGGGCCGGCCATGGCGGTGGCACTGATCACCACCTTCTATGGTGCCATCCTGGGCAGCATGGTGCTATCCCCCCTGGCGGCCAAGATTGACCGCAATGCCGAACGCGAAGCCCTGGTGGATGGGCTTTATCTGCTCGCGGCGGGATCGGTGGCGCGGCAGGAAAATCCGCGCCGCCTGGAAATGCTGATCAATACGATGCTGCCGCCCGATCTTCGGATCAGCAGCTTCGACTGAGTTTTATGTGTGACTGTTCGATTGGGCCGAACCGACCGGCAAGAGGGTAAGGACGATGCGTCTACTGATCGTTGGAACGCTGGAAGGCTATATCAGTGCCGCCGGGAAGATCGCGCTGCAGAAGGGCGCGAAGGTGGCGCATACTGACAGCATCGATGGCGCCATGAACGCGCTGCGGGGCGGTCAGGGGGCCGATCTGGTGATGATCGACGTCAAGCTTGACGTCGGGATGCTGGTCGATCAGCTGAAGAATGAAAGGTTCGCCGTGCCGGTGGTGGCCTGCGGCGTGGGCACCGATGCCCAGGCCGCCGTCCGTGCCATCCGCGCCGGCGCCAAGGAATATATCCCCCTGCCCCCGGATGCCAACCTGATCGCCGCCGTGCTGGAGGCGGTGGCGGAGGAAAGCCACGCTATTGTCAGCCGCGACCCCGCCATGGCCGCCGCGCTGGCCATGGCCGACCAGATCGCCCCGTCCGACGCCTCCGTGCTGATCACCGGTGAAAGCGGCACGGGTAAGGAGCTGATGGCCCGCTATCTGCACCGCAAGAGCCGGCGGGCCAATGCGCCCTTCGTCTCCGTCAATTGCGCGGCCATCCCGGAAAACCTGCTGGAATCCGAACTGTTCGGGCATGAAAAGGGCGCCTTCACCGGCGCCGTCGCTCGCCGTATCGGCAAGTTCGAGGAAGCCAATGGCGGCACCCTGCTGCTGGACGAAATCAGTGAAATGGATTTGCGCCTGCAGGCCAAGCTGCTGCGCGCCATTCAGGAACGGGTGATCGACCGGGTGGGCGGCAACCAGCCGGTGAAGGTCGATATCCGCATCCTGGCCACCTCCAACCGCGACATGCTGTCGGAGGCCAAGGCCGGCCGGTTCCGCGAGGATCTTTATTTCCGCCTGAACGTGGTCAGCCTGAACCTGCCGCCACTGCGCGAACGGCCGGCCGATGTCGCCCTGCTGGCCCAGCATTTCGCCGCCAAATATTCCGAAGCCAACGGGCTGCCCCAGCGCAATGTCGGGGCCCAGGCCATGGCCATGCTGCAGGGCCATCATTGGCGCGGCAATGTGCGTGAGCTGGAAAACACCATGCACCGCGCGGTGCTGCTCTCCCGCGGGACGGAGATTGGGCCAGACGCCATTCTGCTGACAGGGGCCGAGCCCAGCTATACCGCCCCGGCGGCAGCCGCCCCGCCGGTGGCCCCGGCCGCGGCGCGTGCGGCCGCCAGCTATGGCAATGCCGGCGGCTACACCCCGCCGCCGGCCTATCAGCCCAGCCCCTATCAGCCGCAACCCGCTTATCAGCCGCCCCCAGCCCAACCAGCCCCGGTGATCCCCACCGGGGAAAGTGCCACCCGCACGCTGGTGGGCCGCACGGTGGCGGATGTGGAACGTGACCTGATCATCGATACCTTGAAACACACGCTGGGTAACCGTACCCATGCGGCCAATATCCTGGGCATCTCCATCCGCACCCTGCGCAACAAACTGAAGGAATATAGCGAAGGCGGCATCGCCGTGCCGCCGCCAGCCAGTGGCATGGAATCGGAAGCCCTTGGCTGAACCCTTGTTGAGAGGCCGTCTGAAAAGTTTTCCCTCTTTCTCGACATGTTAATGTTTTAATCCCGTCACCCCGGCGAAGGCCGAGGTCCAGTTCGTAGAGCAAAGCGCTTGTGATTCTGGACCCCGGCCTTCGCCGGGGTGACGGGAATGTTTAAAGATGAAACGTGTAAGACGTTGAGATAGCGTGAAACTTTCCGGACAGACACTAAGAGAATCGAATAAACCGTTGCCAAGCAGAATGATCGAACCGGCATGACCGACCAGCCGCAACAACAATCCCCCTTGGGCTCCACCAAGGATGCCCTGCGCCTGACCGTGGAAGCGGTGAAGCGCGGCGAGGTGGGATTCGCGCTGGGCATTCTGACGATCGTGGTCGTGCTGATCATTCCGCTGCCCACCTTCCTGCTGGATGTGGGCCTGACCATTTCGTTCGGTTTTTCTATCCTGATCCTGATGGTGGTGCTGTCGATCCAGAAGCCGCTGGAATTCAGCAGTTTCCCCACCATTCTGCTGGTCTCCACCATGCTGCGCCTTTCGCTCAACCTGGCCTCGACCCGGTTGATATTGGGCGAAGGGCATAATGGGGCGGCAGCGGCCGGTCACGTCATCCAGACGTTCGGCAATTTCATCATGGGTGGCAATTTCATCATCGGTGTCACGGTGTTCGGCATTCTGATGCTGGTGAATTTCAGCGTCATCACCAAGGGTTCCGGCCGTATCGCCGAAGTGGCGGCCCGCTTTACCCTGGATGCCATGCCCGGCAAGCAGATGGCCATCGATGCCGACCTGTCAGCCGGCCTGATCGATGAGGGGGAGGCACGGCGGCGACGCAAGGAACTGGAGGATGAAAGCCAGTTCTTCGGCGCCATGGACGGTGCTTCCAAATTTGTGCGCGGTGACGCGGTGGCCGGCCTGGTCATCACGTTCCTCAATATCATTGTCGGCATGATCATCGGCATTGCCCAGAAGGGCATGAGCTTTACTGAAGCCGGCGCCAGCTACACGCTGCTGACCGTGGGTGATGGTCTGGTCTCGCAGATCCCGGCCCTGCTGGTCTCGCTGGCCGCCGGTCTGATGGTGTCGAAGTCCGGTTCCACCGGCTCCACCGACAAGGCGGTGGTCGGCCAGCTGACCTTCTATCCCACCGCCCTGGGCCTGACGGCGGCGGTGGTGCTGGCCGTTGGCATGTTGCCGGGGATGCCGAAAATCTCCTTCGGGCTGCTGGCCATCGGTCTGGCGGCGGGTGCCTATTTCCTGCCGCGTTCCCGCCTGATGAAGCAGGCGCTGGAAGCCAAGCAGGAAGCGCAGGCCGCCGCCCCCGCCCCAGCAGCGGAGGAGCCGATTGCCACCGCGCTGGCCATCGATCTGGTGCGGCTGGAACTGGGCTATGGCCTGCTGTCGCTGATCAATACGGAGGCCGGGCATCGGCTGACCGACCAGATCAAGGGGCTGCGCCGGCAATTGGCCGGCGAAATCGGCATCATCATGCCGGCCGTGCGCATCCAGGATAATCTGCAACTGCCGCCCAACACCTATCTGATCCGCATCAAGGAGATTGAGGCGGGCCGGGGCGATATCAGGCCGAATATGCTGCTCTGCATGGACCCGCGCGGCGACCGCATCTCCCTGCCCGGTGAGGCAACGACGGAGCCGACCTTCGGCCTGCCGGCCATGTGGATCGACATGGCCTATCGAGAAGAGGCCCTGTTCAAGGGCTATACGGTGGTCGACCCGCCCACCGTGCTGACCACCCATCTGACCGAGGTGATCAAGGATAATATGGCCGACCTGCTCTCTTATGCGGAGATGCAGAAGCTGCTGGACGAAATGGGCAAGGAACACCAGAAGCTGGTGGCCGATGTCGTGCCAGGCCATATCAATATTGGCGGGCTGCAGCGGGTGATGCAGAATCTGCTGGGCGAGCGCGTTTCCGTGCGTGACCTGCCGACCATTCTGGAAGGGGTGGCAGAGGCCACAGCCTATACCCGCAACATGACCCAGATTACCGAGCATGTGCGGGCGCGACTGGCGCGGCAAATCTCCGACTCCAACACCAATGATCTGGGCTATATCCCGCTGGTGACCCTGTCGCCGGAATGGGAACAGGCCTTTGCGGAAAGTATCGTTCAGGAAGGCGATGACCGGCAATTGGCCATGGCGCCGTCGCGCCTACAGCAATTCATCACCGCCGTGCGCCAGACCTTCGAAAAATTCGCCATGCAGGGCGAAGCACCGGTATTGTTGACATCACCGGCGATCCGGCCCTTCGTCCGCTCCATCATTGAGCGGTTCCGGCCGGCCACGGTTGTGATGTCGCAAAATGAGATTCATCCAAAGGCGAAGATCAAGACTCTGGGCCAAATATGATGGGGCCGCGTATAATGATCGGATTGGGTGACCGGACGGGGCCTTGGGGCCGTGACCGGGCAGCCTGGAAAGCAGAGGTAGAATGCGGCTGAAATCGTTCCACGCGCCGACAATGCAGGACGCCATGCGCCTGGTCCGCGAGGTGCTGGGCGATGACGCCATCATCGTGGCCACGCGGGAAGAGGAAGGTGTGGGCGTCCGCGTCACCGCGGCGATTGAGGAGGATGAGGGCATTCTGGCCCCCCACCCCGCCATTCAGGCATCGCAAAGCCCGCTGCGTTTCGCCGAACCGGCCGCACCCGACCCGATTGATATCGTTTCTGAGGCCCTGCTGCGCCATGGGGTGCCGGCGGAGCTGAACCAGCGGATGATGGATACATTGTCCGACATGGATGCCCGCGATCCCCTGTCGGCCCTGGCGGCAGCCCTGGACAGTGTGTTCCATTTCCAGCCGCTGCCCGATGGCCGGGCCACCCGGCCGATCATGCTGGTGGGGCCGCCGGGTGGCGGCAAAACCCTGACAGTGGCCAAGCTCTGTGCCCGCTGTGCCCTGCAAAAACGTCCCGTCGGGGTGATTTCGACCGATACGATCCGTGCCGGGGGCATTGAGCAGTTACAGGCCTTCACCCGGGTGCTGAAACTGCGCCTGATGACGGTGGAAGACCCCACAGCACTGGCCGATGCGCTGGACGTGTCGCGCGGGATGGATCAGGTGCTGGTCGACAGCGCCGGGCGCAACCCCTATAACGCCAGCGATATGAAGGATTTGCGCGACTTCCTGGTTGCCGCCGACATGGAACCGGTGCTGGTGATGCCGGCCGGGCTGGACCCGGTGGAGGCGGTGGATATGGCGCTGGCCTTCCGCCAGATCGGTGCCAAGCGACTTTTATCCACAAGGTTGGACATGGCACGCCGTTACGGCAGCCTGCTGGCCGCCGCCCATGGGGCTGGCCTGGCTTTTGCAGATGTCAGCGCGACAACGAAAGTGGCCGATGGGCTGATCCCCCTGACGCCCACCATTTTGGCCAAGATGATGATGCCGGAACAGCAGGCCGACGAACGGCGCACCAAACAGACGGGGACGCACGCATGAGCGACTTCACCAGCATGGCCGTTCCCGCCAATGTCACGCCCTTGCGGCAGCGGAATATTTTCGCCGTCGCCAGCGGCAAGGGCGGGGTCGGCAAGACCTTTTTCTCCATCACCCTGTCGCACGCGCTGACCAAGCTGGGCCGCAAGACCCTGCTGTTCGACGGCGATCTGGGGCTGGCCAACGTCGATATCCAGTTGGGTCTGATGCCCAAGCGCGATCTGGGGCAGGTGATTGACGGGGTGGTGACGCTGGCCGGGTCCACCACGCGCTATCCGGAAGGCGGGTTCGACATTATTGCCGGCCGCTCCGGTTCCGGCAGCCTGGCAAATCTTCCCCCGGCAAAATTGTCCCAGTTGCGCAATGATCTGACCGACATGGCGCGCAGCTATGACAATGTGGTGATCGATCTGGGGGCCGGGGTGGACCGGAATGTCCGCACCTTCTCCGGCCCGGCCGGCGTCTCCCTGGTGGTGACCACGGATGAGCCGACCAGCATCACCGATGCCTATGCCTTCCTGAAGCTCTCCTATCAGGCCAACCCGCTGGCCGATCTGCGCGTTGTGGTGAACATGGCGCAGACCCGCAATGAGGGGAACAAGACCTACGAGACGCTGCTGGCCGCCTGCCGCAAGTTCTTAGGCAAAAGCCCGCAACTGGCCGGGGTGATCCGCCGCGACATGAAGGTACGGGAAAGCATCAAGACACAGACGCCGCTGCTGGTGCGTTCCCCTACCTCTGATGCCGCCCAGGATATCATGGCGCTGGCCCAGCGCCTGACTGTCGGCTGACCCAAAAGGGGGGCGGCACCATGACGGGGCCATCCCTGCCATCCCTTGGCAATGCTGCCGGGAATGCCACCAGTGGCAGCGGCCCCAATCTGGCGCCCCTGGCGGAGGTTACCCTGGCCCGCGTGCCGGAGCGGCTGGCGCGGTTTGACCGCGCCGTCGTGCTGTCCGGCATGGTGGTGGATCAGCGGGATGGCGAAGCCACCCTGCGCACCGCCGCCGGGGATGTGCGGCTGGAAACCCCGGTGCGCCTGCCCACCGACCGGCCGGTAACCCTGCAAATCCCGGTGAGCGTGCCGGGCACCGCGCCGCGCGCCACCGCCCTGGCCCCGCCACCGCCAGCCACCGCTGCCGCCCCGCAGGTGGTGATAACAGCACCCCCGCCAGTTCCAACACCCGCCGTCACGCCGCAGCCCCCCCTGCCCTTGATCATCCAGGGCGCGGTGCTGTCAGCGGTGGTGGTGCTGCCCCCCCCACCGCGCGCGACCAGCACCCAAGCCCCACCGCCCGATCGGGATGCCGAGACGCTGGCCACGCTGCTGGGCCTGTCAAAGGGAAGCAGCAGCCCGACGCAACCGGCCCCCGCGGCGCCCCCACCTTTGCCGCCAACACCCCTGCCCGCCACGCCGTCACCGGCAGCGGCAACAGGGCCTCAGCCACCGCCGGCACAAGGCACCGCCACCCCACCGGCGCCGCTCGTGCCGGAACTGGCACCGATTCCGGTCCCCACGGGTAAACTCCTGCCGACCCCGCCAGCCACCTCCCTATTGCCACCACTGATCCCCGCCGCCCCTGCACCGGGTGCTGCCGCCCCGACGGGGCCAGTCGTCACGCCGCCGGCAACGGGCACGCCAGCAGCCCCACCACTCCCCATGCCTGCGGCGGCACTGCCGGTGGAGGGGCCAAATCCGCCTCCCCCACCACCGGCCTCCCCCATGCCGGCGCCGGGGCTGGCGCGCCCGCCAGTATCGGGACAACCAGCACCCGAACCGCTTGTGCCGTCGGCTGGTGAAGCAAGCAGCAACACTGCCCCTGTCGTCAGAGACAGGCCGGCGACGGAGGCCCCCTTACCGCCGCCCCGGCCCGGCCGTCTGGCTTTGCCGCAGCCACCGGCCAGCGGCTTGCTGACCTTTGCCGATTTCGATGCGGCCCCGCCATCCCAACCGGTTGCCCGGCCGGCCAGTCCCGCAGCAGCCAACCGAACCTATGTCGGTGAGAATGCTCAGGCACCGGCAGCGCCCGCTAACACCGTGGCCCCGCTGCCCCTGCCGCAGAGAGAGCCACAGCGCCCGGCCGCCCCCACCCTTCCCGGACTGGTCAGCCCATCGCCGCGTGCGGCTGCAGAGGTTGCCCCCCAACCCCTCCAGCCCGTTCCCCCCGCACCGCCAGCGGGAGAGACCGTTGCCGACACGCTGCCAGAGACCGGGGGCGGACGACCAATCTCGGCCCCGCCGGCGCCACCCGTCGGCGCGACACCGCGCCCAACGCTGCCGGCAGAACAGGCTTCCGCTCCCGCACGGCAACCCGCTCTGGCTCTTCCGGGCGGGAACGCCGCTCCAATAATTGAGGCCCGCCTGCGCGGAGCACAACCGCCAGCACCCCCAACCGCCCCTCCCATTGGCCCAGTACCAAGTCCGACGCCGCCAAACCCGCCATCAGGGCCGGTGCCGACAACGCCGCAGCAACCCGCCCAGGCTCTGCCGGACGGGAACGCCGCACCGGTGATGGAAGCCCGGCTACGCGGAGCGCAGCCGCCTGCCCCACCGACCGCGCCACCCATCAGCCCGACACCACGCCCGACACTGCCAAATCCCCCAACAGGACCGGCGCCAACCGCTCCGCAGCAACCCGCTCAGGCTCTCCCGAACGGGAACGCCACACCGGTAACGGAAGCGCGCCTGCGCGGAGAGCAGCCACCAACGCCACCGACCGCGCCACCCATCGGCCCGACACCACGCCCGACACTGCCAAATCCCCCAACAGGACCGGCGCCAACCGCTCCGCAGCAACCCGCTCAGGCTCTCCCGAACGGGAACGCTACACCGGTAACGGAAGCGCGCCTGCGCGGGGCGCAGCCACCTGCCCCACCGACCGCGCCACCCGTTGGCCCCACACCACGCCCGACGCTACCGAATCCACCCGCTGGACCGGCGCCAACCGCTCCGCAGCAACCCGCTCAGGCTCTCCCGAACGGGAACACAGCACCGGTAACAGAAGCGCGCCTGCGCGGGGCGCAGCCACCAACGCCACCGACCGCGCCGCCCATTGGCCCGGCACCGCGCCCAACACTGCCAAATCCACCCGCAGGACCGGTACCAACCACTCCGCAGCAACCCGCCCAGGCTCTCCCAGACGGGAACACAGCACCGGTAATGGAAGCGCGCCTGCGCGGAGCGCAGCCGCCTGCCCCACCGACCGCGCCACTCATCAGCCCGACACCACGCCCGACGCTGCCAAATCCACCCGCAGGATCGGCGCCAAACGCCCTGCAGCAACCCGCTCAGGCTCTTCCGGACGGGAACGCTACACCGGTAACGGAAGCGCGCCTGCGCGGGGCGCAGCCGCCTGCCCCACCGACCGCGCCGCCCATTGGCCCGGCACCACGCCCGACGCTGCCAAATCCACCCGCAGGATCGGCGCCAAACGCCCTGCAGCAACCCGCTCAGGCTCTGCCGGACGGGAACGCCGCACCGGTGATGGAAGCGCGCCTGCGCGGAGCGCAGCCACCAACGCCACCGACCGCGCCGCCCATCGGCCCGACACCACGCCCGACGCTACCGAATCCACCCGCTGGACCGGCGCCAACCGCTCCACAGCAACCCGCTCAGGCTCTCCCAGACGGGAACGCCACACCGGTAATGGAGGCGCGCTTGCGCGGAGCGCAGCCGCCGGCCCCACCGACCACACCGCCCGTCGGCCCGGCACCACGCCCGACGCTGCCAAATCCACCCGCAGGACCGGCGCCAACCGCCCCGCAGCAACACGCTCAGGCTCTCCCGGACGGGAACGCTGCACCGGTAACGGAAGCGCGCCTGCGCGGGGCGCAGCCGCCTGCCCCACCGACCGCGCCGCCCACTGGCCCGGCACCACGCCCGACGCTGCCAAATCCACCCGCAGGACCGGCGCCAACCGCCCCGCAGCAACACGCTCAGGCTCTCCCGGACGGGAACGCTGCACCGGTAACGGAAGCGCGCCTGCGCGGGGCGCAGCCGCCTGCCCCACCGACCGCGCCGCCCACTGGCCCGGCACCACGCCCGACGCTGCCAAATCCACCCGCAGGACCGGCGCCAACCGCCCCGCAGCAACACGCTCAGGCTCTCCCGGACGGGAACGCTGCACCGGTAACGGAAGCGCGCCTGCGCGGGGCGCAGCCGCCTGCCTCACCGACCGCGCTGCCCGTCGGCCCGGCACCGCGCCCAACGCTGCCCAATCTACCCCAAGGACCGGTGCTGACCACCCCACAACAACCCGCGCAGGCTCTCCCCGACGGGGACGCCGAACCGGTAATGCAAGCCCGCCTGCGGGGAGCACAGCCGCCGGGCCTGCCGACGGCCCCGCCTATCAGTCCGGCACCCACCCCACCCTCGCCACCGGCCCCCTTGCGACACGGACAGAACCTGTCCGTGCGCATTCTGGCGGTGGCTGAGCCGGTTCTGGAGCAGCTGCCGCCAAACGCTCTGCCTGCCACCCTGATGGGCAGCACCAGCCAGGGGCAACCGGTATTGTCCACCCCACAGGGAATGCTGGTGCTGAAAGGGCAGACGAACCTGCCGCCCGGCACTGCGCTGACGGTGGTGCTGGATGTGCCGTCGACAGCAGAAGCGGCGCCAACCATGCTGCCACCTCTGGACCCGCGCCAGGGCCAGGATTGGCCGGCGATGAAGGAGGTGATGGCCATGCTGGCGGCAACCGATCCGGTGCTGGCCCGCCATCTGGCACAGACGATCCTGCCACAGCCGAACAAGCGGCTGACCACCAATCTGACCTTCTTTCTGGCGGCATTGCGCGGTGGCGATGCCGCCGGCTGGTTGGGGGGCGACGCGGTAGACAGCCTGGAACGGCGGGGCGGCGGCCGACTGCTGGCCCAGTTGCGGGAGGATTTCCAGGCCGTGGCCCGTCAGGCGGCGGAACCGACGGCAGAGGGGTGGCGCAGCATGGCCATCCCCTTCGGCCCGCCCGAACAGCTCGGCCGGATGCAGCTTGCCGTACGCAATGCCCTGGATGGTGAGGAAAAGACAGGGGATGGTGGGGAGGAGAAGGGCAAGGCCCAGCGTTTCCTGCTGGATCTCAGCTTTTCCCGCCTGGGGCCGATGCAACTGGACGGGCTGGTCCGGCCCGGTCGTCTCGACCTGATGATCCGCACGCTGGATCTGCTGCCGGCCGAGCTGCGCCAGGGCATTGGCGAACTGTTCCGCGACAGCCTGGAAACCGTGGGCTTTGCCGGCACCATCGGCTTCCAGACCGGTGCCCATCGCTGGGCAAAGGTGCAGACGGGCCGGCAAGGTCCGTCCCGCCGGGTATGACCAACCCCGTCAGATCCCCTCGCCCTGCTCCACATAATCATAAAGGCGGGTGCGGATTTCGGCCGCCGTATGGCGAGCGGCTTCATCATCGCGCTGGCGTGGGCGGGCGGACATGATCCGGTCGGCAGAACGCACGCCGGCCGGGCTGCCTGCCAGCAGCACCACCCGGTCGGCCAGATAAACCGCCTCCTCAATATCATGGGTGACGAACAGGATGGTCTTGCCTGTCCGCTGCCAGAGATCGATCAGTTCATCCTGCAGCGACTGCCGGGTGATGGCGTCCAGCGCGCCGAACGGTTCATCCATCATCAGCAGATCGGGATCAACGGCCAGGGCGCGGGCAATGGCCACGCGCTGGCGCTGGCCGCCGGAAAGCTGGTGCGGCCAGCGGTCAGCCTTGTCGGCCAGCCCGACCAGGGCCAAAGCCTCCGTGGCGCGGCGGCGTTTCTCCTCCGCTGTCAGGCCCAGCCCTTCCAGGCCGAATTCGACATTCTTCACCACCCGCCGCCAGGGCAGCAGGCGGGCATCCTGAAACACCATGGCATAGGGCCGGCGGCCCGGCCGTTCGGGACTGTCCCGCTTCACCGTGCCGGATGTCGGCCGCACCAGCCCCGCCACCACCCGCAGCAGGGTGGATTTACCAACGCCCGAGGCGCCGACTATGGCGATGAACTCCCCATCGGCAATATCCAGATGGAAATCCTTCAGCACGATGGTGCGGCCGCGGTCGCTGTCGAAGGACAGGGTCAGATCGGAAATGGTGATCATGCTTTCCATGCCAGCAAACGGTCACGCACAAGAACGAAACTGGTATCGACGATGCCATAGAGCACCGCCATGGTGATCATGTAGACCACCACCACATCGGTCGCCAGCAGGGAGGATGCCTGCATCATCCGCTGGCCCAGGCCCGACACGCCAAACAGTTCTGCCGCCACCACCGCCATCCAGGCCTGTCCCAGGCCGGTGCGCAAGCCCGACATGATGGGCTGGATGGAGGCCGGTAGCACCACCTTGAACAGGCGGGCGATGGGGGAGCGGTGGCCAAAGGCGTTGGCCAGTTCGATCAGATCGCGGTCAACCGCCTGCACCGCGCCCAGGGCGGCGAAGTAATTGATCCAGAATACCCCGATGATGATGATGAAATTGGCCGCTGCCGGGCTGACCCCGAACCAGATGATGGCAAACGGCACCCAGGCCAGACCAGGGATCGGGCGCAGCAGCCGCACCACCCAGTTGGTCATATCCTCCAGCACGCGCGACATGCCGGTCAGCACGCCCAGCGCCACCCCCAGAAAGGAGCCCAGCACCAGCCCGGTGACATAATGTTTCAGGCTTTCCTGCACGGCGGAGAGCCAGGCGCCTGACTGCACCTCCCGCCAGAAGGTGGCCGGAATCTCGCTGGGCGGCGGCAACAGCATGGGCTTCACGAAGCCAAACCGGGGCAGTGCCTCCCAAAGACCCAGGAACAGCACCACACCGGTGATCGCCAGCAGCAGGCGCTCTGCCTTGTTCGCTTGTTTCATCTCATCAAACCATAATGGCCGGGCACCCGTTATCCACGGCTACCCGGCCGAACGAAAACAATCGGAATGGAAACCAAGTTCCCAAAGACAGTTACTTACCCGCAACCACCTTCTGGTAGTAGCTGAGATTGAAGATATCTGCCACCGGCTGGGCTTCCTTCACCGTGCCCAGCTTCACCTGATAATCCTGCACCGTGGCGGTCTGCGCCACGATGGCGTTCGGGTCGGTGGAGAACTGCACCGCCTTGGATGACAGGGCCTTGTCCAGAATGGCACGGTCGATCAGGCCCTTGCCGATGGCGCTTTCCACCGCCTCGATGGCGATCTTGCGGTCAGATTTCAGCACCTCGGTGGCCTTGGCGGTCAGTTCCACCAGCTTCTGGGCAATTTCCGGGTGCTTGGCGGCAAACTCATCCGTCACCGCAACCACATTGCCGGGCTGGTTCTTCAGAATATCGCCGCCATAGGCCAACACCTTCACATCGGGATTGCGCCCGGTGATGATGGTCAGGGCCGGTTCGCGAATGATGGCGCCATCAACCGCACCGGCCAGCAAGGCCTGTTGGGTGGCATCAATGCCCTGCGGCACCAGCTCCACATGGGCCTTGTCCACCTTGGCCACTTCCCACAGCCAATATTGCAGCATGGTGTTGGGCACCGAACCGGCCGGCTGGGTCGCCAGCTTCAGCGGGCGACCCAGCTTCTTGGACAGGGCGGCGATGGCATCCGCCGGGCTGCCCGGCGTTTTGGCCAGGTCGGGACCAGCGGCCACCACCAGTTCTTCCACCGCCGTCGCGGCCACCACCTTGACGCCGATCCCCTTGCCGCGCGCCACGATCACCGGGGCGATGCCGGCGACATAGACATCCAGCGTGCCCGAGGCCAGCGCCTGGATCATGTTCGGCCCGCTGTCAAACTGCTTCAGCTGCAAGTCAAAGCCGTTCTGCTTGTCCCAGCCCTGGCTGTCGATGACGAAGGCCTGGGCGGCCCCCAGCACCGGGATATAGCCCGCCCGCACCACCACCGGATCGGCCGCCTGTGCGGCCCCGACGGAAGCGAGCGAGAGGAAGGCGACAGTCGCGGTGGCGGACAGGCGGCGGACAAAGGACATGGGGTTGATCCCTTATGTGAATGGCGGAGCGGTTGCCCTGGACAGAAGGTTGGCCATTCGCAGAATTTCGTCAATCTTATTTGTTGTTTTCTTAAATTCACACCAACTATGCGTGATTAGTTGAACCAGCACCGGTACCAATTTACAGGAAATCAAAAAACAGGGTTGACAGTGACCCCAGCAACACCAAATGATGGGTTCCAAGGCAGCAATGCCCCATTTTATCCAGCCACCCGCTGGGGGCCCGTCAGGGGTTCTTTCGGTGGGCGGATGGATACGCGGGAATTTGACGAACAGCAGCTTGCGCCGCGTCAACAAACGCTAAAGCGCCACGAAGTCCCTTCGTGGTTTGTCCGCAAACCTTGTTGAAGGAAGGGCTTGGGTCCATGAAGACCAGCATATCCAACCGAAAACCGGCTTCCCCCCGCAAAAACCACCAGCGCTGTTGTTGACGCGTCAACAGACTCTCTCAGCAGCCTTCGGTCCATTTTGATATTTCACACCCGGATGATGTTGTTCATCTGGGCAAGGGGTAAGCCATGTCCATTGCCTATAGCATCGAAACCCGTCAGCGCAGCGCCGGTATCGCCGTTTATGATGAAGGGGCCTATCGCTTCTTCGCTGCCGACAACCAATTCAGCAGCATGGAATCACGCCGTTATGCCAGCGTGGCGGCCGTGGAACGCGCGGCCCGCCTGCTGGAACAGACGGCCAGCCAGCGGCCCGGCAAACGCCGCCAGGACAGCCGGGGGGAGATATTCCGTTCCTGGGGGCTGGCCGCCCCGGCGCGCGAACTGGCCTGACGCTGTGGACCGGCCAGCCGGGATCGGGGGCGGGAACGATCAGTCCCGCCCCTGAAAATACTGGTCCTCGAAATCGGCGATCAGTTCCTTGGCATCGGCAATCAGGGCGCGGATGACCCGCCGGTCGGGCTCCGTGCACAGGGTTTCATTCACCGCTTTGCCCAATTGGGCCGATGCCTGGGCCAGCAGCTTCACGGCCAAACGGTCTTCCAGCTTCATCACCGCCTCGAACAGGGAAACATCGACAGATAGTCGGGTTTAGCCGATCAAGGCCCCCTGTTGCGAGGGTGAAGAAAATTTTCGACAGGTTTGTCGTTTTGGCCGAGGCTTCTTCGTCAGTGGGGGAGAGGGGGCATTCCAGCCCCCTCCCCTGACCAGAGGAGCCGCGACCATGCCCACCTTCATCATGATGCTGCATGAAGACCCCGCCACCTTTGCCGCCATGTCGCCTGACGAAATGCAGGCCATCATCGCGCAATATATGGCCTGGGGACAGAAGATGGAGGCTTCCGGCCGGCTGCGCGGCGGGCAGAAGCTGAAGGATGAAGGCGGACGCCGGCTGACGGCCCGGGATGGCAAGCTGCTGGTGACCGACGGCCCCTTTGCGGAAGCCAAGGATGTCATCGGCGGTTTCTTCATGATTGAAGCCGCCAGTTATGCGGAGGCCGAAGCCCTGATCGCCGACTGCCCGCATCTGCGCTATGGCGAGATTGAGCTGCGCGAAACGGATGAGTGTGGGGCCTGAGCATGGCCCCTGTCGCGCTGCAGCCGGGCGCCTCCACGCCCGGCCCTTTCTTCCCGCCACCCGGCAGCAAAAGGGGTAGTGGACGCATTCATGGCAATGCCACCGATTAGGCTTGCGCGTGCAGCGCAACATCGCGTTCCCTATATCGGCCCGATGCGTCGATGCACGGGCCATCAGCCCAGCCGGGGAGGAGATCAGCGATGCATGTTTCCGTGATCCTGAAAACCAAGGGCTCTACCATCATTACCAGCAAACCGTCCGACACGATCGGCGCCATCGTCCATATCCTGCATGTCAACCGCATCGGCGCGGTAATGATTGTGGATGAGGCGGGGGGGATCGCCGGCATTCTTTCTGAACGCGATGTGGTGCGGGCTCTGGCCGTTCATGGGCCGGCGGCCCTGGAAAAACCGGCCTCTGCGGTGATGACCACCAAGGTGATCAGCTGCGACCCGCGTGACACAGTGGCATCGGTGATGACAAGGATGACGGAAGGCCGTTTCCGTCACATGCCCGTGGTGGATGAGGGACGGCTGACCGGGGTGATTTCCATCGGCGACGTGGTGAAATCCCGTCTGGCCGAATATACACATGAGGTGGAAAGCCTGCGCGATTACGTCGCCGGCCGCGTTTAGTACCCATTGAATGCCCTGAACACCCCCCTGCCCGCGGAAAGACAGGAGGAAACCATGTTCATGAGCCTGACCGGCGCGTTTCGCGGCCGGCAAGGTGCTGTTGTGGCCAACGCCATTCAGACCAATCCCCAGGCGGTGGCAGCGGAAACCCTGGCAGCCCTTGACCGGGGGAGTGCGATCACAGGGCTGACCGCGCCACCAAAGGCGGTACCGGGAACAGAACCGTTCAAATTCCTGGTCTGTGTCGATGGCAGCCCGCAATCCCGCGCCGCCTTGCGCTTTGCCGCCCTGCGGGCCCGCAATACCGGCGGTCTGCTGGCCCTGTTGCATATCAGCGAGCCCATCGATTGCCGGGAATGGATCAGAATCGCCACTGCCATGGAGGAGGAGCAGCGGGCGGAGGCGGAATTGCTGCTGCATGATCTGGCTGGGGAAGTGAATGGCCTGACCGGCCTGTTACCGGAAATCCAGATCCGGCGGGGGCCGATTGGCAGTGAAATCCTGGCGGCTATTCGGGAGGATGGCGACATTCACGCCCTTGTCGTGGGGGCAGCGCCCCCGTCGCAGCGGCGTGGGCAGTTGATCTCCTGGCTGGCTTCCGAGCTGGCGGGCAGCCTGGACATCCCGCTGGTGGTGGTCCCCGGCAACCTCACGGCGCGGCAGATCGACCGGTTGGCCTGAACGCCCCTCAACCCCAATACCAAACCAGAGGCCTCTACTTATAAACGGTGACAATTAGGGGAGGGAAAGCACCTGGAGACAAACTCTCTCTACTCCAGCGTTCGCAGTCGTTTGATTGAGAACAATTGGATACATTTGTATCTATTTTCTCGAACATCAAGCATCCGAGTGTTTACCGAAAAAAAGGATGCGTAAGAAGTCGTTCAAGATACTTGGATTCATCCTCCTCGCGTGTATTCCAGCGTTCGGTGTCCAGCTCTGAACTCAAGAATCGCAAAAGCTCGGCCTGGAAAGCCTCGATGAAATCCGTGCGATTAACAACGGCGGACACCCGCTCCGTCCGCTCATACCGGTCCAGAACGGCAACAAGCAGGCGATGCTCATCAAATTCATGAGCAATCAGCCAAGCCTCGGAGCCTTCCTCATCGACAGCAACTCCAAGCGGGAGGTTGCCATCTTCGACAGCCTTGAGCCAGTCCAGCAATGCCGGCAGCGGATCATAGACCTCTGACAGGGTGATCTGCGTCGTACCTTCACCCAGGCCGAGATCAAGGTCGATCCAGCCATAGTCCGCTTCTTCCTGGGTCAATCGAACAGACACAGGTGCGGTCTGTGCTGTTTCGACCGGTTGGGTGAAGGGTGCCCAATAGGACACCGGACGGAACTGCCAATCCCGACTGCGGCCTGGGCGGAAGGGATCCGACAGTCCGCTGACATCCGTGGCAAGGTACAGATGAAAGGGCGAGACCGGCATCGACAGATCATGACCCATGTACCAGTCCAGCAGGGCACCATGGGAAGCCCAGGCAAAGGGGGCATGATCGAGAACCCGGCTGGTCTGCCCCTGATCGTCGGCAATGGCCGTCACATAGTCACTACGGGCAAGCAGGTCGGAATAGACTGCGGCGTTCAAGGTGAACCTGGTCCAGCGTTGCACCGGTTCCTGGTCGGCAAGACGCAGAGTGCCCAACCCCTCCCGATCCAGCCAGTTCTGAAGCGCGCGGCGGCGATCGGCCACCCGCCAAGCCGGCGTGTCCGGCGCTGGCGGCCGCAGCATGGCCGAGAAGGCCAGCAGCTTCTCGCGCAGTGCCTGATCGCGGCACAGGGACAGCGGCATCACCAAACCCTTGGAAATCATGCTGCCGGAGCGGTCTGCATTGGGTTGCCCAAGGGAAAACAGGCCCGCCTGCCCATCAGCATGACGCAGACGGCTGTAATGTCCACCCGGCTGGACCAGAAGCAGACAAGGCACCAAACCGTCCAGACGTCCTTGCAACGCACCCGCTTCAACGCGGCGAGCTGTCGATGCCCGGGTCGGCACCTGTTCTTCGACCAGACGAGCAATGAGTTCGGCGGCATTCTGGGTCCACGCCGCCGCCGCCGCTTTCCAGGGGCGCAGTGAAGGTGCCGTGCCATTGATTTCACCCGCACCATCGGTGCCGAGCAGATCGAACAGATCCTGCGCCAGCCGGGGCAATTCGCCGACAAGGCGGAGATAATCACCCCGCAGATCAGCCGGAGCCACACGCAGAAACTGGACCTCCTGGTCGGACCAACTCACGCCAGGTGCCTCCGACTGCTGTCGAAGCCAGCAATCCACCGCCCAATTGACGGCGCTGCGCATATCGCTGAACAGCAGACTGACATTGATCCGCTCGCCCCTGAGCATACCGGCGGCTTGTTCAAGACTGCGCCGCGCTGCCGTGCGGGATTGGTCACGTTTCAACTGAGGGCTCATCCGGCCATACTCCTTCCCATCCGCATCGGCGCAAAGCGGTGCGGTAGCCATGCCAGAGCGTTTCAATCCCTGCCAGTGCGACACCATCAACAGCACCACCCCCGACAAGCCGGGCCAATGCCAGCGTCAGCCGCCGCTTGATGGCCAGGATAAGGGGATCTTGCCAAATGGCAGCCTGTTCTGACGACAGGCTTGTCGGCACTGTTCCATAACCCAGCGCCTCGAACCGTTGCCGGGCCAGGGCAAGGTCAATGCCGCCATTGGCTGGGTTTCGCCACAACGGATCGAGATCATCGCCATCAGCGATCCATCCGCACAGCAGGCAGGCCGTACCCGCGGCACTCCCCTCCGGCACCCCCGGATAGCCGCAGCAAGGACAAATAGCGCGTCGCTGCCAGGCATCCGGGTGGCAGGCGAACCACAGCCACCGGGCATGGTATGGCTCGGTCGGCATGGCGAGAGCCGTTGGGGCGGCCCGCGGATGGAGCATCCGCTGGAACAGCGACACAACCGCCACACCATAGGGCCCACGATCAATGACAAGCCGGGTGCCCTGTCGATGGACCAGCCGGCCCGGCCCAAGGGGAAGAACATCGACCCATTGTCCCGGTGCCAGCTCAACCTGATCCGCCAACGCCTCTGCCAGTCCGGTAATGCCGTCCCCCACCAGCCGAAAGATGTCTGTCACCTCTTCGCGCCAGCCCGGTGGCGAGCGACGCCAATTGTTGATGAACGCCAGGGATAAGGCATCGATGCGATCCACCGCCTCCTGCAACGGGGCCGCCAGGGCTGCCGGTGCCACCTCCGCAAAGCGGGATATATGTTGTTTCACATAAGGATGTTCCCAACTGACCGATCGATTCCCCAGATCAACCGTTGTCAGCCATGCCTTTACCGCCGCATCCAGGGCGGCGTTCAGCGTGGCGCATAGACTGGAGATCATGGCCCAATCTGTTTCCGCCAGGCGCGCAGCCCCCTGTCGCCCACGATGGGCTGCCAGCAGCCAATAATAAGCCGGTGCAGCAATGGGCATATCCGGCCCAGGTTCCACCCGTTGGATGCGCGGATTGGGCAAGCGCCACCCTTTGCGGGCATCACCAGGGTTGTTCATGGCAATGTCGGGGACGAAAAACCATCCGCTCAACCCAGGGCGTTCGATCAGGTGACCAATATGGCCATCGGGCAGCCGTACCCAGTCACCGGGCCGCAGGGTAATGTACCGGTCGGCGATCTCATCCTCGACCGTCTTGGACAAGGAACGCAGCACGTCGAGATAGCGGTATTGCCGGGCCAGGCCGGCCGTCAAGGCTGCCCGATCCTCGCCGGGAGGATTCGGAAAGGGCTCCGCGAGAATGGCGGCCTCTGCCGCCCCGACCTCTTCCAGCCGATCCGCCAGGATGGTGCCCCTAATCAAGCGCTGGAAATCATCCAGTCGCTCCTGCATCACCTCACGGGGCAGATACTTCTCCACCAACGGCAATTCCGCGACCAGCCCTCGCAGCAGGAACCATGCCTCCGCCAGCCGTGCCACCGCCTGGTGCCCGGACCAAAGGCCACGCTCCGTTTCGCGCCAAAGGTAGCGATCAATGGCATTGATATGCCCGCCGGCCTTGTCGATGCGCTCCGTGAGTGCTTCAGGTACAGACATCTGCGCCCATCCGGCACCCCTTGCATTCCATTGTATTCTATTGAGGTTATTCTCCCTATAAGAACAACGCTCCGTACCAGCATGGTTGCATCATCACCCGAAATCGGCTACCGAAAAGACAGACCAGAAACTGTGTGCGCACAGATATGGGGTGTCTGTCATTTCAGGTCAGGTAGCCATGGCCGATGGGTCGGATCTGCGTTGGGGGATTGAGCGGCGCCTCGAATTCATCGAGTTCCGCCTGTTCTGGGAGGGGCACGTAAACCGGGCCGACCTGATGGATACGTTTGCCGTTTCGGTGAATCAGGCATCCGCCGATCTGAACCGCTATATCGCCATGGCCCCGCACAACATGGCCTATGACAAGAGCGCGCGCACCTATGTCCGCTGTGCGGCGTTCACGCCCCTGTTTCTGAAGCCTGATGCCAGCCGTTACCTTTCCCAGCTGCGGTCGGTCGCCGATGGTATCCTGGACCGGTCCGATGCCTGGATCGGCCAGTTCCCGGCCTATGAGGCGACGCCGACCCCGGTGCGGGGCGTCAATGCCAAGACCTTACGTTCAGTGGTGGCGGCAATCCGGCGGGCGGAGGCGATTGAGATCAGATACCAGTCCTTATCGCAGCCGGAGCCGCGCTGGCGCTGGATCGCCCCGCACGCCATTGCGTTTGACGGGTTCCGCTGGCACGCGCGGGCCTTCTGCGAAACCGACAAGACATTCAAGGACTTCGTGCTGGGGCGTATCATTGATGTTGGCGCATCGCGCCCCGCCCTGGCGCGGGATGCGGATGATGTCGAATGGCATGATCAGGTCGTGCTGGAAATTGGGGCACACCCTGACCTGTCAGCAATGCAGCAGAAAATCATCGAACTGGATTATGGCATGAGCGATGGCAAGGCCATGGTCCCGGTGCGCAGGGCCCTGCTTTACTATGCGCTGAAACGGCTGGGCCTGGATACGGATCCGGCGGCCCGCAACCCGCAGGATCAGCAGATTATCCTGCTGAATCGGGAAGCGGTCATCAACAACCGAAGCACATCCTGCAACTGACCTCCATTACAAAACCAATCTTCCAGATCGAGCAGACAATTGAACCACGCCGCCCACAACAAGCTAATCTCTTTCATCTGGTCCATCGCTGATGATTGCCTGCGCGATGTTTATGTGCGCGGTAAATACCGTGACGTCATCCTGCCGATGGTCGTGCTGCGCCGCCTGGACACGTTGCTGGAGCCGACGAAGGCCGCCGTCCTGGCCGAGGTTCGCTTCCAGCGCGATGAGATGAAGGCGGGCGACGAGTTGGACGAGGCGCCGCTGACCGAAGCCGCCGGCTATGTCTTCTACAACACCAGCAAATGGACGCTGAAGCAGCTTCACGCCACGGCGACCAACAACCAGCAGATCCTGCTGGCCAATGTTGAGGAATATCTGGATGGTTTCAGCGATAATGTGAAAGAGATCATCGGCCGCTTCAAGCTGCTGGATCAGATGCGGCACATGGCGAACAAGCAGGTGCTGCTGGATGTGCTGGAGAAATTCGTCTCCCCTTACATCAATCTGACACCGCACGACGCCGAAGACCCGGATGGCAATATGATGCCGGGCCTGTCCAATCTGGGCATGGGCTATGTTTTTGAGGAACTGATCCGCAAGTTCAACGAAGAAAATAATGAGGAGGCCGGGGAGCATTTCACCCCGCGTGAGGTGATCCACCTGATGACCCACCTGATCTTCGATCCGATCAGCGGTCAGTTGCCCCCGGTCATGACCATCTATGACCCCGCCTGCGGCAGCGGCGGGATGCTGACCGAAGCGCAGAATTACATCAAGGATCCCGAAGGCCCCATCGCCGCCCGGGGCGACGTGTATCTGTATGGCAAGGAAATCAACGACGAAACCTATGCCATCTGCAAATCGGACATGATGATCAAGGGCAATAACCCTGAAAACATCAAGGTCGGCTCCACCCTGTCCACCGACGAATTTGCCGGTCACCGCTTTGATTTCATGCTGTCCAACCCGCCCTATGGCAAAAGCTGGAAGAGCGAGCAGAAATATATCAAGGACGGCACCGACGTTATCGACCCGCGTTTCCAGGTGGAGCTGACCGATTATTGGGGCAATAAGGAGAAGGTTGACGCCACACCGCGGTCCAGCGACGGGCAATTGCTGTTCCTGATGGAAATGGTCGGCAAAATGAAGCCCACCAGCAGCAGCCCCATCGGGTCGCGCATCGCCTCTGTCCATAATGGGTCCAGCCTGTTTACCGGCGATGCCGGCAGCGGGGAATCCAATATCCGCCGTTTCATCATTGAAAATGATCTGCTGGACACCATCATCCAGCTTCCCAACAACCTGTTCTACAATACCGGCATCACCACCTATATCTGGCTGCTGACCAATGCCAAGCCCGCCGCACGGCGGGGCAAGGTGCAGTTGATCGATGCCAACCTGATGTTCAGCAAGCTGCGTAAGAATCTGGGCGACAAGAATTGCGAATTCTCCCCCCAGGATATTACGGACATCACCGCTGCCTATCTGGCGTTCCAGCCTGTGGAGCGGGCGCTGGATGAAAAGGGTGACCCGACGGGCATCGCGGTGCAGATTTTCGACAATGCCGATTTCGGCTATCACAAGGTCACCATCGAACGGCCCGACCGCCGCCGGGCGCAGTTCAGTGCCGAACGGCTGCAACCGCTGCGCTTCGACAAATCCCTGCGCGAACCGATGGAATATCTGTGGGCCGAGCATGGCGAGAAGGTCTATCAGCCGGGCTTCCTGAAAACCCAGGCCAAGGCCATCCAGGCCTGGTGCGAGGAGCAGGACATCCAGTTGAATGCCAAGCAGCGCGCCAAGCTGATCGATACCGCGCTGTGGCTGCGCCAGCGGGAGCTGATCGGGGTTGGGCACAGTTTAATGAAGGCGATGGGGACCGACGAGGTGACAGATTTCAATCTGTTCCGCGATCAGGTCGGCCAGATGCTGAAGGCCCACAAGATCAAACTGACCCCGACGGAGAAGAATGCCATCCTGAATGCCGTCAGTTGGTACGCCGACGATGCCGAAAAGGTGATCGCCAACATCCAACGCCTGAGCAAAGCGGACCTGACGGAAATCACGGCGCGGCTGGGTTGCCATAAGGACGATCTGGGCGATTTCGGCCTTTATGCCCAGAAGGACGGCACCTGGCTGACCTATGAGAGCAGCAGCGATTTGCGCGACAGCGAGGCGGTGCCGCTGAAAGACAACATCCACCGCTATTACCAGGCGGAGGTGAAACCGCATGTACCCGACGCCTGGATCAGTATGGATTCGGTCAGGATCGGCTATGAGATCAGCTTCAACAAATATTTCTACCGTCACAAGCCGCTGCGCAGCCTGGAGGAGGTGACGCGGGAAATTCTGGCGCTGGAGGAAAAGGCGGATGGCTTGATCGCCGATATTCTGGGGCTGAAGCCTGCCGATCTGTCGGGGGGGATGTGATGATGCGCGCGTCTTATCCTGTTTACGAAAGCTATAAGGACAGCGGCGTTGAGTGGATTGGCAAAATTCCTACACATTGGGAGCTAAGGCGAAGCAAGTATGTTTTCACTCAGCGCAAGGAATTTGCGCGCAAGGACGACGTTCAGCTTTCTGCAACCCAATCCCACGGCGTCATTCCACAGGGGGAATTTGAAGAACTTGTTGGCCGCCGGGTTGTAAAAATCCAGACCAACCTTGAAAAGCGCAAGCATGTTGAAATTGATGACTTTGTCATTAGCATGCGCAGCTTTCAGGGTGGTTTGGAACGGGCCCTCGTCACGGGATGCATTCGCTCTTCATATGTGATTTTACGACAACTCGAGACTATCAATCCGGATTTCTTCGGTTATTTGTTCAAGAGTCCACGCTATGTAGAAGCGCTGCAGTCGACAGGCTGCTTCATCCGTGATGGTCAAGACCTGAACTTTGACAATTTTTCGAGAGTTGATCTCTTTCTGCCGCCAATCGGCGAACAACGCGCCATCGCGGCGTTTCTGGATGAGAAATGCGCCAAGGTGGATGAGGCGGTGCGGATCAAGGAAGAGCAGATTGCCCTTCTGCGTGAGCGGCGGCAAATCCTGATCCAGCAGGCCGTCACCCGCGGCCTTAACCCCAACGCCCCGATGAAGGACAGCGGCATCGACTGGATCGGCCAAATTCCTGCGCATTGGGAGGTGCGGCGGGGTAAGCATCTTTTTCGGGAAGTGAATGAGAGATCCGATGAAGGCACAGAGGAGCTTTTGTCTGTTTCTCACATGACGGGCGTGACATCGCGTTCTGAAAAGAATGTCAGCATGTTCATGGCTGAAGACTATTCGGGTTCAAAGCTCTGCCAACCCGGTGACGTCGTAATTAACACCATGTGGGCTTGGATGGGAGCGCTGGGTGTATCGGATTTGACTGGTATCGTAAGCCCTTCATACGGAGTCTACCGGCCAAGGCAAGGGATTTCCCTTAACCGGCGTTTCGTAGAATTTATGCTGCGTACGACGCCTTTCATTGAACAGTACAATAGAATTTCGACAGGGTTGCATTCTTCTCGCCTGCGGCTTTACCCGCACATGTTCCTGGGACTGCCAATGGTAATTCCTTCACGCGAAGAACAAGACATAATAGCTGAGAATATTGAGAATGATGTTAAAAAAATTGCCGATGCCATCACCATCAAAGAATCCCAAATCACCGCCCTCAAGGAATACAGAACAACCCTGATCAACGCCGCCGTCACCGGCAAGATCAAGGTGGCATAAGGGGACATCATGGTCAGCAATACCAAGGAAGTCGCACTGGAACAGGCGATCCAGCGTCACCTGACGGGCCTGACGGTTGAAGATCTGGCCGGCCAGCCCGCCCCCGCTGGCCATGGTCCCTTCCGCCTGGGTCTTCCCGGTGATTTCAATGCGGATTATGCGCTGGACACGCGGCTGTTCTGGGAATTCCTGGAAACCACCCAGGGCACGGCGCTGGCCAAGCTGCGCGACCGCAATCCCGGCGATTGGCAGCGCAAGATCCTGGAACGGTTTGACCGGCTGATCAAACGGCACGGGGTGCTGCACCTGCTGAAAAAGGGTCTGGCCGTCGATGACGCCTTTTTCACCCTGCTGTACCCGGCCCCCCTGGCCAGTTCCGCCGCCAGGGTGCATGAGAATTTCGCCGCCAATATCTTCAGCGTCACCCGGCAGGTGCGCTATTCGCGCAGCAATCCGGGCGAAGAAATTGACATGGTGTTGTTCGTCAACGGGTTGCCGTTGATCACCATCGAGCTGAAAAACCCCTGGACCGGCCAGACCGCCCGCTATCACGGGCAAAAACAATATCGGGATGGCCGTGACACCAGCCAGCCCTTGCTGCAATTCGGCCGCGCCCTGGTGCATATGGCGGTGGACACCGACGAGGTGTTCATGACCACCAAGCTGGACGGTGCCGCAACCTTCTTCCTGCCCTTCAACAAGGGCCATAATGAGGGCGAGGGCAACCCGCCCAACCCCAATGGCCACAAAACCGCCTATCTGTGGGAAGAGGTGTTCAGCAAGGAAAGCTTGGCCGGCATCATCCAGCATTTTGTGCTGCTGGAGGGCAAGCCGGCCGACCCGCTGGCCAAGAAATCAATGATCTTCCCGCGCTATCACCAGTTGGAGGTCGTGCGCCGCCTGCTGTCCCATGCCGCCAGCACGGGGGTTGGGCATAGCTATCTGATCCAGCATTCGGCGGGTTCGGGCAAATCCAACTCCATCACCTGGACCGCGTATCAGTTGATTGAGACCTATCCGGCGGCGGCGGCCATTCCTGGGGCGAAGGGGCTGGATCAGCCCTTGTTCGACAGTGTCATCGTCGTCACCGACCGGCGGTTGCTGGACAAGCAGTTGCGGGAAAACATCAAGGATTTCTCCGAGGTCAAGAACATCGTCGCACCCGCCCTGCGCGCCGCCGACCTGAAAGCGGCGCTGGAGAATGGCAAGAAGATCATCATCACGACGATCCAGAAATTCCCCTTCATCATTGAGGGTATCGCCGACCTGAGCGACAAGCGGTTCGCCGTGATCATCGACGAGGCGCATAGCGGCCAGAGCGGCAGCGCCCACGACAATATGAACCGCGCCATGGGGGCCGGTGACGCGGAACCGGAGGACGAGGATCCGCAGGACCGTATCCTGGCGGCGATGCAGTCCCGCAAGATGCGGGGCAATGCCTCCTACTTCGCCTTCACCGCCACGCCGAAGAACACGACGCTGGAGAAATTCGGCGAGCGTCAGCCCGATGGCAGCTTCAAACCTTTCCACCTGTACAGCATGAAGCAGGCCATCGAGGAAGGCTTCATCCTGAACGTGCTGGCGAATTACACCACCTATAAAAGCTATTACGAGATCCAGAAATCCATCACGGATAACCCGCTGTTCGACACCAAGAAGGCGCAGAAGAAGCTGCGGGCCTATGTTGAACGCAGCCAGCAGACGATCAATACCAAAGCCGAAATCATGCTCGACCATTTTATCGAGCAGGTCGTGACGCCCAAGAAGCTGCGCGGCAAGGCCAAGGGGATGATCGTTACGCAGAATATCGAATCCGCGATCCGGTATTACAAGGCGATCAGCCGGTTGTTGGCGGGGCTGGGCCATCCATTCAAGGCGCTGATCGCCTTTTCCGGGGAAAAGGAGGTCGATGGCCATCCCTATACCGAAGCCGAGTTGAACGGCTTTCCCGAAACAGAAACGCGGGACCAGTTCGACAAGGAGGAATACCGGCTGCTGGTAGTGGCCAATAAATACCTGACCGGGTTCGACCAGCCCAAGCTGACCACCATGTATGTCGACAAGAAGCTGCAGCATGTTCTGGCGGTTCAGGCCCTGTCGCGCCTTAACCGCTCGGCCCCGAAGCTGGGCAAACGGACAGAGGATCTGTTCATCCTCGATTTTTTCAATGATGTGGCCGACATCAAGGCCGCCTTCGACCCGTTCTATACCGTCACCACGCTGTCCGCGGCCACAGATGTCAATGTTCTGCACGAACTGAAAGGGTCGTTGGACGAGGTGGGGGTTTATGAATGGCAAGAGGTGGAGGAATTCGTCATCCGCTATTTCGCGAGAGAAGATGCCCAGACGCTCAGCCCGCTGATCGACGCCGCCGCAGACCGGTTTAACGAAGAACTGGGATTGCCGGAAAAGGACAAGATCGACTTCAAGATCAAGGCGCGGCAGTTCGTAAAAATCTACGGCCAAATGGCATCGATCATGCCATTTGAAGTGATCGATTGGGAAAAGCTGTTCTGGTTCCTGAAGTTCCTGGTCCCGAAGCTCAATATCCTGGATCCTGACCAGGATATGCTCGACGAGCTGCTGGAATCAGTCGATTTGTCGTCCTATGGGCTGGAGCGGACCAAGCTCAACCACACGATCGACCTGGACGCCGCACCAACGGAACTTGACCCGCAGAACCCCAATCCGCGCGGCTACCGGGACGGGGAGCCGGAACGCGACGAGCTGGACGAGATCATCCGCAGTTTCAATGAGCGCTGGTTCCAGGGGTGGAGTGCCACACCGGAAGAACAACGGGTGAAGTTTATCAATGTGATCAACTCTATCCGGGCACATCCGGACTATACTGAAAAATATGCGGAAAATGCCGATCCCTATAATCGGGAACTGGCTTTGGAGCGGATCCTGCAAGACGTGATGCTGAAGCGCCGGAAGGAAGAGCTGGAGCTTTACAAGCTGTATGCATCAGACCCCGCCTTCAAGGCCGCCTGGAGCCAGAGTATCGAAAAAGTGCTCAAACAAGGCCCTCCCGCCTGGAACGCCGCCTGATGGCGGTGCCAGCCGGCGGGCAGTTGGGTTGACGTGACGGATAAACGGGATTTTTCGAGATGGCGCTTAACTTATCAAAGCTGACTGTGGAGCTTTTGCGGACAAACCCGGAGCGCCGCTTCTCCGCCAGGCAGATTGCGGAAGCCATCTTCGAAGCCCATCCCGCGGAATGTCAGGCCAAGAAGGCCAAGAGTGTCAAAATTGAAACCGACACCGACCTGATCCAGCAGCTTGTCGCCGAGATCGGTTCTAAACGGCCCGATTTTCAAAGAAAATTTCCGCAGGTCAAAACAACGGAAGGGCGACCCCGCCTATTCTACTGGACGGAGAAACCAGACACCCAAGAGGTCGCCGAGGCAGAACAAATCAGCACGATGCCAGCAGCAGCCTTGGCAACCCCGCCCCTGCGGGAGGTCGATCTTTATCCGCTTTTGTCGCAGTTTTTGCTGTCAGAGCATGGCGTTTATTCAAAACGGATCGACGAGAAACGGGCCTCCAACCGGCAGGGCCCCGGCGGCAACAAGTGGCTTTACCCCGATATTGTGGGGATGGAAGACCTGACAGCGGACTGGCACCCGGAGATCAAGGGGGCTGTCAGTGAATATGCCGACCAGAAGGTCAAGCTATGGTCGTTCGAGGTGAAGCTGTTGCTCAACAGGTCGAATGTGCGGGAGGCCTTTTTTCAGGCTGTGTCAAATTCGTCCTGGGCTAATCTCGGCTATCTTGCCGTTGCCGAAATTGAGGGAACCGAAACGATGAAAGAGCTGCGTATGCTCTTCTCATTGCACGGAATCGGCCTCATCCAGATCACACCGCAGAACCCGGCCGAAAGCCAGATTTTGATCCCCGCCCGTGAACGGGCCTCAGTGGATTGGGCGAATTGCAATCGCTTGGCTAAGGAAAACAAGGACTTCCTGGAGTTCGTCAAACTTGTCCGCCAGTTTCATCAAACCGGTGATCCGCGTGTGCGGGATTGGGACGCAGTGCCCGTCCTCACCGATTGATCAGCCGATCGTCAGCAGCACCCGCAAGTTCTGCTCGCCACGGGCAAACTCTGCGGTCCACATGACCATGCCATTTATGGTCTGACGGCTTAATGCCAGCGTGAAACCGGCAATGCCGCGGGCCTCGGCTGCATAGAAATCGGAAAGATCAAATTGGGCGGAGCGGGCCAGCGTGGGGGCGATCTGGTCGACGGCGTAAATAGCGATTTCCGTCAACGTACCCGTCTCATTTACGGAAATATTTTCTCCGAATACATCTTCAACATTTTTCTTTTTGAACCTCACGCTCATCTTACCCTCCGTGTTTAATAATTTAACGCAGACATGAACGCTCTTATTCAGAAATCCATCAAGTAGATTTGATTGGTCTATTCGAGCTTTATTTATTTCCTGCCACGCTGAGAACCTACTGGAGCCGTCGTCCCTCTTATGGTCGCCTGATGAGATTGGTCAGGACAGGATCCCGGCATTCTTCAGGTCCAGGATCAGGGCGCGCAGCACGGCGCGCACGTCTTCCAAGGTGGAGCCATCGGCGTTCAGGCTGCGGGTGAAGGCGGTGCCGGATGGGTTGGGCCAAACAGCGGCGGGCCGGTCATAGCGGGCGGCGATGATGTGCCAGGCGGCACCGTTGGAGACGACGACCACATGATCACCGGGCCGGCCGAGCCGGACCGGGTCAGCGTCGGGGCCACCGCCACCGGCCTGGGTGACCGTCACGGCGTGAGGGCCGCTGTCGCTCTTCTTGACCACCAGCACCACACCGTTCAGCGGATGCGGATCGGGCAGTTCGGCGGTGACCGGTCCGGTCCAGGCGCTGATCAGGTGGATGGTCCGCGCCGGGTCGAGGGTGAGACTGGCCATGCCCTCGGTGAAGGCGGTCTCCAGTTCCAGCCGCCCGATGCGCGCCTCGGTCAGTTCCGTGCGCTTCAGGTGGTTCTTCACCGGATGGCCAGCGTTGAAGGCGGTGTAGCGGCCGGCCTCGGTGGTGTCCCAGATCGGCGCCCCACCGGTGGCGGAGAACAGGTTCAGGATGGCCGTGTTCTGGGAACCGCCGTCGATGCGGATTCCGGGGACCGGGCCCAGGCTCTCGGCATAGAAGTTGACGATCAGGTTCTGGTCGGTGGCAAAGCCGAGCCGGAAACATGCCTCCGCCCCCGGATGCAGGTTAGCCTCGCAGTCGACGAAGCTGTTGTTGAAGCGCCCGGCCGAGATGAAAAACCCGCAACCGGCCATGGGGGCTGCCAGGGAATAGACCCGGACGTCGTGGAACTTGTTGGCGTTGGGCGTGTCGCCGGCGGAGTCCACGGTCAGCAGCACGCCATGCAGTTGCGGGCGGGCGACCAGGGTGCGGGCGATGTGGTTCCAATAGCAGGGCCGGTCAGGACTTTCGTACCCGTCCAGCACAATGCCAATCACCGCATCCCAGATCGAGACATTCTCCACCACCGTCTTGACGCAGGGTCCGTCGCGGCCAAACAGCTTGATGCCACTGGCCCCGCCCACAATGCGCAGATTGCGGATGGCCGCATACCCATCCACCACCTCGACCGCGTTCCAGCCGATCTGGCTGTAAATGGGTGCCGCCCCGTCGAATGGATCGGGACGGGCCTGGAGGACAGAGCTTTCCCCCACCCCCATCAAGGTCTGGCCGTAGCCAAGCACAACCGGGCGGGACACGCGGTAGGTGCCCGGTACCAGCAGCACGGTGGGGGCGGCGGCGAGTGCGGCGTCGATGGCATCAGAACAGTCTGAAACACCATCGGGGATGCCGCCATAGCTCTGCGGGACGGCGATCTCCCGGCCGCGCAGATAGTCGCGCAGGCGCTGCTTATCCACCGGCTGGCCGGGGATCAGCACATCGTCGATGGCGGATGCCATGGCTCAGAGTTCCGCGCTGGCGATCAGCCGCCCGCCAAGGCTGGTCAGCACCACCGGGGTGCCACTGGTCAGACCGGAAAAGCCACTGACATCAAAGCGACCGCCATCGGCGGTGCGTTCATGGATGCTGCCGATGCCGGAGGAGGCTTGGGTATAATTGGCAGTCACCATATCGGTAATGGTCAGCGTCCCTGTCACCTGATAGGCGGGGGCCACCCGCATACCGGGATGGTTGACGGTCAGTTGGATGTTGGTGCCGGAATTGGCCCGACCGAAGGCGGTGGCGATGGGGCGTAGTTGGCGGTGGACCAGGGCCATCTCCAGGGCGATGGGGCGCAGGTCGAGTGCCGTCGCGGTGTCTCCTGCTTCCAACTGGATGGCACCGAGATAGAACCAGCGACCGGACACGGCGCCACAGGCAGCGGTGATGGTGATCTGCAACCCGGTCTCACAGGCCCCCGTGTCGGGCACGGCCAGGACGAGGTCGGTATTGCTGTCATGAGGGACGCTGATGGTGGTCGTGGCGATGGTGCTGACGCTGGTGAAGCTGTCCGGACTGCCGGCACGGGCCAGCGTCAGGGTCCAGCCGATGATCTGCCCGCAATCATGATAGGCGCGCGCCGACAGCACCGCCGGGCTGTGACGTAACCGCAAGGCATCCACCGCCTCCAGACGCAGGCGCCAATGGATGGCACCACCGCTGCCCAGGGTAGCGCCCTGGACCAGGCAGGCGGCACTGGATGGCGACAGGCTGAACACGCCGGTGGCGCGCTTCACCGTGCCGGCACTGGGGCTGCCATCGGCACGGACCTGCCAAAGGTCAACCTCCCCCGGTTGCCAGGTGGCCGCCAACGCCGCTGCCGGGCGATGGGAAACGCGGGCACAGCCATTGACCACCAGATTGCGCTGGGCTGCCAATGCGCCAGCCCCACTGCCTGCCGACAGCCGGGGATCGTCGGCACGCACCAGCTTTGTGGGATTGCTCTCCCCTGGATCGGCCACCGGCAGGTCGGCCAGGGCGTGGGTGTGGGTGGTCGGTGCCTTGCCGTTCAGCGCCGTGGACAGTCCCGTCACATCGTCAAGACTGTGGCTATGGTCAGCCGGCGCCTTGCCGTCCAGGGCGGCGCGAACGCCGGGCAGTATGAAGCGGGCATCGCGCATGTGAGGTTACATGGGTTTCAGCCAGGAGGGATCGTGGGCGTAAACGTCGGCGGCATCCTCGGCCAGCGCCAGATCGACGCCCATCTCCTCGGTCAGCCGCCAGGTCTCGACCCGAAACGGCGTGCCAGCCAGGCCAAGCCGCCCCAGCGACACCGCCACCGGATAGCCTGCCGCCAGCCGCAGGCCTGCCAGATTGGCGGGCCAGTCCAGGCTCTTCTGTCGGCGGTTCTGGCGCAGCGCGATGCGGGCGATGCGCTGGGCCATGGTGTGCGAGGTGGTGAAGGGCAGATCGAGGGTCAGTGCCGCCTCGCCATCATCGGAGGCGATGGAAGCGGCGTCGGCCACCGGCGGATAGTCGGTCGGCTGCCAGTTTTGCGCCGGGCTGGTGAAGGCCCCGCGCACGATGTTGACCAGATCGCGCCGTGAGCGCCAGGGGCGATAGGATACCGGCGCCCGCAGCTCGTTCTCCCCCAGGATGACGGTCGGCGGCTGCCACGCTCCCACCGCCAGCCGCCACTTCCCACCGGTGAAGCTCAATCGGCCGGCACAAGTGGTCAGCAGGGATTCCAGATTGTCCAGCGGTCGCCCGGCCAGATCGAGCACGCCGTTGCAGCTATAGCGTGGTTCACTGCCGGTCAGGGTGGCGACCTGTTCGTCGCAGATATTGGCCTGGGCGATCCAACCGGCAACGTCAATCTCGTCCGGGCCGGCGGCCAGCCCCCAGGGCGCCATCAGATAATCGAGGATGCATAGCGCGGCGTTGGCCGACCAGCGAGTGGCACCGTCGCGCGGATCCCAGAGTTTCCGGCCCCGCACCAGCCGACTGAGATTGGGAATGCCGCTGGCAAACGCCTCCTGATCGTAGCGCAGACGCAGATGGGTATAGGCCCGCCCGCGCAGCCGGTGGTTATGGGTCCAGCGCCCGCCCGCTTCCGCCACCAGCACTCCATCGGCCCCCTGGTCCGGATGGCCGGCATGGCTCCAGACATGGACCTTGCCGGCCCAGGGTGCGGCAGTGGCGGCCCCACTGCCATCCAGTGCGATGGCGGTGTCACCGAACCAGACCGTACCCAGGTTCTCCACCTCGTGCGCGGCATGGACGACGACCAGATGCAGAATGTCGAGCTTACTGCCGCCATCAGTGCGGGTGTGGGCAAAGACCAGCGGGCCACCCGTGCGGACCTCGCCATAGACGATGCGATGGCTGGTCACCGGCTGTACCAGCATCTGGGTGCGGCCAGCGGCATCCAGCATGGTTTGGCTGGGTTTCGGGGTGCCGATGACGCGGTTGCCGAGATAGGAGACGCCAACCGTGACCGTGGCCCCGACCAGGGCCCCGATCAGCCCGCCCCCCACAGCGGCAGCCGCCGCCGAACCGGCCACCGCGGCACCGACCGCAATGATGGCCGGGGGCATCAGCCGATCCTCCAACCGGACAGCGCATGGGTGCGGTCCCGGGCGGCCAGACCGCGTTGCGTCGGCAGGACCAGGGCGGCACCGAGGCAGACGGCGAGTGCGTGGCGGTCCTCCTCCAGCCGTACCAGGGCGACGTCTCCCCTGCCAATGAATGCCGGGGGAACCCCGGGCCAGCCGTGATGGCGGGCAATGCTGGCAGCGGTCGCGTCCAGACCTCCCATCCGCGCCAGCAGGCGGGCGGCCGTGCAGGCGTCGGTGTAGGCGCCGCGCAATGATGCAGCGGGATCGATGCCGGTGACAGCGGACACGGCATCGGCAGCAAACAAGCAGCAGTCGAACCGCCCCCAGGCGAAGGTGCGATGCCGCGCGTCCTCCACCAGCCGGTCAAGCCGTTCCGGCCAGTCGGGCAAGCGGGTCATGATGCGGGTGCCCCCCAGCGGATTTCCAGTTCCTGGAGTTCGGGCACGAAGTCAAAGCCCAAATCGCCAGGAAAGTCTGACTGCTGGTCCTGGCTGGTGTAGCGGCGCAACCGGGGGCGTTCCAGATCGCGCAGGCGGTTTTCCGCGGCCAGGGCAATGGTGGCGATGCGGCCACCATCGGTGACCTCCACCATGTCCATCCGCCCATCGAACAACAAGACCGGCACCTCAATGAAGCCGCCCCAATCTTCCGCCATGAAAGCCAGCCACAGCCGGGCCCGGCGGCCCTGGACGCTGACGCCAACCACCTCGTTCAGCAGACCGGAGGGCACGCCGGACAGTTGGAAGCGCGCGCCCGTCGCCCGCACCTCCGTGGTTTCCTCGATCGGCCCGACCGCGCCGAAGCTGCCAACACCAACCCAGGTCTGTCCCTCCCAGACCAGATCGCCAACCCCTGACCAGGCGCGCACGGCACCGCCGGCAAAGTCGAACAGGGCCATCAACACTGGGCGTACCACCGGCTGCGCCGTCTCTGCGGCCAGGGTGGCGCTGAGGCGTTGGGTCACGCCAGATCCTCCACGAGGTTCAGGGTCCAACGGGTCCGGGCCGGTGGGCGGGTGCGTCCCCGGCCGGCCTCGTCGTCCGCCAGCCGCATCCGCACTGTCAGCCCATCGGTCGCCAGGGGCGCGCGGCCAATGGGGCTGCGCAGAGGGGGCCGGATGGTGACGATCATCCGGCCGGCAATGTCGGTGCGCCCGGTCTGGACCAGCAGATGCACACTGCCGGCTGGGACGGAGATGGCATCGCCCGGTCTCAACACCCCCTCTGCCCATGGTGCAAAGCCGGCCACGACCAGCCGTGCCGCGACGCCGCCGGTGATGTGGGGTTGGCCGGTTCCCTCGATGAAGCCGGCACCATCGTCGAAGTCGGTGCCATCACTGAAGCGGGTGATACCGATGGCGGCGGCATACTCGTCCATCGACCGCAGCGAACCGGTGGCCCCGTCATGCAGCCAGAGCGGCACACGGAACGAGGCGACGGGGCCGCGACAGGCGGCCAGCCACGCCCCGAAACGGGCGGCATCAGCGCCCGACAGATCCACCGTCACCTCCGCCACCCAACGGGAACCTTCCCGCTCCAGAACCAGGGTCTGGCGGGTCAGTGGTGAGGCGCTCTGCACCGTCACCGGCTGGAACCAGAAGGCCACAGCAACGGGATGAATGTCGGCTGGCCAGTCCGGCATCATGCCAGCACCTCGAACAGTTCCAGCGACCATTCGCTACGCCGCGGCGGGCGGGTCGGGTTGCGCCCGGCATCGTCAGAGGACAGGCGCATCCGCACCCGGCAGGCCGTGGTGACTAGCGGACCGATCGCCACCGGTTCGCGCAGACGCGGTTCCACCGGTACCAGGGCGCCGCCATCCGGGCCGGCCGTGACGGTGCCGGTGACCAGATGGGCGCGACCGGGCGAGGTTTGGATCAGGTCGCCGGGCAGCAGCAAGCCCGTTCTCCCTGGGGCGAAGCCGGTCACGGTCAGGCTGCGTCCGCTGCCGCCCGCCAGTTGCGGTGCCCCCGCGCACGTCCCGCGCGCGGCCAGGGTCCGCCAATCCGGCACCAGCACGGTGCCGGCGGGACCGCGCAGAGATGCGATCAGGGCATCGACCTGCCGAGCCACCGGATCGCCACGCTGGAAGGTCAGGCGACTGACCCAGCGGGCACCATCACGCTCCAGCACCTGGTTCTGCCCGGTATAGGGGCTGGCCCAGACGGTGCTGAGCGTCTGGATGTAGAATTCCTGGCTGGCCGGCCGCAGATCCAGGGGCCAGACAAGGTCGCTCACCCCAGACGCCCTCCGCGGCGGCTCCATTCATCGGCAACCTGCGACCGGGCCACGCTGGCGGCCGCCTTGACCACGCCCGGAAGGCGGACGGCCAATGCCTGATCCAATGCCGCCTCAACCCGCGCTGTCACTGTTTCCGGATCGTCGGCACCCCGAGCATCGACCTGGATCATATAGACCGGTCCGCCGCTCCCGACGTCGCTGCGGGTGCCGCCCGCCACCATGGCGGCGGACTGCGCCCGGTTCAGCACGATTTCGCCGCGTTGCAGGATGGCGGGGATTTCGTCCGCTGCCAGCCAGGGCATGGTGCCGTTATGCAGGCGTGGGGCTGCCAGGAACGCCGCCGGCGACACCATCCGCGCCGGTGCGGCACCCCCCGCCATGCCGCCATCATGGAAGATCCCGGCCAGGGCGCTGGATGCCGCCTGGGCCAACGGGGCGGTGATGGACATGCGGATCATCATTCGGGCGAAATCGGCCGCGATGGCATTCAGCAGGTCGGCAATGCTCAGCTTCTGGCGTGTGACCAGATCAACCAGGGCGTCTTCCAGCCGGCCAAAGGCGCTGCTGATCACATCTTCAACCTGGGCAGCGGCATTGCTGGCCGCATCGGCGTATTCCTCCAGGCCCCGGATGGCACCGTCCTGCCAGCGACGGCTGGCGGCCTGCAGCCGGTCGGCCGCCTGCTCCTCGGCCAGCGCCCAGGTTTCGGCGGTGATGGCGCCGGCGGCCTGCAAATCGTTCAACATGGCGATAGCGGCGGCATATTCCTGCGTCGGGGACAGCAGCCGCTCGGTCAGCCACGCCCCCTGTTCCAACAGGCGGTTGCGTTTCTGCATCTCCGGATCGGCCTTTGCCGCCCGTTCCAGTGCCCGCTGGTATGTCTCCCAGGAGAGGACGCCGGCATCCAGCAGGGTCTGGAGCTGCGCCAGTTCCGCCTGATAGTGTTCGGTCGGGTCGAGCAGGCTGTCGGTCAGCCGCGCTCCCTCCTCCATCAGCCGGTTGCGCTCAGCCGTCGCGGCGGCAGCATCGTAGTTGGCGCCGGCTTCCGCACGGATCGCCTCCCGCTGCGCCTGAGTCAGGGCGATACCACCACGCCGGGCCGTTTCTTCGGCGCGCAGCAATTCGGTCTGGATGGCCCGCTCACGTGCCGACAGGGCGACCGCATCCCGTTCCCGCGCCAGGGCGGCAATCTGGCCGTCGATGGCATCCATCGCCGCCTGTCGCCGCTTGGTTTCCGCGTCCTGCTCACGGGCCGCCCGGTCGCGCTCGGGTTGTTCAATCTGGGTAATGCGCCGCCGCGCCAGTTCCTCGGCCTTGGCCAGGGCGCTGTTGACAGCATCGGCATTGCTGCCGTCAGGACTGCGCAGGGCCTCCAGCGCCTGCCGGGTGCGGTCGAGTTCGGCATTGACGCGGGCGATGCGCTCCGCCGGATCATTGGCCAGTTGACCCAGCCCGTCGTCGAGCTTGCGACGCCACTCGGCAATGATCTCTGCCCGCCTTTCGGCCTCGGCGCGGGCGCGGCCTTCGTCGGCCTGCCGCTGGTCGGCATCGGCTTTGTCGGCCTGCTGGCGGGCCTCGGTGATCAGCGCGTCGAGTTCGGTTTCCAGGCTGGCGACATCGGCGCGGGCGTCGGCCAGCCGGCGTTGGCCGAACCGACCGTTGGAGGCATCGACGATGGCCTGGATCTCCGCCGCCCGATCCTGCGCTTCCACCAGCTGGCGGTTCAGGGCAACGATACGTTGGTCGATGGGCGTGCCCTGGAGGATGTTGGCCCAACCATTGGCGGCCCTGGCCAGCAGGTCCAGCACGGCCTCCGCCGGCCCGGCGACGGCTGGGGTCTTGCCGATCTCCTCCAGCATCTTGCCCCAGGCATCGGACAGGCGATTGGCCGCCCCGGTGACGCCACCGGCCTCGGCAGCCGCTGCCCCGCCGACCTGTTGTTCCAGCGCATCCAGGATGATCCGTTGCGCACCGGCCACCTGACCGGTCTCCACAAGGCTGCGGATCACCTCCGCCTGACTGCCGGTGAAGCTGACGCCAACCCGCTTCAGCGCGCTCAACCCTTCCACAGGGTCTTCCAGCGCCTTGCCAAGCTGCATGGCCGCCGACGACAGGTCGCCGCCGAACACCGCCGCCATGTCGCCGGCCAGGGTCAAGGCGCGGGTGAAGCTTTCGCCTGCCACGGAACGGAAGGTGGCCAGCACGGATGCTGCATCCTGCACCGCCTCCGCGCTGGCAAGCGTGGCTTCTTCCTGCCCATCGGCAAAGGCGGCGATCTGTTCGCCCGTCAGGCCGGCGGAATAGCCGGTGGCTTTCAGCACCGCCTCCAGACGGCGCAGCGATTGTTCGGCCTCGCCCGCGGCCTTCAGCCCCTCGGTGATGCCGATGGAGAGCACGCCCATGGCCGCCGCTGCCGCCAGCCCCACCGGCCCCAGGGCGGCCAGCGCCGCACCGGCCGGCCCCAGCCGCCCGGCCATGGCTTCCGCCTCACCCCGGACTTCACCGGCAGCGGCATCAACCGCCTGAAGCGCCCGCGATGCCGGCTGGGATGCCTGTTCAATACGCTGAAGGGCGCGTTCGCCGGTGGTGCCAACCTCGCGCAGCTCCGCCCGCACCCGGTCGCCGCCGATGGCGGCAAGGCGCACGGCTATGGTACGGTCGGTCATGGTTGGACAGAGGCGGGATTGATCTTGTCGGGTACGGTTTCATTCAGTGCATATAGGGGCAGCATGGAGGGCCGCATCATGGCACGGACAATCTCTGAGACAGAGCGGATCGAATTGCGGGTGGACCCGGCGGAAAAGGCGATGCTGGCGCGTGCCGCCGCCCTTGAGCATACCGACGTGACCGGTTTCATTCTGCGCAGCGCCCTTCCGGCGGCCCGCGAAGCGATTGACCGTGCCGAGCGGTTGCGGTTGAGCGAGCGCGACAGCTTGCGGGTTCTTGACCTGTTGGACAATCCGCCGCAACCCAACGCCCGTCTGCTTGAGACGGCGCGGGCGCTGGCGCGCAACGACAAGTGACGGCTCCACCAATTTGGCATGAGGAGGCGATCGCCCGGCATCATGACCGGGTCGGCTTCGATTGCGGCACTCCGGCGCTGAACGACTATCTGCGCCGCTTCCCCCGCCAGAACCATGAAAGCGGCAGGGCCAAGTGCTTTGTCGCCATCAGCGCCGATGCGCCCTCCCGTTGCCGCCACTATCCTCCGCAAGGCGGGCACAGCGACAGGACCGCCCCTTACCTTATCCGCCAGATGCGAACCATGAATCGTCCTTTCTCGTCATCATATTGGCCCTCATCGTGCGGGTCCGGTGCGAAACGAACCGCCTGCATGGCCGCATGCAGCGCCCGCCTCGCTGCCGTCGCCTTTTCATCTTCAAAAGGCAGCAATACTAGGATGAGATAGCGCTCAACTGCCGGATGCAGGCGCAATCGGGCCGCGTCGCCGAACAGGCTCCAGTTCCTCGGTCCTACCTTGGCGATTTCCTCGTCAGTAACCAGACGGCGCCCATCCACACCGAGCGCAAACGGGTGGCTCGGCTTGGGAAGGGCGTGGCCTGTGAAGCACTTCCCCGCATCCTTGAAAAAGGCACCGATGATCTTGACCTCGGCAACCATGGTCGCCTTGTTCGGATCCTCGGCATAGTAGGCGGAGAGATCATATTTGCCTCTCAGGGCCTTTCCGGTTCGGGGATCGACACCTACGACCTTTTCCGTGTTGGTCCATATCTCAACCCCCTGATCCTCAGCTTGAAGCATGAGTTCCGCCTGGAGCCAGTTCTCGCGGCAACCGTCAGCCTTCATCGCCCTCGGCAGCCGATCCTTATCCTTCAGTTGGTCGAAGCATCTTTTGAAGGTTTCCATCCAATCAATGGCAGTCATGATGCCTCTCCACACCAGCGCCCATTGCCAATGCAGCGATCTGCCGCTTCATTTTGGCTAAGGCGTGTTCGGCGGCGGCGCTCGCCCGTCCTTCGCCCGACGCCTCACCGCTGGCGAACAGTGCCGTGCCGCCCCCACGCAACACTTGTTCCATGTCCATAAGGTCCACACAGATCAACCCCTGCGACACCAGTAGATTGGACATGGCCGAAATGGCAGCCGCCATGCACCCCGTCCCATCATCTGGCGGCAGGGTGGCGCTCGACTTGCCACGCCTCTTGATGCAGACATCCACGCAATCGGCACAGACCTTCATGTTTCCAACTCCACCAGGAAAACCGTCATCATGAGGTGGGATTCCCGGCGGTGAGACAACAAAAAAGGGAAAAATCTGAAACCTGTGGATAACTATGGTCTGTTGACATTCATCGCATCACCAGCACGGTTGCGGTAAGGTTTATCATTGCGGCGTAGCTGCAATCTGTTTTGTCGTAGCGGGTGGC
>NZ_FZOI01000026.1 GCF_900188385.1 Azospirillum sp. RU38E
ACAAACCAAACGCCTCATCCGACGCCTCACTGAACTCGGATACAACGTCACCCTCTCCTACGCCAACCCAAACCCCTGAGGCAGTTTCTTTCTAGATTGCAACGTCACCAACTGGCCAGGCCGGTTGGTCACAAACGCAAGAATGTGACGATTTATCAAGGCCCCGTTGGGGAAAATGGCGGAGGGGATGAGATTCGAACTCACGATACGCTTTTGACGTATACCCGCTTTCCAGGCGAGCGCCTTCAACCACTCGGCCACCCCTCCGCACTGGAGCGGCGCGGAACATACTGATCTCCGCCCCCCCACGCAAGCATTCTGTTGCGAAAATCAGAAATTTTTCTTCATGTCGTTTAATTTCAATACCTTAAGCTCCATCTCCGACCGGTTTTCCAGTGTCAGCAGGGCTTGGTACGGGTCGCCGGGCAGGTTGAACAGGGCGGCGAAGGCGGGCTCGGTTTTCAAACCGGTGGCCTTCAGCTCCCGGATCGCCGCTTTTGCTGCCGGGAACAGGGCCAGCAGGCGGGCTTCCACCAACAAATGCCGCCAGCCCATCTGGCGTTCCACCGGCAGGGCCTGGGCGAAGATTTCCACCGGCCAGCCGTCCAGGGTGAAACCCGCCACCAAGGCGGGGCCGTCGATGAAATTCGCCAGCCGGCGGTGATAATCCGGCAGGGTGCCGAACATCCCGTCCAGCCAGTGGATCAGGGCCGCAGGGGCGGGGGCCGCCACCAGAATATCCAGATCAGAACCCGGCCCCTGGATATCCAGCGGCACCGTGCCGGCCAAGACCGCATCCAGCGGGGCCAGCCGGCCCAGCAGGTCGTGGCGGACCAGCACCGCATGGGCGCGGCGCTGGTCTTCGCTGCCTCGGGCCAGATAATCCAGCCGGCGGAAATCGGGCAGGGTGGCGTCAGCCATGCGCCTCTTCGGATTCGGCGGTGTGCTTCACCCGTTCACCGAAGATGGCGGTGCCGACGCGGACATAGGTGGCGCCCAGCCGGGTTGCCAGCTCGTAATCCCCGCTCATCCCCATGGAGATGTCCGGGATATTGTTGCGCCGGGCCAGTTCCGCCAGCAGGGCAAAATGCAGCGATGCTTCCTCATCCACCGGCGGGATGCACATCAGACCGGATATGGTCAGCCCGTGCTGGTCGCGGCATTCTGCCAGGAAGGCGGGCAGTTCCGCCGGGGTGACGCCGGCCTTCTGCGGTTCCTCCCCCGTATTCACCTCCACAAACAGGCGCGGCAGGCGGCCCTGGCGGCGGCCTTCCTCGGCCAGGGCCACCGCCAGCTTGGGCCGGTCCAGGGTTTGGATCACGTCGAACAGGGCGACGGCTTCCTTCACCTTGTTGGTCTGCAGCGGGCCGATCAGGTGCAGTTCGATATCCGCATAACGCTCGCGCAGCGCGGGGAACTTGGCCTTGGCCTCCTGCACCCGGTTTTCACCGAACACGCGCTGGCCGGCGGCCAGGGCCGCTTCCAGCTTTTCCAGCGGCTGCACCTTGGAGACGGCGACCAGCGTGACGGCATCAACCGGGCGGCCGACACTTTCCGCCTGGGCGGCAATGGCGCTGCGGATGGCAGACAGGTTGGCAGCGATATCCTGCTGCATGTCGGGGAGGGCGGAATTCTGGCTCATCTGCTGAAACCTGCTGGTGCCGGATGGGGCGGGCACGGCCGGCCCCCCGCCTTGCGGGGTTGCCAATCCGGCCCGGATACGCCACCTCTGCCATATTCCTGCCGGATCGGCCACCTAGTCCGTGACAACCAAGCCCGTCAAAATCACCGGAAGCAGAACCTTGACCCAGACGACGCTCCGCCGTGCCGCCCGCCTTGTATTGCTCGCTGCCGCCCTGATCGGGGGCTGCCTGCCGGCCGCCGCCGCCGATGGCATCCAGTTCGACTGGCGCGGCGTGGCGGAGGTGACGGGGGTGCGGGCCACCAACGCCCCGCGCGGCAGCGGCGATGGCTGGAACGCCTATGGCGGCTATGCCCTGACCGGTGACGGCACTGTCACCACTGACAGCGGCCTGTCCTATGGGCTTTCCGCCACCATCGGTTCCGGCGATTACGAGAAAAGCCAGGACCGGGTAGGCAATAATGCCGACCTGACGGTCAATGAAGCCTATCTGCATGTCACCTCTGCCTGGGGCAGGATTCGGCTGGGGGATGAGGATGGGGCCGCCAAGCGCGCGGTGGACCTGCTGCCCCTGCTGGCCGGCGGGCAGGTGGATGGGTTCTGGAACCATACGGCGGGCGCGGCCCCCTATTGGAGCCATCTCGGCCGCGACAGCGATGATGCCACGAAAATTCTCTATGAGACGCCACGGGTGATGGGCCTGCGGGCTGGTGTTTCCTATGCCTGGAAGCGCCAGAGCCTGGTGGAGGATATCAAGAAGCCCTCCGCCATCGCGCCCGAGCGCGACCTGTGGGAATTCGGCCTGAATTACCAGGGCGATTGGCGGGCCTTTTCCTATGAGCTGGCGGCCGGCTATGTGCGCGGTGATGCCGGGACCGTCGGCATCCATGATACGGAAAGCCTGAAGCTAGCCGGCCTGCTGCTCTATGGCGGCTTCTCCGCCGGCATCGTCTGGACCGACGATGGCAAGAGCGGCCAGCCTGTCGGCATTTCATCCAGCCGGGGCTATACGCTGACCGGTGGCTATGAAAACGGCCCCTATGGGCTGTCTGTCTGGCGGCAGGCCAGCGAGCGCGGGCAGGTGGAGGATTACGAGGCCTACGGCATAGGCCTGTCCTGGCGCTTTCACAAGCAGACCTCGGTCGGCTTCGATCTGGTGCGCTACGATGCTGACCGGCGACCCGGTTTCGGGGTCAGTGCCAAGGGCTGGACGGGGGCCTTGACCCTGCAGATGCGGATTTAAGGGGCGCCCCTCCCCCCCCTTACCCCTTCTTCTCATGCCGGCGTAGGATGGCCAGCAGGCTGGCCAGCTCATGCGGGGTCAGCAGGTTGATATGGCGGGCCATCAGGTTGGCCGCCAGCGTATGGTCGGGTGACAGGCCGCCGGTATCCACCACCACGCGCGGGTCGCTGATGGCGGCCAGCCGCTCCATCTCCTCCGCCTCATCCCAGATCAGGCCGAAATAGGTGCAGATCTGGCGCAGCAACATGGGCGAGGGCAGGCCCTTGCGCCCATGTTCCAGGGCCGACAGATAGGCGGAACTGATTTCCAGTTCCGCCGCCATCTCTTTCAGGCTGACGCCCTTGCGGGCGCGCAGGCTGCGGATTCGGTCACCAAACGGGGTCATGCGGCCTTGGTCTTGGATGCTGACATCATCAAGCCCAACAGATAGCGTGCACCCGTCAATCCTGCAGCCATTTCGTCATCTGCGGATAGGGGGGCAGTCCGTTTTGCTGTAACAGCGCCATGATACCACAGGGCCCGGTCATGCCCGCCCGTGCCAGATGGGCGATACCGAAATAATTGCCGCTGTCCAGCATAGCGACGAACTGTTGCTGCTGTTCCGGTCCCAAACGGTAGCCACCGGCGAAGAAAATCACCTCAGGCGGCAGGTTCAGGGCCCGCAGCGCGGCATAAGACCAGGCAATTGCCATCATTTCCGTATGCTGCAGGGCCAGACGGGCCAGCGGATCATCCTGCCCTTCCAGCCGTTCGCGCAGGCTTTCTTCCAGGTTATTGCCCAACTGGGCGCGCAGCCGTGCCGGCACAATAGCCATGTGCCCCGCCTCATGCAGCAGATCGCCGGAGACATAGAGGTGATCCGGGTCCACCCGCAGCGCACCATCCATAATGGTGACACCGGGCAGGAACCCCTCTGCCCCGAAGGGAGCGACCTGTACGGGCAAACCGATTTCCCGCAGGAAAGCCACGATCGGATCGAAATATTCAGCCGACAACATATAAGGATAATCCCATGTCACATAGTTATACAACCTTACCGCAAGTACCCGAGGGGCGCCAAGCGAACAGCTTGACGCACGCCCCCCTTATCGCTTAAACACCCCGCCCCCTTTTGCTGGCCACACGGTTGGCCCCCTGCCCTTTTTGCGTCGAAGGTGATGAAGATGACGGCCTGCGGTCTGGATTTCGGCACGTCCAATTCCACCCTTGGCATTGCCGGGCCGGAGGGGGCGCGGATGATCGCGCTGGAGGGCCGGCATGAGACGCTGCCCAGCGCCATCTTCTTTGATTTTGAAACGCATCACCCCGCCTTTGGCCGCGCCGCCATCAATGCCTATGTGGCCGGCGGCGAGGGGCGGTTGATGCGGTCGATTAAATCGGTGCTGGGCACCAGCCTGATTGATGAGGAAACCCTGCTTGGCCGTCGCCGCGTCGGTTTTCGGGAGGTGATCGGCCTGGTGATCCGGCACATAAAGGCCACGGCAGAGGCCGCCACCGGCGTGGAACTGACCCGCGTGGTGCATGGCCGCCCGGTGCATTTCGTGGATGGCGATGCTGCCGCCGATGCGCGGGCCGAGGATGCGCTGGCCGATATTGCGCGGGCCAGCGGCTTCAGCGATGTCAGCTTCCAGTATGAACCCATCGCCGCTGCGCTTGCCTATGAGGCGCAGGTGACGCGCGAAGAGATTGCCCTGATCGCCGATATTGGCGGCGGTACATCGGACTTTTCCATTGTGCGCATCGGCCCGGACCATGCCGCCAAGCCCGACCGGGCCGGCGATATTCTGGCCAATGAGGGGTTGCGCATCGGCGGTACGGATTTCGACCGGCTGCTGTCGCTGGAGGCGGTGATGCCGCATCTGGGCTACCGCTCCCCCCTGCTGCGCGACGGGCTGTTGACACCCAACCATCTGTTCGTCGACCTGGCCACCTGGGCCAAGATCAACTTCCTCTACACACCCGGCGTGCTGGCCGATGTGCGCCGGCTGATGCGGGAGGCCCGTCAGCCGGACTTGCTGGAACGGCTGGCCATTGTGCTGGAACAGCATCTGGGCCACGCCCTGGCCATGCGGGTGGAGGAAGGCAAGATCGCCCTGTCCGATCACGAGCGGGTGGAGATTGATCTGGCCCTGGTGGAAGCCGGATTGAAGGCCCCCACCACGCGCGACCGGCTGGGCGTGGCCGTGGCTGATCCGGTGCAGCGGCTGGCCGCCCAGACGCGCGAATGCCTGACCCAGGCGGGCTTGCGGGCCGATCAGGTGGATGCCGTGTTCCTGACCGGCGGTTCCACCCTGTTGCCCGCCGTGCGCGGGGCCATCACCGGGGCCATGCCGGGAGCCCGCATTGTGGAAGGTGACAAGTTCGGCGCCGTCGGCCTGGGGCTGACGATTGAGGCGAAGCGGCGCTATGGTTAAACGAAATAGTTAAACGGACACATCCAGCCGGTTGCCCCGCGCTTGCGGGCGGCTGCCGTTGGTTTGGCTTTCCACCGTCTGCGCCTCGCTGTCGAAGGCGCGGCCCAGGAAGGTGCCGTCGGTATTTTCCCGCCCCTTGTCTGCCTGCGCCACAGCGGCGGCGGCGCGGCGGGTCTGGGTTTCCGTCGGCCGCGCCACCTTCTGCGCCGCCACGGCAGCCGAGGCCAGCGCCGCATTCTGATGCGGCGAGGTCGGGGGCGCCTGGGTGGCCAGGACCGGCGGTGGTTGCGGCGGAATGATCATGAAAATATTCAGCCGCCGCTTGCCGCCCCCTGTCAAGCCCCGATGGAAACCGCCTTTCAGCCCTCAGGGTGCATCGGCCAGGATGAACATCGTATCGATGGTGAAACTATCATCCGGTTCGATGGCGAAATGGTCCCTCACCTCTGCCGGGGCATGGGACAGCAGCGAACGCAGGGCCGGGATATGGGCGGCCGGCGTGCCGATCCGTTCCACCCAGCTGGTGAATTCAAGCCGCAGGCGGAATGATTGCGGGGCCTGCGGCTGAAAACCGGCCCGGCGCAGCAGGGCCTGCCATTCTTCCAGGCTGTAATCGCGCACATGGCTGGGATCGCGCAGCATTTCCAGCGTCTGCAGATGCGTATCCAGCAGCGGGTTGGCCGGGGCGAAGACATCCATCACAATGGCCCGCCCGCCCGGCCGCACCACCCGGCGCATTTCCGCCAGGGCCGCCGGTACATCGCGCCAGTGATGGGCGCTGTAGCGGGTGGCCACCACATCGAAACCGGCATCGGCAAAGGGCAGCAGCTCCGCCGGGCCCTGACGGGTGCCGATATTGCTCAACCCGCGTTCCGCCGCCGCCTTTTCCACCGCCGCCAGCATGGCGGTGGAGAGATCATAGGCCACCACCTGCCCCACCAGCGGGGCAGCATGGAAGCTGAGATGGCCGCCACCGCAGCCCAAATCCAGCAGGCCTTCCGCCCCTTTGGCCTGCAACGCCGCCACCAGGGCGGCAAGGTCGGGGCCGCCGGCATGAACGGCGGATTTCACATAGGCATCGGCCCGGTTGCCGAATGTTTCGGCCACCATGGACTGGTGTTGCGGGGTGCTGGACATGGCGGCGGGCTCCATCAAGGATCGGGGGTGATGGGGGCAGGTTACGCCCATTTTATCCGGGTACAAGAAGAGCAATTATCCTGGTATAATTGTCACCATGAGCGTGACGAGCCCCGAATTGCAGCGCCGGATGCTGGGTGATTTCCTGCGCAACTGCCGCACCCGCCTGGAACCCGCCGCCGTGGGCCTGCCCATCGGCGGACGCCGCCGCACGCGCGGCCTGCGGCGGGAGGAGGTGGCCCTGCTGGCGGGCATCAGCGCCACCTGGTTCACCTGGCTGGAACAGGGGCGGGAGGTGGCGGCCAGCCCGCACGCGCTGGCCCGGCTAGCCGATGCGCTGCGCCTGTCGCGCGCCGAACGCGCCTATCTGTTCCAGCTGGCCGGGCGGCATGATCCGCAGGCGGGCCAGGGGGCGGACCCGGCGCTGGCCATGCTGGCCCTGTTGCGCCAGACGGTGCAGGCGCTTTCCGTGCCCGCCTATGCCATGGATCATCGCTATACGATGCTGGCCTGGAATGGAGCGGCAGAAGCCTTGTTCACCGGCTGGCTGGACCAGCCCAGCCCCCACAATATGCTGCGCTTTTTGTTCCTGGACCCGGCCGCCCGCACCCTGGTGGTGGATTGGCGCCACCGCACCCGCCGGGTGCTGGCCGAACTGCGCGCCGATTACAGCCGGCATCTGGAAGATCAGGCGCTGATCGACCTGCTGGCCGAACTGCGCGCCGGCAGTGCCACCTTCGCTGAGGGCTGGCGCGACCAGACGGTGCTGGACCGCGAAGGTGGCGAGCGCCGCTTCAACCACCCAACCCAGGGGCCGCTGACCTTTCAGCAACTGACCTTCGCGCTGGATGCCGCCCCTGACCATCGGCTGGTGGTGCTGCACCCGGTTTAAGCCCCTTACGCCCCCGGCAGCCTTACCCCCTGCACCAACCCAACCCGTTCCGGGTGCAGGAATTCCCGCGTCTGGCGCACAGCCTCTGCCAAGCCAACCCGTTGAATCTCCACGCCCTCCGGGAAGGCACCGGCCAGCCTTGTCGGCATCATCGGGTCCAGCAGCACGAAGACGCCGACATCATTGGCCCGGCGCACCAGCCGGCCAAAGGCTTGGCGCAGCCGTAACCTTGTGATCATGTCATCAAAGCCGCGCCGTCCCTGCACCTTGTCGAAATAATTACGCCGCGCCTTGTGCAGGATATCGGGCCGGGGCCAGGGCACCCGGTCGAACACGATCAGGCGCAAGCTGCGGCCCGGCACATCCACCCCGTCGCGCACCGCATCGGTGCCCAGCAGGCAGGCATCTTCCTCACCCCGGAAAATATCCACCAGGGTGGGCACATCCATGCCGTCCAGATGCTGGGCCAGCAGCGGGATGCCCGCTTCCTCCAGCGGTTCGGCGATACGTTCATGCACGCCGCGCAGCCGCTGGATGGCGGTGAACAGGCCCAACCCGCCGCCGCCCGCCGCCAGGAACAATTCCCGGTAAGCGGCGGCCACCTGGCCCAGATCATCCTTGCGCACGTCATTCACCACCAGCACCCGCGTCTGGCCGGCATAATCAAACGGGCTGGGCACTGCGGCGCGCAAGGGCAGGGCGCCCATATGGTTGGCCCCGGTGCGCACCGAGGCCGCCTGCCAATCCTGCTCCACATTGCCGGTGCCATCGGTCAGGGTGGCGCTGGTCAGCACCAGCCCATGGGCCACCGCCCCCACCGTATCGGCGAAGGGAATGGTCGGGTCGATCCAGTGGCGATACATGCCGGTATCGAAATCCCGCCCCTCCACCCGCTCAATGCCGAACCAGTCGACATATTTGCGCGGTGCCTCCTCCTTCAGGCTTTGCAGCATCAGCCGCCAGCCATTCACCTCATTCTGGGCGCGGCGCTTCAGCGCGCGGGAGATGCTGTCCATGCGGCGGCGGGTTTCGCTGTCCAGCTCGTCCGATTCCTCCTCCAGCATCTCCCGCAGCCGGTCGGAGAGTTTTTCCAGCGGCATGGCCAGCTTGGCCAGGGCCACATCCAGTTCCAGGGCCGTTTCCAGCAGCGTATCGACCACCGGACGACAGTCGGTTTCCAGGCTATAGGGATTGTCCACCCCTTGTGCGCGGGCCAGCACTTGGCCCCGCACCTGGGACAGGAACTGTTCCAGCACGCCCTTCGGCTCCCCGCCATGGATGCGCTGCGGCCAGGCATCGCCCGGCAGCACCTGGGCGGCCTGCTGGATTTCCTGCAATAATTCCAAGGATGTCTGGTCGCCGCCGACCAGATCTTCCACCCGGCGGCGCAGGCCCCTTGCCCGGCTGCGGCCCGACACCTCCGCCCCCAGCAGCCAGCGCCGCAGTTCCGAGGTTTCTGTCGCCGTCAGATGGCCGGCAAAGGCATTGTCGGCAGCATCAAACACATGATGCCCCTCATCAAACACATAGCGGGTGGGCACATAGGCATCATCCCCACCGCCCAGCGCCGCCTGCACCATCACCAGGGCATGGTTGGCGACCACAATGTCGGCCTTGCGGGCCCGGCGCACGCTTTTTTCAATGAAACAGCGGGTATAATGGGCGCAGGCATTATAGACGCATTCGCCCCGCCGGTCGGCCAGCCCCATGGTGCGGCCCTTGCCCAGGATATCCACCAGCCAGCCGGGGAAATCCCCGCCCGCCATATCGCCATCGCGCGTCGCCGCCGCCCAGCGCGCCATCAGCCCCATGGATGTGGCATAGGCGGGCTGGGTATGGGCGATGTTGGTCGCCTCCTCCAGGTTCAACAGGCAGAGGTAATTTTCCCGCCCCTTGCGCACCACCACTTTGCGCGCCTTGATCACCGGGTCCGGGTGCAGCCGGTCCAGTTCCTTGTCGATCTGGTGCTGAAGCTGGCGGGTATAGGTTGAAATCCACACCGGCCCGCTGTTCTTTTCCGCCCACAGGGTGGCGGGGGCCAGATAGCCCAGCGTCTTGCCCACGCCCGTGCCGGCCTCTGCCAGCACCAGATTGGGCACGCCCTGTTCATCACGCGGGGTGAAGGCGGATGTCACGGCACTGGCATAATCGGCCTGCTGCGGGCGCGGTTCGGAGGCGGCACCACTGGCAACCAGTTCAGCCAGCCGCCGCCGCGCCTCACCCGGCTCCACCGGGATATGGCCGGGCGGCGGCTCCGGCGCTTCGGCCTGCCATTCCTTCAACCCGTTCCACACCATCAGGCCGCGCCGCGCCCGGTCATTCCCTGGCCCGTGCGGCAGGCCCAGCGCGGCCATCACCGATGGTGCCCAGGTCCAGCCGGCCTGCCCCATGAACCAGCCGATGCCGGCGGCATCGGACCTTTCCCGCAACTGTTTGCGTTTTTCGCCCTCGGGTTCCGGCCGGTTATTTTCCGCCAGCTCCCCCAGCAGGATGCGGGCGCTGTCGATCAGCGACAGGGCCTCAGCCTCCGCATCCGGTGGCACCGCTTGGCCCGTGGCTTCCGCCAGTCCTTTGGGCGTGGGCAGGCAGAACCGGGCCGGGCGGACAAAGGCGAACAGTTCCAGCAGGTCGAACGCATCGGCCATCCGGTCCGCCCGCAGCCGCCGCGCCACGGCGCGGCCATGGGCCAGGATGACGCTGTTATGTTTCAGCCGATACGCCGCCTCATCATGGGGGATCAGTTCCACCTCGCCATCCGGCGTCACCCAGGTGACACCGCGCGCCCCCACCACAATGGCCGGCGCATCGGGCAGCAACAGGCGCGGCGGTGCCGTGCGCACCGCTGCCGCTGGGGCCTGTTCACGCCGGCCCGTGCCGGGAAAGGGAACGATGCGATCATCCATGGGGATGGATTATAGGCAAGCCGGCGGCGGATGCATCAACAAAACAGGAACATGGGGGAAAGCTCACGCGGACTATGCCTGCGCCTTGTCCAGCCAGCCCGACATGGCGCGCAGCGTCTGTTTATAGATCGGCACGAGAAGGTTGGTCAGCGACATCGGAGCGCCTTTCAGGGGGGGGAAGGACGCCATGATGATGGTTTTCCAAGGCCGCCGCCATTGCGGCGTGCTACGGCCCAGGCGGGCAATGGCGTGTCTATCGGGCTGGCCCCGCCGCGCGGCGGCTGCTATGCAAGCCGCACCCCACCCAGCCGATGACCGGGATATGAAGGCATGAGCAGCGAGAGCGACGGCGCCGTCAGCATTTTTGACCATATTGGCGGGCAGCTGGTGGTCGACCGGCTGGTCGATTGTTTTTACGACCTGATGGACACGCTGCCAGAGGCGCGGGAATTGCGCGCCATCCATGCCGCCGATCTGACGGAGACGCGGCGGGTGCTGAAGCTTTATCTGGCGCAATGGATGGGCGGACCGGGGGATTATTCGGCCGAACGCGGCCATCCCCGGCTGCGCGCCCGCCATATGGGCTTCCGGGTCAACCTGTCCGACCGCGATGCCTGGCTTTTATGCATGAAGCGCGCGCTGGACCAGACGGTGCCGGATGAAAAGGCCCGGCTGGTCATCCTGCGCGCGCTGGCCCCGCTGGCCGACTGGATGCGCAATGTGGAGGAATAATCCCACCCCTCACCGCCCCGCCGGGGTGAAGGGGGTGACCGGGGCTCGGCCGATCAGGGCGGTCAGCAGGATGGCCACCAGCGCCACCCAGAAGCAGAGCCAGAACCCGTCAATATAAGACAGCACCGTCGCCTCCCGCTGCACAAAGGTGGACAGGGTGGCCACCGCCTTGGCCCCGGCATCCCCGGCTGTGCCGGCGAAACGGTGGGTCAATTGGCTGAGCAGGGCGGTCACGCCGGGATCGCCCCGTTCCACATGCAGGCCGATCAGGTTGGAATGCACCTGTTCAGACTGGCGCAGCCAAGTGCTGGTCAGGGCCCCCGCCAGCGCCACGCCGTCCACCCGCAGCACCTGGATATAGGCGGAAATGGCGGTGGCGCGGGCCGGGTTGACATTGGCCAGCGACAGCAACACCACCGGCAGAAAGGTGAAGCAATGGCCCAGCGACTGGATCAACACCATGCCGGTGAAATCCCCCGGCCCCCAATCATGGGTCAGCCGCGTCCCCATCCAGGCGGCCAGGGCAAAGGCCGCCAGCCCGATGGTGATCATCAGCCGCCCGTCAATCCGGCCCAGCAGCCAGACGGAAATCGGCATCACCAGGAACAGCGGCAGGGCCCCGTAATGCAGCAGGAACGGCCCCGTCTGTTCGGGCCGCAGATGCGCCACGCTGGTCAGGAAATTGGGGATCAGGGTGGAATTGGAGATGGAGGTGACGGTGTAAAGCGTGGCCACCAGCAGCAACAGCCCGATATTGCGCGACAGCACCACGCTGGCACTGGCCCAGGGCTGTGGCACCAGTGCCTCATTCACGCAGAACAGGGCCAGCAGCAGCACCCCGCCGGCCAGCAGCCCCACCACCAGACCCGATGACAGCCAATCCAGCCGGTTGCCCTGATCCAGCCCGATATAGAGCATGGTCAGCCCGGCCCCGAACAGCAACATGCCACCCCAGTCGGCCGTTGCCAGCAATTCCCGGTTGGCCGGTTCGCGCGGTGCCCCGTAATAGGCGCAGAGCGCCAGCAGCGGGGCCAGCACCACATCCTGCCAATAGAGCCATTGCCAGCCCCATTGCCCGACATACAGCCCCACCAGTTCCACGCCAGAATTGATGGCAAAGGCCTGACGGAACACATAGATGGCAATGGCCGGCGCCCACCATTTCATCGGCAGGTTCCGCAGAATGATGCTGATGGTCGCCGGCACGAACAGGCCCAGCAGCAGCCCCTGCACCACATGCAACGCCAGCAGCGTGCCGGGGTCGCGCAGCAGCGGGATCACCAGACAGAGCAGGGCATAGAGAAAGGCCGGCACCACCAGCACCCGGCGCACGCCGAACACCACCACCAGCCAGGCGACACAGGGCGCGATGAAAATCTGCGGGGCCATGGCGACACTGTTCAGCCACGCCCCTTCATCCATGCCCAGGCCAAAGGCGCCGCGCAGATCGGCCAGCCCGGTGGAAAACAGGCGGGAATGGAAGTTGGTCATATAGGCGCCCAGCAGCACCGCCACCACCGCCAGCAGCGGATGGTGGGAGCGGCGGCCGACGGAAATCGGCCCGGCGCTGACCGGCTGACTGGTCATGGTATGCGCTCCGCCACCTGGGGGGCCTTGTCATCCAGCGGGACGGGCGTGCTGTCCGTGTGGATGCGGGTTTCCACCGACATGCCGGGGCGCAGCCGCTCCAGCAGCTTCTGTCCGGGTTCCAGTTCGATCCGCACGGCAATGCGCTGCACCACCTTGGTGAAATTGCCCGTGGCATTATCCGGCGGCAGCAGGGCAAAGGTGGCACCGCTGGCCGGCGACAGAAGGGCGACATGGCCGTGCAGCACCTGACCGGGGAACATATCCACCGCCACCTCCACCGCCTGACCGGGGGCCACGCGGGTCAGCTGGGTTTCCTTGTAATTGGCCACCACATGCACATCGGGCAGCGGTACCAGGCTGATCAGGCTGCTGCCGACGCTGACATAATCGCCTTCATGCACCTGCGCTTCCCCCACCACCCCATCCACAGGCGCGGTGACGCGCGTATAGGCCAGTTTCAGCCGGGCCGCCTGCAGGGTTGCCTCTGCCGCGCGCAGTTCGGCCGTGCGTTGCGTCTGCTGGCCGGCCAGCACATCCAGTTGGCGGCGCTGCGCCTGGGCGCTGGCCTCTGCCGCACGGGCATTGGCCACGGCCTTATCATGGTCGGCGCTGGCCTGTTCCACCTTCTGCCGTGTGCCGGCCAGCCCCCGGTGCAGCAGATCATCCTGGCGGGCGGATTCCAGCCCCGCCTGCCGCTGCGTGGCCCGCGCGGCCTGCAACTGGGCCTCTGCCTGGGCGATGCTGGCCTGTTGCAGGGCAATCTGGTTGGTCAGATTATCCAGCGTCGCCTGGGCCGAGGCGACACCCGCCTCCGCCTTGGCCAGATCGGCCTGATAATCGGCCGGGTCGATTTCCAGCAGCAGGTCGCCCTTGCGGACCCGCTGATAATCCGTCACCGCCACACGGCGCACGGCACCGGCCACCCGCGCGCCCAGCCGGGTGACATCGGCGCGGATGCTGGCATTGTCCGTCACCTGCAGATCCGCCCCGCCGACCCAGCCATCCCAGCGGGCCGATGCCACCAGCACCAGCGCCATCACGGTGGCCACCGCGAACAAAGGCACGGCCAGCCGCCCCACCGCCCCCGTCAGGGCCGAGCGCATATGCGCGCCCAGCGCCCCCGATTTGGGTTCATGGCGGGAAGGGTGCGGGGAAGGAGGCGGGAGAGACGGATTGTCGCTGGACATGGGGCTTCACCTTTGGCCAGAGCAGGGCCACTTATTATCTGTCTACTGATATTCAGTATGCTGAATAATGGTGGCGATGATATGGTTCCGGGAAAAGCGCGCTTCGCGCATGGCTGGCTTCAAAACCATGCAACGAACGCATCCCATAGCGAGGAAAAGCAGATGAACGCGGAGATGGCCCTGGAAGAGATGCCCGGATACCTGATCCGGCGCCTATGGCAGATCTCCACCGCCCTGTTCCTGGAGGAAACCCAGGGGCTGGACCTGACAACACCGCAACTGGTGGCGATGCTGCTGATCGTCAATGAACCCGGCCATGATCAGACCTGGCTGGGCTGCCGCTCCGCCCTGGACCGCACCACGATCACCGGCGTGGTGGACCGGCTGGAAGCGCGCGGCCTGATCCGGCGGGAGGTTGACCCCAGCAACCGGCGTGCCCGCCTGCTCTATCCCCTGCCAGAGGGGGAAGCGCTGATGGCCCGGGCGCGGCCCGCCGTGGCCCGCGCCCATGAAAGGCTGCTGGCCCCGCTGCCCCCCGCGGAACGGATGGTTTTTCTCAGCTTGCTGCACCGGCTGGTCGATGCCAATAACGACCAGAGCCGCGTGCCCCTGCGCCTGCCTTGACCGAAAAAGGGGCCTTCCCGTCCTTCAAGGATGCGTCCGATGAATTCCCATACGCTGGGCCTGTTCCTGTTCACCTGTTTCTTCCTGTCGGCCACGCCGGGGCCGAACATGCTGTCGGCGTTGGCCATGGGGGTGCGTCATGGGCTGGGCGGGGCGGCCTGGGGTGGGCTGGGCATGTGCCTGTCGCTGGGGCTGATGGCCGCCTTGTCGGCCCTGGGGCTGGGCGTGCTGCTGAAGGCGTCGCCGTTGGCCTTCATGATCTTCAAATGGGTGGGCGTTGCCTATCTGATCTGGCTGGGGATACAGGCGATCCGGGCACCGCTGCCGGACACCGATACACAGGGCGATCTGCCGGCAGATGCGGCCACGGGGCGCAGCAACCGCCCGCTGGGCCTGCTGCTGCAAGGCGGGCTGATCACCGCCAGCAACCCCAAGGCGCTGATCTTCATGGCCGCCTTTTTCCCGCAATTCATCGATATGACAAGCCCGCTGGGGCCGCAGCTGGCCATTCTGGTGGGCACCATGCTGGTGATCGAATTCGGTTGGATCATGACCTATGCCGCCGGCGGGCGCAGCCTGGCCCGCCGGCTGTCTGGCCCGCGTGCCAGCCTGTGGCTGAACCGGGGCACCGGGGTGTTGTTGATCCTGGCGGGCGGGCTGCTGTCCCTGGCTTCCCTGTAACCATTCTGTCACTGACCCCTGCGTTGACGTAGGGGGAAACCATACAGGTGCGGTCTGGACAAGAACCGCCTGTCCTGCGCATGGTGCGGTGCCACAGGATATCGAACGGTCACAGGGGTGAACGCATGTTGAAGGATCTGATCGACGGTTTCCGGGAATTCCGCCGTACCAATTTCCGCCAGCAGCGCGGGTTGTTCCGCACCCTGGCCTGGGCCGGGCAGAAGCCGAAGGCGGCCCTGATCACCTGCTGCGACAGCCGCGTCGATCCCACCCTGATCTTCGCCACCCAGCCGGGCGATCTGTTCGTCATCCGCAACGTGGCCAATCTGGTGCCGCCCTATAAGCCCAGTGAAGATTACCACGGCACCTCTGCCGCGCTGGAATTTGCCGTGCGCGAACTGGGGGTAGAATCGGTGGTGGTGATGGGCCATTCGCTCTGCGGCGGTGTGGCCGCCTTGACCCATGATCGCAGCCAGTCCAAGGCCGACTTCATCGGCCAATGGGTCTCCATCGCCGATCCGGCCCTGGCGGCCGTGCGTCAGGGGCTGGAACCCGGCCAGCCGGTGGACCTACCGGCACTGGAGCGGGCGGTGGTGAAGCTGTCGCTGGACAATCTGCGCACCTTCCCCTGGATTGCCGAACTGGAACGTGAAGGCAAGCTGGAGCTGGAAGGGCTGCTGTTCGATGTAGGCGGGGCCGAACTGCATGTGCTGGACAAGGTGACGGGCAACTTCAACCCGGTGCCGCAAATCCGCCCCCGGCTGCGCCCGCGTGGGGGCCTTGCCGCCGCGGCGGCCGCCCTGGTGGATGCCGGGCGGGAGTGACAGGCCCGGCCGGCCCTTCCCTAAATCCGCCATGATCGGCGTCTATCAAGGCAATCATGCGCAAGACCCTTCTGGCCCTGCTGGCCGCCGCCCCGCTGCTTTCCCTGCCCGTTGCCCTGCCGACCCCGGTGCAGGCCGCCACCGCCGTTGCCACGGCGGATCAGCCTGCCCTGCTGGCCAAGGCGGAAACCTATCTGAATGGCATCACCAGCCTGAAATCGGATTTCATCCAGACCGCCGATAATGGGCAGAGCGCGCGCGGCACCTTCACCCTGCTGCGGCCGGGCCGGATGCGCATCAGCTACGCCCCCCCGGTGGAGAACTTCATCGTTGCCGATGGCAAGTTCGTCTATTTCTGGGATGCCGAGGTGAAGGAGCAGCAGAACGCCCCCATCGGCAGCACGCTGGCCGATTTCCTGCTGCGCGACAAGATCACCCTGTCGGGCGATGTCAAGATCACCCAGGTGGCGCGCGATGACGGGTTGCTGGAAATCACCCTGGTGCAGGCGAAAGATCCCGGTCTGGGCAGCCTGACCCTGGTGTTTGAGGAAACGCCCTTTGGCCTGCGCAAATGGCGCGTGCTGGACGCCCAGGGCAAGCTGACCGAGGTGGCCCTGCAGAACCCGGAATTCGGTGTAAAGCTGGACGCCAACCAGTTCTATTTCCGCAATCCCACGCGCGGGCGGGAGCGGGATTGACGGATGCTGTTGGGCGGTTACCATCCTGGATGACCGTCACCACCGGAAGCCCCGCATCATGACCATTGCCACCAAACCCGCCCATCGCCCCCTGGTCGGCCTTTCCTGCGATGCGCGGGAACTGGGTCAACACCCGTTCCATGTGGTGGGCGACAAATATATCCGGGGTGTCAGCCATGGCGCCGGCTGCCAGCCGGTCTTGATCCCGGCGCTGGGCGACTGGTGGGATGTGGAGGGGTTGCTGGACCGGTTGGATGGGTTGCTGCTGACCGGCAGCCCCAGCAACCTGCACCCGTCCCATTACGGCCTGCCGGATGAGATGGTGACCCCGCCGCTGGACCCGCACCGCGACGCCACCACCCTGCCGCTGCTGAAAGGCGCGCTGGCGCGCGGCCTGCCCGTCTTCGCCATTTGCCGGGGCTTTCAGGAACTGAACGTGGCCCTGGGCGGCACGCTGCACCCGCGCGTGCAGGAAGTGCCGGGCCTGATGGATCACCGCGACCCGGAACATGAACCGGTGGAGGTGCAATATGCCCCGGTGCACAAGGTGGCGCTGACGCCGGGCGGGGCCTTTGCCCGCATCACCGGCCAGAAGGAGATCATGGTCAATTCCCTGCACCAGCAGGGTATCAACCGTCTGGCCCCCGGTCTGGCGGTGGAGGCGACAGCCCCGGACGGGCTGATCGAAGGGGTGCGGGTGGAAGGGGCCGGCTTTGCCATCGGCGTGCAATGGCACCCGGAATGGCGCTTCTGGGAAAACCCGCCCTATGCCGCCCTGCTGGCTGCCTTTGGCGATGCTGTGCGGGATTATGCCAACGGTCATCATTCATGACCGTTGGGACGGCGGCGACCGCCGCCCGGCGCTGATGCCGGCCTATTCCTCCCCCGTCTCCACCTTGCGCCGTTCGGCCGCCATGCGGCCGAAGACAGGTTGGGCGGCGGGGGACAGCAGGCGGTGGCGTTCCTTCTGCTTGGCACGGGCGGCACTGGCATAGATCTGCTTGGATGCCTCGATCATATGCACACCGGCAAAGGCGCGGAACCAGCGGCGGCCCAGTTCTTCCACCGCACCGGCGCTGGCCAGCAGGAAGCGTGATTCGGTGGGCGGCAGGAACAGGGCGTAATCCTCCCGCTCCGGCACGAACATGTTGGCCTGCAAGGTGCGCTTCAACTGCGAGGGGGAAAAGGGGCTGCCCATGCCGAAGGGTGTGCGGTCGGAACGGGCCCAGATGCCGCGCCGGTTGGGTGCCACGGTGATCAACCGCCCGCCACCCGCCAGAATGCGCCAGAGTTCCCGCATCAGCGGGCGCAATTCTTCGGTACATTCCAGCCCGTGGATCAGCAGCACCCGATCAATGCTCATATCCGGGAAGGGCAGTTCCGCCTCATCCGCCAGGGTCACCAGACCCGGCCCTTCCGGTGGCCAGCCGATGACGCCCTGGCTGGCTGGCATCACCGCCATCACCCGTTCCGCCTCTTCCTTGAACAGGCCGAGATAGGGGGTCGCATAGCCAATGCCCAGAACCCGCAGCCCTTTGACATCCGGCCACAGGGTGCGGATGCGGCGGCGGATCAGCCGGCGCACCATCTGGCCGGTGCTGCCCTGGTAGAAATCGCGCAGATCAAGGACATCGCTATACATGCGCTGATCCTAACACGGATCGACGGGCAAAGCAGAGATTTGCAAAGATCGCTGAAAGCAAAGAAAAAGCCGGCTGTGCCTGGCACGCCGGCTTCAGATGATCATCCCCGGATCGGCGAGACACGCCCGAGGTTCCATCCTTTTGTGACGTCGATCGCTCGCCACAAGGCAAGACGGACAATACGCGAAACCGTGCCCACCGCCAGGGGCAACCGACGATGCAGCACTGCATTTGCCCCTGGCGTCACATTTGCGCAACATCATGCGCTGCAATGGTAACAGTTTGGTATGGTACCGAATACGATATCAACCTTTTTAGCAATAAACGAACAATCAGGGACAGAGGCTGGTTTTCTTTATTCGCCAGATTGTCTAAACTATTAGTCAAATGTCGGGCACCAATATGGGGGGTGACCGGCCGGCCAATGGGGGGCTGTCTCGTGGGGAAACTGCGCCTGCTGTTGCTCAACCTGCTGCTTCTCCCGGCCTATGGGGCGGTGGGATGGCTGGGGGGGACGGTTTCGCTGCCGGCCGACTTGGCATTGCCGGCCATCTGGCTGCCCGCCGGTTTTGCCCTGCTGATCCTCTGGTTCGGGGGGCGGCAGCTGCTGCCGGGGGTTCTGGCGGGCACCGGGCTGACGCTTTACCTGATGCAGGCGGGACCGGGGCTGATACTGGCCGCCCTGACAGGCGTCGGCGTGGCGGCCCTGCTGGCCCGCACCATGACCAATCTGCGCCGGGTGATGCAGGGGGAGCGCGAGGCCCGCCGTCAGGCGGAAGAAGCGCTGGCCCGGCTGCGCGGCACCCAGGATGAACTGATCCAGGCAGAGAAAATGGCCTCTCTGGGAAGGCTGGTGGCCGGCATCGCGCATGAGGTGGCAACCCCGGTGGGCACCGCCCTTGCCGCCTCCACCCGGCTGGTGCAGGAAACGCGCGGCATCCAGGATGGGCTGGCCAAGGCCACCCTGCGGCGCGAACAGATGCAGGATTATATCGAGGCGACGGCGCTGGCCGCCCGCATCCTACAATCCAATATGGAACGCGCCGCCCGGCTGATCGAAAGCTTCAAGCACGTGGCGGTGGATCGCACCCGGCAGGACCGGCGGCGATTCGATCTGGTCGGCTATATTGAGGAGGTGCTGATCAGCCTGCGGCCGCAGACGCGCAAGACACCGCATAAGATCAGCCTGACCGGGGCCAGCCGGCTGCCGGTTGATCTGTATCCCGATGCGGTGGCGCAGCTGGTCACCAACCTGCTGGTCAATGCCATCACCCACGCCTTCCCAGGGGGACAGGCGGGGGAGATTGTGATTTCCCTGGGCCAGGATGCCGAAGGCTGGGTGGAATTGCGGGTGAGCGATAATGGCGTGGGCATCGCGCCCGACGCCATGCCGCATATTTTTGAACCATTCTTCACCACCAGACGGACCCAGGGCGGCAGCGGGCTGGGGCTTTATCTGGCCTATTGCCAGGTGACCCAGCGGCTGGGCGGCAGCCTGACCGTCAGCCCCATGCCCACGGGCGGGGCACTGTTCCTCGCCCGTTTCCCCAGTCGTTCCCCGGAATATCAGACGCCGCCGGTGCCAGCGGCGGAATCGGCACCGGCACCGATCAATCTGGCGGAAAAACGCCTGTCGGCGTGAAACCGCGCCGCTGTATTTTTACCACCTGCACCCGACAGGGTGCGCTTTAGGACCGGTGGGATCAGGCCAGCAGCATATTCCCCACCATATCCACCAGCACCGCAACAAAGGCATCAGGCTCCACCCCGCGCTTGCGGTACTTGGCACGCTTCACATACCAATCCTGCAGCATCGGCTTGATCAGGGCGGCCGCCATCGTCGGATCGACGGGACGGAAGCGGCCGGTATTGATGCCATCGGCGATGACATCGCGCAGCAGCGCTTCCGTCCATAATTCGCTTTCCACCGCCATCGCCCGCCCCTGCTTGCCAAAGGCCTTGGCCTCCATGAAGGCGAAGACGAACCAGGGGCCCATGGCCTCGGTCAGATAGACGTGGCGCGCCATCAGGGCGCGCAGCCGCGCCAGCGGATCACCGGCCGCAACATCCGGTGCGGTCAACACCAGACCGATGGCATCCACCACCTGCCCCAAAATCATCAGTAGCAACGTGTCCTTGCTGTCGAAATAGCTGTAGAGCGCGCCCATCGACAGGCCCGACTGTTCCGACAGGTCGCGCAGCGACATGGGATGGAAGCCGTTGCGGTTGGACAGCACCAGGGTGGTCTCAATGATCCGCGCCAGATTGGCCACCGCCGTCTCGGCCTTGCGTACCCGGATGGTTGCCTGATGCCGCTCCAGAATGCGGCGACACAGCGCCTCCATCGATAGGTCGAATTCCTGCTGGAACGTGCTGTAACTGTCCATACCGGCCCCCTTCGCTGCCCGACATAGCATGAACGGCCATTGCCGGCGAAGCCGAAAGGCGATATAAAACGAGCGCTCGCTCTTTTTTGAAAGACCGCCGACATGGATTTCACGCTGCCCCCCGCCCTGGAGGATTATCGCCGCCGCATCCGGGATTTCGTGGAAACGGAAATCCTGCCGGTGGAGGCGGACCGCAGCCAATGGGACGCGCATGAGAATATTGCCGACGGGCCGTTGGCCGCCCTGCGCGCCAAGGCCAAGGCGGCCGGCCTGTGGACCCTGCAACTGCCGCAGGAAGCCGGCGGCCAGGGCCTGCCCTTCACCGGCCTTGCCGCCTGCTATGAGGAGATGAACCGCTCCATCTTCGGCCCCGTCTGCTTCAATGCTGCCGCCCCCGATGATGGCAATATGCGGCTGCTGAATCAGGTGGGCACCGCGGCGCAGAAGCGCCGCTGGCTGGACCCCATCGTCGAAGGGCGGGTACGCTCCGCCTTTGCCATGACTGAACCGCATCCGGGCGGCGGGTCCGACCCGTCGATGATGCGCACCCGGGCGGAACGCCGGGACGGGCGCTGGGTCATCCATGGCCATAAATGGTTCATTACCGGGGCCGGCGTCGCCCAGCATTTCATCCTGCTGGCCCGCACCTCTGACGATCCGCGCAAGGGCCTGACCGCCTTCCTGTTCGACCGCGACCAGCCCGGCTGGCGCATTGAACGTCGCATCCCCATCATGGGGCCGGAGGAACATGGCGGCCATTGCGAGCTGATCTTCGACGGGCTGGAAGTGGCGGATGAAAATGTGCTGATGAATGTCGGTGACGGGCTGAAAGCCACGCAAATCCGCCTGGGCCCCGCCCGGCTGACCCATTGTATGCGCTGGACCGGTCTGGCCAAGCGCTGCCTGGAAATTGCCGGCGCCTATGTCAAGGAACGCCACAGCTTCGGAATGCCGCTGGCAGAGCATGAGGGGGTGCAGTGGATGCTGGGCGAAGCGGCGATGCAGATCGAGATTTCCCGCCTGCTGACCATGCGGGCCGCCGCCGAACTGGATCGCGGCCATTTCGCCCGCAAGGAAGTGTCGATGGCCAAGGTGCAGGTGGCCGACACGCTGTCGCGCACCGTGGATACCGCCATCCAGCTGTGCGGGGCGCGCGGCTATTCCCGCGATACGGTGCTGGAATGGATTTACCGCTATGCGCGGCAGTCGCGGCTGGTCGATGGCGCCTCGGAAGTACATAAGATGGTGCTGAGCCGGTCCTATCTGACCGAAGGGGACGCGTTCTGGGGGTGGTCATGAGCGTGCCCTCCCTTTCGCCAGAGCAGTTGCAGGCATTGGCCGACTGGCTGACCGGGCAGGCCGGGGCCGCAACGGTACGGCTGGCGGATGTGCGCCGCCTGTCGGGCGGTGCCATCTCCGTCAATCTTTCCATGGATTTGATCATTGCGGGCGGGCCGTTCGCCGGATGTCAGCCGGTGGTGTTCCGCGCCGGGTCGCCCAGCGGTGTTTCCGCCAGCCTGTCCAAGGCGCAGGAGGCGGCCGTGCTGCGCGCCGCCTTCGATGCCGGCGTCACCGCACCGGAACCGCTTTTCGTGCAAGGCGATGGCGCCTTGCTGGGCAGCCCCTTTTATATCATGCGGCGGGCGGGCGGGGTGGCCGCTGGCCATCGGCTGGTGAAGGCGCCCCCCTCCCCCGCGCTGGCCCATGATCTGGGGCAGCAGCTGGGCCGGCTGCATCGTCTGCGCCCCGGTGCGCCGGGGCTGGATTTCCTGCCCCTGCCGGCGGCTGACCTGCTTGATGATTGTCTGACCGCCTATCGTGGTTGGCTGGGGGAAATGGCGGGGCTTGATCCGGCACTGGCCTATGGCCTGCGCTGGCTGGATCGGCGGCGGCCGGCGGTGGGCGATCTGGTGCTGTCGCACCGCGACTACCGCACCGGCAATTATCTGGTGGAAGCGGGAAAGCTGACCGCCATCATCGATTGGGAATTTGCCGGCTGGTCCGACCCGATGGAGGATATTGGCTGGTTCTGTGCCGCCTGCTGGCGTTTTGGCCGGCGCGACCAGGAAGCCGGCGGCATCGGCGACCGCGCCGATTTCTATGCCGGCTATGAAGCGGCCACCGGCCGCCCCGTCAACCATCAGGCCGTGCGCTGGTGGGAGGTGATGGCCCATCTGCGCTGGGCCGCCATCGCGGTACAGCAGGCCAAACGGCATGTTTCAGGCGCGGAACACTCCCTGGAACTGGCGCTGACCGGCCGGATGCTGCCGGAAATTACCCATGACATGCTGCGGGAAATCGACCAGATGGAGGCGGCCGCATGATCCGTGATCTGCCAGACAGCCAGAACCTGCTGGAAACCGCGCTGGCCAGCCTGCGGGCGGAGCTGCTGCCCAACCTGCCCGATCACGCCCGCTATACCGGGCTGATGGTGGCCAACGCCCTGGCCATCGTGTTGCGCGACCTGCAGGCAGCGGAGGCACGGCGCCGCATCGCCGAAACGCTGACCGGCCTGATCGGCCAGGATGATGCCCCGGCCCTGTGTGCCGCCATTGACGCCGGCCGGTTCGACGAACCGGCCCCGGATGCCACCTTGCGGCAGGCCCTGCTGACCATCACCCGCGCCCGCCTGTCGATCAGCAATCCAAAGGCATTGGGCTAACGGCCCTGCATGGGTCGTTGACGACGGGTTCGCGCGGCCATACATTGATCAATGACTCACCAATCACAAATAAGCGGCACCCGGCCGCAATCGAACAGCGGAGGATGCAACCCCATGTCCGTGATCAACAGCCAGCCGCCCCAGCCCGCCGTCGAGCCGTCCCCCACGCCGCCGCCCTTGCGTGGCGATCCCATCACCGGCAGCCGTTATACCAGCCGGGACTTCATGGCCCTGGAATGGGACCGGATGTGGACGCGCATCTGGCATATCGGGGGCTGGGCGGCGGACCTGCCGGAGCCGGGCGATTACATCACCCACGAGATCGGGCAGGAGAGCATCCTGATGGTCCGGCAGGAGGATGGATCGGTCGCCGCCTTCTACAATGTCTGTCCCCATCGGGGGAACCGGCTGGTGCATGGCGATCTGGGCCATGCCAAGGTCTTTACCTGTTCCTATCATTCCTGGCAGTTCGACCGGGCCGGCACCACCTGCCGGGTTCAAGACCCCGATGATTTCCCCCAGGGAAATCCCTGCGGCAAGGTCAAGCTGTCCGCCATAAAATGCGAGGTCTGGGGCGGTTTCGTCTGGTTCAACATGGACCCGGCAGCCCCACCCTTGCGCCACTATCTCGACCCTGTGGCCGCACAATTTGAAAAATACAGCATGGATCAGCAGGTTCGCGTGCTGTACCTGACGGCAGAGGTCAATTGCAATTGGAAGGTCATTCACGACAATTTCAATGAAAGCTACCATCTGCCGACCCTGCATCCCGAACTGTCGACCTTCATTGAGGATGCCTATCAGGACACGCTGTTCGACCTTTACCCGTCTGGCCATAACCGGATGCGGATGAAGGGCGGGATGCCTTCATTAAGGGCGCAGAGCGTCACCGACGTGGCCCAGCCGCTGGATGATATCCTGCGCGCCTGGGATCTGGACCCCGCCGCCTTTCAGGGCCATGCCCGCGATGCCCGCCGGGCCTTGCAGGAACAGAAACGACGCCTGGGCCGGGAACGCGGCTTTGCCCATTATGATCTGCTGGATGATGACCAGTTGACCGACTATCACCATTACACCCTGTTCCCCAATGTCTCCCTGACCATGAGTGCGGACGGGTTCCAGTTGCTGCGGCCGCAGCCGCACCCGACCGATCCGGAGAAATGCCTGTTCGACCATTGGTTCATGGTGCCGGTGGTGCCGGGCCAGACGGAGGCGATGACCCCCGTGGGCCCGCGCCCCCTGGCCGAGGCAGAACATGAAATCTTCAGCCATGGCGATCAGAGCCTGGGCTTTGTCGCCGATCAGGATCTCTCCATCGCCGTGGGACAGCAGCGGGGCCTGCGCTCCCGTGGCTTCAAGGATGCCTATCTGACCGGGCAGGAAGCGCGGGTCCGCCGGTTCCACGAGATGATCAACGATTATATTGAGGGTCGGCGCTGATGCCCTATGCGTCCGTCACCGCCGTAACCCGGCGGCGGCGGACGGGTTTGGGCGCTGCCTCTGCCGCTGGTGCGACCGCTTCCGGCACGGCCAGCATCGGGGACAGCGGCCCGGCCTTCAGGCCATTGGCGACAAAGCGCAGATAGGTATCCAGCATCTCCGGCGACAGGGGCCGGATCTTGCCATCGACCGCGCAGAACCGCATCAGCAGATAGGAGCGCGCGCCCATCAGCATACTGGCCACCTGTTCCAATTCCGCCTCGCTATAGAGCGGCGGTTCCTGGTCCTTCAGGCTACGCCGCAGCGACCGGACATAGCGTTCCAGCAGCATGTCGACATGGGCACGGAAGGCGGTGGGGGCGAAAAGCTCCGCCTCCATCATCAGGCGGTACATATAGGGATGGGCCACCAGATAGGCGAAATTCGCCTCCAGCCCCCGCCGCTCCACCTCCAGCAGGGAGGTGGCGTTGCGCACGGCGTCGCTGATCTTGTCCAACATGCGGGCCCCCAGGGTGGGCAGCAGCAGGTCGAACAGTTCCTGTTGTGATTTGAAATGCAGATAGAAGGTGCCGTGCGCCACCTTGGCCTTGGCCGTCACCCGCGCGATGGAACAGCCGGAATAGCCATAACGCCCGACGATCTTGGCCGCCGCCTCGATCAAAGTCAGGCGCGTGGCCTCATTCTTTTCCACCTTTTCGGCGGACGGCTTCCGTTTCCGCCCCTGTGCGCTGACCGCCACCGTCCCCACTCCTTGACCCTGCTTCGCCACCGGACGACTGACGGCCGAGGCTGATTTCAAGGCGATGATAGCAATGGAAGGGGCAGCGGTTCAACCGGGGCGGCCTAATAAGGCCGTTCAGTCATCCGGCGCCACCACGATGGACAGGCCGGTCAGCGCCGGGCCGACCGGGATCTGACAGGCCAGACGCGACTGCGGCATGGTATCGGGCAGGTCGGCCAGCAAGGCCGCCTCATCCGCGCTGATCGGCGGCAACTGCCCCTCCATGGCATTCAGCACATGGATATGGCAGGTGCCACAGGCCATGTTCCCCCCGCACAGACCTTCCACCGACAGGCCGCCATTACGCAGGGCCACCATCAGGCTGTCACCATCGGGGGCGTCAAGGCTGTGCCGGGTTCCATCACGGTCGGTTACCTGGATCAGGGTCATGGCGCTTCCTTTATTGACTTATGATTCATTGATCATAATCATATCGACAGGGGCTAAGGTCAAGTGCCGTCTGGCGCAGACAGACAAAGGCAAAAGGGAGGAGCAGGAGACATGACGATTGCAGATGTGGTCGGCGTTGAACAGCGGGGGGCCGTGGCGTATGTCACCTTCAACCGGCCCGACGCGTTGAATGCCCTGGACATGGCCCTGGCCAGCGCCCTGGATCAGACCCTGGCGCGGCTGGCGGCGGATGCGGCGGTGAGCGTCATCGTGCTGACGGGGGCTGGCCGCGCCTTCATGGCCGGCGGCGATGTGCGGGAATTTGCCCAGACGCTGGACGGCCCCGCCGCCGCCCGCAGCACCTATTTCAACCGGCTGATCGATCATGCCCATGGCGCGGTCACGCAGATATGGCGGATGCCGAAGCCGGTGATCGCCGCCATCAACGGGCCGGTGGCCGGCTTCGGCATCGGGCTGGCGGCCGCCTGCGATTTTTCCATCGCCACAGAGAATGCCGGCTTCTCCCTGGCCTATTGCCATCTGGGGGCCACGCCGGATGGCGGGGCCACCCTGATGCTGCCGCATCTCTGCGGCCTGAAGCAGGCTAGCGAACTGGTGATGCTGGGTGACCGGTTCAGCGCCGCGGAGGCCCACCGGCTGGGCATCGTCAATCAGGTGGTGGCCGCCGATGCGCTGGCCAATACGGTGGACGCCTTGTCGCAACGGTTGGCCACGGGCCCACGGGGTGCCCATGCCGCCGCCAAGGCCCTGCTGCGCGGGCCGCTGACCGCCGCCTTCCTGGCGCAGTTGCAGGCCGAAAAGGACCAGTTCACCGCCCGTGCTAACGGTGCCGAGTTTGCTGAGGGGCTGCGGGCTTTCCGGGGCAAAAGGAAGCCGGATTTCACCGCCCGCCCGGACTTGACAAGCCAAGACCCGCGCTTCATTCTGACTAACGAATCATAAATCAACAATATGTCATCACGACCGGCCAAACCGGCCCCGTGATCCATGGAAATCGGGAGGAAACAATGCCGTTCACGGGACCGGTGGAAGACCGTCTGGCCATCCGCGAGCTGAATGAAATCTATGCGGATGCCGTCAACCAGCACAATGCCGAGGACTGGGCCTCCACCTGGGCGGAGGACAGCTTCTGGTGCCTGCCGCATGTGCCGGGGATGGAGAAACTGTCGGGCAAACAAACCATCGTTGATGCCTGGGTGGCGGCGATGAAACATTATCCCGACATTGTGTTTCTGGTGCTGCCCGGCTCCATCGTGGTGGCGGGCGATCAGGCGACGGCGCGCATGTATACGGCGGAATCCTATACCGACAGCGAGGGCGTGGCCCGCCGTACCCATGGGCAATATGACGATATCCTGGTGAAGATCGACGGCCAATGGGCCTTCAAATCCCGCACCTTCTCTGTCCGCTACTGGGTTTAAGGGGGGCATGATGGGACGTCTTGCCGGCAAGGGTGCCATCGTCGTCGGTGCCGCCAATCGGGACAATATGGGCCAAGTCATCGCCCGCCGCTTCGCCGCCGAAGGGGCCACGGTGGTGGTCGCCGGCCGCAAAGGCGATGAGCTGGAACGGCTGGCCGGGGAGATTGGCGGCCATGCAGCCCTTTGCGACATCACCGACCGGGAACAGGTTTTCGCCCTGGCCGCCTTTGCCAAGGAGAAGCTGGACCATGTCGATATCGCCCTGAACGCCACCGGCTGGGGCCTGCTGAAGCCGTTTCTGGAAACGACGGAGGAAGAGTTCGACCAGATGAGCGCGCTTCAGTTCAAGGGGCCGTTCATGTTCTATCAGGCGGTGATCGGTGCCATGGACCGGGGCGGATCGATCATCCAGATCAGTTCCGCCACCGCCACCATCATGCTCAACGACCATGCCGCCTATATGGGGGCCAAGGCCGGGACGGATCATATTATCCGCGTCGTCGCGCATGAATTCGGGCAGCGCGGGATCCGCGCCAATTCCATCTCCCCCGGCCTGACCGCCACACCGATGACGGCGGGGCATATGGCCATTCCCGGCCTGACAGAAGCCTTCCTGCCGGAATATCCGCTGGGCCGCATCGGCACGTCGGAGGATATCGCGGCGGCGGCTGTGTTCCTGGCGTCAGACGAGTGCTTCATGACCGGCCAGAATCTCCAGGTCAATGGCGGGCTGACCCTGCGCCGCAACCCGACAAAGGAGGAAATGGCGGCATCGATCGCACGGGCGGCGGGGGGTTAGAGATTGTCAGGTTTAGATTGGACCGATCGTCCCTTCTCTACCGTCACCCCGGCGCAGGCCGGGGTCCAGAATCAAAGGCGCTTTGCTCTACGAAATGGACCCCGGCCTTCGCCGGGGTGACGGTAGAGAGTGATTCAGCGTAAACCTGACAAACTCTAATCGTCCCCCTGCCCCGCCACCTTGCGCTTACGACGCGGCGCCAGCGGCACCACCTCTGCCGCTGGCGCCGCTATCGCTTCTGCCGGCATGTCCAGCTTCACGCCCAACCCTTCGGCGACGAAGCGCAGATAGGTTTGCGTCAGTTCCGGGGTCAACGGTTTCAAACTGTTGCCCTCCACACAGAACCGGGTCAGCAGGTAATAACGCGCGCCCAGCAGCATGGAGATGACGGCATCCAACTGGTCTTCACTGAAGGCCGGCTGGCTCTGCGCCGCCATCGACCGGCGCAGCGATTTCTTGTAGGGCTTGGCCAGTTCCTCAAAATATTGGCGATAGGCCACGGGGGCGTAAAGCTCCGCCTCCGACGTGACCCGGTGCAGATAGGGATGCTGCACCAGATAATCGAAATTGGCCACCAACCCGCGATGTTCCAGCTCGATCAGGCTTTTGCTGTCGCGTACCGCCTTGCCGATCACCTCCAGCATCTCCGCCCCCAGGGCGGGCAGCAACTGGTCGAACAGATCCTGCTGGGATTTGAAATGCAGATAGAAGGTGCCGTGCGCCACCTTGGCCCGGGCGGCGACACGGGCGATGGAACAGCCGGCATAGCCATATTTGCCGATAACGCGGGCGGCGGCATTCAGCAGCCGCGCCCGCGTCTCCTCGTTCTTCTGGACCTGCGCTTCCGATCGCCGGCGGCGGCCGGGGGACGGTTCCTGTTCATCCGACGGGGCGGTGGCTTTCGCTTTCCTGGGCGGCACGGGCAAACCTTGCTTTTGTCCGGGAGGGAGGCGCCATCAGCATATATGACTAATGACTCTATAATCATTTTGTCACAGTTGCGGGCGCGCTGCAATCCGGGCTGTTGCCCCACCAGACGGCTGTTGAATATCGGAAAGTGGCGTTGACGGAAGGATAACGGAAAGATACAATGACTAGTGAATCAAAAATCATTATTCGGGAGGATCGGACCACCGGGCAACAGGCCGGACAAGGTCCGGGGCAGCGGGAAATGGCGGGAACGGCCGCCCCTTCTGCCTGACGCAACAGGGAGATTTCCATGCAGATCAGCCGCGAGCAGATGCTGCGGGCCTACCGCCAGATGGTGACGATCCGGGAGTTTGAGGAACGGATCCATGTCGATATCCAACGCGGTGGCATTGCCGGCTTCACCCACCTTTATGCGGGGCAGGAGGCGGTGGCCGTCGGGGTGTGCGAACACCTGACGGAAAAGGACAAGATCATCAGCACCCATCGCGGCCACGGTCATTGCATCGCCAAAGGCTGTGACGTCATCGGCATGATGAAGGAAATCTATGGCCGACAGGATGGCTTGTGCAAGGGCAAGGGTGGCTCCATGCATATTGCCGACCTGGATAAGGGCATGTTGGGCGCCAATGGTATTGTCGGCGGCGGCCCGCCCATCGCCGTGGGCGCCGCCATCACCGCCAAGGTGCTGAAGACCGGCGGCGTCGCCGTCTCCTTCAGTGGCGACGGGGCCAGCAACCAGGGCACGGTTTTCGAGGCCATGAACATGGCCGTGGTGCTGAAAGTGCCGAAAATCTTCGTGCTGGAGAATAACGGCTATAGCGAACATACCGGCTTCAGCTATGCCGTGGGCAGCCGGGATATGGTGCGGCGTACCGAAGGCTTCGGGATGCCGGTGTTCCAGGCCGATGGCTATGATTTCTTTTCCGTCTATGAGGCGATGCGTCAGGCGACGGAACTGTCGCGCAATGGCGGCGGCCCCTGCGCCGTCTATGCCGAATGCACCCGCTTCTTCGGCCATTTCGAAGGCGACCCCCAGCTTTACCGCGCCAAGGACGAGGTGGCGCGGCTGCGGGCGGAGAAGGACAGCCTTAAAATCTTCCGCCAGCGGGTGACGGAGACAGGATTGCTGCCCGGCAGCGATCTGGATCAGGTGGATGGCGAGGTCCGCGACCTGATCGACCGGGCCGTGCGTGAAGCGGTGGCCGCCCCTGCCCCCACCGCCGCCGACGTCCTGACCGACGTTTATATCAGCTATTGAGCGGGAGCCTGACCCATGCCCAAGATTTCCATGCGCCAGGCGATCAATGACGCCCTGCATCTTGAAATGGAACGCGACCCCCGCGTGATCGTGCTGGGGGAGGATGTCTCCGGCGGGGCCGGCGGCACCTCCGGTGAGCGGGAGGCGGCCGGCGGCGTCTTCGGCCTGACCAAGGGGCTGCTGCCCCGGTTCGGCGAAGACCGGGTGATCGACACGCCGATCAGTGAAAGCTGCATCGTCGGGGCTGCCAATGGGGCGGCACTGACCGGCCTGCGCCCGGTGGCGGAGATCATGTTCGCCGATTTCGTCGGCGTCTGCCTGGACCAGTTGCTGAATCAGGCGGCGAAGTTCCGCTATATGTTTGGCGGCAAGGCGCGCACACCGCTGGTTATCCGCATGACCTGCGGCGGCGGCATGAATGCGGCGGCCCAGCATTCCCAGACGATCTATCCCATGCTGACGGGCATTCCAGGATTGAAGGTGGTGGTGCCGTCCAACGCCTATGACGCCAAGGGCCTGTTGCTGACCGCCATCCGCGACGATGATCCGGTGATCTTCTTCGAGCATAAATCGCTCTATATGGATGAATGCGAGGTGCCGGACGGGGATTACACCATCCCCTTTGGCGAGGCCGCGATGGTGCGCGAGGGGGAACATGTCACTGTGGTCGCCCTGGCCCGCATGGTGCCGCTGGCCATCGGCGTCGTGGACAAGCTGGCGGCGGAAGGGATCAGTTGCGACCTGATCGATCCGCGCACCACCAGCCCGCTGGATGAGGAAACCATTCTGGAAAGCGTGCGGGCCACGGGCCGGCTGGTGGTGGTGGATGAAAGCCCGCCGCGCTGCTCCGTCGCCGCTGATATCGCCGCCATGGTGGCGGAAAAGGCCTTCCACCACCTGAAAGCCCCGATCATCCAGGTGACCGCCCCGCACACACCGGTGCCGTTCGCGCGGGAACTGGAGGCCGCCTATCTGCCCTCACCAGAGAAGATTGAAGCCGCCATCCGCAAAGTGCTTGGCAGCCGCTGATAAAGGGGGAACGACGCGATGAACGCCATCACCCCGATCATCATGCCCAAATGGGGCCTGGAAATGTCGGAAGGGACGATTTCCAACTGGCATGTGGCAGAGGGTCAGACCCTTTCCCGCGGCATGGAAATCGTCGATATCGAAACCGCCAAGATCGTCAACACGCTGGAATCCGATCTGGAAGGCACGGTGCGCCGGCTCGTCGCCCCCGTGGGCCAGACCCTGCCCGTGGGTGCCTTGATCGCCATCGTCGCCGATGCCGGCGTGACGGACGCTGATATCGACCGCTTCATCCGGGGGGAAGGCCCCGCGCCAGCGGCGGCACCGGCACCGGCTGCCCCTGAACCAGCTGTTGCGCCAGATGCCCCAGCATTGGAGAGCGACCCCGATCTGGAACGCCGGAACGAGACCGTATCGGCCACCCCCATCGCCCGGCGCATCGCCAATCGGCATGGGGTGGACCTGTCACGCATTACCGGCACCGGTCGCAATGGCCGCGTCAATCAGGAAGATGTGGAAGCCTATCTCGCCGCCCATCCTGCATCAGCGCCAGCAAACACCGCGCCCGCGACCATCGACAACCGGTCGATCCATGCCACCTCCCACGCCATCCGGCTGGCCAACCGGCTGGGCATTGACCTGTCCCGCCTGGCGGGGACAGGGCGCAACGGGCGGGTGAATGTGGAGGATGTGGAGCGGCACGCCGCTGCCAGCGGCCTGGCCCCGACACCCGCACCAGCCCCCACCCCACCCGCCGGGCCGGCCGCGCGCAAGCTGGCGGCGGATTTAGGCATCCCCTTGTCCAGCGTAACGCCGACAGGACCGAAGGGCCACGCGACGAAAGAAGATGTGCGCAACGCCGCAGCCTCCCCGCCGCCAGCCCCTGCGCCGACTGCTGACAGCGATCTGATCCCGCACAGCGCCATGCGCCGCGCCATCGCCACGGCCTTGACGGCGGCCAAGCGGGACGTGCCGCATTTCTATCTGACGGCCGACATTGTCATGGATGATCTGCTTTCCCTGCGGGGTCAGTTGAACGGGCTGCCGGGGCCAAAAATCTCCGTCAATGATTTCATCATCCGTGCCAGCGCCCTGGCGCTGGGCGATGTGCCGGATGTGAATGTGCAATTCACCGAAGAGGGGATGCGCCGTTTCACCCAGGCCAACATCGCCGTGGCCGTGGCGATTGAAGGCGGGCTGGTCACGCCCGTGCTGCGCGATGCCGGGGGCAAACCCTTGCGCACCATCGCGGCAGAGGCGGCAGCGCTGGCATCGCGTGCCCGCGACCGGCGGCTGACCCAGGCGGATTTAAGCGAAGGGACCTTCGCCATTTCCAACCTGGGCATGTTCGGTATCCGGGATTTCCAGGCCATCATCGCCCCGCCCCAGGCTGCCATTCTGGCCGTCGGCGCCACGCGGCGAGAGGCGCAGGAAGGGCCGGATGGGGACGTGCGCTTCCGGTCGGTGATGTCGGTGACCCTCTCCTGCGACCATCGCGCCATCGATGGGGCCGTGGGTGCGCGCTTCCTGGCAGCCCTGCGCCAGCATCTGGAGCAGCCGCTGGGATTGTTGAGCTGAGGGGAAACAACAGCATGAATGATCTGGATACGTTGTTGGCCAAGCAGGCACTGCATGATTTGAACATGGCCTATAACCGGGCGGTGGATCGGGCGGATGAGGCACTGTTGCGTAGCCTCTGGCACCCCGATGCCACCGTCGATTTTGGCTATTTCACCGGGTCGGCGGCCGAATTCTGCGGGTTGGCGGTGGGGGCGACCGGCGGGCTGGCCCGGTCCTTCCACATGGCCGGCAATGAATGGTTTGACATTCGCGGCGATCAGGCAGTGGGGGAAATCTACAGCCTGACGCTGGCCGCAGCATCCGGGGCGGACACGGACAGCATCCTTTATGGCCGCTATCTGGACCGGTATGAGCGCCGGGAGGGCCTGTGGAAATTCAGCCATCGCCAGTATCTGATGGATTGGAACGCCAGCCCAGCGCGCACCGTCTGCTGGGATCAGGGCGTTTTCGCCCTGATGCAGCACCGGGGCGGCCACGCGCCGGGGGACGCGGTTTATGGGCTGTGGAACGCCTAAAAGTTTTTATTATCAACATGTTATCTGTTTACTCCGTCACCCCGGCGCAGGCCGGGGTCCAGGATTGCAGGGCATATTGCTCCACGAACTGGACCCCGGCCTGCGCCGGGGTGACGGTTGGCTGCATTGGAACCGGCGCTCCCCCACACTACCGCGCCAGGATCGTCACCGCCGAAACCCCCGGTGCCCCATAAACATGGGTGTACCCGGTGCGCAGCGGCTTCGGTACCTGCCGCGCCCCGGCTTGCCCGCGTAATTGCAGGACCGTCTCATAAACTTGGCGCAGGCCCGACGCCCCGATGGGTTCCCCATTGGCCAGACAGCCGCCATCGGTATTGACGGGCAGCCTGCCATCCAGCCGGGTCATGCCGTCGCGCAGCCATTTTTCCTGCTCCCCATCCCGGCAGAAACCGTTTTCGGCCATATGCATGATCTCGGCCCCGCTTTCGGTATCCTGAAGCTGGGCAATGTCGATCTCCTCCGGCCCAATGCCGGCCATGGCGAAGGCGGCCCGCGCGGCGATGGGGGTGGCCCCCTCTCCATCTTCCACCGACAGGCTGGGGCTGAACACCTCAAACGACCCGGCACCGCGCGTGCGCATGGCCGCCGCCTTCAGCCACACGGAATGCTGTGTCAATTGTGCCGCCTTTTTCGGGCTGGCCAGGATCAGGGCCACCGCCCCTTCCCCCGGCGAACAGAACATATATTGGCGCAGCGGATCGCTGATCATCGTTGATTGCGCAATCTCCGCATAGGACAGCGCCCGGCGCCGCCATGCATTCGGGTTCTGCGCTCCATTGGCAAAAGCCTTTTCCGCCACGCGGATCAAGGCATCATCGGTGATGCCATGCAGGGCCATATAGCGCTGAATTTTCATGGCGAAGAACTGGGTGGTCAGGGCAAACCCTACCTCCCCATACCATTCCGGCAGGCCCCAATCGGACGGGCGCACCCGGAACGATCCCTGTTCATGCTTGTCGAACCCGACCACCAGCCCCAGATCATATTGCCCTGACCGGATAGCCCCATAGGCGGAGATCAGGGCCGAGCCCCCCGTGGCGCAGCCATTGGCGACATTGATGAATTGCAGGCCGGTCAGGCCCAGTTCCTCCACCATCGTGTCGGCATTGCCGCCATCCTGGCTGCCACCATAGGCAAACTGCACATCGCCCCAGCCAATACCGGCATCCCCCAGCGCCTGACGCACGGCAAAGGCCCCCTGTTCCAACCCGGTGCGGTCCGGCGTCCGCCCAAACGGATGGATGCCAATGCCCACAATCGCCACATCCGACATGGCACAACCCTCCCCTCTTTTTTTCTGCTCAAGCCGCCGGGCGGAACGCGTACATCAACAGGTCTTGCCCCTGTTCATCGCGGAACAGCAGGCGGATGGTCAGGCGCATCGGCATCCCGATGCGCAAATCCGCCGGGTCACAATCCACCAGCCGTGTTTCCACCCGCACCTGCCCCGGCAGTTCGACATAGCCCAGCGCGAACGGCTGGAACTCTGCCTTGGTTTCCCGCCCCAGATAGGGCGGCTGCTTGGGCAGGAAGCGCTGTACCGTCCAGCTCCACAACACGCCCTCGCGTGCCAGTTGGACCGGCTGTTCACCCGGACGGCCCATGAAGGGGAAGCGGACGCGCCCGCGCGCATCAACCCCACCGATCAAAGCTGGATCATCGCTGGGCCAGGTAAAGACATTGTCGGCAAGCGGTCTGCCTTCCATCGCCATGATGGTTCCTCCGTTCGTCTGCCGCCTGGGGATAGGGCCAACGCTGCCACCCGCGTGGATGCGTTGACTTTTGATTCATCAGTCATGATAATGACGATGAAGGCGGGTGCTTGTCAATTCCGCAGGGGCCGTTACCCTGCCCCGCAAAAAGACAATCAGATAAACGGGAGGATTTCAGATGGACCTTCAGCTGGCGGGTCGCCGGGCGCTGATCACCGGTTCCACACGCGGCATCGGCCGCCGCATTGCCGAGGCCCTGGCGCGGGAGGGCTGCGCCATCGCCATCGGTGCGCGCAAGGCGGATGAGGTGGAGGCCGCTATTGCGGACCTGTCCGGCCTGGGTGTGAAGGTGGTGGGGGCGGCCATGGATGCCGCCGATGCGACTTCCGTGAGCAACTGGGTCACCCGCATGGGCGATGCGCTGGGCGGGATCGATATTCTAATCCCCAACGTGTCGGCCGGCGGCAGCCTGAATGGAGAGCAGAGCTGGCACGACGCCTATAACATCGACGTGCTGGGCACGCTGCGCGCCATTGAGGCCGCCTTGCCCACGCTGGAAGCCTCCGGCCAGGGGGCGATCACCATCACCGGTACCACGGCAGCGGTGGAAACCTTCATGGCGCCCATGGCCTATAACGCCATGAAGGGGGCCTTGATTGTCCATGCCAAACAGCTTTCGCAGACGCTGCTGCCGCGCGGCATCCGGGTCAATGTCGTCTCCCCCGGCCCGATCGAGTTTCCCGGCGGGGCCTGGGAGGGGATCAAGGAGGGCGCGCCGGAGCTTTACGCCGCCACCCTCGCCGCCCAGCCGTCGGGCCGGCTGGGCACGCCAGAGGAAGTGGCCAACTGCGTCGCCTTCCTGTCCAGCCCGCTTGCCAGTTGGGTCACAGGCGTCAACCTTGTGGTTGATGGCGGTTACACCAAGCGCGTGCAGCTGTAACGGCAACGGGAGAGATCGACATGTCCAGCAGGATCGACGTCTATCTGGTTGCCGGCGGCAAATATCACGACATCAATTTCGCCCGGCTGGAGCTGCTGAAGTTGCTGGCCGAGCATGAGGATATCCGCGTGGAGGTGGGGCCCGATTACAGTCGCATCGATGAGATCGCGGCGGCGGATGTGCTGATCACTTATACCTGTGACGTGCTGCCCACGGCGGAACAACAGGCAGGCCTGCGCCGCTTCCTGGCCAAGGGTGGCAAATGGTTCGCCCTGCACGGCACCAACTCCACCATCAAATTCCTGGATGATGGGCGCATCGACTGCCCTGATCTGGATGCCGACCTGTCGGACATGCTGGGCAGCCAGTTCCGCGCCCATCCGCCCATCTGCCGCTATGAAATCCAGGTGACGGACAGCACCCATCCGCTGACCCGCGGCCTGAAGAATTTCTGGGTGGAGGATGAGCTGTATCTGGGCAGCGTCAACCCCGGCAATCGCACCCTGCTGCACACACGCTGGGGCGGCAATTGCGCCCCCTTCGTGCAGGAGGATTGGCCGGAGGCGGACCATCCGGTCCTGTATTTGCGCGACCATGGGCCGGGCCAAGTGCTGTATCTGGTGCTGGGCCATTGCCGGGGCAAGCATGATCTGCGCCCCTTGATGGAGGAATATCCCCATAATGAGCGTTGTTCCTGGCAAAGCCCGGTTTTCTATGAATTGCTGCGCCGGGGCATCCGCTGGGTGACGGGGCGCAGCGTGGAGACGGCGGCGTTCTAACAGCCGCCTACCCTTTCACCCCCACCAGCACCCGCCCGCCTTCCACCTTCACCGGGAAGCAGGTCAGCGGGCGGTAGCCGGTGCCGCCCAGCGCCCGCCCCGTGGGAAGGTCAAAGCGCGCCCCATGCAGCGGACAGGAGATGCTGTTCTGCCGCAACCGCCCGCCCTCCAGCGGTGATTCCGCATGGGAACAGCGGTTGCGCACAGCAAAGAAGCCGCCCACCGCACTGCACACCAGCACCTCCTCCCCCGCGATGGTGAACAGCCGCATCTGGCCGGGCGGCAGATCATCGGCGGGCAGCAGATCGTGATAGGTCACATCGGATGGGGAAGCGTCGACTTGCATGGCTTCATCCTGCGCGAAAGCGGCATGGAGCAAAGGTTTATAACAGGAATAATGATTGATCCTTGATTCATCAGTCAACGCAAAAATCGTCACAAACCTGCTTCTGACCGTTGACGAACCCGCGCACCCGATCTAACCTGATTTATGACTCATCAATCATAACAAAACGGGGGAAGGCCATGTTGGGGATCGACCTCATGCGCGACCCGGCCATCCAGGCATTCCGGGGGGACGTGCGGCGCTTTTGCGAAACAGCCCTACCCGGTGATATCCGCGCCAAGGTGCTGGCCGGCCAGCATCTGGAGAAGCAGGATTATGTGCGCTGGCAGAAAATCCTGTTCGATAAGGGCTGGATCGTTGGCCATTGGCCGCGCCAATATGGCGGCCAGGACTGGACGCCCTTGCAACGCGCCATCTTTGACGATGAAACCAGCAAAGCGGGTGCCCCCTGGCTGACCCCTTTTGGTGTCTGCTATGCCGGGCCGGTCATCTATACCTTCGGCAGCCCGGCACAGAAGGACCGCTTCCTGCCCGGCATCCGCAGCACCGATACCTGGTGGTGCCAGGGTTATTCGGAGCCGGGGGCCGGGTCTGATCTGGCGAACATCAAGACGCGCGCCGTGCGCGATGGCGACCATTATGTGGTGAACGGCCAGAAGACCTGGACCACCATGGCGCAATGGGCCGACATGATGTTCACCCTGGTGCGCACCAGCAGCGACGGCAAGCCGCAGAACGGCATCTCCTTCCTGCTGATCGACATGAACAGTCCGGGCGTCACGGTCCGCCCGATCCAGAGCATCGACAAGTGCCATCACCTGAACGAGGTGTTTCTGGATGATGTGCGCGTCCCCGCTGACAATCTGGTGGGGGAAGAAGGCCGCGGCTGGACCTATGCCAAGTTCCTGCTGAATAATGAACGTCTGCTGGGGGCGGAGGTGGGCAAATCCACCCGCCTGCTGCAGCAGCTGCGCCAGACGCTGCTGGATATTCAGAACGGCGGGCAAGCGCTGGCGGATGATCCGCACTGGCGCCGCCGGCTGGGCGAACTGCGCGCCCGCCTGCTGGCGCTGGAGGCCGTGTGCAACGAATATCTGGCCGCCGCCGAGGCCGGCTCCACCCCAGGGCTGGAAGTGTCGGCCCTGAAAATCATGGGATCGGAACTGATCCAGGGCCTGACCGGCGCTATGGTGGATGCGCTGGCCGTCAAGGGGCTGGTCTATCAGACGCCCGCACTGGATGCCGGCTGGCAGGCTGCACCGGTCGGCCTGCCCCAAGCGCCGGGCATGATCCGCGAACATCTGCATGATCGCGCCACGACGATCTATGGCGGCACCAACGAGATTCAACGCAACATCCTGGCAAAGGCCGTCCTGGGCCTGTAGGGAGCATCATGTCGGCATTCACCACCGAAGATCGCCGCCTGCTGGCCGACAGCATCAACCGTTATGTTGATGAGGCTTACGGGCCGGAACACCGGGCGGCGATCCTGAAAAGCGATGATGGCTTCAGCCGCAGCGATTGGGCGACATACGCTGCACTGGGCTGGCTGGGCATCGCCATAGGCGAAGAACAGGGCGGGTCCGGCGGCGGGCTGGCCGAACTGGCCGTGCTGATGCGGGCCGCCGGGCGCGGGCTGTTGATGGAACCGCTGTTGCCCACCCTGGTGTTGGCAGCGGGGGCGCTTTCAGGCGGCGGCAACGCCCAGCAACAGGCGCAATGGCTGCCCGCCATCGCGGAGGGGCGCGCCATCCTGACCCTGGCGCAGGATGATGCCGCCAGCGACGAAACACCGGTGATCGCCAGCCCGACAGAGGGCGGCTATCGGCTGAACGGCCGGCGTGGCTTCGTGCTCTACGGGGCCGCCGCCGACCAGATCATCGTAAAGGTGGAACTGGCGGGCCAGGTGGCCCTGTTCCTGGTCTCCCCCACCGCTCCCGGCGTCACCCTGGCCCATGCAAGCACCGTGGATGACCGACCGGTCTCCGACCTGTGGCTGGATGATGTGGCCGTGGCAGCGACGGACAGGCTGCCGGGTGGCGATGCCAGTTTGCTGGCCAACCTGAATGAAGCCGCCGCCCTGGCCGTCTGTGCGGAGGCGGTGGGTGCCATGGAGGCCGCCAACCGGCTGACGCTGGATTACCTGAAAACCCGCACCCAGTTCGGCAGCAGCATCGGCAGCTTCCAGGTGATGCAGCACCGGATGGTGGATATGAGTCTGGCCATGCAGGAGGCATCGGCCATCACCTGGGCCGCCATTGGTGCTGTAACCAGCGGCAACCCGGATGCTGCCCTGCTGACGGCCGCGGCAAAGGCCCGCAGCAGTGCCGCCGCCCGGCTGGTGGGCGAACAATCCATACAGCTGCATGGTGGTATCGGGATGACAGAAGAATATGCCATCGGGCATTACTATCGTCGTCTGATGCTGCTGGAAACGCTGTTCGGCGCGGCCGGCTGGCATCTGGACCGGCTGGGCGGCTGGACCGCCGCCGGCCTGGATGGGGAGAGAGGGTGATGGCCCGGCAGAATCTGGCATCTGGCAGTGACTGGCAGGCCGAACCCCTGGCGGTTCTGGCGCGCCGCCATGCGGAAAGCGCGCCCGATGCCATCGCCTTTCTGAACCAGGATCAGCATCCCGGCAGCTATGCCAGCCTGCTGACGGATGCCGAAGCCCTGGCCGTGGGTCTGTGGGATCTGGGCCTGCGCCCCGGCGATGTGATCAGTTTCCAGTTACCCAACTGGATGGAAGCCGTGCTGGTGGATATGGCGGCCAGCCTGCTGGGGCTGGTCTGCAACCCCATCGTGCCGATCTATCGCGGGGCGGAGGTGGGGCTGATCCTGGCCGACTGCCAAAGCCGGTTGATCTTCATCCCGGATAGCTATCGCGGCTTTGATTACACGGCGATGCTGGAGGGCTTGCGCCCTTCCCTGCCCGACCTGCGCCATGTGGTGCATGTGCGGGCGGGCAACCGTCCGCTGACGCTGGACGGGTTGATGCAGGCGGGCCGCGGCCGGCAGATCGACTGGCCCAATGTCCCGGCGGACGCGCTGAAGCTGATGATGTACACGTCCGGCACCACGGGCCGGCCCAAGGCGGTGATGCATGATCACCGCTCCATCGCCCGCGTTTCGCATATTTTCATGGGCTATTGGCGGCTGGAACCGGGCGATTTGATGCTGATGCCGTCGCCTGTCACCCATATTACCGGCTATTCCAACGGCATCGAATTGCCCTTTACCGAGGGCACACGCACCCTGTTCATGGAACGCTGGAACGCGGATGAGGCGGTGGAGTTGATTGACCGGCATGGGGTCAACATCACCATCGGTGCCACCCCCTTCTTGCAGGAATTGCTGGAGGCGGCGGAACGGGCAGGATCACGCCTGCCATCCTTGAAGATTTTTGCCTGTGGCGGCGCCGCCGTGCCGCCGGACCTGATCCGCCGCGCCAATGCCCTGTTCGACCGGGGCCGCGCCTTTCGCGTCTATGGCAGCACCGAAGCCCCGCTGATCACCCAGGGCTGCATGGGGGCAGACGAACTGGAACTGGCCGCCACCACCGACGGCAAGGTGATCGATTACGATATCCGCATCGTGGATGAGACGGGGCGGGTGCTGGCGCGGGGCCAGGATGGGGAAATCCTGGTGCGCGGCCCCTCCCTTTTCATGGGCTATGCCGATGAAGCGCAGACGCGGGAGGCGATCGACGCGGATGGTTATTTCCGCACCGGCGATATTGGCCACCTGACACCCGCCGGCGCCATTGTCATCACCGGGCGCAAGAAAGACCTGATCATCCGGGGCGGTGAGAATCTCTCCGCCAAGGATATTGAGGATGTGCTGCACCAGCACCCCGCCGTGCAGGAGGTGGCTGCCGTTTCCATGCCCCATGCCAGGCTGGGGGAAACCGTCTGCGTCTATGTCGTGCCGCAGCCCGGCGAACGGCCCGATCTGGCCAGCATCACCCACCATGTTGCCGCCGCCGGGCTGGCACGGCAGAAATTCCCCGAACGGGTGGAGCTGGTGACCGACCTGCCCCGCACGGCATCGGGCAAGGTGCGCAAGGATCTTTTGCGCCAACGCATCGCGGCACAGATCGCGGCAGAACAGGGAGGCGAGAGTGGCAAGGCTTGACGGCAAGGTGGCCCTGGTCACCGGCGGCACCGCCGGCATCGGCGCGGCGGCGGTCCGCCGCCTGACGGATGATGGCGCGAAAGTGGTCTTCACCGGCTCCAACGCCGTGGCGGCGGAAGCGGTGTGCCAGGAAACCGGTGCGCATTTCCACGCCCATGATGTGACGGACGAGGCCGCCTGGCCCGCCCTGATGCAGGCCATTGCGGACCGGTTCGGCCGCCTGGACATTGCCTTTGCCAATGCCGGGATCGAGATGGGGGATGGCAGCATTGAAACCATCGGCATGGCCGCCTGGAACCGCATCATGGCCGTCAATGTCACCGGCACCATGCTGACCTGCCAGCACGCCATCGCCGCCATGAAGGCCAATCCCGGCGGGTCCGGCGGGTCGATCATCATCAATTCGTCGATCAATGGTCTGGTCGGCCTGCCCGGCAACATCGCCTACACCACCTCCAAGGGGGCGGTGCGGCTGCTGGCCAAGTCGGTGGCGGTGCATTGTGCGCGAACCCGGACCAATATCCGCTGCAATTCCATTCATCCCGGCATCATCGACACACCGATCATCCGCCGCGCCGTGGCCGACACGCCCGATCCCGATGCCTCCCTGGCCTATCTGGGCAATATCTCTCCGCTGGGCCGGCTGGGCCAGGTGGAGGAGGTGGCGGCCCTGGTCAGTTTCCTGGCCAGCGCCGACGCGTCGTTGATCAATGGCGCCGAACTGGTGGCCGATGGCGGCACGACGGCGGGGCTGGTCGGGGTTTGAGAGTCTGTCTGGAGGTTTTGTTCATTATCAACGTATTACTGCATCCTCACCGTCACCCCGGCGAAGGCCGGGGTCCAGTTTCGGAGAGCAAGGTGCCCGTGATTCTGGACCCCGGCCTTCGCCGGGGTGACGGTGATACAGAAAGTCAAATCGTGTGAAACATTGAAACAACACAATAACTTTCCGGTCAGTCACCGAGACCCACGCAGTCAAACAAATCAAACAGGTTCAGGGAGGTTGCCGTGCCAGATGATCTTGCGTCCCAGCCCAAACCCGGCGAGGCCCGTTGCCCCGGCACCTCGTGGAACGACCTGATGGATACGGACACACGTCCCGTGCCCGATTTCCTGCGCCGGGAAAATTACCGCTATATGGGCAGCGAACCGCTGCAGGCGGAGCGTTACACCAGCCCGGAATTCTTCCGGCGTGAGCTGGAAAAAATGTGGCCCCGCGTCTGGCAGTTTGCCGCCCGGGAGGAAGATATCCCGGAACCGGGCGACTTCGCCCTCTATGAAAATGCCGGTCGTTCCTATCTGGTGACGCGGCAGCCGGACGGTTCCATCCGCGCCTTTCACAATGTCTGCCTGCATCGCGGGCGTAAGCTGCGGCTGGAAAGCGGATCGGCGGCGGAATTCAAATGTCCCTTCCACGGCTTTGCCTGGAATACCGATGGCAGCCTGAAGAACATCCCCTGCCGCTGGGATTTCCCACACCTGCAGGACGAGAAAATGGCCCTGCCGGAGGCGCAGGTGGGCCGCTGGGCCGGCTATATCTTCATCCGGGAGGCCGCCGAGGGCCCCAGCCTGGAAGAGTATCTGGCCCCCCTGCCCGACTTCTTCCAACGCTGGCGGCATGAGGAATGCACCACCGTCATCTGGGTCGGCAAGGTGGTGAATGCCAATTGGAAGGTGGTGGCCGAAGCCTTCATGGAGGCCTGGCACACGATTGAGACGCACCCCCAGATCCTGCCCTTCACCGGGGATGCCAATACCCAGTACAGCACCTATGGCGACCATGTGAATGCGGCGCTGACGCCCTTTGCCGTCATGTCGCCGCATATCGATCCCGCTGGCAAGGCGCAGCAATGGATCGTCGATGAGTTCCTGAAATATAATGGCCGGGCCGGTGGCACGGAAATGTCAGTGGCGGTGCCGGACGGCATGAGTGCCCGGCGCGCCATGGCCGCCGCCAATCGGGAGAAGTACCAGGCCGACAGCGGCTATGATCACAGCCATGTGACCGATGCCGAGTTGCTGGATGCCTTTGTCTATAATGTCTTCCCGAATTTCGCACCCTGGGGCGGGTTCATGCCCAACATCGTCTACCGCTGGCGGCCCTGGCCGGATCAGGACAAGACCTTGATGGAGGTGCGCATCCTGGTCCGCCTGCCGGCCGATGCGCCCAAACCGCCGCCGGTGGAAATGAACTTCCTGGGGCCGGACCAGCCTTGGACCGATGCCAAGGAACTGGGCGTGCTGGGCGATGTGTTCCAGCAGGATATGGATAACCTGCCCTTCGTGCAGGACGGGCTGAAGGCATCCAAGAATGGCGCGGTGCAATTGGGCAATTACCAGGAAATCCGCGTGCGGCACCTGCACGCGACGCTGGATAAATATCTGGCGGATTGACCGGTTCAACAAAACGGGGCGGCACCGGATGGGCCGCCCCGTTTCATTCAGCCACGGGCAGCGGCGACGGCGGCCGTGACGGCAGCACTGTTGTAGTAATAAGGCTTGATCAAAGACACACGTCCGTCATCGGCGAAATGAAACACCTCCACCAGTTCCAGCGGATCGCCGGTCGGCGGCACCAGTTCCAGCAGATAGACGACGTTATTACCGGCCGCCATCTTGTTCTTCACCGCGATGGTGGCCTGGCCCAGCGAGGTGCCCAGCACCTTGGCATACAGGTCGCGCAAGGCCCCTTTGCCGGTATAGGTGCCGGCAAAGGGCAAGGTTTCCGCCTCCGTAATCACCAGATCATCGCACAGCATGGTTTCGGCCAGCGGCCAATTTCCGGTGGCTGTGGCGGCATAGAGCGCCTCTGTGGTGGCCAGATTGCGGGCGGCTGCGTCTGTATGGGTCACCTGTTCCTCCATGAAGGGATGGCAACGGGCGGGCACCATGCCCCCCAACAACCATCGTTATGATTTATGATTCGTTAGTCATTAACGCGGACCCTCCCCCTTCTGTCAAGCCCCGCCGACGGCCATCCGGCACGCCATTCACCACCCTAAATTCACCCCGTAGCGACGGGGAATTCAGCGGTGAAAAAGCGAAGGTGGATTGACGCCGGTTCAGGGCACGAATATAGTGATTAATGACTCACAAATCATCATTTCAAGCGGGAATGCACAAAGCGCCTGCCACACCGGAACCGGTGCCCCGCCCAAAGAGTCGCTGCAAACAAGCCCACAAAAAAAGACATCCACAGGGAGGATATCGATCATGGCTTGCGCACCCACCTTGCGTTCTACCCTGCTGGCGGCTGCCGCCCTGGTGCTGACCGGCACCAGCACCCCGCCAGCCCTGGCGCAGGCCGCCGGGGACGCATCCGGCACCCAGGTTGACGCGCTGGAAGAAATTGTCGTCACGGCCCGCCGCCGGTCTGAAACCTTGCAGGAGACGCCGCTGGCCATCACGGCCATCACGCCCGCCCAGCTGGAAAGCAAGGCGACGCTGAATATCGGCGACCTGATGGGGTCGGCCCCCAATGTGTTGATCACGCAGCAGAATTCCGGCGCTGCCGCCGCCAACGTCTCCATCCGCGGCCTGTCCTTTGCGGATGTGGAGAAATCCTTCGATCCCACCGTCGCCATCGTCGTCGATGGCATCTTCATCGGCACCAGCACCGGCGCCTTTCTGGATTTCTTCGATATTGACAGTATCGAGGTACTGCGCGGCCCGCAGGGCACCCTGTTCGGGCGCAACACCATCGGCGGTGTGATCAATATCCGCCGGTCGCGCCCGACGGGGGAGAATGGCGGCAAGCTGGAAGTCAGCTATGGCAAGTTCAATACCTGGGCCACGCGCGCCATCCTGAACGCCAACCTGATCCCGGACAAGCTGGCCGCCAAGTTCTTCTATTTCCACAATGAAAGTGACGGCTATTACCGTAACGGCATTACCGGCAAGCGGGTCGGTGGCAATAATAACGAGAATTTCGGCGCCAGCTTCCTGCTGACCCCGACCGAGAATTTCGAAGCCCTGCTGACCCTGGAAAAGCAGGTGCAGGATTTCGATCCGGTCAATTCCAACATCTCCAAGACCGGAGAGGTCTTCTGTTCCTTCGCGCCGGCGCGCGAATGCAACCGCAATACCCGGGATGACCTTTATACGGTCTTCAACAGTCCGGCCCATTCCAACTATAAATCCCCAGCGGCCACGCTGGAGATGAACTTGGATACGGAGGGGATCGATTTCACCTCGGTCACCGGCTATCGCACCTCCGACGAGGCGCAGACGCAGGATTTCGACGCCTCCTCGGCCGATCTCTACTATACCAACCGCATTCAGGATTACTGGCAGTTCAGCCAGGAACTGCGCGGTGCCGGCAAGCTGACCGACAGTTTCGACTATGTGGTCGGCGGCTTCTATTATGAAAGCAAGTTCGACCTGTTCCAGGCGACCCGGCTGTTCGGGGCCGTCAATCCGGGGGCTGACCAGTATAATACCGGCCGCGCCAAATCCTACGCCCTGTTCGGTGACTTTAACTGGAAGTTCGCCGATCAATGGCGCCTGTCTGGTGGCGGGCGCTGGACCCATGATGAAAAACAGCAGATCAACCGCGTCGGCACGGCGCAATATCCCAACTCAAAATATAGCGGCAGCAAATTCACCCCCAAGATCGTGCTGGATTACCGTCCGGACGATAACAACATGCTCTATACGTCCTGGTCGCGCGGCTATCGTTCCGGCGGCTTCTCCAGCCGGGGTCAGACGCTGCTTTCCTCCACCACGCCCTTTGGCCCGGAAACGGTGGACAGCTACGAGGCGGGGTTCAAAAGCGCGCTGTTGAATAACCGCCTGCAGGTCAATCTCGCAGCCTACCTGTCCAATTACAGTGACCTGCAGCAGAACACCACCATTCCCACCACCGTCGGCACCGGCAATGAAACCATCGTCACCAATGTCGGCAAGGCCAAGATCAAGGGGCTGGAACTGGATGTCACCGCCCGCGTCACCCATGATTTCAAGGTCACGGCCTCGCTGGGCCTGCAAAAGAGCAATTTCGACGGCTTCATCACCACCGCCCCCAATGCCGCCGGCAAGCTGGTGAAGTTCGATTATTCCGACGTGAACATGATCTATTCGCCGGATGTCACTGGCTCCCTGACGGCGGAATATACGGTGCCGCTGGATGCCGGCGATCTGGTCTTCAGCGGCAGCTATCGTTACGTCGCCCCCTATGATCAACAGATCTCGCTGGGGCCGACGCAGGTGGATGCATCGGGCAATGTCAAGGTTCTCTCCAACGATCCGCGCGTGCGGTCAGACGCGCAGAACCTGTTCGATGCCTCGGCAACGATGAAATTCGATCTCGGCGGCAACAAGGCCAAGGTCACGCTCTATGGCCGCAACCTGTTCGATGATCGCGGCCCCAACGCCGCCTTCACCGTCGCCGGTCTCTGGTCCTTCTCCTCCGGGCGTGAGCCGCGGACCTTCGGCATCCAGCTCGGGTACGAGTTCTGATGTCGGCCCCGGCCAGCCCACTCGGCTGGCCGGGATATTTTCTTGCAAGCGGGGAGCCCGTTCCATGCATGTCAACCGACGCATCACCTTGCGTGCCCATCCCCAGGGCCATCCCAAGCCGGATGATTTCGCCCTGATCGAAGCGCCGGTTCCCGAACCGGGGCCGGGCCAGATGCGGGTGCGCAACCTTTATTTCTCCATGGAACCGGCCATTCGCGGCTGGCTGGATGGCAAGGATAATTACTTCCAGGCCATCCCCCTGGGCGGCGTCATCCGCGGCCCCTCCCTGGGTGTGGTGGAACAATCCAACCTGGCGGGGTTCACGCCCGGCGATTACGTCTGGGGCCTGACCCATTGGGAAGAATACTCCATCCTGTCGGCCGAGACGATCCTGCTGGAACGGCTGACGGTCAGCCCGGATATCCCGCTGTCGCATTATGTCGGGGCGCTGGGACCGTCGGGATTGACCGCCTATGTCGGGCTGCATGATATCGGGCGGATCAAGGCGGGCGATACCGTGGTCATCTCGGCTGCCGCCGGGGCGGTGGGCAGTGTGGCGGGGCAAATCGCCCGGCTGCGCGGGGCCCGGGTGGTGGGGCTGGCCGGTTCGGCGGAAAAGGCGGCGATCCTGACCGACCGGCTGGGCTTCCACGCCGCCATCAATTACCGCGCGGTGGATGATCTGCGGGCCGCCATTGCCGATACCTGCCCCACCGGGGTCGATGTCTATTTCGATAATGTCGGCGGGCGCACCCTGGATGCGCTGCTGCCGAACATGCGGGATTTCGGCCGCATCATCTGCTGTGGCATGATTTCCGACTATAACAATCAAGCCAGCCCCACGCCCGTGCACAATCTGTGGCAGGTGGTGGCCAAGCAATTGACCATGCGGGGTTTTCTGCTGTTCTCTCACACAGACAGCCTGCCCCAGGCCCGGCACGATCTACACCAATGGGCAGCAGATGGAAAGCTGGTGGCGCTGGAGAATGTCACCCGTGGCATCGCCCACGCGCCCGACAGTTTCTGCCGCCTGATGGCGGGGGAAACTGTCGGGAAAACCGTGCTGGCATTGGACTGGCCCAACTGAACCCAAGGGCGGCAGGCATGGTCATCCGGTATGATGCGCCGAAGAAAATACTGCTGGTCACGCGGGGCCACCCGTTCGACCAGCCCGCTTTTTTCGCCCTGTTCGATACGTTGGACGGCTTTGCCTGGGCCCATGTCGAACATCCCGCCGCCCCCTATCTGATGGAGCCGGAGCGGCTGGTCGAATTCGACGGTCTGGTTTTCTATGATATGCCGGGCCTGCTGTTCCATCCCGGTCAGCCGGTCCGGGAGGTCGAACCGCCGGCATTGATGAAACACGGCGTGGAGCGATTGCTGGAACAGGGCAAGCCAATGCTGTTCCTGCACCACGCCCTGGCCGGCTGGCCGGCCTGGGACCGCTGGGCCCAAATCATCGGCGGGCAGTTTCATTACAGCCCCGATCCGGCGTGCGGCCGGCACGACAGTGGCTATCGCCATGATGTTGACCATCATGTCCGGGTGGTGGCGGACCATCCGGTGACGGCCGGTCTGGGGACCGGCTTTGACATTACCGATGAACTGTATCTGGTTCAGATCGATGAAGGCGACAAGCTGCCCCTGCTGCGCAGCGACCACGGCTTCACCCGCGAGAACTTCTATTCCGCCGATCTGGCCGTGCAAGGGCGGATGTTCTGCAATGCGGACTGGCAGCATCCGCCGGGCAGCAATCTGATCGCCTGGGCCAAGCGTGCGGGCAACGCGCCCGTGGTCTATATTCAATGCGGGGACGGCCCCTCAGCCTATAACAACCACGCCTATCGTCGGTTGATCGCCAATGCGGTGACATGGCTGACCGGGCCGGCGGCGGCTGAATGGGCGCGGGACTTTCCGGCCGCGCCCTGATCCCTCACCGGCTGGTATAGCCGCCATCAATCACCAGTTCCGACCCGACCATATAGCTGGAGGCCGGCGAGGCCAGGAACAGCACACCGGCGGCGATTTCCGCCGGTGTGGCCTGCCGTCCGATCGGGTGCATGGCATTGACGGCCTGTGTGGCCTGTTCCAGCGATGCCATTGCCCCCAGTTCCACATAACGGTGGATGATATCCTGCATCATGGCGGTCCCCACCGCCCCCGGATGGACGGTGTTCACCCGGATCGGATAGCCCAGTGCACAAAACTCCAGCGCCGCCGATTTGCTGAGCATCAGCACGGCGGCCTTGGAGGTGCAATAGGCCGCGTTGAATGGTGCCCCGCGCAAGCCCCCGACGGAAGAGATATTGATGATGGAGGCCCCGCCGGGACGGGCGGCCCCGGCATCGCGCAGCAATGGCAGGGCCGCCTGGATGCCCAGCAGCGTGCCCTCCACATTCACCGCCTGACAGCGGCGCCATTGCTCCAGGCTGGTCTCCGCGATGCTGGCCACCAGTGAAATGCCGGCATTATTGACCAGCACATCCAGCCGCCCATGCCGTTGGCGGATATCCTGCATCAGCCGGAACCAGGCATCCGGATCGCAGACATCCAGCACTGCCTGTTCACCGGCAACCGGGGCAGCGTCGGCGGGCCAGTGCCGGTCGGCCGCCACGACATGCGCACCGGCGGCCGACAGGGCGGTGCAGATGGCCCGGCCGATACCGCCGCCCGCCCCGGTCACCAGGGCAACAGCCCCTTTCAGTTCGTCGCTCATGCTCTGCTGTCCCCCTATTGTGCTGTCCAGCCGCCATCAACCACCAGTTCCGAACCGGTCAGATAACTGGCATCGGTGCTGGCCAGAAAGGCGATGGCGGCGGCAATCTCTTCCGGCTGGGCCAGACGCTTCACCGGCGTCATGGCCGCGATCCCGTCCAGCAGATCCTGAGCCCGGGCCGCCTTGCCCTGATCGACCCAGCGCTGCATCCCGACATGCAGCAGCGGCGTTTCCACAAAGCCGGGATGAATGGAATTGACCCGGATGGGCTTGCCCGCCTGGGCAAATTCAATGGCGACCGCCTTGCTGAACAGGCGCACCGCCCCCTTGCTGGTATTATAGGCCGAGGTCTCGGCGAACCCGACCAGCCCCATGATGGAGGCGACATTGATCACGCTGGCGCCGCCGCGCCGCCCGGCCCCACCAGCCGCCAGAGCAGCCGTGAAGCTGCGCACGCCCAGAAACACACTGTCGACATTGACGCGCATCAACCGGTGCCAGGCGGCAAGGTCAAGCTGATCCACCGGCCCCACCAGGTCGGTCCCGGCATTATTGACCAACACATCCAGGCTGCCCCAGCGGCTTTCCACCCAGCCGCGCGCCCGTTCCCAATCCGCCTCTGCGGTGACGTCCAGGGGCAGGTATGTCGCGGCTGGTCCCAGCCGGCCCAGCACCTGCCCCACCAGCGGATCATCGGGCGGGGACAGGTCGGTCACCAGCACCTGCGCCCCTTCCGCCACCAGCCGCACCGCTGTGGCCAGCCCGATCCCGCGCAGGGCACCGGTCACCAGGGTACGGGCATCCTGCAATCCACGCTCAACCATGCTGTCCCCCGATCACTGCGCCCACATGCCGCCATCGACATAGAGTTCGATGCCGGTGACATACCGGCTTTCATCGGAGGCCAGGAACAGCACGGCATTGGCAATATCATCCGGTTCCCCCATGCGCCGCAGCGGCACGGCCGCCAGCAGCGCATCCTTCACCGCTTCGGCGCTGACAGAGGCCTGCATCATCATGTTGGTCCAGATCATGCCGGGATGGATGGAATTGCAGCGGATCTGATCGGGCGCCCCCTCGATGGCGATGGTCTTGGTCATGGACCGCACCCCGCCCTTGGCCGCCGCATAGGCGGACAGGCCCTGGATGCCCAGCGTGCCGGCGATGGAGGAAAGATTGATGATCGACCCCGCCCCCGACCGGCGCAGCAGCGGGAAGGCCGCCTTCACCCCCAGGAAGGAACCCACCAGATTGACATCCAACTGCCGCTGGAACTCCTTGGGCGTGGTGTCATCCAGGCTCTTGGTCAGGTGGATGCCGGCATTATTGACCAGCACATCCAGGCGACCAAAGGCCTTTTCGGTCTCGCTGATGACCTGGGCCCACTCTTCCTCCGACACCACATCATGGCGCAGATGGATGGCCTCACCGCCCGCCTGCCGGATGGCAGCGGCACACAGCTCGGCCCCCGCCTCCTCCCGGTCTGTCACCACCAGCCGCGCCCCTTCCGCCGCCAGACGCAACGCCGTGGCATAGCCCAGGCCGGGGTTGGAAGCGGCACCGGTGACAATGGCGACCTTGCCCTGCATTCGACCCATTTCAATCCTCCCGTTTTTGCAACAGCCGGTCGGCGGCCATGGCCAGGACCGGGGAAAATCCCCCCGCCCAGCAAACCCGTCTGACCGACCTTAATGCGATTTATGATTCATTAGTCATTATTTCGACCCAACCGGCCGGGGCTGTCAAGCGCCATCCGGCCGCCCTTTCGCTTTTCTGCAAAATCGCTGAAACGCAATCAAACCCGCCTTGACAAGGCCGGCGTGGATGATAACGATGATGAATGAATCATAAATCATTGCAGGTGGTTTTTCGGGCGGCCTGGTCCGCACATTGCCAACCTGCTTTGCACAATAGGGAGAGTTGAGATGACGGCGCTTGCGGAGCAGATCAACCGCTCGGTGGAAGCGATGCTCACCTATGTGGAGACACAAACCACCGATCAGGCCGCAGACATCCTGAAGGTGCCGGCCCGCGACTATCTGGACCCTGCCCGCTTCGAGCTTGAAATGGCGCGCATCTTCAAACGGCTGCCGCTGATGCTGGCCCTGTCGATCGAGCTGCCGAACCCCGGTGACTACAAGGCGATGGAGGTGATGGACATCCCCGTCCTGATCACCCGCGACCGCGCCGGGCAGGTCCATGCCATGCTGAATGTCTGCACCCATCGGGGTGCACCGCTGGTCAAAGCCGGCCAGGGAACGGCCAGCCGTTTCGTCTGCCCCTATCACGCCTGGACCTTCCAGAATGACGGGCGGCTGTTTGCCGTGGCAGAGAAAGCCAAATTCGGGGAGGTGGAGAAGGATTGCCACCGGCTGAAACAGCTCCCCTGTCAGGAACTGGCCGGCATGATCTTCGTCATCCTGACGCCGGGGCTGGCGATTGACGTGAAATCCTATCTTGGCGGCATGTTGGACGATCTGGAAAACTTGGATTTCGGCCATTGGCATTTCTGCGGCAACCGGGATATCCAGGGTGCCAACTGGAAGATTGCCTATGATGGCTATCTGGAGGGCTATCATTTCGCGGCAGCCCATCCGGAGACAGTGCATCCGCGCACCTTCTCCAACATCATGCATTTCGAAGGGTTCGGCCCGCATCTGCGCATCGGCTTCCCCCAGCGCAGCATCGGCAAGCTGCGCGATGTGCCGCCGGCCGACTGGCATCGGCATCAGAATGACGGCTTTGATTTCGTCCGCACCCTGTTCCCCAACCTGTCGATCTTCGTGGCGCCGGAAATCGCCCAGATCGCGCTGCTGCTGCCGGGGCCGACGCCGGGACAGAACCGCACGATCCTGACTTATGCCACCCCCCGCCCCCCGGCCGATGAGGCGGAGCGGGAGAAGATGGCCATGATGGCCAGCTTCTTCGGCGATGTGACCAACCAGGAAGATTATGTGCTGGGCCTGTCGATCCAGAAGGGGCTGCAATCCGGTGCGCTGGACCATGTCACCTTTGGCCGCAACGAACGCGGCAACCAATATTTCCACCGCTGGGTCGATCACTATCTGACCGATGATCCGGCTGCCCCGCCGCCCCGCCTCTGATACCAAGAGCCATGGATCATGACTCTTGGTATTTACCCGTTCCCTCAATCGCCGGGCGCTGCCTCCGGCAGCTTGGCTTGCGCGAGCACGTGCCCGCGGGCCGGCGGTCGCCGGCCTCCAAGGGGCATATCCCATGCCCCTTGGTATGATAAAACCCATCAAGGACCGCAATCATGACCATCGTGATCATGGCCACGCTGGACGTGGACCCCGCTCTGCGCGCGCAATTCCTGGCCGAGGCCGATCCCTTGATTGAAGAGGCATTGGCCGAGGATGGTTGTGTCGAATATAGCTGGGGTGCCGACCATAAGAACCCCGCCCGGGTAAATGTCTTCGAGCAATGGCGCGATGAGGCGGCCCTGCGCGCCCATTTCGCCGCCCCCGCCTACAGCACCATGGTCGGGCTGCTGCAAAAGGCTGGCATGACGGCGGCGGACGCGCGCAAATACCGCGTTGATCTGATCGAACCCGTCTATGACCCCCAGGGTCAGGCACGGGCCGATTTCTTTACCGCCTAAAACCGGGGACGCACCATGAAAATCAATGAACATACCGCCGCCCTTATTTCTGGCGGTGGGTCCGGGCTGGGGGCGGCCACCGCCCGCGCGTTGGCGGCGCGCGGGGTGAAGGTGGCGCTGCTGGATATCAACCCGGATGCGGCGGCAGCGGTGGCGGCGGAAATCGGCGGCATCGCCATCCGCTGCGACGTCACCAGCGCCGACAGCGCCGCGCAGGCCGTGGCAGAGGCAGCGGCCAGCAATGGCCCTGCCCGCATCGCCGTCAATTGCGCCGGCATCGCCCCGCCGGCCAAAATCCTGGGCCGTGACGGTCCGCATGATCTGGACCTGTTCCGCCGCGTGATTGAGGTGAACCTGATCGGCAGCTTCAACATGCTGCGGCTGGCCGCCGCCGGCATGGCTGGACTGGACCCGGTGAATGATGATGGCGAACGCGGCGTCATCATCAATACCGCCTCCGTCGCCGCGTTCGAGGGGCAGGTGGGCCAGGCCGCCTATGCCGTATCCAAGGGCGGGGTCCATGCCCTGACCCTGCCTGCCGCGCGGGAACTGGCACGCAGTGGCATCCGTGTGGCCACCATCGCCCCCGGCATCTTCCTGACGCCGATGCTGCTGGGCCTGCCGCAGGACGCCCAGGACAGTCTGGGCAAACAGGTGCCCTTCCCCTCCCGCCTGGGCAAACCGGATGAATATGCGGCCCTGGCCCTGCATATCATCGCCAACAGCATGATCAATGGTGAAACCATCCGCCTGGACGGCGCCATCCGCATGGCGCCGCGATAGACCCGGATTTGTCACCGGTTGCCGGCATTTTTCCGGATTTATTTTTGATAACAAGTAATTACCCTTATTTTGGAGCGGTTAAGAATTTACAGGGTG
>NZ_FZOI01000027.1 GCF_900188385.1 Azospirillum sp. RU38E
ACGCCGTCCTCGACTGGTCACTCTGGAGGCGAAGACATCAGGCAAACGCCGCTCTCGTCCACTATCGATTACAACAAACGCAACTGTAGTACTAGCCATCAAGGCGAGTTTTGTTTTGCAACATTATTGCTTTGCAAAAAGCTGCAGGGCATTGCCTCGACCAGCTTTGCTTTTGCGGTACAGCGCGCTGCCGCCATCGGGGCCAGGGGACCGATGGCAAAAAAATAGCCAGCCCAGGATGGCGCCACCATCCCGGGGCAATCATCAGACGTGAAGGCAAAGCCGGTCAGGCGACCGGCTGTTCCTGTTCGGCCTCGTTGCCATCAACCTCGTCACCGTCATCGCCCTCTTCACCTTCGAAGGGTCCGCTGCCGGCCGGGCCATTGTCATAGCGCGGGTTGTTCTGGCGCTGACGGGCTTCCTGCTCGTTGATCTGGCACATGATGCGGAAATAATGCTCCGCATGCTGGAGATAATTCTCCGCCGCGATGCGGTCGCCAGACGCCTGGGCATCGCGCGCCAGCGCCTGATACTTGTCATAAACCTGGAAAGCATTGCCACGGATGCGTACATCCGGGCCATTGCTGTCGTAATTCTGCTGCCGCTGCGGCCCGTTCTGACGGCGATTGCCGCCATTATTATTGCCACCGCCGCCGCCGTTACCACCGTTGCTGCCGCCGCCATTATTACCGCCGCGGCCGCGTGAACGCCGTGTATTCGGTCCTTGTCTCATTCGTTTTGTGCTCTGGCCCCTGGAGTTTCCTGCCCTCGGACTGTCGGCGTTCTGGCCCATGCCTGTTCTTGGCGATTGACCATTTTCAGGGGGCATATTGACCCCATGCCCCCATGGGCACGCCCCAAGCCCTGGTCCCGAGGGCTGTCATGTCGGCAGGCGCCCCACGCGCGGCTGCCGCATAAGCCGGACCCTAGCGGGTGTTGCGGCCTATTCCAACAGGTTTTTTTCATTGGCCGGGGCTGGCCATTCACCAACCGCCACGCGGTCACGCCCGCCCAGATCACAAATGGTGGCAACCTTGTCCAATCCGGCGGCGCGGAACAGGGCCGCCACCGCTGGCCCCTGGTCCGCCCCATGCTCCATCGCCACCAGCGCAGCAGGGGCCGCCAGCCGCGCCAGATCGGGCAGCAGCAGCCGGTAAGGGCCCAGCCCGTCCGGCCCGCCAGCCAGCGCCCGCCAGGGTTCGAACCGCGCCACCTCCACCTGCAGACCGGCAATATCGGCATCGGGGATATAGGGCGGGTTGGAGACGATGATGTCAAAGCCCCCTCCCCCCAGCGCCGTCGCCCAATCTCCTGCCAGGAATTGCGCGCGGTCCCCCAAGCCCAGCCTTTGGGCATTGCCCCGCGCCACGGCGGCAGCATCGGGCGACAAATCCACCCCCACCCCGAAGGCCGTGCCATATTCAGAGAGCAGCGCCAGCAGGATGGCCCCTGTCCCGGTGCCAAGATCAAGAATACGCCATGACCGGTCACGGCCTGGCCGGCGTTTCAGCACGGTTTCAACCAGGGTTTCCGTATCCGGGCGGGGGATCAGGGTTTCCGGCCCCAGCAGCAGTTCCAGGCCCCAGAATTCCCAATTGCCCAGGATGCGCTGCACCGGTTCGCGCGCGGCGCGCCGCTCCACCAGCCCGTCAAAATGCGCCAGCTTGTCCGTTGGCACGCGCAGGCCCTGTGGCCGGCGCAGGCGGTTGGTGGGGATACCAAAGGCCGCTTCGGCCAGATAGAGCAGGTCCAGCCGCGCCTCCTCCACGCCCAGCGCTGCCAGCCTTGCCTCTGCCGCCGCCAGCAGGGGGGAAAGTTCAACTTCGTCCGACATGCTCATTTCCTTGATCCCGCTTCCCGCAGCCGGGCCAGGGCGGCGAAGGGGTGGTTTTCATCCACCGGCGGGGCATTGCGCTGGCGTTCCGCCTTGGCCTGGGTGGGGCGGCGGCGCACCCAGGCGGGCGGCGATGGTGCCTCCCCCTCTGCCGGGGGCGGCTGGCGGCGTTCACGCCAGCCCAGGGCAGCCAGAATGCCCGGCACTTCCTCATTGCCACAGGCGGCCAGCGGGGCCAGCCCGGCCAGATCGCTCAAGCGTCCATCGGCACCGCTGCGCCGCGCCAGTTCAGCCTCCAGCCGATCCACCATATCCATGCGGATGGCGCGCGGCCCCACCGGCAGATAGCCGGCAGCCAGCAGCAACCCATCGGCCACATCTGGCCCGCGTGGCACGGAAATCCGCCCCGGCGGCGGCACCGGGGCCGGCAGGGGCGCCCCTTCCCGCACGGACCAGAGCAGGGCCAGCAGGGAGGCCGGGCGTGGCTTGGCGAGTGCGGGCAGGAAGACGCGGCTGAAGCCCAGCCGCACCCCATGATCGTAAAGCTGTTTGCGGGCGGGCTTGTCCAAGCTGTCAATCAGCGGGTCCAGCACCGGGCGGGGCAATTGCCCTGCCGCATCGGCCAATTGATAGGCGATACCGCGCGCCGGGCCGGACAGATCGGCATCGCGCAGCCGCAACAGGGCGGACAGGTCACGCTTTATCCGCTCCTGCACGAAATCCAGCAGCTTTTGTCGTGTCCGGTCACGCTGCGTTCCATCCAGCAGATCATCGCGCAACAGGCGCACATCGGGGTGCAGCAGGTCGCGGCCCGGTGCCAGCCGGGCCAGCGGCACATCCTGCCAGCGCAGCACCCCGTCGCTGCCCAGCGCCAGCGTGTCCGGCCCTGCCGCTTCCAGGGCTGCCATCCGGCGCGCCACCTCTTCCCGCAGCACGCGGCGGGCGGCGGTCATCAGGGTGGGGCGGTCATCCTCCCCCACATCGGCTTCCATGGTGAAGGACAGACCCGTCAGCGCGCCGACGCGGTGCCCCTCCACCATCACCACGCCCGCCGTATCGACATGGCCCAGCAGGTCGCGCCCGTCGCGCAGCACCTTCACCAGCCCGGCCGATCGCTTGTCGACAAAGCGCTGGGTCAACCGTTCATGCAGCGCGTCGGACAGCTTGTCCTCCACCGCGCGGGTCAGCCCCTGCCAGTGGCGGGCATCCTTCAACCAGTCGGGCCGGTGGGCCACATAGGTCCAGGTGCGCACATGGGCGATGCGGGCCACCAGCGCATCAATATCGCCTTCCACCTTGTCCAGCCGCTGCACCTGGGCGGCGATGAAATCGGTGGGCAGCCGCCCGCCCGGCGCCATCAGATGGTGATAAATCTGGGCCAGCAGCTTGGTATGGGCATCCGTCATGGTCTTGCGGAAATCGGGGATCTGGCAGACCTCCCAAAGCTGCTTCACCCCGCCGGGCCGGCGGGTCAGCCCCATCAACTCGCCATCCTGGGCCAGCGCCTGCAAGGCCAACTGGTCATCGGCCGGGCGGGCCCGCAGCAGCAGCGGCGAGGGGGGCCGCGCCTCCAGCGTGCGAATCAACCCCTCCACGGAGCGTAAATCCAGGTCAGAGTTGCGCCAGGTCAGGTTGGTCAGCGGCTGGAATTCATGGTTTTCCACGGCCTGGATGGTCTGTTCATCCAGGGGCGAACAGTCCCAGGTGGTGCCGAAGGTGCCATCACTCTGGTGGCGGCCGGCGCGGCCGCCGATCTGCGCCACTTCCGGTGCGGTCAGCCGGCGGGGGCGATGGCCATCGAACTTGGACAGGCGGGCAAACCAGACATGGTCCACATCCATGTTCAGGCCCATGCCGATGGCGTCGGTCGCCACCAGATAATCCACGTCGCCGGCCTGATACATGGCCACCTGGGCATTGCGGGTACGGGGAGACAGCGCCCCCATCACCACCGCCGTGCCGCCACGCGAGCGGCGGACCATTTCGGCCAACTGATACACTTCCGTCACCGAAAAGGCGGTGATGGCGCTGCGCGGCGGCAGCTTGGTCAGCTTCTTGTGCCCGCCATAGGTCAGCTGCGAGAAGCGGGGGCGGGAGATGATCTCCACCTTGGGGATCAGCTTCTGGATCAGCGGGCGCATCATGTCGGAGCCGAGGAACATCGTCTCCTCCCCGCCGCGCGCGTGCAGCAGCCGGTCAGTGAAAATGTGCCCGCGCTCATCATCGGCGCACAGCTGGATTTCATCCACACACAGGAACTGCACGTTGCGGTCCAGCGGCATACTTTCCACGGTGCAGACCCAGTAACGCGGGGAAGAGGGGATGATCTTCTCCTCCCCCGTCACCAGGGCGACATGCGCCTCCCCTTTCAGCTTCACCAGCTTTTCATAGTTTTCCCGCGCCAGCAGGCGCAGGGGAAAGCCGATCATGCCGGTGCGATGGGCGGCCATCCGCTCCATCGCCAGATAGGTCTTGCCGGTATTGGTGGGGCCCAGCACGGCGGTCACCCGGCCCTGGATGGTGGCAAGCGGGGGGCCCGCAGGGGCGGATGGCGGATGCGCGTTCATGCCCCTATGGATGGGCGGGCCGGCGCGATAATGCAAGAGGCCCCGCGATGGCCCCAGACCCGCCATAGAATCGCCACGCACGCCCACCATCTCAGGTTCCATGCGACAGATATTCCGCCATATCACCCGCCCCGCCGCCGCCCTGCTGTTGCTGGCCGGGCTGTCATTGCCGGCCCCCGCGGTTCTGGCCCAGGCCACGCCGGCCGGTGCCGCCAATCTGGAACGGTTGATCCAGGACCGGCTGGGTGCCGCCACCAGCAGCGAGCCGGACCAGTTCCGCCTGGAACGGGTGCCGGAAGTGCAGGTGACGGCCCAGGGCGACGTCTATGCCGTCAGCCTGCCCAAATTGCGGGTGCTGACCGATGGCGGCTGGCTGCTGGAAGCCCCGGTGGTGGAAGCGGAGGTGAAGCCCCTGCCCGATGGCGGCTGGGAGGTGGAGGCCAGCATTCCCCAGCCCTTGTCTGTGTTCAGTGAACGCGGCTTCCGCGCCGGTGACCTGACCATCGGTCAGCAGAAGCTGCGCGCCCGCTGGTCGGCGGACGGCTATCTGCTGAATGCGGCCGACCTGTCGCTGGCCAATGTCGCCTTCCACCCCACCAGTGGCGGCGGCCTGTTCAACTTGGCCAGCCTGACCCTGAAACTGGACCCGGCACGCGTGACCGGTGACGCCTGGACGGGGATTTTCAATCTGGCCTTGGGCGGGCTGAATTTTCAGGCCCCCACGGGGATGGAGAAGATCACCCTGCAGAAGCTGCGCCTGCGCGGCGATGCGGCGGGGCTGGATTTGACCAAATTCGCCCAGGTCAGCCGCGTCTGGCGGGGCGGTGGCCTGCCCACGGCCGACCAGATGGAACGGCTGGCCACGGCGCTGAAGCTGGAGCTTGATCTGGCAGGCTATCAGCAGGTGCATAATGATGGCCGCCGCACCAAGCTGGACAGCGGCGGCGGCACCCTGGCGCTGGATGGCTTGTCCGGCGACCGGGCGGGAATGCGGCTGGATTGGCGCCATGCCGGGCTGGACCGGCGCGGGGCCGATATCGAGCCCGCCCTGGTGCCCGCCAGCGCCGATATCGCGCTCAATGGCAGCCGGCTGCCACCAGCCCCGCTGCTGGCCCTGCTGGCCACCTATGCCAGCGACAGCAGCGACGGGCCACGCAAGACGGCACGCGACCATATGTTCACCGCCATGCAGGCCGCCGGCTCCAGCTTGAATATTGACCGGCTTTCGCTGAAAAGCCCGCAAACGGCCGTGACCGGTAATGGTGCATTCAAGTTTTCCAGCCAGAACCCGCGCGGCCTGACTGGGCAGGCCGATCTGTCGATGACCGGCATTGACCGGCTGATCGCCGCCATCCAGGCCAGTGGCGGGGCCAAGGCGGCCGGCACAGCCATAGCACTTTATGCGGTGCAGGGGCTGGGCCAGCCGGAACAGGGGGCCGATGGCATCACCCATCGCTATCAACTGCAAATCCTGCCCGACGGCCGGATCATGCTGAATGGCAATGACATGCAGAATGTGGCCGGCCTGCTGACCCGGTAAGGGGCGGGCAGCAATGAAACAAAAAACCCCGCCCGGTGGCTCCGGGCGGGGTTTTTCTTTACGGCAGCTCGGGCGAAATTAATCCACCAGACCGCCATCAGCCAGGATCGGGGCCGGATTATAGACCGGAGCCGGCGCCGGGGCCTTGGCGGCGGTGCCGGTCAGCACCTCCACGGTGCCGGAGAGCTGGCCACCATTTTCCACTTCCAGCGTGCCATAGCGGATATTGCCCTGGATCTTGCCGGTGGCGCGCACCCGCAAAGTGCCGCGCACGGTGATGTCGCCTTCGAAACGGCCACCAATATCGGCATCGTCGATTTCCACCGAGCCCTTGAACAGGCCGGTATCGGCGATTTCCACGATGCGGCCGTCGCGCAGCTTGGCTTCCACCGTGCCTTCCACCACCAGCACGTCGCAGGCGGCGATCTCACCCGACAGGCTGATGTCGCGGCCGACGATCAGCTTGCGCATTTCCGTCGCCGGGGTGGCGCTGTCCGTGCTGGGGGTGGTGCGCTTGGGCGGGGTGCCGGGAATATCCACCACGCGGCGCGGAATATCCGACTTCAGCGCCGCACCGGGAGCCGTACCGGGGGCGGGACTGGTGGAAAAGGGCGTGTTCATCGATGGCCTCGTGCTGGTTTCAGAACCCGTGCTGGGCGGGGTGGGGCTGACGAAAGACGAATAGGCGCCACGTTCCCCGGCCGCCGGGGTTGCCGGCGCCTGCTGCGGGGCGGGTGGTTCCACCGCCGCCACGAAACCGGGGCCCCCGCCGCTGGCCGGCGCCGGCTCAGGAGCGGGCGGGGGCGGTTCCGGCTTGACGGGCATGGAAGGCGGTTTCTGGCGTCGGAACATGGTGGAAAAGTCCCTGATCTCGCTTCAACGGGCGGTGTTGGCGCCCCGGTGGCCGAACCTGCAAATGGTTATCACATCTCCGGCCGATGCGCAGCCGCCTCCGGCGGCAATGAACGGCGGATCTGTTCAAAAAGATGCACCATGAAGGCTGCGGCCACGACGGGCACGACAAGATTCACGATCGGCAGTGACGAAATAAAGGCAATAATGACGCCGGCCGCAAAAAGTCTCAGCTTCTCGCGGGAGCGCAGCCAGCGCACACCCGGTTTGTTCAGCCGCCGCACGGCCACCAGTTCATAATATTCCCGCCCGATCAGATAGCCATTGACCAGATAGAAGACGACCAGATTGACCACCGGCACGAAATAGAGCGGCAGGGCCACCAAGTTCAACAACAGCACCAGCCCCAGAAAGCGCAGACTTTCCGCAATGGACCGCCAGAGCGGGATTTCCAGCGCCGGGCCCATATGCGGGTAATGCCGGCGCTCCACCGCGTCCACAATGCCATCCAGCATCAGGGAGGAAATGGCCACGGTGACGGCGGGAAACATCATCCAGGCCAGGAACAGCCCAGCCAGCCCGCCCAGCAGATCGATCCCCGTATCCAGCCAGGGAATATCGAAGAAGCTTGTATGGGTCAGCGCCCAGCCGAACCCGGCCAGCAGCAGAGCAAACATCACAAGGCTGCCCAGGATGGACAGGATGATGGTGCGGGTGAACGCCTTGTCCGGCAATTGCAGGATGGCGCGTGTCAGGTGGGCAAACATCACGATTTAAGCGTCCCCGTCAGCCATCCATGCGTTCCAAGCGTTCATATGGGTATCAGGCTGCACTTGCCGCAAGGCCCGCCATGTCTATACTCCGCCTCAATTTCCCTATTTGGTTGGAGAGTGTTCGTGACGACTGCGTATGATGTCGTGGGTATCGGCAATGCCATTGTGGATGTGATCGCCAAGGCCGATGAGGCTTTCCTGGCCGCCAATGGCATGGCGAAAAGCGGGATGCGTCTGATCGATGCCGCGCAGTCGGAAGAGCTTTACAGCAAGATGGGGCCGGGGCTGGAAATGTCCGGCGGGTCGGCCGGCAACACCATGGCCGGCATTGCCGGCCTGGGTGGCAAGGGCGCCTTCATCGGCAAGGTGGCGCATGACCAGTTGGGCAAGGTCTATCGCCACGATATCCGCGCCGTCGGCGTGCGCTTCGATACGCCCGACCTGACTGATGGCACGCCCACCGGCACCTGCCTGATCCTGGTCACGCCGGATGCGCACCGCACGATGAACACTTTCCTGGGTGCCTGTCAGCTGCTGACCCCGGACGATATCGACCCGGCGCTGATCCAGTCGGCCAAGGTGACGTATCTGGAAGGCTATCTGTGGGATCCGCCGGCCGCCAAGGAAGCCTTCCTGAAGGCCGCCAAGCTGGCGCATGAGGCGGGGCGCAAGGTGGCCCTGTCCCTGTCCGATGCCTTCTGCGTGCATCGCCACCATGAGAGCTTCCTGGAACTGGTGCGCGACCATATCGACATTCTGTTCGCCAATGAAAGCGAGATCACGGCCCTTTACGGCGGCGATTTCGACAGTGCCGCCGCCGCCGCCCAGCGCGATGTGGAAGTGGCCGTGCTGACCAAGGGCGAACAGGGCGCCTATGTCTTCACCGGTGGCCAGCGCGTCCATGTGAATGCCGAACCGGTGGCCCAGGTGGTGGATACCACCGGCGCGGGCGACCTGTTCGCTGCCGGCTTCCTGTTCGGTTATACCAATGGCCGCGACCCGGAAAGCTGCGCCCGCCTGGGCGCCATCTGCGCCGGGGAGATCATCAGCCATTACGGTGCCCGCTCGGAAGCCAATCTGGCCGAACTGGTGAAGGCAAAGGGTCTGTGACAGCGCGCTGCCTTGATCAGACCCTGCGGCCCTGATCAAGGCAGCTCTCACGCGCGTATGCAGCCATCATGCGCCGATCAAGCGGGGGGCATTTCACGTTCCCCGCTTGATGTTACCGCTCCGCGAACCGCAGGCGGAGCATTCCCGGCTCCACGGCAACCACCAGGGCCGGGCGGTCCTCCAGCCAGCCTTGTACGGTGAAGCTGCCGCTCTCCCCCTCGCCCAGATCGCTCTGATCGGTGAAGATGAAACAGGCGCCGGTGCGGGACAGGTTCAGGGTTTCCCCACGCAGCACCCTTCCTTCCAGGGCCAGCAAGGCGGGGCTGCGCACGGGCACGCGGGGGAAGCGGCGGCGCTCATCACTCACCCGCCGCCTGCTGGTGGCCGGTTCAGGCGGTGGCATCGGCGTGTCGCCGCGATGGCTCAACCATTCGGCCATATCCACCCAGCGCTGACTTTCATCCGGGTCGTCGGTATTCAGTGCCGCCTGCCAGCAGGCAATCAGCTTGGCGTTCAGCGCCTCGTCCACCGTTTCCATCCCCGAACCCCGCTTATTGATAGGCCTGTTTAATGACCATTCACCATGACGGTTGTAGGCGGCATCTCCGGTGAAGATGCCGCCGCAACAGCATCATGGGGCGGCAAGGTTAAAACAAGCAAAAACCGGTCGCATCAATCATTGCGTAACAAGGGTGCTGCCGGTTGGCCCAGCGCCCGCCAAGTACCGATGAAGCCCAATGTCAGCGTGATGCCGGTACAAAGAAGGGTGGTGAACAACACCGACTGCGGCAGGAAGGTGAAACCGAAATCCATGACTTTGGTCAGCACCGCCCAGGCCACCAGCGTGCCCAGCAGCCCGGCAAAGGCCGACGTCACCAGCCCCAGCAAGCCATATTCCAGAAGGAAGGCACGCAGCACCGTGCCGCGCGTGGCCCCCAGCACCTTCAGCACCACCGCATCATAGACGCGGCGGCGGTGCCCGGCGGCAATGGCCCCGGCCAGCACCAGCGTACCGGCCACCAGCGTCACCGCCGCCGTCAGCCGTACCGCCACGCCGACATTGCCCAGGATGCCGGAAATGGTTTCCAGCGCATCCTTCACCCGCACCGCACTGATATTGCTGAACCGCCGCGCCACCTCCCGCTGGATTGTGGCTTCTGAGGCCGGATCGGCCATGATGGTGGCCAGATAGGTCTGCGGCGCCGCCTCCAGCACACCGGGGGAGAAGATCAGGGTGAAATTGATGCCGATGCTCTCCCAGTCGATCTCCCGCACCACGGCCACCTCGCCCTCAATATCGCGGCCCAGGATGTTCAGGGTCATCCGGTCGCCGGGGCCGATGCCGAAGGTGGTGGCGATGTCCTTGTAAATAGCCAGCTTGGGCGGGCCCTGGTAATCCGCCGGCCACCATTGGCCGGCCAGCACCACATCATCCTTGGGCGCAGCCGCCTGATAGGTGACACCCCGGTCGCCATTCAGCACCCAGGCATTGGCCTTGTCCTTCACGGCCTGTTCGGCCTCCACCCCATTCACGGCCACGATGCGGCCGCGCAGGTTGGGCACCATGTTCAGGTCATGCGCACCGGGCACCGCCATCACCGTCTGGCGGAACTCATCCGCCTGATCGCCCTGGATATCGACAAAGAAGAAGGAGGGCGCGTCGACGGGCAATTTCTCCTGCACCTCGCGGCGGAAATTGCCTTCGATCAGGGCGATGGCCACCAGCACGGTCAGGCCCAGCCCCAGCGACAGCACCACCGCACTGGTGGGGTTGCCGGGCCGGTGGATATTGGTCAGCGCCAGCCGCAGCACCGGGCGCTTGGGCCGGCCCAGCGCCCGCGCCCCGCGTGTGATCAGCCAGCCAGCCCCCCAGAAGGCCGCCAGCACCAGCAGGGAACCGGCAACAAAGCCGGCGGCGAACAGCTGTTCCCGCGCCGTCCCCACAGCCAGCCCCGCCAGCGCCAGGCCGGACAGGGCAATTCCGGCCAGATAGGCCGCACCGGGACGACCGTGGGCCTTCTGCACCAGATCGCGGAACAGGGCCACCGCCGGCACCTGCCGCGCCCGGCCCAGCGGCCAGAGCGAGAAGCAGATGGCCGTCAGATAGCCAAACCCCGCCGCAATGGCCAGCGCCCCCGGATAAAGCCCGATGCGCGCGGTAATGGGCAGCAGCCCCGCCAGGGCCTGGCCCGCCAACAGGGGCACAATGGCCCCGACGATCAGGCCGATCGCAATGCCAACCGATGCCAGGGCCAAAATCTGGATCAGATAGACCTGGAAGATCAGCGCGCCCGGCGCGCCCAGACATTTCAGCGTGGCGATGGTGGCCGACTTGGTATCCATATAGGCGCGCACGGCATTGCCCACGCCCACCCCGCCGACCAGCAGGGCCGTCAGCCCCACCAGGGTCAGGAACAGGGCCAGCCGGTCGATGAAGCGGGTCAGGCCGGGGGCGGCGTTGGTGTAATCACGCAGGCGCCAGTTGGCGTCCGCCATTTCCGCCTTGGCCTGATCGCGGAACTGATCCACCGTCACGCCATTGTTCAGCTTCACCTGATAGGACCAGGTGATCAGGCTGCCCTGCTGGATCAGCCCCGTCTGTTTCAGGGCCGCTTCTGACACCATCATGCGGGGGCCAAGGGAGAAGCTGCCGGAACCCGCCTTGTCCGGTTCGGCCGCGATGATGCCCCGCACCTCCAGCGTCAATTCACCGACTGCCACCTTGGCACCGGTCTTCAGGTCCAGCCGGGTGGCCAGCGTATCCTCAATCACCGCACCAAAGGTGCCGTCACGCGCCGCCAGCAGCGATTGCACATCCACCACCTGCGGCTGGCCATCCGCCCCCTGAATCTGGAATTCACCGTAAAGCGGATAGGCCGGGCCGACGGATTTCAGTTCCACCAGCGCGCTTTGCCCGCTATCGGCGGGATCGCGCGCCATGGCCCGCATCTCGGCACTGGTCAGCACCTCCCCCCGATCGGCCAGCCAGCGCAACTGTTCCGGCGTCGCTTCCCGATAGAGGATGCGCGCGGAGACATCGCCGCCCAGGATGGCGCGGCCATCGCTTTGCAGGCTGTCTGTGATGCCGGCGGAAATGGACTGCACGGCGGCAATCGCCGCCACGCCAATGGCCAGGCAGGCGATGAAGATGCGAAAGCCGGACAGGCCGCCGCGCAACTCCCGCCGGGCAATGCGCAGCGCCATGGCAAGCTGGCCCAGCGGCCCGGCGGCAGGACGACCGCCCGTCGCCTGTCCTGGCAGGGTTGTCACGCTCATGGTGCGACACTCCCCGCCCGGTCATCGACGATCAGCCCATCCACCAGCCGGATCACCCGGTCGCAGCTTTCGGCCAGGGCCGGATCATGGGTGATCAGCACGATGGTGGTGCCGTGGCGTTCGGCCATGCCGAACATCAGGTCAATTACCTTGCGCCCGGTATCGCCATCCAGATTGCCCGTCGGTTCATCGGCCAGCAGCAGGGCCGGTTCGGGGGCGAAGGCGCGGGCCAGGGCCACGCGCTGCTGTTCACCGCCGGAAAGCTGGCCTGGATAATGGGTCAGCCGGTGGCCCAGCCCCACCGCCTCCAGCCCGCGCCGGGCGCGGTCGAACGCATCGGGCAAGCCGGCAAATTCCAGCGGGATGGCGACATTCTCCAGCGCCGTCATGGTGGGGATCAGGTGGAAGGACTGGAAGACGATCCCCACCTCATCCCGGCGGAAACGGGCCAGATCATCCTCCCCCATGCGGGTCAGTTCATGGCCGTTCACCTGCACCGACCCGCTGCTGGGCGGCTGCAAACCGCCCAAAATCATCATCATGGAGGATTTGCCGGACCCGCTGGGCCCCACCACGCCCACGCGTTCACCCCGCCCCACTACCAGATTGATACCTTTCAGGATGTTGACGGGGCCGGCCTCACTCTCCAGCTTAAGGTGGACCTGCCGAAGGGCAACAACGGACTCGGCCGGAGAAATGGGCTGCGCCATGAGGGAATCCCGCGTGTTGGATAGTGTGATGCGATATGGCCCCGGTGTGGGTTTATTCAACCGGATTGTTGCCGCCTTCGGGCTGCTTCTTTTCACTATGTTCGCCATGGCGCCCCCGGCGCCAGCGCAACAGGCCGCCCCCACCAAGATCATTGTGCTGGGGGACAGCCTTTCCGCCGGGTACAAGCTGCCGCGCGACGCCGCCTTCACCAGTCAGCTGGAAAAGGCCTTGAAGGATAAGGGCTATAACGTCGTTGCCCCGCCCACCGGCGTGTCGGGTGAAACCACGGCGGGCGGGCTGGCCCGGCTGGATTGGCTGCTGGCGGACAAGCCCGATCTGGTGATCGTGGAACTGGGGGCCAATGATGGCTTGCGCGGCATCGACCCCGCCGCCACGCGGGAAAACCTGGACAAGATCCTGAGCAAGCTGAAACAACGCGGCGTGCCGGCGCTTTTGGCCGGCATGATGGCACCGCGCAATCTGGGGGCGGATTATGGTCGCCGCTTCGATGCCATTTATCCCGAACTGGCCAAACAGCATGATGTGCCGCTCTATCCCTTCTTCCTGGAAGGGGTGGCGATGGACCCGAAACTGAACCAGGAAGACGGGATGCACCCGACACAGGAAGGTGTGGCGGTGATCGTGCGCAATATCCTGCCCAGCGTCACCGCTGTGCTGGACAAGATGAAGAAGGCAGGTTGAGTGATCATGGAGGATTTGCCGGCGGATACCCCCCGCTTTGCCAGCAGCCTGGGCATCGGGCCGGACTGGTCACAGGCCGCCAAGGCCTGCCTGGATGGCTTGACCCTGGTACCCGGTGCCAATCTGGGCATCGTCTATGTCACCGATGCGCTGGCCGACCAGTTTTCCAGCATCGTCACCCTGTTGCGCGGTGTTACCGGCGTGCGCGACTGGGTGGGCACGGTGGGGCTGGGTGTCTGTGCCGGATCGGTGGAACTGTTCGATCAGCCCGCCGTGTCGGTGCTGCTGGGCCGGTTTGAGGAGGGCAGCTTTGCCGCCTTGCCGCCGCTGACCGACGCCACCGCACCGCTGTCCAGCCTGGAACCCTGGCTGCGTGACCATGCGCCCCTGCTGGGGCTGGTGCATGGCGACCCGCGCCATGCCCGCCTGCCCGACCTGTTGACCGATCTGGCCGGGCGCACCGGTTGCTTTTTGGTCGGCGGGCTGACGGCATCACGGGGGGAACAGGCACTGGCCGCCGGCCCGCTGGTCAGTGGTGAGGGTGTGGGCGGTGTGCTGTTCGATGCCGACGTTCCGGTGGTGACAGGTTTGACCCAAGGGTCAACAGTTCTGGGCGGCATCCACACCATCACGCGGGCGGAAAAGCATGTGGTGATGGAGATTGACGGCAAGCCGGCGCTGGAGGTCTTCAAGCAGGATATCGGCCCCGAATTGGCCGGTGATCTGCGGCGTGTGGGCGGCTTGGTCTTTGCCGGCCTGCCCATCCAGGGTTTTGATCGCGGCGATTACCTGATGCGCAATCTGACCGCCATTGATCTGGAACGCGGCTGGATCGCCATTGGGGAAAATCTCAATACCGGCCAATCCATCCTGTTCTGCCGCCGTGACCGCGAGGCCGCCCTGGCGGACCTGGAACGGATGCTGGAACAGGTGAAACGCCGCCTGTCCGGCCCGGTGCAGGCCGGCATCTATATCAGCTGCGTGGCGCGGGGCCGCAACCTGTTCGGCACGGACGGGGTGGAATTGGGCCTGATCCGCCAGCATCTGGGGGATTTCCCCCTGACCGGCTATTTCGCCGGCGGGGAGATTTCGAATGCCCAGCTTTATGGCTATACCGGCGTGCTGACGCTGTTCTTGTAAGCCACCGCGGCGGAAGGTGACCGGCGCGGCCTCTCCACGCCAAGCCCCTTTCGCCGCGGCCGCCCTTGGTCCATCCTGCGGATAACCAAGGGGAAACGCCGATGACCAGCGACAGTGATTATCCGCGCACCGCGCGCGGCAGCAACCTGTTCGACAGCGACACCAACCTGATCCGGTTGCTGGAACGCCGCAGCCCCCATGTGCTGGAAGCCCATGAAGGGCGCCTGTCGGAATTTGGCGCCTGGGCCGGCGGGCCGCTGGATGAACAGGCCGAATATACCGACCGATTCGCCCCGCCCCGGTTGGATGCCTATGATGTTGATGGCAAGCGGCAGGGCCGCGTCATCCTGAACCCGGATTACCGCGCCTGCCATGCGGAGGCCTATCGCCGGGGGGCGGTGGGGCTGGCCTATCAGCCGGAAGGGCTGGGGCCGACGGGGGCCCCCTCCCATACCGCCTGTTTCACCATGGGCTATATGCTCTCCCAGGCGGATATCTCCATCCATTGCCCGGTCACCATGACGGGGGCGGTGGCCTATGTGCTGGACCGGCTGGCCCCGCCGGCCGTGCGCGGGCGGTACCTGCCCGAACTGGTGCGGATGGATGGCCAAGCCCTGTCCGGCGGCACCTGGGCCACCGAACTGCATGGCGGGTCGGATGTGGGGGCCAGCACCACGCGGGCCGAAGCCAGTAATGACGGGTTCCGGCTGCATGGCATCAAATGGTTCACCAGCAATGCCGGGTCCGGCCTGGCGCTGGCCACGGCCCGGCCCGACGGGGCGGAACCGGGCGGGCGCGGGCTGGGCTGCTATCTGGTGCCCAGCCATCTGGAGGATGGCACGCCCAACCACTACCGCACCCGCCGCCTGAAGGAAAAGGCGGGCACGCGCGGGCTGGCCACGGCGGAACTGGATTTGGAGGGCGCCTTCGCCCTGGAGGTGGCGGCCCCGCCCGACGGGTTGAAGGCGATGATGGCGGCCCTGGAATATAGCCGCATCCATAATGCCGTCGGTTCCGCCGGGCTGCTGCGCCGCGCCTTTCTGGAATCCGCCGGCTGGGCCGGGCACCGCACCGCCTTTGGCCACACACTGCGCCATTACCCGATGGTGCAGGACCAGTTGCTGGACATGCAGATGGAGCTGGAGGCGGCCACCGTGCTGTCCTTCGAGTCGGTCTTCGCCTTTGATGCCCATCTGGCCGATCCCGATCAGGGGGATGACTGGCTGCGGCTGGTGACAGCACTGGCCAAATACCGCACGGCGGAACAGGCGGTGACGGCCTGCCGGCAGGCGGTGGAGATCGTCGGCGGCAACGGCTATACCGACGAAATGCCGACATCGCGCTTCTACCGCGATTGTCTGGTGGTGTCGGTCTGGGAAGGGCCGGCCAATATCCAGGCTTTGGAACTGCTGCGACTGGTGGCGGGCAAGCGGGCCGGCGACCAGATTTTCCTGGCCCGGATGGGCGCCATCCTGGCCGACCTGCCCAGCCCCAACCGTGAACCGGCGGCCGATGACGTGACCGCCATTCTGGAAGGGGCGCTGGAGGAATGCCGCGCGGCACTGGCCTTCCTGCGCCGCAATCCCGGCCAGGGGCCGCGCCATGGTCGCCGCCTGCTGACGCTGCTGGCCGACACGGCGGCGGCCTCCCTGTTATGTGAGGAGGCGGTGGCCGACCTGGCCTTGGGCGACCGGCGCAAATGGCTGGTCGCCTGCCGCTTCGTGCGCAAGGTGCTGGGCAAGGCCGACCCGATCAGCGCAGATATCGACCCGGCCAATGCCGAGTTCGACGCCGTTCTGGCTTATGATCCGGTGGATTGACGGTCAACGGGAACGGCATGGCTGTTTCCACATCCTTTTTCGTTGCCGTACCCCCTCCCCTTCGCCGAAACTTTCGTCCATATGTTGGCGGAACCATTTGCCGCTGACCGTTTTCCGGAGCCGACCCATGCCATCCCGCCTCGAACAGCTTTGTGTCCAGAAGGGCCTGAAGATGACCGAACAGCGCCGCGTCATCAGCCGCGTCCTGTCCGACAGCCAGGACCACCCGGATGTGGAGCAGGTTTACCGGCGGGCCATTGAGATCGATCCGCATATTTCCATCGCCACCGTCTATCGCACCATGCGCCTGTTTGAAGAGGCGAACGTGATCGAACGGCTGGATTTCGGCGATGGCCGCGCCCGCTATGAAGAGGCGCGCGACGAACATCACCACCATCTGATCGATGTGCAGAGCGGTGAAGTGGTGGAATTCTCCAATGAGGATCTGGAGATCATCAAGGAGAAGATCGCCGATGAGCTGGGCTACAAGCTGATCGGCCACCGGCTGGAACTGTACGGCGTGCGCAAGGATCGCCCGATCAGCCAGCCGCAGGCCGGTGGTCTGGCCGCTGCCAAGAAGATGTAAGCCATGCGCCGTTGCGGCACGGGGGGCAGTGACGGGGGTATGGCGGGGGATGGCGATTGCTGCCGCCCCGCCGTCACCCGCGCCTATCGGGAAATGCGCGCCAGCGGCGCGCCGGAACCTTATTGCCTGGATGCCGCCCTGGCGGTTTACCGATGGTATCACCCGGAAAGCACAGAGCCCGATGCCGCCGGCATTGTCTCCTACTGGATCGCCGACGGCCGCCGCCATTGATCTGATATAATACCGGCGGCACCAGCCTCCGCTGGATTGGCTACGTCGCTACCAAGCAGCGCGGCGGCAGGCGCCGCCGTACCAACGGTCAAAATTCTTGACCGTTGGTATAATCAACGGCGGTTGATATCAGTTCTGCATTTCTGCTTTTTATCAAATAAAACCTTATCCGCCACTGTTCAGGCGGATGAAAAACAGCAAAGAACACCCGCCATTTTACCTATCAGCAGTTGCCGACGATCCGGCTGTTGCTCAGGTCAGCGAAGGCGGAACGGGTGGGCATTGCACGCGGTGCCGTGCGGGCCGCCGCCCGGGCCGCATCGTCCGCCGCCAGGGCAGCCAGGGCCAGAAATTCTGCCAAGTCCTTCATCTGGCTGCGCTTTGCATCCACCACCAGACTTTCCAGGCAGCGCTTGATGGCGATCGCCACCTCTTGTTCGCGGTTGCTGCTGCTATTTTCGGCGATCAGCATCTGGTTTGCATAAGTCATATGAGTCCCCCAGCCGTCATCTGGCCTTGTTGATTACCTCACTTCCATGACTTTACATAAAATCCATCTATTTTGATAGCTGTAAACGTATTAATATTTCGTTTTAACGATATTAACAATAGCACCTGTTTTAACGGTATGCAAACAAACCCTGGTTGAACTGGTTCAGGGGTGACCTCTCGCCTTAGGATTTATTGGAAACCCTTGATAAGGGCAGTCTGTGCACCAGACAAATCTCCTGGTTTCTCCTGTATGCTGCCTGTGTGTCTCCCCATTTCCCTTAACGGAAGACTCATACTATTTTATATTGTTGTGTCAGTCCTATGACGTTGACTGTCCCGACTCGGGGGTAAGGATCGCCATCGGAAAGGCCGCGTCAGGGTGGCAAGGCCGGGAAACAGAGCGGACCCGCAAGCTGCCAGTTGCAGCTTGCGCAACAGGTGCCTATATCTGCTTTGCACCAGGGGCCGATCACGGACCCTTGGGGTTTGGCCGGTTGCGGCCATATATGGATACAGCAAAACCCATGGGGATCGCCCCTGCGGTGCCGGAAGATGATCGGGCCGCGGGCGTTCTGCCGGAAACGAGAGGTCGTCATGAGCAAGGTTATCGGGATCGATCTGGGCACCACCAATTCGTGCGTGGCCGTTATGGAAGGCACGCAGGCCAAGGTCATCGAGAATGCCGAAGGTGCGCGTACCACCCCGTCGATGGTCGCCTTCACGCAGGGCGGCGAACGTCTGGTCGGTCAGCCGGCCAAGCGCCAGGCCGTCACCAACCCCGACAATACGCTGTTCGCGATTAAGCGCCTGATCGGCCGTCGCTATGACGACCCGGTGACCAAGAAGGACGCCGCCCTCGTTCCCTATAAGATCGTCTCCGGCGGCAATGGCGACGCCTGGGTCGAATCCCATGGTGAAAAGTACAGCCCCAGCCAGGTCAGCGCCTTCATTCTGCAGAAGATGAAGGAAACCGCTGAGGCTTATCTGGGTGAAAAGGTCACCCAGGCCGTCATCACCGTGCCCGCCTATTTCAATGACAGCCAGCGTCAGGCCACCAAGGATGCCGGCCGCATCGCCGGCCTGGAAGTGCTGCGCATCATCAACGAGCCGACGGCCGCCGCCCTTGCCTATGGCATGGAAAAGAAGGGTGCCGGCACCATTGCCGTGTACGATCTGGGTGGTGGTACCTTCGATGTGTCGATCCTGGAAATCGGCGACGGCGTGTTCGAGGTGAAGTCCACCAACGGCGACACCTTCCTGGGCGGTGAGGATTTCGACGGCAAGATCATCGATTACCTGGCCGAGGAATTCCAGAAGGAGCAGGGCATCGACCTGCGCAAGGACCGTCTGGCCCTGCAGCGTCTGAAGGAAGCCGCTGAGAAGGCGAAGATTGAGCTGTCCAGCTCCATCCAGACGGAAGTGAACCTGCCCTTCATCACCGCCGATGCGTCCGGCCCGAAGCACCTGAACATCAAGCTGACCCGCGCCAAGCTGGAAGCCCTGGTGGAAGATCTGGTGCGCCGCACCGTCGGCCCCTGCCAAGCGGCGCTGAAGGATGCCGGCCTGAAGGCTTCCGAGGTTGACGAGGTGATCCTGGTCGGCGGCATGACCCGTATGCCGAAGATCATTGAGACCGTGAAGCAGATCTTCGGCAAGGAGCCGAACCGTGGCGTGAACCCCGACGAGGTGGTGGCCATCGGTGCGGCCATCCAGGGCGGCGTGCTGAAGGGCGACGTCAAGGACGTGCTGCTGCTGGACGTCACCCCGCTGTCGCTGGGGATTGAGACGCTGGGCGGTGTGTTCACCCGCCTGATCGACCGTAACACCACGATCCCGACCAAGAAGTCTCAGGTCTTCTCCACGGCGGAGGACAACCAGTCGGCCGTGACCATCCGCGTGTTCCAGGGTGAACGCGAAATGGCCGCCGACAACAAGATGCTGGGCCAGTTCGATCTGATGGGCATTCCGTCCGCCCCGCGCGGCGTGCCGCAGATCGAAGTGACCTTCGACATCGACGCCAACGGTATCGTCAATGTGTCCGCCAAGGACAAGGCGACGAACAAGGAGCAGACCATCCGCATCCAGGCTTCTGGCGGCCTGTCGGATGCCGACATTGACAAGATGGTGAAGGACGCCGAGGCGCACGCCGCCGAGGACAAGAAGCGCAAGGAGTTGGTGGAAGCCCGCAACCACGCTGACGGCCTGATCCATTCCACCGAGCGCACCCTGTCGGAAAATGGCGACAAGATCGCCGCCGCCGACAAGAGCGCGGTGGAAGCCGCCATCGCTGACCTGAAGTCGGCGCTGGGTGGTGAGGATGCCGCCGCCATCAAGGCCAAGACGGACGCCCTGGCCCAGGCTTCCATGAAGGTGGGTGAGGCGCTGTACAAGGCCGGCCAGGAAGGCCCCGCCGGTGCCGCCGGCGCCGGCCCGTCCGATGATGACGCGCCCGCCGGTGACAAGGTGGTCGATGCCGACTTCGAGGAAGTCAACGACGATCACCGCAAGAAGGGCTGATCGCCAGCCTTTCCCCTGATCAGGGGGCGGGACCGCCGGTCCAGAAAGCGCGGGCCCGCCCGGAAATCTCCGGGCGGGCCTGTTGCATGAAGGGACAGGGCATGTCAGATGTTGGAATGTTGCGGATCCGGCAGCAGCACACCATGGTGAGCAGCCGGACCGGTTGGGAAGGGGCTTGAGGCCGCCATGTCGAAGCGCGATTATTATGATGTTCTGGGCGTTCAGAAATCCGCCAGCGCGGATGACCTGAAAAAGGCCTATCGCAAGCTGGCCATGCAGTACCACCCGGACCGCAACCAGGGTGACAAGGCGGCCGAGCAGAAATTCAAGGAAGTCAGCGAAGCCTATGACTGCCTGAAGGACGAGCAGAAGCGCGCCGCCTATGACCGGTTCGGCCATGCCGCCTTTGAAGGCGGTGGTGGCGGGCGCCCTGGCGCCGGGCCGGGCGGCTTTGATTTCGGTGGCGGTTTCGCCGACATCTTTGATGAGATGTTCGGCGAATTCATGGGCCGCGGCCGCGGCGGCGCCCCGGGCCAGAGCAATAACCGCGGCAACGACCTGCGCTATAATCTGGAAATCAGCCTGGAGGATGCCTTCAAGGGCAACACCACCCAGGTGCGCGTGCCCACCAGCGTGATGTGCGATCCCTGTGGCGGGTCGGGGGCGGAGGCGGGCAGCAGCCCCACCACCTGCACCACCTGTAACGGGGCGGGTAAGGTGCGGGCCCAGCAGGGCTTCTTCACCATCGAACGCGCCTGCCCCACCTGCGGCGGTGCCGGACGCGTCATCAAGGATCCCTGCCGCCATTGTGGTGGCCAGGGCCGCGTGCGCAAGGAAAAGACCCTGCAGGTCAATATCCCGGCGGGCGTGGAGGATGGCACCCGCATCCGTCTGGCGGGTGAGGGGGAAGCGGGCCTGCGCGGCGGCAGCCCCGGTGACCTGTATATTTTCCTTTCCCTGGCACCGCATCGCTTCTTCCAGCGTGACGGGGCCAACCTGCATTGCCGGGTGCCGATCCCGATGACAGTGGCGGCCCTGGGCGGCAATGTGGAAGTACCGACGATCGACGGCAACCGCGCCAAGATCAGCGTGCCCGCCGGCACCCAGACCGGCCACCAGTTCCGCCTGAAGGGCAAGGGCATGAGCGTACTGCGCAGCCCGGCGCGCGGCGACATGTATATCCAGGTGGTGGTGGAAACCCCGGTGAACCTGACAAAGCGTCAGCAGGAACTGCTGAAGGAGTTCGACAAGGAGGCCGAGGCCGGCCATAACCCCGAATCGGAAGGCTTCTTCGCCAAGGTCAAGGAACTCTGGGCCGATCTGAAGGATTGATCGGCAGGCGTGCGAAACACCAACGATCATCAGGGATGATCGTTGGTGTGGCAGTGACCGTTGCCATCGCCACACAGAGGAGGCCCCGTCTGATCGGACAGGATGATAAGCTAATCCCGTCTGCTGGAAGGACGAGGATTTATGAGCAAGGTAACGCGGAAGCGTTATTCGGGGGAGGCGCTTGAGGCGATCAAGGGTGAACAGACCCTGGCGGGACTGGCGGCGAAATACGCGATCCACCACACGATGATCGCGCAATGGAAGCGGCCGACGATTGAGGGAATGGGTAAACACCAAGAGCCATGATCCATGGCTCTTGGGATGAGGTTCCACCGGATGGCGGAAACGGCCATTTCGTGCTACCCATCCGGTATGGTCAGCCCCCTTGCCGTCCCCGTTCGCAGGATGAAGCCATCCGCCGTACCGCGCGGCCGGGCGGGGATCAATCTGCTCTGTGTCGCCCTGTTCTGCGGGCTGTGGCTGCTGATCGGCTGGCAGATTCGCCTGTCCTATGCCGATGCCGTTGCCTCGGCTGAGCGGGACACCGGCAATCTGACCCGCGCCTTCGCCCAGCATGTCACCCGCACGCTCAGCCAGGTGCAGCAATTGCTGATGGAGGTGGCCGACCGGGTGGCCGCCGACCAGCCGCTGCACCTGGACCAGATGCGCCGCCGGGTGCCGGGCATGGACAGCGTGTCGAAATTTCTGGGTGTGCTGGACGGCACCGGCCGGGTGCTGGACAGCACCCGCACTGCCGTGCTGGGCATGGATTTTGCCGACAGCGACTATTTCCAGCGCGCCACCGCGCCCGGCAGCCGCGCCATCGGTTTTGGCAAGCCCATTGTCGGCCGCTCCCCCCTGATGTCATCCATCCCCTTCTGGGTGCGGGTGGAAGGGCGCGATGGTACAATAAGGGCGGTGGTGGTGGGTGACGTGCTGTCGGAATATTTCTCTGGCTTGTTCAGCCAGATGGACCTGGATCTGGGCGGCGTGGCCACGTTGCTGGATATGGATGGCACCATCTATGCCCGTGGCAGCGAGAATCGCAGCGCCGTAGGTGCCACCTTTCCCGGGGCGACCATTGTGCGGGCCGCGCGGGAGAAGCCACGCGGGGTGGTGCATGGCCGCAGTGCCGTGGATGGTACGCTGCGCATTACCAGCTATGAAAGGCTGGAAGGCACGGGGCTGGTGGTGGCCGTCGGCTATGAGATGCAGTCGGCCCTGCGCGGTTACCGCATAGCGCGCAACCAGATGCTGGCACAGGGGCTGATCGGCAGCCTGCTGCTGCTGCTGCTGGCCCTGCTGGTCAACCGCTACATCCTGCGCCTGCAGGAGAGCGAGGCGGCGGCCCGTGCGGCGCGGGCGGAGGCGGAACATGCCAGTGCGGTGAAGTCACAGTTCCTGGCCGTGGCCAGCCACGAGTTGCGCACCCCGCTGAACGCCATCATCGGCTTTGCCGAGGTGATGGCGTCGGGCCTGCATGGCCCGCTGGGCCATCCGCGCTATGCCGAATATGCCGATGACATCCATAAAAGCGGGCTGAACCTGCTGGCCCTGATCAATGACACGCTGGATCTGGCCAAGATTGAGGCCGGGCGGATGGAACTCCATGCCGAACCGGTGGATGTGCGGGCGCTGAGCCTGGAATGTGTGCGCATGTTGCGCGCCCTGGCGGCCGAACGCGGGGTGGAACTGGGGGCCAGTGTGGAACAGCCGGTCCCCGCCCTGGTGGCCGATACGCTGAAACTGCGCCAGATTCTGTTGAACCTGCTGACCAATGCGGTGAAGAACACCGATGCCGGCGGTGCGGTACGCCTGTCCGCCCTGGCGGACGGCCCCGACCATGTGCTGTTCCGCGTCGCCGATACCGGCTGCGGCATGACGGCAGAGGAAGTGGCCTTGGCACTGGAACCGTTCCGCCAGGTGCATTCGCATCTGAGCCGCGACCGGCAGGGCACCGGGCTGGGCCTGCCGGTGGCACAGGCTTTGGTGGCCCTGCACCGGGGCAGCCTGTCCATCGACAGCCAGCCCGACCACGGCACCCTGGTCACCGTGCGCCTGCCCGCCCGGCCGGAAATGATCGGTGAGGGAATTTAAGGCGACAGTGCCGTTCCCGCCCTCCCTCACATCTCCAGATCGACAATCACCGGCACATGGTCGCTGGGCTTGGGTTCCCAGCCGCGCGCGTCGCGCAGGATGGTCTGCCCCTTCAGCTTCGGTGCCAACGGCGGTGTCACCCAGACATGATCCAGCCGGCGGCCCTTGTCCGACGCGTTCCAGTCCGCCGCGCGATAGGACCACCAGCTATAGAGCTTGCGGTCGGGCGGCACGAAATGGCGCACCGCGTCGACCCAGTTCAGGCTGTTTTGCAGGGCGGTCAGCTTCTCCACCTCGATCGGGGTGTGGGAAACCACATCCAGCAACTGCTTGTGCGACCAGACATCATGTTCCAGGGGCGCGATATTCAGATCGCCGACCAGGATCATCGGCTGATCCGGGGTCCGGTTGGCCAGGAACCATTCCTGCATTTCCGCCAGGAACTGAAGCTTGTGGGCGAATTTGTCATTCACCGCCGGATCGGGGATATCCCCGCCGGCGGGGATGTAGAGGTTATGGATCTCCACCCCGTTTTCCAGCGTGGCCAGCACGTGGCGGCAATCCTCCTTCCCGCAGGAATGGCGGATATCGCGGGAGGAAAAGGGCAGGCGCGACAGGATGGCCACGCCATTATAGCTTTTCATGCCATGGATATGGATATGCTCGTACCCGCGATCCTTGAAGGCATTGCGGGGGAAGGCATCGTCCACCACCTTGGTTTCCTGCAGGCACAGGACATCGGGGGCCTGTTCGTCCAGCAGCTTCATCACCAGATCGATGCGCAGGCGGACGGAATTGATGTTCCAGGTGGCGATACGCACGGGGGCAGCCCTCTACCGATGTTCGGGAAAAGTTCCCACAAGGCTTACCCGTGGCACCCGCCGCTGTCCACCGGCTATTGCACCGTGGCATTGGCGGGGATGGCGCCCTTGTCCTGTACCACCAGTTTGCGGCCGATCAGCCAGTCGATGGCCTGATTATAATGGCGGCGGGTTTCGGCGCGGTCGCCGCGCGCCATCAGCCGGTGATCGGCCCCCACCAGCCGCCAGATGGTGACATCATGCCCCCCCGCCACCAGCAGGGCATAAGACGCTTCCATCGCCAGCATGGAGGCGTCCTTGTCCCGCGTGCCGCCAACCAGCAACAGGCTGGCATCGCTTTTCAGCAGCTCCAGCCCCGGCGGGCGGCGCAGGAAGGAACGCCATTGCCGCAGGCTGGAACCCCAGAGGATTTCATCATCCCGACCCTTGCCATTCATGATGGCGCGCAGCCGGTCGGACATCTTGCCCGCCTCTTCCTCCCGCACCCCGGTCCAGCCGCCGCCGATATAGGCAAAGCTGGTCATCTCGAACAGGATATCCAGGCCGCCGCCGGCGATGATGGCGGCCCTGCCAATGTCAGGGTCGGCCCCCACCAGATAGGCCGCCATATCCGCCCCTTCCGAATGGCCGAACAGCATGACCGGGGCGGCATCGGGCGGCAGCGTGCGGCGCACATCGGTCAGCACAGCCGACAGCGCCGCCTGCCAACTGTCGGCCGAGAAATCGGCGATGAAGGCGGGGCTGCAATCATCCCCACGGTCGGCATCCTCATCATTACTGAACGGCTTCTCCACCAGCACCGCGTTGATATCCTGCCGGTCCAGAATGATGGTGGCGGCATTGGTGCGCGGTTCCAGCGTGCCATCATCCTCCCGCTCAAACCAACTGTCGCAGCCCGAGCCCTGAATGAACAGGATGGTCGGCTTATCTGCGCCATGATCGGCCCGGTAATAGGTGATCTCCCGCTTGCCCTGCTTCACCGCATGGGATGTCAGCCAGGGCATGTCAGCGATCAGCGGCGCCTGTGCCGCCGCCGGCAGGGTGGAAACCAGCGATGCCAGCAGCACCGCGCCAAGAAGCCAGCCCCGCCGACCCTGTCCCATTGCCACCGCCTTTTCGTCTTCGGCACCGCACAAAAATTCGCTCAGGAAATTTTCAACAGATTATCGATGGGGAATCCAGCCCCCTTGTGGCCTGCGGACAAATTATCCCACCCCGGCTTGACCGGCACCGGGCGCGGGCATACACGGGTTGCAGGAATGTTGGATGCAGAGCCGCCGCCGGATGGATATTTTTCCATCCAACAATCCAACACTTTTGAAATCTTGTTACCCAGAGGATAACCCCCGTGCCTCAGCTCCGCTCCCGCAAAAGCACCCATGGCCGCAATATGGCCGGCGCCCGTGGCCTGTGGCGCGCCACCGGCGTGAAGGATGAGGATTTCGGCAAGCCGATCATCGCCATTGCCAATTCCTTCACCCAGTTCGTGCCGGGCCATGTGCATCTGAAGGATCTGGGCCAGTTGGTGGCCGGCGAGGTGGAGGCCGCGGGCGGTATCGCCAAGGAATTCAACACCATCGCCGTGGATGACGGCATCGCCATGGGCCATGACGGGATGCTCTATTCCCTGCCCTCGCGCGAGGTGATCGCCGATGCGGTGGAATATATGGTGAATGCCCACTGCGCCGACGCGCTGGTGTGCATTTCCAACTGCGACAAGATCACGCCCGGCATGTTGATGGCGGCGCTGCGCCTGAACATCCCCACCATCTTCGTGTCTGGCGGCCCGATGGAGGCTGGCAAGGCGACGGTGAAGGGCAAGGAAATCGCCATCGACCTGATCGACGCCATGGTGGCGGCGGCCGATGACAAGTACAGCGACGAGGATGTGAAGGTCATTGAGCGGTCGGCCTGCCCGACCTGCGGTTCCTGCTCCGGCATGTTCACCGCCAATTCGATGAACTGCCTGACCGAGGCGCTGGGGCTGGCCCTGCCCGGCAACGGCACCGTGCTGGCCACCCATGCCGACCGCCGCGCCCTGTTCGTGCAGGCTGGCCACACCATCGTTGATCTGGCGCGCCGCTATTATTTCCAGGACGATGAGGGCGTGCTGCCGCGCAACATCGCCACGTTTGAAGCGTTTGAGAACGCGATTGCGCTGGATATCGCCATGGGCGGTTCCACCAACACCGTGCTGCACCTGCTGGCCGCCGCCCATGAGGGCGAGGTGAATTTCACCATGGCCGACATTGATCGCATGTCGCGCCGCGTGCCCAATATCTGCAAGGTGGCCCCCGCCGTGGCCGATGTGCATATTGAGGATGTGCATCGCGCCGGGGGCATCATGTCCATCCTGGGTGAGTTGGCCCGCGCCGGCCTGCTGCATACCGATGCCAAGCGCGTGGATGCCCCGACCCTGGCTGATGCGCTGGCCCGCTGGGACATTGCCGTCAGCAATGACCCGGATGTGCAGACGCTGTTCAAGGCCGCCCCCGGCGGCGTGCGCACCACGGTCGCCTTCTCCCAAGCCAGCCGGTATCACGAACTGGACACCGACCGGGCCAAGGGCGTGATCCGTTCGGTCGATAACGCCTTCTCCAAGGATGGCGGTCTGGCGGTGCTGTTCGGCAATCTGGCGGAAGAAGGCTGCATCGTGAAGACGGCGGGTGTGGACCCGTCGGCGCTGACCTTCAGCGGCCCCGCCCGCGTGTTTGAAAGCCAGGATGCCGCCGTTTCCGCCATTCTGGGTAACCGCATCAATGCGGGCGATGTGGTGCTGATCCGCTATGAAGGGCCGAAGGGCGGGCCGGGGATGCAGGAAATGCTGTACCCGACCAGCTATCTGAAGTCGAAGGGGTTGGGCAAGGTCTGCGCGCTGATCACCGATGGCCGCTTCTCCGGCGGCACGTCGGGCCTCTCCATCGGCCATGCCAGCCCGGAAGCCGCCGAGGGCGGCACCATCGGTCTGGTGGAGGAAGGGGACATGATCCTGATCGACATCCCCAACCGCCGCATCCATCTGGATGTGACCGACGCTGAACTGGACCGCCGCCGCGCCGCCATGGATGCCAAGGGTCTGGACGGCTGGAAGCCCACCGCCCCGCGCGAACGCTATGTTTCCCAGGCGTTGCAGGCCTATGCCGCGCTGACCACGTCGGCGGCCAAGGGGGCGGTGCGTGATGTGAGCCAGCTCTATCGGCGGAAGTAAGAAACACCATGGGGCGCGGCAGATAACCGCCGCGCCCCTGTTTTCGTCAGTTACATCGCCAGGGATGGGATATGAAAGCCCGAAGCGCCGTCAGCGCCGGCCCGGCTAATCACTCATCCGTATTCAGCCGCTCCCGCAGCTGCTTGCCGGTCTTGAAGAAGGGGATGACCTTTTCATCCACATCCACGCTTTCACCGGTGCGCGGGTTGCGGCCGGTGCGGGCGTCGCGCTTCTTCACCGAGAAGGCGCCGAACCCGCGCAGTTCCACTCTGTCGCCCCGGGCCAGCGCCTCGGTAATCTCGTCAAAGATGGTGGTGACGATCTTTTCAACGTCGCGCTGGTACAAGTGCGGGTTGCGCTCCGCCAGACGTTGGATCAGTTCCGACTTGGTCATACCTGTCAATCCCCCCTGGGATGTGGTGGCCTGTTCTAAACGGGTAGCGGGCCGGTGCGCCCGCTGCCACGGACGGCAGGCCGGACACGCTTGGCCACCTTTGCATCAATTCGTCCCCAGATTGCCGCAGCCAGCGTGGCAGCGCAAGGGTAAGCCGTTCTGCTGTAACGGATTTCACCCTATTGCTTTCGTCGGAGGGTCAGTGTGGCACGCCGGCCATAGCGGGGACGCTCCGCCCCCCTCAATATGCCCGGACGATAGGTTTCGCCCTGACACCGCAACGGCTTGCGCCGGGCGACTCCGGCAGGGTCGCCCGCCGCACTGACATCAAAGGTTTCAGACCACGCGGTGCGGCGCCTCCAGCCCGGCGACGACGAAATCCACCACCCGCGCCGTCACCGCCGGCAGATTATCCAGGTGGCACTGGCCGCCGGACAGGGTTTCCAGCCGCTTCATGTCAGTATAAAGCGAGTGCTGCACGCCCATGACAAAATGCAGCCGCCAGTACACTTCCTGTTGCGGCAGGTGCGGCAGGGCGCGGGCCAGGGGCAGCACGAAGCGTTGCAGGTGCCCGACATCCTTATCCAGCATCTCCCGTGCTTCCGGCGGGCCATCGCCGCGGGCAAAGGCGACGAACTGGTTGTACAGCGCCAACCGGTTGGAGGTGAAGCTGTAGCGGATGGCGGGCGCGATCAGCGCCTCCACAATCTCCCGCAAGGGCGGGGTGCCACCACCGGCCCTTTCCTCCGCCTCCCGCAGCAGGCGGGCGCGTTCGCGGTTAAGGGCAACGGCCCCCCGGCGGAACACCGCCACCAGCAGCGCATCCTTGGACCCGAAATGGTAATTCACCGCTGCCAGATTGACACCGGCCGCCGCCGTCAATTCGCGCAGCGAGACGCTGGCATAGCTTTTTTCAGCGAACAGCCTTTCTGCCGCATCCAGAATCACCTCCTTGGTGTCCGGGCGCGCGCTGTCCGCCGGGGCCGTGCCCCCTTCCTTCTGCTCGGCTTCCGCCTTCATCCTTTTCGCGTCCCTACCCGTCCGCACAGGGCCGGCCCGGTCACCGGGCAGCCCCGCTGTTGTTGGCCTGTCTCAAACAGGCGTTTTCCAGCTTAGCGTTCCCGCTGATCACTGCAAAGAGCTCAAAAGCTGGGGATAGGCCCCGGTTGACCCTGCGTCAACCACCCCTATCGCCTCGACAGGGAACAGGTTGACGCAAACACTTGTTTGAAACTAGCATAAGAACAGCGATGAGGTGCCGGCAAAGGCGCCCACCTGAACGGAGGAAATGCCATGGATCGGCGGGTTGTCCATTACGCCCGACAGGGCGATGTCGGTGTCATCACGGTGGACAGCCCGCCGGTCAATGCGCTCAGCCAGGCCGTGCGCCAGGGCATCGGGCAGGCCTTGGCCGAGGGGCTGGCCGATGCGACGGCCAAGGCGCTGGTGATTCTGGGGGCCGGGCGCACCTTCATTGCCGGGGCCGACATCGCCGAATTCCTGGGCAGCGGGCTGGCGGAGCCGGACCTGAACGAGATCAACGCCGCCATCGAGTCCGCACCCAAGCCGGTGATCGCCGCCATCCATGGCACTGCCCTGGGCGGCGGGCTGGAAGTGGCGCTGGCCTGCCATTACCGTGTGGCCACCCTGGATGCCCAGGTGGGCCTGCCGGAGGTGAAGCTGGGCCTGCTGCCCGGTGCCGGCGGCACGCAACGCCTGCCCCGGCTGGTGGGCGTGGCCAAGGCGCTGGCCCTGATCACCAGCGGGGATTTCCTGGCGGCAACGCAGGCCCAGGCGCTGGGCCTGCTGGACCATGTGGGCAGCGGCACGCCGCTGGAACTGGCCACCGCCTTTGCCGCTAGTTTGCCCGACACGCCGCCCTTGCCACGCGCCAGCCTGCGCGCCGACAAGCTGGGGCCGGGCGATGGTGCCGCCGTGGCGGCGGCCCGGCAGAAACTGGCCGACAGCACCCCCTGGCTGCACGCGCCGCAGCGCTGTATCGATGCGGTGGAAGCCGCCATCACCCTGCCCTTTGCCGACGGGCTGGCGCGGGAACGCGCCCTGTTCTGGGATTGCATGGCGCATGACCAGTCCAAGGCGTTGATCCATGCCTTCTTCGCCGAACGCGCCGCCGCCAAGGTGGCCGGGCTGGGCGATGCCAAGCCCCGCCCCGTGGCCCAGGTGGGGGTGATTGGCAGCGGCACCATGGGCGGCGGCATCGCCATGTGCTTTGCCAATGCCGGCATTCCGGTGACGCTGCTGGATATGGATAAGGCGGCCCTGGACAGGGGCATCGGCATCATCGCCCGCAACTATGCCGCCACCGTGGCCAAGGGCCGCTTGACCCAGGCCGCGATGGATAAGCGCCTGTCGCTGATCACCCCCACCACCGACTATGCCGACCTGTCCGCCGCCGATCTGGTGGTGGAGGCGGCTTACGAGGATATGGCGGTGAAACAGGCCGTGTTCGCCCGGCTGGGGGATGTCGCCAAGCCGGGTGCGGTGCTGGCCAGTAATACCTCCACCCTGGATATTGATGCCATCGCTGCGGCCAGTGGCCGGCCAGCGGATGTGGTGGGGATGCATTTCTTCAGCCCCGCCAATGTGATGAAACTGCTGGAGGTGGTGCGCGGGCGCGACAGTGCGGCGGATGCCATCCAGACCGCCATGGGTATCGGTCGCAAGATCGGCAAGGTGGCCGTCGCCGTGGGCAATTGCGATGGCTTTGTCGGCAACCGGATGCTGCAATATTACGCCACGGAGGCGCAGCGGCTGGTGATCGAAGGGGCCTCGGTTGCGGCGGTGGATCAGGCCGCCCGCCGCTATGGTCTGGCCATGGGGCCCTTTGCCATGGGCGATATGGCCGGGCTGGATGTGATGCAGGCGATCCGCGACCGGCGGGTGGCAGAAGGCAAAATTTACGGCACCGCCCTGTCCGACCTTTTGACCGCCGACGGGCGCAAGGGGCAGAAGAACGGGCGCGGCTGGTATCATTATGAACCGGGCGACCGCACACCCCGCCCCGACCCTGCCGTGACCGCCATGGTGGATGCCTATCGCCAGCAGCACGGCATCACCCCCCGCGCCATCGGGGAGGAAGAGATCCAGAAGCGGCTGATCTATGCCCTGGTGAATGAGGGCGCGCGCATCCTGGAAGAAGGCATGGCGCAGAGCCCGGGCGATATCGATATCGTCTATCTCTATGGCTATGGCTTCCCGGCCTGGCGTGGCGGCCCGATGAAGCAGGCCGAACTGACCGGGCTGGCCAATGTGCTGGCCGACATCACCCGCTTTGCCCAGATGGCCGGCGACGACCCCACCGGCGCCCACTGGTCCCCGGCACCCTTGCTGGTGCGGTTGGTGGCCGAAGGGCGGGAGCGGTTTGGCTGAGGGGGCGCGCGTCTCCCTTATCGCCTCATCAGACCATCCTCTAGTACCGTCACCCCGGCGCAGGCCGGGGTCCAGCTCGTAAAGCAAAGCGCCCTTTGATTCTGGACCCCGGCCTGCGCCGGGGTGACGGTGGCAGGGCTGATAACAAAAGGCCTTAACAACCGTGGGCCGCTCACAAAAAACCACCCATCCGGCCACCACAGGAGGCCCCCATGACCGGCATTTTCACCCAAAGCCCGCGCACCACCGCCCTTCACGCGGCCCTGAGCCGTTTCATGGACGAGCATGTCTATCCGAACGAGGCGGCGCTTTACGCCCAGGTGGCGGCGGGGGCGACGCGGTGGAAGCCGCTGCCCCTGCTGGAGGAATTGAAGGATAAGGCCAAGGCCGCCGGCCTGTGGAACCTGTTCCTGCCGGAATCCGACCAGGGGGCCGGGCTGACCAATCTGGAATATGCCCCTTTGTGCGAGGTGATGGGCCGCAGCCACTGGGCCCCGGAAATCTTCAATTGCAGCGCGCCGGATACCGGCAATATGGAAGTGCTGGTGCGCTATGGCACGCCGGCGCAGCAGGAACGCTGGCTGAAACCGCTGCTGGCGGGCGAGATCCGTTCTGCCTTTGCGATGACGGAACCGGCGGTTGCCTCCTCGGACGCCACCAACATCGCCACCACCATTCAGCGCGACGGCGATCATTACGTGATCAATGGCCGCAAATGGTGGATCAGCGGGGCCAATGACACGCGCTGCAAGATCATGATCGTCATGGGCAAGACTGACCCGGACAATGCCGACCGGCACCGCCAGCAATCCATGATCCTGGTGCCGACCGACACGCCCGGCGTCACCGTGAAGCGCCCGGTGCCGGTGTTCGGCTATGATGATGCCCCGCATGGCCATGCCGAAGTGCTGTTCGAGAATGTGCGCGTGCCGGTGGAGAATATCCTGCTGGGCGAGGGGCGCGGGTTTGAGATTGCGCAGGGCCGGCTGGGGCCGGGGCGAATTCATCATTGTATGCGGCTGATTGGGGCGTCGGAACGCGCACTGGAACTGACCTGCCAGCGCCTGTCGTCACGCGTGGCCTTCGGCAAGCCCATCGCCACGCAAGGCGTGTGGCACGAACGGATTGCCGAAGCCCGCATCGCCATCGAACAGGCCCGCCTGCTGACCCTGAAGGCAGCCTATATGATGGATACGGTGGGCAACAAGGTGGCCAAGGCCGAGATCGCCATGATCAAGGTGGTGGCCCCCAACATGGCTTGCAAGGTGATCGACATGGCGATCCAGGCCCATGGCGGCGGCGGCGTATCAGATGATTTCCCCCTGGCCTGGGCCTATGCCAACGCCCGCACCCTGCGCCTGGCCGACGGCCCGGACGAGGTTCACCGGGCGCAGTTGGGCAAGCTGGAACTGGCGAAGTACCGGTAACCGTCTGCAATACCAACCCGCCTAAAGGTTGACCTTTAGGCGGGTTGGAGGCCGGAGACTGCCGGCTCAGCACCACATGGCGCGCAAGCCAGCTGCCGGATGGCAACGCCCGGCGACTGAGGGAACGCAAAATCTCCCTTGATCGGCCACGATCAAGGGAGATGGGTGTAATAGTAATAAATTGGGTTCGCCGGATGTGATTGCCCAGAACGACAAAAGCCGTTGATCCTTTTTGAGGATCAACGGCTTTTGAGTTTGGATGCGGCTGTCCAAGATGTTCAATCTGGCCGAGATTTGGGGGCTGCGGCCTGACGGCAGCAATCCCTGCCTGCATGTGAAGAAGTATCACGAGGAGAAACGCGAACGGTTCCTGGGCGCTGTTGAATACGCTGCCCTCGGTCGGACATTGGCTGAGGTCGAAGCGGATGGCTCCGAACCTCCCTCCGTGATCGCCACCGTCCGATTGCTGATGCTGACGGGTTGCCGCGACCTGCGGCACTCATTCGCCAGCGGCGCCCTGTTCCTGGGAGAAGGGCTGCCAATGATCGGAAAGCTGCTCGGACATCCTCAAGTGCAGACCACGGCTCGCTATGCGCATTTGGCCGCCTTCATCGCTAACCAAACAGGTCTCCGCGCTCAACGGGGCTTGAAACGCAAGTTTCGGTCCAGGCTTGTCCAGACACCCGGCCTCATCACAATCCGTGCTAAGGTGGGGCGATAAATGGCGACGGATGCGGGATTGCTTTGCCAGCGATGAGTGATTTCGCTGCACTGAGCAGGAGGTAAATCACCCCTGGCACACTGGCGTTGCGCGAGCATACATATGGATGCCGCACGGCTGGCAGGAGCAGAAGGCATTAAAGTGAGCACAATGAAGCCCTATCGGATGTCATTCAGTACGGGGGGACTGTTCCTCAACGAGAGCGTCGACGTCGCCCGGCTCAGGTTGCGGCTGCCTGACTGGCAGGCAACGTTGACCCAGGCGGCTATCGAAGGTCTCACCTCCCTGCCGAAATCAGCTTCGCGCCGCCGGACGTTGCGGGAGATTGTGAATCGCCTCTCCTGTCTTTCCGATGATGAGCTGTCCTTTTTGGTGGAAGAAGCAGATCGCCAGGAACAGGCTTCGCTGCTATGGGTCGCGGCATGTCGTGCCTACCGGCTCGTCAGGGAGTTCGCTGTAGAGGTGATTCAGGATCGATACCTCTCTTTTCATATGGATCTGCCGCTGGAATCGTTTGACCGGCTGTACGAGGCCAAGGCGGAATGGGATGAGGACTTGGCCGCAATCAGCCGGTCTACCTTCCTGAAGCTGCGGCAGGTGTTGTTCCGGATGATGCGCGAGGCGTCGATCATCACCGAAGACAACCGGATAGTGCCATCATACCTTTCACTTCGCCTGCGTAATCTGATAGGTCAATCCCATCCGTCGGATCTGGCGGTGTTTCCAGGGATGCTGATTGACCGGGGATAGGAATGGCGGAGGGGATGACCAGCGCACAGCGGCAGGAACATCTGTTCAAGGTGATTTCCAGCCAGCGCTTCCTCCACAAGCAAGGGCTGGGTAACGAGGTCCCCTTCTTCATCTGCCCATTCCCCGCCTCTGAGGGGCTGGCTGCCGATGATATGCGGGAGGGCCTGATCAGGCGGCTGGCCAATAAGGGTATCCGCATCCTTGATATCAACCTTTACGACCTGTCCCTGGACATCCTGCGGGAACGGGACATCTTTGATGATGTGCTGGCGGTAGAGGCCGACACCGACAAGGCAGAGCTGCGCGAACTGCTGCAAGGGGTGCTGGACCCCAAGACCCACATCATTCCTCGCATTGCCCAGGCGATCAACGCCACGCCGCATGACGTGATTTTCCTGTCTGGCGTGGGCGAAGTATACCCCTACATCCGCTCGCATAATGTGCTGAACAACCTGCAAAGCACGGCCAAGGACAAGCCGACGGTGATGTTCTTCCCCGGCCGATACACCCATGCCCTGGCGACCGGTGCCTCGCTTGATCTGTTTGGGCGACTGCATGATGACAAATACTACCGTGCCTTCAACATCCTCAATTACGAGGTCTGATCCAATGACGACGCCGTTACACGCCATCTTTGCAAAGCCGATTGATCGCCCGATTGACGGCGTGATCAAGGCGGATGACGAGGCCAGCCTGCGGGTCGAGTTGGACGAGTATGTCATCACGACTGAAATTGAACAGCGGCTGGAACAATTTCTGGATGCTTATAATAATTATACCTCTGCCAATGGCGTATGGATTTCCGGCTTCTTCGGATCGGGCAAGTCGCATCTGCTGAAGATGCTGGCCCTGCTGCTGGAGAACAGGCACATCGATGGCGTGCAGGCGTATGATATTTTCAAGGAAAAGCTGGTCGGCAAACCGATGCTGGAGGGGGCCTTTCGCAAGGCCGTTTCCATCCGGTCCCGCAGCATCCTGTTCAACATCGACCAGAAGGCCGATGTCATTTCCAAGACGGATGTGGATGCGCTGCTGGCAGTGTTCCAGAAGGTGTTTGACGAGATGTGCGGCTATTACGGCAAGCAGCCGCATGTCGCACAGTTCGAGCGCGACCTGGATGAGCGCGGCCTGTTATCCACCTTCCGGGCGGAGTTCCAGGAACTGTCCGGCAAGCCGTGGGAACGGGGCCGCGAACAGGCACTGCTGGAGAAGACCAACATTGCCAAGGCCTTTGCCATGGCCACCGGCGGCAATGCCACGGAAACCGGCGATATCCTGGGCCAGTACCGGCGCGACACCCGCATCTCGATCGAGGATTTCGCCAACAATGTGAAAGCCTGGGTGGACAAGCGCGGCCCGAAATTCCGGCTGAATTTCTTTGTTGATGAGGTGGGCCAGTATATTGCCGACAACGTCAAGCTGATGACCAACCTGCAAACCATCGCTGAGACGCTGAACACGCGCTGCCGGGGGCAGGCCTGGCTGATCGTGACGGCGCAGCAGGACATGGATTCCATCACCGGCGACCGCACGGCGCAGCAGAAGAATGACTTCTCCAAAATCCAGGCGCGCTTTGCCAACCGGATGCCGCTGAATTCCGCCGACGTGGCGGAGGTGATTCAGCGGCGCCTGCTGGTCAAGACCGATGATGGTGAGACCCTGCTGGGCCTGCAGTATGACCGGGAGGAAAACAACCTTCGCACCCTGTTCGATTTTGCCGACGGGTCGATGCGGTTCAAGAGTTTCCAGGGCCGGCAGCATTTCATCAACAGCTACCCGTTCCCCCCCTATCAGTACGTGCTGTTCCAGCGGGCCATCACCAGTCTGTCCGAACATAATGCGTTCGAGGGCAAGCACAGCTCCGTCGGTGAACGGTCGATGCTGGGCGTTTTCCAGGAGGTGGCGAAGAAGCTGACCGACATGCCGGTGGGGCAGTTCGCCACCTTCGACCTGATGTTCGACGGCATCGAAACCGCCCTGAAATCCGCCGCCCAGCAATCCATCCAGATTGCGAAGAAGCAGGTCGAACAGATCGACCCCTTCGCCGTGCGGGTGCTGAAGGCGCTGTTCCTGGTCAAATATGTCAAGGAATTCAAGCCGACGGTGCGCAACATCGCCATCCTGCTGCTGGGCGATCTGGATGCCGACATGGCCGCCCAGCGCCGCCAGATCGAGGCGGCGCTGAACACGCTGGAAAGCGCCACGCTGATCCAGCGCAATGGCGAGATGTATGAGTTCCTGACCAACGAGGAAAAGGATGTCGAGGCGGAGATCAAGTCGCTGGAGGTCGATCAATCCGAACTGACCCGCCTGCTGGAAGAACTGGCCTTCGATGGGCTGATCAAGCTGCGCAAGATCCGGCACGCCACCACCGGCACGGAATATCCCTATGCCCGCAAGCTGGATGACCAGCTTCTGGGCCGCGACTATGAACTATCGGTCAATATCATCAGCCCGCTGAGCGGCGATACCAACTCTGCCGAGGCGCTGCGCCTGCAATCCATGCAGCGTGAGGAACTGGTGGTCGCCCTGGAACCGGATATCCGCTTCGTGCGCGATCTGGGCCTGTACCGGCAGACGGACAAGTTTGTCCGCCAGGCCCGCACCGGTACGCACCAGCCGGGGCGCGACCGCATCGTCTCGGAAAAGGGGGAGCAGAACAGCCGCCGGTACAAGGATCTGGAACTGCGCCTGCGCCGCCTGCTGGCCGAGGCGCGGCTGTTCGTGCGCGGGGATGAGCTGGAGATTGGCGGCGAAGACCCGCAGGAACGCATTGTCCGCGCCTTCCAGACCCTGGTGGACAAGGTTTATGTCAGCCTGCCCGTCCTGCGCGGGGCCGTCTATACCGAGGCGGATATCGCCAAGGCGGCCAATGCCGAACGGTCCTTGCTGACGGGCGACACTGCCGGGCTGACGGAGGCTGAACAGGATGTGCTGAACCATGTCCAGGGCCAGGCCCGCATCGGCGTGAAAGTGTCGGTCAAGGCGCTGAAGGAACGGTTCAGCACCCGCCCCTATGGCTGGCCCGATCCGGCCATCCTGACCATGGTGGCTTCCCTGGTGTCCAAGGGCAAGCTGGAGGCGCGGTCGGACAGCACCCCGCTGGAGGGCAAGGCGCTGGCCAGTGCCTTGGGCAATAACGCCGTGCTGGCCAATGTGCTGTTGACCCCGCAGGTAGAATTCACCCCGGCGCAGATCCGCAAATCCAAGGATCTGTACAAGGAACTGTTCGACATCCCGTCCGACAGCAGCGATGCCCGCACCCTGGCGGGCGATTGGGCGAAGGGGCTGGAGAAGCTGGCGGCAGAGCTGGACCGGCTGCTGGCCCAGCGCGGGCAATATCCCTTTGTCACGGCGCTGGACCCGCTGGCCGCCCTGGTCCGCACGGCCAGGGGGCAGCAACCGGCCTGGTTCATCACCGATCTGCCGACCCACGCGGACGCACTGCTGGATGCCAAGGACGACCAGTTGGACCCGATCCGCCGGTTCATGACCGGGCCGCTGCGGGAAATCTATGATGGGGTGCGGGATTTCCTGCGGGCGCAGGATGCCAACCTGCCCTATGTCGATGCCGCCAAGGCCGCATCGCTGCGCAGCGGCATCGACGATCCCACCTGTTACAAGGGCCCGGCGCTGCAGGCGCTGAAGACCATTCATTATGATCTGAAGGCGGCGGTGGAACTGCGCCTGTCGGCGGAGCGGCGGGATGTCGCGGCGGCGGTGGAGGAGGTGCTGGCCAAGCTGGCCGGGGTGCCGGATTTCACCCGCCTGACGGCGGCGCAGCAGGCCGACATCATCCGCCACGGCCAGAAACACAAAGAAGGTGTGGAAAGCATCGCCTTCATCGGCACCCTGCGTGACCGGGCCGCCGGGGTGCGCCGCGATCTGCTGCAAACGCTGCTGATGGAGGTGGACCGCCACACGGCCCCGCCCCCGCCGCCGCCCAGCCCCGCCCGCACCAAAGCGGCAACGCCGGCCATAACCGACCTGGACTTCCCGGAAGCACCGGAGCCGACGGCGAAGGGGGCCATGGACAGCATGGGCCGCCCGGTGCATAAGCCCGCCCCGCAAACCGTGGCCTATGTGAATGCGGCGGACATCAAGGTGCCCAGCCCCCTGCCCGTTCTGTCCACGGCCCCGGATGTGGATGTTTATATTGAGGCCCTGCGCACATCGCTGCTGGCGGAAATCGCCAAAGGCAAGAAGGTGATTGTCTGATGGATACCAACGCACTGAAGAAATTCGCCCAGGCCGCCCGCAACCTGTTGCTGGAACAGGTGGAGGTGCGGTTGACCCAGGTGCTTTCCGTGGGCAGTGCGGCGCGGCGTGAACATCCCCGCGCCGTCGGTGTGCTGGAAGCCGCCATTGCGGCGCGGGGGCAGCAGGCGGTGGTGGAACAGGTTGCCTATACCTGGTTCAACCGGTTCAGCGCCCTGCGCTTCATGGATATGAACGGTTACACCAGCACCCGCACCGTGTCGCCCGCCGATGGGCAGACGCGGCCGGAACTGCTGTCAGAGGCGATGGCGGGCCATATTGACGAGGGGGTGCCCGCCACCACGGCGGCCCGCGTTCGCGCCCTGCTGGATGGGGCCAGCCCGTCGGACGATCCGCAGGGGGAGGCCTATCGCCTGTTGCTGGTGGCCGCCTGCAACCAGTGGCACGAGACCCTGCCCTTCCTGTTTGAACGGATTGATGATTACACCGAACTGCTGATGCCGGCGGACCTGTTGTCCGCCACCTCCATCCTGGCGCGGGTGCGCGAGGCGATGGACGAAGATGCCTGCCAGGATGTGGAGGTGATCGGCTGGCTCTACCAGTTCTATATCTCAGAAAAGAAGGATCAGGTCTTTGCCGGCCTGAAGAAGAACATCAAGATCACGGCGGAGAATATCCCCGCCGCCACCCAGCTTTTCACCCCGCACTGGATCGTGCGCTATCTGGTGGAAAATTCGCTGGGCCGCCTGTGGCTGTTGAACCGGCCGCATTCCACCCTGGCCCAGCGCATGGATTATTACATTGCGCCTGTGGAACCGGAGGAGGATTTCCTGCGCATCGACCGGCCCCAGGATATCCGCCTGTGCGATCCCGCCTGCGGATCGGGCCATATGCTGACCTATGCCTTCGATCTGCTGTTCGCGATTTATGAGGAGGAAGGGTACGACGCCGATGCCATCCCGGCCCTGATCCTGACCCATAATCTGTATGGTTTGGAGATTGACGACCGGGCCGGCGCGCTGGCCGCCTTTGCGCTGTCGATGAAGGCCGCCGCCCGGCTGGGCCGCCGCCGTTTCCTGCGGCTGGCCGTACAGCCGCAGATTTGCGTGATGGAGGATGTGCGGTTCGGCCCGGATGAGCTGCGCCCCTATATGGCCGAGGTGGGGCATGATCTGTTCACCGCCGACCTGCGCCAGACCCTGGAACAGTTCGGACAGGCCAAGAATTTCGGCTCCCTGATCATCCCCGCCCTGAAGGAGGTGGCGGAGGTCCGCCGTGTGCTGGAAGCCCGGAACTTCGAGGGCAACCTGTTCCTGCACGATACCCATCGCCGCGTGCTGACCGTACTGCGCATGGCCGATTTCCTCAGCCAGAAATACCATGTGGTGGTAGCGAACCCGCCTTATATGGGTAACGGGGGTATGAATTCTAAGCTTAAGGATTGGGTTTCTCAAAACTATAAAACGTCAAAATTGGACATGATGACATGTTTTATGGAACGGTCCATGTTTCTTTTAAGAAGCAAAGGTTACTGGTCCATGTTAAACATACCAACTTGGATGTTTGGCGCGGCATCTCAGAAGCTTCGCGGGAACCTTGTTTCTGGCCAATCTATTATCTCACTGCTCCATATTGGTCGTGGATTGTTCGGATCAGATTTTGGAACTGTGGCCTTCTGCCTCAAGAATTCTCGACCGGAGCCTAATCAGGTAGGGACTTACCTCAAGCTTTTTACACGACACGTTGATGTGCGCAGACCAGAAGAAATTCGACAAATATTTACTGAAGGCGGCATAGAAAAACACGTAGTTAAACAAACGGCTCTTGGAATTCTACCAGGAACACCGTTCGCATACTGGGTATCCCCTGCCGTATTGGCCGCATTTCAAAAGATGCCTAGCATCGAATCCTTCGTGGAGGCTCGTGAAGGGCTAACCACAGGGAGTAATGACACATTCATGCGAAATTGGCATGAGGTGTCGTGCTCTCAAATCGGGTTCTCCATATCTTCGACGGCTGAGGCCGGGGGTTCGGGAAAGCGATGGTTTCCATATTTGAAAGGTGGAGAGTTCAACAAATGGTATGGCAACCACGATTTTGTAGTGAATTGGTACAAAGACGGCATCGAACTTCGAGAATTTAAAGACGAGGAGACGGGCCGAGTTAGATCTCATAATTATAATGGAACCTATGGCTTTCGTGAAGGCTTCTCTTGGTCTGGCGTGACAAGCGGGAAATTTTCATCTCGATATAGCTTTGGAGGTTGTATGTTCGATGCGAAGGGACCCATGGGGTTCAGTCGCGATGGCATAGAACCGATTTCTATTGTCGCTTTTCTTAATAGCTCTGTGAGCGGGCACCTTCTTGGTATGTTAAGTCCAAACTTGGACTACAAGATAGGGCAGCTATTGAGTCTACCGCTGCTACCTGAAGCTAGCAGGAAAGCGCAGTCTGTATCTACCCGGCTAATCTCCCTCGCCAAATCCGATTGGGACGCCTACGAAACCTCGTGGGACTTCACCCGCCTGCCCTTGCTGGCCCCGGAGCATCGGGGCGAGACGCTGGCGGCCACCTATACCAACCTGCGCACGCATTGGCAGGGCATGACCGACGAGATGCAGCGGCTGGAGGAAGAGAATAACCGCATCTTCATCGACGCCTATGGCCTGCAGGATGAACTGACGCCAGAGGTGCCGCTGGCCGAGATCACCCTGACCTGCAATCCCGCCTATCGCTATGGCGGCAATGCCGATATGGCGGAGCGGGAGGAGCGGTTGCGCGCCGATACGGTGCGCGAACTGATCTCCTATGCCGTGGGCTGCATGTTCGGGCGCTACAGCCTGGATGCGCCGGGCCTGATCCTGGCCAACCAGGGTGAAGGGCTGGCGGAATATCTGGAACGGGTGCCCGATCCGCGCTTCCTGCCCGACCGTGACAATGTCATCCCCGTGCTGGATGGCGATTGGTTTGCCGATGACATCACGGAACGGTTCCGCCTGTTCCTGCGCCTGACCTTTGGGGAGGAACGGTTCCTGGATAATCTGGCCTTTGTGGAAGGGGCACTGGGCGGCACCCTGCGCCGCTATTTCACCCGTGATTTCTTCACTGACCATGTGAAGCGCTACAAGAAGCGGCCGATCTATTGGCTGTTCAGCAGCCCGAAGGGCAGTTTCCAGGCCCTGATCTATATGCACCGCTACCGCCCCGACACGGTATCGGTGATGCTGAACGATTATTTGCGTGAATTCATCCGCAAGCTGACGGGGGAACGCGAACGGCTGGAACGGCTGGCCGATGATCCGTCGCAACCGCAGGCCAAGCGCACCAAGGCCGTGAAGGATGGGGCGGCCATCGCCAAAATGCTTGTGGAACTGACCGAATGGGAACGCGACACCATCTTCCCGCTGGCCCAACAGCAGATTGAGATTGATCTGGATGACGGGGTGAAGGCCAATTACCCGAAATTCGGGCCCGCCCTGAAAAAGATCGCCGGGCTGGAGGCAACGGATGATTGAACGGATCAAGGCCAGCCTGGCCCGTCTGTTCGAGGAACACCGCATCATCGTCTGGTATGATGCGGGCGGGGAGATGCGGGCGCTGTTCGACGCGCTGGACTTCAGCGACACGGGGGGCGATGTCGAAAAATGCGTCATCGCCAACAATGAATTCGGCCTGAAATACCGGGTGCTGCGGCAGGAGCCCAAGCGCTGCTTCCTGCTATACGCGCCGATCGCGGAGCCGGCGCCGGCGGATAACTGGCTGCTGGACCTGCAACTGGGCGGCTATCTGTTCAAGGCGGACCAGACGGCACTATGGCTGGCCGATCTGGGCCTGGATGGCAAATATGCCGATGTCATCACCGACCATGTGGAATTCTTCCGGGCCAAGGCGCGGCTGGAGGGGTTGAAGGCGCTGCGCGACCGGCTGCGCAGCAAGGATCAGATGCGCCTGTGCCTGTTATCCGTCTGCACCGGGACCGATGGCGGGCTGGATCAGGTGGTGGAGGCGCTGCTGGCCGACCTTGCCGCCGGGCGGGAGGAAAGCTGGCACCTGATCGACCGCGCCAACCTGACCGGCTTTCTGTGGAAACAGCTGGCGCAATCCTATTTCTATCGCCCTGCCGCGCCGGACCTGGAAGATTTCGCCATCGCCCTGTTCAAGGCCGCCTATGCCCAGGCGCTGGGGGAGGATGCGGGGCTGAATGCGGAGGCCGGCCTGCTGTTCCGCCGCTGGAAGAATAACCGCCTGGGCGCGCCGTCGTTTGAGGTGCTGTCGCTGCGCTATCAGGAGGTGCTGAACATTGCAGGGGAGGTCACGGGCCGCGATGTGCGGTCACTGCTGGCCGTGGACCATTTCGATGCCGTGGAACGGCACGTCATCCGCCAATGCGTCGCCGCCCTGTCCGATCAGTCGGTGGCGGCGGGGGAGGTGCAGCGCTGGATCCGCGAACGCCGGCAAAGCCACTGGTTCAGCCGCTATGAAGACCTGTATCAGGCGCTGGACCATGCCGCCCGTTTCCAGCAGGCGATGGCGACGGCCGAGCTTGGCATGGCATCGGCGGAAGAAGGCTTCCGCCGCTATGTCGCCAGCTGGTACCAGATCGATCAGTTCTATCGCAAATTCGTGCATCATATGCAGCGCAGCGGGCATCCGGGCCTGCTGGCGGACCTGTTCACGACCATAGAGAACCGCTATTCCACCCGCTTCCTGCTGGCGCTGAACGATGCCTGGCAGGATCAGGTGGCCCGGATGCGGGACTGGACCCTGCCCGGCATCGACCGGCAGATCAATTTCTGGCAGGACCACGCCGCGAAGTTCCGCCGCAAGGACCAGAAAATTGTCGTCATCATCTCCGACGCGCTGCGGTTTGAGGTGGCGGACGAATGCCTGTCGCGCATCCGCGCGCTGAACCGGTTCGATGCGGAACTGACGGCGATGCTGGGGGCCCTGCCCAGCTATACCCAGCTTGGCATGGCCGCATTGCTGCCCCATGCCGGGTTGCGCATCGCCCATGATGACAGCGCCCAGGTCTATGCCGGTGACAGCCTGCTGACCGGCACGGCGGCGCGTGAAAGGCAACTGGCCACCGCCCCCGACAGCGGGCGGGTGAAGGCCATGCGCGCCGAAGAGGCGCTGGCAATGCATAATGATGATGGCCGCGACCTGTTTCGCGACCATGACACCATCTACATCTATCACAACCGCATCGACGCCGTGGGCGACAAGCTGGCGACGGAAGATCGGCTGGCAGAGGCCGCCGATGACGCCATTGACGATCTGGTGAAACTGGTGCGGCGGCTGACCTCCGCCAATTTCTCCAACATCCTGATCACGGCTGACCATGGCTTCCTCTACCAGCATCGCCCGCTGGACGAGAGCGATTACGCCATCGCCGAACCGCAGGGGGCGGCCATTCTGGTGCGCAACCGCCGTTTCGTGCTGGGCCGGCAATTGCAGGAAACGCCGGGTCTGAAACATTTCACGGCAGCACAACTGGGCCTGGGCGACGGGCCGGATGTGCTGATCCCCAATTCCATCAACCGGCTGCGGGTCAAGGGGGCCGGCGCCCGCTTCGTGCATGGTGGCGCATCGTTGCAGGAAGTGGTGGTGCCGCTGCTGCGCGTGTCCAAGCGGCGGGAAGCCGATCTGCGGCAGGTGGATGTGCAGATCATCGTCACGGGCCGAAGCCAGATCACCTCCGGCCAGATCGCCGTCGCCTTCTATCAGGCTGAACCGGTTTCGGCCAAGGTGCAGCCGCGCGAATTGCTGGTCGGCCTCTATGCGGAGGATGGCACCTTGATTTCCGATGAACAGGTGCTGACCTTCGATTTCAGTTCCGACAATCCCCGCGAACGGGAATTGTCGCGGAAGTTCCTGCTGTCACGGGCAGCCGATGCCTATAACACCAAGGATGTGTTCCTGAAGCTGCGTGAACGGGTGGGCCGCACCAGCCACCACCAGGATTATTCCCAGCACCGGTTCCAGTTGCGACGCGGCATCGTGTCGGATTTCGATTTCTGAAGGGGGCCTTGATGACCACGCTGGATGCCAAGATCAACGAGCATTTCGCCGGCTATGTCGTCCGCAAGGATCTGGTCAAGGCGGTCAAGGGCAATGCCATCGTCCCCACCTATGTGCTGGAATATCTGCTGGGCCAATATTGCGCCACGGACGATGCCGCCTCCATCCAGACCGGCATCGAAACGGTGAAGGAGGTACTGCGCAAGCACTATGTCCATCGCAGCGAAGCCGGCCTGGTGCAATCCACCATCAAGGAGCGCGGCCGCTATCGCGTCATCGATCAGGTCAGTGTCTCCCTGAACGAGAAGACCGACAGTTACGAAGGCGTGTTCGACAATCTGGGCATCCGCAAGGTCGCTGTGGACAGCGCCATCGTGAAGGCACATCCGCGCCTGCTGGTCACCGGGGTCTGGTGCATCGCCGATGTGCGCTATGACTTTGACAGCGAAAGCAAGCAATCGCCCTGGTTCCTGGACAGCATCAAGCCGATCCAGGTGGCCCATATCGACCATGACGCCTATATCCGCGCGCGTGGGTCATTCAGCACCGATGAATGGATCGACCTGCTGATGCAGAGCATCGGCTTTGCCCCCGCCGCCTTTGGCCGGCGGTCCAAGCTGTTGCAGCTGATGCGCCTGATCCCGTTTGTGGAGCGCAATTACAACATCATCGAACTGGGGCCCAAGGGGACCGGCAAATCCCACATCTATTCCGAATTCTCACCCCACGGGCAGTTGATTTCCGGCGGTGAGGTGACGGTGGCAAAGCTGTTCGTCAACAATGCCAATGGCCGGATCGGGCTGGTCGGCTATTGGGACGTCATCGCCTTTGACGAGTTCGCGGGGCGGGAGAAATCCGCGAACAAGGCGCTGGTCGATATCATGAAAAACTACATGGCCAACAAAAGCTTCTCGCGCGGGATCACGCCCATGGGGGCCGAGGCCAGCTTCGCCTTTGTCGGCAATACCGACCATAATGTCCCCTATATGCTGAAAAACAGCGACCTGTTTGAAAGCCTGCCCGCGCAGTTCCATGACAGCGCCTTCATCGACCGGCTGCACGCCTATCTGCCGGGATGGGAGGTGGATGTGATCCGCGGGGAGATGTTCACCAGCGGTTATGGCTTCATCGTCGATTATCTGGCGGAAATCCTGCGCCATCTGCGCAATGACGATTTCTCTCACCGGCATGAGGCGTTCTTCAAGCTCAGCCCGCAGATCTCCACCCGCGACCGCGATGCCATCCACAAAACCATGTCGGGGATGCTGAAGCTGCTGTTCCCCCATGGGGGCCAGACGCAGGAAGAGGTGGAAGAGCTGTTGCGGCTGGCCATGGAAAGCCGCAAGCGGGTAAAGGACCAGCTGGCCCGGATCGACAGCACCTATCCCCAGGTCGATTTCCATTATGTCGGCCCCGACGGCACCAAGCATCCCGTCACAACGGTGGAGGAGGAGGAGTTTCCGCAATTCTACCACCAGGGTTCCTCTGAACCGGTGGCAGCGGTTGAACCGCCGGCAGAAGCGCCCGTTGCGGCGGCATTGGCCGTTCCGGTCCCCGTGGAGGTAAAAGCCGCACCAGCGAAAGCCCCTGCGGCAAAGCAGGGCCATTTGGTGTTCGCAGAGAACCGGAAGGGGGTGAGCTATGAAAGGCTGTTCGGCCCTTACCTGGATGGTGCCCGCAAGATCACCATCACCGATCCGTACATTCGTCTGTTCTATCAGATCCGCAATGTGATGGAGTTGGTGGAAATGATCGTCCGGCGCAAAGCCCCGGAAGACCAGATCGCCCTGCACCTGCTCACCTGCCCGGATGAGGGCAATATTCTCAAGCAGCGCGAGAACCTGGACGCCATCTCCGCCGCGTGCAAAGGCAGCGGCGTGGACTTCACCTGGGCCTATGATGGCACCGGCACCGCCCATGCCCGCCACATCGTAACCGATACCGGCTGGAAGATATCTCTGGACCGGGGCCTGGATATTTTCCAGCAATACCCCATGAACGACGCCTTCAGTCTGGCCAACCGGCTACAGGAATATCGCGCGGTGAAGCAGTTCGAGGTGACCTACCTCCGCTTGCAGGAATAGGATTGCCCGGCTGCGATCACGACCTTCTGCGCCACGATCCGCTGTTGAAGGTAACGGCGGCAGCTATGTCGAGGCTGGATTTCGTCCCGGTTTTGCGCGAAGCCCTGACCCGAAAAATCCTACCCCCAACCCGGCGCCGGAGTGACCTGCTCCCCTAATTGTCACCGTTTATAAGTAGAGGCCTCTGGTTTGGTATTGGGGTTGAGGGGCGTTCAGGACCGGGGGCATGCCCCCGG
>NZ_FZOI01000001.1 GCF_900188385.1 Azospirillum sp. RU38E
CAAGACGACGACCGACCTCTGTGCCGACGGCGCTCCCATAAGAGTAACACCAGTTTCATCAACGGTGGGTCCGCGAAGTCGGTGAAAACTGATACCAATCTCCCTTGATCGTGACCGATCCAGGGAGATTTCGTGTTCCCTCATGCGCCGGGCGCTGCCTCCGGCAGCTTGGCTTACGCCGCACGTGCGGCGGGCCGGCGGTCGCCGGCCACCAATCCGCCGAAATGTCAACCTTTCGGCGGATTGGTATGATTTGGTGTGCCTTTCAGGGGGCACAGCCTGTGATGCCCCCTTGTGTCCGGGCCGAGCTCGGGCATCTGCACCGGCCTATCCGGTGATCAACTGCCCCGGCAGCGGCAGTTCTGTGGTCTCCTTTACGGTGGAGACGACGATCATGCTGTTTAATTCCCGCACACCGGGCAGCTTTGACAGTTTCTCGAAGAACAGCTGTTCATAAGCTTCGATATCCTTGGTCACGATCCGCAGCAAAAAATCAACCTGGCCCATCAAGACGAAACATTCCTGCACCTCCGGGATACGGCGGATGGAGGCGCGGAAATCATCAAGCGTGTCGCCGCTATGCGCCTCCAGCTTCACATGGCTGAAGATCAGCACATTCAGCCCCACCGCTTTGCGATCCAGCAGCGCCACCCGGCGCTTGATCACCTGATCCTCTTCCAGCCGCTGAATCCGGCGCCAGCAGGGGCTTTGGCTCAGGCCGACCTTTTCGGCAATTTCCGCCGCCGTTGCCGATCCGTCCTTCTGCAGCAGGCCCAGGATTCGCCAATCCAAGCCATCCAGCTCTTTCTGCATGAAAATTCCTCAATTTGTGTTTAGTGCGCAAAATTCATGTTCAAATTACGCGCTGTGAAGGAAACTTGCAAAGAAATACCCCGGCATCTCCGTTAGGGTGCAGCCATCGTTCTTCCTGCTCTACCGGGGCCGCCGCGATGTCTTCCGCCTACGAAAATCATGCCAGCCTGACCGTTTATCGTGACCAGCCGACAGGCGCGCGCATTGCCTTGGCGGTGCATCGGGCGGCCTGCGGTGCGATTACCCCGGTACCCTGGCAACGCCTCCAGGGGGTTGATCTGGGGGAAGCGGTGGATGCCGCGTTACGGGCTTCGCGTTCCACCCGCGCCTTTGCCATGCTGGTGACGGATGAGGTGCTGGGGCTGAATGAAGACCCCGTCAGCGTGCTGTCCCGCTGTCTGGCCCGCGCCGACCATGACCGGCTGTCCGTGGGCCCGGAAATGCGTGGCGCCAGCAAAGCCGTTGCCGCCCCCTTCGTCGCCGCGGAGTGAGACCCATGCCTGCCCCTAGCCTGACCCCGCCGCCGCCCGAATCGCGGCCGACCGATCCGGGCCGTACCGCCTGCTTTGCCGTGCTGGCGGAGCCCGACCCAGCGTCGTTGCCACGCGTTCTGGAACTGTTCGCCAAGCGCGGGCTGGTGCCTTCCTCGGTGCAATCCCGCCTGTTCGAACCGGACGAGACACTGCATGTCGATGTGCAGGTGCCCACGCTGACGCGCGACGAATCGGATTATATTGCCCGCTGCCTGCGGGCCATTCCGCTGGTGCGGCAGGTGCTCACCTCTGAACGTCACCGCGCCCTGGCCGAGCCGCAGGCGTTGATCGCTTGATGCTCGGTCCCTGGGCGGTTTTCTGACCGGGATTGGGTATGAGAGCCGTGTGCGTTTAAACGGAAACGCACGCGGCTCTCATACCAATCTCCCTTGATCGTGACCGATCCAGGGAGATTTTGCGTTCCCTCAGACGCCGGGCGGGCGCATCCGCGCCCTTGGCTTACGCGGGCACGTGCCCGCGGGCCGGCAGTCGCCGGCCTCCAATCCGCCAAGGGTCAAACCCTCGGCGGATTGGTATAAGTCCTTGTTCAACGAGCGGATTCACGCTCCAAAGCGATTCCGCTTTTCCGCGATCCACTCTAAAGGCCCCGCAGGAAGCCCAGCAGCGCCTGGTTCACCGCATCGGGCGCTTCCTGCTGCACCCAGTGGCCGGCATCGGGCACCAGAATGGTACCGCGATAATCGGTGCAGGTAAGGCCATCCATGGTCTTCAGCGCCTTGTCCATGCCTGGCATCCGCAGCACCCCATCCAGCTGGCCAGCGATGAAGCAGGCCGGTACCTTGATCGGCACGCCATGCCAGGGGGCCGTCAGCGCCCAATTGCGATCCAGATTGCGATACCAGTTCAGCCCGCCGCGATAGCCGGTGCGGGCGAACGTATCGGCATAGAGACGCAGATCCGCCTCATGCAGCCAGTCGGGCAGCACCTCCACCGGCGCACAGCCCTGCACCAGACCGACATCCGGCACCAGCGCCGGCCAGCCCCGCCCTGCCGCCGCCCCGGCCGCAGAGGCACCCACCAGCAGGCGGCGGTGGGTTTCATAAGGGTCTGCCCCCAGATCGGCCTCCGCCACGCCCGGTTCCTGGAAATAGACCATGTAGAATCGGTCCATCCCCTGGGCGCGGGCCATGCTGATCAGGCTGCCATGCGGGCCGCGCGGCGACCAGGGCACGGCCAGCCCCGCCACAGCGCGGAACCGGTCGGGCCGCAGCAAGGCGGCGTGCCAGGCCACTGGCGCGCCCCAATCATGACCGATAATGGCGCATTGATCGATGCCCAGTGCATCCAGCAGCGCCACCTGATCGCCGACCAGATGCAGGATGGTGTAATCACCCCCATCATCCGGGGCGTCGGTACCGCCATAGCCGCGCATGTCCGGGACAATCACCCGATATCCCGCCGCCACCAGGGCCGGCACCTGATGGCGCCAGCTATGGCCCAGTTCGGGCCAACCATGGCAGAGCAACAGGGCGGGGCCGCTGCCATGGTCCTGATAGGCGATGCTGATTCCATTGGCCCGTACCTGCGGCATGATGGTCGCTCCCCGTTGATTTTGGGGGGATCATAGCGGTGCTGGCCGGGCACCGCTATGCCGCTGCATCTCTCGCTATCGTCATCCAGCGCGGGATTTGAACGCCTTCAGCCGCTTATTGAAGTCGGCGGCCAGCTTTTCCATCCGTTCGGTGGATTTATTGTAGGAATCGGCATCAATCCGGCCCCGTACCTTTCCTTCTGCGGTCAGGCAGGCCTGATATTCATCCGTCGCCGCGATGTAAGATTTCACCATTTTGGCCGCCTCCGCCATGTCGGAGGCGGTGGCGCTGCTGCCGTCCGGCAAGTTTGGCGGATCGCCGATCTCACAGCCGGCCCAGGCCGGGCTGCTGCACAGAATCAGGCTGGCGATGGCAAGGGTGGCAAAACGGCCACGTCGCTGGATACCGGAATGCTGGTGCTGGATACGCATCTGCCCTCTCCCATCCGTTTGCCACGGCGGTACAGGACCGGCGACCGCGTTGGGGCGGTCCCATCCTGTCACTGAACGCCTGTCAGGCGTCAGTCCACCGGGAATGACTGGTTAATCGGGCAGCCGGCCACCTTCTCTTCCACTATGGCAAAAGGGTATTTGTGCGATGCAGCAGCGTCAATAGCCTATCGCAGGGAAATATGTCTTTGGCACAGTATTAAACCAATCTCCCTTGATCGTGAACGATCCAGGGAGATTTCGCGTTCCCTCGGGCGCCGGGCGGGCGCATCCGCGCCCTTGGCTTACGCGCCACGTGGCGCGGGCCAGCAGTCGCCGGCCTCCAGCCCGCCTGAAGGTCAGCCTTCAGGCGGGCTGGTATTGCGCCGCCATAGGACAAAACGGAAAAGCCCGCATCCGGCAACCGGATGCGGGCTTTTGCATACAGACCGCAGGCGGCAGGGCCACCTGGAAGGCCGGAAATCAGCCAGCGCGGGACTTGAAGGTCTTCAGCTGCTTATTGAAGTCAGCGGCCAGCTTTTCCATCATCTCGGTGGACTTGTTATAGGCGTTCATATCCACCTTGCCCTTGCCGGCGGCTTCCAGGCAGGCCTGATATTCCTGGGTGGCGGTGATATAGGCCTTCACGGCCTTCATCGCGACGCCCATTTCGTCGGCCGAAGCGGTGGCGCCATCGGGCAGAGCCGGCGGGTTGCCCTGTTCGCAGCCGGCGCCAAAGGCGGTGCCAGCGGTCAGCGACAGAAGGGCGGCAGAGATCAGCAGAGCGGCGGTCTTCATTGAGGTTAGTCCTTGATAAGGTGATACAAGATTTCGATCGTCAATTCGGTCGCGTCTTGTCCAGGGCGGGTGTAATAAAAACGCCACCAACGGATGGATACGCTACAACCTGCGCATCCACATCAATAACCAAGATTGAATAGCCTGATTACTCTGACGCGCGATCGATGAGATACTTTGGTTGACCGTCACCGTCAATTACCAGCACTTCCATTGCTGCTATGCAACATGCGCATTGTCTAAAATGCAATCAAATTGCGTCAACAGTGACGCGAAAAACTTAAGCGGTAGCGGTTGCGAAATGGTTAACACGATAAATAAAACCCCCGCACCAAAGGATATGGTGCGGGGGTTCCATCGGACACCGGCCCCGACGGGCCAGAGCACTATCACCCTTCAGCGGAAACCTTCTTGGTCACGTCGACCAGAACCTTCACCGCATCGACGGACTTGTCGAAATTGGCCTTCTCCTCGGCGGACAGCTCGATCTCGATGATCTTTTCCACGCCCTTGGCGCCGATGACGGTCGGCACGCCGATATAGAGACCGTCAACGCCATACTGGCCGGTCAGCTTGGCGGCCACCGGCAGAACGCGCTTCTTGTCCTTCAGGTAGCTTTCGGCCATGGCGATGGCGGAAGCAGCCGGGGCGTAGAAGGCAGAACCGGTCTTCAGCAGGCCGACGATTTCCGCACCGCCGTCGCGGGTGCGCTGCACGATCTTGTCCAGCTTCTCCTGCGTGGTCCAGCCCATCTTCACCAGATCCGGCAGCGGGATGCCGGCGACGGTGGAGTAACGGACCGACGGGACCATGGTGTCGCCATGGCCGCCCAGCACGAAGGCGGTGATGTCTTCGACCGACACGCCGAACTCTTCAGCCAGGAACCAGCGGAAGCGGGCGCTGTCCAGCACGCCGGCCATGCCGACCACCTTCTCCGCCGGCAGGCCGGAGACTTCCTGGAACAGGCCGACCATGGCGTCCAGCGGGTTGGTGATGACGATGACGAAGGCGTTGGGGGCGTGTTCCTTGACGCCGGCGGCCACGGCCTTGATGACCTTGGCATTGATGCCGACCAGATCGTCACGGCTCATGCCCGGCTTGCGCGGCACGCCGGCGGTGATGATCACCACGTCGGCACCAGCGATGTCAGCATAGTCGGACGTGCCCGAATAGCCGGCGTCAAAACCGGCAACCGGCGACAGCTCGGCGATATCCAGCGCCTTGCCCTTGGCGACGCCGGAGAAATCCGGAATGTCGAGCAGGACGATATCGCCCAGTTCCTTCTGGCCGGCCAGCAGAGCCAGCGTACCGCCGATTTGGCCGGCGCCGATCAGGGCGATCTTCTTGCGTGCCATGGGTCATTCCCTTCGATTAGGTCGGATCAGGAAAGTAAATTTCGTCTGGAGCAACCGCGAGGGGGCTTGCTTTCAACTGGCCGCGACGCGGGTGACCCTGGGCCGGGTGCTTAGCCCGAAATGATGCAGTGGGCAAGCCGACAAGGGTCGAGGGTGGGGGGAGGCTGGCAAGCGCCTGCAGCAACCCCCTCATGCGTCCCGTCCGACAGGCGGGCAGGGGGTGTTTCAGTGCGAATGGCCATGCCCGTGACCATGATCATGGCCGTGATCTTCCACCTGACCGGTGCGCAGTTCGCGGATGGACTGGCGGCTGATCTGCCAGGACGCACTCAGCGCCAGCCAGGCCATCACCAGGGCCACGGCAATATCCGGCCAGCCGGTGCCGGTGCCGAACACACCCAGTGCCGCCGCCATCACGGCGATATTGCCCAAGGCATCGTTGCGGGAGCAGAGCCAGACGCTGCGCATATTGGCGTCCCCCTGCCGCCAGGCATAGAGCATGATGGCGGTGCCGACATTGGCGGCCAGGGCCAGCGCGCCGACCCAACCCATGGTTTCCGCCGTCGGCACCCGCCCGCCCAGCACATTCAGCAGCGATTGCACCGCGACGAACAGGCCGATACCGCCCATGGAAAGCCCCTTCACCAGGGCCGCCCAGGACCGCACATGCAGGGCGGCCCCCAGCACGAACAGGCTGATGCCGTAATTGGCGGCATCGGAGAGGAAATCAGCGGCATCGGCCTTCAGGGCGACAGAGCCGGATTGCAGGCCGGCCAGCATTTCGAAGACGAACATGCCGCCATTGATCAGCAGCGCCAGCCAGAGCACCCGGCGATAGGCCGGGCTGGTGGGGCCATGGGTGGGGGTGGGGCAGCAGGAAGCAGACATGGGATTTTCCCTTGTCAGAAGGAGAAGCTGCCCGGAAAGATGGACCCTGTAGCCGCTACAGGGTCAAGGGGGATGGGGATGCACAGGGATTACCGTATCGGCGATCTGGCCCGCGCCACCGACACGGCGGTGGAGACGGTCCGCTATTACGAGCGCATCGGCCTGTTGCCGGAACCGCCCCGCACAGAGGGCAATTACCGGCTGTACGGGGAGGCCCACCTGAACCGGCTGCGTTTCATCCGCCGGGCGCGGGCGCTGGGCTTTCACCTGGATGTGATCCGCGACCTGCTGGGCATGGTAGACCGGCCCGACCAGCCCTGCGCCAGCATCGACCAACTGGCCCGCGCCCAGATGGCGGAAGTCGATGCCAAGATCGCCGACCTGACCCGCCTGCGCGCCGAACTGGCCCATGTCGCCAACCAGTGCCATGGCGGCACCGTGCGGGAATGCCGAATTGTCGAGGCGTTGAGCGGTGGGGAGGGGTGAACCTGACTGATTGAAAACCTGATGGGGCACAGGGGAGGGCTTGGCTGCTGGTCGGTGTCTCCGCTATGCACGCAGTATTCGCATACGTTCGGATGCGATTAAGGGGTGTATGAATTATAAAATACAACCATTATCGACATAATGAATAACCAGTGATACAGTTTATAGATTCATAATGATTTCTGTATCAATTTGAAATTTCCCGTTTTCTATCAAAATTTTAGTGTCTGTTCGGGCTGCAAAGGGGGACGACATGGCCGTCAATAATCTCCTTATTCTGGCGCATGGTAACAACCCCTCCTCCGGGGGGAACCCCTTTGCGCATGTCGGGAAGATGGCTGGTGCTGCAGCGCCGGATGGCCTGTTTGCGCCCGCCAAGGAAAAGGTGGGTGCGACGTCCCCACCATCCACCAATGGCCCCGGTACGACGACCGACCGGGTGGAACTCAGCGGCTTGGCGCAGGCACTGACGGGGCAGGCCGCCGCCTTCTTCAACCAGATGGATGAGAAGGAGCGGGGCTCGCTGGAAACCCTGGTCAAGTCCGGCAAGGTTTCCGTCGATGATGCCGTGAAGGGCCTGCAATTCTGGGCCGATGAGGTGACCTTCACCAAGGCCATGACCCTGGTGGCGCCCACAGCGCAGGAGACGGATCAGGCCCGGCAGCGCGACGATTCGCGGGCGGCTTTTGCGGCGGATTTCCAGGAATTCGCCGCTATCAGTCGGGAGAATGAGGCGCGCAGTGAAGAATATATCAAGGCCGTTGAGAGCGGGAGCGGCGATGTGGCGGCGGCCCGCGAACGGTTGGACGAGGTCTCGGCCCGCTATCGGCAGGCCTCGGCCAAAGCCCGCCAAAGCAACGCGGCCATGGGGGATACGGGCCTCGCCATTCAGGATGGGTTTCAGCAGCGTTTCCAGGCCGTGGCGGACGCCAAGGCGGCATCCGGCCACCCGGATGGCGGCGCGCCCGCCAATGCTGACAACAAGGCGGCGGCGGACCGGCTGGCCGCTGCCGGGCTGGGCCAGCTTGACTTGAAAGAAGCGCGCCGCCGGTTCGCGGCCAGCGTCACCGATTTCCCCTATTAAGGGCCGGCTCCCCTGAAAACCAAACGGGCCGGGGGGATATCCCCCCGGCCCGCCGGTTGCCTCCCCGGTCGTGGAGGCGCCAGGACAGGTGGTGCCTGGATCGTTACGCGGCGGTACGGATACCGGCGCGCACAACCTTCTCGTCCACCTGGTCCTGGAATTGGGTGAAGTTGGCTTCGAACCGCCGCGCCACCTCATGCGCGGTGGCGTCAAAGGCGCTCTTGTCCGCCCAGGCATTGCGGGGCAGCAGCACATCCACCGGCACGCCCTCGCAGCCTTCCGGCACGGCCAGACCGAAATTCGGTTCCGGCTTGTGCGCCACGCCGGCCAGCTTGCCCGACAGGGCGGCATTCACCAGGGCGCGGGTATGGCCGATCTTCATGCGGCTGCCGATGCCATAGGCGCCGCCGGTCCAGCCGGTATTCACCAGCCAGCAATTGGCGCCATGGGCCTGAATCTTCTGTCCCAGCAGCTTGGCATAGGCGGTGGGGTGGCGGGGCATGAAGGGCGCACCAAAGCAGGTGCTGAAGGTGGCCTGCGGCTCTGTCACGCCCTTTTCCGTGCCGGCCACGCGCGCGGTGTAACCGGACAGGAAATGGTACATGGCCTGTTCAGCCGACAGTTTGGAAATGGGTGGCAGCACGCCGAACGCATCCGCCGTCAGCATGATGATGTTCAGCGGCTGGCCACCCAGGCCCGTGTCGGACGCGTTGGGGATGAAATCGATGGGGTAGGAGGCGCGGGTATTTTCCGTCAGCCTGGCATCATCCAGGTCCAGGTCGCGCGTGGCCGGGTCCATGATGACATTTTCCAGCACCGTGCCGAAGCGCCGGGTGGTGGCATAAATCTCCGGCTCGGCCTCGGCCGACAGGCGGATCACCTTGGCATAGCAGCCGCCTTCGAAATTGAAGACGCCATTATCCGACCAGCCATGTTCATCATCGCCGATCAGGGTGCGGCTGCTGTCGGCCGACAGGGTGGTCTTGCCGGTGCCGGACAGGCCGAAGAAGATGGCGGTATCGCCCGCCGGCCCGATATTGGCCGAACAATGCATGGGCAGCACGCCCTGGGCCGGCAGCATGAAATTCAGCACGGAGAAGATCGACTTCTTGATCTCCCCGGCATAGGAGGTGCCGCCAATCAGCACCAGCTTCTTCTTGAAGTTGATGACGACGAACACGTCCGACCGCGTGCCGTCCCGTTCCGGCACCGCATGGAAATCCGGCACCTGCAGCACGGTGAAGCCCGGTTCGAAGGCCAGCCGGTCGGCCAAGGCCGGGCGAATGAACATGTTCTGGGCGAACAGATTGTGCCAGGCGTGCTGGGTGACGATGCGCACCGGCAGCCGATAGGCCGCATCGGCCCCCGCCCACAGATCCTGCACGAACACCTCGCGCCCCTGCAGATAGGCGGTGACGCGGGCGTGCAGCCGGTCGAACGCCTCTTCCGTGAAGGGCTTGTTCGGCCCCCACCAGATATCGGCCTCTGTCGTTTCCTCCCGCACGGTGAATTTATCGTTGGGGGAACGGCCGGTATGCTGGCCGGTAATGGCGACCAGCGCGCCATCCTTGGACAGGGCAACCTCGCCGCGCTTCAGCGCCTGTTCATACAGGGCGCCGACGCTGAGATTCCAATGGGCGGCCTTCACATGGGCCAAACCCAGATAATCAAGGCCGAATTGGCTGATGACGGGACCAGTCTTTTCCACGGTCGCATTCTCCCTCGTGATCCGCGACGCCGCCGCCCCTTTTGTCGGGCGACGCCGGTCCGCATCACGGCCGGCGCATTTTTATGTAACGGCTTTTGTACACTTACCGTTCTCTTTCCGTGGTCGCAACCCTTTCAAACGGGGGGCAGGGTGCCGGGTTGTTGTGGTGAGCGTGACTCCTCTATAAAGGCGCGTGCATGTGTGTAAGGGGAGTCTGATGCAGGGTTGGAGAATTTCCGCCATCACCGTCCTTTTCATTGGGTTGGTGGCAACGGCGCTGACGGTGATGCTTTCCCTTGTCCCCTTGGGGGAAATACCCGACGAAATGAGCCATATCATGCGCGCCGATGGCCTGCGCCATGGGGAGATCGTCGGCCGGCGCGGCACCAGTGTCCATAAGGGGATGGAGGTGCGCAGCGCCGGTGTGCTGGCCGACCCTGCCCTTGGGCAGGCCGGGTATGAGACCGATTTCGGCAAGCGGGAACTGAGCCGCGAAACCCTGGCAAAGTCGAAGGCGGCCACCTGGAGCGCCCCCGTCTATATTCATGCCCCCAATACCGCCGTATACGGGCCGGCCTTCTATGTGCCGGCCGGGCTCACCATCGCCGTGGCAAAGGCGATGGGGGGCACACCGCATGATGCCCTGATCGCCGCCCGCACGGTCAATGCCCTTCTCTATGTCGCCATCGGGGCGCTGGGGCTGGCGCTGGCATGCCGGGGCAGGGCCTTGCTGCTGATCATCCTGGGCTTGCCCATGTCGCTGTCGCTGGCGCCCACGGTCAATCAGGATGGCTTGATCATCGCCACCTGCGTTCTGATGGCGGCCCTGTTCACCCGGATCGATGCCGGCAAGGGTGAGAAATGGGCCTATGGGCTGTTCTGCTTCCTGATGCTGATCATCTTCATGGCCAAGCCGCCCTATCTGCCGCTGGCGGCTTTGCTGCTGATCCCGGCCTGGCAGGGCTGGCAGCAGAGGCGGGAGAATCCGGCGGCAGTCCGGGGGCAGCTTCGCCTTTCCCTGTGGGGCTTCGGTCTGGTGGTCGTGCCGGCCCTGGCCTGGATCATCTATAACATGGTCTGGGTATCCGCGCCCTTCACCAAGGAATTCTATCAGTCCGGCCCGCTGTCCGGGGTCAGCGAAACGCTTTATCTGACAGCACCCGGCTGGCAGGCCCGCATTCTGCTGTCCGAACCGTGGCGGCTGATCTCCATTCCCTATGACACCATCGTGGAATATGGCCGGCTCTGGTGGATGCAGCTGATCGGGGTACTGGGCCCCAACGCCTATCTTTTCAGCCAGTCCTTCTATGACAATTGGGGGATCAGCATGGCCGCCATTCTGCTGGTGGCCCTGCTGCCGGCCGGCTTTGTCCCCCGTGCACCCCGGTTGGTGGTGGCGGAACGGGCAACCTATCTGCTGTTGCTGATCGGCTGTGCCTGGCTGATCATCATCGCCCAGTATCTGTCCTGGACAGAGGTGGGGGCGGTGCTGGTGGATGGCGTGCAGGGGCGCTATTTCATTCCCCTGCTGCCTTTCCTGGCCCTGCTATTTCCGCGACAGCCGGCTTCACCCACCCTCGGTACCCTGGCGCAGCTGGCGGCGTTGATCCTGACGCTGGTTGGGGTGTTTCAGAGCACGGAGCTGCTGATCCGTTCCTACTATCTGCACTGATGCCCTGGATCAGTATCCGTCCGGCCGCTTCACCCAGGGGCGTGGCAGTCCCGGTTCATCGTGGCGTGTGATCAGCGATCAGTCGCACCGATCTCAACCAGCTTCTGCATCATCTCTGGATAAGTGTCGATGGCACAGAGCAATATCCGGGCAGAGCTGGACAGCCTTGTCCGATCCTGTTCCCAGTTGCGAACGGTTGCCAGTTCCAGCGCATATTTCAAGGCGAATTCCTGTTGTGTCAGGCCCTGCCGCTCCCGGACAGCTTTTGCATCCGGCACCGGCGGCAAGCCGCGTATGGAGGCGTCAACCTTCAGGTCGCGCAGGTTAGCCAGAAGTTCTGCCCTGTCACCAACATGAGGAAGCTCCACAGGTACTTCCTCACCGGCCTTGATCCTGTTCAACACGGCATGGGCCTTGGAAAGGCCCATGCCGTGCCGTACCAGCAGGCGGACCAGATCAACACCGCGATCAATCATCTCCTTTTCGGACAGCACCATGCTCACGGCGGAATGTGTATGGTCGCGGGGTATGCCTTGGATTGGCACCTGTTGTTCGATAATTTGCTTCAACGACAAGTTGGTCGACATTGCTGTCCTCCATAACGGCCTGAGCAATAGCCTTAATTCCGCTCAGGCCCAGTTGGTTCCGCGTCAACCCGTGCATATCGGTCTGATATGCGTGTAGGGTGAGGCCATCCTGGGAAACGGCGAGCTTGGTAACGATATCAACGCGCCCAAGCAGCCGCCCTTCAAAGGCGACGTCGAAATAGAGGACAAAAGTGCCCTCATTTTCGAACCACTCGCCCTCCTCAATGACAATGCGGATGCACCATTGGCGATAATGGTACGCTTCTAGCGGACTAAAATACATGCAAATATCACACATCATATATCTCCTTTTGTTATATAGCCCTTCCGGGTCATGCAATGTTGGTGGGGGTTATCTATTAAAGATTTGATTTATAATGATATTTCTGGATTTCTCGCGGATTCTGTATGCGGGGTTCCAGATTGTAGGTCGTGTCAAAAAAAGATTGACACCCTCTCTGAGGTAGTTACTAATGCCATTATTCATATATGCGCCTTTCATTTGCCAAAAGGACGCACATCGTATATATGTAGCGCAATTTTGTCAACAAAATAATGCGTGCCAATTTCGAATTTCGAAATTCGAAATTGTTAACCTTTTTTTCCTTACTCAGTACCCCTCCGGCCGCTTCACCCCCAGCGCCGGGCACCCCCGGTTCAAGGCTCCTTTGGCCGCTGCATCGCGGGTGGCGGCGGCCAGCGCCTTGGCGGCAGCACTGATATCTTCCCCATGGCGGCGGGTGGCGCGGGCGGTGGCGCGGGCCGTCAGGCTGTCAAAGGCGCTCAGTGCCTCTTCCGGCTTCACCCCGCCATTCAGCCGGTCCAGCAGCATGGCGATGGCGGCACTTAACAACTCGTCAGCGGCGGTATCGTCGGTTTCCTTCGCTGCCGCCATTTCCCTGGTTTCAGCCGTCGCGGCGGCGACATCGGCCGTGTAATCGTCGCGCTGGGCGGTGCAGTTTTCCAGCAGCTTGCCCTTCTCCAGCCGCAGATGCACGGTGGTGGAGGGCGAACAGGCATGGCAGAGCGGGCCATAGGATTCAAAGGCGGCACTATAGCCGGTGATGATCGGTAGCGGCTCCACCGCCGTTACCTCCCGCAGGGCCACCAGCGGGTCGGGCGGTTCCACCGCCACCAGTTTGGTTCCCTCCACCCGCAGGGGCATCAGCTGTTCACAGGTCATGCAATTGCCGCCGGTCGCCACCTCCAGCAGGGCCAGCGGCCCGTCGGCCAGTTCCAGCACCGGGTTTTCCGCCGGGGTCACATAGGTCAGCACGCCGGGCAGTTCCGTCTCCCCCTTCAGGCTGGCGGGTTTGCCATCGGGGTGGTGATAGAGCCGCACCTGCGTCGGCACCCCGCCCTCCGGTTCCTTCTCCGGCTCCAGGCAGGGTTTCCAGCTGGTCAGCAGCCATTCCCCACCCTGGGCGGCAGGCGCGCGGGTGATGCCGGCCAGGGCCAGACCGGGCATGGTGATGCCCTGCTTGGCCAACACGGCGGCCGCCTCCGTCTCTTCCGGCGACTGGCAGTCGGCGGGGGCGCGGGCGGCGGCGGGCAGGGTGATCAGATAGGCGGCAAGCAACAGGAAGGCGGGGCGGAAGATCGGCGCCATGATGGTCCGGTGGGGCTGGGGAAGATGCCGGCCAATTTACGCTGCCCGCGCCTGCTTCACCAGCCGCACCAGTTCGGCCCGCGCCGTTTCGCCATCGCGCACCCTGCGGCGAAAGGGCAGGCGGGCGCTGTGGGTGCCATCGCGCAGGTCGCAACCTTCCGGGTCGATGCCGGTGAGGCGCCAATCCCCCGCCGGCCGTTCCAGCAGCACGGTGGCGTAAAGCTGCACGGCATCGGCATGGTCTTCATTCATATGGGCGATGATACCGGCCTCCGCCTCGGCCAGGTCGGACCAATCCGCCGGGGGCAGGCGCAATTGTTCGGGCGGGATGGCGCTGATCCGGCCGAATCCGGCCACCATATGGCCGCGCCGGGCTTCCACCCGCCAGAGGGCGAAATCGGCAAAGCCGGCATAGGCGCTGGCCGAAGGGTGGCGGGCGATGAAGCGGGCCAGCCGCCTGTCATCGCCATCGCGCACCGCCCGGCCCAGCAGCGACAGGCGCGGGCCGGTCAGCGTATCGGCATGGCCGCCCGTGCCATCGAACAGCAGGCCGCAGCGCGGGTCACCTTCCAGATTGCGGGTATGTTCAGCCAGCCGGGAAATCAGCAGCAGCGGCGTGGCATCCAGATCGAACCCCACCAGCACCAGGGTCGGCACCGGCCAGCCCACCAGACTGGCATCCTGGCCGGTATGATGGGTGGCCAGCGTGGCCTGCCCGCAACCGCGCATCAGCGTGCGGGCGGCCGCACCGGGATCATTGGCAGCGCCATCACCATCCAGTTGGTCTATCACCATTTTCCGGTTCCCCCGCCAAGTTCGTTACAGCTCTCTTTTGCGCCCTATTCGTGCCATATTGAAATAGAAGCTGAGACTTGGCAAAGCCGTGGCAAGGGGTAGCACGTCGGGATCAACATCCGTCATGCTGCCTGCTTGAAATGTTCCACGGGTTTGTCGCCCTTGCCGGAGAGAACATGTCCCAGACGATCGCGCTGGTCGATGATGACCGCAATATCCTGACCTCTGTATCCATCGCGCTGGAAGCGGAAGGCTATGAGGTGCGTACCTATAGCGACGGGGATGAGGCGCTGCGCGGCATCACCTCCCGCCCCGTCGACATGGCCGTGCTGGATATCAAGATGCCGCGCATGGATGGGCTGGAACTGCTCCAGCGCCTGCGCCAGACCACGGCCATGCCGATCATCTTCCTCACCTCCAAGGATGATGAGACGGATGAGCTGCAGGGTCTGCGCATGGGGGCCGATGATTACATCAAGAAGCCGTTCAGCCAGCGCCTGCTGATCGAACGCATCAAGACCCTGCTGCGCCGCGCCGAGCTGGCCCAGGGCAAGGGGGCCACCCCCGATCCGGGCCAGACCCTGGTGCGCGGCGAACTGGTGCTGGACGGGGCCCGCCATCTCTGCACCTGGAAGGGCAAGGAAATTGACCTGACGGTGACGGAATTCCTGCTGGTGAAGGCGCTGGCCGTGCGCCCCGGCCATGTGAAGAACCGTGACCAGCTGATGGATGCCGCCTATGGCGAGCATATCTATGTCGATGACCGCACCATCGACAGCCACATCAAGCGCCTGCGCAAGAAGTTCAAGACGGTGGACGACGATTTCCAGCAGATCGAAACGCTCTATGGCGTCGGCTACAAGTATAAGGAATAAGCGCAAGGGCCATCAGATGGCGCTTGCTGTCTGTATTTTCCCGCCGGTGCCGCGCGGTGGCGGCCGCCACCATCCACAAGGGGGTATCCCTGCCCCCTTGTCTCAGCCCCTCCCCCAGGGGACAGCACAGAGATGAGCATGGATTTGCGTAGCCCCGGCCCCCTGGCGGCCGGGACGACCAGCCCTGAGCCGCCGAAAAAGCCGGCGGCGAAGGCACCCAAGGCCAGCGTCGGGGCGGAAGCCGCAGAGGCCCCGGCCAAGCCCCGGCACCGGCGGCGGCATTTCTCGCCGCTGACGCTGCGCATCCTGGCCGTCAATATGCTGGCGCTGGCCATCCTGCTGGGCGGCCTGCTGTATTTGTCGACCTATCAGCAATGGCTGATCGACAAGGAACTGACCGCCCTGACGACGGAGGCGCGGATTTTCGCCGGCGCGCTGGGCGAAGGCGCCATGCAGCCGGCGGTGGATGAGTTCAACGAGCCGACCAACCAGCTTTCCAACGAACTGGCCCGCCAGATGGTACGCCGTCTGGTGGAGACCACGGATACCCGTACCCGGCTGTTCGCCCCCTCTGGCGAGCTGATGGCCGACAGCCGGGTGCTGGGCGGCCCGAAAAGCATGGTGCAGATCGAGGAGCTGCCGCCGCTGCGCGATGGCAACCGGCTGACGGAGCTGGGCATCGCCATCTATGATTACATCGTCAATGCCGTGCCGGAGCGCGAGCATCTGCCAGCCTATCCGGGGGAGGCGGAGCAGAATGCCGATGCCTATCCCGATGTGCAGAAGGCGCTGGTGGGGGAAATTGGCCGTTCGGTCTGGCGGGTGGCCCGCGCCGATGGCCGCACCGACATGCTGTTGACCGTGGCCGTGCCGGTGCAGCGCTATAAGAAGGTGCTGGGGGCCGTCTATATTTCCCGCGGCGGGGCGCAGGTGGATACGGCAGTGCGGGAATTCCGCATGGATATTCTGCGCCTGTTCGGCATCACCCTGGGCGTCACCGTGCTGCTGTCCTTCTATCTGGCCGGCACCATCGCCCGCCCGATCCGCCGGCTGGCCAGTGCCGCCGACGAGGTGCGCCACGGCCATGGGCGGCAGGTGGTGATCCCCGATTTCTCCCGCCGCCGGGATGAGGTGGGTGACCTGTCGGTCAGCCTGCGGGAAATGACCTCGGCCATCTGGGACCGGATGGACGCCATTGAACGCTTTGCCGCCGATGTGGCGCATGAGATCAAGAACCCGCTCACCTCCATGCGCAGTGCGGTGGAAACGGTGCAGCGGGTGAAGACGGATGAACAGCGCCAGCGCCTGCTGTCCATCATCCATCATGATGTGCAGCGGCTGGACCGGCTGATTTCCGACATTTCCAATGCCAGCCGGCTGGATGCCGAACTGTCGCGCGCCCGCGCCGAACCGGCGGATGTCGGCCAGATGCTGACCATGTTGGCCAATATCCATGATGCCACCCTGGGCAATGCCGAAGCCCTGCGCGAAGCGGCCGCCGAATCCGGCGGGGCGGTGGCCGATGCCCCCGCCCCGGTGCGGGTGGAGGTGGATTTGCCCAAACAGGGCAAGGGGCTGGTGGTGCCCGGCCTGGAAGGACGGCTGACCCAGGTGTTCCAGAACCTGCTGTCCAACGCCCTGTCCTTCTCCCCGCCGGGCGGGGTGGTGCGCTTTACCGCCAAGGCCCTGCCCGACCGGGTGGAGGTAGTGTGCGAGGATCAGGGGCCCGGCATTCCCGAAGGCAAGCTGGCGGCGATTTTCGACCGGTTCTACAGCGAACGCCCGAAATCAGAGGCGTTCGGCAAACATTCCGGTCTGGGCCTGTCCATCTCCAAACAGATCGTCGAAGCCCATCAGGGCCGCATCTTCGCCGACAATATCAAGGGGCCGGATGGGACCGTGAAGGGCGCCCGCTTCAGCGTGGTGCTGCCGCGCTGAGGTTTGGGGAGGGGGGGCTCTCCCCAAACCGTTTTCTCCACCGTAACCGCAAGCTGCGGCCCATAGGCGCTAACTTACCCTCTTGCACCGATGTGCTTTCCCCGCGAAAGCGGGGATCCAGGGGCCACAAGGACCCACGCTCGAGTGCCCTTGGCCCCTGGACCCCCGCTTTCGCGGGGGAGGCAGGGTAGGTGCGAACCCCTAAATTAGCGTCTATGATTGAACGCCGGGGTGACGCTGGAACGAATCGGAAAAGAGTCAGCAGGTGCAGCAGAGGGCCTTCATCCCGAAGGCCCCCCGCCAAACCTCACATCTCCACGCCCAGTTCCTTGGCGACGGTGAAGATATCCTTGTCGCCACGGCCGCAGAGATTCATTACCAGCAGCGTGTCTTTCGACAGGGTGGGGGCGATGCGGGCGACGGCGGCCAGGGCGTGGCTGGGCTCCAGCGCCGGCAGGATGCCTTCCGTGCGGGCGCAGAGCTGGAAGGCGTCCAGCGCCTCCCGGTCGGTGGCGCTGACATATTGCACCCGGCCCACCTCGTGCAGCCAGGCATGTTCCGGGCCGATGCCCGGATAATCCAGCCCGGCAGAGATGGAATGGCCCTCGATGATCTGGCCATCATCATCCTGCAACAGATAGGTGCGGTTGCCATGCAGCACGCCGGGGCGACCGCCGGCGAGGCTGGCGGCATGGCCGGTCTTGGTTTCCAGACCATGGCCACCGGCTTCCACCGCCACCATCTTCACCGTCGGCTCGTCCAGGAAATCATGGAACAGGCCGATGGCATTGGAGCCGCCGCCGATGCAGGCCACCAGCAGGTCGGGCAGCCGCCCTTCGGCTTCCAGCATCTGGGTGCGGGTTTCCTGGCCGATAATGGCCTGGAAGTCGCGCACCATGGCCGGATAGGGATGCGGGCCGGCGGCCGTGCCGATGATGTAGAACGTGTCCGACACGTTCGTCACCCAGTCGCGCAACGCGTCATTCATCGCGTCCTTCAGGGTGCCGGCACCGCTGGTGACGGGCTTCACCTCCGCCCCCAGCAGCTTCATGCGGAACACATTGGGGGCCTGACGGGCAATATCGGTGGCGCCCATATAGATGGTGCAGGGCAGGCCCATCAGGGCGCAGACGGTGGCCGTGGCCACGCCATGCTGGCCGGCGCCGGTTTCCGCGATGATGCGGGTCTTGCCCATGCGCTTGGCCAGCAGAATCTGGCCCATGCAATTGTTGATCTTGTGCGCGCCGGTGTGGTTCAGCTCGTCGCGCTTGAAATAGATCTTGGCCCCGCCCAGTTCTTCCGTCAGCCGCTGGGCGTAATAAAGCGGGCTGGGCCGGCCGACATAATGGGTCAGGTACTGGCGCAGTTCGGCATGGAAGGCGGGGTCCGCCTTGGCCTCCGTATAGGCCTTCTCCAGCTCCAGGATCAGCGGCATCAGCGTTTCGGCGACGAAGCGTCCGCCAAAAATGCCGAAATGGCCATGTTCGTCGGGACCGTTACGATAGCTGTTCAGGGGCGCGTTCATGGCTGAGAACCAGTGTGGACATCCAGAGGCCTGCAAACTAGACCGCCCGCCCGCTATTTCCAAGCCTGAGACGACATGAATAATGGAATGGCGTGGTGGCGTTTGCGGGGGTCATAATATTACCCGTCAACGGGGCGGTCCCGGCAGCCATTACGGCGACTCACCCCGCTTGGAATGCCGCCATGGCGGCCAGCGCCCATTCGGCGAAGGCTTTCACGGCCGGGCGGCGGAAATGGGCGGGTGGGGCCACCAGACTATAGGATTGGTAGATTGCCGCCTGGGGAAAGGGCCGGATCAGCCGGCCCGCCGCCAGATCATCGCGCGACAGGATCGTGTCACCCAGTGCCACGCCCTGGCCCGCCACCGCCACATCCATGGCGTGGCTGGCATCAAAGAAGCGGGTGCCATGCAGGGGGCGGTTCAGGGTGATGCCGACGGCGGCGAACCAGGCCTGCCAGGGCAGGTCCGTTTCTTCCAGCAGCAGGTCCATGTCCAGCAAGTCGGCGGGATCGCTGGGCAGCGGGGTCAGGCCGGGGGCGCAGACAGGGAAATTCTCCACATCCGCCAGCTTGCGCGCCTCCAACCCCGGCCAGGGGCCACTGCCATAGCGGATGCCCAGATCGGCCCCGCCGCGCCGGAAATTCGCTGCCTCCCGCGTCGCATCGACAATCACCGTCACCCCCGGATGCAGCGCCCGGAACGCGCCCAGCCGGGGCACCAGCCAGCGCTGGGCGAAGGAAGGCTCCACCGACAGGGTCAGCCTTTGTTCACCCACCGCCGGGGCATCCGGCCGCAGCAGACCGGTGGCGGCATCAATCAGATCAAAGGCCTGGCTGGCCGCATCCCGATAGGCGCGGCCGGCATCGGTCAGGCTCAGCCCCCGATTATGCCGGTGAAACAGGGGGCAGCCCAGCCAGCCCTCCAGCTCCCTGATCTGGCGGGACAGGGCCGGGTGGGCCACGTTCAGCTCCTCAGCGGCCCGTGTCAGACTTTCATGCCGCGCCGCCGCTTCGAAGGCGCGCAGCGCCGTCAGGTTCGGCAAACGCCGCATCATCTGCTCGATCCGCTGTAACTTTCCGTTACAACGACTGTAGTGAACCGGTCATCGACGTCAAGCCATGATCGCGCCCATGATGGGGAAGAAACGGGCAAGAACAGCCCATGCACAGGCAGGAGGAAGCCATGGTCACGGCCATTTCAATGGTAAATGCGTTAAATCAGCGCTTCTCGATGCTGTTTTCGCTCCTTTTCTGCCAGTTTTCGGCCAAAGATCACTCGCACCGGCATTGACAGGCGGGGTATCTTTCCGGCAGTTGAGAACCTCATCTGAAACCGGGTGGCCTGCCGAACTGGCCACCTGCCATTTGCCGGGATTTGCCAAGATGACCGACGTCGACAACGCCGACGCCCCCTCGATGCCGCTGTTCTACACCAACCCGGTTCCCGTGAGCGCCGAGCGCCATGGCAATTGGAAGGTGAAGAATAACCGCGAATTCCGCTATGCCGCCGATGTGCACGCGGTGCCGATTCTGGCCGAGGAAATCCCGCAGCTGCAGGCTTTCTACCCGATCGTCTTCACCGGCGGCGACAGCCCGGCCGTGATGGCGCTGCTGGGCCTGCGCGCCGGGCAGAACCTGTTTGTGGACAAGGATGGCAAGTGGCGCCCCAATACGCTGGTGCCGGCCTATATCCAGCGCTATCCGTTCTTGCTGGTCGAGGTGCCGGAAGACAAGCGCCTGATCCTGATCATGGAAGAGGACGCCAATCTGGTCGGCCCCGACTATGAGGTGCCGCTGTTCAAGGATGGCCAGGGCACGCCGGAAGGGGAAGAAATCCTCAATTACTGCGTCACCTTCAACAACTCTGCCCGCCTGACGCAGGAATTCTGCAAGGAATTGGCCGCGCGCGATCTGCTGGTCGATCAGCGCGCCGATGTGGTGACGCCGGGTGGCAAGCGTCTGTCGCTGTCGGGCTTCCGCATCATCGACGAGCAGAAGTTCAATGCGCTGCCGGACGAAGTGTTCCTGGAATGGCGCAAGCGTAACTGGATCGGTCTGGTCTATGCCCATTTCGTGTCGCTGGGCCGCTGGCAGTCGCTGATCGACATCCTGAAGGAACACCCGGACGCTGAGGCGTAAGCATCCGCTTTACACCAACCCGCCGAAAGGTTGACCTTTCGGCGGGTTGGAGGCCGGCGACCGCCGGCCCGCCGCACGTGCGGCGCAAGCGAAGGGCGCGGACGCGCCCGCCCGCCGCATGAGTGAACGAAAAATCTCCCTGGATCGGTCACGATAGAGGGAGATTGGTATTATTATACCAGCGGCACGAAATCATGACCCATGGTCACGCTTTCGTTCCCCTCAATTGCCGGCGCCAGCATCCGCTGGCTTGGCTACGCGGCATGGGCCGCGCGGCGGCAGTCGCCGCCGTATCAACGGTCAAGAATTTTGACCGTTGATATTATACCTCCCCGCCTAAAGCTTGACTTCAGGCGGGGGTCAGGCCGGCGACTGCCGGCCCATTCTACGCACTGCCCTCAGGATGATTGGCTTGACGGGTGGACGAACGCCGGGCTGGCGGTCGCCAGCCCCCAGTCCGCCAAGGGTTGAAACCTTGGCGGACTGGTATTACTCCGCCGCCACAACCCGCCGGGGTGGGGTGTAAAGCGTAGCTTTCTTTGGCCGCACTGGCGGCAAGGAATCCTCCACCGGATTACGCAGCCCCTGCTGGCTCAACTCGGCATGTTCGCGTACCAGATTGCGCAGAACCGCCCAATGGCGCCGGATGGCATCTTCTACCTCCCGCAGACGGGTGGAGGCCGGCGGCTCGGCAGATTGTGCCGAGAGGGCGGCAAGAATTTCCCCCAGCGCCACATCGTGCCGGGCATCATCCAGCAGACGCAGCCCGGCCGGCAGACCATCCTTGGGACGGGTCGGCTGGTTTTGTGCGGTCCGCGGCGCCAACGCGCTTGGTTTGGGGGGGGCGGGGCGGGTAAGGCGGTCATACATGGCGGGCATCTCCCGTTGAAAGCCTACCATTACCTGTGCAAAGGGTATGCCGCTTCATCGGGTAACCGGGCCACAGCGACCTGATTGCCTCCGGCGCGTTTTGCATCGGCCAGAGCCCGGCCGGCCTGGGCCAGCAACAGGTCAAGCTTCCCGTTTGCCTGGGCTGACGCGATACCGATGCTGATGGTTATCCCCGTTTCAGCAACCGCAGGGGTACCGGCCGCTTCCGCCCGCACACGCTCCGCCAGAGCCTCCGCTGCCGGCAGGCTGGTGCCGGGCAGCAGCATGGCAAACTCATCGCCCCCCATGCGGGCCGCCAGGCCCGCACCTTCCAGCTGTTCATAGAGCGATCGGGCCAAGCTGGTCAGCTGATCATCCCCCGCCAACTGGCCATACCGATCATTGATCTGATGGAACTGGTCAATATCAATCCGCAACAGGCAAAGCGGCTGCCGCTGGGCTACGCTGGCGGCCAGCGCAGCGGCGGCCTGATCCAGAAAGCTGTGTCGGTTGGGCAGTCCGGTCAGCCCGTCCAGCGCCATCAAGGCACGGAAATGCCGCTCCAGCGCCTGATGCGCCTGCACCTCCCGCTGTAAGCGCAGCTGCATGGCAGCCAGCCGCATCAGGGCAATGGCGCTGGTCATGCCCAACAGGATAATGACCAGCATATTGGCCGGCAGCCAGGCTTGCGCATCGCTTGCAACCGACCCGGCCACCGCCTCCGCGTTTGCGCTGCCTGATGGCAGCGTCGCCACCAGCAGGCCCGACAGCAGGCAGGCGACCATGGATCGTACTTCCATGCGGTGCTGCTGTCGGTTATGGATTGGGGTGTGGATCATTGCATACCGCGTCGTGAGAATGCGGTAAGTATTGCCAGATATGATTGCGGTTTAAAGTGCGGAAATCTGTTAGCTGCGCTTTTCGTCGCTTTCGCCCAGATTATCCATCAATCCCGCCGGTTCGGCCTTGTCTGCATCGGGGCGGGCCATGATCTCTGTGCCCCAGTCGGCGATCAGCAGGGCGCGGCGTTCCTCCAGCTCCTTGATCTTGGATTGGGCGCGCAGGCTGGCCACCGCCACCACGATCTGGGGAATGAAGAAATACATCAGCCAGCCCAGGGCCGCCGCCCCGAACATCACCAGCCAGGTATGGGGCGTGGTCAGCATCCGCATGGCCAGGGTCACCGTGTGCCCCTGTTGCCAGAGCTGGACGATGAAGGGCGCCACCCCGCAGAGATTCATCGCCCCCACCGTCAGGGCGGCCGATTTTTCCGTGTCACGATCCACGATGATGGCGACAATGGTGGGAATCAGCCCGGCGATCAGCAACATGCTGGTCGGCAGAACGACCAGGGCGGCTGGCAGCAGCAGGATCAGCAGCGTCATCAGACCGCGCCCGCCCCGGCGTTTGCGCCGCTGGTAGCTGTAGGTCATGCCGCTTACCCTTTCAGCATGAAGATGATGGTGCCGATCAGGGTCAGCCCGGCAATGACGGAGGTGACGATGGCCGCCACCTGCTTGCCCGCATGATCGGCGGCATCGGAACGGACATAGGCACCGGATTTCAGCTGTTCGATCTGCCGGGTCAGGTTTTCATATTGCCGCATCGCGGTCAGGAAACCCTTATCGTCGGCGCGAATCGCCTCGATGTTATCGACGATGCGGACCAGCGCTTCCAGCACACCCTCGCGGGCGGCCTGCGCCACCTCCGCCTTCATCCGCTCCCGCGTTTCCCGATTCTTGAAACGTTTGAATACCGGGTCCATCAGGCTGACCAGCCAGCCGCAGAGATTGGGCAGACGCGCCGGCCCGAACCTGTCCTGCACATCGGCCAGGATACTGATAATGGCGATCATCCGCCGGGCCGGATCCTGCTGGCCGGCCAGCGGGTTCAACAGCCGGTCATTCAGCTTTTTGTGATGGGTGGTGATGAAGCCGATGACATGGCGATCCACCGGATCGCGGCCCCGCGACGGCTTGGTGGCCAGATGGTCCAGCGCGCTCAACAGCTCCGCCGGGGTCAGCGCATAATAATCGCGGATCGCCGGCGACAGGCAGGGGCAGGCCGGGCACAGCTCATACAGGATGCGTTCGATCCCGAACCCCATGCCGACATGTTCCAGCAGCGCACGGAACCCGTCGAACGACTGGATCAGCGGCACATATTCGGGGCGGAAATCGCTCTGGCAATTCACCCAGAACATGGGCAACTGCGACAGCACCAGTTCGGCATAGGGCTGAACGCTGGCATTCTGCCACACTGCCTCCGCCAGGGCGGGGCCCAGCCCGTCCGGCATCACCGATATGCCGCGATAGCGGATGGGGGAGACGGGGTCCAATGCCGTGGTGACACGGGCGACCAGCTTGTCTTCCTGGGTGGCGTTGCGGCCACCGACAGAGGCGGAGGTGATGGCCGTCTGCACCAGCTCCGCCCGCGTCTCATCGCCTACGGCGCGACGCACCCATTTTTCCACATCGCCCCGTTCGATCAGCGGGGCGGCGGCTGCACTGTTGCGGGCCAGCGCATGGGCCAGGGAGCGGCAATGCATCAGCTGCTCCCCCTGGAATTCAAAGGGCCGCGCGCCCCGGCGCGGCACCTGGGGCTGTTTGGGCGACAGGCGCCGGCCTTGCAGCCACAGGTCCAGGTCTGACAAGGTCCAGCGCTGCTTGGGATCATCCGTCATCAGGCCGCGCAACGGCTCCAGCAGCCCCTGCGGCAGGCGCAGATGCCCGGTCAGCGCCGGATAGGTGCCCTTGTCCATCTTCAGGCGCAGGACGGCGTCATCATCCATCTCGGGCAACGGCGTGCGGCCCAGATGCAGCACCAGCAGGGTGACGCCCAGGGCATAGAGATCATCGCCGACCGTCCCCGGCCCGCGCCCCGCCGGCTGGGCCAGGGAGCGCTCGATGGTTTCCAGCAGGACCGGCTGACCGTAACCGGCGGGGGTGGAAAGGCAATCGCCCAGCATCACCACACCCGAGCTCGGTTCCTTGAAGAACAGGTTGGTCGGGCGGATGGCGCCGCAGGTCATGCCCCGGGCATTCATTTCCCGCAGAGCATAGAGCAACGTGGGCATCAGCCCGCGCACGATCTGATCGTCGCTGAACGGCTCCCGCATATCCGCCAGGGCATTCATCACCCGCCGCCCGCCCGGCCGTTCATAGATCAGCACAAAGCGTCGCCGTCCCTCCGGTGTCCATTCCACCGTGCCCCAATCCAGCAGGCGCAGCACCACCGGATTATCGATGGAGCGGAAGCTGCTCATCATATCAATGCGTGCCGGCACCGGCCGGTCCGTGACGATGGCGAAACATTCCGTCTTGCGATCACGGTTGATGCGGGCGGCATAGGCGGCGCCACCCGGCGAATCCAGCCCCGGCAGGGGGGATGCGGGCATGATCTCGCATCGCCCGCCCAGATCGACCGGCGGGTGGGCATTTTCCGCGCGTCCCACGGGGCTTGCCCGGGATGCCTGGTCTTCGATCTCGGCGCTGGCGGCCATGCTTGTCTGCGGTATCCGGCAAGGGGGTGGCGGACATCCCCGCCCCGCATCGGATCATGGCAAACCGTTCGCCTTTGCACAATGGCGACGCGAAGGGCCCGATGACCTGTTACGATTATCGGCGCGCCTACAGGGATCGGCCAATACCAACGATCATAATTCATGACGGTTGGTGCGGCGGTTTCCTCCGCCGGGGCCGTTCGCTTTTGGGAAAGCACTGAAGCGACAATTCCCATACGGAAGGTGATGCCACTGTCATAGTCTAAGGATATAGTGACGGACTATACTCCAGGAACGCGGGTCATGCCCCCGGACCGGGCAGCCCTTCCAACATGGATGCGCAGCATGAATCTGGAATTCCGTACTTTCACGATCCGGGACACGCAGACAGAGGAGGATGAGCAGCGGATTGCCCATTTCCTGCGTTCGGTGGAAACGGAGCGGATTGACACCGCCTATGTCCCCGGCGGCTGGCGCATTCTGATCCATTACCGCGACCTGCGCCGCAAGGAGGAGCAGGCCCAGATCGAAACCGCCATCCAGGCGGCGCTGAACAGCTGGCGGGCCGAAATGGCGCGCAATCTGGGAATCGACAAGGAAACGGTGCTGCCCGGCTCCCTGGTGGCGGAGATCGCCCGTTACGCCCCGACGACAGAGGTGGAACTGTCGGTGATCGCCAATGCGTCAGGTGTGAATATGCGCGAACGCGGTGCGGAGATCGTCCGCGTTGTCCGCCAGACCATGGAAGATTTGACCGATTGATCTGTCGGCAAACCCGGCGGCCGGCTGCGGCCGCCGGGTGGAACGGTCATCAATCTTCCAGCTTTTCATCCGGGCGCACGCCCCAGAAATCGCCGCGTTCCATCCAGCCGTTATAGCCCTGGATTTCCACCTCGCACCAATCCCCCTTGCAGGAAACCAACCGCCCCATCACGCCCGGTTCCGCCTGGGCCACGGCGGCGGCACTGCTGTTGGGCCGTTCCCGGATGGTGCGGATTTCCTTGGTCACCACCAGGGTGCGGCGGCCTGATAGCATGGATTGATGCACCCAGCCCTGGGTGCCATCCACATCGCGGATGCGCCGCCAGGTGTCGAACTCCGCCGTGATCTCCACAGGCATCCCGGCGCGCACGAACACCCATTCAATGGGATAGGCCCGGCCGGGACCGGCGCGCACATTCACCTCGTTCGAGCGCAGGGAGACAAAGCGCGGCACCGGCAGGCCGCTGCGCACGATCATATCCTTGCGCGGGTCTGTCTCCTGGGCGTTGGTGAGGGTGGGGGACAGCCAGGACAGCAGCAGGATGGCCGCCAGCAGCAAAGGCCGCCCCCAACCCTGTCGTGTCCGGTCACGCATTCCTATGCCCTTGAAAACACCCAAACCCGGCCCCAGCATTCTTGCGGAAGGGATATATCACCCAAGCATTCGTCCTTTGTGCCGCCCGACAGTTCCCCGGTCAAGCCTTCGACGCGGATTATCTTTTGACGGTACCGGCTGCGCACCCCGCGCCCGCCTGGACAGTTCCGCCCCCGCTTGCTACTGCTAAGCGAAAGCCGCCCCCTGCGGACCTGCGGCAATCAGGGAGATGACAGCATGGCCGAGCGTAAGAAGCCCCTCATCATCGTCACCCGCAAATTGCCTGATGCGATTGAAACCCGGATGATGGAGCTGTTCAACGCGCGGCTGAACCTGGATGATCATCCGCTGAGCCGTGATGAACTGCGCCAGGCGGTGGAGACGGCGGATGTGCTGGTGCCCACCGTCACCGACACGATTGACGAGGCGCTGATCAGCCAGGCCGGGCCGCAATTGAAGCTGATCGCCAATTTCGGCAATGGCGTGGACCATATCGACCTGCGTGCCGCGCGGGCGCGCGGCATCACCGTCACCAACACGCCGGGTGTGCTGACCGAAGATACGGCCGACATGACCATGGCCCTGATCCTGGCCACGGCGCGCCGCCTGTCAGAGGGGGAGCGGCTGGTGCGGGCGGGCCAGTGGACAGGGTGGGCACCGACCGTCATGCTGGGCGCGCGGCTGGCCGGCAAACGGCTGGGCATTATCGGCATGGGCCGCATCGGTCAGGCCGTGGCCCGCCGGGCCAAGGCCTTCGGCCTGTCCATCCATTATCATAATCGTAAATCCGTGCATCCCCAGGTGGAGGCGGAACTGGACGCCACCTATTGGGAAAGCCTGGACCAGATGCTGGCGCGCATGGATATCATCGCCGTCACCTGCCCGCGCACGCCGGCGACATATCACCTGCTGAATGCCCGCCGGCTGGGCCTGCTGAAATCCAGTGCCATCCTGGTGAATATCAGCCGCGGGCAGGTGGTGGAGGAAGAGACCCTGGCCCGGATGCTGCAGATGAAGGAAATCGCCGGCGCCGGGCTGGATGTCTATGAGGATGAACCGAACATCAATCCCAAGCTGCTGAAGCTGGATAATGTGGTGCTGCTGCCGCATATGGGCTCCGCCACCATCGAGGGGCGGCTGGATATGGGGGAAAAGGTGATCGTCAACATCAAGACCTTCGTTGACGGGCACACCCCACGCGACCGCGTGCTGGAAATGATGTTTTGAGGGTCTGACCCTCAATTACTACCGTTATTGCCCAGGCGGGCGAACCAGGCGCCAGCCTCCAGCAGGTTGGTCACCAGATCGGGATCGTCGGTCGCCAGCGCCTTGGCGTAGCAGGCCAGGGCGGCGCGCGCATACATTTCCTCTTCCGCGCTCAGCGACGGCATACCGGCCGCTGCGGTCGCAGGGGGGGGATTTTCCGGGGGCACCAGGGCCAGCCGGCGGGGCGATGGACGCACCTCTGGGCTGGTGCTGGGGGGCTGTTGCGAACGACGCGGACTCATGACCCATCCTGGTTGTAAAAAGACCAGTGAATTGGCGGGAACATTCACGTCCACACGGTAAACAAGCCCTTAATGGTAAACGCCCCTGTCACATGGCTGGGTAGCGGCAAGGGCGGGTGTCGGGCTTGGGAAATTCGCGTCAGCCGATATCGTTTATTTTAGTTTCGTTTCGGTGACAAAAAACGTTTCATTTAGAATAAATGCCAGCGATCCCTTTATCCGTTGCAGATCAGCCCTTCGGCACCACCAACAGATAGCGGGACAGGTGCAGGTCGCGGATATTGTCTTCCCAGCCCCGCACCTGGGCGCCCACCAGATGGCTGGTGACATAGGTGTAAAGCGGGATGATGGGGGCATCGGCCAGCAGCTGGGTTTCAGCCTGTTCCATCAGGGCGCGGCGGCGCATCGGGTCGCCCTGGGCTGCCGCCTCAATCAGCAGCCGGTCATAATCGGCATTGGCATAGGCGGCGTGGTTCTGGCCGGCGGCCCCGGATTGCAGGATGGACAGGAAGCTGAACGCGTCATTGTAATCGCCGATCCAGCCGCCGCGCACCACGTCGCTGAATTGCCCCTGCGCCCGGTTGGCCAGCAGCACCCGCCATTCCTGGTTGACCAGCCGTCCCCGCACGCCCAGCACCTGTCGCCACATCGCTTCCATGGCGATGGCGATGCGGCGGTGCAGCTCATTGTTGTTGAACAGGATTTCCACTTCCAGCGGCCTGCCGCCGGGACCATAGCCGGCCTTGCGGATCAGGCTGCGGGCCAGTTCTTCCCTTTTTGCCTGCGACCAGCCGGCCCAGGCCGGGGCCGGCGGCTGGTAATTATCCGTGCCGGGCGGGGTCAGCGTATAGGCCGGTGCCTCCCCGGCGCGGGTGATCTTCTCCACAATCACCTGCCGGTCAATGGCCAGGGACAGGGCCAGACGCAGTTCCGGGCTGGATTTCCATGGCTCCCGCCGCAGGTTGAAATAATAGAAATAGGTGGACAGGAAGGGGGCGGTGCGCAGCGCGCCGGGCAGATTCTCCCGTATCCAGCCCAGCTGTGCCGCCGGCACATCATAGGTGACATCCAGATCCCCGGCGCGGAACCGCTTCAGCTCGGTTTCCTGATCCTCCGTCGGGTAGAAATAGACAGCATCCAGGCTGACATTGGCCGCATCGTGGAAACGCGGGTTGCGCACCAGCTTCACATGGTCCTGCGGCACCGCCGCCGCCAGCGTGAAGGCCCCGTTGGAGAGCAGCCGGCCCGGCTGGGTGAAGCCATCGCCGTACCGCGCGAGATTGGCGCGGCTGAGCGGGGCGGTGGCGGGATATTGCAGGGCGGCCAGGAAATAGCCGGTGGGCGCTGCCAGCTCCACCTCGAAGGTCAGGCTGTCCACCGCCCGCACGGCCAGTGCCTCGGGCGGCAGGCGCCCTTCCGCCACCGCCCGGCCATTCTTTACGGGCCAGAGATAGAAGGCATAAGGCGACGCGGTGGCGGGGTCCAGCAGGCGGCGCCAGGCAAAGACGAAATCATCCGCCGTCACCCGGCTGCCATCGGACCAACGCCCCTCTGGCCGCAGATGGAAGCGATAGGTCAGCAGATCATCGCTGATGGTCCAGCGTTCCGCCGCACCGGGGATCAGCGCGCCCTTGGCATCCACCGTCAGCAGCGGTTCGAACAGGTCACGCTGAATCCAGCCTTCCGACTCGCCGGTGGATTTATGCGGGTCCAGTGATTGCGGCTCCGACCCGTTTCCCCGATGCAGCACCCCGCCCGCCCAGGCCGGGCTGCCGAGCCAGAACAGTGCCACCACCAGACAGAGCCACCGGCCGATCATCCGCATTTCCACCCGACTGACGACAGAATTCCCCCTTCACAGTCGGCAATTCCGGCTGGCGGTGCAATCGGGAAGCATCAGGACTCACCGCAATTCCTATTGTTTGCCCGTCAGGCGGCGCAGCAGGTTGCCGATCGGGTCGCCGCTGGTGGGTTCCGGCTCCGGCGGGGGCGGTTCGCCCAGCGGTTCGGAATGCACCTCCGCGATGCCGGCATCGGCCGTGGTCTCCATGCCATCGCCGGGATGCTGGGCCAGCAGGGCACCGATGGGATCATCCGTCGGCACCCGGTTCAGGCCGGGCAGGCCGCGCGCCGGCAGGCCCTGATGGGCCTCCACCATGATGGAATGCCACAGTTTGGCCGGCAGGCCGCCGCCAGTGACCTTCTTCATCGGCTTGCCATCATCATTGCCAAGCCAGACACCCCCCACCAGATCGGCCGTATAGCCGACGAACCAGGCATCCTTGTAATCCTGGGTCGTACCGGTCTTGCCCACGGTGGGGCGGTCCAGCTTGGCGGCCTTGCCGGTGCCGCGTTCAACGGGGCCGGAGAGCAGGCGGTTCATCGCCTCCACATAGGGGGCGGCCACGGCATAGCCAGCGCTGGAGCCCTGGCGCCGGTACAGCACATTGCCGGATGTGTCGCGGATTTCGGTGATGGCATAGGGGATCACACCCTGGCCTTCATTGGCCAGCGTGGCATAGGCACCGGTCAGTTCCAGCAGCGTGGTTTCCGACGTGCCCAGCGCCAGCGACAGGTCGCGGCGCATGGTGGTGGTCAGGCCCAGCCGTTTGGCGGCATTGCGCACATTATCCACGCCCACCGCCTCCATCAGCCGGATGGTGGCGGTGTTCAGCGAATTGGCCAGCGCCGTGCTCAGCGTCACCTCACCCCGGAACTTGCCGTCATAATTGCCGGGATGCCATTTGCCCTTGGTGTAGGGCGCATCCAGGATGGTGCTGTTCTCGCTCCACCCCGCCTCCAGGGCCGCCAGATAGACGATGGGCTTGAAGGAGGAGCCGGGCTGGCGCAGCGCCTGGGTGGCGCGGTTGAACTCGCTCTTGTCATAGCCGCGCCCGCCGACCATGGCATGAACGGCCCCGTCGGGCGCCATGATCACGGCGGCTGCCTGGCCGACATTGGCCTCCGCCCCCGGTCCGGCCAGCATCGCCGCCACCTGGGCATCGGCGATGCGCTGCAGATTGCCGTCAAAGGTGGTGCGCACTACCAGATCGCCGTGATCGGCACCGACGAAGCCCGCCACCTGATCGGCCACCCAGCCAGCCAGATAGCGCCCGTCGCCATCCGGCACCTCGTCCCGCTTTTCATCCGGCGGGGGGGCCATGGCGGCCTGCAGCTGCGCCTCGGTGATATAGCCCTCTTCCTCCATGGCCCGCAGCACCACGCCCATGCGCCGTGTGGCCCGGTCGGGGTTGGCGGTGGGGGCATAGCGCGAGGGGGCCTTCAGCAGCCCGACAATGATGGCCGATTCCCGCAGGTTCAGGTCGCGCGCCGATTTGTTGAAATAGGTGCGGGCCGCCGCATCGATACCGAAGGTACCGGCCCCCAGATAGACCCGGTTCAGATAGGCGGTGAGGATCTGTTCCTTGCTATATTCATGTTCCAGCCGGATGGCCAGCAACGCCTCCTGCGCCTTGCGGCGCAGGGTCTGGTCGGGGGTCAGGAACAGGTTCTTGGCCAGCTGCTGGGTCAGGGTGGACCCGCCCTGCACCGTGCGCCCAGCCCGGTGGTTGGCATAGAAGGCGCGGGCAATGCCAAGCGGATCGACGCCGAAATGGCTCCAGTACCGCCGGTCCTCCGTCGCCACCAGCGCATCGATCAGATGACGCGGCAATTGGGAGACATCCAGCGTTTCGCCGCGCAGGTCGCCAAACCGGTGGAACGGCGTGCCATCGGCCGCCAGCAGCGTTACCGCCGGGCGCCGGTCGGCCTGGGCGACCTGGGAAATATCAGGCAGATCATAGGCGAAATAGGCGATCAGGCCGGCACCGGCCATGCCCACCCAGATGGCCAGCACGGCCAGTACCGTCAGGATACGCCGGCCCCAGCCACCTTTTCCCCCTTTGCCGCCCTTGCCACCTTCCGCCCGCTGCCGGGGTGGGCGCGGTGGTGGTGGCGAGGGCGGACGGCGTTCCGGCGGCGGCGGGCGCACCGGGCGCGGCGGCTCCCCACTGGGGCGGAAACGGGGCGGGGCGGTCAGCTCACTCAACGGGGGCATCCGGCGGGAAAAGGGTAAGACGGGCATCACCATAAAGGCCCCTGCCATCGCCTGGAAAGCGATGCCACGGCAACCCTGTCTTCCGGGTTATGCTGTATTGAGGTTGTGCCGCCCGATTAGGGCGAAAAGGCGGTTACTTCACACCGGAAGCCGCCGATTCGATGGCCTGGATATGGTCCAGGCCGGGCAGGATTTCCGAACGGACAAATTCCACCCGCTTCTGCGGCCCGCCCCCGCCCTGGGGGAAGCGGGCCTTCCACAGCGCCATCTTCACCGCCAGCCCGCACAGCACGCCGCCGATGGTGACATGGTGGCTTTCAATCTGGTGGCGCACGGCGCGGAAGCTTTCAGCACTGATATCGTTCCAGAAATCCTTGCTGCGGCGATCGAACGCTTCAAAACGCCCGGTGATGGAAGTGGTGATGGAGGTCAGTTTCGTCTGCACATCGGCCAGCATCTTCATCACCAGCCGGTCGCGGGAAATCAGCTCGCTGCTTTTCGGCTCATTGGCCCATTTCATGAATTTCTGCACTTCCGGCACAATGCCATCCAGGCAGGAGCGGAAATAGGCCAGCGACAGGAAGACGTCGCCGTAATCCTCCAGAAAATCCGGGATTTCGTTCAGCTTGACCTTCAGCTTTTCTGACAACAGGCGCAGGTTGGTCAGCGCCTCGTCCCGGTCCGGGTTGGCCAGCATGGCCAGAATGTCGGCCACATCGCCGATCTGGCGTTCTTCTGTGCCATAAACCTGCTGCAGCAGCGGCCGGGTGAAATCCTTCATATAGCCGGTCAGTTCCGCGCGCTTGCTGTCGGAAAGCTGTAAGGCCTTGGCGTCATTGACGGCGATGCCCACCCGGCGCAGTTCCTTGCGCAGGGTATAGACATCGAAACTGTTGATCCGCACCAGCTTGTTGATCTGCGCCATGTCGGCGCGCAGGGCCTTGGCATGGCTGGGGAACAGGCTGCCCAGATGGTCGGGGTTGATCTGGCCGCTGCCGGTCTGGCGGTCGTGGAACACCTCCACCACCGTTTCCAGCCGGGCATTCTTGATCAGCTTGGCCCGGCGCAGGCCCGGCGTTTCCAGCGGCAACATGCCCATGGGCAAGATATGCAACGCGTCGCGCGCACTGTCATCGAACAGCGCCTCTTCCGCTGCGACGGCGGCGACTTCCTCACTGGCGGCTTGTTCGCTGGTGTCGGCCATCATGCGTTCCCTTGCGCCGCGCTGGCGCCGAAGGTGTTAACTATAAAGGCACACGCCAGCATAACAACCTTTTCACACGTACCCTGTTGAAACAGTTTGGCCGTGAGGGGGCTATGCCCCCATGCGGCGCGATGTTATCTAGCCCTGGCGGATCGAAAAGGGCAAAGGTCCATCGGGATACAGGACCGGCCGGAACGGGAGCGGAAAACGCCATGGCTGATTATTATTTGTGGATCAAGGCCCTTCACGTCATCAGCGTCATTGCCTGGATGGCGGCACAGCTCTATCTGCCACGCCTGTTCGTCTATCATTGCGAAGCACCCGCCGGGTCGCCGCAATCGGAAACCTTCAAGGTGATGGAACGCCGCCTGCTGAAGGCGATCATGAACCCGGCCATGATCGCCACCTGGGTTTTCGGCATCGGCATGATCGCCCTGAACCCCGACCTGCTGAAGGGACAGGGCTGGCTTCATGCCAAGCTGACCCTGGTGCTGGTGCTGTCGGGCGTGCATGGCGTGCTGTCAAAATATGTCCGCCTGTTCGCGCAGGACGCCAATACCAAGCCGCAGAAATTCTTCCGCATCCTGAATGAAGTGCCGACCCTGTTGATGATCGGCATCGTCATCCTGGTGATCGTGCGCCCCTTCTGATCCAGGGCGGCTGATTTACCCGAACAGCAGCCGCATCACATCGGCCGCCGCCCTGGCCTGCCGGTCGTCCCCGACAATCAGGAACAGGGCGTCGGCCTTGATCTGCCGGCCCAGCGGGTTGGAAAGCACCGCGCCCGTATCGGCACAGCGATAGCCGATGGGCGTGCCGATGCCGGCCCCGGCGATGCGAGTCAACAGGTCCAGCCAGGGGCCGGACCAGGGGCGGGGCAGGTCGATGCGGCGGCATTCATCGCCTTCCGCCGTGAACAGCTGTTCGATCAGCGCTTCCGATCCGGGGCTGACAATGGCGCGGGCGGCGGCTTCGGGATAACCATGCATCACCCGCATCGGCTGCGCGGCACCCAGCCGGACCAGCCGGTCGCGGTCGCCGGCATCCACGCATTCGGCGATGATGGGGGCGGTGGCATTCACCTCCCGCAGGCGCAGCACCGTATCCAGCACCCGCGCGGTGGCCTCCCTATCGGTTTCGGAGGCAGAAAAGACCAGCATGGCGCGGGCCTTTTCCGGCGTGGCGCGGGCCAGGGCCTGCGGGTCGGCGGCACTGCCGGTGACATGCACAATGGCCCGGTCCCCCAGGCTGGATGGCAGCCGGCTGTCAGCAAACGCCCGGGTCAGCAGCAGCACGGGTACACCCGCCCAATCCTCATGCGCACGCACCTGATCGACCAGCCGGCCGATATGCTGGGTGATATCGCCGGACGGTTCCCCGATCAGCAGCAGATGGTTGGACAAGTTCCACCCCCAGGCCCCGCCGGCCTTGCGTTCCAGTTGATCCGCCCGCCATTCCACCAGGGCCGACACCAGGCTGGCCACCACGAAGATGCCGCCGACATAGAGAAAGCCCACCGTGGCCAACCGACCGGCATCGGTTTTGGCCGACAGGTCGCCATAGCCGACGGTGACGATGGTGGTCGCCGTCAGCCACAGCGCATCGCCCAGCCCCATGCCTTCCAGCCAGACCATGGCAATGACATGGCCGGTGCAAACGGCGAACACCCAGCCCATCAGCCAGAGCAGCCGCCGCGCCATGGACGCCTGCCCCACGCGGGGCCGGGGGCTGCGCAACCAGCGGAACAGAAGGGCAAGCATGGGCGGGACACCCCGGATGCGGAAATGGCCGCAATGGGATGCAATGAACAGGCGTGTTTGTCCAGCCGCCTGTGCAACCGCTGTCCCGCCCGCCCTGGCCCCCTATTGCAGCGTCAGCAGCGCATCAATATGGCGCATCCGGCCGGGGGAGACGATATCCAGCTGGGCCACGCGCACGGAATGCAGCTTGCCATCCAGTTCCCGGCCCCAGAAATCCAGGAATCGGCGCAGCACCGGGTAACGGGGGGCCAGATCAAGCTCCTGCCAGATATAGGTTTGCAGCAGGCCCGGATGGTCGGGCATGTGATACAGGATTTCCGCCGTGGTCAGGCGATAATCCCGCAACTGCCGGGACAGGGATGAGACATCCTGCCCTGGGATGGACAGGGTTGAAGCCGAAATGCCCATGGAACCTCCTTCCCCTTGCAAACCGGTGCCGCAATGCACCATGGGAAGCGTGGCACCATTTTGTGAGTTTGTGAATATATCCTTTTATATCAAATGATTAGCAGCATCATCGCCAGAGTGCTGCCAAACTGTCATCCAGATGCCCCCGAATTATGACAAGTGCGCCCTTGACAGGAGGGGGGGCGATGAATAGGTCTTTGGCACTCACTGGGCGTGAGTGCTAACACAAGGCTTGCGCCTTATACTTTTGCCTATCTCAGGGAGAGATCCATGAAGTTCCGTCCGCTGCACGACCGCGTCGTGGTCAAGCGCGTCGAATCCGAGCAGAAGACTGCCGGCGGCATCATCATCCCCGACACCGCCAAGGAAAAGCCCCAGGAGGGCGAGGTGGTTGCGGTTGGTACCGGTGCCCGTGACGAATCCGGCAAGCTGATCGCCCTGGACGTGAAGGCCGGCGACCGCGTTCTGTTCGGCAAGTGGTCCGGTACGGAAGTGAAGATCGACGGTGTCGAATACCTGATCATGAAGGAAAGCGACATCATGGGCGTGCTGAACGCCTGAGTCGGTTCACTGAACCCTATCTGATCCCTATTCATTCGAAGGACGAAAACAATGGCTGCCAAGGAAGTTAAGTTCGGCTCCGACGCCCGCGCCAAGATGCTGCGCGGCGTGGACATTCTGGCCGACGCCGTGAAGGTGACCCTGGGCCCGAAGGGCCGCAACGTCGTGATCGAGAAGAGCTTCGGCGCTCCCCGCATCACCAAGGACGGTGTCTCGGTCGCCAAGGAAATCGAACTGTCTGACAAGTTCGAGAACATGGGCGCCCAGATGGTGAAGGAAGTGGCGCAGAAGACGGCCGATCTGGCCGGCGACGGCACCACCACCGCCACCGTGCTGGCCCAGGCCATCGTCCGTGAAGGTGCCAAGGCCATTGCCGCCGGCATGAACCCGATGGATGTGAAGCGCGGCGTTGATCTGGCTGTTGCCACCGTCGTGGCCGACATCCAGGCCCGTTCCCGCAAGGTAACGACCAACGACGAAATCGCCCAGGTCGGCACCATCTCCGCCAACGGTGAAGCCTTCATCGGTGCGAAGATCGCCGAAGCCATGGCCCGCGTCGGCAACGAAGGCGTGATCACGGTCGAAGAGTCCAAGAGCCTGGAGACCGAGCTGGATGTCGTCGAAGGCATGCAGTTCGACCGCGGCTACCTGTCGCCCTACTTCGTGACCAACGCCGACAAGATGGTCGCGGACCTGGAAAACCCCTACATCCTGCTGTTCGAAAAGAAGCTGTCGGGCCTGCAGGCCATGCTGCCGGTGCTGGAAGCCGTCGTGCAGTCCTCCCGTCCGCTGGTCATCGTGGCCGAGGATGTGGAAGGCGAGGCCCTGGCCACGCTGGTGGTCAACAAGCTGCGTGGCGGCCTGAAGATCGCCGCCGTGAAGGCTCCGGGCTTCGGTGATCGTCGCAAGGCGATGCTGGAAGACATGGCCATCCTGACCGGCGGCCAGGTCATCAGCGAAGATCTGGGCATCAAGCTGGAAAACGTGACCCTGGACATGCTGGGTCGCGCTAAGAAGGTCACGATCTCCAAGGACAACACCACCATCGTTGATGGTGAAGGCGCCAAGGCTGACATCGAGGCCCGCATCTCCCAGATCAAGGCCCAGATCGAAGAAACCACCAGCGACTATGACCGTGAGAAGCTGCAGGAACGTCTGGCCAAGCTGGCCGGCGGCGTTGCGGTTCTGCGCGTCGGTGGCGCGACCGAGGTTGAGGTGAAGGAGCGCAAGGATCGCGTTGACGACGCGATGCACGCCACCCGCGCTGCGGTTGAGGAAGGCATCGTCGCCGGCGGCGGCGCAGCCCTGCTGTACGCCACCCGCGCCCTGGAGAAGCTGACGGCTGCCGATGCAGACCAGAAGTTCGGCATCGACATCGTCCGCAAGGCCCTGCAGGCCCCGGTCCGTCAGATCGCCCAGAACGCCGGTTTCGACGGTTCCGTGATCGTCGGCAAGCTGCTGGAGCAGGCTGACACCAACCACGGCTTCAACGCCCAGACCGGCGAATATGGCGACATGTTCAAGTTCGGCGTCATCGACCCGACCAAGGTTGTGCGCGCTGCCCTGCAGGACGCCGCTTCCATCGCCGGCCTGCTGATCACCACCGAGGCGATGATCGGCGAGAAGCCGCAGCCGCCGGCCGCTGGTGGTGGCGCTCCGGGTGGTATGGGTGGCATGGGCGGTATGGGCGGCATGGACTTCTAAGTCCCACGCCGTTCAGCCGAACTGGCCTGAATGCGAAGACCCCCGGCGGAGACATCCGCCGGGGGTTTTTCTTTGGCAATCCCCTGGTCTGCTCACAGCATATTGAATCTATGAGGAAATTTTCTTCGGTGAACGAAATGTTCTGCCGCATTTGAAGAAAAATCGCTGCCATGGAAATGCCATTAGAGATTAATGATTGTGCAATATTGCTACACCTATCCTTTTTCTCATGATGAACATTGCCCGGTAAGGGCGAAATACATCGTCAGTCTGATCTACGTCAAATTCAGGGGACATGACTTTACTTAAATTCCCGCCGCAATTCAGACTGGGGGCGGGGTCATGGCGGAACAGGAATGGCTGGTATCGGCCGAGGATGTGTTGGTATCGCGGACGGACCCGCAGGGACGCATCCAGTTCGCCAATGAGGCGTTCGTTAAGGCATCCGGCTTCACGCAGGCGGAACTGATTGGCCGGCCACATAATATTGTCCGTCATCCCGATATGCCCAAACCGGCCTTTGCCGACCTGTGGACCACCATCAAGGCCGGTCGCCCCTGGGAGGGGCTGGTGAAGAACCGGCGCAAGGATGGGCGTTTCTATTGGGTACGGGCCAATGTGACGCCGGTGGTGGAGGGGGGAACCGTCACCGGCTTTCTGTCCGTGCGCACCCGGCCGGAACGGGCCGATGTGGCGGCGGCCGAACAGCTTTACGCCGCCATGCGCCGGGGTGATGCGCTGTCGGTACGGCTGCACCATGGCGAGTTGCGGCCGACAAGGCTGGCCGGGCGTTTGGGGCTGTTCTGGCGCAGCATCGGCAGCCGGTTGCATGGCGCCTTTCTGGGCATGTTCCTGGCCATGGCGGGGCTGGGCGGTATCGGTCTGGTCGGATTGTCCCGCCTGCGGGGTGATCTGACCGGGGCACAGCCCGATGTGGCGGCCGCGCTGGCGCGGATCGAGGGGCTGAATGGGGACTTCATCGCCCTGGGGGTGGTGGCGCTGTTGTTTTCCGTGCTGGCCGGCTGGCTGCTGCGCCTGTCCATCCGGGCACCCCTGGCGCGGCTATGCCAGCATCTGGAAGCTATCACCCGCGATCCGCGCAGCCACACGATTGAGCCAGCCGCCATTCTGGAATTCGCCCCCGTCACGGATCGGTTGCGGGTGCTGCGCGCCCGGCTGGCCTGTTCGGCGGAGGAGGCGGCGGAATGCGAACGCCGCGTTTCCGCCGAACGCCAGCGCGCCGTGCAGATGATGGCGGCAACGGTGGAACGCGAAAGTGCACGGGCGGTGACCGATGTGGCGGCCCGCACCCATGCCATGACGGATGATGCCGACATATTGGCCAGCCGGGCCGGCCGGGTGGGCGAAGCCTCTGGCGGGGTGGCGGCGGCGGCGGAACAGGCGCTGGCCAATGCCCAGGCGGTTGCCGCGGCGACAGAGGAACTGTCGGCCACGATCCACGACATTGCCGCCCAGATCACCCATGCCAGCGACAGTACCGGTGCGGCCGTGGCCCAAGGCCACGATGTCGCCTGCGTGATCGAAACCTTGCGCCAGCAGGTGGATGGTATCGGGGAGATGGCGGCCCTGATCGCCCAGATCGCCAGCCAGACCAACCTGTTGGCGCTCAATGCCAGTATCGAGGCGGCGCGGGCCGGGGAGGCCGGCAAGGGCTTTGCCGTGGTGGCGGGGGAGGTGAAGCATCTGGCGACGCTGACGGCGCAATCCACCGACGCCATCACCACCCGCATCCAGGATATCCGCCGGGCCACCGGTGATGCCGTGCAGGCGGTGGAGGGGATCGGCAGCCGTATCGCGGAAATTGACGCCATTGCCGGTGATATTGCCGGGGCCATGCAGCAACAGGCGGCCGCGACGCGGGAAATCAGCCGCAATGTGCAGGAAACCACCGCCGCCGCGCGGGAGGTGGCGGAACTGATCGGGGACGTGGCGCGGGAGGCGGCGGAAAGTGGCAGCCAGGCCCAGATGGTCAGCGGCAATGCCACGGCCGTGGCCGGCGCCATTGAGGAGTTGCACAAGCTGCTGGTGCGGGTAGTCCGCACGGCCACCCCCGATGCCGACCGGCGCGGGGCCAGACGCTATAACGTTGATATTCCCTGTGAAACAAGGCTGGAAGGGGCGGCGGCCCAGCCGGCCCGGCTGGTGGATCTGTCGGCCGGTGGGGCCAGCCTGTCAGGGTTGGCGCTGGAGCCGGAAGCACGTGGGCAGGTGATCCTGCCCCGCATCGGCCAGCCGCTGGGCTTCCGGGTGCGCGGCAAATCCGCCACCCTGGCCCATATCGTCTTCGACCAGCCGCTGCCGGAACCGGTTCTGACGGCCCTGGCAGCGGAATAGGGGATTATTTACGGCTTGGCCGCCGGTGCCGCGCCGTTATTGCGGGCCTTGAAGGCGCGCAGTTGCACATTGAACCGTTCGGCGAACAGCTGCATGGCGGAGATGGTCAGGTCATGCTGGGCTGTCAGCGACAGATATTCATGCACGGACAGCCGGCTGTAATTGGCCTGCACCAATTTATCCAGGCAGCGGTTGAACTCTTCCGACTCGCTGACATAGGCCTTCACGCGCAGCTGCGCCTGACGGATTTCTTCTTCCGTGGCCTTGGTGCCATCGGGCACGTCGCCCGGCAGCTTGGGCCGGGTGCAGCCTTCCGGGGCGGCGCGCTGGGCGGCCTTGGCCTGGGCTTCCGTCTGCTTCACGATATCGCCCATGGTGGGCAGGTTCGTGGCGGCGGGCAGTGGGGCGGCGGCCGTGGGGGCTGGCTGGGACGCCTGCCGCACAATGTCCCCCATGGTCGGGCCGACCGGCTCACTCTTGTCGGGGGCGGCATAGGCGGTGCCGGCGCTGAACAGCAGGGCGGCGGCGACAAGGGTACGGGACGACAGCACGGACATGGTGCGGAAATATCTCCAGCGCAGGGTATGCCTTGATAAGCGCGCAGGGAATTACGCACAGACGGGGGGCGCTTGGCAAGGGTCAGCCCTGTCGCAATGGCCCTTCCATCGCCATCTTCCCATGATAAACCCAGGAAATCGGCAGTGGGGAGCGGACCTGTTTCATGATCGGCGTGTTTGATTCCGGCCATGGGGGGCTGACAGTGCTGCGGGCGCTGCATGATGCCATGCCGACGCATGATTTCCTGTATCTCGGCGATCATCATTTCGCCCCCTATGGCGACCGCACCCCGGAAGAAATTTATCAACTGACGCTGGACAGCGTGTCCCGCCTGTTCGACCAGGGGGCACGGCTGGTGGTGCTGGCCTGTAACACCGCCTCGGCCGTGGCCCTGCGCCGCCTGCAACAGACCTGGCTGGACGGGGCCTATCCCGGCCGGCGGGTGCTGGGCGTGCTGGTGCCGATGGTGGAGGCCATTACCGGCGTGCCCTGGATGGCCGATCTGGCCGCCGATCGCCCCGCCGGGCCGCCGCGCACCATCGGCATTTTCGCCACCAGCCGCACGGTGGACAGTGGCGCCTATCCGCGCGAAATCAGCCACCGCGCCCCGGAAGTGCGGGTGGTGCAGCAGGCCTGCCCGGAACTGGTGCGGTTGATCGAAGGCGATGCCCCGCCGGCCCAGGTACGCGATGCCATCCATCGCTATACGGATGGCTTGCTGGGCCAGTTGGAGGGGGCGGCGCCCCAGGCGGTGATGCTGGGCTGCACCCATTACCCGCTGGTGGCGGATGCCTTTATCGACGCCCTGCCGCGCGGGGTGGAGGTGCTGTCGCAACCGGACCTGACGGCGCGCAGTCTGGCCGCCTATCTGCAACGTCACCCGGAATTCGACCAGCCGGGCAGCGGGCAGGTGCAGTTCCTGACCACGGGGGAGGCCGGCCGCATCACCCCGCTGGCAACCCGCTTCTTTGGCAAGCCGGCGCGGTTTGAGCGGGTGTAGGGTTTTTCACACCCCCGGCCGGCGCAGCGTGTGCAGTGACCAGACCAGCAAGCCGATCACCACCATGGCCCCGCCCTGGTGGGCGGCCCCCAACGCCACCGGCACGGCCAGCAACAGGGTGGTGATGCCCAGCCCCACCTGGGCCAGCACACATGCCGCCAGCCCCAGTGCCACCTGTTTGGCGCGGGCGGCCACATCATGGCGTTGGCCGATGCGCCAGACATAGGTGAGCACGGTTAGCGCCGTCGCAATGGCCAGCCAGCGATGGGTGAACTGCACGGCGGCGGTATTTTCCAGGAAATTCAGCCAGGCGGGGGAGAGGTTCCAGACCTCTGGCGGCATGAAATCGCCATTCATCGTCGGCCAGGTATTATAGGCGAAGCCGGCATCCAGCCCGGCGACAAAGGCCCCCCAAACCACGGTGATCCCCACCAACGCCAGGGCCGCCCGCCCGTGCCAGACCAGCGGGGCCAGTTCCGCCCGCGCCCCCGCCCCCGGATGGCGCAGGCTGAGCGCGGTACGGATCAACAGGGCATAGAGGATCAGCGCCATGGAAAGATGCATGGCCAGCCGGTAATGCGACACGTCGGTGCGTTCCGACAGGCCGGATTGCACCATGAACCAGCCGATGAAACCCTGCAGCCCGCCCAGCAGGAACAACCCCACCAGCCGGGGCAGCATGGGGCGGGAGATCATGCCTTTCACGGCGAACCAGACCAGCGGCACGGCAAAGACAATGCCGATCAGCCGGCCCCACAGCCGGTGGAACCATTCCCAGAAGAAGATATGCTTGAATTCTTCCAGGCTCATCCCCCGGTTCAGCACCTGATATTCGGGGATCTGCTTGTATTTCTCGAATTCTGCCAGCCATTGCGCCTCTGACAAGGGCGGGATGGCGCCGCTGATCGGCTTCCATTCGGTGATGGAAAGCCCGCTTTCCGTCAACCGTGTGATGGCGCCGATAATGGCCATGGCGAAGACCATGGCCGCACAGAGTAGCAACCAGTTCGCCACCTGGCGGGCGCCGGTGGTGGGGGAGGCGGCGGCGGTAAAGCGGCTGGTCGTCAAGGTCGGGCCTGTCGCTGGGAAAACGGCTTTGTAGCAAGCCGATATGGACCCATCGCGCGCGATCGTCAAACCCTATGCCAGCGGCATTTTATCAGGCTGCCGGTGCCCGACAGGAAGTCGCCCTGTCGGACTCTCTCCCAATCAGGGAGACCTCCTCATTTCCGCCGTAAAAAGTGCCTTTTTGCTTTTGTTTTGGGAACTGTGGGTGTGGCCCCTATTGTAAAAGAAACGGTACTCTGTGGCGTAAATGGCGTTGCGCTACTTGTGGCCATGCTTACACCGGTTCCAGTAATAGAGGAAGTACTGATGCTTGTTGATGATAGAAGGCTTGGGGTTCCCTTTCTATTTACTCCCATATCTGTCCAAGTTTTTGATAAATAATCCATCTGTTTTGTATTAAGTATGTTGTCAATTCCCTGGTGGTTTTCGGCAATATTATCTGTATTTTTTAATTTTTTATACATTTTAATTGCGGAGCTCTCAGGTTGGAAACGTACCGGAATTTGAAATTCCTGTAAGCCTCCAATTGAGCTGATAAAATTAGATGCCGATTGGGTCTTTTTATTTTTCAATGTTACGGCTACAGAATATGGACGAAGAAATTTGACCCGCAGAATAAAATTCTGCGAACCAAGTTTTGCATCCAGCCAATTTTTGAAGTTACGAATTGTTGTTGTGCAGCCAAGGCACGACGAGTAACTGATTCTTATAGAAAATACATGCTTTCCTGGTGTGCCTGTATTGTTTGTGTTTGGATATTTTTCCGATAAAAAGTCACTAAGACTTTTATTTGAATTTAAATAACTATCTTTGAAATTTTGAATACACCAATCCTCAGCGTGAAAATTATCTTTAACCCCCTTTTGATTCACATGTCCAATTTCTTCGAATATTAATTGACTTCCAGCCTTTTTGTTTCTGCCGAACGAAACGAATTTTCCATTAATTTTTAAAAATGCATAAACACCTGTAGTTGATGTTACATAGTTTTTGCTTATGCTGTCGATGTCGTCGCTTTCAAATTCTTCGAATTTGCGCTTGCCTTTCGATTGAGAATTGCCCTTCAGGTCGTCCTGAGTTGCATCCATCGATTTTTGAAATATTTTCTGCGCTTTATCATTAATGGGAAAAATAGAAGGCATGGTCATCCGCTGGATGACTGTCTGTTTTGGATGCGAACCCGTTATTGATGGGGGGCTGTGCTGGGGACAGCACGGAGCCTTACGCACAGAGAAAGCACTGGCCATGCTGGGCGGCTGATGCCCAACCTGGGATAGTTTTGGTTGGATGGCTGTTTTACTGTGTGCTGGCCCGGAAGGCAGCACCGGCGGTGGCGATATAAGCGGCCGGGATGCAGCCTGAACGAAGCTATGCGGTGCTTTCTGCTGCGGCTGCGTGATAAGCGGGGGCGTCTGCGTGGTTTTCTTTTGTGCAGTTGCCAGTGGCTGACCGGCCCAGACAACGGGTGGGGGTGCACTGGTCGGCTTGGCGGCACCTATAGCTCTTGATGCCTGTTTTGGCTGTGCCGTTGACTGAAGGGATGGTTTCCCATTCCAGGAAACGGGTGGCGGCTGAAACTTTGGTTTGTTTTCCAAGTTGCTCATCCCGTCAAAAGACTATTGTTCATATACGGGTGGGATGGTTCGCTGCCAATTGGAAACAAGGCATATTTCTTCACTGTATATTGAAGTTTACCCCTCCTCCCCGCCCCCCGCCGACCATTCGGCGATGCGGGACAGGTGGGCGTAATCGGTGAATCGTGGGGCCCAGCTGGGGCGCGGCTGGCTGCGATAGGGCATGGCGGGATCGTCAAATGCCTCGATCAGCGCCAACAGCCCCTCGCGCGCCTCATCCGCCAGATCATGGGCATCATCTTTCAGGGTCTGGATGGTCCCGGCGGGGTCGCCGCCGGTCAGACGCCAGAATTCCAGCCCCTCCACCGTCGCCGGTCCGATCTCCGTAAAGCCGCCTTCGCGTGCAATCAGCGCTTCCAAGGGCAATTGCGGGGCCTTGCCCAGCCGCACTTCCTTGCCGGTCGGCGGCTGGCCGGTCTTGTAATCCAGCAGCACCACGCCGCCGGTGGGCGTGCGGTCGATACGGTCGGCCTTGGCGGTCAGGATGAAATCCCCGCCCGGCGGGGTCAGGCGGATGCTGCCCGTCACCTCAATGGCCAGCGGGCGGATGGTTTTGCGGCGCTCCGCCTCCACACCCAAAAACCAGTCGGCCACCCGTTCAAAGCGCGGCCACCAGAAGGCCTGCACCCCCGGCTGGTCCAGCAGGTCGCCAAATGCCTCCCGCCCGCAGGCCAGCAGTTCCGACCTTGCATTGCCCGGCAGTTGCGCCGGATAGCGGCGGATGAAATTTTCCAGTGCCTTGTGCAGAATCTCCCCGCGTTCCGCCGCACCGGGGTCGGCGTCAATCGGCTCCAGCGCCTCCAGCTCCAGAATCTTGCGGGCATAGATGGCATAGGGGTCGCGCATCCAGGTTTCGATCTGGGTGACGGACAGCTTGCGCGGGCGGGCATCCAGCGGCGGGCAGGGGGCCGGGGCCGGGCAGGGCTTCACCTGGGCTGGCCGGTCCAGGGCCTGATACAGGGCGCGGTAATGCTCCACCGCATGGCCGATGGACCCGCGCAGCCCCGCCTTGCCCAGCACCGTATCCAGCCGTAACAGCCAGCGCGACGGCACGGTCGGCGTGCCGTCCACCCGTTCGGAACGGGAGAGATAGAGCGTGTGCGCCCCACAGGCATGGGCGAAATCATGCGCCGCCTGCCCCACCTGCCGTTCCGGCGACGGCAGGCCGAATCGGGTGCGCATGGGGCGCGACATCCAGGGGTCAGGCGCAGGGGCCGGCGGCCATGTCCCCTCATTCAAGCCGGCCAGGATCACCGTGTCGAACTGCTGCAGGCGCGCTTCCATCAGGCCCAGGATATGCAGGCGCGGATGCAGGCCAAAGGCCGGGCGCACCGGCCGCCCAGAAATCAGCACTTCCATCAAGCCGGCATAATCGCGCCCGCCCATGCTGGGATAGCCGGTGGCGGCGTCGCGCAATTCGTCAATGAAGGCGGCGGCCGCCTCCCCATCCTTGTCGCGCCACAGCCGCTCATTGCCGGGCTCGGCCTCCAAAGCCGCCATGGCTTCCGCTGCCCCCACATGCAGGTGCAGCCAGTCGGTCAGGGGCCGTTCCTCCCCATCGCGCACGGCATTGATGAAATCCCCCATCCGTTCTTCCAGCCGGTCCACCAGGGCCAGCAGATCTTCCTTCAGCGCCGGGTTGCCCAGCCGGCGGCGGTCGGCCCCGTTCAGCGCCTGGCGCAGCCCGTCCAACCCGCCCGGCGGGCGGGGGCCGCGCAGCACCGCCTTTTCCAACTGGCGACCCAGCCGGCGCAGATCGCCCGCCTCCATCCCGCCACCGGCCAGCGGGTGTTTCAGCAGCGACAGCAGCGGGATGGGGGCCCCCTGCACCGCCAGATCGGCAATGACGCGCAGGAAGCTGCCCACCGGCGTCTGCGCCAGCGGGCGGCCGGCGCTGTCATCCACCTTAATGCCCCAGCGGGCCAGTTCGGTGGCCACCCGTCGGGCCAGATTGCGATCCGGCGTCACCAGGGCTGCCGTCTTTTCCGGCACTTCCAGCGCTTCCCGCAGGATCAGCGCGATGATGCCCGCCTCCTCCTGCGGGGTGGTGGCGTCGATTCGGTGCAGCCGTTCCAGGGCGCTGGGGTCGATATCGGGCAGGTCGCGCCAGGCCTCCGTCGTGCCGGCGGGGCGCATGGCCTCCGCGATCAGGCGGATGCGGGCGGGCGGGCAGGCGGGGCGGACGCTGGCCGCCACCGGCCAATCCTGCACCTCCTCCCGCGCCACACCCAGCCGGTTGATCAGGTGTTTCAGGGCGAATTGCGGGTGCGCCTCATCCAGGGCGGTCCAGGTGTCGGCGTCGATATCCTGGTCCAGACCGGGCAGCACCACCTCCCCCTGCGGCAGCTTGGCGATGGTGGCCAGCAGGTCGGCCGATGCCGGGATGGTGCCGGTGGAACCGGCGGCGATGATCGGATGGGGCGGCGGGTTCAGTTCCAGCGCGCGGGCAAAGGCCGCCAGCCGGTTATTGCGTTCCTGCGCGGGGTCCACCACCCCCAGATCGGCCAGGATCGCCGGCCATTGATCGATGATGATGGACAGGAAGGACAGGGTGACCTGCCAATGTTCGGCATAATCATCGGGCACCAGGGTGCGGAGCTGGTCAAAGCTCAATTGCTCCGTCTGCACCTGATCCAGCAGCTTGGCCAGTTCCCGCCCCAGGCGGGCGGCCTGCGCCTTGGTCTTGGCGAAACTGTCGCCGGCGGCCAGCACGGCGCGGGACAGCAGCAATTGCCGGCGCAACGGCGCGATGGCAGGGGCCAGATCCAGCCCGCCCGCCTTCATCCCGTCCAGCATCAAGGTGATTTCGTCGCTATCGACATCGCCCAGCGGGGCCATGCGCGGCAACAGAATGGGCCGCCCGCCCGACAGGCGCAAAAACGCCTCCCGCAGGGATCGCACGGCGCGCGCGGTGGGTAACAGCACGGTGATCCGGCTCAACGCCAGCGCATCGCCATCCACCCGCGCCCACAGGCCGGCGGCCAGCGCGTCAACAAAGGGCAGGTTGGGGGCAAGGGTATAGACGTTGGGCATGGGGACCGGGGGTGTGAAGGCTTTGACATTTTTCATCCGTCATCCCGGCGAAAGCCGGGACCCAGGGGCCAAGTGCCCGACAGCGCAACAGCGTCGATCAACGCAGCGCTGATGGTTGATCTTGTGGCCCTGGGTCCCGGCTTTCGCCGGGATGACGGAGAGTTGTAGAGGAAACAACCCCTTAAGGCACCACCTCCCGCCCCACCGGTTCGCGTAAGTGCGCGTCCACCAGGGGAACGGCATCGGGCGTGCCGACATGGTACCAGTTGCCATCATGGCGCACACCATAGAGCCGACCTGCCGCTTCGGCCTCCCGCCAGATCAGGCTCTGGCTGAAGGCACCATCGGGGCGACCCGCGAACAGGTCCGGCTTCATGATGGCGATGCCGGCCATCACGAAGGGGCTGACCTCCCCCTCCACCCGCGATGTCAGCACGCCGTCCGGGTCCATATGGAAATCGCCGCGCCCGTGATAGCCCACCGCCGTGGCCGTCGGCGTGACCAGCAACAGGCAATCCATCTTGTCGGCGTCCCAGGCCTGGGCCAGCCGCCTCAGCGTGGGCACCGGCCCATCCAGCCAGACAATATCGGCATTGATGGTAAAAAACGGCTCCTCCCCCAGCAAGGGCAGGGCATGGCGCACGCCGCCGCCGGTTTCCAGCACCGCGTCTTCCCGCGACAGGGTGATGCGGGGGGCGGGCTGGCGGCGGGCGGCCAGATGGTCGGCGATCTTGTCGGCCAGCCAATGGGCATTCACCACAACATCATCCACGCCGGCATCGGCCAGCCGGTCCAGCGCATGGTCCAGCATCGGCTTGCCACCGACCGCGACCAGCGGTTTCGGCGTGGTCAGGGTGATCGGCCGCATCCGCATTCCCAATCCGGCGGCCAGCACCATGGCCCGCTTCGGCATCAAACTCATGAAAGAAACTCCCTTTACGCGGCCTGATCCAGAATATGCCCCACCGCCCCGTCTGGGGGCAGGTGGCTGGCAACAAAATCCGCCACCGGCGACAATAACGGGTGGCGGATGGCATGGGCAAATTGGCCCCAGACACGGGCCAGAAAGGCCAGTTGTTTGCGGCTGCCGCCCAGGGCGCAAAGCTGAGCCACCCGGCCCAGAATGCGCGCATGGCGCATCGCCCCCATCACGGCATAGCTGGCGTTGAAGGCATCGGATTCAACCCCCGACCGGGCATCCAGGTAACGCGTGTGCATGGCGGCCTGAATGTCCGGGGGCACATCGCGCCTGGCATCTTCCAGCAGGGACAACAGGTCATAGCTGACCGGGCCGATGCCGGCATCCTGCACATCCAGCAGCCCGCAGGCCCGCACGCCATCACGGCCCGGTAGCAGCATCAGATTGCCGGGATGATAATCCCGCAGCAGCAGGCTGACCGGCAGCCGGCCCAGCACCCCTTCCAGCACCGCCCGCCACGCCGCATCCAGTGCCGCCCGCGCTGTATCCCCCAAAGGCTGACCGGCAGCCTGGAAATAAGCATCGCCGAACAGGCTAACCTGGGCGCTGAACAGGGCCAAATCATAGTGGGGCAGGCCCGCCGCCCCCGGCTGGTCCAGGCGGAAACGATCATGCAGATGGATCAGCACATCGGTGGCCAGCCGATAGAGCGGCCATGGATCGGCCCCACCTTCCAGCAGATGGGCGAAACTGTCATCGCCATAATCTTCCAGCAGCAGCAGCCCCTGATCCAATGCGGCGGCATAGGGTTCGGGGGCGGACAGCCCACATTCCCGCAGCAGGGCGCAAACCTGGATGAAGGGGGGCACCTGTGCTGCCCCGGCACCGTCCGCATCCATCAGGATGGCACTGGCGGGTGCCACCCCCTGCCGGGTCAGCCGCTCATAGCGGCGGGTGGACCAGTCGGCCCCCATCGGAAGGCGTACGGCCCCGCCCCAGCCGGCCCCCGCCAGCAAGGTGATGATCTGGCTTTCGCGCATTACGCCACCCCTGCCAGCCGGCTTTCCCAGCGCCCGCGACCGGTCAGCACAGCGCGGCGGCTGGCGGGGCCGGTGATATTGATGTCAATATCCAGCCGGTCAGCGGGCAACAGCCGGCCCAGCCGGTCCGGCCATTCCACCAGGGCACAATCCTGCAAAGCCTCCTCCCAGCCCAGTTCCACTACCTCGGCCGGGTCGGTCAGCCGGTACAGGTCAAAATGCCAGAGCGGCGGGGACAGGTGATCATATTGCTGCACGAGGGTGAAGGTGGGGCTGGGCACTTCTTCATCCGGGTTATCGGCCAGATGGCGGATCAGCGCCCGGCAGAAGGCGGTTTTGCCCGCCCCCAGATCGCCCCGCAGGGCCAGCACATCGCCGCCCCGCAGCCACCCGGCCACGGTGGCGGCCAGGGAGGCCGTGGCATCTTCATCGGCAAGATCGAAAACAAGGCTGGTCATGGGGCCTGCGAATGAATCTTAACGGATTGCGTGTTGAATGGGAGTCTATCCCAACTTCATGACGCTTTGGAATGGCTGGTTCCGTTTGCCATCCAGACATTGCGGGGCTTGCCAAGCCGGGGGAAAGGGGGCACCTAGACCGGCGATCATTCACCGGTTGCCGGAAAGTGTGCGCCTATGTCCGATACCCAGAATCGCCATTCCACCGATGTCGTCATTATCGGCGCCGGGCCTGTCGGCCTGTTTGCCGTGTTTGAATGCGGCATGTTGAAGATGCGCACCCATGTGGTGGATGCGCTGGATATGCTGGGCGGGCAATGCACGGCGCTTTACCCGGAAAAGCCGATCTATGACATTCCCGCCCACCCCTCCATCGATGGGGCCGACCTGATCGACCGGCTGGCCGAACAGGCCGCCCCCTTCAACCCCACCTACCATCTGGGCCAGCAGGTCACCACCCTGACCCAGCAGGGCGAGGGCTGGCTGGTCGGCACCGACAAAGGTACGGTGATTGAGGCCAAGGCGGTGATCATCGCCGCCGGCGTCGGCGCCTTTGGCCCCAACAAGCCGCCGCTGGACGGTCTGGAACAGTATGAAGGGTCCGGCGTCTTCTACATGGTGAAGCGCCGGGCTGATTTCGCCGGCAAGCGCGTGGTGATCGCCGGCGGCGGTGACAGCGCGGTGGACTGGGCCAATTCCCTGTCGGAAGTGGCGGAAAAGGTGATGGTGGTGCATCGCCGCCCGAAATTCCGCGCAGCACCCGAAAGCGTGTCACGCATGGATGCGCTGATTGCGTCGGGCAAGATCGAACTGGTGGTGCCCTATCAGCTTTCCGGGCTGGAAGGGGTGGGGGGCAAGCTGACCGGCGTGCGGGTGGCCGACCTGGACGATAACGAAAAGGTGCTGGACGCCGATGTGCTGCTGCCCTTCTTCGGGCTGGCGATGAATCTGGGCCCCATCGCCGATTGGGGGCTGGAGATGGAAAAGGGCCATATCGCGGTCGATCAGCGCACGCTGGCCACCTCGGCCCCCGGCATCCATGCCATTGGCGATATCGCCAACTATCCCGGCAAGCTGAAGCTGATCCTGTGCGGCTTCGCCGAAGCCGCCATGGCCGCCCATGCCATCCATCCGCGCGTTCACCCGGATGTGGCCCTGCATTTTGAATATTCCACCAGCAAGGGCAAGCCGGGGGCTTGATGAAAAAAGACCCGCGCGGGGCATTCCCTGCGCGGGTCTTTGGTCTTTGGGATCGGGCCTTGAAACGCCGTACCTGTCCGGTTTTATCGCCTGTGATCAGGCTGTGATGTTCACGAAGCTGCCACGGGTACGGCCAGACTGCAAAGCTTCCTGCCGTTCATTCTCCGTGGGTGCGGTGTTCTGCACGCTCTCCCGGCTTTCCTCTGCCGGGTTGCTGCTATTGTCCTGCTGGACGGCACCCACAGCCTGCACCCGGCTGCCACCGTCCGTGGAACGCACGGTCGGGCTTTGGGATACCGCTTGGGACGCATATGCAGAAATGCCGCTGATCGCCATCACACACCTCACTGGGCCTGTGGATAAGATAAGGCCGGGCAGCCTTCCCGTCAATCGCGCCGATAGGATAGGCCACCCCGCGCCCGGCGCATTGCTGGGGATGCGGGGGCGGTGGCCCCTTGCCGGGGCGTCGCATTGGCCGTTTCTTCAGCCCCGATATCAGGCATGATGGCCATGTCCCTGATCAAGCAAGGAACGCGGTGATGATCAACCTGTTGCTTAACGTGCTGTGGGTATTCCTGTTCGGCTTTGCCGCAGCACTGGGCTGGCTGACGGCGGCGCTGTTCATGGTCATCACCATTGTCGGTATCCCTTGGGCGCGGGCGGCGGTGAATATCGCCATCTTCATGCTCTGGCCCTTTGGCCGGGTGGCGGTGGACCGGGCCGACCTGACCGGGCGGGGGGATCTGGGCACCAGCCCGCTGGGCACCATCGGCAATATCATCTGGTTCATCTTTGCCGGCATCTGGCTGGCCCTGGGTCATCTGCTGCTGGGGCTGGGTTTCTGCCTGACCATCATCGGCATTCCCTTCGGCTTTCAGCATTTCAAATTTGCTGGGCTGGCCCTGGCCCCCATCGGCAAGACCATTGTTGACCGCGAAGTGGCCGACGCCATGTATGGGCGGCGGTAAAAAACCTCATTATTCCAATCTCCCTCATGCGCCGGGCGGGCGCATCCGCGCCCTTGGCTTGCGGCACCACGTGGTGCCGGGCTGGCAGTCGCCAGCCTCCAATACACCTAAAGATCAACCTTTAGGTGTATTGGTATTATTCCAGCAGGTCAGCGGCATTGCCCTTGGCCAGCATGTCCGCCCAGGCATCGGCCAGCCGGTCGGTTTCCGCCACCACGTGCCGCCAGTAACGCTGACGCTCGGCCGTGGGCAGGCGGGTGAAATCGCCCCGGTCTGGGATTTTGCCATAGGGCAGGTGGCGGATGAAATCATCCGACGGGCAGATCAACAGGGTGCGGGACAGGCTGGCCGCCCCCGGCCGGCGCCAGCGCAAAGCCTTGTCGAACCAGCCGGGCACCAACCGGGGGCCGAAATGCGGGTACAGAACCAGCCCCGGTGCCGTCCAGGCAATATCCAGATGGTAATCCATGATGCCGCCATCCAGGTAAAGCCCCGGCCGCGCCCCCGCCAGATCGGTCACCCCATCAAAGACAAACGGCACGGCGGAGGAGGCCAGCAGCCCCGGCAGCAGGTTCTCCGTCGTCAAGGCCACCGCCTGGGTGGCAAAGGGCGTGGTCAGGCTGAAGGGCGGCGGGCTGCGCCGGTCATGCAGCACGGTGCGTTCAAAGAACAGGCCCAGTGACCGCCGGCTGACCGCATTGGCCAGCCCGGCGGCCCCCAGCCCCAGACCTAGGCCCGTGCGGCTGCCGGGCCGGATCATGCCGCGCCCGCGCACGGCCAGGATGCTGGCCCGCATGAACGGATGGTCCAGCATGGCGGCCACCCCGTTGGTGCCGAAAATGCTGGCCAGGAAGCCCCGGCAATGGTCGGTCAGGTCGCTGGCGCTCACCGGCGGTTCCACCGCATAATCCAGATAGACCTGTTCGAATCGGCGACAGGCGGCCACCGGGTCCGGCTGGGCCAGACAGGCAAAGCGCCAGGTGCCGATGGAACTGCCCACCATATGCAGCGGGCGGGTGCGTGTGCGGAACCACTGTCCGAACAGGGTCTGGTCCAGCCGGGTCAGCGCCAGCCATTTCGCCCCGCCCGAGGCGCCAGCCACGATGTCGAACAAATCCTCATGCAGCCCGTCGGCGCGGATGCGGGCGGCAGCCTCGGGGCCGGCGATCAGGCGGAGCGGGGAAGGCGGCATGGCGGCGGGTCCGGTCTCAACCTCAAGAAAGGGTGGCGGTCGGCATCTATTGACGTCACCCGCCGCCCCATGGTGATAGTGCGCCCAACCTTCCCCGACAATATGGACACCGAGGGCGGACCCCCATGTTCAACATCGCCACCGTGGATTTCCAGGCACCCGATGCCGCCGAACAGTTCGTGCGTTCGATGCATGAAACCGGCTTCGCCGTGCTGCGCAACCATCCCATCGATACCGGCCTGATCGGCGACCTGTACAAGGTCTGGGCCGATTTCTTCGCCGGGGATGGCAAGCATGACTATACGTTCGACCCGCAGTTCCAGGATGGCTATTTCCCCTTCAAGTCGGAAAATGCCAAGGACAGCGCGGTCAAGGATTTGAAAGAATTCTACCATGTCTATCCCGCCCGCCGGCTGCCGCCGGGGGTGGAGGATGCCACGCACCGCATGTATGACGATCTGCGGGGCCTGGGTGACCGGCTGCTGGGCTGGATTCAGGATCAGGTGCCGGCCACTGTGCGCGACAGCTTCTTCGAACCGCTGCCGGGCATGATGGAAGGGTCTGACCGGTCGTTGTTCCGCATCCTGCATTACCCGCCGATCGGCGAGGGGTATGAGCCGGGGGCCGTGCGCGCAGCGGCGCATGAGGATATCAACCTGATCACCCTGCTGGTGACCGGTTCCGAACCCGGCCTGCAGGCCCAAGATACGGCCGGCAACTGGCATGATGTGCCGTGCGATGCCGGGATGATTGCCGTCAATGGCGGCGACATGCTGAAGCTGGCGTCGGGCAATTACATCCCGGCCACGCCGCACCGGGTGGTGAACCCGCCGCCTGAACATAATGTCTCACGCTATTCCATGCCGATGTTCCTGCATCCGCGCGCCAATGTCCGCCTGTCGGCAGAACTGACGGCGGGTGAATTCCTGGACCAGCGCCTGCGCGAAATCGGCCTGAAGAAGTAAAAGAGGAAGGGCCGCCCGACATCAGACGGGCGGCCCCAATCGCTTTATTCAGCCTGCAACTGCTGCCGGGCCTTTTCCAGCAGCACGTCCATTTCCTTTTCGATCCGGTGTTCGGAGATATCCACGCCCTTGGCCTTGAAATCGGCCAGCAGCTTGCGGACGATATCCTTGTGGCCCGGCTCTTCGAAATCCACATTCACCATCAGCTTGCCATAGGCTACGGCATCCTCGCCGGTGATGCCCATCTGCTCGGCGGCCCACAGCCCGATCAGCTTGGCGCGGCGGGCATAGACGCGGAACTGCAGTTCCTCGTCATGCTTGAACTTGTTTTCGAATGCCTGCTCGCGATCATCGAACGTGGTCATATCCACTTCCTCTGTAAGCCGGGCGTAACGCCCCCTTGGGATAATCCGCTTATATACCGGACCTGTTCCATACGCCATGGTTGCGGCATGACCGGTTGGTCAGGCATTGACCTGCATCACTGCGGCCGGGAAATTTGTTTGGCAGCCGGAACGTTTTCTGGGGAGAGATCATGTGCAGCATCGTGCTTTTGCGCCGGCCCGGCCATGACTGGCCGCTGATCCTGGCCGGCAACCGGGATGAGATGGTCAACCGCCCCTGGAAGCCGCCCGCCCGCCACTGGCCTGACCGGCCCGATGTGGTGGCCGGGCTGGATGAAACAGCGGGCGGTTCCTGGCTGGGGCTGAATGATCACGGTGTCGTCGCCGTGATTCTGAACCGCAAGGACACGCTGGGCCCCGCCCCGGGCAAAAGGTCGCGGGGGGAGCTGGTGCTGGATGCGCTGGACCATGCCGACGCCAAGGACGCCGCCGAGGCGCTGGCCGATCTGGATGGCAGGGCTTACCGCCCCTTCAATCTGGTCATCGCTGATAACCGCGATGCCTTCTGGCTGTGGCTGCCGGCTGATGGTGGGCGGGTACGGATGAAACCGATTCCGGTTGGCCTGTCCATGCTGACAGCATCGGACCTGAATGATGACAGCTCCGCCCGGCAGAAATTCTATCGCCCGCTGTTCCAGGCTGCACCCGCGCCCGATCCGGACAAGGGCGACTGGAAAGCCTGGGAGGAATTGCTGGGCAGCCGCATCTGGGATGGTGATAGCGGCCCGCGCGGGGCCATGTGCGTGGTGACCCCCATCGGGTTTGAAACCGGCAGTTCGGCCAGCATCGCCCTGCCGGCCATGGGCCGTTCGGGCGTGCCACCCGTCTTCCGTTTCGCCCCCGGCCGGCCCGACCGCACCCCCTTCGCCCCCCTGACCCTATAGGCGGCGATACCCTGCACTGACCCGTCCGCATCGCTGGGTGCATTGTATAAAAGCCCCCGGCTTGCTATAGGGAAAGACATCGGACCCGGTGGCACCCGCCTGACGGGTCCGTTCCCCTTTTTGCTGGAACGATTGCTGGACACCAACCCATGACCCGACGCCGGCGCATCTACGAAGGCAAGGCGAAGATTCTGTATGAGGGCCCCGAGCCGGGTACCCTGGTCCAGTACTTCAAGGACGACGCCACGGCGTTCAATGCCCAGAAGAAGGGCACGATCACCGGGAAGGGCGTGCTGAACAACCGCATCAGCGAGTATCTGATGCAGAAGTTGGGCGAAATCGGCATCCCCAACCATTTCGTGCGCCGCCTGAACATGCGTGAGCAGCTGGTGCGCGAAGTGGAGATCATCCCGATCGAGGTGGTGGTCCGCAATATCGCCGCCGGCAGCCTGACCAAGCGGTTCGGCATCCCGGAAGGCACGCCGCTGCCCCGGTCCATCGTCGAATATTACTTCAAGAACGACGAGCTGGGCGACCCGATGGTCTCCGAAGAGCATATCACGGCCTTCGGCTGGGCTGCGCCGCAGGATCTGGACGACATGCTGTCGCTGGCCCTGCGCATCAATGATTATCTCAACGGCCTGTTCCTGGGCATCGGCCTGAAGCTGGTCGATTTCAAGGTGGAATTCGGCCGCCTGTTTGAGAATGAAGAGATGCGCATCATCCTGGCGGATGAGATCAGCCCGGATAATTGCCGTCTGTGGGACGCCAAGACCAACGAGAAGCTGGACAAGGACCGTTTCCGCCAGGATCTGGGCAATGTTGCCGAGGCCTATCAGGAAGTGGCCCGCCGTCTGGGCATTCTGCCGGAAGCCGGCCCCGGCGACCATACGGCACCCAAGCTGGTGCAGTAAGGGACAGGCGGCAGGGCATGGACCGGTTGCGGCCCCTGCCTTTGTTGCTGGCCTATGTTGATTTTGTGCTTATGCTGGGGCTGGAATTGGCTTTTGCCGTTCCAGCCCTTTTGCATTTGCCGGCCACCGACTGGACGCTGAATATCCTGACCGCTGGGCGGGGCTGGCTGCTGGTGCCACTGCCCTTCTGCTGGCTGGCCATGGCGATATGGCCGGCGGCGGGGGCCAAGGGGCATCTGGCGCGGCATCTGCGGGCTCTGGCGCTCTATGTTTTGGCCATCATCGGCTTTTTCGCTGCCATCCGCCTGTCCGTCCCCTGGGGGGAGGGGGTCAAGATCGCCTGCCCGGTGATCTATGCCGCCGGCACGGCGCTGGCGCTTCTCCATCTGGGGCAAGGCTTCCCTGCGTTGCGGCGCTATCTTTCCAGGTCGCCAAGCTGACCGGTTTTTGCTATCCCACCGCCATCGATTTCTGCCTCAAGACAGCGGGTGCCCCCATGAAGGCCAAAGTCATCGTCACCCTGAAGAACGGCGTGCTGGACCCCCAGGGCAAGGCCATTGGCCATGCGCTGACCAATCTGGGTTTCGACGGCGTGGGCGAAGTTCGCCAGGGCAAGCTGATCGAACTGGACGTGGCGGAGACCGACCCGGTCAAGGCCAAGGCCCAGATTGAGGAAATGTGCCGCAAGCTGCTGGCCAACACCGTGATCGAGAATTATTCGGTCGAGCTGGTGGGCTGATTTCCCAAGCCGGCCCTGGTCGGCGGGAAGCACGTGATAAGGGGCGCGTCCGGCACCGGCTGGACGCGCCTTTTCCATTTCAGTGTCGATGAGATTGAGAAAGCGGCCGCTTCAGCGTAGAGACGATGGTTAAAGGGCCTGTGCCGGGGTGCCGGCCTGCCGTTATCAAGGATGGGGTTTCATGCGCGCTGCCGTCATTGCTCCGCTGTCGCTTGCCACGCTGCTGCTGGGCAGCCTTGCCAACGCTACACCCGCCGATGTGCTGAAATGCGCGGAAGTGCGTGATGATACCGCCCGGCTGGCCTGCTATGACCGCACCGTCCCAGGCCTTCGCGCCCTGCCGCCACAGGCTGTCACGGTTGCCCCGCCCACCCCCGCCGCACCACCGGTGCCACCGGAACAGCGTTTCGGGGCCGGGCGGCTGAGCAAAGAAGACAAGCCGGCCGCCATGGCGGAGGATGTGGAAACCATCACCGCCACCTTGAAGGATGCCTATGAACGCAGCCCCGGCCGCTGGGTCTTCACCCTGGATAATGGTCAGGTCTGGCAGCAGGTGGTGACGCAGACCCTCTATGGCGTGAAGCCCGGTCGCAAGGTGACGGTCGAGAAAGCCATCCTGGGCAGCTATAACCTGCGCATCGAAGGCATCAAGGCGCTGATCAAGGTTTCCCGCGCTAAATAGCCCCAACGGTTGTGCCAAACCCCTTGCGCTGCACGCCCGGCTGTCCCATATCGACACCCGGCTGCGGCCCATTCCGGCCGCCTGTTGCATGACCACATGATGAGAGACGAGAAGCGATGAGCGAGGAACGGCTTAGTTTCCAGGCCGAGGTCAGCCGCCTGCTGGACATGGTGGCCCACAGCCTCTACTCGGACAAGGAAGTCTTCCTGCGGGAATTGATCTCCAACGCATCGGACGCCTGCGACAAGCTGCGCTATGCAGCACAAACCGATGCGGCGCTGATGGAAGGCGACCCTGATTTCAAGATCCGTCTGGTGATCGACAAGGATGCCGGCACGCTGACCGTGACCGATAATGGTATCGGCATGAACCGGCAGGATCTGGTGGATAATCTGGGCACCATTGCCCGGTCCGGCACCTCCGCCTTTGTCAAGAACCTGTCGGGCGATGCCAAGAAGGATGTCAGCCTGATCGGCCAGTTCGGCGTCGGCTTCTATTCCGCCTTCATGATCGCCGACAAGGTGGATGTCTATTCCACCCGTGCCGGTGAAAAGCATGGCTGGCTGTGGAGCAGCGATGGCAAGGGCAGCTTCACCGTGGCCGAGAGCGCCGATGCGCCGGCCCGTGGCACCCGCATCGTGCTGCATGTGAAGGCGGACGAAAAGGATTTCCTGGATGAACACCGGCTGCGGTCGGTGGTGAAGAAATATTCCGACCATATCGCCGTGCCCATCCTGCTGGGCGAAGAGGCGGATTCGGTCAATGCTGCCAGCGCGCTCTGGACCCGGTCGAAGTCGGAGATCAGCGAAGAGCAGTATAAGGAATTCTATCACCATGTCGGCCACAGCTTCGATGATCCGTGGCTGACCCTGCATTGGCGTGCCGAAGGGGTGATCGAATATACCGGGCTGCTGTTCGTGCCGCAGCAGCGCCCATTCGACCTGTTCGACCCGCGCCGCGCCCATCATGTGAAGCTCTATGTCCGCCGCGTCTTCATCACGGATGAGGCGGAAGGGCTGGTGCCGCCCTATCTGCGCTTCCTGCGCGGCGTGGTGGACAGCGAAGACCTGCCGCTGAATGTCAGCCGCGAGATGTTGCAGCACAATCCGGTGCTGGCCAAGCTGAAGGCCGGCATCGTCAAGCGCGTGCTGGGCGACCTGAACAAGAAGGCCGCCGATCCCGAACAGGCCGCCGAATATGCCCGTTTCTGGGATGCCTTCGGCCCGGTGCTGAAGGAAGGCCTCTATGAGGACTTCACCCACCGCGACGATCTGCTGAAGCTGCTGCGCTTCCGCACCACCGCCAGCAATGGCGAGCTGGTGAGCCTGGAAACCTATATCGGGCGGATGAAGGAAGGCCAGGACGCCCTCTATTACATCACCGGTGAGGATGCAGCCGCCCTGGCCAAGAGCCCGCAGATCGAAGGCTTCCGCGCCAAGGGCGTGGAGGTGATGCTGCTGACCGACCCGGTGGATGAATTCTGGCTGGGTTCCGTGCGGGAAGCCCAGGGCAAGGCCTTCAAGTCCGTCACCCGTGGCGGGGCCGACCTGTCCAAGATCAAGGGCACGGACGGCGAGGAAAAGAAGGACGAGGCGGAAAAGCCGGCAGAAGGCGATCTGTCTTCCCTGATCGCCCTGCTGAAACTGACGCTGGGCGAGGCGGTGAAGGATGTCCGCCGGTCGGAGCGGCTGACCGACAGTGCCGTCTGTCTGGTGGCCGATGATGGCGACATGGATATCCACCTGCAGCGCCTGTTGAAGCAGCATGGCCAGTTGGGGGCCGATGCCAGCGCCAAGCGGGTGCTGGAGTTGAACCCAAGCCATGCGCTGATCCGCCGACTGGCAGAAAAGGCCGGGCAGGATGGGGCGGCGGACGCGCTGGAGGATGCCGCCTATCTGTTGTTGGATCAGGCCCGCATCGTGGAGGGCGAAACCTTGCCCGACCCGGTGGCGTTTGCCCGCCGCATGGCCAGCTTTGTTGAGCGCGGCTTGGGCTGATTGTTGGGCAACGGATGATTGCCTGAAATAAGATGGCGCCGGCCTGCACAGCCGGCGCCGTTTTTTCATCCTCCCCGCAGCGTTGCAAGCGCCGCCGGATAGCGGCGGGAAGCGGGGATGGTGCGGCTGTCGGAGAGGGTGAGGCTGTAGTCGCCGGAACCATCCGGCAGCACCGCCCGCACATGGGCCGGGTTCACCAACCAGGACCGATGCGGTCGTACCAGGCCATGGGGCGACAGGTCGGCCAGCACCTGGGTCAGGGTGGCCCGCATCAGCAGGGCGCGGCCATCGGCCAGCAGAAATTCCGCATAATTTCCGGCCGACCGCACGGCCAGAATATCGACCACCGGCACCCGCCACAGCCGCGCCCCGTCACGGATATCAAATTGGGCTGGCGCTATAGGAGTGGGCGCATATGTCGTGACCGGTGACGGCATTCCTGTGTCAGTTTCTGGCCTGACACGTCCCAAACCTGTCGCCACGAAGATCGCCGCGAAGACGATATAGGTGATGGCATCCTTGCGGAATTCATAGAGCATCACGTCAGGCGACAGGCGGAAATGGTAATTCAGGTCGAACAGCCAGGAACAGAGTTCCCGCAAACCCGCCATTCCCACCACATGCAGGGTGGAAAACAGCAGCAAGGCCGGCAGATGGGCCAGTGCCTGCCGCCCCCAGGGCGCTGACAGCGGTGCCCGCGCCAGCGCCAGGGCCGGCAGGATGCTGGTGGCCAGGATCATGATGCCGCTGCTGCCTTCCAGCATGGCGATAAACCACCAGGAAAGCGGCTTGCCGGCCCATTCCCCTTCCTGCACCGCCGTCATCACGTTGAAGCTGTTGGAGAGCAGGATCAACAGGGCCAGCAGCAGATAGGGGCGGGGGCGGAACGGGTTGCCGCCCGTCCCCCAGCGGGTGCCGCCTGTCCCTGCCATCACCGCCGCAGTGCCCGGCATCCCGTCAGCCTTGCCGGCAGGGGCGTTGCCGCGCCAGTCAGGGCCATCGGCAACCACACCAGACCCTTGCGATGACCATGGCAACCGCACCTTCACCCGCCCCCGTTTTTGATGGCGCCCCCACCCGGCTGGATTTCCTGGATTGGGTCCGGGTGGGGGCGTTCGGCCTGTTGATCTTCTACCATATCGGCATGTTCTATGTGAGTTGGGACTGGCACGCCAAAAGCGACCATGCCAGCCCCTGGGCCGAACCGCTGATGATGCTGTCCAGCCCCTGGCGGCTGACCCTGCTGTTTCTGGTCTCCGGCATCGCCACCCGCTTCATGGCCGACCGATTGTTGCCTGGAAAACTGGCCCGGTCACGCTTGACGCGGCTGGGCATCCCGCTGCTGTTCGGGATGGCCGTGGTGGTGCCACCGCAATCCTATGTCGAGGTGGTGGAGAAGATCGCCTATCCCGGCAGCTATTGGCAGTTCTGGGGCCAGTATCTGACATTCTATCAGGGCTTCTGCCGGGATGGTGACTGCCTGATCCTGCCGACCTGGAACCATCTCTGGTTCGTGGCCTATCTGCTGGTCTATACGCTGATCCTTGACGCGATATTGATCATAAACCGTGACTGGTCACGTTTAAATCCGTTTCTTCGCTGGACGGAGGGGGCGTTGCTGTTGTTCCTTCCCTGGTTGGTGCTGGCAGGGCTGCGCCTGGGGCTGGCGCCGATCTTCCCGATCACCCATGCGCTGGTAGATGACTGGTACAATCATGCCCTGTCATTCTCGGCCTTCCTGTTCGGCTTTGTCCTCGCCCGCCGGACCGGCGTTTGGGAGAATGCGCAACAGTTGCGCTGGCCGGCCCTGGCCCTTGGCCTCGCCGCCTATGCCGGTTTGCAGCTCTATTACGCAACCTATGCCGACCGCGACCCACCAGAGACCCTGCGCGCCGCCATGCGGTGCGTCTATGCCGCCCAGCAATGGGGCTTCATTCTGGCCATCCTGGGCTTTGCCCGGCGGCATCTGGACCGGCGTCCGCCGATTCTCCCCTATTTGTCACGCGGGGTCTTCCCCTTCTACATCCTGCATCAGACCGTGATTGTCTGTGCCGGGCATGGGCTGAAAAAGCTGGGGCTGCCAGCGGGGTGGGAATTTGCCGCCTTGGTGGCGGTTACCCTTGCTACCTGCCTGGGTTGTTATGAAATCATCCGCCGTGTCCCCCTGCTGCGACCGCTATTCGGTCTGCCTTATGCGAAAGGTTAGGGTCGGCTAAGCAAATCTTTACGGATGGCGTTCCAGACTGTCCCCAGGAAGGCCGCAGGGCGGCAATGGCGCGGGGTTTCATCTTGGGTTTGGCGGCAATGGTGCAGAGAACGGATACGGCCTTGGCCGACCTGCCGGACAACCGGCTGCGCCAGCTGGTGGATTATTGGCGCGCGCGGCGGGGTGACCGGATCGCCCCGCCGCGTGCCGCATTGGACCCGGTAGATATTCCGGATCTTTTGCCATGGCTGTCCATCCTGGATGTGACCGATCACGGTTTTCAGACAAGATTGGCCGGAACAGGGTTGGAGGCTATCTGCGGCCGCCCCTTGACCGGGCTGCTGCTGGATCATGATTCCACCCAGCCGCTGGAACTGACCCTGCTGTCCTGGCTGCGCCATGCCTGTGACCAGCGGGCGCCGATGCTGGTGCAGGCCACGCTGGCCGGACCGCGCACCCGGCTGGTGATGCAGGGCGTGATACTGCCTTTGTCCGGCGATGGCGACCATATCGACAAGCTGATCTGCGGTTGCGTTGCCCTGGGGGGGCTACCGCTTCCCGGTACAGGGCGGCGGCCCCGCCCCGTGGCGCCCAGTCTGGTGGAATTCAGCGCCCACCGCCTGGAGGTTTGAAGCGGGCCCGTCTGCGGTGCTAGGTTGGCGCCTTTCCGCCCCGGCATCCGACGGACCCAGACCCCAAGTGCGACAGACCAGCCCAGCCGCCCCCGCCGCCGCCAGCCCCGTTTCCCCGATGATGACCCAGTATCTGGACATCAAGGGGCAGCATCCGGGTTCGCTGCTCTTTTATCGCATGGGCGATTTTTACGAGCTGTTCTTTGACGATGCCGTGCAGGCATCGGCAGCGCTCGACATCACGCTCACCAAGCGCGGCCAGCATCAGGGGGAGGAAATCCCCATGTGCGGCGTGCCGGTGCATTCCCATGAACAATATCTGCTGCGGCTGATCCGCCAGGGTTTCCGCGTCGCCATCTGCGAACAGACGGAAGACCCGGCAGAGGCGAAGAAGCGCGGCTCCAAATCCGTTGTCCGGCGGGAGGTGGTGCGCGTCGTCACCCCCGGCACCATTACCGAGGATGGGTTGCTGGATGCACGGTCCAACAATTATCTGGCCGCCCTGGCCGAGGCCGGTGGCGAGGCCGGGCTGGCCTGGCTGGACCTGTCCACGGGCGAGCTGACCCTGGCCCCGGTGGAACGCGCCGGGCTGGGGGCCGCCCTGGCAAGGCTGGCACCGGGGGAGGTGCTGTTGCCCGAACGGCTGTCCCAGGCGGACGAACTGGAACCCGTCTGGGCGGAATGGCGCAACCGGCTGACCATCCAGCCCAATGCACGGTTCGACAGCGAAAATGGCCGCCAGCGCCTGTTATCGCTCTATGGCGTCGGCACGCTGGATGCGTTCGGCGCCTTCACCCGGGCCGAGGTGGCCGCCGCCGGCGCCCTGGTCGATTATGTCGAACTGACCCAGAAAGGCCGGTTGCCGCGCTTTGACACGCCGCGCCGGCAGGCGGCGGGGCAGGTGCTGGAAATCGATCCCGCCACCCGCCGCAACCTGGAACTGACCCGCACCATGACGGGCGATCGGCGCGGCAGCCTGCTGGCCGCCATCGATCGAACCGTGACCGGTTCCGGTGCACGCCTGCTTTCCGCCCGGCTTTCAGCGCCGTTGACCGATCCGGCACGCATCGCCCGCCGGCTGGACATGGTGTCGCTGCTGGTCGAACAATCGCATCTTCGCCTGGATATCCGCGCCGAACTGGGCCAGACACCCGATATGGAGCGTGCCCTGTCACGCTTGACGCTGGATCGTGGCAGCCCGCGCGATCTGGCCAATATCCGTGACGGTCTGGCCCGCGCCGTGGCCATCCGGGGGCGGTTGGCCTATGGCGATGCCGGGCCGCTGCCGGAAGGTCTGGCCCGCGTCGCCGATGGGCTGTTGGGGGGAACCGGGGCCGATCATGACGCGCTGATCGACCTGCTGTCCCAGGCATTGGGGCCGGAACTGCCGCTGCTGGCCCGCGACGGCGGTTTCATCGCGGCGGGATATTCCGCCCCGCTGGATGAATTGAAGGGGCTGCGCGACGACAGCCGCCGCCATATTGCCGGGCTGCAGGCGCAATATGCCGACCAGACGGGCATCCAGTCCCTGAAGATTCGGCACAATAACGTGCTGGGCTATTATATCGAGGTTACGGCCACCCATGCCGACAAGCTGATGTCGGAAAAGCACCGGGCCGATTTCATCCACCGCCAGACCATGGCGGGGGCGGTACGCTTCACCACCGTGGCCCTGTCGGAACTGGAACGCAAGGTGGCGGAGGCCGGTGACCGGGCGCTGGCGCTGGAACTGGACCTGTTTGCCAAGCTGGTGGCCGAGGTGGTGGCCAAGGCCGATTTCATCGCCGCCACCGCCCGCGCGCTCGCCACGCTGGATGTGACGGCAGCCCTGGCCGAGCTGGCGGTGGACCGAAACTGGTGCCGCCCGCATCTGAGCGACGACCTGACCTTTGAGATCAGTGGCGGCCGGCATCCGGTGGTGGAAGAGGCGCTGGCCGAACAGGGCGGCGGGGCCTTTGTCGCCAATGATTGCGGCCTGTCGCCCGGCCAGCGCCTATGGCTGCTGACCGGTCCCAATATGGCCGGTAAATCCACCTTCCTGCGCCAGAATGCGCTGATCGCCGTTCTGGCCCAGATGGGGGCCTATGTGCCCGCGGCCAGCGCCCATATCGGCGTGGTGGACAAGCTGTTCAGCCGTGTGGGGGCGGCGGACGATCTGGCGCGCGGCCGCTCCACCTTCATGGTGGAGATGGTGGAGACGGCCACCATCCTGAACCAGGCGACCCGCCGGTCGCTGGTGATTTTGGACGAGATCGGGCGCGGCACGGCCACCTTTGACGGGCTTTCCATCGCCTGGGCCTGTGTGGAACATCTGCATGAGGTGGCGCGCTGCCGGGGCCTGTTCGCCACCCATTATCATGAATTGACGGCGCTGGCCGCCAAGCTGGCCGAGCTTTCCTGCCACACGATGCGGATCAAGGAATGGCGGGGCGAGGTGGTGTTCCTGCATGAGGTGGCGGCCGGTGCCGCCGACCGTTCCTATGGCATCCATGTCGCCCGGCTGGCGGGCCTGCCCCCGGCGGTGATCCAGCGGGCCGAACAGGTGCTGAAAATCCTGGAGAAGGGGGATCAGGCCAGTGCGGCGGCCCGGCTGGCTGATGATCTGCCATTGTTTGCCGCCCTCAACATGCGCCCCGCGCCGGCCCCGGTGATCACAGCGGCCGAACCGTCAGCGGTGGAAGAGGCCCTGCGCGCCGTGAACCCGGATGAGCTGACGCCGCGTCAGGCACTGGAGGAACTTTACCGGCTGCGCGGGTTGCTGGGGGATGCCAAGGGGTAATCAGGCAATCTCCGTCACCAGCTTGCCCAGGAAAGAGGCGGCGAAGGAGTCCAGCGTATCGGCGCTGCGCACGAAAGCGCCGTGACCGGTAATGAGCTGGTCGGTATAATAATCCTCCAGCCAGTCATATTCGTTGAGAATGGCCAGCGCATTGACGCCGACATTGGCCGCCGCCGCATAGCCGCGGGCCGAGCGCGGATCGATGCCGGCATTGCTGAAGCCGTTGGAGACGACATCCAGCGTGCGCTTTTCGGTTTCAAACGGTGCCTTGTCCAGCAGGGCCACGGCCTGCACCACCGCATCGCCCAAAGCTGTGGAACCGCCCATGGCGACACCGGGCACGGCATCGATGGCGGCGGCGAAATCGCTGCAATCCTGCGGGCTGTGCAGGCGACGCCAGGGCACCAGGGTGGTCAGCGATTCCGGCCCGGCGAACTGGGCCAGCATCACTCCGATGGCACGGTTGCGCCCATCGCCCACGGCACCGGCCACGGCCGGGTTGCGGAAGGCGGCGGCATGGCCGCGCAACTGGAAATCCAGCAGGCGCGGGTCGATGCTGGCCGAGGCATCGACCGCCAGCATCAGCGCCACATCCACCCGTCCCAGGCTGCGATCCTGGGCGCGGGCAGGCACTGCCAGCGACAGGGCCGCCGGGGCAAGGGCCAGGGAGGTCAGAAACGCGCGTCTTGTCGGGGCCAAGATGGCTTCCCCTGGGGTCAGGCGCCGCCCTTGGCCAGGGCGTGGCGCAGAATTTTCCGCATCACGGTCGGTAATGCCTCTTCCCCCAGCGCATCGGGCGCGACCCAGCGCAAATCCGTTGCGGGCGGGCTGGTCTTGATGCGGCCGGCCATGACGGCAATCTCGAACTCGAAATGGGTAAAAGTATGACGCACCAGTCCCGGCAACGGCTGCCATGCCACCCCGGCCAGCGGGGCATGGGGCAGGGCCTGGGCATTTCCCGGCATGGGCGCTGCCTCCCACGGGGTCGATGGCACCTCCATCATGCCGCCCAACAGCCCGCGTTCCTCCCGCCGGCGCAGGGCGATATGGCCTTGCGCGTCGCTCAGGACAAAGGCCACGGCCCGGCGCACCGGTTTGGCGGTCTTGGCCTGTTTGGCCGGCAGTTCGTCGGCAATGCCCAGGGCACGGGCCTGGCACGGTTCCGCCCAGGGGCAGAGGATGCAGCGCGGCTTGCGCGGGGTGCAGATGGTGGCCCCCAGATCGAACAGGGCCTGGGTATAATCACCGGGCCGCCGGTCGGGCACCAGGGAAGCGGCATGGGCCTTCAGAATCGGCTTTGATCCCGGCAGCGGATCGGTAACGGCGTATAACCGCGCCATCACCCGTTCCACATTGCCATCCATGGCGGTGGCTGGCTGGTCGAAGGCGATGGCGCGGATGGCGGCGGCCGTATAGGCGCCGATGCCCGGCAGGGCCAACAGTGCGGCCTCCGCCATCGGGAAGTGCCCGCCATGCTCCGTCGCCACCACCTGGGCGCATTTATGCAGGTTGCGGGCCCGCGCGTAATAGCCAAGCCCGGCCCAGGCGCGCAGCACATCATCCAGATCGGCGGCGGCCAGATCGGTGACGCGGGGCCAGCGGGTCAGGAAATCCTGGAAATAGGGGCCGACGGTGGCCACGGTCGTCTGTTGCAGCATGATTTCCGACAGCCAGACCCGATACGGGTCCGCCACCTCCCCGGCCAGAAAGCGCCAGGGCAGCACGCGACGGTGCCGGTCATACCATGCCAGCAGCAGCGGCGGCAGGGCACCATCCCCGCCTTGCCCCTGGTCAAGGGCGGCTGGCTTTGCTTTGATGGTGGCCTTGGGCTTGGAAGCGATAACCATGAATGAAACCTACCGCAACGCACCGGTGCGGCTGGGCCGCACCTTGAAAGATGTGGCCGGCAAGGCGCTTGGCAAGCACGGGCTTGCCTTTGGCGCACTGCTGACCGATTGGCCCAGCATCGTCGGTTCCCGTCTGGCGGACCAGACGTCACCGCTGAAACTGGCATTCCCGGCGGCACAGCGGGACAATGCCACCCTGCATCTGCGCGTCACCGGCCCCGCCGCCCTGCTGGTTCAGCATGAGGAGCCGTTGATCATCGAGAAGATCAACGCCTTCATGGGCTGGCGGGCGGTGGCGCGGTTGAAACTGGTGCATGGCGCCCCGGTTCTCAAGACCAAAAGCTATACCATCGCCCCGGTCCGCCGGCTTTCCCCGGTGGCCGAAGCCAAGCTGCATGACAGCACGGCCGGCGTGGAAGACCCGGAACTGCGCGAGGCGCTGGAACGGCTGGGCCGGGCCTTGGGGGCCACGGGGGTTTGAGGCTTGGTTCAATGTTTCACGTGGAGTTGGGGGTGGGGTTTCCACTGGCGCCGCTGTTTTTTGCGCCATGCATCGGGGTTGACTGACGACATTGGCCATTTCGCCACCGTCACCCCGGCGCAGGCCGGGGGCCAGGGGCCACGGGCGCTTTGCTCTACGAAACTGGACCTCGGCCTGCGCCGGGGTGACGGTGGTAGAAGGTGGATGCTGATGGGGCCAGAACGGGTCAAGGGCAAGGAGGCAAGCCCCTCTCCCTTGACCCAATGGTCAACCTTTCCCCGCCCTTATGGCGTCAGTTCCAGATATTGCGACAGGTTAAAGTCCGTCGGGTTGGGCACCCAGCCTTTCAGCTTGGGGCTGACCAGCCGGCGGCGGGTATTATGGTGCAGGGTGATGATGCTGTTGCTTTCCAGGGCCAGCGTTTCCGCCTTGGCCAGCAGTTCGGCGCGCTTGGCCGGGTCGCTCTGGATATTCGCCTCATCCAGCAACCGGTCGTAATCGGCACTCTTGTAACCGGGCAGGTTCTGCTGCTCCACGTCGCTGCGGAACAATTGCAGGAAGGAATTGGCGTCCGGATAGTCACCGATCCAGGCGTAATAGAGCACGTCCTTATAGGCTTTTTCATTGCCGATATTGGCGACGACGCGGAATTCCTGGTTGTTCAAGTTGGTCTGCACGCCCAGCTTCTGCTTCCACATGGCGGCCACGGCGACATTCACCTTGCGGGCATTGTCGCTGGTGTAATGCAGCACCTCCACTTCCGGCAGCGGCTTGCCGCCGGGGCCGTAACCGGCTTCAGCCAGCAGCTTCCTGGCCATGGCGTCGCGTTCGGCCTGGGTCTGTTTGGTCCAGGGCAGGCGCGGCGGCTCATACCCGCCGACATTGCCGGGGGGCGTGAAGCTCCAGGCCGGCAATTCCCCGCCACCGATCACCTTTTCGGCAATCACCTCCCGGTCGATGGCCAGCGCCAGGGCGGCGCGCAGCTTGGGGTTTGATTTCCACGGCTCGTGCGTCAGGTTGAACGACAGGTAATAGGTGGAATAGGTCGGGCCGGCGATATAGGCATCTTTCAGATTTTCCTGTGCCCATTTGATCTGGGCATTGGGCAGGGTGGATGTGCTGTCCAGTTCGCCGGCGCGGAACTTCTTGAATTCCGTTTCCTGGTTATCGATGGGGTAGGAGAAGACGGTGTCGATCTTCACCTTGGCCGCGTCGTAATAATAGGGGTTCTTTACTTCCTTGATATGGCTCTGCGGCACATTCTCGGCCAGCATATAGGCGCCATTGCTGACCAGATGGCCGGGGGCCGTGAAGCTTTCCCCATATTTTTCCAGGCTGGCCCGGTGCAGCGGGAACAGGGCCACATGCTGCAGCGAGGCCAGGAAATAGCCGGTGGGCTTGGTCAGGGTGACCTTGAGGGTGTGATCATCCAGCGCTTCCACGCCCAGGCTTTCCGGCGGCTTCTTACCGCTGGTGATCTCCTGTCCATTCACCATGGGCCAGACGAAGTAACCATAGGGCGACGCCGTCTTCGGGTTGGCCAGCCGGCGCCAGGCATAGACGAAATCCGCCGCCGTCACCGGGCTGCCGTCGGACCATTTGGCATCGGCGCGCAGCTTGAACGTATAGATTTTGCCATCAGTGCTCAGCTCATAGCTGGCGGCGACGCCGTTGCGACGGCCGCCCTTGGCATCCAGGGTGAACAACCCTTCGAACAGATCATAGATGATGAAGGCGGCGGGCTGAATCTCCGACTTGGTGGGGTCCAGCGTGTCGGGGGCGGCGGCGGTGCCACGGCGATAGATCATCTCTGCGGTGGCCGGCTGCGTCAACAGGATGCCGGCCAGACCGACAGCGGCAATTATTGTCCGTTTCATGGGCATGGGATCACTCAAGAACTGGGGTTTTTCTGGGGGGACGGGACAACTGCCGCTGTTATTTTGGGATGGTTCCCCGGCCTTGCCGGCCGGGGTTGGGGGACGGGGTCTTAGCCGATATCCAGCCAGCGGGACGGGTTCTGGTCCAGCGGGGTCGGCTGCCAGCCCTTCACCTTGGGCGAAACCAGCCGGCGGCGGTTATTATGGATGATGGGGGCGACCGGGAAATCCGCTTGATACATCCGCTCCGCCTCGCCCAGCAGGGCGGCGCGGCGGGCCGGATCCAGGCTGGCATTGGCCTCATCCAGCTTCTGGTCGAAGGCCGGGTTCTTATAGGCCGCCAGATTCTGCTGTTCCACATCGCTGCGCAGCAGTTTCAGGAAGTTGATCGGATCGGGGAAATCGCCGACCCAGCCATAATAGATGATATCCTTGTAGCTCTTCTGGTTGCCGATGCTGGCCACCACGCGGAATTCCTGGTTGTTCAGGTTGGTCTGCACACCCAGCACCTGCTTCCACATGGCGGAGACGGCCACCATGATGCGCTTGGAATTCTCATTGGTGGAATGCAGCACCTCCACTTCCGGCAGCACCTTGCCGCCAGGGCCATAACCGGCCTCGGCGAACAGCTTCTTGGCCATCGCGTTGCGGTCGGCTTGTGTTTTAGCGCGCCAGTCCGGCTGGGGCGGTTCATAGCCCGCCACCTTGCCGCTGGGCGTAAAGCTGTAGGCCGGCAGCAGATCGCCATTCATCACTTTTTCGGTGATCACCTCCCGGTCAATGGCCAGCGACAGGGCGGCGCGCAGCTTGGGGTTTGACTTCCACGGCTCACGCGTCAGGTTGAAGGCCAGATAGAAAGTGGAATAGGTGGGGGTCGGCGTATAGGCGTCCTTGGCCTCCGTGCGGGCCCAGTTCACCTGCGTGACCGGCAGGCTATAGGTCGTGTCCAGTTCGCCGGCGCGGAAGCGTTTCAGCTCCGTATCCAGATTCTCGGTCACGAAATGATAGACGGTGTCGATCTTCACGGCGGCCGCATCATAATAATGCGGGTTGCGCACCAGCTTGTAATGGGTCTGCGGGATCATTTCCGCCAGTTGATAAGCACCGTTGGAAACCGGCTTGGCCCCTTCCGCCCCCGGCTTCACCGGTGACAGGGATTGGTGCGACAATTGCCCCAGGAAATAGGCGGCCGGCTCCTTCAGGCTGACCTTCAAGGTGCGGTCATCCAGCGCGGTGACGCCCAGCGCCTCCAGCGGCTTGCGCCCGGCGGACACATCGGCCCCGTTTTCCAGCACCCAGACGAAATAGCCATAGGGGGAGGCGGTTTTCGGGTCGGCCAGCCGGCGCCAGGCATAGACGAAATCGCCCGCCGTCACGGCACTGCCATCGGACCATTTGCCATTGGCGCGCAGGTGGAAAATATAGGTCTTGCCATCGGGCGAGACCTCCCAGCGTTCTGCCGCCCCCGCCTTGGGCTCCCCGTCGGGGCCGGGGGTCAATAGCCCTTCATAAAGATCGTAGATGATGAGGGAGGAATTATGCAGTTCCGCCTTGCCGGGGTCCAGCGTATCGGGGGCGGGGCCGGTGCCCCGGCGCAGCACCTTGCCATCGGCGGCAAAAACGGGGGGGATGGTACCGGCCAGCGCCAGGGTCAGGGCGCTGCTTGCCAGGAAGGAACGGCGGGAAACGGAATGCTGCATCATGGCCTCTCGGTCGGGGCGGTTGCCGGAAACGCTAAGCGCAACCGTGGCCCCGCGCAATCATATGGTTGCCGAAAGGGCGCATTCGGCGTTGCACAACGGGGCCCGCGACAAAATTGCGCATTATGCTAAGCTCCCGCACAACCAACCCAATTTCTCCCCTCCCTTCCTTGGCAGGAAACATCATGTTCGAATGGTTGTCCGACCCCAATGCCTGGGCCAGCCTGTTGACGCTGACCGCGTTGGAGATCGTGCTGGGCATCGACAATATTATTTTCATCTCCATCATGGCCAACCGGCTGCCGGAACATCAGCAGGCCAAGGCACGCCAGTTTGGTCTGGCGCTGGCCCTGATCAGCCGGTTGGCGCTGCTGGCCTCCATCGCCTGGATCGTCAAGCTGACCGACCCGATCTTTACCGTCTTTGATATGGGGATTTCGGTCCGTGACCTGATCCTGCTCTTCGGTGGTCTGTTCCTGCTCTATAAGGGCACAGCGGAAATCCACCACACGATGGAAGGCCATGCCGAAGATGGCGGGCCGGCGCGGGCGGCGGCCACCTTCAGCGGCGTGATCATGCAGATCATGGTGCTGGATATCGTCTTCTCCCTGGACAGCGTGATTACCGCCGTCGGCATGGCCAGCCAGTTGCCGGTGATGATCACCGCCGTGGTCATCGCCGTTGCCGTCATGCTGTTTGCCGCCGGCCCCACCAGCCGTTTCGTGCAGAATCACCCGACGGTGAAGATGCTGGCCCTCAGCTTCCTGATCCTGGTCGGGGTGGCGCTGATCGCCGACGGGCTGCATTTCCACATTCCCAAGGGTTATCTTTACTTCGCCATTGCCTTCTCGGTGGCGGTGGAAATGCTCAATCTGGCAGCCTCCAAGCGCCGCCGGCGCAAGGAAGGGGCGGCGGGCCACTGACCCTTTGCCTATCCTGTGCTATGTGAAGGGGGCGGCGTTCGGCCGCCCCCTTTTCTTTGCCCCGTCACCGCCGGTTCCCTATGCCGATCCGCCTTACCCTGCGTCTGGATTTCGCCAATGGTCACCGGCTGGGCCCCGGCAAGGTGCGGCTGCTGGAAGCGATTGACGAACATGGTTCCATCTCTGCCGCCGGGCGGGCGCTGGGCATGTCCTATCGCCGGGCCTGGCTGTTGCTGGATGAAATCAACCGAGCCTTCACCCAGCCCGCCGTCGCCGGGCAAACCGGGGGCAGCGGCGGCGGCGGCACGGCCCTGACCGACTGGGGGCGCGAACTGGTCACGCTTTATCGCGGGCTGGAGGCCAGCAGCAGCGGCGCCGGGGCCGGTGCGCTGGGCCGGATCGATGCCATGTTGAACCCGGCTGAAGCGCACGAAATCCCGAAGAAATAACGTTACCGGTCACGATAAAATGATCAATATCCTGTTTGTTTGCACGGGCAATATCTGTCGCTCCCCCACCGCGGAGGGCGTGTTCCGGCATCTGGTGGACAAGGAAGGCCTGTCCGACCGGCTGTCGGTCGATAGTGCTGGCACCCATGCCTATCATGTCGGGGAAAGCCCGGATCACCGTTCCATCGCCGCCGCCGCCCGGCGCGGCTATGACCTGTCGGATCTGCGGGCGCGCGTGCTGGTGCCGGCCGATTATGACCGGTTTGACCTGCTGCTGGCGATGGATCGCGGGCATCTGGAGATTATGCGGCGCAAGCAGCCGCCGGGATCGACGGCGCGGCTGGCCCTGTTCATGGCCGAAGCCCAAGCCCCCCTGACCAACCGCGACGTGCCCGACCCCTATTATGGGGAGGGACGCCATTTCGGGGAGGTGCTGGATATGGTGGAAGCCGGCAGCCGGGCCTGGATCAAAGTTCTGACTTCTCAGGCGTGACCGGTAACGATTCTATCGCCGCAAACCCCGGCATAAATCCAGATATTCCGGATGGTCCGGCCCCAGCCAGCCATGACGGATCAGGAAGTCGATCACCACCAGATTGACGTTGAATTTCCACTCATCCGTCTGGGCGATGCCGGCGGCCACCTTCTCCAGCGGCCAGAGTTCGAACCGTTCCACCTCCCCATCGGTATTGCGGGGGATGAAATCAGCGGGCAGTTCCAGGTCATAGATGAACAACACGTCCGGCTTCAGGCCCTTTTTCTGTTCCATCACATAGGTGATGGCCCCCACTGGCCGGGCCTGCAGGGCCAGGTCTGGCGGCAGGTCGGCTTCCTCCCGCGCTTCCTTCAGCAGATTTTCCTGCAAGCTCAGGCCCAGCGGCTGGCCGCCGGCGACCAGATTATCATATTGGCCGGGGGCCACGCCGCGATCCATGGCCCGCTTGCCGACCCACAGGTGAATGCCATCGGCCCGGCGGACAAAGCCGTTAATATGAACGCCATAGGCGGTGACGCCGAAAAACGGGATGGCGGCGCGATCCATGGCCAGCAAGGGGGCCGCCCCCCATGCCGTCTGCACCCCATACATTTCCCGGCGCAGGCGGGGGATGACGCCATCCGCCACCAGATGTTTCAGCACCGAACCGACAGCCTCGGTGCGCTGGTCCGGCTGGTCCAGCGCGGGGGACAGGCTTACTCCCTCGCCCTCTGACTTAAAAACATCGGGGAAGGCCAGTAACCGGTCACGGAATGCCGGACGCATCCACCCAACCAGATGGTTTTCCACCCGAAAGGGGCGAAAGCCTGCCATATCGTGGCTGTTGCAGCGTTGGATATGGCGCAGGAAGCCGCTGGGCATGGTTCTGGCTTTTCTCAGGCTGTTTCGCCGGTGCGCGCGATGATGGGGGAGGGAGCGGCCCGCCGCAAGGCCCAGATGGCAATCAGCCCGGCCAGCAGCAGGCAACCTGCCCCGAAGAGGAAGGGAATGCCGGCTTTCAGGCTGTGGGCGCTTTCGCCCGCCGTGAATAGGCCGAACAGCTCCGCCCCGATCAGGGGGGCGAAGATGAAGGTCAGGCTCTGCACGCTGGCAAAGGCACCTTGCACCGACCCTTGTTCATTGGCCCCGACCGAGCGTGTCACCACGCTCTGGATGGCGGGGGAACTGATGCCGGCCAGGGCATGGATAAGGATAGCCCCGACGAACAGGGCGCCGCTGCCCGCCATGCCATAGCCCAGATAGGCCAATGCCTCGATGGTCAGGCCCAGCAGGGCGGTGCGGGTTTCCCCCAGCCGGCGGACGATGCGGCTGATCAAAGCGCCCTGCACCACGGCCGTGGCCAGGCCCAAGGCGGCCAGGGACAAGCCGTTTTCCAGCTCCCCCCATTTGAACAGCTTGGTGGTGTACAGCACCCAGATGGTTTGCAGAACGCCCATGGCCAGCACCGAACAGGTGCGCGATGCTGCCAGCCCCAGCACGGCCGGGTGTTTGGCCAGCGCTGTCAGGCTGCCCACCGGGTTGGCCCGGCGCCAGCTGAAGGGCCGGCGGTTGGCGGGGGCCAGTGATTCGGGCAGCACGAACAAGCCATAGAGGAAATTCACCGCCGCCAGCCCGGCGGCGACCATGAAGGGCAGGCGCAGATGGATTTCCCCCAGCAGCCCGCCCAGCGCCGGCCCGGCAATGAAGCCCAGCCCAAAGGCGGCCCCGACCAGCCCGAAATTTTTGGCCCGATTCTCCGCCGTGGAGATATCCGCGATATAGGCATTGGCGGCCGTGATATTGGCTGCCGTCAGCCCGGCCACCAGCCGTGCCACCAGCAGCCAGCCCAGACCGGGGGCGAAGGCCATGAACAACTGATCAATGGCGGCCCCCGCGACCGAGGCCAGGATGACCGGCCGCCGGCCGAACCGGTCGGACAAAGCCCCCAGCACCGGCGCGAAGGCGAACTGCATGATGGAGAAGCTGGCCACCATCATCCCCATCCACCAGGCGGCATGGGCATCATCGGCACTGAAATGCCGGACCAGCGACGGCACCACGGGAATGACCAGACCAAAGGTCAGCACATCCAGGAAGATGGTGACCAGAATGAAGGGGATGCCGGCCTGACGGGCGGGCTTGCTGTGCGACATGGGGGCGATCCAGGCGGGCGAGGGTGCGCCTTGATAGCAGAGGTGGCCCGGCGCCGCAGCCATCGCTTTTTCGGATTTTGGGCCTGTGCGCCGGCCTCTCACCGCGCTATATCAGATCGCATGAGCGCGATACTGATCTTCCTCATGGTCCTGGCCATGATTGCCACCCTGGCCGTTCTGATCGTCGGCCTGTTTGGCATGGCGCGGGGCGGCGATTTCAACGCCAAATATGGCAACCGCCTGATGTGGTGGCGCGTGCGCCTGCAGGTGCTGGCGCTGGTTCTGTTCGCGCTGGTCTTCATCGCATCTTGATTGGGGCCGCCCCGCCCTCTATCTCCTGCGGCAGCAGTTCATTACCAGTTCATTGAGGCGGGGTTTCCATGGTCAGGCTGACGCGCATCTATACCCGTGGCGGGGACAAGGGCCAGACCTCCCTGGGCGATGGCAGCCGCGTGCCCAAGCATGATCTGCGTGTCGCCGCCTATGGCACGGTGGATGAGGCCAATGCCGCCCTGGGGCTGGCCCGGCTGCATACCGGTGGCCGGCCCGATGATCCGGTGCTGGTCGATGCCGATGCCATGCTGGGCCGTATCCAGAACGATCTGTTCGATCTTGGGGCCGATCTCTGCACCCCGGAACAGGAAAATCCGCCCTATCCGCCGCTGCGGATCATCGACCGGCAGGTCGACCGGCTGGAGGCGGAGATTGACCACATGAATGAACAGCTCTCCCCGCTGAACAGCTTCATCCTGCCCGGCGGCAGCCCGGCTGCCGCCTTCCTGCATCTGAGCCGCACCATCGTGCGCCGGGCTGAGCGGGAGATGACCGAGCTGGCCTTGCATGAGGCGGTGGGCGCCCCGGCGCTGAAATATATCAACCGTCTGTCCGACCATCTGTTTGTGCTGGGTCGCTACCTGAACGACAAGGGGGCGGCCGATGTGCTGTGGGTGCCGGGCTTGACGCGCGGGGAATGATCCCGCACCGGCAATCCCGTGTGCCATGCATTGCACCCTTGCATCTGAAACGAATTTGGCTAATATCTTCCTATTACGTAAACGTAATGCTCCATCAGAAATGTTGCGATGCAGCATAATGGTGGGGCATAGGGTGCGTAAGGTGGCAGGGTTGCCGGTATCGGCGGGGTGCTTGCGGCTGGATTGGATATAAAATTTCAATCTGGCGGTTTTTGGCGCATTCTATTGACAGGTGCGCCGCAGCAATCCTATCTTCCCGCCCGTTTATGCGGGCTGGACGGCAGGCGACGAATGCCCAATCTTATGCCCCCGAACATAAGGCTGAATGCCTGATACGCGGCCGGGATGCCTGTCCTTCCCGGTCAGACATGAAGCAAGGGGATCGCCGAATGAAACTCCTGGTCGCCGTAAAGCGCGTTGTTGACTACAACGTGAAGGTCCGCGTGAAGCCCGACGAGAGCGGTGTCGAGCTTGCGAATGTGAAGATGTCGATGAACCCGTTCGACGAGATCGCGGTTGAAGAGGCGGTTCGCCTGAAGGAAGCCGGCAAGGCGACAGAGATTGTGGTTGTCTCCATCGGCCCGGCGGGCGCGCAGGAGACGATCCGCACCGGTCTGGCCATGGGCGGTGACCGGGGCATTCTGGTGCAGACCGACGCGGAGGTGCAGCCGCTGGCCGTCGCCAAGCTGCTGAAGGCCGTGGTGGCCAAGGAAGCGCCCGATCTGGTGATCCTGGGCAAGCAGGCCATTGATGATGATGCCAACCAGACCGGTCAGGCGCTGGCCGCTCTGCTGGGCTGGGGCCAGGGGACGTTTGCCTCCAAGGTGGCGCCGGCCGATGGCAAGGTTGCGGTGACGCGCGAAATCGATGGCGGTCTGGAGACGGTGGAACTGAAGCTGCCGGCGGTGGTGACCACCGACCTGCGCCTGAACGAGCCGCGCTATGCCTCCCTGCCCAACATCATGAAGGCGAAGAAGAAGCCGATCGAGGTGCTGGCGCCGGACGCGCTGGGCGTGGATATCACCCCGCGCCTGACCACGCTGAAAGTGACCGAACCGCCCAAGCGCAAGGGCGGCATCAAGGTCGCCAGCGTGGACGAGCTGGTTGCCAAGCTGCGCGATGAAGCGCGCGTGATCTGAGCCTGCTGTAACGCCTGACGGTTTTGTGGGCGGTTGTTTCTGGCTGTCGAGGGTTCCACCCCGCTTTTCAAAATCTCTCCCGTCACCCCGGCGCAGGCCGGGGTCCAGCTTCGTAGAGCACAGCGCCTGTGGCCCCTGGACCCCGGCCTTCGCCGGGGTGACGGTTGAGAGAGACGAGAGCGAGGCAACAAATCTTCCCCGTCGATGCCAGAACTACCGCCGCAAAGCCGCTCCCCCCGATTGAGGAGACACCCATCATGAGCATTCTGGTAATCGCCGAACCCACGAGCGGCGCTGTGAAGAAGCCGACGCTGACCACCCTGGGGGCGGCGGCGAAGATTGGCGGGGAAACCCATGTGCTGGTGGCCGGCCAGGGCGTGGCTGACGCCGGTGCAGCCGCCGCCAAGGCCGCCGGTGTGGCCAAGGCGCTGGTGGCCGATGCCGCCGAATATGCCCAGCCGCTGGCCGAGAACTTTGCCCCGCTGGTGGTGGCGGCCGTGAAGGCCGGTGGCTATGGCCATGTGCTGTTCCCGGCCACCACCTTCGGCAAGAATCTGGCCCCGCGCGTGGCGGCCTTGCTGGATGTGCAGCAGATCAGCGAGATCAGCGGCGTGGTGTCGCCCGACACGTTCGAACGCCCGATCTATGCCGGCAATGCCATTGCCACGGTGAAGTCAGCCGACGCCATCAAGGTGATCACCGTGCGCGGCACAGCGTTTGAGGCGGCGGCAGAGACGGGCGGTGCCGGTGCGGTGGAGGCCCTGGCCGCCACGGGCGATGCTGGCCTGTCCAGCTTTGTCGGCGCCGAACTGACCAAGTCCGAACGGCCGGAACTGACGGCGGCGCGGGTGATCGTCTCCGGCGGTCGTGGGATGCAGTCGGGCGAGAATTTCCCGCTGCTGGACGCGCTGGCCGACAAGCTGGGCGCGGCCGTGGGCGCATCCCGCGCGGCGGTGGATGCCGGTTTCGTGCCCAACGATTATCAGGTCGGCCAGACCGGCAAGATCGTGGCGCCGGAACTGTACATCGCCGTCGGTATCTCCGGTGCCATCCAGCATCTGGCCGGCATGAAGGACAGCAAGGTCATCGTCGCCATCAACAAGGATGAAGAGGCGCCGATGTTCCAGGTGGCCGATTACGGCATCGTCGGCGATCTGTTCAAGATCGTCCCGGAACTGACCGCCGCTCTGGCAAAGTAAAGCGCTGTGGCCGCTGCATCCGGCCCCTAAGGGGCAAGGTGCAGCGGCGCACTTCCATATTGGACATTTGTCGCGGGGCCAATTCGCCCCCATCCGTGGCAGAATAGCCGCATAGGTTTCCAACCCGGCGCGGGGGATTAGGTGATGATCGAGAAAGTTGGCGTTATCGGTGCGGGTCAGATGGGCAGCGGCATTGCGCAGGTCTGCGCCGTGGCAGGCCTGACGGTAAAGATATCCGATATCTCCGCCGACCAACTGGCCAAGGCTGTGGCGGGTATCGGCAAGAACCTGGACCGGCAGGTCGCCAAGGGCAAGCTGTCGGCCGAGGATAAGGACGCCGCCCTGGCCCGGATCGAAACCGGCACCAGCCACGCCATCTTCGCCGATTGCGATCTGGTGATCGAGGCGGCGACGGAGAGCGAGGATGTGAAGCGCCAGATCCTGAAGATGCTGGTGCCGAACCTGAAGCCGTCGGCCATCATCGCCACCAATACCTCTTCCATCTCCATCACCCGGCTGGCGGCTTCCACCGACCGGCCCGGCAAGTTCATGGGGATGCATTTCATGAACCCGGTGCCGGTGATGCAGTTGGTGGAGCTGATCCGCGGCATCGCCACCGATGATGATACGTTCCAGGCCATCAAGGCGCTGACGCTGAAGCTGGGCAAGACGGCGGCCATCGCCGAGGATTTCCCCGCCTTCATCGTCAACCGCATCCTGCTGCCGATGATCAACGAAGCCGTCTATACGCTCTATGAGGGCGTCGGGTCGGTGGAGGCCATCGACACTGCCCTGAAGCTGGGTGCCAACCACCCGATGGGCCCGCTGGAACTGGCGGATTTCATCGGTCTGGACACCTGCCTGTCGATCATGCAGGTGCTGTATGAGGGCTTGGCGGACAGCAAGTATCGCCCCTGCCCGCTGCTGGTGAAATATGTTGAGGCTGGCTGGCTGGGCCGCAAGGTCGGGCGCGGCTTCTATGATTATTCCGGCCCCACCCCGCGCCCGACGCGCTGACGGCTCGGGTCTCTCGGCGCCGCCCTGCCAGAACGGGGCGGCGCGTTTGCGCGGCGCAAGGCAATGCATTTCTGCCTTTTCGCATGAGGCTATTGATAATAATTATTAGTTAAATTATCAGCAGCAGCCATGGCATGTTGAACGCTGCGGGGGCTGGACATGAAGTGGAAGATCGCGTTGCTGCTGGGCGGTGCGCTTGCCGCCTATGGCAATGTTGCGGGGGCGGAGCAGGCCCGCGACGGCGACAAGGTTGAAGAGATTGTTGTCATCGGCACCTATACAATGCCAGACAAGATCGATACGGCCACCGGCCTGGGGCTGACCATGCGGGAAACGCCGCAATCGGTCAGCATCATCACCGCACAGCGCATTCTGGACCAGAATCTGGTCAGCATCGCCGATGTGATCGACCGGGCCGCCGGCGTCTCGGCGCTGGAAACCGATGATGTCCGCAATGAATTCTATGCCCGTGGGTTTGAGATCCGGAATTATCAGGTCGATGGGGTGCCGCTGGCCTGGACGCTGGGCGGCGGGGCCGGGGAGACCATGGCCGATGTCTCCCTTTATGAACGGGTGGAGATTGTGCGCGGCGCCACCGGCCTGCTGACCGGGGCGGGGGAGCCCTCGGCCTCCGTCAATCTGGTGCGCAAACATGCCGACAGCAAGGATTGGACGGGCTATGCCGCCGCCGGCTATGGCAGTTGGAGCAACTGGAACCTCTCGGGCGATATTGGCGGTGCTGTCACCGATAATGGCCGCGTGCGGGTGCGCGGCGTTGTCCGCTATGAGGAGGGGGAGAGCAATGTCGATCTCTATGAGAATCGCAAGCTGGCCCTTTATGGCACGGCCGATGTGGATGTGACGGAAGCAACATTGCTGCGCGTGGGGTTCAGCCGCCAGAAAGGGGAGCCAAGCGCTCCCTCCTGGGGCGCTTTGCCTACCTTCTATGCCGATGGCACGCTGACCGACTGGCCACGCTCCAAAAGCGCCTCGGCAAGCTGGAGCTATTGGGACACGACGAACGAGAATCTGTTCGTCTCCCTGAAGCATGAATTCAGTGACCGCTGGAGCCTGGTCGCCAATTACAACCGGATGCGCAATGCGGAGAAGAGCAAGCTGCTCTATCTCTCCGGGCTGGTCGACAAGGCGACGGGCGATATCCAGTTCAGCTATCCCTACAAGGATGACGGGCAGAGCATCCAGAACAGCTATGACGCCCAGCTCAAGGGGCAGGTGCCGCTGTTTGGCCGCGACCATGAACTGGTGCTGGGCGCGCTGCATAGCCAGCAGAAGCGCCATACCTATAGTTTCGCGGCCCTGAGCTATCCGCCGGGCAAGGATTTTGAACATTGGAACGGGGCGGCCTATCCCGACCCCGGTTTCAGCAATACCGCCAACCTGGATGTAAAGGAACAGACGGAGCAGACCGGCTATTACGGGGCGCTGCGCCTGAATATCAGCGATGATCTGAAGCTGATCGGTGGCGGCCGGCTGTCCACCTGGAAGAAGAAGGGCGTCAGCTATCTGGTGCAGAGCGATTATGGCGATAAGAATGTTTTCATCCCCTATGCCGGCGCCCTCTATGATCTGACGCCGCAGCACCGGGTCTATGCCAGCTTCACGGAAATTTTCCGGCCGCAGCCGGAACGGGACCGCACCCTGGCCCAGTTGGACCCGTTGCAGGGCCAATCCTATGAGATCGGCCTGAAAAGCGCCTTCCTGGATGAGGCGCTGCAGACCTCCGTGGCGCTGTTCCGCATCGAACAGGATAATCTGGCCGAGCCCGATATCATGCTGGTGCCGCCGGGCGGCGGCCTGCCGCAGCAGACCTACAAGGCCGCCAAAGGCACCGTCAGCCGCGGGTTTGAGCTGGAGGCTTCCGGCCAGCCGCTGGAGGGCTGGAATATCAGCGTCGGCTACAGCCAGTTCATCGCCGAAAATGCCCAAGGGGCGGCGGTCATCACCAACCAGCCGCGTAAGCTGTTCAAGCTGTTCACCACCTACCGGCTGCCGGGCGCGCTGGAGGCGCTGACCATCGGCGGCGGCGTCAATTATCGCAGCAAGGTCTATTTCGATGGCACCAACCCGGTGACCGGTCTGGCGTACCGGTTCCAGCAGGATGGCTATGTGCTGGTCGATCTGATGGCCCGCTATGCCGTGACCGAGGATGTGCAGCTTCAGCTCAATGTGGAGAATCTGTTCGACAAGACCTATTACAGCCAGACCGGTTTCTATTCGCAGTACCGTTACGGCAAGCCGCGTAACTACACGGTCAGCGCCACCTATCGGTTCTGATCCGCCGAGCAGCCGCAGGGGATGGCAAATCCCCTGTGGACCTCTCCTATGTGGCCCTGATCATCATATAAAAGCCATTTTTATTTCATTACATCCATGAGTCCGTCTGAAAAATTTTCCTTCTTTATCAACATTTTAATGTTTTAATCCCGTCACCCCGGCGGAGGCCGGGGTCCAGTTCGTAGAGCAAAGCGCCTGTGATTCTGGACCCCGGCCTTCGCCGGGGTGACGGTAGCGTTTAAAGATAAGACGTGTCAGAGGTTGAGATAATGTGAAACTTTCCGGACGGGCTCTATGAAACGAAGGAACGCCATTGGCGGGTGAGGGGAAGACAGGGTGCTTCTTTCAATAAAAAATAAAGCGACAATGCATTTCTCTCTGTTCGTAAGGAGGGTGTGAGTATGAAATCCATATTGACGCATGTTTTGTCATTTTTTCTTGGTTTCATTATATGTTTTTTGATTTTTTATTATAAAATATCTCAGTTTAAAATCATGGCTGTAGACTAATTGCCTGTACGGAAAATTTTATATTATTTCAATGCTTTACATGTTTGGACTTTCTGTATCACCGTCACCCCGGCGAAGGCCGGGGTCCAGTATCGTAGAGCGAAACGCCTGTGGCCCCTGGACCCCGGCCTTCGCCGGGGTGACCGTGAGGATGCGGTAAGGTATTGAGAATGAATAAAAATCTTTCAGACTGATACTCAGCAATGAAAATGATGCGGCTGCAAATCCCCTGCGGCCCCCGCATATCTGGCCCCCCATCACCAAAACGCCATGTTGTCCTGATCTTTTAAACGGGCGACGGCGCTGCCCTTTTGCGGCATAGCTTCGTTGATAAGGGTATGTGCAATCAAACGGGAGCGGGGGCGGTGCTGGTTTCTTCCACCAATATGCGGGCGGGCCTGATCGCAGGTCTGCTGTTGCTGGCACCGCTGGCCGATGCGGCTGCTGCCCCGGCGCGGAACTTTGGCCAGGCCCTGCAGCAGCGGCTGGTGGGCGGTGTCGGCACGCCCAAGACTGACCGTGACGGGCAGGATTTACAAATCCTGGGTCGCTTCTATGAAGGGCGCAAGCTGGCCCCGCTCTGGGTGGTGGATGGCCATCCCACACCGCGCGCCTCCGCCCTGCTGGCCCTGTTGCAGGGGGCCGATGCCGATGGGCTGGATTCGCGCCATTATGGTGTCGCCCGCATCCAGACCCTGATGGAACGGGGCGACAGCCCCGATGCCCAGGCCGAACTGGAAGTGCTGCTGTCGCACGGCGCCCTGGATTTCGGCCGCGATCTGGCCACCGGCCGGCTGGAGCCGAGCGAGGTGGATACCGAACTCTACATGGATAAGCGGGAGATTGACGGCCAGTTGCTGCTGACGAAGCTGGCTGACAATACCGATCCGGCGGGCGTGCTGTTGCCGCTGGCCCCCTCGCGCCCGGAATATGCCCGCCTGCGCACCGCGCTCGCCCAATATCGCGCCCTGGCGGCCGCTGGCGGCTGGAAACCGGTGCCGATGGTGGAGGTTTCCCTGAAACCGGGGGAAAGCGATGCCGAACGCCTGCCGGCCCTGCGCGACCGGCTGCGCGTCACCGGGGAGCTGGCGGCCAATGCCCCGGTGCCGGAAGACCCGGCCTTGTTCGACGAGGCGACGGTGCAGGCGCTGAAACTGTTCCAGCGCCGCCACGGGCTGGAACCCGATGGCGTGATGGGCAAGCAGACGGTGCTGACCCTGAATGTGCCGGCCGATCAGCGCGCCGCCCAGATCATGATGAATCTGGAGCGCTGGCGCTGGATGCCGCGCGATCTGGGGCCGAATTACATCCTGGTCAATCTGGCCGCCTTCGGCCTGTCCATCTTTGAACATGACAAGGTGGTGCATTCGGCCCGGGTGGTGGTGGGCACCACCAGCACCCGCACCCCTGTATTTTCCCGCAATATGAGCTATCTGGAGGTCAATCCCTATTGGCATGTGCCCGCCAAGATCGTGCGGGACGAGATTTTCCCCAAGGCCAGGAAAGACCCGTCCTATCTGGCCAAGCATGATTACGAATTGCTGGCCAATGGCACGGAAGGGGCCGTCGCGGTTGATCCCGCCACCCTGGACTGGGCCCATATGAAGGGCCTGCCCTATCGCGTGCGACAGAAGCCGGGCGACAAGAACAGCCTGGGTCGCATCAAGATGATGTTCCCCAACGAGTTCGACATCTATCTGCACGACACGCCGTCCAAGGGCCTGTTCAACCGGGCGAATCGCAGCTTCAGCCATGGCTGCATCCGGGTGGAGAACCCGTTCGATGTGGCGGAAACCATCCTGCGCCTGACCAACACCACCAGTTGGGACCGGGCCAAGCTGGATGCGGCGCTTCAGACCGGGGAACGCACCATCGTGCGGCTGAAACAGCCAATTCCCATCCACATCACCTATGTCACCGCCTTTGTGGAGGATGATGGCACGGTGGATTTCCGTTCCGACATCTATGGCCGCGACCGCAAGCTGGCCGCCGCCATGCGGGCCAGCCGGGTGAAGCTGGATGCGGTGGAGGCAGAGGCCCGCACGGCACCGGCTTCCGCCCCCCAACAGCCGGCCAATCCGGCACCCGGCCTGAACCCGGCACCTGCCGTCAGCGGAATGGGTAGCGTTACCCCTTGATTGTGCTTGCTTTTACGTTTTGTTCCCGGTTTCAGACGGATTAATCCCTGGGGCAATTTGTTGCTTGCCTCCCCCGCCTCGATCTGCCATCACTGCATTCGTGCCCCGCGATTGGCGCGGGGTAAACGCTTTGTTTGTGACAAGGGAGTGTCCCCAGCGCCACGGTTGCAGGGGGCCAGAGAGATCGGGAAAGGGTGAGGGGCATGGTAGAACGGCCGAACACGACCGACCTGGGCGTCAATAATCTTGTCGGACGCGATTCGTCTCATTCATGTGACACCTCTTCCCCCTTGCCGGAGGCTTCCCGTCGGGGCTTTCTGCGCTCCCTTGGTGGCTTTATGATGGCGGCGGGTGCCGCCATTGCGCTGCCGACCATCATCACCGACCGCGCCGCCGCCGCCCCGCTGGGTGCCACCCGCCGCACCGTCTCCTTCGTCTCCCCCCATACAAGGGAAAAGCTGCGCGTCACCTATTTCGCTGACGGGCGTTACCTGCCCACGGCCCTGGCGGACGTGAATGAAATGCTGCGCGACTGGCGCACCGGCGAAAAAGGCCGCATGGACCCCAAGCTGCTGGACCTGCTGTTCCAGTTGCGCCAGCGCCTGCGCACGGAAGAACCGTTCCAGGTCATCTCCGGCTATCGCTGCCCCAAGACCAACGCCATGTTGGCGGCCAAGACCGAAGGGGTGGCGACCAAGAGCCTGCATATGGAAGGCAAGGCCATCGATATCGATCTGCCCAGCCGCCAGTTGGCCCGTATCCGTCAGGCAGCGGTTGATCTGAAGTTGGGGGGTGTCGGTATCTATACCAAGTCCAGCTTCGTGCATGTTGATACCGGCCGCGTCCGCCACTGGGGCGTCTGATACCAAGGGGCATGGGACATGCCCCTTGGAGGCCGGCGACTGCCGGCCCGCGCCACATGGCGCGTAAGCCAAGGGCGCGGATGCGCCCGCCCGGCGCCTGAGGGAACGCAAAATCTCCCTGGATCAGTCACGATCACGGGAGATTGCTATGAGCCCTGCCGCTGATCCGGCTTACGGCCCGCCCTGTTCCCGCCGGGCCAGGGCGGCCAGCAGCAGCAGGCTGGCAGAATAATAATTATCCTCCGCCGTCGGCACTCCGTCGGCCGGTGCCAACAGCGGCAGATGGTCGGCCGGCAGCACCAGCGCTGCCACGGCGCGAAAGCCATTATGTTCCTGATAATCGGATTGCGCGTCGCTGTGCAGGTTGACCCAACCGGGGATCGACTGGGCCCATAGGGTGCGGTAGGGGGTGGCCAGTTCCCCTCCCAGCAGCCCGGCCCAGGCCAGATAGAGCGGGATGCGCACCGCCTCATACCCGAAGCGGGGCGGGAAGTCCGGGGCGGGGAACAACTCCCCATCATCCCCCAGAAACAACCAGTCGGGCGGCAATTGATAGGTGCCGAAGCGGGCGCGACGCAGCAGGGACAGGCCGGCCAGGATGGTCGCCTGCCACAGCGCCGCCCGCTCTGCCCGCCCGGCCTGCTTTTCCGCCGCCGCCAGCTCCCGGAAAGCCGGGAAGACGAAATAGGAAAGATTGACGATGGTGCCGCCATCGCGCTGGAACCCTTGCCGGGCCGGCAGCAGGGCGCGCACCGCCTTCTTGCCATCGCGCAGCAGGGATGTGTCCTGAATGGCGGCTGAAAGCTCCAGCGCGGCCTGCTGATAGGCGCTGTTCTGCCAGCGGCGACCGGCGCGCAGCAGCGCCCAGGCGATCAGCAGGTCGCCGTCGCTGGCATTGTTGCGATCGGCAACAGGCGGGTTGGCATCGGGCAGCCAGCGCCAGCTGAATAGCCCATCCTCTGGCCGACGCAGATTGGTCTGCGTCCAGTTCCACAGGCTGTCGAAACTCTCCCGGTCACCGGCCGCCTCCGCGAACAGCATCCCCCAGCCCTGGCCCTCCGTATGGCTGACACCGCCATTGCCGCTATCCACCACCCGCCCTTCCAGGCGCACGAAGCGGCGGCGATAGACAGCCCAGGCGGCGGCAAAATCACTGCCGGTCACCACACTTGCCGGTTGTGCCCAACCGCGGCCGCCGGGGGTGAGCGCAGCCGGGGCCAGGGCGGCCAGCAGGGTCAGCAGCTGACGGCGGGAGGGGGAGACGATCATGGTCGTGACGTTTCCAAAGGCGGGTGGATACAGCACAGACTATAAACATGCCAATTCGGTCGATGATATGGCCGAAAGATGTGCGTCAGTCGGATATATCGTACAGATATTTCTGGCGCTGCAGAGTGGTCAGGGTTTCCCAAAGCTTTTTATTGACATTTTATATATCTTGCTTTGCAGCCTGTTTGGAAAATCGATCCAAATTTCTGATATTTAATACATTCAAATGAATTCATTAACGACGCCTCTCAATTTTGTAATATAATTACATTTAAATCAATATAAATTGAATTTAATTTCCATTAATGATGAAATGCGCCGCTTGTTCATGTTGCTTAGGTAAACAAGTTAACCTCAAACTGGTATTTCATCAATTTTAAGAGATAATTAACCATAAATGCACCATTCGTCGATCGCATGACACTTATTCCCAACTTCATCATCGAAAACAGTCTAATTTTATTCACTATAAACAAATGAAATAGATCAATTAATAACGCATTTACACCTGAATTGGTGTGCCGTGTTGTTAATATACCGTAAACACAGATAAAGGAAGGAGGATGGTAATGGGACGAACCGGCTCTGATATTGCCCGACTTCTGGCGCAATCTGACGTTGACGGCTTTGAATACAGGGATTTCGCCTCCGCCTTCGATCTGCGGCTGGAGGAGAAGCTGAAGGCCATGGCGGCACCGGTGGAAACGCCGGCGGCAACCCTGCCTGTGATCGAACCGCCGGTGCCGGCACCGCAACGGCCCGTTTTCATCCGGCCGGTCGCCCCCGCAGCGGCACGGGGGGAGGGGGTGCGGCGCAGTGCCCAGCCGTCCCGCGCCGACCGGCCGACTGACCGCACAGCCAGCCGGCCCATTGATGCCCTGTTCCATCGGCTGGCCACCGGTGGTGGGGAGGGGGCGGATCAGAAACTGCCGGCCCTGTTCGCCAGACTGCGTTAGAGCGGATCGCGGAAAAGCGTCACCTATTGGCGTGCGGCCGCAGGGGTGGCGGTCCATCCGCTGGCTCTGATCGATCCCTTCAGAAGGTACCGGCCCGGTGGTTCCAGGCCGGATGCCTGCATTTTGCCCTGGCGGTGCTTGTCCCATGAAAGCAATGACCCTTCTGTTTGAACGCTGGGCCGACCGGCCGGCATTGCTGCGGGTGCTGCTGCTGCTGGGTTTGCTGCTGTCCATCCCGCTGATAGCCGTGCCGATGCCGCTGCCGGCGCAGATGGTGGTTTCTTTCGGGGCGGTGGCCCTGCTGCTGGTGCTGTCGCGCCGGGCCGGTCGGCGCTGGAGCTTGCTGATGATGGCGGTCTCCGCCCTGCTCAGCTCCCGATACCTGTGGTGGCGCATCACCGAAACCATGGGCATGGCGGATGGCACCCAGACCCTGCTGGGTATCGGGCTGCTGCTGGCGGAGATATATGCCTGGGTGGTGATGCTGCTGGGCTATGTGCAAAGCGCCTGGCCGCTGGGGCGCAAGCCGGTGCCGCTGCCGGCCGATCTGGCCGCCTGGCCGCATGTCGATGTGATGATCCCCACCTATAATGAAAGCCTGGAGATCGTGCGCAACACGGTCTGGGCCGCATTGGATATGGACTGGCCGCGCGACCGGCTGCATGTGCATCTGCTGGATGATGGCGACCGGCCGGAATTCCGCGAATTCGCCGCCCGCTGTGGGGTGAATTATATCGCGCGGCCGGATAATCGCCATGCCAAGGCCGGCAATCTCAACCATGCGCTGGCCCAGACCGACGCGCCCTTCATTGCCATTTTCGACTGCGATCATGTGCCCAACCGGGCCTTCTTGCAGATGACCATGGGCGGGTTCCTGAATGAACAAAGGCTGGCCCTGGTACAAACGCCCCACCATTTCTATTCGCCCGATCCGGTGCAGCGCAACCTGAAGCCCGGCCGCCGGCTGGCCAATGAAGGCTTGCTGTTCTATGGGCTGGTGCAGGATGGCAATGACCTGTGGGACAGCGCCTTTTTCTGCGGTTCCTGTGCCGTGCTGCGGCGCGAGGCCCTGGTGGATATTGGCGGTTTCGCCGTAGAGACGGTGACGGAGGATGCGCACACCGCCCTGCGCCTGCACCGCCATGGCTGGACCAGCGCCTATCTGCGGCTGCCGCTGGCCGCCGGCCTGGCGACGGAAACCCTGTCGGCACATCTGGGCCAGCGGGCGCGCTGGGCACGCGGCATGAACCAGATCTTCCGCACCGATAATCCGCTGTTCGGCCGTGGCCTCAACTGGGGGCAGCGCCTCTGTTATCTGAACGCGATGCTGCATTTCTTCTTCCCCCTGCCGCGCATCGTCGTGCTGACGGCACCGCTGGCCTATCTGGTGCTGAACATCAATATCATGGTGGCCTCGGCGGTGATGGTGGTGGGCTATGCCGGCCCGCATCTGTTGATGGCGGTGGCCACCAACCACCGGCTTCAGGGCCGCTATCGCAGCCTGTTCTGGGGGGAGGTCTATGAGACGATCCTGGCCTTCCATCTGCTGATCCCGACGCTGGTGACCCTGATCAATCCCAAGAAGGGGCGGTTCAACGTCACGGATAAGGGCGGGCTGCTGGGCTTTGGCTTTTTTGACCGCCGCTCCGTGCTGCCCCAGATCGTCACCATCCTGCTGCTGCTGGCCGGCTATGGCTGGGGTATTTTCCGCGCCGCCACCGACGGGCTGGCGGAAGGCGAGCTGGGCGTGCTGCTGATCAACATGTTCTGGGCCTGGTTCAACATCATGATCCTGGCGGCGGCGGCGGCCACCGGCCTGGAAAAACGCCAGGCCCGCCGGCACGTGCGCATTGGCCTGCGTCTGCCGCTGATCCTGCATCTGCCCGATGGCCGGCAGGTGCAGGGGGTGGCCAATGATATTTCCATGGGTGGGGCCAATCTCTGCCTGCCGATGAAACAGCCACCGGCCCCCGCCGGAACGGAGATCAAGGTGGAGCTGAACCTGCGCGGGCGTCCGCTGCTGTTGCCGGCCCAGGTGATGGCCGATGCCACCAACGCCACCCGCCTGCGCTTTGCCGATCTGGATGAAATGCATCTGCGTCTGCTGGTGCTGGCCACCTTTGGCCGGGCCGATGCCTGGCTGGATTGGGATCAGGTGGAAGAGGCGGGGCCGATGCGGTCGCTGCGGCGCATCCTGTCCAGTGCCATTGACCTGTTCGCGCATTGGCTGCGCCGGCCCGCCGGCCGGGCCTCGGCCGCCCTGCTGGCCGGTCTGGGGCTGCTGACCCTGATGGCGGCGCTGCCGCCCGCCGCCCTGGCGGCCGGGGCGGCCGATCCGCTGGCCACCGCCAACAGCCGGCAGGAGGTGCTGCCCCTGTCCAGCATGGCGCCGGAAGGCGCGCTGACGCTGCGCGGCGTGCTGGACCGGCGCGGGCTGGATTTCACCGTCCGCCGGGATGAGGTGGTGACGGCGGCCGCCCTGCGCCTCAGCCTGGGCAATTCCCCGGCCCTGCTGTCGCCCTTGAGCCACCTGCAAGTGTCGGTGAATGGGGAGATGGTGGGCAATGTCGCCTTCTCCCCCCAAACGGCGGAAGGGCAGGTGGTGGAAATCCCCATCGACCCGATGGTACTGCGCCAGGAAAACCGCATCGGGCTGGAATTTGTCGGCCATTACACCAATGGTTGCGAAGATCCCCAGCATTCCAGCCTCTGGGCCATGGTCAATGCCAATTCCGCCCTGCGCCTGTCCTTGCAGCGGCTGGCCTTGACCACCGATCTGTCGCTGCTGCCCCGGCCCTTCTTTGATGATCATGATCGAAGGGCCCTGAACCTGCCCTTCGTGCTGGGGGCCAATCCATCGGATGCGGTGTTGCGGGCGGCGGGGATTGTGGCGTCCTGGTTTGGTGCGGCAGCGGATTTCCGCCCGGCCCATTTCCCCGCCTATGGCGATCAGCTGCCCGACGATCATGGGGTGATCGTCGCCATGCCGCAGACCTTGCCGCCCGGTCTGGATGCCGGCCCGGTGGAAGGGCCGACCATTGCCGTTATCCCCAACCCGCTGTCGCCCAACCACCGGCTGCTGCTGGTGCTGGGCCGCACGGAGGAGGAGATGACGGCCGCCGCCCTGGCGCTGGCGCTGGGCGGGGCCGGCGGGCTGACGGGGGAACGGGCCACGGTGCGCGCCCCTGTACCCTCCGCCCGGCAGCCCTATGATGCGCCGCGCTGGATTCCCACCGGCCGCACCGTGCGGCTGAGCGAGCTGGCCACGCCCAGCCAGTTGCAAGGCCAGGGGCTGCGGCCCGGCCCGGTGCGGATTTCCTTTGCCATGGCGCCCGACCTGTTCGTCTGGCGCGGGCGGGGCGTGCCGCTGACCGTGCGCTATCGCTATCCCGGTGGCAATTGGCTGGATCTGGCGCAGTCGCGGCTGGATATCTCCCTGAACGGGGTCTATGTCGACAGCCTGAAACTGCGCGAAGACCGGTTGACCGACTGGTTCCGCACCGAATTGCTGGATGACTACCAGCGCCGCGAACGGCCGGTGCGGCTGCCGCCCTACCTGTTCTATGGCCGTAACCGGCTGGAGCTGTTCTACAATCTCTATCCGGTCAATCGGGGCGAATGCCAGCCGACCATCCCGGACAATCTGCGCACCGTCATCGATCCCGATACGGAAATCGACCTGTCCAACGTGGCGCATTTCACCACCCTGCCCAACCTGTCGCTGCTGGCCGGGGCCGGCTTTCCCTATACCCGCATGGCCGATCTGGGGGAGACGCTGCTGCTGCTGCCCGAACAGCCGCAGGCGGCGGATGTAGAAGCCGCACTGGATTTCCTGGGGCTGGCCGGGGCGGCCACCGGCTATCCGGTGACGCGGGTGCAGTTCCGTCGCGGCACCGTTAGCGATTCTGTGCTGCGGGACCGCGATCTGGTGCTGATCGGCGATTTCGCCCGCCAGCCGCTGTTGCAGCGCTGGGCCGACCGGGCGCCGGCGCGTCCCCAGGGCGGGGCCGTGGCCTTGAACACCATCAGCCCGCTGGAACGGATCAGCAGCGCCCTGAATGACGATCCGGTCGCGGCCGGCAACGGCACGCGGCAGGAGGCCGAACGCGCCCTGGTGGATCAGACGGGCGATCTGGGTATCCTGATGTCCTTCCAGTCACCCGTGACGGCGGGGCGGACGGTGGTGGCCGTCACCGGCACGTCACCGGCGCTGCTGCCGCGTCTGGTGGGGGCGCTACGCCAGCCCAGCCAGGCGGAAAAGGTGCAGGGCGATCTGGTGATCCTGAATGGCGGGGAATTGCGCAGCTTCCAGCTCGGCCCCCGCTATTGGGTTGGCCAGCTGGATCCCTGGACCCAGGCGCTCTGGTTCGCCTCGCGTCACTGGCCGCTGGCGTTGCTGACCAGTCTGCTGGGCGTGGCGCTGTTTACCTTGACCGCTTCGGTGCTGTTGCGGCGCCGGGCACGGCAACGGCTGGCCGCGTTCGCCGCCCGGGAGAGGCAGTAATGAAGAAGCTATTTGTCGGCCTGTTGCTCTCGCTGCTGCTGATCGGGGCGCCGCTGCCGGTACTGGCTGCCGATGATGCCATCGGCCTGTTGCTGCAGAAGGCCGAATATTGGTCGCGCCGCGACCGGCCCGATCTGGCGCGGGAGGCGCTGAACACCATCCTGACCACCGATCCGGGCAATGCCCAGGCGCTGGCCCGGCTGGCAGAGCTGGAAGCTGACCAAGGTAACCGCGCCCGCGCCGATGCGTTGCTGGGCGAACTGGCCCGCCAGCAGCCGGTAGGCGGGGATACGCAGCGCGCTGCCAGCCAGGCCGTCAATCTGGCGACCAACCGCCAATCTCTGCTGACAGAGGCGCGGCGGCTGGCCCGCACCGGCGATGCTGCCGGGGCGGTGGCCAAGTACAAGGAAAGCTTTGGCGGGCCGGAGGTGCCGGCCGGGCTGGCGCTGGAATATTACCAGACCCTGGCCGGCACCCCGGCCGGCTGGGATCAGGCGCGTGACGGGCTGGCCCGTCTGGCCGATGCGCCCAAGGCGGGGCAGGCGGAAAAGCTGGCCTATGCCAAGGTGCTGACCTACCGCGAGGCCAGTCGCCGCGACGGGATCGCCCGGCTGGCCGCCCTGGCCCAGAACGGGCCGCTGTCGCCCGATGCCAAGGGGGCCTGGCGGGAGGCGCTGATCTGGCTGGAGGCGCAGGAACGCGACCGCCCACTTTATGATGCCTATCTGGCCATGGTGCCGGGGGACAAGCCGGTGGCGGACCGGCTGGCCCAGGCGACACGCCCGGTCTCCGTGGCCGGGCGGTCGCGTGCCGCCGGCTATGCCGCGCTGGAGAAAGGCGATCTGGCGACGGCCGACCGCCAGTTCAACGCCGCGCTGAGCGAGGATGCCAAGGATGCGGAGGCGCGCGCCGGGCTGGGGCTGGTGCGCCTGCGCCAGGAACGCTTTGCGGAGGCGCGTGACCTGCTGGAGGCGGCGGCCAAGGCCGAACCGACCGCAGCAGCCAAATGGCGCGCGGCGCTGGACAGCGCCGGATTCTGGCAAGCCATGGCCCAGGCGCGCAGCCAGCGCGATGCCGGCCGGCTGGATGAAGCGGCAGCCAAGGTGCGCCCGCTGACGGCAAAGGGGGGTGCTGATGGGCGCGCCGCCTGGCTGCTGCTGGCGGATATTGAGGAACGGCGCGGCGACGGATCGGCGGCCGAACGGGCCTGGCGCACCGTGCTGGCCGCTGATCCCAACAATGCCGATGCGTTGAACGGGCTGAGCGGCAGCCTGCTGCGGCAAGGGCGGGACGGGGAGGCGCGCGACCTGCTGGCCAGCCTGTCGCCTGCTGTTGCCGCCCGCCTGCCCAGCTATCCACGGATGCGGGCCGGCATCATCCGCGCCGATGCCATGGCCAAGGCGGCGGCTGGTGATGCGGCCGGGGCGCGCAGCCTTTATGCCGAGGCGCTGGCCATCACGCCGGGTGACGCTTGGCTGCGGCTGGATTATGCCCGCCTGCTGCTGCGCCAGAATGAGGCGGCCATGGCGGAAAACCTGATGGCGCTGGCCTTGCCGGAAAGCGGGCCCGCTGATGCCGCCGCCCTGCACGCCGTTGCGCTGTTTGAGAGCGAGCGGCGCAACTGGGCCGCCGTCGGGCCGCTGCTGGACCGGATTCCAGCCCGTGAAATGACGCCCGAATTGCGCGACCTGCGCCAGCGATCCCAGATGGAAGCGGCGATTGCTGAGGCCAAGCGCTTTGGCCCAATGACCCGTGACCGGCTGCTGGCCCTGCGCGCCCAGGCCACGGGGCCGGAAACGCGCGGCGCCCTGGCGGCAGCCCTGGCCGATGCCGGTGCTATGCCGGAAGGGCTGGCCCTGCTGCGGCCGGAATTGCTGCGGCCCCAGGTCTCCCCGGCGGCACAGGTGCAATATGCGCTGCTGCTGTTGAAGGCGAAACAGCGGCCGGATGCTGCCGCCATCCTGCGCCAGCTGGATGCCCGCGCTGACCTGTCTGCCACGGAGCGGGAGGCGGTGGACGCCCTGCGCACGGCCATGGCGGTGGACAGTGCCGACGAGGCACGCCAGCAGCGCAATTACGCCGATGCCTTTGATGCGCTGGCCCCGTTGTTCCGCGACCGGCCCGGCGATCCGGTGCTGACCCAGGCCCTGGCCCGGCTGTATCAGAGTGCTGATCGGCCGGGCGACGCGCTGGCCCTGTATGAAGGGCTGCTGCGTCGGGAACCGGATAATGTGGATGCCGCCCAGGCCGCCGCCGACGCGGCGCTGGCTGCGGGCAAGCCGGCCCGCGCCCAGGCCATCGTCACCGCCGCCCTGCGCCGCGCGCCGGATGATGCCGCCTTGATGCTGCGTCAGGCCCAGTTGCTGCGCGCCGATGGCAATGACCGGGCGGCGTTGGCCAGTTTGAACCGGGCCCGTAATGAACGGCTGGCAACCTTGACCGATACGGGGGCGACACCACAGAGCGCCCCCAATAACCCGTTCCGCAACAAGGCGGAATCCGTTGCGGCCGCCGTGCCGGAAGATGGCTTGCTGGTGGCCATCGAAACGGAACGGGAGGCCACCCGTTCCGCCCTGGCCCCGCAGCTTTTCGCCGAAGGGGGCTTGCGCACCCGGTCCGGCAGCGGCGGCAGCAGTCGTTTGATGGAGATGACGGCCACGGCCGGCGCCTCCCTGCCGCTGTTCGGCGGTGACCGGCTGACCGCCAAGGCAACCGCCGTGCGGCTGGATGCCGGCGGCTTTGGCAATGGGGCGGAAGCCTGGCGTCTTTTCGGCAGCGGAATGTTCCGGGATGTTGACAATGCCCTGAAACCGGCCGATCAGCAGGATCAGGGTGTCGCCTTCAATCTGGCTTATCAGCGTGGCAGCTTCCAGCTGGATGTCGGTTCCACCCCGCTGGGGCTGGAAAAGACCCGGCTGGAAGGCGGGATCAGCTGGCAGCCGCACCTGACGGACGCGCTGCAGCTGCGGCTGAAGGCCGAACGCCGCCCGGTGACCGACAGTCTGCTCTCCTATGGTGGCGCGCGTGACCCGCTGACAGGGGAACGCTGGGGTGCCATCGACAGCACGGGCGGCAGCATCGGGGCGGTCTATGATACCGGTCTGATCGGCTTCTATGCTGATATCAACTATGCCAGCCTGAAGGGGATCAATGTCGCCAACAATGACAAGCTGGAGGCCAGTCTGGGCGGCTTCCTGCGCCTGCTGCGCACGCCCACTTCAGAGCTGACGCTGGGCGCCAACCTGACCAGCATGGCCTATGACCGCAATCTGCGCCATTTCAGCTTCGGCCATGGCGGCTATTTCAGCCCGCAGGAATTCTATGCCGTCACCTTCCCGGTGGAATATCGCGGCCAGGAAGGCGATCTGAAATACCGGCTGGGGGCCGGGATCGGGATGCGCTATTTCCGCGAAGATGGGGTGGAACTGTTCCCCACCGACAGCAACCGGCAGAAGGCCCTGCTGGCCCTGGTGCCGGACCGGGTGACAACCGACCCGGCCTTTGCCACCGGCTATGCTGGCCAATCCAGCACCGGTATCGGCTATAATCTGGAAGGCTCGCTGGAATATCGTCTGGCCACGGGCATTGCCCTGACCGGCACGGTGAAGCTGCGCCGGGCCGCCGACTGGACGGAAGGGGCGGGGCTGGTCGGGCTGCGCGCTTCCATCGGGGATTGACGGTCATGGTCACATGAGGATGCAGGGAATGTTTGAGAAGATGCTGTTCAACAAGCGCCCGACCGTCCCGTCGCTGGATGAGGGGAGCGTTCGCACGTTGGCGCATTTCGTCAGTCATTCCTGCTCGCCGCAATGGCGCACGCTGCTGGCCGTGCTGACCCAGGATGTCGCCCTGCTGCTGGACCTGCCGGAGGCGCAGACGCGCTTTTACCGCACAGTGGGCACGCGGCTGGCCGATGTCACGCCGCTGCCGCCCTGCACCAGCCTGTCAGAGGTGCAGATGGCGGCATCAGTGCTGTGGCGGGAAATCGGCTGGGGTTGGGTGGAATTCACCGATGCGGGCAATGTGCTGCACATCACCCATGGTGCCTATCCGGTGCCGATGCTGCCCGACCAGCCGGCCGAGATGCCATCCTGGCTGGCCCATGTGCTGGAAGGCACCTATTCGCGCTGGCTGCAACAGCTGGGCGGCGATGGCCTTGTCGCCCGCTGGCGCAACCTGGACGCCGAAGCGGGAACGCCCTTCCTGTTCGATGTCGGGCGGTTTGAGGAGGTATAATACCAACCCGCCGAGGGTTTGACCCTTGGCGGGTTGGAGGCCGGCGACCGCCGGCCCGCCGCACGTGCGGCGTAAGCCAAGCTGCCGGAGGCAGCGCCCGGCGCATGAGGGAACGCAAAATCTCCCTGGATCGGTCACGATCAAGGGAGATTGGTATAAGAAGAAGGCTGGTGCCCGCTGCCGGACTCGAACCGGCACGCCCCGGAGGGCAAGAGATTTTAAGTCTCTGGCGTCTACCATTCCGCCAAGCGGGCATCCATGGCGCGGGACCGTAGCCGAACCGGTGGGGCGATGGCAAGAGCGTGTGATGGGGGAAAGTGCTGCAACCCTCGTTTTCCCGTCGCATCCATCGCCCCGCCGGGGTAGATGGGGCATCGGCCAGCAACCGGGGAGCCCCCAACACCATGTTGATTCGTGATGCCAACCCGGCGGATGCCGGGGCGATTGCCGCCATCTATAATGATGCCGTGGCCCATACCACCGCCATCTGGAATGAAACATTGGTGGATGCGGCCAATCGCGTGGCCTGGATGGCAGACCGGCAGCGGCTGGGCTATCCGGTGCTGGTGGCAGTGGATGAAACGGATGGCGCCGTGCTGGGCTATGCCTCTTTCGGCGACTGGCGGGCCTTTGATGGCTATCGCCACACGGTGGAACATTCCGTCTATGTGCGCAGTGACCGGCGGCGTGGCGGCGTCGGCCGGTCCCTGATGCTGGCCCTGATCGGGCGGGCGCGGGATCTGGGCAAACATGTGATGGTGGCGGGGATCGAGGCGGGCAATGCCGCTTCCATCCGCCTGCATCTGGAATTGGGCTTCCGCCAGGTGGGGCTGATGCCGCAGGTGGGGGTCAAGTTCGGCCGCTGGCTGGACCTGGCCTTCCTGCAATTGCTGCTGGATGAGAATCCGCAGCCGCTGGGTTGATGGCGATCAGCCGGCGGTATTGCTGCCACCGCTGGGGGCGGTTGCGCCTTCCCCGGTTTCGGCGGGCGTGGCGGGAAGGGGGGCGGGGCCTATGGCAGCTAACCCCAGCGAGGTCTTGCGGAAAATCTCGTTAACCCTTTTTTGCAGCTGTTCGGCTTCTGTGCCGTCCTTCCTGTCCCCGAACCGTTTATCTTCATCATCGCCAATATTCAGGCCCTGCTGGCGGGCCTGATTTCTGCGCTGGGCGGCCTGCAGGTCGCTTTCCTGTTCTGCGGTGGTGGTAACGTTGCTGCCCTTGGTGCTGGGTTCGGGGTTTCTGCTCTCGGCGGCTTCCCTCTCCCGATCCTGGGCGGCGGCTGCGACAACACCGCCGCTTGCCCGGTTGGTCAGGCGCAGGGTTTCCCGCCACATTTTTTCATCATCGGATGGGGGAACCTTGTCGGGCTGCATCAGCTTGGCCCCCAACCCCTCCACATCCAGGGTCAACCCTTCACTGTTCAGGGTGAAGCCTTTAGCCGCATCAATGCGTTCGGCGGCGGCGATCAGGTTCTTGTTGGCCTGGGTGCCGGAAGTGCCAGCGTTTACCTGTTTGTACCAACCCAGAACAGCATCGCCATGTTCCATCAACTGGGCGTCGGAAACCAGCTTGTTCAGGCGCTGTTTCAGCTCCGGCTGGTTGTCCAGCGCCTTGCGGATGTCACCGGCGCGCGGGTCACTGTCAGAGACGGTGACATTGCCGCTCGGGTCGGTCGAAAATTCAATGGGCGGGCTGGTCTTGATGCCGGCTATGGCCAGCGTCATGCTCAGCTCATCCCCCAGCTGCTTCTTATCGGCGGCGACGCTGTCGGCGGAGGGCATGGCCAGCGCCGTCAAGGGCCCCAGTGTGCTGCCACCGGTGCCGGTCACGCCCCCATTCTGGCCCGTCTTGCTGGTGTCACCGCTCACGCCGCTGGTGCTGCTGGGGCCCGTACTGGTGCCGGTATCCGCCACCCCCTGGCTGGCCTTGGTGGCGGCGGTTTCCGTTGCGGGTTGCCAGCGCGTGCGGCTGGCGAGCAAGGACCGGATATCCATGGTCATTTCCTGCTGCTGCCGGGCAAATTCTGCCCATCACCAGGGGGCAGGCTTTGCCGGCCACACCCTGGCGGGGAAGGGGGAGATTTCAGCTGATCCGGCGGCTTCCCCCATAAAGACCTTGTCCCGGACCCCCGTTCTGACGGGGAGGATGAATCGGGATATGCAACCCACATGCCGTTTGCTGACCAGGGTTTTCGGGTGGCGCGGGCTTGATGGGAGAGGCGGGGCACCCCACATCAGGGCCATGACCGAAAACCAGATACTCGCCCTTGTTTCCTCCCTGGCCCTGCTGGCCTTCCTGCTATTCAGGAATTGGCGCAGCTTTCCACGGGAAGGATTATTGTGGAAGATTGTCGCCTGGCTGGTGCTGTTTCTGGGGGCTGGCTTGCTCTATCGTTTTGTGGGGCCCTTGAGCTGAATGGTGAGCCGCTGCGTTCACACATTGCCGGGTCTTGCCTGTGCGTTTCGACACAGTATCGGGCAAGGCCACTGATAGAGTGATGCCACCGGTCGGGATTTTCGACCGATGATGTGGTCCCGGAAATCAGCCCCAAGGTGCAATGATGAATGGCGAAATCCGGCAATTGGCCGAACAGCTTCTGGAAAACGGTGAATCGGGACTATCCGAGAAGGAGCGGCGGGTGCTGGCCCGCATCGCCCATCGCCGCGCCATCAGCCGCAATGCCCGGGGGGAGTTCGAAGCCACGATGCCGCTGGGCGACCGGATGGCCGATCAGGTGGCCCGGGTCGGCGGTTCCTGGGCCTTTGTTATCGGCTTCGGCATCTTCATGCTGGCCTGGATAGCGCTGAACGCGGCTTGGCTGGGTTTCGACTGGGATCCCTATCCCTATATCCTGCTGAACCTGATGCTTTCTACCCTGGCGGCCCTGCAGGCACCCATCATCATGATGTCGCAGAACCGCCAGGCCGCCAAGGACCGGGCGCAAGCCAATATGGATTACGAGATCAACCTGAAGGCCGAGCTGGAAATCATGGCCCTGCATGAAAAGCTGGACCGGATGCGCACCGATCAGGTGGAGCAGATGTTAAGCCAGCAGCAGGAAGAAATCGCCCTGCTGCGGGCGGCGGTGGAACGGTTGCATCTGGGGTGAGGGGGGCCACGCCCCCCATTATACTTAACCCTCTGCCATTACCTTGCGGATCAGGGCCTTGGCTTCCTCGCTGTTCCAATGGGCGCCGCCGGCCAGACGGCCGACCTCGTTCCCCTTGGCATCCACCAGGATGGTCAGCGGCAGCCCTTCCTTCACCGGGAAGGCCTTCATGCTGGTCATTTTCTGGTCCAGATAGACCGGCAGATGCTGGATGCCCGCCTTCTCAAAGAAGGGCTTCACCACATTGATGCCGGCACGGTCCACGGAAATGGCCACCACCTGGAACCGGTCGCCGCCCAATTCGCCCTGCAATCTATCCAGCGACGGCATTTCCTTGATGCAGGGGGCGCACCAGGTCGCCCAGAGATTGACCAGTAGCACCTTGCCCTTGAACCCGTCCCAGGCGATGGGCTGGCCATTGGCATCATTGACCGTCAGCGCCGGCAGGGCAGGCCGGTCGGGGCTGGGCACGAAGGGTCGGGATTCCCCCTGAAAGGCCGGCAGCGGGCCGGCGGATGTGGAATTTTCCGCCGCCAGGGCAGAGCCCCCCGCTAAGAGAATTGCTGTACCCGCAGCCACGATTGTTGCGATGCGTCGGAAAATCGCCATTCTGCCCTCTTGAAACCGTTGCGCGGGGGGCCGAACCATTTGGCCTGCCCGCGTGACAGAGTTCGTGTCATCGTCCCCCGACGTCAACCCCGGAAGCGACCGATCCCGATGTCTGACCAGAGCAAAGCCGCCCCGACCGCCGCCAATGCAGCCGATGCCAATGCGCTGTGGGGTGGGCGATTCGCCAGCGGCCCCGCCGCCATCATGCAGCAGATCAACGCCTCCATCGGCTTTGACCAGAAGCTGTGGGCGCAGGATATTGCCGGGTCCAAGGCCCATGCCACCATGCTGGCCTCTCGCGGGATCATCAGCGGCGCCGACCGTGATGCCATCCTGGCCGGGCTGGATCAGGTGGCCAAGGAAATCGCCGATGGCCAGTTCACCTTCACGGTGGAGAATGAGGATATCCACATGAATGTGGAATCCCGCCTGAAGGAGATTATCGGCGAACCGGCGGGCCGGCTGCACACGGCCCGTTCGCGCAATGATCAGGTGGCGACCGACTTCAAGCTGTGGGTGCGCGATGCGCTGGACCGGCTGGATGGCGACCTGAAGGCCTTGCAGGCGGCCCTGATCGACCGGGCGGAAGAATATTGCGACACGATCATGCCGGGCTTCACCCATTTGCAGACGGCCCAGCCGGTGACCTTCGGCCACCATCTGCTGGCCTACGTGGAAATGCTGGGCCGCGACCGGTCCCGCGCCCGCGATGCCCGCGCCCGTTTGAACGAATGCCCGCTGGGCAGTGCGGCCCTGGCCGGCACGCCCTATCCGATTGACCGGGAGATGACGGCCGGCCTGCTGGGCTTCAACGGCCCCACCGCCAATTCGCTGGATGCCGTGTCCGACCGCGATTTCGCCCTGGAATATCTGGCGGTCGCCTCCATCGCCAGCACGCACCTGTCGCGGCTGGCGGAAGAGATTGTCATCTGGTGCACGACGCAGTTCCGCTTCATCCGCCTGTCCGATGCGTTCACCACCGGCAGCTCCATCATGCCGCAGAAGCGCAACCCGGATGCCGCGGAACTGGTACGCGCCAAGGTGGGCCGCGTCATCGGCGCCTTGAACGGGCTGCTGATCGTGATGAAGGGCCTGCCGCTGGCCTACTCCAAGGATATGCAGGAAGATAAGGAACCGGTCTTCATGGCCGATGAGACCTTGGCCCTGTGTCTGGCCGCCACCACCGGCATGATCCGCGACATGGTGGCCGATCCGGCATCCATGCGCCGCGCGGTGGAGGCGGGCTTCCCCACCGCCACCGATCTGGCCGACTGGCTGGTGCGCAGCCTGGGCATTCCCTTCCGCGATGCCCACCATATTACCGGCCGCATCGTGAAGCTGGCGGAACAGGCCGGCTGCGGCTTGGCCGATCTGCCGCTTGACCAGATGCAGGCGGTGCATCCCGGCATCAATGAAGGCGTTTACGCCGTGCTGACCCTGGAAGCCTCCGTCAACAGCCGCACCAGCTTTGGCGGCACTGCACCGGAGCGGGTGAAGGCCGCCGTGGCGATGGCGAAGGCGCGGTTTTTGTGAGGGTTTGCTCCCTAGGCGTTCGGGACAAGGGTTGAGTAATTAACCACAGTCACCCCGGCGAAGGCCGGGGTCCAGACTCAAAGGGCGCTTTGCTCTACGAACTGGACCCCGGCCTTCGCCGGGGTGACGGTGATGATGAAGTCAGCCGGCCTGATCGCTATCTCTCTTACCCCCCAACCAGGAACCCGCCCATGCGCACCACCCTTATCCTCATCGCCCTGCTGGCGCTGGCCGGTTGCGGCATGAAACCCAACTTCCCCAAGGCGCCGCCGGGCAGCCCGCCGCCGCGCACCTACCCCGATCCGGCCACCGATCCCAAGCCGGCCAAGAGCCCGACCAACCCGTCCCAAGCCGACTGAGGTACTGCCGCAATGACCTGTTTCCCCACCCCCGGCTTCCATTATGTCGACGGCACCCTTCATGCCGAGGGCGTGGCGCTTTCCCGCATCGCGGCGGAGATCGGCACGCCCACCTATGTCTATACGACCGAAGGGTTGAAAGCGGCGTGGCGCGCCTATGCCGATGCCTTTGCCGGCCGGGATGTGGATATCTGCTACGCGCTGAAGGCCAATTCCAATCTGGCCGTCGTGCGCACCCTGGCCCAGTTGGGGGCGGGCGGCGATGTGGTGTCGTCGGGCGAAATGCACCGCGCGCTGGCCGCCGGCATCCCGGCGGACAAGATCGTCTTTTCCGGCGTCGGCAAGACGCGGGATGAATTGGCGGAGGCGCTGCGCGCCGGCATCCACCAGATCAATGTGGAAAGCCTGCCCGAACTGGACATGCTGTCCTCCGTGGCGGTGGAACTGGGCATTGAGGCCCCCATCGCCATCCGCATCAACCCGGATGTGGATGCCGAAACCCATGGCAAGATCGCCACGGGCCGCAAGGAAGACAAGTTCGGCATCGATTACGGCCATGCCTCTGCCGCCTATGCCAAGGCCATGGCGCTGCCGGGGCTGAACCCGGTGGGCATTGCCGTGCATATCGGTTCCCAATTGCTGAAGACCACGCCGTTCCGCCAGGCCTTTGGCAAGCTGGCCGGGCTGGTGCGGGAGCTGCAGGCCCAGGGCGTACCGCTGTCGCGCATCGATCTCGGTGGCGGTCTGGGCGTGCCCTACAAGCCTGACGATGCCAGCCCGGATTACCCGGCCTATGCCCAGGCCATCGCGGACACGGTGGGCGATCTGGGCTGCCGGGTGACGCTGGAGCCGGGGCGGTCGCTGGTGGCCGCCGCTGGTCTGCTGCTGGTCCGCACCATCCATGTCAAGGAAGGGCTGCATCGCCGCTTCCTGGTGGTGGATGGGGCGATGAATGACCTGATCCGCCCCGCCATGTATGAGGCATGGCACAGTGTGGTGCCGGTGGCCCAGCCCGCCGCCGATGCCGCCCTGGAACCGGCGGATATTGTCGGCCCGATCTGCGAGACGGGCGACACCTTTGCCCGCCAGCGGCCGATGCCGCCGGTGGCACCGGACGACCTGCTGGCCTTTTTGACGGCCGGTGCCTATGGCGCTGCCATGTCTTCGACATATAATTCCCGTCCATTGGTGGCAGAGGTGCTGGTATCCGGGGCGGAATATGCGGTCGTTCGCCGCCGCCCCAGCTTCCAGGAAAGCCTGTCGCTGGAAAAAATGCCGGAATGGCTCTCGCCGCGCGGCTGAAAAGCGCGGTAGGTTGTTTCGGTACGTAATAAGGGGCTGTCGGTGCCAAACCGGCAGCCCATGACAGCCGGATCGAAATGGACCGTCGCCCCGAAGATAAAAAGGCCGCCAGCATCACGCGCACGCCCGCAAAGGCCCCGCGCGATCCGGCGGTCCGCCGCCTGCGTCTGGCCCGGCTGGTGCTGGATGCGGAGGCTTTGTGGCGCGGCCTCTGGCGGCCTTTGACGGCGGGCGGCCTGTTTCTGGCCCTGGCCTGGATGGGCCTGTTCATCGCCATGCCGGCTTGGCTGCACGCCATGATGCTGCTGGGCACGCTGGGCGGCATCGGCTGGCTGGGCTGGCGTGACCTGCGCGGAGTCCGCCGTGCCACGGTGGAGGAAGCGCGCCGCCGGCTGGAGCAGGACAGCGCCCTGCCGCACCGGCCCTTGACCCAGTTGAATGACGGCATTGCCGGCGGGGCCGGCGATCCGCTGGCCCATGCCCTGTGGCGGGCCGCACAGGAACGCGCCCGCAAACAGGCGGCCCATACAAAGCTGGGCGCCCCCCGCCCGGTGGTGACGGCGCGCGACCCCTGGGGCCTGCGCGCCATCCCCGTGCTGCTGCTGGCCGTGGGTGCCACGCTGGGCTGGGGGGAATTGGGCAGCCGCTTCACATCCGCCCTGTTGCCCAGTGTCGGCCTGTCGCAGATCGGCGTGCCCACCACGCTGGATGCCTGGGTGAAACCGCCCGATTATACCGGCCAGCCGCCGATCTTCCTGACCCGGCAGAAACCGGCCGATGGCGGGGAGCCGGGGCCGGTGGCGCTGCCGCAGGGCAGCACCTTCACCGCCCGGCTGACCGGCGGCTATGGCACGCCCAAGCTGAAGGTCAATGGGGAAGAGGTGCCGTTCCAGCCGGTGGCCGGTGGCGGCTGGCAGGTTGAACAGGCCGTCCGGGAGGGCGAGCGTATCGCCATCCGTCAGGCCGGGCGGGAGGTGGCGGGCTGGGATATCCAGGTGGTGCCCGATACGGGCCCCGGCATCGCCTTCCGCACCCCGCCGTCGGTGACGGAACGCCAAGCCGTGCGGCTGGATTATACGGCCGCCGATGATTACGGCATCACCAGCGTCACCGCCACGGTGACGCTGGACAGCGACGATATCGCCCCCACCATCGATCGCACCCCCATCGACATCACCCTGCCCGTGCCGGCCCGCAACAAGCGGGAAGTCTCCGGCGTGGCTTATGAGGATTTGACCGGCCATCCCTGGGCCGGGCTGCCGGTGCAGATTCGCCTGCGCGCCCAGGATGGCGCCGGGCAGACGGGGCAGAGCAGTGAGCGCAAGCTGGTGCTGCCGGAACGGGTGTTCAACCACCCGGTGGCCCGCGCCATCATCGACCAGCGCAAGGCGCTGATCCAGGCCGGCGACGCCGCCCGCCCCATGGCGGCACGGGAGCTGAACGAGATTTCCGCCCGCCCCGGTGCCTATAATGGCGACCCGGTGGCCTTCATGGGGCTGCGCGCCGCCATTGCCCGGCTGATGCTGAACCAGTCGCCCGGCGCGCTGCCCAGCACGGTGGCCCTGCTGTGGGATGTGGCGCTGCGGATTGAAGATGGCGGCGTGGCGCTCAGCGAACGCGACCTGCGCAGTGCCCAGCAGGAATTGATGGAGGCACTGGACCGCAACGCCTCTGACGCAGAGGTGGAACAGGCCATGCAGCGCCTGGAACAGGCGATGCAGCAATTCATGGACGCGCTGGAACGCCAGGCGCTGGAACAGGCCCGCAACGGCCAGCCCCCGCCGCAAGCCCAGGCCCCCACCGATCCCAACACCCAGGTGATGAGCCGGGAGGATGTGGAACGGATGGTGCAGCAGATGCGCGACATGGCGCGGGCCGGCGGCCGGGAGGCGGCGCGGGAAATGCTGTCGCAATTGCAGCAGATGATGGAAAATCTGCAAAACGGCGCCCCGCCCCCGCCGCCGCAGACGGCGGAAGATGCCGCCCGCCAGCAGGCCATGCAGCAATTGTCGCAGAAGCTGCAGGACGTGCAGCGCCAGCAGCGCGAATTGCTGGATGAGACATTCCGGCAGGCGCAGGAAGCCGCCCCGCCAGAACAGAACATGCAGATGCCGGGCTTCGGCCTGCCCAACCGCCAGGGCCGCCGCCCCAGCCCGCAACAGGGGGAGCAGGGCCAGCCCGGTGGCCAACCACCCGGCCAGGGGGCGCAAGGCCAGGGCCAGGGAACCGGCGATGCCGCCGCCCGGCAGCAGGCCCTGCGCCAGCAACTGGGCGAGGTGATGCGCCAGTTGGGGGAGATGGGCAACGGCCAAATCCCGCAATCGCTGGGCGATGCCGAACGCGCGATGCGGGAGGCCCAGCAGGCCTTGGGCCAGGGCAATGCCGCCCAGGCCATCCCGTCACAGAATCAGGCCCTGCAGCAATTGCAGGAAACCCTGCAAGCCATGCAGCAGCAAATGGCCAACCAGCAGGGCCAATCCGGCGGCCAGCGCACCCAGACCGGCCGCCAGCAAGGCCGCGACCCGCTGGGCCGCCCGCTGCCCGGCAATGGCAATATGGGCGGCGAAGACGTGAAAATCCCCACCCAGGGCGATGTACAGCGCGCCCGCGAAATCCTGGAAGAACTGCGTCGGCGTGCGGGGGAACAGAACCGGCCGAAGCAGGAGCGGGATTATATTGACCGGTTGCTGAACCGGTTTAATGGGGGGTGATGGGGGGGCAGTTACGCCTGATTTACTCAGCGCCGCAGGTGTGTGGTTTGACTCTGGAACACTTAACACAGCAGTCAGGGGTAGTATAAATTATTGCTGAGTTGGGGCTGGAAGTGGTCGGTCGGATTCCGAGCGCGGATGGGGGAAGCTGGGCAAACCCCCAACCTATAGAGGTTTTTCCAAAGAAAAAATATTTTAAAACGCGCCCACAAACAAGTTTCAAGGCGTGGCGTAAACTAATTACTCTCCGGAAAAGCGAGCGAATTCCATTGCAATTTTTCCCAATTGTTCATATAATTGTTTTATAGTAATTACTTACTACCGATGACAAGTTACCTATGGCGATGAAATGTCTAAGAAGAAAAAAGGTAACTATTCCACCCTCAAGCAGCATAAACAGTCGGGAAAGACCCTGACGCCGCCGCTCGCTTCTCTCCCGAACATGAACTCTTCGTCATGGCGGGACGAACGAATGCCCGATGTCCTGTGGGCCGTGCTGCTTACTAGCGCTCTGCCGAGAGACGAGTACCTTTCGTATTTCAGATTGGTCGTTGACGCGGCTTACAAGTCTGACTTGAAGATGGGCATTCTCCATTCCGATGGCGCAAAGCTTACAGAACGACAGTTTGACTCCTTGTTCGCCCCACTGTTTGCAGATGCCGGTGTCCTAAACGCACTGACTCCCCTACTTCTGTTTGAGAACCTGCCTGACCGCCAGCATTGGATGAGGCACTTAACGCTCCTTGACTATGAGCAAGCGCTGCAAAGTCTTGCTCAGGCTGTCGCGCGCACTCTCGACCATCAATCTGAAGCATCCACGGATTGTCGCTGGCTTAAGCTTGTCTTCATGATGGCAGCTGGCATGATGCAAATGCCAACCGAGTTGGCGCGGCCAATCATCGGATTCCCACGCATTGGTGACATGCGGAGCGTACGACCATCTATCAGGGCGGCAGAGATTGCGCTTAGCAGTATGCCAGACAAGGAGCAGAATCAGTGGCCGGCAGCGTTTTGGAAAGAGTGCTGGGATAAGACAGACTGTGTACCAGCGCCGCAGCGCGAGCCAGAGTCGGGCCAAGCCGAAGGGGTGGCGCGTCAACTCATCGAACTTTATGCCCTAGTTGGGGATCATTTCTTTTCGGTGTGTGAAACAACCGATATCAACCCAAGATTGGATGCGGTTTTCGGCATGGTTCTCTACGGCATCAATCTTGCCATGACCCTAAACCATGGAACGGCGCATAGGCGAGTTGAAGGACGCTTGGCCATTCGAACCCTTACCGAGATCGTGATCACTCTTAGCTTTCTGCTAAAACGAGACAACCCGAATCTTTGGCAGAAGTTTCGTTCACATGGTAGCGGTCAGGCAAAACTAACTTTTCTCAAAATGATAGACTTTGAATCGGAACTCCCTGATTACATCGACCTCGATGAAATTGAGATGTTTGCTAATGAAGACATTTGGCAAGAATTTACGTCTATCGAACTAGGCAACTGGGCCGGTATGGATTTGCGCAAAATGAGCGAAGAGGCTGGTCTCATAGACGTATATGATAAGTATTATGGCTGGCCTTCTGGATATGTTCATGGTCAGTGGGGCGCACTACGAGACACTGTGTTCGACCTGTGTCTCAATCCATTGCACCGCTACCACCGAATTCCTTCACTTCCTAAAAGGCTCATGGGTAGCGTAGCTATAGACGCCCTCCACCTTGTAAATATGCTATTAGACAGTCTCAACATGGCGTACCCGAGCTTCAAGTCGCGGGTGAAAAAGCCGGGGCCGGCCAAGAGTGAGGCTCCGCTAGACTCCGACAAAGAAGGCTCTGTTGAAGGCTAGAAGCCATTTGTCCACAGCGCAGGTCGTTTCCCGCATTAGATGGCCGCAGTCAACGCCTTAGGAGTAAGGGCCGTTATCAGGAACCTGCCCCGCAGATTGACGGGAATGGGGCCCTTTTCTCCCTCTCATCACCAGCTACACAGATTTACCCCTGAGGTCCGAACGGCGCAGCGATCTCCATGGCTTTCAGCATTGCCGCGTCCATCCGTCAGACGCAAATACCTCCAACTGGCGGTAAAGCCCGCCCCACCCCAGCCGCCAACCATGTCAGAAAAATCGTGGTGCGCCCGGCAGGACTCGAACCTGCTGCCTCCAGTTTAGGAAACCGGCGCTCTATCCTGATGAGCTACGGACGCAAACCACGAGGGACGATATAGCGTCATTCGGCGGGGGACGAAAGGGTGAAACTGTCAAAAAATCACCCTTCCCTGCCGCAGCGGCGGCCCCGGCGTCACATCAGGCCGGCGCTTTTGAAGCTGACATAGCGGCCACCCTTGCCGATGATCACATGGTCATGCACCACCACGCCCAGGGCCGTGGCGGCGGCCATGATCTGTTTGGTCATCTCAATATCCGCCCGGCTGGGCGTGGGGTCGCCGCTGGGGTGGTTGTGAACCAGAATCACCGCGGAGGCGCTGAGTTCCAGCGCCCGGCGCACCACCTCTCGCGGATAGACGGGCGTATGGTCCACCGTGCCGCGCTGCTGCACCTCGTCGGCGATCAGGGTGTTTTTGCGGTCCAGGAACAGCAGGCGGAACTGTTCCACCGGTTCATGCGCCATGGCCCCGGCGCAGTAATCCAGCAGCTTCTGCCAGGATGACAGGATGGGCTGGCCGATCACCTGCTGGCGCGCCATGCGCAGCCCAATGGCCCCCACCACCCGCAAGGCGGCGATGATGCCATCGGAAAAGCCGAAGCGGGCCTTCAACTGTTCCGGGCTGGCCTGGGTGACGGCCCACAGGCTGCCGAACGCTGTCAGCAGTTCCTTGGCCAGCGGCTTCACATCCCGGCGGGGAATGGCCTGGAACAGCAGCAGTTCCAGCAATTCATAATCCGGCAAGGCATCCGGCCCGGCGGACAGGAACCGTTCCCGCAGCCGGTCGCGGTGACCGTGATAATGCGGCTTTTCCGCCTCTGCCCCGGTATCGGCGGCGGGTTCCGCGGCCGGGTCTGGCGGGGGGGATTTGGCAGCCGCGGCGGGTTTGGCGGGTTTCGCCTTGCGGCGGGCGGGGGCATCGCCGCCGCCGGCCAACATGCGGGCCAGCAGGTCATCGTCCGCTTCCACCGACGCGGCCATCGCCTCGCCCAGCGCACCCTGTTTGCCCGTCATGCGCAAAACCCCAGCTTGCCCGCCCCGCTGCATACTTGATTACAAGCGTCGGCGGGGACGGGCAAGGGGGTAGGTGTAAAAACCGCGCTGGTTACCCGGCAGAGGTGTAGCGCCCGGTCAGCCGATGCAGCGGGTTTGGGGCGGTTCCCCCCATCAAACGTCCAGATTCGCCACCTTCAGCGCGTTTTCCTGGATGAAGGCGCGGCGGGGTTCCACCACGTCGCCCATCAGGGTGCTGAACACATCCTCCGCCTCGTCAGCGTGGCTGACCTTCACCTGCAACAGGGAGCGGTTGGACGGGTCCAGCGTGGTTTCCCACAGCTGATCCGGGTTCATTTCGCCCAGGCCCTTATAGCGCTGGATGGTCAGGCCGTGGCGGCCCTGGTCGATCACGCCTTCGAACAGGGAAGATGGGCCGGTGACTGCGCGCAAATCCTTCAACCGGTGGCGAAGGGTGGCTTCATCGGTATAGGTGGCGGCCAGATGCTCCTGCATCGCGTCCAGGCGGCGGGCCTCCACGCTTTTCAGCAGGTCAATATCCAGCACATGGCGGTGGGTGACGCCCCGGCGGGTGCGCGACAGGATCAGCCCGTCAATGCCGGCATCACCCGTCCAGCCGCCAATGGCGGCGGCGTTGGTGTCGCTGGCCAGGGCGTCGCCACTGGTCACCGCCCGGCGGCGGGCCAGCTCGTTCAGCCGGCCGGCGAGATTCTGCGCCAGTTCCAGCGCGCGCGGCATGTCATCCAGCAGCTTGGGCGTCAGCGCGCCCAGGATGGCAGCCTGTTCCACCACATCGCGGTTGCCGGCCTTGCGGGCCAGCGTCTGCACCGAAGCACGGGCGGCGCGGGCCTGTTCCACCAGCCCGCGCAGATCATCGCCGCCGCGCGGGTCGCCCATCGGGCCCACCAGATAAACGTCATCCGTGCCCTGGCCGATCAGGTAATCTTCCAGCGCCCGGTCATCCTTCAGATACCGTTCCTTGGCTGTACCGCGCTTCACCCGGTAAAGCGGCGGCTGGGCGATATAGAGATAGCCCTTCTCAATCACCTCCGGCATCTGCCGATAGAAGAAGGTCAGCAGCAAGGTACGGATATGGGCGCCGTCAACATCGGCGTCCGTCATGATGATGATCTTGTGATAGCGCGTCTTTTCGATGTTGAACTCATCGCGCCCGATACCGGTGCCAAGGGCCGCAATCAGTGTACCGATTTCGGCCGAGGACAGCATCTTGTCAAAGCGCGCCCGCTCCACATTCAAGATCTTGCCGCGCAGCGGCAGGATGGCCTGATTCTGCCGCGAACGGCCCTGCTTGGCCGAACCGCCGGCCGAGTCGCCCTCCACAATGAACAGTTCGGAGAGCGCCGGATCGCGTTCCTGACAGTCGGCCAGCTTGCCGGGCAGGCTGGCCATGTCCAGCGCGCCCTTGCGGCGGGTCAGTTCGCGGGCCTTGCGGGCGGCTTCGCGCGCGGCGGCAGCCTCCACCACCTTGCCCACAATCTTGCGGGCATCGGCGGGATGTTCCTCAAACCAGGTGGACAGCGCGTCGGCGCAGATGGCTTCCACCACCGGGCGCACTTCGGACGAGACCAGCTTGTCCTTGGTCTGGCTGGAGAATTTCGGGTCCGGCACCTTGACGGAGATGATGCAGGTCAGGCCTTCGCGCATATCGTCGCCGGCCAGCGCCACCTTCTCCTTCTTCAGGATGCCGCTTTCTTCCGCATATTTATTGACCGTGCGGGTCAGCGCAGCGCGGAAGCCGGCCAGATGGGTGCCGCCATCGCGCTGCGGGATGTTGTTGGTGAAGCACAAAGTCGTCTCGTGGTAGCTGTCGTTCCACTGCAACGACACTTCCACCCCGATGGGCACGCCCGCTTCCGATGCGCGTTCGGCCTTGGCATAGATGCCGGGCTTGTGCAGGGGGGTCTTGGACCGGTCCAGATACTGCACAAAGGCTTCCAGCCCGCCCTCGTAATACAGTTCCACCGTGCGCGGTTCGGCCCCGCGCGCGTCGGTGAACAGGATCAGCACGCCGGAATTCAGGAAGGCCAGTTCGCGCAGACGATGTTCCAGGGTCTGGAAATCAAATTCCGTCTTGGTGAAGGTGGCCTTGGACGGCAGGAAGGTCACTTCCGTGCCGGTCAGGTGGCGGCCCTTGCGCGGGCCCTCGGCTACCACCGGCGCCTCGCCCGCATCGGCCAGCGGGGCCACGGCATCGCCATGGGCAAAGCGCATTGCCCAGACCCGGCCCTGGCGCCAGATGCGCAGGTCCAGGATTTCCGAGAGCGCGTTCACCACCGACACGCCCACGCCATGCAGGCCGCCCGACACCTTATAGCTGTTCTGGTCGAACTTACCGCCGGCGTGAAGCTGGGTCATGATGACCTCTGCCGCCGACACGCCTTCTTCCTTGTGGATATCCACCGGGATGCCACGCCCATTGTCGCGCACCGTCACCGAACCATCGGCGTTCAGCCGTACTTCCACCTTGTCGGCATGGCCGGCCAATGCCTCATCGATGGCATTGTCTACCACCTCATAGACCATGTGGTGCAGGCCCGATCCGTCATCGGTGTCACCAATATACATGCCGGGGCGTTTGCGCACCGCATCCAGGCCTTTCAGGACCTTGATGGAGCTTGCGCCATACTCCTCCGACTGCTGCGGGGCCGTGGGTTCGTTGGGGGGGAGATCAGTCTGGGTCATGGGGCGGAGTTTATCAGAAAGGGCGCAAAAAGAGGGGTAAAAGCGTATTCAGCCTACCAAATTTCCGCATGGCTTAGCTGCGATTGGGCGACCTGGATATGGGTGGCGCGTTCCCCCAGCGGGCGGAAGATTTCGGCATCCGTCCCGGTCATCCAGGCTTGCGCGCCGGTGGCCAGAATCTCGTCAAACAGGGCCTGTCGGCGGCCTTCATCCAGATGGGCCGCCACCTCATCCAGCAGCAGCAGCGGCGGGGTGCCGGTTTCGGCCTTCATCAGCCGGGCATTGGCCAGCACGATGGCGATCAGCAGGGCCTTCTGCTCGCCCGTGCTGCCCAGTTCGGCCGGCATGTTCTTGGCGCGATAGGTGACGGCAAGGTCGGATTTATGCGGGCCGATGCCGGCACCGCCGGCCACCGCATCCACCCGCCGCCCCTCGGCGAGCGCGCGGCGGAAGCCCTCTTCGGCTTCCAGCGCCGGGCGGTCGGTCAGCAGCTCATCAATCCCGCCATCCATGCGGATGCCGGGGGAGGGGAAGGGGCCGACGCCCTGGGCGGCCGCCGCTTCCAGCCGCCGCGCCATTTCCGCCCGCGCGGCGGCCACGGCGATGCCGGTTTCCACCATCTGGTCTTCCAAGGCGGACAGCCAGGCCGGATCAACCGGCCCGTCGCGCAGGATGCGGGCGCGTTCGCGCAGGGCATTTTCATATTTGGTCAGCCGCCCGGCATGGCCGGGATCAAAGCCGAAGACCAGCCGATCCAGGAAGCGCCGGCGGCCCGATGCCGCTTCCTGAAACAGCCGGTCCATCTGTGGCGTCAGCCAGACGACGGAAACATGGTCGGCGAGCGCGATCTGGCTTTTGGCCGGGCGTCCATCAATATGCACCAGCCGCCGCTCGCTCTCCCCGCCTGCCGGGTCGCGGCCGGTGCCGATTTCCACCGGGCCCAGCGGGGTCTGCACCTGGGCGGCGATGGCCCAGCCGGGGCCGCCGGTCCAGTCGGCGGCACTGCTGTCACCGATCCGCTCCGCGTCCGAAATCTTGGCCCGGCGCATCCCGCGACCGGGGGCCAGGAAGCTGACCGCTTCCAGCAGATTGGTCTTGCCGGCCCCATTCTCCCCCGTCAGCACAACGGGCCGCGCATCACATTCCAGCCGGGCAGAGGCGTAGGAACGGAAGCGCGTCAGGGTCAGGCGGGTGACGGCGAGGGTGGGGTGGGCTGGCATCAAGGGTGGCTATTCGCTGGCGGCTGCGGAGTGATGATGGGCGTGGCTTTGCATCATGCGTCTGCCAGACCGATCACAAAGGCGACGGCCCGTGTCAGTTCCGCCATTTCTTCCCGTGATAAGTGTCCGATTACCTGCTGAATGCGGTCGCGGCGCGCCGTGATCGGCTTATCTGCCATTAATTGGGAACGGGATTGCAATCCGTTATCAGCATGGGGTTCAATCGTTACCCGGAAATCGGCGTCTGCCAAATCACTGGTGAATTGAACAAGGATAACGGACTGATGGGTTGGCGGTAACGCATCGGTTTGCAGGATCACCGCCGGGCGCGGCTTCCCATCGTCGCCATTGGTGGCGACCACCACCACATCACCGCGTTGCATCCGTCAGGTCTTCATTATCAAAATCGCTGACAGACTCGATCAAGTCCATGGCATCAGCCTCGGCGACCGGATCAAGGCGGGCCACTTGTTCGGCGATCCGGGCACGTAACTGGGGGGAACGGGCATCCGGGATGAACAGCCGGATTTCCCGCAACCCCTGCGCCCGCTTGCGCTCCCGAAACGCCTTTACCCGTTCAGCCGCCTGTCCCATCAGAAGAGTCTCCTGCGTTACGCATTAGTGTAACGCGTAACGCAGGGGCTGGGCAAGCAGCGGGTCACACCCGCATCGGCATCAGCACATACAGCGCCGAACCATCCGCCGCATCGCGGACGATGGTGGGCGAACCGCTGTCGGCCATCTGCAATTTGGCGACACCGCTTTCGATCTGGGAGGTGATATCCAGCAGGTAGCGGCTGTTGAAACCGATCTCCAGCGCGCTCTGCTCATAGACCACTTCAATCTCTTCCGTTGCCGAACCGGCATCGGGGGAGGTGGCGGAGAGCGTCAGCACGCCCTTGCCCAGGGCCAGCTTCACGGCGCGCGACTTTTCGGTGGAGATGGTGGCCACGCGGTCCACGGCGGCGGCGAACAGCTTGGCATCCACTTCCAGCGTCTTGTCATTGCCGGCGGGGATCACGCGCTCATAATCCGGGAAGGTGCCGTCAATCAGCTTGGAGGTCAGGGTGATGCTGTCAAAGGCGAAGCGCACCTTGGTGTCGGACAGCTGCACCTCGATGCTGTCGGCGGCTTCGTCCAGCAGCTTGCGCACTTCCAGCACGGTCTTGCGCGGGATGATGACGCCGGGCACGGCCTCCGCCCCTGCCGGCAGGCCCACTTCCACCCGCGCCAGCCGGTGGCCGTCGGTGGCGACGGCGCGCAGGGCGGCGGTTTCACCGGCCTTGGGCTTGGTGGCGTGGATATAGATGCCGTTCAGGTAATAGCGCGTCTCCTCGGTGGAGATGGCGAATTTGGTCTTGTCGATCAGCCCCTTCAGCGCGGCGACCGTCAGGCTGAACCGGTGGGGCAGGTCGCCCTGGGTCATCTGCGGGAAATCATCCACCGGCAGGGTGCCCAGCTTGAAGTTAGAACGGCCGGAGCGCAGCGTCAGCACATCGCCTGAGGCATCCAGCTCCACCTGGCTGCCATCGGGCAGCTTGCGGGCGATGTCATACAGCGTGTGGGCCGGGGCGGTGGCAGAGCCGGGGCGGGTGATATCCGCCGGCACGCTTTCCACAATCTCCAGATCCATGTCGGTGGCGGTCAGCGACAGCTCGCCATTTTCCGCGCGCAGCAACACGTTGGACAGGACCGGGATGGTGTTGCGCCTCTCGACAACGCTCTGCACATGCCCGAGGGAGCGAAGCAGGGCGGCACGTTCGATGGTGATCTTCATCCTGAACCCGGTCGGTTTGTCGCCCCATGGTCGGTCCAAGGGACAGGGGAATGGTTACACGAATCCCCACCCGGCCACCCCGGCGGCCAGAGAAGGGGGCGACACCATAGCACAAGCTTGCGCGCATGACAGGGCTTTGCTGCATCGCATGGCTTATGGATTGACGAGATCCACCGCCAGCCCGCCGGAGAGCCGCCGCAGGGCCCGGGTGATGGCCGGCATCTCTTTCTTGTAGAGCTTTTCCAGCGGGGTCAGTGTCACCTGCCAGTGCGGTTTGCTCTGCCTGCCACCGCTGACCCGCCGGTGGCTCCAATGCGCCACCACCCGGCCCTGGCGCAGCACCACCGGGCTGATCCAGCCGGCGGTGCGATAGATGGCGGGGCGGTGCCGGTCGTCCAGATATTGCCCGGTATCCTGATGGCCCAGCAGCCAGGGATCGAACAAGGGCAGGGTGGTGAGGTGGCCGGGCACATGCTCGGCCTGGTGCAACGCCTCCCCATCATCGACCAGGATGAAGAAGCCGGGCTTGCCGGCGATGGCAACGGGGGTGATCTTTCCCGCCAGATCGGCAAAGCCCTGATGCACCGGGCCGGCGGGCAGGCCACTGAATTTGCGGAAATCCGCCGGGCTGGCGGGGCCGAAACTGGCCAGATAACGGCGCAGCAAGGCTGCCACCGCCGCCCGCCCCGCCATCGGGGTAATGGGCGTGCCGGGTGGCAGCCAACTTTCCAGCCGCACGAAACGCGCTTCCCGCAGGCCGGCTTCCCCCTCGCTTTCCGCCCCCATGGCCGGACCATGACAGAGATGGCCCAGCGCACAGGCCAGTTTCAGCACCCCGCCCCAGCTATGTTCCAGCCACGGCTTGGCCCAATCGCCCAGTTGCGGCACCAGCCGGCGCGACAGATCCATGCGGCTGTGCGGCCCGTCGGCCAGGGCCTGGCTGATGGCGGCGATCAAGACCGCCACCTGTTCCGGCGGCAGCCCCTCCCGGCTGTACCATTTCTGATAGGCGTCACTGTGCAGCCCCCGCACCCCCAGCACCATGGGCAGGTCGGTGGCGGGCAACAAATGCAGGGTGGACCGGTGGGCCCACAGCTTCACCAGCGACCGGTCAGCATAAAGGGCCCGCTCCAGCGCCGCATCATCCACCCCGGCGGCGGCGCGGGCACGCAGTTGCAACAGGGCGGCGGAATGAACCTGCGCCTGCGCCCCGATCAGGCTGCCCGCCGCCGCCAGCCCATCCGCCGCCGGTTCCAGCAGATGCTGTCGGTGCAGACGAAAGGCCAGCGCCTGTTCAAGGCCGATGGCAAGCTGGGTGGTTGTCACGTGGGTGGCCTTTTGTTCTCCCTGTATCGGTGCAGCATGACGTAAATCAGGGGCTGGAACAATGGGGGAACAAATCACCCAGGGGCCAGAAATTTCAACCCGGCAATGCCCGCCACGATCAGGGCGATGCAGCCCAGCCGCAGGGCATCGGTCGGTTCCCCGAACAGCAGCATCCCGGCCAGCACCGTGCCCACGGTGCCGATCCCGGTCCAGATTGCATAGGCAGTGCCCAGCGGCAATGTCTTCAGCGCCAGCCCCAGCAGCAGGATGCTGACCAGCATGGAGAGCAGCGTCAGGGCTGTTGGCAGTGGACGGGTGAAACCGTCCGTATATTTAAGGCCGATGGCCCAGCCGATTTCGGCAAGGCCGGCGGCCAGCAGGTAAAACCACGCCATGGAGGGAACCTCCCCCTTTGTTGAAGGGGCCGTCCCCGCTATGGCGCTTTCCCCGGCGATCCGGGCCGTCCCGGATCGCCTGTGCAGGGGAAATGTCGTGATTGCCATATGGTTTCAGACTTCTGCCAGGTCAAGCCGGTGACCGGCGGGGCGGGTCTGCCCTCAGCGGGGGGCCATCACCACCATGATCAGCCAGTCGGCGGCCAGGGCCGGCTTGGTCTCCCCCTCAATCTCCATGCTGGCGGTATAATGCAGCATATGCTGGCCCTTGCCCCTGTCTTCCAGACCCGCCAGGGTGAAACGCCCGCGCACGCGGGCGCCGCTGCGCACGGGCGCCAGAAAACGCAGCTTGTCGAAACCGTAATTCATGCTCATCGCCATGCCGGCGGGCAATGGGATGATCTCCATCCCCATGCCGCCCAGCAGGGACAGGGTGAGGAAACCATGGGCGATGGTGCCGCCCAGCGGCGTCTGGGCCGCCCGCAGCGGATCGACATGGATGAACTGCCGGTCGCCCGTCAGATCGGCGAATCGGTCGATCATCGCCTGATCGACCGTCACCCAGGTGGACACGCCAACCTCCGTGCCGACCAGCCCCGGATAATCGGCCAGGGGAATAACCGGTGCCGCCATGATGCCTCTCCGCTCAAACGTTTGTTTGCCTCAAGCCAGCACTATGACGCGAAATCGGATGGGGCGAAAAGGGGGATCAGGCGTGCGGCAAGGTCTGGCCGATGGTTGTCCCCGGCGTGCCAGCCGCCTTTTCCGCCCGCAGCAGATCCAGTTCCTTTTGCAGCTTGTCGGCCCGGCTCTGATGTTTGCGCTCCGCCTTGCGGTGGCCATGCTGGCCGATCCACACCGTCAGCCCGCCCAGCAGGAAACCCACCACCAGGGTCACCAGCACCAGGGCAAAGGCTGGTGCTTCCACGAAAAAGGGCAGGGGCCAAAGGCTGAGCTGCACCGGGGTCAGGTTGGAGACAGCAAAGGAAATGGCGATGACCGCCAGCGGCAAGGTGACGATCCAGGAAAGATAACGCACGGGTTCATGCTCCCCATTTGGACGGGGCCGGCGGAACGGCCCAAAAGAAACGGCCCCGAGCATAACGCCGGGGCCGTCGAAAGTTTCCAGGAAATACGCTCGGTACGGAGACAACCGGCATACCCCGGTCAATGCCGCCCATGGGGGACAGGCGGATTGTCACATGATCGCCGCGCCAATCAGCAGGGCGAAAGACAGACCAAGCAGGGCGGTGGAGATGCGTTCCAGACGTTCGAGGCGCTCCCGCGCCTGGCGCAGCGAGCTGGTGATTTCGGTGTAAGCATAAGCGTGACGACGCATCCTGAACCTCCCTTCCACCCCGCCATGTCGGCCTGCGCCGGTCATGGCGGGAAATAAATGGCGGTCTGGCCACAGGAGGGAGGGGAGTTGCTGGGGGGCCTAACCTGTCACCCAACTGCAACCAGACCGTAATGGAACTGTGCGCCCATTCCCGGCCCCCGGCAAGGGTTCGAACATGACCTTTTGTATGGACTATACGAAATGATATTATGTGCGCTGCAACAGGAACAGGGCCTGTTCGCCCCACCAATTGGCCCGCCCACTATCGGCGGGGGCGTCGATCACCTTTTCATCGGCGCCTAAAATCAGGCTGCGTTCGATGCGGATGCCCATCTCCCGGCACAGCATCACAAAGTCGCGGATGGTGCAGAAATGGATATTGGGGGTGTTGTACCAATCATAGCCCAGCCGATCGGTAACCGGCATCCGCCCCTTCAGCAGCAATTCCATCCGCACCCGCCAATAACCGAAATTGGGCAGGGAGATGATGGCGTGCCGGCCGATGCGCACCAGCTGTTCCAATATTTCCCGTGGCTGGCGGGTGGCCTGCAAGGTCTGTGACAGGATCACATAATCAAAGCTGTTGGACGGGTAATCCTTCAGATCCGTATCGGCATCGCCCTGGATGACGGCCAGCCCCTGGCCGACGCAGCGGCGCACCCCGTCCATCGACAGTTCCAGCCCGCGCCCATCCACCTTCTTGCGATGGACCAGGGCATAGAGCAGCTCCCCTTCGCCGCAGCCGACATCCAGCACGCGGGCGCCTTCATCCACCCAGGCGGTGATGCTTTCCAGATCGGTGCGAATATGGGGACCGGAAATCGCCATGGCTCAGGCCCCCTTGGCCGTGCTGGTCAGGCCGCGCCGCTGGGCGTTGCCTTCAATGAAACCGCGCGCGACCTGATAGAATTCCGGCTCATCCAGCAGGAAGGCATCGTGGCCCTTGTCTGTCTCCACCTCCACAAAGCTGACATTGGCCGCCACCGCGTTCAGCGCGTGCACCACGGCACGGCTTTCGCTGGTGGGGAACAGCCAGTCGCTGGAGAAACTGATCAGGCAGAATCGCACCGGGGTGGGCCGTTCCACCCCGTCTGCCCCCTTCACCCGGAAGGCATTGGCCAACACCCCGCCATGGTCGGCGGCCAGATCGAAATAATCCATGGCGCGGGTGATATAGAGATAGGAGTTGGCGTCAAACCGCTCAACAAAGCTGATGCCCTGGTGGCGCAGATAGCTTTCCACCTGGAAATCCGCATCGAAGCCGAAGGTGATGGCGGCCCGGTTCTGCAGATTGCGCCCGAATTTCCGATGCAGGGCCGGTTCGGACAGATAGGTGATGTGGGCGGCCATACGCGCCACCGCCAACCCCTTGGTGGGCCTTGTATTCTGGTTCAGATAGTCCCCGCCGCGCCATTCCGGATCGGCCATGATGGCCTGTCGCCCCACCTCATGAAAGGCGATGTTCTGGGCGCTGTGCCGGGCCGCCGTGGCGATGGGCAGGCAGCAATAAACCATCTCCGGGTAGGAGACGGCCCATTGCAGCACCTGCATCCCGCCCATCGAGCCGCCGATGACGCAGAACAGCTGGCGGATGCCCAGATGCTCCACCAGCATCTTTTGCGCCCGCACCATGTCGGCGATGGTGATGACGGGGAAGGACAGGCCCCAGGGCTGGCCGGTGGCGGGATTGATCTCCTTCGGCCCCTCGCTGCCCAGGCACCCACCGATGACGTTGGAGCAGATGACGAAGAATCGGTCAGTATCAATCGGCTTGCCGGGGCCGACCATCAGGTTCCACCAGCCGGGCTTGCCCGTCACCGGATGCTTTTCGGCGACGAAGTGATCCCCCGTCAGCGCATGGCAGACCAGCACGGCGTTTGAGCGGTCGGCATTCAGCGTGCCATAGGTCTGATAGGCCAGACGGAAGCAGCCCAGCTCCACCCCGCTATCCAGTCTCAGCGGGGTATCCTTGCCCAGCACGATGGAACGGGCGGGTTCTGCCGGGCCACAATCGCGGAAAAGGGCGGGCGTTTCAGTCACCGGGCGTTCCATCGAAGGCGCACGCAAAAAGCGGCGGCGATAACGGGCAGGGCCGGCCGGGCAGGGGATGCACGGGTCCGGTTGGGCAAGTAGAGCTAGAAAGGGGGGGCACGGGTGTCAATGTTTTCTTTGATTTTACCGGGGGTGGCGACTACTACTATCCGGCCCTGCACGGACAAATTTCCGGCCATCCATGTCCCCGACCCCCACGCTTGATGATCTGCGCCGCGAGATCGATGAGATCGATGCGGCGATTCACGCCCTTTTGCTGCGTCGCACCGAGGTGGTGCAGGAGGTGGGGCGGGTGAAGCCTCCGGGCCGTCCCTTCATCCGGCCGGGACGGGAGGCGGAGATTATCCGCACCCTGGTGGCCCGCCATAGCGGCCCCTTCCCGTTGCAGGCCCTGATCCGCATCTGGCGGGAGATGGTATCGGCCTTTACCCGCGTGCAGGGGCCGCTGGGCGTCGCCGTGGTCTGCCCGGATGACCAGCGCAGCCCGCTCTGGGATAATGCGCGTGACCATTTCGGCAGCGCCACCCCCACCATCGCCGTCAATACCCCCATGGCCGCCTTGCGCGCCGTGTCGGAGGGGACGGCGACCGTCGCTGTGGTGCCCTGGCCGGAAGAGGATGATAACGACGCCTGGTGGCGTTTCCTCGTCTCCCCCGATCCCAAGACCCCGCGCATCATTGCCCGCCTGCCCTTCCTGCGCCAAGCCGGGCAGCAGGTTGGCCGTGAGGGCGGCGACGCCCTGGTGCTGGCCGCCGTCCCGGCGGAAGCCACGGGCGATGACCGCACCCTGCTGGCGGTGGAAGTGGGCCAGGATGTCAGCCGTGGCCGGCTGAAGGATGTGCTGGAAGCGGCCGGCTTTGCCACCCTGCAGCTGCGCACCCACCATCTACCCGGTGGCGGCGGTGCCGTGCATCTGGTGGAGGTGGAGGGCTTCGTGGATGCCGGGGACGCGCGCCTGGATGCGGCGACGCTGAAGCTGGGCGAAAGCGCCACCCGCATGTTGCCCATCGGCGCCTATGCCACCCCCATCACCCTGCCCAAGGGGTGATGTGAGAACGGGGCTGGTTGCAAAGGCAACCACCCCTTTTCAGAACAGGGCCAAGCCTGGGTTGAGGTTGCTGGTCACCTGCCAGCCTGCTTGAGACCGCCTGTCGCCCATGGTACTGACCATGGCTCCATTCCCACCAGGCGTTTTCCCATGACCAGCCCGCTCTTTTCCCGCGTTGCCATTGTCGGCTTTGGCCTGATCGGTTCCTCGATCGCGCGGTGCGTGGCGGAATATCCGGGCTTGGCCAAGGATGTGGTCTGTATTGATCGGTCGCAGACCGTCTGCGACCGGGTGATGGAACTGGGCATTGCGGCGGCCGCCAGCACCGATCCGGCCCTGGTTGCCAGTGCCGATCTGGTGGTGCTGGCCACCCCCATCGGGGCCTTTGCCGATCTGGGGGCCATTATCGGCCCGCATCTGACACCCGGCACCATCCTGACCGATGTGGGCTCGGTGAAACAGTCGGTGGTGCGCGATATCGGCCCGCATGTGCCCGATGGTGTGCATTTCGTGCCCGGCCACCCGCTGGCCGGTACGGAACATTCCGGCCCGGATGCCGGCTTTGCCAGCCTGTTCAAGGATCGCTGGTGCATCCTGACCCCGGTACCCGACAGCGATGCGGCGGCAGTGGAAAAGCTGGCCGCCTTCTGGCGCGGCTGTGGCAGCCAGATTGAGCTGATGGAACCGGGCCACCATGACCGGGTGCTGGCCATCACCAGCCACCTGCCGCACCTGATCGCCTATACCATTGTCGGCACGGCCACCGATCTGGAAGAACATCTGAAATCGGAAGTGATCCGGTTTTCCGCCTCCGGCTTCCGCGACTTCACCCGAATCGCCGCCAGCGATCCGGTGATGTGGCGCGACATTTTCCTGAATAACCGGGAAGCCGTGCTGGAGGTGATCCAGCGCTTCACCGAAGACCTGACCGCCCTGCAGCGTGCCATCCGCTGGGGCGAGGGGGAGAAGCTGGAAGAACTGTTCACCCGCACCCGCGCCATCCGTCGGTCGATCATCGACGCAAAGCAGGCGTGAAGTTGCAGGCAGGGCGTTTACCCGACCACCCGCCAGACCAGCGACGCTGCCAGTACCAGCATGGTCAGCCCGACCAGCCCATCCAGCACCCGCCACGCCGCTGGCCGGGCGAACATCGGTGTCAGCATCCGCGCCCCATAGCCAAGGGCGGTGAACCAGCAGAAGCTGGCCGCCACCGCCCCGGCAATGAACAGGGGGCGCAGTGCTTCCGGCTGGGCGGAACCGGCGGCGCCCATCAGCAGCACCGTATCCATATAGACATGCGGGTTCAGCAGGGTGAAGGCGGCGGTGGCGGCCAGGGCGCGGGGCAGCGTCACCCCATCGCCCTCGCCCACCGCCATGGCCTCCCCCGCCCGCAGCCGGCCCAGGGCGCGCAGCCCGTACCAGCCAAGAAACCCCGCGCCCGCGATGGCCAGCAGGTCGGCCAGTTGTGGCAAGGCGGCCAGGAAAGCCCCCAGCCCCAACACACCTGCCGTGATCAGCAGCGCATCCGCCGCCGCGCAGAACAGCACGATGGGGCCGATATGTTGGCGTCTTAACCCCTGGCGCAACACGAACAGGTTCTGCGCCCCGATCGCCATGATCAGGGCGGCGGACAAGGCGAAACCGGTGAGGAAGGGGGCGAGGCTGTATGTCATGACCCCAGCGGTAATGCCGACAGAGTGGTTCAGTAAAACTTGTTTTTCTTACCCTGATGAAGCCATGCTTCATCCATGCTTGATTACCCGGCCCTGGCCGCTCTGGCCGCCATCATCCATGAAGGCAGCTTTGAACGCGCGGCGGCGGCGTTGGGCATCACCCCGTCCGCCGTGTCCCAGCGCGTGCGCGGGCTGGAGGAACGGCTGGGCACCATCCTGGTGGTGCGCGGCCAGCCCTGCATTCCCACCGATCTGGGCCGCGCCCTGGTTGCCCATATGGACAAGGTGCGCCTTCTGGAAGCCGATCTGGCCCCCTTGCTGAAACCGGAGGTGCAGGGGGCGGCCGCCCCGCCCACGCTGCGGCTGGCGGTGAATGCCGACAGTCTGGCGACATGGTTCCCCGCTGCCGCCGGCCTGTTCGCCTGCCACAATGCCGCCCTGCTGGACCTGACCCTGGATGATGAAGCGCATACGGCCGAACGGCTGCGCGCCGGCGACGTGCTGGCCGCCGTTACCGCCGACCCGGAACCGGTGCAGGGCTGCAAGACCCTGCCGCTGGGCCGTCTGCGCTATATCGCCTGTGCCAGCCCCGCCTTCATGGCGCGCTATTTCGCCCAGGGCGTGGATGCCGCCAGTTTGGCCCAGGCCCCTAATATGCGGTTCGACCGGCGGGACCATTTGCAGGCGCGCTGGGCCCGCGATGCCTATGGCATGGAGCTTTCCGCCCCGCCGCACTGGGTGCCCTCCACCCAAGGCTTTCTGGATTTCACCCTGGCGGGGCTGGCCTGGGGGATGCACCCACTGATGCTGGCCGCCCCGCATCTCGCCGCTGGGCGGCTGGTGGAACTGCCGCCGCGCCGACCGGTGCATGTGCAGCTTTACTGGACCGTCACCCGCCTGCAGGCCGCCCCCCTGCGGGCCCTGACCGCCGCCGTGCGCAAGGCGGCGGGGGAGGGGCTGGAGGGGTAGGTCATAGCCCCGCTTTCACGCCGCACTGGCCACCGGCGCCACCACGCCGGCAAGCGTCAAGGCGGCCATGGCTAGATGTTCGGCGGCCAGCACGGGGGAAAGGTTGTAGAAGGACTTCCAGGCCAGGGCGCCCAGGGGATCGTCATGGCGCGGGTGCAGCAGGCGCCAATGGCGGGCCACCGCCTCGGCGATTACCTTGTCGGTTGACAGCAGGCCGGGCCAGCGCACCGCCTGATGCACGGCCAGCACTTCCGACATGGCCCACAGCGCCTCCACCGTCAATTGCCGGTATTCGGGGTTCAGGATACGGTCTAGCCGCCATTCCACCTCCCGCGCGAAATCGCGTTCCGCCGGGGTGCTGTCGGCGCGCAGGGTGGCGCTGCTCAACCGGTGGTCGGGCTGGGAGGCGTCGGCGATGGCCAGTTCCTCGCAATGGCGCAGCACGGCCCAGACGCGCATGAAGAATTCATCGGGCACCGGCAACAGCGTGCCGGTGACATCGCGCCAGCCCCACCAATCGCCCCCGGCCAGGGCATGGGCGGCCCAATGGTCGCTTTCCAGGGCGAATTCCGGCCGTTCCACCGCGCAATTGCGCGCCAGCACCGGCAGGCAGAAATCCCCCGTCATGCCAGGGCAGCGGGAAATCAGCCGGCGCAGCCGCGTCAGCATGGCGTGCGGCCCCTCCGCCTTCAGCAGCTCCAAAGCCTGGGCGTCCGACAGGCCGCGCTGGCGGGCCAGGGACCGGCAGAGCAACCCCAAAAGCTCCGCCGGGCGGGCCGACAGCGTGTAGCGGAACAGTTCCGGGCTGGCCTTGATCAACATGCCGCTGAACAGCAGCATTTCTTCCCGCAGCATGATGGTGGCACCATCGCCGCCCAGGGCCGCCAGCCGGTTGGCAATGGTGGCATTGTCCACCGGCCGGTCAACCAGGGAACCGTGATCGTGCCAGGCCCCGAACATCACATGTTTCTGCCGGACAACGATTTCCTTCACCGCATCCTGCAACCGCTCATCATGGCGGCCCAGCAGGAAGGCCAGCGGGCGCACGATATCCCAGCGGTCGGCCCCGCCGGCCGCCCGGTAGAGCCGTTCGGCCATGACCAGCAGGCTGGGCCCACCCGGATGCGGCTGGAAATCCCGCCCCTGACGGTGCCAGAGCAGGCTGAGCATCGCCAAGTGCCGGCCGACATGCCGTTCCTCCGGCAGGTTATGGGCCAGCCAGGGCGTATCCGCCTCCTCCAGCCGGGTCTTTTCCTCCGCCGTCAGCGCCGGGGCCGCCAGATCAAACACATCCCCCACCGGCGCCGGCCGCACCGGCCGCGCGGTGACCGGGCAGGAGGGGGCGGTATCCTGTAGCGAGACGATGCGGGCAGCGGCATAGCTGTCCGCCAGATCGCCGCCGCGCACAAACGTATCCGGCACATTGCCGTTGCACAGGTCGGTCAGGGTGCGCGCCAGCTCCTCAAACGCCCCCCCAGTCGCCATGGCGCGGGTGACGGGGAACACCATCAGCGGCGGCTTGGTGAAGGTCCAGGTGCGGTTGATATAGGCCACCTCCGACAGCAGCCGTTCCACCAGGAAGCGGTTATCGAAGGTGAAATAGAACCCATCCTGCTCATCGACAAAGGTGGGGATGATGACGGTGGGCTGCCCGGCAAAGCGATAGCCGCAGCCGGTGATCAGCGTGCCCAGCCGGCGCGGCGGCCGGCCCGACAGGCCCAGCGGCGGGCAGCTCCCCAGCTCCGCCAGCGCGCCCACCAGCACATCGGCATGGCAGATATGGATGGACTGGCCGGCCTGATCCAGCGTCTGGCACCACAGCCCATGGTCACGCAGCTTGCCCCGCACCTCCGCATCCTCGGCCAGCACCACCAGACGCAGCGGCACCGGTGGTTTGGGCTTCAGCTTGGCGCGGCGGTTCAGCGGGTCGATATCGCTGGCGGACAGGAACCCCTCATCCAGCAGCAGCCCCATGATGAACAGGCTCTGCGCCCAGAGCAGGGGCACATTATCATTGGGGATGCGCGCCTGGCTGCCGGGATGGGCACGTTCAGCCTCCACCGCTGCTTCCGGTACGATGAACAGTTCCGGTAGCAGGGCGTCAGCGTCGCGCTGCACCAGCAGCTTTTCCAGCTTGTCCCGGTAATCGGCGGCGCTGCGGGCATCGCCCGTCAGCAGGGCGGTGACATAAAGATAGGTGAAGAACAGCGGCCATTCGCTTTCAATGCCGCGAAACCGCTCCAGTTCGCCCGCCTCGTAATGCAGGCGGGCATGGTCTTCCAGCACGGTCTGGTGCCCGTCGCGCAGGAATCGCTTGCAGCCATAGGGGCCGGCCAGCTTGCCCAGGATTTCGGCGCGTGTACGCTCCACAATCTCCGGCACATCCACGGCGAAGGCGGGCCAGCCAATGACGCCCAGCAGGGCGGCATCCACCTCTTTCGATCCGCTTTCGCGGGGCAGCAGGGCTTCCAGCGTGGCGCGCGCGCGGGCGATCTCATCCGGCACGGCATGGATCACCGCCACGCGGCCGCCATCCTCCCCGAACAGGTCCAGGCCCTGAATGGCCTCCAGGGCGGCCTTGGCCATGCCGATGGAGCTGGCATTCAGCTCCACCGCGCCGTCATTGATCTTGCGCCCCCGCTCCCAGATGCCGAAATCGGCGATGCGATAGGCCGGGCCGATATAATGCACAAGGTTCTGGACAAAGGCCACCTCGTCCATCGTGTAGATCAGGTTCATGCCACAGCGCGTCATCTGCGCCAGCATCAGCAGGAACAGGGAGGTGGCATCAATCTGCAGGTGCCCCCAGCCATCATCGGCCGCCACCGCTTCCCCGGTGGCGGCGGAATATATCGCGTGCAGACTGTCCAGCGGCGCCTGGGTATGTTTGAACCGCTCCACCTTGGCGGCCTGTTTCATCATGGCCTGCAACAGGCCGCGCATGGTCTTGATGACGCTCTGTTCCAGCAGGCGGGCGCGGGCGGCACTGTCGCCCCGGCGGCGCAGGGCCAGCGCCAAGGCCCAGGGCCCGATGATGGAATAGACATTATCGCGCACCCAGGCATGGGTGTAATTGCCATGCACGGTAATGGCGGTGCTGGCCGGCAGCAGGCCGGTCACCGGGTGCTGGCGGGACAAGATCACCCGGTTCACATGGTCGAACAGCCGGTCCAGCGCCTGCTTAGACGCTTCAACCCCGGCTTTGCCCACCCCACGCGGCAAGGGTCCATCCACCATTCCCCATCCCCTCAAACCCGTTCCGGTACCATTATTCCGGCTGTAAAGAAGACTGTAACAGGAAACCGATGCGTGCAACCGTTGCATTGCACCATGCGATACGAAATCATGGGGTGCCGGGGCGGATCGCGCGCCGGCAGCGTTCATTCATCCGCCTCCCTTCCCCCTGTCCCGGAAAGCTTGCCCGCAGATGATCGACCAGCGCGCCAGTGGCATCCTGATGCATCCGACCTCCCTGCCCGGCGGGCATGGCATTGGCGATCTGGGGCCGGCGGCCCGGCGCTTTCTGGAACAGCTGGAAATGGCGGGGCAGACGGTCTGGCAGATCCTGCCGCTGGCCCCCACCAGCATGGGCAACAGCCCTTATTCCGCCCTGTCCAGCTTTGCCGGCAACCCGCTGCTGATCAGTTTCGACGATCTGGTGACCGATGGTTTTGCCCCTGCCAGCCTGCTGGACGGGCTGCCAGGGAATGAGGCCCCGCGCGTGGATTATGACCGGGTGGCCGGTGCCAAGCTGGCAGCCCTGGATCAGGTGGCCGATGCCTTTCTGAAACGTCCGCCGGAAGATGCGGAATGGGGCGATTTTGAGCTGTTCCTGGCCCGCAACGAGGCTGAATGGCTGGATGATTTCGCGCTTTACACCGTGTTGAAGCAACGCCATGGCGGCTCCGCCTGGATGGGCTGGGAACCGCTGCTGGCCACGCGCGATCCGGTGGAACTGGACGCGGCGCGGGAAGCGCTGGGCCATGAGCTGGCCAAGGTGAAAGTGATCCAGTTCCTGTTCTTCCGCCAATGGCAGCGGCTGAAGGCGGAGGCCAACCGCCGATCCATCCGCATCATGGGCGATCTGCCGATTTTCGTGGCCGGCGACAGTGCCGATGTCTGGGCCAACCGGCATCTGTTCGAGATGGCAGAGGATGGCAGCCCCACCCTGGTGGCCGGTGTACCGCCCGATTATTTCAGCGCCACCGGCCAGCGCTGGGGCAACCCGCTCTACCGCTGGGACGCGCACCGGGCAGAGGGTTTCGCCTGGTGGCACCGCCGCATCCTGAAGACGCTGGAAACGGTGGACATGGTGCGAATCGACCATTTCCGGGGCTTCGAAAGCTATTGGGAAATCCCGGCATCAGAGGAAACCGCCATTAATGGCCGTTGGGTGCCGGCACCGGGTTATGAGCTGTTCCAGTCCCTGCGCGACCGGTTCGGCGAACTGCCGATCATCGCCGAAGATCTGGGCATCATCACCGCCGAGGTAGAGCGGCTGCGCGACCATTTCGGCTTCCCCGGAATGCGGGTGCTGCCCTTTGAATGGGGCGATCATTTCGATCCCGGCCAGTACGATCCCAACCGTTACAGCGCCAACAGCGTCTTCTATACCGGCACGCATGACAATGACACGATCATGGGCTGGTTCAACAGTTTGGGCGGGCGCGACAGTGATCGCGGCCGCACCATCCTGCATTATCTGGGCAGCGACGCCTGGGCCCCGCAATGGGATTTCATCCGCTTTGCCCTGGGCGTGAATTCCCGCCTGACCATCACGCCCTTGCAGGATGTGCTGGGCCTGGGCACAGAGGCGCGGATGAATATACCGGGCCTGCCCGATGGCAATTGGGGCTGGCGGTTGCAGGCGGAATTGCTGACCGACGGGCACCTGACATATCTGCGCCAGCTGACAGCGGCGGCCGGGCGGGTGTGAGGGCTGGGGGCCGGCTGCCCGGCCCCCGGCTCTACGGCATCACAGATCCCATTCCTTTTTCTGCGCCGTCAGATATTCCTCCGCCTCGCGGCGCAACGCGCCATAGCCGAACAGCGACAGGCCCAGGCGCACCAGGGTGCGGGTCAGCCAGCCGAAGCCGGCCGTCAGCGCCGTACCCAGGGCGCGGGCGCGCCGTTCCACCTGTTTGGCCACGGCGGCGGGGTCGACGGCGCCGACCGGCCAAGGCTCTTCCTTCTGTTCGGGTATCTTGTAGCGGGGATCGATGCTCACCCCGCCGCCATCGCGCAGCAGCGGGATGATGGGCAGGAAGCGCTTGCCATGTTCGTTCAAGGCGACCTTGCCATCATAATCCAGCGCGTAATAGGCGGCGGCAAAGGGCTTGTCTTTCCAGTTCTTGAACAGCGGATTGTCTTCCGGCAGGACCATATGATCCAGCAGCAGCTTTTGCGCGTTGCGGCGGCCCAGCATAAAATCATGCACCCGCTGCCGGCGGGAAATAAAGCCGCCGAACCCGCCCAGAAAACCGCAGGCCAGACTGTATTTTCCCTTCACCGGCTTGCCCGCCTTGGGCACCACGATGAAGCGGCTGAAGACATTTTCCACATTGGCCAGGATCAGATCCTTGGCGTTGAAGCGGGCCTGTTCCTTCATCACCGACAGAAGATTGACCAGGGCACGGGTGACGGTCAGGGCTGACGCCTCTGCCGGGCCGTAATTCGGCACTTCCGGGAAGGGGTTCACCATCAGCACGCTGCGCGTCGCCTCGTTCCCCTCCCGCGGGTTCTGCCCGCAGCCGCCGGCCAGGATATCATGTGCCACACCGAACGGGTCATTATCGATCACCCCGCCATCAATGCCGGCATAGGGGCGGGGCTGGGTATAGGCGGGGTCTGTCCGGCCCGGCCAGTCATTGCCCTGCGGCGGCACCACCACCAGATCATCGCCGTCGGGGAAATAGACGCGATAGGTGTAATCTTCCGGCTTGGCCTGCATCTGGCGCGGCGGCAGGCCGATGGGGAAGGCGCCGCTGGCAATGGCCGCATCGGTCAGCCGGGTCCAGTCGCCCCCGGGGCTGGGCGGGCCGGACAGGGGCTGTTCATCGGGGAAGGCCGGCTGTTGCTGCGGGCTGCCCGGCACCGCCACGGCAAAGCGCGCCTGATCGCCATGCTGCATCATGCCCTGGCCGGCGGTACTGTTGGCAAAGGGCACGAAATAGGGCACGCCGCGGCTGTTGGTCTGGGTCAGGATCACCCGCAGCGGGTCGGCCAGCCAGCGCCGCTTGATGGGGGGCAGGGTGCTGGCATCGGCCAGGGCACGCTGGGCGATGATGGGCAAGACGCTGCCATCCAGCAGCGACTGCGGCGCTTGTCCCTTGGCGATATCCGTGTCCGCCAGCAGATTGGCGATGCCGATGCGGTTGACCCAGGTATCAAAGATCGGGTTGCCGGTGGGCTGTTCCCCGCCGCCGGGATTGGGGTCGCTGGCGAAATGCTTGAAATCACGGTCGCGCAGCACGGCCAGCAGGGCGGCGTTGATGGCACCGGCCGATGCCCCCGTCAGCACCCGCACCAGCACCTTATGGTCGGGGATAAGATCGCGCATGGCGGGATCGTCCATCGCCGCCTGCCAGGCATCCAGCGCCTGCACCAGGAAATCCATCACCCCGGCAATATAGGCCCCGGCAGAGATCGCCCCGGCACTGGTCAACCCCAGCTCATAGGGATCGTCGGGCAGGTTGGGCTGTGGCCGTACCGGCGGCGACAGCTCCGCCACGGGGAAATCACGTTCCTGTTCTGATGCGCGAAGAATAACCCCGGACATTGTGGTCCCTCCCCTTCAATCTGCTTTCCATTCTTTTATAAGACGGGAATGATTGCAATATTTTTGCTACCCCAGATAATCATTGGTCATGCTGTACCCCTTGTCCGGGTATGCCCGCCCCGGCTCGGGCGGTGATTGACCGTCGGGCGCAGCCGACCTAGGGTGCGGGCGTTATGTACAACCCCTTGGTCATTGGTGATGACGATGAGCGATCAGGAACTGGCATTGGCGGCGAAGGCTTGGCCGTTTGAGGAGGCGCGCAAACTGGTCGCGCGCCTTGGCGGCAAAGCCCCGTCCAAAGGCTATGTCCTGTTCGAGACCGGTTACGGCCCGTCGGGCCTGCCGCATATCGGCACCTTTGGCGAGGTGGCGCGCACCACCATGGTGCGCCGCGCGTTTGAACGCATGGCCCCTGGCGTGCCCACCCGCCTGTTCGCCTTTTCCGATGATATGGACGGCCTGCGCAAGGTGCCGGACAATATCCCCAACCGCGATATGGTGGCCCAGCATCTGGGCAAGCCGCTGACCAAGGTGCCGGACCCGTTCGGCACGCATGAAAGCTTCGGCCATCATAACAACGCCATGCTGCGGGACTTCCTGGATCGGTTTGGCTTTGAATATGAATTCCAGTCGGCCACCGACTGGTATACGTCCGGCCGCTTCGACCATGCCCTGCTGGCCGTGCTGCGCCACTATGACGAGGTGATGGCGGTGATGCTGCCCACCTTGGGTGCTGAACGTCAGGCCACCTACAGCCCCTTCCTGCCCGTCAGCCCCTCCTCGGGCCGCGTTTTGCAGGTGCCGCTGCTGGAACGCAATGTGGATGCCGGCACCATCGTGTTTGAGGATGAAGACGGCAAAAAGGTTGAGGTGCCGGTTACCGGCGGCCATGTGAAGCTGCAATGGAAGCCGGACTGGGCCATGCGCTGGTTCGCGCTGGGCGTTGATTATGAAATGGCCGGCAAGGATCTGATCCCGTCCGTCGAACTGGCCGGCAAGATCGTGAAGATCCTGGGCGGCACCCCGCCGGAAGGCTTCAATTACGAGCTGTTCCTGGATGAGAAGGGCCAGAAGATTTCCAAGTCGAAGGGCAATGGCCTGACGATGGAGGAATGGCTGCGCTATGCCCCGCCGGAGAGCCTGGCGCTTTACATGTTCAACAAGCCGCGCGCGGCCAAGAAGCTCTATTTCGATGTCATCCCGCGCGCCGTGGATGATTACCTGACCTTTGTGGAGAAGTTCGACGCGGCCGAACCGGCGCAGAAGCTGGAAAGCCCTGTCCACCATATCCATAACGGCATGGTGCCGAACGCGGTGAAGGGCACGGCGGGCCTGACCTTTGGCCTGCTGCTGAATCTGGCCGGTGCGGCCAATGCCGAAAGTGCCGATGTGATGTGGGGCTTCATCCGTCGCTATGCGCCGGGTGCCAGCCCGGAGACGGCACCGTTCCTGGATAAGCTGGTGGGCTATGCCGTCACCTATTACCAGGATTTCGTCAAGCCGACGAAACAGTACCGCGCCCCGACGGAACAGGAACGCGCTGCCATTGCCGAGTTGCGCAGTGTGCTGGCCGGGCTTGCTGCCGACACGCCGGCCGACCAGTTGCAAAATCAGGTGTTCGAGGTCGGCAAGAAGCACGGCTTCACCGAGCTGCGCACCTGGTTCCAGGCCCTGTATGAGGTGCTGCTGGGCCAGACCACTGGTCCGCGCATGGGCAGCTTCATCGCGCTCTATGGCGTGACTGAAACGGTCGCCCTGATCGACAAGACGCTGGGCTGAGTGTTCATCCCCTCCCGGCGGGGGTTTACCCCGCCGGGAGGTGTTTTCTACTTTCGTGTTTCCAGCGCCGCCCAGACGGCGCGGCGTTCATCCGGGGTCATGCTGCCCCAGCCGGTGATCTCTGCCACCGTGCGGCGGCAGCCGGTGCAGAAACGGCCCTGGCGGTCCAGGGCGCAGCGGCGCTGGCAGGGGCTGGGCACATAATCATCCGGGTCGGGGATGTTCATGCCGCACCCATCGCCCCGGCCAGGTGATGGCCGCTGAGGAAGGCGGCCTCTGCCCTGGCATCCAGGCACCAATCCCCTGCCACCCCGATGCCCAGTGTTTCATCGAACAGGAAGCCATCGCGCAGCGGCCGGCTGGGCAGGGCATACCGCCAGCGATGGGCGGCGATGAAGGCCGGTGCGGCGTCAATACCGGTGGCGGCTGCAAAGGCGGCCCGCAGCGGCCCTGTCACCTGCTCGGCGGTTTCTTCCAGATGGCGCTGTGACCAGTCGGGGCTGGCATGGGCCACCCAACTGGCAGCCCCGCCGCGCCCTGGCTTGGCGCCATCATGGGCGATCCAGGACAGCGGCCGATTCTCCCCGCCGGCGGCGGCGATGAAGGCGGCATCCCAGCCAATATCCGGCACCGGCCCGGCAAAGCCCAGCATCAGCGCCCAGCAGGGGGCCAGGATGGCCGTTCCCGCCTGTTCGGCCAGGGCCGGGGCGGGGGCACGCAGCAGGTCCACCACCTGCGGGGCCGGGATGGCCAGCACCAGCCGGCCGAAATGGCCCAGATCGCCGCCATCCTCCCCCAGCAGGTGCCAGTCACCCGGCCCGCCGCTGATGGCGGCCACCCGCGTGCCCCAGCGTGGGGCACAGGCGGCCGGCAGGTCGGCGGCCAAGCCATGGATCAGCCCGTTCATGCCGGGCGTGCCGACAAACCGTTCCACCGGATGCGGGCTGATGCCGCCATCGCTTTCCAGCCGCACGATGCGCCCCTCCCAGCGGGCGGCATGGCCGGCGCGCAGCAGCCCGGCCATCACGGCCTGAAAGGCCGGATCGCGGGCGGTGACGAACTGCCCGCCATGATCGAACCGCCAATCGCCGGCCCGGCGGGTGGAAAGCCGCCCGCCGGGCCCGCGCCCCTTGTCAAACAGCGACACCGCGTGCCCCACCGCCGCCAGCCGCCGTGCGGCGGCCAGACCGGCCAAACCGGCCCCGATGATGGCGATTGCGTGCGGCATGGTGCATGTCCTTTAAGGGGAGCCATATGATAGGGGCAAGCCCCGCGCATATTCTGATAATAGGTCGCCCGTGTGTGACCGCCAGCTGCTGCATACTGACTTTCCACTGTGGCAAACGGGGGCGATGGTTTTTCTACTTTGTGGATACGCATGGGCATTAACCGAAGCCCGATTGAGTGCTACTTATAATTCCAGATACCCCGCCTTCCCACCCCCCGTCCCAGGAACTTTCCGTTGCAGGACAAGCGTAGGACCGATCGCGGGAACGGGTCCCGGCCCGTGTCGCGGCTGTTTGGCCTGATCGGACACCCTGTCGGGCTGGCCGTGGGGCTGGCGCTGTCTTTGGCCCTGTTGATCCTGGTGGCGGCCCATGGGGTGGCAGTGCAGGGGCTGATCCCCGTGCCGCTAGTCCCGTCAGGCGGCCATGAATTGCCGGACCTGCTGCGCTGGCATCCGCTGGCCGATATTTTCTTTTGTCTGGCATTGGGCGTGCTGGTGGCGGTGCTGGCCCATGGGTTGAGGCTGGAACTGGCCACCCGCGCCCAGGCGCGGACACAAGCGGCGCTGGAACCACTGGCCGCCCGCATCGCCCAGCTGGAGGCCGAAAAGGCCGAACTGGCCGCGGCGGAGCGCAAATATCGGGACATGTATGAAAGCGCCCTGGAAGGGCTGTTCATCACCGACACCGAAGGCCGCTTCCTGTCCGCCAACCCGGCCCTGGTCAGCCTGTTGGGCTATGAGAGCGAGGCGGAACTGAAAAGCCGCATCGCCAATGCTTCCGCCGACCTGTATGTCGATCAGGAAAACCGGGCGGAGATCACGCGCACCGTCTTGAAGCAGGGCTTCACCGGCAGTATGGAGCTGGAGGTCAGGCGGCGGGATGGTACCCCCATCTGGGTGGCCCTGACGGCCCGCATCATCCGCGATGCTGCCGGCACCCCCATCGCCTTTCAGGGCGCGGCGCGCGACATCACCGAACGCCGGCTGGACCGTCTGGCCCTGGAACAGGCGTTGGCGGCGGCGGAAATGGCCAACCGCGCCAAATCCGAATTCCTGGCCAATATGAGCCATGAGCTGCGCACGCCGCTGAATGCCGTCATCGGCTTTTCCGAGATTATCGGCACCCAGGCGCTGGGGCCGATGGGCAATGCCAATTATGTTGAATATGCCCAGGATATTCATGATAGCGGCCTGATGCTGCTGGAACTGATCAACGACATTCTGGACCTGTCGAAGATCGAGGCCGGCAAGAAAGAATTGCAGGAACGGGTGGTGGATGTGCCCCGCATCGTCCGGGCCAGCCTGCGGCTGGTGCGCGAACGGGCGGAAAAGGGCGGGGTGGCCCTGGAAACCGACATGACCGAAAGCCTGCCGCCCGTGCGCGCCGATGAGGTGGCGTTGAAACAAATCCTCTCCAACCTGCTGACCAATGCGGTGAAATTCACCAAGGCCGGCGGCACCGTCACCTGTGGCGCCCGGCTGGGGGAAGGCGGGCGGCTGGAACTGGTGGTACGCGATACCGGCATCGGGATGCGGGAAGAAGATATCGCCAAGGCCCTGGAACCCTTCCGCCAGGTGGAAGGCAGCCTGTCACGCCAGGCTGGCGGTGTCGGGCTGGGTCTGCCGCTGGTACAGGCGCTGGCCCGGCTGCATGGCGGCGGCTGTCTGGTGAAAAGCCGCCTGGGCCAGGGCACCACCGTCACCGTCTGGCTGCCCGCCGACCGGGTGCAGGATCAGCCGCATCTGTTCCTGGCCGGCATTGGCGGCTGAAACCCGCCCCACCTGTCCCAAAAAGCCTCTTGAACGCCAATACCTAACTGAAAGGTTAGGTTATACCCCTGTGCCACGCGCAGTGACAACAGAGTATGACCCGTTGCATTTAGCAAAGTTTATATTCATGCAATTGCAAAATTCAACAATTTGCATATTGCAATACTTTCCCTTTAGCGTTTCTATCTGGAGACATGCATAATTTCAATCGTTTATGGTGTGCCACCCTCTTGGCATCGCAGGTGCAATCCTTCCTCGGCATGAAGGCGATAACGCCTCAGACACACTGAACCGATGGAGCTGACCATGCTGAAGACTTTCGCCCGCGCCGCTGTCCTGACCGTTGCCACCGCCGCTGCCTTCGCCGCCCCGGCCCTGGCGCAGAATGCCAACGGCACCATCCAGCTGCGCGGCAATGTCGCCCTGTCCTGCACCATCGCCGTTACCGACCTGTCGCAGTCGCTCTCCCTGAAGAATGGTGAGAACCAGAAGACGGTCGGCAATGTCACCGAGACCTGCAATTCCGGCAATGGCTACAAGATCACGCTGGCCTCCACCAATGCCGGCAAGCTGAAGTCCGGCAATAACGAGATCACCTATCAGGTCAATTACGACAACCAGGGCGGTGGCCTGACCTCCCAGATGGTGGTCGACCGCGCCAACGCCCAGTTCAACAAGAAGTCCGACCTGAAGGTTACCGTCCCGGCCTCTGACCAGTACATTGCCGGCGACTATTCCGACACCATCACCGTCACCATCGCCGCCAAGTAAGGCGCCCCCGGTCTCCATCGGCCATGCGGCCGGTGTGCCGCGTGGATCCCTTCACCCCCGTCCCGCCCAGGACGGGGGTTTTTTCGTGCTGGAAGACAGGGCCAAGCCACATGCCATGCCAAGGGGCGTGACCGGGGCCGCCGGATCGCCTATATCCAGTCACCGCTTTGTCATTTGCTGTTGCCGTGTCCGGGGGCCGTTCCTTGTCCGATTTTGAACAGAGATTTGGTGAGCCGCTGGCCCGCGTGATGATGCGCTTTGATGAATTGCGCGACGGGCTGGCCACGGGTGCCCTGGTGGGCGATGCCTTCGTCAAGGCCAGCCAGGAATATGCCGAGCTGGAACCGGTGGCCGCCGCCATTGCCGAGATGCGCCGCGCCCGTGCCGACCTGACCGACCTTGCCGCCATGGCGGAAGGTGAGGATGCGGAGATGCGGGCCCTGGCGCAGGAAGAACTGGCCGACGCTGAACGCCGTCTGCCGGAACTGGAACGCCAGGTGATGCTGGCCCTGCTGCCCAAGGATGAGGCGGACGAGAAGAACGCCATCCTGGAAGTGCGGGCCGGCACCGGCGGGGATGAGGCGGCCCTGTTCGCCGCTGAGCTGTTCGAGATGTATAAGCGCTATGCCGGCCTGCGCGGCTGGCGGTTCGAGGTGATGGAGATCAGCGAGACCGGTATCGGCGGCTATAAGGAGGCCAGCGCCACCATCACCGGGCGCAGCGTCTTCCGGCAGTTGAAATTCGAAAGCGGCGTGCATCGGGTGCAGCGCGTGCCGGCCACTGAAACCCAGGGTCGTATCCACACCTCCGCCGCCACCGTGGCCGTGCTGCCGGAAGCGGAGGAGGTGGATGTGCAGATCGATGAACGCGACCTGCGCATTGATGTGTTCCGCTCCTCCGGCCCCGGCGGCCAGTCGGTCAACACCACCGACAGTGCGGTGCGCATCACCCACCTGCCCAGCGGCATCGTGGTCAGCCAGCAGGATGAGAAAAGCCAGCACAAGAACAAGGCCAAGGCCCTGAAGGTGCTGCGCGCCCGGCTTTATGAGGCGGAGCGCCAGCGGCTGGCCAGCGCACGTGCCGCCGACCGCAAAAGCCAGGTCGGCAGCGGCGACCGGTCCGAACGTATCCGGACGTATAATTTTCCCCAGGGACGCATCACCGACCATAGAATTAATTTAACGCTTTATGGCAAGATTGACCGGTTCATGGCTGGCGAGATCGACGAGGTGGTCGATGCGCTGATCGCCCAGGAAGAGGCGGAGCGACTGGCCGAACTGCAATAGGCGGCCCTGCCGCGGCGTTGGCGACCCTGGTAACACCCTGTCCCAAATGGGGAGACACGCCCATGTCCGCCGTACCGCTGTTTTTTGACCAATTTCCCATGCGCCGCGTGACGGCGGCTGAACTGGATGCGGCGCTGGCGGAGGCCGATGCCCCGCCGCTGACCATTCTGTTCCTCTGGGGCCGCGATTGCCCCAATTGCGATATTGCCAAGCAGGCGATGCTGTCGGCGCCGCAGCGCTTTACCTGGCCGGAGGTGCGCTGGCTGCAGGATAATGTCTATGACGACCTAGACATGGCGCACCGGTTCGCCCTGCACGGCATCCCGGTCTTCTTCGTCTTTCGGGGGGCCAAGCTGATGGGCCGCATCACCAGCTGGCCCGGTCTGGGGGAATTCACCCAGGCCATCGGGCGGCAGATTGCCGCTTTGGGTGCCCATCCGCCCGCCAGCCATGATGGGCACCGGCCCTATCTGACCCTGGTGAAAGGATAGGCAGACATACGGCTGAAATCCCGCTAAGATGGTGAATGGCAGATGCCACACAGCCAAAGAGGGTAACCATGTCCGGTCAGCCGGTTAATGCGCAGATCACCGATGCCGTGACGCAGAGCAATGTGAAGGTGGTGGGGGACGCCCCCGCCGTGGCGTTGGGCAGCCTCTCTCAGGTCGAGGCCCATTCCACCGGCATCCAGTTTGAAAATGCCGCCAGCGCGCAGCAGAACATGCAGATCCCGATGGACACCATGGGCGTCACGGAGATTTACAGCATTGATAAGGCAGCAGCCGCTGCGGCGACCGAAAGGGTGGCGCAGACCGGGGTTGCCGATAACCTGACCAGCCTGCTGACTGTGTTGAATGCCTTCAAAGGGGGCAACGGCCAGTCCTGAGAGTCTGTCCGGAAAGTTATCCAGACTTTCGAAACCTTGCCCGTTCTCCACCGTCATTCCCGCGAAGGCGGGAATCCAAAATCCGAGCTGTCGTATGGATTCCCGCCTTCGCGGGAATGACGGTTAAGAGATTGGAAAAGAAATAAAAGTTCTTGGACGAACTTTGAGGCCGGGCGGCATCACGCCGCCCCGCAGGACCGGCGCAGCACCAGTTCGGCCGGCATGGTGGCGGAAGGTGTGTCCTCCCCCTCCATCCGGCGGAACAGCAGGTCCACCATCACCCGGGCCCCGCGCGCCAGATCCTGGCGCACGCTGGTCAGTGGCGGGCTGCTATAGGCGGCGACGGTGATATCGTCAAAGCCGATGACGGCCACATCGTCCGGCACCCGGCGGCCGGCGGCGGCCAGCGCCTTCATGGCGGCAATGGCGATCACGTCCGACACGGCGAACACGGCATCAAAGCCGATACCGCTGTCAATCAGATGGCGCATACTGTCATAGGCCGTATCCAGGGTGAAATGCGCCGGTTCCATCAAGGCGGGATCGGCGGCGATCCCGGCTTCGGCCAGGGCGCGCAGATAGCCTTCGCGGCGCAGGCTCACCTCTGGCACATCGGCCATGCCCAGAAAGGCGATGCGGCGGCGCCCCTGGCGAATCAGATGGCTGACCGCTGTATAGGCGCCGCCGATATTGTCCGACCCGACCGAACAATAAAGCTGGTTGGGCATATGCGCCCCCCAGACCACCAGGGGCAGATGGGTGCGGGCGGTGTTGTTCAGTGCCTCATGCTGGTCGCTCTGCCCGATGACGATCAGCCCGTCGGTGCGCTGCGACTGGATCAGCCGGTCCAGCCAGCCCGGCTCCGGCTTGGCCACCTTGCTCAGCAGCACATTATAATCGCGCGCGGTGATTTCATCAGCCAGCCGGCCGAACAGTTCAATGAAGAACGGGTCGGAGATCAGCTGCCCCACCTCATGCCCCAGCGGGATGACGACGCCGATGGTGCGGGTTTTCTTCAGGCGCAGGTTGCGGGCCTGTTCATTGATGACGTAACCCTGGGCCTGGGCGATGGCCAATATCTCTTCCCGCTTTGCGGCGGGGACCAGGGAACTGCCCGCCAGCGCGCGGGAAACGGTGGACACCGATACCCCCGCCAGCCGGGCGATATCCGCCATCTTGATCGGTACTGCCATGCCTGTTGCCGCCTTCTTCGCGTTCCACCCTTTTTAAACAGCATACAACCAGATCAGGTGGATGTCGCCGGAAGTTACCGATCGCTAGGTCCGATTCGGTAGTTTTATTGCGAAAAATTGCCAGATGATTCTGGAAGTTTGCTACCACTGCCAGGTCAGCGCCACGGCACCATATTGGTCACCCTTATCCTGGGTGGTGAATTCGCGGCTGCGGAACACATGGGTATAGGTCAGGCGCACATCATAAATATTGATGGCGATGCCGGCCTGCAGGTCGCCGACCCAGAATTTTCGGTCGACGCTGCGGCTGTCGCGGAATGTATTGCCATCCAGGAAGATGTTGCGCGCCACGCCCCGGCCGGACGCGCCGAAGAACACATACCAGCCGATGGGATGGGCGGCATCCGGTTCAAAGAAGCCGCTGCCGGGCAGCGATGGCTGGATGCGCGCCGGGCCGAAATCGGCCGGCAGGTGCCAGCCGGCGCGGAACATCAGCCCGGCATCGGCATAGGTGGAGACATTGCCCACCGCCCCGCCGACATGCGGCATCATATCGATGCCGAATCCAGCACCGCCCAACAGATCCTGCCGCCAGCTGCGCTGATAGGTCAGCACCAGCCCCGGTTCATTATGTAACTGGGTGTCCCAGCCCATGGGCTTGGGCGAATCGATCAGCTTATGGATGAATTTCTGCGCCGGCTCCGCCAGCGAGGCCGGGCCGATGACGCCCAGCGTCAGTTGCAACTGGTCCATCCGCTTGTTGTTCTCATTGATCAGCCCGACCGAGCCATGCAGCCAGCCGGCATAGGGCCGGTCGGTCTGGGGCGGATCGGCGATCTTGATATCGCTGGAGGTGTACATGTTCTGGCCCAGCGCGAAGACGGCGCGCAAATGGCCATCCTGGGCAAAGAAGGGCACCAGCCGGGCCCAATCCTTGGTCCAGTCCGGCACCCCGTCGCGCGCCGTCGTCCAGACCGCCTGCACGCCGTTGGTGTAGTGCCGGTCGATATTATAGAACAGATCGTTTTCCAGGATCAGCGTCAGCGTGCCTGTTTCCGCCCCCGCCGTGGGGGTGTTGATCTGCGGGGCGGCCGGGTCTGCCGGTCCCCTTTGCGCCAGGGCAGGGGCCGTGCCCAGCAGCAGGGCGCAGGACAGGAGGGCGGGCAGGCGGGGGCGCTGGCGCATGGTCGGCGTCACTTCCGTGATTTTGAGCGCTGTTCAGGTAACGGCAATGCGGGTAATGCCGGTCCAGGGCTATGACCGGCATCACTGCACTGCCATCGCAGCAGCGCTGCCGCCGTCAGACTTGCATGAACTCCCGCAGCAGGTCGAAGGTTCCCGCCGGCTGGTCGCGGAAGGTGCCATGCCCGCAGGCGGCAAACCGTTTCAGCGTCGATGTCGCCTTGGGCAGATGGGCGATCAGCTCTTCCGCCGCTTCCCAGGGGGTGATGGGGTCATCGTCACCGGCCAGCACCAGCACGGGGGATTGCGCCTTGCCCAGGCTTTTCCGGAAATCCATTCCCCACATCTCCCCATCAGGGCCGGAGAAATGTTCCAGCACCTGCGGCCGGACGATGGAGCGGGCACGCCCGATAATGCCGCCGGGGGCGGGGTTGACCGTGTAACAACCCATGCAGCTGTTGCTGTAGGCGGCCACCTTGTCGGCCCGCACGTCGGTCCAGAAATCCCGCGCGGCGGCGGCGACATCTGCCCCGGCGCGGCGGTCAAAGGCGTTGATGATCAGGTCCAGCCGCATCCGCGCGGCGGTGGAAGACAGGATGACCCCCGCCGCATGGCCGGGATGGCGTTCCATATAGGCCTGGGCGACGAAGCCGCCGAAACTGTTGCCCAGCACATAGGGCTTCTCAATTTCCAGCGCGTCGCAGAAGCCCTTCACATCATCGGCCCATTGCGCCAGCGTCCAGGTGGCGGGATCATCCCCGCCGCTGCGCCCCTGGCCGCGATGGTCGATATAGATCACCTGCGCCACGTCCGCCAACGCCCCGAAGGCCGGCTTGAAGGAGGCATGGTCGAACCCCGGCCCGCCATGCAGCAGAATCAGGGTCGGCCGCGCCCGCATCGTCTCGCCATCCGGCACCAGCTTGGCGCCTTCCACATCGAACCAGATCGGCGCACCATTCACCATCACCCGCACGGGACATACTCCTGCAATCGGTCATATTGCCAAGGGGACAGGCTGGCACAGCGCGTTGGGCAGGGCAATGGTTGCAGCACCCAAGGCGGCACCGTAAAATCTGCACAACTGCTTTCATAATCACAAAAGGGGCACAGCCCCGTCCATGCACAGGGAAGGTTTTTCGGACGATGCAATCCATCCATTCGCGCCGGCGGGCGCTGTTGCTGCTGGGGGCGACGACATTCATGCCGACCATCATGGGCGATCTGGCCGTCGCGGCCGAAGCGGGGAGCATTCCCCAGGCAGGCCGGGGTGACCGGCTGGTCGGGGCCAATTTCGCCGGCCGGTCAGAGGTGATCGCCCGCAATGGCGCGGCGGCCACCAGCCAGCCGCTGGCTACCCAGGTGGCGATTGCCATCCTGATGCAGGGCGGCTCGGCCGTGGATGCGGCCATTGCCGCCAATGCCACGCTGGGCCTGATGGAACCGACCGGCAGCGGCATGGGCGGCGACCTGTTCGCCCTGGTCTGGGACCCCAAGACCAACAAGGTGCATGGGCTGAACGCCTCTGGCCGCGCGCCCAAGGGGCAGAGCCTGGAAGCCTTGACCCAGCGGCTGGGGCCCGGCAAGCCCATCCCGTCGCACGGGTCGCTGTCCGTCACGGTGCCGGGGGCGGTGGATGGCTGGTTCGAACTGCATGGCAAGTTCGGCAAGCTGTCGATGGAACAGGTACTGGCCCCCGCCATCAACTATGCCCGCGACGGCTTCCCGCTGTCGCCTTTCATCGCCAAGGGCTGGGCCGGGAATTTCCGCCGGTTCGACCAGTTGGGCAGCGTGATCGAGGAATTGGAGAACGCCAAGAAGACCTATCTGATCAATGGCAAGCCCCCGGTGGCGGGGCAGATTTTCCGCAATCCCGATCTGGCCAATTCCCTGTCCCTGGTGGCCAAGGGCGGGCGCGATGCCTATTACAAGGGCCAAATCGCCCGCACCATCGATGCCTATATGAAACGCATCGGCGGCCCGCTGCGCTACGAGGATTTCGCTGCCCATCACAGCGATTGGGTACAGCCCATCACCACCAGTTACCGTGGGCATGATCTGTGGCAGATCCCGCCCAATGGCCAGGGGCTGGCCACCTTGCAGATGATGAACATTCTGGAAGGGTACGACCTGAAGGCGATGGGCCATAACAGCGCCGATTTCATCCATGTCTCGGTAGAGGCCAAGAAGCTGGCCTTCGCAGACCGGTCGCGCTGGTATGCCGATCAGACCTTCGTGAAGCTGCCCATCGAAAAGCTGATCTCCAAGGATTATGCCGCGCAGCGCCGGGGCCTGATCGATATGGCCAAGGCGGGTGCCCCTGAAACCGGCATCATGCCGGAAAGCCACGACACCATTTTCCTGACCACGGCCGACAAGGACGGGATGATGGTGGCGCTGATCCAGTCCAATTATCGCGGCATGGGATCAGGGCTGGTGCCCGACGGGCTGGGCTTCATGCTGCAGGATCGCGGCGAACAGTTCGCGCTCGATCCCAAGCATCCCAATGTCTATGCGCCCGGCAAGCGGCCCTTCCACACCATCATTCCCGGCATGGTGACCAAGGATGGCAAGGCCTTCCTCTCCTATGGCGTGATGGGCGGGGCGATGCAGCCGCAGGGCCATGTGCAGGTGCTGGTGAACATCATCGATTTCGGCATGAATGTGCAGGAGGCGGGCGACGCCGCCCGCTGGCAGCATGAAGGTTCCCCCGAACCGACGGGGGAAAAGGGCGATGGCGTCGGCACGCTTTATCTGGAACAGGGGATCGCACCCGATGTGGTGGCGGCGCTGAAGGCGCGCGGCCATAAGGTGGAGATCAAGCCCGGCCTGCATTATGGCAGCTACGAAGCCATTCTGCGCGACCATGCCAATGGCGTTTACCATGCCGGCACGGAAATGCGCGTGGATGGCAACGCGGCGGGTTATTGAGGCACGCCAAGGGGCGCGGCTTTGCGCTATCTTGTCGCCAAAGTAACGGGTTAACCATAAAGAACAGAAGGCAATCCATGGTCATTTCCCCCTCCCGCCGCGCCATGCTGGGCGGCGTTGCCGCGGTGGCGCTGGGCCTCGGCAGCGCGCTTCCCGCCCTTGCCCAGGCCGCCGGCCCCGGTCCGCTGACCCTGTCGCCCGCCGCCACGCCGAAGGACAAGGGCGATGTGGCCGCCCTGAATGCTTTCCTGGAAGAGGTGTATGAGGCGGCGCTGTCATTGTCGCCGGAAACGCAGACCTATCGCGGGCGCAAAACCAATTATGACCGCTGGGATGATGACAGCGACGCCTTTGCCGATCTGGCCGTCGACCGTACCCGCCAGGCGTTGAAGCTGCTGCGCCAGGGCTGGGACCCGGCCAAGCTGCCGCCGGCCGCGCGGCTGAATTACCGGCTCTATGAGAATGAGTGCGAGATGGAGATTGCGGCCCACCGCTGGCGGGCCTGGAATTATCCGCTGAACCATCTCTGGGGCCGGCATACCGGCATCCCCAGCTTCCTGGTGAATGCCCATCAGGTGGCGGATATCGGCGATGCGCGGGCCTACCTGGCCCGGCTGGAGGGGATTCCCCGGCTGATCCAGCAGACCATCGATCGTGGCTATGACAGTGCCGCCAAGGGCATCATCCCGCCCAAATTCTCCCTGACCCGGATGCGGCCGGATATCCGGTCGATCATCAGCGGCGTGCCCTTCGATGACAGCGGCGATGACAATATGCTGTTCATCGATTTCAAGGCCAAGGTGGATGCGCTGAGCATTCCCCAGGCGGAGAAAGACAAGCTGGTGGCCGATTGCCGCCGCATCCTGGTGGAAAAGGTCAAGCCCGCCTATCAGGCGCTGGACGTGGCCGCCGGCAAGCTGGAGGAACAGGCGACCGAAGCGGATGGTGTCTGGAAGTTGCCGGATGGCGATGCCTATTACCGGCTGGCCGTGAAGCTGCAGACCACCACCGACATGACGCCGGACCAGATCCACGCGCTGGGCCTGAAGCATGTCGGCCTGTTGCAGGCGGAAATGCGCGGCATCATGGAAAAGGTCGGCTTCAAGGGCAGCCTGCAGGAATTTTTCCAGCATCTGCGCACCGATCCGAAATTCTATTTCAGCAATGATGAGGCCGGCCGCGCCGGCTATCTGGCCCATTGCGAGAAGGTGCTGGCCGATTTCACCGCCCGGCTGGATGAATGGTTCATCACCAAGCCCAAGGCCCCGCTGGTGGTGAAGGCGGTGGAGCCCTACCGGGAAAAGACCTCCCCGCCGGCCTTCTATAACCAGCCCTCGCCTGATGGCAAACGGCCCGGCATCTTCTATGCCAACCTGTCCAACATGCAGGAAATGGCCAAATGGCAGTCCGATGCCATCATCTATCATGAAGGCATTCCCGGCCATCACATGCAGATCGCCATTTCCCAGGAACTGGGGGATGTGCCCAGCTTCCGCCGCTTCAGCCTCTATGGCGCCTATGTGGAAGGCTGGGGGCTCTATTCGGAGATGCTGCCCAAGGAGGTGGGGTTCTATCAGGATCCCTATGCCGATTTCGGGCGGTTGACGACGCAGATCTGGCGGGCGGTGCGGCTGGTGGTGGATAGCGGCATCCATGCCAAGAAATGGACCCGCCAGCAGGCCATCGATTATTTCGTGTCCAACACCCCGCTGAACCGCGATCAGGTGGAGCGGGAGGTGAACCGCTATATCGTCAGCCCCGGTCAGGCCACCAGCTATTATGTTGGCATGTTGCGCATCATGGAGCTGCGCGAACAGGCCAAGCGGGAACTGGGCAAGAAATTCGACCTGCGCCAGTTCCACGATCTGGTGCTGCGCACCGGGGCCGTGCCGCTGGAAATATTGGCCGAACAGGTGAAAGACTGGATCAAGACGCAGAAAGCGTAAGGATTGAACCAGACGCGGCGGGCATCAGATTGCCCGCCGTTTTTCTTCTATGGGGTATGGGATGCGACGTCTGCTTGCTTTTGTTCTTCTGCTGGCGGCCCTTTTCCTGCCGACAACTGGCTTTGCCGCCCCGGCGCTGGACACCACACCGCGCATTGCCGTGATGTCGGCCTATGCGCCGGAACTGGTGGTGCTGTTGGCGGCGACCCGGGACAAGCAGACCTACAGCGTCAATGGCATCGACTTCACCACCGGCACGCTGGGCGGCAAACAGGTGGTGCTGGTGCTGTCCGGCATCAGCATGGTCAATGCCGCCATGACGACGCAGATGCTGGTGGACCGGTTCGATGTGCGGGCCCTGCTGTTCAGCGGTGTCGCCGGTGGGGTGGATGGCGGCCTGCATATTGGCGATGTGGCCGTGCCCGGCCGCTGGGGCCAGTATCTGGAAACCCATATCGTGCGACAGACGGCGGATGGTTCCCTGGCGCCGGTGCCCTGGGCCAGCCTGCCCTATCCGCCGATGGGCGTCTTCCAGCCGTCCAACGCCTATGTAAGGCGGGAAGGCAAGGCGGAACCGGAGCGCAAATTCTGGTTCGCCGTTGATCCCGCCCTGTTGGCACTGGCGGAAAAGCTGGTGCCGACGGTGGTGCTGGATCGCTGTGCCGCCAACAGAACCTGCCTGGAAACCACGCCCAAGGGTGTGGTGGGCGGCGATGCCGTCTCCGGCCCCGCGTTCATGGATAATGCGGCCTGGCGGGACTATCTTTCCCGCACCATGCAGGCGCGGGTGGTGGATATGGAGACGGCGGCCGTGGCCCTGGTGGCCGAACAGAACCATCTGCCCTTCATCGCCTTCCGCAGCGTCTCCGACCTGGCGGGGGCAGACCCGGATACCAATCGGATCAACACCTTCCTGGGGCTGGCGGCCAGCAATGCCGCCAAGGTACTAACCGCGTTCCTGGCAGAAATGCCGCCCATAGATCGTAAGAACTAATCCGTAAAGATGTGTCTACCTATCCGATTGGGTGGGAAAACCCGGCTTCAAACCGGGCGGGAACGATCTACAATCAGTCAATGAAGCTATGGTGACAAATAGCGAAGCTGGTTGAATTGTTGCAATCCGTCCTCTCCCGCCGTTTTTTTCTCGCTACGGGTGCGGCAGCCGGAATTTGTTCCGGTCTGCCGGCCCGGGCCCATGCGGGCCGCCTGCGGGTGGCCCTGGCTGCACCGGGCCGGCAGTCCGACCCGTTTTGGCAAATGTCTGCGTCGATCATGCGGGCGGCGGCCCGCGATCTGGATATTGACCTGATCATCGAATGGGGCGAACGCGACCGCAGCCGAATCATTGCCTTGGGCGAAGCGCTGGTCGATCAGCAGCCCGATTATCTGCTGGTGGTCAATGAATATCGCACGGCCGTCCCCATCATCCAGGCGGCGCAGCGCCGTAACATCCCCTGCCTTCTCACCTTCAGCGGCCTGATGGAAGAAGATGTTGCCATGCTGAATAATGGCGGCGGGATTCACTATCTGCTGGGCTCCCTGATGCCGGATAATCTCGGGGCTGGCCGTTTCATGGCCCGCGCCTTGATCGAAACAACAAGGCGGGCCGGCCTGTCCAGGGATGGCAAGGTGCCACTGATTGCCATCGGGGGCACACGTTCCACCTCCTCGGCGCTGGATCGGCTGACCGGGCTTTATCAGGTGTTACGCGCCGATCCCGCCGCCCAGCTGCTGGATGAGGTATCGGTGAACTGGAGCCGGGAGGAGGCCTATCAGCGCACGCTGGCCCTGCTGCGCCGCCAGCCGCAGGTCACCGCTGTTTGGGCGGCCAATGATGATATGGCGCTGGGGGCCATGCAGGCCGCCATTGATCTGGGCCGGCGCCCCGGCGGCGATATTTTCTTCGTCGGCCTGAACTGGCAGCGGGAAGCGCTGGATGCCGTGGCTGACGGGCGGATGCGCCTTTCCATGGGTGGCCATTTCCTGGTCGGCGCCTGGGCGCTGGCCCTGCTGCGCGACCATTATGACAGCGGGAAGGCCCCCATTACCGGCGTGCGTGAAGTGGTGAAGCTGGCCGTGATGGATCGGGAACGGGTGGCCCTTTACCGCCAGCATTTCGGGGGCGGCGGCTGGGAAAGGCTGGATTACCGGCGTTTCCGCCAGGGCGACGCCGCCCCCGGCTTTGCGGTGGAGCCGCTGCTGGCCCAATTGCCGCCAGCCAAACCGCTGGGCGATTTCCGCGGCTGAACGGGCCGGGGTCAGCCGCGGCGCTGAAACAGCGCCGCCACCGCTGCCTTGCCCTGTGCCAATCCCTCATTGGTCAGGTACAGGCTTTTACGTTTGTTGCGGGCATCATCGATCAGCCCCATGGCGTGCAGCTTATCCAGCACCGACCAGTCATAGCCTTTCCAGGTCTGATGCAACCCCTCCCGCCCCAGATAAAGCAGGGCCAGGGCGGCCTTGGCCACCGCCTCCTCATCAATCTGGTCCCAGTCAACGCGGTGCTGATCGACCAGCGCCTGTATTTCCGGTGTCATCCAGGGCTCAAAGCGAGACATCAGGCTTCTCCCTCTGCGGTCAGCAGGCTGGTGCCTGCATAGATATCGGCCAGGGACAGCTGAACATCCAGCAGGGCCAGGGGCAGCAGCGGCTGGCGGCTTGTCACCAGATCAATATGCCAGGGGCCGCCCGCTTCGGCGCGGTGATAATGGGTGATGCGGGCGGCCTTGGTGTCCAGCACCAGATAATGCCGCAGCTCCGGCATTTCCCGGTACAGTTCCCATTTCCAGCTGTAATCATCCTCCGCCGTGGATTTTGACAGAACCTCCGCCACCAGCCCGGCGCCGCCGATGAATTGGTCTTCATCGCGCACCGGGCGACAGGTGACAAATACATCCGGATAGACGACATCCTGGGCGTGATCGGGGGCCAGCTTCTGGTTCTGCTGGAACGCCTCGCAGCCGTGCTGGCGGGCGGCAGGGGCCAGCAGCAGGAACAGGTTGCCGGCGATGCGGTTATGCACCACCTGCCCACCCGCCATCATGCGGATGATGCCGCCCAGAAATTCGTAACGATCCTCCGCCTGGGCTTCCCAGGCCAGGAACTCATCACGGCTGTTGATGCGGTAGCGTCGTGCCTCGGCCATGCCAGCCTCCCTCATCCTCGCCCCATCATAGGCCGAAACCGGGCCGGGATGAAGGGAGGCTGAAGGGCGCCACGTGCGTTACCCCGGTATCCGCCGCACCGGCGGCATGGCGTTGCACAGGTCGATATGGCCGGCGGGTCGGATGAAGAAATCATCCTGCCGTTGCCGCCGCGCCTCCAGCCACTGGCCATAGCTGGCGCTTTGGCCAGACAGGACGTGGATTCTCTCCCGCGCCGCCGCCGGCACGTCGGCGGCCAGTGTCACGGATTTGATGGCGGTGCGCTGTTCCGGCTTCTCATAGAAGCCCAGATTGCCGGTGCCGCGGGGCAGGGCCGTCAGATGTTCCATCCCCCACAGCACCCTTCCCACCACGGTGATCACCCGGTCCAGGGCGCGGGGGCTGTGGCCGATGACGGTGTAAAGCTCTGCCCCGCTGCCGCTATCCACCGCCATGTCGCGGCCCACACCGACAATGCCATAGCAATGGGTCATCCAGGCTTCGCCGGTCTGCCGGTCACGGGCGGCGGGGAAAATATCGGAAATCCCTACTTCCGGGGCGAAGGCATCCGGGTCGGGCAGGGGGGTGAAGGGCAGGCTTGCCACGCCGCCGGGCACGGTGAATTCCGGCGCCAGCTTGTCCTTGGCCGTTTTCATCGGGCGCGGGGTTTCTTCCGGCATCCCCCATTGGGTGACGTAATTATCCTGCACCCGCACCACGGCGGTGCCGTCATACCAATGTTCGCGCGCCAGCTTGCGCATATTCTCCACATGTGCCGGCGCGAAGCCGGGGGCCAGTTCCACCACCACCCGGCCCGTTGGCAGCTCTATATATAAGGTGTTCTCCGGCACCGGTTCGCGCCAGTCCGCCAGGGGGGAGCTGTCCAGCACCTCCTTGGGCGTGGGATGGCGCGTTTCGGCCGCATCGGCAGGGGCCGCCAGAGCCAGGGCCAGGGTCAGCAGGGGCAGGCTACGGGCAAGGCGCATTTTGTTTATTCTTTCCGTCGGGATTGCTGTGCTGCCCACTGTCCCAGAAGCGGCGGTTTCCCTCAAGGTTCCAGCTTTTTGCCGGTAAAGGGGTTCCAGCCCTTGGCCGCCAGCACGGCCCAGGCGGTGGCCCCCAGATGCGGCTGGCGGAAATAGAAGAAATCCGCCTCCTTGCTGTCCGGCCCGATGGCAAAACCGGTGCTGAGCTTCGCCCCCCGCGTGGCCCAGAGATAGCCGCCGGGGCTGATATCCCCGGTCAGGCTTTCCAGCAGCGCGGCCGCCTTTTCCGCCTGACCGGTGGCGCGATAGGCAAGGGCTGCCTGTGCCGTGCCCTCCACCCACACGCCATCGCGGTCGGCGTTGAAATCAAACCCGCCTTCTACGCCGTGCGCCTGTTCGGCATAGCTCAGCGCGCGTTGCCATTCCGCCGGCGCATCGGCCAGCAGCAGGGGCCAGAGCTGGGCATCCAGGCCGGAATTGCCCTCATTCACTGTGGCGCCATCCTCCAGCGTGCCGGTGGGGAACCAGCCCTTGTCCGCCCGCCAGATGGCATCCAGAAAACCGCGCGCCTTGACCGTGCCATCCGCCCAGGGGCCGGGGGTGCCGGCGCGTTGCAGCCAGCCGAACAGGGCCAGCAGATCGGTATTATGCTCGGTTGATTTCCAGTTCAGCTTCACCGGCTGGACGTCATAGCCATGCAGCCCGCCGGTAAAGCCTCCTTGGCCGCGCGTATCAGCAGCATTGTCCAGCACCCAGCGGCCCAGCTTGGCGGCCCCCTCCTGAAACCGCTGGTCGCCCGTCGATTCCGCCAGCGTCAGCAGGGCCAGCCCGGCCCAGGCGACATTGCCGGTGCTGGTGCCCACCTGATAGGCGTCTTCCGCCCAGCGGCCCGGCTTTTCCTGCCACCAGCCATTGGGCGGGATGGGCCGTTCCTGCTGTGGCCCGGCGCGATAGGCGGTGCGCAGCCGCCCCGCCACCGGCCCGGCCCGATCCTCCAGCGTGGCGGCCAGCAGCGCCTCCCCAATCCGTCGGGCCTGGGCGCGTTCACCGCAGGCGGTCAGCGCAATGACGGCCAGGGCATTGTCATAGGTGAAGGCGGCCGTCTTCAAGGCCGGTTCCGCCGGCGCGCCGCTGCCGCTGGCGGCATCATAGCTGCGCAGGAAGGCGGGGCCTTTGCCGGGGATGCTGTCCACGGCGATGGACAGCGAACCACACAGCCGGTTGGAGAGCAGCTTGGCCGCATCCACCGGCCGTTCCGCCGCCATCACCGGCAAAGCCGCCACCAGGGTGATGCCACAGACCAGCGCCCGCGCTAGAGATTGCCGGAACCTCACCATGCCTCTTCCTTCTGCAAGGCTGAACTGGCGCAATCATAGTCGCGTATCGTCACGGAAATCTGCCCCTTCTGTGCCGCCAGCCAATAGGTCTGGCGGATGTCGGCGCCATGATCGTCGCAGGCCCAGAAGGGGACTTCCGCCGGCGGCCCGCCCCGGGCCAGGGCCTGCCAGGCCGCCTTGCTCAACACCAGGGCGCGGTCGGGCCGGGCGGTGGAGTGCAGCAGGTGCAGTCGGCCCGTGGTCGGGTCGATGCCGGCAGCGGCGTAATATTGTTTGGAAGTGGGCAGCACATTGGTCTGGAACAGGAATTCCAGGGCCTTGCCATCGCCGTCATAATCAGCCAGCGCCATGATGGGGACCGGCGGGCGGGCCTGGACGCGGGCGGTGAAGGCGGCGATTTCCGGCGCTCCGGCCTTTGCCAAATTCCCATCCCGGTCTTGCACTGGCCAGCGGGGCAGGGCGGCATTGCCGATATCCAGCCCAGCAAGGTCGCTGTCCCGGAAGGCGGGGCCAAGGCCCAACCGATCCAGCAGCCCCCCATCCGCCCCACGCCGTTCCAGAAACAGCGCCCCCTGTTCGCCATAGGCGAAACCGTTGCAGGGGCCTGTATCGGCCGTTGCCAGATCATCCAGCCCGCAGAAGGGACGGGTCGGCCCATCCCAGACCAGCCGCCATGTCTCGGGCCGTCCCGCCACGGAAACCTGAATTTCCTCCCGAACCGTGCTCGTCTGCGCCAGGGCGGCGGGTGCGGCCAGCAGCGACAGCAGCAAGGCGAGCCGGGTGATCATGGGGCGCATCAATGACAATCCTTCAGCAAGGTAAGGGCCCGTCCGCCATTATCCCCGCGCCCGCAACCCGGCGGCAAGGGTGGCGACCAGCTCTTCCATCAACAGATCGGGATCGGTGCGGGAGACACGGGCCAGGTTGCCGGACACGATCCCCTCGCACAGGCCATTCACGGAGGCCCAGATGGTGGTCGCCGCGCGTTCCAGCCGCGCCTCGTCCCCATCGGGGATCAGCGGGGCGATGGCGGCCTCCACCCCGCGTCGGAGTCGGGCCACTTTTTCCAGAAACCAGTCGGGGGCAGGCTCATCCGTTGTCGGTGGACGGTTATCGATCAGGGCCAGATACAGGTTCAAATGGGTAGAGGCGAAGGCCAGATAGGCACGCGATTGCGCCAGCAACCGCTGTTCGGGACTGGCCTGGGGACCACCCGCCGCCAGATCGGCCGCGCCCACCGCCGTCGCCAGCTGTTCCAGCAGTGCCGCATTCAGATGCAGCTTTACCGTGTCCAGGTTGGGGTAGAGATTATACAGCGTGCCGACAGAACAACCGACGGAGAGTGCCAGTTGCCGCGCCGTCAGGGCACCCACACCTTGGTCGGCAACCAGACGCCTTGCCTCCTGCAGCACAACCTGGGCAAGTTCGGCACGCGGCGGACGGCTCATGTGATTTTTTCCCGAAAATCCTGGACCTTCTGCGAAGCGACATTATCTGTACCGCGTGACCGTGGCAGCAAGGTTTAATGAAAAATGTAACGTTTCTGACCGTGCTACAGACAGAAGGCAGACACCGCAGAGCTGCATATTGAAGCCACGCGAACCCTGACGTAAAACCCATCGCGGAATTTTACGCTACTGCACCCGGCCCGGCATTCACGAAAAATGTCGGGCGCATCGACCGGAACTCCCAATGGCCCCCTACGATCAAGCCCCGAGCGAGCGCTATTCCTTCCTTTTTGGCGCCAACGGCACCTTCATCGCGGAACTGTACGCCCGGTATCAGCAGGACCCTAACAGCGTCGATGCCAGCTGGCAGCGCTTCTTCGCCGAGCTGGGCGATGAAGGCCAGGCCATCCTGGCAGAGCTGAATGGTGCCTCCTGGGCGAAGAATACCGCCAAGGTCATCGGCGCCGCCGATCCGGATGCGCCCGTTGCCAAGCCGGGCAAGGGGGATGCGAAGGGGGACAAGGCTGCCGCTGCTGCCCCGGCCCCGGTTGCCGGCATCAGCCCGGCGCAGGTCCGTCAGGCCCAGCTGGACAGCATCCGCGCCCTGATGCTGATCCGCAATTACCGCGTCCGTGGCCATCTGCTGGCCAAGCTGGACCCGTTGGGCATGGACAAGCGCGCCCAGCACGCGGAGCTGGATTACCGCCATTACGGCTTCACCGATGCCGACCTGGACCGCCCCATCTTCATCAATAATGTGCTGGGGATGGAAACGGCGACGCTGCGCCAGATCGTGGATGCGCTGCAGCGCACCTATTGCGGTCATATCGGCGTGGAGTTCATGCATATCCAGGATCCGGAGCAGAAGGCCTGGATTCAGGAACGCATCGAAGGCATCCGCAATCAGACGGATTTCACGACCCTGGGCAAGAAGGCCATTCTGCAGCGCCTGACGGCAGCGGAAGGGTTCGAGAAGTTCCTGCAGCTGAAATATACCGGCACCAAGCGTTTCGGCCTGGAAGGCGGCGAGGTGCTGGTGCCCGCCATCGAACAGGTGATGAAGCGCGGCGGCCAGCTGGGCCTGAAGGAGATTGTGCTGGGCATGGCCCATCGCGGTCGCCTGAACGTGCTGACCAACGTGCTGGGCAAGCCCTTCAAGGCCGTGTTCAGCGAATTCCAGGGCAACCCGGCCAACCCGGAAGATGTGCAGGGTTCCGGTGACGTGAAGTACCATATGGGTACCTCCAGCGACCGTGACTTTGATGGCAACACCATCCACCTGTCGCTGTCGCCCAACCCGTCCCACCTGGAAGTGGTGAACCCGGTTGTCTGCGGCCGCGTGCGCGCCAAGCAGTGCCAGATTTCCGGCCAGGTGCCGCCGTCGGACGAAAGCCGCAACCAGGTTCTGGGCGTGCTGCTGCATGGCGATGCCGCCTTTGCCGGCCAGGGTCTGGTGCCCGAGACGCTGTTGCTGTCCGAACTGAAGGGCTACCGCACCGGCGGTATCATCCACTTCATCATCAACAACCAGATCGGCTTCACCACCGCCCCGCAGTACAGCCGTTCCGGCCCGTACCCGACGGAAGTGGCCAAGTCGATCCAGGCGCCGATCTTCCATGTCAATGGTGACGATCCGGAAGCCGTCATCCATGTCAGCCGTATCGCCATCGAATTCCGTCAGAAGTTCCTGAAGGATGTCGTGGTCGACGTGGTCTGCTATCGCCGCCAGGGCCATAATGAAGGCGACGAGCCGGCATTCACCCAGCCGCTGATGTACAAGACCATCGCCAAGCAGGAGACGACGCGCCAGCTCTATGCCAAGCAGCTGGTGGCCGAGGGTGTGGTCAGCCAGGAAGAATCCGACGGCATGGTCAATGAATTCATGGGCCATATGGACCAGGAATTCCAGGCCAGCACCTCCTTCAAGCCCAACAAGGCCGACTGGCTGGAAGGCAAGTGGTCGGGCCTGAGCGCCGCTGGCGCCCAGTATAATCGTGGCACCACCGCGGTGCCGGTGGATGTGCTGAAGGAAGTGGGGCTGGCCATTTCCCGCACGCCGGACGGCTTCAACACCAACACCAAGGTTGCCCGCCAGCTGAAGGCCAAGCAGCAGGCGATTGAAACCGGTGAAGGCATTGACTGGGCCACCGGTGAAGCCCTGGCCTTTGGCACGCTGGCCGTGGAAGGCAACCCGGTTCGCCTGTCGGGCCAGGATGTGGGCCGTGGCACCTTCTCCCAGCGCCATTGCGTGCTGACCGATCAGGTCAATGAGGAGAAGTATGTCGCGCTGAACCATATCCGTCCCGGCCAGCAGGCGACGTTTGAGGTGCATGACAGCCCGCTGTCCGAAGCCGCCGTGCTGGGCTTTGAATATGGTTTCTCCCTGGCCGAACCGCACGCGCTGACCATCTGGGAAGCCCAGTTCGGTGACTTCGTGAACGGCGCGCAGGTCATCATCGACCAGTTCATCAGCTCGGCCGAATCGAAGTGGCTGCGCATGTCCGGTCTGGTCATGCTGCTGCCGCACGGCATGGAAGGCCAGGGTCCGGAACACAGCTCCGCCCGCCTGGAACGCTTCCTGCAGAACTCGGCGGAAGATAACTGGCAGGTCTGCAACATCACGACTCCGGCCAATTATTTCCACGCCCTGCGCCGTCAGCTGCGCCGCGATTTCCGCAAGCCGCTGATCGTGATGTCGCCGAAGTCGCTGCTGCGTCACAAGCTGTGCGTCTCCCCGCTGGCCGATTTCACCGGCGACAGCACCTTCCACCGCGTGCTGGGCGATGCCGCCCCGGATCTGGTGGCGGGCGCGCAGGTGCGCCGCGTCGTGCTCTGCTCCGGCAAGGTCTATTACGACCTGTTCCAGGAACGCGAGGCGCGCGGCATCAAAGATGTGGCCATCGTCCGCCTGGAACAGCTCTATCCCTTCCCGCATGAGGCGCTGGCGGTGGAACTGGCCAAGTATCCGAACGCCGATGTGGTCTGGTGCCAGGAAGAATCGGAGAACCAGGGTGCCTGGAACTTCGCCGATCGCCGCATCGAAAAGGTGCTGACGGCCATCGGGCACAAGGCCGGTCGTCCGAAATATGCCGGGCGTGCGGCATCGGCGGCCCCGGCCACCGGTCTGCTGCGCCGTCATAACCAGGAGCAGGCGAAGCTTCTGAACGACGCGCTGTCGGTCTGATCGATCCCAATCAACCTATCCAACGTATTTTCACGGCAAACGACAAAGGTCCGCAGTCATGGCGACGGAAATCAAGGTGCCGACCCTCGGCGAATCGGTGACGGAAGCAACCGTTGCCCGCTGGCTGAAGAAGGTCGGCGACACGGTTCAGGTGGATGAGGCGCTGGTTGAACTGGAAACCGACAAGGTTACCCTGGAAGTCAACGCCGCCGCCGCCGGTACCCTGACGGAGATCGTGGCCGGCGAAGGTGCCAACGTTGCCGTTGGCGCCCTGCTGGGCACCATCAGCGAGGGCGGTGCCGCCGCCGCGCCGAAGCCGGCTGCCGCCGCTGCTCCGGCGCCGGCCCCGGTCGCCACTCCGGCCCCGGTTGCGGCCGCCGCCGCCGCCGGCGTGATGCCGGCCGCCCGCAAGGTGGCCGAGGATAACGGCGTCGACCCGACCACGCTCGCCGGCACCGGCAAGGATGGCCGTGTCACCAAGGGCGACGTGATCCAGCATCTGGAAACCCCGAAGGCTGCCCCGGCTCCAGCCCCGGCCCCCAAGGCTGCCGCCCCGTCCGGTCCGCGCAGCAAGGCCGACCTGGAAGAGCGCGTGCGCATGAGCCGCCTGCGCCAGCGCATCGCCGAGCGTCTGAAGGAAGCGCAGAACACCGCCGCCATGCTGACCACCTTCAACGAGGTGGACATGACGAACGTGATCGCCATGCGCAACCAGTTGAAGGACGCTTTCGAGAAGAAGCACGGCGTGAAGCTGGGCTTCATGTCCTTCTTCGTGAAGGCCTGCCTGGTGGCCCTGAAGGAGCTGCCGGCGGTCAATGCGGAGATCGACGGCACCGATCTGGTCTACAAGAACTATTACGACATCGGTGTCGCCGTCGGCACGCCGCAGGGTCTGGTGGTTCCGGTGGTCCGCGATGCCGACAAGCTGTCCTTCGCCGGCGTGGAAAAGACCATTGGCGAACTGGGCAAGAAGGCCCGTGACGGCAAGCTGTCGATGGAAGACCTGTCGGGCGGCACCTTCACCATCTCCAACGGTGGTGTCTATGGCTCCCTGATGTCCACGCCGATCCTGAACACCCCGCAGTCGGGTATTCTGGGGATGCACAAGACCATGGACCGCGCCGTTGTCGTCAATGGCAAGGTCGAAGTGCGCCCGATGATGTATCTGGCGCTGTCCTATGATCACCGCATCATCGATGGCCGCGAGGCCGTGACCTTCCTGGTGCGCGTCAAGGAATGCATCGAGAACCCGGAACGCATCCTGCTGGATGTCTGATCCGGGCGCTTGTCGCAGGTGAGTGGGGAAGGGGCCGTCCGCAGGGGCGGCCCTTTTCTTTTGCCTCTTCTTTTATGAGAGGCTCCCGATCATTTTGTCCCCGTGACATTCATGCGTTAACATGATTGAAGCATCGATTAGGGTTAGATGGACCCGCCCGCCTTCGGGCGACCCGCTTTATCGGCAGGATGATTTCAGGGGAAGGCCAGCGGCATCATGGAACTGCTGAAGCAGCTGCATGTCCCGACATTGATGCTGGTGTTCATCGCCACCAGCCTGTCGCTGACCATTGTCATGGCCGTCTATTGGTGGCGGCAGCGCAATATCCCCGGCCTGGGCTATTGGACCTTGTCCAGCATCGTTGGCTGTCTGGGGTTCAGCTTCCTCATCGCGCGCGGCTATATCCCGCTCTGGCTCTCGGTGATGCTGGGCAACCTGCTGGTGGGGTTCGCCCTGGTGCTGGTGCTGGTGGGCATCCGCCGCTTTTCCGGCCGACCGCCGGGCTGGGCCACACCGCTCTGGACCCTTTTCATGCTGGTCGGCGTGCTGGTTTATGATGTGCTGACGCGGGACGATCTGGTGCTGCGCTCCATCCTGGCCTCCATCTGGCTGTGCGGGATCAACAGCGCCAATGCCTGGGAAAGCTGGCGCTCCGGCCGCCGTACCCGTCAGCATCTGTGGATTTTGCCGACCGGCATTTTCGTCATCATGGCCCTGGTGATGGTGGCGCGGCTGACCGACCTTGTCTTCAGTCCCCGTCAGCTCTTCTATTTCTCACCCAGCCCCAGCAATGGGCTGAACCTGCTGCTCTCCACCGTCGGGGCCAATCTGGGCTGTCTGGCGATGATGGGGGTGACCAATGAATGGCTGCAGCGACGCCTGCAATTGCAGGTCTCCGCCTCGGCCCGCTATGCCCGCCAGCGCGATCAGGCGGCCCAGCGGGCCGAAGCGGCCAGCCGGTCCAAATCGGTGTTCCTGGCCACGGTCAGCCATGAAATCCGCACCCCGATCAATGCCATGATGGGGGGGCTGGAAATTCTGAACGGGGCCGGGGGTGACCGGCTGGCCACCCGGCGCGCGCTGTCGGTGATGGAGAAGGCCGGGCAATCCATGCTGTCACTGCTGGAGGATCTGCTGGATCTCAGCCGGATGGAAGCGGGGCATCTGTCATTGTCCAGCGAACCGGTCGATCTGCACCAGCGGCTTTATGATGCGGTGGAGCTGATGGCCGGGCGGGCGGCAACCGACGGGCTGTCGCTGGATATCGCCATCGCGCCCGATGTACCGCGCTATGTCAGCACCGATCCGGCGCGACTGCGCCAGATTCTGCTGAACCTGATCGGCAATGCCGTGAAATTCACTGAAGAAGGCGGCATCCATGTCGCTGTGACCCGCCAGCCCCTGCCGGTGGGCGACAAGGCCGGGGCGCATGGCGTGCCGCTGCGCATCACCGTGGCCGATACCGGCATCGGCATCGCCCCAGAGAAGCTGGCCCATGTGTTTGAGCCCTTCTATCAGGCCGAAGCGGGGGACAGCCGCCGCCATGGCGGCGTCGGCCTGGGCCTGTCGATCTGCCATAAGCTGATCCGCATGATGGGGGGCAATATCAGCGTGGACAGCAGCCTTGGCCACGGCACCGTTTTCACGGTCGATCTGCCGATGCCGCTGGCCATGATGCCGCAACAGGGTGGCGCCACGGCGCGCAGCCTGCCCCGCTGGACCCGGCGGCCCCAGGTGATGCTGGTGGAAGATGATGAGGTGAACCGCTTCGTCGCCCAGCAATTGCTGAACCGGCATGGGGTGGAGGTGATCCAGGCCCCTGATGGGGAAACGGCGCTGGCGCTGCTGCGCCAGCAGCCCGTTTCCGCCGTGCTGATGGATATCGGAATGCCGGGGCTGGACGGGTTCGAAACCACGGCCCGGCTGCGGGCCGGCGGTGGGCCCATGGCGCATGTGCCGGTGATTGCGCTGACCGCTAATGTGCTGCCGGAAACCGTGGCCCGCAGCCGCATTGTCGGGATGCAGGGCTTCATCGCCAAGCCGATCCGGCTGGAGGAGCTGTTGACGGCGCTGGCCGGGGTGATGCCGCCGGACGGGTTGGGGCCGGTGGAGATGCCGGCCCCCGTGGTGGCCCCGCCACCGGCTTCCATGGCCGCCCTGCGTGGCCGTCTGGGCGATGGCCCCACCGACCAGCTGCTGGCGCTCGCCGGGGAACAGGTGGCGCAGGCCCGCCGGGCGCTGGCCTTCGATGCCACACCCGATCGGGTGGAACTGCAAGGCATCGCCCTGCGGCTGGCCGATGCGCTGGATGTGGTGGAACTGGCCACAGACGCGCAGGCCCTGCGCGATTGTCTGGCCCTGCTGCGTGGCGATCAGCCGCTGGGCACGGGGCAGGCCGCCATGGATGCCATCCTGGCCGGTGCCCAGGCACGGCTGCCCCGGCCGCAACAGGCGGCGGCATAAACAAACGCCGAATTGATCCAAGTCAGAGAAACAGCGTTCATGAAGTTATAGAAAAGCTCCTGTAGGACGCGCCAAGGAGAGCGCGCCGCTGGGAAGATGAAATATTCGCCCGGCACATGATATAGGAGCCTCTGTTATGAAAAAGACTGCCCTGGCTGCCGCCATTGGTGGCGCCGCCCTCCTGATGTCCGCCGCCACCCCCGCCATGGCGGAGAAGGCCGCCGGGGATTTGCTCGTTCGTGGCCGCGTGATTTTCGTGTCGCCGGATGAAAGCAGCGATCTGAAGCTGGGCAACGCCGCCATTCCCGGCCATGCCTCCCTGGATATGTCCGTCGTGCCGGAACTGGATTTCAGCTATTTCTTCACCGACAATATCGCCGCTGAGCTGATCCTGGGCACCACTCATCACCATCCGAAGGCCAAGGCCACCCCGCTGGGCGCCTCGGTTGATCTGGGCGATGTCTGGCTGCTGCCGCCGACGGTGACCTTGCAGTACCATTTCAACCCGAAGGGCCAGATCAGCCCCTATGTCGGCGCTGGCCTGAACTACACCTTCTTCTATGGCGAAGATCCGGGCCAGGCCCTGGATACCAAGTATGACAATGGCTTTGGCTATGCCCTGCAGGCCGGTGTGGATGTGGAGCTGACCAAGAAATGGTCGCTGAACCTGGACGTCAAGAAGCTGTGGCTGAACACGGACGTGAAGGTCAATGCCGGCCTGCCGTCCCTGATCAATGCCGATGTTGATATCAACCCCTGGATCATCGGCGTCGGCGTCGGCTACCGCTTCTGATTTGGCTGGGTTAAGCCATGTGAAGGGCCGCAGGGGCTTTCCCTGCGGCCTTTTCGCGTTCAGGGCAGCGGCTATGCCCGGTCATGGGCGTGATAGGGCTTGGCGCGGCGGGCGTGCGCCGCTACATACAGTGCTCCCTAAATGTTGGCCGCCCCCGGGTGGTCCACCCTTGTGATCATCAGGAGCCGCCCATGCGTGCCGAGATCCAGGCGGTGATCGAGGCTGTTGAACAGTCCTTGGTCCTGCTGAGGAGGCATCTTTGACTGGGAGAAATCCCTTTTCCGCCTCGACGAACTGACCGCCCTTTGTGAAGACCCCAACCTCTGGAACGATGCTGAGCGTGCCCAGAAGCTGTTGCGGGAGAAAAACCAGCTGGATTCGGGCCTGAACGGCACCAGGCAGCTGGAACGCGACATGAAGGATAATCTGGAACTGCTGGAGATGGCCGAGGCCGAGGGCGATCAGGATATGATCACCGAGGCGGAGACCGCTCTGCTGGGCCTGAAGGACCGCGCCGCCAAGATGGAGCTGGAAAGCCTGCTTTCCGGTGAGGCGGATGCCAACGACGCCTTCCTGGAAGTCAATGCCGGTGCCGGTGGCACGGAGGCCCAGGATTGGGCCCTGATCCTGCTGCGTATGTATACGCGCTGGGCTGAACAGCATGACTATAAGGTGGATTTGCTGGACGAGACGAACGGCGAAGAAGCCGGCATCAAGTCCGCCACCATCCAGATCAAGGGGCACAATGCCTATGGCTGGCTGAAGTCGGAAACGGGCGTTCACCGTCTGGTGCGCATTTCCCCGTTCGACAGCCAGGCGCGGCGACACACCTCTTTCTCCTCCGTGTCCGTCACCCCGGTGATCGACGACAAGATCAATGTCGAGATCAACGAGAAGGATGTGAAGGTCGATACGTTCCGCGCCAGCGGGGCCGGCGGCCAGCACGTCAACAAGACCGATTCGGCGGTGCGCTTCACCCACATTCCCACCGGGATCGTGGTGTCGTGCCAGCAGGAACGCAGCCAGCACAAGAACCGCGCCAAGGCGTGGGACATGCTGCGCGCCCGCATCTATGAGATGGAACTGCGCAAGCGCGAAGAGGCGGCCAGCGCCCTGGAAGCCACCAAGACCGATATCGGCTGGGGCCACCAGATCCGCTCTTACGTTCTGCAGCCCTATCAGATGGTGAAGGATCTGCGCACGAATGTGGAAACCAGCGACAGCGCCGGCGTGTTGAACGGCGATCTGGACCGGTTCCTGCAGGCGGCCCTGGCACAGCGCATCCAGGGCCATGGGGATCAGCAGGCCGGCTGACGGTCCCTGATTCCGACGGCCATAATCCGATATGATGGTCACCCGGCAACAAAATGTTGCCGGGTGACTGTTTTTGCCGCACAACATTTGACAGTTTCCCGGGGAATCTGTCGGTTTCCGTTCCCGGTCCGGAAAATTTCAAACGAAATTCATCGAATGTCGCCCCTGGCGGGCGTCTTCGGCTTTGCGCAGGGATTGCCGCATGATCGCAGCGGATACGAGCGGGTTTCCTGACCCGACCGGGTTCGGCCTGGGTGACGGGCGGTTGATGGCTGCCTATTTCGAATCGACCCAGCAGATGCTGATCCTGCTGGACCCGGACGGGCTGGTGCTGTCTGCCAACCGGGCCGCCCTGCGCAGTGGTGGTCTGCTGCTGCAAAGCCTGATCGGCCGTCCCCTCTGGTCCACCCCCTGGTGGCAGGGGGCAGCGTTGGAACAGGAACGGCTGCGCGCCGCCATTCTGGCCTCTGCCCGGCGCGGCGCCACCATCCGCATGGATTTGCAGACCGGCCCCGGCTTCATGGCGCCGCTGATCTTCGATCTGGCGCTGACCCCGATCCTGGATGAACGCGGGCGCGTTCATCGCCTGATGGTGGAAGGCCGCGACGTGACGGAGGCGCGGGAGATTGAGACCGCCCTGCGCACCAATGAACAGCGCCTGCGCGACATGGTGGAAGGCTCGGTGCAGGGCATTGTGGTGCATCAGGGCGGGCATATCCTGTTCGCCAACCCGGCCTTTCTGGAAATGACCGGCTATGCCGATCTGGGCGCGCTGCGGCGCGCCGGTATTTCCAGCATCATCCTGACCAGCGAGCTGGAAACCGCGCAGATGGAATGGCAGCGGCTGCTGGCGGGCGATCAGCTGCCGGTGCAGCGCAACCGGATGCTGCGCTGTCAGGATGGCGCCTTGATCTTTGTCGATGTGCTGGCCCGTGCTGTGGATTGGGATGGGCATAAGGCCATCCAGGCCACGCTGGTGGATGTGACGGCGCAGACCCAGGCCGCCACGGCAGAGGCGGCCCGGCTGGCGGCGGAGGAGGCATCGCGCGCCAAATCCGCTTTCATCGCTACCATGAGCCATGAGCTGCGCACGCCGCTGAACGCCATTTTGGGCTTTGCCGGCATGATCGCCGCCGATGCCGGGCCGGATGATCCCCATGCCGAATATGCCGACGATATCATCATGGCGGCCCGGCATCTGCTCTCCCTGATCAATGACATGCTGGACCTGTCGAAGATCGAGGCGGGGCGGCTGGTGCTGGACCTGTGCTGGATTCCGCTGGAACATGAATTGCGCCAGGTGCGCCGCATCGCCCAGGGGCTGGTCCGCGCCAAGGAACTGGCCTTTGATCTGGAGATGACCGGGGCGGAGGGGGTGCAGCTGCTGGGCGATGAACGGGCGGTGCGCCAGCTGCTGCTGAATATCGTCGGCAATGCGGTGAAATTCACCCCTGATGGAGGTTCCATCCGCATCAAGGTGGGGCTGGAGGCGGATGGCGACCTGACCATCGTGGTGGCCGACAGCGGGGTGGGCATCCAGCCCGATGATCTGCACCGCATCTGGCGGCCGTTTGAACAGGTGGGCCGGGTACAGGACCATCAGCATGGCACGGGGCTGGGCCTGTCCATCGCGCGGGCGCTGGCGGAACTGCATGGGGCCAGCGTTTCCGTGGAAAGCCGGCCGGGCGAAGGCACGGCCTTCAGCTTCCGCTTCCCGGCCAGCAACGTTGCCATCGCCCAACCGCCGGGCGAGCGCCCGGCGGCGTGACAGCAATCTCCTTCAGGCGCTCTTGCGGCTGTCCACCCACTGCGCCACCACCTCTTCCAAGATGGGCAGGGTGACGGGGCCGTTCTGCAGCACCGTGTCGTGGAAACCCCTGATATCGAACTTCTCGCCCAAGCTGGCCTTGGCCTGTTCGCGCAGGTCCAGGATCTTGTTCATGCCGATCTTGTAGCCCAAGGCCTGGCCTGGCCAGACGAAATAGCGTTCAATCTCGTTCTCATTGTCGGCAATGGGGTTGGCGGTATTCTCGCCCATCCAGGCAATGGCCTGTTCGCGCGTCCATTTCTTGGCATGGATGCCGGTATCCACCACCAGCCGCCCGGCGCGGAACAGTTCCGAGACAATGCGCCCGGCCTCTGACAAAGGTTCCTTGTAGAAGCCGAAATCCTTGGTCATGCGCTCGGTATACATGGCCCAGCCTTCGCCATAGGCGGTGTCCCAGGTGAAGCGGCGGAAGGTGGGGATGCCGTCGGTTTCTTGGGCGATGGCGATCTGCATATGGTGGCCGGGCAGCGCCTCATGATGGCACAAAGCCTCCAGATCATGCCGCGTCTGCACCGACATGTCGGACAGGTTGGCATAGAACACGCCGGGGCGGGAGCCATCGGGGGAGGATTGTTCATAGAAGGCGCTGGGCGTGGCCTTTTCCCGATAGGCTTCCACCGGCTTCACCACCACCTTGGCCTTGGGCAGGGTGCCGAACATCTCCGTCAGGCGGGCGGCCACGCCCTCGATATAGCCGGTGGCGGTGGCCAGATATTCCTTGCGCCCCGCCTCGCTGTCGGGGAAGCGCATGGCAGGGTCGGTGCGCAGATGCTGGAAGAAATCCTGCACGCTGCCCTTGAAGCCCAGCTTGGCCATGGCCTGCTGCAGCTCGCCATGCAGGCGGGCGGTTTCCGACAGGCCCAGGGCGTGGATGTCGTCCGCTGTCATCAGCAGGCCGGTATGGAAACGGATTTGGGCGCGGTAATATTCATCGCCTTCCGGCAGGGCCCAGGCGCCGTTATTGGCGGTCTGCTGCTTTTGAAACTTTTCAACGGCCGCGATGAAGCGGGCATAGGCGGGCTTCAGCTTGTCGGCAAGCGCCGTGCGCCCGGCACGGATCAGCGCCTGTTTCTCCGCAGCGGGGATGGACAGCTTGGCCACCTTCTCCGTCAGGTCGGCCAGCAGCGGGCTGTCCGGCCCCTTGGTGAAGGGCGCCCCTTCCACCACGCTGCGGGCAGCCGTCAGGATGCGGGGGAAGCTGAAGGCAGGCGGCAGCACGCCCTTTTCCGCCTGCCGGCCCATCTGGTCGATGGTGATATCGATCAGCGTGGCGGCCCCGTTCAGGCGGGTGACATAATCCTCGGCATCTTCCTTCTTCTCCACGGCGTGATAGCCGATCAGGAAGGAGGGGATGTTGGTATGCACGCCTTCCAGATGGCTGACGGCGAACTGGTGGAAGCGCCAGCGATAAAATTCAATGCCGGTGGTCAGCTTCTGTTCGAGCAGCCGGTGGCTGATCCGGGCCGATGGCGACAGGCTGTTAATGTCAAAGCCGCGCAGTTCCTTCAGCGTGGCGGCGGCGATGCGCAGGCTTTCCTGCTGATAGCCCTCATCGGGCAGGGTCCAGGCATCATGGCGGCCGGGTAGGCCCAACCGGGTGCGCATTTCCGGGCTGCGCGCCAGTTCATCCTGCCAGGCCTTTTCCAGAAAGGCGTTGAACGCCTTGTCCGTGGCCGCTTCCGGGGCGGCGGCAAAGGCCAGACGCGCCATCACCCCATCCAGGGCGGCAGCGGTGGCGGACAGGGCGAACAGACCGGCAAGGGTGGCGCGGCGGCTCAACATCGGCGGTTTCACTCCAAGAAACGGCGGCCAGCGGCGCCGGTGGCTGAACAGATGCCGCCCATCCTAGCCGGATCGGGTTTTACGCCAAGCCTGCTGTTGTAACGGGCCTGTAACGGCGGGGCGTTTCTTCGCCATTCTCTTGCCACCCTTGGCGGCCAGCATGGGCGCCATCGGATGTCACAATATGCCGGACCCAATCCCATGCGCCGCCTGTCCCTTGCCCTGATGGCCCTGTTCGCCGCCCCCCTGCTGGCTAGCCCCGCCCTGGCCGCCCCCCAGCCGGAATGGCACCGCGCCTGTGCCGCCGAAGGGGTGGTGCCGCTGCAATCGGCGCCGGTGATCAAACAGATTCAGACCGAACTGGCCATTGCCGGATTCGATGCCGGCAAGCCGGATGGCACCGTCGGCCGGGGCACGCGCCAGGCCATCCGTGATTATCAGAAGCTGGCAGGGTTGAAGCCGGATGGCTGCCCGTCAGAGGCGCTGTTGCAGCGCCTGTCCTTTGGCCTGCCCAAGGTCTATAGTGACCGTCGCCCGGCCATGCCGACGGAAACGGTGCAGGTGCAGGAAGAATTGTTGCGCCGGGGCTATTGGGCCGGTCCGGCGGATGGGCGGCTGGGCAAGACGACGGTGGAGGCAATCCGCCAGTTTGAGCTGGATAATGACCGCCCGCTGACCGGGGAGGTCAGTTCCACCCTGCTGCGGGATTTGAAGACGGGCGACCTGTCCAAGCGGCGGAACTGAACCTCCGCCGCTCGTTACCAGGGCCGGGCATTGGGCTGGCCCTGTACTGTGCCGCTATTCGCACTGGGCACAACGGTTTTGCCGGCGTCCGGGTCGGGCGTGTCGGTCATGCGGTCCAGGCGGCGGTTGGGCGGGGCTTCCTTGCCGTAAATCTTGTTAAGCCGTTCGAATTCCTTCTGATGGAATTCATATTGTTCTTGATAGTCGGGCTCCCCATTGCGGCGGCCGCGGACGATGATTTCCTCTTCCTGGGCGGGTTGTTCGGCTTTCTTGTCGCCCTTTGCCGCTGGCTCTGCCAGCACGGGCGGGCACCAGGCCAGGGCGGCCAGCACCAGGGGGAACAGCACCCGTTTCGTCATTCTTGTCACCGCCGTCTCGCACAGGCCCTATGATTGGGCCTTTCTTTCACCCTGCCATAAGATCATGGGGCCGAACAGGGTTCATGCGCTGTGGGCCGGGTCACAGGCCAGCGGTTCGTACCAGTCCGATGGCAGGCCCGCCAGTTCGCGCGACAGGCCGTTGAAGGGACGCTTCAACTCCCCCTTGAAATGAGTGCGCACCAGATGTTGCCACCAAGGGCCGGCATCCTGGCCCAGGCAACGGGCTGCCACCTCGAACCAGCGGCGGCCCGCGGCCACATGCCCCACCTCTTCCGCCAGGATAATCTCCAGCACCGCCACACTGTTCCGGTCGCCGGCCTTGGTCAGGCTGTCGATAATGGCCGGCGTCACATCCAGGCCGCGCGCCTCCAGCACCATGGGCACCACGGCCAGCCGGGCCGGCAGGTCATGTGCCGTCGCCTCGCTGGCCTGCCACAAGCCATCATGGGCCGGCAGGTCGCCGTAAGCCGCGCCGAAATGGGCCAGCCGGTCGGCGACCAGGGCATGATGCTTGGCCTCCTCATCCGCCACCCGCACCCAATCATCGTAAAAGGCGCGCGGCAGGGCCGTGCCATCGGGCAGGGTGCGGAACCGGGCGACAATGTCCCAGGCCAGATCGATGGCGTTCAGCTCAATATGGGCGATGGCGTGCAGCAGGGCGATGCGGTTGGCAATGCTCTGCCCCTTGCCGCGCTTGGGCATATCCTTGGGGTGGCGCAGTTCCGGATGGGCCGGGCGCGCGGGCCGGGAGGGCGGGCTGCCCTGGCCGATTTCGCTGATCCGCCCCTCGCGCCAGTCGGCAGCGAAGGCACGGGACAGGCGCACCTTGTCGGCGGCATCCGGCGTGGTCAGCACCGCGATGGCGGCGTCGGCAAGGGTGGGGGTCATGTGTGCCCTATGAAGGTTCGTTTTCCTTCTGTCATCCCGGCGAAAGCCGGGACCCAGGGCCACAGGCACTACCAGAAATTATCTGGTTCTTCAAAACAGGTGAGATGTCGGGCCTTTGCCCCCTGGGTCCCGGCTTTCGCCGGGATGACGGAAAAAGGTAAAAGTCTCTACCTTCCCACTCACACCATGAAGCTCTCACCACAGCCGCAGCGGGCCTTCTCGTTCGGGTTCTTGAAGGTGAAGCCGGACTGGAACTTATCGTCACTGTAATCCATTTCCGACCCGATCAGGAACATGGTGGCGGCGGGGTCGATCAGGATGGTCACACCCTTATCCTCCACCACCTCCTCGAACAGCTTCTTTTCCTCGGCATATTCGACGAAATAGCTCATGCCCGAACAGCCGCGCGCCTTCACGCCCACGCGCAGGCCGATGATCGGCTTGTCGGACCGGCTGATCAGTTCCTTCACCCGCTCGGCGGCGGCGTCAGTGATGGTCATTGCCTTGGGCAGGGGACGGGCCATGGTCGGGCTCCTTCACATCAAAACATGTTCAACGCGATGCGCGCTTCGTCGCTCATCCGGCTGGGGTCCCAGGCGGGTTCCCAGATCAGATCGACCCGCGCGCTGCGCACACCGTCAACGGCCTGCACCACCTGCTGCACCTGGCCCGGCATTTCGCCGGCCACCGGGCAGGCGGGGGCGGTGAGGGTCATTTCGATCTCAACATCGCCTTCGCCATCCACGTCACAGCGATAGATCAGGCCCAGTTCATAGATATTCACCGGGATCTCTGGATCATAGACCGTGCGCAGGGCTTCCACCACACGGTCGGCCAGCGGCGCGTCGGGGGGAAGCTTCTCATCTTCCGGTACTTCCGCCGGGCTGCCCATGAAAACGCCAGGGGCGATGGGGCGTGGATTGCTGCTCATTTTTTCGTCCCCCTCAGAAGGCGGAATTTTCGGTGGAAGTGACAGGGTCGCCATGCAGGGCGGCCTTCATCGTGTGCCAGGCCAGCGTGGCGCATTTCACCCGCATGGGGAATTCGCGCACGCCCGACAGCACGGCCAGCTTGTCGGTCGCATCCTCGTCCAGATTCTCATGGACGCCCTGTTCATCATCATCCTTGGTGCAGACATCATGGAAATACTCGAACAGGGCTTCGGCTTCCGCCGCCGGCTTGCCGCGCAGGATTTCCGTCATCAAACTGGCACTGGCCTGACTGATGGCGCAGCCGCGCCCGTCAAAGCGCAGATCCTGGATGATGCCGTTCCCGTCCACGGTCAGATAGACATTGATCTTGTCGCCGCACATCGGGTTGTCGCCGCGTGCGGTGCGGTTATAGGTCTCCGGCTTGCCGAAGTTCCGCGGGTTCTTGCCGTGGTCCAGGATTACTTCCTGGTAAAGGTCACGCAATTCATCAAACATGGGGGAAGCCCTTACCCAAAGAAACTCTTGGTCGCCAACACCGCATCCACCAGCGCATCCACCTCTGCCTCCGTATTATAGGCGGCGAAGCTGGCGCGGGCGGTGGCGCCCACGCCGAACCGGTCCATCAGCGGTTCGGCGCAATGCCGGCCCACCCGCACCGCCACGCCCCGGCTGTCCAGCAGCGTGCCGATATCATGCGGATGGATGCCATCCATGGTGAAGCTGATGATGGCGGCTTTGTCCGGCGCGGTGCCGATGATGCGCACGCCTTCAATCTCTGACAGCCGGCCGGTGGCATAGGCCAGCAGCCTTTGTTCATGGGCGTGGATGGCATCCATGCCCAGGGCCGTCACATAATCAATCGCAGCACCCAGGCCGATACCTTCCACAATGGCCGGCGTCCCCGCCTCAAACCGATAGGGGGCTTCGCGGTAGGTGGTGTGGGCGAAACTGACGGTGGAGATCATGTCGCCGCCGCCCTGCCAGGGCGGCATGGCGTTCAGATGCTCCATCTTGCCATACAGCACGCCGATGCCGGTGGGGCCGTACAGCTTGTGCCCGGTGAAGACATAGAAATCGGCGTCGATGGCCTGCACATCCACCGGCATATGCACGGCGGCCTGGCTGCCGTCGAACGCCACCGGAATGCCCTTGGCATGGGCCAGTTGGGCAATGCGCTTGGCCGGGTTCACCGTGCCCAGCACATTGCTGGCATGGGTGATGGATACCAACTTCACATTGTCGGTCAGCAGGGCGGCATAGGCGCTCATGTCCAGCGACCCATCATCCAGCACCGGCACCACCTTGATTTCAATGCCGATCTGGTCGCGCAGCAACTGCCAGGGCACGATATTGGCGTGATGTTCCATCCAGGAAATCAGCACCGCATCGCCCGCCTTCAGGAACCGCCGGCCCCAGCTTTGGGCCAGCAGGTTGAACGCTTCCGTGGCGTTGCGGGTGAAAACGATATTCTCCCGGCTGGGCGCGTTCAGGAACGCGGCCACCTTGTCGCGCGTGCCCTCATACAGGTCGGTGGCGCGCTGGGAGAGGAAATGCACGCCGCGATGCACATTGGCGTAATCATGTTCCAACAGGTGCGACATGGCGTCGATCACCTGGCGCGGCTTCTGGGCCGAGGCACCATTATCCAGATAGACCAGCGGCTTGCCGGGCCGGCCTTTGCGTTCATGCACCAGCCGGGTCAGGATCGGGAAATCCTGGCGCACACGCTCCACATCATAGGGCGCATTGCCAAGGCTGGCGGGGGAAAGGGTGGCGGTATCGCTCATGGTGTCGTCCCCAGGGGCCGGCGCAGCCAGTAACGGCCATGGCCCAACAGATAATCCTCAATATGCAGCGCGGGCATATAGCCCTGGGCCTGGAAGAAGCCCGGATGCTGGAATGCCATCGGGCAGGCCGTGGCCCAACGACAGCCGGCCTCCGCCGCCGTCGCTTCCGCTGCGGCCAGCAGCCGGCGGCCCAGACCCTGGCGGCGCTGGGCGGGTTCCACCCAGCAATCCACCACGGTAAAGTACCCATTGTCGACGACGCCCATCACACCGCCCAGCGGGTCGCCCGCGCTATCGCGGGCCATCACCGTCAGTTCGGTATAAAGCCGGTCGATATGCAGCAGCCAATGGGCATCCAGCCCTTCCTCCACCAGCCGCACATCCTCATGCGCGGGCGGGGCGGAAACCTCCAGCCGCAGGCCCGGCGGCAGGTCCGGTGCCGGGGCCTTCTCGGCCAGCGGGGTTTTGCGGAAATACAGCCGGTCATGCCCGCCGGTGAAATCCACCATCACGCCCATGGGCACATAGCCCAGGCGGGGATAGAAATCCGGGGCCTGGAACTGCATGGTGTTCACCAGGGCGCGGCTGCAGCCGCGCTTGGCGGCCAGGGCCTCGCCTGTGCGCATCAAGGTGGCGGCCAGCCCGTGGCGACGCCAGGGGGCATCCACCCACAGCATGTGCAGATAGGCATCCTGCCCGCGCAGCCAGCAGACCAGCCCGGCCACGATGTGCCCGGCCTCATCCTTGATGAACAGGCCCGCATCTTCCCGCCCCACGCCCAGGGCCGAACGCTCGGCTGCCGACACCCGGTCGTGCAGCCAGCGCAGCGCCGACATATCCGCCGGGTGGCGGATTTCCAGCGCCAGATCGGCCAGGGAAGCGGGGTGGGGGGCGGCGTTCATCAGGCGCGTTCCGTTCCCATCCAGGCCGCTGCGGCGGCACGGAAATAGGCGCGGACCTGTTCGTCGATGATCTCGTCCATCGCTTCATCCAGGAAGGCACCGATCAGCATAACCCGCGCCACATCGCGCGGCACGCCACGGGCGCGCAGATAGAACATCTGGTCCTCGTCCAGCTCCCCCGCCGTGGCCCCATGGCTGCACTTCACATCATCGGCATAGATTTCCAGCTCCGGCTTGCTGTTGATCTCCGACGTTTCAGAGAGCAGCAGGGCGCGGTTCAACTGGTAACCGTCGGTCTTCTGTGCATCGGGGCGGACGATGATTTTGCCCTGGAAGACGCCGCGCGCCTTGCCGTCGATTACGCCCTTCACCACCTCGCGGCTGGTGCAATTGGGCTTGGCATGGTCGATCAGGGTGGTGATGTCGCTCACCTGATCGCCACCAATGGCATAGGCACCCGACACCCGCGCCTCAATCTTCTCACCGCCCAGCACCTGCCGCGCCTCATGCCGGGCCAGACGTGCGCCCAGGTTCAGCACGAACGTGTCATAGGTGCTGGCATCGGCCAGATGGGTGTTCAGCGTGGCGATGTGGAAGGCGTCCGTGCCTTCGCGCTGGATCTTGTAATGGTGCAGCCGCGCACCCGTGCCCACCGCCACATCGGCGGCGATATTGGACAGGTAGGCCGCCCCCGGCTGGCCGGCATGATGTTCCACGATGGTGGCTTCCGCCCCATCCTCCACCAGCACCAGCAGACGCGGATGCCAGGCAGCCGCCACACCGGGCGGGGCCAGGAATACCAGCTCCACCGGCTGTGCCAGCTTCACGCCCGCCGGCACATGCAGCAGCGCGCCATCGGCCAGGAAGGCGGCATTCAGCGACCGCATCGGGTGATCGGCACCGGGGAAGCGGGCCAGCAGCCCCTCCATCCGGTCGGCCAGCCCCTGCGGGTCCGTGGCCATCTGCGCCGACAGCGCATCCAGCAGCACGCCATCGGGCAGACCCTGGGTGCGTGACAGGTCGGCGCGGAACTGCCCACCGATGAAGACCAAACGCGGCCCCGGCGCTTCCAGCGCGGTGGGGATGGCATCCACCGGCACGGACTTGGCGTCCGGGGCGGGCGACAAGGTCAGCTTGTCCAGCCCGCGCAGGCTGGTGAATTTCCACGCTTCATTCCGGGTGGTGGGCAGGCCCGCCTTGGCGAAACGCTCCATCCCCTCGGCCCGGAAGCAGGCCAGCCAGGGATGTGCCACCGGGGCCAGGGCAGGCTGCGCCTGCTTCACCTGTTCGATGAAGGAAGCACCGGTGCCCTGGGGGCTGTGGGTCGGGGTCAGTTCGCCACTCATCTCTCAAAGCCGCATTTCATAGAAGTTCATGCCCATGCCCGGCACCGGGCTCGCCACATAGGCGAAGCGCTGGAAACCGTGCTTCGGATAGAATTTGGGGGCCTGGCAATCCATCGTTTCCACCCCCGCCCGCGTGCAACCCAGGGCCCGGCCCTCATCCAGCGCGCGGGCCAGCATGTCGAACCCGACACCCGTGCCGCGCAGCCGATCATCCAGCCAGACCATATCGACCATATAGTCGCCCTGGGTGGCGTAGCAGAGTGCCCCGCCCAGCACGGCATGGCTGGCCTGGTCACGCACCATGGCTGCCACCAGGGTCAGCGGCTGGGCCAGCATCACGCGCCGCCGCCGGTCGGTCACGGCCCAGGCATCCCGCCCCAACTGGCGGGACGGCGGCGCGTGCAGGGCAATGGACAGGCCCTCGGCATTCGGCGGGCTGTCCGGGTAGACAACCGGCTTTTCCATCACGGTGAAGGGCCGGCCATTGACATGCCCATCCACCTGCTGGCGCACCGTGAAACCATAGGCACGGTAGGGAGCGGTATCATCATGGGCGCGGATGTAGAATTCCATCCGCACCATGTTACGCCGGGCCAGTTCCTGCTCCGCCAGCCCCAATAGCACGGCCACAGCCCCCGGATGGTCCACCGCATCGGGCAAGGACCAGACACCCCAGAAGCAATAGGCGGTATCGCCCCAGCCGATCAGTGTCATGCCGGCGGCGGGGGCACCCGTCTCCGGGTCACCGATCACCAGCATGAAGCGGTTGTGACTGGGCGGCAGATGGGCCGTGTTATAGGCCATCAGGCCGGCAATCACCGGTTCGGCCTCCGGGCTGGAGGCCGTCACATCCCGTTCCAGGCTGATATAGGTGTCGGGGGCGGCCATGGCGTGTCGCTTTTCCCTCAGGCTGCCGCGTCGCTGATGCCGAATTCGGCATAGCCCTTGGCTTCCAGTTCCAGCGCCAGCTCCTTGCCGCCGGTCTTCTGGATGCGGCCATTGGCCAGCACATGCACCACGTCGGGCACGATGTAATCCAGCAGGCGCTGGTAATGGGTGATCACCAGCATCCCGCGTTCCGGGGAACGCAGCTTGTTCACGCCCTCGGCCACGATCTTCAGCGCGTCGATATCCAGGCCGCTGTCGGTCTCATCCAGAATGGCCAGCTTCGGCTGAAGCACGGCCATTTGCAGCGCCTCGTTGCGCTTCTTCTCACCACCGGAGAAGCCGACATTGACGGCGCGCTTGATCATCTCATCCGTCATGGAGAGATCCTTGGCCTTGGCCCGGATCAGCTTCAGGAACTGCATGGCATCCAGCGGGGATTCGCCGCGCGTCTTGCGGATGGCGTTCAGCGCTTCCTTCAGGAAGGTGGCATTGGTGACGCCGGGGATTTCCACCGGATACTGGAAGGCCAGGAACAGGCCGGCGGCAGCACGCTCCTCCACTTCCAGGGCCAGCAGGTCCTGGCCGTCGAAAGTGACGCTGCCTTCGGTGATCTCATAGCCCTCGCGGCCGGCCAGCACATAGGACAGCGTGCTTTTGCCCGCCCCGTTGGGGCCCATGATGGCATGGACCTCACCGGCATTGATGGTCAGATCAACCCCCTTGAGGATCGCCTTGCCATCGACCGAGGCATGAAGATTCTTGATTTCGATCAGGGACATAACGCTGCTCCGTACCTAATGTGCTTGAGAGAGGGGCACTACCTTTCCCCTCCTCTCTCCCTGCCTCCCCCGCGAAAGCGGGGGTCCAGGGGGATTATCACCACGCTTGGTGCCCTTGGCCCCTGGACCCCCGCTTTCGCGGGGGAGGCAGGTTTGCGCCAAAGGCACCGTTCAACCCATTCAAGCCAACTGGTCATAAAGGTCCAACCATTGCGGGTTGGTCTTTTCGATCAGTTCCAGCTTCCAATTCCGGTTCCACTTCTTGATCTGCCGTTCGCGCTGAAGCGCGTGTTCGACATCATCGAAGGGTTCCAGATAAACCAGCCGCTTGACGCCATAGCGCTTTGTGAAACCAGCCATGGCACCTTGGCGATGTTCGTAAACCCGCCGGGCCAGATCGGAGGTGATACCGACATACAACGTCCCATTACGGTCACTCGCCATAATGTAAACGTGGTACGTCCGGCTCACCCCACACTCCCCTCCAGACTGATCGCCACCAGCTTCTGCGCCTCCACGGCGAATTCCATCGGCAGTTCCTTCAGCACTTCCTTGCAGAAGCCATTCACGATCAGCCCGACCGCGTCTTCCTCGCTCAAGCCGCGCTGGCGGCAATAGAAGAGCTGGTCTTCGGAAATCTTGGCCGTTGTCGCCTCATGCTCCACCCGCGCCGTGCGGTTCTTGCTTTCAATGTAGGGCACGGTATGCGCCCCGCATTTGTCGCCGATCAGCAAGCTGTCGCATTGGGTGAAGTTGCGGGCGTTCTGCGCCTTGGGCAGGATGCGGACCAGACCGCGATAGGTGTTCTGCGCCTTGCCGGCCGAAATACCCTTGGAGATGATCGTGGACCGGGTGTTCTTCCCGATATGGATCATCTTCGTGCCGGTATCGGCCTGCTGCATATTGTTGGTGATGGCGACCGAATAGAACTCGCCCACCGAATTATCACCCTGCAGAATACAGCTCGGGTATTTCCAGGTGATCGCCGACCCGGTTTCCACCTGGGTCCAGCTTACCTTGGAATTACGGCCCCGGCAGGCGGCGCGCTTGGTGACGAAATTATAGATGCCGCCCTTGCCGTTCTCGTCGCCCGGATACCAGTTCTGGACGGTGGAATATTTGATGGTGGCGTCATCCAGCGCCACCAGTTCCACCACGGCGGCGTGCAACTGGTTCTCGTCCCGCTGCGGGGCGGTGCAGCCCTCCAGATAGGAGACGTAGGAACCTTCGTCGGCAATGATCAACGTGCGTTCGAACTGCCCCGTATTCTTCGCATTGATGCGGAAGTAAGTGGACAGTTCCATCGGGCTGCGCACGCCCTTGGGGATATAGACGAAGCTGCCATCGGTGAAGACGGCGCAGTTCAGCGTGGCGAAGTAATTATCCGAATAGGGCACGACGGAGCCCAGATACTGGCGCACCAGTTCCGGGTGGTTCTGCACGGCCTCAGAGATGGAACAGAAGATGATGCCCTTCTCTTCCAGCTTCTTCTTGAAGGTCGTGGCCACTGACACCGAATCGAACACGGCATCCACGGCGATGGAGGGGCTGTCGCCAGCGCCTTCGACACCGGCCAGGATGGCCTGTTCCTTCAGCGGGATGCCCAGCTTCTCATAGGTCTTCAACAGCTCAGGGTCGACCTCATCCAGCGATTTCGGGCCGGGTGTCGTCTTGGGCGCTGAGTAATAATAGCTGTCCTGATAGTCGATGGGCGGATAGTGCAGCTTGGCCCAATCCGGCTCTTCCATCGTCAGCCAGTGGCGATAGGCCTTCAGCCGCCATTCCAGCAGCCATTCAGGCTCCCCCTTCTTGGCGGAAATGAAGCGGACGATTTCCTCAGACAGGCCCTTGGGCGCGGTTTCCGCCTCAATATCCGTGAAGAAGCCGTACTTGTACTTCGCTTCCGCCAGATTGCGGACCTGTTCGATGGTCTGTTCGGTGGCGGCCATGGCCTGAAAGCTCCCCTAAACTGTTCCGTTCCCGATCAACCGGCCAGCGCCGCCGGCGGGACCGGGGCGTGGATGAAGTCAATCGTGGACGGTGCGGCCATATCGGCCAGCGTCACATCCTGAAGCGCGCGGCGGACCGCGCTGTTCACCTTGTCCCACGCACTCTTGCGGGCGCAGAGGCTGAGCACCCCGCACGACCCGCTGCCGCCATCCACGCAATCGGTCAAGGCGATCGGACCCTCGATCGCCTCGATGATATCCACCACATTGATGGCGGTGGGGGCCTTGGCCAGCGTATAGCCGCCCGTGGCCCCGCGATGGGATTGCAGAAGGTCGCCGCGTGCCAGCAGCTTCAACAGCTTCTGGACCGTCGGCATCGGCAAACCCGTGCGGTCGGCCAGCGACGTGGCGGTATGCAGCGCACCATCGGCATGCGCCAGCGTGGCCAGGACGACCACGGCATAATCCGTCATTTTGCTGAGCCTCAGCATGGGTTGTTGCGAGTCCTTCTCAATTCAGTACCAATCTGGTACTGATTAAGTGAGCCGCTGAGGGGCGATAGTCAAGCACCACGCTGCATGGCCTTGTCACAGGTGACATGCATGGGCGGAAAAGCGGGCAGGGGGGATGCAGAAAGGGGGGCAGCCGGCTGCGGCTGCCCCTATCCAGCGAGGGCCGGCAGGGTGATTCGCATGGAAAGCCCGCCGCCGGCGCGGTTCATGGCTTCCACCTTGCCGCCCACGGCTTCCACATTGCGGCGCACGATCCATAGGCCGATGCCATAATGCGGCATCGGGTCGGCGGCACCTGAATCGGGCGGCCGCTGGGAGAAATAGCGTTCGAATATCCGGTCCAGGCTGGAGGGCTCCACGCCCGGCCCCTCATCCTCCACACAGAATTCCGCCTGTTTGGCGCGGCGGCGCAGGGTGACGCGCAGCACCCCGCCGCTGGGGGAGAAGGACAGCGCATTGTCGATGATATTTTCGATCACCGTTTCCAGCAGGTCTTCCCCGGCCCGCACGGCAATGTCCGGGTCCACACGGGTCAGCAGCTCAACCCCGCGTTCCTCCACCAGCCCGCGATAGCCCTTCAGCACCCGTTCCAGCAGGGCGGACAGGTCCACCCGTTGGCGCGGCGGTTCCAGCAGGTCGGCCGCCGTTTCATCCATGCGCCGCGCGAAGGAGACGAGGCCGTCCAGCTTTTCCACCGAGCCTTCGATCATGTCCAGCGCCCGGCGGCCGCGTGGTTCCGTTGCCGGCACCAGCTTTTTCAGCGGTTCTAGTGACTGGCGGATGACGGCAATGGGGGTCTTGAAGGCATGGGCATTATCCTCGGCGGCGCGGCGCAGGTTGCTGGCGCTGCTGTGCAGGGTGGCAACCAGCCGGTCGAAATCTTCTGCCACCGGCGCCAGCTCGGGCACGGTGTTCTGGTCGGCAAAGCTGCCGGCGGGGCCGCTTTTCTGCACGATGTCGCGGGCCAGATCGCCGAAACGGCGCAGGTTGCGCCAGACCTCCACCAGCAGCAGCATCACCAGCGCTGCCATGGCGAGATAGATCAGGGCCGCCACCTGCACTTCCGGGTTCTGCCAATAGGGCCGGCCGGCCCCGGCCCCCAGATAGGCCTCCGCCCGGTGGGAGGTGATGACGGCCCAGCAGCCCATCGGCGTGCGCACCGGCGTGATGGAGGTCAGCAGTTCCGAACCCCCGCCGCCCTGTGACACCGGGATGGCCAGCGGATAATTCCCGGCACAACTGCCGGCCAGCTTGTCCAGCACCCCCTGTTCGATCAGCCGGTCCCGTTCCAGGTCCAGCAGGTCGGTGGGGATGGCGGGGGCGGCGGCGACATAGAAGAACCCTTCTGCCCCCGCCGGCGGCAGCGGCGCAGCGGCACCCGCCGAGGCCACCGCCGGCCCCATGGAGGGGCTGAGCAGCAGGCGGACCGAGGTGTTGCTGTCGGCATAAGGTGCCAACCGCTCCCCCAACCCGGTCAGGCCGCGCTTGTCCAGCCCGGCCAGCAGCGGTTCCAGCGCACGGGCCACCAGCTGGCCCTGCTGCTGGGCGCTGCGCAGCAACAGGGACTGTTTTTCGGCATCGGCACTGCGGAACTGTTCATAGATCAGCAGCGGCACGGCCAGAAAAACCAGCAGCACCAGCACCAGCCGTGTCGCCAGTGACCGCCAGAGCCAGCGGCCCCGCCCGCCGGGCCTTTTACGGGGAAAGGGGGTTGCCGCCGCCATCGGACGTTACCGGGCCGCCGGGACCGCCACCGCCTCACCGGTCAGTTCCGCCGGATGGCGGTCCGACCAGCGATAGCCGAAGCCGGGATAATTGCCGATCTCATCAAAATGCGCGTCGGCGGCGCGGAATTTATGCCGGATGCGCTTGATGAAGGCGCGGACATTGGCGCGATAGCCCGCCGGCCCATAGCCGGCGACGAAATCCTTGCCATGCACCAGATCATAAAGATCGCGGTAGGAGACATCCTCCCCCGCCCGGGTGGCCATCAGCTTGACGATGTTGAATTCGGTCAGGGTCAGGTCGATCCGCTGGCCGGCCCAGAAGGCGCGGGCCACATCCAGGCGCAGTTCCAGCGGCCCGCGCCGGAACATCTGGCCGCCCGCCCCGGCCGGATCGGCCCCGTTTGCGGCGGCGGATTCTTCCGGCAGCGGCTTGCGCCCCTGCACAATCAACTGCATCCGCTTCAGCAGAATGGGCAGGGAGCGGGATTTTTCGACAAAATCCACCGCCCCGCCGCCCAGCGCCGTCTCCTCATAAATCTGGTCGGACAGCACGGTCAGGAAAATGACCGGGATATCAATATTGCGGGCCCGCAGCTGGCGCAGGGTTTCGATCCCGTCCATGCGCGGCATTCGCCAATCCAGCAGGATCAGGTCGGCGGTGCCGCCATTGCTGAAATAATCCAGCGCGGTATGGCCGCGGTCGAAGGGCATCACCTCATAGCCTTCATCGGCCAGGTTCAGGCCCAGGCTTTCACGAAACAGATCGTCATCATCCACCAGGGCCACACGGGCGATGGGGTTTTCCGTCTGCATGAGGGTGCCGTCACGGCTGGCTGGCCGCGTGCCCGTCGGGGCTGCCGGCTGCGGATTTGAAGCGAGCTTGGAGCCAGTCACGGCATTGCTGATCGACATCGGGGCCTACTCCCGTGCTGTTGAGATCGTAAGAGAGGGTGCGGAAGCTGCGGCTGGTCATTTCCATGAACAGGTGCAGCCGCAGAACGCAGCGCCCCTCCGCGTAATGAAGCGTGCGCGAGGGTGGGCTTTCCTCCACCCGGCCCGGCTGGCCCAGGGCCGCCTCTACCTGTTCCTCCGACAGGCCGATCAGCCGGTCGGGGTTGAAGGCGGGGCGGGCGGGCTCCGGTGGCAGAGCAACGGGGGGAGCCGGCGGCAGGGCCGCCACCTGCGGCGCACTGTCGGGGACCACCGGCGCGGGCTTGGCCGCCGGCTTGCTGGCGGGTGGTTTCGGTTTCACCTTGGGCAGCGGGGTGGCGGGAACCAATGGCTGCGGTGCGGTGGCAGCGGCAGGGGCCGGCGGGCTGGGTTTAGCGGCGGGGGCCGGGTCCGGCTTCGGCGTGGCGCAGGCAGACAGCAGCAGGGCCAGCAGCGCCACCGGCAGGGCCTGCCCCGTTCCCCTGCCTCTGCCCTTCCAGGCCAAGCCCGACATGATCTGCCCTTTCCATCCATCCCGTCTAACAAGCCGGCCATCCGGCCGACGTGCGACAAAGCTGTAACAACCGGAACCGCAAAACGGTTCATCGCGCCGCGAAACGGCATCACCATGGTTCAGCTAAGACGAAAAAATGGCAGGGGTGGGGGAACGGGCCGGGGCGATGGGGGTAACGCTTATCCACCGGCACCACCCTGGGGGTAGGGCGATGCCAGCGGTCATGCATGATGACCGTTGGCACGGCGGCGACCGCCGTGCGGCACGTGCCGCGGGAAGCCAAGCTGCCGGATGGCAGCGCCCGGCGCCTGAGGGAACGCAAAATCTCCCTGGATTGGTCACGATCAGGGGAGATTGGTATGAAGCGCGTTCCAGACATGAAAACGGCGGGGCGTCCACAAGGGACGCACCCGCCGCTTTCTTCTTGTACGGCCTGTCGGCCTCAGCCGGATGGGCGCAAACCTTCGTAACCCGCCTCAGCGCGGTGGCTTCGCCACAGAACGATCCGACCGAATGTCCGGCCAGCCACGGGAAGCCCCGGTCTGGTCGGTCTGGTGGCGGGGCCGGCCATCCAAACCGTCCCCGTCATGAAGAAATGGTGCGCCCTTGCCGGCTCCCGGTCAACCCGGTCCGGCACATGGCGCGGTGCGAAAGCATCCCGCCTGCCACATGGCTTGGCCTGCAATTGCCAGGGAACAAGAGGGGCGGGTCCGGCTGTTCTCTATCCAAGGCTTCTTGTTTTGCACAACAACCATGGTGAGGAGGGCCAGATGCCGGACCAGACGAACCCATCCAGCGAGAAAACCGCCGCCGAACTGGGCGAACAGGTGAAGGAGGTTGGTGCCAAGATGGTGGATGCCGCGCGGGAAAAGGTGCGCAGCGGCTTTGAAAAGCAGCAGCGCCGCGCGGCGGATGAAATCTCCGGCGTGGCTGGCGCCCTGAAGGATGCCGCCGACCGGCTGAAATCGGAAGATCGCGGCGGCACCGCCCATTATGTGAAGGCCGCCGCCGATCAGGCCGCCAAGCTGGCCGATCAGGTCCGCGACCATGGGCTGGATGATCTGGTAAGCCGGGCGGAAGGGCTGGCACGGCGCCAGCCGGAACTGTTTGTCGGCGGTGCGCTGCTGGCCGGTGTGGCCATCGGCCGTTTCCTGAAGGCCAGCAGCAACCGCCGCCGCATGGCCGGTGATATTGATCTGGCCACCCGTCCCCGCACGGAGGCGCCCCCGGCCCGGCCCGTGCCGCCGGTGGGCGACGTGCCCACCACCGGCAATTTTGATTACACCGTCACCGACACCGCGCCCGGCCCGCAGGCCATGCCATGAGCATGGATGCGCCGGATGAAACGGCCCCGGCGGACAAGCCGCTGACCAGCCTGCTGACCGATCTGGTGGCCAGCATGACCGCTCTTGTCAGCAAGGAGGTGGAGCTGGCCAAGGCCGAGCTGATGGAAAAGGCCGCATCCGCCGGGCGCGGGGTGGGGCAGATCCTCTGCGGCGGGGCCTTTGCCTTTTGCGGCCTGCTGCTGCTGCTGGCGGCGGCCACCCTGGGGCTGGCCCATGTGATGCCCCCTTGGGCGGCGGCCCTGGTGGTGGGCGGGGCGGTGATCTTGCTGGGTCTGGTCCTGATGATGGCGGGGCGGGCCAAGCTGCAGGCGCTGACCCTCTCCCCCCGCCGGACCCTGAATAATCTGCGCACCGACGCGCACGAGGTGGCTGACGCGGTGTCCCGCTGAGCCCCTGGATTTCTGCAAGGAGACAATGATGACCTATGGCAGCACCAATGGCGGCAATGGCAGCGCCTATGCCGGGACCGTCCGTTCCTCTAATCAGGCGCAGGCGGATACCGATTCGCTGAACTATACCGATCCCATGGCCAGTTACGGTGCCGTGCCGGATCATCCGGCCGATGCGGCGGACGAAGACCACCGGCCGCACGGGCGCGGCATCGGCACCATGCTGTCGGAACACAAGATCGCCCTGGGGGTGATCGGCGTCGGCATCGGCTGGCTGCTGTTCTCCGCCGCCCGCAAGACCGACACCTATGACCGCGCCGCCCATTGGGCGGAGAAGCGCACGGCCCAGGCGCGGGACCGGCTGCGCCACCAGTATCAAGACCTGTCGCACCGGGTGGAGGAAGGGCTGCACGAGGCCGGCCACCGGATTGAGGAGACGGCGCATGAGCTTTCCGACAAGGCCGCTGACCTGCGGGCCCGCGCCACGCGCAAGCTGAACCGGATGCGCCATTCCCGCCAGTTGCACGAGCTGGGGCAGCGCTATGCCAGCTATGGCGACAGCGCCTATGGCTTTGATTACGAGGATGATGCGGAGGGCCACCGCCGCTATCACCGCATCATCGCCGAAAGCGAGGCCATGGCCCAGCGCGCCCGCCGCCGGGCCGCCCGTATCAACCGCAGCTTCTGGGACATGGTGGATGACCATCCGCTGTCCGCCGGGCTGGCAGGGCTGGCGGTGGGGGCGGCCATCGGCGCCTGCCTGCCCGCCACCCGCACCGAGGATGAGTTGATGGGCAAGCAGCGCGACGACCTGCTGGAAGAAGCCCTGGCCAAGGGTCGGCGCACGGCGGACAAGGCCGCGACAGTGGCCAAGGAAGCCGCCCATGCCGGGGCCGATGCCGCCGCGCGCAAGGCGGAGACGGTGGCCGATGAACAGGGGTTGAAGGCGGGGGTGGTATAAACTCTCTTCCCCCTTGCCTGTATCCCGGGCGATGCCGGGATGCAGGCAAGGGGATGCGCATCACCGCACAAACCGCCCGACCAGTTCCAGATGCGAGGACCAGAGGAACTGGTCCACCGGCCAGACATCCGTCAACCGATAGCCACCCTCGATCAACAAGGCGGCGTCGCGGGTGAAGGTGGCGGGGTTGCAGGAAACGGCGACCAGCACCGGCACCGTTGATTTCGCCAGTTCGGCCGCCTGAGCCTGGGCCCCGGCCCGCGGCGGATCGAACAATACGGCGTCGAAACGATTGAGGTCATAGGGGGGCAGCGGGTCGCGGAACAGGTCGCGCCGTTCCACCGTCACCTGCCCCGGCGGGCGGATACGGGCGCCGGCCTGCAGCGATGCCACGGCATCGCCATCGCCTTCCACCGCATGAACACGGGCTTGTTGCGATAGCGGAAAGGTCAGTGTGCCGCTGCCGGCGAACAGGTCGGCCACCTCTTTCGCCTCCCCGATCCCGGCCAGGGCGGCGGCGATGATGGCGGACTCCCCGGCGGGGCTGGCCTGTAAAAAGCTGCCGGGGGCGGGGGATTGGGAGACAGGGCCGAAGGTGATGCTGCCCCGGCGGCGCATGGCGATGGGTTCCGCCGGCCGCCCTTCCTTGGCCCTCCAGCACAGCCGGGCCAGATCGGCGGATTCGGCAAAGGCGGCCAGGGTTTCCAGCACCCGCAGATCGGGCTCCGGCAGCCCCTCCAGCACCATGTCCACCCCGTCATCCAGCAGGGTCAGGGAGACATCGATCTGCTGCCCATCGGCCAGAATCTGGCTCAGCACCGCGCGCAGCGGGTTCAGCAGGGCCACCAGCGGCGGGGCCAGCACGGCGCATTCGGCCAGATCGACCAGCTTGTGCGAATGCGCCTCGTTGAAGCCCAGCCAGGTCCGCCGGCCGCGCTGGGCCGCCACCAGGCTGGCCCGCCGCCGCCCGCCGGGGCCTGTGCGCGCCAGCGGGTGCAAGGTTACATCGTCGCCCAGCAGCCCCGCCCGGCCCAGGATGCTGGTCAGCATTTCCAGCTTCCAGGCGGTATAGGTTGCCTCATCCATGTGCTGGGCGACACAGCCGCCGCAACTGCCGAAATGCTGGCAGGCCGGATCCGTCCGGCCCGGTGCCTCCTCCAGCAGGCTGACGGGCACGCCCTCCCAGCCATCGGCCCGCGCCTCCCCGAACTTCACCATCAGCCGGTCGCCCGCCAGCGTCTGCGGCACATAAAGCCGGTGGCCCTGCCATTCCGCCAAGCCGTCACCCCGCCCGCCGACACGGGTGATGGTCACCTCCACCGGGCCATGGGTGGGCGGTTCCTGCCGCACCTTGGCGGGCGGGCGGTGGCTGGGGCGGGGCTTGCTGGTGTGCCGGCGGGGGGCGGCCATTTGGGTGACTTTCGTTTCGGGGGCGAAATTATAGAATGATGTTGTCGGCCAGAATGGCGCGGGCTTCCGGTGGCAACGGCATGGGGCGGCGGCTCTGCCGGTCGATCAGCACCATCCACGCCTCATGCGTGGCCGCGTTCGTTCCGTTTACGAAAAGACCGGCCAGGATGCTGAAGGAGCTGGTGCCGACCGTTCCGATGCCGACACCAATATCCAGCCGGGCGGGGCGATGCACCTCCGCGTTGAATTCGGTCCGGGTGGTTTTGATCACCATCAGGCCGCCCGGCACCAGCGGGCGTATTTCCATCCGGTCCAACAGCGCCACCCGGCCATTCTCCATGATGATATTGATGGCATTATTGTTGGCATGGCCCAGCGGGTCCAGGTCGCCAAAGCGCACATGGTCCTGTACCCAGTGCCGAAAGCGGGCCGGGTCGCGCAACAGGTTCAGATCGATCGTCGTCATCCCACCGCGCATAGAGGCAGCCACCGTCCGGGTCAAGCCCGCTTACGTCGGGGGGCGTGCCCCGCCCGGGCATAGGTGGTGACCCACATTTCGGCAAGCAGGACGCGGCAAAGGATGTTAGAAGGGGGCTTACCGGTAATCTCTAATCCCGGAAGGGGTCCATCCATGTCCGAACCGACCAACACCAGCGCCGCCGAGCAGCTTTTCGACAAGGCGCTCGACCTGGCCGAGAAGCATCTTGAAGCGGCCATGAAGGAAGGTGGTGCACTTTCCGGCTATGTGGCGATTGCCATGATCGAAGCAGCGGTGAACCAGGCCGTTGAAGAGACCAGCCATGAAGATGTGGCCGACATGCTGCGCGATCTGGCCGACCAGATCGAAGCCGACGCCGAGGAAGGTGACGAGGAGTAATCCTCGACGGACAACGGCCGCAAGGCTGAACGACAGGCGTTATGGGCACCCGTCAGGGTGTTGCTGACGCGCGCTGTGACGCCCCGCCGATATTTTCGGCGGGGCGTTTTGTTATCCGGGCCTTACTGCCCCGCCGCTTCCATTGCGGCCTTGTATGTGGCCACATAATTGCGGGCCGATGCCGCCCAGGAGACATCGCGCCCCATGGCGTTGCGCTGCACCTGCCGCCACAGGTCGCTGCGGTGATAAAGGGTCAGCGCCCGGTCAATGGCGGGCAGCATGGCCGCCACGGTGACGGGGGCGAAGGTGAAGCCGGTGGCGGTGCCGGCGGCCAGGCTGTCCTCCGTCACATCCGTCACCGTATCGGCCAGCCCGCCGACATGGGCTACCAGCGGCAGGCTGCCATAGCGCAGTGCATACATCTGGGTCAGGCCGCAGGGCTCAAACCGTGACGGCACCATCAGCACATCCACGCCGGCCTGCAGCCGGTGCGACAGCGCCTCGTCATAGCCCAGCACCAGCCCCACCCGGCCGGGGAAGCGGCGGGCGGCCCCGGCCAGCGCCTGTTCCAGCGCCGCACTGCCGGTGCCCAGCACCACCAGTTGTGCGCCCCTTTCCACCAGATAGGGCAGTGCCTCCACCACCAGATCGATGCCCTTCTGGTCGGTCAGGCGGCTGACAATGCCGAACAGGGGGGCGTGCAGGTCGGGCGCCAGCCCGAAAATCCGCTGCAATTCCGCCTTGTTGGGGATTTTCGCCCCCAACTGGTCGGCATCATAGGGGCTGACCAGCAGCGGGTCATGCCGGCTGTCCCAGGCATCGGTATCGATGCCGTTCAGAATGCCTTCCAGGGCGGCGGCGCGGGCGCGTAACAGCCCGTCCAGCCCGAACCCCATGGTTTCCCCCTGGATTTCGGTGGCATAGGTCGGGCTGACGGTGGTGAGCCGGTCGGAATAGACCAACCCTGCCTTCAGGAAACTGAGCTGGGAATGGAATTCCAAGCCATTGGGCGTGTAGCTGTCCCAGGGGATGCCCAGGGTGGGCAGCAGGTCGGGCGGGTACAGGCCCTGGAAGGCCATGTTATGGATGGTGAAGACGGTGCCGGGGCGCTTGGCATCACCAAAGGGCCAGAGCGGATGGCGCAGATAGGCGGCGGCCAAACCCGCCTGCCAGTCATGTCCATGCACCACCTCCGGCTTCCAGCCGGCCCGTCCACGCCCGCCATCGCCATCCAGCCCGATCAGGGCCGCCGTGCGGCCCAAGGCGGCGAAGCGCAGGTGATTATCGCTCCAATCCTTGCCGTCCGGCCCCAGATAGGGGTTGCCCTTGCGCCCGAAGAAAGAGGGTACATCCAGCGCGTAAACCGTGCTGCCATCCACCCCACGCCCGGACAACAGCCGGGCCGGCGCCTGGGAGGTGAGGCCCGGCATCCCGCGCAGGTCGCGCAGCGGCTTCACATTTTCCAGCTTTTCCAGCACGCCGGGATATCCCGGCAGCAGCAGCCGCACATCGGCCCCTTCGGCGCGCAGGGCGGCGGGCAAGGCCCCGGCCACATCCCCCAGACCCCCGGTCTTCACATAGGGCAGACATTCCGACGTGACGAAAAGAACGCGCATGATGATTCCGAGAGCCTGTGAAACGGGTTGCGTTATCGGGATAACGGCTTGATCGCCCCCACCGGGCAATCCAGCCCGGCCGGCGACAGGGTGAAAATCTCCACCCCGTTCGCTGTCACCCCCACCGTATGTTCGAACTGGGCGGACAAGGACAGGTCGCGGGTAATGTTGGTCCAGCCATCATCCAGCTGCCGCAGGCCGGGGCCGCCCTGGTTCAGCATCGGTTCCACGGTGAAGATCATGCCGGGCACCAGCTTCATGCCGCGTCCCGGCTTGCCCCAATGCATCACATCGGGTGCATCATGGAACACCCGGCCGATGCCGTGCCCCACATAATCGCGCACGCTGGAATAGCCGACGGCGCGGGCCATGCGGTCGATGATATGGCCGACATCGCCCAGATGTTTGCCCGGCGCCACCTCATTGATGCCGGCCATGGTGGCATCATAGGTGGTGCGCACCAGATGGGCGGCGCGCGGGTTCACCGTCCCCACCAGATACATGCGGCTGGTATCGCCATACCAGCCGTCCAGAATGGCGGTGACGTCGATATTGACGATATCGCCATCCTTCAGCAGCACCTTATCATCGGGCACGCCGTGATTGACGACATGGTTGGGGGAAATACAGCAGGATTTGGGATACCCGTGATAGCCCAGCGTGGCGGGAATGGCCCCTTGGTCGCGCATGAAGGTATCGGCGATACGGTCCAGCGCCCCGGTGCTGACACCCGGCTGCACATAGGGGGTGAGATGGTCCAGGCAGGCGGCGGCGATGCGGCCCGCCGCGCGCATGGCGGCAAAGCCGTCGGCCCCATGCAGGGGAACCCGCCGACCCATCGGGTCTAGCACGAAATCACCCGGATAGGTCTTCATCACGCCCCTCCCACGCCAGGGGGCGGCGAAGGCCCGGGCCGTCGCCGCCCATCCTGATCAGCTTTCCAGCTTTTTCAGCATGGCCTGGGTAATCAATACCACACCCTGTTCGCTGCGATAGAAGCGGCGTGCATCCTCCTCCGCATTCTCCCCCACCACCAGACCGGCGGGGATGACGCAGCCGCGATCCACCACCACCCTGGTCAGCCGGACATTCCGGTTGATCTCCACCTCCGGCAGGATCACCGCGTCGTTCAACTCGCAATAGGAATGGATGCGCACCTTGTTGAACAGCAGGGAGCGGCGGACGACGGAACCGGACAGAATGCAGCCTGCCGACACCATGCTGTCCACCGCCATGCCGCGCCGGTCATCATCATCAAAGACGAATTTGGCCGGCGGCAATTGTTCCTGATAGGTGAAGATCGGCCAGCTTGGATCATAGATATCCAGCGACGGGGAGACGTGGCAGAGGTCCAGATTGGCCTCCCAATAGGCATCCACCGTGCCGACATCGCGCCAATAGGCCTCCCCCGGCTGGGCGCGGTTGCGCACACAGCTTTCGCTGAAATGGTGGGCCATCACCTTGGCCTTGTCGATCAGGTAGGGGATGATGTCCTTGCCGAAATCGCGCGACGAAGTCTGCTCACCCGCGTCGCGTTCCAGATGTTCGTAAAGGAACTCGGCATTGAAAATATAGATGCCCATGCTGGCCAGCGAGATATCAGGCTTGCCGGGCATGGGCGGCGGGTCGGCCGGCTTCTCCAGGAAACTGGTGATGCGGTTGCTCTCATCAATCGCCATCACGCCGAACCCGCTGGCCTGGGCGCGCGGCACCTCAATGCAGCCCACCGTCACATCCGCACCGGTGCGGATGTGGTGGGCCAGCATGTTGGCGTAATCCATTTTATAGATATGGTCGCCGGCCAGGATCAGCACCCATTCGGCCTCATGGCTGCGCAGGATGTCCAGATTCTGGAACACGGCGTCGGCCGTGCCCTGATACCAGCTTGTTTCATCAATGCGCTGCTGTGCCGGCAGCAGATCGATGAATTCGCCGATTTCCCCGCGCAGGAAGTTCCAGCCGCGCTGCAGATGCCGCAGCAGCGAATGGGACTTGTACTGCGTCAGCACCGAAATGCGGCGGAAACCGGAATTGATGCAATTGGACAGCGCAAAATCAATGATGCGGAACTTGCCGCCGAAATGCACCGCCGGCTTGGCCCGGCGGTCGGTCAGCTGTTTCAACCGGCTGCCACGGCCGCCGGCCAGCACCAGGGCCAGCGCATTGCGCGGGGCCTGACGCAGTTCCTGGTCGAGGCGCTGTTCTGTCTGATGATTGATCATTTTTGATCCTTTCCCCCCTGATGCACGCCTCTCGTCACAAGCGCATGGTTCCGGCCCGCCGCATCTGCCCGTTGGTGGGCTTGGATGAGATGGGAACCTGAACCGGAACGGATGCTGGCACAGATCGGTTCCGCCTTCCATGGTCGGTTGCATGGCTCCGGCAATATGTCATCCCCAACGGGCATGGCTGGCAATGATCCAAATCACCCGATTTTTTGCCTAAATTATAATCAGTGACAATTGCGGAGGGTGAATCATTCGCCTCGTCCCTGGTCGCCTGGGAAGCTATTCGCAGAAAACAAGGGGTTTCCGCGTTTTTTGTGACAAGAAAAACGGCCTATTTTTTGTGCAAATGGGAGCTTTTCGGGCGGTTCTCTGCTGTGCTGACGCCGATTCATCGGGGGTAGCACGCAAGGGATTCCGCCGCTTCCACGGACGGCACGGACTTTGAATAGAGGGAGCACGGCGTGTGCGGCGGCCGGTCGGCCCCGTGCCCACAAGAATGGGGAGCCACATGAATCGTTTGAACAAACTTCTTTTCGCGGCGTGCGTGGCGATGATGCCAGGCGTGGCCCTCGCTCAGGACGCGGCACCGGCACCGACCCCGACCCTGGACAGCGGCAATACGGCCTGGCTGCTGGTTTCCACGGCCCTGGTGCTGTTCATGACCATTCCGGGTCTGGCGCTGTTCTATGGCGGCATGGTGCGCAAGCCCAATGTGCTGACGATGATGATGCAGTCGTTCGCCATCTGCTGCGTGATTTCTGTGCTGTGGGTTGTGGTTGGCTTCAGCCTGGCCTTTGGGGCCGGCGGCCCGTATATCGGCGATCTCAGCCGCGCCTTCCTGGCCGGCCTGGAAGTGAGCAGCCTGAATGGCACCATCCCGGAATCGGTGTTCATCACCTTCCAGATGACCTTTGCCATCATCACCCCGGCCCTGTTCACCGGCGCCTTTGCTGACCGGATGAAGTTCTCGGCCCTGCTGGTTTTCGCCGTGCTCTGGTCGCTGCTGGTCTACAGCCCGGTTTGCCACTGGGTGTGGCAGGCCAATGGCTTCCTGTTCGGGGACGGCGTGCTGGATTATGCCGGCGGCACCGTGGTGCATATCAATGCCGGTATCGCTGGTCTGGTTGCCTGTATCATCCTGGGCAAGCGCAAGGGCTATGGCACCTCTGACATGAAGCCGCACAATCTGGTGCTGTCGCTGATCGGCGCGTCCATGCTGTGGGTTGGCTGGTTCGGCTTCAATGCCGGTTCCGCGGTGGCCGCTGATGGCCGTGCGGGCATGGCCATGCTGGTAACCCAGGTTGCCGCCGCCACCGCCGCGCTGGCCTGGATGTTTGTGGAATGGGGCGTGAAGGGCAAGCCCTCCATCCTGGGTATCATTTCCGGTGCAGTGGCCGGTCTGGTCGCCATCACGCCCGCCGCCGGCTTCGTTGGTGTGGATGGCGCCCTGGCCATCGGTCTGGCCTCTGGCGTGATCTGCTACTTTGCTTCCACCACCATCAAGCACGCGCTGAAATATGATGACAGCCTGGACGTCTGGGGTGTGCATGGCGTGGGTGGTATCGTCGGTGCCGTGCTGACCGGTGTGTTCGCCAAGGCCGCCATCGGTGGCACCGCCGGTGCGCTGGAAGGCAATGTCGGTCAGGTCTGGACCCAGATTTACAGCGTGTTGATCACCCTGGTCTGGTCTGGTGTCGTCTCCGCCATCATCCTCTATGCCATCAAGTTCACCATCGGTCTGCGGGTGGACGAAGATGCCGAGCGTGACGGCCTGGACATCGCCTTGCATGGCGAATCGATCCAGTAAGGAACGATCCCTCTTCGGGGTTTGATTTGACCGCCGCACCGGGCAACCGGTGCGGCGGTTGTTTTTTTAGCCCACCGTCATCACCACCTTGCCGGTGGATTGCCGGCCCGACAGCAGGGCAAAGGCGGCTTCATACTGTTCCAGCGGCAGCAGGTGGCTGATATGGGGGCGCAGCTTTCCCGCCGCCCACATTGCCAGCAGATCGCGCAGGCTGTCGGTCAGGGTGGTGCGGTCATACTGGCGATAGGCGCCCCAGAACAGGCCCAGCACGGCGCAGTTCTTCACCAGCAGGATATTGGCCGGCACCTGCGGGATGCGGCCGGACGCAAAGCCGATGGTGACAATGCGCCCGCCCCAGCCGAGGCAGCGCAGGGCAGCGTCGAACAGATCGCCGCCCACCGGGTCGTAAACGACATCCACGCCCTTGGGTGCCAGTTCCTTGATTCGGGCGCGCAGATCATCGCTGGCGTAATTCACCAGCTCGTCCGCGCCGTGCGCCTTGGCCAGGGCCAGCTTTTCGTCAGATGAGGCGGCGGCGATCACCCGTGCGCCCAGTGCCTTGCCGATTTCCACTGCCGTCAGCCCCACGCCGCCGGCTGCCCCCAGCACCAGCAGCGTTTCCCCCGGCTTCAGCCCGGCCCGCACCGTCAGCGCCAGATGCGAAGTGCCATAGGCGACAGGGAAGGCGGCGGCACTTGGGAAATCCATGCCATCGGGCAAGGGCAGGGTCAGGCTGGCATCGGCCACCGTGTCGCTGCGAAAGGCGCCATGGGCGGCCAGCGCCATGACCCGCTGGCCGGGCAGCAGATGGGTCACATCGGCCGCCACCTCCACCACCTCACCGGCGCATTCCAGGCCGGGGGTGAAGGGGAAGGGCGGCTTTTCCTGGTACTTCCCCTCAATCATCAGCGTGTCGGCGAAGTTCATCGCCGCGGCGTGAACGGCAATCCTTACCTGCCCCGGCCCCAGGGGCAGCGGGGCAACCGGTTCAATGGCCAGCCGCGAGGGCGGCCCATATTCCTTGCACAACAGCGCGCGCATCCGTTTCCTCTCCATGCTTATTTTTAAACGCATGTTTGAGGGTGCGGCGGATATATCGACCCGTCAAGGGAAGGTTGTTTTCAGCGCTTGATGCCCTCATCCGTCAGTACCACCACCGGGTAGCCGCGATATTCCGCCGGTGCGCCATGGTCGGGGCCGGCCACGCGCAGATAGATGCGGCCTTCGCCCATGCCGGTGCCGACAACGGGTTTGCCGGCGTCGGTCAGTTCCTTGAACAGGCTGCGGGCGGCTTCGGCCACCGGGTGCTTTTCCGTGTTGGTCGCGTCACTCATGCTCTGATCACCTTTGTCGGTTCCTGCGGTCCAATCTGCGCTGTAACGCCCCCTTTGGTCCAGTCTTCGCCGTTGCAGCAACCAGCAGGACGCGGGGCCGGTTCCACATGGGCGCATAGCGGGCGGCCGTCGCCGATGCCCATTTTCGGCAGCAAAATTACCTATGACACCGGTGGAACAATGAAATTTGGCGTAAATCCTTGCTTTCTGATCCGCCCGCCTGTCCACCGCGACACTTGGCCGGCTGGTGTTCGCACGCCGGACATGGGTATTTTTGCCCCGCCATTCTGCCGATGTGAAACTGCGCGGACGTCCCGCGAAGCTTCACAAAGATTACCGGATCAGGCATCGTGCCGATGCAAAACAAATCCGGCCGGGACCGATCATGTCGCAGGCGGGCCAACCGTCTCCGGGGTTCCGGCCAAGCCGGGCGTCACTGAAGCCAGAGGGGGAATCGGATCGCAATGAAGATCGCCATACCGAAGGAACGCCGTGCGCATGAATTGCGCGTTGCGGCCACGCCGGAAACGGTACGCAAATATATCGGGCTGGGGTTTGAGGTGGTGGTGGAAACCGGTGCCGGCCTTGGCTCCGCCATCACTGATGATGCCTTTGCCCTGGCTGGCGCCAAGATCACCCCGGATGTCGCCACCACCCTGACCGGTGCCGATATCGTGCTGAAGGTGCAGCGTCCGCTGACCGCCGGCGAAGGCGAGGTGGATGAACTGGCGCTGCTGAAGCCCGGCGCCATCTTGATCGCCGGCCTGTCCCCCTATGGCGCGCCGGAATCGGTGACGGCCTATGCCAATGCCAAGGTTGATGCCTTTGCCATGGAATTCATGCCGCGCATCACCCGCGCGCAGAGCATGGATATCCTGTCGTCGCAGTCCAATCTGGCCGGATATCGCGCGGTGATTGAGGCGGCCAACGAATTTGGCCGCGCCTTCCCGATGATGATGACGGCCGCCGGCACCGTGCCGCCGGCCCGCGCCCTGGTGATGGGGGCCGGCGTGGCCGGCTTGCAGGCCATCGCCACGGCCAAGCGTCTGGGTGCCGTGGTCTCGGCCACCGACGTGCGCCCGGCCACCAAGGAACAGGTGGAAAGCCTGGGCGGCACCTTCGTTGCCGTGATGGATGAGGAATTCCAGCAGGCGCAGACCGCCGGCGGCTATGCCAAGGAAATGTCCGCGGAATACAAGGCCAAGCAGGCGGCCCTGATCGCGGAGACGATCAAAAAGCAGGATATCGTCATCACCACCGCACTGATCCCCGGCCGCAAGGCCCCGGTGCTGGTGACGGACGAGATGCTGAAAACCATGAAGCAGGGCGCGATCCTGGTGGATCTGGCCTGCGAGCAGGGTGGCAATGTCGAAGGTTCCGTCGCCGGTGAGGTGGTGGAGAAATATGGCGTGAAGATTGTCGGCCGCATCAATATGCCCAGCCGCATCGCCGTCGATGCCTCGGCGCTTTATGCCAAGAACCTGCTGAATTTCATCACCCCCTTCGTCGACAAGGAGACGAAGACCCTGAAGCTGAACTGGGAGGATGAGGTGGTGAAGGGCACGGGCCTGACCCGTGACGGCACCATCGTCCATTCCGCCTTCAAGCCGGCCGCCGCCTGATCGGGAGGGATAATATGGATCCGCAAAAGCACGCCCAGGACGCGGCGGAACTGGCCAACCAGGCCAAGGCCCTGGCCGACAATGCCGCCGATATTGCCAATCAGGCCGCCTCCGTGGCTACCCATGCCGCCATGGCCGCCGGCCCGCCCTTCATCGTCACCGGGCTGACCATCTTCGTGCTGGCCTGTTTTGTGGGCTATTACGTGGTGTGGCGGGTGACGCCGGCCCTGCATTCGCCGCTGATGGCCGTCACCAACGCTGTTTCCTCCGTCATCATTGTCGGCGCGCTCATCGCCACCGGGTCTGCGATTTCCGGCTGGTCGATGCTCTTCGGGTTCCTGGCCACCATCCTGGCCGCCGTGAACATCTTCGGCGGCTTCATGGTCACCCAGCGGATGCTGGCCATGTACAAGAAAAAGACGCCGGCTGCCGGCGGCAACGCCAAGTAAGGGGGCGATTCATGGTTATCGTTGCTTCGCTCGCCTATCTGGCGGCGGCGGTCTGTTTCATCATGGCGCTGCGCGGGCTGTCCAGCCCGGCCACGGCGCAATCCGGCAACCGGTTCGGCATGGTCGGGATGGCCGTGGCCATCGTCACCACCCTGGTGGTCACCCCCGATATTGGCGGGCTGGCCTGGCTGTTGATCGTGGCCGGTCTGGCCATCGGCGGCGGCATTGGTTATGTCATCGCCAAGCGCATCCAGATGACAGAGCTGCCGCAGCTTGTGGCGGCCTTCCACTCCCTGGTCGGTCTGGCCGCCGTGTTCGTAGCTGCCGCCGCCTTCTTCTCGCCGGAGAGCTTCAATATCGGGGAGCCGGGGGACATCCATGTCGGCTCCCTGATTGAAATGAGCCTGGGGGTGGCCATCGGTGCCATCACCTTCACCGGCTCCCTGGTGGCCTTTGCCAAGCTGCAGGGGCTGGTCTCGGGCAAGCCGTTGCAGTTCAGCGGCCAGCATATGCTGAATGCCGGGCTGGGCATTGCCACCCTGCTGCTGATCGTGCTGCTCTGCATCACGCAGAGCCCGGTGATCTTCTGGCTGATCGTGGCCGTGGCGCTGGCGCTGGGCCTGCTGCTGATCCTGCCGATCGGCGGCGCTGACATGCCGGTGGTCGTGTCCATGCTGAACAGCTATTCCGGCTGGGCAGCGGCGGGTATCGGCTTCACGCTGCAAAACCCATTGCTGATCATCACCGGTTCGCTGGTGGGTGCCTCGGGTGCCATCCTGTCCTACATCATGTGCAAGGGCATGAACCGGTCCATCTTTAACGTCATCCTGGGTGGCTTTGGCGGTGATGCCGCAGCGGCCGGCCCGGCGGGCGGTGCGGCGGCGGATCGTTCCTTCAAGGCCGGTTCGGCCGATGATGCGGCCTTCATTATGAAGAACGCGGCCAAGGTTATCATCGTGCCCGGTTACGGCATGGCGGTGGCCCAGGCCCAGCACGCGCTGCGTGAAATGGCCGACCTGCTGAAGAAGGAAGGGGTGGAGGTGAAATACGCCATCCATCCGGTGGCGGGCCGCATGCCCGGTCACATGAATGTGCTGCTGGCCGAAGCCAATGTGCCCTATGACGAGGTGTTCGAACTGGATGAGATCAACCGTGATTTCGGCCAGGCGGATGTGGCCTATGTCATCGGTGCCAATGACGTGACCAACCCGGCGGCCAAGACCGACACGTCCAGCCCCATTTACGGGATGCCCATCCTGGATGTGGAAAAGGCCAAGACGGTGTTGTTCATCAAGCGGTCGATGGGTGCCGGTTATGCCGGCGTGGAGAACGAGTTGTTCTTCCGCCCCAACACCATGATGCTGCTGGGCGACGCCAAGAAGATGACGGAAGAAATCGTCAAGGCGCTGTCAGGCGGCGGGCATTGATCTGTCCCCAAGGAAGGGCCGGCCGCAGGGTCGGCCCTTTTTGTTTGATACAGAGGCTCTGATCATGGGCGTGAATGCCCGTAACTCCGATGCGCCGACCCCTTTGATGGTGCGGCTTACCCTCTCCCGCGAGGTGCTGGAAGAGGAGATGCGCGCGCGTGTCCGTCGGGGGGAGATGTCGTTGGAGACCTATTTGACCGACGTGAAGGGCTATCGGCCCGAACATATCGGGCCGCTGTTGCCGCAATTCCACAAGGCCATCTTCGGCTGATTTTTATCGGGATTGCGGCGGTGCCACCCGCCATTCCCCCGGTGCCAGCCCGTCCAGCCGCCAGTCGCCGATACCGATGCGGATCAGGCGCAGGGTGGGGAAGCCCACGGCGGCGGTCATGCGGCGGACCTGCCGGTTGCGTCCTTCGCGCAGCACGATTTCAACCCAACTGGTGGGAATGGATTTGCGGAACCGCACCGGCGGGTCGCGCGGCCATAGCCAATCGGGTTCCGGCACGGCGCGGGCCTCGGCGGGCAGGGTGGGGCCGTCCTTCAGGTCCAGCCCGCCGCGCAATTGCGCCAAAGCCTCTTCCGTTACTGCGCCATCCACCTGCACCAGATAGGTTTTCGGCCATTTATGGCGCGGCTGGCTGATGCGGGCGATCAGCGCGCCATCATCGGTCAGCGCCACCAGCCCTTCGCTGTCGCGGTCCAGCCGCCCGGCCGGATAGATGCCGGGTTGTTTGATGAAATCCGCCAGCGTTTTATGCCCCGTCCCCTCATCGGTGAACTGGCACAAAACATCGTAAGGCTTGTTGAACAGGACAACGCGTCCCATCTGCCATGTTTCCCAATCAGCTACAATCTCGTCAGGAAGGTCCTGACCGGACGTGATAGTGGGAGCCGGCGGCCCCCGACGCCACCTTAATTTTGTTCACTGGACAAAGAGGTTGATGATGAATGCCAAAGTGAAGCGGTTTGTCCTGGAACCCGGACGCCGTGAAATGATGCTGGCCGGGGCTGCCGGGTTGGTGTTGGCGGCTGTCGGTGCCATGCCGCGCGTATCCTTTGCCCAGACGGCGGGCGGGCCGGTTTCCCTGGCACCGCTGCCCTATGCGCCGGAAGCGCTGGAACCGCATATTGATGCGCAGACCATGTCGCTGCACCATGACAAGCACCATCAGGCCTATGTCACCAACCTGAACAAGGCCCTGTCGGAACATAGCCAACTGGCAACCCTGACCCTGCCTGAACTGCTGCGCCGCCTGCCAGAGGTGCCGGAGGGGGTGCGTAATACCATCCGCAATAATGGCGGCGGCCACGCCAACCACGCCATGTTCTGGTCGATCATGGGCCCCAATGCTGGTGGTACCCCCACCGGTGCGGTGGCAGAGGCCATCACCCGCGACCTGGGCGGGTTTGAGGATTTCAAGAAGACATTCAACGCAGCCGGCACCAAGCAGTTTGGCTCCGGCTGGGTGTTCGTCACCGCCGACAAGGCGGGCAAGCTGGAAATCGTTGCCCGCCCCAACCAGGACACGCCCTTGATGGAAGGCAAGGCGGTGCTGATGGGCAATGACGTGTGGGAACACGCCTATTACCTGAAATACCAGAACCGCCGGGCAGATTACCTGGCGGCCTGGTGGAATGTGGTGAACTGGAAAGCGGTGAATGACCGCTATGCCGCCATCCGCCGGGGTGAGTTGATTTGAGCGCAAGGGCGGCTGTCATGGATGGGCAGCCGCCCGCCGGACTATCAGAACTTGTAGCTGACGGTGACGCCCAGGCTGCGCAGGTCGGGCAACAGCATCACCGGCTGCCGGCCCAGCGTGTTCAAGATCAGGGCGGATTGCGCCAGAACCGGCGTGTCATTGTTGAACAGGTTGCGCACCCAGAACGATGCTTCCACCTGATCATAAATCACGCCCACCTTGGCATTCACCACCGTGCGCCCCTTCACATAGCCCAGGTCCGGCGTGGTGAAGCCGTTCTTCTTTGAATTATACTGGATATCGGTGCGGATATAGCCATCCAGCGCTGCTGTCAGCGCCGTTTCATACTGGATGCTGGCATTGGCCAGATGCTTGGCCTGACGCGGCAGCGGGTTGCCGGACACATCGTAATTGCTGACAAAGGCCGGGTAGGAACGCAGCGATCCATCCTTGGCATTCACAAACTTTGAGTCGGCATAGGCATAGGCACCCTGAAGCGTCAGCCCCTCTACCGGCTTGGCCGTCACTTCCAGCTCAAAGCCACGGCTGCGACCGGTGCCTGCATTCTTTGTCAGGAAGATGGTGGGGGAGGTGGCGGACGGGTTGGTGATCTGGATGCCCTCCATCTCCACATTGAAGACGGACAGATTCAGGCGCAGCTTGCGATCCAGCAGATCGCTTTTCACGCCCAGCTCATAGGTCCAGTTGAATTCCGGGTCGAAGGGCATTTCATCGGCGGTGGGGGCCGATGCGTTGAAGCCGCCCGCCTTGGCACCGCGCGCCGCCGAGGCATAAAGCAGCACATTGTCATCCGCCTTGTAATCCAGCGTGAAGCGCGGGGTCAGGTATTTGAAGGTCTTGTCCACCTTGGTGGTGGTTGCGGCATATTGGTACAGCGTCTTGGATTCGTCCGTATGGCGCAGTTCGGCGCGTGCGGTCAGCACCTCGGCAAAGGTGTACTGCACGGCACCAAAGGCGGCATAGGTTTGCGTTTCCTTGCGGTTGCGGCTGAAATAGGCGCTGAAGAAACTATCCTGCAAGGTGGCGTCGGGGATGTTTTTCAGCCCCGCCGCCAGGGCGATAGCCCCCAGCGAGGTCAGGCGCGCGCCAGTCGGCACCGGCGTGGTGTCGATGGCATAGGGCGAATCGGTATTCAGTCGGTAGCCATAATAGGAGGCACCGACAATCCACTGGAACGGGCTGTCATCGCTGGATTCTACCCGTAATTCCTGGGAAACGTCGTAACTGTTGCCACCCGATCCCTGCAATGCCGTCAGGTTCACCGTACCGGTCTGGCCATTCAGGGTATAGTTGAAGGGCACGCCTTTATATTGCCGGTCCAGGTCGGTATAGCTGCGCGTGTCCAGCCGGTTATACCCGGTGATGGAGGAAAGGCGCACGCCATCCAGATCCTGCGTCATGGTCAGGCTGGATCGCATGGCTTCCCGCTCCGTGCCCTTGGCCCGGCGGTCATAACCGCTGAAATCCGGGTTGCTGGGCGTGGGATAGGCCCCGCACCAGGCACCCAGGGCACCGGAAATCGTCTGGCAGTTGCCGGCAAACATGATCTGCGGCGCGGGGCCGATATCATCATTGGAATAATAGATATTGGCGTTGGCTTCGAACCCGCTGTCCAACACCAGCCGCAACCCGCCAGAGGTGAAGCGCGACTTGTAACCGCCGATCTTCAGGTCGCTGTCGCCATAGGAACCATCCCATTGGTCATAGGCGGCGGCCACACGGGCGAACAGCTTATCTTCCACCAGCGGGCCGGAAACGGAGCCCTTGGCGGTGAAGCGGTTATCATCGCCGACGGTCACCGACGCACTGCCAGCGGGCGTGTTGGTCGGCTTTTTGGTGATATAATTGATGGAACCGGCATAGGAATTGCGGCCATAGAGCGCGCTTTGCGGGCCCTTCACCACCTCGATTCGCTCCACATCCAGCAGGCTGCCGTCAATGCCATCGCGACCGGAGACATAGACGCCATCAATGAAGATGGGCGTGTTGTTCTCGTCATCCGAACGGGAGACCTGGGACAGGCCGCGCACCACCGGGGTGGTGGTGGTCTTGCCGCCGGTGGTGTCGATCTGCAGGCCGGCTGTGTTGCCGGCCAGGCTGGTCAGATCGACAATGCCCGCCCGCTCAATCTCCTTCTCCGTCACGGCGGAGATGGACAGCGGCACATTCTGCAGCGTTTCACTGCGCAGACGGGCCGTCACCACGATTTCTTCCAGCAGCAGATCCCCGCCCTGGCTTTGCTGGGCCAGCGCCGGACTGCTGCACAATATGGCGGCGGCGCAGGTGCCGATGGCCAGATTCTTTGCGTATCCCATGATGTCCCCTTCTGTTCCTAAGTACATGGTCAGTTTGTTTCCAAAGAACCGGCGCTGGGCTTATCCGTCCTTTTGCCACCGGTTCTTTTCGTTTGCCCGCAGCCTTAACCGGCGCGGGTCAACACTTCCAGGGCGGCGCGTTCGCCGCTTTCCATTGCTGATTCCATGCCGAAATCGGTGCGGCGGGTATGTTCGCCGGCGAAATGCATCACCTGCCACGGCTTGTTCATGTCGCGGGCAAAGGCATTGATCTGTCCGGGGGCCAGGCTGAAACCACAGCCCAGTTGCAGCGGGTCGCGTGCCCAGTCCTTGTATGTGGCCACCTTCACCTTGCCGGCGGACGCCGGGCGCAGGCGGGCCAGTTCGTCCACCAGGAACGGCACCACCTGGGCCGGGTCGCGCTGGCTGATTTCCGCCGCGCGCCTGCCCACCATCACAATCATGGCGCGGTGGATGCCGGTGCCCTTGTGGTTGTCGATGGCCCAGAACATGCCCAGCGGCCCGTCGCTGTTGAAGGATGGCGGCAGGCCATCTTCCAGCCAGAATGGCTCCACATGCATGTAAACCCGCGCCGTGTTGGCATAGGGCATCTGGGCGATGGCCTGGGCGGCGGCCCCACCGGGGGCCCCGGTGATCTTCACCTTGCGCAGCAGGGTGAAGGGCACGGCGGAGATGATGAAACGGCCCTTATAGGTGCTGCCGTCGGTACAGCGCACGGTGCCGGATTTATCGGTCAGATCAATGGCGGCGACATGCTTGTTCAGCCGCACCACATCACCCAGGTCGGCGGCCATGGCGGCGGGCAGCAGGTGGCAGCCGCCTTCAATATTGGACGTGGAGGTGAGGCCGTTTACCAGATCGCGGTGATGCTGTTCACCGAACGGGTGCAACCGTTCGCTTTCCCCTGCCGGCGGTGGGGCCCCGAACTTGCGGTCCAGCGCGCCGCGTGTCTCTTCCTGCCACATGCGCAGAATGGAGGTTTCATCAATACCGATACCGGGGGCCGACAGGCTGGCCAGTTCAATGGCCTGTTCGCTGTGGCCATGGCGCTGCATCAGGCTGCGCAGGCTGATATCCAGGTCAGCGAATTTCGGGTTCAGCCAGTCGTCCAACTCCTTCAGCGGGTTGTATTTACCCAACAGCCGTGATCCCAACATCATGGGGGCGATCTTGCGCTCCTCACCCACGCATTTGTTCAGCGGGTTGCTTTCCCAGGTGGCGTTATCAATCCAGGCACCCTTGTAATGGGTGCCGAAGGTCAGCAGGTCGCGGTCTTCCGGGATCAGTTTCAGTTTATAGCGCCAGCAGGCATCCAGCACGCGGGCATAGGAACGACCGATCTGGCTGGCACCGACATCGATGGGGCCTTCGGCGGTCTGGTGGGTGCGCACCCGCCCACCCACCTGCGAAGCCGCTTCCAGCACAATGGGGCGCAACCCCTGTTCCCGCAGGATCAGCGCCGCATTCAGTCCGGACAGGCCGCCACCGATGATGATGACATCCGCCGGCTCATTGGCGAGGGCGAAGCGGGGGGCGAGCGATACCGCCGCTGTGGCAGCCAGGAATCCGCGTCGTGAGAACATATGTCGCCTCTGTTCTGAAAATAATTTCTTGTTGACCATAGGTTCATGTCTTTGTTTTTTGAATCGAAGAGAATTCTTTTTCTTTATCCATTTGGTGGTCGCGCAAATAATGTCATTATTTATTTATCTGTGTCGAAGTGTGGAGAATGTATCAATTCTTGTCAGCATTACGACAACCGCCAGATGGTCGCTTCACTGTTGCGGCGCCCCGCCAGGGCCTGCCGCATGGTAAACCTGCCCCTGTACAATGCCGGGGACTGTCATGAAACGCGCCTTCGTCCGCCTTTTTGCCCTTGGGTTCAGCCTGTCCGTTGCGGGGGCTGCCATGGCCGCCGATGGGGTACAAACGTTCGCCCAGCAGACCCCGCCGCCGGTGCCGGATTATGCCAAGGCGGAATCCTGGGCCGCCGGTCCCAATGGGCTGGGCGCTGCGGCGGCACTGCCGGCGGGGGCCACGCCCCTGGCCAAGGATGCGGTGGTGGATGTGTTCTATGTCCACCCCACCACCTATCGCTCCAAGGATCGCTGGAACCAGGATATTGCCGACAAGGCGGCCAATGACTGGACCGATGCCAGCGTGATTGCCCGGCAGGCCGGTGTGTTCAATGGCTGCTGCCGGATTTTCGCCCCGCGTTACCGCCAGGGTTCCACCCTGTCCTTCACCAGCATGGAAGGCGATGGCGGCAAGGCGTTCGATCTGGCCACCACGGATGTGGAACGGGCCTTCGATTATTATATGACGCATTATAATAACGGCCGGCCCTTCATCCTGGCCAGCCACAGCCAGGGCAGCTTTCACCTGATGCGGCTGCTGGAAAGCCGGATTGATGGCACGCCGCTGAAGGGCCGCATGGTGGCCGCCTATATTATCGGCGTGAACCTGTCGGTGGGCGATTTCCCCAAGACTTACAAGAACCTGCAAATCTGTGCCAAGCCAGCGCAGACCAACTGCGTGGTGGCCTGGAACGCCCTGTTGCCGACCGCCAACCTGGAGGCGATCCTGCCTATGGGCCAACGCCGCTATGTGCAGCGCCATGGTGATGATGCCGGCAAGCAGCTTCTCTGCATCAACCCCCTCACCTTCGATGCCGATCAGCCTGCGGCACCGGCCGACAAGGCGCTGGGTGCCGTGCCCGGCGCACCGGGGGAGGGGGGCTTGCAACCGCTGAAGGCCAAAGCCGTGGCCGCGCGGTGCGACCGGGGGGAATTGATTGTGGAACCGGCGGCGGCGCTGGACCTGCAGCCGCTGCCCGGCGGGTCCATGCATTATCATGATTACGGCCTGTTCTATGCCGATATCCGCGCCAATGTGAAGCTGCGGGTGGATACGTTCCTGAAGCAGAAATAAGCTTCCCCTTGACGGGCGGTCCGGGCGATCCAGAATCAGCCCTATGGACCGCCTGAAGCCCCTGCCGCCGCCCGATCTGCTGCCCCGCGCCCGTGCCGCCCCGACGGCACGAGAGCTTGGGCCGTGCGGGCTGTGCGGACGGCCCATGCTGGATGGTCCCAGCGTGGATGCCCACCACCTGCTGCCGCGCAGCCAGGGCGGGCGGGATACGGTGATGCTGCACCGGGTCTGTCACCGCAAGATCCACGCCGAACTGTCGGAAAAGGAACTGGCGCGGCAATACACCACGCTGGAGGCCCTGCGGGCCCATCCCGACATTGCCGACTTCATCCGCTGGGTGGTGCGCAAGCCGCCGGAATTCACCGCCGTCACCTTCCGCGCCAAGGATCATGTGAAGGCCGGTAAGCGCTACCGGGACAAATAAGCCACACTCACCGGCTGATCTATTGGTCCGCTACAAACCCCGTTGCGGGGTAAATAGTAATGAAGCATGATGGTTATGCAAAAATATCGGGCCGGCCGCAAAGGCTGGTCTGCCGAGGCCTGAATTAAGAAACAGGGTCCAGGGAGGATCATCATGTTCAGTTGGCAACATCGGCGCCCGCCGGTGGGGGGTGGGGCGCGTGCGTCTGCCATGACATCCCGCAAAGCGATTATTCTCGGTCTGGCCCTGGCCAGCGCTGCCCCGGTGGGCGCGCAGCAGGCCGATCAGGGCGCGCTGGATGAAATTGTCGTCACCGCGCGCCGCCGGTCGGAATCGATTCAGGCCACCCCGGTGGCCGTCACCGCCTTCACGGCGGAGGCGCTGGAAACGCGCAATGTCGATACGCTGGATAACATTGCCAAATTCACCCCCAATATCCGCTTCGACGGGGCGGCCGCCCTGTCCGGCGGCAATTATAATGCCACCGTCTTCATTCGCGGTATCGGCCAGAATGACTTTGCCATTTTCAGCGATCCGGGCGTCGGCTTTTACGTCGACGGGGTTTATTATGCCCGCTCCATCGGCGGCATCATGGATGCGGTCGATCTGCAAAGCGTGGAGGTGCTGCGCGGGCCGCAGGGCACCCTGTTCGGCAAGAACACCATCGGCGGTGCCGTGCTGATCAATACCCAACGCCCGACGGAGGATTTCGGCGGCCGGGTGGAATTGACAGGCGGCCGCTTCAACCGGTTCGATGCCAAGGGCACGCTGAATGTGCCGCTGGCCGATGGCAAGCTGCTGACCCGGATTTCCGCCTCCTCGCTCAACCGCGACGGCTATGCCAAGCGGCTGTCGGATGGGCAGGATATGGGCAACCGCAATGCCGACAGCGCCCGGCTGCAGATGCAGGCGGAGCTGGCGGAAAATGTTACCTTTCATATCGTTGGCGATGTGACCCGCGCGCGCGAGCATTCCGCGCCGAACAAGCTGCTGGCCGTGGCCCCCGCACCGGGCCTGACCGGTGTGCCGTTCCTGACCAATTATAACCAGCTGGTGGCCCCGTCGCGCGGGGTGGTGGCGCCCAATGGCCAGCGCACGCTGAACAGTTCCTTTGTCACCGACAGCCCCTTCACCAGCTGGGGCACCGGCCCCAATGTCAATGATCTGGACCTGTGGGGCGTGGCCGGCACGTTGAGCTGGGATGTTGGCGGGGCGGAGATCAAAAGCATCACCGCCTATCGCAAGCTGGCGGCCGTATTCGGCCGCGATGGCGATAATACGCCCTTTGTGTACCGCGAAACCTTCAATGATGATGATCAATGGCAGTTCAGCCAGGAACTTCAGCTCAGTGGTGACAGTTTCGATGGCCGTGTCACCTGGGTGGGTGGGCTCTATTATTTCAAGGAGGAAGGCAGCGACAAGGCGCGGGCCGATCTGGCCATGGGCCTCTGGCCGCCGCTGGGGCCGCCTTTGTCGCCGGCCACCCTTATCCGCAACGATATCGACAACAGCTCCTATGCCGCCTTCGGCCAGGGCAATGTGAAGCTGACCGATGAGCTGAGCGTCACGCTGGGGGCCCGCTGGAACCAGGATAAGAAGTGGATTTCCGTCTTCAACCAACGCCAGCGTGACAATGTGATTTTCACCGACGTGCAGCGCTCCAGTAAGTGGAACGCCTTCACGCCCAAAGCGGGGCTGGAATATAAGGCGACCCGCGATGTGCTGCTCTATGCCTCCGCCGGCAAGGGCTTCAAGAGCGGCGGGTTCAATGCCCGCCCGTTGGTCGATGCCTCAGAGGTGACGCAGTATGAGCCTGAAACCATCTGGACCTATGAGGCGGGGGCCAAGACCGGCTGGTTCGATAACCGGCTGATCCTGAACGCCGCCGCCTATCTGTCCAAATATGACAATATCCAGCTGACGGTGAACCAGACGCCGCGCAACTTCGTGGCCAATGCCGCCAAGGGCACCATCAAGGGTGCTGAGCTTGAGGTACGGGCGCGGCCGGCCAAGGGGTTGGATTTCGATCTGGCCGTCGGCTACACCGATGCCTCTTATGATGAGGTGGGGTCTGGCCTGGGGCCGACCCAGATTCTGCCCATCACCAAGACGGCCAAGTTCGTGAAGACGCCGAAATGGACCGTCTCCACGGGGCTGCAATATACCTTTATCCTGCCCGATGACAGCTCGCTGGCCCTGCGCGGTGACCTGTCCGCCTACAGCAAATTCTATAACGACGTCGCCAATACCGCACTGATCGCCCAGGACGGCTATGGCATTGCCAATGCCCGGCTGACCTACACCTCGGCCGATGATGGCTGGACGGCGGCGGCCTTTGTCACCAACCTGACCGACCGGCGCTATTTCGTCTCTGGCAATGCCAGTGCCGCGTTCGGCCTGGCAGAGGTGAGTTACGGCCGCCCCCGCGAATGGGGGGTGAGTTTTGCCGTGAAGTTCTGAGTGGGGGAGGGGGCGGTGACGGTGACGTTGCCGCCCCGATCTCTTCAACCGTCACCCATACTGCGGCCCATAGGCGCTAAGTTAGCGGTTAGTACCTTCCTTGCCTCCCCCGCGAAAGCGGGGATCCAGGGGCCAAGGGCACTGAAACGTGGTTCTTGCGGCCCCTGGATCCCCGCTTTCGCGGGGAAAGCAGGTCGGTGCAAGAGATTAACTTAGCGCACCTATGGGCGGCCGCGTCATGGGTGACGGTGGGGGGATGAGGATCAGCCAACCGCTCTTCCGCCCCAATCGATACACCCACCCCAGAAAGACCAAAAGCCGCCCCGGAAAATTCCTGGGCGGCGATCAATCCCGTATGCGAATAACTTCGCTACGAATTCAAGCGGGCGGAACCCGCAAGGGCGATTAGTAGCCCTCGCGCTCCAGACGCTTGCGCAGCAGCTTGCGCGAACGGCGGATGGCTTCAGCCTTCTCGCGGGCGCGCTTCTCTGACGGCTTCTCGTAATTGCGGCGCAGCTTCATTTCGCGGAAGATGCCCTCACGCTGCATCTTCTTCTTCAGCGCGCGCAGGGCCTGATCGACGTTGTTATCACGAACCAGAACTTGCACGGGACTTTCCACTCCAATGGATGCGCTCATCCGGCAAGCCGGCGTCACGCGATAGGGTTGATCATAGAAAGAAACGGCAATGGGAACCCTTTCAGGTCGTGCCATCGCCCGATCCAGTCGGCGGGGTTATACACATGCCCGCCGCGCTTGTGAAGGGCTTGCGGCGGTTCCCCGTCAGATTCATGCGGAATGGCCGACATGCGGGGGGTGAAAGCCGGTTTTCTGCGGTTCAGCCGAAGCGGCCGGTGACGTAATCCTCTGTCCGGCGCTCGCGGGGGCGGGTGAAAACCTGCTCCGTATCGCCGAATTCCACCAATTCGCCCAGATGCATGAAGGCGGTCCAGTCGCTGATTCGCGTGGCCTGCTGCATGTTATGGGTGACGATGGCGATGGTATAGCGGTCCTTCAACTGGTCGATCAACTCCTCGCATTTGGCGGTGGAGATCGGGTCCAGGGCGCTGGTCGGTTCATCCAGCAGCAGCACGGCGGGGCGGGTGGCGATGGCCCGCGCAATACACAGCCGCTGCTGCTGCCCGCCGGAGAGCGACAGGCCGGATTGCTGCAACTTGTCCTTCACCTCGTCCCACAGGGCGGCATCGCGCAGCGCCTGTTCCACCCGGGCCTCCAGCTCCGACCGGCCCAGCCGCTCATAAAGCTTGATGCCAAAGGCGATATTGTCATGGATGGTCATGGGGAAGGGCGTGGGTTTCTGAAACACCATGCCCACCCGGGCGCGCAGCAGGTTGGGATCTTGCCGGGGGGACAGGATATTCTGCCCGTCCAGCAGCACCTCCCCCTCCGCCCGCTGGCCCGGATACAGATCATAGATGCGGTTCAGCACCCGCAGCAGGGTGGATTTGCCGGAACCGGACGCGCCGATGAAGGCCGTCACCTCCCGTTCCCGCAGGTCGAGATTAATGTCTCTCAACGCATGAAAGCTACCGTAATGGAAGTTCAGGCGGCGGATGCTGACCTTGGCGTTGGTGGCACCGGTGGCCGGGGCGGGGGGCGCCATCTGCAAGCTTGTCTGTTGCATCATTTTCCCTTTCCGCCGGCGGACAGCGCGCGGGCGAGGATGTTCAGGGCCAGAATAACGATGGTGATCAGCAGCGACCCGGCCCAGGCCAGCTGCTGCCAGCCCTCATAGGGGCTGAGCGCGAACTGGAAGATGGTGACGGGCAGGTTGGCCATGGGGGCGTTCAGGTCGGTGGACCAGAACTGGTTGTTCAGCGCGGTGAACAGCAGCGGGGCGGTTTCCCCGCTGATGCGGGCGAAGGCCAGCAGCCCGCCCGTCACCAGCCCCGACCGCGCCGCGCGGTAGGAGATCAGGGTGATCACCTTCCAGCGCGGCGCGCCCAGGGCGGCGGCGGCCTCCCGGATCGTGTCCGGCACCAGCCGCAGCATATCTTCCGTGGTGCGCACCACCACCGGCACCACGATCACCGCCAGGGCGCAGGCACCGGCCCAGGCGGAGAAATGGCCCATGCGCATCACCAGCACTTCATAGATGAACAGGCCGACAATGATGCTGGGCGCGCTCAGCAGCACGTCATTGACGAAGCGCACCAGCTCCGCCAGGGGCTGCTTGCGGCCATATTCGGCCAGCCAGGTGCCGGCCAGCAGCCCCACCGGCAGGCCGATCAGCATGGCCATCAGGCTCATCGCCAGGCTGCCGAAAATGGCGTTCAGCAAGCCGCCATCCGATGATCCGGGCGGCGGCGTCATCTGGCTGAACAGGGCCAGGTTGAGGGCGCCAGCCCCCTTGACCACCAGCATCCCCAGGATCAGCAGCAGCCAGACCAGCCCGATCAGGGTGGCCACCAATGACAGCCCCATCATCACGGCATTGATGATGCGGCGACGCAGATAGAGCGTGTTGTGTTGCATGGCTCAGGCCCCCCGCCGGCGTTCCAGATGCCGCAGCATCAGCCGGGCCGCCGTCAGCACGCCAAAGGTGATGACGAACAGCAGCAAGCCCAGCGCGATCAGGGAAGAGGTGTAGAGATCCCCTGTCGCCTCGGTAAATTCATTGGCGATGGCGGCGGAAATGGTGGTGCCGGGGGCCAGCAGCGACCCGGAAATCCGGTGCGCATTGCCGATGACGAAGGTGACGGCCATCGTCTCCCCCAGCGCCCGACCCAGGCCCAGCATGATGCCGCCGACCACACCGGCCCGCGTATAGGGCAGCACCACGTTCCACACCACTTCCCAGGTGGTGCAGCCCAGCCCATAGGCGCTTTCGCGCAGCAGGGGCGGCACCGTGTCAAACACGTCGCGGGTGATGGCGGTGATGAAGGGCAGCACCATGATGCCCAAAATCAACCCCGCCGTCAGCACGCCGATACCATAGGGCGGCCCCTGGAAAAGCGCCCCGATCCAGGGCAATTCCCCCAGCGTGTCGATCAGAAAGGGCTGCACATGGTGTTGCAGAAAGGGCGCCAGCACGAACAGGCCCCAGATGCCATAGATGATGGAGGGGATGCCGGCCAGCAGTTCCACCGCAATGCCCAGCGGGCGTTTCAGCACCGGCGGGCAGCGTTCGGTCAGGAACAGGGCGATGCCGAAACCCAGCGGCACCCCCACCAGCATGGCAATGATGGAGGTAACCAGGGTGCCGAAGATCGGCGCCAGTGCGCCGAATTTCTCCGTCACCGGGTTCCAGGTCTCCGTCACCAGAAAGCCGAAGCCGAACTGGCGCAGGGCCGGCCAGGCCCCATCCAGAATGGACAGCACGATGCCGCCCAGCAGCAACAGTACGAACAGGGCGAAACCGCCCGTCAGCCATTGGAAATACCGATCCTGGCGTTGATAGCGTCCTGCACGGGACAGGGTCGCTGCCGGCTCGGCAATGATCAGATCGGCCATCGCTGCCGCTCCCCGCTGTCATTGGGGTGAAAACAAGGCCGGGGGTGAGCCGTGGCAGCGGCTCACCCCCGAAAACCCTCTGCAATCAAGATGTCCGCAACAGCGGCTTAGCCGGCATGGACCGGCTTGCCATTGGCATCCTTGATATGCTCGGCCCAGGTCTTGCGCACCATGTCGGCGACGCTGGCGGGCATCGGCACATAATCCAGCGCCTCAGCCTCCTTGCCGCCCTTCTTGTAGGCCCAGTCGAAGAATTTCAGCGCCTCGGCCGCAGCGGCCGGGTCTTCCACCTTCTCATGCATCAGGATGAAGCTGGCACCGGTGATCGGCCAGCTCTCGGCACCGGGCTGGTTGGTCAGGATGACGGCATAGCCCGGTGTATGGGCCCAGTCGGCATTGGCGGCGGCGGCCTGGAAGCTCTTGGCCTCCGGCTGCACCTTCTTGCCGGCGGGATTGATCAGGCCGGCATAGTTCATGTGGTTCTGCTTCACATAGGCATATTCCACATAACCGATGGCGCCGGCGGTCTGCTTGACCATGTTGGCAACGCCTTCATTGCCCTTGGCGCCAATGCCGGTCGGCCATTGCACGGAGGCGGCAGCCCCGACCTTGCCTTCAAAATCCTTGCTCACCTTGGACAGGTAGTTGGTGAACAGGAAATTGGTGCCCGACCCATCGGAACGGTAGACCACGGCGATGGCGGTGTTGGGCAGCTTCACGCCCTTGTTCAGGGCGGCGATGGCCGGATCGTTCCACTTGGTGATCTCGCCCAGATAGATGCGGGCCAGCGTCGGGCCATCCAGGGTCAGTTCACCGGGGTTCAGCCCCGGAACGTTGATGGCTGGCACGGCACCGCCCATGATCATCGGCCATTGCACCAGCGCGTCCTGTTTCAGCTCCTCCTCCTTCAGGGGGGCGTCAGAGGCGCCGAAGGTCACGGTCTTGGCCTTGATCTGCTTGATCCCGCCACCGGAACCGATGGACTGGTAATTCAGACCGGTCCCCGTCTCCTTCTTGTAGCTGTCGGCCCATTTGGCATAGACGGGATAGGGGAAGGTGGCGCCCGCACCGCTGATATCGGCGGCGGGGGCAACCCCGGCAATGCCGAACCCGACCAGCGCCGCCAGGACCGGCGCCGCCAGGAAACGCGACATGATGCCCATGGAAATTCTCCAGGATGAAACAAGGGGGAACAGGGCTTCATGTAGGACCGCAATGTTTCCTTTCGGTGACCTTTGCCTAAACATTCTTTAATGTGATTGTCACTTGGGGGCGGCGTTTTCGGCCCTGTCGGTGGCTTGCGCGGCGGGCGGTGGCGGGGCACAATCGGCCCCCGTCGATCCCCTCCTTCCCGTTATTGCTGGAGCCTGCATCGTGGCCGTCCTGCCGATCATCCGCATGGGGCATCCCACCTTGCGCACCGTTGCCACGGCGCTGCCGGTGCGGCCTGGTTTGCCTTTCCCGGAAGAAATCCAACGGCTTGCGGGCGATATGATTGAAACGATGCTGGCGGCCCCCGGCATCGGGCTGGCCGCCCCGCAGGTGGATGTCAGCCAGCGCATCATCGTTTTCCGCGTTCCGGCGGAACGGGCCAGCGGGGCCGATGGTGACACCTCACTGGGCAATCAGGTGCTGATCAACCCGGAATTTGTCGCCCTGACAGATGAAAAAAAGCTGGGGTGGGAGGGGTGTCTCTCCATCCCCGGCCTGCGCGGCATTGTGCCACGCCACGTCCGTATCCGTTATCGGGGGTACGATCTGGATGGCGATCTGGTGGAGCGGGAGGCGACGGGCACCCATGCCCGCGTCATCCAGCATGAGCTGGATCATCTGGATGGTGTGCTCTATCTCGATCGGATGCCCGATCTGGGCAAGTTGACCTATACCGAGGAAATGGTCCATTTCACGGCAGATGCCTTGAAGGGCTGAATCCCGCGCTGGAGCCGAATGCCATGACCAATACTGAGACGACGGCCGGGGAATCGCCGCTGGCGGGTGTTACGGCCGAATTGCAGGCCCGCCGGGATGCCATCCTGCTGGCCATGCTGCCCGATGTGACCTTTGACGGCTGGACACCGGCCGCCATGCGCCGGGGGGCCGAACAGGCCGGGTTCGACCCGCGGGAAGCCGAAGCAGCCTTCCCCGACGGCCCCTTGCAGGTGGTGGCCCATCTGGCCGACTGGGCCAACCGGCAGATGGCGGCCAAGCTGGCCACCACCGACCTGTCGGCCCTGAAGGTGCGCCAGCGCGTGGCGCTGGCCGTGCGCACCCGGCTGGAGATACTGACACCCCATAAGGAGGCGCTGCGCCGGGCGGCCGCCCTGCTGGCCATGCCCCATGGCCTGCCCCTGGCCCCCCGCCTGCTTTATGCCACGGTGGATGCGGTGTGGAAGGCGGTGGGCGACCAGTCCAACGATTTCAATTTCTACACCAAGCGACTGCTGCTCTCCGGCGTGGTCAGCTCCACAGCCCTTTACTGGCTGGATGATGCCTCGGAAGGCCATGCCGATACCTGGGCCTTCCTGGATCGCCGCATCAATGATGTGATGTGGGTGGGCCAGGGCATTGCCAAGGTGAAGGGCAGCAGCGGCAAGGCTGGCGACCTGCTGGTGCATCTGCCCTCACCAGCCCGCTTCATGCGCCATCTGCGCGGCGCGTTCAGCCATTGAACGGGCGTTCGGAAAGACAGCAACCCGATGCGGCAGCACTGGAGGCGCTGGCCGGCTGGCTGGTTTCCGCCGGGCTGACGGGCCTGACGGAAATGGCACTGCTGGAAGGCTTCTGCCAGCGGCTCTGTGCGGCTGGCGTGGCGGTCAGTCGTTCTGTGGCCATCATCGACACGCTGCACCCGATCTTTGAAGGCCGCGCCTTCCGCTGGCGCGATGATGGGGTGGAAGAAGAGGGGCTGATCGAATATGGCCCCACCACCGACGGGGAACTGGCGGAGAAATGGCGCCGCAGCATGTTTCAGGACATGCTGAACCGGTCGCTGTCGGAACTGCGCTGCCCGCTGATCGGGCCGGACCTGCCCGACTATTCGCATATGGAGGATATGCGGGCCACCGGCTCCACCGACTGCCTGGCCTTCATCCACCATTTCGCGCCCGATGGGGTGATGGGCGGGATGGATTGCGTCTATTCCTATTGCCTGACGCGGCAGATGGACGGGTTCAGCGCCGGCGAACAGGCGGCGCTGCGCCGGCTGATGCCGCTTCTGGCCCTGTCCTTGAAAACCCTGTCGCTGGCCCGCATCGCCGGCACGCTGACCCAGGTTTATCTGGGCCGCGATGCCGGCCAGCGCGTGCTGTCGGGCCGGATTTCGCGCGGGGTGGCGGATCGGATCAATGCCGTGCTGTGGTTTTCCGACCTGCGCGGCTATACCCGCATTTCCGACAGCGCCGCCCCGGACGCCATCATCCCGCTGCTGAATGATTATGCCGATGTCACCGTCTCTGCCATCCATAATGCCGGCGGGGATGTGCTGAAGCTGATCGGCGATGGCACGCTGGCCATTTTCAAGGCGGACGATCCGGCCGATGCCTGCCGCGCCGCCCTGGATGCCTGGGCCGATCTGCGCATCCGTCTGCGGGAGTTGAAGCAGCGCCGGGCGGCGGCGGGCCAGCCGGTGACGGATATCTATCTGGGCCTGCATATCGGCGATGTCTTCTATGGCAATATCGGCGGGCAGGACCGGCTGGATTTCACCGTCGTCGGCCCGGCGGTGAATGAGGTGGCGCGTATTGTTTCCATGTGCCGGTCGGTGGACCGGTCGCTGGTGACATCCGATGCCTTTGCCGCCAGCAGCCCGCCTGAGGCGCGGGCGCGGCTGGTTTCCGTCGGGCGCTATGCCCTGCGCGGCGTCGGCCGGGCGCAGGAGCTGTTCACGCTCGATCCTGCTCTTATCTGACGAATTACCTCCTTCGTTGGCACCACTGACCGTTGTGTCGCCACAATGGGATTGGCACTCTGTTGTCACGCTGAAGCGGGGGGTGGGAAAACATGCGGTCTTGGATGCAGATGGCCCTGGCGGCCGTCACCGTCATTCTGTTGGGTGTGGCCGGCTGGGGCGTTGCCCATTGGCTGGGATCGGCAGGGGAACGGGGGGGCGTGGTGGCCACCGGGACCAACCCACCCCCTGCCGCATCGCCCGCTGAACCGGCCAGAACGACAGCGCCCGATTCGCGGCCGCTGACCGTCAGCAGCCAGCCGGTTCCCGATTCCCCCGCCTTCCGTTTCGCCCGCCTGTCCACCGAATCCGCCAATGCGGTGGCAGAGGCGTGTCTGGTGTTCAACCGCCCCCTGAACAGCACCCGTGCCGTCAATTATGCCGATTATGTGCAACTGCCGGAGGGGGTGACGGCCGGTTTCCGGGTCGATGGGCCGAAGCTCTGCCTGTCCGGTCTGGCCTTCGGGGCGGAGCATGAGGTGACGTTGCGCGCCGGCCTGCCGGCGGCTGATGGGGCCAAGCTGGCCGATGATCAGAATGTCACCGTCAGCCTCTCCGACCGGGCGCCGGCGGTGGCGCTGGGCCAGGGCTTCATCCTGCCGCGCGAAACGGGCGACGGCCTGCCCATCACCACCGTCAATGTCGACCGGCTGGAGGTGAAGCTCTACCGTGTCGGCGACCGGATGCTGGCCCGGATGCGGCAGGATTTCGTCGATGAACGCACCTTCTATCCCTATGCCGCGCGGGAGGTGGGGGAGGATACGGGCAAGCTGGTCTGGCAGGGGGAGGTGGCGGTGAAGGGGCCGCGCAATACCGCCGTCACCACCCTGTTCCCGCTGGCCGATGCCATCGGCAAACGCGAACCCGGCGCCTATCTGCTGACCGCGCGCAACCCCGATGCGCCCCGCAATGACGGGGAGGATGAATATTATTACTCTGAAAGCTACCGCCCGCAGGCGGGGCAATGGGTGGTGCAGTCCGATCTGGGGCTGACCAGCTTTCGCGGCGATGATGGCTTGACGCTCTCCGTCCGGTCGCTGGGCAGCGCCAAGCCGCTGGCCGGCGTGCGCCTGTCCCTGATCGCCCGCAATAATGAGGTGCTGGGGGAGGCGCGCACGGACGCCAAGGGGCTGGTGCGCTTTGATGCCGGGCTGCTGCGCGGGGAAGGCGGCATGGCCCCCGTCATGGTCATGGCCTATCAAAATGATGGCGATTTCAATTTCCTGGATTTGCGCCGTCCCGGCTTTGACCTGTCCGATCGCGGCGTAGAGGGCCGCCGCCCCTCTGCCGCTGTCGACGCCTTCCTTTATACCGAACGCGGCATTTATCGCCCTGGCGAGACGGTGCAGCTGACGGCCCTGCTGCGCGACCGGGAGGCGACGGCCCTGCCGGGCCGGCATCTGACCATCCGCATCCGTCGCCCCGACGGTAAGGAACATCAGCGCTTCGATCTGGCCGACAAGGGCGGGGCGGCGGGCAGCCTGTCCGTGGTGCTGCCGGTCAGTGCCAGCCGGGGCCAATGGGAAGCCACCGCCCATGCCGATCCGGAAGGGCCGGCGGTGGGTTCCGTGCGCTTCCAGGTGCAGGATTTCGTGCCCCAACGGCTGGCGCTGGCCATCAATAACAAGCCGGAACGGCTGGCCCTGGGCGGTGAGCTGAGCCTGAATGTCAATGCCCGCTTCCTTTATGGCGCGCCCGGTGCCGATCTGGCCGGTGAAGCGCGCCTGACGCTGGAGCCGGACCCGGCCCCCTTCCCGGCCCATAAGGGCTTCACCTGGGGCATCCAAGCCGACCGGTTTGATGTGGAGCCGGTGGACCTGTCGGTCGATAATACCGACGCCAAGGGCGACACTGTGGTCACGGGGTCGCTGCCCGCCGGCCCGCTGGGCACCCAGCCGCTGCGCGCGGCGATTTCCGTCGCCATCCGGGAGCCGGGGGGCCGCGCCACATCGGAACAGGTTTATGTGCCGGTGCCGGTCACCCCGGTCAGCATCGGCATCCGCCCCCGTTTCCAGGATGCGGTGCCGGAAGGGGCGGAGGCCGGTTTCGATGTGATCGCGGTGGATGAGGCGGGCACAGCGGTGGCCGCCAAGGGCCTGTCCTGGCGGCTGGTCAAGGATAGCTCCACCTGGCAATGGTTCCGCAGCGGCGGCACCTGGAAATATCAGCGCGTGCCACGGGAAAAGGTGATTGCCAGCGGGGCGCTGGATATCGGCACCGACAAGCCGGCCAGTCTGGCCCAAAATGTCAGTTGGGGCAGCTACCGCCTGATCGTCACCGATGCCGCCAGCGGGGCGGCCACCTCTCTCGACTTTTACAGCGGCTGGTATGGCGAAAGCGGGCCGGACCGGCCCGACCGGTTGAAGCTGGCCGCGGACCGCGCCGGGTATAAGCCCGGCGACACGGCCCGGCTGCGCATTGACAGCGAGGCGGCGGGCGAGGCGCTGATCGTCATCGCCAATGAAACCGTGCATGAAACCCGCAGCGTCAGCGTCCCGGCGGGTGGGGCGGATGTGGATATCCCCATCGGGGCGGATTGGGGGCCGGGGGCCTATGCCCTGGTGACGCTCTACCGTCCGTTGACGGCCGATCTGGGCCATGCGCCGGTGCGCGCCGTGGGGGTGGCCTGGCTGGGGCTGGACCCGGCGCGCCGCACCCTGGATGTTTCTATCGGCACGCCGGACAAGATCCTGCCGCGCCAGTCCATCAAGGTGCCGGTGACGGTGAAGGGGGCCGGCAAGTCGGCCTATCTCACCCTGGCGGCGGTGGATCAGGGCATTTTGCAACTGACCCGCTTCCCCACGCCCAAGCCGCAGGATTATTACCTGACCAAGCGCGAGCTGGGCGTGTCCATGCGCGATGATTATGGCCGCCTGATCCGCGCCCAGGGCCAGGGCGATGACCAGGGCGGCGACGGGTTCGGCGGCAAGGGGCTGGATGTGGTGCCCACCCGCACGGTGGCCCTGTTCTCCGGCATCGTGGCGCTGGATGGCGATGGCGAGGCGACCATTTCGCTGGATATCCCCGATTTCCAGGGTGAATTGCGCCTGATGGCCGTGGCCTGGGACACGACAAAGCTGGGCTCGGCCGAAAAGCGGCTGACGGTGCGTGATCCGGTGGTGGCGGAATTGATCCTGCCGCGCTTCCTGTCGCCGGCCGACCAGGGCCGCGCCACCGTGCTGCTGCATAATGTGGAGGGCCAGCCGGGCCCCTATCGCCTGACCATCTCCGCCAAGGATGCCGTTTCCGGCGGGCAGGAGACGCGGGAGATTAATCTGGCTGCCGGTCAGCGGCAGGTCTTCACCGTGCCGCTGACGGGAAGCAGTGCCGGTATCGGTACGGTGACGCTGGCCGTCAGCGGGCCGGGCGGCTTCCAGGTGCAGCGCAGCTGGCCCATCCAGGTGCGTCCGCCGCAATTGCCGGTGACGCGCGAAATGGTGGCCACCCTGGCACCGGGGGAGGTTTCCAACCTGCCGCCGGACCTGTTGGAAGGGTTGATACCCGGAACGGAAAAGGTGGCGCTCTCCATCTCCCGCTGGCAGGGCATGGATGTGCCCGGCATGTTGCGTTGGCTGGACCGGTACCCGTTCGGCTGTCTGGAACAGACGGTCAGCCGCGCCATGCCGTTGCTCTGGTTCAACGATCTGGCCCTGCTGACAGAGGTGAAGCAGGATAAGGCGATTGCCGACCGTATCCAGGATGCCATCGACCGTGTGCTGACCATGCAGGACCCGGAAGGCGGCTTCCGCATGTGGGGACAGTATGGCAATGCGGCCAATCCGTGGCTGTCGGTTTTTGCGCTCGATTTCCTGAACCTGGCCGCTGATCAGGGCTATGTGGTGCCGGGGGATGCCTTGGCGCTGGGCCGGCAATGGCTGACCGGGGCCACCACCCGCTCCTATCCGGCGGAAGTGCAGGCCTATGCCGCCTGGGTACTGGCCCGCAAGGGGCAGGCCAATGCCGGCGACCTGCGTTATTTCCATGACAGCCGGATGCCGGATCAGGCACTGGCCTCGGCCCATCTGGCCGCCGCCCTGGATGCCGTGGGCGAACGCGCCCGCGCCGGACAGGCGTTTGACACCGCCCGCAAGCAGTTGGCGCAATGGGCAGCCCGGGCGGAGGCCGACCAGCAGGCGCAGGAACAGGCCCGCCGTACCGGCAAGAAAGCCAACCTGCCGGCCCGCACCGATGCCTATGGCAGCCGGCTGCGCGATACCTATGCCATCGCCTCCCTGCTGGCGCTGGATGGGCGGGGGGCGGCCGTGCCGGCCCTGCTGAACACGGCCCAATTGTTTGACACGCGGGCGGAGGAGACCAACACCCAGGAAAAGGCCTGGATGCTGCGCGCCGCATCCGCCCTGACCGGCAAGAATGCCAAGCTGGCGGTGACAGTGGATGGCAAACCGGCGGGGGCCGGTGACCCTGTATCCCTGCCGATATCGCAGGACCGGCTGCGCACCGGGCTGGTGCTGGCCAATCAGGGGGAAACCGGGCTCTACCGCACCCTGTCGGTGGAAGGCGTGCCGGTGGAACCGGTGCCGGCCCAGGCCTCGGGCATCAGTGTCAGCAAATCCTTCTTCTCCATGAGCGGGGAGGCGCTGGACCTGTCGCAGGTGAAGCAGAATGACCGCATCATCGTGGTGCTGGAAGGCGATGCCGGAGAGGCAATGGCCAGCGGCGATTATGCCCTGCTGGACCTGCTGCCCGCCGGGCTGGAGGTGGAGGGCGTGATCCGCCCGGAACAGGCCGGCTATGGCTGGCTGGGGCGGATATCCTCCACCAACATCGCTGAAGGCCGCGACGACCGTTTCGTTGCTGCCCTCTCCCTGCCCACCTATGAGGAAAATGAAACGACACCCGGCCCCAACGGCGTGCGGTTGAACGGCAAATGGGGCTTCCGCATTGCCTATGCGGTGCGGGCGGTGACGCCCGGTTCCTTCGCCATGCCGGCAGTAGTGGCCGAACATATGTACCTGCCGAAGATCAAGGCCCGCACGGCGATGGGCCGGCTGGAGATTGCGGAGTGAAGAAAAGTCGGGTGGCGATAGCGTCAGCAGGGGTGCTCGCGCTGGGGCTGCTCGCCACCGATCTGGCCTTGCCGCCCGACCTGTCCCGCTGGGACGGTCGGTCGGTGGAGATACTGGATCATGAAGGCCGGCTGCTGCGCCCCTTCCCCACGGCGGAGGGGGCGTGGCGGCTGACCACCAATCCCGATCAGGTGGACCCGCTTTACCGCGCCATGCTGGTGGCGGTGGAAGATCGCCGCTATGGCTGGCATCCCGGTGTCGACCCGCTGGCCATTCTGCGGGCGGGGGCGCAGGGGGTACGGCATGGGCGGGTGATTTCCGGTGCGTCCACCCTGTCCATGCAGGCGGCCCGCCTGCTGTCCCCCAGCCCGCGCACCATCGGTGCCAAGCTGGCAGAGGCGGGGCGGGCGTTACAGTTGCGCCGGCGGCTGGGTGCCGATGGCGTGCTGTCCCTCTATCTGACCCTCGCCCCCTTCGGTGGCCCGCTGGAGGGGGTGCGGGCGGCCAGCCTTGCCTGGTTCGGGCGGGAGCCGGGGCAATTGACCCCGGCCCAGGCGGCCCTGCTGGTGGCCCTGCCGCAATCGCCCGAACGGCTGCGGCCGGATCGCTTCCCGGCGGCGGCCAAGGCGGCGCGGGCCAAGGTGCTGGACCGCGCTGTGGCTGCAGGCCTGATCGCCGCCGATGTGGCCGACGCCGCCAAGGCCGAACCGCTGCCTATAACCATGCTGCCGCTGCCGATGCTGGCCCCGCATCTGGCGGAAAAGCTGGCGGCGGATCAGCCGGGCGGTGCCCGCATCCGCAGCACCCTGCACAGCGACCTGCAGCGCGCCCTGGAAGGGGTGGGGCGGGCGGAACTGGCGCGGCTGGAGAAGGGCGGCGACATGGCCGTGCTGGTGCTGGATAACAGGGATGCCAGCGTATTGGCCCAGATCGGCAGCGCTGACTGGAAACAGCGCCAGTTGGATCTGTCGCGCGCCGTCCGCTCCCCCGGATCGGCGCTGAAACCGTTTATCTATGCGGTGGCCTTTGATGATCTGTCGCTGCATCCCGGCACGCTGATTGATGATGCGCCACAGCGTTTTGGCGACTGGCTGCCCAATAATTTCGATGATGGCTTCCATGGGGTGGTGACGGCGCGGGAGGCGTTGCAGCGTTCGCTGAACATCCCCGCTGTGCGGGTGCTGGAACGGGTGGGGCCGGGGCGGCTGGCGGCATTGCTGCGCCTTTCTGGGGCCGATCTGGCCTTGCCGCCCGCCGCCGAACCCGGCCTGCCGCTGGCACTGGGCGGGGTCGGGATCAGGCTGGGCGATCTGGCCATGCTCTATGCCGCCTTGGCGGATGATGGCTTGGCCCGGCCGTTGCGCCTGCGCGCCGATCAGCCGGCCCCCGCACCTGTCGGGCGGCTGGTGGGGGCCGATGCGGCCCGCGCTGTGCTGGCCGTGCTGCGCGACAGCCCGATGCCGGACGGGCTGGCCGGCGGGGCCGGCATCGCCCGGCGGCGGGTGGCGTTCAAGACCGGCACGTCCTTTGGCTTCCGCGATGCCTGGACGGTGGGTGTGTCCAATGATTACACGGTGGCCGTCTGGGTAGGCCGGGCCGATGGCGCACCCCGGCCCGGTGCGGCGGGGCGGCAGGCCGCCGCCCCCATCATGTTCCGCGTCTTCGATCTGTTGCCGCCGGATGGGGCAGGAAAGCCATTGCCCAACCCCGACCATGCCCTGTTCCGCAACCCGCCACCGTCAGCCCTGACCCGCCTGGATAGCGGCGGGATGGCGGCCAATACCCGCACCGAACCGCTGCGTATCCTGTTCCCGCCCGATGGCGCGGAGGTGGAAGCGCTGGCGGAAGGGGTGTCGCTTTCCGCATCCGGTGGTCGCCCGCCTTACCGCTGGGTGGCCGATAATGTGCCGCTGCCCGATGACAGCCGGTTCTGGCAGCCGCCGGGTGCCGGCTTTTCCCGCCTGACGGTGATGGATGCCACCGGGCAGCGCGCCAGCGCCGCCATTCGGGTGCATTTGCCGGGTGAATAATGGCCTGTTCCCCTTTGATCCCGCCTTGCCTGTTGCGCTGAAACATGGGAACTCCCTGGCGCCACCGTTGAATTAGAGCGGCGGGACAGGGGGGATGATGGATCGTGACAAGGTCATATTGCCGCAGCAGCCGATTTCGGCCTCTCCGGAGCAGGTAGCCCTGACACGGCAGCATCTGCTGCCGGCGCAGGATGCAATCTATGACTATCTGCTGGGGCTGCGGGCGGAGCTCGATCCGGTGTTGTCCCAGCGCTTTCCCATGCGTTTCGGCAAGCCCTATCCCCTGGGCTGCTGCCTGGAAATCAGCAATAGGGTGGTGGGGGAGCTGAACAAGCGAATCCATAACCCGACCCATGCCGGTCTCGCGGCTATCCGCGCCTTTGTGACGGCGGGGGGCAAGGTGCGCAGCATCTGGGGGGTGCTGCGCGAGTCTTATTTTCAGAACGCCATGCAGTTCGGCGACCTCTATATCGATGTCTCCAACGATACCGTGACCCCGACCAAGCCGAAGGTTGAGATATTGCCGATGGCCCAATCCGGGTTGGTGGCGATCCGCGATATCGACCATTTCATTCGCACGGCGGACAATTATTGGCAGATGAAAATTTACGCCAACCATGCGCTGCCGGGGTTGGCCCCTTTCATGCCGATGATCGGCATTTACAAAACCGGTGAGCCCTGTCTGCAATCAGCCTCGGATTACATGATCGCCTTGATGCTGCTGGATCGTTTTCAGATGGCGGAACACTGGCTGCGCAATGGCCCGCCCGCGCCGGCCCCGGTCGTCGATGCGTTTCGGGATGCAGCCGCCGCTCATTTACGCCCCTTGCCGGGCCAGGATGACCGGCAGGCCGCGATCCGCGCCTGTCAGTCGCTGCGCGCCATGCCCCGTGCTGATCTGTGGCGTCAACGCGATGATCGCGTCCGCGATTATCTGCGGCTGGTGGATGAACTGGCCAAGCGGGGCATTGTTTCCGCGCCACCACCGGGGGAGTGATGGCGGCCACTTTACAACCCACCGGCAATGGGCATCATCCGGGCGTCATATCTTCATCCTGTTGAGGAAACGCCCCAAATGAGCCTCTCCTTCTACGATGCCTCTGTGCCTGCCCTGCGCCGGGGCCTGCTGGTGCTGGATAATCTGCTGGCCAAGGCGGAGGCCCATGTGGCCGAAACCGGCATCGACCCGGCCACCCTGCTGAATGCCCGCATTGCCCCGGATATGCACCCGCTCACCCGGCAGGTGCAGATGGTCAGCGACAATGCCAAGGGGGCGGTCGCCCGGCTGGCCGGCATTGTCCCGCCCGCCATGGCGGATGAGGAGCAGAGCCTGGGAGAGCTGCGCCAGCGTATTGCCCGCACCATAGCCTTTCTGGACACGGTGCAGCCGGCGGATATTTCCGATGATGCCGGGCGGACCATTGTGCTGAAGCTGCCCAGCGGGGAGGTGCCGTTCACCGCCCAGACCTATCTGCTGGGCTTCGCCCTGCCCAATTTCTATTTCCACCTGACCACCGCCTATGATCTGCTGCGTCAGCAGGGGCTGGCGATCGGCAAGCGTGATTTCATCGGCCAATTGGGCTGAGGGGAAAATAGTCAGCGAGGGGCGGCATACGCGCCGCCCCTCGCTGATGGGGCAAACGGATGGATATGGCCGATTTCTTCACCGCGATGACGCTGGTTTTCGCAGCATTGAAATTGCTGCCGCTGCCCTTGTTGCTGAAGGCGGCCAAACAGCCTGACATGCTGGCCCGTGCCCCCTGGCACAGCGCCCTTTACTTCACATCCAAACTGTCGGGCGTTCTGGCTGTGGCCTTCGCGCTTGCTGCCGCCGCCAGTGCGCAGAGGGCGGGGGAGGTGGCGGGCCTGTCGCTGCTGCTGGTGCTGGGCACCGCGCTGACGGGGTGGAGCATCTGGGCGCGGTTGCTGGGTCGCCCCTTCGGGTTGGCGGCATTGCGGCACCGCCAGCGCTGACGGCCCCCGTCCGTTTTTATCAATCCCGCCAATAGCCCCAGACGCTGGCCGGTGGCACATTGGCGATGGTGAAGCCCACCCGTTCACCCTGGATGCCCAGTTCCTTGCGCTTCAGGGGGGAGCGTGCGGAATAAGTATAGGCGTAGAAACGCCGACCCTTGGGCATGATGGCGAAAATCTCCTCCACGATGGCGCGTTGGCCTTCGGTGGGGATCAGGATCATCGGGATGCCGCAGATAACGCTGCCCACCTTGCCCACCAGATGCGGCGGCAGCATCTTGCGCACATCCACCACATCGCCTTCCAGGATGTTCACCGCCGGGAAATGCCGGCGCAGATAAGGCGCCAGTTCCGGGTCGCGTTCCACCGTATAAAGCCGGTTGGCCGGCACACCATGTTCCAGCAGGGCGCGGGTGATCGCACCCGTACCGCCACCGAACTCCACCACCACCTCATCCGGACCAAAAACAGCTTCGCTGGCAATCAGCCGGGAGAGCTGCGGCGAGGATGGCGTGATGGAGGCCATTTGCAGCGGCCGCGCCATCCAGCGCTTGAAAAACAGCCAGGCGGCGTTCGGCTCCTTGGGCAGGGCGGCTGCCTCGGCGCGGTCTAGCGGCATTTCGGGTCTGAACCCTCGTGGTTGAACCGTTTGGACAGCACACATGGCATGTGCCCTGCCGCAATGCAATGACAAGGCTGTGCGTTATCTTTAAGGCAGAACACCGTCTGGCAGTGGCCGGGCAGAGCTTTACCCTTTTTGTCTCAACCCCCCAGCCCTTCGGCCATTGCCTTTTCCATCTGTTCGGACAGGTCCAGCCATTCCATTTCCGCCTCTTCCAGCTCGGCGGTCACGCCCCCCAGCTCAATCTGGATCTTCGTCACCTTGTCCGATGGCCCATCATACAGCTTCGGGTCGGCCAGCTTGGCTTCCAGTTCCGTCTTGCGCTTGGTCAGCTTGGCCATGCGCTTGTCGACATCCTCGATCTTGCGGCGCAAGGGGGCCAGTTGCTGGCGCAGCTCGGCAGCAGCCCGGCGTTCATCCTTGCGGTCGCGCGCCGGGGCGGTTGCGGCACTGCCGCTGCTTTTCTCCGCTGCCCTTTCGGCGCGGCTTTTGTCCAGCAGCAGGCGCTTGTAATCCTCCAGGTCGCCTTCGAACGGCTGGCAGGTGCCGTCATTGACCAGCCACAGCCGATCCGCCGTCAGTTCCACCAGATGCGGATCGTGGCTGATGACGATGACAGCGCCCTCATACTCATTCAGCGCCTCCACCAGCGCCTCGCGGCTGTCGATATCCAGATGGTTGGTCGGTTCGTCCAGCATCAGGATATGCGGCGCGTCGCGCGTCATCATGGCCAGCAGCAGCTTGGCCTTTTCCCCGCCCGACAGGCCGGAGATTTTGGTGTCCGCCTTGGGCTGGGTGAAGCCGAACCGGCCCAGATGCGAGCGTGCCTGGCCTTCCAGCGTGCCGGGCGGCATCACCGCCTGCATCTGCTGCAGGGCTGTCCAGCCCATGTTCAATTCATCCGACTGGTGCTGGGCGAAATAGCCGACGCGCAGCTTGCCCGACCGGAACACCTCGCCGGACAGCGGCGCCATGCGCCCGGACAACAGCTTCACCAGGGTGGATTTGCCATTGCCATTGGCACCCAGCAGGGCGATGCGGTCATCCCCGTCAATGCGCAGGTTCAGCCGTTTCAGGATCGCCTTGTCGCCATAGCCGGCCACCGCATTATCCAGCCGGATCAGCGGCGGGGCCAGTTCCTCGGGCGAGGGGAAATTGAAATTGACCGGCGTGTCGTCGATCACCTGAATGCGCGGCCCCAGCCGTTCGATGGCCTTCAGCTTGCTTTGCGCCTGGGTGGCCTTGCTGGCCTTGGCGCGGAACCGGTCCACGAAGGATTGCAGGTGTGCGCGCTGGGCATCCTGCTTGGCGGCCATGGCCTTGGCATGTTCCATCCGCATGGAGCGGACCTGCACGAACGTGTCGTAATTGCCGCCGTACGAGGTCAGCTTCAGCTGATCCAGATGCACGATACTGGTCGGCACCTTGTTCAGCAGGCCGCGATCATGGCTGACGATCAGCATCGTGTGCGGATAATTCTTAAGGTACTCCTCCAGCCACAGGGTCGCTTCCAGGTCCAGATGGTTGGTCGGTTCGTCCAGCAGCAGCAGGTCAGGCTCGGTGAACAGCACGCCGGCCAGCGCCACGCGCATCCGCCAGCCACCGGAGAAATCCGAACAGGGGCGCTGCTGCGCCTCGGCATTGAAGCCCAGACCGGACAGGATGCGGGCGGCGCGCGATTCTGCCGAATGCGCGCCGATATCCGCCAGCCGCGCATGAATCTCACCGATCCGTTCCGGGTCGGTGGCGGTTTCGGCCTCCGCCAGCAGGGCGGTGCGTTCGGTATCGGCGGCCAGCACCGCCTCGATCAGCGTGGTCGATCCCGCCGGTGCCTCCTGCCGCACCCAGCCCATCTTCAGGCCCGATGGCAGGAAGATGGAGCCGGAATCGGCGTGGATTTCGCCGGCGATCAGGCGCAACAGGGTGGATTTGCCCGTGCCGTTGCGGCCCACCAGGGCCACGCGGTGGCCGGCGGGGATGGTGACGCTGGCGCCTTCCAGCAAAAGCCGGCCGGCGATACGGTAGGTGAGGTCGGTGATCTGCAGCATGATGGGGTGGGCTTTACCACAGGTGCTGTCTGTGCAGAAGCGGCACGCATATAAGCTTTCACAGATTGGACGTTGTGGACGGACCTATACATCGGTATAAGGCCGCGCAAGTTTAACCGCTTAGGCCCAGGAGATTCCCATGGCTGTCGAACGGACGCTGTCGATCATTAAGCCCGACGCGACCCGCCGCAACCTCACCGGCAAGATCAATGCCCGCTTCGAGGAAAACGGTCTGCGTATCGTTGCGCAGAAGCGCGTTCAGCTGTCGAAGGCGCAGGCCGAGCAGTTCTACGACGTTCACCGCGAACGCCCCTTCTTCGGCGAGCTGGTGTCCTTCATGATCTCCGGCCCGGTGGTGGTGCAGGTTCTGGAAGGCGAAGACGCCGTTGCCAAGAACCGTGAGATCATGGGCGCCACGAACCCGGCCAACGCCGCCCCCGGCACCATCCGCAAGGATTTCGCCGAGAGCATCGAGGCCAATTCCGTTCACGGCTCCGACAGCCTGGACAACGCCAAGATCGAAATCGCCTATTTCTTCGCTGGTACGGAGATCGTCGGCTGATTTTAGCCTGACGACAAGGTGCGTTTTGGTGAAAAGCCCGCCGGGGAGTATCTCCCCGGCGGGCTTTTTGCTTTTGGAGGCGCACATGCGAGTATTGGTTACCGGAAGCAGCGGGCGCATCGGCAGGGCCATCTGGTGTGCCCTTGGGCGGGCTGGGTACAGTCCTGTCGGACTGGACAGAGCACCAGCCTCTACCACAGCCTTTGTTGGGGACGTTGGCGATCCGACGCTGGTGGCACGGGCGTTGACAGGTGTGCGGGCCGTTATCCATACGGCCGCCCTTCATGCCCCCCATGTCGGGTTGGTGACCGACGATCATTTTCGGCGCATCAATGTGGATGCAACGGTTGCCCTTGCGGATGCGGCCCGCCAACGGGGCATAGCCCCCTTCATATTCACCAGCACCACCGCCCTTTACGGCTCCGCAGTGCCGAGCAAAGGACCGGCGCTGTGGATTGATGAGAATACGGTGCCGCAACCCCGTAGTATCTATCATCACAGCAAGTTGCAGGCGGAGAAAGCCTTAGCAGCAATGGCCCAAGATGGTGGGCTGACAGTCACGATACTGCGCATGTCCCGATGTTTTCCTGAAAGCGCACCGATCATGGCGGTTTATCGTCTGCATCGCGGCATTGATGCACGCGACGTGGCCAGCGCCCATGTCGCGGCTTTGCATCGAACCGGGTCTGACATCGCGCGTTACATCATATCCGGTCAGCCGATATTCGAACCTGGGGATATGGCGTCATTGGGTAGCGACGCGGCGGCTGTATTGACCCAGGCAGCGCCTGATCTCGCAGCCGCCTTTTCCCAGCGTTGTTGGCGGCTGCCGCTTCGGATTGACCGTCTTTATGATCCGGCCAAGGCCATCAGCGAATTGGGTTGGATGCCCCGCTATCGGTGGGATGAAGTATTGGCAGAACTGGATCGGGCCAGCTCGGAAGTTCTTCCCCCCGGAGCCGAGGGAAATGTTACATCAGAGTAACCAGGGTTATTGCTCATACCAAGATCCCGACAACCGTTCTCCTCTGTGATACCAAGTGCCGGTTATCCCGCCTTGCTCTGTAACAGCCCGAACAGCGCCGAGATCGAAATCGTTTACCTCTTCTCCAGCACGGAGATCGTCGGCTGATTTCAGCCTGACGACAAGGTGCTTTTTGTTTTATGGCCGGCGGATTCCCTGGGCAACAGCCTGCCCCAACGCCAGTGCGGCTGCCAGCGTATGCGCATGGGGGGAGGTGCCCAGCCGGGGATCGGGATCGTGGCTGGTATAGAAACTATGGTCGGCCCCTTCATATTCCATCACCTGACAGGTGCGCCCCTCAGCCTGCGCATTGGCGCAGAAATGGCGGATGCTGGCGATGGGTACCTTGCTGTCAGCGGTGCCATGGAAAATCAGCGTCGGGGGCAGGGCGCCCACATCCATGGCGATGGGTGAAATCCACCAGGCCAGCGGTTTCAGATAGAAAGGGGCGGGCGTGGCCAGATCAACCACCGGGTTGAACAGCACCAAGGCGGCCGGCTTTTCGCCCTCATCCGCTTTCAGCGCTGTGGCCAGGGCCAGATGCCCACCGGCCGATCCGCCGGCCAGGATCAGTTTTTTCGGGTCGATGCCATAGGTGCCGGCATGATGGCGCAGCCATTCATAGGCATCTTCCGCATCATTCAGCGATTGCCATGCGTTGCTGCCATCCCGGCATTTCACCCGGTAATCCGCCAGGATGGCAGCGAATCCGGCTGCCACGAAGGCATCGGCCTGTTCCTGGAAAGCTGTGATTTCCCCTACCCGCCAGCTGCCGCCGAAAAAGAACAGGATGGCCGGCCGGGGTGAAGGCCCGGCGGCTTCGGTCGGCTGGAAAATATGCAGCTGCAAATCCCGGTTGCCGGGATGGGCATAGGTGACACTGATGGCGCCTTCCAGCTGCTCCGGCTGCGGGCGCACACCATCGCAGCTGCCGCCCAGCACGCCGGCCACGGCCGCCTGTTGCTGTGGGGTTGCCACATGGTCATCCGCCCGGCGGCAGCCCGCCAGGCCGGTGATCAGCAGCAGCAGCCCTACGAAAGCGACCACCCGGCCCTGCATCATTGTTTCCGAAAGACATTCACGCGTATGTGGTGATCTTATTAGCAGGGCAGGGGATTCTGCTGCAATGTTTCCGATCCGGCATCAGTCCGTCTCGATTGTGGGGGGCACGGTGGCGGGGGCGGGGGGACAATCTCCATAGCGCCGCTGCACCCTGGGGGGAGCTGCTCACCTGCCGTATGGAGATCGCTGGCACTATTCCAGTGCCTGTTCTCCTGTTGAGGTAAAAAATATCGTACTGCAATATATTGTTTATTGGCAAAATTTTGATTTTTTGGTGTATGCTGATTGAAATTAAATTTTAATTTTTAATTGTAGTTACTTTTAATTATCATAAATATATTCAATTTTTCTATAAAATTCCAAATTTTATCCCAAAAATTCCTAAATTAATGAAAAATTTTCCTTATGAAAATGTTCAACCCAAATATGTGTGACCATTATAACCAGCAACATAATGAGTCTGGGGAATTAAAACAGGTTCCCCATTAACACGCCGATGGTGTGCCATGTCTCCACGTCTCGCAGTCGCTTTCACTTCCTTGATGTTGACCTTTGCTGCTCCAGCCTTTGCCGAAGGGGCGCATACCCATTGGACTTATGAAGGGGCGGAAGGCCCTGCCGCGTGGGGCAAGCTTTCGCCCGATTTCGCGGCGTGCGAAGCCGGTCAAGCCCAATCACCGATCGACATTGTCGGGGCGGTACCGGCGCAACTGGGACCGATCGGCATCAGCTATCCCAAGCAAGCGGCCAGCATCATCAATAATGGCCATACCATCCAGGCCAATATCCAGCCCGGTGCCTCCATCGACCTGGAAGGCCAGCGCTATGATCTTGTGCAGTTCCATTTCCACCACCCCAGTGAGCATGAAGTGGCGGACAAGAAGGCACCGATGGAACTGCATCTGGTCCACAAAAATGCCCAGACCGGCCAGTTGGCGGTGCTGGGGGTGATGATCGTACCGGGCCCGGAAAACACCACCCTGGCCCCCGTCTGGGCCGCGATGCCAGCCAAGGAAGGCAAGGCTGACAAGGAACTGACCCTGGACCTGGCCAAGCTGGTGCCGGCCAACCGTGATTATTTCCGCTATGAAGGCTCCCTGACCACGCCCCCCTGTTCAGAGGTGGTGCATTGGGTGGTGCTGAAGCAGCCCATCACCCTGTCGCAGGCGCAGATCGACGCCTTTGCCGCCTTGTTCCCGGACAATGCCCGTCCGATACAGCCGCAGAACCGCCGGTTCGTGTTGCAGACGGCGGAAAAGAAATAATCGGGGACGTGGGGCCGGCCTCCACCATGCGGTGCCGGCCCCACCTACGGCTTCATCTGTGTCAAACAGGAAACGGCGGGCGCGCGCCAAATCTGCCCCGCACGCACGCAGGGCAGCCGCGCTATACCGGGCTTCCTTTGCGTTTGCGTGAAGGCGGGGTGTGGGCTAAGACCGGTTACCGGTGTTGGGGGGCCACCCCCGGCCATTGGCATGTATGAAACATCGGTTCCTGCCCCATGAGCGATACGCCCACCAAGGCGCTGGCCGCCAAGGCATTGCTGCCTACCGGATTGCGTGACCTGCTGCCGCCGGACGCGGAGCATGAGGCGCAGATTGTCGGCCGCCTGTTGAAGGAATTCCATCGCCATGGTTATGAGCGGGTGAAACCCCCGCTGGTGGAATTTGAGGAGGGGCTGCTTTCCGGTTCCGCCGCAGCATTGGCCAACCAGACTTTCCGCATCATGGACCCGGTCTCCCAGCGCATGATGGGCGTGCGGTCCGATATGACGCCCCAGGTGGCCCGCATCGCCGCCACGCGGCTGCGCAAGGCCGCCCGGCCGCTGCGCCTGTCCTATGCCGGCCAGGTGCTGCGCGTGAAGGGCAGCAGCCTGCGCCAGGAACGCCAGTTCGGTCAGGTGGGCGTGGAACTGATCGGCCCCGACCGGGCCGAGGCAGATGCCGAAATCGTCCTGCTGGCCGCCTCGGCGCTGGCTGCCGTGGGTGCCAAGGGCGTTTCCATCGATCTGACCGTGCCCACCCTGGTGCCGGCCGTGGCCCAGGCCCTGAGCCTGACCGGGGATGATTACGCCCGTCTGCGTTCCGCCTTGGATCACCGGGATGCCAAGGCGCTGGCAGAGGCTGCCGGCCCCCATGCCGATCTGTTCAGCGCCATTCTGGGCGCCAGCGGTCCGGCCCCGGCCGCTGTTGAACGGTTGGCCGCTATCGCGCTGCCGCCGGTAGCGGAGGCCGCCCGTCAGCGCCTGACCGAGGTGGTGGCGCTCATCGGGCAAGCCGCCCCGCATCTGGCCGTGACCATCGATCCGGTGGAAATGCGCGGCTTTGAATATCAAACCGGTGTCAGCTTCACCCTGTTCGCGCGCGGTGTGCGCGGTGAGGTGGGGCGCGGCGGGCGTTACCGCACCGGCGGCGACAGCCCGGTGGGCGAGCCCGCGATCGGTTTCACCATCTTCACCGACACGGTGCTGCGCGCCATCCCCGGCCCCCAGCCGGTGCGCCGCGTGCTGCTGCCGCTGGGCACGGATTATGCTGAGGCGTCGGCCCTGCGCGCCCAGGGCTGGCACACGGTGGCGGCCATGGATGCCTGTGATGATCCCGTGGCGGAGGCGAAGCGGCTGGGCTGCTCCCACCTGCTGCGCCAGGGCGTGCCGGAAGCGTTATAACCTGATTTAATGTCCATGGAGCGGTCCCCTCCCAGGTGCGAGGGGGCTGTTCCCTTGCGAAAAGAGCGGAGAGAATCATGGCCAATGTGGCGGTCGTCGGTTCCCAGTGGGGCGACGAGGGCAAGGGCAAGATCGTTGACTGGCTGTCCAGCCGGGCCGACGTGGTGGTCCGCTTCCAGGGCGGCCACAATGCCGGCCATACGCTGGTGATCAACGGCGTCGTCTACAAGCTGTCGCTGCTGCCCAGCGGCGTCGTCCGCCCCGGCAAGCTGTCGGTGATCGGCAATGGCGTGGTGGTCGATCCCTGGGCCCTGCTGCGGGAAATCGACGCCATCCGGGAAAAGGGCGTGGACATCACGCCGGAAACCCTGCTGGTGGCGGAAAACTGCGCCCTGATCCTGCCGCTGCACAGCGCCGTGGACAAGGCGCGCGAGGAAGCGCGCGGCGTCAACAAGATCGGCACCACCGGTCGCGGCATCGGCCCTGCCTATGAAGACAAGGTGGCCCGCCGTGCCATCCGCGTCTGCGATCTGGCTGACGAAGCCGTGCTGGAACAGAAGGTGGAACAGCTGCTGTTCCACCACAATGCCCTGCTGCGCGGTCTGGGTGCCGAGGAATTGAAGCAGGAAGAGGTGCTGGCCCAGTTGCGCGAGGTCGCCCCGCGCCTGCTACCCTACAGCGCCGTGGTCTGGAAGCGGCTGGATGAAGCCCGCCGCCAGGGCAAGCGCATCCTGTTCGAGGGCGCCCAGGGCGCCATGCTGGACGTGGATCACGGCACCTATCCGTTCGTCACCTCGTCGAACACCGTGGCCGGCAATGCCGCCGCCGGTTCGGGTATGGGGCCGGGTTCGGTCGGTTATGTGCTGGGCATCACCAAGGCGTATACCACCCGCGTCGGCTCCGGCCCGTTCCCCACGGAACTGCTGGATGAGACGGGGGAGAAGCTGGGCATCCGTGGCCATGAATTCGGCACCGTTACCGGCCGCAAGCGCCGGTGCGGCTGGTTCGATGCCGTGATGGTGCGTCAGGCCATCAAGACCGGCGGCATCACCGGCATCGCCCTGACCAAGCTGGACGTGCTGGATGGGTTCGACGAGCTGAAGGTTTGCGTCGGCTATGACTATCAGGGGGAGGTGATCCAGCACCTGCCCGCCGGCCAGACGGCGCAGGCCGAGGTGAAGCCGGTCTATGAGACGTTCGAGGGTTGGAGCGAAAGTACCCAGGGGGCCCGTTCCTGGGCCGACCTGCCGGCGGCAGCGGTGAAATATGTCCGCCGGATCGAGGAACTGATCGAAGCGCCGGTGACGCTGCTGTCCACCAGCCCGGAACGCGACGACACGATCCTGATGAAAGACCCGTTTGAGGGTTGATACCAAGTTGCGATGAGGTGACCTCATTGCAACTTGGTACGGCGGCGACTGCCGCCGCGCGGCCCGTGCCGCGTGAAGCCAAGCCAACGGAGGTTGGCGCCGGCGATTGAGGGCCATGATCAGAACCGATCGGTTCTGATCAAGGCAACATAGTGTGAAGTAAAAAAGGGGGGTGGCAAGGGCCGCCCCCCTTTTTCATTAAGGGGTGTGGCCCCTATTCCCCCTCACACGGCATCACCAGCCGCCAGACATCCACCTGACCGGTACGGCCGCGCAGGCTGTAGGCGCCGATGGGGGTCAGCGGCATGTCCACCGTGCAGCTGCCGGCGGCCAGCACCGTGTCATCGCTGACCAGCACGACATAGCATTCATCGCCGATCAGCTCGCTGCCCAGCGCCTCCAGCCGGGCGGCCATGTTCACCGTGTCGCCGACGATGGTGTAATTGATGCGGCTGGCCGCCCCGATATTGCCGACGATCACCGGGCCGGAATGCAGGCCGACACGCAGGCAGACGGGCGGCAGACCGTGGCGGCGCGCTTCCTCCCCTTCTTCCTCCACCACCCGCGCGATGGCGTGGGCGGCGCGCAGCGCGCGGGCGGCATGGTCGGGCTGGTCGTCGGGCGCGCCCCAGAAGGCCATCACCGCATCGCCGATGAACTTGTCCACCGTGCCGCCCTCCGCCTCAATGCAGGCGGCGATGCGGGTGAAATGCCGGTTCAGCCATTCCGCCGTATTCTGCGGCGACATGGTCTGGGCCAGGGTGGAAAAGCCCTTGATGTCGGTGAACAGCACCGTCACTTCCCGCTCTTCGGAGACCAGATCGCGGCCGCCATCGCGCTGGATCAGGCGCAGTACCAGGGCCTTGGGCACATAGGTTTCAAACCAGCGCAGGCCAGTGATCATGGTGTTGAAGGCCAAGGCGGCGTCCGACAGTTCCCGGAACCGGCTGTCGGGCAGGCGCGGCACATTCTGGAAATCCAGGTTGCGCAGCGCCACGGCCGCCTTGGACAGCCGGCGGATGCGCCGGCTCATCATTTTGCCCAGCCACAGGGCCACCAGCACCGACACGATCAGAATGCCGAACCCGACCCAGAGCAAATGGGTGAAGCGGCCGATTTCCTGATCCACATCGTCGCCGCGCATGGAGACGACGAGCGTGAAAGGATGTTCCCCGTAATCGGGGATGGATTTCAGAAGATAGATATATTCGGTGCCATTCACCAGGGCCCGGCGGAAGCTGACATCGGTGCGCCGGCCCGACCAGTCGATGCTGGTATCCATCTTTTCGCCGGCCTTGCCCTCCCCCTTGCCGGTGGCGATATCATTGGCATCCACCTCTGACCAGATGGCGGCGGCAATGGGGTCGCCCAGCTCCTCCAGTGTCGGCAAGGGCGGGCGGTCTGTCACATGGGCGAAATTGAATTTCCGCCCCGCCATGGCCGGATGGGCCAGCACATAATGATCATCGAACAGGAGGAAGCTGTTAAGGTCGCTTTCCTTGGCCATGTCGGCCAGGAAGCGGGACAGGCCGGTGAAGCTGACGGCCGACAGCACCGCCCCCAGGAAGCGCCCCTCCCGCCGGGCAGGGCCTTTCACCAGCATGACGGTGGCACCCAGCCCATCGGCCCAGACCGGATCAATCCAATGGGCATTCTTGGTGCCCATCGTCTCCATCATGATCCGCTGTGCCTCCGCGCCATTATTCATGGCGGTGGCGGCCTGGGGGGTGTTTTCCTGTGGCACGGCCAGCGGATAGCGGTCGGGCCGGATCAGGGCGATGCCGGCCACCTGCGGCGTGGTGACCACCATGCCGCGCATCAGATCTTCCAGGCGCGGCTCATCATCCGGGTCCACGACGCCGCGGCCCAGCAGTTCGGTCAGCTTGTCCACCTGGGTGCGGGCGGGGTCCAGCTGGGCGCGTACCCGTGCCTCTGCGATCCCCACGGCCAGCTCTGCTTTGTCCAGCAGCAGGCTGTAGGTGTTGCGCCCCGAGGTCTGGATGCCCAGCCAGAAGACGCTGGCCACGGCCAGCAGCATCAACCCGCCGAACCCCAGGGTCAGCACCCAGGCGATGGGCAGGCGCCAGCGCCGCCGGTCGGGACAATCCTCCACGCCGCATTGCGTGTCGATGATCTTGGCAAGGTCACTCATGATGGCCGGGACGGTACAGGAGAGCCGAGGCTCTGTACAACCGCTACCCGATCAGCCCTCCACGATGGTCTTGATCCACTCACCCGGACGTGGTTCCGTGCCGGGCGGGATATTGTTCAATACACGTAAGCGTTCCTCTGCATGGTCGCGCAGGGGAATGCGGCTGGCGAATCCGGCCATGCTGTCGCCCGCCTTCACCTGCACCAGCCGCAGCCGGTAGGGTTTCAGCCGGCCCTTCTCCTCCGCCGTCAGTTTGCGCAGGCTCATGGCCGTTGCCTGGAAATCGCCGGAAAGCGGGCCGGACAGGGCGGGCGGGCTGACAAACAGGAAGCGGCGGAAACTGTCGCCCCCGGCGCGGATGGCCACCAGCCGCGCATCCATGGCGCCGGCCTTGGTGTTCAACTGTGTGGCTGCCGTGGCCGCCGGCTGCCCGTCAATGGTCAGTGATGAAAGCGGGCCCAGCGGCGCATTAGCGGCCCAGATGCGGGCGATGAATTCCTGCGGCGTCGCGGCCCCTTGGCCCGGCACCTGATCGAAAACGATCTGCGATCCCTGCGGCCCGACGCCGACCACGGCATCCTCGCTGTTCACCAGCCGGAACCCCTCCGGCACCTCGAACCGCAGATTCATGCCAGGATGCACGAAGACCCGGCCACGCACATAGCCATGGTCCGGGCTGTCGCCATAGATCATCCCGTCAATGGCTTTCAGATATTCATTGCGCTTGACCATCAGGTTGGCGCCCCCGCCGGCCTGTTGCGCGGCAATGGCCGCCTGCTGGGCGCGTTCCCCCGTGGGCGGATGGGTCTGCAGGTAGCTGAACTGGTCGGCCTGCCCCGGCTTGCCGGCCAGCAAGGCTTCCAGCTGTGCCTGCCGGCCCATGCTGGACAGGAACCCGGCCATTTCCTGCGGATCATAGCCGGCGGCCGTCATATAGCGGATGCCCAGCCCGTCGGCCTGGGTTTCCTGCGACCGGCTGAACCCGGCCAGCGCCATTTGCGAACCAGACTGGGCCAATTGTCCCGCCTGCTGGCCCAGCAGCAGGCCGGCCAGCACGGCGCCGCCCTGGGCCAGCACGCCGCGGCCATAGCGGTCGGCGGAATGGCGGGCGGTGACATGGCCGATCTCATGCCCGACCACGCCGGCCAGCTCCGCCTCGCTGTTGGCCAGCGCCATCAGGCCCCGGCTGACATAGACATAGCCGCCGGGCAGGGCGAAGGCATTGACGATGGGGCTGTCCAGCACCGTGAAAGTATAACGGGTATTGGGATTTTCCGTCTTCTGCGCCAGCCGCTGGCCCAGCCCGTCCATATAGGATTGCAGCTTGGCATCCTCATAGCGGCCGCCGAACTCCCGCAGCATTTCCGGATGTTGCTGGGCACCGATGGCGGCTTCCTTTTCCGGCGGCATCAGGGCGGTGAACTGGCTGTCGCCCGTCACCGGATTGGTGGTGCAGGCGGGCAGCAGGAAGGCCGCCACGGCCAGCGGGGCGGTGCGGCGCAAAAGGGGGAGAAGGCGGGGGCGGCGCATATGCATTCTTGTCCTTGGCCTCGGCTGTCGCGCGGGGGCTGTCTAGAGCCACCTGCGTTTAGTCGAACGCAGGTGGCTCTAGATGAGTCTGCCTGCGAGCAGATTCACGCCAAAAGGTGATTTCACCTTTTGGCGATCCGCTCTATTCCCATGACCGGGATAAGACAGGCAACCTGTGACGCCATGATGGCAAAGTGAAGCATAACAGCCTAGTCCGCCGAAGGGATGCTGCCCTTCGGCGGATGGAGGGGAAAGGTAGGGGCGGGTTGTCGGTTCAGTGGCTGAGCACCTGCCCCAGAAAGGCGCGGGTGCGGTCGCTTTTGGGGTTGTCGAAGAAATCGGCCGGCGGGCCCTGTTCGACAATCTCCCCCCGATCCATGAAGATGACACGCGACGCCATGCGGCGGGCAAAACCCATTTCGTGGGTCACCACCAGCATGGTCATGCCGCCTTCGGCCAGATCGGTCATCACATCCAGCACTTCCTTGACCATTTCCGGGTCCAGCGCGCTGGTCGGCTCATCGAACAGCATGATGGACGGTTCCATGCACAGCGCGCGGGCAATGGCCACGCGCTGCTGCTGGCCGCCGGAAAGCTGGCCCGGGAACTTGTCCGCCTGTTCGGGGATACGCACCCGCTTCAGGAAATGGCGGGCGCGCTCTTCGGCCTCCTTGCGGGGCAGCTTCTTCACCCAGATCGGCGCCAGCACGCAGTTTTCCAGCACGGTCAGGTGCGGGAACAGGTTGAATTGCTGGAACACCATGCCGACATCGCGGCGAATGGCTTCCACATGCCGCACATCATCATCCAGCGGCACGCCCTTCACCTTGATCTCGCCGGCCTGATGTTCCTCCAGCCGGTTGATGCAGCGGATCATGGTGGATTTGCCGGAGCCGGACGGGCCGCAGACGACGATCCGCTCCCCCTTGGCCACCGTCAGGTTCACGTCGCGCAGCACATGGAATTCGCCGTACCACTTGTTGACGGCGTTCAATTCAATGACGGGGGCGTCAGTCATGGGGGAACTCCGCGTCTATATCTCGGGCTGCGTGCAGGATGCGAATGACCAAGCGGACATAGGCTTCCAACTGCGGGGGCAGGGACACGTTAATGGCAATCGGGTTTGGGGGCAGGGGACAGCTTGACATCACCGCTTGCGTCCCTGGCCCAGCACCGTTTCCAGATGCCGGCTGTAACGGGAAAGCGCGTAGCAGAACAGGAAGTAGATCACGCCGACAAACAGATAGGCTTCCTTGTAGAAGCCCCGCCAGGCCGGATCAGTCAGCGCCGATTTGGCGGTGGAGAGCAGGTCCAGCAGGCCGATGATGATGACCAGACTGGTATCCTTGAAAATGGCGATGAAGCTGTTGACCAGCGGCGGGATCACCAGCGCCAGCGCCTGGGGCAGGATGATCAGGCGCTGACGCTGCCAATACCCCAGCCCCAAAGCCTTGGAGGCTTCCACCTGACCGCGCGGAATGGCCTGCAGGCCGCCGCGCACCACCTCTGCCACATAGGCGGCGGAAAATAGGGTGATGCCGATCAGGGCGCGCAGCAGCTTGTCGATCGGCACATCCTGCGGCAGGAACAGCGGCAGCATCACCGAGGCCATGAACAGGATGGAAATCAGCGGCACGCCGCGCACCAGTTCAATATAGACCACCGACAGGCCGCGCATCACCGGCAGGTCGGATGTGCGGCCCAGCGCCAGCAGCACCCCCAGCGGGAAGGAGGCACCCAGCCCCACCACCGACAGGGCCAGGGTCAGCGGTAACCCGCCCCAGAGGCCGGTGGGGACAAAATCCATCCCCAGCACGCCGCCGAACATCATCAGCGCGGCAAAGCCCAGCCCACCACCCCAGATGAACAGCAGCGGCCGGCCCCAGGTGCGCCGGTCAGCGCTGATCACCAGGGTGGCGATGGTGGCCAGCATGGCCAGCGTCGGCCGCCATTGCTGATCATCCGGAAAGGTGCCGAACAGGATGAAACGCCATTTCTCGGCAATGAAGGACCAGCAGGCGCCCCCGGCGGCGCGGCAGGCCGCCGCATCACCGCTGAGGCTGGCATTGATGAACCCCCATTTCACCAGACCGGGGATCACCAGCCAGGCGATATAGGCGAAGGCCAGTGTCAGGGCCGTATTGTACCAGCTGGAAAACAGATTGGCCCTGGCCCAGGCCCACAGGCCCAACCGGGGGCGGTGGGGGGGCAGGCTGGCGGCTTTGTTGACGATCTCTGTCATGGCTTACCGCTCCACCAGCGCCACGCGGCGATTGTACCAGTTCATGAAGCCGGACAGGGCCAGCGAGATGACCAGATAGACGATCATGATCGACAGCACGCCTTCCACGGCCTGACCGGTCTGGTTGATGGCGGTGTTCGCCACCGCCACGAAATCCGGATAGCCGATGGCCACGGCCAGACTGCTGTTCTTGGTCAGGTTCAGGAACTGGCTGGTGGTGGGCGGGATGATGACGCGCAGCGCCTGCGGCAGGATCACCAGCCGCATGGCGGTGCCGCGCGACAGGCCGAGCGCGGTCGCTGCCTCCGTCTGCCCCTTAGGCACGGCCAGAATGCCCGACCGCACGATCTCCCCGATGAAGGCAGCGGTATAGAGCGTCAAACCGAACAGTAAGGCGGCAAATTCCGGGCTGAGCGTCATGCCGCCCTTGAAGTTGAAGCCCTGCAGCACCGGCACATCCAGCGCCCCGCCCCCGGCCAGCAGAATGGCCAGCAAGGGCGGCAGCAGGATCAGCGCCGCCCCGATGGGGGCCATCGGCAGGCGCTGGCCGGTGGCCAGCTGGCGTTTGCGGTTCCAGGCCGACAGGGCCAGGGTGACCAGCACGCCCAGGGCGAACAGCACCGCCACCCAGGCCCAGACGGGATCATCGGCCGGGGCCGGCAGCTTCAGCCCGCGATTGGACAGGAAGATGCCCGGCAGCGGCTCCAACGCCTGTCGCGGGCCGGGCAGCCCCTCGGTCAGCAGGGCGTACCAGATGAAAAGCTGGAGCAGCAGCGGGATATTGCGGATGGTTTCCACATAAAAGGCGGCAAAGCGGGCCACCAGCCAGTTGCGGGACAGCCGGGCAATGCCCAGCAGAATGCCCAGCAGCGTGGCCAGCACGATGCCCACACCCGATACTTTCAGGGTGTTCAGCAGCCCGACGACGAAGATATTGCCATAGCTGTCACGCGGGCCGGTGGCGATCAGCGATTCGCCGATCTGCACCCCGGCTTCCCGATCCAGGAAACCGAAGCCCGATGCGATGGACAGCCGGGCCAGATTGGCCATGGTGTTGCTGGCCAGATACCAGCCGGCCAGGGCCACCAGCAGGCCCAGCCCGACCTGCCATAAGATGGCACGCACGGTCGGGTTGTTGATGGAAAGCGTCAGGTGATGGGCGCGCGGCGCGGCATCCGCCTTCGCGCGTCCATCAAACGATTGCATACGCGGATCATCCGTCATCGGGCACCCCGTTGCTGTAAGGGGCCGCCGCTTAGCGGATCGGCGGGGCGTACATCAGGCCGCCATTGGTCCAGAGCCCGTTCAGCCCCCGGTCCAGTTTCAGCGGCGAGCCTTTGCCGACATTGCGGTCGAAGATTTCACCGTAATTGCCCACCGCCTTGATGGCGCGATAGGCCCATTGCTTATCCAGCCCCAGCAGCGGCCCCATGTCACCCTGCACGCCCAGCAGGCGCTGGATGCCGGGATCGGGGTCCTTCAGCTTGGCATCGACATTGGCGGCGGTGACGCCCTTTTCCTCTGCTTCCATCAGGGCATAGATGGTCCAGGTGACGATATCGCGCCATTGGTCATCGCCATGGCGCACCACCGGGCCCAAGGGTTCTTTGGACAGCACTTCTGGCAGGATCAGATGATCATCCGGCTTGGGTGCCACGGTGGCGCGGGTGCCGGCCAGGGCGGAGATATCCGCCGTCATCACATCGCAGCGGCCGGCGAAATAGGCAGCGTTCACCTCGTCCAGCGCCTCGATCACCACAGGCTTGAAGCTGATATTGCGGGTGCGGAACCAGTCCGACAGGTTCAGTTCCGTGGTGGTGCCCATCTGCACGCAGATGGTCGCACCATCCAGCTGCTTGGCGCTGGTCACGCCCAGCGATTTCGGCACCATCAGCCCCTGGCCGTCATAATAGGTGGTGGGGGCGAAATTCAGCCCCTGCGCGTCGCGGGTCAGGGTCCAGGTGGTGTTGCGGGCCAGCACATCGATCTCACCTGTCTGCACCGCGGTCAGGCGCTGTTGCGCGGACAGGGGCGTGAAGCGGATCTTGTTGGCATCACCCAGCACGGCGGCGGCCACGGCGCGGCAGGTATCGGCATCCAGCCCGGTCCATTTGCCCTGGCTGTCCGGGTTGCTGAACCCCGGCAGGCCGGCATTCACGCCGCAGAAAAGCTGCCCACGGCCCTTGACGGCATCCAATGTCGGCCCGGCCTGTGCAGTCCCGGCGAACATCGTCAGGCAGGTCACGGCCAGTGCGGCACCCCAAAGGCGTGATTTCATCGTTTATGGTCCCCTGTTGACGGTTTGGGGCGTCCTATCCGTCAGACGCCGCCCCCTTATGACCGCCAATTAACCATCGGACCCGACGCTGAAACAACCCTGTTACACGCAAGGCGCATGGAAATTTCGCGGCACGTGACCAAAGGGCGACGTTTTACGCCTCCTCTGCCCCCATATCGTCCAGCTGCTGCTCCAAACGATCGCACAGCGCCTTGTAATGCGCCAATTCGTCCGGCTGCAGGCAGGTCAGCCATTGCGCCTCCCACTCCAAAGCCAGGGGGGCGATTCGCTGATAGAGCGACCGGCCCGATGGGGTGAAGGAGAGGCGCAGCAGCCGCTGGTCACCCGGATGCACATCGCGCGACAGATGGCCCAGCCCCACCAGCGTGTTCACCGCCCGGCTGACCTTGGCCTTATCCATATGGGATCGTTCAACAATGTCGTTGGATGACAAGGGCTGTTCCCGGCCCAGAATGGCCATCACCCGCCATTCCGGAATGGCGATGCCGAACGCCTGCTGATAGCGGCGCGACAATTCCTTGCTGACACGTTTGGCCAGCACGTTCAGGCGGTAGGGCAGAAACCCGTCAAGGTCGAGATCAAGATCGTTCATAGGACATAAAGTCACCCGACAACGCAGGACTTGCAAGAGGTCGCGTGATCCCCCATATCTGTTTCAGTTGAAACGAGTTGGCCAGGGAGGCCAAACATGCGTCGTCCCATTTCCTTCCCCCGCATCGAAGGCGAGGCCTCGCGCCAGGCCCATGCCAACCTGCCGCCGGGCAGCTATGAGCGGGAAATGGGCCGGGAAGGGTTCTTTGGGCCGGCGACGCATATGTATCACCGCCACCCGCCGACCGGCTGGATCAGCTGGGAGGGGCCGCTGCGGCCGCGCGCCTTTGACCTGAACCGGCTGAATGACGCGGCCAGCGGTGGCCCCTGGGCGGCGCGAGAGGTGCTGTTCAACCCGCATTGCCGTATGCGCCTGTGGCATTGCCCGACGCCGATGGATCATCTGGCCCGCAATGGTGATGGGGACGAGCTGATCTTCATCCATGCCGGGGCCGGGTCGCTTTACTGTGACTATGGCCATCTGGCGGTAACGGCGGGCGATTATGTGGTGCTGCCGCGCGGCACCATGTGGCGCCTGTCACCCAGCCAGCCGGTGACCGCTTTGCTGGTGGAGGCCACCGGTTCCAGCTATCAGCTGCCCGACCGGGGCCTGCTGGGGCCGCACGCCTTTTTCGATCCGGCCATGCTGGATACGCCCGCCATCGACGCGGCCTTCCGCGACCAGCAGGGCGATGCCGGCCCCGGCGGGGTCTGGCGGGTGCTGGTGAAGCGGCGCGGGGCGATCAGCACCGTGACTTATCCGTTCAACCCGCTGGATGCCGTGGGCTGGAAGGGCGATCTGGCCCCGGTGCGGCTGAATGTGAAGGATGTGCGCCCGGTGATGAGCCATCGCTATCACCTGCCGCCCAGCGCCCATACCACCTTCGTTGCCAACCGCTTCGTCGTCTGTACCTTCGCACCCCGCCCGTTTGAAACGGATGCCGACGCGTTGAAAATCCCCTTCTTCCACAATAACGACGATTATGACGAGGTGCTGTTCTACCATGCGGGGGATTTCTTCAGCCGGGACAATATCGATGCCGGCATGATGACCTTCCACCCCAGCGGCTTCACCCACGGCCCCCACCCCAAGGCGCTGCAAAAGGCCTTTGTGCAGAGCAAGCCCGCCACCGATGAATATGCGGTGATGATCGACACCCGCGACGCCCTGGAAGTGGCCCCCCTGCCGGACGGCGTGGAAAACCACGCCTATGCCGATAGCTGGCGGGTGAAGCCGTGAGGGGGTGAACTGCCCTTTCGGTCATTTTGGTAATGACTTATGGGCGCTACCTGAACTTTTTGCCGCGACTTGCCTCCCCCGCGAAAGCGGGGATCCAGGGGCCGGCAGTACCCACATCGCGGTGCGCTTGGCCCCTGGACCCCCGCTTTCGCGGGGGAGGCAGGTGGTGATGGGAAAGGTTGTTGCCCTTGCCCCTGGGTTCCTCACTCCTCCCCTACCCCACAGAGATCCCCCGATGAAACTCGCCTCTTTGCAGCAGGGCCGTGATGGCCGTCTGGTTATTGTGTCGGATGACCTTACCCGCTGCCTGCCCGTGCCCGATCTGGCGTTGACCCTGCAACAGGCGCTGGATCATTGGGAAACCGTGGCCCCGGCGCTGGCCGAGCTGGCCGTGGCCCTCAACCGGGGCGATCTGGCCGATGCCTTGCCGTTTGAGCAGGCGCATTGCGCCAGCCCGCTGCCGCGCGCCTATCAATGGGCCGATGGCTCGGCCTATGTGAACCATGTGGAGCTGGTGCGGAAGGCCCGCCATGCGGAGATGCCGCCCAGCTTCTGGACCGATCCGCTGATCTATCAGGGCGGGTCCGACAGTTTCCTGGCCCCGCATGATCCCATCCTGATGGCGGATGAAGCCTTCGGCATCGACCTGGAAGGGGAGGTGGCGGTGGTCACTGGCGATGTGCCCATGGGGGCCACACCAGAGCAGGCGCGCGGGCTGATCCGGCTGGTGATGCTGGTGAATGACGTGTCGCTGCGCGGGCTGATCCCGGCGGAACTGGCAAAGGGCTTCGGCTTCTTCCAGTCCAAGCCCAGCACGGCCTTCAGCCCGGTGGCGGTGACGCCGGATGCGCTGGGCGATGCCTGGGATGGCGGGCGGCTGCATCTGCCGTTGCTGTCGCAGATCAATGGCCAAGCCTTCGGCTGCCCTAATGCCGGGGTGGATATGACCTTCGATTTCCCCACCCTGATCGCCCATGCCGCCCGCACCCGGCCGCTGTGCGCCGGCACCATCATCGGGTCCGGCACGGTGTCCAACAAGGATGCCGATGGCGGGCCAGGGCGGCCGGTGGCGGAAGGCGGCCTGGGCTATAGCTGCATTGCCGAGATCCGCACCATTGAGACCATCCGCGACGGCCAGCCCCGCACCCCCTTCCTGCGCTTTGGCGACCGGGTGCGAATCGAAATGCAGGACCGCAACGGGGCCAGCATTTTCGGGGCGATTGATCAGGTGGTTCAGAAATATGAGGGGCCTTAAATCAAAGCCCCCGCAGCCCGCCGCTGGCGCGGATCACCTCCCCGGTGATCCAGGCGGCGTCCGGGCCGGCCAGCCAGGCGACGACGGCGGCAATGTCCGCCGGCTCACCAATCCGGCCCAGCGCCGTGCGGCTGGTGATTTCGGGCACACGGGACGCATCGCCGACCTTGAAGCGGTCGGTATTGGTGACGCCCGGTGCCACCGTGTTGATCGTAATGCCCAACGGCCCCAGCTCCTGCGCCAGTACGCCCGTCATGGCATGGACCGCCCCCTTCGAGGCGGCATAGACGGCGCGTTTGGCCGCCGGCATGTCGGTGATGACGCTGCCAATATTGATGATGCGGCCGCCGGGGCGCATCTGGCGCGCCGCTTCGCGCGCCATCAGCAGCGGGGCGGCGGCATTGACGGCCAGCACATTGGCCAGATCGTCCGCCGTGATGTCGCTGACCGGGCCGAAACGGCCAGTGCCGGCATTATTCACCACGATATCCGGCACGCCCAGCGCCCGCACCGTCTCCGCAAACAGCCGCACGGCCCCGCCCTGGTCAGACAGGTCGGTCAGATCGGCCTGGATCACCGCCGTACGCACGCCCATGCTGTCACAGCAGACCGCCAGCGCCTCCGCATCCAGCCGGCTGGACCCGTAATGGATGGCGATATCGGCGCCATCGCGGGCCAGCCGTTCGGCAATGGCACGGCCGATCCCGCGCGACGCGCCGGTGACAAGGGCGACCTTGCCCAGAAGCGGCCGATCCATGCCGAAAGTCCCTCTGTTGGTTCACAGGAAGGGTGATAACAGATCATGCGCCTTTACACCTATTTCCGTTCCTCTGCCGCCTATCGGGTCCGTATCGCGCTGGCGCTGAAGGGGCTGGATTACGAGTCGGTGCCGATTCATCTGGTCAAGGATGGCGGGCAGCAGCGCCAGCCCGACTATCTGGCGATCAACCCCCAGGGGCTGGTGCCGGCACTGGCCACCGATGATGGTGCGCTGCTGACCCAGTCGCTGGCCATCATTGAATATCTGGATGAAACCCACCCGGCCCCGCCGCTGCTGCCCAGCGATGCGCTGGGCCGGGCGCAGGTGCGGGCCATGGCGCAGGTGGTGGCTTGCGATATCCACCCGCTGAATAATTCCGGCGTCGTCAGCCGCCTGCGCCGGGAACATGGGCTGGATGATGCGGCGGTGACCGGCTGGATGCATCATTGGATGGGCCGGGGCTTCACCGCCCTGGAACGGCTGGTGGGGCCACAGGGGGCATTTTGCCATGGCGACAGCGTCACCTTGGCCGATCTCCATCTGGTGCCGCAGATGTATAATGCCCGCCGTTTCAACCTGGACCTGACGCCTTTCCCGCGTCTGGTGGAAATCGACGCCCGCTGCCGCACCCTGCCGGCCTTTCAGAAAGCAGCACCAGAGAAGCAGCCGGATTGGGAATGAGGACGCTTGCGGCCGTACCTATGCGGTGGCTGCGGGGCAGGGCGGAGATGGTTTGTCGGGGGTGCATGATTTTCCCCTTGCATCCGTGGCGGAGTTTCTCCATAAACCCGCCCACAGCGCTGACGACCCAGGCAGCGCTACCGAGTTAAGGGGCCATAGCTCAGCTGGGAGAGCGCTACAATGGCATTGTAGAGGTCAGCGGTTCGATCCCGCTTGGCTCCACCAAATTCAAAGGCCCGGTCAGCAATGACCGGGCCTTTGTGCATTTCATGTTCCCTCAGCGCCGGGCGGCGGCATCCGCCGGCCCGCGACCCGCCTGAAGCTTATGCTTCAGGCGGGTGGTTATCACTTCGGCAGCAGCGTCTCTACCCAGGGCCCGTCGGGCAGCTGGGCGGCCAGGCCGGTAATGTGCCGGTTCCACCAATGGCGCTGTTCAACCAGATCATCATAATCGAACTGGTCTTCCCGCCATTGCCGGTCGGCCTGATGGTAGGTCACCAGATCAATGGGATAGCCGACATCGGCGGAGCTGTAGCGGCTGCTGTCAAACGACAGATAGGCCAGCTTCAGGGCGGCCGGCATACTGGTGTCGAATTTCAGCGCCCGGTCCAGGATCGGCTTGCCATAGGCGGTGGCACCGATGGAGAGGTAGGGCGTGCGCTCATCCACCTCAATCCAGTTGCCCTCCGGATAGACCAGATACATGGTCGGTTCCCGGTCGCTGCCCAACTGACCGCCGATGATGGCGTGCAGGTTGAAGGTCAGCTTGGAAGCCTCCAGCGCTTCCTTATCTTCCTTGGCCACCACGCGCAGGCAGCGGGTGAAGCTGTTCACTGCTTCCAACATGCTGTCGAATGGCTTCGGTCCGGCCGCCTGCATGTCGCGGCGCAGATAGGCCAGCGTCTTGTCGCGCACGCTGCGCAGGCCCGAGGTCATGACGAAGAACTTGTCGCTGCCATTGGGCAACAACGTCACCTTGCGCGCCGCTGTCACCTGGGTGCCGGCGGTGATGCGTCCGTCGGACAGGGCGATCAGCCCTTCCTTGATCTTGATGCCGAGACAATAAGTCATGATGAAGCCGCTACCGTTCCATTTTTTGCTTCTGGGCGGCGCATCCTGTCATGATCTTTCGCGCCGGTCAAAGTGCGACCGCTTCAAGGCGGCTACCTCCTGAACTTGTATGAGTTGGGGCGCCGACACACGTGATAATCTTGTTGCACTGCACAAAAGGGGCTTGACGCACCAACAATCGCTCCGATATACATTGCTAATGCTGCGGTGCAGCAGACCCATGCCGTCTGCGGGAAGGTTTCCCGCTGGTGCGACCTGGATCAATGGCGGCTACCGGGGCCGGGGCTGCTTGATGCGGGCCGGCTCCACCAGCGCGCATAAGGAGAAGATGATGGTGACGCGCACGCCCAGAGGTGCAGCGGGACGGACCAGCCGGACACCGGCAGCCCCCGCGTCCAAGACGCCGGAAGAAAAGGTGGTTGAGGAGACGGCGGCCGCCGTTGCCCCGCCGGCCGATCCGGTACCCGAAATCACGTCTGCTGAAGCAGCACCCGTGACCGACTCCGCGCCCGTGGTGGAAGCCACGGCCGAGATCGTCGCCGACGCTGTGGAAGAGACGAAGCAGGCCGCGGTTGAGGCCGTGCCCGCACCCGTCATCACCAAGGCGGCCAAGCCTCTGGCCGCTGCTTTCGAACCCAAATCTGTTGAACAGGCTGTTGCCTATACCAAGGAGCAGGTGGAAAAAATGAGCAAGCAAGTCTTCACCGCATTCGACGACGTCGCCGGCTTCCACAAGGAAAATGTGGATGCTTTCGTGGCTTCCTCCACCATCCTGGCCAAGGGCTTTGAGGCCCTGTCCAAGGAACTGCTGGCCTTCACCCAGGGCCAGTATGAACAGTCGGTCAGCACCGCCAAGGCCTTGCTGGCCGTGAAGTCGGTGAAGGAACTGGTCGATCTGCAGACCGAATTCGCCAAGTCCAGCTTTGACGCCGCCCTGGCCGAAGCTACCAAGGTGTCGGAAGCCGGCCTGAAGGTCGCCAATCAGGCGGCCGAGCCGATCACCGCCCGCGTGAACGCCACGGTGGAAAAGCTGTCCAAGATCAAGGCCGCTGCCTGATCTGCTGCTGATACCGGGCCGGTGCTTTCAGGAGCATCGGCCCGGCAGAATGGAAAACCCCGCGCCCCCCTTGGCGCGGGGTTTTCTTTTGTCCACTTGCGGTCAGCCCGCCTTGTCGGCGGGTACGACGAAGCTGTCCATCACCTTCTTGATGCCGGCGACGTCGAAGCTGATCTCCAGCTTGTCATTCTCCACCATCTTCACGGTGCCATAGCCGAACTTGCTGTGGAAAACCCGGTCGCCCGGATTATAGGCCCGGTTGGGCCGTGATCGCGGCGTGACATCCAGGGCCGTGCCCTCGATCAGCCGGCCCCCGCGCGCCGGGGCCTGGGCCGCCTTCTGGCCCATGCGGTTGAAGCGATCACCAAAGCCGCCCCCGCCCCCGCCCCAGCCGCCGCCATATCCACCGCCATAGCCGCCCTCGCCACGCCCGCCGCCGAACCCGGCCCCGCCAATGCCGGGGTTATTCTCCGTCTCGATATGCTCTTCCGGCAGTTCCTCGACAAAGCGCGAGGGGATGGAGGTGGCCCAGGTACCATGGATGCGGCGGTTGGCGGCGTGGCTGATATAGACGCGCTGGCGGCCACGGGTGATGCCGACATAGGCCAGCCGCCGTTCTTCCTCCAGCCCGGCAATGCCGTTCTCATCCAGGGTGCGCTGGCTGGGGAAAACCCCTTCCTCCCAGCCGGGCAGGAAGACGACATCGAATTCCAGCCCCTTGGCCCCATGCAGGGTCATCAGGGAAATCTGTTCCACATCGGCCCCGGCGGCATTTTCCATCACCAGGGAGACATGTTCCAGGAAGCCGGTGAGATTCTCGAATTCCCCCATCGCGTTGATGAGTTCCTTCAGATTCTCCAGCCGGCCCGGTGCTTCGGGCGTCTTATCCTCCTGCCACATGCGGGTATAGCCCGATTCGTCCAGCACCATCTGGGCCAGTTCGGTATGGGGAATCCGGTCGATCAACCCGCGCCAGCGGAAGAAATCCTGCATCAGCCCGGAGAGCGTGGTGCGCATCTTGGGCTTCAGCTCATCCGTCTGCGACAGTTTCCAGGCGGCCTCCGTCACCGGCACACCCAAGGTGCGGGCTGCCACATAAAGCTGCTGGATGGTGGCGGCCCCAACGCCCCGCTTTGGCACATTAACGATGCGCTCAAACGCCAGATCATCTTCGGGGCTGACCAGCACGCGCAGATAGGCCAGCGCATCGCGGATTTCCTGGCGTTCATAGAAGCGCGGGCCGCCGACCACGCGATAGGGCAGGCCCAGCGTGATGAAGCGCTCCTCGAACTCGCGGGTCTGGAAGCCGGCGCGCACCAGCACGGCCATCTGGCCCAGGCTGGCGCCCTTGCGCTGCAAGGCCTCCACCTCTTCGCCCACCCAGCGGGCTTCCTCCTCCGCGTCCCACAGGCCGCGGACCTTCACCTTTTCGCCGCCATCCGTCTCCGTCCAGAGCTGCTTGCCCAGGCGGCCCTGGTTATGGGCAATGATGCCGTGGGCAGCACCCAAGATATGGGCAGTGGAACGGTAGTTCTGCTCCAGACGGATGATGGTGGCGCCGGGGAAATCATGCTCAAATCTAAGTATATTTCCAACTTCAGCGCCACGCCAACCGTATATCGACTGGTCGTCATCGCCAACACAGCAGATATTTCTGTGAGACTGGGCGAGAAGTCTTAGCCAAAGGTACTGAGCGACATTCGTATCTTGATATTCATCTACGAGAATATAGCGGAATCGATTTTGATATTCAATCAATACATCATTATGCTGCTGGAACAGCGTGATATTGTGCAGCAGCAGGTCGCCGAAATCGCAGGCGTTCAGCGCCTTCAGCCGGTCCTGATATTGCCGGTAGAGCGTCAGGATGCGGCCATTGGCGGCATCGCCCGCCTCCTCCGGTTTCAGCTTGTCGGGTGTCAGCGCCCGGTCCTTCCAGCGCTCGATGATCGACAGCAGCATCCGCGCCGGCCATTTCTTGGCATCGACATTTTCCGCCTCCATCAACTGTTTCAGCAGGCGGATCTGGTCGTCAGTGTCCAGAATGGTGAAGCTGGGTTTCAGGCCGATCAACTCGGCATGGCGGCGCAGGATGCGGGCGGCCAGGGAATGGAAGGTGCCCATCCACCAGCCTTCCGACTGGCTGCCCAGCAGATTATCCACCCGCTCCCGCATCTCCCGCGCGGCCTTGTTGGTGAAGGTCACGGTCAGCACATTCCACGGGCTGACGCGGCGCGACAGCAGCAGATGCGCCAGCCGCGTCGTCAGCACGCGGGTTTTGCCCGTGCCGGCACCGGCCAGCACCAGCACCGGGCCGTCCAGCGCCTCCACCGCTTCCCGCTGCACGGGGTTCAACCCGTCCAGATAGGGGCGGCGCTGCGGGGCCGGGGTGGGCGGCGGCGGGGGAGGGGAGAAGAGATCGCTCATGGTAGGGAGAACATATACAGAATCAGGCCGATGGGAAAGGGGGGCTGGGGCTGCGCCAATCCGCCGCTTCCCGCCCGGCACAGGCTTGCCATGCCCGATCAACGATGCCCGCCGCCGCCGCCCGGCGTTAAGCCTGTGAATGGTTGGCATAATGGAAGGATCGGGGTGATGCCGAATGCTGTGGCGCGCCGGGGGCGGCAATTATGGGTGGCGCCGCATATCTGGCGGCGCCGGCTGGTCTTCTGGGGCGGGGGGCTGTGCATCGGTGTGGTCGCGGTGCTGTTCGCCTGGGGGGCGGATGCGGCCTCCCACCTGTTTCAGCAGATTGTGCAGCGCTGGCCGCTGGCCCCGCTGCTGCTCACCCCTGCCGGGCTGGCTTTGTCGGCCTGGCTGACCAGCCGTTTCTTCCCCATGGCCGGTGGCAGCGGCATTCCCCAGGCGGTGGCCGCCCGCGCCACCAAGGTGCAGGAACTGCGTGACCGGCTGGTGGCGCTGCCCATTGCCGCCGGCAAGATGGGGCTGACGCTGCTGGCGCTGGGCGTCGGTGCTTCCATCGGGCGGGAAGGGCCGACGGTGCAGGTGGGTGCTGCCATCATGAACAGCATCGGCCGCCGCCTGGGTGATCGGATGCCCGGCCTGCTGGTGGCGGGGGCGGCCGCCGGTGTGGCTGCCGCCTTCAACACGCCGCTGGCCGGGCTGGTCTTCGCCATTGAGGAGATGGGCCGCGCCTTTCAGGTCCGTTCCGCCCATCTGATCCTGTCTGCCGTGCTGCTGGCCGGTATCGCGTCGCTGGCCATGCAGGGGGATTACACCTATTTCGGCACCACGCGGGACGTGCTGCATGGCTGGCAGGATTGGTCGCTGGTGCTGGCCTGCGGGCTGCTGGGCGGGGTGCTGGGCGGGCTGTTCAGCCGGCTGGTTGTGGCCTTCGCCTATGGGCTGCCGGGGCAGGTGGGGCGCTGGTTCAAGCGCTATCCGGTGCTGTTCGCCGCCGGTTGTGGCCTGCTGGTGGCATTGCTGGGGCTGGCCTCTGGCGGGGCCAGCTATGGCACCGGCTATGAACAGGCCAAGGCGATGCTGGATGGGCGGGGCGATGTCTCCCCGCTCTTCATGCTGACCAAGTTCGGGGCCACGCTGCTTTCCTGCATCACCGGGGTGCCGGGGGGCTTCTTCAGCCCCTCGCTGGCCATCGGGGCCGGCATGGGCACCAGCATTGCCGGCCTGCTGGACAGCCACGCCCTGGGCGCGGCCGCCTTGCTGGGCATGGCGGGCTATTTCGCCGGGGTGGTGCAGGCGCCGATCACTGCCTTTGTCATTGTGCTGGAAATGACCGGCAATCATGCCATGGCGGCCCCGGTGATGATGGCCAGCCTGATCGGCTTTTCCGTTTCGCGGATGACGGGGGCGCCCGCCGTCTATCACGCGCTGGCCCACCGCTATCTGCCCAAGGCAACGGAGGCGGAGAAGCGGGAGGCGGCGGCTCAATAAACTGCGATTTCCACCAGATTATCGTCCGGGTCGCGCAGATAGAAGGATGTGATGGGGCCGGTGGCGCCGGTGCGCGGCACCGGGCCTTCCTCAATCACCACGCCGCAGGCATCAAGATGCGCCCGCACGCTGTCCAGGCTCTGTTCGGTGATCAGGCAGAAATCGGCTGAACCGGGGGTAGGGGCCTTGGCCTTGGGCTCAAACTCCCGCCCTGCCTGATGCAGGTTGATCTTCTGCCGGCCAAAGGATAGCGCCTTGCGCCCCTGGCCAAAGGTGACAACCTGCATTCCCAGCACCCGGCTGTAGAAATCGCATGTACGGTCGATATCGCGCACGGTCAGCACGAAATGATCGATACGGTCGATCACCAGCATGGCGGTCTATTTCCAGAAAGCGGGGGCCGGCTTTTCGCACCGGCCCCGATGACCCTTAAACCTTGGGTGCCACCCAGGATTCGGGATTGTGCAGGAACTTTTCCACCTCATTCAGGGTGAAGCTGTCGAAATAGTTCCCTTCGCGGGCCACGCGCAGCACGTCCCACCAATTGGCCAGCGAATGCAGCTTCACGCCCATATCGGCCATGGTCGCTTCCGACTGCGGGAAGATGCCGTAATGGAAGACCACCCAGATATGTTCGACAATGCTGCCGGCCTGGCGCAACGCATTGACAAAATTGACCTTGGAGGTGCCTTCGCTGGCCAGATCCTCCACCAGCAGCACGCGCTGGCCTTCGGGCAGGTTGCCCTCGATCTGGGCGTTGCGGCCGAAACCCTTGGGCTTCTTGCGGACATAGACCATCGGCAGGTCCAGCACGTCGGAGACGAAGGCGGCATAGGGAATGCCTGCCGTCTCCCCGCCGGCCACCACGTCAAACGCCTCAAACCCCGCCTCGCGGCAGAGCTGATCCTTGGCTGCCTGCATCAGGAAGCGGCGGGCGCGCGGGAAGCTGATCAGGCGGCGGCAATCGATATAGACCGGGCTGGCCCGGCCGGAGGTGAAGATGAAGGGCTTTTCGGCATTGAACAGGACCGACTTGGTCTCAATCAGGATACGGGCCGCCTGGGTGGCGGCGGTCTGTGCGTCGATCATGTCAAATGGCTCCAAGGATGGGCGGGTTGGGGGTGAAAATAGCAGAAAAGCGGGGGTGCTGTGGCGGCGGTTTTACACCAGCCGCCAATCCAGCCGCTCCCCCGACCGGAAGGGCAGCACGGCGATATTGCCGCCGACATCCAGCACGTCCGGCACGATCAGGCCGGATTTTTCCAGGGTGATGAAGCTCTCATTCACCGGCAGGCCATAGAAGGCAGGGCCGTTCAGGCTGGCAAAGGCTTCCAGCTTGTCCAGCGCCCCTTCCTCGTCAAACACCTGGGTGTAAAGCTCCACCGCCGTGGCGGCGGTATAGATGCCGGCGCAGCCACAGGCACTTTCCTTGGCCCCGATCGGGTGCGGCGCGCTGTCGGTGCCGAAGAAGAACCAGGGCTCCCCCGAGGTGGCGGCGGCGCGCAGGGCCAGCCGGTGCTTTTCCCGCTTGGCGATGGGCAGGCAATAAAGATGCGGGCGGATGCCGCCGACAAAAATGCTGGACCGGTTGATCATCAGATGGTGTGCGGTGATGGTGGCAGCCAGCTTGCCGCCCGGCCCATGCTGGTGGACCACGGCCACGCCCTCTTCCGTGGTGATATGTTCCAGCACGATTTTCAGGTCCGGGTGCCGGCCCATCAGTTTGGGCAGCACCGTGTCGATGAACACCGCCTCGCGGTCGAAAATATCGACGCTCTGGTCCGTCACCTCGCCATGCACCAGCAGCGGCATCCCGATCTTGGCCATCCGGTCCAGCACCGGGGCCACCTTGTCGAAATCGGTGACGCCATGGGCGGAATTGGTGGTGGCGTGGGCGGGGTAGAGCTTCACTGCCGTGAACACGCCCTTGGCATGGCCGGCTTCAATATCATCGGCGTCGGTGCCATCGGTCAGGTAAGCGGTCATCAGCGGGCGGAAGCTGCTGCCGGCGGGCAGCGCTGCCAGGATTTCATCCCGGTAAATCTCTGCGCGTGCCGTATCCACCACCGGCGGGGCCAGGTTTGGCATCACGATGGCGCGGCCCAATTGGGCGGCACTGTGCGGCAGCACCACCTTCAGCATGGCCCCGGTGCGCAGATGCAGGTGCCAGTCATCGGGGCGGCGCAGGGTGATACGCTGGGGCTGATCGGTCATGGCGGCGCTTGCATCCTTGGGTGGGCGGGCTGGCGATGTTTAGGGCGGATGGATCGCCGGCTCAAGCGCCGCCACGGAAGGACGGGTTTGCAGTGACGGAACGGCGGCGGGGGGAGCAGGCCCGCGCCGGGGCAAAATTCCGGTCACCCTTATTGACCAGCTACTTACACATGCTTACGCTGCAACTTTAAGGCGCGTATCGGGGGATGGGCGTTTGGATGATGGGGGGAAGATGCGCCTTCCTGTCTGGCGGGGCCGGGTTTGCATGGCGGTGGTGCTGATCTGTGCGGCCGTGCTGCTTGGCGCGCGCGGTCGCCCTTCCATGGCCTCGTCCACCCCGCCCCAGGGGGGCGGGGTGGGGGATGTCATCCGGGTGGTCTGCGGTCCGCTGCCCTATGTGTCCGATGGGGAGCGGTGTGACAGCGGCATCGGCGCGGAGCTGGCGCGTCGCGCTTGCCAGGATGCCGGCCTTTCCTGCCAGTTCGAACAATTCCCCTGGCCCCGCGCGCAAAAGGAAGTTGAAACCGGGCAGGCCGATATTCTGATCGGCCCCTATTTCACGCCGGATCGCGCACGCTGGATGGTGTTTTCCAGCGATTATTTCTATGTCGACCAGATCAGCCTGTTCCGGCTGCAAAGGGCCGATGGGGGAGCCCCCCCACCGTCCGGCAGAATAGGCGTTCCCTTGGGTTGGGCGGTGCTGGATGGCTTGTCCAGCCTCACCGGGGCGCAGGTGGAACCGGTGCGCAATGTCGATATCGCCTTTAACCTGCTGACAAATGGCCGGCTGGACGGGGTGGTTGCCCATGCGCGTGCTGTGGCGCGGTTTCAGCAGTCCCGTCCCTCCCTGCGTTTTGAGCCCTATGGCCCCACGCTTTCAGAGCAGCGTTCCTATATGGGCTATGGCATCGCCTTTGCCTCCACCCCGGTCCGCACGGCGTTCGAGGCAGCCTATACAGCCCTGTTGGCCAGCCCGTTCTATGCCGACCTGCTGGCCCGTCACCGCCCCATGGAAGGTATGGTGACGGAAGTGGCCGCCCGCGCCCATCAGTTTGTGCCATCCGGCCCCTGACCGGCCCCACCCATCTGCTTGACATAGCCAAGGCAATTCTTCACTTTCCGAACCGTCCAAGGGGAGCCCCGGCAAGGGGCTGAGATACCGCTATGGTGCCGTTCAACCGGCATTGGCGCGGGAACCCTTAGAACCTGATCCGGGTCGTACCGGCGTAGGGATGGGATTCATATAGGGGCCATATATATCTGCCCCGCCTATGAGAGCCGCCACGCGCGCTGCCCGGATCTCCATCATTCGAGGGAGGTCCAGATGCCAGATAGTCTTTCCATTCCCCAGGATTTCAGCGTCACCACCGGGCCCTTGCCGGCCAGCCGCAAGGTGCATGTGCCGGGCACGCTGTTCCCCGATATCCGCGTCGCCATGCGGGAAATTGACCTGTCGCCCAGCGCCAATGAGCCGCCGGTGCGGGCCTATGATCCGTCCGGCCCCTATACCGATCCGGCCGTGAAGACCGATATCCGCAAGGGTTTGGCCGAACTGCGCCGCGCCTGGATCGAAGGGCGCGGCGATGTGGAAGCCTATGCGGGACGGGAGGTGAAGCCGGAGGATAATGGCCTTCGCGTGGGCCAGGAAAGCCCCGTGCCCCTGTTCGACCGCGCCAGCCGCCAGCCGCTGCGCGCCAAGCCCGGCCGCAATGTCAGCCAGATGCATTATGCCAAGGCCGGCATCATCACGCCTGAGATGGAATATGTCGCCATCCGCGAGAATCTGGGCCGCGCCAAGCTGGCCCAACAGGCCGCCCGCGATGGGGAGGATTTCGGCGCGTCGATCCCCGATTATGTGACGCCGGAATTTGTGCGCGATGAGATCGCCCGTGGCCGCGCCATCATCCCCAACAATATCAACCACCCGGAAACCGAACCGATGATCATCGGGCGGAATTTCCTGGTGAAGATCAACGCCAATATCGGCAATTCCGCCGTCACCTCCTCCGTGGCGGACGAGGTGGACAAGCTGGTCTGGGCCACCCGCTGGGGGGCCGATACGGTGATGGACCTGTCGACCGGCCGCAATATCCACACGATCCGCGAATGGATCATCCGCAATTCCCCCGTGCCCATCGGCACCGTGCCGATCTATCAGGCGCTGGAGAAGGTCAATGGCAAGGCCGAAGACCTGACCTGGGAGATTTTCCGCGACACGCTGATCGAACAGGCCGAACAGGGCGTGGATTATTTCACCATCCATGCCGGGGTGCGTCTGCCCTATATCCCGCTGACGGCCAAGCGCGTGACCGGCATTGTCAGCCGGGGCGGCTCCATCATGGCGAAATGGTGCCTGGCCCATCACAAGGAAAACTTCCTCTACACGCATTTTGAGGAAATCTGCGAGATCATGAAGGCGTATGACATCGCCTTCTCCCTGGGCGACGGCTTGCGCCCCGGATCCATCGCTGACGCCAATGACCGCGCCCAGTTCGCGGAGCTGGAAACGCTGGGCGAGCTGACTCAGATCGCCTGGAGGCATGATGTACAGGTGATGATCGAAGGGCCGGGCCATGTGCCCATGCACAAGATCAAGGCCAATATGGACAAACAGCTGGCCCATTGCGGTGAGGCCCCGTTCTACACGCTGGGGCCGCTGACCACGGATATCGCGCCGGGATACGACCATATCACCAGCGGTATCGGGGCGGCGATGATCGGCTGGTTCGGCACGGCCATGCTTTGCTATGTCACGCCCAAGGAACATTTGGGCCTGCCCGACCGCGATGATGTGAAGGTGGGCGTGATCACCTATAAGCTGGCTGCCCATGCTGCCGATCTGGCCAAGGGCCATCCGGGGGCGCAGGAGCGCGATGATGCTTTGTCACGCGCCCGGTTTGAATTCCGCTGGCGCGACCAGTTCAACCTGTCGCTGGACCCGGAAACGGCGGAGAAGTACCACGACCAGACTCTGCCGGCGGAAGGGGCCAAGCTGGCGCATTTCTGCTCCATGTGCGGGCCGAAATTTTGCTCCATGAAGATCACTCAGGAAGTGCGTGATTATGCAGCGGCGCAGGAGGCCGAGGCCGGCATGGCGGAAATGTCGGTGGCATTCAAGGAGAATGGCGGGCAGGTCTATCTGTCCGACCGACCGGTGCCCGACGATCATCACTGACGTTGGGGGCAAGAACGGGCGGCGGGGTAACCTGCCGCCCGTCTCTTATCCTTAATTATTCTGCTTCGCCTGCTGTGAGCCCACCACATCGGCGATGGACCAGAGGAAGTCAGCCTGCACCGTACCATTATAGAGCGGGTCGTTACGGCCGATCCAGAAGTTGGTGGTGTAGTAATTCTGCGCGCCCGGCGCCATGGCCACGGTTGCCATGGCATGGCAGGTCATGCAGTTGGTCTGCACACCCACCTGTCCGACCCAGGCCACCTTGGTGGCAGGATCGATCACCGGCACCTTCACCCCGAACACGGCCCCGTTAAAGCCCGACTCCAGGTAAGGATTATAGCCGATCACCGGCTTGCCGACATTATTGCCGCCATCCACCGGCTGGTTGGGGGCGATCATCTGATAGGCGAAGCTGGCCGCATAATGGGCCGGCGCACCCTTCAGCTGACCCAGCGGACGGGCGGCCGCGACGGCCTTGTCGCTGGGGGTGGGCGGATTGGCCGGATCGGGCGTCCAGAAGAAGGTCTGCCAAGTCCATTCCGCGATCTCGCGGGAGGTGACATGCATGGCCACCAGGATCAGCGTGTCGCCGACCGCCACATCCAGCCCGTCCACCTTCAACTGGGACAGATTGTCGGCGGTGACGGGAATGGTGACGAAATCACCCAGCCCATAGGTGCTGTCCGGGGTTGGCACCTTGCAGCTGGCATCGGTGCCCTTGGCGGCCGACGGGCCTTTGTTCTGAATATCGACATAGACACAGCCGGCATTCCAACTCTGCTCGGGGAAGCCGTTATCGATGATTTCCTGCGTCACTTCCGGCGTGCCGGGCCAAGCCGGCATGGCGTAGTAACGCCCATTGATCAGGTGCCCGCCATTTTTGGAGATTACCTTGTAGACCGGCTTCAGGGAAACCGCCGTGTTGGGGAAAACCGGGATTTCCTTCTGGTTCTGGGCGTACAGCGCCTTGAAGGTCGACAGCTTGAACAGCCCGCCTTGCAGAATCCACTGAGAGGCATCCGGGCTGTAGGAGACGGTTTCAAACACCGTGGCATCCGGCGTGGTGGGCGTCGTCCCGTTGGCTGGGGCGGGAACGGGCGCCGCCTCGGCTGCTGTGGATGTCGCTGCCTTGACGGCCTTGTCCAGCGTGGTCCTGATGCCGAACTTCAGGTGCTGGGACACCGGCCCCAGTGACAATTGCCGGGGGGCGGGCTTCTGCTTGGCCGCCTTTTCACCATTGGCTGCCACCGACTCCACGGTCAAGGCCTCCAGCTCCTGCTTGGACTTCCAGGTCAGATAGACCGGGGCGTTTTTCAGGCCGAAGGTAGATTGGCCGCTGGGCATGTTCAGCGATGTCCACAACCCCCAACCATGCAGATAGATATTCGACGATTTCGCGGGCTGGTTGTTCACCCAACCCAGAATCACCGGCTCCGGCTCTGGGAAATTATAGCCGGGAATATTCGGGTTGGGCAGCGTGACCCCAAACGGGGTATCGGCAGCGCCGACCGGCAGGGCAAACGCCATCAGTGCCGGCAGCAGCAGGCTGCCCAGCGTGAGACGAGAGAAAGACATGAGGAACCTCTCTCCTGGAATGTTTTATTATGCGGAGAGTGTAACCTGTAAAACTTTTAAGTGCAATCAATTTACACCAATAAGTAGTTTTCATCATAATTCCCGCAAGGGGGCGGTGCCAGGCCGCCCCCCTGCCACCCCTACGGATCAGGTGGATCAGCCCACCAGCCGCTGCAGGATCTGCACCGCATTCAGTGCGGCCCCCTTCAGCAGTTGGTCGCCGGCCAGCAGCAACGCCACGGAACGGCCGGACGGGTCGCCAATGTCGCGGCGGATGCGGCCCACCAGCACATCGCCCTGGCCGGAAGCCTCGTTGGGCATGGGGAAATGGTTGGCGGCCCAATCATCCACCAACCGCACGCCGGGCGCATCGGCCAGCAGGGTCTTCACCGTTTCCGGCGACACCACCTCTTCAAACTCAACGCTGATGGCCATGGTGTGGGCGCGCAGCACCGGGACGCGCATACAGGTGATGGAAATGGCCAGATCGGGGCGGGCCAGGATCTTGCGCGTCTCCTCCACCACCTTTTCCTCTTCGCCATTATAGCCGGTATCAGGGTTGATGCCGGCATCATGGCTGAACAGGTTGAAGGCATAGGGGTGCTTCATCACCCGCGGCGGATAGGCCTCACCGGCCAGATAGGCCGCCGTTGACGCGCGCAATTCCTCCATCGCCGCCGCCCCGGCCCCGCTGGATGCCTGATAGGTGGCGATGTTCAGCCGGCGGATACGGTAGCGGCGTTCCAGGGCCGCCAGCGGGACAGTGGCGATGATGGCCACGCAATTGGGGTTGGCGATGACGCCGGGCTTGGCCGGGATGGCCTGCGGGTTCACCTCCGGCACCACCAGGGGGATGGCCTCTTCCATGCGAAACGCGGATGAATTGTCGATCACTACCGCACCGGCCGCCACGGCTGCTGGCGCATATTGCTTGGAAATGCCGCTGCCGGCGGAAAACAGGGCGTAATCAATGCCGTGGAAGCTGTTCTCATCCAGCGCCTGTACCACCAGTTCCCCCCCGGCGAACGGCACCTTCTGCCCGGCGGAACGGGGGGAGGCCAGCAGGCGGACTTCGCCCAAATTCAGGCCGCTTTCTTCCAGGCACTTGCGGATTTCAACGCCCACAGCACCGGTGGCGCCGACAACGGCGATATTCAGGGGGCGGGCGGATTGTGCTTGGCTGTTCATGATCAGGAACCCTTCAGTTTGGCTTGGGTCGCCGTCTGGTCGGGGTTCCGTTTCGCCTGTGAAGCGGCCCCGACCTTACCCGGCGGGACCGTTTGGCGTTATGTCACTGGCCTTATCCGGCCACGCGCACACCAACAGCACCGCCCCGAAGGGTGGTGGTTTTGGTGGTAGTGGTGGTGGGGCGCTTGGTGAACATGGGGCGGGACGATGCCGCGAAGCCCGCCCCTTGTAAAGCAGCGATTTAAGCCAACCCTGCCATGCCTTTGCTGCGCGGCACAGAGTCCGTTGCGTATTTCGCCACAGAATGGGACTATATGCTGTGCCCCTGGGCCCAACCATTGTGATGAAGCGATGTCTGTGGAGTTGAACGATCCCAAGACCCTGGAGGCGATTGGGATTCTGGCTGGCGTGCTGGATGATGTGACAGGCCCTGACCGGCTGGAATGCTTGATGGCGGCCAATGCGCTGCGCCAGGTGGTGGAAAGCCGCTCGGAAAACGCCCTGCTGTTCGCCCGTCAGGCTTTCGAATCGCTGGATGGCGATGTGCGCCGCCGGGTGGAAAATGATGCCACTGCTACGGCGGTAAAGGTGATGGAACAGGCGCAACGTCGCCCCAACCCGCGCATGGTGCGGGGGGCGGGCAAGAGCACGGGCAACGCCTTTCTGGATGCGCTGAATTCCGGTGGCCTGAAAACCGAGCGCAAATGGTAGTGATGGGCGGTCGGTACGGCTGTTGCCATACCGACCAGCCTTCATCCCTTAGGGCGTCACCGCGATGATCACCCGCTTGTAGCGGGTCAGCCGTGGGCTGCCATTGTCGGTAACAGCCAGGATCACATGCAGGTCACCCGTCCGCGCCACGCGCTTTGATGGCACCACCAGCACGGCCTGCGGCTTGTCAGCATTTTCAATGCTGCCCAGGCTGCCGGTACGGTCAGTGGCGGTGGTAAAGCTGCCCGCCTCCCCATAGATGAACCATTGATAGCTGAGGCTGTCGCCATCGGGGTCGCTGCTGGCGCTGGCATCCAGGGTCACACGGTCGCCTATCCGTGCTGTCAGTCGGGCCGGATGGTTCAGAACCGGTTTGGGTGGGTGGTTGGCCTGATCATAGGGCTTGAGGGTCCAATCCATGCGGGCGGCGAAATCATTCTGATAGGCTTCGCGCCAGCGCCAGATGCTGGCCTTGTTGCTGGTGTGCCATTGGCCATCCGCCCCCAGCACCTCATCTTCTGCGTCGGTCCAGAAAGGGCGTTCTTCTGGTGCCAGGAACCATTTGCGCAGGCGCGGGGTATAGAATTCATAGCGGCCACCCCAGCTTCCCCAATCAGGATGCTCGGCGTCACCCAGGCCATTCTGGATCAGATAGAGGAAGCTGGGCGTGTCCCCCTCCATGATATAGATCGGTTTGGGAAAGATCGCCCCCAGCGGTCCTTTGGCCATGATGTTTTTTTCCAGCCATTCCAGGGATACCAGGGAAAAATCGCCCCCGGCGAACCGCCCCAGGAACCGGTCGCCACTGATGCCCACCCAGGTGGACATGTGATAGCCGCCGCCCTTATGCATACCGGGGCTGGCAATATAGAACAGGTTGGGGAAACTGCGTCGCAGCCAGGGGCCGGCATCATCCTGATCGGAAATGGCATAGACCCTCAGACGGGCGATGAAGCGGTCCAGCTCTGCCGGGCTGCGCTGCTGTTTCACCTCCGCCAGGGCCTGGGCCAGGGTGTTCGCCCCGCCCCAGACCAGCACCCAGAGGGGGCGGTCATCCGCCTTGTCCGCCGCCGCGATCAGTTGCCGGGCGCCGGGGGAAAGCGCTTGGCCTATCGCCTTCATGCCATAGACGGGCGGCCCCTGGCTGACCACGGCCAGCAATTGTTCGGCTGTGGGATATCCCGGTTCATGTCGCAGCAGATTGTCCCGCACCGTGCCATAGGTGGCAATGATCTGGCGGATGCGGTCCGGCGCCACATGGTCGGGCAGATGAATGGAGGTGGTGGCGATCAGCCCTTCAATGTCCCATTGGTTGGCATAGGTCAGGAAGCGGATCAGCGACTGGGCATCATCCGGTTCATTCTCAATATCGGTCAGCACCAGCACGCGAGGGCGTGGGGTGACCTCCTGGGCCGGCGCAGGGCTGGCCGGGACTAGGACCAGAAGCCCCGCCAGGGCCAGAAACAGACATCGCAACATGGGGCCTCCCGCCATTCTTGTTCTGGGTGCTGGGGGCAAGGTACGGGCAGGCAATATGTCATACAATTGGTTTTTTCCCCGCGAGGCAGGGCGCCGTTGGCGCAAATCCGGTCTGCGGGGCTGGAAAGCGCTTGCCCGGTTGACCAATTGTGCGCATTGAGGATTCCCGCTTCCCGACGCGACCCCAAGGATGAACGCCCGCCATGGCCAGCTATGATTTCGACCTTTTCACCATCGGTGCCGGTTCCGGCGGGGTGCGCGCTGCGCGTATCGCCGCCCAGCATGGCGCCCGCGTGGCGGTGGCGGAGGAGCGCTATTATGGTGGCACCTGCGTAAATGTCGGCTGCGTGCCGAAGAAGCTGCTGGTCTATGCCGCCGAATATGCCCATGCGTTCGAAGACGCCGCGGGTTTCGGCTGGACGGTGGAAAAGCCGGTGCATGACTGGCAAGCCCTGATCGCCGCCAAGGATAAAGAAATCGGCCGGCTGAACGGCATTTATCGCCGCCTGCTGGAAGGGGCCGGCGTCACCCTGTTTGACGGGCGCGCCACCATCGTGGATGAACATACGGTGGCGGTGAATGGCCAGCATATCACCGCCGAACGTATCCTGATCGCCACGGGCGGCTGGCCGGAACTGCCGGGCCAGCCGGGGGCGAAGGAATATGGTATCACGTCGAACGAGGTGTTCCAACTGCCCCGCTTCCCCCGCCGGGTGGTGGTGGCCGGCGGCGGCTATATCGCCCTGGAATTTGCCAGTCTGTTCAAGGGGTTGGGGGCAGAAGTGACGCTGCTCTACCGCGGGCACCAGATTCTGCGCGGCTTTGATGGCGATGTGCGTACCTTCGTGACGGATGAGTTGGTGAAGACCGGCATCGACCTGCGCCTGAACACGGTGGTGGAGCGGATCGAGAAGACGGACGAATGTCTGGTTGCCACCCTGAGCGATGGCACCCCGCTGCCCTGCGACGCGGTGATCTATGCCATCGGGCGCAAGCCGATGACGGCCAAGCTGGGCTTGGAAAATGTCGGGGTAGAGTTGGATGGCAATGGCGCCATCAAGGTGAATGACCAGTACCAGACCAGCGTGCCCAGCATCTATGCCCTGGGGGATGTCACCAACCGCATCAACCTGACGCCGGTGGCCCTGGCCGAAGGCCATGTGCTGGCCGACCGGCTCTATGGCAACCGCCCGCGCGATGTGAATTACGACAATATCCCCACCGCCGTTTTCTCCATCCCGCCCGTGGCCACCATCGGCGTGACGGAAGAACAGGCCCGCGCCAAGCTGGGGCGGGAGGTGGATATTTACCGCAGCAGCTTCAAGCCGATGCGCCACCAGCTTTCCGGCCGCGACCAGCGCACCTTGATGAAGCTGGTGGTGGACCGGGCCACGCAGAAGGTGATCGGCTGCCACATGGTGGGATCGGATACGCCGGAGATGATCCAGGCCATCGCCGTGGCGATGAATATGGGCGCCACCAAGCAGGATTTCGACCGCACCATCGGCCTGCACCCGACGGCGGCGGAGGAATTCGTCACCATGCGCACCAAGGCACCGGACCCGGAGTAATCCAAGAGCCATGTTTCATGGCTCTTGGAGGCCAGCGACCGCTGGCCCGCAGGCACGTGCCTGCGCAAGCCAAGCTGCCGGAGGCAGCGCCCGGCGCCTGAGGGAAAATGCACAGACCAAGAGCCATATTTCATGGCTCTTGGAGGCCAGCGACCGCTGGCCCGTAGGCACGTGCCTGCGCAAGCCCGAGCTGCCGGAGGCAGCGCCCGGCGCCTGAGGGAAAATGCACAGACCGAGAGCCATGTATCATGGCTCTCGGAATAATTTTTCTGTAACAGAGGTGATCCAGCCGGAATCTCCCCCCGTATCAATCGCATCTGACGGCGGCCAACCCGCCGCGACACGGATACGAGCGGAGGTTCCCTGTGGCCCATATCGACGATCCCGAAACCCAGCGTGCCAATGTCGCCTTCATCCGCCAGGCGATGAAACAACCGCTGCTGGAACGCGATCATGAGCTGGATTTGGCCCGGCGCTGGCGGGAAAAGGGGGACCAGCGGGCCCTGCATGAGCTGGTGCGCTCCTACACCCGTCTAGTGATCGCCACCGCCACGCGCTTCCGCAATTACGGGCTGCCGATGGGCGATCTGGTGCAGGAAGGCAATGTCGGGCTGATGCAGGCGGCCAGCCGGTTTGAACCGGAACGCGATGTGCGTTTCTCCACCTATGCCGCCTGGTGGATTCGCTCCGCCATTCAGGATTATGTGCTGCGCAACTGGTCCATCGTGCGCACCGGCACCACGGCGGCGCAGAAATCCCTGTTTTTCAACCTGCGCCGCCTGCGCGCACGCATCGCCGGCAACCCCTCTGCCACGGGGTTGAGCGATGAGGACCGGGCCCAGATCGCCCAGACCCTGAATGTCGATACCCATGAGGTAGAGACAATGGAACAGCGGCTGGCCGCCGCTGACCAGTCGCTGAACAATCCGCTGAGCGAGGCCGGTGAGGGGGAGTGGCAGGATCTGCTGGCCGATCAGCGCCCCTCCCCGGAAGATGTGGTGATCGGGATGCGCGACGGCCGGATGCGCTCCCACTGGCTGGCCGAAGCGTTGGGCGAACTCAGCCCGCGTGAACGCCAGATCATCGCCGAACGCCGCCTGCGCGATGAAGGGGCGACGCTGGAGGAACTGGGCCGCGTGCTGGGTGTGAGCAAGGAGCGCGTGCGCCAGCTGGAAACCCGCGCGCTCAACAAGCTGAAAGCCAGCATGATGAAGCGCGTGCGCGACCATGGGGAATTGCTGCTGGAGGCGTGAGCACCCCAGTCATTTCCTTTTACGCCAAAGAAAAAGCCCCCGCCGGATTGCTCCGGCGGGGGCTTTTCATTTCAGCAGAACCGGTAAGCCTTACTCGGCTTCGGCCGCACGCTCGGCGCGCTTGCGGTCGTTCGGGTTCAGCATCTTCTTGCGCAGACGGATGGACTTCGGCGTCACTTCCACCAGCTCGTCATCCTGGATGTAGGACAGGGCCTTTTCCAGCGACATGCGGATGGGCGGCGTCAGAACGACGGCTTCATCCTTGCTGGTGGTGCGGATGTTGGTCAGCTTCTTGCCCTTCAGGACGTTCACTTCCAGGTCATTCTCGCGGGTATGTTCACCCACAATCATGCCTTCGTAAACCTTCCAGCCGGGTTCGATCATCATCGGGCCGCGATCTTCCAGGTTCCACAGGGCGTAGGCCACGGCCTCGCCATCGGAGTTGGAGATCAGCACGCCGTTGCGGCGGCCCGGGATGGCGCCCTTATAGGGCATGTAATCGGCGAACAGGCGGTTGATGACACCGGTGCCGCGGGTGTCGGTCAGGAATTCACCCTGGTAACCGATCAGGCCGCGCGACGGCACATGGAACACCAGACGCAGCTTGCCGGCGCCCGAGGGCTTCATTTCCAGCATTTCGCCCTTGCGCTCGTTCAGCTTCTGAACGACGACGCCGGAGAATTCCTCGTCCACGTCAACGACGACTTCCTCAATCGGCTCCAGCTTCTGGCCGTTCTCGTCGGTCTGCATCACCACGCGCGGACGGCTGATCGACAGCTCGAACCCTTCGCGGCGCATGGTTTCGATCAGGATGCCCAGCTGCAATTCGCCACGGCCGGCCACTTCGTAAGCGTCGGCATTGGCGGTTTCGCGGATCTGCAGGGCGACATTGCCTTCCGCTTCGCGCATCAGGCGGTCGCGGATCATGCGGCTGGTGACCTTGTCGCCTTCGCGGCCGGCTAGCGGGCTGTCATTGACCGAGAAGGTCATGGCCAGCGTCGGCGGATCGATCGGCTGAGCCGACAAGGGCTCATCGACGCTCATTTCCACGATGCTGTCGGCCACGGTGGTCTTGGTTAGACCGGCGATGGCGACAATGTCACCCGCCTGCGCCTCATCCACCGGCACGCGCTCCAGACCGCGGAAGGCCAGCACCTTGGAGGCGCGACCCTGCTCGATCAGCTTGCCGTCACGGCTTAGCGCCTTGATGGCCATGTTGGTCTTGATGCGGCCGGACTGGATACGACCGGTCAGGATGCGGCCCAGATAGGGGTTGGCTTCCAGGGTGGTCGCCAGCATCTTGAACGGGGCGTCGGCGCTGTCCACCTTCGGGGCCGGCACATGGTTGACCACCAGCTCGAACAGCGGGGTCAGATCCTTGCGCTCGTCATCCAGGTTGTTCACGGCCCAGCCATTGCGGCCAGAGGCGAACAGGGTGGGGAAATCCAGCTGTTCGTCGGTGGCGTCCAGCGAAGCGAACAGGTCGAAAATCTCATTATGCACTTCGTCGGGGCGGGCGTCCTGACGGTCGATCTTGTTGACGATCACCATCGGGCGCATGCCCAGCTTCAGCGCCTTGCCCAGCACGAACTTGGTCTGCGGCAGCGGGCCTTCGGCGCTGTCCACCAGCAGGCAAACGCCGTCCACCATGTTCAGGATACGCTCCACCTCGCCGCCGAAATCGGCGTGGCCGGGGGTGTCGACGATGTTGATGCGCACGTCGTTCCAGACGACGGAGGTGCACTTGGCCAGGATGGTGATGCCGCGCTCACGCTCCAGATCGTTGCTGTCCATGGCGCGTTCGGCGACCTGCTGGTTTTCGCGGAACGTGCCCGACTGCTTCAACAGCATGTCCACCAGGGTGGTCTTGCCATGGTCAACGTGGGCGATGATGGCGATATTGCGCAATTCCATGTGGGGCCCTGAATCTGTCCTGAGCGCGCCGCCCATTCCTGATCCGCCGGAAAGAGGTTCGCGCATGAAAAATGCCCGCCACCGGGCCGGCGGCATCGATGGCCACAGGTCAGGGGTCGGGCGTGTCTGTCGCGGCGCAATATAATCAAGCGCCCGGCCGCCGCATAGGGCGCATCCTGCCGGGCTGCCTTGCGCGCCGCGTGGGTGAAATTTCTGTGACGACGGGGAGGGCGGCATTTCGAATATTGCGCTCAACGGATCCCACGAACCTCTCTCCAGAGGTACGGGCGCGCAGACGGTGGAGCAGTTTCAGGGACACCCGGAAATACCTAACCTTAAGTCGCACCCCGCTATTCTCTTATGCAACAAGATGTAGCCCCAAGGCGTTACGGGTTCCGTCTGGTGCCGGCGGTCGTCACCTGCCACCATGGGGCCCGAGCCCGAAGCCATTGGGAAATGTGGAAGATGCGTAAACGGTTCCTGCTGTCGGCCCTGGCCGGTGTATCGCTGTTGGCGGTCGCGCCTGTCATGGCCCAGCAGACGCCCTATGAGGTGGAGATCAAGGGGGTTGATGACCGTCCGGCGCTGCGCGACCTGCTGAACGACGTCTCCCGCCTGGTCTCCCTGAAGGATCAGCCGCCGCCATCGCCCATCGGCCTGCGCCGGCGGGCCGATGCCGATCTGGACCGCATGGTGGCCGCCCTGCGCTCCACCGGCTATTACGATGCCATCTTGGATCTGGAAATTGATGTGGAGAACAGCCCCGCCAAGGTGGTGATCCAGGTGGAACGTGGGGAGCGCTACAAGATCGCCAAGGTCACCCTGTCCGGTCCCACGGATGCGCCGCTGCCGGAACAGACGGTGACGGCGGCAGAACTGGGGCTGGCCGAGGGCGCCCCGGCGGACGGCCCGCAAATCCTGGAGGCAGAGGGGCGCATTGTCCCCCGTTTCGCCGAAAAGGGCTATGCCTATGCCCGTACCCTGGATCGCAAGCTGGTGGTGGACCATGCCAGCCAGACCATGGCGGTGAATTTCAAGGTCGATCCCGGCCCCCGCGTCGCCTTCGGCCCGGTCAGCATCACCGGGCTGCAGGAGGTGGAGAACCGCGCCGTGATGCGCCGCCTGCCCTGGCGCCAGGGCGACCAATATAACCCCGCCACCATGGAGGAGGGGCGCCAGGCCCTGGCGGAACTGGGCGTCTTCTCCTCTGTCCGGATGCGGTTGGAGGATCAGCCCGATGCGCAGAACCAGGCCCCCGTGCTGGTGGATGTGCAGGAACGGGAGATGCGCTATGTCGGCTTCGGCTCAGCCTATTCCACCGAGGATGGTTTTGGTGCCAATGCCTATTGGGGCCATCGCAACCTGCTGGGCGGGGCGGAGCAGTTCCGGGTGGGGGCGGAGATCGCCGGCGTCGGCCGGCGCGGCACCACCACCGACGTCAAGGAATTGGATTACCGCCTGATCACCACCTATAAGCAGCCGGATTTCCTCTCCCGTCGCCAGTCACTCAACCTGACGGCAGAGGCGGTGTCGGAACGGCCCGATGCCTATCGCCGCGACGCGCTGGTCTTCACCGCTGCCGTCAATCGCCGTTTCTCCAAACAATTGACCGGCAGCCTGGGCGTCACCGCCGAACAATCGAAGATCAAAGAGAATCTGCAGACCACCACCAATACCCTGATCGGCTTTCCCCTGGTGCTGACCTGGGATCGCAGCAACAACCTGCTGGACCCGACCGAGGGCTTCCGCCTCTCCGGCACGGTCACCCCCTATTGGGCAGCGCTGGGGGACAGCAACAGCTTTGTCATCGGGCGGCTGAACGGGTCGGCCTATCATGATTTTTCCGGCAATGGCCGCTATGTCGGCGCGCTGCGCGGTGTCTATGGCGCAGTGATTGGCGGCGGGCTGCTGGATGTGCCCGCCGATAAGCGTTTTTATGCCGGCGGTGGCGGGTCCATCCGCGGCTATGGTTATCAGAAGGTTGGCCCGCTGGACGCGGAGCGGGAGCCCACCGGCGGCGTCTCCCTGTTGGAACTGGGGGCGGAGATGCGCGTCAAGGTGACGGAAAATATCGGCATCGTGCCCTTTGTCGAAGCCGGCAATGTCTACACCACCGAATATCCCGATTTCGGGGAGGGGCTTCGCTATGCCGCCGGCATTGGCGGGCGCTATTACACCCCCATCGGCCCGATCCGGGTGGATGCCGCCGTGCCGCTGAACCGCCGGAAGGGTGATAATGCCTTCCAGCTTTATGTCAGCATCGGTCAGGCATTCTAAGCAAAGGCGGGGAGGGAATGAACATGCGCTCACCGCTGGCCTGGATTGCCGCCGGTTTCGCCAGCCTGATCGGGCTGGCCTTGCTGATTTTCACCGCCGCCATCATCTGGCTGGGCACCGGATCGGGGCGGGATTTCGTGCTGGCGCAGGCGCGCCAGTCCGTGCCTGGCCTAGGGCTGGAAGGGGCCAGCGGCAACCTGTTCGACCTGCGCCTGACCCGGCTGACCATGGCCGATGCCCAGGGCGTCTGGCTAAATGTGGAAGGGGCCCGGCTGTCCTGGTCGCCCTGGGCGCTGTTCTCCCGCCGGGTGTCGGTGGAGCTGTTGACGGCCGACAAGGTGGCGGTGGCCCGCCAGCCCCTGCCCGGACCGGAAGAACCGGTTGACCCCAATGCCGCCCCCTTCCGCCTGCCGGTGGCCATTGATCTGCGGCAGCTGGCCGTGGGCCGGGCCGAACTGGGGGCCGATCTGCTGGGGGGAGCGGCGGCGGTGCTGAAGCTGGATGGCCGCGCCGATATCCCGGCGGGGGCACCGGGCGGCACGGTGCATCTGGACGTGGCCCGGATCGATGACCGGCCGGGCACCTTGACGCTGGATGCCTTCTACCAGCCCGGCAGCCGGCTGAAACTGGCCGCCGTGGCGGCGGAACCGGAAAATGGTCTGGTGGCGGAATTGCTGGATATTCCCGGCCGCCCCGCCTTCACCGTGACGCTGGAGGGCGATGGCCCGCTGACTGATTGGACCGGCAACCTGTCCGCCAAGGCGGGCGATGTGGTGAATGGCCGGGCCCAGGCCCGCATTCGTCCGGCGGCCGACAAGCTGACCTTCGGGCTGGAGGCGGATGGCAATATCCAGGCGCTGCTGCCGGCCAACTGGCGCGCCCTGGTCGGGCCTGAACTGAAGCTGGGGGCCGGCGGGCTGATCCATCCCGGCAAGGAGATTGTGCTGGATGGTGTTTCCATCCAGATCGCCGCCGGTACGCTGGCCGGCGGGGGGGCCTATGATCTGACAACCAAGGCGGTCAATCTCGGCACCTTGATTCAGGTGCCGGCGGAATCGGCCCTGCACGCTTTCCTGGGGGAGACCCGCTTCTTCGATACGGCGCGCGGCACCATCACCATCACCGGCACACCGCAGGTGCCCAAGGTCGCGGCGGATGTCACCGTGCAGGCACCGCGCTTTGCTGAGTTCGGCGCTGACAGCGTGACCCTGAAGGGCACGGCGGCAGCGCAAGGGTCGCTGGACCGCATCGTGCTGGATCTGACCAGTGCCTTGGAAGGGATGCGCGGCGGCGGCATCACCAACCAGCGGGGTACCCTGGCCCTGACGGGCGATATCCGGGTGCCGCAGCAAAGCATCAATATTGCCAGCCTGTCCCTGGATGGCCCGCTGCTGAAGGCCAGCGGCAAGGGCGCCTTCAGCCAATGGGGGGCGGCGGGCCAAGCCGATCTGGTGCTGGAAAGCCCCAATCTTGCCACCCTGTCCCCCCTGGTCGGGCGCGACCTGTCGGGGGCACTGGCGGCGGATGTCACTTTGAAACGGGCGGGCGGGGAGTTGACGGCCAGCATCAAGGCACGGGGCCGCAACCTGAAAACCGCCACCCCGGCCGCCGATGCGCTGCTGGGGGCGGTGACGGACCTGTCGGTTAACCTGTCGGCGGGTAAGGAAATCCAGCTGCGCGATCTGGTCTTGACCAGCCCGCATCTGGATGTGCGCGGCGGCGTGGCCCTGGCAGGCCAGCGCCTGACCAGTGATCTGACAGCGAAGATCGATGATCTCTCCCCCCTGGGGCCGGCCCTGGGCATGGCTATGGCGGGCGGTGTCACCGCCAGCATCAAGGCGGAGGGGCCGGAGGGGGCGACCCGGCTGGCCCTGCGGCTGGATGGCAGCAATCTGGTGTTGGATGGTTTGCAGATGGGGGCGGCGCAGGTCACCTTCACCGGTCAGGGCGGGCCGACAGCAGCGCGCGGCACCCTGGCGGCGGAAACCAGCGTCATCGGCCAGCGGCTGGCCGTTAATAGTGATATCGCGCTGCAGGGTGACCGGCTGGCGCTGGACAATCTGTCCGCCGTGATCGGCATCAACCGTATCGATGGCGGCATCCGCACCAACCTTGCCACCGGCACGGCCGAAGGAAAGCTGACCGGCACAGTGCCGGACCTAGGCATTATCGGTTTCATCGCCGGGGATGAGGTCTGGGGCAATGGCCGGTTCAGCTTGGATTTGGCCGTTGTGCGCGGGCAGCAGCAGGTTTCGTTCAATGCCGATTTCAAGGAAATCTGGCGCCGCTGGCACGGCCAGCGCATCGCCGCCGTGGCGGTGGACAGCAAGGTGGAGGATGCGCTGGCCAAGCCGGTGCTGGATGTCAGCCTGCAGGCCAAGGGCATTGATCCCGGCAACGCCCATGTCGATACGCTGATCGCCACCGCCAAGGGGCCGCTGACCGGCACGGCGGTGACGCTGGATCTGGCGGGCAAGGCATCGGCCCCGGTGAAGGTCTCCCTGGCCGGCACCTTCTCCACCCCGGAGAATAAGGAAGGCGGCGGGGTGATCCTGCGCCTGCTGCTGGCGCGCTTTGCCGGTTCTTATGGCGATACCGGGTTCCAGACGGCGCAGCCGGCGGAGCTGGCCTATGGCACCGGTGTGGTGCGGGTGAAAGATCTGGCTATCGTCTCCGGCGACAGCCGGGTGGTGATGAATGCCGACCTGAACCGGCGCGCTCTGTCGGCGCGGGCGGAGCTGGTGAAGGTGCCGCTGACCTGGGCCCGCATCATCGACCCCACCCTGACGCTTTATGGTGAACTGAACGGCACGGCCAGCATTGGCGGTACGGTGGCGGCACCGGAAGGCACCCTGTCGCTAAAGCTGGACCGCTTTGCCATCACCCCGCCGGTGGAAAAGGGGCCGACGCCGCTGGGGGCCGAACTGGCGGCCAACTGGCGTAACGGCCGCGTGGCCCTGACTGCCAAGCTGGACAGCCAGGGCAGCGGTGTGGGGCTGACGGCGCGCGGGGAATTGCCGCTGGTGATGCAAGGCAGCGCCACCGCCATAACTATCCCCACCGATCTGCCGATCAGCGGCCGGCTGCAAGGCAATCTGGCCCTGCGCCGCTTCAATGATTTCCTGGCTGGCAGCGGGGATCGGCTGGGTGGGCAGATGAAGGTCGATTTGGCGCTGGCCGGCACGCTGGCCCAGCGCCAACTGTCCGGCACCGTGGAGCTGTTGCAGGCTTCTTACGAGAACCAGGAATGGGGCACGCGGGTCACCGATATTGCGGCCATTTTGCAGGGCGATCCGGAAGGGCTGGTGATCCGCAGCTTCGATGGCAAGACACCGGGCGGCGGGCAGGTCAGCCTGGCCGGCTCCATCGGGTTCCGGCCGGAGCGGGGCGACCGGCAGATCGACCTGAAACTGACGGCGCGCAAGGCCAGGCTGGCCCAGATCGACATGGTGGAGGCGACGGCCGGGGCGGAAATCGCCGTTACCGGCACGCTGACCGACATTCTGGTGGCCGGGCGGGTGGATGTGGAGGAGGCGCATGTCCGCATTCCCGACAAGCTGCCAACGTCTGTGGCTGACCTGCCGGTGGTGGAGATCAACCATCCCCGCCGCATCGCCCCGCCGGCGGGGGCCAGTTCTGCGGTGGCGCAGCCGGCCAATGCCCCAGCCAAAGCGTTGATTGTAAAACTGCAAGTGGATGTGGAGGCGCCCAACCGCATTTATGTTTCAGGCCGGGGGCTGGATGCGGAACTGAAAGCCTCCCTGAAGGTGCGCGGCACGCTGGATGATCCCAGCGTGGCTGGCCCCATCTCCCTGGTGAAGGGCGATCTGGCCCTGCTGGGCCAGACCTTCACCATCGCCCGCTCCAACATCACCTTTGATGGCAGCCTGGACCCGACCCTGGATGTGGAGGCGCGTACCCAGCGCGGTGAGTTGACGGCCATTGTCGCCATCGGCGGCCGCCCGTCCAAGCCCAGCGTCAAGCTCAGCTCCCAGCCGCCTTATCCGGAGGATGAGGTGCTGGCCCGGCTGCTGTTCAACCGGGGCGCCGGTCAATTGTCGGCCCTGGAGGCGCTGCAACTGGCCCAGAGTGCCGCCCAGCTGACCGGCCTGTTCGGCGGCGGGCCGGGGCTGGTGGATAATGTGAAGCGTTCCCTGGGCGTCGACCGGCTGGAATTCCGTGGATCGGAGGATGGCACCGGGGCGGGCACGGTGGCCGCCGGCCGCTATATCGGCGACAATCTCTATGTCGGGGTGGAGCAGCAGTTGGGCACGGGCGAAAGCAAGGCCACGGTTGAATATGGCATCACCCAGCATATCAAGGCGCGCGGTGAGCTGGGCACGGAAAGCAAGGTGGGCGTGCAGTTTGAGTGGGATTACTGAGCGGGGGCTGCACCGGAAGGGGTAGGGCGGCCCCAAATGGCTGTACCGCCCCCGCCTTCTTGCTCCCCCGTCGCTGGTGCAGGAATAAAGGGCAAGAGCCCTTCACCTGCGCCAGCCCGGCGCCTTCTCAGGACGGGGAACCGCCATGAGCGATATTATCCGCAATTATCTGGATGAGCTGGAGGCCAAGGCCATACGCTGGCGGATTTTCTGCCGCGATTATGCCAGCGCCTATCATCTGGCCCATGACCAGTATAAGGCCACCTGGGCAGCGCAGGAGAAGAGCGACAAGGAAAAGGCGGAGATGATCGTGCTGGCCCTGTCGGTCGCCTCCAGCACGGTGTTGATGGCAGCCTTTGCCACCAATTCCCTGCGCGTGCTGGCCAGCCGGGCCGCCCTGAATGTGATTTGCAACAATAACCTGAACCGTACTTTCAACGCGCTGCATCTGGTCAGCAACAACAAGGCGGCCATGTTCGCCCTGGGGGCGGTGATGGATGCCGCCGATGCCAAGGCCAAGAAATATATCGAGGAAAAGGCCGGCACGCTGACCCGCTCAGCACCCACGCCTGCGGTCACCAATCCGGCCGTCCTCCAGAATGATCTGATCAATTATGTGGAGAGCAACCAGCTCTACGCCATGGAGGTGGCCTTTGCCATCCGCGACGACAAATCCCTGTCGGAAGCGGATCGCGCCATCCTGGTGGGCAGCCTGAAGAGGGCGCCCTTGTTCAAGCCGCCGGTCAACGAGATCAAGCGGGAACGGCTGACCGACCATATCGAGCTGTCGCTGCATATGTCGGCCATGCTGGATTCTGATTTTCTGGTTGATATCCCGATGCATGAAATGAGCACGGCTGGGGGACTTGGCTCTGTATTCGGCGCGAAGGAGCGGCCGATACCACAATTACCCTCTGCGTCGGACTATCCGCGAGGGACACCGTTTCGTACTTCCCTGGGGGTGGTTCATGCTCAGCAGAGTGTTCGGGTGGAGCGCCCCGGACCAATTGTGCAGACCAAGATCGATGAACTGAACGGCCGCATCTTCAATGAGAAATTCTTCTCTGCCAGCAGTTGGCAAGGCGGGCAGAATGGTCCGATGCCTGCGCTTGTGCGGGCGGAAACCACGCTGAACCGGCTGGCAGAGGCGTCGCGTCCGCTGCAACTTGATGCGGCCCGGGTATGAATATGCGGGGGCAGGAGCTGTCACTATTGAAATGGTCCGGCCTGCTGCTGGTGCTGACGGCCCTGCTGCTGGCCGGCTGCTCCCGTTCAGGGGAAGCGGAAAAGTCCGATGAAACGATGATGCAAATGGAGCAGGTTGCATCGCTTTACCAGTCCATGCCGGGCCTTGTGGATATTGTTGGCGGGGACGTCCGGAAGGAATTCGGAGCCGGTGTTGATGCCGATCTGCCCTTGTTGCGTCAGTCGGTGGTGAAAGCCTTTGATCCGGCAGATTTGCTGGCGCGGGTGCGGCGGGAGTTGAAGGCTGTGGATGCTGGTGGAGGGGCTGAGGTTCCCGCATTTCTGGCTGCCGCAAATGACTTCATCCGGACTCAATCAGCTGTTGAAGCGGAAAGCAGGGTTGATCCCGGCAAAGTGATACAGTCCGCCACCGATGCCTATGAGGTTCGGGCGGATAAAGGCCGGATTGATGCATTGGCCGGCGCCATGGCAGCGGCGGATATTCAGGTGGAAGGCACCCTGTTAGGGCTGCGCCTGCAGGGGGCCGCCGCCTTGCGCCATCTGGAAAAGCCTGTCCTTTGGCAGGGGCTGGACGATCAGGGGCGGGACCGCTACGCAGACCAGTTCACCCGTCGGACGCGCGCGGAAGGGGATGCAAATCACTCGCCCCCGCGTTACGAGATTGCCCGGTTCCTGGCCATACAGCGGCTGACGATCATCCTGCTCCGGCTCCCGGAACCGTCGCTGAAGGCTTTGGAGGATTTCTATAACAGCGATCTGGGCAAGGCCAAACGCAAGGCCCTGGTTGCTGCCGTTGCCGCGCAGAGCGATGCGGATACCAAGCAAATGATGGTCGAATATCTGCGGCAACTGCGCTGATCCGTTTCGCCGCAGCCACGATTCCGGCGGGTGGTTCCGGCACACATCGCCTTGCCGCCGCCGCAAAGCTGGTTCTATAGTCGTGCCGACTTTTTGGATCAGGAGACACCCCGACGTGCGCGGCCTTGACCTTTCCCCGCTCTCCCGCCGTTCCATGCTGGGCCTTGGTGCCGGTGCCGCCGTGCTGTCGGCCCTGCCGGCCTGGGCGCAGACGGCACCCGCTGCCCCTGCCGCCGCGATTGACATCAAGGCCGCCACTGCGGAAATCGTCTATGGCGATCCCAAGGCCAAGGTGACGGTGGTGGAATATGCCTCGCTGGCCTGTTCCCACTGCGCCGATTTTGAAATCAACATGCTGCCCACCTTCAAGAAGGAATTCATCGATCCCGGCGAGGTGAAGCTGGTGTTCCGGGATTTCCCGATGAATGCGCCAGGCCTGCGCGCCCATATGCTGATGCGCTGTGCCGGTGGGGCCAAGGGGCTGGCGCTGAAGACGGCGATCATGAAGTCGCAGCATAGCTGGCTGAACCAGGATTATCTGAAGCACCTGTCCCAGATCGCCCGGCTGTCGGGGATGAGCCAGGAACAGTTCGATGCCTGCACCAGCAACAAGCAGCTGGAAGATTTCCTGATCAAGAGCCAGTACACGGCCAGCCAGGAAAAGCAGATCAACTCCACCCCCACCTTCATCGTCGATGACAATTACGTCGTCATGGGTGCCAAGCTGGATGAGTTGACGGAGGCCGTGCAAAAGGCCGGGGCCAAGCGCAAGGCTTCTTAACATTTCCTCAAACGCCTTCAGTGCGGCGTGAGCCAAGGCGGCGGATGCCGCCGCCCGGCACTTGAGGGAATTGGCAAATACCAAGAGCCATGAATCATGGCTCTTGGTATGAGATAGTTTGACGGGGGTGGTGCCCGCTGGCACCACCCCCGTTTGCGTTCCATCCCTTCCCGTTTTTGCGAATCCGACAGCCCGTGCAGTTCACCAAGCTTCGCCTTACCGGCTTCAAATCCTTCGTTGACCAGACCGAACTGCTGATCGAGCCGGGCATGACCGGCGTGGTCGGCCCCAATGGCTGCGGCAAATCCAACCTGCTGGAAGCCCTGCGCTGGGCCATGGGGGAGACCTCAGCCAAGCGGATGCGCGGGGAGGATATGGATGACGTCATTTTCGGCGGCACCGCCACCCGGCCGGCGCGCAATATCGCCGAAGTGACCATGGTGCTGGGCAATGATGGCCGCACCGCGCCACCGCCCTTCAACGAGTTTGACGAGCTGGAAATCACCCGCCGGCTGGAACGGGGGTCGGGGTCGGATTACCGCATCAATGGCAAGCTGGTGCGCGCCCGCGATGTGCAGATCCTGTTTGCCGACAATGCCTCAGGCGCCAACAGCCCGGCACTGGTCAGCCAGGGCCGGGTGGGGGCGCTGATCAATGCCAAGCCGGCGGACCGGCGGCAATTGCTGGAAGAAGCCGCCGGCATCAGCGGCCTGCACGCAAGGCGGCACGAGGCGGAATTGCGCCTGCGCGCCGCGGAAACCAACCTGACCCGGCTGGAAGATGTGCTGGGCACGCTGGATGCCCAGCTGCAAACCCTGCGCAAACAGGCCAAGCAGGCCGCCCGCTATCGCAATGTGCAGGAAAATATCCGCCAGACGGAGGCACGCCTGCTGCATATCCGCTGGCAGGATGCCGAAGGGGCGCTGACCCGCGCCCGCAGCGGCCATGCCCGCGCGGATGAGGCGGTGCGACAGGCCATGCTGGCGGGCACGACCCTGGCTGAAAGCAGGGCCGCCATCGCCGCCACCCTGCCGCCCAAACGCCAGGCGGAGGCCGACGCCGCGGCGGCCCTGCAACGGCTGGTGCTGGCGCGCGAACAACTGGCGGCGGAAGAGGCGCGCGTTGCCGAAGCCCAATCTGCCACCCAGCGCCGGCTGGCCCAGATCGCGTCCGACCTGTCGCGCGAACGCGCACTGGCCACCGATGCTGATAATGCCCTGCTGCGCCTGCGCGAAGAACGCCAGCAATTGCTGGATGCCCAGGCCGAGGAGGCGCTGGACCAGGAGGAGGCGCAGGAAGCCCTGTTGACCGCCCGCGATGCGGTGGAACAGGCCGATCTGGCCCTGGCCGCCCTGCTGGAACAGGCCGGCGCCGAAGAAACGGCACGCAATACCCAGTTGAGCCGCCTGCGCGACCAGCAGGCGCGGCTGGCCACGCTGGACCGCCGGCTGGCCGACCAGCAGGCCCAGACCGAGCAGTTGCGCCAGGGGCTGGAGGACGGGCTGGCCCTGGCCGCCGCCGAGGAGGCGCTGGCGCTCGCCGAGGAACGGCTGGAACTGACGCGGGAGGAGGCGGAGAACGCCGAATCCGCCAAGGGCGAGGCTGACCGCGCCCTGGAGCGGGTGCGGGCAGAGGCCGCCAGCGCCCAGGCGCGCAGCCGCGACGCGCTGACCCAGGCGGAATCCCGCTTCACCCGCATCAAGGCGGAATGCGATGGCCTGCGCGCCCTGCTGGGGCTGGATGAGGCTGACCTGTTCCCGCCGCTGATCGATGCGGTGACGGTGACCGCAGGCTATGAACAGGCGCTGGCGGCCGCGCTGGGCGATGATCTGACCGCCCCGCTGGATGCCGCCGCCAATGTCTATTGGCGCGACCTGCCGCCTTTGCCGGATGGCACGACCCTGCCGGGCGGGCTGTCGGCCTTGGCGGATTTCGTGAAGGCCCCGGCGGCGCTGGGCCGCTGCCTGCCGCAGATCGGCGTGGCGAAGGATGCCGCCCAGGCTGCAGGCCTGTTGGCGCTGTTGCTGCCCGGCCAGATGATTGTCACCCGCGATGGCGGGGCCTGGCGCTGGGATGGTTTGACCCGCAAGCCCGGTGCCCCTACCGCTGCCGCCATCCGCCTGACCCAGCGAAACCGCTTGGCCGAACTGGAAATGGAGCTGGATGCGGCAGAGGAGGTACTGGCCAGCGCGCGCGAGGCCCATGCCAGTGCGCGCGAACAGGCGGCCCGTCGGGAAGGGGAGGCGCGGCAGGCCCAGGATCAGGCCGCCCAACGTGACCGGCAGGCGCGCGAGGCCGTGCGCGGCGGCTTCCGCGCCGTGGAACAGGCGCGCGAAGGTTTGACCCGGCGCAAGGCGGAGGCAGACGCCGCTGCGGCCAAGCTGGATGCCCTGCTGGGCAGCCTGACGGCGCTGCAAACCGACCGGGCAGAGGCCGCAACGGCGGAGGCGGAAGCGCAGGCGGCACTGGACGCGCTGCCGGATGCCGCCATTGCCCGCAATGCCATCGCCCAATCCCGCGCCCGCCAGTCGGAACTGCGCGCCGCCCTGGCCAACCGGCAGGCCCGCGCCGACCAGTTGCTGCGCGAAGCTGAACAGCGCCGCCGCCGCCTGTCGCTGCTGCAACAGGAAGAACAGGGCTGGGCCGCGCGCGTGGAGGGGGCAGCCAGCCGGCTGGCCGAACTGGAACAGCGCGCCGCCGAGGGGCGGGAGGAGTTAGAAACCCTGGCCGAGCGCCCCCTGGCGATCCAGGAGGAACGCCGCCTGCTGGCCGCGCAAATCCAGACCGCCGAGCGCCACCGGGCCGAGGCTTTGGCCGCCTTGCAGGCAGCGGAGGCGGAACTGGCCGAGGCTGAAGGGGCCCGCACCAAGGCTGAAACCGCCCTGGCCGACGCGCGGGAGGCCCGCGCCCATGCCGAGGCCGCCGTTGCCCAGGCGGTGCAGCATATGCGGGCCCTGGCCGAACGCATTGCTGAGAAGCTGGATTGCGAGCCGCATCGGATCGCCGCCGCCACCGGCATTGATTTCGATGCTGATGATGAACGGCCCAACCCGGCGGCATTGGAACAGCGCCTATCGAAATTGCTGGAGGAGCGGGAGCGCATCGGCCCCGTCAACCTGCGCGCCGAGCAGGAAGTGGCGGAGATGGAAGCGCAGATCGGCACCATGACGGCGGAGAAAGAGGACTTGACCGCCGCCATCGCCCGCCTGCGCCAGGGCATCAACGGCCTGAACCGGGAAGCGCGGGAACGGCTGCTGGCCAGCTTCACCAAGGTGGATGCGCATTTCCAGGATATGTTCACCCGCCTGTTCGGCGGCGGCTCAGCGCATCTGAAGCTGACCGAAGCCGAAGACCCGCTGGATGCCGGCCTGGAAATCTATGCCAGCCCGCCGGGCAAGAAATTACAGGTGCTGTCGCTGCTGTCGGGCGGGGAACAGGCGCTGACGGCCTTGGCCCTGCTGTTTGCCGTGTTCTTGTGCAACCCCGCCCCCATCTGCGTGCTGGACGAGGTGGATGCACCCTTGGACGAGGCCAATGTTGGCCGGTTCTGCGACATGGTGGAAGAAATGGCCCGCAGTGGCGCCACGCGCTTCCTGATCGTCACCCATCACCGGCTGACCATGGCCCGCATGGACCGGCTGTTTGGCGTGACCATGATGGAACGCGGCGTTTCCAAACTGGTGTCGGTCGATCTGGCCCGCGCGGCGGAAATGGTGGAGAGCTGACGACCATTCCTTTTCGTCACATTGCAACGCCGCCTTGGCGATGCCATTTTACCATGACAGGAAAACAGGTCGGTCAGCGTATCAGGAGAGGGATCAACCCTTTCCGGTCTGCTGGCCGGACGGGGCGGCAGAAACAGGGCCCGCTGATCGGGCCCCGGACGCATGTTGAGGAGTATGCACCATGGTTTCTCGTCTGAAGACGGGCGTGCGTTTGGCCGCCGGCGCGGCCGCGCTGCTGGGCCTTGCCGCCTGCGCCAACCCGCAGGCCGATCAGGCGCTTTACGCACAGCAGGCCTTTGTCGGTATGCCCAAACAGACCCTGCTGTCCTGCGCCGGGGTGCCGACGCGGACAGCCACGGTCGATAATGTGGAATATTACACCTATACCAGCGAGCGGCTGGTGACCATTCCGGGCAGCCCGCGCTTCTCCGCCGCCTATGGCTATTACCGGCCCTGGTCGCCCTGGTATGGCTATGGTTGGGGGCCGGGCCCGTTCGATTATCCGGAGACGGAGACGCGCGACTGTCAGGCCACCTTCACGGTGAAGGATGGCGTGGTGCAGCGCATCGTCTATGGCGGCGCCAGCCAGGGGCCGAGCGCGCGGCTGGGCCAGTGCTATCGCATCGTGGAAAACTGCCTGGCGCTGATCCCGCAGCAAGGCCAGTTGCAGCGCTGATCGGCATCCGCCAGGGAAGGGGCAGCAGGCCCCTTCCCTGGCGGATGATACCAATCCGCCGAGGGTTTGACCCTTGGCGGATTTGAGGCCAGCGACCGCTGGCCCGCGGGCTCGTGCCCGCGTAAGCCAAGGCGGCGGATGCCGCCGCCCGGCGCCTGAGGGAACGCAAAATCTCCCTGGATCGGTCACGATCAAGGGAGATTGATATTACGCCTTCGTGGAGGAGGCGGGAGACGGTTGAACAGGCCAGAGCGGAAAGGCGCTTTCCGGCACCGGTCCCCCCCACTGATGCCGCGCCGGCAGGGCCAGCCCGCGGAAGGGGCGCCCATCCAGGTTGAGATTGGGGTTGTAATAGGGATCGGCCATGGCCTGCCGATACCAGCGATTGCGCATGTAATGCATTTCCTTGTCCGACCGCGCCTTGCGGTCCGGGCTCATGTCGCGTCCACGGCTGACCGATTCATAATGGTATAGTTCAATGCGCGGGGTCCAGACCATCAAAAGACCCTTTTGACGCCAACGCAGGCAAAGATCGACATCGTTGAAAGCTACCGGCAGGTTTTGCGCATCAAAACCGCCAATATTGAGAAAATCCTGGCGCCGGCAGAACAGGCACGCCGCCGTGACCGCGGAATAATTGCCCGCAACCTGGGTGCGGCCGAAATATCCCTCGTCATCGACATGATATTGCTGAAAGGCATTCTCCGCCAATCCACCGGTGCCCAAGATCACGCCTGCATGTTGGATCATGCCATTGGCGAAGCGCAGCCGGGCGCCGACAGCCCCCACTTCCGGCCGTGACAGCAGGCTGATCGCTTCGCCCAGCCAATCCGGCGTGATCAGCTCAACATCATTATTGATGAAGCCCAGCACGGCACCGCGTGCCAGATCTGCGGCCCTGTTGTTCATATCGGCATAATTGAAAGGTGCGTCATAGGTCATGACGCGGAACCAGCCCAGCCGCTGGCCCTGTTCCAGATAGGCCAGGGTTTCGGCCTCCCGGCTCTGATTATTGATAATGATGATCTCGAACGACTGATAGCGGGTGCGCGACAGGATGCTGTCGATACAGGGCCGTAACAGGTCCAGCCGGTCGCGGGTGGGGATGATCAGGCTGACCGGCGGGGTCATGGCAGGCCGGGGCCAGTGGATCGTCCGCAGATCCGGCCAGCGCGGATGCGGCGCAACCCCCGCGCCGCCAAAGCCGCGCGCCCGCAGGTGGGCGGCGACGATCTCTTGCCAGAGGGCCGCATTCTCTGCCGGCTGTTCGATACTGGCCAGCACTTCGGGCAGATGCAGGATGCGATCGGTCCGCGCCCGTTCCAATGCCGCCATCTTGATGGCCGGCAGCGACGGCGGAATGATCCCATCGGCAAACAGGCTGGCGCGGATCAGCACCAACCCGCGTGTATAATCCTGGGCCAGGAACAGGTCATAATTCCAGTCCGGGCGGAACCAGGGGCGGGGAGGCTGCCCCGCCTGCACCATGTCAGCATCAGCATAAAGGAAATCGGCATCCCTTTGCTCGAAAACCAGCCGCGCTCGATCCAGCGCACCGGGATGCAGCCGGACCCCGCCATCCACCAGAACCAGCATATCGCCCGCCGGTCCCTGATAGCGCAGGGCACAATCCTGCGGGGTGATCCCCTCCGCCGTCCATACCAACACAGGTTCCGGGGCGGCCGCCTGCATTGCCCGCGTCGCGCGCAACCAGTCCTCATACTGGGCCCAGCCGATGGAACGGGGATGCGTGACGGCGGTTGCTTCCAGATAGGCGGTGAGGAGCTGGCAATTGCCCGCCAGCTCAGCCCGCCGCTCCTCCGGAATGGCATCAATCAACCGGGCCAGCAGCTGGTTTGGCCCCTGGTCGGTGGAGCAAAAGCTTACCGGACTATTGTGCAGCCTGCCGATGCCTTCGGCCGTGATCTCGACCTGTCGTTTCCGGCCATCCAGCAACCCATAAGGCATCTCCAGGGTAAAGGCATGGTCACCAATGCCAATCCCGGCTTCGACCAGATCGCCGCGTTCCTCATTGGCGATGGTTTGCGCGGCGACGACCCCATCCACCAATGCCGAAACCCGCAGGTGACGGGAAGGCTCCCCCGGTTGCCAGCACCAGCCTTTGATGACGCTTCCCTGCACCTGATCAATATTGCCATGATCGGATGGGGCCTGATCTTCTGCATCAACCGGCAGATTCAGCTCATCCTGATAGGTGAAGGCAGGCAGCAGGGGTTGGCCGTTATGGGGCGATATCAGGCGCACCGTCTCACCCGGGACCAGACGAAGAGCTACGCGAAAACCATGATAACCATTGCCAATCCCGGCGGCGATCAGATCGCCCCGCTTAAGATTGGCCAAACAAGCGGCCCGCGGCAATCCATCGACGACGGCCAGCAGCAAAATGGGTCGCTCCGGCGCGTCGGGCCAACAGGCCCATCCTACAAGCTCTCCTGCCGTATAATGCTCAATTTGGCCATGACAAAAAACTTGGGACATTTATAGAAAATCCAATCAGTGTAAAAATATGGGCCCCTGACCTGATCGAAGTCTGGTCAGCGGGGGGTGATATTCCTGATTGGTCGTTCAGCCACTATCGGCTGCGGATTGGTGTTCCACCGCGCGCAGCGTTATCCTTCTGGATATCTGACGGAACAACATGACAGCAAGCTCCGCTATCTTACACCCGTATTTTTGCATCACCTTAAAGAAAAGACATGTATGCTTCAACAACATGAAAGCAAAAATCGCAAGCAAGGATTGGGGGAATGGCCGGTATTTTCTCTTCCGGTCACGGTCCGGATGTCACCATCCTGCTGGGCGATATCATCAAAGTGCTGGAGTGGTGCCTGTAATCAGGACTAGCAAAGCAGAAAAAAGGCCGGGGAGGGCGCCCTCCCCGGCCTTTTTCATGGACGGGTGTTACCGGCGGCCGGCGACGAAGGCCGACACTTTTTCCCGCAACTGACGGAAATTGCGGTCCAGATCGGCGGTCGCCATCAGCATGGTTTCAGAGCCCGCCCCGCTCTGCTGCGCCATCTCGCCTAGCTGTTCCACATTCTTGGCCAGCTGGCTGACACCGGCGGCCACGCTGTCGGCGCGGCTGGCAATGTCGCGCGTGGTGGCACCCTGTTCTTCGGTGCTGGCGGCAATCGCACTGGAGATTTCGTTCATCTGGCCCAGCACCTTGGTGACGGTCCGGATGGCATCCACACTCATCTGCGACTGGTTCTGGATGGCGGCAATCTGCTCAGCGATTTCGCCGGTGGCCCGGGCGGTCTGGGTTGCCAGGCTCTTCACCTCACCGGCCACCACGGCGAAGCCCTTGCCGGCCTCTCCGGCGCGGGCGGCTTCGATGGTGGCATTCAGCGCCAGCAGATTGGTCTGGCTGGCAATCTCATTGATCAGGTTGACTACAGTGCCGATCTGCCCGGCCATGTCGGCCAGACCCTGGATCAGTTCATTGGCGTGATGCGATTCCCCTTCCGCCGTGCGGGAGATACCGGTCGCCTCTGCCACGCGGCGGTTGATCTCGTCAATGGACGCGGACAATTGGCCGGCGGCGGCGGCCACTTCCTGGGTGTCGGCGGAGACGCGCCGGGCGGCAGCATTGGCCGCGCCCATCTGGGCTTTGCTCTGTTCAGCCAGATCGGCATTCTGGGTGGCGGCATCCTGCAGGGCGGCCGATGCGGTGGCGAAGCCATCCACCACAATATTCACTTCCTCTGCCAGCTTGCCGCTGCGTTCACGCGATTGCCAGAGGTCGGCAATATCCTTCCAATATACAAGAACATGGGTTTCCCCCTTGAACGGGAAGGGGATCAGGGTCACTTCCACCGGCAGCGGGCTGCCATCCAGCGCCCGGTGCATCCATTCGAATCGGCGGAAGCCATCGCGGATCGCCTCATGCAGATAGGCGCCCGCCACCTCGGCGGAGACGCGGCCGTCGGGCTGCCGTTCCGGGGACAAGGCGCCGGGCAGCACGCCGCGCAGCTGTTTGGCATCCTTGGCCTTGATGAATTTCAGTGCGGCGTCGTTGGAGACGACGAAGCTGCTGGTGTTGGCCACCAGCATCGGGTCCGGCGATTTGTCAAAGGCAATGCGCCGGAAAGTCTCCATCAGCGCTTCATCATCGCTGATGACAGGCGTGGTCTGGGTTGTAGGCTTGATCCAGAACCCCGCCAGAATGGCCGCCAACCCGATGAAGAGACCCAGCCAGAAGAGCCCGCTGGACAGGCTGCCCCCACCCACCAGAAGGGCGATGGCCAAACCCGCGACGGCCACCCCAATCTGTAGCATTTTATCTTTTTGCATCAATTTCTTGCCCCATTTTGACGCCACTTTAAGGTAGCGCTATCTAAGGCAATTAAATTTATAAAATCGAACTATACTATTGCTCGGAATGCTGGGCCGCCCCCCATTTGTTGCGCAGCGACATGGAAAGGGAAGCGCAAGGCAATCTCACCGGGAGGGAAGATGCTTTCCCAGCGCCCAGCGCGACAAATACATGAACGGCGTGTCCAGCAAAGACAAGGCGACACGTAAACCATAGGTGCCCAGGATATAGGTGAAGAAAAGCGCCTCCCAGCCCACCGGCTCCGGCGCGAACACTACCCAGGCCAGCACGCTGAACATCACATTATCCACCAGCGATGACAGCATGGTGCTGCCATTATTGCGCAACCACAGGTGCCGGTCGCCGGTGGCCCCCCGGATGCGCTGATAGACCCAGACATCGAACAGCTGGCTGGTGAGATAGGCGGTCATGCCGGCGGCGAACAGGGCCGGGGCCGGTGTGAACAGGGCGGCGATATGGTCCTGCATCCCCAAAGCCCAGGCCATGTCCGTGCCGGCCTGTTCCGCATTCATGGGCCGGAAACCCAGCGTCAGCATCATCAGCAAGGTGAACAGCAGATAGGCGGCAAAGGACAGGAACACGGCGCGGCGCGCAGCAGCGCGGCCGAAATGTTCGGTCAGGATATCGGTTGCCAGATAGGTGGAGCCGAACAGCACCGTGCCCATGGCCACGGGATGGTCATAGAAGCCAAACTGCACGGCCTTCAGCACCTCCACATTGGCGCCGATCACGGCAACGGCGATGTAGAGATAGAGCCCCGCCGCCCCGAACAGCCGCGCCATCAGCAGGATGGACCCGAAACAGAACAGCGCCTGGAACAGCAGCAGTGCTTCCGGCGGCACCTGATTAAGGAAAGCGATGAGATCGGCGGGCGAGAGCGACATGGCAGGCGAACCGGCAAGGGTGACTGATGCCAACCCGCCGAAAGGTTGACCTTTCGGCGGGTTGGAGGCCGGCGACCGCCGGCCCGCCGCTCGTGCGGCGTAAGCCAAGCTGCCGGAGGCAGCGCCCGGCGCTTGAGGGGGCAGGTAAATACCAGAACCCCAAACGGCAGCGGCCCCGCGAAACGCCCGGATGGGGTTTCGCGGGGCCGACAATACCGTCAGCAGCGAACTGGTACCGTCAGACGCCGAATCAGGCGGCGGTCTTGGCGGCCAGTGCCTTCTGGATCTGCTTCTTCACCTTGCGGGCATCAACGTCCAGCTTGGCGTCAGCGATATCCAGCAGGGCGGCGTCCAGGCCACCCTTGTGCTCGATCGTGCGGATGCCGTTGGTGGACAGACGCAGGCGGACCATGCGGCCCAGCGCGTCGGACAGCAGGGAGGTTTCCTGCAGGTTCGGCAGGAAGCGCCGACGGGACTTGTTGTTGGCGTGGGAGACGTTGTTACCGGTCTGCACACCCTTGCCGGTCACGGCGCACTTGCGGGACATCGAAACACCTATCTTTAAGCTGCTGGCGGCCCGCGAGAGAACTACCGGGCGCACCGGACACGATAAAACCAATCCAGCCAGGGCGACCCCTGGCCGATGAAGCCGCGTTGATAGACGACACCCGCCCCTGAGTCAAGCCTGCGGGCCGCCTTCATTGCTGCATAGCCGCTTTCAGCCCTGGCGACCCGGCTCCCGCACCAGCAGCAGCAGGCCCAGTCCCAGCAGGAACAGCAGCACCACCGTGCCCATGCCGGCCCGCTGGGTGGCGAACAGGCTGACGGCGAGCCCATAGAAAAGCGGTCCCAGCACGCCCACGGCCCGCCCGGTCAGGGCGTAAAGGCCGAAAAACTCCGTTTCCAGCCCGGTCGGGGCCAGCCGCGCCATCATGGACCGGGCGGCGGCCTGGGCGGGGCCGAAGAAACAGCCCAGTACCAGACCCAGGGCCAGCAGCCATTGCTGATCAGGCGTGAAATCCAGCGGCAGGTTCAGCGCCGGGGCCCAGCCCCAGGCCGGTGTGCCGATGGCGATCAGCCCGGCACCAGAGAGAATCAGCCCGATGATGGAAATGATCAGCGTCGGCTTGGCCCCGATCCGGTCATCCAGCCAGGCGAATCCGATGGCGCCCAGCCCGGCGGAGACATTCAGCAGGATGGCGAACAGAATCAGCTGCGCTTCCGTCATGCCGAAAACAATGCCGGCATAAATGCCGCCAAAGGCGGTGATGGTGTTGATCCCGTCCCGCCACAGGGCCGATGCCACCAGAAAACGCAGCAGATTGCCATGGCCGGGCAGGCTGCGCAGGGTGCGGCCCAGCGTGGCCAGCCCGTCGCGCACGATCTGCCCCAGCGGGGCGGCATTGCCCGGCCGGTCCGGCACCAGCAGGAACAAAGGCAGGGCGAACAGGCCATACCAGAGGGCGACCAGCACGGAGGTGGCGCGCACCGGGGCGGCATCCGCCTTGTCCAGCAGGCCGAACAATGGCGTGTCCGTCTGCAACAACAGCAGCAGACAGCCCATCAGCGATAAAAGCCCGCCAATATAGCCCGTCCCCCAGCCCCAGCCGGAAACCCGGCCCAGATGGCTGGGCGGCGCGATACCGGGCAGCAGCGCATTATAAAAGACATTGGCCAGTTCAAAGGCCGTGCTGGCGACGCCGACAATCACCAGGGCCAGCAGTACATAAGATGGGTCGGGTCGCACGAACCACAGCAGGGCGGCCCCCGCCACCGCAATGGCGGTGAAGCCGCCCAGCCAGGGCTTGATCCGCCCACCCTTGTCGGCGATGGCGCCCAGCACCGGCGACAGCACGGCAATGGCCAGCCCGGAGAGGCCCAGCATGAAAGCCCAGTCGGCCGACGCCGAATCGGGGTCGGCCGCCACGCCCTTGGTGAAATAGACGCTGAAGACAAAGGTGCCGATCACCGTGTTGAAGGCCGACATGGCCCAGTCATAAAGGCACCAGCCGGCCACCGCCGCCTTGCGTCCCTTCAGCGTCTGTTCCAAATGGCATCCCCTTGGCGTCTTCGTGGGCTGGGTGGGCAGCCTGTCATGCGTGGGGGGTCGGGCCAAGTGTCTTTGCCGTGACAGCGCCATAATGGTCTTTTTACTGGGAACATGATTTGGTCAGAGGCTGTAAAATGGACCGCCCTTCCACCAGGATGCCGCCATGGGGCTGATCGCCCGTTCCACCGTCCGCCATCCCAGCGCTGCCCTGGGGTTGGCCCTGCTGTCGCTGTTGCCCTGGCAAACGGCACCGGCGGCCCTGCGTGCCTATCGGCTGGGGGCGGAGAATACGCGCGTCGGCTTCAGCGTGCGCTATCTGGCGGTGGCCAAGGCAGAGGGGCGCTTTCCGGCCGTACAGGGCGATGTGACCTTTGATCCTGACAGCGGGCAGGTGGCCGATATCGATGTCACCATCGGCACCGACAGCGTGGATACCGGCCAGCCGGCGCGTGACGCAAGGCTGCGCGGGGAAGGGTTTTTCTGGACCGAGCGCTACCCGACCATGCATTTCAAGGGCTTGAGTGTGGAGCGCACCGGCCCCGTCAGCGGCATCATCCGGGGGGAACTGACCCTGCGCGGGGTGACGCGGCCGCTGGTGCTGGATGTGGCCATCACCCCGGATCAGGATGCCGCGTCCGGCCGGCTGTTCATCACCGCCAAGGGGGCCCTGGACCGGCGGGATTACGGCATGGTGGATGGGGTGGCCGGGCTGTTCATTGCCAATAAGGTGGCATTGCGGATTGATGCGGCCGGCTTGATGCCGGAACCCACCCCGCCTTGATCGGGCCATACCGCCAAGCCATTTGCACCCCGGTGCCGGGGTGGCGTATCTAGGTTTCTGTTCTTCAGCTTTCGGGTGATCACCATGTGCGGCATCGCTGGCCTTCTCTCCGGTCGTTCCTGGCGTCAGGTGGGGGATGCCTCCTGGGTGGATGGTATCGCGGCCAGCCTGCTGGCGGCCAAGGCCACGGACCTGGACGCCATCGATACGGCGCTGGATGCGCTGCATGGCCGTTTCAACGATCTGATGGCCTTTGCCACGCACATGGCGCTGGTGGAACAGCCCGCATTGCGCGGCCATGTGGAACGGGCGGCAGCTTATGTCGCGGCCCTGGAAGCAGCCTTGAAAGTGGCCGACAATGCGCGTGACCCGCGGGTGGAGCGCACGGCCGAACGCCTGCGTGATTATGGCTGGCAATTGACGCATGAGGTGCTGGCCAATATCGACCGCACCTTGTCGCTGCTGGCCGGTGTGGCCCAGCCGCTGCGCGCCCAGCATTTCACCGCCTGGACCGTGGAACAGGTGATCGAGAATCTGGACCGGCTGGAGGTGCGGGGCCGCGACAGCGCCGGCATTTCCGTGCAGCTTGCCATCCCCGGTCCGCTGGCCGATGCCGAGCTGGCCGGCTGGCGCCGGCAGGCGGCAGCGTTGGGGCGCGATGGCTATGATACGGACGGCGCCTTCGTTGCCCATGCCCTGCCGGATGGCGGGGCGACGGTGCGCTTCACCTATAAGGTGGCGCAACTGATCGGCAAGCTGGGTGACAATGGTGCCACGCTGCGGGCCAAGCTGCGCGCCGATGCGCTGTTCTGGCAGATGGCGGCGAAAGCGGAACAGGTGGGCATCATCGCCCATACGCGCTGGGCCTCCCACGGGGCGATCAACCTGCCCAATTGCCACCCGCAGGGCGGGGCCCTGGCGGGGGATGAAGGACCGCTGCTGCCGGTGGATGCTGATGTCGTCTCCGTCCTGAATGGCGATATCGACAATTACCGGGGCCTGCGCGAAGGGCTGGTGACGGCGGCCGGATTGGCCATTCCGCCCGCCGTCACCACCGATGCCAAGATCATCCCCGTCACCTTCCGGCTGACGGCGGGCAACGGCAATGGCGACCGCTTCCTGGCGGCCCTGCGCCGCTTTGAAGGGTCTGTCGCCATTGCGCTGCTGCACCCGACGGACCCGGAACGGCTTTATCTGGGCCAGAAAGGCAGCGGGCAGGCCCTGTTTGTGGCCGAGGTGGCGGATGGCCTGATCCTGTCGTCGGAGAATTATGGGCTGGCCCCGCGCGCCCGCGCCTCCATCGCGCTGGCCAAGGTGGAAAAGGGCGGGCTGGCCGTCACGCTGTCCACCGCCGCGGGGGAGCCGGCGCTGGCCGCCCGCACCATCGATGATGGCCAGCCCACCGCCCTGAAAGCCGACCCGATCGAGATTTTCAGCCGCGATATTTTCCGCGGCGATTTCGACCATTTCTTCGAGAAAGAGGTCCACGAAGCCGCCGGCAGCGTGCGCAAGACCCTGGTGGGGCGTTACAGCCGCGCCGGGCGGCAGGCCAGCTTCGATCTGGGGGAAGATGGCATCTGGACCAGCCTGCGCCGCCGCCTGACCGATCCGGCCAAGCCCGCCATCCGCCGCATCTTCGTCACCGGCCAGGGCACGGCGGCCATTGCCGGCATGGGCGTGGCGCATCTGCTGCGCCAAGCGTTGGCTGGCAGCGCCATCCATGTGGAAGCGGCCAAGGCGTCAGAACTGTCGTCCGATCTGGATGGGGTGGCGCTGGATGATACGCTGGTGATCGCCATCAGCCAGTCGGGTACCACCACCGACACCAACCGCACGGTCGATCTGGCGCGGGCGGCGGGGGCGTGGATTCACGCCATCGTCAACCGCCGCAACAGCACCCTGGTGCGCAAGGCGGACAGCCACCTGTTCACCAGCGACGGGCGCGACATTGAAATGGCCGTGGCCAGCACCAAGGCCTTCTATTCCCAGGTGACGGCGGGCAAGCTGACAGCGCTCTGCATCGCCGATGCGCTGGGCACCTTGGGCCCGGTGCAGATCCATGATGAGCTGGTGGCCCTGGAAGGGCTGCCCGCCCGCATCCAGGAAGTGCTGGATGAAGAGGCGGCCATTGCCGCCGTGGCGGAACAATATGCCCCCTATAACCGCTATTGGGCGGTGGTGGGTAATGGGGCCAACAAGGTGGCGGCAGAGGAAATCCGCATCAAGCTGTCGGAGCTTTGTTATAAATCCATCCCGGTCGATTACACCGAGGATAAGAAGCATATCGACCTGTCGACCGAGCCGCTGACCCTGGTGATCGCCAACGATTTGCCGCCGCTGCTGGCGCAGGACACGGCCAAGGAAGTGGCGATTTTCAAGGCCCATGCCGGCAAACCCATTGTGGTGGCGGCCAAGGGGGAAACCTGTTTCGATCCTTACGCAGAGGCGGTGATCCGCGTGCCGTCCGCCGGGGCCGGGCTGGATTTCGTGCTGGCCACGGTGGCCGGGCATCTCTGGGGTTTCCATGCCGCCCGCGCCATTGACCGCCGGTCCCAGGGTTTCCGCGAATTGGGCGCGGCCTTGGAACAGGCCCTGGTGGAAAAGGACCGGCCCACTGCCCCGCTGCTGGAGGCGGTGGCGCTGGAAATGCGCCGCATTGCCGATGGTGAACAGGATGCCGCCCTGCCGCCGCGCGCCGTGGCGCAACTGGCCGCGTTCGGGGCCGATCTGGCCACCATTGGCACCGATCCCGCGCGCCGTGCTGCCGTGCTGACAGCGGGTGAAGCGGTGCTGCGCAAGCTGTTTGAGGAAACCAGCCGCCCTATCGACACCATCCGCCATCAGGCCAAGACGGTGACCGTGGGTATTTCCCGCCCGACGCGGGAAGTGTCACCCGCCATCCTGGCCACGCTGGCCGACCTGGGCGTGGCGCCGGAGGCACTGGCTGACGCTGACCGCCAGACCCTGACCGCCTATTCCGCTGTGCTGGCCGGGGTGACGGGGGGGCTGCTTTATCGGCTGGCCGGTGACAGCAAGGATGGGCCGAAGCTGGTGGCCGATACGCGGGTGGGTCGCTCCGCCGGGCAGAAATCCGGCTATGATGGCGGCCGTGTGGCGGCGGGCAGCAAGCGCAAGGCCCTGCGCCTGGGCCGCACCGTGTTTTCCGCTGGCACGGGGGAGGCGGAAAACCTGCTGCTGGTGCCCTTCTTCGCCGGGGCCGACTGGCGGCTGGCCGGGCTGGCCCTGCTGCATACCGAATTGGCCCCCCAGGCCAGCCTTCAGCAGAAGACGGCTCTGCTGAAGGAACTGCATCTTTATGAAGATCTGTTCGACGCCTATCACGAACTGGTGCATGGGGAGGCGTGCGATTTCGCCGCCTTCATCGCCCGGACATCCCCGCGCGACCTGCTGTTCCGCCCGGCGGCCGATCTGGTGCGGGCGGGCTGAACGGGCTTTCCTGTTCGTGTAATGTTCTGATAGAATGGCGGCGTCACCAACCATGGGATCGACGCCGCCATGAGCCTCCATGCCACCGGTACTTTCGACGTCAAGATGACGCCCGCCGGCGAACCCGATGCGGCCGACGGCACCAGCCTGGGCCAGATGCTGCTGGACAAGCAATTTCACGGCCCCCTGGACGCCACCGGCCAGGGCCGGATGCTGACCGCGCATACGGGGGTGGAGGGCTCGGCGGTCTATGTGGCGCTTGAACGGGTGAGTGGCACGCTGAACGGGCGCAGCGGCAGTTTCGTGCTGCGTCACCTAGGCACCATGGATCGCGGCCACCCGCATTTGTCCATCTCCGTCGTGCCGGACAGCGGTTCCGGTGGCTTGACCGGTATTTCCGGGGAGATGGCCATCAAGGTGGCCGACGGGAACCATTATTACGATTTCACCTATGATCTGCCGGGTGAGTGAGGGGGGATATCCTTGTTTCCGCCTCCTGGCTCTCTGCTCTCACCCTTTATCCCTCTCTCTACCGTCACCCCGGCGCAGGCCGGGGTCCAGTTTCATAGAGCGAAGCGCCTGTGGCCCCTGGACCCCGGCCTGCGCCGGGGTGACGGTAATGGGCAATTGAGTAGCTTTGCGCCTTCATCGGTTACGGCTCAACAAACCGCGTCCCTTCCCCCCGATAATCCCCCCTTGCCAGTCCCCCGGCGCTGAACGATGGTGAGCGCCGATATCACCCCAGCCAGGTTGCCCTTTGGTTCGCCGCACCCGCCCTGTTCCCAGCCCTGCCAAGGCCCCGCGCAAGCGCGCGGGGGCGCTGCCGGCTGACGGGTCGGCGCTGCTGCTGGCCGCCGCCGCTGCCCTGGCCGCACAGCAGCGCCGGCATGTGGCGGCCATTGCCGGGCTGGTGGTGCAATCCTATTGGGCCGCCCTGGAAACCGGCCTGCCCATTGCATCGCCGCCGCCGGAACTGCCGGCCCGGCTGCCGGTTGGGTTAGACGAGGCGATGCGGGAACAGGCAACCCGCTGGGGGGCCGATCTGGCACCGCTGCCGGTGCCGCTGGTCTGTGAGAAGCTGGGCAATCTTTATGCCGGTCTGCTGTCGGCGGAACATCGCGCCCGCCATGGCGTGTTCTACACCCCCGCCTCGCTCGCCTCCTGTCTGGCCGATCAGGCGGAAGGGGCGGGGCTGGATTGGGTGTCGGCGCGGGTGCTGGACCCGGCATCGGGCTGCGGTGCCTTTCTGGTGGCCTGCGGGCTGCGCATGGCCGGGGCCCTGCGCAATGTGGAGCCGGCCCTGGCCGCCCGCGCGATTGCCACCCGGCTGCGCGGCTGGGAACTGGACCCGGTGGCAGCCTGGATTTCCGTGGTGATGCTGGAGGCGGCCTTGCTGCCGCTGCTGCACGGCACCGGCCAGCGGCTGGGCGATTGCGTGCAGGCCGGGGACAGCCTGGACCGGGGGGAGGATCCCTGCTTCGATCTGGTGATCGGCAACCCGCCCTATGGCCGTCAGGTGCTGCCCAAGCCGGTGCGGGCCCGATTCGCCCGCAGCCTGTTCGGCCATGCCAATCTTTATGGCGTGTTCATGGATCTGGCGGTGCGGCTGGCCCGGCCCGGCGGGCTGGTCTGTTTCCTGACCCCCAGTTCCTTTCTGGGTGGCGATTATTTCAAGCATCTGCGCCGCACCCTGGCAGAGGAAGCGCCGCCCCTGCGGCTGGATTTCGTCGAACAGCGCAAGGGCGTGTTTGACAATGTGCTGCAGGAAACCGTGCTGGCGACCTATCGCCGGGCCGGTGGTGGTGTGCGCCGCCCGCGCCGGGCAGAGGTGCGGATGATCCAGATCGCCCAGGGCGGCGGCATCGGCCTTTGCCCCGCCGGCCATTTCACCCTGCCGGCGGATGTGACGGCCCCCTGGATTCTGCCCCGGCACGCGGGGGAGGCGGACTTGGCGGCCAGCCTGCGTGCCATGGGCCATCGGCTGGCTGATTGGGGCTATGGCGTTTCCACCGGCCCGCTGGTCTGGAACCGGCACAAGCCGCAGATCGGCGATGCGAAGGGCCGGGGTGCCATCCCTCTGGTCTGGGCGGAAAGCATCACGCCCGATGGGCGCTTTGCCTATCGTTGCCAGAAGGCCAATCACAAGCCCTGGTTCATCCCCGGTCCCGGCGATGATTGGCTGGTGATCCGCCAACCCTGCGTACTGTTGCAGCGGACCACGGCCAAGGAACAGGCCCGCCGGCTGATCGCCGCCGAAATGCCGGCCAGCTTCATCACCCCGCATGGCGGGGTGACGGTGGAAAACCACGTCAATATGCTGGTGCCGCGCGTGGCCCGCCCGCCCGTATCGCCCGCCGTGCTGGCCGCCTTTCTGAACAGCCGGGCGGCCGACCGGGCCTTCCGCTGCCTGTCCGGTTCCGTTGCGGTGTCGGCGTTTGAGTTGCAGGCCATGCCGCTGCCCGATCCCAAGGCCCTGGCGCCGCTGGCCCGGCTGGTGGCGCAGGGGGCGACGCGGGACGCATTGGATGCCGCCTGTGATGCGCTGTATGGCCTGTGACCATGGGTCTGCCGCCGCTGCTGGACCGGGCAGAAATCGCCCGCCGCCTGAAACTGATCTTTCCTGAGGGTACGCCCGAACGGGATAAATGCGTGCGCGATGCCGCCGCCGCCACGGTGGGGGCCTTCCTTTATATTGGTGCGGTGGAGGGGGCGGATATCTGGGGCAACCCGGTGCATGTGGTGCGCATGGGCGAAACCAGGATGCTGTTCGCCGCCGATGAGGAGGCCCGCGCCACCTATGCCAAGGCGGCCACCGCTATGGGCAATCGCTGGTATCAGGATAACAGCCGCGAACAGGTGCGGGATGAGGTGATTCGCCAGGGGCTGATCCCCAATGGCGCCATCATTGAACGGCCGGGCGTGCCCACCACCTCTTCCAAGCCGCGCTATGCCTTGGCGGCGCGCTTTGCCGCCTTGTTTGATCCCACTCTGGCGGGTGAAACATTGGATGCGGCGGCGGCAGCCTGGGCGACAGCCACGCTGAACGCCGCCGCACGGGCGCGCATCAATTCCCTGCGCGTCAGCACCGAAAGCGATGCCGAGGATGTGCTGGTGCGCTTTCCCAACCGGGAGACGCGATTGCTGGCCCCCGGTCCCAGTTCGCTGATCGCCAAGGCGGTGGTGGAGGAATTCGCCCCCCGCTTCCTGGCTGACCCGGTGGTGCTGTGGTTGAGCGAGAGTGCCGCCAAGGTGGCCGCGCGGGATGAGGGCTGGATCAAACGGTTGGGCCTGCGCATCACGCCCGACCGCACCTTGCCCGACATCATCCTGCTGGATCGCGGCCATAGCGCTGATGATCTGATGCTGGTCTTCGTGGAGGTGGTGGCCACTGACGGGCCGGTGACGGAACAGCGCGCCCAGGCCTTTCTGGAAATCGCGCGCGAAGGCGGATTCGGGCCCGCCCATGTCGCCTGTGTCACCGCCTTTCTGGACCGCTCCCGGACAGAAGTGAAAAAGGCGCTGCCCTCGCTTGGCTGGGGCAGTCAGGTTTGGTTCGCGTCGGAACCCGACCGGCTGATGCGGCTGGACCCGGCACCTGCTCGGCTGCGGGGATTATCCGCCCCCTGATTGCGCACCCCGTGAACCTTTTGCCCAGCGCCGCGACTACCAAGTCAGAGAAGGGGAAGGGCGATGGCACAGGATGAACAGGATGACAGGGCCGATCTGCTGCTGGTGCTGCGGTGCCAGTTGGGGGAGGCGGCGGCCTTTGACGGGCTGGCCCGCCGCTGGGCCAAACCCCTCCAACGCTATCTGACAAGTTGGACTAGTGATGGCGATGCGCTGGCGGATTTGAGCCAGGATGTCTGGCTACGGGTCTTGCGCGGCCTGCCCGGCCTGCGGCAGCCGGATCGATTCCGATCCTGGCTGTTCGGCATCGCCCACCGCACGGCGATGGACCGGTTTCGGGTAAAATACCGCCAACCACCGCCAATGCCGGCGGAGGCGGCGGATCAGGTCGCCGCTGATGAGTCGGGTGCGGATACCGCCGACCGGGAAATGCTGCTGGTCGCACTCGACCACGCGCTGGACCGGCTGGGTCCAGTGGAACGCCAGACGCTGACCCTTTTCTATCTGGAAGATATTTCCATCAACGAGGTTGCCCGCATCACCGGCGTGCCTGCCGGCACGGTGAAATCACGCCTGTCGCGGGGCCGCGCGCAATTGCGCGCCATCATGAAGGAGCAGGAAGCATGACAAGGGCAGACAGCGCACAGATCGAAGAACGCCTGATCGCCCAGGGCCGCGCCATGCTCAGCGGGCCGGGGCGCTGGGGACATGTGGCCTTGCTGGCCGCAGCATTGGCCATGGCGGCGACGCTGGGCAGCCTGCTGGCCACGGAACCGGGCCTGCCGCTGCGGACCACCATATCTTTTTCGGTGATGCTGGCCATGGCGCTGGCCTGGGTTGCCTATGCGGTTTGGGTGCTGGCGCAGCGCCGCCCGCTTTTCGGCCGGCATCGGGTGGTGGCCAGTTCCATGGGCTGCGGTTTTGCCGGGCTTTATACGGCCGGTGCCGTCACCCTCTGGCTGGGGGCCGATATGCCGGGGGCGGGGCCGGCGGCCGGGCTTGGGGTGGTGATGCTCGCCGGGGGCGTACTGCTGCTGATCCGGGCACGCCGGCAGGTGCAGGCCTTGCAGGCATGGCGCCGCCGGTTGGAAGGCGGGGCCTGACCGTCCTTAAGAATGATCCCCGCACGGCGGCCTAGGCAGCCGTGCGGGGAAGCATATCATCAGAACCCGGCCGGGGCGGCTATGCCGCTGGCGGCCAGTTCGGCCTTGATGGCGCTGGTCAGGCGCGTCAGCCCTTCGGCGCTATAGGCTTCGGCGCGGGCAACCAGCACGTCCTGGGTGTTTGAGGCGCGCAGCAGCCACCAGCCATCCTTGGTCTTCACGCGCACGCCGTCGATATCATTGACCTCGTCGCCGCTGGCGGCAGCGGCCGCCTTGACGCGGTTCTTGATCTCTTCGACGGAGGCGAACTTGCGCTCTTCCGACACCTGGAAGCGGACTTCCGGCGTGTTCAGCACCTCGGGCAACTCGTCGCGCAGGGCGGACAGGGTGCCCTCCCGGCTGACCTGGCCGATCAGGCGCACGCCGCAATAGGGCGCATCATCATAGCCGTAATATTTATCGGCAAAGAAGATGTGGCCCGACATTTCGCCGGCCAGCGGGCTGTTGGTTTCGGCCATCTTGGCCTTCAGCAGCGAATGACCCGTCTTCCACATCAGCGGCGTGCCGCCGCACTTGGCGATCTGGTCGAACAGGGTCTGGCTGGCCTTCACATCGGCAATGATGGTGGCACCGGGATGGCTGCGCAGCACATCCTTGGCATAGATGGCGACCAGCTGGTCGCCCCAGACGATGCGGCCCTTTTCATCCACCGCCCCGATACGGTCGGCGTCGCCGTCAAAGGCGATGCCCAGATCGGCACCCAGTTCCTTCACCTTGTGGATAATATCCTCAAGGTTTTCCGGGATGGTCGGATCGGGATGGTGGTTGGGGAAATCGCCGTCAATCTCATCGAACAGCAGCGTGTGCTTGCCCGGCAGCTTGGCGACCAGACGGCGCAGAATCTCGCCCGCCGCCCCATTGCCATTGTCCCAGACGACGTTCAGGTCGCGCACACCATCATAATCCTGCAGCAGACGCTCAACATAGGCGTCCTGGATATCGATGGTTTCTTCCGAGCCCTCGCCGGTGGCGAAGTCACCGGCGGCGGCGATGGTGCCGATTTCCTGGATCTGGGCGCCATAGACGGGGGCCTTGCCCATCATCATCTTGAAGCCGTTATAATCCGGCGGATTGTGCGAGCCGGTGATCATCAGACCGGCATCCAGCTTCAGGTGGCGCACGGTGAAATACAGCATGGGTGTGGGGCCCAGGCCGATGCGCACGACATGCAGGCCGGTGGATTTCAGCCCTTCCACCACGGCCTGCTCCAGTTCCGGGGAGGAATGGCGGCCATCATAACCGATGGCCACCTTGGTGCCGCCCTGGCGGACAACCTGGGTGCCGAAACCGCGCCCGATGGCGCGGGCGTCGTCGGCATTCACCGTCTTGCCGATGATGCCGCGGATATCATATTCGCGCAGCACCGTGGGGTGGAACTGATGCGCCAGGGTCATGGTTACGTCACCTAGGATCTGGTGGTTGTTCGATTGATATGGATAGGGGCACAGGTTGACCGCTTTGTGGCAGCATTAACCGGCGCCTTGATGTCAATGGTCGCGGTGCGGTCTTTTCAGCCGTCCCGGGCGCCCGACACAAGAATAAGCGAAACCGAGCATTTCCGCATCTTCCGGGTTGAAGATGTTGCGCAGGTCCACCAGCACAGGCTGGGTCATCTGCTTGGCGACCCGGCCCAGATTGATCATGCGGAATTCATTCCATTCCGTCAGAACAACGGCGCAATCCGCCTGTTCCAGCGCGCCATAGGCATCCTCTGCCCAGATCACGCCGGGCAGCAGCTTTTCCGCCTCGTGCCGGCCGGCGGGATCAAAGGCGGATACCGTGGCACCGGCCGCCTGCAGGGCGGGGATGATATCCAGCGCCGGGGCATCGCGCATATCGTCCGTGTTGGGCTTGAAGGTCACGCCCAGGATACCGACGCGCTTGCCCGCCACTGACCCGCCGCAGGCGGCGATGATGCGCTCTGCCATCGCCTTCTTACGCTTGTCGTTGATGTCCACCACGGTTTCGATGATGCGCAGCGGGCTGCCATAATCCTGCGCCGTGGTTACCAGCGCCAGCGTATCCTTGGGGAAGCACGACCCGCCATAGCCGGGGCCGGGATGCAGGAACTTCTTGCCGATGCGGTTATCCAGGCCGATGCCCTTGGCCACATCATGCACGTCCGCCCCCACCTTCTCGCACAGATCGGCGATTTCGTTGATGAAGGTGATCTTGGCAGCCAGGAAAGTGTTGGCGGCATATTTGATCAGTTCCGACGTCTCCAGGCTGGTGAAGACCATCGGTGTTTCAATCAGGAACAGCGGGCGGTACAGCGCCCGCATCACCTGCCGGGCCCGGTCGCTGTCGGTGCCGATGACCACGCGGTCGGGCCGCATGAAATCCTCAATCGCGGAGCCTTCGCGCAGGAATTCCGGGTTCGATGCCACATCGAAATCGGCTTCCGGCCGGGTCTTGCGGATGATGCGCGCCACTTCCCGGCCCGTGCCGACGGGCACGGTGCTCTTGGTGACGATCACCGTGTAATCATCGGGGTCCAGCGACTGCGCGATTTCCGCCGCTGCCGCATAGACATAGGAGAGATCGGCATGGCCATCGCCGCGGCGTGAGGGCGTGCCGACGGCGATGAACACGGCATCCGCCCCGGCAACGGCACTGGGCAGATCGGTGGTGAAGGACAGCCGGCCCGCCTTGGCGTTCTTTTCCACCAGCGCTTCCAACCCTGGTTCATAGATGGGGATTTCCCCCCGGCGCAGCCGTTCGATCTTGCCCTCATCCTTGTCGACGCAGATCGTCTCCACACCGAATTCAGAGAAGCAAGCCCCGGATACCAGCCCGACATAGCCGGTTCCAATCACTGCGATCCGCATTTAATCCCCCGTCCAGCCGGGTTAAATCCATACCGGATATCAAAAACAAAAGGGGGCGGCCGCCGGCTTCCCCCGCCGGATCGGCCGCCCTTCATGCTGGTTAGAGCATGTCCTTCAGGGCCGTGCGCACCTTGTCGGCCATGTCCGGCCGTTCCAGCGCATAGGCGACGTTGGCCAGCACGAAGCCCAGCTTGTCACCGCAATCGAAGCGGCGGCCTTCGAACTTGAAGCCGTGGAAGGGCTGATTGCCGATCAGCTTGGCCATGGCGTCGGTCAGCTGAATTTCGCCGCCGGCCCCCTTCTCGAACACCGACAGGTGCTGGAACACTTCCGGCTGCAGGATATAGCGGCCCTGGATGGACAGGTTGGAGGGGGCCTTGGCCGGCTCCGGCTTTTCCACCAGACCCTTGACGGCGACCAGCTGGCCATCTTCCCCGGCGATATCCAGGATACCGTATTTGTTGGTCTGCTCCTGCGGCACCTCAAACACGGACAGCATGTTGCCGCCCACCTTGTCATAGGCATCCATCATCTGCGCCAGGCAGGGGCGGTCGCCCAGCACCTGCTCGTCGGGCAGCAGCACGGCGAATGGCTCATTGCCGACAAATTCGCGCGCACACCAGACGGCATGGCCCAGGCCCAGCGGTTCGGCCTGACGGACATAGGAGAGGAAGCCGGACTGGATCTGGATAGCTTCCACGATCTTCAGCAGATCATCCTTGCCGCGGCGGCGCAGGGTCTCGTTCAGCTCGTAATTCAGGTCGAAATGATCTTCCAGCGGGCTTTTCCCCCGGCTGGTGACGAAGCAGAACTGTTCAATTCCCGCAGCCTTCGCCTCATCAACCGCGTGCTGGATCAGCGGGCGGTCGGCGAGTGGCAGCATTTCCTTCGGGATGGCCTTGGTGGCCGGAAGGAAGCGGGTACCCAGACCCGCAACAGGAAATACAGCCTTGCGCACTTTTTGGGGCATCTCGGTCCCTGCTGAAAAAGCCAATGAAGATTACGGGCGGGCGGATCAATCCGCCTCGCCCTGTTGTGCCACGCGCCGCCGACGCCCGCAACATGCCCGCAGAAATGGCGTGTCGAAACAGGGGGGACGGAACCGGCCGCCTTGTTCAACGTTACAGCCGTCCGTCTGTTCCGCCCATTGATCTTTGTCAGATCGGTGTGGAATTTGGTTGCAGCTGGACGGATGGGGCGGCCAAGGCCATTTGCCATCGGGGTTGAACATGCTAATCATGAAATGAATGGGATTTCTGCTGACTTCGTGTCAAACGCCCACAGTTGTGACAGACAGCCGTGGTATTTTGATTTATTAAGGGAATGATCCTGTTGATTTGGCGTGCCGCCGGCTCTGCATACCGTGGCGGTACCATCGGGTGACAACAGGAGAAAGCCCATGACCCCGGTATTGGGATTGACGATGAATATCCTGATTGGCGACGATCATCTTCTGTTTCGTGAGGGCCTCTGCCGCCTGCTGCAGCAGCTGGATGAGAAGGCCACCTTCGTGGAGGCGGGCACCTTTGACGCGGTGCTGGAACTGGCGAAGGGCGATCAGGAATTCGACCTGATCCTGATGGATCTGCAGATGCCGGGCTTTCCTGGTTTTTCCGGCGTACAGGAAGTGTGCGAGAATCAGGCCGGCACGCCGGTGGTGATTGTCTCTGCCTCCGAATCGCAAGCCGATGTGCGCGCGGCGCTGGATGCCGGTGCTTCCGGCTATATCCCCAAAAGCTCCAGCGTGAAGATCATGCTGAGTGCGCTGAACCTCGTCTTCTCCGGTGGCATCTATGTGCCGCCGGCGGCCCTGCTGGGCGATGGGGCCGGGGTGGGGGGCTCGGCTCAGGTGGCTTCCGCGTCCGGTGGTGGTGCTGTCGGCAACGCGTCCGGGTCGCCGGCGCTTACCCAGCGCCAGCGCGATGTGTTGCGCTGCCTGCGCGAAGGCAAGTCCAACAAGCAGATCGCTTATGAACTGGGCCTGTCCGAAGGCACGGTGAAGATCCATGTCACGGCGGTGATGCGGTCGCTGGGGGTGCGCAACCGCACCCAGGCGGTGATCGCCTCTGCCGATATCCTGCCCTGAGGCATAAGGGCGCCTTTCCGCGCGATATCTTGATTATGAGCATTGATGATGTGACGGCCCCGACGGCAACGCCGCTCGGGGCCACCGCCTATCTGGCGGTCGAAGAATTCCTGGAACCGCTGCTGGCGGAGCTGGGGGAGGTACAGTCGGTGCATGGGCGGCTGGTGCTGGCCGAGGGACCGCCGCGCCCCGCCGCCTGGGCGCAGAATATCTGGTACGATCCGGTGCTGATCACCATCAGCTCCATCAAACAGGGGGCCAAGGCCCTGCGCGCCATCCAGCGCAACTGGGCGCTCTATGGTTTTCAGCATCACCGCCGGGCCCAGCTGATCCAGGACAATCTCCCCCATGTCTCGGCCAAGCCGCTGAATTTCTTCACGGCCCCGCCCACGGCCCCGCTGGGGTCCTGGACGTTGCTGAACGAGAACACGATCCTGGCCGCCGCCCATTGCTCCAGCCCCTTCCGCAATGGGGAGATCGAGTTCATTGAGGATAAGGCGACACCGCCCAACCGCGCCTATCTGAAACTGTGGGAGGCCTTCACCCGCATCGGCCATACGCCCAAGCCGGGGGAAATCTGCCTGGATCTGGGTGCCTGTCCCGGCGGCTGGACCTGGGTGATGCAGACCTGTGGGGCCAGCGTGATCGCCATCGACAAGGCGCCGCTGGACCCGCGCATTGCCCGCCTGCCCGGCGTGACGGAGCGGCGGGAAAGCGCCTTTGGCCTGAAGCCGGCCGATATCGGGCCGGTGGATTGGCTGTGCTGTGACGTGATCTGCTACCCGTCCAAGCTGCTGCGCATGGTGCAGGGCTGGCTGGAATCGGGGCTGGTGAAGAATTACATCTGCACCCTGAAGTTCCAGGGAGAGACAGACCACGAAACCGCCCGCGCCTTCGCCGCCATCCCCGGCAGCCAGCTGGTGCATCTGTGCCAGAACAAGCATGAACTGACCTGGATCCGGCTGGACCCGGCCCAAAACTGAAGATCATTCCGTCAAGGCAATGATCTTCAGTTGCCCCAATCACCCGTTCCGGCACCGTAATCATCAATGGCGGCCAACATGGTCGCCACCTGATCGCGTTCCTGCGCAGTCAGTTCCGGGCGCCAGACATCGAACAGCAGGATGACGCGCGTCTGATCACTGTTGTTCCAGGCCTCATGCTCGATCGTGTCATCGAACAGCCAGGCTTGCCCCTCCCGCCATTCCCGCGTCTCATTGCCAACCCGGAAGCCGCAGCCGGGCGGGACGATCAGGGGCAGATGGCAGATCAGCCTTGTATTGACGAAACCGGTATGCGGCGGGATGCGTGCCCCCGGTTTCAGCCGGGAAAACAGGATGGAGGGGGAGCGACCCCGGATGCGGGGCAAAGGAAGGCCCGCCAGCGCTGCGGCTGTGGCGGGGCAGCGGGCGATGTTATCGGCCTGTGGCTCCCCATGTTTCCAGAGATAGAAGGCGCTCCAATCCTGGCTGTCGCGCAGGCCCGACTGGTCGATTTCCGGCTGGTCGCCGCTGCCGCTTTGCAGATAGGGCTGGAACGGCTCCGGTCCCTGCATGATCGCCAGCAGCTCTGCCCGGATGGCGTCGGTGGCGGCTTCCAGCTCTTCCATCCAGGGGAACTGTTCCCGCTCATAGAACTGAATATGGGGTAACTCCGGGAACAGATAGGCCTGCGGCTGCTGCATATAGACGGTGCGCCGGCCGAACAGAATATCCAGCGACCGGGCGAAGCGGCCGCTGGATCGGGCTGGATCGAAGCCCGCGGCACCCAGCCGTTCCTGCAGGAAGCTCTCAAATTTCTGCGCATAATCCTGGCAGCGGTCCTGTGCCCGCCACAGCTCCGCTGCCAGATCGGCCGGTGTCTGGGCGGCGGGGGGCGCCAGCTTCAATGCCTCCCGATAGAAGGCGACGGCGGACCGGTCATTGCCGCGCGCGGCGAACAGGTCGCCTTTCAACAGCAGGGCGCGGCAATTGCGCGGATCACGTGCCAGCACCTTTTCCAGGCTGACCGCCAGCCCGTCCAGATCCTGGGTGCCGCGCTGGGCATGGGCCAGGGCCAGCCAGATGCCGGCATCATCCAGCCCGGCGGCGATGGCACCCTGAAAGGCGGCTTGCGCCGCCGGCCAATCCCCCCGCCGGAACGCCTCCATCCCGGCCCTTCCCAGGCTTGCCGCATTGCCACCAATACTCATCTACCGTCCCCCCTTTGCGCGGCAGCATGGGAAACGACAATGCGATCATGGTCAATGGCAGAATGGCAGAAGAAAGCGGCAAGCATAGGGGCGCAAGGGCCCCTTTCCCTGTCGCTCTCTCCTCCCCCTCTCAGCCGTCTGCCCGGATGTTACCGTTCCAGCGCCAGTTCAATGGCCGGGCGCATGGCCATGGTGGCGGTGTAGCCCAGCTCGATCAGCTCATCGGCCTTTTCGAATTCCAGAATGCCGATATGACCGATGCGTGGGGTCAGCAGCACGTCGGGCGGTTCGCCGGCCAGACGGGACCGGGTGATGCGGTCCTGCATGATGTCGATGGAACTGGCCATCACCTCCAGCACATTGGGGGTGGGCTGTTTGGGGGCCATGAACTGGGCGGCCATGCTGCGGGTCCGTTCGCCCATGGCGTTCAGCTTGGCCGCCAGCTGCGCCAGCGGCTTCGGCGCGCCGCTGCTGCCCGATGCCCCGCCGCTGCCGCGCGGCGCCGGGGGGTGCTCGGCCGTTCCCTCCTCGCTTTCCAGCAGGTGGTCGGGCAGGGAGACATTGACCGGCCCCAGCTGCGCCTTGGACAGGCGCGGCAATTGCGACAGGTCGCCATTCAGGTTGACGGCGATGACGATCTCCGCCCCCAGTGCCCGGGTCAGCGACACCGGCACCGGGTTCACCAGCGCCCCGTCGGCCAGCCACATGCCCTGGAAAGGCACGGCCGGGAACAAGCCTGGAATGGCGGCCGATGCCCGCACCACATCCAGCAGATGGCCTTCCCGCAACCAGACCTCCTTGCCCGTCGCCAGATCGGTGGCGACGGCGGCAAAGGGGATGGGCAATTGTTCGATGGGGATATCGGTATGGGGGTTGCGGAACGCCTCATAGGCCTTTTCCACACTGACCAGCCCGCCGCGTGACAGGGTGATATCCAGCAGCTTGAACACGCCCAGCATCCCGAATCCCTGGGCATAGCGCTGCAACGCGTCCAGCTGGTTGGTCAGGTGGGCGGCCCCGACCAGCGCCCCGACGGAGGTGCCGCAGATCATGGCAGGCTTGATGCCGATCTCGTCCAAGGCGCGCAATACGCCCACATGGGCCCAACCGCGCGCCGCCCCGCTGCCCAACGCCAACCCGATTTTCATGGCACCCCCTGTGGAACCGCACACACACATGCGCTACGGCAATATGCTATAATAACACACCAAAACCGGTTGTAAAAAATGTGTGGAATTGTGTTTTTTGGTAGTAAGTTCCGGTGTGCAGATTGAAGGATGATCAATGCGTGCGTTGCTTTCCCGTTTGCTCTGGCCTGGGTTGCTGGCGCTGTGCATCGCTGGTTATTGGCTGGGGTGGCAGTCTGGTCAGGCGGTACTTGCCTTTAATCTGACATATTTCGGGTTGGCGGCGGCACTGCTGTTGCTGGAACGTTTGATGCCTTATGAGCCGGCCTGGGCGTCCAGCGACGGCCAGTTGTTCAACGATATTGCTCATACGGTGCTGAACAAGGGGCTGGGGCAGGTGATTGCCGCCAGCCTGGCCATGGCTGGCGTTGCCCATGCCCCGCCCACGGTGGGCGGCTGGTGGCCGGAAAGCTGGCCGCTGGCGGCACAGATTGCGCTGGCCCTGGTGGCCGGGGAGTTTGGGCTTTATTGGGCGCACCGCACGGCGCATGAATTCCGCGCCATCTGGCATTGGCATGCCATCCATCACAGCGTCACCAAGCTGTGGATCGTCAATACCGGGCGCTTCCATTTTCTGGATTCGCTGTGGAAGACCGGCTTTGCCCTGGTGGTGGCCTATCTGGCGGGTGCGCCGCGCGATGTTATCCTCTGGGTGCTGGCGATCACCGCCTATATCGGCTTCCTGACCCATTGCAATGTGCAGATGGTGTGCGGCCCGCTGAACTGGATTTTCTCCACGCCCGAACTGCATCGCTGGCACCATAACCGTGACCCGATTGAGGGGAACTGCAATTACGGGGAAAATCTGATCCTGTGGGACATTGTGTTTGGTACAAGGCTGTTGCCAGCCGACCGCAAGCCGCCCAGCAATGTCGGCTGCAAAGACCCCGTGCCGGCCAGCTTCCTGGGCCAGCTGGCCTATCCGTTCGACGCCTGGAAGCGGCGGGATTTCTGGAACAAGAAGCCAGTTTGATAGTGTCTGCCCCGGTCACCGGCTGTCGATAAAGCCGGTGACCGGGGTAGAGGGTTCATTCCGCCGCCGCACTGATGGTCGGCGGCGGGTGACGCCAGCGGGAGAGCAGCGCGGCCTCGCTCTCCTTCGCCTTTTTCAGATGGTCCATCTTCACATGGCCATAGCCGCGGATGTGTTCCGGCACGGCGGCGATCTCCACCGCCAGCCCATGGTTGGCCGGTGACAGGCCGGCCAGCAATTCTTCCACCACGGCGATGTAATCGCTGATCAACTGGCGCTCCAGCTTGCGTTCCGGGTGGCGGCCGAAAATGTCCCAGCGTGTGCCGCGCAGGCCCTTCAGCTTGGCCAGCAGGCGGAAGCCCAACAGCATAGCGGGGCCGAATTCCTGCTTTTTCAGCTGGCCGGTCGCCGGATCCACCGGGGCGGTGGCCGGCGGGGCCAGATGGAATTTCAGCTTATAATCGCCCTCGAACTGGCTTTTCACCTGCGCCAGGAAGCGCCCATCGGTGTAAAGCCGCGCCACCTCATACTCATCCTTATAGGCCATCAGCTTGAACAGATAGCGGGCCACGCTGCGGGAAAGCTGGTCGCGGCCAGGGGTGCGCTGGGCCTCCACCGACCGCACCCGGTCCACCAGCGCCTTATAACGCCCGGCATAGGCAGCATCTTGATAGTCGGTCAGGAAGGTGACGCGGCGTTCCACCATCTCTTCCAGCGTTTCCGACAGCTTGCGATGGGCAAAGGCCCCCGTCGTATCGGCCTTGGGCGTGGCGGCATCGATGACGCGGGCGGGGTCGACGGCGGCGCGGCGGCCCCAGCGGAACGCCTCCATATTCATCTTCACCGCAGCACCATTCATCTCAATGGCCTTTTCAATGGCCTCGGCGCTGGTGGGGATCAGTCCCTTCTGCCATGCGTAACCCAGCATGAAAAGATTGGTGGCGATGCTGTCACCGCACAGGGCGGTGGCGATCTTGGCGGCATCCAGGGCGTGAACCGCATCCGCCCCGCCCACGGCATTGGCGATGGTGCGGGTCAGGCTGCCGGACGGCACGGTGGCATCGGGGTTGGTGATGAAGGCGGCGGTGACATTTTCGGCCGTATTCACCACTGCCTTGGTGCGGCCCGTTGCCATTTTGGAGATGGCATCGGCATTGGCCGCCACCACGATATCGCAGGCCAGCACCAGATCGGCCCCGCCGGCAACGATGCGGTTGGCATGGATCAGGTCTGGCCGTTCGGCAATACGCAGGTGGGAGGTGACGGAACCGCCCTTCTGCGCTAGCCCGGCCATATCCATGGCGGTGAAGCCGCGCCCTTCCAGATGCGTGGCCATGCCCAGGATGGCGCCTATGGTGACAACACCTGTACCGCCAATGCCGGTGACCAGGATGTTCCAGGGCCGGTCCAGGGTGGGGATTTCCGGCTGGGGCAGGGGGCCCCAATCATCGCCTTCCTTCTTGGCTGCCGGCTTGGGCTTTTTCAACGACCCACCTTCCACCGTCACAAAGCTGGGGCAGAAGCCCTTCAGACAGGAAAAATCCTTGTTGCAGCTGGATTGGTCGATCTGGCGCTTGCGGCCAAATTCGGTTTCCACCGGCACGACGGAGAGGCAGGAAGATTTGGTCGAACAATCGCCGCAGCCTTCACAGACCAGCTCATTCACCACCACCCGCTTGGCCGGATCGGGGAACTTGCCGCGCTTGCGGCGGCGGCGCTTTTCGGCGGCACAGGTCTGTTCATAGATCAGGATGGTGACGCCCTTTTCCTCCCGCAGATCGCGCTGCACCCCATCCAACTCGTCGCGGTGGAAGATTTTGGTGCCGTGCGGCAGGCCACCCCCCAAACCATATTTCTCCGGATCATCGGAGACGACGACGATGCGCTGCACCCCCTCCGCATCCAGTTGCTGGGCAATGTCGAAGACGGAGAGGTTGCCATCCACCGGCTGCCCGCCGGTCATGGCCACCGCGTCATTATAGAGGATCTTGTAGGTGATGTTCACCTTCGCCGAAACGGCGGCGCGCACGGCCAGGATACCGGAATGGAAATAGGTGCCGTCGCCCAGATTGGCGAAGACATGGTTTTCCTCGGTGAAGTTGTTCTGGCCGATCCAGTGCACGCCCTCCCCGCCCATCTGGCTGAACACATCGGTGTTCCGGCCCATCCAGGTGACCATGTAATGGCAGCCGATGCCGGCCAGCCCCCGGCTGCCCACGGGCAGTTTGGTGGAGGTATTGTGCGGGCAGCCGGAGCAGAAGAACGGCGTGCGGACGACGGTGGAGGAGGATGCGGCACGCGCCATCCGCGCCTCAATCCTTGCCAGCCGCTCGCTGACATAATCATTCGGGCCGAAGGACAGCAACCGGGCCCCCAGCACGCGGGCAATATCGATCGGGTTCAGTTCGGCCTTTTCGGTGAAAAGCGGCTTGCCCTCATGGTCGGTCTTGCCCAGCACACGGGGGCGGCGGTCCCAATGGAAAAGCTGTTCCTTGATCTGGCTTTCCAGCAGGGAACGCTTTTCCTCCACCACCAGCAATTCCTGGGTCGCCTGGGCAAAGGCGCGCATACCCTCGGGCTCCAGCGGCCAGGCCATGGCGACCTTATAGATGCCCAGCCCCAGCTCGCGCGCCAGTTCCTCCCCGATCTCCAGCTCATCCAGGGCCTGGCGCACATCCAGATAGGATTTGCCGATGGTGACAAGGCCCAGGCGGGGGGCGGGGTGGCCGAAGACGACCTTGTCCAACCGGTTGGCGCGGGCGAATGCCTTGGCGGCATTCAGCTTCCAGTCGATCATCCGCGCTTCCTGGATCAGCGGGGTATCGTGCAGCCGGATGTTCAGCCCGCCGGGCGGCAGGGCGAAATCCGTCGGCTCCACGATGCTGACCCGCTGCGGATCAAGCGAAACGATGGCGGTGGTGTCGATGGTGTCGGCGATGGTGGTGAAGCCGACCCAGGTGCCGGCATAGCGGGACATGGCGAAGCCGACCAGCCCCATATCCAGGAATTCCTGCACGCCCGCCGGGTTTATCACCGGCATGAAGGCATGGATGAAGGCCTGGTCGGACTGGTGCGGCAGGGTGGAGGATTTGCAGCTATGATCATCGCCGGCAAAGGCCAGCACGCCGCCATAACGGCTGGTGCCGGCGAAATTGGCGTGCTTGATGGCATCGATGGAGCGGTCCACCCCCGGCCCCTTGCCGTACCAGATGCCAAACACGCCATCGACGGTGGAGCCTTTCCACAGGTTCACCTGCTGGCTGCCCCAGACGGCGGTGGCCCCCAGCTCCTCATTCACGCCGGGCTGGAAATGAATATTGCCCTTGGCCAGAAACTTGCGGGCCTGCCACAGCGCCTGATCATAGGCCCCCAGCGGCGAGCCGCGATAACCGGAGATGAAGCCGCCCGTATTCAACCCCGCTGCCAGATCGCGCTGCCGCTGCAGCATGGGCAGCCGCACCAGCGCCTGGGTGCCATTCATGAAGGCTGTGCCCTGCTCCAGGGCATATTTGTCATCCAGCGAAACGGTGGCGAGTTTACGGGCGGCGTTGCTCATGAAGCGTCCCCTTATTGTATCGATGCCCTATGACGCATCGATAGCCTGAACCTGTTCGTTCCAACCGTAACGCTAAAAAATAGGTCAATTCTACTGACTTATTTTCGGTCCAAACTGGGGGCTGTTCAGCGTGGGATCGTGCAGGAAAGGGGTAGGCCGGGATCGTTCGTTACTGCTGCGTTGCGGCAGTGCGGCGCAGCAGGGGGAAGCAGGGGGTCTCCGAGTCGCCGCAGGGTTTTCCCACCCTGCCCGGCCGTGATGCCCTGGCCTTTGGATGACGTGCGTGACCTGCCGCGTTTTTCGTCAAAATAAAACTTGAGTGATGAGGCGATGGTCAATTTAGCCATCTAGTATGATAAAACTGCTCTTGTGAACGAACCATAGAATGATGACGCCTGTACGTAAGGTGGTTCAGAAAAATATTTTATGATTCAATGTATTGTGCTCTGCTGCCTTGGTGGATTTTCAAGGGTAGGTGACGGCGGCTGCCCATTGCGTTAATATATTTTAAGTTTCCGAAATGGACGCGACCATCATGCCAAAAACCGACCCTTCCAAGCTGCCCTATCGACCATGCGTGGGAATCATGCTCATCAACAAGGACGGGCATATTTTTGTCGCTCGCCGGGTGGATACGCCCGACGCTTGGCAGATGCCGCAAGGCGGCATTGATGCCGGGGAGAGCCCCCGGGTTGCCGCCCTGCGGGAGTTGGAGGAAGAGATCGGTACGGGTAAGGCCACCGTCCTGGCGGAAAGCGGCCAATGGCTTAGCTATGATCTGCCGCCCAACCTGCTGGGCAAGGTCTGGGGCGGCAAATATCGCGGCCAGACACAGAAATGGGTGGCTTGCCGGTTCACCGGCGCGGATGCCGATATCAATCTGGACACGGAACACCCGGAATTCGATGACTGGCAATGGGTGTCGGTGGTGGACTTGCCCACCATGATCGTCCCGTTCAAGCGGGCAATCTATGAGGCGGTGGTGCAGGAATTCGGCCATCTGGCCGTGCCGGCTTAAGGCGGCACGCTCTCAACCGGGGACGGGCACTATGTGCCCATCCCCGGTGCATCCTTACTTAGCGGACGATCGGCACCCGCGCGTCGGAATGCCAGAAGGACCAGCGGATACCGGCACCGACATTGACGTTCAGATCATCCCGGTGCAGCGGGCTGTCCGTGTTGGCGGCCCCGCCATAATAGCCCACCTGGGCGGCGGTGAAGAGCAGCAGGTTTTCGGTGACCGGATAGGCGACGCCCAGCGTCGTCTTGGTGCCAATATAGCCGCTCTTGGCGCGATAGGCCGGGCGGTCCGGCGTGGCATAGGCCCGGTCCACCTGATAGAAATATTCATTCACCCCATCATAGCCGAAGATCGGCCCGACTGAGCCATAGGCGCGCAGCGGCGTGCCCATGAATTCACGGTCAAACACGCTGAGCTGCGGGTTGACCGTGAAACCTTCATAATCGAAGGCGACGAAACGGGTGGCGATGACGGCGCGGACTTCCAGCGACAGGTCAACCTGCACCGGGTCTTTTTTGGGATTGAAGTGCCATGTCGCCTTCGGCCCGGCCTCGATCAGCAGATCCAGATCCGGCATCCCGGCGCGGGCCTTGTTATCCTTGCTGTCCACATCAAAGGCACCATCAAGCCCGATATCGATTTCCAGCCGTTCGTCGGCAAATTCCTTACGGGCCCGCACGAAGCCATCATCGCCAATGCGCAGCGTGTCACCGCGATAGATGAGGTAGGGGATTGGCAGGGCCCGGAACTGCCCCTCCGAGGCGGCCGGATAATGGCTGACATAGCCACCGGCAGCCAGCACGCCCGCTTCCCAGAGCGGGGCGGTGTTTGTGGTGGTTTCCGTGCCGATCAGGGCCGATTGGGCGAAGGCAGCGGGTGCCCCCAGCAACATGGCGGTGGCAGAAAGGGCGCTGACAAAGGAAAGGCGCATAATGGACGGGGCCTCGTGGCGGCATCGCAGTCGCGGCTAGTCCTAACCGAAACAGCGCCTTGCCGCCAGCGGTGCGAAAGGGGGGCAGGTCCGCGCCCCCCCCCTTTCGGCATTCCTTACTTCTTAGACCGGCCCATGAAAGCCTGGAAGGCGGCGATGGCTTCGGGGGAGCGCAGGCTGCGGCTGAAAATCTCCGCCTCCTTGGCCATCACGGCCAGCACTTCCTGCGGGTTGGGCTTCATCAGCGCCTTGGTCTGGCGCAGCGCTTCTGCCGGCTTGGCGGCTAGGGCGCGGGCCTTGGCGGTGGCGGTGGCCGCCAGTGCTTCCACCGGAACAATGCCGGACAGGATACCGGCCTGTTTGGCTTCCTCCGCCTCCAGCGGTTCGCCCAGCATCAACATGCGGGCGGCGGTGGCATGGCCCATGGTGCGCGGCATCAGCAGGCTGCTGGCCGCTTCCGGCACCAACCCCAGATCGACGAAGGGCACATGCAGCCGGGCATTGGGGGCCGCATAGGTCAGATCGCAATGGAACAGCATGGTGGTGCCGATGCCCACCGCCTGACCCTCCACGGCGGCCACCAGGGCCAGCGGGCTGGTGGCCAGCGCCATCAGGAAGCGGAACACGGGGGCATCCGGCCCCTGCGGCGGGTTGGCCAGGAAATCGCCAATATCATTGCCACCGGTGAAAAAGCCGCCGGCCCCGCTGAACAGCACCGCGCGCACCTGTCCGCCATTCGCGGCCTCAGTCAGGGCATCGGCCATGGTGGCATACATGGCGGCCGTCAGCGCGTTGCGCTTGTCCGGCCGGTTCAGGGTGATGTGACGCACGCCCTCTTCGTCGCGCAGCAGAATATGATCGCTCATCGGACAATTCCCCCTGTTCAGGTTTGATTGCCGCCAAGGACGCCGCAAGCCGGGCGGGGCGTCAAGGTAAATGCGCACGATCGTGCGGAAATTTGCGGCTTATCCACGCCGTGGTTTGATTTTGGCCAGGGCAGCCCGCCCGGCCACGGCCAAAGCATCGCGGGCCCAGGGCAGCAGGCTGTCCGTCTCCTCCAGTGCCTCGGGCGGTGGGGGATAATATCCCATGGTGCGATGGGGCTGATCGGGATAGGGGGCAAAGGGCAACCGGCCCCGCGCCAGATAGGCGGGGCGGTTGCCGTCATCCACCTTGAAATAAAGCTCATCCCCGGCGATCAGGGCGAAGGTTTTGCCATCCAGCGACAGGCCCCAGCCGCCGAACATGGCCCGCGCCACCACCGGCCCCAGCGGGGCGAGCAGATCAAGCACATGGCTGACAAAGGGCGGCAGGGCCCTGGGCGGCGGGGCTTTCCGGCCGCCTGCCATGGTTACTTTTTCCGGAAAGCGTCCAGCGCCACCACGGTGCCGGTGGGGCGGGGCGTATCATCATCGGCCTTGGCGGGTTCGGCCTCTTCCTCTTCCACCACCATGATGTCAAGGCCGCCTTCCTCATCCTCATCGGGCAGCATGGTGGCCATATCGTCGGGCTGGAACTGCAAAACGAAATTCACCGAGGGGTCGGCGAAGGTGATGATGGCGACATAGGGGACGACCAGACGGCGCAGCACGCCGCCAAAGCTCAACGTCACGCCGAACGTATCGGCATCCACCGTCAGATCATAGAACTGGTACTGCAGAACAATGGTCATTTCCGACGGGTATTTGGCCCGCAGATAATCCGGGATATCCACATCGGGCGCATCGGTACGGAAGGTGACATAGAAATGATGTTCGCCCGGCAACTGGCCACCCAGGCCCAGCACCTCACGCAGGGCCTGTCGCACCACGCTGCGCTTGGCGGCCTCGACCATGCGGTCATAGCGGAGCAAATCCTCGGACATCGGTACGGCAAACCCCTGGCAAGAACGAAGCGGGCGCAAACACCCGGCACCTACATCCTGCAAGACAAGCCTATTATCAGCCGATAATCAAGCATTGCACGCGTATGACTGTACGGCAAAGGCGTAATTCGTCGCTTTTGCGCCACGCGCTCCGCCGCGCGGCAGCGGCGCCCCCCTCTCCCTTCGGGCGGTGTCTGTGCCAAGACGGGGCGGCCCGTTCGACCCGTCGGGAAGGGCACTTGCCCATCATTTCATCACATGGCCGGTAAAACGCGGCCAGCCCCGATGGATTGGTTGGGTTGGTATGCAAATTGGCATTTAATTGGTCAGTGAAAATAAAGAGTTTGTTAGCTAATGATTGGTCAAAATTGACATCTATCAATCATTATCTCGGCTCTATCAGGTCAGCCGGCGCACGTGGGCGGGGGTTTCCTTATGGATATTTTTGTATCCAATCGATTTCATCTTGGTTTGTCTGGCAGGATCGTTGCGGTCACGATCCTGTCCATGGCATTTCTGGCGGCATCCCTGGCCATCAGCAGCAACCGGCTGGTTGATGCCTATGCGCAATCTGCCGGTGCAGAGCAGCAGGATCAGGCCATGCGGGTGGCCTGGCAGGTGTTGAACAGTGTCGGCAGCAGCTTTCGCCGCGACGGGGCGACGCTTTATGCCGGCGACAAGCCGCTGAACAATTTCTTTGAGCCGGTGGACCTGATCAGCCAGATCGCCGGCAGCACGGCCACCATCTTCGTGGTGGACAAGGGCGAAGCGACCCGCATCACCACCAATGTCAAGAAGCCTGATGGGGCCCGCGCCGTCGGCACCAATCTGGCCCGCAATGCCGCCTTTGAGGCCGTCGTCGGCCAGGGAAAACCCTATCGCGGGGAAGCCGACATTCTGGGCGTTGCCTATCTGACCGCCTATGATCCGATCAAGGATGCCCAAGGGGCCGTGGTGGGCGTGCTGTATACCGGCGTGCAGAAGGACCGGTTCATGGCACCGGTGCGGGCGCTGCAGACCAGCCTGCTGCTGATTTCAGTCGGGGTCACGCTGGTTCTGGGCGGGCTGTGCTGGTGGCTGATGCGCCGCTGGGCCGCCCGCCCCTTGCTGGCCATGTCCGACCTGCTGGAACGGCTGGCCCAGGGGGATACCGATGCCGCCCCTGCCGACAGCAGCAACCGCCAGGATGAGATTGGCCGGATGCAGCGCGCCGCCGCTGCCCTGCGCGAAGCGGTGGTGGAGGCTTTCCGCCTGAAGCAGATCGTGGAGGATATGCCGCTGAACGTGCTGCTGGCCGATGCTTCCCAGGACTTCGCCGTCATCTATGCGAACCGCGCCACGCTGGCTGCCTTGCCGGCCCTGTCCCATGCCATTCCGGGCGGGGTGACGGACCCGCTGGGCCGCCATCTGAACATTTTCCAGGCGGAGCGGGGGGAGATCGGCCGCATCATCACCCAGCCGGAAAACCTGCCCTGGCGCGGGCAGGTGCAGATGGGCGATGAACGGGTGGAGGTGCGGATCGCCGCCGTTCGCGACAGCCATGGCCGCTATCTTGGCCCGATGCTGACCTGGATGCTGGTGACGGCGCAGGTGCGGCTGGCCGATAATTTCGAAGCCAATGTCCGCGCCATGGCCGGCCGCGTGGCCCAGGCCTCGCATGAAATGCTGGGGGCGGCCGATTCCCTGCGCCGCAGCGCCGAAGGCACGGGGGAGAAATCCCAGCATGTGGCTAAAGCGGCCGAGCGGGCGACCGGCAATGTGCAGACCGTGGCAGCCGCTGCGGAAGAGCTGGCGGCCAGCGTGGCCGAAGTGGATCGCCAGGTTGGCCAGTCGGCCGCGGTGGCGGGCCGCGCCCGGGCGGAGGCGGATGAAACCGGCCGCTCCATGGCGGAACTGGCGGAGGCGGCCAGCCGCATCGGCCAGGTGGTGGAACTGATCAATGCCATCGCCGCCCAGACCAACCTGCTGGCCTTGAACGCCACCATTGAGGCGGCGCGGGCTGGGGAAGCCGGCAAGGGCTTTGCCGTGGTGGCGTCGGAGGTGAAAACGCTTGCCACCCAGACGGCCCGCGCCACCGACGATATCCGCGAACAGATCAGCGCCATCCAGACCCGGACCGAAAAGGGCGTGCAGGCCATGACCCGGATCGGCACCACCATCCGGGAAATCGGCGATGTGTCGGAAATGATCCGGGGTGCCGTCTCCCAGCAGAGCCAGGCAACGCATGAGATTGCCCGCTCCGCTGCCGAGGCCGCCCAGGGCACGCAGGAAGTGGCAGACACCATCCTGGAGGTGACCCAGGCCGCCGGGGAGGCGGGTGGGGCCGCCACCCAGGTGGAAGCCACCGCCGGCGCCCTGGACAGCGATGCCAAAACGCTGCGTCAGGCCATTGATGATTTCCTGGCCCGGCTGCGGGCGGCTTGAGAAGGGCGAGATTGCCCCCGGATGGTTCACCCCTTCCGGGGGGGAAGCCTTTGGTCCCTATCCCCCGTCTTTCTCGTGATAGCTTGGCCCCGCATTTTGCTTGTGGGGTTTTGGCATGTTGTCCCATATCCATCTTGGCGTCCGGGATTTCGCCCGGTCCTACAGCTTTTATACCCAGTTGCTGCCGATCCTGGGCTGGAAGCCCCGGTTTATGGATGAATCGCGCCCATGGGCGGGATGGCAGCCGCCCGATCAGGCGCGCCCGCTATTCCTGATCGGGGTGCCATTGAATGGAGAGGCGGCAAGCCCTGGCAATGGGCAGATGATCGCCCTGCTGGCCCCGTCACGGGCAGCGGTGGACCGGTTCCATGCCACAGCGCTGGGGCTTGGGGCCCGCTGCGAAGGGGCACCGGGCCTGCGGCCACAATATCATGCCGACTATTATGGTGCCTATCTGCGCGACCCGGACGGCAACAAGCTCTGTGTCTGCCACCATGACGGGGAGGGCAGCGCCAGCCCGTGAAGTCGGCAGCGTCCCGTGCTATTGCTCCGACATCGTTGCCAGCAGGACAGATCATGGCCGACAAGCTGCCCGTCTCCGCCTTCATCATCGCGCTGAACGAGGCTGACCGCATCGGCCCGGTGATCCGCGCCGTGCGTGATTGGGTGGGGGAGGTGCTGGTGATTGATAGCGGCAGCACCGACGGCACCCAGGCCCTGGCAGCGTCGCTGGGCGCCCGCGTCATCCATCATGACTGGCCCGGTTACGGCCCGCAGAAGCGGTTTGGTGAGATGGCGTGCCAGCATGACTGGCTGCTGAACATTGATGCCGATGAAGAGGCGGTGCCGGAGCTGGAGGCGGAGGTGCGCGCCCTGTTCGCCGCCGGCACGCCGCCGCAGCAGGGCTATCGCATCCAGACGGTGATGACGCTGGACGGCCAGCCCCGGCCGCACCGCTTCGCCCCCCGGCATAACTACATCCGGCTTTATGACCGCCGCCATGGCCGCTTTGCCGACAGCGAAACCCATGATGCCGTCATCATGCAAAGCGGTGCGGTGGGGCAGCTTCGCTCGATCATCATCCACCGTTCGATTCGCTCCCATGCTGATCTGATTGCCAAGCTGAACCGTTACAGCAGCGCCCAGGCGGCGGAGATCATGGCCAAGGGGAGGAGCAAGCGCTTTTCCGCCCTGCGGCTGATGGCGGAATTTCCGATCAACCTGTTCCGTTATTTTTTCCTGAAGGGCTATTGGGTGTTCGGGTTTCAGGGTCTGGAAATCGCCGCTATCATCGCCTTTTTCCGCTTCGCCCGCATCGCCAAGGTGCGGGAGCAATTGCGTAAAGGATAGGCCGAAATTTTTTTTGCTTCCTCGCCCTTGAACGGCCAATGCCGCACCCTAAGTTGTGGTCTGATCCGGGCCCCTCTGGCAGCCGAGGCGTCGGCTGCGATGTCGGAACGCACATTCCTCCCGCTTGACGCAAGCATCGTTGGACGGAAGCGCTCCTATGGAGTTCCTGCTCTCTCTCGTGTCAGATCCCTTCCTGGGCAAACCGCTGTGGATCTGGCTGCTTTTCATCGGCATCGTCGTCGCCCTGCTGGTCTTTGACCTGGGCGTTTTGAACAAGAAGGATCACGAGATCGGCGTGAAGGAAAGCTTGGTGCTTTCCGCCTTCTATATCGGTATCGCCGTTCTGTATGGCGGCTGGGTCTGGTGGTATCTGGGGGCCACGCCCGGCATCCAGTATTTCACCGGCTTTGCCCTGGAAAAAGCGCTCGCACTGGATAACGTCTTCGTTATCTCGCTGATTTTCAGCTATTTCGCCATCCCGCGCCTCTACCAGCACCGGGTGCTGTTTTGGGGTATCCTGGGCGTCATCATCCTGCGCGGCATCATGATCGCGCTGGGTGCGGCCATCGTGAATGAATGGTCGTGGATGCTCTATATCTTCGGTGCCTTCCTGCTGTTCACCGGCGTGAAGATGCTGTTGGCCAAGGATGAGGAACAGTCGATGGAAGGCAATCGCATGATTGCTTTCCTGCGCCGCCACATGCGGGTGACGGATGAGCTGCACGGCCATTCCTTCTTCGTGAAGAAGCCGGACCCGCAGACCGGCAAGCTGGTGCGCTGGGCCACGCCTTTGTTCCTGGCGCTGATCACGGTGGAATTTGCTGACGTTGTGTTCGCGGTGGATAGCGTGCCCGCCATCTTTGCCATCACCACCGACCCGTTCATCGTCTATACCAGCAACATCTTCGCCATCCTGGGCCTGCGCGCGCTGTATTTCGCCCTGGCCGCCATGGTCCACCGCTTCCATTATCTGAAGTACGCGCTGGCCCTGGTGCTGGTCTTCATCGGTGCCAAGATTTTCTGGAACCAGATCTATGGCAAGCTGGACCCGGCCATCTCGCTCTCTGTCACCTTGGTACTGTTGAGCAGTGGGGTGCTCTACTCGCTCTATCGTACCCGCAAGGATGAGAAGGCGCTGACGGCAGAGTAACCTTCTGCCAGCACCCCGCATGGCGTGACCAGGATCTGTCGATTCTGGTCACGGCCTTCTGCATCGGTGCCAACACGCTAGAGCCGGGTGCGTTTAAACGGAAACGCACCCGGCTCTAAATTCTTGTTCAGCGAGCGAATTCACGCTCCAAAGCGATTCCGCTTTTCCGCGATCCGCTCTAACGGCTTGGCTTGCACGCGGCATGGGCCGCTCGGCGGCAATCGCGGCTCACCGCCCCCGGTTACCTGGAAACGGTGTTCCCGCTTGCCGATCACTGTCGATGCCGCAGGGTCAGCACCTGTTCCGCCGTCAGCGGGCGGTAATAGAAGTAGCCCTGGCAGTAATCGCAGCCGGCATCGGCCAGCGCCACCAGCTGATGGATCGTCTCCACCCCCTCCACCACGGTGGACATGCCCAGCCGCTGTGCCAGCTGCACGATGAAGCGGATGACCGCCATCTGGCGTTCATTGCCCAGCACGCCGATGACAAAGCCCCGGTCGATCTTCAAGGTACGGGCCGGGCTGTCCACCAGCAGCGACAGGGCGGAATGGTCACGGCCGAAATCATCGATGGCGATGCCGAAACCGGCCCGGGCGACCGACTGGATGGCCTGCATGGCATGGGCGTCGGTCAACATGCCTTCGGTGATTTCCACCTCAATCCGCTGCCGGTCCAGCCCCAGTTGGGCCGCCGCGTCGCACAGGATGTCCTGCAGGGGCAGGCTGTGCGGGTCGCCTTCCAGCGGCAGGGCCAGCTGTTGGGGGGAGGCATTGATGGCCATGGTGATGTCCAGCCCCTGGTCACGCCAGCGGCGGGCCTGGCCCAGGGCTTCCCGCGTCAGCCATTCGCCGATCAGGCCGATGGTGCGGGTGCGTTCGGCAATGGGGATGAACTCGCAGGGTGACAGCCGCCCCAGCTCCGGATGGTTCCAGCGCATCAGCGCTTCCACCCCTGCCAGATGTCCTTGCCGGATATGGATTTTCGGCTGATAGACGACGGAGAGGCCGGCGCCCTCGCTGCAGGCCCAGAGCGCATCCTCTATGGCGCGGCGGCGGGCCAGCCGCTGGCGCAAATCCTGGGCGAAAAAACCGACGGTGCGGCCCCCATCCACCGCTTCCTGGCGGGCGCTGCGGGCGGCGATCACCAGCATGTCCATATTGTCGGCACCGTCGGGATAACCCGCCACGCCCAAGGTCGCGTCCAGGCGCAGCGACAGGCCGCCGATCCGCACCGGCGTTTCCAGCGCCGCCATCAGCCCGGTCAGATCGGGGTCGCGGTAATCCACCAGGGCGGCAAAGCGCTCACTGTCGAAACGGGCCAGCAGGGCCTCCGTGCCGAACACGGATTCCATCCGTTCGCGCACCGCGTTCAGCAGCTCAATCACCTGCGGATAATCCAGCCGGGACAGCAGCCCTTCGTAATTCCGCAATTCCATATAGATGACGCGTGGTTTCTCCCCCCGGGCCAGCATACCGGGCAGATACCGATTCCCCAGCGCCACGAAACCGTGCTTGTTATGCATCCCGGTCAGTGGGTCGCGCAGCAGACTGGGCGCAATCTGCGCCGCGCTGCCCAAGGGATCGACATAGTTTTCCGCGTTGAACATGGGCCGCTCCGTTGCATCGCATTTATTATAAACGCAACAGAGCGGCTGTATCATGTGAACAAAAGGATATGTAATCCTTCAGTCAAGATCAAGAATTTGGGGTGGTTAACAAATGATTACTCTGTCGCCACCCGCAAATTGACACCGTCGATCCCCACCACCTTTACCTTTGTGCCGGCCGGCAGCTCGCCATCACCCAGCACCGGCCAGCTGCTGTCCCCCAGCCGGGCCCGGCCATGGCCATTGCTCAACGGGGTTTCCAGCACCAGCCATTGGCCGAGATATTGTTCCCCCCGGCGGTTCAGCGTGCTGTTGCCATCATCCGGCGCGTCCGGCCGGGCAAAGCGGCGGGAGGCCAGGAAGGCCACCACCGCCAGGGCACCGAACAGCATCAGCTGCACGCTTTCCGTCAGACCGGGCGCCACAAAGACGACCAGCCCCGTCAGGGCAGCGGCCCCGCCGACCCAGAGGAAGGCGGCACCGGGCAGGAACATTTCCAGGCCGCCCAGTAGCAGTGCCAGGGCCCACCAGTGCCAGAAATGCAGATAGGGCTCTTCCATGGCGGTTCCTCCCCCGATCAGGTGGCGCTGCCGCCATTATTCTCGCCCCAGGGCGAGGGCGGCGGGGTGGGGCGGGCCGCCGGACGGCTGGGCGGGGCCGGCGGCTTGGGCGGAGTGGAACCATCCTTGGGCGCAAAGGCTTCGCGCGCCAGTTCCGACAGGCCACCCAGGGTGCTGATGATGCCCGTCGCCTCCACCGGCATCATCAATATTTTCTGATTGGGGCTGTGGGCGAATTCCTTGAAGGTGGTCAGATATTGCTGGGCCACGAAGTAATTGATCGCCTGCACATTGCCCGCAGAGATGGCGTCGGACACCATGCGGGTGGCCTCCGCTTCCGCCTGGGCCTCGCGCTCCCGCGCTTCGGCATCGCGGAAGGCGGCTTCGCGCCGGCCCTCGGCTTCCAGGATGGCGGCCTGCTTCTGGCCTTCCGCCTTCAGGATGGCGGATTGGCGGGCGCCTTCCGCCTCCAGGATCAGGGCGCGGCGGTCGCGTTCAGCCTTCATCTGGCGGGCCATGCTGTCCACCAGATCGCGCGGCGGCTGGATGTCGCGGATTTCGATACGCGTCACCTTCACGCCCCAGGGCTGGGTGGCTTCATCGACCACGTGCAGCAGCTGGCCGTTGATGCGGTCGCGCTGGGACAGCAGCTCGTCCAGATCCATGGAACCCATGACGGTGCGGATATTGGTCATAGTCAGGTTCAGGATGGCCAGCTGCAGCTGGTTCACTTCATAGGACGCGCGGGCCGCGTCCAGCACCTGGAAGAAGACGACGCCATCGACCTTCACCATGGCATTATCCTTGGTGATGATCTCCTGGCTGGGCACATCCAGCACCGTTTCCATCATGTTCATCTTCGCGCCGATGCGGTCGATGAAGGGCACGATGAAATGCAGGCCGGGGCGCAGCGTGTGCGTATAGCGGCCGAACCGCTCCACCGTGAATTCCTGGCCCTGCGGCACGGTCTTGATACCGGCCCAGGCCACCAGAATGCCGAAGATGGCAACGATGCTGGCGAAGATGGTGGCTTCCATATTTCCCCCCCCCGTATGAACCCATCCACCAATATGGGGTATGGAGGGGAGGCGTACCAGGGTTTCGCAACCGCGAAAGGCCGATTTTCTATAAGGGTTTAACCTCTCCCTCGCGTGCCATCCCGCCCAGCAGCGCACCGACGGTGCGCAAGGGTGGGGTAGCATCGCACAGGATCTTGGTGACGGCCAGAATCGGCACGGCCAGCAGGGCGCCGGCAATGCCCCAAAGCCAGCCCCAGAACAGCACGGTGGCAAAGACGAAAATCGGGTTCAGGGTCAGCCGGCGGCCGACAATCATCGGCGTCAGGAAATTGCCTTCCACCGAGGTGACGGCGATAAAGCAGAGGGCGGGCAACAGCGATTGCGTCCAACTGTCAAAACTGACCACACCCACGGCGAACAGCACCAAAGTGGTGGCGGCCGGCCCCAGATAGGGGATGAAGTTGAACAGCCCCGCCATCGCCCCCCAGAGCAGCGGGCTGGGCACGCCCAGCATCCACATGATGCCGGCCGTCACCAGGGCCAGCACGGCATTGATCAGGGTAATGGTGGCCAGATAGGCGGTGATATTGACCTGCACCGTCTGCACAATGTCGGAGACATGCAGCCGGTCATCCCGACGGGGCAGGGAGGTCAGCACCGCCCGCAGCGACTGTTTGCCGAAGGCCAGGAAGAAATAGGTCAGCGCCACCACCCCCAGCCCCTGGGCCACGAAGTTCTGCGCCTTGCCCAGAATGATATCGGCCAGCGCTGGCCCGCGCATCACCACTTCGCGCTGGTTTGCCTCTGTCCGGGTCATGCGCTGCAGCCGCTCCGTCGCCTGCCGGGCGGGGGCCAGCGTGCGTTCCAGCCCGGACATCCGCACCTGCAATGTCTCCATCACCTGCGGCGCCCGTTCCACCCAGCCGACGGCGGGGTCGGCCACGCTGCCGGCCCCGGCCCCCAAGGCCCCCAAGGCCAGCAGCAGTATCAGGGCGGCCCCCAGCGGTTCCGGCAGGCGCAGCCGGTGCAGTAGCCGCACCAGGGGGCGCAGCAGCAGGGCCAGCAGCACCGCCAGACATACCGGCAGCAGGATGTCGCGGGCAAAATAGAGCGTATACATCAGCGCCAAGGCCAATAGCCCGCCCAGCAGCCAGGTTTGCAACCGGCGTACCTGTTCCGATCCGCGCGCAGCCGGCGCCGTGCGGGCCACCAGGGCCCGCGTCATCCCCGCCCGATCCACCATGCCTGTTCCTGATCCCCCGTGACAATGCTGGGGTGACAACGCGCCAGCCCGCATCAGGTTGCGCTGCTGGTTCCATCAAATCATGGGATACTGGCATTGCTCCGTCACGGGCAGCGGCGTAGCCTGCGCCGTCCCCCGGCTTTCGAGGTCATCTGCACCATGTCCATCCGCCCGCTGCTGTCCGCTGCCTGCCTCGCCCTGTCGCTTGCCGCCGCCCTGCCTGCCGCCGCGCAGGAGGATGTGGGGGAATTCAGCAATGACTGGACCGGCAATGGCCTGAAGGTGACCGCCTTCACCGACCCCGCCGTGCAGGGGGTGACCTGCCATATTGTGGATTTCGACCGGTCGCTGATCGACCGGCTGTCCAAGGGCAACTGGTTCGAAGACCCCTCCAACGCCTCCATCGCCTGCCGGCAGACCGGGCCGGTCACGGTGGGGGAGATCAATCTCTCCAAGCGGGGGGAGGAGGTGTTCTCTGAACGCAAGAGCCTGATCTTCAAGTCGATCGCCGTGCGCCGCATCTATGACAAGTCGAACGATACGCTGATCTATGTCGTCTACAGCCGGCAGGTGAAGGACGCCTCGGCCAAGATGTCCATCAGCACCGTCCCACTCTTCGCGGCCAATCCTACATGGACCAAGGGCCGACCCAAGTAACCCTTGCTTGCGTTGCTCCCCGTATGGGTTAACCCCAAAATAGATGGTTTTTTATCGAACCTGTTCGATGGTATATATCTGTTAGAGGGGTATAGGGGGCACGGGCCATGTGGCTGTCCAGTCTGATCGGCACGTCCGACAAGGCGGCAGCGGGACGCAGGCTGAATTTCGAGGTGCAAAGCTTCAAGGTCGATCATTGGGTGATCGAGGATGTCTTTGCCACCGAGGAGGAGGCGCGCGATCTCGTCAAGCAATTGCTGGTCAATCGCGACGGGATGCGCATTGTGCGCGATTTCGCCGGCGCCCCCGGTATGCCCGCCACCCATACGATCATCTTTTCCGAACTGCGGGCACCCAAGGCCAAGCCCATCACCGTGCAGCCGGTGGAGGAAGCGCCGGTCTGTACGGAAAGCCGCGACTATCTTCAGCATGACAGCCGGCAGATCATTTCCCGGATGCTCCGCCAATATCTGGAGGAGAAGGCGCTGACCGCCTCGGAATTGCTTTATAATGCCGGGGAGATGAAGCGGGCCATCAATTTTGAAAATATGATCCCGGTGGCCGTGGGGCGCATTGCCACCATCCAGGGCAAGACTACCGGTCAGGATGCGCGCGAACGGCGCGACATGATCTATGGCAGCCTGACCGACCTGCGGATGAAGGCGGAGGAGGCGCAGAAACGCGCCACCTTCACCATCAAGCAGGATGGTTTCCAGGGGGTCATGACCAAGGCGGAAACGCTGGCCGCCGGTGATACCGACATGGCCGATTACCTGTCCAAGGTGGTGCTCTGCCGCGATCTGGTGCAGATCCGCAACCTGCTGGGCAAGGTGGAATGGCTGCTGGAAACGGCCGGTGATTCCGGCAGCCAGGCACCCGCCCATATTCATATCATCGACACGCTGGTGGCCGACGCGCTGAGCTTCCCCAGTGTCATCCAGGATATGCTGGGCCGTCAGCCCGACCTGGGCACGGCGCTGAACCGCATCCTGGATATTCTGGAAGGCACGTTTGAGCCGCAGGAACGGGAAATGGCCCCCGCCATCACCCAGGTGCTCAGCCGCTGGATCGCCATCGGCCATGCGCCGCAATGCCGGCAGGTGGTGTTTGAAGGGCTGTTGCGTTCCATCAAGGGCACCCAGCCCCTGGCGCGCGACCCGGAGCGCAACCGCAGCGCCTATGCCGCCCTGGTGGCGCGGGCGATGACGCCGCAGGGCCTGAATGGCGGCCGCCGCATGGCGGAGGCGCTGACCACAGGCTATCTGCGCTTTCTGGAGCAAGGCGGTGGGGAGGGGCGGCGGCTTTCCATTGATGGCGTGACCGCCATGCTGCCCTCTGGCCGCGACCGGGCCATTTTCCTGGCGGAACTGGCGGGCACGGATCTGGGCCAACGGGAAAAGGACAGTGTGCTGGGCCGGCTGCGCCCGCTGCTGGGGCCGGGGCAGGATGTTAACCGGCTGGTTGGCATTCAGGTGCCGCTGAAGCCGAAGATGCAGGCCATGGCCTCGCTCTACCGCTCTGTCAATGAGAGTGGCTTGGCGGAAGCGGCGGAACTGGCCGACCGGGTGGATGCTATTGTCGCTGATTATATCGTCACTTCCCGCGTCATTGAAAAGCTGGATGATCCCTCGGCCAACCTGCGCATCCGCGCCACCCGGCTGATGCAGTTCGCCGCCAATGACGTGCTGTCCAGCCCCAAGGCGCGCAAGATGGTGCGCGACCAGATCATCGGCCATCTGCGCCAGCCCAATTTCGACGGCAAGTTCGTGGAGGGGCTGAACACGCCGCAGGAACAGGCCCAGGCGTTGCGGATTTTCTACGACCTGCTGCGCCGCGCGCAGTTCATGTAAGGGTTTTGGTCCCCGCCGCCGCTTCCCGCCTCTCCGCCCAGCGGCGCCAGAGGTGGAAGGCGGGCGGGGCCAGCAGCACGATCAGCATGATGCGCACAATATGATGGGTGGCGACGAAGGCCACGTCGGCGTGCAGTGACAGGGCCACCAGACTCATTTCCGCCAGCCCGCCCGGCGCATAGGCCAGGATCAGCCCCGGCAAGGGCAGCCCGGTCAGCAGATGCAGCAGCGTGGCCATCGCTACCGTCACCGACAGCAGCAGAATGGTCAGCCCGATGGCGACCAGCAAGGTGCGGGCGATCTGGACCAGAGGCACGCGGGCGAAGCGGGCGCCGATGCTGGCCCCTATCACCACCTGCGCTGCGGCCACCAGCAGGCCCGGCGGCTTGCCGGCCATGAAGCCGGCCAGATGCAGGCCTGCGCTCAACAGCATCGGGCCGACCAGCATCCCCGCCGGCACCCGCAGGCGCTGGGCCAGCGGCGCGCCGGCGGCACAGAGCGCCATCATGGCATAATCCTGCCAGGGCAGGTCCAGCAGGCCGGGCCCCAGGCCGCGCAGGCTCCAGTCCCGCCCGGCCGGGTCATAACCGGGCAGGGCCTGAAAGGCGAAGGGGATGGTCAGCACCACCAGCATGACCCGCAGGCTGTGGCCCAGCGCAATGGTGCGGTCATCGCCGCCCATCGCCCCGCCCATCATCACCATTTCATTGAAACCGCCCGGCATGGCGGAGAAATAGGCGGTCACCCGGTCATAACCGGCGGCCTTTTTCAGATAGAACAGGCCGGCACTGGCACAGACGATGATGTAAAGCCCCAAGCCCGCCAGACTGTAGCCCCATTCCCCGATATGGGAGAGCAGGGAGGGATGAAAGGCGCTGCCCAGCATGATGCCCAGCACCACCACCATCCAGCTGCGCAGCACGGGCGGAACCCCCACCGGCAGCCGGAACAGGGCCGCCATGGTGGTGGCCAGCATGGCCCCCATCATGAAGGCCAGCGGCACATGCAGCCGGAAGAACAGATAGCCGCCGCCCGCCCCCAGGCACAGCGCAGTCAGAAAGGCGCGGCCGGGAATGCCGCGCCGGGGCGGCTTGTTCTCTGTATCGCTCATTTCTCGATCCGACCCAGCCGCACGGCGGTATGGCCGATGGCGGGCAGGCGGCTGGGCATGATCAGCACGCAATCATCATGCGGGGTGGCGATGGCGCGGTCACCATCCTGCGCGATCAGGGTGCCGGCGGCGGGGATGATCTCCATGCCGTTCATTTCCCTTACGAAACGGAATTGCTCGCTGCCCACGGTAATGGTTTCCGTCACCCGGACAAGCCTTGGCGGCGGGTAGGGGCCGGATGGCAGCCATGGGGCCAGCGCAGGTTTTGCCACCATGCCGCACATATCCAGAAACCGGGCAGTAATGGCCCAGGCGGTGGCCACCGTATCGGCGGCCCAATGCTGGCCGCATTCTGCCAGCAGCGCCACGGCCTCGCCTTTCAGGAAATGCGGATGATCGATCAGCCGGGTGCCATCGGCATGGCCCTGGTCCGCCACGATCCAGCCGGGCAGCCCCAGTTCCCGCGCCAGGGCGGCCGCGGCGGCGCTGCGCCCGGCCAGCATCAGGGGGATGGGATCATGCAGCATGGAATGCAGGTCCAGCACCCGGTCAGCCGTGGCCAGTATTGGCCACAGGGTCTGGGCGCGGGCCTGTTCTGCTGTGCGGGCCGACCCCGCCAGCCGTTCCGGCGCCCAGACCCGGTTCATATCCTCTTCCCCATAACGGGACTGGGCGGGGTAGCGCGGATCGAATTGCCCAAAGGCCGCGACATTGGCGAAGATCAGGCTCAACCGGCCCCGACAGGGACGGATGTTGCATCGCAGCAACTGGTCCAGCACAATGGCGCCGGCATATTCATTGCCATGCATCAGGGCCACCAGGGCGACATGCGGACCGGGATGGCCGCTGTCAAATTGCCAGACATAGGGAATGCCCCCGTTTCCCGCCTGATGGGGGGATATATCGGGCGGCGGCACGCAGACGGGTGGAAGGTTCTTCATCCGCAACTGCCTTTTGCATCATGGGTTTGCGGTCCGGTGCGCCGGTCTGGCATGACGGCTTGCCCCTCGACGGGGGGCGGTCTTGACTGTATAGGTTCCAAGACAGTTTGATGAAAGACGGATGGCAAGTTTCCCCGCCTTCCGTGTCCGTTAGGCGGAGCCTGCCCCTTGAGCCTGAGAGAGCGCCGATGAGTCTGGTAATCGACGATGTCGTCGTCCGGCATGATCCGGTCGGTGCGCCGATTCCGGTCCTCTTCGATTCGCCGCACAGTGGCACCCGCTACCCGGCCGATTTCAATTTCGTCTGCCCCCTGCCGCTGCTGCGTCAGGCAGAGGATACCCATGTGGACGAGCTGTTCAACATGGTGCCGGATTTCGGGGCAACCTATCTCTGCGCGCTGTTCCCGCGCTCCTATATCGATGCCAACCGCGCGCCGGATGATATCGATCCGGCCATGCTGGATGGGCAATGGCCGTTTCCGGTGAACCCGTCGGGCAAAAGCCTGGCCGGCATGGGGCTGGTGCGCCATCTCTGCCGCCCCGGAATGCCGATGTATGATGGTCGCCTGCCGGTTTCGGTGGTGATGGACCGGCTGGAAAATTACTGGCGGCCTTACCATGATCTACTGGCGGCCTCGCTGGATGATCTCTACGCCCGGTTCGGCACGGTCTATCACATTAATTGCCATTCCATGCCCAGCTTCGTCATCGGGCCGGAGCGGGAGACGCCGGATTTCGTGCTGGGCGACCGCGACGGCTCCACCTGCGAGGCGGGCTTTACCCGCATGGTGGCGGAAAAGCTGCGCGGCATGGGGTACAAGGTGCGCATCAACGATCCTTACAAGGGGGTCGAACTGGTGCGCCGCTATGGCCTGCCGACGCGGGGGCGTAATTCCCTGCAACTGGAAATCGACCGGCGCCTCTATATGAACGAGGAAACGCTGGAGATTCATGAAGGGTTTGAGGTGCTGCGCCGGGATTTGTCGCTGCTGGTGGCGGAAATCCGGGATTATGCGCTGCACCGCGCCGCCGCGCGGGCGGCGGCGGAATAACAGAAGGGCCGGACGATGGCGGATTTTCATGTCTATGAACCCGCCGCCGGTCACGGTTTGGCGCATGATCCGCTGAATTCCATTGTCGCCCCCCGGCCCATTGGCTGGATTTCCAGCCGGGGGGCGGATGGGATCAACAATCTCGCCCCCTACAGCTTTTTCAACCTGTTCAATTATCGCCCGCCGATCATCGGCTTTGCCAGCACCGGCTGGAAGGACAGTGTGGCCAATATCCAGGAAACCGGGGTTTTCGCCTGGAATCTGGTGACAGAGCCATTGGCCCGCCCGATGAATGAAACGGCGGCGATGGTTTCCCGTGAAGTGGATGAATTCGCACTGGCCGGGCTGACCCCGGCCGCCTGTGTGAAGATCGACGCCGCCTATGTGGCGGAAAGCCCGGTCAGTTTCGAATGCCGGCTGACCCAGTTGATCCGCCTGACCAACCACCAGGGGGCGGCGATCGACACCTGGCTGGTGCTGGGGGAGGCGGTGCTGATCCGCATCCATCACAGCCTGATTGAGGGCGGTGTCTATGACACGGTGAAATCCGCACCCGTGCTGCGCGGTGGCGGCCCGGCGGATTACTTCACCATTTCAGAGACAACGAAATTCAAGATGGGCCGTCCGGGGACGTGAGGCACGTCACCCGCATGTTTGGCGGGTGACGCGGATATGGATCGTGTACTGGGAGCCTTGGCAGTAGGCCGCATGGCACGGCGCTGATGGCCTATGGCGAACCCTTACCAGGGTCTCAGCTTTGTCAAATGTGAGCAAATAAGATCAATTCTGTCTTTTTTCGAATTCGTCTGTATGTTTTTCTACCTAGGGTTATATATCTCTGGATTTTTTGACCCAGAGGTATAGGCCATGACCGCCAACGCGCCCTTTGTACAGATTCCGCTCTATCTGGTTCAGGTGTCTCCCGGTGAGATAAAGGTGGGCATCAAGATCGCCATCAATGGCGGCTTGGCCATGCTGTACGAACTGGATACCGGTGCCTCTGGCTTTTATCCGGCTGCAGAAATTCCAGCAAGCAACGGAGGCACTTCGCCGTCGCTTGCCTGGTGGACGGATTTCCAGGCGCCTGCTGGGATCGCCAACTTCACCCAGAACTACTCCAGCGGCAATTGCTACACGGCTGTATCGACGCCGGCGACCCTGACCTTTGAAGGGAACAGCTACATTTATTCAAGTGAGACGAATGAGTATCAGGCAGGGTCTGTTCCTGCTGTGACGGTCAATGTTGGTGCAATTGTTGATGCGATAAATAGTAATAAATCAAATTTTGCAGAAAATTGGTGTCAGTCATTGACGTCTGCCAATGTCGATATCAAGAACAATAGACCTATTATGAGTGGCCCCCTGGATAATTATTTCTTTGGGGATTTTGGCATTGGTTTGGGTAACGCGGCGAACAGCGGTACCAATGAAGGGGCGCCTGTTCTGGCGGTCTTGCCGCAGTTCCCCGCCCCTTTCTGCAATCAATTCACGATTGATCTGGGGCCTGTACCGGACTCGCAGTCATGGCCATTGGGACAGACCATTCAGCAGGGAACCCTGACCCTTGGCCCGCCCCCGGTTATTCCGGGGAGCAATCCGTCAACGGTTTACATGAACCCCACGGCGGCACCGCAGCCTTACCCGGCCGGTGCCAGCCAGGTGATGCCATTCCTTTACACCTTTGCCCAGGCACAGGTGAGTGCTGCGTTCACGCTGACCGATCAAAGCACTGGTGGCCTTTTCACACTTCCCAATGTTCCCATGGTGTTGGATACCGGGTGCCCAGGCATGATGATCCATCTTGGGGAGAATGGTCCTCTCTCCACAGGAACGGGGGGCCAGATCGGTTCGTTCCTGACGCAGAACAACAATAATTTCAGTGTGATTGCGAATACGACCGTTGCCTTCGCGCCTGCGGTGACGGCTGGCTTCACCGTTGGCACGGGGGACGGTGACTTCCCTGTCACCGCCACCGAATTGACCGCCGCCAAGCCCGGTAAGCAGTTCGGCTACGTCAATACCAGTATCAAGACGTTCTTCGATAATACCGTGACCTTCAATCTGCTGGAAGGCACGCTGACGCTTTATCCGCAGGGGTAGGCATGGCGCCCATCGGCGGGGAACGCCCCCGCCGATGGGCCAGTCTATCCTTACTTCCAGATCGGCTTGCCGCTGCCCGGCAGACCCAGTTTGCCCCACATCTCACTCACCTTATCCACCACGCCCTGATCCATGAACAGTTTCTCCCCCCATTCCCGGTGGGTTTCCGGGGGCAGTTTGTTGGTGGCGTCCATGCCGACCTTGCCGCCCAGGCCGCTTTCCGGGCTGGCGAAATCCAGATAGTCGATGGGCGTGCCCTCGATCATGGTGATGTCGCGCACGGGGTCCATGCGGGTGCTGATCGCCCACATCACATCCTTCCAGTCGCGCGCATTGATATCATCATCCACCACGATGACCCATTTGGTGTACATGAACTGGCGCAGGAAGGACCACACACCCATCATCACCCGCTTGGCGTGGCCCGGATAGGCCTTCTTCATCGACACCACGGCGATGCGATAGGAACAGCCCTCCGGCGGTAGCCAGAAATCCACGATCTCGGGGAATTGCTGCTGCAACAGGGGGATGAACACCTCGTTCAGCGCCTCGCCCAGCACGCTGGGTTCATCAGGCGGGCGGCCGGTGAAGGTGGACAGGTAGATCGGGTCACGCCGCATGGTGATGGCGGTGACGGTGAAAACCGGGAACGGCTCCACCGAATTATAATAGCCGGTATGGTCGCCATAGGGCCCTTCATCGGCATATTCATCCAGGCTGACATAGCCTTCCAGCACAATCTCCGCCGTGGCCGGCACCTTCAACGGCACCGTCTTGCATTCCACCAGATCAACCTTTTTGCCGCGCAGCAAGCCGGCGAACTGATATTCCGACAAGGTGTCCGGCACGGGCGTGACGGCCGCCAGGATGGTGCCGGGATCAGCCCCCAGCACCACGGCGGCGGGCAACGGCTCTCGCTTGCCCGCCTGTTTCCAGCGCTGGTGATGCTGGGCGCCGCCGCGATGTTTCAGCCAGCGCATGATGGCCTTGTTCTTCCCCAGCACCTGCATCCGATAGATGCCGAGGTTGAAATTATCCTCCCGCTTGCCGTCCTTGTCATCATGGGTCGGCCCCTTGGTGACGACCAGCGGCCAAGTGATCAGCGGGGCCGGTTCCCCCGGCCAGCAGCTTTGCACCGGCAGGATAGACAGGTCGATCTCATCGCCGGTCAACACCACCTCCTGGCACGGTGCCTTGGAGACGGAGCCGGGGCGCATGGCCATCACCTGTTTGGCCAGCGGCAGCATGGCGAAGGCTTCGCGCAGGCCCCGCGGCGGCTCCGGCTGTTTCAGGAAGGCCAGGGTCTCGCCCACCTCCCGCAACTGGTGCGGTTCGCGCTCCATGCCCCAGGCCACGCGCTCCACCGTGCCGAACAGGTTGATCAGCACCGGCATGGTGCTTTTGCTGCCATCGGCCTTGATGACATTTTCAAACAGAACTGCCGGCCCACCCTCCGCCAGCAGGCGGGTATGGATTTCCGTCATTTCCAACTGGGTGGAAACCGGCTCCTTCACGCGGACCAGACGGCCGGTTTCTTCCAGCTTGGTGATGAAATCGCGCAAGGAGGCATAGGGCATGATGGGCGGCCTGCGGCAGAAACGATGGGCGCGTAACATCGGTGCCGGCGGCGGCAAGGTCAAGGGGCCGCCATGTCGCTGCTGCAAAAGGCCGAGGTTCGGAGGCGGTGCCTCCGGACGGGTCCGGGCAGTAGCCCGGTTTTGCCTACCCCAACGCCCGCGCCCGCAGGTAATGGTCCGCCAGCACAATGGCCATCATGGCCTCCCCCACCGGCACCCCCCGGATACCGACACAGGGATCATGCCGGCCCTTGGTCAGAATCTCCGTCTCATTCCCGTTCACATCCACGGTCAGACGCGGGGTCAGGATGGAACTGGTGGGCTTCACGGCGAAGCGCACCACAATATCCTGCCCGGTGGAAATGCCGCCCAGAATGCCGCCGGCATGGTTGGACAGGAAAACCGGCTTGCCGTCCGGCCCCATGCGCATTTCATCGGCATTGCTTTCGCCGGTCAGGGCGGCAGCATCGAACCCGTCACCGATCTCAACACCCTTCACGGCATTGATGGTCATCATGGCGCAGGCTAGGTCGCTGTCCAGCTTGTCATAGATCGGTTCGCCCCAGCCGGCGGGCACGCCAGAGGCCACAACCTCAATCACCGCACCGGTGGACGACCCGGCCTTGCGCACGCCTTCCAGATATTCCGCCCATTGCTGGGCCGCCACCGGATCGGGGCAGAAGAAGGGGTTCTGGTCCACCTGATCCCAGTCCCAACGGCTGCGGTCAATCTTGTGCGGCCCCATCTGCACCATGGCGGCGCGGATACTGATGGGGCCGGCTTGTTCCAGCACGCGGCGGGCCACCGCACCGGCGGCCACGCGGCTGGCGGTTTCCCGCGCGCTGGACCGGCCACCGCCCCGGTAATCGCGGATGCCATACTTCGCCATATAGGTGAAGTCGGCATGGCCGGGGCGGTACTTGTCCTTGATGTCACCGTAATCCTTGGACCGCTGGTCCTCGTTTTCGATGAACAGCATGATCGGCGTGCCGGTGGTGACACCCTCGAACACGCCGGATTTGATCTGCACCCGATCCGGCTCCTGCCGCTGGGTGACGTACTTGTTCTGGCCGGGCTTGCGCTTGTCCAGGAAGGACTGGATGAACGCCTCATCCAACGCCAGGCGCGACGGCACCCCATCCACGATGCAGCCGATGGCGGGGCCATGGCTTTCGCCGAAAGTGGTGAACCGGAACAGGGTGCCGAAGCTGTTGCCCGCCATGATGTGATCAGCCCTCGCCCATGCCGGCCAGCAGCTTGCCGGTTTCTACGGCAGCATCCACCTGCACCATGCCAACGGTGTGATAGCCGGCATCGACATGCAGGTTTTCACCCGTCACGCCGGCACCCAGATCGGACAGCAGGTACAGGCCGCTATTGCCCACCTCGTTGATGGTGACGTTGCGGCGAAGGGGCGAGTTCAGCTCGTTCCATTTCAGGATATAGCGGAAATCGCCGATGCCGCTGGCGGCCAGCGTCTTGATCGGGCCGGCGGAGATGGCGTTGACCCGGATACCCTTCGGGCCCAGATCGTTGGCCAGATACATCACGCTGGCTTCCAGGGCGGCCTTGGCCACGCCCATCACATTATAGTGCGGCATCACCTTTTCCGCCCCATAGTAGGAGAGCGTCAGCAGGCTGCCGCCTTCCTTCATCAGGGGCACGGCGCGCTGGGCGACGGCGGTGAAGGAATAGCAGCTGATGTCCATGGTGCGCAGGAAATTGGCCCGGCTGGTATTGAGATACAGCCCGTCCAGCTCGCTCTTGTCGGAAAAGGCGATGGCGTGAACGACGAAATCAATCTCGCCCCACTTCGCCTCAATCTCCTTGAAGGCGGCGTCTATGCTGGCCTCGTCCGTCACATCGCAGGGCAGCAGGATGTCCGATCCCACCTGTTCGGCCAGCGGCTTTACCCGCTTCAGCAGGGCCTCGCCCTGATAGGTGAAGGCCAGCTGCGCGCCCTGGGCGGCCACGGCCTGGGCAATGCCCCAGGCGATGGAACGATCATTGGCGACGCCCATGATCAGGCCGCGCTTGCCCTGCATCAGGGTGCCGGTGACCGGGGTGGTGACGGTTGCTGTATTGCTCATTCTCTTGCTCTCCAGCATGGCCTTTGCCGTGTCTGCGGGGGAGGCACGGCGTGGCCATAATTGGCGCGCATCCTACACGAACGTTCATAAGGGTCAAACGGATGCGGCTGGAAGCCGGGTGGCGGAAATGGGGGCACTGATGCGGGGCATCATGGCACAGTTGGCAGGAAAGCAGGATGGGCGACCCTGGCGGTTGCTGACCGATGCGGGGGCGATCATTGCCCACACGGTGCGCCGGTTCAGCCGCGATGGTGGCTTCATCATGTCCGGCTCGCTCACCTATACAACGCTGCTGGCCCTGGTGCCGCTGCTGACCGTGACCTTCGCCATCTTCACGGCGTTTCCCGCTTATCGCCGGATGCGGCAACAGGCGGAAAGCCTACTGTTCCAGACGCTGGTGCCGCAGGTGGGCGACCAAGTGCACACCTATGCATCGACATTCATGGCCAATGCCGGGGCCTTGACCGGATTCGGCGCCATCGGCCTGTTCGTCACCTCGATTCTGCTGTTTTTCTCCATCGAGACAGCGTTCAACCGCATCTGGCGTCAGGTGGAGCCGCGCCCCTTCGTGACACGACTGCTCTCTTTTTGGGCAGTGCTGACCATGACACCCTTGTTGATGGGGGCCAGCCTGTCGGTGGGGGCCGGTATCGTGGCACAGGCCCAGGCGGCGGGCGCGCCGGGCCTGACCCTGCTTTGGACGCTTGTTACTTTCGCGGCAGAAGTGCTGGCCTATAGCGTGATGTATCTGGCCATTCCCAACCGGGACGTGATGGTGCGGGATGCGCTGGCCGGCGGGACTGTGGCAGCGCTGCTGACAGAAATATCCAAGGCCGGCTTTGTCTTCTACGTCACTTTGTTCCCCACCTATGCCTCCATCTATGGCGCCTTGTCGGTGGTGCCGATCTTCTTGTTCTGGCTTTACACCGTCTGGTCGGTGGTTTTGTTCGGCGCAGAACTGACAGCAACCCTGCCGGAATGGCGGGCGGGACGGATGACAGAGGGCGGGGCCGACGGGCTGCTGTCCGGGCACCGGCTGGTGGTGGCCCTGGCCGTGCTGGCCGAACTGCACCGCGCCGCCAAACTGGGGGTGGGGGTGCGGCGGGAAACCTTGGCGGCGCGCATTCCCGTGGGCAGCATCATCATTTCGGATATGCTGGAAACCCTGCGCGCCGCCCATTGGGTGGACCGCACCAGCCGCAATGCCTGGGTCGCCAGCCGCGACCTTCATCAAGCCACGCTGGATGATCTGCGCCGCTCCCTCAACCTGACGATTCGTGGGGATCTGCTGTCCGTGGGGCGTCTTAGCACACGGTGGCAACCCGAGGTGGCGCGCCTGCTGGCCGATGCTGACGCACGCGACCGGCAGGCGCTATCTGTTTCATTGGCAACGATTTTTGCAGTGCAAGAGAAGGATTTTTGACAGGCCGGGGTGCGTGTTGCCAGTTTGTAACGGCATGGTTACGGCCACTGCTGTCAATTTGCGCTCTCTGCGCAAATTTTGTTCAAAAACACGCATCCCTCGGTTCGAGGAGTGCAAAACTGCAACGGTCTTGAGCAATGTTGAGTCACCGATGTGAAACACCTATTGCAAGCGCGAGCGATTAGATTGTTATTTGCGGGCAGCAGCCATGCGGCCCGCCTTTCCCATCATAAGGGCGGGGCCCGTTGGTCTATCCGGACACAACCGGGGTGGATCGCGGGATTAAGGGCAACCCAATGCGGCGTTCGACAAGGGCGTCTGAACAAGGGAAAGAGATAGATGAAGCAGTCCGTATATCCGTCGCGGTCCGTGCGCAGCCTTTTGCTGGCCGGTGCCGCTGCTGGCATGATGACCCTGCCGGCGCTGCCCGCCATGGCGCAGGATCAGGTAGAAGAAATCGTTGTCACGGGTTCGCGTATCGCCTCCCCCAATCTGGTTTCCACCAGCCCGATCACCTCGGTCGGTCAGGAAGAAATCAAGCTGAGCGGCACCACCCGCGTTGAAGATCTGATCAATCAGCTGCCGCAGGCCTTCGCCACCCAGACCAGCACCGTCTCCAACGGTTCCACCGGTACCGCCACGATCGACCTGCGTAACCTGGGTTCGGAACGCACCCTGGTGCTGGTTGATGGCCGTCGTCTGCCGTCCGGTTCTCCGGGTGAAGGCGGTTCCGCGCCCGATATCAACCAGATTCCCTCCGCGCTGGTGGAGCGTGTCGAAGTGGCCACCGGTGGTGCATCCGCCGTGTATGGCTCCGACGCTATCTCCGGCGTTGTGAACTTCATTATGAAGGACAATTTCGAAGGCGTTGCTTTCGACTATCAGTTCTCCTTCTACCAGCATAACAACAACAACAAGGTCGGCGACGTTGTCCGCACCCGCGGCTTCCCGCTGCCCGATGACAACGTGACCGACGGTTTCACCCGCGACGCCACCGTCGTGATGGGTGCTTCCACCGAGGATGGTCGCGGCAACGTCACGCTCTATGCCGGCTATCGCAAGATCGACCCGATCACCCAGGCCAAGCGCGACTATTCCGCCTGCGCCCTGGGTTCGACCGATACGGCCTTCACCTGCGCCGGTTCCGGCACGACCTTCCCGACCCGCCTGGTTGTGGTTGGCGCCAGCGGTACGATGGCCAACGCAGTGCTGGATAACAGCACGGGCCAGTTCCGCGCCTTCACCGGCAACGACACGTATAATTACGGCCCGATCAACTACTTCCAGCGTCCTGACGAACGTTACACGCTGGGTGGTTTCGGCAAGTACCAGATCAACGAACATGTCACTGCCTATACGCAGCTGATGTTCATGAACGACCAGACGGTCGCTCAGATCGCCCCGTCGGGCGTGTTCGGTCAGCGCTTCACCATTCGCTGCGACAATGCCCTGTTGAGCGCTGCCCAGCGGACCCAGATTTGCGGCACCACGCCGACCGCTAACCAGACCTTCCTGGCGTCGGTCTATCGCCGTAACGTTGAAGGTGGCGGCCGTCAGGATGACCTGCAGCACACCTCCTACCGCATGGTCGGTGGTTTCAAGGGTGACTTTGGTGGCTGGGACTATGACGTCTATGGCCAGTACGCCCGCGTCAATTTCGCTGAGACCTACTATAACGACTTCTCGCTCTCCCGGACCGGTCAGGCGTTGGATGTCATCCGTGACAGCTCCGGCAATCTCGTCTGCCGTGACAGCTCCAACGACTGCGTGCCCTACAATATCTTCACTCCGAATGGTGTGACCAAGGAGGCCCTGGCCTTCCTGCAGACCCCGGGCTTCCAGCGCGGCTATACTGAGCAGAAGATCGCCAGCGGCAGCGTCTCCAAGGATCTGGGCGATTATGGCCTGACCCTGCCGACCGCCACCACCGGCATTGCCATCGCGCTGGGTGCTGAATATCGCGAAGAATTCATGTCCCGCACCGTGGACTCTGCCTTTGCCAGCGGCGATCTGGCCGGCCAGGGTGGTGCGACCAAGGGCGTTGAGGGTGGCTTCGATGTCACCGAACTGTTCGGCGAAATGCGTGTTCCGCTGGTGGAAGATGCACCGTTCGTCAAGCAGCTGACCCTGGACCTGGGTTACCGCTATTCCGATTATTCCAACTTCGGTAGCACCAACACCTACAAGATCGGTGGTGACTGGGCACCGGCGGACGATCTCCGCTTCCGCGGCGGTTATAACCGCGCTGTTCGTGCACCGAACGTGCAAGAGTTGTTCACCCCGCAGACCAAGGGGCTGTTCAACATGTCCTCTGACCCCTGCGCGGGTGAAAAGCCGACCTTCACGGCCGCCCAGTGCGCCAATTTGCACGTGCCCGCCGACCAGTATGGCAAGATCCTGGACAATTCCGCCGGCCAGTATGGTTCGCTGGATGGTGGCAACCCGGACCTGAAGCCGGAAACCTCTGACACCTACTCGATCGGCTTCGTGGCCACCCCGACGGTGCTGAGCGGCTTCTCGCTGTCGGTCGATTATTTCAACATCAAGATCAAGGACGTTATCTCCACTGTGCCGTCGGCGCTGGCGGTGACGAATTGCGGCCTGACCGGCAACCCCGCCTACTGCAACCTGGTCAAGCGTGATCCGCTGACCGGCATCCTGCACACGGTTCCGGAAGCCTATGTCGAAGCCACCAATGTCAATATCGGCTCGCTGAAGAGCTCCGGTATCGACGTGGAAGCCCGCTATAGCTTTGATCTGGAAGATATCGGTGTCAATGATGCCGGTGCTCTGTCCTTCCTGATGGCCGGTACCTGGATGGACAAGTCGATCCAGGAGCCGCTGCCGGGCGAAGGCACCTTTGACTGCGTTGGCCTGCATGGTTCCACCTGCGGCGTACCCACCCCGGAATGGCGTCACCGTCTGCGCACCACCTGGGCAACGCCGTTGGATCTGAGCCTGTCGCTGACCTGGCGCTATGTCGGTTCGGTGAAGAATGAGGCTACCTCGTCCAACCCGCTGCTGAAGGGTGACATCAACGCCATCGATCGCAAGATCGACGCCTTCAACTATTTCGATCTGGGCGTGAGCTATTCCGCGACGGAGAATGTCACCATCTCCGGCGGTATCAACAACCTGTTCGACAAAGATCCGCCGATCATGAACAGCTCCACCTATGCTTCTGTCTATGGCAACGGCAATACCTATCCGGGTACCTACGACGCCATGGGCCGTTACATTTTCATGGGCGCGCAGATCAAGTTCTGATCCTGACGACAGGTACAGTGTTAAGTGGGATGGCGGGGCTTTGGCCCCGCCATTTCTTTTTGTGCCAAGCCACAGCTTGGATAAATGAAAAGGGGCACGACCCTTGGCAGGTCGCGCCCCCGTTCAGGCTTTCATCAATCCATCAGATCAGCGGGTCGGCTGACCTTACGGGAAGATGATGACAGCGCGGCGGTTGGACGGCTCACGCACGCCGTCGGCCGTCGGCACCAGCAGGTCGGTTTCACCCTTGGCTTCAACGCTGATCTGGGCGGAACCCATGCCCTGGCTCAGCAGATACTCGCGGACCGCTTCGGCGCGGCGCTGCGAGAGCTGCTGATTGTACTGGGCGGAACCGGCAGTGTCGGCATGGCCGCTGACGGTGATGTTGACGATCTTGCCGGCCTTGGCATCGCGCGCCACGTTCTGCAACACGCCCTGGGCATCCGCCGACAGGGTGGCCTTGTCAAAGTCGAAGAAGACCGTGAAGTTGCGGGTGATCGCCGGGGCCTCTACCGGGGGCGGGGGCGGCGGCGGGGGAGGCGGCGGCGGCGGGGGCGGCGGCGGTGCGACCTGGGTGGGGGCCGGCGCCTGTTCCGGCGCACCAAAGACATAGCGCACGCCGATCAGGGCAGAGTGGCTGCGGTAATCGGCCTTGGCACGCTGGGTACCAGCCTTGAAGGTGCCCTTGTCGGTATCCAGGTAACGATAGCCGACGGTCAGATCCATATTGTCGGCCACGGCATAGGAGAAGCCGGCACCCACCTGCCAGGCGAAGGTGCTGTCCCAATCATCATACAGCACGCCGGGGGCCGACAGGGACCCAACGCGGTCCATATGCAGGCGGGCCAGACCGACACCGGCATTCACATAGGGGCGCAGGGCCGTGCCGGTATGGAAGTCATAATTCACCACGCCCATGATGGTGATGGCGCTCATATTGCCGCCGCTGCCGTAACGGCCAACCGGACCGCCCGTGATCTTGTCGACCACATCGGTGGAATAGCCAACCTCCAGGGCCGGACGCAGGCCGTTATCGAAGCGATAGCCGCCTTCCAGAATGCCCGTATAGCCTTCGCTGAAATCCATGCTGTTGAGGGCAGTACCAGCATTTACATTGGTGTCGCGGGTCCAGTTGTAACCGGCCGACAGGCCCAGATACGGACCGGAAGCGGTCTTGATCTCGCCATCCTGTGCCATTGCCAGCGAAGGCAACGCCACCATCAAGGCGGCGGCCGACACCATCGGCGCGAGCAAGTTATGCCACTTCTTCATTCTCATATTCCTCCTGAATAAGGACCGGCAAATGTGCCGGGGTAACTCCCGTTTCGGATCAAACAACGCCGCCTCTGACGGGCGGTTCCTTCGGAAATTGAGGTTGATTTGTTTGCATCGGCGGGTGTGGCTAAATTGCAACGAAGATGTCTTGCTTCGATACATTAATCCGCTTGAATACCCAGGAGCCGAATGCGAACTCAACTTTCAACAAGCGTTGTCTGACGTCGCTTTTTCTGCTGCCTGATTAAGGCAAAACTGTGAAGCGGGCTTGTCATTCTCAGGATTGTCCCTCTGATAACTTATCTATGTCTTACGGCATATGAGTGGGTACCGAATGTACAGTGGCGCTTGCGCCGACACCGCTGGCGCTCTAGCCTTTGGCCCAATCCATACCGCCCAGAACGGGAGCCCAACCCTTGTCCGCCTCCATCTCCACGGCCGCCTATGGCGGTGATGAAAATCTCGCCCGTCTGCTGCGGGAAGCCGGGGTGGCGCGCAGCGTCGCCGATGTCCGTGACCTGATCGCCGGCGTCAATGCCGCCCCGGATGGGGAATTGCCGGATGCCTGGCTGGATCTGGTCGCGGCGAAACGGTCCGATGGGTTGAGCGAGCAGTTGCTGGCGCTGCGGGCCGGCATTGCCCGTCCGGCCGATCCGGCCCATGGCGATCATGGCGCCCGGCTGGCGGCGCTGCGGGCGGAATTGCAGCGCCGGGGCCTGGATGGGTTCGTGGTGCCGCGCGCCGATGAATATCAGGGTGAATATGTGCCGCTGCGCGGCAGCCGGCTGGCCTGGATCAGCGGTTTCACCGCCTCTGCCGGGGCGGTGGTGGTATTGCGGGACAAGGCGGCCGTCTTCGCCGATGGCCGGTACACCATCCAGGTCCGCCAGGAAGTCTCGGCCGCCCATTTCAGCTATCACCACTTGATGGAGGAGTTCCACGGCGACTGGGCGGCGGCCAACCTGCCGGCTGGGGCCAAGCTGGGCTTCGATCCCTGGATGCATACGGCCGGCTGGGCCGACAAGATGCGGGCATCCCTTTCCCCCGCCGGGATTGAGCTGGTGGCGACCGAGGGCAACCCGATCGATGCCGTCTGGACCGATCAGCCGCCGGCCCCGCTGGGCATTGTCAATATCCAGCCGCTGTCCGCGACCGGCCGTGATTCCGCTGATAAGCGCGCGGATATTGCCGCCTCGCTGGACAGGTTGCGGCTGGATGCCGCCGTGCTGACCCAGCCGGACAGCATCGCCTGGCTGCTGAATGTGCGCGGTTCGGACGTGCCCTGCACGCCGCTGCCGCTGTCCTTCGCCATCATCCACCGGGATGGGCAGGTCGACTGGTTCGTCGATGTGCGCAAGCTGGCACCTGGGTTGGAGCAGCATCTGGGCAATGGTGTCGCCATCCGCGCACCGGGTGAATTGCCGGCGGCGCTGGATGCGCTGGGGGGCAAGGAGGCGCGGGTCCGGCTGGATGGCACCACCGCCGCCCTGTGGGTGATCGACCGGCTGGAAAAGGCCGGTGCCGCCGTCGATCAGGGCGGCGATCCCTGCGTGCTGCCCAAGGCGGCGAAGAATGCGGTGGAGATCGAGGGTTCCAAGGCGGCCCATCGCCGCGATGGTGCCGCCCTGGTCCGCTTCCTGCGCTGGTTTGACGAGGTGGCACCGAAGGGCGGCCTGGATGAGCTGACCGTGGTGGATACGCTGCTGGCCTATCGCCGGGGGGCGGCAGATTTCCGCGGCCCCAGCTTCGACACGATCAGCGGCGCCGGCCCCAATGGCGCCATCGTGCATTACCGCGCCAATGAGAAGACCAACCGTCAGGTTGATCCGAACAGCGTCTTCCTGCTGGATAGCGGCGGGCAATATCTGGACGGCACCACCGATATCACCCGCACCCTGGCGGTGGGCGATCCGGGGGCGCAGGCGCGGCGGCACTTCACCCTGGTGCTGAAGGGCCATATCGCGCTGAACCGCGTGCGCTTCCCCATGGGGACGGCCGGCATTCAGCTGGACGTGCTGGCCCGTCAGTTCCTCTGGCAGGCGGGACTGGATTATGACCATGGCACCGGCCATGGCGTCGGCTCCTTCCTGTCGGTGCATGAAGGGCCGCAGCGCATCGGCAAGACGGTGAATGGCGTCGTGCTGCTGCCGGGCATGATCCTGTCCAACGAGCCGGGTTACTATCTGGCTGGCTCCTACGGCATCCGGGTGGAGAATCTGGAACTGGTGGTGCCGGTGGAAATCGCAGGGGCCGAACGGTCTATGCTGGGGTTTGAGACGCTGACGCTCTGCCCCATCGACCTGCGCATGGTGGATGCGTCGCTGCTGACGGCAGAAGAGCGGGATTGGCTGAACGCCTATCACGCCCGCGTTCTGCGTGAACTGTCCCCGCTGGTGGAGGGGGCGGACCGCGCCTGGCTGGAACAGGCGACGCGGGCGATCTGATCCGATTGGTTCCAAGGCCCGCCCTGCTTCACACAGGGTGGGCCATTTTCAGGCCGCTTCCCCCGCCATCAGGCAGGCATAACATTCATCCCGTTCGGCACGGTAGCCGCCGGGGGTGGTGCCGACATGGCGGCGGAACATGCCGGTGAAATGGCCCTGGCTGGAAAAGCCGGTGGCCACGGCGATTTCCGCCAGCGGCGTCTCGCTTTCCAGCAGCATTTTCTTGGCGGCATTGATCCGCCGCGCCAGCACATAGCCATGCGGCGCCATGCCGGTGGATGCCTTGAAACGCCGAGCGAAATGGCTGGGGCTGAGGCCGGTCTGGGCGGCCAGCAGGGGCAGGGCCAGCGGCCCGTCCAGATTATCCTCAATGAACAGCACCACCCGGCGCAACTGCGCCACCGTCAGGGCCGGGCAGGTCGAATCGCCCATGGGCGGGCGGGCCAGGATGCTGTCGACGCTGGTGGTTTCTTCGGCAAGGCAAGCCGCGATGATGGGGGTCGGTGCAAGCATCGGCTGTCCCTTCGGATCGAGGCCGCCGCCGTAAGGGTAAGGGCGGAAGGCCGGGCATGGAGGATGATGCGATGGTCCGCCCCGGTGAAAGCCGGATTTGGACCCGCACCTATCTGGTGGAGATGGCGCCCGCGTAAAGGGGCACACACCCCGTCAATGCCACACCGGCCGACCGGGCGCTGTGCGCCCGGTCACGGCTGTTTAGTTTACTCCGCCGCCAGCACACGCGGCAGCTTGAAGACGACGTTTTCCGTCGCCGTCACCACCTCTTCCACCGTCACGGTGAAGCGCTCCCGCAGGGCGGTCAGCACCTCATCCACCAGCACTTCCGGGGCCGAGGCGCCGGCGGTGATGCCCAGGGTGCGGATTTTGTCCAGCCGGGGCCAGTCGATCTGGGCGGCCCGCTGCACCAGCATGGCGCGGGTGCAGCCATGGCCGCGCGCCACCTCCACCAGCCGGACGGAGTTGGAGGAGTTGGGCGCCCCCAGCACCAGCAACGCATCGGCCTTGGGTGCGATCTGCTTCACCGCCGCCTGCCGGTTGGTGGTGGCGTAGCAGATATCCTCCCGCTTCGGCCCGGCAATGTTGGGGAAGCGGTCACGCAGCGCGTCGACAATGGCACCCGTATCATCCACCGACAGGGTGGTCTGGGTGGCGAAGGCCAGATTCTCCGGGTCGGCCACCGTCAGGGTCGCCACATCCTCCACCGTTTCCACCAGATGCACGGCACCATCCGGCAATTGGCCGATGGTGCCCACCACCTCCGGATGCCCGGCATGGCCGATCAGCACGATGGCGCGACCGCTTTCATGATGGCGCTCCGCCTCCCGATGCACCTTGGACACCAGGGGGCAGGTGGCATCGACATAGATCATGTTGCGGCGCTGCGCCTCGGCGGGAATCGCCTTGGGCACGCCATGGGCGGAAAAGACGACGGGCCGGTCATCCGGCACCTCGTCCAGCTCCTTCACGAAGACGGCCCCCTTGGCCTCCAGGCTTTCCACCACAAAGCGATTATGCACGATTTCATGGCGCACATAGACGGGCGCGCCGAATTTCTGCAGCGCCACCTCCACGATCTGGATGGCCCGGTCCACCCCGGCGCAGAAACCGCGCGGGGCCGCCAGCAGCACATGCAGCGGCGGCAGAGAGGGCGGGGCGGCGGCGGTTTCTGGCGCGGTGATGTCGGTCATGATGCTGGGAAATTCCTGACGCTGCGTGTAAGGCGGAATGGTGATCGTCGGTGATGCCATGAAATGGCCCTTCTTGGCGGGCTTGTGCCGTCGAAGGGGCCTCTATATTGTCGCGGTGCCGCGCCGCGGCGGGCTGTCGAAGGCTCGTATCTGGGATGCGCGGCATTTGTCCCGGATGGTGGAAGTGAACGGACGCTTGATGACCAGCCCCTGCACGATGACGACCCAGCCCGACCATAATATAGGTTCGCCGGCCAGGAAAGCCGCCCGCCCCTGGCGCATGGCCGCGTGTGCGGGACTGGCGATGCTGGCCCTGTCCGGTTGCGCGGAAAATGAAGGCTTCAAGGCCGGCTGCCCCAATGTGGGTATCCTGCGCGATGCCGGCACGCTGCGCACCGATCAGGGTGTGGCGGTGCTGTCCGGTATTTTCGCCAACTGCGCCTATGACGATACCCACGTCAAGATCGCGGCGAACCTGGATATTTCCGGCCGGGTGAATGAAGGTGGCAGCGCCACCGCGCTGCCCGTCACCTATTTCGTGGCGGTGGTGGACCCCAACCGGAACATCATCACCAAGAAGGATTTCAGCACCACCATTCCGCTGAATGGCGGCACCGGCATGGTGCAGGAGACGCTGGAACAGTCGATTGCCGTGCCCAAGACGGTGGATGCCCGCTGGTATGAGGTGCTGGTCGGCTTCCAGATCACCCCCGATCAGGCCGACGCCAACCGCGCCGCCAACGAAGGCCGGTAATTACCGCATTGGGCCTCTTCCCACGCCGCCATTGACAGGCGGCGTGGGTTGTTTAGTTTGTGTGTTGCAAAGCTGATTACCCTTTGCGGGAGAGACTGTTGCCCTTAACCGGGCGGCAGCGCCGAAGGAGCAACCGCCCCCGGAAACTCTCAGGCAAAAGGACCGCAAGGGGTAGGCGCATCTGGAAAGCAGGCGGGCCGGGATTCCATCCCAGCCGACAGCCCACCGACGGAGTAAGCTGACAGCCACAAGGTTGCGGCGAATCTCTCAGGGGCCAGGACAGAGGGGGGCAACCGCCACGGGGACGATCCCCGTGACGGCCGTAACCTGTCCTGAAGGGAGTGTCCCGTCTTGGGTGACACCAGCCTGTTGCGCACGCCGCTTTACGATCTCCATGTCGAACTGGGCGCCAAGATGGTGCCATTCGCCGGCTATGACATGCCGGTGCAGTACCCGCTGGGCGTGCTGAAGGAACATCTGCATACCCGTGAGAAGGCGGGCCTGTTTGACGTTTCCCATATGGGGCAGGTGCGCCTGCGCGGGGCCGATATCGATACGGTGATCAAGGCGCTGGAAGCGCTGGTGCCGGGCGATATCGCAGCCCTGGCACCGGGTCGCATCCGCTACACCATGTTTACCAATGATCAGGCCGGCATTCTGGATGATCTGATGGTGACGCGGTTCGAGGATCACCTCTATGTCGTCATCAATGCCGGCTGCAAGGCCGAGGATCTGGCCCATCTGAAGGCCGGCCTGCCGGCGGGTATTGAGATCGAATATCTGGGCGATGATGCCGGCCTGCTGGCGCTGCAGGGCCCGGCGGCGGCCACGGTGATGGCCCGCCTGCTGCCCGAAGCGGCGACCATGGGCTTCATGAGCGCGCGGACGGCCACCATCCAGGGCATTCCCGTGCAGATCAGCCGGTCCGGCTATACCGGTGAAGATGGGTACGAGATCAGCGTCGGTGCTGCCGATGCCGAAAAGCTGGCCCGCCTGCTGCTGGCCGAACCGGAAGTGGCGGCCATCGGGCTGGGTGCGCGCGACTCGCTGCGCCTGGAAGCCGGGCTGTGCCTGTACGGCCATGATATCGACACCGGCACCAACCCCGTGGAAGCGGCCCTGACCTGGACCATCTCCAAGCGCCGCCGCACGGAAGGCGGCTTCCCCGGTGCTGCCATCGTGCAGGCCCAATTGGCGGCAGGCCCGGCGCGTAAGCGCGTGGGTATTCAGCCGGAAGGCAAGGCCCCGGCCCGCGAACATACCGAAATCCAGGATCTGGACGGCAACCGCATCGGGGAGATCACCAGCGGCGGCTTCGGCCCCACCGCCGGCGGCCCTGTCGCCATGGGCTATGTCACGGCCGCTTCCGCCGCTGTGGGCACGCGCGTGCAGTTGATCGTGCGTGGCAAGGCCATGCCCGCCACCGTCGCCGCCCTGCCGTTCGCACCGCATCGTTATTTCAAGGGGTGAGACGGGCAGCACCTGTCTCACCCGTCACAACCAATGTGCCTCCCCCGCGAAAGCGGGGGTCCAGGGGAAGCAGCAAGCAGCGTTGCGCCTTTGGCCCCTGGTTCCCCGCTTTCGCGGGGAAGGCAAACCTCTTTCTGCCGCACTCCCTACGAAAGACCCGACCATGACCATCCGTTTCACCAACGACCATGAGTGGATCAAGCTTGACGGCGATATCGCCACCGTCGGCATTACCGATTATGCCCAGCAGGCTTTGGGCGATGTGGTGTTCGTCGAGGTGCCGGAAGCCGGCCGCCACCTGACCAAGGGCAAGGATGCCGCCGTGGTCGAATCGGTGAAGGCTGCGTCTGAGGTCTATGCCCCGGTCGATGGCACCGTGGTCGAAGGCAATGTAGCCTTGGCCGATGAGCCGTCGCTGGTGAATACCGACCCGGAAGGCGCCGGCTGGTTCTTCAAGATGAAGATCAAGGACATGGCCCATTTCGAGGCCCTGCTGGACGAAGCCGCCTACAAGTCCTTCATCGCGGGGCTGTGATGCGTTACCTGCCGCTGACCGAAACCGACCGCAGCGCCATGCTGGCCACCATCGGGGTGGACAGCGTGGATGCCCTGTTCCGCGACGTGCCCGAACAGGCCCGCCTGAAGGGCCCCATTGCTGGCCTGTCCAACCATATGGGCGAGTTGGCGGTGGAACGCCATTTGTCCCGGCTGGCCGCCAAGAACGTCACGGCCTCATCCGTGCCGTTCTTCATCGGCGGCGGTGCGTACAAGCATCATGTCCCGGCCTCGGTTGACCAGACGCTGCTGCGCGGGGAGTTCCTGACCAGCTATACGCCGTATCAGCCGGAAGTCACCCAGGGCACGTTGCAGTACCTGTTTGAATTCCAGACCCAGGTGGCGCTGCTGACCGGCATGGATGTGGCCAACGCCTCCATGTATGACGGGGCGACCGGCACGGCGGAAGCCGTGCTGATGGCCGCCCGCATCAACAAGCGCAACAAGGTCATCCTGTCCGGCGGGCTGCACCCGCATTACCGCGAAGTGGTGGAAACCACCTGCGGCGTGATGGGCATGGATATCCGCGCCCAGGCCCCGGACTGGAAGAATGCCGAGGATTTGACGGCCCTGATCGATGGCGAGACCGCCTGCATCGTGGTGCAGACGCCGTCGCTGTTCGGCCATCTGCGTGACTTCACCGCTTTGTGTGACGCCGCCCACGCCAAGGGCACCTTGGTCATCGTGGTGGTGACGGAGGTGGTGTCGCTGGGCCTGTTGACCCCGCCGGGTGAGATGGGTGCCGATATCGTCGTCTGCGAAGGGCAAAGCATCGGCAATGGGCTGAATTTCGGCGGCCCCTATGTCGGCTTGTTCGCCACCCGCGACAAATATGTGCGCCAGATGCCGGGCCGCCTCTGCGGCCAGACGGTGGACGCCGATGGCAAGCGCGGCTTCGTGCTGACGCTGTCGACCCGCGAGCAGCATATCCGCCGCGAGAAGGCCACATCGAACATCTGCACCAATTCCGGCCTGTGCGCGCTGGCCTTCACCATCCACCTGTCGCTGCTGGGCGAACAGGGGCTGACCAAGCTGGCCCGGGTCAACCATGCCAATGCCGTGACCCTGGCCGACAAGCTGGAAGCGGTGAAGGGCGTGAAGATCGTCAATGACGGGTTCTTCAACGAATTCACCGTAAAGCTGCCCAAGAAGGCAGCCAAGGTGTTGTCCAAGCTGGCCGAACGCGGCATCCTGGCCGGCGTGCCGGTCAGCCGCTTCTACCCGGAGATGGACGGTCTGGAAGACCTGCTGCTGGTCGCCAGCACCGAGGTCAACAGCCTGGAAGACATGGACGCGCTGGTGCGCGGCCTGGAGGAGGTTCTCTGATGGCCATGAATAATCAGGGTCGCGACAGCACCCCTCATGCCGTGACTGTCGACGGCGAGTTTGTCACCTTCACCGGCAACAAGGCGTTGCAGCAGGAAGAAGCGCTGATTTTCGAGCTGGATAATCCAGGTGCTGTCGGCGTGGATCTGGAGGCACCGGTCACCACCAAGACCCGTCTGGGTGGGGTGAAGACCCGCGCCAGCGTCGGCCTGCCGTCCCTGGCTGAGCCGGATGTGGTGCGCCATTACACGCGCCTGTCCCAGAAGAATTTTGCCATCGACACGACCATGTATCCGCTGGGTTCGTGCACGATGAAGCATAACCCGCGCCTGAATGAAAAGATGGCGCGGCTGCCGGGCTTCAGCGACATTCACCCGCTCCAGCCGGTGGAAACCGTGCAGGGGGCGCTGGAACTGATCGACCAGTTGGCCCATTGGCTGAAGACGCTGACGGGGATGCCCGCCATCGCCATGTCGCCGGGTGCCGGTGCCCATGGCGAGCTGTGCGGCCTGATGTCGATTCATGCCGCACTGGATGCGCGCGGCGAAAGCCATCGCCGCCGCGTGCTGGTGCCGGAATCGGCCCATGGCACCAACCCGGCTACCGCGGCTTTCTGCGGCTTCACCGTGGATACGATCCCGGCAGAAGAAAATGGCCGCGTCAGTGTGGAGGCCGTGAAGGCCAAGCTGGGCGATGATGTCGCCTGCATCATGCTGACCAACCCCAATACCTGCGGCCTGTTCGAACCGCAGATCCGGGAAATCGCCGATGCCGTTCACGCGGCGGGTGGCTATTTCTATTGCGACGGCGCCAATTACAACGCCATCGTCGGCCGGGTTCGCCCCGCCGATCTGGGCGTGGACGCCATGCATATCAACCTGCACAAGACCTTCTCCACCCCGCATGGCGGTGGCGGTCCGGGTTCCGGCCCGGTGGTCCTGTCCGACGCGCTGGCGCCTTATGCCCCGCTGCCCTTCGTGGTGCATGGCAAGAACGGCTTCGATCTGGTGGAACAGGCGGCCGATGCCAAGGGCGCCAAGCCCTTTGGCCGCCTGAAGGGCTTCCATGGCCAGATGGGCATGTTCGTGCGCGCGCTGGCCTATATCCTCTCCCACGGGGCGGATGGGCTGCGGCAGGTGGCATCCGATGCGGTGCTGAATGCCAATTACGTGCTGGCCAGCCTGAAGGATGTCATGTCGGCATCGTTCGACGGCCCCTGTATGCATGAGGCTTTATTCGATGATCGCTTCCTGAAGGGCACCGGCGTGACGCCGCTGGACTTCGCCAAGGCGATGATCGATGAGGGCTATCACCCCATGACCATGTATTTCCCGCTGGTCGTGCATGGGGCTTTGCTGATCGAGCCGACGGAAACGGAAAGCAAGCAGACGCTGGACCGTTTCATCGCCACCATGCGCCATCTGGCGGAAAAGGCGAAGGCGGGCGATCTGGCCCATTTCCAGGCCAGCCCGCGCCTGACCCCGCGCAAGCGCCTGGACGAAACCCAGGCCGCCCGCAAGCCGGTTCTGCGTTGGGTGAAGCCGGCGGTTCCCGCGTCCGCTCCGGTGGGTGTGGCGCAGGCGGCAGAGTAATCCTTACCTGCCTTGTGCGGGGAAATGCTGAAGGGGGGCGGTGTCCAGACCGGATACCGCCCCCTTTTTGCTGTCCAGCCAGGAGGATGGAGTTTCCATTCCCGTTGCGGGGAGCGATACCGGCTGTCCCGTCCTGAGCCGGCCACCGGATGGCTTTGACCCTGGGCCATACTTGGGCATATGCTCAGCCGCTTCAGGATCAAAGCCCGGACGGTATTCCCGCCTTGATGATACGCCTTCCCTTGCGCATCCGCCTGTTCGCGCTGGTTGGGTTGCTGATGGCCCTGTCCGTGGGCCCGGCGCGCGTGGCGGCGCAGGATATGGCGCCTGCTGCGGATGCCGCGCGTCCGATCATCATCGCGTCTGACCCCTGGTGTCCCTATGCCTGCGACCCGGCCACGGATGGGCGCGAAGGTTATATGGTGGAACTGGCGCGGGAGATTTTTCAGGCGGCCGGCTATCGCGTGGAATATCGCGTGGTGAATTTCGCCATGCTGAAGCGGATGCTGCATGATGGCAGCGCCACGGCGGTGCCGGGGGCGGCCACAGATATGGGGGGCGCCCTGCTGTTGCCCGCCCTGGCACAGGGCAATTCCGCCAATGCGGTGGCCTTGCAGCGGGAAAAGGATTTCACCTACAGCAAGCCGGATGATTTCGGCCCATACCGCGTTGGCGTCATCAAGGATTATGCCTATGGCGGCGATGTGCAGCGCTATATCGACCAACATCATGCCAATCCGGCCAGGGTGCGGGTGCTCAGCGGTTTTGGCTATTCGCAGCTGGTGCAGGGGTTGCGGCAAATTCAGGGCGGTGGGCTGGATTTGCTGTTGGATGATTATAATGTGCTGCGCTGGCAGCTCCGCCGCCTTGCCCTGGATGATCAAATGCGGGTCGTTTCGCTGAAAGATGATGCCGATCTTTTTGTCGGCCTGTCCCGTAGCGATGCCCGCGCCCCGCTGCTTGCCCGTTTGCTGGAGGATGGAACGCGGCGGCTGCGGGCGGAGGGGCGGTTTCTTGCCATCCTTGCCCGCTATGGGCTGCATGAACAACCGATGCCCGAACGGTGATTATTGAATGAATGCTGTAAAGACGATGTTGCATGTGGGGTGTGGGCCGAAGATCGGCGCACTCTCTTCCATTTTCCAATCTCTTGGCGGTGATTGGCGGGAAGTCCGCCTTGATATTGATCCTGCGGTACAGCCCGATATCATCGGCTCCATCACCGATATGGGAATGGTGGCGGGGGGGACCATGGATGCGGTCTATTCCTCCCATAATCTTGAACATCTTTACCCGCATGAGGTGCCGCTGGCGCTGGCGGAATTCTTCCGGGTGCTGAAGCCCGGTGGATTTGTGAATATCGCCACCCCGGACCTGGAACAGGTGGCGCTGCAGCTGTTGAATGGCGGGTTGGAAAGCCCGGCCTATGTTTCGCCAGCCGGACCGATTGCGCCGCTGGATATGCTGTATGGCCTGCGTTCCGCTGTGGCTGCCGGAAACCATTATATGGCGCACCGTACCGGCTTTACCCCCGACAGCCTGCATCAGGCACTGATCAAGGCTGGCTTTGCCACGGTCACGGTGGTCAAGGATCAATGGTTCGCGCTTCATGCCACGGCATGGAAGGCGGGAAACCAGGGCGGATAAGGGATAGGGCGGGCATGAAAAGCGGCAATGCGGTGCTGTCGGGCTATGGCACCACGATTTTTGAGGTGATGTCGCGGCTGGCCGACCAGCATAAGGCGGTGAATCTGGGCCAGGGCTTCCCCGATGGCAATGGCCCGGCCGATCTGGTGGCCGCCGCTGCCACATATCTGGCCGAAGGCTGGAACCAATATCCGCCCATGCCGGGCTTGGCCGTGCTGCGCCAGGCGGTGGCGGCGCATAACCAGCGTTTCTATGGGCTGGATGTGGATTGGGCCCGCCAGACCCTGGTGACCAGCGGGGCGACGGAGGCACTGGCCGCCTGTCTGTTCGGCCTGCTGGAGCCGGGGGATGAGGTGGTGCTGTTCCAGCCGCTTTATGACAGCTATGTCCCCATCATCCGCCGGGCCGGGGCCGTGCCGCGCTTTGTCAGCCTGCGCGCCCCCGGCTGGGATGTCGATCCGGCGGAACTGCGCGCCGCCTTCGGGCCGCGTACCAAGCTGGTGCTGCTGAACAATCCGCAGAACCCCATCGGCAAGGTCTGGCAGGCCGACGAACTGGCCCTGCTGGCCGAGCTGGTGCAGGCGCATGATGCCATCGCGCTCTGTGATGAGGTTTATGAACATCTGGTGTTTGATGGCGCCCGGCATCTGCCGCTGATGGCGCTGCCCGGCATGGCTGAGCGCACCTTGCGCATCGGCTCTGCCGGGAAAAGCTTTTCGCTGACCGGCTGGAAGGTGGGCTATGTCACCGGGCCGGCCGATTTGCTGCCGCCGGTGGTGAAGGCGCACCAGTTCCTGACCTTCACCACCCCGCCCAACCTGCAGCACGCGGTGGCGCTGGGCTTAAGTAAGGATGATGCCTATTTCCAGGGGCTGGCCAGCGGGATGCAGGCGGGGCGCGACCGGCTGGCGGCGGGCCTGCTGGCGGCAGGCTTTACCGTGCTGCCGGCCGCCGGCACCTATTTCCTCACCGTCGATCTGCGGGCCAGCGGCTTTAAGGCGCTGGACACAGAATTCTGCCAGCGGCTGACCGTGGAAGCCGGTGTCGCCGCCATCCCGATCAGCGCCTTTTATGAGGTTGACGCCCCCCGCCACCTGATTCGCTTTTGTTTCTGCAAGAAGCCGGCAACGCTGGATGAGGCGGTACGGCGGCTGACGGCATGGCGGGAAATTTAGCACGGCGTTCGGCGTTGCGCAAAACGGTCATGCCACGGCCGGGGTGATCCATCGGCCCCGGCATGGCCCTTTTCCCCGACCCCGCTCGCCCTAGTTTCCTGTGTATCCCCGGAAAAGATGGAGCCAGCCGATGCACACCCCCACGCCCGCCGATGGCTTTGCCTGGGTCACCGGTGCCTCCAGCGGGATCGGAGAATATGTGGCGCTGGCGCTGGCGGCGGAGGGGTGGACGGTGCTGGCATCGGCGCGGCGGGTGGATGCCTTGCAGGATGTCGCAGCAAAGGCCAGCGGGCCGGGGCGGATCATTCCGCTGCCGCTGGATGTGACCGACCTACAGGGCGTGCGGGCGGCGGTGGCCGGGGCCGTGGCCACCCATGGGCCGATGGCGCTGGCCATCCTGAATGCCGGCACCTACAAGCCCGACGGGGCCAGGGGGCTGGATGCCGGGGATTTTGCCCGCACGGTTGATATCAACCTGATGGGCACGGTCAATTGCCTGGATGCCCTGCTGCCCGGCATGATCGGGCGGGGGAAGGGGCATATCGTCATTGTCTCCTCCGTCGCGGGCTATCGCGGGTTGCCGCGTTCGCTCTCCTATGGCGCCACCAAGGCGGCGCTGATCAATATGGCGGAAAGCCTGAAGATGGATGTGGAACGCTATGGGCTGAAAACCCAACTGGTTTGCCCCGGATTCATCAAAACCCCGCTGACCGACAAGAATGATTTCCCCATGCCCTTCCTGATGCCGGTGGAAAAGGCGGCGGCGCGGCTGGTGGCGGCGCTGAAGGGGGATGGGTTCCAGATCACCTTTCCCCGGCGTTTCACCTGGGGCCTGCTGCTGTTGCGCCGGCTGCCTGATGCGCTGTATTTCCTGTTGGCCCGGCGCACCTTGCGCTAAGATAATTGTCAAACGGGCGTTGGGCCTGATCAAGGGTGGAATGGGTTGCAGCAGCCATGAATGGCAGGGTTCCGGTGGAACAGGCGCTTAACGCCTATCTGCGCTTCTATCAGGAACTGCGCCCGGAAACCGTGTCGCGGCTGGACCGGCTGGCGGTGCCGGATGTGCATTTCAAAGACCCGTTCAATGATTTCCGCTCCCGCGACCGGATGAAGCAGGTTTTCACCAGCATGTTCCACAAGCTGGAGCAGCCGCGCTTCATCATCCGCGACCATGCGATTTCCCAGCAGATGACCTATCTGCGCTGGGGTTTCAGCTTCCGCACCCCCAGCACCCCCCGGCCGACCACGATTGAGGGCATGTCGGAGGTGAAGTTCGACATGGCGGGGCAGGTGACCTCCCATATCGACCATTGGGATGCCGCCGAACAATTCTATGAGCGGCTGCCCGTGCTGGGCTGGGTGCTGCGCCAGATCAAGGCCCGCATGGCCGATTAGGGCTTGCGGGAAGCGGGTTCCTGCCGTAACCCGCTGGCGCAGGAGATACCGGCCATCCAAGCGGGGAAACAGCCATGAGCATCGCCATCGTCCGTACCGTTGCCGACCTGCGTGCCCAGGTGGCGCAATGGCACCGCGAGGGGCTGCGCGTGGCGATGGTGCCCACCATGGGCGCCCTGCATGATGGGCATCTGACGCTGGTGCGCCGGGGGCGGGAACTGGCCGACCGGGTGGTGGCCAGTGTCTTCGTCAACCCCACCCAGTTCGGCCCGAATGAGGATTTCGCCCGCTATCCACGCGATGAGGCGGGCGATGCCGCCAAGCTGGCCAGTGCTGGCTGTGACCTGCTGTTCGCGCCGACGGTGGATGTGATGTATCCGAGTGGTTTTGCCACCAGCATCGATGTCGGCCCCATCGCCACCCGCTGGGAAGGGGCCTTCCGCCCCGGCCATTTCCAGGGCGTGGCGACGGTTGTCACCAAGCTGCTGTCCCAGGCGCAGGCCGATATTGCCTGCTTTGGCGAAAAGGATTTCCAGCAACTGGCCGTCATCCGCCAGTTGGTGCGCGACCTGGATTTGCCGGTGGTGATTGAAGGCGTGCCGACAGTGCGGGAGGCGGATGGCTTGGCGCTTTCCTCCCGCAACGCCTATCTGTCGGCCGAACAGCGGCAGGTGGCGGGGCAGTTGAACCGGGTTTTGCGGGAGACCATCGCCGCCGTCGCGGCCCGCCCGGATACGGTGGAGACCGCCTGCCAGCAGGCGGCGGCGGCCCTGCTGGCGGCGGGGTTTGCGGCGGTGGATTACCTGGCAATGGTGGATGCGGCCACGCTGGAACCGCTGGCCGTGCTGGGCAGCTCGCCTGCCCGCATCATCTGCACCGCCCGGATTGGCGGCGTGCGGCTGCTGGATAATATGCCGGTGGCTTGATCGCGGTTATCCGCGCGCCCTCTGGCAGGCCAGCCCATCCAGCAACATATCCAGCCCGAACTGGAATCGTGCTTCCATATCAGTATCGAAAATCGGCTCCATCAGGCCCAGCAGCCTTGGGTGGCTGGTGCCTGCCGCCTCGGCAAAGCGGGATTTCAGTGCCGCAAGATCGACAACCAAAGCGCCCGTTGCATCCACCAGGCCCTGTTCTTCAATCGTGAAGCCGATCACGTAAAAGAACAGGGAGCCGTTGGCCCAGGCGGCGACCTTGGCGGAAAAACCGGCACTGAGAAGCGCACCCATCACCCCGTCATTCACCCGCATAATGTTAGGGGTAACGATATAGGTGCCGGCATAAAGCCGCCCCCCGTCGCGCCGAGACAACAGGCCCTGGCGCAACTGGTGGGCGATCTGTTCCACCTGCGTCCGCCACGGGGCAGCGGGGTCGATATCGATACAGACCCGGTCCAGCAGCCGATCGGCCAGATGGTCGATCAGGGCCTCCTTGTTCTTGAAATGCCAGTAAAGCGATGGTGCCTGGATGTTCAATGCCTGCGCCAGCCGCCGCATCGTCAACCCTTCCAGCCCCACCGTATCCAACAGCGACAGCGCTGCCTCTGTCACCTGTTCCCGCGTGATTCTCACCAAGAGCCCCCTTGTTAACGCTTGCCACTCTAACAATGTTAGGTCAATCTAACGACGTTAGATTATGGGATGGAGGAACATCATGGATGCCGGAAATGACCGCGTGGAAAGCCTGGAGCAACTGCGCACCCTGTACGAACTGCCCCATGAGCGTATCCTGCGGATGAAGTTTCCCCGGCTGGACAGCTTCATGACCGGCTTCATTGCCGCCAGCCCGCTAGTATTTATCGCCACGGCGGGCCCGGACGGGCTGGATAATTCACCACGGGGCGGGGCCCCCGGCTTTGTGCGCGTGGTGGATCAGGATCATGTCGCCATTCCCGACTGGCCCGGCAATAACAAGCTGGAAAGCATGACCAACATCCTGTCCTCTGATGGTCGCTGTGGCCTGGTTTTTGTTGTGCCCTACGCCGATACGTTCCTGCGCATCAACGGCAAGGCTGTGCTGTCACGCCGGGCGGATCTGCTGGAAAGCATGACGGAAGGGGGCCGGGTGCCGAAACTGGCCATCCTGCTGGCGGTTCAGGAAGCCTATTTCCATTGTGGCAAGGCGCTCCGTCGCTCCCATATCTGGCAGCCGACAAAATGGCAGAAGCCTGAACTGCCCTCCGTCGGCACCATGATGAAGGCGATGTCGGATGTGGCCGAAGTGACGGCGGAGATGATTGACGCCGATTATCAGCGGGCCTTGCGGGAAAATCTCTATGGCTAACGGAAAGCCTAGCCCCCATCGCCTCGGAAGGCGCCGGGGGCCATTCTTCCTTGCTTATACCAGCGGCGCGAAATCATGACCGATGGTCAAGCTTTCGTGCTCCTCAATCGCCGGCGGGCGCCTCCGCGCCCTTGGCTACGCGGCACGGGCCGCGCGGCGGCAGTCGCCGCCGAACCAACGGTCAAGAATTTTGACCGTTGGTATTACCACACGCCAATATTCGCCATGCTGGCCCAGGGTTCCTGTTTGGGCAGGGCCTTGCCCTTCTGCAGCAGCTCAATGGAAATATTGTCGGGGGAGCGGATGAAGGCCATGTAGCCGTCACGCGGCGGGCGGTTGATGGTGACGCCCTTGTCCAGCAGTGCCTGACAGGTGGCATAGATATCCTCCACCTGGAAGGCCAGATGGCCGAAATTGCGCCCGCCGGTATAGACCTCCGGGTCCCAGTTATAGGTCAGCTCAACCTCGGCCTCCGGGTTCTCGTCCGCCCCCAGATAGACCAGGGTGAAGCGCCCGGCCTGGTTTTCCATCCGCCGGGTTTCCTTCAGCCCCAGCTTGTTGCAATAAAAATCCAGCGACTGTTCCAGGTCGGTCACGCGGACCATGGTGTGAAGATATTTCATGGTTTCCAGTCCATTGCGGGGGAACGATGCCGGCAAAGATAGGCGCTGCCCGGCCTGCTGCCCAGCCCTGGCATGGCAGATATGGCCAGGGTCGGCAGGCTGGAACAATCATTGCCCCATTGCATTGCAGTATTTTTCATGCTGGCATGGTGCCCAACCAAAACGGGTAACTAAATAAGTTAAGGCCGGACATATCCGGCAGGAAACGGGCATGACCAGCGACCCGATTGCACAGGTATGGATTTTGGTAGCGGCCGGGCTGGTCTTCATGATGCAGCTGGGTTTCTGCCTGCTGGAGGTCGGGTTTGTCCGGGCCAAGAACAGCATCAATGTCGCCATCAAGAATGTGATGGATTTCTGCATTGCCGGCTTCTTGTTCTGGCTGTTCGGCTATGCCCTGATGTTCGGCCCCAGCCTGGGCGGGCTGATTGGGCTGGGGCCGCTGATGCCGGAACATACCGGCCGGCCGGATATGCTGGTCTTTCTGCTGTTTCAGATGATGTTCTGCGGCACGGCCACCACCATCGTTTCCGGCGCGGTGGCCGAACGCATGGGCTACAGCTCCTACATCCTGGTTTCGGCCCTGCTATCGGCCCTGATCTATCCGGTTTTCGGCCATTGGGCCTGGGGCGGCATGGCCGGGTCGGACAGCCAGGGCTGGCTGTCGGCGCTGGGCTTCATTGATTTTGCCGGCTCCACCGTGGTGCATTCCGTGGGTGGCTGGCTGGCACTGGCGGCGGTGCTGGTGATCGGCCCGCGTACCGGGCGCTTTGATCCCGGCGTGCGCGCCATGGGCGGCAACAGCCTGACCATGGCGGCGGCGGGCGTGCTGGTGCTGTGGTTCGGCTGGCTGGGCTTCAATGGCGGCAGTGTGCTGGGGGAGGTGTCCAAGGCGCCCGGCGTGATGTTGAATACCATGGTGGCCGGCTGTGCCGGCGGGCTGGCCGGCCATTTCATCGCCCTGGCCACGCTGCGCCGCGCCACGGTGGAACATTTCCTCAATGGTATTCTGGGTGGGCTGGTGGCCGTCACGGCCGGCGCCCTGGTGCTGGGCACGGCGTCGGCGGCGCTGGTGGGGGCGACCGGCGGGGTGATGGTGCTGATCGGGCAGAAGATGCTGGACCATTTCCGCATCGATGATGCGGTGGGGGCCGTGCCCGTGCATCTGTTCGCCGGCGTCTGGGGTACCTTGTGCGTGGCCCTGTTCGGGGATGTCAGCCTGTTCGGCACCGGGCTGGACCGCTGGCAGCAATTGCAGGCGCAGGCCATCGGCGTGCTGGCCTGCGCCGGCTTTGCCTTCGGCAGCGGCTATGGGTTGTTGTACCTGTTCAACCGGATTTTCCCGCTGCGCATCGATGCCGAATCGGAACGGCTGGGCCTGAATATCGCCGAACATGGCGCCACCTCGCCCATGATGGATCTGGCCGCCGAGATGGAGCGCCACCGGCTGGAAGGCAAGTTCGACCGGCCCGTGCATGTGGAGCCGCAATCGGATGTGGAACTGATCGCCGCGCAATATAACCGGGTGATCGACCGGGTGACGTCGGAGATTCAGCGCCACGAACTGCTGCTGGATGAGTTGGGCCGCGCCAAGGTGGAGGCGGAGAATTCCAACCTGGCCAAGTCGCAGTTCCTGGCCACCATGAGCCATGAGCTGCGCACGCCGCTGAATGCCGTCATCGGTTTTTCCCACCTGATCGCCGATCAGGCCTATGGGCCGATTGACGGGCGTTATGTCGAACATGCGCGCGATATCAATGATGGCGGCAAGCATCTGCTGGCGCTGGTCAATGATGTGCTGGATTTCTCAAGGCTGGAGGCCGGCAAGTTCCAACTGAACGAACAGCCGCTGGATTTGCGGCGCGTGTTGTATGGCGTCCACCGGCTGATGCTGCCGCTCGCCGAAAGCAGCAGCCTTGATCTGCGGCTGGAGGTGCCGGAGGGGCTGCCCTCCATGCTGGCCGATGAACGGGCGGTGCGGCAGATCTTGATCAATCTGGTCGGCAATGCGGTGAAATTCACCCCGGCCGGCGGGCGGGTGCGGATCGGCGCCATGCTGGAACCCGACCGCCGGCTTTGCCTCTCTGTTGCTGATACGGGCATCGGCATGGACCCGCAATCGGTGCCCAAGGCACTGGAACCCTTCACCCAGCTGGAAGGCGGGCTGGCCAAGGGGCATGGCGGCTCCGGCCTGGGCCTGTCGCTGGTCAATGCCCTGGTGCGGCTGCATGACGGAACCCTGGTCATCCAGACGGCACGCGGCCAGGGTACCAGCATTGCCATCCGCTTCCCCATCGCCCGCACGCTGGACTTGCCAGCGGCAGAGGGGCGGCGGGTGGCGGGGTAGGGGTTATGTCCGGTCTACCCGGCCGGCGTAACAGCCGTGCTTTGCGAAATGCACATGCAGATAGGCGATATCCGACTGGGCAAGATAGTGTCGCAGCAGGCCATCGGCCTCTTTTCCATCGACGACATCCGCTTTCACGATCAGATCATCGCTGTTGTAAGCGCGGACAGATAGCAGACGCTTCGCCATCATCGGCGGCAGCTCATCATCCACCACACAGGTGGGGGCCGGTCCCTGCGTCACGAAGATCGGGCCTTCCGCCCGATAGGGGCTATTGGCAGGTTGATGGCGGAATGACAAAAGCAGCACCGTCGTTCCTGCCGGCGCATCGGCCAGGGTGATCCGGCAGGGGATCAGCCCCTCGCTGGGTGTCACCACGCGGCGGATGCCCTGTGCGGCCAATGTCGCATCATCCAGGCTGAAAAGCGGGGTGAACAGATCAGATGACAGGCCGCTGACACGGTAGGTCATGGGGAAATCTCCATCACGGTTGTACAGGATGGCCCCATGATGCCGACTGGCCGGCTCGCCGGCGCTCCGCTTCTTGCTGTCAAAGCAGCCAGCGGCCCTCCAGCCAGCGCAGTGCCCACAATGCCGGGCCCCCCAGTGTCCACCAACGCCCCCAGGCGGCAAGCGCGGTGCCGTCGCCGATATCGATCAGGCAGGGCGGGGGCTGTTGCGGGGCGGGGTGGGGCGGGCGGCTGCCGGCCAGGGCGATCAGGTTGCTGGTCAGGGCGGACCAGCCCGGATGGCGTCCCTCTGCCGGGCGCACCGCCTCTCCCCCTGCAATCATCCGCGCAAAGCCGGACACGCCAAGGGCGGCATCGGTCAGCAACCGGCCATCCGCATCCACGGCCAGGCCGCTGTCGCGCAGCCAGCCGGGGCCGGCGGCGCCGGTGGCGTTCAGGAACAGGTCAAAGGCGATGCGGTCGCCCCCCTCCAGCACCGCCTCGTTCCCTTCCACCCGCAGCACGGGGGCCATTTCCTGCAGGATGGTGCCATGCGCGGCCAGTGCCTCAATCAACCGCACGCCGGCCGGTTCCGGCAGGCGGGTCAGCAGGCGGCCACGGGTCAGGATGGTGATGGCGATATGCCCGCCCTCCCGTGCGGCCAGCGCGATCATGGCAAGCGCCAGCCCACAGGCCGTGATGCCGCCACCGGCAATGGTCAGGGCCACCGCCCGGCCGGGATGCTGGCGGAACCGTTCCACCAGCGCCTTGTGCAGGGCCAGCAGCCGGGGCAGGGGGCGGGTGCTGAAACAGCGGGGGTGATCCCCGGTACCGGGCAAGGGCCGGGTCAGCGCCGTCGGCGCGATGGAGAGCAGGTCGAAACCCAGCGGCTCCCCCTGGCGGCGATGCACCTGCCCCGCCGCCGGATCGATGCGCGTTATATCATCATCGAAGAAATAGAGACCGTGCCGCGTGGCCATCGCGGCGGCATCCAGGCTTGCCGCCGCCGGGTCAACCCGCCCGGCCAGGATGGGGGGAATGGCCTCTGCCCAGAATTGCGGCGCAGGGGTAACAAGGCCCAGATCATGGCCCGCCCGTTTCAGCCGGGCCAGACGGTGCAGCAATGGCGGCCGGGCGTGCCCGCCGCCCAGCAGCAGGATACGGCTCAACCCACAGCCTTCACCGCCGTTGCCTCAGCCTCCGGCGGGTCGCGCAGCACATAGCCGCGGCCCCAGACCGTTTCGATGTAATTGTCGCCATCGGTGGCCGTCACCAGCTTCTTGCGCAGCTTGCAGACAAACACGTCGATGATCTTCAATTCCGGCTCATCCATCCCGCCATAGAGATGGTTGAGGAACATTTCCTTGGTCAGCGTCGTGCCCTTGCGCAGCGACAGCAGTTCCAGGATGCCATATTCCTTCCCCGTCAGATGCAGGGGCTGGCCATCCACGGCCACCGTCTTGGCATCCAGGTTCACGGCCAGCCGGCCGGTGCGGATGACGCTTTCCGAATGGCCCTTGCTGCGGCGAATGATGGCCTGAACGCGCGCGATCAGCTCGCGCTTGTCGAACGGCTTGGTGATGTAATCATCGGCCCCGAAGCCTAGCCCCTTGATCTTGTTATCCAGATCGGACAGGCCGGACAGGATCAGGATGGGGGTGGTCACCCGGGCGGCGCGCAGACGGCGCAACACCTCATACCCATCAATATCGGGCAGCATCAGGTCCAGGATGATGATGTCGTAATCATACAGCTTGCCGATTTCCAGCCCGTCTTCACCCAGACTGGTGGCATCGACAATATAGCCGCCATCCGCTGCCAGCATCAGCTTGACGCTTTTCTGCATCGCGGGATCATCTTCAACCAGCAGGACTCGCATGTTTCTTCCCTCGGCGATGGGTTCAGGGTTACCCCTTCTGTGACCGGTTGTGCTGAGAACTCTTTTATGCAACCAGCCTGCGGCGCCACCAGGGCCTTTCAACCGACAAGAGTTAGGTTAACAGAGCTTCGGCGCATATGCTACGTGCCGGGCGGCAATCTGACCTTAACCATGCTGGTGCATTAGTATGTGGTGTATCCTCTGCCTGCTTCCCCCGCATGAAAGGGTATTCGTCCCGTGATGATTGATGCCGACCAGATGCTGCAGGAGATCAACGCCCTGCCGCCCTACCGCATGTTCGGGCGCGTCACCTCCGTGCTGGGCATGATGGTGGAGGTGGGGGGCGTGGAACGGCGCCTGTCCATCGGCGGGCGCTGCCGCGTCTTCAGCCGGGGCGGGCGGCCCGTGCCGTGCGAGGTGGTGGGCTTCCGCAATGGCCGCGCCCTGCTGATGCCCTATGGCACGCTGGATGATATCGGCCTGGGATGCAGGGCAGAGGTGGCGGAAGGCCAGGCGGCGATCTATCCGACGCCGGCCTGGCTGGGCCGGGTGATCAATGCGCTGGGCCAGCCGATTGATGGCAAGGGGCCGCTGCCGCAGGGCGATGTGCCGGTGATGATCAAGGCCAGCCCGCCGCCCGCCCATGCGCGCCGCCGTGTCGGCGGCAAGATGGATCTGGGCGTGAAGGCGATCAACACCTTCCTGTCCTGCTGCCGGGGGCAGCGCATGGGTATCTTTGCCGGCTCCGGCGTCGGCAAGTCGGTGCTGATGTCGATGCTGGCCAAATATACCGAGGCCAATATCAGCGTCATCGGCCTGATCGGCGAACGCGGGCGCGAGGTGCAGGAATTCCTGGAACATGATCTGGGCGAAGATGGTCTGGCCCGCTCCGTCGTCATCGTCGCCACCAGTGACGAGCCGCCGCTGATGCGCCGGCAGGCCGCCTATATGACCTTCGCCGTGTCGGAATATTTCCGCGATCTGGGCCAGGATGTGCTGTGCCTGATGGACAGCGTCACCCGCTTTGCAATGGCCCAGCGTGAAATCGGCCTGTCGGCGGGGGAACCGCCGACCACCAAGGGCTATCCGCCCACCGTGTTCGCCGAACTGCCGCGCCTGCTGGAACGCGCCGGCCCCGGTACGGGCGATGGCACGATCAGCGGCCTGTTCACCGTGCTGGTGGAAGGTGGCGACATGGAAGAACCCATTGCCGACGCCGTGCGCGGTATTCTGGATGGCCATATCGTCATGGAACGCCGCATCGGTGAGCGCGGGCGCTATCCGGCCATCAATATCCTGCGCTCGGTCAGCCGCACCATGCCGGGCTGCAACACGCCCGAACAGAATGCCCTGGTCGGCCGGGCCCGCCGGTTGATGTCGGTTTATTCCGACATGGAGGAGATGATTCGCCTGGGTGCCTATCGCAAAGGCAGCGACCCGCAGGTGGATGAGGCGATCCATTTCAACCCCGCCCTGGAAGCCTTCCTTCGCCAGAGCAAGGGGGAGCGCAGCACGCTGGACCAGGGCTATGCTGAACTTGCCGCTATCCTGGGCGGTGCCGGATGAAGGATCTGAAGCCGATCATCCGGCTGAACCAGCGCTCCGTCGATGAACGCCGCCGCCATCTGGGTGAATTGCAGCGAGCAGAAGAACGGCTGCTGGCCGATATCGCCGCCTTTGAGGCGCAGGTGGAACAGGAAAGGGCGGTGGCTGCCACCGACCTGAACCTGGCCCGCGCGCTGCCCGCCTTCCTGACCCATGCCAAGCAGCGGCGGGAGCAATTCCAGCACGCACAGGCGATGATGCGCCAGGAAATCGCCAAGGCGGAGGAGATGGTGGCCGACGCCTTCCGCGAACTGAAGAAGTTCGAGCAGGTGCAGGAACAGCGCGATCTGGCCGCCAAGCAGGCCCGGCGTTACCGCGAAACCCAGATGTTTGACGAGGTGGCCTCCATCCGGTTTTCCCGCCAGCAGGGGGACGGGTCGGAGGATCAGACCTGACGATCATTTTTCATCCACCCTATCCTTTTGGATAGGTCTGGTGTGGGGGCAAGGGTGACGTCATCTCTATGGGCAGGGCCATTGTGGCCCCGGTTCCCCTGAAGGGGCGGAGGCGGCATCATGCGCTGGGCACAGGCTTGCCATCGGGTGCTCTGGCGGCGGCGGGGCTGGCCGGCACGGCTGGGGCTGCTGGGCGTAGCGTCGCTGCTGGGCCTGGGGGTCTATCTGGGCGGGCTGCAGGTGACGGGCAATTTTCACACCGTCATCCCGCAGGAACTTTACCGTTCCGCCCAGCCCTCCCCGGCGCAGATCACTGCGTATGCCGCCGCCTATGGCATTCGCAGCATCGTCAACCTGCGGGGGGCCAATCCCGGCCGAGACTGGTACGAGGCGGAGCGGACGACCGCGCAGCTTCTGGGCATCCAGCATGTGGATTTCGCCATGTCGGCGAAACGCCCGCTGGATGATGCCCGCGCCGCGCAATTGATCGCCCTGCTGCGGTCGGTGCCGAAGCCGGTGCTGATCCATTGTCAGGCCGGCGCCGACCGGACGGGGCTGGCCTCCGCCCTCTATCTGGCGGCCGTGGCCGGGCAGGGGGAGGAAGCGGCGGAGGGACAGCTTTCCGTGCTGTACGGCCATGTCGGCCTGCCGATGCTGGGCCCCTATGCGATGGATGCGACCTTCGAACGGATGGAGCCGTCCCTGGGCTTTCCTGATTCCTGAAAAACTTATACCAATCTCCCTTGATCGTGACCGATCCAGGGAGATTTTTTGTTCCCTCAGGCGCCGGGCGGGCGCATCCGCGCCCTTGGCTTGCGCGCCACGTGGCGCGGGCCAGCGGTCGCTGGCCTCCAATCCGCCAAGGGTCAAACCCTCGGCGGATTGGTATTACCCGTCCTCCCGGACGGCCAGCATTTCGGCGGCCTGGGAGACGAACAGATGGGCCAGGGCCGGGTCCAGATGGCTGCCGGCGGACCGTTCGACAAAGTCCAGCGCCCTTTCCAGCGTCCAGGGCTCCTTATAGGGGCGGCGGGAGAGCAGGGCGTCGAACACATCGCAGATGGCGACGATCCGGCCGGCAATGGGGATATCCTCCCCCGCCAGCCCCTGGGGATAGCCGCTGCCATCCCATTTTTCATGATGGGTCAGGGCGATTTCAGAGGCGAGGTCCAGCAACTCCATCCCGCTGCCGTGAAGAATCTGGGCACCGATGCGGCAATGGCTGCGCATCACCCCCCATTCATCACTGTCCAGCCGGCCTGGCTTCAACAGCACCCGGTCCGGGATGCCCAGCTTGCCGATATCATGCAACGGGGCGGCGGCGGCGATCATTTCCACCTGCCGGGCCGGCAGGTCGGCCAGCCGGGCCAGCGCGCCGGCCATCCGCCCGATGCGGGCGACATGATGGCCGGTATCCTCGTCCCGGAATTCCCCGGCGCTGCACAGGCGGTGGATGATTTCCGCCCGCGTCCGCTCCAGCTCCGCCGTGCGTTCCTGCACCATAGTTTCCAGGGCGCGGGCCTGATCGCGCTGGCTGCGGTAAAGCAGATGCATGATCAGCAGGTTGCGCGCCCGCACCAGCAGTTCCCAGCTGGTATAGGGCTTGGGCAGGAAGTCGATAGCGCCCGTCTCCAGCGCGCGGCGGCGGAAGGCCTCGTTATTTTCTGCCGTGATGATCAGCACGGGGGGTGTTTCTTGCCCCAAATGGTCGCGCATTTTTTCGATGAAGCCGGGCCCGTCCAGGCCCGGCATACAATAATCCAGCAGCACCAGATCGGGCGGGTTGCTGCAACACATGGCCAGCCCTTCCAGCGGATCGGTGCTGGCGCGGATTTGCGTCAGCCCCGCCTTGCGCAGGATGGCGGTGAGAAGATCGACCGACAGCTGCATGTCATCGACAATGACGACACGCGCCTGAATCATCTGGTCGCTGGAAAGCTGGGGTTGGCTGACGCCACTCAGGTGCATCGGCATCGGCAGGGGTCCGCTGGCGGGGGGAACGCCCCTGCTGTCGCAGTAACGTCCGTTCCGCATCATGGTTGGATGCAATAAACGTAGCATCCCCTGCGGGCTCCGCAACCTTTCGGCTGCCGAATCAGGGTAAATCTATCCTTAAGAGTACAGCGGGGTCAGACCCTGCCCGCCTCGTCTTCCTCTGCCGCGGCTTCGCCACCCCGGAAGCCCATGGCGACAATATAGGTCTCGCTGCTGTCCTGCCGGCTGGCGGCCGGTTTGGCGTGGCGGACGGTGGTGAAATCCTTTTTCATCTGCGCCAGCAATTCCCGCTCCGCCCCGCCCTGGAACAGTTTGCAGACGAAATGCCCGCCCGGTGCCAGCACCTCTGTGGCGAACTGATAGGCCATTTCGGCCAGCCCCATGATGCGCAGATGGTCGGTCTGGGTGTGGCCGGTGGTGTTGGCGGCCATGTCCGACATCACCACATCGGCCGGCCCCTGCAACAGCGCCTTCAGGCGCAGCGGTGCCTCATGGCTGGTGAAATCCATCTGGAAGGTGGTGGCGCCGGGCACAGCCTCCATCTCCAGCAGGTCAAGCCCCACCACCTGGCCGCTGCCGCCCTTGTCGGACTTGGATTTTTCCACCGCCACCTGGGTCCAGCCGCCGGGGGCGGCGCCCAGATCGACGATGCGCTGGCCCCGCTTCAGCAGGCCGAACTTCTCATCCAGCTGCAACAGCTTGAAGGCGGCGCGGCTGCGGAAGCCGCGCTTCTTGGCTTCCACCACATAGGGGTCGTTCAACTGCCGTTCCAGCCAGCGGGCAGAGGAGACGCTGCGCCGCTTGGCCGTCTTCACGCGCACGGCCTGATTACGGCCGGTGGGGATATTGCCGGAGGACTTGGTCATGACAGCGCACACCTGGGAACGGACGGTCGAAAAACAAGCGTTCCATATCGGCCGGATCGCGCCGGCAGGCAAGGGGGCGCTTCGCAACCCAGCCTAGCAGGGTGCGGCGGCAGCCGGATCAGCGGTGGCGGCGGGCGTGGGCGGCCAGTTCGAACAAGATGCCTTCCCGCACGCCCCGGTCGGCGATGCGCAGTTGCGGCACCGGCCATTGCCGCCAGATCGCATCCAGGATGGCGCAGCCGGCCACCACCAGATCGGCCCGGTCACGGCCGACACAGGGTTGGCTGGACCGGCCCAGATAATCCAGCCCCAGCAGGGTTTCAGAGATGCTGCGCGCCTTGTCCCGGTCCAGCCAGGCACCATCCACGCGCGACCGGTCGTAACGGGCCAGCCCCATCTGGATGCCGGCCAGCGTCGTCACCGTGCCGGATGCGCCCAGCATCTGCACCCGACGGGTGGCCACGGCAGCGGCAATATTGTTGCGGCTGTCAAAATCGCTCAAGGCCGAGCCAACCCGGTCCATCATGCGGCGGTAATCATGCGGGCAGACCCGGTCCCCGCCATAGGTCTCCGTCAGGTTCACCACGCCCAGCGGCACGGAAATCTGGTCCAGCACCACCGGCCGGCCGCGCGACAGCCTGATCCACAGCAACTCTGTGGAGCCGCCGCCAATATCAAAAACCAGCGCATGGGGCAGCGTGCTGTCCAGCAGGGGGGCGCAGCCGGCCAGGGCCAGCCGCGCCTCTTCCTTCGGGCTGATGATCTCGATCCGCAGGCCGGTTTCCGTGGCTACCCGGCCCAGGAACTCCTCACAATTATCGGCGCGGCGGCAGGCCTCCGTGCCCACAGCGCGCACCAGGCTGACGCCGCGCCGTTCCATCTTGGACCGGCAGACCTTCAGCGCCTGCACCGTGCGGGCCATGGCATCGTCGCACAGCCGGTCGCTGCGGGTCAGCCCTTCGCCCAGGCGGACGATGCGGGAAAAGGCATCGATGACGCGAAACCCGTCCCGCGCCGGGCGGGCGATCAGCAGGCGGCAATTATTGGTGCCCAGGTCCAGGGCGGCCAGAACCGGGGGCCGGCTTTCCAGCCCGGCATCAAAAGGGAGGGCCGTATCCTCACGATGGGCATGAGCGGCGGCCGTCGTCGTCGAAGCGGGGGACGTAACCCCCGTTCCCGACGCCGGTGTCTGTTGGACAGACATGCTCGCTAAACCCGCCTCCACGCTTGCCACCCTGGTCCTTTTCTCAACGTCCGGTCTGATGCGACCGTCCCGCACGCCCATCGCGGCCGATTTACACACCGTTCATCGTAACCGATGACGTCCCGGCCGCAAACCGCCATTGCAACAAATCCGCCGCATCCTCACCGATGGTATATGTACATATAACAGATGCATAACCAACATCGTTGTTATGCGTTCCTGTGATGCGAAGGGGCTTCCCAGGCTTGTCGGCAGGTGCTATAAGCCCGCCCACCCTGACGGCGGCCATTTATGGTGGTTCGTTGGTCGGATGGGGGATCGTCTAACGGTAGGACAGCGGACTCTGACTCCGCCAGTCTAGGTTCGAATCCTAGTCCCCCAGCCATCTTCCTGCGACGGAAGATGTTACATCCGGTGCGGCGCAGGCCGACACCCCGGATGGGGGATCGTCTAACGGTAGGACAGCGGACTCTGACTCCGCCAGTCTAGGTTCGAATCCTAGTCCCCCAGCCACCTTTTCAATTATTTCCAGCCTTTGTGTTTCTGCATTGCTGCGGGTGTCAGCCTGCTGATCGCTGCAACGCTGTTATTCTGCCGTGATACAAAAAGGCAACTTTATTGGTGTCTGATCGGATACAATTGCGCCCTCAAGCATAGGGAGCGAATTCCCCTGTCGTTGCGTTCCGAAAAGAAATTTTAGGAATCTTTTGTTTTCAGGACATTACAGCCTTTATCGGCAACTGAATCGCGCTTGCCCTGATCGAATGGATGCATAGTGTTCAATTCCTTATTGGAAATGCGCTGCCAGAAATACCGTCAATATCCTTTTGCATAAGTTTAAAAGTTCACCTGACAAACTATTGATCACTTCCCGTGGGTTAGACAAACAGGGGGCGGCAATGCTCTTCGCGGCGGGAAATGAGGCATCAGCAGTGTTGGCGGCAGTGGGTGAAACGCTGGGGATCATCGAATTCACGCCGCAAGGCGTCATCCTGAATGCCAATCCCAAATTCCTGGCCGTGGTCGGCTACACGCTTGCTGAAATCAAGGGTAAGCATCACAGCCTGCTTGTTGATGAACAGACGCGCGGCAGTGAAACCTATCGTGACTTCTGGCAGGCGATGGCAAAGGGACAGAAGCGGGAGGCTGAACTGATCAAGCGGATCGCCAAGGGCGGCCGCGAAATCTGGATTCACGGTTCCTATAACCCGGTCATGGATCGCCATGGCAAAGTGACCCGCGTGGTCAAGGTGGCCTCCGACATGACGGAGGTGCGCAACCGTTCCCTGGACCAGCAGGGGCAGTTGACTGCCCTGCACCGCTCCCAGGCCGTGATCTCCTTTGCCCCCGACGGGACCATCCTGGAGGCCAACGAGAATTTCCTGAAAACGATGGGCTATCGGCTGGAGGAGGTTAAGGGCCGCCATCACAGCATGTTCGTGGCAGCGGAAGAGATATCCTTACCTGCCTATAAGCAATTCTGGGAACAGTTGCGCGCCGGCCAATATGCGCAGGCAGAATTCCGCCGGGTGGCGAAGGGTAAGCGCACCGTCTATATCCAGGCCACTTATAATCCCGTGCTTGATGGGGAGGGGCGGGTGCTGAAGGTGGTGAAATTCGCCACCGACATCACCGATCAGGTGGAAGCGCGCCAGCGCAAGGAAGAGACGCTGAACGCCGTGCAGAAATATCTGGGCGATATCGTGACGGCGGTGGAGCAATCCAACCAGCAGGCCGTCACCGCCGCCAGCGCTTCGCAGCAGACCTCTGCCAGCGTGGCGGCGGTGGCTGCCGGGTCGCAGCAGCTGGACCTCTCCATCCGGGAAATCGCCCAGAGCATGAGCCGGTCCAAGGATGCGACGGAGAAGGCCTTCACCGAGGCTGCCGTGGTGGATGAAGCGACACGCCGGCTGCTGTCCACCACCCAATCGATGGATGATATCGTTAAGCTGATCAGCGGCATTGCCGGTCAGATCAACATGCTGGCCCTGAATGCCTCCATTGAAAGTGCCCGGGCCGGGGAAGCGGGCCGGGGCTTTGCCGTTGTGGCGGCCGAAGTGAAGAGCCTGGCCCGGCAGGCCAGTGATGCCACCCAGCGCATCGGCACGGAGATCACCAACCTGCAAAGCGTGGCCGATGACGTGGCCGACAAGCTGGATGCGATCCGCGGCGCCATTGAGGCGGTGCGCGGCTATGTCATGGGCACCAGCAGCGCTGTTGAGGAACAGAGCGCCGTGGCGCGGCTGATGAACAGCAACATGCGCGGCGCCTCGGGGGCTGTGGAGCAGATTCATCACAGTGTGGATGAAATCGCCCACAGCACCCAGGTGGCCAATCGCACGGTCTTCAGCGTGCGCGACGCCTTGCAGAAGATTGCCTGATTCTTACTGGGCGTTCCTGGCGGCCAGTTGCCGCTCATAAACCCGCAGATGCAGCAGCCCCAGGCCCAGCAGCGGGGTGGCGATATCGTGCGCATGCCCCCGGCGCACGATATCGCCGATAATATGTTCGGCCTCCGTCCGGTTGCCGCGCGCCACGTCGCGCGCCATGGAGGCATTCATCGTGCTGGCGGCATCCGTCAGTTCCCCGCGATAGCGCTCCAGCACCGATCCGCGCGGGGCATAGCCGGCGGCGGCAGCGACGGCGGCGGCCTCGTCCAGCATGGCATTCATGAAGCTTGTGCCGCCGGGCAGGCTGTTCACATCGCCGACACTGCCGCGCATCAGGCAGGTGGAGGCGGCCAGCGTGGCCAGGAAGAAGAATTTCTCCCACATATCCAGCATGATGCTGTCGCTCTGGCTCCATTCCACCGAGGTGCCGGCAAAGCAGGCCGCCAGCCGGTCCACCATGGTCTGCTGGTTGGGGGAGCGGGCGCCGAAGATCAGCCGGTGGATATTGGAGAGATGGCGGATGGTGCCGTCCGGCTCCATGGTGATGGGGATATGGCAGAGCCCGCCCATCACCCGTTCCGCGCCAAAGGTGGCGTCCAGCCGATCAATATGGTTCAAGCCGTTCAGCAGCGGCAGGATCAGCGTTTCCGGCCCGATGGCGGGCTGGATGGTTTCCATCGCACCGTCCAGATCAAACGCTTTGCAGGCCAGCACCACCAGATCATAGGGCTTGCGCGCCTTGGTGATGGTCTGGGCCGGCAGGCGGATATTGCCGTGCGGGCTTTCCACCCGCAGCAGGTTTTCCATCAGCTGGGCCTGCCGGCGCGGGCGCACCAGAAAGCTGACATTGGCCCCCGCCTCCATCAGCCGCCCACCGAAATAACCGCCGACCCCGCCGGCCCCCAGGAACAGGATACGCATTCACTTTCCTCCGAAACCCGCCACCAGGATCATAGTATCTTCTGTGGCAACCGCAGCAATTCCTTGCGGATATCGTTCAGCCCCGGCTGCCGGTCGGCGGCAAAGGGCAGGGGGCGACAGAGATGCATGGCGGCCAGCCCGATGCGCGCTGTCAGCAGGCCGTTGACCATCCCTTGGCCAAGCCGGGCAGAGATGGCGGCTGCCACCGTGCCGCCCAGCGCATCCACCAGCAGCCCGTCACCGCCTTCCACCATCCCGGCCACGCCGACATTTTCCGCCATGCGTCGCACCAGCCGGGCGGAGCCGAACAGGCCGGGCCGGGCGGCGTAGAGGGCGGCGATTTCCCGTACCAGCTTCATGTTGCGCCACAAAACCAGGGCGACATCCAGCAGGGCGGCCGGGCTGAGCGCCGTGCCGACCGCCACATCACGCGACGCCGCCAGTACCAGCCGATAGGCGGCACTGTCCAGCGGGGTCAGCAGGATGCGGTCGGTCAGGGCCAGCATCTCCCGCCCATCATGCGCATCGGTGACCGCGCTGGCCAGGGCGTGACGCGCGGGGGCCAGATCGCGGCGGCCGGCATAGAGATCGGCCACCGCGTCGCGCAGAACAGCGGCTTCCTTCCCCGTCGCCCCGCCGGCCAGCAGGGCGGCGGCGCGCTGGCGCAGATCATCCACCCGGCGCAACCGCCGCCAGGCCAGTGCCTCCCGCCCGGTCAGCCAGCCCAGGCTGGCCACGGCCAGCCCCAGCAGGCCGGCCAGCGCGCTCCCCGCCCAGGGGGACCAGTTGAACGCCCGGTTGATCAGGTCGGCCGTGTCGAAGCCCAGTGCTGCCAGCAGCAAGGCCGCCAGCGACAGCAGCAGCAGCCGGGCCGCCCCCTTGCCGCGACGGGGCGGGGGCAGGATGTCGCCGGCCAGGGATGTTGGGGCATCGGGCTCCAGCTCGGCCGGCAGGGGGCGGGCGCTGGCCGGGTCGAATTCCATCGGCGGCACCCAGGCGGGTGGGGCCTTATCTTCAGTTCTGCTCATGCCAGCCGATCCCCGATCAGGAATTCCAGGGCTTGATCCAAGCGGATATTGGGCAGGCCGCGCCCATCGCGGCCCAGGCCGGGCGGTGGCTGGAAATCGGTGAAACGGAACCGGTCCGCCACCGCATCCCCAAGGCCCAGATGGCTGTCCGGCAGTTCGCCGGGGAACAGCACCAACGGTTCCGTCCGGCCCAGCGGGAAGCCCTGGATGCAGGCCAGCTGCCGCCCCTCATGCTCCGTCAGCACATTGTCGGTGCATTTGACCGCGGCAAGCGAGAGCGATTTCACCGCCGCCCCTTCAAAGCGGATATGGCGCAGCCGGTCAGCCATCAGCGTTTCCAGCAGCCCCGTCAGGGTGGCGTGCTGCGGGGCGGCCACATGGTCGGCCTTGGTGGCGGCGAACAGCACCCGGTCCACCCTTGCCCCGCCCAGCCAGTCCAGCCAGCCGCCCGTACCATGGCGGAAGCTTTCCAGCGTGGCCGACAGTGATCGGCGCAAATCCTCCATCCCTGGTTCCCCGGCATTGATGGCCGACAGCAGATCCACCAGCACGATCTGCCGGTCGATGCGGGCGAAATGGTCGCGGAAGAAACGGCGGATCACCTTGTCCTTATAGCCCTCGAACCGGTCCTGCATCAGCGCCCCCAGGGAGCCGTTGCGCCAGCGCCCATCTGGGGCCGGGGGCAGGGGGCAGAAGGTCAGGATGGGCGCACCCTCCATCTCCCCCGGCTCCAGAAAGCGGCCCGGCTGCAACAGCGACAGGCCGATGCGGCTGGCCCGGCATTGCCGCAGGAACTGGGTGTAAAGGCTGGCCAGCTGGCGGGCGGTTGCTTCGTCGGCCGCCATGGCCGGGTCGATCGTATCCAGCGCCTCCAGCCAGGGGCGGGCCAGATCATGCCGGGGCCGGGTGCTGGCCAGTTCCAGCGTCTGGACCGACCAGTCGCCGAATTCCTGCCGCAGCATCGGCAGGTCCAGCAGCCATTCACCCGGATAATCGATAATGTCCAGGTTCAGCGTTGCCACCCCGCCCAGCCGGCGGCGCACCAGCCCAGCCGGCCGATAGCGCAGGGCAATGCGGATTTCGGAGACGGCGCGGGTGGCCTGGGGCCAGGCAGGGGCGGGGCCGGTCAAGGCGGCCAGATGGTTTTCATAATCAAAGCGGGGTATGGCGCCATCGGGCTGCGGCCGCAGCTGGGCGCCGATATAACGGCCCTGGGCCAGCACATCCAGAAAGGGCAGCCGCCCGGCCAGCAGCAGGTTGTTCAAGGTTGAGGTGATGAAGACCGTTTTGCCGGCCCGGCGCAGCCCGGTCACACCCAGGCGCAGCGTACCGCCGGCCAGCCGGGCCGCCACCTGTGCCGCCCCATCCACCACCCGGGCGCTGCCCTCTTCAATCCTTGTCAGCCAGTCCGCCACGGGCGATCACTCCTTGCCGATCCTTGGCGCCATTGCCGCTCTCCCCCTCAGATATGGCATCTTCGGGCGCATTGTTAACGTTTTCCTGTCGCAAATGGTGCGGCAAGGCTTTCAAAGAGATTGTAATACCTATGTCGACAAAGGCAGATTATCGTCCGTGCGAAAACGTGTGGGCCTGACCGGCTTTCGCGTGATGGGGCTACCGCATGGCAAGGGTGCCGCCGATCCGCCGGATCGCTGGTGTCGGGCCATGGGACGACGTATGCAAGGTTCTGGATGACCGCGACTGTACCGCCTGCCAAACCTGACGTTCGTGCGCCGCTGGATGCGGTGGGCAGCGCCTTGACGGCATCGGCCAGGGTCCCCCTGCGCAAGCGCCTGTCCTTCAAGCAGGCGCGTAACACCGCCCTGCTGACCCTGGTGCTGGGCATGGTGTTGAGCACGGTGCAGATCGGCATCGACCTGCTGGATATGGAAAAACAGTCCGACCAGCTGGTGCAGCAGGTGCTGTCCACCCTGCGCGAACCGGCGGCGGAGGCCGCCTATTCCTTCGATCAGGCCCTGGCCGACCGGGTGGTGACCGGCCTGTTCGAATATCGCCCCGTCTATCGCGCGGTGATTTATGAAGATTTCGGCAACCAGCTGGCCGCCATGGAACGCCCGCAGGCGGAAGGCAACCTGAAATGGCTGGCAGAGATGTTGTTGCCGATGGAGAAGACCTTCTCCATTCCGCTGGTCATCGAACGGCATAACCAGAATGTCGGCGAATTGCGCGTCAGCATCGACCGGCTGCTGATCGCGCAGGAATTTTTCCGCCGCTCCGGCGTGGTGCTGGGCACCGGCATCATCTGGACCGTGACGCTGGCGCTGATTCTGGTGGTAATGTTCTATTCCACCATCACCAAGCCGTTCCTGCGCATGTCGTCGGCCATCGCTGCCATCGATCCGGCGCGGCCGGCCGGCCGGCTGCTGACGGTGCCGGCGCGGCATGATGATGATGAGCTGGGCCTGCTGGCCAAGACGACGAATGAGCTGTTGACGCAGTTCGACCAGTCGTTGGTGGAACGGGGCCGCGCCGTGCAGGCGCTGAAGGAGCGGGAAGCCCGCCTGTCCGGCATCATGGACAATGTGGCCGACGGCATCATCACCCTGGACGAGGATCTGCGGATCGAGACGATGAATGCCGCCGCGCAGGCCCTGTTTGACTATCCCCAGAAGGAGGCGCTGGGCCAGCCCTTCGTCACCCTGATCGAGGAGCGGGACTGGACACGGGTGGCCGTGGCCCTGGTGGCCTGTCTGCGGCGGGGGGATGAGGAACAGCGGCCCGACAACCGGGCCGAAATCCAGGGCCGTCGCAAGGGTGGCGAGGTCTTCGCCATGGCGTTCGGCGTCAGCCAGATGCGGCTGGGTGACCGCCGCACCGCCATCTGTGTGGTGCAGGACATTACCCAGCGCAAGCGCGCCGAGCAGGCCCTGCGGGAGAGCGAGGAGCGGCTGAAATTGGCCGTGCGCGCCACACGGTCGGGCGTGTTTGATAATAACTATGCCAAGGGCAGCTTCTGGTGGAGCCCGGAATTCATCGAGATGCTGGGCTATGACGCGGTGGACGCGCTTTATGCCAATAAGCTGTTCGATGGGCTGCTGCATCCCGACGATAAGGAAAATGCCCAGGCCCATATCGACCGCTATCTGAGCGGCGATGTCGGCGATTACCTGTCCATGTATCGGCTGCGCCACCGCGATGGCAGCTGGGTCTGGATTGAGGCGCGCGGCCAGGCCATCCGTGACGAGGCCGGCAAGCCGCTGCGCTTCACCGGCACCATGACCGATGTCAGCGACCGCAAGCGGTTTGAAGAACAGCTGATGTATGTCAGCACCCATGACCCGCTGACCGGTCTGCCCAACCGCACCCTGGTACAGGACCGGTTGCAGCACGCGCTGGCCCATGCCGGGCGCAAGGGCACCACGGTGGCCGTGCTGCTGCTGGATATTGATCGGTTCAAGCTGGTTAATGACAGTCTGGGTCATCAGGCGGGCGACAAGCTGCTGCGTGCCCTGGCCCAGCGGCTGGGCGCCTGCGTGCGCGCCACCGATACGGTGGGGCGCCTCGGCGCCGACGAATTCCTGGTGGTGGCGGAGGATCTGTCCGATCCGCAGATGGCGGCCCGTGTGGCGGAAACCATCCTGGTCAGCCTGTCGCGCCCGTTCGGCATTGATGGCCAGCAGCTTTTCATCACCACCTCCATCGGTATCAGCCTGTTCCCCGGTGACGGGCAGGATTTCCATGCCCTGATGCGCGATGCCGATACGGCGATGCACACCTCCAAGGCAGCGGGCGGCAATGGCTATCGCTTCTTTACGCCGGAAATGAACGAGGCGGCGGTGGCCCGCCTGTCGTTGGAACATTCCCTGCGCGAGGCGTTGGACCAGGGCCAGTTCTTCCTGCATTACCAGCCCAAGATCGATATGGGGACCATGCAGGCCGTGGGCGTGGAAGCGCTGTTGCGCTGGCAGCACCCGGAAATCGGCATGATCCCACCCGGCAAGTTCATCCCCGTGGCGGAGGAAACCGGCCTGATCGTGCCCATCGGCGATTGGGTGATGCGCGCCGCCCTGGCGCAGATCCGCGACTGGCAGAGCCGGGGCTTTGCCCCCATCCCGGTGGCGGTGAATGTCTCCGTCCGCCAGATCGCCACGCCGCAATTCGGTGAACGGGTAATGGCGCTCTGCCAGGAATATGGCGTGCCGCCGGCCTTGCTGGAGATTGAGATTACCGAGACGGCGATGATGTCCAATCTCGCCTATATTGCCGATACGCTGACGGAGGTGCGCGACCGCGGCATCCGTATCGCCATTGATGATTTCGGCACCGGCTATTCCTCGCTCTCCTATCTGCGGCGCCTGCCCATCACCACGCTGAAGGTGGACCGCTCCTTCGTGAATGAGGCGCCGACCAACGCCGATACCGGCGCCATCGCCGCCACCATCATCGCCATGGGCCGCCAGCTGGGCCTGAAAGTGGTGGCAGAGGGGATCGAGACGGAAGAGCAGCTGGATTTCCTGCGCCGCCACCATTGCGACGAAATGCAGGGCTATTTCTTCTCCCGCCCGTTGCCACCGGGCGACCTGGAAAGCCGCTTCCTGCGCACTGCGGTGGAACCGGCACCCGCCGGCTGAACCGGAATCGGCCTCTCATAACCCACCCCATATGGTGCTGGAAAAACGGCCTGAGAGGGTGTGCTATGATCCGCCTGGGTTCGATATGTGGAGGTGCAACATGACCGGAAATCTCTATGAGACGGATTTCTATGCATGGGCCAATGAACAGGCGGCTTTGCTGCGGGCTGGCAAGCTGGCGGCGGCCGACATCGAGCATATCGCCGAGGAAATCGAGAGCATGGGGAAGACCGAGAAGCGCGAGCTGGCAAACCGTCTCGTCGTCCTGCTCCTGCATCTGCTGAAATGGCAGTTCCAGCCCCTGCGGCGAAGCGCTTCCTGGGAGGCGACAATCCGGGTGCAGCGGCGTGACCTTGCTGTTCATCTGCAGGACAACCCCAGCCTTAAGGCCAAAGTGGGGGACGTTATTGAACAGGCCTATGGCAACGCCCTGATCCAGGCGGCGGCGGAAACCGGCCTGCTGGAGAAGACGTTCCCGGCTGAATGTCCCTGGTCCTTTGACCTGATCATGGATGCCGGTTTCTGGCCTGATCAGCATTGAGCGGGGTGGGGCCAACGGCCTTCCCCCTGCCGATCCCGGTCCCTCTCGGCCCGCCCCTTCCACCCGCCGATTCGCGCGAATCGGCGGCCGCGCAGGTTTCCCTATAGGTAAAATCTTGACGAAGACGTCACAATGATTTGCAGCGCAGCAATGCTGCGCTTGCGTAGGTTTATGCGTGTTTTCTTCGCCGCCGCAAAATAAACGTCCGTTTGAATTCATTGCTCAATCGTTGCGCAAACCCTTGGAAATGGCTGGAAATTTGTGTCCTTTTTGCCAAAGTCCGGATCAAACGCATCAGGCTTGCCGAAAGGCTGCATAGAAGCCTTGACGCCACCACATAGCACCCATAACAGTCGAATCTGAAATCCCCAGTCGACCGGAAGTGTCGGCGAGCCTGCCCAGAGCGGCGGGGAAAAAATATGTGGGAGGAGGTATCATGGCACGGAAATCCAAGCCCAAGGCGCGTCTTGATCGTCGGATGCTGGCGGGCGCCAGTGCGGCGGCCCTGCTGGCCCCGCTGCTGATGGTGGGGAGTGCCGGTGCGGTCTCGTTCAACCGGGGCGATCTCAGCGGCAGTTTCGACACCACTTTGACCCTGGGCGCCCTGTTCCGTGTCCAGGATCGTGATCCTGATCTGATCGGTGTGGCCAATGGCGGGCGCGCCCATTCCATTAATGGCGATAATGGCAATCTGAATTACGGCAAGGGGCTGGTGTCACTGGCCGGCCGTGTCACCCATGAATTGAAGCTGAATTACGGCAATCTGGGTGCCTTCGTGCGCGGCACCTATTTCTATGACGTGGTGAACGCCAAGAAGTCGGGCAGCAGCTTCGGCCGCACCGGCCGCTTTGATCTCTCTTCCCAGGCGCAGGAGCGGGTGGGCCGCGACTTTGACCTGCTGGATGCTTTCGTCTATGGCAATTTCGCCGTGGGGGAGAGCAGCAATCTGGATATCCGCCTGGGCAACCAGGTGCTGAGCTGGGGTGAAAGCACCTTCATCCAGAACGGTATCAACACCATCAACCCGATCAATGTCTCGGCCCTGCGCGTGCCGGGGACGGAGTTGAAGGAAGGCTTCCTGCCGGTGCCGATCGCCGACGTGAACTTCTCCTTCAATGAGAATTTCTCGGTGGAAGCTTTCTACCAGTTCAAATGGGACAATACGGAGCCGGAAGCCGCCGGCTCCTTCTTCTCCACCAATGATTTCGCCTCGCCCGGTGGCGATCATCTGTTCATCGGCTTCGGCAATTACCTGTTCAAGGATAGCCCGACCCAGGGTGCAGTGGCCGGTGGCAACGTCTTCCCGACCAATCTCTATCCCGATCCCAAGCTGAATGGCTTCCGCAGTCCGCCCGCACAGTCACTGACCCCGTTCGGCACCGTGGTGCCGCGTCTGGATGATGACGAGCCCAGCGACAGCGGCCAATATGGTCTGGCGGCGCGTGTCTTCTCCGAAGGGCTGAACAACACGGAATTCGGTGCCTATTTCATCAATTATCACAGCCGTCTGCCGGTGCTGAGCGGCTTTGTCTCGCCCTATACCCAGTTTGTCAGCAATACCAGCCGCTTTACCGAGTTCAGCGGCTACCGCGCTGAATATCCTGAAGATATCAAGCTGTTTGGTGGCAGCTTCAACACCAACCTGTTCGGCATTTCCCTTCAGGGCGAGGTGAGCCTGCGCAAGGACCAGCCGCTGGCGCTGGATGATGTGGAACTGTTGCAGGCCACCCTGGCCGCCCCCACCATCATCGGCCTGATCAGCCAGGGTCAGACGGCGGGCAGCGCTTCCTTCGATGCGGCGGTGGCGCGGGCGGTTGCTTCCAACCCAGCGCTGGCCGCCTTTACCGGCCGCACGTTTGAGCAGATTCAGGCGGCCAGCCCGGCGGTGGCGGGTGCCATCAGCTCCGGCATCGCTGCGGCTGCCGGCTCTCCCGGTGGCACGCGTGCCGCCTTCCAGACGGCCGGCGCCAACAGTGCGGCCCTGCAGGGGGCCGGCCTGTTCAATACCAATCAGGTCGTGAAGGATCTGGGCGGCATCAAAGGCAGCACTGCCGCCGCCATCACCCAGGATCTGCAGTCCAACTGGTTCGGTCGTCGTCTCCAGGGCTGGAAGGAACATGATGTCGTCCAGGCCCAGATGACCGCCACCAAGGCGTTCGAACGCGCCTTCGGGGCCGACCAGTGGGTGCTGGTCGGTGAAGTGGGCGGCACCTGGATCAAGGACATGCCGTCCAAGAGCGTGATGCGCTATGAGGGGCCGGGCACCTTCGTCGGCGGCAACCCCGCCTTCCTGGGTCGTGGCGGCATGGCCGATCTGGCGACCGATGGTTTCGCTGATCCCTTCTCCTGGGGCTATCGCATTGCGGCGCGTTTCGATTACCTGAACGCGTTCCCCGGTGTGAACCTCTATCCCAGCATCTCCTGGCAGCATGATGTGAATGGCACCACGCCGTCACCGCTCAGCAATTTCGTGGAAGATCGCAAGGCGGTCAGCCTGGGTCTGCGCGCCGTGGTGCGCGAACAGATCACCCTGGATCTCAGCTATTCCAACTTCTTCGGGGCGGGGGCCTATAACCTGATCAACGATCGCGATTTCGTGTCCTTCAGCGTGAAATATTCGTTCTGACGTCTGACAACGATAAAAGCGATCGAGGAGGAAACGCATGTTCTCTATCAAGACAGCTCTTCTGGGTGGTGTGATGGCCGTGGCGCTGGCGATGCCGGTGCTGGCCCAGTCCGCCAGTGATCTGGGCAAGACCCTGACGCCGTTGGGGGCCATCAAGGCCGCCAACGCCGATGGCTCCATCCCGGAATGGACCGGCGGCATCACCAAGCCGCCGGCTGGCTGGACCCCGGGCACGATCGAGATCGATCCTTACGCCGATGACAAGGTGAAGTTCACCATCACGGCCGCCAATATGGCGCAGTATGAGGATAAGCTGCCGGACGGGCTGAAGGCCCTGCTGAAGCAATATCCCTCCTACAAGATGAACGTCTATCCGACGCGCCGCAGCGCGTCTTACCCCAAGCGCATCTATGATGAAACCATTGCCAACGCTACCCGCGCCAAGCTGGTGGATGGCGGCAATGGTGTGGAAGGCGCCAAGGAGGGCGTGCCCTTCCCCATTCCGAAGGAAGGTGTGGAGGCGGTGTGGAACCACCTGCTGCGCTATCGCGGGGAAGGGACGGAACGCATGGTCGGGCAGGTGAACCCGCAGACCGACGGTTCCTATACCCTGATCATGCTGCATGAACAGGTGAAATATCTCTATTCCGCCCCCGGCGGCACCACCAGCAACAACTCGCTCTATTTCCTGCAGGAAGTCACCAGCCCGGCCCGTCTGGCCGGCGAAATCCTGCTGGTGCATGAAACCATCAATCAGGTGAAGGAACCGCGCTCGGCCTGGACTTACAATCCCGGTCAGCGCCGTGTGCGTCGCGCCCCCAATGTCGCCTATGACAATCCCGGCACGGCGTCGGACGGGCTGCGCACCACCGACAATTTCGACATCTTCTCCGGCGCGCCCGACCGCTATGACTGGAAGCTGGTCGGACGCAAGGAAATGTATGTGCCGTACAATGCCTACAAGCTGCATTCCAAGGATGTGAAATACGACGATATCGTCAAGCCGAACCATATCAACCAGGATCTGGCCCGGTATGAGTTGCACCGCGTCTGGGTGGTGGAAGCTACGCTGAAGGCCGGGACCAGCCACATCTATGCCAAGCGCCGCTTCTACATCGACGAGGATAGCTGGCAGATCGTGGTGGCCGATCATCTGGATGCGCGCGGCCAGATGTGGCGCGTGGCGGAAAGCCATGGCATCAACTATTATTCGGTGCCGACCTACTGGTCCACGCTGGATGCGCTCTATGATCTCCAGTCCGGTCGCTACACGGCCATCGGCCTGGACAATCAGGAAGCGCCCTACAAGTTCGACGCCAAGTTCAGCGACACTGACTTCTCGCCCGACAGCCTGCGTCGCGCCGGCGTCCGCTAAGGGCCGTCCCGTGACGAAGGCCGGCCGGGGGCCATCCCCCGGCCGGCTTTGGCGTCACTGGTGCCTGGGGTCTATATTGGTTCGATAGTGATCTGAACCGTTCATGTTCCCGTTGATTGGCGCCCCCGACCTCACCCGACCGTTCTTGCTGCTGCCGAACAGGAAATCATGAGGTTCATCTCCTCCGTCGCCCTTGCAGCACTGCTGCTGTTTCCCCTTGCCGGGCCGGCTGCTGCTGCGGAAACCCTGCCGGCCGGGCTGAAGCCGGCCGTCATCGCCCCGCTCGCTGTCCATTCGTTGATGCTGGGTGCGACCCGCGCCGGCGACAGGCTGGTCGCGGTGGGGGAACGCGGCCACATCCTGCTGTCTGATGATCAGGGGGCCAACTGGCGCCAGGTGCCGGTGCCGGTGAATGCCGCCCTGACCGGGGTGAGCTTCATTGACGCCAAGCAGGGCTGGGCCGTGGGCCATGATGCGGTGATCCTGCATACGGCCGATGGCGGTGAAAGCTGGACCCTGCAGCAGGCCGACCCGGCGCTGGAACAGCCCCTGCTGGATGTGCTGTTCACCGATGCCCAGCATGGTATCGCCGTCGGTGCCTATGGGCTTTACCTGGAAACCGCCGATGGCGGCAAAAGCTGGACCCCCCGGCAGATCAGCCCGGATGATTTCCACTTCAACGCCATCCTGGCGCCGACCCCGGAAACCCGCCTGCTGGTGGGGGAGGCGGGGACGCTGTTCTTTTCCGCCGATGGCGGGGCGAATTGGCGCCGGCTGGAAAGCCCCTATGATGGTTCCTTCTTTGATGCCCTTGTCCTGGGGCCGCAGAACTTCCTGATCTATGGGCTGCAGGGCAACATCTTCCGCACGGATGATGGTGGTGCCAGTTGGGTGAAGGTGGAAAGCGGCACCACGGCCGGGTTGATGGGCGGGGCGCTGCTGGCCGATGGCAGCATCGTGCTGGTGGGGGTGCAGGGGGCGGTGTTGACCAGCCGCGATGGCGGCCGCAGCTTCGCCACCACCAAACGCGCCGACCGTGTGGCGCTCGCCGATATCGTTCAGGCCGCCGATGGCCGTGTCATTCTTCTCGGGGAGGCGGGGCCGTTGCCGGCCGCCCCCTGATCCTGTGTGCGGCCCCCTTGCCGGGCCGCCCGACCCGATATTCCGTATGAAGGCCCGCACCCATGTCGCAGTCGCCCTCCTTCGCCTCCCGGCTTGAATATTGGACCTTCCGCCATCGCGGGCTGGTGCTGGTGATCTTCGCCCTTCTGACCCTGTTCATGGGCTGGCAGGGGGCAAAGCTGCGCGTTGATGCGGGGTTTGAGAAGACCTTGCCGCTCGAACATCCTTACATGCAAACTTTTTCCAAGCATATGAAGGAGTTCGGTGGCGCCAACCGCGTGCTGGTGGCCCTGTCGGTGAAGGAAGGCGATATCTATACGCCGGAATTCATGACCCGGCTGAAGCAGGTGACGGATGCCGTGTTCTTCGTGCCCGGCGTGGACCGGGCCAGCGTCACCAGCCTGTTCACCCCCAATGTCCGCTTCATCGAAATTGTCGAGGATGGCTTTGCCGGCGGCAATGTCATCCCGGCGGAATTCCAGCCCAATGCCGAATGGCTGCCGATTGTCCGGGAGAATGTGCTGAAATCCGGCCAGGTCGGCCGGCTGGTGGCGGAAGATTTCACCGCCGCCCTGGTCAGCGTGCAGTTGGTGGAAACCGACCCGCGCACCGGTGCCAAGCTGGATTACATGGCGGTGGCCAAGCAGCTGGAAGAGATCCGCGCCAAGTATGAAGATGGCAAGATCCAGGTGCATATTATCGGCTTTGCCAAGGCGATGGGCGATATTGCCGATGGGGCGAAAAGCGTGGTGATGTTCTTCGCCATCGCCTTCGTCATCACGGCTGTGCTGGTCTATGGCTATGGCAAAAGCTGGATGATGACCTTTGCCATGCTGGGCATCTCGCTCTGCACGGTGATCTGGCAGTTCGGCCTGCTGGTGATTCTGGGCTATGGCATTGATCCGCTGTCCATTCTGGTGCCGTTCCTGGTGTTTGCGATTGCCATTTCGCACGGGGTGCAGAATGTCGGCACCATCACCCAGGAAATCGGCAAGGGGGCGGATGCCGCCACGGCGGCACGCATCAGCTTTGAACGGTTGCTGATCCCCGGCGCCTCGGCCCTGGTGACCGATGCGCTGGCCTTCGTCACCATCGCCATCATCCAGATCCGCATGATCCAGGAACTGGCGGTGTCGGCCTCGGTCGGCATGTTGATCATCATCATCACCCATCTCTGGGTGTTGCCGGTGGTGCTGTCCTTCCTGCCGCTGGGCGACAAGTACCGCGCCCGCGTCTCCGGTCAGGTGGGGCGGTTCGACAAGGTATGGGCTTGGTTCGCCGTGTTCGCCCGGCCCAAGGGTGCCATTGTCATGGTGGTGATCGGGCTGGTGGTGCTGGGTATTTCCTGGCGGGCGCAGGAAAACATGATTGTCGGCGATACGGAGGCCGGTGTGCCGGAACTCTGGCCCGACAGCCGTTATAACCGCGATGCTCAGTTGATCGTCGACCGGTTCGCCATCGGCGTGGATATCATCCAGATCATCGCCGAAACGCATGAGAATGGCTGTATCGACTATAATGTCATCAAACAGGTGGATGATTTCACCTGGGCCATGACCAATGTGCCGGGCGTGCAGTCAACCATGTCCATGGCCACCGCCATGAAGACGGTGAATGCCGGCTGGAACGAAGGCAATCTGAACTGGCGGGTGCTGCCGCGCAACAGCCAGGTGCTGGTGCGCACGGTGACGCCGATTGAAACCTCCACCGGGTTGCTGAACTCCAACTGCTCCGTCATGCCGGTGATGGTGTTCACCAAGGATCACAAGGCGGCGACCATCCAGGGCATTGTCGATGCGGTGGAGGCCTATAACAAGGCCAACCCGTCCGACAGCGTTCAGTTCAAGCTGGCCACCGGCAATGTCGGCGTGATGGCCGCCACGAATGAGGCGGTGATGTCGGCGGAAAAGCCGATGCTGCTGCTGGTTTACGCCACCGTGGTGCTGTTCTGCGTCATCACTTTCCGGTCTCTGGTCGGCTCGCTGGCCACGGTGCTGCCGCTGATCGTGGTGTCGATCCTGTGCAACGCCATGATGACCTGGCTGGGTATCGGCTTGAAGATTTCCACCCTGCCGGCGGCGGCGCTGGGCGTGGGCATCGGCGTGGATTATGGGCTTTATATCTTCAACCGACTGCAAAGCTATCTGAAGCATGGCTTGAGTTTTGCCGAAGCCTATTACCGTACCTTGCAGGAAACCGGCAGTTCGGTTCTGTTCACCGGCCTGACGCTGGCGGTGGGCACGGCCACCTGGACCTTCTCTGACCTGAAGTTCCAGGCGGATATGGGCGTGTTGCTCACCTTCATCTTCCTGGCCAACATGATCGGGGCGGTGGTGCTGCTGCCCGCCGTGGCGGCCCTGCTGTACCGCCTGTTCCCGAAACTGTTCGAAGCGGAAGTACGCCGCGCCTCCAAACGCACCTTCGCCGTGCACTGAAAGAAAAAGGGCCGCGACGTTCACCTGTCGCGGCCCCTTTTCATGTCCGGGGTCCAGGGGCCTCGCGGCCCCTGGGGTTGTAATCCTTAAAATCCAACCTTCACCCGCGCCGTGAAGGCATGGTCGGTGGCCCGCCCCCCCTCCACCCGGCCATCATAGCCAATCGACACCATCACATTATCCGCCGCCATGCCGGCAGCCTGCAGGCCCACGGCCAGCCGGTCGCGCTTGCCGGCCCCGGCCTCACCCGTCACCAGCTCCCGGTTGGCGAAGCGGCCGGTGATCAGGCGCCCGTCATTGGCGAATTCATGTTCATAGGCTATGCGCAGTTGCGGCACGATGGCATGGCCAGCCGCACTCAGCTGTACGCCCAGGCTGCTGACCAGGCTTTCGGCATTCCAATCATCCCAGGCCAGGGCCAGCGGGCCGCCGCCATTTTCGGCATAGCCTTCGATCCGGGTCTTGGCATAGCGCAGCCCCAGGAAGGGGCCGGCGGTGAAGCCACCCAGATTGGGGGCATAGCCGACGGTGCCGCCGCCGCCGAAAGTGGTGCCCTTGGTATCACCACCGGCCACGGGGTAAGGGCTGAACTTGGTCACCCGGTCCAGGTCATAGCGGTCAAAGCTGAAGGACATATAGCCATCCAGCCACAGCGCATCGGCCGCCGCCGTCACATAGGTGGTGATGTTGTAGGCCTTGCCATTGATGCGGGCCAAATCCTCATCCGTGGTCAGGTCGGCCTTGCCATAGGAGAAGGCGAGGCCGGCCACCACGTGATCATCGACCTGATAATCGGCACCGATGCCAACATTGAACCCATCATAATCATAGCCATAGCGCCCCGTGGAGCCCTTGCGCTCACCATCCAGATAGGCGCCGAACGTATAGAGCCCATAGCGGCCATCAGTGCCGGCCTGGGCGCTGGTCATATTGACGGAGCCCTGGCCGGTGCGGACGCCGGCCATGCGGGAGCCGACGCCCTGGTTGGCCAGATCAAACAGGCGCTGCGCCAGCTCGGTGGCGACATTATTGGCGGCCGGCGCCTCGTAATTGGCGGACAGGGTGCCTTCGACGAACTGCGCCACCACGGCATGGGCCGCCTGGGTCGGGTGCAGGGCGTCGAAGAAGACGGTCCCGGCGGTCCCGGCACTGGTGGCGCAGGCGCCCGTGGCCACCAGCGCCCCGTTCGCCCCGACCGGGGCATAGCAGGGGATGGTGGTATTGGCGAAGCCATAGGCGGCCGGCCGGGCCAGCATGTCACGGAACAGGCTGTTGACATCGACAATGGCAGCGTTGGCGCCCTGCGCCCGCAAATTGGCCGCGACACTGGAAATGGCGGCGGCGTGCAGGTCGGAAACGGTATTGGCCGAGGCCTTGTCGGCGGCCGACAGGCCGCTGGTCAGCGGGATGCTGCCCAGCGGGGGCAGGTTCATCAGCACGAAATTCTTCGCCCCGGCTGCCTGCAACCGTCCGGCCTGGGTGGCGACCGCCGTGGCTGTGGCGGTGACAGCCGCCTGTGCGGCGGCACTGGGGTTGGCCTGCGGTTCGGTCAGCACGGCGATGTAATCATTGCCGCCGATCCAGATGCCGACCAGCCGGTCCGACGGGATGGCGCTGTTTGTCGCCAGATAGGCTGAGACCTGCGCCGTCAGGTCGATGGGGCTGGTGCGGGTGGCGCGGGCACCGCCATAGGCGCGGCTGTTCAGCGTGGTGCCGGTATTGGCGGCATAGGTTTCCGCCCAGACGGGGCCATTGCTGAAGCGGCCATTGACGTAAGGCGCGCCCGGACGCGAGGCCGGGCTGAGATTCTTCAGATTGTCGGTATCGCTGAGGCTGTCGCCAAAGACCAGCAGCGAGGAATAATCCAGCGATTGCGCCAATGCGGGGGCCGTCATGGCGCAAGACAGAAGGGCAGCCAGAGCGGTGCCGCCCAGCAGACGGGTATTCATCAATATATCCTCCCAGCGCCGGGCTGCTTGGGTGCGCCCGTTTGTGACAGTTCAACGCTACGCAGCTTCGGTGCCGCAGGGAAGGGGGTGACGTAACGGAAGGTGTGGGTTTTCCGAATGATTTCCGTTACCTGATACCTTGCGGCCACAAAGGCCGCTTCCCATGTGCAGGGAGCGCCGATCCGGCGTGTTGCATTGGGGGGAAATACCATGCTGGTTGTGACCACCGATCAGATCGAGGGCCATCCGGTTCGCCAATATCTGGGCCTGGTAACGGGTGAGGCGATCCTGGGTGTCAATGTCTTCAAGGATTTCTTTGCCGGCATTACCGATATTGTCGGTGGCCGTTCCGGTGCCTATCAGTCAGCGCTGCGCGATGCCCGTGAACATGCGCTGGCCGACCTGATCGACGCCGCCCAGCGCCTGGGGGCCGATGCCGTGGTGGGCGTGGATATGGATTACGAGGTGCTGGGCCGGGAAAATGGCATGTTGATGGTGTCCATCAACGGCACGGCGGTGAAGCTGAGCTGATCCTCGGTCGGCCTGATCGCGGTTCCCGTCTTCCTGCTGAACGCTTGGGAGACCGGAACCGCGTTTGGGGACTTGCGGGCAGGGGATCAGCGGCTGACGATCTGCCAGCCCTTATCCCCCTTGATGAAGGCCTGCTCCGTCGTCTGTTCACTTTCCCCGATCACGGGGATTTTCATCTTGATGGTGAAGGAACAGATGATGGCCGTCGAATCCGGTCTCTCCTTGCACTGATGCTTGGTCAGATCCAGGATTTCCATCTTCTGGCCGGTCAGCCCGCCCAACAGGCCGTTCACGCCCTGGGCCTGCTGTTCAAACGCCTTGCGTATATCCCCTTCCGATGGTTCGGACGCGCCGCAGCCGGCCAGCAACAGGCCCATCAAGGGCAGGGGGGCAAGGAACCTGATATTCATTCTGGGCAACATACAACTCCCGGCTGGTGTGGCGCGGGCAGCATGGGGAGGAGCGTGCAGCAAAGCAACAAATCGAATGATAAAAGTGGGGGCTGGCCGCCCCCACCTATTATGATACGCGCATTTCGGCGGGCAAAAGCGATTGCCGGAAGCGGCCTTTACTTGGTCGCCTGTTCCAGATAGGCGATCAGGTCGGCGCGGTCTTCCGGGTTGGGCACGCCGGGGAAAGCCATCTTGTTGCCGGGCAGGAAGGCCTGCGGCTTGGTCAGCCACTGGTCCAGCTTGTCCTGGCTCCAGACAAAATCCGCCTTCTTCAGCGCGTCGGAATAGGCAAAGCCTTCAATGCTGGCGGTGTGACGGCCGAACAGGCCGTGCAGCGGCGGACCAACCTTCTTGGGTGCGTTGGCCTCCACCGCGTGGCAGACCTTGCAGCGGGCGAAGACCTTTTCACCCTTGGCCGGGTCACCGGCGGCCTGGGCGGCGGTGATGCCGGCGGTCAGGGCCAGGGCGGTGGTCAAGGCAGTGATCATCATGCGGGCGGGGGTACGCATAGGGATTAGGCTCCATTCTTATTGAAGCGCTATTTTATCCCCCGTTCCCACCCGCCGGTCAATGCGACCAAGAGCGCGTATCGTCTTATCGCCAAAGTACTTGTACCGGCTGGTTGCAGAATGGTTCTGCAACCAGCCGGTATATCCCGCCTCTGTCAGCGGCCGGTATCAGACATTGAAGCGGAAATGGAAGATGTCGCCATCCTGGACCAGATATTCCTTACCTTCCATGCGCATCTTGCCGGCTTCCTTACAGCCGACTTCGCCGCCCAGGGTGACATAGGAATTATAGTCGATGGTTTCCGCCTTGATGAAGCCGCGCTCGAAATCCGTGTGGATGACGCCGGCGGCTTCCGGGGCCTTGGCACCCTTGCGCACGGTCCAGGCGCGGGCTTCCTTCGGGCCGACGGTGAAGAAGGTCAGCAGGCCCAGCAGGCTGTAACCGGCGCGGATCAGCCGGTTCAGGCCCGGCTCTTCCAGCCCCAGCGATTGCAGATAATCCAGCTTGTCCGCCTCGGCCAGCTGCGACAGTTCCGCCTCGATCGCGGCGGAGATCACGACGCTGCCGGCACCCTGGCGGGCGGCCATTTCGGCCACCTTGGCGGACAGTGAATTGCCGCTGCCGGCCGATTCCTCTTCCACATTGCAGACATAGAGCACGGGCTTGCCGGTCAGCAGCGCCATCTGCTTGAAGGCATCGCGCTCCTCGTTGGAGACCTCCACCGTGCGGGCGGGCTTGCCCTCCCGCAGCACGGCCAGCACGCGTTCCATCAGGTCGGACAGGGCCTTGGCGTCCTTGTCGCCGCCCTTGGCCTTCTTCTGCAACGGCGGCAGGCGCTTTTCCAGGCTTTCCATGTCGGCCAGCATCAGCTCCGTCTCCACCGTCTCCGCATCGCGGACGGGGTCGATGGAGCCTTCGACATGGGTGATGTCGCCATCTTCAAAGCAGCGCAGCACATGGACGATGGCGTCCACTTCACGGATATTGGCCAGGAACTGGTTGCCCAGCCCTTCACCCTTCGACGCGCCACGCACCAGGCCGGCAATATCGACGAATTCCAGCTGGGTGGGCACCGTCTTTTGCGACTTGGCGATTTCCACCAGCTTGTCCAGGCGCGGGTCGGGCACACCGACGCGGCCGACATTCGGCTCAATCGTGCAGAACGGGTAATTCGCGGCCTCGGCCGCGGCCGTGCTGGTCAGCGCGTTGAACAGGGTGGACTTGCCGACATTGGGCAGGCCGACGATGCCGCAATTAAATCCCATGGGTGGTACTTCGCTGCTTTGGATGGTTCAGGATTGGTACCGGTTATGGGCGATTGCGGCGTTGAAAGCAAATGACAGGGCTGCAAGGCGGTCCGGCAGTGGGATGCCCCCCCGGCTGCCGGACCGCCCCAACCCATCAGAACTGCTTGCGCAGTTCGATGAACCAGGTGCGCGGTTCACCGGGGAAGTGGCCGTTATGCAGGGTGAAGCCAGAGGCGGCATATTCCTTGTTGAAGATATTCTTCACCCGGAACATCGCCTCGGCAAAGCCCAGATCGGTGATGATGGAGGCATCGAAGATCGTATAGGGCTTCACCGTCTGTCCCCCCAGGCTGACCCGCTGGGAGACATATTCGCCGCCAAAGGCAAAGGCGGTGTTGATTTCCTGCACCTGATACCGGGTCCAGAAACCAACCTTGTTGCGCGGCGCATTGGCAAAGCGGTTGCCCACGGCGTTGGTCAGGCTCTGCCCCGGCACGGTGCCGGTGATCTTGGTATCATTATAGCCGTAATTGGCGGTGAACACCCAATCCGGCGTGATGTCGGTGGACAGGTCCAGCTCAAAGCCCTTGGACGTCACCTCCCCGATGGGGGAAAGCGGGTTGACACCATTGACCGGCGGCTTGGTCGTGTCGGTCTGCAGCATGTTTTCCCGCACGATGCGGTAAACCGCACCATTGGCCTGAATGCGTCCCCCCAGCAGCGCCGTCTTCACGCCGGCTTCCACCTGCTTGCCGGTGATCGGGTCGAACGGGCCGCCGGCATTGCTGTCCTGGTTGGCCACGGATTGCGGTTCAAAGCTGGTGGACCAGCTGGCATAGACCGACACATCATCCACGGGCTTGTAGATCAGGCCGGCGCGCCAGGAGTAATCCCCGTCGGCATAATCGGTGCCGTTCACCCGGTTGGTATCGGTGAAATGGTCATAGCGCACACCGGCGATCACATCCCACTGCTCGGTCAGGCTGATCTGATCCTGCAGGTAGATGCCTTCCCGCTCCGCCCTGGTATCGGTCGGGGTATAGGGGCGGTTGGCGAAATAGGCGGCATAGCTGGCGCCAGAGGTCAGGCCATAGACACGGTTGGTCAGGCTGGCATCGGGCACCGGCCCGCGTGAAGCCTGGGTGGGGGCGATGCGGCTCAGCAGCAGCGAATCCTCCCGGTACCAGTCAGCACCAAACAGGATCTTGTGGCCAATGCTGCCGGTTTCGGCATCGGCGATCAGGTTGGCGGCCAACGCCAGCCCATCGCCCTTGCGCCGCTGGTCGCGGAATTCCCGCCGCACCATGTCGGGGATGCCATCGCGGTTGCTGTCATAGGTGCCGCGCGGCTCGTGGTAATTCTGCAGCTCCTCCGCCTTGAACCAGCGGATGCCGGCATCCAGGCGGATCGTGTCGGTGATCCGCGCATCCAGCTTGGCCTGCAGCACGTTGGAGGTCAGCTTGGAATAATCGGTCGGTTCATTATGGTTCCAGCTGATCGGCCCCAGATAGACGCCGGCATCGCTGACCGGGATACCGCGCAGCCGGTTGGCCGGCAGGGCCTGATCGAAATGGATGGCCTGCAGGGTCAGCTTGATATCATCCGTCAGTTTAATGCCCAGGCTGGCATCACCGATCTTGCTGTCGCTGCCGGCGCCGATGCGGAAACTGTCCATCTTCTCGTAGAAGGCACCCACGCGGTAGGTGAAGCGCCCCGCTGCATCCGCCGGGCCGGACAGTTCCGCCGACCCGCCGATGCGGCCATAATTGCCGGCTGTCAGGCGCACATCGCCTCGGAATTCCTCGGTCGGCCCCTTGGTGACATAGTTGATGGTGCCACCGGGTGCGGCTGGGCCATAGAGCATCCCGGCCGGGCCCTTCAGCACTTCCACCCGTTCGATATTGAACAGCTGCGGCACGGCGAAGCCGATGAACGGGTCGCCCCGCATCCCGTCATAATAATTCTGTTCCTGGCGGAAACCGCGGAAGGTGACGCCGCCATAGGTGAAATAGCTGACGCCGGAGATATTGCGATAAAGGTCGATGACGTTGCGGGCCCCCATATCGCGGATCATCTCCTCATTGATGACCTGCACGGCCTGAGGGATATCCAGGATATTGGCTGGCATCTTGCCGATGCTGGTTTCTTCCACCCGGTACAGCCGCTGCACGCGGCCGGTGACGATGATTTCCTCCACCGGGCTGGCTTCGGCCACCTGTTGCGCCTGGGCGGGGGCCAGAAACGTCAAGGCCGGCACCAGGGCGGCGCCGGCCATCAGCAAGGCTGCTCGCATGTCACTCTTCCCACTGTCTTTTATGCGAAATCTCTTCGCCAGTGGTTTAGGGAGTGCTCATATTGCGAGTCAATATTAATTGCATATCGGCGTAGGTGCCATGCGCGGGGTGCGTCTTCGCCGGTCAGCTTCCCGCCAGTCGCCGCGCGATGCCGGCGGCGCCCAATCCCAGCAGCCCGCCCAGGGCGGCTGGCAGGGCGGCGACGGCGGCGGTGATCAGGCTGCGGTCGATCTCCCGCAGCTGGCTGCCGGGGGGGGGCCAGCCGGTCAGATTGGCCACCAGCACCCCGGCGGCCAGCCCCAATATCACCATCCAGGTCCAGCGCGGCCCCAGCATGGACAGGGCGAAGGCCGAGATGGTCAGTATCGCCAGGGTGCCGGCCAGGGTGCCGTCTGTCATGTCCCACAGGCCGGCGCAGGCACCCAGCAGGGCGGCAAGTCCGGCGAGCAGAAGGGGTTTCGTATTGACCGACATGGCACAAACTCCGGTTCAGGTATGAACCGTAATCTGGCCCCCGATTGCGGCAAAACCCGGTCAAGGACCGGGCCCTGGCTGGGCAGTGCCAGGGTGCTGCGGTGACACATCCCCCTGGCGCTGCACCATGATGGCCGGCTTTGTGCCTTCCCCTTGCCGGGTTCAGGGGGCCAGAATCCGTTTTTCCCCCATCTTGAACCAGGCTTTGACGATCTTGCCCTCCGCCACCTCGTAAAGGCACAGTACATCCACCTCCCCCTTGCCTTCGGGGAAGTTGCGGGTGACGGTTTCATGGTCAGCCACCAGATTGCCGACCACGGTCCGGCTGATCAGCCGGCCGAACAGATCGGGTTCCTGAAACCGCTCCACATGCCGGGCGCGGATTTCTGCCGCCCCGCTGGCCAGCAGCGTGTCGGGAAAGGCGTAGTAGCGGCAATCCACCGCCCAGGGCTCCATGAACCGCTCGATATCCTTAGCATTATAGGCATCCAGTTGCCGGGCCACGGGTTGGGCCATGGCCCAGCCGGCTGGGTCGATGGTATGGGCCATGTGGATGGTGCTGCCCCCCATGAAGGGTTCGGTCGCCGTGACGACAAAGCCGTGCCGCTTGTACAGCGCGATATTGTCGGCAAAGGCACCATTGGTCAGCAACCGGATGTAAGGCTTACCGGCGGCACGTGCCAAAACCTCCGCATGACGCAGCAGAGTGCTTCCATGGCCCTTGCCCTGTTCCGGCGGGGCGACAGCAATATTCTCGATCCATAGATGGTCGGCACGGGTGACAGTGGCGATGATGCCCAGCAATTGATCGCCCCTTGTCAGAAGGTCGAACCGGTATTCCGCAAGGGCGCTCTTGTAATCCACCCGCATGGGCAAGGGTTCCCGCCCGATGACGGGTACCCATTTGCTGTAGGCATCGTGCACCAGCGTGGTGATAGCGCCGGCATCGTTGGGGCCGGCGGTCCGGATTGTGGTGGGCAGGCTGACTGTCATGCTATTCGTCCGTTGCAAAAGGGCAAAAGAAAACCCCGCATACCGGGGGTATGCGGGGTTGGTTGTGGTGCCGTGGGGAAGGAAGCCTGCGGACCCTTTGGCGGTCCTGCCCTATCTTCCCAGCCTGGCCAGCACAAAGCCCCGCGCAAAGGTGCTGCGGCGTCGGCTGGAAAAGGGGGCGTTGCAATTGTGCATGGCGGAGACGGTAGGGGTTGGGGCAGGGGGCGTCAATGGGGCGTTGCGTCTGCTTAACGCACCGCTGTCGCCCCTTCAGGCAAGTGGCGGGCGATCAGGTCTGCCAGACGGCGGATATCGGCGGCGCGTGGGCTGCCCCGGCGCCAGACCAGGGCCATGGTGCGGTGCGGGGCAGGGGCCTTGAAGGGGCGCAGGCTCACCTGCCCATTGCTGGCCAATGCCGGGGCGGCCAGGGCCGGCAGCAGGGTCAAACCCAACCCGCCCGCCACCATTTCCACCAAGGTGGGCAGGGAGGTGGCAGCGAATCCATCGCCGGCCTGAGCGCCGGACAGGGCGCAGACATCCAGCGCCTGATCGCGGAAACAATGCCCGTCTTCCAGCAGCAGCAGGCTTTCATCCTGCAGTTCCCCTTCGCTGACGGCATCGGCATTGTCCAGCCGATGGCCACGGGGCAGGGCCACCAGGAACGGTTCCTCATAAAGCGGCAGCACCTCCACCCCCGGTTCCAGTACCGGCAGGGCCAGCAGGGCCATATCCAGGTCACCGGCGCGCAGCCGGTCCAGCAGCCGCTCCGTCAGGTCTTCGCGCAGATACAGCTTCAGGTCGGGATAGGCCCCGCGCAGCGGCGGCAGCACGCGCGGCAGCAGATAGGGCCCGCTGGTCGGGATGACCCCCAGCCGCAGCGCGCCCGACAGCGGCCGGCCCGAGGCGCGCATGGCCTGCGACAGATCATCCACCTGCCCCAGAATCACCCGCGCCCGTTCCACCGCATCTTCCCCCGCCGGGGTCAGCAGCACACGGTGCTTGGTGCGTTCCACCAGGGGCGTGCCCAGCATATCCTCCAGCTGCTGAATCTGGGCGGAGAGCGAGGGCTGGCTGATATGGCAGGCGGTGGCGGCACGGCCGAAATGCAGCGTGTCGGCCAGGGCCACCAGATAGCGCAATTGGCGCAGGGTAATGTTCACCGGGTTCATTGGCCCATCCTATGGCCGCAGTCGGAACTTGCGATTAGCTTTTTTTGCTGCACTGCCCCCATATACGTCCCGTCACCGATGGCCATATAAGGGCTGGCGGTGACGCCCAGGCGCACCGGCCGCTCAATCACAAAAGTGGAGTTGTTCATTATGTTGACCGTTGGCGATAAGTTTCCCGCTTTCGACCTGAAGGCCACTGTTTCCACCGACATCAAGTCCGCCTTCACCACCATCAACAACGACACCTACAAGGGCAAGTGGCTGGTCGTGTTCTTCTGGCCGAAGGACTTCACCTTCGTGTGCCCGACCGAGATCGCCGCTTTCGGCAAGCTGAACGGTGAGTTCGCTGACCGCGACGCCCAGGTGCTGGGCGCTTCCATCGACACCGAGTTCGTGCACCTGGCCTGGCGCCAGAACCATGCCGATCTGAAGGATCTGCCGTTCCCGATGCTGGCCGACGTGAAGCGCGAGCTGTCTGCCGATCTGGGCGTGCTGGACAAGAACGAAGGCGTTGCGCTGCGCGCCACCTTCATCGTCGATCCGGAAGGCATCATCCGCTTCGCCTCCGTGCATGACCTGTCCGTCGGCCGCAATGTTCAGGAAGTGCTGCGCACCCTGGACGCCCTGCAGACCGACGAGCTGTGCCCCTGCAACTGGCAGAAGGGCGAGGACGTTCTGAAGGTGGCCTGATCCCCCATTTAAGGGCCATTTTCTGACGACGGATGGGCGCCGGCATCCCTCATGCCCATGGCGCCCATCCACCCCCTTTGACCGGTATCCTGTTGCGCCCCGACCTGTCGATTTCCTTCCGGGTCTGGTGGCGGCACCCCTGTTATCGGTTATCATCACATCGCCTGATCCCCGTGTCCCGGCCGCCCGATTGCGCCCGCACCAGGATTGTTGTGACCATTTCCCAAGGAGATGACAATCATGTCCATCGATGCGCTGAAGTCGCGCCTGCCCGAATACGCCAAGGATCTGAAGCTGAACCTGGGTTCGGTGCTGAACACCTCTTCCCTGTCGCCCTCGCAGGCCTGGGGCACGGCCGTGGCCGCCGCCTTTGCCAGCCGCAACGCGGAAGTGACCAAGGCCATCGTTGCCGATGCCAAGCAGCACCTGGATGATACCACGCTGACCGCCGCCAAGGCCGCCGGCGCCATCATGGGCATGAATAATATCTACTATCGATTCGTGCATCTGGCGGCCAACAAGGAATATTCCAAGATGCCGGCCCGCCTGCGCATGAACATCATCGCCAATCCCGGCGCGCCCAAGGTGGATTTTGAGCTGTGGTCGCTGGCCGCCAGCGCCGTCAATGGCTGCGGCATGTGCATCGACGCCCACGAGCACGAAGTGATCCAGAAGGGCGCTTCGAAGGAGAACGTGCAGGACGTGGTGCGCATTGCCTCCGTCATCCACGCCGTCGCCTCCGTGCTGGATGCCGAGGACGCGCTGGCCGGTTGATTGTTGCATTTTCCCTCAGGCGCCGGGCGGCGGCATCCGCCGCCTTGGCTTACGCCGCACGTGCGGCGGGCCGGCGGTCGCCGGCCTCCAAGGGGCATGGGCCATGCCCCTTGGGTTTCCCCCCGCGTTGATCAAAACCCCGGTGCCGTTGGCGCCGGGGTTTTTTGATTCGGGGCTTGACTCACTATTTCATTTCGATGATTGTTGAAATATGGAAATCAAAGCTGCCACTGACGCCTTCGCCGCCCTGTCCCAGGAAACCCGCCTGGGCATTTTCCGCCTGCTGGTGCAGGTGGGGCCGGATGGGTTGACGGCGGGGGAGGTGGCGCAACGCCTGGGCGTCGCGCCTTCCACCCTGTCGCATCACCTGGCCATGCTGGAACGGGCGGGTTTGCTGCGTTCCTGGCGGGTGCAGCGTCATATCCATTACGCGCCGGATTTCGACGGCACGCGTCGCCTGCTGGCCTTCCTGGTGCAGGATTGCTGCGGCGGCCGGCCGGAACTGTGCGGGGAAGGGCTGCTGGCGGCGGTTGGCGTCTGCACACCCGCTTGCAGCCCGGACGCACCCCACCCCATCCCTGTCGGAGCGTGAGATGAGTGATCAGCCCTATAACGTCCTCTTCCTCTGTACCCATAACTCCGCCCGCAGCATGATGGCGGAATGCATTCTGAACCGGCTTGGCAAGGGCCGCTTTCGGGCATTCAGTGCCGGCAGCCAGCCATCGGGCCGCATCAACCCCTTCGTGCATGATCTGCTGGCCCATCTGGGGCACGATGTTTCGACATTGCGGTCGAAAAGCTGGGACGAGTTTGCCGGCGCCGATGCGCCGCAGATGGATTTCATCTTCACCGTCTGCGACAGCGCCGCCGGGGAAGTCTGCCCCATTTGGCCCGGTCATCCGATGACCGCCCATTGGGGCTTCGCCGATCCGTCATCGGCCAGTGGCAGCGATGCGGAAAAGGCGGCCTTCACGGCGGAGATTTACCGCCAGATCGAACGGCGCCTGCAGCTTTTCGTCAACTTGCCGCTCGCCTCGCTCGACCGGCTGGCGATGAAGCGGCGTTTGGTGGAAATGGCCCAGCAGGAAGCCCTGTCATGACCGACATCACCATCTATCACAACCCTGCCTGCGGCACGTCGCGCAACACGCTGGCCATGATCCGTAACAGCGGCGTGGAACCGGCGGTGATTGAATATTTGAAGACGCCGCCCAGCCGGGCGGTGCTGGCCGACCTGATCGCCCGCATGGGCGTGCCGGTGCGGGCGGTGCTGCGGGAAAAGGGCACGCCCTATGCTGAACTGGGGCTGGATGATCCCAGCCTGTCGGATGATGCCCTGCTGGATGCCATGCAGGCCCATCCCATCCTGATCAACCGGCCCATCGTGGTGACGCCGCTGGGCGTGCGCCTCTGCCGCCCGTCGGAACAGGTGTTGGATATCCTGCCCGCCGCGCAGAAGGCCGCCTTCACCAAGGAGGATGGGGAGGCCGTGGTGGATGCGGCCGGTCACCGTCTGCGCTGATCCGCTTTCCCCCGTTTCTCATCGAAGGCTGCCCTGATCATGGCTATGCCCACCCGCCGCCTGTCCTTTCTGGACCGTTTTCTGACCGTGTGGATTTTTGCCGCCATGGCCCTGGGGCTGGTGCTGGGCAGCCTGTTCGACGGGGTGCCGGCCGCCCTCGACCGGCTGTCGGTGGGTACCACCAACATCCCGATTGCCATCGGGCTGGTGCTGATGATGTATCCGCCGCTGGCCAAGGTGCGGTATGAGGAATTGCCCCAGGTCTTCGCCGACAAGCGTATCCTGGCCCTGTCCTTGATCCAGAACTGGATCATCGGCCCCTGCCTGATGTTCGCGCTGGCGGTGATTTTCCTGCATGACCGGCCGGATTACATGACGGGCCTGATCCTGATCGGTCTGGCCCGCTGTATCGCCATGGTGCTGGTCTGGAACCAGTTGGCCTGTGGCTCCAACCAATATGTGGCGGGGCTGGTGGCCTTCAATTCCATCTTCCAGATCCTGTTTTTCAGCGCCTATGCCTGGTTCTTTCTGGGCTTCCTGCCGCCCTTGCTGGGGCTGGAGGGCAGCGTCATTGACGTGTCGTTCCAGACCATTGCAAAGGCGGTGCTGATCTATCTGGGCATTCCCTTCCTGGCCGGCTTCCTGACCCGGCGGGTGCTGGTCCGCGCCAAGGGGGAAGATTGGTATGAAAACCGCTTCCTGCCGCGTATCTCCCCGCTGACGCTGGCGGCGCTGTTATTCACCATCGTCGCCATGTTCAGCCTGAAGGGGGCCGATATTGTGCGGCTGCCGCTGGACGCGCTGGCCATTGCCGTGCCGCTGACGCTCTATTTCTTCATCATGTTCCTGGTCAGCTTCTTCACCGGCAAGCTGATCGAGGCGGATTACCCGCGTGCCACCGCCGTGGCCTTCACGGCGGCGGGCAATAATTTCGAACTGGCCATCGCCGTGGCCATTGCCGCCTTCGGTCTGGCTTCGCCTGTGGCCTTCGCCGCCGTCATCGGCCCGCTGGTGGAGGTGCCGGTGTTGATCTTGATGGTGCAACTGGCCCTGTGGCTGGGCCGCCGCTGGTTCCCCCTCACAGCGCCGACCAATACGCCGTTGCCTTGATCATTCTGATCAAGGCCCTCAATCGCCGGCGCCAACATCCGTTGGCTTGGCTTCACGCGGCATGGGCCGCGCGGCGGCAGTCGCCGCCGTACGAAGTTGTGATGAGTTTGCCTCATCACAACTTGCTATAAGGAGCAGGCTTAATGTCCCGTCTGCGTCAATTGAGCAATCCTGATCACCTGCCGGCCCTTGATCCCGCCTATGCCCATCGTCTGCCGGGCCTGGGGTTGGGGCCGCTGGACCCAAAGCCGCGCATCCTGTTGCTGTACGGTTCCTTACGTGACCGCTCCTTCTCCCGTCTGGCGGTGGAGGAGGCGGCGCGGCTGCTGGAATATTTCGGGGCGGAGACGCGCATTTTCGATCCGTCCGATCTGCCTTTGCCCGATCAGGTGAAGGGCGATGACCACCCGGCCGTGCATGAGCTACGCGCCCATGCCATCTGGTCGGACGGGCAGGTCTGGTGCAGCCCCGAACGCCATGGCCAGATTACCGGCATCATGAAGGCGCAGATCGACCATCTGCCGCTGGCCATGGGGTCCATTCGGCCGACGCAGGGCCGCACGCTGGCGGTGATGCAGGTTTCCGGCGGCTCGCAGAGCTTCAATGCGGTGAACAGCCTGCGCCTTCTGGGTCGCTGGATGCGGATGTTCACCATCCCCAACCAATCCAGCGTCGCCAAGGCGTTTCAGGAATTCGATGCCGATGGCCGGATGAAGCCATCCGCCTATTACGACCGCATCGTCGATGTGATGGAAGAGCTGGTGCGTTTCACCGTGCTGCTGCGCCCCCATGCGGCCACGCTGGTGGATCGCTATTCTGAACGCCGGGAAGCTGATCAGCCCGTCAGTGCGGCGGGCGAACTGGTGAACCAGGCGCTGGGGCGGGTGCTGTGATGCCGGGTGCGGGCGGCACCGCGCCCGCACCCGATGATCAGAACCCTGCCGCCGATGCCGGTGCCGGATCGAAGGCAGCCACCGCCTTGCCCCGCCGTGCCACCGGCAGCCCGCCTTTCCAGATGCCCAGATGCCGGGCCGGGTTGGCGGCCGCACTGATATCCGCCACCGGGTCGCCCGGCACCAGCAGCAGGTCGGCCACCGCCCCGCTGATCAGGCGGCCATGGTCGGGCAAGTCCAGCAGGTCGGCGGCGTTGCTGGTACCGGCCACCAGGGCCGCCAGCGGGTCCATGCCCAGGGCCACCATATGGGCCAGTTCCTGCGCATTCTCCCCATGCTGGTTGCCGGGGGTGCCGGCATCTGTTCCCAGCGCCACCTTGCCGCCGGCCGCCACGAAGCGCTTGAAGCTGGCGAAATGCATCCCGCTGAACCGTTCCGCCTTGTCCCGCGCAAAGGCGGGCAGCCGGTCCTTCAGCGCCAGCAAGGCCATCATCGCCGCCAGGGTCGGCACCAGATAGGTGCCGTTTTCCAGCATGGTGGCGATGATGGCATCGGTCAGTTCAAACCCATGTTCGATACTGTCCACCCCGGCTTCCAGCGCGCGGGCAATGCCACGGGCACCCTGGGCATGGGCCGTCACCTTCAGACCGAAATCATGGGCGGTGCGGGTGGCGGCGGCCAACTCTTCCGTGCTGGGATGCGGCGCCAGCGGGTCCACCCCGCCGGTCAGCACCCCGCCCGTGGCCATCAGCTTGATGCAGTCGGCCCCGTGCTTCACATTCAGCCGCACGCCGCGCATATAATCGGTCGGCCCGTCGCATTCCAGCCCGATCCAGGAACCATGGCCGCCGGTAATGGTCAGCACCTTGCCGGCGCAGCGGATGGTCGGCCCCTGGTGGCGGCCCTGGCGGATGGCATCGCGGACCGAGACTTCCAGCCATTCCACCCCGCCCAGATCGCGGATGGCGGTGATGCCGCCGGCCAGCGTGGCCTGGGCATTTTCCAGCAGCCGCAGGGCCATGTCGCCGACGCTGCGCTGGCGCAGGGTGGTGACGACATCGCCCGTCGCCTCCAGCCCCAGATGCACATGGGCATCCACCAGCCCCGGCATCAGGGTGGCACCGGTTGTATCCACCCGTGGGCCGGCAAAGCCGCCAAATTCCGCCAGCGGGGCGATGGCGGCGATGCGCCCATCGCCCACCAGCACGCCCAGACCGGGCCGTGGCGCGGTCAGCCCGTCAAAGACCAGCCCGCCGGCAAACAGCATCGGTTCCACGGCCATCGCCTCAGCCCTTTTTCACCGGGGCGGCATATTTGGCCAGCCAGTCGGCGATGGATTGCGGCGTCATGGAGCGGGCGCTGGACAGCTCGGCACTGTTGGTGGCGTTCAGCACCTTGTCATCGGCGGTGATGATCATCACCGTGGGCACGCCGCGCAGCTTCTCCACCCCGTACTTTGCCGGGATCTGCAGGTTCTTGTTCATGCGGCCCACATCCACCTTCACCAGCTCATAATGATCGGCCAGGAAGCTCTTCACCTCCGGCAGTTCCATGATGCCGGCCAGCACGCGGCAATCCGGGCACCAGTCGCCGCCGAAATTCAGCATCACCCGCTTGCCATTGGCCTTGGCGCGGGCAAAGGCGGCGGCCACCTCCGCATCGGCATTGGCTTCCTCGTCATAGGGGAGCGGCAGCGGCTGCGGCAGGTCTTTTGTATCGGTGACGGAAACGCTGGGGGCTGCCACCTGGGCGGCGGCCGTGCCGGCACCCAGCAGGGGCAGGGCCAGCAGGCCGGCCAGGGCGAATGCATGAAGGGCGGTTTTGCGCATGGATCGGTCCTTGGGAATGGAATTGAACGGGCTTCCGGCCGGCCGCCAGTGTAGCCTGCCCGCGCCCGCCGTGAAGGGGGCAAACCGGCTTTGATGTTGGAAATCTTGGTTGATCCTGCCCTGATCGGCCTGTTCGGCCTCTGCTTTACCGCCGCGACCCTGCTCCCCGGCGGGTCAGAGGCGGCGCTGGTCGCCCTGGCGGTACAGGGGGCGCATCCGCCCTGGCTGCTGCTGGCGGTGGCGACGCTGGGCAATGTGCTGGGGTCGGTGGTGAATTTCTGGCTGGGCCGGGGGATGCGCCATCTGGTCGGGCGGCGCTGGTTCCCCGTCACGGCCGTCCAACTGGCGCGGGGGGAGGAACTGTTCCGCCGCTATGGTGCCTGGACGTTGCTGTTTTCCTGGGCGCCCATCATCGGCGATCCGCTGACGGTCGCGGCCGGCAGCCTGGGCGTGCGTTTTCCCCTGTTTGTGATGCTGGTCACTTTGGGAAAGCTGGCGCGTTATAGTGTGGTGATGGCGCTGACGTTGGGTGTGTTGGGGGCGGTTTAGGGATGTATGACCGGCCACTGCTTTTTCCGTTACCCCGGCGAAAGGCCCAAAGGGGCAAACGTCGTCCCTTGCCCTCTCCCTGCCTCCCCCGCGAAAGCGGGGGTCCAGGGCCAAGGGCACCGAAGTGTGGTTCTTGCGGCCCCTGGATCCCCGCTTTCGCGGGGAAGGCACTTTATTCCAAGAGGAGACGTTAGCCCCGATGGGCCTGCACCGGGGGGGACGGTGGCCGAAACCTCTTCCGCCGAAGCACATCTCACCGCCGCTTTCCGCCTCTGATCACAAGGAGAACCCCCATGAGCTTCACCGACAAGCGCGATGCGTCCCGGTTTGAACTGGCCGTTGACGGGCAGGTGGCCTTTGCCAATTACCGGCGCGGCCCCGATCTGATCGAGATTTTGCATGTGGAGGCCCCGCCCGCCCTGCGCGGCACCGGGGCGGCGGGCAAGCTGATGGAAGAAATCATGGAGGCGGCCCGGCTTGAAGGGGCGAAGATACGCCCCATCTGCGGCTATGCCTTCGCCTGGATGCGCCGGCACCCGACCCATCACGACCTGCTGGCCTGATCCCATCGGGGGAAGAGATGCGCCGCCTGACCATTCCCGTCCTCACCGCCGCCCTGCTGACCGGTTTTGCCGCCCCGGCGGCGCTGGGCCAATCGTCCGCTGCCCCGGTCTATGGCGTGCAGTTGGAAGGGTTCGATTATCCTTACCCGTTGAAGCATTATACCTTCGCCAGCCAGGGGCAGGATCTGTCCATGGGTTATATGGATGTGGCCCCCACCGGCCCGGCCAATGGCAAGGTGGTGGTGCTGCTGCATGGCAAGAATTTCTGTGCTGCCACCTGGGAAGCCACCATCGGCGTGCTGACCGGGGCGGGTTACCGCGTCATTGCCCCCGATCAGGTGGGGTTCTGCACCTCTTCCAAGCCGGTGCGCTATCAGTTCTCCCTGGCGCAACTGGCGACCAACACGCGCGATCTGCTGCGCTCCCTGGGGGTGACAAAGCCCATCATCATGGGCCATTCCATGGGCGGGATGCTGGCCATCCGCTATGCCCTGACCTTCCCCGATGGCCCCGATAGCGTACAAAAGCTGTTGCTGGTCAACCCGATCGGGCTGGAGGACTGGCAGTTCGAGGGGGTACCCTATGCCAGTATCGACAGCCTCTATGAAAATGAGCTGAAAACCAGCGCCGACAGCATCAAGGCCTATCAGCTGCGCTTCTATTATAATGGCAACTGGAAGCCCGATTATGACCGCTGGGTACAGATGGCAGCGGGGCTTTATAATGGGCCGGGCAAGCAGCAGGTGGCCTGGAACCAGGCGCAGACATCGGAAATGATCTTCACCCAGCCGGTGGTGCATGAGCTGGTGCGGCTGCGCCCACCCACGGTGCTGTTCATCGGTGCCAAGGACCGCACCGCCCCCGGCGCCAACCGGGCGGATGAAGAAACCCGCGCGCGGCTGGGCAATTATGCGGAACTGGGTCGCCGTGCCGCCAAGGCGATTCCCAACAGCACCCTGGTGGAATTCCCCGCCTTCGGCCATTCCCCGCAGGTGGAAGCGCCAGACGATTTCCACAAGGCGCTGCTGGAACAGTTGGGGCGGTAGCGCCCCACCCGCTCACCCCGGCCGGTGCGTATCCAGCAACCCGTCCGGCAGTTCCATCGTGTAGGGCCCATCGGTCCAGAGCAGCAGGGAACGCACCGTGCGGCCGGGGTAAAGCTGGCGCATGGCATCCCGATAGGCCGACATCTGCTGCAGATAGATCCCCGGCACATCCTCGGCCTGTTTGGGCGGGGGCCGGTTGGTCTTGTAATCGACGATCCAGACCTCCGCATCCGTGACCAGCAGCCGGTCGATCTGGCCGGAGATGGCCCAGTCGCCCACCAGCCCCACCACCGGCACCTCGCCCCGGCTGTCCGGCCCGAACAAAGGCGCGAAGCGGGGATCGGTCAGCACGGCAATAGCTTCGTTGGCGATTTCCTGCTGCTCTGCCGCCGCCAATTCATGCGCCGGCCGCGCCAACCACGCGGCGGCACTGTCCCGCCAATGGGCGGGGTCGGTATCGGGCAGCACCTGCAACAGCTTATGCATCAGTGTACCGCGCTTGTAGCGCTTGCCATCGTCAGCACCCAAGGGGGAGCGCACGGCCGGTTCCGGCCCTTCCGGCTGGGAGGGCATCAGCGGCTTGGATGGGGTGGGGTCTTTCGGGGCCGGCACGCGGGCCCAGAGGGGCAAACTGTTTGCGGGTCCAGTGCTGGGGGCCAGCGGGGGCGGGGCCTTCACCGGCTCGGTCTGCACATCATGCAAAGCCAGCCCTTCACCGGCCCAGCCGGCCGGTGAAATGGCGGTGAAGTCAAACGGCACGCCCTTGGCCATGCCGCCCAGCGCCTGTTCCACCAGCCGGTACCAGCTTCCGGGCCCGCCGGATTTGGCCGCCTGTTCCCAGCCGCAGACGATCAGCCGGTCTTCCGCCCGCGTCAGCGCCACATAAAGCAGGCGGCGATATTCCTGGTCGCGCCTTCGGTCGGCGGCGGCGCGCACCTCCTTGGCCCCATCATGTTCCATGCCCCGGCGCGGGGCGTAAAGCGGCACATCCGGCCCTTTTGCCTCCGGCTCCGGCCACAGGATGCGCGGGCTCATATCCGGTTCGCCCATCGTGTCGGGCAGGAAGACGATGGGGGCCTGCAAGCCTTTGGAGCCATGCACGGTCATGATCCGCACCAGCCCTTCGCCCTCCCCCCCGCCGGTATCCAACTCGCGCTTCACCTCCGCCTGCGAGGCCTCCAGCCAATGGATGAAGCCTTGCAGGGAGGCGACGTGATCGCGCTCAAAGGTCAGGCAAGCGGTCAGGAATTCGTCCAGCGGGTCCATCGCCTCCGACCCCAGCCGGGCCAGGATGGCACGACGGCCGGACCCTTCGCCGGGTTTGGGGTCGGCGGGGCAGGGCCGTGTCAGCAGGCCGGCGAACAGCTCATAGGGTGCGCGGTAATCGGTATCGGCCAGCAAGGCGCGCAGATAATCATGGGCGGGCGCCAGGGCCGCATCGGTTTTGGCCCCGTTGGTCAGGGCCATCCACAGGCTGCCGGGGCGATCATAGGCCACCTGGAAAAGCTGATCCTCCGAAAGCCCGATCAGCGGGGATTTCAGCAGGGTGGCCAGGGTCAGATCATCTTCCGGCAGAATCAGGAACCGGCCCAGCGCCAGCAGGTCCATCACCGAAAGCTGTTCGGTCAGCACCATACGGTCGATGCCGGCCACCGGCACGTCACGATCCTTCAGCGCGCGGACCAGATGCTGCACAAACTGGTTGCGGCGGCGGACCAGCACCATGATATCGCCGGGCCGCACCGGGCGGCCCTTGGGTTCCAGCATCTCCCCCTGGCGCAGCCAGAAGGCAATCTGGTCGGCCATCACGGCGGCCAGCCTTGCCACCGGCTTGTCGGCCTGTTCGGTGGCTGTCGGCGGCGCCCAGGGCGTGGGTTCGGCGGCATCGGCGGGGCGCACCAGCGGCCAGATTTCCACCTTGCCGGCCATGCCGCGCCGGAAGGGGATGTGGCGCACATCCACCCCATCGCTGGCCACCCCGTCACGGGCCAGCCCGGCGGCAAAGACCTGATCCACCGCGCGCAGCACGGCGGCGACGGAGCGGAAGGAGGTTTGCAGGTCCACCACCTGCCAGCGCTGGGAGGCGGCAGCCACCTTTTGCCCGAAATGCTGGCGCATCCGGGCGAACTCCGCCGGGTCGGCGCGCTGGAAACTGAAGATCGACTGCTTGTCGTCACCCACCACGAACAGGGTGCGGATCTTGCCATCCGCCGCGTTCAGCCCGCTGAAAAACTCCTCGGCGATGCTTTTCACCACGGCCCATTGTTCGGGGTTGGTGTCCTGCGCCTCATCGATCAGCACATGGTCCAGCCCGCCATCCAGCTTGTACAGCACCCAGGCGCAGGCATCGGGCCGCCCGGCCAGAACGCCCTGGCCGGTCAAAAGGTTGGAGGCGGCCAGGATCAGATCGTCGAAATCCAGCAGGGCGCGGGCATCTTTCAGCCGCTGATAGGTGCCCAGCATCGCCTCGCCCAACCGCAGCAGGGCGGCGGTATAGGTGCCGACCAGCAGGCGTTTTTGTTCCTCCAGCACGGCGATCAGGCGGGCGGCTTCCCGCTGCAATATGTCCAGCGCCATCGGGTCGCTGTCGACCAGCTTCTTGGTCATCAGCGTCTTGCGCACCTCCCCATCCGCCGTCAGCAGCAGGGGAAGGTAGCTGCGCCAGTTGCGCAGGCGGCTGGCGGCATCGCTGTCCAGCCACATCTGCAAACCGATGCCACGTTCAATATCCGTCTTGCTGCCGCCAGCCAGATGGGCGCAGCAGCGGCGCAGGCCGATCATGTCAAAGCCGCCATCCGCGCAGGCCCGTGCCAGCAAGGCCGCCTCGCTGTCGCCGTCGGCCAGCCGCAGATGCTGACGCAGGGCGGTGATAGCACCTTCCAGCCCGCCATTTGCATCCAGAATGCGCCGCAGCCGCCCGCGCTCGGCCGTCAGGTCGGCCAGCAACTGGTTGAAATCATCCTCCGACACGGTGCCGGCCAGCAGGGCCACGGCCTGGGACAGGGGGCTGTCGGGATCATAGCGCCCGGCCAGCAGCACGGATTGCTTGGCCTCCTCCAGCAGCTCATCCGCCGTGCGGTCGTCCATCACCTCAAAATTCGGGGCCAAGCCCGCTTCCAGGGGGAAGCGGCGCAGCAGCGACTGGCAGAAGGCGTGAATGGTCTGGATTTTCATGCCGCCCGGTGCATCCAGCACGCGGGCGAACAGGCGGCGGGCAGCCGTCACCTCCGCCCGCGATGGGGCATGACCGGTCAGGGCCGTCAGATAGTCCTGGAGTTTGGCATCCTCTGCCACCGCCCAGACCGACAGGCGGTCGGCGATGCGGTTGGCCATTTCCGCCGCTGCCGCCTTGGTGAAGGTCAGGCAGAGGATGCGCGACGGTTCCGTGCCCGCCAGCATCAGCCGCAGCACCCGGTCGGTCAGCACCTTGGTCTTGCCCGTGCCCGCCGAGGCCCCCACCCAGACGGAGCTTTCCGGGTCAGACGCCCGGCGCTGCAGCACATTGGGATCGGTGGGGCGGTCGATGGTCTGGATATCTGTCGGCATGATGGTGGCAGAGTAGCGGGGCCACCCCCCATCATGCAACGGGTGACGCCTGCCGCCGGTTCGGGTTACTCTTACCCTCGGTTGCGGGGTATCCATTGTTCTCCACAGAAGGCGGGGTCGTCGGTGGACCGGGAAAAGTGGCTGGATGCGGCACCGGCGCGCACGGCCCGGCGCGTGGCGCTGGTGTTCCTGCTGCCCTCCATTGCCTGGATCGTCTTTTCCGACGGGGTGGCGGAGGTTCTTTTCTCCGATCCTGATACGCTGTCCCTGTTCCAGACGGCCAAGGGGCTGCTGTATGTCGGCAGCATCACCATCATCCTTTATCTGGTGGTGCGGGGGCTGATGACCAGCTTTGCCGAGCGCACCCACGCCGCCCTGGCCGCCCGGGAGGCCGGGGCAGAGGCACTGCGTCAGGCGCAGATGGAAACCCAGGCGCTGGAGCGGGCGAAAACCCAGTTCCTCTCCAGCGTCAGCCATGAGTTACGCACGCCCCTTAACGCCGTCATCGGTTTTTCGGAGATGCTGGGCCAGCCGGATATCGCCCGCTCGGTGGAGCGAGTGCGGGATTATGCCGGGGAGATTGCCAGCGCTGGCCATAATCTGCTGGAACTGGTGGAAGCCATCGTCGCCTGTGCCGAGGCGGAGGTGGGGCGCCCCCTGCGGCTGGAACGGCTGGACCTGCGGGCGGAGGTGCTGCGGGCCGCCGGCAATGCGCGGGTGCGGGCGCAGCAATGCCGCACCGATGTGGCGGTGGCGGTGCCCGATGATCTGTTGATCCGGGCCGACGCCATCGCCCTGCAGCAAATCCTGTTCGCCCTGCTGGATAATGCCATCGCCCATACCCCACCGCAGACACGGGTGGAGATCAGGGCCGGGGTGCTGGCCGATGGCGGGGTGCGGCTGGTGATTGCCGATGACGGGCCGGGAATGCCGGATGCCCTGCGCGACGCCATCGGCAAGCCGTTTCTGCGGGCCGGCGACCCGATGACGGCGGGGGTCGGCGGCCTGGGGCTGGGGCTCTATCTGGCGGCCCTGCTGGTCCGCCGCCATGGGGGTGACCTGTCGGTCGATACACAGGGTGGCGGCACCCGGATCATGCTGCGTTTTCCGGGTGGGGCCATTACGCCAACGTCTCGTTGAACCCGTCCAGCAGCTTGGCGATCTGGCCGCTATCCAGCTTGACCATCACCTGTTCCGCCAGGGCGGTGGCGCGGTTCAAGCCCAGCGCCCGCACGCGGCGCTTCACCAGGGGCAGGTTGGCCGGTGCCATGGAGAGTTCACGCACACCCAGCCCCAGCAGCAGGGCGGTGAAACGCGGATCGCCGGCCATTTCCCCGCAGATGGAAACCGGGATGCGGGCATGGTTGGCCGCCTGCACGGTGAATTGCACCAACCGCAGCACCGCCGGGTGCAGCGGGTCGTAAAGATGGGCCACCTGCTCATCACCCCGGTCGATGGCAAGCGTATACTGGATCAGGTCATTGGTACCGATGGCGAAGAAATCGCAGACATTGGCCAGGGCGTCGGCCGCCAGGGCCGCCGCCGGTATCTCGATCATGGCGCCCAGCTTGGGCATTTCCGCCGGGATCGGCACGCCGCGCCGCTGCAGGCGGCGGGCGACGATATTCATCATGTCGCGCACATGCCGCACTTCGCCGGGGGAACAGATCATCGGCACCAGCACGCGCAGCGGCCCATGGGCGGCGGCGCGCAACATGGCGGCCAGTTGGGTTTCCAGCAGCTTGGGTTCCTTCAGCCCCAGCCGGATGGCGCGCAGGCCCAGGGCGGGGTTGGCCGGGCTGGCGAAATGTTGGCGCAATGGCCCGGCCAGCTTTTCGCCCCCCACATCCAGGGTGCGGGCGGTGACCGGGCGCCCTTCCATCTTCTCCACCAGGGTGCGCAGCACCTCGTACTGCTCTTCCTCTCCTGGCAGATCGTTGCGGTTCATGTACAGGAACTCGGTGCGCAGCAGGCCGATGCCGGCGGCACCGGCATCGCGGGCATTGTCCTGCTCACGCGGCAGTTCCAGATTGGCCTGCAGGCCGATGGTGGTGCCATCCAGGGTGATGGCGGGCAGGCCACCCAGACCGCGCAACTGCTCCCGCTCCGCCCGCCAGGCGGTCTGGCGCTGGCGATATTCGGCCAGCATTTCCGGGGAGGGGTTCAGCAGCACCCGGCCCTGCTGCCCGTCCAGGATCACCATATCGCCCGGCTGCACACCCTGCAGCAGCCCCGCTGCGCCCAGCACGGCCGGCAGGCCCAGCGATCTGGCCATGATGGCGGTGTGGCCCTCCGCCCCGCCCAGCACGGTGGCAAAACCGGCGATGCGTGCCGGGTCCAGCAGGGCGGTATCGGCGGGCGTCAGTTCCTCTGCCAGAATCACCGAATCGTTCGGCAGGCGGGAAAAGGCGAGATAGGGCGTGTCCTGCAGGTTGCGGATCAGCCGCCGGCCCGCCTCCCGGATATCATCCACGCGGGCGGCCAGATAGGCATCATCCATGGCGGCGAAGCTCTGCGCCAGGGCCGCAATCTCCTGCTGCACGGCCGATTCGGCATTGGCCAGATCGTCGCGGATGCGCCGTTCCACCCCACGGATCAGGCGGGAACCGGACAGCATGGCCTGATGCGCTTCCAGCAGGGTGGCGACGTCGGCCGCCGCCTCCTCCGGCAGGGTGCGGGCCTTCAGCTTCAGCTTGGCCAGCTGGCGCCGGGCCTTTTCCACCGCATGGTGAAAGCGCTTCAACTCGTCAGCCACCGCCTCGGCGGCGATTTCATATTCCGGCACCTGGGGGGTGCCGGCTTCCACCACATGCGCGGGGCCGATGGCGATGCCGGGTGACACGCCCAAGCCGCGCAGGATGCGCTGGCGGCCGGGAAGTCCGGATGAAATGTCGGTCGCCGTCCCGCCGGTGCGGGCATGGTCGTTGCGCGGGGTCATGGGCTGTTTCCTGCGGGCCTGTCGCCCGCTTATAGTCCAACGCCGGCCTTACGCCCAGGCGGCGGACCATAACCTTCCGTTTCGGGGGATATTTCCCGGTTCTGCGACCGGGTTGGGGGCCTGATTCTGCTGGCGCGGTGCCGGCCGGCTTAATCCTCGCCGAACTTGTCCGCCACCAGCTGGACCAGGGCATCCATCACTTCCTGCGCCTGCCGCCCGGCGGCCAGAATCTCAATCTGGGTGTCGATGCTGGCGGCCAGCATCATCAGCCCCATGATGGAGACGCCGGAGACCTCCGTATCGCCGCGCACCACCTCCACCTGTGCGTCATACTCTCCGGCCAGCCGCACGAATTTGGCGGCGGCCCGGGCGTGCAGGCCACGGCGGTTGCGGATGGTGACGGTCTGTTTCAGCGCATCGGGGGGCAGTAGGCTCAAGCTTTTCTTCCCATCTCAGCTTTCGGCCAGCAATGCCGAAGCCACATTGATATATTTGCGGCCGGCTGCCTGGGCATCGGCGACCGCCTTGTTCAAGTCTGCACCGGCTTTGCGGACCGATGCCAGCTTGATCAGCATGGGCAGGTTCATGCCGGCGATCACTTCCACCTTGGCGCGGTCCATGATGGAGATGGCAAGGTTCGACGGTGTGCCACCGAACATGTCGGTCAGCACAACCACCCCGTCACCGGTGTCACAGGCGGCGACGCTGGCCAGGATGTCGTTGCGCCGCTGTTCCATATCATCTTCCGGGCCAATGCAGACGGCGCGTACCTGCGCCTGCTGCCCCACGACATGTTCCAGGGCGGCGATGAATTCCTCGGCCAGACGGCCGTGGGTGACAAGGACCAAGCCGATCATCTGCTTTCCCTTGGGGATTCGCCGGCAGCCAGACCGATATCGGTGGCCGCCGTCTGGGTGAGGGGGGCGGCCGGCGCCGCCTCCTTGCGGACGAGGTCGCGGTGCGCCTCGCCAACCTTGAAGCCCCGCTCCTTCAGCCATTCGGCGAGCGTATGGGCGATGAAGACCGACCGGTGCTTGCCGCCGGTACAGCCGATGGCAATGGTCAGGTAATGTTTGCCTTCGCGCACATAGCGCGGCAACAGCGGTTCCAGCAGCCGGGTCAGGTTCTGGAAGAAATCCACATAATCCGGATCATGCGCCACATAATCGGCCACCGGCTGGTCCAGCCCGGTCAGTGCCCGCAGGCGCGGATCCCAATGCGGATTGTCCAGAAAGCGCACATCGAAGACCAGATCGGATTCGCGCGGCACGCCCTGGCGATAGGAAAAACTGGTGACGAAAATCTTCAGCGCCGGCCCGTCATCCAGATGGAACAGGCCAGCCAGATGGCGGCGCGCATCATGGATGGAGAAATAGGTGGTATCCACCACCTCATCCGCCGCATCGCGCAAAGGCTGCATCACCACCCGTTCATGGGCGATACCGTCCAGCACCGGGCGATCCAGCGCCATCGGGTGCGGGCGCCGCGTCTCCGTATAGCGGCGCTGCAGCGCGTCGGCATGGGCGTCCATGAACAGCAGCCGCACCCGCAGGTCCGGCCGCTGGCGCAGGGCGGCGATCTGGTCCAGCAGGGTATGGGCGTTGAAATCACGGGTGCGGCTGTCAATGCCAATGACCAGCGGCCGGTCATGGCTCTGGCTCACCAGCGGTTCCAGCAGGGAGAGGCGGAGATTATCCACCGCCTCATATCCCAGATCCTCCAGGCATTTCATGGCGGTCGACAGGCCGCTGCCCGACATGCCGGTGGCCACCACCACCGGCAGCGGGGCGTCGACGTTGAAACTGTGCCCCTGGTCCTGCTCTGTCATTGTCGCACCCCTGTGGCATGGCAGGCCATGGCCCAGGCCGGTTCCCCCGGTACCAGCGGGCCATCGGCCGCCAGCGTGCGCATGGCCAGCCGCAGGGCGGCGGGGGCGGAGGCGTGGAAGGGGGCCAGCGACAGGCAGGGCAGGCGGACGCCATGCAGCATGGCGTGGCGGGGAAGCGGTAGCCGCTCAACCTGACCCGCCGGGACCAGATCAACCAGCAACCTTATTGGTGTAGGGGACAGATGCGGCACGGCCAGAACCCCCAGCCCCCGCACCTCCAGCAGGCCCGCCAGCGCTGGCGGGGCGGCGGCCAGCAAGGCCGCATCCTCCCCATGCGTCAGATCAACACGGTCATCGGCCACCAGCGCCGCACCGGCATCCAGCAGCCGCAAGGCCAGATCAGATTTGCCGCAGCCTGACGGTCCCCGCAACAGCAGACCGGCACCGTCGATCGCTACACAGCTTGCGTGAATCTGGATCATGGTCAGCGATAGATGGGTATAAAGGATGCCTGAGACAATAAGCTGTCCCGGCCCCGATCATCCAATCGCCATACCGGCTGATGCGCCATCGTTGCGTTCGCCCCGTACAATGGAATGGTATTCTTATCAAAGCCTCTGCCCTGGGGCGAGCGTAATTGGAAACCGACCGGCCGTTGGGCGATGCGGTCAGGACAGGGAAGGCTCCCACAATCGTTGGCGCAAAAATGCTTGTGTCCGGTATAGAAAACACACCTCCCCTGACCGGATGGCCTGCCCCGTGCCTGATTTCATCACCTCCGACATTCTGGCCTTCCTGGTTGCCGCTGCCTTTACCGCCGGATTCATTGATGCCATTGCCGGCGGCGGCGGCTTGATCACCATCCCTGCCCTGCTGTCGGCAGGTATCTCCCCGGCGGCAGCGCTCGCCACCAATAAATTGCAGGGCAGTTTCGGCACGGCCATGGCCACCTTTACCTTCTGGCGGGCCGGCCAGATCGAGCTGAAGGCCATGGCTTTCCCGGTGGCCTGTGTGCTGGTGGGGGCGGCGGCGGGCACCGGGCTGGTGCAGCATGTCGGCGGCGGCTTCCTGATGGCGCTGATCCCGCTGCTGCTGGTGGCCATTGCGCTTTATTTCCTGCTCAGCCCGCGTGTGGGGGATGTGGAGGCGCAGGCCCGCATCAGCCTGCGTGCCTTCAGCCTGACCGTCGGGCTGGCGGTTGGTTTCTATGATGGTTTCTTCGGGCCGGGCACCGGCAGCTTCTTCGCCCTGGGCTGTGTCGCCCTGCTGGGCATGAATATGCGCCGGGCCACCGCCAATACCAAATTGCTAAATTTCACCAGCAATATCGTCAGCCTTGCCGTCTTCGCGCTGGGTGGCCAGATACTCTGGCTGGTCGGGCTCTCCATGGCGGTGGGGCAGGCGGCGGGGGCTTTCCTGGGCTCCCACGCCGCCCTGCGATTCGGCGCCCGGCTGGTGCGGCCCCTGCTGGTCATCGTCTGCCTGGGTATGACGGTGCGGCTGGTGGCCAACCCGGACCACCCGCTTTATGCTTGGGTCCGGCAGTTGTTCTGACCCGGTTTTGCCGATGGTGTAATACCAACGGTCAGCATTCATGACCGTTGGTACGGCGGCGACCGCCGCCGCGCCGCTTGGTAGCGGCGTAGCCAAGCCAGCGGATGCTGGCGCCGGCGATTGAGGGGCGCGAAAGCGTGACCTTCGGTCATGATTTCGTGCCGAGATGATAATTCGTGAGGCCCCATGCTGGATTTGACCGACAGCCAGATCGAACGCTATGCCCGCCACATCATGCTGCCCCAGGTGGGCGGGGTGGGGCAATCACGGCTGCTCTCCTCCTCCGTTCTGGTGGTGGGGGCGGGGGGATTGGGCGCGCCCTTGCTGCTCTATCTGGCCGCCGCTGGGGTCGGGCGAATCGGCATTGTCGATGATGATACGGTGGATCTCTCCAACCTGCAGCGGCAGGTGATCCACGATACGGCCGGCATCGGCGTGCCCAAGGTGGAGAGTGCTGCCGCCCGCATCCGCGCCATCAACCCCGATGTGGTGGTGGAGCCGCACCGGCTGCGGCTGAATGCTGGCAATGTGCTGGATTTGATCGGGCGCTATGATCTGGTGGCCGACGGCACGGATAATTTCGCCACCCGCTTCCTGTTGAACGATGCCTGCCATCTGGTCGGGCGTACGCTGGTCAGCGCCGCCATGCTGCGATTCGAGGGGCAGCTCTCGACCTTCAAGTCTCACCAGGGGCACGCCCATCCCTGCTATCGCTGCATTTTCCGCGATCCGCCGCCGCCGGGCACGGTGCCCACCTGCTCAGAAGGTGGCGTGCTGGGGGCGCTGGCCGGCAGCCTGGGCAGCCTGCAGGCGGTGGAGGTGCTGAAGGAATTGCTGGGTATCGGCGACAGCCTGTCCGGTCGGCTCTTGCTTTATTCAGCGCTGGAAACCAGTTTCCGTACCATAAAGGTGCGGCGCGACCCGGAATGCCCCACCTGTGGTGACCATCCGGTCTATTGCGATCTTTCGCACCATCCCTCCCCGAAATGAGGCTTTCCCCATGCCCCAAGGTTCGCAAGGTCTGGCGCTGATCGTTCAGGCCGGCGGTTATGATCGTGTGCATTATGCCCTGGTGCTGGCCAGTGCGGCGGCGGCCACCGGGCGGCCGGTGACCCTGTTCTTCACCGGCCGCGCCCTGCCGGCGCTGCTGGACCGGCAAGGCTGGCGCCGGCTGGATTTCTCCGATGATGGCACCAGCCCTGAGGCACGGGACGCCACGCTGGCCCATCGCGGCGTGGCCACGATGGAAGAATTGCTGACGGCCTGTGCCGAACTGGGTGTGCGCTTCCTGGCCTGTGAGATGGGCTGGCGGGCGCTGGGCCTAAGGGATGTCACCATCCGCCCAGACCTGTCGGTGGAAACGGCGGGGGTGGTAACTTTGCTGGGCGCCGTCCCGCCGGATCACCACCTGATTTATGTGTAACCCCCTTACTGCCCTGCTTGCCGCACATTTCGCCCCTTTGGCCAAAGCCCTTTTCCCGTCTCGATTCGCGCGATAGGGTCGCGGCCTGTTTTGCCGCTTCAAGGAACGGGTTTGGGTGATGGCGAAGGATATAGAGACGGCCGCAGTGACGATTGTGCCGCCCAATGGGCCGCTGGTGGGGCGTGTGGCGCCGCCGGGGTCGAAATCCATCACCAACCGGGCCTTGCTGCTGGCAGCCCTGGCCCGGGGCACCAGCCGCCTGACCGGCGCGCTGAAAAGCGACGACACCAAGCATATGGCCAATGCCCTGCGCCAGATGGGTATCGGGGTGGAAGAACCGGACGAGACGACCTTCATCGTCACCAGCCCCGGCCATCTGACGGCCCCGCAGGGGCCGCTGTTTCTGGGCAATGCCGGCACGGCCACCCGCTTCCTGACTGCCGCGGTTGCCAGTGTGGATGGCACCGTGGTGGTGGATGGCGATGAGCATATGCGCAAGCGCCCCATCGGCCCGCTGGTCACGGCGCTGCGCGCCCTGTCGGTCGATCTGGAGGCGCCGACAGGCTGCCCGCCCGTCACCGTGCGCGGCAAGGGCGCTTTGCCGCCGGGCCGGGTGGAAATCGATGCCGGCCTGTCCAGCCAATATGTCAGCGCCATCCTGATGGCGGCGGCCTGCAGCAGCGGCCCGGTGGAGATTGTTCTGAAGGGCAGCGAGATCGGCGCGCGCGGCTATATCGACCTGACCGTGGCGGCCATGCGGGCCTTTGGCGCCAGCGTGGAACAGCCCGATGCCGCCACCTGGCGGGTACAGCCCACCGGATATCGCGCCGCCGATTATGTGATCGAGCCCGATGCCTCGGCGGCAACATATCTCTGGGCGGCGGAAGCGCTGACCGGCGGGCGAATCGATCTGGGGGTGCCGGCCGATGCCTTCACCCAGCCCGATGCCAAGGCCCAGGCGATCATCGCCCAGTTCCCCGACATGCCGGCGGTGATTGATGGCTCGCAGATGCAGGATGCCATCCCGACGCTGGCCGTGCTGGCCGCCTTCAACAACAATCCCGTCCGCTTCGTCGGCATCGCCAATCTGCGCGTCAAGGAATGCGACCGGGTGCGCGCACTGTCCACTGAGCTGACGCGAATCCGTCCGGGTCTGGCCTGGGAGGAGGGGGATGACCTGATCGTCGCTGCCGACCCGTCCCTGGCCGGCCAGACGCTGGCCACGGAAATCCACACCTATGCCGACCATCGCATTGCCATGTGCTTTGCGCTGGCCGGGCTGAAGCTGCATGGCATCACCATTCTGGACCCGGTCTGCGTTGGCAAGACCTATCCGGGCTATTGGCGTGCCCTGGCGTCGCTGGGGGTGACGTTGGTGGACCGCAATGCCTGAATTGCCCGAGGTTGAAACCGTCCGCCGGGGCCTGGCCCTGAAGCTGGAAGGCAGGGTGCTGGTGCGGGTGGACCAGCACCGGCCCAACCTGCGCTTTCCCCTGCCAGCGGATTTCGCCGCCCGGCTGACGGGGCGGCGGGTGCTGTCACTGGACCGGCGGGCCAAATATATCCTGATCCGCGTGGATGGCGGGCTGGTCTGGATGATCCATCTGGGCATGTCCGGCAGCATGGTGGTGAAGCCCGGCCCCGCCGGGGCCCCCGCCGCGCATGACCATCTGGTGTTCCATACCGATGATGGCTGGGTCGTCACCTATAATGACGTGCGCCGATTCGGTTTCATGGACCTGTTCGACGAATCCGGGCTGGACAGCCACCCGATGCTGGCCGCACTGGGGCCGGAACCGCTGGGCAATGGCTTCCATGGGGCCGCCCTGTCGGAACGACTGGCCGGCCGCCGCACGCCGATCAAGGCGGCCCTGCTGGATCAGAGCGTGGTGGCGGGCCTGGGAAATATCTATGTCTGCGAGGCCCTGTTCCGCGCCGGCATCGCCCCCACCCGGCTGGCCGACAGCGTGGCCGGTGCCGATTCCGAACGGCTGGTGCCGATCATCCGCGATGTGCTGGGGGAGGCGATTGCCGCTGGCGGTTCCACATTGCGTGACTTTGTCCAGTCCGATGGGGAGCTGGGCTATTTCCAGCATAATTTCCGTGTCTATGGCCGGGAGGATGAGGCCTGCGTGACCTGCGGCCAGGATGGCGCGCCGGAAGGCCGCATCCGCCGCATCGTGCAATCCGGCCGCTCCACCTTCTTCTGCCCGCGCTGTCAGCGATAGGACGGGCAGGGGGCTGGAATCATGATTGAATCGTCGCCTCACCGGGATTCGGCGGCGTTCAATCATGCGCGACACAACATCTGTCTTATGCACAGGCATGACTTGCATCTGCTTTGCCGGTTGCAGTAGGGTGCCTTCCGAACATTACCGGGGATTCGGTAACGGCAACCGCCAGTCAAGCAAGTTTGGCATGGGCGGCCTGTCTTCACCCGCTTGACGGGTTGCCTGACCCCCTGTATAAGCGCCGCTTCCTACGGCACATCCAAGTTCCGCGTGAAGGTTTTCCATGGCCAATCATAAGTCCGCTGAGAAGCGCATCCGTCAGACCGCCCGCCGGACTGAAGTCAACCGCGCCCGCGTCAGCCGCATCCGTACCTTCCTGAAGAAGGTTGAAACCGCTATCGCGACCGGCGACAAGTCCGCCGCCGCCGAGGCTTTCAAGTCCGCTCAGCCGGAGCTGATGCGCGGCGCGAGCAAGGGCGTTCTGCACAAGAACACCGTTTCCCGCAAGCTGTCCCGTCTGTCCAGCCGCATCAAGGCGCTGGGCTGATCGGCTGTTGCCGTAGCGTAACCCGCGCGGTGGTTTCACCGCGCGGCTTGTGCTGTCTGCATATCGCGTTATCGGACAGGGTTGCGCTTGGCTTTAGCTGAATTCGTGGTTGATCGCCTTGGGCTTTCGCGCACGAATTTTGCTTTTTTGCCCGTTCTCTTTTCAGTCCCGTTGCGGCTTGTCCGCCGCACCTCTAGCATCATGAACGCGTTAATCAACGCGACAATGGATGCGGTGCGGATAGGGGTGGAGAACTTCCGGCCGCAAAATGTCGGGGGCAACGCGATAATGAACGATACTTGTCGTTCAGAGTCCGGCGAACCGGACCATTGCCAAATACTTGACATGTCACCTGTCCAAAAGAGGTAACCCTGATGGGTTGCTTGGTTGGAAGGTCGTGTTTTTTGCCAGGGCGGTATTGAAGATTGGTGTGGAATCTTTTCAGATTGTCGGTCTGAAACCTCCCGCTGACGTCAATAACTTGCTGGCATGGCGTCGCTGTTCTTTTGCGCATCGGGGCTGTGCTCCCCTGTGCAAAAGACTGTTTTTGTCACGTTGCCCCCGCTTCATATCGGGTGCAGGGTGGGGCCAGGACGGCGTGATGGGAATGGTGGTCGGATTGCAGCCGGGGTAATGGCTGGATCGCGTTGGGGGACATGACGGTATCGGGCCTGATGGGGCGGTGCCGCATGGGCATATGGGCTTGGGTGGGAGCATTGGTCGGATGTCGGTGCAGAGTTCGCTGGATCAACAGTGGGCACGGGTGCGGGGCCGCCTGAAGGATGAGGTCGGTGAGACCGCCTATCGCAGCTGGCTGAAGCCGCTGACGGTGGGAACCCTTGATGGCGGCCAGATCCGTATTCTGGTGCCGACGCGCTTCATGCGCGACTGGATCCGCACACATTATGCCGACCGCATCCGCGCCCTCTGGTCGGGTGAGAATCCCGGCGTGCAATCGGTTGAAATCGTTGTCGCGGCCCCGACCCGGACGGAGCCGGCCGTCAATGACGCTGCCGCTGCCCCGCTGGCCGACAGCGCCGAGGAGCCGGTGGCCGAACTGGTGATTGAACCGGTGCCGGCCAGCGTGGCCGGTGGCGATGAACGGGCCGACGAGATGTCGGCCCCGCTGGACCCCCGCTTCACGTTCGAGAATTTCGTCGTCGGCAAGCCAAACGAGCTGGCCTTCGCTGCCGCCCGCCGGGTGGCCGAATCGAACGCGGTACCCTTCAATCCGCTGTTCCTTTATGGCGGTGTCGGTCTGGGTAAGACTCACCTGATGCACGCCATTGCCTGGGCGATTCGCAAGAAAGACCCGTCGCGCCGGGTGATCTATCTCTCGGCCGAAAAATTCATGTACCAGTTCATCCGCGCCCTGCGCTTCAAGGATACGATGGCCTTCAAGGAGCAGTTCCGCTCCGTGGATGTGCTGATGATCGACGATGTGCAGTTCATCAGCGGCAAGGACAGCACCCAGGAAGAATTCTTCCACACCTTCAATGCCCTGGTGGACCAGAATCGCCAGGTCATCATCAGCGCCGACAAAAGCCCGTCGGACCTGGAAGGTATGGAAGAACGCCTGCGGTCGCGCCTGGGCTGGGGGTTGGTGGCGGATATTCACCCCACCACCTATGAACTGCGCCTGGGCATTCTGCAGCAGAAGGCCGACCGGATCGGCGCCAAGATTCCGATCAAGGTTCTGGAATTCCTGGCCCACAAGATCACCAGCAATGTGCGCGAGCTGGAAGGCAGCCTGAACCGCATCGTCGCTCATGCCGAACTGGTGGGCCGCGCCATCACCCTGGAATCAGCACAGGATGTGCTGCACGATCTGCTGCGCGCCAGCAATCGCCGTGTGACGATTGAAGAGATTCAGAAGAAGGTGGCGGAGCATTTCAACATCCGCCTCGCTGATATGAGCAGCGCGCGCCGCGCCCGCGCCGTGGCCCGCCCGCGTCAGGTGGCCATGTATCTGGCCAAGCAGCTGACCCAGCGCTCCCTGCCGGAAATCGGCCGCAAATTCGGCGATCGCGACCACACCACGGTGATGCACGCTGTGCGCAAAGTGGATGAGCTGTGCGGCACCGACCCCGCCTTTGCCGAGGATGTGGAACTGCTGCGCCGGATGCTGGAAGGCTGAGGCGCCTTGTTTGAGTTTTAAAAAAGCCGCCCCGATCCGGGCGGCTTTTTTTGTGCCCGGCCTTTGCGCGTCTGATACCAAGTTGCGATGAGCAGAACGCATCGCAACTTGGTACGGCGGCGACCGCCGCCGCGCGGCCCATGCCGCGTGAAGCCAAGCCGTTGGCATGTTGGCGCCGGCGATTGAGGGCCTTGATCAGAACCTATAGGTTCTGATCAAGGCAACTGAGTATGAGTTGGGGCAAAGCCTGAAAACGACAAAGCCCGCCGGAGGGCGGGCCTTGTAGAAGTTCGTTGGAGCGGGTGAAGGGAATCGAACCCTCGTCGTAAGCTTGGGAAGCTTCTGCTCTACCATTGAGCTACACCCGCGCCGGGAGCCCCCTTATAGGGGCTTCCAAATGCATAATCAAGGCCCTAATCGCAGTCGCCGCCCGATGTTTTTTCAGCGCGCCGCGCGCCGCGTGCGACGTCGGGACACCATGCTGGTGGCAGCAACATCGCTGTCGCCAGCCATTGCCGGGGTAGCCGGCAGCAGCATGGTGACGGCCGCGGCCTGACGGGCGGGCTTGGCCGAGCGGGCCTTGGCCGGCACCGCACGGCCAACCGTTCCGGTCACCCCGGACAGCGCGCCTTCCACCAGTTCCAGGCCCAGGAACCGGGCCGGATCAACCGGACCGGGCAGGGACAGGCCCAGCACGCCATCACGCGCAAAACCGAACCGCACGTAATAGGGCGCATCGCCCACCAGGATGACGATCTTGTGCCCCTGTTCGGCCGCCTTGGCCAGGCTGTGCCGGATCATCTTGCCGCCCAAACCCTCGCTGCGATGGGCTTCATCGATGGCGATGGGGCCCAGCAGCAAGGCCGGCGTGTTGCCGCCCAGCATGATCGGCCAATAGCGGATCGTGCCGATCAGTTTTTCGTTGCCGTCGCTGTCCGTGTCGGTGGCGACGAAGCAGAGATCGGGCACTGGGGCCACGCCCTTGCGCAACCGGTAAACTGTCTTGGTGTGCCGCTTCGGGCCGAAGCTGCTGTCGAGAAGCTGTTCGATGGCGCCGGCGTGGGACGGCAGCTCAAGCGTAATATTCATGCGATTGGGGTGTCCCGGCATAAGCAATAAAGGGGGCGATACAATGAAGCATCGGGCCGGGACCCCCCTGACGCGAAAAGCGCCATCAGGTCCCGTGCAGGAAGACCGGCCGGCCGTGAGGCTGGCACGTGTTCTTTCGTCGTCGCAGGGTGATGGGGCGCAACATTGCGCAGCTCTTCAGCAGTTGCATACTGGTCGCTATATGAGGCCATTGCCGCCGGCACGCAAGTGGCTATTTCATGACCAAAAGGGGCAGGGTGTGATGGGGGCCATGACCTGCGGGCTTGGTTCGGCCGCCGCACCGTCCTATAGTTGGCGGAAATGGCCGGCATCGGTCGGGCTGGGCCCGGCCAAGCCATGATAAAATTCAAGGGCTGGCCGGTGTTCCGTTCCGGTTCTGGCCCGCGGGAAGCCCCCGCCGCTGGGTTGGGAGAGTGATTTGTACATTGAAACAACGCGCCATATCCGCGTGACGGTGGAGCCGGAATTCCTGGCCGACCAGTCGCAGCCGGCAGCTGGTCGCTATGTCTGGGCCTATCATATCCAGATTGAGAATACCGGGCCGGAGACGGTGCAGCTGCGTACCCGTCATTGGATCATCACCGACGCGCTGGGCCGCACGCAGGAGGTACGGGGGCCGGGTGTGGTGGGGGAATTTCCCCAGCTGCCGCCGGGTGGCCGCTTTCGCTATTCCTCCGGCACGCCGCTGCCCACACCGTCGGGCATCATGCGCGGCTTTTACCAGATGGAGACGGCGGCAGGCGAATTGTTCGATGTGACGGTTCCCGCCTTCTCCCTGGACAGCCCGCATCAGGAGCGGCGCTTGAACTAATTTATCGCGGTGGGTGGCAATTCCACGGTTCCGTGCAATTGGCCGCTTGAAACCCCGCGGTTTCCATCCAATTGGATATCAGCCTGGCAGGCTTACCCCCCTGCCGATCGTCAAAAACATGAAAGGGAGCGCTGTCCCGTGGCCGTACCGAAGAACAAAACCGCCGGCAATGTCGTTCCCGGTCCCCTGCATGGCCGCCGCGCCGGCAGCAACCTGCCCAAGCCGACCCGCGCCGAAGCGGAAGAGGCGGTGCGTACCCTGATCCGCTGGGCCGGTGACGATCCGGAGCGGGAGGGGCTGCTGGGCACGCCCGACCGCGTTGTCCGTTCCTATGATGAGTTCTTTGCCGGCTATCAGGTGGACCCGGTCGACCTGCTGGCCCGCACCTTTGAGGAGACGGATGGCTATGATGAGATGGTGGTGCTGAAGGGCATCCGCATCGAAAGCTATTGCGAACATCATATGGTGCCGATCATCGGCAAGGCCCATATCGCCTATCTGCCGCGCAACCGCGTCGTCGGCATTTCCAAGCTGGCCCGCGTGGCGGAGGTTTATGCCAAGCGCCTGCAGATCCAGGAAAAAATGACCTCCCAGATCGCCAATACGATTGAGGAGGTGCTGGAACCGCTGGGCGTGGCCGTGGTGATTGAAGCCACCCACCAATGCATGACGACCCGCGGCATTCACAAGCCGGGTGTGACCATGGTGACCAGCCGGATGCTGGGCGCCTTCCGCGAGGATGAGAAGACCCGGCGGGAGTTCCTGGCCATGATCGGCAATCCCAGCTCTTCCATGGAAGGGTGAGGGCGGCAGCCTTCTCCATCTAAATTAAAAGGCGGCGCCGGGTGACCGGGCCGCCTTTTCTGTAACCGCTCTTCCCTTACTGGATGATCACGACGGGGAACAGGTTGCTCTTGATCGCCGGGTCCATCTGGCGGTCCAGGTCGGCGGCCATTTCCTTCACCATGGCCAGCATGGTCTTGTCACGCTCCGCCAGGCTGACATCCTCGCGCACGCTGGTGGAGCGGGTGACGGTGGCTGAAACACTGCCGGAGAAGCCGCGGGCCGTCCCCTCCACAATGATGTCAACCTGAAGCTTGCCGTCATATTCCTCCGACTGGTCCTTGGTGAACCAGCCCTTGATGCCGGTGGTGCGGGGCAGTTCCTTTTCCCGGACAGAAGCGTCGCGGATCACCACCCGGGCGCGGCCTTGGCTGCCGCCCGCCTTCAGCCGCTGCGAGGCCCAGAGGCGCACCGCATCGGATGGCGTGATGGTGATCAGATGATCAACATTGGGTTCCTTCATCGGCGCGACATACTCGCTTTCCACCTCAATGCTGGCGACATCCAGCGTGATCGGGTCTTTCGCCGAGAGATCCAGCGCGCCGCCCTGGGCCAGGGCGGGCAGGGCAGCAAAAGACAAGCAGGTGGCGATGAAAAGGCGTCGCAGCATTTTTTCCGTTCCCATGGTGACTTCCCTTGCGGGGGTTGGGGCAAATTTAAGATAATTTAGACGATATCTATGGCTGTTCGATGGCCGGCATCCTGCCGCCGTGACGTTGCAACAGCAAGGCCCCGTTGCCAAGGAACGTTTTCCCTCGTGTCCGCTGATCCGCAATGGCTTGCCCCTGCCCATCTGACGGTGCCTGCGCAAAGGCTGGCGCTGCGCCACTGGCTTTCGCTGCGCAAGCCGGGGCAGGATATGCCCGATGCCGGGCTGGTGGAGTTGCTGGATTGGCCGGCTGTTGCGCTGCCGCATCTCAGCTTGGTGAGTGGCCGGCCGGGATTGGACCGGTTGCAGCTGGATTTCATCGGCAACATGGCGGCCCTGTTCAGTGGGGCCACCCAGGGTGGCCGCTATATGGATGAATTCTATCCACTGGAACAGATGGCCATGGTCACGGAATTTTTCACCCTGTCGGCCCGGGCACGCCGGCCGGTGCTGGTGCATGATGAATTTGCCCTGCCCGCAGGGCCGGCGGCGACGGTGCGGGTGGAACGGCTTTCCCTGCCCTGTCAGGGGCTGGATGGCGAGGCCGGCCTGTTCATCACCCTGCATTACATCAAATTGCCCGACGGCGCCCCACCGCAGCGCGTGCGCCTGATCGCCCCCGGTGTGCGCCTGCTGGCCCGGGAGGTCTGGCAGGTGCAGGTATAATATCAATCTCCCTTGATCGTGACCGATCCAGGGAGATTTCGCGTTCCCTCACGCGCCGGGCGCTGCCGTCCGGCAGCTTGGCTTCACGGCGCACGAGCGCCGGGCCGGTGGTCGCCGGCTTCCAATCCGCCAAGGGTCAGACCCTTGGCGGATTGGTATAATATCAAGGGTCTTGGAACAGGCCCCTTGCAGGCCAGCGACTGCCGGCCCGCGTCCTTGTGGACGCGTAAGCCAAGGCGGCGGATGCCGCCGCCCGGCGCCTGAGGGAACATGTAAAAACTACGGGCTCAGCCCCGCCGCGCCCCGGGCAGCAGATGCCCCACCAGGAACAGGCCGGCGGCGGTGACGACGATGGCGGGACCGCTGGGCAGATCGGCATAGAGCGACGCGGCCAACCCGCCCAGCACCGAAACCGCCCCGGCCAGGGCCGCCAGCATGGCCATCATTTCCGGTGATCGGGAAAAGCGTCGCGCCGTGGCGGCGGGGATGATCAGCAGCGAGGTCACCAGCAGGATGCCGACAATCTTCATCGCCAGCGCGATGGTGGTTGCAATCAACAAGGTGAAGGCCAGCCTGATCCAGCGCACCGGCACCCCTTCCACCCTTGCCAGATCCTCATCCACCGTCAGGGCCAGCAGGCGGCGCCAGATCAGCGCCAGCACCCCCAGCACGACGGCCCCGCCGCCCCAGATGGCGATCAGGTCGGTGGGCGTCACGGCCAATATATCGCCGAATAGATAGGCCAGTAGATCCACCCGCACCGTCTGCATCGCCGCCAGCGCAATCAGCCCCAGCGACAGGGTGGAATGGGAGACGATGCCCAGCAGCGTGTCGGACGCCAGCCGCCTTTGTTCCTGTAACAGGGTCAGCGCCACGGCAATGCAAAGGCAGACGGCAACGACGCCGATATTGAGATCGATTCCGGCCAGAAAGCCCAACGCCACGCCCAGCAGGGCGGAATGGGCCAGCGTATCGCCGAAATAGGCCATGCGGCGCCAGACCACCAAGCAGCCCAGCGGCCCGGCCAGCAGCGCCAGCCCGACACCGGCGGCCCCGGCGCGGATCAGGAAATCATCCATGCCGATGGTCCCCCTGGTGATGGTGATCATGTCCATGGTCATGATCACAGGATGCGGCATGGTCGGCATGGGCCGTATGTTCCAGCCCCGCCGGCACCACACAGCCATCATCGGCATGGGCATGATCGTGGCTGTGCTGATAGACGGCCAGCGCCTCGGCATGGCGGCCGAACAGGGCGACATATTCGGGATGGCGCGACACATCCTCCGGCTTGCCATGGCAGCAGACATGCCGGTTCAGGCAGATCACCGTATCGGTGCGCGCCATCACCAGATGCAGATCATGGCTGACCAGCAGCACGCCGCAGCCGCGCCGGTTGCGGATTGCACCGATCAGCTCAAACAGCTCAATCTGCCCATGCACATCCACCGCCTGTACCGGTTCATCCAGCACCAGCAGGTCAGGCTGGCGCAGCAGGGCGCGGGCCAGCAGCACGCGCTGTGCCTCCCCGCCAGACAGGGTCTGGATGGCGCGGTCGAACGTGTGGGTGGCCCCGACCTCTGCCAGGGTGGCGCGCATGGTGTCGGCATCCGCCTTGGACCAGAGCGCCAGGAACCGCCGCACCGTCAAGGGCAGGGTCGGGTCCACCGCCAGCCGTTGCGGCATATAGCCGATGCGCAGATTGGGGCTTTGGCGCACTGTCCCCTGGTCGGGCTTCACCAGCCCCAGGGCGGTTTTCACCAGCGTGGTCTTGCCGGCCCCGTTGGGGCCGATCAGGGTGACAATCTCGCCCGCCCGCACCGTCAGGGACACATTGTCCAGCACGGCGCGTTCCCCCCGGCGCACGGTCAGCGCATCGCATTGCAGCAGGATGGGCGGGGGAGACAAGGGCGCTACTCCGGTTGAACAGGCGGCAGGAACCGACCAGATGGGCCGAGGCGTGCCGCAGGGGAAAGGGGGCAGGCGGGTGGCCGCCTTGCACCGGACGCAGGGTTTACGCCAATCCCCATGGCTTGACAAATGTTATAATATAACAACTTATGTGCTCTCCTTGTTGATGTCCGGTTATTCCCATGCTCACCCGCCGCTTTCTTCGCCTGCTGCCCGTTGCTGCCCTGTTCTGGGCCATGCCTGCCCTGGCGGCCCCGCCGCCGGATGTGGTGGTCAGTGTGAAGCCGCTGCACGCGCTGGTGGCCGGGGTGATGGAGGGGGTAGGGAATCCTTACCTGCTGGTGCGCGGGGCGGCCAGCCCGCATGATTTCACCCTGCGCCCCTCTGACGCCAAGGCGCTGAACGGGGCGGAACTGGTGGTCTGGGTCGGGCCGGCGCTGGAAACCTTCCTGGAAAAGCCGCTGACAGCGCTGGGGAACGGGGCGGTGAAACTGTCGCTGGCCACAGCGGATGGCGTGCGCGTGCTGCCCAGCCGGGCCGGCGGGGTGTGGGAGGCGCATGATCACGATCACGACCATGGTCATGAGCACGCGGCCAGCGGCACCGATGGCCATATCTGGCTGGACCCACGCAACGCGATCGCCATCACCCAGGCGGTGGCCGACAATCTGGCGAAGCTGGACCCGGAGCGGGCAACGACATACCGCGCCAATGCGGAAAAGCAGGTCACCGCCATCGAAGCACTGGACAGCGAACTGGCGGCCCAGCTGGCCCCGGTGAAGGACCGGCCCTTTATCGTCTTCCACGATGCCTATCATTATCTGGAAGACCGCTATGCCCTGGCCGCCGCCGGGGCCATTACGGTGACGCCGGATCAGCGGCCGGGCGCCGCCCGGCTGTCGCAACTGCGCCATGCCATTGCCGATGCCAAGGCCGTCTGCGTCTTCGCCGAGCCGCAGTTTGAACCGTCGCTGGTGAAGGTGCTGGTGGAAGGCTCTGCCGTGCGCACCGGCACGCTGGACCCGGAGGGGGCGAATATCCCTGAAGGCCCGGCCCTCTACCCGGCCTTGCTGCGCTTCAACGCCAAGGCACTGGTGGATTGCCTTTCCGGGGGCTGATCCGGCCCGCCCCCTGTGCTATGCCCTGATGCGGTTTTGCCATCAGATATGGGAATGGGCAGATGCGTATCGGGATCGTTGGCGGCGCGGGCCGCATGGGCCAGATGCTGATCCGCGAGGTGCTGGGCAGCAAAGGCGCCATCCTGGCCGGCGCCACCGAACGGCCGGGCAACACGGCGCTGGGCCGCGACCTGGGCACATTGGTGGGGCTGGAGCCGGCGGGCGTAGTGCTGACCGATGATGCCGCCGCCCTGTTCGCCGCCGCCGATGCGGTGATTGATTTCACCGCCCCCGCCGCCACGCTGGCCCATGCTGATCTGGCGGTGGCCCATGGCACGGCGCTGATTGTCGGCACCACCGGCCTTTCCGCCGAGGACCATGTCCGGCTGGCGCAGGCCGCGACCAAGGCTCCCCTGCTGGTCTCCGCCAATTTCAGCTTAGGCGTTACCCTGCTGGCCGGATTGGTGCGCAAGGTGGCGGCCACGCTGGGGCCGGATTGGGATATTGAGATTGTGGAGATGCACCACAAGCACAAGGTGGATGCCCCCAGCGGCACCGCCCTGGCCCTGGGTCGGGCAGCGGCGGATGGGCGCGGCGTTGATCTGGCCACCGTGAAGGATGCCGTCCGCGACGGCCATACCGGTGCCCGCAAGCCGGGCGATATCGGTTTTGCCACCCTGCGCGGTGGCGATGTGGTGGGCGACCATACGGTGATGTTCGCCACAGAGGCCGAGCGGCTGGAACTGTCCCACAAGGCCGGCAGCCGCGCCATCTTCGCCCGCGGTGCCGTGCGCGCCGCCCTCTGGGTGTCGGGCAAGCCGGCGGGGCTTTACAGTATGGATGATGTGCTGGGGCTGTAATACCAACGGTCATAATTCATGACCGTTGGTACGGCGGCGACCGCCGCCGCGCCGCTCGTGCGGCGTAGCCAAGCCAGCGGATGCTGGTGCCGGCGATTGAGGGGCAGGAAATATTGACCAACGGTCAATATTTCCTGCCGTTGGTATAAGCCGCCTTTTCTCCAACGGCCTCGTCCTTTTCAAAGACAGCAGGCCATCAGGTGGGCAAGGCTCAGGCCGGGCTTTGCCTGTCTCTGCTCGTCATCCTCATCCTTGATGTTAGCGCTAAAATAAAGCGCATCACTTTCAAGGATGGGGAGTTGAACGTATGATTACCCGCCGTGCCTCCATGAAACTGCTGCTGGCTTCCACCGCAGCGGCAAGCCTGCCCGCCACACTGACCAACGGCGGTCAGGCGGCCCCGCCTGAGGCCGGAGGTGCCATCCAGTTTTTCACCACCACCCAGCGTGACCGTTGGGCGCGCCAGTCCTCTCCGGTGTTGGGACCGTTGGCGGCGGGAAACTATGAGCGGTCGGCTGACCTGTTGCTGGACAAGCCTGCCCAGACGATAAAAGGTATCGGCGGTGCCTTCAGTGAGAAGGGCTGGAAGGCGCTGGCCAAATTGCCGGCCCCGGCGCGCGATCAGGCCTTGCGGGCCCTGTTCGCAGCCGATGGTGCCGCCTTCAGCCTCTGCCGCACGCCCATCGGTGCCAATGATATCGCTGACGACTGGTATTCCTATGACGAGGTGCCGGGCGATTTCGATCTGAAGCATTTCAGCATCGACAAAGACCGCGACACCCTGATTCCCTTTATCCAGGCTGCCCGCCAGATCAACCCCGAACTTGCCTTTTGGGCATCGCCCTGGTCGCCGCCGACTTGGATGAAGAAGAACGGCCATTACGCCCAGGCCCCCGCCTGGCCCGGCGGGCGGGATAATGGTATCCGCCCGGACCAGATCATGAAGGAGGGGCAGGACACCTTCATTCAGGAAGATCGTTATTTCGACGCCTATGCCCATTATTTCCGCCGCTATGTGGAAGCCTATGGAAGGCTGGGTATTCGCATCGGGCAGGTGATGCCGCAGAACGAATTCAATTCGCCCCACCCGTTCCCCGGCTGCTGCTGGTCGGGGGAAGGGCTGGCCCGCTTCATCCCCTATCTGCATCGGGAATTGTCGCCGCTGGGCATTGATGTGCTGCTGGGCACGCTGGAGCGTGACAAGCCGGAGGTGGTGGATAAGGTGATGGCCGATCCCACCGCCGGCCCCCTGGTCAAGGGGGTGGGGGTGCAATGGGCCGGCAAGGGGGCATTGAAGGATATCCGGGCCCGGCATCCCGATCTGGCCATCTGGAGTTCTGAGCAGGAATGCGGCAATGGTGCCAATGATTGGCGCTATGCCCGCTATGGCTGGTCGTTGATCCGGCAATATTTCAACAGCGGGGCCAGCGCCTGGCAATATTGGAACATGGTGATGCCCGCCGACGGGATGAGCGGCTGGGGCTGGCCACAGAATGCGCTGGTCTCAGTGGATACCAAGGCAGGCACCTGGCGGCTGACCCATGATTATTGGCTGATGCGTCATCTCAGTGCCTTTGTCCGCCCCGGTGCCCGGTTTATCCCCAGCCGCAGCTTCTTCGCCTTTGAAAACCAATTGGCCTTCCGCAACCCCAATGGCGATCTGGTGATCGTGGCCCATAATGATCTGGCCGATCCGCTGCGGCTGATTCTGGCGGTGGGTACACAGGAACTGGCCTTGAACCTGCCGGCGGACAGTTTCAATACCGTGGTGGTCCCGGCGGCGCTTCTGCCGGGCTGAAAAGGCTTGATATAAATCCAAATATAGGATAATGTTCCTTTGAAGCTGCCCGCCCCACGTCCGTGGGGCGGGCTTTTTTGTTTCTGGAGAAAGCCGATGGAACTGGAACTGAAGCGGGCCGTCGCCCGCAATGTTGATGCCGATCCCAATGACATTCTGAACCTGAAGCGGGTGCTGAACCGTCTGGGCCATTATCTGCCCGACGATCTGATCGGCATGACCCGCTTTGCCGAAACCCGCCTGTTTGAGGCAATTGAGGCGTTCCAGCGCCTGACCGAGCTGACCCCGACCGGGCAGGTCAAACCGGATGATGAAACGGTCCAGACCCTGCAGGAATATCTGGCCCGGACATCCGGCAATGATCGCTATATCTGGCGGACGGTACGGGATGATCGCGTCCGCCCCAGCCACGCGGCGCGGGAAGGCAAGCTGTTCCGCTGGAAAGCCTGGCCCGAGCCGGGGGAAGAGGAACATTGCCGCTGCTGGGCGGAACTGGTGGATGATGCGGCGTCACGGGATGGGGCTGCTGCTGCGGGTGCCGCCGGGAAAACCGCCAAGGATGATGAGCCGCATTGTTTCCAGGAGCCATGGCTGGACGAGGCGGTGGAAATGTTGGTGCGACATGAAGATGCATATGAGTATCCGTATGGTGACTCTCTCGGGTTTATCACTGTGGGCGTTGGCGCGAACGTTAATCAATGGGACCAGTTCAAATCCCTGCCATGGCGGATGGAAACTGAAGATGGGCGTTTTGCCACTCTCACAGAGGTAACGGATGGGTATGAGAAGTTAAGAAAATTTATTGATGACGCACGGGCAGAAGCTGAAAAAAATGGTGAGAAAAAGATCAACTACCTCGCGAAGAAATATAAAAAAATTACCAAATTAAGATTGTCGAGTGCAGATTATAAGAAAATGCTCAAAGATAGTGTTCAGCAATTTGAAAAAGATCTCAGGAAAAAATTCTCTGGATTCTCCTGTTTCCCTACCCCGGCAAAAATCGTATTGATGGATATGATCTATAATATTGGTACGACCAAGTTCAACGCTGAAAAATGGAAAAATCTATTTGCGGCAATTGCGATCAGAGACTGGGGAGCTGCCGCGCAGCAAAGCAACAGAAACGCGATTCCCGACGAACGCAATAAAGCTGTGCGCACCTATTTCGAAAAGGCAAAATTATTGGAAGAAGAAAAAAAGACAAAATCTTAATAAAGTGAAGGGCCATTGTGAAATTATCATCAATGGCCCTTATGGAAAAATTCTCCCAAAAATCACCTGTCGTGGAACTCTGTATCTATATATCCACATTTTGATTTCGGATTTTCTATAATGTAATATCTTTTCTCGTCTTTTATCAATTCATTCCACCCATCCTGAAGGCATTCTAATTTCTCGGTACTTGACATGTAAATGCGACCGATATGAGTTTTTATAAATCCAAGAGCATCTTTTTTGTGTAGGCGTTCCGAGTATAGCTGAAAAAACTGCTGCTCCTCTTCTCCATGGGGATGCCAACGGATCGTGCAATGGAAAGTCGCATAGCGCCGGTCCCCTTGGTCCCCTTGATCGAGCAATTGGCAATCGGCTTTGTCCCCATTCTCCCAGGTCCAACCCGTCGCACTGATGGTAACACGTCCGCCAGCTTCCCCCGACTTACCGACGGGGAGCCAGACGCCGCAGAAGGAACGCTCGGCTAGTCCGCAGTCTTTGGGGGAATGGTTGGCGGCACGGGCAGGCCCAGACAGGGCAGAGAGGACGAAGAGCGAAAGGGCTATGGCGAACAGGGGCTTCATTTTGTCTCAACCTATCGCGGATATCAGAGGTAGGCACCGATCTGGAGGGTGATGATTTGAATTGTGAATTGGTATTATTTTGCATATGAATAAGTTGTGACACGGCCACAGTTTGAACTTGGTTTCATTTTAATAAATACTGCCTTTCTATCTTCAAGCATCTCATTCCACCCATCCAGAAGGCATGTCAGGCTTTTTGATTTTGACATGTGAAAACTGTTGTTATTGGAATGATGTGATATGCCTTCCTCTGGTGTGAAAAGTATTTTTTTATATAATCGCATAAATTGCTCTTCTTCTTTCCCATTATATTTCCAAATGATTGTACAGCGAAAGGTCGCATAATGCCGATCCCCTTGGTTCCCTTGATCGAGCAATTGGCAATTGGCTTTGTCCCCATTCTCCCAGGTCCAACTTGTGGCATTGATGGTGACACGTCCTGCAGCTTCTTCCCCTTTACCTATCGGCTGCCAGACGCCGCAGAAAAAGCTCTCCGTCAGTCCGCAGCCGGCAGGGGGACGGTCATCGGCGCTGGCGAATCCTTGAGGGATGGAAAGTACTAACCAAGATAATAATAGGACGGGAAAGGCTTTCATTTCATCTCCGTATTTTATCATTTATTGGTGCACTGTTTTTATCTTAAATAAAAATAGGAAAAAATTTCTCCACACCTTGATGAGGGGGGGAATTTAATTTCTTCTAAATTCTTGCTTTGAACGAGTTCTTCCCATCCACTCATGAGGCAGTCCAGTTTCTCCGTTGCTGACATATACATTCCACCGCGTTCCGCGTAGCGGGCGGGCATCTCCCCGGGTCGGAAGGGGGATTCTGAATAGAGGATGACGAACTGTTGTTCTTTTTGCCCATCCGCTTCCCAGAGAATGGTGCAGCGGAAAGTGGCATAATGCCGCGCGTCCCGGATACCCTGGTCGAGCAACTGGCAATCGGCTCTGTCCCCATTCTCCCAGGTCCAGGCGGTGGCATTGATGGTCACCCTCCCCCCGGCTTCCTCCCGCTTGCCAGCAGGGGCCCAGACACCACAGAAAAAGCTGGTGGCCAACCCGCACGTCGGAGGAGGCGCCTCAGCAGGCGCGGGTGTGCTTGCGAGGGCAAAAATAAGCAGATGGATAAATATGATTGAAATTAATATTTTCACGTTTAATACCCTATCTGAAGTATATCATTGTCGTAATGCCGCAGAATTTAGATTCTGGCTGTGTTGAAATTCTAATGCTATTATTCTTGATTAATTCAGCCCACCCAGAAAGCAGGCAATCTAATTTATCGGCGATTGATATGTTCAGTCCGGTCATCGGGGTGGCAATCGCGGAGCCGGCAGGGCTTGCCGGCAGCGGATAAAGCAGGACGAATTCCTGTTCCACCACGCCGTCACCATCATAGCGGTAATTGCAGCGGAAAGCCGCGTAGGGCCGGCCGGCGCGTTCCCCTTCGTCCAGCAGCAGGCATTCTGCCCTGTCCTTATTTTCCCAGGTCCAGACACCATTTTCGATGGTCACGCGCCCTCCGGCTTCCGAACCTTTTCCAGATGGCCGCCAGACACCACAGAAATAGCTGTTGGCCAGCCCGCAGCCGGGCACCGGCGATTCCGTGGCGGTGGCGCGGGGTGACAGGCCGGCAGCAGCCAGAAGCCCAAGCCCGAAGAACAACAGAAGCCGCATGAACGATCCCTACTTCCCCCATATGGTGAAGCATCTTGCAGGCATGATTTATCAGTTGCAATGGATTATTTTGATGCACCAAAAGCCCGGCGGATCGCTCCGCCGGGCTTTAAAGGGCTAGGCGAGCGCCGCCTTAGCCGAGGGTCAATACGTTACCGGTGACCGGTACATCAGTTAAGCGATGACTGGCGCCGTTGGCGTAGTAAGTAAAGCTTGCCTTGCCGGAAACGGCCGTCCCGTCGATTGTTGCCAATATTCCCAGTGCTGATACAAATGGAATGGGAAAGCTGGCTGACAAAGATACGCCGCTCAGAAACAAAGTCAGCGTGTTCGCAACCAAAACACCGTGGCCCTCAGGGAACATTGCTGGCGTGTTGATCGGCGGATTAACGGCCTGGGTCAAACGCGCGATGCCACTGGCGCTGTTCCCATCCAAGGTGAAGGTTCCCCGAATGGTCGGGGCGCCGTCAAAGCCAGTCGTAATCGTTAAATCATAAACGCTTTTGGTCATTTGAAAGCTCCATCTTGGGTTGTTGTGCCCCCATTAATTGCTTTTACTTGATCATAATCACCTTATAAATTGAGATAAATTGTGAGAAAATCTCTCAACTCAAACCCGCAATATCAAGGCGTGATACACAAAAAAACCCGGCGGATCGCTCCGCCGGGCTCTTCCATCCCAAACACCGCCGGGTTGCCCCGGCGGTCTCTGATCAAACTTACTCCGCAGCGGCAGGAACCGCCAGGTTGCGCAGCACGTACTGCAGAATGCCGCCATTCTTGAAGTAATCCACCTCGTCCAGCGTATCGATACGGCAGAGCAGGTTGACCACTTCCTTCGACCCGTCGGCGCGGGTGATGGTCAGCTTCAGGTCCATGCGGGGCTTCAAGCCGGCTTCCACGCCTTCGATGTCGAAGGTCTCCGACCCGTCCAGCTTCAGCGTCTTGCGGCTGACACCGGCGGGGTACTGGAGCGGCAGGATACCCATGCCAACCAGATTGGAGCGGTGGATACGCTCGAAGCTTTCGGCGATGACGGCGGAGACGCCCAGCAGACGGGTGCCCTTGGCGGCCCAGTCACGCGAGGAGCCGGTGCCGTATTCCTGACCGGCGAAGACCACCAGCGGCGTGCCCTCGGCCTGGTACTTCATCGACGCATTATAGATCGGCATCACTTCGCCGGTCGGCACATACTTGGTCAGGCCGCCTTCGACGCCGTCCAGCATCTCGTTCTTGATGCGGATATTGGCGAAGGTGCCACGCATCATGACTTCATGGTTGCCACGGCGTGCGCCGTAGCTGTTGAAGTCGGCGACGGTGACATTGTGTTCCAGCAGATATTCACCGGCCGGGCTGGTCTTCTTGATGTTACCAGCCGGGGATATATGGTCGGTGGTGATGCTGTCACCCAGGATGGCCAGCGCGCGGGCACCCTTCACGTCGGACACGGAGCCCGGCGTCATGGTGATGCCGTCGAACAGCGGCGGACGCTTGGCGTAGGTCGACTTCTCGTCCCACTTATAGGTCATGCCTTCGACGGTCTTGATCTTCTGCCACTGCTCCGGCCCCAGGAACACGTTGGCATAGCGGCTGACGAACATTTCGCGCGTCAGGAACTGGGCGATCGTGTCCTCGATCTCCTTGTTCGACGGCCAGATGTCCTTCAGGAAGACGGGCTGGCCGTCCTTGCCGGTGCCGATCGGATCCTTGGAGATGTCCAGGTGCAGGGTGCCGGCCAGGGCATAGGCCACCACCAGCGGCGGGGAGGCCAGATAGTTGGCGCGGACCTGCGGGGAAACGCGGCCTTCGAAATTGCGGTTGCCGGACAGCACCGACGCAACGGTCAGCTTGCCAGCGTCCACGGCGGCGGCAATCGGGTCCGGCAGCGGACCGGAATTGCCGATGCAGGTGGTGCAGCCATAGCCGACCAGATTGAAGCCCAGCTTGTCCAGGTACGGGGACAGGCCAGCGGCGTTCAGATAGTCGGTCACAACCTGGGAGCCCGGTGCGAGCGAGGTCTTCACCCACGGCTTGGCGGTCAGGCCCAGTTCCACCGCCTTCTTCGCCACCAGACCGGCGGCGAACAGCACCGACGGGTTGGAGGTGTTGGTGCAGCTGGTGATGGCGGCGATCACGACATGGCCGTGATCCAGCTTGTAATCAGCGCCGGCCACATCGGTCGGCTGGCTGATCGGGCGGCCGGCAACGTCGGTGGCCAGGAAGTCACCGAATTCCTTGGTCACGTTGGACAGCAGCACGCGGTCCTGCGGACGCTTCGGGCCGGCCAGCGACGGCTCCACCGAACCCAGGTCCAGTTCCAGCGTGTCGGTGAAGACCGGATCGGGCGAGGACGCATCGCGCCACATGCCCTGGGCCTTGGCATAGGCCTCCACCAAAGCCACGCGGTCGGCGTCGCGGCCGGTGAAGTGCAGGAAGCGGATGGTCTCGGCGTCGATCGGGAAAATGCCGCAGGTGGCGCCATATTCCGGGGCCATGTTGGCAATCGTCGCACGGTCGGCCAGGGTCAGCGCGTCCAGGCCGGGGCCATAGAACTCGACGAACTTGCCCACCACCTTCTTCTTGCGCAGCATCTGGGTGACGGTCAGCACCAGATCGGTGGCGGTCGCACCCTCACGCAGCTTGCCGGTCAGCTTGAAGCCGACCACTTCCGGGATCAGCATGGAGATGGGCTGGCCCAGCATGGCGGCTTCCGCCTCGATGCCGCCCACGCCCCAGCCCAGCACGGCCATGCCGTTGACCATGGTGGTGTGGCTGTCGGTACCGACCAGCGTGTCCGGATAGGCCACGGTGGCGCCGGTCTGGTCCGTATCGGTCCAGACGGTCTGGGCCAAGTATTCCAGGTTCACCTGATGGCAGATGCCGGTGCCCGGCGGCACAACGCGGAAATTATTGAAGGCCTTCTGGCCCCAGCGCAGGAACTCGTAACGCTCACCATTGCGCTGGAATTCCAGGTCCACATTCTCATCAAACGCCTGCGGCGTGCCGAAGGCGTCAACCATCACGGAATGGTCGATGACCAGATCCACCGGGGTCAGCGGGTTGATCTTGGTCGGATCACCACCCAGCGCCACCATGGCTTCGCGCATCGCGGCCAGATCGCAGACGGCGGGCACGCCGGTGAAATCCTGCATCAGCACGCGGGCCGGGCGATAGGCGATCTCGCGGTCGGACCGCTTGTCGACCAGCCACTGGGCGACGGCCTTGACGTCGTCCACGCTCACCGTGCGCCCGTCTTCGAAGCGCAGCAGGTTCTCCAGCAGCACCTTCATGGAGAAGGGCAGGCGCGACACGTCGCCCAGGCCGGCCTTCTCGGCTTCGGGAATGCTGAAATAATCAACAGACTTGCCGCCGGCAGTCAGGGTGCGGCGGACTTTCAGGCTGTCCTGGCCGGTGATCGTGGACATCGGGGGTGACTCCTCCATCGGGGTCGAAAGCGGCAGGCGACATGACTTCTTGCCCCGGCTCCAGCGTCCGGGGCCAAGGCCTGCCAGGGTGGCTTTTCGGAGCGTGGTTTAGCGCTTTTCGCGGTGCGGGGCAAACCCCTCTAGGGGGGATCAGACCCCCTTTTCACTCATATTCGATCAAGGTAGGGGCTTGTTGCGAAACGATCTTAACTAGGTGGGCCAGGAGAGGGGTATTGACGGGGCCTGTCACCGGACATGGGCGGGGCGGGCAGGGGGCCAGGCAAAGACTCCAGCGGCCCCCTGGTTGGAATTGGCTGTTCTGCGCATTCTATCGCCCCTTTACGTGCGATCGTGTGTCTTCCTCTGAAAATGTCCTAAAGCGCCCATTTCCTGGGGGAAATGGTGTGCTTTGGGTGGGTTTTTTGAAATTATGTCTCTTTTGCCGGGACGCGGTTGACAGGGGGACTGTTTTCACAGAAACGTCACTCCCGTCCGCGCGAAATGCATCCGATGCATGGCAGCTACCATGCTGGTCGAAGGCGCGATGGAGGGTTTCTATCGATGTTGTCTTACGCTGTCCGGCGCCTGCTGGAAGCGATCCCCACATTGCTGGTGATCGTCGCCCTGTCCTTCTTTCTGATGCATTCCGCCCCCGGCGGCCCGTTCGACAGCGAGCGTGTGCTGCCGCCGGAGATCGAGGCGAACCTGAAGGCCGCCTATAATCTGGATAAGCCGGTCTGGCAGCAATTCACCATATATCTGGGCAAGGCGCTGCAGGGCGATTTCGGCCCGTCCTTCACCTATAAGGATTTCACCGTCTCCGAGCTGATCTTGACCGGTCTGCCGGTATCGGCCCGGCTGGGCCTGTCGGCGGTGACGCTGGCGGTGCTGATCGGCTGTACGCTGGGTATTCTGGCCGCCATGCGCCAGAACACCAAGACAGACTATTCCATCATGGGCATCGCCATGGTGGGCATCACCATTCCCAATTTCGTCATGGCGCCGCTGCTGACGCTGATTTTCGGCATCTATCTGGGCTGGCTGCCGGTGGCGGGGCTGGGCGATGGGTCGTTCCGCAATCTGGTGCTGCCGGTGATCGCGCTGGCCCTGCCGCAGATCGCCATTGTCAGCCGCCTGACCCGTGGCGGCATGATTGAGGTGCTGCGCTCCAACTTCGTGCGCACGGCCCATGCCAAGGGGCTGCCGGAACATCTGATCATCACCCGCCACACGCTGCGCGCGGCCATGCTGCCCGTCGTCTCCTATCTGGGGCCGGCCATTGCCGGTCTGGTGACGGGATCGGTGGTGATCGAGCAGATTTTTGGCCTGCCGGGTATCGGCCGCTATTTCGTGCAGGGGGCGATCAACCGCGACTACACCCTGGTGATGGGTACCGTCATTACCTATGGCAGCCTGATCGTGCTGATGAATCTGCTGGTTGATCTGGTTTATGGCCTGATGGACCCGCGTGTCCGCTACGACTGATCCGGCGCTTCTATCCTTACTTAATAGTACGTTCCGCCCGAAGGATACCCCCATGCGGCTTTCCCACCTGCTCCGTACCGGTGCTGCCATCGGCACCCTGTTCCTGCTGACGGCCTGCCAGCCGGCTGAAAAGAAGGCCGAGGCGCCGGCAGCCCCGGCCAAGGCGACGGCAGCGGATGCGGCAGCGTTTGTGGAGCGGGCAGAGGCTGAACTGGGGGCGGCGCGGGAGAAGCTGAACCGCCAGTCCTGGGTGATGAACACCTATATCACCCCGGATACGCTGGCCCTGTCGTCGGCCACGGGGGCGGAATATAGCGCGCTGGTCGCCCGCCTGACGGCGGAGAGCAAGCAGTTTGTCGGGCTGGAACTGGCCCCGGATGTGGCGCGCAAGCTGGCCCTGCTGCGCAATGAAACGGCGCTGCCGTCCCCTGCCGACCCGGCCTTGAACAAGGAATTGTCGGAGCTGGACGCCAAGCTGGGTGAGCTTTACGCCACCGGCAAGGTCTGCCGTGAGGATGGCAGCGACTGCCTGACGCTGGACGAGATCGACGATATCTTCCGCACCTCACGCGATGAAAAGGAGCTGAAGCGGCTCTGGACCGGCTGGCACAAGGTGGCCCAGCCGATGCGCCCGATCTATCAGCGCGAGGCGGAGATCGCCAATATCGGCGCCAAGGAATTGGGAGTGGCGGACGCCGGCACGCTGTGGCGTTCCGGCTATGACATGACCGCCGACCAGTTCGAGGCGGAGGCCGACCGGCTGTGGGAGCAGGTGAAGCCGCTTTATACCAGCCTGCACTGCTATACCCGCACCAAGCTGGGTGAGAAGTACGGCACCGACGTGGTGCCGCAGGACAAGCCGATTCCGGCCCATCTGCTGGGCAATATGTGGGCGCAGGAATGGGGCAATGTCTATGATCTGGTGGCGCCCAAGCAGACGGCCCGCAATGTCGACGTCACGGCCCTGCTGACCAAGGCCAATTACGACCCGATCAAGATGACGAAGTCCGCCGAGGGCTTCTTCACTGGCCTGGGCTTTGAGCCGATGCCGCAGACCTTCTGGGAACGGTCGATGCTGACGCGTCCGAAGGATCGGGAAGTCGTCTGCCATGCCAGCGCCTGGGATATCGACGACAAGGATGATATCCGCATCAAGATGTGTATGCGGGTCAATGGTGACGATTTCCAGACCATCCATCACGAGATGGGCCACAATATCTATCAGCGCGCCTACAAGGCGCAGTCGACCCTGTTCCGCAATGGCGCCAATGACGGCTTCCACGAAGCCATCGGCGATTTCATCGCGTTGTCGGTGACGCCAGGCTATCTGGTGAAGCTGGGCCTGCTGGACAAGGAACCCTCCACCGAGGGGGATACCGGCCTGCTGCTGCAACAGGCACTCGACAAGGTGGCCTTCCTGCCCTTTGGCCTGTTGATCGACAAATGGCGGTGGGATGTGTTCAACGGCAAGATCAAGCCGGAGGATTACAACAAGGCCTGGTGGGATCTGCGCACCAAATATCAAGGTGTGGCCGCCCCGGTGGAACGGACCGAAGCCGATTTCGACCCCGGTGCCAAGAACCATGTCGCCACCAGCGTGCCCTATGTGCGTTATTTCCTGGCCCGCATCCTGCAGTTCCAGTTCCATCAGGCGGCCTGCCAGCAGGCGGGCTATACGGGGCCGCTGCATCGCTGCTCCATCGCCGGCAACGCGGAAGTGGGCAAGCGCTTCAATGCGATGATGGAAATGGGCGCTTCCAAGCCCTGGCCGGAAGCGCTGAAGGCCTTCACCGGCAGCGAGCAGATGGATGCCGGCGCCATGCTGGCCTATTTCGCCCCGCTGAAGGAATGGCTGGACAAGCAGAACGAAGGCAAGAGCTGCGGCTGGCAGTAAGGGTTTGAGAAGGAGCGTGGGCCAAAACCAACCAGGATGTTATCCTGGCCATGTTCCAGGCCCTGAACCCGACAAGGAGGTGATGGGATGCGTACACCACGGATCAAATCCGTTACCACCCTGCCGGGTTTCAAGCTTCGGCTGGAGTGGGATGTCGGCCAGATATCGGTGGTCGATATCGCCGACATCATCGACCGGTACGAGATTTTTGCCCCGATCCGGGAAAACCCGGCGCGGTTCGATCAGGTGACGATCGGGGAATATGGGTATGACCTGCATTGGTCCGATCTGATGGAAATCCCCTGCACGCAGCTTTGGCAGCGTTCGCAGGTCCAGGCCGCGGAATAGAGCGCGTAGGGAAAGAGCAGACGACGATGGTTCAAGACATCACCGGCGGTACCAAACGGGCGGCGCTGATCGAGAAAGCCGCCGAGGAGGTGCAGGGCCGCTCGCTTTGGCAGGACGCCCGGCGCCGCCTGTTCGCCAACAAGATGGCGGTGGCCAGCATGATCGTGCTGGGCATCATCGCGCTGATGGCGATCTTCGCCGACGTGCTGAGCCCGCACGCCTATGACGAGGTCTATTGGGATTATATCGGGGTCGGACCGATGCTGGAAAACAGCCATTGGTTCGGTACAGATGCCAATGGGCGCGACCTGTTCATCCGCACGCTCTATGGTGCCCGCGTCTCCTTGATGGTGGGCATCGTCACCACCATGGTGGCGCTGGTGATCGGGGTGGCCTATGGCTCCATCGCCGGCTATTTCGGCGGGCGTATCGATACGGTCATGATGCGCATCGTCGACGTGCTTTATTCCATGCCGCTGATGTTCTTCATCATCATCCTGGTGGTGGTGTTCGGGCGTCACATTGTGCTGGTGTTCATTGCCATTGGCTGCGTGGAATGGCTGACCATGGCGCGTATCGTGCGCGGCCAGACCATGTCGGTGAAGCGCAAGGAATTCATCGAGGCGGCGCGGGCATCGGGCGTGTCCACCCCCAACATCATCCGCCGCCACATCATCCCCAATGTCATCGGGCCGGTGATCGTGTTCGTGACCTTGATGGTGCCGGTGGTGATCCTGGTGGAAAGCTTCCTGTCCTTCCTGGGCTTGGGCGTGCAGGAGCCGATGACCAGTTGGGGTGTGCTGATCTCCGAAGGGGCGGCACAGATGGAAAATGCCCCGCATATGCTGATCTTCCCGGCCGTCTTCCTGGCGGTGACGCTGTTCTGCTTCAATTTCATCGGTGACGGTCTGCGCGATGCGCTGGACCCGAAGGATCGCTAAGGGGCGCCGGATATGACCGCAGTATTGGAAGTCCGCGACCTGAAGGTCCGTTTCGCCACGCCCGATGGCGAGGTCTCCGCCGTCAATGGCGTCTCCTTCGATGTGAATGAGGGGGAATGCGTCGGCATTGTCGGTGAAAGCGGCTCGGGCAAGAGCCAGCTTTTCATGTCCGTCATGGGGCTGCTGGCCAAGAATGGCCGCACGCTCGGTTCCGCCAAATATCGCGGGACCGAGCTGGTCGGGATGCCGGTGAAGGATCTCAACAAGATTCGGGGCGACAAGATCGCCATGATCTTCCAGGACAGCATGACCGGCCTGACCCCGCATCTGCGCATCGGCAAGCAGATGACCGAAGTGCTGGTGCAGCACAAGGGCATGGGCGAGGCGGCCGCCGTGAAGCGGGCGCTGGAGATGCTGAACCTGGTCCGCATCCCGGAGGCGGCGCGCCGGCTGGCGCAGTACCCGCATGAACTGTCCGGCGGGATGCGCCAGCGCATCATGATCGCCATGGCGCTGCTGTGCGAACCGGAACTGCTGATCGCGGATGAGCCGACAACGGCGCTGGACGTGACGGTGCAGGCCCAGATTCTGGACCTGATGGCCGATCTGAAGCGCGTCACCAAGGCCGCCATCGTGCTGATTACCCATGATCTGGGCACGGTGGCCGGCCTGTGTGACAAGGTGCAGGTGATGTATGGCGGCCGGTTCATGGAAACCGGCAGCGTGCAGGAAATTTTCTATCAGCCCGCCCATCCTTACACGGCGGGCCTGCTGGCCTCCATGCCGCGCCTGACGGAGGGGCGGCGGGAAAAGCTCTATGCCATTCCCGGCCAGCCGCCCAATCTGCAACGGCTGCCCAAGGCCTGCCCGTTCCAGGAACGCTGTGACTATGTGCATGAACGCTGCGTGGATGAATTGCCGCTGCTGCGCGATGTGACGCCGGGCCATGCCAAGGCCTGCCATCTGCTGAGCCTCGCCAACCCCGTCAGCGACCCCAAGGCCCCTTCGCTGAAGGTTGCCACTGAAGCCCGGAGCGCCTGATATGTCGAAAGAACTTCTCCGCGTTGAAGGGCTGAAGGTGCATTTCCCCATCCGCACCGGGGGCATCCTGATCGGCCAATATACCCCGCTGAAGGCGGTGGATGGCGTCTCCTTCACCCTGAATGAGGGGGAGACGCTGGGCATTGTCGGCGAAAGCGGCTGTGGCAAATCCACGCTGGGCCGCGCGGTGCTGCAACTGATCAAGCCGACCGATGGCAAGGTCGTGTTCATGGGGTCGGAACTGACCGGCGTCGGCGCGGAGGTGATCCGCCAGAAGCGCGCCGACATGCAGATCGTCTTCCAGGACCCGCTGGCCAGCCTGAACCCGCGCATGACCGTGGGTGACATTATCGGCGAACCGCTGACCGTCTTCTTCCCCAAGATGAAGGCAGAGGAGCGCAAGGCCAAGGTGCGGGCCCTAATGGCCAAGGTCGGCCTGCTGCCGCAGATGATTAACCGCTATCCGCACGAATTTTCCGGCGGCCAGTGTCAGCGCATCGGCATTGCCCGCGCGATGATCCTGAACCCGAAGCTGGTGATCTGCGACGAGCCGGTATCGGCGTTGGACGTGTCGATCCAGGCGCAGATCGTCAATCTGCTGATGGATCTGCAAAAGGAATTCGGCCTGTCGCTGCTGTTCATCAGCCACGATCTGTCGGTGGTGCGCCATGTCAGCCATCGGGTGATGGTGCTGTATCTGGGCAAGGTGATGGAAATCGCCGAGCGCGACGCCATCTATGAGGCGCCGTTGCACCCCTATACCCAGGCGCTGATTTCCGCTGTGCCGGTGCCGGACCCGGATATTGAGAAGAACAAGCAGCGCATTGTGCTGGGCGGCGACCTGCCCAGCCCGATGAAGCCGCCCTCTGGCTGTGTCTTCCGCACCCGCTGTCCCAAGGCCAGCGACATTTGCGCCAAGGAAGTGCCGGTGCTGGAAGAAAAGATGCCGGGCCACCGCGTGGCCTGCCACCATTGGGGCATCCCCGACGCCGCCGCCGTGCCGACGGTGGGGCATCACTGAGGGGGCGGGGCACGTCGCTTTCTTTCCCCGTCACCCCGGCCTGCGCCGGGGTGACGGTTGAGAGTGCTGAAAGCCGTGAGCGCAACGACAAAACACGCCACCCTGTCGCCCAAGGTCGCGCGCCAAAACCCAACAATGTCCTAAAATAAGGTGGGGGGATTCTGTTGCCCAGCTCCCCCCGGGCTGCGAACTAAGCTAACTGACTAACGCCCTTTAGGGGGAATTAGGCAGCCATGCGAAGGTCAGACGCCGAGTTATCGTTGGCATCTATAAGGTTTGACCCGATAACGGCGGTATCATGCCGGGAGAAGACTATGCCTTTATTACGCGCGTCGATCCTAGTTCGCCCCCATGAACCCGCCGGCAGCCACGATAACCGCATGACCGGAGGGAGAATGGTGGAGGCGCCGGGTACCGCCCCCGGGTCCGCAACGTCTATTCCACACCGCGTTTATCCCCATAGTCGGGCGAACCCGACAGTCCCTATATAGGCGCTCCCTTCCGCGAATGGAAGGGGGGATATTTCGGGATCACACCGCCACATCCGCCTTGATGGGCGGGTGCGGATCATAGCCCTCCAGCACGAAATCCTCGATCCGATAGCCATCGATGCTGTCCGGTTTGCGGGCCAGCGACAGGCGGGGGAAGGGGCGGGGGGCACGGCTGAGCTGTTCGCGCGCCTGATCCAGATGGTTCAGGTAGAGATGCACATCCCCGCCCATCCAGACGAACTCACCCGGCGTCAGCCCCGCCTGCTGGGCCAGCATCAATTGCAGGGCCACAGCCCCGGTGAAATTGAAGGGCGCACCCAGCAGCAGATCACAGGAACGCTGGAACATCAGGCTGTTCAGCTTGCCGTCCGTCGTCACATGATACTGATAGACCATGTGGCAGGGCGGCAGGGCCATGTCCGGCACATCCGGCACGTTCCAGGCGTGGAACAGCAGGCGTCGGCTGGCGGGCGTGTGCTTCAGTCCGTGGATCAGGGCGGCAATCTGGTCATGTTCGCGCCCATCCGGCCCCAGCCAGCGCCGCCATTGCTTGCCATAGACGGGGCCGAGTTCGCCCCAGCGGGTCGCGAAAGCGTCATCTTCGACAATGCGGCGTTCGAAATCGGCCTGGGCGATGTCCTCCCCCGTGGCGCGGCGATAGGCTGCCAGCGGCCAATCGGTCCAGATCGTCACCTTGTCCTTCAGCAGCGGTTGGATATTGGTGCCGCCGGTCAGGAACCACAGCATCTCCTTCACCGCCATCTTCCAATAGACCCGCTTGGTGGTCAGGATGGGGGTGGTGCCGTCCGACAGGTCAAACCGGATCATGGCCCCGAAGCTGGACAGGGTGCCGACACCGGTACGGTCCACCCGGCGGTCGCCCTTTTCCAGAATATGGGCCATCAGGTCGAGATACTGATATTCAGGATGGCGCATCGATGATCGGTTCCGGCTGGTGGGCTGGGGCTGCTTGGGGTATCGCTAATCGCACAATACCGTGCTGTTGGAGAAGCTGTCTTGTTGATTACCGTGATTGCTGCCGTCGCCCGCAATGGGGTTATCGGCCATCAGGGCCGGATGCCCTGGAAGCTGCCCAGCGACCTGCGCTTCTTCAAACAGGTCACCATGGGCAAGCCGATGATCATGGGCCGCAAGACCTGGGACAGTTTCGGGGGCAAGCCGCTGCCCGGCCGCCCGCATATCGTGCTGACCAAGGATCAGGCGTTCCAGGCCGACGGTGCCATTGTTGCCCATGATATGGACAGCGCCGTTGCCGCCGCCAGGAAGCTGGCCGAGGAGGCTGGCGGGCAGGAGATCATGGTGATCGGCGGGGCGCAGATTTACGCCGCCTTCCTGCCCATCGCCGACCGGGTTTACCTGACCGAGATCGCCGCCACGCCGGAAGGCGACACGTTCTTCCCGGAATTCGACCGCACCGGCTATCTGGGCGAGGAACTGGGCACCCAGAACCCGGAGGAGGGCCGCCCGGCCTTCCGCGTCATGCGCTTTCACAAGATGCGCAAACGCAATGGCTGAGCTGCTGCCCTGGCAACGGCTGACAATGGAGAGCGGCCTGCTGCTGGCGGCCGCTTCCAGCATCCGGCTGGATGCAGCCGAACTGCACCGCCAGACCATGGCCGCCATCGCCGCCACCCCGCCGGAGGCCCGCAACCGCTATGGCAGCGAGGATGGCGACTGGACGGCCATCACCCTGGTGGCGAAAGCCGGTGCCTATGGCAGCGACGCCCCCCTTCAACGCAGCCCGGCGCTGGATCATCTGCCCCTGCTGGAAACGGCCGTGTTGTCTTTGCCGGGGTTGCAGGTGGAGGGCAGCCATATCATCCGCCAGCCGGCGGGTGGTTTCCTGCGCTGGCATTATGATCAACAGGCCCTGCACCTGCCCTTGGCCCGGCTGCTGCTGGCGGTGCAGGTGCCCGATGAGGCCTTCACCTGGATCGGGCATGAGAAGCTGGCCTTTCCCGCCGGCACATTATGGACGGGGGATTTCTCCCAGCCCCATCAAGTCGAAAACCCATCCAATCAGGATCGGCTGGTCATTGCGGTGGATGTCACTGTCAATGATATGGTGCGTTCATTATTCCCGCCCGCACTCTATGCAGATGCCGCTGGGCGGCAATACCGGGCGCAGGAAGGTATCAATGCCCTGTTGACGGCCCGAAGCGGCTAGAATAGCGCCCAATACTGTTCCCTTGCCGCTGAAGCCTTTGTCATCATGCAACTGACCCCCATCCCGGACGATATCCTGCCCCAGGCCCTGGCCAGCCTTCGCGCCCATCTGCCGCCCGACAGTTTGGCCTTGGCGGTGTTTGAGCGGATTGCCGCGACGCTGGATCTGGTGCCGCTGGGCGTGGATACGCCGGAACACCGGGCGGCGGGGGTGAAACTGGCACGGGATTTCGGCATCGGTACCATTGATGCCGAACCGATGGAGGCCTTCTCCTATGACGGGCAGTCCATCCGCACCCGGTCGGAAGCCTATGTGCTGATCCATGAGGTGGCGCATTGGCTGGTGGCCCCGCCGGAGCGGCGCGGCATGATCGATTTCGGCCTTGGCGCCGGCCCGGAATCCGGCCGGGTGGAGGAGGCCAACCGCGCCATTGCCGTGGATAAGGATACGCAGATTGAGGAAGAGGCGCTGTCCTCCCTGCTGGGCATCCTGTGGGAGGTGGAGTTGCAGCAGCCCGCCATCCTGGCCTTTCTGGAACAGAACTGGCTGGAAGGGTGGGAGCGTCCGGCGGGGTGCGCCGGCAATTTCATCAGCCATGTGGAACTGCTGCACCGCCGGGGTTTGATTGATGCCGATGGGCGGCCTTTCCGGCCCGAATCTGTCACCGGCATGGCCCGCGCCGCAGCTTGATTGCGCATTTCTGGCGGCCCTTGCCGACCGGCATTTTTGGTTGTTCCCTGATGTGAAAGAACGTCCAGGGAGGACAAGCATGAATGCCAGCACCAAGGGTCCGGCCATCCTGTCCATGATCGGCAATACGCCGATCATCCGGCTGACCCGCTTCGATACCGGCCCGTGTGAGCTGTATCTGAAGCTGGAAAATCAGAATCCCGGCGGCTCCATCAAGGACCGGATCGGCCTGCGCATGATTGAGGCGGCAGAGGCTGACGGGCGCTTGAAGCCCGGCGGCACGGTGATTGAGGCGACGGCCGGCAATACCGGCCTGGGGCTGGCGCTGGTCTGTGCCGCCAAGGGATATCGGCTGATCCTGGTGATCCCCGACAAGATGGCGGTGGAGAAGATCAACCATCTGCGGGCCTTGGGTGCGGAAATCCACATCACCCGGTCGGATGTCGGCAAGGGCCACCCGGCCTATTATCAGGATATTGCCGAACGGTTGGCCGGCGAAATCCCCGGTGCCTTCTATGTCAACCAGTTTGCCAACCCGGCCAACCCCCAGGCCCATGCCGATTGGACGGGGCCGGAAATGTTGCAGCAGATGGGCGGCGACATTGATGCCGTGGTGGTGGGGGTCGGTTCCGGCGGCACCTTCACCGGGCTGGGGCGCTTCTTCGCCGCGGCCAGCCCCAAGACGCAGATGGTGATCGCCGATCCCGCCGGCTCCATCATCGCCGATCTGGTGAACAAGGGCAGCCATGGGGAGCCCGGAAGCTGGGTGGTGGAAGGGGTGGGGGAGGATTTCGTCCCCCCCAATTGCGACCTGCAGCACGCCAAAGCCGCCTATACCGTCACCGACACGGAAAGCCTGAATGCAGCGCGCGACCTGCTGCGCAAGGAAGGCATCCTGGCCGGCTCCTCCAGCGGCACCCTGCTGGCCGCAGCCCTGAAATATTGCCGGGACCAGACGGAGAGGAAGCGTGTCGTCACCTTCGTCTGCGACACGGGCAACAAGTACCTGTCCAAGATGTTCAATGATGCCTGGATGGAAGACCAGGGCTTCACCCCGCGCGAGCGCCACAATGACCTGCGCGACCTGATGACCCGCCGCTATGACAAGGGCCAGGTGGTGACGGTGGGCCCGGAAGACACGCTGCTGACGGCCTATAAGCGGATGCGGATCAGCGACGTCTCGCAATTGCCGGTGATGGAGGGAACGCGCGTCATCGGCATTCTGGATGAAAGCGACCTGCTGCTGCATGTGGAGAAAGACCCGGCCCGCTTCCGCGACAAGGTCTATACCGCCATGGTCAACCGGCTGGAAACGCTACCCGTCACCGCACCGATGGCCGAACTGACCCGGCTGTTCGACCGCAATCTGGTGGCCATCATCATGGATGGTGACCGGTTCCTGGGTCTGTTGACGCGGGTGGACATGCTGAACCATCTGCGCCGGCAGATGAAATAGCCGCAAGACAATCCCTTCCCCGGCAGGGGGCCGGGGAAGGGGGGGCGTTCAGGCCTTGGCCTGCATTTTCCGTCGTAACCAGTGACGAACCGGCTCATCATACCAGATGGTCACCAGCCAGCCGAAAATCAGCAGGAACGGGGCCAGTGCCCAACCCACCAGATTCATCTGTTCGGCGGGCGGTGCGGTGTAGGCGATAAAGGCCAGATAGACCCACATGAACGGATAATGGCTGGCATAGAGCGGGTAGGACAGCCGGCCAGCCCGGTCACAAAGCCGCTGCATGAAAGGGCCGGTCGGGGAATTGGCCCCGCAGGCGACGATCAGCGGAAAGGCCACCAGTACGCAAAGCGTATCAAAAATGCCGTTCAGGCTGATCCCCGCCATCGGTGGCAGGATGGGCACGCAGAACAGTGCGATCAGTGCCAGGGACAGGGGCAGCATACCCAACTGCGGCAACTGCCAACGGTGGCGGGTGCGATAGAGCAACATGCCGGCGATGAAGGGAAAGCCGACCCGCACCGGTGCTACCCACAAGGTCTCAAAATTATAGCCGGTGGAAATCCCGTCCTTCGCCTGGGCGGTGATGGCAAGCCCGATGGCCGCCAGCAAGGCAACCACCGCCAGGGCCCCCGTTCCCAGCCGCCGCAGAACCAGCGCATAGGCAATATTGGCAAGATATTCCTGTGCCAGTGTCCAGTGCGGGCCGTTCAGCGAATAGGTTTCGGTGAAACGCCCGGGCAGCGAAGGTGATGGCAGAAGCAGAAGGCCTGCCACCAGACTGATGGCGACGGCGGAACTCGCTGCCGTCGGATGGGGGGAGACCGCCAGAAACGGATCAGCCAGATAGGCGACCAGCCCGATCAATACGCCCAAAACCACCGCCGGATGCAGGCGGATCAACCGGGTGCGGAAAAATGCCCCCAGACCCATATGGCCCCAGCGATCATCATAGGCGTGGGAGACAACAAAGCCGGAGAGCAGAAAGAAGAAATCGACCGCCAGATAAGAATGCCGTAGCGGATTGGCGCTGGGGTCGCTGAGGGCAAATCGCATCTCAAGAATATGGAAAAATACGACCATGATGGCGGCGGTACCACGTAAGCCATCCAATACCAAGAAATGGGATTTCCGGGACGCATAAGCCGCTGGCGTTTCTTTTGATGACGTCCCGGATATGGGGCTGAAACCCGACTCCATTCCCATTTCCTTTCCAAAAGTCCGAGCTATAGTGGCCGTCTCTGATCCGTAACGATTCCGATTTATCCCGAATGAAAGGAATTTTTGTTGTTCAATAAATGAAATTTTATTTCATTTTGTTCGTTTGTATCGCGACTGGTAAGAATCGATCTATAATTTCCCTTTGCTTTTCAGTGTCTTATGCAGCGGACCCTTGATAATGCCCCTTGGGGGCAACGGCCGTCGTCTCGGTATCCCCATGGTTGCCGGAACCCCGTGGTCTGACGGCGGCATCCGGCGCCTGTGGTCAACAGGTGGAGGGTCGAAATATATCCGATTGCGGATGTTTTTGGTGTCGGTTAGTTTGCCGGCACAAACAATCAAGAAGCCCCGTCCATGCGCCCCCCTTTCCTGATCACATGTCTGTTGTTGCCCGTTCTGGCTGCTGTCCAGCCCTGCTGGTCCAGCGAGCCGGCGGGCAATGTCGTCCGGCAGGCGGCCGATGCCTTTGGCCTGCGGGTGGGCACCGAATCCATCGGGCTTTATTCGCAATCGGCGGTGCGGGGCTTCAGCCCGGACGTGGCCGGGAATATCCGCCTGGAAGGTTTGTTCTTCCGCCCCGCCGGGGCCCTGACCGACCGGGCGGTGGACAGCACCAGCATCCGCGTCGGGCTGGGCAATATCGGCCAATTGTTCCCGGCCCCGTCGGGCATTGCCGATCTGGCGCTGCGCGATCCGGGGCAGGCCAATGGCTGGAACGTCACCTTTGCCATTGATCCTTACCTGTCCCCCTATCTGGAACTGGATGGCGATCTGGCCAGCGCTGACGGTATCTGGACCTTGGCCAGTGGTGTCGGGCTTTATCCCGACAGCAATGCCCAGGGTGGCAATGATGCGCGTTATCTGACGGCCGCCTTCGTTCCCCGCTGGCACCCGACCGACCGGCTGACGATTACCGGCCTGCTGGATATGGAATCAGGCCGGGATGAGGATGTGACGCCCACCCTGTTGCCGCAGGGGGGCAGGCTGCCGCCACGGGCCGCCCGATCCCGCTTCATCGGCCAGCGCTGGGCCGATTACGCCTTTGACAGCCGTAATCTGGGCCTGATTGTCGATGCGGGTCTGGCCGATGGGCTGGTGTTGCGCAGCGGCCTGTTCCATTCCCGCTATGTGTCGGACAAGGATGCCTTTGCCCTGTTGGATGGCATTGATGCCAGCGGACAGGGTGACATGCTGGTACTGATGTTCCCACGGTCGCAGAATGCTGTCTGGTCGGGGGAAAGCCAGCTTTCCTATGGCTGGTCCGGCCAGACGGCCCGGCAGACCCTGACCGCCAGCCTGCGCGGCCTGTCCAGCCGCGAACGGTCGGGTGGGGAGGTGGAGATACCGCTGGGCCCCTGGCGGGTGGATGAGGTGCGGGATGTGCCTGAGCCCGATCTGCTGTTCGACCAGCCGCAATCACGCGATCAGGTGCGGCAATGGGCGGGGGGCGTCAACTGGCGGCTGGAATGGGCCGGGCGGCTGGATACGAGTGTCGGTGTGCAGAAGGCGCGCTATCGCAAACAGTCCCGCACCGGCGCCGCTGCCCCGGCGCGCGGCGGCTCCGACCCCTGGCTGTACAACGCGCTGGTGGCGTGGCGCTTTGATGGCGATATCACCGCCTATGCCAGCTATGCCAGGGGACTGGAGGAGGCGGGCTCGCCGCCGGTCACGGCGATCAACCGCAACAGCCTGCTGCCGGCGGTACTGACCACCCAGCGCGAATTGGGGGTGAAGCTGCCATTGGGGCCGTTGAACCTGACCAGTTCGCTGTTCGATGTCCGCCGCCCCTATGCCGGTCTGGATGGCAATGATCGTTATGGCTTCCTGGGGCAGGTGCGTCACCGGGGGCTTGAAGCCTCCGTGACCGGCCAGCCATTGCCGGGCCTGTCGCTTGTGCTGGGGGCGGTGCTGCTGGACCCGGTGGTGACGGGGCCGGAGGTGAGGGAAGGGCTGATCGGTCGCCGCCCGGTGGGGCAACGCCGGGTGCATTGGCAGGCCAGCCTGGATTATGCCCCGCCGGGATGGGACGGCGGCTCGCTTGATCTGGTCATTGATCATCGCAGCGCCACCACCGCCCGGCGGGACAATCTGGCCGATGCGCCGGCCGTCACGGTGGTTGATCTGGGGTTGCGCCAGGAACTGGCTTTGTTCGGCCAGGATGCCACCCTGCGCGCCCAATTGTTGAACCTGTTCAACGCGGATGGCTGGGATGTGGTGGATGATGGGGAATATAGCGCCATCGATCGCCGGGCTTGGCGCGTCGCGCTCAGCACCCGCTTCTGATCTTCATCAAAGCATCGGCTGTCGATCCGTCATATGCTGGGGTAATTGTTGCCTCAGCATGTCGGAGCCGCCAGATGATCGATATCCCCGCCGATTTGGATAGTGCCCATGTGGAGATTGCCTCCGCCAGAGTGAAGCGGTTCGATACGCTCTGGTCGGAAGGCGGGCGGGAATGGCGCTGCGCCTATGAATTGCTGGGCACGGTGCGGACCTGTGCCGAACTGCCCGGCATTGTCGGCAAGAATACGGAGATCATTCTCTCCAACCATGCCATGAACAATGCGTTGCGTTCCTATAACCTGACCGTGCACGGCGATACGGTACTGTTCGCCGTGCATGTCAGCGACCAGATCATTCATGATCTGGAAAAATATTATCTGTCCAAGCTGGCCAAGGCGTTTGATCTGCGCCTTCACCTTGTCTGTTCCGACGCCCACGCCCGGCTTTTCTCCCCCATCGGGCTGCAGATGTCGCCGGTGCTGCTGCCGGACTGATCAGGGGGGGCTGATTAACTTCGCAAGGGCCTTGGCTTGCGCGCGTCGTAATGCCTTTGGTCCCACATCATGTAAAGGCTCCAGAATATCGCTGTTGGGTGGGGAGGTGATAACCTCTTCCCCAATGGCCGTCACGGGGGCGCTGTTGCCGGGCATCGTCAGAGCAAGCGTTACTTTGCCCTCGGCCGTGCAGGTTCCCTTGAATAAGGAAATTGAGCCACACGTAGCAAATATTCGTGCTTGTTTTACCTCCAGAGTTAATGGGATACGTCCCTCATCTCCATTTTTTTCGAAGAGAATGACATCGGTATATCGTTGGCGAAATGCATTAAGCGCATCTTCCGTAAATACATTTTTTTGGTCAAGCTTCAGTATGGCTTTAATTGGGTATTCAAGCATATAATCAATGGATAGCTTCTCTGCTCCAATGATAGATATTTGATACTTTCCTGGAATTTTTTCATGTACGGAAAAATTTGGTATCTCGTTGGATGGATTTTGATTATGAACTGGGATTTGGCATCCCGTTGCCAATAGTAAAATTGCCATTAATGCGATAATTTTATTGAAATTTTCCATTTCAGATTCCTTTTTTGTGGTTGAAACTTTATAAAAATCTATCTCATATATTCAGCTGCTTCACCAGTGGGATTAACTCTCATAATTTCCATCTAACGAGATAGCGGGGGGGGTGAATGAAGTATCTAAATGGTACGTATGGCTTATGGATGGTAGCCGGGGTGGTAATGCTCCTGATGGCGGGATGTCAGACAAACTCTGTCAAAACACTGAATGGTGCCGATCAAGCAAAGCTATCCAGCTTGTCCCTAAATAAAATAGAGGTGGAGTTGTCGCAGCCAACGGCACCTTTAGAATTGAAGTCAGTTCTGGAACAAAAATTGAAGGAAATCCTCCCTGGATGCATGAAGGGAAATGTGCCTGTTCTCGTCCGTGTGAGGGTGGATAACTATAAAGAGCAAAATGGGGCAATGACCGTGCTGGTCGGTGATCATTCTGAATTGACCGGTAAGCTTTCCCTGCATGATTTGGCTGGCAATGAACTGGGAGAGTACTATTTAACAGAGCGTACCGGCGGTGGTGGGCTAATTGCCGTTGCCAGCATGTCCGATGCACAACAAAAATTGACAGCCCGTTATGCAGAACGGGTCTGCAGCGACGTGTTCGGGCAAAAGAAGCCGGCACGCTGACATTTGCACGGATGATCAAGGGGCGCCGGTGCCGGGCGGCGCCCCCTATCCTTACTTGGCGCCCTTGGCGGCCGACCATTGCCGGGCCGGCAGGGTCACGTCTGCCTGCTGCACAAAATCAACGGCAGAGCGGGCAAGCTGCACCTGATAGGTGCCGCCGCTGATCTTCCAGCCCTTGGCCGCACCGTCATAGATGGCCAGCAGGCGGGGATCGATGGTGACCTCCACCTGACGCGATTCGCCCGGTGCCAGGGCCAGCTTGTCAAACCCGACCAGCCGGCGCGGTGCTTCCCAGCCGGCGGTCACACCCGGCGCAGGGCCGATATAGAATTGTGGCACGGCGCTGCCGAAGCGCGAACCCTTGTTGGTGACGCGGGCGCGCAGCTTCAGCCCGTCCGCCGTCATTTCCGCCGCCAGCCCCTCATAGGTGAAGCTGGTATAAGAAAGCCCATGGCCGAAGGCGAAGAGCGGCTTGTGCCCCTTCAGATCGAACCATTTATAGCCGACCGCCGCCCCTTCCGAATAGGTGACGGGGAAGGAGACATCGGGCTTCTTGTCCGTGCCATCCAGCACCGGGCGGGGCAACTGGTCGAGCGATTGCGGGAAGGTGACGGGCAGGCGGCCCGTGGCATCCACCTCCCCATAGAGCACGCGGGCAATCGCCTCACCCCCGCGCGTGCCGGGATACCAGGCCTCCAGCACCGCCGGCACCTGGGCCAGCCAGGGCATCAGCACCGGGCCGCCGCTTTGCAGCACCACCACAATCTTGGGGTTGGCCTTGGCCACGGCGGCGATCAGGGCATCTTGCCCATCCGGCAGGGTCAGCGGGAAATCCAACGCCTCCCCCGTCCATTGGTTGGCGAACAGGATCACCAGATCGCTCTCGGCGGCCAGCTTGGCTGCTGCCGCCACATCGGTGCCCGGATCGAAGCGCACATCGCCGCTGCGGCGGCGGATCGCCTCCAGCGGGGCGCTGGGATGATAGACGATGGGGCCGGGGAAATCCTTCGGCCCCAGGCCCGGCACCGGGTTGCCGCCACGGGCGAACACGGTGGAGGAGCCGCCACCCGACAGCACACCCTTGTCGGCATGGCCGCCGATCACGGCAATGCGCTTGGCGCTGGCGGCCAGCGGCAGCAGGTTGGCGTCATTCTTCAGCAGCACGATGCCTTCCTCGGCATCGGCCTGGGTCACCAGCGCATGGGCGCCGTAATCAATGGGCTGGATGGAAACCGGGTTATCCACCGCACCGGAGGCGAACAGGGCGCGCAGGATACGCCGCACCATATCATCCAGCCGCGCCTGCGGGATGCTGCCATCCTTCAGCGCCTTTCCCAGCAGTTCCGGCCCGAAATAGGGCTTCTTGTCGAAAATATAGCCCGATTCCTGGTCCAGTCCGGCATTGGCGGCCGGGGCCGTGCTGTGGACCGCGCCCCAGTCGGACATGACATAGCCTGGATAGGCCCAGTCCTTCTTCAGGACCTGATTGAGCAGGAAATCACTTTCGCAGGCATAGGGGCCATTATAGCGGTTATAGGCGCACATCACCGAATGGGGCTGGCCCTTCTCAATGGCGATTTCAAACGCCAGCAGGTCCGACATGCGGGCCTGATCCTCGGCAATGCGGGCATCCAGCACGAAGCGGCCGGTTTCCTGCGCATTCAAGGCGAAATGCTTGATGGTGGAGATGATTTGGTTGGACTGGATGCCCTTGATCTGGGCGGCCACCATGGTGGCTGCCAGCCAGGGATCTTCCCCGCCATATTCGAAATTGCGGCCATTGCGCGGTTCCCGCACCAGATTGATGCCGCCGGCCAGCATGACATTGAAGCCCGATGCCCGCGCCTCCCGCCCGATCATCGCCCCGCCCTGTTCGGCAAGTGCGGGGTTCCAGGTGGCAGCAGTGGCAATGCCGGCGGGCAGGGAGGTGCGTTCCAGATAAGGCGCCAGCGATTCGCGCTGGGTCGCCACGCCGACGCCGGCATCGGTCAGATATTGCGGCGGAATGCCCAGCCGCTTGATGCCGGCGACATAGCCGGCCGAGCCCATGCGCACTTCCTTGGGCGGCAGATAATTCTTGTATTTCAGGGCTGAACCGAAATGGCCGAAGACCAGGAGCTTCTTTTCGTCCAGGGTCATGGCGGCGAGTGCCAGGGCGGCGCGCTCATCAGCCGCCAGCGCCGGGTTCAGCCAGGGCTGGGCCTGTGCTGCGGCTGTGGCAGCGGGTGCTGCGGCATTTCCCTGCGCCATGGCCACCGTGGCAGCACCCCCCAGCAAGCCCGCCAGCAGCAGCGGCGGGATGATTTTCTTCAGCCTGACGATACGCATTGCCACCCTCTTCGTCCTGTCGTCGATCCATGCCGGCGGGGCGGGCCCCGTTTCCTCCCGGCTTTGCCTGTTGCTCAAGCCCCCCTTTATCAGGGTTGGGGTGACCCTAACATCTTGTCTGTCCGTTGTCAGTCTCTTCGGACAACGTTGTCTGATTTTGTGTCGGCGCCCCCATGCAGACCCCGGTATGAGAGGGGTATGGCAGCCGCCCCCTTCTGTTTGCGCTGCAAAATCATGTTGCGGAGGCGAAATGGACAGCGATCAGGCCAATGAGTGCGCTTCCATTCCCGGTTTGACCTGTTGGCAAAATCCCACATCCCGCTTTTCCTTCTGACAACGATGACATAAAGCCCTTGACACTGGATGGGCGCGCCGTAATCTCAGCCCCACAAAGCGTAAAGCGTGCGGTTGAACAAGCGCGCCGTTCTGGGTGGGAAAAGGCTGATCTCAAGGATCAACAGGGATTCGTTTCAAGATGCCATGGGCTGGGGATGCCCGGGCGTCGTCCCCTTCCTGCGCGTTCGGTGCCTGTCATGGCCGCCAGTAAACCGAGGATGATGGGAGGGATTGATGAGGGGCGGATATTCATTGCTGGGCCGCACTGCGGCCGTGGCCCTGCTGGCGGGTGTTTCCCCGCTGGCGCTGGGTGGTCCTGCCATGGCCCAGCAGGCCGGCGCGCAACAGGAAGTTCTGGACGAGATCATCGTCACCGGCGTGCGCGCCTCGCAGCAGCGCTCGGTGGATATGAAGCGCAGCGAGACCTCCATCGTTGATGCGATCAGCGCCGAAGATATCGGCAAGCTGCCCGACGTGACCATTGCCGACGCGCTGCAGCGCGTCCCCGGCATTCAGATCCGGCGTGAGGCGGGCGAAGGCAGCACGGTGAATGTGCGCGGCCTGCCGCAGGTCATCACCATGCTGAACGGTGAACAATATCTGTCCGCCGGCAATCTGGGGGAGGCCAAGCCGAACCTGAGCGATGTGCCGGCCCAGTTAATGAATGCCGTGGTGGTCTATAAGTCCACCGATACGCGCAATGCCCTGTCGGGCATTTCCGGCACCATCGATCTGCGCACCCGCCGCCCGTCGGACATGCCGGAAGGTATCTCGCTGACCGGTGCGCTGGAAGGCCAGCGCGGCACGGATACCAAGGGCAAGGATTATCTGGCCAATGGCCTGGTTTCCTGGCGTGGTGATCGTATCGGCGCCCTGGTCTCTGCCGCTGGCAGCAAGGCCAATCTGGGCAACAACTATTCCGGTGTTGCCGGCGGCCTGTCCGGCAATAATGACTGGGGCGGCAAGGCCCCCACCGATTTCATCTCCCCGCACGGGTTTGAAAGCTTCCACCGGGAGGCGGAGCGCAAGCGTCTGGCCGTTTCCGGTGCCTTTGAGGCCGATCTGGGTGAAGGCTTCACCTTCATCGCCGAAGCATTCTACACCAAGATGGACGAGTATAACCGCTCGGCCGGTCTCAATATCTCCAACCGCTGGTCCGGTGATGCCTATGGTATCTGGACCAAGCCGACCGTCAGCACGCCGGTTGGCGTGGGCAAATGGGTGGCGGTGAATGAATATGACATTGATGCCTGGTGGGTGAATTCCTTCTCCGTCAACCGCGTCAACACCTCGGAATCGAAGAATTTCAATGCCGAGCTGAATTACGATAATGGCGGGCCGTTCAAGTTTGAATTCCGCGCCATGCGCGCGGATGCTGACCGTCTGTCCATGAATGGACAGGCGCAGGGTGACCTGTCCAACTGGCGCTATGCCGATGGCCGCTTCAACCTGTTCCGCGATGCCAATGACCGCACGCGCGGCACCTTCTATCCGAAGGAAATCGCCGACCGCTTCCCGGCGTCGCGCTACACCAACAATATCGTCGGCAGCCTGGGTGGCCGCTATGTCGACCCCAACCCGCTGGGTTATGGCCAGAACCCGCAGCTTCATTACAATATTTCCGGTGGCCATCCGGTATGGACTGGCTTTGACAAGCAGATTTCCGGCGGCCTGGGGGCTGGCAAGACCCTGACCGATTATATGGCCAACAAGGACAGCTATGCCATCGGCGCCTTCTCCTCTGAAGGCAATAACGAGGCCACCAGCGACCTGTCGGTCTATCGCGCCGATGGCCATTATGATTTTGAGGAACCGTTCCTGGGCTTCCTCAACAAGGTGGATGTCGGCATCCGCCGCAGCGACCGGTCGGTCAGCATCGAGCAGTTCCACCTCTTCTCCAATTTCTACAAGGGCCAGGGCGTCAATATGGCGGGCCAGCCCAACACCAGCGGTTGTTCGGCCCAGTGGAAGGCCATCGACGTGGTGATGAACCAGAACCAGTGCCAGGCGGGTGAGTTTGTGCCCGATCCGGTGACGGGCAAGCCGGTCTTCCAGGGCTATACGGTCAATGCGCCGACGCGGCTGGATACCTATAATAATGTCATCTGGGTGAAGGATTTGGGCTCCATCACCTCTGGCATTCCCGGTTTCTGGGCCATCGATCCGCGTGATTTCGACGATCCGGAGGCCTTCCACAAGAAGGTGTTCGGCGGTGCTGATCGGGTGATCGTGCCCGGCCAGTCTTATGATGTCGATATGTGGGAGGATAGCGGCTACGTTAACACGCACTTCGCCTATGGTCCGCTGTCCGGTACTGCCGGCCTGAAGATCATCCGCACGGAATTGCAGGTGCGCCAGAACATCACCGGTGAGACCAAGAATTATGGCGACACCAATAATGATGTCGGCGATGTCACCAGCCGCCGCAGCTATTACGATTATCTGCCGGCGGTGAACGCCGCCTATGATGTCGATGATAATCTGCGTCTGCGCTTCAGCTATTCCAAGACCATGCAGCCGTTGGACCTGCTGCGCTATGGCGGGGCGCTGAAGATCAACACGGCCGATGATCCGAAGCTGGGCATTCGTGTGGTTACCAGTGCTGAATCGGCCGGCAATCCCGAGCTTGATCCCTGGCGGTCGGATAATTGGGATGCGGCGGTGGAATATTATATCGGCCGGGCCAGTATGCTGAACCTGTCGGCCTTCCGCCTGAATATCGACAGCTATGTCGTCACCCGCACCACCAATGACGGGCGTTATCCCGACCAGGATGGGGTGATCCGCAACACCGTGCCCGTCACCCGCCCGCAGCAGGGCGAGGGCGGCAAGGTGGAAGGGATCGAAGTGGGGGCCAAGCTCTCCTTCAAGGATTTCCTGGACGAGGGTAGCTTCTTCTCCAACTTCGGTCTGGATACGAACTACACCTACTCGCCCAGCGAACAGACCCTGTCCAAGAAAACGCCGGACGGCAAAGACATCACGGCACCGTTCGACGACAATTCGAAGCATCAGGTCAATGTCGTTGCCTGGTATCAGGATGATAATCTGCAGGCTCGTATCGCCTATAATTACCGCAGCAAGCGGTTGCAGAATGTCTTCGATGGTCAGTTCCCGGTCTATCAGCAAGCCTCGCAATATGTTGATATGAACGTCAGCTACGCCATCAACGAAAACATCACCGTCTATGCCAACGGGTCCAATGTCCTGGGCGAGCGGGAGGATTACGTGGTGGAGTTCGCCAAAGGCATCACCCAATATGCCTGGCAGAACGAGTATGAGCCCCGCTACACGCTGGGTGTTCGCTTCAAGTGGTGATCGGGTAAGCACCGCCGGCGCCCCCCGACCTTGACGGGTCGGGGGCGTTGTTCTGTTGATGAAGTGTCGGTCTGGCGAGTTTTTCTGCATCACCGTCACCCCGGCGAAGGCCGGGGTCCAGTATCGTAGAGAAAAGCGCCTGTGGCCCCTGGACCCCGGCCTTCGCCGGGGTGACGGAGTGAAGAGCGTAATTAATTGATAATAAATAGTAATTTTTCATACAAACATTGAGGGCGGCAAACGCCCGTCAGGCCAAATGGGGGGAGCAATGGGGGAGCGCATCCGCGATCTGGTGATTGTTGGCGGGGGAACGGCCGGCTGGATGGTGGCCGCCGCTATGGCGGACCATTTCCGCGGGTCCGGTCCCCGCATCACCCTGGTGGAAAGCAGTACCATCGGCACCATCGGGGTGGGGGAGGCGACGATCCCCACCATCCGCCGCTTTTACCAATCTTTGGGCCTGCGCGATCTGGATGTGCTGAAGGCCACGCATGGCACGGTGAAACTGGGCATCCGTTTTGATGGCTGGACCGGCGATGGCGGCGGCTTCATCCATCCGTTCGGGCTGCATGGCCAGGATCTGCGCGGCATCCCCTTCCATCATTACTGGCTGCGCGCCCGCACCGCCGGGCTGGGTGGCGCGTTTGGGGATTATTCGCTGGCCGTGGCTCTCGCCAAGGCGGGGCGTTTCACCCTGCCATCGGCCAATCCGCCCTCTACCCTGTCCGTCTTTGACTGGGCGCTGCATTTCGATGCCGGGCTGTTTGCCGGGCTGATGCGACAGGTGGCCGAACAGCGTGGCGTGCGCCGCATCGATGCCCGCATCGAACAGGTGCAGCAGCGCGGGGAGGATGGCCATATCACCGGCCTGCTGCTGGATGATGGGCGGGTGGTGACGGGCGACCTGTTTGTCGATTGCTCCGGCTTCCAGGGGCTGTTGATCGAAGGGGCGATGCAGGCCGGCTATCAGGATTGGGGGCAATGGCTGCTCTGTGACCGGGCCCTGGCGGCGCAAGGTCCGGCCCTGTCCCCGCCACCACCCTTCACGCGAGTGACGGCGCAACAGGCCGGCTGGCGCTGGACCATCCCGTTGCAGCACCGCACCGGCCATGGCTATGTCTATTCCAGCCGCCATATCGATGATGCGGCGGCGGAGGCGGAATTGCTGGCCGCCATCGGCGCCAAGCCCACCGTCGGCCCGCGCCGCATCGCCTTCACCCCCGGTCGCCGCACCCAGGCCTGGAAGGGCAATTGCGTATCCATCGGCCTGTCATCGGGCTTTCTGGAACCGCTGGAATCCACCTCCATCGCCCTGATCGAAACCGGCATTGAAAAGCTGAAACAGCTTTTCCCCGACCGCGATATGGACCCGACGCTGGCGGCGGAATTCAACGACTGGTCCCGGCGGGAGATGGAGCGGGTGCGCGATTTCATCATCCTGCATTACTGGCTGAACCGGCGGGGGGAGGCGTTCTGGCAGGATTGCCGCGCTGTGGACCTGCCGGACAGTCTGGCCCATAAGGTGGATTTGTTCCGCCGCCGGGGCCACCTGGTGCGCTATCGCTGGGAAATGTTCCACCCGGACAGTTGGCTGGCCATCTTCGCCGGTTTCGGCTTCCTGCCGGAACGGTATGATCCGGCGCTGGACGGCATGGATGTGGCCAGCCTGGACCGGGCGCTGGCCGGGATGCGCCAGGCCATCGCCACGGCGGTGGCCGACTGCCCGAGCCATGAAGAGTTCATTGAACATTATGCGCGGGTGGCCGCCCCCACCTTATCCACCTCCACAGCAGGAAACGCCCGATGAAGCCGTTGCGCAGGATCGTCATTGCCGGTGGTGGCACGGCCGGCTGGATCACCGCCGCCATGCTGTCGCACCTGCTGAACGGCAGCGCCACGGCGGTGGAACTGGTGGAATCCGAGGAGATCGGCACCATCGGGGTGGGTGAAAGCACCATCCCGCCCTTCATCACCCTGCTGCGCAACCTGGGCATTGATGAGCAGGATTTCATCCGCCAGACCAGCGCCAGCTTCAAGCTGGGCATCCGGTTCCGTGACTGGTACCGGCTGGGCAGTGGCTATTTCCATCCGTTCGGCGCCATTGGCGGCCAGATCGATGTGCATGAATTCTATCAATGCTGGCTGCGGGCCAAGGCCCATGGCCACCCCTCGGCCCTGATGGATTTCGCACCGGCCGCCATCATGGCGGATGAATATCGTTTCATGCTGCCCTTCAAGGCGCAGCGCACCATGGTGGGTGCCGCCTCCTACGCGCTGCATGTGGATGCCAAGCGGGTGGCAACCTATCTGCGCCGCTATGCCGAGGAGCGCGGGGCCGTGCGCACCGAAGGCCGGATCGAGCGGGTGCGCACCCGCCCCGATGGCGCGATTGAGGCGCTGTGCCTGCGCGACGGGCGGGAAGTCACAGGCGATTTCTTCATTGATTGCACCGGCTTCCGCTCCCTGCTGGTGGGGCAGACGCTGGGGGTGGGGCTGATCGACTGGTCGGATCAGCTTCTCTGTGACCGCGCCGTGGCGGTACAGACGGAAAATACCGGCGACACCCATCCGTTTACATTGTCGGAGGCGCTGGGCCATGGCTGGCGCTGGCGCATTCCGCTGCAGCACCGGGCCGGCAATGGCTATGTCTATTCCAGCCGCTTCCTGTCCGATGAGGAGGCGGTGGCGACCCTGCGCAGCAAGCTGCAAGGCCGGCTGCTGACCGAGCCGGCCATCATCCCCTTCAAGACCGGGATGCGGGCGCGGATGTGGGAGAAGAACTGTCTGGCCCTGGGGCTGGCGGCCGGCTTCATCGAACCGCTGGAATCCACCGCCATCCATCTGGTTTACCGGGCTGTGGATCATCTGGCCCGCTTCTTCCCCGATCAGGATTGCGATCCGGCCCTGGCAGCCGAATTCAACCGCCGCATGGGGGCGGAATATGAGGAGGTGAAGGATTTCATCGTCCTGCATTATTGCCTGAGCCAGCGCGACGACACGCCCTTCTGGCAGGCCTGCCGCCAGGCCCCGGTGCCGGCCTCCCTGCGTGCCCGGCTGGACCTGTTCCGGGCCAGCGGCGTGCTGCGCGAAGGGCTGGAGGAGCTGTTCCGCGCCGTGTCCTGGCAATCTGTTTATGAGGGGATGGGCGTGCGGCCGGCCCGTTATCAAGGGCTGGTGGAGACGCTGCCCTTGTCGGTGATCACCGAAACCCTGGACCGTTCCGCCCCGATCCTGCGCGCGCAGGTGAAGGGCCTGCCCAGCCATGATGAATTCCTGCGCACCCATTGCGCGGCGGAACGGGATTTTTGAGGGGGTGGGAGGGCGACGCTGAAGTGTCTTCTCCCGCCGGCCCCCCTCACCGCCGCGAGGGCGGGGCGGTGGAGCGGCGGATCACCACATTATGCGGCAAAACCCGGTGGGGGGCCGGCTTCGGCCCGTCGGGCTGGCGGCGGTGGGCCAGCATGGCGATCAGCAGTTCGGCCGCCGCATCTGCCATATCCTGAATCGGCTGGCGCACCGTGGTCAGCGGCGGCCAGACCATTTCCGACAATTGGATATCGTCGAAACCCACCACCGACAGGTCGGTGGGCAGCGACAGGCCCCGGTCATGCGCCACGGACAGCACGCCGGCGGCCATTTCATCATTGCTGGCGAAGATGGCGGTGGGCGGGTTCTTCAGCGTCAGCAGCCGCCGCGCTGGGGCCAGCGATGACCGATAGGTGAAGCCGCCCTGTTCCACGATCTCCTCATCCGGCTCCAGCCCATATTCACGCAGGGCGTCGCAATAACCGCCATAGCGCAGATCGGTGCCGGCATGGTTGGGCAGCCCCTTGATGAAGCCGATGCGGCGATGGCCGAAGGCCAGCAGATGCAGGGTGATGTCGGCCGCCGCCGCCCGCTCGTCAATGCGCACAGAGGCGCTGTCCGCCCGTTCCACCGCGGGGGTGATGCGGACATGGGGGATGTCCGCTTCTGACAACATGCGCAGCACCTCATCATTATCGGTGACCGGGGCCGTCAGCACCACGCCATCCAGGCTCAACTGATGCACCAGATTATGCACCCGTTCGGCCACATCGGCGGCGCTGTAATCAATTTCCTCGATCAGCAGATGGTAACCCTCTGACCGGCAATGGCGCAGCAGGCCGATCTGGATTTCGCCCGTATAGGGGCCACCCGGATCGCCATAAATATGGGCGATCAGATAGGAACGGTCGCCCTTCAGGCTTTGGGCCGAGCGGTTGGGCTGGAACTTCAGTTCCACCATCGCCTTCATCACCCGCTCGCGCGTTTCCGCGCTGACATAGCGTTCATTATTCATGACGCGGGAGACGGTTTTGATGGAGGCGCCGGCGGCGCGGGCCACATCAATGATTGTCGGCTTGCGCTCGACCAATTTTCCCACCCGTTGGCTTGTCGTTTGGCTATCCGTCTCACGCGCGGAAAGGCTTGGCAAGGAAATGATAACGTTGTCATATGTATTGTCAGCGTTTTTCTACTGCCGGCCCCCCGCTTGACCTGTCCCCCCGCCAAGGTTATCCAGAAGCTGCTCTGGCGGAGCTGAACCGGGGTGGCCAAGGTCCACCGGGATAACTAAGTGCTCCGAAACGGGTCGGGAACCCGGTTGAAGGAAGCACCAGATGCCCCCACTGACAGACCGCAGCCGCCAGATTGCCCTGTTCCACCGCTATGACCAGCCCGCCGTGAACATCACGGCAGAGGCGGAATGCGCCGATTACACCATTGCCGCCAAGCAAGCCGGCATCCCGCCCTTTGCCCTGATGCTGCACGCCATCGGCCGCGCCAGCCTGGAGATTGAGAATTTCCGCCTGCGCCTGCTGGATGGCGTGGTGAACCGGGTGGAGGTACTGACACTTGGCTATACCGTGCTGGGGCCGGGGGATAATCTCAATTTCTCCAGCGTCGCCTATCAGGCGGATCGGATGGGCTTCGTGCAGGATTATCTGGCCGACCGCGCGCTGGCACGCGCGGCGACGGAACTGCGCATGCTGCCGATGACGCACCGGGACTATCTGTTCACCACCTGTATGCCCTGGCTGCGCTTCACCGCCATTCAGCATCCCATGGCGCGCTTTGGCGATTGCTCCATCCCCAATATCGCCGTGGGCCGGTTTGACCGGACAGGGGGGCGGCTGCGTTTCCCCCTGGCGGTGCAGGCCCATCATGGCTTGGTGGATGGCATCCATATTCACCGCTTCATCACCCGCGTTCAGGACATCCTGGGGGAGATTGCGGATAATCCGGGGCTTCTGACCCCGCGCGCATAAAAACCATAAAGGGAGTTCAGCCGATGACCGACCGTACCAACCGCCAGGGCTTTGCCACCCGTGCTATCCATGCCGGGCAGGCGCCGGACCCGAGTACGGGGGCGATCATGGTGCCGATCTACGCCACCAGTACCTTTGTGCAGCAAAGCCCCGGCGTGCATAAGGGCTATGAATATGCCCGCAGCCAGAACCCCACCCGCATGGCGTATGAAACCTGCCTGGCCGATCTGGAATCGGGCCATCGCGGTTATGCCTTCGCGTCCGGGCTGGCGGCAGAGGCGACGGTGCTGGAACTGCTGGATGCCGGCAGCCATGTCATCACCTCTGACGATCTTTATGGCGGCACCTACCGGCTGTTGAACCGGGTGCGCGGGCGCACGGCCAACCTGTCCGTCACCGCCGTCGATCTGGCCGATCTGGCGGCGGTGGAGGTGGCCATCCGCCCCGACACAAAGATGCTGTGGGTGGAGACCCCCACCAACCCCTTGTTGAAACTGGCCGATCTGGAGGCGCTGGCAACGCTGGCCCGCCGGCATGGGCTGATCGCCGTGGCCGATAACACCTTCGCCAGCCCCTGGATTCAGCGGCCGCTGGAATTGGGTTTCGACATCGTGCTGCATTCGGCCACCAAGTATCTCAACGGCCATTCCGACATGGTGGGCGGCATCGCCGTGGTGCGCGATGCCGGCGATCTGGCCGACCGGCTGGGTTTTCTGCAGAATGCCGTGGGGGCCATCCAGGGGCCATTCGACAGTTTTCTGGTGATGCGCAGCCTGAAAACCCTGTCCTTGCGCATGGAACGCCACAGCCAGAACGCGCTGGCCGTGGCGCAATGGCTGGAACAGCATCCGGCCGTGGCGCGGGTGCGCTATCCTTACCTGCCTTCCCACCCGCAATATGAACTGGCCCGCCGGCAGATGCGGGCCGGCGGCGGTATGGTGACCATTCATCTGAAGGGCGGGCTGGATGCCGCCCGCCAGATGCTGGAACGCACCCGCCTGTTCAGCTTGGCGGAAAGCCTGGGCGGGGTGGAAAGCCTGATCGAACACCCTGCCATCATGACCCATGCCAGCGTGCCGGCCGACCAGCGGGCCGCTCTGGGCATTGATGATGGGCTGGTCCGCCTGTCGGTGGGGGTGGAGGATATCGCCGACCTGATCGCCGATCTGGAACAGGCGCTGGGGGTATAATGGGCGCGTCCGCCCTTTTATCCGCCGAACAATAAAAAATGGCACCCGGTTTTAAGGCCGGGTGCCAGTTGTTCAGCAATCCATACACATACCGCCTACATGGCGACTTACCATACCGGGTTCAGGGTCGGACTTCCCAAGCGAACTCGACATGGCAAGGGCTGTTCGGCATGGCGGCGATGGGGTTCATCTGCAGCCATGTCCAGAATTCCTTGAACGCCAGCTGCGGACGGGCCTGCGCATAGGCACCCAGCTTCGCGGCAACCCGATCCGTCAGCGTACGCGTTACCTGCTCGTAAGCGACTTCCGGTACGCCATGGACGACCTGGATTTCACCGGTACGAGGGTCAGCCACCCGGAAGGAATGGGCGCCGTCCTGAAACGCATATGCAACTTTGATCGGTTCGTCGTGATACATGCCTTGATACATCCTGTCCGCTCCCCACTGGAGAACGCACGAAACGTATCAAACCCGATCTATTCGGGAAAGGAAAAATCCATTGCATCATACGCAGTGCAGCAATCCGTCATAGCGTATGAGGGAAAGGCGAAACCGCGACAGGAAAGAAAAACGCCCGCGCGGAGGGAAATCCACGCGGGCGTTCGCAAAAAAGGCGACGTAATACCAACCCGCCGAAAGGTTGACCTTTCGGCGGGTTGGAGGCCGGCGACCGCCGGCCCGCCGCACGTGCGGCGTGAGCCAAGGGCGCGGATGCGCCCGCCCGGCACTTGAGGGAACACAAAATCTCCCTGGATCGGTTACGATCAAGGGAGATTGGGATCAGTCGATGACGATCTTCGGCCCCGTCCGGCGGTTGCCGGCCTTGATCTTCTCCCACACCCGCAGGGCCATGGCGCGGTAGAGCCGGGCATGGTCGCTGTCCGGCTTGGCATGGACAATGGGGGTGCCGTTGTCGCTGGTCTCCCGGATCACGATATCCAGCGGCATCTCCCCTAAGAAATCCACACCCAGCTTTTCCGCCTCGTCACGGGCCCCGCCATGGCTGAAAATATGGCTGCGATGGCCGCAATTGGGGCAGCAGAAATAGGACATGTTCTCCACGATGCCCAGCACGGGCACATCCACCCGGCGGAACATGTTCAGGCCCTTGCGGGCATCCAGCAGGGCGATATCCTGTGGGGTGGAGACGATGACGGCCCCGGCCAGCGGTACATTCTGTGCCATGGTCAATTGCGCATCGCCGGTGCCGGGCGGCATATCCACCACCAGCACATCCAACTGGCCCCAATCCACATCGCGCAGCATCTGCTGGATGGCGCCCATCACCATGGGGCCGCGCCAGATCATCGGCGTATCCTCGGCCACCAGGAAGCCCATGGACATGACCTTGACGCCGTAATTCTGCATCGGCGTCAACATCTTGCCATCCGGGCTCTCTGGCTTGCCGGAAATGCCCATCATGCGGGGCAGGGAAGGGCCGTAAATATCGGCATCCAGCAGCCCGACACGCTGGCCATTGGCGGCCAGGGCCAAAGCCAGATTGACGGCGGTGGTGGATTTGCCCACCCCGCCCTTGCCCGAGGCGACGGCGATGATGGCACCCACGCCGGGCACATTGATCTTGGTGGGGCCGGCGGCGGCCGCGGGCCGGGCGGCGGGGCTGCCATGGCTGTGGCCATGGCCGGCATGGTCATGCCCGCCGCCCGGGGCCTTGGCGCCGCCCAGCGTGGGGGCGGGGCGATGGGCCGTCAGCACGGCGGTGACGGAGGTGACACCGGGCAGCGCATCCACGGCGCGTTCGGCCGCCTGGCGCAGCGGTTCCAGCGCCGGGCCGCGCTTGGGGTCCACCTCGATGGAGAAGCCGACATTGCCGCCTTTCACCACCAGACCGGAGATCATCCCCAGCGTGACGATGTCGGACCCCCGGTCCGGGTCGGCGACTTTGCCCAAAGCATCAAGAACTTGCGCCTCATTGACGGTGGCCATGGTTGAAAACCCCACTCGCTTCCCAATATTCGCTATGACCCCAGGGCCAATTAGCCTTTTCTGCGGACGCCGGGATATATACGGTGGCAACAGGCCCAGGGAAAGCACCCCGGTACCGCAGGTCCGGGATGCGCGCTGGCAGTTTGTAACTTAAATTACCAAAGGGTCGACGAATATGCCCTGGAACAATCAAGGCGGTGGTCAAGGCGGCGGCGGTGGGCCCTGGGGATCGCCGCCCGGTGGCGGCGGCAACGGGAACAACCCGTGGGGCCGTCCGCCGGGTGGCAATGGCGGGGGTGGCGGACAGCCGCCCGGCGGGCCGGACCTGGAAGACCTGCTGCGCAAGGGGCAGGAACGCTTCAAGAATATGGCGCCCGGCGGTCTGGGCGGCGGGCGCGGTATCGCGCTGGGTCTGGCGGTGCTGGGCGTGCTCTGGGGCCTGTCCGGTATCTACCGGGTGGAATCGGATGAACAGGGTGTGGTGCTGCGATTCGGCCAATATGTCCGCACCGAACAGCCGGGTCTGCGCTATCACCTGCCGGCGCCGATTGAAACGGCGGTGACGCCCAAGGTCACCCGCGTCAACCGGATGGAGATTGGCTACCGCTCCGCCGGCGATGGCCGGCGTGCCGGGGGCGATGTGCCTGATGAAAGCCTGATGCTGACGGGCGATGAGAATATCATCGATATCGATTTCACCGTGCTCTGGGTCATCAAGGACGCGGGCAATTACCTGTTCAAGATCCGCGATCCGGAACAGACGGTGAAGAAGGCTGCCGAAAGCGCCATGCGGGAGGTGATCGGCCGCACCGATATTCAGCCTGCCCTGACCGAGGCGCGGCAGAATACCGAACAATCGACCAAGGCCCTGTTACAGGCGATGCTGGACGAATATCAATCCGGTATCGAAGTGACCCAGGTTCAGCTTCAGAAAGTGGACCCGCCGGCCCCGGTGGTGGATGCGTTCAACGATGTGCAGCGTGCCCGTCAGGATCGTGAACGCCTGCGGAATGAGGCGGAAGCCTATCGCAACGACATCATTCCCCGCGCCCGTGGTGAGGCGGAACAGTTGATTCAGCAGGCGTCGGCCTATCGGGAGCAGGTGGTCAATCTGGCCCAGGGTGATGCCCAGCGCTTCGCCCAGGTGCTGGACGCCTATGCCAAGGCGCCGGAGGTGACGGCGCGGCGCATGTATCTGGAAACCATGCAGGAAGTGCTGGGTGGCAGCAACAAGATCATCCTTGATCAGGGGCGCGGCGGTGCTGGTGGTGTTGTGCCGTATCTGCCGCTGAACGAGCTGACGCGCCAGTTGCGCGAACAGACGCCGGGCGCTGCCGCCCCGGCGCCGCGCCAGTAAGGAGGGCCGGAGAATGAGCCGTAAACTGATCGCCCTTGGCGTGGCCGCCGCGGCCATCGCCATCGTCGCTTCGGCCTCGCTGTTCACCGTCAACCAGACCCAGCAGGCGCTGGTGCTGCAGTTCGGTGAATGGAAGCGCACCATCAAGGAACCGGGCCTGCACGCCAAGATTCCCATGGTGCAGAATGTCGTGATGGTTGATGCCCGCGTGCTGGATGTCGATCCGCCGGTCGAACAGGTGATCCTGGCCGATCAGAAGCGGCTGGAGGTGGACGCGTTTGCCCGCTATCGCATCACCGATCCGCTGCAATTCTATCAGTCCGCCGGGTCCGAACTGGTGGTTGAACAGCGCTTGGCCAATGTGGTGAATTCCGCCCTGCGCCGTGTGCTGGGCAATGTCACCCTGCTGGCCGTGCTGTCCAGCGAACGCCAGAAGGTGATGACTGATATCAAGGAGCAGGTGAACCAGGAAGCGCGTCGTTTCGGTGTCGAAATTGTCGATGTCCGCATCCGCCGCGCCGATCTGCCGGAAGCCACCAGCCAGGCCGTCTATGACCGTATGCGGTCGGAACGTGATCGTGAGGCGCGGGAGGCCCGCGCCCAGGGTAACGAACAGGCCCAGCAGATCCGGTCACGCGCGGAGCGTGAGCGGACGGTGATCCTGGCTGAAGCCCAGCGTGACAGCCAGGTTCTGCGCGGTGAAGGCGATAACCAGGCCATCCGCATCCTGGCCGAATCGGCTTCCAAGAACCCGGACTTCTATGCCTTTTATCGTTCCCTGGATGCCTATAAGGCAGCGTTGAAGGGCGATAACACCTCCCTGGTGCTGTCGCCGGACAGCGAGTTCTTCCGCTACTTCAACAGCGCCTCCGGTGCTGCGGGCGGCCAGAAGCGCTAAGGGTTGTCAGGGGAGGCTGCTTGCCTCCCCTGGTTCATTTCGGAACCGGTTTAAATCGTGAATGACTTTCTGACCGCCCTGGCGCTGGTTTTCGTCATCGAGGGTTTGCTTTACGCCATAGCACCGGGTGCCATGCAGGACATGGCGCAAAAGGCCAGCCAGATGCCGGCCGCGGCCTTGCGGCGTTACGGGTTGCTGGCGGCCTGTATCGGTGTGGCGGCCGTGGCCTTGATCCGGGGGTGAGCCCCCGGATGAGGCATCATTTGCGGAAGATGACGGTCAGGTTGTTGGCCGGCATCTCATGCACAACAGGGGCCCCGAAGCCATGCGTGGCGGCCAGCGCCGCCACATCCCCCAGATCGCGCACGCCCCAGCGCGGGTCACGCGCCCGCAGATCTGCATCGAAGGCGGCATTGCTGTCAGCCGTGTGCCGGCCATCGCGCTTATAAGGGCCATAAAGGATCAGCGGCGCCCCCGCCGGCAAAAGCCGCCCAGCCGCCGTGAACAGCCCGATGCTGGCCTGCCAGGGGGCGATATGGATCATGTTAACGCAGAGCAGGGCCTGGAACGACCCGGTGGGCCAGGAGGTATCGTTTTGCGCATCAATGGCCAGCGGCGGGGGCAGGTCCAGCCCCTCAGCAGCGGCCCAGGCCTGGATGCTGGCACGGGCAGCCGGGTCGGCGTCGCTGGTCTGCCAGGACCAGCCCGGCAATCGGGGGGCCATGAACACGGCATGTTCCCCGCTGCCGCTGGCCACTTCCAGCAGGCACCCGCCGCTGGCGGGCAGTTCCTGGCGCAGCACGGCCAGGATCGGTTCACGGTTGCGTTGGGTGGCGGGGGCGTGGCGGCGGGCATCGTCAGTCATGCGGTACAAATTAGGCCATGGCAGGGGCGCTGCCAAGTGTGGCTTGCCGGCTGCGCAACGCATACCCATGTCTGGTAATGATCAACAAGCCCATTGCGGTTGAGAATCCGTCGCACAGGTCATGGCAGTGGTATGCCGCCACGTCACGGCTGAATGACGCGTTGGATTATAACGAACGTGTGGCGATAATTGAGATGCTGTGGCATGTCGTCTGTGTAGATGGCGCGCTGCACCTCGTGTCGGGTTTAACGGAACAGGCCGGGACAGCAGCCCCGACCTGTCGGTGCCGACCGGCCGCGCGGGCTCGGAATTTGTGGGGACTATGGGGCGGGCGAGCCAAGGGCTTCAGGGCTGTCGCCGCCACCGACGATGGAGAGTGCCTGTTATGCCGTATGTCGTCACCGAACTGTGCATCAAGTGCAAGTTCATGGATTGCGTCGAAGTCTGCCCCGTGGATTGCTTCTACGAGGGGGAGAACACGCTGGTCATCCATCCCGACGAATGTATCGACTGCGGCGTGTGCGAGCCGGAATGCCCGGCGGAGGCCATCATCCCCGATACCGAACCCTCGGCAGAAAAGTGGCTGGGCATGAACCGCGACTATGCCCAGAAATGGCCCAACATCACCCGTAAGAAGACCGCGCCGGCCGATGCCGACGACTGGAAGGGTGTACCGGACAAGTTCGCCAAATATTTCAGCCCCAATCCGGGCAAGTAATACCATCGATCAAGTTTTTGACCGATGGTACGGCGGCGACTGCCGCCGCGCGGCACGTGCCGCGCGCCTAAGTCGCCGGATGGCGACGCCGGCGATTGAGGGGCATGAAAACTTGACCAGCGGTCATGATTTCGTGCCACTGGTGTAAAGACGAACAAACGCTTGCGACCATGGCCCCCCTTGTGGGGGCCTTTCCGCAAGGGGACTTGTCTGCCCCATGCGAAGCCTGCATGACCGACATAACCCGCTTTGCGCGGAACTTATGCCGAACAGGGACAGTAGCCCCTGTCATGCTTCCGTAACATCGGCTATATTGTCAGACGCGAGGAACGGCGCGCCGCCCTTGATGGGCCTTTATGTGCTGCCGTCCGGTTTCGCCTGAGCAGAAGTGACTGATGCAATCCACCCGTTCGCGCGGTCGGATGTGTCGTCTTTTTTGCGTGTTGAGTTTTGTTCCCGTGGCGCGCGCGTCCGTGCGGAAGATAGAGAGTCAACCGAGAATGTCCCAGAGCCTAGACTTCACCACTGGTGATCACGTTGTCTATCCTGCCCATGGGGTGGGTCAGATCATCGGGATCGAAACCCACAGCATCGGCGAGATGAGTGTCACGCTCTACGCCATCCAGTTCGAAAAGGAACGGATGACGCTGAAGGTTCCGGTGGCGAAGGCCAAGGCGTCCGGTCTGCGTCGCCTGTCCTCCAAGGACCGGATCAAGGCGGCGATGGAAACCCTGCAGGGCCCCAGCAAGATCAAGCGCATCATGTGGAGCCGCCGCGCCCAGGAATATGAAGCGAAGATCAATTCCGGCGACCCGGTTTCCATCGCGGAAGTGGTGCGCGATCTCTATCGTGGCGAAGATCAGTCCGACCAGTCCTATAGCGAGCGGCAGATTTATCATGCCGCACTGGAGCGTCTGGCCCGTGAATTGGCGGTCGTGGAAAAGATCGACGAGCGCAAGGCCACGGAAAAGCTGGAAGCTGTGTTGAGCAAGGCCGCCTGATCACCGCTTCCCGGTAGGTGCGGTCAGGAAAAAGGGCGTCCCCTTTGGGGGCGCCCTTTTTCATTGATCCAGCACCTTGCTGGGGCGGACCCACTATATGTCCTACACTAGAGCCGGGTGCGTTTAAACGGAAACGCACCCGGCTCTAAGTCCTTGTTAAGCGAGCGGATTCACGCTCCAAAGCGATTCCGCTTTTCCGCGATCCGCTCTAAGCGACCCTGGACGGGATATTTAGTGGGAAAGAGCCCCGCTGGTGTGGGAGACTCTTTTTTTGTGACGGTCGGGGCTTTACACTCTGGCCACCCTTCCCGATGGAGAGTGATCCTTCCCGGATGTCTGACCAGAAATTCGCCCTGCTTGGCCGACCGCGCCGCATCTGGGCGGTCGGCGCCATCCATGGCGATGCCGGCCGGCTGGCGGCGTTGCATGAGGATATTGGCGCCCGCTTTCAGGCGGGCGACCGGCTGGTCTATCTGGGCAATATGGTGGGCCGGGGTGCGCTGGTGCGGGAAACCCTGGATGAGCTGCTCTATTTCCGCCGCCATGTGATGGCCAAGCCCAGCGTGCTGGCCAGCGATATCGTCTATCTGCGCGGTGGGCAGGAGGAAATGTGGCAGAAACTGCTGCAGCTTCAGTTCGCGCCCAACCCGCTGGATGTACTGAATTGGATGATCGGGCAGGGGGTGGAGGCGACGCTGGCCGCCTATGGTGGCACGGCCGCCTATGGCATTGCCGCCGCCCGCGATGGCGCCGTCAGCCTGGCCCGCTGGACCAATGATCTGCGTGCCGCCATGCGCAATGCGCCGGGCCACGGCGCCCTGTTCAGCGCCCTGCGCCGCGCGGCCTACACCTCCGATGCGCAGGGCCAGCCTACGGACATGCTGTTCGTCAATGCCGGGCTGGATACGGCCAAGCCTTTGCATATGCAGGCGGATATTTTCTGGGGGGGGGGCAACAGTTTCCCCCGCATCGACCAGCCCTATGGCAGCGTGCGCCGAATCGTGCGCGGCTATGACCCCACCCATGGGCAAGGGCCGCACCTGACGGATTTCACCGCCAGCCTGGATGGCGGTGCGGGTTTCGGTGGCCGGCTGGTCTGTGGCTGCTTCGCCCCGGATGGTGCCTTGCTGGAGATGACGGAGGCCTGACGGCCTGTCAATCCGGCAGGCCGACATCCCGCCGCAGATGGGGGGAGAGGCCATGGCGATAGGTCTCACCCCCCAGCAATTCCCCCAGGGTACGGGCCAGGGCCACCATCAGCGGTGGAAGGGGCGCGCCAGCGGCGCGGCAGCCCGACAAGGGATGATCGGGCAGGGCGCAGGGGGGCACTATGCCCAAGATGTCCTTGGTCATCATGATATTTCCTTGGAAAGCAGGTAAGGATAGGTTGGCTTGTTGATGCCAGTTTGGGGCTGGTCAGCCCGGCTGACAAACGAGTAATCTGGTGATCATACAAAAGCTGTTTTGATCCATGGGGGCTTGATGTCCGACCACCGCCTGCCGCCCTTGAACGCCCTGCGCGCCTTTGCGTCCGCCGCGCGCTATCTCTCCTTCACCAAAGCGGCGGATGAGCTGGCGGTGACGCAGGCGGCCATCAGCTATCAGGTCCGCCAGTTGGAGGAGCATATCGGGCGGGAGCTGTTCCGCCGCCTGACCCGCCGGCTGGAACTGACACCGGCGGGGCTGGAGCTGCAGGCGGCGGTGGATGATGCGTTTGACCGTATCCGCAGCACCGTGGCCCGCCTGACGGAGGCGACGGAAAACAAGGTGCTGGCGGTGACCTGCATGTTCACCTTTGCCACCCAATGGCTGGTGCCGCGCCTGGGCCATTTCCAGTTGCTGCGGCCGGATCTGGCCGTGCGGCTGGATAGTTCGGTGCGGGTGGGCGATCTGGAAACGGAATTCGATATTGCCATCCGCGCCGGCTCTGGCCGCTGGCCGGGCGTGCGGGCCGAATGGCTGATGGATTTCACCCTGACCCCCGCCGTCAGCCCGCAGATGCTGGAGCGGGCGGGCGGTGTGCGGGAACCGGCCGATCTGCTGCGCCTGCCTTTGCTGGATTGCCAGCATCCGGAAGATATCCTCTGGTGGCGGCAATGGTTCGCCCTGGCCGGGGTGAAGGTGGACAAGCTGCCGGGCGGCCCGCAATTCGATGTGCATGGGGTGACGGCACAGGCCGCCGCCATGGGGCAGGGCGTAGCCCTGGTCTGTCCGGCCCTGTTCGGGGCGGATATTGCGGCCGGCCGTCTGGTGCTGCCGTTCCCCGACATCATGTACCGGACGGACCGGTTCTATTGGCTGGCCTGTTCGGAACGCCGCGCGGATGAGCCGAAGATCCGGGCCTTCCGCGATTGGATATTCTCTGAAATTAATGCCTGTGCCGGGCAGTGTGGCCTGCCGCTGGGGCCCTTGCCGTTGGCGCGCGCGCCACAGGCCGGCTGACAGCCCTTGGGAGGGGGAAAGTCCCCTCCCAAGGGTGCCCCGCATCAGAAGCCGACGCGCAGGCCGGCACCCAGCGAATAGTCCGGCTTGTCATCCACGTTGAACAGCGTGTTGCCGGAGACGTAGAGAGCGGCCTTGTCCGCCACCGCCACGGACAGGCCGAGACCAACCCGCAGCCCGTTATTCTGCGGATCGGGCAGAATGGCAGTATCACGGCCCAGCGGGCTGTTGCGCCGGTTCGACAGCACGGTGGTGTAGGTCTGGCCTTCGTCCCGGATCAGGTCTTCCTGATAGCTGACCCGCAGTTCCGGCACGATCAGGCGCCCGCCGCCCATATCCAGGCTGGTGGAAATCTGGCCGCCGACATTGAACAGCAATTGCTGTTCGGCCAGCTTGGGATGATCCAGGTTCAGGTGCAGGGCGCCGGTTTCGTTCCAGGCATCCAGCTCCACCCGGTTATAGTTGAAGCTGACAATCGGGCCATACCGCAGGCTGCCGGCCGTCTCGACGGAGCCGAACTCCACTCCGACATGATGGCCCTTGCCCTCCGTTTCGCCGGTGGCGCGCAGGTTATAGGCGAAGGTGTTGCGGCTGATATCATCCAGCGACAGGTCGCTGTAATGATAGCTGGCATCGGCATAGAACCCACCCGGCAGCGCCAGGCTGGCATAGGGGCCGACCGCCCAGACGGTGGCCTTGCCCCCGCCCAGATTGCCGAACTTGCCATCGCTATGGGCATAATTGACGGCCAGACCGACGCGCAGCGTGTCGGAAACGGCATAATCACCGGCAATGCCGCTGGACCAGCTTTCCGGCTTGGACAGCCGCTTGGCATCGCCATCATCACGGGCAAAGACCGACCAGTTGCCACCGGCGGACAGTTCGAAACTGCCCTCCGCCCGCTTGGCCAGACCGGCCCGGATGGCCTGGGTGCGGCCGGTCAGATCGCTGGTGGCGGCATCATTGGCGGCCAGCGCCGTTTCCCCCAGCGCCTGCCCGATGGCAGGGCCGGTCAGGGCCTGGCTTTCGCTGGCCAGCGGATCGACATAGGTGGGCAGGGTCAGGCGATAGGCCAGCAGTGTGGTGTCATTTTCAACGCCGGAAGCATCCTTGTAGGGCTGGCCGACCTGGAAGCCGTTCTGGGTAACGAAGTCATTATCGTTGCCGACGAACAGGAAGAAATCATCCAGCCGGGCGGCATCCAGGGCCGGCACCAGGGCCAGCGCCTCCCATTTTTCCGACAGGCACTGGGTGCGGCAATTCACATTGTTGGTGGCGCCATTGACCAGCCCGAACTTGGCCAGTTGGGTGGCGTCGTTGATATCCACAAAGCTGGCAAACTGCACCGGCTTGATATCGGCGACCAGCACGCCTTTGGGCGCGATGGAGGTGCCATTGTCATAGGCGGTGCCGGCGATGTTGGAGGCGCCAGTGATGTCCAGCAGGTCGATGCGGCGATAGAAGCTGGTCGGGCTGCTGTTGGGCGTGGCCCCGCTGCCATAGCCATTGCCATCGCGGGACAGCAGCAGGAACTGGGTATTGTTCAGCGCCAGCAGTTCCGACTGGGCCGCCACGCGGTTCAGGGCCCCGTTGGGGTTGCCGTTATTATTGTACATCGGCAACTGAATGACATACTCGCCCTTCAGCACCGGGCTGGTGCTGTTGGAAACATCATAGGCCAGCAGGCGGGTGTTGCGGCGGGTGCTGTTGGTGCTGTTGATATCCAGATCCTGCACGGCGGCCGATTGCAGGGCCACCCACAGCGTCTTGCCATCCGGTGACATGGACAGCCCTTCCAGACCCTGGTTGTTCTGGCGGCCGCGCGACGGGTTGGCGGGGGTAGATTCCGCCGCCCCGAAATTCGGCGCGCCATTGCGCAGAGGCAGCAAGCTGTTGGGTGGCGCGATGGCAGAGATCAGTTTGCCGTCGCCGGTGAAGTGATAAATATAGGGGCCATATTCATCGCTGACCCAGATGCTGCCATCCGACACGCGCACGAACCCTTCCGGGTCCAGCGCCAGACGGCCGGTGCCGGTCAGCGGCAGGTTGGGCATTCCGTTGGCGGCGGGGCGATAGGTCAGGCCGCTGCCCGTGGAGGCCGGGTCGAGCCCGCTGAAGGGGGTGCCCTTGTCGTCGGTGAACTGCACCGTATCCTTCAGGGTCAGGCCGATCTGGTTCTGCTGCGCGGCGCCGGCGGGCAGGCTGGCTGTGCCGCTATAGGGGTTGAAGCTGAGCGACAGCACATTATAGCGCGGTATGTAATTCGTGGTGGAAGCCACGTTATAGCCACGGTCGGGCAGGGTATAGAGCGTGCCGGAATAGGAACCATCGGCATTGCGCTGCCAGCTATGCAGGTCAATCTGCATGGCCGATACGGACCCGAACGTTTCCCCGTACTTGTCCCGCAGGGCAGCGGAAAGGCGCCCCACGCCTTGCAGCCCCTGGTTCGTGAAACTGGTGCCATTCAGCGTGACGGTGCTGGCAGACTGGGCGAAGGCAGGCAGCGTAACGACAGACAGCGCGCTGGCCAGCAGCGCGCTGCGGATGGAAATCTTCATGATGGGCCCCCAACTTTATGTTTAAAGTTCAGGGGCTCATATCAGTTGGATATGATATTTCTGTTGCAGTTGATGTGAAGCATTTATTTCAAATGCTGATTTTACCGCACCTGCGATAAATATTCCCCGGCACCGCCAGGTCTCAGAACCGCAGCTTGGTGGAGAATTTCAGGGCCGTCCCCTGTTCCTCGTGCCATTTTACTTCGGCATTCAGCCGCATATTGGCGACGCGGATCATCGGGACCGGCGCCTCCAGCCCGACACTGCCGCCGGTGCCGGCCAATTGCGCCTTCATGGCGGAAATGCCGGTCATATTGGCGATCAGACTGCCAGCCATCGGCCGATATTCCATGCCCAGCGTGGAATAGGGCTGGTGCCCCAGATCGGCTACGCCGGCCGTCAGGCGCCAGCCGGTCTGTCCGGTGGCGCAGGCGCTGCCCCAGCTGCCCTGAACGGTGCCCTTGACGTTGCCAAAGCCCCCGGCCACATCGCCCGATACGCTGTTGGGCAGCACATCCACCCCGCAATCGCGGCTGAACCGGATGGTCTGGCGGATTTCCTCCGTGCCCAACCGCATACCCAGCTTGGAATTCAGCCCCATGGCGGAAAGCTGGGCGTCGGCCTTCAGCCCGGCTGCCTGATAGGCACGCGGGTCGGCGGCCAGCTGGATCGGGCTGGGGCTGTTCACCGAAGGCCGGTCGCCGGTGATCTTGGCCATGATGCCTTCATAGACCTTGCCAGCCCATTGGCCGAGCGTGGCGGCCATGGCCTTGCGGGCATCTTCCGGCTTTTCCGTTGTCGGGGCGTCGGCCAGGGCAGCGGGATAACCCAGGGCAGCGGCATCCGGGCTCTGGTAAACGCTGCTGGGCGCTTCGATCTGGTTGAAGCGCACCAGGAAAACATCAGACGGTTTGGGTTCGGGCTTGGTTTCCTCTGCGGTCGCGGCCGGCATGGTCAGGAAAAGCGGCAGCAGGACAATGGCTTTGATTGGTATCTTCATCGCTCTGCCCTGCCTCCATCATCGATCATGCGGCACTTGCGAAAGGATCGCCCGGTGCTGGCCAAATCCATCCCCTTTCCCGGTTTTCCGGGTGAGGTGGAAGGTGCCGGCGCATTGCGGCATCCCCATGGCAGGAACAGGGTCGTTCGCTTTCTTTCATCGGTCAAGCTGATTTCACCGCAAAGCTTTCCCTTTGTCGCGGTAGTGGGGGTGGCGGCGTTACAGGCCGCGCTTGCGCGCCATCCGGCCCGCGTCGCAAACGGTTGCGGATGCCTGATTGGGATTTTGCTGCAACGCCTGTGCCCCAAGGGTCACGGTTATGGGTGCTGGGTTCAGTGTATAATTGGTTCTAAATTGGTCATTATTTCTGAATTGGAAATTCAGATTCTCTGCTTTGCTGTCGGGCATGAAAAAGGGGGCGGCACGTATGCTGTGTGCCGCCCCCCATTCCATTTCCCGCCCTGAACCCGGCGGTCAAACCATCAATTATCGCCCATCTTCAAGGCAGCGATGAAGGCGCTCTGCGGAATTTCCACCTCGCCGAACTGGCGCATCCGCTTCTTGCCTTCCTTCTGCTTGTCCAGCAGCTTGCGCTTGCGGCTGATATCGCCGCCATAGCACTTGGCCAGCACATCCTTGCGCATGGCGGCGATGGTCTCGCGCGCCACAACCTTGCCGCCGATGGCGGCCTGGATGGGGATCTTGAACAGGTGGCGGGGGATCAGCTCCTTCAACCGCTCGCACAGCTGCCGACCGCGATATTCCGCCTGGCTGCGGTGAACGATCATCGACAGGGCGTCCACCGGCTCGGCATTGACCAGGATGGACATCTTGACCAGATCGCCTTCGCGGTATTCTTCCAGCTGATAGTCGAAGCTGGCATAGCCACGGCTGATGCTCTTCAGCCGGTCGTAGAAATCGAACACCACTTCGTTCAGCGGCAATTCATAGACGATCATCGCCCGGCCGCCGACATAGGTCAGATCCTTCTGCACACCGCGCCGTTCGGTGCAGAGCTGCAGCACACCGCCCAGATATTCATCGGGCAGCATGATGGTGGCCTTGATCCAGGGCTCCTCGATATGATCGATCCGCACCACATCCGGCATGTCGGCCGGATTGTGCATTTCAATCACTTCGCCATTGGTCATGTGCATCTTGTACACCACCGAGGGCGCGGTGGTGATCAGGTCCAGGTCGAACTCCCGCTCCAGCCGTTCCTGGATGATTTCCAGGTGCAGCAGGCCCAGGAAGCCGCAGCGGAAGCCGAAGCCCAACGCGGCGGAGCTTTCGGTTTCATACTGGAAGCTGGCATCGTTCAGGGCCAGCTTGCCCAGGCTGTCGCGCAGATGTTCGAACTCCGCCGCATCGGCGGGGAACAGGCCGCAGAACACCACGGGGATGGAGGGCTTGAAGCCGGCCAATGCGGTGGGCGCCAGCCGGCGCTCCTCCGTGATGGTGTCACCCACCTTGGTGTCGCGGATATCCTTGATGGCGGCGGTGATAAAGCCCATCTCCCCTGGACCCAACTTTTCCAGGGCGATCTTTTTCGGCGTGAAGATACCCACGCGGTCCAGTTCGCGGGTGGCACCGGTGGCCATGAAGCGCACCTTCTGGCCCAGCTTCAATTCACCATTCACCACGCGGACCAGGATGATGACGCCAAGATAGGCATCGTACCAGCTATCCACGATCAGCGCCTGCAACGGCGCGTCGCGGTCGCCCTTGGGCGGGGGCAGGCGGGTGACGATCGCTTCCAGCACGCCTTCGATATTCAGGCCGGTCTTGGCCGAAATCTCCACCGCGTCAGACGCATCCAGGCCGATCACATCTTCAATCTGCGTCTTCACGCGCGGCACATCGGCGGCGGGCAGATCGACCTTGTTGAGAACGGGCACGATTTCGTGATTGGCGTCCAATGCCTGATAGACATTGGCCAGGGTCTGCGCCTCCACACCCTGGGAGGCGTCAACCACCAGCAGGGAGCCTTCGCAGGCGGCCAGCGACCGGCTGACCTCATAGGCGAAGTCGACATGGCCCGGCGTGTCCATCAGGTTCAACTGATAGGTCTCGCCATCCTTGGCCTTATATTCCAGGCGCACGGTCTGCGCCTTGATGGTGATGCCGCGCTCCCGCTCGATATCCATATTGTCGAGCAGCTGGGCCTTCATGTCGCGCGCTTCAATAGCGCCGCAGAATTCAATCAGCCGGTCGGCCAGCGTCGACTTGCCATGGTCGATATGGGCGATGATGGAGAAATTGCGGATTTTCGACAGGTCGGTCATGGACTCGTACAGGCCAGCATACAGGGTTGGCGGGGAAGATAGGGGGGATGGGGGCGGATGGCAATGATTGCCGTGCGCGATGCCGGGCAGGGGTGCTGTGCGGCGGGTTGGGGGATAAGGGCTGCATACGGGGAGATGCACGTATAACGAGATTTTATATGTTGACTGCAGTTTTTTTGGATATATCGTAAAGGGAGAAAACAAACAGGGTCGGTCTCCGGGGGTGGGTTCGGATGGCTGTGGAATTCAGATCCATTCCCGCTTTGTCGGGTCAGGTGCAATCAATCCCCCTCGGGTTGAACAACCGGGGTTGGGCGCCGGTGACGGGTTTCATTGCGGTGTCAGTGGCGGTGGCGCTGGTCTATGCCAACATTGCCACCTATGCCCGCAAGGAACGGGTCTCCGGCTATCTCGCCCCGCGGGAGGGGATGGCCAGGGTGGCGGCCCCGCAGCCCGGTATCCTGACGCATCTTTATGTGAAGAATGGCGATGTGGTGAAGGAGGGGGATCCCCTGTTCACCCTGGATACCAGCCACGCCCTGGCCGGCGGCGGCACCCTGGATGAGGCGGTGGCGGCGGGTTTGCGCCGGCAACTGGCCCTGTTGGATGAACAGATCGCCGCTGAATCGCAACGGGTGCGGTCGGAGATGGAGCGGCTGGACAGCCGCGTGGCAGGGTTGGCGCAACAGCGCGTCAGCCTGGACATGCAGCGCCAGTTTCAGGTGCAGCGGGCGGCGGTGACAGAAGAACGGTTGAAGTCACTGTCGGAACTACGCGGCAAGGGCTATGTCTCCGAGGCGGAATATCGCGCGCGGGAGGAGGCTTGGTTGAGCCAGCGTCAGAACCTTGCCGCCATCGAACAGAATATCACCGCCCTGGCGGCGGAGCTGGCCCAGGCCCGGATTGAACGGGAACGGGCACCGCTGGATAGCGCCGACCGGCTCTCCCGCCTGTCGGCCAGTCAGGCGGAATTGCGCCAGCGGTTGGCGGAAACGGACGCCCAGCGGGGCCGGGTTATCCATGCCAGCATGGCGGGGCGGGTGATGTCCTTGCAGGCCGGCGTGGGCCAGCGCCTGGACCCGGCAAAGCCGGTGCTTGCTCTGTTGAAGGATGGAAGCGAGCTGCAGGCCGAACTCTATGTGCCCAGCCGGGCCATCGGGTTCGTCAAGCCGGGGCAGCAGGTCAGGTTGATGTATGACGCCTTTCCCTATCAGCATTTTGGCACATTCGGCGGGACGGTGGAAAGCGTGTCGCAGGTGATGTTGATGCCGCAGGAGGCTAATGGTTCCATAACTCTAACAGAACCAAGTTATAGAGTTTTAGTAAGAACAGATTTTGGGGAAAATAAATTATATAGAGTTCAGTTTTTACCCGACATGACTTTTAATTCATTTGTAATTTTGGATCATGTTACATTATTACATTTTTTATTTAAAAATGTAATTAAATGGAATAATAATATATAATTATTAACACCTAGATTTAATTTTTTGTGAAATGACGGGATTTTTTGAATGGGGACTTTAGCTAAAGTACATGATCAGGTATCGGAGACTGTGGCTATTGGGTCCTCCAGAGTTTTTCATACGACAACCGGCCTCTATAGCCCATTTAGGCCGTTTCCGAGCGGATCAATCGTACTTCGAACACAAACTTTTCTTGAGATATAGAAAAGGAAGCGAGAAAAGGAGTTAATGGAATGATTTTATTGCAGGAAGATGACATGGCGTACGTTTGCGGCGGTGATGGAGGTAATGGTGGTGCGACGATTACGTCCAGTAGTGATGGAAAGACGACAACGGTCAGCTGCCCTAATGGTGTTTCCAGCATTATAGTTGGAGCAGGTGGGCAAACCATTGAAGTTGTTTGCAACGAGCGATAAGAGGAGAGACATGATGCAGATACAGCAACTTAATTATGAAGATTTATCATTTGTTTCTGGTGGTGAGGGGTCTTCAGGAGGTGCGGCTTCGACATCAACCGGTCCGAGCGGTGGTACAGAAGTATCTTGTCCTAATGGTATAAAAAGCTGGTCAATCGGCCCAGATCTCTCAACTGTGACAGTTGTTTGTAACTAAAAAGTCATAGTTTAAAATGACGATGAAGTAACATCGTAATGGAGAACGTGGATTGTATACTTATTTTTACCCTAAAAACTTAGGCAAGTTCATTTCTTGCCTCTTTATTTATATTTTGTTTATTTTTGTTTTTCCTCACAATTCCAAATCTGAAGAGGAAAATATGAATGTGATATATCAAAATTCGCTGGAATCCGCAAATTTTTGTAAAAAAACTTTATTAGATAAGAATGATATTGTAAAGGTTGGAAATATAATATGTGCTTATGGTTCTATAAATAAAGAGTTTTCGCAAAAATTCTCCTCTATTCAAGTAGATAATGGCATGTACGTTGTTTTTAAGAGCGGTGGAGGTGACCTACTCTCTTCTGTTGATGTTGGAAATCATCTTTTAAATAAGGATATAACAGTTGTTGTTAGTGAATTTTGCCTTTCTGGTTGCGCTAACTACGCATTTTTAGCCGCAAAAAGAAAAGTGGTATTGCAAAATTCTTTTGTTGCATGGCACGGCGGAGCAGTAGATCCAGCCCTTTCTACGCCTGATGTGATAGAAATAAGAATTAAGGAAAGAGAGGCCGAGGATAAATTTTTTCAAAAAGTAAATATAAATCCAAAATTAATTCGAGACATACCTTCAGGTACAGATATAACTGAAGAAACAAAAAAAAATAGACTTTGGAGTCACGCGCCAAAAGTTCTTAGAGAAAAATGGAAAATTCCTGGGATAGTCTATATGTGGTTTCCGGTTCCCAGTGAGTCTGATCCAATTCCTGTCGCTACATTAACGAAATAGTAAAATAAATATTATTTTTCCAATTTTCGTTTTGGCGGAAAATCAAGAAGGAGATGTTATTGTTGAATTATATCTTATTGGTGGTGTATTGGTTGTGAGTTGCGTCATCTGCTTATCGAGGTCTACGTAGCGGAGGGTGTCCTTGGAGTCGGAGCTACCGCTTCGGGGGTTTTTGCGGCGGCGGCGCCAGTTCTCTTTGCAGCATCTGCTGCTGATATGGTTGCCTATCTAGCGGTTGCAGGGTATGATGAGAATGCTGGTGGAGGTGGTGCTTATTAATAATTTTTCATGATCGCTTGGATTTTTCTATTTATCCAACGCGATTTATAGGGTGCTTATATTTTATATTGAATTATTGATGGTTTAAAACTGCCATATATTTAATGATAATGTAAGCACCCGAAATTTTAATTTATTTTATGTGGAGATTGTTATGATTTGTTTTAAATACAATAAAGAAACTTACTTTTCTCTTGTTTATCCGGAGTTTAGAGTAAATTCTTTGTCATTCATACCTGCTGTTGCCGTGAAGGATATTAAATATTTCTGGTTTTCTATTTTGTTTGGGGTTGTTTCTATTATTTCAATAATATATATTTCATGTGAAAATTCTACTTATTTTAGTGATGAGCTTGGAGACTTTCTGTCTGCTTTTTATTTATTTTATATTAATATTCATATGTTTTACCTTTATTATAATTTTAACAAAATCTCAATATACTGCAAAATCGATATAATAAAAGTAAGTTACGTTGTATTGTTATCAATATGTGTATTTTTTATTTCCATGATAATTTCATTAATTTCCCTTATTTTCTTGCTGCATGGACATATTGTATACTTTATGTTATTTTTATTAACAATTTTATTGTCTATTTTAATCATGATGGCTATTAACTATTTCAAGATTTATAAAAGAAAGTTGAAATAAAATGTTAAATTTTATGTTGTAATAGTAACTTGATTGAGAACAAAGTGATCATCTTCCAATCCGAAGCCTCCGAATGCGGTCTCGCCTGTCTCGCCATGGTGGCCAGCCACCATGGCCATGAGATCGACCTGCCCGCCCTGCGCCGCCGCTTCTCCGTCTCCCTGAAAGGGACGACGATGAAGAGCATTGTGCTGATGGCCCAGAAAATGGGGCTCAGCGGGCGGGGGCTGCGGCTGGAGCCGGCGCAGGTGAAGGAACTGAAGCTGCCCTGCATCCTGCATTGGGACATGAATCATTTCGTGGTTCTCGCCGCCGTGCAGGGCGACAAGGTCACCATTCTGGACCCGGCCAAGGGCCGGCGGCGGATGGGCATGGCGGAACTGGCGCAGCATTTCACCGGGGTGGCGCTGGAACTGACCCCGACATCCGCGTTTGAGAAGCGCAAGGAACGCACACACCTGCCGCTGACCAGCCTTTGGGGCCGGATCGCCGGCATGAAAACCGCCCTGGCCCAGGCGCTGGTGCTGTCTGTCGTGCTGCAGCTTTTCGTCGTGGCCAGCCCCTTCTATATGCAGATCGCCGTGGATGAGGCGGTGGTGAAGGGGGATGAGGAGTTGCTCTGGGCGCTGGCCATCGGCTTTGGCCTGTTCATCCTGATCAAGCTGGTGGCGGAATGGCTGCGCGGGCGGGTGCTGCTGGTGCTGGGCGGTCTGGTCAACCATCAGATGGTGACAAACCTGTTCCACCATCTGCTGCGCCTGCCATTGGGCTGGTTTGAAAAACGCCATATCGGCGATCTGGTCAGCCGCTTCGGCTCCACCAAGCCCATCCGCGACCTGATCACCAATGGCCTGGTGGCGGCCCTGGTGGATGGGGTGATGGCCATCATCACCCTGGTGATGATCTTCTTCTATTCGGTGAAGTTGGCCATTATCGTGCTGGTGGCGCTGGCGCTTTATGTCGTGCTGCGCCTCGTCTCCTTCCATCTGCTGCGCCAGCGGGAGGAGGAGGTGATTGCCGCCAGCGCCAAGGAACAATCCAGCTTCATCGAAAGTGCGCGCGCCATCCAGACCATCAAGGTCTTCGGCCAGGAAAGCGCCAGGGAGGAGCTGTGGCAGAATCGCTATGCCGATACCATCATGCGCACACTGGGGCTGGGCCAGTTGAACCTGAATTTCAGCAGCGCCAACGGCCTGATCTATGGGCTGGAAAATATTGTCACCATCTATATCGGCGCCACGCTGGCGATGGAAAACCAGATCACCGTCGGGATGCTCTATGCCTTCATGAGCTATAAGGGCCAGTTCCTGGACAAGGCGACCAAGCTGCTGGAAACCGCCATCCAGTACCGGATGCTGGATCTGCATCTGGACCGCATTGCCGATATCGCCCTGTCACCGCGGGAAAAGGGGCTGGAGGGTGGGCCGGAACCCTTGATCCCGCATGTGCTGCAAGGCGGGATCAGCCTGCGCGGCATCACCTATCGCTATGCCGAAACGGAACCGGATGTGCTGTGCGGCATTGATCTGGATGTGGCGCCGGGGGAATTCATCGCCATCACCGGCGCCTCTGGCGGCGGCAAGACCACCTTGCTGAAGGTGATGCTGGGGCTGTTCCCGCCGGCGGCGGGGGAAATCTGTTTCGATGGGGTGCCGGCGGACCATATCGGCCCCACCGCGCTGCGCGCCCAGATGGGGGTGGTGATGCAGGATGATCAACTGCTCTCCGGCTCCTTGGCGGAGAATATCACCTTTTTCGACCCCGCCCCCGACCTGCCGCTGATGCGCCAATGCGCCGCCATTGCTGGGATTGATGCCGATATCATGGCCATGCCGATGAATTACAATACGCTGGTGGGTGATATGGGGGCGGCGCTTTCCGGCGGGCAACGCCAGCGGGTGCTGTTGGCCCGCGCGCTGTACCGCCGCCCGCGCATCCTGTTCATGGATGAAGGCACCAGCCATCTGGATGTGGAGAAGGAGCGGGAGGTGAACCACCACATCGCCCAACTGGGCATCACCCGCATCACCATCGCCCACCGCCCGGAAACCATCGCAGCGGCGGGGCGGGTGCTGGCTTTGGTCGGGGGCCGTTTGCTGCCGGTACAGCGGCCTGTGACGGTGGCGCCAGTGGTCCCGTCCGGTGGGATCGCAGCAGAATAGGGGGAGGGCTGGAATTGGGCAGACGACCAGTACAAGAACCTGCTCGACTTTCCTTATCGTTTAACCGGCATTTCCTATTTTGTGCGAGATGACGGGACAAAAAGTAACATCATGGTGTTTGCGGTTATTTTGACAATCATCTCGATGGTAAGAATTATGATTATTTTCCGATATAATAATGAGGATTTATTTTCTATAACATGCCCTACATATCGACTAAAGTGGATAAAATTTATCCCAGCCGTGAAGATGGTTGGGATAAATACACTGTTTTTTGTTTGTTAAATCTATTGGGTGCGGTTTCTACTTTTTTCATGGATATCAACATTGAGTTTTTGGAGGAAGAAAATCTTGATGTGCTGTTTTCATTTTTCTATCTAGCTGTCACCAATGTAAACATGGCCATTATCGTACTGCGCACTCGACAAGTTCCACTAACTTTCCCAATTCAAGTGCGGCCAGTCCCAAAAATCCTTTTGGCCTATGGAGGATCTGTTTTCATTTTTATTTCTTTAGGGGTAGTGACATTATTCAGAAGCTCTGATTCTTCTGTTTTTAGATTATTTATATTATTTTTGTTTTCTTTCTTGTTGTTGATTTTTGTTTTGTCCTGGCGAAATTATAACCTGATCTATAAAGGCCGCACGGGGTGATATTGGTCGTGAGGTGCATTGGTCGCAGGTGGCCGCCCCGACCAATGCATTCCTCAGCGTCTCTTTTGTTTTTCAGGTGAATTGGAGGAAAAAATGGATCAAATTAAAATTAAGTGAGATAATCGGAAATTGTACGTCAGCATATTATTGGGATTTTTATTTGTGGCATCAATGTATCTTGGATATTTTTTCGGAAAAGATTTTGCCCTGAATGAAAGAAGCCGGGCGGAGGCGCAGCGGCCGGTGTCAGCCGCTGCGCCGTAATCCCTACTTCCCCTCCCCCTTCAGCATCGCCCGGCGCTTTTCCGCCAGCGGGGAGACATAGCCTGGTACTTCCGGCGGCACATCCTCCGCATAGGCTTCCAGGGTGCCGCGCACGCCTTCGTCGGGGCCGTCGGTCGGCTGTTCCAGCAGGTGGGGGTGGGCGCGTTCCACACGCTTCAGCACGGCCTTCGGAATATCCTCCACCGTGCCGGTGATCTTGTAGCTGTGCATCCGGCCCATCAGCACGCCCTGCACCCCGCTCTGGCCCATGCGCATCCAGGGCCACCAGGGGGCCTGGCGCATGAAACCGGCATGGAAGCGGGCGCTTTCCAGGGAGCGGTCGTCAATCTCCCCCGTCGGTGTGAACAGGGTGAAATGTTCGGATGGGTTGACGCGCCGCCCGGTGGAAGCCTTGGGCCAGCCCTCCGGCGTCACCGGGTTGGTATATTCATGCGCGTAATCCCAGCTCAGCAGATACTGGTCGCCGATACGCTGCCAAGGCAGCAGGAAGGGTTTGCCCTTCTGGGACTTGCTGCCCCCCTGGGTGCTATGGTCATTATTAACGGTTTCGCTGTCGCCGACCTTGAAGACCTTCTGTTCCAGGCTCAGCGAGCCGCGCCAGCGGTCATTGACGAAGGGGAACACCTCCACCCGCTCCCCGGTCCAGGGATTGTCCCAATGGTCGATGATCTCCCCCGTCGCCAGATCGGTGAAGAAACCGCATTCCTTGCCCAGCACCTTCAGCGAGCCATCGGGCTGCATGATGTTGCGGTTATTGCCGAAGCCGCAATAGCCGAACAGGGGCACGGCGCGTTTGTCGCCAACGATGGCATATTGCACACCCTGATAGCCCGACAGCACCGATTTCGGCCCCAGCGTGCCCCACATCTTGCCGAACCCGTACAGGTTCTCCCGCGGGTCGGTAATATCCAGCGGGCGGATATTCCCCTTGGCCGGCTGGGGCGTGGCGGCAAAACCGGGGGCCGCTGCCATGGCCCCCATGCCGGCCATGCCGCCGAAAATGGACCGCCGCGTCAGTGACCGCATGATCGCTTCATGGAACATCCTGCACCCCTGTCCTGCTTGTCATTATCGGAAAGGCTGAGGCACCAGCCCTTCACCATGGACAATGCGGGCTTTGGCGGATGCGGGCAGGGGGATCGGCGACCGCTGTCCACCAGACGGCGCCACCGGATGGGGCACAAAACGGTTGCAAAACTGTCTCGTACCGCGGCCAAATCGGGTGTATTGTTTTAAAATATTAAACTGTCCTGATATTCTCCTTTTGATCCGGGGGCTCGGTCATGCGCTTCTCTCTGATGTGCGGCGGCATTTTATTGCTGACGGCTCTGCGCGCATCCTTGTCCTTGGCGGCGGAGCCGGCTCCGCCCGCCGGGTTGGAGATGGAGGATGAGGTGGTCGTGCAGGCCTGGCATCCCTCACCCGCCCAGATTGACGATTTTGTCCGCGAAGCCCTGCCGACAAAGGGGGCCAAGCAGCTGGCCCGCTGGTACCGCCCGGTTTGCACGGTCGTTCTGGGCCTGCCGCCGGCACAGGCGGCCCTGGTTCAGCACAGGCTGCAAGCGGCTGCCACGGGCCCGGCGGAACTGCCACCCCCCCGTCCGGGCTGCAAGCCCAATATTGCCATCTTCGCTACCGATGACCCGGATGGTTTGATTGAGGGCTTGATCCAGCGGTACCCCACTATCTATCGCCCCGACCTGACGGGGGAGTTTCGGCGGATTCTGGCGAAACCCCGCGATGCCGGGGGGGCTATCCGTGTCTGGTACCGCACGGTGACCACCAGTTCCGTGGGATTATCGCCAGAGATGGCGGGGGAGGGGGGCCGTGTGACGCCGGTTTTCAGCTCCGTCTTCGCGTCCCGCATCGTCATCCCGGTACGGTCGGAGATGCTGCGTGTGCTGATGATTCTCGATCCCCGCCAGGTTCAGGGGCGCGGGGTGGAGGCGGTCGCCGACCATATGGCCATGCTGGCGCTGGGCCAGTTCGATGGGGATGTCGCAGCAGGCATACCGACCATTCTCAACCTGTTCAGCGGTGATCCTGCTGTGATGCCAACCGTGATGACGGAATGGGACAAGACGATGCTGCGCGGGCTGTATGCCGCGCAGGAGGATCGAACGATCTGGTCACAACGTCGCGATGTCGTCCGCCACATGCGAGAGGCGATCGAGAAGCCTTAAGCCTCAGCGCTGCGCGGCCGGAAAGCCCCCACCTTCTCCGGGTAACGCGGCCCCAGGGCCGATGCCGGGGCGGTGAGGCCCGCCAGCGGGGCGTCATCCCCGGCATCCAGATAGGCGCGCAGCAGGCTGGCGGCATCATCGGCATAAAGGTCCAGGAAGCCATGGCCCCAGCCGGGTACCTCCAGCAACCGGCTCTGTGGGGCGATGCCCGCCGCCCGCCGGCTCTGCACATCCAGGTCATCCCCGGTGACCAGCACCAGCAGCGGCTGTTTCACCCCCGGTAAACGGCCGGCCATATCATAGGCAAAGGCGGCCTGATGCCCCCAGGCCGCCTTGCGCCCACCCAGCAGCGCATCGGGGAAGCGTTCGGAGATTTCCTCCACATCCACGCCAGGGCGGTTATGGTGGTAATAGAAGCCCTGCCAGCGATCCAGAATATGGCTGCCATCCGCCTGGGCCGGCCGTTCGTGATAGAAGGCGCGGAACTGGGCGCGTTCTTCATCGGTGATGATGGGGGCGGCGACGGTGACCAGCCGGCGCACCCGGTCGGGCGCCTGATTGGCGATCTCCACCGCGATCATCGACCCGGTGTGATAGCCCAGCAGGTCAACCGGCCCCGTTATGCCCAGGGCTGTCAGCCCAGCCAGCAGGGCGGCGGCATAATCCCCGATGGCGGGCGGTTCCGCCGGCGCGTCCGACAGGCCGAAACCCGGCGTATCAAAGGCGATAGTCAGCCTGTCGCTGCCCATGCGGGCCAGCAGGTTCTCGAAGACCCGCCCGCTCATCGGGCTCATATGGATGCAGAGCAGAGGGGGCTTTGACTTGTCAGCTCCTTCCGCGGGACGGGCCAGCCGCAGATGCATTTGCCCGTGGGGACCATCCACATAGGCGCGCCTGACCGGTACCATATCCCGCCTCCACATCTATTGATCTATCTATAGATCATTGTTTGTTGCAGGATGATGCCTTGCCTTGGGCGCTGTCAATCCCATCTCATCCCCATCATGCGCGATGAAGAAAGTTCTCTGCAGGGCCGTCTGGCGCGATATGCCCGGGTTGGCACCACCATGGGGGGCCTTGCCGCCAAGCTGGCCGGCGAGCGGTTCCTGGGTATCAAGCTGGAGCGGGAGGCGCACGCGGCGGAATTGCGGGCAGCCCTGGGAGGCTTGAAAGGGCCGCTGATGAAGGTGGCGCAAATCCTGTCCACCATTCCTGATGCCTTGCCAGCGGAATATGTGCAGGAACTGGCACAGCTTCAGTCTGATGCCCCGTCCATGGGCTGGCCCTTCGTGAAGCGGCGGATGCAGGCTGAACTGGGACCGGACTGGCAACAGCGCTTCACCGGGTTTGAGAAGGAGGCGGCATCCGCTGCCTCACTCGGCCAGGTGCATCGCGCCACCGCCCTGGATGGTGCGGCGCTGGCCTGCAAGCTGCAATATCCCGACATGCAGTCCGCCGTGGCGGCGGATTTACAGCAATTGAAACTGCTGTTCGCCGTCTATGCCCGCTATGACAAGGCGGTGCGCACCGACCAGATTCAAGATGAATTGGCGGAACGGCTGAAGGAGGAACTGGATTACGCCCGCGAGGCGCGGCACCTGACGCTTTACCGCCACATGCTGGCCGATGTGCCGGGCGTGCATGTGCCGGCCCTGCACCCCGAGCTTAGCAGCGGCCGGCTGCTGACCATGGAATGGGTGGAGGGCGTGAAGATCACCCAGTTCAAGGATGCGCCGCTGGAACTGCGCAACCAGTTGGCCTTGCACATGTTCCGGGCCTGGTACGTGCCCTTTTACCGCTATGGCATCATCCATGGTGATCCGCATCTGGGCAATTACACGGTGCGGGCGGATCATACGATCAACCTGCTGGATTTCGGCTGTGTGCGCATCTTCCCGCCCACATTCGTGGCGGGTGTGATTGAGCTTTATGAGGCGCTGCGCACGCAGGATACTGACCGCGCGGCGGCGGCCTATGAAAGCTGGGGCTTCCGCAACCTGACGCGGGAACTGGTGGAGGTGCTGAATATCTGGGCCGGCTTCATCTATGCCCCACTGCTGGAAGATCGGGTGCGGGCGCTGGAGGAAACCAATAATGGCCGCTATGGTCAGGCCACTGCCGCCAAGGTGCATGAGGAATTGCGCCGGGTGGGTGGTGTGGAAATCCCGCGCGAATTCGTCTTCATGGACCGGGCGGCCATTGGCCTCGGCTCGGTCTTCCTGCATCTGCGGGCGGAACTGAACTGGTTCCAGCATTTCCAGGAACTGGTCGAGGGGTTCAGCACCGACACCCTTGCCGCGCGGCAGGCGATGGCCTTGCAGGTGGCGGGGCTGTAGTGGGATAAGGTTGGTTTGGTTTCTCGATTTACGGGAAAAATCAGCCATTATAGGATGATCTTCGACTTTTGCCGGAGAGGGGAGTCCAGAGCAATGGGTGAGGCCTGCCAACCAAAAGCACGCGTCAGTATTTCACGGATCGGTATTTCCTTTTTCAAAGGGGCGTGCGCCGGTTGGGCTGCGGTCATCCTTCTGGCGGCGACCGGTGACGTGCTGGGCCTTTGGAACGTGTGGTGACGCTGGAAGATTGTCGAAGGCGTCCGCTCGCGCGCGAGCGAATTTGCAGGAATGACTGAAAGCGGGTGACGGTGGGGCCAGCATTGCTGCCGGCCCCCCGTACACACTTCCTTACCCCGCCAGCAGCCCCCTCAATTGCCGGCTGGCGACGGCCAGCATGGCGATATCCACGCTGGAGGCGGCGCGCAACTCGGTCAGCAGGCTGTTGATCCGGTCCAGCGGGCCCTGGCGCTGGGCGATCCAGACTTCCAGCGGGTTGCTGCCCGGCTGGGCCAGCACGCGTGCCGTCAGCCGTGCCTGCAGGCTGAACAGATCATCCAGGATGGCGGCCACGGCCTGACGCTGCCAGTGATTGTCGGCCTTCACATCCAAGGTGCGGGCGCGCAGCGTATCCAGCCCCAGCCGGTCGCCCAGCTGGAAGTAAAGGGCGGCCACATCCGGCGCCGGCTTGCCGGTTTCCACCGTCACGGCGGCGATGTCGGTCGCCGCCGCCAGGGCGGGCAACTGGGCGATATGGGAAGCCAGATCGCCCGGCACCTGCTGTTCCGACCAGCGCCCCGCATGTTCGGCCACCCATTTCAGCGCCGCCGGGGAGAGCAGGCCGGCCAGATCGCCGGCCAGTTCCGCCACCACCGGGGCCAGCCGGGCAATCTCCGCCTGGATATCCAGCGGATAGGCGCCATGGGCCAGCACCCAGGGCACGGCCCGCCGCATCAGATGTCCGGTATAGAGCATCATTTCAGTCTGCGCCCGTGCCGGGGCCTTGGCGTCCAACGCCTCCACCGCATCCCACAGGGCGCGCAGGCCAAAGGCATCGCGTACCACCAGATAGGCGCGGGCCACATCATCGGCCCCGCGCCCGGTCTGTTCCACCATTTCCCAGGTGAAGGTGGGGCCGACGCGGTTGACCATGCCGTTGGTGACGGCGGTGCAGATAATCTCCCGCCGCAACTGGTGCCCGGCCACCGCGTCTGGGAAACGGTCCTGAAGGGCCTTGGGGAAATAGCGCACCAGATCGCCCAGCACGGCCGTATCATCCGGCAGGCCGCTGGCCAGCAACTGGTCGTACAGGTCGATCTTGGCATAGGCCAGCAGCACGGCCAGTTCCGGCCGCGTCAGCCCCTGGCGGTTGGCGACGCGGGCGGCCACCTCCTCATCATCGGGCAGGAACTCAATGGCGCGGGACAGTTTGCCCGCCTTTTCCATGCTGCGGGCGAACCGGGTCTGGTCCTCCAGCGTGTCCGCCGCGTTGGCCTGGGCGATGGTCAGGGCCTGGGTCTGCTTGTAATTGTCGGTCAGCACCAGGGCGGCTACCTCATCGGTCATTTCCGCCAGCAGCTTGTCGCGCTGTTCGCGGGTCATGCCGCCCTTGTCCATCACATCCCGCAGCAGGATCTTGATATTCACCTCATGGTCAGAGGTGTCCACCCCGGCGGAATTGTCGATGGCGTCGGTGTTGATGGCGATGCCGGCTTGCGCCGCCTCCACCCGGCCGCGCTGGGTGAAGCCCAGATTGGCGCCTTCGCCCACCACCTTCACCCGCAGGTCACGGCCATTGATGCGGATGGCATCATTGGCCTTGTCGCCGGCATCGGCATTGCTTTCCGCGTGCGACTTCACATAGGTGCCGATGCCGCCCAGCCACAGCAATTCCACCCGTGCCTTCAGGATGGCCTGCATCAGGGCGGCCGGTGTCAGCCGTTCATTGGGGATATCCAGCGCCTGACGGATTTCCGGGCTCAGCTGGATGAATTTCGCCGACCGGTCGAAAATGCCGCCACCGGGCGACAGCAGCGATGCATCATAATCCGCCCAGGAGGAACGGCCGAGATCGAACAGGCGCTTACGCTCTGCCCAGCTGGTCGCCGCATCCGGGTTGGGATCGATGAAGATATGGCGATGGTCGAAGGCGGCGATCAGGCGGATATGGCGCGACAGCAACATACCATTGCCGAACACGTCGCCCGACATGTCGCCCACGCCGACCACGCTGAAATCCTCCTGCTGGATATCCTTGCCCCGTTCGCGGAAATGGCGCTTCACCGCCTCCCACGCGCCGCGCGCGGTGATGCCCATGCCCTTATGATCGTACCCGGCGGAGCCGCCCGACGCGAAGGCATCATCCAGCCAGAAACCGTAATCGCGCGACACGCCATTGGCGATGTCGGAGAAGGTGGCTGTGCCCTTGTCGGCGGCCACCACCAGATAGGGATCGTCACTGTCCAGCCGCACCACATCGATGGGCGGGATCACCTCCCCCTTCTTCAGGTTGTCGGTGATGTCCAGCAGGCCGCGCATCATGGTCTTGTAGCATTCGACCACTTCGGCCATCAGCGCCTCACGCCCCGCCGTGGGCGGCGGCGGGTTCTTCACCACAAAGCCGCCCTTGCTGCCCACCGGCACGATCACCGCATTCTTGACGATCTGCGCCTTGATCAGGCCCAGAATCTCGGTGCGGAAATCCTCCTTGCGGTCGGACCAGCGGATGCCGCCGCGCGCCACCTTGCCGCCGCGCAGATGGATGGCCTCTACCCGCGGGCTGTACACCCAGATTTCCCGCCAGGGGCGGGGCAGGGGCAGTTCGTCAATGGCGGTGCTGTCCAGCTTGAAGCTGACATAGGGCTTGGGGGCGCCATCCGCCCCCTTCTGGAAATAATTGGTGCGAAGGGTGGACCGGATCAGGTTCAGCATCCGGCGCAGGATGCGGTCCTCATCCAGGTTGGAGACACCATCCAGCGCATGGTCGATTTCCAGGATCAGGCCCTTGCGCTTCACATCCACCGCATCGCGGCCGAACTGCGCCAGGAAGGCCGGATCATGGCTGACGCGGAACAGATCGATCAGCCGGCGGGCGATGGCGGCATGGGCCGCCAGCGTATTCTCGATATATTCCTGGGTCAGGTCGAACTTGGCCTGTTTCAGGTACTTGGCATAGGCGCGGAAAACCACCACCTCCCGCCAGGACAGGCCGCCGGCCAGCACCAGCCGGTTCAGCCCGTCGCTCTGCGCCTCACCGGTCCAGACGCGCAGAAACGCATCCTCGAAGGCGGCCTTGATCTTTTCCAGCTCCACCGCCCTTCCGTCGGTGGTCAGCATGTCGAAATCCTGGATGAAGATATTGGCCGGCTGGTCTGGCACCTCCACCTCATAGGGGCCGCCTTCGGCCAGGATGCGCAGGCCCAGATGTTCCAGCATCGGCAGAACCTTGGACAGTTCCACCGGGGAGCCGGACTGATAGACCTTGAAGTAAAGCTGATGGCTTTCCGCCTCCACCGGGCGGTGCAGGTTCAGCGCCAGACGGCCGGTGGCCAGCGCCTGTTCGATGCGGGCAATATCCACCACCGCCTCATCCGGGCCATAGGCTTCCTGATAGGAGGCGGGCAGGGCCTGGAGATATTTGCGGGCCAGCGCCAGCCCGGCGGCTTCGCCCTTCTCTTCCACCAAAGCCTGGGACAGCCGGTCGCGCCAGCCGCGGGCGGCCTCGATCAACTGGGTTTCCAGCTCCACCACATCCACATCCGGCGGCGCGCCATTGGTCTGGATGATCAGATGGACACGGGCCAGCACGCTTTCCGACAGGGTGACATGCGCCTGAGAAGTGGTGCCGCCATAGGCCTTCTCGATCAGGCCCTGCAAGCGGCGGCGCAGATCGGTATCGTAACGATCACGCGGAACATAGATCAGTGCGGAAACGAAACGGTTGAACGGGTCTTTACGCACGAACAGGGCCACGCGCTGGCGGTCCTGCAATTGCAGCACGCCCAGGGCGATGTCATGCAGTTCGTCGTCGCTGATCTGGAACAGCTCGTCACGCGGGAAGGTTTCCAGAATATGCAGCAGGGCCTTGCCATCATGGCCGCGCGGGTCAAACCCGGTGCGGTCCATCAGCCGGTTCACCTTCTGCCGCAGATAGGGGATATCGCGGGCCGAGCGGTTATAGGCGGTGCTGGTGAACAGGCCGGCGAACAGCCGTTCGCCAATCTCCTCCCCCTGTTCATTGAACAGCTTCACCATCACCGCATCCAGCGGCGCGCGGCGATGCACGGTGCTGTCCTTATTGGCCTTGGTGACCATCAGGAAGCGCTGCTGGCGCACGAAGCTGCGCACTTCCGGCGGCAGGGTGGAGAAATGGCGCAGCCCGTCAAAGACGCTGACATCATCGTCGCGCAGCACGCCCAGCCCCTGGCCCCGCTGAATCTCCAGCGTTGCCTCGCCATTATCCTGGCCGAAGCGATATTCGCGCACGCCCAGGAAGATGAAATGTTCCTCATCCATCCAGCGCAGGAAGGAGAGGCCTTCGTCGATTTCCGCCGCCGGCAGGGGCGGGCGGCCGGTGCTGCTGTCCAGCAGGGTTTCGGCCAGCCGTTCGCGCATGGTGGTGAAATCGACCACGGCGGCGCGCACATCGCCCAGCACCTTCAGGATGCCGCTGCGCAGCGCTTCCAGTTCCGCCGCACCGGCGATCTGGTCCACCTCAATATGCATCACCGATTCGGCGATGGCATCGGCGGGGGCAGCATCGGGCTCAAACAGGGTGGCGATCTTGCCATCGGCCCCGCGCGTCAGGCGCAGCACCGGATGCACCACCAGATGCACGGTCAGGCCATGGCGGTTCAGTTCGGCGGAAACGCTGTCCACCAGGAAAGGCATGTCGTCATTGACGATTTCCACCACCGTGTGGTGGGCGTGCCAGCCATCGGCATCCACGCGCGGATTCATCACCCGCACCAGCGTTTCACCCGGATGGCGGGTGCAGCCGAACTGCCAGATGGCGAGCGCTGCACCATAGAGTTCATCGGCACTGGACCGCAGCATATCCTCGGCTGAGACATTGCGGTAGAACTGCCGCACGAAGGTTTCGGCCAGTGCGGCCTTCTCCTTGGGCAGACGGGCGCGCAATTTGGCGACCACCTGTTCCACCAGCTCGGACTTCCGCTGTTCGAGCTTGTACGCCATGACTTCTCTCCCGATGTCACCGGCTCTCTGGCCGGATTCAGTCCGGCCCGGCACGGTTTGCGGACCATACCTTGCCCCATTTTCGTGACAGGCAGGAAGGTGCAGACGGTTACAATCCCATGATCCGAAAGGCTTGTGCTCTTGGCGGGCTGGCATACGGCATTCCATTGCTTTACAAGCGGCAACGGCTTTCTTTTCGAATGCGCCGCCATCGCCCCATTTTCGCAGCTGGGAGGAAGCACCCCTTGCCCGTGGCCGACTCGAGTGTGCTGGGTCTGACCGCCGTCATCGTTGCGGTGACGGATGAGGTGCCGCGCGTGCTGGTGGTGCGGCGCATGACGCATGATCTGGCCACGCCGGAACAGCGCGACGCGACGGAGGGGCTGGACCTGCTGCCCTTCGGCCCCTTTGCACCGGAGCGCGACCGCACGCTGGAACAGGGTCTGCGCCGCTGGGTGCAGGAACAGACGGGCCTGCCGCTGCGCTATGTGGAACAGCTTTATACGTTCGGTGACCGCTACCGCGACCCGCGAGAGCTGGAGGGCGGGGCGCGCGTGGTGTCCGTCGGCTATATGGCCCTGGTGCGCGAAGCCCCGCTGTCGGGCAGCGGGGCGGCGGAATGGCACGACTGGTACGATTATTTCCCGTGGGAGGATTGGCGCGATGGAAGGCCGGAGATCCTGACCAGGGTTATCCTGCCGGCGCTGGAACGCTGGATTGCCGCCGCCCCCGATGCTGCCGCCGCCGCCGCCCGGGTCGAACGTGTCTCCACCACCTTCGCCGAAGAAGAACTGTGGGATACCGAACGGGTGCTGGAACGCTATGAGCTGCTCTACAGCGCAGGGCTGGTGGCCGAGGCCCGGCGTGACCGGGCCATCCGTCAGCGCTTAGGGCTGGCGCTGGATCAGGCGCATCTGGATGAACCCGATCTGGCAGCGCAACTGGGCACGCCCATGGCGCATGATAATCGCCGCATCCTGGCCGTCGGGCTGGGGCGGCTGCGCGGCAAGCTGAAATACCGACCGGTGGTGTTTGACCTGTTGCCGGCCCAGTTCACCCTGTTCCGCCTGCAGCGCACGGTAGAGGCCTTGTCCGGCGTGCAGTTGCACAAGCAGAATTTTCGCCGGCTGGTTCTGGCCGGTGGGCTGGTGGAAGCCACCGGCACGCATGAGGCCAATACCGGTGGCCGCCCGGCGGAGCTGCACCGGTTCCGCCGCGATGTGCTGCGCGAACGGGTGGCGGCGGGCGTGGGGTTGCCCATGGTACGGATGGTGGAATAAGGGGGGCGCGCCCCTTATTCTTTACCGCGCCAGCAGGAAGGCCAGGATCGCCGTGGTGGCCGACACGTTCAGCGACTGCACCCAGCCGCTGCCCCGGATTGTCACCAGCGCTTCGCAGGCGGCCTGGCTTTCCGGCGGCATTCCATGTTCTTCATTCCCCATGACAAAGGCGGTGGGCCGCCCGTCGGCGCTTGGGGCCAGGGCGTCCAGGCCGGGGAAATCGCCCAGTGCGGTGCCCACGGTGCGGTAATGCGGGCGCAAGGCCCCCAGGGCCGCCGCAAAGCCGTGGGTCTGATAGAGGTCGACATATTCGAACCCGCCTTCGGCCACACGATAGGCTGCCTCCGACGGCAGGGCCTGCCCCTTATGGTCGGAGATCAGCACCCGGTCGATGCCGAAAAAGGCGGCGGTGCGGATGATGGCGCCCAGATTATGGGGGTTGGAAACGCCATCCAGAATCAACAGTCGGCGCCCTTCCGCCCGCCACTGGCCGGCCATCGCCGGATCATAGGCCAGCACGGGGCGCGGCTGCGCTTCGGCCACGATGCCGCCATGCATGGCCGACCCGGCAATCTTCTCCAGTTCCGCCGCCGGCACCATCCGATAGGGTTTGCGCTGTTCGGCCAGCCGGGCACAGAAGGGGCCGGTATCGGCGCGGAACCGCTCATCAAAATAAAGCCGCTCCACCCGGTCGGGGTCTTGGGCGAACAGGGCTGCCACCGCCGGCCAGCCGGCCACACGGAACGGCTTGCGCCGCGCCGGCTGGGTGGGCGGCGTTGGGGCTGGCGGTTTCAGACGCAGGGTGGGGCGCGGCTTCGGCTGGTCGGTCATTGAATAATCAGGCGGCAAAGAAGGTGAGATAGGACAGCATGATGGTGCCGATGGCGATGCGGTACCAGGCGAACGGCGTGAAGCCATGCCGGCTGACGAAATCCACCAGCCAGCGCACCACCACCAGGGCCGACAGGAAGGCCACACCGAAACCCACGGCGATCAGGCTGACCGAATCGACGGCCAATACGTCACGATTCTTGTAGAGGTCATAGACAGCCGCGCCCAGCATGGTGGGAATGGCGACGAAGAAGCTGAACTCGGCTGCCGCCTTGCGCTCCACCCCCATCAACAGCGACCCGATGATGGTGGCACCAGATCGGGAAACGCCGGGGATCATCGCCAGACACTGGATGAAGCCGATGGACAGCGACAGCCGGGCCGGGAAATTTTCGACCTCGAAATAACGCGGACTTTTCACCAACTTTTCCGCCACCAGAATGATGATGCCCCCGACGATCAGGGCGATGGACACCACGGTCGGGTTGAACAGCACACTCTTGATATAGGAATGCGCCACCACGCCGATGCCGGCGGCGGGCAGGAAGGCCAACAGGATCGCGGCGGTGAAGCCCACCGCCGCCTTGTCACCCCGGAACAGGCCGGTCAGCACGCCCCACAGCTTGTGGAAATAAACCAGCAGGATGGCCAGGATGGCGCCCAGCTGGATCACCACCTTGAACAGATCTTCGGCCTGACCTTTGAAGCCCAGCACCTCGCTGAGCATGATCAGATGGCCGGTGGAGGAGACGGGGATGAACTCCGTCAACCCTTCCAGCAGACCCAGCAGGATGGCATCGAAAAAGGGGGTGGTTTCAGCAATCAAAATGGCAGTTCCCTTGGGGACAATCGGGGGGATCGGCGGCGCCTGTATAGCAGCCGCTCCCCGCCCTGGCGACTGCGACATGGGCGCCCGGTTGGGCGCGTCACCCGGAATCGCGCTTTTGCAATGGTTCTGACATGGAAAGGTCCGGAACGGACCTATTTTGACGATTGAGAATGGTTCTTAACTGAGGTTGCGCCGAAAGCACAGGACTTATGCGCTGAAAAATGGGCAGCAATGCTGACCTATCGCTGAAAAACTGCTGGAACGGCGTCTTTCGGCACTTTATATGATCGTTCTCCGCCGCTGGAGGATAAGGGAATTACCCGTCCGCCGGCTGGGTTTCAGGTGGGAATGAGGATTGGTTCCATGGCGCAGCAGAATATGCTCGGGTTTGTCCATACCGAACAGCGGATGCCCGATAAACGGGAACCGGCGCTGCGTCGCCAGGATTTTGATGAGATCTATGCCCGCTTCAGCGATCAGGGTGCGTCCGAACAGGCGGGCCGCTGCTCCCAGTGTGGTGTGCCCTTCTGTCAGGTGCATTGCCCGGTCAGCAACAATATCCCCGACTGGCTGAAGCTGACGCGCGAAGGCCGGCTGGAGGAAGCGTATGAACTGTCCCAGGCCACCAATAATTTCCCGGAAATCTGCGGCCGCATCTGCCCGCAGGACCGTCTGTGCGAGGGCAACTGCACGATTGAGCAGTCGACCCACGGCACGGTCACCATCGGTGCGGTGGAAAAATACATCACCGATACGGCGTGGGAACGCGGCTGGGTGAAGCCGATCGTGCCGCGCGTGGAGCGTGACCAGTCCGTCGGCATCATCGGTGCCGGCCCCGCCGGTCTGGCCGCCGCCGCCCAGCTGCGCCAGAAGGGCTATAAGGTTCATGTCTATGATCGCTATGACCGCGTGGGCGGCCTGCTGATCTATGGCATCCCCGGCTTCAAGCTGGATAAGGAAGTCGTCATTCGCCGCTGGAAGCAGCTGGAGGAATCGGGCGTTGAGTTCCATCTGGGCGTTGAGGTTGGCCGCAATATCGACCTGCGCACCCTGCGTTCCCAGCACGACGCCGTGCTGATCGCCACCGGCGTGTATAAGGCCCGCGATCTGGGCGGGCCGGGCTCCGGGCTGGACGGCATTGTTGCCGCACTGGATTACCTGACCGCCAGCAACCGCAAGAGCCTGGGCGACACGGTGCTGGATTTTGAGACCGGCAAGCTGAACGCCAAGGGCAAGAATGTGGTGGTGATCGGCGGTGGCGACACGGCGATGGATTGCGTGCGCACCGCCATCCGCCAGGGTGCCAAGTCGGTGAAGTGCCTCTATCGCCGCGACCGCAAGAACATGCCGGGCTCGCAGCGCGAAACCGCCAATGCGGAGGAAGAAGGCGTGGAATTCGTCTGGCAGACCGCACCGGACGGGTTCACCGGCGATGCGCATGTCACCGGCGTCAAGGTCTTCAAGATGCATATGGGCGTGGCCGATGCCACCGGCCGCCAGACCCCGCTGCCCATTGAAGGCTCCGGCTATACGATTGACGCCGATCTGGTGGTGAAGGCCCTTGGCTTCGACCCGGAGGAAATCCCCACCCTGTTTGGCGCGCCGGAACTGAAGGTCAGCCGCTGGGGCACCGTGCAGGTGAAGTACGGCACCATGATGACCAACCTGGATGGCGTGTTCGCCGCCGGCGACATCGTGCGCGGTGCCTCTCTGGTGGTGTGGGGCATCAAGGATGGCCGCGACGCCGCCGAGGGCATCCACAAATTCATCCAGGCCAAGGCCGCCCAGCCAGTGGCTGTGGCGGCGGAGTAAGGATGCCGACCGTCGCCTGGATCTTGGGATATGCGATCGTCTTCTTTTTTGAAGACCATGCGCCACCCCATTTCCATGTGCGCGGCAAGGGTGTGGAGGCAAAGTTCGATCTGGCGGAACTGACGCTGGTGGAAATCAAGGGGCAGCTGAGGCCGGCTGAAATCCGGGCGATCCGGGATTGGGCGCGCCGCCATCTGCCGGCCCTGTATAGGGCCTGGAATATGGTGCAGGATGGCGAAACGCCACCCAGGATCGGAGGCTGACCCCATGTATTACATCGCCAAGGCAACCGCCAACCCGGACTTTACCGTTACCATTGAATGGCAACACGGTCCGACCAGCATTGTCGATTTCAAGCCGACCATCGCCAAGGGCAAGGTATTCACCCCTTTGGCCGATGTCGCCTTCTTCACCGGTAAGCTCTATGTGGCCGAAGACGGCTATTATCTGGGCTGGCCGGTGGAGATTGATTTCAGTGCCGACAGCCTCTGGTACCGCACCCACCCTGATGATCTGAAACGCGACTATCCCGACGTCGCTGCCGAATAACCGACCCGATACGCGAATTTCATTCGTTTTCGAACACCGAGGGCCATGACATGACCGACGCCAACCTCCACGCCGGTGAGATCTTCGCGGCTGAATACACCGCCAACAAGGCCCTGCTGGACAATACTGCCTTCGTTGATACCGAACAGCATGATGCCTGCGGCGTCGGCTTTGTGGCAGCCATTGATGGCAAGCCCCGGCGCGAGGTGGTGGAAAAGGCTGTGGAGGCGCTGCGCGCCCTGTGGCACCGCGGCGCGGTGGATGCCGATGGCAAGACCGGCGACGGCGCCGGCATCCATGTGCAGCTGCCGCAAGCCTTTTTCCGCGAACATGTCGTGCGCACCGGCCACCCGGAGCCCAAGGGCCTGATCGCCGTTGGTCAGGTTTTCCTGCCGCGCACCGACCTGTCGGCGCAGGAGCGCTGCCGCGCCATTGTTGAGACGGAAGTGCTCAACTGGGGTTACACGATCTATGGCTGGCGCCAGGTGCCGATCGATATTTCGATCATCGGCGAAAAGGCCAATGCCACCCGCCCCGAAATCGAACAGATCATGGTCGGCAACCCCAAGCAGGTGCCGGAAGACCAGTTCGAACGCGACCTCTATATCATCCGCCGCCGCATCGAAAAGGCGGTGGCCGGGGAGCAGATTGGCGGTTTCTATATCTGTACGCTGTCCGCCCGCTCCATCATCTATAAGGGCATGTTCCTGGCCGAACAGTTGACGGCGTTTTATCCCGACCTGCTGGATGAGCGGTTTGAGAGCAATTTCGCCGTCTACCACCAGCGCTATTCCACCAACACCTTCCCGACCTGGCAGTTGGCTCAGCCGTTCCGCACGCTCGCCCATAATGGCGAGATCAACACGCTGCGCGGTAATGTCAACTGGATGAAGGCGCACGAAACCCGCATGGATCATGAGGTTTTCGGCGCCAATGTCGAAGACCTGAAGCCCATCATCCCCGTCGGCTCCTCGGATAGCGGCGCGCTGGATGCCGTGTTTGAGCTGATGGTGAAGGCTGGCCGTTCCGCACCCATGGTGAAGACCATGCTGGTGCCGGAAGCCTGGTCGAACAAGGAGGTGATGCCGCAGGCCCACCGCGACCTTTATTCCTACGCCAATTCCGTGATGGAACCGTGGGACGGCCCGGCCGCACTCGCCATCTATGATGGCCGCTGGGTTGTCGGCGGGGTGGACCGTAACGGCCTGCGCCCGCTGCGCTATGTCATCACCGGCGATGGGCTGATCATCGGCGGTTCCGAAGCCGGCATGGTGAAGATCAACGAACAGGCCGTGGTGGAAAAGGGCCGCCTGGGTCCGGGGCAGATGATTGCCGTCGATCTTGTGGAAGGCCGGCTGTTCCATGATCGGGAGATCAAGGACAATCTGGCCGCCCAGCGCCCCTATGGCAACTGGATCGGCAACATCACCGTGCTGGACGATCTGGTGAAGAAGGCCCCGGTGGAACCGGCGGAACTGTCCAAGGATGAGCTGCGCCGCCGCCAGCTGGCCTATGGCATCACCATGGAGGATCTGGAACTGATCCTGCAGCCGATGGTGGATGACGCCAAGGAGGCGGTCGGCTCCATGGGTGATGACAGCCCCATCGCCGTGCTGTCGGACAAGTATCGCGGCCTGCACCATTATTTCCGCCAGAACTTCGCCCAGGTGACGAACCCGCCCATCGACAGTCTGCGCGAAACCCGCGTCATGTCGCTGAAGACCCGGCTGGGCAATCTGGGTAACATTCTGGACGAAGATGCCGGCCAGTGCCGCCTGCTGCAGCTGGAAAGCCCCGTGCTGACCACGGCGGAATTCCGCGCCATGCGCAAATATATGGGGGCGACGGCGGCGGAGATCGACTGCACCTTCGATGCCAGCGCCGGCCCCAACGCGCTGCGCGATGGCCTGCGTCGTATCCGCCAGGAGGCGGAAGATGCCGTGCGGGGCGGTGCCACTCATGTCATCCTGACCGATGAGGCGATGAGCGGCACCCGCGCGCCCATGCCGATGATCCTGGCCACCGGTGCGGTGCATACCCACCTGATCCGCCAGCAGCTGCGCACCTTCACCAGCCTGAATGTCCGGTCGGGCGAATGCCTGGACGTGCATTATTTCGCGGTGCTGATCGGTGTCGGTGCCACCACGGTCAATGCCTATATCGCCCAGGAAGCCATCGCCGACCGCCACCGCCGTGGCCTGTTCGGGCAGATGAGCCTGGAGGAATGCCTGAAGCGCTATAAGAAGGCGATCAATGACGGTCTGCTGAAGGTGATGTCCAAGATGGGCATCTCCATCATCAGCAGCTACCGTGGTGGCCTGAATTTTGAGGCGATCGGCCTGTCCCGTTCGCTGGCGGCGGAATATTTCCCCGGTCTGCCGTCCCGCATCTCTGGCCTGGGCCTGCTGGGTATCCAGGAAGAAGTGCTGGGCCAGCACAAGATGGCCTATGACGAAGACGTGGTGGCCCTGCCGGTCGGCGGTTTCTACCGCTTCCGCAAGGGTGGCGACCGCCACGCCTGGGAAGGCGGCCTGATCCATATGATGCAGACCGCTGTATCGACGGACAGCTTCTCCACCTTCAAGAAATATTCCGAGGCGCTGCACAAGCGCCCGCCCATCAACCTGCGCGACCTGCTGGATTTCAAGCCGGCGGAAAAGTCCGTGCCGGTGGATGAGGTGGAAAGCATCACATCCTTGCGCAAGCGTTTCATCACGCCGGGCATGTCGCTGGGGGCCCTGTCGCCCGAAGCGCATGGCACGCTGAACGTGGCGATGAACCGCATCGGCGCCCGCTCGGTCAGCGGTGAGGGCGGGGAAGACCCGGCGCGCTTCAAGCCGGATGCCAATGGCGATAACTGGAACAGCGCCATCAAGCAGGTCGCCTCTGGCCGCTTCGGTGTGACGGCGGAATATCTGAACCAGTGCCGCGAGATTGAAATCAAGGTGGCCCAGGGTGCTAAGCCCGGCGAGGGCGGGCAGTTGCCCGGCTTCAAGGTCACGGAACTGATCGCCAAGCTGCGCCATTCCACGCCGGGCGTGATGCTGATCAGCCCGCCGCCGCACCATGACATCTATTCCATCGAAGATCTGGCCCAGCTGATCTATGACCTGAAGCAGGTCAACCCGATCGCCAAGGTCTGCGTGAAGCTGGTGTCGCGGTCCGGCATCGGCACCATCGCCGCCGGCGTGGCCAAGGCCGGTGCCGATATCATTCTGGTTGCCGGCCATAATGGCGGTACGGGTGCATCGCCGCAGACGTCCGTGAAATATGCCGGCGTGCCGTGGGAAATGGGCCTGTCGGAAGTGCAGCAGGTGCTGACGCTGAACCGTCTGCGCCACCGCGTGACGCTGCGCACCGATGGCGGCCTGAAGACCGGCCGCGACATCGTGATGGCCGCCATGTTGGGGGCGGAGGAATTCGGCATCGGTACGGCGGCCCTGGTCGCCATGGGCTGCATCATGGTCCGCCAGTGCCATTCCAACACCTGCCCGGTCGGCGTCTGCGTGCAGGACGAAGACCTGCGCAAGAAGTTCACCGGCACGCCGGAAAAAGTGGTCAACCTGTTCAGCTTCATCGCTGAAGAGGTGCGCGAGATCCTGGCCAACCTGGGCTTCCGCGAGCTGCGCGAAGTGGTGGGCCGGTCGGATCTGCTGCATCAGGTCAGCCGTGGTGCCGCCCACCTGGACGATCTGGACCTGAACCCGCTGCTGTCCGTGGCCGACCCCGGTGAATATGCCCGTTACTGCACGCTGGAAGGCCGTAACGAGGTGCCGGACACGCTGGACGCCCAGATGATCAAGGACGCCCGCGCCCTGTTCGAAGATGGCGAAAAGACCCAGATGCAGTATCACGCCCAGAACACGCACCGCGCCATCGGCACGGCGCTGTCGGGCATGATCACCCGCAAGTTCGGCATGAAGGGCCTGCAGCCCGGCCACGCCACGGTGCGGCTGCGCGGTTCCGCCGGGCAGAGCTTGGGTGCCTTTGCCGTGCAGGGGCTGAAGCTGGAAGTGTTCGGCGATGCCAATGACTATGTTGGCAAGGGCCTTTCGGGCGGTACCATCGTAGTGCGCCCGCTGACGGCCAGCCCGCTGAAGACCAACGAGAACACCATTATCGGCAACACCGTTCTTTACGGTGCCACCGCCGGTAAGCTGTTCGCCGCTGGTCAGGCGGGGGAACGGTTCGCGGTGCGTAATTCCGGTGCCACCGTGGTGGTGGAAGGCTGCGGCTCCAACGGCTGTGAGTATATGACGGGCGGTTTGGCTGTTATCTTGGGGCCGGTGGGCGATAATTTCGGTGCCGGTATGACGGGCGGCATGGCCTATGTCTATGACGAGGAGAACCGCTTCCCGCTCTATGTGAACCCGGAAAGCGTCATCTATCAGCGCCTGGAAGTGCCGCATTACGAGGAACAGCTGAAGGCGCTGATCCAGGAGCATGTGGACGAAACCGGCAGCCGCTGGGCCGCCCAGTTGCTGAACGATTGGGAACTGGTGCGCGGCCAGTTCTGGCAGGTGGTGCCGAAGGAAATGCTGCACCGTCTGGCGGTGCCGGTGACGGCCCCGGAACGGTTGAGCGCTGAGTAAGCAGCGATAAATCGCTGATTATAGGGAAGGGGTGGTCCGATTGGATCACCCCTTTTTCTTTGGGGGTAAGCAATCCTGCGGTGGGCTCCCCCCTTTATTGTGGATAGAGGGTGGTAAATAGCAGAGGTAAATTTATCCCATCCAAAAACGCGAGTGGGGGTGGGATATGAAGACCAGTACGCTGACCATCATCAAACACGCGCTGATCGGTTTCATCATCGGCATGGTGGTGGCCGTGGTCCGGCTGGGCGGTGCCAAGGGCGGCGACCTGGGGGCGATGGTGACCACCATTCTGGGATCGGTGATCGGTGCCATGTTGGTGATGGGCGTCATCGGCTATTTCAAGGCGCGCAAGCTGCCCGATGATGCCGCTGCCGTAACGCCCATGTCCACCGGCCGCAAGGTGACGCTTTATGTCAGCCTGGGGTTCCTGGGGCTGGTGATCGGTGGGGTGGCGCTGTTGCCGCTGCTGCGGTGAAGGGGGATGTTGCCCCTACTAGCCCATCAGACCCAGGCCCATATCCCAAAACCCGGCTTCCAGCCGGCTGGCGGCATCAAAGCTGCGGGTCAGCTCGGCAAAGCGGGCATCGCCACCGCGCTTCAGGCTCAACCGGTCCAGCAGGGCCACCTGGGCCGCCGCCACGGCGCGATATTCTGGGTCGGCATACATGGCGATCCAGTCGGCATAGGGGTTACCATCCAGCTTGGTCGCCGGGTCGGCCAGCAGGTTGGCCGCAATCTCCGCATAACCGACAATGCAAGGCGCCAGCGCCACATGCAAATCCAGCAGATCGCCGGCCAGCCCGCGTTCCAGCACGAAACGGGTATAGGCCAGCGTGCCCTGCGCCTCTGCTGTCGCCTGCATGGCGGCCTCATCCAGGCCCCAGCCGGCGCAATATTTCACATGCAGGCCCATTTCCAGATCCAGGATGGCCGACATGGACCGGGCCGCCGCCCGCATGTCGGCCAGATCATCGGCCTTGAAGGCAGCCAGCGCATAGGCGCGGGCGAAATGGATCAGGAACAGATAATCCTGCACCAGATAATGCCGGAAGCAGGCTTCCGGTAAGGAACCATCGCCCATGCGATGCACGAATTCGTGTGCCACATAGCGATCCCAAGCCGGGCGCGCCGCTGAACGCAGACGGTCCAACAACCCGTCTGGCGTCGCCAGATCGGGCAGGGACTGCGCGGTCAGCGGCGTTCCCATTACTTCGCGCCGGGCAGCTTGACGGTCAGGCCGTCCAGTTCCTCGGTCATGCGGATCTGGCAGCCCAGACGGGAGGTCTTGGTCAGGCCGAAGGCCAGATCCAGCATATCCTCCTCATCCTCTTCCGCATCCGGCAGCAGATCGTACCATTCCGGCGTCACCACCACATGGCAGGTGGAGCAGGCCAGGGAGCCCTCGCAGGCCCCTTCCAGGTCGATATCGTGACGGCGGGCGATCTCCAGGATCGACAGGCCCAGCGGGGCATCCACCTCACGGCGGGTGCCATCGGTCTCAATGAACACCATTTTCGGCATCGCGCCAGAACTCCCAGCAACCGGAACGCACCCCCGGTCGACCGGGGGCCAGATTTCAGTCAGCCTTGTTACGAATCCGCAGCGCCCGAGTCCAGCGCCTTTTGGCGCGGGTGGGCATTGGCGGCGACAGATCGCGCCCTATCTCCAGTCACCCGCCCTTTTGGCCACCATTTTCGCTGGCAAGGAAACCGCTATGGCATCCCCGCCTTTGCGTCGGCTGGTTCTGCTGGCCTATGGCGCGCCGGCCCTGCCGCTGGCGGTGCTGCTGCTGCCCACCTACATCTTTCTGCCCGCCCATTATGCCCAATTGGGCCTGTCGCTGGGCACCATCAGCCTGGTGCTGCTGGCCGCCCGGCTGTGGGATGGCGTGACCGATCCGCTGGTGGGTGCCTTGTCCGACCGGTTTGGCGGACGGTTTGGCCGGCGGCGACCCTGGATCGCCGCCGGCCTGCCGCTGACCTGCCTGTCGCTCTGGTTTCTGCTGGTGCCGGGGGACGGGGTGGGCTGGCCGCATCTGCTGGGCTGGAGCATGGCGCTCTATCTCGGCTGGACGCTGATGGTGGTGCCGCTGACCGCCTGGGGGGCGGAACTGTCCGGCGATTACCACCAGCGCACCCGCATCAATGGCTATCGGGAGGCGGCGGGCGTGCTGGGTACCATGGTGGCCCTGGTGCTGCCGTTTGCGTTGGGTGCCGGGGCGGCGGGGCAGGAGGGGGCGGCGCTGCGCCTCTTGGCCCTGTTCATCCTGATCAGCCTGCCTTTACTGACCCTGGCCGCCCTGCTGCTGGTGCCAGACCCACCCTGGCCCCTGGCGGGGACGGCGGCACAGGCGGCCACCACCAACCCCGGCGGCTGGCGGGCGATTCTGGGCAATGGGCCTTTCCGCCGGCTGCTGCTGGCCTACGTCATTAACGGGATGGCCAACGGCCTTCCTGCCCAGCTTTTCCTCTTCTTCGTGCAGCATCGGCTGGGCGAGGGGGAGCGGGCCGGGCTGCTGTTGCTCTGTTATTTCGCGTCGGGTCTGCTGGCGGTGCCGCTGTGGCTGGGGTTGAGCAAAATCTGGGGCAAGGACCGGGTGTGGCGGGCAGCCATGCTGTGGAACATCGCCTGGTTTCTGCCGGTCTTCTGGCTGGGATCGGGCGATTTTCTGGCATTCCTGCTGGTCTGTGTGATGACGGGGCTGACACTGGGCGCCGATCTGGTGCTGCCCTCCGCCATGCAGGCCGATGTGGTGGATCTGGATGCGGCCAGCCATGGCACGCCACGCGCCGGCCTGTTCTTCGCGCTTTGGGGGCTGGCCACCAAGCTGGCCACCGCGCTGGCCGCGCTGGGGCTGGGGGCCGCCGGGCTGTTCGGCTTCACACCCGCCGGCCCCAACGATGCCGAGGCGTTGACCGGGCTGACCCTGCTCTATGCCGGGTTGCCCATCCTGTTGAAATTGCTGGCCATCGCCCTGTTGTGGCGTTGGCCGCTGGACCAGACGGCGCAGGCCGCCCTGCGCCGCCGGATAGAGGCACCAAGCCCATGATGCGATCGCTCCTCCGCACCCTCCTGCCGCTCCTCGCCCTTCTCACCGTTCTGACCGGTTGCAACACGATGAAACCCGAACAATTCGCCAAACAGACCCCCGCCCTGGCGCTGGAAGACTATTTCCAGGGTCAGACCCGCGCCTATGGCATTGTGGAGGACCGGTTCGGCAATGTGCGCCGGCAGTTCGTGGTGGATATCAAGGGCGACTGGAACGGCAGGGAACTGACCCTGGACGAGCGTTTCGACTGGAGCGACGGGGAGAAGGAACGGCGCGTCTGGGTGCTGACGCGCCAAGGCCCCAACCAGTGGGAAGGCCGCACCCAGGATGCCATCGGCACGGCCAAGGGCGTGCTGTCCGGCAATGCCTATAACATGGTCTATGATTTCAATTTGAAGATGGGCGAGGGCCGCACGAAGGTGCGGTTCGATGACTGGATGTTCCTGATGCCGGACGGGATGCTGCTGAACAAGGCGACCATCAGCAAATTCGGCATCCATCTGGCCACCGTCACCATCGCGTTCCGCAAAGATGTGCCAGGGATGGCGGCCGGATCGCGGCAGGCGGCGGAATAGACAGGGGGCGGTGCCCGGTCTATTCTGGCACCACAAGATGAGGCTTGGCCCTGGAGGAATGTTATGGGACAGCCGCGGCGCCTGACGATTACCGTTTCCCCTGAACTGGCCAGTCAGATGCATGACGCCATCGCCCAGGGCGATTATGCCTCTGAAGATGAGGTAATCCGTGAGGCGTTGCTGGACTGGCAGCTTCGCCGAACTGCCAGCCTGGATGCACAAGCCGCCCTGAAGGCCGATCTGGCGCTGGGCATGGCGGACCTTGAATCCGGTAAAGTGCGTGACTTCGACCTTGATCAGATTGTGCAACTGGGCAGGAAATTATCCGGTCGCTTCCCGTACAACTGACCGACAGGGCAGCGGGTGATCTTGCCGACATCTGGATCTTCATCGCCGAGGCCGCATCGGAACCGGTGGCTGACGGCTTTCTTGACCGTCTGAAAGATGCCGCTTTCCGGTTGGGGAAAAGTCCTCGTATCGGGGTCAGCAGAAACAACCTGATTCCCGGTCTCCGCGTCCTGTTCCATGCCGGCTATGGCATTTACTATGTCATCCGGCCGGCGAACGTGGTGATTATCCGGGTTATTCACCAAGCCCGTGACGCTGCCGCCCAGCTCTCCGCAAAATAGCCCCAGCCCTACCGTCCCCGCTCCGCCGTCTGTGTATCCCCGGTCAGCAGCGGCGACAGGGCCGGTGCTAAAATCTTCAGCAATTGCGCTGGCAGGGCGGAGGTGAAGCGATATTCCGCCGCCACTGGCCCATGCACATGGGCGGTGATGACGCCGAAGAAACGGTCGCCGATATAGAAGACAAAGGTGGCCGTGCGGTTGACCACCTTGCTTTCCAGCACCACCCCGCCCGGCCCATAGCGTTCCAGCCGCTGATCACCCGTGCCGGTCTTGCCACCGATGGAAATTTCCTTACCGTCGGCGGCGGTAAAGGCGCCCTTCACCCGGCGGGCCGTGCCATTTTCCACAATATCCATCAGGTGGCGGCGCACGGTGCGGGCCACTTCCGGGGCCATCACCTGTTCGGCCTGATCGCCCAGATGCCCCGGCACGAAGGCCGTCTCATAGGGCGTGCCTTCCGCGAAATGCAGCCGGTCGATGCGCAGGGTGGGCAGCCGCACGCCGTCATTGACGATGATGCCCATCAGTTCCGCCAGCGCCCCCGGCCGGTCGGCGGAACTGCCGATGGAGGTGGCGTAGCTGGCCAGCAGGCTGCCGAACGGATAGCCCAGCTTCTGCCATTCCGTATGGATGCGGCCAAACGCCTCTTCCTCCAGCACAATGCCAATGCGGGTATCCTGGGCCCGTTTGGAGCGGGAGGAGAACAGCCAGCGATAGCTTTCCTGGCGCGGCTTGCTGCTGTCCTTCAGCATTTCGGCGCGCTGCGGTTTGGGGCTGTCCTGCAGATAGGCCACCAGCCACAGTTCCAGCGGATGCACGCCGGCCATATAGCCGCGGTCGTTCAGCGACCAGTTATCCGGCGCATATTTCTCAAACAAGGCCGCCACCTGGGCGGCCGGCGGGGCCCCCGCCGGCACATGGCGTTCCAGAAAGGCGGTCAGGTCCGCGATGCTGGCATTGGGGCGGGCGGAACGGAAAACCACCGTCAGCCGTTCCGGCGTCGGCCGCACCCGCCGGGTCAGCCGTTCCAACGCCTGATTGGGCGTCATGCCCTTGTAATCGGCCCAGAATTTGTTCAGGAAGCTGGAACCTTCCTGGTCAGCGAACTGGGCCAGATAGGTTTTGCGGGCGGGATGGCGCGGATCGTCCAGCACATCATCCTTACGGGCCGGGCCTTCGGCGATGTAATGGTTGACGATATCGCGCATCAGCCGGATGAACACCAGATTGACGGAATGGCGGAAGGCCTCCGCCACGCTCATCACCCGGCCATTATCCTTGTCATCGAAATTGCCGAAACTGTGCAGGCCGCCGCCGGTGAAGAATCGCTCGCCCGGGTTGGCGGAATATTGCCGCTGCATCGCCTGATCCAGTAGGGCCGACAGGCTGATGCCCGGCTGTTCGGCCATACTGTGCAACACCCATTGGGTCAGCCGGTCCGGCGCATCCAATGCTGCGGCCGACAATTCATAATCCTGCCGGCTGGCATAGCGGGCGTGCAGCTTGGCGACGATTTCCAGATATGTCACCAGCGTGCGCAGCTTGGCCGTTGACCCCAGATCCAGCTTGGCCCCTTCATTCAGGTCCAGCGGCTGGGGCAGCGTGTCCACCTGCACCCGCACCAGATTGGCCGCCGCCGTGCGCTCGAACAGGGTGACGGAATAGACGACGCGGGCCGGGTCCGCATCATTCAGCAGCCGTTCCCCCACCAGCCCCAGGGCACGGGCCTGCACCGGATCGGCCAGTTTCTGCAACGTTTCCGTCACCCGCATCTGGGTGGTCTGGTCCAGGGTGGTATCCACCGTCAGGTCCAGCCGGTCCAACGCGTACAGGCTCTGCACCCCCAACATGCCCAGCAGGCGGGCGCGGATGGCGTTGGTGGCCTTCTGCTCCACAAAGGAAGGTTCGGGGATGGCCGGCGGGTCATCCTTGAAGCGCAGCGGGAAATAGCGCGACGCATCGGCCAGGGCCGGATCCACCACGCCCGCCCGTTCCAGCAGGGTCAGGTGGGCATTGGCCAGATCGTTCAGCGCCTTGCGTCCATTGGGGCTGAGATAGGCTGAAGGCCGACGCTGGGCCAGCAGCAGGCTCAATACCTGCTTATAGACAATGGCCTGGGTCTGCAGCTCCCGCTCATTGCGGGGGCGGGCACGCAACAGATCATTGGCGCGGTTGAAATCGGTGCCGTACCAGGCCCACAGCCCGTCACCCAGCCCGTTCACTTCCCCCAGGCCGGGGCGGGCCGACAGGGGCGTGGAATTGAGATAATCCACCAATATCTGGTGCCGTACCCGCGTGGTATCCGGCCCGAATCGATAGGCGCGCACCGAGGCCGACATCATCTGCCGCAGCTTTTCCACCCCGCTGCTGGTGCGCCCCTCCGGCGAGTGGCGATATTTCTCGATCTGGGTCGCCAGGGTGGAACCGCCGGCGCGCGGATTATCCGGGTCCACCATCTTCAGCGGGATGGAGGCGACGGCCAGGGCGAAACGATCCCATTCCACCGCCGGGTTGCGGTGGGGAAATGTCGGGTCCAGCAGTTCCCGATTCTCGATGAACAACAGCGTATTGGCCACCAAGGGCGGCACCTCGCCGAATCCGGCATAAGTGCGCTGGGGGTAACGGGCATCGAACAGGGCCAGGCCCCGGTCATCGCGCAGCGTCAGGCCGCCGGCCGTCTTTTCCGGATAGGGGGCGAATCCGCCGAAATCAATATAGTCGCGCAAGGCCGGGCTGGGCCGTGCCTGCAGGTCCACGCGATAGGCGGCCGCCACCAGCCGTTCCACGAATCCAGGAATGGCGCTGTAACCCAGCCGCTGGTCATAGGGGCCGTCTCCAGGGAAACGAATGTCCGGATTCGGGCCCGGCTCCACGCGATAGGTCAGATCGGACGCATAACGGGCCAGCACTTCGGCCTGCAGGGCAGAGCTGCGCATCTCATACCAGCCGGCCAGACCGGCACCACCGGCCAAGGCCAGCGTCATGCCCCAGCTCATCCACCGGTAAAAGCGCGCCGACGCCATATCCCCCCGACCACTCCCCCTTGGCACCTGTTATGCGGCAAGGCCTTGCAACAGCGCGCGGCATAGCACGCTTTGCGGCACTTGCGCCATGGCCCTAGCTTTCATCAGGCTTGAAGGCAACCAGTGTGCCAAGCAGATGATGGGCCCGCAATGGCCATCGCCGCCATTCATATAAATGAATTAACAATCTGGCGACGGTAAAGGGACGGCGTAAACAGCGAAAACCGCGCCACCAGGGGTGGGCGCGGTTTCAGCATACCGGTGAGGGGAACCCCACACCGGCCAACCCGAACACCAATATCAGCCCTGACGGGCCTTGAAACGGGGGTTCAGCTTGTTGATGACATAGACACGGCCCTTGCGGCGGATGACGCGGCAAGCCTTGTGGCGGGTCTTCATCGACTTCAGCGAATTGACGATCTTCATGGTGAGCTACTCGGCGCTGGAGGCATGTTTTGCGAGGCGCGGACATAATCACAACACCCCCCGCCTGTCAACCGACAGGGGCGGAATTCCGCTGCAACCCCTCTTTGCGGGGCTGAAAAGCGGTGTTCCCCGCCCCGCCTACTCCAGTTCCGCCGGCTTCAAGGCATAGAATCGGTAGTAACGCAGGCCCGCCGACAGGGCCGCGACGCGGCGTGCCCACATCTCCACCTCCTGCACCACGGCGATTTTGGTGTCGCGGTCCATCGACACCGTCTCCAGATGCTTCACCAGCGTCTGGATGGCGTTCAGGATCAGGGAGCGCTGGGTGTCGGAATTATCCTCGGTGATGCGGATATCCAGGTTCCGCTGCGCCAGGGCCGCCGCATATTGTTCCACCGTCCAGGGATTCGGTTCCACCGGTTCGGCCTGCAGCCAGCCATCATAATCACGGCCGCGCAGCTGGCTATGGTCCAGCACATAATCGGTGAACAGCAGCTGGCCACGCGGCTTCAGGGCCATTTCGATGCCATCAATCAGCCCGTCCTTATTGCGCACGGCAAAGAAGGCTTCCTTGGCGAAGATGGCATCCACCCGCTTGGACCAGCTGAAATTTTCCAGGTCACAGGTCATCACCGGCGCCTGGCGCGCCAGCCCGGCCTTCTGGGACCGGAAGGCGCCCGCCTCCGCCAGCACCGGGTTGGGTTCCAGCCCCGTGACCCAGGCGCCATATTGCTGGGCCATGGCGCGGGTCGCACCACCCAGGCCGGCGCCGATATCCAGCGCGCTCATCGCCGGGTTCAGGCCCAGCGGCTTCACCAGGGTGGGGATAAACTCCTCACTGCCCGGCGTGCAGAAGCCGTGACCCCAGATTTTCTCCACCACCTCAATCCGGGTGGCGGTCCAGAGCGGCTTGCCGCTGCGGTTCAGATGCCGGCCAGCCGCCCCGCCCGGACCCGCTGCCCCGGCCGAATCGGTCCCGCCCGCACCGCCATCCCCTTCATGCAGGCCGGCGCGGCGGATAATGTCATAGCCTTCCCACCAAGCCAGGAACCTCTGCTTGAGCGTGGGGGGCGTGACAGCCATGTCTTCGCTGCTGCGGGTAGCGGCCATGCGGGCGGCGTTTCGTTATCCTGGAAGCGGTTCGGCCCACACATTACCCTTTCGGCGCGTCGCGCGAAACAGTCTTGGTGTGGCCGCAGGGCAACGGATTAACCTTTTTCGCCGTCATATACTGGTAATAGAAGCCAGAGGCCGATCCGGCCACAAGTGATGGTAAGGTTACTTTAACCATATTTGCTGCAACCGTTTTCTCCGACCAGCCCACTGCACGCGTATGAATGCGGCAGCGTTTTAAGGGCCTATTCTTCCGCGTCAGGCGCGGCTTTCCTCGTGCATCCGCCGGATAGACGGTGTAGGGTCTATCTCGGGGTGGCTGCTCGATTGGTGCCTTGCGGATATTCTTTCCGTTCGGCGCAGAAGCGGGTACTGTCCTTGCAGCCGGTCACCCGGTGAAGTTCCTGACAATTTCGACAGTCGAGTTCGAGACCACATGTACGAGCGCCGTTCTCCGCAGAGCCCGCAGATCACCCGTCGTAGCGTCACCGCTACGGTTAAATGGTACAACCCCACGAAGGGCTTCGGCTTCGTGACCCTGTCCGATGGGTCGCCCGACGCCTTCCTTCATGCCTCGGTCGTTCAGTCCGTTGGCCATGATGCGCTGGCCGATGGCACCACCATCGTCTGCGACCTGTCCCAGGGCCAGAAGGGTCCGCAGGTGGCCTCGATCCACAATGTCGACACCTCCACCGCTGCGGCCCCGCGCCGTTCGCCGGGTGGTCCGGGTGGTGATCGCTTCGGCGGTGGGGACCGTTTCGGCGGCGACCGCTACGGCGACGCCCCGCGCGCTCCGCGCGTTGCCCGTTCCTTCGACAACGGCCCGACCGAAACCATCGAAGGCGTGGTGAAGTTCTTCTCCGCCGACAAGGGCTTCGGCTTCGTGACCCCGGATGGCGGTGGGAAGGACGTGTTCGTCCACATCACCGCTCTGGAACGCTCGGGCGTGCGCGCTCTGACGCCGGAACAGCGCGTCCGTCTGCACACCAGCATGGGTCAGAAGGGTCCGCAGGCCAACCGCGTGGAAATCCTCTGAGCGTGGTCTCGGGCATTTCAGCAGGCTTTCGGGCCTGACGCTCTGCGTTAGCGTGCTTGAAGTCAGGTAAGGGGCGCCATCCCATGGATGGCGCCCCTTATCTTTTTCGGTGATCGGCAGCAGCGGCATGGCCCCCGAGTCGGGGTGGAAAAAATATGCGGACGCAGCATCCCCATGTTGCAAATGCGTTGCGGTCCGGGTGACCATGGCACATGGCACCTCCGCCGGCCCTGGCCGGCCCAACCTTGGGACGGCTGATGCGATCCCCCTTTTCCTCCCCAAAGCGCCTGACCCGCCGCCTGCTCACCGGCCTGGCTTTCGCGGCTTTGCTGGCCGGGCCGGCATGGGCCCAGCTGGCACCGGAACCGGCCAGCCGGCAGACCGCCAAGCAACTGGTCACCGCCCAACGCCATATGGTGGTGGCCGCCAACCCGCTGGCGGCGGCGGCGGGGCAGGAGATGCTGCGCCAGGGCGGCAGTGCCGTGGATGCGGCCATTGCCACCGAACTGGTGCTGGGGCTGGTGGAACCGCAATCCTCCGGCCTGGGCGGCGGTGGTTTCCTGGTGCTGGCCGAGCCGGGGGGCAAAGTCACCAGCTATGACGGGCGGGAAACGGCCGGGGCCGCCGTAACGCCGGACCTGTTCATCGGCCCGGATGGCAAGCCGCTGTCCTTCCCCACCGCGCTGAAGGGCGGGCGGGCGGTGGGTGTGCCGGGGCTGGTGGCGATGATGGCCCAGGCCCATGCCGCCCATGGCAAGCTGCCCTGGGCCAAACTGTTCGAACCGGCCATCCGGCTGGCGGAGGCCGGCGTGCCGGCCCAGCCGCGCATGGTGACAGTGCTGTCGGAATGGCAGAAGATGCTGGCCACCAGTACCGACATGCAGCAGGTCTTCTACCGCAACGGGGCCGGTGCCCCGGCGCTGGGGGAGATTTTCGCGATTCCCGGCCAGTTGACCAGCTTGCGTCTGCTGGCCAAAGCGGGGCCGGAGGCTTTCTATCGCGGTCCCATCGCCCAGGAAATCGTCGCCCATTTGAAAGAGGTGGCGGGGCCGAACGGCCCGCCGGTGCTGAGCCTGGATGATTTCGCTGCTTACAAAGCGGTGGAGCGTGATGGCGTCTGTATCGCCTACCGGGTCTGGAAAGTGTGCGGCATGGGGCCGCCCTCGGGCGGGGGCATCGCCGTGCTGCAGATCCTGGCCCTGCTGGCCCCGCATGATCTGAAGGCGCTGGGTAAGGATAGCCCGCAGGCTTGGCATCTGCTGCTGGAGGCCAGCCGCCGCGCCCATGCCGACCGCGAAGCCTATATTGGCGACCCGGACCATGTGGCCGTGCCGATCAAGGGCCTGCTGGACAAGGCCTATCTGGCCGAACGGGCCCGTGGCATCGACCCCACCCGCGCCGCGATCGGCAAGGTGCCGGCGGGCAGCCCGCCCACCCGCCAGGGGGCCTTGTCGCGCCCGCCGGGCATTGGCCTGGACCTGCCCTCCACCACCCATATTTCCATCGTGGATGATGAGGGGCGGATGGTCTCCATGACCAATTCGGTGGAATTCGCCTTCGGCTCCGGTCTGGTGGCGGCCGGCATGGTGCTGAACAATGAACTGACCGATTTCGCCTTTGTGCCGGTGAAGGATGGTGTGCCGGTATCGGGGGCGGTCGGCCCTGGCCGCCGGCCGCGTTCTTCCATGTCGCCGATGGTGGTGTTCGATGCACAGGGCCGCCCGGTGGTGGCCGTCGGCTCCCCCGGTGGCGCGGCCATCATCGGCTATGTCGCTCAGGCGCTGGTGGCCATGCTGGATTGGGGGCTGGACCCGCAGCAGGCGGTAAACCTGCCCATCCTGTTGAACCGCAACGGCGCCACCCAGATCGAATCACTGCCCCAGGCCGACCGGCTGGCGGACGCCTTGGCCGGCATGGGGCATGAGGTGAAGCGCGAAGCCATCAACAGTGGCGTTCACGCCATCCGCTGGACCGCGCACGGCTGGCAGGGCGGCGCTGATCCGCGGCGGGACGGGGTGGCGGTGGGGGATTGAGCAAAAGGCCCCCGGTCCCCCCTTGTTTATCCCCTCACTGTGAGACACATTGTATCTCAGCCTTGAGGAGATCATCACATGCCTGCGACCAGCATGGTCCATGTGCGCGTGGACGAAGAGACAAAAGCCCAAGCGACCGAAGCCTTGGCCGCTATGGGATTGAGCGTGTCAGACGCGGTACGGGTGTTCCTGCGCCGTGTCGCTGTGGAAAAGGCCCTGCCCTTTTCGTTGAAGGTACCAAACGCAGAGACACGGCAGGCGATGCTGGAAGCAGAAGAAATTCTGCGTCAACACAGCGCCCGATTCAGTGACGCCAACAGCCTGATCGCCGATCTTGAAGAAAACAGCGGCAAGTAAGCGGGCCCTACCACCGCGCCGGGCGGACTACACAAAGTCATTTCTGAAGGACTGGGACAGGTTGTCCCGTTCCGGTCGATATGACATGCCGTTGCTGAAACAGGCACTTCTGTTGTTGATTGCCAATGATGGACCCTTGGGGCCGGAATGGCTTGACCACCCGTTGAAAGGCAACTGGCAGGGCTACCGGGAATGCCATATCGGCGGCGATTTCCTGCTGATCTACAAGATTGAAGCAGGTGCCGGCGCCCACGCCGATCTTTTCAACGAATAATCCCTACGCCTTCGCCCCCGCCTTGGCCGCAGCCGGGTCCAGTGGCCAGCGGGGGCGGGGGGCGAAGTCCAGGCCATCCACCAGCCCCAGGCGCAGCCGTTCCAGCCCGGCCCAGGCGATCATCGCCGCATTGTCGGTGCAGAGCTTCAACGGCGGGGCCACGAAATCGAATTTCCGCTTGGCGCACAGCTTGGTCAGCCGCGCCCGCAAGATCTGGTTGGCGGCCACCCCGCCGGCCACCACCAGCGTCCGCCCTTCCGGCCATTGCTCGCGGAACAGCTTCATCGCCCGGTCACAACGGTCGATCAGGCTGTCCCCCACGGCAATATGGAAAGAGGCGGCAAGGTCTTCCATGTCGGCATCCGTTGCCGCATCGCCCAGCAATTCCACATGCCGGCGCACCGCCGTTTTCAAGCCGGAGAAGCTGAAATCACAATCCGGCCTGCCCTTCATCGGTACCGGCAGGGGGAAGCGGCTGGGGTCGGTGGCCCGGCCCGCCGCCTGTTCCATCAGCGGCCCACCCGGATAGCCCAGGCCCATCAGTTTGGCCGCCTTGTCGAACGCCTCGCCCACCGCATCATCGATGGTGGTGCCCAGCCGGCGATAGCGCCCCACCCCTTCCACCGCCAGCAACTGGCAATGGCCGCCGGAAACCAGCAGCAGCAGGAAGGGAAATGTCACCCCATTGGTCAGCCGCGCCGTCAGCGCGTGGCCTTCCAGATGGTTGACGGCGGCAAAGGGCAGGTTGCGCACGGCGGCAATCGCCTTGGCGGTCATCACCCCCACCATCACCCCGCCGATCAGGCCGGGCCCGGCGGTGGCGGCGATGCCATCAATGCCGTCCAGCCCCATGCCGGCCTCATCCAGGGCCTGCCGGATCAGCCGGTCCAGATGCTGCAGATGGGCGCGGGCGGCAATTTCCGGCACGACGCCGCCATAGGGGCGGTGATCGTCAAGCTGGCTCAACACCACATTGGACAGCACGCGACCGGGCGCCGCGTCGCCATCGGCGGCAACGATGGCGGCAGCAGTTTCATCGCAGCTTGTTTCGATTCCGAGTATGATCATGGTCGGCAAGCTAGTCGCATGGCGTTGCCACGGCAAGGGAGGCTTCCCAGCGAAGCCATTCAAGGATATTGAAGCGGGTATGACAGCCCTTCTCCGCATTGGTACGCGCGGCAGCCCGCTGGCGCTGGCGCAAGCCCACGAAACCCGCGACCGTCTGGCCGCGCGCTTCCCCGAACTGGCGTCCCCGGACGCTATGGAGATCGTCACCTTCAAGACCGAGGGCGACCGCATCCAGGACCGCACCTTGATGGCGGCCGGCGGCAAGGGCCTGTTCACGAAGGAGATCGAGGAGGCGCTGCTGGATGGCCGCGTCGATCTGGCCGTCCATTCCATGAAGGATGTGCCGACCTGGCTGCCCGACGGCTTGGCGATCACGGCGCTGCTGCCGCGCGAAGACCACCGCGATGGCTGGATCAGCCCCAAGGCCGCCACGCTGGATGATCTGCCCGCCGGTTCGCTGGTGGGCACGGCCAGCCTGCGCCGGCAGGCGCTGGTGCTGATGCGCCGGCCCGACCTGCGCGTCATCGCCTTTCGCGGCAATGTGCAGACCCGCCTGCGCAAGCTGGAAGAAGGGCATGTCGATGCCACGCTGCTGGCCATGGCCGGCGTCCGCCGGCTGGGGCTGGCCGACCGCATCACCTCTGTGCTGGAACCCGATGTAATGCTGCCCGCCGTGGCGCAGGGGGCCATCGGCATCGAAACCCGTATCAGCGATGATCGCACCAACGCCTATGTCACTGCGCTGAACTGCGCGGAAACGGCGTCGCGCGTGGCCGCCGAACGCGGCGTGCTGGCCACGCTGGATGGTTCCTGCCGCACGCCCATCGCCGCCTTGGCGCTGATTTCCGGATCGGCGCTGACGGTGAAGGCCCTGGTGATTCGCCCCGACGGCCGGCAATGGTTCACCACCGCGCGCAGCGGTGCCGTGGCCGATGCGCTGGCGATGGGGGTGGATGCCGGGAATGAGCTGAAGGCCATGCTGCCGTCCGATTTCTTCCAGGCCCCCAACGCGGTGGCTGACGGGCCGGTGGTGTGAGAGCCATCTTGGTGACACGGCCCGAGCCGGGGGCCGGTGAAACAGCGGCCCAACTGGCCCGGCTGGGCCATCAGCCGCTGATCTGCCCCCTGCTGGACATCGCCTATCTGGATAGCCCCCTGGTGATCGGGTCCGATGTGTCGGCCCTGGTCCTCACCTCCCCCAGCGGGGTGCGGGGTTTGGCCCGGCTGACGGCACGGCGCGACCTGCCGCTCTACAGCGTGGGCGACCGTACCGCCGATCTGGCCCGGCGGCTGGGCTTTGCCCAGGTGTTGAGTGCGGCCGGCGATGTGAATGCCCTGGCCGACCTGATCGTGCGGGAACCACCGGCGGGGCCTGGGCGTTTGCTGCATGTTTCAGGGGCGGATGTGGCCGGCGATCTGGCCGCGCTGCTGCGCCCCCATGGGATCGGGCTGGACCGGCACATCGCCTATCGCGCTGTGCCGGCCAGCATATTGGATGATCAGACGCAGGCTGCCCTGGCGGATGGTCGGATTCGCGCGGTGCTGCTTTTTTCCGCCCGCACCGCGCGTTGCTTTGTTACCCTGGTGGAAAAGGCGGGGCTGGCACCCGCGATGGCGGGGCTGACGGCCCTGTGCATCAGCCAGGCCGTCGCCGAGGCCATTGCAGGCCCGGCTTGGGGGGACGTCAAGGTTGCGGCATCGCCCGATGCCGACCATCTGTTGGCACTGCTGCCGTCTTGCAATGGTGCCTGAACCGGTGTGTTAAGGAGGTTAAATGGCGGACGAGATGAACCGGGAGGCCCCTGTCGCCGGCAGCCCGGCGGAAAAGGCCCGCGCCCTCGCCACCGACAGCATCATTGAACGATTCGGCGGCATCCGCCCCATGGCCGGCAAGCTGGGCCTGCCGGCAGAAGATGTGCAGCTTTGGCGCAAGCGCGGCTTCATCCCGCTGTCCGTGGCCGATGATCTGGCCGCCGCCGCTGCCGCCCATGGCATCACCCTGACACGCGGGGAGATTGATGCCGCCAGTGCCCCCGAACAATCACCGACGGAGGCCGAACGCCGCTGTCTGGCCGAACTGGAGCGGGAAGTGACCGACACCCGAAATGACAAGGCCGAACGGCCAGCCCCGGCCCCCAGCGCCAAGCCCGCCCCCAACCTTGCCCCGCCGCCCCGCCGGCGCGGGGGCCGGCTGCTGGGCGGTACGGCCCTGCTGCTGGCCCTGGCGGCCCTGTCCGTGGCGGGCTACAGCCATTGGCAACAGCAGCAGATGGCCGTGACGGCCTCTGCCCCGGTGCCGACCGTTGACCTGACACCGCTGGAAGCGCAAATCGCCGCCCTGCGCGCCGATGCGCAAAGCGACCGTACCCAGGTGGCCGCCCTGGCCAAGCGGCTGGACAATGTGGAAGCCCAGCTCCGCCAACTGGCGGCGGCACCGGCAACCGCTGTACCCGGCGCCGTGGCCGAAACACAGGCCGTCCCGCAGGCCGCCCCCGCCGCGCCTTCGGACCTGGAACCGCAATTGTCGCCGTTGCGCGATCAGGTGACGGCTTTGGGACAGCGGGTCGACGGGCTGGAAAAGCTGACCGCCCTGCTGCCCGGCCTGCATGATGGCCACAGCAGCCTGCGCCAGAAGCAGGATGAGCTGGGCGGACGGGTGGATGCGCTGGAGGCGCGCAAGCAACAGGCATCCGCCGGCGAAGGGCTGGTGGTGGCCATCGGCCAGTTGCAGGCCGCCCTGGTCGCCGGCCGTCCCTATGCCAAGGAATTGCGCGCCGTGCAGGCGCTGACCCGCGATCATCCCGATCTGGCGGCCACGCTGGCGCCGCTCTCGGCCAGTGCCGAAAGCGGGCTGGCCAGCGATGTGGCGCTGAACCGGCAATTCCGCGATCTGGCTCCCGCCATCCTGGCAGCCGACCGTACCCGCAGCGATGCCAGTTGGACCGATCAGGCGCTGGGCCGCCTGTCCAGCATCATCACCATCCGCCGCGCCTCTGGCGAGGTGGCGGGCGATGGGGCCGATGCGGTCCTGGCCCGGGCGGAGGCAGCTCTGAACGCGGGCAGCATCGCCAAGGCCGTGGCGGAGATGGAAAAGCTGAGCGGCCCGGCGGCAGAAAAGGCCGCCCCCTGGCTCGCCCCGGCCCGCGCCCGCGTTGCCGCCGAAGCCGCCGCCCAGGCTTTGGCCGATCTGGCGCTGGCCCGCCTGTCCGGCCATGAAGGCACCAATGGGGAGGGGCGGCCATGAGGAAAGCCATCTTCCTGTTCATCAAGCTGGGTCTTCTGGTGGCCGCTGCCGTCTGGATCAGCCAGCGGCCCGGCCGGCTGTCGGTGGAATGGCTGGGTTATGCCATTGATATGCCGGTGGCGGCGGCCCTGGCCGTTTTGCTGGTGCTGTTGGCCTTGACGGCGCTGTCCTATCGCCTGTGGCTGGCGCTGCGCCGGGGGCCGGGGGCGCTGGGGCGGCGACGCAATACCAAGAAGCGCGAACAGGGCTATCGCGCGCTGACGCAGGGCATGGTGGCCGTGGCCGCCGGCGATGCGGAAGCGGCCAAGCGCTATGCCGCCAAGGCGGAAAGCCTGCTGCATGAACCGCCGCTGACCCTGCTGTTGTCCGCCCAGGCGGCCCAGCTTCAGGGCGATGAGCAGGCGGCCGGCCGCTATTTCAAGGCGATGCTGGAGCGTAAGGAAACTGAATTTCTCGGCCTGCGCGGCTTGCTGACCCAGGCGATCAAGCGCGGTGACCGCGCCGCCGCCCTGGACTATGCCCGCCAAGCCCAGGCCTTGCAGCCCAAGGCACAATGGCCGGCAGCCACCCTGGCGGAACTGGAAGCCGCCAGCGGCAACTGGCTGGAAGCCGACAATGCGCTGGCCAAGGCGCAGAAGACCAAGGCGATGGGCAAGGATGATGCCCGCCAGCGCCGCAGCGCCCTGCTGGTGGAGGAAAGTCGGGCCGCCGCCAAATCCGGCCGGCCCGATGCGGCGTTGCAGGCAGCCCAGACGGCGTTCGATCTCGACCCCGCCCGCGTGCCTGCCGCCGCCCAACTGGCCCGGCTGCGCGCCGCCGCCGGCCAGCATTCCAAGGCGACCAAGGTGCTGGAACAGGCCTGGCGCATCGCGCCCCATCCCGATCTGGCCGCTGCCTGGGGTGAGGTGTCGGCCAAACAGACCCCGCTGGATCTGGTAAAGCGGTATGAGGCGCTGCTGGCGCTTTCCCCGCAATCACCCGATGCGCACCGTGCCCTGGCGAAGGCGGCGATTGCCGCCCGCCTGTGGGGTGTGGCACGCAGCCATCTGCAACAGGCCGAAGCGGTGGAGCCCAGTGCTGCCACCTATCGGCTGTTCGCCGAACTGGCGCGTGCCGAACATGGTGACGGCCCGCAGGCGCGCGACTGGCTGGCCCGCGTTGCCAATGCCGAGGCCGATGCCGGCTGGGCCTGCGGCAATTGCGGCACCGCGCATGAGGAATGGCACGCCGTCTGTGCCGCCTGTGGCGGCTTTGACAGCATTACCTGGCGCCGCCCGCCTTCACAATTGCCGATGGCGGTGTAAAGCACCCTCTGTTCCCTTAAAAAAGCCCTTTCAGACATCCCTTCAGGCACACTAAACCCAAGGGATTGGCTTGCCGGGTGTTGCGGGGTTTCGGGATGTTGTTGCCTTATCTGGGCGGGGTGGATGCCCTGCTGCTGCTGGTGATTGCCATCGTGCTGGATGCCTGTGTGGGTGACAGTCCCTGGCTGGCCCGCCTGCTGCCTACCCCAGCCACGCTGGTGGCCCGCCTGACGGCCCGGCTGGACCGGCGATTGAACCGTATCGACCGCAGCGAAGCCGCCCGGCGGGCACGGGGTGCGCTGGTCAGCCTCTGCCTGCTGCTGGGGGCGCTGTCGCTGGGGCTGGTGCTGGCCTTTGCCTTCCGGGAGGTGCGCTGGGGGGCGGTGCCGGAACTGCTGCTGCTGGCCCGCGCCCTTTCCATCCGCAGCGCCTGGACCGGCATGGGCCAGACGCTGAAAGCCCTGGAAAGCGGCGGGGTGGAGGCCGGGCGGGAGGCTGTGGCCCCCCTGACCGACCGCCAGACCTGGAGCCTGGATATCCATGGCGTGCTGCGTGCCGCCATTGAAGGCGGGATGCTGCGGCTGGCCTGCGGGCTGGCGGCCCCCTTGTTCTGGTATGCGGTGCTGGGGCTGCCGGGCCTGCTGGGCTGGGCCGCGATTGACGGCATGGCGCAGGTGATCGGCCATGACGTGCCGCGCTTCCGCCAGTTTGGTGGTGTGGTGCGGCAATTGCGCCGGCTGGCGGGCTGGCCGCCGATGCTGCTGGCCACGCTGGCCCTGCTGCTGGCCGGGCTGTTCGTGCCGGGCTGCAAGGCGCTGGGCGGCTGGCGGGAGCTGGCCACGGCCCGCCGCCATCCCTGGGGGCCGCTGGCCCTGCCGGTGGCGGCCGCTGCCGGCGCCCTGGATCTCGCCATGGCCGGTCCCCGGCGGGAGGGTGAACAGGTGGTGAAGGAACCCTGGCTGGGCCGGGGCCGGGCCCGGGCCACCAGCCGCGACCTGCGCGCCGCCATGGCGCTTTATGGTGTGGCCGGCCTGCTGCTGGTGGGGTTGACCGTCTCCGCCGGGTTGATCGCTGCCGGCCTAGGCCTGTGAAGCAAATCAAGCATAGACCAAATATAGGCCATCATATCCCCTTTATGGCGAAAGCCAGTCCTTTGCGGCAGAAATGGGACCAAACGTAAGAACCTCTTTGACTGCCATATGGCAAGTTCTTGAAAAATCTAAACAGCGCAATTTTTCCCGATTTTTGGTGCTGGTCTGCGGAACAAGTCCGCCGTGACGTCGTTCCTTGTGCGATGCCGGGTTGGACATCACCCATCAACTGGGTCTTCTGATCGCCCCACCCAGGCAAAGTCCGGCAGCCGCCATGATGGTGGCGCCGACTGACATGCTGGCAAGGAGACAGACATCATGCATAAGACCACCAAGGCCGCCCTGATCGCCGCCGCTTTGATCGCCGCCCCCGCCACTGCCGCTTTTGCGCAGATCGATCCGCTGGAAAATCTCAGCCAGCCGGGCCGCGATGCCTATGCGGTCTATCTGAAGCTCTCCAGCCCGAAGGCCTTTGCCGTCGCTGAAGATGGCGCCATCGGTTACAGCGCTGGCGGGGACAGCGCCACCGCCCGGGCCAATGCCCTGGCCCGCTGTGGCGAGGTGACCAAGGATGATTGTCGCATCTTCTCCGTTGACGGTCAGACCGTGGCCGAGGTGAAGGGGCTGAGCGCCGAGCTCGCCCAGCTGGCCCGCGCCAATACCGATGCCGCCGACCTGAAGGGTGAGGTGCTGGCCGATTATCAGAAGGCCGAAGGGGCCAAGGCCATTGCCATGTCCAGCGACGGCGCCTTTGGCTGGGTGGTCCGCGATAGCGAGGAAAAGGCCCGCCAGGATGCGCTGGCCCAGTGCCAGACCTATGGCAAGGAATGCTCCATCCAGGCCTCGGCCCCCGCGATGAAGAATTAACTCCCTAATTTAACTGGAAAACAGGAACGGCCGTCACCTTAATCCCCATCGGGTGGCGGTCGGCAGACCGGCGGGGCGGGGCCATATCCCCTGACCCACCCCGTTCCGCCGGTTCTTCCTGCCAGCGAAGGGCGGCCCTCTCCGGGCCGCCCTTCTTGCTTGGGCGCGCCCGGCGGGGTAAGCCTTAGCCCGACTGGGACGGCCGGCGTCGATCCTTGAAAAGACAAGCCTGAGGGGGAAACACCATGCGTCGCATCGCTGTCATCGGGGCCGGGGCCTGGGGCACAGCGCTGGCCATGGCCGCCGCCCGCGCCGGGGCCGAGGTGGTGTTGCAGGCGCGGGAGGCGGAGCTGGTGGAAACCATCAACCGCAGCCGCGAAAACAATATCTATCTGCCCGGTATCCAGCTGGACCCGGCGATCCGCGCCACCCAGGACATGGGTGATGCGGCGGCCAGTGATGCCGTGCTGCTGGTGACGCCGGCCCAGCATCTGCGCACCGCCTGCCGCACGCTGAAACCCCTGCTGGCCCCCGGTACGCCGGTGATCATCTGCGCCAAGGGCATCGAGATTGAAACCGGCGCGCTGATGAGCGAGGCGGCAGCGGCCGAACTGGGCGGACAGCCGCTGGCCGTGCTGTCCGGCCCTACCTTCGCCGCGGAGGTGGCCAAGGGCCTGCCGACGGCGGTGACCCTGGCCATCACGGATCAAGCGCTGGGCCGCCGCATCGTGGCCGCCATCGGCGGCCGCACCTTCCGTCCCTATCTGTCGGATGATCTGATCGGGGCGCAGGTGGGTGGGGCGGTGAAGAATGTGCTGGCCATCGCCTGCGGCGTCGTCCATGGCCGGGCGCTGGGCGATAATGCCCGCGCCGCCCTGATCACCCGTGGTCTGGCGGAAATCGCCCGGCTGGGGATGACGCTGGGCGCGCGGCCGGAAACCCTGATGGGCCTGTCCGGCCTGGGCGATCTGACGCTGACCTGTTCATCCCTGCAATCGCGCAACATGTCGCTGGGGGCGGCCCTGGGCCAGGGCCGCACGCTGGAGGAAGTGCTGGGCGAACGCCGCTCCGTGGCGGAGGGGGTCTATACCGCCCGCGCCGTGGTGAAGCTGGCGGCAACCAAGGGTGTGGACATGCCGCTGTGCCAGGCGGTAGACGCCCTGTTGAACCATGCCGCCAGCCTGGACAGCGTGATTGACGGTCTGATGACCCGGCCCTTCAAGCATGAGATGCTGTGAGGGGATTGGCCCGCCCTGGAACAAAGCCGCTGCGCAATCCCACCAGCCCGTAAAAAGCAAAGGCGGCCACCTGGATGGCCAGGAACAGGGCGATATCGCCCAAACCGGCGAATTCCCCCACCGTTCCCAGCCGTTCGGCCAGGGCGGGCAGCGGCAGGTCCGGGCTGCCATTCAGCAGGCCGAACAGCACATTATTGATCAGGTGGATGCCCATCGCCGCTTCCAGCCGCCCGGTCTGGAAGCTGACGGCAGAAAGGAACAGGGCGGTGGTGAAAATCTCTGCCCGCACGGACCACAGGCTTTCATTGATGCCGCCTTCATGCGCCAGGGTGAACAAGGCGGCGGACAGCAGGGCCACGGCCGGCCGGTTGCGGCATAAAACCATCAGACCCTGGGACAGGTAGCCGCGGAAAATCAGTTCCTCCGTGCTGGTCTGAAAGCTGAACAGCAGGATGGTCAGCGGCGTCAGCAGCAGGAACGCCCCCCAATCCACCCGCACCGGCCCGATATCGCCGGCCCAGAACCCATAGGCGAAGGTGGCCAGCAGCGGCAGGGAAAACACCAGGGCCGAGCGGCCGATCATGCCAATATCCAGTCGCCGACCGGGGGCAATCAGGCTCATTGCCGGTTGATTGTGGACGAACCGCGCCGTCAACAGCACCAGCGGCAGCCCCAGAATGGTGGAACCCAGCAGCAGATAGGAGAAGAGATAGCCGCTGGCTGATTTGCCCAACGCCACCAGGGCACCGCCGGCGAGCAGGTTGACCCCAATATAAAGAAAGCCAAAGACCAGCAGGGCGACCAGATAGGAGAGGCGGGAATGGTCATGCACCAACCCGTACCGGTCCACGGGCACGGGGGAGGGGCGGGAAGGGGAGGGGAGGATCATGCTGTTTCCGCGTGCGGTGCCGGCTTGCCGCGCCAGCCATGTTCAATGAAGCCGGTGCGGATGCCCAGCAGCCAGTAAAGCAGAAACAGCGCCGCCAGGATAAGGGCGGCGAGTAGCATGGCCAGGATTGGGAAGGTGACCGTCCCGTCCGGTTTCATCAAATCGGACATGCCGGGCAAACCTTTCCCCTCGGTTCCGAACAGTGTGAACAGGATATTATGGGCAAAATGTACCCCCATGGCGGCCTCCAGCCGACCGAACCGCCAGGTCAGGTAGGAGGCGAACAGCGACACCCCCCAGTAGAAAACCTGTCTTTCCCCACCATTCCAGCCATGCAGCAGGCTGAAAATCACCGCCACCGGCAGGGCCGCGACAGCCGCATTGCGAAACAGAACCTGAAAGCCCTGGGCCAGATAGCCCCGACAGAAAGCCTCCTCCGCTGCTGTCTGCAGGGCGAATGCCGGCAGCATGGCCGGCAGCCAGAGCAGCGTTGTTACCGACGGCATCGTCACTTGAATGTCGTCATCAAAAGCTGATAACAACATCAAGGGGCTGAGGCAGAACCCGTAAATCAGGACTGCGCGTAACCACATGCCCCCATCCAGCCGCTTGCCGGGGGCAATCACGCTCATCAGGTCACGGCCTTGCAGGCGCAGGGTCCAGTGCAGGGCCAACAAACTAAAGCCCAACAACGATAGCTTGCCGATTTCCCGCAACCAGGGCGTGATCGGGCCTTCTGGTGTGCCGATGGAACTTAGATGATATATACTTCCAAATATCCCAAGGGCGATTGAGATAAAGAAGTATATAAATAAGAATATAAACGACCCACCCGCATGGTGTCCGACGGATAGTTTCATTTCTGTCGCCAGTTTGTGAACTGGCGTGTTCGGGTGGTGCTGAATAAAATTTTGATACTCATAGTTATTATTCATAACTTTACCTATATTTGGTTAAAGTTATTGATGATTTATCCGTTTCCGGGCAGATGCACCGGGGTAGCCGGGTGACAGATCAGAAATGCCTGATAGCGGCTTTCGTCGTCGCTCACCTGAACCTGCGCGATAAAATCGGGTCGATTGCTTCCTATAAGTTATATCGCACCCCTGTTGCGCGCAAGTGGCGCCTATCCCTCCCGCTCTTCACCCCCGCGCCAGCCCTGCTCGACAAACCCGCTGAACAGGCCGAGAAACCAATAGCTGGAGGCCACGGCCCCCTGCATCAGCAGCACGCCCAGCAGCCGGTCGGGGTCCGGCGGCTGGAAGCCGACTGCTTCATCAAAGCCGCTGACAGAGGGCAGGCCGCTCTGCGGCCGGGCCAGGAACAGGGTGACCAGCAGATTATGGGCGAAATGCACGCCCATGGCGGCTTCCAGCCGCCCGGTGCGCCAGGTGAGGTAGGAAAGGCCCAGCGACATGGCCAGGAACATGGCCTTTTGCTCCCACCCCACGTTCCAGCCGCCGCTGTCATGCAGCACCAGGAAGAAGATGGCCACCGGCAGGGCGGCCAGCGCCGCATTCCCCAGCAGCACCTGCAGCCCCTGGGCCATATAGCCGCGGAAGACAATCTCCTCTGCCGAGGCCTGGAAGATGAACAAAACCACCAGCACGGGCAGCATCAGCAGCAGGGAAAACGAGAGGGAGCCGACATTGATCTGGCCGTAATAGGCGGCAATCAGAATCATCGGCGCGAAGGCGGCGGCATAGGTGGCGGCAGAGCGCAGGAACATGCCGCCATCCAGTCGCCGGCCGGGGGCGATGACGCTCATCAGGTCGCGCCTCTGCCAAGCCAGCACCCATTGCATGAACAGGATGGCGCACCCCAGCGCCAGCAGATTGCGCAGGTTGCGCAACAGCGGGCTGTGGCGATCCACCCCGGTGAAGGTGGCAAACAGGTCTGACAGGGTGATGGCGGCATAGCCACCCAGCACCACCAGAATCATCAGCGCCACGAACCCGGCCAGATAGGGGCGAAACCCATCCCCCCGCACCACGCCCAACAGATGCACCGGCACCACTGATTCGGTGGTCCAGGCTGGTTGCGACCGGCTGCTGTCAGGCTGCTGCATGGTCCCTCACGCACAAACGAAAAGGGCGCCGCTGCTGCGACGCCCTTTCGGTCTAACTTTCATCCCGCATTCGCACAAGGGCGGGTCACGCCGACGGCGGCACGGTCAGACAATTCTGCCCCTTCTTGGCCAGCTGGCTGCAGGCGCGGCGCGCCGTCTTCTCATCCAGGCCGGTCAGGCGGGCGCGATAGATGGTGCCCTTGGCGGTGCTGACTTCCATCACATGTGGGGTGGCGCTGTCCAGCAGCGTGCCGGCCTGCTGGGTGGCGTGGCTGACAGCGCGCTGGCCCGCCTGCTTGTCATTGAAGGCGCCAACCTGGATCGACCAGCGGCCATTGGCAGTGGGCCGGGGCAGGGCGGCGGCCACCGGCGTGGCGGCCACGGCCTTGCGCGGCAGGGCGATTTCTTCCGCCCCGCTGACAATCTCGCTGGCCACGGTGGCCACCATGCTGCGTTCCGGCGCCTTTTCCTTCGGCTGCTTGCCCTTGGGCGGCTTGGACTGGTTGGCGGCCACCAGCATCGGCGCGCTCTTCTTGCCTTCAAAGGCTTCGTCCAGCAGATCGGCCATATGGTTGTCACGCCATGCCGCCGTCTGCCCGCCGAACACCACGCCGATCAGCCGGCGGCCATTGCGGGTGGCCGAGGCGGTGAGGTTGAAGCCCGAGGCATTGATGAAGCCAGTCTTCAGCCCGTCCATGCCGGGATAGCGCGCCATCAGCCGGTTATGGTTGCCATGGACAGCCCCCTTATAGGTGAAGCTGCTGGTGCTGAAGTAATTGTAATATTTGGCATGATCATAGATCAGGCTCTGCGCCAGCCGGGCCATGTCACGCGCAGTGGAAAGCTGGCCGGCATTGGGCAGGCCCGACGCATTGCGGAAGGTGGTGCGCGTCATGCCGATCTGGCGGGCGCGGTCGGTCATCATGCGGGCGAAATTCGCCTCCGTCCCGCCGATGGTTTCGGCCACCGTGGCGGCGCAGTCATTGGCGGATTTGGTCACCAGCGCCAGCACGCATTGTTCCACGGTGATGGTGTCACCGGGGCGCAGGCCCAGCTTGGACGGGGCCATGCTGGCCGAATGGGCAGAGACGGTCATCGGCTGGTTCAGCCGCAGCTTGCCAGCATCCAGCGCGTCGAAGACCATGTGCAGGGTCATCATCTTGGTCAGGCTGGCGGGGAAGTTGCGCGTATCCGCGCCTGCTTCATGCAGCACCTCGCCCGAGCGGGCATCAATGATGATGGAGGCATATTTCGCCAGGGCCGATGCCGGCACACCCAGTGACAGCAGGCCGGTCAGCACCAGGGCCAGCAGGCCGGTGCGTGTTGAGGGGCGCGCCATCGTTCGCTTGGCCGATGTTCCGAAATTCATGCGCCCTCTCCCCTGCCTGCCCGCATCGTCTGGAGGCACCGTAAATGCGAAGTTAATCAATGTCTAGCGTCAATCCTTTAAGAAATTGCCTTCGCGCTGGTCACTTTCTTGTCCTTTTACCAAACCTACACTTTCGACATACTTCGGAATGTCAGGCAGCGGCACTAGGACGGGCGGCAATGCGGTCGAACCATTGTTTGACCTGGGGCACCCGGTCATCAATGGCGATGCGCACCAGCCGGGGGAAGAAGGCGAGCGTGGTGAAGGCGGTGATGTCGGCGATGCTGAAACTGTCCCCGGCGATGAAGGGATGGCGGGCCAGATCGCCCTCCAGCATCGCCAGCCGCTGTTCCGCCAGTTGCTTCTGCGCCGCTGCATAGGCCGGTATCTGATTTTCCAGGGCGGCCATTTTGGGATGGGAATGGCGGAAGGCATTGGCGAAGGGCAGCAGCAGTTCGAATTCCATTCGCCGCTGCCACATCTCAATCTGGGCCTGCTCCAGCGCGGTTCTGCCGAACAGGTTGGGTTCCGGGTGAAGTGCTTCGATATAGCGGCAGATGGCGACACTTTCGCTGATCACCGTGCCGTCATCCAGTTCCAGCGCAGGCACCCGGCGGCTGGGCACGCGGGCGGCATAGGATTCCGCCAGATGCTCCCCCTTGCCGATGGTCACCGGCACGCGGGGGATATCCACGCCCTTTTCCGCCAGGAACATCCGCACCCGCCGGGGCGTGGGGGCGATGGCATCATCATACAGCTTCATGGAGCCTCCCTGGGGCGTGGATGGCGGTTTATCCGCCACCTCTTTTACGTTTCAGCGTTGATAGCTTCTCTACCATGCTGCGGCGCCATCGGCGCTAAGTCCGTCCTTTGGAATAAGGTGCCTTCCCCGCGAAAGCGGGGATCCAGGAGCGGTCAGAACCACGCTTGAGTGCCCTTGGCCCCTGGACCCCCGCTTTCGCGGGGGAGGCACGCAGGGTGCAGGTGGCGAACTTAGCGCCTATGGGCCGCAGCCAGACTGAACAAACGCTAATTCCCGCTCTTATTCCTTCCCCTCCAGCCGCAGCCGCAAGGCCAGCAAATCCTTCCAGGCTTCCCGCTTGGCGGCGGGGTTGCGCAGCAGATAGGCTGGGTGCAGCATCGGCATGGACGGCACCGGCCGGGCCAGACCGGGGCTGTGATAATCGAACCAGCGGCCGCGCAGGCGGGTAATGCCCTCCGTCCGGGAAAGCATGGCCTTGGCGCTGATGCCGCCGGCAAAGATCAGGATATCCGGGGACATCAGTTCAATATGCCGGGCCATGAAGGGCAGGCAGGCGGCGATTTCCCCGTCGGTGGGGCTGCGGTTGCCGGGCGGGCGCCAGGGCAGCATGTTGGTGATATAGACGGCCTTGGCAGGGTCGTCGGCCATGCGGTCCAGCCCGATGGCACCCAGCATCAGGTCCAGCAGCTTGCCGGCCGGGCCGACAAAGGGCAGGCCCTGCCGGTCTTCATTTTCCCCCGGCGCCTCCCCCACCAGCATGATGCGGGCCTGCCGGCTGCCCATGCCGAAGACCAGATGGGTGGCTGTCTTCTTCAGCGCACAGCCCTCAAACGCGGCCAGCGCATCCTTCAGCGCATCCAGATCCTGGGCGGCGGCGGCGGCGATACGGGCCGACTGCCCCGCCTCTGCCGCTCCCAAGGGGCCGGGATCACTGCCTTGTAGTGGGGTCTGGGTTGTTACCTGCGCATATTGTCGCGGGGCAGAGGCGGCGGCGGGGCTGGTCGCACGCGCAGGCGCGGGGGCAGGGCCGCCGGTTGACGTTACTGGCGCAACGTTCCGCGCCCGTGCGGAGAGTGCGGACCAGTCCACCGGCTCGTCGCCAATGGCCTCATCCACCCCGGCATCCAGCTGGAATCGAAGGGCGGCGATGGTATCGAGCAAGGCATTCATGGTTTGACCCTACCACCGGCCTATGCTGTGTTACAGCCACGAAACGCCGGCCCATCGATCAAGGCCGGCAGTCAGCCAGCTTCCGGTCCCCCTCAGGCCCCGTCAGTGGGCCACGCCGGTTCGCTTGGCGACATCCAGCGTGGGATTGGGCAGGGAATGGAACGCGAATCGATGGAATATGATGTCGTGATCGTCGGCGCGGGGCCTTCGGGCCTCTCCGCGGCGATCCGGCTGAAGCAGCTGGCGGCTGAGAAGGGCCAGGAAGTCAGCGTCTGCGTGCTGGAAAAAGGCTCGGAAGTCGGCGCCCACATCCTGTCGGGCAATGTCATCGACCCCAAGGCCCTGACGGAGCTGATCCCCGACTGGCAGGAGAAGGGGGCCCCGCTGAACACCCCCGTCACCGACGACCGGTTCTATGTGCTGTCGGACAAGGGCGGCATCCGCGTGCCCAACTTCCTGCTGCCGCCCTTGATGCATAATGACGGCAATTACGCCATCAGCCTGGGCAACCTGTGCCGCTGGCTGGCCGGTCAGGCCGAGGAGCTGGGGGTGGAGATCTATCCCGGCTTCGCCGCTGCCGAGGTGCTGTATAATGAAGACGGTTCCGTGAAGGGTGTCGCCACCGGCGACATGGGCATCGGCAAGGATGGGGAACATACCCATAACTACACGCCGGGCATGGAACTGCACGGCAAATACACCTTCTTCGCCGAGGGGGTGCGCGGCAATCTCTCCAAGCTGTTGATGGAGAAGTTCAATCTGCGGGCCGATTGCGATGTGCAGAAATATGGCATCGGCATCAAGGAACTCTGGCAGATCGACCCGGAAAAGCATCAGCAGGGCCTGGTGATGCACACCCAGGGCTGGCCGCTGGACAGTAGCACCGCCGGCGGTTCCTGGATGTACCATCTGGAAGATAATCAGGTTTCCATCGGCTTCGTGGTGAACCTGGATTACCAGAACCCGCATCTGTCGCCGTTTGAGGAATTCCAGCGCTTCAAGCAGCACCCGTTCATCAAGAAATATCTGGAGGGCGGCAAGCGCCTGTCCTATGGCGCGCGCGCCATCAATGAGGGCGGCTTGCAGTCCGTACCGGCGCTCAGCTTCCCCGGCGGGGCGCTGATCGGCTGTTCGGCCGGTTTCGTCAATGTGCCCCGCATCAAGGGCACGCATAATGCCATGAAGACCGGGATGCTGGCGGCAGAGGCCGCGTTTGAGCGGCTGGCGGCGGGTGCCGGGGCTGGCGACAAGCTGGATAATTACGAGCGGGCCTGGAAGCAAAGCTGGGTCTATGAAGACCTGTACAAGGTCCGCAACGTCAAGCCGGGCTTGAAGGCCGGGCTGCTGCTGGGCAATCTGCATGGCGGCATCCAGATGTGGCTGCATGATCTGGGCCTGGGCAAGCTGCTGCCCTACACCCTGCACCACAGCAAGGCCGATCATGAAAGCCTGGTGCCGGCATCGACCGCGCGCAAGATCAAGTACCCCAAGCCTGACGGGGTGATCAGCTTCGACCGGCTGTCCTCGGTGTTCATCTCCAACACCAATCACGAGGAAAATCAGCCGGCGCACTTGAAGCTGAAAGACCCGACGGTGCCGATCAGCCATAATCTGCCGCTCTATGACGAGCCGGCGCAGCGTTACTGCCCGGCCGGCGTCTATGAGGTTGTGCGCGATGATGATGGCAATAATCCGCGCTTCGTGATCAACGCGCAGAACTGCGTGCACTGCAAGACCTGCGACATCAAAGACCCGACTCAGAATATCGTCTGGACCGTGCCGGAAGGCGGCGGGGGGCCGAACTACCCGAACATGTGATGACATGGCGAAAGGCCCGGACCGGCGACGATCTGGGCCTTTTTGTCAGGGGCGTGATCGGCGCGGAATCATACCAATCCGCCGAGGGTGTGACCCTTGGCGGATTGGAGGCCGGCGACTGCCGGCCCGCGCCACGTGGCGCGTAAGCCAAGGGCGCGGATGCGCCCGCCCGGCGACTGAGGGAACGCAAAATCTCCCTGGATCGGTCACGATCAAGGGAGATTGGAATCAGAACAGGTTCAACAGATCCTGCTGCGACGGGCGCGCCTCCCCATCGGCCGGGTCGGTCGCTGTCATATCCACCAGACCCGCCCCAAGCCGGACATTGCGTGTCCAACGTCGGGCAATGTCCAGCTGGTGGCGGGCGATTTCCACATCCGCCCGTTCCCGCCAGCTGTTTTCCGCCCGGCGCAGGGCGGGGCCGATGCCGCCGATAATTTGGCAGCAGGTCTCCCGGTCAATCTTCATCCGGTCGATCTGGGTGATCAGTGTATTGAAGCTGCGCGCCATTTCGGCCCGCAGTGCCGATGCGCCCCCGTCTGTTTCCAACGAGACGAGGGCGGAGCGTGTCAGGCCGTGCGCCTGTTCGATCAGATATTCGATGGCCGTTGCTCCGCGATCATCGTCGAATGCCCGGCGGGCGCCTGAAATCCCGGCACCCCTGAAACAGCCCGCCCTTGCAGACGATATGCATCAGGTAGCAACCGTGACCAGACACGCGCTGCGGGACGTTGTTCGTCAATCCTGAAGGGAAATAGCAGAAAACCGGCATCGGTCTTCCGTGTCGACCCTCTGAAACCTCCCTGTGTTGCTAAACAGTTCATGCTGTTCGGCGGGCGGGGATATAAAACCTTGTCATGATGCTGCAACCGATATTCTTGAACTCGATGGCAGGCGGATAGAATCCGTCGCGCCTAATAGTGTCGCTCTTGTTCCGCTGTGATGTCCAGCAGTTTCCAATCGACACCATCTCGGCGACGGTGCTTGTTTTTCACGATCAGGTTTCCGGAGGTGCAGCGGTCAGGCCCGCTGCACCTTGGTCAGGAAATCCTCCATGGCGCTGCGCAGGCTGCCCTGCTCCCGCACCACCTCGCCCACGGCTTCACTGACGGCACCGGCGGTTGCACCCGTCTGCTGGCTGGATTGGGCCAAGTCGGCGATGGTGCTGGTCACTTCTGCGGTGCCCTGTGCCACCTGCTGCACGCTGCTGGAAATTTCCCGCGTGGCGGCGCCCTGCTCTTCTACGGCCGCCGCGATGGCGGCGGTGCCTTCGCTGATCCGCTGGATCATGTTGGTGATGGCCTGAATGGCCTTAACAGCTGCCGCCGTGGTGCCCTGGATATTCTGCACTTGCACGGTGATATCGTCGGTGGCCCGTGCCGTCTGGGTTGCCAGGCTCTTCACTTCCGAGGCGACGACGGCGAAGCCCTTGCCGGCTTCCCCGGCGCGGGCAGCCTCAATGGTGGCATTCAGGGCCAGCAGGTTGGTCTGGGCGGCGATCTCGCTGATCAGCCCCACCACATCGCCGATGCGCTGGGCTGCATCACTCAAGGCTTCCACGGTGCGGTTGGTATTGGCGGCCTGATCGGTGGCCAGTTGCGCCATGTCGGCGCTGGCCGTCACCCGATGGGAGATTTCGGCGATGGAGGCTGACAGCTCCTCCGTCGCCGCAGCGACGGTCTGCACATTCTGAGAGGTCTCTTCGGCTGCGTTGGAGACCATGCTGGCCTGTTCACTGGTTTCGCTGGCGATCTGCCGCATCATGCCGGAGGTCTGGTCCAGGGCCTGGGTGGCGCTGCCGATATTGCTGAGCGCCTGTTGAGCCGCGAGATCAAAGGCCTGGCAATAATCATGCAACAGGCGGGCGCGTTCCAGTTCGGCAGCCTGCCGGGCCACGGCCTCCTGTTGCAGCCGCTGGGCCTCACCCGCACTCAGGCGCAACGACTCCAGCGCCTTGGCGACGCCGCCCAGCTCGTCCGGATAGGCTGCTGGCGGTACGGGAACCGAATAATCCTGGCGGGAGAGATGGCCGATCGCTTCCCGCAACATGCCGGTCGGTCCGGTCACCCGGCGGCGGATGGCCAGGATACCGAAGATGGACAGGGCAATGGCCCCGATCAGCCCCATCCAGGTGGGTACCAGCAGCATCAGGGCGGCGCTGCGCTCCTGCTCTGCCCGCTCCACCGCCAGATCCAGCGCGCCATAGGCGATGGCCAGGATGCTGTCGAAGGGCTGGTTGCAGGTGGCGGTATAGGCAGCCGGTTCCATGGCTGGCTTGCCACTGCCATCCAGTTTGCCCACCAGCTCATTGATGGCCTTCTGCGCTTTGTCGACATTGCCGGCGGCCAGGGTGATGGCATCGCGCAGGGCGGGGCTGGTGCCGGGACGGCGGGCGATTTCCCCCAGCATGGCCAGATCGATGCTGTATGCACCGTTACGGCTGTGCCAACGCTGGGCGATGTCCGCTGTCAGGGGTTTGCTTTCATTGATGAAGGGGCGCAACAGGGAGCATTGCGCCCCCATATTGTCGCGCAGGCGCCACGCGGCCTCCCGCGTGACCATCAGTTCGCCGATCCGGGCGTCCAGCTGGCGGATGTTCTGCGCGGTGGTGGTGGCGGCCCCTTCCAGGGCATCGGCGGCACCCAGCACGGCCTGACGCCAGCCATCGGTGGCGGCCAGCTTGCGATCCGCGCGGGGTTGGGCGATCTGGCTGGCAACGCCGCTCCATTCCGCCTCCATTCGTTTCTGCGTTTCTTCCACCTTACCTTGAACGGCCGCCTTGTTGGTGATTTGGGCGTCGGCCAGCAGACGCACCGCCTCCTGATAGGCGGTGCGGGCTGCCGCGCGCGCCTCTTCCACGGTTTTGCCGGGATCATCCTGGGAGACGATGGCGGTCTGTATCCGGGCGATCTGTGCCCGTGTTTTCACCACCGCGTCGAACAGGGCCCGGTTCGACAATGTATCCGCCACAATGGCGCGGGCACCATTGAACTGTTTCAGCGAAGAAATCGACAGGGTCACCACGGCGGCCAGCAGACCGCACAGCATGACGATCTGAATTCCCATCAGTAACCGTGACACCGATGTCTTGAACATGGCCTGTCGATCCCTTCTCCGGTTGGCAATATTTGCCCGCCCGTCATGTAAGACGGCATTCCAGCAGATGCATCTTAGGCGCATCCCCTCCATCGGCAATGCGCGGATCAGTAGCCATTCGGTTATGGTAACCAAATGATTATAACGGGGTGATGTAAAAAGGGGGCGCGCGTTGCACGCCCGTCGCCCGGCGCTTGGCGGTCATGCTGACGATGGCGCTTGGCTTCCGCGCGCATCCGCGCTAAATAGGCCGCCACCGGGGAGTCGGGGCGCTGGGCGCCCGTCGGCTTGCCCGGTTTTTTTCGTGCGGGTATGGTTTGCTCACCGTGGGCCGTCCCGCCCTCTGAACACTCGACCTCACCACGCCGGGTCGGTTGATCTTTTTGACACGACGCTGGACGACGGAGCCCTTCTTATGCCCCGCACTACCCCGCTTTCTGATATTCGGAATATCGGCATCATCGCCCACGTCGATGCCGGCAAGACGACCACGACTGAGCGCATCCTGTACTATACCGGTCGTAAGCACACGATCATCGACGTTCATGATACCAAGGATCTGAAGACGTCGACCACGACCGACTACATGGAACAGGAACAGAAGCGCGGCATCACGATTCAGTCGGCTGCCGTGTCCTGCTTCTGGAAGGGCAAGAAGATCAACGTCATCGACACCCCGGGCCACGTGGACTTCACCATTGAGGTGAACCGCTCGCTCCGCGTGCTCGACGGCGCTGTCGTGGTGTTCGACGGTGTGGCCGGCGTTGAGCCGCAGACCGAAACCAACTGGCGCCTGGCGGACAACTACAAAGTGCCGCGCATGTGCTACATCAACAAGATGGACCGCTCGGGCGCGAACTTCCGCCGCACCGTGAAGATGGTCGTTGATCGTCTGGGTTCCCGTCCGGTCTGCTTGCAGATGCCGATCGGCTCGGAAGACGATTTCCACGGCCTGGTCGATCTCGTCGAGATGAAGGCTTATGTCTGGTTCTCCGAGGAGAAGGACAGCAAGTGGGAAATCTGGGACGTTACGGACGATCTGGCTGACAAGCTGAAGATCACCAACGCCTATGACCGCGAGCTGCTGTCCCAGTACAAGCAGTACCGTCAGGACCTGGTCGAAGCCTGCGTGGAGCAGGACGACGCGGCCATGGAAGCCTATCTGGAAGGCACCGAGCCGGACGCCGACAAGTTGCGCGAATGCATCCGCAAGGCAACGCTGAGCGGCGCCTTCGTGCCCGTTCTGTGCGGTTCTTCCTACAAGAACAAGGGCGTGCAGCAGCTGCTCGACGCCGTTGTCTGGTACCTGCCGGCCCCGACCGACGTGGAAGCCATCAAGACGGTGGATCCCGATGGTAACGCCAATGGCGAACGTATCTGCTCCGACGACGAGCCGTTCTCGGGCCTGGCGTTCAAGGTGCTGAACGACAAGTACGGTTCGCTGACCTTCGTGCGCGTTTACTCCGGTGTCGTCAGCAAGGGTACCACCCTGCTGAACGCGACCCGTGGCAAGCGTGAGCGCGTTGGCCGTATCGTGGAAATGTTCGCCAAGGACACCAACGATCTGGAAGAGTGCCGCGCTGGTGACATCGTCGCCTTCGTGTCGCTGGCCGAGACCGATACCGGTGACACCCTGTGCGATGCGACCGCCCCGGTTGTGCTGGAGCGTATGCGTTTCCCCGAGCCCGTGATCTCCGTCTCCATCGAGCCGAAGAACCGTGCCGACCAGGACAAGTTCGGCGCCGCCATCGGCAAGATGGTCCGCGCGGATCCGTCCCTGCGTCTGGAAACCGACCGTGAAACCGGTCAGACCCTGCTGCGCGGCATGGGCGAACTGCACCTGGAAGTCACCTTGGACCGCGTCCGCACCGAATATGGTGTGGAAGGCGTCATGGGCCGTCCGCAGGTCGCTTATCGCGAGACGATCACCCGCAACGTCACGCACATCTACACCCACAAGAAGCAGACCGGCGGTTCGGGCCAGTTCGCCGAAGTGAAGATCATTTTCGAACCGAAGGAACGTGGCGAGGGCTACGAGTTCGTCGACCAGGTGGTTGGCGGTACGGTGCCGCGCGAATACATCCCGTCGGTCGACAAGGGCCTGCAGATGCAGAAGGAAGACGGTGTCATCGCCGGCTATCCGACTGTGGACTTCAAGGCCACCCTGATCGACGGTAAGTACCACGACGTCGACTCGAACGCCCTGACGTTCGAAATCGCCGCCAAGGCTTGCTTCCGCGAAGCCATGAAGCTGGCCGGTCCGGTTCTGCTGGAACCGATCATGAAGGTCGAAGTGGTGGTTCCGGAAGATTACCTGGGTGACGTGATCGGTGACGTGAACCGTCGTCGCGGCACGATCCTGGGTCAGCTGGAGCGTGGCAACAACATCGCCGTTGAAGCCCATGTGCCGCTGTCCGACATGTTCGGCTATATCGGCCAGCTGCGCGGCATGACCTCCGGTCGCGGTTCGTTCACGATGGAATTCTCGCACTATGACCCGGTGCCGAAGAACGTCGCTGACGAAATCGTTGCCAAGCAGGGTAAGAACAACGGCTGATTTCCGGCTGTTGGTTGAGTTGGAAAGCGGCCGTCCCGAAAGGGGCGGCCGTTTTTCTTTGGTTGTTCAAGCCCCGATAAGGCTGCTCCGATGCTGGATAAATTTGCCCCCGCCCTGTTCGTGCTGCTGTGGAGCACCGGTTTCATCGGCGGCAAGCTGGGTTTGCCCCATGCCGAACCGCTGACTTTCCTGCTCTGGCGGATGGCACTGGTGGCGGTGCTGCTGGCGGGGCTGGCGGTCTGGACCAAGGCGCCCTGGCCGGCCAGCCGGCGGGAGGCGGGGCATATTGCCCTGTCCGGGCTGCTGGTGCATGGCGCCTATCTGGGCGGCGTGTTCGGTGCCATCCATCATGGACTGCCGGCCGGCACGGTGGCGCTGATCGTGGGCTTGCAGCCGGTCTTGACGGCGTTTGTTGCAGGCCCACTGCTGGGCGAAAGGCTGCGCCCGTTGCAATGGGCTGGTCTGGGGCTGGGCCTGATCGGCGTGGCGGCCGTGGTGTGGGAGAAGCTGACGCTGAAGAATGGTGATGGCTGGTCGCTGGTATTGGCCGGCGTGGCCCTGATCGGCATCACCGCCGGCACGCTCTATCAGAAGCGGTTCTGCACCGGCATGGACCTGCGCAGCGGCACCGCCCTGCAGTATGCCGCCACAGGCACGCTGTTCGCTGTGCTGGCGCCGTGGCTGGAGACGATGCGGGTGGATTGGACGTGGGAATTCGTCTTCGCCCTCGGCTGGCTCTGCCTTGTCCTCTCCGTGGGGGCGATCTTCCTGCTGTTCATGCTGATCCGGCGGGGTGCCGCGTCACGCGTGGCCAGCCTGTTCTATCTCACCCCGCCGGTCACCGCCCTGATGGGCTGGGCCCTGTTCGGGGAGGTGCTGGGGCCGCTGGCACTGGCCGGCATGGCGGTAACGGCAGCCGGGGTGGCGCTGGTGCTGCGGAAGGCTTGACGGTACGCTGAACATTCTGTACTGATCGGTAAAATAGAAACCGATCGGTACAATGAGGATATCGTGCGCCACTTCATCACCAGACATCAGCCGGCCCAGCCCTGGCGCGTCACGCTGCTGGCGGGGCTGGGTGGCCTGCTGGCCATCGGCTGTGTGGCAGCCCTGTCCAGCTATATGCACGCGCCGCTGCTGATCGCGCCTTTTGGTGCCAGTTGCGTCTTGCTGTTCGCCGCCCCCAACAGCCCCCTGTCCCAGCCGGCCCATGTGGTTGGCGGACACGTGCTTGCCACGGCAACCGGTCTGCTGCTCCATGCCTTTCTGCCCAATGAATGGTGGGCGGTGGCCCTGGCGGTCGGATTGTCCATCGCCTTGATGAATGCCTTGCGGGTGACGCACCCGCCGGCGGGTGCCGATCCGCTGCTGGTATTTGCCTTGTCGCCGGGCTTGGATTTCCTGCTGGTGCCGGTGCTGGCGGGCGCCTGCATGTTGGTTACTGTGGCGGTTCTGTTCCACCGCGCCAGCGGCGTCACCTATCCGGCAAAGCCCGTCTGATGGCGCGGCTGGTGGCGGAACGGGCCGATGTAATCCCGCTTTTGGCTGAGGCGTTCCGCGCCTATGGCTATGAAGGGGCCAGTCTCAGCCGGCTTTGTGAGAAGACGGGTTTGGGCAAAGGCAGCCTGTATCACTTTTTCCCCGGTGGGAAGGAGGAGATGGCGGGCGCTGTTTTAGGTGAGATCAGTCATTGGTTTGAACGCCAGGTCTTCCAGCCATTGGATAATCTGCCGCCGGTGGAAGGGGTGGCTGCCATGCTGGCGGCGGTGGATGCCTATTTCCAGTCGGGCCGCCGTATCTGCCTAGTGGGGGCCTTTGCACTGGACGATACACGTGACCGGTTTGCAGTGGCGGTGAATGGCTATTTCACCCGCTGGCAACAGGCGCTGTCCGGGGCCTTGCAGCGGCTGGGATTCGCCGATGTTGAAGCGGAACGGCACGCCCGCGCCGCCCTCAGCATGATCCAGGGTGCCCTGGTTCTGTCCCGTGCGCTGGGAAATGAGCAACCGTTCCGCGATACGATAACGGCTTTGACCGCCCAGTTGCGCCTGCCCGGCGCATAGGCCATATCCGTCCCCACCAACCGGCTTGCTTCTGCCCGACGGCGTGGATAAGGTCCGGCCTTCCCTGATCGAATTTGAACGAGGCATCCCATGTCTGACGCGGCAACCTCTACCGACGTCGGCGGCATCGCGGCCGACCGGCTGCGTTCCTTCATTGAGCGCATTGAACGCCTGGAGGAAGAGAAGAAAGGTATCATGGACGATATCAAGGATATCTATGCCGAGGCCAAGGGTACCGGCTTCGATACCAAGATCATGCGCCAGATCATCCGCATCCGTAAGATGGAAGCCAATGACCGGCAGGAAATGGAAGCCCTGCTGGACCTCTACAAGTCGGCGCTCGGGATCGAGTGAGCCGGCCAGCGGGAAGGGGGCCTCGGCCCCCTTTTGCTTTTTGAGTGAACACCCTTGACGAAGGCGCCGCCTTCTTGAAGGGTGGTTTATCCGCGACGGGCGTTAACCAACCGTCCCGCGCCTCCAGCCGTTGGAGTTCCATGCTCTCCCTGGACGTGCGTCCCATCTTCTATGTCATCGGTGCGCTTTTGTCGGTCCTGGCCCTTGCCATGGCCATGCCGCTGGTGGCTGACCTTGCCGCCGGTGCCGATGATTGGCGGGTCTTTGCCGTTTCCTCGGCCCTGACCCTGTTCTTCGGCGTGCTGCTGATGCTGATGAACCGGACAGAGCGAATTGCGCTCTCCCTCCGGCAGACCTTCATCCTGACAACGGCAGCCTGGGTGGTGGTGTGCTTCTTTGCCGCCTTGCCCTTCATGTTTTCCGCCCAAGGCCTTTCGGTCACCGACGCCTATTTTGAGGCAATGTCGGGCCTGACCACCACCGGGGCATCGGCTTACCTCACCGTGTCGGTGCTGCCGCCGGGCGTGTTGCTCTGGCGGTCGCTGCTGGTCTGGTTAGGCGGTATCGGCATTGTCGGCATGGGGATCGTCATCCTGCCCTTCCTGCGGGTGGGCGGGATGCAGCTGTTCCGCAGCGAATCATCCGACAAGTCGGACAAGGTGGTGCCGCGTGCCGCCGATATGGCGCTGGGGTTCGGCTGGGTCTATCTGGCCCTGACCTTCATCTGCATCGTCAGCCTGCGGCTGGCGGGGATGCCGATGTTCGATGCCATCAACCATTCCATGACGGCGCTGGGCACGGGTGGCTTCTCCATCCAGGACACCTCCATCGGCTACTATCAGAATCCGGCGGTGGAATGGGTGCTGACCCTTTTCATGTTTTTGGGCAGCCTGCCTTTCGTCCGTTATATCAGCTTGGTGCGTGGGGATTATGGCTCGCTCTGGCGGGACAGCCAGATCCGCACCTATGTCATTTTCACCGTCATCGTTTCGCTGGGGCTGGCGCTTTATCTGGTGGTAACGGACCGGTTGTCGGCGGGGGAGGCCATCCGCCATTCCTTCTTCAACTGCGTCTCCATCATCACCACCACCGGCTTTGCCTCGCTGGATTATCTGCAATGGGGGCATGGACCCATTGCCCTGTTCTTCATCCTGACCCTGGTGGGGGGCTGTACCGGTTCCACCTCCGGCGGGATCAAGATGTTCCGCTTCGAGATTCTCTGGCTGGCCTTGCGGACCCAGGTGAACCGGCTGTTCAGCCCCAACCGCGTGCTCCCGCTCACCTATAATGGCAAGCCGGTGGATGCCGATGTCATCATCTCGGTGATGAGTTTCACCTTCGTCTATATCGCCCTGATCTTGATCTTCGCCGTGCTGCTGGGCATGACGGGGCTGGATTACACCCACGCCATTTCCGCCGCCGCCACGGCGCTGGGCAATGTCGGCCCGGGCCTGGGCGGCATGATCGGGCCGGTCGGCAATTATGAGCCGCTGCAGGATGGGGCCATCTGGGTAATGTCGCTGGCCATGCTGCTGGGCCGGCTGGAATTGTTCACCGTGCTGGTCCTGCTCAGCCCCAGTTTCTGGCGCCGCTGATTCTCTCACTCTCGACCTTTCCACGCCCCTCATTTAAACATATGTTTGAACGAGGGGCGGTGAACAGCCCCGGTAAACGGGAGGACAAGGCCGATGAGCCGCATGGACCGGCGCGAGATCGCGTTTCTGTTGGATGGGTTGCTGGATCTGGGGCCGCTGCTGGCGCGCGACCGTTTCCGGCATCTGGACCGTTCTGACCTGGATCAGGTGCTGGATGTGGCGGATGGGCTGGCGGCTGACCTGTTCGCCCCGCATTACCATGCGGCCGACCAGCAGGAGCCGGAACGGATTGACGGCAAGGTGGTGATGCTGCCCGCCGTCAAGACCGCCGTCGATGCCTTTGCCGAGGCGGGGTTCCTGGCCGCCCATCATGATGAGGATGTGGGCGGCCAGCAATTGCCCTGGTGCATCGTACAGGCGGCCTTCAGCTTTTTTCAGACGGCCAATGTCGCCACGGCGGCCTATCCGTTCCTGACCATCGGGGCGGGCAACCTGATCCGCGCCTTTGGCAATGCGGAACAGCAGGCCCGGTTCCTGGGGCCGATGCTGACCGGCCGGTTCTTTGGCACCATGGCCCTGTCAGAACCGCAGGCCGGCAGCAGCCTGGCCGATATCCGCACCCTTGCCACGCCCAACCCGGATGGTTCCTACCGCATCACCGGCACCAAGCAATGGATCAGTGCCGGGGAGCATGAGCTGTCGGAGAATATCATCCACATGGTGCTGGCCCGTATCCAGGGGGCGCCGGCGGGGGTGAAGGGGATCAGCCTGTTCATCGTGCCGCGTTACCGGGTGGGCGATGATGGTGCGCTGACGGGCGATAATGATGTGCGGCTGGTCAGCCTGCTGCACAAAATGGGCTATCGCGGCACCACCAGCACCATCCTGTCCTTTGGGGAGGAGGGGCGGTGCCAGGGCTTCCTGGTCGGCCAGCCGCATCAGGGACTGTCCTATATGTTCCAGATGATGAATGAGGCGCGGATCGGCGTGGGGCTGGGGGCGGCAGCGCTGGGCTATGCCGGTTATCGCTATTCCGCCGATTATGCCCGCACCCGCCCCCAGGGCCGCCCGCTGGAAGCGCGCGACCCGACCACGCCGATGGTGCCGATCATTGAGCACGCGGACGTGCGCCGGATGCTGTTGCAGCAGAAGGCGGCATCGGAAGGGGCGCTGGCGCTCTGCCTTTATTGCGCCCGGCTGGTGGATGAGGAGCGCACCGCCCCCGACGAGGCCGCGCGCAAACAGGCCAGCCTGCTGCTGGAACTGCTGACGCCGATCGCCAAATCCTGGCCGTCGGAGCATTGCCTGGAAGCCAATAAGTGGGCGATCCAGATTCTGGGCGGCTATGGCTATACCCGCGATTACCCGGTGGAGCAGTATTACCGCGACAACCGGCTGAACCCGATCCATGAAGGCACCTATGGTATTCAGGCCAATGACCTGTTGGGCCGCAAGGTGTTCATGGGCGACGGTGCCGCCCTTGCCGTGCTGGCAGAGGCGATGAAGCAAACCATCACCCAGGCCGCTGTCGTGCCCACCCTGGCCCCGCTGGCCCAGTCGCTGGCCCAGGCCCTGGAACGGGTAGGGCAGGTGACGGCCCTTCTGGGCCGGGTCCGCGCCGAAGGCCAGATCGCCCTCTGTCTGGCCAATGCTACGACCTATCTGGAAATGTTCGGCCATACGGTGCTGGCCTGGATCTGGCTGCGGCAAGCCCTGGTGGCGGAAGCCTCGCTGGCCGCCGGCACCGGCGACACCACCCACCTGAACGGCAAACTGGCCACCTGCCGCTGGTTCTTCGCCCATGAACTGCCAAAAACCGTCACCCAGGCCGCCATCCTGAGCAGCCTTGACCGCACCACTCTCGACACGGCCGCCGACTGGCTGTGACCAATAGTCCGGGGTCCAGGGGCCTCGCGGCCCCTGGATAGTGCTTTTTCCACCCTGTTCCTGCTATGGTGCGCCGCGAAGACACCCTCGCAACCGGACATCCCCTCGTGGCTGAACCCGCCCCCTTCCTGACCGACATCTGGTATTTCGCCATGCCGTCCGCCGCGCTGACGCGGGGGGGAATGCAGGCCAAGATGCTGCTGGGCCAGCCGCTTCTGTTCGCGCGTGGGAATGACGGGGCGGCCTTCGCCCTGCGCGACATCTGCCCACATCGCGGCATTCCGCTTTCCTGCGGCCGGTTCGACGGGAAAGAGGTGGAATGCTGTTATCACGGCTGGCGCTTTGATGGCACGGGCGGCTGCACCGCCATCCCGTCGCTGGTGCCGGGGCAGGATTTTGACCTGTCCCGCATCAAGGTGCGCCGCTATGCGGTGGCAGAGGCGCAGGGCAATCTCTGGGTCTGGATGGGGGAGATGGCGCCGGATGGTCCGCCGCCGCAGATGCCCGACATGGAAGGCCGTGCCCCCAACCTGACAGAGGTGATGGAATTCCCCTGCCATGTTGACCATGCCGTGGTCGGCCTGATGGACCCGGCGCATGGGCCGTTTGTGCATCAAAGCTGGTTCTGGCGGTCAGCCAAGAGCATCCATGAAAAGGCCAAAGCCTTTGGGCCGGCGCCCTTTGGCTTTGCCATGAAGCGGCACAAGCCTTCCTCCAACTCCGCTGCCTATAAGCTGTTGGGGGGCGCGCCGGAGACGGAAATCAGCTTCCGCCTGCCGGGTATCCGCACCGAACATATCGTTGCCGGTCGGCACCGCATCGTCAACCTGACGACGGTGACGCCGCTGGATGCCAACCGCACGGAAGTGACCAACAGTTTCTACTGGACGCTGGGTTGGGCCGATCTGGCCCGCCCGGTGCTGCGCCGTTTTGTCCGCCGTTTCCTGGGCCAGGACCGCGATGTGGTGGTGTTGCAGCAGCAGGGCCTGCGTCATGATCCGACACTGATGCTGATCAAGGATGCGGATACGCAGGCGCGCTGGTATTACCAGCTGAAGAATGAGTATGGGCGCGCAAGGGCAGAAGCGCGCCCGTTCGTGAACCCGGTCAAGGATACGGTGCTGCGCTGGCGAAGCTAGGGCTTTGCCAGCTCGCTGACACGCTGATCTCCCGCTCCCTCCGCCGCTGTCGGCTCATTGCCGCTCATGCTGTCTTTCTTGGCCGCCCATGTCAGCAGCGCATCCAGCGCCGGGCACAGGGCCTGACCCCAGGGCGTCAGGCAATATTCCACCTTCGGCGGCACCTGATGGTGGACGATTCGCCGGACGATTCCGTCCGTCTCCATCTGTCGCAGCTGCTGGATCAGCATCTTCTGGGAGATGGCGGGAATGGCCCGTTCCAGATCAGAGAAGCGCAGCACCTGGCCCCCGAACAGGTGGAACAGGATTATCAGCTTCCACCGCCCTTCCAGGAGCTTGAGAGCGTCCTCGACCCCTTTGGCGGCCGATTCTTTCGTGTATGGGATAGACATACTTTTCCGTAAGTACCTTACTTTTTCGTGCGTTCTTGCATAATTTTCAGCATGGGCCATTTTCGAGAACCAGACAAGACGAACTGGAGATCGATCATGCCTCTCACGCTGCCCCCGCCCATCGCGGCTTATTTCACGGCGGATGCCGCCGATGGCGCGGCCGTTGCCGATTGTTTCACCGCCGATGCCGTGGTGATTGACGAGAACGATACCCACCAGGGGCGGGACGCCATTGCCCGCTGGAAAGACGCAGCCGCGGCGAAGTTCAGTTACACCGCCCAGCCCACAGCCCTGGCCCCCCAGGGCGACCGGCTGATCGTAACCGCCCGGGTGGCAGGCAATTTCCCCGGCAGCCCGGTGGACCTGCGCTACGATTTCACCCTCACCGGTGACGCCATCGCCCGGCTGGAGATCGTCCCATGAGCGGCTATCTCGGTCTGGAAGGAAAGAGGGCGCTGGTGACCGGTGGCACCAAGGGTCTGGGGGCGGCGTTGGTTCAGGCCTTGCTGGATGCCGGCGCGCGCGTCGTCGCCACAGCCCGGACGGTGCCGGAGGGGGCGGCGTCCGGGCTGCATTATATCGCCGCCGATCTCATGACCGCGGAAGGATGCGCTACTGTTGCGGGCGGTGTGCTGGCGCATTTCGGGGGCCTTGACGTCCTCATCCATGTCGTGGGCGGGTCCAGTGCGCCGGCCGGCGGCTTCGCGGCCCTGGGTGATGAGGAATGGCGGCGGGAGATCGATCAAAATCTCATGTCCGCCGTCCGGCTGGATCGCGCGCTGCTGCCCGCGATGCTGAAGCAGGGCACGGGTGTCATCATCCATGTCACCTCCATCCAGCGTCAATTGCCGCTGCCGGAATCCACCACGGCCTATGCCGCGGCAAAGGCCGCCCTGTCGACCTACAGCAAAAGCCTGTCGAAGGAAGTGGCGCCCAAGGGTATCCGGGTCGTCCGCGTCTCGCCGGGCTGGATAGAGACTGATGCTTCTGTCGCACTTGCCCAACGGTTGGCGCAGGAGGCCGGTACCGATTATGAAGGCGGCAAGAAGATCATCATGGATGGGCTGGGCGGCATCCCGCTGGGCCGGCCGGCAAAGCCGGGCGAGGTGGCTGATCTCATCGCCTTCCTCGCCTCCCCCCGCGCCGCCGCCATCACCGGCACGGAATATGTCATTGATGGCGGCACGGTTCCGACGGCGTGATCCCATCGGCATGAAATCATGACCGATGGTCAAGCTTTCGTGCTCCTCAATTGCCGGCGGCAGCATCCGCCGTCTGCTGCCGCTCTAACCTTCGGAATATCTTTCCGATGCAATTTACCGCCCGATTTCTTTTACCGAAGGTGACGCATGGTGCGTCGTCCAAGGGCGGGGGAAGTCATGTTGGTCGGACGTATGGATATGGTTGGGGGGCCGTGGCCGTTCCGCAATCGCGCTTCGGAAATCAGCAGCCTTTACGAAAGTATGCTGGAAGGGATGCCGCTGGCGGTGATGCTGTGCGAGCTGAAGGATTTCCGTATCACCTATGTGAACAAGAAATCTTATGATCTGCTGGAACGTATTGCCCATGTGATCAAGATCAAGCCGCAAGAGATTGTCGGCCAGTCCATCGATATCTTCCATAAGAACCCGCAGCATCAGCGCCGGATGCTGGCCGATCCGAAGAACCTGCCTCACCGCGCCCGTATCGCCATTGAAGGCGAGTGGCTGGACCTGAATATCAGTGCGGTGATGGATGCGCGCGGCAATTATGTAGGCCCCATGCTGACCTGGAACGTCATCACCGACCAAGTGAGGGTGGAAAACCAGACCAAGAAGCTGATCGGCATGATCGACCGGATGCCAATCAACGTGATGACCTGCGACCCCAATGATAATTACCGCATCGATTATGCCAACCGGACCAGCATTGAAACGCTGCGCACCCTGGAACAGCATCTGCCGATCAAGGCTGATCAGCTGATCGGCTCCTCCATCGATATTTTCCACAAGCGCCCCACGCATCAGCGCAGCATGTTGGCCGATCCCAAGAATCTGCCCCATGAAACCTTCATCCGGGTGGGGCCGGAGACGCTGCACCTGAAAGTGTCGGCCATGACGGATGCCGCCGGTAAATATATCGGCCCCATGCTGACCTGGTCGGTGGAAACCGCCAACCGGGCTATGGCGGAAAAGGTGAAGGAAGCGGTGACGGCGGTGACCGGCAATGCGGCTGACCTGTCGCAGGCAGCCACCACCCTGAATGAGGCCGCCGGCACCATGCGCGGGCTGGTTGGCGATGCCAGTGTCGCCACCGATGAGGTGGTGCAGGCGATCGGCGCCATTGCCCAGCAGATGCAGCAGGCCTTCAACCTGTCGCAGGGCGCTGTGGAAGATGCCGGCCGGTCGGCGGAAAAGGTGGAACAGCTCTCCGCCGTCACCCAGCGCATCACGGCCATTGTCGATCTGATCCGCTCCATTGCTGGCCAGACCAATCTGCTGGCCCTGAATGCCACCATCGAGGCGGCACGGGCGGGGGAGGCCGGCAAGGGCTTCGCTGTGGTGGCAGGGGAGGTGAAGAGCCTTGCCAGCCAGACGGCCAAGGCGACCGGGGAGATTGAGCTGCAGATCGAACAGATCCAATCCGCCATGGCCGACACGGTGGAATCGATTGGCAAGATCGGCGGCACCACCCGCCGCCTCAGCGGTATTGCCAAGGATGTTTCCGATGCCATGGGTCGGCAGGCCAGCGCCACCCAGCAGGTGAAGGTCGGCATGAGCGGGGTTACCGCCGCCTGCGACCGCAACGGGGTAGCGGTTAAGGCCCTGCTGGAAACCGCAGCGGCCCTGGATGGAACGGCCATCCAACTGGACCAGGAAACCCAGCAGTTCCTGTCCCGCAAACGGGGGTAAGCCGCCTTCAACTTCCCCCGGTGATCACCAGCGATCACCGGGGGAAAGCCTTACAAGGCGTAGCGCAGCGTGGCCGTGCGCCCGCCATCGCTGACGGTCAGGCCGCTGGACATGATGCGCATGATTTCCAGCCCGCGCCCGGATTTGGCCTCCGGGTTGCGGGGATATTGCACGGCGGCCGGGTCATAACCGCCGCCCTGGTCGCTGACCCGGACATGCAGGAAGCCATCGGCGACCCAGGCGTAAAGGTCCACCCGTTTGCGGGCCTTGGCCGGGTCGGCCAGGGTGGTGGTCAGATGCTGGCAGAAGGCATCAAACTCCGCCGGGTCATCCACCAGTGAACTGCCGAGCGCCAGATTGCCATGCAGCACGGCATTGATGATTGCCTCATGCAGGCTCAGTTCCACATCATGGCGCAGGGCGCCGGGCAACATGCCGCGTACCAGCAACCCTTCGCAAAATTGGGCCGCCGTATCCAGCGTCCAGGCCAGCCTTGTGGTCAGGGAGACCAGCAGTTGACCCTGGGCCAGCGCGTCAGCCAGGGCGGCGGTGGGCAGCGTATCCTCGCTATATTCCACCACGGCGGCGCAGCTGCCGCGCAGGGCCGCCCCCAGATCCCCCGCCGCCCCTTCGGGCAACAGCCGGATGGTGGTGGCACTGGCATCGCCGCCGATCGGTATGTTCAGCAGTTGTGCGGCACGGGCCAGTTCCGACTGATCCAGCCCTTCACCCGTGAGCCGATAACCCATGATGCCTCCGCCCGCTCTGCCCGTTCACTTCGACCGGTTGCCCGGCATTTGATCCATCCCCGGTAATATCGGCCATGGCGCAGACCCCGGCAATAAAACCTTCCGCCGGAGGATACTTCGTCAGGGCGCGTGCGTGCAATTCCTCCGGCGAGCGGGCGAAGCCATGAAACATGCGTCCCTCGTTCCAGGGCGGCAGGCCGGCCGCCGCTTCCTGCCGCCCCAGGCTGCCATTGGCGATCATCAGCGACCATAGCCGGTCAAAGCGGCGCCATTCCCGGTCCAGCATCAGGATGGATTGCTTGGGCGCATCGCGCAGCCGGGTCATGCGCGCCTCAGCGGCATTGGTGGCGGCGACCATCTGGGCGATATGGGTTTCCGCCTCCAGAATGGCATTGCGCACATTATCGGCTTCCCGCCGTGCCTGCCGCAATTTGGCGGCCAGCATGTTCTTTTCATCCACCGTGCGCGACAGGCGCCGTTCCACCTTGCGGATCAACCGCAAAACCCGCCGGCCGGACAGGATCAACACAGCGCCGGCAATGGCCAGCACCAGCAGACTGATCATGTTCATCAGGCTGAAAGTCATGGGGAGGTTCCTGTCCAGCGGCTGACGGTGATCAATTCCCGCAGCGTATATCCTTCCTGCGGGGGGTAGGCATTGGCTAGCAACTGGCGGGCCTGATGTTCGCTGGGGGCCCAGACACGAATCTGATTCTGATAGCGCCAGATCACGGGGGCGCTGTCGAAGTCTTTATGCGAGACATCGGCCAGACGTTTATTGTCCAGCTTGGCGACAAACAGCGAATCGCCGATGGCCTGCTGGCCCAGATGGTGCCAGACCTGCACCCGGTCACGTTCCGCCCCGGTCAGCATCACCTCCAGCCGGCTCAACTGTGATTTCAGGCGGAAGCGTTCAGCATTGCGGCGGTCGCGCAGGGCGCCTTGTTCCATGTTCTGGGCCAAGGTCCGCTCCAGCAGCGGGCCGGTCTCCTTGATTTCCCGCAGCACCTTGGCGTGGTCGGCGAACCATTCGTAAATGTCCGGCAAGACCACGCGCAGCAGTTCCAGCACGACGGTCCCCACCAGGCACGCCGCCGCCAGGGACAGGATCACAACATCGGATGCAGCCAGTTCAATTTGCATTCCCACCGTCGCCGTTCCCCCACAGCAGACTTAACGGTTGTATTTGAACATAACCGGCACAGATATCCAAAATTAAGATTTTTTCTCGTGCTTTCAACGTGGCGGGTGGGGTCGTGACAGGCGTCGTCGGCGGGCCTATGCTGCGGCCACCCTCACGCTGACCCTGAAGGATCGTGAACATGGACAAGTCCGTTCTGGACACCGCGTCGCCCAAGGCCATTCTGCTGCGCGATTACGCGCCCCCGGCCTGGTGGATTGATCAGGTGGAACTGGATGTGGACCTGCACGAGGATGGTACGCGCGTGCTGTCCCGGCTTTCCCTTCGCCGCAATACCGGGGTGGCCGCCACCCCGCTGGTGCTGGACGGGCAGGAGATGGAGTTGCTGTCGGTCGCCCTTGATGGCCGCCTGCTCAGCCCCGATGATTATGCGCTGACCCCGGACAGGCTGACCCTGACCGGCCTGCCGGACAATGCCGTGGTGGAGATCGTCACCCGCATCCATCCGGAAAAGAACACCGCCCTGGAAGGGCTTTACAAATCGTCCGGCAATTTCTGCACCCAGTGTGAGGCGGAAGGTTTCCGCAAGATCACCTATTTCCAGGACCGTCCGGACGTGATGGCCCGCTACACAGTGCGGATTGAGGCCGACAAGGCCAGCTATCCGGTGCTGCTGTCCAACGGCAATCTGATCGGTGAGGGGGAGGCGGAGGGCGGCCGCCACTGGGCGCGCTGGGAAGACCCGTGGCCCAAGCCCTGCTACCTGTTCGCCCTGGTGGCCGGCAAGCTGGTGCATATCGAGGATCATTTCGAGACCCGGTCCGGCCGCAACGTTACCCTGCGCATCTATGTGGAGCCGGGGAACGAGGATAAGTGCGGCCACGCCATGGAAAGCCTGAAGAAATCCATGAAGTGGGATGAGGATGTCTATGGTCTGGAATATGACCTGGATATTTTCAACATCGTCGCCGTGGGTGACTTCAACATGGGGGCGATGGAAAACAAGTCGCTCAATATTTTCAACACCAAATATATCCTGGCCCGGCCGGACACCGCCACCGATACGGACTTCTTAGGGATTGAGTCGGTGGTGGCGCATGAATATTTCCATAACTGGACCGGCAACCGTGTCACCTGCCGCGACTGGTTCCAACTGTCGCTGAAAGAAGGGCTGACCGTCTTCCGCGATCAGGAATTCAGCGCCGACATGAATTCCGCCCCGGTGAAGCGCATCCAGGATGTCACCCGCCTGCGGCAGGTGCAGTTTGCCGAAGATGCCGGCCCCACCGCCCACCCGGTGCGGCCCGACAGTTATATTGAGATCAATAACTTCTATACGCCCACCGTGTACGAGAAGGGGGCGGAGGTGCTGCGCATGTACCGTACCCTGCTGGGGGCGGGCGGCTATCGGCGCGGCATCGACCTTTATTTCCAGCGCCATGATGGTCAGGCGGTGACCACCGATGATTTCCTGGCCGCCATGCGCGATGCCAACCCGGATGCGGGCGTGGATTGGGAACAGTTCCGCCGCTGGTATGCCCAGGCCGGCACGCCGGGCATCAGCGGCCATGGTGTCTATGATGCCTCGGCCCGCACCTATACGCTGACGCTGGCCCAGTCGCTGGCCCCCACACCGGGCCAGCCGGAAAAGCTGCCCATGCTGGTGCCGGTGGCGCTGGGCCTGGTCGGGCCGGATGGGGCGGATTTGCCGCTGCGCCTGCAGGGCGAAGCGGCGGCGGTCGGCACATCGCGGGTGCTGTCGCTGAGCGCTGCCGAACAGAGCTTCACCTTTGTGGACGTGCCCGCGCGGCCGGTGCCGTCGCTGTTCCGGGGCTTCTCCGCCCCGGTGAAGCTGGGCTTTGATTACAGCGATGCCGACCTCACCTTCCTGATGGCGCATGACAGCGACGCCTTCAACCGCTGGGAGGCGGGGCAGACGCTGGCATCGCGCCTGCTGCTGTCGCTGGTGGCTGACAATGCCGCCGGGCGCGACATGCTGGTGCCGGACAGCTTCATCGCCGCCATCGGCCAGACCCTGGCGCGCGCCGACGAAGACCCGGCCTTTGCCGCCTTGGCGCTGGCCTTACCGTCGGAAAATTATCTGGGCCAGTTGATGGGGGTGATTGATGTCGATGGCATCCACGCCGCCCGCGAACTGGTGCGGGCCAGCATCGGCAAGGCCCACCGGGCGGCCCTGCTGGCGCTCTACCATGCCTATCGGGAAGGGGAGAGCTTCAACGTTTCGCCCGAGGCCATTGGCCGCCGTGCGGCGCGCAACGCGGCCCTGGCCTATCTGATGGCGGCGGGCGATGCAGAGGGCAAGAAACTGGCGCTGGCCCAGTACCGCAGCGCCACCGGCATGACCGATGTGATCACAGCATTGGCCCTGATCGCCGACAGCGACATGCCGGAACGCGCCGACGCGCTCGCCGCCTTTGCCGAGAAGTGGCAGGGCGAGGCGCTGGTGATGGATAAATGGTTCATGATCCAGGCGGGCAGCAGCCGGCCCGGCGTGCTGGCCGAGGTGAAGGAACTGTTGAACCATCCCGGCTTCAACATCCGCAACCCCAACAAGGTCTATGCGTTGGTGGGCGGTTTCACCGGCAATGCCGTGGCCTTCCATGCGGCGGATGGCTCCGGCTATCAGTTCCTGGCCGACCGGGTGATTGAACTGAACAAGCTGAACCCGCAGGTGGCCAGCCGCATGGCCAAGGCCTTTGCCCGTTGGCGCAAGTACGGGCTGGAGCGTCAGGCCGCCGCCAAGGTGGCGCTGGAGCGGATTGCCCATACGCCGGACCTGTCACCCAACGTGTATGAAATCATCTCCCGCAGCCTGGAAGGGTAAAGGGTAACACCTTTCCTTGTCCTCACTCCCCGGCCAGTGCCTCCATATAGGCGCTGGCCGGGCGCTGGGGCGTGTAATAATAGCCTGATTCCATCCGGGCCTTTTCAGCCTGATGCTGCATCGCGCTCAGCACCGGCAGCGACCAAGCCGCCCCCAGCACCACCACCCACAGGGTGACGATGCCGGCCTTATGTTGAAAAGTCGCACGATCCCGCAGACGCCACCGCATGGTGCCACCTTGTCGCCGTTTTAACCGGCGCCTTCTATTGATCTGATAGGGTCATTATAGGCCGGGGGATTTGCCGGTTTCTTAACGCCGGCATGGCTTTGTCCCGTCGGGAACAGGGCGGAAACGGGGCAAAGGGATAGGCTATCCGTTCAGCCCGTCCGGGAACCTGGATGGGGGGCCGCTGTTGTGGGCAACAACGTCATTTCAGGGAATGCATCATGGGTATTATCGCCACCTTGATCATCGGGCTGCTGGTTGGGATCATCGCCAAGCTGTTGATGCCGGGGCGCGATCCGGGCGGTTTCATCCTCACCACCCTGCTGGGTATTGCCGGCGCCTTTGTGGCCACATATCTGGGCCAATCCATCGGCTTCTATCGGGTGGGGGAGGGGGCCGGCTTTATCGGTGCCGTGGTGGGCGCCATGATCCTGCTGGCGCTTTACCGGGCGGTTGCCGGTGGCCGGCGGGACTAATCGCTTATACCAATCTCCCTGGATCGGTAACGATCCAGGGAGATTTTGTTTTCCCTCAGACGCCGGGCGGGCGCATCCGCGCCCTTGGCTTACGCGCCACGTGGCGCGGGCCGGCAGTCGCCGGCCTCCAAGCCGCCTAAAGGTCAACCTTTAGGCGGCTTGGTATTACTGGGCCTGTTTCAATTTTTCCGCCTGCTGGCGGGAGCGCCATTCCCAGGGTGCTTCCACCCGCCCGGCCCACATGCCCCGCCGGTGGGATGCGGCAATGGCCTCATCCGCCGCATAGGCGGGGGTCAGCGCCCGGTAGGCAAGGGCATAGCCCAGCTGCACCATGGCGCGGCCAATATCCACCCCGCGCACCACACAGGCAGCCAGCTGCGGCGGTTTGCCCTGTTCCTTGCGCGGGGTGCAGGTGACCTCGTCATTATTCAGGATGCGTTCCAGCATCCGGCGCGACAGCTCATAACAATCATATTCCGTGCCCTTCACATTCTTGCATTTCTGGCCGGCATCGGGCGCATCAATGCCATCCAGGCGGAAATCCTGCCCGTCAATGGTGACGATATCACCCTCCTTGGCGGTGCCTTTGCCGACGACGGGGGCCGGTGCCTCGGCCGCTTGCACGGGGAGTGCCAGCGTCAGGAACAGCGTCAGGGTGATACATGCCCGTGCGATCATAACAGCATCCCCACAGGTTCAGCCGCCGGCGGTGCGGGGTCCAGCAGGGCAGGCCCCTCCGCCCGCGCGCCATTGACCAACGGGTTGACCGGCCGCGCCGTCAGCGTGCCGGCGGGGCTGGGCCGCAGCAGGGCGGCATCGTTATCTCCCGCCAGCCAGGCCGCGCGCGCCGCCGCATCGGCCAGCAGCACCGGCTGGCGATGGTGCAAATGGCTGATATCCGGCCCCGCGTCGGTGGTCAGGATGGTGAAGGTGAAAAGCGGGCGGTTGCCTTCCGCCCGATCGCGCCAGATTTCCCACAGGCCCGCCATGGCCAGCGGCGCCCCGTCTGCCCGCGTGATAAACCAGGGCTGGCGCGGCGTGGTGTCCGGCTTCCATTCATAAAAGCCATCGGCCGGCACGATGGCGCGGCGGCGGCGGAAGGCGTCCCGGAAGCTGGGCTTTTCCGCTGCTGTCTCGCTGCGAGCGTTGAACAGCTTGCCCCCGCCGCTGGCATCAGCGGCAAAGCCCGGCACCAGCCCCCAGCGCATGGCGGTCAGGCTGAGCTCACCCGCCGCATTACGCCCGATCACCCCGGCATCGCGCGTGGGCGCGATGTTGTAGGCCGGCACCAGCTGGCGCGGGGGCAGATCATGGCGCAGGCGTGCATCGAAGGCCTCTGCCAGCGCCGCCAGATCCTTCTGCACAAACCGCCCACACATCGCCCTGTCCCCAACTGTAAACCGGCCACCAGCATAGCAGCCGCCCGACAGCGGTGCAAAAGCCACCGGGCAAGGGGCTTGCCTCCCCCCCCGTCGCCGTTATGATCGCACCCGTTTACAGATGGAGCCCCATGATGCTGACCCCTGACCAATTGGCCGCCCTGCTGCCGCCCGTGCGTGAGCTGGCCGTGCAGGCCGCCGCCGCCATCATGGAATTCTATACCGATGATATGGAGACGGAGACCAAGGGCGATGGCAGCCCCGTCACCCGCGCCGACCGCGCCGCCGACGCGGTAATCCTGGCCGGCCTGCGCGCGCTGACCCCGGATATTCCCGTGGTGACGGAGGAAGAGGTGGCGGAAGGCCGCATCCCCGATATCAGCGCCGGCACCTTCTGGCTGGTCGATCCGCTGGACGGCACCAAGGAATTCATCAAGCGCAATGGTGAATTCACGGTGAATATCGCCCTGCTCCTGAATGGGGAGCCGGCCCTGGGCGTGGTGCTGCTGCCGGCCACGGGGGAGCTTTACGCCGCCGCCGGCCCCGGTACGGCCATCCGCAGCCGGCCTTTGGCCAAGGACGAGCCGATTACCGTGCGCCCGGTGCCGGCAGTGGGGTTGACGGTGCTGTCGTCGCGCAGCCATGCCGATAATGCGGCGGTGGATGAGTTCCTGGCCGGCCGCCGTGTCGCCGCCCGGCTGGCCGCCGGCAGCTCGCTGAAATTCTGCCGTGTGGCCGAAGGGGCCGGCGATGTCTATCCCCGTCTGGGCCCCACCTGCGAGTGGGACATCGCCGCTGGCCACGCCGTGCTGCTGGGCGCCGGCGGCACCCTGACCCAGATTGATGGCGAGCCCCTGACCTATGGCAAGGCCCCCCGCTTCCTCAACCCGCATTTCGTCGCCTGGGGTGGGGCGTAATACCGGTTCCCAACGAGTTCTGATCGTCAGGAACCGGTATAAGGCTGGAAATTGGCTCTATGAATAAATCGCGATTACCTTATTCCTGTCAGGCAGCGTGATTAAATAGTGCCACCTCTCTGTTGGGGGGAATGACTTGCTTCATTCGCGTGTGTTCCTCCTGACTTGGGGTATCCTGTGTATCTGCGCTGCGGCTCAGACAGCGCAGGCTGTCGCTCAGCCCGTCTCGACAACGGAGGTCGGGCATAATATCTCCGGTTCCGACTTATCTGTCGCGGATTGGCGGAAACGGGCGACGGTTGATCTGGCTGCCTTTGCCGATGCGCTGCGGGAGAACTACATCTACGCCGCCTATCCGGATCCGGAGCGCTGGCGGGCGTGGTTTGGGCGCACGCTCAAGCTGGTGGAGGCTGAACTTCCGCTGGTCCAGGATGAAGCCGGCTATCAGGCTGTGATGCGGCATCTGGTTGCCAGCTTTCAAGATGCGCATGTCAATGTCCGCTTCAATGCGTCATCGCCGATCCCGTCGAACTGGCCCGGCTTCCTTGCCCGGTTCGATAATGGTGCCTACAGCATTACGGCGTCGCGGCAGGCCCATATCGCCGACGGGGCCCAGGTGTCGGCCTGCGATGGCAAGCCGATATCATGGTGGACCGGGGTTATCGCACAATATGAAATTGGTCTCCCCGACACGCTGGACGAGGTCCGCAACGAAGCGGCGTTGCGCCTTTTTGTCGATCGGGGCAGTCCGCTGAGGCCGCGACCCGCACAATGTGTGATCGGGGGCCAATCGGTAATGCTGAATTGGGTCCCGGCACCAATGGCGGAAATCAATCCGGTTATCCGGTCATGGTCGGGATCGCGCACGCCCGAGGTGAGCACGCGATTGATCGGCAAAGATGGCGCCTGGGTGAGGCTCGGTTACTTTCAGCCGAACAGCATGGCGCAGGCCGAAGCATTCCACGCAGCGATTCACGCTGCGCCGTCACTTCGGGCCAAGCGTTTCATCGTCTTGGATGTGCGGGGCAATGGCGGTGGACCCTATAAATGGTTCATGGCCTATCTGCGGGGGCTCTACGGCGAAGCCTATGCCGACCATTATGCCACGGCGCGGCTGCATATTCGCGGCGTCTTCCGCCTGTCTCCGGCCTATCTGAAGCAGGAGGAGGATGATGGATCACAGGCGAGCGACTTCAAGGAGCCGCCCGACCCGCCACACGAAATCAACAATGCCGTTGACAGCAGGCGCCAGGCAGAGGCGGTTGCCGCAGGTGAAACGATTTTCCGCACAACGCCAATTCCCCTCCCGCACAACGGCACAGCACCGGCGAACCCGGTCCGCGCCCACGTTTACGTTCTCACAGATTATGGCTGCGGTAGCGCCTGCATTTCGTTTGTCGACGAGTTGAAACGATTTCCGGGCGTACAGCAGATCGGGCTACCGACATCGGTGGACAGCCGGTCTGGCACCGCTGTCCAGATCAATTTGCCGAGTGGGCGGGCGACCGCCATGATCGCAACCATGACGCGAGATGGACGCATTCGCGACGACAATGAACCCCAGCTACCCTCGATCAGGTTTACCGGCGACATTCGCGACGATAAAGCAGTGGAGACTTGGTTCCTCCGTGAGGTGTTCGCTGGCAACTGAATGGGGAACCCATTCGCCATCCGAACTGGCCAGAACGGCCCTTCTTCATGTGATCCGCCTTTTCCGGGGATCAGGTCACCTGGAGAATGAACCGGCTTTATAGCTGGCCTCCAAGGGGCATGTCACCTGCCCCTTGTTGTTAAAGCCCCAATCCCGCTTCGCCAGCGTCTTTTGCGGTTGCAGCTCACTTAAGCGCAGGTCAGAGACACCGCGCCGGTGACGCTGCCCCTTTGAAAAGTTTGGTGGGCCCGGAGGGACTCGAACCCCCAACCAGACCGTTATGAGCGGTCGGCTCTAACCATTGAGCTACAGGCCCACGCAAGGACCGCAATTTGCACAAAACATTCGACGAAATCAACAGCTGCAGTGTGGGTGAGTAACATATCTCTTGGCGCGCTATTTCTCCGCCCGACCCTCCACCGCATCGGACAGGGCATAGCCCGCCCCCCGGATGGTGGTGATGATCAGGCCGCCGCCCTGGGGCAGGTCCAGTTTGCGGCGCAGGCGGCCGATCAGCGTGTCCACCGTGTGCGCCGTCACCGAACGCGGGTCGCGGTTGCTGATCACATCCAGCAGGAAATCCCGGTCCAAGGGCTGCGGCCGGGCCGCCGCCAGGGCCGCCAGGATGTTGAATTCGCCCGTCGTCAGCGGCAGCAGGCTGCCGTCCGGGCGGAACAGTTCGCGCCGGATCGGGTCCAGGTTCCAGCCATCAATCTCCACCAGCGCCACCGCTTTGGCATCGCGCAGGCGGCGCACATTATTGATGCGGGCGATCAGCTCCCGCACCGAGACCGGCTTGGTCAGATAATCATCGCCGGCCTTTTCCAGCGCCAGGACACGATCCTCTTCCGCATCGCGGGCGGTGACAAAGATCAGCCCGGCCTTCTCACGCAGGCGCAACTCCACCGCCGCCGCCAAGCCATCGCCATCGGGCAGGTTGATATCCAGCAGGATGACATCGGCCTTGGCCCACGGCAGGCAGCGGCGCAGATCGGCCAGATTGCGCGCCCGCACCACGGCAAAACCCTGATCCTCCAGCGCGCCGGCGATCAGTTCCAGCATTTCCGGCGCATCCTCCACCACCAGGATGGTCGCGGACTTGTTCATGTCGGGGCTCCGTCCGGTTCCAGCACGCGGGTGATCTGGATCAGCAGCTTTTCTACCAGCAAAATCAAGGCGAAATCATCTGTCGCCATGCCATCGGCCAGGGCCGTTTCCAGCGCACCGGCGGCAATTGACAGGTCGCCATGGCCGAAACTGGCGGCCGAACCGCGCAGCCGGTGGGCGCTGGCGGCCAGGGACGCGCTGTCACCCTGTAACAAGGCGGCCCGCAGGCGCTTTTTCTGTTCCCGGCACGCCTCCATAAACAGGCCCTGGGCGGTGCCGGTGCGGCTGGGCGGTTCCCGCGCGGGGGCGGCGGGCAAGGGGCTGGCGGCCGGGGCATAGCGGTGCAGCATGGCATAAAGCCGGTCGGGTTCCAGCGGCTTGGCCAGCATCTCATCCATGCCGGCTTCCAGGTAGCGCGCCTCGTCCAGCGGGCTGGCATTGGCGGTGACGGCAATGATGGGCAGCAGGGCCAGATCGGGATCGGGCAGGGCCCTTACCCGGCGCGTCGCCTCCACCCCATCCACGCTGCGCAGGCGGATATCCATCAGCACCAGATCGAACTGGTCGCGAGCCAGTGCCGCGCAGACCTCTCCGCCATCCTCCACCACCGTGACACGGTGGCCATGTGGTTCCAGCAGACCGCGCAGCAGCGCCTGGTTTTCCGCCGCATCATCCACCACCAGAATGGAGAGCGGCACCAGCGGCGGCGCGACCGGTACGGGGGCCGGCGGTTGCAGGGGCTGCGTGGGCCGGGCGGGGAAGCGGAAGCCGAACAGGGCCCCGCCGCCCGGCCGGTCGGCCACCGTCACCACCCCGCCCATGGCATCAGCCAGCCGCCGCACGATGGACAGGCCCAGCCCGGCCCCATCGGCCCGATCCGAGGCGCCATATTGGCGGAACGGTTCGAAGATCAACTGCTTGGCCGCATCGGGGATGCCAGGGCCGCGATCCGCCACGCTGAGCACCAGCTCATCGCGCCCATCGGGCAGGGGCTGGCTGTGCAGCCCCACCTCCACCGCACCGGCGGGGGCATATTTGATGGCGTTGGAGAGCAGGTTGATCAGCACCTGCTGCACCCGCAGCCCGTCGGCCACATGGGCGGGGGCCAGGGCACCGATATCCAGCAGGATGGCCAAGCCCTTTTCATCCGCGGCCGGGCGCATCAGGGCCGCCACCTCATCCAGCAGGCGCGGCAGGTCCACCGGGGCGGGTTTCAGGCCGATGCCATCGGCTTCAAACCGCGACAGGTTCAGCGCATCATCCAGCAGATGCACCAGCCGCCGCCCGGCGGCCAGCATGATATCCAGCCGCCTTTCCTGGTCGGGCCGGGGGCTGTCGCGGTGCAGCAGCCCGGCCATGCCCATGATGGCGTTCATCGGCGTGCGGATCTCATGGCTCATCATCGCCAGGAAATCGGCCTTGGCGGAGGCGGTCAGCTCTGCCTGGCGCTTGGCTTCGGCCAGTTCCCGGTTGCTGGCCTGTTCGCGCAGCACATTCAGGAACTGTTCGCGCCGCATCCGGTTGGAACTGGCCCGCAGCACCCCGCCGACGCAAAAGGCCACGATGGTCAGGGCCACGATGATCAGCAGATCAATCGGCGGTTTGGGTTGCTGGCCCAGCACCCCCCACCAGAGCAGGCTGACCCCCGCCCCATAGGCCGTGATGGCCATGGCCGGCATGAAAGCGCCGGGCAGGCTGGCCGACAGGCCGATGGCGATCAGCGGGAAGAAGGCCCCGCCGTGCACCTGCAGCGTCGGGTGATCAAAGACCAGCGCATTCAGGCTGAAGAAGACGAACAGGTTCAGGAAGGTGACGGCCGGCAGTCGTGCCGGCCGGGCCCGCGCCATGGCCAGCAGCGACAGGATGCACCAGAGCAGGATCAGGCCCCGGATGGAAAGGAACCAGCCCAGCCGATGGGGATCGACGGTCAGGAAATCCAACGGGGCGAACAGCAGGCTGGTCAGGGTGGCGGCAATGACGCAGACATGCGCCATGTTGAAATCCAGGCGCTGGTTGCGCAGGGCGAATGCTGCTTCCTGGTCCGTGTCGGTGAATTCACCGGTCCAGCGGAACTGGCTTTGTCCTGTAGGTCGCTTCACGAATGATCCTGCCCCGGGGCGCTGCGCTGCAAGGGGCCATCATGGCGCAGGACCAGGGGTAATTGCCAGTCACGCCATGCAATTACCGGCCGTCGCGGTCTGTGCAGGGCGGGAAAGGGGGCCGATGTCGATCTTTCAAGGCACACGCACCGGGGCCGGATTCGCCATCTCGCCGCGCGCTGCCCAATCATCGCGCAGCATCGCATAGAGCAGATGGTCGGCCCATTTGCCATCAATGCGCAGATAGGCCCGCGCATAGCCTTCGCGGGTGAAGCCGACCTTTTCCAGCAGGCCGCTGCTGGGAATATTGCTGGGCAGGCAGGCGGCTTCCACCCGGTGCAGCCCCAGCTGCCCGAAGGCGAAGGACAGCATCAGCCGGGCGCCCTCTGAGATGTAGCCATGGCGGGCATAAGGCTTGCCAGCCCAATAGCCCATGGTGCCCATCTGGGCCACGCCCCGGCGCACATTGGTCAGGCCGATGCCGCCCACCACCTCGTCCCCCGATTGGGTGAAGACCAGGAAGCTATAGGCCTCATCATCGCGCCATTCGCCGGCCTGCCGTCGCAGGCGGCGGCTGAAGGCTTCGCGGGTCAGGGCATCGGGCGGCCAGGTTGGTTCCCATGGCACCAGGAAATCCCGGCTGGCCTCCCGCAACTCCGCCCAGGGGCGCCAGTCTTTGGGCTGGGCCGGGCGGATATAGACACGGGCGCCATCCACGCGCAGTGCCGGGGGGCTCAATAACCCATCGGGGATCAATCTGATCAACGAAGCCGCCCCCCCTTTGCTGTTCTTATTATTGTTATCGGCTCAGGCCACCAGACGCCCGGCCACGTCGTCATAGCTCTCCAGCCCCTCCAGCGGACCCAGGGCCGTCAGGGTGGGTTTGCTGGCGAAGATACGGTCGGCGCAGGCGGCGATGGCGTCGATATCCACCGCATCCAGCCGTGCCACCGTTTCGGCGGGCGGGATGTAGCGGCCATGCGACAGCATCTGTGATCCCAGCTGTTCGGCCCGGTTGGTGGTGCTTTCCAGCCCCATCAGCTGGCTGGCCTTCAACTGGGCGCGGGCGCGCGACACCTCTTCCTGGGTCAGGCTGCGCGCCAGCCGGCGCACCTCCTCGCACACCACCGGCACCAGCTCGCCCGTGCTTTCCGGGCCGGTGCCGGCATAGATGGCGAAGACGCCGGTATCGGCCATCGACCAGTTGAAGCTGTGGATGGAATAGACCAGCCCGCGCTTTTCCCGCACCTCCTGGAACAGGCGGGACGACATGCCGCCGCCCAGCAGGGTGGACAGCATCAAGGTCGCATAAAGATCGGGATCGGTGTTGGACAGGCCCTGGAAGCCCAGCAGCAGATGCACCTGTTCCAGATCGCGCTCTTCCCGGAACTCCCCACCCTGATACAGGGCCTGTTCGGCCTTGGTGGCGTCGCCCGTCGGCAGGTCGGTGAACAGGCGGGCGGCCAGTTCCACCACCTGTTCATGGGTCACATTGCCGGCGGCGGCGACCACCATGTTGGCCGGGACGTAGCGTCCGTGCACATAATCTACCAGGGAGGTGCGCGGCAGGGAACCGACAATATCCGCCGTGCCCAGCACCGGGCGGCCCAGCCGCTGGCCGGGGAAGGCGGTGGCCAGGAAATGGTCATAGACGATATCGTCGGGCGTATCTTCCGCCTGACCGATTTCCTGAATGATGACCTGGCGTTCCTTGTCCAGTTCCCCCTCATCGAACAGCGGGTGCTGTACCATGTCGGCCAGGATGCCCATGGCCAGCCCCAGATCCTCCTTCAGCACCTTGGCGTAATAGGTGGTCTGTTCGCGGCTGGTATAGGCGTTCAGGTGCCCGCCGACATTCTCGATCTCCGCCGAAATGGCGAAGGCGTCGCGCGTCGGCGTGCCCTTGAACAGCATATGTTCCACCACATGGGCCACGCCATTGGCGGCCAGCGGTTCATGCCGGCTGCCGACGCCGAACCACACGCCGACCGTCACGGTCTCCACATGCGGCATGGTGTCGGTCATGACCCGCAGCCCGTTGGGCAGGGTGGTCAGGCGGATATTGTCCGGGGTCGGGAAAGCGAAGTTGCTCACGTAGGGCTTTCTTCCATCAATGTCTTAGTTGCCCAGAATGCGGGCGCGGGCTTTCACATGATCTTTCAATATCTGGATATCGTTGGGAAGGATGTCCATCCTCTCCACCCGGTCATAAAGATCGGCCAGATGACGCGGCAGCGGCGGGCGCACGCCGGTGGCCTTTTCCACCGCATCGGGGAACTTGGCCGGATGGGCCGTCCCCATCACCACCAAAGGCACCGACGGGTCCAGATCCGAGGCGCGGGCGGCGGCGACGCCGACAGCGCTATGCGGATCAACCAGATAGCCGGAACCATCATAGGCTTGCTTCATCACCGACAGCGTCTCAGTGGTGTCGCAGCGATAGCCCTCGAACAATTCCCGCACGCGGGCCAACTGACCCTGACTCACCTCAAACCGGCCGGTTTTGCGGAAACCATCCATGCATTGGGCGACGGCGGCGCCGTCGCGGTCCATCAGGTCGAACAGCAGCCGTTCGAAATTGCTGGAGACCTGGATATCCATCGACGGGCTGATGGTCGGCACCACCCCGTCTGCCTGCATGGCGCCAGAGGCGAAGAAGCGGGCCAGAATGTCATTCTCGTTGGTGCCGACAATCAGGCGCTTCACCGGCACGCCCATCTGGCGAGCAGCATAGGCGGCATAGACATTGCCGAAATTGCCCGTGGGCACGGCAAAGGCCACTTCCCGATCCGGCGCACCCAGCGCCACGGCAGCCGCCACATAATAGACGATCTGGGCCATGATGCGGGCCCAGTTGATGGAGTTCACGGCCGACAGGTTCAGCGCGTCGCGGAACGGCTGGTCGTTGAACATCGCCTTCACGGCATCCTGGCAATCGTCGAACGTGCCCTGAAGGGCGACGTTATGCACGTTGCTGGACAGAACCGTCGTCATCTGCCGGCGCTGCACTTCGGACGTGCGGCCCTGCGGGTGCAGGATGACGATATCCACCCGTTCCCGGTCGCGGCAGGCCTCAATCGCGGCCGAGCCGGTGTCACCGCTGGTGGCACCAACGATGGTGACGCGGCTGTCCTTCTTGGCCAGCACATGGTCGAACAACTGGCCCAGCAGCTGCAAGGCCACGTCCTTGAAGGCCAGCGTCGGCCCGTGGAACAGTTCCATCATCCAGGTGCGCTGGTCGATCTGTACCAGCGGCACCACCGCCTTATGGGCGAAGCTGCCATAGGCGGCATTGACCAGACCGGCGAAATCATCGCGGGTGATGGTGCCGCCCAGGAAGGGGAGCATCACCTCCACCGCCAGTTCGGCATAGGTCAGGCCACGGAAACGGCGCAGATCATCCGGGGTGAGCTGCGGCCACGCCGCCGGCACATAAAGCCCGCCATCGCGGGCCAGCCCCGCCAGCAGAACATCATCGAAGGCCAGGGAGGGCGCCTGGCCGCGCGTGCTGATGTAAGACAAGTTCACCCCGTTACCCGGAATTCTCCCAAACGGCGATACCCTATCCAGGGTGCGGCCCGTCAGCAAGGACGGGCGGCCCGGCGCCACGCAAACCCGTCATGCCCGGCACGCCCGGCGGGTGCCGGTTTGTTAATCTTTCACTTTCGGATGGGGTCTAGGCAGCAGGCGCTATATCGTTGGCACCCGAAGCGCGGGTATATTAGAGCGTGTAGGGTTCCTGCTGGCGGATATTCCAGGCGGCAGGGTGGTACTATACCGACGGTCGAACATGTTCGACCGTCGGTACGGCGGCGACTGCCGCCGCGCCGCTCGTGCGGCGTAGCCGAGCCCACGGATGTGGGCGCTGGCGATTGAAGGGCTTGAAAGAGTGACCATCGGTCAATCTTTCAAGCCACGGGTATAATGTTCGTGCAGACAGACGGGCCGGATGGCGATGGGTTACATGCACGGGATCATGGTGGGGGTGATGATGGGCTTCGGTGCCTATCTTTTCACCTATCTGCTGGGCCGCTTCGTGGAAAGCAGCATCCTGTCACGTCCCGATCTGCGCCGGGCGGAGGAAGCGTTGCCCCGCCGTTCCCTGCTGGAAGCCAAGTTTGACACACGGCGCAGCGACCGCCGTGCCCGGCTGGGGGTGTTGACGGCGGAAATCACCGACCTGCGCCGCCGCCGTTTCCTGCAGGATAAGGCGCTGGCCGATGCGCGGCGGGAGGCACAGGCCCCCATCCGCGTGGTGGGGGCGGAAGGGCAGGCCTTCCTGAAATTCCGCGCCTGGCTGGTGAACCGGCAGGTGCAGATGGCGGTGGCTGACCGCAAGCGCCACCCCACCCTGGATGGCGAATGGGCCCAGCCGCAGATCGTGGAGGTCTGGGCCGATTCGCTGGGCGATGCCCGCAAGGAAATCCAGCGCTTTTACCCTGTGCCGCTGGGTTTCAGTACGTTATCCATCTCGCTGGAGCAGGCAGGCCCCGCCGAGGGGCAGGAAACGGCCAAGGCTGTGGCCGGTTGAGGCTGGGGTGAACGGGAAGGGAGTGCGATGAACGTTTCGTTGCTCCTGGCGGCATTGCTGGTTTTCATGGCGGTGGCTATCGGCCTTGATCAGGCCATGCGCCGCGTGCGGGCGGCGCGCAAACGGTACCAGACCGTGATCGCCAAACAGGGCCAGCAGACGGAGCGGCTGCGCGCGGCCGCGCGGGAAAGCCTGACGCTGGGCCGGGAGGTGCGCAATGTTCAACGCACCGCCGATCTGTTGAGCGAGGAGCTGGTCCGCTTCGAGGAGGAAATGCAGCAGCTGGCCCGACCGGAAAACCGCATCTTCGTGCTGGATGAACGGCGCGGTGTGCTGGACCGGGGCTGGCTTGTCATTGTGGACAGTGCCGGCCCGCAGCCCGACAGCCGGCAGATGCCGCCCTGGGTGGGCAGCCGCCGCTTCCGTGTCTGGGCCGCAGACGAAGCAGCGGCGCGCGCCAAGGTGGAACGTCGCTATCCGCCCGATGGTGTCTATCTGATCCAGAGCATTCAGCCGCTGACGATGCCCACCCCGGCCAACAGCAGCGGATGATTGATCAGCTTGCCTGCTTGGCCTCCAGCACTGCCTGACGCAGCAATGACAGTCGGTCATTGCCATAGACCATTTCCTTGCCGGCCACGACAAAGCTGGGCACGCCGAAACAGCCGGCCTTGACGGCGGCAGAAACGAAACCAGCGGCCTGGGCGGCGGTTTCCGGGTCGTTCAGCATCGGTTCGAACAGGTGGGGCTCAATGCCGACGGCATCATTGGCGATGCGCAGGCACAGCGCATCATCGGCCGGGCTGGCCCCTTCCACGAAGATTGCCTTCATCAGGGTGCGGGCGAAGACCTGCCCGGCATCGAACCGCCGCGCCGCCACGCAGGCCAGCGCCAGACGCGGCGGATTGGGCATCACCACATCCTTGTAATCACGGAAGGGCACGCCATAGAGCCGAGCGAAGCGTTCCAGGTCGGTGCGCCGATAATCGGGGCGGAACTGGCCGGAATGCGGCACCGCCTGTTCCAGATCATAGCCCGCCGCCCGGTTCAGCGCCCGGGCAGAGACGGGATACCAATCCACCCGGCAGCCGGTTTCAATCTGCAGCTTCGACAGTTGCGTGGATGCCAGATAGGCATAAGGGCTGGCCGGGCTGAAATAGAAATCAACGGTGACGGGGCCGGGCATGATGGCGGTCAGCTTTCAAGATGGTGAGGTCACGGGACAGGGCCCCAGGCTTGCCAGCAAGCCCGCCCGGATGCAAGGGCCGAGCAGGGGGATGTTTTTGCTGCTGTCCCTGGTGGACCCTGCGATCAATACCTATCTGACGTCAGCAAAATAAAACACAAGGCTGAGGCAGCAGAGCTTTAAATGGACATGATCAAAACCGACCGGCTGATCCTGCGGAAATTCCAGACCGGGGATGCGGCGGATTTATGGGCCTATCTGAACAAGCCGACGGTAAGTTGTTTTCTCTCACTCAAGCTGGATGATCTTGCCGCCGCCGAAGCAGAAGTTGAAAAGCGCAGCCAGGATGATGAGCATATTGCCGTCTGCCTGCGCGATGGCGGCCGGCTGATCGGCGATCTGTTTGCGATGTTTGAGGAGCCGGATACCTATTCCGTCGGCTGGAATTTCAACCCGGATGTCGCCGGGGCTGGCTATGCGTCAGAGGCGGCGCGGGCCCTGTTTGCCCATCTGTTCACGGTCAAACAGGCCCGCCGGCTTTATGCCTATGTGGAAGATACCAACCTGCCGTCGCAACGCCTGTGCCAGCGGCTGGGAATGCGGCAGGAGGGGCTGTTCCTCGACTATATCAGTTTCGGCAAGGATGCGAACGGCACGCCGCTTTACGAAAACACCATGCAATATGCCCTGCTGCGCCGCGAATGGCAGGGGTGACCTTACTTCCCCGCCAGTTGCTTGCCCAGGGCCTGGGCCTGGCGTTCGCAGCCCTTGGCCAGCATCCAGGCGGCCAGCATCCGGTCACCCTTCACCGCCTCGGGGGCGACATGCAGGGTGACAGCACTGCTTTTGCCATCCATGTCAAACAGATAGGTTGCCCCATCGGCAAAGGGCACATCGGCCGGCAGGGCCAGATCCTGCGCGCCGGCGGGCCAGGGGGTGGTGGCGGTCCAGGCGCGGTCGGCCGGGGCCAGGGTCAGGTCGGTGGCCGCCGTCGCCGCGCGCCACAGCACCGGGGCCGCCCCCGCCTGCAGGCAGCCATGGCCGGACTGGCTGGCATCCACCAGCCAGGGGCGGGGCAGGGGCTGGGCGCTGCTGGCGGCGCGCACGGCACCAAGGGAGGCCGTATCACTGTCCCGCGCGCTCAGCAGGCTGGCCAGCGATTGGGCCACCCCGCCGCTGCCGCCGCCGGCCCCATTACCGGGCTTGCCGCTGAACGGCCCCTGCAGGTTGATGGTGGCCCCCTCGGCGGAGACCAGCACCAGCCGGCTGCCCGCCGGCAGCGACAGGGCCGCCTCGCTATCCAGCACCTGACCGGGGGCCAGGGCCGGTGCGCTGGATTCCACCACCACCAGTTCGGCGGCAGCGGCGGGCAGGGCGGTGGTGGCGGTCAGCAGCAGGGCAAGGGCGGACAGGCGGTTCAGGGCCATGATGAAATTTCCCTCAGAAGGAGACGGCCAGATCGATGAAGAAACGCGGATCGGGGTCGGTCAGGCCGGGCAGGTCCAGTTTGGTCAAGGGTATCGCCACCTCCCCGCACAGGCTGAATCCGGCCGGCAGCGCCAGCCGGACGCCACCCCCGATTGAGGTGAGATCGGCATCCAGCGCCACAGATTGCCACACCCGCCCCCAATCCGCATAGGTATAGAGGGTCGCAGCCTGTACGACCCTGCCGGACCAGGGCAGGCGATATTGCAGCTCGGCACTGGCGGCCATGCCGCGCGGCCCCGCCAGATCGCCGCTATTATAGCCGCGCCCGAAGCGGCTGCCGCCCAGCACGAACTCTTCGCCGGCCACCAGCACATCATCGGTCCATTGGCCCGACAGGCTGAGCGTGGCGGCCAGCCCTTCGGCCAGCCGCACGCTGCCGGTGGCCTGTCCTTCCAGCTTGGTGAAGCCGGTATCGATACCGCTGCGCGACGTGATTTTACCGGCCTTGGGGGAGGCACCCAGCATATCCAGCCCCTGGGTCAACCCGGTGGAAAGCTGAAACGCCGTACCGGCCCAGCCGCTCCAGGACAGGGTCAACTGTCCTTTCAGGCTGCGCCAATCATCCTGCGTATAGGGAAAGCCCAGGATATCCACCTTGGCCTGCTGCGCCGTCCACCCCACCTCACCCTGCAGGTTCAAGCTACGCGAGCGGATGATGGGATAGGCCAGCCGCTGCCCGGCCGACCAGCTTTCCGTGCGGACAGCAAAGGGTCGCAGCGAGGCACCGGGCCGCCCGCGCGACCAGGAACCCTGGCTGGCCAGCAGCCAGCCATCGCCGCCCAGCGGCTGCTGATAGCGGGCATTCACCGCCCGCTGTTCCCGGCTGTCCGGCGTGCCGGAGACGGTCAGGCCGATCTGTTCTTCCTGCCCCAGCAGGCCATTGGCGTAGAGATCGGCATAAAGGCTCCAGGGGCCGGCATAGTCCGACCCGTGATTGCCGATGCCTGCCGACCCGCCCCAGGGCTGACGGGCCACCGTGACCACCAGTTCCGCCGCCCCGAAATCCGCCCCCGGCCGCAGCACGGCATTGATATCGGTGCCCGGTAGATCATCGGCCAGCAGCAGGGCGCGTTCCAGCCGGTCGATGCGGGCGGGCTTGGTGGCAATCGCCGCCGCTGTCATGGCCGTCAGCCGGTCGGTGATGGCGGCATCGCCCTTTTCCACCAGCAGCCGGTCGATATGCCCTTCGATGACGCGGATGCGCAGGGTGCCGTCCGCCAGTTCCTGCGCCGGCACATAGGCGCGCGTCAGCACATAGCCCAGGGCGACGTAACGGTCCTGGATCGCATCGGCCAGGGCCGCCACCTCGGCCAGCGTCACCGGGTGGCCCAGCAAAGGCTGGATCAGCGGATCATAGAAGGCGGGGCCGACGATGCTGGCCCCCTCCACCTGGATCGCCCGCAGGGTGAAGCGCAGTTCCTGCCCTTCCTTGGGCGCCGGGCGGGACCGGTTCTGCGTGGGGATGGAAAATTGCAGCTTGGCTTCCGGCGGGCGGCGCTGCTGTTCCTCAATCGCGGGCGGCAGGGTGCCGCGCCCCGGCTGCACCGTCCCCGGCAGGGTGGGGGGCACGGACTGGCCCTGGGCAGCCGGAATGCCGGCCAGCAGCAGGCCACCCGTCAACAGCGTCCATCCCAGGTGCCGGGGCATTTTCAGGGAACCATTCATGTGCATGATTGCGCAGGTCATTTCACGAAAGCCGGCGGGGGCAAAGGCGGGTGGCGGGTTTCTCAACCGGCGTTGATAAATCCCCGATCATAGAGTGCCAACCAAGCGGCATAGGGGGCAAACCCGCTAAGAATAGGCGGGAAGGTCTGGCCATCGCCCTTTCCGCGCCCCCGAAACCGGCAAGGTTCCGCCCCCGTGCCCCGCAAAAACGCTTTTTCCCCCCGTGCCTTGCCGCTGTTCATGCTACTGTCGGGTGTCAGCGCGCTGGCCTTGCAGGCCCAGGCGCAGCAGGCCCCGGCTGTTGCCCCGACAGGGGCCAGCATAGTGTCGGGCAAGGTGGGAATCGAAACCAGCGGTGCCCAGACCATCATCAACCAGTCCAGCGACCGGGCGCTGGTCAACTGGTCGCGCTTTGATACGGCGGCGGGGCAGCATGTGCAGGTCAATCAGCCGGGCAGTACTTCCCTGCTGGTCAACCGCGTTACCGGTGGGGCGGCGACGCGGTTCGATGGCACCCTGTCGGCCAATGGACAGGTCTTCCTGCTGAATGAGGCGGGGATTTTCTTCGGCAGCACGGCGCAGATCAATGCCGCCGGCTTTCTGGCCAGCACGGGCCGGCTGGATGAGCAATCCTTCCTGGCCGGCGGTGCGGTGCGGATTGAGCTGGCGGACAGCCTGTCGCGCATCGTCAACCAGGGCGTGATCCGGGTGGCGGAGGGTGGCTATGCCGCCCTGGCCGCCGGCATTGTGCAGAATAAGGGCGTGGTGGAGGCGCGGCTGGGCCATGTGGTGCTGTCCGGTGCGGAAAGCTTCACCCTGGATCTGGCTGGCGACGGGCTGTTGAGCTTTGCCGTGCCGGCCGGCAGTGCCGCCGGTCAGGTGCTGAACCAGGGCCATCTGGGTGCCGATGGCGGGACCGTGCTGTTGACGGCACGCGGCGGGCGCGATGCCATGGCCGGCGTGATCAACAGCAGCGGGACCGTCCAGGCCCAGACGGTGCAAGAACGCGGCGGCCGTATCATCATCGCTGGCGATGATGGCGTCTCGGTGGAGCTGTCGGGCCGGGTGGATGCCTCTGCCGCCAGCGGCCAGGGCGGCGGCATCCAGGTGGATGGCGGGGCCATCGCGCTGACGGGTGCCAACCTGTCCGCCGATGGGGCGGTGGGCGGCGGCACCGTTTCCATCGGCGGTTCGCCCAAGGCGGACCGGCTGGCACAGACGGTTGCCATGGATGCGGCCAGCCAGATCAGCGCCGATGCCAAGGCGCAGGGCTATGGCGGCCGCATCACGCTCTGGTCACGCGAAGTGACCAAGGCGGAAGGGGCGATTTCCGCCCAGGGCGGGACGGCTGGCGGTGATGGCGGCTTTGTTGAGGTCTCCTCCAAGGGTGGGGTGCGGCTGACCGGCGCGCTCTCGCTGGGGGCGCTTGCCGGCAAGGGCGGCACGCTGCTGCTGGACCCGACCGATATCATCATTGACGATCTGGCCGACCTGTCGGGGATCGGGGCTGCCGATCTGGGCGTTTCGGTGGAAAGTCTGGCGGCCAGCAGCGCCAGCATCGTCTATCTGGAAGCCGACAATAACATCATCATCCGCGATCTGGCGGCGGGCGGCGTCACCATGCTGCCCGATGTCTCCCTGTCGCTGAAGGCCGGGCTGGACAGTGGGGCGGCGGAAGGCAGCATCAAGTTCCTGACCAGCGGCACCCAGCTCACCACCAGCGGCAGCGGCCGGATCACCCTGGATGCGCGCGGCAATATTGACGGGGCCTTCAAGCTGTCCAGCGGTGCCGGCGATATTGTGGTCGCCGCCGGCGGCACCATGCGGCTGACCGGGGCTGATATCCGCACCAGCAGCGGCGATATCACCCTGGTTGCCGGCCATCGCAGCGGCGGCCAGGGCGCCATCGTGCTGACCGACACCAGCATCCATGCCGATCATGGCTGGGTCATCCTGTCTGGTGGGCCGGGGCTGGATACGACCAGCCTGCTGGAAATCTACAGCGCCACCGGCACGGAGAGCGAAGCGGCCGGCATTACCCTGTCCAACAGTTCCATCAGCATCGATCAGGGGGAAATCACCCTGCGCGGTCACGGCAGTGATTTCGGCGCCTCCGGTGGCAATCACGGCATCGCCATCACCAATGGCAGTGTGCTCAGCGCCGGCGACGGCTATATCAGCCTCTATGGGGAGGCATCCGGGACCGGTGGCGGCAGCTATGGCGTGCTGGTCAGTGGGGCGAGCACCCGCCTTTCCATCACGGGGAGCGGCGGCCTGAGCCTGCGCGGCACTGCCACCGATAGCGTCGGCCGGGGGCAGGGCGATAATAGCGGCATCGTCATCGCCGACGGGGCGGCCCTGTCGGTTGCGACGGGGGCCATGCGCCTGACCGGCACCGGCGGGACCACCGACCTGGCCGGGCCCGAAGACAGCGACGATGGCGGCAATGACGGGGTGCGGATCCAGGGGGCGGCCACCCGCCTGACCATCAATGGCGGCCGGCTGGTGCTGAACGGCACCGGCGGCACGGCCGGGACCGGTTCTTCCGGTGTCGATAGTTTTGGGGTGATGGTGGATGGGGCGGTGATCGCCGGCACCACCGGGGCGGAACTGACCATCACCGCCGATGGTGACAGCGGGGCCAGCGCCGATGCCCATGGTGAAAAGGGCATCGGCCTGTGGCTGGGCAATGGCGCGGTGCTGGGGCAGGCGGGGTCGGATGCCACGCTGTCGCTGGAATTGCGCGATCTGGCCATCAGCGGCGGGGCCGCCATTCTGGGCGCTGGCACCATCGCCATTACCACGCAGGACAGCGGGGACAGTATCGGGCTGGGGGATGGGGTCACCGGTTCCCTGCATGTTTCGGCGGCTGAGATGGCGGCCATTTCCAGCAGCTTCACCCAGCGGACCATCGGGCACCTGGAGGGTTCGGGGGAACTGCGTGTCGGCGATGTGGCCCTGGGTGGCGATACGCGCCTGCGCATGGATGGGGCCGATGGCCGGATCATCCTGTCGGGTGCCGTGGATGCCGGTGAAAACAGCCTCAGCCTGAATGGCGGCGGCATCAGCCAGACCGGCTCCAGCGTGCTGACGGCCGGGGTGCTGAATGCCGATGCGGTGGGCAGCCTGTCACTGACCGGGGCCAACCGGATCAGCGAACTGGGCAGCATCCAGGCCGGCAGCGGGGTGGATATCCGCAGCATCACCACCCTGACGGTGGGGGATGTGGATGCCGGGGCCGGCACATTGCAACTACTGGCCGAGGGGGCGGACCTGATCCTGGGGGATGCGGCGACGCTGCGCAACAGCGGGGCCGGGCATGATATCATCGTGGCCAGCACCCGCGATTTCAAGGCCGACGACACGGCCAGCGTGACGGCCGGCGGCCGCTGGCTGATCTATTCCCGCTCTGCCGCCACGGCCGATCTGGGCACGCTGTCCGGCACCGTGCTGCGCGGCCGCTCCTATGCCGATCATCCGCCCGCCGGCGTGACGCAGAGCGGCAATTTGGTACTCTATGCCGCCAGCGGCACCCTGACCGTCACCGCTAATAGCTTCACACGCGCCTATGGTGCCGCCAATCCCGCCTTCACCTATACGATCACCGGGTTTGAGGCGGGGGACACGCTGGACAATACCATCAGCGGGGCCGCCCTGCTGGGCACCAGTGCCACCGCCGCGTCGGGGGTGGGCACCTATACGATCAGCATCAGCCAGGGCACGCTGGCCAACAGCAAGGGCTATGATTTCAGCTATGCCACCGGCACGCTGACAATCAATCCGGCGGCGCTTGTGATCACCGCCAACGATGCCAGCCGCACCTATGGGGCAGCGAACCCGGCCTTCACCGCCCGCTATGATGGGTTGGTGAATGGCGACACAGCCTCGGTAGTCAGCGGCCTGACCCTGGCGACCAGTGCGACGGCGGCGTCGGGCGTGGGCAGCTACGCCATCACCGGTTCGGGTGCCACGGCGTCGAACTACACGATCAGCTATCAGGCGGGGGCGCTGAGCATCACCCCGGCCGCCTTGACCATTCGGGCCAATGACGCCAGCCGCACCTATGGGGCGGCGAACCCGGCCTTCACCGCCCGCTATGATGGGTTGGTGAATGGCGACACAGCCTCGGTAGTCAGCGGCCTGACCCTGGCGACCAGTGCGACGGCGGCGTCGGGCGTGGGCAGCTACGCCATCACCGGTTCGGGTGCCACGGCGTCGAACTACACGATCAGCTATCAGGCGGGGGCGCTGAGCATCACCCCGGCCGCCTTGACCATTCGGGCCAATGACGCCAGCCGCACCTATGGGGCGGCGAACCCGGCCTTCACTGCCCGCTATGATGGGTTGGTGAATGGCGACACGGCTTCGGTGGTCAGCGGGTTGGCGTTGGCAACCAGCGCCACGGCAGCATCGGGTGTGGGCAGCTACGCCATCACCGGTTCGGGTGCCACGGCGGCAAATTACACAATCAGCTATCAGGCTGGTGCGCTGAGCATCACGCCTGCGGCTTTGATTATCCAGGCCAACGATGCCAGTCGCGCCTATGGCGCGGCGAACCCGGCCTTCACGGCGCGCTATGATGGGTTGGTGAATGGCGACACGGCGTCGGTGGTCAGCGGCCTGACGCTGGTGACCAGTGCCACGACGGCGTCGGGCGTGGGCAGCTACGCCATCACCGGGGCAGGAGCCACGGCGGCGAATTACACGATCAGCTATCAGGCGGGGGCCTTGAGCATCACCCCAGCCGCCTTGACCATCCGCGCCAACGACACCAGCCGCACCTATGGGGCGGCCAACCCCGCCTTCACGGCGCGCTATGATGGGTTGGTGAATGGCGACACGGCCTCAGTTGTCAGCGGCCTGACGCTGGCGACCGGCGCGACGGCGGCATCGGGTGTGGGCAGCTACGCCATCACTGGTTCGGGTGCCACGGCAGCGAATTACGCGATCAGCTATCAGGCGGGGGCGCTGAGCATCACCCCGGCCGCCTTGACCATTCGGGCCAATGACGCCAGCCGCGCCTATGGCGCGGCGAACCCGGCCTTCACGGCGCGCTATGATGGGTTGGTGAATGGCGACACGGCGTCGGTGGTCAGCGGCCTGACGCTGGTGACCAGTGCCACGACGGCGTCGGGCGTGGGCAGCTACGCCATCACTGGTTCGGGTGCCACGGCAGCGAATTACGCGATCAGCTATCAGGCGGGTGCACTCAGCATCACCCCGGCGGCCTTGACGATACGGGCTAACGATGCCAGTCGCACCTATGGGGCGGCGAACCCGGCCTTCACCGCCCGTTATGATGGGTTGGTGAATGGTGACACGGCTTCGGTGGTCAGTGGGTTGACGCTGGCGACCAGTGCGACGGCGGCGTCGGGTGTGGGGAGCTACGCCATCACCGGTTCGGGTGCGACGGCGGCGAACTACAGCATCAGCTATCAGGCTGGGGCCTTGAGCATCACCCCGGCGGCTTTGACGATCCGCGCCAATGATGCCAGCCGAACCTATGGCGCAGCGAACCCGGCCTTCACCGCCCGCTACGATGGGTTGGTGAATGGAGACACGGCGTCGGTGGTCAGCGGCTTGACGTTGGCAACCAGCGCCACGGCGTCGTCAGGCGTGGGCAGCTACGCCATCACCGGATCAGGTGCCACGGCGGCGAACTATACGATCAGCTATCAGGCAGGTGCCCTGAGCATCACCCCGGCCGCCTTGACCATCCGTGCCAATGACGCCAGCCGGACCTATGGCGCGGCGAACCCCGCTTTCACGGCGCGCTATGATGGGTTGGTGAATGGGGACACGGCCTCGGTGGTCAGCGGCCTGACGCTGGCGACCAGCGCGACGGCGGCATCGGGTGTGGGCAGCTACGCCATCACCGGTTCGGGTGCCACGGCAGCGAATTACGCGATCAGCTATCAGGCGGGTGCACTCAGCATCACCCCGGCGGCCTTGACGATACGGGCTAACGATGCCAGTCGCACCTATGGCGCGGCGAACCCGGCTTTCACGGCCCGCTACGATGGCTTGGTCAATGGTGACACGGCGTCGGTGGTCAGCGGCTTGACGCTGGCGACCAGCGCAACGGCGGCATCGGGTGTGGGCAGCTACGCCATCACCGGTTCGGGTGCCACGGCGGCGAACTACAGCATCAGCTATCAGGCTGGGGCGTTGAGCATCACGCCGGCCGCTTTGACGATCCGCGCCAATGATGCCAGCCGGACCTATGGCGCGGCGAACCCGGCTTTCACGGCGCGCTATGATGGGTTGGTGAATGGTGACACGGCGTCGGTGGTCAGCGGCCTGACCCTGGCTACCGGTGCGACGGCCGCGTCGGGGGTTGGTAGCTACGCCATCACCGGTTCGGGTGCGACGGCGGCGAATTACACGATCAGCTATCAGGCTGGTGCCTTGAGCATTACCCCCGCCGCCTTGATTATCCGTGCCAACGATGCCAGCCGAACCTATGGCGCGGCGAACCCGGCTTTCACGGCGCGCTATGATGGGTTGGTGAATGGCGACACAGCCTCGGTAGTCAGCGGCTTGACGCTGGCGACCAGCGCGACGGCTTTGTCTGGCGTGGGGAGCTATGCCATCACCGGTTCGGGAGCGACGGCGGCGAATTACACGATCAGCTATCAGTCGGGGGCGTTGAGCATCACGCCGGCCGCTTTGACGATCCGCGCCAACGATGCCAGCCGGACCTATGGGGCGGCGAACCCGGCTTTCACCGCGCGCTATGATGGGTTGGTGAATGGGGAAACGGCGTCGGTGGTCAGCGGCTTGACATTGGCGACGGGTGCGACGGCGTCGTCTGGCGTGGGGAGCTATGCCATCACCGGTTCTGGCGCGACGGCGGCGAATTACACCATCAGCTATCAGGCGGGGGCGTTGAGCATTACGCCCACCGCCTTGACTATCCGGGCCAATGACGCCAGCCGGACCTATGGGGCGGCGAACCCGGCGTTCACCGCGCGCTATGATGGGTTGGTGAATGGGGACACGGCGTCGGTGGTCAGCGGCTTGACGCTGGCGACGGGTGCGACGGCTGCATCGGGTGTCGGCAGCTACGCCATCACCGGCTCGGGAGCCACGGCGGCGAATTACAGCATCAGCTATCAGGCGGGGGCCTTGAGCATCACCCCGGCGGCTTTGATCATCCGTGCCAATGACGCCAGCCGGACCTATGGTGCCTCCAACCCCGCCTTCACGGCGCGCTATGAAGGCTTGGTGAATGGTGACACGGCCTCGGTGGTCAGCGGCTTGACCCTCAGCACTGATGCGATGCCGGCATCCAATGTCGGTGCCTATCGGATCAGCCTGTCGGGGGCCACGGCCGCGAATTACACGATCAGCCTGCAATCCGGCAGCTTGACGATCACGCCGGCCAGCCTGACCATCCGGGTGGCGGATGCCAGCCGGGTGCGGGGGGCTGCGAACCCCGCTTTCACCGTGATCTATGACGGGTTCGTCAATAATGACAGTGCCAGCATTGTCAGCGGGTTGAGTGTGGCGACCCCGGCCACCAGCCTGTCCGATCTGGGATCCTACCGCATCACGGCCAGCGGTGCCGTTGCGGCCAATTATACCATCGCCTATCAGGATGGCACTTTGACGGTGACAGCACCCCCCGCCGGGCAGCTGCCGGGGCCGGTCGCCTCCGTGGTGCCGGTCACCCAGGTGAATGCCATCAGCAATGTGCCGCCACCTTTGCCAAGTATCGCCAACGCCGGGACACCCGGTGGCAGCACCGTGGTGACGGCCCTGCAGCAGGGGGCTCCGCCTGCGTCCCCGTCAGCCAGCAACGGCGGCGGCGGCGAAAGCCCCCCCGCCGATAGCGGACAACCGGCGAACAGGGCTGAAGCCCCGGCGGACCGGGTTGCCGAGGCGACGGCTTCGACCAGTTCCGCCCCTGTCAGCGGCAGTGTGAATGACCGGGTGACGGCACCCCAGGTGCTGATCCCCGGCCTGCTGGTGCGGCAGAACGTACCGCCGCCGGTTCCGGTGACGGGCACGCCGGGGCTGGACCAGAATTATCCGGTGATGGGGCAGGGCTGGTAAGATGCAGCGGCAGATGAAGGATTGGATGCTGGCGCTGGGCGCCCTGCTGCCCCTGCTGCTGGCCGGATGCGCCGGGCCGGGAGCGGCACCGCCGACAGCCGGGACAAACGGCCCCGCCGCGTCCAGCGGCAGCGCCGGCGTGCCGGCCGGGACCGATGCGGGTGGCCGGCAATGCCGCGCCACCGCCTTGCCGCCGCTGGCCGGTGGCACCCAGGTCTGGGACATTGCCTGCGGAGAGGAGGGGGAGGCCGGGGGTCAGCTCTGGTCCCGCCCCGCCGCCGCCCCGCCGGTGGGGCGCGATGATCTGCGCCGCCTGTCCGACCGCAGTGACTGGGCCAGCCAGTTGGCGCTGAAGGCCAGTTGCCAGGAACCGCAATGGCTGCCCACGCCGTTGGGCGAGGCGATGGTGCAGAATTGCCAGCTCCGTGAAGGGGGCTGGCCGCATCTGTCGCTGGTGCTGGCGCTGGAGGGACGGCTTTATCAGGCCGATGGCATCCCGGCCATGGCCGATCCTTTCCTGGCGGCCATCGCCATGGCCGCCGGCAAGCCCGCCCCCGCCCCGGTGCTGACGACGGCCTTGGGGCTGGGTGAGCGGTCCTTTGGCAAGGGAGAGGTCACCCGTTTCGATGGCGACCGCCGCCAGGGCCGGCTGGCCAACAGCCTGGAGAATTTCGCGGCGGCTGAGGCGTCATATCGCCGGGCGCTGGCCATGCAGACCCGCATCCTGGGCCCCGACGCGCCGGGCCTGGGTGACACGCTGATGGCCCTGGCGCTGGAGGTGAGCAACCAGGGTCGCTATGAAGAGGCGGATGGCCTGTTCGACCGGGCCGAAGCGCTGATCCAGCGGTCGTTCGATCCGGCCTTGCGGGCGCGATTGTCTGCCTATCGCGGTTATCACGCGCTGGCAGCCGGGCGGCCGGAAACCGCCCTGGTCCTGGCCAAGGCCGCCAGTGCCGCCCGCCGCCAGCGTGTGGCGGAGCTGGAGGGCGACGACCCCACCGGCCTGAACCGCGCCGTGCTGGGCAATCTGACGGCGGCGCGCGCCGAACTGATCCATAGTCTGGTGCTGGAGGCCGCCATCGGTATCCGCCTGCGCCAGGCCCCGCTGGCGGAAGCGGCCAGTGCCGAGGCGCGGCGCATTTTCGACCGCACGCCGGGCCTGCCCTCCTGGTGGCAGCCGCGCCTGCTGGCCCAGCAGGGCATGGCCGATGCCATGGCCGGGCGCACGCGGGAAGGGCTGGAAAAGCTGGAGGCCGCGACGGCGGCCAGCCGCGCTTTGTTCGGCGAAGGCTGGCCCGTCGCCAGCCTGTTGCTGGAACGCGGCCGGGTGGCGGCAGAGGCCGGGCTGAACGAGCCGGCCCTGGTCAGTTTCGAGGCGGCCTTTACCATCATCCGCAGCGCCGACCAGCCGCCAGCCCAATTGCCGCTGGACCGCATCGCCCCTTATCTGCGCGCTGCCTTGGCGGTGACAAAGGCCAAACCGGCGGAGGCAGCGGCCCTGCACGCCGCCATGTTCCAGGCGGTGCAGCTGGTGCGCGAAGGGGCGGTGGGCCAGACCATCAGCCGTGCCGCCGCGCGCTTTGCCACCAGTGACCCGGCAGCGGCCGAGGCGGTGCGCAGCCAGCAGGAAGCCGCCCGCCAGCGCGACCGGCTGCGGCTGGATCTGGCGGCGGAAACCGCCAAGCCGGATGGCCAGCGCTCACCCGCGCGTGAACAGTCCCTGCGCACAGAGCTGGAGGCGGCCGGCCGCCGGGCCGATGCCGCCGATCAGGCGCTGGCCAGCCGCTTCCCCGATTATAACCGCCTGACCCGCTTCACCACCCCCACCGGGGCAGAGGTGGCCGCCGCCTTGCGGGAAGGGGAGGCGCTGTCGCTGTTCGCCTTTGCCGATCAGGGCGGCTTTGGCTTTCTGGTGCGGCGGGAGGGCGTGACGGCCTATGCGGTGGAATTATCGCGGGCGGAGCTGACCCGGCAGGTGCAGGGGCTGCGCCGGGCCTTTGTGCCGCGGGATGGTGGGCTGCTGCCGTTTGATCTGGCGGCGGCGCACGGGCTGTATCAGGCGCTTTATGGTCCGGTGGCGGCGGAAATGGCCGGTGTGCGACGGCTGGATCTGGTGCCGGGTGGCCCGCTGCTCAGCCTGCCGCCGGCCCTGCTGGTCACGGCACCGGCGGCGGCGGGGGATTATGCCGGGGCGGCGTGGCTGGCGCGGGGGCGAGCCATTGCGGTGGCACCGTCGGTTCCGGCCTTCCTGTCGCTGCGCCGGCTGGCCAGCCGCTCCACGGCGCAAAAGCCCTTCATCGGGTTCGCGGCCCCGCCCTTCCAGGGGGCGGCGGGCCGTGCCGATGGCATGGCGGCCCTGGCCAAGGAATGCCGCACCGGCGGGGCGGTCGATCCGGCCCTGCTGCGCAGTCTGGCCCCGCTGCCGGAAACGGCCGATGAAATCCGCCAGATCGGCCAGGGGCTGGGGGCCACGCCCGATGCGCTGCTGACCGGGGCGGCCGTTACCAAGGCGGCCCTGCGCCGGGCCAGCCTGTCCGATTACCGCGTGCTCTATTTCGCCACCCACGGGCTGTTGCCGGGGGAACTGCGCTGTCAGGCCGAGCCCGGATTGGCCCTGGCCCCGCCCACCAGCGCCACCCCCGATCCGGCGGATGACGGGTTGCTGACGGCATCGGACGTGGCGACCCTGCGGCTGAATGCCGAACTGGTGGTGCTGTCGGCCTGCAACACGGCGGGTGGGGGCCAGTTGGGTGGGGAATCCCTGTCCGGTCTGGCCGAGGCCTTCTTCTTCGCCGGGGCCCGCAACCTGCTGGTGACGCATTGGCAGGTGCCGTCAAAGCCCACCGTAACCCTGATGACCGACAGTTTCGCCGGGCTGCCGGTGGCGGGTGGCGATGCGGCGGCGGCATTGGCCACGGCGCAGATGCGGCTGGTCGCCAGTCCCGGCACCGGCCATCCCTTCTTCTGGGCCGCCTTCACCCTGATCGGGGATGGGCTGGTGCCGGTGCGGTGAGGGGGTGTTGGTCTGTACGCGTCACGGCTGGTTCGACCAGCCGTGACGGATGATTTCCTTCATCTCACCGAACAGGGCGATCAGGTCGGGCACCATGCGTTCCATGCATTCCATGGTGCCGTCATATTTTGGGTTAATAATGTCTTCCCAGGTGGGGGCATCGTCGCGTTGCAGTCTTTCTGCGGCATCTGTGGCGAGATTACGCCATGTACTACCTACAGACTCTGTCCCTGACTTATCGACGCCCGATAGCATTGGATCAACCCAGTCCCCTTTTTTGATGACAATTGAGGGTGTCCATACCCATTGGCCGATCTCCACCTCATCAAATTCGATCATTTTCCAGCGTTTGAATTTTTTGATTGAAACTCCATTATCGGTAAATATTTTTGCTGTTTTCTCGAAATTTATCCCTATTAATGTTGCTTCGTATTTTTTGTATTTTTGACCCAATTTTATGAAGCTATAAACAAAACCACCATCGCATAATATGTTTATGAGGTGATTGTGCATGTTTTCGTTAAATTTTGGCTCGGTCATATATTCTTCCTTCTCACGGCTGGTTGGACCAGCCGTGACGGATGATCTGCTTCATCTCTCCGAACAGGGCGATCAGGTCGGGCACCATGCGTTCCATACATTCCATGGTGCCGTCATATTTGAGCATCCGAATTTCTTCCCATGTAGGGGCATCGCTTTGGTTAAGCAGTTTGGCGGCATCTGTAGCCAGATTGCGCCATGTGTCCCCAACAGATTCAGTTCCAGACCTGTTTATACCTTTCAGCATTGGGTCTGGCCCATCGCCTCTTTTGATAACAAGAGAAGGTGTCCATACCCATTCACCGATCTCTACTTGATCAAATTCAATCATTTTCCAACGTTTCAATTTTTTAATTTTGATCCCGTTTTGGATAAAAATTTCAGCGGTACGATCAAAATCAATTCCTTTTAAGCTCGGTTCGTATTTGTTATATTTTTTACATAAATCCAAGTATTTATAAACATACCCTCCACCCCCCAGGATGCTTAGGAGCTTTTGGTGACGATATTCTTTAAAGGTTATTTCAGTCATATATTTTTCCCTTCGTGTCTCGCAGTCGCACGCCGACTTCACGGGCATCTTTGATGAATTGTTGTGGTAGCGGCTTATTCTGGGGAGGGAATTCCAGCCATAATTGGCCTTTCAAATGAGTGTCTACAAGTAAATCTGGTCGAGACGGTACGTCGGCGATCTGTGTGCCGGGGCCATATTTACGTTTTGCCTCCAGCAACATGGCGCGTGCGGATTTGGGGGTAATGTCCGCAATCTGGGTAAATTTCAAGGAGACCGGCCCCGCTGGCACCGATGGATTGCGAGGCATGTAAGCATCCAGAACATAGCAGCAGCTTCCGTCGGGACGCTTTACATAGAGCTGAGTGAACCGATACCGATCCCACTGTGTTTTCTCCCATTCCTTCCCCGCCCTCACCTTGCGCAGGAACACCTCCTTCTGCGACAGCCCGGCGGCGGGGCTTACCTCCCTGGCTTCCACCAGTTCCACCACCTGGAACGTCCGGGGTCGGGCCAGCCCGGTGCCGCGTTCAAGCCGCATGACCATGGGGGAGAGCGTGTCGCGGGCAAACCGGGCGGTGCTGGCGAGGCGGGTGACGGCGGCTTCGGCGCGCGGCGACAGGCGCCCACCCCGCACACCGGTTTCCGCCGCCAGGAACTCCACCATACCCAGCATCTCGCGCTGTGAGCGCCCAAGGCTGGCCCGTTCGATCCAGCCCTGCCGGGCGGCCATCTCCGTCCCGCCGATGATGCTGGCCTGGATGCCATAGGCGGCCAGATCGAACAGATAGGCCGCCGCATTGATCGGCGCCGTGGCCACCCGGTTGACCGTGCCCAACAGGTCGGGCCGGTCCAGCCCGAAGGTGCGCCTTGTCTCGTCCCCGAAACCGGAAACGCTGGAAAGCGGCCCGATTTCCTGGGCAATCACCTCGGCGATGGAGCGCAGCCGTTCCGCTGGCGGCTGATAGGCGGGATCGGCGTAAAGGCTGGTCTCCAGCCCGTCCGGTGCTGTCACATGCAGCGGCACGGTGCCGTTGGGCACCAGCCCATAGCCGTCCGGCACCCACCAGTCATCGGGCAGTTCCAGCAGGAACAGGCCGACGAAACTGCCGCTATCCACTGTTGCTGTCTGGCCATCCATGGGGAAAACCTGTCCGCCACTACGCGGTCAAAGTGTCCCCCAGCCGCGCATCGGCGGTAAAGCAACCTTGCGGCTTACCCTTGCTGTCAACAGGGGTACCGCTTACCCCAGCACCCGCTCACTGCGATAGCGGCGATCCTGTTCGCTGGCATAGGGGGCCAGCCGCTCGGCCATCAGGCGCATCATGCCGTCATTGCCATTGAAGGTTTCAAACCGGGCCGGGTGGTCCGGGCCATAATGCCGGGCCTGAAGTGCTGTCGCTTCATAGAGGCCGCGGATCATCCAGCCGCAGCGGCGCAAGGGGCCGATGGTGAAGCCGGATGTGTAATGGATGCAGTCCCACTGCCGGTTCCGTTCCCCGATGATCCAGCCCACCACCCGGCCATGGCGGCGCAACAGCAGGCTGACATGCGGGTCGGCGTGCGACAGCATCCAGTCCTGCAGGCTCAGCCGTTCTTCCACCTGCCCACCTTCATGCAAGGCGGCCAGTTCATCCCGGTCGGCCTGGCTGCGGTCGGCCCACAGGCTGTGGCTGTAGCCATCGCGGTCCTGCCGGTCGAACAGGTTTTGCCAGTGCGGGCGGACGGCGTCGGTGAAGCCGGCGGGGCCGGTGAGGCGGATTTCCGCCAGCACCGGGGCGGACCAGCCAGCCCGCTGCAACAGCCCCTCAAACGCCCGCACATCGCGCATCCGGTTATTGTGGAAACAACAGAGCCGGGTGAAGCCGGCATCCATCGCCATGCCCTCCACCGCCGCCAACAGGGCAAGCGCGATGCCCCGCCGGCGCAGGGAAGGGGCCACCATGATGGACAGCAGCCGTGCCTCGCCCTCCCACATGCCTTCCACCAGGGCCAGTCCGGCCGGCATGTCACCGGCATGGGCGGTGACGGCAAAGCAATTGCCGGCAATCGGCGTGCCTGCCGGCTGTGGCCCGATGGGGTTTTCCAGCAGCACGGGGCGATAACGCGGATAGGTCAGGGCGGCAAAATCGGCCAGGGCACCGGCCATATCCGGCGCCGGCCAGCGGGTGAACCGTACCCCGGAAAGCCCGGTCACTGTTTGCCCTGGCCGTACTGGCTGCCCCCAGCGGCGACCAGTTCCAGCTCGTGATCCGTCAGCTCATCATCATTGGCGATGGCGATGAAGGAGGTAAGGTCGCTCAACACCAGTTCCACATCGGCGGCCTGGATGGAAAGGCCGCTGGCTTCCGCCTCCCGCAGAACGGCGGCGATCAGGCTGGCATCATCCGGGCAGGCGAACAGGCGGCGCATCAGCGCATCATTTTCCCGGATCTGGCGATAAAAGGCGACCAGCACTTCCTCGGTCATTCACCCATCCCCTTGCCCCTGTTTCCCATCATGGGTTTAACCGACAGAGGGTACCCGCGTCTTTCCCACATTGCCGCTCACTGCGCTTGGGCCTTTGACGTTGCTGGTGGCACCGGCGGCGACCAGTTCCAACTCCGCATCGCTCAGCTCATCATTGGCGGCGGCGTCGATCAGGCTGTCCAGCCGGGCGCTGATTTCCGCCGCCGGCACGGTCAGGCCCAGGCGGGCGGACTGGGCCTGGATGGCGGCCAGCAAGGCGGCCTTGTCCGCAGCGCTGGCGCTCAATTGGGCGAACAGGCCGGCATCGGCGCGGATGGCGGCTTCCAGGCGGGCAAGGTCGGTCATGACATTGGTTCCGATTTGATGTTCTGCCGGGCAGGATGCCGCGCCAGCCATGAACCCGCCAACCGGGGGTGGGTTTGCCTGCCCGGCAAATCACTATGCGCGGGCGTAGCGCACCCGCCCGGCAGATCGACAAGCCGCCCGCATCCGCCTTATCACCATGGCAGACGGGCGATGGATAATGGCGGAGCATGGGGCGGGACTGGCGGCATTGGTTCAGGCGGGAACTGCGGGTGCCGCCCATCCGGCAGCGCCAGGACAGCGAATGCGCCGTGGCGGCCCTGGCCATGATCCTGGCCCATTATGGCCAGCCGGTGCCGATGGAACGGCTGCGCCGGGAAACCGGCGTGTCGCGCGATGGCTGCACGCTGGCCACCATCGCCGCCACCGCGCGGCGCCTGGGCTTTACGGTACAAAGCTATTCACGCGATGGCGACGGGCTGGCGGCGCTGGGCTTTCCGCTGCTGGTGCAGTTGGATTTCAACCATGCCGTGGTGGTGGAGGGGCTAGCAGGCGACCGGGTGCGGGTCTGCGATCCGGCGCTGGGGCCTCTATGCCTGGACCGGGCAGAGTTTGACGACCGCTTCACCGGCATCGTGCAGCGCATCCGCCCCGGCCCCGATCTGCCGCCACCCGCCCCGCCGCCGCCCGGCTGGGCGTGCGGATTATGGGGCTGGCTGGCGCCGGTGCGCGGCTGGCTGTTGCTGGCACTGCTGTTGACGCTGGCGGGCTGGGGGACGCTGGGCTGGGCGGTGGCGGATGCGGCGCCCGGCTGGCTGCTGCCCGGCCTGGGTCTGTTATGGCTGCGCCTGCGCGTGCTGCGCCATGCCGGGGCAAGGGCGGCGGCGGCGACGCGGGTGACGCTGATCCGACGACTGGCGGAACAGCCTGCCCGTTTCTTCACCTATCGCCTGTCATCGCTGTTGGCCCAGCAGATGGAAGCGCCCCACCGGCTGGCCCAGCGCTTGGCGGGGGTGGAAGGGGTGGCGCTGCTGGATGGGCTGGGGGCTGCGCTGCCGCTGGCCCTGCTCTGTCAGCAGGCCCCGGCTGCGGGGGCGCTGGCGGGGGTGGGGGTCCTGGCCACGCTGGGGCTGCTGGCCTGGGCGCAGCTCTCCCGTCTGGCGCCGGGGCGGGTACTGCGGCGGTTTGGCCAGGGCATGGTGATGCTGCCGGCGGAAAGCCTGATCCATATCACGCCCTTGAAACTGGCCGGGCGGCTGCGCCAGCGGCTGGCGGTGCTGGCGGCCGGCATGGCCCAGCGCATCAGCGCCCGCCAGCGCGTGGCCGGGCGCACCTTGCCGCCGCTGCTGGCCCCGCTGCTGATGCTGGGGGGTGTGCAACTGGCGGGTGGGCCGGGCGCCGTGGCGCTGGGCCTGCTGCCGGTACTGGCGCTGCTGTGGCTGGTGCAGGTGGCCGATGATCTGGGTGGCTGGGCCGATGAGCTGGCGGCCATTGCCGACTTCTCAGCCGCCCCGCTGGTGGAGGGGGCAACGGCCCCGCCGACCCTTCAACCCGGCCTGACGGTGACAGGTTTGGCGTTTGGCCACCGACCGGGGGCGGCCCCGCTGTTCAGTGGCGTTGATCTGGCGATCCCGCCGGGGGCGCAGGTTGGGCTGACCGGCGGGCCGGGGGCCGGGTGCAGCAGCCTGGGCCGGCTGCTGGCCGGTCAGATGCAGCCCTGGCAGGGGCAGATCGCCGGGCCGGAACGCCGGTTGATCATTGATGCGGCCAGCCCCTTCCTGGCCGGCAGCCTGCGGGACAATCTGACCCTGTGGAATGCCGACATTCCCGAGGTGGCGGTTGAAAACGCCCTGCGGCTGGCCGAGGCCTGGGCGCTGGTGCAGGCGCGTGGCGGGCTGGACCAGCCTGTTGAGCAGGGGGCACCCGGTTTCAGCGGCGGGGAGCGGCGGCGGCTGATCCTGGCCCGGGCGCTGCTGCATCGGCCGGGCCTGCTGGTGCTGGACGGGTTGTTCGACAGCCTGGATCTGGCGCTGGAGCGCCGCATCCGCGCCAATCTGGCCGGGGCAGGGCTCACCTTGCTGGTGATCAGCCACCGCGCCGCCACGCTGGCCGGCGGTGATGCTGCCTGGGAGCTGACAGCGCAGGGGCTGCAACCCTGGCAGCTGCCGACGGATGAAACGGGGCCGGCGGCCGCAAACCCGCCGGTTTCCGCCCTGCCACCCCTGCTGTCCGCCCCCGCTGAACCCGCCATGGCGGCGGCCCTGGCGCGGGTGGCCCGCCATGTGGGCCGCACCGCCCCGGCAGGGACGGGGGAACTGGACGATCTGGCCCGTGATGCCGGTCTGCTGCTGCGCCCGGTACGTTTGACCGGCCCTTGGCAGGGGCTGGATGGGCCGCCCTTGCTGATGGCCATGCCGAATGGCGGGGCGCTGGCGCTGGTGGCGCACAGGCTGGGGGGCTATCGGTTGCTGGGTGCGGATGGTCGGCGGCCAGCGCTGCCTGCCGAGCTGCCGGGGGAGGCGCTGGCCGTGCTGCCCCTGGTGGAGCTGCGCGGCGGGGCCGCTGCGCTCGCCTGGACCGGCCTGCGCCTGGGTGGCGGGGAGGGGCTGGCCGGCTTTGCCGCCATGCTGGGGGCGGGCGCATTGGCGCTGTTCGTTCCAGGGCTGCCGATGGGGCCGGGGCTCTGCCTGCTGGCGGCGGCGGTTTTGTTCTTCGCCTGGGGCTGGGGACTGCGGGACCGGGCGCTGGCGCGCGGGCTGGCCGGGGTGCATCTGCCCCTGTGGTACCGGCTGCTGCGTCTGCCCGCCGCCTTCCTGCACCGGCAACCGGCGGCGGGGCTGGAAGGGCGGCTGGACAGTCTGGATGATATTGTGACGCTGGGGCCGGCGGCCTTGTGGGCCGGCGGGCTGGGTCTGGTGCTGCTGGCGCTTGGCGGCCTCTCCACGGCCTGGATGCTGGCCCTGCTGCCCCCGGTGGCGGCGTTGGGCTGGCTGACGGCGCGGGGCTGGGCGGGGCTGCGCCAGCAGATGGCCGGCGATCAGCGTTTCCTGGCCGCCTGTCTGGCGGATTTCCCGGCCCTGCGCCAGATGGGGGCCGGGGCCGGCCTGCTGGCGCGCTGGGGCACGCGGACAGAGCAAGCACTTGCCCGGATGCTGGCCCTGGTCCAACGTCGCCCGCTGGTCTGGCTGGCGGGGCTGGGGCTGGCGGGACTGGCCCCGCCCGGCATGGCGGTGCCGCTGGCCGGCGCCCTGCTGGCGATGGAGGCGGCGTGGCGGCTGGCCCTGCTGGGGCCGGCGGTGCAGGCGGCGGCCCCGCTGCTGATCCCGGTGCCGGAGGCCGGTCTGGCCGATGATCGCAGCCTGCCCCCGCCGCAGCGGGTGGAACTGGCCGATCTGTATTTCCGCTATCCCGGTGCCGCCCGCCCGACGCTGGCCGGTGTCAGCCTGTCACTGGCGGGGGGCCAGGTGCTGGGGCTGACCGGCCCATCGGGCGGCGGCAAGACGACTCTGCTGCGCCTGCTGCTGGGGCTGGAACGGCCCGATCAGGGGGAATTGCGGGTGGATGGCGCCCCCTGCACCCCGCAAAGGCTGTTTGCGCTGCGCCGGCATATGGATGTGGTGGAACAGGATATGCGTCTGCCGCTGGCCACCGTGCGCCACCATCTGACCGGCGATAATCCCCGCCCGCTGGAAGAGTTGGAAACCGTCCTGCGGTTGGTGGGGCTGTGGGAGATGGTGGCGGCCCTGCCGATGGGGCTGCAATCCCTGTTGTCGGATGCGATGTTGGGGGCGGGGGAGGTGCAGCGCCTGCATATTGCCCGCTGCCTGTTGACCCGACCCCGTCTGTTGATCCTGGATGAGGCGACAACGGCACTGGATCGGGCGACGGAGGCCCGCGTGCTGGCAGCTTTAAGGGAAGCGGGCTGTGCCTGCCTGCTGGTCAGCCACCGGCCGGAAAGTCTGGCCCTGGCCGACCGGGTGTTGCGGCTGGAAGCTGGAAGGCTGGTGCCATGACCAATCCCCCCAAAAAGCGCCCCCTGTTCCGTGCCCAGGCGCTGGACCGGCTGACCACGCCGGACCGGATGGATCAGCCGCTGCTGCTGGCCCGCCCGCGCCATGGAATGCTGCTGGCGGCGTTGGTGCTGCTGGGAATGGGGTTGGTCTGGTTGGCGTAGCGCCCCCTATTCCTCCGCCCCGCCATTCTGGTGCCGGCGGGGCGGTTCACCGAAATGGTTGCGGTAGGCGGTGATGAAGTTGTTCACGTGGGTATAGCCCACCTGCCAGGCGATGGTCTTCAGCGGCAACTGGTCATCGAACAGCAATTGCCGCCCCTTCTCCAGCCGCGCATTGCGCAGGCATTCAAAGACCGTGGCGCCATAGAGCGCGCGGAACCCCTCGTTCAGCCGTTTCTCGTTCAGCCCGGCGGCACCGGCCAATTGGCGCAGGGAGGGGGGCTTGGCCAGATCGGCGAGCAACATGCCATGCGCCGCCATGATCTGCGCCTGTTCGCGGCGTGACAATCCATGATGGTCAATGGCCGGCTGCTGCAACTCCGCCATGGCCAGCGCCAGATATTCCAGCCCCTTGGCGTGCAGCATCACATCGCGCAGGGGGGGCGCTTCCGACGTGGTTTCCAGCATCCGGTCCACCACGCGCAGGCACTGGTTGCCGGCGGGGCGGCTGTCCAGACCCTGGGCAGCATCGGCCCCCAGGGTGCGCATCAGCGGCGCATCAATATGCAGCATGGCCCCGCGCACCGCCTCGCCCGCGCAAACGGACAGCAGCGGGCCGTCACCCTGATGGGGCAGGTGGTGCAGATGGCCGGCCGGCAGTGGCCCATTGCCCCCGCCTTGCGTCAACAGCACCTGGCCTTGCACCAGCGCCAGCAGATGACACGCCCCACCCGTATCGCCGGCGGGCGGGTTGGGGGCGATTTCGGCGGCCGTCGCCGCCGTGAAATCCAGCAGGGTGACGGAAAGGCCCGGACGCAGGCCAAGATTTTCCAGCCGCCCGTCCAGGCGGCCGGTTGCCAGCATCAACCCGCAAAGGGACGGTGCAACACCGTCACCGATCAACCAAGTCTGATCCACCCGGTCAGCCCCGTCCTTGTCCGATCTAAAAACCGATCTCCCGGGGCCATGGGCGGCAAATTGGTTAACGCCACCCCATCCCGTGCCGCCATTAACCGGCGGGCGACCCCTGGCAGCAAGCCGCTAACACACAAGTTCAACCACCATTGAGGAAGGGGGCTTGTTAACCTTTCTGGGGGGTACTGCCCCTTCCATCGCACCGCCGCATCATGTTTGGTAGCCAATAAGAAACCGCCCCGCGGGCGGCAGGATGTAGGACGCGCGTAATGTCGGTGCAGATATTCCGGAAGGCGGCGCTGGATCGGATCGCCTCGCCCGAACAGTTGGACCTTGCCTGCGGCATTGTCGATATCCGCGCGCGTGTTGCTCTGGGCGGGCTGCTGCTGGCGGCGGCGGCAGTGATCGGCTGGGGATTCGCCGGCACCATCCCCACCGAAGCCCCCGGCCAGGGGTTGTTGGTGACGCAAGGCGGCCGCGTGCTGCCGGCCATGGCCAGTGCCAGCGGCACGCTGGCCGGCGTGCGCGTGGCCGTGGGTGACATGGTGACGGAAGGCCAGCCGCTGGCCAGCCTGACCCAGCCGGAAACCGAATTGTCGCTGAAGAACGCCCGTGCGCAACTGGCTGAAAAGCAGGCGGAACTGGATAAGCGCACCCAGGGTCTGGCGGGGGAGGCGGATGTCCGCCGCCGCAACCTGGACCAGCGCCGCACCGCCCTGAACCAGGCCGCCGACAGCGCCATGAGCCGTATCCGCTTTCTGGAACAGCAACTGGCGGGCCGGCGCGACCTGTTGAAACAGGGCTATGTCACCGCCGCCCAGGTGCAGGAGGTGCAGCAGGCGCTGGAGGAGGCGCAGCGCGCCTTGGCGGAAAACCGCGCCGAACAGATCAATCTGGATGCCCAGACCGTCCAGATGAAAATGGAGCAGGAGCGGGAGCGTGCCCAACTGGAAACCGGCATTGCCGATCTGAAGCGCCGCATCGGGGAGCTGGAATTGCAGTTGCAAACCACCTCTGTCGTGCGGGCCCCGGCCAGCGGGCGGGTGACAGAGGTGAAGGTGGGCCAGGGCACCCTGATTTCCGCCGGCACGCCGGTGGTGAATGTGGAAAGCACCGGCCAGTCGCTGCAAGCGGTGCTGTACATCCCCACCGCCGACGGCAAGCGCGTGGCACCGGGGATGGAGGTGCGCATCGCCCCCGCCATGGTGAAGAAGGAGGAATTCGGCACCCTGATTGGCCGGGTTTCCAGCATCTCCGCCTATCCCGCCACCGAAGGCGGCATGGCCGCCGTGGTGCAGAATGAAGGGCTGGTGCGCGACTTCACCAAGAAGGGGGCCCCCTATGAGGCGCGGGTGGACCTGATCCCGGCCGACACCCCGTCCGGCTTCCGCTGGACCTCGGGCCAGGGGCCGGATATCGCGCTGACCAGCGGCACGCTGGTGGCCGCCGAAATCACCGTGCGCCGCCAACGCCCGGTGGAACTGGTGCTGCCCTTCTTCCGCAAGCTGCTGGGCACTGAACCATGAGCCAGTCGCCGGAGAAACAGCCAGCGCCGGACAAGGCAGCGGCCAAGCGCAAGCCCGGTGCCCGCCGCGCCAGGGTGCCCACCATCCTGCAGATGGAATCGGTGGAATGCGGGGCGGCCTGTCTGGCCATGGTGCTGGCCCATCATGGGCTGTGGGTGCCGCTGGAGGAATTGCGCCTGGCCTGCGGCGTCTCGCGCGACGGGTCCAAGGCCTCCAACCTGCTGCGTGCGGCCCGTACCTTCGGCTTCACCGCCAAGGGGTTCCGTAAGGAACCGGCGCAGTTGCCGGACCTGCCGGTGCCCGCCATCATCCATTGGAACTTCAACCATTATGTGGTGCTGGAAGGCATCCGCGATGGCTGGGCCTATATCAACGATCCGGCATCCGGCCCGCGCCGGCTGCCGCTGGGGGAACTGGACGAGGCCTTTACCGGCGTGGTGCTGGCCTTCAGCCCCAATGAGAACTTCCGCCCCGGCGGGCAGCGCCCCCGTATCTGGGACCAGATCAAGGGGCATCTGACCCATTCCTGGGGGCCGCTGGCGGTGATCGCCGGCTTTTCCATGCTGCTGGTGCTGCCGGGCATTGTGCTGCCAGGCCTGTCCAAGACCTTCATCGATGCCGTGCTGGTCAACCAGCGGCAGGATTGGGTGGCCCCGCTTTGCCTGGGCGTGGCGCTGGCCGGCACCATGCAAGGGTTGCTGACATATTTCCAGCAGCGGCAATTGACCCTGTTGCGCACCAAGCTGGCTTTGACGCTGGCCACGCGCTACCTGTTCAATCTGCTGGCCCGGCCCATGCATTTCTTCAACCAGCGCATGGCGGGCGATCTGGCCAACCGGGCGGCGGCGGTGGATCAGGTGGCCGAACTGCTGTCGGGCAGCTTGGCCACCAATATTTTCAACCTGACCGCCGTGCTGTTCTATGGGCTGGCCATGGCCGCCTATGACCCGCTGCTGGCCTTGATCGCCGTGGCGCTGGTGCTGGGCAATATCGCCGTGCTGAAACTGGCCGAACGCCGCCGGGTGGACCTCAGCCGCAACCGTGCGGCGGAGGAAGGCAAGCTGATGGGTGCCACCGCCATGCTGATCGGCGGGATTGAAAGCATCAAGGTCGGCGGGCTGGAAGGCGATGTTTTCGGAAAATGGAGCGGGTATCAGGCCCGCCTGCTGGCCACCGGTCAGGCGTTGGGCCGGCTGGATGTGTCGCTGGGGGTGATCCCCACATTGCTGACGGCCCTGTCCACCGCCGCCCTGCTGGGGGTTGGCGGCTGGCGGGTGATTGATGGCAGCCTGACCGTGGGATCGCTGGTGGCGATTCAGGCGCTGATGGTCAGCTTCACCACGCCGATCAACGGGCTGGTCACTCTGGCCGGACAGTTGCAGACCATCCGGGGCGATCTGGACCGCATCGCCGATGTGGTGGGGGCTGGCGGCACTGTGGCCGTGGCTGAAGCGCCACGGCCCCTTACCGCCTTGCCGGAACGGCTGTCGGGCCGGCTGGAACTGCGGGACATTTCCTTTGGCTACAGCCCGTGTGACCCGCCGCTGGTGGAAGATTTGTCGCTGGTGGTGGAGCCGGGGCGGCGCGTGGCGCTGGTCGGTGCCTCTGGCAGCGGTAAATCCACCGTGGGCCGCATGGTCTGCCGCCTGCTGCGGCCCTGGGGCGGGGAGATTTTGATCGATGGCGTGGCGCTGGATGATATCCCGCCCGACCTGTTCGCCCAGACGGTGGCCTATGTCGATCAGGATGTCTTTCTGTTCGGCGGCACGGTGCGCGACAACCTGACCCTGTGGGATGCCACCGTGCCGGAAGCCGCCCTGACCCAGGCGCTGAAGGATGCGGAAATCCACGCCGAAATCAGCCTGCGCCCCGGCCATTATGACAGCGCGGTGCTGGAAGGTGGCCTGAACTTCTCCGGCGGGCAGCGCCAGCGGTTGGAAATCGCCCGCGCCCTGCTGCGCGATCCGGCCATTCTGGTGCTGGATGAGGCGACGGCGGCGCTGGACCCGGTGACGGAAAAAGCCATCGACGACAATATCCGCCGCCGGGGCTGCACCTGCCTGATCATTGCGCACCGGCTGTCCACCATCCGCGACTGTGACGAAATCATCGTACTGGAGCGTGGGCGGGTGGTGCAGCGGGGCAACCATGCTTCCCTGGTGGCCGAAGGCGGCCCCTATGCCGCCCTGTTGAATGCGGAGGGTGCATGAGCATCCCATCTTCCCGCCCGCTGGACCCCGTTTCCCGCGTCACCCGCCTGCCGCAGCCGCTGCGCGCCGATCAGCCCTTGTGCCTGGGGGAGATGGCGGAGCCGCTGCGCGTGGTGGCCGGCTTTGTCGATCTGTTCGCCGTGGCGATGCGCGACGGCCGGCATGTCGGCCGCCGCCGCGCCGTGGCCCGCCTGTCCGCCGGGGATTGTTTCTGGCCAGTACCGCGCGCCCTGGATGATCGCGGGGATGGCTTGGGCCTGATCGCGGTGGGCGGGCTGGGCGCGCAGGTGGAAGCGCTGGGCGACGCGCCGGCGCTGGCCGATATCGACCATTGGCTGCGCGCCATCCTGCCGCCGGCCCCACCGCCGGCCAAGACCGCCAGCATCCTGGCCCCTGGCCGGCATGACCTGGCGGCGGGGGACGTCGCCGCCATCCAGCCCGGCCAGGGTTGCCTGTGGCTGGTGCGGGAGGAAGGCTTGCTGGCGCTGCCCGATGGGGCGGGGGTGCGGGAGGTGCCGGTGCCGCTGGTGGCGGGGCGCTGGGTCTCCGCCGATGGCACGGCGCGCATTGCGCTGGGCACCAGCCGGGAACTGGCCGATACCGGGTTGCTGGCCCCCGCCTTGGCGGCCGCCCATGCCGCCCTGCCGCGCCAGATTGCCCAGGCATTGGATGCGCGTGCCGCAGATGAAACGGCCCAGGCCCGCCAGCGGGGCGAACTGTCCCGCCAGGGCATGGAGGCGGCGTTTGGCACGCTGGTGGACCTGATCCAGCCGGGCAGCCGGCTGGCCGCCCCGGAACGGGTTCTACCGGGTTGGGAGGCGGGCGCCTTGGTCCGCCGCATTGCCCAGTCGCTGGGGTTGGAACTGCCGCCCCCCGCCCATGCTGGCAAGGATGGCCATCCGCCCGATCTGGCCCAGGCGCTTGCCGCCGCCCGGCTGCGCCAGCGTGGCGTGCTGCTGCGGCTGGGTTGGTGGCGGCAGACGGGCCTGCCCATGGTGGCGCGGCTGGCCGAGGGGGACCGCCCCGTCGCCCTGCTGCCGCAGGGCAATGGCTATGTGCTGTGGGATGCGCTGGCCGGCACATCGCAGCCGGTGGATGCCGCCCTGGCGGAAAAGCTGAACCCGCAGGCCCAGGCGATCTATGCCGCCCTGCCATCGCGCCCGGTGGGGCTGGGCGACATGATCCGTCTGGGCCTGCATGGCACCGGGCGGGAACGGCTGGCCATTACGCTGCTGGCGCTGGGCGTGGCGCTGATCGGCCTGTTGACGCCGGTGGCCAGTGGCCTGATCGTGGACAAGATCGTACCCACCGCGGCGGGTGATCAGCTTTTCCTGCTGGTGCTGGCCCTGGTGGTGGCGGCCATCAGTTCGGCTGCCCTGGATTACAGCAAAACCCATGCGGTGCTGCGGCTGCAAAGCGGCATCGATCTGAAAATGCACGCCGCTGTGATTGACCGGCTGCTGCGGCTGCCGGCGGGGTTCTTCAAACGTTATACGGTGGGCGATCTGGCCGACCGCGCCATGGGCATCGCCACCATCCGGGAGATGCTGGCCGGTGCCGCCCTGTCCAGCCTGCTGGGCGGGGTGATGTCGCTGGTCAGCTTAGGCATGTTGTTCTTCTATTCGGTGAAGCTGGCCCTGGTGGCCTTGCTGCTGGTGGCCCTGTCCTTGTCGGTGACGGTGGGGTTAAGCCTGCTGCAATTGCGCCATGAACGGCAGGAGGCGCGCACCCGTGGCATTGCCGAAGGGCTGGTGCTGCAATTCATCACCGGGGTGGCCAAGTTGAAGGTGGCGGCGGCGGTGGACCGCGCCATCATGTTCTGGATGCGCCGCTATGGCGCGCAACGCCGGTTCGATATTGCCGGCCAGCGGCTGGCCCGGATGCAGACCGTGTTCCAGGCGGCCTTCGGCCCGCTTTCCACGGTGGCGCTGATGGCCGGCGTGGTGCTGATCGCCAAGGGCGTGATGGCCGAACAGGCGGTGCAGGCCCTGGCGGGGGTGGAGGGGGGTGGCGGTGCCACCGCCATGCAGGCCGGTGGCTTCATCGCCTTTTTCACCGCCTTTGGCCAGTTCCAGGGGGCGATGACCCAGTTGGTGGGCACGCTGACCCGGCTGCTGGGGGTGTTCCCCATCTGGGAACGGTCCCGCCCGCTGCTGGAAAGCCCGCTGGATGATGTGGCCGATGGGGAAGATGCCGGGCGGCTGGGCGGCGGGGTGGAGTTTTCCGGCGTCAGTTTCAGCTATGCGCCCGAACTGCCGCCGGTGCTGGATAATTTGTCCTTCAGCATCCGGCCGGGGGAATTTGTCGCCATTGTCGGCCCGTCCGGCGGGGGCAAATCCACCATCCTGCGCCTGCTGCTGGGGCTGGACCGGCCCCAGGCCGGCGAGCTGTTCTTCGATGGCCGCCCGATGAGCCGGCTGACGCCCGACAGCGTGCGCCGGCAGATCGGCACCGTGTTGCAGAATGGGCGGCTGATGGGCGGTTCCATCCTGGACAATATCGTCGGTGCCTCTGCCGCCCGGCTGGAAGATGCCTGGGCGGCGGCGCGTCAGGTCGATCTGGCCGACGATATCAAGGCCATGCCGATGGGGATGCATACGGTGCTGACGGAGGGCGGGGGCACCCTGTCCGGCGGGCAGCGCCAGCGCCTGATGATCGCCCGCGCCCTGGTGCGCCAGCCCCGTCTGCTGCTGCTGGATGAGGCGACCAGCGCCTTGGACAACCGCACCCAGGCCGCCGTGATGCGGTCCCTGGAAAAGCTGGATGTGACGCGGGTGATGATCGCGCATCGCCTCTCCACCATCGAACGGGTGGACCGCATCCTGGTGATCGAACGCGGCCGGCTGGTGGAACAGGGCCGCTTTGCCGACCTGATCGCCCAGGATGGCGTGTTCGCCGCACTCGCCCGCCGACAGATGCTGTGACGAGACCCGTTCCCCCGAACCCCATCACATTGGTAAGGAAATCCCATGCGCAAGGTGCTCTATATCCTGGGTCAGTTGGACGATATGGATGTGGATTGGATGGCCCGGCATGGCCGCCGCCGCATGGTGGCGCCCGGTGATCTGCTGGTGCGGCAGGGGGAGCCCTCGCCACACCTGTTCATCGTGCTGGATGGCCGCATGGAGGTGACGGTGAAGGGTATCGGCGCCGTCGCCAGCCTGGGCGCGGGGGAGATCATCGGCGAACTCTCCTTCGTGGACAGCGCCCCGCCCTCGGCCTCTGTCGCCGCCGCCACGGCGGGGGCGGTGCTGATGCTGGAAAAGCAGTTGCTGGCGCGGGAACTGGCCCGCGATACCGGCTTTGCCATGCGCTTTTATCGCGCCATCGCCCTGTTCCTGGCCGACCGGTTGCGCAGCACCGTGCGCCGCATGGGCTATGGCGAAGGGGCGGCGCTGGATGAAAACGAAGTCCAGGGCGATGAGCTGGATGAGGGGCTGCTGGATACCGTCTCCCTGGCGGGCGACCGGTTCGACCGGCTGTTGAAAACCCTGTCGCAGGCCGCGTAACCCTCAGTTCCCCGGATGGACAGCCAGCAGCCGCTCTGCGGCGGCCAGATCGTCCGGGGTGTTCACGTTCAGAAACGGGTCCAGCGGCGTGTCCGGCCAGTCGACAAAGGTCGGCCGGTGCCGGGCCGCCCATTGGCCGACCCGGCGCTGCCCTTCCACCAGCAGGGCCGTGCGCAGATCATCGCGCAGCGTCAGCGGCCACAGGCCGACCACCGGATGGCTGTGTGCACTGCCATCGGCCGCCGCCGTGCGCGCCAGCGCCACCCCATCGCCCGCCGCCAGCGCCAGCCGGCTGGCCAGATCGTGCGGCAGAAAGGGGCAATCGGCCGGCACGCTGAGAACATGCCGGGCGGCCGGCTGCATCCGCGCTGCCCATTCCAGCACCGCCAGCAGGCCGGCCAGCGGCCCCGGCTGGTCCGGTGCCGTATCGGGCACCACCGGCAGCCCCTGCAGTTCCGCAATCCCGGCAAAGCGGGCCGGATCGCCATTGGCATTCAGCACCAGTCGGCCCACCTGCGGGGCCAGCCGGCGGGCGACATGGGCCAGCAGGGGGCGACCGGCCAGCCCGGTCAACGGCTTGTCGCCCCCCATCCGCCGACCCTGCCCGCCGGCCAGGATGGCCCCGATGATGCCTGTCTCTGCTGCCATTTTCCCTCTCCCCTCGCCTCCGCGCGGCTTTACGACATTCTTGTTAAGGCTGTGGGCAAAACGCACTCTCTCTAATTTACCGACATGCGAAATGGTTAAGAATACGCTAAAGTCGTACCGCCTTTGGCCAAGGGCGTCAGGGGCCCGCACCATCCACACCACAGCCATATCGTACGCAGGGGAAACAGGAACATGCCTAATTCCATCGACGTGTCGAAGCCGCTCGCCGCCGGCCTTTCCCACGGTAGCCTCACCGTGGTCGGCACCGGTATCCGGTCCATTGCCCACATGACCCAGGAAGCGATCGGCCATATCCGGGAGGCTGACGCGGTTTTCTATGCGGTTCCAGATGGTGTGACGGCGGCTTTCATCCGCGATCTCAACCCCAGCGCCTATAATCTCTCTCTGCATTATGGGGAGAATAAGCGCCGCCTCGTCACCTATGTGCAGATGGCGGAAGTGATCCTGCGCGAGGTTCGGCAGGGCAAGCGGGTGACGGCCGTCTTCTACGGTCATCCCGGCTTCTTTGTCTCCCCGGCCCGGCGGGCTTTGACCATCGCCCGCAAGGAAGGCCACCGGACGCAGATGCTGCCGGGCATTTCCTCCACCGATTACCTGTTTGCCGATCTGCGCATCGACCCGTCCGTCAATGGCTGCCAGATTCTGGAAGCCTCCGACATGCTGCTGCGGGGCCGGCAGGTGGTCACTTCCGGCCATGTCGTGCTGTTGCAGGTGGGCTCGGTGGGGGATGTCTCCTACACCTCCAAGGGCTTTAAGAATCACAAGCGCGGCATCCTGTTCGACCGGCTGATCGAGCTTTATGGCGAGGATCACCCGTCATATCTCTATGTCGGCGCCACCTTCCCCGGCACCGATAGCCAGATCACCCGTCGCCCCCTGAAGGACTATCGTGACCCCAAGGTGCAGGCGACGGTTCATTCCTTCGCCAGCCTGTATCTGCCCCCGCTGGAGATTCTGCCCATCATCCCGGAAATGGCGGAAAAGCTGGGGATGACGCCGACGCGCAGCAAGCGGGAAGGCGATTATGGCAGCTTCGAGATCGAAGCGATCGCCCGTCTGGATCGTGAACCGGTTGGCGGCCAGGAACGGTCCACCGGCCGTGGTCTCTATCGCGTGCTGTCCCAACTGGCGGTCAATCCTGGTTCCACGGATGCCTATCGGGAAAATCCTGCCCTGTTTGTCAGCATTTTCAATGGCCTGACCGACAGTGAAAAGGCGGCGCTGGTAAAGCGCAGCTTCTCTGCCCTGCACGCCGTCAGCTTGCAGGTGGAATATTCCCGCGACCTGGCGGCCGCTGAACTGGCGCCTGCCGGCGTGGCGACCGCACCCAAGGCTGCGGATGCCACCGAAGAGCACGACGCTTCCGAGGAGCACATCGCGACGGAAGAGCACGACGCTTCCGAGGAACACATTGCGACGGAAGAGCATGACGCTTCCGAGGAGCACATCGCGACAGAAGAGCACGACGCTTCCGAGGAGCACATCGCGACGGAAGAGCATGACGCTTCCGAGGAGCATATCGCGACGGAAGAGCATGTCGCGACCGAGGAACATGTCGCGACCGAGGAACATGTCGCGACGGAAGAGCATGACGCTTCCGAGGAGCACATCGCGACCGAGGAACATGTCGCGACCGAGGAACATGTCGCGACGGAAGAGCATGACGCTTCCGAGGAGCACATCGCGACCGAGGAACATGTCGCGACCGAGGAACATGTCGCGACGGAAGAGCATGACGCTTCCGAGGAGCACATCGCGACGGAAGAGCATGTCGCGACCGAGGAGCATATCGCGACGGAAGAGCATGACGCTTCCGAGGAGCACATCGCGACGGAAGAGCATGTCGCGACCGAGGAGCATATCGCGACGGAAGAGCATGACGCTTCCGAGGAGCACATCGCGACGGAAGAGCATGACGCTTCCGAAGAGCACATCGCGACCGAAGAACATGACGCAACCGAAGAGCATGTTTCGGTCTGATAGGAAGCCGCTCGCGTCCCTCTTTTCTCTGCATTAAGATGGTACGCAAAGGTCTACCTGGAAAATAACCGGGTAGACCTGGGCGGCATGTTGTTTGGTGGCGGGGTTACGGCATCGCATGACGTCAAATATTATGATCAGGAGCCATGTGATGCCGGACTCCATTCCTGAGTTTTATAAAGAATCTATCGATATTTCCGAGTTATCGGCCCTGCGGTCGCGGGCCCGTGGTGATGCATCTGTGTGCTTGGAGGTGGCAGCGCTGGCTTGGTACATGCGTCATGAAAAGAAGACCTTCCTGGAAGATATACTGGAACTTCATGCATCGCTGGCCACACGTCCGTCCCTTTTGCCGGGGGGCTGGTCACACCGGATGACCTTGATCGCGGCGGAAATTATTCGCCTCAATCAGGCTCCTGACGATTCGCTTGAATTGTACGAAACTGCGCGGCGAGGCTTCGCCCAGCTATCGGATTATGTCGGTTTGGGTGATGTCTGCCTGTCCCTGGCGGACCTGCATTTGATGTGCGGTCGTATGGCTGAAGCGAATGCCCAATCGCAAGATGCCCTGGATTTCTATCGTAAGGCAGGTGACCCAAGGCGTGAGGCGCTGGCGCTGGCGCGTATGGCTTATCAAAGCCAGTATGGCAATGCGTCGTCTGCGCTGGAGCATTGGGCGGGGATCATCACCGATGATTTTGGGGCCGATAATCCGGCCGCTGCCATGTATGCCAAGGGCTATCAGGGGGGCATTGCCTTCCAGTTCGGCCGTTTTCCGCAGGCGATCAAGGCGCTGACAGAGGCGTTTGATCTGGCCCTGACCTTGCACGCCAATTGGCTTGCTGTTCAATTGGCGAACAGCATCGGTGCAGCCTATGCCAATCTGTTCGATCTGCCGACGGCGATGGAATGGAAGGAGAAATCCTATAGTATTGCGTCATCTGTGGGCTGGCCCCTGGCTTTGGGCATCAGCTTGGCTTCACTGGCCGAGACAACAACCAGCCTGAAGGATTTTGACCGCGCGCAGAGCTATTTTGATCAGGCAACCCTTTATCTGGAGCGATTCCATAGCAGCCGGCGGCATGTGATTTTTTATAACGCGCATGGCAATCTGCTGCTGCAAATCGGTCAGGAAGAAAAGGCGCTCGGCTTGTTTGACCGGGCCCAAAAGGTCGCCGGGCAACTGGAGCAGGATGATATCCGGCTTTCCAGCCGGATCAGCAAGGCGCTGGCCCTGCATCGGTTGGCCCGGTCGGATGATGCGCGGGAACTGGCCCTGTCCACCTGCCATGAAGCGGCGGAAGCCAAGCGGCCCTATCTGGAGATCCGGGCCTTACAGGCATTGGCGGAAATCCAGCGTGCCGATGCGGGGCCGTGCCTGGAGCAGTCGATTGCAACGCTGCAGCGGGCTGTGTCGGTGGGGGACCGGTTGGACGGGTTTGTCATCCAGTCCGACTTGTTGAGCGAGCTGGCCCGCGATTACGAAGCCATTGGCGAATATCAGACGGCGCTGCATTACGAACGGCGGGCGCGGGACAGCTGGCAACGCAATTTCGACCAGCAGAATGGCGCCCGTATCCTGGCCATGCAGGTGCGTTTCGATACGGCGCGGGCCAAGGCCGATGCAGAGCATCACCGGGAATTGGCCCGATCAGAGGCGGCCCGTGCCGCCACCCTGGATGAGGCGAACCAGATTCTGGAACGGCTGGGGCAGGTCGGGCAGGAAATTACCGCCAGGCTGGATTATGAAGGCGTCTTCAAGACCATCTATGGCCATATCACGGAATTGATGCCCGCTGACTTCCTCTCCATCGGGCTGGTGGATGAGGATCGGCAGATTGTCGATGTCCGGTACCGGGTGGAAGATGGTCGGCGACTAGACCCGCGGCTGGTAGCGCTATCTGCCGATAGTCTGGTGGCGCGTTGCGCCCGCGAGAATCGGGAAATTCTATCGTGCGCGCAGGATGGCCGGCCGCCGGCCCAGGTGCCGGGTACGCGGGCGATGCATACGGTGCTGGTACGGCCGCTCACCATTGGGGATCGGGTGCTGGGGATCATTTCCGTGCAGAGTGATCAGGCCGATGCCTATGGAACGCGGGAGCGGCGGATCTTCCGGACCCTCTGCGCCTACAGCGCCATCGCCCTGTCCAATGCAGAGACCTATGATCAGCTGGAACGGGCGGTCGGCGACCTGCGGGAAGCGCTGCACCGGCTAGTGCAGCAGGAAAAGATGGCGGCCCTAGGGCAATTGGTTGCCGGTGTGGCGCACGAGGTGAATACGCCGCTGGGCGTTACCCTGTCCGCCATATCGCTGTTGCATGACAATATTCGCGCCCTTCAGGAATCGTTGGGTAATGGTGGCCTTACCCGCTCCAATCTGACTGAACATCTGCAGACCGGGCTTGAGCTTTCTTCCCTGGCCCAGCGCAATGTTGTGCGCGCCTCCGACATGATCCGCAGCTTCAAGGAGGTCGCGGTCGATCGCGGCAGCGATGACCGCCGTGTCTTTGACCTGGGGGATTATCTTCGGGAAATCGCCAATCTGATGAAGGCCAAGCTGACGGGCAGCGGCAGCCAGATCAGCCTGGATATCGATCTCATCCAGATGGACACCTATCCAGGTGCCCTGGCGCAGACCATCACCAACCTTCTGGCCAATATTGCCGACCATGCCTATGGCCCGGATCGCGCGGGCCCCGTCCGGGTGAAGGCGCGGGAGATCAACGGCGACAAGGTGGAAATCATCATCGCGGATGAGGGGGAGGGCATGGCGGCTGATGTGCAGGCCCATGTCTTCGATCCGTTCTTCACCACCAACCGCGCCGCCGGCCATATGGGGCTGGGACTGCATGTCGCCTATAATCAGGTGACCCAGCGGTTGGGTGGAAGCATCCATATCCAAAGCCAGCCAGGTAACGGCACGACGGCCACCATCGTCATCCCCCGTGAATTACCCCGGTTTGGCCGTCCCCGTGCGGTCTACCCGGTAGAGGCTTCCGTGGTCACTACCGTGCCCATCCGGTGAATGTCGCCCCTGTCAGGGGCGCGGCCCACCTTCTGGGGGAGGCCGCTTGCGGTGCCTGGTACATTGCCGGCCCTGGTTGGGGCTGAAGAGCCGCAAGCCCGCTGATCCAGCGGCGTCCGCCTCGCTGTCACCGCCAGGATCAAGTCTGAACGCCAGCTGTCCCTGGTGCCGTGCAGGGATGCCAAGAGGGGGCTGCTCCCGCGCGGTTAATACCGAAAACAAAGAAGCCGGTTTCGACATTGTCGAAACCGGCTTCTTATTGGTCGGAGTAAGAGGATTCGAACCTCCGGCCTCTGCCTCCCGAAAGCAGCGCTCTACCAGGCTGAGCTATACTCCGTCACTATCGCCACTGGACCGTTTTACCGGCTGCCGTTTCGCTGTCGCGTCGTCGGCGCCCCGTGGCGTGGGCGGGTGTATAGCGCTATCGACGGAGCATGGCAAGCACTAGATGCAGGTTTTTTGACAAAGGGGGTGCGCATGGCAGCATTGCGTGTTCAAGTGCCTGAAACACAAAGAAAAAGGCCGGGCAAATGCCCGGCCTTGCACCCTCTCGAACCGATCTGTCGGGGGATCAATAGTCGCGGTCGACCACGAAATCCAGTACCTCCAGCAGGGACTGCTTCACCGGGCTGGTCGGGAACAGACCCAGCGCATCGCGGGCCATGGCGGCGTAATGGCGGGCCCGTTCCACACTGTCATGCAGGGTATTGTGCTTGGCCATCAGGGCGATGGCGCGGTCCAGGTCGCCCTCCTGCTGGTCCATCTCCTCCATGGTGCGGCGCCAGAAGCCCCGCTCCTCCTCATCGCCGCGGCGGAAGGCCAGGACGACGGGCAGGGTGATCTTGCCCTCGCGGAAATCGTCGCCGATATTCTTGCCCAGGCGGGCCTGCACGGCGGAATAATCCAGCACGTCATCCACCAGCTGGAAGGCGATGCCCAGATTCATGCCGAAGCTGCGCAGCGCCTCTTCCTCCGCCCCCTTGCGGTCGGCCACCACGGCGCCGATGCGGCAGGCGGCGGCGAACAGTTCCGCCGTCTTCGCCTTGATGACCTCCAGATAGGCTTCTTCGCTGGTTTCCGTGTCGTTGGTGGTGGTGAGCTGCAGCACCTCCCCCTCGGCGATCACGGCCGATGCGGTGGACAGGATGCGCAGCACATCCAGCGACCCATCTTCCACCATCACCTGGAAGGCGCGGGCGAACAGGAAATCACCGACCAGCACGGAGGATTTATTGCCGAACACGGCATTGGCGCTGGCCTGACCCCGGCGCAGATCGCTTTCATCCACCACATCATCATGCAGCAGGGTGGCCGTGTGCAGGAATTCCACACAGGCGGCCAGCGCCTTGTGCCGGTCGCCCTTGTAACCGCACAGGTTGGCGGCGGCCAGCGTCAGCACCGGGCGCAGGCGCTTGCCGCCGCTGGCGATCAGATAGCCGGCCAGCTGCGGGATCAACGCCACAGGGGACTGCATCCGGGCGATGATCAGCTCATTCACGGCGGCCAGATCGTCGCTGACCAGCGACACCAGCTTGTCGAGCGCATCCGAGCCCGGCTTGCGCCGCTTGGAATCAAGGGTGGTCACGGTGGCCACGGGTCGGATACTCCATACCAGACAAGCGGAAACAGGCCCGCGATTGACGGACCCCTTATGGCAGGGGAGCATAGCGGGGGAGACCGCAGGGTCAAGCCCGCGCACGCACCGATAAGGGCATGACCGCCCTGAAACTGCGGCGCAGCAGTGCCGGGCTGAACATGATGGAGAGGGAATGGACATCATCTTGCGCAGCAATGACCCGGTGGCCCTGGCTTTCGCCCAGGCGCTGTTGGCTGATTCGGAGATCGCCTGTGTGCTGCTGGACCAGCATACCGCCGCCCTGGAAGGCTCCATCGGGGCCATCCCCCGGCGGCTTTGTGTCGCGGATGAGGATGCGACCGAAGCGCGGGATTTATTGCGCGCCGCCGGGCTGGCCGGGGTGGAAGGCTGACCGTGACCGGGCGTGACATATATATAGATGTAGTGGATGCCGCTCCCGTCGCCCTGCTGGGCGGGCGGGTGACGCTGTATCTGCCGGAGAAGGGCTATCGCGCGGCCATTGATCCGGTACTGCTGGCGGCGGCTGTGCCGGCCGAACCGGGGCAGCAGGTGCTGGACCTGGGCTGCGGGGCTGGGGCGGCGTTATTGTGTCTGGCGGCACGCTGCCCCGCCGTGGGGCTGACCGGGCTGGAAATCCAGGCCGACGCGGCGCGCTGGGCCGGGGCTGGCATTGCGGCCGGCGGCTGGGCCGACCGGGCCCGCGTGGTGCAGGGGGACGTGGCGGATATTGCCGCCGCCGGGCTGGTGCCCAACAGTTTCGATCGTGTGATGACCAACCCGCCCTTCTGGGAGACGGGGCGGCACAGCGCCTCCCCCGATGCCGGCAAGGCCACCAGCCATGGGGAAGGGGCGGGCGATCTGGCTGGCTTCATCCAGGCGGCGTTGCGCCTGTTGAAAAGTGGCGGCAGCCTGACGGTGATTTTCCCCGCCGAACGGCTGGCCAGCCTGCTGGCGCTGATGGAGGGGCGGTTTGGCGATATCGCCGTGCTGCCGCTCTGGCCCCGTGCCGGGGTGGCGGCCAAGCGGGTGATCGTGCAGGGGCGGCGCGACCGGAAATCACCCCTGCGCCTGCTGCCCGGTCTGGTGCTGCATGGGCAGGGCCAGACCTATACGTCGGAAACAGAGGCGATCCTGCGCGATGCCGCGCCGCTACCGCTGGTGTGAACAGGGGGCGGGCCGCTTGGTCGGCCCACCCCCGAACCCTCAATGCTTTTCGCTGATCACCTGCTGGCGCAGCACATCGATGGGGGCCAGCGAGCCTTCTTTCTGGAAATGCCAGAAGGTCCAGCCATTGCAGGCGGGCAGGCCCTGCATGGCGGCACCCACCTTGTGGATCGACCCCTTATGTTCCCCCAGATGGTTCTGCGCCACCAGGGTGCCGTCGGCGCGCACCTTGGCGATATGGCGGCGGCGATTGTCGAACAGCATGGTGCCGGGCTTCAGATAGCCGCGTTCGATCAGGTTGCCGAACGGCACGCGCGGCTGTGTGCGCTTGGAGGTGACTTCCAGCAATTCCGGCTCGGCCACTTCTTCCACCGCCGCAATGCGCTGGTTGGCGAGGCGGGCATAATTATGCTCCCGCTCCAGCCCGATCCAGCGGCGGCGCAGGCGCTTGGCCACCGCCCCGGTGGTGCCGGTGCCGAAGAACGGGTCCAGCACCACATCATCCACCTTGGTGGAGGCCATCAGCACGCGGAACAGCAGGGATTCCGGCTTCTGCGTCGGGTGCGCCTTCTGCCCCGTCTCGTCGCGCAGCCGTTCCGACCCGGTGCAGAGTGGCAGCGTCCAGTCGCTGCGCATCTGCAAATCCTCGTTCAGCGCCTTCATCGCCTCATAGGCGAAGTAATATTTGCTGTCCTTGGATTTGGACGCCCAGATCATGGTTTCATGGGCATTGGCGAAACGGCGGCCCTTGAAATTGGGCATCGGGTTGGATTTGCGCCAGATAATGTCGTTCAGCACCCAGAAACCCAGATCCTGCAAAATGCTGCCGACGCGGAAAATATTGTGATAGCTGCCAATCACCCACAGGGTGCCATCATCCTTCAGCGTATGCCGGGCGGCCGACAGCCAGTCGCGGGTAAAACGGTCATAGGTTTCAAAATCCTGGAACCGGTCCCATTCCTCATCCACCCCATCCACACGCGTGTGGTTGGGGCGCAGCAGATCGCCATTCAGTTGCAGGTTATAGGGCGGATCGGCAAAAACCATATCAACAGAGCCGGCGGGCATGTCCCGCATCAACTGCACACAGTCGCCGACGAGAATCCGGTTGGTTGTCAGGGTTTCACGCATGGTATTTGCCGCCGAATCGGGAGTTCATTTTCGCCGACAATGATTCGGCCCCGAGTCGCCGTCAACTGGAATTTTTCTGAAGAGTCAGAAGAGTCAGAGAGTTAAGGCCAATTGTTGGGAAACAGGTGCAAATGAACGGCGGTGATGGGGGGTCGCACCCAGTGTTTTAATGGCCGCCCGGTGTTGTGCTGTTCCGTAACCTTGGTTCCGTTCCCAACCATATCCGGGGTATTCCAGCGCCAACTGCCCCATCATCTTGTCCCGCGTCACCTTGGCGATGATGGAGGCGGCGGCGATGGACAGCGATAATGCATCACCGTCCACCAATGTTTGCACGGCACAGGGCAGGGGCGGGCGCTGATTGCCATCCACCAGCGCTAAGGCGGGCATTTTGCCGGTCATCGCCGCCAAACCCTCCACGGCGCGGCGCATGGCCAGGAAGGTGGCCTGCAGAATATTGATCTCATCAATCTCCGCCACGCTGGCAATGCCGACACCATAGGGGGCGTTCTGGCAGATCAGCGCGAACAGGGCTTCGCGCTTGGCCTGTTTCACCACCTTGCTGTCATCAATGCCGGCGCACCAGTCCGGGATGCCGCCGCCACAGGGCAGCAGCACGGCGGCGGCGACCACGGGGCCGGCCAGCGGGCCGCGCCCGGCCTCGTCAACGCCGCAGACGGGGAAGGTTTCGGCATGGCCGAGGCGGATTTCATGGGACAGGTCAGGCATGGCGCTGGTGTCGCAGAACCGCACGGCGGGCGCAAGGGGGCTTGGTTTTGGATGGCGATTGCGCTGGATCAAAGCGCGGATATGTCGGCGGGCGCATGGTACGGCCACAATCGTTCCCTCGCTGTCAGGGCCCATCATGCATCCCGATCTCGTCGCCAAATATCGTCACCAGCGGGTTCCCCGGTATACCTCCTACCCGGCCTCCCCGCATTTCACGCCGTCGGTGACGTCGGAGACTTATCGCGGCTGGCTGGGGCGGCTGGACCCAATGTCCACCCTGTCGCTTTACCTGCATGTGCCCTTCTGCCGGACCATGTGCTGGTATTGCGGCTGCCATACCAGCGTCGTCCGCCATGAAGATCCCGTCTGGGCCTATCTGGCGGCGATGACGACGGAAATGCGCGCCGTGGCCGCCCTGCTGCCGCAGGGCGAACAGGGTGGGCCGTCGGTGCGGCATGTGCATTTCGGCGGCGGCACCCCGACCTTGATGCCGGCCGACGCCATGCGGTCGCTGATGGCGGAGATGCGCACGCGGTTCAATATCGCGCCCGATGCCGAACTGGCGGTGGAGATCGACCCGCGTACCTTGCTGCCGGAGATGATCCAGGCGCTGGGCGATACCGGTTTCACCCGCGCCTCGCTGGGGGTGCAGAGCTTTGATCCGGCGGTGCAGGCGGCCATCAACCGTATCCAGCCGCCGGGCCTGACCCGTGCGGCGGTGGAAGGGTTGCGGGGGGCCGGCATCCAGGCCATCAATCTGGACCTGATCTATGGTCTGCCGCGCCAGACGGTGGCGAGTTGCGTTGATACGGTGCGCCAGGCGGTGGCGCTGTCGCCTGACCGGCTGTCGATCTTCGGCTATGCCCATATGCCGGGCTTCAAGGCGCATCAGGCCCGTATCAACGAGGCGGATCTGCCCGATGCCGACGCGCGCATGGCGCAGAATTTGGCCATTGAGCAGACCTTGCTGGATGAAGGCTATGTCCGTATCGGCCTGGACCATTTTGCCAAACCGGATGATCCCATCGCGCTGGCCGCCGCAAGCGGCACGCTGAAGCGCAATTTCCAGGGCTATACCACCGATGCGGCGGATGCGCTGCTGGGTTTTGGTGCGTCGGCCATCGGGCGGCTGCCGCAGGGCTATGTCGCCAATGTGCTGCCGGTTCCGGCCTATATGAAATCGGTGGAGGATACCGGGCTGGCGGTGGCGCGCGGATATCGCATGACCCTGGATGACCGGATGCGCGCGGCCCTGATCGAACGGCTGATGTGCCATTTCAGCGTCGATCTGGCCGAACTGGCGGCTGAACATGGCCTTCACCCGGACAGCATCATGCCGGAGGGGCCGGCCCTATCGGCGCTGTTGGCCGATGGGGTGGCGGAACTGCATGGCCACCGGATCAGCGTGCCGGAAAGCGCCCGCCCCCTGGTGCGCAGCGTGGCTGCCCTGTTCGACGCCCATCTGGACCCGGAGGGCGGGCGACACAGCAAGGCGATTTGATAAAGGGGCGCGGGGTCAGGGCTGCACGAGCCAGATCAGGCCCAGGGCCAGCCCCACCAGCGCCAGTAATGACAGGGATGCGGCGGCCAGTACCCGGCCGCCGCCCTGGGCCAGACCCCGCAGGTTGATGGAAAGCCCCAGCGCTGCCATGGCCCACAGGGTCAGCAGGTGCGCACCTTCGCCCAGCGGGGCGGCCAGCCCCTCCGGCACCAGACCGGCGGCGCGCAGCCCGGCCAGGGCGGCGAAGCCGATGATGAACCAGGGCAGCAGCGCCGGGCGGCCCTGGCTGGGCAGGTTGTGGCGGCGATGCAGCAGCGTCAGGCCCAGGCTGACCGGCCCCAGCATCACCACCCGCGCCAGCTTCACCAGGGTGGCCATATGCAGGCTGAGCGGGCCGGTCAGTGCCGTGGCGGCGGCCACCTGTGGCACGGCATAGACGGTCAGCCCCGCCAGCACGCCATAACGCAATTCCCCCATCCCCGGCAGAAACAGGGCCAGTGGCAGCAGCAGGACCGCGCCAATGCCCAGCAGGGCGGTGAAGGTCAATGCCGCCGCCACCTCCTGTTCAGAGGCGGCAACCACGGGGGCGGCGGCAGCGATGGCGCTGTTGCCGCAGATGGAATTGCCGCAGGCCACCAGCAGGGCCAGCCTGTGCCCCAGCCCGCAGCCCCGCCCGATGCCGTAACCGATCAGCAGCGACAGCCCCACCAGCAGGGCGATGCCGCCCAGCAGCAGCGGCCCGGCGGCCAGCATGGCGCGGCTGTCCAGCGTGGCACCCAGCAGCATCACCGCCAGTTCCAGGGGGCGCTTTGCCGCCAGATGGATGCCGGCTTCCAGCCCCGGCATCCGCGGCCTCACACTGCGGATGCCGGCCCCGATCAGGATGGCCAGGATCAGCGCATCCAGCGGCAACCAATGATGCAGACCCTGGGCCGCCAGCGCCACGGTGGCAGCGGCACCCATACCAGGCAGGCTGGGCAAGGGCAGGGGGCGGGCGGATAGGGTCAGCATGGCACAGGACCAGGGTTCGTTTTCCTGTCGGCACCCTGCGCCCCTGCTTTTAAGCAATCCAACGAATGATATTTCTTGATATAATCGATAAAATCGAACGATTGGCCGATCCATGACCCTGGAACAATTGCGCATCTTCCTGGCGGTGGCGGAACGGGAGCATGTGACCCGCGCGGCTGAGGCGTTGCATCTGACGCAATCCGCCGTCAGTGCTGCCATCCGTGCGCTGGAGGAACGGCACGGCGTCATCTTGTTGCATCGGGTGGGGCGTCGGGTGGAACTGACCCCGGCGGGTCGTGCCTTTCAGGGGGAGGCGGCGGGCGTGCTGGCGCGGGTGCAGGCAGCCGAACAGGTGCTGGCCGATCTCGCCGGCTTGAAAAGTGGCAGCCTGTCCATCGGTGCCAGCCAGACGGTGGCGTCATATTGGCTGCCCCGATATCTGGTGCGGTTCCGCCAGCTTTATCCCGGCGTAGAGCCGCATCTGGCCGTGGGCAATACCGATGCGGTGGCGCATTGGGTGTTGGAGGGTAAGGCCGAACTGGGTGTGGTGGAAGGCGATGTGGCTGATGCTGCCTTGCAGGTGACGCCCGTGACGGATGACCGGTTGACCATCGTGGTTGCCCCCGGTCACCCCTGGGTCGGGCCGCATGTGGCGGGGATCGCGTTCGACCCCGCCAGCACCGCCTGGGTGATGCGCGAACCCGGTTCCGGCACCCGTGCCGCCTTTACCGCCGCCTTACCCCGGCTGGGGCTGACGCTGGAACGGCTGACGGTGGCGCTGGAATTACCCTCGAACGAGGCTGTCTGTGCGGCGGTGCAGGCGGGTGCCGGGGCGGCGGCGCTGTCGGTGCATGTGGTGGCGCCGCTGATCGCGGCCGGCAGGCTGGCCGCCGTCGGCCCCAGCCTGCCGGCCCGGCGTTTCAGCCTGATCCAGCATCGGGAACGCTATCGTACCCGCGCGGTGCAGGCATTCAGCGACCTGTTACAGGCCGGATAGCGGGTGGACAGGGGCGGGAGTGCTGGGCATTGTGCGGGCCGGAAACAATGTCACCGAAGTGTCATAAAATGCGATCCATCACCCTGCTGACCCTGGCGAGTGCTGCTGTGGCGCTCTCCGCCTGTTCCATCCATGTGAATGACCATGCGCGCGTTCCGGCCCCGCCGCCGCCCGTGGCGCAGGCGGCCCCCGGCCCGCTGGATGATCCGCGCTTGATCGCCACCCTGTTCATGCAGCGGTCGGAAGAATTCAAGCGCCTGTCCGAACAATCTTATGCCCTGGCGAAGATCAAGCTGCCGGCGGCCCTGTCCGCGCCCGGCTCGGCGGCGCTGGAGCAGGCCGATGGCGGGGCGGGCAAGCCGCCGGCCGCCATTTTTGATGTGGATGAGACGGTGCTGGACAACAGCCCCCACATGGCCCGCGCCATCCTGAAGGGCGAGCGTGATTTCAATCTGGCCACCTGGGACCAGTGGGTCGGTGAACGCCGCGCCACGCCGATGCCGGGTGCGGTGGATTTCGTGGCCGAACTGCGCCGCAATAAGGTGCGGGTTGTCTTCATCACCAACCGTGAATGCAAGCCGCGCCCGACGGCCCCCGGCGATGCCTGCCCGCAACATGCCGACACGCTGGTCAACCTGAAAACGGCTGGCTTTGGTGACGTGGCGCCGGCCGACCTGATGCTGAAGGGCCAGAATGGCTGGCCCAGCGACAAGGCCAGCCGCCGCCAGGAGGTGGCGAAGACCAACCGGATCGTCATGTCCTTTGGCGATCAGTTGAGCGATATGCTGACCGTCACCCGCCAGCAGGGCCCCGATGAACGGGCCGCCATCGCCGCCCGCTATAAATCCCTGTGGGAAACCCGCTGGATCGTCATTCCCAACCCCACCTATGGGGCTTGGTATGACAGCATCAAGGAACCGGTGACCAACGCGCTGCGGGTGGAGTGACGGGGGCAGGGGCTTTACCGGAATTGTCTATGTAGTGCTGGCGACGCCATTGTTTCTGTGAGCCAATGGCGTTGCGTCCCCTTCCATTTTTGGCTAATTTATATGACAAATTATAAATCAGACAAAATGGAGGAAACATGCATCGGCGGCACTTCCTGATGGGCACGGGGGCGGCTGTCGCCGCGGCACCATTATCCGGTTTGCTGGGGCACCTGGCTGGCACGGGCAACGCCCTGGCCAGCAGCCCGAAGGCGCCGATGGCCGTGGCCCTCGGGCCCCGGCAGATCCTTTCGCTCAATCGCGGCTGGCGTTTCCATGAAGGCGATATTCCGTTCCCCGAACTGCTGAGCCACGAAGAAACCTATGAGAATGCCAAGGCTGGCATCTCCTTCGGGGCGGCGTCGCCGGCCTATGATGATACCGGTTGGGCGGCGGTGGAGCTGCCGCATGATTTTGTCAGCTTTCAGCGGCACAGCGAAAAGGCCAATGTCTCCCAGGGCTACCGCCCGCGCGGCTATGCCTGGTACCGCACCACCCTGCGCTTTGATGAAAGCGACCGGGGCCGGCATATTGAACTGCAACTGGATGGCATCTCCACCTATGCCACCATCTGGTTCAACGGCACCCTGGTGCGCCGTAGCTGGAGCGGCTATAGCGCCGTCAATATCGATCTGACGCCCTTCATCACCTATGGCAATGCCGGCAACTCGCTGGTGGTGCGGGTGGATGCGCAGTCCATGGAGGGCTGGTGGTATGAGGGCGGGGGCATTTACCGCAATGTCCGCATCGTCAAGCGGGCGCCGGTGCATATTGCCACCGATGGCGTTTCCGCCCATCCGGTGAAGCAGGGCGATGGCTGGACGATCCCGTTGACCGTCCAGGTCAATTCCAGCGCCAAGCGCACCATGCCGGTGCGCCTGACGGCGGAGCTGACCGGGCCGGACGGCAAAATCGTCGCCCGGTCGGAGGCGACGGGCAGCATCACCGATTTTGACAGCATCACCCTGTCCGCCCCGATGCAGCTGGCCAATCCGCAGCTCTGGAGCCTGGAGACGCCCGCCCTTTACACTGTGGCGACCCGGCTGTGGGAAAATGGCGCGCTGACGGATGAGGTGGAGACGGAAATCGGTTTCCGCACCCAGCGCTTTGACGCCGAGAAGGGTTTCTTCCTCAATGACCGGCCGGTGAAGCTGAAGGGTGTCTGCATCCATCAGGACCATGCCGGCGTCGGCACGGCCATTCCCTATGGCTTGCTGGAATTCCGATTGCGGCGGCTGAAGGAACTGGGCTGCAACGCCATCCGCTGTTCGCATAATGCCCAAGACCCGGAATTTTACCGGCTGTGCGACCGGCTGGGCCTGCTGGTGATGGATGAAAACCGCTGTTTCAATCCCTCACCCGACCAGATGGCGCAGTTGGAATGGCTGGTGCGGGCGCACCGCAACCATCCCAGCATCATCCTCTGGTCCGTGTTCAATGAAGAGCCGATGCAGGGCACGGAAGCGGGCTATGAGATGGTGATGCGCATGGCCGATGTCGTGCGCGAACTGGACCCGACGCGCCCGGTGACGGCGGCCATGAATGGCGGCCTGTTCACCAAGATCAATGTCTCCCAGGCGGTGGATGTGGTGGGCTTCAATTATCAGCCCAAGGATTATGACGCCTTCCACAAGGCCAATCCAGCCAAGCCGATGCTGTCATCGGAGGATACATCCGCCTTTTCCACACGCGGCGAATTCATCACCGATAAGGAACGCCATATCGCCAGTTCCTATGATGATGAGGCGGCCCCCTGGGGAGCCACACACCGCAAGGCCTGGAAGGAAATCGCCAGCCGCGATTTCGTCGCCGGCGGCTTTGTCTGGACCGGGTTTGATTATCATGGGGAACCGACGCCGCACACCTGGCCGTCCAACAGTTCCTTCTTTGGCATCATGGATCTGTGCGGGTTTGAGAAGACGGCCTTCCATATCCATCAGGCGCAATGGGTGGATGACCGCCCGGTGCTGGCCATCGCCCCACATTGGAACTGGCCGGGGCAGGAGGGGCAACCCATCCGTGTCATGGTGATGAGCAATGTGGAAGAAGTGGAACTACGCCTTAATGGCAAGAGCCTGGGCCGGCAGAAGGGCGACTGGCTGGAAATGAATTGGTTCCAGGTACCCTATCAGCCGGGCAAGCTGGAGGCGCTGGGCTTTACCGGCGGGCGCCAGGTCGCCAAGGCCGTGGTGGAAACCACCGGTCCGGCCAAGGCGCTGCGGCTGGTGGCTGACCGTCCGCAACTGGCCGGGGATGGCATCGACGCCCAGCCGATCCGGGTGGAAGTGGTGGATGGGGCAGGGCGGGTGGTGCCCGATGCCAAGCCGATGATCCGCTTTGCCATCGAAGAGGGCCGGATCATCGGCCTGGGTAATGGCGACCCCAATTCCATCGAACCGGAAAAGGGCGACCGCCGGTCGGCCTTCAACGGGCTGGCGCAGGTGATTGTGCAGAGCAATGCGGGCACGTCCGGCACGCTGCGCCTGTCAGCGGAGGCGGATGGGCTGAAACCGGCCAAGTTGAGCATCGCGATCAAACCCGATCTGGGGCCGGCCTATCAGCCGGTGTTTGAGCGCAATATCTTCACGCTGGGCCGCTGGCGGGTGTCGCCCTGGTCGGCCACGCCGCTGGACCCGATGGTGGGGCTGGCCGACAATGATATGAATTCCTGGTCGCCCTATCGCAGCGGCAGCCTGCTGCCGGCACCGGATCGGGATGTCTATGTCATGTGCGCCATCACCATCGAACCCTATGCCGGCATTCAGAAGGCGGGCGGCACGCTGGTGTTCGACAAGGTGACGGGGGCGGTGGAGGTCTTCGCCAATGGCCGCCGGATCGGCGGGCGGGCTGAGGTGGCAGCGGCACCCTTGTCGCTGGACCTGCCACCGGCCACGGGCAAGCAGAAGATCGCCGTGCTGTTCCGGGTGCAGCCCGGCCAGCAATATGGGCTGGGAGGGGCGGTGCGGATTTTGTAAAGCCCTGCTTGAACAAAGGAAAAGGCGCCGCCCGCTGGGGTGGCGCCTTTTTTTACTGCCGATATTTTACCCGATCATGACCCGTTCGCCTGCGCGGCGGCACCGGCCACTTCCTTGGCCCCGCCGGAAAGGATGAACGTCGCCTTCCTGCCGAACACGAACCGATTGACGGTGAGGGAGAACGCCACCGTCACCCAGAGCGTGATGAACATCATGTGGATATAGTGCAGCGGTGCCCAGACGAAGCTGAAATAGGCATAGAGGGCGACGCCGAAGACCACCGCCAGGATGGCGGCGCGGGCATCGACATTGCGGAACAGCAGGCCGACGATGAAGGCCGACAGGATCGGCATCGACAACAGGCCGTTCAACTGCTGCACCAGATTGATGATGCTCTGCGCGTCAGTATAGACCGGCACCAGGGCCACGGCGATCAGCACGAAGATTACGCTGGCCACCCCGCTCAGCACCGGCACATTGGCCGGGTGGGGATTGATGTATTTTTCATGCAGGTCGCAGACGTAAAGGGCGGCCGTGCTGTTCAGCACAGAGGCGAAATGCGCCAGCATGGCCGTGACCAGGGCGGCGGCGAAGATGCCGGTCAGATATTCCGGCAGCAAGGCCCCGGCGATCTGGCCATAGGCATGGTCACCGATCTGCCCATAGAGCTTGTAGGAGACGATACCGGGAATCACCACCATCGGCGGGATGATCGCCAGCCGCACGGCGGCGGCGGCCAGCACGCCCTTCTGCGCCTCCCGCAGGGTGGGGGCGGCCATGGCGCGCTGGGTGATGGTCTGGTTGGTGGACCAATAGTAAATCTGGATGAACACCATGCCGGTCAGCAGGGTATGCCAGGGAATGGGGCTGTCATTGCCGCCGATCATCGACAGGCGTTCCGGCGGGATGCCGGAAAAATCCCAACCGATGGCGGCCAGCGCCAGGAACACCACCAGCGTGCCCATGGACAGCAGCAGCACACCGGAATAGGTGTCGGCCACCGCCACGGCGCGCAGGCCGCCCAGAATGGCGAAGGCCGATCCGGCAACCGCCAGGATAGCGGAAATCAACAGGATCGGTACCTGCAACCCGAACATGGATTTCAAGAACAGTGAACTGCTGTACAGCATGATGGGCATGTAGATCAGAATATTGCCCAGCATGAACAGGCCGCCGATCGTGCTGCGGATCGACTTGTTATTGTACTTCTTTTCCAGCAGTTCGGTGGTGGTGGTACAATTATATCGGTAATAGATCGGGAGGAAGACCAGGGCCAGGATCGACAGGCCGACCACCGCCGCCAGCTCCCACCAGGCCAGCAGGGCCATCTGGTTGCCATTCATGCCCACCAGCTGTTCAGCCGACAGGTTGGTGATGGTGATCGATCCGGCGATGAAGAACCAGCTGAGGCCACGGCCGGCCAGGAAGAATTCCTGGTTGCCGTCGCTGCTGTGGATCTTGGCCCGGCGGCATTTCCATACAGTCCCGCCGGCGACCAGGGCCGTCAGGGCCGCGGCAATGCCGACTTGCAGCAAGGGTAATTCCATATCCTCCCGATCCTTTTGTTCCGTCGCCGGTTATTGCCCGGCGGATTTGTGATGCAGTTCCAGCCCCAGCGCCCAGCGGCGCTGGAAACCCGGCCAGTAATCGGCACTGCTGGGGGCCTTGTCGTCGGGCCATTTCCCGTCAGCGGCCTTTACCGTGGGGACGTTCAGATAGGCCGCACTGTCCGCCTTGCCCTTCAGCGTGGCGTCCAGAAAGGCGGTGACGAAATGCACATTGATGGACAGGATGCGGTCGCGCCGCCATACAGGCTCGTCATAGCGCTCCACGAAGGAGAAATAATGCGCCAGCTGCGGCGGCGTGCCGTCGCCGGCGATATTGTGGCGGGCGCCCTGATAGACCAGCATCCGGCGGTCGCTGCCCGTCATCTGTTCAAAGATGCGGTGAACCCCGCCATCAAAGCCCGACACATCATCCTGGTCACCCACGATCAGCAGGCTGGGCACCTTCACCGCCGCCAGCCCTTCGGGTGACCAGACGCGCAGGGCATCGCCGGCCCCCCAGGGGGCAAAGCCGACCATCGCCTTCACGCCCGCCGGCACGCCGTTGCGCAAGGGCTCCGCCCCCGCCACCTCACCCGCCAGCAGGTTGCCCGGTATCTGTGGATAGAGCGGCCCCTGTGCATCAAAGCCGGCGCCCATGGTGATCAGCGCGCCGAACCCGCCCATGGAATAGCCCATCAGGCCGATGTTGCTGGGGTCGTAAAGCCCGGCCAGCGGGTTATCGCTGGCCGTGGCCCGCGCCGTCAGTTCAGCGATGACGAAACGCTGATCGGCGGCACGGGTCACCACCGTATTGCCGAACACCAGCGCCATGGGGCTGGTGGCGGACGGTTCGGCATCACGATGTTCGATGGCGACGACCACATAGCCCTTAGAGGCGAGAGTCTCCATCGTCTGGGCAAAGCCCGCTGCGAAATTGCGGAAACCATGGCTGAACACGATCAGCGGATAGGGCCCGCCCGTGCGGTCAGGGCTGGCATCGCGGGCGGCGTGCCCATCCGCCATCATCGTGGCCGGCAGGCTTTCCGCCGGAATCACCGGGCTGCGCGGGGTGGTAAAGCTGTAGCTGGCCTTTTCTGCCTCGCCTGCCTTCAGGCTGGCGGGGTACCAGGCGATCATGTCCAGGGCGCGATCCTTGACGGGGATATTCCCCGTCACCGGATTGATGCCCATCAGGTCCGGCTGGTCCTTATGGGTGAAGCGCAGATTGGTGGTGCCCACCTTGTACGGCCCACGGGCCGCCAGGGCCGGGGCATCGGACAGGGCGGCGGCATTGGTGGAGGGCGGGGCCAGGGGGGCTGCGGGTTTGGGGACCAGGAAATACCCGGCCCCCACCCCAACCGCCACAGCCAGCGCCAGGAATGCAAACTGGCGCTTGGCCATGTCACACCTTCCAGACGGAGACATCACGCGGGCCGACCATCGGCCCGCCGAGGACGAATGCCGCCCCCGCAGGTGCCGGGGCGGGCTGCGCCTCATTAGCATAGTTAAATGCAAACATGATGTTACCGCGCCGCCGCAAACGCATGTCCGGTGGCACCCGCACGGTGGCGATGCCGCGTTCACCGCACAGGCTTTCAAACAGGTCGGTCAGCAGGTCTTCGCCGACGATGCTGGCCAGATACAACGCCTTGTCCTTGCGGACCAGGGCGGCATCGCCATTATCGAAGCGGGCCAGCACCTCCGCACCGTCGCCCACCTCCAACTGTTCGCGCCAGGTACGGCTTTCATAGGTCTTGTTGCCCCAGACCAATGTATCTGGGCAATCCGGCCGGGTGGTTTCCACATTCACCACACGGATGGGCAGCAGCTGGCGCAACTCACCGGGCGGCAGCCCTTCCGGCATGGTGACGTCCGGCTTCTTCGCCCCGCAGCGCGGCGCAAAGACCAGGGTGGCGCCGCTGTTGGCCAGCCGCTTCACCTGGGCCGCCGTCGGCATGGCCAAGCCGGGGGCCAGGATCAGGTCATAGCCGCTGGGGTCGCCATGCGGGGGGATGAAATCGACATCCAGGCCCAGGGCGCGCGCGGCCATGTACCAGGCCAGTGTTACCTTGGTATGGTTATAGGAATTGCCCTGACGTTCGATCTCACCCAGCCATTGCGCTTCCTGGTCGGCGATGATGGCGACGCGGGCCTTGGCCACCGGAGCGGGGGCCAGATCCAGGGCCGCCAGTTCGCGCACCACCTGCTGCACCTGCGGGAAGGCTTCCGCCTCCGTGCAGTCGGGGCGCAGCAGGCCGGCATGCATCTGTTCCTGGGCGAACGGGGCCTGGCGCCAGCGGAAATAGCTGACCACTTCGGCCCCATGGGCGAAGGCTTCCAGCGTCCACAGGCGTACCATGCCCGGTTCCGGGCGCGGATTGTGCCCGGCCCAGTTCACCGGACCCGGCTGCTGTTCCATGATCCAGAATTTGCCGCCGGCCAGGCTGCGCGTCTGGTCAAAGAAGAAGGTGCCGAAATCCGGATGGCCGGTGCGCATATAGCGCTGGAAATCCGAGGCCGGGCGGTCGGCCATCCACAGGTCGGTACGGCCCAGCGGATAATTGTCATAGCTGGCGAAATCCAGCGATTCCGCCAGCTTGTAATTATCCACCCCCGTCTCATTCATGGGGATGAAATTATGGGTGATGAAGCGGCCGGGGCTGTGGGCGCGCAGGATATCGACCTGCGCCTGATGGAACCGCGCCACCTGATCCGACGAAAAGCGGAAAAACGCCATCCGGTGGGCCGGGCTGGTCTCCGTCACCGCCAGGAAGGGGCAATCGATTTCGTCGAAGGAGCGATATTCCATCGACCAGAAGATATTGCCCCAGGCCGCGTTCAGCGTGGCGATATCGCCATAGCGATCCTTGCACCAGCGGCGGAAGGCCAGCTTGGCACTTTCGGAGATCGACAGCGTGGTCTTGTGGCAGGAGATTTCATTATCCGTCTGCCAGCCAGCCACGGCATCATGCTTGCCATAGCGTTCCGCCAAGGCCAGCGTGATCCGGTTGGATTCGCGCAGATAGGTTTCGGAGGAGAAATCATAATGCCGGCGGGAGCCGAAGCCGCGCACGGTGCCGGTATGCGGATCGACGGGCAGAATGTCCGGATACTTGTCCACCAGCCATTTCGGCGGCGTGGCCGTCGGCGTGCAGGCCACCACCTTCAACCCGGCCCCGCCCAGCACATCCAGCGCCCGGTCGAACCAGTCAAAATCATAGCGGCCGGGATCGGGCTCAAACCGCGACCAGGCGAATTCGCCGATGCGTACATAGGTAAGACCCAGATCCTTCATCCGGCGGGCATCGTCGCGCCACCAGGATTCCGGCCAATGTTCCGGGTAATAACAAACGCCGAGCATGGTATTTTCCCCCTATGGGCGGGCGTGCGATCGGTTGCACAGACCCCCTTTTGTTTGACGCCATATTTATACTATAATTAAGGGGCGTCAATCGCCAACTCGCCCGAACGGCACCGCCCGTGGACTGGTCCCGGAGGCGGCGCCCGCATTTCGAGGAAACACCCTATGTCTGCCATTCCCGCCTTTGTCCGCCTGGATGGGGCCGCCTGTTCGCTGGTCATCGATTGCCGGGGGCCGTCGCCCGCCGTGCTGCATTGGGGGCCCAAGCTGGGTGCTGCCACAAGCCCGGAAATGCTGGCGCTTGCCGCCGCCCGGGAGGATGCACCCTGTTCCCCGCTGGTGGCCGCCCCCCTGGCGCTGACGCCGCTGGCCGGCCAGGGCTTCCCCGGTCGCCCCGGTCTGCAGGCCCATGGGGCGGGCGGGCGCCGCTGGGCGACCTATACCGCCATTGAAGATGTACGCACGGGCGGCGATGGCAGCGTGGAAATCCGGTCCGTCGATGCCGCCAACGGCATCGAACTGCTGCACCATCTGGCCCTACGCCCCGATGGCGGGGTGCTGACCGGCTGGACCCAGGTGCGCAACCTGGGCAGCGATGAACTGGTGGTGGATTGGTGCGCCGCCCCGGTGCTGCCCATCCCGCCGGAGATGGCGGAATGGGTGTCGTTTGAGGGGCGCTGGTCCGGCGAATTCCAGATGCGCACCCTGCCGCGCGCGCTGGGCGCCTTGAACCGGGAGAACCGGCGCGGCCGCACCTCCCACGATGCCTTCCCGGCCCTGCTGGCCCAGGAAGCGGGCGCGCGGGAGCAGGCGGGGGAGGTGTTCGGCTGGCATCTGGGGTGGAGCGGCAACCACGCCACCTATGCCGAAACCCTGTCCGATGGCCGCGCCTCTGTGCAGATGGGCGAACTGTTCATGCCGGGGGAAATGCGGCTGGCACCGGGTGCCGCCTATCGCACCCCCACGCTTTATGCCGCCTGGAGCGGCAGCGGGCGCAATGGGTTGAGCAGCGCTTTCCATGCCCATATCCGCGCCCGGCCGCAGCATCGCCGCCTGCGCGCCAAGCCGCGCCCGGTGCATTACAACACTTGGGAAGCCGTCTATTTCAAACATGACCCCGCCCGCCTGCTGCAACTGGCCGATGCCGCCGCCGATATGGGGGTGGAACGCTATGTGCTGGATGATGGCTGGTTCAATGGCCGGCGGGATGACAAGGCGGGGCTGGGCGACTGGTTTGTCGATCGCAGCATCTATCCCGACGGGCTGCACCCGCTGGCCGCCCGCGTGCTGGAACGCGGCATGGAATTCGGCCTGTGGGTGGAACCGGAAATGGTGAACCCGGACAGCGACCTGTTCCGCGCCCATCCTGATTGGGTGCTGGGCACGCCGCCCGCGCCGCAACTGGTGTTCCGTAACCAGTTGGTGCTGGATGCCAGCCGCGATGATGTGCAGGATTACCTGTTCGAGCGGATCGACGCGCTGCTGCGGGAATATCCCATTTCTTACCTGAAATGGGACATGAACCGCGATCTCAGCCATCCCGGCGGGGCCGATGGCGCTGCGGCGGCGCACGCCCATGTGCGCGGTCTTTACCGGCTGCTGGCGCGGGTGCGCGCCGCCCATCCGGGGGTGGAGGTGGAAAGCTGTGCGTCCGGCGGCGGCCGCGCCGATCTGGGCGTGCTGGAATGGACCGACCGGGTCTGGACATCCGACACCAATGACGCTTTGGACCGCCAGTCCATCCAGCGCGGTCTGTCCACCTTCCTGCCGTTTGAACTGATGGGTGCCCATGTCGGCCCCACCGACTGCCATATCACCGGCCGCCGCGTCAGCATGGCATCGCGCGTTGCCACCGCCATGTTCGGCCATATGGGGCTGGAGGTGGATTTGCTGGGGCTAACGGCGGAGGAACGCCGGGAACTGGCCGCCGGCATCGCCCTGCACAAGCAGCATCGCGCCCTGATCCATAGCGGCACCCTGGTGCGGCTGGACCGCCCGGCCAACGAGGTGGCCTATGGCGTGATTGCCGCCGATGGGCGGCAGGCGCTGTTCAGCTATATGCTGGTCAGCGAACAGGGGGGCTATTTCCCCGGCCGGCTGCGCCTTGCCGGGCTGGAGACCGCTGCCCGTTACAAGGTCAGCCTGGCCTGGCCCGGCGAGGTGAAAAGCGCCTCCCCCCTGGTGGCCGCATTGCGGCAGGGGGCCGAATTCAGCGGCGAGATGCTGATGAGCATCGGCCTGCAGCTCCCCCGCCAGCATCCGCAATCGGCCCTGGTGTTCGCGTTGACCCGGCTGGGTGGCTGATTGCCGCCATTAAGGCCTTCTATTTGTCAGAAATTCTTTGCCGTGGCGGGCGCATTCAGGGAATGCGCCCGCCCGCTGTTTCGCATTTCTCAACATTGAAAAATTCAATGAATAACGAAAAACATATCAATTTCACAAAATGACATCTCCTCTCTATGTTGCGGCGCAGCGGGTCGTACCCGGCCCTTTGTGCTGTGTGGGAGATGTTGAAATGGACGTGTTGCTGTCCGCCCCGATCCTGTTCTTCATTCTGGGTGCCGCCATCGCGCTGGCCGGTGCCCGCATTCCTTTCCCGGAGGGGTTCGGCAAGGCGCTGGCAGCCTATCTGCTGGTCGCCATCGGCCTGAAGGGCGGGGTGGCCCTGTCCGGGGCCGACATCGGGGAGGTGCTGCCCCTGCTGATCACGGCGGCCTTGCTCAGCTTCACCATGCCGGTGCTGGGCTTTGCCCTGCTGCGCGGGCCGGTGGGTCTGGATCGCACCAATGCCGCGGCGATTGCCGCGCATTATGGCTCCGTCAGTCTGGTCACCTTTGTCACCGCCACCAAGCTGCTGGAAGCGCAGGGGGTCACCTTCGGCGGCCACATGGTGGCGGCATTGGCCATCATGGAAGGGCCGGCCATCATTTCCGGCCTTTTGCTGGCGGGCATGGCCGGCGGAGCGGTCGCAGCGGCGGGCGGCAATGGCCAGGGCGGCACCGTCACCCTTTCCATGGGTGGCGGCAATGGCGGCGGCGGCCGGCTGGGAGCCGCGGTGCGGGAGGCGGCGCTGAACGGTTCGGTGCTGCTGCTGGCCGGTTCCCTGCTGGTGGGGCTGGTGATCGGCAAGCCGGGGTTGGACAAGCTGGCCGGCCTGTTCGTTGCCCCCTGGGATGGCGCGCTCAGCCTGTTCCTGCTGGAAATGGGTTTCCTGGCGGCCAGCCGGCTGCGGCAGGCCGCCTCGCTCAGCCCCCGGCTGATTGCCTTCGGCTTCATCATGCCGCTGCTGGGGGCGGCCATCGGGATGGCGGCGTCGCTGTCGCTGGGGCTGGAACTGGGCGATACGGTGCTGCTGGTCACGCTTTGCGCGTCGGCCTCCTACATCGCGGTGCCGGCGGCCCTGCGCCATGCCCTGCCGGATGCCGATCCGGGCCTGTCGCTGCCGCTTTCGCTGGCCATTACCTTCCCGTTCAATATCCTGGTCGGTATCCCGCTCTATCTCGCGCTCTCCCGCGCCATCCTGGGCTGACCTGATGCCGACACCCTTGCCGCCGTTCGATCTGGATTTGCTGCGCACCCTGGTGACGATTGCCGAAAGCGGTGGCGTCACCAGGGCCGCCGAACGGCTGGGCCGCACCCAGTCCACCATCAGCCTGCAGGTGAAGCGGCTGGAGGACGGGTTGGGCAAGCGGCTGTTCCAGCGCGACGGGCGCGGTTTCGCCCTGACCGGGGACGGGGAGGTGCTGCTGGCCTATGCCCGCCGCCTGCTGGGGCTGGCGGGGGAGGCCTGTGCGGTGCTGATGGAACCGGATGTCGGCGGTGTGGTCCGCCTGGGCACGCCGGAGGATTTCGCCACAGCACACCTGCCCGATGTGCTGTGGCGATTCGCCCGTGCCCATCCGCAGGTGGCGTTGGAGGTGCGCTGTGACTTTACCGCCAACCTGCTGGATGGTTTCGCGCAGGGTGATTACGATCTGGTGCTGTGCAAGCGGGAACCGCGCGGTGCTGGTGACGGGGTGCGGGTCTGGCGGGAACCTTTGGTATGGGCGGCGTCGGCCCGGCTGCTGCTGCAACCGGGCCAGCCGGTGCCGCTGGTGCTGGCCCCCGCCCCCGATATTTATCGCCGCCGCGCGCTGGAGGCGCTGGACCGCGCCGGGATGCCCTGGCGCATCACCTATACCAGTCCCAGCCTGAACGGCATCCAGGCGGCGGTCAGTGCCGGGCTGGGCGTCACCATCCTGTCGCGCGACCTGCTGGCCGCCGGCTTCCAGGTGGTGGAAAACATGCCCGATCTGGCGGATATGGAGATCGCGCTGCACCGCCGGCCGGGGGCGGTATCAAAGGCGGTGGACCTGCTGGCGGAACATATTGTCCGCTCCCTGGAAGGCGGACGCGTCATACAGGGTTGAACCGGCGCGCATTTCGACGCACATCAGGGGAGGCCACTGCCGTTTCCCTGGGAGAAGAAATGCGTTCCGTCGCCTTGGCTGCCCTGCGCCGCCGCTTGCTGCCCGCCGCCGCTGCCACCCTGATGGTTCTGGCGGCTCTGCCCGCCCTGGCTGCCATCTCCGTCAGCCCGGAGGTGGGCACGCCCCTGAAGGCGGCCGGGGAGGCGCTGGCCAAGAAGCGCTATGATCAGGCGGCGAAAGAGGTGGAGAAGGCAGCAGCCGTCAAATCCATCACCCCGGATGAGAAATGGGCGGTGGAGCAGATGCGCGCCGCCATTTACAAGGCGCAGGGCCAGTTCGACAAGGCGGCCATCGCCTTTGAGGCAGCGGTCAAGCTGGTGACCCTGCCGCCCGACCAGCAGGCGGGGGCGCTGGAAACCCTCTCCCAGCTCTGGTACCGCCATGGCGATTACGCCAAATCGTCGGCCTTTGGGGAAAAGGCCATGGCGGCGGGGGCGCGCAGCGACGGCTTCCGCCTGATGCTGGCGGAGGCCTATTACCGCAGCAAGAATTTCGCCAAATCATCCAAGCTGGCCCAGACCATGGTGGCGGAGGCACAGGCCGCCGGGCGCAAGCCCAATCCCGAAATGCTGCAGGTGCTGGCCGCCTCTGAATTCGGCGCCGGCAATACCGACGGCTATATCAAGACCCTGCGCCAGCAACTGGCGACGGAAAACAGCCGGGACAATTGGCAGCGCCTGTTCGATGCCATGGAAAAGCAGAAGCCCATCCCCGATCGGCTGGACATGGACTGGATTCGCCTGAAGCTGGCGGCCGATGCCTATGAGAACCCCGATTCCTATACGGAAGCGGCGCAGCGCGCCGCCGCAGAAGGGGCGCCGGGGGAGGCCGTGGCCATTCTGGACAAGGGTTGGCAGAGCGGGCTGCTGGGCCAGCCGGGACCGAAGCTGGAGCGTCAGGAACGGCTGCGCGCCTATGTCCGCGAACAGGCCGATGCCCAGAAGAAGGCAATCGATGAACAGCAGCGCCAGGCCATCGCCGCCAAGGATGCCAATGCCCTGGCCAAGGTGGGCATGGCCCGCGCCATGCTGGGGCAGCTTGATCAGGGTATCGACCTGCTGCAGCAATCCCTGAAGGGCAAGCCCCGCCTGCCGGCCCGCACCCGTCTGTGGCTAGGTATGCTTTATTATAAGGCCGGACAGCCCAAGCTGGCCGAACAGACCCTGGCAGCGATTCCGGCCGACAGTGATGAGGCCCGGTTGAGCACGCTGTGGCCCCTGTTGGCCCAAGGTAAAAGGTGAGGGGCCGATACAGACAATAGGGGAATTGCCGAACAGAAAACCCCTCTATAAGATTATGTTGGCCCTGGAGTGGAAACCCAGGCCTGCATGGGGGGAACATCTTGCGTTTCACATTCAAGGCCGCCTTGGCGCTTGTGGTGGGCTTATCTGGTTGGTCGCTGCCGGGCTGGGCGCAGCCGGCACCCACCCCGGCAGCGGTGGAAATTTTCGCCAATCCGGCCAGCCTGGGCGTGATCAGCCTGTCACCGAATGGTGAATATGTCGCCTATCTCGCCCCATTGAACGGGCGGCAGCATCTGGCGGTGCAGAAAACCAGACCTGCCCCGGGGGAGCGCCCCAGCGTATTCGCCCCGCCGGATGAGGCAGAAATCATCCAGATTGACTGGGTGAATGAGGAACGGCTGATCCTGTCCGCCATGGCGACACAGAAAGTGCCGACCAGCATGGGCATACGGGCCGTTCGTTTCCAGCGCCTGATCGCCATCAACCGCGACGGGTCCAAGGCCAAGGTTCTGCTGAACCGGGGGGCGGAGACGGGGGGATATTATCTGACCTCCACCCCCATTCTGCAATTCATCGACCGGGAGCATGTGCTGGCCCTGTTTCCCACCAGCGGCCAGCCGGAACCGGATGTGGTGCGGCTGGATGTCTATACCGGGCTATATGGCCGCGTCCGGCGCGCCATGCCCAATCTCCGCGAATATCTGCCCGATCCGACGGGCCAGATACGCATAGCCACCACCTATAATGACCGCACCGGCGTGATGACCTATCTGCGCCGGGACAGTGCGGATGAGTCCTATCGGCCGATGAAGCGGGCGGACATTATCCGCCATGGCATTTTCGATGTGCTGGGCTTCTCCCGCGATGGCGCGCAGCTCTATGTGGCGACCAACACGAAGGAGAGTGATCGCGCCGGCATCCATACCTATGACCTGGACAAGGATGAGCTGGGGCCGCGTCTGCTGGAGGATGCGAAATATTCGATTGGCGAGGTGGTGATGAAGCAGGGGGCCGTGGTTGCGTTCAGCTGGACCGATGACCTGCCGCAGCGCCGCTGGCTGGACCCGGTCACCCAGGATATGCAGGAAAAGCTAGACAAGGCGGTGCCGAACAGTCGTGAAGTGATCATGGATGTCAGCGACGATGGCAAGGTGGCACTGGTGGCCAGCTATTCCCCGACGGAGCCGACGGTCTATCGCCTGTTCTTCCGGGACAGCAAGCGGTTTGAATATTTCGGCGACAGCTACCCCGGTCTGCCGACGGAGTCTGTGGCGGCGCGTCGGCCGGTCACTTTCAAGGCGCGGGATGGCCAGGACATACCCGCCTATCTCACCCTGCCGGTCGGGCGGGGGGAGAAGAACCTGCCCTTCATCGTCATGCCCCATGGCGGCCCCCAGGGCCGCGATGATGGGGAATTTGACGTGCTGTCACAGTTCCTGGCCAATCGGGGCTATGCGGTCATCCAGCCCAATTTCCGTGGCTCCACCGGCATGGGGGGTGAGTTCCGGGAGGCGGGATATCGCCAATGGGGCGGGCTGATGCAGGATGATGTCACCGATGCGGCGCAATGGGCGGTGGCCCAGGGCTATGCTGACCCCGCCCGCATGTGCATCCTGGGCTGGAGCTATGGTGGCTATGCCGCGCTGATGGGGGCGGTAAAGACGCCGGATCTGTTCAAATGCGCGGTGGCCACGGCACCGGTCGCCAATATGGACCGGCTCTATGATGATCTGCGTAAGAACTGGGCGAAGAATTACAGCCGTGACCGTATCTATGGGGAGGCCGATGGATTTGATCCCAGCAATTCCCCGGTGCATCGGGCGGCTGAGATCAAGGTGCCGGTTCTGCTGATCCATGGCGACCGGGATGTGCAGGCCGATGTCGGCCATAGCCGGGACATGGAAAAGGCACTGCTGAAGGCTGGAAAGGCCGTGGAATATATTGAAATCAAGGAAATGGACCATTACCCGATGAACCGGGAGGATATGGTCCGGATCATGACCGCCTGGGAACGGTTCCTGAAGGCGCAGATCGGGAACTGATTTTTTTGGGCAGCCTGTCGGATGGCGGCATCCTGCTTCGTCCTTGGGATTGTTGGAACAGAACAATCCCAAGGACGGAGGAAACCCATGCCCTATGTTGATGGCTTCATCGTCGCGGTGCCCAAGGACAAGCTGGCCGATTACAAGGCCCTGGCCAGCACCGCTGCCGAGGTCTGGACCGAATATGGCGCACTCTCCTATCTGGAGGCGGTGGCCGATGATGTGCCCTATGGCGAACTCACCTCATTCCCCCGTGCCGTGATGGCGAAGGAGGATGAGGTGGTGGTGTTCGCCTGGATCACCTATCCGTCGCGTCAGGCGCGGGACGAGATCAATGCCAAGGTGATGGCCGACCCGCGCCTGAACTGCGATCCCGCCACCATGCCCTTTGATGGCAAACGCATGATCTATGGCGGGTTCGAAAGCATCGTGGTGCGCTGAACCCTGCCAGGGCTGCGCTGGCGGCGGCGTTTCAGCCCCAGCCGGCGCAGCCCCATCCAGCTGCCGGTGGCGCAGAGCAGGCTGACGGCGGCCAGGGCCGGGATGACCAGCATGTCCCATAGGGGCCGCGCCCGCATCCAGGCGAAATCCAGCCGGTGCAACCCATCCTGCCACCAGCGGAACTGCCGGGCCGGGGCATCAAAGGCCCGCAGCAAGGCACCGGAACCGGCATCAATATAAAGCCGTGTTGCCTCTGCATCCGCCAGGATGGCCCGCCAGACCGGCAGGGCGACAATGCCCTTATGCGCGTAATAATAATCGTCCGGTTCGCTCAGCAGGGTCAGTTCAGCCATTCCGCTGCCGGTCGCGGCGATCGCATCGGAGATTTCGGCTTCTGTCAGGGGGGCGGGCCGTCCCCCCGCATCGAAGCGCTGGATCAGACCATCCCGCGTCACCGCCGCCAGATGCAGCCGTCCGCCCAGCGGCACCGCCTCCAGCATCACCGTATCGGGGGGCAGGGCCAGACCGGGGGCCAGCGCCAGGGCATGGGCGGCATCAACCCCCGTCAGCGTGCCGGCCAGCCGGCCCCGCCACTGGCCACCGGCTTCACTGTCCAGCAGCCCCCAGGGGTTCATGGAGAGCAGGCCCGATGCCACCCAGGAAAGGGTGAGCAGCCCGGCCACCAGCCCGCTGACATGGTGCCAGCGCCACAGGCCGCGATAGGGCACGGACAGGCTGCCATCCCGCCGCCGCAACCGCACCAGCCCGATGATGATCCCGGCCAGGGTGAGGAAACAGCCGGCCAGCGACAGCCAGATCACCACCTGCGTCCACAGCACCGGCTGCTGGCGCAGCAAGGTGGGGTAGAGCCAGTGCGGCACCGCGCCCAGCCAGCCCCAGAACCGTTCCCAGCGGGTTGTCTGCTGCACCCGTTCCCCGCTGGCCCCGGCGACATAGAGCACGCTGCCGGCGGCATCATTGAAGGGCACCTTGTAGAGCGGCTGGTGGCGCCGGGCATTCTGCACCGTCCATTGATCCGCCTCGATCAGCTCGGCCCCCAGGGCCGTGCCGGCAATGCCGCTGCGCCGGGCGGCATCATTGGCCAGTGTCACCACCTGTTCGGCCGTCAGCGCCGCCACCGGCTGGCCCGTCACCGCATCCAGCAGCACCGGTGTTGCCCGCATCTGTTCCCCTGGCCGGGGGCCGCGCCCGCCGACGGGTTGCAGGCGCAGCACCGGCCGGTCGCCCAGCATTTCCAGGCGGAAGCCGGCCAATGGGGTTTCCGCCGGCAGGCTGGCGGACAGGTCGGCCAGCGGCTGGCTCAGGTCCAGGGGGGCAAGACCCAGCCGACGTTCCTCCGCCGTCAGCCGTGGATAATCCACATACATCATGACAAAGCCGGACAGGCACCAGACCAGCATGACCAGGCCCAGGCCCACGCCCAACCAGCGATGGGCCCAGACGGTGGCGCGCAGCACCGCCGCCCGCCAATGGGCGGGCGGCGGGCGACGCCTGTGCACGAGGCTGGCCGGCATCAGAAATGAACGCCGTAATTGACATGCAGGGTGCGCGGCACCCCGCGATAACCATAAAGGAAGCGCCCGCCGGCATCGGCCGCCGCACTGCCCAGCCGGGTGGCATATTCCTCATCAAACAGGTTTTCCAGCCGTACCCCCAGCCGGTGCCGCCGCTCGCTGTCCAGGAACAGATGGGCGCCCAGATCGGTGACGACATGGTTGCCGTAATGGCGCCGACCAAAGCCGCTGACTGTCTGCCAGCTGTCCCCGGTCCAGCTGACCGCCAGATCGGCGCCGAAAAGCCGGTCGACCGGCTGATAGGAGATACCGGCCTTGGCGAAATCCGTCGGGATGCGGTCGCGCTGCTGGTCGGACCCCTGGTTGCGGGAGCGGGTATGGGTGTAGCTGGCATCCAGCCGCCAATCCGCGTCCGGCTGCCAGCCGACCTGGAACTCCCCGCCGCGCACCTGCACCTTGCGGTCTTCATTGATGTAAATTCCGTCCGGGAAGGCCGGGTTGCTGTAGGTATCGGTGATCAGGTTGTTGATGCGGCGGGCAAAGCCGGTCACCTGCCAGGTGATCCGGCCCGCCGTTTCCAGCGCACCGCCCAGCGACAGGTTGGCGGACAGGCTGCGCTCGGGGGCCAGCTTCGGGTTACCGCGTGCGCAGCAGGGATCAACCGCGAATAATTGTTCGGCACTGGGTAACAGGAAGGAGGTGCCGCCCACCCCCTCCAGATAAAGCGCCTCGCTGAAATCATAGCGGCCGCTGACATTCCACACCGTGCTGTCGGCGGCATCGGTGTGGTTATAGCGCACACCGGCCGCCAGCTTCAGATCGCTGGAAAGATCATCATTGCTGCGGATTTGCAGGATGCCGGCATGAACCTGTTCGGTCTTGCCGGCGATCAGCAGCACATCATCCCGGCCATGGAAATTCTGGAAATCATAGCCCAGCAGATAATCCACCCCGCGATGCAGGGCCAGTTTCAGCACCCCGTTCACCCCGTAATCCCGATAGCCCCAATAGGTGCCGGGCGGGTTGATCACCACCGGTGGGCCGCCGGTCAGGCTGTTCTGGATATTGGCGTATTTCGTATCCCAATCATGGAAATAGCCTTTCAGGAAGAACTGGGCGATGCCGGTGGGCGTGTAATCCAGCCGCAGGCTGGCAATCTCCTCGTCCCGGTCATTGTAATTCAGCAAGGTGCGGGCCGGGGTGGCGAAATCCACCTTGGCGTCGGTATGCTGATAGGACAGTTCCAGCGACAGGTCTTCGGCCAGTTCCGTACCATATTTCAGCCCGGCGGAGCGGACGTCAAAGCCGCGGTCGCGCTGGGTTGCACTGGGCTGCATCACCGTATAGGGGCGATAGCCTTCCGCCTTTTCCTTGGTGGCGTAGAGTACCAGCTTATGCGCATCAATGCGGCCGCGGACATAGCCATCCAGGTGATAGGTGCCGCGCGTGTCAAAGCCGATATTGGCCTGCCCGTCTGGCGTGTCGCTGAAGCCGCGCGTCACCACATTGATGGCGCCGGCGGCGGCCTGGGTGCCGAAGAACAGGCTCTGCCCGCCTTTCAGCACCTCGATCCGTTCCACCATGCTGGCCGGCAGCGTGTCGGCCGGCGTGGTGGTGCCGTAAAGCCGGTTATTGATGCGCACCCCATCCACCAGCCACAGCACATCCTGGGTGCGCGACCCCTGCAACGAGATATCGACGTAGGAGAAGGGGCCGGAATTCGGCATCAGGTAAAGGCCGGGGGTCAGCATTTGCAGGGCCTGGGAAACATCGCGGAAGCCCCCCTCCTTGATCTGCCGTTCGCCGATGATTTCAAGATCGCTGCCATAGGCGGCCAGTTCCTGGGGCAGCGTTTCCTCCAGCGAACGGCCGGTGACGATGATTTCCTCGGTCTGTGCCACCTGCACATCGGCGGCGGCGGGCAGGGTGGTGAGACCGGCCAGGGCCATCAGGGCCAGCCGGGATACCTGGTTATTTGTCATTGGTTCCCCACAATGCATGAGCGCGATCATTCAGTTGCCGTAACATTCCCTCCCGTCCGCGGGAGTTAATTACTGTTCCGAAACTGTTACAGATCGCGTTCCCGGCACTGTTTCGCCGCGCGGGTCCAAGCCCCGACGACAGCCCCGTCTGGCGACACTGCAACAGGGCAGGGGGCATCTCGCCGGCAGGCGAACAGGCGCGCGCCAGCGGTCGGACGCGCCTGTTGCCAGGCGCCCGTCGGCACGTTCCGATGCGGCCCCCGCCGCTCGGTCGTCGCTCAAGACGAGAGTGAACCCGTGCCCCGGCCAACCCCTGAGCCAAAGCAGAGAGCGACACAGCGCCGGTCGGTCTCCTGGCTCGCGGGTCATCGCCTGACAGACACCTTCCCAGGCATGGCCCCTTTCAGGGGGTGCCCAGTGGCTGCGGGGTTGCGGCCCCGCCCGTCTGTCACGCTCGCCGCTTACAGTTACAGGGATAGCCGCAGATTTGGATCAGGTGATCCGCACTGTGTTCCCGGTACCGGCGTGTTGATGGTTGGTGGCATGAAAGGTTAAGCGCCACCGGCTTCAGGCATAACCGAATCAAAACGGGCCGGCAACGGCAGATTATGCCGCGCCGGCCCGTGATGGCGTGCGCCAAGGCGGATTGCTGTCAAGCCGCCTGATCGGCCAAGCCTTCCGGCGTGAAGGGGCGCAGGTTGGCCAGGAACTGGCGGGCACAGGCCTGCCAGGAGAAGGTCAGCGCATGGTCGCGACACAGCGCGGGATTAATTTCCAGCGCCTTCAGGCAGGCGCGGCGCAAATCCGTATCCAGCACGCCGGCCGGATGGCTGCCGATCACATCCAGCGGGCCGGGCACGGGGAAGGCCGCCACCGGCAGGCCGCTGGCCAGCGCCTCCAGCAGCACCAGCCCGAACGTGTCGGTCCGCGAGGGGAAGACGAAGGCATCGGCGGCGGCATAATGCCGGGCCAGCTCCTCACCATGCTTGGCACCGACAAAGATGACGCCGGGATATTTGGCCTGCAGCTCCGCCCGCTGCGGCCCGTCGCCCACCACCACCTTGGAACCGGGCAGGTCCAGCGACAGGAACGCTTCGATATTTTTTTCCACCGCCACCCGGCCGACAGAGATGAAGACCGGCCGGGGCAGGTGATCGAACAGGCTCTTGTCGCGCGGGCGGAACAGCTCGGTATCCACCCCGCGCGACCAGCGGCGGATATTGGTGAAGCCGCGCTGCACCAGATCAGCCTCAATGCTGGCGGTGGCCACCATCACCGAATGGGCCGGCGAATGGAACCGGCGCACAAAGGCATAGGAAAGGCGCAGCGGCACCGGTGCGCGATCCCGCACATATTCCGGGAAACGGGTGTGATAGGCGGTGGTAAAGGGCAGGCCGCGTTTCAGGCAGTAACGCCGGGCGGCGAAGCCCAGCGGGCCTTCGGTGGCGATATGGATGGCGTCGGGCTGGGCCGCCTCAATCATCTGCCGCACCCGCCGGCCGGGGGCCAGGGCGAGGCGGATTTCCGGATATGTCGGCATGGGGATGGTGCGGAACCGGTCGGGCGAGATCACCTCCACCCGATGGCCCAGCCGTTCCAGTTCGGCCCGCGTCGTCGTCAGGGTGCGCACGACGCCGTTGACCTGCGGATGCCAGGCATCCGTGACGATCAACAGCTTCACGCTGCCGCCTTCATCGCCGTGCGGGAGGCGACAATATCCGCCCAGCGCAGGATTTCCAACCGCCCGTCCATGTGTTCCACCAGTGCGGTACATGATTCGACCCAGTCCCCATCATTCACATAGAGAACACCGTCCATGTCGCGCATTTCGGCATGGTGGATATGGCCGCAGATGACGCCATCCACCTGCCGCCGCCGCGCTTCGTCGGTCAGCGCGGTTTCGTAATCGCCAATAAATTCGACAGCCTTTTTGGTCTTGTGCTTCAGATAGGCTGACAGCGACCAGTAGGGGAAACCCAGCTTGCGGCGAACCTTGTTCACCGCCGTGTTCAGCCACAGCAGGAAGGTGTAGGCACTGTCGCCGACAAAGGCCAACCACTTGGCATAGCGCACCACGGCGTCGAACTGGTCGCCATGGATCACCAGATAGCGCTTGCCGTCGGCGGCCTCGTGGATGGTGTCTTCCAGGATGGTGACGCCGCCGAACTGCAGCCCGACAAATTCCCGGAAAGCCTCATCATGGTTGCCGGGCACCAGGATCACCTGGGTGCCCTTGCGGGCGCGGCGCAGCACCTTCTGCACCACGTCATTATGCGCCTGTGGCCAGTACCAGCTTTTCTTCAGCCGCCAGCCATCGACGATATCGCCGACCAGATAGAGACGATCCGACTCGGTATGTTTCAGGAAATCCAGCAGCATTTCCGCCTGGCACCCGCGGGTGCCCAGGTGAATGTCGGAAAGCCAGATCGTCCGGTAACGCTTGACGTCTTCGTCGCCCAGCATGACTGCCCCCATGGCCGGTCAACCCCAATCCCCCACCCCGATAAACCGTCTCATCCACATATTGTTATTGTCATGGCTTAAGACTATCTATCGACAGCTTGCTGGTTCTATATCGGCACTCCGGGCGATTGACCACCATATGAGCGGTGAAGAACCTCATGTTATTCAAATCTTCTTCGGACAGTCATGATGAATACATGATCCATTCATCCGATCGTCATAATGGGGCGGCTTTGCCTGTTTCTGCGCCAGGGCGTCGATTGTTGGTCATCTTCAATCCCACGGCGGGGCGACGGCGGCCGGGCTATCTGGACCGTGCCCTGGCCGCTGCGCGGGGGGCGGGGGCGGGAATCGAGCTGTCGGCGACGACGGCCGCCGGCGATGCGGAGCGCATGGCGGCGGCGGCCGTGCGCTCCGGTGGCTTTGACGTCATTGTGGCGGCGGGTGGTGATGGCACCATCAACGAGGTGATCAACGGTATGGTTGGGGCGGCGCTCGTGGCCGGCCTGTCCTTACCGGCCCTGGGGATTGTGCCGCTGGGCACGGCCAATGTGCTGGCGCATGAACTGGGCATGGCGGCCGAGGCGGGGATGGTGGGGCGCTGGCTGGCCACCGCGTCGGCCCGGCCCATCCGGCTGGGCCGGGCCAATGGCCGGTTGTTCGTGCAGATGGCGGGGGTGGGCATGGATGCGCGTGTGGTGGCCGGTATTGATCCGGTGGTGAAGCGCCGGCTGGGCAAGGGCGCCTATGCGCTGGGCTCCCTGCGGGAGATCATGGCCGGCCCCCGCTGCGATTATCGGGTGCGGGCCACCGGCCCGGATGGGGCGGTGGCGGCCCTGGAAGGGGCCAGCGCCATCATCTGCAACGGGCATTATTATGGCGGCACCTTCGTGCTGGCCCCAGACGCACGGCTGGATGCCAACAGTTTTCAACTGGTGCTGTTCCAGCGGCCGGGGCGGCTGGCGGCTTTGTCCTATGCGTCTGCCATGGTACTGGGGCTGATCCCGAAGCGTCGGGATGTCAGCATCCTGCCTGTTACCGCCGTGGAGATCGACGGGCCGGCGGGGGAGCCGGTGCAGGGTGATGGCGATGTCATCGCCCGGCTGCCCCTGCGGATTGAACGCTTGCCGATTCCCTTGAACGTGCTGTCGCCGGACACAGTATAAAGTGGGGCAAGACAGTTAACTGGCGGCGGCGTCGCGGCGTCGCGGCTGGTCCCAGACGGCCAGACATTCCTCGGCCGTTGCCCCAACCCCGATCGGGTGCCAACCGCGACGGTCATTGAAGCTCAGGCGATAGGTACCGCTGCGATCCCGTTCAAACTTAAAGACCGGCCGTTCGGCATCGGGAAAGCTGACAAGGAAACTGTCATTGTCGCGACTGCTGACCCGGCGGTGCGGCTGCCACAATCCCCGGCGCACCTTGTCCTCGGCCAACCGGGACCAGCAGGCAACATCGTCGGGGGTGAAACGGGTAACCGGGAAGGGGATGACGAGACACATGGCCGGGCACCTTGGACGACGGAATGAGGGCGGCCATAATCTGGCCTTTGTTCTGTCCAAACTGGCGCGCAACCGGTTAACGGGAACTTTACGGAGAAGCCCGCAAGATCAACGCCTTCGTATAGGTTGGCCCCGGATGGGCCCACCCTATACCAATGGCATTATCATCTCGCACCTGCGCAAGGCGCCCTTGCACCTTCGTCGGATCGCCCGCCCCAAACGCCGCAGATCGGCGTTTTTTGGCGGTTCGCGGCGCAAAACCGCATAGCCCAAATCCAGCCGGACCAGTTGCGTAGGGGCTGGGGCTGTGTTACATGCACGCTCGCTCAACGTCGGAAGGTCCTCTTCCGGCAAGGTGGCTTATTGCTAACATCCTGAAATTATTCAGGGTCCACGGACACAACCGGGGTTACCAGGTGGCAACCGAAGGGACTGGCGTATCCGAACTCGCCTCTCGCTATGCGAGCGCCTTGTTCGATCTCGCGGACGAGCAGCAGGCTCTGGACCAAACGGCCCAGGATCTCTCGCTCGTCAAGGCTCTGCTCGCTGAAAGCGCGGATCTCCGCCGCTTGATCGGCAGCCCGCTGCTCGCCCGTGGCGATCAGGAACGCGCCATGGAGGCGGTTCTGGCCGCCGCTGGCGTGGGTGAGCTTGTGCGCAAATTCATTGGCTTGGTGGCGCGCAGCCGCCGGCTGGCGGCGTTGCCGGGCATGATGGACGGTTTTCTGGCCGAACTTGCCCGTCGTCGCGGTGAATCCACGGCACGCGTGACGGTTGCCCGTCCGCTGAGCGACGAACAATGGGCGGCTCTGGCTGCGGCGATCGATCCGAGCGCCAGTGGCAAGATCAAGCTCGACGTCTGGATCGATCCGTCGCTGATTGGCGGGATGGTCGTCAAAATCGGTTCCCGCATGGTTGACAGTTCCGTGCGCACCAAGCTGAACAAGCTGAAACTCGCCATGAAAGGGGTTGGATAATGGAAATCCGCGCCGCTGAGATTTCCGCGATCCTGAAGCAGCAGATCGCGAACTTCGGCAACGAGGCCGATGTCGCCGAAGTTGGCCAGGTGCTGTCCATTGGCGACGGCGTCGCGCGTGTCCATGGTCTGGACAATGTGCAGGCCGGCGAGATGGTCGAATTCCCGGGCGGGGTGAAGGGCATGGCCCTGAACCTTGAGGCTGACAATGTCGGCGTCGTGATTTTCGGTTCCGACCGTCAGATCAAGGAAGGCGACATCGTCAAGCGCACCGGCGCCATCGTGGAAGTCCCCGTCGGCCGTGGCCTGCTGGGCCGCGTGGTTGACGGTCTGGGCAACCCGATCGATGGCAAGGGTCCGCTGACCGACGTGGTGCGCACCCGCGTGGAAGTGAAGGCCCCGGGCATCATTCCGCGTAAGTCCGTGCATGAGCCGATGCAGACCGGCCTGAAGGCCATTGACGCCCTGGTGCCGGTTGGCCGTGGCCAGCGTGAGCTGATCATCGGTGACCGCCAGACCGGCAAGACCGCCATTGCGCTGGATACCTTCATCAATCAGAAGGCGATCAACAAGGGCGACGACGAGAGCAAGAAGCTGTACTGCATCTATGTTGCGGTCGGCCAGAAGCGCTCCACCGTCGCGCAGATCGTCAAGACCCTGGAAGAAAACGGCGCGCTGGAATATTCCATCGTCGTCGCCGCCACCGCTTCCGAGCCGGCGCCGCTGCAGTTCCTGGCCCCCTATACGGGTGCAGCCATGGGCGAATTCTTCCGCGACAACGGGATGCACGCGCTGATCGTTTATGACGATCTGTCCAAGCAGGCCGTTGCTTACCGTCAGATGTCGCTGCTGCTGCGCCGTCCGCCGGGCCGCGAAGCTTATCCCGGCGACGTGTTCTATCTGCACTCCCGTCTGCTGGAACGTGCGGCCAAGCTGAACGATGAGAATGGCGGCGGCTCCTTGACCGCTCTGCCGGTCATCGAAACCCAGGCCGGTGACGTGTCGGCCTACATCCCGACCAACGTGATTTCCATCACCGACGGTCAGATCTTCCTGGAAACCGGTCTGTTCTATCGCGGTATCCGCCCGGCCATCAACGTGGGTCTGTCTGTGTCCCGCGTCGGTTCCGCCGCGCAGATCAAGGCGATGAAGCAGGTTGCCGGCACCATCAAGCTGGAACTGGCCCAGTATCGTGAAATGGCTGCCTTCGCGCAGTTCGCTTCCGATCTGGACGCCTCCACCCAGCGTCTGCTCAACCGCGGTGCGCGCCTGACGGAGCTGCTGAAGCAGCCGCAGTTCAGCCCGCTGCCGGTGGAAGAGCAGGTGGTGTCGATCTTCGCCGGCGTGAAGGGCTACCTGGACAAGGTGAAGACCGAGGATGTGAACCGCTTCGAGGCCCGCTTCCTGGACGAGGTCCGCGCCAAGGGTGCCGACATCCTGGACGCGATCCGCACCGAGAAGGCGATCTCCAAGGGGACTGAGGAAAAGCTGAAGGCTTTCCTCGAGAACTTCTCCAAGGTTTTTGCCTGATCCAACAGTCCCGATTGAACGGGTCTTTGAAAGCGTAGGGCCGTTATGCCGAGCTTGAAGGACATCCGAAACCGGATCACCAGCGTCAAGTCGACGCAGAAGATCACCTCTGCCCTGAAGATGGTTGCGGCCAGCAAGCTGCGCCGCGCCCAGGAACAGGCAGAGGCTGGTCGGCCCTATGCGGTGCGCATGGGCCGCATGTTGGCATCGCTCGCCGCGAATGTGGCGGGCGGTCCGGGCGGCCCCCGTCTGATGACGGGCACGGGCAATGACCAGGTGCATCTGCTGGTGGTGATGACGGCCGACCGTGGTCTGGCCGGCGGTTTCAACAGCTCCATCGTCCGGGCCACCAAGCGGCAGATCCTGTCGCTTCAGGCTCAGGGCAAGGTGGTGAAGCTGCTGTGCGTGGGCCGCAAGGGCCGCGACCTGCTGCGTCGTGAATTCCCCTCGCTGATTACCGCTTCCTTTGAGGAAGTGGGTAAGAAGCGCCTCTCCTATGCTGACGCGGACATGATCACCGCCAAGCTGCTGGAGATGTTTGAGGCCGGTGAATTCGACATCGCCACCATCATCTACAACAAGTTCAAGTCGGCCATCACGCAGGAGGTCACCCTCCAGCAGATCATCCCGTTCGCAGCCCCCCAGGCTGCGGCCGAGGTGGCTGATGCCTCCGTCCGTCCGGTTTATGAATTTGAACCGAACGAGGAGAGCATCCTGGCTGATCTGTTGCCGCGCAATGTCGCCATCCAGATCTACTCCGCCCTGTTGGAGAGCGCAGCCTCCTTCTTCGGCGCGCAGATGACGGCGATGGACAATGCGACGCGCAATGCCGGCGAAATGATCAAGAAGTACACGCTGATCTATAACCGCACCCGCCAGGCGACCATCACCAAGGAGCTGATTGAAATCATCTCCGGTGCGGAAGCGGTTTAAGTCCTATACCAGTGTCAGTAAATTCTGAGGTGTCAGAATTTACTGACTTCGGCGGCATGTGCCGTCGCCGCGCCAGTCGGCGCGGATACCACGGTCAGGATTTCCTGACCGTGGTATTAGTTCCAAGACGACTGTCAGATATTGGGTTCCGAGGGAGCTTGCCCCATGGCTAATACGAGCAACGCGGTCGGCCGCATCACCCAGGTGCTGGGCGCCGTCGTGGACGTTCAGTTCGACGCAGAACTGCCGCCCATCCTGAACGCCCTGCACACGGTGAACGAGGGCAAGACCCTGGTGCTCGAAGTGGCGCAGCACCTGGGCGAAAACACCGTCCGCGCCATCGCCATGGACACCACCGATGGTGTTGTCCGCGGTCAGAAGGTGACGGATACCGGCGCCCCCATTACCGTGCCGGTCGGTCCCGCCACGCTGGGCCGCATCCTGAACGTCATCGGTGAGCCGATTGACGAGCGTGGTCCGGTTGACCTGACCAACGTCGCTTCCATTCACCGCGATGCGCCGAGCTTCGCTGAACAGGCGACTGAGGCGGAAATCCTGGTCACGGGCATCAAGGTCATCGACCTGCTGGCCCCGTACCTGAAGGGCGGTAAGATTGGCCTGTTCGGCGGCGCCGGCGTGGGCAAGACCGTGACCATTCAGGAACTGATCAACAACATCGCCAAGGCACACGGTGGTGTTTCCGTGTTCGCCGGCGTGGGTGAGCGTACCCGTGAGGGTAACGACCTGTACCACGAAATGGTGGACTCGGGCGTTATCAAGCTGAACGAGAACGACACGCTCGGCTCCAAGGTGGCGCTGGTCTATGGCCAGATGAACGAGCCGCCCGGTGCCCGTGCCCGCGTGGCGCTGACCGGTCTGTCCGTCGCGGAATATTTCCGCGATCAGGAAGGCCAGGACGTGCTGTTCTTCGTGGACAACATTTTCCGCTTCACCCAGGCCGGCGCCGAAGTGTCCGCACTTCTGGGCCGTATCCCGTCCGCCGTGGGTTACCAGCCGACGCTGGCCACCGACATGGGCGCCCTGCAGGAGCGTATCACCTCCACCAAGAAGGGGTCGATCACCTCTGTGCAGGCCGTGTACGTGCCCGCCGACGACTTGACCGACCCGGCGCCCGCCACCTCCTTCGCCCACCTGGACGCCACCACGGTGCTGAGCCGTTCGATCGCCGAAATGGCGATCTTCCCGGCCGTGGACCCGCTGGACAGCACGTCGCGTGCGCTGGACCCGCGCATTGTCGGTGAAGAGCATTACAGCGTGGCCCGTAAGGTCCAGCAGGTGTTGCAGCAGTACAAGGCCCTGCAGGACATCATCGCCATTCTGGGCATGGATGAACTGTCGGAAGAAGATAAGCTGGTCGTGGCCCGCGCCCGCAAGATCCAGCGCTTCCTCTCCCAGCCGTTCCACGTGGCCGAAGTGTTCACCGGTACGCCCGGCGTGCTGGTGTCCATCGAAGACACGGTTAAGGGCTTCAAGGGCATCGTCAACGGCGACTATGACCACCTGCCGGAAGCGGCCTTCTACATGGTCGGCACCATCGAAGGTGCCGTCGAGAAGGCCCGCAAGATGGCTGCCGAGGCCGCCTGAGCCTCGTCATCATTATAAGGAAGCCTTCTCCGCCCATCGGGTGGGGAAGGCGACCATCTAGGGAGGGGCTCGCCCCTTCTTACGGTTTTACCCAAGGTGTGAGCCATGGCCGACAAGGTTGAATTCGAGCTGGTGTCGCCGGAAAAGCTGCTGGTGTCGCAGCCGGTGACCATGGTGGTGGTGCCGGGTGCCGAAGGCGCCCTGGGCGTGCTGCCGGGCCATGCGCCGATGATCGTCACCGTCAAGCCGGGTGTCATCGACATCTATGGTAACGACATGGTGACCGTTACCCAGCGTATCTTCGTGGCCGGTGGCTTCTGTGAAATCACCGCAGATCGCGTGACCGTGCTGGCCGAGGAAGCCACCGATCTGGAGGCTCTGCGCCGCCAGGACAAGGGTGGGCTGGAAAAGCAGATCGCTGATCTGTCTGAAGATCTGGAAGACGCCAAGAGCGACGGCGAACGCCATGCGGTGGAAGCCAAACTGGCGATCGCCCAGGCCAAGCTGGAACTCTTCGGTCAGAGCGTGCATTGATCCCGATCAATGTCGGCTTCGGCCGACAGGCGTAACAAATCTGTCACGCCACGGGTTTTTGCGATTGATTATCACGGGGGCGCTTGGCGCCCCCGTTGCTTTTTGTCGATCTCTTGCCAATCTGTTGGCCTGGATTCGTTTCGCATCAGGAAAGCTGGCCGTTACCATGGCTTATACGCACTGGACCATCGAGGGTCTCCCCTGGGACAAGTTCGACCCGTCGAAGGTCGACCCTGACAAGGTGAAGCTGGCGAAGGCCGCAGCGCTGGTCGAATATAACGGCCATATCTATGCCGACTATCTGTGCAATGTCTTCCGCGACGACCCGGAATTTTGCCAGGTCGCCCGTGATTGGGCGGTGGAAGAGGTTCAGCATGGAGAGGCACTGGGTGCCTGGGCGCAGCGCGTCGATCCCAGCTGGGATTTCCAGGCGGCGGTGACGCGCTTCCGCGAAGGCTATCAGGTGGAGACCTCGGTTGATGCCTCCCGTAGGGGCAGCCGGGCGGGCGAGCTGGTCAGCCGCTGCATCGTGGAGACTGGCACCTCCAGCTATTACACGGCCCTGGGTGACGATACCGAAGAGCCGGTGTTCAAGCAGATTTGCCGCCATATCGCGGCCGATGAACTGCGCCATTACAAGCTGTTCTATGATCACCTGAAACGCTATCTGGAAAGCGAGAAGCTGAACCGGTTTCAGCGGCTGATGGTCAGCCTGTCCCGCATCAACGAGACAGAGGATGACGAGCTGGCCTATGCCTATTATGCGGCCAACTATTGGACGCGGCCTTACCAGCGCAGCGAGAATTACAGCGAATATACCAAGCTGGCTTACTCCTATTACAAGCCACAGCATCTGGACCGTATGGTGGCCATGGTGTTCAAGGCATCGGGCCTGAAGCCGCAGGGCTGGCTGCACAGCATCGCGTCAAAATTCGCCTATAGCCGGATGCGCAAGAAGGCCGAAGGTGGCGCCAAGCTGGCGGCCTGATCATCGGTGTTTGGGTGGGGCATGGCTGCCCCGCCCCTTGACGCTTGCGTAACGCCCGTTGACTGCCCAAGTTATTGTGCAGCGCAGCAATCGGGCGAGCATCATGGTGTTGAAAAAGCTGATCGGCGGGTTCCGCCGCAAGGCGCCCCCGGCATCGCCGGTGGCGCCCCCGCCACCACCACCCGCTCCCGTGCGCCCGAATCGCCCCGACGGGATGGCGTTGGCGCTGCAAGGCGGCGGCTCCCTGGGGGCTTTTACCTGGGGCGTGCTGGATCGGCTGCTGGAAGAGCCGGGTTTCAGCCCGGTGCGCCTGTCCGGTGCCAGTGCCGGGGCGGTAAATGCGGCGGCCTTCGCCTGTGGCTGGGCTGCCGATGGGCCGGCCGGGGCGCGGGCCACATTGGATCTGGTGTGGCAGAAGGTGGGGGAATGCGGGGCCGGCTCCCTGGGCTTCTGCCCCAGTTGGCCGGCCAGCGGCGTGGTGCGGGCGGTCAATGCGGCGGCGTTGCAGATGGCCACGCGCTTTTTCTCCCCCTATGCGTTGAATCCGTTGGGCATCAATCCGTTGCGCGACATTCTGGCCGAGGTGCTGGATTTCCAGGCGCTGAAGCAGAAAACCGCACCGCGTCTCTATATTTCCGCCACCCGCGTGCGGGATGGCAGCCCGCGCGTCTTCACCAATGGCGATATCAGCCTGGAGGCTCTGCTGGCCTCCACCACCCTGCCGGCCATTCACCAGGCGGTGGAGATTGAGGGCGAGGCCTATTGGGATGGTGGCTATACGCTGAACCCACCGGTGGCGGCCTTGCTGGAAGGGCCGGCCGTGGGGCGAATCCTGGTGGTGCAGGCCATGCCCAACCGCGCTTCTCAAACGCCGAAGACGGCCGATGCCATCCGCGAGCGGCTGAACGAGATCACCTTCTCCCGCCCGCTGGAGGCGGAAATCGCCCTGGTGCGGGAAAAGCTGGCCCATCGCGACCGGCCGGAGAGCCTGCACCTGCTGGCCATCGATCCCGATTCAGAGGCGGTGGAGGAGTTGGATGGTCTACGGGTGGATCAGGAATATCTGGCGGCCCTGAAAGCGCAGGGGCGCAAGCAGGCGACCATCTGGTTACAGGGATAGAAGCTTCCCCGGATTCATGATCCCGGCTGGGTCCAGCAGAGCCTTCATCTGCTGCATCAGGGCCAGCTCCACCGGGTCTTTCAGCCGGGCCATTTCCGCCACCTTCAGATTGCCGATGCCATGTTCAGCGCTGATGCTGCCGCCCTGGCGCGTCACCTCGGCATGGATGATGGCGGTGATGGCGGGGGCATGGGCCAGGAAACTGGCTTTGTCCATCGCCTCCGGCCTTGCGACGTTGCAATGGATATTGCCATCGCCGACATGGCCGAACGGGTAGGGGCGCAGGCCCGGCATGAAATCCGCCAGCGCCAGAATCACCCGGTCCAGGAAATCCGGGATGCGGCTGATCGGCACGGAAACATCAGTATGCACGGTGCCGTCAATGGCCCGACCGATCTCCGGCAAGCCTTCGCGGATTTGCCAGAGCCGGCGGCGTTGTTCCCCGCTTTCGGCCAGCACGGCATTCTGGGCCAGCCCGCTTTCCACCGCATCGCTGAGTGTGCTTTCCACCATCTGCCGCACCAGCGGCCCTGCAATGCCGCTGGCGACTTCCAGCAGCACATACCAGGGGTGGGGGCTGGCCAGCGGGTCATGGTCGCGGCCCAGCAGGTCACGGGCACCATCTATCGCGAAACGCGGCATCAGTTCGAACGCTGATAACAGATCGCCCGTGCCGGCCCGCGCCTGCGCCAGCAAGGCGACGGCAGCGGCGGGGGAAGCCACGCCAATCAAGGCGGTTTCCACCTGCCGGGGCCGGGGGAACAGTTTCAGCGTCGCGGCGGTGATGATGCCCAGCGTGCCCTCTGCCCCTAAAAACAGGTGTTTCAGGTCATAGCCGGTATTGTCTTTGCGCAGACGCCGCAGCCCGTTCCAGACCTGCCCGTCAGGCAACACCACCTCCAGCCCCAAAACCAGATCGCGGGCATTGCCATAGCGCAGGGTAAGGATGCCGCCGGCATTGCTGGAAAGATTGCCACCCAGTTGGCAGGTGCCTTCAGAGCCCAGGGAAAGCGGGAAATAACGGTCTGCCGCCTGGGCTGCCTGCTGGAGATCGGCCAGGATACAGCCGGCTTCTGCCGTCACCGTATAATCCGCCGCGTCCAGGTCACGGATGCGGTTCAACCGGCCGAGATTGAGCAGAAAGGCCCCCCTGTCCGCCGCCGCCACGGTGCCGCCGACCACGCCGGTATTGCCGCCCTGGGGGATCAGCGGCACGCCCGCAGCCGATGCCAGGGCGGCGATGGCGGCCACCTGGGCCGTATCTGCGGGGCGCAGCACGGCGGCGGGGTGGGAGGCTTGCCGACGTCGCTGCTCAACGGCAAAGGGGGCCATATCCGCCGCCTCCGTCAACACATGCGAAGGACCGATCAGGTCCGCGATGCGGGCAAGCAGGTCGGCAGGGGACATGGGGGCAGTTTCCCGGTTCATCGGTTCAACCGACGCAGGCTAATGGAGGGGGGACGGGGGGTAAATACCCGCCTGGGCATGGGTGCTGCCGCCGAAAGTCCCGCCCTCACCGGGGCAATCCGGGCCATGATGCGGGCCGGCAGCACATAAGGAAACGCCATGTCCAGCAATGCGACAGCCCTGATTATCATTGATGTGCAGAATAATATCCTGCTGGGCAGCGACCCGCGCGGGGTGGAGACACTGGTGGCCCTGGACGCCATGGTGCAGCGGCTGGCCACCCTGGCCGACCGCGCCCGCGCCCAGGGCGTGCCGGTGATCCATGTGCAGCATGATGGGGAGCCGGGGCACCGGCTGGAAAAGGGCAGCGAGGGCTGGCGGATAAGGGCGGAACTGGGGCCGGCGGCGGGGGAGCCCGTTTTCAATAAATCCGCCTGCGATGCCTTTCTCGGCACCGGGCTGGCGGCGTCGCTGCGGGAGCGTGGCATCGGCCACCTGATCATTGGTGGCTGTATGACGCCCTATTGCATCGATACCAGCGTGCGCAGTGCCGTGGCGCATGGCTTTGACGTCACGCTGCTGGAAGATGGACACATGACCTGCGATATCGGCGCACTGCGTTTCGAACAGATCATCGACCACCATAACCGGATTCTGGACTGGTTCGATGTCGGCCCGAACATGGCGCGGGTGCGCCCCAGCGCCGACATCCTGGCCTGATCAGCCACGCGGGGCGGCGGCCCGGCGCAGCCGGTCATTGATGGCCACGCCCAACCCTTTTTCCGGCACCGGCATCACGGCGATGCCGGACAGGCCGGGCCGGTCCAACGCGCGCAGCATGGCGAACAGGTTGGCCGCCGCCTCCGCCATGTCGCCACGCTGAGACAGGTTCAGCCGTGTGGCCCCGCCGCGCAGGAACTGATCCGGCCCAAAGGCCAGCAGCGCCTCCGTCTCGCCCACGCTGTCGACATCCAGCCGCACCGGCAGGCCGGGGGCGTAATGGCTGGTCATCATGCCGGGGGCCTTGATGCCGTCCGCTTCACCCGCCAGTTCCACCCGGCCCAGTACGGCCTCCAACTCCTCCCGCGTCACCGAACCGGGGCGCAGCAGGCGGGCGGTGGGGCCGGTCAGGTCCAGCACCGTGGATTCCAGGCCGATTTCCGCCTTGCCGCCGGCCAGAATCAGTTGCAGCCGGGCGCCACCGCCATCGGGAAATTCTTCGGCCACATGCAGCGGCGTGGTGGGGGAGACATGGCCGGACCGGTTGGCGGACGGGGCCGCCACCGGTAAGCCGGATGCCGCCAGCAGGGCGCGGGCCACGGGATGGGCGGGGCTGCGCACGGCCACACTGTCCATCCCGGCACTGACCAGCAGCGACAGCGGCGCATCGGCCCGGCGCGGCAGCACCAGGGTCAGGGGGCCGGGCCAGTAAAGCTCGATCAACTGGCGGGCGCGATCATCCAGATGCACCAGCGGTTCGGCCGCCGCCTCATCCAGCACATGCACGATCAGCGGGTTGAAGCTGGGGCGGCCCTTGGCGGCGAAGATGGCGGCCACGGCCGCATCATCACCGGCATTGCCGCCCAGCCCATAGACGGTTTCGGTGGGGAAGGCCACCAGCCCGCCCGCCGCCAGAATCGCCGCACCCCTGGCATAGGCCGGCGTACCCGGCGTCATCACCGCCGGCCGGTCAGGGTGCGGCGGGGGGGCGGGTGACTTGTGGTGATGGCTGGGATCGTCGCAGCAATGATCGTGGGGCACAGGCGAAGCTACCGGGCGTGGCGGGAACAGAATGGCCCCCAGCATAGCCCCCGGCGGGTGCGACGACACCGGCTTTCCCTGCAAACCCCGCCCCAGCCGGGGGCAGCACTGGCGGGGCGTTCCGCGATCCGCTATAGCATGACAAAACATACTTCCGTGGGGGGAGAAAACGCATGAGCAATACGGCTGCCATGGCCGGTTCCGCCGTGGGTTCATCGGCAGAACATCTGACGCTGATGCTGCTTTACCAGCTGGTGGTGATCCTGGCCTTCAGCCGCATCGTCTCCTGGATCAGCACGCGGTTCCTGGGGCAGACGGCGGTGGCGGGCGAAATCCTCGCCGGGCTGTTGCTGGGGCCATCGCTGATCGGGGCCTTGTTCCCCGATCTCTCCCACGCGCTGTTCGTGCCGGAAACCCGGCCCATCTTCGTTGGGCTGGCGCAATTGGGGCTGATCCTGCTGATGTTCCAGATCGGCATGGAATTCCAGGTGACACCAGGGCGGGGGCGTGACGGGCGGGCCGTGGCGCTGATCAGCCTGACCGGGATCATCATCCCCTTTGCCCTGGGCTATGCCACCGCCCCCTTCTTCTGGCGCGAACTGGGCATGGACCCGGATCAGGGGCTGCTGGCCTTCCGCCTGTTCTTCGCCATCGCCATGTCAATCACGGCCATCCCCATTCTGGGCCGGATTTTCATGGAACTGGGCCTGTCGCATACGCGCACGGCGTCGCTGGTCATCGGCTCGGCGGCGATCGATGATATTTGCGGCTGGATGCTGCTCGGGCTGGTGGCCGCCATCGTCGCCGCCAATTTCGATATGGTGATGTTCCTGGCCCGTATTGCCGGGGTGGCCCTGTTCGTGGCGGTGATGCTGGCCCTGGTGCGCCCCTTCCTGTCCCGCTGGGTGGCCGGAAGGATGGCGAAGGAGGGGGGCACGCTGGACACAACCACCATCGCCGGCTTGCTGCTGGTGCTGCTGGGTGCCGCCATCATCACCAGCAATCTGGGCATCTTCGCCATCATCGGCGGTTTCATTGTCGGCCATTGCTTGCAGAATGACCGGGCCTTTGTCGCGCAATGGAAAATGCGCGTCGGTGGGTTGGTGCAGGTGCTGCTGCTTCCGCTGTTCTTTGCCTATACGGGGCTGCGCACCGATGTCGGGTCGCTGTCCGCGTCTGGCTGGGGCCTGTGCGCGCTGGTCTGTCTGGTGGCCTTTGCTGGCAAGTTCGGCGGTGCCTATCTGGCCTGCCGGGCGCTTGGCGAAGGGCACCGGCAGGCGGCCACCGTTGGGGTGGCCATGAATACCCGCGCCCTGATGGAACTGATCGTGCTGAATATTGGTTATGATATGGGCGTGCTGCCCAAGCCGATGTTCAGCATGTTGGTGGTGATGGCCATTGTCAGCACCTTCATGGCCACCCCGCTGATCCGCTGGTTGATGGCGTCCGAACGGGTCAGCCCGGAACTGACCCGCGCCCGGCTGGCGGGTCTGTCGGCGGAGTGAGGGTTAGAGCCGGGTGCGTTTAAACGGAAACGCACCCGGCTCTAAGTCCTTGTTCAGCGAGCGGATTCACGCTCCAAAGCGATTCCGCTTTTCCGCGATCCGCTCTAGCTGGCGCCAGGCTTCAGGGAGAAGACAACACCCCAACCGTCCGGGTCTTCGAAACAGACGGCCCGATCCAGCCAATAGGCATTTTCCGGTGCCACCGGCACCCCGCCCCGCGCCTGGATGGCGGCGCTGACAGCGTTCAGCGCCGCCCGGTCATCCACATACAGCACCAGCAGATTATCCCGGCTGGGGGCGGGGCAGGGGCTGCCATCACGGTGTTGGGTGAATTCCAGCTGCATGTCGGCATCGGGCAGGCCGAACAGCACCCCGTCATAGCCGCCATGATTGCCGCCTTCATCGCGCCAGCCACCGATCACCGGCAGGCCGATGACATCGCGGTACCAATGGGTGACGGTCTCAATCTGGTCCGTCGGCCGGGCGACGCGCAGGCGGGTGATGGGCAGATGGTCGGGCCAATGGCTCATGGCGCTCTCTCCTTTTGTGCGGCGCAACACTTGAAGCACTACCGCCTTCCCGGCACACTCAAAGGCCAGATAAGGCAAAACACAAACCAGGGGGAAACCTGCCATGGCGGGCCGCGTCTTTACAATCGCACAGCAGAAGGGCGGGGCGGGCAAGACGACGCTGGCCATCCATCTGGCCCATGCCTGGGTGCTGGCCGGGCGCAGCGTCGCCCTGGTGGATATTGACCCGCAGGGCAGCCTTTCCGCCTGGTATCAGCAGCGCGTGGCGGCCTTAGGCGAGGGGCGCACCGGCCTGACCCATGCCCAGCTTTCCGGCTGGCGTACCCAGCGGGAGGTGGAAAAGCTGGTGCAGGCGCATGAGGTGGTGGTGATTGACAGCCCACCGCACGCGGAAACCGAAGCGCGAATCGCCGTGCGCGCCGCCGATCTGGTGGTGGTGCCGGTGCAGCCCAGCCCGATGGATTTGTGGGCCACCCGCCCGACCCTTGAATTGGCCAAGGCGGAAAAACGCCCGGCGTTGATCGTGCTGAACCGGGTGCCGGCGCGTGGCCGGCTGGTGGATGCGGTGGCGGAAAAGGCGGCGGAACTGGGCGTGCCCCTGGCGGCATCGCATCTGGGCAATCGCATCGGTTTCGCCGCCGCCCTGATGGAAGGGTTGACCCTGTCGGAAACCGAACCGCGTTCGCGCGGGCGGGAGGAGGTGGAGGCGCTGGCCGCCGAAATCTGGGGCTTCGGCGGCTGAGGGCAAAAGCCGGTGGCACCCCGACGGGATGCCCCGGCCCCGCCTCACAGGGCCTGGACGGCCTTCAATACAGCCTCCACATGGCCGGGCACTTTCACCTTGCGCCAGATTTGCCGGACCACGCCTTCCTTGTCGATCAGGAAGGTGCAGCGTTCGATGCCCATATATTTCTTGCCATACATGTTCTTTTCCACCCAGGCGCCGAACTGCTCCGTCACGTCGCTCTCGGCATCGGATGCCAGGATGAAGGGCAGCTTGTACTTGGCCTTGAACTTGTCATGGCTGGCCACGCTGTCCTTGGAAATGCCGATGATGGTGGCATCCACCGTTTCGAAATGCGGCAGACTCTCCCCGAAGCCGCAGGCTTCCGCCGTGCAGCCGGACGTATCATCCTTGGGATAGAAATAGATCACCACATTGCGGCCGCGCAGCGCCGACAGGGTGACGCTGCCATTGCCATCCGTCGGCAGGGTGAAATCCGGCGCCGTTGCACCGATGGAAAGGGTCATATCAGTTTTCTCCGATGGGTTGACGGTGGGACGGCTATCAACTAGCCCACCAGCAGCGTCAAAAAAGGGCAGGGAAATGATCGATATCGATTATGTGCGGACCATGGTGGTTTATGGAAGCTGGATGAACCGCCGCCTGCTGGAGGCCAGTGCCGCCGTCCCCGACAGCGATCGCCGCCGCGACATGGGGGCTTTTTTCAAATCGCTGCATGGCACGCTGGATCACCTGCTATGGGGCGATCTGATCTGGATGCAGCGTTTCATCGGCAGCCCTGTGCTGCAGCCCAGCCCCGACGGGCTGATCTGCCCGGCCTGGGATGATCTGGCGGCACAGCGTGCCGCGGCCGATGCACATATGCTGCACTGGGCGGAAAATCAGCTGACGGTGGAATGGCTGGCAGCACCGCTGCGTTATGGCAGCACGCTGGCGCGTCGTCAGCGGATCATGCCGGCCTGGGTGCTGGTCACCCATATGCTGAACCATGGCACCCACCATCGCGGTCAGGCGACCACGCTGATGAAGCAATTGGGCGTCGATCCCGGCGTCACCGATCTGGTGGCCATGCCGGCCCTGTTCGACGGTTCGCTGGGGATTGTGGCGCAGGATGAACCCTGGGACGGGGAATGAAGCAAACAGGCGCCGGCCGCAGCCGGCGCCTGTCCTGCTGCTGATTACAGCTGCTTCAGGATGTAGTCAGCGCTGGACACTTCGAACGCGCCCGGCTTTTCCACTTCCAGGCGGGTCACCACGCCATCGTCGGCCACCAGGGCGAAGCGCTGGCCGCGATGGCCCAGATTATAAGCGGTGCCATCCATTTCCAGGCCCAGGGCCTTGGTCAGGGTGCCATTGCCGTCGGGCAGCATGGTGACCTTGCCGGCGGTGTTGTTGGCCTTGCCCCAGGCCTGCATGACGAACGGGTCGTTCACGGCCAGGCAGACGATTTCTTCAACGCCCTTGGCCTTCAGCGCCTCGGCATTGTCGACAAAGCCGGGCAGATGCTTGGCGGAGCAGGTGGGGGTGAAGGCACCCGGCACCGAGAACAGCACCACCTTCTTGCCCTTGAACAGATCGTCCGTGCTGATCTCCTGCATACCCGATTCAGTCAGATGCTTCAGGGTGACCGACGGAACGCGGTCGCCAACCTTAAGGGTCATCGCTTGGTTCTCCCCATGGGGTGCGTGTGGGTGGATGATGCATAGGTTCTAGGCTGTGGACCGCCCGACGGCAAGGTGGGGATGGATCAGCCGGGAAATTAACCCACATTCTTTGCATGGAGACTGATATCATTCCCCCATTATCCTGTTGAGCCGATGCCCATGAAGCAGCCCATCAAACAAGCCGCTGACCGGCCGGACAAGCCGGTTAACCCGTCTGGTGACACGTTGGCCGGGCAGTTCCTGGTTGCCATGCCCCAGATGCCGGACGAGCGATTCGCCCGCACCGTCATCTATATCTGCGCCCATAGCGGGGAAGGGGCCATGGGGCTGGTGGTCAACCGCCTGTTCCAGGGCGTGGCCTTCCCCGACCTGCTGGAACAGCTGCATGTGGAGGTGGAGAAGCCCCGCGGCAGCCTGCGCGTCCATTATGGCGGCCCGGTGGAAACCGGCCGCGGCTTTGTTCTGCACAGCGCCGATTACCTGCGCGAAGGCAGCATGGCCGTGACGGAAGAGGTGGTGCTGACCGCCACGGTGGATATTTTGCGCGCCGTGGCGGAAGGGGCGGGGCCGAAGAAAGGTTTCCTGGCCCTGGGCTATGCCGGCTGGGGGCCGGGCCAGCTGGATCAGGAGATGCAGGCCAATGGCTGGCTGAACGTGCCGGCCGATGCCGCCCTGCTGTTTGATCCCGACCTGGATCATAAATGGGAGCGCACGCTGGCCCGGCTGGGCATCGACCTGTCCATGCTCTCCACCGATATCGGCCACGCCTGAACATTTGGTCCGGCGGCACGGCTGTTGTGTTAACGATCCGGCCGCGCGGACCCGCGCGGCTGCGGTCGGCCCCTTCCTTGCCCGTCTTTCGTCTTACTCCAGACGCAATCATGGGCTGTTCTGGGCGCTGGGTGTGCCTGGATGGGTGCCGGGCCGCCCGCCCGCGAAAGCCAATAAGGATGCGAGAGACCACCATGAAGCCTTCCCACCTTCTGTTGCTGGCCCCGATGATGCTGCTGGCCGCCTGTGCCGGCGTGCGGGATGACAAGGCCGGTGCCACGCGCAATGGCAGCGGCGCCTATGATGCAGCCGCCGCCGGAACCGCCGGACAGGGGCAGGGCTATGGCGCCACCCCGGTGGACAGCAGCACGCTGAACAGCAACCTTTCCCCGCAGCAGCAGCTGGCCAGCATCGGCGACCGGGTCTTCTTCACGGTGGACCAGTATGAAGTATCGGCGGAGGCCACGGCCACGCTGGACAAGCAGGCCGCCTTTCTGCGCAGCAACCCCAATATCAGCCTGACCATTGAAGGCCATGCTGACGAGCGCGGCACGCGCGAATATAATCTGGCGCTGGGCCAGCGCCGCGCCGATTCGGTGCGCCGTTACCTGATCGCCAGCGGCATCGATGCCAACCGCCTGCAGACGGTCAGCTTCGGCAAGGAACGCCCGGCCGTGGCTGGCAGCGGCCAAGCCGTGTGGGACCAGAACCGCCGCGCGGTCAGCGTGGTCAACTGATCGGTTGAGCCTACGGCCCCGGCGGTGATGCTGGCGGCGGTGGGGCGGCTTCGCCTGCCGCCGCTTCTGTCGCGGCCGGGATTGGTGCTGGGGTAATCTCCCCTTTCTTCTCTTTGACCGGCTTCGACACCTTTGGCGCCTTTTCCTCCTTCGGCGGTGCCTCACCGGCAGGCGGCGGCAGGAAGAACAGGTTGCGCAGGAAGCCGGGCGCCAGCACGGCCAGCGGGTTTACGCCCGTCTGCAGATTATCCAGCGGCCCCTTCACCGTATAGGTGGCAGCAAACAGGCCCTGGCCTTCGCCACCCACCAGCAGATCGCCCAGCAGCGGGATCGCCCCCAGCAGCTTGTTGACGGTGGAGAAGGGCACGATCGTGCCCTGCAGCTGGGCGTGGCCCTTTTTCAGGTCGATATTGCCTTCCAGCGTCAGCCCAACCTGCGAACCCGAGGTACGCATCTCGCGCAGGGAAATGCCGCTGCTATTCCATTGATACTGACCATGCAGCCGGGAAAAGGCGATGGGCTGGCCGGACATGAAATTGGCGAAGCCGCGCGGGGACGCGGCGGAGAGCAGCCGCGCAAGCACCGGCGCATCCTGCACCTGATAGTCGCGCAGGTCGGCTTCCCCATTCACCGCCTTGGCCGGATCGTCGGCAGCGCTGCGGCCATTGATGGTCAGGCTGCCACCCTTCAACTGGCTGATCACATCCAGATTGCGCAGGGTGGCCCCGGCATCATCGGTGGCCATTTCCAGGGTCAGGATACGCGGATCGGCCGCATCCGGGCCATAACGCACGGAAAGCCTGCCCTTTTCCCCCACTTCCGCATCCAGATCGGTGCGGAACCAGATGTCGGTGTCGCGTTCCATGCGGCCGCGCGCATTGCGGATCACCCGGCCTTCATCGCCCATGATGGCGCGGCCCAGGTCAAAGCTGATGGCCATGGCGGGTGGCTTGGCCGGCTCGGCTGGCTCTGTCGGTTCCGCCGGATGGGCGTCGGCCTCCCCCGTTTTCTTCTTGCCCCGGAAGGGGCGGACATCAAAGGCAGGGCCGCGCACATCAATGGCCATGCCGCCCTGCCGGTCGGTGCTGCGCAGATCGATGCGGGCATCACTTTCGCCCAACTTGAAGCTTTCCAGCAGCAGATGATCCATGCCGAAATCATCATCCCGCAGCCGGGCGCTGCCGCTGGCGTGCAATTCCTCCGTCTCCACCGTGAAGCCGCTGATCACCAGCGGCTTGCCATCGATGAAGCGGATATTGGCCGTGCCCCGGCCGGGCTTGCCAGCCTCCTTCCGCCAGCCCAGCACATCGATGCGGAAGATGCTGGGGGTCAGGTCCAGGGCCGTATCGATGGTTTCCACCCGCGCCGGCCCGCTGCCCCGGCGGGTATAGGTCATGTCCACCCCGGCGGGGCCATTCAGCCAATCGGGGAAATCCAACTTGAAGGCGGCGCGCTGGGCATCATCCGGGCGGGCCAGCACCTGAACCCGGGTGCCGAACGGGGCGGTATCGTCGAAATTCTCCGTCCAGGCGATATCGGCCGGCACGCCGTTCAGCAGCGTCTTGCCGGTGACATCCAGCTTGTGGGAATCGACGGTCAGATCAAGCTGGCCCTGGCTGGCGCTGATATTGGCGACAATGTTGGGCACGGCGACATCGGCCAGCTTCGCGGTGCCATCCAGTTCCACCTTGTCCATGGTCAGCTTGGCGATCAGCGGGAAGGCGAAATGCATGTCCACCTTGGCCTGCCCGCTAACGCTGCCCGGCACCAGCCCCACCTTGCCGGCATAATGCAGCGGTTCGGCATCCAGCACCGTCAGGGCGGAGGAGACCGGACCGGCCAGCGCCACTTTGATATCAATCTTCTGAATGGTTTCCTTATCCAGATCGGTAATCCGCACCAGGCCGGGACCGGCCTGCATGTCCAGCAGCTTGCCAGACTTGATATCGATGGCGAAGGTGGCACCGTCAAACGTCGCCTCCGCCGCCAACTCTTTCACCGGCGGCAGGGGGCGGCGGTAATGCACGGTGAAGCCGGACATGGCGATACGCCCTTCCAGCTTGGTCGGTTTGATATCCAGCGGTTTCTTGGCTGGTGACGTGCCTTCCAGGGTGAAAATGGTGCTGTTGAAGGTGCCATCGGCCAGATTGCCGACCATCCAGTCGCGCGTGCTTTCCTGCACGCCCAGGGGCCAGTAACGCTTCAGGTCGGCCATGGGCAGGCCCGTCAACTCCTCCTTCAGCGCCAGATGAATCTGGTCCCCCTTTTGATGCGCCGTGCCGGTGACGGTCAGCTCTGCCGGGCCGGTCAGGTCCAGGTTGAACCGATCCAGGATCAGGCGGCGGCCGGCATCTTCCAGCCGGCCATGCAGGGAGACGCTGTCAAAGGAGAGCGGCTCCGGCAGCTGATCGGGCAGCACCAGCCTTCCCTGTTTGCCGGTCAGGCCCATCACCATGGCTTTGGGGTTCAGGTTCTCATCCACCTCCATGGTGATGGAACCGTCCAGCGTCACCTCCAGCGCGCGCAGCGGTTCCAGCACCGGGGCCAGCTGGGCAAAATCGGCGGGGCGCAGATCGGCCAGGGCGGTGCGCACATTCATGCCGCCATCGGACAGGCGATAATCGATTTCAGCGGCGATCTGGTTGATCTTGCCGCCCATATCGATATCGGCGGCGGCTGTACCGAAGACACCGCTGTTGCCGCGGCGCAGGCGCAGGTCCAGCCGGGGCACCTGCCAGACCGTGCCGGTCGCCAGATTGTTGACCACCAGCCGGGCCCGCGTCACCCGCAGGTCGCGCAGGGCGCCGGTCTGTTTCAGCGGGTCGGGCGGTTCCCGCAGGGCCGCCAGCAATTCGCGCGCGATGCGCGCACCGGCATCGGGGTCCAGTTCCTCATCACTGCTGCGGATATCCAGGCGGAACTCGCCGTCCGCCGTCCGCTCGGCATAGAGCCGTGGCTCCACCAGTTCGATCCGGGTGGGGGCGACGGTGCCGCGCAGCAATGCCGGCACCGACAGGCCCAGCCGCACCTCGGGCACAGCGGCGATGACGGCCCCGCTGCTGCCATAGGCGGTGACACCGCGCAGGCGCAGATCGACCCGGCTGCCGAACCCGTTCCAGGCCAGGATGGTTTCCCCCAGATCCAGCCGTGTGGGCGACTGCGCATTCAGCGCCTGTTCCAGATAGCGGGTGGCAAAATCAATGGGGATCGGCCCCTTGGTCAGCTGCCAGGCGAGGAACCCGCCACCCAGCACCACGACCGCCAACAGGCCAGCCAGTAATTCCAACAGGATAAGGGCGCTTCGGCGGAACATCAATGAAGGATCTCGGGCGCTATCCGGCTGGGCTTGACCTGGGTCGGGCAGGCGGCGCACTGTGGCCCGCGCCCGACCCACCTCTGGGATAGCCCGGTATGCGCCTTATATTCAATCAAGAAAGCCTCCCGCTTCCCGGTGATGTGCAACGTGCCGCCGTTGGCCTGGAACATTGGCTTGATGCCATCCGCTCCACCGCTGATACGGCGCTTGCCGAATTTGCCCGCACCTTCATGGATCAACCCGAAGGGCGGACGGTGCTTGAAACAATTTTCGGACATAGTCCGTTCCTTGGCACCGCCCTTTTAAGAGAGATCGGCTTTTTCCGCGCCATTGTGGAAAAAGGCTTCGATACCGCCTTTGCTGACCTGCTGACCGATATGGGGGCCCAGTATGGGGCCGACAATAATACCGATCGGGTGATGAAGGGCCTGCGCGTGGCCAAACGCCGCGCCGCCCTGCTGATCGGTCTGGCCGACATGGCCGGCGCCTGGGCGCTGGAACAGGTCACCGGCGCCCTGTCCGATTTCGCCCAGGCGTCGTTGCAACTGGCCACCCGGCTGGCCCTGCGGCAGGCGGCCGCCTCGGGCAAGCTGGTGCTGCCATTCCCGGAGGAGCCGGAACGGGGCAGCGGCTTCATCGTGCTGGCCATGGGCAAGTTTGGCGCGCGGGAGCTGAATTACAGCTCCGATATCGACCTGATCGTGCTTTATGATGATGGCATCGTGCAGGTGCCGGATGGGGAGATGACCCGCACCTTTGTGCGCATCACCCGCGAACTGGTGCGGCTGATGGATGAGCGCACGGCGGATGGCTATGTCTTCCGCACCGATCTGCGCCTGCGCCCCGATCCCGGCGCCACGCCGGTGGCGGTCAGCGTCTCCGCGGCAGAGGCCTATTACAGCAGCCTGGGCCAGAACTGGGAACGTGCGGCCATGATCAAGGCCCGCCCCGTGGCCGGCGATCTGGCGGCGGGTGAGGGTTTCATGGATATCCTGCGCCATTTCATCTGGCGCCGGAATCTGGATTTCGCCGCCATCCAGGACATCCATTCCATCAAGCGCCAGATCGGTGCCCATAAGGGCCACCGGGAAAAGACCGTCAACGGCCATAATATCAAGATCGGACGCGGCGGCATCCGGGAGATTGAGTTCTTCGCCCAGACCCAGCAACTGATCTATGGCGGGCGCGACCGCTCCTTGCGCGTGCCCGCCACGGTGCAGGCGCTCTATGCGCTGGTGGAGGCGGGGCGGGTGGAACAATCCGTCGCCGACGACCTGTCCCGCGCTTATCGCTTTCTGCGCACGGTGGAACACCGGGTGCAGATGGTGGATGACCAGCAGACCCACGAACTGCCGAAATCAGACGAAGGGGTGGCCCGCATTGCCGCCTTCCTGGGCTATGCCGATGATCAATCCTTCCGGCAGGCCCTGCTGGAGACGCTGGGCGTGGTGGGGGACCATTATGATGGCTTGTTCGCCGACAGCCCGACCCTGTCCGGTCCCGGCAATCTGGTCTTCACCGGAACGGAGGATGACCCGGAAACCATGGAGACGCTGCGCTCCATGGGCTATGCCAACCCGTCCGCCATTGCCGGTCAGATCCGGGCTTGGCATCACGGCCGCTACCGCGCCACCCGCAGCCAGCGGGCGCGCGAACTGTTGACCGAGTTGGTGCCGACCCTGCTGGCCGCCTTCGGCCGCACCGCCCATCCCGATCAGGCCTTCCTGAAATTCGACGAATTTCTGGAGCGGCTACCGGCGGGCGTGCAGCTTTTCAGCCTGTTCTATGCCAATCCCAACCTGTTGGATTTGCTGGCAGAGGTGATGGGCACCGCCCCCCGGTTGGCCGAACAGCTGGCCCGCCGCCCGGCGGCGCTGGATGCCGTGCTGCTGCCCGGCTTCTTCGATCCGCTACCGGGGCGGGAGGAGCTGGAAGCCGGGTTTGAGGCTCTGTTGGGCGGGGCCGGCTATTTCGAGGAATATCTGGATCTGGCCCGGCGCTGGACCAGCGAGCATCGCTTCCGCGCCGGGGTGCATATCCTGCGCCATATCTCCGACGCTGACCGGCTGGGCGCCTTCCTGACCGATGTGGCGGAGGTGGCGCTGGTCGGCCTGCAAAAGGTCGTGGAGGATGAATTCGCCCGCCGCCATGGCCGGGTGCCGGGGGCGGGCTTCGCTGTCATCGCACTCGGTCGGCTGGGCGCCCGCTCGCTCTCCCTGCGCTCTGACCTGGACCTGATCACGGTTTATGAGGTGCCGGACGGGGTGAGCCAGTCGGATGGTGACAAGCCGTTGTCAACCAATGATTATTTTATCAAGCTGACCCAGCGGCTGGTCAATGCCATCACCGCCCAGACGGCCGAGGGGCAGCTTTACGAGGTGGATATGCGCCTGCGGCCCAGCGGCAATGCCGGGCCGCTGGCCGTCAGCTTCGACGGGTTCGCCAAATATCAGCGGGAAAGTGCCTGGACCTGGGAACATATGGCGCTGACCCGTGCCCGCCCGGTGACCGGCCCGGCCCCGTTGCGGGCGCGGCTGGCGGCGGAAATCAAGGCCGTGCTGACCAGCAGGCGCGATGCGGAAAAGCTGCGCCAGGACGTTGTCTCCATGCGTGCCCGCATCGACCAGCAGCATCATACGGATGATATCTGGTCGGTGAAGCATGTGCGTGGCGGCATGACCGACATCCAGTTCATCGCCCAATATCTGCTGCTGCTGCATGGCCCGGAAAAGCCGGAAATCCTGGATACCAACACCACCGGGGCGCTGGCCTGGCTGGGGGACAGCGGCTTCCTGCCGGTGGACACCGCCAACCGGCTGATCGAGGCACACAAGACCTGGCGGCGGGTGCAGGGCTTCCTGCGCCTGACCACCGATGGTGCCTTCGATGCGGCCAAGGCCCCGGCCGGGTTGAAACAGCAACTGGCGAAGGTGGCCCTGCCGGACGCCGCCGCCAGCCTGTCCTTCGATCAGGTGGAAAGCCAGCTCCGTGCCATGGCGGCGCAGGTGCTGGCCGATTTTGCGGCAATTGTGGGAGCCGAGGTGGGGGCTGGCTGAACCTTACCCTGACAGCGTCATGGTCATTCCGAGAAGAGGTCGTCCATGAAGCTGTCAGGGTCCAGGTAAAATTCGCGCAGAATTCTGAAATGGTCTGTGGCGGTGTAGGGTTTCTCCAAGATTCCCTGGTCTGTGACATGGAACAGGGCGGCACCGGGATAGGCCATGATCAGGGGCGAGTGGGTGGCCATGATGAATTGGCAGTCTCCCACCGTTTCACTCGCCTTGATTAGGCGCAAAAACTCCATCTGCCGCAGGGGGGAGAGGGCGGATTCGGGTTCGTCGAAGATGAATATCCCCCCGCCGTTCATTTTATGTCGAAAGACGTCGATATAGGCTTCCCCGTGCGACCGCTCCGCAAGCGATCGGCCACCGTAAGATTGATAGATCGCAGCGCCCCCCTCCTGCGCCAAGCGATCAACTTGATTTATAAAGGCAAAGAAGGCTTCTGCCCGGACATAGAATCCCTTTGTCACCTTCGGGAACCAGGAGGCGCGCATGTATCCATCAAGGGGATTCTGCTCTTCTTTGCTGAGATTATAGTTCTTGTTTCCGCCAAATTTGCCAAAGCCGCACAGGCCGGCAATCGCTTCCAGAATGGTGGATTTGCCGGTTCCGTTTTGTCCGGCGAAGATCGTGACAGGCCGGCTGAATTCTATCTGGAACTTATCGGAGCCAAGGGCCGGAATGGAGAATGGATACTGCGTGCGGTCGATAAATTTTCTGTCATCCAGCCAGATTGATTTCAGGAAGGGTGCCCTGAAGACCGGTGATTTTGACTTGCTTCTTGTCACACGGAAAACCTCTGCTGCTTGGTGCGAACCGCTGGGATGGCCCACCATTCAGTCAGCATCAAGCATCGCATTGCGATCAGCAAGGGCAGCTTTCCCATCCCCGCTGCAGGTTCCGCAGCGCGGATCGCCGGGTTCACAGCAGGGTAGGGGAGGCGTTGCGTCCGGCCAGCAGGCTTTTCGCCGCCGCGCGGGCGGCCTCGGTGATTTCCGCACCCGACAACATGCGGGCCAGTTCTTCCAACCGCTCCGCCGTGGACAGCGGCACCACCTCTGTCACCGTGCGACCGGCGGCGGCCTTCTTGCGCACATTCCAATGATGGGCGCCACGGGCGGCCACCTGCGGGCTGTGCGTGACCACCAGCACCTGCAGGTTCTGGTCGCCCAGCCGGGCCAGCCGTTCGCCGATGGCATCGGCCACGGCCCCGCCCACGCCGGTATCCACCTCGTCAAACACCAGGGTCGGCACCGTGCCCACCTGGGCCAGCACCACCTTCAGCGCCAGCATGAAGCGGGCCAGTTCACCGCCGGAGGCGATCTTGGCCAGCGGCCCCGGCGGGCTGCCCATATTGGTGGCGACCTGGAAGGCGATATCATCGATGCCGTGCGGGCCCCAGCCTTCTTCCCCCTGCGGTTCCACCTTGGTGACGAATCGGGCTTTTTCCAGCTTCAGCGGCTTCAGCTCGGCGGCGACGGCCTGATCCAGCTTGGATGCCGCCTTGGTGCGGGCGGCGGACAGGGCCTTGGCGGCCTCCAGATAGGCGACCTTGGCGGTCTCTGCCTGGGCTGCCAGCTTCTGCAACAGGTCGCCCTGATCCTCAATCAGTGACAGCTTGCGCGCCATTTCCGCCCGCAGGGTCACCAGCCCGTCGACGTCGGTGCCATGCTTGCGGGCGGCGGCGCGCAAGGCAAACAGCCGCTCCTCGATCTTGTCCAGATTGCCGCCATCGGTATCCATGTCGGCCGACAGGGCCTGAAGCGAGCGGGCGGCCTCACCCACATCATTGGCGGCCTCATCCAGGGCGCTGATCACCGGGTCCAGTCGGCCACCGGCCTTTTCCGCCAGCCGGGACAGGGTGCGCAGGGCGCTGGCCAGCGCGCGTTCGGCCCCGCGTTCGCCGGACAGTTCCCCGTAAGCCTGATTGATGCCCTCGATCAGCTTTTCCCGGTGCTGCAGCACCACGCGCTGTTCGGCCAGCCCCGTCTCTTCCCCCTCCTGCGGGTCAAGCTGGTCCAGCTCCTCCACCGCGTGGCGCAGGTAATCTTCCTCCGCACGGGCGCGGGCGGCATCGTCGGCAGCGGTCAACCGCGCCTGTTCCACCTGCCGCCAGGCCCGCCAGGAGGCCGACACCTTCTGCTGTCGATCGGCCAGCTGCACATAATCATCCAGCAGGTCGCGGTGGGTGCGCGGGTCCAGCAGGCCATGTGTATCGAACTGGCCATGCACCTCCACCAGTGTTTCGCCCAGCCGGCGCAGCAGGGTGACGCCCACCGGCTGATCATTGACGAAACAGCGGGAACGCCCATCGGCGGTCAGGGTGCGGCGGATCACCAGCGTATCCTCCACCTCCAGATCCTGTTCGCGCAGGATGGCGAAGGCGGGATGGTCCGGCGTGCGGCTGAGATCGAACTCCGCCGTCACGCTGGCCTGCTCGCTGCCATGGCGGACCAGCCCGCTGTCGCCGCGCGCACCCAGCGCCAGCCCCAGCGAATCCAGCAGGATCGACTTGCCGGCCCCGGTCTCCCCCGTCAGCACGCAGAGACCGGCCTGGAACGACAGTGTCAGCCGTTCGATCAGCACCACATCGCGGATCGAGAGCGTCACCAGCATCGGATCATTCCCGGACGTTTATGAAGCGGCGTGGCTCAGATCAGAACATCCAGTCCCAGGCGCGGGTCAGGAAGGAGGGCTTTTCACCCGCGGCGGCGCGGTTCATCAGGGCATAGGTGTCCTGATACCAGACGCTGCCGGGGTAATTATGGCCCAGCAGGGCGGCATTGGCCTGCGCCTCTTCCCGGATGCCCAGGGCCAGATAGGCCTCCACCATGCGGTGCAGGGCTTCGGGCACATGGCTGGTGGTCTGATACTCGTCGATCACCCGGCGGAAGCGCTTGATGGCGGCGACATATTCGCCGGTATTCAGATAGAAGCGCCCGACCTCCATATCCTTGCCGGCCAGATGGTCGCGCGTCAGATCGATCTTCAGCTTGGCATCGCGGGCATAGGGCGTGGTGGGGAAGCGGCGCACCACCTCATTCAAGGCCTTCAGCGCCTCTTCCGTCGTGCTCTGGTCGCGGCGCACGTCGGTGATGCGCTCATACTGGCAGAGCGCCTTCAGATAATAGGCATAGGGCGCATTGCGGTTGCCCGGATGCAGGGCGATGAAGCCATCCAGGGCGGCGATGGCATCGTCATACTTCATCGCCTCATAGTGCGAATAGGCAGACATCAGCTTGGCCCGCACCGCCCATTGGCTGTACGGGTGCTGGCGCTCAACCTCGTCGAACAGCAGGGCCGCCTTGGTATAGTTCTTATTGTCGATGGCGTTGGACGCCTCGGTGTAGATCTGCTCCACCGGCCGCTCGACATAGGGGATCTCCTCCTTCTTGCCCGAGCAGGCGGTAAGGAGCAGCAAGGCTGCCGGCACCAGGTAACGGGCGACGGCGGACGGGCGGACGGTGCGGGGCGTGCGAAGCATCGGCAATGACAACCAAGCTCTGGGGCATGAATGCGGGAAGCCTTATAGCACGCGCGGGACGGCACCCGCCAAGCGGCAAACGACGCGCTATCATTACATGCACGCTTTTGCCGCCAAATCCTGGCGGAACAAAGGCATTTCAGCGCAGATCAGGGCGCGCGGCATTCTGTCCGGCCTGAATTTCCGGCAAATGACGCAGAGATTCGTCGAAGCGGGCCCGCAAGGCGCTGCCTGCTTCATCGTTGCGGAAGCAGACATGCAGGCTTTTTTCCTCCAGCAGCCGGCCATTCAGCCGCAGGGCGGCGCGGTGAGGAATCAGGTCCGGGTCGGTGGCCAGCAGATATGACAGCACATTGCTGTCAATCACCACCAGATCCAGCCGGCCCGCCGCCAGCTTGCGCAGGTTGGTGGCGTCATCGACCGCCGGTTCGACCGTCAGCCCGCCGGCAGCGGCCAGGGCATCGAATTCCGGGTTATTGACATAGCCGCGCACCGTGCCGATGCGGCGGTTCGCCAGATCGGCCAGCTGTGTCCAGGCGAACGGCGCGTCCGCCCGTTCAGCAAAGCCCAGGGGGCTGTTGCCGATGGGGTCAGACAGCAGGCAGTGGCGTGCCATCGTGGCATCGCGATATTCCGGGAAATAACCATGAAAATCGGGGTCTTGCAGGCCGCTGGTCAGCGCCCGCTGCCAGGGCAGGAACTCCACCTGCAGCGCCAGACCGGCCCCCGCCAGGGCGGCCTGAACGATGGCGGTGGAACGCCCCTGATGTGGCAGGTTCGGGCCGGTGAAGGGCGGCCAGTCCAGGCTGGCCAGCCGCACCGAAGGCCCCGTCTGTGCCTGCGCCATGGCGGAAGGGCCCGGAAACCAGCCCAGGCCGATCAGCAAGAGGACAAGACGAAAGGCGCGATGCTGGATCATGGCCTGAGCGCGTGAGTGCCTGGAACAGAGTGACCGATCCTATATGGGTTCCGCGACGACTTTATGAACTGTCCGTTGGATTGCCGTCGGCCAAAATGACACCGGCCGGACATCATGGATGTCCGGCCGGGCAGAAAATGCAGGTAAAAGAGCGGTGTCGCGGAAACAGCGCGGGAGATCAGGCAACCGTGGCCAGTTCTTCCTGCCAGACCGGGGCATCTTCGATACGGTAATTGGCCGGATCGGCGAACAGGGCGCGCAGCACGGCGTTGTTCATGCCGTGACCGCCACGGATGCCGTGATAATGGCCCAGGATCTGGCCGCCGGCCAGATAGAGGTCACCCACCGCGTCCAGGATCTTGTGACGGATGAATTCGTCCTGGAAGCGCAGGCCGCCTTCATTCAGCACATGGTCGCCATCAATGACCACTGCATTATCCAGCGACCCGCCCAGGCCCAGACCGGCCTTGCGCATTTGTTCCACCTCATGGGCGAAGCCGAAGGTGCGGGCGGCCGACACTTCAACCTTGAAGCTGGCCGGGTCAGTCAGCCGCAGGCTGCCTTCCTGGCGGCGGATCAGGGCGGTATTGTCATAGATAATCTCCGCCCGGAAGCTGGAGGTCGGGGCCGGGCTCAAGGTCACCTTCTTGTCGCCATCGACGGCGCTGACTTCCTTCAGCACGCGGATCACGCGGCGCGGCTTTTCCTGCACGCGGGTGCCGGCACACTCGATCAGGAAGATGAAGGGGGCCGAGCTGCCATCCATGATCGGCACTTCGGCGGCGCTCACCTCCACATAGGCATTGTCGATGCCGCAGCCACGCAGGGCGGCCATCAGATGTTCGACCGTGCCGATGGTGGCGCCATGTTCATTGCGCATCAGGGTGCAGAGGCGGGTATCCGCCACCAGATCCCAGCGGGCGGGGATGATCCCCTGACCTTCCGGCAGATCGGTGCGGATGAAAACGATACCGGTATCGACCGGGGCCGGGCACAGAGTCAGATGGACCCGACGGCCGGAATGAAGGCCGATGCCCATGCAATCGATCGTGGAATTCAGAGTCTGTTGCCAGGACATGGTATGTCCCCTTTTCCGATCAATCTAGACAGTGCCCCCATGCGAAGCGATCCCGTTGCCTTGCCCCCACCCTTCCCTGGTTGGAGTTTGCGTCGCGTTCCCTTCCCACAGGGCGTTGCAACGCAGCATTGGCATCCCTTCACGACCTCACCATGACGCCTGTCTCGGCAAGACACAAATCACTCTTTATTACCGATTGTTACGCACCTGTCGGATAACAGTATGATCTGACGTCACAATTTTGCCCAGATCGGTTAAGGGCAAAACAGAAGGGCCGGCCCCCGCCGGGCCGGCCCTTCATGATGCAACGCGATAAAGCCTTGATTGCGAACGATGTTCAGTTCGCCTGGCGACGCAGGAAGGCCGGGATATCCAGCATATCCTCTTCGCTCTGCGGGGCCTTGGCGCGGGGGGCGGCCTCGGCCGGATGGGCCTGCGGGGCCGCTTGCGGCACCGGGGCCGGTGCCGGCTGGGCAGCCGCGCGGGACTGCTGGGGCTGGAACTGTTGTGCCGGCTGGGCCTGCGGCGCGGGGGCCGGCTGCGGGCGCTGGGCCGGCTGGCTGCCACCACCCAGACCGAACATGCGGCTGAACAGGCCGGCCTTCTTTTCCACCGGCGGCGGGGTGAAGCGTTCCGGCACCTGGTTGTTGCTGCGCGGCGCGCCTTCGGCCGGGCGCGGCGGGATGAAGGCATCGTCGCGCCGGGCCGGCGCCGGCGGGCGCATATCCACCGGGCGCAGTTCCTGGGTCACCGGGGCATGGTGGGCGGCGGCTTCCGCCACCGGTTCAGCAGCGGGGGCGGCCTCTGCCATGGCGGCCGTCTGCTGGGTCGCCAGCGGGGCCGGCGCCATCGGCACGGCACCCGGCACCGGGGCCGGGGTCATATGGGGGTAATGCGGCGTGGCGGCGGCACCGGGAATGCCGGCCGGCTGCATGACCGCACGGGCCGGAATACCGTTGGCGGTTGCGGCGGCCGCGGCCGGGACGGGCGGCACCGAGGGCACGCCGGGGCGCCGGGCAGCGGCATTGGCAGCCGGCAAGGGCTGCGGCTGGGCCACCGGGCGCACCTGCTGGCCAGCATTATCGATACCGGTGGCGACGACCGACACCCGCATCTTGCCGGACATATGTTCATCGAAGGTGGAGCCGAAGATGATGTTGGCTTCGGGGTCCACCTCGTCGCGGATGCGGTTGGCCGCCTCATCCACCTCGAACAGGGTCATGTCATGACCGCCGGTGATGTTGATCAGCACGCCACGGGCACCCTTCATGCTGATATCATCCAGCAGCGGGTTGTTGATGGCGGCTTCGGCGGCGTCGATGGCGCGGTTATCGCCCTCCGCCTCGCCGGTGCCCATCATGGCCTTGCCCATCTCGCTCATCACCGTGCGGATATCGGCAAAGTCCAGATTGATCAGGCCCGGCATCACCATCAGATCGGTGACGCCGCGCACGCCGGCGTGCAGCACATCATCGGCCAGCTTGAAGGCATCGGCGAAGGTGGTCTTCTCCGTGGCGATGCGGAACAGGTTCTGGTTGGGGATGATCAGCAGCGTGTCGACATACTGGGCCAGTTCCGTGATACCGGATTCGGCCGTGCGCATACGGTGCGCCCCTTCGAAATTGAAGGGCTTGGTCACCACGCCCACAGTCAGAATGCCCTGTTCACGCGCCGCGCGGGCGATGACGGGGGCAGCGCCCGTGCCCGTCCCACCGCCCATGCCGGCGGTGATGAAGCACATGTTGGTGCCGTTCAGATGGCCCAGAATCTCTTCCAGCTGCTCTTCCGCCGCCGCACGGCCGACATCGGGGCGCGAACCGGCCCCCAGGCCACGGGTGATGGTGGAGCCCAACTGAACCCGCTTGGTGGCCAGATTGCCCTGCAGGGCCTGGGCGTCGGTATTGGCGACCACAAACTCGACCCCTTCCAGATTGGAACGGATCATGTTGTTGACGGCATTGCCGCCGGCACCGCCGACACCGAACACGGTGATGCGGGGTTTGGTCTGTACTTCGACGCTGGGGATACCGAGTTTCAGGCTCATTTGGGGCAACTCCTCTGGCGGGGGAGGGGGTCTTGGGCGGTGGCCCTGGGGCAGGGCCAATCATCGGGGGCAATCGGGGGTCAGGCTTGGGCTGCCGGTGGGCGGGCGCTGGCCTGGGGTGACGGTCTTCGTCGGTGATCCATCATGGCGGCGGCTCCATCTCTACAGATTCTCCCGCAGCCAGAGGTTCACCCGGCCCCACAGGCTGGACGGTTTCTCGTCCAGCGGGCTGAGGGCCGGCATCTCATGGGTCTGTTGCATCGCATAGGCCAGCAGGCCGGCGGCAGAGGCAAAGGCCGGGCCCGACAGGTTGCTGGCCAGCCCGCCGATACGCAGCGGGCGGCCCAGCCGCACCTGCTTGTCCAGCACATTGGCGGCCAGTTCGCGCACGCCGGCCAATTGGCTGCCGCCACCGGTCAGCACCACGCGGCGGCCGGCGGCCTTGGCAAAGCCAGAGCCTTCCAGCCGGCCACGCACCAGCTCGAAAATCTCCTCCAGCCGGGGCTGGATGATGCTGACCAGATAGGATTTCGGCACATGGTTGCCCTGGCCGCGCTCTTCCTCCCCCACCTGGGGGACGTCGATCATCTCCCGCTCGTCGGAGACGGCGGCGGCGGCACTGCCATGCAGGGTCTTCAGCCGCTCGGCATCCACCACCGTGGTGGTCAGGCCGCGGGCAATATCATTGGTGACATGCACGCCGCCCAGCGGAATGCTGTCGCACCAGACCATTTTGCCATCATTGAACACGGCGATGCTGGTGGTGCCGCCGCCCATATCGATCAGGGTGACGCCCAGATCCATCTCATCTTCGACCAGACAGGACAGGCCGGAGGCATAGGGGCTCATCACAAACCCCTCCACCCCCAGATGGCAGCGCCCGACACAGGTGGTCAGGTTGCGCACCGGGCTGGCGGCCGCAGTGACGACATTCATCCGCACGCCCAGCCGTTCGCCCACCATGCCGCGCGGATCGCGGATGCCCTTGGACCCGTCAATGGCATAGCCGACGGGGATGGAGTGGATCAGTTCGGCATCGGCCGACACATCCAGCCGGCGGGCCTGGGCCAGGGCCCGGCGCACATCTGCATCGGCGATTTCCGGCCCGATCACCGGGGTTTCCACCGTCAGGGTCTGGCTTTCCGGCTGGCCGCCGGACAGGCTGACCAGCACCTGGCGGATCTGCTCACCCGCCATGGTCTCCGCCGCATGGACGGTGGTACCGATGGCAGTCTCCGCCGCTTCCATATCGACAATGCCGCCGGAGCGTACGCCCCGGCTGACCTGATGGCCGATACCGACCACGCGGATGGAGCCGGGATCGTCCACCTTGGCGATGAAGCACACCACCTTCGTCGAACCCACATCCAGGGCCGCGATGGTGCCGCCGCGCGTCACCTTGCGCGGGCCTTTGCGGGTATTCAGTGCGCCGGGAAATGCCATGTCCGCCGCCCCTCAGATCTTCTGCTTCTTTTCCGGCGGCTTGCGCCGCAGGTCGGCCGCCATGGCCGAGGTCTGGATGGCCAACCGGTCGGGCATCCGCAGGTCGATCGACACCACATCCTTGTCCAGCACCTGATTGGTCTGCTGGATCAGCGCCAGCTGGTGCAGGGCTTCCGGCACCTCATGTTCGGGCAGGCGCACGTCAATGCCATTCTTCAGTTTCAGATCCCAACGCCGGCCAGCCACCAGGATGGCGGCCTCCACCCGGTCGGCGATGGTCTTTTCCGCCGCCAGTTGGCGTAGCAGTTCCGGCCCGCGCGCCGGCGCATCGGCCCCCACCAGCATGGGCAGGTTGGGCCAGCGCGACAGGTCTTCGTCCGTCAGCACCACGCCATCGGCATCCACCAGCCGCAATTGCCGGTCATGCTGCCACAGCGCCATCGGCTTGCGTTCCTTGATGGCGATGAAGATCGTGTCCGGCAGGCGGCGTTCCACCCGCGCTTCCGCCACCCAGGGGATCTGTTCCAGCGCCAGCCGGGCAGTGTGGGGATCAAAGGCCAGGATCGGGCTACCACGCTGCACGCCCAAGGCTGCCAGCATGTCGGTCTTCGCCGTGCGTTTGCGCCCCTGCACAAAAACTTCCCCGACCGACAGGCCGGCATCCATTGATGCGTGCATGAACTTGTCGGTCACCAGGGAGGTCAGCATGGCGGCCTGACCGCTGGCCCAGGCCCAGCCCCCCACGGCCGCCAGCAGCAGCAGCGGGGCCGCCGTGCGGCCGATGCGCATGGCGGGGCCGGCCCAGCGCGGCATGGCGCGGCGGCGATTGGCCTCCTGCGCTGCACGCAATGTGGCCCGCCGCGCCGTTTCGGCGAAGCGGGCCCGTGGATTATCCGGGATGGCGTCGGGGTGCGTCACACGTGGCATCGGGCTCGCTCCACTATCCAGGCGCACAGATCGGCATAGGCGATGCCGCGCGCGGCGGCCTGTTCCGGCAACAGCGACAGGGGCGTGAAGCCCGGCTGCGTGTTGGTTTCCAGAAAACACAGGCCGCTGACGCCGGGCTTGCTGTCATCCCAGCGGAAATCGGAGCGGGATACCGGCTCGCAGCCCAGCACCCGATGGGCCAGCAGCGCCAGGCGCTTGGCCTCTGCCGCCACCTCTGCCGGGATTTGCGCCGGGCAGATATGGGTGGCGCCGCCATCGGTATATTTGGCGGTGTAATCGAAGAAATTCTGCGTCGGCACGATCTCCGTAACGGCCAGCGCCTCATCCCCCATGATGCCGACCGTCAGTTCCCGACCGGGGATGAACTGTTCCACCAGCACCTTGTCGCCATAGACCCAGGCATCTTCCGCCAGCACGGTGAAGTTGTCGCCTGCCTTGACGATGCGCACACCGACGGACGAGCCCTCATCCACCGGCTTCACCACATAGGGCGGGGGCAGCACATGGCCGGCCAGCACCTGATCCTTGGTCGCCACCACGCCATCGGCCACCGGCATCCCGGCGGTGGCCAGCAGGCGCTTGGTCATTTCCTTGTCCATGGCGATGGCGGAGGATTTGACGCCGGAATGGGTATAGGGCAGGCCCAGATATTCCAGCACACCCTGGATCAGCCCATCCTCCCCACCGCGCCCGTGCAGGGCGTTGAACACCGCATCCGGGCGCGGGTGGGACAGGGCGGCGATCAGGGCCGGCAGGTCGCGCTTCACATCCACACGGGTGACGCGGTAGCCCTTGTCTTCCAGCGCCGTGGCAATATTGCTTCCGCTGACGAGCGACACCTCGCGCTCGGCAGACCAGCCACCCATCAGGACGGCGACATGCTTCGCGTTCGTCTCACCCATCACACCAAACTCCCCCACGGCCCGCATACACCAGGATGCGGGCGTAATGGCCGAACATTTCGGCAACTTTTGCACAAACGCAAGATTTTGTGTGACGGCCAGCATATCCGCCCACAAAATCCGGTGTAAGCGAGGCGCCCAACGGTCGCAAGCGGCAATCTGTGCCGCTTTCAAAAAAGCCGAGGGCGCTAACCCGAAGGTCAGGGGGGAGGTGGTGGGTGAACGCGCTCATCCGGCCCCCCCATGCGAACGGGGTACGCCGATCCGCCGTATCTCCCAACGCAAGTCTATGCCGCTCTGCGCTTTCACGCGGCGGCGCACCTCCTCGCCCAAGGACTCGATATCCTCAGCCGTGGCATCGCCCAGATTGATCAGGAAATTGCAGTGTTTTTCGCTGATCTGTGCCCCGCCGATGGTCAAACCCCGGCAACCAGCGGCATCGATCAACTGCCAGGCCTTATGCCCTTCCGGGTTGGCGAAGGTGGAACCACCGGTGCGGGCGCGCACCGGCTGGCTGTCGGCGCGGGTCTGCTGGATCGCCTCGATCCGCGCCTGGATAGCGTCCCTGTCGTCAGGTCGACCACGCAGGGCGGCGGCGGTGAAGATCACATCCTCGGGCAGGCCGCAATGGCGGTAGGTCAGGTGCAGTTCATCGCGAGTCCAGCGCCGGATATGGCCCTGGCCGTCAACCCCTTCGGCCCAGTCGATGACATCCACCAGTTCCCCGCCATAGGCGCCGCCATTCATGCGGATGGCCCCGCCGATGGTGCCGGGAATGCCGGAGAGGAATTCCAGCCCCGTCAGCCCGGCCTGCTGGGCCGTCAGCGCCACGTTCAAATCCAGCGCGCCAGCGCCGGCAATGATCATTTCGCCTTCGACATGAATCTCGGCAAAGGCGCCGCCCAGGCGGATCACCACACCCGGCACCCCGCCATCGCGGACCAGCAGGTTCGACGCCACACCGATCACCGTCACCGGCACATCGGCCGGGCAGCGGGCCCGGAAATAGGCCAGATCATCCCGGTCGGCCGGACGGAACAGCAGCTCGGCATTGCCGCCGACGCGGAACCAGGTGGTCGGCCCCAGCGGCGCATCGGCCACCAGCCGCCCGCGCAGGTTGGGTGCCTGTTCCTTGATCCGGTCGATCAGCGGGGAGGAAACCATCAGTCGGCACCCCCAATGGCAAACAGCTTGTCCAGCTCAGCCGGCAGGGCGGTGGCCCATTGGGTGATGGTGCCTGCGCCTAAGCACACCACCATGTCACCGGGCTTGGCGATGTCCTTTACCAGGGCGGGCAGGGCGTCGGGGCCGGAGAGGGCCCGCACATCGCGGTGGCCGCGCACGCGCAGGCCATCGACCAGATCATCGCGGGACGCGCCGGCAATCGGCTGTTCACCGGCGGCATAGACATCCGCCACCAGCACGGTGTCGGCATCGTTGAAGCAGGTGCAGAACTCGCCGAACAGGCTTTGCAGGCGGGTATAGCGGTGCGGCTGCACCACGGCGATGGTGCGGCCGGTGCCGGCCATGCGGGCGGCCTTCAGCACGGCGGAGATTTCCACCGGGTGATGGCCGTAATCATCGATCACGGCGATGCCATTGCTTTCACCGGTCTTGGTGAAGCGGCGCTTCACGCCGCTGAACTTGGCGAAGGACTGGCGGATCGCCTCGTCGCTGATGCCCAGATTGATGGCCACGGCGATGGCGGCCAGGGAATTCTGCACATTATGCAGGCCATACATCGGCAGGTGGATGCCGGTGATGGTGCGTGCCTCCCCCCGTGATTCCCCGCGCGCGCGGTCGCTGACCGCCACGTCATAGGCGCAGCCGCTGGTATCGGTTACCACATTGATGGCGCGCACATCGGCCTGGGGGGAGAAGCCATAGGTGACGACGCGGCGGTCCACCCGGCCCAGCATGGCTTGGACCTCCGGATGGTCGATGCACAGCGCCGCGAAACCGTAGAAGGGGATATTCTCCACAAACCGGTCGAACGCCTTCCGCTCCTCCTCGAACGTGCCGTAATGGTCCAGATGCTCCGGGTCCATATTGGTGACGATGCCGATGGTGGAGGGCAGCTTGGTGAAGGTGCCGTCGCTCTCATCGGCTTCCACCACCATCCAGTCACCGCTGCCCAGCTTGGCGTTGGTGCCCAGCGAATTGATGATGCCGCCATTGATGATGGTCGGGTCCATCGCCCCGCCTTCCAGCAGGGCCGCCACCATGCTGGTGGTGGTGGTCTTGCCATGGGTGCCGGCCACGGCGATGGACCATTTCAGCCGCATCAGCTCCGCCAGCATTTCCGCCCGGCGCACCACCGGGATCATGCCGGCGCGGGCGGCCACGACCTCCGGATTGTCCTTCTTCACGGCGGAAGAGATGACCAGCACCGCTGCGGTGCCCAGATTTTCCGCCCGGTGGCCGATCTCCACCTTGATGCCCAGCTTGCGCAGCCGCTGCACATTATAATTATCGGACATGTCGCTGCCCTGGACGGCATAGCCCAGATTGTGCAGCACCTCCGCGATGCCGGACATGCCGATACCGCCAATGCCGACAAAATGCAGGGTTCCGATGTTCAGCGGCAGGGCCCGCATGGCTTAAACTCCAAACAGAAAATCAAGAAGGCCGGTTTTACGGCGCGGCGTGGGTGCAGTTTCGGCTTCGTAATGATGACTTGTGGCCTTTTCACGGCCCTGTCGTGCCAGATGGGGCCGCGTCGTCGGCCCATTGCCCAGCAGCAGGGGGAAGGCGGTTTCCAGGTCGCTGAGGCTGGGCGGGGGGACAGATTGCCTCATGCTGCGCGCTCCCTGGCCAGACCCAGCACCGCATCGGCCAGCTTCTCCGCCGCTTCCGGGATGGCCCAGCCAGCGGCGGCCGTGGCGGCGCGCGTCAGTTGGGCCGGGTCGGCCAGCAGGGCGATCAGCTTGTCGGCCAGCACGGCGGGTGAAAATTCCGTCTGCGGAACGACCCAGGCACCGCCAACCGATTCAACCGATCTGGCGTTGGCGGTCTGGTGATCATCCATGGCGTATTGATAGGGGACCAGGATGGAGGGGCGGCCCACTACCGTCAGTTCGGCAACCGTTCCGGCACCGGAACGAGCCACCATCAGGTGGCAGCCGGCCAGCCGGTGCGGCATATCCTTGAAGAAGGTGGCCAGTTCGCACTCAATGCCCATCTCGTAATAGGCTTTGCGCGCAACCTCGATATTTTCCGGGCGGGCCTGCTGCACGATCTTCAGCCGATAACGCAAATCTTCCGGCAGCATTTCGATGGCGCGGGGTACCACTTCGCCGAAAATGCTGGCCCCCTGGCTGCCGCCGGTGATCAGCAGATTGACCGGCCCGCCCGGTACGGGGGCCGGATAGGGGGCGTCGCGCAGGGCCAGGATATCGGGTCGCACCGGGTTGCCGGTGCGGATGATGCGCCTGCCATCGGCGGGGCCCAGCCCCTTCACCTCGGGGAAGCTGGTGCAGATGCGGGCGGCCTTGCCGATCAGCAGCCGGTTAGCCCGGCCCAGCACGGCGTTCTGTTCATGCAGCAGGGTGGGAATGCCGGTGGATTGCGCGGCAAACACGGTGGGGACGGACGGATAGCCGCCGAAGCCGACCACGACGGCCGGGTTCAGGCGGCGCAGCAGGCTGCGCGCCTGCGCGGTGCCCAGCACCAGATCGACGGCCATGCGGGCCTTGCCTAGCAGGCCAGCGGCCCCGTTCGACGCGCGGATACGTTCCACCCGCACATCGGGCAGGCTGTCGCCAAACGCCTTGCCGCGCGGATCGGTCACCAGAACAGGCAAATGGCCGCGCGCCATCAGGGCGCGGGCCAGGGCTTCCGCCGGGAACATATGGCCGCCGGTGCCCCCGGCGGCGAGGATGATGGGGCGGGCGCTCACAGGCCTTCTCCCGGTGACAGACGTTTGCGGGTCAGGGCCAGCAGCATCCCGGTGCCGATCCCCAGCGCGATCAGGGAGGAACCGCCATAGGAGATGAAGGGCAGGGTCATGCCCTTGGTCGGCATCAGATGCAGGGCGGAACCCATATTGATCAATGCCTGCAGGCCGAACTGCATGGCCAGCCCGGTGGCGGCCAGCATGACAAACAGGCTCTGATCATTGGCGGCGCGGTTGAAGCTGCGGATCACCACGATGGCGAACAGCACGATGATCAGGGCGCAGACCACCAGCCCCAATTCCTCCCCGGCGACGGAGAAGATGAAGTCAGCATGGGCATCGGGGATGGCCATCTTCACCCGGCCCTGACCGGGGCCGGTGCCCCAGATGCCGCCATTGGCAAAGGCTTCCATGGATTTTTCGACCTGATAATTCTCACCCGTTGCCGGGTTCAGGAAGCCATCGATGCGCTTTTGTACGTGTGGGAACAGGAAATAGGCGCTGACCAGACCGCCCATGCCCAGCACCACCATGCTGGCCACCAGCACGATGGGCAGGCCGGCCAGGAAGAACTGGCCGAAGAAAATGGAGGTGATGACGAAGGTCTGCCCCAGATCAGGCTGGCTCATCAGCAGCAGCACGATCATGGCATAGAGGGCGCAGTTCACCTGGATGCCGGGAAAATGGCCCCCCGTCGGCCCCGGTGTGCGGTGGAGCGAAAACATCCAGGCGGAGATAACGGCGAAGGCCGGCTTCAGGAATTCCGACGGCTGCACCGACGACAGGCCGGGCACATGGATCCAGCGCGTGGCGCCCTTGATCTCCTCCCCGATGAACAGGGTCAGCACCACACCGACAACGGCCCCCCCGAACAGCACCACGGCCAGCCGTCGCACCCCGCGCGGGGTGAGCAGGGAGACACCGACCATGATGGCCAGCGAGGGCAGCAGCATGATCAGGTGGCGTTCGATGAAGTGGAAGGTGGTCAGCCCGATGCGGTTTGCCACCGCCGGGCTGGCCGCCTGGATCAGCACCACACCGATCACGGCAATGGCGATGATGATGGCCAGCGTCCAGCGGTCCACCGTCCACCACCAGCGGCCCAGAACCGAATGATCGGTGCGGGAGAAGGAGAGCATGGGCTCAATCCCCCTGCCGGGTAGTGGCCAGGGATTTTGCCGCCGCCGTGAAGGCGTCGCCCCGCACCTCAAAATTCGGATATTGGTCAAAACTGGCACAGGCCGGCGACAGCAGCACCACGGGCGATGCCTCCCCATCGGCCTTGGCGGCGGCAAAGGCGGCTTCCACCGCCTTTTCCATCACGCCGCAGCGCGTATGCGGCACCTTATGATCGGCCAGCCAGCCGGCAAAGGCTTCCGTCGCTTCGCCGATCAGGAAGGCATGGCGGACGGGGCCGACCAGTTCTTCTAGGCCGGCAAGGCCGGTATCCTTGGGCTTGCCGCCCAAAATCCAGTAGATCGGCTGATAGCAGACCAGCGCCTTGGCCGCTGCGTCGGCATTGGTGGCCTTGCTGTCATTGATGAAGCGGACGCCATCAATCACCGCCACCTGCTGCTGCCGGTGGGCCAGACCGGGGAAGGTGCGCAAGCCATCCAGAATGTCGGAATGGGTCAGCCCGCCGGCCCGTGCCAGGGCATAGGCGGCCAGCACATTCTGCCAATTATGCTGGCCGGGCAGGGTGGTCAGTTTGGTCAGGTCGGTGAAGGGATGGGGCGTGCCTTCGGTGGCATCGACCAGCACGCCATTTTCCACCCCGATGCCGCCCAGCGGCACACCATGAACAGAAATACGGATCACCCGCCCGTCAAATTCCCCGTCCAGCGCATCGGCCATCTGGCGGCAGGGCTCATCATCCACGCCGATCACGGCCACCTGCGGCCTGCCATCGCCCTTCTGGAAGATGCGCTTCTTGGCGGCGATATAGCCATCCATCCCGCCATGCCGGTCCAGATGGTCGGGCGTGATGTTCAGCAGCACGGCCGCATCAAAGCCGAGCGAGGGGGTCAGTTCCAGCTGATAGCTGGACATTTCCAGCACATAGACACCGTTCTTACCCAACCGGTCGATGCTGAGCGCCGGGATGCCGAAATTGCCGCCGATCAGGGTGGGCCGGTTGGCCCCGGCGAAGATATGGCCGGTCAGTGCGGTGGTGGTGGATTTGCCATTGGTGCCGGTGATGCCGACATAGAACGGGGCCGGCACGGCCCGGGCCAGCAGTTCAATATCGCTGACCAGCGGGATGCCCGCCGCCTTGGCGCGGGCGGCCACCTTGTTGGGCTGTGGGAAGCTGTGCGGGATGCCGGGGGAGAGCACCAGCAGTTCCACCCCGGCCAGATCGGCGCTGTTCAGGTCGGTCAGGGCAATGCCCTCGGCCAGTGCCGCCTGTTGCCCGCCGGCCCCATCATCCCAGGCCAGCACCTCGGCCCCGGCATCCAGGGCGGCGCGCGCGGCGGTAAGGCCCGAGCGCGCCAGACCCATCACCGCAATTTTGCGCCCCTTCAGGATGCCGAGATCGATCATGATGCCCCCTTGGATTACCGTAGCTTGAGGGTGGAAAGGCCGATCAGCGCCAGGATGACGGCGATGATCCAGAACCGGATGACGACGGTAGGCTCCGACCAGCCCTTCTTTTCGAAATGATGATGGATCGGCGCCATGCGGAACACGCGCTTGCCGGTCAGCTTGAAGCTGGCGACCTGGATCATCACCGACAGCGTCTCCAGCACGAACAGCCCGCCAATGATGGCCAGCACCAGTTCATGCTTGGTGATGACGGAGATGGCGCCCAGTGCGCCGCCCACCGACAGCGAACCGGTATCGCCCATGAACACCATGGCCGGCGGGGCGTTGAACCAGAGAAAGCCCAATCCGGCCCCCACCAGCGCGCCGCAGAACACCGCCAGTTCACCCGTGCCGGGCACATGGATGATGCCCAGATAGTTGGAGAAGATGGCATTGCCCGACAGATAGGCGATCAGCCCGAAACAGGCGGCGGCGATCATGATCGGCACGGTGGCCAGCCCGTCCAGCCCATCCGTCAGATTGACGGCGTGCGACGAACCGATGATGACGACCACGGCAAACGGCACATAGAACCAGCCGAGATGGATCAGCAGATCCTTGAAGAAGGGCAGGGCCAGCCCGCTGCCCAGCTCCCACGGGGTGACCGCGAGATACCAGCCGGTGGCCAGCAGGGCGACGACGAAGGTGGCCACCAGTTTCAGCTTGGAGGACAGGCCCTTGGTATTGCGCTTGGTCAGCTTCAGATAATCATCGCCGAACCCGACCAGCCCGAACCCGACCGTCACCAGCAGCACGATCCAGGTATAGGTATTGGTCAGATCCACCCAGAGCAGGGTGGAGATGATGACGGCGATCATGATCATCAGGCCGCCCATGGTGGGCGTGCCCTTCTTCTTCAGATGCGTTTCCGGCCCGTCGGTGCGGATGGGCTGGCCTTCCCCCTGCTTGGATTTCAGCCAACGGATGACGCGCGGACCGATGACGAAGCTGATGATCAGCGCGGTCATGATGGCCCCGCCCGTCCGGAAGGTCAGATACCGGAACAGGTTGAAAATCTGGAACTGATCCGCCAGGGGGTAAAGCAGATTATACAGCATTCTTGTCTCTCGGTTCCCCGCCATTCAGCGTGGCGGCTGTCCCCTGCGGGTCGAATTTGTCAATTTTATTGGCCATGGCCTTCACGGCGTCCACGACGGTGGCCATACGGCTGCCGGCAGAGCCCTTCACCATCACCACATCACCGGGGCGCAATGCGGCCGCCAGCAGCGGGGCCAGGGCGGCACTGTCCGCCGCATGGGCCCCGCGCATGGCGGCCGGCACGGCGTCAAACAGGTGCCGCATGTTGGGACCGCAGCAGTACAACAGGTCGCAATGCCCGGCCACCAGGGCGGGGGCGACACTGACATGCAGTTCCGGCGATTGTTCGCCCAGCTCCCGCATGTCGCCCAGCACGGCGATGCGGCGGCCACCGGCACCCGGCGGCACCTGCCCCAGCACCCCGGCGGCGGCCTTCACCGATACCGGGCTGGCATTATAGCTTTCGTCGATCAGGGTCAGCGTGCCGCCCGGCAGGGCGACGGTGCTGCGCTGGCCCCGCCCCTTGATGGGGGAAAGGTTGGCCAGTGAGGCGGCGGCGATGGCGACGTCGCCACCCGCCGCCTTCACGGCCAGCAGTACGGCCAGGCTGTTGATGGCATGGTGCCGGCCCGGCAGCGGGATGGCGTAGGTGACATCCACCCCATCGATGCGGGCCTGCAAATGGCTGCTGTCGGGCAGCAGGTCCAGCGCCAGCAGACGGCCATCGGCGGCGGCATCGGCCCCGAAGGACAGGATATGCAGGCCCTGGGTACGGGCGGCGGCCAGCAGGCGGCTATAATGCGGGTTGTCACGCGGCAGCACGGCGGTGCCGCCTGGCCCCATACCTTCAAAAATCTCCGCCTTGGCGTCGGCAATCGCCTCCACCGAGGGGAAGAATTCGATATGCACGGCCTCCACGGTGGTGATGATGGCCACGTCCGGGCGCACCATGCGCGACAGGGGGCCAATCTCCCCGGCATGGTTCATGCCCAGTTCGAACACGCCGAACCGGCTGTCGGCCGGGAAGCGGGAAAGCGACAGCGGCACGCCCCAATGGTTGTTCAGGCTGCCCAAGGTGGCGAAGGTCTTGCCCTGGCTTTCCAGGGCAACCTTCAGCGCTTCCTTGGTGCCGGTCTTGCCGACGGAGCCGGTGACGGCGATCACCTTGCCACTGGCGTTCAGCCGGCCCATGCGGCCCAGATCCTCCAGCGCCGCCATGGTGTCTTCCACCTTCACCAGACGGGCATCCTGTTCCAGCCCGGCGGGAATATCGGCGACGATGGCACCGGCCGCCCCTTTCTCCAGGGATTGGGCGACGAAGGCGTGGCCGTCGAAATTTGGCCCCTTCAGCGGGATGAACAGGTCACCCACCGCCACGCTGCGGCTGTCGATGGAAACACCGGTGGCCGCCCAGGCAGCGGTGCCGGCCCGCCGGCCATTGCAGGCCGCCGCCACATCATCCGCCGTCCACAGGACTTCCGCCATTTCCCCACCCCACTTCCAACACCAGCCGGGATGCCCATCCCGGCCCCCCGTGACACCAAAATCAAAGCGCTGCGACGGCCGCCCGTGCCACCGTCGCATCATCAAAGGGACGCACCTCGTTGCCGATGATCTGTCCCTGTTCATGCCCCTTGCCGGCCAGCACCAGCACATCACCGGGGCCCAGTTCACCCACCGCCAGGGCGATGGCCTTGGCGCGGTCATCCACCTCTGTTGCGCCGGGGCAACCCGCCATCACTTCGGCCCGGATGGTGGCCGGCACCTCGCTGCGCGGGTTGTCGTCGGTAACGATCACCCGGTCGGCCAGTTCGGCGGCGATGCGGCCCATCATCGGGCGCTTGCCCTTGTCGCGGTCTCCACCGCAGCCGAACACCACCGACAGCCGGCCATGCGTATGCGGCCGCACCGAGCGCAGCACCGTTTCCAGCCCATCCGGCGTGTGGGCATAGTCCACATAGACCGCCGCGCCATTGGGCAGGGTTGCCACCATCTCAAGCCGGCCCCGCACGCCCGTCAGGTTGACAAGGCAATCCGCCGCCTGTTCCGCATCCGTACCGGTTCCGATCACCAGCCCCAGGGCGCAGAGCGCGTTCCAGACCTGGAAGCGCCCGACCAGCGGCAGCTCCAGCGTGCGGCGCTTGCCGAACAGGTCCAGTTCCAGCCGCTGGCCATGGGGCAGGGGGGTGGCGTCAATGACGCGCAGTTCCTTGCCCGCCGTGCCGAAGCCGATGATGGTCTGCTTGCGGGCATGGGCCACGCTGGCAATCTGTTCATATTCCGGGATGTCGGCATTGATCACTGCCGTGGCGCCCTTGGGCATCACCCGGTCGAACAAAGCCAGCTTGGCCTGAAGATAGGCCGCCATCGTGCCGTGATAATCCAGATGATCACGGGTCAGGTTAGTGAAGCCGGCCGCCTCCACCACCACCCCATCCAGGCGGAACTGGTCCAGCCCGTGCGACGATGCCTCCATCGCCAGATGGGTAACACCGCCACGCGCCACATCGGCCAGCGTGGCGTGCAGGGCCACCGGGTCCGGCGTGGTCAGGCTGGGGGTTTCCGGGAAACCATCGGCCACCAGCCCCAGCGTACCCATGGCCCCGGCCTTGTGCCCCAGTGCCTGCCAGAGCTGGCGGGTGAACTGGGCCGTGCTGGTCTTGCCATTGGTGCCGGTGACGGCGGCAATATGGGTCGGCTGCTCGCCATGGAAGGCGGCGGCCAGCAGGGCCAGCCGCCGGCGCGGGTTGGTATCTTCAATCAGGACCACATCGCCCGCACCCTCGGGCAGGCGGGTGCCCTTGGGCGCCAGGATGGCGACGGCACCGGATGCGATGGCCTGCGGGATGAAGTCCCGCCCATCACGCACAGTGCCCGGCAACGCGGCGAACAGCGTTCCGGGCACCACCTTGCGGCTATCCGCCGTCAGGCCGGTGATGGGTGGGTCGCGTTCCAGCGCCAGGGCCGATACCGCGATTTCCGTGCGCGACGCCATGATGTCTGACAGCCTCTTTGTCATTCCTCATCCCCCGCCGCCGGGCTGGATACCGGTAGGGAGGCCAGTTGCGCCCCCGGTGCGGCCGGCCGGACCGGCCGCACCGCCAGCGCCTGTATGATCTGCGGGGAATTATTGTCCTGCGGCTTCACCCCCAGCAGCGGGCCGATCTGGGCCACGATGGAACCGATGGCCGGTGCCGCCACCCAGCCGGCGGTGGCGTAACCATAGGTCTTCTTGGTGCCCTTGGGCTCATCCACCATGACATAGACGACATAGCGCGGGTCATTGATGGGGAAGGCCGCTACCATGGAGGAGACGCGGGCGCCGCGCACATAACCACGGCCCTTCACCTTATCCGCCGTACCGGTCTTGCCGCCGACGACATAGCCCGGCGTATCTGCCTTGGTGGCCGTGCCTTCGGTTACCACCAGCCGCATCAGCTTGCGCATCGCATCGGAGGTTTTTTCGGAGATGATGCGGGTGCCGGGTACCGCAGCCGGGCTTTCCGGCTTGAGCAGGGTGGCCGGATGCATGACGCCGCCATTGACCACGCCGGAGACGGCAGCCACCAGATGCACGGGGCTGACCGACATGCCATGGCCGAAGGCGATGGTCATCATATTCACCTCGCGCCAGGGGTTAGGCACCATCGGCCAACCCCGTTCCGGCACTTCCAGGTGAACGGGCTTCAGGAAGCCCAACTTGTTCATGAATTCCTTCTGCGCCGTCGGCCCCACCTCCATCGCCATCTTCACAGAGCCGATGTTGGAGGAGACCTTGAAAATTTCCGGCACATCCATCCATTTATTTTCCGGATGAAAGTCGCTGATGGTGAAACGGCCGATACGTATCGGCCGCGTGGCATCGAACATGTCGTTCATATGCACACGGCCCGATTCCAGAACCATCGCTGTGTTGAAGATCTTGAAGGTGGAGCCCATTTCATACACGCCCAGCGTGTTGCGGTTGAAACGGGGGTCGGTATCCTGCTCCTCCGTCGGCGGGGGCGGGGAATGCGGGTCGAAATCGGGCACGCTGACCATGCCCAGCACCTCCCCGGTGCGGATATCCATCACCATGCCGGCGGCACCGATGGCGCTGAACTCTTCCATCGTGTTCAGCAGCTCGCGGCGCAGCACATGCTGCAGGCGCACATCGATGGACAGGCGCAGCGGCTCTTCACTTTCCTTCAGGCGGGTATCGAAGGACTGTTCGATCCCCATCAGGCCGTTATTGTCGATGCCGCTGAACCCCACCACATGGGCGGCCAGGGGGCCTTGCGGATAGACGCGCCGTTCTTCCCGCTGGAAATCAATGCCGGGGATGCCCAGGCGGAAAATATCCTGCTGCTGGCGCGGGGTCAGATTGCGCTTCACCCAGATGAAGCGCTTGTCGGACTTCAGCTCCTGCGTCAACTGCGCGACATTGATGTCCGGCAGCACGCTGGCGATCTGTTCGGCCGCCTCTTGCGCATCCAGGATCAGCTTGGGGTCGGCGAACAGCGACGCCGTGTGCAGGGAGGTGGCCAGCAGCACCCCGTTACGGTCCACAATGTCGGCCCGCGTGCCGGTGCCGTGGCGCGCGGCGGTCTTGGCCACCGCGCCCTTGCCCTCACCCCGGCCGAAATCCACCGTGGCGCCCACCAGCTTGGCACCCACGGCGCCGAAGCCCAGGCTGAACACGGCCATCAGCACCATCAGACGGGCGCGCCCCTGCTCCAGCGCGCCCTGCGCTGGGCTGTGCAGCCGCACGCGCGGCTCCGCCCGGCCATTGCCGGCACGGTCGGTGCCGGCCAGGTCGAAACCGGTGAGGCTGAAGGGCGCATCGGTCATCGGGCGACTCCATAATTCACCATCATCACCGGGGTGTCCTGCCGGGCGGCGATGGCGGGTTCATGGGACGGGGCGGGGCTGGGCGCCGGCCTGGGCGCCCCCGGCTTGCGGCCGGGAATGGGGGTCAGGCGCAGCGGTGCAGCGTCCGGCTGGCGGTCGGGAATGTCGGTCAGCACGGCGATCTGCTGGGCGCTGGTGGGGGCCAGTACCAGATGTTCGCGCGCCATGCGTTCCAGCGTGGCTGGATCGTTCAGGGAAGCCCATTCGGCCTTCAGCACCTGAATGGACTCGCGTTCTTGCTGGATGGTGCGGTTGATGCGCGCCAGCTCCCGCTCCTGTTCCTGGGCCTTGTAGCTGGTTTGGTACAGGATGCCGGAGGCAGCACAGATGGTGCCGATCCAGATGATGGTGGACTTGCCGATCATACGGGTTCTCCCGTCGACCAGGCGGGGGCCTGGGTGCGGATAGCAGTGCGCAACCGGGCGGACCGGGCGCGCGGATTGGCGGCCTGCTCTGCCGCGCCGGGGGCGGTCCCCGATTTGGACAGCAGGCGGAATGTGGGGGCCGGCGGGGTGGCCACCGGTCCCGGTACATGGCGCGACGGGCCGGGCAGATTGCCCGAGCGCTGGCGCATGAATTCCTTCACCACCCGGTCTTCCAGCGAATGGAAGGTGACGACGCAGAGCCGCCCGCCGGGGGCCAGCAGCCGCTCGGCGGCGGCCAGGGCGCGCTCCAGCTCCCCCAGCTCATCATTCACGTGGATGCGCAGGCCCTGGAAGCTGCGGGTGGCCGGGTCGATCCCGTCCTTGGATTTCGGCACGCAGGAACGGATTACATCGGCCAGATCGGCCGTGCGGGTGAACGGCTCGATGGCCCGGCGGGCCACGATGGCGCGGGCCACGCGGCGGGACAGCCGTTCTTCCCCATAATGATAGAGGATATTGGCCAGATCATCTTCTTCGGTGCTGTTCACCACATCGGCGGCAGTGGGGCCATCGGCCCCCATGCGCATGTCCAGCGGGCCGTCGAAGCGGAAGCTGAAGCCCCGCTCCGGCGTGTCGATTTGGGGGGAGGAGACGCCGATATCCAGCACAATGGCATCCACCTGCGCCACGCCCTGGGCGGCCAGCAGATCGGCCATATCGCCGAACCGGCCTTCCAGCACCCGCAGACGGCCGGCATAGGCCGCCTCCAGCGGGCGGGCGCGTTCCAATGCTGCGGGGTCGCGGTCGATGCCCCAGACGGTGCAGGCAGCACTGTCCAGCAGGGCGCGGCTGTACCCGCCCGCCCCGAACGTGCCATCCACCAGCACCTCGCCATCGCGCGGGGCCATTTCATGCAGCACTTCGGCCAGCAGAACGGGGATATGGACCGGGCTTGCCGTCATCATGCCCCCTTCGCCAGGGCGGTCGCCTTGGCCACGATGGTGGAGAGCGAGATGGAATGGGCGCGGGCCAGTTCCGCCATCTCCCGCTCGTGATCCTCGTGCCGGACCGGATCCCAGATCTGGAAGGTCTTGCGGCGGCCGACAAAGACGATGTTTTCGGTGATGCCGGCATAATCCAGCAATTTGGCGGGCAGAATGATGCGCCCCTCGGTATCGGTGCTGATTTCGACGATGCGGCCGAACACGGTGGTTTCGATCAGTTCGCGCTGTTCTTCCGGCATGTTCGGATCATCCAGCGCTTCAGAGAGGGTTGTCAGATAGGAACGCGGGGCCACATCCAGGGCCGGCGCCTTCAGGGAGGGGAAAATCACCATATCGACGCTGGTTGCCGGCGGAAGCGGGCCACCATACAGGGTCGTGCGAAAGGAAGCGGGGATCGAAACCCGCCCTTTCTTGTCGACCTTGTTGGTATGTGTTGACAGGAACATTCCTATCACGCCCCACTTATGGCGCCGTCGGCGCCGGTCCCATCATCCGCACTCCACCACGGGCTTCTTGCCGCCTGTGCCGGGTGCCGCTGATGCGGGTCGGGTTGGGCGGGAATGGACCAGTGATCCCTTTGTTTGGGTTTTCTTGGGATAGCATGGGAGGAATTGGGCGGTCAATGGCTGCCCAATAGAATCCGCATTTTTAGAAGAATTATCCTTATGGATAGGGCTAGTTGTGGATAATTTTATGCATTCTTTGTGCGTCCAATTAATTTTGAATGTTATGGCCTCTCATTATTTAGTTTATATTCTATTTTTTACCTGAACATACTGACTCTTACCCCGAAAGTTTAGGGTGTTTTTATTTCACTTTTTCATAAGAACACTTTGTTTTTCCAGCAAGTGGACGATGCTCCAGGCATGGTTCGTCGGTGTGTTGCAGAAAAAATAGATTTAAATTCGAAATTTAACCTGCGCGTTGAGGTGAGTTCTACTACATATGGTGCCCATATAGGCGACGAACCAATAGATGTGGTGGTTTTTGGTGTCCGAACGAATCATGCTGCAGTGCCGAACAAAAGTTGTGCATTTCGGTCGGAATCGAGCATGTGCAGCAGGTGCTCTGCCTGCGCAATATTCACGTCCCGTTAACATAATTAAAGTGCCAGACGGCCTGTAAGCCGGGTTCTGTCCACCGAACCATATCCCACCTGTGGATGGTATTCGGGGGATGGTCATTCCTCTGGGACGCCCGTTGCCGGACGCCTCGCGCAACCCACCCGGACAGCGACGCGGAAGTGCGCCTGGGCGGTTGCCCGCCCCTGCCGTCCCTATTCGGTTTTGCTCCCGGTGGGGTTTACCATGCCGCCCCTGTCGCCAGGGGCGCGGTGCGCTCTTACCGCACCCTTTCACCCTTACCGGAACCTTGGAATCACAAGGATTCCAACGCGCCGGCGGTCTGCTCTCTGTGGCACTTTCCCTGGGGTCACCCCCGCCGGACGTTATCCGGCACCGTACTTCCGTGGAGCCCGGACTTTCCTCCCCCGTGCGGGTTTCCCCATTGCACGGGAGCGACCATCCAGCCGTCTGGCCTGGGGCTTTTAGGCGTCCGGGCCGGGGAATGCAAGATCGGCTTCGGCGGAAAGCCGCGCCAGGGCGCGCAAGGCAGCCACGCTTTGCCGATCCGCGCCCCGGCCCAGGCTTTCCGGCGCCCAATGGCGCTGAAAGGCGGTCAGCACGCTTTCAAGGCCATTTTCGCCCGTCATTTCCCATGAAATCCCACCAGACTCCGATGGTGGGGCTTTTTCCCATGAAATCCCATCTGCGGACCGGCTGAATGGGGTTTCATAGCCCAGATGGGTCAAAAGCCGCGCCACCTCCCCCGGTTCTGCCGGGCGCTGATCGGCCGGCAGCGGGTCCGGCCAGGCGCCGATGCCAGCCATGGCCAGGGCCAGCCAGCCGAACTTCTCCCCCGGATCCTGCTTACGGTCGGGGGCGACGTCAGAATGGCCCAGCACGCGCAGCGGCGAAATGGGGTGCCGTCCCATGATATCCCGGCAGAGCGCGATCAGCGCTTCCATCTGGGCGCGCGGAAAGGGGCGATAGCCCCATTCATGGCCGGGATTGACCAGCTCAATCCCGATGGAGCGGCTGTTGATGTCGCGCTCCCCGCGCCAGAATGATTTGCCGGCGTGCCAGGCCCGGCGTTCCTCATCCACCAGCTTCCAGATCGTCCCATCCTCTCCCACCAGATAATGCGCGCTGACCTGGGAGGCGGGATCGCAGAGCCGCGCCAGGGCCGACTGCCCATCCGGCATCCCGGTATAATGCAGCACCAGCATATCCGGCGGCCCGCCGACGCGCGGGCCATGGTTGGGGCTGGGATGATCGATCAGGGGCAGGGACATGGGGCTGTGCGGTCTTTTCCCGGAAGAAGGACGGTGACACTATCTCATTGAAACCAGGGAGAAAGAAACATGCTCGACCATATTGGCTTTCCGGTGGCTGATTTCGAAAAATCCATGGCCTTTTATGATCAGGTGTTGCCCAGCGTCGGGGCCAGCCGGCTGGCCCTGGTCACGGCGGAAATGACGGGGGCCGACGCCCATGCCGGCTATGGCACCGACCATCCGTCCTTTTGGATCAGCAGCGGCCAGCCGATGCGGGGCTGCCTGCATGTTGCCTTCAGCGCGGCCAACAGGGCGCAGGTGGACGAATTCTACCGTGTGGCGCTGGCGGCGGGCGGGCGTGACAATGGCCCGCCGCGCATTCGTGCGCATTACCATCCCCATTATTATGGGGCCTTTGTGTTGGATCCGGACGGCCATAATATCGAAGCGGTGTGTCATCGCCCGGAATCGTAAGCGGCGTCAAACCGTGGTTCGACCAAACATGAAGCGTGGCCGGCGGATGATGATGATGCCGATGCCGGCCACCACCAGCAGCCCGCCGGCGATCAGGCTCCAATGCAGCGGCTCGCCCAGCCAGATCACGCCCGACCCGACGCCGAAGACCGGCACCAGCATCAGGAACGGCATGGTCTGGTTGACCTCATATTGTTTCACCAGCGGCTGCCAGAACATATAGGCGACGATGGTGGACATCAGCGCCATATAGGCAAGGCAGGCCCAGGTCTGCCCGCTGGCCTGCATGATCTGCTCCAGCTGGTCCCGTTCGGCGATCAGGCTGAGCAAGGCCAGCTGCGGGGCGGCGAACAGGGCCATATAGGCATTGAGCTGCAAGGGCTCGATCGCCCCCATCCATTTCAGCTGGATGGAGGAGAAGGCGAAGGCCAGGGCCGCCCCGGCGATCAGCAGCATATGCAGCAGGTCGCCCTGGCCCTGGCTCTGCCCGGCGATCACCGCCACCCCGCCGAAGGAGGTCGCCATGCCCAGCGCCCGGCGCCAGCCCAGCTTGTCCTTGAAGAAAATCGCCGCCAGCAGGCTGGCGAACGGCACCTGCAACTGAATGATCAGGCTGGCGATGGAGGCGGTAACGCCAGTCAGCCCGCTCAGCATCAAGGGAAAATGCACGCCCCCCAGGCTGATCGAATAGAACAGCAATGCCCGCATCTGCGCCCGTGGCGGCGGCTTGACAAAGGGTACCAGCACCAGCGCCACCAGGGAGAAGCGCACCGCCATCAGCAGCAGCGGCTGTATCTCCTGCACCGCCTGCCGCGACACGGCGAAATTGGTGCCCCAGATGGCCATGACGGCCAGGGCCATCAACATATGGATGGGTTTCATCAAACGGTTCCGGTCGGCGGGCCGCCAGCCGGAAAGGGCTGGACGCAAGCTGCTGTTTGTTTTTCATCCATAACCGATCCGCCCGCCCCTGTGGCGTGCGCTTTGCGCAGGTCGGGCCGGGCGGCCGGCAAATGGTGGGGGCGGCAAACGGTCTGCAAGGATCGCCCCGGTGGTCGCCATGCCGACGGCTCATCCAGCATTTGCCACAGGCGGGGAGGCCGTGGGCCAGGATATGATCCGGTGACGTCTTCGACCCGATGGGAATTGTGTCATGGCCGAACTGGATGCCTATGAGCTTTATATGCTGTCGCTGGTCAACCGGGCGCGGCTGGACCCGGTGGGCACGGCGGCCGCCTTTGGTATTGATCTGAACCAGGGTCTGCCCGCCGGCACCATCAGCGCCACGCCCAAGCCGGTGCTGGCCCCCAACAGCCTGCTGGAACAGGCCGCCGATGCGCATAGCGCCTGGATGCTGGACAGCGATATTTTCAGCCATACCGGCGTGAATAACAGCAATCCCGGCCAGCGTATCGCCGCCACCGGCTATAGCGCCCGTGCCTGGGGGGAGAATATTGCCTGGCAAGGCACCACCGGGCCGCTATCGGCCCGTGACCTGCAATCCTATATCGAAGCCCAGCATCGCGGCCTGTTCCTCAGCGCCGGGCACCGCACCAATATCCTGGCGGATAATTTCGTGGAGCTGGGGATCGGGCAAAGGGTGGGGGAGTTCACCGGCTATAACGCTTCCATGATCACCCAAAATTTCGGCACATCCGGCAGCGCCCGTTTTCTCACCGGTATCGTGTTTCAGGATCGGGATGGTGATGGCTATTACGATCCCGGCGAAGGGATCGGCGGGGTGGATATCCAGGTTGACGGGCAGGTGGTGGGGCGCACCACGGCGGCGGGCGGCTATGCCGTCACCATGAGTAACGGCACCCATGCGGTCAGCTTCAGCGGTGGTGGCCAGACGGGCAGCGTGGCCGCCGCTGTCACCATGGCCGGGCAGAATGTCGGGCTGGATGTGAAGGCCGCCAGCTTTGTCACCAGCCAGTTCCAAAGCTGGAATGCCAGCCTGAACAAATGGCTGGCGGTGACGCCGGAGAAATATGCCGGCCCCGTCGCCGGGCTGGACTGGCAGTTCCTGGGCAGTGCCGCCGGTGAAGTGGTGTCGGCCAGCGATGGGGCGGATTTCCTTAATCTCGGCGGTGGCAATGATGCCGCCAATGGCGGGGCTGGCAATGATGTCATTGATGGCGGCACCGGTTCCAACTTCCTGACCGGCGGGGCCGGCAGCGATATCTTCTTCGCCGATGGACAGGGCGGCCAGACCAGCTGGTCCACCATCACCGATTTCAGCAAGGGCGAGCAGCTCAGCCTGTGGGGCTGGCAGAAGGGTGTCTCCAAACTGAGCTGGGCCGCCAATGACGGGGCAGAGGGCAACAAGGGGGCGACCCTCCATGCCGATCTGGACGGCAATGGCAGCATCGATATCAGCGTCACCTTTGCCGGGCTGGCCGTCGGCGCGGTCGGCACGGTGGAGGAACGTGACGGGCTGCTGTGGCTGGTGGGGTAGACGCCCCCTCCTTGCTGGAAAAGCAACCCTGGCCCGCTAACCCTGGTGGCTTTCCAATCGCTTATCCCTGTGTATAGTGCGGCGAACCTTTTGAATTGGGATGTCGACCTGGCCTTGGGCGCTGCGCGCGTTCAGTGCCGGAACGGCGTCCCATAAGCCGTATCTGGCGGTTCCCAGCCCGGCCGCCCTTGGGAGATCAGGTTCATGTCCTACGCCGACCGTTTCCGCGAAGCCCTTACGTTTGATGACGTCCTGCTGGTCCCGGCTGAAAGCTCGGTGATGCCGGCGGAGGTCGATACCCGCACCAAGCTGACGGGCAAGATCGAACTGGGCATTCCGCTGCTGTCGGCGGCGATGGATACGGTGACGGAATCGGCCCTGGCCATCGCCATGGCCCAGGCCGGCGGTATCGGCGTGATCCACCGTAACATGGATATCGAACGTCAGGCCGACGAAGTGCGCGCCGTGAAGCGGTTTGAAAGCGGCATGGTGGTGAACCCCATCACCATCCGCCCGGATGCCACCCTGGCCGACGCACTGGCGCTGATGGCCCGCCACCGCATCTCCGGCATTCCGGTGACGGCGGAAAGCGGCAAGCTGGTCGGCATCCTGACCAACCGCGATGTGCGTTTCGCCAACAATCCCAACCAGCCGGTTTCCGAGCTGATGACCCATGAGGGGTTGATCACCGTCAAGCCCGGTGTTGGCAAGGATGAGGCCAAGCGCCTGCTGCACAGCCACCGCATCGAAAAGCTGCTGGTGGTGGATGATGCCTTCCGTTGCATCGGCCTGATCACCGTCAAGGATATCGAAAAGGCCCAGCTGCACCCCAACGCTGCCAAGGATGCTGATGGCCGCCTGCGTGCTGCCGCCGCCACCGGCACCGGCCCGGACGGGCTGGCCCGCGCAGAGGCTCTGTTCGATGCCGGTGTTGACGTGCTGGTGATCGACACCGCGCATGGCCATTCCAAGAAGGTAGCCGATCAGGTGCGCGCCGCGCGTGCCCTGCGCAACTATACCCAGATCATCGCCGGTAACGTCGCCACGGCCGACGCCGCCCTGGCCCTGATCGATGCCGGTGCCGATGCCATCAAGGTCGGTATCGGCCCCGGCTCCATCTGCACCACCCGCATCGTGGCCGGTGTGGGCGTGCCGCAGCTGACGGCGATCCTGGACGTGGTGGAAGCCTGCAACAAGCATGGCGTTCCGGTCATTGCCGATGGCGGCATCAAATATTCCGGCGATCTGGCCAAGGCCATTGCCGCCGGTGCCTCCTGCGCCATGATGGGCGGCCTGTTCGCCGGCACGGATGAGAGCCCCGGTGAGGTGATCCTGTTCCAGGGCCGTTCCTACAAGGGCTATCGCGGCATGGGCTCCGTTGGCGCCATGGCCCGTGGTTCCGCCGATCGTTACTTCCAGGCCGAAGTGTCCAACACGCTGAAGCTGGTGCCGGAGGGTGTGGAAGGCCGCGTGCCCTATAAGGGTCCGATCTCCTCGGTGATCCATCAGTTGATCGGCGGCCTGCGCGCCTCCATGGGCTATACCGGCTGCGCCACCATCGCCGAGATGCGCACCAAGCCGCAATTCGTGCGCATCACCAACGCGGGCCTGCGCGAAAGCCATGTCCACGACATCACCATCACCAACGAAGCGCCGAACTACCGTCAGGGGTGAGGCGTTTTCCGATTTCAGCAGAACGCCCCGTCTATAGGCGGGGCGTTATCCTTTTGGGGAGGGGTAAGTTGAAAGGTTTGGATCTTCTGCTTCAAGCTGAAAGTAGAATAAAGGGGAATGTGCTCAATTTTTCTGAGTGTATTGGTGATGAATTTTATTATCACTATACTGGTATTGAGGCATTTATGAATATTTTCAAGCCAGGAAACGAGAAGAATATAAATTTTTGGCTATCAAGTATTTTATTTATGAATGATAATGAGGAATTTTTTCATGGCGTTAATATTTTGATTAAAGAAATAAAAAATTTTTACTCAAAATCAATTGGAAAAAAAGAAAAGGATTTTTCTGATAGGATAATACGATTTCTAGAATCGACTTCACTTGGGGAGTCAATATTTTCTTGTAGTTTTTCAAGGCACTCGGACTTGTTAAGTCAGTGGAGGGGATATTGTCCGCCGTCTGGTGGCGTTTCTATAGGTTTATCCAGAAAAATTTTCCATTCACTCTCGGATCAATATGCTGGAGTTAGTGGTAATCTAATGCGGGTAATTTATGATGAAGATGAAAAAATTTTTGTTGCGCGATCTGTCATTGAAAATTCTATAGGAGAATTTTTGAGTATCGTTAAGGAGCAAGGCTGTAATGAAAGGGATTTTTTGTTTGTATCTTTTTGTGAGTATTTAGCAATTTTGGGTTCCTGTTTTAAGAATCCTGGATTTTATGAAGAAGAGGAGTTTAGGTACATATGGAAATATCCGTACTATGACATTATTCGAGAAATCTATGATCCCGCATTCTGGAACATAAATAAAAAATTTAGATCAGCGCGAGGACTCATGATCCCCTACGTTGAAAAATTTTTTTATGTTGAAGGTAGTAATGTAGAATTATGCATTGGTCCGGCGCCAAGGCAAAATCTGAATGAAATATCGGTTATGAATTTTATTCGCCAAAATACAATTAAGCCAAAAATTACTTTATCAAAAACGACCTATCGAGCTAACTGAGGTATAGAATGTTCCATCAGATCGACAGCCCGCAAAACCCGCAGTTCAAGGCCTGGGCCGGGCTGCTGGAAAGCCGTGGCATCCGCAAGCAGGGCCAGTTCCTGCTGGCTGGCCTGAAGACGGTGCCGGAGGCGCTGACCCGCTGGCCGGACCTGTTCAGCCGCATCCTGATCCGCCATCCGGAATGGATCGCTGATTGGCCGCTGCCTGAGAATGTGCAGCCGGTGGTGCTGGCCGGTCCCCTGTTCCGCGAACTGGATGTGTCGGGCACGGATTATCCGATCCTGGTGGGGCAGGTGCCGGAGATGCCGCCGGCGGACCTGAGCCTGCCGCCGGAAGGGCTGGAACTGGTCTGTGCCCTGGGCGACCCGGCCAATCTGGGCGCGCTGCTGCGCTCCGCCGCTGCCTTTGGCGCGACCAGGGTGATCCTGCTGGAGGAATCGGCCCATCCGTTCCATCCGAAATGCCTGCGTGCCGCCAGCAATGGCGTGTTCAGCCTGACACTCGCCCGCGGGGGGCGCTGGGCGGATTTGGCCCAGGCTGCCGGCCCGCTGCTGGCGCTGGATGCCGGGGGAGAAGATTTGGCGACATATCCCTGGCCGCAGAATGCGCGGCTGGTGCTGGGGGAGGAAGGGCAGGGGGTGCCGGCGGACCTGCCGGCCACGCGCCTGACCATCGGCACCACCGGGGCGGTGGAATCGCTGAATGCCACCGTGGCGGCCAGCATCGCTTTGTTCACCTATCATGTCGGCGGATAAGGACATGCCGGCGGACCAGCCGGCCCCCGATCTGGCCGCCGTGGCCGATGACCTGCAGGCCAGCCTGTCGGCGCTGTCCAGCGTGGGGGCCGCCGGCCTGCCGGACCTGCTGGCCCGCATCGATGCCCTGAAAGCCAAGGTGGATGCGCTGGAACGCCGCATCCGGGAAGAGATGGAAGGGGCAGACGGGCAGGGCTGAACCCCGTACCATCGGTCCCTATTCTTTTGTGCGGATCGACATTCCTGAACTGATCGCTGACCTTAAGACGTCGTTCATCATCTTGGCTTATAGGCTTGAAGGGTCGCTTTCAGCAGCGGGTGGAGCGGGCGATGGGCGCCGGACTGAAAAGGTTGGATCTGGAAGGGCTGCGGCACGATATCGTGCTGAAGGCTGATGAGCTGCAGGCGGAAGCCGCGCGGCTGGAAGCCTCCAAACCCGATGATGCCGCTATGCTGCGGCGCATCGCCGACCGGCTGATGGTTTATATGCACGAATATCTGCAGGCTTGAGGGGGGTCAGCCCGCCTCTTCTGCCTCCCCCGCATCCTCACCCCAGCGACGCACCCGGCCGCTATCCAGGTCGAACAGGTCCAGCACGCGGCCCAGCGTGTGGTCCACCATCTCCTCCAGGCTCTGTGGCTTGGCATAGAAGGCGGGTACGGGCGGATAGACGATGGCCCCCATCTCCGTCGCCTGGGCCATGTTGCGGATATGGCCCAGATGCAGCGGCGTTTCCCGCAGCATCAACACCAGCCGCCGCCGTTCCTTCAGCACCACATCGGCGGCGCGCGTCAGCAGGGTGCTGGTGACCCCGCCGGAAATCTCCGCCAGGGTGCGCACCGAACAGGGGGCCACCACCATGCCCAGGGTGCGGAAACTGCCTGATGAAATGGCCGCCCCGATATCGGCCGGCGAATAGGCGACATCGGCCAGGGCCCGCACCTCCGCCGCCTTCAGCCCTGTTTCATGCGCAAGGGTCACCTCGGCAGACCTGCTCATAACGAGGTGGGTTTCAACCCCGATGCGGCGTAGAGTTTCAAGCAGGCGAATGCCGTAAATCACCCCGGAAGCACCGCTGATCCCGACAACAAGCCGGGGTCTGCTGCGCGTTTGCGGGCTGCTGATAAGACCGGGCGAACCGGTCGCGTCGTGGGATGAATGGGCCATGGGAGGTGATGTAGCGCTGACACCGTGCTTCGTCCAGCGCGGCATTTCATCCCTTTAAAAGTCACCGACCCTAACCCTTATTTACGATGGCCAAGTTGCGGTTTCGTGTCAGGATGAAGTCCGGCACCATGGCAACGGGTGCCGGAGCAAGAAAGCGGAAGGGGACGCCCCCTTTGCCGGGTCATCCCCGACAGGAGCACATAGAGCAGGTAAAGCAGGCAGTCCAACCCATCCATCAGCAATTTTAGGAGGGACTTGATGTTGTTTCCCGAGCGCGTGGAATCGCTTCGCATGAAACATGAAAGCCTGGATCGCGAGGTGCGGATGGAAAGCCGCCGGCCCCTGCCGGACAGTACCGTGCTGAAAATGCTGAAACTGGAGAAATTGCGGGTGAAGGAGGAGATGGAACGCCTGGGCCGCGCCTGAGCGCTGCGGCCTTGCCCGCCTTGAACAGTGATGGCGGCCGGATGTTCCGGCCGTCATTTTATTTTACACCATTGGTCAAGTTCTTGACCAATGGCACGGCGGCGACTGCCGCCGCGCGGCACGTGCCGCGTAGCCAAGCCGCCGGATGGCGGCGCCCGGCGACTGAGGGCGAACGCACACACCAAGAGCCATGCGTCACGCCCCTTGGGATCAGTCAGGCACCAGATCAAAGGCGATGGTGATCCGGGGCGTTTCATCCTGGAAGGGCACGGTGCCGTGCCACATGAAACTGGGGAACAGCACTAGCCGCCCCGGCCTTGGCTGTACCGCGTGCAGGGCGGGCAAGCTGATCTCCGGCCCCAGATTGGGTACGCCGAAGGTCAGCCAGCCTTCCTGTCCGGCCTTGTCGGCCGCTGGCGGTACTTGCAGATAGAATACCCCGCTGATCCAGCCTTCCGGGTGGATATGGTGGGTGTGAAAGCCGCCATCGCGCAGGCGCGACGACCAGGAGCCGGCGAAGCGCACACCGCCCCGCCGCCGCCCGAAATAGGGATGGGCCGGGTCCGCCGGCATGGCCGCCACATAGGCCTGCACCTGCGCCAAGATCATCTCCCGCAGCGCTACCAGGGGCGGATCATGGCGGAAGGCGAACAGGTTGGCGCTGGTCTGGGTGCCCCGGCGCAGGGTCAGGTGGATCGGCTCATTCACCGTATCATGCAGCCGGTTCAGCACCGCCAGCGCATCGGCCAGAAACTGCTCCCTATCGGCCCAGCCGGCGGGGGTGGGCAGGTCGAAAACCCCGACGCAGCGATCAATGGCCGCCCGCTCCGCCAGGGCCGTCGGGTCGGCCAGCCGGTCCAATGTGGCCAGCAGGGCGATGGCATGTTGGTCATAAGGGTCCAGGGCCAGGCTGCGGCTTGCTGCCTCCCGCGCGGCCGCCACCTCCCCCTGCCGGGTCAGCGCCACGGCCAGATCGTTCCAGAGCGGCTTGTCCTGCGGCAAGCGGGCGGTCAAGGCGCGCAGGATCGGCGTCGCCTCTGCCAGATGCCCGGCGCGCAGCAGCAAATCCGCCCGCCGCCGCTGCAGGGCCGGATCGTCCGGGGCCAACGTCACGGCCCTGGCGCTGTTGGCCAGTGCCTCTTCCCCCCGGCCGAATTCCGCCTGGATGCCGGCGGCAATATCCAGGGCGGTCGGATGATCCGGCCATTGCCGCAGCATCTGGTCGACCGCCTGGAACAGGTCCGCCGTGCGGCCCAGGGTCCACAGCCGGCGGGCAAGATTGCGATGGGCATCGCGGTCAAAGGCATCGCGGCGCAGCACCTCGCGCAGCGCGCCGATGCTTTCCTCATAATGGCCCAGATCGCTCAGCACATTGGCGAGATTGAGCCAGGGTTCTTTCTGGGCCGAGGCCAGGGCGACAGCGCGGCGGCAGATGGGTTCGGCCTCCGAGTAACGGTGCTGGCCACGCAGGGTGAGGGCGAGGTTGTTCAGCGCGATGATATTATCCGGGGCCAGGGCCAGCACCTGCCGGTTCGCCGCCTCCGCCGCTGCCAGCCGACCCTGTCCGAACAGGATCAAGGCCAGCAGTTGCAGGCTGGGCAGATGCTGGCCGCCCCGCGACAGGCTGGCCTGCACGGCCTTTTCGGCCTCTGCCAGCTTTCCCAGGGCGTGGAGTGACTTGGCGCGATGATAAAGATAATCTTGGTTGCCCGGTGCCAGCGCCAGGGCCGCATCGTAGCAGGCAAGCGCATCGGCCGGCCGTCCTTCCGCCAGATGCAGATTGCCCAGATTGCTCAACACATTGGGCTGGCGGCGGTTGATCTTCAGCGACTTTTCCATGAAGTCGCGCGCCGCCGCCATCTGTCCGGCCTGCTTGGCCAGCAGACCCAGCAGTTGCAGTGCGTCAGCATTGCGCGGGTCCAGGGCTAGCACCTGCCGATAGGTCTGTTCCGCCAGCGCCGCCTGCCCCTGGCGCTGCGCCGTCAGCCCCGCCTGCAGCAAAGCGGGAATGGCACCGGCGGGCGGAGGGGCGGGACGGCGAAACATGGGGGGGCCAATTCAAAGTGGAAATATCGTCATGGTAACGTTCAGCCGCGCCGGGTCAAGCCGGCGTGGCGACGGGTGATGCCCCCTGTGCGCGGCGCCACTGTCAGCGACCGGTGCTTGATCCATCTTGCTGGCGGATCACGGACTTTCAGCCACGGGATTTATGGAAAAGATGACCCGCCGCGCCGCCCTTGCCGGGCTTGCCGTTGCCAGCATGGCGGCCAACCGCGCTGCCGCCCATCCGCCATCCGATCATTTTGATGGCAAACGCTTCTTCAACCCCGGTGTGGCGGAGCGGGAGAAGAGCCTGGGCGATCTCTGGCGCTGGATGCGGGAGCGACAACCAACCCCCTGGCCGGACTGGATTGAAAACCAGCCCTGGCCCAAGCCGGGGCCGGTGGCGCAGACGGCCCTGTCCGTCACCTTCATCGGCCATGCCTGTTTTCTGATCGGCATTGGCGGGCGCTGGTTCATCACCGATCCCGTCTATGCCGACCGTGCCAGCCCGGTGCCCTTTGCCGGGCCGAAACGGGTTCGCGCACCGGGCCTCTCCTTCGATGATCTGCCGGTGCTGGATGGCATCCTGGTCAGCCATAATCATTATGATCATCTGGACCGGGCCAGTTTGCGTGAATTAAACCGGCGCTTCCAGGCCCCGGTCGTCACCAGCCTGGGTAATCGCGCGCTGATCCAGGCCAGCGGGCCGCAGCAGGTGACGGAACTGGACTGGTGGCAGTCCCACCCTCTGGCGGGGGTGAGTGTCACCTATGTCCCGGCGCAGCATTTTTCCGCCCGTGGCCCGTTTGACCGGAACGAGACGCTGTGGGGTGGCTTTGTGCTGCAGGCGGCTGGCCGCACGCTCTATTTCTGTGGCGACAGCGGCTATTGCCCGCATTTCAAGGAGATCGGGCGGCGCTTTCCCGGCATCGACCTCTCGCTGCTTCCCATTGGCGCCTATGAACCGCGCTGGTTCATGCGCACCCAGCATGTGAACCCGGCAGAGGCGGTGCAGGCCCATCTGGATCTGGGCAGCCGCCGCAGCATCGGGATGCATTTTGGCACCTTCGCCGGGCTGACCGATGAAGGGATCGACGATCCCGTTATCGCCCTGGCTGCCGCCCGGCAGGCCAAGGGGCTGGGTGAACAGGATTTCGGCGTGCTGGCGGTGGGGCAGACCCTGGTTCTGTGATCAGCAATGCCCGGATGGCGTATGGACGCCACCGGGCAAACGCGATAGGGCGGGGATTACCGAAGAACAACAATCCCCAGGTCGCCCCATGCGTCCCCTGTTGCCCGCCCTTGCCCTGCTGGCCACCGCCATCATCACGCCGGCCGCCCTTGCCGATGCCGCTTCGGTGGAGGAGATTATCGTCACCGCCCGGATGCGTGCGGAAGATCCGCAAAAGGTGCCGGCCAGCCTGATCGTGCTGGATGCGGCCATCCTTGATCGCGCCGGGATCAGCAGCATTGCCAGCATCGCCAGCCATGCGCCGGGGCTGGTGGTCAGCGATCCGTTCGGGCGCTTCAACCCGGCGCCGGCCATGCGGGGCCTGTCGCAGCCGGGTACGGGGGATGAGCCGTCGGTCGGCTTCTTCCTGGATGGCGTCTATATCTCCGGCCGCAGCTCCATCAATATGTTCCTGGCCGATCTGGCGCGGGTGGAGGTGTTGAAGGGGCCGCAGAACGCCCTGTTCGGCCGCAACAGTTTCGGCGGTGCGGTCAATCTGGTCACCAACCCGCCGGGGGAGGAGACAGAGGGCAGCCTGGAACTGACCGCCGGTGCCAAGGACCGGCGGGAGGCGACGGGGGCCGTCAGCGGGGCCCTGGTGCCGGGCAAGCTGTCGGCCCGGCTGAATGTGGCGCACAAGGAATATGGCGGCTTTTATAAGAACAGCGTGGCGGACGGGCCGGAGATCGGGTCGGAACAATCGACCTCCGCCGCCCTGACCCTGCGGGCCACCCCGACAGACCGGCTGGAGGCGACGTTACGCCTGCTGACCGCGCGCGACCGCGACGACCAGCCCAAGGGCTATTATCTGGCCACCAATTGCCAGCCGCGGGCCGGCACGGTTGCCCTGTCGCAATATTGCGGGGAAATCCCGGAATATCAGGGGGCGTTCGCTGCCAACGCCCAGCACACAGGTTTCATGCGCGATGCCCAACGCGCCGCCCTGACGGCGCGCTACAGTGCCGACGCGGTGGAAGTGACCAGCATCACCGCCATCGGGCAGGAGCGTAACGAGTTCAACCGCGATGATGATTACAGTGCCGCCCTGCTGTCCCGCGCCGGGCAACTGACCAAGCGCTGGGACGGGTCGCAGGAAATCCGCCTGCTGTCGCTGGATCAGGGGCAGGCGCTGACCTGGCTGCTGGGCGGCAGCCTCTACCGCTTTGATAACAGCACCTGGCGGCGCAATATCCAATATGTCCAGGGCCAGACCAGCCCGTCCGGCGTGGCCACCGACGCCCGCACCGACAGTGCCGCCCTTTATGGGTCGGCCACGCTGCGGCTGGGCCAGGGGTTGGCGGTGACCGGCGATCTGCGCTGGCAGCGCGATGCCAAGGATTTCGCCAGCACCGCCCGCAACGCCGCCGGCCAGCCTATCCGGCTGTCCGACCAATGGACCCTGTGGACGCCGCGCGTTCAGCTTTCCTGGCAGGCCAGCGACAATCTGCTGGCCTATGTCAGTGCGGCCAAGGGGATGAAATCCGGCGGCTTCAACGATATGGCCAATCTGTTCGATGCCGAACGCAGCTTCGGCCCGGAAAGCAACTGGACCTATGAGGCGGGCGTGAAATCCGTGTTGGCCGATGGCCGCCTCACCGCCAATGCCGCCTTGTTCCATATCGATTGGCGCCGGCAGCAGGTGGTGGCGGCATCCACGGCGGGGTTGCTGAATAATTTCTACACCAACAATGCCGGGCGCAGCCGGTCACGCGGGCTGGAACTGGAGCTGACGGCGCGGCCGCTGGAAGGGCTGGACCTGCACGGGGCCTATAGTTTCATTGATGCCGAATTCCGGGATTATGCTGATCCGGATTACCGCGACATCCCGGCCTTTGCGGCGGTGGGTGGGCAGATTGGCGGGCTGGCCCTGCCGCGCCAGTCCCGCCATCAATTGGCCCTGGGGGCCGATTACCGGGCCGACCTGCCGCTGGATGATCTGGCAGGCTTTGCCGGGGGCGAATGGCTGTGGCAGTCGCGGCAATATGCGGAGAATTCCAACCTGTCCTGGGTGCCGGCCGACAGCAAGATCAACCTGTGGACCGGGCTGGAGAAGGGCGCCTATCGCCTGACCTTCAAGCTGCAGAACCTGCTGGATGAACGCAACCCGCTGGTCGCCGTCCGCTTCTCCCGCCCCACGGCGGCGGGCTTCACCCGCGCCTGGTTGGTGACGCCGGCGGATGGGCGGACCTGGACCCTGTCGCTGCGGGCGCGGATTTAGAGCGGATTTCTCGAGAGCCAGCTGCGTTCGACTGAACGCAGCTGGCTCAAGAATGGCGCCTTTGCCGCACCACTGGAAAACCCATTGATTTCAATGGGGCGCCACCTTGGCGGCAAGGCGGTTGGTGTTTTATTGACTTGGAAAGGATTTTATTTTATTTTCAATATGTTAAATGTCGTTCCTGTCTGTGTGGGAGTACTTTCTTGTCCGATCAACTGACCTGCCCCGCCTGTTCTTCCGAACATGTTTATCAAGATGGCAGCCTGTGGATGTGCCCGGAATGCGGGCATGAATGGAACCCGGAAACTGCCAGCGCGGAAGAGGTGGCGGATGGCGTGATCCGTGACGCCAACGGCAATGTGCTGGCCGATGGCGACACTGTCACCGTCATCAAGGATTTGAAAGTCAAGGGTTCGTCCCTGGTCATCAAGGGGGGGACCAAGGTCAAGGGCATCCGCCTGACGGATGGGGCCAATGGCCATAACATCGCCTGCAGGATCGATGGTATCGGGGCTATGGACCTGAAGTCGGAATTTGTGAAGAAAGCCTGAATCGACGGGCTGACGCGGGGGATTGCCCGGCGTCAGCCGTTGGTTTGCGAAGCGGCCCCATTTTGCCCAGGCAATGTTCAGGGGTTTGCTTTCAGAAACTACAGGCTGGCGTCAAGCAGCTTTTGAAAAGCTTCCGCTTGTGTTGACCACCATCAAGGTGTGCCGGGTGAAGAAACGGACGGGCTGGGCTATCTAATCCCCTTCGGGACCCCAAGGATTACCAGCTTCAGGAAGAGCTGAAGCTGATCAAGAATAATGCGACCAATTTCGAAAAATTGAGCATTTTGATTGCCGATCTTCTTTGACCTCAGCCTTTTAATGAAGACTATCACTATTTCGTCTCCATTGACCATCCGGTGGACTGGGGCCGAGCCAGCGGTTTCAATTGGCGGATCGAACAGGATATTTTCATCCAGCGTAACTTCGCCTGATGGCACTCTTTGTCAAAGTGACGTTTGACACAGACGTCAGCGATGTTTCGTTAGATTGTCACTCCCGCGCAGGATGATAGCTGGTTGCCGCCTCTTGCCTTCGCGGTGGGGGCACGCTGGGTTGATCATCCCTGTTTTCGATGGCTTTTCCGGGCATCTGGCCCGCAAGCTGATTTAAAGAGGTTATCCCGTGCTGATTGAAAAGCTGAACTGGCGCTATGCCACCAAGAAGATGGACCCGGCCAAGGCTGTGCCGCAGGACAAGCTGGACCGAATTCTGGAGGCGATCCGCCTCACCCCCACCTCCAGCGGGCTGCAGCAGTTCGAAGTGCTGGTGGTGACCAACAAGGAAATCCGGGAGAAGATCAAGGCGATCGCCTGGAACCAGGGTCAGGTCACCGATGGTTCCCACCTGCTGGTCTTTGCCGCCTGGGATAATTACACCGCAGATCGCATCAACGGCATGTTCGATCTGGTGAACCAGGAACGTGGTTTCACCAATGAAGGCTGGGAAAATTACCGCCAGATGCTGCTGAATAACTATCCGCAGCGCGATCCGGAGGTGAATTTCCAACATGCCGCGCGTCAGGCCTATATTGCGTTGGGTCTGGCCATGACGGCCGCCGCCTTTGAAGGGGTGGACTGCACCCCGATGGAAGGGTTCGATCCGGCGGCTCTGGATGAAATTCTGGGCCTGCGGGCGCTGGGGCTGCGCTCGGCCGTGATCCTGCCGCTCGGCTATCGTGATCCGGCCGGCGACTGGCTGGTGAATCTGAAGAAGGTACGCCGCGCGGCCGCCCAGGTCTTCCGCTTCGTCGATTAATCCTTGTCGCGTGCGGGTCAGGGGCCGGGTTCCTTCCTTTAAGGGAAGGGGCCCGGCCCTTTTTCATGCCGGCAAGGCGGCCTCCCTGACATCGAAATCCCGGCGGGCCTGGCGGATGGCGTCATGATGTTGCTCCGCCCATCCGACCAGCGCCCCCAACGGGGCCAGGATGCCCTGCCCCAGGGGGGACAGGCGATATTCCACCGCCGGCGGCTTGGTGGGAAATACCTGTCGGATCAGCAGTCCGTCGCGTTCCAGATTGCGCAGCGACTGGGTCAACATGCGCTTGGAAATATCCGGCACGCAGCGATGCAACTGGCTGAAGCGCTGCGGCCCGTCGGCCAGGGTCAGCAGGATCAGGCTGCTCCATTTATCGCCGATCTGGTCCAGCACATCGCGCACCGGGCAATTGGCCAGGGAAAAGCCCAGCCGCTCCCAGCGCGCAAGGGCGCTCTCCGCTGTGGCGGGCCCCTGCTGCTGGGCAAGGTTCCCTTTTGGTAACCTGGGCATGGAAAACTGCCTCCTTCCGGGCTGCTTCAATGGTCTCTATTATAGACCAATCCTTGAACCGAGACCATAGAGGCGGTTTCATCATGAGCAATGCGCGTATTCTTGTTACTGGTGCCACCGGCCAGCTGGGCCGGCTGGTTGTGCAGTCGCTGCGGACCCTGGTGGGCGCCGACCGCATCATTGTCGCTGTGCGCGACCCGGCCAAGGCGGCCGATCTGGCCGCCGTCGGTGTGGAGGTGCGGGCCGCGGACTATAATCAGCCGGCCCAGCTGGCAACGGCCTTTGCCGGGGTTGACCGGGTGCTGCTGATCTCCTCTTCCGAGGTGGGGTCACGGGTGCCACAGCATCGCCATGTCATTGATGCGGCCGTGAAAGCCGGCGTGAAGCTGCTGGCCTATACCAGCCTGCTGCAGGGGGATGCCTCGCCTTTGCCGCTGAAGGCGGAACATGTGGCGACGGAGGCTTATCTGCAGGCCGCCGGCCTGCCCTTCGTGCTGCTGCGCAATGGCTGGTATACGGAGAATTATAACGGCTTCATCCCCTCCGCCCTGGAGCATGGCGCCCTGTTTGGTGCTGCGGGGGAGGGCCGGATTGCCGCCGCTGCACGCGCCGATTATGCCGAGGCGGCGGCCCGGGTGATCGCCGAAGGAGAGGCCCATGCCGGCAAGATTTACGAGCTGGCCGGTGACCAGCCTTTCACCCTGGCCGATTGGGCTGCCACCCTGGCCCAGGCTGCTGGCAAGCCTGTTGCTTACCAAAACCTGCCGGAAGCGGAATTTCGCGGTCTGCTGGTGAAGGTGGGACTGCCGGAACCGGTGGCCGACCTGCTGGCCAGTTCTGACGCCGGTGCGGCACAAGGCGGGCTGTTCGATGACAGCCACACGTTGAGCCGCCTGATCGGCCGCCCCACCACGTCCCTGGTCACTGTGCTGACGGCGGCGCTTGCGCGTTGAGTTACAGCAAGGCGAGCGTGCTGTTGTCATGCTCGCCGCCGCACCAACGGTCCAATGCCTGCTTAAACAGGGGTATGCCGTCGCCGCCCGCCCGTTCAAACAGGGTCATGCAGGATCGGAATTTCAGATCGTCAGGGGTACCGAACAGTTGGTGCAGGCTGTCGGCGGGGGCGCCCATCACAGCGGTCGTACAGGCGTACAGGCGTGCGCCCAATACCGGATGGCGCAGGTAGGCCTGCGCCTCAGCCAGATCGGCCAAGCCAAAGAACTGCGCGGTGGGGGAACGACCCAGGCCGCGCAGTTGTGGGAAAATGAACCACATCCAGTGGCTTTGTTTGGCGCCCGCCCGTATTTCAGCCAGCGCCCGATCGATCACCGGTTCCTGTGCATCCAGGAAACGCTGGGCATCGAAACTGCTCATCCCCTCTGCCTCCGCTTATCAAGGCGCCCCCCCCCGGTTGACAGCAGGGGCCAACCTGTGAAGACCTGGGCATGAAACGCCCGCTTTTACAGGGGCTGCAACAAGGAGCCTGTCAGGATATGAGCCGCCGCGTCACCCTTTATGGCATCAAGAATTGCGACACGATGAAGAAGGCCCGCACCTGGCTGGACAATGCCGGGGTTGCGTATGTGTTCCATGATTACAAGGCGTCAGGCATTGATCGCGCTATCCTGGAAGGCTGGGTGGCCTCCCTGGGCTGGGAGATTCTGTTGAATCGCGCTGGCACCACTTTTCGCAAGCTGCCAGAAGCAGCCCGCGAAGGGCTGGATCAGGAAAAGGCTGTGGCCCTGATGCTGGACCAGCCCTCCATGATCAAGCGGCCGGTGCTGGATATTGACGGCAAGCTGCTGGTTGGTTTCAAGCCGGAGAGCTATCAGGCGGCGCTGGGCTGAAATTGGCAGGTGATGGCAGGGCAAGCGGGCCTGCCATCACCGCGTTCCCCCAACCGATATCGTCGTCTGAAAGGAAACATCGCTGGGCTGTAGGCCGGCTCTCTCGGTTCGATATGCGCGAGGCGCATGGAATGCCCTGCTCTTCATGCGAACGAAGTGAGAACAAAGCGCTTGCCGTTCTTTGTTCGTTCTGACACTGTTCAGCCAGAACAGATGGAGGACAAGATGAAGCGTCTCGCCTATCTCCGTGATGTTGTCGCCCTGACGGGCTTTTTCGGCACGATGTATGCGTGGTTTGTCGTCGGCGCGCTTATTTAAGGTGCCGGACAGGCTGTGGTTTTGACGGAACGCAGGTCGTTCTAACTGGCGTCGATATGGGCGCGAACCGCAGCAAAGACGGTTTGGAACATTTCCGTCGTCAGCCGACCAGTATTGGTATTGTATCGGGAACAGTGATAGCTGTCGAACAGCGTCACGCCGGGCCGCAGCATATGCGTTGCCCCATGTCCAAAGCGGAAATGTGACGGGCGCAGACCAAAGGCGGTCAGCGTGCTGTTATGGGAAACTGTGCCCAGGGCGACCACGGCACGCAGCCGGGGCATGGCAGAAATTTCACCGACCAGGAACGGGCGGCAACTGGCGATTTCTGCCGGGGTGGGCTTGTTTTCCGGCGGAACGCAGCGTGCGGCGTTCGTCAGGCGGCAATCCAGCAGTTCCAATCCGTCATCCAGGCGGCGGTCATACTGACCACGGGCAAAGCCGTAACGGATCAGCGTGTCATAGAGCAGATCGCCGGCATAATCGCCGGTGAAGGGCCGGCCTGTCTGGTTGGCCCCGTGCAACCCCGGCGCCAGCCCCACAATCAGCAAACGTCCATCCAGCGTCCCGAAGGAGGGGACGGGGGCATTGTGGTAGCTGGGGAAGGTGGCCCGATTCGTCTGGCGGAATTCCGCCAGACGTGGGCAAAGACCGCAATCCCGGCCAGGGGCCGGGACACGGGAAGCAGCGGTGCTGACCATATGTAAAACGCTCAGTCCAGCGGATCGGGATGCTGATCGGGCTGCACCGAATGATCATCATGCGGGGCATGTTCCGCCGAGAGCGGAGCCTGCTGATAACGCGGCCCATGGCTGCGTTGGATGGAGGCGGAAAGATCCTGCAATTCCAGGAAATTATCCGCTTGCCGGCGCAGTTCGTCCGCCACCATCGGCGGCGTGGAGCGCACGGTGCTGATCACGGTGACGCGCACACCCTTGCGCTGCACCGCTTCCACCAGCCGACGGAAATCCCCGTCGCCGGAGAAGAGCAGGATATGGTCGACATGCTCGGCCATCTCCATGACATCGATCGCCAGTTCGATGTCCATATTGCCTTTGATCTTGCGGCGGCCAGACGCGTCGGTGAATTCCTTGGTCGGCTTGGTGACCATGGTGTAGCCATTATAATCCAGCCAATCGACCAGCGGCCGGATCGGCGAATATTCCTGGTCTTCGACCAAGGCCGTGTAATAGAAGGCGCGGATCAAGCGCCCTTCGGCGGCAAACAGTTCCAGCAAACGCTTGTAATCAATGTCAAAGCCCAGGGACCGGGCAGCGGCGTAAAGGTTGGCGCCGTCGATGAACATCGCCAGCCGTTCCTGTTGGTAGAAAATCTTTCGTGCCATTTCTTCCTCGGCAAATTGATCGTGAACAAAACACAGGCGGAATATTGTGTTCCCACCAGAAGGGATGGGGCCTTGAAATCCGCATCAGCCATGTGGGAGCGACAGGCCCCGAAAGCCAGACCTCTCCCCCATTTTTGCGGCATAACGGGCAGGGCTGCCCAGAATGCGCGTTCCCTGTATGGCAGTTTCTGGCACCCTATGCCATCACCACGTTGTCAGCAAGCGCCGTTATGTAAATGTCGGCAGATGCCGGCGCGATATTACAAAGACCATGGAATTGCCACGTGATTTTCATTGGTATCGGTTCCAATCTCAGTTCCGGTTCGGGTGCGCCCGCGCAAACCTGCCGTCAGGCGCTGGATCGGCTGCAAGAACAGGGGGTGCGGATTCTCGCCCTCTCCCGCTTTTATGAATCCGCCCCGGTGCCGGTTTCGGATCAGCCCTGGTTTGTCAATGCAGTAGCGGCATTGGACACCGATCTGGCCGCCGGCGAGTTGCTGGCCTTGATGCATCAGGTGGAGGCGGCGTTCGGGCGGCAACGGCGCGTGGTCAATGAGGCGCGGACGCTGGATATGGATTTGATTGACTACAATGGTGTGTGTCAGGTGGGTCCGCCGATATTGCCCCACCCGCGTGCAGCAGAACGGGCCTTCGTTCTGCTGCCGCTGCGGGAGCTGGCGCCCGATTGGCGTGATCCCGTCAGCGGTCGGTCGATTGATGATCTGATCGCCCATCTGCCGCCGGGGCAATTGATTCGTCCCCTGGTCGGGGAGTGATCCCGGCCCGCCAAATTGGGGGCGGGTGGCTGCCTTGTTCGCGCGGTGGGGGAGGGTGTCTTGCAATGCAGCGGACAGCCCTTTATAAATGAAAGCTTCCATGTGGCTGGAGTGTCGTTGGAATGGCCCGCGTTACCGTTGAAGATTGCGTCGAAAGAATCCCGAATCGTTTTGAGCTGGTGATGATGGCCGCTCAGCGCGCCCGTGACATCGCGTCCGGCTCGCAGCTGACCATTGACCGCGACAACGACAAGAATCCCGTTGTGGCCCTGCGTGAAATTGCCGATGAGACCGTTGTTCTGGAAAATCTCAAGAACAGCCTGATCAAGGGGCATCAGCGCGTTGCCGAGCAGGACGAGCCGGAAGAAGAAATCGTCGAGCTGATGGCCGGTGAGGCTGCCTGGGTTCAGGACGCCCCGCGTGCCGATGCTGGCGAAGATGATGATCTGGGCGCCGATTTCAGCGAAGGTGAGATTAACGCCGCCGATCTGGCCGACGAGGACCTCTAAGGGGCCGGACAACGCGAAAATGCAAGGTGCGTGCTGGCGCAGGGATCAAGGCTTGACGGGGGCGCCGCGATGAACCGTCAGGCGAAAATTATCCGCCAGTACGAACTGGTTGAGCGCGTCGTGGGGTACGACCCTAACGCGGATGAAGATGCGCTCAACCGCGCCTATGTCTTCGCGATGAAGGCGCATGGGTCGCAGACGCGCGCCAGCGGCGACCCCTATTACATGCACCCGATCTGGGTGGCATGGCTGCTGACCGAACTGAAGCTGGACTATCGGAGTATCATTACCGCCCTGTTGCATGACACGGTGGAGGATACGCTGACGACGCTGGAGGAAATCCAGCGTCTGTTCGGGGCGGAGGTGGCGCGTCTGGTCGACGGCGTCACCAAACTGTCGCGCATTGAGCTGCAGAATATCGGTGAGCAGAGCGAGAGCACCAAGCAGGCGGAAAATTTCCGCAAGCTGGTGCTGGCCATGTCGGAAGATATCCGCGTTCTGCTGGTCAAGCTGGCCGACCGTCTCCACAATATGGAGACGCTGCAATATCTGAAGCCGGAAAAGCGCCGCCGCATCGCCCGCGAGACGCTGGAAATCTATGTGCCCCTGGCGGAGCGCATCGGCATCCAGCGCTGGAAGGACGAGCTGGAAAATATCGCCTTCCGGGAGCTGAACACCGACGCCTACGAATCCATCAAGATCCGTTTGGATGAGATGGAAAAGGTGGGGGCGGGTCGCGTCGACCGCATCATTGACGAGTTGAAGAAGACGATCTGCTTCGGCAATGAATCGCCGATCCCCGAGGCGGAGATCAGCGGCCGGCGCAAATCGCCCTATTCGATCTGGCGCAAGATGCACGCCAAGAATGTGGCGTTCGAACAATTATCTGACGTCATGGCGTTCCGCGTTGTCGTCGATAATATTACCGAATGCTATCAGGCATTGGGCATCATCCATGCCCGCTATCCGGTGGTGCCGGGGCGGTTCAAGGATTACATCTCCACGCCCAAGCCCAACGGCTATCAATCCATCCACACCACGGTGATCGGGCCGGAAAAGCAGCGGATTGAGGTGCAGATCCGCACCCGTGACATGCATGCCGTGGCCGATATGGGCGTGGCCGCCCACTGGTCCTACAAGCAGGGAGCGGGGCCAGAGGCACCGCGCACGGAAGGCCGGCAATATCGCTGGCTGCGCGAGCTGCTGGATATTTTGGAACATGCCACCCGGCCGGAAGAGTTTCTGGAACATACCAAGCTGGAACTGTTCCAGGATCAGGTCTTCTGCTTCACGCCCAAGGGTGACCTGATCGCGCTGCCGCGCGGGGCGACGCCGGTTGATTTCGCCTATGCCGTGCACAGCCAGGTGGGCGACACCTGCGTTGGGTCCAAGATCAATGGCCGGATGCAGCCGCTGCGCTCCCACCTGCAGAACGGCGATCAGGTGGAAATCCTCACCTCGAAAAATTCCTCGCCCTCGCCGGACTGGGAAAATTTCGTCATCACCGGCAAGGCGCGGGCCCGCATCCGCCGCTTTACCCGCACCCAGCAGCGGGGCGAGCATATCAAGCTCGGCCGCGGGTTGATGGAGCGGATTTTCAAGCAGGAAGGCTACGAATACTCGGAAAAAGCTTTCGATGCGGTGCTGAAAATCTATCAGCAGCCCTCGGTGGATGATCTGCTGGCGGCCATTGGCAGCGGGCAGACCGGGTCGCGCGATGTCTTCAATTCCATTTTCCCTGGCCACCGCACCGTTACGCCCGCCACCAGCGACGAGAAGGTGGCGGCCTCTGTGGCGGCGGCGGCCAGTAAGGCCAAGTCCCGCAAGACCGGCGCGCCGCTGGCCATCCGCGGGCTGATCCCCGGCATGGCTGTGCATTATGCCCGCTGCTGCCATCCCATCGTCGGCGACCGTATCGTCGGCATCGTCACCACCGGCAAGGGGGTGACGATCCACACGATCGATTGTGAGACGCTGGAAAGCTTCCATGACAGCCCGGAACGCTGGATCGACGTTTCCTGGGATCCCACGGCCGACAGCCCGGACGATCTGGTCGGCCGCTTGTCGGTGGTGGTGTCGAACGAAACCGGGGCGCTGGGCAACCTGTCAACGGTGATCGGCAAGAATGGTGGGAATATCACCAACCTGAAAATCACCAACCGCACCTCGGATTATTTTGAGATGTTGATCGATGTGGACGTGCATGACGTGAAGCATCTGACCAACATCATGGCCGCCTTGCGCGCCACCCCCGTGATCCAGTCGGTGGAACGCGGGCGCTGAAATCCGCTCCCCTGGTCAAGGGGGGCGGGGTTGGCAAGCCGGAAAGGGCTTTGGCACCATTATGTTCATGCGCCGTCACCCCTTGAGCCGGGCACAACAGCTGCGCCGATTGCTCTGGCCGCGCATGGGGCTTCGCCGCCAGGGGCGCTATTACATCATCAAGGTGGCCCGCATCCAGGGCACGCCGCATTCCATTGCCCTGGGCATGGCGGCTGGCGTCTTCATGGGGCTGACCCCCTTTATCGGCCTGCATGTGCCCCTGTCCATGGGGCTGGCCTGGCTGTTGGGCGCCCGGATGATGGCGGGGGTGGTGGGTACGCTGATCGCCAATCCCTGGACCTATCCGGCCATCTGGTTTGCCAGTTACCGGCTCGGCTGCCTGCTGCTGGGCATGTCACCGGGGGAAGGGCAGGGGCCTGACCTGTCGCTGACCTTCCTGCTGGACCATCCCTGGCAGCTGTTCATGCCGATGCTGGTCGGGGGCGGCCTGCTGGGGGCGGTGCTGGGGCCGCTCACCTATCTCGTTGCCAAGCCGCTCATCGCGCTCTATCAGCAACGCAGGGCGGAGCGCCGCCGGGCGGCGGCGCGCAAACGGCTGAAAGGATAAAAGATGGCGGGGCGGGCTTTGCGTCTGGGCGTGAATATCGACCATGTTGCCACGGTGCGCAATGCGCGTGGCGGGGAACATCCCGATCCGGTGCGGGCCGCCCTGCTGGCGATTGAAGCCGGGGCCGACGGCATCACCGCCCATCTGCGCGAAGACCGCCGCCATATCCGCGACGGCGATATTGAGCGGCTGATGGCCAGCATCACCCGGCCGCTGAATTTTGAGATGGCGGCGACGGAGGAGATGCTGGCCATCGCCCTGCGCCATAAGCCGCACGCCGTCTGTCTGGTGCCGGAACGGCGGGAGGAGCGGACGACGGAGGGCGGGCTGGATGTGGTCGCCAACCGCGATTATCTGAAACCCTTCATTGCCCGCCTGTCCGATGCCGGCATCCGGGTTTCCCTGTTCATTGGCGCAGAGACAGCGCAGTTGGATGCGGCGGTGGCCGTCGGGGCGCCGGTGGTGGAACTGCATACCGGTGCCTATGCCGATGCCCCGGCGGGCCGGGCGCGGGAGGCCGAGCTGGCGCGGCTGGTGGCCGGGGCCGCCCATGCGGCGTCCATCGGCCTGGAATGCCATGCCGGCCATGGGCTGTCGTTTGAGAATGTCGCCCCCATCGCCGCCATCCCCACCATTGTGGAGCTGAATATCGGCCATTTCCTGATCGGGGAGGCGATTTTCAGCGGGCTGGCGGCGACATTGGCCGAGATGCGGGCGCGTATGGATGCCGCCCGTACCGTTGCGGTTGGCGCATGATCCTGGGTATCGGCAGCGATCTGGTGGATATCCGCCGCATCCAGGCCAGCCTGGACCGGTTCGGCGCCCGTTTCACGGCCCGCGTCTTTACAGCCGCCGAACGGGCGGCGGGTGATGGCAAGCTCACCCCCGCCGCCCGCGCCGCCTTTTATGCCAAGCGCTTTGCCGCCAAGGAGGCGGCATCCAAGGCGCTGGGCACCGGCTATGCCGAGGGCGTGCATTTCTGTGACCTGGAGGTGGTGTCGGCGGCCAATGGTCGCCCCGCCTTGCTGTGCCATGGCGGGGCGCTCGCCCGGTTGCAAGCGCTGACCCCGCCCGGCATGGCGGCCCGGATCGATCTGTCGATGACGGACGAGCCGCCTTATGCCCAAGCCTTCATCGTCATCTCCACCACCGTGCTGCCATGAGCCAGACCCGCAAGAGCGCCCGTGTGAAGCCCATTTCCCAGGCGCCCAGCCATAGCGGCTGGGGGGAGGTGATGCGCACGGTTGCCATCGCCCTGCTGTTTGCCATCACTGCGCGCACCAGCGCCTTTGAGCTGTTCAACATCCCCAGCGGTTCCATGGTGCCGACGCTGCTGGTGGGTGACTATGTGGTGGTGTCGAAATTCTCTTATGGTTTCAGCCGCTATTCGCTGCCCAGCTTCCTGCAGTTCGGCGACCGTTCCGCCCCGGTGACGCGGGATTGTCACGCCGTGCCCGGCCGGCTGTTCGGCCGGATGCCGGATCGGGGCGATGTTGCCGTCTTCAAGCTGCCGAAAGACCCGTCCATTGATTATATCAAGCGCATTGTCGGCCTGCCCTGTGACCGGGTGCAGATGATCGGCGGCACGCTTTATATCAATGGGGAAGCGGCCCCCCGCGTGCGGGTGCCGGATTTCGTGCTGGCGGAAACCTTCGGCGGCACCTTCACCGCCGCGCAATATATCGAAACCTTGCCCGGTGGCCGCCAGCATCCGGTGATTGAGATGGCGGGCGACACCTATCCGCTGGATAATACGCCGGTCTATACCGTGCCGCCGGGCCATGTTTTCGCCATGGGCGACAGCCGGGATAATTCCCAGGATAGCCGGGTGCCGGAGGCGGTGGGCATGGTGCCGCTGGAAAATCTGGTGGGGCGCGCCAGTCACGTCCTGCTGTCGCTGGAGGAGGGGGCGCCCCTCTGGCAATTCTGGAAATGGCCGTCGGTCCTGCGGGACGGACGGGTTTGGGAGCCGGTTGAATGAGTAAGAACCTGCCATCCACCGCCGCCGCCCCGGCAGAGGGGTTGGAAACGGCGCTGGGCCATAGCTTCACCAACAAGCTGCTGCTGCGGGAGGCGCTGACCCATCCGTCTGTCGGCGGCATGGATCGCCGGGCCGTTGGCCGGGGTTATGAACGGCTGGAATTCCTGGGCGACCGGGTGCTGGGGCTGGTGGTCGCCGAATGGTTGCTGGACCGTTTCCCCAGCGAGCCGGAAGGGGCGCTGGCCCGCCGGCTGACAGCCCTGGTGCGGGCCGAGGCCCTGGTGGTGGTGGCGGGCAAGATCGGTCTTGCCCAATATCTGCACTTGTCCCCGTCCGAACAGGCGGCCGAGGGCGGCATCAAGCCCGCCATCCTGGCCGATGCCTGCGAGGCGGTGATTGGCGCGCTTTATCTTGATGCCGGGCTGGAGCCGGCGCGGGCCTTCATCCGCCGCCATTGGGATGTGCAATTGGAACGCGCCCGCGCCGCACCCCCGCAAGACCCGAAGACCGGCCTTCAGGAATGGGCGCTGGCGCGCGGACAAAAATTGCCGCTCTATGAGGATATCGGCCGCAGCGGCCCCGACCATGCCCCGCAGTTCGAAGTCCGCGTCAGTGTGGATGGACACGAACCGGCGACGGCCAAGGGGCCATCCAAACGCGCGGCGGAAAAGGCTGCCGCCGAACAATTGCTGCGCCGTGTTAGGACGTGAATGACCGAGAATGAAAAGAAGCCGTCTCCGGATGGCAGCCAAGCCGCTTCGGCACAGGATACCCCGCCGGCAAGCGGTGACGATATCGTCTCCCGCTTCCTGTCCGGCCAGGGGGCTGCCGATGAAACGCCGGCGCCGGAGAATCCCCGTTGCGGCTTCGTCGCCCTGGTGGGCGCCCCCAATGCCGGCAAATCCACCCTGCTGAACGCGCTGGTGGGTTCCAAGATTTCCATCGTCAGCCCCAAGGTGCAGACCACACGGTCGCGCGTGCTGGGCATTGGCATGGAAGGCGACAGCCAGATTCTTTATGTCGATACGCCGGGCATCTTCACGCCGAAGAAGCGGTTGGAACGCGCCATGGTGGCGGCGGCCTGGCAGGGGGCGACCGATGCCGATCTGGTGGCTGTGCTGTTCGATGCCACGCAGAAGCGGATCGATGATGATACGCTGGGCATCATCGAAAAGCTGAAGGAGGCTGGCCGCAAGGCTTTGCTGATCCTCAACAAGATCGACCTGATTCGGCGTGACCGCCTGCTGGAACTGGCGCAGGAATTTGCCGGTCATGGCATTTTCACCGATACTTTCATGGTCTCCGCCCTGACCGGTGACGGGCTGCAGGGCTTGCTGAAATTCATTGCCGGCGCCCTGCCGGCCGGCCCCTGGCTCTACCCGCCCGACCAGCTTTCTGACATGCCGGAACGTCTGCTGGCGGCAGAGGTGACGCGGGAAAAGCTGTTCCTTCAGCTCCACCAGGAAGTTCCCTATGCCACCACGGTGGAAACGGAAAGCTGGCAAGAGTTTGAGAATGGCAGCGTGCGCATCTCCCAGGTGATCTATGTCCAGCGCGACAGCCAGAAGGCCATCATCCTGGGCAAGGGCGGGGCGCGCATCAAATCCATCTCCGTGGCCTCGCGCCTGGAATTGACCAAGATGCTGGAACGCCCGGTTCACCTGATGCTGTTCATCAAGGTGCGGGAGAACTGGTCGGAAGACCCCGACCAGTACGAGGCCTGGGGCCTGGACTTCAACGCCTGATGGTTACGACGGAAAAGGCCCCCGGAACAGTGCAGTTCCGGGGGCCTTTTCTTTCACCGGCCGTGTCGACTGGCCACATAGAAAAAGGCGCCGCGGAATTTCCGCCGGCGCCTTTTCTTCAAGCACAGGGCCGTCAGGCCAACAGCTTACTTCAGGCCGAAGCTCTGGAAGCGCTTGTTGAACTTGGCGATCTGCCCGCCGGTGTCCAGCAGCTTCTGAACGCCGGTCCACGCCGGATGCGACTTGGTGTCGATGTCCAGACGCAGCGTGTCGCCGGCCTTGCCCATGGTGGAGCGGGTCTTGAACGAGGTGCCGTCGGTCATGATGACGGTGATCTCGTGGTAGTCGGGATGGATATCGGTCTTCATGGTCGGCAGTCCTCAAAACGAAGCCGGGCTTATAAACAATCGCGCGCAGCATGGCAACCCCATCACGCATTGCTGTAACGCAAAGCTGGGTTGGGCTGCGGCAGGTGTTCCAGTTGCCCTCAGGCCGCGCAGCCGTTACCACGGGTGACGGGTGGATGCCACCTGCTTTTTCTGATTGAGGGCTCTGCCTTGGCGTTTCGAGACAGCAACCGTTCCGATGATGCCGCCGCCGCCCGCCCGGTGCGGCGGGATTTGAAGCCGCTGCGGCTGCTCTGGCCCTTTCTGATGCCCTATCGGGCGCGGATGGTGGGGGCGACGCTGGCGCTCATCGTCTCCGCCGGCACGGTGCTGGGGCTGGGGCAGGGGCTGCGGGCGTTGGTGGATCATGGATTCGCCGCCGGGGATGGCAGTTTGCTGAATCAGGCGCTGCTGGTCCTGCTGCTGGTGATCATCCTGATGGCGGTGTCGACCTTTGCCCGATTCTATCTCGTCTCCTGGGTGGGGGAACGGGTGGTGGCGGATATCCGCCGCCGGGTCTTTGACCATCTGGTGTCCCTGTCTCCGGAATTTTATGAGACGACTCGCACCGGTGAGGTGATGTCGCGCCTGACCACTGACACCACCTTGTTGCAGCAGGTGATCGGCACCTCCGTCTCCATCGCGCTGCGCAATATCCTGATGATGGCCGGCGGTCTGGTGCTGCTGGGGCTGACCAGCGCCAAGCTGACTGGCATGGTCTTGCTGGTGGTGCCGCTGGTGGTGGCGCCCATCGTGATTTTCGGCCGCAAGGTTCGCCAGCTTTCCCGCGCCTCTCAGGATGCGGTGGCCGATGTCGGCAGTGCCGTGGATGAGGTGCTGGGCGGCATCCGCACCGTGCAGGCCTTCGGTCATGAGGCCTGGGAGCGCCAGCGATTCGCCGACCGGGTGGAGGCGGCCGTCGATGTCGCCCTGCTGCGCATCAAGGCACGGTCATGGTTGACCATGCTGGTGATCGTGCTGGTCTTCACCGCCATCGGGCTGGTGCTCTGGGTGGGCGGGCAGGATGTCATTGCCGGGCGAATCAGTGGCGGCCAGCTTTCGGCCTTCGTCTTTTATGCCGTGCTGGTGGCCGGTGCCGTCGGGGCACTGTCGGAGGTGGCCAGCGATCTGGCCCGCGCGGCGGGGGCCACCGAACGGCTGTTCGACCTGCTGGCCACGCCGTCCCCCGTGCAGCCCCCCTCCCAGCCGTTGCCCCTGCCGCAGCCGGCGCGCGGGGCGGTGCAGTTCGACGATGTGCATTTCAATTACCCCGCCCGCCCCGACCAGTCGGCCCTGACCGGCCTGACCCTGGCGGTGGAGCCGGGGGAGACGGTGGCGCTGGTCGGCCCGTCCGGTGCCGGCAAGACGACGATCTTCCAATTGCTGCTACGCTTTTACGATCCGCAGCGGGGCAGCATCCGGCTGGATGGGGTGGATGTGGCCCAGGCGGCGCTGGCTGACCTGCGTGGGCGCATCGCCATTGTGCCGCAGGATCCGGTGATTTTCTCCACCAATGCCATGGAAAATATCCGCTATGGCCGCCCCGATGCCAGTGATGCCGAGGTGCTGGCGGCCGCCCAGGCCGCCCATGCGCTGGAATTCCTGCAGGCGCTGCCGGACGGGTTCAACACGTTCTTAGGTGAAAAGGGCGTGCGGCTGTCCGGTGGCCAGCGCCAGCGCATCGCTATCGCCCGCGCCATTCTGCGCAACGCGCCCGTGCTGCTGCTGGATGAGGCGACATCCGCGCTGGATGCCGAAAGCGAACGCGCCGTGCAGCAGGCGCTGGACGGGTTGATGCGCGGGCGTACCACCCTGATCATCGCCCACCGGCTTTCCACCATCGTCAATGCCGACCGCATCGTCGTGCTGAATCAGGGACGGGTGGAAGCCGTGGGCCGGCATGAGGAGCTGATCCACCAGAACGGGCTCTATGCCCGGCTGGCGGCCTTGCAGTTCGACCAGCCGCACGGCGCCTGATCACCGGCCGGGCAGGGGGCCTCCCCGCCCGGCCGGTGATGTGTCAGCGGATGCGGGACAGTGCCAGTTGCGCCTTGGACGCGGCGACCAACAGGTCTTCCGGCTTCACCGGCAGGGTGGCCGGGCGCTTGGCGGTCGGATAGGCCTTTTCCAGCAGGCTGATGGCCTGCGTTGCCTCCGCCGGGGCCGACTTGCCCGCCTTGGTCAAGCCGTTCAGCCGCTGCTTGGCGGCGATGGCGAAACCGTACCCGTCCAGATAGGGTTCAAACGCGGTGCCGGCCGCAGCGGTGCGGTACTGGCGCGCGCCACGGTCGATCATGTCGGCCAGCAGTTTGGCCTGAACCTGGGCCGGGGAAACCGTTCCCGCCGGGGCCTTGCCGGCGGCGGCCTCCAGCGCATCCAGCACGGCCTTCACGGCCTTCTTCACCTCTGGCAGCGGGGCCTTGTTCAGCGCCAGCTCGGATGCCTTTTCCATCTGTGCCTGGAAGGGCGTGACGCCCTGGGCTTTGAAGACAGGCTCCAGATCGACATAAATCTCTGAAATCGGGTGGGCGAACATCTCCCCGGCGGCCTGGGCCTCGCCCTCCTCGAAGGCTTTCAGCCCGGCATGATAATGGGCGGCGGTGACATCCAGGGCGGAGATGAAGGCGACTGGATCCTTGGCGGCGGCCTCGGGGCTGACGCCGGCTTCCCCGCCTTCGCCACCCTCGCCCCCTTCACCCCCTTCACCCCCCTGCGCCAGCTGCATCAGCAGCGGTGCGCCGTCCAAGGTCGGGCTGGCGGTGGCAGAGAGCATCGGGGCGGCACCGGCCACGACGGACAGGCCGATGCCGAGCCAGAGGCGATGACGAATTTGCATGATCCGTTCCCATAATTTGCTGCACGAAAGATGGGCGAGACGGTGCCATGTGGCCTATAATATTGCAAGTCACTCGCAACACCATTCTCTTCTGAAACGGCTGGAACCCCGATGATACTGCCCGTCGCCAATGTACTTTCCCCGGATCAGATACAGCAGATTGTCGAACGCCTGACCGGCGGGCGCTGGCAGCCGGGGGCGGCGACGGCGGGCTGGCACGCCCGCCTGGTGAAAGAAAATGAACAGCTGCGTGCCGACGACCCCGCCCATGCCGATCTGCGGGCTCTGGTGGAACAGGCGGTTCGGGGTAATCCGGTGGTGGCGATGGCCACCAGGCCACGCCGCTTCGGCCCCATCCTGTTCAGCCGCTATGCCGGGGGTCAGCATTATGGCTCGCATGTTGATGATGCGCTGATGGGCGGGGTGCGCACCGATATTTCCTTCACCTTGTTTCTGGCTGAACCGGAAAGCTACGAGGGGGGCGAGCTGGTGATGGAGACGACGGCAGGGGAGGTGGCCTTCAAGCTGCCGGCGGGCAGCGGCATCTTCTATCCCTCCACCACCCTGCATCATGTGGCGCCGGTAACAGCGGGGCAGCGCATGGCGGCCGTCGGCTGGATACGCTCCCTGGTGCGCGATGCGGCGGAGCGGGAAATCCTGTTTGATCTGGATACAGCCCGTCAGGCCCTGTTCCAGCAATCCGGCAAGACGCCGGCCTTTGATCTTCTCTCCAAATCCCTGGCCAATCTGCTGCGCAAATGGGTGGAGGATTGATTTCGGCGCCCTGGGGGGCCGCGCCCCCCCGGCGGCCCGGATTTCCGCCGCCCAGCGACGAATTGGCCCGGCGGATGATTGTTTAAGCCAATTCTTATTGATCCGTGTCAATGCAGCGGCCCTTGCACTGCGGCAATCTTCTGCAATCGAACCTTGGATGGCAGGAGAAGACCCATGTCGCAGAGCCCTTTCCGTTTTCGTGCCGAAGATGCCATAGCGCTGAGCCTGATGGATCTGGCGAACGCGCTTTCCCACCAGTGCGAAGGGGTTCTGGCCGAAGCCGGGCTGACCGCACCGCAATGGACGGTGCTGATGAATGTGGCCGGTGATGTGAATTTTCAGGATGGCCGCCGCATCGGCGATGGCATCTTCTCCTCGGAGATCGCTTCGGCCCGTGGCCTGTCGCGCCCGCATATCAGCGCCACCGTGACCGAGCTGATCCGCAAGGGCCTGATCAGCCAGACCGATGATCCGCAGGATCGCCGTCGCAAGCTGCTGCGCGTCACCCCGGCCGGTCTGGAAATCCTCTATCGTCTGCAGCCGCGCCGGCAAATGATCAATGACCGTCTGCTGGCCGATCTGTCGGCCGATCAGCGCCAGCGCCTGATGGACCTGCTGCTGGTGGCCCGCCGCCGCGCCCGCGAAACCGCGGAGGGCGATACGGTAAGTCTGCGGATCGCCTGAAACGTGGCGGGCGCCGCCCGCCAATCATGGCATAATTGAGGTGTTTTGCTGCTATGCACAACGGGCTGGGTTGCGGAACAGGCTGTTGAATCAGCCTGCTCTTAACCCAATGTTAGCCACGTTTCGTGTTGCAGCATGTGCCCGGTCCGTTAAGGCAATCCACCTATCCTTTTGGCTGGGCCTTCTTGCGGCGCGAAACGGGCGTGACGATATAGAGTGCGACAGTGGGTCTTCGTCGCGCCGCCTATCACGTCACGCCCGGCCCCGTCCGCAGGTTCCGTCAGCAGGTGATGCTTGTCATGGCTCTGGATATTCGTCCGCTCGTCGATGGTGTCGCGGTTGCCCCGCAGATGACGCTGGATGATCTTGCCGCCATCAAGGCTGCGGGTTATCGCACCATTATCAATAACCGTCCTGATGGCGAAGATCCGGGCCAGCCCACTGCCGCTGAAGCGGCGGCCCGTGCCCAGGCGCTGGGGCTTGCCTATATTCACCAGCCGGTCACCAGCGCCACGCTGGGCGCAGAGGCGGCAACCGCTTTTGCTGGGGCTGTTGCAGCTTCACCCGGCCCCGTTCTCGCCCATTGCCGCAGCGGCACACGCTGCACGATTCTCTGGGCACTCGCTGAAGCGAAAGCGGGAACGCATTCAATTGACGAAATATTGCGTATAGCTGGCTCTGCGGGTTACGATATTTCCGCTCATCGGCCTCTGCTCGACCGACAGCGCTAAAAGTCGGGATAATCATACGGCGAAAACGCTTAAGGCCATTGTGTTGGCCGCATCGCTGTGCGAGTGTCGCTACCGGTCCGGTCGGGGTACCGGTAGGTGGAGGCTGCACGCGACATGATGCGCAGTTGGGCTCAAGGGCTCCTCGCAATCCTGTTTACAGTGACGTTGGTCCAGGGGAGTTTGCTTCCCCGGGCCGCGATGCAATCCTTTGCCTCCAGCCTGCTGGCCGTACCGCTGCTTTCGCTCTCTCCGGAGGATAAGCAGCAGTCGCCTCGTTTTTCCGATAAGGGAATTGAGCCGACTTCCAGTCGCTCCCATGGCTCCGCCAAGCGTGAACGGCAGCTGGATGGTGATGAGCCGTCCTTGCTGCCGACCTTGCTTGTGGTGGCCATTGCTCTCTTCTACGCTCTGCCACTGCGTGGCAGCGACGTCGTTCGTGCCCTTCGCATCGGCCTGACGCCGGAAGGGCGCCATCGTGAAGCCGGACGCTGCCCCACCGGGCCGCCCGGTTTGCCGTGCTGAGAGTGAGCGGGTTTCTGCACGGCGTTTCGCCTGCCTACGGCCCGCAAAGAACTGTCCCCGTAACAGGCCCTGTCTTTGAAGTCCTGCTTCGGACTTGTCAGGCCGTCGCATTCGGAACCTTGTCGAACAGCGGTGATTGCTTGGCGTGATACTTCCTTCGCAACGGGGAGGTCGCGTGTATCACTGACTTTTGGCAAGAACATGGCGCGCGGCGGTGGGTTTGAAAAAAGTCGGCTTTGAATAAGACCGGCAGATGATTCAACCCACCTATGTGTGCTATGCCGGATGCCCCATCCCCCGTGGATCGAGTGACCGACCGATGTCCTACCTGTCGCAAACGCCCTATCGGCGGCAACAGCAGCCGCAAAAGTCCGGGCGGTTGGTTGGCATTGCGGTGGTTGTTGTCCTGCATATCGGGTTGATCTACGCCCTCGCATCCGGTCTTGCCCGCGATGTGGTTCAGATGGCTACTGAACCGCTCGAGACCAAGATCATCGAGGACGTACCCCCGCCGCCGCCGGAAGAACCGCCGCCGCCGCCGCCACCGCAGTTTGAACCGCCCCCGCAGGTGTTCGTTCCGCCGCCCGAGATTGTGATCTCGCAGCCGCCGCCGCCCAATCCGCCGATGGCGGCGACGACCAATGTGCGGCCGCCGGAAGTTCGTCCGCCGACGCCGGCCCCGACGCCCGCTCCTGCTGCCCCGCCGGCACCGCCGACGGGTGGCAAGCTGAACGTCAAGTCGGTGTCGAAGCCGGAATATCCCTCCCAGTCGATTCGACTGGAAGAAGCCGGTACGACGATGATGCGCCTCTATTGTAATGAAGATGGTCGCATCTCCGATGCCAAGGTTGAAAAGTCGAGCGGATTTGAACGGCTTGATAATGCCTGGATGAAGGAAGCCAAGCGCGGTCGCTGGAAGTGCGAACCGCCGACGGTTGATGGCAAGACCCAGGGCGCTTGGTTGCCCGTGGTCGTTCCGCTGACCTTCCGCCTGGAAGATGCGCGCTAAGCGCCAGTTGCAAGACCGATCGATCCCATTCGAAACACGTAAGTCTGAAAGCAGAGCTACGATGAGCAAGATGTTCACCCTCGGCGGTATCAGCCGCCTTGCCGCTGCCGCCGCCCTGGTTGCCACCCTGTCGGCCCCGGTTTTTGCCCAGGCGACCGATCCGGCTGCCGCCCCGGCCGCCACCACGACCGCCCCTGCCGATCCGGCTGCCGCTCCGGCCGCTGCCCCGGCTGCCGCTGAGCCGGCCGCTGCCCCCGCCGCTGAACCGGCCGCTGAAGCTCCGGCCGCCCCCACCGAGAACCCCTATGGTCTGAAGGCCATCGTTGCCCATGGTGACCCGGTCGACCAGGGCGTGCTGGTTGTTCTGGTCATCATGTCCGCCGGCACCTGGTACATCCTGATCACCAAGCTGTTCGAACAGACCCGCCTGATGAGCCAGGCCAAGGCCGCCGAGAAGGATTTCTGGACCGCCGGTTCGGTTGCCGAGGGCGCTACCCGCCTGAAGGAAACCTCGGCTTTCCGTGGCGTGGTGGAAGATGGCCTGCGTGCCACCGAGCATCATGATGGTGCCCTGACCGACCATATCGACCTGCACACCTGGGTGACCATGTCGCTGCAGCGTTCGGTTGACGCGGTCAATGCCCGTCTGCAGGGCGGTCTGTCCTTCCTGGCCTCCGTCGGTTCCACTGCTCCCTTCATCGGTCTGTTCGGTACCGTGTGGGGCATTCTGAACGCGCTGGTGAATATCGGTCTGTCCGGTCAGGCCTCCATCGACAAGGTTGCCGGTCCGGTCGGTAGCGCTCTGGTGATGACCGCCATCGGTCTGCTGGTCGCCGTGCCCGCCGTGCTGGCCTATAACTGGCTGACCCGCCGTAACAAGGTGGTGATGGATCGTCTGCGCAACTTCTCCTCCGATCTGCATGCCCTGCTGATCGCCGGCCAGAAGGTGAAGACCTCCGCCGCCCGGAGCGCCTGACCATGGGAATGAGCGTCGGGCCCGCCGATGGCGATGAAGAAACGGTGGTGTCGGAGATCAATACGACACCGCTCGTGGACGTGATGCTCGTTCTGCTGATCATCTTCCTGCTGACCATTCCGGTCGCTATCCAGACGGTACCCGTGACGCTTCCCAGTGAAGCCAACGTGCCGACTGTGACCAAGCCGGAGAATGTGACCATCGCTGTCGATGCTGACGGCAACATCTACTGGAATGCCAGTCTGTTGCCCGACACAAAGGCACTGTTTGAGCGCATGAAGGAAGTCGCGGTGCTGAACCCCCAGCCGGAAATCCACATCCGTGGTGATAAGGAAGGGCGGTACGAGGCAGTTGGTAAGGTTGTTGTGACCTGTCAGCGCGCCGGCATCATGAAGATCGGCTTTATTACCGAGCCCCCCGCGGGCGTGATGGCGACTGGCGGTCTTTGACCGCCAGTTCCTTCCCCCTCGGGACTTATACGATAGGAGGCCCTCATGGGCATGAGTGTAGGTGGCGGCAGCGGTGAAGAGGGTGCGGTCAGCCCGGAAATGAACACGACGCCGTTGATCGACGTCATGTTGGTGTTGTTGGTGATGCTCATCATCACCATTCCGGTGCAGACTCACGCTGTGAAGCTGGATATGCCGATCGGTAACCCGCCCCAACAGGAAAATCCTGTGGAGCCTGAGGTGGTTACCATTCAGGTTGACTTCGACGGCACTGTTCTGTGGAACGGCCGCGCCCTTGCCGGGCGCGCTGAACTGGAGCAGGAGATCAGGATCGCCGCTGCAAAGCACCCGCAGCCGGAAGTTCACCTCTGGTCCAATAAGCTGGTGAAGTACAAGAGCGTTGCAACTGTTCTTACGTCGGCCCAGCGTCTGGGTCTGACCAAGATCAGTTTGATTGGCGGCGAACAGTTCCTGGACTGATATCGCGTCAGCGAAGATCGTGGCGTCGGGTTTTGTTCCGGCGCCACATCTCTGCCGTCATGTCGTGATGTAATCCGTTTTCAGCGGTCGGATGGCCGGCCGTCATGGTTCACCTGATCGGCGGAGTGGGCGCCCCTTTTGGTGTGCGCGCGCCGATGCGAGATCCGAGATCGAGACAATGACCCGTACCCGTATCTTCAAGGCCGCCCTGCTGGGAACGGCTCTCGCCTTTGGCTCCTTCGCTGCCGTGATGGCGCCGGCCGATGCCTTTGCGCAGAAGGCCAAGGAGGAGAAGGGCAAGCCCGCTGGTGACACCGTGCGGCCCGAGGTTGGCAAGCCGCTGACCGAAGCCCAGGATCTGATGAAGGCGAAGAAGTTCAAGGAAGCTGTCGCCAAGATCCGCGAAGCCGATAATGTTGCCGACAAGACGCCGTTCGAAGATTTCATGGTCGAGCAGATGCGTCTGGTCGCCGCCTATCAGGCGGGCGATACGCCGTCTGCTGAAAAGGCCTTCGAGACGGTGGCGGCTTCCGGCCGTATGCAGGCCTCTCAGCTGCTGACCTTCACGCAGGCTTTTGCCCAGCAATATTATCAGCAGAAGAATTTCGCCAAGGCCATCACCTGGGCCCAGCGCTATTTCAAGGATGGCGGCAACGACGCCACCATGCGCACCCTGCTGTTGCAGGCCTATTACCAGAACAAGGATTATCCCAACGCGATCAAGGAGGTTTCTACCAAGATCGCTGCGGTGGAGAAGTCCGGACAGAAGCCTGACGAGAATGATTTGCGTCTGCTGGCGGCCGCCAACAACGCCATCAATAACGAGGCTGGCTATACGACTGCGCTGGAGAAGTTGGTCCAGTATTATCCGACCAAGGATTATTGGAACGACTTGATCAGTCGTGTGCAGCGGAAGCCGACCTTTGCGCGTGACCGTCTGGAACTCGATTTCTATCGCCTGAAGAATAATCTGGGGCTTCTGGACAGCACCAACGACATCATGGAGATGGCGCAGCTGTCGCTGCAGGCCGGTAACCCCGGTGAAGCCCAGGTGATTGTCGACAAGGGCTATGCCTTGAAGCTGCTGGGTCAGGGCAAGGAAGCCGAACGCCATCAGCGCCTGAAGGACTTGGCTGCCAAGAATGTGGCCGAGGACAAGAAGACGCTGGCCCAGACCGAACAGCAGGCCGTTGCCGGTGGTAATCCGGGTCCGATGCTGCGTGTTGCAGAGGCCTATGCTGGTTACGGCCAGTATGACAAGGCAATCACGCTGACCGAACAGGCCCTGGCCAAGGGCACCGGTTTGAAGAACCCGGATGATGCACGCTTGCGTCTGGTGACCTACTACATTGCCGCCGGTCAGAAGGCGAAGGCGGAAGCCACTGCCAAGCAGATCAAGGGCACCGACGGCCCCGCCGATCTGGCGCACCTGAGTCTGCTGGCCGCTTCTGCCAAGAAGTAAGCCAGCCGGAAGGGGCGGGTGGATCAATCCACCCGCCCCTTTGCTTATCTGATCAGTGTGAAAGGCTGCGGCTGTCTCTGCCGTTGCCTTTCGCTCGACTGTTGCCGGATCCATGATGCCGGAATTCGAACCGCTCTATCGTCCACGACTGCATTACCCCGAACGGGCCCTGCGGCTGCGGCGGGAGGGGCGTGTCATTGTCGAGTTTCAGATTGGCAGTGATGGCGCGCCCCATGATGTCCGCGTGGTGGAGGCCATTCCGCCCGGTTTGTTCGAACAATCGGCGCTGCGTTATGCTGCCGGCCTTCGCTACATGCCGGAGGGGGGGGGAGACGGCGAGGCGCTGGATATCCGGGAGCGGGCGCGCCAAAGGCTGGTCGTGCGTTTTGAAATGCGGGGCCAAGCCTAGGGCGGATGGTCAGATGGCTGAGACACGGATAAGCAGCCAAACAGCATGGGCCCCAGCGCCATGGGGTCCAACTATAATGTCGATTAGATGTGGCTGCCATAGCTCCTGCTGAATTGCTGGGCAGCTTTTCCGTCATTGGCAGCGGAAGGTCTTCCCCTCCGGCCTGGAAGTCCTTATCTGTATGCCAGCGGCACTGCTTTCACCTGAAACGGGAGAAGTCCCATGGGCGCGATGAGCCTTTGGCATTGGGTTATTGTTCTGGTTGTCGTTCTGCTGGTATTTGGTGCCGGCAAGCTGCCCAATGTGATGGGGGACATGGCCAAGGGCGTGAAAGCGTTCAAGAAGGGGATGCGCGACGACGATGCCCCGGCCGATGATCCCAAGCTGACCGAGACCAAGCCGGGCGCCGACGCGCCGCGCTGAGCGGCGTTTCCTGTGTGACATCGGCTTCCATCACCATGGACATGTCGGATCGTGATCCTTTTCTAACCCCGGCGGATGTTGAACATCTGGCCGAGGATCGTTCTGCCGAACCGCGCATTCTTCTGGTGCAGAAGATTGTGCGGACGGCGGAGCTTGGCCTTATGGCGCCAGGTGCACAGGAAACGGCGCGGGACCTGTTGCTGCGGCTGGCCCGTGACACCGTGCTCCAAGTGCGCGAGGCGGTGGCGTGGCAGGTCTATAACAGCCCACTGCTGAATGATGAGCTTGCCCATGCACTTGCCACCGATGTCACTTCGGTGGCTTTTCCCCTGCTGCGCCATGCCGACAGTCTGGCAGATTCGATCCTGCTGGAGGTGATTGGCCAGGATGATGCGGCCAAGCATCTGGCCATTGCTGCGCGGCGGGCATTGTCGGCGACTGTCAGTCACTCCCTGGCCAAGGTTGGCAATCTTGCCGTCATCGCCACGCTGGCGGGTAATGCCGGCGCGGACCTGTCGGAGAAGACCTTGCAGGGACTGGCGGACCGCTATGCCCATGTGCCGCTGATCGCGGAGCCGCTGGCTGGACGTGAATTGCTGCCGGCCTCGGTGGTCGAACGGCTGGTGGCCGGCGCGTCCAATCTGGTACGGGATATGTTGATCGACCGCTACCATCTCTCCCCCGTTCTGGTGAAGGAGTTGGTGGCGCATGGCCGTGACAGCGCCACATTGGCGCTGCTGCGCCCGTTGGGGCGTTCGGGCATGGATTCTCGTGCCATGGCGGTGCATTTGCACGATTCCGGCCGCCTGGGCTTGCCGCTTCTGCTGCGCGCCCTCTGCGCGGGCGACTTTGATTTCTTCGCCGCCGGCCTTTCGGTTCGCTCCCGTGTTGCCACCGGTAATGTGGCGGCCTTGCTGGCCGATGGGACGGGGGAGGGGCTGCGCGCCCTGTTGGGCCATGCCCATGTGCCCAAGCGTCTGCAACAACCCTTTCTGCTGGCCCATCAGGTGGCGCAGGAGAGGGGATATGCTGGCGGTGACAGCGGCCGCAGTGACTATCAAGCAGCGGCTTTGGCCACCCTCTATGCTAAATGCGGTCAGTCGGAAGAGCGGGCCATGGACGATCTGCTCCTGCAATTATTTGATTGTAAGGATGACCAGCTTGTCGACGCGGCAATGGATCAGGCGGGGGTACTATTCGTGCCCGTGCGGGGCACACCCCCCGGCGTCAAACGGCGATAATTCGACCGCATTGCCGTTTGACGTCGCTCACCGGCTTCAGAACGCCTTGATCTGCATCTGGATCGGGCCTTCGGCCCGGCCATGGATGAACTGATCGACATAGGGGTTGCCGGAATTGTCGATCTGCGACACCGGCCCGACCCAGATCAGCTTACCTTTATAGAGCATGGCGATACGGTCGGCGATCTTGCGGGCGCTGGCCATGTCATGGGTGATGGACAGGGCAGTGGCACCCAGATCCTTCACACATTTCACGATCAGATCATTGATGACGTCGGCCATGATCGGGTCCAGCCCGGTGGTCGGCTCATCGAAAAAGATGATTTCCGGATTGGTGCAGATGGCGCGGGCCAGACCAACGCGCTTCTGCATCCCGCCGGAAAGCTCAGATGGCGACAGGTTTGCCACATCCGGCGTCAGGCCGACGGCACCCAACGTGGCGATGGCGCGTTCCCGCGCCTCCTTGCGGCCCACCCCATGACCCTGGATCAGGCCGAAGGCGACATTTTCCCAGACCGGCAAGCTGTCAAACAGGGCGGCCCCCTGGAACAACATCCCAAACTTCGCCAAAGCCCGTTCGCGGTCGCGGCCACCAATATGGGTCGTATCCTCGCCATCGATCTGGATCGTCCCTGAATCCGGCGTCAGGATGCCCAGGATGCTTTTCAGCAGCACCGATTTACCGGTGCCGGAACCGCCAATGATGACGACGCTTTCGCCGCGCTTGATCTCCAGATCAACGCCATCCAGCACGACCTTGGGACCAAAAGCCTTCTTCACACCTTTCAGGGCGATCTTCGGCACTTCCATGGCGGTGTTCAATTCCAGTGTCTCGCTCATGAGAAGAAGATCCCCGTCAGCAGATAATTCAGCACCAGGATAAGGATGGAGGAGGAAACCACGGCATTGGTAGTGGCTGCCCCCACACCCTGCGCGCCCCCGCGCGAGTTATAGCCGTGGTAGCAGCCCATCAGGGAGATGACGAAGCCGAAGGCACCGGCCTTCACCAGCCCCGACACCACATCCATGAATTCAAGATAATGCCAGGTATTGTTGATGTAGCTGGAGGGGTTGAAGCCCAGCCGGTAGACCGACACCAGATAACCGCCGAACACGCCAATGATATCGGCCACCAGCACCAGCAGCGGCAGCATGGTGGTGCCGGCCAGCAGACGCGGCACCACCAGATATTTGAAGGGGTTGGTGGACAGGGTGGTCAGCGCGTCCACCTGTTCCGTCACCCGCATGGTGCCCAGCTCCGCCGCCATGGCGGCACCGATGCGCCCAGCCACCATCAGGCCGGCCAGCACCGGCCCCAGCTCGCGGGTGATGGACAGCACCACCACGGTGGCGATGGCGCTTTCGGCCGAGAAACGGGAGAAGCCGCTATAGCTTTGTAGTGCCAGCACCATGCCGGTGAAAACGGCGGTCAGGCCGACGACGGGCAGGCTGTAATAGCCGATCTCCACCATCTGCCGGCCGATATGGCGGAAATAGAAGGGCGGGCGCACGCAATGCGACAGGGCCGTCAGGGTAAACAGGGCCAGCCGACCCGTCGCTTCCAGGAAGGTCAGGGTGGCGCGACCAATCGCACGAAGGAACTGCATTAACCTGACCTCTCAGGGCGCGGGGCGGATGGGTTAACGGCTAGCCCCTGACATCCGCCCTGTCAATGGCGCCAAGGGACGTGCGGCTGTAGCGCAACAGAGCCATGAACATAGGGGGCGGCCATCGGTTCCGCTAGCCATCATCCGCCGTGATAGACCCGATGATAGCGGGCACCCAGACGGGTGAGGATTTCATAGCCGATGGTCCCGGCCTCCCGCGCCACCTGATCCACGTCGCGGGCAGGGCCGATCACCTCTGCCCAACCGCCCACATTCAACAGGGGCTCGGGGACATCGGTCACATCCACGGTCAGCAGGTCCATCGAGACGCGGCCGATGACGGGGCAGGGATGGCCGGCGATCATCACCTGGCCCTTGCCGGCCAGAGACCAGGGATAGCCATCGGCGTAACCCAGGCCCAGGGCCGCCACCTTGCCGGGGCGCGTCACCCGATGGGTGGCATCATAACCGACGGTGACGCCGGCCGAGACCGACCGTACCTGTAGAATCCGGCCCAGCAGGCGGATCACCGGTCGCATCGGGTTGGGTATCCAGGGGGCGGGGTTGGGGCCGTAAAGGGCGATGCCGGGGCGGACCAGATCAAAATGGTAATCAGGCCCGTGGAAAATACCGGCGGAATTACTCAGGCTCAGCGGAGCCGACGGCAACCCTTCCAGGGCTGTGAGAAAGCGCTGGCGCTGCTCCGCCGTCAGCGGGTGCTGCGGGTCATCGGCGCAGGCCAGATGGCTCATCCAGGCGTGCAAATCCAGGCCGGCCAACAGGGAAGGTAAATCGTTTCGGATCCGATCCAAGTCGCTGAGCGGCAGCCCCAGGCGGTTCATTCCGGTATCGATATGAATAATCGCCGGCAGTTTACGGCCCAGCTGGGCTGCATGATCGCGCCAGCGTTCCATCTCCGCCAGGGTGGAGAGCACCGGCACCAGCCCTTGATGGGCAATTTCCCCCTGGGTGCCGGCGGGCACCCCATGCAGCACGATGATGCGGGCCTGGGGCAGGGCGGCGCGCAGCCGCACGCCGGCTTCAATATCGGCGACAAAAAAAGTACGCGCACCGGCCTGCCACAGGCTGCGGCCCACGGGCACGGCGCCCAACCCATAGGCATCGGCCTTGACGACGGCACCGCATTCGGCCGGGCCGACGCGGGCGGCAAGATCGCGCCAGTTGGCGGTAAGGGTGCCCAGATCAATGGCAAGCACCGCCCCGACGCGGGCCGCAGCCGGTGTTTCCAGCGCGGTGGCGAGGGGGGAGGGAAGTTCAGTCATATTTGCTGCATCCTGCGGCACGCCCAGGGCCGCCGCTTAATCGTCGTAATCACCGCCGCCATGGGTGGTGTCCAGGTCGCCGAAGCGCGTGTAATTGCCATCGAAGAACAGGCGCACAGTGCCCACCGGGCCGTGACGCTGCTTGCCGATGATCACGTCGGCAGTGTTATGCACCTGGGCCAACCGTTCCTGCCATTGCTGGTAACGGTCATTATATTTGTCTTCGCTCTCATCCGGGCGGCGGCCGGGCTCGGCACGTTCCAGATAATATTGTTCGCGGAAGACGAACATCACCACGTCGGCATCCTGCTCAATGGAGCCGGATTCACGCAAATCGGACAGCTGGGGGCGCTTATCCTCGCGGCTTTCCACGCTGCGCGACAGCTGGGACAGGGCGATGACGGGCAGTTCCAGTTCCTTGGCGATGGCTTTCAGGCCGCGGGTGATCTCGGAGATTTCCTGCACGCGGTTCTGTTCACCCCGGCTGGTGCCGCCGCCGCGCAACAGCTGAAGATAGTCGACCACCACCAGACCCAGCCCATGGGTGCGCTTCAGCCGGCGGGCCCGAGTGCGCACGGCGGTGATGGACAAGGCCGGCGTGTCATCGACGAAGAAGGGGACACGCGCCAGATACTGGCTGGCCTCGACGAATTTCGGGAAATCGGTGGCGGCGATATCACCCCGGCGGATCTTGTCGCCCGACACTTCCGCCTGATCGGCCAGGATACGCAGCGCCAGCTGTTCGGCTGACATTTCCAGGGAGAAGAAGCCGACCGGCGCCCCTTCCTTGCCGCCGGACAGCATATAGGCCTTGGCGGCATTGAAGGCGATATTGGTGGCCAGCGCCGTTTTACCCATGGAGGGGCGGCCGGCCAGGATCAGCAGATCGCTGGGATGCAGGCCGCCCAGCTTGGCATCCAGGTCGCGCAGGCCCGAGGTGACGCCGGTGACATGGGTGGAACGGCGAAAGGCCGCTTCCGCCGTTTCGATGGCTGCCTTCAGCGCCCGGTCAAAGGGCACGAAATCGCCCTTGATGTCGCCGGTGGCCGCCAGTTCGAACAGCTTCTTTTCCGCCTCTTCGATCTGGTCATTGGCGGCAATGTCGATATCGTGCTTATAGGCCTGATTGACCATCTCCTCGCCCACCTCGATGAGCTGGCGGCGGAGATAGCTGTCATGGATGATGCGGCCGTAATCTTCCACATTATGGACGGTAACGATGGCAGCGGCCAGGCGGGCCAGATATTCCTGGCCGCCAATATCGGCCAGATCGCGGTCCTGCTCGAAAAAGGCCTTCAGCGTGATCGGGTTGGCCACCTGCCCCCGATCAATCATCTTCAAGATCGCCTGGAAGATCTTCTGGTTGGCCGGATCGAAAAAATGTTCCGGGCGCAGAAATTCGCCCACCTTTTCGAAGGCCTTGTTGTTCACCAGAATGGCGCCCAACACGGTCTGTTCCGCCTCCTCATTATGGGGCGGGCTGCGATAGGCGGGCGTGTTGCCGGTGAAGCCGGAAGGGTCGATCAGCTTGGTATCCATGATGGGATGATTTTAGCAGCCCTGCGGGCCAGTCGCTAAACCATCCCATAGCACGCCCGGTGAAAGCCGGGGACAGTTTGTGGATAAGCTGTGGATAATTTGGATCAGGCGGCCTGTATCCGGCGCTGTTCCGCGCCTTCGCCAACATAGAGATAATCACGGGTCAGCGGCACGCTGTCCACTTCCCGGGCCAGTTGCATCTGGAAGACCATATGGCCCTGGTGGCGGAAGGCACATTCGCAGCCGACCAGATAGAATTCCCACATCCGGCAGAAACGCTCATCATAAAGTGCTGCTGCCTTGTCGCGGTTGGCCATGAAGCGGCGGCGCCAATGACGCAGCGTCTGGGCATAATGCAGCCGCAGAATCTCCATATCCGTCAGCCAGAGGCCCGCCCGTTCCACCTGCGGAATGACCTCCGACAGGGCGGGGGAATAGCCGCCTGGGAAGATATATTTGCGCAGCCAGGGATTGGAGGTTTCCGGCCCTTCCGCCCGGCCGATGGAATGCAGCAGGGCCACCCCATCCGGGGTCAGCAATGATCGTATCGTCCGGAAGAAGCCCGGATAATGCGGCACGCCGACATGTTCGAACATGCCGACGCTGACGATCCGGTCAAACTGGCCCTGGCATTCCCGGTAATCGCAGAGCGCGAATCGTACCCGGTCGGACAGGCCGGCCAGTTCGGCGCGCTGGCGGGCCACGGCCAGCTGTTCCCGCGACAGGGTGATGCCCGTCACCTCCACATCGGCCAGTTCTGCCAGGGTCAGCGCCATGCCGCCCCAGCCGCAGCCAATATCCAGCACCTTCTGACCGGGACGCAGCAGCAGTTTGGCGGCGATATGGTGCTTCTTGGCCGCCTGCGCCTCCTCCAGATTCATCTCCGGTTCGGCGAAATAGGCGCAGGAATATTGCCGGTCGGCATCCAGGAACAGGTCGTAAAGCGCCCCGGACAGGTCGTAATGATGGGCCACATTCCGCCGCGACCGGTCCAGCGGGTTGCGCTGCTGCCAGAGCCGTTGCAGCCCGATCCCCAGCCGGCGCAGCCCGTCAAAGGGGCCGATGTGGCCGAACCCGGCGTTGCGGGTCACCAGATCGATGAAGTCATAGAGGCTGCCGCGCACCATCTGCAGCGTGCCATCCATATAGGCTTCGCCGGCATAAAGCCCTGGATTGACGGCCAGTTTCCAGTGCAGCGCCGGATCGGTCAGCCGGACGATGATGGTTTCAGCCGCATCACCCGTGCCGAACGCGTGCACGCCGCCGCGCGCATCCACCACTTCCAGCCGGCCGTCACGGATCAACCGGGAAAGCATACGGAACAACAGCATGTCGGTTCCCCCTGCCGTCGATACCTCGTGGCGATAGGGTAATCCCGAAAGGGTCCGGATTGAACCCGGCCGTTCGATGCAGCCAAAAGGGCATAGATCGGCAAGCGCCAAAGAAAAAGGCGGCCTGTCCTGCCGGACGGGCCGCCTTTCGCTTCAGTCAGACAGAAACCGGGGCGATCAGGCCTCGGTTTCTTCCGTGGCTTCGACTTCCTCAGCCACGTCGTCTTCCTCATCCTCGTCGTTGCCGACGACCATGCCGCCACGCTGGGCCTGCACGGCGGCTTCTTCCACCGAGCGGGCAACGTTGACGGTCACGAACACCGACACTTCCGGGTGCAGGACAACCTTGACCTTGAACAGGCCCAGGGTCTTGATCGGGTCGACGATGGCGACCTGAGCGCGGGCAATGGTGGTACCGGCGGCGGTGACCGCATCGGCAACGTCACGCGAGGTGACGGAACCGTACAGCACACCCGACTCGGCGGCCTGACGCACCACGACGACGGCCAGACCGTCGACCTTGGTGGCCACAACTTCCGCTTCCTTCTTCAGCTCCAGATTGCGCGCTTCCAGCTGCGCCTTCTGGCCTTCGAAGTAAGCAAGGTTTTCCTTGGTCGCGCGCAGGGCCTTCTTCTTGGGCAGAAGGAAGTTACGGGCATAACCCGCCTTAACCTTCACAACCTGGCCCAGCTGACCCAGCTTTTCGACGCGTTCCAGCAGAATGACGTCCATGGTCTTTTCTCCTGGCTCGCTTACTTCACAATGTACGGCAGAAGAGCCAGGAAGCGGGCGCGCTTGATTGCACGGGCCAGCTCACGCTGCTTCTTCGCCGACACGGCGGTGATACGGGACGGGACGATCTTGCCGCGCTCGGAGATGAAGCGGGACAGCAGCTTGACGTCCTTGTAATCGATCGCCGGCGCGTTCGGGCCGGAGAACGGGCAGGTCTTCCGGCGACGGAAGAACGGACGACGGCCACCACCGCCGGAGCGGGGAGCGCCAGCGGCCGGAGCGGCACCCTGGGGACGTTCGGCGTTCATGCGCGGTCTCCTTCACCTTCAACAGCGGCGTCACGACGCGGGCCACGGCCCGGACGGTCACCACGGTCGCCACGATCACCAAATTCACGACGAGGACCACGGTCGCCGAAGCCACCGCGCGGGCCACGCTCAGCGCGCTCGCCCTTGTTGGCCAGCATGGCGGTCTGGCCTTCCTCGATCTTCTCAACCTTGACGGTCATGTAGCGCAGCACGTCTTCGTTGATCGACATGTTGCGTTCCATCTCGGCGACGGCCGCGGCAGGCGCGTCCAGACCCAGATAGACATAATGACCCTTGCGGTTCTTCTTGATCCGATAGGTGAGGGTCTTCAGACCCCACTGCTCGGTCTTGACGACGGAGCCGCCCTGTTCCTTCAGGATGTTGCTGAAGGTTTCGGTCAGGCTCTCGACCTGCGCGGACGAGATGTCCTGGCGGCAGATCAGGATGGTTTCATAAAGTGCCATTAAACTCCCCATGGCTATTGATGGTCCGCCGCTGAACCGGTTCGGTTAAGAGCCGGAAGGCAGCCGCACGGACCTAGCCGATGCCAAGGCAGGGCACCGGCGGGGTTACGGAAGCGCGGGACTATACAGCAAGTTTCCCCAGGTGCAAGCCGGCTTGGGCCCGCTTTCCGGCATGGGCTCGTGCGCATTTCCGCATGGGGTCAGGGCGCGGGGCGGCGTGCCCAGAGGGACAGAAATTCCAGGCGCAGCCTCTCGTTCTCCCCCCGTTCAAGGGCTTGGCGCAGGCGCGCGACGCGTTCCGGCTCCATCAGGCGGCTGCAGGAGAACCAGAAATCGATATCGGCGATCTTGCCCAGAATGCGGATGTGGCCGGGGCCGGTATGGGTTAGCGCGGCACTGCCGACCAGCAGGCCGAAACGCAGGCGCCCCATATCAATCATCTGGATGATGGCGCCCTGATCATCAACGGGAATATAGCGGATGCCGCGCTGTTCCAGGGTGACGCGATAGATGCCGGATGCGGCACCGATGGCCCCGTCAGCCTGCCGCAGCAAGGTGCCGACATCGCCCTGGAACGGGTCGTCCGCCCGCCCGACAATGACGAGACTGTCACGCAGCACCGGCAGCAGCCAATGGGCAGATTGCTCCCGATCCGGCAGCCGGGCATTGGCCAGCGCGCAGCTGTCGGGTTCCTGTGTCAGCTCCACCTGCCAGCGTTCCGCGCTGGCGGGGCGCAGCTGAAAACTGACAGAAGCCCGTCGGGCCACATGGTCCAGCCAGGTCTTCAAGGCATGAATGCGCACATCCGCCGGGTCGCGGGTCAGTTGCGTGCGGGCAATATAGAGATTGATCGGCGGCTGCGCGTGGTCCCCGATCCAGATGTCGTCCAGGGGGCCGGATTTGGCGAAACCGGGCGATGTGCAGGGGGTGATAAGCGCGATCAGAATAATCTGCAGCCAGCGGAAGCGAGGTCTGGCGCCCTGGCTGTCAGTATGGTGGGTGATGGTTTTTTTTCCTTTCATGGCGCGCCGTTATCTTCTTGTCCCAGGCAAGGCATGATGATTGAACTTTCGTCGTCCGGTCCTGACAAGTTCATGAATACTGTTTTGCAAATGCAATAGCATGGCTTTTTCGGGCGCCGTCCATTCCGGTAGTGCAACGATGGTGCCTTACCTTTACGTCACAAGGGTTTCCGGCCGGGCAGGCGGGGCTTTGGCTTGACAGGGCGCGGCGGCGCTGTATCAAGGCCGCACTGGATTTACAGCAGGATTTCGCTATGACCCGCGCTTTCGTCTTTCCCGGTCAGGGCAGCCAGGCCGTCGGCATGGGCCGTGAACTGGCGGCGAATTTCGCCGTCGCCAAATCGGTCTTTGATGAGGTGGATGCGGCGCTTGGTCAGAATCTCTCTGCCCTGATGTTCGAGGGGCCGGAAGGCGACCTGACGCTGACAGAGAATGCCCAGCCGGCCCTGATGGCAGTATCCGTTGCCGTGGCCCGCGTGCTGCAGGCGGAAAAAGGGCTGGACCTGTCCAAGGCCGCCTTCGTTGCTGGGCACAGCCTGGGCGAATATTCGGCCCTGTGCGCGGCCGGTGCCATCAGCCTGTCTGACACGGCCCGCCTGTTGAAGCTGCGTGGCCAGTCCATGCAGAAGGCGGTGCCGGTGGGCGTGGGGGCCATGGCCGCCATCCTGGGGGCTGATCTGGATGCCGCCCGCGAGATTGCCGCTGAGGCGGCGCAGGGCGAAGTCTGCAGCGCCGCCAATGATAATGCACCGGGGCAGGTGGTGGTTTCCGGCCATAAGGCGGCGGTGGAGCGCGCCATCAAGATCGCCGCCGAGCGCGGCTTCAAGCGGGCCATTCTGCTGCCCGTCTCCGCCCCCTTCCATTGCCCGCTGATGCAGCCGGCGGCCGATGCCATGGCGGCGGCGCTGGCCGGCACGGCAATCCAGTCGCCCGTGGCCCCGCTGGTGGCCAATGTCACCGCATCGGCGGTGACCGATCCGGAGACCATCCGCCGCCTGCTGGTGGAGCAGGTCACCGGGGCCGTGCGCTGGCGCGAAAGCGTGCTGTTCATGAAGGAACAGGGTGTCACCGAACTGGTGGAGCTGGGGTCCGGCAAGGTGCTGGCCGGTCTGGTCAAGCGCATTGATAAGGAACTGGCCGCCATTTCCGTCGGGGCACCGGCGGATATTGACGCTTTCACCCTGGCCTGATAGCCCGATCCATCGAATTCCCAAGGAGTACAGGCATGTTCGACCTGAATGGCAAGAAGGCGCTGGTCACCGGCGCCTCGGGCGGTATCGGTGCCGCCATCGCCAAGGTGCTGCACGCCCATGGCGCCACCGTGGCCCTGCATGGCACCAAGGTGGAAGCGCTGAACGCCCTGGCGGCGGAACTGGGGGAGCGGGCCGTTGTGGTGCCTGCCAACCTGTCCGACCCGGCCCAGGTGGAAGAACTGGCCAAGCAGGCCGAAGCCGCCCTGGGTGGCGGCGTTGACATCCTGGTCAATAATGCCGGGCTGACCCGTGACGGTCTGATCCTGCGCATGAAGGATGAGGATTGGCAGTCGGTCATCGATGTCAATCTGACCGCCGGCTTCCGCCTGTCGCGCTCGCTGCTGAAAGGCATGATGAAGCGGCGCTGGGGCCGCATCATCGGCATCACCTCGGTGGTGGGCGTCACCGGCAATCCCGGTCAGGTGAATTATGCCGCCAGCAAGGCCGGCATGATCGGCATGTCCAAGGCGCTGGCCCAGGAAGTGGCCAGCCGCAACGTCACCGTCAATTGCGTCGCCCCCGGCATGATTGCCACGGCCATGACCGACGTGCTGAACGATGCCCAGAAGGAGGCGATGCATAGCCGCATCCCCGCCGGCAAGCTGGGCACGCCGGATGACATTGCCGCCGCCGTGCTGTATCTGGCCAGCGTTGAGGCCGGTTACGTCACCGGTCAGACCTTGCATGTCAATGGCGGCATGGCGATGATCTGATCGGGGCGGGCGACCGCTTCGACGCATATTTTCTGCCGTCCCCCGCATAATCGGCACCCCTGTCCCTCGCGTGAAAGCTGGTCAGGGGTCGCGGTTCGTGTTAAGTGACGGCACTTTCCCGAACGGCGTCCGGGAAATCCGGGTCTTGGGGCGTTACCGCCCACCCGTTTTCCGAACGCCCTTAACGCCAGGCAGAGACTGGTTCCACCGGAAGATCCTGAAAGGTCAAATCAATGAGCGATGTTGCTGAACGCGTGAAGAAGATCGTCATCGAACATCTGGGCGCTGAAGAAGCCAAGGTGACGGAGACGGCCAGCTTCATCGACGATCTGGGTGCTGACAGCCTGGACACGGTCGAGCTGGTGATGGCCTTCGAAGAAGAGTTCGGCATCGAGATCCCGGACGACGCGGCCGAGAAGATCCTGACCGTCAAGGACGCTATCGACTTCATCAGCTCGAAGCAGGCCTGATAAGGGTCGGGGCGGGCCGGCAGGGCGCTGCTTTTCATTCATGGAAAACTGCGCCGCCGGCCTCGCAACGCCTCAGCGGAAGTCCCATATCCGGGGCTGGGTGCCCCGCCCAAAGGCGCCCTTTTTCCAATAACGTTCGCAGGTCGGACACATGCGCCGCGTTGTCATCACCGGTCTCGGTCTCGTCACCCCGCTGGGGGTGGGCGTGCAGACCAATTGGGATCGCCTGATCGCAGGCCAGTCGGGTATCCGTACCATCCAGGGGTTCGATATTTCGGACCTTCCCTGCAAGATCGCGGGCCAGGTGCCGCGCGGTGATGGCACCGACGGCACGCTGAACCTCGATCTCTTCATTCCGCCCAAGGAACAGAAGAAGATGGACGACTTCATCATGTTCGCCATTGCGGCGGCAGATGAAGCCATCAAGGACAGCGGCTGGAAGCCCAGCACCGAGGAAGAGTTCGAGCGGACCGGCGTGACCGTCGGCTCCGGCATCGGCGGCCTTCCCGGCATCTATGAAACGTCGCTGCTGCTGGCCGAAAAGGGTCCGCGCCGCGTTTCGCCCTTCTTCATCCCTTCCTGCCTGATCAATCTGGCCTCCGGCCATATTTCGATCATGCATGGCTATAAGGGCCCGAACCATGCGGTGGTCACCGCCTGTTCCACGGGTGCCCATTCCATCGGCGACGCCGCGCGCATGATCGCGCTGGATGATGCCGATGTGATGGTGGCCGGCGGGGCGGAGGGTGCCTGCAGCCGCCTGGGCATTGCCGGTTTTGCCGCGGCCCGCGCGCTGTCCACCGCCTATAACGACACGCCTGAAAAGGGCAGCCGCCCCTATGACAAGGGCCGTGACGGTTTCGTCATGGGCGAGGGCGCCGGCGTCGTGGTGCTGGAAGAGCTGGAACACGCCAAGAAGCGTGGCGCCAAGATTTACGGCGAAGTGGTCGGCTACGGCATGTCCGGCGATGCTTATCACATCACCTCCCCGTCGGAAGATGGCAATGGCGGCTTCCGCTCCATGCGCATGGCGCTGAAGCGGGCTGGCCTGAACCCGGACGAGGTGGATTACATCAACGCGCACGGCACCTCCACGCCGCTGGGCGACATGATCGAGCTGGGGGCCGTGAAGCGGCTGTTCGGCAATGATCTGGCCGGTGCTTCCATGTCCTCCACCAAGTCGGCCATCGGCCACCTGCTGGGGGCTGCGGGTGCGGTGGAAGCCATTTACTCCGTGCTGTCGATCCGCGATCAGGTGGTTCCGCCCACCCTGAACCTGGAAAACCCGGATGATGGGACCGAGGGTGCCGATCTGGTGCCCAAGGTGGCGAAGGAACGCAAGGTCCGGGCTGCGCTGTCCAACAGCTTCGGCTTTGGTGGCACCAACGCCTCCCTGGTGTTCAAGGCCTTCTCTTAAGGCCGCCAGCAACGATAAGGGCGGGCCGTCATGGCCCGCCCTTTTTGTTTCAAGGGGCCGGCATGGTGTTCGGCCCTGTTCCAGCCAGAGCCAGCCGCTTTGACCGAACCCGATTCCCCCGCTCCCAACTCCCCCCAGAAGCAGCGCCGGCCGTTTCGTTGGCTGTTGTGGTTTGGAGTCATTGTTCTGCTGCTGTCGGCAATGGCAGGCGGGGCCGGTCTTTATGGCTGGCAGCGTTACACCGGCCCTGGCCCGCTGGTGGCGGACAAGGCGCTGGTCATCCCGCGTGGCAGTGGCGTGGCCGCCATTTCGCGTCAGCTGGCAGAGGCCGGGATTACCCGCCACCCGCTGGAATTGGCTATCGCCATGCGCCTGCGACGCGATGGGGCGGGCTTGCGAGCCGGGGAATATGCTTTTCCCGCCGGCATCAGCCTGAAAGCGGCGATTGAGCTGATCCTCAGCGGCAAGACGGTGGTGCGGCGCTTCACCGTGCCGGAGGGTCTCACCGCCTGGCAGATTGTCGAGCTGCTGAAGGCCGATCCGGCCCTTTCCGGCGATGTGGCCGCAGTGCCGGCGGAAGGCAGCTTGCTGCCGGAGACCTATCACTATTCCTATGGCGATGCGCGGGCCGATCTGCTGGCCCGGATGCAGACGGACATGGCCAAGGCGCTGGAAAAGCTGTGGGCCGAGCGTGCGCCCGACCTGCCGATTATGTCCAAGGAGCAGGCCGTCATCCTGGCCTCAGTGGTGGAGAAAGAGACGGGTGTGGCGGCAGAGCGCCCCCGCGTGGCCGGTGTCTTCATCAACCGGCTGCGCCAGGGCATGAAGCTGCAATCCGACCCCACCATCATCTATGCCCTGTCGCAGGGCAAGGGCAGCATCGACCGGGCGCTGACCCGCGCCGACTGGAAGCTGGACAGCCCCTATAACACCTACATGGTCGATGGCCTGCCCGTCGGCCCCATCGCCAATCCGGGTTTGTTGTCGCTGCAGGCAGTGCTGAAACCGGAAGCCAACCGCTATCTCTATTTCGTTGCCGATGGCACGGGCGGCCACGCCTTTGCGGAGACGCTGGACCAGCATAACCGCAACGTCGTGCAATGGCGCAAGGTGCGTGACGGGGAGTAGTCTATATCTTGATATAGACACACTGCTTTCATATGCTGGTGACAGCGGCTGGAAGGGGTGTGCCATGGTTCATATTGCCAAGCTGTTCAGCAATGGCGGCAGTCAGGCGGTACGCCTGCCCGCCGCTTATCGCTTCGACGGGGCTTCTGAGGTCTATATCCGGCAAGATCCCGCGACGGGTGACGTCATTCTCTCTCGGCGTCCGCAGGATTGGAGCGGCTTTATTGAAGCGCTTGCCGACACGCCGGTGCCGGATGATTTTCTGACGGAACGCCGAACGTCCCCTGTTGCCGTCCGCGATCCTTTTAACGGTTGGCATGAATGACCGGCTTCATGCTGGATACCAACATCGTTGGGCATATGGTGCGCGGCCATCCCGTGGTCATGCGGCATGTGACGGCGCGTCCTATGTCGCAACTGTTCCTCTCGGTCATTACAGAGGCTGAATTGCTTTATGGCCTTGCCAAGCGGCCAGAGGCCGTAAAGCTCCACCGGCTTGTTAGCGAGTTGCTGCTGCGGCTGGAAGTGTTGCCCTGGGACCGTGAGGCAGCCGTCACCTATGGTCAGATGCGGGCAGGGCTGGAGGCGCGGGGTTTCACCCTTGGCCTCGCCGACCAGATGATCGCCGCCCATGCCCTTTCCCGTCAGATGATCTTGATCAGCAATGACCAGGCATTTGGCAGAATGGAGAAGCTGTCGCTTCAGGACTGGACAAAACCCTGAGCCAGCCGAAAAGAAAACGGCGCCAGGGTTGCCCCTGGCGCCGTTGCTCTTTCAACCCCGTCAGGGCCGGCTGTTACAGCCGGCTCTTGGCGGCGGCGACCACGGCGTCCACCGTGATGCCGAAATGGTTGTACAGTTCCTGGTACGGGCCGGATTCGCCAAAGCCCGGCATGCCGATGAAGATGCCATCTTCACCCAGCCAGCGGTCCCAGCCCAGACGCACCATGGCTTCCACGCCGATGCGCACCGTGCCGCGGCCCAGCACCTCGGCCCGGTATTCGTCCGACTGTTCGGCGAACAGTTCCCAGGACGGCATGGAGACGACGGCGGTGCCGATGCCGGCGGCCTGCAGGCGGTCGCGGGCTTCCACGGCCAGGGCCACTTCCGAACCGGTGGCCAGCAGGGTAACCTTGCGGGCACCTTCGGCTTCGCGCAGCACATAGGCACCCTTGGCGGTCAGGTTCTCTTCGCTGTAATCCGGGCGCAGGGTCGGCAGGTTCTGGCGGGTCAGCGCCAGTACCGACGGACGGTTGCGGCTGGCCAGCGCGATCTGCCAGGCTTCGGCCGTTTCCACCGCATCACCGGGGCGGAAGACCAGCAGGTTGGGGATGGCGCGCAGCGCGGCCATGTGCTCGACCGGCTGGTGGGTCGGGCCATCTTCGCCCAGGCCGATGCTGTCATGCGTCATCACATAGATGACACGGGTCTTCATCAGCGCCGAGAGGCGGATGGCCGGGCGGCAATAGTCGGAGAAGCACAGGAACGTGCCGGAGAACGGGATCACGCCGCCATGCAGCGCCATGCCGTTCATGGCGGCGGCCATGCCATGCTCACGGATACCGTAATGGATGTAGCGGCCGGACCAATTGTCCTTCTGCACGCCCGCCGCACCCTTGGCACGGGTATTGTTGGAACCGGTCAGGTCGGCGGAACCGCCCATCAGTTCCGGCACCAGCGGCACCACCGCATCCAGCGTATTGCCGGAAGCCAGACGGGTGGCGATGTTCGGCTTGGTCTCGATCACTGCCTTCTTGTGCGCCAGCAAGGCGGCCTGTGCCTCCACCGGGATCTCGCCGGCGATGGCGGCCTTGAAGGCCAGACGCTGTTCGCTGCGGGCCAGACGCTTCACCCAGGCGTCAGCCTCAACGGCACCGCGGTTGCCCAGGGCGCGCCAGGCGTTCAGGATGGCATCGGGAATTTCGAACGGGGCGTGCGGCCAGTTCAGGTTGGCACGCGCGCCTTCGATCTCCTTGGCGCCCAGCGGGGAGCCGTGGGAAGAGGCGGTGTTGGCCTTGGTCGGCGCGCCATAGCCGATGGTGGTGCGGCAGGCGATCAGCGACGGCGCTTCGGTCGTGCGGGCATATTCGATCGCGGCGGCAATCGCCTTGGGATCATGGCCGTCAATTTCCTGCACGTCCCAGTTATAGGCGCGGAAACGGGCCAGATTGTCATCGCTGAAGGAAACGCTGGTAGCGCCGTCGATGCTGATCTTGTTGTCGTCCCACAGCACGATCAGCTTGGACAGGGCCAGATGGCCGGCCAAGGAGGCTGCTTCGTGGCTGATGCCTTCCTGCAGGTCGCCGTCCGAGGCGATGACATAGGTGAAATGGTTCACCAGATCATCGCCGAAACGGGAATGCATGATGCGTTCGGCCATGGCCATGCCGACAGCGGTGGCAATACCCTGGCCCAGCGGGCCGGTGGTGGTCTCAATCCCGCCACCATAACCATATTCCGGGTGGCCGGCCGTGCGCGAGCCAATCTGGCGGAAGCGCTTCAGTTCCGACAGGGGGAAATCATCATAGCCCGTCAGGTGCAGCAGGCTGTAAAGCAGCATGGAGCCATGGCCGGCGGACAGCACGAAACGGTCACGGTCGGCCCAGCTGGGGCGCTTCGGGTCAAACTTCAGGAACTTCGTAAACAGCACCGTCGCCACATCGGCCATGCCCATCGGCATACCAGGGTGCCCGGACTTGGCGGCTTCCACCGCGTCCATGGAAAGGGCGCGGATGGCGTTGGCGAGATCGGCGTGCGAGACGCCTTCGATCAGATCAGACGGTGCGGAAGACATTGCGCGAAGGGCCTTTCATGGGGGCGTCCGCCATGCGTTGGGCGGGCGCCGACATTATCTTGAAGCGCGGACCAGCAACAAGCGGGCCCCACCACCCCGGTCCGGCGGTTGAAGCCCCTTTGGAACGGCGGCAAATTGCGGTAACCACCCCCAAGGGTCAAGCCACAGCCAAGCATGGCCGCTGTTCAATAGGACATGGCGGGCAGCGGAATATCGACGATCTTTCGGCTATGCGACAGGGGCTGTTATTGACGGCAGCAGGCCGCCCCCCTATCGTTCGCCGCGGCGCCGCCGGAAATGTCGGCGCGGGTGTTGTGGGGCACCTCTCACCGTTCCCTCAGACCAGCTTGAGAGAGTTTTGCAATTGGATCGCCTGACCACCGCGTTGCAGCGCCTGGATATGGCCATCGGCCAACTGGACAAGGCCCTGACCAAACGGCTGGAACGGCTGGATAACAGTTCGTCCCTGGACAGCACCATGCTGGCCGAATGGACCCGGCTGGAAACCGAAAATGCCCGGCTGACGGAAGAAACCAGCCGCCTGACCCTGGAACGGGATCAGTCGCAGCAGGCGGCGGCACGCCTGATCGACGAGAATGCCGGGCTGAAAACCACCGCTGATCGGCTGGCGGGGGAGAAGGACCGGCTTCAGCTTCAGTGCTACCAGTTGACGCAGACGCTGGAGCAGACGCAGCAGGCGATGGGGCGGCTGACGGTGGAGCTTACCACGCTGAAGGTGGCCGCCGATGGTGTGACTGCGGAGAAGGACCAGCTTCAGCAGCGGCATGACCAGCTGATACTGGAACTGGCGCAGGCGCAGGAAGCCGTGGCGTCCTTGAAGGAAGAGAACAGCGCGCTGAAGGCAGCCGCCGACCGGCTGGCCGGGGAGAAGGACGCGCTTCGGCAGCGGCATGACCAGCTGACACTGGAACTGGCGCAGGCACAGGAAGCTGCGGCGCCCTTGAAGGAAGAGAATAGCACGCTGAAGGCGACCGCCGACCGGCTGGCGGGGGAGAAGGATGCGCTTCAGCAGCAGCATGACAAGCTGCTGCGGGAGCTGGCGCAGGCGCGCGACGGGGAACGCAGGGCCCAGGATCAGGCGCGCGCCGTGCGGGCCCGGCTGGATGCTGCCATTAACGGCCTGCAGGGCGTGTTGGAGGAAGGTTGAGATGCGGCGGGTCGATTTTACCCTGAATGGGCGCAGCCATTCGCTGAATTGCGAAGATGGGCAGGAAAAGCGGGTCGCTGATCTGGCCGCCTATATCGATACAAGGATGCGGGAAATCACCGGTGGTGCCGGCGGCAATGATGTGCAGAACCTGCTGGTCACCTGTATGGTGCTGGCGGACGAGTTGCAGGAGGCGCGGGCTGAGGTGCAGCGGCGGGGGAATGTGGTGACCTTGCCGTCCCTGTCGCAGCCCGCGGCCCCCATTCCGGCCCCGGTTTCCCGTCCATCGGATGATGCTGTGGTGATTGCTGCCGTCGATGGTTTGGCAAAACGTATAGAAGACATTGCAGCGCGGCTCGAACGCACCTAGATTAGGTAACAGGAAGGCTGGCTGCCTGGTGCGTCAGGCTGCTTTATCCCCGGGGCCGATAATCATTACCTCTGGGGGCTGTCCCTGTCGGCACCGTGGTGCCGGTATATGGCTCCCACCTGCTTGAGCAGGTCACGAGGGATGGCTTACGCCAACGGCCAAGGTGGCCACCTTCCCACACATCCTGTTGAAACGGCCCCGTATATGGGGCCGTTTTGCCATCCAGGCCAAGGCATTCCCCATGTCCGACAGCGCCCATCCCGTGGACCCGCAGGCCCTTGCCGAGGAGGTGGAGGCCAGCGTTGCCGCCAAGCGGGAGGCACGGCGCACCGCCCGCGCCACCCGGGCCGCCTGTCACGCGGCGGCGGGCGACGCGGCCGAACAGCTGGCCGGGCGGGTGCATGATCTAGTGGCGCAGCTTTCCCCCACCGGTCCCGCCACGGTGGCAGGCTATTGGCCCAAGGGGGATGAGCTGGATTTGCGCCCCACGCTGGAGATGCTGGCCCTGGCCGGGCATGGCGTCTGCCTGCCCGTCGTCTCAGGCGTGGCCTGGCCGCTGCTGTTCCGGCTCTGGCGGCCCGGCCATCCGCTGGTGCCGGGATCGTTCCGCATCATGGAACCCATGGCCGATGCGCCGCTGGCCCAGCCTTCCATCGTGCTGGTGCCGCTGCTGGCCTTTGACAAGGACGGCTGGCGGCTGGGCTATGGCGGCGGTTTCTATGACCGCACGCTGGCGGTGTTGCGCGACAGCGCACCGGTGGCGGCGGTGGGTATCGCCTATGCGGGCCAGGAAGTGCCCAGCGTGCCGCGCGACCCGTATGATCAGCAACTGGACTGGCTGGTCACGGAAAAAGGGGTGAGCCGGTTCGCCCCCACCCAGCCATAAAAAATACCGGCGGTACGAAAGGCACTGTTCTTATGCGTTTGATTTTCCTCGGCGATATCGTCGGTCGCAGCGGGCGGGAAGGGGTGCTGCGGCACCTGCCCGCCCTTCGGGAGAAGCTGAAGCCCGATTTCATCGTGGTGAATGGCGAGAATGCCGCCGGTGGTTTCGGCATCACCGACAAGATCGCGCAGGAACTGTTCGCTGCCGGGGTGGATTGCGTGACACTGGGCAACCATGCCTGGGATCAGAAGGAATTGCTGTCGCAGATCGACCGCATCCCCCAGCTGGTCCGCCCGATCAACTTCCCCGATGGCACGCCGGGGCGTGGCTATACGGTGCTGCCGGCCAAGAATGGCCGGCACAAGGTGATGGTGATTAATGCCATGGGCCGTGTCTTCATGGACCCGCTGGATGATCCGTTCCCCCCGGTGGAAAAGCTGCTGCGAATCCATCAGCTGGGCGGGGCCCGCATGGGGCCGGCCGGGGTGGATGCCATCATCATGGATTTCCATGGCGAGGCCAGCTCTGAAAAGATGATCATGGGTCATGTGCTGGATGGTCGCGCCAGCCTGGTGGTCGGCACCCATTGCCATGTGCCCACCGCCGACCTGCAGATCCTCAATGGCGGCACGGCCTATCAGACGGATGCCGGCATGTGCGGTGACTATGACACCGTCATCGGCATGAAAAAGGAAGCCGCCATCCACAAGATGCTGCGCAAGATCCCCGGTGAGCGCTATTCCCCCGGTGAAAATGACGCGACGGTGAGTGTCTGCGGCGTGTTTGTGGAGACCGATGACCGTACCGGTCTGGCAAAGCGGGCCGAACCGATCCGCATTGGCGGTCGGCTCGGCCAGTCCATGCCGGTTTTATAAGTTCCCTCAGCCCGCGGGCCGGCAATCGCCGGCCTTTCAGGGGCCAAGTCTATAAAATCCGTGGCGCCCCCGGCAGGCGGCGCCATTCATCGTCGGGCAGCAGGATGTCGATGCTGGCCGGCCCTTCCGCTGGCAGCAGCCCTTCCAGCGGAAGGGCGAAACCGCATTGGCCATCCCCATAGCCGGCGGCGGCGACATCCGGCCGGGGCAGGGTGGCCAGCATTTCCATCCCCGCGCCATCATTCACCACCAGCCGCAGCCGCACCGGGCCACCGGCCGGATCATAGGCCCAGCCATGGGCATGACCATCCTGGATGCCGTCAAACCAACCCTGGATGCGGCCTGGTGCCCGGTAATGCAGCGGCAGCCCCTGGAAATCCATATAAAGCGGGCTTTCCGGGCCATCCCGAAAGGCCCGCCAGCGCTGCCGCACTTCATCGGCCGGCATATAGGGTGTCAGCTTGGCCAGGGCCATGACATCGGCCAGACGGTGCGGCCGTTCGGCCCAGCCTTCGCCACAGGGGGGCGGAAGCTCCCCGGTCAGGGCCGGTGCCAGCCGTTCCAGCAGGTTCAGCACGGCCCCCAGGGCCAGATCGGACAGGCTGCGATGGCCGATGCCGGCAGGGATGGCGAAACGTTCCACCGCCAGGATGGGGCCGGAATCGACAGGCAATTGCATCAGGTGCGCCGTGGCGCCGAAGCTGGCGGCCCCTTCGTAAAGGGCCAGATGCAGGGCACCGGAACCGGGATATTCCGGCGGTGCCGGATGCAGGTTGACCGCCCCCGCGGTGCAGCGTGCCAGCAATGCCGCCGGCACCACCTGCCCGAAGCAGATGGTGATCAGCCGCACCCGCTGGCCTTCCGATGCCGTCAAGGCAGCATCCAGCCCGGCCAGATCATGCGCCAGGGTAATGGCAATATCCGGATTGGCCGCTGCCAGCAGCTGGGCGGCGGTTGTCGCCAGATGCGGCGGTGACAGCAGCACCAGCGCGTCCAGCGACGGGGAAGGAGCCGCTACCTCTGCCAGCACCTCGTCCATCAAATGGACCCTCGCTCCTGGGCGAAGCGCACGGCCTCCTCAGCGGCCTTGAACAGGGCTTTGGCCTTGTTCACCGTTTCCTGATACTCGGCCTCCGGATCGCTGTCGGCCACCACGCCACCGCCGGCCTGCACATGCATCACCCCGTCCTTCAGCACGGCGGTGCGCAGCGCGATGCAGGTATCCATGCTGCCATTGGCGGCGAAATAGCCGATGCAGCCGCCATAGATGCCGCGCCGGGTCTTTTCCAGCTCGTCGATGATCTCCATCGCCCGCACCTTGGGCGCCCCTGACACGGTGCCCGCCGGGAAGCCCGCCACCAGCGCCTCAATCGGCGTGAATTTCGGGTTCAGCTTGCCTTCCACGTTGGAGACGATGTGCATGACGTGGGAGTAATATTCGATGGTGTATTTCTCCGTCACCGTCACGGTGCCGGTCTGCGCCACCCGGCCCACATCATTGCGGCCCAGATCCAGCAGCATCAGATGTTCGGCCAGTTCCTTGGGGTCGGACAGCAGGTCGGCCGCCAGCGCCTTATCCTCCGCCGCATCCTTGCCGCGCCGCCTTGTGCCGGCGATGGGGCGGATGGTAACGGTATCGTCGCGCAGCCGCACCAGGATTTCCGGGCTGGAGCCCACCACCGACAGGTGCCCGAAATCCAGGAAGAACATGAAGGGCGACGGGTTCAGCCGGCGCAGCGCGCGGTACAGCGCAAAGGGCGGCAGGGCGAAGGGCACGGAGAAACGCTGGCTGGGCACGACCTGGAAGATGTCGCCGGCGCGGATATACTCCTTCGCCTTCTCCACGATGCCGTAATATTCCTGCACCGCCGTGTTAGAGCTGGGGGCCGGCAGCGCCGTCACCTCCAACGTCGTCTCATGCGCGGCGGGAACCGGGCCTTCCAGGTCGGCCACGGTTTCCGCCAGCAGGGTGCGGGCGGCGGCATAGGCATCGGCGGCGGACAGGCCGGCCACCGGCCGCACCGGCGTCACTACCGTCACCACATTCTCAATCCCGTCGAAAATGGCCATGACCGTCGGGCGGATCATGATGCTGTCTTCGACATTCAGCTCATTGGGGTTGCTGTCCGGCAGCCGTTCCATCAGCCGGACCATGTCATAGCCCAGATAGCCGAACAGCCCGGCCGACATGGGCGGCAGTTCCGCTGGCAGGTCGATGCGCGATTCGTCCAGCAAGGCGGCCAGCACCTTCAGCGGGTCGCCCGCACATGGGGTGAAGCTGTCGGGATCGGCCGCCGCGTTGCGGTTGATCTCCGACGCCGTACCCCGGCAGCGCCAGATCAAATCCGGCTTCAATCCGATCAGGGAATAGCGGCCGCGCACCGACCCGCCGGTCACCGATTCCAGCAGGAAGCTGTTGGCGCGGCCGCGCCCCAGCTTCAGCATGGCGGAGACAGGCGTGTCCAGGTCGCTGACCAGTCGCGTCCACAGAACCTGGGCCTGGCCGGATTCGTAGCTGCGGATAAAAGCGCTTTCGTCGGGGAAGGTGCGCACGGCCGCTTACTCCTGCGGGCGATACATGGTGTCGATGACCGACCGGTTGATGGTGACGCCGTAGCGTGCCCGCAGACCAGCCAGATATTGCAGCATCAGGTCCGAGGCCATGGCTTCCGCCATGTTGCTGCTCAGCATATTGATGGCTGTGGCAGCCTGCACCAGGGACGGATCGGCGGGGATGATTTCCACCAGCTTGGCCACCACCTGGCCGCTGCTGCTGGCCCCCACCGCAACTGTGTCGGGCTTGGCGGCGAACATCGGTTCAAACAGGCTGGCCGGCAGGGAGAGGTTGGGGCCACCGGCGCGGCGCATCGGTTCGCTGCGCTGGACCAGGGCACCGGTGATGCCGGCGGCGGCATCCTTGGGCGTTGCCCCGGCGCGCAGCTTCTCGGCCACTTCCTCGGCCTTCTTCTTGGCCGTGGCGGCCTTCTGCTCGGCCTGCCAATCGGCCAGAACCTGGCCCTTTACCTCTGCCAGCGGCTTCACGGCCGACGGGGTGACGGCATCGACATGCACGACATAGAAGGCATCGCTGCCAGCCTCTGCCACGCTGCCATTCTGGCCTTCGGGCAGGGAGAAGGCGTTGGTCAGAATGGCGTCCGCTGTCGGCAGACCGTCGGTCTTCGCCACGCCCTTCTTGTCCTTGCCCTGGTTGTCCACGCCATCCAGCTTGATGGTGCGGCCACCGAACTCCTTCACGGCATCGGCCACCGGGGTGCCATTGGCCAGGGCGTCCTCCAGCTTGGTGGAGGCTTCATAGAGCTTGTCGATGGATTTTTCCTGACGGACCTTGGCGGTCACCTCGTCCTTCACTTCCGCCAGGGTGCGGGTACCACCGGCCTTGATGGTGCTGACCAGGGCGACGTGGAAACCAAACGCGCTTTCCACCGGGCCGACGGGCTTGCCCTGTTCGGCGGTGAAGACCGGCTCGGCCAGTTCCGCCGGCAGGTCGGCCTTCAGCACATCGTCCAGCTTCACGGCTTCCTGCTTGGCGTCCTTGGCCACCTGTTCCAGCGTCTTGCCGCCCTGAATGGCGGCCAGCGCCTTGTCGGCAGCGGCTTTGTCCGGGAAGACGATCTGGGTCAGGGTCCGGCGCTCAGCCGTCACATAGTCAGCCTGGTGAGCGTCATAATATTCCTGGCGCTGTTCATCGCTGACCTGGATTTCCTTGGCCAGGGCCGAGGCTTCGATCAGACCGATGGTCAGGTCACGATATTCCGGTGCCGTGTAGCGCACGGCCTTGTCCTGGTGGAACTGGGCCAGCACCGCCTCTTCCGGGGCGGGCGCGTCCGGCATGGCGGTGTTGGGAATGGTCACCAGATCGAAACGCCGGGCCTCCTCCCGATAGCGGAACAGCTGTTCGGCCAGGGCGCGGGGCACGGTCGTGCCAGCGGTGATGGCGCCGGCAATGTCACCCTGCGCCAGATCGGCCCGCACCTGCTCGGCAAAGCCATGCTCGGTATAGCCATTCTGGGCCAGCAGGGCGCGCATCAGCGCCGGGTCGAACTGGCCCAGCCCGTTCTTGAAGGCCGGCACCTTGGAAACCATGTCCACCACGGTCTGGTCGGCGATGCGGATGCCGGCATCCTCCGCCGCCTTCAGCAGCAGGGTGCGCTGGATCAGCTGTTCCAGGGCCCGGTCCACCAGACCCAGCTGGCGGGCCTTGGCTTCATCGAAGTCCGGCCCCATCACCTGACGCAGGCGGTTGATCTCCGCCTTGAACTCGCGGTCCAGTTCCTGCGGCGTGATGTTGGTATCGCCCACCTTGGCGACACCGGTCTGCACGCCGCGCGTGATGTCGCCGATGCCCCAGACGGCAAAGCTGATGATCAGGACGACGAACAGGATCTTGACGACCCAGGAGCCGGCGGTGCTGCGGATGATCTGGAGCATGGAGGCTGACGCATGGTTTCCGTAAGGAGCGGTACGCAGGATCGCGCATCCGCCGCCCCGGCATGGCAGCCGGGGAGCGCGGCATCATAGGGAAGGGGGGCGCCGGCGGCAAGCCTGGGGGAAACATGGGCGTAGCCGATTTGCCTCGCATGGCGTTTCAAGCCCCAGGCTGGTAAACCGGGTGTCACAAAACGGCAAAAGCCGAATAAAGGGGCCGGTCTGCCCGGTCCCCATAATAAGTGAGGATCTTGAAATGACCGATCGTTATCTGATCGCCGGCAATTGGAAGATGCATTGCCGTCGGCAGGACGGCTTTGCCCTGGCCCAGGCGCTGGCGGAGAAGGCGGGGGCTGCCCCGCATCCGCGATTCGACCTGTTGCTCTGCCCGCCGGCGACCCTGGTGGAAACGGTGACCCGCGCCGTTGCCGGCAGTGCTGTTCTGGTGGGCGGGCAGGATTGCCATGCCGACGCGCAGGGCGCCCATACTGGCGATATCGCTGCTGAAATGCTGGCTGATCTGGGGGCCCGTTTCGTGATTGTCGGCCATTCGGAGCGCCGGCAGAATCACGGGGAAACCGATGCGCAGGTGAAGGCCAAAGCCGCCGCAGCACTCCGCGCCGGCCTGACCGCCATTGTCTGCGTGGGCGAAACGGAGCCGGAGCGCGATGCCGGGCAGGCGGAATCGGTGGTGATTGCCCATGTCACGGGCTCCATCCCCGCCGGTGCCAATGCCGATAATCTGGTGGTGGCCTATGAGCCGCTCTGGGCCATCGGCACTGGCCGTACCCCGACAATTGCCGACATTGCAGCCATGCACGCCACCATCCGGCGCACCCTGGCGGGGCTGGTGGAGCAGCCGGAGCGGGTGCGCATTCTCTATGGCGGCTCGGTCAAGGCCAGCAATGCCGCCGAAATCTTGGCCGTGGCCGATGTGGATGGCGCCCTGGTTGGCGGTGCCAGCCTGAAGGCGGATGAGTTCTGGTCCATTGCGCAATCCTGCCTGTGACACTTCGCTCTGGCATGTCGCGGCGTGAGCGGTTAAACAGGCGGCGAGTTTCATGACGTTGCAGCGCCGGCTGCTCCCCCCAGGGGGCGGCCGGCCGCTTCTATGGGTGCACGGTGCGCCTGCGGCATGGCAAAAATGTCTCTGGGGAATTGCGGATGCAAACGGTAGTCCTGGTGGTGCATCTGCTGATCACGGTCGCGTTGATCGGCGTTGTACTGGTGCAGAAGTCCGAGGGCGGTGGCCTGGGGATTGGGGGCGGCACGATGGGTGGTTTCATGACCGCCCGTGGCAGCGCCAATCTGCTGACCCGCACCACCGCCATTCTGGCGGCGGCCTTTTTCTGCACCAGCCTGATCCTGGCGATCATGGCCGGCACCAAGGGTGGCAGCAGCAGCATGTTCGATCGTCTGCCGGCGCCCGCCGCCGAGCAGCCGGCCAGCACTGCGCCCGCCGCCCCGGCTCAGCCCACGGTTCCCGTCGGCCAGTAAGGCCGGCGCCACCGGCGTGGCTTTAGCCTGACGGATAGGTGAAGAGGCGGCGGAAATGCCGCCTCTTTCCGTTAGGGCATGAATATGGTGGAGTACGGGGCACACGGCCCCGGATGATCAATTTATTGGGCCGTTCGGCCCGTTCCCGGATTGCGGATGGGCCATCAAGGCCCAGGACCATCGGCACGGACGTAAGGTTAGGGTTCCATGACGCGCTTCATCTTCATCACCGGCGGTGTGGTTTCGTCCCTTGGCAAGGGCTTGGCTTCCGCAGCACTCGGCGCGCTGCTGCAGGCGCGCGGCTACAAGGTCCGCCTGCGCAAGCTGGACCCGTACCTGAATGTCGATCCCGGCACCATGAGCCCCTATCAGCATGGCGAAGTGTTCGTCACCGATGACGGTGCCGAAACCGACCTGGATCTGGGCCATTACGAGCGCTTTACCGGCGTTCACGCCACCAAGTCCGACAATATCACCACCGGCCGCATCTATTCCAACGTGCTGGCCAAGGAACGCCGGGGTGACTATCTGGGCGCCACGGTGCAGGTGATCCCGCACATCACCGACGCCATCAAGGATTTCATCGCCGCCGATCTGGATGGTGAGGATTTCGTGCTGTGCGAGGTGGGTGGCACCGTCGGCGATATCGAATCGCTGCCCTTCCTGGAAGCCATCCGCCAGTTCGGCAATGATTACGGCCCGGAAAAGGTGCTGTTCTGCCATGTCACCCTGGTGCCGTACATTCCGGCGGCGGGTGAGCTGAAGACCAAGCCGACCCAGCATTCCGTGAAGGAGCTGCTGTCTGTCGGTATTCAGCCGCAGATGCTGCTCTGCCGTGCCGACCGCGACATTCCGGAGAATGAGCGGCGCAAGATCGCCCAGTTCTGCAACATCCAGAAAGAGCGCGTCATCGCAGCATTGGATGTGGACAATATCTATCAGGTGCCGATCTCCTATCACGAGCAGGGGTTCGACAATCAGGTGCTGAAATATTTCGGTATGCCCTGCGAGGGCACGCCGGACCTGTCGCGCTGGGAAGAGATTGTCCGCCGGGTGCGCAACCCGGAAGGCACCGTCACCATCGCCGTGGTGGGCAAATATACCAGTCTGCTGGACGCCTATAAGTCGCTGGGCGAGGCGCTGACCCATGGCGGCATCGCCAACCATGTGAAGGTCAAGCTGGACTGGATCGACGCTGAAATCTTTGAAAGCGGCGATGCCATTCAGCGGCTGGAACATGTGCATGGCATCCTGGTGCCCGGTGGCTTTGGCGAACGTGGCACGGAAGGCAAGATTCGCGCGGCCCAGTTTGCCCGTGAACACAATATCCCCTATTTCGGCATCTGCTTCGGGATGCAGATGGCGGTGATCGAGGCGGCGCGCCACATGGCGGGCCTGCCCAACGCTGGCTCCACCGAATTCGGCAAGCCCGACCCGGCCGTTGTCGGCCTGATGACGGAATGGGTGCAGGGCAACCAGCTGGTCAAGCGCCAGGAGGGCGGCGATCTGGGCGGCACCATGCGCCTGGGCAGCTATAACTGCCACCTTACCGCCGGTTCCAAGGTGCGCGAAATCTATGGCAGCGACGATATCATCGAGCGCCATCGCCACCGCTATGAAGTGAACATCAATTTCCGTGAGCAGTTGGAGAAGTCGGGCCTGACCTTCTCCGGCCTGTCGCCGGATGGCATTCTGCCGGAGATCGTGGAGCTGCCGAATCACCCCTGGTATATCGGCGTGCAGTTCCACCCGGAACTGAAGTCCAAGCCGTTCGACCCGCATCCGCTGTTCACCAGCTTCATCGCCGCCGCCATCGCACAGAGCCGGCTGGTTTGATCCTGTTGCGTTGATGCAGAACAGACAGCCGGGGAGGGGGAGACCTTTCCCCGGCTGTCTGGTTTTCAGACCCCTGGCTTCCCATATCGGGTTCAAAGGAGATTTCCATGAACCGCACCGTCAAAGTCGGCCCGCTTTCCATCGCCAATGACAAGCCCTTCGTGCTGATCGCCGGCCCCTGCCAGCTTGAATCGCGCGACCATGCCATGACCATGGCGGCGGCCCTGGCGGAACTGACGGGCAAGCTGGGCATCGGGCTGATCTACAAGACCAGCTTCGACAAGGCCAACCGCACCTCCGTTTCCGCCCAGCGTGGCTTGGGCATGGACAAGTCCCTGCCGATCCTGGCGGAAATCCGGGAGAAATTCGGTTGCCCGGTGCTGACCGACATCCACAGCGCCGATCAATGCGCCCCGGTGGCGGAAGCTGTCGATGTGCTGCAGATCCCGGCCTTCCTTTGCCGCCAGACCGACCTGCTGCTGGCGGCCGGCGAAACGGGCAAGCCGATCAATGTGAAGAAGGGCCAGTTCCTGGCGCCGTGGGACATGAAGAATGTCGCCGCCAAGATCGCCTCCACCGGCAACCATAATGTGCTGCTGTGCGAGCGTGGGGCGAGCTTCGGCTATAACACCCTGGTCAGCGACATGCGCTCCCTGCCGATCATGGCGCAGACGGGTTACCCGGTGGTGTTCGATGCCACCCATTCGGTGCAGCAGCCGGGCGGGCAGGGCACCAGCAGCGGCGGCCAGCGGGAATTCGTGCCGGTGCTGGCGCGTGCTGCCATCGCCATCGGGGTTGCGGCGGTGTTCATGGAAACCCACGAGAACCCCGATGGCGCCCCCAGCGACGGCCCCAACATGGTGCCACTGGACCAGATGGAAGGCGTGCTGTCCACGTTGCTGGCGTTTGACCGGATCGCCAAGGCGAACCCGGTCCACATCTGATTTCTGCCGCGTGCTGCAAATGTGACCTTCCGCTGCTTTGACAAAGCCGCAGCACTGGCCTTAACCATGGGCCGAAAATAAAAGGTCCGGGCGCGCGACCCGGCCCGTGGTTTGAGGAACCCAGCACCCATGTCCATACCGCCCCTGGGCCCCCGCTCTCCGCAGCGGGGTGGCCCGGTTTCCCGTTTCGTCGGCCGTGTGGCCCTGCGTCTGCTGGGCTGGCGGGTGAGCGGGGCTTTTCCCGACCTGGAAAAGTTCGTCACCATCGGGGCGCCCCACAGCTCCAACTATGATTTCATCATCGCCATGGCCACGGTCATGGCGACCAATCTGCGCATCCATATCCTGGGCAAGCACACCCTGTTCCGCGGACCGTTGGGACCGATCATGCGCTGGTGCGATGTGCTGCCGGTTGACCGCCGCGCGGCGGGTGGCGTGGTGGGTGAATGCGTAGCGGCGATCAGGGCGGCTGACCGCATGGTGGTCGGTGTTGCACCGGAGGGTACAAGGATGCCCAAAGCGGGGGCAGGGTGGAAGACAGGCTTCTGGCATATTGCGCGGCAGGCCGGCGTTCCGATCATACCTGTCGCGCTGGATTATGCGACACGCACGATCCGTATCGGCGAAGCGGTGGAGACGACGCCCAGCATAGAGGCGGATTTTACCAAGCTTTCCGCCTTCTATGGCGGGGTAAAGGGCGCGCGCCGGCAATTGCCGGCGACCATCCCGGTGGGCAAGGACAGGGCGACACAAAAGCCGGCGCCCTGAAAGCGTCGCTTGTCTGCGGATGGCTTCTGGCGGTATCCCCTTGACCCTGTAAGCACCCTTCACGGGTGCAAGGCATTTCTGCCCACGGAAGAGAGAGGCACCATGTCAGCCATCATCGACATTCACGCGCGCGAAATCCTGGACAGCCGCGGCAACCCGACCATCGAGGTTGAGGTTCGGTTGGAGTCGGGGGCCTTTGGGCGCGCCGCCGTGCCGTCGGGCGCCTCCACCGGCGCGCATGAGGCGGTGGAACTGCGCGACGGCGACAAGTCGCGCTATCTGGGCAAGGGCGTGCAGCGCGCCGTCGAATCCGTGAATGGCGAGATTTTCGACACGCTGGCAGGATTGGAATCGACCGATCAGGTTGCCATCGATCAGGCGATGATCGATCTGGACGGCACGCCGAACAAGGCCCGCCTGGGTGCGAACGCCATTCTGGGCGTGTCGCTGGCCGTGGCCAAGGCCTCGGCGGATGAGCTGGACCTGCCGCTGTACCGCTATGTCGGTGGCGCCAATGCCCGCATCCTGCCGGTGCCGATGATGAACATCATCAATGGCGGCGCCCATGCCGACAACCCGATCGACATTCAGGAATTCATGATCATGCCGGTGGGCGCCGAAACGGTCGCCGACGGTATCCGCGTGGGCGCGGAAATCTTCCACGCCCTGAAGAAGAAGCTGAAGGCCGCCGGCCACAACACCGCCGTGGGTGATGAGGGTGGTTTCGCCCCCAACCTGTCGTCGGCCACCGACGCGCTGGACTTCATCGTCGCCGCCATTGCCGATGCCGGTTACAAGGCCGGTGAGAATGTGCTGCTGGCGCTGGATGCCGCTTCCACCGAGTTCTTCAAGAACGGCAAGTACGAGCTGGAAGGCGAGGGCAAGAGCCTGACCCCGGCGGAAATGGTCGCCTACTGGGCCGATCTGGTGTCCAAGTACCCGATCGTTTCTATCGAAGACGGCATGGCCGAGGATGATTGGGAAGGCTGGAAGCTGCTGACCGACACCATCGGTTCCAAGGTGCAGTTGGTCGGCGATGATCTGTTCGTCACCAACCCGGCCCGCCTGAGCGATGGCATCAAGAAGGGCGTGGGCAATTCCATTCTGGTAAAGGTCAACCAGATCGGCACCCTGACGGAAACGCTGGAAGCCGTGCGTATTGCCCAGAATGCTGGCTACACCGCCGTTCTGTCGCACCGTTCGGGCGAAACCGAAGACAGCACCATCGCCGATCTGGCCGTGGCCACCAATTGCGGTCAGATCAAGACCGGCTCCCTGTCCCGGTCGGACCGGATTGCCAAGTACAACCAGCTGATCCGTATCGAGGAAGGTCTGGGCGGCGCGGCTGTCTATCCGGGCCGCGATGCGCTGAAGCGGGGCTGATTTATTTTTGCCGCACCGATTTTTTGTACGCGGTTGGTGATATGATTGGGGCGGTCCCTTCCGGGGCCGCCCTTTTCTTTTTGAGTGACGGAATAGGGGCAAGATCAATTCCGCTTATGTCACGAAATTCCATTTGACCCTTCCTTCGGCCCTGTGATTCCATCTCTGCCATGTCGATGCTCTACACCCTTCGCCAAGCTGCCTTCCGTGCCCTCCGTCAGATCGTGGGGCCGCTGGTTGGCGTCTGCGTGGTCGGCTATTTCGCCTATCATACCGTGCATGGTGATCGCGGGCTGGTGGCGCTGACGCGCCTGCAGGATCAGGTCGCCGAAGCCAGCGCCACCCTGGCGCAGGTGAGTGCGGAGAAGCAGGAGATGGAGCGCCGCGCCGACATGCTGCGCCGGGACAATCTGGACCCCGATCTGCTGGAAGAACGGGCGCGTGCAGTACTCAACTATTCCCACCCGGATGAGTTGATCATCCTGCTTCCGCGACGTGCTGCCACGCAATCTACGCAGGGCACGCCGGAACCGGCCCGTTCCACCCCCGACCAAGGTCGGTAAGTGGCTGATATCAGGCGAATTAGCCTGATTTAGGTTAAGGGTAAATTTCTCAAATAAAACAGTATATTGCAGCGCACACGTGCTTGCTATCAGCGGCGATGGGGGTTACCTGTTGTTTCGCAGACGCAATGCGAATGGCGTATTGCGCCCCATCTCATTTCTGGGAGGAGCCAGTGGCAGTCACGAAGCGCCGCACCACCCGTTCAGCGGCCCCCGAAGCCCCGACCCTGCCGAGCAAGGAAGAACTTGTTCGCTACTACCGCGAAATGCTGCTGATCCGCCGTTTCGAAGAAAAGGCGGGCCAGCTTTACGGCATGGGCCTGATCGGTGGTTTCTGCCACCTCTATATCGGCCAGGAAGCGGTTGTTGTCGGTATCCAGTCCTGCATGACCCCTGCCGACAGCGTCATCACCAGTTACCGTGACCATGGCCATATGCTGGCCTGCGGCATGGAGAGCAAGGGCGTGATGGCGGAGCTGACCGGCCGTGCCGGTGGCTACTCCAAGGGCAAGGGCGGCTCCATGCACATGTTCAGCCGGGAGAAGAAATTCTACGGCGGCCATGGCATCGTTGCCGCACAGGTGCCGATCGGCGCCGGCCTGGGCTTTGCCCACAAGTATCTGAATGATGGTGGCTTCAACGCCTGTTACATGGGCGATGGCGCCATCAACCAGGGTCAGGTCTATGAGACCTTCAACATGGCCGCCCTGTGGAAGCTGCCGACCCTGTTCGTGATTGAGAACAACAAATACGCCATGGGCACCGCCCAGGCCCGCGCTTCGGCCGGTGAGTTGTTTGAACGCGGCAGCGCCTATGGCATTCCGGGCAAGCAGGTCAACGGCATGGACGTTCTGGAAGTCCGCGCCGCCGCCCATGAGGCCATTGAATATATCCGTGCCGGCAACGGCCCGGTGATCCTGGAAATGCAGACCTACCGCTATCGCGGCCATTCCATGTCCGATCCGGCCAAGTACCGGACGAAGGAAGAGGTCAACAAGATGCGGTCGGAAAGCGATCCGATCGACAACCTCAAGAAGCTGCTGCTCGAAAAGGGCTATGCCGATGAGGAGAGCTTGAAGATCGTCGATCGTGAGGTGAAGGATATCGTCACCGAGGCGGCCGATTTCGCCACCACCAGCCCCGAGCCCGATCCGTCCGAACTGTGGACGGATGTTCTCGTGGAAGCCTGAAATCTGCCGTCACCGGAGGATAGAATATGCCCGTACAGGTCCTGATGCCGGCCCTGTCGCCGACCATGACGGAAGGCAAGCTGGCCAAGTGGTTGAAGAAGGAAGGCGACACCGTGAAGAGCGGTGACGTTCTGGCCGAGATTGAAACCGACAAGGCGACCATGGAAGTGGAAGCCGTCGATGAAGGCACGCTGCTGAAGATCCTGGTGCCGGAAGGCACTGAAAACGTTGCCGTGAACACCCCCATCGCCAGCATCGGCGAAGAGGGTGAGAGCGCTGACGCCGCGCCCGCCCCGGCCCCGGTTGCGGCCAAGCCCGCCGAAGCGGCAGCCCCGGCCCCCGCCGCCGCGCCCGCCCCGGTGCCGGCCCAGGCCAAGAGCCCGGCCAGCGACGAGGACCGCTTCTTCAAGGAGGTCAAAACCCAGACCGTCCGCGAAGCCCTGCGCGACGCCATGGCCGAAGAAATGCGCCGTGACGAAACCGTGCTGCTGATGGGTGAAGAGGTCGCCGAGTACCAGGGCGCCTACAAGATCTCCCAGGGCCTGCTGCAGGAATTCGGCGCCAAGCGCGTGATCGACACCCCGATCACCGAGCATGGTTTCGCCGGTCTGGCCGTCGGTGCCGCTTTCGGCGGTCTGCGCCCGATCGTGGAGTTCATGACCATGAACTTCTCGATGCAGGCCATCGACCACATCATCAACTCTGCCGCCAAGACGCTCTACATGTCCGGCGGTCAGATGGGCTGCCCCATCGTGTTCCGCGGCCCCAACGGTGCCGCTGCCCGCGTGGGTGCCCAGCACAGCCAGTGCTATGCCTCCTGGTACGCCCATGTGCCGGGCCTGAAGGTTCTGGCGCCCTACAGCGCCGCTGACGCCAAGGGTCTGCTGCGGGCCGCCATCCGTGACCCGAACCCGGTCGTGTTCCTTGAGAACGAGATCATGTACGGGCACAGCTTCGACGTGCCGACCGATCCGGACTTCATCCTGCCCATCGGCAAGGCGAAGATCGAGCGCGCCGGCACCGACGTGACCATCGTTGCCTATTCCATCTGCGTCGGCCATGCCCTGGCCGCGGCGGAGAAGCTGGCGGCGGAAGGGATCAGCGCGGAGGTGATCAATCTGCGCTCCATCCGTCCGCTGGACGTGGACACGATTGTCGAGAGCGTGAAGAAGACCAACCGTCTGGTTTCGGTCGAGGAAAGCTGGCCGTTTGCCGGCATCGGTTCCGAAATGGCCGCTGTCATGATGGAACACGCCTTCGATTATCTGGATGCACCGGTGGTCCGCGTCTGCGCCAAGGATGTGCCGCTGCCCTATGCGGCGAACCTGGAGAAGCTGGCCCTGCCGCAGCCCGACGATGTCGTGGCCGCCGTCAAGTCCGTCACCTACCGCAAATAAGGCAGAGGGAGGCTTTTAGATGCCCGTTGATATCCTGATGCCCGCGCTCTCGCCGACCATGACGGAAGGCAAGCTGGCGAAGTGGGTGAAAAAGGAAGGCGATAAGGTCAAGTCCGGCGACGTGCTGGCCGAAATCGAAACCGACAAGGCCACCATGGAAGTGGAGGCCGTGGACGAGGGCACGCTGGGCAAGATCCTGGTGGCTGAAGGGACCGAGGGTGTGGCGGTGAATACCCGCATCGCCATCATCCTGGAAGATGGGGAGGATGCATCCGCCCTGTCCGCCGCACCCAAGGCCGCTACTGCCCCGGCTGCTGCTGCGGCTCCCGCCGCCGCTGCTGCCCCGGCCCCGGTTGCCGCCGCTCCGGTGGCCCCGGCTGCTGCGGCCTCTGGTGATCGCGTCTTCGCCAGCCCGCTGGCCCGCCGTCTGGCGTCCCAGGGTGGTTTGGACCTGAAGGCCGTGGCCGGTACCGGCCCGCATGGCCGTATCGTCAAGGCCGATGTGGAAGCAGCCCTGAAGGGCGGTGCGCCCAAGGCCGCTGCGGCACCCGCCGCCGCTGCACCGGTCGCCGCCGCCCCGGCAGCAGCCCCGGCCCCCGTGGCCGCTGCACCGAAGGGTGTGGATGCCAAGGCGTTGGCCGACAAGCTGGGCATGAAGTACAAGGTTCTGCCCAACAGCGGGATGCGCAAGACCATCGCCAAGCGCCTGACCGAAGCCTGGCAGACCATCCCGCACTTTGGCCTGGCTGTTGATTGCGAAATCGACAACCTGCTGAAGCTGCGCGCCGAACTGAACGCGAAGTCGGGGGAGAAGATCTCCGTCAACGATTTCGTGGTGAAGGCGGTGGCCATCGCGCTGGCTCGCTTCCCGGCGGCCAACGTGTCCTGGCACGAGGATGGCATTCTTCAGTATGAGAATGTCGACGTCTCCGTCGCTGTTTCCACCGATGGCGGTCTGATCACCCCCATCGTGAAGAATGCCGACCGCAAGGGCCTGGCCACTATCTCCGCCGAGGTCAAGGAACTGGCGAAGAAGGCCAAGGAAGGCAAGCTGAAGCCGGAAGAATTCCAGGGCGGCACCTTCTCTGTGTCCAACCTGGGCATGTTCGGCATCAAGAGCTTCACCTCCATCATCAATCCGCCGCAGAGCTGCATTCTGTCGGTCGGTGCGGGTGAGAAGCGCCCGGTGGTCAAGGGCGACGCGCTGGCGATTGCCACCGTCATGTCCCTGACCCTGACCGTCGACCACCGTTCGGTTGATGGTGCCGTGGGTGCGGAGTTCCTGAAGCTGCTGAAGGGCCTGATCGAAGACCCGATCACGCTGATGCTGTGATGTGGGAGGGGTGGGGGCGGATGGCTTCCACCCCGTTTCCATCTTACCTTACCGTCATCCCGGCGAAGGCCGGGATCCAGGAGCCAAGGGCACTACGGTAGGGTTTTTCCGATCAAAGCTGCTGAAACGTTGGGCTTGTGGCCCCTGGATCCCGGCTTGTCGCCGGGATGACGGAGGGGGGGAGTGATGGTCGAGGCACGTCGTCTCCCATCAACGGCCCCCGTGCCCTGACACGAAGGACCAAGATCATGGCCGAGAATTTCGACCTCATCGTCATCGGTGCCGGCCCCGGCGGCTATGTCGCCGCCATCCGCGCCGCCCAGTTGGGCATGAAGACCGCCGTGGTGGAGCGTGAGCATCTGGGCGGCATCTGCCTGAACTGGGGCTGCATCCCGACCAAGGCGCTGCTGCGCTCCGCCGAGATCGCGCATTACATCCAGCATTCCCAGGCTTACGGCATCAAGGTCGAGGGCAACGTGACGCTGGATGTGGAAGCCATCGTCAAGCGCTCGCGCGGTGTCGCCAACCAGCTTTCCGCCGGCGTCAAGGGCCTGTTGAAGAAGAACAAGGTCACCGTCTTGGACGGCTCGGCCAAGCTGCTGGGCAAGGGCAAGATCGCCGTCACCGCCAAGGATGGCAAGGTGACCGACGCCGAGGCCAAGCACATCATCATCGCCACCGGTGCCCGTGCCCGCGTACTGCCGGGCCTGGAGCCGGACGGCAAGCTGGTCTGGACCTATAAGGAAGCCATGGTGCCGACGGCGACGCCGAAGTCGATGCTGGTCATCGGCACCGGTGCCATCGGCGTGGAATTTGCCTGCTTCTACAAGGCGATGGGCGTTGATGTGACCCTGGTTGAGGTGCTGGACCGCATCCTGCCGGTGGAAGACGAGGAAATCAGCGCCTTTGCCGCCAAGGCCTTCACCAAGCAGGGCATCAAGATCAAGACCGGTGCCAAGGTGGTGAAGCTGGACCGCCATGCCGACAGCGTGACGGCCCATATTGATATCGCCGGCAAGGTGGAGACGGTCACGGTTGACCGCATCATCTCTGCCGTTGGTATCGTCGCCAACACCGAAGGGCTGGGGCTGGAAAACACCAAGGTCAAGCTGGACCGCGGCCACATCGTCAATGACGGCTATGGCCGCACGGACGAGCCCGGTGTCTATGCCATCGGTGACGTGGCCGGCGCCCCCTGGCTGGCACACAAGGCCAGCCATGAAGGCATCATCTGCGTGGAGAAGATCGCGGGCCTGCCGCATGTTCACACGATGGACAAGACCAACATCCCCGGCTGCACCTATTCCTTCCCGCAGGTCGCCTCTGTCGGCCTGACGGAAGCCAAGGCCAAGGCCGCCGGGCATGAGGTGAAGGTCGGCCGCTTCCCGTTCATCGGCAATGGCAAGGCCATCGCGCTGGGTGAGCCGGAAGGTCTGGTCAAGACCGTGTTCGACGCCAAGACCGGGGAGCTGCTGGGCGCCCACATGATCGGTGCGGAAGTGACCGAGCTGATCCAGGGCTACACCATCGGCAAGACGGCGGAACTGACGGAAGCCGAGTTCATGCACACCGTTTTCCCGCATCCGACGCTGTCAGAAATGATGCATGAGTCGGTGCTGGCCGCTTACGGCCGCGCCATCCATTACTGATCGGCGCGTTTGGTTCTGATGTGGAAAGGGCGGCCCCGGTGGCCGCCCTTTTTATTGGCGCTGCTATTTCAGTCCCGCACGGGGCTTGTCACCACATCGGCCGTTGTGCTGACGGCCGTCGTGGTCACATCCACCGCCGTGCCCACCACGCTGCCGGTAACGGAGGCGGCGGTACCGACGACGGAGCAGGCGGACAAAAGGCATCCAAAGACCATGCATGGGATCAAAATCCACATCCGCGCAATGATCCGCATTTTGATCCTCTCTCCAGCGGGTTCTCCGCTTTGGCGTGCGCGCCAGTCAACTTCATTGATAGCAAGCCAGCTTGCGCGCCGGCGCTGTTTCCGGTCAACCGAAAATGGCTTCAAGGTGAGGCGAGAGGCCTGCGGCATTGACGGCTGACAGGGTACATCCCTGGCGCTCCGATGGAAACGCCAGGGATGGCGCGCTTTACTGATCGGTGATCAGCTCAGGGTAATGGCGTCAAAATTCTCCACCACGACCGACACTTCAGCTGTATAATTATAGCTTGTGCCGGTGCCATTGTTGAAGCCGCTGACACGGACCGATACGGTATTGCCGCTGGTGATGCAGGGCTGCAGAATGACGCCCGAGCCACTGTTATTGCGTGACAATTCAGTCACCGAGACTCCCCCATCGACCCGGGTAATCGCAAAGGTACCGAGACCGCCACCATTGGGAAGGCCAGCCGCACTCCGGCCCGTCACCGTAACCTGCACAATGGCGCTGTAGCGGCCGCTATTGAGGGTGACGTTGGCCGCTGTGGCGGTTGCGGCTTCGGCAACCGTGCCATTATAGCTCTTGGTCAAACGGTTCTGCTGCCGCTGCACAGCCCCCGGCCGCACCACCAAGCTGTCAAGGACGCTGACATCATTATACTGACCGCCGCGGAAAACCAGCTGGGCCTTGGTGTTGATATTGTTGTTCAAGTTGCCGATGGTGCTGCCGCCGGAAGTGTTGTCGGAGATATTGATATCATTGCGGGCGCACGCACTTTCAATGACCAGGGCCCGGGAGCTTGCACCGCCCGGTTCAATACCGAACCCATAGAAGCTGTTGGATTCGGAATGATGGTCGGTGCCGACGGTTCGGTTCATCAGCCAGACGCCAATCACGCCGTTAAGACTGGTGTGCAGGAAGCCGCCAAAGACGCTGCAGGCATAAACCCCGCGGAGCTTATAAGCGGCCGACATCATGTTCCAGAAGCTGACATTGGAAAAATGATGGGCGTTGGAGATTTCCGGCAGGAAGATACCCACATCGCTGTTGAGGATGGAGACATTTTCCACAGCGCCAAAATAGTTGGCATAGGCACTTCCAAGTGTGACCTGAGAATTTGGGATGTAAATCCCAACATTTCCCGCGGCCTGCTTGCCGATCAAATTCACATTCTGGAATTTCCAGTAGAGCGAATTCCAGTTGCTGCTGGTCGCATTCTCATGACCCAGCTGCACAATGCCATTGGGGTGGTTGACCAAGGTTTCAATCTTGCCGCCATCCCATTGAGAATAGTTATCCCGCAACAGCACCAGGGCATCGGTGTTCGTACTGCCTGCGGGGCGGAACAGCCTGGCGCCACCATAAGCCTTGACGGCTTTGCCAGAGTGAACCGTGATTTTCCCGTCAATCCGGTAATTCCCATCGGGGATGATAATAGTCCCCTGGTTATTGATGCAGTTTTGAATCTGGGTGGTGCTATCATTGGTGCCCGTGGCATCCGCACCATAATCCAGCACCGTGGTGTAGGTCGACATTTTGTTTCCTCGCAATGAGAATATTTGCCGAAATTGGCTTGGCATATATAGGATAAAAATCACCTTTTCAGCAAGGCCGGAACCCCATCTGAAATATAAGACATTATACCTATTTCTTTGGTATGGGATATCTCTCGCCCGTCGTGGGGGAATTATCCTCCTAGGCTGACGTGCCTTCTGCTGTTATGGAGGGAAGCCGGGGTTCGGTTGAACGAAGGGTGTTGCTTATGCGCTTCGGGCATCATTTCTTGAGCGTGATGCTGGGAGTGATCGGCATTTTGCTCGGCATTGCCAGTCTTCCCATCTGGGGTGAGTCTGTAACGCCGCAATTGGCTCCCCTTGAACATCTGCGTATTGGCTTTGCTTGGCTTTCCATTGGTTTGCTGATGGTGACCCTGCCTTTGCGGCGGTTCTTGGCGGCGCTGGTTTTTGGCCTGATTGCGTTTCTGAATCTGTTCTATCTGCTGCCCACGTTTTTAACGTTGGACCGGGGTGCACCCCCGCCAGCCGCCCAGCACTTCACCCTGCTGCACGCCAATATCTGGAACCGCAACCCGACGACCGATGCCATTGCGGCGATGGTGAACCGGGAGAGGCCGGACATCGCCGTCATGCTGGAAACCTTTCATGGTCTGCAGGAGCCCTGGTTGCCGGCGCTGGACCTGCACTGGCCCTATCGTGCGGATTGCGGCGCCGCTGGCTGCGCCAACCTGATCCTGTCGCGCTGGCCGCTGACCATTTTGGGCCAGAATAGTTCCTGGTTTAATGCAAAAGGATCGCCGGCCACGCTGGCCGTGCGGGTGCATCACCCGGCGGGGGATTTCACCCTGGTCGCCACCCATCTGGCCCAGCCTTTCGACCCTGTGTTCCAGGCCCAGGAAGGGGCCTGGCTGGCCCGCTATCTGCTTACCTTGCCGCCGCCGCTGGTGGTGACGGGGGATTTCAATTCCGCGCCTTGGTCGCCCCTGATCCGCAAGCTGGAACAGCAGGCGGGCATCACCCGCATCGCCCGGACCGGCCCCACCTGGCCATCTGGTCCCCTGAACCCGTTTGGCATTCCCATCGACCATATGCTGGGCGGGCCCGGCGTGTCGGCCGCCAATGTCCGCCGTCTGCCGCCCTTCGGGTCCGACCATCTGGCGCTGCTGGCGGAGATCGCCTTGACGCCGCAAGCTGTTGGCCCTGCAAAGCCTGCGGGGGAGGGTGGCGGCACAGCGGCCTTGGTTCCCACGCCCTGACGCCTTATCTTGGACGGCCAAGGCAATCCCCAAGGTCAGGGCCATGACGATCGAAGAACCCCGCGTCCGCCACCCCGAAAAGGCGCACCGTCCGGATAACCCGATCCTGCGCAAGCCGGAATGGCTGCGCGTGAAGGCGCCGACCAGCCGCGAATATGCGGAAACCCGCGACCTGATGCGCGGGTTGAAGCTGCATACCGTGTGCGAGGAGGCGGCCTGCCCCAATATCGGGGAGTGCTGGAAGAAGAAGCACGCCACCTTCATGATTCTGGGTGCCATCTGCACCCGCGCCTGCGCCTTCTGCAATGTCGCCACCGGCAAGCCGCTGGCGCTCGACCCGCATGAGCCGGAAAAGGTGGCCGAAGCCGTGGGCGGGCTGGATCTGGAACATGTCGTCATCACCTCGGTCGATCGTGACGATCTGCCCGATGGCGGTGCCGACCATTTCGCCCGCACCATCCGCGCCATCCGCCAGACGGCACCGAAGACCACCATTGAAATCCTGACGCCGGATTTCATGCGCAAGCCGGGGGCGGTGGAGCTGGTGGCCGAGGCGCGGCCGGATGTGTTCAACCATAATCTGGAAACCGTGCCGCGCCTGTACCCGACCATCCGGCCGGGCGCGCGCTATTTCACCTCGCTGGCTTTGTTGCAGCGGGTGAAGGAGGTTGATCCCTCCATCTTCACCAAGTCCGGCATCATGGTCGGTCTGGGGGAGACGAAGGAGGAGGTGGGGCAGGTGATGGACGATCTGCGCGCCGCCGACGTGGATTTCCTGACCATCGGCCAATATCTGGCCCCGACGCCCAAACATGCGGCGGTGGATCGCTTTGTCACGCCGGAAGAGTTCGCGTCTTATGAAACCATTGCCCGTGGCAAGGGTTTCCTGATGGTGTCGTCCAGCCCGCTGACCCGCAGCTCCTACCATGCCGGGGATGATTTCCGGAAGCTGCGCGCCGCGCGGGAGGCCAAGCTGGCTGCACAGGCACCCGCCATCAATATTGTTGCCCTGGCAACCGGTCAGGCGTCGCTGTAAGGCGGGATCGAACGGAGCGCCAGAGAGATGCCGACCCATGCCGAGCGGCGTGTACTGCCCTACACGCCGCAGCAGCTCTATGATCTTGTCGCCGATGTGGAGCGCTATCCGGAATTTCTGCCCTGGGCCGTGGCCTGCCGCATCCGCAAGCGGCAGGAACGGCTGATCTGGGCCGATCTGGTGATCGGTTTCAAGCTGATCCGGGAAAAATTCACCAGCAAGGTGACGCTGGACCCGGACAAGCTGTCCATCCATGTCGAATATGTCGAGGGGCCGTTCCACCACCTCAACAATCATTGGGTGTTTGAACCGCACGAGCTGGGCTGCGTCGTTGATTTTTATGTGGATTTCGAATTCCGCAACAAGATGCTGCAGACCATCATCGGCGCCCTGTTCAATGAGGCGGTGAAACGCATGGTGGCGGCGTTCGAGACGCGGGCGAAGCAGCTTTACGGGTAAAGAAGGGGCGCAACATGCCGGAATTCGATGCCGATTTCCGTGACCGGTTCCGCCAGCTGCTGCGCTGGCGCCGCGATGTACGCCATTTCAAGACCGATCCACTGCCGGAAGGCCTGTTGGAACAATTGCTTTCCGATGCCTGTCTGGCCCCCAGCGTCGGCCTGTCGGAGCCCTGGCGCTTTGTCATTGTGGAAGATGCGGCCCGGCGGCAGGCGGTGATCGATGATTTCCGCCATGCCAATGCCGATGCGCTGGCCGCACAGGCGCAGGGCGGGCGCGGGTCTGATTATGCAAGGCTGAAACTGGCGGGGCTGGTGGAAGCCCCGGTACATCTGGCCGTGTTCGCGGAAACCGATCCCGAGCAGGGTCACGGGCTGGGTCGGCGCACCATGCCGGAAACCGTGCTGTATTCCGCCGCCATGTCGATTTTCACCCTCTGGCTCTCGGCCCGCGCCCATGGGGTGGGGCTGGGCTGGGTCTCCATCCTGGACCCCGACACCGTGACGGCACTGCTGGATGTGCCGGCGGGCTGGCGGCTGGTCGGCTATCTCTGCCTGGGCTATCCGGCGACGGAGGAGGGCCGGCCGGAGCTGGAGCGGGAAGGCTGGGAGCACCGCCGCCCGCCGGAAGCTCATTGGCTGCGCCGGTAACCGCGCCCTACATTTCTTTCGGCAGGCTCTGCAAGGAGAGCAGCGCCTCTGCCACCCCGGCCGGCTGGGGGCGGGAGAAATAAAATCCCTGGCCATAGCGGCATTCCAGCCCGCGCAGGAACTGTACCTCTGCCGCCGTTTCAATCCCCTCGGCCACCACATCCATATCCAGGCTTTTGGCCAGCAGCAGGATGATGCGGGAAATCTCCTCCCGCCGGTCATTCTCACCGGTCCCATGCACGAAGGCGCGGTCGATCTTCAGGGTACCGACCGGATAGCGGTGCAGATAGGAGAGGCTGGAATAGCCGGTGCCGAAATCATCCAGCGACAGGCCGACCCCCAGATCGCGGATCTGCTGCATCAGCACCACCACGCGCCCCGGATCATCCATCAGCAGGCTTTCGGTGATCTCCAGCTTCAAGGTCTCCGGCGCGATGCCGGATGCGGCCAGGGCGGCACGGACATGGCCGACAATATCATCATCCAGCATCTGCCGGCCGGAGACATTGACGCTCATGAACAGGCCGCTGCCATGCGCCTTCTGCCAGCGCGCCAGCTGTTGCGTCGCTTCCCCCAAGGCCCAGCGGCCGATTTGCAGGATCAGGCCGGTATCTTCGGCCAGCGGGACAAATTCGGAAGGCGCGATCATGCCGCGCTCCGGATGGTTCCAACGGATCAGCGCTTCGAACCCGGCGATGCTGCCATCGGACAGGCGGACGATGGGCTGGTAATGCAGGGCCAGCTGCTGCAGATCGGCCGCCTGCCGCAGGTCCGTTTCCGTGCGCAGGCGGGACATGGCGCGGTCACGCAGCGCCTCGTCGAACATTTCCACCCGGTTGCGGCCATCGCCCTTGGCGCGGAACATGGCCAGGCTGGCATCGCGCAGCATGTCGGCCGCCTGGGTATAGCCGGTGTGCGACATGGCGATGCCGCCCGATACCGTCAGCACCACCCGTTCGCCGCTGGTCAGCTGCAGCGGTTCGGCAATGCGGGCGGCCAGCCGGGTGGCGGCGGACAGGGCCGCCTTCACATCCACCACCCCATCCATCAGCACGGCATATTCATCGGCGGAGATGCGGCCCACCGTGTCGCCGGCCCGCCGCTCCCGTTCCAGCCGCTGGCCCAGCAGGCGCAGGACTTCATCCCCGGCCAGCGGCCCCAGACTGTCATTGACCCGCTTGAAATGGTCCAGATCGAACAGGATGACGGCGCAGGGCGGATCGTCCGGCCGGCGGCGCCGGCCCAGCGTCTGGCTGATACGGTCCAGCAGCAGGGAGCGATTGGGCAGCCCGGTCAAGCCATCATGGAAGGCATCGAACAGGATTTGCTGTTCGGCACGTTTGCGGTCGGTGATGTCGGTCATCGATCCGGCCATGCGGATGGCATCGCCCAGCGCATCGCGGATGGCGACACCCCGGATCAAGACCCACAGCTCCCCGCCACTGTCATGGCGGATGCGCACCTCATGTTCCAGATGCTCCGTCCCGCCGGACAGATGCAGGGAAAAGGCGGCGCGCAGGCCCGGCAGGTCGCTGGCATGGATCAGGGCAAACCAATCCTCAATCGTGCCGGTCCATTCGCCATGCGGCAGGCCCAGCATGTCCGACCAGCGGGGGGAGTAATAAACATCGCCCTCGCTGATCCGCCAGTCCCACAACCCGTCATTGGCGCCCTGGGCGGCCAGGGCATAGCGTTCCTCGCTGATGCGCAGCTGTTCCTCGGCCACCTTGCGGTCGGTAATGTCGGATTGTGAGCCGACAAGGCGCAGCGGCTCCCCTGACGCATCCATCACCGCGATGCCCCGGCACAGCATCCAGCGCCAGCCGGCGCTGGCATGTTGGATTCGGTACTCAATCTGGAACGGCTTGGCCCCGGCGGAGACCTGGGCATCCAGGGTGGCCTGCAGCCAGATCAGGTCTTCCGGATGCACCCGGTTCAACCATTCCTCCGGCCCGTCGCCGATCTCTTCCTCCGTATGGCCGATCAGGGCCTTCCAGCGGGGGGCATAATAAAGCCGGTCGGTGCGCAGATCCCAGTCATAGAGACCGTCATTGGTGGCGGCGGCCGCCAGGGCCAGCCGCTCCTCTGACAGGCGCAGTTTTTCTTCGGCCTGCTTGCGTTCGGTAATGTCGATGGCGGTGCCGATCAGCCGGTTGACGCAGCCATCCGACCCGGCCTGAACGGCCCCACGCAGCATCAGCCAGGTCCAGTCCCCCTTGGGACTGCGCACCCGATGTTCAATGACCACCCGACGCCCGGCCAGCCGGTCAGGCGACCGCAAGGTCGCCTCCAGCCAGGGCAGATCATCGGGATGGACGTGGGAAAACCAGAAGCCCAGGCAGATATCCTGCCCGTTTGCCGGCACCGGCAGAAAGGCCCTGAAGCCAGGGGAGAGGAACAGCCGATCACTCCCAACATCCCAATCCCAGATAGCCTCACCACTGGCGAAAGCAGCCAGCATATAGCGTTGGGCCATGGTGTCTTCTGGGGAGTCGGGCAAGGAAGCGGGGCCGGAAGATTGGGTCAGACGAAGATATTATACCATTGGATGGCGCCTTCGCTACGTATGTTCGCTTTTGTTCGAATTTATATTAAACTGCCGTTCATGGAATGGACGGATCAGGCGATCATGCTCAGTGCCCGCCCCTATGGGGAGACCGCCGCCCTGGCGGTGCTGCTGACGCGCGACCATGGCCGCCATGCCGGACTGGTACATGGCGGCCAGTCCGGCCGCCACCGTGCGGCGCTGGAACCGGGTTCCCGTGTTGCTGCCCATTGGCGGGCGCGTCTGTCGGACCAGCTCGGCCATTATGCGCTGGAACTGGAGCGGGCCACGGCAGCCCAGCTGCTGGATGAGCCGGACCGGCTGGCCTGTCTGATCTCCGCCTGCGCCCTGGTCGATACGATTCTGCCGGAACGCGAACCGCACCCCGCGCTTTATGAGGCCACGCTGGCCCTGTTCGATGCGCTGCTGCTGGATGTTTGGGCGGAGGTCTATGTCCGCTGGGAGGTGGGGTTGCTGGAGCTGGCCGGATTCGGCCTGGATTTTTCCCGCTGTGCCGCCACCGGGCGGGAATTGGCAGCACTGGGCAATGAAACCCTCACCCATATCAGCCCCCGCACCGGCCGCGCCGTCAGCACCAGTGCTGCGGAGCCGTTCAAGGATAAGCTGTTGCCGCTGCCGCCCTTTCTGCTGGGGCTTTCGGCGGGCGGCTATGAAGAGGTGAAGCAGGGGCTGGACCTGACGGGCTATTTCCTGGAACGTTTTGTCTTCGCCCAGCGCCATGTCGATCTGCCGCCGGCCCGGCGGCGCTTCGTAGAACGCTATACCCGTCAGCAAACCATATCTGGTATGGATGGCGCATGACCGACGCTGCTTTTGAAATCGTGGACAAGCGCCTCGCCGATGCATTGGGTGAGCGCTATCTGTCCTACGCGCTCTCCACCATCGTCTCCCGCTCGCTGCCCGACGTGCGCGACGGGTTGAAGCCTGTGCATCGCCGCATCCTGTTCGCGATGAGCCAGTTGAAGCTGGACCCGAACACGATGCCGAAGAAATCGGCCCGCGTGGTCGGCGATGTGATCGGTAAGTTCCACCCCCATGGCGACCAGTCCGTCTATGACGCGCTGGTGCGGCTGGCGCAGGATTTCGCCAGCCGTTACCCGCTGGTGGAAGGCCAGGGTAATTTCGGCAATATCGACGGCGATAACGCCGCCGCCATGCGATATACCGAGGCCAAGCTGACCGAGGTGGCCAAGGCCCTGATGCAGGGGATCGAGGAGGACGCCACCGATTTCCGCCCCACCTATGACGGGGATGGCGAGGAACCCATCGTTCTGCCGGCGGCCTTCCCCAACCTGCTGGCCAATGGCTCGGCGGGTATCGCGGTCGGCATGGCCACCAGCATTCCGCCGCATAATGTCGGTGAAATCTGCGGCGCCCTGAACCTGATCATCGAGCGGGAATTGCTGCCCGTCCCGGAAAAGCGCCGTCCGGTGACGGTGGATGAGCTGGTCAGCTGGGTGCGCGGGCCGGATTTCCCCACCGGCGGTGTGCTGGTGGAAAGCCGCGCCAACATCATCGAGGCCTATCGCACCGGGCGCGGGGCCTTCCGCACCCGGGCGCGCTGGACCAAGGAAATGCTGGGCCAGGGCACCTGGCAGGTGGTGGTGACGCAAATCCCCTATCAGGTGCAGAAATCGCGCTTGGTGGAAAAGATCGCCGAACTGCTGGCAGAGCGGAAGCTGCCGCTGCTGGAAGATGTGCGCGACGAGTCGGCCGAAGATATCCGGCTTGTCCTGATCCCGAAGAGCCGGAATGTCGATCCGGCCGTGATGATGGAACAGCTGTTCCGCAACACGGATCTGGAAACCCGCTTCAGCCTGAATATGAATGTGCTGGATGGCGGGCTGATCCCCCGTGTCATGAATCTGCACGAGGTGTTGAAGGCCTTCCTGGATCACCGGCAGGAGGTGCTGATCCGCCGGTCGCGCCACCGGCTGGGGGAGATCGACCATCGGCTGGAAGTGCTGGGCGGCTATCTGATTGCCTATCTGAACCTGGATGAGGTGATCCGCATCATCCGGGAAGAGGATGAGCCGAAGAAGGAACTGATGCGCACCTTCAGCCTGAGCGATGTGCAGGCCGAAGCCATCTTGAACATGCGGCTGCGTTCCTTGCGCCGGCTGGAAGAGTTCGAGATCAAGAAGGAACACGATTCCTTGACGGCGGAGCGGGCCACGCTGGCCAGCCTGCTGGAGGATGAGGGCAAGCGCTGGAAGGCCATCCGCACGGAAGTGCAGCAGATGGACAAGAAATTCGGCCGCTCCACCCAGCTGGGCGAACGACGGACGGAGATCGGGGAAGCCCCGGCTGACCTCGCCGTGCCGGTGGAAGCCATGATTGAGCGGGAGCCGCTGACCATCTTCCTGTCGGAAAAGGGCTGGATCAGGGCCGTTTCCAAGCATCTGGGCCCGGCGGAGACGGCGGAGACCAAATATAAGGAAGGTGACAAGGAAGGCTTTGTCCTTCACGCGGAGACGGTGGACAAGCTGCTGATCTTCGCCAGCAACGGCAAATTCTATACGCTGGGCGCGGACAAGCTGCCGCGTGGCCGTGGCTTTGGTGAGCCGGTACGCCTGATGATCGATCTGGGCGAGGCGGAAATTATCGGCATGTTGCGCCACCGGCCCGGCACCCGTCTGCTGGTGGCCTCCAGCGACGGGCGCGGCTTCCAGGTGGAAGCTGATGATGTGGTGGCACAGACCCGCGCCGGCAAACAGGTTCTGAACACGGGCGATGGCTCCACCGCCGTGCTGGCCGTGCCGGTGGAAGGCGATGCCGTGGCGGTGATCGGCAATAACCGTCGCCTGCTGGTGTTCAAGCTGGAAGAAGTGCCCATCCTGGCGCGCGGCAAAGGTGTCGCCCTGCAGAAATACAAAGATGCCAGCCTGTCGGATTTGAAACTGTTCAATCTGGCAGACGGGTTGAGCTGGAAGCTGGGTGGCACGGAAGGCCGGATGCGCACTGTTGCCATGCCGGAACTGTCCGGCTGGGTGGCCTTCCGCGGCACACCCGGCAAGCTGCCGCCCAACGGCTTCCCCAAGAACAATAAATTCACGGACTGAATATGGTGAAATCCCGGCCGGACCTTCTGGATAGATTTGCAGAAGGTCCGGCCGGGACTAGACTCACTCCCGTTAAGAACCGGCAACCAGACCGGTGAGCAGGGGAGTGACGAAGCGCATGGCCGGAAGGACGCAGCACCTGCTGGCGGCATTTTCAACATGCCTTGCCATTACTGTGCCGGTGCGTGCCTCGGACGTTTTGCAGTTCCTGACCAATATCGCCCCGCCTTATCAGGAAATGGTGGATGGTGCCTTGGATGGCAGTTCCATGCGCACATTATCCTGCGTGATGACCCGGTTGAATCAGCGGTATGAGGTGGACCTTGCCCCCTGGCTGCGCGCCCGGGAACAGGTGCGCAATGGCGCCGCCCAGGGCCTGTTTTCCGTGGCGGCGGATTTTGACAACCAGAGCGGCAATGGCCGGCTGTCGCTGCCCCTGGCGCTGGAACGTTGGGTCTGGGTGACCCTGACGGGCGTGAAGCCGATGCGCTTTGCCCTGGAGAAGGATCAGCGGGTGGCGGCGGTGCTGGGCTCCAACCAGTTGAAATGGCTGGAAGGGCAGGGGGCAAATATCGGTGGCGGTGCCCGTTCGACGGTGCAGCTGTTGCGGATGCTGGCGGCCCGACGGGTTGATGCGGTGCTGGTGGACGAGGCGGAATTGCATATCGCCTGGCAGGAAGCCGGGGTCGATCCCACGGCACTGGCGGTTTCCTTCGAACGCTATATGCCGCTGGGTGTCTATTTCTCCAACGCCTTTCTTGATGCGAATCCAGGCTTTCTGGAGCGGTTCAACCGGGAGATTGCGGCATGCCCTTCCAGCAGCATGTCGCTTTCCCCGATGGAGCGGCGGGCGGTATTGGCGGCTGCCCGCCATATCCAGGAAATGCTGCTGGCAGAACCGCGCCTGCTGCCCGCCTTGTTGCTGGCAGATCAGGCCAGTGCCGGCCTGTCCGTGCCGCAAATCCTGGAGCGGGATGGTCTCTATCAGCGGCACCGCACCACCATGAACCATCCACTGGTGCGGGCCGTGCGGGACCATCCGCTCTCGGCCTTGCTGGCGCGCTTGCGTGCCGCATCGAAAGGGGAGGTGGCTGAAATTCAACTGTTCGACAATGCCGGCCTCACCTTGGCAGCCGATCCGCTGCCCAGTGATCTCTGGCAGGCGGATGAAGCGAAGTTCAGCCAGACGGTGCCCAAGGGGTCGGACAGCATCTTCGTCGATGCCATCAGCTTTGATGAATCGACCAGCCAGTACAGTGTTCAGGCCAGTTTCGCCCTGCCCGGCAAGGAGCCGGGCAGTGTTGCCGGTGGGCTGACGATTGGCCTGAATATCGAACACACCTTGAATACCGACGGGGCCAAACCCTGGCTGCCGTAAGGGGCGGCACGGGCACCGGCGGGTGCCCGTGCGCCAGGGGTCAGGCGGCGCGGATATTGCTCAGGAACTGGCCAATTTCCTCCCGCAGCTCTTCCGCATCGCGGGCCAGCTTGCCGGACGCGGTCAGCACATTGCCGGCGGCATCGCCGGTATCTTCCGCCGCCTGTTTCACCTCAATCAGGCCGCTGGAAATCTGCTGCGAGCCATGGGCGGCCTGCTGCACGTTGCGGGCGATCTCCGCCGTGGCGGCACCTTGTTCTTCCACGGCAGAGGCGATGGTGGTGGCGATTTCGCTGACCCGCCGGATCGTGTCTTCGATATCGCTGATGGCGGAGACGACGCCGTTTGTCGCCGACTGAATCTGCGCCACCTGGCTGGAGATATCGTCGGTGGCGCGGGCCGTCTGGCCCGCCAGATTCTTCACCTCACCGGCCACCACGGCAAAGCCCTTGCCGGCCTCCCCGGCGCGGGCAGCCTCGATGGTGGCGTTCAGGGCCAGCAGGTTGGTCTGGCCGGCAATATCGGTGATCAGCTGCACCACCTCACCGATGCGCTGGGCGGCATCGGCCAGGGTCTGCACCGTGGCGCCGGCCTGACGGACCTCACCAACGGCGGTGCCGGCGATCTTGGCGCTTTCCGCCACCTGCCGGCCGATTTCCTGGCTGGAGGAGGCGAGTTCTTCCGTGGCGGCAGCCACGGTCTGCACATTGGCCGACGTCTGGCCGGCGGCGGCGGCCGACATGGCCACCTGGCGCGTCGTCTGTTCCACGGAACCGGACATGGTGCGGGCGGTGCTGTCCAGCTCCACCGCGGCGGTGGCCAGCATCCCCAATGTTTCTGCCGACTGGCCTTCGAACCGGGCGATCAGCGCTTCCAGACGGGCGACGCGCTGGTCACGGGCCGCCGCGGCGGCGGCGGCTTCACTTTCCAGACGGCGCTGTTCCAGGGCACCCTGCTTGAACACGGTCAGACCACGGGCAATGTCCCCCACCTCGTCCGAGCGCTCGGCCCCTTCGATGGCAACCGTCAGATTGCCGCCGGCCATCTGGTTGATGGCCTGGGTGATGCGTGCCAGCGGATTAACCACGCGGCGGGTGAACAAGGTCGCCGGGGTGATCACGGCCGCCGCAATGGCCAGACACAGCAAAATGTCCAGGATGATATTGGTCCGCGCTGAGGCCACTTCCCCGGTCAGATAGTCGCGGCCAGCGGTCAGGGCCGTATCGCGCAAGTTGATGACCGTGCTTTGATTGGAAGATTGCAGCGTGCGGAAGGGGGCAACCTCCAGCCCGGTCTGACCGTCGCGGCGCATGGCGGCTTCGACCTTCTTGTAAATCTCCCCCTGGGCGGTGATGTATTTCGCCACCACCTGGTCTACAGCCGGTGCCAGGGCTTCGGGGCGGTCAACCTGACCGGCCAGCAGCTTGGTGCGCCGCCAGAGTTCGTCGACGCGGGCGCTCAGTTCGGCCAGCTTTTCAAGCTGTTCCGGTTTGGCGGGCGCGCGCATGGTAACGAACTGGGTCATCAGCGTGCTTTTCGCCCCGAGGGCCAGGCGCATATCCATTGCCACACGGGCGGTGGAGACATAATCCCCAGCGGAATCGTCAAATTCGTTGATGTTGGTTTCCACCTGGTCCAGCGCTGCCCCCAGGGAATCCAGCAGCACCGTCAGGCGGTTGGAATAATTCTTCACCATATTCTGGTCGCGCTGGTCGGCAGGCTTGAGCCCTTCTGCCATGGCGGCACTGCGCAGCGTTTCCACATCACGACGGAAATTGTCGAACGCGGTACGCGCCTTTGCCGCATTGGCCAGATTCTGCATGACCTCGGCAGCGGCCTCCGTGGCATTCCGGCTGGCTGTGACCTGTTCCGTCATTGCCTTGCGCAGGGTCTCTTCCGCCGGCTTTTCGTTAAGCAACGCCAGATTGATGCTGCCGCGCTCAATCGCCACCAGTTCCAACACCTTAACCAGCTTGCCAGCCGCATCAATCTGCTTCAGAGCCTCACTCCCGGCATTGTAGCGGGCGATCTGGCTGCTTAGGACCAGCAACGACATGATGATGGCAATCATGCCGGTGATCGATACACAAATGATGAAGAAATTCTTAACCCGCATCTTTCTGGGTTCCGTCGACCTGGGTAAGAGAAGAAATTAGGCTCCTTATGGCACCGCGTGAATGACTTTTCTCTTTTTGAATTTGCATATCGGCTACCGATTAAATAAGCGCCCCTTCTGTCGCAGCCATTATCCTGCCTTTAATATTTCATTAATTTATTTATTTACGAAATATAATCGTTCGTTTGAAAATCTATTTCTACTCAGTCGAAAGGAGAAAGGGCCATGACGGTACCCGTCATGGCCCTTTCTCCAAGCAACCCGATCAATCGCCTCGGCATTTAATGATAGATATGCCAATCAGTCAGGTGGGTGTCTTGCGTCGTGCACCCGCTCTGTTCTTCATAAAAAAGCAGAGTCGCAGGTTTCTGCGCCTTTGGTCAGTCGGGGCACACGGCATATCTACAGGGGAATGCCGCCGCAGCCAGCGGCGGAAGGATGCCTCAGTTGGTCATCCCCGCCCTGCTTTCCACCATCACCCTGATATCCTGCGCGCGAATCCATTCCGGCGATCCGGCCGGCAAAAGCCGTTCGGCCCGGTCGGCGTGGAACTTGGCGGCGCGGATATCGCCCCGCGCCAGCGCCTCTTCCGCCCGCGCATAGGCAAGCTGTGGCTGCCGGTCGGCCCGGCTATAGGCGCTGGACAGCAGGCGCCAGACCAGGGCGGAGCCGGGTTCCTGGCGGGCGGCGGCATTCAGGTGGCCGATGGCCTCATCCAGGAAACGGTCATCCCCGACCTCCAGCAGCGCATGACCGAGCGAGGCGCGCAGCAGGCCGGATTCCGGGTCCAGCCGCACCGATTCCCGATAAGGGATCACGGCATCGGCGGGGCGGCCATCCTCAAACAGGATCTGCCCCTTCAATTCATAGAAATAGGCGTTGTTCTTTTCCTGGGCGATCAGCCCGTCGGTCAGGTTCAGGGCCTCGCTGGTGCGGCCCTTCTGGTAGAGCGCGATGGCCCGGCCATAGCGGGCGGGCAAGGCATTATCCTTGGCATCATAATGGCGCAGCGCTTGATCGGGCCGCAGGAAGCCCATCAGCTTGGCCACCATCCGTTCATGCTTGTCGTAGAATTCCTCCGGGAAGCGCTTGCCGTTATTCTTCGACTGGGTTTCCACGAAATAACGGATGGCCTGGATACGATTCTGGGTCAGCGGGTGGGTGCGGACAAATTCAACCTGCCGGTTTTCCGGCAGCAATTCCTGCCCGGCCAGCTTCTGCATCATGGCCAGCAGCCCTTCCGAGCTCCAGCCATTCTTTTCCAGATAGACGGTGGCGGCGGCGTCGGCGGAACCTTCCTGGGCACGGGTGAAGGCGAAGAAGGTGCGCATCGCCGCTTCCTGCCCGCCGCCCAGCACGCCCATGCCGATATCCGACCGGCCGGCGCCCAGGGCTGCCGCCAGACCCAACAGGGTGAAGATGGTGGCGATGGTGGCGGCGTCCGACATGGCATCGCTGCTGCGGGCCAGATGGCCGCCGGCAATATGGCCCGTCTCGTGCGCCGTCACCCCGATCAGTTCCGGCAGGGTGGTATCCATCAGGAAGCCGGTATGGAAGAACATGTTCTGTCCGCCGGCGACGAAGGCGTTCAGCGAATCCGCCCGCACCAGCCCGATCGTCACCGCCTCCGGCACCACGCCGGCGGCATTGAAGATGGGGGTGGCGTAGTCGCGCAATATATGCTCGATTTCGGTGTCGCGGATGAAACTGATCGACTGTTGCGCCATCGCTGGCTGCACGATCAGGGTCGCCGAGATCAGCAAGGCCACGGCCGTCCTGGCAATCCGCTTTGGAATCGCAAACATGAGTCTATCCATTGCCAACGCCCCTCAGCCCGACACTAGCCATGAAAATTGGGGCGAGGGAAGGGCGCAGTTCAAGGGGCAGGGGACGAATTGGGCGGCATCGGCGCGCGGTACTGTCGCACCCTTCATCGTGATGGAGGTGATGCGCGCCGCCAATGAGCGGGCGGCGGCCGGCGGTGACGTGCTGCATCTGGAAATCGGCCAGCCCAGCACGCCCGCCCCGCCCAAGGTGATTGCGGCGGCGCGGGCCGCCCTGGATGCCGACAAGATCGGCTATACCGATGCCTTCGGCGTGCCGGTGCTGCGCGAGGCAATTGCCCGCTGGTACCGTGATCGCTATGGCGTGTCGGTACCGGCCGAGCGCATCGCCGTCACCACTGGTTCATCGGCCGGGTTCCTGCTGGGCTTTCTGGCGGCGTTCGAGCCGGGGGATCGGGTGGCCCTGGCGTCCCCCGGCTATCCCGCCTATCGCAATATCCTGAAGGCCCTGGGGCTGGAGGCGGTGGAGATTGAGACGGGGCCGGACACCCGGTTCCAGCCCACCCCGGCGCAACTGGCCGCACTGGACCGGCCGGTGCGCGGGCTGATCGTGGCCAGCCCGTCCAACCCCGCCGGCACCATGCTGTCCCCGGCGGCGCTGGGCGAACTGGCGCACTGGTGCGAAGAAAATGGTGTCCGGCTGGTCAGTGATGAAATTTACCATGGGATTGAGTTCGGCCCGGTGCCGGCCCAGACGGCGCTGGCTTTTTCCGACCGTGCCATCATCATCAACAGCTTCAGCAAATATTTCAGCATGACCGGCTGGCGGCTGGGCTGGATGGTTGTGCCGCCGGAACTGGTGCGGGCGGCCGAATGTCTGGCGCAGAACCTCTATATTTCCGCCCCCACCCTGTCGCAATATGCCGCCGTGGCGGCGTTCGACAGTGTGGCGGAGGCCGACGGCCATGTTGCCCGCTATCGCCGCAGCCGCGACCTGTTGTTGAACGAATTGCCAAAGGCCGGCTTCGACCGGCTGGCCCCGGCCGACGGGGCCTTTTATCTTTATGCCGATATCAGCGGTCTGACCGATGACAGCGAGGCGTTTTGCCGCCGCATTCTGGCTGAAACCGGGGTGGCCCTGACGCCGGGTCTGGATTTCGATCCCGCCCGCGGCCGCCATTTTCTGCGCATCAGCTTCGCTGCGTCGGAAGCGGAGGTGGCGGAGGCCGCCCGCCGGCTGGTGGCATGGCGGCGGTAGAGTCTGTCTGAAATGCTTTCCCTTTCCGTCACCCCGGCGCAGGCCGGGGTCCAGGTTCGTAGAGCAAAGCGCTTGTGCCCCCTGGACCCCGGCCTGCGCCGGGGTGACGGTGGGTACTCAACCTGAAAACGACAGACGCTGCCGCCTTCCGCCCCAATCTTCTTTAAAACCGCACCTCCCCCACCACGCCAAAGGCGCGCGGGTCGCCCAGATTGGCCCACTGATAATTGACATAGCGGCCGGAATAATAATCCTGGTCCAGCAGGTTGGTGACATAGGCATAGACGCCGAACTGCTCCGTCTCGTACCCGACCTTGGCGCCCACCAGCAGACGGGCGCTGTTCAGCCGGTCATCCTGGATGGCGATTTCCGAATAGGAATCGGTGGTGTAATTGGCGTTCACGTTGACATAGAGGCCGCTTTCATCCCGCCAGGTGCCGCCACCGGCAATCGTCCAGTGTGGGGCAAAGCGGAATTCATATCCGGCCAAGTTGCGGGCGGTCAGCCCGCTGCCATAGGAGAAATCATCAAACTTGGTGCGGGTATAGCCGACCGAGCCATAGACCGACAGCGCATCGGAGACGATGTAATTGGTCTCCAACTCCGCCCCATAGAGGTGGGAGGAACCGGCATTTTCCGTCTGCGTGTCATAAACATTGCCGGACAGCTGGATGGAGACCTGCTGATCCTTGAAATCCATATAGAAGGCGTTGGCATTCACCGTCAGCCGCTTGTCCAGCCATTGGCTGCGCAGCGACAATTCATAGTTCCAGACATATTCCGGATCATACTCCACCACCGAAGCACGGGCGGTATTGATCATCACGCCACCGGAACGATAGCCGCGCTGGGCGACAAAGCTGGTGGACAGGTCCGGTGTCCATTCATAGGTGACGCCGGCCTTGGGCAGGAAGGCCCCGAAATCCACTGATTTTTCCGGCTGGGTGGAACTGGCGGCGCGGGCTTGGCGTGCCAGTTCGCCATTGATGCCAGTAATGATGGTGCTGACCGGGGCGGTGAAGCCGGCCGGGTTGGGCAGGGTGGACAGGATGGTGACCCTGTTATCCACGCTGCGCGTCTGCTTCTCCTTATCCCAGCGGAAGCCGCCCAGAAGCTTCAGCTTGTCGGTCACCGTATAGGTGGCGTCGGCAAACAGGGCATAGGATTCCACATCCTCGGGCGTGTCTTGCAGCGAGCGCAGCCGGACATCGGTGGGGTAGAGCGCGATCACGCTGTTGGCCAAGCTCTGCGGCAGGCCATAGCCGCCCTGCGCCGGCGGGGCCACCAGCAGGCCGGCAAGGCCGGCCCGGGCCAGGCTGAGCCCGACGCCGGTGTCGGATTTATCATGGCTGCGGCTTTTGGCGTAATAGAGCCCGGCCACACCGGTTAACCCGCCAAGATCCAGATTGGCCCGTACTTCCTGCGACAGGCTGCGGGCACGATCCCCCAGAACGCCCGTTGCCTCAGGCTTGGCCGTGCGGTCATTGTCGCTGGCATAATTATATTTCACCAGGCTCCAGGTGGTCAGCGCCGTCAGGCTGACTTCCGGGGACAGGCTGTAGCTGGCATCCAGCGTGGCCATGTCGGTGCCGACCTTGGTGCGGGTCTCGGCATCGAAAAAGGCCAGCCGGTCCTTGAACGGGTTGGGTGTGCTGATATCAGTGTAATTCTCGCCCAGGAAATTCTTGGCGTGGCTGGCATTGAGCTTCACCACCAGATCGGGCAGGCCCGCCGGGGTGAACAGCAGCTTGGCGCGGTAATTTTCCAGCCGCTTGTAATCGGCATGGTCGTTGCGGGTGACGTTGCGGATATAGCCGTCGCTGTCCGCCCGTTCGGCAGACAGGCGGAAGGCCAGCACATCTTCCACCAGACCGCCGCCAACGGCAGCGGCATATTCCCGCCGGCCGCCTTCACCAACGATCAGCCGGGCCTTGCCCTTGTAATCAAAGTTGGGATCTTCGGTGGTGACGATGATCGCCCCCGCCAGGGCGTTGCGGCCCTGCATGGTGGATTGCGGCCCGCGCAGGATTTCTACCTGCTTCACATCCCACATATTGATGGAATTGAAGGTGATGGCCCGGCGCGGCATTGCCGCCCCATCAACATAGACCGTCGCCATCGACCCCGACCCGGCACCGGAGACGTTCCAGCTATCCATGCCCCGGATGGAGAAGCCGCGCCCTTCGCGCCCGGCCACATTGGCGGCGCGCAGCAGCACGTCGTTCAGGCTGGTCAGCAGCTCATTCTCGATCTGCTCCTTGCCGATGACCTTCACGCTGGTGGGCGTGTCCTGCACCGATCGGGCCTGTTTTTCCCCGGTGACGATGATTTCTTCTACGGCGCCGGCTTCAGCCACCTGGGTTTCCTGCGCCTGGGCGATCACACCGGCCAACAGGGCGACAAGGGCCGCACCGGCCCGCATCAGGTTCTTCTGCAATTCCCACTCCTGTATGAGGTGCATGGTGGGCGACTTGTTCTGATTGTCAGTCGCAATTTCCGGCCATGCGAGATTGAGGCGGGCCGCTGCCACCGGCCCGCTGTTTATTTGGTTATTCGCCGTCTCAGGCCCGGCCGGTCTGGGCCAGTGCCGTGCCACCCTTCCATTGCCAGGCCAGGGTCAGGCCGATGGCACCGGCGGCCAGCAGCAGGGCGCCATCGATCCACCACATCATCGGGTCGCCGGCCCCCTGCCAGCGCAGCCCATGGCTGACCGCCAGCAGGACCAGCAGCAATGCGGTGACCAGCCGCAGCCGGAAGGAGAGCAGCGCCGCCTCCCAGCGCAGGGCGGCCAGGGCCAGCACGGCCAGGGTGCTGGCCCAGAAAACCGGGATGGGCGGCCAGCCCGCCGCCAGCGCGGTGAGGGCGGAAACGGTGAAGGCGATGGGCTGGCCCCAGAAGATGGCGGCCCAGACCCGTTCCCAATGTGGGGCCGGATTGCCCCGGTCGCGCCGGCGCGCCAGCCAGATGGTGATGCCGGTGGAGGTGACCAGACAGATGGCGATGCCCAGCACGCCATAGGCCAGCTTTACCGGCAATCCACCGAAACTGCCGAAATGCAGCGGCTGCATCGCCGCCAGGGTCTGCATCCCGACCGTCCCCTTGTCATAGCCGCCAACCCAGATCAGCTTGCCGGCCGCATCGAAGCGGTAGCGGTCGGTATAGGCAAGCTGGTGTGGGTCATGGGCGGCAATCATGGCCATCTGGCCGGCGGTGCCGACATGATCGATATGAAGGAAGACCGGTCGCGCATCGGGCGCGCGCTCCCACATCTGGGCCAGCATCGGCGCCACGGCGGGAATGGGGGCAGGGCGTTCATCTTCCGTCGCCTGCGGCCCCAAAACCGCCAGAATGGCCTTCTCCGTATCGCCATTATAGGCGGCATAGGCCAGCACCAGCGTTACCAGCCCCGCCAGTCCCAGAAAGGCACCGGATAGGGAAATGGCGATGTGAAAGGGCAGGCCCCAGACCGACAGGCGGTTATGGATATCGGCTTCCTGCAGGCGGCGGGAGCCGCCCAGCCGCAGGGAGAAGGCATCGCGGAAAATGCGCGGATGCGAAATGATGCCGGACATCACCAGTGACAGCAGGGCCACACCGGAAATGCCGACCAGATAGATGCCCCAGCTGCCGCCATGGAAGGAATAATGGTGCCGGCGCATGAATTCCGTCCAGCCCTCCACCTGCGGTCGGGTCAGATTACCGTCGGCATCCGCATACCAATGCGCTTCCTTGCCGCTATCATGATCGTGATATTCGGCACTCAGCCGGGGCAGCTCCGCCCTGGGCAGGCGCAGGGTGACTTCATGCAATGCCTGATCCTCACGGGCCTTGGCCACGATGTGATCAAGCGTTCGCTGGATGACAACGTCGTCGGCATTCGTCACCAGGGGGGCGTCCGGTTCCTCCCAGCGCAGCAATTCCTCATGGAACACGGCCACCGTGCCGGAGAAGCAGACCAGCAGGATCAGGGCGGCAAAGGCGATGCCCAGGGCCGAATGGCCGGCCAGCATGGAGCGGACGAAGCTGCTGCCGGCCTCCTGGTTTTGTGTGATCCGGCTCATCAAACGGTTCCCTTAAACAGTAGCGGCAGCAGGGCGACGGCATAGCCGGCAATGGCCGTACCGCTCAGCACCATGGCAGAGCGGATGACGCGGCCATCGCATAGGGTCCAGGCCATGCAGCCAGCCCAGACCAGCGGCACCAGCGTGGCGCCGATCACCAGCCGCGTCTGTTCCACCATCGGCGCCTGCATGGCGACCGCAATGCCAATGCCGATGGAAGCGACAGCCCCCAGCGGCCCCGCCAGGATGAAGCGCACGACACCGCGGCCGAATTTCGGCTTGCGCTCCTCCGGCGTGGCGGTGACCCGGCGGGCCCGCGCCGGCCGGATTTCCATATTGGCACCAACGAAGAGATAGCCGGCCAGACACAGGCAGGTGATGCCCAGGGGAATCCCCACCTCTGCCCCAGCCGCCATCGACCATGCCCACAGGGTCGCCAGCACCAGGGCAATCCCCAGCGCCAGCGCCGCCCAGCGGGCTTGATCCTGCCGCGCCCAGGCAAGGCGGAAGCCCGCCAATGCCGCCGCAGACAGGACAAAGCCCAGACCCGCCATCCATGTCATCGCAATGGTTCCCCAACCAGAATTGCCGGGAAACATACGCCAGCCGGGCGCTTACGCAATAGGAATGACAACAATTCTCATTTGAATCTGCGGCAATGCATCCGGGTTCGGATTAATTGCCTTGACGGGGGGAAGGGAAATGCCCATACTCTCCCTTGTCCCTGTAACCAATGAAAGGAGGTGATCCGATGTCTCGTTCCACTTTGCGGACCCGTGCGGATCTCTCCGTCACCGGGCTTATCCTCGGCTGATACGGATTGGGTCCGCCGGCGGGTTCTTAACCGCCAAGCGGATCGTCTACGGCTACCGTAGGGGGCGGGGCCGGCACCAGCGATGGGGCCGGCCCCGTTCTTTTCTGTTTTGCTGCCTTGTGTCCGCTCTCTTGTGACCAGACCGCTGCAATTTGTTCCGTTTTGTCCGTGACGCTGCTATCAAGGCCGGCAGTGCCACCGTGCGTAACCAAGAATTCCGGGTGTCCCTTTCGATGAACCGCCACGACCGCCGCCGCAAGATCGCCGACATCAGCAAGACCGATGCGATGTGGTCCGCCTTTCCCGCCGATATGCGCGCGGCGACGGAACTGCATCGTCAGGGCCGGCTGAAGGAAGCGGCGGATACCTATCGCAAGATCACCAAGGTCTATGCTGACCATCCGGATGTGCGCGTCGCCTGGTCCAACCTGGGCGCCACGCTGCAGGGTCTGGGCAAGCTGGATGAGGCGGTGCCGGCCCTGAAGAAGGCCCGCGCCCTGAAGCCGGATCACCCGCCGCCGCACCATAATCTCGGCATGGCGCTGGCCCAGCAGGGCAAGTTCGAGGAGGCGCTGGAAAGCCTGTCCCGCGCCGTGGAACTGGACCCGGCTTTCACCAATGCCTGGGTCGGTCTGGCCCTGGTGCGTGAACAGATGGGCGACCTGCCGCTGGCGGTGGAAGCCTATCGCAGTGCCGCCGCTGCCGACCCGCGCGCCGTCGATCCGCGCTTCAACCTGGGCAACCTGCTGTTCCGGCTGGGCCAGGTGGAAGAGGCGCGCGTCGCCTTCACTGAGGTGCTGACCCTGCGCCCGCCCTTCCCGGAGGCGATTTTCGCCCTGGGTCGCACGCTGGAAGTGCTGGGCGATCTGGAAGGGGCGGCCGAACGCTATCTCTCCTCCACCACGCTGGCCCCGCAGGCCCAGGTGGCGCATGTGCAGTTCGCCAATCTGGTGCTGGCGATTGCTGAACAGGATCGGGCGAAGGCCCTGACCCTGGTGGATCGCTGGAAGGCGGCCCATCCCGGCCACCCGCTGGCCCCGCAATTGGACGAACGGCTGGCCGCGCCGGCGGCAGAGGGTCCGGCAGAGGCCTGATTCTTTAAGGTGCAGCCGGTGGGGGCTTCCCGCCGGCTGTATCAATCCTGCGGGTGGAGATGGTCGATCCGCTCAGCCATGGCGGCAAAGGCGGGGCGGGCGTAGCGATAGCCCTGCATCAGGCTGATGCCCATTTCCCGTAGTGCCTTTTCCTGTTCCGCCGTCTCGATCCCTTCGGCGATGACGGTGATGCCGATTTCCCGGCAGGCGAACAGGATGCCGCCGACGATGGCGCGGCGGATACGGTCAGCTTCGATGCCGCGCGTCAGCTGCATGTCGATCTTCACAATATCCGGCTGAAACTCCGCCAGCAGGTTCAGCCCGGAAAAGCCAGCGCCGAAATCATCAATCGCGGTGGTGAAGCCCTGGCGCTTATACTCGGTCAGGATGCGGCGCAGATGCGGCGCATCTTCCACCCGTTCCGCCTCTGTGGCTTCGAACATGATCTGTGAAATGGGAAAGCCGGTGCGGCGTGCCGTTTCCAGCGTGGTGCGGATGCAGGTGGCCGGCTGATAGACGGCGTTGGGCAGGAAATTGACCGACAGTTTTTCCCGCATCCCCAGCGCTGCCGCCATTTCGATCGCCTTTACCCGGCAGGTCTGATCGAAACTATAGCGGTTATCATCATTGACCTGATCCAAAACCCATTGGGCCGACTGGCCCTCCGTCCCCCGCACCAGGGCTTCATGGGCGAAGATCGTCCCCTGCGCCAGATCGACGATGGGCTGGAATGCCATGGTGATGGGTATTGTCATGGGTGTCCGGCATTTGCCGCCACAATGATCAAAATCGGGTTGTTGATCATGCGGGCTGTCCATGGGGGCGCATCCGGTCCAGACGATGGGAGTGGCTGGCGGTTATGGTAACCCGCCAGCCTTGATTGTCCGGACTCTATTGACGCGCTTGCCCGTCGGCAAGCGCGTCTTAAGGTCTTTCCATCGACCTTAGAGCGGATCGCGGAAAAGCGGAATCGCTTTGGAGCGTGAATCCGCTCGCTGAACAAGGACTTAGAGCCGGGTGCGTTTCCGTTTAAACGCACCCGGCTCTAGAACTTCACCGTCCCGCTCAGCATCCATTGCAGGGGGGCCTGCGGATAATAGGCGTAAGGCCCGTCGCTCTTGGCGACGACGCTGTTCACCTTGCGGTCGAACAGGTTGCGCCCGGTCAGGGTCAGTTCCAGCGCCTCCATCGGGGCCCAGGTGATGGCGGCATTCACCAGGGCATAGCCGCCGGCCTTGCGGCTGTTGGCCCCGTCATAGGCATAATCGCCCGACACATCCACCCAACTGCGCAGGGTCAGCGCCGGCTGATCCAGCCGCTGGCTGATTTCCACCCGGCCGCTATGGCGCGGCACGCCCGCCACATCCTTGCCGGTGAAATCATAGGGGATGTTGGTGTCCGGCTCCAGGAAGGCGTTCTGCGTCCAGACCGCATCGGTGAAACCATAGCTGAGCGCCAGTGCCAGACCGGGATTGATATCCCGCAGATCGGCATTGGCCTCCAGCTCCACCCCGCGTGAGCGCTGGCGACCGGAATTGATGGTGCGGGCGGATGCCCCCACCGGCAGCAGCTGCAGCAGGTCACTGCGTTTCAGCTGATACAGGCTCAAGGTGCCGGTCAGGCGGTTATCCAGCAGGGTGGCCTTGATACCGGCTTCGATATTCTTGGCCAGTTCGGGCGCCAGATTGGTGTCGCGGTTGCGGAAGGACCAGAGCGGGCCGAAACCCGGGCTGAACCCTTCGCCATAGGTGGTATAGGCGGTGACGTTTTCCGCCACCTGCCAGCGCACCGACAGCTTGGGGCTGAGCCGGCTGTCGCTGTCCTTCACGGTTACCTCCGGGTCCGGGCCATAGCCGCTGCCCGACGGACCGTAGAAGACCTTGCGCTGGAACCGGTCATAGCGGGCGCCGGCCGTCAGGGTCAGGGCCTGCCAGCTGAAATCCGCCTGGGCGAAACCGGCCTGGGTTTCGTTGCGGGCATGGGCATCCATCAGCCGGCTATAAAGCCAGTCGCCCTGATTGATATAGGAGCCCGTGGCCACATCGCGGCGGCGGATATAGAACAGGGGACCGAAATCGAATTCCCCGCTCCAGCTTTCAATGTGATTGGCGTTGATGCGTTCGGCCGAACCGCCGGCCAGCAGCCGCCAATGATCATCGATCCGCCAATCGACCTGCTGTTCCGCGAAATAGGTGTCCGTGCTGCCATCGACGCGGAAGCCGCTGAAATTCACCGTGCTGTCGCCGGGGGTGAAGCGCTGGAAGGCACCCTGTACCGCACGGGTATTGGCATGGCGGTAATGCAGGCGGGTGGTGGATGTCACACTATCGGTGACATCGGCCTCCAGCACAGCGGTGCTGGTCCACATGCGCTTGTAGAAACCGGCCCCGTCATTGTTCCAATTGCCATCCCGCCCGCCGGGCAGGGCAATCGGGGTGCCGCGCTGATCGGTCGGCAGCTCGCCTGCCAGATCCTGCTTGGTGTTGACGTAAGTGCCGGTGAGGTTGAGGCGCAGCCGTTCGTTCAGGTCCAGCCGCTGCTTGGCGAAGATATTCTCCTCATTCCGGCCGGTGCGGTCGCGCCAGCCGTCGGACCGCTGCAATTCGGCCGATAGCAGCAGTGCGCCGACATCGCCGGTCGGGCGCTGGATCATGGCGGCGGCCTGCCGCCAGCCATCGGAACCGATGCCGGCCTGGGCGGCCGCCTGCGGTTCATTCGTCACTTCGCGGGTGACATAATTGATGGTGCCGGCAATGGCGCCCCGGCCGTAAAGGGCTGAGGTGGGGCCACGCACCACTTCCACCTGGCCGACAGCGCCAAAGGGAAGCTGTTCCATATCGCCCTCGTCATCGCCGGTGACGAAGGGCACGCCATCCAGCAGCACGACAACCGTGTCGTTATGGATGCGGTTGGGCACGCCACGGATGCTGATATCCGTATAGGTGCCCTGGTCATTGGTGCGCACATTGATGCCGGGCAGGCCGCGCAGCTCTTCCCCGATGAAACGGGTGGCCTTGGGCTCGAAATCCGCCCGGTCCACGCGGGATACCGAGGCGGGAATGTCGCGGATGGCGGTGGCGCGGCGGGTGGCGGTGACGATGATCTCGTCAATAGGGGAGGCGGCTTGCGTCTCCTGCGCCTTGCCCGGCTGGGCGGTGAGTGACAGCGCTACCAGGGCGGTCATCGACGCAATACGGGCGTAAAGGCGTTGGGGTTTTTGCATGGTTGCGGAACCAATGTATGGGGTTCGATCTGGGTTCCGCGCCTCAATCTTTGAAATCGTTCGCTAAAGCAAGCACGGCATCTCCCCCGGATGGCAGCCCTGCGCCATGGGCGGGGCGGGGGATCAGCAAAACGGCGCGGGTTTTGCCCGCGCCGTCTGTATGATAGCCCGCAGAAAACCGGCCTTTATTCCGCCGCCACCGCAAAGGGCAGGGACAGGTTCAGCATGTCCAGTTCGGTGCCTTCGCGGGCCGCAAAAGCACCGCTGAAGGCGCGGGCGGCATCGCGCTCAATGGCGGCGATGGCTGTATCATCATGGTCGGGGTCATGGTGGAACAGGCAGAGATGCTTGGCCCCCGCCTCCTTCACCAGCTTCACGCCCTCACTCCAGGTGGAATGGCCCCAGCCCTGGCGGGTGGCATATTCCTCATCCGTGTAGGTGGCATCATAAACCACCATGTCGGCGCCATCGATCAGGGCCAGAATGTTCTGGTCGATCTGGCCGGCGACATGTTCGGTATCGGTGATGTAGCAGAAAGCCTTGCCGCCAAACTCAATTCGGTAGCCGACGGCCCCGCCGGGATGGTTCAGCTCCCCCGTCTTCACCACCAGACCGGGGGCGAGGTCCAGCCGGTCGCCGGCATGGAGGTTGTTGAAATCGATCTTGGCGCGCATGGTCTTCAGCGGCACGGGGAAAAGCGGCTTTTCCATGCAGCTGGTGAACACTTCGCCGATGCATTCGCAACCGGTCAGATCGCGGGCGAAGACATTCAGGCTGAAATCCGGGCAGTAGCCAGCCTCAAAAAAAGGGAAACCATTGATATGGTCCCAATGCGCATGGCTCAGCAGCAAGGTGGCATTGCGTACATGGTCGCGCTTCAGCCGTTTGCCCAGGGCGCGCAAACCGGTGCCCGCGTCCAGGATCAGCGTCTGGCCGCCGGCCGTTACCTCCAGGCAGCTGGTATTGCCGCCATAGGTGAGATGGGAAGCGTAAGCGCAGGGGAAAGTGCCGCGCACGCCCCAGAATTTAACCTTGAACTCCATATCCGCCCCTTGGCGCCGGGCAAAGGGCCCGGGCCTTCACCCATCCAGATACCGGATACATTCCGATACTCAGTGGAAAGGTTCCAGAAAAATAAGCGGACCAGCATTGTGTACATGTGACGGGGAACACAGGAACGGCGCGCAAAAGCTCATGCCGGCTCTGTTCTGTCATGCCTTTGAAACAGAACCGCCGCGTTTCCATGCCCAAAGCCATCTGATGCATGGGACAAGTTTTTTCGCGGTTGACAGAAACTTAACGTTCCGTCATCTAATCCGATATCGGATGAATTGATGCCACCCGCCCCGGTGCTGCTCATCCGATTTCGCGTCTGGAGTCGTTCCCACATGTTTTCCGCCCTGCTGCGCGCCTCCATGCGCGCTGTCCGCATTGATGATCAGTCCGTGCAGGACCGTGACTTCGCCTGGGAGGATAGCGAGCCGCCCCGGCCCCTGCCTTCCAAACCCTTTGCCTTTGCCATTGGCCTGCTGCGGGAGAAGTTTCGCGGCCGTGTGCTGCTGCTGGCTCTGGCCGTCTGCATCGGGCAGGGGATTGAGGCGTTCGAGCCCTATGCCCTGAAGGCAGTGGTGGATGCGCTGACGGCGGCCACCGGCGGCGACCCGGCGACGGGCGTGCAGGGGCTGGGCGTGGGCGGCTGGTTCCTGGTGCTGCTGGGTATCTGGCTGGGCAGCATGGGCATGTATCGCGTCTATCAGATCGTCGATATCTATACCTCGCCTTCCATCCGGGCCCTGGCGCAGAAGCGGATGTTCGGCTGGCTGCTGGGCCACAGCCCGCGCTATTTCCAGGATAATTTCGCCGGCAAGCTGGGCCAGAAGATCAAGCAGGGCGCCAATGCCGTGCTGTCCCTGGTGGAAATCCTGATGTGGGATGTGCTGCGGGTCATTGTGCTGCTGGTGGTGGCGCTGGGCCTGCTCTGGACGGCATCACCTTTATTCTCCGCCGTGCTGGCGGGGTGGATGGTGCTCTACGTCGCCGTCTCCTTCTGGCTGTCGCGCCATTGCTTCCGCCTGTCGGAGGCGATGAGCGATGCGGTTTCCACCAGTTCCGGCCGCATCATTGATGCGGTTACCAATGCCGACCTGATCCGGGGTTTCGCCCGCACGGCGTTCGAACGGACCTTCCTGGGCCATTACCTGAATGCGGAACGGTTCCGGTCGCGCCGGCTGCGCTGGTTCCTGGTGGTGATGCGCATCTTCCAGATGTTGTCCATCATGGGGCTGCTGGGGGTGCTGGTCTGGGTGGCCATTGCCCGCACCTTGCAAGGCGCGATGACGGTTGGTGAATTCACCCTGGTCTTCACGCTGGCCTTCCAGATTTCCAATACGGTCTGGCATCTGTCCGACCGGATGCTGAACTTCTTTGAGGAGTTGGGCACCCTGTCGGAGGCGTTGGATCTGGTGTCGGCCCCGCATGAGATCACCGATGTGCCGGGGGCCCCGGCCCTGCGGGTGCCGGCGGGGGGGATTGAACTGCGGGAAATCCATTTCAGCTTCCCCGATGGTACCAAGGTGTTTGACGGGCTGAACCTTTCCATCCGTCCGGGGGAAAAGGTGGGGCTAGTCGGCCGCTCCGGTGCCGGGAAAAGCACCCTGGTGAAGCTGATCCGTCGTCAGTTCGACCCGCAATATGGCCGGGTGCTGATCGATGGGCAGGATATCGCCCATGTGGCGCGGGAAAGCCTGAACGCGGCGATTGCCGAGGTACCGCAGCAGCCCGGCGTCTTCCACCGCACCATCGGGGAGAACATCGCCTATGGCCGCCCCGGTGCCAGCCAGCAGGAGGTGGAGGAAGCCGCCCGCAAGGCCCATGCGCATGAGTTCATCGCCCGGCGTTCCACCGGCTATGACACGATTGTGGGGGAACAGGGGGTGAAACTGTCGGGCGGGGAGCGCCAGCGTGTCGCCATCGCCCGTGCCTTGCTGAAGGACAGCCCCATCCTGATCCTGGATGAGGCGACCAGCGCGCTGGACAGCGAATCCGAACATCTGATCCAGGAAGCACTCTGGACCCTGATGGAAGGTCGCACGGTGATCGCCATTGCCCACCGGCTTTCCACCATCACCGAGATGGACCGCATCCTTTATCTGGAAGGCGGTCAGGTGGTGGAACAGGGCAGCCACGCCGAACTGCTGGCGCTGGGCGGCCGCTATGCCCAGCTCTGGCACCGCCAGTCAGGCGGGTTCCTGGCGGCGGCGGAGTAAGGGGGGCTCTCCCTCCACCGTCACCCCGGCGAAGGCCGGGGTGACGGAAAGGGATAAGCAAACTCACCCCCGCACCAACACCAGCGTCGCCAGCGGCGGCACGGTGATTTCGGCACTATAGGGCTGCCCGTCCCACGGCACCGACTCCGCCAGCACGCCGCCGCCATTGCCGATATTGCTGCCACCATAGCATTCGGCATCGCTGTTCAGCGCTTCCCGCCAATGGCCGGGGAAGGGCAGGCCGATGCGGTATTTCTCCCGCACCAGGGGTGTGAAGCTGGCCACCGTCACCGCCGCCCGGTCCGGGGCGGCACCATGGCGGCTATAGACCAGGATGGATTCATCCGAGGCCGCCCCCTTGATCCAGCGGAAGCCTTCCGGCTCACAATCGCGCTCATGCAGGGCGGGGGTGTCGCGGTAGAGATGGTTCAGGTCGCGCACCAGATCGCGCAAGCCCCGGTGCCAATGGCCGGTCGCGGCATCATCCAGCAGGAACCAGTCCAGTTCCGCATCATGGTTCCATTCGCGCCGCTGCCCGAACTCCCCACCCATGAACAGCAGTTTCTTGCCCGGATGGGTCCACATGAAGGCGAAATAGGCGCGCAGATTGGCAAATTTCTGCCAGTCATCCCCCGGCATCCGCCCCAGCAGGGAGCCCTTGCCATGCACCACCTCATCATGGGAAAGCGGCAGGATGAAATTTTCGGAGAAGGCGTAGAGCAGGCCGAAGGTCAGGTCATTATGGTGGAAGCGGCGATGGATGGGGTCGCGCGCCATATAGCGCAGCGTGTCATGCATCCAGCCCATGTTCCATTTATAGCCAAAGCCCAGCCCGCCGACATAGGCGGGGCGGGACACGCCGGGCCAGGCGGTGGATTCCTCGGCAATGGTGATGGCCCCGCCGCCCTGGCCCTCATCCTCGCCATAGACCAGTTCATTCATGCGGCGCATGAAATCAATGGCCTCCAGATTCTCCCGCCCGCCATAGCGGTTGGGAATCCATTCGCCTTCCTTGCGGCTGTAATCCAGGTACAGCATGGAGGCCACGGCATCCACCCGCAAGCCATCGACATGGTATCGGCGCAGCCAGAACAGGGCATTGGCGATCAGGAAATTGGTCACCTCATTGCGACCGAAATTATAGATCGCCGTGTTCCAATCCGGGTGATAGCCCTGGCGCGGGTCGGCATGGTCGTAAAGATGTGTGCCGTCGAACTGATAGAGCCCATGTGCATCGGTGGGGAAGTGCCCCGGCACCCAATCGATGATCAGCCCGATCCCGGCCTGATGGCAGGCATCGACAAAGAACTGGAAATCCGCCGGGCTGCCGAAACGCGCGGTGGGGGCATAGAGCCCCAGTGCCTGATAACCCCATGATCCATCGAACGGATGTTCATGCACGGGCATCACCTCAATATGGGTGAAGCCCATGTCTTTGACATAGGGCACCAGCTTTTCCGCCAGTTCCCGATATGTCGGGAAACCGCCATCGGCCCCGCGCCGCCAGGAACCCAGATGCACCTCATAGATGGACATGGGCGCGGTGCGGGCATTGCGTTCCTTGCGCTTGGCCAGCCAGTCATGATCCTGCCAGCCCTCCGCCAGCGGGGCAGGCACCAGGGAGGCGGTGCTGGGCCGGAACTCGGCGGCCTGGGCAAACGGATCGGCCTTCAGCGGCAGCAGCGCGCCATCGGCGGAGAGGAATTCATATTTATAGGCGGCACCGGCGGCCACGCCGGGGATGAAGATTTCCCACACCCCGATGCCGGGATGTTTGCGCATCATATGGATGCGCCCGTCCCAATTGTTGAAATCACCCACGACGGAGGCGCGCTGGGCATTGGGCGCCCAGACGGCAAAACGCACACCCGCCACCCCTTCCACCTGATCAGGATGGGCGCCTAGCCGGTCATACAGCCGCCAATGCCGCCCTTCACCGATCAGATACCGATCCATCTCCCCCAGCACGGGCGGGAAACGGTAGGGGTCATCAATCTCCCACACCGATTCCAGCCGATGCAGGCGCAGGCGATAGCCCGTCAGCATCGCCGCCGGCAGGTCGGCGCTGAACAGGCCCGCCGGGTCGATCCGCTCCAGCGTGGCGCGTTCAACCCCGTCCGGCCCGATCACCACCACCTGATCCACATCCGGGCGGAACACGGTCAAGCGGGCGCGGCCGGGATCATCGGCCAGCAGATGCGGCCCCAGCATGGCGAAAATATCCGCGCACCGGGCCTGAATGACCGAGTCGATGATGGCGGGGGAGGGGGCCAGGGACATCGGCGGTCCTTATTGGTATTCGGTTGGGGGCGATGGGCTTTATAACGCGGCCGGCCTGGAAAGGATGCGCCTTTTCAGCCGCGTTGCACCAGTCGGCGTTCACGGATGGGCCGTTTGGAGCGCGCCAGGCTTTCCGCCAGATTGACCCCGCGCCGCAGTGCCACGGCCACTTGCAGCACATCCAGCATGGCCAGATGGGCCAGCCGGCTGACCATGGGCGTATAGATGCTGGTATCTTCCACCACATCCACCAGCAGGGCGACGCTGGCCCGTTCCGCCAGCGGGGAGCCGCCGCTGGTCAGCGCCACCACCTTGGCCCCGCTATCCAGCGCCAGATCGACCGACCGCAGCAATTCCCGCGTCCGTCCGGTATGGGAAATGACCAGAGCGGCCGCCGTCGGTCCCAGCAGGGTGGCCGACATGGCCTGGACATGGAAATCCGTATAGGCCACGCAGGGAATACCCAGCCGGAAGAACTTGTTCTGCGCATCGGCCGCCACGATGCCGGACGCACCGAAGCCATAGAATTCCAGCCGTGACGCCTCCGCCAGGATGGTCACGGCTGCATCCAGCGCCTCGGCATTGGTGTGGTTGCGCACGCGGGTCAGCGAGGCGATGGAGCGGTTCAGCACCTTGGCGGCGATATCCACCACCGCATCATCGGGCCGCACCTCCTCATGCACATAGGGCGTGCCGGTGGCGAGATCCTGGGCCAGCCGCAGCTTGAAATCCTGGAAGCCGCCACAGCCGATGGAGCGGCAGAAGCGTACCACTGTCGGCTGGCTCACCTGCGCCTCGCGCGCCACCTCCGCCACCGAGGCATTGACCACGGAATGGGGGCGCTTCAACACCACCTCGGCAATCTTCTGTTCCGATCGCCGTAACCCCGCCTGCATGGCCCGAATACGTTCCAGCACTGCCGGTACACTCCCCAACCATTCGGACGCCGCCCAGTGGGGGGCACGATCCCCCAGGGCGGCTGGATGTCCATTTCCTGTGCGTTTGCCTGTTCGGTAACGCCTGTAAGGGAATTACACGAAATCCCCCGCCTTTTGGCAAGCACCCCTTTGCGTTGGTAACGGAAAGGCTCCCCTGTTCCGCAGGATGGGCTTTCCTGCCGGGGCTTAAGGGGCTAAAGCGTAGTAAAGTTACGCTGCATCGCAGCAAGATCGCAACTTCTCTACCCGGCAGCGCCAGAGGCTGACGCGGACATGTCACAATGTGGGTAACTGCCTCTTGTGTCGTTTTGTAATTCTGCTACATTCGTCGACGAAAAGGTTGGGGTGCCCGCGCTGATGGGGCGGTTACCGCAGCCTATAATCAATCCGGTATGCGGACGCAGGGTATGATGGCTGAAATTCTGCAGGTTCCCCCCTTCGACTATGTCGTGTTCGGTGGCACGGGTGATCTGGCCCTGCGTAAGCTGATGCCCGCACTCTATTACCGTGAACGCGATCACCAGATGACCGATGACAGCCGCATCATCGGCGTCTCGCGCACCGATCAGGGGACGGAGCAGTTCCGCCAGCAGATCGCTGCCGCCTTGGACAAGTTCATCCCGGTCGAAGATATTGATGCAGAGGTGCTGCACCGGTTCTTGAACCGCATCACCTATGTGACGCTGGACGCCACCAAGGCCGGTGGCGGCTGGGCCGATCTGGCCGAAGCGCTGAAGGATGGCGGGGAGAAGGCGCGCGTCTTCTATCTGGCGACCTCGCCGGCCCTGTTCGGTGCCATCTGCCGCAATATCAAGGAAGCCGGGCTGATCTGCCCGCGCACCCGCGTGGTGCTGGAAAAGCCGATCGGCAAGGATCGCGCCTCGGCCAACGCCATCAATGATGAGGTCGGCGCGATTTTCCGCGAAGACCAGATTTTCCGCATTGATCATTATCTGGGCAAGGAATCGGTGCAGAACCTGATGGTGCTGCGCTTCGGTAATGCCCTGTTTGAGCCGCTGTGGAACGCCGGCTATATCGACCATGTGCAGATCACGGTGGCGGAAAAGGTCGGCGTGGAAGGCCGCGCCGACTATTACGATCGTGCTGGCGCGCTGCGCGACATGGTGCAGAACCATTTCCTGCAGCTGGTCTGTCTGGTGGCGATGGAGCCGCCCTCGTCCCTGACGGAAGACATGATCCGCAATGAAAAGATCAAGGTTCTCCGCGCCCTGCGCCCGATCACGGCGCAGGATGTGAAGACCAAGACAGTGCGCGGCCAGTATCGCCAGGGTGTCATCGACGGCAAGGCCGTACCGGGTTACCCGGAGGAGCTGGGCCATGGCAACAGCAACACCGAAACCCTGGTCGCCATCAAGGCGGAGATCGACAATTGGCGCTGGGGCGGGGTGCCGTTTTACCTGCGCACTGGCAAGCGGATGCCGACGCGCTGCTCTGAAATCATCATCCAGTTCAAGGCCATCCCGCACAATGTCTTCGGCAAGGGCGCCGGTGAATTGACCGCCAACAAGCTGGTCATCCGCCTGCAGCCCGATGAGGGCGTGAACCTGTCCATCATGACCAAGGTGCCGGGCCCCGGTGGCCTGCGCCTGCGTTCGGTACCGCTGAACCTTTCCTATGCGGAAACGTTCAAGGATCGCTATCCCGATGCCTATGAACGGCTGCTGATGGATACGGTGCGGGGCAACCCGTCTTTGTTCATGCGCCGGGATGAGGTGGATGCCGCCTGGGCCTGGATCGACACCATCCTGAAGGGCTGGGACGATGCCGAACAGCGCCCCGAACCCTATTCCGCCGGCAGCTGGGGCCCGATCAGCTCCGCCATGCTGCTGGCCCGTGACAATCGCCGGTGGCACGATGCCGAATTCTAATGAACTGAAGGGCTTTGATGCCCGTCCCGCCCTGGTGGCGGCGCTGGCCGATCATCTGGCCGGTGTGATCACCCAGGCAGTGGCAGCGCGCGGCGTGGCCACGCTGGTGCTGTCTGGCGGCACCACGCCGGCCGACCTGTTCGCTGTGCTGGACCAGATGGACCTGCCCTGGGACAAGGTGAGCCTGACGCTGTCGGATGAACGCTGGGTGGATCTGGACGATCCGGCCAGCAATGAGGCGATGGTGCGCCGCACCCTGGCCAATGCATTGGCCAAGGGTGCGCGGCTGGTGGGGCTGAAAAGCCCCGGTGCCAGCGTGGCCGACGGGCTGGACGCGACGAATGAGCGGGTGGCCACGCTGGCCTGCCCCTTCGATCTGGTGCTGCTGGGCATGGGGGAAGATGGGCATACCGCCAGCTTCTTCCCCGGTGGCGAGGGGCTGGAACAGGCGCTGAGCGGTGCCGGCGGGCTGGCTGTGGCTGGCGTGGTGCCGGCCATTCCCGGCCCCGCCCGCATAACGCTCACCCGCCCGGCCCTGCTGGACAGCCGCGCCATCGCCCTGCTGATCACCGGCGATGCCAAGCGCCGCGTTCTGGATCAGGCGCTGGAGCCGGGTCCGGTGGAGGCTTTGCCCGTGCGTTCCGTGCTGCACCAGGATCTGGTGCCGGTTTCCATCTGGTGGGCGCCCTGAACCCCCGCGGGGTTGCCTGACCTGACCATGTCCCCGGGGTGGGGAGAGTTCCGTCATGACCATTGATGCCATCCGCCGCGTCACCGACCGTATCGTCGAGCGCAGTGCCGCCGGCCGTGCCGCCTATCTGGCGCAGGTGCGCGCTGCCCAGCAGCGCGGCCCGCGCCGCGGCACGCTGGCCTGTGGCAATCTGGCCCATGGTTTCGCCGCCTGTGCCGCCGACGACAAGGCCAAACTGAAGTCCGGGACGGAGCCGAACCTGGCCATCGTCTCGGCCTATAATGACATGCTGTCGGCGCATCAGCCGCTGGAACGCTATCCGGCCCTGATCAAGGAGGCGGTGCGCAAGGCTGGCGCGGTGGCCCAGTTCGCCGGTGGCGTGCCGGCCATGTGCGATGGCGTGACCCAGGGGCAGGCCGGGATGGAACTGTCGCTGTTCTCCCGCGACGTTATCGCCATGTCGACGGCCATCGCCCTGTCGCACAATATGTTCGACGGCGCGCTCTATCTGGGTGTCTGCGACAAGATCGTACCGGGCCTGTTCATCGGCGCGCTGGCCTTTGGCCATCTGCCGGCAGTCTTCGTGCCGGCCGGGCCGATGACGTCCGGCCTGTCCAACCCGGAAAAGGCCAAGGTTCGCCAGTTGTACGCTGAGGGCAAGGTCGGCCGCGACGCGCTGCTGGAGGCGGAGTCGCAGAGCTATCACGGGCCGGGCACCTGCACATTTTATGGTACGGCCAATTCCAACCAGATGATGATGGAGATCATGGGGCTGCATCTGCCCGGCTCCAGCTTCATCCACCCCAACACGCCCTTGCGCGATGCGCTGACCATTGCCGCCGCTGAACGCGCGGCGAAGATCACGGCGCTGGGCGATGATTACACGCCGCTGGCCGACATCATTGATGAGAAGGCCATCGTCAATGCCATGATCGGCCTGATGGCTACCGGCGGATCGACCAACCACACGATCCATCTGGTGGCGATGGCGGCCGCCGCTGGCATCACCATCGACTGGCAGGATTTCAACGATCTGTCGGCGGTGGTGCCGCTGCTGTCCCGCGTCTATCCCAATGGCGTGGCCGATGTGAACCATTTCCACGCGGCGGGCGGGATGCAGTTCGTCATCTCCGAACTGCTGGATAATGGCCTGTTGCATGGCGATGTGAAGACCGTGGCGGGTGAGGGCGGCCTGGATGCCTATCGCCAGGAGGCGTTCCTGGATAATTACGGGGCGGCCACGTGGCGCCCGGGCGTGAAGGTTTCCGCCGATACCAAGGTGCTGCGGCCGGTGGCTGATGCCTTTGATACCACGGGTGGCATCCGCCTGCTGACCGGCAACCTCGGCCGTTGCGTCATCAAGGTTTCGGCGGTGAAGCCGGAACATCGCATCGTTGAGGCGCCGGCCCTGGTGTTCGATGGCCAGGATGACATGCTGGCCGCCTTCAAGGCTGGCAAGCTGACCGGCGACGTGGTGGTGGTGGTCCGTTATCAGGGGCCACGCGCCAACGGGATGCCGGAACTGCACAAGCTGACCCCCTCGCTGGGCATTCTGCAGGACAAGGGTTTCAAGGTGGCGCTGGTCACCGATGGCCGCATGTCCGGCGCCTCCGGCAAGGTGCCGGCGGCCATCCATGTCACCCCGGAATGTCTGGCCGGTGGCCCGCTGGCCCGTGTGCGCGACGGCGACATCATCCGCCTGGATGCCGAGGCCGGCACGCTGGACGTGCTGGTGGATGCCGCTGAATTTGCCGCCCGCGATGTGGTGGTGCCCGACCTGTCCGGCAATGAATGGGGCATGGGCCGCAATCTGTTCGGTGCCTTCCGTGGCGTGGCCACGGGGGCGGAACAGGGCGGCAGCTGCTTCACCGCCAACCCGGTATAACCTCTACGCAGTTGGATAAAGCCTCAATGACCACCGATATCGCCCATATCTGCAGCCTTGCCCCCGTCGTTCCGGTCATCATCATCGACCGGCTGGAAGATGCCGTGCCGCTGGCCAAGGCGCTGGTGGCCGGCGGGTTGCCGGTGCTGGAAGTCACCTTGCGCTCCCCCGTCGCGCTGGATGCGCTGGCGGCCATGGCGGAAGTGCCGGGTGCGGTGGTCGGTGCCGGCACGGTGGTGCAGCCCTCCCAGGTGGATGCCGTGGCCAAGGCCGGCGCCAAGTTCATCGTCAGCCCCGGCACCTATCCGGAGCTGGTGACGGCGGTGCAGGATAGCGGCATCCCCTATCTGCCGGGTGTTGCCACCCCGTCGGAAATGATGGCCCTGCTGGCCCGTGGCATCCGCCATCAGAAGCTGTTCCCGGCCACGGTGGTGGGTGGGATCGACATGCTGAAGGCGATCGGTTCGCCCCTGTCGCAGATCCGTTTCTGCCCGACGGGCGGGGTGAATGCCACCAATGCCAAGGATTTCCTGGCCCTGCCGAACGTGATGTGCGTCGGCGGTTCCTGGGTCACCCCCGCCAAGCTGGTCGCCGCCGGCGATTGGGCAGGGATTGAGGCCCTGGCGCGCGAGGCGGCTTCGCTGAAGCGCCCGGCCTGATCTGCTTTACCCGTTTTCAGTCCTCACGGCCGCCGTTTCTCCGGTCATTTCGCGGCGGCCGACCTTGTGGGCGTCCAGGGGCAACCCTGGGCGCCCATCTTTTTTCGGGGCTGATCCTTCTGGACAGATTTTGTCGCCTTGCCATCCTTCGTCATCAGGCCCACATTCATTGCGAATGATTTGCGATTGGATGCAGGCGGCCGCATGACCATGCCTCCCCAACCTCCCCGTTGGCGATATTTCTATTTGGCCCTGGCCTATCTCTGCGTCGGGCTGGGGATGGCGGGTGCTGTTCTGCCCTTGCTGCCGACAACGCCCTTTCTGCTGGTCGCCCTCTGGGCTTACTTCCGCTCCCATCCGGAAAAGGCGCAGAAGCTTCTGGAACATCCGCGTTTCGGCCCGGCCCTGCGCGACTGGCGGGAGCAGGGGGCCATTCCCACCCGCGGCAAGATCGCTGCTGTTGGGGTGATGGCGCTGTCCTGGGTCATTGTTTATCTGACCGCACCCCATCCGGCCGCCCCGATCGTGGTGGGGCTGATTCTCTGCTGCACCGGCACCTTTGTGGCCACCCGGCCATCCCCCAAACCGCATGACAGGCAGAGCGCAGTGCGCAAGCAGGTGACCCCGGAAAGGCCGTTGGTCTGAAACATCCCCCTTTTGCCCCGCGACGCTTACGCGCATCCGGTCAGGGGTGGTTTTTGTTGCCCCCCAGGGTGGGGATGACATGCTATTATCACTTTCGTCTGAAGTGGCGCTGGTGCGCCGCCGGCCCTGATGGCCATGTTTTGGAGCCTGGTTCACACGTGACTGCCCCCAGCGATCTCGACCGCGGCGATACCGCGGCCCAGTCGGACGATATTGTCTACCCCGCCATGATCCCCTTTCTGCTGGTCCATCTCGCCTGCCTGGGCGCGATCTGGACGGGCGTGCATTGGCAGGATGTGGTGCTGGCCCTGGTGCTCTACGGTGCCCGCATGTTCGGCATCACCGGCGGTTATCACCGCTATTTCTCTCACCGCGCCTACAAGACCAGCCGGGTCATGCAGTTCCTGCTGGCCTTCCTGGCGCAGAGCTCCGCGCAGCGCGGGGCGCTCTGGTGGGCAGCCAAGCACCGGCACCATCACAAATATTCCGATACGCCGATGGATGTGCATTCGCCCAAGCATAAGGGCTTCCTCTATGCGCATCTGGGCTGGATCTTCACGCCCAAGCATGACACAGCCGATTATCGCACCATCGGCGACCTGACCAAATATCCGGAACTGGTTTGGCTGGACCGGCATTATTATGTGCCGGCCATCGTGATGGGCTTTGCCACCTGGGCCTTGTTTGGCTGGTCGGGCCTGATCGTCGGTTTCTTCTGGAGCACGGTGGCGCTGTATCACGCTACCTTCTGCATCAATTCCCTGGCCCATGTGGTCGGCCGCCGCCGTTACCTGACCGGCGATGACAGCCGCAATAACTGGGCGCTGGCCATCGCCACCATGGGGGAGGGCTGGCACAATAACCACCATGCCTATCAGTCAGCCGCCCGCCAGGGCTTCCGCTGGTGGGAAGTGGATACATCCTACTATATCATCAAGATCATGCAGGGCCTGCGTCTGGTCTGGGACGTGCATGAACCGCCGGCTTCGGTGGTGCGTAACGAACAGCGTCTGGGCACCAAGGTGATCGAAACGGCGGCTGCCCAACTGGCGGCCAGCTTCCAGATCGATAAGCTGACGGCGCAGGTGCGCGACGCCCTGGCCCATACCCCCACCCTGGCGGAGATTGAAGAGAAGATGCGCCAGGCGTCGGAAAATGCGAAGACGCGGGTGGAGGCACTGGTGGCCAATATCCATCTGCCGCATATCCCGACGACGGAGGAAATGCGCCAGCGTGCGGCTAACATGTTCGTCCGTACCCCCAGCATGGATGAGATTGTGGAGCGTGCCCGTCAGATCCTGATTGCCAATGTCTGCACGAGGCTGGCGGCCAATCCGGCTTGATCGGCTGTCGCCTGCCTTGGCTTGTACGATGTTGAAAGCCCCGGCCCGGTGCCGGGGCTTTTTCATTGGGGCCATCCCTGACCCGCGTGCTTTTGCGCTTTCCCTTCCTGGCGCTGAGCGGTAGCTTGTGCGCCATTGGGGCGACCGTGCTTATCTGTGGAATGTGATGATGACCCGCTTTACCCGTCTTCTGATTATCTCTGCGGCGTTGGTCGCCGTTCCCTCTGCCGCCCTGGCGCAGTCCGCTGCGGAGCCGGTTGCCAACACCCAGGCTTCCCCGGACATGCAGGTGGCTCAGGCTGGCCAGAAAGAGCATAAAGCCACCGGCAGTGCTGCCGGCAACCGGGCCTCGGTGTTCTCGGCCGGCCGGCTGTATCCGGCGCTGGGTGTGGCCGGTGTTGCGGCCGTCGGTGCCCTGGCCGCCACGCTGGGCGGTGGCGAAGATGAGGCTGGTCCGCCGACCAGCACGTCGACCTCGACCTCTACGGCGACCAGCACGAATTGATTTTCTGCTGTCGCCAGCGATGGCGGACGGATTTCCAGCCCCACCCCGGATGATCGAGGTGGGGCTTTTTATTTTTTTCTGAAAATACTGTTTCCGATGCTGATCAATATAATACCAATCTCCCTTGATCGTGACCGATCAAGGGAGATTTTTCGTTCCCTCATGCGCCGGGCGCTGCCATCCGGCAGCTTGGCTTGCGCGCCATGTGGCGCGGGCCGGCAGTCGCCGGCCTCCAACCCGCCTAAAGGTCAACCTTTAGGCGGGTTGGTATAAATTTGTGTAACAAACAAACAGAGAGACGATTATACGCTGATGTTGACGCCCTTCGTCGCTTCTTCCCGCGTCGCCATATGTCCGTCCAGAGTGGTAAAATACTTCGCTGATTTCACCAATTGATCGGAATTCAGGCCCAGTGTGGTAAGTTCTACCCACATGGCTGCAGGATTTTCCTGCTGAAGGTATTTATCGGTAATATTATCAATCGTCTTCTGCTGGTCTGCACTGACAAAGGGCATATAGCCGCGTTCGTTGGCTGGCATGGCCATCTGGAAGGCCAGGGGCGGATCGCCTCGCTGCCCGTAGGGGCGGCCATGTGTCTGCTCAAACTCCTGTTGCCGCTTCTGAATTTCGCTGTTCCGCTGCGCATCATAGGCGGCCCGTTCCTGCTTCAGGGCGGCCATTTCCTCCCGCTGCTGGCTGGCGAGATCCGGTGGAGCGGCAGCGGTCTTGGTGGTTGCGGCAGGTGTGCCGCTGCTTCCGGCGGTTGGCTTGACCTGCAAGCGGGACAAGATTGCCGAGGGCGAAAACAGGGAGTTGATGTTCATGGCGCATGTCCTTCCGCACAAGACATTTTATGTCCGCGGACAAGCAATCCCTGTACCGTCGAAATTCGAACCAACGGGGCGTCGGCGATGGCGGGGCAGCCGGTTCTGCGGCGGTTGTTTTGCCGGTGGACCGTAGAATTGTTGACGCCATGGCGTCCGCTGCTACCATCCGGCGGAATTTCGTCGGGCGTCGCGGCAGGTTGCCGCCTTTCCGCCGTGTTTAAGGCATAGAAGGCCGGTCATGCAGGCCGGTTGGGAGTGGGTTGATGGCGGTTGTTGGGGCAGCGGCGGTTCTGCCGCGGGCGCAGGTGATGCGGCTGATCGGGCTGGTGGCGTTGGTTGCCTTCATCCTAGATCAGGCGTCCAAGCAATGGGTGCTGTCCGCTGTGCTGCCGTGCCTGTCAGGCCCGACGGGGCCGGGCTGTGCGGTCAATTCCCCGTTCATTGAGCTGACGTCTTTCTTCAACCTTGTCATGGTGTGGAATTTCGGCGTCAGCTTCGGCCTGTTTGCCAGCGGGGCGGACCTGATGCCTTACGTGCTGATCGCCGTATCCCTGCTGATCAGCGGTTTGCTGGTCGCCTGGGTCTGGCGCGGGGCTACCCGGCTGGCCGCCCTGGCGGTTGGCATGGTGGTTGGCGGTGCCATGGGGAACGTGATCGACCGGCTGCGTTTCGGGGCGGTTGCCGATTTCCTTGACTTTCACCTCGCGGGCTGGCACTGGCCGGCATTCAATGTTGCGGATGCCTGCATCGTTGTCGGCGTGGGGCTGCTTTTGCTCGACGGGTTGTTGTCGCCGTCGCAGCCGCGTTAATCTACGTTACTTGCGCTTTGAAAAGGTACGGATCGGACCATGGGTGTGTACAAGCAGATGCGTAACGCCGTCCCGGCCCTGGCGCTGATCGCCGTTGCAGGGTCGCTCTCCGGTTGCGGCCTCCTCGGCAATCGCGGTGCGCCGGATGAGTTCCAGGTGGTGTCGCGGGCCCCGCTGGAGGTGCCGCCCGATTTCAACCTGCGTCCGCCGCAGCCGGGCAGCCCGCGCCCGCAGGAGCTGGAGCGCGATACCCGCGCCCAGTCCTCCATGTTCGGCGCCAGCAGCGCCGGCACCGGTGCCCTGGTCGATCCGCGTACCAACCCGGCACAGAGCAAGGGCGAGGGCGCCCTGCTGACGCTGGCCGGTGCCGATCAGGCCAACCGCGATATCCGCGCCATCGTCGACCGGGAGAATCCCGGCGTTGTGGTGGCGGATAAGAGCCTGGTTGACCGGCTGCTGTTCTGGAAGGACGGCGCGCCGAATCCGGAGATCGTGCAGCCCGGCAAGGAGCCGACGATCGTCCGCAAGGAAAGCACGGTCAAGTAAGCTTCGCTGCAGAGCCGTTTATGAAAGCCGCCGGCTTGTCCGGCGGCTTTTTGTTTTGCATGAAAGGGATTTAATGCGCCTCCAGGCGGGAATCGCTTGGCGCGTCGATCCCCCGGCGGCACACTGCGACCCATTCGTGACCGGGCCATCCTTCCCGGTCATGCCCGTTGCTGGGAGGTTGCAGTATAGTGAGAACCCATCCCGTCACCCCGGCCCGGCGCGGGGCCGGGCGGCGCTTGCGGGCGCTGGCCACCGGTGCAGCGCTTTGCCTGCTGTCCGCCGGCATCGCCGCCCCTGCCATGGCCCGCGTCTTCGATCCGGAAACCTTTACCCTGTCCAATGGGATGCAGGTGGTTGTCATCAACAACCCGCGCGCGCCTGTGGTCAGCCATATGGTGTGGTACAAGGTCGGGTCGGCCGATGAACATGCCGGCAAATCCGGCATCGCCCATTATCTTGAACATCTGATGTTCAAGGGCACGTCCAAGCTGAAGCCGGGGGAATTCTCCCGCACGGTGGCCCGCAATGGCGGGCGCGACAATGCCTTCACCTCCACCGATTACACAGCCTATTTCGAGAATATCGCCCGTGACCGGCTGGAACTGGTGATGTCGATGGAGGCCGATCGCATGACCGGCCTGAAACTGACCGACGCCATCACCCTGCCGGAACGCGATGTGATCAAGGAGGAACGGCGCCAGCGGACGGATAACAACCCGTCGGCCCGGCTGTATGAACAGTTGGCGCCGCTGCTGTTTGTGCATCACCCCTATGGCACGCCGATCATCGGCTGGATGCATGAGATCCAGGGGCTGACCACCCAGGACGCGCTGGATTTCTACAAGATCCATTACGCCCCCAACAATGCCATCCTGGTGGTGGCCGGCGATATCACCGCCGCCCAGCTGAAGCCGCTGGCCGAAAAGACCTATGGCAAGCTGAAGCCGGTGAAGGATCTCCCCCCGCGCGTGCGGGTGACGGAGCCGCCGACGGAAGGCGCCCGCCGCATCAGCCTGACCGACGCCCAGGTGCGCCAGCCAAGCTGGATGCGGCTGTGGAAGGCCCCCAGCTATAATGATGGCGACAAGCAGCACGCCTATGCGCTGCAGGTGCTGGAAACCATCATGAGCGGTGGGGCCACCAGCCGGCTTTACAAGTCGCTGGTGGTGGATCAGCGCGTCGCCACCAGTGCCTCCATGTGGTACGAGCCGACGGCGCTGAACCTGGGGACCATGGGGCTTTCCGCATCGCCGGTTGCCGGCGGCAAGGTGGAGGTGGTGGAACAGGCGCTGGAAGCCGAGCTTGCCAAGCTGCTGAAGGATGGCGTCACCGCGCAGGAGGTGGAGAATGCCAAAACCCGCCTGAAGCGCGATGCCATCTTCGCCCGTGACAGCTTGCAGGGCCCCGCCTATGCCTTCGGCCAGGCCATGACCACCGGCCAGACGGTGGCCGATGTGGAGGCCTGGCCCGACCGTATCGCTGCGGTGACGGTGGAGCAGGTGAATGCGGCGGCCCGCGCCGTGCTGGCGCAGGATAACCATGTCACCGGCATCCTGCTGCCCGACCCCAATGCACCCCCGATGCCGGGCGGGGCGGCCCCGGCGTTGGGCAAACCCACTATGAGCACTGGGTACAGCCCGGATGGCCTGATCGGCGACATGCTGGGTCGGGAGGTCACGCCATGAGGATCACCATGTTGTTTCGTCGCACAGCGCTGGCGCTGGCCGGTGCCTGCGCCCTGTTTGTCGGTTTGGCGCTGCCGGCCGCCGCCATCGATATTGAAAAGGTGGTCAGCCCGGCGGGCGTGGAAGCCTGGCTGGTGCGCGATACCAAGAACCCGATCATCGCCATCCAGTTTTCTTTCGAGGGTGGTACGGAACTGGATCCGGCCAACAAGCTGGGGCTGGCCATGCTGACCGCCAGCACCCTGGATGAAGGGGCCGGTGATCTGGATTCCCAGGCCTTCCAGGGCAAGCTGGAGGATAATTCCATCTCCCTGGGTTTCAGTGCCGGGCGGGATGAATTTGGCGGCTCCCTCACCACCCTGCGGGAGACGAAGGAGACTGCCTTTGATCTGCTGCGGCTGGCCCTGACCAAGCCGCGCTTCGACAAGGAAGCAGTGGAGCGGGTGCGCGGCCAGATGATTGCCGGCCTGCGCCGGTCACAGGCCGATCCCAGCTATTGGGCGCAGCTGGCCCTGTCGGAGAGCCTTTTTCCCAACCATCCCTATGGCCGGCCCCAGCGCGGTACGCTGGAAACCCTGCCGGCGATCACCCGTGACGATCTGCTGGCCTTGACCCGTGCCCGGCTGGTGCGTGACGGGCTGAAGGTGGCGGTTTCTGGAGACATCACCGCCGCCGAACTGGCCCCGGTGCTGGACCAGATTTTCGCCAGCCTGCCGGCCAAGGGCGAACGCGCCGCGGTGGCCGATATCAGCCCGGCCAATGGCGGCCGCACCATCGCCGTGCCGCGCCCGATTCCCCAGACCATTATGGTGATGGCCCAGGAAGGTCTGCGCCGCAACGACCCGGACTGGTACGCGGCTACGGTGCTGAACTATGCGCTGGGCGGCGGCGGCTTTTCCTCCCGCCTGATGGACGAGGTGCGGGAAAAGCGCGGCCTGACCTATGGCGTGGGTTCCGGCCTGGCACCCTATGACCATGCGGCACTGATCAGCGTCAGCGGCTCCACCATGAATGAGAAGGCGGGCCAAGCCATCGACCTGATCAAGCAGATTTGGGGCGAGGTGGGCAAGAACGGCATTACCGAGGCCGAACTGAACGACGCCAAAACCTATCTGACCGGCAGCTTCCCGCTGCAATTCACCAATAACGGGGCCATTGCCGGCCTGCTGCTGTCGGTGCAGCAGGATGGGCTGGGCATTGATTATCTGAACAAGCGCAATGACCTGATCAATGCGGTGACTCTGGCCGACGTGAAGCGGGTCGCCGCCCGCCTGCTGGACCCGGCCAAACTGACCACTGTGGTGGTGGGCCAGCCCGCCGGCGTGAAGCCCGACCAGCAGCTTTACGCCACCCCGGTGAAAGGCTGAGGTGAACGCGGCCCCGGTGTGGATGCCGGGGCCGCAATTTCCTGCGCAACACTGTGCAACAGAATGCAACCACTATGACCGGACCGGTCAGCTGCCCTTGCCGGTGATGCGGGCCACGGTACGGGTGGTGCTGAAACCTTCCTTCAGGTTGGCCAGCAGCACCCGCCCGCCCAGTCCCTGCACGAAATCGGCCCCCACCACCTGATCAATGCGGTAATCCGCCCCCTTTACCAGCACATCCGGCCGCACCAGCTGGATCAGCTCCAATGGCGTGTCCTGCGTGAAGGGAACCACCAGATCGACCAGTTGCAGGCTGGCCAGCACGGCGGCGCGGGCATCCTGGTTCTGGATCGGGCGGCTTTCCCCCTTCAGCCGGCGGACCGAGGCATCATCATTCATGCCCACGATCAGCCGGTCACAGGCCGCCCGGGCCTGGCGCAGCAGCGACAGGTGGCCGGGATGCAGCAGGTCGAAACAGCCATTGGTGAAGCCGACGCGCAGGCCGCGTTCGCGCCACTGGGCGGCGATGGCGGATGCTTCGTCCTGGCTGGCGATCTTGGCGTCGATATCGCCGGCATCCTGCTGGCGCAGGGCCAGCGCCAGTTCCCCCGGCGTGACCTGGGCCGTACCCTGCTTGCCCACCACAATTCCCGCTGCTGCATTGGCCAGCCGGGCTGCATCGGCCAGTGCCGCACCACGGGAGAGCGCACAGGCCAGCATGGCCACCACCGTGTCACCGGCACCGGAAACGTCGAACACCTCCCGCGCCATGGTGGGCAGATGTACGGCTGCATCGGCAGTCACCACCGACATGCCCTGTTCGCTGCGGGTGACGATGATGGCGCCGAGCGCGTGCCGCGTTAGAAGGTCGCGGGCGGCATCCACCACGCCGGTATCGTCTTCACAGTCGGCACCGCTGGCCAGCCGCAGTTCAGTCAGATTGGGGGTGACCAGATCGGCCCCGCGATAGCGGGCAAAATCCCGCCCCTTGGGATCGACGATCACCTGTTTGCCGGCCCCTTTTGCGGCGGCGATGATCCTTTGCGGCAGGTCGCCGGCCAGCACGCCCTTGGCATAATCGGATAATAAAATCACATCGCTATCCGGAAGGGCGGCGTTCAGGGCTGCCAGCAGGCCGGCCGCCTCATCCGCTGTCGGCGGTCCCACCTTTTCCTCATCCAGCCGCAACATCTGCTGCTGGCGGGCGATCATGCGGGTTTTCACCGTGGTCGGCCCATCCCCCCGCGCCAGCAGCCGGGCCGCCGGCCCGGCCAGCCGGCGCGCCGTGGAACCCGCCGCATCCTCCCCCACCAGCCCGATCAGCACCACATCAGCGCCCAATGAGCGGGCGTTGGCCGCCACATTGCCGGCCCCGCCCAGCATTTCCCGTGCATGGTCATATTTCAGCACCGGCACCGGGGCTTCGGGCGAAATCCGCGCGATATCGCCATAAATGAACCGGTCCAGCATCACATCACCGATGATGGTGACACGGGCGCCGGCCAGGGAAGCCAGGATTTCGGCCAGGGACAGGGACATCGGGCAGGGCGGCCTTTGCTGCGGGGCTTGGGTACAACCTGTCTTTTAGCCCGATCATGGCTTGCCCGCCAAGCGGGCCGCAACGAAGGGCCGCCCGATATATCATTCCGCACTGCGGCAACCGGGCGCATTTCCGCCGAACCATTCCTCCTCCACATATTTCAGAAATTTCTGAAAGTTGAGGAAATCATGAACCTGCCGCCAGTCATCCAGGCCTTTGTGCTGCATTTCGGGGAGATGGGCAGCCGATGGGGCATCAACCGCACGGTGGGGCAGATTTATGCCCTGCTCTATGTCTCCCCGGAACCGCTCTGTGCCGATGACATGGTGGACCGGCTGGGCATGTCGCGCTCCAACGTCTCCATGGGGTTGAAGGAGCTGCAATCCTGGAATCTCGTCCGGCTGATGCACAAGCCGGACGACCGCAAGGATTATTTCACCACACTGGGCGATATCTGGCAGATCGTCCGCACCCTGGTGGAAGAGCGCAAGAAGCGGGAGGTGGACCCCACCTTGTCGGTCTTGCGCGAACTGCTGATGCAAAACCCCGCCATGGCCGATGAACAGCACGCGCAGGACAAGATGCGCGAGATGTACGAGATGATCGAGATGCTGTGCGGCTGGTACGACGATGTGCGCCGGCTGGAAACGGATCGGCTGATCCAACTGCTCAGCCTGGGCGCCAAGGTGCAGAAAATCCTGGAGGTGAAGGACCGGCTGTTCGCCCTGCCGGGCGGCCGTTCGAAGGCATCTGCGGAAAAGGAGGGCTGAACCATGGACGCCCTGATCCTGGCCCGACTCCAGTTCGCGGCCAATATCTCCTTCCACATCCTGTTTCCCACCGTCACGATCGCGCTGGGCTGGGTGCTGCTGTTCTTCAAGCTGCGCTTCAACGCCACCGGCGATCAGAAATGGATGGATGCCTATTTCCAGTGGGTGAAGGTCTTTGCACTCACCTTCGCCCTGGGGGTGGTGTCCGGCATCACCATGAGCTTCCAGTTCGGTACCAACTGGCCGGGCTTCATGAAAACGGTCGGCAATATTGCCGGCCCGCTGCTGGCCTATGAGGTGCTGACAGCCTTCTTCATGGAGGCGACCTTCATCGCCGTGATGTTGTTCGGCTTTCGCCGGGTGCCCAACTGGCTGCACACCACGGCGACATTCCTGGTCGCCTTTGGCACCACCGTGTCGGCCTTCTGGATCATCGCGCTGAATAGCTGGATGCATACCCCGGTCGGGTTTGAAATGCGCGACGGTGTGGCCCATGCCACCGACTGGCTGGCGATCATCTTCAACCCCTCCATGCCCTATCGGCTGGTGCATATGCTGCTGGCCTCCGGCCTGACGGCGGCCTTTCTGGTGGCGGGCGTATCGGCCTGGCGCTGGCTGAAGGGGGACCGGGCACCCGCCGTGCTGGCCGCATTGCGCACCGGTGTCTATGCCGCCGCCGCCCTGATCCCGCTGCAGATCCTGGCCGGCGATATGCACGGGCTGAACACGCTGGAACATCAGCCCGCCAAGATCGCCGCCATGGAAGGCCATTGGGAAACGGGCGGACATGTGCCGCTGCTGCTGTTCGCCCTGCCCGACGAAAAGGCGCGCACCAACCATTTCGAACTGGGCATCCCGTCCGGTGCCAGCCTGATCCTGCGCCATGATCCCGCCGGTGTGATCCAGGGGCTGAATGATTTCGACGGCAAGCACCCGCCGGTGGCCCCCGTCTTCTTCTCCTTCCGCGTCATGGTCGGCACCGGCATGGCCATGCTGGCCGTCTCCTGGGCGGGGGTCTGGATGCTGCGGCGGCGCGGTCAGCCCCCTATCTGGTTGGCCCGTGCCCTGGTGGGGATGAGTTTTTCCGGCTGGGTGGCCACGCTGGCGGGCTGGTATGTGACGGAGATCGGGCGTCAGCCCTGGCTGGTGACCGGCGTGCTGCGCGCCGCCGATGCGGCGGGGGCCGTGCCTGCCAGTTCCATCGGCCTGTCGCTGGCGCTGTACCTGGCCCTCTATGCCGGGCTGCTGGTCGCCTACATCACCGTAATCTTCAAGCTGGCCGGCAAGGCTGTGAAAGCTGGCAAGCAGGCCGCGCTGAACGGTCCCGCCTTGCCGCAGGCCGCCGGTTGAGCAGGGAAGGAAACAAGATATGACCGACCTTATCATGGCCAATGCAGCCCACTGGCTGCCCATCGCCTTTGCCGCCCTGATGGGTATCGCCATCCTGGCCTATGTCATCCTGGATGGGTACGATCTGGGTGTGGGCATCCTGATGGCCGATGCCGATGATGCTGAACGCGACCGGATGATTGCCAGCATCGGCCCCTTCTGGGATGCTAATGAAACCTGGCTGGTGCTGGCGGTGGGCCTGCTGCTGGTCGCCTTTCCGCTGGCCCATGGCATGATCCTGGGGGCGCTGTACCTGCCGGTATTGGCCCTGCTGCTGGGCTTGATCATGCGCGGCGTCAGTTTTGAATTCCGCGCCAAGACGGACGGGTTGCACCGGGTCTGGTGGAACCGGGCCTTTGTCGCCGGGTCGCTGCTGGCCGCCTTGTCACAGGGCTATATGCTGGGTGTCTATATTCTGGGGCTGCAGACCGGCTGGGCCGCCATGGCCTTTGGTCTGTTGACGGGGGTTTGCCTGACGGCGGCCTATGGTTTCATTGGGGCGGCCTGGCTGGTGCTGAAAACCGATGGCGCGTTGCAGGCCAAGGCGGCAGCGCGCTGCCGCAGCCTGTTGTGGTTGGCGGCGCTGGGCATGGTGGCCATCTCCGTCGTCACCCCGCTGGTCAGCGACCGTATCGCCGCCAAATGGTTCGACCTGCCGCAATTCTTCCTGCTGGCGCCGATTCCACTGGTGGCGGTGGGGCTGTTCGTGGCCGTCTGGTTGGCCCTGCGCCACCTGCCGGCGGCGGATGATCGCTGGTGCTGGGTGCCGTTCGCCGGGGCCATCGGCATCTTCACCCTGGGTTTCCACGGGCTGGCCTATAGTTTCTATCCGTTCGTGGTGCCGGAGAAGCTGACCGTGTGGGACGCAGCAGCGGCGCCGGAAAGCCTGATGGTGATCTTCATCGGGGCCTGCGTCGTGCTGCCGGTCATTCTGGGCTACACGGTCTTCGCCTATCGGGTGTTCCGGGGCAAGGCGGGGGAATTGCGGTACGATTAAGGGCTTAAGCCCCGGTGGGAAGAACCTACCGGGGCTTGCTGTCACCCCGCCGGATGGCGCGGTGTTGGCCGCCAGTCCGGCGGGGCCAGTTCGAACTGGCTGAACTCAAAGGCGGGGGCCACGGTGCAGCCCACCAGGGTCCAGGCCCCCAGGCTGACCGCCGTTTGCCATTGGTTGGCCGGCACCACGATCTGCGGGCGCTGGCCGGCCAGCAGGTCATTGCCCAGATGATAGGCCGCCGCATCATGCCCGTTGGGGGAGATGGTCAGTACCAAGGGCGCCCCGGCATAATAATGCCAGACCTCATCCGCGTCCTTCACCCGGTGCCAATGGGAATAATCCCCCGCCGCCAGCAGGAAATAGATGGCGGTATGGGCGCCACGCCCGCCATCGGGCGGCTGGTGGCGCCAGGTTTCCACATAATGGCCGCCTTCCGGATGGGGACGCATCCCCAGCCGGTCGATGATCTGTTGGGCGCTTAGCGTCTGGTCCATCTTCACTCCGTCGGGGGTTCGGTGGCCAGGAAGCTGGGCCGCTTGGCCGCCGCCTCAAACCAGCGGGCCAATGTCGGGTGGCCGGGACGCCAGGGTTCATGGCCGAAACGGAAATCCAGATAGGCCATGGCCGACAGCACGGCCAGCCCCCCGATGGTGGGGGCATCGGGGGGCGGCAGGTCGCCCGCCTCCTCCTCCAGCCGGTCAAAGGCGCGCACCATGGCGGCGCGCTGGCGGCTGTCCCAGTCGGCGGAGCGCAGCGATTCCGGCCGCAGCGATTCCATGCGGCGCAGTACGGCGGCATCACAGATGCCATCACCCAGCGCCTGTTGACGCAGGGCGATCCAGCGATCCTTCCCCGCCCCCGGCGGCAGCAGCTTGCGGCCCCCATGCAGGCTGTCCAGATATTCGGCGATCACCGGGCTGTCGAACAGCACCATGCCATCTTCGGTCAGCAGGGTCGGGATCTTGGCCAGCGGATTTTCCCGCACGATGGGATTGTCCGGCCCCCAGACATTGACGGGGCATAGCTCAATACGGTCGGCCAGCCCGGTTTCATGCGCCACCATCAATACCTTGCGGACATAGGGGGAGGTCTGGCTGTAACGCAGTTTCATCACGATGATGCATCCCGGTCGGGGTGGGGGAGAGAGAGGAGGGGGAAAGGCAATGGATCAGCCGCGGAAATGATCCTTCCGTTGGCGGATCTCGGCGAAGACGGCAACGGGGTCGGCCCCGGCCAGCCCGATGGCGGCGGCCAGGGCCGCATCATCGGCGCGCAGGAACGGGTTGGCCGCCTTTTCCAGCCCCAGGCGTGACGGCACGGTGGGCCGGTTGGCGGCACGGGATCGGGCCACCTGATCCGCCATCAGGGCCAGCGACGGGTTATCCGGATCGATGAACAGGGCAAAGCGCAGGTTGCTGGCTGTGTATTCATGGCCGCAATGGACCATGGTGTCGTCCGGCAGGGCGCGCAGCTTCAACAGGCTGTGCCACATCTGCGCCGGCGTGCCCTCAAACAGGCGGCCACAGCCGAGGGAGAACAGCGTATCGCCGCTGAACAGCAGGCCAGCCGGTTCCAGATAAAAGGCGACATGGCCGCGCGTATGGCCCGGTGTGTCGAACACGGTGACGGTCTGGCTGCCCAGGGTGAACCGGTCGCCATCACCATAGGTTTCGGCCATGTCGGGGATACGGTCGATCTCCGCCCGCGGCCCGATCAGGGTGGCGTGCGACCAGGCCATCAGCCCGGCATTGCCGCCAATATGGTCACCATGGTGATGGGTGTTCAGGATATGGGTCAGGTGCCAGCCGCGTTCTTCCAGAAAGGCCTGTACCGGCGCGGCCTCACCGGGATCAACAATGGCCGTCACCCCGGCGGCCGCATCGTGCCACAGATGGACGTAATTATCGTTCAATACCGGGATGACGTGGATTTCAACCATCGGCCCCATTCCCTTACCAGCGTGGATAGTGGGAAGGATGCCGTGTTCCGTCACCAGCGGCAAACAGACAATCCTGGGCTGCGGTAAGGCGTTAGGGCTTTTCGTCGCGCTTCGTCAGGCGGCGGATGGTGTCTACGGCGGCGCTGGCGGCGTGCAGTGTCAGCGTGAACAGGCGATTCAATACGGCAATCTCACCGCTGTATATCTGCTGCAAGGCGGGCCGCAGCGATACCACCGTGCCGGCCGCCAGCCCGTGGAAGCGCTTGGCGGCATCCAGCCAGAGCGGGCTGGCCAGCCAGGACAGCGCGATCACCGTCACGGCCAACTGATAGCCCTGCGGATCGATGGCAGCGATGGACAGGCCGGCGGCGGCCAGCACGAAGCTGAATTCCCCCAGCGATCCCATGATCACCCCGGCGGGGAAGGCGCGTTCCCAGGGTTCACCCAGAAAATGCAGCGTGCCGACATTGATGGCCGTCTTCACCAGCGTCACCACGAACAGCAGCAGCAGCACTTCCCCCAGATGGTCCCAGACATAACGCAGGTCGATCAGCAGCCCGATGGACAGGAAGAACACCACCACCAGCACCGACTGAATCGGGTGGGTGGCGCGCAGGGCCAGGGTGCGCCCGTCGGAATTGCCCAGTGCAAAGCCGGCCATGAAGGCACCGAACGCAGTGGACAGGCCCAGCAGGCCGGTCAGCGCCGCCATGGTGAAGCAGAGCGCCAGGGCTGCCAGCGGCACCACATCATGGTTGCGGCGGAACCAGGCGCCATAGGGCACGATCAGCCGTTCCCGCCGCGACAGGAACCAGACCAGCCCACCCAGGGCGGCGACGGCAGCACCCAGTTTCAGGAAGATGGCGATATCCAGCCCGGCCCCGCTGCCCATGCCATTGGTGATCAGCAGCAACGGCACGAAGGCCAGATCCTGCGCGATCAGCACACCAATGGTGACGCGGCCCGTCTCCGTCTTCAGCTCACCAATATCGTCCAGCATCTTGATGGCGACCGCCGTGCCGGACAGGGCGACGATGAAGCCGAAGACGATGGATCGTTCCATCGGCCAGCCCAGGATCAACCCGGCGAGCGCCGTGACGGCCAGCGACAGGCCCACCTGTCCCGCCACGGCCAGCAAAGCCACCCGCCAGACGGCCTGAAACGCCTTGACCGACAATTCCATGCCGACCAGAAACAGCAGCATCAGCACGCCCAGGTCCGCCAGGGTACGGATACTGTCCGACTGGCTGACCAGCCCGAACCCGCCCGGCCCCAGCACGATGCCGGCCACGATATAACCGACGATGGAGGGCTGTTTCAGCCGCGACAGCACCAGCCCACACAACAGGGCCACAGAGGTGACGATGGCGATGCCGGTAATATCGACGTGATGTTCCAAGCGCGGGGTCCGGGCTGGGGGAGGGGGGCCTCTACCGCAATACCGGCGAAGGCGCGGACTGGTTGGCTAAGCCAACGAATGAGCATCTTGTTGCCTCCCCCGCGAAAGCGGGGGTCCAGGGGCCAAGGCACCGACGCATTATCCCTGCGGCCCTGGACCCCCGCTTTCGCGGGGGAGGCACGTTTGGGCAGGGGGGCAGCTTAATGTCTGATATCAATCGGCTTCATGAAGGCGGCAGGCTGTAAATAACCCCCCCCTCACAAACTGAACCGTTCACCCAGATAAACCCGGCGCACATCCTTGTGGGCGACGATTTCTGACGGCTTGCCTTCCATCAGCACCACGCCATCATGCAGGATATAGGCGCGGTCGACGATATCCAGCGTTTCGCGCACATTATGGTCGGTGATCAGCACGCCGATGCCGCGTTCGCGCAGGTGGCTGACCAGTTCGCGGATATCATTCACCGCAATCGGGTCCACGCCGGCGAACGGTTCATCCAGCAGGATGAAATGCGGGTTGCTGGCCAGGGCGCGGGCGATTTCGGCGCGGCGACGTTCGCCACCCGACAGGGCCAGCGCCGGGGTACGGCGCAGATGGGTGATGGAGAATTCGGCCAGCAGCTCATCCAGCCGCTGCTCGCGCACATCGCGGTCGGGCTCCACCACCTCCAGCACGGCGCGGATATTGGCCTCCACCGACAGACCGCGGAAAATGCTGGCTTCCTGCGGCAGATAGCCGATGCCCATGCGGGCGCGGCGATACATGGGCAGGTCGGTCATGCCCAACCCATCCAGGGTGATGCTGCCGTAATCGGGCAGGATCAGGCCGGTGATGATGTAAAAGCAGGTGGTCTTGCCGGCACCGTTCGGCCCCAGCAGGCCCACGGCCTCCCCGCGCTGCACCGACAGGCTGATATCGCGCAGCACCGGCCGGCCCTTATAGGACTTGCCGATATTGCTGGCGACCAGACCGGCATTATCCGCCACCAGATGCGGGCCCTTGGGGGCTTCCCCGTTGGGCGTGGTCGTCTGGGTCTGCTTGCTCGCACGGCTCATGGCTTCTTGCTCCCTTGGCCGGGTTGCGTCTGCTGCCCGCTTGGCGGCGGGGTGGCGGGTTGCTGCGGTTGACCGCCCCGGCCCTGGCTGTCCGGGATGAAAAGACCCCGGACGCGGCCATCGCCGGTTGGCTGCTGCGTCCCCCCTTGTACGGGGGAACCGCCCGGAACCTGCGACAACATCCGGCTGACACCGGATTTCAGGTCCACCTGGGCGGCCGGGCCGTTCAACTGGTTCTGGCCGCGTGTGACCTTCACATTGCCGGTCAGCAGCGCCATTTCCGTATCCAGGTCATAGGTGCCCTTGTCGCCGCGCGCCACCTCCTGCGGGGTGGTGATGACGACATTGCCGGTGGCATCCACCCGGCTCAGGCTCTGTTTGTCCTGCTTGTCCGTGGTCAGCAGCCCGACCAGACGGTCGGCGCGGACCCGGTTATTCTCCCGGATGGCCACGGCATTGCCCCGCGCCACCGTCAGATTCTCCGTGCGCCAATATTCCAGGGAATCGGTGGCGGTGACGGTATCCTGCTCTGTGACCAGCCGCAGCCCTTCGCCGGTCAGCACGGCGACGGAGCGATCCAGATCATAGATGCCGCGCGTGCCATAGGCGCTCTGGCTCTGCCCATGCAGCTCCACATTTCCTTCGGCCAGCAGGCGGTAAATCTCATTCGTGCCCTGGGCATTCTTGCGGAAATAGGCGGCCAGGGTCTGGGCCTTCAAGGTCATGTCGCCCTGGGTGGCGGTGGCACCGCCGCGCGCGATGGCGACATTTTCCTTCTCATGGAATTCAAACCCGCCGGGGGCCACCACATCGATCGGCTTTTCCCCACCCATTTCCAGCGATGGGCTCTGTGCCGGCACGGGACGGCCGATCACCAGGGCCAGACCGATGGCGGTGATGGCAAGCGGGCGGCGCCAGCGGCGGAAATGCTCGTTCATCATGCTCATGGCGCCGTTCCTTCCGGCTTGTTCTTGTCACCGCCCGCCGCCATGGCACGCAGGCGCGCGGCCCCGGTGAAGACCAGCACATCACCATCCTGCAGCACGCGGAAGCCCCCGGCTTCCACCATGCCCAGCGGGCCCTGGCCTTCCACCGGCTTGTTGCCCCAGGCGATACCCTTGTCCACGTCCAGGGCCGCCTCGTTGGTACGGAACTCATACCCGGCGCCATGGAAGATGGAGACCTTGCCCTGCAGGGTCAGCACATTCTTGTCCTGATCATAATGGCCGCTGTCGGCGGCCATGGACAGCCAGTCGCCGCCCTTCATGGTGATATCGGCTTCCGGTGCGCTGAGGTCGACCTGCGAGCCGGTATCGCCCAACTGCATCACCCGGTCGGCGCGGATTTCGAAGGGGCGGTCGGTGGTGTCCGTGCCCAGATAGCGGGCCTTGGTCATTTCCAGATCACCCTGATCCGGCCCCGCCTTGCTGCCATCGCCCGAACCGCCGAACAGCGGCCAGATGACGATCAGCAGCAAGACCAGCCCCGCCACCACCGGCAATGCCACCCGGGCGGTACGCACCACGCGGGTATGGGCGAAGGGATCGCGCGTGCCATTGCCGCCCCGGCCGGGGCCCGGCTGGGCTTCGCGCGGCCGGATCGCACCGGCTGGGGTGGGGGGAGGGGTGGTCATGGGTGTCAGGAATACTCGATATTGATGAAAGAACGACGGGCACAGCAAAAACGGATCGGGCGTGGTTTCAGAGATAAACTCACGCCCTTCCCAGGTCTTGCCCGTTCTTGACGGCAATTCTGTGACGGGACGCACAGGTCAGGCCTGCCATCCCGTCCTGCTGCAAAAAATCAATGGGCGAAAATATCCGGCTCGTCCCAGCCCAGCAGATCAAGCTGGCCACGGGCGGGCAGGAAATCAAAGCAGGCCTGCGCCAGTTCGCGCCGGCCTTCGCGTGCCAGCAGCGCATCCAGCTTTTCCTTGATGGCGTGCAGGTACAGTACGTCGGAGGCAGCGTATTTCAACTGCTCCTCATTCAGCTCATCCGCACCCCAGTCGCTGGATTGCTGCTGCTTGGACAGCTCCACGCCTGTCAGTTCCTTGCACAGATCCTTCAATCCATGCCGGTCGGTGGAGGTGCGGACCAGCTTGGAGACGATCTTGGTGCAATAGATGGGCTGGCAGACAATGCCCAGCCCATGGCGCAGCACCGCCACATCGAAACGGGCGAAATGGAACAGCTTCAGCGTATTGGTATCCGACAGCAGCCGGGCCAGATTGGGGGCGCTTTTCTGGCCCCGGCGGATCTGCACCAGATGGGCATTGCCATCACCGCCCGACAGCTGCACCAGGCACAGCCGGTCGCGGATTGGGTTCAGGCCCATGGTTTCGGTATCGACCGCCACCACCGGGCCCAGATCCAGACCGGCGGGCAAATCACCATCATAAAGATCGATCGACATCGGACCCTTGTTCCTGAGCCATGAATTGAATGCGGAAATGCGGATCATTTATCCGCTGTGCCGTGCCCCGCCACAAGGGCCGATGCCGCAAGGGTCGGATGAGCAGCAGGCGGGCGTGAAAGCCAGGCCCGGAAACGCAACAGGCCGCCGGAAGAACCGGCGGCCTGTTGAGCGTTACATGCGGATGGTGCCCAGAAGAAGACTCGAACTTCCACACCTTGCGGTACAGGTACCTGAAACCTGCGCGTCTACCAATTCCGCCATCTGGGCGTTTCCCGCTGCGCCGTCTGCCGTTTGTGGCGGCCGCCGTCGCGTCGTGGAGGGGGCTTTTAATGGTCGGCGCCGTGGGCGTCAACAGCTATTTTCAGGGGATGAAGATTTTTTCCGACGGGCATAGGGCGGGGCCGGAAACGCAACAGGCCGCCGGAAGAACCGGCGGCCTGTTGAGCGTTACATGCGGATGGTGCCCAGAAGAAGACTCGAACTTCCACACCTTGCGGTACAGGTACCTGAAACCTGCGCGTCTACCAATTCCGCCATCTGGGCGTTTCCCGCTGCGCCGTCTGCCGTTTGTGGCGGCCGCCGTCGCATCGTGGAGGGGGCTTTTAGAGAGGTATCCGCCCCCTGTCAACAGGCATTTTCATTTTTTATCGCCGGCCCTTGCGTGCAATGCGGCAGGGCGCTGCAGCGGCTGTGCTTTCACACTCGACTGCCCTTGCGCTATAACCAGCAGGTGAGCGCGCGGGGTATCCCATTAGATCCCCGTCGTACCCCCCTTATTTGGCCTTCTCGGCCGCGTTTCCTAAATGTTGGAGAATGTGTGATGGGCAATCGGTACAGCAACGCCGTGGTGTTTGGTGGCTCGGGCTTCATCGGCCGCTACATCGTCCGCCGCCTTGCCAAGACCGGCGCCCGCGTGGTGGTGCCGTCGCGCCATCCGGGGCAGGCGGCATATCTGCGTTCCGCAGGTGATGTCGGTCAGGTGCTGCCGATCGCCATTGATATCAATGATGACCAGTCGGTGGCCACGGCCGTGGCCGGTGCCGATCTGGTGGTGAACCTGATCGGCATTCTGGCCCCCAGCGGCCGCAACAGCTTTGATGCCGTGCAGCATCAGGCCGCCGCCCGCATTGCCCGCGCCGCCAAGGCCGCCGGGGCCAAGCGCTTCGTCCAGGTCTCCGCCCTGGGGGCCGATGCCGGTTCCAATTCCAGCTATGCCCGCAGCAAGGCTGAAGGGGAAAAGGCCGTGCTGGCCGCCTTCCCGGAGGCCACCATCCTACGCCCGTCGGTGGTGTTCGGCCCGGATGACCAGTTCTTCAACCGGTTTGCCGCCATGGGGGCCGGTCTGCCCTGCCTGCCGCTGATTGGCGGTGGCCGCACCCTGATGCAGCCGGTCTATGTCGGTGATGTGGCCGACGCCGTGCTGGCGGCGGTGGAAGGGGAGGGGGCCCAGGGCCGCACCTATGAACTGGCCGGCCCCCGCCGCTACAGCTTCAAGGAACTGATGCAGTTCACGGTCAACCAGATCGGCCGCCCCAACAAGTGCATGATCTCGCTGGGCTTCGGCCTGTCCAGCCTGCTGGGCAGCTTCCTGCAGCTTCTGCCGGGCAAGCCGCTGACCGCCGATCAGGTGGAGTTGCTGAAGGTGGATAATGTGGCGGGCGGCACGCTGCCCGGTCTGGCCGATCTGGGGATCGAGGCCAAGGCGATCGAAGTGATCGTGCCGACATATCTGGACAAGTTCCGCATCGGTGGCCGTTTCACCCGGCCCAGCGATAAAGCCGCATCCTGATCGCGTCGATTACCCATTGATTGGGACGGTGACCCTCCCAATATACTGACACGTATGTCCAACATCCCGTGTCGAGGACACTTCAATGGTAAACGGACCCTATAATCCGTATGCGTCATCTGGGCGTGCAATGGACCAGGCACAGTTTGATGCCGGTCTGCGTACGCACATGCTGCGCGTCTATAACTACATGTGCTTGGCGTTGGCGATCACGGGTGTGACCGCTTTTGTGGGCTCCCAGATTCCAGCCCTGGTACAGTTGATCCATGGCACGCCGCTGAAATGGGTGGTGATGCTGGCCCCGCTGGCCTTCATCTTCTTCGGCTTCCGGCCGGATCGGATGTCGGCCTCGGCCCTGCGCACCTCACTCATGCTCTTCAGCGTGCTGATGGGCCTGTCGATGATGAGCATCTTCCTGGTCTTTACCGGGCAGAGCATCGCGCGGGTCTTCTTCATCACGGCTGCCATGTTCGCCGGCACCAGCCTGTGGGGTTACACCACCAAGGCTGACCTGTCGAAGATGGGCAGCTTCATGATGATGGGCCTGATCGGTATCGTCATTGCCGGTCTGGTGAATATCTTCGTCGGTTCCTCGGCGTTGCAGTTCGCCATCTCCATCATCGGTGTCATCGTCTTCACTGGCCTGACCGCCTGGGATACCCAGGCCATCAAGGAAGGCTATGCCTCCTCCTATGGTGATGAGGCCAATAGCCGGATGGCGGTGATGGGTGCGCTGTCGCTGTACCTGAACTTCATCAACCTGTTTCAGATGCTGCTGTCTCTGATGGGCCAGCGCAACGACTAAGGGTTCCGGGTGCCGTCTGGCCCCTGCTGATGAAGTGTTCGAGCCGCCCGGAACAGACCCTGTTCCGGGCGGTTTCGTTTTGGGCGGCTATTTTGGGAATAGAGAAGGCTGGTCCCTAGCCGGCTGCGTTCAAGCGGACAATAGCCGGCCAGAAAGACCCTCACGCCCGTTTAGAAATTATAGTTGGCGCGGATGCCGAAATAGCGCCGCGAGTTGCGGGAAAGTACCTGGCCAACCGCCGTCGGCGGACCGCCGACCAGCCCGCTGACGTTTGACGCATAGTGCTTGTCGAACAGGTTGTTGACGAACAGGGTGATGCGATAGGCATCCCCCGCACCCTTGATGCCGATGCTGCCGTTGAAAATGCCATAGGCCTTCTGGACATAGAGCGGGTTCTGGGTCAGATCGAAATTGACCTTGCTCTGATAGCGATAATCCAGCGTCACAAAGCCATCGAACGGCAGCGATTCCAGGGCAATGTCATAGGCGGCAGAGGTGTTGAACATGAATTTCGGGGCATTGGCCAGCGGTTTGCCCGCCAGATCCTGCGCCGTGGCGGTGCCGGGCCCGGCGCCATCGATGTCAAAGCACCCCTGTGCCGCCGTCTGACCGGTAAAGCAGTTGGCGAACGGATATTCACGCACCTTGGCGTCAAGGTAGGTGGCGGAGAAGTCAAAGGAAAGCGCCTGCGTTGGCTTTGTCTGAACTTCGACCTCAACGCCGCGGGTGCGCAGCTTGCCGACATTATTGAGCTGCAGGACAACCGACAGGTCAGGCTGAACCACACCCGATTGTGATTGGTAATTATCGTAGTCCGTCCAGAAGCCGGTGACGTTCAACTGCACCCGGTTGGACAGGAAGCGGCTTTTCAGGCCCAGCTCATAGGCGTTTGAGGTTTCCGGCTTGACCGGGTTGGCCGCACGCGACGGCGTGAAGCCGGACGATACGTCATAGCCCTGCCCCTTATAGCCGGTGGCGAAGGATGCATAGACCATCATCCGCTCGGCCAGATCCTGGCGGAGCGCGATCTTGCCCGTCACATGGTTGTCAGACGCGTCGCCGGAGCAGGTGGTCAGGCAGATCGCATTGTTGGCGGGGGCGACCGCCGGGCGGTTCAGCCGCTGGAAGTCGACATCGATCTTTTCATGATTGTAGCGGATGCCCCCATCAAGATGGGTCTTTTCCGCCAGATCATAGGTTGCCTGTGCGAAGGCCGCCATGGTCTTGGTGCTGGTGGCCGACGTCCAGGCGGCCAGCAACGGGCCGGCAGGACCACGATCAAAGGAACGATCGGTCTTACCATCCGCATAAAAGGCCCCCAGAATATATTGGAAGCGCGAGGGGGCGGTCGAGATCAGGCGCAGTTCCTGGGTAAAGAACTTCGTATCATAGGGGCTGACCTGCACCAGCCCGGTGGGCGAGTTGAAAACAGGCAAATTCAACTGATCGACATCGTCCATCGTATCCAGCCCCCATTTCTGGTAGCTGGTCACGGAAACCAGATCGACATCACCCAGGTCGATGACCGCCCGCCCGCTGAAGTTGGTCGCCTTTGCCTTGGCAAGGCCATCATAATTCTGGTTCACGGCATAGTTGTTCGGTCCAACATTGAGGTTGGTCGAGTTGGCTGTCAGTGACGCGCCGAACACCACGCTGCCAGGCTGGAAGCTGCGCGCGGTCCGGGGCGTGGAATTGGCATCTGTCTGGGAATGTTCGGCGGAAAGGTTGACCGTCACCCGTTCAGAAAGATCGGCCACCAACTTGCCGCGAAGACCCCAGCTTTCATCGGCGCCCAAGTAATTGCCGGTCGCCTGATTCTTCACATGGCCGCGCAAGTCGCTGTAAAAGCCATTGACCCGGACGCCGACACCCTCTGCGATCGGCCCGGAAAGCCCCGCTTCGATGCGATAGGCATCATCCGTGGTCGCCGAGGCGCCAATCCGGCCGGTGAAATGATCGGACGGGGCGCGGGTGACAATGCTGACGACGCCGGCCGAGGCGTTCTTGCCGAACAGGGTGCCCTGCGGTCCCCGCAGAACCTCGATCCGCTCAATATCGCTCAATGTGGTGAAGGCCTGGCCCTGGTTCAGGATCGGCACATCATCGACCACAACCGCCACCGCAGGTTCCACCCCGGTGCTGAAGGCCGAGGTGCCGATGCCGCGCAGGTTGATGCTGTTGCCGGTGCGCTGGGTGCCCTGCGTGATGGTCAGGCCGGGGGCAACCTGTGACAGATTTTCAAACTGGGTGATGCCCTTGGTGACAATTGCATCGGCCGACAGTGCGGTCACCGAAACCGGAACCGATTGCAGGTTCTGTTCACGCTTTTGCGCGGTCACCACGATTTCTTCCAGGACCGCGTCCTGCGACTCCTGTGCATAGGCGGTCTGGCTGAGCGCCAAAGCAGACAGGCTGACGACCAAACCGGATATCTTGAGCATTGAGTCCTCCCTTATTATCTGGATTGGACAGACCAATCTCACAAATTGGCGATCCACACAATCTAGAATCCATCATGCCACATCTAAGTCCAAATATAATAATATTTATAATATGATGTGATGGAGAAGTGTCGCCGATACATGGGATCGCTCAAACTGATAAGTCAGGGAGTGCGCCTAAAAACGGGGCAGCGCAAGGTGATTTTGGACGATACTCGTTTTGGGGTGGTGCCATTTGGTCTTGCCTTTTGGTAAGGCCAAATGGCAGATATTGGTGTGTAATGGGCGCGTCGGTTGGGGCAACCGTGGCCGTGGGGCCAAAGGCAAGACCAAGAACAACATCGCCATTCGGGCAGATCATGGGTGACGTGGTGGTCGTTGGGGCATCGCCTGTGTGGTGCTGCCCTGACCGGACACGGGCTTCCCATTTCCGCTCGGGGCCAATGGTTGGGGAGAGGAACGCAGATGCGGGTCGGTTCGATTATCGGGTTGGTGCTGGCGTCAGTATGGATTGCGTTGCCGGCAGCAGCACAACAGGGCGCTCAGCCAATGGCGGCGGGCGATGCGGTGCCGATTGATGGCGGCCTTGTCACCGGTCGGGCACTTCCCTCTGGCGTCACCGCCTATCTGGGGATGCCTTATGCCGCACCGCCGGTGCGTGAACTGCGCTGGCACGAGCCCCAGCCGGTGGCGCCATGGCAAGGGGTGCTGGCGGCGGATAAATTTGCCCCGCAATGCATTCAACCGCTCCGCGATGCGACCTCCAACCATTATGCCGGTGTGGAAGTCAGCTCCGAAGATTGCCTTTATCTCAATGTCTGGACCCGGCCCGATCTGAAAAAGGCCCCCGTCATCGTCTATATCCATGGCGGCGCGTTCTTTGTCGGGGCGGGCAGCAATGACATTTATCGGGGCGAGGCGGTCAGCCAGGAGGGGGCCGTTTTCGTCAATATGAATTACCGGCTTGGCCCTTTGGGCTTTCTCGCCCTGCCGGAGCTGAGTGCTGAATCTCCCCGACGGGCCTCGGGGAATTATGGCTTCATGGACCAGATTGCCGCCCTGGAATGGGTGAAACGCAACATTGCCCGTTTCGGTGGCGATCCGGACAATGTCACCATCGCCGGCCAGTCCGCCGGTTCCATGTCCGTGCTGGCGTTGCAGGCCAGCCCGCTTGCCAAAGGGCTGTTCCATCGCGCCGTCGGCATGAGCGGGGCCGCGATCGGTGGGCCCATCAAGATGCCCTCGCTGCTGCAGGCCGAACAGGATGGCGAAAAGCTGAAGGCGGGCTGGAAGGCCCAGGATCTGAAGCATTTAAGGGCTCTGCCGGCAGACAGGCTGGTGGTGCCGCGTGTGCCCAACGGGCCCACCACCGGCCCGACGATCGATGGCTATGTCCTGCCCGTGCCGATTCCGGAGAGCTTTGCGCGCAAGGAACAGGCCGATGTGCCGCTGCTGGTGGGTTTCACCCATGATGAATCCTTTGGCGGCCTGGGGCCGGTCAGCGGCCTGGCGGATTTTCAGGCCAAGGCCAAGGCCCGTTTCGGGGCCAATACAGAGCGGTTCCTGAAGCTCTATCCCGCGCAAACGGATGCTGACGCGCAGGCTCAGGCCCGCGCGGCTGATCGGGATGCCACGATGGCGATCAGCATGTTGACCTGGGCCAACCTGCAACAGGCCAATGGGCGGGCCCCGGTTTTCTCCTATCAATTTTCACGGCCGCATAGCTATGCGCCGAACGCCACATTCTCCGATCTCAATCCCGCCACCGCCGGGGCTTACCACACATCGGAAGTGCCCTTCTGGTTGGGAACGCTGGACAGTTTCAATCGCTTCCGTCCGACGCGCAACTGGGGGCTGGCGGATTATGCGATCAGCAAAACGATGACCCGGTCCCTGGTGGCCTTTGCCCGGACGGGAAATCCGGACACCAGCGAACTGACCTGGCCCCGGTTCACGCCCAAGCGGCCGAAATTGCTGGAGTTCGGTCAGACGGTAAAGACAGCACCCTGGCCCGATCAGCAGAAATTTGATTTCTTTACCGAGATGATGTCGCTGCCGGTGCGGCCACCATCACCGGCGGATTGATGTGAAAGGGGCGTCGCGGCTCTCTCTCAAGGGGTATGGTCCCGGCCCGTTGGTATCATGGAACGGTCCGGGCCTTGGTCTGGCGATCCTGCGCGACAATATCATTCCGGGGTTGGGATGATTGGGCCGCGACAGGAGAGAGCGTGCCGCAGAATACCGAACAGGAAAGGCTGGACCGCTGCTTTTCAAGGGTTGAGCGGGATTTGCCCGGCTGGGTCGCCCGTCCCTTGGCGTGGCTGCGCCGTCCGGGTGGGCGCTGGCTGCGCATCCCCATGGCGCTGCTGCTGATTGCTGGCGGCTGCCTGTGGTTTCTGCCGGTGCTGGGCCTTTGGATGCTGCCGCTGGGGATTGCCCTGCTGGCATTTGAAATCCCGCCTTTGCAAAGGCCGGTTTCCCGCCTGATCATCTGGGGGGAGCGGAAATGGCGGCGCCGGCAGCGCCGGCGGCGGGGGTGAGTTTTACGGCTGCCGCCGTGCCTTCACCCCATCCAGAATCGACCGCAACATGGTCTCCCTGGATGAGATGTCGTTGAATCGGGCCTTGGCTTTCAGCCGCTGCCCCGCCCGCCATGCCGGGTCATCGGCCCAGCGGCGGGCCAGGGGGGCGAAGTCGCTGTAATCGGACAGATGGAAATCCGGGCCGATCACCGTGGCCACATCGCCGATGGGCAGGCCATAGGCCGGCACGGCGCAGGATAGCGCAAAGGCCGCCGAACTGCCCCCGCCCAGGCGCGGCGGATTGAGATAGAGATCGGCAAGCGGCAGGATGGACATCACATCCTCATCATAGCCATGCCGGCGCGACCGTGCCGCCAGGGATGGCAAGCGCGCCGCCCAATCATCGTCCGCCAGCGGACCGACAAACAGGAAGAACAGGCGCGGTTCCTGCCGGATGGCCTGATCCAGGGCGTCGGCAAAGGCGGGTGTCACCTCCTGTGCCAGCCGCAGGCCGATGACCAGGGTGAGGATGGCATCCGCCGGCACGCCCAGATCGGCCCGGCTGCGCGTCTGCTGCGCGGGCGGTGGGGCATAGCTGTACTGGATGGGAATCACCCGCTCCGGCGTCAGCCCACCCATGGCCAATGCCGGTCCGTCGGCCGGCGTCAGGGGCCGGGGCAGGGCCAGAAAGCCCGGCTCGGCCAGGGGCATGTAACTGCCGAACGGGATGGCGACGACATCCAGCAGATCGCGGCAGAGATCGGCCACCGGGTTCATGGTGCCGAAAGCCATCACCATGTCCGGTCGCAAGTCACGGATATGGGCCAGGGTGGAGGCGGCCAGGGCGGGGCTGGTGAAACCGGGGGGCAGATGGCGGAACGGCACGGGCAGCCGGTTCACTGACAGACTGTCTAGCCCCTGCAATGCATCGTCGGCCATGCCCACCATGCCGCCCAGGAACGGCAATTTGGCGCTGACCGGTCCGTCCGCCGTGTTGATCAGCACGACGCGCCGGCCCAGGCGCAGCACCAGCGTTGACAGGAAATCGATGATATCCAGGGAGGGTTGGTGCATCCCCTGCATGAACTGACCGGTGATGACCAGCACCAGATCGCGTTCCCGTTCGGCACGGGGCAGGGGCGGCGGCACAGGGGTTTCCGCCCGGTAACGGGCCATGATCGCCTGCCAGAGCCGCCGCAGGGCCATGTCATGCGCCGGGGGGTCGGCCACGGGCAGCCGGTTGGACCAGCAGCCGAAAACCACCGCGCGCAACAGATAATCCGCCTGGGCCAGGCTGTGCGATGGTGTGGCGCTGGCCAGATCGGCGGCGGCGCCGTCCAGCGCTTGCGTGGTGGCGGCCCCGTCCTGCAACAGGTTGGCGCGCAGCAGCAGGGCCAGGGTCTGCGCCCGGCGATTCTCCGGCGCGGGCAGGGCTGCCAGCATCCGGGTCACCGGGGCCGGGTCGGCCCCTGCGGCCAGCGCTTCCCGCATCTGTTCCAGCAGTTGCTCGCATTGCCGCCACAGAGCGGCGTCGTAAAGCGGCTCTTCCACGCCACCCGCCAGGGCGTGGCCCAAGGCGGCGGCGTGATCGGCCAGCTTCTGATCCTGATCGCGCATCGGGTCGCTCCTAAGCTGATGCGGACAGGGGTTAACCCACGGCCAGCGGTTGTTTCACCTGCGCCAGCCGGCGGCGGGCCAGCACGCCATAGCGCGGGGCGAACAGGATGGCGACGGCCAGGATCAGGCCGGAAAGCGTGGCAATGCTGCCCGCCGCCCCCACCGAATGGTCAAACCCGACCAAAGCCGGCCCGAAAGCCCCCAGCGCATAGCCGCCAATGGCGGCCATAGCCCCCGCCAGCAGGGACAGGGCGATCTGCGCCGGCATCCGGTCGCACAACAGGCGCGCGGTGGCGGCCGGGCAGATCAGCATGGCGATCACCAGGATGGACCCCACCGCCTCAAACGCCGCAATGGCACACAGGGCCGCCAGCGCCACGATGCCATGCTGCACCAGGGCGGAGCGCAGGCCCAGCGTGTCGGCCAGCGCCGGGTCAAAACTGACTAGCGTCAGTTCCTTCAGGAAAATCAGCACGATGGCGAGACAGAAGGCAAAGACGGCGGCAAGCTGCACCACCTGTCGCGGCAGGCTGGCCCAGGTGCCGGGGTCCAGCAGGCTGGACCAGCCGGCAGGCCCGAACCAGAGGATGCCTTCCAACTGGCCATACAGCACGCAATCGGCATCCAGATCGACCTGCCGCGCCGGCCCCTGTTCGATCAGGATGACGCCCAGCGCGAACAGGCTGGTGAAGACCACGCCCATGGCGGCCCCCGCCTCCACCTTGCCCAGGCGGCGCACCAGCTCAATCAACAGGCCGGCGGTGACGGCGGCCACCAGGGCGCCGGTCAGCATGGGCAGCGTGTCGCGCGTGCCAGCCACCAGAAAGCCGGCGACGATGCCGGGCAGCACGGCATGGCTGATGGCATCGCCCATCAGGCTTTGCCGCCGCAGCACCAGGAAATTACCCACCAGCGCACAGGAAAGACAGGCGAACAGGGCCGCCAGCATGGCCGGCAGGTCAACCGACAGAAAGGTTTGTGTATCCGGCAGGGTCATGGCGCCGCCCCCAGGGAGGCGCGCAGCCGGGCGCGGCGCAGCGTGCGGGCCAGCAACCCGCGCGCCGGTGCGAAAAACAGGCTGGCCATGAAGAAGCAGGAGGCGACCAGCACGATGATGGCGCCGGCCGGCAAGTTCTGGAACCGGGCGGAGAGCAGGGCGCCGATGCCGCCCGACAGGCCACCGATCAAGCCGGCCACCAGCAGCATGATGCCCAGCCGGTCGGTCCAGAACCGGGCGGCGGCGGCAGGCGTGATCAACAGGGCGATGATCAGCACCAGCCCCACCGTCTGCAAGCCGGCCACCGTCACCAGTGTGACCAGTGCCATCAGGCCCAGATCAAAGCGGCTGGTTGGCCAGCCGGCGGCGCGGGCAAAGCCTTCATCAAAGGCCAGCAGGCGCAATTCCTTGAAAAACAGGGCAACACCGGCCAGGGCCGCCAGCGCCAGCACGGCCAGGGTGGCGGCCTCCCCGCTGCGCATGGCGGCGGTCTGGCCGAAGATGAAGCCCTTCAGCCCCGCCGCATTGGCGGCCGGCAGGGCCTGCACCACCGACAGCAGCACCACCCCCAGCCCGAAGAAACAGGACAGCACCGCCCCGATGGCGGCATCTTCGGGCAGGCGGGTCCAGCGGGTGATGGCCTGGATGCAGGCCACGGCCAGCGCGCCGCTGAGTGCGGCCCCCAGCAGCAGCAGGGGCAGCGATCGCCCCTCCACCCCCAGCGCCAGCCCGACCAGAAAGGCGATGACGATGCCGGGCAGGGTGGCGTGGCTCAAGGCATCGCTGACCAGGGCGCGGCGGCGCAGCACCATGAAACAGCCCACCGTGCCGGCGGCGATGCCCAAAGCCGTGGTGCCTGCCAGCACCATGGCGGTATTATGGCCCATGCCGGCGAAGGGCAGCGCTTCCATCATGACAGCAGCGACAGGCCGGAGGCCCGCTGACCATAGGCCAGACGCAGGTTGGCATCCGTCAGCATGCTGGCCACCGGCCCGGCGGCCACCAGGGTGCGGTTCAGCATCAGCACATGGTCAAAGGTGGCGGCCACCGTCTGCAGATCATGATGCACACAGATGACCGTGCGCCCTTCCGCCTCCAGCTCCCGCAGCACGGCCAGGATGGTCTGCTCGGTGGCGGCATCCACGCCGGCCAGCGGTTCATCCATGAAATAAAGCCGCGCTTCCTGGGCCAGGGCGCGGGCCAGGAACACGCGCTGCTGCTGGCCGCCGGAAAGCTGCCCGATCTGGCGGCGGGCATAATCGGCCATGCCCACCCGGTCCAGCGCCTCCATCCCGGCGCGCTTATGCGCACCGGTTATGCGCCGGCCCCAGCCGATCATGCCGTAGCGGCCCATCGTCACCACATCCAGCGCATTGACGGGGAAATCCCAATCCACGCTTTCCCGCTGCGGCACATAGCCGATCAGCCCGCGTTGTTGTGCCAGCGGGCGGCCATAGACCTCCACCGTCCCGGCCAAGGCGGGCACCAGCCCCAGGACGGCCTTCAGAAAGGTGGATTTGCCGGCCCCGTTGGGGCCAACCACGGCCACCAGCCCGCCGGTCGGCGCCGCCCAACTGACATCCCGCAAGGCCAGTTGCCGATGATAGGCGACGGAAAGCCCGGTGACCGACAGCGGGCTGACGCCAGCATCGGCGGGGGGGATGAAATTGCGGGTGCGCAGCCGTTGCAGCATGGCCATCACCGTCCCGGTTGTGCCAAGGCCAGCCGGCCCTGGAAGCCGCCCGCCGGCGGCGACCCGCCCAGGGCCTGGGCCATCAGCGTGACATTATGGTCGATCATGCCGATATAGGTGCCCTCATAGGTGCCGGCAGCCCCCATGGCATCGGAATAAAGCTGGCCGCCAATGGCCACCTTGTGCCCCTTGGCGGCGGCGCCCTGCACCAGGGCCTGGACATTGCGGTCCGAGACGCTGCTTTCCACGAACACCGCCGGGATTTTCCGCGATGCCAGCATGGTCACCACGGATTCGATGCGTTGCAGCCCGGCCTCTGATTCCGTGCTGATGCCCTGGATGCCCACCACCGTCAGCCCATAGGCGCGGCCGAGATAGGAGAAGGCATCATGCGCCGTTACCAGCACCCGCCGTTCAGCCGGCACAGTGGCCAGCGCATCGCGCGCATAGGCGTGCAGCCGGTCATAGTCTGCCGCCGCAATGGCGGTGCGGCTGCGATAGGTGTCGGCATGGGCGGGATAGAGGGTGGAAAGCTTGTCGCGCACCCCTTCCAGCGCCCGCTTCCACAGCGACACATCCATCCAGACATGCGGATCGGGATGGCCCTCCGCCCCTTCCGGGTGCAGCAGCAGGCTGGCGGGCAGCGCGCTGGCAGCCGGGTGGACGGGCTTGCCGCCCGCCGCCAGCTTTTCCAGCGTCTCCGTCATCTTGCCTTCCAGGAACAGCCCGCTGGGGAACACGGCATCGGCGCGCATCATCGCCACCGTGTCACTGCGCGTCAGCTTATAGGAATGCGGGTCGATGCCTTCGCCCATCAGGCTGGAAATCTCCGCCGTGTCGCCGGCCACGGCGCGCAGCAATTCCGCCACTTGCCCCGTGGTGGCCAGCAGGCCGGGCTTGCCCGCCGCCGCCCTTGCTGAGGCCGGCAACAGGCTGGCGGCACCGGCAAGGGCCAGCAGATGGCGACGGGACAGGGGGGCGCTGCGGCGGCTCACGGTCAGGCTTCGTCCTTGGAATGATTCCAGATTATCATATAAACCGCCCATGGGCGGGTGCAAGCCGTGGTTTATAACAGTTCCATGGCTGAAACGGTCGCGGGATGCCTGCGGCTATTCGGCATCGTCGGTTCCGGGTTTCGGCTTTCCGCGCCTTCCCACCGTGGGCACGATGGTCGGGTGCTGCATCAGTGCCAGGAAGGGCAGGTCGGACGGGCGGTTGCCATAGCCATAGGTGGCGGTGAAGGGGCCGTCGCTTTCCAGCAGTTCGGCCACCCGGCGGGCCTTTTCATCGCGCACACAATTACCGCCCTGCATATGGCCGGTCAGCACCCCATTCACACATTCCATTTCCGTTGCCATCAAGCCATCCACCGGCAGATCGGCCAGCAGGCGCGGCATGTAAAGCGCCAATGCGCCGGTGGCGACAATCACCCGGTGGCCCTTGTCGGCATGGCGGCGCAGGGCATCCAGCGTGGGTGGGTGCCAGCGCAGCCAGCCAGCCAGATCGTCGGCGGCGGCCTTTGCCTTGTCGGCCGGCACCCCCTTCAGGGTGCGGGCCAGCAGGCCGGCCTTCACCTGGGTGCGGATATCCCCGCCCTTGCCCCGGCTGGCCCGCAGCACGGCGGCGCGCAGCGACCGCACCATGGCAAAGCGCGCCTTGCGCTTGCCCACCACCCGTTCCAGGAAGGGCAGCAGACTGTCGCCGGCAACCAGCGTGCCGTCGAAATCAAAAATGGCGATGCCCTTGCTCATGATCCCTGGAACCTGTGAACCGGATTCAAAGGGGCAGGCGGCGGCGGATGGCCGCCCCCACCCATGCCCCAACGATAACGCAAAGCGGCGACCACCAGACCGAATCGGGGGTCTGGAAAATTTCGCCCATCACCCCGGTGAAGGCCAGCAGGGTCAGCACGCCGAGAAAGACGGAACTGGCGGTGGATTCCGGGGTCGACAGGCGCAGGCGCAGCCGTTTCAGCGTCAGCCGCAGGCCGGCATGGGCCAGAAAGGCGGCCAGCGTGCTCATCAAAAAGGGCACCAGCGCCCCATCCACCAGATCGGGCACGCCATCGCCCCAGGTCGCACTCATCACCGCCCCGGCCTTCAGCATCAACAGCCAGACCAGCGCATAGAAGATGGCATAGAGCAGCACGCCATTGGCCAGATGGCTGAAAATACGCGCGAACAGTGTCGCCTCCCCCCGGATAACCCGCGGCCATCAAAGCCGGTTGGCGCTTTTCTCTCAAGCCCTTTCCGGGTAAAGGCTGGCATCTGTATCGTTCCTGCTGGAAGGACCAAGGATTATGGCGCGCGAAAAGATCATCATTGATACCGATCCCGGCCAGGATGATGCCGTGGCCATGCTGCTGGCCTTCGGCTCCCCGGAAGAGATTGAGGTGCTGGGCATCACCGCCGTGGCCGGCAATGCGCCGCTGCACCTGACAGAGGTGAATGCCCGCAAGATTTGTGAGCTTGCGCGGCGCACCGATGTAAAGGTCTTTGCTGGCTGTGACCGCCCGCTGTTCCTGGACCTGCACACCGCCCCGGAAGTGCATGGGGAAACCGGGCTGGACGGCCCGCATCTGCCCATGCCCACCATGCCCCTGCAGGAACAGCATGCCGTCGATTTCATTATTGAGACGCTGCGCAGCCATGACGCCGGCACGGTGACCCTGTGCCCCGTGGGGCCGCTGACGAACATCGCCACAGCACTGACCCGCGCGCCGGATATCGCGCCGCGCATCAAGCAGATCGTGCTGATGGGCGGCGCGCAGACCGAAGGCGGCAACAGCAGCCCGGTGGCGGAGTTCAATATTTTTGTTGATCCGCACGCGGCCGATATCGTCCTGCGCTGCGGCGCGCCCATCGTGATGTTCCCGCTGGATGTGACGCATCAGGTGCTGACCTCGCAGCGGCAGATGGCGCGGGTGAAGGCCATTCCCGGCCCGATCGGGCAGGTGACGTATGAGATGCTGGATTTCTATCGTCGCTATGATGAGGCGAAATACGGCACCGATGGCGGCCCGCTGCACGATCCCTGCACCATCGCCTGGCTGCTGAAGCCGGAACTGTTCACCGGCAAACTGTGCAATGTGGCGGTGGAAACCGCCAGCCCGCTGACCATCGGCCAGACGGTGGTGGACAAATATATGAAGACCGGCCGCCCGGCCAATGTGCAGTACATGATGCAGGCCGATGCCGATGGTTTCTTCGACCTGCTGATCGAACGGCTGCTGCGTCTGGTGTGATACCAATCTCCCTTGATCGTGACCGATCCAGGGAGATTTCGCGTTCCCTCAGTCGCCGGGCGGGCGCATCCGCGCCCTTGGCTCACGCCGCACGTGCGGCGGGCCGGCAGTCGCCGGCCTCCAATCCGCCAAGGGTAAAACCCTCGGCGGATTGGTATGACACAAGCTGAGGGGATGGCGGTCAGTCTTCCGCCATCCCCTCAGGCAGCACGCAGTTGCGCACGCTGGCCCCCTTGAACAGGCCGTCGGGCACCGCTGTCTTGGTGAAATCCACCCATTCCACCGTGGCATCGCGCAGGCGCAGCGGCAGGCTGCCGCCGCCGCGCAGTTCCAGCGGTGCCAGATCGGCGGCCTCCAGCAGCGCATGGCGCAGCGTCGCCCCCTCAAAGCCAGCACCGCGCAGGTCGGCGCTCGACAGGTCGGCATAGGGCAGGTTGGCGCCGTTGAAATCGGCGGCGGCCAGCTTGGCATGGGAAAGCAGGGCGCCCGACAGGTCGGCCCCGCGGAAGGAAATGGCCGATAGCTCGCGGCCGCGCAGATCAACACCCTTCATCTTGCGGCCGGTGAAATCCGCCCGCGCGCCGCTGCGCCCGCCACTGTCCACCCATTCTTCATGGGCGGCCACCAACCGGTCAATCTCCGCCAGATTATTCAGATGCTCGGTGAAGGCTGACAGGCCCTGGAACATGCGCCGCGTCGTGTCATTGACCGTGAAGGTGGCATCCTTGATATCGGCATTATAGAAATTGGCGCCATCCATGTTGGCGCCCAGCAGCACCACGCCCTGCAGGTCCGCCTCGCTGAAATCGGCCTTGGCCAGATTGGCATTGCGCAGGTTGACGCCGCGCAGCTTCACCTTGCGCATCACCGCATCCTCCAGGGAGGCTTCCTCCATATTGCAGAAGGAAAGGTCGGTGACATATTCCCGGCTGATGACGTCGCGCTCCCCCTCGCTGTTGCGGCGATGCATGGTCAGGTTGCCCATGCGCATGTCGCTGCCATCCAGCTTGGCCTGGGCCAGATCGGTCTTGTAGAGCCGGGCCCCGCGCAGGTTGGCGCGGGTGAAGTCGCAATGTTTCAGATTGGCGCCGATGAACAGGCTGTTGGAAAGATCAGCCTCCCGAAAACCGCACCCTTCCATATCACATTGCGACAGGTTGCAGGCCAGCAGGATACTCTGGGAGAGATCAAAACCACGCAGCTTGGTGCGTTCCAGATTGGCCAGCCGCAATTCCAGCCGCTTGCCGCTGCGCCTTTTCAGGAAAAGCGAATGCTGGGCCAGGAGCAAGGTCAGATCTTGCTTGGAACGGGTGGATGAGCCGGAAAGGTCGGTCATGGTAAGGGTCAGTCAGTCAGCAGAGCATAAAAGCCAGCGCGCAAACTGAATGCCTATGTGTGCGGCGACTGGTTGACGCTATCCTGCCGCCTTTTTTTAAAAATACAAATAATTAACTTATTAATAGATTTCGATGGCCCATCATTCACCTGTGGTCAGGCATCGATCTCGGCGAAGCTGCATTCCCGCAGCACGGCACCGGCCATCTGTTCCGGCGTGATGTTGCACAGGCTGAAGCTGGTCCATTCCACGCTGGCCCCGGCAAAGCGGGTGGCCAGCTTGCCGCCGCCGCGCAAATCCAGATCGCCGAAATCGGCCGCATCCACGTTTGTGTGCAGCAGGCGGGCATTTTCCAGGCTGGCCCCGCGCAGATCGGCGCTGGCCAGTTCGGCATAGGCCAGGGTGGCCCCGTTGAAATCGGCAGCGGCCAGCCGTGCATGGGCCAGCTTGGCGCCCGTCAGGTCCGCGCCCCGGAAGGAGACGGCTGACAGTTCCCGGCCGCGCAGATCAACCCCGCGCAGGGCCTTGCCGGCGAAATCCGCCCGCTGGCCCGCACGCCCGCCGGAATTCACCCATTCCTCATGCGAGGCGACAGCGCGGTCGGTCTCCCGCAGGTTGGACAGATGTTCTTCAAAGGCGGGGTTGCCGGAGAACAGGCGCCGGGTTTCATCATTCACCGTGAAGACGGCATTCTTGATATTGGCCCCGGTGAAGATTGCCCGGTCCATCGTGGTGCCCAGCAGCACCACGCCCTGCAGATCAGCGCCCGAGAGATCGGCGCCGGCCAGATCGGCATTGCGCATATTGACGCCGCGCAGTCGCACCTTGTGCAGTACCGCATCGCGCAGCGTCGCCTCTTCCATGTTGCAATAGGAAAGGTCGGTGGTGAATTCCCGCTGCGTTGGCACCCCCCCGCTGTTCAGGGTGATGGAACCGATGCGCATGTCGCTGCCGGTCATATTGGCCTGCTGCAGGTCCGATTTATAGAATCGGGTACCGCGCAGGTCGGCGCGGGTGAAATCGCAATGGCGCAGATTGGCGCCGATGAACAGGCTGTTGGACAGGTTGGCGGCCTGGAAATGGCAGCCTTCCAGATCGGTATGGGACAGGTTGCAGGCCAGCAGCAGGCATTGTGACAGGTCGAAATTATGCAGCCGCATCCCGGAAAGGTTCTGCAGACGCATCTCCAGCCGCTTGCCGGCATGGCCGCGGGCAAACAAAGTGTGCTGGGCCAGCATGACCTGCATGTCATGCGAGGGCAGGGAGTGGGCGCCGCGGGCGGTGTTCATCAAGGTTTCTGTATCTGTTCTCTGCCGTGAATGCCGATCATGCCATACAATGACGCCCCGGTAAGCCACCAAGCGCACGCCCCGCGCCCACCAAAAGGATTATGTCCTTCGGTGGCACCTCAACCCCAGACGGCACTGATGGGCGGATAGGCCAGGGCCCCCTCGTAGCGCAGGCCGGGTTCCCGGTCGCGGGCCAGCAGCAGCGGCCCGTCCAGATCGACATAATCGGCCCCCTGGGCCAGCAGCAGGGCAGGGGCCATGGACAAGGATGTCGCCACCATGCAGCCGATCATGGTGCGCAGGCCCAGCACCTCCGCCCGCGCCTTCAGCATCAGCGCTTCGGTCAGCCCGCCGGTCTTGTCCAGCTTGATATTGATCACATCATAGCGGCGGGCCAGTTCCTCCAGCCCCTCCAGCCCATGCGCGCTTTCGTCTGCACCGATCAACAGCGGTCGGTCGATATCGGCCAGGGCGGCATCCTGGCCGGCGGGCAGGGGCTGTTCAATCATCTCCACCCCCAGATCGGCGAACTGACGGGGCAGGTGGGCCAGATCGTCCAGGCTCCAGCCTTCATTGGCATCCACGATCAGCCGGGCAGCCGGGGCGGCGGCTCGCACGGCGCCAACGCGGGCCAGATCGGCCCCATCGCCGGCCAGTTTCAGTTTCAGCAGCGGCCTTGTGCCCGCCAGCGCGCGGGCCGCTTCCGCCATGGCCTCCGGCGTGTCGATGGACAGGGTGAAGGCGGTGGTCACCGGCAGCGGCTCCGCCAGCCCGGCCAGCCGCCAAGCTGGCTGGCCGGTGCGCTTGGCAGCCAGATCCCACAGCGCGCAATCCAGCGCATTGCGGGCGGCCCCTGCTGGCAGCGCCTGTTGCAGCGTGCCCCGGTCCAGCCGCCCGGACGCCAGGGCGGGGGCCAACCCCTGGATCGCCGCCATCACCCCTTCCACGCTTTCGCCATAGCGGGCATAGGGCACACATTCCCCCCGGCCGATGCTGCCATCATCGGCCGTCAACGTGGCCGTCACCACCAGCGCCTCGGTCTTGGCACCACGGGCAATGCGGAAACTGCCCCGGATGGGGAAGGCGGTGCTTTCCACCGTCAGGGCAAGGGAGGGGGCATTCTCTGTCATGGTGCGGGCGGGTTTCCAGGCTGGCAAAGAAGGGCAATCATCCTAAACCCGTTGCCATCACTTTCCCACCCCGGTCGCAATGCGACAGATTCTGTTGCATTGCCATGGTGGTCGCGCAGCAGGCTTCCCATGTGATAGACCGTTGGCGCCCGACGCCGAAGGGCGGCCTGATGGAATGGGGAAAAGATGGATTTCCGCGTTGCCTGGCGTGAATCGCTGGCGGTCTACCTGCTGTTGCTGGCCGATCCCGGCCGCGTCATCCGCTTTGCCGGGGCGCCGGCCCTGGTGCTGACCGTGCTGGGTGTGGCCCAGATGACGGGGCTGCAGGGCAGTACCGGCAATCTTCTTCTTCTGCTGTCGCTGCTGGGTACGATCTGGAGCGTGGGGGTGTGGACGGTGCGCTGGGCGCGCTTTCTGCTGCTGGGGGAAGATCAGGTGCAGTTCTGGGACATGCCGTTTGATGGGCGTGTCTGGCGCACCGGCGGCATTGTGCTGGCCTTGATTCTGGGCTCCCTGCTGGCGGCGATCATTCCCGCTTCCCTGGTCATGGCCTTGCTGACCGGGCTGGTCGGCGGCTTGCCCAAGGGCGGGCCGGCGGTGGACGCGCCCGCCCTGGCCGCCATGCTGCCGGACTGGTTCCATCTGCTGGCGATTCTGGTCTGCCTGCTGATGATGTTGTGGCCGGTGGCGCGGCTGGCGCCCGGCATCGGCGCCGTGGTGCAGGATCAGCCGATGGCGCTGGGCGGCAGCTGGAAGGCCACCGCGCGGCTGGGCGGTCTGCCGGCCTGTCTGGCCCTGCTGCTGGTCAGTGTGCCGCTGCAGATCCCTTCCGTGCTGCTGGTGTTCGGTTCGCTGGCCAGCGGCAATGTGTTGCTGCTGCTGGTCACCAATCTGGTGATGTCGCTGACCCAGCCGTTGGTGGTGGCCGCCTCTGCCCTGCTCTGGGCCCGCATCTATGGTGTGGCCATCGGTCCCTATATCAAGCCCCGCCCTGTGCGCACGGATGATGAGGCGGAATGACACCAAGGGTCATGGGACATGACCCTTGGAGGCCGGCGACCGCTAAAAACCAGGGTCATTCAATGACCATGCTTCACGGATGACGGATGGTCAGCGTCTGGCAGCTTTGCTGCCGGTCCAGTCGCAGGCTGGCCCCGTCCGGCCAGATGATTTCCAGCTGATCCACCTGATGGGTGGCCCCCAGCCCGAAATGGGCCACCGGTTCCATCTGGCAGAGATAGCCTGAACCGGCGCAGATGGCGCGCATCTGCTGCCGCCCGCCGGCCCACAGCCGCACCAGCGCCCCCCGGGCCGGTGCACCGGCCTTGGTCAGCGGCCGCACCCGCAGCCAATGATGGCCGCGCGGCTCCGCGATGAACAGGGACAGTGGCTGGGCCGCCTGTTCGCCATGCGCCACCAGCAATTCCAACTGGCCGTCGCCATCCAGATCGGCAACGGCGGCCCCGGTGCCCAGGCCGTGGGGCAGGGTGGCGTCGCCGGCATCCAGCAGCACCCAGCGCTGATCCCGCCAGCCGAACAGCCGGTTGGGCTGGCCCAGATTATTGAAGAAAATCTCCTCGTACCCGTCATTATCGAAATCAGCGACGATGACGGTACGGGTGCGCGATGTCTGCGCCATCTCCGGCGGGGCGACATCAGCGAATCCACCGCCGCCGCCCTGCTGGTACAGCCGGTGGCGGCCTTCCCAATTGGCCAGCACCAGATCGAACCGCCCATCCTCCCCATCCAGCAGGGCCACGCCCCGCGCGGCCTGGGCCGGATCGGCCAGCCCCAGGGCCTCCGCCATCTCCAGGAAATGCCCGCTGCCATCATTGCGGAACAGCAGGTTGGAGCCCGCTTCCATGCCGATGAAAATATCCGGCCGGCCGCCCAGCAGCGGGGCCGCCAGCAGGGACCGGCCAGCCCCCGGCCCATCCAACCCGCAATCATCGGCCACATCCTGCACCCGTCCCCGCGTGCCCATTTCATAAAGCCGCAGCGGCCCGCCATGGTTGGCGACGATAAAGCCGTAGCGGCCGTTGCCGCTGCGGTCGATCACGCCGACACTGCGCCCGGCGAAACGGTTGGCGGCGGCAAAATTCTCCGACAGGGCGAACAGGTCGATCCAGCGCTGGCCGAAACAGGCAAACAGCCGATCGCTGACCTGTTTGGGCCCGGAATGGCCGTCATTGTTGAGGATATACAGCTCCTCCCGCCCATCGCCATCCAGGTCGCCGCAGGCCAGCCCCACGGCGCGCCGCCCGGCGTCGGCGATCAGCGGGTCGGTGATGTCGACCAGCCGATGGCCATCCCATTTCAGCAGACGATTCGGGCCGCCATAGCCGGCCACCATAATCTCGTCATGCCCATCGCCATCCAGATCGGCCACCGCCACACCGTAATGCAGCGCTGGAACATTACCGGAAATCAGGTTGGAGCATTCGATGAACATCACCGTCCCCTGCCAGATGGACCCGTTGGGTATGAACCTGTTGATACGCCCATTGGCGCGGCTGCGGCAAGCGACCCCTCCGGGTCAAGGGCGCAGTAACGCATGGCCGGACCGCATCGGCCAAAAGCCCTGCAACACCGCCAGTCAACCCTATTCTTGCGGCGTAGACCGGCAAAAAGCGCTTGTGGTGGGGACGGGATTTGGTACGATCCGGCCTCTCAGCAAACAAGATATTGTGTCCACTGCAAGTTATCCACAGCGTCTGCACTGGGGAAAACGGGGTATAGGTCATGCGCGACGGCGAAGTGAATGAATGGGTTCCGCAGGGTGGCGATGTGTTCGGTCAGGTGCAGATGGTGAAACATCCCGCCGTGGTCGTTGATCGCTCCCGCGATGAGCTGTTGACTGCCTTCGGCAAGGCCACGCTGAACGACCGCTATCTGATGCCGGGCGAATCCTATCAGGATCTGTTTGCCCGCGTCGCCAGCTATTACGCGGATGATCAGAGCCACGCCCAGCGCCTGTATGACTATATCTCCCGCCTCTGGTTCATGCCGGCCACGCCGGTGCTGTCCAATGGCGGCACCAGCCGTGGTCTGCCCATTTCCTGCTTCCTGAACGAGGCCAGCGACAGCCTGGAAGGCATTGTCGGCCTGTGGAACGAGAATGTCTGGCTGGCGGCCAAGGGTGGCGGTATCGGCTCCTATTGGGGCAATCTGCGCTCCATCGGGGAGCAGGTGAAGGATAGCGGCAAGACCAGCGGCGTCATCCCCTTCATCCGGGTGATGGACAGCCTGACGCTGGCCATTTCCCAGGGTTCGCTCCGCCGGGGTTCGGCCGCCTGCTATCTGCCGATCACCCATCCGGAGGTGGAGGAATTCATCGAGATGCGCCGCCCCACCGGCGGCGATCCCAACCGCAAGGCGCTGAACCTGCATCATGGCATCTCCATCACCGACGCCTTCATGCGCGCGGTGGAGAATGACGAGGAATGGGGCCTGACCAGCCCGAAGGATGGCCGCATCCTGCGCCGGGTGAAGGCGCGCGACCTGTGGATCCGCATCCTGACGGCGCGGGTGGAAACGGGTGAACCCTACCTGCTGTTCATCGACCATGTGAACCGCGCCATCCCGCAGCATCACAAGCTGGCCGGGCTGAATGTGAAGATGTCCAACCTGTGCAGCGAAATCACGCTGCCGACGGGTCTGGACCCCTGGGGCAAGCAGCGCACCGCCGTCTGCTGTCTCTCCTCCCTGAACCTGGAATATTTCCTGGAATGGCAGGATCACCCGACCTTTATCGAGGATACGCTGCGCTTCCTGGATAATGTCATGACGGACTTCATCCAGAAGGCCCCGTCGGACATGGAGCGCGCCAAATATTCCGCCATGCGCGAACGGTCGGTTGGCCTGGGCGTCATGGGCTTCCACAGCTTCCTGCAAAGCCAGATGATCCCGCTGGAAGGGGTGATGGCCAAGGTGTGGAACAAGCGCATGTTCGCCCTGATCAAGCGCCAGGCTGATGCCGCTTCGGTGAAGCTGGCGCATGAGCGGGGGCCGTGCCCGGATGCCGCCGAATATGGCATCATGGAGCGCTTCTCCAACAAGATCGCCATTGCGCCGACGGCATCCATCTCCATCATCACCGGCGGTGCTTCGCCGGGGATTGAGCCGAACGCCGCCAATGCCTTCACCCACAAGACCCTGTCGGGCAGCCATTCGGTGCGCAACCCGTACCTGGAAAAGCTGCTGGAGCAGAAGGGCCGCAATGATGAAGATACCTGGTCCGACATCACCCTGAATGGCGGTTCCGTCCAGCATCTGGATTTCCTGACCCAGGAGGAGAAGGATGTGTTCAAGACGGCGTTCGAGCTGGACCAGCGCTGGCTGATCGAACATGCCGCCGACCGCACGCCCTATGTTTGCCAGAGCCAGTCGCTGAACGTCTTCCTGCCGGCGGACGTGCATAAGCGCGACCTGCATCAGATCCATATGCTGGCCTGGAAGAAGGGCGTGAAGAGCCTCTACTACCTGCGCTCCCTGTCGGTGCAGCGTGCGGAAAGCAATGTCACCAAGACCATTGGCACCGACAAGCCGGCGCCTGTGGCCCCTGTGGAAACGAACAAGTACGAGGAATGCCTCGCCTGCCAGTGAGCCATTCAAAAAATTCACATCTGATTAAAGTCGTGCCCCGCCGCTGTCTGAACAGCGGCGGGGTTTTTGTTTGGCGCCAAGAGGGTCAGCAAAAGGATGCATACCTTCTTATGATGATGTTAGTCTTCGCTAAGAAAAAAGAGCCAGTATGTTCCAAGGTGTATCCGCTTTTGCCTAAATTTTGCTCACATTATTATTTTTACTATATTTATATGTTACACGGCAATTTTAAATTGGGTTTCCAAATGTATCATAATATTCCGGTTTATTATTCGGGGGGTTTCCACTAAGTATAAAGCAATAATTCTTAGTTTTTACCAGATTTTAAGTATACGATTTAATGTTAAGATGTGTTAAGGCGTCCCTGCTTAATTTTGATTCGCTTTTCCATTTTGTAAAATTTAAGTTCCCCGCAAATATCCGCAGTTGGGGGAACTATCGTGCTTTCGAATTTTAAGATCGCCACCAAAATATTTGCAGTGGTGGGCTTTCTTTGCCTTGTCTCTATGATCATCGCCGGGGTGGGCATGAATGGCACGGGCCAGATGGAAGATATGGCCCAGGAATCCAACAAGGCGGCGCGTGCCCAACGCTTGGCGGCGCAGGTAAACCGTTATGTGGTGATGATGAACCGGGCGGAATATGCCCTGGCCGCCAATCCGGCAGAGGTGGCGGATATTGAAAAGAGCGTCATTGAAATCAAAAAGCAGGCCCGTGACAATTTCAGCCAGCTGGAAAAACTGATCGACGACAAGCAGGCGGCGATGCTGGCCAATATTCGCCAGAATTATGATCGTTATGAGAATGAACTGCAAAGCACGATTACCCGTACCAAAAGCGTCGGTGCGGTGACGATGAGCGATGCGCAAAAGATTATTTATAGCGAGGTGCTTTCCAGCCGTGTGGTGGCCGACAAGCTGCGCGAGGGCATGACGGATTTTGCCAATTACACCAACAATAAAGCAGACTTGATCGCTGACAAGGCCACCGAAACCGGTGATCGTGTCGGCTGGATACTGATGTTGGTGGCTGGTTTCGGCGTTGCCGTGGGGGCCGGCGGTGCCTGGGCTATCTCCAATTTCGGTGTGGTGAAGCCGCTGACGGCGGCCTTGGACTGCCTGCGCCGTCTGGCCAATGGGGAGTTGAACCTCACGATCGTTGGCAAGGGCCGCCGGGATGAGATCGGCGATATGGCTGACGCCATGCTGGTGTTCCAGGAAAACGCGGTCCAGCGCCTGAAATTGCAGGAACAGCAGGAAGCCGAGCAGCAGCAGCGCCTGGCCCGCGCCACCCGCATTCAGGATCTGGTGCAGGAATTCGAGAGCACGATGGGCAATGTGCTGGAGGTGATTTCGTCCGCCACCACTGAACTGGAAGCCACGGCCAATTCCATGTCCAGCACGGCGGAGCAGACGGAGCAGCAGTCCAGCGCTGTGGCGTCTGCGTCGGAGCAGGCAACCGCGAATGTGGAAACCATGGCGGCGGCAACAGAGGAACTGGCCGCGACGGTGCAGGAAGTCACCCGTCAGATGCATGATGCCCGCACCATCGCCGATGAGGCCGCCCGCGAAGCCGGCAGCAGCCGCGAACAGGTGGAAGCGCTGGAAGCGGCCGGGGAACGCATTGGCGATGTTGTCGCCATGATCCAGGATGTGGCCGGCCAGACCAACCTGCTGGCCCTGAATGCCACCATCGAGGCGGCGCGGGCAGGGGAGGCCGGCAAGGGCTTTGCCGTGGTGGCCAGCGAGGTCAAGCAACTGGCCAACCAGACTGCCCGCGCCACCGACGATATCCGCACCCAGGTGGAGGCGATGCGCGCCTCCATCAAGGCGGCGGCCGACAAGATCGGCCATGTGGCCGGGGTGGTGGATCGCCTGAACCGGGTCGCGGCCAGTGTGGCCAGTGCGGCCGAACAGCAGGCCGCCGCCACGGCGGAAATCGGCCGCAATGCCTCGGAAGCTGCGCGCGGCACGCAGGAAGTCTCCGCCACCATCCATCAGGTGCGGGAAGCGGCGGGCACCACGGCATCGGCGGCGGGGCAAGTTCTGGCCTCCGCCGGGGAGCTGGCACATAAGACGGTCGATATGCGCCAGGGGATCAGCCGCTTCATTGATGGCGTCCGCGCCGCCTGATCCAGCCGCAGGCCCGACAGGCCCATGCCCTCGCCCCGTGTAAGGCGGGGGCATAGCCATGGAATGGAACGATGCGGCATCTCTGGTTTACCTGTTCGGCGCTGGCGCTTCTTCTGGTGCTGGCCGGTTGTTCATCGCGTCCCGATGCCCCCTCCGGCCATGGTGGCGGGTTTGCCGGGATGCGGGGCGGCCGGGTCGCGGTCAGCCCGGCGGGGGAGCCGCTGGGCCTGCCCGCCCATGATGAGGCGGCCTATGTCGCCGCTGTCACCCAATGGTTCCAGGCGGCCGATCTGGACAAGGATGGGGTGCTGTCGCGGGCGGAGATGCAGGCGGACACGGCCCGCTTCTTCCAGGCCATGGACAAGGATGGCGACCATGCCGTCAATACCCGCGAACTGGCAGAATATCGCCAGGCAAGGCTGGCGGCCCTGCGGCCGCCCCGGCCCGATGAGGGGGAGGGGAAAAGCCTGCCGCGCCGGCAGGGGCCGCCCGCGGACCTGCCCGCGCCGGCCGGTGGCGGTGGGGGTGTCGGCGGCGGCGATGTCGTCATGGCGGCCGACACCAACCTGGATTTCCGCGTCACGCTGGAGGAATTGACCCATAAGGCGCTGGAACGGCTGGCCACCATGGATAGCGATCACGATGGCCGCGTCACCCTGGCAGAGCTGCAGGACTGGGCCGCCCAGGCCTATGGTGAAAAGCCCAGCCGTGGGCGCGGTGGCGGGGGCGGTGGTGGCGGTGGTCACCGCCGGCCTTCCGGGGGTATGTGACCCGAACCGGACCGGAAGGGCCTTTGCGCTTTCGGCTTTGCCTGTCATCGGTTAAGCCTTTGATCGCGGTGTGGCCGCTGTGGCGGCCCGGTTCTGGTGTAAAGGCGGGGGTTTCTTGTGGCTGGTGTCTTATCACGGGCTTTGCTGTTGCTCCCCCTGGCGCTTTCCCTGGCGGGCTGCGGTGGCGGCAGGGACAAGCTGCCCAACATCCGCTATGCGGCGGTCAGCCCGGCCGGTGAGCTGCTGGCCGCCCCCACCATGGATGCCGATGCCTATCGCGCCGCGATGCTGGGCTGGTTCGACCGGGCCGACGCCAACCATGATGGCCGGCTGGATGCGGCGGAGATGCGCGCCGATGCCGAACGCGCCTTTAAACTCTATGATCAGAATGGCGATGGCTTCGTCACCTCGGCGGAGATGACGGCCTATCGCGTCAACTCCCCCTATCGCGCCACCCCGGTGCAGGGCGGCGGGCGCATCCGTCCCGGCCGTCTTAATCTGACCGCGGATGAGGCGGACACGGCCAGCCGTGATTCGCAGGGCCGACCGCAATATCGCATGGGTATCGATCCGGTGATGTCGGCCGATGCCAATGCCGATTTCCGGGTGACATTGGCGGAATTCCTGGCGCAAATGGCCATCCGCCATGGGCAGATGGACCGCAACGGCGATGGCGTTGTCTCCCGCGAGGAGTTCCTGGCCTTCGCCGATGGCCCGATGCGGGCCTGGCGAGAAGAGTAAGGAAATCCGGGCATTCCTGGCCCTTTGCCGGCCCCCTTGCCGGGATGCCCCCTTTTCTCTACATCAATCCGCATCGAAGGCGCTTCCCTGATCCGGCTATTGTGTTAGGTTGGCGCCATCACCACAAAATATAGTGTCGTCCGCCATGGCTTCTCCCTTGTTGACACCCAATCCGGTCTACAAGCCCTTCCGTTATCCCTGGGCCTATGAGGCCTGGCTGACCCAGCAGCGCCTGCATTGGCTGCCGGAGGAAGTGCCGCTGGCCGATGATGTGAAGGATTGGCGCAACAATCTGACGACGGCGGAACAGAACCTCGTCACCCAGATTTTCCGCTTCTTCACCCAGGCGGATGTCGAGGTGAATAACTGCTATATGCGCCATTACAGCCGCGTCTTCACGCCCACCGAGGTGTGTATGATGCTGGCCGCCTTCTCCGCCATGGAGACGGTGCATATCGCCGCTTACAGTCACCTGCTCGATACGATCGGGATGCCGGAAGCGGAATACTCGGCCTTCCTCCATTATAAGGAGATGAAGGACAAGTATGATTATATGCAGGAATTCAATGTCGACAGCCTGACCGACATTGCCAAGACCCTGGCCGTGTTCGGTGCCTTCACCGAAGGGCTGCAGCTGTTCGCCAGCTTTGCCATCCTGATGAACTTCCCCCGGCATAACAAGCTGAAGGGGATGGGCCAGATCGTCACCTGGTCGGTGCGGGATGAGACGCTGCACACCCAATCCATCATCCGCCTGTTCAAGACCTTCATCGCCGAAAATCCGGAGGTCTGGACCGAACAATTGCAGCAGGATCTGTACAAGGCCTGCCAGACGATTGTGGAGCATGAGGATGCCTTCATCGATCTGGCCTTCGAGATGGGGCCGATCGATGGGCTGACGGCGGAGGATGTGAAGCGCTATATCCGCTATATCGCCGACCGCCGGCTGGAACAGCTGGGGCTGAACAATGTCTATCATGTCGGCAAGAACCCGCTGCCCTGGATGGATGCCATCCTGAACGGGATTGAGCACACCAACTTCTTTGAAAATCGGGCCACCGAATATTCCCGCGCCGCCACCAAGGGCAGCTGGGAAGAGGCGTTTGCCGATTGATTTTTCGCCTGCTGCGGTGGCGGCAGGCGGGGGAATTGAGGGCCGGCCGGGGAAACCGGGCCGGCCCTTTCTTCATGCTCCCCACCGAGGCGGGGCGCGGCGCCTAAAGCGCTGGTTGCGTACGTTTAAAATTATGCTGGATTTACATGCTGCCTCTATCCATTTCCGGCGTCCCGCGTGTAGAATTGTGCGTTGCGTGAACAAGCACGCGCCCTAACCGATATTGCCAACCGGACAGGAATAGATACGGACATGGCCACTGCGCAGCCTTCGCGGACCCAGACCAGGTTGGAACCTTGGCGGGATCCGGATGAGAAGCCCTATGTCCGCATCGAGAAGGTCACCAAGAAATTTGGTGACTTCACCGCCGTGGATGATGTCTCCCTCTCCATCTATCGGGGGGAATTCTTCTCCCTGCTGGGGGGCTCTGGTTCCGGCAAGACGACATTGCTGCGTATGCTTGCCGGGTTTGAGCGCCCTACAGAGGGCAAGATTTTCATCGATGGCGTGGATATGTCCAACGTGCCGCCCTATGAGCGGCCGGTGAACATGATGTTCCAGTCCTACGCCCTGTTTCCGCATATGACGGTGGAAAACAACATCGCCTTTGGCCTGCATCAGGACAAGGTGGGTAAGGCGGAGATCAAGGAACGGGTGGCCGAAGCGCTGAACCTGGTTCAGCTCTCCCAGTTTGGCAAGCGCAAGCCGCATCAGCTGTCTGGTGGCCAGCGCCAGCGCGTGGCCCTGGCCCGCGCGCTGGTGAAGCGGCCCAAGCTGCTGCTGCTGGATGAACCGCTGGGCGCCCTGGACAAGAAACTGCGGGAACAGACCCAGTTCGAGCTGGTGAATATTCAGGAAAAGGTCGGCATCACCTTCATCGTGGTCACCCATGACCAGGAAGAGGCGATGACCATGTCGTCCCGCATCGCCGTGATGAACCGGGGATACATCGCCCAGATCGGCACGCCGACGGAAATCTATGAATATCCCAACAGCCGCTTCACGGCGGAGTTCATCGGTTCGGTCAATATGTTCCATGGCCGCATCCTGGAATCGGAGCCTGATCATTCGCTGATCCGCTCTGACGAGGCCGATTGCGACCTTTATGTCAGCCATCCGGGCCATGTGGCGCCGGGGACGGAATGCTGGGTCGCCGTGCGGCCGGAAAAGATCGCCATCACCAAGGAGCCGCCGGCCACCGAGGGTGGGCGCAATCAGGCGATGGGGACGGTGAAGGAAATCGCCTATCTGGGCGATGTCTCCATCTATGAGATCGAATTGGATACCGGCAAGCGGGTGCGGGTGACGGCGCCGATGGTGACGCGCCGCACCGAAATGCCCATCACCTGGGAAGATCGGGTCTATCTCAGCTGGCGGCCTTTCGCCGGCAGCGTGCTGACCAGCTGAGCGGAGGGGCGACGCATGGCGGAGATATCCCAGAGCGAAATGCGCCATACCGGCTTTCTGGGCCTGCTGCAGCGCCTCGGCCTGTCCGGCCGGGCGCTGGTCATGGCGGTGCCCTATGCCTGGCTGCTGCTGTTCTTTCTGATTCCGTTCCTGATTGTGCTGAAGATCGCCCTGGCCGAAAGCCAGATGGCGATCCCGCCCTTCACCCCGCTGGTGGAGATGACGGAGGAGCTGAAATACCAGATCACCGTGACCTTCTATAATTTCCACAGCATGGTCGCGGATGATCTGTATATTCTGGCCTATCTCAACAGCCTGAAGATCGCCTTCATCTCCACCCTGTGCTGTCTGGTGCTGGGTTATCCGGTGGCCTATGCCATCGCCAAGGCCGATCCGAAATGGCGTGCGCCGCTGTTGATGCTGATCATCCTGCCCTTCTGGACCAGTTTCCTGATCCGCGTTTATGCCTGGATCGGCATCCTCTCCGATAATGGGGTGCTGAATAATGTGCTGATGTGGCTGGGCATCATCGACCAGCCGCTGCACATTCTCTACACGCCCATGGCGACCTATATCGGCATCACTTATTCCTATCTGCCCTTCATGATCCTGCCGCTCTATTCCACCCTGGAGCGGTTGGATAATACCTTGCTGGAGGCGGCGGCCGATCTGGGCTGCCCGCCCTGGAAGGCGTTCCTGACCATTACGCTGCCTTTGTCGGTGCCCGGCATGATCGCTGGTGCCTTGCTGGTTTTCATCCCGGCCATGGGTGAATTCGTTATTCCCGAGCTGTTGGGCGGGCCGGATACGCTGATGATCGGGCGCACGCTCTGGACGGAATTCTTCAATAACCGCGACTGGCCGCTGGCCTCTGCCGTCGCGGTGGCCCTGTTGCTGTTCCTGGTGGTGCCGATCATGCTGTTCCAGAATGTGCAGGGCAAACAGGGGGGGCACCCGTAATGCCGAAATCCTGGTTTCTGCGGGCGGGCCTGCTGACGGGGCTGCTGTTCCTCTATATCCCCATCGCCCTGCTGATCGTGCTGTCCTTCAATGACAACCGGTCTGTGTCGGTGTGGAGCGAATTCTCCTTCCGCTGGTATGGGGAATTGCTGCGCGACGATCAGCTGCTCTCGGCGGCGTGGCTCTCTGTGCGGGTCGCCTTCATTTCCGCCAGCTTTGCCGTGGTGCTGGGCACCATGGCCGGCATGATGCTGGCCCGATTCGGCATGTTCAAGGGCCGGGCCCTGTTCTCCGGCATGGTGTCGGCGCCGCTGGTGATGCCGGAAGTGATCATGGGGCTGGCCATGCTGCTGCTGTTCGTCAGCATGGAACAGATGTTCGGCTGGCCGGAAGGCCGCGGGATGCTGACCATCATCCTGGCCCATATCACCTTCACCATGTCCTTTGTCACCGTGGTGGTGCAATCGCGGCTGGTATCGATGGATGCCAGCCTGGAAGAGGCAGCCATGGATTTGGGCGCGCGGCCGGCCAAGGTGTTCTTCGTCATCACCCTGCCGCTGATCGCACCGGCCATCGTGTCGGGCTGGTTGCTGGCCTTCACCCTGTCGCTGGACGATCTGGTCATTACCAGCTTCGTCTCCGGCCCCGGTTCCACCACCTTGCCGCAGGTGGTGTTCTCCAGCGTGCGCCTGGGCCTCAGCCCGAAGGTCAATGCGCTGGCAACCATCGTGGTGGCGATTGTCGCCTTGGGCATCCTTGCTGCCGGCTTCTATAATGCCCGGCAGGAAAAGCAGCGCCGCCGCGACGAACAGATGGCCCAGCAGGGCAGCTGAAGGCTTGGAGCCGGCGGGTAAATAAAGCAAAAGGCCCAGGGTGAAACCTGGGCCTTTTATGTATCGACAGAGTTCTTTGCGTGCGCAGATGGGGGTGGCCCGTCAGGGGAAGAGGTCGTCCACGGCCGACTGGGACATGGGTGTTGCATCCCCGGCAACCGCATCTTCTTCTGCCATGGCAGACACCGGCGGGCGCGCCACCGGGGCAGGGGACGATGCCGCTGCAACAGCCGGTTTCGCCGCCAGGGGATCATTGACCTGCTTTAAGGCCGAGGCAGCCCCTGCCAGCAGCATATCCACCGCATCCTGATTGATGGCGTCGCGCAGGGGCGGGCCGTGCATCAGGTCCGCGTCGGGTCTGGTATCCTTGTCCTCCGTCAAGACGGCAGACAATTCGCCTTCTTCCACCCCTTCCAGACCCCAGATCTGGATCATCGCATGGACGCGGCGTTCGATATAACGCAAGGTGTTGACCACCTTGGTCATCCGCTGGCCGGTAATATCCTGGAAGGAGCAGGCGGTCATGATCTCCGTCACCTCCGCATCCAGAATCTGGGCGAGGTCAGGGTGATCCTTCCGCAGCCGGTCAGCGACCGACTGGATACGTTCCGAACCGTTGAGGATTTCGGTCGTCGCGTGCTCGGTGGATTGCAGGATGGCGTCAAGCTCTTCCGTCGCCCGCATGATGCGATTGGCGGACGGATCATCCGGCTTCAGGGCGGCGATTTCACGCCGCGTCTCCGCGATATGGGAGGAAAGCTCCTGCAGCTCCCGCCGCAGAATCTTGATATGCGAGCGCTGATCGACCTCAGGAGGGTCCCGCCGCTCCCGCACGATGCGGCGGAGATCGTCAAGCGACACAGCCCGGTGCCGGCGGTCACGCACCCGAAGGAATGCGCGACCACGGGGACTGGACAGCAACGCGTCTTCGATCTGATCAAACTCGGCGTCGGAAAGATCAATGATCTCCGACACGGCCGATCACCCGAGCGCGCCGAGGACGCTTTCGATCTTCTTCTTCAGCGTGTCAGCGTTGAAGGGCTTGACGATATAATTGTTCACGCCGGCTTCCTTGGCGGCGATCACATTTTCCGTCTTCGATTCGGCCGTCACCATGATGAAGGGTGTCCCCTTCAACCGCACATCGGCGCGCACTTCTTTCAGAAGCTGCAGGCCGGTCATCGGTTCCATGTTCCAGTCGGAAATCACCAGACCGAACTGGGCAGCACGCAGCTTGGCCAGCGCTTCGGCGCCATCGGCAGCCTCTTCGATCTTCGTGAACCCGATCTGGGTAAGCAGGTTCCTGATGATACGCCGCATCGTCGCATAATCATCGACAACCAGCACTTGAATGTTCAAGGACACTGCGGAACCCCCACCTGAACGTGTTGCGCCAAGATGTATCGCGTTAATACATTAATCACCATATGGTCGATCCACCCTGATCGGGTGTTCCTGACCTACCGTATGATGATACCACCAGAGGGTAACTGATCGTTTGAAACAAGCCAACAATCATAACCCTACCGGCGGATCAGGCCGCACTTTGGTTTCCGTGCCGCCCCTTGTCAAGCTTAGTGGAACTGACCTTTTGAACCTTTTCATCAAGTGCGGCGCAGGAGGGACAGCAAACCGCTGGTAATCGGGTAGCGGCGGTCCTTGCCGAAGCTGCGGGAGGTGATTTTCACCCCCGGCGGGGCTTGACGCCGCTTATATTCGGCCCGATCCAGCATCCGCCAGACGCGGTTGACCGTTTCGGCATCGTGGCCGCGCGCCACGATATCGGCCAGGGCCATGTCGCGTTCGACCAGACATTCCAGGATATCGTCCAGCACGGCATAGTCGGGCAGGGTATCCTGATCCTTCTGATCAGGCTTCAGCTCGGCCGTGGGGGCCTTGGTGATGATGCGTTCGGGAATCACCCGGCCGGCCGGCCCCAGCCCGCCGGCCGGGTGGTTCTGGTTGCGCCAGTGCGACAGCCGGTAAACGGTGGTCTTGTAAACATCCTTCAGCACGGAATAGCCGCCGCACATATCGCCATAGAGCGTGGCATAGCCGACCGACATTTCCGACTTGTTGCCGGTGGACAGCACCATGCCGCCAAACTTGTTCGACAGCGCCATCAGGGTGACGCCACGCGACCGGCTTTGCAGATTCTCTTCCGTGATGTCGGCCGCCCGGCCGCTGAAACTGGGGGCCAGCATGGTGTCGAAGGCCTGCATGGCCGGGCCGATGGAGATGGTATCGATGCGGCAGCCCAGCAGCCCGGCGCATTCCGCCGCGTCATCCAGGCTGTCCTGGCTGGTATAGGGGCTGGGCATCATCACGCAATGCACCCTCTCCGGCCCCAGCGCATCCACCGCCACGGCCGCGGAAATCGCCGAATCAATGCCACCCGACATGCCCAGGATCACACCGGGAAAGCCGTTTTTGCCGACATAATCGCGCAGGCCCAGCACCATGGCCCCATAAATGGCGGCCAGTGATTCCGGCGGCGGCACCATTTCATCGGACCGACCCACCCAGCCATCGGCACCGCGTGTCCAGCGGGTGATGGCGACGCATTCGACGAAGGCCGGCATCTGCGCCACCAGCCCCTTGTCGGCATTGATGGCGAAGCTGGCCCCGTCAAACACCAGCTCATCCTGCCCGCCAACCTGATTCAGATAGATCAGCGGCAGACCGGTTTCGGTGACGCGGGCGACGGCCAGCGACAGGCGATTATCAGCCTTTCCCAGCTCAAACGGGCTGCCATTGGGCACCACCAGCAGCTCAGCCCCCGTCTCTGCCAGGGTTTCGGCTACATCTGGCTTCCACATATCCTCGCAGACCAGCACGCCCAGCCGGACGCCCCGGAAATTGACCGGGCCGGGCAGGGGACCGGCATCGAACACCCGCTTTTCATCAAAGGGGCCGTAATTGGGCAGGTCATGTTTCAGGCGGATGGCCTGGATCTTGCCGCCATCCAGCAGCAGGGCGGCATTATGCCGCCGCCCTTCCACCCGCCAGGGGGCGCCCACCAGCAAAGCGGGGCCGCCATCGGCGGTGCGGGCGGCCAGGGACTGCACCACATCTTCCACCTTGTCGAGGAAGAAGGGCTTCAGCACCAGATCTTCGGGCGGATAGCCGCAGACCGACAATTCGGGATAAACTACCAGATCGGCGCCGGATCGCGCCGCCTCTTCACGGGCGGCCAGGATAAGCCCGGCATTATGGTCAAGCGCACCGACGGTGGGGTTGATCTGCGCCAGCGCGATGGTCAGTTGATCGGTCATTCTGCTTCCGGTCCCGTTCCGGCCGCTGGGATGGAGAATCGGGCCGGGCAAATCCCTTATGCTCCGCCAGAGCATAAGGGGTCAAGCCGACAAGCGGCGGTTCATCCGGCTTGCCCCGCTTCCGTCCCCGCCGTACCCTCGCGCCGGGAAGGGCTGCCCGCTCTGGGCCTGAGACAGGGAGCTTGTAACCATGACTATGTGCAATCGCCGGATCGGGTGGCTTCTCACCGCCGGCCTGTTGCTGGTGCCGGCGGCACCCGCGCTGGCCGACCATCTGCCGGCCCCGGCGGCGCAATATCAGGCGCGGCAAAGCCTGACCATCAATGGCGCGGTGCTGGAAGCGGTGATCCACCATGACCATGGCAAGGAACGCCGGGAAAGCCGGGTCGATGGGTTGAACAATCTGCTGATCGTGCGACCGGATCAGGAAAAGGCCATCGTCATCCAGCCGGAAAGCCGGATGGCCATGCAGATCGACCTGACCGACCCGGAAGTCGGCGTGGTGCCGGCGGCACTCGCCCGGCTGGAAGCCAAGCCGCAGGGGACTGAAACGCTGGCCGGCGAAAAGGTCACGCGCTACCGCGTGCAGGATAGTTTTCCGCAAGGGGGCGCTTTTGACGGCACCGTCTGGTCCACGCCTGACGGCATCTATGTGCGGATTGAAGGCAAGGTTAGCGATGCGGCCGGCCCGATCGACATGGCCATGCGCTTGTCTGACATCAAACGCGGGCCGCAGGATGCCGCCTTGTTCACCCCGCCGCCCGGCCTGCGCATGATGGACATGGGGCCGGAGGCGGGGAGGGTGCCGCCCGCCTTCCAGGAGGAGAAGAAGTGAGGATGTTGCGCGTTCTGGGGGCCCTGTTCGCCTTTCTGCTGTCCCCGCTGGTGCCGTCGCTGGCGCGGGCGGCCCCCTTGCCGGAGGCTGAATATCTCCAGTCCCTGGATGCTGCCGGCTGGAAGGCCACGCCGGGCGGCGTGCGCTACCGGGTGGTGGAGGCGGGCCCCGGCAAGGGCAGGGGCCCGCTGCTGACCGATTATGCCACCCTGCATTATCGCGGCAGCCTGCTGAACGGCACCGTGTTCGACGACACGGCCAAGGGGCGCAAGCCTGTCCGTCTGCAGCTGACGCGGGTAATTGCCGGCTGGAAGGAAGTGTTGCCCCTGATGCATGTTGGCGACAAGTGGGAAATCGCTGTGCCGGCCAAGCTGGGTTATGGCGCGCGTGGATCATCCACCGGCAAGGTGCCGCCCGATTCCACCTTGTTGTTCACCATCGAACTGCTGGGGCTGGAAGCGCCGAAGCTGAGCAGCGAGATCGGTGGCGGCGGTTGATACCGGGGTGATGCGGCTGCGGCGGCAAGGGGGATGGTTCTGCGCCCGCTTCCGTGCTACGCCCGTGCGCAATGCCTGTCTTTCCCCGTTGTCGCCGGAACGGAGCCGTCGCCCACATGTCCGTCCTGTCCAAGTCCGCCCTGCTTGCCGCTGCCCTGCTGACCTTCCAGGCGCTGCCCGTTGCTGCCCAGCAGCCGGCGTCCCCGGCTGCTGGCGCTGATGCGGCGCTGACCCTGCCGCGTATCGATCCGCAGAAGCAGTATCTGATTGAAAATGCCAAGAAGCCCGGCTGGCGGATGACGCCCAGCGGTCTGCAGTTCCGCATCATGAAGCAGGCGGTGGGCAATGCGCCCCGCCCGGCCCTGACGGATGAGGTGACGGTGCATTATCGCGGCGTGCTGATCGATGGCACCGTGTTTGACAGTTCCTATAACCGGGGCCGCCCCGCCTCCTTCCCGCTGTCGGGCTTGATTCGCGGCTGGCAGGAAGCCATCCCGATGATGAAGGTGGGGGAGACCTGGGAACTGGCGGTCCCGTCGGAGCTGGGTTATGGCGCGCGGGGTCAGCCGGGCAGCATTCCTGGTGGGGCCACCCTGCTGTTCACCATCGAACTGCTGGGCACGCGCAAGCCGGATAATACCAACCTGCTGCTGAACCCCAACATGATCCGGTAAAATAGTGGCTTAAATCAAATCGCGCAGCCGGTACCAGGTCATGGCCAGGACCAGGGCCGGCATCCGCAGGGCCTGACCACCGGGGAAGGGCCGGTGCGGGATGCGGGCGAAGACATCAAACCGTTCGGCCTGAGTGCTGATGGCTTCCGCAATCACCCGGCTGGCCATGGCCGTGAGCGCCACCCCGTGGCCGCTATAGCCATGGGCGAAATAGGTGGTGGGGCTGAGCCGGCCCAGATGGGGCAGGCGGTTCATGGTGATGGCAACATGACCGCCCCAGAGATAATCAATCGCCAGATCAGCCAGTTGCGGAAAATACTGCAACATGGTGCGGCGCAGGCTCTGTTTCAGGCCCGGCGCATCAAAGCCGGAATAGCTGACGCCACCACCGAACAGGAAGCGGTGGTCGGGTGAGCGGCGGTAATAATTCAGGGCGAAATTGATATCGGCCACGGCGATGCCGCTGGGGATCAGCGCTTCTGCCCGGGCCGGATCCATTGGGGCGGTGCCGATAATATAGGTGCCGGCGGGCATGATCCGGCTGCTGGCGGCCCCAGCCAGCCCGCCCAGATAGGCATTGCCGGCCAGCACCAGATAACGGGCCGAGACCTTGCCGGTGGCGGTGGTGGCAAAGGGCTGGTCGCCGGTCTCCACACGCACCACCCGGCTATCCTCATGGATGCGCACGCCCAGGCTTTCAGCGGCGCGGGCCAGCCCCAGCGCATAGTTCAGCGGGTGCAGCTGGCCGGACCCGGCATCATAAAGGCCGCTGAGATAGGCCTTGGTCGCCACCATCTCACGCATTTCCGCCTGACCCACCAGGCGGGACTGGCCATAGCCCAGCCCTTCCAGCTCCGCCTGATGCGCCGCCAGGGCGGTGACATGGCGGGGCTTCAAGGCGGCCAACAGATAGCCCCATTTCAGATCGCAATCGATCTGATGCTGCTCCACCAGCCCGGCCAATATCTGCTTGGCTTCCTCCGACATGTCCCACAGAAGCCGGGCATCGGCCTTGCCCACCAGCTGTTCGATCTCGGCAATGGACTTGTTATAGCCGGTGACGATCTGGCCACCATTGCGGCCAGAGGCACCCCAGCCGACCCTGGCCGCCTCCAGCACCACCACGGACAGGCCCCGTTGGGCCAGTTCAATGGCGGTGACCAGCCCCGTATAACCGGCACCGACAATGCAGACATCCGCTGCCGTGTCCCCCACCAGCATTGGGCGGGCGGGGGCGGCATGGGCAGTATCGGCGTACCAGGACGGGGCATGGTGCATGATCGGTTCCGGCTCGGTTCCTCATGGGCAGCGGCAGCATAACACCGCAACCCGTTGAGAAGCCATGTCCAGCCCGCCTATCCGTTGACCAGCGCGCTGACCTTGCCCAGCAGACCCGAGGGCGCACCGGCCGCCGACTCCACCAGCAGGACGACGCTGCGCGCAGCGCTGCCGGGGGGGAAGCTGGCCTGCAGCGGTCCCGCCCCGGCAGCGGATTTCTCCGCCACCAGCCGCCCATCAACCCAGAGTTCGGCGCGGCCGCCGACCTGCTCGAACCGCAGCAGCCCGCCTTCCGCTGCCATCCGCTTCCAGGGCTGGAAGCGGGTGCGATAGACGCGCCAGCCGGGCTGGGATTCCGCCGGCGTGGTGATGCCAGCCCGCAGGAAGGCCCAGCTGTTATTGTCCCCATCGGCCGGGGCCAGGGCGGGGGCGGGTTTTTCCGTCAGCAGGGGGGAGCGCCGCCATTCCTCCAGCGCCAGACGCGGCGGGGTCACCGGCACCTGCGGGCGGGGGGATGCGGCCAGCCGCTCGATGGAGAGTCGCGCCGGTTTCAACCCATCTGCTTCCGCCCGCAGTGTGATGCGACCCTTGCCCTGATCGGCACGGATGATGATCTGGGCCAGACCGTTGAACAGGGAGCGGCTGTTGCCCTGCTCTGGCTCATGGCTGTTGGGGTCACCATTGCCGACGCCGATGATGCTGGCGCCTTCCACCTGAAAACGCGTCATCAGGTTGGCCGTGGGGACGTGGCGGCCCTTGGAATCCACCGCATCGATGGTGATGGGCTGCACCTCCTCCCCATCGCCGGCCATGCTTGTCCGGGCGGGCGTCAGGCGCAGGGCCACGGGGGGGCCGGCCGTCTCGTGCATCGCGGAAGCGACCGGCTTGCCATCCCGCAAAGCCACGGCCTCAATCCGGCCGGGGGTATAGGGGACATCCCATTCATTGCCCATGAAGCGGTCGGCCTTCTGCCGCCCGATCTCCCGCCCGTTCAGTTTCAGGATGACCTCGTCAGCATTGCTGCTGATGAAGAGCTTCACCATCTGGCCCTCGCGGCCGGGCCAGGTCCAATGCGGGGCCATGAAGATGACGGGGCGGTCATCAATCCAATGGGCGGCATGGATGCCGAAGGCGGTTTTGGGAAAACCGCAAAGGTCCAGGATGCCGAAGAAACTGGCGATGCTGGGCCAGGCATGGGGTGTAGGCTCCCCATGATAATCGAAACCGGTCCAGACGAAGCCGCCGGCGATGAAGGGACGCTCGGCGATATTCTTCCAGCTCTGCCGGTGTGTATTACCCCAGCTTGCGGCTTCCTTGTCATAAGAGGTGATGATGTTACGGCTGGGGTCGCTCTCAAAGGCGCCGCGCGTCTGATAGGCGCTGGTATCTTCCGAGCTGATAATGGGTTTGCCCGGATTGCGGGCATGATACCGGTCGTAATGCTCCTGATAGTAATTAAAGCCCATCACGTCGACGACGGTGGAAACATTGACCGGATCATAGAAAGAGCCATTCATTGCCGCCGTCACCGGTCGGCTGTCATCCAACCGCTTCAAGGCCATCACCATCCGGCGCACCATTTCCACCCCGGATTCGGTGCCCTGCATGGGCTCTTCGTTGAACAGGCACCAGAGGATTACGCTGGGGTGATTGCGGTCGCGCTGCACCAGCCATTCCAGCTGACCCAAATATTCCGGTGCTGGATTGAACAAGCGATTCTCGTTCATCACTAGGAAGCCCAGCCGGTCGCACCAATCCAGCAACTCCGCTGTCGGCGCGTGGGAGGACATGCGGATGGCATTGCAGCCCATGGCCTTTAGCCGCAGCAGGCGCCAATGGATCAGACTGTCCGGCACGGCAACGCCGACGCCTGCATGATCTTGATGGATGCAAACACCCTTCAGCTTCACCGGCTGATCATTGAGGAAGAAACCCTTATCGGCATCGAATCGGATGCTGCGGAAACCGATCGGCGTGTTACGTTCATCGATCACCTTGCCATCCCGCAGCACGCGGGTGCGCAGGGTATAGAGGGTGGGGCTGTCCACCGACCAGAGCCGGGGCTGGCCGGCATCCAGCGACAGGCTGGCCGTGGCCTGATCCAGAACCGGAACGACGGTTACGCCGGCGCTGCCACGGGTGATTTCCTGCCCATCCGGTGACACCAGGCTTGCTTCCACGGTCACTGTCACCGGTGCCGTTTCAATATTGGTCAAGGTGGCGGTGACCGGCACGCGCCATCGGCCACCGCCATCCTGGCGCGGGTCGCAATGGATGCCATCGGTAATAATGGAAACAGAGGCCCGGCGCGCCAGCCAGACATTGCGGTAAAGGCCCGCCCCTTCATACCACCAGCCTTCCATGGCGGTGGCATCGGCGCGGATGGCGATGATGTTCAGATCGTCGCCATAGCGGGCGAAGGGAGTGATATCAATGTAAAGACTGGTATAGCCCGAAAAGCTGTGAGCGACGATGGAGCCGTTGATCCAGATAGTGGCATGGGTGGCGATAGCGCCGATCTGCAGCTCGATCTTTTTGCCCCGATCCGCCGGGTCCAGCCGAAGCGCCCGCCGGTACCAGCCGATACCGCGTGGACGGTACCCCTGGGAGATATTGGCGGATTCAACGAATGGCTGCTCAGAAGCCCAGTCGTGCGGCAGCCGGACTTCCCGCCAGTCGCTATCATCATAAATGAGAGCCGCAGCACCGGGGGCCGTGCCTGCTTTGATTGAAAGATATGTGGCATGATGGCCCACCGGCTCCGGTACTGGAATGTCTCCTTCATGGAAACGCCAGCCGAGATCAAGCAGGGTACGGGTTGCGTCGGTTTCCGGCAGAGTGGGTGCTGGGCTGTCCAGGGGTGCCGGCATAGGGAAATTCTGCGAAATTGTGGCGGCCCCGCTGCTTGCTAGAACAGCCAAGGGCCACTGACCGGCTGTCAATAAGGCTCCAGTGCCCGTGGTGGCCAGCAGGAATTGGCGGCGATCCATATATCGGCTCCATCGCGGGCGCCTGATCAGCAGGCGCTATGGGGTCGGAAACTCAGGCGAGCGCTATCGGGCAAGCCGGTAGAACTGCCCGCGCCAAAGTTTGATACATGAAATTGAGATAAATTGGTATTCTATTGGTTAGATATCGCTCAATTCCGCAACAAAATCATAAGCATCGCCGCGATAATAGGAGCGGGTGAATTCCGCCGCCCTGCCATCGCGCAGGAAGGCGCGGCGTTCGATCAGCAGGCCGGCATGACCAGCATCCACGCCCAGCATCTTGGCGTGGTCACCCAGGAACGGCACGGCGCGCAGCCGCTGCAACGCCCGCACCGGGCGGCTGCCGGCCTTTTCCAGGGCAGCATAAAGGCTGCTGCCCACCGCATCGGCCGAAGGCAGGCAATAGCCGGCGATGGTGGAAAATTCCAGCGCCATCGGCACATCATCGGCATAGCGGATACGGGCAAAACGGAACACCGGCGCGCCGGGAGAAAGGCCCAGGGCCATGGCCTCTTCCGGATTGACCTGTCCGGGGCCCTTGGAAATCCAGCTGCTGCTGGCCCGGCGCCCGCGTGCCGCCATATCCTCGGAGAAGGAGGAAAGCTTGGAGAAGCTTTTTTCCACCCGGCCAGCGACGAAGGTGCCCGCACCCCGCCGACGGGTCAGCAAGCCTTCCTCCACCAGCCCGGCAATCGCCTTGCGCACGGTGATGCGGGAAACATCATATTCCACCGCCAGATCGCGTTCCGGCGGAATGGCATCCCCCTGGTTCAACACATTGCCGCCGATCGCATCGCGGATCAGCTGCTGAAGCTGAATATATAGAGGGGAGTGGTTATCCGCCCGGAAGCGTCCCACCAAATCCGAAAACGCCATCACGCCTCCCTGGCGGCGATCCTGCGCCGCACCCAATAGCGTCAGAAATATATCATGCTTAACAGCAGGGCAACCGGTATGGGCCAAGACCTATATTGGTGCTTGGGATGCCCCCCCTTCCTCAATGTGGAATCGTCTGAGTGCCTCACAGGGGGGGGCTGCATACCATGTTATTTAGGGGGGCAATTCACCTTACAAGGTTATGTACTTTTGCGGCTTTGGGTTGCCGCTGGAAAGTGATTGTTACGAGTTGGTATTAAGGAGGGGAAGGACACTGTGGCAAGATTTACACGGTCGTAAAAGACTGTACGCCTGACGCTATCGGAGCCTTGGTGCCAACTGAAGAATTTTTTAATTTAATCAATCGCTTGCGCATAGTTCATGCGACCGTCACGAAATTTTAAAAGAGGTAGCATGTTTGGTATGAATTGGTTATGTTGATTTTAGCGCTAACAGTGATCGGCTGGGCCGACAAGAAATGTGTGGAATGGCGTCCGCCAGATGGTGGGCGTGCCTCTCGGCGGCGCTCTTGGCTGGGGGCATCTTTCAACAGGGGGAAGGCATGAAATTGCGGCATTTGGTTCTGGTTTCCACCGCGTTGGCGGGTTTTGCTTGCGGCGTTCAGGCCCAGGCACAGGGAACCGCTGGTGGCGAGCAGCTCGAAGAAATTATTGTTACCGGTATTCGCGGCAGCCTGCGTCAGGCCATTGAGGTTAAGCGTCAGGCCAATTCCGTGGTTGACGTGATTTCCGCCGAAGATGTGGGCAAGTTCCCGGATCGTAACGTTGCGGAATCGCTGTCCCACATCCCCGGCGTCTCCATCGACCGTCGCTTCGGTGAGGGTGAAAAGGTCGCCATTCATGGTACCGATCCGGCCCTGAACCGGATGCTGCTGGATGGCCACGCCCTGGCCTCGGCCGACTGGGGTGGTAACGACAACGACCCGTCCAGCCGTACCTTCAACTATTCTCTGCTGGCGCCGGAACTGGTGGACCGTCTTGAGGTCTACAAGTCGCCGGAAGCGCAGATCGAAGAAGGTTCGATCGGTGGTACCGTCATCGTCCGCACGCGCAAGCCGCTGGACATGGAATCGGGTTCCGCTTTCGCCTCGGCTGGTTATTCCTATAATGACCGTTCCGAGAAGGGCAATGGCCGCGCCTCCGGTCTGCTCAGCTGGAAGAACGAAGACGAGACCTTCGGTATCCTGGGTGCTGTCACCTATGACCGCCAGAACCTGACCCGCGCCGGTGTCGAGTTCTTCGGTTATGACAATGTCAATGGTGGCAGCAGCCCGTTCCTGACCACCAATGCGGCTGGTCAGCGCGTGCTGAAGAACCCGAACGCCAAGATCACCGGCGGCAGCGTCGCCGACCTGGATAAGGCCGTTTCGCCGTTCGGCATCAACTATGCCTATTTCCAGCAGGTGCGTGAACGCACCAGCGTTTCCAGCACCGCCCAGTGGCGTCCGTCGGAAGAGATTACGCTGACCGCCAGCGGTCTGCATATCGACGGTAACTACAATAACTACAGCCAGTCCATGTACACCATTCCGGGTGCCTGGACCGGTGACAAGCTGCTGTCGGCAACCATCAATAATGGTGTGGTGACGGCTGCTTCCTTCGACCCGGCCAGCAGCCAGAGCGCCCAGCTGGATACCCTGGTTCGTCGTACCAAGCTGAAGACCGACAGCCTGAACCTGGAAGGCGAGTGGGAAGGCACCAGCGGCGCCAAGGTGAAGCTGAGCGGCGGTTGGAGCAAGGCCACCGGTGGTCGCGATCCGGAATACCTGTTCAACGTCCAGACCAAGCTGGGCTTTGACTATGCGTTCACGGATGACAGCGCGACGGTCAACTTCAAGGGTGACCCGACCAACCCGGCCAATTACTTCACCAACCCGAACAACAATCTGCAGACGTTCGAAGGCAAGCCGATGATCGTCAACGGCGTTCAGCTGAACGCCGCGCAGATTGGCGGGCTGGATTACAGCAAGACCACCGACCGTGACATCTATGGCGGTGTCGATACCGAAATCCCGCTGGAATTCGGTCCCTTTACCAAGCTGCTGTTCGGCGGCCGTATCACCGACCATGTCAACCGCGTCGATGCGGCTGGCTTCAACACCTATCTGTCCACGTCCAAGCTGGCCTCCCAGCTGGGTGTTGAAACCTTGTCCACGCCCGACGGCGTGTTCGACGGTTCTGGCGGCAGCGGCAATGCCACCAAGTACCTGAACCTGCCGCGCGAAGCCGTCATCAAGATCCTGGCCGACAGCATCAATTTCGACCTGGGTCGCAAGATTGGCGCATCCAACCGGGTGCAGGAAAATGTGGCGGCTGGCTACACCCAGCTGAATTTCGAAAAGGGTAACATCCGCGGTAACATCGGTGGCCGTCTGGTCTACACCCGCGATGTCTCTGATTTCGCGCTGACCAGCAACGACAACCCGGTGCCGCAGGTTCAGTCGGTCGAGACCGATTATCTGAAGTTCCTGCCGAACTTCAACATCGCCTATGAGTTCGAAGAGAACGTCATTCTGCGCGGTGCTGTGGCCAAGGTGATTTCCCGTCCGCGTTATGGCGAATTGGCCGGCTCGTTCTCCCAGAACGATGTCACCAAGGATGCCAGCGGCGGCAACCCCAACCTGAAGCCCTATGAGTCGGTGAACTACGAAATCTCGGCCGAGTGGTATCCGAAGCGTGGCACCCTGGTGTCGCTGGAACTGTTCCGTCGTGAAATCGACAACTACATCGTGAACAGCCGTGAGAGCAATGTGCGTCTGTTCAATGGCCTGACCCAGCGCTTTGAGGATGGTTACAGCGTCAGCCGTCCGGTCAATGCTGGTTCTGCCAAGGTCAATGGTATCCTGATCGCTGGCCAGAGTGAAATCTGGAACGGCTTTGGTATCCAGGCCAACTACACCTATGCCGACAGCTCCACGGACTCCAGCGACACCCTGGGTGAGCTGAATCTGCCGTACCTGTCCAAGCACACCGTGTCGGTGATCCCGTACTATGAAGAGGGCCCGTTCCAGGCCCGCCTCAGCTACAATTACCGTTCGTCCTATTTCCGTACCATCGGTCGCCTGAACTCGCGCGACATGGTGGCCCCGTACAGCCAGCTGGACTTCTCGGCCGCTTACCAGATCACCGATGCGATCTCGCTGACGGTGAATGCCCAGAACCTGCTGGACGAAACCTACATCCAGTATAGCGGCTCCCGTGACCGTCCGACCGCCTTCTACAAGAATGGCCGGACCTACGCGGCGTCCATCTCTTACCGCATGTAATTCCTCCCAGCGCCTCCTTTCCCTTTTGGGGAAAGGAGGCCTTTCCCATGGGGCCCGGCTGTCAGGACCGGGCCCCATGGGAATTTTTTTATCTGCATATCGCATGGTCTTGAATGCACAGGCGCGGTTACCGATATCGCGCCTGTGCATTCGCATGTCTGCATCTTGGCCGCAGGGATGCTGTGGAATTTTTTGGTCATCTGCGCATATCAGGCATAGACGTGGCGCGCAGCCTTTGGCACCATACCTTTATGATAACAATGCGGTCATTTAAGACCGTTTGATGTCGCGTTTCCGCTAAGAGGCTCAAGGTTTGCGCGGATTTGGCAGTTTCCGCAGCAGAGTCCTCTATAATACCAATACAGAACCTGTGAGGCATGGATGAAACGAGCTGCATTGAGCATATCAATCGGGCTGGCGACGTTGTTCGCCTCCACCGCGATAGCGCAAACATTACCGCCGCTCGTACCCATGCCGCAGAAGGTAGCTGCCGCCACCGGCAGCTTCACGGTTTCGGACGGGGCAACCATTGGTGTGCCGGCGGGGGATGCCGGTGCGACGGCGGCGGCGCGGCTGCTGGCGGCGCATGTGAAGGTCGAACGCGGCCTGTCTTTGGTGGCGGCTGGCACGGCCGGCACCATCACCCTGGTGCGCGATTCCGCTGTCGCTGGGGACGAAGCCTATAAGCTGTCGGTGGATGCCACGGGTATCCGCGTCACCGCCTCTGGCGACCGTGGCCTGATCTATGGCGCCATGACGGTGGCGCAGTTGCTGAGCCCGGATCACAATTTCGGCAAGCCGGTGACGGTGCCGGCCCTGTCCATTGAAGACGCGCCGCGTTTTGGCTGGCGCGGTCTGATGGTGGATGTGGCGCGGCATTTCCAGCCGATCGAATTCCTTTATGGCATCGTCGATCAGATGGTGTCGGTGAAGCTGAACACCCTGCATATCCACCTGACCGATGATCAGGGCTGGCGCTTTGAGGTGAAGCAATATCCCAAGCTGACCGAGCTTGGCGCCTGGCGTCAGGGCCCCAGCACGGGCGGCCCGGCCCCGACGGAGAAGGTCGGCGGCTATTACACCCAGGAACAGCTGAAGGCGCTGGTCGCCTATGCCGCTGAGCGCGGCATCACCATCGTGCCTGAAATCGACCTGCCGGGCCATGCCCAGGCCCTGGTCGCAGCCTATCCGGAAATTGGCGTGTTCGGCGACCGACCGGTTGTTTCCCACGATTGGGGTATCAACCCCTATCTGCTGAACCCCAATGAGAAGGGAATGCAGTTCATCAAGAATGTGCTGGATGAACTGATCGCCGTCTTCCCCGGCACCTTCATTCATCTGGGCGGTGATGAGGCGGTAAAGGACCAGTGGCAGCGTTCGCCGGAAGTGCAGGCCCAGATCAAGGCCCTGGGCCTGCGGGATGAAAACCATCTGCAAACCTGGGTGATTGATGAACTCGGGGCCTATCTGGCACAGAAGGGCCGCCGCCTGATCGGCTGGGATGAGATTCTGGAAGGTGGTCTTCCGCCATCCGCCTCCGTCATGTCCTGGCGTGGGGAAAAGGGGGCGGTTGCTGCCGCCAATGCCGGCCATGATGTGGTGTTGAGCCCCGCGCCGACGCTCTATCTGGATAGTTTGCAGAGCGACCGTGCGGATGAGCCGCCGGGTCGCCTGTCGATCCAGACCCTGGCCGATGTCTACAAGTACGATCCGATGCCGGCCGGCATCGATGCGGAAAAGGCCAAGCATGTGCTGGGTGCCCAGGCCAATGCCTGGAGCGAGTATCTGGCCACCCCCTATCAGGTGCAGCATGTGATTTTCCCGCGTGCGGCGGCGGTGGCGGAAATCGTCTGGTCTGATAAGGACAAGCGCGATTTCACCAGCTTTCTGGACCGGGTGCGCCCGCAGATGCAGCGCTGGGAGCGTTCCGGCATCCATGTCGCCGACAGCGCCTTTGCCGTGGATTTCAAGCTGGATGGCACGCGGGGCCAGGCCCTGCGCGACAATAAGGTGAAGGTCAACCTGACCACCCAGGCCGGCTATGGCACCATCCGCTATACGCTGGATGGCAAGGAACCGACAGCTAAGTCCAAGACCTTCAAAGAGACGCTGACGGTCAAGCCCGGCACCACCATCCGCGCCGTCGCCTTTGACAAGCAGGGTCAGCCCACGGCCGCCCCGCGCAGCTTTGACACGACGCGGGAAGCACTGCTGACCCGCAGCGCCTCGGACATGGTGGCCTGCCCGCGCGGTGCGCTGGGTTTGCGCGTGCCGGCGACCTCTGGCGCCAAGGAGAATGCGCCGGCCTATAACGTCAATATCTTCGATACCTGCACCGCCTATCCGGCGGCCCCGCTGGATGTCGCCAAGAGCTTCACCGTGGAGGTGGCGCGGCTGGCTCGTCACTATGGCTTGGCGCATGAGGAAAAGGCCCTGCGGCATCACTATGCCGTCACCACCCATGGCGAACTGGTGATCAGCGCCAACTGCATTGCCGCCGCCAAGAGCGAGGGCAAGCTGAAGCCGACGGTGGTGGCCACTTTCCCGCTGCCCGATCCCAACACCGCCCCCACCCGCTTCAGCTTCAGCGGCAGCCTGCCGAAGCTGGAAGGGGATGCCGACATGTGCTTCCAGTTCACATCCTCGCTGCTGGACCCGTTCTATACGGTGCATAGCGTGACGCTGAAGGAGAAGGCCCAATGAAAATCCGTGCCGCTCTCCTCTCCGTTCTGCTGCTGACCACTTCCGCGCTGGCCGCACCCAAGGATATTGTTTCCCTGGATGGGGAATGGCAGGTCCGCATCGACCCCAGCGATGCGGATGCCGTGAAGGCCCATCCCAAAGAAGCGAAATGGTTCAAGTCCCTGGTGCCCGGTTCGGTACAGCAGGATCTGCTGGCCGCCGGTCGCGTGCCCGACCCGTTTATCGGTATCAATGAAGCACCGATCCAGTGGGCAGGCCTGACCAACTGGCAGTTCCGCCGCACCATCCAGGTTACGCCCGCCATGCTGGCGCGCGACAATCTGGAACTGGTGTTTGACGGGCTGGATACGTTCGCCAGCGTCAGCGTTAATGGCAAGGTGCTGCTGTCCACCGACAATGCCCATCGCCGCTGGCGGGTGGATGCGAAGCAGGCGCTGAAGGCGGGGGAGAATGAGATCATCGTCTCCATCGCCTCGCCCATCCGCACGCTGCAGCCCAAGGTGCTGGCCGAAGCCAACCCGCTGCCCGGCGAATATGACAGTGCCTTTGGCGATGAGCCGAAGGGCAAACAGACCAGTCCCTATATCCGCAAGCCGAAATATCAGTATGGCTGGGATTGGGGCCCGCGTCTGGTGAATATCGGCGTCTGGCAGCCGGTCAATCTGGAAGTCTGGGATGACGCCCGCGTTGACACGCTGCTGGTGCATCAGGAAGCGCTGAACGATGCAGAGGCGCGGTTGCTGGCCCGCTACCGCGTTGTTGCCGATAAGGAAACTATGGTGACGCTGACCACCAGCATCACCGCGCCCGATGGCACGGTGCAGAAGGTGGAACGCACGGCCAAGGTGGCCGCTGGCGTGAATGAGGTCACGATTCCGTTGACCATTGAGAAGCCGCAGCGCTGGTGGCCGGTGGGCTATGGCGCGCAGCCGCTTTACAAGGTTTCCGGCCAGTTGGGTGACGGGCAGGGGGCCGCCGACAAGGTGGAACGCCGCATCGGCCTGCGCACCAGCGAACTGGTGCGCGAGAAGGGCAGCTTTGGCTTCAAGATCAACGGGGTGGAGATTTTCGCCAAGGGGGCGAACCTGATCCCGTTTGATAATTTCCCTTCCCGTGTTTCAGAAGCCCAAATGCGCGACGTGCTGAACAGCGCGCGCGACGCCAACATGAACATGATCCGCGTCTGGGGCGGCGGCTATTACCTGCATAAGCCCTTCTATGACATGGCGGACGAATTGGGCATCATGGTCTGGCAGGACTTCATGTTCGGCGGGGCCGTCACCCCGCCGGATGCGGAATTCCGCCATAGCGTGAAGGCGGAGGCGGAAGAGCAGGTGGAACGCCTGCAATCGCACGCATCCGTTGTTGTCTGGGCCGGCAATAACGAGGTTTTGTCGGGCTGGGAAAACTGGTCCGATCGCAAGGCCTTCAAGAAGAGGGTGGGACCGGATGAGCAGGAACGGGTCGGCGTCGGCATGGCCGTGCTGTTCGACCGGGTGCTCCGCGATGCGGTGTTGAGCCGCTCCCCCGGCATCCCCTATTGGCCGGGTTCCCCCTCCACCGATTATGAAGGGCCGACCGACACGGACAAGGATGGCGACCGCCATTTCTGGGATGTCTGGTCCGGTTCCAAGCCGGTGGAAAAGTACCTGGAATCCTGCCCGCGCTTCATGTCGGAATTCGGTTTCCAGTCCATGCCGGACATGGCGACCATTCGCCAATTTGCCGGCAAGGGTGATCTGGCTATCGACAGCCCGGTGCTGAAGGCACACCAGAAGTTCCTGGCCGGTGAGGGCAATGCGCGCCTGCAGATGTATCTGGATCAGCGGCTGCGCCCGGCGAAGGATTTTGCCGATCTGGTCTACCTGACCCAGGTGAACCAGGCGCAGGCGATTGAGATGGCCGCCCGTCACCACCGCGCCTGCCGCCCGGTAACGCTGGGTTCGCTCTATTGGCAGATCAATGATACTTGGCCGGCTATTTCCTGGGCCAGCATGGATTATTACGGGCGCTGGAAGCTGCTGCATTACGCCGCCCGCCGCTTCTTCGCGCCGCAGGCCATCGTGGCCCAGTACCGCGAGGGCGCGACGGTGGTTTCCGTGGTGTCGGATGCCACCCAGCCGATCACCGGCCAATGGCGTATCCGGTCCTTCGACATGGCCGGGAAAGTCATCGGCAATCGGGAGGAAACTGTAACCATGTTGCCGATAAGTGCAGCACAGGTGGCCAGCATCCCGGATGCTGATCTGTTCCATGGTGCCGATGCCAAGGCCAGCTATGCCGTGGCCGAGCTGATCATCGACGGCAAGCCTGTGTCCCGCACCATTGTGGAACGCGCGTTGCCCAAGGACATGGCCTATCCCGCCCCCGGCCTGAAGGCCGAATGGGAGGGTAAAAAGGTGACGATCACAGCCACTTCCCTGGCCCGCGCTGTGATGCTGGATTTCGGCGCCACCGCCGCCCAGCCGTCCGATGATGGGTTTGACCTGTTGCCGGGTGAAAGCATCACCGTGGATGTCCGTTCCGATGCCACCGCCGCCGCGCTGAAGCGTGCCCTGACCCTCCGTACCCTGGGACCGCAATAACATGTTCCGTCGTTTATTGCTGCTCGCCGCCACCGCGCTGTCCACCAGCGCGGTGGCCGCCCCCGTGGATGATACGGTCGCCAAGGCCATCGCCACGATGACGCTGGAAGAAAAGGCCGCCCAGCTGCAAAGCACGGCCCCCGCCAATCGCAAGGTGGGTATCCCCGCCTTCGATTGGTGGAACGAGGGGCTGCATGGTCTGGCCCGCAACGGCTATGCCACCGTGTTCCCTCAGGCGGTCGGTCTGGCCGCCACCTGGGATGCGGAACTGTTGGGCAAGGTGGGCGATGTCGTCGCCACTGAAGCGCGGGCCAAGTTCAATACCAAGCCCGCCGATGCCGACCGCCGTATCTTTGAAGGGCTGACCATCTGGTCGCCCAATATCAACATTTTCCGTGACCCGCGCTGGGGTCGGGGGCAGGAAACCTACGGCGAAGACCCGCATCTGACGGGCACGCTGGGGGTGGCTTTCGTGAAGGGGCTGCAGGGTCCAGACCCGAGCCAGCCCAAGGTGATCGCCACGCCCAAACATCTGGCCGTGCATAGCGGACCGGAGGCCGGGCGCGACAGTTTCAGCGTGGATGTCAGCCCGCAGGATCTGGAATCCACTTACCTGCCGGCCTTCCGCAAGACCATTACGGAGGGCCAAGCCCAGTCGGTGATGTGTGCTTATAATTCCATCCATGGCGTGCCGGTCTGTGCCCTGCCGTCGCTGATGGTTGATCGGGTGCGCAAGGATTGGGGCTTCAAGGGCTTCACCGTGTCCGACTGTGACGCGGTGGCCAATGTCCATATGTTCCACCATTACCGCCTGGATGCGGCCGGTGCCGCCGCCGCCAGCCTGAAGGGCGGTACGGACCTGAATTGCGGCAATACCTATGCGGCCCTGCCGGAAGCGGTGAAGCGCGGTCTGGTCACGGAAGCGGAGATTGACACGTCGCTCGCCCGTGCGCTGGAAGGCCGCCGCGTGCTGGGCACGGCCTTTGGCGCCAGCAGCAAATGGGCCAGCATCAAGCCCGATCAGGTGAACACGCCCGAACACCGCGCCCTGGCGCTGGAAGCGGCGCGCAAGGCCATTGTGCTGCTGAAGAATGATAATGCCATCCTGCCGCTGAAGCAGGGCACGCGCCTTGCCGTGATCGGCCCGAATGCCGACGATCTGGGCGTGCTGGAAGGCAATTATAAGGGTGCGGCCCTGAACCCGGTGACGCCGCTGGATGGCCTGCGCCGTCAGTTCGGGCCGCAGAACGTCACCTATGCCCAGGGTTCCGTGCTGGTGGATGGTGCTGCCGTCACCATGCCGGAAACCGCCTTCATGGCGGATGGCAAGCCGGGCCTGAAGGCGGAATATTTCGCCACCTCCACCGTCACCGGCACCCCGGTGGCGACGCGGCAGGACCGGCGGGTTGATTTCAACTTCGCCCGCACCGCCCCCCTGCCGCAATTGGACCCCAAGTCGTTTGCGGCCCGCTGGACCGGCCAGTTCGTGCCGCCGGGCGCTGGCCGTTACGTGCTGGCCATCGACATCCCCGCCTGCTGGAAGGACTGCACCCGCCATGACGAGGTGCGGTTGTGGATCGATGGCAAGCCGGTGCATCAGGGCCTATTGGGCAAGCAGCGGGTGGAAATCCCCTATAACAGCGATGGCAAGCCAGTGGATTTCCGGCTGGAGCTGGACCATTACGGGGAGGATGAGGGCATCCGCATGATGTGGCAGGCCCCCGATCAGCCTTTGTTGCAGCAGGCCTTGGCGGCGGCGGCCAATGCCGATGTCATCGTCGCCATGGTCGGCCTGACCCCTGACCTGGAGGGTGAAGCCCTGCAGGTGACGGTGCCCGGCTTTGTCGGTGGCGACCGCACGGAAATCGAACTGCCGCTGATCCAACGCCGGCTGTTGCAGGCCCTGCGCGATACCGGCAAGCCGGTTGTGGTGGTGCTGGCCAGCGGCAGCGCCGTCACCATCGACCCGGCCATGGCCGATGCCATGCTGACGGCATGGTATCCGGGTGTGGAAGGTGGTACGGCGGTTGCCGAAACGCTGGCGGGCCTGAACAACCCGTCCGGCCGTCTGCCGGTGACGATCTATCAGAAGACCAGCGACCTGCCGGCCTTTGTCGATTATGGCATGAAGGAGCGCACCTATCGCTTCTTTACGGGTACGCCGCTTTATGGCTTCGGGCATGGCCTGTCCTATACCAGCTATGCCTATGACCAGATCAAGGCCAAGCCGGGCAGCATCAAGGCCCCGGTCGATGTCAGCGTCCGCGTGAGCAATACCGGAAAACTGGCGGGGGAAGAGGTGGTGCAGGCCTATCTGGTGCCGCCCGCATCCAAGGACCGCAAGACCCTGACCACCCCGGTGTTGCAGCGCCAGCTTGTGGGTTTCACCCGCGCCCCATTGAAGCCGGGCAAGGCCACGGATGTGCGCTTCACCATTGATCCGCGTAGCCTGTCTACGGTTTCTCGTGATGGCACCCGCACGGTGCAGCCGGGTACGTACAAGCTGTGGATTGGTGGTGGCCAACCGGGCACCGCGCCCGGTGTCTGGACTGAATTCACCCTGCAGGGCGAAGCCTGGGAGCTGCCGAAATGATCGACCGTCGCACGTTCATTACCACGGGCATTGCCGCTGGCGCCGCGCTGACGGCTGCACCCGCCTTTGCCCGCACCGAAAGCGGTTTCACCAGCCACCGCCCCGCCAAGGCTGACCGCCATTTCACCAGCGAGGCGGTGGAGGCGGAGATCAAGCGTGTCTCTGCCAAGATCGCGGATCCCAAGCTGCGCTGGATGTTCGCCAACTGCTATCCCAACACCCTGGATACCACGGTGAAAATGGGCATGGTGGATGGCAAGCTGGACAGCTTTGTGATCACCGGCGATATCCCCTGTCTCTGGCTGCGTGATTCGGCCGCCCAGGTGAAGCCGTACCTGCATCTGGTGCGGCAGGATAAGGAGTTGCAGCGCCTGTTCCAGGGGCTGATCGGGCGGCAGGCCCGATCCGTGCTGATCGATCCCTATGCCAATGCCTTCATGGAAGACCCGTCTGCCCCGACCAACCTGAAATGGTCGTTGCAGGACCAGACGGAAATGAAGCCCGGCGTGGCCGAACGGAAGTGGGAGATCGACAGCCTCTGTTACTTCCTGCGCCTCTCTTACGAATATTGGAAGGAAATGGGGGACAAGAGCCCCTATGACGCGACCTGGGTGGAAGCCGCCAAGGCCGTTATCCGCACCTTCCGCGAACAGCAGCGCAAGGACGGGAAGGGGCCTTACCGCTTCCTGCGGGCCAGCAACCGCCCCACCGAAACCCTGATGCTGGATGGTTATGGTGCGCCGTCGCGGCCGGTGGGGATGATCCATTGCGGCTTCCGTCCATCGGACGATTCTTGCGTTTATCCTTTCTTCATCCCGGCCAATTTCTTCGCCGTCACCACGCTGCGCGAACTGGCGGTGATCGCCAGCGAGGCTTTGGGCGATGCCAACTTGGCCAATGATGCCAAAGCCCTGGCGGATGAGGTGGAGATCGCCATCCGCCAATATGGCAAGACCCGCCTGCTGGATGGCAGCGAGGTCTGGGCCTATGAGGTGGACGGGTTCGGCAACGCCCTTTTCATGGATGATGCCAACACGCCGTCGCTGTCGTCGCTGGCCTATCTTGGCTGTGTTGATTTTGCCGATCCGTTGTGGCGCCGCACCCGTGATGCCTGCTGGAGCGAGAACAATCCCTATTTCTCCAAGGGTAAGGCGGTGGAAGGCATCGGTGGCCCGCATGTCGGCTTAGGCCAGGTCTGGCCCATGTCGCTGACCATGCGGGCGCTGTCGTCCAACGATGATGCCACCATCCGCACCTGCCTGAAGATGCTGCGCGACAGTGACGCCGATACTGGCTTCATGCATGAAGCGGTGGATCATGATGATCCGTCGAAATTCACCCGCGACTGGTTCGCCTGGGCCAATGGGCTGTTCGGGGAAATGATTGTGCATCTGGCCGATACCCGCCCGCAAATCCTGAAAGAGGTGCTGTGATGGGGATCAGCCGTCGCCAACTTCTGATTTCCAGCGCGCTTGGTGGGGCCATGCTGAGTATGGGCCTGCCGCGCGGGCGGGCCTGGGCTGCCACGCCGGCCACCGCCCCCAACCTGTTCATCGGCACCGGCGGGGATGGGCACACCTATCCCGGCCCCAGCCTGCCGTTCGGCATGGTGCAACTGGGGCCGGATACGGATGTGGAGCGCTGGGATACCTGTTCCGGCTATCACCGCACCGATACGTCCATCCTGGGCTTCTCCCACACCCATCTGTCGGGCACCGGCATCGGCGACATGCTGGATGTGCTGGTGGTGCCGACGGCGGGCGACAAGGTGCAACTGACCCCCGGCACCATGGCCGACCCGGATGCAGGATATCGCCAGCGTTTCAAGGATGAGGTGGCGGAACCGGGTTACTATGCCGTGACGCTGGAAAGCGGCGTGCGCGCCGAACTGACCGTGACGGCGCGCACCGGCTATCACCGCTACCAGTTCCCACAAGGGCCCGGTCATCTGCTGATCGACCTGTCGCATCTGGTGCTGGACAAGTCCGACCAGCCGCCGCTCATCCAGGATGCGGGCATGGAACTGGCCGCCGACGGCACATTGACCGGCCATCGCACGGTGAACCGCTGGGCCAAGGGGCGGCGCATCTATTTCGCCATGCAGTTTTCCCGGTCGCCCGATCGGGTCAGCTTCTATGCCGATGATGATGCGGCCCAGCCCGCCGGTGCTGCCAAGGTGGAAGGCCGCCGGCTGAAGGCGCTGGTCCAATTCAAGGAGGCGGGCGGGGAGCCGATCCTGGTCCGCTGCGGCATTTCCGGGGTGGATCGGGAAGGCGCGCTGGGCAACCTGAAGGCGGAGGCCACGCATTGGGATTTCGATGCCGTGCGCCGGGCGGCATCGGGCGTTTGGGCTGAGACGCTGGGCACCATCCAGGTGGAAGGCGGCAGCGAAGACCAGCGCACCATCATGACCACCGCGCTTTACCATGCGCAACTGGCCCCCACGCTGTTCTCTGACGCCGATGGGCGCTATCTGGGCATGGATGGTAAGGTACATACGGTGCCGGCCGGCGGGGCGGCGCACAGCACATGGTCGCTGTGGGATACCTATCGCGCCGTGCATCCGCTGTTCACCCTGGTGGCCCCGGATAAGACCAAACAACTGGTCGATGATCTGATCCGCCAGACGGCGCAATCGCCGTTCGGTCCGCTGGTCTGGCCGCTGCAGGGCAAGGAAACCGGCACCATGATTGGCTGGCACGGCGTGGTGCCGCTGGCCGAGGCGCAGGCCAAGGGGATTGCGGCGGATTACGCTGCCGCCTGGCCAGCCATCCGCCGCCGCAGCTTTGATTTCAAGGCACCGGACAAGGATAACAGCCGGGGCCGCGACCTTTATGACAAGCTGGGCTATGTGCCGGCCGACAAGGTGTTTGAGAGCGTCAGCCGCACCCAGGAATATGCCTATGATGATTGGGCCAGTTCCAGGCTTGCCCGTTCCATCGGGGAGACGGTGGATGCCCAGCGGTTGCTGCGGCGGTCGGGCAATTGGGTCAATGTGATTGATCAGCGCGTCGGCTTCGCCCGTCCGCGCTTTGCCGATGGTTCCTGGTGGGAACCCTATGATCCCATCCAGTTGGGCCATATGCCCAAGCCCTGGTGGCGGGATTATACGGAGGCCAATGGCTGGCAGGCCACCTTCCTGAACCAGCATGACATTTACGGCATGATCAAGCATATGGGCGGCGATCAGGCCTATGAGGCCAAGCTGGACGCGCTGTTCAATGCGCCGTCCACTCTGCCGCATAATGCGCCGCCGGATATTGCCGGGCTGGTTGGCCAATATGCCCATGGCAACGAGCCGGACCAGCACGCACCCTATCTCTATGCCTATGTCGGCACCCCCTGGAAGACCCAGGCCATGGTGCGGCGTCTGTGCGTGGAAATGTACCACAACGCGCCCAAGGGCATTATCGGCAATGATGATTGCGGCCAGATGAGCGCCTGGTTCGTCTTCTCTGCCCTTGGTTTCTATCCGGTTGATCCGGTGGAGGCTGTCTATGTCTTTGGCTCGCCCTTGTTCGAACGTGCCACGGTGAAGGTGGGCCATGGCCGCACGCTGGTGGTGGAAGCCCCCGGCAACAGCGCCGATACGCCCTATATCAGCGCCGTGGAATGGAACGGCCAGCCCTGGAGCAAAAGCTGGATCGCGCATAAGGATCTGGTGCAGGGCGGTACGCTGCGTTTCACCATGTCCAAGGAACCCAACCGTACCTTCGGCGCCAAAATCGCCGACCGTCCGCCCTCCTTTGGGCGCAGTGCCAGCCAGAGCTGAGGCCATGGGCATGGGCTTCGGCCCGTGCCACGTGGCGCGTAAGCCAAGGGCGCGCAAGCGCCCGCCCGGCGATTGAGGGAACATGAAGCGGCATTGGATCGGCCACGATCAAATGCCGCTGGTAAGAGAAGGAAGCCCCAAGATGACCGCCTTTTCCCGGCGTACTTTGCTTGCCACCAGCCTGGCCGCCAGCACGCTTCCGGCCATGTCGGCGCTGGCCGCCACGCGCGCCAATGCGCCCAAGCCCTATGGGGCCACGCCCAGCGCCCGGCAATGGCGCTGGCACGGCATCGGCAGCTATGCCTTCATCCATTTCTCCATCAATACCTTCACCGATAAGGAATGGGGGTATGGGGATGAGGATGTGAAGCTGTTCAACCCCACCGATTTTGATGCTGACCAGATCGTCGGTGCGGCCAAGGCGGGCGGGTTGCGCGGTATTCTGCTGACCGCCAAGCATCATGATGGTTTCTGCCTCTGGCCGACCAAGCTGACCGAACATTGCATCCGCAACAGCCCCTACAAGAACGGCCAGGGCGATATCGTCCGCGAATTTGCCGATGCCTGTAAGCGGGCAGGGATGTTCTTCGGCATCTACCTGTCCCCCTGGGATCGTAACCATGCCGACTATGGCCGCCCGGCCTATGTGGAATATTTCCGCGCCACACTGACCGAGCTTTGCACCCAGTATGGCGACCTGTTCGAGGTCTGGTTCGACGGGGCCAATGGCGGCGACGGCTATTACGGCGGCGCGCGGGAAGCCCGCAAGATCGACGCGCCGAAATATTACAATTGGCCTGACATTGTGGCCCTGGTGCACAAGCTGCAGCCCAACGCCTGCACCTTCGACCCGCTGGGCGCCGATATCCGCTGGGTTGGGAACGAAGACGGCGTAGCCGGCGACCCGTGCTGGCCGACCATGCCCAACAAGCCCTATGATCAGGTGGAGGGCAATTCCGGCGTGCGCGGTGGTGAACTCTGGTGGCCGACGGAAACCAATGTTTCCATCCGGCCCGGCTGGTTCTACCATGCGGATGAGGATTCCAAGGTCAAGAGCCCGGAACGGCTGGTGAAGCTGTTTGACGAAAGCATCGCCCGCGGCACCAACCTGAACCTGAACCTGCCGCCGGATCGGCGCGGCCGCATCCCCGATCAGGATGTGAAGATCCTGAAATCCTTCGGCGATGCCATGCGCGCCACCTTTGCCCAGGATCTGGCGCAGGGGGCGGTGGCCTATGCCAGCCACAGTCGGGGACCGGGGTTTGAGCCCTCGCTGGTGTTGGATGGCGACCGGGAAACCTATTGGTCCACGCCTGACGACGTGACCAAGCCGGCTTTGACGCTGGAACTGAAGCCCGGCACCACGTTCGACCTGATCCGCATTGCCGAATATCTGCCGCTGGGCGTGCGCGTCACCCGCTTTGCGCTGGATGCGGAGATTGATGGCAAGTGGCAGGTGCTGGCGGAGCATGAATGCATCTCCCAACAGCGTGTTGTTCGCCTGCCCGCACCGATCACGCCGACCAAGGTGCGGCTGCGCATTGTCGAGGCACCGGTGTGCCCGGCCATTACCGAATTCGCCCTGTTCCGTGCCGTCGCCCCGGTGTCGGTGCCGCCCATCGTTTCCACCGATCCGACCGTACTGGACGTGACCACGTGGAAGGTGGTGGAGGCAACGGCCCCGAAGGCGGAAAAGCTGCTGGATAATGATGCCCAGACCATCTGGATCATGGATGCACCGCAGCCGGGCAAGCCCGCCAGCGTCACCGTTGATCTGGGGGCGGAGACCAATCTGGCCGGCTTCAGCCTGACACCCTCGCGTCAGGTGATGACCGGTGCCGCCCCGCCCAAGGGCTATGTCGCCGAAACCAGCCTGGACGGCAAGTCCTGGCAAGCCGGCGGCAAGGGTGAGTTCTCCAACATCGCCTATGCCCTGGCCACCCAGCGCATTCCGTTCGATGCACCGCGCAAGGCCCGCTTCCTGCGGCTCAGCTTCGCGGAAACGGCGGTGGCGATGCCGCGCATGGCCATCGCCGGCATCGGTGGGTTTACGCCGCGCTCCTAAGGCGGCTTGATCGTGAAGGCGCGGGGGGAGACTTCCGCGCCTTTTTCTTATGCTTTTTCCGGACGTTGCTTCCCATGCGTCTTCTGCTCCTGATCGCCCTGCTCTGTCTTTCCCCGCTGCTGCCGGCGCAGGCCCAAAGCCTGGACCTGACCCACGCCACCTTGATTGCGGCTCCCGCCAGCGGTCCGGAACAGGCGGCGGTGACCTTGCTGGTGGAAGAGGTGGCCAAACGCACGGGCATTATCTGGGAACAGACGGCCGCAGGGGCGGGGCCGCTGGTGGTGGTGGGGCAGGCGGCGCAGATGGCCACGTTGCTGCCCACCGATCTGCGTCGTGCCTGGAAGGCCCCGGCGGGGTGGGGCCGTGAGGGCTATGCGCTGCGCACCTTCACCTATCAGGGCCGCCCCTTGATCGCCATCGCCGGGCATGATGCGCGCGGCGTGCTCTATGGTATCGGCCATCTGCTGCGGTCGCTGGCGATGGAGAAGGGGCGGGCGGTTCTGGCGGCCCCCTTGAATGTCACGGCAACACCGGAAAAGACGCTGCGCAGCCACCAGATTGGCTATCGCTTCAAGAACAACACCTATGATGCCTGGACCCTGGCGCAGTTCGAACAGGAAATCCGCGATCTGGCGGTCTTTGGCAGCAACGCCATCCAGGTGATTGCCCCGATTTCCGATGATGAGAAGGCAAGCCCGCTTTTCCCCGCTCCGGCGGATGAAACCATCATCGGTATTGCCGGCATCCTGGCGAAATATGGGCTGGATTTCGATCTTTATTACCCGGTCATCCGCGCTGATTATGGCGATCCGGCGCAGGTGGCGGCGGAGTTGGCGGATTTCGAGGCGCTGATCCAGCGCTTCCCCGCCATCCATGCGCTCTATGTGCCCGGTGGCGATCCGGGCCATACCCCGCCGGACCACCTGTTCCCGCTGCTGGAAAAGCTGGCGGCGCGCCTGCACCGCCATCATCCGAACGCCGAACTGTGGGTATCAACCCAGGGGTTCGATCAGGCCGGCTATGAGGCGTTTTACCGTCAGTTGGACCGCCAGCCGCCCTGGCTGACGGGCATCTTCATCGGCCCGCAATCACGTGACCCGATGGCGGTGCAGCGGGCGCGTATCCCCGCACGCTATCCGATCCAGGCCTATCCCGATATCGGACATACATTGCACGCGCAGTTCCCTGTGGCGAATTGGGATCCGGCCTTCGCCCTGTTGGAAGGGCGGGAGCCGATCAGCCCAAGGCCGGCGGATATGGGTGTGATCTATCGCCATTTTCAGCCGCTGTTCACCGGCTTCGTCACCTATTCCGAAGGGGTGACGGATGATGTGAACAAGATGCTGTGGTCGCAATGGGGCTGGTCAGCCACCCGTGATCCGGTGGAGATTCTGCGGGATTACGCCCGCTATTTCCTTGGCCCCGCCATCGGTCAGCAACAGGCGGACCGTGCCGCCGCCCTGATCCAGGATCTGGAGCGCAACTGGCGCGGGCCGATCCGACAGAATGCCGGTATCGGTGCCACGCTTCAGGGTTTTCAGGCCCTGGACCATGGGGTGGCACCGGGTAACTGGCGCTGGGAAAGCCTGCTCTACCGCGCCCATTATGATGCCTATGCAAGGCGGCGGTCTGTGGCTGAAACGGAGCGGGAGGTGCTGGCCATGGATGCCCTGCGCCGAGCCGCCCGCCTGGGTGCTGCCACCGCCATGGCAGATGCCCGCACCGCCCTGGCCGCGGCGGATGATGCGGAGACCGGCCGTCTTCGCAACCAGTTGATGGAACTGGCCGGACGGCTTTACCGGCATGTTGGCCTGCAGCTCAGCGTTCGGCTCTATGGGGCGTCCAACTGGGAACGTGGGGCCAACCTGGATCGTATCGATACGGCACTCAATAACCGATCCTGGCTGGAAAAGCAGTTCGGGATGATTGCTGCCCTGCCGGATGAGGGAGCAAGGTTGCAGCAACTCGCCACCATCATCGATTGGGAACAGCCGGTCCCCGGCGCGCTCTATGATGATCTGGGCGATCCAGCCCGCTCCCCCCATCTGGTGCGCGGGCCTGGGCAGGCGCTTGATCCACAATTCTTCCAGACGGCTATCCACTCCATCGCCGATGTCACGCCGGGGCCTGATTGGCGCCTGTCCTGGGTGACCTATGGGGAGACGCTGTATGACAGCCCGCTGACCCTGCACTATCGTGATCTTGATCCTGGGAAAAGTTATCGGCTGCGGGTGACCTATGCCGGGGAGGATTACCATCTTCCTATCCGCCTGGTCGCCAATAATGAAATAGAAATACAGCGGGATTTTTCACGCCCAAAGAATCCAAGCGTCTGGGAAGGCACTATTCCCCCGGAAGCTATTCATACAGGACAGCTCACCTTACAATGGTTCCGACCCGCCGGCATGGGGGGAAGCGGGCGGGGAAAGCAGGTTGCTGAAGTATGGTTGCTGCCAATGGTGACCGTGGAGAAAAATTAATCAATTTACCGTTCTCATCTGCGCCAGACGGGGCTGTTGGTGGCTGTTATAGCCTTCGGGATAGTGCTTCTAACTTTATGAATTCTCCTCTGCGTTTATCCTCTCAGGAAACGTTCGTTGAGGGGGATCAGGTGTTCAAGCGATTTCCGTTGGTGACCAAGCTGCTGTTGGCCATATCCGCCGTCCTGGTTCTGGGGCTGGGCGTTGCCATTTTTGCCATTACGGAGAGCAGCGGCGAACATACCGACAGGCTGGCATTGGAGGTTGGCGAGAAAGTTGGCCGTTATAATGCTGCGCAGGTGGAGCGACAGCTGAACGACGCTATGGATATCAGCCGCTTCGTGGCCAGCTCCATGGTCAGCCTGAAGAATAACGGCATGGGCCGTAAAGAGATCAACGCCTGGCTGAAGGATTTGCTGGAAACCAACCCGAATGTACTGGCCGTCTGGGTAGGGATGGAGCCCAACGCCTTTGGCGGCAAGGATGCCGATGCCGCCAACACGCCCGGCAGCGATGCAGCGGGCCGCTATGTCCCCTATTGGAACCGGGGCACGGGCAAGCCGGTACTGGAAACCCTGGTCGGCTATGACGATCCGGGACCGGACGGGGTTTATTACCAGATGGCCAAGCGCAGCCTGAAGGAAGTGGTGGTCGAACCCTATCTTTATACGGTTGCCGGCAAATCCGTTCTGATGATGTCGCTGGTTGTGCCGATTATCGAAAATGGAAAATTCATCGGCAATGCCGGCGTTGATGTGGCGACCGACAGTATTTGGGAAGGCTTGAAGGGGGTGAAACCCTTCACCACCGGGTCGGTCTATCTGATTTCAAACACCGGGCTGTGGGTTGGTTATGCCAACAAGGATCATTTGGGCAAGCCCATTGGGGACACCAACGAGCGACTGAAAAATGCCCTCGCCCCCATTCGTGAAGGGAAGGATTACAAGCAGTTTTCTACCTCGAAAAGCTTGAATACCGAGGTGCAGCAGCTTTTTATCCCGGTAAATATTGGCAGCAGCGTCACCCCCTGGTCGGTTCTGGTCAATCTGCCCTTGAATCAGGTTGAAAAGCCGAAGGTGGAGTTGCGCAATATCATCCTGATGGGCGCCGGCCTTTTGACAGTGCTGTTGCTGCTGGCGCTTTGGGTTTCCACCCGCCAGATTATCGGCGCGCCGCTGCAGCGGATCATTGTCACCGTGCAGGCGCTGACCAGCGGCAATCATTCTGTCCATGTCGGTGACCAGGATCGCGCTGACGAAATCGGTGCGATCAACAAGGCACTGCAATTGTTCAAGGATAATGCTGGCCGTGTGGCGCAGATGGAAGAACAGCGCCGCCAGGATGAGGAACAGGCCGCCCGGCGCCAGAAGCAGGAGCTGAACCGGTTGGCGGATGATTTTGAAAGCAGTGTCGGCGGCGTGGTTGGTGCGGTGGCCGAGCAGTCAGACCGTATCCGCCATGATTCCGAAGCTTTGTCCGCCATCGCCAGCCAAACCACGGCCCAGGCGAACGCCGTGTCCAATGCCGCTGACATTGCCAGCGCCAATGTGCAGACGGTCGCAGCGGCGGCGGAGGAACTGGCCCGCTCCATTACCGAAATCAACCAGCGCTTGGCGGAATCCAGCCGCAAGGCCGGGGACGCCGTGACAGAGGTGGAGAAGACCAATGACACGGTCGCCGGGCTGGTTGATGCGGCACAGCGGATTGGCGATGTGGTGAACCTGATCCAGGAAATTGCCGCCCAGACCAATCTGCTGGCCCTGAACGCCACGATTGAGGCGGCGCGGGCAGGGGAAGCCGGCAAGGGCTTTGCCGTGGTGGCGTCGGAGGTGAAGAACCTTGCCGCCCAGACGGCGCGCGCCACGGAGGAAATTGCCGGACAGATCAGCCGGATGCAGGCGGTGAGCGGTAATGCCGTCACTGCCATCCAGTCCATCGGTCACACCATCGTCTCGATCAGCGAAACAGTGACCACCATCGCTGCGGCGGCGGAGGAACAGGGGGCGGCAACCCAGGAAATCAGCCGCAATGTGCAGGAAGCCGCAGCCGGCACCCAGGAAGTCACGGCGACGATTCAGGAGGTGACGCGGGCTGCCGGTGAAACCGGTGCCATGGCGGCCCATGCCAGGACGGCATCCGATAACCTGTCCCAGCAGGCAACCCAACTGCGTCAGGAAGTGCAGCGTTTCGTGGCCAGCATCCGGACCTGACCAGCCAACGCATTTCCTCTCCGCCCAAAAAAGACCCCTTCAGCCCGGCTGGGCTGAAGGGGTTTAATTTCGTGTGGAATATCCCGGCCCCACAGGGGGTGGAAGCCGGGAAGGGCAGGGATCAGAAGTTGATGGTCAGGCCCATGGCAATCTGACGGCCCAGCGAGTCATAGCGACCCGACAGGGTGTTGTTGCGGGACAGGCCATAGCTGTAGGAGTTCGGCAGGATCGGCGGGCGCTTGTCGAACAGGTTGTTCGCCGCCAGCCGGAACGTGTAATTCTCCTGCACGCGATAGGAGAAGGCCAGATCGAAGTAATTATAGGCCGGAATGCGGTAGAAGGTGGAACGTTCACCCGCCTGCGTCCAGCCCAGTTCCGGCTTGCCGGAATTGCTGACATTGTTCATGACGCCAACATAGCGCCAGTTCAGCGAAGCGGTGAAGTTGCCATCTTCCGAATTATAGGTACCGCGCAGACCATGCGTCCATTTCGGGATCAGCTGGCCGCACGGACCACCATAATAACCGGCGCAATTATACTTCGGCAGGATCGGCGAATCCTGGCCACCAGCCAGGGTGGTCAACGAACCGGCGAAGCTCCAGTCGATGAAGCCGGCTTCCTGCAGGTTCAGGTCTTCCAGGTCCAGACGATACTGGGCCTGGATGTCCCAGCCGTGCGACTTGCTCTTGTAATAGTTGGTGGTGCCACCACGGATGAAGCCGGTGGTGGGGTTGGTGCTGGCAGCGCTGTAGAGCGTGCCGTTGGCATTGCGCACGAACTTGGAGCAGAAGAATTCCTGACCGGTTTGCAGGCAGCCCTTCCAGAAATAATCGTCGTAGTTAAAGCCGATGCTGTCATTCAGGTCGATCATGAACCGATCAACCGACACCACCAGACCCTTGGCGAAGCGCGGCTTCAGCACCACACCGATGGTCTTGGTATAGGCGGTTTCCGGGTCGACCGTGAAGCCGCCCAGGCGAACGGTACAGGCATTGTCCGGGCAGGAAAGGTCACGGCTGCCATAGAGGCTGGGAGCCAGCCCGGTGGCGGCGCAGACGGCCTGCGATGCCTTGGGGCTGTCATAGACCGTGATCATCTTGGTCGGATCGTTGGGATCCTGCACCTGACGCGGCGTGCTGGCGCAGAAATCGTTCTCCAGCCCGCCCTGCGTCCGGTACTCGAAATTCTCGGCCTGGGCGATTTCCACCACGGTCGGCGCGCGCTGCGCCTTGTTGATGGAGGCGCGGAAGGTGATGTCCTCCACCGGGGCGTAAAGGCTCTCACCCTTCCAGGTGGAGAAGCTATCCGGGTTGCTGTTATACTTGGACAGGCGATAACCGCCGTTCAGCTGCAACAGCTCAACACCCGGCTTTTCCTGCACCAGCGGGGCCTGCACTTCCAGATTGCCTTCCCAGACATGCTGGTTCAACGTCCGGTCCGTGCCGCCATTTTCCGTGCGGTAGATTGAGTCAGCAAAGGTCTTCAACTGATCGTGGCGAAACTCGGCGCCAAAGGCAACGGCAAGACCTTCGTTTGCCCAGGGCGAGGTAACGCCATAGGCACCCAGGTCGCCCTGCACGTTGGCCAGGACATTGCCCAGGGTACCGATATTGCTGCTGGTGCCACTGGGGCGGGTCAGCAGGTAATCGAACAGGGCCGCGTCGTTATTGTTGGCGCGGAACGCATCGAACGGCACGCAGTCAGGATCGCTGCCATTGATCTTGGACACGCAGGTGGGCGTGCCATTGACATTGACCACATTCAGCGAGCGATTGATCTTGTCGAAGTCGGGCAGATTGCCGCCGGTGGAATCCTGCCGGTTGCGGGCATAAACGCCGCCGACATCATAGCTCCAGACGTCGGCGAACTTGCCGCGCACGCCGCCGGTGATGCGATGACCCTTGTTGACATAGACATCTTCAACATGGGGCAGGTCGTTGAAACGGTAGCGCACTTCCAGCGGCATGAAGCTGGCGGTCCCGGCAGAGGAACCGCACACCGACTGTGCCTGCGTGGCCGACATGAACGGGTTGTTGCAGTTCACCTGATAAGGCGTGCTGCCATAAACCGTGTAGCTGTAGACGCGCGCCGGATAGGGGTTCGACGTGCGATCATGGAACATCATTGCGTCGACATAAATCTCGGCGCTGTCGGTCAGATCAAACGTGGCGAAGCCGCCGGCATTCCACCGCTTATTCTCGCGCTGGAACGGATAACCATCATAGGGGTTGGTGGCAAAGCCGGGCGCTGTGCTGCTGGGCACGAAGGTGCGGCTGCCATTCGGGTTGTTCAGGAAAACGGACCCATTATTGCTGCCACCGCGCGGCGAAATATAACCTGCCGGCGAATAGGTGGAGGTGGTGCAGCCCAGCGGGCCGTCCTTGGTCGATTCCGTGATCTGGCAGGCGGAGGTTTCGCGGCTGCTGTACTTCACCAGGCTGGCTTCGCGGTAATCGACGAAGCCTGCAATATGCAGCCGGTCTTCAAACAGCCCCGTGCCGGCGGCGACGGAGATGTCGGCGCGGCCGCCATCCTTGTTGGTGCCGGTGGCCGGCGTGAAGCCATATTGATTGGCAACGTCCGACACCAGGGTCGGCTTGTTTTTGTGATAGTAGAAGTTATGGTTGGCGTTGACCTGAACGCCCTCAAACTTCTTCTTCATCACGAAATTGACGACGCCGGCAACGGCGTCGGAACCATAGACCGACGACGCGCCACCGGTCAGCACATCCACCCGCTCCAGCAGGGCGGTGGGGATCATGCCGGCATCCTGGCCATTCATGGTGCCCAGGCGCTTGCCATCCACCAGAACCAGGGTGCGTTCAAAACCGAGATTGCGCAGCTTGATGCGCTGGCGACCATCGGAATCCTGATAGCTGGCCTGGTTGTCAGGCGAGATCTGCGGCAGCCGGTTCAGCACTTCTTCGATATTGACGGCGGCCTGCGCCTGAATCTCCGCTGCTGTCACCGACTGGATCGGTGCGGCGGCCGTCGCATTCGGCCGCGCGATGCGCGTGCCGGTGACGACAATTTCTGTCAGTGAGAGTTCCGTGTCGGAACCCTTTTTGTCCGCCGCCTGCTGTGCCGAAGCGGTTACCGCTAACAGGCTCAAGGCGCAGGTCGACAGCAAAAGAAGACGGTTACGTCCCTTCATCATTTAAATCCCCCATTTGTAAGTCGTTTTTCAACGACTGAAAGCCTGCGTCTAGCTTCCCACTTCGCTACCCGGACGCGAGGCTGCCCGATATTGTTGATTGCTGTTCAGATGCGGCAGCATGGCCGCATTCGTATGTTTCCTTAGTGATTGTCCCCGTTTTGAGCACTTGCCGCCCGGTCACTTTTCTATGGCGGAAGGACAAAAGACAAATTCACGGAACCCGTCCCTCCACGGTTTCCGTTTCAGCGTCCACTGTCGATCTGCCTCTTGTTTCCCCCAAGAGCAAAGTAACCAAACTGCAATGTGCTGCAGGGAGGTTGCCATGCAGGCAATATCAATTCAATACCAAAATAGGATTTATGTTACCGTGAACACGTATGGCTGTTGGAGTGACTCGAATCTTGCGCGATCAAGCGCTTGCAGCCCGCCGCTACCCCCGAAGGGGGGCGGCGGCGGGCAGTGTCACAGGGTTGTTGCCGCCGCTCAGCGGCAACCGTCCGTCACCCCGGCGACAGCATTGTTCGTCACATGGATCGTGCGGTGATAGCATCCGCCGTCACTGTCTTTCACATCCAGTCGCACACGATTCGTTCCGGTCACCTGACGGGAACGGCGCGTTTGTGGATCGGTTTGGGCTGTCAGGTTCGGCGTCACCTGATAATCCATTGTCTGCCACCAGCGCGAGCCGGACGTATCGGTGATCACCCGCTCCGACCAAAGGCCCTGTTCCAGTTTCAGCTGTTGGGTTCGATTATTATCGTCACCGGAGACCTGCATGTCGATGGTCAAAGGGTAGCGGGCCTGGAAGCGTTCCATCCGCAAGCCATCCTTGTCGATGGTCTGGACCAGATTGTCGATCAGGGTGGATTGATCGACCCGCCAGATATTGGCCTTCTCCGCAGAAACATAATCCTGCCGGTTAAAGAAACGGGTGCTGCTGCGGACCCTGGTTTCGATGCGGCCCCTGGATGTTTCCACAAATCCGGCAATTTCATAGGCGCGGGCCTGGGTGGTGAGGCTGTTGCCGTTCAACTCGCCCTGTTCTGTTGGCTTGGCCCGGCTGAAATCGGCGGTTATCTCCGGGTCGGTCAGGCTGTTGCTGATCACGGCACCGGTAACACGCTTTGCCGCTTTATCCTGCCAGCCCATCAGCGTGCCGGTGACCAGGAAGTAACGGCGCAGACCCTGGATGGTCACCGCGATTTCATGCGGCTTGTCATCGGTCAGCAAGCCGACAAACGGCGTCAGATCCAGCCGCGTCGGCACGAAATTCAGGGTCTGGATGCCGGGGGCCGGGAACCACATATAGGGGTTGATACCACCGGTATAAATCCAGGGATAAAGCGGTGCGGTGCCGGCGCGTTGGCCGTCAATCCACAGTTCCGCTTCCCGCCAGGCGCCGCCGCCGCAATTTTCCTTGCCGTCGCCGGCCAGCCGGTCATCCACACAGGCGTACCAGAATTCATCCGCCCCCTGCGGTTCGGCCAGCAAATCCAGATAGAGCCGTTCCAGGTTGGCGGGGAAGCGCACCTGCGTGGTCAGGCGCGGTGTGTCACTGTCCAACCGTACCGGTGCATCGGAAATGGGGGTGACGAAGGGGGCCGTTTCGGCGGCCGGCACATCCTTGGTGGCGGGATAGAACAACATCCGTGCCCGGCCCGTGATATGGCCGGTATAGGTGTCATCCACATAATTGACCAGCCAGGCGGCCCCTTTGCGTTTGTCACGCAGGTACGCCTGATAATCGGTCACGTCACGCTCAACATGCCATTCGGGGGCAATGTCCTTGCGCGGCTCCATCGTGGTGCCGAAATACAGATTGACGCCGCCGACATTGATGATGGCGGTGCGATCATATTGGCGGCCGGCGGAAACCGCGTAATCTGCCTCGATCACCACCTTGGCCCAGGGGCCTTTGCAATTCTGCGGTGGCGCATAATCGAATCGGGCCGGATCTTCGCCGACAAATTCGCGGGTGTCGAACAGGGTGACGATGCAGGGCTGGCTGGCGGGGCGCGGAACGCGCAACTCCACCTCGGCGACCGTGTTGGTTCCCACGGGCGGAACGGGTGGCGCCGCATAATCCGCCGCATAGGCGGGCACGGCCAGACCGGCGCCCAGCAGGACGGCGGACCAGAATAGGCTTCTCATGGGGAAATATCCCTGACAGGTGTCTGGAAATGGCCGCGCAAGGAGGGAGGCGGGCAGGGTGCCCGGTTGCGCTAACATCACGATAGCCCACGCAGGTCCCCCGTCAAGAAGGAAGCCTATAAGGCCTGTATTGGAATTGTTTTGGTTTTGTGTTGTTTTATGTAACGGGATTGCGCACGCCGCTGAATCGCAGGGTGCTGCGCCGGGGAAAATCAGATCAGACAGGGGCCTCATGCTTGAAGTATGCGTAGAGGAAGCGGCCGGCATTGATGCCGCCGTAGCCGGTGGTGCCGATCGCATGGAATTATGCGCCGGCCTGTCGTTGGGCGGGCTGACCCCGTCGCCAGCCCTGATCCGCGCGGCCGCGGCCTGTCCGGTGCCGGCGCTGCTGCTGGCCCGCCCGCGCGAAGGCGATTTCCGTTATGATGCGCGTGAGGCGGCCCTGGTGGCGGAGGATATCAGCGATGCCGCCCAGGCCGGCTTGGCTGGTGTGGTGATCGGGGCCAATGATCAGCATAACCACCTTGATACCAATTTGCTGACGCAATGGGTGGCCCATGCCCGGGCAGAGGGGGAGAAGCGGGGGCGTCCGCTGCTGTTGACCCTGCACCGCGCCTTCGATCTCTGCCCCGATCACGGGGCAGCGCTGGAGGCGGCGATTGCGCTGGGCTTCGACCGTATCCTGACGTCGGGCGGTCAGCCGCGCGCCGTGGATGGGGCGGCCACCTTGGCTGCCCTGGTTCGTCAAGCGGCCGGCCGCATTATCATTCTGCCTGGCGGCGGCATTGATGCCGGCAATGTCTCCACCATCCTGGCCACCGGTGTCAGGGAGGTTCATGCCTCCTGCCGCGCCCCGCTGGGGGCACCAGGGGAGCAGGAAAAGCGTTTCGGTTTCCAGGCGGGCCCGCGTCTGCGCACCCAGGCCGACAAGGTGGCCGCCCTGCGCGCGCTGGTGATGGCTGATAGGTCCTGAATAGTACCTTGTACAATACCAATATGTGACTTATCCTTGGCGGATTGGTTTACAGAACAGGTGGGGGCGAAAGTGATCGCTGACGAAAATCATAAGGCCACGGATGCTGCGGCGACCCTGATGGGGAGCGAGGCGGCCGAAGGGGCGGCCGCTGTGCGCCGTCTGCTGGATGCCAACATCGACACGCTGCGTGCATTGGGTGCGGCGCTGCGGGCGACGCCGCCGTCGCTGGTGGCGACCTGTGCGCGTGGTTCGTCCGACCATGCCGCGACCTATGGCAAATATCTGATTGAAACCCTGCTGGGTGTGCCGGTGGCCTCTGCCGCCCCCTCGGTGGTGTCGGTCTTCTCGGCCCCGGTTGTTGCCGGTGGCGCGCTCTGCATTGCCATTTCGCAGAGCGGCCGCAGCCCCGATCTGCTGGCCACGGCAGAGGCCTATAAGAAGTCGGGTGCCCGCCTGGTGGCCTTCGTCAATGACGAGACCTCGCCGCTGGCGGCCATGGCTGATACTTATATCGCCTTGAAGGCCGGCCCGGAAAAGTCGGTTGCTGCTACCAAGTCCTATATCGTCTCCCTGGCCGGCCTTGCCGCGCTGGTGGCCGAATGGGCCGATGATGACGCGCTGCGTGCCGCCGTGCAGGGCCTGCCCGATCTGCTGGCCAAGGCCAATGGTCTGGATTGGTCTGCTGCGGTTGAGGCATTGCGCGATGCCCGCAACCTGTTCACCATCGGTCGCGGCTATACGTTCGGGATCGCGCAGGAGGCGGCGCTGAAGTTCAAGGAAACCTGCGGTCTGCACGCGGAGGCCTTCAGCGCCGCCGAGGTGAAGCACGGCCCGATGGCGATCGTGCGCGATGGTTTCCCCGTGCTGGCCTTTGCCGGTTCCGATACGGCCGGTAACGGCGTGCGGGAGACGGCGGCGGTGTTTGCCGACCGTGGTGCGCGCGTCTGCCTGGCCGATGCCAAGGCCGAAGGGGCCAGCGCCCTGCCGGCGCTGCAGGCCCATCCGGTGATCGAACCGATTTTGATGATCCAGAGCTTCTATCATATGGCCAACGCGCTTTCCGTGGCGCGCGGCCATGATCCGGATCGTCCGCTCTTCCTCAGCAAGGTGACTGAAACACGATGACCGGGTTTCGCTTCGTCAATGGCCGGGTGGTGACGCCGGCCGGTATGTTGGATGGGGCCGAGATCACGGTGGAGGGCGGCCGTATCGCCGCCATCCGTCCGCTGACCACGACCGAAGGTGCCATAGACCTGCAAGGCGGCTGGATCGTTCCCGGCTTCATCGATACGCAGGTCAATGGCGGCGGCGGTGTGCTGTTCAATGATGAACCGACGGTGGAGGGTATTGCCGCCATCGGGCGCGCCCATGCGCGTTTCGGTACCACCGGTTTCCTGCCGACATTGATCAGCGATGTGCCGTCCGTGATCGCCCGCGCGCTGGATGCGGCGGATGCGGCGATTGAGGCCGGGGTGCCCGGCTGCCTGGGCGTCCATATCGAAGGGCCGATCATCAATGTCTCCCGCAAGGGTATCCACGATCCGGCCAAGTTCCGCCGGCTGGACCCGGAGATGCTGGCCCTGTTCGAGAAGCCCCGCCGTGGCAAGGTGATGCTGACCCTGGCGCCGGAAATGGCGGCGGTGGAGGATATCACCCGTCTGCGCGACCTGGGCGTGATCATGGCCATCGGCCATAGCGATGCCGACTATGACACGGCGGTGGCGGGTTTCCAGGCGGGCATGTCCGCTGTGACCCACCTGTTCAACGCCATGTCGCCGTTGCAGCATCGCGCCCCCGGCGTGGTGGGGGCCGCCCTGGATGATCAAAGCATCTATTGCGGGATCATCGTTGACGGGTTCCACGTGCATGATGCGGCGCTGCGCGTTGCCATCCGCTCCCATGCGCTGGATCATTTCATGCTGGTGACGGATGCCATGTCCTGCGTCGGCGTGGATGTGACGGAATTCGACCTGCATGGCCGCCGCATTCTGGTGCGCGATGGCCGTTGCGTGGGGGAGGATGGCACGCTGGCCGGTTCGGCCATCGATATGGCTGCCGCCTTCCGCAATACCGTCAACCGCCTGCAGCGCTCCCCGGCCGATGCTGCCATCATGGCCTCTGCCGGGCCGGCCGGTTTCCTGGGTCTGTCGGCGGAACGGGGCGCGCTGGCCCCCGGACTGGTGGCCGACTGGGTGCAGTTGACGCACGACCTTCAGCCTGCGGGAACCTGGATCGCCGGCACCCGCATCGCCTGACGCCAACATCAAAGAGACTTGGCCCTGAGCATGACACCACCGACCAACAAGATCGACGGTATCGCCGGGGCGTCCATCGCCATCGGCGCGCCCCTGACGGGCTGGCTGACCGTTCTGGATGAAGTGCCCGACGCCGTTTTCGCCAGCCGGATGCTGGGGGATGGTGTGGCCATCGACCCGACGGGCGATTGCCTGGTTTCCCCCTGCGATGGGGAGGTCAGCGCGCTGAATGCCAGCGGCCACGCCGTCACCATCCGCATTGCGGATGGCGCGGAAATCCTGATGCATATCGGCATCGATACGGTGGCCCTGGCCGGTCGCGGCTTCACCCCCTGCGTCCGCCAGGGCGACCGGGTGAAGCGCGGCGATGTGCTGATCCGTTTCGATCTGGACGCCATTGTGCAGGCGGCCCCGGCGGTGGTAACGCCGGTTCTGCTGCTGGAAACCGACCGTTTCACCCTGGCCCGCACCCGCGACAACGGCCCGGTGAAGGCCGGTGACTATATCTTCACCCTGACCGCCAAGGCGGCAGAGGCGGGCACCCCGGCAGAGGCGGCCACGGGGGCCACGCTGGAACGCCGCCTTCTGGTGCCGCTGGCCCATGGCATCCATGCCAGACCCGCCGCCCGCATCAAGGAAGCGTTGAGCGGGTTCAGCGCCAGCGTCACCATCGCTAAGGCCGGCAAGGCCATGAATGCCCGCAGCCCGGTGGGGCTGCTGACGCTGGGTATCCGGTTGGGTGATGAGGTTAGCATCAGCGCCCAAGGTGCCGATGCCGCCGAGGCATTGGCAACCCTGGGGGCGCTGATCGACAGCGGCATGGGGGAAAAGGCCGATCCGGCATCGGCACCCAAGGCCCAGCCCGTCGCCCCGGTCGCGGCCCCGGTGGCGCAAGGTACGGCGGTACTGCCGGCCGATGGCAAGCTGGCGGGTGTTACCGCGTCCCCCGGTTTGGCCGTGGGGCAGGCGCGCGCCTTCCGGCTGCCGGAAATCCAGGTTGCCCCCACCGGTCAGGGGGCGGCGGTCGAGCAGGCACGGCTGGAAGCAGCCCGCGCCGAGCTGGGCCGGCGGCTGGAGGCTGAAGCGGCACACGCCAGCGGTCCGCAGAAATCCATCATCCAGGCGCACCGCGCCATGCTGGATGATGATGGCTTGCTGGAAGCGGCCAGCCTGTCCATCGGCGATGGCGCCAGCGCCGGCCATGCCTGGCGCGCCGCCGTGCGGCCCCAGGCGGCGGCGTTGCGCGCCACGGGCGATGCCCATCTGGCCGAACGCGCCGATGATATGTTGGATTTGGAACGCCGGGTGCTGGCCGTGCTGGAAGGCGTGGCGGATGAGCCGCTGTCTTTCCCGCCCGGTACGGTGCTGGTGGCTGAAGACCTGTTGCCCTCGCAATTGATGGCGCTGGATAAGGAAAATGTCGTCGGCTTCGTGGTGGAACGGGGTGGCCCCACCTCTCACGTTGCCATTCTGGCCGCCAGCATGGGGCTGCCGGCGCTGGTTGCCATTGGCCCGGCGCTGCATCAGGTGGCGGATGGCACCGACCTGATTCTGGATGCCACCGGCTGCACCCTGCATGTCGCCCCCGATGCCGCCACCCTGGCGGCGGCGCGCGACAGGCTGGCCGTGATCACCGCCCGGCGGGCGGCGGCCAAGGCGGCGGCGGGCAAGCCCTGCCACACGGCGGACGGCGTGCGCATTGAGGTCTTTGCCAATCTGGGATCAGAGGCGGATGCCAAGCAGGCCGTCGCCAATGGGGCCGAGGGCAGCGGCTTGCTGCGCACGGAGTTCCTGTTCCTGGAACGGGCGACGGCGCCGACGGTGGCCGAACAGACCGCCGATTACCAATCCATCGCCACCGCACTGGAAGGCCGCCCGCTGATCGTGCGGCTGCTGGATATTGGTGGCGACAAGCCGGCCCCCTATCTGCCGATCCCGGCGGAGGAGAACCCGGCCCTGGGTCTGCGCGGCATCCGCGTTGGCTTCGCCTATCCGACCATGCTGGAGGATCAGATCCGCGCCATCCTGTCGGTGCAGCCGGTGGGCCAGTGCCGCATCATGGTGCCGATGATCGCCGGGGTGGATGAGCTGCGGCGCGTGCGCGCCGTGCTGGACCGCGTGCGGACGGAGATGGGCATCACCGACAAGGTGGAACTGGGCGTGATGGTGGAAACCCCGGCGGCGGCGGTGACAGCCGATCTGCTGGCGGCGGAAGCCGATTTCCTGTCCATCGGCACCAATGACCTGACGCAATATGCGCTGGCCATGGATCGCGGCAATGCCGCTGTCGCCGGCTCCATCGACGGTCTGCACCCGTCGGTGCTGCGCCTGATTGCGCAGACCTGCCAGGGGGCGGCCCGCCATGGCAAATGGACGGGCGTGTGTGGCAGCCTGGCATCCGACCCGCTGGCCGTGCCCATTCTGGTGGGCCTGGGCGTGGCGGAATTGTCGGCCACGCCGGCCATTGTCCCTGAAATCAAGGCACTGGTCTCCGCGCTGACGCTGGAACAGGCCCGTGCCCATGCTGCGGCGGCGCTGGAATGCGCCACGGCGGCGGATGTCCGTACACTCGCGCGGGGGTTCAGCGCATGAAGTCGATCCTGGAAAAACTTCAGCCCCTTGGCCGCGCGCTGATGCTGCCCATCGCGGTGCTGCCGGTGGCGGGGCTGATGCTGCGCCTGGGCCAGCCCGATCTGCTGGATATCGCCTTCCTCAGTGCGGCGGGCGATGCGCTTTTCTCCCATCTGGGTCTGCTGTTCGCCATTGGCGTGGCCACCGGCTATGCCCGTGATGGCAATGGCGCGGCCTGTCTTTCCGGCATTGTCTGCTTCCTGGTGGCGACCGAGGCCGGTAAATCCCTGCTGGCGATCCCGCCAGAGGTGACGGGCGATCTGGCCATTGCCGCCTGGAAGGCCAAGGCGGTGGCACGGCTTGATGTGCCGGTCGGGATCATTTCCGGCCTTGTCGGCGGCATGTTCTATAACCGCTTCTCCACCATCAAACTGCCGGATTATCTGGCCTTTTTCGGCGGGCGGCGCTTTGTGCCCATCGTGGCCGGGGCGGCGGGGCTGGTGCTGGCCGTCATTGTCGGCCTGGGCTTCCCGCATATCAGTGCGGGGGTTGATGGGCTGTCGCATGGCGTGGCAGAGGCGGGCGGTTTTGGCCTGTTCATCTTCGGCCTGCTGAACCGTTTGCTGCTGGTCACCGGCCTGCACCATATCCTGAACAATGTCTTCTGGTTCGTGCAGGGCGATTATAACGGCACCGCCGGCGATCTGCGCCGCTTCTTCGCGGGCGATCCCACCGCTGGCGGCTTCATGGCCGGTTTCTTCCCGGTGATGATGTTTGGCCTGCCGGCGGCCTGTCTGGCCATGTATCGCGCGGCCAAGCCGGAACGGCGCAAGGCCGTGGGCGGGATGCTGTTCAGTCTGGCCCTGACCTCCGCCCTGACCGGGGTGACGGAGCCGATTGAGTTCAGCTTCATGTTTTTGGCCCCCGCCCTTTATGCCCTTCATGCCATCCTGACCGGTGGGGCGATGGTGCTGATGGACATGCTGGGGGTGAAGCTGGGCTTCGGCTTCTCCGCCGGTCTGTTCGACTATGTGCTGAATTACGGCAAGGCCACCAAGCCGCTGATGCTGCTGCCGGTGGGTCTGGCCTATTTCGCCATTTATTATAGCGTCTTCTCCTTCGTCATCCGCCGCTTCGACCTGAAGACGCCGGGGCGGGAGGAGGAGGGGGCGGCCAGCCCCACCACGGTGACGGCCAGCCTGCCCGGCGGTCGGGGGGAGGCGTTTGTCTGCGCCCTGGGCGGGGCCGCCAACCTGACCAGCGTGGGGGCCTGCACCACCCGCCTGCGCCTGATCGTGGCCGATCAGGGGCTGGTGGATGAGGCATCGTTGAAGGGGCTGGGCGCGCGGGGTGTGATCCGCCCCTCGGCCAATGCCTTGCAGGTGGTGCTGGGGCCGATTGCCGATCAGGTTGCGGTGGAAATCCGCGACGCCATGGCCCAGGGCGGCGGCACCCAGCCGGCGCGCAAGGCCGAGACGGCGACGGTCAGCACGGCGGCGGCGGGGATCACCCTGACCGATGCAGCGCTGGCGGCTCTGGGCGGGGCCGGCAATATCCGCCGTGTCAGCCAGCATGGCAGCCGCCTGCGGCTGGAACTGGTCGATACGGCCAAGGCCGACCGGGCCAGCCTGACCCGCCTGGGTGTGCGAGAAACGGCAGTGCCGGGCGACGGGCTGCTGCACCTGCTGCTGGCACCGGGGTCGGTGTCGGCGTTGGTGAAGGCGGTTTGAGGGTAAGGGACGGCGGCATCCGACCGGGTGCCGCCGTTAACCCTACGCAACCCTACGCAACGGAATTTGTGGGGATGATGCGCGGGGCTTTATTTGTAATTTAATTAAGATAAATTCAATTTTGGATTAAATTTATATAGTCCATTGCATAGAATAATATTAATAAAGATGTTTTTTCCATTTTTCACAACCCGTTATCTCTAAAAAGTCTTTATCTGGGTATTTATAAATGTGGGTAATGTATTGATTTGGTAGGTTTTGAATCAATGAATCCTCCAATTCGCATTGTCTGGTTCTGCGTTTGTTTGTGTAGTTTAAAAATATTTTATACACCTTTTGCGTTATAGATCCATCTTTACATAGAAATTTAATTGGTATTCTGGCGAAAATAACACAGGGGTGTCCAATTTTTTCTAGAATATCATTTCTTTCTTTATCGTCTTCGTGTTCAGAATAAAGGGCTTCGCCTCCCCATCTTCTTAGGAGACGATAGTTCGCATCTTCATCTAATGTATTTGGTTCATCAAATTGAAACCATATATTGTGTGTATTATTTTTTTCTTGGTATCTATTTGAATTTTTAAATATTTCACCAAATTTTTCTGTAATTTCTCCTAACTCAATCAAATTTTCTATTCTCTTTGAAAGAAAATCCAAGCTTGGAGTTACCATGCCATATGTTTTTATATTTATTATTTCATAATCTGTAAGCCTTGTGCAATGCCACCCTACTAAATAATATAAATTTAGTATTCTTCTTAGTTCGTGATATTTAATTTCAAATTCAATAACGCTTACATTATTTCGATCATTCTCCCATTTATGGAATATCGATTGATTATGTTTCAAAAAATTAAGAAGGGCACTAGGCCATTTACTCGGATATTTTAAAATTAATTCCCGCATAATGACTGCTCCATTCGTGTGAATCATAATAGAAATATTGCAGCACAAAAGAATAAAATTTTCAATATAGATGGTGTCTTGTCTTAGATAGCTCCCCCTCACCGCCCCACCCCCTTCGCCGTCACCGCATCCGTATCCACAACAATTTCCACCCGGCGGTTTTCTGACCGGCGGGTGGGGTCGGTGGTCAGCGGGCGGCTGTCGGCCAGGCCCAGGGCGCCCAGCCGTTCCGGGGGCAGGCCCAGGGCGGCCAGCACGCGCACCACGGCGGCGGCGCGGGCGGCGGAGAGTTCCCAGTTGGAGGGGAAGCGGGCCGTGCTGATGGCCACATCGTCGCTATGCCCCTCCACCGTCACACTGCCCGGCAAGGCGGCCAGGGAGGGGGCCAGCGTGCGCAGCAAATCCACCGCTGCCGGCTGCAAGGTGGCGGAACCCGACGGGAACAAGATGCGGTCGCGCACCACGATGGCGACCTTGCGGTCCTTCAGGGTGATGTCCACATCCGGCGGCAGACCCGCCGCTTCCAGCTTGCGCAACCAGGCCTGTGCGGCGGGCGACAGCGCCGCGGCGGCATTGCTGCCGGCGACCGTTGCATTGCCGCTGCGACCCGCCGGGCCGCCCTGGCCGGGCGGGCGGGCGGGCGGCGGTGCCTCGTCATCGGCATCGTCTTCCCGATGCAGATTGGGGAAGGGGGAGGGCAGGGGATGGCTGGCCAGGGCCTTGTCCACCTGCTTGGTCGCCTCCCGCTCCTCATCGCTGGGGTTGGACAGGCGGCCATCCATGCCCAGAATCGCCACCATGCCCAGGAACACAGTCATCAGCACCGTGACCATATCCATATAGCTGATGACCCATTCCTCGCTTTCCTCCATCGGTTCCAGCGATTTTTCATGGGGGCGGTGGGGCTGGCGGCGGGCGGCGACGCGGGCGCGCTCGGTCTCCGGTGTCAGGTCACGATCAGCGGCCACCGCGCACCTCGTCGCCGGCATCCAGCAGATAAGTGCGCAATGTCTCCTCAATCACCATGGGGGAGCGGTTGAGATGGGCCAGCACCACGCCTTCCAGCAGAATGTTCAACTGCGCCACCCGTTCGGTGGTGCGCTGTTCCAGCTTGATGGCGATGGGCTTGAACAGCAGATTGGCCAGGATCAGCCCGTAAAGCGTGGCCAGCATGGCCACCGCCATGGACGAACCGATCAGGCCGATATCGCCCGATCCCAATTGCTTCAACATCCCCACCATGCCGGCCAGCGTGCCCAGCAGCCCGAAGGCCGGCGCGAAGGAGGCCAGCACGCGGAAGAAGCGGGATTGCTTCTGATCCGCCTCCACCTGTTTCTGGATGCGCCAGTTCATCACATGCATGATGTCATCCAGCGAGGCATTATCCACCACCATCTGCAACCCCAGCCGCAGAAAGGGGCTGCCCACCCGGCGCACCCGTTCATCGGCAGCCTGGATCTGCCGGCTGAAAAGCTGTTTGGAGACCTCCAGCAGCTCCGCCATTTCCCGTTCCAGGCTGGGCGGACCCTTGAACATGGCGGCGATGGCGGACAGGGCCGCCGTGATCTCATCCCCCCGGAAGGCCAGCAGCGCCACGCAGATGACGCCGCCCCCGACAATCACCAACCCTTCCAGATTGAAGAAGAAGCGCGCATCGCCCCCGGCATAGACGACAAAGGCGAGAAGGCCGATGGTGGCCGCGATGCCGATGAGACTGGTGAGGACAAGGCCAGAGGAACTGGAACGGGGCATGAAATGGGTCCGGGTTGGGGGGCTGGAATGGGTTTAGCAGATTGATAATGCTGTTACTGACAGTCTCTTCCCCGCCTCCCCCGCGAAAGCGGGGGTCCAGGGTTATTGGAACCGAAACATCGGTGCTGTTGCCCCTGGACCCCCGCTTTCGCGGGGGAGGCAAAGGATGCGGGGGAAACAGGGGATGGTTTGCTTCAAAGGAGGCAGGGCAGGCGGATGGAAAGAAAGAGAAGCTGGGAAATAAAATTGAAGTGAAATTGCATCCGATCCCCCATCCACACGCCCCACCATAACCACGATCCCTCTCCCACGCCATGATCCAGCTCACCCCATCAGGGCGCGGCGGCCGGACCAGAGGTCGGCGATTTCCTGGCTGATGCTGTCTTGGCGGGCGGTGGAAAGCTGGATGGTCAGTTCCGATACCCGGTCGCGGATACGTTCGCGGGCACCGGTCAGGGTGGAGAGGCGGGCCAATTGTTCAGCAGCATGGGTTTGCAGCAGGGCCAGCAACAGCCTTGCCTGCCGGTCCTGCATTCCAGCGGCGGCCAGCAGGGACGATGCCGGTACCTGGGTCAACAGCTCCACCCGGCCGGATTGTTGCGGCAGCGGCGGCAAGTCCGTCTGGATGATGGCGTGGTCGCGCGGGTGCAGGATGGTGATGGCGGCATCTGCCGGGAATTGCGCGCACAGGCTGGTGGCCAGGGGCGGCAGGGCATCGGCCATGGCGGGGGCCGGTATCGTGCCGGCAAGCGGCAGATGCCGGGCCTGGGCGGCGGCAATGGTGCGGCTGCCCACCACCAGCGGGGGCTGATCCCCTGGCAAGGCGGCAACCAGCCGGCTGGGCAGGCCGCCGGTAAATCCCCCCTCCGGCCCCAACAGCAGGAACAGGCGGCGGGTGGGTGGCTGCGGTTCGGGGCAAAGGGCGGAAAGGGCGGCAGCACTGGCCGCGGCATAGGCGCTGGCGGCCCCCAGCATCCCGGCGGCCCGTTGCTGCTTGGCGGCGGCCAGCGACCGCAACGCCTCCACCACGCTCAACAGGCTGCCCAGGGTCGACAGGCGATATTCCAGCGCCGCGATGCTCATGCCGGACCCTTCAGCACGGCGGCTTTGGCGATCTGGATGATGCGGCGCAGATTATCCAGGTTGGCGGGGTCGTTGCCATCGATGGAGGCCGCGATGCCATCGCGCACCTGTTCCACCTGGGGCAGGGTCAGATCATCCAGCAAGCCGTCGGCATGGGAGAGCAGCAAGGCCACCTCCGCGGCCAGCGCGCGGGGGTGGCCGTGACGCTGGCCCAGCAGGGCGCGCAGGCGGCGACCGCGCTCCACCGTCTGTTTCGTGCGTTCATCCACCAGCCCGCCGAAACGGGTGAAGGCCTCCAGCTCCAGAAACTGGGCATATTCCAGCTTCAGCTTTTCCGCCAGTTTGCGCAGTTCCGGCGGCTGGGTGCGGGCACCGACGCGGCTGACACTGCGCCCCACATCCACCGCCGGGCGCTGGCCGGCCTGGAACTGGCTGGTATCCAGCACGATCTGCCCATCGGTGATGGAGATCAGGTTGGTGGGGATATAGGCCGCCAGATTGCCGGCCTGGGTTTCCACCACCGGCAGGCAGGTGAGCGAGCCACCGCCCGCCGCGTCTGACAGTTTGGCCGAGCGTTCCAGCAGGCGGGAATGGAGATAGAAAATATCGCCGGGAAAGGCCTCCCGCCCTGGCGGGCGCTGCAACAGCAGGCTGACCTGCCGGTGCATGGCGGCATGTTTGGACAGATCATCCAGCACCAGCAGGGCGTGACGCCCGCTGTCGCGGAAATATTCCGCCATGGTCATGGCGGCATAAGGCGCGATCCATTGCAGGCCGGGGGCGGCATCAGGGGCGGCAACGATGATGATCGCCCGATCCGCCAGCCCGCCATCGCGCAAAGTGGCGATGACATCGGCCACCGCAGAGGCACGCTGACCGATGGCGCAATAGATGGGGATGACATCGCCGCCGGCTTGGGCCAGCAACGCATCCATGGCGATGCAGGTCTTGCCCGTGCCCCGGTCGCCGACGATCAGTTCCCGCTGGCCGCGCCCGATGGGGTAGAGACTGTCGATGATGGTGGTGCCGGTGGCCAGCCGCTCGGCCACCGTGCCCCGGCTGGTCAGGGCGGGGGCGGAGCGTTCAATCGGCTCCAACCGGTCGGGCGTGGGATCGGGCCTGCCATCCAGGGCGCGGCCCATCGGGTCAATCACCCGGCCCAGCAAGCCGTCGCCCACCGGCACACGCAGCACGCCTTGGGCCATGCGCACCGGATCGCCGGCCTTGATCCCCTCCGCCGCACCCAGCAGCAGACAGCCCAGCCGGCCTTCATCCAGGTCCAGCACCAAGCCCGGCACATTGCCGGTGAACAGCAGCATCCCGTCCGCCGGGGCCTGTTCCAGCCCGCTGACCAGGGCGATACCGTCGCCAATATGGCTGACCCGGCCCAGTTGCTGCCAGCCGGGAGCGGGGGCTGGCTGGCTGGCCAGTGTTTGGCTTTGCTGGCGGGTCCAGTCTGCCAGATGGGTGGAAAGGCTGGCGCTCATGATCCCAGCCTTTCCCGCGCGCCGGCCAGGGCCGCCCGCCAGCTTTGATGGATCAGGTGATGCGGGGCGGAAAGCTCCACCCCGGCAATCACAGCGGGATCAACGGTCCAGCTTATGGCGATATTGGGGCCCAGGGCGGTGATCAGCGCTGATTGCAGGTCGGCGGGCAGGGGGCGGGCGCTGGTCAGGGTGATGCCGCCAGGGCCGGCCAGCAGGCTGGATTTTTCCGCTGCCGGCAGGGTGGCCAGTTGCTGGCACAGCGCGTCGGTCAGCACCCGGTCGGCTAAATCGGGCCTTGCATCGGCCAACAGGCGACCGGCCATGGCCGTGGCCAGATCGGCGGCCTGTTTGGTCAGGTCGGTCTCTGCCTGCTGGCGTTCGGCGGCCAACTGGCTGGCGGCGGCAGCGCGCAGGGCATCGGCGGATTGCCGGGCGGCATCCAGCAGGCGGCGGCGTTCGGCCTCTGCCTCGGCCTGGGCGGTGGCGCGCAGTTCGGCGGCCTGTTTGGCCAGCGACTGGCGTTCGGCCTCCACCGCGCTGCGGGTGGCGGCAACCTCGGCGGCCAGCGTCTCCGCCTGGGCGCGGCGCTGGGTCAGGTCAGCGTCGCGCTTGTCGATGGCGGCCAGCACGGGGCGGAACAGGAAACGGCGCAGCAGCCAGACCAGTACCAGGAAATTCACCAGCTGCAGGGCCAGGGTGGTCGGGTCCAGATGCATCGCTTTCAGCCCACGAACGGGTTGGCGAACAGCACCAGCAACGCCACCACCAGGCAATAGATCGCCATGGTTTCGATCATCGCCAGCCCGACGAACAGGGTGCGGGAGATGGTGTTGGCGGCATCCGGCTGGCGGGCGATGGCATCCAGGGCCGCCGCCACGGCGCGGCCCTCTGCCAGGGCCGGGCCGATGGCGCCGAAGCTGACAGCCAGGGCGGCTGCCAGGATGCTGATCATTTCAACGGTCATGGGTCAGCCCCTTTCAATGGTGCCGATGGCCCCGCCAATGAAGACGGCGGCCAGGATGGTGAAGATATAGGCCTGGATCAGGCCCAGCAGCGCCTCCAGCGCCATCAGCGGCACGGGCACCAGAAAGCCCGCCAGCGACAGCACGATGGCAATGACGAATTCCCCGCTCATCACATTGCCGAACAGGCGCAGGACCAGCGACAGGGTGCGGGTGAATTCCGACAACAGGTTAAGCGGCAGCATCCACCAGCGCGGATGGGCGAAACCAGCCAGATAGGCCCGCAGGCCCCGGACGCGCACGCCCAGTACCTGGGCGGCCCCGAAGACGGTCAGCCCCAGGGCCAGCGTGGTTTCCAGATGCGCCGTCGGTGATTTAAAACCAGGGATCAGCCCCAGCCAGTTGCTGGCCGCAATGAACAGGAACAGGCTGCCCAGCAACGGTAGGAAGGGGCGGCTGTCCGTCTGCATGATCTCGTCGAACTGGTCGCGCAGGATGGTGACGACAGCCTCCAGCGCGGTGCCGATGCGGCCCGGCTGGTCCCGTCCCACCCGGCCTGCCAGCAGCCGCGCCGTCAGCGCCAGGATGAAACTGACCAGCGCGCCGAAAATGACGGGCCAACTGATGGCCAGCGGTCCCAGATGGAAGGCGACATCCGCCGCAAAGGGGGAGGCAAGGTTCATGATACCCCCCTGCCATGGCGGCGGATCAGCAAGGGCCGGATGGCCAGAAAACCAACAAAGGCCGTCAGCAGCGGGGCCGCCCCGCCCAGGCGGGCCAGCGCCACGAACAGCAGCACGGCCCCGGCCAGCCGCCCGACATGCAGGGCCGTGGCCGGCCCCACCCGCCCGGCGGTGTAAAGCCGGCTGTTCAGCGCCAGCAGGCGGAAGAACAGCCAGCCGAAACCGGCACCCGTCACCAGGCCCAGGGCCATCAGCCCGATCGGCAGGTTTTGTGCCATCAATCCCCCTCCGTCACGCGCCGCCAAGCCGCCCAGCAGCCGACGGCAACCCCGGTGAACAGCAGCGACAAGGTCCAGAACTGGCCGCCGGCCCGGTCCAGCCAGCGGCCCAGGAAGAGGCCCAGCACCGGCGGCAACACGATCAGCCAGCCCAGCGTGCCGATCAGCGCCAGGGTGGCGCCCAGGCGGCGGTGCTTCTCCCGCTCCGCCCGTTCGGCATCGCGCTGGGCTTGGTGGATCGGGTCCAGCAGGTCGGGGTCAGTCATGCTCAATCCCCCCCGGCGCGGCGTTCGGCGGCGGTGCTGTCCAGCAGGTGATGCACCAGGGCCGCCTGCAGCTTGCGCTCCGTCGCCGTACCTTCCGCCCGTCTGGTCTGGCGTTCCGCCTGTTCGCGTTCCACCCGGGCCGCGAGGGGGGCGAGGTCAGTGCCGACGGCGGCATCCTGGCTGGTGACGGTGACGCCATCCCGGCCCACCTGCACCATGCCGCCCGCCACGGCGGCGTAAAGCGTGCCGCCGTCTGCCAGTCGCAGGCGCAGTACCGACGGGGGCAGGGCGGTCAGGAAGGGGGCATGGCCGGTGCGGATGGCGAAGCCGCCGCTGTCATCGGCGGCGGCAAGCTGGGCGATGTCGGCCCGGTCCAGCAGGGTGGCCAGCGGGGTGAGGATGCGCAGCCTCATGCCGCCACCGCCTTTTCCCGCGCGCGGGCATCGTCCAGCGTGCCGATCATGTAGAGGGAGGATTCGGCCCAATTATCGGCCTCTCCGCTCAGGATCGCCTCGCAGCCGGCCAGCGTCTCCTCAATCCCCACACTGACACCGCCGCGACCGGTGAAGCCGCCGGTGACGAAGAAAGGTTGAGTGAGGAAACGCAGCAGCCGGCGGGCCCGCGTCACCACCTGCCGGTCGTTGGCGGACAGTTCATCAATGCCCAGCAGGGCGATGATATCTTCCAGGGCGCGATATTGCGCGATGGCGGCGCGCACGGCGCCGGCCACCTGATAATGCCGCTGGCCCAGCAGGTCCGGGTCCATCAGCCGGGCGGATGAGGCCAGCGGATCGACGGCGGGGTAAAGCCCTTCCGCCGCCACGGCGCGCGACAGCACGATGGAACCATCCAGATGGCTGAACAGTTCGGCCACGGCGGGATCGGTGAAATCATCGGCGGGGACATAGACGGCCTGGATGGCGGTGATGGCCGCACCGGGGACGGATGCGATGCGTTCCTGCAAGGCCCCGATCTCCCCCGCCATGGTGGGCTGATAGCCGACGCGGGCCGGCATCACCCCCAACATGCCGGCAATCTCCGCCCCCGCCTGCACGAAGCGGAAGACATTATCCATCAGCAGCAGCACGTCGCGGCCCATGGCATCGCGGAAATATTCCGCCTGGGTCAGCGCCGTCATGCCGGCACGCCAGCGCGCGCCGGGCGGTTCCGCCATCTGGCCCAGCACCATGGCGGTGCGGGCCAGCACGCCGGACCCGCGCATATCCTCCAGCAACTCGGCCGCTTCGCGTGATCGTTCGCCAATGCCGGCAAAGACCGACAGGCCGTTATCGCGTTCTACCACGGTGCGGATCAGTTCCATGATCAGCACCGTCTTGCCCACACCGGCCCCGCCGAACAGGGCCGTCTTGCCACCGCGTGTCAGCGGCGACAGAAGATCGATGATCTTGATCCCGGTCCAGAGCGGTTGCAGATGCGCGGTGCGGGCGGCCAGCGGGGGGGAAGCGCGGTGGATAGACCAGCGGGGCGCGCTGTCCGGTGCCGCCGCCCCGCCATCCAGCGGGCGTCCCATCACATCGACCACCCGGCCCAACAGGTCCGGCCCCACCGGCACAGACAGGCTGGCCCCGGTGCGGCGGGCGCCGTCGCCCCGCCGCAGCCCGGCCGTGCCATCCAGCGCCACGGCGCGCACCTTGTCCGCCGATAGATGCGCCCGCACCTCTGCCGGGATGCCCTGGCCGGCGATCACCAGCTCATCCAGGGCCGGCAGCCCGTGGGGGAAGGCAATATCCAGCACGGAACCGCGCACGGCCAGGATGGTGCCGCCGGTTTCCTGTGGCGCCTGCTGTGGAAATGGGTCATCACCGGTCATTCAGCCTGCCACCTTTTCGGCAAGAGGGCGGGAAACCAGGATCGATAGTGCGTCAGCTGAAGTGCTGCGGGACATGAGCGAGATCAATCAAGCCGCTTTTTCCCCGTCCGGTCCAGCGCCTTGATATCAGCGTCCTGCGGCGAGACGCCGCGTTGCGTGTTCTTACCGGGAGTGTCTCAATATGAAAATCATCTCCATTGCAGAAATTCTGGAAATATTTCCAAATTTACTTCCATAATTCTGATTTTCATTTCCAGATTAAATGGTTAAATTGGGGTGTTTTATCTATATTTTCATTTATCGGAAAAAAGATGTACCCTTTTTCCACTCACAATTCCCCGGTATTGATCCGGATCAAGTGGAGGGCATGAGTAAAATATTAACATATGGTCGATAGCGTCATTGGTGGCATTGCATGAAAGGTTGATACGTTCCGATGAAACCGGCGACCCTTGACGGGCTGGATATTGGCTATACGAAGATTGCGGCTCCCGAACTGGAAAAGGTTCTGGCGGCCCATCGCCGATTCCTGCAGGGGCAACGCGGCGGGATGCGGGCCAACCTGAAGTTCCACGATCTCTCCTTCGCCGTGCTGCGCAGCGCTAATCTTGCCGATGCGGACCTGACCGGCGCCAAATTGAACGGGGCCGACCTGTCGGGGGCTGATCTGCATGGCGCCTGTCTGTTCGGGGCCGATCTGCGCCGAGCCAATCTGCCCTCGGCCAATTTGACCCGTGCGGATTTACGGGGTGCCGCCATGCGGGGGGCCTGCATGGCCCGCGCCGTGCTGAATGAGGCGGACCTGCGTGATGGCTATCTGATGCGTTCCAAGAATGGCGATCTGGCGCCAATGACGACGGAGCACAACAAGACTGAATTATCCGAGGCCAGCATGGTGCGGGCCAATCTCAGCCGGGCCAAGCTCTCCAACGCCTTCGTCATCCAGGCCGATCTGCGCGACACCGATTTGCGCGGGGCTGTGTTTGTGCGGGCCGATCTCAGCGGATCGGACCTGACCGGCTGCAACCTGGAAGGGGCCGATCTGTCGGATGCCAACCTGTCCGGCACCCGTCTCGATGGCTGCATCCTCACCCGCGCCCTGCTGCGCAATGCCAACCTGTCGCAGGCCAGCCTGCTGGGTGCCTTGCTGGATGAGGTGGATTTGTCCACCGCCAACCTGTCCGGGGCCGATCTGCTGCGCCGGCTGGACAATATCACCGGCGTTATCGGGGAGGCGTTGCGCCTGCACCGGGAATGGATCGTCACCAATGGCCATAAGGGGGAGCGGGCCAACCTGTCCGCCCTGGATCTTTCCGGCCAGGATCTCTCCAACCTCAATCTTTCCGCCGCGATCCTGAAGCAGACCTCGCTGCGCGGGGCCAACCTGTCCGGCACCGTGCTGGCCATGGCCGACCTGTCCATGGCGGATATGCGGCAGGCCCGGATGCCCCGGGCCGATCTGCGCGGTGCCTGTCTGGAACGGGCCATTCTCTACGAAACCAACCTCAGCAATGTGATCGCCGGGCCGATGGAATTGCGCAATGGCCAGAGCTGGCCGACCAATTTCAGCAAGGCGCGGCTGGCCCGTGGGCTGCTGGCCGGGATCGACCTGTCCAGGGCCCGGCTGGATGATTGCGACCTGACCCAGGCCAACCTGCAAAACGCCATTCTGCGCGGTACCATCCTGACCGATGCCGTGATGACCCAGGCTGATCTGCGTGATGCCGACTGGACAGATGCCGATATGCGCGGCGCCCGCGGCCTGATGCTGCCCAGCCCGGTATTGGCGTAATACCAATCTCCCTTGATCGTGACCGATCCAGGGAGATTTCGTGTTCCCTCAATCGCCGGGCGCTGCCTCCGGCAGCTTGGCTTACGCCGCACGTGCGGCGGGCCGGCGGTCGCCGGCCGCCAACCCGCCAAGGGTCAAACCCTCGGCGGGTTGGCATAATTGTAACAATCTTTCCCCTGCGCCCCCTGCAACGCAGAAATCTGATCAGCGGGGAGCAGTTTGCGATTGACGGAGCCAGCGCCCTCCCATAGCTTCGGCGGCGGGTCACATCCCCCCAACGGGATGCTACTATTCTGGAAGGAATAGCCATAATGGCTGCGCCGAAGCCGGGCAATCGCCCCGCCAATCCGCAATTCTCGTCCGGTCCCTGCGCCAAGCGCCCCGGCTGGTCGATCGAAGCCCTGAAGGGCGCCCTGGTGGGCCGCTCGCACCGCTCCAAGCCCGGCAAGGCCAAGCTTGAGCAGGTGATTACCCTCTCCAAAGAAATTCTGGGCATCCCCGCCGATTACCGGCTGGGCATTGTTCCCGCCTCTGACACGGGCGCCGTCGAAATGGCGCTGTGGTCGCTGCTGGGTGCCCGTGGCGTCGATATGCTGGCCTGGGAATCCTTCGGCAAGGATTGGGTCACCGACGTCGTCAAGCAGCTGAAGCTGACCGATGTCCGTCAGATGGTCGCCGGTTACGGCGCGCTGCCCGACCTCGCCGCCGTCGATTTCTCCCGCGATGTCGTCTTCACCTGGAACGGCACCACCTCGGGCGTGCGCGTCGCCAATGGCGACTGGATCGCCGCTGACCGCGAAGGCCTGACCATCTGCGACGCGACGTCCGCCGCGTTCGCCATGGACCTGCCCTGGGACAAGCTGGATGTCGTCACTTGGTCCTGGCAGAAGGTGCTGGGCGGTGAAGCGGCGCACGGCATGATCGCGCTCTCCCCCCGCGCCGTTGATCGGTTGCTGAATTACAAGCCGGCCTGGCCGCTGCCGAAGATTTTCCGCATGGCCAGCAATGGCAAGCTGTCGGAAGGCATCTTCAAGGGCGAGACGATCAACACCCCGTCGATGATCGCCGTGGAAGACGCGCTGGACGGCCTGAACTGGGCCAAGTCCGTCGGCGGCCTGGAAGGGCTGATCGGCCGGTCGGAGTCCAACCTGAAGGCTGTGGCCGACTGGGTGGCCAAGACCGACTGGGTCGATTTCCTGGCTGACACGGCCGAGAGCCGTTCCTGCACCTCCATCTGCCTGAAGATCGTCGACCCCTGGGCGACGGAGCAGCCGGCGGAAGCGCAGGCCGAAATCGCCAAGAAGCTGACCTCTCTGCTGGAGAAGGAAGGCGTGGCTTTGGATGCCGGCTCATATCGTGATGCCCCGCCGGGTATTCGCATTTGGGGCGGTGCGACGGTTGAAAATGCCGATATCGTGGCCCTGCTGCCCTGGCTGGACTGGGCCTATGCCACCGTCAAGGCTGGCTGATTTTGTAACTGGTTAAGGTGACCTCCCCCGTCTGGTTCCGGCCGATGGGGGAGGGGCATCGACAGGCCGGAAACCCGTTTCCTGGCTGATGATCCATGTCCACCTTCACCACCTATCTTTGGCCGGTTCTGCTGCTGGTCGCTTCCAACATCTTCATGACCTTTGCCTGGTACGGGCATCTGAAATTCAAGTCGGCGCCGCTCATCACCGCCATCATGGTCAGTTGGGGCATTGCTTTCTTTGAATATTGCCTGCAGGTGCCGGCCAACCGGCTGGGTCACGCGGTCTATACGGCCCCGCAGCTGAAGATGATCCAGGAGGCGATCACGCTGACCGTGTTCGCCATCTTCTCCGCTTTCTGGCTTGGCGAATCCCTGCGCTGGAACGATTGGGTCGCGTTTCTGCTGATCGCCGTTGCCGTCTTCTTTTCCGTCCATGATTGGAGCTGACCCGCTCCTCGCCTGAGATTTCGGAGTCACCCATGCCCAAGGTTCTTATTTCCGACAGCCTGAGCCCCCGCGCCGTTGAGATTTTCAAGGAGCGCGGCGTTGAGGTCGATGTGAAGGTCGGCCTGAAGCCGGACGAGCTGAAGGCCATCATCGGCGAATATGATGGTCTGGCCATCCGTTCGGCCACCAAGGTGACCAAGGATATCCTGGCTGCCGCCACCAACCTGAAGGTTGTCGGCCGCGCCGGTATCGGTGTCGACAATGTGGACATCCCCGCCGCCACCGCCCGTGGCGTGGTGGTGATGAACACCCCGTTCGGCAATTCCATCACCACCGCCGAACATGCCATCGCCATGATGTTTGCGCTGGCGCGTGAAATCCCGGCCGCCAATGCCTCCACCCATGCCGGCAAGTGGGAAAAGAACCGCTTCATGGGCGTGGAGCTGTTCGGCAAGGTGCTGGGCGTTATCGGCTGCGGCAATATCGGCGGCATCGTTGCTGACCGCGCTGTCGGCCTGAAGATGAAGGTCATCGCCTTCGACCCGTTCCTGTCGCCGGAACGCGCCACCGAAATCGGCGTGGAAAAGGTGGAACTGGAAGATCTGCTGAAGCGCGCTGATTTCATCACCCTGCACACGCCGCTGACCGAAGCGACCAAGAACATCCTGGACGCCAAGGCCCTGGCCAAGACCAAGAAGGGCGTGCGCATCATTAACTGCGCCCGTGGCGGCCTGATCGTGGAAGAGGCGCTGCAGGCGGCCATTGAGGCTGGTCATGTCGCCGGTGCCGCCCTGGACGTGTTCGCGGAGGAGCCGGCCAAGGCCCACCCGCTGTTCGGCAATGAGAAGGTTATTGCCACCCCGCATCTGGGTGCGTCCACCACCGAAGCGCAGGAAAATGTCGCCTTGCAGGTGGCCGAGCAGCTGGCCGATTATCTGGTCAGCGGTGCGGTGGTCAATGCGCTGAACATGCCGTCCGTCTCGGCCGAAGATGCGCCGAAGCTGCGCCCCTATATGAAGCTGGCCGAACAGCTGGGCGGCTTTGCCGGCCAGATCACCGAGACCGGCATCAAGGCCGTGACCATCGAATATGAAGGTCAGGCCGCCGAGCTGAACACCCGTCCGCTGACCGCCATCGTGCTGAAGGGCCTGCTGGGCCCGCTGATGGAATCGGTCAACATGGTCAACGCGCCGGTCATCGCCAAGGAGCGTGACATCAAGGTGAGCGAGACCAAGCGCGAGGTGGCTGGCGATTATCAGACCCTGGTGCGTGTCATCGTGCAGACCGAACAGCGCACCCGCTCTGTCGCCGGTACCCTGTTCGGCGGCGACAAGCCCCGTCTGGTGGAAATCGAGGAAGTGCCGGTCGAGGCGGAAGTCACCGACCATATGCTGTTCATCCGCAACGAGGATAAGCCGGGCTTCATCGGCAAGCTGGGCAGCACGCTGGGCGATGCCGGTGTGAATATCGCCACCTTCCATCTGGGCCGTACCGCTCCCGGTGCCAATGCCATCTGTCTGGTGTCGGTCGATCAGGCCGTATCGGAAGAGCTGCTGGGCAAGATCCAGGGCCTGCCGAGCGTGGTGCGGGTGAAGTCGCTGGATTTCTGATCCAGCTCAAGGACGGGGCACCCTGATGGAAACTATCCATAAGGGGTGCCCCAGCCGGAAAATCGTCACGATTTGTTCGCCGGCTTTGTGCTATGAAGGTGGAACGCCCGGTTTGTCCGGGTCGCTACAGGTCAACCCCTAAGACGCAAGGCCTTTGCAGATGAAGTACGGCAGCGAATCGAGCAATTTCTCCGGCGCTGGCAAGAGCGAGGTTTCCTCCGCGCTCCAGGAAATCAGCCGCGAACTGGAAGGTCTGCGCACCGAGATCGAGAAGGTGGGCACTGTGGCCCAGCAGATCGACGCCATCGCCAAGCAGACCAACCTGCTGGCCCTGAACGCCACCATCGAAGCCGCCCGCGCGGGTGAAGCCGGCAAGGGTTTCGCGGTTGTGGCTGGTGAAGTGAAGAACCTGTCCGGTCAGACCGCTGCCGCCACGGCCGAAATCTCCGCCGTGTTGCAGAGCCTGACCAAGCGCACCCAGCATCTGGGCCAGCTGGTTGAGCGCGCGATCACCCACGCCTGATCAGTTGCATTTCCGCAAGGGGCGGCACCGGCGACGGTGCCGCCCCTTCGCTATTTCAGCCCCCTGCAGAGCCCGCATTCCGGTTTGGTCCCCATGTCCGCAAAGCCCTTCATCATCATCGGCGCCGGCCCGGCCGGCCTGATCGCCGCCGAAACCATTGCCGCTGCTGGCGGCAAGGTCCGGCTTTATGACGCCATGCCATCGCCGGCGCGCAAATTCCTGATGGCGGGGCGGGGCGGGCTGAACCTGACTCACAGCGAGCCGCTGGACCGGTTCATTGCTCGGTATGGCGCGGCGCGGCCGCTGTTTGATCGGCTGATTCGGGCATTCACGCCGGCTGACCTGCGCGACTGGTGCCATGGGCTGGGGGTGGAAACCTTTGTCGGCTCCTCCGGCCGGGTATTTCCGAAAGAGATGAAGGCCAGCATCCTGTTGCGGGCCTGGCTGCGGCGGTTGGCCGGGTTGGGTGTGGAACTGCATCCCCGCCATCGCTGGGTCGGCTGGACGGCAGAGGGGGCGTTGCGCCTGGCGGGACCGGCGGGGGAGGTGACCAGTGACGGCGCGGCAGCGGTGATTCTGGCCCTGGGTGGGGCCAGCTGGCCCCGCCTGGGCTCTGACGGGGGCTGGGCGGAATTGCTGCGCGGCCGCGCCGTGCCGCTGGCGCCGTTCCGCCCGTCCAACAGCGGATTCGATGTGTGCTGGAGCGCCGGCCTGCGGGAGCGGGCGGAAGGGATGCCCCTGAAACGCATCAGCGTCACCTTCCGCGACCGCACAGTACCCGGCGAACTGGTGATTACCGCCCATGGGCTGGAAGGCGGGCCGCTTTATGCCCTGTCCGCGCCCCTGCGTGATGCCATTGAACGGGATGGGGAGGCGGAGATTCTGCTGGACCTGAAACCCGATCTCACCGTGTCGCAGGTGCAGAATCGGCTGGCGCGGGTGCCGCCGGCCGACAGTCTGGCGAACCGGCTGCGCAAGGCGCTGTCGCTGGCCCCGCCCGCCGGTGCGCTGTTGCGGGAAGGGGCGGGCGACGCCGACCTGACACGCAGCATGAGCGTGGCCAGCCTGCTGAAAGCCCTGCCCATCAAGCTTTCCGGGATGCAGGGGCTGGAACGCGCCATCTCCACCGCTGGCGGCATCCGGCTGACAGCCCTGGATGACGGGCTGATGCTGAAGGATCTGCCCGGTATCTTCGCCTGTGGCGAAATGCTGGATTGGGAGGCACCGACCGGCGGCTATCTGCTGCAGGGCTGTTTCGCCAGCGGCATCGCCGCCGGCAAAGCAGCCCTGAGCTATGCGGCGGGGCACTGACCCCGCCGACTTTTCCGTTCAGCTGACGGCCGGGATGCTGCCGTCGTCGACGACGACGCGGTTACGGCCGGACCGCTTGGCCTGATAAAGCGCCATATCGGCGCGGCGCAGCAGCTGTTCCCCGCTTTCGGGCTTGCCTTCTTCATCCAGCCGGCCGTCGGTGACGGCGACGCCGATGCTGATGGTGACATCGATCTTCTGCACCGGGGCCGCGACGTCGAAGCTGGTTTCGGCAATGCGCTTGCGCAGCCGTTCCGCCACCAGCGTCGCCTGGGTCATGTCCGTATCGGGCATGATGACGACGAATTCCTCCCCGCCCAGCCGGGCGACGAGGTCGAAATTGCGCAGGTTGCGGCTGGCACGACCTGCCACTTCCTTCAGCACCTCATCGCCCACACCATGGCCCCAGCTGTCATTGACCACCTTGAAATGGTCAATATCGAACATCAGGGCGGAGACGGGCTTGGCATTGCCACCGCTGCGATCCAGCAGCCGGGGCAGGTGGGCGGAAAGATAGCGGCGGTTGAACAGGCCGGTCAGGCTGTCCGTCAGCGCCATCGACAGGCTCTGTTCATAATTGGCGCGCAACCGGTCCTGATAGCGCTTGCGCCGTATCTGCGTCCGGGCGCGGGCCAGCAGCTCATTCCGGTCGATCGGTTTGATCAGATAATCATTGGCGCCCAGCTCCAGCCCCTTGGCCACCCGATCCATGTCGGTTTCATCGGCCAGCAGCAGAATGGGGATCTGGCGAGAACGTTCCTGGCTGCGCAGCTGGGAGCAGAGCCGCAAGCCATCTTCCCGCATCAGCGTCAGGCTGACGATGATCAGGTCGAACTCCTCATTCAGCGCCAGCTCCAGCCCGGCGGCGCAGCTGTCGGTATCCGTCAGCTCATCACGGTCGCGGGCCAGCGTCTCGTCGATCTTGTCCAGATCGATGGCACTGTCTTCCACCACCAGCACGCGGGCCGCCTCTGCCGTCTGGTTCTGCACCGAATCGGTGGAGACCAACATCCCCAGCTGACCGGAGGTGCTTTCCCGCAGGCGCCATTCATCCATCATCATTTTCAGACGGACCAGGGAGCGGACGCGGGCGAAAAGCGCCACGTCATTGACCGGCTTGGTCAGGAAATCATCGGCCCCGGCCTCCAGCCCGCGCACCCGGTCGCTGACATCCGACAGGGCGGTCACCATGATAACCGGAATATGCATGATGGCCGGATCGGCGCGAATCCGTTCGCACACCTCAAACCCGTCCATGCCGGGCATCATCACATCCAGCAGCACAATATCGGGTTGATGGGCCTTGATCCGCTCCAGCGCTTCCGGGCCGCTATTGGCGGTGACAACGTCAAAATATTCCCGCGTCAGCTTGGCCGCGAGGAGTTTCACATTGGGGAGCACATCATCAACAACAAGAACCCGGGCCGACATGGTTTCCTATTCTTCCGTGCCCGGCAGGCGGGCGTCATACGAAATCTTGAACCGTTTGCAGGAATTTTGCCACCGAGATCGGTTTGGCGATATAGGCTTCGCAGCCGCCTTCACGAATCTTCTCTTCATCCCCCTTCATGGCAAAGGCAGTGACGGCAATGACGGGGATGGCCCGCAACGCGTCATCTTCCTTCAGCCATTTGGTAACCTCAAGCCCCGAAACCTCCGGCAGCTGGATATCCATCAAGATCAGGTCGGGATTGTGCAAACGGGCAAGGCGCAAAGCCTCCATCCCGTCGCGGGTCTGCAGCGTGGCATAGCCATGGGCTTCCAGCAGGTCGTTGAACAGTTTCATGTTCAACTCATTATCCTCGACAATCAGGACGAGGGGCCGACCGTTCTTCTGCTGTGGGCTGTCCGCCATCGGGGCCATCATTTCTGCACCCATGTTGCATGTCCTGTTCCGACGGGGTTTATGGCACTATGCTGACATACTGTGCGATGCCCGTCGTGGCAAAGAAACAGTTAACCGTTGCTTGGGATTAAGCAGCGGCAAAGGTTAAACATCGGTTATCGGCCCGGCCCCCTTGTCCCACGCTGATCCCCCTACCGGCCCCGCAGACGGGCTGTGCCGTGATTGCGGGCGGCGCCAGCTGCGCGCCCGCCGCTGTACCGCCTGCGGGTCGGTGCGGATGCTGGCCCATGCGGAGTTGCACGCGCTGTCCACCGCCCATATCGACTGCGATGCCTTTTACGCCAGTGTGGAAAAACGCGACCGGCCGGAACTGGCCGACCAGCCGGTGATTGTTGGCGGCGGGCATCGGGGCGTGGTTTCCGCCTGCTGCTATGTCGCGCGTCTTTATGGTGTGCGCTCTGCCATGCCGATGTTCAAGGCCCTGGCGCTCTGCCCGACGGCCACGGTGATCAAGCCCGACATGCGCCGATACGCCCAGGTGGGAAGGCAGGTGCGGCAGCTGATGGAGTCTGTCACCCCGCTGGTGGAGCCCATTTCCATCGATGAGGCCTTCCTGGACCTTGCCGGGACGGAACTGCTGCATGGCGGCAGCCCGGCCCAGACCCTGGCCCGGTTGGTGCGGCGGATTGAGCAGGAGATCGGCATCACCGCTTCCATCGGTCTCAGTTACAATAAATTTCTGGCCAAGGTGGCCAGCGATCTGGACAAGCCGCGCGGTTTTGCCGTGATCGGTCGCGCGGAGGCCTTGGATTTCCTGGCCCCCAAGCCGGTGGGCATGATCTGGGGGGTGGGCAAGGCCCTGGCCCAGAAACTGGAACATGATGGTATCCGCAGCATCGGCCAACTGCGGGAAATGGACCTGAAATATCTGGTCAGCCGCTATGGCAGCATCGGCCAGCGACTCTATCGGTTCTCCCGTGGGGAGGATGATCGCAGTGTCACGCCCCATAGCCCGGCCAAGAGCATTTCCGCCGAAACCACCTTTGATCAGGATGTCGCTGACGGCGATGCGCTGGAAAAGATCATGTGGCCCCTGGCTGAAACCATCTCCCGCCGGTTGAAGGCGGCCGGGCTGGCGGGCAATACCGTGACGCTGAAGCTGAAAACGCCGGATTTCCGCCTGATCAGCCGCAGCCAGCGCCTGCCCAGCCCCACCCGGATGGCCGACCGCATCTTCCGTACCGGCTGCACGCTGCTGGCGGGGGAGGTGGATGGCCGGCATTTCCGCCTGCTGGGTATCGGCTGTTCTGATCTGGTGGATGGGCGCGATGCCGATCCGCCCGATCTGGCCGACCCCGGCCTGCTGCGCCGGGCCCAGGTGGAACAGGCCATGGATGCGGTGCGGGCCAAACTGGGCAGTGGCGCCATCGTCAAGGGCAGGGGTCTGGGCGGCAAACCGCCGCGCGAGCCGGTGTGAAGGGGAGCGTAATGCCAACCCGCCGGAGGCAGCGCCCGGCGTATGAGGGAACGCATAATCTCCCTGGATCGGTCACGATCAAGGGAGATTGGTATAAGCCTGCTTTAGCGGCCGAAGGTGAAGCGGATGCCAGCCAGCGCCGTCCAGCTTTCCGCCAGAGTGTGGGGGGCGGCATCCACGCCGGTAAAGGCAAAATCCCCCGGCCTGGTGTAACGCCCGTCAGCGAAGAAGGAGAAGCGGCTGCTGACCGGGACGTTCACGCCGACAAATCCCTGATAGCCGAAGCTTTCCCCGCGTGCATCGCCGGTGCCCAGGCCAAAGGCAAGGCGATCAGCCTCCAGCCGGGTCATGCCGACACCAATGCCGACATAGGGGGTCATCCAGTCCGTCAGCTTCACATCGACCATGGCATTGGCCATCAGGCTGATGGTGCCGGCGGTATTGGCATCGGGGCCACCGGGGGCCAGCGCCAGGGCATTGCGGCCCCGGTAGGAATACTCCAGTTCCACCCGCAGGCTTTCCATCGGTTGCCAACCGGCAGCACTGGATGCATTGGCGCCGGAAACGCTGATGGCCCCGTAACTGTCCATCGACAGGGGTACGCCATGGCCGGAAAGCGTGGAGACCTCCGCCACCTCTGCCCCAGCCGAATCCGCCAGCAGGTCCACCGCATGGGCGGGACCAGCCAGGCAGGTCAGGCACAGGATAAGGGCCGCAAGGCGTTTGGACGTCATCATCCACTCCATATATGTCTAATTTAACGGAGCGGCGGTGAAGAGTCATGCAGGCAAAGTGAATTGCCGCATTGTTTCCGAAAGGTAACCGCACTGTGTGGCGCATTGGGCACGGAAAAAGCTGCCGGGTCAGCGGTGGATAATGCGAGCTCCCCCCATATCGGTCATCCGCAGGTGCAGTTCGCTCTGGCCGAAATCCACGGCAATACTCTCGGCGATGCCCAGCACATCCATGCCCAGCACCATGGCAGGAGCATGAGACAGGCCCAGCCGATCAAAGGCATGGGCCTCCACCAGAATGGCCGCAAGGTTGCGGATGGTCAGGCTGCCCAGGCGAACCCGTGGCAGCAGATGTACCGGCCCCTTGACCTCCAGACCGGCCAGATTGACCAGATGCAGATAGCCTAAGGGCTCGGTATTGTCCGATGCCAGGATGCGGTTCAGTAAAGCCTTATTGAACAAGGATCGTTCCGCCCCCGTATCAACCAGCGCCGGCACGGTGATGCCAGCGATCTGAACCGGAACGATCAGCAGATTATCGCCATGCATCCGCCCCTTTATCGTTTCGAACCCGGAAGGGGGCTGGCGGCGTGAGGGCTCTATGCGGATACGGTCACGTTTGAAATCCACCATCAGGCGATGGCCGGCCAGACTGTTGGTGCCGATGACCCCATCGGCACCGGAGCGGTCGGCGATCAGCATGACGGGGGCGATCACATTGCGGGTGCTGAAACGCCCCATATTCAGTTCACCCAACCGCATCGCCGGCATCCGCACCGGCCCCAGCACATCATGCACGATTACATTTGGCCCAGCCCCGGCCGGATCAGGTTTGAACCCCATGGCCAGGGCCAGTTTTTCCCCGATCATGGTGCCATTGCAGCCGGTATCCACCAGAAACCGGAAAGGCCCGGCACCATCCACCAGAACCGGGGCCAGCAGGCGCCCGGCCCTGTCTGGCCGTGTCGGGATGGCGTGAACCGGCTCCGGCTCCAATCCGGGAATGGCGGGGGAGGAGGCCAGGGCCGGCGAAAAGCCGGCCAGCAGCAGGCTGAGAAGCCACGCCCAGCGGCGGCATTGCCGCCAGAGAAAGCCGGGTTGCTGATCGGCGCTGCGGGTCGTTTTGTGCCGCATGGTGCCTCCCTCGCGGCGCCGTCTTTTGCGGTGCCGTCATTTTTGGCGGATTGCCGGCCTTGTTTTCTGCCAGGGCGGCTGCCCAGACACTCCATAATCATACGCCGGTAGGGTTGATTATGCTGTGGTCAAGCCGCATGGCAAAGGGCGCCGGCCCCGCAACAGGGGCGGGTTTGGGGCCAATTCCCGCCAAACAGAAAGGGCCGGACGTTTCCGCCCGGCCCTCTCATGAAACTAAATCGCTTACCGATTACGGCTTGGCGGCCGGTGCGGCAGCCGGGGCCTGCGGCTGGCCCGGAACCTTCAGCGGCTCCTTGCCTTTTTCGCGGATCACCTTGGCAATCGCCTGCATCGCATTGTCCGCCTGTGCCTTATCGGCATCAGCGGATTCATGCGAATAGACGTTCAAAATCCGCAGGGCCTGTTCCTGGCCCTGCTGCTTGGGCAGCTCGATGAACTGCATCAGCACGGCGACATGGATCTTGTTGCCATTGCTGTCGCACGACACCGTGCCGGTGCGCAGCTTATAGGCCGTCAGCGTCTCAATCGCGGCGAAGGCGGGCGTATAGGTGCCCTCGCAGCTCTTCTTCAGCTGTTCAGCATAGGTGTCGGAAACCTTGGCGAAATCGCCAGCGGCTTCACCCAGGGGGAAGCTGCGCACGGAACCCAGCACCTTGTCGCCGATCTGCCAAGCATAGTCACCCGGCCGCTGCTGCGGCGGGATCTTGTCCACCGGGATGGCGCGAGCCGATTGCAGGCCGGCATCCACCAGCGTCTTGGCCAGGGCCGGATCAATCACCGGTTCACTGGGCGGCGGCAGCTTCAAGGTGCCGGCAACCCCCTGGTCGACGCAGCTGTTAAGGTCGCTGAACGCCTTGGTGGTGCCCTTCAGCTGGAAGGTGGCCGTGTCGCCCGGCACCTCAATGGACAGGGTCTTGCCGGTGCTGATCGCCTTGATCAGATCGGCATCATCGCCCAGACCAATGGCCAGCGCGTTGGGCTGGCTGACAATGGCACCCAGTTCGCGCGTCACCTTGCCATCCACCGACAGCTTGACGCCGGTGCGCTGGCCCGGCGGCATCTGCGCGCCGGGAATGCCCAGAATCATCTGGGTATGCTTGGTGGGATTGCGCAGGAACAGCAGGTGCAGATTATTGTCGAACTCCGCCCCCACCGCGCACATCTTGAAGGAACCGTCGGTGAAGACCTGCGGCTGCACCTTCCATTCGCCCTTCAGGGTGCCGGTCTTGGACGCCTTGGGCGGGGCGGCCGGGCCACCCTGCGCCGGGACAGGCGCGCCGGGCTTCGGTGCGGCACCCTGGGGGGCGGCCGCTGCGGGGCGCTGCGGCTGGGCCTGCGGTGCGCCGATCGTGCCAGCGGCCGGACCGCCACCACCGATGGTACCGGCAGCCGGGCTGCCGCCCTGCTGCGGCGTCTGCACCGTACCCGGCAGGATCAGCCCGCCGGCCGGCGGCTGGGCCTGTTCATTGTTGGCGGATTGCGCGGCGGCAACGCCGGCAAAGGAAATAGCCGCGCCGGCAAGCAGCAGGCGGGCGATGGTGGACGACACGGAACGGACCACGGTTTAACAGACCCCTCTCCACTATGGGCGAGCGGACCCTAGGCCAGTGCCGCCGCCAAGGCAAGGGGCGATAAAATGGCCGGCTGCTTTGTCTTGCCGCAGGTCGGCGGCGCGCTGACCAACGCTTGGTCTTTATAGTGATGGAAAACTGTCAAACAAACATAACCATATTTGTTTATTTTCGGCTCGCCACCCGTGTGGCCTATATCGTATGAAATAGATAGAGCGGGCCGAGAGGCGCCGCCAAGCCCGCGGGCTTTGGCAAATGGGGCAGGGCATGCAGTATGAAGAGCCGCGCATGGTTTATCCCGCGCGTTTGCTGCCGGAATGGGCAAGTTCCAATTGCCGCAAGGCCTTGACTGCACGTTATCTGAATATGCTTTTCCAGGATCATGCCTTCATCCGCATGGTCCATCGTAATTTTCATCCGCTGGGTGGCCGGATGTATCGCTCCAGCCAGCCGACGCCGGGGCAGGTGGCGGATCTGGCGGCGATGGGGATTCGCACCATCATCAATCTGCGTGGCCGGCGGGAGGGCTGCGGCTCCTATTTTTTTGAGGTGCGGGCCTGTGCCCGCCTTGGCATCGATCTGATTGATTTCCGGGTGCGCTCGCGTGACGCACCCTATAAGGAAGATCTGTTTGCCGCGCGGGAGATGTGGAGCCGTATCCGCAGCCCCGCCGTCATGCACTGCAAGGCGGGGGCCGACCGTGTCGGCTTCATGAGCACGCTATATATGTTTGTGGTCGAAGGTCGCCCCCTGGCGGAGGCACAGCAGCAGCTGAGCTGGCGCTTCGGGCATATCCGGCAGGCCAAGACCGGCATTCTGGATTATTTCTTCGACAGCTTCGCCCGCACCGGCGGGCGCACGGTCGATGAATTCTATGAATGGGTGGACAAGGAATATGATCGGGAGCAGCTGAAGCGGGACTTCCTTTCCCGCCGCTGGGCCAATCTCCTGACCGACAAGCTGTTGCACCGGGAATGATCCCGCTGCAACAGCGCTGAATCAGCTGGGCTGCTGCTGCCGCTTGCGCGCGGCCCGGTCCAGCATCACGCAAAGAATGACCACCGGTACGCCGATCATGGCGGTGACGGCGAAGAAGGCGGCGCTGCCCATCGTGCTGCCGAACTGCGCCTGCAGCCCCTCCATCGCCTGACCGGAGAAGCCCTTCAGCACCTTGCCCAGCAGGGCGTAGAAGGAGGTCAGCAGGGCATATTGCGTGGCGGTATAGCCGATGCTGGTCAGGCTGGCCATGTAGGCCGTCAGCGCCACCCCGGCAAAGCCGGTGGCAAAATTATCCACCAGGATGGCGGCCCCGAAAACAGTGACATTCGGCCCCGCCAGTGCCATGGCGGAGAAGGCCAGGTTGGAGAAGGGGCCCAGAATGGCCCCCAGGATCAAGGTGCGGTTGAACCCCAGCCTGACCGAGCAGAGCCCGCCCACCGCGATCCCCAGCAGCGAGGCCCAAAGCCCGATGGAGGCACGCACCGATCCCACCACCTCCTTGCTGAGGCCAAGATCGACATAGAACGGGTTGATCATCGGGCCGATCAGGAAATCCCCCAGCCGATAGAGCGAGACCACCAGCAGCATCAGCACCGACAATTCCCGGTGGGTGCGCAGGAAGGCCAGGAACGGGCCGGCAATGGCATCGAACAGGCCCTTGCCGGTCCAGAGCGGGGCAGCGGCGGCGTCCCCGGCCGGCAGGTGGCGTTGGGGTTCGGTGGCCATCAGGGTGGCCACCAGCCCCAGCCCCATGGCCAGCCCGGCCACCCCATAGGAAAGCTGCCAGCCGATCACCGCCGCCAGCAGCAGGATCAGGCTGTCGGTGGCCAGCATGGCGGCCCGATAGCCCATCTGGAAAGTGGCGGCCAGCAGCCCCTGTTCATCCCCATCGGCAGCACTTTCAATGCGCCAGCCATCCACCACGATATCCTGGGTGGCGGACGCAATGGCCGCCAGCAGGGCGAAACCGCCAAGCGCCCACAGACCCTGGCCACCCGACGGGCCGACAAAGGCCATGCCCAGCAGCCCGGCCCCGACCAGCAGTTGCGACAGCACCATCCAGCCCCGCCGCCGGCCCAGCCGCCCCAGCAGCGGCACATCCAGCCGGTCCACCAGCGGGGCCCAGAACATTTTCAGCGAATAGACAACGCCCACCCAGGACAGGAAGCCGATGACCGCGAGGTTGTTGCCTTCCTCCCGCAGCCAAAAGCCCAGCGTATTGCCTGTCAACAGGAAAGGCAGGCCGGAGGAAAAGCCCAGCAGCAGTGCTGCCACCACCTTGGGCCGGCGCAGCGACCGCGCCACATCCCGCCAACCCGGTTTGGTCTTTGCCTGTTCCGCCGTCGCCATTCGCCTGTTCCGACATTGTTTTCAAGGTGGTGGCGCAGTATAGGCGCCGGCCCCGCCAATCGCGCGGCCAATTTGCGCACGAACATTGCGCAGATCGCAGGTGTTTGGGACTGGAAAATACATCGCACTGTCGCTTAAAAAGATAAACCCACCGGTGAAAGGCCGGCGATGGGTACCCATATGCGGACCCGCCGGCGAAGAGAGAGGCCAGGCGGTGCTGAAATTACAGGAAGGACGAGGTAGGATCATGCCGACGGATATGCAGAAGGTGGGGACCGCTGGGCGCTGGACGCCTGACAGCTGGCGCGCCAAGCCGATCCGGCAGGTCCCATTTTATCCCGACGAAGCCAAGCTGAAATCTGTTGAGACACGCTTGTCGAGTTATCCACCCTTGGTTTTTGCAGGCGAAGCGCGCAGCCTGAAGGCCCATCTGGGCAAGGTGGCGCGCGGGGAGGCGTTCCTGCTGCAAGGCGGTGATTGCGCGGAAAGCTTCGCCGAATTCCATCCCAATAATATCCGCGACACGTTCCGCGTGCTATTGCAGATGGCCGTGGTGTTGACCTTCGGTTCCGCCACCCCGGTGGTGAAGGTGGGCCGGCTGGCCGGCCAGTTCGCCAAGCCGCGGTCGGCCGATACGGAAGTGATCGATGGGGTGGAGCTGCCCAGCTATCGCGGCGACATCATCAACGGCTTTGATTTCAATTCCGACGCCCGCGTGCCCGATCCGGAACGCATGGTGCAGGCCTATAATCAGGCGGCCGCCACGCTGAACCTGCTGCGCGCCTTCGCCCAGGGCGGCTATGCCGACCTGCATAAGGTGCATCAGTGGAACCTGGGCTTCGTGGAGAAGAGCCCGCAGGGCGAGCGGTACCAGGATCTGGCCAACCGGCTGGATGAGGCGCTGTCCTTCATGGCGGCGTGCGGCATCACCGGTGCCACCACGCCGCAGATCCGGGAGACGGAGCTGTTCACCAGCCACGAGGCGCTGCTGCTGCCCTATGAGCAGGCGCTGACCCGCATCGACAGCACCACGGGTGACTGGTACGACGTGTCGGCCCATATGCTGTGGATCGGTGACCGGACCCGCCAGCATGACGGCGCGCATGTGGAGTTCCTGCGCGGGGTGAAGAACCCGATCGGCCTGAAATGCGGCCCGAGCATGGACCCGGATGACCTGATCCGCCTGATCGACATCCTGAACCCGGCCGACGAGGCCGGGCGACTGACGCTGATCGTGCGCATGGGCTCCGACAAGGTGGATGACAAGCTGGCCCCGCTGGTGCGCCGCGTGCTGCGCGAAGGCCGCCAGGTCGTCTGGTCCTGCGACCCGATGCATGGCAATACGGTGAAATCCTCCAGCGGCTACAAGACCCGCCCGTTTGAGCGGGTACTGGCGGAGGTTCGCGGCTTCATGAATGTCTGCCGGGCCGAAGGTGCCTATCCGGGCGGCGTGCATTTTGAGATGACCGGTCAGGACGTGACGGAATGCACGGGCGGCGCCCAGGCCATCACCGATCATGCTTTGGCCGAGCGCTATCACACCGCCTGCGATCCGCGCCTGAATGCCAGCCAGTCGCTGGAACTGGCCTTCCTGGTGGCCGAAGGGCTGAAGGCGGCCCGCGATGGCCAGCCCAAGGCCCGCGTGGCGGCGGAATAAGCCATAGCCTCAGCAGGCAAAGGCCCCGAACTGGGCGGTTCGGGGCCTTTTTTGCATGTGATCGTCCCCGGACGCTCAATCGGTAACCGCATGGCAATGCGTTTTACGCAGCACAAGGCGGCATGGCCCGTTCATGCCATCGGGGCAATGCCATGTTCCATGGCCCAGATCGCTGCCTGGGTGCGATTGGTCGCGTTGATTTTCCGCATGGCATTCTTGAAATGCATCTTCACCGTGGATTCGGTAATGGTCAGCCGCCGGGCAATGGCCTTGTTGGAATGGCCGCTCAGCACACAGGCCAGAATCTGCATTTCGCGCGGTGAAAGGTCGGCATTTTCCCCGGCGGCAGCCCCCTCCACGGCTGGCGCAGCGGCGCTCTGACCCATGATGTGGGCTGCGGCAGCGGGATAGACCGCCTGGCCCTGCTGTATCAGGCGCACAGCACGCCATACGGCGTTAAACGAGGCCCCCTTGGAAATATGGCCATGGGCACCGGCACTCAAGCTTTCTGCCAACGCTGTTTGACTGAGATCTGAACTGAGGACCAGCAATGGTATATCCGGCAAATATTCGCGCAGCCGCCTAAGTGGCTGGCTGTCAGCGTCCAGTTCAAATCCGGCGGGATCGGTAATGATCATGGCCGGTTCCGCCCCTCCCTGCAAAATTTCCAATGCTGCATCAATGGAAGGGATGGGAGGGTCAACCTCCAGCCCCTTTTCCTCCAGCAGGGCAGCCAGAGCGGCACTGAACAGTTGATCGTGATCCACCAACATGATGGGTCCGGATTGCATTGTACATTCCCCTTCAAATTCACCAAAAAGAGATTTCGTAAGGCATTTCAACCCTTAGAAGATAAGTCATCGATCGTGCTGTTGGCCTTGCTGTAAACGTGCATTGAAGATTGCATTTTAGAAAAAATATGCTTAAAAAGCTGGATAACTTAATAAGCGTAAGAGAAAATTGCTTCGAAATTAGAAATAATTTCAAAATTTCTTCATCTTCTCTAAAGAATAATAACAGATTCTTACGCCGTGGCCAGAACATGGTTGCGATATGACTTAAACCATATGAATATGCTTCTACCATTGAGTAGAGATCAAAAGGGAATTCAAAAGGAGATCCCAATGTCCATGGCCCTGCGGCGGGGAAGCCCGTTTCGCGTTGTCTCCGGTGAATATATGGCCACCGCACAGGGTCAGCCTGCGGAACGTCTCTCTGTGACCGCAAAGGGCGTGTCAGAAGGGGCGATGCCGACTGGGCGGCGGCGTGGATTTCTGGTGGTTGACCCGCAGGCCCTGGTGCGCCATGGGCTGGCATTGACCCTGTCATCGCTTCATGATGGGGCACAGTCCTGGCAATGCGGCACCCCTGCCGAAGCGCTTGATTTATTGCAGCAGGGAACGGTCAACCCTGATGTGGTGCTGATGGATGCTGACGGCTTGCCCGACGACCGCACGGCCAGCGTGGTGGATTTCCTGTCGGCGCTGTCCGGCATTCCCGCCATCATCATGTCAGCGGCTTTTTCAGCGGCGGAGACGCGCACCTTTCTGGCCGCGGGTGCCGTCTGTTGCCTGCTGAAGAGCGACCCCACAGCGGTTCTGGCAGATGCTGTTGCCCTGGCATTGACCCGCGAAGGCTATGTGCAGCTTCCCTATGGCCTTATCGCCCAATCGTCACCGGTTAAACTGCCGGATGGCGGGCTGGATCAGACCGCTGTTGCGCGGCTGACCAATCGCCAGCGGGATATTTTCCGGCTTCTGCAGCAGGGCTGTTCCAACAAGGAAATAGCCCGCCAGCTCGGCGTGCTGGAAGGCACCGTGAAGGTGCATGTGCGGGCGATGATGCAGAAATTGGGGGCCCGCAACCGCACCCAGATTGCCATTCTCGCCGCCCGCTGTGATATCAGCGCAAACTGAGCCAGCGTCTGCACAGGCCACTCGGTTAACCTGCAAAGGCGGGGCACAACCGATAGAGCCGGGTGCGTTTAAACGGAAACGCACCCGGCTATAAGTCCTTGTTCAGCGAGCGGATTAAGCAGGGTGTGTGGGGCATAGGGAAAGCAAAAGGGGTGGGCAGCCGGGCCCGCCCCTTTTGCATGCCGGGATCAGTCGAACAAGGCGTCGATGTCGGCTTGGGAAACCTTTTCCTTCTCGCCCGCCGGACCATGCAGGTCCAGGCCGGCATCCTGGCGCGCCAGATTGGGCGGCATCGGCAAGGCCTCCAGTTCCTTCTGATTCCAGACCGAGATCATGCCCTCGATGCGTTGCTCGATGAAGGCCAGTGCCTGCACCACCTTGGTGATGCGCTGACCGGTCAGATCCTGGAAATTGCAGGCCTCAAAAATCCGCAGGGTCAGATCATTGAGATCTTTCAGCCGGCTGCTCTGATAGCCGTCCGGCAATTGGGCCCGCACCTCATTGACAATATCTTCAATCTCTTCGGTGGAGGCCATGATCTGGTTGGTGGCCTCTTCGGTGGCGCGCACCACAGCCCCCAGCTGTTCGCTGGCTTCCTGGAACTTGTCTTCCTTGGACAGCGGGTGACGCAGGGCCGCCATTTCCACCTTGGTGGCCTGGATGCGGCCGGCAATATCGGCAATATCGATCTGGATCTTTTCAATCTGCGTATGATCGACAGACAGGAAACGATCCAGCTTGTTTCCCAGCGCTGAAATGGCGGCCAATACCTCGCCATTGTCCAGCTCGACATTGATGGGCGGCGGCAGTGCGGCGGGTTGAGTACCGTTGGACGCTGGCGGCTCGGCCTGGCCGTTGCGCTTGGCACGCTGAATTTCGGCCATGAACGGCCGGTGACGCAACTGCACCATTAAATCCCCCGCTGGAAACGCTGCAACGCCACCCCCCAGGAGAAGCACCTCTTTCGGGGATAGCGGCGGCTACTGTGAACGAAGCGTCTTGCTGCTGCAAGGTCGCACGGCAGACCAAAAGGTTTGGTTTCATGCGAAAGGGCGTATCACGGGAACTGTTACTGTTCGATGTCGTTCCAGAAGCAGGAACCGGGCGCAAACCAGCCCGATCCCCCTTCATTAAGGACGCGAACCATGTTTCAACACCAATTGCGCGATCATCTTCCGCAGCCGAATCTGGGATCGACGGAACGGGTATTGACCGCCCTCGCCGGCGGCCTTCTGCTGGCCGCGGCGGTACGGCGCGGCAGCATTCTGGCCGGCATTGCCGGCGGCGTGCTGGCGGCACGCGGCCTCAGCGGTTATTGCCCCGCCTATGATCTGCTGGGCGACCGCAAACAGGGAGCGGTCGCCGACGGTGGCAGCCGGGATGCGGAGACCGGGGACGCAGACGAGGTCACCCGCGCGGCGGAGCAATCTTTTCCGGCCAGCGATCCGCCTTCCTTCAATCCGGGCATCGCCTGACCCCCTTGATTACCGGCCCGGCTGGCCGTTTTCGTCACGAATCCAGTGGCAGGCGGTGCCGCCCTGCACCGCGCCCATCCCCTGGTGCAGGGCGGGCAGCAGTTCCGCCAGTGCCTCCTCCGTCTGCCAGGGGGGATTGACGATGATCAGGCCGGAACCGTTCAGCCGGTCGCTGCGATCATCGTCCGCCCAGCTGAGGTTTGCGGCGAGGATCTTCGGGATGCCGGTATCCTCCAGCATCTGGTGGAAGCGCCACATGGTGGCCCGGTCCTTGATCGGGTACCAGAGCAGATAGATACCGGTCGACCAGCGACGATGGGCCAGCGCCAAGGCGGCAACCATCCGTTCATATTCGTCCGGCGCCTCGAAGGGCGGGTCGATCACCACCAGCCCGCGCCGCTCCTTGGGCGGCAGATGCGCCTTCAGCGCCAGCCAGCCATCCATATGATGGACGGCCACCTGGGTATCCTGGCGGAAATGACCGCGCAGGGTTTCCACATCTTCCGCATGGAGTTCCGCCAGCACCAGCCGGTCGCCCGGCCGCATCAGGCCACGCGCCAGGGCAGGGGAACCGGGATAAGACCGGATCGTGCCATCCGCCGGCAGCGTGCCGCCATTCAGACGGGCCAGTTGTGCCAGATAGGGGGCGGCGGCAGCGGGCAGGGCAGGGGCCGTGGCCAGCAGGCGGCGGATGCCGCGCACCGCCTCCCCGGTGCGCTGGGCCGCCTCCCCGTCCAGATCATAAAGACCGATGCCGGCATGGCTATCCAGCACGAAGAAGGGCGCCGGCTTGCTGCACAGGCGATCCAGCAGATAAGCCAGGACCGCATGTTTCATCACATCGGCCTGATTGCCGGCATGAAAAGCGTGGCGATAATTCATCTCAACCCATCTTGGTCAATAATTGCGGGGCGGGTGCTGGTGTCTGTCCCAGCCGCGCCTCCCGCACGGTGATATAGATGCCGCTGGATACCACGATCAGGGCGCCGAGCATCACGCGGGAATCCGGCACCTCCCCCCAGATCAGGAAGCCGTACCCCGTGGCCCACAGCATGGCGCTGTAATCAAAAGGCGCGATTACCGCCACCGGCGCCCCGCGATAGGCGCTGGTCAGCAGCAGCTGGGCCACCCCGCCCACCAGACCGATGGCGACCAGCACCAGGGCATCATGCCCGGTCGGCAGGCGGAAATCGCCACCGGCCAGCAGGGGGCCATAGAAGCAGCCGGTCAGCATGAAATAGAACACGATGGTGGAACTGCGTTCGGTCGCCGAGAGCCGGCGCACCGAAATCATGGCGCAGGCGGCCAGGGCGGCGCTGGCCAGGGCGAAGGCGCAGCCCAGCGCCGCTTCACCGCCGGCGGCGATCTGGCGCAGCAGCTCCCCATCGGGGCGCACCATGATCAGCACGCCGGTGAAACCGGTGATCAGGGCTAGCGCGCGGCGCCAGCGCACCTTCTCCCCCAGGATCAGCACGCCCAGCGTCGTGGTCCAGAGCGGGGCGGTGAAGGCAAAGGCGGCGGCATTGGCCAGCGGCAGCAGGCTGATGGCCGTGAAGCCGCAGGTCATGGAGATGACGCCGATGATGCTGCGCAGCACATGGCCCCACGGCCGGTCGGTGCGCAGGGTGGCAAGGCCCCCCGCCCGCCAGATCACCGGCAACAGGATCACCATGGCGAACAGCGCGCGGAAAAAGACGATCTCTCCCAGCGGATAATGCCCGGCCAGCGATTTGATCATCGCATTCATGGTGGAAAACAGGGCAACCGCGCCGATCATCGCCAGGATGGCGCGGCCAGTACTGCCGGCCGGCGGCAGAAGAGAGACAGGCATTTTCGCGTAGGCTGGACTGTTACGGAGCAGGCCGCAGCCTGCGCCAATCCGCCCCGGTGCACCAGCCCGGGGCACACATGGCAGGCATGGGGCAAGCCCTGGACAGAATCAGCTGCCGGTCTTTTCCAGCAACCAGTTCATCTTGCTGTCACCGAAGCGGCGATAGCCCAGCTGTTCCAGCCGGCCCAGCACATCCTGCTTCCAGGATGTCTCCGACCGCTCGATGATCATCAGCCGTGGGTGCAGGCTGGCCGGCGCACTGTCAAAGAAGGGTAGCAGGGCCTGGTCCTCCGCCCCCTCAATGTCGATCTTCAGCAGATCGATGCTGTGGATGCCCAGCTCCTGCAGCACCGCCAGCAGGGGCCGGACCTGCACCGGGGTGGCATCCCCGCCATGTTCATGCACCAGGCTGGAACCGCCCAGATTGCTTCCGTCCAGATGCAATCCCATCACCTCTTCGCTGGCGCCAACCGCGCATTCAACATGGGTGATGGTGGCATCGGTGCGGTTGAGCGACAGGTTCATGCGCAGCCGGCGCACCGCCTCCGGCCCCGGTTCAAACGCAATGATGCGGCCGGCGGGGCCCAGCGTGCGGGCAGCATTCAGGGTATAAAGCCCGATATTGGCGCCGATATCGACAAAGGTGCCGTCGCGCGGCAGCCGGCTGGCAATCAGCGCCATTTCTTCCGGATCGAAGAATTGCGGCATGAACAGAAATTTACGTTCGCCGACATTATCCCCCGGATAAAGCCGCAGATTGATGCCGCGGACCGCGACATCGAATACCGGCCCATGGATCAGCATAGCCAGTCGCCGCAGCCATAAGGCCGCCCGCCGCCCCACCGGTGTGACCGGCCGGGACTGGCAGAATTCGATCAGGGCCCGCACCAGACTGTTGGGGGCGTGGAAACCGAATTGTGTTGCTGTCTCGGGCTGCAAGGCCTTGTTGCTCCGCATCAATCGGGATATTCGCCCCATCATCGGCATGTTGCTGCGGTTATGCCATAAGCCGATGGTGCGTTGCGATGGGAATAAGGACGAAACCTTATCGGATAAGGCGGTTTGATGAATGCATCGCCGTTGACAAGGGCGGGGCAGCCATGTGCAATTCCCCCGTCCTGGGGCCTTTCCGGCGCCAGAAACCGGGCGGTCCCGTGGCGCGGGTCCGCCCCACTTCATTGGGGGTCTTTGATGAAAATGAAGCAGGTGCTGGGCGTCATCGGCATGGTGGCTGCCATCGCCCTGGGCCATACCGCCATGGCCCAGGAAAAGAAGGTCAATATTTATAATTGGGCCGATTATATCGGCGAAACCACCCTGGATGACTTTACCAAGGCCACCGGGATCAAGACCCAGTACGATCTGTTCACCGATCTGGAAACGCTGGAATCGAAGCTGCTGGTCGGCAATTCTGGCTATGATGTTGTCGTACCGTCGGCTGAACCTACCCTGCGCAAGCTGATCCAGGCCAAGGCGGTGCAGAAGCTGGACAAGTCCAAGATCCCCAATCTGAAGAATCTGGACCCGGCCTTGATGAAGCTGGTGGAAACCACCGATCCGGGCAATGAATATGGTGTGATCTATGAATGGGGCACCATCGGTATCGGCTATAATGTCGAAAAGCTGAAGCAAATCCTGCCCAACACCCCGGTTGACAGCTGGGATGTCGTCTTCAAGCCGGAAAATGCCAAGAAGCTGGCCGCCTGCGGCATCGTCTTCCTGGACAGCCAGACCGATATTCTGCCCACCGTGCTGAAGTCCCAGGGGCTGGACCCCAATTCCGACAAGTCGGAAGATCTGAAGAAGGCGGAGGAAGCCATGCTGGCCATCCGCCCCTATATCAAGACCTTCGTCCCCTCGGTGATCGACCCGCTGGCCTCTGGTGATGCCTGCGTGGCGGTTGGTTATTCCGGTGACGTGTTCCAGGCCAAGGCCCGGGCGGAAAAGGCCAAGGCCAAGCACACGATCGAATATGCCATCCCCAAGGAAGGTGCACAGGTCTGGTTCGATATGGCGGCCATTCCGGCCGGCGCCAATATGGAAACTGCCTCGGCCTTCATCAATTTCGTGCTGGAGCCCAAGGTGATGGCCGGCATCAGCGACTATGTCGCCTATGCCAATGCGGTGCCGGCCTCCTGGCCGCTGATGAACAAGGAAATCACAGGCAATCCGGTGATCTTCCCGCCGCCGGAGGTGATGGCCAAGTTCTTCACCGTGAAGCAGCTGCCGCAGAAGGCTGAACGCGAACGCACCCGCGCCTGGACCAAGATCAAGACTGGTCGCTGATAGCTTCGGAATACCAGCTGAGGAAAGATTGCCCAAGGGGCAAGCTTTCCTCAGCTCAAACGCCGGCGGAGAAACCGCCGGCGTTTTGCATTCTCCAGTGGGCGTGACTCCACAGATACTGCCGCTGTCGGGTGGCCCGCCCTGACGCACCCGGCTCTAAATCCTTGTTCAGCGAGCGGATGCACGCTCCAAAGCGATTCCGCTTTTCCGCGATCCGCTCTAAAACCGGGCCAGATAGACCAGCGGATAGGGCTTGCCGCAATGGTCCAGGTTGGTGCGGCCGACATAGCGGAAGCCCTGCGCCACATAGAAGGCAATGGCCCCCGGATTCTGCTCGTTCACATCCACCAGCAGGTTTGGCTGCAAGCTGAGGGCGTGGGTGATCAGCCTTTGACCGACACCCTGGCGGTGAAAGGCGGGATCGACGAACAGGCATTCGATCTTCGGCCCGCCCAGCCCGATGAAGCCCGTGATCTGGCCCGTCGCCTGGGTGGCCAGCCAGACACGGGCGCTGGGCAGATAGAGCGTGCGCAACAGCTCTTCATAAAAATCCAGGTCCGCCGCAGTGATGAAGCCATGGGTGGCATGGACAGAGGCGCGCCAGACGCGATGGATTTCCGGAATATCGGCTTCGGTCGAAAGCCGGATGGGCGGCAGCAGGGCAGCGGCTTGGTTCGGCATAGGCCCGATCCGAAAAAGAAAAGGGCCGGCGCATTGCACGCCGGCCCTTGTTTTTTACCAAACCTTGCAGGCCTTGTCGCCCCGGACCATCGGGTCCGTCGGCTTGCAGTTAAAGGCGGCTGCAAACTCCTTCATGTTGGACACCGTGCCATTGACACGGAATTCCGGCAGGGAATGCGGGTCGGTCAGCGCCTGCAGGCGCCGCGCTTCCGGCCGGCTCTGCGAGCACCAGATATGGGCCCAGCCATAAAAGGCCCGCTGCTCCGCCGTCAGCCCGCCGATCTTTTCCGATACCTTCGGGCCCAGATGCTTCTTCAGCGCAGCCAGGGCAATGGACAGGCCGCCATTATCGGCGGTGTTTTCGCCCAGCGTCTGCTTGCCGTTCAGGTTCACGCCCTCCACGGCGGTGTAACCGCCATATTGGTCGACCAGGCACTGGGCTTTTTCCTCAAACTTCTTGCCGTCATCCTCTGTCCACCAGTTGGACAGGTTGCCGTCGCCGGCATATTTGCGGCCCTGATCATCGAAACCATGGGTGATTTCATGGCCGATCACCGCACCAATGGCACCGTAATTATAGGCGTCATCGGCGGAGAAATCGAAGAAGGGCGGCTGCAGGATGCCGGCCGGGAAATTGATATTGTTCTGCTGCGGGGAGTAATAGGCATTCACCGTCGGCGGCGTCATGCCCCATTCGCTGGGGTCGCGCGGCTTACCGATATGGGAAAGACTGTCGCGCCGGTCAAAGGCAGCGGCGCGGAACACATTGCCCAGCAGATCATCCGACGTGACGGTCAGGGCGGTATAATCCTGCCATTTTTCCGGATAGCCGATCTTGGTGGCAATGGCGCCCAGCTTCTCCCGTGCCTTCACCTGGGTTTCCGCGCCCATCCAGTCCAGCGCGCCGAACCGGTCGTTGAAGGCGCCCAGCAGGTCATTCACCATGCCCTGCATCCGGGCCTTGTGCTGCGGCCCGAAGGTCTTGGCGACGAAATACTTGCCCAGATCCTCACCCAGCGCGCTGTCGGTGGCAGCCACGCAGCGCTTCCAGCGCGGGCGCTGTTCCTTGGTGCCGGACAGGGTGCGGCCATAGAAATCAAAATTCTCTTCCGCCATGGCCTTGGGCAGCCAGGGGGCGGCGGCGCGCAGGGTCTGCCAGCGCAGATAGGTCTTCAACTCATCCAGCGGCGTGCTTTTCAGCACCTGTTCCAGCGACTTGAAGAAGCCGGGATTGCCGACATTCATGTCGGTGAAGGCCGGCGCGCCGCTGGCCTTCACATAGGCCGCCCAGTCAAACCCTTCATGCTTCTTGGCGAAGGCCTTGAAGGTGGTGGGGTTGTTGCGCTTGTTGGGGTCGCGCCGTTCCACCCGCGTCATCGACGCATCCGCCAGCTTGGTTTCCAGCACCATCACGATATTGGCGCGGGCGGCGGCGGTGGCCGGTGCATCACCGGCCAGGGTGAACATGCGGGTGACATGCGCCAGATAGGCGGCCCGCTGTTCCTTGGATTTGGCATCATCCTTGAAATAGAAATCGCGGTCGGGCAGACCCAGCCCGCCTTGGTCGGCGACGGCGATGGTCTGCACCGCGTCGCTGAATTTCTGCATCCGGCTGAAGCTGAAAAAGGCCCCGATGCCCTGGTCATGCAGCGTGCCCACCAGGGCGCCCAGCTGTTGCTTGTCGCGCAGCGCGTCAATCCGGCTCAGCGTCGGCTGCAAGGGGGCCAGCCCCTTGGCCTCCACCGCCGCCTCATCCATGCAGGCGGCATAGAAGGCGGCGATCTTCGCCGTTTCCGGCTTCGGGTTGGCGACGGCATCGTCCAGAATGGTGCGCAGCACGCCCTGGTTCTGATCCGCCAGCCGCTGGAAGGTACCCCAGCGCGATTGATCCGCGGGGATCGGGTTTTCCTTCATCCAGACGCCGCAGGCGTGCAGATAGAAGTTATCGCAAGGGGAGACAGTAGGGTCCAGCACCGGCAGACCGGGGGCCGGCGGCTGCGGCTTTGCGGGTGCCGGCGCTTCCGCCACCCGGGTTGGTTTCGATGTGCAGGCCGTCAGGCCCACCAACAATGCCAAACCGATCGCCCCCAATTGGGACGTGCTCCGCAAGCCTTTCAGCTTCATGTAAACCCCGACGGTCGCCGATGCTGGATGGTACGCGTATGGATGCCCGTTTTTCGGGCTTTTAGCGTGGGCGCAGATTAGCACGAAGCCGGGCTGTAAAAGCTAAGTGCTTTTTGTAACGGATTGGTAACTGGTATCCCCAAGCGCGGCCAACCGTTCCAAATGGGACGATTGGCCGCAGCCAAGCTGTTACCAGACCTTACAGGCCTTATCGCCGCGCACCATCGGGTCCGTCGGCTTGCAGTTAAAGGCCTGGGCGAATTCCGCCATGTTACCGACAGTGCCATTCACGCGGTGGCGCGGGGCAGAATGCGGGTCGGTTTTGGCGCGCAGACGTTCGGCTTCCGGACGGGCCGACGAACACCAGACGCTGGCCCAGCCATAGAACAGCTTCTGTTCCGGCGTGTAACCATCGGCCCCCTTGGTGGTCAGGGCCTTGTCGCCGCCGACGCGCTGCTTCAGCGCCATCAGGGCCAGCCGCAACCCGCCATTATCGGCCGTGTTCTCACCCAAAGTCAGCTTGCCATTCTGGTTGGTATCGCCGGCCACCTGATAGGAGCCGTACTGATCCACCAGACACTGGGCCTTGGCTTCGAACTTCTTGGCGTCGTCGGCGGTCCACCAATCCTTCAGGTTGCCCTTGGCATCAAAGCCACGGCCTTCATCATCGAAACCATGGGTCATTTCATGCCCGATCACGGCACCGATGGCGCCGTAATTCAAGCCATCATCGGCCTGGAAATCGAAGAAGGGCGGCTGCAGGATGCCGGCCGGGAAGTTGATATTGTTCTGGCTGGGATCGTAATAGGCATTCACCGTGGGCGGGGTCATGAACCATTCGTTCTTGTCCACCTTCTTGCCGATCTTGGACAGGTGATAGGCATTCTCGAACCCGGCGGAACGGAACTGGTTGCCCAGCAGATCGTCCTTCTTCACGGTCAGGGCGGTGTAATCGCGCCACTTTTCCGGATAGCCGATTTTCTGTTCCATGGCGGCCAGCTTTTCCAGCGCCTTGGTCTTGGTCTCCGCCCCCATCCAGTCCAGTTCCTTGATATCGGCGGCATAGGCGGCGCGCAGATCGTCCAGCATCACCAACATGCGCTTCTTGTGTTCCGGGCCGAAGGCCGTTTCCACATAATGCTTGCCCAGATCTTCACCCAGCGCGTTGTCGGCGGCATCGGTGCAGCGCTTCCAGCGCGGGCGCAGTTCCTGGGCCCCGGACAGCGTCTTGCCATAGAAGGCAAAATTCTCATCCACAAAGGACTTTGACAGCCAGGGGGCGGCGGCGCGCAGGGTGTGCCACTGGAAATAGGTCTTCAGATCGGCCAGATCGGTTTCGCTTACCGCCTGATCCAGACCCTTGAAGAAGGCCGGATCATTGACATTCATGTCGGTGAAGGCAGGGGCCTTCACATCGCGCACATATGTTGCGAAATCGATGGCTTTGGTCGTGCCGGTGAAGGCCTTGAAGCTGGTGGGATTGTTCAGCTTCTGGGTATCGCGCCGGTCCTGCTTGCTCATCGTCACGCGGGCCAGCTTGGTCTCAAACGCCATCACGGCGGCGGCCTTCTTGGCCGCCACCTCCGGCTTGTCGCCGGCCAGGGTGAACATGGCGGCGACATGCTTTTCATAAGCACCGCGCAGCGTTGCCGACCGCTCATCATCGGTCAGGTAATAGTCACGGTCGGGCAGACCCAGCCCGCCCTGGTCGAAGGCGGCGATGGTGTCTTCGGCCTTGGCAAAGCTCTGCTGCGGGCCGAAGCCGAACAGCACATCAATGCCGGACTGGTGCAGGGAGGCCACCAGGGCCGCCAGTTGCTTCTTGTCCTTCAGCGCGTCGATCTGCGACAGCACCGGCTTCAGCGGGGCGATGCCGGCCTTGTCGGCAGCGGCCTCATCCATGCAGGCGGCATAGAAGGCACCGATCTTGGCCGTGCCCGGCTCGCTGCCCTTGGCGGCCTTCTCCAGGATCGCGTGCAGCGTGTTCTGGTTGCGCTGGGCCAGCTCATGGAAGGTGCCATAGACGGACCGTTCCGGCGGCAGCGGGTTGGCCTTGATCCAGGGGCCGCAGGCGTGCAGGAAGAAATCCTGGCACGGGCTGACGCTGTTATCGACCTCCGGCACCTTCGATTGCGCCGCATGGGCGGCGTTCAGGGGGGCCAGACCCAGGGTCAGGGTCAAACCAATCGCACCCAGGCATGAACCGGCCAGCAAGCCCTTCATCCTCACGTACTCCGACAATATAGACAGTTTCAGGGTCGGGTCGCTGTCCGGGCGGCCCTTGGGTGCGGACCCTAACACCACCCTTCACGGGTTGAAAATGGCCGCGTGTAACGCTTCTGTAACCGCGCGGCGGTTACCGGCCGGCAGCAACAGGGCGATATTGGCCGCCAGTGCCAATTCCGGTGTCGCTTCAAGACGTTGCCGGGGTGGAAATGCCTGCAGCATCTGCTGCTGCTGGCGTTCGGCCTCCAGCTCCGCCGCCTGCACCTGCTCCCGCAGGGCGGTACTGGCGGCGTTGGGGGCGGGCGGGGGACCGTTTTTCAGCCGGCGGCGCACGGCGCGCAGCGGTTGCACCACCTCGCGCCGCCAGGCATCGGTGGCGCTGGCGGCAGCGGCCAGTTCGGGGCCGGTCAGCCGATGGCCATTGGCGCCCAGCCAGGCGGCCCACAGGATCAGGTTCACATCCAGCCCATATTGATCCTGCGCCCGCAGGCAGGCCTCCGCCACGCCGGGGGCGGCGTAAACGGCCAGGGAGAAATCCCACAGGCTGTTCCAGGGGGCAGGGGAGGCCGCCGGGACCATCGGGGCCGGCGGCCAGTCATCCTCAGGCATCATCACCGACATAGATGCCAAGGCCGCGCGCCGTCTTCACCAGCGTGCCGGCGACATCGACGGCGGCATAGGTCTTGATGGCGTCCTCGATCGGGATATCGATGACGCAGCGGTTGGACCAGGCCAGCAGCCGGTCGGACTTGCCGTCTGCCAGCAAATCCACCGCCGCCACACCGAAGGCTGAGGCCAGCAACCGGTCACGATAGCTGGGCGGGCAGCCGCGCTGCACATGGCCCAGCACGGTGACGCGGGTTTCTGCCCCCGTCGCCTCGGCGATCAGATGGCCGACATAATTGCCGATGCCGCCATAGCGCTTCTGTCCATCGCTGAATTCCTGCTGGGCGGCAGACCCTTCCATGGTTTTGACGGCTTCCGACACCACCACCAGGGCGAAATTGCGCCCGCCGGCCTGCACCTTGCGGATCTTCGCGGCGATACCGGCGACGGACCAGCGCAGTTCCGGCAGCAGGATCACATCGGCCCCGCCGGCAATGCCGGCGGAAAGCGCGATATGCCCGGCATCGCGGCCCATCACCTCCAGCACCATCACCCGGTCATGGCTGGCGGCGGTGGGCTGCAGCCGGTCCAGCGCCTCCGTCGCCACGGCCACTGCCGTGTCGAACCCGACCGAGGTTTCGGTGATGCCCAGATCATTATCGATGGTCTTGGGAATGCCGATCAGCTTGAACCCGCCCTGCTGGGCCAGCCGGCGCAGGATGGCCATGGAGCCATCGCCGCCAATACCGATCAGCCCATCGACGCCCAGTTCGCGCAGGCCGCCGATAATTTCCTGGCTGCGATCCTTCTTGGTTCCATCGGCCATGGGATAGGCGAACGGATCACCCTTGTTGGTGGTGCCCAAAATGGTGCCACCCTGGCGCATCATCGCACCATCCACCATGTTGGTATCCAGCTTCACATAGCGCACCGGGCGGGTCAGCAGCCCCTGGGTGCCATCTTCGATCCCCACCACTTCCCAGCAATAATATTGGGCGCGGTGGACGGCGGCCCGGATCACCGCGTTCAGGCCGGCGCAGTCGCCGCCGCTGGTCAGGATGCCGATGCGCTTGTTGCCGGTCATTGTTTCCTCGCTTTTATCCATTGCCGGCAAGGTGCCAGGAAAGCGGGGGCGGTGGCAAGCGGGGGCATTGATCCGGCATGGCAAAACCCACCACAGGCAAGCCGGGCGGGTTTTGTTTTATACCAATCCGCCTAAAGGTTGACCTTTAGGCGGATTGGAGGCCAGCGACCGCTGGCCCGCCGCTCGTGCGGCGTGAGCCAAGGGCGCGGATGCGCCCGCCCGGCGCCTGAGGGAACATGAAATCTCCCTGGATCGGTCACGATCAAGGGAGATTGGTGTAATAGCGTTCGAGATCAGGAGGCGGGGCCGAACCACATGCTGTCCAGTTTGCCCTCCGGCGTCACCAGCACCCACCAATCGCGCACGCCATGGGCATAGGTGGCGCGGTAGACATCCATGCCGCCCTCATCGACGCGCTTGAACTGTACTGATTGCAGATCGCCCAGCGGCAGCATCGCCGCCTGGATCTTCGGCAGCAGGGAGATCACGGCATCGGCCTTGTCCGCCATCAGACTGTCGCGGTCGATCTTGCCGGCCTTGATCTGGGCGATATGGGCGCGCAGGGCGGCCTCGCTGCCGGGCAGCGGCTTGTTGGATTTGACCCGTTCCGCCAGGGCCTGTTCCAGCGCCTTGCCGCGGGCATCGTCAATACGGGCGGCGGGCAGGTCGTGGCCATTCTGGTGCAGCACCACGCCACCGACCATACCTTGGCCATTCACCTGAAAACTGCCCTGAACCGGCAGATCGCGGGAGAAGAAACTGGTCGGGCTTTCCGGATAGAAGGCCATTGCCGGCTGGCCGATGACATGGGCCAGCAGATGATCGCCCTCCCGATAAACTTTCAGCGGCCGGTTGGCCATCAACGGGGTCTCATAATAGCCGGTGAACTTGTCCATGGCTTCCGGTGCCAGGGCGATGGCGGTGCGCGGCTTGGCCTGCTCGGCCATGCGGGCTGCCACGGCGGGATCAACCTTGTCCGTGCCGGTGGCGCCGGCACTGATGACGCTGGCGGGGGCCAGCAGGGCCAGCACCAGCGCCCAGCGCCGGGCATTCATCCGCAGCGGCAGGGCGCCCCCCTGCAGGATACGCTCGACGCGGGCGGTGACGGTGGCAGGCCGCGCCATGGCCAGACCGGCGGGGAGGCGGCGGGCCTTTACAGCCATGGCCACCAGGATTTCGGCATAGGTCAAGTGATCCTCCATCTGTTCAAGGGCGGCCGTGTCGCTATTGGCTTCCGCCAGCAGCGCCAGCCTGTTGTCGAGCCACCAGGCGGCCGGGCTGAACCAGAACAGGGCCCGATGCAGGGTGGAGAGAAGCAGCGTGTAGTAATCGTGCCGCTCGATATGCGACGCTTCGTGCGCCAGCACGGCTTTGCGGGTGGCAGCACTCCAGCCCGTAAAGTCAGGGGGAAGCAGGATGGTGCCGGCAATGGTCAGCGGTACGGTGATATCCTTGCTTACCCGGATATCCTGCGGCTGCGTCCATCCGTAGCGCAGCCGCTGCGCCCGGGCCCGCAGCCGCAGGCCGGCAAGGGTGCCAAGCGCCAGCCGCAGCAGCAGGGTGCCGGCCACCAGCAGATAGAGACCCAGTCCAAAATCGGACCAGCCAATGTCAAGGGTGGGCGGGCTGGCGGCCGTCAGGGTTGCCTGGGCTGCCGGTTCAGCCCGGGCGACCAGCTGTGTCGCCGGCTGCAGCCAAAACCGGATACCGTCCAGCGGTACGGTCAAGCGATCTGCGGGGGCCAGCTGCATCAGCAGCGGCATGGCAAGCGATGTTGCCAGCACGCCGCCCCAGACTGCCATCTGGGTGAAAGGGTTGGTGATACGCAGCAGGCGCAGGGCCAGCCACGCCATCCCGATGAGTACAGCCGACCGCAGGGCCGCCTCCGCCAGCAGTGCCAGCATCATTTCCCCCGTTTTCGTGCTTGTTCGATCTTTTCCGCCAGGGCTTGCAGTTGCTCCGGCGTCAGCATGTCCGTTTCCACCATGCCGACGACGACATCTTCTGCCGATCCACCGCAAAACCAGTCGACGATGCGCTTTACGGCGCGTGCCGCCACCCGGTCGCGCCCCTGTGCGGCCCGATAGATGAAGGTCCGTCCTTCCACGTCATGGGTGAGATAGCCTTTCTCCTCCAGCCGTTTCAGGACAGTGCGAACCGTGGATTCCTTCAACGGGCGGCTAAGCATCTCTCGCACCGCATCAGCGTTGACCGGCCCACGTCGCCAGACCAGGTCCATGATCTCCCGTTCGAGATCGCCCAGGTCTGACGGATTGTGATTGTCTGTAGTGCTATCGTTCATAGTGCTACAGTGTGTAGCATTAAAGGGGTGAGGCGACAAGCGGTTTCCATGCGGGGGGTGAAAAACAAAAAGCCCGCCGCGGCGGGCTGCCGGGCGGGCTTTTGCTGACTCCCCCGGTAAAGGGGTGCCTTTTGGGTACCTTACTTGAAGGCGATCCCCACAACCTCGTAGCTCTTGGAGCCGCCGGGGGTGGTGACTTCCACATTGTCGCCGACGGACTTGCCGATCAGCGCGCGGGCCAGCGGGCTGGTGATAGCGATCAGGCCCTGCTTGATGTCGCTCTCATCCTGACCGACGATCTGATAGGTCACCTCTTCATCGGTGTCCTCGTCAGCCAGGGTGATGGTGGCACCGAACTTCACGGCATTGCCGGAAAGCCGGGTGGGGTCAATCACCTCGGCGCGGCTGATCTTGTCTTCCAGCTCCATCACCCGGCCTTCGATGAAGCTCTGCTTCTCGCGGGCCGCATGATATTCGGCATTTTCCGACAGATCGCCGTGTTCGCGGGCTTCGGCGATCGCCTTGATCACCGCCGGCCGCTCAACGCTCTTCAGGTGCTTCAACTCATCCTGCAGCCGGTTATACCCCCGGGCCGTCATGGGAACCTTTTCCATCGTACCTTTTTCCCAAGAGATTAGGTGGCGCCGAAATAAAAAACCCCGACGGTGCGGCCATGGGGCCGCACCGCAGACCAACCTTCTTAGTAAGACCCGCTCAGATAGGACTGAAGCGGAGCCACTTCAAGATTGCCGGTCTTCAGGCCTGAGATGGCTTCGACCGCTGCCTCAGCACCCGCCACCGTCGTGTAGTAGGGGATGTTATTGGTCAGGGCCGTGCGGCGCAAGCTGAAGCTGTCAGACATCGCCTGCGGTCCTTCAACAGTGTTGAACACCAGTTGGACCGCGCCATTGATCATTTCATCGACAATATGGGGCTGGCCTTCCAGCACCTTGTTCACTGCCCGTACCGTGATGCCGGCATCGGTCAGGAACTTGGCGGTACCCTTGGTGGCGATGATCTTGAAACCCAACCCGGCCAGGGTGCGGGCCACCGGCACCATGGCCGGCTTGTCGCGCTCCCGCACGGAGATGAACACCGTGCCTTCACGCGGCAGGGTGACGCCGGCGCCCAGCTGGCTCTTGGCGAAGGCCATGGCAAAATTCTTGTCCAGGCCCATCACCTCGCCGGTGGAACGCATTTCCGGCCCCAGCAGGATGTCGACGCCGGGGAAACGGTTGAACGGGAACACGGCTTCCTTCACCGCCATGTGCGGCGGGAACGGGCCGTTCAGCTTGAAGTCCGCCAGCTTTTCCCCGGCCATGACGCGGGCGGCCACCTTGGCGATGGCCGTGCCGGTGGCCTTGGCCACGAACGGCACCGTGCGGCTGGCGCGCGGATTGACTTCCAGGATGTAGATGTCGAAGCCGCCGGGGCCGGAACCATCGGCAGACTGCTTCACCGCAAACTGGATGTTCATCAGGCCGACAACGTTCAGCCCCTTGGCCAGCTTCACCGCCTGGACCGACAGTTCATCCACCACAGCCTTGGACAGGGTGTAGGGCGGCAGGGCGCAGGCGCTGTCACCGGAATGAATACCGGCTTCTTCGATATGCTCCATGATGCCGGCGACATAGACCGCACCCGTGGCATCGGCCACGGCGTCCACATCCACCTCGATGGCATCTTGCAGATAGCTGTCAATCAGCACCGGGTTCTTGCCCGAGACCTTCACAGCGGTGGCGATATAACGGTGCAGACCGGCCATATCATGGACGATTTCCATCGCCCGGCCGCCCAGCACATAGGAGGGGCGGATGACGACGGGGAAGCCGATCTTGTTGGCAACCGCCACCGCCTCTTCCAGCGAACGGGCCAGGCCGTTGGCCGGCTGGCGCAGGTCCAGCTTGTGCAGCAGCTGCTGGAACCGTTCCCGGTCTTCGGCCAGATCGATGGCGTCCGGCGTGGTGCCCAGGATGGGAATGCCGGCGGCTTCCAGATCGCGGGCCAGCTTCAGCGGGGTCTGGCCGCCGAACTGCACGATCAGGCCCAGCACCTCGCCATTCTGCTGCTCCTTGCGGACCAGTTCGATCACGTCTTCGGCCGTCAGCGGCTCGAAATACAGACGGTCGGCGGTGTCATAGTCGGTGGAAACCGTTTCCGGGTTGCAGTTGACCATGATCGTCTCATAGCCCGCTTCCTGCAGGGCATAGACGGCATGGACGCAGCAATAATCGAACTCGATCCCCTGGCCGATACGGTTCGGCCCGCCACCCAGGATGATGACCTTCTTGCGGTCCGTCGGCGCGCTTTCGCACTCCGCCGGCTCCAGCCCGTTGCCTTCATATGTCGAGTACATATAGGGCGTGCGGCTGGCGAACTCGGCGGCACAGGTGTCGATGCGCTTGAACACCGGCACGATGCCCTTGGCCCGGCGGGCGGCGGCCACAGCCTCTTCGCTGCTGCCCGTCAGCTCGGCGATGCGGGCATCGCTGAAACCCATGGACTTGATGCGGTTGAAGCGCTCGGCATCCAGGCCGGCCAGCCCGGCCGCCTTGATGGTGGCTTCCTCGGCAACGATGTCCTGGATCTGACGCAGGAACCAGGGATCGACCTTGCAGGCCTCAAACACTTGATCCACCGTCAAGCCATGGCGGAAGGCCTGGGCGATATACAGCAGCCGTTCACTGGTGGGGCGCGACAATGCGGCGCGGATCTTCAGCGGGTCGACCACGCCGCTGCCGCCGGTCAGGTCCACTTCATTGAAGCCGGTCAGGCCGGTTTCCATCGACCGCAGGGCCTTTTGCACCGACTCGGCGAAGGTGCGGCCGATGGACATGGCCTCACCGACCGACTTCATCGAGGTGGTCAGCGTGGTGTCGGCGCCGGGGAACTTCTCGAACGCGAAGCGCGGCATCTTCGTGACGACGTAATCAATCGTCGGCTCGAAGCTGGCCGGCGTCGTGCCGGTAATATCGTTGGTCAGCTCATCCAGCGTATAGCCGACGGCCAGCTTGGCCGCGATCTTGGCGATCGGGAAGCCGGTGGCCTTGGATGCCAGCGCGGAGGAGCGCGACACGCGGGGGTTCATCTCGATCACGACCATGCGGCCGGTATCGGGATTGACGCCGAACTGCACGTTCGACCCGCCGGTATCCACACCGATCTCGCGCAGTACCGTCAGGCTGGCATTGCGCATGATCTGGTATTCTTTGTCGGTCAGCGTCAGGGCGGGGGCCACGGTGATGCTGTCGCCGGTATGCACGCCCATCGGATCGATATTCTCGATGGCGCAGATGATGATGCAGTTGTCGCGGCTGTCGCGCACAACTTCCATCTCATATTCCTTCCAACCGAGGACCGACTCCTCGATCAGCACCTCATGCACCGGGCTGGCCCGCAGGCCGCCGCGCACGATATCCTCAAACTCCGCCCGGTTATAGGCGATGCCGCCGCCGGTGCCGGCCAGCGTGAAGCTGGGGCGGATGATGGCGGGCAGGCCGACGAACGCCAGACCCTCCAGCGCCTCCTCATAGGTCTTCACCAGCAGGGAGCGCGGGCTTTCCAGCCCGATCTTATCCATGGCGTCGCGGAATTTCAGGCGGTCTTCCGCCTTTTCGATGACGTCGGCCTTGGCGCCGATCATCTCCACACCCAGCCGGTCCAGCGTGCCGTCGCGGAACAGGGTCAGCGCCGTATTCAGCGCCGTCTGGCCGCCCATGGTGGGCAGCAGCGCGTCGGGCCGCTCCTTCTCCAGGATCTTGGCAACCATGGCCGGGGTGATCGGCTCGATATAGGTTGCGTCGGCCAGACCGGGATCGGTCATGATGGTGGCCGGGTTGGAATTGACGAGGATGACCCGGTAGCCTTCCTCCTTCAGCGCCTTACAGGCCTGGACGCCGGAATAATCGAATTCGCAGGCCTGGCCGATAATGATCGGCCCCGCGCCGATGATGCAGATGGATTTGATGTCGGTGCGTTTCGGCATGTTCAGTCGGACCGTCGTCTTACGGGCGGGAAGGGCGATATGGTCGCACGAAAACGCCCCTTACACCCACTACAGGTGCGGGGGACGTCCAGCTGAGGCGCCTATATAGAGGGGTCGGCCGCATTGGTGAAGTGCCGAGCTTGGGGCGCTGGGATGCGCGGGGCGGGAGGCATGGGCCTTGCCGTGTCCAAAAAGGGGAATTACACGCAGCAGTAGGAAATTCCTTGCCTACAACGGTAACTTGCACGAAATCGGCTTTTGCTTCCGGTAAAAGCGCGTAAAATTAGATCGCTTGGTATTCTTACTCAATCCCGGTGGAGGGATGTGCTTGATCGAGTCCCTGACCGGCATCGCCAATCTTTTTTCTTCCTTTCCGCTTCCCGTGCTTGTGTTGCGCGATGAGGGCGGGCGGCTGGTGGTCGCCTTTGCCAATGATGCATTCGGTGCCCTGGCTGGGCTGGATGCGGCGGGGATGGAGAATATGTCGGCTGCCCTGCTGCAGCGGGTGGAGGGGCAGCCCGACCCCGGCCCGGCCATCATGCGGGTGATGCATCAGGGATCGGTGCTGGATATTGAGGTTGGGTTGATGCGCCGGGGCGGGCGTGTGTCGCTGCGGCTGGTCGGCCAGGGGCTGCGGACCATCGACGATGTTCCTATATTCCTGGGAATCGCCCGCGATAATGGGGAATTCCAGAAGCTGGCGCAGGCGCGCGCCTCCTCCGAACTGATGTTGAGCGCCGTTATCGGCAATATCGACCTGCCGATGCTGATGTTGAGCGATGAGGGGCGCATTGTGCTGGTGAACCCGGCCATGCTGCGCCTGATCGAACGCCCCATTGATGAAATCTCCGGCAAGCATTTTTCCGTGCTGGTGCCGATTGATGACTGGCCGGCGCTGTCCCCCCGCTTTCATGAAGCGCTGCAGAGCGATGAGGAGAGCCGGCGGGCCCTGCGCCTGCTGACTGGCCGGGGCAAGCCGATCCAGGTGGAAATTCAGGGCAAACCGGTGCGCCAGGTCAGCGGCCGGCGGCTGCGGATGCTGACCTGCGCCTCGCTGGAGGATATGCTGTCCGGCCCGCGCGGCAGCCTGAGCGAGTTGCCCGACCGCGCGGCGGCCGATCCTTCGCGCCCGCTGATCGCCGGGCGCCTGCAACTGATCGGCTTGGATGATGTGCGCACCGCCCTGGGGGAACGCTGGGGGCAGGTGCGCGTGCAGGCACTGGCCATTGCCGAGGGGGTGATTCGCCGCCATCTGGGGGCGGAGGATATGCTGGAACGCACGGCCGATGACAGCTTTGTCATCTTTTTTGGCGAGTTGCCGGAGGCGGAGGCGTCGATCCGCGCGCGGGAGATCGCCCAGCAGATTCGCAACCGCCTGCTGGGCAACAGCACCGCGTCGCTGGAAGCCCAGGTGGAAAGCTTTGCCGCTGAAGTGGATGTGGCGGATGACGGCTTTGACGAGGGCGGCATTGCCGACGTGCTGCTGGCCAAACTGGCGCAACGGCGCGAAGAAAGCCGCCAGCAGGTATCCCGCCTGTTGAAGACCGCCTTGCAAAAGGCGACGCTGGACCCGATTCAGGTGACCCAGCCCGAAGGCTATCCGATTCCCTTCTATATTGCCGATCTGGCACACCCCTGGCGGGATGATATTGCCAGCGCCCTGATGTCCATCGCCGATGATCTGAATGTCAGCTTCGAGGCGGATCTGGTCACCCTGTCGGTGGCGATGGACTGGCATCGGCCGGGCAAGCGCGATGCCACGCTGATCATGCCGGTACGGTTTGAAAACCTGATGCTGCCGCGCCTGCTGGACCGCTATGTGGAGGTATCGCGCAATCTGCCGGTGGAGCTGCGCCGGCAGCTGATGTTCCATCTGGTGCAGATGCCGGCCGGCACCGCCGGTTCGCGCATTTCCGGCATGGTGCAGACTCTGGGGCCGCACTGCAAAGGCATCGCCATTGAACTGAATGGCGTGGATCATGTGCTGGACCCGCTGGGCACCCGCGTGTCCGTTGTTTCCATCGATTATGAATTGCTGGGGCCGCTGGACGGGCCGGGCCGGGCGCGGTTGCAACGGCTGCTGCGCACCTATCATCTGCGCAAGATGCGGCTGCTAATCACAAAGGTGCCGCGGGAGGAAGATGCCTTCCGGCTGGCCAGCGATGGGGTGGATATGGTGGCGTTGGCCCGTTGAAACGGGGGCCGGATCAGGGGCGAATGAAATAGCGCCTGATATCCTCCAGCCGCGCGGTGAAAACCTCGCAGCGGCCCGTATCCTGATCCTTGAAGAAATAAACCCGGTCCGGGCTGCGCTTTTGCCCCGGATCATAGATATTGAAGGAGAGGGAGCCGAATCCCACCCCCATCGGCCGTTCCCCCGGTCCGAAGGCCCGGTAATGCAGATTGATCTGCTGCACGAACAGGTTCCGCCGGCAAAGCTGGCTCAGTTCCCGGCTGGGTGTCAGCAGGGTGTCGGACGGTTTATCAAAGGCAAAGACGATACGCTGTTGGTATTGCGGGGTCGGGCGCTGCGGCGCGATGGCCCCGTTATGCCAGCTCTGCCAGGGCAGCCGCCCCAGGGCACCTTCCGGCTGTGGGCGCGGGCGCTGCTGTATCTCCGCTCTGGCCGGCAAGGCGGCAAATCCCGCCAGCAGCAGGAAAAGCAGGGCGCGCAGCAGCTTTGGCAAGGAGAGACCTCAGCGGTTGATCATGTAGCGCGCCAGGAAGCGCGCCACCGCCTGTTTACTGGCATCGGGTAGATTGGTGAAGTTGATCTTCGCCGTCTTGCCATCAACCGTGGCGACGGTGCCGGTCCCCTTCAGCGCCAGATTCTGCTTGGGGTCCTTCAGTGCGAGATCGAAAGTGACGCTTTGCCCCACCTTCAATTTGGTGCCGGTGACGGTCACGCTGCTGATGCCCAGGTTGGCCACGGACAATTGTTTGCCGTCAATATGAAGATGGGCGGTGTAATTCGGTACGGAAACCTTTTCCGTGACATTTATTTTAAGGAAGTCAAACATGCCCATCGGCGATCTCCGCAGCCTGAAAGGCTAGTCTAAGCCAATTCGGCTTTTCAGGATACAAGCCGATACGTGTCCATAGGGATGGGGTGGGGCCATAATCTCGCGCGCATGAAACTTCCGGCGCTGATCGGTGTTGCTGCAAGGGGCCGGCACGGGGCTGGCCCGATGGCAGTAATGGGGATCAGGATGACCGGCAGCACCAATGTTATCGAACGGGAGATTGAAGAGGCCCGCGCCGGCATGACCCGCGCGGCGGCGGAGATTGAGCGGCGGCTGCAACCGGAAACCCTGGTGGATAGCGCGCTCGGCCTGTTCCAGCGCAACGGCCCGGCCCGCGCCATTGTGGATGAGGTGACCGATCTGGCCCTGCGCAACCCGGTACCTGTGCTTATGATCGGGTTGGGTCTGGCCTGGCTGGCCCTGGATTTCAGCCGCCACCGCCCGCCCGCCCCCCGCCGCACCGCCCACACGGATCAGCCGGCCCCGCCAGCCGGGGCGGACGGTCCGGTGGCCCCCACCGCTGATACGATCCTGGGCCTGACGCCCAGCCATGAATCCGCCGCCATGGCCGCCCATGTGTTTGCCGATGCGGGGATGGAGGGTGCAGAAGGGCGACGGTTGTAGGGGTGTGTCTGAAACTTCCCCTTTTGTTGCCCTGCCGTAGTCTCTATCTGAAAAGTTGTCGTGCTTTTCGAAACCTCGCGATCTCACCGCCGTCATTCTCCGCGAAGGCGGGAATGACGGTTAAGGGACTGGAAAAGCATAAGAAGCTTATCAACAAACATGGATGGAAAGCCACTTGGCTGTGGCGTCAGTGGGATGGTAACGCCGGCGCCCGGTTGGGTGATGGCGCCGGAGGCAAAACGGGAACTGCTGGCCCGTCTGCTGCAAATGCTGCGCGATGCCATGCTGGTCTTGCTGAAAGTGTCCAAGCCCCCCGCCCAGGCGGTGGTGGTGGAACTGCGATCCTTGACCAAGGATATGTACCAGGGGGCACGCCCCAAACTTGTGAAGATCGGCAGCGCCTTGATCGTTGGCAGCGTCCTGACCGCCACCGCCTACGTCGCCGGCCCCTTGGCCACCCTGGCCGAAAAGGTTCCACAGTTGAAAGAGATTTCCGAGGTAGTCAAGTCGTTGAAGGATATCGTTGATAAGTGAGGTTGCCGCCTGTTATCCATTGGTTATCTTCAATTGCGTTGCCCCAGACCAGCATTCGGAGTTGATGGCCTTTCCACTCTGAAACACTAAGTGAATTTTGTTGCATAGTGTTGCGTAGAGGGGGAATTTTTCGGAGTTGACGGCTCACCAACTCCGTATGGTTCAACTCATGGCCCCTTTGCCACCAGGGCAAACCGGTCCATAATCCTTATCCGATCACCGGGATGCCGGAGGGATGAAATGGAAGAGCTGTCAACGGTGGAGGCACAGGCGCAGTTTGCCCGTCTGATCGACCGTGCCCGCAAGGGGGAGGAGACAGTGATCACCGACCATGGCCGCCCCGGGGCGCGGCTGTCGCCGGTGGAGCCGGCTGAGATAGATGGCTTCGCGGATTGGGAGACCGTCTGGCAGCGTATGCGAGAACGGGCCAATGCCGCCGGGATTGCTCCTTTTACGGATGATGAGCGAAAGTCCCTGCGGGACGAGGGGCGTCGGTGAGTACAGCCTATCTGGCATTGGCCCTGGATTTGGGTCTGCCTCTGGCCAGCATCGACAAGCAACTGCTGCAGGTTGCCACTCTCTTGGGCGTTCCCACTCTCTAACCCCACCCCCCGATTGCACCGGGCAGCCCGCTGCGGTACAAGGCCCGCAAACCTTTTGCAGATGCTTACCTGAAGGATGCCGCCATGGCCGCTTATCAATATGTCTATGTGATGAAGGGTGTGACCAAGGTCTATCCTGGCGGCAAAAAGGTGTTTGAAAACATCTGGCTGTCCTTCTACCCCGGCGCCAAGATCGGCGTGCTGGGCGTGAATGGCGCCGGTAAGTCCACCCTGCTGAAGATCATGGCCGGGCTGGACAAGGATTATAATGGCGAGGCCTGGGCCGCCGAGGGTGTGAAGGTCGGCTATCTGCCGCAGGAACCGCATTTGAACCCGGACAAGAATGTCTGGGACAATGTGATGGAAGGTGTGGGCGAAACCAAGGCGCTGCTGGACCGGTTCAACGCCGTGTCGGAAGCCATGGGCGACCCGGATGCCGATTTCGACACGCTGATGGCCGAACAGGCCGAATTGCAGGAAAAGATCGACGCGGCCGACGCCTGGGATCTGGACCGCACGGTCGAAATCGCCATGGACGCGCTGCGCTGCCCGGCCGGTGATGCCGCCGTGGACAAGCTGTCGGGTGGTGAAAAGCGCCGCGTGGCGCTCTGCAAGCTGCTGCTGTCCAAGCCCGATATGCTGCTGCTGGACGAACCGACCAACCATCTGGACGCCGAAAGCGTGGCCTGGCTGCAGCGCTTCCTGGCCGAATATCCCGGCACCGTGGTGATGGTCACCCACGATCGTTACTTCCTGGATGCCGTCACCGGCTGGATTCTGGAACTGGATCGCGGCTCGGGCATTCCGTACGAGGGCAATTACTCCGCCTGGCTGGAACAGAAGCAGAAGCGTCTGGAACAGGAAGGCCGGGAGGAAGGCGCCAAGCAGAAGCAGTTGGCCCAGGAACTGGAATGGGTGCGCGCCAGCCCGAAGGCCCGTCAGGCCAAGTCCAAGGCCCGTATCCAGGCTTATGAGGAATTGCTGGCTTCCGCCAACCAGAAGGAAGCCATTGGCGAAACCCGTATCGTCATCCCCACGCCGCCGCGCCTGGGCAATGTGGTGATCGAGGCGGAGAACCTGCGCAAGGGCTTTGGCGACCGGTTGCTGATCGACGATCTGTCCTTCCGCCTGCCGCCCGGTGGCATTGTCGGTATCATCGGCCCCAACGGTGCCGGTAAGACCACCCTGTTCCGCATGATCACCGGCCAGCAGCAGCCCGATGGCGGTACCTTCCGCGTGGGTGAAACGGTGCAGCTGGGCTATGTCGACCAGAGCCGTGACAGCCTGGATGACAAGAAGAATGTCTGGGAGGAAATCTCCGGCGGGCTGGACGTGATCGAGCTGGGCAAGAAGTCCATGCCGAGCCGCGCCTATGTGTCGGCCTTCAACTTCCGCGGGCCGGATCAGCAGAAGAAGCTGGGCCAGCTGTCGGGTGGTGAGCGCAACCGCGTGCATCTGGCCAAGATGCTGAAGTCCGGCGCCAATGTCCTGCTGCTTGACGAACCGACCAACGATCTGGACGTCGAAACCCTGCGCGCCCTGGAAGAGGCGTTGAGCACCTTCCCCGGCTGCGCCGTGGTCATCAGCCATGATCGCTGGTTCCTGGACCGTCTGGCCACCCACATCCTGGCGTTTGAGGGTGACAGCCAGGTGGTTTGGTTCGAAGGCAACTATGCCGATTACGAGGCGGACAAGCGCCGCCGTCTGGGGGCGGAGGCTGACCAGCCGCACCGCATCAAGTACAAGCCGCTGGAACGCTGATCTGTCCCAGATAGTGCTTATGGCGAGCGATTCCCCCGTCGGGCAACCGATGGGGGAATTTCTTTTTTGTGGCACCTTTCCAGCCCGGTTTCGCCGCTGTCTGGCCACAAGCCATCAGGATTAATACCAGGGTAGAAGAACACAGGGCAAAACTGCCCCAAAAAAGGATGCCCATCATGCGCTTGGCCTTGATTCCGCTTGGTGCCGTGCTTTTGCTTTCCGCTTGCGCCCCTGATCCTTTCCTGGAAGACGGCCGGCGCCGCAATGAGGAAATCAGCGAAAGGGTGATCCGGCTGGCCGAATTGCGGGCCATCTGTGCAGGCAATCCGCAAGTGCCGGGCCGCGGCCTGACGCCGGATGAGGTGTTGGAGCAGACCAGCAGCCTTCTCCGGCTGAAATCGCTGGCCCCGGATATCTGGCCGCAGGTGCCCTTATTCCATCCGCGGGTGGAAGCGATCAGGCAGGTCTGTGCCGGCGACCCTTCGCGGAATATACCGGGCCGGGCGATGACGGCGGCGGAATGGCAGGAGATCCTGGCGATTCTTTATCCGCCCAAACAGGAAAATACCTATGCCCCTGGTTCCTTCGGTACCCAGCCGACCTATGGAAGGGTGATCTGGGAAGAGGAAGTCTGGAGCGAACCCGCCTGGCGCAGCGACCGATATTGGGAATATGAGCGGGATCGCTATAGTCGTGACCGCTATTATGACCGTGATCACCCCCGTCGTGACCGCGATGATCGTTGGCTGCCGCCGCCCCCACCGGTGGGGCGGAGTGACTGGGAGCGTGAGCAGGAACGCCAGCGGGACCGCGCCGACGCGCAGCGCCGGGCAGAGGAGGCCCGTCGCCAGATAGAGCGGGCGGCGCGCGACCGGGATGACCGTGCCCGTCACGACGCGGAAGAGGCGCGCCGCCGCATGGAGGAAGAGAGCCGCCGCAACACCCAGCAGCAGGTTCGTGAGCAGGAGGACCGTGCGCGCCGCAGTGCGGAAGAGGCGCGTCGCCGCATGGAGGAAGAGAGCCGCCGCAACACCCAGCAGCAGGTTCGTGAGCAGGAGGAGCGTGCCCGCCGCAGTGCGGAAGAGGCGCGCCACCGCATGGAGGAGGAAAGCCGCCGCAACGCTCAGCAGCAGGAAGCGCGGGAGCGGGAGGAGCGTGCCCGACGCGATGCGGAAGAGGTACGCCGCCGCATGGAGGAGGACAGCCGCCGCAACGCCCAGCAGCAGGAAGCGCGGGAGCGGGAGGAGCGTGCCCGCCGTGATGCGGATGAAGCCCGTCAGCGGGCAGAAGAAGACCGCCGCCGTGCTGCCCAGCAGGAGGCACAGGAACAGGCACGCCGGCAGGCCGAGGAAGCCCGCCGGTCCCTGGTGGACGGTCCCAATGCTCCCCGGGTTCGGCCAGACTGATCCCTGGCCGATACCCCGCCGTCAGCTCAGCCGCGGGCCCGCACGCCCAGCATGTGACAGATGGCAACCGTCAGATCAGCCCGGTTCATGGTGTAGAAGTGGAACTGCTTCACACCATGCCGCGCCAGATAGCGGCATTGTTCAATAGCCACGGTGGCAGCGACGAGGTGACGGGTTTCCGGCGCCTCGTCCAGCCCCTCAAACAGCTCGCGCATCCAGGCGGGGATGGCGGTATTGCACTTCTCCCCCATCTCCACCGCCTTCTTGAAATTCAGGATCGGCAGGATGCCGGGCACCATGGGCACATCGATGCCAGCGGCGGCCGTCTTGTCGCGGAAGCGCAGGAAGGCATCCGCATCGAAAAAGAACTGGCTGATGGCGCGGTTGGCCCCGGCATCCACCTTGCGCTTCAGATTATCCAGATCCACCTGGGCGCTGGGTGCCTCCGGATGTACTTCCGGGAAGCAGGCGACGGAAATGTCGAAATCGCCGATGCGCTTCAGCCCGGCCACCAGATCGGCGGCATAGGCATAGCCGCCCGGATGCGGTTCATAGCCGCGCCCGCCCAGGCCGCCGGTGCCATCGGCCCGCGGCGGCGGATCGCCGCGCAGGGCCACGATATGACGGATGCCCGCATCCCAATAGGCCCGCGCGATCTCGTCAATCTCTTCCTTGGTCGCCGCCACACAGGTCAGATGGGCAGCGGCGGGAATGCCGGTCTGGTCCTGGATGGCCGTCACCGTGGCATGGGTGCGTTCGCGGGTGGAACCGCCGGCGCCATAGGTGACGGACATGAAGGCCGGCTTCAGCGGGGCCAGCCGATGGATGGCCGCCCAGAGATTTTCATGCATCTTCTCCGTCTTGGGCGGGAAGAATTCGAAACTGACCGTCAGGTCGCCGGGGGCTGTGATCAGGGGGGCCGAAAGATCGGCAACGGGCAGGCTCATGGCGCGGCTCCAGACAGGGCGGCTTGGCGGTTGGACAGGGAAGGGGTTTCAGCCCGGCGCACGGCGCGCCAGATGCAGACAGTCAGCGGATCGCCCGGCAATTGGGTGACGGGTGCGGGGTCCAGCCCCGCCCGTTTCAGCCAGCTGCGTATTTCCGCATCGGTGAAGCCCAGACGGCGGTGGGCATGATCGGTGCGCAGCGATTCCTGTTCATGGCGGTCGAAATCCACCACCAGCATGGTGCCGCCGGGGCGCAGCAGGCGCGCCGCCTCTGCCAGCGCCTCGGCCGGGGTTTCGGCGAAATGCAGCACTTGATGGAAGATCACCGCATCCTGACTCTGGCCCGGCAGGGCCAGCTGGTACATGTCGCCCAGCCGCACCTGGCAATGGCGCAGCCCGGCCTTTTCCAGATTCACCCGCGCCACCGCCAGCATTTCGCGTGAACTGTCGATGCCCAGTCCATGGCTGATGCGCGGGCCGAACAGTTCCAGCATCCGGCCGGTGCCGGTGCCGACATCCAGCAGATCATGCACGCCCTCAGCCGGCAGCAGCGACAGCAGCGCCTGCTCCACCTCCCGTTCCGGGACATGCAGGCTGCGAATCTGGTGCCAGCGGGCGGCATTCTCACTGAAATAAAGCTGGGCGGCGGCGCGGCGGCCTTCCTTGATCGTCTCCAGCCGTTCCAGGTCCAGCGACAGGCCGGCATCGTCGGCGGGAATCGCATCCACCAGGGTGCGGGCCAGCTCCGCCACATTGCCGCGCTCCGCCAGCCGGTAATAGGCCCAGATGCCTTCACGGAACCGTTCCAGCAACCCCGCCTCGCAAAGCAATTTCAGATGACGGGAAACACGCGGCTGGCTCTGCCCTAGAATCTGGGTAAGCTCAGTCACGGACAATTCGCCATGGGCGCACAGCGACAGCATCCGCAGCCTTGTTGGCTCCGCCGCGGCCTTCAGCGCATTCAACAGAAAATCCATGGCACCTGACCTTTCATTCTCTGTATCAATATATAAAGATATCTTTATGCGCTGTAAATGGCTGCTGTGCATCCATCAGGTGGATGGGCCGACGATCCGATCCTCGTGCAAAAGCGTTAAGGGCTGATCCGCCCCCTTGCCGGGGCGCCCTGACGACTGGAGATGGCGAAGCCGATGCAGCCAATGATGCCGATGATCAGCCGTGCCCGGGGCTGGCTGGCCCTGCCGTTCCTTGCCCTTGCCTTGACCGCCTGTGGCACCGGCACCGACCGGGCGAACCATCCCGGCATGGCTGGCAATCTCTATGCCAGCCCCGACGGTACAAAACCCGTGGGTGGTGACCCGGCGACCACTGCCCTGCAGGGCAATGCGCCGGGGCAGGGGGCGTCACCCCGGCCAGTATCGGATAATGATCCGCTGGAAGGTTTCAACCGGGCCGTCTTCTGGTTCAATGACGGGGTGGACACGGTGCTGATCCGCCCGCTTGCCGTGGCCTATAAGGCGGTGGTGCCGGCACCGGCCCGCACGGGTGTGCGCAATGTCATGCGCAACCTGCGCAGCCCGCTGGATTTCGCCAACCAGCTTCTGCAGGGCGATGTCGGGGGTGCCGGCACCGTACTGGGGCGTTTTGTCATCAACACCACCGTTGGTTTGGGGGGGCTGATCGATGTCGCGGCTGAAAACGGGCTCGACTATGAATATGAAAGCCTGGATCAGACATTGGCGGTATGGGGTGTGCCGGAAGGGCCGTATCTGGTCCTGCCGCTGCTGGGGCCCTCTTCCGTGCGTGATGCCGTGGGCCTGAGTGGGGAGGCCTATGCCGATCCGGTGACGAACTGGGCCCAGAATACGGATCGGGACTGGATCGTCTATACCCGTACCGGGCTGGTCGGGCTCGACACGCGCGCCGAACTCTTGGAACCTTTGGATGACCTGAAGCGTAATAGTCTTGATTACTATGCCGCGATGCGTTCGCTTTATCGCCAGCGGCGTGATGGGTTGATCCGCGATGGCGCCCCAGATCCGTCTCAATTGCCAGCTATACCGGACTATGGGGATGCTAAATGACAGGAACCGGCCTATCAGCATTCCCCGTGACGTCCATCACTGTTTGCCTTGCGGTAAAGAACGATGTTGACGCCAGAAACAAGGACTGAACCCCGTGATGACCATGACCAATAATCGCCGTTCGCTTCTCTCTGGTGCCGCTTTCATGCTGATGGCTGGCTTTGGTGCCGCGATCATGCCCGTTGTGGCGGTGCTGCCGGCGCAGGCCCAGGCGGACCAGGGGGCGAAGGCCGCCGCCGATTTCGTGCAGTCGCTGGGTGACAAGGCCATCGCCACGCTGGCGGATTCCAAGGTCTCCAAGGAACAGACCAAGGAGATTTTCCGCAAGCTGCTGAATGATAATTTCGACGTCGCCACCATCGGCCGTTTCGTGCTGGGCCGGTACTGGAACACGGCGACGGAGCCGCAGCGCAAGGAATATATGGACCTGTTCGAGCAGATGATCGTGGAGGTCTATGCCGAGCGTTTCAGCCAGTATGCGGGTGAGAGCTTCAAGGTCAGCGGCGCCCAGCCGGCCGGCCAGCGGGACGCGGTGGTGGTCAGCCAGGTGCTGCGCCCCAGCGGCCCGCCGGTGAATGTGGCTTGGCGCGTGCGGGCCAAGGATGGTGGCGGTTACAAGATCGTCGACGTGGTGGTGGAGAATGTCTCCATGAGCCAGACGCAGCGGTCGGAATTCGCCTCCGTGATCGAGAATAATGGCGGCAAGTTCGACGCCCTGCTGGAAGCGCTGCGCCAGCGCATCAGCCACCCGGCGACACCCACCCCGTAAGGCGTTGGGGCATGTCTCCCTGTTTTCCGTGGCCCGTCGGTCTTTCTCCGACGGGCCATTTCCATATCCGGCGGATGGCCCCATGCTGCGTGAATGGCTGATCAGCCTCAGAACCCGATGCCCCAAGGGCTTGGTGGCGCTGGGCTATCGTTATGCGGCGGTGGCCTGCCTCAGCCGTGCCGAACGTTGTGCGGCTGCCTGGGCCCCGCATCAGCGACAGACCCGCAACGCCATCATCAAGGCCATGGCCGATACATCGCCGGATCGGGACACGGCCTTGATCCTGGGTTCTGGTCCCTGCCTGGATTTGCCGATGGCGGAGCTGCTGGCCCGTTTCCCCCGGCTGTTGCTGGTGGATGTGGCCCATCCGCCGCCGGCCCGCCGTCTGGCGGCGCGCCATGCGGGGATCGAACTGGTGACGCAGGAACTGACCGGCATGGCTGACGCCTGGAAAGCCGGAGAGGGGGGCACAGTAGCGGTGCCCCCGATCACCGCCTTTTGGGATGATCCGCGCATCGGCCTTGTCGTCTCGGCCAATCTGGTCTCGCAATTGCCGCTGGTGCCTTTGCGTCAGGCCCTGCGGCGGCAGCCGGAAACCGACAGGGCGGCCCTGGGCCGGGCCATTGTGGAAGCCCACCTGGCGCATCTGCGCGGCTTTGCCTGTCCGGCCCTGCTGATCGGCGATATACGCCGCCATGTGCTGAATGATCAGGGGGTAGTGGTGGAGGTGGAAGACCCGCTGTTCGGCGCCAGCCTGCCCCCCGGTCCCGAATGGGATTGGACCGTTGCCCCGGTGGGGGAGATTGCCGACCGCTGGTCGATCATCAACCGGGTGCGGGCGGCGCGGCTGGATAGCCACCGGATCAATTAATGGTCGGATCGTCCGGCAGGGCTGGATAGCGGGCAAGAATCGCCGCATAGGTGCCATCGGCCTTGATCCGCCGCAGCCCCTCATTAAAGCGCGCGGCCTGGGCCGGGTCGCGAAAGCCGGCGCTGTAGGGGCTGGGTGCAAACAGCCGGTGTTCCGTCACCGGCGTTGGCCCCAGATGGTGACGCAGGATGCGGGCATCGGCGATCAGCACATCATAGCGCTCATACAGCAGGCCCGCCGCCTGCAGCGCCTGTTTGGGCTCCTCCCGATAGAAAGGACAGCCCGCGACGGCGGCGGCGAATTCCGGCCCCAGGGTCTGGGTGGCACGCTGGAAGGCCAGCACCCGGTAACGGCCAAGATCGGCCATCCGCTCCAGCTTTATCCGTCGCTCCCGCAGGCTCATGGCCACGTTTTGATAGGTGAGATAGCTGTCGGTCAGGGTCACGCCCTGCGGCGGCTGGCCGACCACCGGGGCGAATGCCTCCACCGCCTTGCCATCGGCGGCCACGGCCAGCCGCGCATTGGACCCCAGATAGGGCACCAGCTCCATGCCCGCCGCCTGCATCACGGCCTGGATGATCTCATATTCCAGCCCGGCCAGCCGTCCGTCCGGCTGCAGCAGCACCATCGGGGCTGCTTCCCGCAGGCCGAAGCGCACGGCTTCCCCCTGCGCGGTGGCGGCAAGGCCAGACAGGGCCAGAAATATCATCAGCGCCAGCAGCCGGAATCGTGACATGCACCTGCCTTTCCATGTCGGATACCGACCGGCAGCGATGTCGCTGCCGGTTAACAGTCACCATCATGCGGCAATCTTTCTTTCCCGTCCCCATCCCACTGCGATCAGAGGGATAGGAACTTGGCCGGGTGCAAATCCAGCGGGTTGTCCACCCAACCTTTCAGCGCCGGATTGACCAGGCGGCGGCTGGATTGCCGCATGATGGGGATCATCGGCATATCGGCCATGGCGATGTTTTCTGCCGCCGCCAGGGCCGACCGGAATCCCTCCAGGCTCAGGCTGGCATCCACCGCCTCCATCGCCTGATCGAAAACCGGATTGCGATAACCCGGCCCCAACGCCTCCGCACGGGAGCGCAGCAGGTTGAGATATTCGGTCACCAGCCCCACCGCCCAAGAGATGCGGGCGAAATCCGGATAGGAATGTTCCTTCATCCGGCTGACCACCACCTTGAATTCCTGGTTGGACAGGGTGGTCTTCACCCCCAGCACCTGCTGCCACATGGCGGCCACCGCCACGGCGACCTGCCGGTTCAGTTCGTTGGTGTTGTACAGCAGTTCGACGGGGGGCAGGGTCTGGCCGCCGGGGCCGTAACCGGCCTCCGCGAACAGGCGGCGGGCCAGGGCCACCCGGTCAGCATCGCCCAGCTTTGCCCAGTCCGGCTCCGGCGGCTGATAGCCGACCAGCCCCGGCGGCGTCATGCTGTAGGCTGGCGGCTCATTCCCCCGGGCGATCTTCTCCACAATGGTCTTGCGGTCGATGGCGATGGCCAAGGCTTGGCGCAGCTTGGCATTCCCCTTCCAAGGCGCACGGGTCAGGTTGGGCACCAGGAAGAAGGTGGAGGCGCGGGGCGCCAGCCGCAGACTGTCGGCCAGATTGCTACGCGCCCAGTCCAGCTGGGTGGGCGGCACCTCCTTGGTGGCCACCAGTTCCCCGCTGCGGAAACGCTTCATCTCCGTCTGTAAGTCTTCGGTGACATGGTAATTCACCGCACTGGCGGCGATGCTGGCCGCGCCATGGTAATGCGGGTTGCGCTTCAGGGCATAATGGCTCTGCGGGATGGCGGCATCCAGGATGAAGGGGCCATTGCCCACCAGCTTGCCCGGCTGCGGGAAGCTGTCGCCATGCTTTTCCACCGAGGTGCGGTGCAGCGGGCTCAGCACCCAATAGGCGGTATAGACGGTAAGGTCGGGCTTGGGATGTTCCAGCAGCACTTCCAGCTGATAGGGGCCGACAGCCCGCACGCCCAGTTCCCCCGGGGGCTTTTCCCCCCGCATGATCGGCATGGCGTTGCGGATGGGGGCGATCCATTCCGGCAGGCCCAGCCGGGTGGCAGGCGTCACGGCGCGGCGCCAGGCGAACACAAAATCATCGGCCGTCACCGGGCTGCCATCGGACCATTTGGCATCCTGGCGCAGGGTGAAATTCCAGCGCAGCCCGTCGGCGCTGGTTTCCCAAGATGTGGCGACACCGGCAACCACATTACCGGCGGCATCGAAACTGGTCAGCCCCTCCCACAATTCCACAAACAGGCCACCGGCCACGATGGTGGTGGATCGGTGCGGGTCGGCCGTGTCGATATCGGGGCCAAGGCCGATATTCAGGATGGTTGGCGTTGCCGCCAGACTGGCCGTCCCTGGCAGGCCAAGGGCCAGCCCCAGGGACAGGCCGCTGCCCATAATGCTGCGCCGTGTGATGTTGGTCATGGGGGTTGCACTATCTCCCGGTCTTCGCAATCGGCGGCACAGACTGTCTGGTCAGGTGCCCTCTGTCCATCCTCAATCCACACCGAAATTGTGCCGCGCCTGTGCCCTTGCTGCGCCATAAAGCCACGTGACATTGATGATCTGTCCGGCGATGACCGGAAGACAGCAGGATGGGAGGGGGGCTGGCGGCCCATGGTGGGTGGGTTGGCCCCTTGGACAGAAGATGAAGAAGATCGTTGCGATCACCCTTGGATTGGCAAGCATGGCCTGGTCGGGGGCGGCCCTGGCCGGGGCGGTGACGCTTTATGCCGAACCGGACTTCCGGGGGGATCGCATCACCATCCGCGATGATGTCGATTCGCTGGCCAAGATTCCGCCCTGGAATGACCGGGCCCGCTCCGTCATCGTGCATTCGGGTGTCTGGGAAATCTGCAAGGATAAGCGCTACGATCATTGCCAGACCTTCGCCGGCGGCGCCCGCATCGCCAATACGGCGGAGGTGAAGAACCTGCGCGGTGGCATCAGCTCTCTGCGGGAGGTGCAGGATAACTGGCGCGACGGGCGCGACCGCGATTGGGATGACCGGCGCTGGGATAACCGGCGGTGGGAGGATGATCGCCGGCCGGGCTGGGGCCAGCGCGACCCGTGGGAGGATAATCGCCGGCCGGATCGGCGCGCCGATGATGATGGGATCATCTGGGATAATCGCGGCAACAAGGATCGGGGCGACCAGTGGGATGCCAATCCCAACCCCACCAACAGCTGCCAGCGGGAGGTGCAGAAGGCCTTCATCCAGCGCTATGGCTTGAGCGGCAGTTCGCGCTTCACCGGCAATGAGTATGAGGGCACCATCTGGTGGGAAGGCCAGCGCTGGAACTATCGCTGCAGCGGTGGCCAGATCAATATCTGGCAGTAATCCCTGGAGCTATGGATCATGCAGACGCCGGGCGGCGGCACGCGCCCGCCTTGGCTTACGCGCCCACGCGGGCGCGGGCCAGCGGTCGCTGGCCTTGAAGGGGCATGACCCCCATCGCCCCTTCATAGCCGCTTTGCTTTGCATCCCCGTGGCGGCGGGGCGGGGGGCGGCCTATATTTGCGCCCATGAACAGCCTTGGTCTCGATAAGTCGCCCGCCGACACCCGCGTCGTCGTCGCCATGTCCGGCGGCGTCGACAGTTCCGTTGCCGCCGCCATGTTGAAGCGGGAGGGCTATGATGTCGTCGGCATCACCCTGCAGCTTTATGATTACGGGATGACGGTGGGCAAAAAGGGGGCCTGCTGTGCGGGTCAAGATATCTATGATGCTCGCCGCGTGGCCGACCAGATCGAGATCCCGCATTATGTGCTGGATTACGAAAGCCGGTTTCGCAATTCGGTGATGGATGATTTCGTCGATACCTATCTGAAGGGCGAAACCCCCATCCCCTGCGTGCGCTGCAACCAGACGGTCAAGTTTAAGGATCTGCTGGATCAGGCGCGTGAACTGGGTGCCGACTGCATGGCCACCGGCCATTATGCCCGCCGCCTTGTGGGCGATGATGGCAAGGCGCAGATGCTGCGCGGGGCGGACCATAGCCGCGACCAATCTTATTTCCTGTTTGCCACCACTCAGGAACAGCTGGATTTCCTGCGCTTCCCCCTGGGCATGAAGCCGAAGACGGAAACCCGCGCCATCGCCGATGAGCTGGGTTTGGCCGTGGCGGACAAGCCGGACAGCCAGGATATCTGCTTCGTGCCCACCGGCGGTTACGCCAAGGTGGTGGAGAAGCTGCGCCCCGGTGCCGTGCGGCCGGGGGAGATTGTGCATGTCGATGGCACATTGATGGGCCGACATGACGGGGTGATCAACTACACTGTCGGCCAGCGCCGGGGCCTTGGCATCGGTGGCCGCAAGGGGGAGGGCGGGGACGAAGCCGATCCGCTCTATGTCGTGCGTGTCGACCCCGTGGCCAATCAGGTGATTGTTGGCCCGCGCGCCGCACTGGCCCGTGACCGGGTGCAGGTGCGGGAGGTCAATTGGCTGGGTAACCCGGTTGTGGGCGTGCCGATGCCGGTGATGGTGAAGCTGCGCTCCGCCCAGAACCCGGCGCCGGCCGTGCTGCTGCTGCATGGCGACGGCAATGCCACTTTGGATCTGGAGGAGGCGCAGTATGGCATCTCCCCCGGTCAGGCCGCCGTTTTCTATGATGGGGAGCGGATGCTGGGCGGCGGCTGGATCAGCGGAACGGCCCAGCGGCGCGCTGCCGCCTGATCCAGATCAGGCGGATGATGACCCAGGGTGTGACCAGAATCGCCACCTGGGTCAGATAGCTGACCAGATTGAACAAGGGCTGCTGTGTTGCTCCCCGGATATAGCCCCACCAGAATTGGGTGACGGGGGTGCGAAGGGGGGCGACCAGCCCGTCCCAGACGCTGCGCACGCCATCGGGCAGGAAATCGAAGGGCAGGCCGGGCACCACCACGAAGGTAAAGGCCAGCAGGATGGCGGGGATCAGGTAAAGCGACGGGCGGCGGTTGCGGGCCATGGGGACACTCCCTGGGGAAGGCTTTGGCGCCTCCGATGCCCGCCATGGTAGGGGCGATGATCCGCCAGTTCAATCGTGACAGGGCGGGCCCAGCGTCAGTTCAGACACCAGGGCCGGGTAATGCACCGCCCGGTTCTTGCCGCGTTTCTTGGCTTCATAAAGCGCCGCGTCGGCATGTTTCAGCAATGTCTCGGCATCGTCCCCGTCCAGCGGCCAGACGGCGATGCCGATGCTGCAGCCCACGTTCACCGTCACGCCCCCATCCTGGATGCTGACCGGCTGTGCTACGGCGGCCAGCAGGCGGGCGGCCACCGCCGCCCCCTCCGCATGGCCATCCGCCCCGTCACAGGGCAGCAAGGCGGCGAACTCGTCGCCGCCGATGCGGGCGATCAGGTCATTCTGGCGCAGCACGGCGGAAAAACGTGCCCCCACCTGCCACAGAACCGCATCGCCGGCATCATGACCATATAGGTCATTCACTGGCTTGAACCCGTCCAGATCAATATAAAGGGCGACCAGCTGTTCATCTGTGGCCTGGGCGCGGGCCAGCGCCAGTCCCAGATAATGGTCGAAGAAATGCCGGTTGGGCAGGGCCGTCACCTTGTCCTGATAGGCAATATCCTCCATCTGGGCCAGCGCCTTTTCGGAGGCGATCAGGGCGCCGTTGCTGGTCACCAGATTATTGATCAGATCGCCCAGGGTCTGCGACAGGATGCGGGTTTCGTGGGCCCCGCCCACCATGGGGATGGCGGCATCCTTGTCGCCCTGGCGGATGCGTTCCGCCGCCTTGGTGATGGCGCGCAGGGGGCGGGTGATGATGCCGGCGGTCAGCCAACCAATGCCGCCCAGCAGGGCGGCCAGCAGCATCCCCACCAGATAGACCCGGTTCCGCATATGCTGGACAGCCTGCATGGCCTTGTCCATGGGCTGGCGGACAATCACCGTCCAGCCCAGATCCTTGACCATTGCCCCCTCCACCCCGGTGGAATAGCCGGTGAGATAGGCATGATCATCCGGCCAACGCCGTTCCTCCCACCCCTGCTGACCGGGGCGGGGGCTGAAGGCCAGCGGATGGCCGATCATCGTCGTCGGCCCCAGCAGCACGGTGCCTTCGCGGGCGACGACAATCACCTCCATCCCCTCATGGTTGGAGACAGGCCGCAGCAGGTTGCGGGCCAGATCGCGCACCCAGGTCCAGCTGTAATGCATGGCCAGCACACCGACAACAGCGCCATCCGGCCCCGGAATCGGCGCGGCGACATCAACGAATTTCATCTGTTCCCCGGTCGGGTTGGGCAGCAGGGAAGCCAGCATGACGGCATCATGCACATCGCCGAGAAACAGGCCCTTGCGTCCTTCCATGAAGACCGGCCGGCTGGCGATGCTTTTGCCGGTCAGGATGCCCCGGCTGCCGGCAATCACATTGCCCTGCGCGTCGGTGATGCCGATCCAGGAGGCGGTCGGGTCCAGGGAGACGATCTCATCCACCGTGCGCTGGGCATGGACCGGATCGGTCAGCCCCCCAAACTGGGTGAGCAGCAGGGCCTGGCTGGCCCGGTGGCGCATATCGCCATTGATCTTGTCGGCCATGCCATCGGCGATGCTGGCCAACATGCTGCCCACCTCCCGCCGCAGGGTGATCTGGGCCTCCCGCTCCATATAGGCGCCACACAGGGTTGTGGTCGTCGCTGTCAGAATCAGGAAAGACAGGCCGATGATGCTGCGCAGGCTGAGCATGGGTGATGCTCCGGGGGCGGTTCCAGGGGACGAAGCGCCACCGCCGGGATCGCGGGCCGCCACACGAGGGGAAGGTTTACCCGTAATTAACCGAGCCTTCCGCCGGTGCAAACGGCGTTCCCTCTATCCATTCGGTGAGGAAATCATTCAAAGGGGTGGTGAGGGGGAGGGGCCAAAACAAAACGCCCCGCCGGGCACTGGGGCCGGCGGGGCGACTGAATGGTGGCACTGGCGTGATTTGAACACGCGACCAAGGGCTTATGAGTCCCCTGCTCTACCGCTGAGCTACAGTGCCGAAACCCGGGCCCAGAGGGCCGAATGCCGTGATGTAGAAAATACGGCGCATATCCTGTCGTCGGGAAGGGATGGTGGCACTGGCGTGATTTGAACACGCGACCAAGGGCTTATGAGTCCCCTGCTCTACCGCTGAGCTACAGTGCCATCGACCGCCATTCCGATCGGGAGCCGCTGTGTAGATAAATCAGCTGCTTCCGTCAAGTCTCTTTTTTAGTTTTCTTCCGTGCCCTTGATCGTCTGTTCCAGCCAGGCGCGGTAGCGGCCCAACCTTGTGCCATCATGACCCGGCCAGCCGGCGCGGCTGGCATAGATTTCCGCCTCGCGCCGGCTGGCGGCCCAGCAATTTACCTCTGTCCACTGGCCCGCCTCATCGCGCCAGCGGAACACGAACGGGGCGGGGGCGGGCGTGGACATGGTGGGGGCACCGGGCGCGGCTGTCATGCGGGACAGAATGCCGCGTGAAGCCGATGCCTGTCCATCTGATACCAAGGGGCATGGGACATGCCCCTTGGTGTTTATATGTTCCCTCAGACGCCGGGCGCTGCCTCCGGCAGCTTGGCTTGACAGCAGGCACGAGCCCGCGGGCCAGCGGTCGCTGGCCTTCAAGGGGCATGGGACATGCCCCTTGGTATGATACCAATCCGCCGAGGGGTTGACCGCAACTCAGCAAGGCTGCTGCTGTTCCGGCCCCTTGGCCTGTCGATTTTCCCGATGGGTGCAATTGCATAGGGTGTTCAGGAAGTTGGTGTGGCATACACGAAAGCGCGCTAGATAATGAACAGGACGGCTTTTGCCAGACGCGCCATGAACGTCTCTGAAAGTACCATTAACGATCTGGTCGCCCGTCTGCCGACGGAAGAGGCCGACCGGCTGTTCGAGGAACTGGAACAGCTGGAGGGGGATACGGCCCGCCGGCAGGCAGTGCGCCGTGCCCTGGTGGCCAAGCTGAACGCCCTGCGCCAGCAGCACGCCCGCCGCCTGTTCACCGAGCTGTTTCAGCGCTACATGACCCGTGATTCCGCCCTGCTGCGGCCGGAATTTGCCAGCCCCGGCACCCTGCATCCGCTGGATGTGGGGGCCCTGTGGATCAGGCTGGTCGATAAATCCATCGGGCCATTCGCCCGGCAGGCGGATGCCATGCTGGCCGAACGTGCCCAGTCCCGCCCGCTGCGCGCTGTGTTCGGCCTGCCGGAGGTGGTGGCCTTGCAGGCTGACCTGGCCAAGCGCGCGGCAGAGGTGCTGACAGCCACCCTGGGTACGGCCGGCGCCGTTCGCCCCTTTCTGGAGGAGACCAACCGCTGGCGCGGGCTGGAGGCCAAGCGGATTCGCCTGGGCTTTGATCCACGGCCGCTGACCATTGACGATTTGCGCCTGATGCAGGGGGTGCTGGCGCAGGGGCGGGCCATGGGGGAACTGCATGAACAGCTGCGCCGGGCCGCCCGTGACCCGGATGTCCTGGCCGCCATGGTGGGCAACCCGGCGCAGGGGCTGGACGGGCGGGTGGCAGCCCTGGTGCCGGGCGTCGGGGTGCTGGCGCCCCTGGCCCTGCTGCATGTTGATCGCAACTATATTGCTGGCCGGATGATCCTGTTGCACGGGCCACAGCCCTGGCAGGAACCGACGGTGATGGCCCTGACCCGCCATCTGGGGCGCACCTGCTTTGCCCTGACGGAGGAGATTCTGGGCGCCATGGGGGTGGGCCAACTGGTGCGGCCCGGCCTGTCGCTGCCGCTGGCGCGGCGCGATCTGCTGGACCGGGAACTGGGCAATCTGGATGTGATCCTGTCCCTGTTTGAGGATTTGGACCTGATCAACCATATGCGTTATGGCAGCCTGGCGCGCGATTTCCTGGACCGCATGGTCCGCCGGGTGGAGGCGGAGCTTTATCCCATGCTGGAGGAGCGCTGCTTGATGGAAGGGCGCAGCGCCAGCCGCCCGATTCCCGATTTTGAGGCACTGGACTGGACCCTGGCCTTTTGCAGCCGCTGGCGCGCGGTGCTGAAGCGCAGCCTGTTCTGGGGCACCGGCTTTTCCTCCTTCCATGATAATGTTGTGGCCGGGCTGCGGGATGCCTATCGCGGCTGCTTCTCCCGCAATGGTTACGCCTCGGCCTCGCAGCGGCTGGCCCATGCGATCCGGCTGGCGCAGCTGGGCAACCGGCTGGGGGCGGAGGCCGGCAGCTGGATGGGGCTGATGGACCCCGGCCTGACCCGCACCGTCGCCCAGCGGCTGCAGGAGCCGGAGCCGCTGTCCGGCGGGGAGGCAGCGCTGGCCCGTTCCGTGCTGGAACTGGCCATGGAGGAATTGCGCCGCACCAAACATTGGCGCGACCCCGCCTTGCAGCAATTTGCCGAGATGGCCGAGGCGCGGCTGGCCACGGAATGAGTGCCGCAGCCATGGCTTTGACAGCGGCGGATATGCGCGCCCGCGTGCTTTACCGCGATGATGATGTGCTGGTGATCGACAAGCCCTATGGGCTGCCCGTTCATTACGGCACAAAAACCACTGACCATCTGGAACTGTACCTGCCGCATCTGACCGATGATCGGGACGAACCGCCGCGTCTGGCCCACCGGCTGGACAAGGATACGGCGGGCTGTCTGGTGCTGGCCCGCGATGCCGCCGCCGCGGCCCGCATCGGCGACCTGTTTCTTGCCGGCAAGGTGGCGAAGACCTATTGGGCAGTGGTGGAGGGGCGGCCGAAGGGCGATGCTGGCTGCATCGACATGCCCCTGCTGAAGGTGCGCATCCCCGGCACATCCAAGGTGGTGGTCGATCTTGCCGGCAAGCCGGCCTTGACCGACTGGCGGCTGCTGGCCAGCCATGGCGGGCTGTCCTGGCTGGAACTGCATCCGCGCACCGGTCGGATGCATCAGATTCGCGCCCATTGTGCCTATATGGGAATGCCGCTGCTGGGTGACCCGATCTATGGGGCGCAGATGCCGCCGCAAACCGGGCTGCATCTGCTGGCCCGCGCCGTTCAATTCAACTTTTCCGCTGAAGCCCCTGTATCGGCGGTGGCGGAACCGCCCCCGCATATGGCACAGACCTTAGCGAAGATTGTTAAGGGATAGCCGCCGCTGGTTGCGCCAGGGGCCGGCGCCAGCATAAACAGGGCGGAACCCATTCTGATGATTGAAGACATCCTGCTGTTCATGGCCGTGGGGTTTGCCGCCCAGATGGTGGATGGGGCCATTGGCATGGCCTATGGCGTTACCGCCAGCAGTGTGATGATGTCCCTGGGCATTCCGCCCGCCACGGCCAGCGCCAGCGTGCATGTGGCGGAGATGTTCACTACCGGCGCATCGGGCTTTGCCCATTGGCGTCGCCGCAATATCCGTCCGGAGCTGGTCTGGCGGCTGGCGATTCCCGGCATGGTTGGTGGGGCGCTGGGGGCCTATGTGCTGTCTGGCGTGTCGGGCGAACTGATCCGGCCCATCGTGTCCATCTATCTGGTGGGGATGGGCGGGTTGATCCTGTGGAAGGCCCTGCACCCGCCGCCGGCAACGGAGCTGTCGCCCAACAAGGTGCGCGCGCTGGGCGTGGGCGGTGGTTTTCTGGATGCCGTGGGGGGCGGGGGCTGGGGCCCGATGGTGGCCAGCACCCTGATCGGGGCGGGCACGACGCCGCGCTATGCCATCGGCTCCACCAATCTGGCGGAGTTTTTTGTTACCACGGTGATTTCCTGCACCTTCATCCTGACCATCGGTCTGGATCTCTGGCCGGCCATCCTGGGTCTGATCCTGGGCGGCGTCATCGCCGCCCCCTTTGCCGCCATGGTAACGCAGAAGCTGCCTGATAAGCCGATGATGATCCTGGTGGCGATCATCATCATGCTGCTGAGCCTGCGCAATCTGGTGGAGGCGGTCCACACCTTGTCGGCGGGTTGAGAGCAAGAAAAAAGCCCCATCATCGCTTGATGACGGGGCCTTGATCCATAAACGATCCGGTTCAGTTACCGTAATCGGGAATATCGGGCATCTGGTTCAGATCGGCCTTGCCATCCCGAATCCAGCCGTCACGCCGCTGGCGGTAGAGGGAGCGCATGGAGGCGTAATAATCGAAGCTGTTCCGCTTCACATCATCCAGCGCATCCAGATATTCCGACCGCGTGTCCACGGCATAGAGGCCAGCGCGCGTGTAGCTGATCCAGGTGCGATCTGTGTTGGACGCGTAGTTGGAGACCGGATCGGCGAAGAATTCACCCGCCGTGCCGAATGCGTCGCGCAGGCTGGAGGAGCCCAGCACCGGCAAGACCAGATAAGGCCCTTCCGGCACGCCCCAGACGGCAAAGGTCTGATCCAGGCTCTCATACTCGTAGGGAATGCCCTTTTCCGCCGCGACATCAATCAGTCCGGCTAGCCCGACCGTGGAATTGATGACGAACCGCTTGATGACATTGCCGGCACCCGGCACGTCGCCCTGCAGCAGCTGGTTGGCCAGATCAAGCGGGGAGCGCAGGTTGCGCAGCACATTGCGAATGCCGGTCCGGGCCGGGTCGGGCAGGACGGTACGGTAAACCTTTGCCGTGGGGCGCAGCAAGACAGTGTCCACACCCTCATTGAACCAGAAAATCCCCCGGTTCACCGGCTCCAGCGGATCATTGGCGCTGTCTTCCTGTGCCTGGCGGGCTGATCGGTCCTGTGCGCCAGCCCCGGTGGCTGTCACCGTGCAGAGCAGGGCAGCCGCCAGCAACGCGGCAATGCCGCGGCGGCGCAACGGAGTGGCTGGCAGATGGCGGGCCATGTCTTACCCTATCGAACAAGGAGATGAAGTCAGAATGGCGCATAGCGCACCAGCCGGCTTGGATAAAGCACACATTTAGGCCGAGGTGCGTTGCGGCAAAGTGATAATAGTCACAGACGCCGATGGATGGTGGCGCCCTTTTGGATAGGCTTCACGCATAGGTGACTGTCACCCCCGCCATATCCATGGCAGGCATGAGGGGGCGCGCGGCCATCGCAGGACTTTTGCCTTCCTGACCGATTGCCCCCGCGCCCTCCCTCTGGTATGAGCGCCCATCACCGTTGGCACAGGGGCCCGCGAAGGCATCCCCCTATGCCCATGGTTCTTTGATTTGACCAACGGGTATCTTCCCACCCGTAAGCATCCGGATCCCTGCGCTATGCTTCGTCCCACGCCATCGTTCCATGCCCTGCCGTCCCGTTTGGCGGAATTCGCCACGGTGGCGGAGGCGATTGCTTATGCGGCGCAGGGTGAAACGGGCCTCAATTTCTATTCCGGCAAGGGGGAGCTGACCGAGGCCTTGCCCTATGCCCAGCTTTATACCCAGGCGCTGGACCTGGCGCGCCGGATGCTGGCGACGGGTTTGGTGAAGGGGGACCGGGTGGCCATCATCGCTGAAAGCGATGGTGATTTCATGCGGGCCTTTGCGGCCTGTCAGTTTGCCGGGCTGGTGCCGGCACCGCTGCCGCTGCCGGCGGCCTTTGGCGGCAAGGATGCCTATATCGACCATATCCGCCGCATGATCCAGGGGGCGGATGCCGGCGCCGCACTGTCCCCGGCCAATCTGGAAGAATGGCTGCGCGCCGCCACCGACGGGCTGGGCCTGAAGGTGGTGGGCACATTGGCCCGGTTCGCCGATGTTGATGGCAGCGGCGTCACGCTGCCGACCGTCACCCCGGACGATCTCTGCTATCTGCAATTCTCCAGCGGCAGCACCCGCTTCCCCTTGGGCGTGGCGGTCACCCAGCGCGCCCTGATGGCCAATGCCCAGGCCATCATGGCCCATGGGCTGAAGATCACGGCCAAGGATCGCTGCATTTCCTGGCTGCCGCTCTACCATGATTTGGGGCTGGTCGGTTTTCTGCTGACCCCGCTGGTCTGCCAGATTTCCATCGATTATCTGCCGACGCGGGAATTCGCGCGTCGGCCGCTGCTCTGGCTGCAGCTCATCAGCCGCAATGGCGGCACCCTCTCCTACAGCCCCAGCTTCGGCTATGAGCTGGCGGCCCGGCGGGCAGAGACCGCGTCGACCGAGGGGCTGGACCTGTCCAACTGGCGCGGTGCCGGCATTGGCGGCGACATGGTGCGCCCGCGCGTGATGCGCAAATTTGCCGAGATGTTTGCGCCGCGCGGTTTCCGCGCGCAAGCCCTCGTGCCGTCTTACGGCATGGCGGAGGCGTCGTTGGCCCTGTCCTTCGCGCCGCTGGATACGGGTGTCGTGACCGATCTGGTCGATCTGGACCGGCTGGAGAATGACGCGGTGGCGGTGGCCCCGAATGCGGACAGCGTGCGCACCCGTGAATTCGTGCTCAATGGTCCGCCGCTGCCCCTGCATGAGCTGGAAATCCGCGACCCGGATGGCACCGTGTTGCCGGAAAGGCGGGTGGGCCGGGTCTTCGCCCGCGGCCCGTCGCTGATGCAGGGATATTTCAACCGGCCGGAGGAGACGGCAGCTGTATTCTCCGCCGATGGCTGGCTGGATACCGGCGATCTGGGCTATCTCTGCAACGGTCAGATTGTCATCACCGGCCGGGCCAAGGATCTGATCCTGGTCAATGGGCGCAATATCTGGCCACAGGATTTGGAATGGTCGGCCGAACATGCCGTACCCTCGCTGCGCAGCGGCGATGTGGTGGCCTTCTCCGTCGATAGCGACGCGGGCGAGGTGGTGACGGTGCTGGTGCAGTGCCGCCCCAACCAGGCGGAAGCCCGCGCCGCCCTGGCGGCAGAGGTGACCGGCGTGCTGCGCGCCGCCCATGGGCTGGAGGTGAAGGTGGTGCTGGTTCCCACCCATTCCCTGCCGCAGACTTCGTCGGGCAAGCTGAGCCGGACGAAGGCCAAGCAGATGTATCTGGCGGGTGAGTTCGAGCCGCAGGCTGCCTGATATGGCGGTGGCGCGGCCTGTCGTCGCTGTTACCGGGGGGACCGGCTTTCTCGGGCGCCATCTGGTGGCGGCGCTCTGGCAGGCCGGGTATCAGCCCCGGTTGCTGGTGCGCCAGGATCCCGCTCACCCGCTGCTGGAGGGAATTCACCCGCAGCTGGTGCCCGGCGATCTGGGGGATGAGGCCGCCTTGGCCCGGCTGGTGACGGGCGCCGACACGGTCATCCATGCTGGCGGGTTGATCAAGGCGGCCAGCCGCGCCGCTTTTTTTGCGGTCAATGAAGGCGGATCGGCGCGGCTGGGGCGGGCATTGGCCCGCCATGCGCCACAGGCCCGTTTTCTGGTGACTTCCAGCCAGGCCGCGCGGGAGCCGGCGCTTTCCGACTATGCCGCCAGCAAGCGGGCGGGGGAGGATGCGGCGATTGCCGCCTATGGCGGGGAAAACTGGCTGATCATCCGTCCCCCGGCGATCTACGGCCCCTGGGACCGGGAAACCCTGTCCTTGTTCAAGGCCGCCGCCGGCCCCGTGGTGCCGGTGCTGGGGGGAAAGGCGGCGCGTATCGCTATGCTGCATGTCAGTGACGCTGCCGCCGCGATCACTGCCCTGGTTGCCCCCGGCGTGATGGGGCGCTGCTATACCCTTTGCGACGGCCAACATGCCGGCTATGGCTGGGATGAACTGCTGGATTGCGCGGCGGCGGCGGTTGGGCACCGGGCCTTGCGGTTGCGCGTGCCGCCCGGCCTGCTGTCGCTGCTAGGCAGGCTTTCCGGCCTTCAGGCCCGCCTGACCGGCCGGCCTGCTATGTTGACACGGGGAAAGGTGCAGGAAATTCTGCACCCTGATTGGACAGTGGCAGTGACGGACATGCCGGATTCGGGTCTTTGGTGTCCCAAAATCGGATTGACGGAGGGTTTCCGTGCCACGGCAGGTTGGTATCGTTCCCACGGCTGGATATAGTTAACGCGCACCTGGGTGTGACAAGGTGTTGCGGAATTACCCAATGCTGTGTCTTCTGTCACAGCGGTGGCGTTCTGATGATGGTTTGTTCTTGCATCCATGGGCGTTGCATTTACCTTACGGGATCGTGACGCTTTTCTGATCGCGCAGGGGGGCACCTGGGCTGTCAGTTGGTACAACCACGACAACAGCGCGTCACTGCGGCTGCTGTTTTGTATGACTCTGGGGCGACTTTTATGACTGCTGACCTCAACGAGATCGTTGAAGAGATAATAACTGCCCTGGGGTCCACCCTACCCACGCCGGTCACCATCACGACGGACACCAGCATCACACGCGATCTCGGCCTGGATTCCCTGGCCGTGATGGATTTTGTGATGGTGCTCGAAGATAAGTTCGACGTCTCGATCCCGCTGGAGCGGATTGCGGAGGTCGAAACCATTGGCGACCTGGCCAGGACCATTCAGGATCTCCGGGGGCGCGCCTGAGTCATGACCATTCTCGCCAAATACACCCAACTGCGTGAATCGTATCACAAAATGGCCGCCATCGGCCGGGATCCCTTCTCGGTTCAGTTTGATGGTATCCTGTCCCCGACGGAGGGGATGCTGAACGGTCGTCGCACCATTCTGCTGGGCACCAATAATTACCTGGGCCTGACCTTCGACCAGAGCTGTATCGACAAGGGTGTCGAAGCGCTGGTGGAACAGGGCACAGGCACCACGGGTTCCCGCATCGCCAACGGTTCCTATACCGGCCATGGCGATCTGGAAAAGGCCCTGGCTGATTTCTATGGCCGCCAGCATTGCATGGTGTTCACCACCGGCTATCAGGCCAATCTGGGCATCATCTCCACCCTGGTGGGCAAGGATGATATCCTGGTGATTGATGGCGACAGCCATGCCAGCATCTATGATGCCGCCAAGATGACGACGGGTCAGGTTGTGCGCTTCCGCCACAACGATCCGGATGACCTCTATAAGCGCCTGCGCCGCCTGTCCGACCATCCTGGCAACAAGCTGGTGGTGGTGGAAGGCATCTATTCCATGCTGGGCGACACCGCGCCATTGAAGGAATTCGCCCAGGTGAAGCGGGAAAGCGGCGCTTTCCTGCTGGTGGACGAGGCCCATTCCATGGGCGTGCTGGGCGAAACCGGGCGCGGTCTGGCGGAGGAAGTGGGTGTTGAGGCGGACGTTGATTTCATCGTCGGCACCTTCTCCAAGAGCCTGGGCGCGGTCGGCGGCTTCTGCGTTTCCGACCTGCCGGACTTTGACATTCTGCGGGTGGCCTGCCGCCCCTATATGTTCACCGCCTCGCTGCCGCCCTCGGTCATCGCCACCTCGTTGCAGGCCCTGAAGCGCCTGCGGGAGGAGCCGGGCCTGCGCCTGCGGCTGAATTCCAATTCCCGCCGGCTGTATGAGGGGCTGCGCAATCTGGGCTTCCAGGTTGGCCCGGTGGCTAACCCCATCGTCGCCGTGGCCCTGCCGACCAAGGAATTGGCCATCGCCTTCTGGAATGGTCTGCTGGAAGCGGGGCTGTATCTCAATCTGGCGCTGCCGCCGGCAACACCGAACAGTCTGGCCCTGCTGCGCACCAGCGTCAGCGCCGCCCATACGCCGCAGCAGATTGATACGGCGATTGAGCTGTTTGCCCAGGTCGGCCGCCGTCTCGGCGTGCTGCCCGGTCTGGTGCAGGCGGCTGAGTAAAGACAGGCTTTCGGGTTTGTAATGTGAAAGGGGCGGTGCCGATGGTGCCGCCCTTTTTTATTCGTCTGTCTTTCGCCAGATACCGGCCAGCCAGCCTTGCTGCCGACGCGGCGCGCCCAATGGCCGACGCCATTCTTCCACCAGCACGAATCCGGCCTCCCGCATCAGCCGGTGCAGGGTCTGCGGGCGGCGCAGGGCGATATGGCGGCCGTCGGGCATGGTGCCTTCCAGCCCGTCGCCGGTGGCATCGCAGAAATAGAACAACCCGTCCGGTCCCAGCCAATCCCGTGCCCGCCACAACAGAAAGGGCAGGGCGGGGCTGGGGATGTGGAACAGCACATGATGGGCATAAAGCGCCTGGAACTGCCGCCCCTGCCAGGGCGGGTTGCGGGGGGACAGCAGATCGAAATGATGGATGGGCCGGCCGCTGCGGCGGGCGGCGATGGCGGCCAGGGCGGCTGCCCCCTCCACCCCTTCCGCCACAGCACCGGCCTGTTGCAGGGCCAACAGGTCGCGGCCATTGCCGCAGCCCAGTTCCAGCACTGCCGGTGCCGGCATGGAAAGGGCCGCCAGCAGCCGGCTGATGGCGTCGCTGGTATCATGATCGGCGAAGCTGGCATCGTACCGCGCCGCATGGTCTTCATAATGGGCCAGCGTCGGGTTGCCCGGCATCAGCGGATGGCCCCCAGGCGCCGCAACCGATAGAGGATCAGTGGGGCGGACAGAATCGGGTGGCGCCGCTGCCATGGCGTCAGCTCCAGCCGCACGCCGGAATGGCGATGGATTTTCCAGATAATGTAATCGACCCCGCCCTTGAAGGTGAAGGCTGCCTTCACCAGCCGGGCGATGTTCAGCAGCTTGCCGGCAAAGCGCCGCCGGTTCCAGGCGGTGCGGCCCTTCTGGCGCTCCTTTGCGCTAAAGGCGGGGGTGATCGCCTCGCCCACCAGCTGAAACCCGATGCCGCCGAGGGTCAATGCCGGGGACAGCAGGGCAGCATAGCGGGCTTCGGCATGTTCCACCAGGCTGACGCCGCGTTCGCCCTTTTCCACCCGCAATTCAGCGGCATAGGTGGCGCGGAACAGGGCTTCCCAGAACTGGCGCGGGGTGCCGCTTTCCGGCCCCAGCCGCACGGCCCAGCTTGCGGCGGTGGCCACGGCACCGGCCAGGGCCGACAGGGTGGCCTGACGGGCGGCGGCATCACGCGCATGGGCCAGAATCACCGGTTGGGCAAAACGGGCCCAGATGGTGGTGTCCAGGCTGGCGGGCCGGGTAGCGCTGGCGAACTGGTCGGCGCGCAGCACGGCCACCTTGGCCCGCAGCACATGGCCCTGCCACGGCACCTCCCAGAATTCCACCGTCGGCGGCAGCAGGCGGGTGGCCAGGGCCAGCGGACGGGAACGGTGCCAGCCGGTCAGGCTGTCCACCAGCACATAGAAATCCAGCACCCCGTCGACATCGCCGCTGCGCAGGTTGGAACCATAGAACAGGATGGCGGCGACAGTGCCGCCGCCATGGGCCATCAGGGCCGCCACCACGGCCTGCGCCGGGGCGGGCGGCGGGCCTTCACTTTCCTGTCCGATCAGGTTCAGCAGCCTGTCCGTCATGACGGGATCACGAAATCCACCACCTCTTCCGCCGACAGCCGGATACGGCCGGCCGGATAGGTCTCCCCATCCATGATGAAGGGGCGGGGCAGGGCAAGGTCAAGCACCTGCGCACCACCGCTGCGATAGGCACCGCTGTCCAGCATCCAGGGGCGGGGCTTGCCCTTGACCAGGGCCGGCAGGGCGCGCAGCAGGCGGGGCGGGTTGGCCGCGATATCCAGATAGCGCAGCGGTGCCGCCCCATGGTCCCAGAAGGGCCAAAGCCCCAGGATCAGCCGTTCCAGGGTGGTGGCCAGGAACAGGAAGCGGTTGCCATCCTGCGCGCGATGGCCATCGATGGTGATGCCCATCGCTTCCCCGGCCAGCCAGCCATGTTGATCATTGCCGATCAGCGCCCGGCCCAGCACCCCGGCCATGGCGATCGCCACCGCCGGCCCCTGGGTGAAGCCGGCGCGGTGAATGTGCGAATTGGCCAGTTCCGTGCCACGGGTAAAGGCACCCCCGCCCATGAACATGCCGCGCACCGGTTCATGCTCGCCATCCGGCCAGTTGATGGACAGGATGGGTCGGCGGGTGACCTTGTCGCCCAGCCGGTTGGCCTGGGCGGCACCGACCAGCCGTTCCAGTGCCTTCAAGCCATGGCCCGGTGTGCCGACATCAGCGGCAATCAGGTTGGTTTTGCCTGATGCCATGATGGCCAGCCGGGGCGGCCGGTCACCAAAGGCGGCGGGCAGGGCGGTCAGCACGTCGCGCACGGTGCCGTCCCCGCCATCAACGCAGATCGTGTCCACCCCGTCCTGGGCGAAATCGACCAGCGTGTCGTGCAGCTCTGCCGGGGTGGCCGGTTCGGCAAAATAGAAACCCAGCAAGGCTGCGGCCTGGGCGCGGGTGTCGCCGCCGCCCTGCTTGTTGCGCTGGCTTTTCGGATTACGGATCAGACCCAGACGAGACATGACGAGCGCACAAGCCCTTTCCGGTCAGGCAGAAAGCGGGAAACGGCCATCGCCGTTCCGCTGGATCTGGGAAAGGATCGGCGCCCGGCACTTGCCGGGTGTGTGCGTGCGGTCAGCGGTCACGGGAGGGAATACCATGTGATGCGATGCGGATTTTGGCCGTCTTCATACAGGCTGGCGGCGCATTTGCCTATGGGGGCTTTGCCGCAGGGGACGGAACGTCGTAGGGTGCCGCCCATGTCGGCCTTCCGCTTCGCCCATTTTTCCGATCCACACCTGCCGCTGGCGCCTGACCGGCTCAGCGGGCGGGGCTTTTTCACCAAGCAACTGCTGAGCTATCTCTCCTGGCAGCGCAAGAAACGCCATGTGCATCAGCCGGCGGTGCTGGATTGTCTGCTGGCGGACATCCAGGCGGCGGCCCCCGACCATATCGCCTGCACCGGCGACATCGCCAATATCTCCTGGCCGGGGGAATTCCAGCGCGGGCGGGACTGGCTGGCCCGCGTCGGCCCGCCGCAGCAGGTCAGCTATATTCCCGGCAATCATGATGCGATGGTGTCCGTGCCCTTTGCCCAGGGGCTGGGCCTGTGGCGCGATTATATGCAGGGCGACCGGCCACCCGCCCCGGATGCGCCCCTGCCGGACGGGCTGTTCCCCGCCCTGCGCCGGCGCGGGCTGCTGGCCTTCATCGGGCTGAATTCCGGGGTGCCGACGGCCCCCTTGCTGGCCACGGGCCGGCTGGGGCCGGCGCAACGGGAGGCATTGGGCGACATGCTGGCCGATCTGGGGCGGGAGCGGCTGTTCCGGGTGGTGATGGTGCATCACCCGGTGGCCGCCGGCGTGGTGCGCCGGCGCAAGGGGTTGCGCGATGCGGCGGCCTTGCGCCACCTGCTGGCCCGCACGGGGGCGGAAATGCTGCTGCATGGCCATGCCCACCGCGCCAGCCTGGCCATGCTGAAAGGGCCGAACGGCCTGATCCCCAGTCTCACCGTGCCGTCTGCCTCGGCCATCCGGCATGGCCGTTATCCCGCCGCGCAATGGAACCTTGTGACGGTGGACACAGACGGCGGCGGCTGGCGGGTGCAGGTGGAGACAAGGGGCTATGACGGCGCCGGCGCCATGCGCCCGGTCGCCGGATATACATTATTGCTGCCCTGGGCGTGACCGGAGGCGGCTGCCGGTTTGCCTCCCCCCGCATTTGGTTCTATGGTGCGCGCTTTGGAAAAGTAAGGCCCGGCCGCGCGACGATGAGCATCATGCACGCCTTCCATGTCCGTTTGGTGAAATGCAATTACCCGTTCCAGGCATTGGAACGGCTGCGGGCTGCTGTTGCCACGCGCTGGGTTGGGGTGGTGTGAGGTGGACAGAAGCGTGACGCGCGGCGAACGGACGGCCATTGTCAGCACCAGGCTGATCGACCGCTATATCCTCAGCCAGACGCTGAAGCCGCTGGCGGCGTCGCTGGTGGTGGTGCTGATCGCCCTGCTGATGGAACGGCTGTTGCGGCTGTTCGATCTGCTGGCCACCCATGGCGGGCCGTTCGATCTGGTCATCCGCATGGCGGCCAACCTGATCCCGCATTATCTGGGGCTGGCGCTGCCGGCGGCCTTTTTCATCTCCATCTTCATCATCGTCGCCCGCATGGGGGAGGATAATGAGCTGGATGCCCTGCAATCCACCGGTCTGTCGGTGCCGCGCATCGCGCGCGCCTTCCTTTGGCTGGGGGCGGCGCTGATGGTGTTCTCCATCCTGCTGTTCGGCTTCCTGCAGCCCTATGGCCGCTATGGCTACAGCACGCTTTATCACATGGTGGTCAATGCCGCTTGGGATGCCACCGTGCCGGAAGCCACCTTTGTGGATGCCGGCGATGGGGTGACGATCAGCGCCGATATCGTCGACAAGACCGGCCGCCAGTTAAAACAGGTTTTCGTCCACCAAAACCGTGAGAATGGCGAGACCTGGGTGACGACGGCCGCCTCTGGCGCCCTGGCGGCGACGGAGGATCGGGAACGGGTGTTGCTGACCCTGAAGGATGGGGTGCAGGTGCGCACCCTGCCCGATGGCCGGCAGCAGGTGCTGGATTTCGGCGTGCTGACGCTGGACCGGCCGTTCCAACTGATTACGGCGCCGTTCCGCGCCCGTGGCGACAGCGAGCGGGAACTGACCTTGCCGGAGCTGTGGACGGAAATGCATGATCCGCACTCCATCCTGCCGCGCAGCAAGATCGAGGCGGAGTTCCATGCCCGCATTGCCCGCGCCCTGTCGCTGCCGCTGTTGCCGCTGCTGGCGGTGCCGATGGGCATGGCGGCCAAGCGGGCCCGGCGCGGGCAGGGGATCGCGCTGGCCACCTTCATCCTGATTCTCTATCACCATTCCATCCAGTTAGGCGAAAGCCTGGCCGATGTCGGCCATGTGCCGGCGGTGCCGGCCATATGGTTGCCCTTTGCGCTGTTCGCCGCCTTATGCGCCTGGCTGTTCCGGCAAGCGCAGATTCATCCCGGCGTCAACCCGTTTGCCGCCCTGTTCGATGGCATCGATACCGTGCTGGGCTGGCTGCGGCGGTTGTTGCCACGCCGGAATGCCGGCAAGGGGGCGGGCAAATGACCAATACGATCACACGCTATCTGACCCGTACCTTCCTGGTCCGCGTGCTGTCGGTGCTGTTCGCATTGTCGGCCCTGCTGCAATTGCTGGATCTGCTGGATGCCGCCAGCAGCGTTTTGCAACGGGGCGGCGGCGCGGGTGATCTGATCCGCTATACGGTGCTGCGGATGCCGATGATCGTGGAACGGGTGGTGCCGTTGGCGGTGCTGATCGGGTCGCTCTCCACGCTGTGGAGCTTTGCCGCCACCAATGAATTCGTCGCCATGCGGTCGGTGGGCATGACGCCCTATCAGATCATGGGGGCGCTGATGCCGGCAGCCCTGGTGGTGGCGGGCCTGCATTTCCTGCTGACCGACCAGATTGCGCCGCGCTCGGAACGCGCTTTCGTCACTTGGTGGGCCTCCACCCAAGACCCGGAGGGGGATGAGGCGGCAAAGCCGGAACCGATCTGGTTCCGGCTGGGCAATGCCGTGGTGGGGCTGAAGGATATTGGCGATGACGGGCAAAGCCTGAAAGGGCTGGAATATGTGGAGCGTGACAGTCGCGGCAAAGCCATACTGATTCTGCAGGCCAAAAACGGTGTCTGGCAGGATGGCAAATGGCAGCTTTCCGGCGTCTCCCGCACCCGTGTCGGTACGCCGCTGGTGGTGGACCAGCTGCCGGCCCTGGAATGGACGCCGCCGCTGACGCCCGCCAATCTGATCGAGCTGAAGGCCCCGACGCAGAGCATCTCCGTCAACCGGCTGCTGCGCATCCTGCATGGCGCCTGGGCCGGCAGCCAGAGCCAGGCCTATTACGCCACCCGCCTGCACGCGACATATGCCGGGCCGCTGGGTTCCCTGGTGATGCTGCTGTTGGCGGCACCGGTGGCCCATGGCCTGCGCCGGCGCGGCGGGGCGATGGGCAGTCTGGCGTTGGGGGTGGTGATCGGTCTGGCCTTCCTGCTGTCGTCGGGCATTCTCAATTCTATGGGGCAGGCCGGGGCCATGCCGCCCTGGATTGCCGTCTGGTCGCCGGTGCTGCTGTTCACGGCCATTGGCGGGGCCATCATGGTGCATGTGGAAGGGTAGACGCGGCATCTTGCCGGACTTGAAAGCCGGCAAAGGTGGCGCATAGTTTAACGCAACATTGACAAGGGGTTGGGGCCATCGGCAGCCAGCCCGTGCTTTTTTGGAAAGGATGCGAGGCATGTGGGGCGATGCCTGGCGTGGCCGCAGCTACGACCTTGGAAAAATGAATCTGCGCGATCTGGCGATCGCCTATTCGACATACCCAGCCATCCAGGTCTATGCGGCGCTGGCGCTGATCAGTGCTGTGCTGGCGCTGATCTGGTTTGAAAGTGGCTGGCGGCTGGCGGCGACGGTCTTCGTCGCCTCCCTGATCTATCCGATGGCCTGGTACGGCATCCATCGCTACATCCTGCATGGGCGCTGGCTGTACCGGATGAAATGGTCCGCCCCGCTGTGGAAGCGTATCCATTTCGACCATCACCAGGATCCGCATAAGCTGGAAGTGCTGTTCGGCAGCCTGGTCAATACCCTGCCGACCATCGCCCTGGTGACGGTGCCGTTCGGCTGGGCCATTGATGGCAAGGCGGGTGCGGCGGCGGCCCTGGCGACCGGGCTGGTCACCACCTGCATTTACGAATTCTTCCACTGCATCCAGCACCTCAACTACAAGCCCCGCTGGGCCTGGGTGGTGCGGATCAAGCAATTGCACCTCTATCACCATTTCCATAACGAGGATGGCAATTACGGCATCATCGCCTATGGCCCGGACATGCTGTTCCGCAGCTTTTATGCCCATGCCAAGGAAAAGCCGCGCAGCCCCACGGTGTTCAACCTGGGCTATGATCTGGAAGAGGCGGCGCGGTACCCGTGGGTGATGGAAGCAACCGGCGCCCCCCCGCGTGACCGGCCGCCGCGTCCGCCGGCCGGCAGTGACAGCAACACCGCAAAGGCCGCATCTTGAACGCCCCCGCCTTCCGCATCCAGCCGGTGACCGACGCCGCCGGCATGGATCAGTTCATCCGGCTGCCCTATCGGTTGCATCAGGGTGATCCCAACTGGATTCCCCCGCTGCTGCTGGAGCGGAAGGAGTCGCTGTCGCCCAAGCTGAACCCCTTCTTCGACCACGCCGATGTGCGCTTCTTCCTGGCATGGCAGGGCGATCGGCCGGTGGGCCGCATCTCCGCCCAGGTGGATCGTTCGGCCCTGGAACTGCATCGCAACGGCACCGGTAATTTCGGCCTGCTGGCGGCGGAGAATGATCCGGCCCTGGTGCGCGCCCTGCTGAATGCGGCGGAGGAATGGTTGAAGGGCCACGGGATCACCCGTGTCGTCGGCCCCTTCAACCTGTCCGTCAATGAAGAAACCGGGATGCTGGTTGCCGGGCATGACACGCCGCCCATGTTGATGATGGGCCATGACCGGGACTATCTGCCGGGGCTGGTGGAGCAGGCGGGCTATGGCAAGGCGAAGGATGTCTTCGCCTATCTCTATGATATCCAGCATGACATGCCGCGTTCGGTGCGCGCGCTGATCGACCGGCCACTGCCGGCCGGGTTGAGCGTGCGCATGTTGGACATGAAGCGCTATGATGCCGACCTGCGCGCCATTACCAGTGTGTTCAACGGTGCCTGGGCCGGCAATTGGGGCTTTGTGCCGCTGAACGAGGCGGAAATCGCCCATATGGCGAAATCGCTGAAGCCGATCATCAACCCGCGTCTGGTCTGGATTGCCGAGCTGAACGGGGAGCCGGTGGCCTTCGGCGTCTGCCTGCCCAACCTGAATGAGGCGATTGTCGATTTGGGTGGCAAGCTGTTGCCGTTCGGCTGGGCCAAACTGCTCTGGCGCCTGAAAGTAAAGGGTGTGAAGACGGCGCGCGTGCCCCTGATGGGGGTGAAGCGTGGCCTTGCCACCGGGCTGGCGCCGGTGCTGCCCTTCCTGATCATTGACGGGATGCGGCGGGAGGCGTTGAAGCTGGGCTATCGCCAGATCGAGCTGTCCTGGATTCTGGAAGATAACATGCCGATGCGCCGCATCATCGAGGCGCTGGGCACCAGCCGTTACAAAACCTACCGGCTGTTCGGCAAGGATTTGTGATGGGTGATTTTTCCGGTGTGACGACCCTGGTGCTGGCCGGCTCCCGCGGGCCGGAAGACCCGGTGGCCAAGCTGGGCGGGGTCAGCCACAAGGCGTTCGTGCCGGTGGCCGGCGTGCCCATGCTGCTGCGGGTGGTGCGGGCGCTGCTGGCCAGCCCCAGCATCGGCACCATCCATGTCGCCATCGAACGGCCCGATCTGGTGCAGGCCGATGCGGAACTGGCGCCGCTGCTGGCCAGCGGCCGCCTGCGCCTGTTGCCGGCAGAGGGCAGCCCCAGCCGCAGCGTTGCCGCCGCCCTGGATGCGCTGGGCACGCCGCTGTTCGTCACCACGGCAGACCATGCGCTGCTGCGCCCGGAATGGGTGGAGCATTTCCTGACACATCTGCCGGCCGGCAGCGATGTCTGTGCCGCCCTGGCCCGCGATCAGGCGGTGATGGCGGCGGTGCCGGATACGCAGCGGACATATCTGCGCTTTGCCGATGGGGCCTTTTCCGGCTGCAACATGTTTGCCTTCCGCACGCCCCAGGCCGCTGGCATCGCCCGGCTGTGGCGGCAGGTGGAGGCGCAGCGGAAGAACCCGCTGCGCATGATCCGCCTGCTGGGCCCCTGGTCCATCCTGCGCTTCCTGCTGGGCCGCCTGACCATCACGGCAGCCCTGGCCCGGCTGGGGAAGCTGGCGGGGGCCAGGGCGGCCATTGTGGAGATGCCCTTCGGCATGGCCGCCGTGGATGTGGACAAGGCGGCCGATCTGGAACTGGCGGAACGGCTGCTGACGCATGGGTGAACGGGGGGGCGCAGACGCCCCCTATTCCATCAGCCGCGATTCGATATCCCGCGCCGTCCATTCATCCAGACCCAACCGGGCCGCCAGCATGGCCAGAAAGGCGCGTTCGGCCGGGGTATCGACATCAATGGCCAGGAAGGCGGCACCATAGACCTCTGCCGCTGTCACCGGGTCGCGCACGCGGGCGATCAACGCATCCAGATCCACCGGTTGACGCATCAGCCGGTCCAGATGGGCCCAATCCTGACGGTCGGCCCCCGATTCGATGAGATAGTTTTCTAACCGCGCCCGTTCTTCGGCATCCAGCACACCGTCGGCCTTGGCGGCTGCCACCATGGCGGTCAGCAACAGATCGGCATCGGGCGTCGTGGGCGTGTGGCCCTGCCAGGGCCGTTGAAAGGGGGGCTGATTACCGCTGCCATAGGAGGGGTGCGGTGGTGGCGGGGCATAGCCCTTGTAGCCGCTCTGGTTCTGGCTCTGTCGTTGGCGATATTGTTCATAGGCGGCCATGCCGATGCTGGCCAGCAATGCCAGCCCTCCCTTGGAGCCAAGCGCCTTGCCGGCAATACCGCCCAACCCGCTGCCGCCATAGCCATGTTTGTATTTTTTCTTCTTCCCGCCCAGCACATGGCGGGACAGTCCCGATTGCAGCAGCGAACCCAACAATTTTTCCAGGCTCATCTTTGTGATCCTTCCCGTTCCCGCCCATGATCGCGGCGGAACTGCCAATGCCAGGCATAGATGGGAAGGGCAGGGGGTTTTGTCGCCCCCACCAAAGGCTTGATCCGCCTGTCAGGCGGAAGAGGTAGGTAAAAGAAAACGGCGTCCGGGTTGCCCCCGAACGCCGTTTTCACGCTTTCAGACAGTGCTGCCGCGATCAATCCCGGATCGGGCCGGCGTCATCCTCATCGCCGCTTTCATAATCCGGCACATGCACGTCGGCCTGGCTCAGCTCCGGACGGCCACGGCGGGCCCGTTCCAGGGCTGCATCCAGTTCGCGCTGGGTGCACAGACCCAGCAGCACCGGGTTGCGTGCCTTGATGTTGGCGGCGTTCCAGTGCGTCTTGTCACGCACGGCGGCAATGGTCGGCTTGGTGGTGCCGATCAGCTTGCAGAGCTGGGCATCCGACAGTTCCGGATGGGCCTTCAGCAGATGGGCCACCGCATCCGGCTTGTCACCGCGCTTGGTCACCGGCGTATAGCGCGGACCCTTGGAACGGGCCACCGGCTGCGGCAGATCCTGATGGCGCATCCGCAGCTTCAGATCCTGGTTCTTTTCCGCGCGGGCGATTTCTTCCGCCGTCAACTCACCGCCGGCCACCGGGTCGCGGCCGACCATGCCAACCGCCACCTCGCCATCGGCGATGGCCTGCACCTCCAGCTCATGCATCCCGCAGAATTCCGCGATCTGCTCGAAGCTGAGACCGGTGTTCTCGACCAACCAGATGGCGGTGGCCTTCGGCATCAGGGGCAGTGCCATGCTTCCTCCTAAAACGCGACGCCGGGGGTGCCCCGGCACTCTTAAAAACCTGCGCAAACGCAAAAGCCGCCCGTCGTGCGCGGGAGGGGCCCCGCGCAGCCAACCGGACGGACAAGACAGCGTGCAAATCACCTATAGCGTCACGCCGCCCGACAAGCCACGGGATTTTTAGCCCCCGGTCAGGGGATCAGCACTATTTTCCCGATATGGCTGGATGCTTCCATCAGCCGATGGGCACTGGCGGCCTGTTCCAGCGGGAAGCGGGCATGGATGACCGGGCGCACCCGGCCCGCCGCTACCAGCGGCCAGACATGGCGCTGCACCGCCGCCGCCAGGGCGGCTTTCTGCGCCACCGGCCGGGCACGCAGGGTGGAACCGGTCAGGGTCAGGCGCTTCAGCATCACCGGGGTCAGGTTGATTTCCGCCTTCGGTCCGCGCAGGAAGGCGATGGTGACATGGCGACCGTCCGGCGCCAGGCAATCAATATTGCGGGGCAGGTAATCACCACCCACCATATCCAGCACCACATCCACGCCGCGCTTGCCCGTCAGTTCCTTGATGACGGCGACGAAATCCTCTCCCCGGTAATCGATGCCGCGATCAGCGCCCAGGGTTTCGCAGGCCCGCGCCTTCTCCGGGCCGCCGGCGGTGGCATAGACGGTGCTGCCCAGCGCCTTGGCCAGTTGGATGGCGATGCTGCCAATGCCGGACGTGCCGCCATGCACCAGCAGGCTTTCCCCCGCCTGCAGCCCGCCGCGCTCAAACACGTTCGACCAGACGGTGAAAATGGTTTCCGGCAGGGCGGCCGCTTCCTCCAGGTTCAACCCATCGGGGATGGGCAGGCATTGCACGGCGGGGGCGGTGGCATAGTCGGCATAGCCACCGCCGGCCAGCAGGGCGCAAACCTTGTCGCCGACCTGCCAGTTCTCCACCCCTTCACCCAGGGCGGCGATGGTGCCGGCCACTTCCAAGCCTGGAATATCGCTGGCACCGGGCGGGGGCGGATAATGGCCCTGGCGCTGGATCACATCCGGCCGGTTCACCCCCGCCGCCTGGACATGGATCAGCACCTCCCCCGCCGCCGGGGTCGGCACCGGACGTTGGGATATGACCAGAACCTCGGGGCCGCCGGGCTGCTGGATTTCCACCACGCGCATGGTCTGGGCTGTCGGCATCTTTTCTCTCCTACCGGGCGGTTGCGCTGTTGCTGTGGCATAGCGCAGAATAAGCACGCGTGCTGTGCGTCATGTCGCAGCAAACGGGCGGAGAAGGGGAAAGGGCCATGGGTTTTGATCTGGATGAGCTGTTGCCCACCAAAATCCCGAAGAAGCCGGTGGATTTGAACGGCCTGTCGATCAGCGACCTGCAGGATTACATTGCAGCGCTGGAGTCGGAAATCACCCGTGCCCGCGACATGATCCAGAGTAAACAGGCCTCTGTCGCCGCCGCCCAGGCCTTCTTTAAGAAATAGACGGGCGGCGGCAGGCTTCCAGCACATAGACGCGGATGGCGCTGGACAGGTTGCCGGTGCGCGATGCGTCAATGCGCTCCACCAGCGCATTGACGGCGATATTCTCCGCCGCCGCCAGTTCCTTCAGCACATCCCAGAAGGGTTCTTCCAGCGTCACGCTGGTGGGGTGGCCGGCGATCATCAGGGAACGTTTTTTCACCTCGGTCATTGCCGCCCCCTGGTGTCAGGTCAAATGCGTGCGTTCCAGATAATCCCGCGCCTGCATTTCCATCATGCGGCTGACGGTGCGCTGGAATTCGAACGCATGGGTGCCCTCGGCATAGATGCGTTCCGGCGCCACCTCGGCGGCGATGACGGCATTCACCTTATGCTCATACAGCGCATCGATCAGGGTCATGAAGCGCTTGGCCTCATTGCGCTGGGCGTCCGACAATTTCGGCACATAATCGATCAGCACCGTATGGAAATGCGTGGCGATGGCCAGATAATCGCCCGCCCCCAGCGGCTTGGCGCAGAGATCATCAAAGCTGAACCAGGCCACCCCACGCGCAGCGCGCGGCACCGCCACCTTGCGGCCCTGCACCGTCAGTTCCACCGGTTCCGGGGCCTGCCCGTCGGTCAGATCATCGAAGGTGCGCTGCATGGCGGCACTGGTGGCGGGGCCCAGCGGGTAATGATAGACCTTGGCGCCCATCAGCCGGGCCAGCCGGTAATCCCGCTCCGACGCCAGATGCAGCACATCCAGCTTTTCCTTCAACAGGGCGATGAAGGGCAGGAAAAGCTGACGGTTCAGCCCGTCCTTGTACAGGTCTTCGGGGGCCCAGTTGCTGGTGGCCACCATCACGATGCCCTGATCGAACAGGGCGGTGAACAGCCGGCCCAGGATCATGGCATTGGTCACATCGGTGACGTGGAATTCATCAAAGCAGAGCAGCCAGCCCTTGGCGGCGATCTGTTTGGACAGTTCCACCACCTCATCCCCACCCTTGCGGGCGACAGAGCCTTCCCGGCGGATGGCGTGCAGCCGTTCATGCACTTCCAGCATGAAGGCATGGAAATGCACCCGCACCTTCTGTTCCACCGGCACGGTTTCATAGAACAGATCCATCAGCATGGATTTGCCGCGCCCGACATCGCCATAGATGAACAGGCCCTGCGGGGCGGGATCGGGCCGGCGGGTCAGGCCGAAACGGGCGCGCCAGCCGGTCTGGCCGCTGGCGGGCCGGTAATCCTTCAGCGCGTGCCACAGGCTTTGCAGCTTCTCCGCCGCCAATTCCTGGGCGGGATCGGCCTTCAGGGTGCCGGTGCCCCGGCGGGCGCGGTAGACGGAAAGGGGGCCTTCGGTCATCGGCTTCTGCTGCTCTGCGGCGTAACGGGCTGGCGATACCTAACGGGTCGCCCCCCTTGCCCGCAAGCCCCCTGGGCCTGGACCCTGCCTTGCCCCGGCGGGGGAGGCAGGGTCTCCGGCGGGCGTCAGGGCTGGGGGGCGGCCGCCATCAGCGGGGCCCAGTCGCCCAGCCCGTACCGGGCCAGCAGTTTGCTTAACGCCCCACTGCGGCGCAGGCTGCGCACCCCCTCATCCAGCTTGCGCGCCTGTTCCGTTGCCGCCGGGTTGCCAGGGGCAAAGGCGATATAGAGCGGGGTGGCATGGTCGATCGGCTGGATTTCCACCAAGCCATCCATGCCCTGGGCGGCCAGCGAATATTCCGCCACATTCATATCTTCAATCACCGCATCCACGCGCTTGGCCAGCAATTTGCGCAGGTTCTGCACGGTGACGTCATCACCGGAGAGCAGCTCCACCTTGTCGCGGTTGGCGGCGATATAGGCATCCACCTCCTCGCCATAGGAATAATCCTGCACGGCGGCCAATTTCAGGGCGGCCAGGCTTTCCTGTCCCTGATAGCGGAAATTGCTGCCGCGCCGGGTGATGATGACATTGACGGACATGCCCATCGGTTCTTTGCCGAAAATGAAGCCCTTGGCTTCCGCCTCGCTGGCACCGGCCACCGCTTCCAACTGGCCTTCGCGGGCGGCTTCCACCGCCCGGCTCCACGGCATCAGCTGGTAATCCAGCTTCTCCTTGCCGAAGACCGTCTGGGCAATTTCCACCATATAGCCTGGCTTCTCATCCCCCGGTGTGCAATTATAGGGGCACCAATTATCGGCGCGCAGACGAATAGTGCTATCGGCGGCAGCCGGGACTGTGCCGGCTGCGATCATGACCAAGCCGATCAGAAGGTTTTTCATGGTTTGCCCCCCAGCCAATTCCACCATTGATCGTGCCAGGATTTTATTTCGATTTTGCGGCTGGTTTTGCGACAAGCCCGTGTGAAGCCGGCCTGTTATTCCGATTGCAACTTGGTTCCGGCTGGGTAATCGTGGCGTCATGGTCCCGCCCCTCAGGCACGTCTTCCACCGCCCCCACATCATATGACCGACAAACCGGACAGGCCCGCCCGCCCCGGCGCCATGGTGGCTTATGAGGAGGCCAAGGCGCTGGCTGTCAGCCCTGACCCGCGGGTGCGCGCCGATCTGGCGGCGCGGCCTGATCTGGCACCGGAACTGCTGTTCTATATGGCCGATGATGATGATCCGGCGGTGCGCCGGGCCGTGGCCATGCATGAATCCACGCCTTTGCAGGCGGCCCCCCGGCTGGCGCGCGACCGGGATGTGGATGTGCGCGTCATGCTGGCCCGCCGGCTGGCCCGCGCCCTGCCACACCTGTCGGCGGCGGAAAGTGCGGCCCTGCGCGATGTTGCCCTGCACGCGCTGACCATGCTGGCGGCCGATCAGGTGGTGCGGGTGCGCGCCGCCGTGGCCGGTGCCCTGCGCGATGTCGCCGTCGCCCCGCCGGCCCTGATCGCCACCCTGGCGCGCGATGTGGCGCGGGAGGTGGCGGAACCCATCCTGCGATCCTGCATCAACCTGCCGGATCAGGAACTGATCGCCATTGTTGCCGCCCAGCCGATCCCCTGGGTGCTGGAAGCGATTGCCCGGCGTGAGAAACTGTCCCCCCCGGTGGCCGATGCGGTGGCGGCCCAGGGCGACCGGGTGGCCACGGCCACGCTGCTGGCCAATCCGGGGGCCAGCCTGTCGGACCAGGGGATGGATGGGCTGGTGGAAGGCCGGCTGGCGGCAACCCAAAATCCGGCCACCATCGTAAAGCCGCTGCTGCCGCCCGGCCTGCTGGGCCGGCTGTCCCGCATCATTGATGACAGTGTGCGCGGCGAACTGGTGGCGCATGGTTTTGACCGGGAGGACCGACAGGAAATCGTCGCCGTCACCCAGCGCCGGCTGGAATGGGCGCGCGATTATGTGAAACGGGAACCGGCCGAGGCCAAGGCCCTGCGCCTGAAGGCGGAAGGCCGTTTGTCGGAAGAGGTGGTGTGGGATGCGCTGTCCTGGGGCGACAAGGGTTTCGTGCGCGCGGCGCTGGCGCTGCGCGCCGATCTGGCGCCCGATCTGGTGCAGCGCATCATTGATACGCAGAGCGCGCGCGCCATCACGGCGCTGGCCTGGCGGGCCGGGCTTTCCATGCGTTGCGCCCGTCTGCTGCAACTGAAATCCGGCCTGCCGCCCACGAAATTGCTGAACGCCCGTAACGGTGTGGACTACCCGATGACAGAGGAACAGATGCGCTGGCAACTGGGCCTGTTCGGGGTGGAGTAGGGGGCTGGGACGACATGCCCCGTGTCGCCCTGTCAGGACGGGCGGTCGCTTTGCATTAAGGAGGCCCCAGCTTTTCAGCCGGGGAAAGCTTGCTGAAGGAAGACGAAAATAATCCTGAAGCACGGCTTCAATGAGGCCCCGGCTTTTCAGCCGGGGAAAGCACCTACGCTGACTGGACGGTCACAAAGCTGGGCCTGCTGACGCTTCAATGAGGCCCCGGCTTTTCAGCCGGGGAAAGGCGCGCAAATCCATGCTCGCGATAAGGCTGGTTTATGGGCTTCAATGAGGCCCCGGCTTTTCAGCCGGGGAAAGGCCCCCTGTCGGAAGCCACTGCATGATAAGGCAAATTGCCTGTCATTGCGAGCGGGTCCGGAAAGGAGACGAAAAAATACCGGGCGAAGGCTTGTTCCCGTATTCACCATGTCCAAGAAACAAGCCGTTTCAATGGCTTGATGCCTTGCGAGCGGGTGCCGGGGTTTCCCAGGGTACTGAGCCGCTCGCAATGTCGGGTCGGCAACAGCATAGCGGGTTCTGCCCACCAGGGAAAGCGGTTGTCGTCGGTTTGACCTTTTCAATCCACCGTCTGGAACGGATTTTCCCCATCGCGGCTTTCCACCTCGATCACCCAGAGGTCGGGGTCGCGCTTGGTGTGGCGGTCGATGAAGGCAGTGGCCTCCATCTCATCCATCAGGGCACCATTGGCGCCCGGCACCCAGCCCAGCTTGCCGGACAGGTCGCGGCCCTGGGTGAACAGCCGGTTGCCCTGGCCCAACACAGCGACTTTCAGCAGGATCAGCCCCCCCTCCCGATCCCCCTTGCGCAGCACATAGGCACCGATACCGGTGCTGTTGCAGCGGCGCAGGCCGGCCTGCACGATCAGGTGGGTGGGCAGGCGGTCTTCCATGGGATTGGCTTTCCGGCAGGATGGGGATCGACTTCAAACGCCCGTTGGCTTCAAATGGGGCCGACGAGAGATCAACAACACCATGCGGACCCGATGATGCAAGAGCCAGTGATGTTCAATCGCGCCCTTCTGACCAATGATGACGGGATCGATGCGCCCGGTCTGGCCGCCCTGGCCGCAGCCGTGGCCCCGCTGGCGCGGGAAATCTGGGTGGTGGCGCCTGAACATGATCAGAGCGGGGTGTCGCGGGCGCTGTCGCTTTACACCCCGCTGCGGCTTTATCCGCGGGGGGAGCGGCGGTTTGCCGTCAGCGGCACGCCCAGCGATTGTGTGGCCATGGCGCTGCGGGTGGTGATGGCGGACAACCCGCCGGATATCGTGTTTTCCGGCATCAATCGCGGCGCCAATCTGGCCGACGAGGTGGGCTATTCCGGCACGGTCAGCGGGGCGATGATGGCGCGGCTGCTGGGCGTGCCGGCCTATGCCGTCAGCCAGGCCTGGCGCGACCGGGAGAATGTGCGCTGGCACACGGCCATCCAGGCGCTGCCCGCTGTGGTGCGCCGCTTCGGCCCGGCCCCGCGCACGGTGTTGAACGTGAATTTCCCCGATCTGGAGCCCGACGAACTGACCGGCCTGTCCATCACCCGCCAGGGCCAGCCGGGTTCCATGTCGGTGGAGGTGGAACGGCGCAGCGATACGCGGGGCTATGATTATCACTGGCTGGCCCTGCGCCGCCGCCAGGGGGCCCCCACGCCCGATGACAGCGACATTGCCGCCCTGCGCCGGGGGGAAATCAGCGTCTGCCCGCTGGGCTTTGATTTTACCGATGAGGCCATGCTGGAGGAACTGCGCGCGGCGGGGGGAATTTAAAAATAAACGGCCCGCCGGAGGGTGATCCGGCGGGCCATTCTGGATTGCCTTGAGGACGGCTTGCTTTATTATTTCTTGCCGTTCTTGGAGGTGTGCATATCGGCGGCGTCCATATGCATCAGCTTGCGCAGGAAGGGGCTGACCAGGGCGACCAGCACGGCAATCACCGTGGCCCCGATGAACAGATCCCAGAACACGCCGCTATAGACCGGCAGGCTTTCCTGGGCGGTCATCACCTTGCCCGGCTCCGTGCTGGTGCTGGCCAGGGCCGCAACCCAGCCGGCCAGGAAATGCGCCCCGGCAGAGGCCAGGAACCAGACGCCCATCACCATGGCGGTGATGCGCGCCACCGACAGGCGGGAGATCATCGACAGGCCGACCGGCGACAGGCACAGCTCACCCGTCGTGTGCAGCAGATAGCCCAGTGCCAGCCAGAACAGACCGGTCTGTGCATCCTCCCCCGCGAGCGAGGCACCGAAGACCAACGCGCCGAAGCCCAGGCCCACCTGCAGGATGGCCAGGGCGAATTTCATCGGGGTGGACGGCTCCCACCCTTTCTGCGCCAGCTTCACCCAGCCCCAGGAGAAGACGGGGGCCAGCAGCACGATGAACATCGGGTTGAAGACCTGCACCACCGAGGCCGGCACGATGAACAGACCGAAGAAGGAGCGGTCGGAATTGCGGTCGGCGAACAGGGTCAGCGAGGTGCCGGCCTGTTCGAACAGGGTCCAGAACACCACCGACAGACAGGTCAGCACCAGCACCACGACCATGCGGTCGCGTTCGATCTTGCTGCACTGGGTCAGGCTGAACCACAGGATACCGGCCAGCACCACGGCCACAATCACCAGCAGCAGGCTGCCGACGACCGCGTGCCACTGCACCAGTTGCCAGTTGATCAGCACGGCGGCCACGGCGCCGACATAGATCATGGCTTCGCGCGACAGGCCGATGGCGGTGCGCGCCTTCAACTGTGCCGGATTGGGCGGTTCGGCATTGCGGTACCATTGGGTACCACGGGCAAACACCACCAGGCCCGCCACCATGCCGATGCCGGCCAGACCGAAGCCATAGGCCCAGCCATAGGTTTCGCCCAGATAGCCGCAGGCGATGGTGGAGAAGAAGGAGCCCAGATTCACACCCATGTAGAAGATCGTATAGCCGGGGTCGCGGCGCGGATCATCCTTGCTGGGATAGAGCTTGCCCACCATGGTGGAGATGTTGGATTTCAGGAAGCCGACGCCGACAATGATGAAGGCCAGCGACAGGAACATGATTTGATCATAAGGCGACTGGCGGACGATGACGCCATCGATGATCTGGGCCGGGCTGCCCTCGAACGCCATGCCGATATGGCCGCAGACCAGCAGGATGGCACCCAGCATCACCGCCTTGCGGTTGCCCAGATAACGGTCGGCGATGACGCCGCCGATCACCGGCATCGCATAATTCAGCGAGGCATAGCTGGCATAGATGAAGCCCGCCATCTCGTCACTGTAAAGGAAATGCTTGACCAGATAGAGGGTCAGCAGGGCGCGCATCCCGTAAAAGGAAAAGCGCTCCCACATCTCGGCAAAAAACAGGGGGGCCAGACCACGCGGGTGGCCGAAGAAGCCGCGCTCCGGGTCGTTAGAGATCAAAGCCATCGTCGCCTTGCGGGTGATATATGTCCGAAGGCGCGGGCTATATCATGTTTGGCGGGTCTGGAATACCGGCTTTGCGGGGCCGGCATGGCCCCTCGCGGATGCAGGCTGAGCGTTGTTCAGGGGGCTGTTGGGTAAAATTTCCACCCATTCCGGCATTGGGTTGAAACAATGCCGCCGCAATGGCGGCCTGGGTTGAAATAATCAACCGGCATCACCATGGTGGGCCGGGGTGGGCGGGCGAAAATATTTTCACACGCCCGTCACGGATCAGACAAAAAACGGCCCTGTTTCAAAGCTGCTGCCCTGGCCCAGCCGATCGATATGCGCGGCCAGCCAGGAATCGGCGGCGCTGCGGCCCATGTCCCGCAGGTCGCACAGGAAGCCCCAATCGCCGTTCAGCTTGCTGGAAACCCCCAGATCCGCCATCCCGGCCTCGCTTTCCACCATATGCAGATGGACGGCGCGCAGCCCGCTTTCCGGGCCGATGCGCCCGTCGGCCAGCAGCCGGTTCACCAGTTCGATGGAGCGCAGTTCGCGGTAGAAGGTGGAATTGAAGCTGATTTCATTGATGCGGTCGATGATGGCGCTGGGCGCGCGGGGCAGTTCCGGCCGATGGATGGGCGTGACCTGCACGATCATCACATCGGCCGACTGGCAATGTTTCACCAGCGGGTCAATCACCGGGTTGCCCATATAGCCGCCATCCCAATAATGTTCGCCGTCGATCTTCACGGCCTGGAACAGCATGGGCAGGCAGGCGGACGCCAGCAGGCATTCTACCGACAGTTCCTGCCCGGCAAAGACGCGCAACTGACCCCGGTTGACATTGGTGGCGCTGACGAACAGCCGCACATCGGTGGCCTGCCGCAGCAGGCTGAAATCCACCAGCCCTTCCAGCACATCATGCAGCGGGTTCACCCCCATCGGGTTGAACTGATAGGGCGACATCATGCGCACCATCATGTCCAGCCCGGCATAGATGGGGTTGCTGTCCAGGTTGGGGCCGCTGCCAAAGGGAAACGGCCAAGGCTGTGACAGCGGCCCCAGCGCGTGTGACTTGGCCACCCGCCGCCATAGCCGCTCCAACAGCTCCCGCGCTGCCTGCGGTCCGCCGGTCAGCAGGCCCTGGGCCAGCAGGGCGCCATTCATGGCACCGGCAGAGGTGCCGCTGATCCCCTCCACCTCCAGCCGCCCATCCTCCAGCAGCCGGTCCAGCACACCCCAGGTGAAGGCGCCATGGGAGCCGCCCCCCTGCAGGGCCAGATTGATGCGATGACGGGTGGGCACAGCAGATGGCTGCGCAGCGACGGGCGCGGAACGGCGGCCCGGCGTGCGCGGGGAGGGGGGCTTGGTCATGTGTCAGTTGTCTTTATAGGGATTACTGCGCTGTCCAGCCGCCATCGACGGGCAGGGAAGCGCCTTTGATATTGCCAGCGGCTTCGCTGCACAGGAAGACGGCCAGATCGCCCAATTGGTCAGGGGTGGTGAACTGGCGCGACGGCTGCTTTTCTGACAGCAGCTTTACCTGTGCCTCGGCAACGGTGATGTTTTCCCGCGCGGCCAGCGCGTCGATCTGCTTCTGCACCAGGGGCGTCAGCACCCAGCCGGGGCAGATGGCGTTGCAGGTGATGCCGCTTTCCGCCGTTTCCAGGGCCACCACCTTGGTCAGCCCGACGACGCCATGCTTGGCGGCGACATAGGCAGCCTTCTGCGCGCTGGCGACCAGACCATGGGCAGAGGCGATATTGATGATGCGGCCCCAGTTGCGCGCCTTCATGCCCGGCAGCACGGCCTGGGTGCCATAGAAGACGGCGGACAGGTTGATGGCGATGATGGTCTCCCACCGTTCCGCCGGGAAATTCTCCACCAGGGCCGTGTGCTGGATGCCGGCATTGTTGACCAGAATGTCAACAGTGCCAAAGGCTTGTTCTGCACTGGCCACCATGGCGGCGATCTGGTCAGGCTTGCTCATGTCTGCGGCGGAATAGAGCGCCTTGACGCCGAAATCCGCCTCAATCGCCTGACGCTCCGCCTCGATCTCGGCGGCATCGCCGAAACCGTTCAGCATGATGTCGGCCCCGGCGGCGGCCAGCTTGCGGGCGATGCCCAGCCCGATGCCGCTGGTGGAACCGGTGACGATGGCGGTCTTACCCTTCAACATGCTGTGCAGGCTCCCGAAAGTGAATGGTTATTCAGGTTGATGGAATAACCCGGATCGCGCCGCCATCCAACCACGCTTTTCGGCAGTGCGATAGGGGGTGCGGCGATGCGGGCATCAGCCATCCCCCTTGCGCAGCCGGTCCAGAATCCCGCCCACCGGGTCACGCGGGGTGGGGGTGGGCTTGGCCGCTGGCTTGGGTGCGGCGGCGGGGACCGGGGCAGGGGCGGCCGCTGCCGGGGCGGGTTTGGGGGCCTTGGCGGCCTCCCGCTTCTGGCTCCAGCTTTGCAGGGCGGTGAGATCGGCGGTGCGCGTGGCGCTGTTTCTCGGCCCCTTCACGGCCAGACCGATGGCAGGCGGGCTGCCATCGGCGGCCGGCAGCAGGGTGAAATCCAGCGTCACGCTGTCCGGTTCCAGCGCCCAGGCGCCGCCACCGGTCACGCTGCCGGCGGCCGTCTCCAGGCTGGTGCCGCTGAGTGCGACGATATGATCGGCCAGCGACCAGTCGAGTGTCAGCTGATCGAATCCGGTCTGTCCGCCGCGCGGCAGCAGGCGGCGCAGATCGGCGGCCAGATTGGCCCCGCCCTGGTCGATGCGCTTGGCAACCGCCCCCAAATCCAGCCCGCTCAGCGTGCCGTTGCGGAAAGCCGCCTTGCCCTGGCCATTCAGCCCGGACCAAAGGGTACGCGGGTTCTTGCCTTCCCCGGTGCCGGTGAAGCTCAACTCCACCTGACCGGCGCTGATCCCCAGACCGTTGGGGCCGGTGGCGAACCGCTCGGGCAGAGTTGCCCCCTTGACCGCCAGGGCCAGGTTGCCGGTCAAGGGTGGGGGGCCGCCCTCCGGCCCGGTTTCCATCTGTGCCCAAGCCCCGCTGGCGGTCAGGCTGCCGCCCTGCCAGGTGCCGGTACCTTCATTCAGGCGCAGCAGGCCGGGCCGCGCCTCCAGCCGCAACAGGGCGTTTTCCGCCTTCTCCCCGGCCAGGGTCAGGGCGGCGCTGCGCAGGGTCAGGGCACCGTTATAGCGGCGGGTCCAGCCCAGGCCGATATCCCCCTCCGGTTTGGTCAGGTTGGGGATGAACCGGTCCAGGTCCAGGGCACCCAGGCTCAATTCCCCGTCCAGGTTGGGCGGCGTGGCTTCCCCCCCCTCTGCCGGGGCCGGCTTGCCTTGCGTCCAGCGCAGGGTGCCTTCCAGGGGCTGGCCGGCGAAATTGCCTTGCAGGGCGGAAAGCGTCAGCACCTCCCCCCTTCGGCCGCCCAATTCCCCATAAAGGTCCAGATTGCCCAACCCCGCCAACCCGGAATCGGGCAGCAGCAGGCGCAGCGCGTCGGCGGTTTCCGGCAGGGTGCTGCGGATTTTCAGGGCGAGATTGGGGGCCGTCGCCGGTTCCAGCACCTCCCCGCCGATCTGGACGTTCCCGCCCAGCAGGCCGGCGCGGATATCAAGGGCGGCCTTGGAGTCGTTCCCCACCATCCGCGCCTCCAGCGACACGGCCCCCAGCCGGTCGGCCAGCGGGATGGCATCAATGGCCAGCGCGCGGAACAGCGGGGCCAGGGTCGGCGCGCTGGCGGTCAGGGTCAGGTGGGAACCGCCGGTCTGCCCACCCCCGGCATAGCGGCCATTGGCCTGCAGGGCGATGCCGGACAGGGATTTCACCGCCAGTTGGCGCAGGGTGACAGCACCATTTTCCAGGCTGCCATCCAGGACCACCCCTTCGGCCTGCAAACCGGCCAGGGCCAACTGATCTGCCTTCAGGTCCAGCGTCAGGTTGGTTTCCTTGACCAGCGGGGCCAGCAGGTCGGCCCAGGCGGGTGCGTCGGCGGTGCGATAGGCATCCAGGTCCAGCCGGTCCAGCACCAGCCGGGCCCCCAGCCCGGTGCGTTCGCGCCTTGTCAGGCTGACAGCCCCGCTCAGTTTCGTGGTGTCGATGCCGCCCGTCAGGTCGGTCAGCGACAGATCATCCGGCTTGCCGGCCAGCTTGCCATGCAGATCGGCCTGCCGCAGCCGTTCCACCGGCACCTTGGCCAGATCAAGGCCGGCCCAGGCCAGCGTGTCGCGCAGGGACGGGCTGGTCAGGCTGACGGCAAGCTCCATGCGCGCTGCCGCTTCCCGCAGATCGGCACTGCCCGACAGGGTGACCGTGGTGCCGCCGGGCAGGGTGGCATTGCCCTGATCCAGGGCCAGCACCCGATCCTGCATCCGGCCCACCAGCCGTAGGTCACGCAGCGTATCCCCGTGCCAGCGCGCCTCATCGGCCAGCAGGTCAATTTCCATCAGGGCGCTGGGCCAGAAATCCACCGGCAATTCGCCGGGCTTGCCCAGCGCATCCAGATCCAGCTGGCTGAAGGCCAGCACCAGCGACCCCGATGCCTCGGCAGAACGGGGGAATTCGGCGCTGCCGGTGGCGCGGGCCACCCCCCATTGCAGGTCGATGCCATCGATGCCAACACTGTCATGATCCGCCGTCAGCCGCCCGCCAAACTGGATCGAGCGGCCCAGCCCCTCGGCCGGTTGCGCGGCCAGCCCCAGCAGCGGGCGCAGCAGGGCTGCCAGCGGGTTGGAATCGACCGCCTGCAGGCTGACATCCCCTGTCAGCGTGTCATTGTCGCCGGCCGGCAGCACGCCGGAAAAGCGCATTTCCGTCTTGCCCGCCGGCATGGACAAGGTGGCCCGCACCGGCAGGGCCCCGCCAGCGGCCCGGCGCGCGGCGGCAAAGCTGAGGCGCAGCGGCTGGTCATTGGCGGTGGCATTGGCGGTCAGTTCAAATGGCCCGTCCGGGCCACCGGCGGTCAGTTCCCCGGTCAGTGCCTCCAGCCGCAGGGTGGGGCGCTCCGGCCGCTCCCAGCTCAGCCGGCTGTCGCTGAAATGCAGGCTTTCCACCTGCACCGATTTGCCCAGCGACTGCAGGGCGATGGGCCAGCGCACAGTGCCGTCCCGGTCCTGGCGCAGCCGCATATCCGCCCCTTGCAGGCGCAGCGATTCGATTTCGATGGATTGCGACAGCAGGGCCAGGGGGCGCACGCGCAGCGCCACCTTTTCCACGCTGGCGACATTCTCCCCGCCATCCAGCAGCCGCACATCGGCCACGGTCAAGGCAGGGGCGGGCAGCAGGGTCAACGACAGGTCGCCATCGATCACCACCTGCCGCCCTGTCAGGTCGGCCAGGACGGCGGCCACCTGATCGCGGAACTGGTTCCAGGGAATAAGTGCGGGGGCCAGCACCAGACCGGCGCCGACCAGCAGCAACAGAACCACCAGGACCAGGAATTTGCGCAACGGACCAACCTTCTTGCCATCGCCGTGCAGACCGGCGTTAACCTATCGCGGGAACGCCGCCGAGGGATAGGGGATGAAATGGGCGAAATCGTGAATCTCAATCGGGCCCGCAAGGCCAAGGAAAAGGCCGCACGGGAAGCACAGGCGGCGGAGAACCGGGTGAAGTTCGGCCGCACCAAGGCTGAGAAACAAAAAAGCCGGGCCGAGGATGAAGCCAAGGCCCGGCTTTTGGAAGGTCACAAGCTGGATAAACCAGAGAAATAATTACTCTGCCGCCGGTGCCGGCTGCGGTTCATCCTGCTTGGGCATGGGCAGGCCGTTGATGGTGGCAACGGCCAGGGCTGCGATATAGGGCAGGGACTGCACCACCAGCATGGCCGACCAGATATAGGCGTCGCGGTTGTCGCCACCTTCGCGCCAGCCGACGGCAAAGGCGGTGATCCACAGGGCCACCATCAGCATCACCTCTTCCTTGGCGTGCAGGAAGCCCTGGATCAGCGCCGGCTGATCCTCGCATTTCGGCGTGCGCACGAAGGGGCGGCCCTGGGTGAACAGCCCGGTCCAGACGGCGCGGCCCACGGTGTGGGTCAGCGCCATGCCGGCCACGGCTGCATTCACCTTGTCCAGGAAGCCGCACTTCACCCGCGCCGCATAAAGCCACAGGCCGCACGCCACCTTGAAGAAGAACACCCCCAGCGTGGGCATGATGAAGACGGTGGGCGGAAATTCGAAATAGCGCGGTGCCAGCAGCAGGCCCAGCGACCAGAAGACACCGCCGATGACAAAGCCCATATGGGCCGCATCGGCAAACCAGGGCAGCCAGCCGGTGACGAAATGGTATTTCTGGCCGAAGGTCAGTTTCTTGCCGGACGGCAGGAATTCCCGCCAATGCCGCTTGATGATCTGCACGGCCCCATAGGCCCAGCGGAAACGCTGGGTCTTGTAGCCGGCGAAGCTGTCCGGTACCAGGCCCTTGCCGAAACTGTCGGGCATATAGACCGATTCCAGCCCCTCCTCAAACAGGCGCAGGCCCAGTTCCGCATCCTCACAAATGCACCATTCGGCCCACCAACCCACCTGTTTCAGGATGGAGGTGCGGATCAGCGTCATGGTGCCATGCTGGATGATGGCGTTGCGTTCGTTCCGCTGCACCATGCCGATATGGAAAAAGCCCTGATATTCCCAATTGATCATCCGATGGAACGGATGGATGTGCCAATCCCGGTAATCCTGCGGGCTCTGCACGAAGGCGACCTTGGGGTTTTCGAAATAGGGCGTGGTGGAGGACAGCCAGTCCGGCGTGACCTGATAATCGCTGTCGATCACACCCACCACTTCGGCATCCGGGGCGGTGACGGCCAGACCGAAATTCAAGGCACCGGCCTTGTAGCCCGGCCATTTTGCCAGATGGAAGAAGCGGAAGCGCGGCCCCAGCTTGGCGCAATGTTCTTCCAGCGGCTTCCACACCGCCTCATCCTTGGTGTTGTTATCCAGCACCAGCACTTCGAAGTTGGGATAATCCATCTTCGCCAATGCGTTCAGGGTCTCAATCACCATATGCGCCGGCTCATTATAGCAGGGCACATGGATGGAAACCTTGGGATAGTAATTATTGGGGTTGGCCTTGACGGGGGCAAATTTCCGCTTCCAACGGTCGGTCCACACCACCTCCGTCAGTTCCAGCCCGTCAATCAGCACCACCACCAACAGCAATATCTGGGCAAAGATCAGCACCAGGAAGGCGATGAAGGACATGGTGTTCATGCCCGTGGTCATCGCCTCTGTTGCCGTCCAGACCAGACCGGAGGCGATACCCTGGATCAGGGCGCCATAGAAAAGCTGGCCGGCGGGTTTCAGATCGTCGCGCTGCAGCACGAACCAGACCATGGGCAGGAAGGCCAGCGCGGTGGCGATGGCGCAGAGCACGGGCCAGCCCGGCACCTCGAACACGCCGCCTTCCATGGGGAATTTCATCTGGCGATGGGTATCCCAGATGCCCCAGTTGGCCTCCGCCTCGCCGCCGATCTCCCGCTTCCAGGGCTGGTCGAAGGCTTCCATGATGTAATAGTCCCAGCGGTTCTCACCGGCCAGGTTCAGGAAGTTGCGGATGAAGGTGGCCTCGTTCACCAGGCTGGCCTGGGCCCCGCCGCGATAGGGGCCATCGGACGGCCAGCCGGCTTCACCCACCAGGATATGCTTGTCGGGATATTTGGCGCGCACCTCGTCATAGCCACGGCGTACCTGCTCCATTGCCTGTTCGATCGGCACCTTTTCCCAATAGGGCAGCAAGTGGATGGTGATGTAATCCACCGCCTCCGCCAGTTCAGGATGCTTGATCCAGACATAGGGCGGCTCAGCGGTGGAGACCGGCACATCCAGTTGCTTCTTGACGCGCTGCACATAATCGATCAGCGCGCCGACCTCCAGATCGCCGCGATACATCACCTCATTGCCGACCATCACCCGCTTGACGTTGGGGTTGGCGCGGGTGAGGCGGACCAGGGAGTTGATTTCCTGCTCATTCTTGCCCAGATCACCGGAGATCCAGGCGCCAGCCGTCACATCCAGGTCATGCTTGGCGGCCAGTTCCGGGATCACCTCCAGCCCGTCGGTGGCGGTGTAGGTGCGGATGGAGCGGACATAGGGGGCCACCACCTCCAGATCACGCTCCATATCGGCGCGGCTGGGATGGCGGCCATCCTGCGGATTCTGATTTTCCTGATAGGGGCTGAATGCCACGCCGGCAATGGTGCCGGCCCACAGCCGATCCGGCGTGGTGGGCCGGTTCGACAAGGCCCAGGCACCAATATTGCCCAGCACCAGCAGCGCCAGCACCAGCCAGGCCGAACCACGCATCTTCAGGATTTTGCCCATCTTACCAATCAAGCCCCTGGGAACATTGCCGGCCAGGAATGGCGGCGGTTCAACTATTTGCAGCCGTTTTTTGTTATTTTTATGAAAAGCGCAATCATGATCCTTCACGCTGGAACACAGCATAGCGCAGGCGGGCCGCTTTGGTATAGACCGGGCATTGCCTGTCGGCCCCGTGCAACAGGGTAGGGGTGATCTGGGATTGATGATGAACAAGATGCTGAAAACGGTCCTGCTGACCGCTTGTTTGCTGACCCCGCCGGCGGTGTTCGCCGCTGAAACACTCAAGCCCGGCGCTGGCGAACCGATCCAGTTCGGCACCAGCTATGTGCTGGAATCGAAGCTTCTGTCGGAAAAGCGGAGGATCAATATTTTGCTTCCGGCCTCCTATGGCACGGGCGATCAGCGCTATCCGGTGCTTTACCTGATCGATGGCGGCGTGAAGGAGGATTGGTTTCACATCGCGGGTCTGGTGCAACTGGGCGATATGAATGGCGTTACCAAGGAGGTGATCCTGGTGGGGATTGAGGGGACGGATCGCAAACGCGACCTGACCTCCCCCTCGCAAGATCCGTTGGATATCAAGGAATTGCCGACCCATGGCGGTGCCGACAATTTCCGTCGCTTCCTGGCCAGCGAGCTGAAGCCCTATATCGACCGGAATTTCCGCACCACGGCGGAAACAGGCGTGATTGGCGAAAGTCTGGCCGGTCTGTTCATCGTCGAAACTTTCCTGCGCCAGCCGGAGCTGTTCACCCATTACATCGCGGTCAGCCCGTCAATGTGGTGGAACAAGGAGGCGCTGTCTTATCAGGCGGCGGATCTGTTGAAGGCGCAAAAGCCTGCGACGCGCAGCCTGCATCTTTCCATCGGCAATGAAGGCGGGGGGATGCGCGCCGGGTTGGACCGTTTTATGGCCGCCTTGAAGGCCGCACCGCCGGCCGGTCTGACCTGGGATTTCCAGGATTTTCCGGGCGAACGCCACCATTCCATCTATCATCCGGCGGCATTACCTGCTTTACGAGCGGCGTTTCCCGGTCCAAATCCAATCAAGTAAGGGAAGGGGCGGCGATGGATCGTGGCTTCGAACTGAATGCGCGGCTGGAAGCCGATACAATTCTGCTGGGGGACTGGCCGCTGTCGCGCGTGCTGTTGATGCGCAACCGGCTGTTTCCCTGGCTGATTCTGGTGCCGCGCCGGGCGGGGGCGGTGGAAATCCATCGCCTGCCGGTGGCGGATCAGATGCAGTTGACACATGAAACCTCAGCGGCAGCAAAGGTGCTGGAACAGATGTTCCAGCCCGACAAGATCAATACTGGCGCCCTGGGCAATGTTGTCTCGCAGCTTCATATTCATGTCATCGCCCGCCGCCGCGACGATCCCGCCTGGCCTGGCCCCGTCTGGGGCAGCGGCCAGGCGGCGGATTATGCAGAAGGGGAAGCGGAGCGGCTGGCGGGACAGCTTTGGGCGGCACTGCAACGTTCTGCCTGATCACCCAGGCGTGAAGTTTTGGTGACGGGCTGGACAGGTCGTTCCACGGCCTTTACCGATTGGTTTCATCCAAATGCGGTAATGGTATTGGATTTGTTATGAAGCGCCTTCTGTTCGGCTTGGCTGTCGCCCTTTCCGCCTCCCTGGTCCAGGCAGCCACGCCCGTGCGGGTGATGAGCTATAATATCCGCTACGACAATCCCGACGATCAGCCCAATTGGGGCCAGCGCCAGGGGCCGATGCTGGCGCAAATCCGCTTCACCGCCCCGGATATTCTGGGCGTACAGGAAGCGCTGCCGCATATGCTGTCAGCACTGGCCCAGGGGTTGCCCGGCTATGCCCATTACGGCAAGGGCCGCAATGACGGGGTAGAGGGCGAAAGCACGGCCATTTTCTACAGCCAATCCCGCTTTGAACAGGTGCGTGCCGAAACCCAATGGTGTTCCAAGACACCCGACCGGCCCAGCAAGGCCGACGGGGCAGGGGAACCGCGCACCATCACCCGGCTGGTGCTGAAGGATCGGCAGGATGGCGCGCTCTACGATGTACGCAATGTGCATTTCGACAATGTCAGCGACCGCGCCCGCAGTGATTGCGCCCGGCAGGTGGCGGCCATCCCGGTGGCGGCGGGGGCCCATACCATTGTGCTGGGTGACCTCAACAGCGGCTTGGATGGCGGCGCCTATCGCCTGCTGGCGACGGGGAGCGGCCTGCGCGATGCCCGCCCGCTCAGCCCGATCATTTTCGGGCCGGAGGGCACCTTCAATGATTTCGATATCCGCCAGACCGGAGAGGCCATCGACCATATTTTTATCGACGCCGGTTTGGGGGTGGCGCGTTTCGCTACCCTGACCGACAGCATCAATGGACAGGTGATTTCCGACCATTACCCGCTGGTGGCGGATATTGTGCCGGCGGTCAGGTAAGCTGGCTCACAGTGGGCGGATAAAAATCTGCTCGCCGCCGCCGGTCATCCCGCCCGCTACCCAGCCATTGCGCTGGTAAAAGGCGGCGGCGCGGCTTTCTGGTTGGGTAGATAAGGTCGCCTGTTGCCAGCCGGCGCGGCGCAGATCGCCGATCATCTGCGCCATCAGGCTTTGCCCGATGCCCCGGCCCTCCGCCTCAGGGGAAATGAACAGCGCCCAGATGCTGCCATCGCGCAGATCGGCGGCGGCAAACCCCAGACATTTGCCTGTGACCTGTTCGCATAGCCAAAGCGATCCTTGTTCGATGAACGGGTCATAGGCGCTCTCCGGCACCTTGGCCGGGTTGGACAGGATGTTTTCCCGCACCGAAAGCCGGATTTGCATCAGGTTAGGGATATCCGATTTCGTCGCAAGGCGGATGTGATCGGCGGGGGACGTTGTCATGATTTCTCCATCCCCCCGACCCTGGCCGATTTTCACCCCGGCTGCACTGTCTTTTTCAGCTTCGCTGTATCGAAGCCCAGCGCCTGGGCGCGGGCGACAATATCATCATAGGTGCCGGGGTCCATGTCGGGTGTACGGGCGAGAATCCAGAGATAATCCCGTCCCGGCGCCCCCACCAGGGCCCAGCGATAATCCGGGTCCAGGCCCAAAATCCAGTAATTCCCCTCAATCAGCGGGAAGAAACTGACCAGCAGCCTGGAACCATCTGGTTTGGCCGGGTCCAGCCGGGCGGTGGCCCTGGCGATATTTTCTTCGCCCTTGGGATTGCCCAGGTGGCAGCGGTTGGTAACATCGACCTTACCATCATCGCGCAGCCGGTATTCCGCACGGGTGGCGGTGCAATTCTTCTGGAACCGGTTGGGGAAGGCCGCAATCTCGTACCATGTGCCTTGATAGCGCTGGATATCCACCGCCTCCACAGTGGGCGGCGCGTTTTCCGGGATGCGGTTGCAGCCGGCCAGCAACAGCAGCGGCAGGGCGAGAAGAGCGAGGCGTTTCAGCATGATCGTTCCACGCGGCGACAGGGCTGATAAGAGTGTGTTGATTGCCTGCTGCGGCAAGGCTCTCTTTCGTTAACGTCGGATACTCCCCCTTTCCGTTCGTGCTGCGTTCCGCCATGATGCGCCGATGGATGCGCTTGAGCCCGTCGATAATCTGATCCCCCCCGCCATTGCCGGCTGGTTCCGCTCGCAGGGCTGGGCCCCGCGCGATCATCAGGTGGCGATGGTCCGCGCGGCGGCGGATGGGCAGCACGCGCTGTTGATCGCGCCGACTGGGGCGGGCAAGACGCTGGCTGGCTTTCTGCCGACCCTGATCGACCTGTCGGAACGCCCGCGTGAGGGGCTGCACACGCTTTATATCTCGCCGCTGAAGGCGCTGGCGGTGGACATCCAGCGCAATCTGGAAACGCCGATTGCCAGCCTGCGCCTGCCCATCCGGGCTGAAACCCGCACCGGTGATACGCCGGAGGCCAAGCGTGCCCGCCAGCGCAGCAAACCACCGCATATCCTGATGACGACGGTGGAGAGCCTGGCCCTGATGCTCTCCTACCCCGAAGCGGCGGATATTTTCCGGCCGCTGCGCCGGATCGTGATTGATGAGCTGCACGCGCTGGCCGGCAGCAAGCGGGGTGACCTGCTGGCGCTGGGCCTGGCGCGGCTTTCCAGCCTGGCGCCCGGTGCCTTGCGGGCGGGCTTGTCGGCCACGGTGGCCGATCCGGATGCGCTGGTGGCCTATCTCTCCCCCACCGGTCGGCTGCATGATGATGAGGGGGAGTTGGCCCCGGTGCGCACCGTGCTGGGCCGCGCCGGCGCGCGGCCGACGGTGGAGATTCTGGCGACCAAGGAATATCTGCCCTGGGCCGGCCATATGGCGTTGCACGCGCTAGCGGAGGTGTATCAGCGTATCCGCGACCATGGCACGACGCTGATCTTCGTCAATACCCGTGCCCAGGCGGAACTGGCATTTCAGGAGCTGTGGCGGCTGAACACGGAAAACCTGCCCATCGCCCTGCACCATGGCAGCTTGGCGGTGGAACAGCGCCGCAAGGTGGAAGCAGCCATGGCCGCCGGAAAACTCCGTGCTGTTGTCGCCACCTCTTCCCTGGATCTGGGGATCGACTGGGCGGGGATCGATCTGGTGGTACAGGTGGGGGCGCCCAAGGGCGTGTCGCGCCTGCTGCAACGCATCGGCCGCGCCAACCACCGGCTGGATGAACCCTCCAAGGCGCTGCTGGTGCCCGGCAACCGGTTCGAGGTGCTGGAATGCGAGGCGGCGGTGGAGGCCATTGCCGACGGCACCCTGGATGGTGACCCGACGCGGCCGGGCGCCCTGGATGTGCTGGCGCAGCACATTACCGGCACCGCCTGTTCCGCCCCCTTCAGCGTCGACGCGCTTTATGTCGAAGTGGTGCGGGCCGCCCCCTATGCCGACCTGTCACGCGATGAATTTGATGATGTGTTTGATTTCGTCGCATCCGGCGGTTACGCGCTGGGGGCTTATGATCGCTTCAAACGGCTGACGCGGGATGAGGATGGGTTGTGGCGGGCCGCCAACCCGCAGGTGAGCCGGCAATACCGGCTGAATGTTGGCACCATTGTTGAAGAGATCATGCTGAATGTCCGGCTGAACCGCGGGGCGGTACTGGGCCGGGTGGAGGAATATTTCGTCAATGGACTGGTGCCGGGCGACAGTTTCGTCTTTGCCGGCCAATTGCTGAAATTCGTTGGTGTGCGGGAGACGGAGGTGATTGTCGCCAAGGGCGGGGAGGGCACGCCCAAGGTGCCCGCCTATGCCGGCGGGCGGCTGCCGCTTTCCACCCATCTGGCCGAAAGGGTGCGCGGGCTGCTGGAAAACCCGCGCCATTGGGACCGTCTGCCGGACACGGTGCAGGAATGGCTGCGGCTGCAGCAATATCGTTCCACCCTGCCGGACCGCTCGGGCCTGTTGGTGGAGAGTTTTCCGCGTGCCGGCAAGGAATTCCTGGTTGCCTATTGCTTTGAAGGGCGCAATGCCCACCAGACGCTGGGCATGTTGCTGACACGGCGGATGGAGCGGGCGGGGCTGCACCCGCTGGGCTTCGTGGCGACCGATTATGTGCTGGCCACCTGGGCGCTGAAGCCGGCCACCGACCTGGATTTCCTGTTTGATCAGGACATGATGGGCGACGATCTGGAAGCCTGGATGGAGGAATCCTCCATGCTGAAACGGTTGTTCCGCAACGTCGCCATCATTGCCGGCTTGATCGAACGCCGGCATCCGGGATTGGAGAAGACGGGGCGGCAGGTCATCTTCAGCGCCGATCTGATCTATGATGTGCTGCGAAAACACGAGCCGGGCCATGTGCTGCTGCGTGCCACCCGTGCCGATGCGGCGGCCGGGTTGACCGATGTGCGCCGCCTGTCCGACATGCTGGGCAGGGTCAAGGGCCGCATCCAGCACCGTCGGCTGGATCGCATCTCCCCCCTGGCGGTGCCGGTGTTGCTGGAGATCGGGCGCGAACAGGTCTATGGCAGCGCCCTGGATGCACTGCTGGATGAGGCCGCCGGCGACATGCTGGCCGAAGCCGTGCCGGAACTGCTGCCGGGTGCCGGTAAAGCGACGCAACCCCGCCTGCTGTGAGGGGCAAAAACAACAAGGCCCGGCAGCGATGCCACTGCCGGGCCTTTTCCATGGCTCAGATACAGAACAGCCGATCAGCCAACCGGCGTATCGCTGTGCTGTTCAAAGGCGCGGCGGGTACGCGGGGCGATGGACGGGGCGTCGGCGGCACCGCAATTGCGGGCATCAATCAGTGAAGCGCTCTGATCTGCACCAAGGCTCACCAACTGGCGCTGAACCTTGCACTGGTAGGCAGCGGCCTTGAAGCCGGCAGAGCCATTGTAACGGGCGACAGCGCCAGCCCAGCTCCCCAGTTCCTGACGCAACTGCACCAGATATTTGGCAGCGTAGCGGACATTGGCTTCCGGATTGACGATCTTTTCGACCGGGCGGAAGGCCTGCTTGTGATGGGCCAGGGAGAGCTGCATACAGCCGGCGAAAACGCCGTCGCGCAGGTTGCCCTTGCTGTCACGCAGGTAACGGGCGGCTTCCGTCTCATTCCCTGGGAACACGGCACGACCGCGCACGTTCATGATATAGGGGCTGGGCGTACCGCCGCCACCGCTCTCCACCAGGGAGACGGCCAGCAACATGCCCTTGGGGATGTTGAATTCTTTTTCAGCAGCCAGGATATTATCGGTGCAGCCGGCCTGGGCCTGCCCGGCGACGAGACCGAGACCGATAAAGGCAAAGGCGCCAGCGGCGATGCGGGAGATGAGGCGACCGGACGCAAATCGGCTGGGCTTGGCCTTGCGGTGCTCACGCATCGTCGTATCGGTCATCCCAGGCTCCAGTCCGTTGGTGGCGTCAGGTCCGGCCAATCCGGTTCTTTCCGCCATCTGCCCGCTTGTGCGCGGGCGCCGCAATCAGGCCACCGTTACGAAATGCGGTGACCGCTCCCTATATCGAACACCGGCTCCATGCGCCGGCCGCATATCAATCCCAGATGCCGCGCATTGGGTCAACCAGAAAAAACTCTAACTGGTGCGGCAAAAGCACAGAAAGACTCCTTTTTCAGCAAAAGGGCCGGGTCTGCCCAGCGTGGGCCGCCGGCTCTCGCCGGAAAAGCGGCGTGATATAGCAGCGTCATCCGCCCTTCCTGCCCACAAGACGATCATGACAGACACCCTCGCGCGCGCCTTCGAACTGCTGGACCAGGGAGATCGCGGCGGCGCCATCGCCATCCTGTATCAGGCAACAGAACAGGGGGCAGGGGGGGAGATCGCCGGCCTGCTGGCCGAATTAAGGGCTGAAGCGGGGGAGCATGAACAGGCCGTCGCCCTGTTCACCCGCGCGCTGGCCGATGACCCCGGCCATGGGCCGTGGCGGCGGGCCCGCCTGTCATCCCTGATGCAGTTGCCGGCAAGGCGGGAGGAGGCGCAGCGATTTTGCGCGGAAATACTGGCCCAGCGGGGAGACGACCCGACCGCCCATCGCCACATGGCCCGCCTGTGCCTGGAGGCGGGGAAGATTGAGGCTGCGGTTTCCCATGCGCGCGAGGCCATCTTCCTGGCCCCGCATGATCTGGAGTCGCTAGGCGACATTGCCGATATTCTGACGACAGCCGGTGAGCCCTTGCCAGCGGTGGAGGCCCTGGCCGTCGCCCTGGCCCAGGCCCACCCGGCCGACCCGGCCCTTCCCTTTGCTGCCGTGGCCCAGGCGCGCGGCTGGCTGGCGCTGGCCGAACCGGCCAAGGCGGCCACCAGCCTGCGCCGGGCGCTGGAACTGGACCCCGGCGATTCGGCGGGTGCCCAGGGGCTGCTGGACCAGTTGGAGGCGGCCGATGCCCCGGCCGACCTGCCGGCCACCTTCGTGCGCGCCCTGTTCGATACCTATGCCGACCGGTTTGACCGCGAACTGGTCGGCCGCCTGCATTATGACGCGCCGGCGGCGTTGCGGGCGGTGCTGGACGAACAGGGTATTGCCGGCGGGCGCGACGTGCTGGATGCCGGCTGCGGCACCGGGCTGGCGGGGCTGGCCGTGCGCGACATGGCGCGCCGTCTGGCGGGGTTCGACCTCTCCCCCCGCATGGTGGAGAAGGCCCGTGCGCGGGACATCTATCATGAATTATGGGTGGGTGAACTGGTGGAAAGCCTGACGCAGCGCCCCGCCAGCGCCGATCTGCTGCTGGCGGCCGACGTGCTGGTTTATCTGGGCGATCTGCGGCCGGTGATGGCGGCGGCAGCCACTGTTCTGCGGCCGGGCGGGCTGTTTGCCTTTACCTGTGAACGGGTGGACCAGCCGGATGGCTTCCTGCTGCATGAAGGCCGCCGCTTCGCCCATGCGGAGGCACATGTGCGGCAGGCCCTGGCGCAGGCGGGCTTCAGCATTCTGACCCTGTGCCATCACAGCACCCGCATTGACCGGGGCCAGCCGGTGCCGGGGCTGATCTGCCTGGCGCAACAAGCGTGATTTAACCCATCACCAACACCGCCAGCGATACCAGCACGGCGGTCAACAGGCCGGACAAGGCCATGGCGATGCCGCCATAGGTTCCAGCCTTGGGATCGATCTGGAAGGCGGCAGCCGTGGCGATGCCGTGCGCGGCGCAGCCCATGGCCGTGCCCATGGCGCGTGGGTCGCGCAGGCCCGCCAGCCGCAGCACGCCGGGGCCGATCATGGCCCCCAGGATGCCGGTACCCAGCACCAGGGCGGCGGTCAGCGAGGGCAGGCCGCCGATCTGTTCGGCAATGCCCATGGCCACCGGTGCCGTCACCGATTTCGGCACGATGGAGGCGACGGTCAGCCGATCCGCCCCCAGCCACCAAGCAAGCCCCACCGCACTGCTGATCGCCGTGACCACACCGGACAGGATGGCGGCCAGCAGCGGCAGGGCCATGGCGCGTACATCATGCCGGTGTGTCCAGAACGGCACGGCCAGACAGACCGTTGCCGGCCCCAGCATGAAATGCACGAACTGGGCGCCGGCAAAATAGATGGGGTAGGGGGTGTTGGTGGCGAACAACACCCCCATCAGCAACAGGATAGACAGCGCCACCGGGTTGGCCCAGGGCGGCCGCCCGGCCTTTTCATGCACCCAGCCAGCGATCAGAAAGGCCAGAATCGTTGCCGTCAGCCAGAAAAGCGGCGTGGTCGCCAGATAGACCCAGAGATTCATAAGCTTATTTTCCCCCGCCGCCTTTCCTGCCAGCGTGCCACCAACGTGAAGACCCCCCCGGTGACCAGCAGGGTCAGGATGGTGGAGCCGACCAGCGCCACACCCACCGCCAGCCATTCCGCCGCCAACCGGTCCAGATGCTGGATCAGCCCCACCCCCGCCGGCACGAATAATAAGGAGAGATGGCGCAGCAGGCCGTCGGCGAAGCTGCGCAACGCCTCCCCCGGCCCGCCGCGCCAGACGATCAGCGCGAACAACAGCACCGCCCCCAGCACCGGGCCGGGCAGGGGCAGGGTGCTGGCCCGCGCCAGCGCCTCCCCCAGCAACTGGCAGAACAGCACCAGGGCGATGGCCGCCAGAAAGGGTGGCATGATTACCCGACCTTGTTGGCCTTGAACCAGCCGATGCAGCGCTTCCAGGCGTCCGCCGCCTCTTCCGGGCGATAGCTCGGCCGGTAATCGGCATAAAAGCCGTGCGGTGCTTCGGGATAGACATGGATGTCGCTGCTGGTCTTGCCCGCCGCCTTCAGGGCGGTGCGCATCCGTTCCACATCCTCCAGCGGGATGCCGCTATCCTTGCCGCCATAAAGCCCCAGCACCGGGGCATTCAGCTTCTGCACCAGATCCACCGGCACCATGGGCTGCAGCGCCGTCCCCGGCGTGACCAGCCGGCCATACCAGGCAACACCGGCCTTCACGGCCGGATTGTGGGTGGCATAAAGCCAGGTGATGCGCCCGCCCCAGCAGAAACCGGTTACCCCCAGCCGGGCCGTATCGCCGCCATTGGCCTTGGCCCAGGTGACGGTGCTGTCCAGGTCGGCCATCACCTGCGCATCGGGCACCTTGTTGACGATATCCTTGATCAGGGCCTGAATGTCGCTGATCCCGGCGGGATTGCCCTGGCGGGCATAAAGCTCCGGCGCGATGGCCAGATAGCCTTCGCGGGCGAAGCGGCGGCAGACATCCTTGATATGTTCATGCACCCCGAAAATTTCCTGCACCACCAGCACCACGGGGAACGGGCCCTTGCCCGCCGGCTGGGCGCGATAGGCGGGCAGTTCGCCGTCGCCCACGGGGATTTTCACCTCACCGGCCAGCAGCCCGTCGGCGGGCGTGGTGATGGTCTGGGCGGAGACGGGCAGGGTGGACAGGGCGAACCCGGTGGCAAGGCTGGTCACGGCAAACATCCGGCGGGTCAGGGGGGCGTTGACAGCACCCAGCAGGCACTGGGCTTCGGCGTCGGTCTGGTGCATGGAACCTCCGTTTCCTTCGCCCATCAGGCGAAACGCCGGGGAGTATAGTGCAACCCTGTTTCCCTTCAATCCGCCACGGGCTTGATCAGCGGCACGGACGGGGCCATCATCCTGAATAGATCAAGCCCCTGGTCGGGAAAGGGTTCGCCATGGCAGGCGATGCGGTGCAGGCGCTGATGGATGTCGAAACCTTCCTGACCTGGGGGGATGGCACCGATACGCGCCATGAACTGATCGATGGTCACCCCGTGGCGATGGCCCCACCATCGGAGGCGCATTCCGTCATTGTCGGCAATCTGGCGGCGGCCTTGCGCCAGGTTTTGCCGCCGGGCTGCCGTGTTGCGGTGGAAGCCGGCATCCGCCCGCCCCATCGGTCCCAACGCAATTATTATCAGGCTGATATCGTGGTGATCTGTGGCGGTAAGGTGGGGGACGGCACGCCGCCCTGTCTGGTGGTGGAGGTTTTGTCGGACAGCACGATGGACCATGATCGGGGCCGCAAGCTGCATGATTACCAGTTCATCGAAACGGTGCGTGAGGTGCTGCTGGTCTGGTCCGACGAACGCCGGGTGCAACTGGTCAGCCGGGTGCCAGAGGGCTGGTTGCAGCGTAACTTCATCGGCGATGCAGTCCTGCCGCTGGCCAGCCTGGGCGCAGAAATTTCCCTGGAAGAGATTTATCAGCATATCTGACGGGCCACGCCCTGCGCCGGGCGCTGCCCAGCCCTGTGGTGGAATTGTCTGGCGTTGCGGCGGCAATGCCCCTATCTATCCGCCATCACCGAGTGGCTGAGGGGCCCCGGCGGACCTATGTGCCGCCCTATTGAACGCCCCGAGATTGAGTCGGGTCGTATCAAGGTGCCTGTCCCCGGTGGATGGCTGCCCCCTTCGCTCTCCGAACAAGTCAAGCCGCTCATGCGCAATCGCGTTGGTGCCGCAAAGTCCGGCACCCCGCAGCCTTTGCGCTTTGCCCGTGCCCCGCCGCTTGATTGCGGCGGTGGGCGAAGCCTTGGGTCGTCTGCTTGAGAAGATATCGCTTTGACCGTGACCATTACCTTTGCCGAACTCGCCCTTCCGTCCACCCTGCTGCAGGCCGTGGAAGAACTGGGTTATGTCAATCCTACCCCCATTCAGGCCCAGGCCATTCCGGCAGCCCTGGAAGGCCGCGACGTTGTGGCGTCGGCCAATACCGGTACCGGCAAGACCGCGGCCTTCGTGCTGCCGGCGCTGGCCCGTATCGCCGCCACCCCGCGTGATGCCGGTTCCTGGGGCCCGCGCGTCCTGGTGCTGACGCCGACCCGCGAACTGGCCACCCAGGTGCTGGATCAGGTGCGCATCCTGTCCAAGTTCGGCCGTATCCAAACCGGTTCGGTGCTGGGCGGTATGCCCTATCGCGCCCAGATTGAAATGCTGCGCCGCCGCGCCGACCTGATCGTCGCCACGCCGGGCCGCCTGATCGACCATCTGGAAAATGGCAAGGTCGATCTTAGCTGCGTTGAAATGCTGGTGCTGGACGAAGCTGACCGGATGCTGGACATGGGCTTCCGCGATGCGGTGGAACAGATTGCCGGCGCCTGCCCGGAAGCCCGCCAGACCATGCTGTTCACCGCCACGCTGGACCGCACGGCGGAAAAGCTGGCCAGCAGCCTGACCAAGAATCCCGTCCGCGTGGACGTGGCCGGCAAGACCGTCACCAACATTTCCATCACCCAGCATTGGCTACGCGCCGACGGGTTGGACCATAAGCACAAGCTGCTGGCCCGCCTGCTGGAGGATGAGGCTTTCGGCAAGGGCATCGTGTTCATGGCCACCAAGGCCGATTGCGATGTGATGGCCGATCAGCTTTCCGACAAGGGCCACCGCGCCATGCCGCTGCATGGCGACATGCAGCAGCGCGAGCGTAACCGCGTGGTGCAGTGGATGCGCGATGGCCGCATCAATGTTCTGGTCGCCACCGATGTGGCTGCCCGCGGCATTGACATTTCCGACATCAGCCACGTCATCAATTTCGACCTGCCGCGCGTGGCGGAGGATTATGTCCACCGCATCGGCCGTACCGGCCGCGCTGGCGCCACCGGCATTTCCTACAGCCTGTTCACCCGCCAGGACCGCAATCTGGTCCGTGCGATTGAACAGTACACCGGTCAGCCGCATGTGCAGACCACCCTGCCGGGCCTGGAGCCGATGCCGGAGCAGGAGCGCAAGTTCCGTCCCGCTGGTGCCGGCGGCAAGCCGTTCGGCAAGGGCGGCTATGGCGGCGGCAAGTCCTTCGGTGGCAATCGCGGTGGCTATGGCCAGGGCGGCGGCTATCGTGGTGGCCCGCGCCGTGAAGGCGAACAGGGCGGTCAGGGTGGCTGGAACGGCGAGCGCCGTGAACGCCGTGAGGACCGTTTCGCCGCCGGTGGCGAGCGTGCCGAGCGTCCGGCCGGCGAAGGCCATCAGCCCCGCCAGCACGAACAGCATGGCGACCGTCCGCATCATGGCGGTGAACGCCGTGGCTGGTCCCCCGATGCCGCCCCGGTGGGCGGTGAGGTGGCTGGTGAGCGTCCGGCCCGTGGTCCGCACCCGCACAAGACCAACCCCTACAAGCCCCATGCCAGCAAGGGCCGTCCGCACGGCCATGGTGGTGAAGGCCGTGCCGATTTCCGCGACCAGGGTGGTAATGCTGGTGGCGAAGGCCGGCGGGAATTCCGCGGCGAACGCCGTGGTGAGGCCCGCGAAGCCGGTGCCGGTGCTGCCACGCGCCGCCCGTTCCGTCAGGGCTGATCTGTTGTAAATTCTCCCCCTCTCCCGCTTGCCAGCGGGGGAGGGGTTTTTCATTGCCTGCCCGGCCAGGGTTCCGTTAAGTCACCCGGCACGCCGCATTCCAAGCAGCAGAGTATCGTCCATGCCCGCCAATATCCTTGAAGAAGAAGTCGCCAAGCGCCGCACCTTTGCCATCATCGCGCACCCCGACGCGGGTAAGACGACGTTGACGGAAAAGCTGCTGCTGTTCGGTGGCGCCATCCAGATGGCGGGTGCCGTGAAGGCGCGCGGGGAGCAGCGGCGCGCCCGGTCGGACTGGATGAAGGTGGAGCGGGAGCGCGGCATCTCCGTCACCGCATCGGTGATGAATTTCGATTATGCCGGTCGTACCTTCAACCTGGTGGACACGCCGGGCCACGAGGATTTCTCCGAAGATACCTATCGCACGCTGACCGCCGTGGACAGCGCCGTCATGGTGATCGACGCCGCCAAGGGCATCGAGGCACAGACGCGCAAGCTGTTCGAGGTGTGCCGGATGCGCGACGTGCCCATCATCACCTTCGTCAACAAGATGGACCGCGAGGCGCGCGACCCGTTCGAGCTGATGGATGAGGTGGAGCGTGACCTGCAGCTTGAGGTCACGCCGGCCTCCTGGCCCATCGGTTCCGGCTCCGATTTCCGGGGCTGTTATGATCTGATCCGCGACCGGCTGATCCTGATGGATCGCCGTTCTGGCGATGTGGCGACCGACGGCATTGAATGCAACGGCATTGATGATCCCAAGATCGACCAGTTGATCCCCGCCGATCAGGCGGCCAAGCTGCGCGAGGATGTGATGATGGTGCGGGAACTCTGCCCGCCCTTCAACATGGAAACCTACCGCGAAGGCCACCAGACGCCGGTCTTCTTCGGTTCCGCCATCAATAATTTCGGCGTGCGCGAATTGCTGCTGGGGCTGGCCGAATATGCCCCGCCGCCGCGCCCGCAAAAGGCAGATGGCCGTGAAGTCGAGCCGGATGAGGGCAAGGTCACGGGCTTTGTGTTCAAGGTCCAGGCCAATATGGACCCCAACCACCGCGACCGTATCGCGTTTTTCCGCCTCTGTTCCGGCCATTTCAAGCGCGGTACCAAGCTGAAACATATGCGGTCGGGCAAGTTGCTGGCGGTCAATAATGCCGTGCTGTTCCTGGCGCGTGACCGGGAACTGGCGGAAGATGCCTTCCCCGGCGATATTATCGGCATTCCCAACCATGGTACGCTGCGCATCGGTGACACGCTGACGGAAGGCGAGGATTTGCGCTTCACCGGCGTTCCCAGCTTCGCGCCGGAACTGTTGCAGCGCGTGCGCCTGGATGACCCGATGAAGGTGAAGCATCTGCGCAAGGCGCTGGAACATTTCGCCGAGGAGGGTGCCTCGCAGGTGTTCAAGCCCATCGTCGGTGCCGACTGGGTGGTCGGCGTCGTCGGTCAGTTGCAGTTCGAGGTGTTGGCCTCACGCATCGAGGCCGAATATGGCATGAAGGCCCGGTTTGAGACGGCGGGTTATGATGCCGCCCGCTGGGTGGAATGCGACGATCCGGTGAAGCTGAAAGCCTTCATTGACAGCCGCCGGGCCGATATGGCGGAAGACCATGATGGCGCCCTGGTCTATCTGGCTCGCAATGGCTGGCAGTTGAACCGCGCGCAGGAGGATTTCCCCGAAATCCGCTTGCTGAAGACGCGCGAGCAGAACAAGCAGGTGACGACGGCGGCGGCCTGATCCGGGTTCCGTGTCACGGGTAAAGCAAAGGCCGCCGGGGCGATCCGGCGGCCTTTCTTCTTAAAGGGCGGCGATGGTGATCATGATGGTGTCGCTGTAATCACCGGCGGTGGCCTGCGGGCGGGCGGGCACCGTGACCTGCAAATCCTTGTTATTGTCCCCAACGCTGGGCCAGAAACGCAGCCACATCCATTCCCCGCTCAACGACAGCAGGCCGGACCCATCATATTGCACCTGATAAGGGATGCGGTTGCCACGCTGATCTACCAGCGCACCGCGATTGGCCGAGCTGATACCGACGACAAAGCCGAACTGATTGCACTGCTCATTCACCGTACCGACGGTGACAGAGGATTCCCCTTTACCAAGGTTCAGGCCGCGCGCCAGATCGTTGATCTTCAACTCGCACACCGTTTCCATCTTGCCACGCAGCTTCAGGCTGTGGGCAGACGCCGTGCCGGTAAGGCCGACGAGAACAGGCAACAGGAGGGCGATGAAGGCGATGGCCTTCTTGGCAAAAAAACGGGTCATGGCACTACCTCGGTTCCTGGTGGCCTTTTCGGCCTTATCCGGTTTCTAAACCGGTCTCAGGTAAAGGGCAAATTTCGTGCCATTATTGGGATGTGGTGGTATCGCCCTGAAAAACATGGAAATCAGCATCCGTGAGCTGATTTCCATGTCGCTATTTGCATAGTGCAACGGTGCTTGGCCGCGTATTTCTTTGCTGATGGCATTGCATTATGCATCAGCAGGCGGGGCTTGAGACCTTCTCCAGATTCTCCAGCTCCATCCGCACCCGGAAGTCGCCGTAATCCACCAGCATGGAACGCATGACGCCGTTTTCCAGCAGCTCCATGCTGGTTTCATATTCCGGCAGCGGCTCCCCCGGTGCGGTGGGGAAGAAGGCCAGGGAGACCTGCCAGGCCTTGGCGGCCAGCAAATCCTTGTCCTTCACCTTGATCTGCGCCGGGGCAGGAGGGCGCAGCTTGCCCAGGACCGTGTTCACCTCGCTGGCACCTTCCGCCTCCGCCCCATCGAAAATGGGGACGGAGAACAGGTTGTCATCGGTGCCGACCTGCGCCAGAACCCGCAATGTGTGGGCCGAGGGGAACATGGTGCCGGGCTTCAGCGCCACCGTCTTGGCCTCCGGCTTGTCATAGCGCGCGCTGCCGCCCTTGGCCTTGTCCAGATTGGCGCCGCCAGACAGCTCCTCATCCACCTCCCCATTCACCAGCTTGCGCACATTGAAGCGATAGGCCGAACCGTCCTTGGCCTCCCAGGTGGCGTAGTTGGTGACCAGTTCGGTCTCCTCCCCCTCACTATAGGCGAATTTCACCTGGAAACGCTGGTTGATGGTCCAGCCATCACAGGCATCGTTGAAGGCGAAGCTCATCTGCCCGCTGACATCCGAAATGCCGCTTTGTAGGCGGGCATGATCCAGGCTCAGCTTATAGGTGGCCTTGTGCGGGGCGATGTTGGCAGTGCCGGCCCCGGCAGGGGCAACCGCCCCGCCCAACATCAGCAGCGACAGCAGCAGGGCAACGGGGCGGCGATGGGCGGAACGGGGGGCGGCGACGGGAGCGGACACGTTGCAGGTCAACCCTTGGAACGGATAGGGGCCCCCATCTTGCGCTTTGCAGCAAGGCGCTGCAATGGACTTTCAGGGGGATGGCCCAAAGGGGGCGGGGCGGCAGCTTCTGCCGATATCGGCCCGTCAGCAGGGGCAGAATTTGCCGGGGGGCGGGAAGTGCCTCCGGCGCCCATGGCCATAAGTCGCTGATCTGACATGAAGTCCCGGTTGGCATGTCGGTTGCTGCTGTATGGGCAACCAGCGTCTCCGTGCAATGGAGCTAACCGATGACCCTGCTTGATACCAACCTTGCCGTTCCGCTTGCGGCCTCCGCCCTTGGCTTGGCGGTTGGTGTTGAACGCGGGCTGCCTTTCCCGGCCCCCCGGCGCCTGCCCCCGGATGATGCGGCCTATGGCAAGCTGCTTCAGGATGCCATGCTGCGGCTGCGGGCGGCCGAAGCCCGGATTGCCGAGCAGAAGGAACGGATTGAGCATCTGGAAGCCTTGGCCATGACGGATGAGCTGACGGGGCTGCCGAACCGGCGCGGCTTTGTTGATGCGTTCCGCCGCGAACTGGCCAGCGCGCGCCGCAGCGGCAAAGGCGGGGTGCTGGCAATTGTCGATCTTGACGGGTTCAAGGCCATCAATGATGTGCATGGCCATCTCTGCGGCGATCATTATCTGCGCCAGGTGGCGCGGGCGCTGGCCGATAATGTGCGGGCCCATGATGTGGTGGCCCGGTTCGGCGGCGATGAATTCGCCGTACTGTTGACGGATGTGGAGGCGGGCCAGGGGGCCGAGCGGGCCAAAGCCCTGTCGCGCCGCTTCAATGCGCTGACCTGTCGCTGGCAGATGCTGGATCTGCCCCTGCGGGCCAGTTTCGGGGTGGAAGCCTATGGCGCCAATGACCGGGAAGAAGAGGTCATTCGCCGGGCAGACGCCGCCATGTATCAGGTCAAGAAATCCAACAGGGTGGCACGGGCGGGATAAAATCAGCGCTGGACTGCCATCCGGCCCGGTTCCCGCATCCACCATCCTGCGGCCCCTGCCAGGGGCCATTTGGAAGAGAGGGGCCTGTTCCTCCCGCCGGAACAGGCCCCTTCCTCATCGATATTAATCTCCCTCAGACGCCGGGCGGGCGCTTCCGCTCCCTTGGCGTTTACTGGAAGGCCGCCTCGGCGAAGCTGCGCAGCTTGCGGCTATGCAGGCGGGCCAGCCCGTAATCCCGCATGATTTCCATTGCCAGCATCCCGATGGCCAGATGCTGATCCACACGGGCGCGGTAGAAATGGTTGGCCATGCCGGGCAGCTTCAATTCCCCATGCAGCGGCTTGTCCGACACGCAGAGCAACGTGCCGTAGGGCACGCGGAAGCGGAAGCCATTGGCGGCCACGGTGGCCGATTCCATGTCCAGCGCGATGGCGCGGGACTGGCTGAAGCGCTGTACCGGTTCGCTATGGTCGCGCAGTTCCCAGTTGCGGTTGTCGATGGTGGCGACGGTGCCGGTGCGCATGATGGATTTCAGCTCCCAGCCCTTCAGGCCGGTCACCTTCTCCACCGCCCCTTCCAGGGCCACCTGCACTTCTGCCAGGGCCGGAATCGGCACCCAGGTGGGCAGATCGGCATCCAGCACCTTGTCTTCACGCACATAACCATGGGCCAGCGCATAATCACCCAGGCGCTGGGTATCGCGCAGGCCGGCACAATGGCCCAGCATCAGCCAGACATGCGGGCGCAGCACGGCGATATGGTCGCTGATCGTCTTGGCGTTGGAGGGGCCGACGCCGATATTGACGATGGTGATGCCGTTCCCATCCTTGCGCTTCAGATGGTAGGCCGGCATCTGCGGCAGGCGGGCCACCTTGGTGCCGTCACATTCCTTGCCGGGGAACAGGTGCTGGTTCCAGGTCACATGGTCGCCCGGTTCCACAAACGCTTCATACTGGCTGCGGTAATGCTGGGTCGCCGGATCGTCCGACGGCTCCATGATCTCCAGCCCGCGCCGCACGAATTCATCGATATAGAACTGGTAGTTGGTGAACAGCACGTAATTCTGGAAATGGTCCGGCTTGGTGGCCGTGTAATGTTTCAGCCGATGCAGGCTGTAATCCACGCGCGGCGCGGTGAACAGCGCCAAGGGGCGCGGCGCGCCGGGCGGGGTAACATGGGTGCCGTTGACAATACTGTCATCCATATAGACCAGATCGGGCAGGTCGAAATAATCGCGCAGCTGGTAAAGCCGCTCCGGCGTCAGATCGCCTTCGACATGCATCCCCTCCGGATAGGCGAACTGGATGGGGATCGGCGTATCGCTGATGCCCACTTCCAAGGGCACGCCGTGATTCTTCAGCAGCAGGGAAAATTGATGTTGCAGATAATGGTCGAACAGGTCCGGCCGCGTGATGGTGGTGCGGAATGTGCCCATGCCATGCACGAATCCATAGGACAGGCGGCTATCGACGCGGGGTTCGCTGTCCATACGCAGCTGAATGAACGGGTAGCAGGCGCGGACACGGCCGCCCAGATCTTCCCCATGCGCAAAGGCGGAAAAACGCCCGCGCAGATACGCCACCGCCTCATCATAAAGCGCCCGGACACGGGCGTAAGCGGCCTCGGCGTCGGTGAAGCTTTCCACCGAATGGTCAGTTACAAAATTTTTGGGTGAGTTCACTGTGCAAGCTCCTATGAGTTTGCACTTTTTTATGCGCCCGTTCGGGGTGCTTTGGGAAGAGGGCATTTTGTGAAGACTTGACGAAAGCGGAAGCGGGTGGCGCGGGTGACACAGGCGCATGGTGCTGTTTGGGTGGGGCCGCCAAGGCGGCCCTACCGGTATCATCACGGACGCTTGAGGCCGGTCACCATGGAGCGCACCAGATTTTCCCGGTGCAGCAGGCTGGACAGCAGGACGCCGGCCACATGCAGGCAAACCAGGATCAGGGTACCCGTCGCCGCCGCCTCATGCAGTTCTTCCACCTGATGATGGGTCAGGGGCAGGCCGGGCACCCCGAATTTCAAGGCCACACCGCTGGCGGTGGTGAACAGCAGACCCACCAACAGGGCCACGATCATGGCACCGCCGGCCGGATTATGGCCGACATAACGGGCAGCACGTCCCCGCAGCAGATCGCCCAGATAGGCGAAAAGCGTACCCGGTGAGGGAACGAATCCGGCAAACCGAGCGTGGGCCGGGCCGGTCAGCCCCCAGAAAGCCCGGATGGCGATGATGGCCAGGATGGTGAAGCCCGCCGCCATATGGGGCAGCATTATCTCTTCCGCTGTCAGCCAACTGATGAGGAAGGCGCCCGCCAGGGTCCAGTGCAGTGCCCGGATCAGCCGGTCCCAGACCGGAATGGGGGCGGCGCTGTGGGGGATATCAAGCGTGCTCATGGCGTCAATCCTCCCCTTTTTCATCATGATCGGACTCATGATGCTGGGGGGACGGGGCGTCGCCGGCACCGGCAGGGCGGGGGATGGCGCCGGCCTGCGCAAGCAGGGCATAGCCACCAACGGCGACCGCGCCCAACAGCAGGAACACGGCGGAGAATTTGCCGTAATTCATGGGGATATTCCTGAAAGGGGAGGGCGGGGTTCCGCCCTCACACCATCAGCAATAATCCCTTATCCCTGAACTGGCCCTGAATGGGGCGTTCAGATTGGGTTCAGCCTTCCAGCCCGACCAGGGCGCGGGCAAAGGCACGGGCCTCGAACGGGCGCAGATCGTACACGCCTTCGCCCACACCGATGGCATGAACCGGCAGATTGAACTTTTCCGCCAGCGCCACCAGCACGCCACCGCGCGCGGAGCCATCCAGCTTGGTCAGGATCAGGCCATTGATGGAGACCATGTCTTTGAACACCTCCACCTGGCTGTGCGCATTCTGGCCGGTGGTGGCATCCAGCGTCAGCAGGGTGGTGTGGGGCGCGTCGGGCTGCAGCTTCTTGATCACACGAACGATCTTGCGCAGCTCTTCCATCAGGCCGGCCTTGTTCTGCAAACGGCCGGCCGTGTCGATCAGCAGCACATCGGCCCCGGCAGCGGTCGCCCGCTCCAGTGCCTCATAGGCCAGACCGGCCGCATCAGCGCCGGTCGGCTTGGAGATGACCGGGCAGCCGGTGCGATCACCCCAGATTTGCAGCTGGGAGACGGCGGCGGCGCGGAACGTGTCGCCGGCGGCCAGCCAGACATTCTTGCCCTCCGCCCGGAACTGGCGGGCCAGCTTGCCGATGGTCGTCGTCTTGCCGGTGCCATTGACGCCAACCAGCAGGATGACATGCGGCTTCTTGGTGGCATCGATCACCAGCGGCTTGGCCACCGGCTCCACGATCTTCTGCACCTCTCCGGCCAGATAATCCTTCACCTCTTCGGCCGAGACTTCCTTGCCGAAGCGGGTCTTGGCAAGGCCATTGGCCAGCCGTGCCGCCGTGACCGGCCCCAGATCGGCCCGGATCAGCAGTTCCTCCAGCTCCTCCAGCGCCTCATCATCCAGCTTCTTCTTGGTGAAGATGCCGGTGATGCCGTCGGTCAGGCGGGCGGTGGATTTGGACAGGCCATCCTTCAGCCGGGAGAACCAGCTTTTCCGTTCCGGCTTGTCCTCCAGCTCCGGCAGCGGCTCATCCACCGGCGATACAGCCGGCGGGGGCGGGGCGACAGGGACCGGAGGCAGGCTCGCCGCCGGTTCTTCCTGCGCCACTTCCACCGGGGCCGGTTCAGGTGCCGGCACCGGTGGGACAGGGGGGGGAACAGGCGCTGGCTCAACCGCCTTCTGCTCGACCAGCGGCGGGGGTACCGGAATGGGGGCCGGCGTTTCCGCCGCCGCTTCCTTCACCGGTTCATCGGGCACCGTCGCCGCCGGCACCGGTGCCACCACCGTTTCCGTTTCGGTGACAGGGCCGCGCCGCCGCAGATCATTTTCAGGTGCGGGCTGCGGGGTTTTCTTCTTGAACCAGTTCAGCATCAGTCAAGGACCGTGGCGGTAAGTTGATGGCCGGCAATGCCGGTAATATGGGCGCGCAGGATCGTTCCGGCTTCATAATGATCGGGAACTTGCACTTCGGCAAAGCCCTCATTCCGGCCCAGGCCAGGCTTTTCAACCAATACGCTGACGGAACGACCCAGCTGAGAGGCCAGATAGCGGGCCACCTGTGCCTCCCCCGCAGCGCGCAGCCGGGCCGCGCGTTCCTTGCGGATGGGGCCAGGCACCTGGGGCATCTTGGCGGCGGGCGTGCCAGGGCGTGGGCTGTAGGGAAAGACGTGCAGCCAAGTCAGCCCGCATTCTTCAACAATGCGCAGGCTGTTCTGGAACATCTCTTCCGTCTCCGTCGGGAAACCGGCGATGATGTCGGCACCGAAAACAATGTCGGGACGCAGGGAGCGCGCCTTTTCGGCAAAGGCGATGGCATCATCGCGCAGATGGCGGCGCTTCATCCGCTTCAAGATCATGTCGTCGCCGGCCTGCAGGGACAAATGCAGATGCGGCATCAGGCGGGGTTCTTCGGCGATCAGCCGCCACAGATCCTCATCCATCTCCACCGCATCCAGGGAAGACAGGCGCAGGCGCGGCAGTTCCGGCACGGCGGCCAGCAGGCGGCGGGTCATCTGGCCCAGGGTCGGCTTGCCCGGCAGATCGGCCCCGAAAGAGGTGATATCCACCCCGGTCAGCACCACCTCATTATAGCCCGTCGCCACCAGGGCGCGGACCTGGGCGACAATCTCCCCCATCGGCACAGAGCGGGAATTGCCCCGGCCAAAGGGGATGATGCAGAAGGTGCAGCGATGGTCGCAGCCATTCTGTACCTGAACGAAGGCGCGGGCGCGGCCCTCCATCCCCTGGATCAGATGGCCTGCCGTCTCCGTCACGCTCATGATATCGTTGACGGCGACCCGTTCCGCCGTGCCGGTGCCGAAATCGGCCCAGGGGGTGGCGGTCAGCTTGGCATCATTGCCCAGCACATGATCCACCTCGCCCATGGCGGCGAACTTTTCCGGGTTCACCTGGGCGGCACAGCCGGTGACAATGATCTTCGCCTCGGGCCGCTCGCGGCGCATCCGGCGGATGGTCTGGCGGGCCTGACGCTCCGCCTCTGCCGTGACAGCACAGGTATTGACGATCACCACATCCGCCAGCCCGGCTTGACGCGCATGGGTGCGCATCACCTCTGATTCATAGGCGTTCAGCCGGCAGCCGAAGGTGACCAGCGTGGGTTCCCCGGCCCCGCCGGTCACTTCCGCCGGGCCGCCTTCGCCACCTTCATGCGCATGGTCATGCAGGTCGGCGGCATCGGGCAGGTTGGTTTCCACGCTCATGCCGGCACGCCCAGCAATTCCGGCCCCAAGGTGCCCCGGAAGGATGTCGCCACCGGGCCGGTCATCAGTACATGGCCATTTTCCAGCCATTCAATGATCAATGCGCCGCCATCCAACGTCACCGTCACACGGCGACCCTGGACCAGCCCGCGCCGGATGGCGGCCACGCCAACGGCGCAGGCACCCGACCCGCAAGCCTGGGTGATGCCGGCCCCGCGTTCCCATACCCGCATCCGCACCGCTGCCGGGCCGGTGACATGTGCCACCTCAATATTGGCGCGGTTGGGGAAGATGGGATGGGTTTCCAGCACCGGGCCGAAGCGCGGCAGGTCCACCGCGTCCGCATCATCCACGAAGAACACCGCATGGGGGTTGCCCATATTGACGCAGACCGGATCGGCCAGCGGCCCTTCGGCCAAATCGACATGGGCGGTATCGGTGGCATGGGCCAGCGGGATCGCCTGCCAGTCCAGTCGGGCCGGCCCCATATCCACCGTCACCAGCCCATCGGCGCGGATGCGGCAGGCCAGCAGGCCGGAAATGGTCTGGATGGTCAGGTGGTCCCGCCCCAGATCGCCCGCCACCAGGGAGGCGACGCAGCGCGTGGCATTGCCACAGGCCCCAGCCTCGCTGCCATCGGGGTTCAGGATGCGCATGAAGATATCGGCGGCCGGATCGACAGGCGGTTCAATGACGATCAACTGGTCGTAACCGATCCCTTTTCGCCGGTCGCCAATGGCGCGCGCCTGCGCTGCCGAAAAGCGGATCGGTCGGGTGCGGCCATCCACAATGACAAAGTCATTGCCCAGCCCGTGCATCTTGAGAAAGTCGATCATCATGATGCGGCTTTATATGGCGATCCGGGGGCAGAGGTAAATGGCCGTCCCGTCAGGGGCGGGAATGCGTGGGGCAGGGGGATGGGGTGGACGAATCAGGATGAGGGGGGCACTTCATTTTTGATGATGGCAGCTGTCAGGCCGCGTTCAGTGTTGCCCATTCCCCGGCCAGAATTCAGCATTGATGATCGCGTCAAAACCCCAGGGGCAAGCGGTTGGGAAGGTCGAACGGGCAAGGCCGGTTTCCGCCGTTGCGCTGTTGCGGGCCCGTTCGTAAGCCGCCTGGATGGCTTCCGGAAGCTTGGCTTTCAGGCTGGGATTGTCCGCAAGGTGCTCTTCAATATCCAGCCGCTGGTTGCGGATGGTCGCTTCCCAACTGGCACCGCGCCGCTCCGGCTGGTACTGCCATTTCAGGAGATGCAGCAGTAGAACGACAAGGCGGCTGATCAGTTCGCGCTTCTCGGTCTTGCCCATGCTCTCGATTTCCTCGGCGATGTGGGCGATGTCCGCCACGTCCAGCTTCCCGGCACGCAGCAAAGCCGCCTGTTCGTTGGCCCAGGCGTAGAAGTCGCGGTCGTACAAGGTCGGGTCGCTCATGGGCGATACCTCTCATGAAGTGGGGCAAGCTGTCGTGCTGGCCCCACTTATGTTGATACGTATCAGGCCGTAATTAATCTAAGCGATCATAAAGCGGATGGCAACGCGCCACCATTCGGCCCTGCGGCCTCTCGTTACGCCCGCGCCTCAATCAGCTTGAAGCCATCGGCCTCCGCCACCAGCCGGCGTTCCTTGAAATGGGCGTCGATCACCGCTTCATAGGGAAGCTGGCGATTGGCCACCATCAGCAGCAATCCGCCCTTTTCCAGGCAGTAGGCTGCCTTCTCGATGAAAGCCGCCCCCAGTTCCACGTCGGTGGCCTTGCCGCTGTGGAAGGGCGGATTCATGATGACGCTGTGATAGCGCTGGCGGGGCAGGCCCTGGGTCACGTCGGCCCAATGGAAACGCAGCGGCGTTTCGCCGGCCAGCGGTTCCACATTCAGCTTTGCCGCTTCCAATGCCGCGGCATCCGCCTCGAACAGGTCCAGCCCCTTCAGGTGGCGACCGGTCTTCAGCAGCTTGGAAGACAGATAGCCCCAGCCGGCCCCCAGGTCGGCGACGCGGCCGCGCACCTCCCCCGGCAGATGGTCGGCCAGAAGCTTGGAACCCCGGTCGATCTTGTTCCAGCCATGCATCCCCGGCCCGGCATGAAAGCCGGTCTCATTCACCAGCCTTGTGCGCCCGCCGGCCAGCCAGGATTGCAGCATGTCCGGCATCGCCCCTGCCTGCTTGCGGGTCCAGAAGATGCGGGCATGGAATTTGGAGGCCGATTCCACTGGCCCCAGCGCCTTGGCCACATCTTTCTGCAGGCTGGCCGCACCCGTATCATTATCACCGGCCGCCAGCAGCAGCCCGCCCACGGGCAGCGCCGCCCAGGCCTCTGCAATGGCGGCCAGGCTGTCGGCCTTGTGCTTGGTCAGCGGGCAGAGGGCGGCATCATAGGGGCCGTCGGGCACGGTTTGCGTTACCCGGAACCCGGCATTGGCCAGCGCGTCATGGTCCGGCTTGAAACCGGTAACGCAGGCCAGCCGGGTTTGCCACCCCGCCTCCAGCGCCGCATCAGCGCGGGCACGCAGCATCAGGGCCTGGGCCGGCAGGGCAAGCATACCGGTGGCGAAGGGGTAGAGCAGGGCTTTGATCGTCGTCATGGGATCGGGCTGTACCCGATTGTGTTATGGCTGTACAGGCCCGCCTTGATCTTGCCCCACACCCCGCCTATCAGAAGGCAATAACCCCGGCCCTTTCGGCCCTGCATCCCTGGTGATCTGCCCCCATGTCGCCCCACGCCCTTGATGCCGATGCCCGCCGCTGGCGTCTGATCTCCACCCTGGTTCTGGCGCTGTTTCCGGTGCTGGTTGGTTTATGGTCGCTGTCCCTGGGGCAGGACGGAAATTGGGATTTGCGCAATTACCATTGGTATAATGCCTATGCCTTCCTGAATGGCCGTGAACTGACCATGGATGTGGCACCAGGGCAGGTGGCCAGCTTCTATAATCCCACGCTGGATTTGCCCGTATATCTGCTGGCACAGGTGCTGCCGGCGCGCGGTGTCTCCTTCGTGCTGTCCTTCGTGCAGGGGCTGAACATCCTGCCGCTGTTCGGGCTGGCTTTTGCGCTGCTGGCCCCGCTGGCGGCCGGCGCGCGGCTGCGCGCCCTGGCGGCGCTGCTGCTGGCCGTGGTCGGCTTCTGCGGGGCTGGGCAGTTGGGCCTGCTGGGTGCCACCTTCTATGACAATGTGATCAGCCTGTTCGTGCTGGGGGCTGCCTGGCTGGTGGTGGCCAGGGCCGATACGGTGTGGCAGGGCCGACCGGTTGCTGCTTACAGCGTGGTGGGGCTGGCCGGGTTGCTGGTGGGCAGTGCCGTGGGGCTGAAACAGCCGACGCTGCCCTTTGCCGTGGGGGCCTGCTTTGCCTTCCTGTTCATCGCCGGCGGGCTGTGGCGGCGGCTGTTTCTGTCCTTCTTCTTCGGCATCGGGGTGATTGCCGGCATGGCGCTGTTCTCCGGCCATTGGATGTGGCATCTCTGGACCTATTACCAGAACCCGCTCTTCCCCTATTTCAACGATGTTTTCCGCTCCCCCTGGGGCGTGCCGGAGGCGTATCGGGATGACAAGTTCATCCCCCATGGCCTGGTTGCCAGCCTGCTTTTCCCCTTCACCTGGGTGATGGACCCGAAGAAGGTGGGGGAGATCATTTTCCGCGATCTGCGGGTGCCGCTGGCCTATATCGTGCTGCTGGCCACGCCCATCATCATGCTGGCCCTGCGCGGGCGCAAGGTGGCGGCACTGGTGGACCGGCGGGCCGCCCTTTACGTGATTGTCGGCTCGGCCATCACCTATCTGGTCTGGCTGAAACTGTTCGCCATTTACCGTTATCTGATCCCGCTGGAAATGCTGGCCCCCATCGTGATGCTGGCTGCCGTGGCGCTCTGGCCGCTGCCGGTGAAGGTACGCGGCGGCATCATGCTGGCGTTGCTGGTGCTGGTCTCGGTGACCGGCAAGCCCGGCACCTGGGCGCGGGTGCCGTTTGCCGACCGGTTTGTGGAGGTGAAGGCGCCGACACTGCCGAACCCGGATCACACCATCATCCTGCAAACCGGCTACGCCCCCACCAGTTTCCTGATCACCGGCTTTCCCAAGCAGGTGCCCTTCCTGCGCCTGCACAGCTATTTCATCCATCCCGACCATGGCGATATCAAGCTGAACCAAGTGATGCGGGAACGCATCACCCAGCATCAGGGCGATTTCTATTGGCTGGTCGCGCATTGGGAAGTGTGGACGGCCAAAGATATCCTGCCCCGCTATGGCTTGGCTGCGGATATGGATCATTGCCAGCTGGTCACCTCCAACCTGGATGAACCGATGATGCTGTGCCGGGTGGTGCGCCAGGATACCTCTGCGCAACCGTCATAAAAGGGGCCAGTTTCCGCTGCATCTTTTCCCCATTGGCCGTGTTATCAATGCGTTCCAACCTCGCTTCGGGCTGCTGCTTCCATGTCCATCCTTGAAAATGTCCAGACCGCGCCGCGCATTGCCGTGCTGGTGCCCTGCTATAATGAGGAAGCCTCCATCGCGGCGGTGATCCGCGATTTCAAGGCGGCCCTGCCGACGGCGACCATCTACGTCTATGACAATAATTCCAAGGACCGCACGTCGGAGATTGCGCGGGCGGCCGGTGCCGTGGTCCGGCGGGAGCCGTTGCAGGGCAAGGGCAATGTCGTGCGCCGCATGTTCGCCGATATTGAGGCGGATGTGTATGTGATGGTGGATGGCGATGATACCTATCACGCGCCCTCTGCCCCGGCCCTGGTCTCCAAGCTGCTGGATGAAAAGCTGGATATGGTGAACGGCGCCCGCGTCACAGATTGGGAGACGTACCGGGCTGGTCACCGGTTCGGCAACATCATGCTGACCACCCTGGTCACCATGGTGTTCGGCAAGCGTACCGACGACCTGCTGTCGGGCTACCGCGTCTTCTCCCGCCGTTTCGTGAAAAGCTTCCCGGTGCTGGCCGGTGGGTTTGAGATTGAAACGGAACTGGTGGTGCACGCGCTGGAAATGTCCATGCCGCTGGGCGAGGTGGAAACCCCTTATAAGGACCGCGCGCCTGGTTCCGTCTCCAAGCTTTCCACTTTCCGCGACGGTTTCCGCATTCTCTGGATGATCGGCAAGCTGATCAAGGAGGAACGGCCGATGCAGTCCTTCGGCATCGTCGCCCTGCTGCTGGCGCTGATTTCCATCATCACGGCGGTACCGCTGTTCATCACCTATTATGAAACCGGGCTGGTGCCACGTTTCCCCACGGCCGTGCTGGCCACCGGGCTGGGCCTGCTGTCCTTCCTGTCGCTCACCTGCGGCTTGATCCTGGATACGGTGACGCGGGGCCGGCGGGAGATGAAGCGGCTGCGCTATCTGGAAATTCCGGCACCGGATTTCGACAGCGGCTTCCTGAAGCCGTAACCCCGTATCATGTCCCGCAGCATTTCGCGTGAGCTGCTGACCTTCGCCCTGATCGGCGTCGGCGGCCTGTTCGTGGATATGGCAGCCCTGGCTGTCGCCCTGCATCTGCTGGGGCTGGACCCTTATGGTGGCCGCGTCTTCTCCTATCTGATGGCGGCCACCTTCACTTGGTACCTCAACCGCCGCTTCACCTTTGTCGGGGTCAGTCGGCGGGCGGCTCTGCGGCAATGGGCCAAGTTCCTGGCGGCCAATGCCGTGGGGGCGGTGGTGAATTACGGGGTCTATGTGCTGGTGCTGCGGGTGGGCCCGGGTATTCTGACAGCATTGGGCCTGGCGGATATGCTGGGCGGCCTGTTGCCCTATGCCGGCGTCGCCGCCGGCAGTGTCTCGGGATTGGTGTTTAACTTCGCCATGTCGAAATTTGTGGTGTTCCGCCGCCCGGCTTGATCCGGTGCGGCGGTTTACTCCACCGATTTGCCATTGATGGTGACGGAGGCAAGGCCGGAGCGGTTGATCTGCTGATCGCGCACCTTGCCCTTGAACTCCACCCCACCCAGGCCGGAAATGGTGACACGCAGCATGTCGGTATTCCCATCATGGATATCGACATCGCCCACGCCGCTGACCTTGATATCCACCGGCCCATCCACCCGGTCGGCATTGACATTGCCGAAGCCGGTGATGGTGAACTTGGCCCCCTGGCTGACAGATTTGAAATCCATATCCGCCGCGCCACTGACCACGCTGGTCAAAGGGCCGGCGATGCTGCCAGTCTTGATGCTGGCCGCGCCGGCCACCGTCAGATCAGCCTGTTTTAGATTGCCGGTCTTGATATCCGCTGCGGTCTTGATGGTGGCGTTCAGCGGCCCATCCAGATCGCCCAGGTTCAGCGCACCGATCATATCTTCCACTGTTACAGTGCCCTGGCGCGGCATGGTGATGTGGATCTGGATATCTTCCGACTCCAGTTTCCAGGAAAAACCTTCCTTTTTCGCATAGGCTGGACGGGAAATAACCACATCCCCTTTTTCCCGTAACAGCTCGATCTTGCGGATTTCCTGCTCATCCTTGCCGGAGATGCGGATTTCGATCTGGCCTGGCGCGCCGTTGGTTTCGACTGTCACAGTGCCCATAACATTGCGCAACACCAGTTGATCACCGGGCAGGGTTTGCGGATCAAGGGTCGCGGCGGCGGCGGGCAGGCTGGCCATACCGGCAAACAGGGCGGCCAAAAGCGTCGCGCGGAAACAGCGCATCATATTCCCCATCAGGATCATTTTATGAAAGTAAGGCTTTCGGGTGCTGCTCAGCTGGCGCGGCCCGTTACCTTCACCGAACCGGAACCGTGATTATTGATGGCCTGATTGCGGGCCACCCCATCCAACGTCACCTGACCGGAGCCGGCAATCGAAGCGGCCAGCGGGTCGGCGGTGCCGGCGCGCAGATGGATATCGCCGCTGCCATTCACGCTGGCGGCGACAGGGCCATTGACGCGGGCGATATCGATATCACCACTGCCATTGATTTCCAGCTTCACCTCCCCCTGGGTGCTGCCGGTGGCCACCGATCCGCTGCCGTTGATTTCCACTTCCAGCGTGCGGTCAATATCGCCAACCTTGATCTTGCCGGACCCGGAAACCGACAGTTTGGCCGTGGTGACATGACCGATTGTCAGGCTGCCGCTGACAATATCATCCACTTCCAGCGGGCCGCGAAAATCGCCGACCTTGCCGTCGCCGATGAAATCCTCAATCTCCAGCCCCGTCCCGGCGGGCAGGCGGATGGTCACCTGAATCTGGTCCGCCTCGCCCCGCCAGTCCCGGCCATTTCGGCTGTTCTTTTGTTCAATCACCAGTGTGCCACCGCTGGCATTCACGGTCACTTCCGCCAGCCGTTTTTCCGGGCCGGTTACTTCCACCGTCACCTTGTCTGTATTGGCTACCGCGACATCCAGCTTGCCATAAACCCCGTCAATCTTCACGGCACGGGCATCATAGCCCTGCGGACCAAAGGCAAAGGCCGGCAAGGGCAACAGGCAAAGGGCGGTGGCGAGCAGTAATTTCCTTGGCGACATTTTTCAGCATCCCCCGGCTGGCTTGTTTCCAGCGGGGAATAGCAATGGCCGTGCCAATGGCGGAAAAGCTGGAATTTGCGAAAAGTGACGTCGCCAGACTGGCGAAGCTGTGGGGCAGGGCGCCACAGCTTCGCCATTTTCGCTACACCCCGGTGGGTGGTTACCCGCCGATCAGCGCCTTCCACTCCTCTTCCGACAGAATGGTGACGCCCAGTTCCTGCGCCTTGGCTGCCTTGGACCCGGCATCGGCGCCGGCGATCAGATAATCGGTCTTCGCGCTGACGGAGCCGGCCACCTTGGCGCCCAGGGATTCCGCCTTGGCTTTGGCCTCTGATCGGCCCATGGTGGTCAGCGTGCCGGTGAACACCACGGTCTTGCCGGCGACAGGGGAGGTGCTGGCCACCACAGGCGGCACATATTCCGCCGGCTTCACCTGTTCCAGCAGGGCGGCCAAGGCGTCCAGATTATGCTGTTCGCGGAAGAAATCGGTCAGATCGTCGGCCACACTCATGCCGATCTGTTCAATCGCGCACAGCTCCGCATAGGCCTCCCCCACCAGTTCGGCCTTCTTCTCCTCCCGCTTCTCCGCCCGTTCGGATGCGGCCTGCACCATGCGGGCCTGCCAGTTCTCCACGGTGCGGTAAGAACGGGCCAGCAGCTTGGCCGTCGCCTCTCCGATCTGGCGAATGCCGAGCGCGAAGATGAAACGGTCCAGGGCGATGCTGCGCCGCGCCTCGATGGCCTGAAACAGCTTTTCCACCGACTTCTTGCCAAAGCCGGTCATGCTGACCAGCTTGTCCAGCCGCGTGGCCTCCTTGGCTTCCAGGGTGAAAATGTCGGCCGGCTGGCGGATGCGGCCCTGTTCAAAGAACAGCTGGATACGTTCAATGCCCAAGCCTTCAATATCGAAGGCGTTGCGGGAGACGAAATGGCGCAGCCGTTCCACCGCCTGCGCCGGGCAGATCAAGCCGCCGGTACAGCGGGTGACAACCTCCCCTTCCTCCCGCACGGCCAGCGATCCGCATTCGGGGCAATGGTCGGGGAAGGCGAAGGGCAGGGCGTCTTCCGGGCGTTTATCGGGCACAAAACCCACGATCTGCGGTATCACATCGCCGGCGCGCTGGACGATCACCATATCGCCAACGCGGACATCCTTGCGCTCGATCTCATCCTTGTTATGCAGGGTGGCACGGCTGACCACCACGCCGCCGACATTGACCGGCTCCAGCTCCGCCACCGGGGTCAGCGCCCCGGTGCGGCCGACCTGGATGGTGATCTCCTTCAGCCGGGTCATGGCCTGTTCGGCCGGGTATTTATGCGCCGTCGCCCAGCGCGGGGAGCGGGAGATGAAGCCCAGCCGTTCCTGCAGCGCCAGATCATCGACCTTATAGACGACCCCATCGATATCAAACGGCAGCGTGGGGCGCTGGGTGCCGATCTCCCGGTAATAATCCAGCAATTCGCCCGCATCGGTGCAGCAGCGCGACGGCGTGGACAGGGTAAAGCCGAACGCCGCCAGCCGCTGCCGGCTTTCCCACTGGGTCTTGCCCAGCGGTTCCGACAATTCGCCCCAGGCATAGGCGAAAAAGCGCAAGGGCCGGGTGGCAGTGATTTTCGCATCCAGCTGGCGCAGGCTGCCGGCGGCGGCATTGCGCGGGTTGGCGAAAATCTTCTCCCCCTTTTCCGCCTGGGTGCTGTTCAGTTCCAGGAACTCGGCGCGGGTCATATAGACCTCGCCCCGCACTTCCACCACCGCCGGCGCATCGCCGCGCAGCTGGTGGGGGATATCCTGGATGGTGCGGACATTGGCGGTAACGTCTTCCCCCTCCGCCCCGTCGCCGCGCGTGGCGGCCTGCACCAGCCGCCCCTGTTCGTACCGCAGGGACAGCGACAGCCCGTCGATCTTGGGCTCTGCAACAAAGCGAACCGGCGCATCATCGGCCAGATTGAGGAAGCGGCGGATGCGGCCGACAAAATCAGTCACATCCTCATCCTCGAACGCATTGGCGAGGCTGAGCATCGCCACCTTGTGCTTCACCTTGCCAAAGCCGCCGCCGGGGGCGGCACCCACGGTCTGGGTCGGGCTGTCGGCCGTCATCAGTTCCGGGAAGCGCGCTTCCAGCAGGCCCAACCGCTGTTCCAGCCGGTCATAGTCGGCATCCGACAGGGCGGGGGCGTCCTTTGTATAGTAAAGTTCCCGGTGGTGGCGGATTTCCGTCACCAGGGCTTCATGGTCCTGGCGGGCCTGATCCAGGGTCAGATCGTCGATGGCGATCAGGCGCAGGGCGGTCGCTTGTGGGGCTGTCATGGCGCGTCAGATGCTGAAGGGATCAATTGACGCTGTTTTAACAGCCTGCTCGCCTAACAGGGCAATAAATTCGCCGGTACCATTTTATGCAGGCTGGTGGGCTCGCAGGCTGCCTGAAAATAAGCGAGTGCAAATAAATCCAGCTCAACGGAAAGGCTGCGCTGCCCCCCCTGGCTCAAGACCTGTTCGACAAGTTGTTGTAATGAAATACCTTCATAGCTGCATATATCTTCCAACGCCTGCCAACATTCTTCCGAAACGCAGGCATTGTATGACCGCCCCTTGATGACAAAGCAGCGACGTCGGAGACGATACGATAGATTATCTAACCCGTTCAAAAAACGGTTCACTCTTCGCCGCCGCTGTTAAGGATGGAATTGCTCACACTTTACATCAATTCGCCATAAGGGCGCAATTCCACTTCTAATGGTGGGCTAGGTTTTCTCGCGCGCTTCGCGCAGGCCATCACGCGCCAACTGGTCGGCGCGTTCATTTTCCGGATGGCCGGCATGGCCTTTGACCCAGTGGAATTCCACCTGATGGCGGGCAACGGCGGCATCCAGCCTTTGCCACAGATCGGCATTCTTCACCGGATCCTTGGCTGCCGTGCGCCAGCCATTGCGCTTCCAGCCGTGAATCCAGGTGGTGATGCCGTTCTTCACATATTGGCTGTCCGTATGCAGCCGAATGGGCAGGGGGCGCTTCAACGCCTCCAGACCGCTGATCGCGGCCATCAATTCCATCCGGTTGTTGGTGGTATCGGGCTCCCCGCCCTTCAGTTCCTTTTCCACGCCCCGCCAGCGCAAGATTGCCCCCCAGCCGCCGGGACCGGGATTGCCGCTGCAGGCGCCGTCGGTGAAAATGTCCACGACATCCTCTTCCGACTCGCTTTCCGTTGCCGGCTCAGAGGCCATAATCGTTCAGCGTCCGGATTTGCTGGTGGAAGCGCAGCTTGTGCAGATATTCCAGCGGGTCTTTGCGCTTTACCAGCGCGCCGGCTGGGGTGTTCAGCCAGTCATAAAGCCGGGTCAGCAGGAAGCGCATGGCGCTGCCGCGCGCCAGCAGCGGCAGGGCGTCACGCTCCGCCGTGGTCAGTGGGCGTACCTTAGTATAGCCATCCAGTAGCAGCCGGGCCTTGGTAACGTTGAAGGCGCCGTCGGCCTCAAAGCACCAAGCATTCAGGCAAATGGCCACGTCATAGGCCAGCAGGTCATTGCAGGCGAAATAGAAATCGATCAGGCCCGACAGCGCCCTATCCTTGAAGAACACATTATCGGGGAACAGATCGGCATGGATGATGCCGGCGGGCAGCCCGTCACGCGGCCAGCTGGCCTCCAGCATGTCCAGTTCGGTGGCCAGAATATCGGCCAGACCGGGCTTCACCTCATCCGCGCGGGCGCGGCTGGCCTCGAACAGCGGGCGCCAACCATCCACCGACAGGGCGTTGCGGCGCGTCAGGCCAAAGCCATCACCGGCCAGATGCAGGCGGGCCATGCCCTCGCCCAGCTGGGCGCAATGTTCGGGCTGGATACGGCGCGGCCACATGCCGGCCAGGAAGGTGACAATCACCGCCGGGCGGCTGCACAAATCCCGCAGGGCCACCCCATCACGCCCGGCCACCGGCTGCGGGCAGGACAGGCCGCGCGCGGCCAGATGGTCCATCAAGCCCAGGAAAAAGGGCAGATCGGCCGGGTTCACCCGCTTTTCATACAAGGTCAGGATGAAAGGGCCGCGATCAGTCACCAGAAGGAAGTTGGAATTCTCCACCCCTTCGGCGATGCCCTTGCACGAAATCACATCGCCCAAATCATACTGGGCAACGAACGTGCGCACATCCTCATCGGATATTTCTGTATAGACAGCCATCGTAGGGCTTTGCCTAGCCGGTTCCGGGGCCCCGGTCAATCGGCCAGAACCTGGCCGCGACGGGAAAATTTCAGCGCATTCTGGCGTGGTGGTGAATTTCACCATCGTGAATAGAATATTTTGCGATCTGGTGGTGTTTTTCGCTATCTGGTACCAAGGGGCTGTCAGAGAAATGGCGGAATTCCGCCATTTTCAAACTTGGCACGGCGGTTGCTTTTAAGCTGGCATGGCCAATACGGCCAACGAAATCCAGATGAAGGACACCGACCATGACCACGATGACCGCTTCCCGCCGCTTCACCCAGGCCAATGACAAGGCCGACCGTCAGGCGCTGATTGAAATGGTGCCTGTCATGACCATCGCCCTGGTGGTGATGCTGATCATTAACAGCCTGCTCTGATCAACGCCCCTGCCAGCACCCCGTTTTCCCGCCTGAAGGAGCCCCCATCATGGGCCTGATCGACCGTATCGGCGATGTGATCAATGCCAACCTGTCCAGCCTGCTGGATCGGGCGGAAGACCCGGAGATCGCGTTGAACCAGGCGATCCGGGAGATGGAGGACACATTGTCCGAGCTGCGCTGCGGCACCGTCCGCATGATTGCCGAGCGCAAGGGCCTGTCGGAAAGCTGGCGGGCGGCCGAGTTCGAGATGCTGGAATGGGAGCGCAAGGCCGAAACCGCCTTGACCCACGGGCGGGAAGATCTGGCCAGGGCGGCCCTGGCCGCGCGGGAGGAAATCCGCCGCGCCGCCGCCCCGGCCGAGGCTGAGTTGCAGGCACTGACCGATGCCATTGCCCGCATGACCGAGGATGCGCGGCAGTTGGAGGGGAAGCTGGCCGAGGCCCATGCCCGCCGCCGCACCCTGGCCGCCCGCTATCGCGGCGCTGTCGATCGGCTGCGGGCCCGCACCACCCTGTATGACGGAAGGCTGGATGAGGCCATGGCCCGCTGTGCCGAGATCGATCGGGAGATCGACTGGGTTGAGGCCAAGGGCGAAACGCTGAGCCAGGGGCGCCCCCGCGACCTCTCCGCCGAAATCGCTGCCCTGGAAAGCCAGGGCAAGGTGGATGAGGAACTGGCCGCCCTGAAGAAACGTCTGGCGGAACGCGCTGACCGCGCCTGATCCCGCCTTTCCTTAAAGATTTGACGCCGAGAGATGGAGAGCAACGTGAACCGCTTTGACCGCTATGCGCATAATATCCGCAGCAGCAAGCTCTATAAGAACAGCGCGAATGGCATGGTCTGCGGCGTCTGCGCCGGCCTGTCCGACTGGCTGGGACTGAAAAGCTGGGCGGTGCGGCTGATCGCCATCCTGGGCCTGATCTTCCTGACCGGCCCGACACTGATCGCCTATTTCGTGGCGGCCCTGGTGTTGAGCAACCGTCCGGTGGCCCGCTATGACCGCTACGCCCGTGCTTTCGGCTATGACGAGCCCTATCGTCGCTGACCGACATCCCCGGTCCGGCCCATCCGGGCTGGGGTGACAGGGCCGGGAGGGGGCAATGCGGTGTCCACCCCAATCCCTTCCGGCCCTGTCCTGACTGAAATCAGTTCGGTGCGGCAGCCGTAATCGGCGTGGCGAGCCCGTCCTTCAGCTTGATCTGGGCGGATTTGCGCAGCCCCTCATTATCGGCCTGCTGCGCGGCGCGGGTCCATTGGAACCGGGCTTCCTGCTTGCGGCCCAGCGCCCAATAGACATCGCCCAGATGATCGCTGATCGACGGGTCCATCGGCTCCAGCTCAACGGCCTGTTCCAGCAGTTCCACGGCGCCGTGGAAGTCACCCTGTTTGAACTTGGCCCACCCCAAACTATCCATGATGAAGCCGTCATGCGGGCGCAGCGCCAGGGCCTTTTCGATCAGCCCCCGTCCCTCATCCATGGCGATGCCGCGGTCGATATAGGAATAGCCCAGATAATTCAACACGCTGGCCTGTTCCGGGCTGAGGCTGAGGGCGGTTTTCAGATCCGTTTCCGCCCGCTTCCAGTCCCCCAGCGTATCCAACACCATGCCCCTGGCATAGAAAACCGCCCAGTCAGCGGCGGCGGGTTTGGCGATGCGGGATACCGCCTGTTCATAGGCAGTGAGCGCCGGCTTCGGTTCGCGCGCCATGCGATGCATGTCGCCCAGTTGCAGCAGCGCATCCACCCGCGTCGGCTTCTCCGCCGCCATGGCGGTCAGCAGCTTGATAGCTTCATCCCGGCGGCCCAACTGGCGTAGCATTTCGGCCTGACGCAGGCGGGATGCCCAGGTCAGACCGCTGGAACCCTTTACAGCGGCGAATTCCGTCAATGCGTCAGCATAACGCTGCCGCGCGGCCAGCGTATCGCCCAGGGTCAGTCGCATCAAAGGCTGGCCTGGGTCCAGGAACAGGGACAGGCGGCCATAGAGCAGGGCCATTTCCTGGGCGTTTTCCTGGTAGAGGGCGGCCGACATTTCAAACAGCGCCTCCCCCAGCCCATCGCTGGCGTTGGCTACCAGCCGGGCAGGGGCCGGCGCCCCCTTGTCCAACCGGGCCAGCGCCTCATCCACCGCTAGTGTGCCGGGATTTTCCCGTTGGTAACGCTGATAGATGCGGCGTGCCGCTTCCTTGTTGCCGGCTCTTTCATGGAAATTGCCAATCAGCATGGTCAGGCGCAACGGCGCTCCGCGCTCCGTCGCGGCCGTATAATGCAGGGCGGCGGCTTCCCGATTGTCGCGTAAATCCTCGATCAGGGCGATTTGCAGCTGCTGCATGATGGCAAAGCCATCATTGGCATTCAGGGCGCGCAGCCGTTTCAGCCCCGCTTCCTTGTCGCCCCTGGCCACATCGACCCAGGCACCCAGCAACGGGGTGACGAATTGTGAGAGCCCGTCAGAAGGCAGCGTCTCCAGCCGGGCGGCGGCATCGGCCGCCTTGCCCTGTTTCAGATCATCGGCAATGACCATCAGGCTGGCAATATAGCTCTGGCTTTCCTGTTCCCGGGCGCGGCGTGCCAGTGCGACGGCCTCCGTATAATTGCCTTCACCCAGATTAAGCAGGAAGGTCCGGCGCAGCAGGCCGGCATTTTCCGGATCGTCGCGCAGCACGGTTCCCAGATTGCGCGCCGCCGCCGCCCAATCGCCGGCATTCTGGGCCACGCGGCCGGTCAGATAACGGGCCATGGTGTTTTCGACGGGGCTGGGCGCCGTTTGCGCCAGGGCCGATCCTGCCAGCAGTACAGACAAAAGGACCATCGGGATCGACTTTGGCTGCCGCCACCACCGCACCAGTTCCACGCGCGTCACCTTATAAAATACCGGTTCGCTGGAGAGGCACAGGCCGCCCCCTTTGTCATCCTGAGCGTAGCCGGGAATGGTTTAATCGTTCAATAACGTTGCGGGGCATTTCCGCCCCAAACTTTATATCGCAGGCGTAATGTCACAGCCATTTGGACGCCTTTGAAGCCCTTGCCGGCACGGGAGGTGCCCGAAACATCGGTTCGGGGACAGGGGAATCGGGTGGTAAAACCGATCTTTGGATGTCTGAGCAGCAAGCAGTTTGCCCATGCTCTAGGCGCATTTTTGATGCGCAAATATGCAATGGTTAATTGACACTATTTTAACAAGGTCTGCCCCTATATTCGTTTTGCTGACGGCGAAGTCGTTGGCTATTTCGAACCCAGGGACCTTGCATGTATCCCGCAGTGGCTACCGGAGCCCCCAATCCGGCGACAGGCATGGTGGCGGCCGTTCTCTCCACCGATATTCTCGAAAAAAACTTTTCCACGGCTCTACCGCCGCCGCAACAATCCCCGCATTACGGGGCCGATGCGCTGGCGGAACAAATCCTGACTGCTGTGGCCCGCTGCCGGGCCCTGGGTCATCGGGAGCCGCGTGTCAGCCTGACCCGTCCGACGGACGTGGTGGAAGGGGTCCGTTACCGGTTGGAACAGGCGGGCCTGCGGCCCAATGTTCGCCCCTCCAGCATTGTCGGCCAGTCTATCCTCACCGTTCGCGCCTGATCGGGTTTCCCCTGCTGATCCCGGTGGTTCCGCTATTGGGATCAGCAGGGCCCTTGCGTCATGGGTGAAATATGTTCATGGTATGTACCCATGAATGCCACACCCATGAACATCCCGACAGGTGCCGCGGCCCTGGTGACGCCCACATTGCCCCGCCCCGCCTCTGACCCGGCGGCGGCGATTACCCGGGGTGTGCGCCGTTACCTGGCCGATCACGGTATCCAGGGCATGGTGGAATTTTGCCTGGCCAATGGCCGCCGGGCCGATCTGCTGTGCCTGTCGGAGAAGGGGGAGGTCAGTATCGTCGAGGTGAAAAGCAGCCCGACGGACTTCAAGACCGATCAGAAATGGCAGGATTATCTGGAATTCTGCGATTATTTCTATTTCGCGGTTGCACCGGGTTTTCCGCAGGAACTCATCCCGGCTGAATGCGGCTTGATCGTTGCCGATGCCTTCGGGGCAGAAATCGTGCGGCCTGCCGTGGCCCGCCCCCTGCCGGCCGCCCGCCGCAAGGCCTTGACTCTGCGGGTGGCGCTGGCGGCGATGGGGCGTCTGCATCGGGTGGAAGACCCGGCCCGCGCCTTGTGATCCTACATCCCGTCGCGAAACCCGGACGGGATGTCGGCGCTGCTATTCCAGCATCGGGCGGCCGGTTTCGATCTGCACCAGGGCGGCCAGGAAGGGCACGGCCAAGTCGCGCCGCTGCCCGGCCCCGCGTTCCGCCTCGCTCAGCGCGGTCTGGAAACTGCCGCGCCAGCGTTGATCGCTGTACATCAGCTTATCGGCCCGCGCGCGTTGCACCAGCACCACGGGGCTGCGCATATCATTAACCACCTTGTCCAGCCGGGCCGACAACAGATCGGCCTGGCTGCGATCCTTGGCGCGCAGCGCACCGCCGATCAGCTCGACATAGGTTTCCGCCTTCAGGTCCATATCCTGCAACTGGTCGGCATAGGTCAGGGTCAGGGCCTTTTCGCCCCGCGCCTCCAGCTTGCCCAGCACCTGCGGAATCACCCAGGGGCTTTCTTCCTGCACGGTGCGCAACAGGCCCAGGGCCAGATTGGCATCGCCCAGATCGCCGGCGGCCACGGCCAGTTCCGGCGGGCAGCAATTGCCCCGCTTATCCTTGAAACGGCTGAACTGTTCTTCCACCGTGTTCAGGAACAGGGTGCGCGCCCGCGCCTCCAGCCCCACCCGCAACAGGGATTGGGCGACCAGCCCCAGTTCCCAGGCGCAACCCTGGGTACGGGCGAACTCCACCGCCTCTTCCGCCACCTGGGTGGCAGTGCCCATATTGCCCTGCCAGACCAGCGATTCCACAATGTCGGACAGGTTATAGATGCGGGTGGAGCAATCGGCGAAGCCGCGCGTGATCTGCAGGGCGAGGTCGATTTCCCCCGTCAAAGCCAGGGTGCGGCCAACAAACAGATCCTGGCTGATATCGCTAGAGGCACTGCCATTGCGCATGGCCTGGAGAAAGGGGGCCACGATGGGGCGCACCCGTTCCTTGTCGCCAATGTGGTAATTCGCCACCGCGAAGGACAGCCAGTCCCAGCGCGGGGTGGCGATGGGATATTCCACCGGCGGAATCAACCCCTCAATCCGGTGCAGCAGGCAACGGCTGGATTTCGGATCGCTGCAGACCAGGCTGCGCAGCTTGGTCTTGAACTGGGCATAATCGAAATCACCGATGAACTGGTTGGTGACCAACTGCACCGCCAGCGCGCTTTCCGGCAGGCGGGTGATGATATCGGTCAGCAGCCGATCCGCCTCCAGCAGCAGCTTGGTCTGTTCATCGGCATTATAGGTCTGGTCGGCGCGCTGAATGGCCTGCATCGCCAGCACGAACTGGCGGTTGGCCACCGCGTTCTGGTCGGCCTGCGCCCGCGCTGCCGGGGCCAGCAGCAGCAGCAGCGACAGCAGGGCCAGCGCCACCAGCCAGAAAGGCGCGCGCACCGCCGACCAGACGGCAAGCATACCGCCCCGGCCCGTCACCGGCCGCAGGGCCGGCAATGCCCAGCTTTCAGTAAGGCACAACGACATGGCTCACCACCTGGCGGACCCGAGCGATATTACGGGCATAGTCACGCACACGGTCCAACTCTACCTGCGAGCGCGCGCGGCCCATCAGGTGAATGGTCTGATTGATCGTTTCGATCGTGTAATTACCCGATGTGATGTCGCTGTCGGTCAGCAGCTTGGTACGAAGCTGCGCCGTGATCCAGGCGTCGGTCGCCTTGTCGGACAGGCTCGACTCGTCACCAATGCCGATCTCGTTGATCACTTCCTTCACGCCATTGACCTGCCAGGCCAGGCGCACCGCCTCCACCCGCTCATCGGCGGTGGCGGCACGGCCGGTCAGCAGGGCGCGGCCATCGCGCACCGTCACATCCAGCCGGTCATTCAGGCCGTTGACGGTGGCCCATTGGGCCTCCACCGCATGGGCCAGCACCGGGTCGGCCGGGCCGGTCTTGCCGGAACCGCCACCGCCGGAGGCACAGCCGGCCAGCGCCAGTGTCGCCGCCAGACCCGCCAGCGCCAGGGTGCGGGAAAACCGCCGGGAAAGGGAAGGGGCGGTGGTGTCTGCCACCTTTCCGCCCATCTGCGCCATCAGGCGCCCGATCAACATCGTTTCTGCCTCCTGCCGGCCGTTGCGTGTGTTTCTGTCAGTCACGGTCGGCATCTTACGGGTGAAATATGGTCATTCGCGGGCTGCAGGCCGGAACATCCGGTCCTGCCGTACCCGGTTCAGGCAAAGGGTGAGGCTGTCATCACCCTCGTCAGCTCCCGCGCCAGGATGCCGGCGATGCGTTTGCGCGCCGCCGGGTCACGCAGCAATTTTTCATCCTGGGCATTGGACAGAAAACCCGTCTCGATCAGCAGGGATGGCACGTCCGGTGCCTTCAGCACGGCGAAATTCGCCGCCCGCATGGGATTATCCAGCAGCTGGATATCCTTGCCGGCACCGGTGACGATGGTTTGCTTGGCGTGAAGTGCGGCCGTGCGCGTGTGACGGGCGGCGAGATCGACCAAGATGGCGGCGACATTCTTGTCCAGATCGCCCACATCCACCCCCAGGCCACCGGCAAAATTCTCCTGCTTGGCGATGGCGGCGGCGAAATCATCGCTGGCCTTCTCCGACAGGGTATAGGCGGAAAGCCCCCGCGCCTTGCGGTTGGGGGCGCTGTCGGCATGGATGGACAGGAACAGGTCGGCCCCAGCGCGGCGCCCCAGCTCCATCCGCTCCCGCAGGTCGATGAAACTATCATCCTCGCGGGTCAGCTTGACATTGATGCCGCCATTGCGCCCCACTAGCCGGGTGACCTCTTTGGCGATGTCCAGCACCACATCCTTTTCGTAGGTGCCATGCACCCCGACGGCGCCGGGATCGCGGCCGCCATGACCGGGATCGATCATCAACAGGCGCGGCCCCCGCGGCCGCTTTCCCGGTGCGCGCGTACCATCCTGCGGCGACGCCGCACCCGCCCGCACGGTCACGGAGATGAACGGGGCAAGGGCCGGCACAGCCAGGGCAAAACGAAGCAAATCCCGACGATTCATCGATCAGACCATCATCCGGCCCGCGCCTGCGCGAGCCTTCCACCTGGGCCTATCTTTGGACCCCTCGGAATCGTTGCGCAACAGAAACCTGTTCATCATCCCCTTGTCGGTCCTTTCTGTTGCACCGCCTCAACAGGCGGCAGGTGATCAGGGGGATTTTGCCGCTGCCTTGGTCAGGGTGTTGCTGCGGAACTCCCCGCTGGGGGTGAAAACGGCCTGGGTGATGGCGCGTTCGATGTCGTTTCGGCTGAACGGCTTGCGGATCACCGGTCCCAGATGGTCCAGCCCCCGCCGACTCAGCTCATCCCCAAACGCGGTGACAAAGATGATGGGCAGGGCGCTCTGGCGTCGCAGAATCTGGGCGGTGGTGATGCCGCTATCTCCACCGGCCAGCCGTAGATCCATCAGCGCCAGGGTCGGCTGCTGTTCGGCTGCCGTGGTCAGGGCCATCTGGGTATTGGCAGCGGTGCCGCAGACAATATGGCCCATGCGCTGCACCGTCTCCTCCAGATCGAAGGCGATGATGGCATCATCTTCCACGATCATGATGCGGGCGGTCAGCGCACTGCCCAGGCCTGTCTGGGCGCGGGTCATGGCCGCTTCCGCACCGGCCATATCCAGGCCCAGCACGCTGCCGGCCTCTGATACGGTCAGTTCTTCCAGGCTGACCAGCAGGAACAGCCGGCGTTCCAGCTCTGGCAGGCCGGCCAGGGCCATTTCCATCGGATGGCGCCCGCCAAGGTCGGCGGGCTGTGGCGCATCGGCATCGCAGAGCCCGTTCAACAGGCCGTAGAGTTTCAGCCGACTGGGTGTTTCCAGGCCAAAAGTGCCGGGATCGGCAAGCGCGATGGGCAGCGCCTCCGCCACCAGATCGTCCCCCCGCACCGCGTCGGCGGTCAGTGCCCTTGCGTATCGGCGCAGATAGGGCAGGTGATAGAGGAGCTGACGGGAATGCGCGTCCATGATGGCGTCCCAGAAGGGGCCGGCAAGCCAAGGGCTCGGGCCATTTGAAAATCGGGGACATTTTGCGGCTTTACGCGGGGATTTCCATTCCACTTGTGCCATCGCCCGATCGGCCTAGCCGTTGCACTGCGGGTCGGACGAATGGCAGCGCTTATACACCCTCTGGACAGCTGTCCGGCGCGCTGAAGGAAGCAGTGCCAGAGGGGCAGGGCCTACAGCCAGCCTCTGCTTTTGAAGAAGAGATAGGGGACGATGACGGAGACCACCATCAGCATCAGGGCCAGCGGATAGCCATAGGGCCAGTCCAGTTCCGGCATACTGTGGAAATTCATGCCATAGATGCTGGCCACCAGCGTCGGCGGCAGGAAGACCACAGCGGCCACAGAGAAAATCTTGACGATATTATTCTGTTCGATGCCCACCACCCCCAGCAGTGCATCCAGCTGAAAGGCGATATTGCTGGACAGGAAGGCCGTATAATCGGCCAGCGATTGGGCATCCTGGCCCAATGTCTTCAGCCGGGCGCGCAATCCCTTGTCGGCGGCGATTTCCTTCACCGTGCCGCCAAAGGCGATGATGCGGGTCAGCGTCACCAGACTTTCCCGCGCCTTGGCGGTCAGGTCATGGGCGCGGGCGATCCGTTTCAGCAGCTGGTGCTGCATGTCCGATCCCAAGGCACCCTGGTGCCCCTCGATCAGCAGTTCCCGTGCCACGGCATTGACATCCCGCCCCGCGCCTTCCAGCACGTCAGCGATCCGGTCCAGAATGGCATCCAGCAGATAGAGCAGGGTGGAGGGGCCGTTTTCCAGCTTCAGCCCTTGTCGGCTGATCTGGTGGTGAAAGCCGTAAAAGGGCTTGGGATCGTCAAAGCGCAGGGTGATCAGCGTATTGCCGGTCAGCACGAAGGTGATGTCCATCGTCTCCGGCACCGGCGCATCGGCGCGGCAGAGTACGGTGGCGGTCATGAAGGCGCCGCCTTCGTCGCGATAGACCCGGCTGGACAGCTCGATCTCCCGCATTTCCTCCCGCGTCGGCAGTTCCATGCCGAAGGTCTGTTCCACCAGCTGACGCTCGGCCGGGCCGGGCGCGTTCAGGTCAACCCAGCAGGCATGGCGCAATATCTCGGTGGATGGCATTCCATCCATTGCTTCATTGCGGCCGTCGATCGTGCGGTAGGCGCGGATCATGCGCTGTCTCCCCCGCTGGGGTCATTGGGATACCCCGCATTTAACCCGCCTGCGCGCCGGGGGAAAGCGAACTTTCTCCGCATCGTGATAAGAGCAGGCTGGCAAGCTGTCGCAGCAGCCTGTAAATGCATGGCCCCATGAACCCGTTGCTTCGCCTTTTGCTGGAAGCCGGGCCGCTGGGCCTGTTCTTCCTGTTCAACGCCAAGGCCGGCCTGATGGTCGGCACTGGCGTTTTCATGGCTGCCATCACGGTGGCACTGATCGTCAACTGGCTGCTGGAACGCAGGCTGCCGGTGATGCCGCTGGTCGGCTGTGTCTTCGTGCTGGTTTTTGGTGGGCTGACCCTATGGTTGGACAATGATCTGTTCATCAAGATCAAACCCACCGTGGTCAATCTGCTGCTCTCCTGCACCCTGTTCGTCGGCCTGTTCCTGAAGCGCAACCTGTTGAAGGTGGTGCTGGGTGCGGCGCTGGAGCTGAAAGAAGAGGGGTGGCGTATCCTGACCATCCGCTGGGCCTGGTTCTTCCTGTTCCTGGCCGTGGCGAATGAGATTGTCTGGCGCAGCTTCGATACCGATACCTGGGTCAATTTCAAGGTATTCGGCATCATGCCGATTTCGATCCTGTTCAGCATGTTGCAGGTGCCGGTGATCATGAAGCATCAGTTGAACCCGCCGGCGGAGGAGAAGGGCGACAAGGCCGGCTGATACAATCCGGTTACCGGGAAGGCCCTGCATTGCGCCATTAGAACAAAAGGTTACGGCGCGGTTACGGCCATTGCCGTTCCATTCTGCGCCGTCGCATCTTCCCCTGGTCAGTTTAAACCGGGGGTTCTTATGGTAAGCATGTCGCGCGGCCTTCTGCTGGGGGCGATCGTCATCACGGGGGCGGGGCTGTTGTCAGCCTGCTCTATCAATGTCAATGACGATGGCGTGGAGCCGGGGCGCTATGCCTATCCCCGCACGGCCACCGACCAGTGCCGGCGGGAGGTGGAGCGCACCTATGGCGACCGTTATCGCGTCGCCTATGATTTGCCGGAACTCAGCAGCAGCGGCAGCACCCAGATCGTGGTGCAGCGTTTCACCCTGGCACTGCGCAAAGATAATTTCGAACCACCACAGCGCCGTTCCCTGCGCTGCACGGTGGATGGCGGCGCACTGACCCAGGTGGTACCGGAGTAAGCCTCATTCACATGAAAAAAAGCCGCCGGAGCGATCCGGCGGCCTTTTCTGTCACATCAACCGATGCCCCGCTTACGCGGCGCGTTCGGCCATCATCTTCTTGATTTCGGCGATGGCCTTGGCCGGGTTCAGACCCTTGGGGCAGGTCTGGGTGCAGTTCATGATCGTGTGGCAGCGATAGAGACGGAACGGGTCTTCCAGCGCATCCAGACGCTCACCGGTCATTTCATCGCGGCTGTCGGCGATGAAGCGATAGGCCTGCAGCAGAACCGCCGGGCCCAGGTAACGGTCGCCATTCCACCAATAGCTGGGGCAGGAGGTGGTGCAGCAGAAGCACAGGATGCATTCATACAGACCATCCAGCTTCTCCCGCTCTTCCGGGCTTTGCAGCCGTTCGCGCGAGGGGGCCGTCGATTGCGTCTGCAGCCAGGGCTTGATGGAAGCGAGCTGGGCATAGTTCTGGTTCAGGTCCGGCACCAGATCCTTCACCACCGGCTGATGCGGCAGCGGGTAGATCTTGACGTCGCCCTTCACATCGCCGATCGCCTTCAGACAGGCCAGCGTGTTGCGCCCGTCAATATTCATGGCGCAGGAACCGCAAATGCCCTCACGGCAGGAGCGACGGAAGGTCAGCGTGCTGTCCACATCGTTCTTGATGTGGATCAGCGCGTCCAGGATCATCGGACCGCACTTGTCCAGATCGATCTCATACGTGTCCTCACGCGGGTTCTCACCCGAGTCCGGATCGTAGCGATAGATACGGAACTTGCGCGTGCGCTTGGCGTCAGGGCCGGCAGAGCGAATCGTCTTGCCGGGCTTGACCTTGGAATTGGCGGGGAGGGAAAATTCAGCCATGGGTCGAAGGCCTTCTCAAACGTCGCGGGATCAGTACACGCGCTTCTTCGGCGGGAACACCTCAACCTCGTTGGTCAAAGTGTAGAGGTGCACGGGGCGGTCGCCGATGGTCGGCTTACCCGTCTCATCCACCCAGACGGTCGTGTGCTTCATCCAGTTGACGTCGTCACGCTCGCTGTAATCCTCGCGGGCATGGGCGCCACGGGATTCGGTGCGGTTGGCGCCGGAATTGATGGTGGCGACGGCCTGGTACATCAGATTGTCCAGTTCCAGCGCTTCCACCAGATCGCTGTTCCAGATCAGTGAATTGTCGCTGACGGCCACGTCCGGGCGCTTGGCCCACACGGCCTTCATCTTCTCCACGCCTTCATCCAGCACCTCGCCGGTGCGGAAGACGGCGCAGTTATTCTGCATGATCTTCTGCATTTCCAAGCGCAGATGGGCAACACGGGTGCCGCCCTTGGCATATCGGGCCTTGTCCAGACGGGACAGCGCCTTGTCGGCATTATCCTTGGGCAGGGTCTTGTGCGGGGCACCCTTCTCGACGATTTCGTTGGCCTTGATGGCCGCCGCACGCCCAAACACTACCAGATCGAGCAGGGAGTTGGAGCCCAGACGGTTGGCCCCATGCACGGACACGCAGGCAGCCTCACCGATCGCCATCAGGCCCGGTACGATCTGGTCCGGGTTGTCGGCGGTCGGGCGGATCACCTGACCATGATAATTGGTGGGGATGCCGCCCATGTTGTAATGCACGGTCGGCAGCACCGGGATCGGTTCCTTGGTCACATCCACGCCGGCGAAGATGCGGGCGCTTTCGGCGATGCCCGGCAGGCGGGCATGGATGACTTCCGGGGCCAGATGTTCCAGATGCAGGTGGATGTGGTCCTTATGCTCACCCACGCCACGGCCTTCGCGGATTTCGATGGTCATGGAGCGGCTGACCACGTCGCGGCTGGCAAGATCCTTGGCCGAGGGGGCATAGCGCTCCATGAAGCGCTCACCCTCGGAATTGGTCAGATAGCCGCCTTCACCGCGCGCACCCTCGGTGATCAGACAGCCGGAGCCGTAGATGCCGGTCGGGTGGAACTGCACGAATTCCATGTCCTGCAAGGGCAGGCCGGCGCGCAGCACCATGCCGCCGCCGTCACCGGTGCAGGTATGGGCCGACGTGGCGGAGAAATAGGCGCGGCCATAGCCGCCGGTGGCCAGCACGGTCTGGTGGCCACGGAAGCGATGGATGGTGCCATCGTCCAGGTTCCAGGCCAGCACGCCCCGGCAGGCGCCTTCCTCGTCCATGATCAGGTCGAGGGCGAAATATTCGACGAAGAATTCGGCATTGTGGCGCAGGCTCTGCTGATACAGCGTATGCAGCATGGCGTGGCCGGTACGGTCAGCGGCGGCGCAGGTGCGGTAGGCCTGGCCCTTGCCATATTCGGTGGTCATGCCACCGAAGGCGCGCTGATAGATCTTGCCTTCCGCCGTGCGGCTGAAAGGAACGCCCTGGTGTTCCAGCTCGATGATGGCGGGGATGGCCTCGCGCACCATATATTCAATGGCGTCCTGGTCGCCCAACCAGTCCGACCCCTTCACGGTGTCGTACATGTGGTAGCGCCAGTCATCCGGGCCCATATTGCCCAGCGCTGCCGAGATGCCGCCCTGTGCCGCCACGGTGTGGGAGCGGGTGGGGAACACCTTTGTGATACAGGCCGTCTTCAGGCCCTTTTCGGCCATGCCGAAAGTGGCGCGCAGGCCGGCGCCACCGGCGCCGACAACGACGACATCATATTCGTGATCGATGATCTTGTAGGCGGTCGCCATTTTATCAGGCTCCGAAAGCGATCTTGAGGACGGCGAAAGAGGCGAGCAGGAACAGAACCAGCGCCGCAGCCTTGGTCAGGCCGATGGCCGCCAGCTTGCTCAGCTTGCCATGGAGATAGTCCTCGAAGACTTCCTGCAAACCGTAGGCGGCATGATGGAATGTCGCACCCAGGAACAGGATGGTCAGGATGACCGGATAGGGCTTCTTGAAGGTGGCAACCACTTCTTCATAGGAAGCGCCGATCAGACCCAGGACCAGGGCGACGAACAGCACGGTCAGCACGGCCAGGCCGGCCGACGCGATGCGGTAGGCCAGCCAGTGCTGGGCGCCAAGCTTGGCAGAACCCAGGCCGCGCGCGCGGCCGAGCGGGGTGCGGAAGCTGTTGGTGGGATTGGCCATATCTCTCTTACCCCCGGATCAGAGCGCGAAGACCAGAACCCAGGTCACGATCGTCGCACCGATGGAGGCGCCGATCACCAGGTTCGCGCTGCTGTAGGATTGTTGCAGGGACAGCATCTTGGCGCTGAAATCCCAGGCCAGATGGCGCAGCCCATTAAAGAAATGGTACCAAAGGGCGGCCGACCAGCCGAACATCAGGATCAACCCGATGGGCGAGGCAATGAAGCCTGCTGCCGTGGCATAGGCTTCCGGCCCGACGGCGGCGGCAACCAGCCACCAGACCAGCAGCAAGGTGCCGGCGCACAGGCCGATACCGGTGATGCGGTGGGTAATGGAGGTCAACGCCGGCAGGGGTAGCCGGTAGACCTGAAGGTGGGGGGACAGCGGACGTTGCCGCTTGGCCGCAGGCGTATCGGTCATCTCTCAGGCGTCCTTAGGTGCTGAACCGGGATGCATCCGTGCCGCGCCTGCCGGCGACGACACCCGCCGGATCGAAAACCGGCAGCGGGAATTGTCACAAGAAATGCTGGGGGTTCAATTACGCCGAAGCCTTGCCTGCGTCAACGCTCCCCACCCCCTATTTTGGTGCGATGCGGTGCAGGTTTGATCAGCTTTATTGTAAGATGATTGCTTAAGTTGCGAATAGTTCGCAAATAGTCTGTCAGGGAAGCCGCTTATTATGGAACTGGATATCGGCCGGATACAATCGCTGGAAGATCTTTGCCTTTCCGCCTGGCCGGCGCCGCAGCAGCTGCACCATGCCGGGTGGGTGCTGCGGTTCGCCGCGGGCCATACGGGAAGGGCCAATTCCACCAATGCCGTGGCACAGCAGCAGGAGATTCCGCACGATCTTATCCCCCTGGTGGAGCGGGAATATCGCCGCCGTGGGTTGCGGCCGACCTTCCGGGAAACCCCGCTTTGCCCCCCCGGTTTTACAGCCGCTTTGCTGGATAAAGGCTATTTGGCCGATGATGAAAGCCATGTGATGGTAGCGGAAATACCCGCCGGCTGCGTGCCCGATCCCTCGGTTCGCATACAGAACAATGCTGATGACGCATGGCTGGCAGCCTATCGCAGCATGGTCCCGATCGCGGAGGCGGAGATGCCGGCGCTGCGATCCATCCTGGCCGGCATTGCCGCACCCACCCGCTATCTGACGCTGTGGAGCGACGGGCGGCCGGTGGCCGCCGGGCTGGGGGTGATCGACCGGGGCTGGGTGGGGCTCTACAAGATCGCCACCCAGCCGCAGGCGCGCGGCCGAGGCCATGCCGGCCGCTTGATTCGCGCGCTTTATGCCGAGGCGGCGGGGCAGGGGGCCGCCAAAGCCTATCTGCAGGTGGGGGTGGGTAACCAGCCGGCGCTTGCACTCTATCGCCGGCTGGGTTTCACCCCGCTGTACAATTATCGTTATTACCGCCAGGGCTGACGGGTCAGCCGCGCGCCGCCACCGCCTCGCCCAGGGCGACGGTGCGGCGGGCGGTTTCCACATGCAGGGCTTCCACCAGCTTGCCATCCACCAGGGTAACACCCTTGCCCGCCGCCACCGCCTCGGCATGGGCGGCGATGATGCGGCGGGCGCGGGTCAGTTCATCCGTCGTTGGTGCAAAGGCGCTGTTGGCGGCAGCCAGTTGCTTGGGATGGATCAGGGTCTTGCCATCAAAACCCAGTTCGCGGCCCTGGCGGCAGGCGGCGGCAAAACCGGCCTCATCCTCCAGATCGACATGCACCCCATCCAGCACGGCCAGCCCAAAGGCACGGGCGGCCAGCAGGGTCAGGCCCAGGCCGGTGATCATCGGCAGCCGGTCTTGCGTGTTCAGCGCGCCCAGATCCTTGGTCAGGTCAGAGGTGCCCATCACCAGACATTCCAGCCGGGGGCAGGCGCCGGCAATGTCGGCGGCGGCCAGCATGGCGCGCGGGGTTTCCATCATCACCCACAGGCGCAGGCTCTCCGGTGCGCCGGCCGCACGCAACACGCGGTCGGCCATGCGCACCCCCTCCGCGCTGTCCACCTTGGGGATCAGCACAGCATCGGCGCCGCTGGTGGCGGCGGCCACCAGATCGGCATGGCCCCAGGGCGTGTCCAGCCCGTTGCTGCGGATCACCAGTTCCCGGTGACCGTAACCGCCGGCGGCAATGGCGGCCACGACCTGGGCGCGGGCCAGTTCCTTGGCGTCAGGGGCCACCGAATCTTCCAGGTCCAGCAGCAATACGTCTGCCCCCAGGGTCCGGGCCTTTTCCAGCGCACGGGGATTGGCACCGGGCATATAAAGGGCGGAGCGGCGGGGGCGGGTGGTCATCTTCTCGTGTCCTGAAAAACAGAAGGGGCGGGATGGACCGCAGCCTAGCCAAGCAGGCTGCCGCCGTCCATCCCGCCCCTTCAGGCCAAACCGCGCAGCGGTGGCGTCAGGCGCTGCGCACCGATGCCAGGAAACGGTCTACCTGGGTGGCCAGTGCGCCGGCCCGTTCAGACAATTGACCGGAGGCATCGGTCAGCTGGGCGGCGGCTTCCCCTGCCTGCACGGCCCCCTGGCGGACATCGGCCACGGTTTCAGACACGGTGGTCATGCCCTCTGCGGCGTTCTGGGCACTGCGGGCGATTTCCGCCGTGGCGGCATTCTGCTGTTCCACCGCAGCGGCGATGGAGCCGCCGATTTCGTCCACCTCTGCCACCGTGCGGCTGATATCCTTGATGGCGGTGACGGCCTGTTCGGTGGCGTTGCGGATTTCGGCGATGCGCTGGGCAATATCACCGGTGGCACGTTCGGTCTGCCCGGCCAGATTCTTCACCTCCGACGCCACGACGGCAAAGCCCTTCCCAGCCTCTCCGGCGCGCGCCGCCTCAATGGTGGCGTTGAGCGCCAGTAGATTGGTCTGGCTGGCAATTTCGGCGATCAGGTCCAACACCTCCCCGATGCGCTGGGCCTTTTCCGCCAAGCCATCAACAATGCCATTGGTCAGGATGGCCTGTTCAGCGGCGCGGCGGGTGCGGGCGCCGCTGTCGCTGATCTGGCGGCTGATTTCACGGATGGAGGCGGCCAACTGCTCGGCGGCGGTGGCCACCGATTCCACTTCCTCATTGGCAAGGCTGGTGGATTGCTGGGTGACGTCAATGCGCTTCTGATTGGCGACGGCGTTGGAGCGCAGGGCATCGGCAGCCTGCCCGATCTGGGTGGCAGAACTGCCCACGGCGGTCACCACGGCCTGAACGTCGTTTTCAAAACGCTGGGCCAGGGCTTCCATCTCCGCCTTGCGGGCTTTGCGGGCCTGTTCCTCATTTTCCGCCCGTTCGCGGCGCAGCCGGTCGGCCTCTATGGCATTGCGCTTGAACACTTCAACGGCGCCGGTGATCTCCCCCACCTCGTTCTGTGCCGTGGCGACCGGGATGTGTGTCTTGAGATCGCCATTGGCCAGCCGCAGCATGGAGTCGGTCAGGGCGCGCAAGGGTAGAATGGACTGCACGGTCCACCAGGCAAAGGCCCCGCCGATCAGCAGACAGATACCGGCAACGATCAGCATCAAGGTGGAGAAGCCGCTGGCCTGGGCGCGGGTTTCCGCACCGATCAGGCTGCTTTCTTTTTCCTGAAAATCAATGAACTGGTTGATGGTCTTCAACCAATCATTCATCCGTGGCCGGATATCGGTCAGGATCAGTTCCTGGGCTGTTGCGGTGTCGCCCGCCTTACGCAGGTCAATTACCTTGTTGATTAGGGGCAGGGTCTCGGTCTCAATCTGCTTGATCCGGGCCAGGATGGCCCGTTCTTCCGGCCGGACATCATCAGGATTCTGAGCGAACAGCGTATCCATGTTGCGAGCTGCTTCGGTGTAGAAGCCTTCCAGGCGGCGGATATCCGCCACCACGGTGTCCAGCAGGTCAGGCTTTACCAGCACTACGTCGCGCAAGGCGATGGCGCGGTCATGCACGCTGCCGCGGAAATTGATGGCATAGCGCTGCTTGACGCCATTCACCTCGTTGATCTGGGTCAGCCCCTCATCAATCAGTGCCACTTTCTGCATACCGATACCGGTCAGCAGGGTCATCAAGGCCAGGACGGTGGCAAAACCGATTAATACTCGCGTTTTAATTTTTGCGTCTTTGATGCTGCGCATGGGGTGACACTCAGGGGAAGGGGTGGCTGCCGAAAGACTATGTGACGGCATAACACGAAGATAAGACCTTATTGCTTGCGCTTACGTATAAATTTGGAAGTGATTGGGAGCACAGTCGATCCAACATCCCCGCCCCGCGATTTCCGATTGCCGCCGGCCGCCGGTTGGGCGTAGCTGATTGGTGCTGCCACGGCCCCGGATGCCCCGATGAAGACCATTCTGACCATTCAGTCCCATGTCGCCTTTGGCCATGTTGGCAACCGGGCGGCGGTTTTCCCCCTGGAACGGCTGGGCTTTGATGCCATTGCCGTCAATACGGTGCAGTTTTCCAACCATACCGGCTATGGCGCCTGGACCGGCATGGTCTTTCCGCCCGAGCATATCGCCGATGTTTTACGGGGGATCGAGACTCGCGGCGCCCTGGATGGGGCGGCGGCGGCGCTGACCGGCTATCTGGGTGATGCGGCGCTGGGGGAGGTGGTGCTGGCGGCGGTCAAGCGGGTGAAGCAGGGTAATCCAGCCGCCATTTATTGTTGCGACCCGGTGATGGGTGATGTCGGGCGGGGCTTCTTCGTCCGTCCCGGCATTCCGGAATTTTTCCGTGATCAGGCGCTGGCCCTGGCCGACATCATCACCCCCAACCAGTTTGAGCTGGAATATCTGACCGGGCTGAAGGTGGGCGATCTGGCCTCAGCCCTTAGCGCCACGCGTACCGCGCGGGCCCTGGGGCCGCGTTGGGTGATGGTGACCAGCCTGACCCGGCTGGATGCGCCGGATGACCGGATTGAAATGCTGCTGGATGGGCCGGACGGGGCCTATCTGGTCTCCACCCCGCGTTTGGCGCTGGACCCGCTGCCCAATGGCGCGGGGGATTGTGTGGCGGCCCTGTTCCTGGCCAAATTCCTGGAAAGCGGCGGCGATGGCGCTGCCGCCCTGGGCCATGCGGCCTCCGCCATCTATGCCGTGTTCCGGCGCACGATGCAGAGCGGGCAGCGGGAACTGCAGATCATCGCCGCCCAGGATGAACTTGTCCGCCCGTCGGACTATTTTACCCCGGTGCGTATAGACTGAGGGGGCTGGGGCCCCGCGTGTTAATCACGACAGGGCCTTGCCGTGCCCGCGCCGGCCGGTCTATTTCAGGGATCAATCGCGGGACCAGGAGTTTTTTCCATGCCCTTCATCCGTCCTTTGCCGCTTTCCGGCCTTGTTGTGGCGCTGCTGTCGCTTCCCCTTGCCGCCCAGGCCCAGCCGGCGGCGGTGCGCAACAGCCAGCCGCAGGGGGAGTTCGGGTGCGAGGTGCAGCGTGACACGCCCTGCCAGGGCAAGGTGGATTTCGCCAAGGGCAAAAGCTTCGAATTCAAGATTCCGGGGCCGGGCGATGTCGTCTTCCAAAATGATGGCAATAAGCGCTGTACCCTGGAATATTCCATCTCCGAAAGCACGCTGGCAGCCACCGGCCGCCAATTGTCGCTGGGGGCAGGACAGACGGAAACGCTGACGGTGCGGGATGCCGGCGGCATGGTGATCCGTTTCTTCAACCGGGGCCTGGGCTCCAGCACCTGCGATCTGACGGTTAGCCTGAAGGGTTGATCGCTCCTCTCCGCCTTATGTTGCTCTCAACCAGGATGTGATGATGCGCCTGTCCCGCCTTGTTCTGGCTGCCCCGCTGGCTTTCGCCTTGCTGTCCACCACACCCGCCCTGGCGCATGACGCGGCCCCCATCTGGTCGCACAGCTTTGATCCCGCGCGCGACCCAGCGGCCGACCTGAAACAGGCGCTGGCGGCGGCCAAGGCGGAAAACAAGCGGGTGCTGATCGATGTCGGCGGCGACTGGTGCATCTGGTGCAAGCTGCTGGACGCCAAGTTTGAACAGGAAGCCGATCTGCGCCAGTTGCGCGACGCCAATTTCGTGGTGCTGAAGGTGCATTACGACAAGAAGGTGAACCAGAACGAAGCCTTCCTGTCGCAATATCCCAAGGCGGCCGGATATCCGCACCTGTATGTGCTGGATAGCAGTGGCAAGCTGTTACAGAGCCAGGATACGTCCCTGCTGGAACTGCCCAAGGAGCAGGGCAAGGGCCATGACAGCGCCAAGATCAAGGCATTCCTGACTGAATGGGCGCCCAAGCGCGGGGCGTGAATATTTCGTTCCATTGGAACCAAAAAAGCCCCGGAGAGCGAACTCTCCGGGGCTTTTTTGTCGGGCTTTGAAAGGCCGATCAGTCAGCCGGGCCGATATGGCCGTCGCGGATCATCACTTCGGCGATCTGCACGGCGTTCAGGGCGGCGCCCTTGCGCAGATTGTCGGCCACGATCCACAGGTTCAGGCCATTTTCAACCGTCGCATCCTCGCGGATACGGCTGATATAGACATTGTCCTCGCCGGCAATTTCGACAGGGGTGACATAGCCCTCGTCAACGCGGTGATCGACGACGGAGATGCCAGGCGCGGCGCGCAGGGCGCGGCGAGCCTCATCAGCGGTGATCGGGTTCTCGAACTCGATATTGACCGATTCAGAATGGCCGATGAACACCGGCACGCGCACGGCGGTGGCGGTAACCTTGATGGCGGGGTCGAGGATCTTCTTCGTCTCCACCACCATCTTCCATTCTTCCTTCGTCATCCCATCATCGATGAAGCTGTCGATATGGGGGATGACGTTGAAGGCGATCTGCTTGGTGAACTTCTTCTTTTCCACCGGATCGTTGACATAGATGGCGCGGGTCTGGGTGAACAGCTCGTCCATCGCTTCCTTGCCGCCGCCGGAAACCGACTGGTAGGTGGACACGACGACGCGCTTGATCTTGGCCAGATCATGCAGCGGCTTCAGCGCCACCACCATCTGGATGGTGGAGCAATTGGGGTTGGCGATGATGCCCTTCTTGCGCCAGCCGGCCAAATGGTGCGGGTTCACTTCCGGCACCACCAGCGGCACGTCCGGGTCCATGCGGAAATGGCTGGTATTGTCGATCACGCAGGCACCGGCGGCGGCGGCCCGGGGGGCGAATTGGGCCGATACCTTGGCGCCGGGGGAGGACAGCACGAAATCCGTGCCGCTGAAATCGAACTTGGCCAGATCCTGCACCTTCAGCACCTGATCTTCGCCGAAGGAGACCTGCTGCCCGGTGGAGCGTTCCGATGCCAGGGCCACCACTTCGGAGACCGGGAAGTTCCGGTCGGCAAGCGTCTGCAGCATCTCACGGCCGACATTGCCCGTAGCGCCAACGACGGCGACCTTGTAACCCATTTTCCCGGTCCTCAGATGATGATGTTGAAAGGATATGACGAAAGAAGCTGCCATTGCGACAGCTTCAAACGCTATTCTGACTTATTGAAAGGGCGCCCGCATGGCAAGAAAATGACACGTGCGCCCATGTTGCGGGAGGAATGCAACCATGGCACAGCGCCAGTATCGCACCTTTGCCGAGTTCTGGCCGTTCTATTTGCGGGAGCATAGCCGGCCCCGCACGCGGGCCTTGCATTACGTGGGCAGCGCCCTGGCGCTGGCCTGTCTGGCGGCGGCGGTCCTGTTGCTGGATGCAAGGCTGCTGTTGGCAGCGCTGCTGGCCGGTTATGCCTTTGCCTGGGCGGCCCATGCTGCCATTGAGCATAACCGGCCGGCCACTTTCACCTATCCGCTCTGGTCACTGATCGCCGATTTCCGCATGTTCTTTCTGTTCCTGGCCGGCAAGCTGGGGCCGGAGTTGCGCCGCGCCGGTATTTCCGGCTGAATGCCAGGGTGTGGCTGTTAACCAAAAGGGGGCATTCGCGTGTCGGAACCGATCGTGGAGATCATCGCCAAATCCATCAAGAATGCGGATAAGAGCTTCTTCAACGAAGATTATATCAAGCAGGCCAAGGCGGTGGTGGACGGGCTGCGCAAGGCGGGGCTGGAGGTGGTGCCGATCACCCCGCCCGATGCGCTGGTGACCTACGCATCGGAGAATATCCCCTTCGGTCGCTTGCGCCCCACCGACTTCATCCGCACCATGTATTCCACCATGGTGGCCAACGCCCGGAAGTTCGTCAGTTGACGCAGACGTCACGTTGACCCTGGGCCGGCAAGCCCGTACTTTCATCATATCTACTTCGGATGTTTCAGCATCCTGGTTCCGCGCCATCGGCGCATCGGCGGGCCCTATCCCGGAGAATGCAGCGGCATGGCAGAAGAGGCCCAGCCCAAAGCAGAGGCGATGACCTGGCGCCGGCCCTCCCCGGAGGAGCTGATGGAGGCGCTGCGGCGCCATACCAAGCTGATGGAAGGCAGGCTGGGCGGACAGCGGGCCATTTTCGTGCTCTGCGATCTGCGCGCTGTCAATCTCTCCGGTGCCGACCTGCGGGCGGCTGAATTGACCGGTTCCCGCTTTGATCAGGCACAGTTGGTGAAGACGCGGCTGACCGGGGCCAACCTGTTTGCCGCCGATCTGCGCCTGTCCAACCTTCAGCAGGCCGACCTCAGCAAGGCGGACCTGCGCGGGGTCACCATGCGGGGGGCCGATCTCAGCCGCGCCAAGCTGCGCGATGCCGATGTGCGGGAGGCGGTGCTGGCGGTCTATCGCGGCGGTAAGCCGCTGCCACAGGCCTTTGACGGGCGCATTGCCAATCTGGCCGCCGTCATCGCCAATTCCGCTGATTTTTCCGGCGCCAAAATGAATGGTGCCATCACCCTGAAGGCGGATTTCACCGACGCCAATCTGCGCCATGTCGATCTGCGGGGCGCTGATCTGCGCGGGGCGAATTTCAAGGGCGCCCTGCTGGAAGGTGCCAACCTGCAGGATGCCAAGCTTCAGGAAGCGGATTTCGCCGGGGCCGTGCTGACCGACGCGCTGCTGCGCGGCGCCCTGGCCGACGGGACCAATTTCCGGGGCGCCATTCTGGACAGTGGCGCGCTGGCGGATTTGCGTCGGGGCGGCGCGCTGCTGCCCGGTGCCGCCGATGAGGGGGAACCGGTGGGGCAATTGCTGACCCGCCATGCCGAATGGATTGCCAATGCCGGCCGCAGTGGCCTGCGGGGGGATTTCAATGGGCGCGATCTGGCCGGGCACGACCTGCGCGGCAGTAATCTGACAGCAGCCCGGCTGGGCTTTGTGCTGGCGCGGCGGGCGCTGCTGTCCAATGCCGTTCTGGTGATGGCCGACCTGGAATGTGCCGACCTGCGGGAGGCGGAATTAAGCCAGGCCGACCTGCGCGGCGCCAATCTGGAACGCGCGCATCTCAACCGTGCGCAGATGCAGGGGGTCAACCTGTCGCCGCTGGTGAGCGCTGAAATGTCCGACCGGCGCTGGCCGGCCCGGCTTTCCGGGGCGCATCTGCAACAGGCCGACCTGCGCAATGCCGATCTGCGCGGTGCCGTGGCGCGCGGTGCCGATTTCACCGGTGCGGACCTGCGGGGCGCCAAGCTGGATGGTGCCGATCTGGAAGGTGCCATCTTCACCCAGGCCCGGCACGATTAATAAGGGCGCATCCCAACCATTCGCCGACCCTGCGACAACAGTACCCATTTGCGATACTTGACCCGTTCGCCATCACGCGCCTATCAGGAGTTACGTTATAACGTAATTTGAGAGAATCGTGATGCGCGAGGAAAAGGCGAAGGTTTGGCTGGCGGCGGCCCTGATGGGTGGGCTGATGGCATCCGCCCTGCCGGCGATGGCGCAGGATGTTCAGGTCGCGGCGGCCAACCCGCATTCCCATGATGATGTGGAAGAGATCGTCGTCACCGCCTCGCCCCTGGGTGCCCGCCAGTTTGACGTGCTGCAAGGCACCTCTGTGCTCTCGGGGGAGGCGCTGGAACGCTCGCTTTCCACTACGCTCGGCGCGGCCCTTGCCAATCTGCCGGGCATGAGCCAGACCGGCTTCGGCCAGGGCGCGTCCCGCCCCATCATCCGTGGCCAGGGCGGCGACCGTATCCGCATCCTGTCCGGCGGTATCGGCAGCATCGATGCCAGCACCACCAGCCCCGACCATGCGCCGGCCCTGGATCTGGCGACGGCCAAGCGGGTGGAGGTGGTGCGTGGCCCCGCCACGCTGATGTATGGCAGCAACGCCGTGGGCGGTGTCATCAATGTGCTGGATGGCCGCATCCCCATCGCCGCCCCCAAGGATGGTGTGGATGGGTTTGCCCGCATCGGCGTGGGCAGCAATGCCCATGAACGCTCCCTGGCGGCCGGCATGGATGCCAAGCTGGATAGCCCGCTGGTGGTGCATGTCGACGGGTTCTGGCGCCAGACCGACAATTACAAATTCCCCGGCACCCTGGAATCGGCACGTCTGCGGGCGCAGGAGGTGGCGCAGGGACAAACCGATGCGGAAGGGCAAGACGGCCATAAGGTACCCAACAGCAGCCTGACGCAGAAGGGGGCCACAGGTGGCCTCTCCTATGTGGCGGATTGGGGCTTCCTGGGGGCCAGTGTCAGCCGTCTGGAATCCAACTATGGCGTTCCCCCCGATGCCGGTGGGGGCGATGGCGGTGAGGATGAAGGTCCGGTCCGGATCGATCTGGGCCAGACCCGCGTTGATCTGATGGGGGAGGTGAACCAGCCCTTCCTGGTGTTCGACACCACGCGCGTCCGCTTCGGCTGGGCCGATTACAAACATACCGAGCTGGAGGATGGTGCGCCCGGTACGCAGTTCCTGAACAAGGGCTGGGAAGGGCGGCTGGAGCTGGTGCAGCACCAATATGGCGCCCTGTCGGGTGCGGTGGGCGTGCAGGCCAGCCAGCGCGATTTCCAGGCCATCGGCGAAGAAGCCTTCCTGCCCCCCAGCAAGACCGTGCAGGTGGGCGGCTTCACCGTGCAGCGGCTGGATTTCGGCCCCTGGGCGCTGGAAGGCGGCCTGCGGCTGGAACAGCAGAATATCAAGGCTGACAGCATCAATTACGACCGTGATTTCACCATGGTCAGCCTGTCGGCCGGCGCCTCCTACAAGCTGGGGGATGGCTGGCTGGCGGGCATCAGCCTGTCCCGCAGCGAGCGGGCGCCGAATGCCGAAGAGCTGCTCTCCGATGGGGCGCATCTGGCCACCGGCACCTATGAGCTGGGTGACCGCACGCTGGGCAAGGAAACCGGGCTTGGCGGGGAACTGACCCTGAAAAAGACCGGCGGCCCCATCACCGGGTCGGCCAACCTGTTCCTGACCGATTACGACAAATATATCTATGAACGCTACACGGGGGAGCAGCGGGACGGCGTGCCCGTGGCGGCCTTCAGCGCCACCGATGCCCGCTTCTGGGGCTTTGAACTGGAAGCGGCGACGGACTTGTTCCGCCAGCAGGATCAGCGCGTGACCCTGGATGCCGGCCTGGATTACGTGCGGGCCGAGGATACCACCACCAAGACCGACCTGCCGCGTATCCCGCCGCTGACCTTCAAGACCGGTCTGGAATATGCCCAGTCCAGCTTCTCCACCCGGGTGGAGATGGTCTGGGCCGACAGCCAGAACAAGACCAGCGCCTTTGAACTGCCGACCGATGGCTATACCCTGTTCAACGCCTCGCTCGACTGGCACCCGATCGCGGATCGCGACGTGACCATGCTGTTCGAGGTGCGCAATATCACCAACGAGGAAGTGCGGCTCTCCACCTCCTTCCTGAAGGATCGTCTGCCCCAGCCGGGCCGCGATTTCCGCATGGCCCTGAAGATGGGTTATTGATTGGTGCCTTCTCCGGGGGCCGCAGTCCCCGGAGAAGGACTTCTATTCCCGCGGCACGCCCAGGGCGGCGGCCACCTGTAATAGGCGGCCTTCCGGCTCCCGCCCGATCAGGGCATAGCCGAAATGTTGGCCGCGCCAGAAGCCGATCACATAGCCCTGCGCCTCTGTCAGCGCCAGGGTTTCGGCATCCGGTTCATCCTCGCTGGGGGCGACCAGCAGGGTGATGCGGTGCCCTTGCCCATCCTCATAAATCAGCTGACTGCCTGGACCGTCATCGGTGATGGTTCGCCGGGCGCCGATCAGCCGCAGGCCGATGGATTGCAGTTGCGGCGGTTCCATGGCCATGCCCAGCTGGCTGGCCAACAGGCGGCGGAGATCATCCTGGCTGCTGCCCGCCGCTTCCACGCTGGCCGGCCCGTTCTCGGCAAAGACCTCATGGTTGGCCAGCGCTTCCCGTGCATAGCCCGGCAAGGGGGTCTGCAGCCAATGGTCGCTGGCATCCCGGGCCCCCCAGCCCAGGATGAACAGGCCGATGGCCGCCGCCATCCGCCCGGTGCGCCGCCAGATGGCATGGCGGCGCATCCCCTGTAACAGGCGCTGGTGCATCGGCCGCATGTTGGCCACGGGCAAGGCCCCCTCTGCGGCGGCGATTTTCACCAGCAGATCCTGTTCCGCCATGGCCTGCATCCGTGCCCGCAGATCGGGATCAGCATCCAGCCGGGCCAGCACCAGGGCTTCCTGGCGCGGGTCCAGCTGCCCATCCAGAAAGGCGTGCAGGTCCAGTTCATCCCCATTGTCACGCATCGCGCCCCCCCTTGACCAGACGCAGTTTGGTAACTTCCCCGCCCGCTTCCATCCGGCGCCGCAGCGCCTCGCGCCCACGGGCCAGGCGCGACATGAAGGTGCCCAGCGGCACACCCAGCCGCCGGGCCGCCTCCTCATATTTCACATCATCCAGGGCGATCACCAGAATCGCTTCGCGCTGGGGTTCCGGCAATTCATCCAGGGCCGTCAGCACCTGCCGGGTTTCCACCTGGATCATTTGATTGGCGTCTATACTGTCCGGCACGGTGGCCTGTTCGGCATAGCGGGCGCGCACCTGCCATTTCCGCCGGTCGCTGACATGGCAGGTATAAAGGATGCGGAACAGCCAGGCCCGCAGATCGGTCCCCGGTTGCCATTGTCCGGACGAGGCGATGGCCTTGGTCAGGCAATCCTGCACCAGATCCTCGGCCTCCACCCGGTTGCGGGTCAGCAGCAGCGCATAGCGCTGCAACGACCCCAGGTGGCTTTCCAGCCCCTTGGCGAAACCATCCCCGCTCATCCCACCGCCTTCATTCACACGGCCCCGGATATTCCCGCCCGGAGGGGCATCCGGGCGGGATTGTCACAGGCCCCCCGCCACGCGTCGGCGGGCCTGCCCCATCCGTCCACTGCTTCGGCATCCCTGGGGCAAGCGGATGCCGAAGCGGTGGACATGCTGGGATAACGCGTGGGGCCGGGGATTAATCCCGCTTCCTTATGATGAAACCAGACAAACCGGCTCAGGGCTTGCGGCCATAGAGATTGGCCCGCTCCTCGTCGCTCATCGGCTGGCCGGCGGGGCGGACCTTGTCAGCCAGCAGGGCCAGACCGCGCTGCACGGCGGGGCGGGCGGCGATGCTGTCGAACCAGCGCTTTACCTGGGGGAATTCAGCCAGATCGATATCATATTTCCCGGCATTGCGAATCCAGGGGAAGGTCGCCATGTCGGCGATACCATAGGCATCGCTGCCCAGATATTGCGTTTCCGTCAAGCGCGTATTGGCCACCTTCAACAGGCGCTTGGCCTCGTTGCGATAGCGCTCGATGCCATAGGGCACCTTTTCCGCCGCATAGAGGATGAAATGCCCGGCTTGGCCGAACATCGGGCCGACGCCGCCCATCTGCCACATCAGCCATTGCAGATGGCTGAACCATTCGGCGCTGTCGTTGGGGCGGAACTGCCCGGTCTTTTCGGCCAGATAGATCAGGATGGCGCCGGATTCAAACAGGCTGAGCGGCTTGCCGCCCGGCCCGTCGGGATCGACGATGGCCGGCATCCGGTTATTGGGGGCGATCTTCAGGAAATCAGGCTTGAACTGGTCGCCGGCCCCGATATTCACCGGGTGCACGGTGTAGGGCAGGCCCATTTCCTCCAGGGCGATGGAAACCTTGTAGCCGTTGGGCGTCGGCCAGACATGAAGTTCGATGCTCATTACCGGATCCCTCTGGGATGGAAGATGCCAGCCCGGTTCTGTGAACCGGCCGGATGGGGTGAAACCTAGTCAACAGAACGGTTCGGTGGAAGTGCGTTGCCGCACAGGCAGGATGCATTCACCCCTGGGACCAATCCCCAGATTCTGTGGATAAGTATGTGATTAAACCCCTGGTAACTCCGCTGTTTGGCGGTTCCCTGCGGGTCTTGGCAATTTGCCTATTTTTTAATCAGTTGTATGGGGGTAGGTTTCCACGATGCCTGACTGGAAAAGGAGCGATGAAAAAATTTCATTCTATATCAACATGTTGAGATTTTATGGCGTGAGGGCGTATGTCGGCGACACCGTCGGTTGCCGTCTTCATCCCTTCATCTGATTGTCAGAATAGGCGTTATATTGGGACGAAACAGTGAAGCGGGCGCGTGGTGGACAATTATCCGCAACCGACACTGTTTATTGACTGTTCAACCCGCCGGCTGGTCCCAGCGGCGGGCCGCTTCCTCATCGCTGTGGCGGCTGTCGACCCAGCGCGTGCCGCGGCCTGTCTCTTCCAGCTTCCAGAAGGGGGCCTTGCTTTTCAGCCAGTCCATCAGGAACCGGCAGGCATCGAAGGCGGCTTCCCTGTGCGCGCTGGCGCAGGCGACCAGCACGATCTTTTCCCCCGGCTCCATCCGGCCATAACGATGGATGATCAGGCAGGCTTCCAGCGGCCAGCGCGCCCGCGCCTCCGCCTCGATGGCGGCCAGCTGGCGTTCGGTCATGCCGGGATAATGTTCCAGGGTCAGGGCGCGCACGGTGCCGGCCTGTTCGCCCGCCTGCGGGTGCAGGTCGCGCACCAGCCCGGTGAAGCAGCAGACCCCGCCAATGCCGGGATTGCCCTGGGTCAGGGCGGTCAGTTCCGCCCCGATATCGAAATCCGCCTGCTGGACCCGGACAGCCATCAGCCCCCCGTCACCGGCGGGAACAAGGCCACCTCGTCACCCGGCACCACCGGATGGCTGAAGGGCACATATTCCTGGTTCACCGCCACCTTGACCACGGCCAGATTGGACAGGGCATCGGCATAACCGCCGCCGCGCGTCTGCAGATGGGCAATCAGCCCGGCAACATCGCGGATGCCGGGGGGCAGGGCCAGTTCCTCTTCGGCCAGCCCGATCTTGCTGCGCAGCCAGGCGAAATAAAGCAGCTTGATCATTCGTTCTTCCCCCCTTGCGGGGCCAGCATGTGGCGCAGGCCCGCGCGCAGATAATCCCACCCGGTCAACAGGGTCAGGGCGGCGGCTATCCACAGCCCGACTTCCCCGATGAAGGTCACCGGCCAGGCGGCCGGCCCATGATCCCCGACGATCAGCCAGCCGATGGCCAGCATCTGGATACCTGTCTTCCATTTGGCAAGCCGGCTGACCGGTACGCCGACGCGCAAGCCCGCCAGGAATTCGCGCAAGCCCGAGACCATCACTTCACGCAGCAGGATGACCACGGCCGGCAGCACGGCCAGCCCGGCAATATGCTGGTTGGCCACCAGCATGATCAGCACGGCCGCCACCAGCAGCTTGTCGGCGATTGGGTCCAGGAACTTGCCGATCAAGCTTTCTTCCTGCCAGGCGCGGGCCAGATAGCCATCAAACCAGTCGGTGATGCAGGCGGCCGCGAACAGCCCGGCCGCCACCCAGGCCGGCCAGGGGCCGGGAAAGAAGAACAAGGCCACCACAACGGGAATGATGGCGATGCGCGACAGGGTGAGGATATTCGGCAGGCTGGTCAGCATTGTGATGGGTGTTCTTTGCCGGCGGGTCGGGCAGGGGAGGCGGGCCGCATCCTAGCCCTCGGGATGGAAATGATCATAGATGATTTTAGCGACAGTTCGGTTGATGCCCTCCACCGCCTCCAAATCGGTCAGCCCGGCGCGGGAAACGGCGCGGGCGGAACCGAAATGCAGCAGCAAGGCCTTCTTGCGGCGGGGGCCGATTCCCGGCACCTCGTCCAGCGGTGAGGCGCTGATCGCCTTCTCCCGCCGGGCGCGGTGGGTGCCGATGGCGAAACGGTGCGCCTCATCGCGCAGCCGCTGCAGGTAATAAAGAACCGGGCTCTTATGATCCAGGCCGAAGGGGGGGCGGCCTTGCATGAAAAACCGTTCCCGCCCGGCGTCGCGGTCCGGTCCCTTGGCGATGGCGGCCAGACAGACATCCTCGATTCCCAGTTCGGCGAACACTTCCGCCACCACAGCCAATTGTCCTTCGCCACCATCGATCAGCACCAGATCGGGCCAATTCTCACCGGCGCGTTCGGGATCTTCCTTGATGACGCGCTCGAACCGCCGGGTCAGCACCTCCCGCATCATGGCGTAATCATCGCCGGCGGCTCCGGGCACCTTGATGTTGAACTTGCGATAGGCGTTCTTGATGAAGCCGTCCGGCCCCGCCACCACCATGGCGCCGATGGCGTTGGTGCCCTGGATATGGCTGTTATCGTAAATCTCGATCCGTTTGGGCGGCTCGCTCAGGCCAAACACTTCCGCCACCCCGGCCAGCAGCTTGGTCTGGCTGCCGCTTTCGGCCAGCCGGCGGCCATGCGCTTCCCGCGCATTGGTCACGGCATGGTCGATCAGCCGCTTCTTGTCGCCGCGCTTGGGCAGGTGCAGGTCCACCTTGTGCCCCGCCCGCACCGACAGGGCCTCCTGCAACAGGTCATGCTCGGTCAGCTCGTGGCTGACCAGCACCAGGCCGGGGGCGGCCTTGTTGTCATAGAACTGGGCGATGAAGGCGGCCAGAACCTCGTCAATCTCCTGCGCCTTGTCATGGCTGGGGAAATAGGCGCGGTTGCCATAGTTGCGCCCGCCGCGAAAGAAAAATACCTGGATGCAGGTCAAGCCGCCATCCTGATGGGCGGCGATGATATCGGCATCATCCACACCCTCGATATTGATATCCTGATGGGCCTGGATGGCGGTCAGCGCCCGGATACGGTCACGCAGTTTGGCCGCCCGTTCGAATTCTAGATTCTCGGCCGCTTCCTGCATGGCCTGGGCAAGATCGGCCTGGATATCCCGGCTCTTACCCTCCAGGAAGGCGCGCGCCTCATTCACCTGATCGGCATATTCGGGCGGACTGACCTTCTCCACGCAAGGCGCGGTGCAGCGCTTGATCTGATATTGCAGGCACGGCCGGGTGCGGGTGGAAAATACCGTATCGGCGCAGGTGCGGAGCTGGAAAGCCCGCTGTAACGCCGTCAGCACCCGATTGACGGCCCCCGCAGAGGCGAAGGGGCCATAATAATGGCCGGGCTCGCTGCGGGTGCCGCGATGCTTGGTCAATTGCGGGAAGGCATGGTCGCCTTTGATCAGGATATGTGGAAAGGTCTTGTCGTCGCGCAGCAACACATTGTAGCGCGGCATCAATTTCTTGATGAGATTCGATTCCAGCAGCAGCGCCTCCACCTCCGTATGGGTGGTGACGAACTCCATCTGCGTCGTCTCGGCGATCATCCGTTGCAGCCGGATTGGCAGCTTGACCGGCATCGTATAATTGGTCACGCGCCGTTTCAGGCTGCGTGCCTTGCCGACATAAAGCGCATCGCCATGATCATTCAGCATCCGATAGACGCCGGGACGGTCGGGCAGGGTGCGCAAATAGCCCTTGATCGTCTCAACACCCCGGTTGAGATCGGCCACGGTGCGTTTCGGCCGGCTGGGTACCGGCTGGGCGTCGGCGGAACTGCCGAGCGGATTTTGGTCGGATGGGTCGCTCATGGCCCAGCATGTGGCGCATAAGCCCGTCTTGGTCAATCTTGCTGCTGTCGATGCCAGCATCTCCCCGTTCGGCGCTGCCCGAAAGAGATATGTGGCAGCGCCGTTTCACACTTGACGAAGAGGAGAGCGGCAGCTTGCTGCGGCTTTTCCCAGTTCAGAGAATTCTTCCACGGAATCTGTGGATAAGTCTGGGGGGAAGTGCCGGGCTTTCCTGTGCGACCCTAGCGAAGCTGCGGCTTTCCCCTCTTTGCCCAAAAATTGGGCAATAAACTTATGTCTTTGATTTTTAATGCGTATCCGGAAGTCAAGCTATCACGCGGCTGTCACATCTGCAATTGAATGGCTTGACATTTGCGGCTGAGGGTCCGTAGCGCCACCCCCGATGGCCATGTGCAAAAGTTTAGGACCGTCTGCCCCTTGCAAGGATCGCTTTCGTTTCCCCGTCGTGGAGTGCAGCGCAACAAGGCTGTATGACGGGGTGCGCCATGGGGCCGCCCGGTGGGTTTTCTGCCTCATCCGATGGGGTGGTCGCTATGCCCTTGGCGGGTGTGGCGTGAAATTTTCCCCACCAGTCCGGGGCCGGCTTTCAATTCCCGGCATCAGGACCATTTCCATATTGATAGGGGAAGCGGCCTGTGCCGTCAGGCCCGGAGTATTGACGTGGTGGAGAGGGGAACGCGACATGTCGGACGAGACCGCGAATGGCACGCAGACGGTATCGACCAGGGATGATCGTCAGGCCGCCCTGGCGGCGGCGATGGAACTGATTGCCCGCCAGGGCTGGCGGGAGACCAGTTTGAAGGCGATGGCGGATCAGGCGGGGCTGCCGCTTGACCGGTTTTATCGCCTGTTCCCCAGCCGGCTGCATTTGCTGGCCGCCCTGGACCGCCATGCCGATGAGCTGGTGCTGGCGCAACCGGTTCCCGATCCGGACGATCCGCCGCATGACCGGCTGTTCGACGTGTTGATGCGCCGGATCGATGTGCTGGAGCCGTTTCGGCCGGGATTGCGTGTGCTGGCCCGCAATGGGGTTGCCATCCTGGCCGCCCCCGCCTTGGCCCCCGGCCTGCTTCGTTCCATGGGATGGATGCTGGAAGCGGCCGGGCTGGGGCGCGGCGGTGTGGCAGGGGCGTTGCAGCGACGCGGGCTTGCCACCGTCTGGCTGGCGACCCTGCGGGTTTGGCTGGAGGATGAGAGCCCGGACAAGTCCACAACCATGGCGGCCCTTGATCGCCATTTGAAACGCGCGCATGAGCTGTGGAACAGTTTGCCCCTCGCGTTACGCTCGTCTATCGGATCGAAACATCCAGCGAATTGATTTTATTGTGATTTTGTGCGGCGCAACAAAAAAGTTGACGAAAAAACGGGCAAATGCGATAGTTATCCACGGTTTTGCTGCAATGCAATAGCGGCGAGAACCAGTTTATAACCACCAATGGCACCAATCTGTGCCATGGATGAACAGCCCCTGGGGGACTCGACGTATGGCCAGCCCGATCAAGAATCCGTTCCTGGATTTCGACCCGTCCAAGTTCTTCGACCCGTCCAAGTTCTTCGATGCTTCCCGTTTCACGGATATGCAGAAGGGCTTTGCCGATTTTCAGAAGGGCTTCGCCGACTTCCAGAAGGGTTTCAGCGACGTGAAGCTGCTGTCGCCGGACTTTGAAGGTCTGCTGGCCACCCAGCGCCGCAATGTGGAAGCGGTGGTTGCCGCCAACCAGTTGGCGGTTGAAGGCTATCAGACGATTGCCCGTCGTCAGGCTGAAATTCTGCGCCAGTCCTTCGAAGAAGCCTCTGTGCTGATTAAGGAACTGGTTTCCGCCGGCACGCCGGAAGACAAGGTGGCCAAGCAGGCCGAACTGGTGAAGGGCTCCTTCGAAAAGGCGATTGCCAATATGAAGGAGCTGTCGGAGCTGGTGGCCAAGTCCAATACCGAAGCCGCTGAAGTGCTGTCCAAGCGCGTCAAGGAAAGCATTGAAGAGCTGCAGACCACGCTCTCGAAGCTGGGTACCAAGGGCGCCTGATAGCAGGCGCTGTCCCTGGGGGGCCGGTTCTCGGCCCCGAAGGTCAGCAGTTTAGAAAAACCCCGCACCAGCAATGGCGCAGGGTTTTTCTTTGCAGTGGTGACACGCGCAGGCTTTATACCGCCGCCTTCTTGCGCCCCTTGGTCGCCGGGGCTTTGGCGGCCTGGGTCTTGGCCTTCAGGTAGGGGGCAAGATAATGGCCGGTATGGCTGGTGCCCGACTGGGCTACCTGTTCCGGTGTGCCGGCGGCCACCACCTGGCCGCCGCCGGACCCACCCTCCGGCCCCATATCGATGATCCAGTCGGCGGTCTTGATGACCTCCAGATTATGCTCGATCACCAGCACCGTGTTGCCCTGGTCCACCAGCGTGTGCAGCACCTCCAGCAGCTTGCGCACATCCTCGAAATGCAGGCCGGTGGTCGGCTCATCCAGGATATAGATGGTGCGGCCGGTGGAGCGGCGGGCCAGTTCCTTGGCCAGCTTCACGCGCTGCGCTTCACCCCCTGACAGGGTGGTGGCCGGCTGGCCGATCTTCACATAGCCCAGCCCCACCCGATCCAGCGTTTCCAGCTTGTCACGGATCGATGGCACGGCGCGGAAGAACTCCGCCCCTTCCTCCACCGTCATATCCAGCGTGTCGGCGATGCTCTTGCCCTTGTAGAGCACTTCCAGGGTTTCGCGGTTATAGCGCTTGCCGTGGCAGACATCGCAGGTGACATAGACGTCGGGCAGAAAATGCATCTCGATCTTGATGACACCATCGCCCTGACAGGCCTCACACCGCCCGCCCTTGACGTTGAAGCTGAAACGCCCCGGCCCATAGCCGCGCGCCTTCGATTCCGGTAAGCCGGCATACCAGTCGCGGATGGGGGTAAAGCAGCCTGTATAGGTTGCTGGGTTGGAACGCGGGGTGCGGCCGATGGGTGACTGGTCGATATCGATCACCTTGTCGACATTTTCCAACCCATGGATGGCATCATGGTCGCCCGGATGCTCGCGCGCACCCATCAGCTTCTTTGCCAGCGCCTTGTAAAGCGTTTCAATGACGAGCGTGGATTTGCCACCGCCCGAGACGCCGCTGACACAGGTGAAGGTGCCCAGCGGGATGCGGGCGGTGACATCGCGCAGATTGTTGGTGCGGCAGCCCACCACCTCCAGGAACTGGCCCGGATGACCGGGACGGCGCACCGCCGGCACCTCAATCTGACGGCGGCCGGAAAGATATTGCGCGGTCAGGCTGGTCGGGTGCTGCATCACCTCCGCCGGGCTGCCCTGGGCAATGACGGTGCCGCCATGCACGCCGGCCCCCGGCCCCATATCCACCAGATAATCGGCCTCACGGATGGCATCCTCATCATGCTCGACGACGATGACGGTATTGCCAATATCGCGCAGGCGCTTCAGCGTGGCCAGCAGCCGGTCATTATCGCGCTGGTGCAGGCCGATGGAGGGTTCGTCCAGCACATACAGCACGCCGGTCAGGCCGGAACCGATCTGCGACGCCAGCCGGATTCGCTGGCTCTCCCCGCCTGACAAGGTACCGGACGCGCGGTCGAGCGCCAGATATTCCAGCCCGACATTATTGAGGAAGCCCAGCCGTTCGTTGATTTCCTTCAGGATGCGGGTGGCGATATCGCGTTCCTTCTGCGTCAGGTGCGCATCCAGTTCGCCAAACCATTCCCCTGCCTTGCGGATGGACAGGCGGGTGATTTCGGCGATGTTCTGGCCGCGTACCTTCACGGCCAGCGCTTCCGGCTTCAGGCGGGCGCCGCTACAGACCTCGCAGGGCTGGGAAGACTGGTACTTGCCCAGTTCTTCCCGCACCAGGGCGCTTTCGGTTTCCTTCCAGCGGCGTTCCAGATTATTGACCACGCCCTCGAACGGCTTCTTGGTCTCATAGGCGCGCATACCGTCATCATAGCGCATGGTGATCGGGCTTTTCCCCGACCCGAACAGCACCGTGTCCCGCACCTCCTTCGGCAGCTTCTCCCAGGGCAGGTCGACGGTGCTGTTGAAATGGCGGCAGATGCTTTCCAGGGTCTGCAGGTAATATTGCGAGGTGGAACCGGCCCAGGGGGCGATGGCGCCTTCCCGCAGGCTCAACCGTTCGTCTGGCACCACCAGCATGGGATCGAAATAATGTTTCGATCCCAGCCCATCACAGGCCGGGCAGGCACCGAACGGGTTATTAAAGCTGAACAGGCGCGGCTCCACCTCTTCAATGGTGAATCCGCTGACCGGGCAGGCGAATTTGGCGGAAAACACCGTGCGTTCGCCGCTATCCGCATTTTCGGCGAAGATCAGCCCGTCGGACAGTTCCAGCCCGGTTTCAATGGAATCGGCCAAGCGGTTGCCCAGATCGGCCTGCACCTTCAACCGGTCAACCACCACTTCGATATCGTGCTTCAGCTTCTTGTCCAGCGCCGGCGCGTCTTCGATCTCCATCAGCTCGCCATCGATCTTGACGCGCTGGAAACCGCGCTTGCGCAGCTCCGCCAGTTCCTTCTTGAACTCCCCCTTCTTGCCGCGCGCGATGGGGGCCAGCAGGTAAAGCCGCGTGCCCTCCGGCATGGTCAGGATACGGTCTACCATCTGGCTGACCGTCTGGCTTTCGATGGGCAGGCCGGTAACCGGGGAATAGGGGATGCCGATGCGCGCATAAAGCAGGCGCATATAATCATAAATCTCCGTCACCGTGCCGACGGTGGAACGGGGATTGCGGCTGGTGGTCTTCTGTTCGATGGAGATGGCGGGCGACAGCCCTTCGATGCTGTCGACATCCGGCTTCTGCATCAGTTCCAGGAACTGGCGCGCATAGGCCGACAGGCTTTCCACATAACGCCGCTGCCCCTCGGCATAGATTGTATCGAAGGCCAGCGAGGATTTGCCGGAACCGGACAGGCCGGTAATGACCACCAGACTGTCGCGCGGCAGATCCACATCGACATTCTTCAGGTTATGCTCGCGGGCACCACGGACGGAGATATATTTGTTCATGGCGGTCAGTCTGGCTCCAGGCCCGTGGCGTGCCGGGCAACGATCAAGGTCAGGCGGAGAAGATAAGGAAGTTGGCCGGCTTGCCAAGGTGCAGCCACCGCGATGCAGCTAGGCAGAGACGCTGAGTTGGGTCGCCAGCTTCTTCGGCGCCACGGCGCGGTAACTTTCCTTCATCCAATGGATTAGGTGGTCGGCATCCGGTGCCGTGCCGTCACCATAGATGAAGGTGACCCAGCCGGCCTTGCCCAGCCCATAGCCGGTGGGGCGCGCCTCCGCCCGCTCCAACGCGAAATCGCGGGAGAAGGGCAGTTTCATCGACAGGCGCAGCGCGCCATCATACTGGTTCAGGAACAGAAAAATCTTGCCCCGCACCTTCAAAACCCGTTCCCCCCAGGGAAAATCCTCCGCCACCTCCGGCAGGGCCAGGGCAGCAACAAGCAGGGCGCTTTCCACGTCCGGGAAGATGGGGGAGGGGGATGTGCCGGCCATGGCTGGAACCTCCGCTCTGGCGGGTGGCATACGATGGGCAACAGAATGCCCCGTTCCGTATCGCATTGCAATGTTCTTGTATTGTTCGCTGTTTTCTGTTTAACTCATCGCCGTCCGGCATCCTTCGTCTGATGGAAGAATGATTGAAGCCGTCGGGGCTTGGCGTGTAGTGTCGGCGAAACGGTCCTGGCGCTGTGCCTGGGGCTGCATTTAGTTTTTTTGCGAAAGAGCGACACATGGCGGGCAGCGTCAACAAGGTCATCCTGATCGGCAATCTCGGTAAAGACCCGGAGGTCCGTTCCCTGCAGAATGGCGGCAAGGTCTGTACCCTGCGCATCGCCACGTCGGAGAGCTGGAAAGACCGCGCCACCGGCGAACGTCAGGAACGGACCCAGTGGCACAGCGTCGTCATTTTCAATGAGAACCTGACTGGCATCGCCGAGCGCTATCTGCGCAAGGGCAGCAAGGTCTATGTCGAAGGCCAGCTGGAAACCCGCAAGTGGCAGGACCAGCAGGGGCAGGAACGGTACACGACGGAAGTGGTGCTGCGCCAGTTCCGTGGTGAACTGACCCTGCTGGATGGCCGTGAAGGCGGCGGCATGGGGGCCGCTGCTGGCGGCGGCGGTTATGATGACCGTGGCGGCGACTTTGGCGGCGGCAGTGGTGGCGGTTACGGCGGTGGCTACGAGGATCGTGGCGGCGGTGGTGGTGGCTATGGCGGCGGCAGCCGCGGTGGTTCCGCCCCGCGCAGCGGTGGAGGCGGTGGTGCCAGCCGGCCCAGCCCGGCCGCCGATCTGGACGATGAAATCCCGTTCTAACAGGATGCGGAAAAAGGCGTTCGCGTCGCGAGGCTTTCTAGTAAGATTAGGAAAGGAGGAGGCGAGAAACTGGTGATATCTTGCGATTTCTTAATAAGAAATTGACGGGAAAACCAGCCGTAGCAGCGAAATGGCTTTTCCGCACCCCGCTAAGTGTCTGTCCGGAAAATTATCCCGCCTTTCGAAGCCTTCCCCTTTTTCTACCGTCATTCCCGCGAAGGCGGCAATCCAAAACCCGCGATGTTATATGGGTTCCCGCCTTCGCGGGAAGGACGGTTAAGATATTGAAAAGTGATTGAAAATTCTTAGGTGACCTCTAAGGCTTGGTGACAATCATCGTAGCGCCATGCGCTGCGCGGTGGTGGTCCAGGAGAAACACCTTTCCATTATCCGTAGCGCAAAACGAATCAATCCAAGGCTACCGGCTTCCACTTGGTAGCCCTGGATCAGAATATGAGCGGTTGGTGGGAATCCCACCTCATGCCGGATGTCAGAAGATTCTAGCGGGAATGGCCGCGCTGGAAGCGGATGCCGCGTTCCAGTCCGCGCAGTTCCGCTAGACCGCGCATCCGGCCCAGCAGCGAATAGCCGGGGTTGGTGACGCGGTGCAGATCATCCAGCATCTGGTGACCATGGTCGGGCCGCATGGGAATAGGCCGCCCCTGCGCATCGGAAATGTCGCAGATGGCGGCAACAATGTCCGCCATGCTGGCATCGCCTTCCAGATGGGCTGCTTCATGGAAGGATTTGCCATCCCCTTCGCGCTGGACCGACCGCAGATGCACAAAGCCGATTCGGTCGCCCAGCCGCCGGATCATGCCCGGCAGGTCATTATCGGCCCGGACGCCAAAGGAACCGGCGCAGAAGCAGAGACCGTTGGCGAGGCTGGGCACCTGCTGGAACAGGTTGGTCACATCGGCCTCCGTGCTGACCACGCGCGGCAGGCCAAAAATGGGGAAGGGCGGGTCATCCGGGTGGACGACAAGCTGCACACCGCTCTGTTCCGCTGCCGGGCACACGGCTTCCAGGAATTGCAGGTGGTTGCGCCGCAGCTGATCAGCATCGATATCGGCATAGGTCTGGATGGCGGCCAGGAACTGGGCGGAACTGAAGCTTTCCTCGCTGCCCGGCAGGCCGGCAATGATATTGCGCTCCAGCGTCAGACGTTCTTCCTCGCTCATGGCGGCAAACAAGGTTGCGGCGCGCTGGCTGACCGCAGCGGTATAATCCCCTTCCGCGCCCGGTCGCTTCAGGATGAACTGATCATAGGCGGCGACGGCGTCCCAATCGAACCGCAGGGCACGGGCACCATCCGGCATGGCATAGGAAAGGTCTGTCCGCGTCCAATCCAGCAGCGGCATGAAATTATAGGTGACAACTCGAATGCCGCTGGCGCCGAGGTTCCGCAAAGTCTGGCAATAAGCATCGATCAATTGTGCCCAGTTCGCGGACCGGGTCTTGATCCCCTCATGCACCGGCACGCTTTCCACCACATCCCATGACAGGCCGGCGGCTTCGATCATGCGTTTACGGGCCTGGATATCGTCCAGCGTCCAGACCTCTCCATTGGGCACTTCATGGAGGGCGGTCACAATGCCGGCGGCCCCCGACTGGCGGATATCGACCAGGCGAACCGGATCCTTGGGGCCGAACCAACGCATCGTCTGCTTCATGAACATTCTGGAAATCCTCTGCACAGGCCCCGCGCCACTGGCTCGCGTGCCGGGGCCGCCTCTCTCAAAGTGCCTTTGCCATTCACCCGGATGGTCACGCTGGATTGATGACCGTTCGAACACCAAAAATCAAGAAAATTGGTAAGGCCAAAATAGTTTCTCTGAATCCATTGTTCCTGGGTAAGCCGACGGCAAATTCCCCTGGGTTATGCTGCGCCTGCCCTGCAGGTGGCCGAATTTATTTAGCGATACCTTGTATCGGCCAAACCGATAGAGCCCCTCTCCGCCTGGTGCGATCAGACAGAAATCTGGGGTTAGTGAATTGTTTTGAAAGAAACTGGTGGGGCTTACCCCTATGGAGCTTGCCACTGGCATGGCCGGTCTGGCCGATATACCTGTGCTTGACGGCCGCCAAGATTGAGCATTATTGGTAATGCCAGTTTACCGATCCGGTAAATCCAGTGGCTGGGTGGGGGCCTGTGTGGACCGGATCGTATCTCACCCAAGGCGGCCTGTATCTGTCCGTTCCAGATCAAAAATAAACTTTCAGGGAGTGAATGATGACGCGTTCCATGATGTGCTCTGCCGTGACCTTGATGTGTCTGGCAGCACCGGCCATCGCCCAAGGCACAGCCGACAATGCTGACTATGCGCTGGAAGAGATTGTCGTTACCGCGCAGAAGCGGCAGCAGAGCGCGCAGGACGTGCCTGTGGCCATGAGCGTCATCGGCGGCGATGCCCTGGCCAATGTCGGCGGCAGCAGATTGCAGGATCTGACCCAGCTTTCCCCCAGCCTGACCGTTACGCAAGGGGGCGACCAGAACAATAACTCTGTCGTTCTGCGTGGCGTCGGTACGTCGGCCTTCTCTGTCGGTGTGGAAGCCGCCGTGCTGGTGGTGATCGACGATGTGGCCGTGGGCCTGTCCGGCCAGGGCTTCAACGACCTGCAGGATATTGAACGGATTGAGGTGCTGCGCGGCCCGCAGAGCACGCTGTTCGGCAAGTCCGCCTCGGCCGGCGTCATCAACATCACCACCAAGGCGCCGACCGACACGTTCAGCGGCTCTGCCGAAGTGACGGTGACCGATGATGATGAGCAGCGCTATGCCGCCGGCCTGTCCGGCCCGATCAGCGATGAATTGAGTTTCCGGCTCAGCGCTGCCATCGGCCGCTATGATGGCAATATCAAGAATGTGACCAACGGTCGGATGATCAATGGCCGCGACACGGAGAATTACCGGGGCAAGCTGCTCTGGCAGCCGTCGGACAAGTTCGATGCTGCCCTGTCCGCTTATTATTCTAAGACCGAGGCGGATTGCTGCGAGTTTGTTTCGATCCGCAAGACGCCCGGCATCCGCAATCTGTTTGGTGTCACCACCAATTCTCAATTGGTGGGGATCACGCCCGGCCCCAATAATTTCGATGCCCGTGTCGATCCGGACCCGGTTTCAGACGCGAAGGATTATGGCGGCAATCTCAAGCTCAACCTGTATCTGGATGAGCATGTGCTGACCAATATTACCGCCCGCAGCCATTATTCCGCCAATGATCTGGCGGATTTCGACGGGGCCAGCGGTCCCCTGTTCGGCTTGCCCAACGGTCTGACCCAGTTTGGTTTCTTCCGGGGGGACACGTTCAGCAATGAACTGCGTCTGGCAACCACCAGCCAGTCCGACCTGCAATATGTTGCCGGCCTTTACTATGCCGATAACAGCTTCACCCGCCGTTTCACCCGCACCGGCCCGGCCCAGCCGGGCGATTGGCGCGGGGAGACCGGGTCCAAGACCTACGCGATTTTTGGTCAGGCCGATTATGCCATCGCCCAAGGCACCAAGCTGATCGCCGGCCTGCGCTGGAGCCGGGAGGATATCAGCTTCACCTATGACCGCTACCTTAATGCTGGTGGCAACCCGCCCTTCAAGACCAGCGGTTCCTCCGATGACAGCGTTGTGACCGGCAAGGCCGGCATTCAGCAGGAATTTGCCGACGATGTGATGGGGTTCGCCACCTATTCCCGTGGCTATAAGGGGCAGGCCTTCGACCTGACCACTTCCTTCACCCGGCCGGACAACCCGGCGCGCAACCCGGTACAGCCGGAAACCGCGAACAGCTACGAACTGGGCATGAAAGGCAGTTTCCTTAATCGTCGCGCCCGGTTGAACCTGACCGGCTTCCTGACTGATTATAATAACTTCCAGGCCCAGTCGCAGGTGGCGGAGTTCGGGGGCAGCCTGTTCCTGGCCAATGTCGGCAAGCTGCGCACCAAAGGGGTGGAGGCAGAGGGATCGTGGCTGGCCACGGACAGCCTGACCCTGAATGGCAGTGTTGCCTATGTTGATGCAGTCATCCGTTCCTTCCCCACGGCGGAATGCTATTTCGGGCAGACGGCGGCGCAGGGCTGCACCCTGCGGTCAACGGGTGGCCGCGCCCAGGATCTGGCCGGCCACACCTTGGCCAATTCCCCGAAATGGAAGTTCAATGTCGGGGCGGATTGGGAACTGCCGCTGGGGGAACTGCCCTTTACCAGCACGGTTAATGTCAATTACGCTTGGCAGAGCGAGGTGAATTTCGATCTGCGGGGCAATCCCAATACGGTGCAAGATTCCTACGGCATCACCAATCTCAGCATCGCCTTTGAGGATAAGGCCGAAGGTCGCTACCGGTTGACGCTGTTTGCCCGCAACCTGTTCGACAAGCATTATTTCTCCAGCGTCAATGATCTGACCAACGGCCTGATCGCCAATCCCTATCCGAACCCGTCCCCGGCGATTGACCTGCGCGGACGCCGGGCGCGCGATGCCAGCCGTTATCTGGGGGCCCGTTTCTCGATCAAATATTGATGTGATACCAATCTCCCTTGATCGTGACCGATCCAGGGAGATTTCGCGTTCCCTCAGGCGCCGGGCGGGCGCATCCGCGCCCTTGGCTTGCGCGGGCACGTGCCCGCGGGCCGGCGGTCGCCGGCCTCCTACCCGCCTAAAGTCAACCTTTAGGCGGGTAGGTATGAACCCTGTCATCAGCAGTCACACTCAGCTCGAAGGCTCCCGATGAAGCACACACTGCTCGCCACAACCTTCGCCGCCATCGTCGCACTGGGGACTTTCCCCGGTGTGGCCTGGGCCGAAACGGCCGGCAAGGCGGACCCACGGATCACCATGGCGCTGAAGGAGGGCTGGCGGTTCCGCCTGGGGAATGCGACCGGCGCGGAAAAGGTGGATTTCCCCGATGGGGGCTGGTCCACCGTTGCCGTTCCACATACCTGGAACCGGGTCGGCTATTACAAGATGCCCTCGCCGGACCGGATCAATAAGCCGGATAATCTGGAAAAGACCCAGGGTACCGGCTGGTATCGCCTGTCCTTCACCCCGTCAGCGGACTTCAAGGGCAAGCGCGCCTGGCTGCAGTTCGATGCAGTCAGCCGCCGGGCCGATATCTGGCTGAATGGCCAGTATCTGGGAAAGCATGATGGCGGTTTCTCCCGTTTCCGCCTGGATGCCACGGCGGCGCTGAAGCCGGGCCAGCCGAACCTGCTGGTCGTGAAGGCGGATAACAGTAAGCCGGTGCCGGGTGCGGCGACGGCCGATATTTTCCCGCTGGCCGGTGATTTCTTCGTGCATGGCGGCATCTATCGCAATGTCGCCCTGGTGGCGACCAGCGATATCCATGCCGACATGCTTGATCATGGCGGCCCTGGCATCTATGCCACGACCAAGGCGCTGGACGGGACCAGCGCCCAGGTGCAGGTCGCTATCCAGGCGCGCAACAGCGGCGCCCGCAAGGCCAAGGTCACAATCGTCACCAAGCTGGTGGATGCCGATGGCCGCGTCGCGGCGGAAGGAACGCAGACGGCCAGTTTGGCCCCCGGCGGCACGGCCAGCCTGGACCAGCCGCTATCCGTGACGAATGCCCGGCTGTGGCAAGGCACCGCCGATCCCTATCTCTATGATCTGGTGGTCGAATTCCAGGATGCACGCGGTCAGCTGCTGGACCGGGTGACCCAGAAATTCGGTATCCGTGAGGTGCGGTTCGACCCGGCCCGGGGCCTGATCCTGAATGGCAAGCCGGTGCGCCTGCATGGCGTCGGCCTGCATCAGGATCTGGAGGGCAAGGGCTGGGCGATGGATGAGCAGGACATCGCCGCCGATATCGCCATCATCCGGGAGATGGGGGCCAACACCATCCGGCTGACCCATTACCAACACGGCCCCACCATCCATGAACTAGCCGACCGCTACGGGCTGATCCTGTGGGATGAAATCCCGCTGGTATCGGCCTGGGCACCGCCCGGCGGCAAGGTGGCGACGGATGGGTTGCTGGCCAATGTGCGCCAGCAATTGCAGGAATTGATCCGGCAGAACCAGAACCATGCCGCCGTCGTCACCTGGGGCATCGCCAACGAGGTGGATTTCGGCACCACCCCGGTAGCCCCCTTCATCGGGATCACGCCCGGTTCCGATCCGGCCCCGTTGCTGCGGGAATTGCGGGTGTTGAGCACGGCCACCGATCCCAGCCGCCCCACGGTGCTGGCCACCTGCTGCGAAGGCGGCATGTTCGGTGACGCCTATATCCCGCTGGTGTCGGAAGAGGTGGAGCTGGCCGGCGCCAACCGCTATTTCGGCTGGTATTACGGTAAACCGGCCGATCTTGGGCCCAATCTGGATGCGCTGCGTGCAGCGCGGCCCAATCAGCCGCTTTCCCTCAGCGAATATGGTGCCGGCGGCGCGGTGACGATCCACACGGATGACCCGCTGGGCGGGCCGGTGGATGCGCGCGGCCGTGACCAGCCCGAAGAATTCATGAGCTATATCCATGAACAGGCTTGGTCGGTGCTGGGGCCGCGCGAGGATTTGTGGGCCAGCTGGATCTGGAACGCCTTTGACTTCGCCACGCTGGTGCGCCGGGAAGGTGACGCGGAGGATATCAATACCAAGGGTCTGGTGACCTATGATCGCAAGATCAGAAAGGACGCCTATTTCTTCTACAAGGCCAACTGGAACCCGGCCCCCACCGTCCATATCACCGGCCGCCGCTATGTCGACCGGGCCTATCCGGTCACCCCTATCCGGGTCTACAGCAACGCCCCCGCCACCGAGCTGCTGTTGAACGGGCGAAGCCTGGGGTTGCGCAAGGACTGCCCCCAGAAGATTTGCATCTGGGAAAATGTGCCCCTGGATGAAGGGAATAATGAGGTGACCGCCACCGGGCTGTTCACGGAAGGGGCGGTCACGGACAGTGTCCTCTGGACCCTGGCGAGCGGTTCTGCCGGCAGCTTCCGTATCGATAGCGGTGCGCTGGTCGCCGCAGAGGCCAGCGCCGGCCACTTTGGCTCCGATACTTTCTTCACCGGCGGGACGGCCCGCAATGTGCAGCCCCCCAGCGGTTACGGCCCGCCGCCACCCCGCAAACCGGTGAACGGCACCAGCGATACAGCATTGATCTCCAGCTATCGGGAAGGGGATTTCACCTATCGCCTGCCAGTGCAGGATGGCACCTATCAGGTGACCTTGTCCTTTATTGAGCCTGCCGCCGCAGCGGGGGAACGGCAGTTCGATGTCATCGCCAATGGGGAAAAAAAGCTCCGCGCCCTGGATATTGCCGCCAGCGCCGGGGCACCGCTGACCCTGGTGCAGCGGGATTTCACCGTCAAGGTCAAGGGTGGCAACCTCACTTTGCAGTTCGTCCCGATCAAGGGTCAGGCCATCGTCTCGGCGGTGGAGGTGGTGCGGAAATAAAGGGAAAGGCGGCCTGATACCAAGGGGCATGGGACATGACCCTTGGAGGCCGGCGACGGCCGGCTTAGCACCCTCATGGGCGCGTAAGCCACGCTGCCGGAGGCAGCGCCCGGGGTCTGAGGGAGCATATGGATACCAAGAGTCATGATCCATGGCTCTTGGTATAAACTGGTCAGGCCGCCTTTTGCATTGACGGGTAGGGGGCTCTGGGCGGATCGGGGCCCTTTATCCAGCAAGTTTGGTATAGCGTTCGCGCTTCTTGCGCGCGGCATTGCGCGCCTCTTCAATGGCCTTTTCCTCGGTGGCGAACAGCAGGCTGTCCAGCACGGCGGTCAGATGCGCGCGCATGGCGGTGCGCGCCGCCGCCGGGTCGCGCGCGCAAAGCGCGTCATAGATGGCGGCATGTTCATCAACGACAGGCTTGATATTGGCGCTGCGCGCCTTTTGGTGCAGCAGGGCGCTTTCCGGCGACAGGGAGCGCAGTTCCCACAGCCGTTCCACAGTCTCCAGGATTGCGGAATTCCGTGTCGCCCGCGCGATGGCAACATGAAAGGCGCGATCCGCCTTCTCCGTGCCGGAGGGATTGTTGTTTTCTCGCTGAATTTCCCCAATCAGATGGGCGAGGTCGGCCAGTTCATCATCGCGGATCTGCGTGGCGGCAAGGGCCGCCGCCTCGCCTTCGAACAGCAGCCGCGCCTCCGACAATTCGAAGGCGCTGATGTTGAAGCCGGTCATATCGTTTTTGCCGGGCAGGCGTCTGACATAGGCGCCGGAGCCGACACGCACCTCAACAAAGCCCTGCACTTCCAGGGCGATCATCGCTTCGCGCACCGTGGGGCGGGAGACATTGTACTGCAAGGACAGTTCGCGTTCTGCCGGCAGCCGGCTGCCCACGGTATAACGACCAGAGGCCAATTCCGTGATCAGGCGGCGCGCCAGATCCTGATAAAGCCGGTCACCCGACGGCATGTCGGGGCGCGAAGGGCGATCCGCCACAGCATCACTCATAAGGCTCTCCAACCTGGCCTTACCCAATCGTTCAAGACACCAGACCCATTGGAATTGGTCTGGCATCTTTTTATCATGACGTTTCCGATCTACCTAGGGGCTGTTTACATACGGCATCACGTTGGAATTCTCCCGCCACTCAAATTCTGCTTCACGACTGCGCAATTCATGAGCCTATCCATCGCGAGGGGCGCCGTAAAAAATCCCGCAACCTGCTGTCGGCATCCGGCATAATCCAGCGTCCTTGGAAGCGACAAGAACGAGGGAGGCTGCGCCGTGCTGTACGCCATTCTTTGCTACGATAATGAGGATGTGGTCGGCTCCTGGAGCAAAGAGGAGGACGATGCCGTCATCGGCAAGCTCTCCGTGGTGACGGAGAAACTGGCCCAGGCCGGGCGGCTGGGCCCCGTCTTCCGCTTGCTGCCGACCACGGCGGCCACCACGGTGCGCAAGGGCCGGGAGGCGCTGGTGCTGGACGGTCCGTTCGCGGAGACCAAGGAACAGTTGCTGGGCGTCTATATTGTCGATTGTGAGGGGCTGGAAGAGGCGGTGGAAACCGCCCAGGAACTGGCCCGCGCCAGCGGCACCAACGGTTGCTATGAGCTGCGGCCGCTGTCGCTGTTCATGCCGGGGGCGGTTGCCGGGTCATGAATGCCGAACCACCCGATCCCGCCTGGATCGACCGCACCCTGGTCTGTGCCCGGCCGCAGGTGGTGGGCGCCCTGCTGCGCTATTTCCGCGATCTGGAAAAGGCGGAGGAAGCGTTTCAGGAGGCGTGCCTGCGGGCATTGGGGCACTGGCCGCGTAACGGCCCGCCGCGCGACCCGGTGGCCTGGCTGATCATGGTGGGCCGCAATGTCACGCTGGATCATGTGCGGCGCCAGGCCCGCCAGCAGCCTTTGCCGGATGAAGCACTGCTGTCCGAGTTGGAGGATGCGGAAACGCCGCTGGCCGACCGGCTGGACAATGCCGATTACCGGGATGATGTGCTGCGCCTGCTGTTCATCTGCTGCCACCCGGATTTGCCGGCCACGCAGCAGATTGCCTTGGCGCTGCGCATTGTCTGCGGCCTGTCGGTCAGCCAGATCGCCCGTGCCTTCTTGGTGAGTGACAGCGCCATGGAACAGCGCATCACCCGCGCCAAGGGGCGCATCGGCGCCGGCGATGCTCCCTTTGAGACGCCGGGGCCGCTGGAACGGGCGGAGCGGTTGGAGAGTGTGGCCGCCATGCTCTACCTGCTGTTCAACGAGGGCTATTCGGCCAGCGGGGAGCAACTGCGCGACCGGGCGCCGCTATGTGCTGAGGCCATCCGCCTGACCCGGCTGCTGCTGCGCCTGTTCCCGGCCGAGCCGGAGATCATGGGGCTGCTGTCGCTGATGCTGCTGCAACATGCCCGCCAGAAGGCGCGGTTCGATGCCGATGGCGGTATCATCCTGCTGGAGGCACAGGACAGGTTTTTATGGAACCGCACCATGATCACCGAGGGAACGGCCCTGATCGACAAGGCGGTGCGCCATCGCCGGCGCGGCCCCTATCAGTTTCAGGCGGCCATCGCCGCCCTTCATGCCAGTGCCGCCAGCCCGCCGGAAACCGACTGGCCGCAGATCGAATTGCTGTACCGCGGGCTGGAACAGATCCAGCCGTCGCCGGTGGTGACGCTGAACCGGGCGGTGGCCCTGTCCAAGGTGGCGGGGCCGGCGGCGGCTTTGGACCTGATCGACCCGCTGGCTGAAAGGCTGGACAGTTATTTCCATTATCACGGGGTGCGGGGCGCCTTTCTGATGCAGCTTGAACGGCGGGGGGAGGCGCGGACCGCCTTCGACCGCGCCATCGCCCGCGCCCGTACCCCGGCAGAGGCGGCGCAAATTCGGCAATATCTGGATCAGTTGGCGACTTCCTGAAAATATTTGCGGCACCCTGTCGGCCCGATAGGATGTCTGCCGTCCTTGGAACGCCTCCCGAAGGGAAGGGGGCGTAGCCGGAGGATGGATCGATGAGCGAGCAGGATAAAACCCCGCAGAACCCGCCCGTATATGGGGGCGTGGTGCCGCATATCGTGGTCAGTGATGCCAGCGCGGCGGCCGATTTCTACAAGCAGGCCTTCGCGGCCGAAGAGGTGGCGCGGATGCCGGCCCAGGATGGCAAGCGCTTGATGCATTGCCATCTCTACATCAATGGCGGCTCTTTATTGTTGTGCGATGCCTTCCCCGAATATGGCCATCCATTGCAGCCGCCGCAGAGCTTCACCCTGCATATCCATGTCGCCGAGGATGTGGATGGCTGGTGGAACCGGGCGGTGGCGGCGGGCGCAGAAGTGGCCATGCCGCTGGAACGGCAGTTCTGGGGTGACCGGTATGGCCAACTGCGCGACCCGTTCGGTGTCAGCTGGTCGGTCGCCTCCTCCGCGGCGTGATGCCAACCCGCCTGAATGTTTCGCTTCAGGCGGGTTGGAGGCCGGCGACTGCCGGCCCGCCGCACGTGCGGCGTAAGCCAAGGGCGCGGATGCGCCCGCCCGGCACCTGATGGAGATTGATATCATACCCGCCCCCATGGCGGGGCAGGGATGCGGGACCGTTTGGTTGATTGACAGTTCGCCGACGGTCCCGCATACCTAAGCCACCTATGAATAAAGATTTGCTAGGCTCCGCATATGCGGACCAAACCGCCAACGCCCCCGTCGGGTCCGTGGCGGACCATCGGGAAGATGTTGGGACCACCACGTCCAAGGTTATTCCCTTAAACCGATATACTGATTTCGGTTCGCGCTGGCCGGTTCCCGGCCGTGGCGAAGTGCTGGTTGTGCCCCTGGGTGGTTTGGGCCGCATCGGCATGAACTGGACCCTTTATGGCCATGATGGGGCCTGGCTGCTGGTGGATGCCGGCATCAGCTTCCCCGATGAAGGGCATGAGGGCGTGGACGCCATCGTTCCCGACCCCACCTTCCTGGCCCCCATCCGTGACCGGCTGCTGGGCCTGATCGTCACCCATGCGCATGAAGACCATATCGGCGCCATTGACCGCCTGTGGCCCTTTGCGCTGAACGTGCCGATCTGGGCTACGCCCTTTGCCATGGGCATGATCTCCCGCCGGCTGGAAGAACAGGACAATCTGGATGCGGTGACCCGGCATGTGTTCACTGTCGGCTCCAGCTTCAAGGTTGGTCCCTTCACCATTGATACGGTGCGGCTGACCCACTCCATTCCCGAGCCGGTGGCCTTGGCCATCCAGACCGGGGTGGGCACGGTGCTGCATACCGGCGACTGGAAGTTCGATCCCGATCCGATGATCGGCCAGCCGACCGACAAGGAAAAACTGCGCCGTCTGGGCGATGCCGGCGTGCTGGCCATGCTGTGCGACAGCACCAACGCCCACAAGGATATGCCGGTCACGTCGGAGGCGCAGGTCCGCGCCGCCTTCGCCCGGTTGTTCGCTACCCGCAAGGGGCAGATCGCCATCTGCTGCTTTGCCACCAATGTGGCCCGCGTGGCCTCTGCTGCCGTCACCGGTGTGGCCGCTGGCCGCAAGGTGGCGCTGGCCGGGCGTTCCATGCGCAATTCCGAGGCGGTGGCCCGTTCCCTGGGCCTGCTGGATGGTGTGCCGGACTTCCTGGCCGAGCCGTCCCATCTGAAGGGTCTGGCCAAGTCCGAAGTGGCGCTGGTCTGCACTGGTGGGCAGGGCGAAGAGCGTGCGGCGCTGGCCCGTCTGGCCCGTGGTGACCGTCGTTTCCCCGCCTTCGGCGCGGGTGACACGGTGGTTCTCTCCGCCCGCATCATCCCTGGCAACGAGGAGGCGGTGGAAAAGGTTGTCTCCAAACTGCGGCATCGCGGGGTGGAAATCCTGATGGGCACGGATCTGCTGAACGGCTTGCCGTTGCATGTTTCCGGCCATCCCGGGGCCAATGAGCTGCGGGAACTCTATGAACTGGTGCGTCCGCGGTTTGCCCTGCCGGTGCATGGCACGGAAATGCACCTGACGGCCCATGCCCGTCTGGCCCGTGAGGCCGGGGTGGAGGCAGCGCTGGTGACGGAAGAGGCGGAGCTGATCCGCCTGACGCCTGCCGGTGCCCGCGTGCTGGGCCACGTGGATGCCCCGCTGCTGCATCTGGAAGCGGATGAAAACGGCGACCGGGTGCCGTACCGCCCCCGGATGGCGCTGGGTTAAAGAAAAAGGGGGCCGGTCTTGGCCCCCTTTTTTTATGCCGAATCATGCGACCAGCGATGGGATATCCCATCGCTGGTCGCTTCCGTTAAATTTGTTACGCGGCGACAGGGGCGGGAACCGCCTTCTGGGCGACATTGGCGATGATCGGAATGGTCCGGGGCTTCAGGGTTTCCGGCACTTCCCGAACCAGGCTGATATGCAGCAGGCCGTTTTCCAGATTGGCTTCCGTCACGCGGATATGGTCGGCCAGCTGGAAACGCCGCTCGAAGGCGCGGCCGGCAATACCGCGATGCAGGAAGGTACCGCCCTCCTGCTCCTTAGCCTTGCCCTGCACGATCAACAGGTTAGGGTGGGCAGTGATGTCGATATCGTCGATGGCGAAACCGGCCACCGCCATGCTGATGCGATAATTATCGTCACCCAGCTTTTCAATATTATAGGGCGGATAGGCGCTGCCATTATCCTCCCCGTTCATCGCAGCCTCCAGAAGGCGCGTCACGCGGTCAAAGCCGACGGTGGAACGGAACAAAGGCGACAGGTCATAGCTACGCATAGGTATCCTCCACGAGCGATACAGGTGACGGGAACCCCCGATCTCGGCCGGTTCCCTGGCTATATGGTCCCGGACCCCCGCTTGGGCTGCCCGTCCATGCTATTGAGTTAAGCAGGCCCCGCCGCCGCTTCAAGAGGGGGGCGGGGTGAAAAAATCGTACCCCGGCCGGGTTGGTGGAAATCGCAAGCGGCCTACACCATACGCTTTGGGATTGGTTGCCAGCCGGTGCTGTTAGACCTTAGACTGTTTAGCAGCGAAACGGCGCGAGGAGCGCCGTCAGAGGGGAGATCAGGGTGAGCGGACCGAGCCCCTTCATCGATAAGGCCTATGACGAAACAATGTCCCTGCTGGTGGAGGCGCGCAATTATGTCGCCTTCCAGGAAGGGGTTGATCAGCGCAGTCTGGCACCGGGCCAACGCCTGCAGGTCTCCTACGAATCGATGCGCGTCACCAGCCGGTTGACCCAGGTGATGGCCTGGATGTTGGCGCAGAAGGCCGTCTATGCCGGGGAGATGACGCAGGCCCGCGCCGTGGGGGAGGAGTTTGCCCTCTCCGGTGGTGAAATCTGCTCCGACCCTTCCGGGCCGGATAATGCTGAATTGCCGACGGGGCTGCGTTCCCTGCTGGAACGCAGCCACAGCCTTTATATGCGGGTCAGCCGCCTGGAAGACATGGTGCGGCAGGCGGTAGCTTAGATACCCGCCACCGTCATCCCCTCAATCCGCAGGGTCGGCGCGTCGATACCATGGCGGCGCTCCAGATCGCTGGCCGGGGTCAGGTTGCGGAACATGTCCTTCAGATTGCCGGCCACAGTGATCTCACTGACCGGATAGGCAATCTCCCCATTCTCGATCCAGAAGCCGGCAGCGCCGCGCGAATAATCGCCCGTCACCCCATTGACGCCCTGGCCCATCAGGGAGGTGATGTAGAGACCCTGCTTAATGTCTGCCATCAGCTCCTTGGGCGACAGGCTGCCCGGCTGCATATAAACATTGGTGGGGCTGGGGGAGGGCGGGCCGCCCGTGCCGCGCGACGCGTGGCCGGTGGTAGTCAGCCCCAGCTGACGCGCTGAACGCAGGTCCAGCAGCCAGGTGGTCAGCACCCCGTCGGCAATCAGCTCCCGCCGCTGGTTGGCAATCCCCTCTGCATCGAACGGCTTGGAGCGCAGGCCGCGCCGCAGATGGGGGTCTTCCACGATGGTGATGCCGGGGGCGAACACGGCTTGGCCCAGCTTGTCCTTCAGGAAGCTGGTGCCGCGCGCAATGGCCCCGCCGGAAATCGCCCCGCAGAGGGAGCCGATCATGCCGCCGGACAAGCGCGGATCGATGATCACCGGCACCGACTGGCTTTTCACCTTGCGGGGGTTCAGCTTGGCCACCACCTTTTCGCCGGCCCGGCGGCCGATCAGCGCGGGGTCTTCCAGATCGCTGCCATAAACGGTTGAATGGTAATCATAATCCCGCTCCATGCCCGTATCCTGGCCGGCCAGCACGGAGACGGAAAGCGAACGGCGGGAGACGCTGTAGCCGCCGACAAAGCCGTTGCTGGCCGCCAGCACCACATGGCTGCGACTCCAGCTGGCATCGGCCCCGTCGGAATTGGTGACGCCGGCCACGGCGCGGGCGGCATCCTCCGTCCGTTGCGCCGCCTCGATCAGTTCCTCGGCGGTGGGTTCTGCCGGGTCGCACAGGTCCAGATCCTGCCAGTCATGGGTGATGGCATCCGGATCGGCGATGCCGCAATAGGCATCGGGCGGCACGGCCCGCGCCATGGCCACGGCGCGTTCTGCCAGTTCCGCCAGCATCGCCGGGGAGCGGTCGGTGGAAGAGACCATGGCCATGCTTTGGCCGACAAAGACCCGCAGCCCCAGATCGCCGCCTTCCGACCGCTCGATTCCCTCCGGCTTGCCCAGGCGGGTGGAAAGCGACAGCGAGGCGCCATCCACCAGCAGCGCATCGGCCGCGTCGGCCCCGGCGGCACGGGCGCGGCGGATCAAATCTTCCAGCAGGTTGGCTGAATCGGCGTCAAAGCGCGGCTTGGTCATCGGCACGGGTCCATCTTGGGCGCCCTCGTCCGGGGCTGTCCCTCTCATCTAGCACCGCCGCCCCAGGGGTAGAAGCCCCCATTCTGTGGCGATCATGTCACAGGGGGAGACTGTTACCAATTCGACAAGATCGGAATGATCCGCGTCATCTTTCAGAAAGGGTGAGGGGGATATGGTGCGTATCAGACCAAAAGCGTTTGCGTGCTGCCAGGGAGGCCGATCATGCGGGGGATGAAACGATTAAACCACCGGACCACATTGGCCCTGCAGGCCCTGCTGCTGGCCGGTCTGGTGTTGGTGGTCGCCCTGTCGGCGACCGACAGGGCCGTACAGAAAGATGCCGCCAGCGCGGCAGGTGCCTCCGCTGTCATTGGGGGCTGACGGCCTTTTCCGTGACGATACGGGTGGTGCGGTGGTAAGCTGCGGCCATCCCGTTTGTTCGTTGCCTAAAAGGATGGACGTTCAGAGCCATGCCGTCTTTCGACATCGTTTCCAAGACCGAGATCGCCGAGGTCAATAACGCCGTTCAGGGTGTGCTGCGTGAGCTGCAGACCCGATTCGACTTCAAAGGTTCCAAATCCACCATGGAACTGAAGGAGAAGGAAAACGAGATCATCATCCAGACAGAGGATGACACCAAGCTGGAGCAGCTGCAGGAAATGCTGAAAGGCTATTTCGTGCGCCGCAAGCTGGATCCCGGCTGTCTGGACTGGTCCAAGGAAGAGAATGCCGCCGGTGGCACCAAGCGCCAGGTGGTGAAGGTGAAGCAGGGGATCGAGCAGGCTTTGGCCAAGCAGATCGTCAAGGCCCTGAAGGACAGCAAGATGAAGGTGCAGGCCGCCATTCAGGGCGATGAACTGCGCATCTCCGGCAAGAAGATCGATGATCTTCAGGCCGCCATCGCGCTGGTGAAGGGGCTGAACATCGAACAGCCGCTGCAATATTTGAACTTCCGCGACTGAGTGGGAGCGTATTTCCGGTCAGCGGAAACAGCTTTAGCTTTCCGCTTGCCGCTTGGGCATTTTGCCCTGGCGGCAGGCGTCGGAACAATATTTCACCTGTTCCCAGTCCCGCGCCCATTTGCGCCGCCATGTGAAAGGGCGGCCGCAATGGGCGCAAATTTTTTGCGGCAGATCGGCTTTGGCGACACCGCGCGGCATCTCAGCCCGCCCGCCTTGCATTAAGCACGGCCCCCGCCATAGCCCCCAGACCCAGGGCCACTGCCAGCAGCAAGCCGATAGCCCCCAGATAGGGGACCAGCGACACCAGCGCCAGGGCCAGGGTGACCAGGGCGAAACGGCCCAGCACGCGGGCGGGCGGCCCGTCGCGGCCATTGCGCCCCTGCCGGCTTTCCGCCAGCCCCAGGGCCGCCACGGCCAGCCCCAGCGGGAAGGCCAGAAGATAGAGGCCGCCCAGCAGCAGGCCCAGCGGCAGGCCGATCACACTGAACATCAGCAGGATGGCCAGCGGCGGCACAACCAGCAGCAGGCCCAGGCCCACCAGCACCCGGCCCAGCGGATTGCGGCGGATGGCGGCACTGCTGCCCGCCACCAGCGCCGGGAACAGCCACAGCACCGCCAGCCCCAGGATGAACAGGGCTGCCATGGTGCCCAGCAGCGTCATCACGCCGGGACCATCGGTGTCCAGGTCTTCCTTGGCGCGGAATTCCACCGTGCCACCGACATCCACCCCATCGGGCACAGGAACGGAGCGGGGGCCGGTATGGCGGATGCTGCCGGTGATTCGCGCACCGGGCAGCAGTTCCAGTTCCACCGCTGCCACGTCCAGATTGCCGGCGATGCTGCCGGCAATCACCACCTTTTCCGCAGCCAGCTGTGCGTTCCCGGCCACGTCGCCTTCCAGGGTGATTTCCCCGCCGCTGGCGCTGAAATCACCACTGATGGTGGCGCCCCGGCTCAACCGCACCTCCGCCCCGGTGACCCGGGCATCGCCACTGATGCTGCTTTTAATGTCAAGATCGGCAGCCACCGCCAGCAGATCACCCGCCACCGGGGCTGCCACCCGCAGATCAAAGCCGGCGAGGATCGCATCGCCACTGACCGGGGCTTTCAGGTCCAGATTAAAGCCGGCCGCGATCACATCCCCATCCACCGGTGCGGCGATGGTGAGTTTGCTGCCGGCGGCAAACAGATTGTCGCTCACCGGGCTGGTGACACGCACATCCTCCCCGTTGCGAAATTCGGCGGCTTGGCCGGTCTGACCGGTCAGCCACAGGCAGATGAGGGCCAGAAGGGGGAGGAGGCGGTGCAGGATGGACAAGGGCGGAACCTTCCCTGGAGCGACGGCGGATGAAACCATGATCTTCCTATAATGCTTTACCGCCAAGTCCCAGTATGCGGGCGCTTTTTGGGGCCAGTGCGATACAAATCCGCAACATCTCATTTTGTCATCTGGCTGTAGCGAGACACACCTATTATGCTGCATTGCACCATGATAGTGCCCGAATGATGATGTGAGGGAATGATATGGCTCTGTTTTCTTTGGCTGGTAAACGCGGTCTGGTGGTGGGTATCGCCAATGAGGGCAGTATCGCCCATGGCTGTGCCCATGCATTCCGCGCCATGGGCGCCGATCTGGCCGTCACCTATTTGAACGCCAAGGCGGAGCCGCATGTCCGCCCGTTGGCAGAGGCGCTGGGCGCCACGCTGATCCTGCCCTGCGATGTGCGGGAGCCGGGCCAGCTGGAGGCTGTGTTCGAGCGGATCGAGGCGGAATGGGGCAAGCTGGATTTCCTGCTGCATTCCATCGCCTTCGCCCCGCGTGAAGATCTGCACGCCCGCGTCACCGACTGTTCGCGTGATGGCTTCCTGACGGCCATGGATGTGTCGGTGCATTCGTTCATCCGTATGGCACGGCTGGCTGAACCGCTGATGAAGGATGGCGGCTGCCTGCAGACCGTCAGCTTCTATGGTTCGGAAAAGGTGGTTGATCATTATAACCTGATGGGCCCGGTGAAGGCGGCCCTGGAGTCGGTGACCCGCTATCTGGCGGCCGAGCTGGGGCCGAAGGATATCCGCGTGCATTGCCTGTCGCCCGGCCCGCTGAAGACCCGCGCCGCCAGCGGTATCGACCGGTTTGACGAGCTGCTGGCCCGCGCAGCGGAAAAGGCCCCGCTGCGTCAGCAGGTAGGCGTGGCCGATGTTGGCGCCTATGCCGCCTTCCTGGCCAGCGACGATGCCCGCGCCATAACTGGCTCGGTGCCCTATATCGATGGCGGGTACAATATTCTGGGCTAATGATTGCCTGCGCCGCACGGTCCCGCCAGCCGCATGGCGGGGCCGTTGCGCGCAACAGGTGCCAAAGCCGGCCAAGATATGGTACATAGCCCCAGATTCAGCCCATATATCTGAACGATATCACTTACAGGCGTCTGGGGTCCCATGGCCGGTCATAGCCAATTCAAGAACATCATGCACCGTAAGGGCGCGCAGGACGCCAAGCGGTCGAAGATCTTCAACAAGCTGGCGCGCGAAATCACCGTGGCCGCGAAGTCGGGCCTGCCCGACCCGGCCATGAATCCGCGCCTGCGGGCCGCCATCCAGGCCGGTCGTGCGCAGAACCTGCCGAAGGATCGCATCGACCGCGCCATCAAGCTGGGTCAGCCCGGCGGCGGTGATGACACCAACTATGATGAAGTGCGGTACGAGGGTTACGGCCCCGGCGGCGTGGCGCTGATCGTGGAAGCGCTGACCGATAACCGCAACCGCACCGCGTCGGAAGTGCGTTCGGCCTTCACCAAGCATGGCGGCACTTTGGGGGAAACCAACTCGGTCTCCTTCATGTTCAACCGCGTCGGCCAGATCACCTATCCGGCCAGTGCGGCCGATGCCGACACGATGCTGGAAGCCGCCATCGAGGCGGGGGCGGAGGATGTGCAGTCGGATGAAGGCGGCCACGCCATCACCACCGGCACAGATTCGCTGGGCGAGGTGCGTGACGCGCTGGAAGCCAAGTTTGGTGCCCCGGAAAGCGCCAAGCTGACCTGGACGCCGATGAATCTGGTGCCGGTCCCGGCGGAAGATACGGCCCAGACGCTGCTGAAGCTGCTGGACGTGCTGGAAGACAATGACGATGTCCAGACCGTGCTGGGCAATTTCGACATTCCGGCCGAGATTCTGGAAAAGTTGAGCTGATTGATATTGTTGCAGGCCGGGGAGGGACGGGAATGGCGGGGCAGGTGACGACCCGTATCCTGGGGCTCGACCCCGGCCTGCGGCATTTGGGCTGGGGCGTGATTGACGTCTGCGGCAACCGGTTGAGCCATGTGGCCAACGGTACGATCAATACCGACAGCGGCGATGATCTGGCCATCCGGTTGCTGGAACTGCATGACGGCATCGCCGATGTCATCGCATCCTGGCAGCCCGACGAGGCGGCGGTGGAAGAAACCCTTTCCAACGTCAACCCATCCTCCACCCTGAAGCTGGGCATGGCGCGCGGCGTGGCACTGCTGAGTGCGGCCAAGGCCGGGCTGCCGGTGCAACAATATCTGCCCATGGCGGTGAAGAAATCCGTCGTCGGTACCGGCCATGCCGATAAGGTGCAGGTGCAGCACATGGTCCGCATGTTGCTGCCCGGCATCCAGCGCACCAGCGCCGACAGCGCCGATGCGCTGGCCGTCGCCATCTGCCACGCCCATTATGCCCAGACCCGCCGCAAGGTGGATGACGCTATCCTGGGCGTGCGGCGCTGAAAAAGCGGCGCCACGCCGTTGCCGTTTTGTTCATATGGTGTAGAATTCTTCCCCATAGGGAAGAAAGGATGGCGACGCCATGGCCCTGAACATTAAATCCCCAGAGGCGGAACGCGATGTCCGCCGGCTGGCCGAACTGACGGGTGAGAGCCTGACGGAGGCCATGCATAAGGCCGTGCGAGAACGGCTGGAGCGTCTGTCCGCGGAAGAGCTGGCGCTGAAACGGGCCCGCTGGGCCAAGGCAGAAGAAATCATCCGGCGAATCCAGGCAAACCCGGTGCAGGACGCCCGGTCCCCGGATCAAATCATCGGCTATAATCAGCAAGGGACGTTCGACTGAATGCGTACCGTGCTGGATACATCGGCCTTGGCCGCCTTTCTGTTCCGGGAACCGGATGGCAGCTATTATCTGACGGCGATGCGGAACGCGGCTGGACTTGTTCTGTCGGCGGTGACCTTGTTTGAAGCGCGCACGGTGGTGATGGGCCGTTATGGTGCGGCCGCGGCGGATGATGTGGACCAATTGATGCAGGCGCTGGGCGTTGAAGTCGCGCCCTTTGACGCCGCGCAGGCCGAGGCGGCATCGGCCGCCTATGCGCGTTATGGCAAGGGGCGGGGCCATAAGGCCCAGCTTAATCTGGGCGACTGCGCCGCCTATGCCCTGGCCAAGAGCCAGGATGCCCCCTTGCTGTTCAAGGGCCAGGATTTCATCCATACCGACATTATCGCGGCACTGCCTTTGCTGGTGCCGGAGGCGGGGATAAGCCAATGATCGCCAAACTTTCCGGCCTGCTCGATTCCACCGGTCTCGATTGGGCCATCATCGACGTGAATGGCGTCGGCTATCTGTTTTCCGCCTCATCGCGCACGCTGCGCCGGCTGGGCACCCCCGGCGACCGGGCGTCGGTGCTGACCGACATGTGGGTGTCGGAAGATAAGATCGCCCTTTATGGCTTTGCCGATGCAGGCGAACGTGACTGGTTCCGGCTGTTGACGACGGTGCAGGGGGTGGGCGCGCGGGTGGCGCTGAATCTGCTCTCCGCCCTGGCGCCCGACCGACTGACCAGTGCGATTGCCGCGCAGGACAAGACCAGCCTGTGTGAGGCGGATGGGGTGGGGCCGAAACTGGCTGCCCGAATTTTGAACGAATTGAAGGATAAGGTGGCCACATTGGCTGTTGCCCCCATGGCAGCGGCCACAGCGATAAAAGGCGGGCCGCAGCCAGCGGCCCCCAGTGGCGCGGTTGGAGATGCGGTGTCGGCCTTGGTCAATCTGGGATACAAGCGGATCGATGCCTTTACGGCGGTCAACAAGGCGGCCCAGGCATTGGGGGAGGGGGCTGATGTCTCCGCCCTGATCCGTGCCGGCCTGAAGGAACTGAGCCAGTGAGCCGCGCCCCCAAAGCCAAGCCGGAAGCGCCCAAGCCCGAACGTATGGTCGATCAGGACCGGATCGGCGGCGATGCATCGGCAGAGAATTCCATCCGTCCGCTGTCGCTGGCGGAATTCACCGGCCAGCGACAGGTGCGCGAAAATCTGGCTCTGTTCATCCAGGCTGCCCGGTCGCGCGGGGAGGCATTGGACCATGTACTGCTGTTCGGCCCCCCCGGCCTGGGCAAGACGACGCTGGCCCAGATCGTCGCCAAGGAGATGAATGTCGGCTTCCGCGCCACCTCCGGCCCTGTCATTGCGCGGGCCGGCGATCTGGCCGCCCTGCTGACCAATTTGCAGCCGCTGGACGTGCTGTTCATCGATGAAATCCACCGCCTGTCCCCGGCGGTGGAGGAAATCCTTTATCCGGCGATGGAGGATTTCCAGCTCGACCTGATCATCGGGGAGGGGCCGGCGGCGCGCAGCGTGCGTATCGACCTGCCGCCCTTCACCCTGGTGGGGGCGACCACCCGGTCCGGGCTGATCACCCGCCCCTTGCGGGAACGGTTCGGCATTCCGCTGCGGATGCAGTTCTATGAACCGGAAGAGCTGCAGCTGATCGTCAGCCGTGGCGCCCGCATCCTGGGCATGGAACTGACGGATGAGGGGGCATTGGAAATTGCCCGCCGGTCGCGTGGCACCCCGCGCGTGGCCGGCCGGCTGCTGCGCCGGGTGCGGGATATTTCCGCCGTCACCGGCTTGCTGGTCACCGATGCGGAAGCCGCCGACCGCGCCTTGACCCGGCTGGAGGTGGACCGGCTGGGCTTTGATGCCATGGACCGGCGCTATCTGTCCTGCATCGCCGACCATTATGGTGGTGGTCCGGTCGGTGTGGAAACGCTGGGGGCGGCGCTGGGCGAACAGCGCGACGTTCTGGAGGAAACCATCGAGCCCTATCTGATTCAACAGGGCCTGTTGCAGCGCACACCGCGCGGGCGCATGTTGACGGATACCGGATACCGCTATCTGGGATTGCCCGTGCCGGCAACACCAGCCCGCCAGTTGGATCTGTTGGGCAATGCGGTGCCGCTGGGGGCCGATCTGTTCGCTGGGGATGTCGATGCCTGATATGCATGTTCCGCCGGCCGGCTGGACGGAGGGCAAGAACCACATCTTTCCCGTGCGTGTCTATTACGAGGACACCGACGCCGGCGGCATTGTCTATCACGCAAATTACTTGCGCTTTTGTGAGCGTGCGCGCAATGAAATGCTGCGTTTGGCGGGTTTTCCCCATGCGGAAATGGTTAACACGTTGGGGACAGCCCTGGCCGTGCGTCATTGCGAGATGGATTTCCGCGCGCCGGCCAAGCTGGATCAACCGCTGGAAGTGTGGAGCCGGGTGACGGCCATTGCGGCTGCCACCGTGGATATGGAACAGGAGGTCCGTCGCGCCGGCTTGCCGCCGCAGGCGGGCTCGGATATTGAGCGGCTGCCGGGAGACATGCTGGTGCGTGTCTCTCTGCGTTTGGCGGCGATCAATCAGAACGGAAGGCCGGTCCGGCTGCCCGCAGCGTTGCGGGATGTGTTGGAACGGGTGCTGTCGTAAAGCTAGGTCAGGACTGAACCGAATGTATCCCACCCTGTTGCAGGCCGCCCCGCTGGGCGGTGCCGTTCCAGCCCATGAACTGACCGCCTGGGGCCTGTTCATGCAGGCCGATCCGGTTGTGAAACTCGTGATGCTGGGCCTGGTTTTCGCCTCGGTCTGGACCTGGGCCATTGTCTACGACAAGGTCAAGAAGCTGCGTCGCATCAAGGCGGCGGCGGCCGATTTCGAAGAACAATTTTGGTCGGGCGGCTCCCTGGATCAGCTTTATGATCAGGTCTCGGCCAATCCCGCCGACCCGCTGTCGGCCGTGTTCGCCGCCGGGATGCGCGAATGGCGCCATGCCACCGAGCGCGGGTTGACCAGCACCGGCGCCATGCGCGCCAATCTGGCCCAGCGGATCGAACGGGTAATGTCGGTCACCGTCAACCGTGAGATGGCGAATACCGAACGGTACCTGACGGTGCTGGCCTCGGTTGGATCTGCTGGTCCGTTCGTCGGCCTGTTCGGCACCGTCTGGGGCATCATGGGGGCCTTCACCAACATCGCCGCCCAGCAGAATACCTCGCTGGCCGTGGTGGCGCCGGGTATCGCGGAGGCACTGTTCGCCACCGCCATCGGTCTGGTGGCCGCCATTCCGGCCGTGCTGGCCTATAATTACTTCTCGTCGGAAATCGGCCGTTTCGGTGACCGGCTCGACTCATTTGTGACAGAATTCTCCGCGATCCTTCAGCGTCATCTTGAGGAGCGGGGCTGAAATGGGGGCAAGCCTTCCCGGTAAATCCTCCGGCCGCGGCCGCCGCCGCGGCCGGGGTGCCATGTCGGACATCAATGTCACGCCCCTGGTGGACGTGATGCTGGTGTTGCTCATCGTTTTCATGGTAGCGGCCCCGCTGCTGACCGCCGGTATTCCCGTCAATCTGCCCAAAGGGGCGGCCCAGGCACTGAAATCGGAAGAAGATCCGCTTTGGGTGACGGTGACGGCCGACGGCAAGGTCTCCTTCAAGGATAAGAAGGTTTTCGACAACGACATGTTCGCCATTGCGGAGTTGGCACCGCGTCTGGCGGTGGTGGCGCAGGAAAATCCGGAACGCAAGGTGCTGGTCCGGGGTGATCGGCAGGCGACATATGCCAGCATCGTTGATGTGTTGAGCGAGGCGCGCCGCGCCGGGCTGTCGGAAGCCAAGCTCGTCATCGAATCCGACGGTCGCCGGTAAGGGGGAATGGGTCGAACCCGATCATGCGCACGCCCCTCATCCTTTCCGGCCTGCTGCATCTGGCGCTGATTCTGCTGGCATTGATCGGCCTGCCGCATCTGATGCGGGAGCGGGAGGTGATCCAGCTGCAGGAAGTACCGGTCGATATTGTGGAAATCGGCCCGGCCACCATTGCCAAGCTGCAGCAGCCGACCCCGCCGCGCCCCCAGCCCCCGCACCCGACCCCGCCCAAACCGCAGCCGCCCACGCCGCCTGTGCAGGCCAAGGAAGAACCGCCGCCGCCGGACATCAAGACGCCGGAGCCGCCACCCCCGCAGGTGGCGCAGAAGCTGCCCGAGCCGGAACCGCCGAAGCCGCAGCCCAAGCCCGAGCCGAAGCCGGAACCGCCCAAGCCGCCGCCGCCGGAGCCGAAGCCGGAACCCAAGCCCGAACCCAAACCGGAGCCGAAAAAGGAAGAGCCCAAGCCTGAGCCGCCGAAGAAGGAGGAGCCGAAGCCCAAGCCTGAGCCGAAACCGGAACCGAAGAAGGAAGAGAAGAAGCCGGAGCCCAAGAAAGAGGAGCCGAAGAAGGAAGAACCGAAAAAGTCCTTCGACAGCGTTCTCAAGAGTGTGGCCAAGCTGAAACCTGACAGCCCGCCGGCCAAGGAAACGGCAAAGCAGGAGAGTTCTCCGCCGCCGCAGCCGAGCAATGCCAAGACCGGTGATCATCTGACGATCAGCGAGGAAGATGCGCTGCGTCGCCAGATTGCCCAATGTTGGAATGCCCCGATCGGCGCGAAAGGGGTAGAGCAGATGATCGCGGAAATCCGCGTCAGCTACGATACCAATATGCGCGTCACGAATGTTCAGTATGTTGGCGGCAATGGTAACCCGAACAGCGATCCGCACTACCGTGCCTTCGTTGAATCGGCGCTTCGCGCACCGTTGTTGCCAGGGTGCAATACGCTCAACATTCCGCGGGAAAAATATGCGGACAAAGGGTCAATCCTGATGAAGTTCAGCCCGAAGGATATGTTCTGATGCCAGCCAAAGCCGATTTTTCCCTGGGGCGCCGGACCGTCATGCGGTCGCTGGCCATGATGGGTGTTGTGGCCGCCAGCGGTGCGGCCACCCTGCCGGCCCATGCCGAGCTAGAGATTGACATCACCAAGGCCAACCCGCAGCCGATGCCGATCGCCGTGACGAATTTCGCCGGCGACAATCCGCAGGCCCAGCAGACCGGGCAGAATATCGCGGCGGTCATTTCGGCCAATCTGGAACGATCCGGCCTGTTCCGGCCCATTGATCCGGCCAAGTTCATCCAGACGCCGGAGCAGTTGCGCGCCGGCCCGCGCTATGCCGACTGGCGCCTGATCCAGGCGCAGGGTCTGGTGACCGGCACCGTGACCCAGTCGCCCGATGGGCGCACCCGCATCGAATTCCGCCTGTGGGATGTGACGGCGGACCAACAGCTTACGGGCCTGGCCTATACGGTGCAGGCCGATGGCTGGCGACGAGTCGCCCATATCATCTCCGACGCGATCTATAAGCGCATCACCGGTGAAGAAGGCTATTTCGATACCCGCGTCGTCTATATCGCCGAGTCCGGGCCGGCGCTGCAGCGCGTCAAGCAATTGGCCATCATGGATCAGGATGGGCAGAACCATCGTTTCCTGACCGATGGCCGTGTGCTGGTACTGACCCCGCGTTTTTCGCCCAGCACCCAGGAAATTACATATCTGAGCTACTTCAACAACAAGCCTCGGGTCTATCTGTTCAATATCGATACCGGTCGCCAGGAAGTATTGGGCGATTTTCCGGGCATGACATTTGCGCCGCGTTTCTCGCCGGACGGCAACAAGGTGATCATGTCGCTGGCCCAGAATGGCAACACCGATATCTATGCGCTGGACCTGCGCACCCGCCGTCAAACCCAGCTGACCAACCATCCCGGCATTGATACGTCGCCCTGCTATTCCCCGGATGGCAGCAAAATCGTGTTTGAAAGCGACCGGGGTGGTACGCAGCAGCTGTACACGATGAACGCCGATGGCGGCGACGTTAAGCGCATTACTTTCGGCTCCGGGCGTTATGCTACGCCCGTCTGGTCGCCGCGCGGTGATTTGATTGCCTTCACCCGTCTGGCCGACGGTAAGTTCTATATTGGTGTTATCCGGCCCGACGGTACCGGTGAGCGTATCCTGACGGAGGCGTTCCACGTCGAAGGGCCGACCTGGGCGCCCAATGGCCGCGTTCTGATGTTCTTCAAGGAGCGTCCCGCCGGGGCCGGTGGCAAGCAGCGTCAGGCCAAGCTATACTCAATTGACCTGACAGGGTTCAATGAGAGGCAGGTCTTAACGCCCACTGATGCGTCTGACCCTGCGTGGTCGCCCTTGATTCCGTGACTGCGTCACACTACGTTCGCATCGCAAGAACAGTGCTCAAATCCTTCCAGTCACTAAGATCGTTAAATGCGGCGACTGGCTGCGATGGCACGGTTCGTGGGGCAAATGCGTTATCTCAACACTGAACTGAGTTCCACCTAGGGGGTCTCAAAATGAACTTCAAGATCGTCAGCCTCGTCGCGGTTGCCCTGCTGGCCACCGCCTGCAGCTCCAAGAAGGAGCCGACCGCCACCGCCACGACCGCTGGCACCTCCGCGCCGGCCGCTCCGGCCGCTGCCAAGCCGACCGGCCCGGTTCCGGGTTCCGCTGAAGACTTCGTCGTCAATGTCGGCGACCGCGTCTTCTTCGGCTTCGACAAGTCCGACCTGACCCCGGAAGCGACCGCTACGCTGGACCGTCAGGCCGCCTGGCTGAAGCAGTACCAGGGCGTCACCGTGACCGTTGAAGGTCATGCCGACGAGCGCGGTACGCGTGAGTACAACCTGGCCCTGGGCGAGCGTCGCGCCACCGCGGTCAAGAACTACCTGACCGCCCTGGGCGTTGACGGTGCCCGCGTTCAGACCATCTCCTACGGCAAGGAGCGTCCGGCTGTTGTTGGTTCCAACGAAGCCGCCTGGACGCAGAACCGTCGTGGCGTGACCGTGATCAACTGATCACTGTCTGACCGACGTTTCGGCCATGGCCGATGAAATCGGGCGCCGCTGGGTTTCCAGCGGCGCCCTTTTTCTTGGCGCTGGCGACCGACAATGCGGCCACAATCCCGCCCCATCGCTGCTGCACCCTTCCACCCGTCCGCCCGACGCGATAGGGTGCGGACCAACCTCCACCCTGTTACAGCCGGTCCCTAGATGATCAGCCCGCTCCGCACCCAACGCCTGTTTTTGCGCCGTCGCCTGGCGGTGGCCGCCATCGCGTTGACCGCCCTGTCCCTTACCGGCCCGGCCTTTGGGCAGAGTGACACGCGGGAGCTGATGAATCGGCTGCAGCGGCTGGAAAATGAGATGCAGACCATTAGCCGCGAGGTTTATCGCGGCAATGGCGGCACGCCGCCCGCCGCCTCGGGCTCTGCGCCGACCGGCAATGTCGCTGCCGGATTCGAGGTGCGTTTGCAGCGCCTGGAGTCGGAGATGCAGACCTTGACCGGGCGTTATGAGGAAGCGGCGTTCCAGGTAGGTCAGTTGCGGGAGCAGCTGACCAAGATGCAGACGGATATCGATTTCCGCCTCAGCCGCCTGGAACAGCAGTCCGGCGGCGGTCTGGGTGCCGCGGCACCGGCCGCAGCCCCCGCACCGGAAAAGGGCGCCGGCGGAAAGGCGGATAAGGCAGCGGCGGCAAGCCCTGCGGCGGAGCCGGAGGCGGGCGGCTCCCTGCCCAGTGGTTCTTCGCAGGATCAATATAACGCAGCCTTCAACCTGCTGCGGCAGGGCGATTACGCGAATGCGGAGAAGGGATTCGCGCAGTTCCTGAAGGCCCATCCCAGTGACCCCCTGGCATCCAATGCGCAATATTGGCTGGGCGAATCGCTCTATGTCCGGAACAAGTTCAAGGAAGCGGCCGTCGCCTTTGCCGAGGGTTATCAGAAATTCCCCAAGAGTGGCAAAGCGCCGGATTCGCTGCTGAAGCTTTCCTTGTCCCTGTCCGCCATGAAGGCGAATGAAGATGCCTGTGCGGCTCTGGGCGAATTGCTTGGCAAGTACAAGGACGCGTCCGCCACCACCCGGCGCCGCGCCGAGCAGGAGAAGAATCGTCTGAAATGCAGCTGATGGAACCGGTTCGACCGGATCAGTTCGCGGCCTGCATGGCCGCCGCCGGTCCCTTCGAGCCTGAACCCCATCTGGCGGTTGGTGTTTCCGGCGGTGGCGACAGCATGGCCCTGGCCTTGCTGCTGGCCGATTGGTGTCGCCAAAGGGGTGGACGGCTGCTGGCGCTGACGGTTGATCACGGCCTGCGGCCGGAAAGCCGGCAAGAGGCGGCCCAGGTGGCCGCCTGGATGCGGGACCGGGGAATCGACCACCAGATCCTGGCCTGGGAAGGGTGCAAGCCGACCACCGGCATTCAGGCCGGCGCCCGCACCGCCCGCTTGCGCCTGCTGGCTGAGGCGGCCGCCGCGCAGGGCATCCTGCATCTGGCGTTGGCCCACCATGCCGATGATCAGGCGGAAACCGCCCTGTTGCGGCAGGCACGTGGCAGCGGCGGGGATGGGCTGGCCGGGATGCCGCTGATTCGGGAATTGGGGTCAGTGCGGCTGATCCGGCCGCTCTTACCCGTTCCCAAGACGCGGCTGCTGGCAACCTGCCGGGGCTTGGACCAAGCCTGGGTGGAAGATCCCTCCAACCGCGATTCCCGCTATGCCCGCGTGGCGCTGCGTCAGCAGGGGCCAGATACAGACTCGGCCTTTCAGGATGCCGCCGCCGCCGGGCAGGAACGCGCCATGCTGGATCAGGCGCTGGCCGGGCTGGCCGCCCGCCATGTCCGATTCCAGCCGGAAGGCTGGGCCATGCTGTCTGCCGGCATTGTGTCTGATGCCGCTGGCATGGGGCCCCGGCTGCTGACCAGCCTGCTGCGCGCCATTGGCGGTGCCGCTTATCCACCGTCCCCCTCTGCTGTCGCCGCGCTCTGGCAGCGGATGGTGGCAGATGCGCGGACGGGCGCCACCCTGGCCGGCTGTCGTCTGGCTGCCACGGTGGGTGGCTGGCAGCTGATGCGGGAGGAACGCCATCTGGAAGGCCCGGTTACGGTACCGCCCGGGGGGGGCATCGTGACATGGGATGGTCGATTCCGTCTGTCGATCCAAGGGACTATGCAAGGGCAGGTGCAGGCGCTGGATGATCTGCTGTGGCAGCGGGCCACGGACCTGGAACCGGCACTGAAACGCGCCCCGCTGGCCGCAGCCATCCGCCGCACCTGCCCGGTTTTGACCGAGCGTGACGAAATATGCGCCATTCCCCATTTGGGATTTAACAGGGCGGACCGGGCCACGCTAAGCTGCTATATCCTTCCGGAAGTAGCAGTTCCTGCATTTGGACCACGCTTCGCTGTTGTCAGCGCCGCGAATGACATTATCTAATGGGATGTTCCCCCATCCGGGGTTACCCGCCTGTCAGCCGTCCTGTCGGCTATTGCGCAGGGCACCGGAAGGGATGCGGTGGATGAAAGGCTTGTGACGTGAATAATTTCGGCAAGAATCTGGCGCTTTGGCTGGTGATCGGGGTGCTCTTGATTGCCCTGTTCAACCTGTTCCAAAGCTCTTCCACCCGTTCGCCCCAGTCCGGGCTCGCCTATAGTGAGCTGCTGGCGGAGGTGGATCGCGGCATCGTCACATCCGTGATGATCAAGGGGGACCAGATCACCGGCACCACCAATGACGGCCGGACCTTCTCGACCATCGCGCCCCAGGGCAGCAATGTTGCCGACCGGCTGGTCGATAAGAATGTCCGCGTTTCTGTCGTGCCGGAAGATACCAACCCCTCCCTGCTCAGCATCCTGCTCAGCTGGTTCCCGATGCTGCTGCTGATCGGCGTGTGGATTTTCTTCATGCGCCAAATGCAGTCGGGCGGCGGCAAGGCCATGGGCTTTGGTAAATCCCGCGCCCGCCTGCTGACGGAGAAAGTCGGCCGCGTCACCTTTGATGATGTGGCCGGCATCGATGAGGCAAAGCAGGAGCTGGAAGAGGTTGTTGACTTCCTGAAAGACCCGCAGAAATTCCAGCGCCTGGGCGGCAAGATCCCCAAGGGCGTTCTGCTGGTCGGCCCGCCGGGCACGGGTAAGACCCTGACCGCCCGCGCCGTGGCCGGTGAAGCCAATGTGCCCTTCTTCACCATTTCCGGTTCTGACTTCGTGGAAATGTTTGTCGGTGTGGGTGCGTCCCGTGTCCGCGACATGTTCGAACAGGGCAAGAAAAACGCGCCTTGCATCATCTTCATCGACGAAATCGACGCCGTTGGCCGTCATCGCGGTGCCGGCCTGGGCGGCGGCAATGATGAGCGTGAGCAGACGCTGAACCAGCTGCTGGTGGAGATGGACGGGTTTGAGGCGAATGAGGGCGTGATCCTGATCGCCGCCACCAACCGCCCCGACGTGCTGGACCCGGCTCTGCTGCGTCCCGGCCGCTTCGATCGTCAGGTCGTGGTGCCGAACCCCGATGTGCTGGGGCGTGAGAAGATTGTGAAGGTCCATATGCGTAAGGTGCCGCTGGCACCGGACGTGGACCCGAAGATCATTGCCCGTGGCACCCCCGGCTTCTCCGGTGCGGATCTGGCCAATCTGGTCAATGAAGCGGCCCTTCTGGCGGCCCGTGCCGGCAAGCGGGTCGTCGGCATGGCCGATTTCGAAGCCGCCAAGGACAAGGTGATGATGGGGGCGGAACGCCGCTCCATGGTGATGAGCGAGAAGGAGCGCAAGCTTACCGCCTATCACGAGGCTGGCCATGCGCTGGTCTCCCTGATGGTTCCGGAATATGATCCGCTGCATAAGGTGACGATCATTCCACGTGGCCGCGCCCTAGGCGTGACCATGAACCTGCCGGAACGCGACCGCACCAACTATACCAAGCGAGAGATGGAGTCGCGTCTGGCCGTGCTTTTTGGTGGTCGCGTGGCCGAAGAAATCATCTTCGGGCCGGAGAATGTGACTACCGGTGCGGCCAGCGACATCCAGCAGGCCACCCGCTGGGCCCGTGCCATGGTGGCTGAATATGGCATGAGCGATAAGCTGGGCCGTGTGCGCTATAACGCCAATGAGCAGGAGGTTTTCCTGGGTCATTCGGTGGCGCAGCAGCAGAATGTCTCTGAAGCGACCTCCCAGTTGATCGACGAGGAAATCCGCCGTCTGATCGAAGAGGGCGAGGTGCAGGCGCGTACCATCCTGACCACGCATCTGCAGGATCTGCACAAGGTTTCCGAGGCGCTGCTGGAATTCGAAACCCTGTCGGGTGACGAGGTTCGGGCACTGCTGCGGGGCGAAGAGGTGGTGCGCACCGATCCGCCGGCCCCGCGTCCGCCGGCAGTGGAACCGCCCAAATCCACAGGCGGCCGCCGCTCCTCCGTGCCTACCACGGGGAGCGGTGAGCCGGAGCCTCAGCCGGGCGTGTAAACTGGATGAGTTTATGTTGAGCTGCAGGCCCCCGGCATGGAAATGCCGGGGGTTTGTGCTTTGGTCGCCCCGTCAGACGAAGTTTTCACCATGCATCATCGCCCGCTCGCCCTGCTTTCCGGCAGGGCTGCCCGTGCCGCTGTGGCCGCTGGTACAGCCCAGCTGCTGGCGGGGGGGCCGTTGGCCTTTTCATTAGTTGAGACGGCCGACGGTATCCAGCCGGCCAACGCGCTTGCCGCCGGCCATCCGCTGATCACGGCCCGCCTGGCCTGGGCCGGGTTCGACCTGTCGCGGCCCCTGATCATGGGTATCGTCAATGTCACGCCGGACAGTTTTTCCGACGGCGGCGACCATGCCAGCGTGGCGGCGGCCATCGCCCATGGTCGCCGGCTGCTGGCGGAGGGGGCGGATATTCTGGATATTGGCGGCGAGTCGACAAGGCCCGGTGCGGAGCCAGTTCCGGTGGATGTGGAGATCGCCCGTGTGGTGCCGGTCATTGCGGCCCTGGCGGCGGATGGGGCCGTCATCTCCATCGATACCCGCCATGCCGCCGTGATGCAGGCCGCTGCGGCGGCCGGTGCCAAGATCATCAATGATGTGACAGCCCTGACCGGTGACCCGGACAGCCTGTCGGTGGCGGCAGCCAGCGGCCTGCCCCTGGTGCTGATGCATATCCAGGGGGAGCCGCAGACCATGCAGCTGGCCCCCCGCTATGCGGATGTGACGGCGGAGGTTTTTGACTGGCTGACCGCGCGGATCGAGGCAGCGAGGGGGGCGGGCATCGCGCGGGAGAAGATTGCCATCGACCCCGGCGTCGGATTTGGCAAAGACTTGTCCCATAATGTTGATCTGCTGGCCCGCACCGCCAGCTTGCACGGGCTGGGCTGCCCCCTCCTGATCGGGGTCAGCCGCAAGCGGTTCATCGCCGCCCTGTCGAAAGGGGAAGCGCCGAAGGATCGGGTGGCGGGTTCCATCGCCGCCGCCCTGCACGCGCTGGGGCAGGGGGCGCAGATCCTGCGGGTGCATGATGTGGCGGCGACCGTGCAGGCAGTGGCCGTCTGGCAGGCGCTGCAATCGGCCTGATACAATATTTATCGTCATTGCCGCCGCTGCCGCCGGGCGTGCTATAAAGTGACATACACCCCGGCGCTCACAGGGATTTCTGATCGATGTCGCGTAAATTATTCGGCACGGATGGCATTCGCGGTACCGCCAATACCGAGCCGATGACGGCGGAAACCGCCCTGAAAGTCGCCATGGCGGCGGCCTTGCAGTTCCGGCGCGGTGACCATCGCCATACGGTGGTGATCGCCAAGGATACGCGCCTGTCGGGCTATATGCTGGAGCCGGCGCTGACGGCCGGCTTCATCTCCATGGGCATGGATGTGATCCTGGTGGGGCCGCTGCCCACGCCCGCCGTTGCCATGCTCACCCGCTCCATGCGGGCCGATCTGGGGGTGATGCTGTCGGCCAGCCATAATCCCTATCATGATAATGGCATCAAGCTGTTCGGGCCGGATGGGTATAAGCTCTCCGATGAGATTGAGCGGGGGATGGAGGCGCGGATGGCCCAGCCCTTCGCGGTTGATCTGGTCGATCCGCGCGACCTGGGCCGTGCCCAGCGGATGGAAGATGCCTCCGGCCGCTATATTGAGGTGGTGAAAAGCAGCTTCCCGCGGGGGCTGCGGCTGGACGGGATGAAAATCGTCCTCGATTGCGCCCATGGGGCCGCTTACAAGGTCGCGCCGCGTGTGCTGTATGAGTTGGGGGCCGAGGTGGTGACCCTGTTCAACCAGCCGAATGGCTTCAATATCAATGATAAATGCGGTGCCACGGCGCCTGCGGCCATGCGGGCGGCGGTGCTGGAACATCAGGCCGATATCGGCATCGCCCTGGATGGCGATGCTGACCGGCTGATCCTGGCCGATGAAAATGGCAGTCAGATCGATGGCGACCAGATCATGGCTCTGATCGGGGCCAGCTGGGCGGAAAGCGGCCGGCTGCGCGGCGGTGGTGTGGTGGCCACGGTCATGTCCAACATGGGCATGGAACTTTATCTGAAGGGACTGGGCCTCAGCCTGGCCCGCACCGCCGTTGGTGACCGCTATGTGGTGGAACATATGCGGGAACATGGCTTCAATGTCGGCGGTGAACAGTCCGGCCATGTGGTGCTGTCGGATTTCGCCACCACCGGTGACGGGTTGTTGGCGGCCTTGCAGGTGCTGGCCTGCATCCGCAAGGCAGGGCGCCCGGCCTCTGAGGTGTTGCGCGTGTTCCAGCCGCTGCCGCAATTGCTGAAGAATGTGCGCTATGAGGCCGGTGGGGGCGTGCAGCCGCTAGAGGATGTGCAGGTCAAGGCTGCCATCGCCGAGGGGGAGGCAAGGCTGGCCGAGCGTGGCCGTGTGCTGATCCGCAAATCCGGCACCGAACCGCTGATCCGGGTGATGGCGGAAGGGGAGGATGAGGGGTTGGTGAAGCACGTGGTGGATGATATCTGCGCCGCCGTACAATCGGCGGCGGCCAAGGTGGCGGCGGAGTAAGGGCAATGCAGGGACGGGTTCTGATCGTCGCCGGGTCGGACAGTGGCGGCGGGGCGGGCATTCAGGCCGATATCAAGGCGGTCACCGCCCTTGATGGTTATGCCATGACCGCCATTACCGCGCTGACGGCGCAGGACACCCATGGCGTGCATGGCATCCACACGGTGCCGGTACCGTTCCTGGTGCAGCAGATGGAACTGGTGCTGGCCGATCTGGGGGCCGATGCGGTGAAAACCGGGATGCTGGCCACGGCGGAGGTGATCCACGCCGTGGCCGACACGCTGGCGGCGCGCGCACCGGGTGTGAAGCTGGTGGCGGACCCGGTGATGGTGGCCAAGGGGGGGCACCGGCTGCTGGATATGGACGCCACCGATGCCGTACTGACCCGCCTGCTGCCGCTGGCCAGCGTGCTGACCCCCAATGTGCCGGAGGCCGAGGCGCTGACCGGTCTGGACATCCGCACGGTTGAGGATATGCGCCGCGCCGGGCGTGACCTGCTGGCGCGCGGGGCCAGGGCCGTGCTGATGAAGGGCGGCCATATGGAAGGCCCGGTGCTGACCGACCTGTTGCTGACGGCGGACGGGGAGCACGCTTTCCAGGGGGAGCGGTTGAATACCCGCCACACCCATGGCACCGGCTGTACCCTGGCCTCTGCCATCGCCACCGGGCTGGCCCAGGGGCTGGATGTGGTGGCGGCCGTGGCGCGGGCGCGTCGCTATGTCGATATCGCCATCCGCACCGCGCCGGGTTACGGCCAGGGGCATGGCCCCTTGAATCACAGCCATACCGTGGGGGCCTTCGCATGAGCCGGATTGACGCCAAACTGCTGGATGCCTATCAGGCGACATCCTATGTTGTGCTGGAGGGCAAGCGCAGCGCCACTGCCCGCGTGATGGCCCTTAATGGGGAGATCGACGCGCTGCTGGAAAAGCGCGGATCGGCGGAAATTGTCTTCGTCACCGCCTGGAACCCGAAATCCAAGCCCGCCAGTGCTGAGGCCAATGAGAAGGCGACCGCCAAGCTGCGGGATATTCTGGAAGAGGAAGACCTGGATTATCTGCCGGCGGAGTTCCGGCCAGCATCTAAGGATTGGCCGGTGGAAAAGGGCTTTGCCATTTTCGACCTGGCCCCATTCGATGCGCTGCAACTGGCGGAAATGCTGGGGCAATATGCCATTGTCTGGCAGGGCCAGGGCCAGCCGGCCCATCTGATGTTCACCACGCTGGCAGTTTAAACCAGTGCCGCACTGCTGGCCACCGGGTGTTCAATCAGGGTGGAGAGAATATCCAGCCCCTTTTCCAGGGTGCTTTCCTGCTCCACCCCCAGCAGGCAGATGCGCACAGCATTGGCAATCTCCCCCCGGCCGGCAGCGAAGGCATCGGCCGGGGTGATCTTCACGCCGCGTTCCAGCGCCACCCGCACCAGATCTTCCCGCCGGATATGATCGGGCAAGGGCAGCCAAAGATGGGTGACATCCGGGTCGGAATGAGCCAGCCGGTCGCCATCCAGGATGGCGCGGGCCAGATGCTGGCGGTTGGCCACCTGCTGGCGGCGGCGGGCGGCGATGCGGCTGGCCTCACCACTGTCGATCAATTCCGCCGTCACCACCATGCCCAGATGGGCCGGTGTCAGCACGGTCGCCCGCAGCACCGTCGCCAACCGGTCCAGCAACGGGCGGGGGGCGACGACATAGCCGGTACGCAGGCCGGGAAACAGGCTTTTGGAGACGCTGGAGACATGCAGCGTCACATCCGGCCCCAGGCTCGCCAGGGTGGGCACCGAGGGGGATTTCAGGAAGCCATAAACATCATCTTCCACCAGCATCAGGCCGATGCGCCGGGCGACATCCACCAGCGCCCGGCGGCGTTCCAGCGGCATGGTGATGGTGGTCGGGTTCTGCAGGGTTGGCATACAATAGAGCACATGCGCCCCATGGTTGCGCGCCGCCTGTTCCACCGCATCGGGCAGCAGCCCGTCCCCATCCATCGCCACCGGGATCAGCCGCAGGCCCAGATGCAGCGCCAGGGAGCGGATGCCGGGATAGGTCAGTTGTTCCACCAGCAGCGCATCCCCCGGATGGGTAACGGCGGCCAGGGCAGCATGCATCGCCCCCTGGCCGCCAGTAGCCAGCAGGATTTGATCATGGGAGCTTTCCAGCCCGGCACTTTCCGCCAACCAGCTGGCGATGCTGGCCCGCAGGCGGGGATGGCCCATGGGCGTCTGATAGGACATCAGGTCCAGCAGGTCCGGCTGCTGTGCCACCGCCATGGTGGCCGTGGTCAAGGCCACCCCATCATTCCACAGCGCCGACGCATTGACCGACAGATCGATCAGGCCCCCCAGCGCCAGCAACCCGCCCTGCTCTGAAACCGGTTCCAGCAGGCGGCGCGGGTCGCGCACAAAGGTGCCGCGTCCGACCTCCCCCCCGATCAGGCCCAGCCGCTCCGCCTCCTGATAGGCGCGGGTGATGGTGCCCACCGTCACCTTCAACTCCCAGGCCAGATCGCGGTGGGTGGGCAGGCGGGTGCCCGGGGCCAGCCGACCAGCGGCGATATCATCGGACAGGGCGGTGGCAATGGCGCGGTAAAGCGGACCAGACCGGCCTTCCAAGGCGGGGCGCCAGGCGATTGTCGCGGGCTGGTTCATGATTTTCGTCCGGTCTGGATAATTGTAACCAATACAATCAGTCGATTGCTTGAAGATTGTCCTGATATTATGCCGATGGTCGGACGGTTTCAAGGGGCATGGGGCTGGCTTGCAGGAATGTCGCAGCGCAATGCCGGTGGATGATGGAAGGATTGTGCGGTGACAATCAGGGGGCTGACATGAATGAACCTGTCACCGGCGGTCTTACTGAGCATATCGTGGCGCTGGCCGCCTATTGTATCGCCACATCCATCACGCCCGGCCCGAACAATATGATTTTGGCGGCCAGCGGGGCCACCTTCGGCTTTCGTCGGACCCTGCCCAACATGGCGGGCATTATTGTCGGCTTCATCGGGCTGGTCTTCCTGGCGGGGATCGGTGGCGAAAGCTTGATGCGCGCCGTGCCGCTGCTGGCCGTGGTGCTGAAATGGGCCGGTATGGCCTATCTGCTGTATCTGGCCTGGAAGATCGGCACGGCCGGTCGGGCAGAGGCGGGGACGCGTTCACGTCCGTTTACCTTCTGGCAGGCAATGGCCTTCCAGTTCATCAATCCCAAGGGGCTGGCCATGGCGATCTCATCCCATGCCACCTTCCGCATCCCCGAACTGGGGGAATGGGGCAGCATCCTGACGGTGACCGGCATGTTCCTGTTCGTCGGGATGCCCTGCACCCTGGTCTGGGCGCTGTTCGGGCAAGGGGTGGGGCGCTGGCTGCGCGATGATAGGCGGTTGCGCCTGTTCAACGGTGCCCTGGGGCTGGCCACGGCGGCCAGCGCCCTGTTGCTGCTGGTTTAGCGATGGAGGTTCAGAAGATGCAACCCAACGTCCTTTATGCCATCGAAAGCCGTCTGCGCACCGCCGAATTCATTGATGTGTTGCGCCGCTCCGGTTTGGCTGAGCGGCGCCCGGTGGATGATCCTGCCCGCATCGATGCCATGCTGCGCCATGCCAACCTGATCATCACCGCCCGTGCCGAGGGGCTGCTGGTGGGGGTGGCGCGCGCCGTCACCGATTTTTCGTTCTGTTGCTATCTCTCTGATCTGGCGGTGGATAAGGCTTGGCAAGGCAGGGGCATCGGTCGGCGCCTGATGCGGGAAACCCGCGATGCCGCCAGCCGCGACATTGCCGATGATGGCGGGCGGCCGCTGCGCTGCCTGTTGCTCTCCGCCCCCGCCGCCATGGGCTATTACCCCAAGGCGGGCTTGGCCCGGCTGGAGAATGCCTTCGATTTCACCAACCTCTGACCCGCTGAGGCCCCAAGATGCGCTTGCCCCTTTATCAGGTGGATGCCTTTACCGACCAGCTGTTCGCCGGCAATCCGGCTGCCGTGGTGCCCCTGTCGCAATGGCTGCCGGATACGGTGATGCAGAAGATCGCGGCAGAGAATAATCTGGCCGAAACCGCCTTCATCCTGCCCGATGGGGATGGTTGGGCCATCCGCTGGTTCACGCCGGAGGCGGAAATTGATCTGTGCGGCCATGCCACGCTGGCCAGTGCCTTTGTCATTGCGCATTTCCTGAAACCGGGGGCAGGGCTGATCCGCTTTTCCACCCAGGTGGCGGGGGAACTCCGCGTCACGCGCCAGGGGGAACGCTTCAGCCTGGATTTCCCGGCCCGGCCGGGGGCGGTGGCAGAGGTGTCGGCGGATGTGCTGGCGGCCTTGGGCGTGGCAGCACCACCGGCCGCCTTTGCTGCCCGCGACCTGATGCTGGTCTATGATCGGGCGGAACAGGTGGCGGCGGTAAAGCCGGACTTCGCCGCCCTGGCCCGCACGGGCCGGAAAATCATCATCACCGCCCCCGGCGACGATGTTGATTTCGTTTCCCGCTTCTTTGCCCCCAGCGTTGGCATTGCCGAAGATCCGGTGACGGGCTCGGCCCATTGCACCTTGATCCCCTATTGGGCGGATCGGCTGGGCAAACCTGAGCTGACCGCCCGGCAGATTTCCGCCCGTGGCGGTCAGCTCTGGTGCCGGATGGAGGGGCCGCGGGTGCAGATTGCCGGCCACGCCGTGCTGTATCTGGAAGGCACTATCCATGTCTGAGGGCAGCTTCCCACCCGCCGGCTGGCACTGCCGGCGGGACGATGGCCATGTCATTTCCTGCGACCGGGAGAGACTGGATTTCGACTTCATCCATCGCTCTCTGGCGGCCAGCTACTGGTCGCCAGGGATCAGCCGGCAGGCGGTGGAGATGGCCGCTGCCCATAGCATTCCCTTTGGGCTTTATGCGCCTGATGGAAGGCAGGTGGGCTATTGCCGGGTGATCACTGATCAGGTGTCACTCGCCTATCTGGCCGATGTCTGGGTTGAGCCCGGCTTGCGCGGCTTGGGTTTGGGCAAGTTCCTGGTCGGCACCGTCACCGGCATTCCAGCTTGGCGGGCAGTGCGGCGCTGGCTGTTATTTACCGCCGATGCCCATGGGCTTTATCAGCAATTTGGTTTTTCCGGTCTGGTGGAGCCTGACCGGGTGATGGCAAGGCTGCCCAGCCGCGCATGACAACAAAATAGCCCAGCCCTGAGCGGCTGGCCGAAATGCGTATTACCTTGTTTACCTTATCTGAGGAATTGAGCAAAATGCTTTTGGTTTTCCGCTGACACTTCGCGCCCTGCGCGTAAAGCGGTTATGCGGTCCGGTGGACGGTCATTTCTGGGCATTGTCTGTGGATAAAGACAAATTAATCGGAACCGTCCGTACGGTCTTCGAACTGCATAGCTTTCACGGCGACACCTGGCTTGTCGTGCGGGAATCGCCTGACCTGCGTCAGCTGGAACCGTCGGCCGCCATGCTGGTGCAGCGCGCGGAGGTGGATGGCATCCGTTTGGTGCGGCGCACTGACTATATCGATCATGAATTTACCACCACCGTCACCATGGTGAAGCGGCTGCGCGCCGGCGTGCAGGAGGCTGATCCGTTGGCTCGGGCCAATCCGGGCCGCGATGCATCCTGGTGCGACCAGCCTGATGATGTGCTGGGTGATGTGCAGCGGCAGGTGATGCGCGTCTTCTTCGCCAAATATCTGGATGAAAAGCGGCTGACCCCGCTGGAAGTGCTGACCTATGAGGTCCATGCCAAGGCGCTGGACGGGGCGGGCACGGTGGTGCAGGGGGCCTTGCAACGTCTTGCCTCCATCCAGGTGCGTGGCACCAAGCAGACGGCCGTGTCGCGCATGAAGGAACTGATGGCCCTGGCCGATAATGGTCTGGCCCGGCTGCTGCGCAATGCCAAGGCCGGCCCCGCCCTGGCCATTGGGCCCGGCGGCTTGGCCGCCCTGTTCGATGCCTATAAGGGGCCGGCGGATCAGCTGGTGCCGGCGCTTTACCGCGCTTTGGCCGCCTATCTGGCGGATACCAAGAACTGGGTGGAAAAGCTGGATCGGCTGTTCCAGCTGGCCAACCCGGCACTGAGCAGCCGGGAAATGCGGCTGCTGGACAGTCTGGCGGCGGAAATCCTGGCTTCCCCCTTTGCCTTGAAGGAGTTGGCGGGGCAGGAGACGACGCGCCTGGATCTGGTACTGAAAGCCATCGATCTTTATGTCGGCAATCTGGCCCGCGACGGCGGGGTGCAGTTACCCGGCGTGCGCGCCCTGTCCACCCTGCTGGCGGATGGCGCGCTGCCCCGCACCCTGGCGGAGCTGCGGCTGGGCCTGTTGCGCCACCTGCACGCAAGATTGCCCCTGCGCAGTGATCGCGGCATCCGAGATGAGATGCAGGCCACGGTGGAGGTGTTGACCCATCTGCGGCGCAAGGCCCCAGCCCTGGCGCGGGATGAGGAGGTGCTGGAGGCTTTGTCCCAGCGCGCGGATCGCCTGATCCAGCCCGAGGCCATGTCGGAACTGATCGGGCCGATCCGCAGCACGCTGACCCGCGCCGAAACCGTGTTGAGCCTGGCGGAAAGCGCGCCGGGCGACGCGCCCAGGGCCAAGATTGCGACATATCTGCGTCCGCTGATCGCCCCGGAGGATATTATCCGGGAAGAGGGAAGCCGGCTGGAGGCAATCAAGACGCTGGCGACCCTGGCCCGCCGCGTCGCCATGTCCGGGATGCCGGTGGGCTTGCGGCGGGAGATGCTGGATATTCTCGACACGGCGATTTTTGAGAATATCCGCACCGAAATCCTCAGCAGCCAGACGATGAACTATACTGACCGCATCCTGGCTATCATCCGCCTCTGTGGCGGTTTGCCAGAGGGGCGGGCGCGTCAGCTGGCGGGGGACCAGCTGACCCAGGCGCTGAAACGGCCGGAATTCATCCTGAACTATCTGGAACGGTTCCCCGGCGCGCAGGAACGGCGTGACGCTTATTTCAAACTGTGCAGCGCCATGGCGGAGTCGGGTCTGGTGGATAAATCGCTGGTGCCGCAGGGCTGAACGCCCCCGCGGCACCTTCTTTACCAATGTCCCTCACGCGCCGGGCTGGCGGTTGCCAGCCTATTTGTCGGAGATGAATTTCCAGCCCGTTTCTGCTGCGGCCCGCGCCACCTCCCCATAGGCGAGCGCCCGCCGATCCGCCGCATTGCCCGCCAGCGCGCGGGCATAGACGCCCTGGCAAATGGCGGTGATGCGGAAAAAGGCAAACGCCATGAAATAGGGCCAGTCTGGAATGCCGGAACGCCCGGTACGCCGACAATATGCCGCGACATAGTCGGCCTCTGTCGGGATGCCCCGGGCCGCCAGATCGATGCCCACCAGACCGGGGAACTGTTTGATGCCAGCGGGCAGGTGATAGGCCATGCAATTATAGGCCAGATCGGACAGGGGATGGCCCAGCGTGGCCAATTCCCAATCCAGCACCGCCAGCACGCGCGGTTCGCTGGGGTGCAGCATCAGATTGCCCAGGCGGAAATCGCCATGGGCGATGCTGGTTTCATCCCCGGCCGGCACATGGGCGGGCAGCCATGCCATCAGCCGGTCCATGGCGGGGATGTCACTGTCCCCACGTGCGGCAATGAATTGCTTGGACCAGCGGTCGACCTGCCGGGCGATGTAGTTTTCCGGCTTGCCGAAATCGCCTAAGCCCGCCGCCTGCCAATCCACATTATGCAAGGCGGCCAGGGTGGCGTTCATCGCATCATAGGTGGCGGCGGCCTCCGCAGGGCTCAGCCTGTGCAGCGCCACATCGGACAGAACGCGCCCGTCAATATGGTCCATCAGGTAAAAGGGCGTGCCGATCACCTCTTGATCGTCACAGATCAAGCGGGCATTGGGCACCGGCACGCCGGAACCGGCGAGCGCCCGCATGATGCGATATTCCCGCTCAATCATGTGGGCGCTGGGCAGCAGCTTGCCGGGTGGCTTCTTACGCAGCACCAGCTTTGTGCCATCTGTGGCAGTCAGCAGGAAGGTGGGGTTGGATTGCCCGCCCTGGAACTGGCCCACCTGCCAGGGGCCGGGTATTTCCGGCAGGTGGCGGTCCAGGAAGGCGGCCAGCGCCGCCTCATCAAACCGGTGCTGGGGCAGAACCTCAATCACGCTGGCGCTGGTCTGGCGGGCATCCGTCATGGCGTTCACTCCCCTTCAGATGACTGTTGGGTCCGCTATTGTCGCCCCACCATCGGCCACGATCAACTGTCCTGTAACAAAGGCACCCGCCGGGCCGGCCAGCATCAGCGCCACGCCGGCAATCTCCTGCGGTTTGCCGAAGCGGCCCAGCGGCGCACGTTTACGCACAGCGCGGGCGATATCGGGATTGTCGGTCAGGGCCTTGGCGAAATCCGTTTCCACGATGCCAGGGGCGATGGCGTTGACACGGATGTTGGACGGGCCGAACTCCACCGCCAGATTGCGCACCAGCGCCGCCTCTGCCGCTTTGGACACGCCATAAGCACCGATCACCGGATTGCCGCGCAGCCCGGCGATGGAGGACAGCACGATCACCGAGCCGTCACGCCGTTCGGCCATGGCGGGCAGCACCATGTTGCACAGCCACCAGGTACTGCGCAGGTTGCTGCCCATGATCTTGTCCCATGCCTCATCGCTAAGGCTGCCCAAGGGGCCATAGGCAGGGTTGATGGCGGCATTGGCGACCAGAATGTCGATGCGGCCCCATTGGGCGATGGTGGTATCCACCAGATTTTGCAGTTCTTCTTTCCGCCCGATATTGCAGGGGACGGCGATGGCCTCCCCCCCGTCAGCGATGATGGCATCGCGCACGGCCACACAGGCGTCCAGCTTGCGGGAAGAGATGACGACCTTGGCCCCGGCGCGGGCAAATTCCTCCGCAATCGAACGGCCAATGCCGCGCGACGAACCAGTGATCAGGGCAACCTTGCCGGACAGATCGAACAATGGATGGGTCATGTTGGCGTCTCTCCCTTACCGCGCTGTGGTGCCGCCATCGACGGCGAATTCGCCGCCGGTCAGGAAGCTGCTTTCATCGGACAACAGGAACAGGATCATGTTGGCCGCATCTTCCGGTTCCCCCATCCGTTCCAGGGCGGCGGTGCGTTCCAGGCGGCGGCGCAGGCGTTCCGGGTCGGGCGAGAGGTCCAGCATCTGCTGCACCATCGCCGTCTTCAGAAAACTGGGATGCACGGAATTGCAGCGGATATTGTACTTGTTCTGGGCGCACCACAGCGCCACCGATTTGGACAGCAGCCGCACCGCCCCCTTGGCAGAGCAATAGGCCGGCAGGTCCGGCGCGCCGCGCAGCCCGGCGACGGAGGAAACGTTCACGATGGCCCCGCCGCCCGTGTGCTTCATGGCGCGGATGGCGTGCTTGCAGCCCAGGAAGACGGATTCGGTATTCACCGCATGGACCAGCCGCCAGCCTTCCAGCGTCTCTTCCTCAATATTACGGAGCGATCCGCAGCCGGCATTATTGACCAGCCCGTCCAGCTTGCCGAACCGTTCCCCGATTTCGGATATTACTTCCACCCAGCGGGCCTCGCTGGTGACATCCTGGGGCAGGAACAGGGCACCTTCGCCCAGTTCAGCGGCAGCAGCCTCCCCACCGGCGACATTGCGGTCGGTGATGACCACCCGCGCCCCTTCGCGCAGCAGCACCCGCGCCGTTGCCAGCCCGATGCCCGAGGCACCACCCGTTACCAGGATGATTCGATCCTGCACTCTGCCAGCCATCTTTTCCTCCCCTGCCGCCGGGTGCAACGCCCCGGCGTGTCAAACGTTTGTTTGAGTGTAGGCATGAAAGGCGGGGGAGGGCAACAGGGAAGGGGGGTGAGTTATTGAAGCGGAGGGGCAGGACATGTGAGGGGCTCGGCCGGTATTTTGTCCCCACGGATAACCGCCTCCAGAAGGGTGAATTGAGTGCGACCTGGCGGATTGATAGGGTCTATGGAATAAAATTTATTTGTTTCATCCTGTACCCACCTTGAATACATTTTTATTAATGCTCGTAGCGCGATAGCCTCTTGGGCTCTACTTATGTTTCTTGAGGAAATAAGTGATGCAATTATTTCATATTTATTTCCATACGCTCCGTAATGATCAACTATGTTGTAAAACATATCAGAATTTTCATATGAATATTCTTTCTTATTTTCTATTTTTCTGCAGTATAAAATATTTATTATTTTTCTAATAAAATCATCATTTTTTGCAATCATCAGGGATTTGTACGGGATAAATCCTGTAAATTCATCGTATTCCTTATTGGTATAGGGGAGTGTTATTGGCATATAGTATTTTCCTTCAAGCATATCAATAATTTCCAATTTTGCCCAGTTTATCACCTTCTCTACCTTGAAATAAGATAGAATTAATACCTTTTTTTGATATTCAATATCAGCCTTATCAACCATTTCGCTGGTTGATAAGGCTAAATTTAATTGCTGACTTGACTTTGTGTCATAAAAATCTTGTATTTCACATACCATCAACATTTTTAGAACAATTTTTGGCCATTCTTGTTTAAAATTTTGAAGCTCTAAAACGTGATCATTTTTATTTGTAAAATTTTTATTAACAACAGATACAAATTCAACTATAAAATTATATGGCCCTCTATCGTAAAAATTATTATTTTTCTGTTTATTGAGAAATTTTACAAAGTAATTGTCTATGATATGATTTATGTATTTATATTGACCGCTTGCAGAAAAATATTGAGCGCTCAGCATGATTGCATCTACGCCGTTGTTTTTGTTAAGATAATTTATAAATATCTCACGGGCGTCAGGATGGTTTCCTTTCGCAAGCGAATTTAAAATTTTGATCTCGAAATAATATTCACTATCTGGGTCTTGTATATTTTTAGTATACTCTAAATTAATACGCTTCAAAAAATCGGGCCAAGGAGATAAATCTAGGCTGATATCGCTTCGAAAGCCCCATTTCGGCATTTTTTTCTGGCTGATCAATGTGTACATCTCGATAAGATGCTTGCTTGGCATCAGCGGGCTGATGGATCTCAGGTGATCTAACATATGCCGGGCTTGATATTGTTCCTCCTCCGTTGCGTCTTGGCGCAGTCGTTTCTGCGCTAATTCATCCAAAACAGCCAACTGCCTCTCGGTTGAGTTCCCACGCTGTATATTGAGATATAATTCAATCAGATTAGCCAAAAAAGGCTTTTCATCGTTATATAAAGAAACAATTTGAGAATTTTTAAGGTGCAATATAGAGATATTATTTTCATTTTTTCTTAAATAAAGTATGTATGTTTTTCCATTTTCTGGTATGAAATCTTCACATTTTTGTCCATTGTACAAAATACCCTGATTTTTAAAGGGTTCTAGAGATTCCACATTATTAAATTGAAATCCCAGTGTTAGAGTGAAGTGCTCCGGTATGTCGCCTTTCAACGTCCGGCTGGTCTGTAAGGTAACAGTTCCTGGCTCCCATCCCTCTCTATCGCGTGTATTCCCTTTAGATTCAACAATCTCTTCAGCACGGGCGATAACAATCGCATCTGCCATGGCCGTCAGATCGAAACTGGATGGTCTGGTTACAACAGGTTCCCCATCGCAAACAGGGTCTGGTGGCACTAAGGACAACGCCCGCGCCGGCAAAACCGGCAGCCATGTTGCAAGCACAATCACCAAACCCAACAGCCCCCGAATACGCATTATTCCCCACCCCGGACTTATTTGTCAGGGGAAGGCTACATCCATACGCGCCAAAAGGGAATTATGCGTTGGGCTGATGCCTTTATCACGCCCGATGGTACGGGTGCCCGGCGATGATCTGCTGGGCGCGGTAGAGCTGTTCGGCCAACATGCCGCGCACCATCATGTGCGGCCAGGTCATGGGACTGAAGGCCAGCACCAGGGCGGCGCGCTGGCGGATGCTGGCATCCAGCCCGTCGGCACCGCCAATGACGAAGGCTAGATCGCTGATGCCGGTGTCGCGCCACTGGCCGACGCGGGCGGCGAAATCCTCCGACCCCATCATCCGACCGCGTTCATCCAGCGCCACCAGCGTGGCGGAGGGGGGCAATGCTGCCAGCAGCAACTCGGCTTCCGCCTTCTTCAACTCCTCCCCCTCCAGCCGCTTTTTCGTCTCCACCTCTCGCAGGGTGAAGGGCCAGGAGAGGCGGGATTTATACTCTTCAAACAGATCGCGCGCCGGGCCGGGCTTGGCCCGCCCGACGGCGGCAAGCCACAGGCGCATGGGGGAGTCCTTAAAGGTACGGGTAGCGGCGGAACAGCAGCAAGACAAGCGGCAGGGCAGACAAGCCAAGGGCGCCCAGGCTGTTGCCCGGCGCCCTGTCGCAAACCAGCTCTGATAAACGGCGCGTGTTATTGCGCCGGCAGCATGTCGTAGCCGGGGGCCAGGCTGTTCAGCGAGGCCGGCAGTTCCACGCCCCACATCTTTTCGATGCTGTAGAAGGCGCGCACTTCCGGGCGGAACAGATGCACGATCACATCGCCAGCATCCACCAGCACCCAGTCGCATTGCGGATAGCCTTCCGCGTTGCCGGCATGGACGCCGATATCGCGCAGCTTGGAAATAAGCTGTTCGGCCATGGCACCGACCTGACGGGCCGAGTTACCGGTGGCGACCACCAGATAATCCGCCATCGTGGTCTTGCCGCGCAGGTCGATGGTGATGACGTCTTCTGCCTTGTTCTCATCCAGAACCGTCAGAACCAGATCGCGCGTGCGTTCCGGCATGTCGGCGGCGGCCAGGTGGCCGGTCTGGGTGGAGGTATTGATCTCTGCGCTCGCTGTCGTATTCACCGAATAATCCGTCCTTGATGATCCACGCCGCCAGCACCACCCTGGCACCGTATCGCCGTGGCCGAAGCAGGATGCAGGGGTGCTTCCAGAAACACCCAGGCCGGTGGCTTTGCCCCCGCAAGGTGCTTGGCCGCCGACATCTGCCATCGCGCTTTGGCGAAACGCCGGGCGGCCTTTCCGCCCAGCGCGCCGACAGAATAAGGCTGACGCGGAAATATCGCAACGGGGACCATCCCGAATATCCGCGTCCAGCCCCGCCAGCGCGGCACCTGGGCCAGATTGTCGGCTCCCATCAGCCAGACGAAATCCGTTCCCGGAAAATGCCGTTTCAGCCCCGCCAGCGTGTCCACCGTATAGCGCGTGCCCATACGGGTTTCGATATCGCTGACCCGGATGCGCGGGTGGTTGGCCACCCGCGCGGCACCGGCCATCCGCTGGGCCAGTGGGGCCATTCCATCCAATGATTTCAATGGGTTCTGTGGGCTGACCAGCCACCACACCTCATCCAGCCCCAGCATCCGCAGGGCCATCAGCGACATGTGCCGGTGCCCCCGATGCGCAGGGTTGAACGACCCGCCCAACAGGCCGACGCGCAACCCCCGCCACAGCCCCCCCGCCAGGGGGCGGGGGGGCGTGGGAAGGGCTGTGCCATGCGTGGCGGTCAGGTCGGTCGCGTCGGGCGTGCGTGCATCAGGGGCGGGTGTGCCCATCGCCCCGCACCACATATTTATAGCTGGTCAGCTGTTCGGCCCCCACCGGCCCGCGCGCGTGCAGCTTGCCGGTGGAAATCCCGATCTCTGCGCCAAAGCCGAATTCGCCGCCATCGGCGAACTGGGTGGAGGCATTGTGCAGGACAATGCCGCTATCCACCCGCGCCAGGAACCGCTCCGCCGCGTCGGCATTTTCGGTGATGATGCTGTCCGTATGGTGGCTGCTGTGGCGGGCAATATGGGCGATGGCCGCATCCACATCCGCTACCAGCTTCACTGACAGGATGGCATCCAGATATTCGGTGTCCCAATCCTCCTCCGTAGCGGGCAGGACGCGGGCATCCAGCGCCTGCACCCCGGCATCGCCCCGCACCTCACACCCGGCCTTGATCAGATCATCCAGGATGGCGGGCAGCAGGTTTGCCGCCACATCCTGATGTACCAGCAGGGTTTCCGCCGCCCCGCAAATGCCGGTGCGCCGCATCTTGGCGTTCAGCACCACGCGGCGGGCCTTTTCCGGGTCGGCATCCTTGTCCAGATAGACATGGCAGATGCCATCCAGGTGATAGATCACCGGCACCCGGCTTTCGGCGGCCACGCGCCCGGTCAGCGACTTGCCGCCGCGCGGGATCACCACATCCACCCAGCGGGTCATGGTCAGCAATTCGCCCACGGCGGCGCGGTCGGTGGTGGTGGGCATCTGGATGGCATCGCGCGGCAGCCCCGCCGCATCCAGCCCCTGATGCAGACAGGCCAGAATGGCGCGGGCGGAACGGATGCTCTCTGACCCGCCGCGCAGGATGGCGGCATTGCCGGATTTCAGGCACAGAGCGCCGGCATCCGCCGTCACATTGGGCCGGCTTTCAAAGATGATGGCGATCACGCCCAGCGGCACCCGCACCTTGCTAAAGCGCAGGCCGTTGGGACGCGTCCATTCCTCCAGCACCGCCCCCAGCGGATCGGGCCGGTCGGCGATTTCCTCCAGCCCCTTGGCGACGGATTCCAGCCGCGCTGGGTTCAGCAGCAGCCGGTCCAGCAGGGCGGCTGACAGGCCTTTGGCCTCACCCGCCGCCATATCCTGGGCATTGGCGGCCAGGATGGTTTCGGCATTGGCGCGGATGGCCTGGGCCGCCGCACGCAACGCCTGGTCGCGCACCGGGCCTGGCGCCAGGGCGATCTCCCCGGCGGCGGCGCGAGCGCGGCGGCCGAGATCATCCATAAGGCGCGCAATATCCTGACTGTCGGTGCTGGTCATGGTTCCACCCGGTGAATTGTTACGCGGATGCTAACCGTTTATTCGTCATATTTCACCCCTGCCGCCCGGATGCCGGCCATGCTAAGATGGAAAGATGATCAGTGGCCTCACCAATAGCACCCCCGATGTCGCCCGCACCGCTGTCAGCGGTTTCGCGGATGCCCAGGCTGTGGTGCAGGCCGCAACAGAGGCGGTGGCCGGCGGCGATGCCGATCCGGCCGTCATCCTTGACCTGAAAGGGGCCGAGGTGAAGGCCGGGGTCAGCGCCGCCGTCCTGAAGGCCGACCAGAAGAATTTTCAACGGTTGCTGGACGTGCTGGCCTGATTTTTCCGCAGGTGTGGCGGGGCAGGGCGGGGCCTAATCTCGGGCGCTCTTGTCGCCCTTTATCAAGGCCCTGTTCCAAATGATTGTCCGCCCAAAGCCCGGTGCGCTTGACGTGCTGTTGGCTGTCCGTGGCTCCATCATGCCGCAGATCATTATCCGCATCCTTACCATTGCTCTGATCGCCGCCGGCGCGGTGCTGGTGGGGGAATGGCAACCGCAGTCGCTGGCCCAGGTCAGTGCAATCCCCTTCACCCTGCTGGGCTTGTCGCTCTCCATCTTCATGGGGTTTCGCAACAATGCCTGTTATGACCGTTGGTGGGAGGGGCGAAAGCTCTGGGGCCAGATGGTGATCGATGTGCGGTCCTTCATCCGCCAGACCGCCGACCTGCCGCCGGGCCGGGCGGAGCCGCTGCTGCGCGGCCTGTCCGGCTTCATCCACGGCTTGGCGGCGCGGCTGCGCGATGGCGATGAGCAGGCGGCCATCGCCCCCTGGTTCAGCCAGCCGGTGGCGGCCGGCAGCATCAACCCCAGCGATGCCGCCCTGCGACAGGTGGGGCGGGATTGTTTCGCCCTGGTGCGGGAGGGGGTGATCAGCGATATCCACCATTCGCTGCTGGAAGCCCGGCTTGCCAATTTCGCAGCCGTGCAGGGGGGATGTGAGCGGATCAAGACAACGCCGGTCCCCTTCGCCTATTCGCTGCTGCTGCACCGCACGGCCTATCTGTTCTGCGTGCTGCTGCCCTTTGCACTGGCCGACAATCTCGGCTGGTGGACCCTGCCGGTGGTGATCATCGTCTCCTACACCTTCTTCGGGCTGGATGCGTTGGGGGATCAGTTGGAAGACCCGTTCGGGGCCGACAAGAATGACCTGCCGCTGGATGCGCTGACCCGGATGCTGGAGCGCGAATTGCTGGAGGCTGCCGGCGCGACCGAGTTGCCGCCGCCCTTGCTGCCGAAGAATTTCGTGCTGCATTGAGCGGACATGAAAAAGGCCGGCCCCACCAGGGACCGGCCTTTTTGCTTAGAGACTTATACCAGCGGCACGAAATCATGACCGATGGTCACGCTTTCGTGCGCATCAATCGCCGGCGGGCGCATCCGCGCCCTTGGCTACGCGGCACGTGCCGCGCGGCGGCAGTCGCCGCCGTACCAACGGTCATGAATGATGACCGTTGGTATTACGTCTCTTACTTCAAGCTGCCGCAGAAACGCTGAATGCGCGTGCAGGCTTCCTCCAGCACGTCGGTGCTGGTGGCATAGGAGATGCGGAAGAAGGGCGAGAGGCCGAACGCGGCGCCATGCACCACGGCCACGCCCTCGGCTTCCAGCAGTTCAGAGGCGAAATCCTCATCCGTCTCAATCACCTTGCCGGTGGGGGCCGTCTTGCCGATGGTGCCGGCGCAGGACGGATAGACGTAGAAGGCGCCTTCCGGATTGGGGCAGTGCAGGCCGGTCGCCTGGTTCAGCATGGAGACGACCAGATCGCGGCGTTTCTGGAACACTGCAGCGCGTTCCTTGATGAAGTCCTGCGGGCCGTTCAGCGCTTCCACGGCGGCGGCCTGGGAAATGCTGGTCGGGTTGCTGGTCGACTGGCTCTGGATCACGCCCATGGCCTTGATCAACGCCTTCGGACCGGCGGCATAACCAATGCGCCAGCCGGTCATCGAATAGGACTTGGAAACGCCATTGACCGTCAGCGTGCGGTCATAGAGTTCCGGCACCACCTGGGCGATGGTGGTGAACTTGAAATCATCATAGACCAGATGTTCATACATATCGTCGGTCATGATGTAGACATGGGCGTGGCGTAGCAGCACGGCACCCAGGGCCTTCAGCTCATCCGCCGTATAGGCCGCACCCGTCGGGTTGGACGGGCTGTTCAGGATCAGCCACTTGGTCTTCGGCGTGATGGCGGCTTCCAGATCAGCCGGCTGCAGCTTGAAGCCGTTTTCGGCCGGGCAGGCGACGGAAACCGGCGTACCCTCGGCCAGCAGCACCATATCCGGGTAGGAGACCCAGTAGGGGGCGGGGATGATCACCTCATCCCCGGCATTCAGGGTGGCCATCAGGGCATTGTACAGCACCTGCTTGCCACCGACGCCGACGGTTACCTGATCAGGCGTGTAGGTCAGGCCGTTCTCCCGCAGGAACTTGGCGCAGATCGCCTTTTTCAGTTCGGGCGTGCCATCCACATCGGTGTAGCGGGTCTGGCCCCCTTCGATGGCGCGGATGCCGGCGGCGCGGATATTTTCCGGCGTATCGAAATCGGGTTCGCCAGCACCCAGGCCGATCACATCACGGCCGGCGGCTTTCAGCGCGCGGGCCTTGCTGGTCACCGCAATGGTCGGTGACGGCTTGATGCGGGACAGGCGGTCGGCAAGGAACGACATCTATATTCCCCTGGTTGGGACGGTTTATGACCGGGCACGGACCTTAAATCCCCCCGTCATTGCGCAACAAGCATCCGATTTGGATGGGACGGGCGCGTTTTGGGCAAGGGTGGGGCGACAGCTTGCCCAGGGCGGCGGTGGGGGCGGAAGGGTGACAAAGCTGCCCGCATCGGCTATCCAAAATCCTATGCTGAGCGAACTTGCCTCCTGGATCGGGATTTCCATTGTGGACCTGATCACCATCGCCGTGATCACGGTGGTGGTGATTGTGTTGATGATCACCTTCGCCCTGTCGGTGAAACCCCGCAAATTCAAGCCGGTCAGCACCCGCCAATATAATGCCGAACTGTTCAAGCGCCGGATGGAACTGGAAGAGCTTTCCTATCCGATGTTGAACGAGGTGAAGATCGGCGGCGGCAAGGCGGGACCGACAAAGATTGATCAGGTCATGCGGCTGCCGGCCAGCATCCTGCTGATTGTGTCTTCCCCGCCGGATGTGGTCGGCACGCCCCGCTGCAGCCAGAATGCCGGGCAATGGAAATATGTGAAGCCTGACCATTCCGTGGGGGCCTTCCTGAACCCCGTGGTGCAGCTGCATCCGCTGATCAGCGCCATCCGGTCCCGCTTCCCGCTGGTGCGGGTGCGGGTCTTGTGCATCTTTCCCCGTACAGCGGAATTTGGCAGCCGCCCGCCGCGCGGCTGCTGCACGCCCGACAACATGACCAGCATTATCCGGGAAATGGCGGCAGAAGATGGTGTGCCCAACCAGGCCATGGATGCCGCCTGGGAAAGCATATCCGCCGCCCTGGGCCAGAAAAGCAGCAGCCAGAGCCAGGGCGGCGACGCCCTGCCGGAGAAAAAACGCGGCAAGCGGGCCAAACCCTGACGCCCGTGAACAAAAACGGATCAAAACCCCTTCCACAGCGGCCATGCTCGGCATAAATTAGCCTGCATGAGCAAGCCAGCCGCCCCCACCGCCGCCCTGCCCGATGCTTCCAACCCGCTGCCCTGGCGCGTGGCGCTGGAGGAGCGGCCGTTTCTGGAACCTTTGACGGTTGTTTCCGACTATACGCCCGCCGGCGACCAGCCGCGCGCGATTGAGGAACTGACCGACGGTTTGAACAAGGGGGAGCGGGATCAGGTGCTGCTGGGCGTCACCGGTTCCGGCAAGACCTTCACCATGGCCCATGTCATCCAGCGGGTGCAGCGGCCGACCCTGGTTCTGGCGCCGAACAAGACGCTGGCGGCCCAGCTTTATGGGGAGATGAAGAGCTTCTTCCCCAATAATGCCGTGGAATATTTCGTCAGCTATTACGATTATTACCAGCCGGAAGCCTATGTTCCGCGCACCGACACCTATATCGAGAAGGAAAGCTCGATCAACGAACAGATCGACCGGATGCGCCACGCGGCGACGCGGGCGCTGCTGGAACGGCGGGATGCCATCATCGTCGCCTCGGTCTCCTGCATCTATGGTATCGGCTCGGTTGAAACCTATACGGAAATGACCGTGCCGCTGAAGGTGGGGCAGCGGCTGGACCGGCAGCCATTCCTGCAAAGGCTGGTGGAACTGCAATATCGCCGCACCGATGTTGGGTTTGGGCGCGGATCGTTCCGGGTGCGCGGCGATACGGTGGAACTGTTCCCCGCCCACCTGGAAGATCGCGCCTGGCGGCTTTCCCTGTTCGGGGATGAGCTGGAGGCGATCCATGAGATCGACCCGCTGACGGGTGAGAAACTCATCTCCATGAAGGAGGTGCGGATTTACGCCAACAGCCACTATGTCACGCCCAAGCCGACCCTGTTCCAGGCGGTGGAACAGATCAAGCGCGACCTGAAAATCCGGCTTGAGGAATTCATGGCCCAGGGCAAGCTGCTGGAAGCGCAGCGCCTGGAACAGCGTACCACTTTTGATATTGAAATGATGGTGGCCACCGGTTCTTGTGCGGGGATCGAGAATTATTCCCGCTACCTGTCGGGCCGCAATCCGGGGGAACCGCCACCGACCCTGTTTGAATATCTGCCCCAGGAAGCGCTGCTGATTGTCGATGAAAGCCATGTGATGGTGCCGCAGATCGGCGGCATGTATCGCGGCGACTTTATGCGCAAATCCACCTTGTCGGATTTTGGTTTCCGCCTGCCATCCTGCGCCGATAACCGCCCGTTGAAGTTTGAGGAATGGGAGGCGATGCGGCCGCAGACCGTGTTCGTTTCCGCCACCCCCGGCAATTGGGAGATGGAGCGCACGGGTGGCGTGTTCGTGGAACAGGTGGTGCGCCCCACCGGTCTGGTCGATCCGCAGGTCATCATCCGCCCCACCGATACCCAGGTGGATGATGTGATGGCGGAGGTGCGGGAGGTGGTGGCGCGCGGCCTGCGCGTGCTGGTCACCACCCTGACCAAGAAGATGGCGGAGGCGCTGACGGAATATATGATGGAGGCGGGCATCAAGGTCCGCTACATCCATTCCGATGTGGAAACACTGGAGCGCATTGAGATTATTCGCGATTTGCGGCTGGGCGTGTTCGATGTGCTGATCGGCATCAACCTGCTGCGCGAGGGTTTGGATATTCCCGAATGCGGGCTTGTCGCCATTCTGGATGCCGACAAGGAAGGCTATCTGCGTTCCCGCACCAGCCTGATCCAGACCATTGGGCGTGCTGCCCGCAATGTAGAGGGCCGCGCAATCCTTTATGCCGACCGGGAGACGGACAGCATGAAGGCCGCCTTGGAAGAGACCGCGCGCCGCCGGGCCAAGCAGCTGGAATATAATGCCCAGCATGGCATCACCCCGGAATCGGTGAAGAAGAATATCGCCGATATTCTGGGCAGCGTGTATGAGCGCGGCGACCGGGTGGAGGTGGATACCGGGGCCGCCGAAGGCATCGGGCTGGCCGGCAAGGATATCAAGACCATCATTGCCGAGCTGGAAAAGAAGATGCGCGCGGCGGCAGCGGATCTGGAGTTTGAGGAGGCGGGCCGAATCCGTGACGAGATTCGCCGGCTGGAAGCCATCGATCTGGGGCTGGCGCCCGGTGCCTCTCCCATCCGCGCCTCCGCCCAGGGGGAACGCCCGCGCAGCCCGGCCAAGCCGGAGCGCAAGGCGGGTGGCCGCACCAAGGGGGCGGCAAAAACCAAGGATGGCGGGCTGGAAGTGGGGGGGATCGAGTTTGGCGGCAAGAATACCAAGCGCCGCCGCTGATCCCCCGTCCCATGTGAATTCGCCGGGGCCGGCGGCCTCAGCCTCCCGTTCTTGATTGGTTTGGTTAACATATCAATCTGATACAATTCGTCGCAGCCTGAACTTTATCCGGTGAAGGAGGCGATATGGCACAGCGTATCAGTGGCGGGGCGGTTTTCATTGCCGACCGTGATCCATCCATGCCGATGATCCGGCAGATCAGTGTGGCCGATCTTTTCCAGGCACTGGGGAAGGGGGTGGAGGATTTTCTGGCCGCCCCGACTCAGCTTCTGTTTCTGGGCCTGATCTATCCGGTGGTCGGCGGGGCGGCGGCTGCCTTCGCCGCCCAGACCGACGTGATCCCCATGCTCTATCCCCTGATCGCCGGCATCACCCTGATGGGGCCCTTGGCTGCTGTAGGGTTATATGAGGTGAGTCGGCAGCGGGAGATGGGGCAGCCGGTGACCTGGCGCAATGCCTTCGATGTGCGCCATTCCCCGGCCCTGGGGTCTGTCGCCTGGCTGGGTGCCCTGTTATTGACGCTGTTTGTCGGCTGGCTGGCGGTCGCGGAACGGATTTATGGCGCCACGATGGGGGGATTGGCCCCTGCCGATTCCATGGAGTTTTTGCGCCAGCTGATCAGCACACAGGAAGGCTGGTCAATGATCATCATCGGCAATGCGGTTGGGTTCGTCTTTGCGCTTACCGTGCTCTGCCTGACCGTTGTTTCCTTTCCCTTCCTGCTGCATCGCAATGGCGGGATCTGGCGCGCCATAAAGGTATCTGTGCTTGCGGTGCGCGGCAATCCCGCGCTGATGCTGCTCTGGGGCTTGATGGTTGCCGGCCTGCTGTTGTTGGGTTGTTTACCGCTTTTCGTTGGGTTGGCGGTGGTAATGCCCATCCTCGGCCATGCAACATGGCACCTTTACCGTGCAATGGTGGTTTAAGTGCCCCGCTATTTGGCAGATCAAACACAATTTAGTTGTTGAATCCGACCCTCCTTGCGCCTTATGACTGCTGATACTGCATTCAGCAGTCATAGAGGTAAGGGGGAAATCTTGTTCAAGCGGATGATAATGTCTGCCTTCGTGCTGACGGCTCTCGTCGGTAATGCCTGGGCTGAAGCAAAGCAGAACTTCACGCTGAAGAACCGTACCGGCTACACCATTTCCGAAGTCTATGTCTCTCCTGCCAAATCGGATGATTGGGAGGAGGATATTCTGGGCCGCGATGTGCTGTCTGAAGGAGAGAGGGTTGACATTACCTTCAGCCGTAAAGAAAAGAGCTGCATCTGGGACTTGAAGGTCGTTTACGACGACGGGACTCCTGCGGAATGGGAAGGGTTCAACCTCTGCGAGGTTTCGACCATTTCGATCTTCTATGACCGCAAAAAGGACCAGACCTGGGCTGAATATAACTGATCCCAATCTCTTTTGATCGTGACCGATCAAGGGAGATTTTACGTTCCCTCAGGTGCCGGGCGCTGCCTCCGGCAGATTGGCTTACGCGGGCATGTGCCCGCGGGCCGGCAGTCGCCGGCCTCCAACCCGCCTTTAGGCGGGTTGGTATGATCCTTTCTTTCGCACGGTCAGGATGAAATAGTATGGGCCGCCGGATCGCTCTGGCGGCCCATATGCTTTTCAGGAAAAGTCAGCGATCAGAACTGATCGACCGGCATTTCCATCATGCTCTTGCCGCCGGCCATCAGGCTCTTGAAGCGGAAATCCACCTCCGGCAGCATCTTGTCCATGAAGAAGCGGGCGGTCTTGATCTTAGCGTCGTAGAAGCCTTCCTTGCCGTCCGTACCCTCGGCCAGCTTTGCTTGCGCCACCTTCACCATCTTTAGCCACATCCAGCCGAGCGCAACCAGACCGAAGATGCGCAGATAGTCGGTGGAGGCAGCACCGGCTTCATCCGGGCGGGCCATGCCCTTCTGCGCGACGACAGCGGTTGCCTGCTGTAACTTGCCAAACGCCTTTGCCAGCGGCAGCACGAATTCCAGCAGGGTTGCGTCTTCCTGGCTCTGCTCCAGTTCGGCCTGCATCGGGTGGAAGAAGCGCCGCAGCAGGCGGCCCATATTCTGGGGCATCTTGCGGCCCACCAGATCCAAAGCCTGGATGCCGTTGGTGCCTTCATAGATCATGGCAATGCGGGCATCGCGCACGAACTGTTCCATGCCCCATTCGCGGATATAGCCGTGACCGCCATACATCTGTTGGCTGTTGGTGGCGACCTCGTACCCCATGTCGGTGAAGTAGGCCTTCACCACCGGGGTCAGCAGGGCAACGAAATCCTCGGCCTCCTGCTTCACCGCCGGGTCGGGGTGCTTTTCATACATGTCGATCATCATGCCGACCCAGTAACCCAACGCGCGGGCCCCTTCGGAGAAGGCCTTGCCCTGCATCAGGTTCTTGCGCACGTCGGGATGCACGATGATCGGGTCGGCGGCCTTTTCCGGCGCCTTGGTGCCGGAAAGCGAGCGGCCCTGGATACGGTCCTTGGCATAGGCAACGGCGTTTTGATAGGCGACGGCGCCGATGCCCAGCCCTTGCATCCCAACGCCCAGACGGGCGGTGTTCATCATGGTGAACATGGCGCGCATCCCCTTGTGCGGCTCGCCCACCAGCCAACCCTTGGCATCGTCGAAATTCATCACGCAGGTGGCGTTGGCCATGATGCCCATCTTATGTTCGATGGAACCGCACATCACGCCATTGCGCACGCCGGGCTCGTTATCCTCGGTCGGCAGGAATTTCGGCACCAGGAACAGGCTGATGCCCTTGATGCCCGGCGGGCCGTCCGGCAGCTTGGCCAGCACCAGATGGATGATATTATTGGTCAGGTCATGTTCACCGGCAGAGATGAAAATCTTGGTGCCAGTGATGTTGTAGCTGCCATCCTCATTGGGGGTGGCGCGGGTCTTCAGCAGGCCCAGATCGGTGCCGCAATGTGGCTCCGTCAGGCACATGGTGCCAGACCATTCGCCGCTGACCATCTTGGGCAGATAGCGCTGCTTCAGCTCATCATTGGCGTGGGCGCGGATGGCGTTCATCGCCCCCTGGGTCAGGCCCGGATACATGGCAAAGGACATGTTGGCGGAGCACAGAAGCTCCTCCAGCACCACGCCCACCGTGTGGGGCAGTCCCTGGCCGCCATAATCGGGATCAAAGGCCATGCCCTGCCAGCCGCCTTCGACATATTTGTCATAGGCTGCCTTGAAGCCCTTGGGCGTGCGGACGACGCCATTCTCGTAATGGCAGCCTTCCTCATGGCCGGACAGGTTGATCGGCTGCAGCTCGTTCTCACACAGCTTGGCGGCCTCCTCAATGATCGACTGGATCAGGTCGGGGGTCGCATCCTCGTAACCCGGCAACTGGGTCAGGGACTGCGCGTTCAGCACGTCGTTGAGGACGAAATTGATGTCTTCCAGCGGGGCCTTGTAGATCGGCATCTGAATTCTCCGTGTGGACCGCTACCGCGGCAGACCCGCACCCCCTGACACGCCCGGCACCGATGGATGGATTATCGGATTCGAGACGGGAAAGAAGATGGGGCACCTCGGGGCGTCGATAGGGTGGACGGAAGGGGGGGAGGGCATCAATGCCACTCCTTCTGCCTTCCCCGCGAAAGCGGGGAACCCGGGGCCACAAGCACCATGGTTTGATCCTGTGACCCTGGACCCCCGCTTTCGCGGGGGAGGCAACGAAGTGATGGTGTTTACGTCAGTGCTCTAAGCATGAACCGTTTTGGTAGAAGCGAGGCCGGCTCACCACCAGCCCCGCCTTTCATCCTCAATTCCGCAGCGGCTTGCCGGTTTCCAGCATATGTTCGATGCGGTTGATGGTGCCGGTCGTCTTGGTCAACTCCAGGAAGGCTTCGCGTTCCATGTCCAGCAACTGATCCTCGTTCATCACGACCGTGATGTCGGTGTTGCCGCCGGACAGGATATGGCCGACCTTCTTGGAGACCACCACGTCATACGCCGTGGCTTTGCCCTGCTGGGCGAAGCCATCCACCGCCAGATCGAAGGCAGCCTTGGCCGTGGGGCCGGGCAGGCGGATTTCCGGGGCGGTCGGGGGCGTGTAATTGGCCGCCAGTTCCAGCGCCTTCGCCTTAGCGTCGGCCAGCAGCCGATCCTTGTTGAAGGTAATGCCGTCGGTTGGCTTCAGGATCAGCATATCCTTTGCTTCAAAGGCTGACTTGGCGACCTTGGCCGTGCTGATCGCCTCAAACGCGGCGGACAAGGCCGGCATCGGCCCGCCCGGACGCTTCTTGTTGGCCAGATGGCGAACCACCATTTCCTTGCAGCCGCCCCAGCCGGGAACGACACCCACGCCCACTTCCACCAGACCGGTATAGGTTTCGGCATGGGCCTGGACGGCGGAGCTGTGCAGCAGGATTTCGCACCCGCCGCCCAGTGCCATGCCCGACGGCGCCGACACGGTGGGGAAGGGGGCGTATTTCAGCGCCTTATAGGTCTGCTGGCCTTCCGCAATCATCGCCTCGATCTGGGGATAGAGGCCGATATTGATGGCGAACAGCGCCAGACCGAGATTGGCACCGACGGAGAAGTTCGGTGCCTCGTTATGCACCACCAGCGCCTTATAAGGGCCGGTCTTGCCGTCGCCGATAATGCCGATGGCCTTGCGGATCAGGTTCATGATGTCCTGGTCCAGCGCGTTCATCTTGCTGGTGAATTCCAGGCACAGCACGCCGTCGCCAATATCCCACAGGCTGGCCGAGCCATTCTTGGCCACCGGCTTGGAGCCGCGCTTGATATCGGTCAGCAACAGCACGCCGTCCGGGCGCTTCACCTCGGCATAGTCGCCGCTGGTGGTCAGGAACAGCAGCTTGGACCCATCCACCTTGTAGAAGGGCCGACCCGCGGCGACTTCCACCATGTGGGGAACCTTTTTGCCTTCCGCCTTCAGCTTCTCGGCAAACCAGCCGGTGCCCAACTGGTCGATCATCTCGAACGGGCCGGCCTTCCAGTTATAGCCCAGCCGCATCGCCTCATCGACGGCGGTGATCTGTTCGGCAATCTGCGGCACCAGATCGGCAGCATAGGACAGCGCCTGCGACAGCACGCGCCAGGCATAGGCCCCGCCCTTGTCGCCCGTTTCCACCAGGGCCTTCAGCCCCTTGGCGGAAGCGGACACCAGCGACGCCTTTTCCGAAGCGCGATAGACGCCCGTGGTCAGGTCGATGGCTTCCTTGACGCGACGGCCATCGGCGGCCTTGGTCTGGCGATAGAAGCCGCCCTTGCCCTTGCGCCCGGTATAGCCTTCGCTGATCATCTTGGTGACCAGCGGGCTGTCACGGTGGATGCGGCGGTAATCATCATCGGCCGGCAGGGTGGCCAGCAGCGATTTGGAGATCAGCGGCATCAGGTCCAGGCCGACCAGATCGATCAGGCCGAAGGTGCCGGTCTTGGGAATACCCATGGGCCGGCTGGTGATGGCATCAGCCTCTTCCACCGTCAGCCCGCCATCGATGGCCTCATTCACGGCGGCGGCCATGAAATAGGTGCCGATGCGGTTGGCGATGAAGCCCGGCGTGTCCTTGCACTCGACCACGCCCTTGCCCAGCACCTTGTCACAGAAGGCGCTGACCGTATCAAAGGCATCCTGGCGGGTCTTCGGACCCTTCACCACTTCCAGCAGCCGCATGTAACGCGGCGGGTTGAAGAAGTGGGTGATGCAGAAATCAGCGGCAAACCGTTCCGTCTGGCCCTGCAACAGAATGTTCAGCGGAATGGTGGAGGTGTTGGACGAGATGATGGACCCGTCCTTACGCACCTTTTCCAGCTTGGCATAAAGGTCGTGCTTGATGGCCGGGTTTTCCAGCACGGCCTCCACGATCCAATCCACATCGGCCAGCTTTTCCAGGTCATCCTCGATATTGCCGGGGGTGACGAGGCTGGCCGCCTTCCTGTGCATGAAGGGAGCGGGGTCGGTCTTCTGCATCTTCTCGATGGCGCCCTTGGCGATCACCGAGCGGTCGCCGCCACTATCCTTCACGGATTGCGGTACGATATCCAGCAGATAGACCGGAATGCCGGCATTGGCGATATGGGCGGCGATACCGCTGCCCATCACGCCCGCGCCGATGACGGCGGCTTTCTTGATTGTCATGGTTGCTCCTCCCGTCCAGCCCGGATCAGACCGCTTCCAGAACGGTGGCGATGCCCTGGCCCCCGCCGATACACTGGGTAGACAGCGCCAGCGACTTGCCTTCGCGCACCAGCAGGCTGGCGGCCTTGCCGGTGATACGGGCACCGGTGGCGCCCAGCGGGTGGCCCATGGCGATGCCGCCGCCGTCAATGTTCACCTTGGCCGGGTCGAAGCCCAGTTCCTGGCAAACGGTCATGGCCTGCACGGCGAAGGCTTCGTTGCTTTCGATGATGTCCAGATCCGACACTTTCAGGCCGGCGCGGGCCAGCGCCTTGGTGGTGGCCGGCACCGGGCCATAGCCCATGATGGTCGGATCACAGCCGGCAACGGCGATGGAGCGGATCTTGGCCAGCACCTTCAGCCCATGGGCCTTGGCGAAATCTTCCGAGCAGATCAACGTGGCCGATGCACCATCGGTGAGCGGCGAGGAGGTGCCGGCGGTCACGGTGCCGGCGGCATCAAAGGCCGGCTTCAGGGTGGAGAGCGCTTCCACCGTGCTGTCACCACGGATGCAACCATCCTGGCTGATCACCTTGCCGGACGGCGTGGTGATGGGGACGATTTCCGCCTCAAACTTGCCTTCGGCCTGGGCCTTGGCGGCCTTGCGGTGGCTTTCCACGGCGAAGGCTTCCTGCTGCGCGCGGGTGAAGCCGAACTTCTTGGCCAGGTTCTCCGCCGTGATGCCCATGGACATATAGGCGCCGGGGTTGGCGGCGTGCAGGGCCGGGTTGGGCATCGGGTTGAAGCCCATCATCGGCACGCGGGTCATGCTTTCCACACCGGCGGCGATGAAGCAGTCACCGGCACCCAGGGCGATGGCGCCAGCGGCCTGATGGATGGCCTGCATGGAGGAGCCGCAGAAACGGTTGACCGTGGCACCGGCGACAGAGGCCGGCAGGCCCGCGATCATGGCGATCAGCTTGGCGACGTTGAAGCCCTGCTCCCCTTCCGGGAAGGCACAGCCGACGATCAAATCTTCCACGGCGGCGCCGTCAACACCCGTGCGTTCCAGCAGGGCCTTGACAACGGTCGCGGCCAGATCATCCGGGCGCACCTTCGTCAGCTCGCCCTTGTTGGCCAGATGGAAAGGCGACCTTGCATAACCGGCAATCACGACATTCTTCATAATCTTCCGCGCTCCTCGCCTGGTGTGGCTTCGGCCCCGGTTAAGCCCGGTGTGCCGATGGTGGGTTTGATTGGGTAATGGCACCAATGGGCCAAGGGGGTTCAGTCCGACTGGACCGAAACCCCCTTGGCATGGAGATGGGAGACGATGAGATCATCGATCTCCCGCAATTCCTTCAGGGTCTGCTGCACATCGCGCAGCTGCTGTTCCAGATGGACGATGCGGTTGCGGGCCCCTTTCAACAGAAAGGTCATCTGCTCCACCTGCGCTTCGTCCGTATCGTAAAGATCCAGGAAATCCTTGATCTCCCCGATGGAGAAGCCCAGCCGCTTGCCACGGCAGATCAGTTTCAGCCGCGCCCGGTCACGATGAGTATACACCCGCGTCTGCCCGACACGGGCAGGGGAGATCAGCCCCTCATCCTCATAGAAACGCAAGGAGCGCAGCGTGAGCCCGAACTCCTCCGCGAGCTGGCCGATGGAATAGGTCCGTTCCGTCTGAGGGTTGGACCGGGTCATTTCCGCGCTGTTCAGCATCCGACCGTTCCTGCTTAGCCAACAGGGCACTGTGCCTTAACCCGGTGGGGTAAGAGTGCCTTACGTTTACGTAATAGTTAGATTAACCTTACGCGCGCGTCAAGTGGTTTTTGCATGGCCGCCATCCGATTGATGGCAGAGAACAATATGGGGGTGGACAAGGGCCTATGCCAGCCGCAAATCTCCCCGCCCGACAGTTTCTTTCTTATAAGCCAGTGATTGGGTCATGATGATGAAGGGTGAGCAGGGTCGTTTCGTTCTGGTGGTGCGCTGCCCGGACCGGAAGGGCATCGTGGCGGCGGTATCAACCTATCTGGCGTCGCACGATGCCTCGATCACCGAATCCAACCATTTCAACGACGCCATCAATGACCGTTTCTTCATGCGCGTCGTCTTCCGGCCTGATGGGGCTGGCTTCCCCGATTTGGCGGCGTTGAAGGACGGGTTCGCCCCGGTGGCCGCCGCCTATGATATGGAATGGGAACTGCACGACCTGACGGTGAAGCCCAAGGTGGTGATCGCCGTTTCCAAGTTCGGGCACTGCCTCTATGACCTGCTGCACCGCCAGCGCTCCGGCATCCTGCGCATGGATATTCCGGCCGTGGTGTCCAACCATGATGATATGCGCAGCTTCGTGGAATGGAGCGGCATCCCCTATCATCACCTGCCGGTGGCCAAGGACAATAAGGGCGCGCAGGAAGCGCAGTTCACCCGGATCATTCAGGAGAGCGGGGCCGATCTGGTGGTGCTGGCCCGGTACATGCAGATTCTGTCACCGGCATTCTGCGAGGTTCTGTCGGGGCGCTGCATCAATATCCATCACAGCTTCCTGCCCAGCTTCAAGGGTGCCAAGCCCTATCACCAGGCGCACGATCGCGGTGTGAAGATCATCGGTGCCACGGCGCATTTCGTCACCAATGTGCTGGATGAAGGCCCGATCATCGAACAGGATATCCAGCGCGTGGACCATAGCCACACGCCGGAAGATCTGGTGAATATGGGCCGCGACGTGGAATGCGCCGTGCTGGCCCGCGCCGTGCGCTGGCAGTTGGAACGCCGGATTATTATGGATGGTCAGCGGACGGTGGTGTTCCGGTGATAAAAATTATCTACAGAGAAGTAAAAATAACTTCATGAAAGGATTCTATATCTCTATCAGATATTATAATTAATTATCAATATATTTTCGTTCAAAGTTATAATAATAAATAATTACAATATAAAAAAATTTATTATTTTATTGTTAACTTTTTCTCAAAAATTATTTGAAAATAATTTATTATTATTTAATACATGCAAACAGATTCAAAAAATAAGAATAATGTTGAGTTTTCCTATTTTTTTGTCAATAAAATATTAGAAAGACATGATTTATATGTGTCCTAAATAGACTTGACGTTTGGGAGTTGGGTGGTACTTTTTCAAAACAAGATACCTTTAGGAGGAAATTATGGCATTTAGGCAGGGCACCTCTGGAAATGATGAAATAAAATTGTATCTCCTGGTTTTGGGGCCTGGAGAAAATTCTCATGGTACAAATACAGATGCAGGTAATGATACGGTGTATGGCTCCTCTATTAATGATCTGATAATTTTGGGTTCTGGAAATGATTATGCTCAAGCGAGTTATGGCGATGATACCATTCTAGGAGAAGATGGATCAGATATAATGTATGGAGAATCTGGAAACGATCTAATTGTAGGGGGCTACGGAAATGACTCCCTTTATGGAGGTCAAGGATTTGATTTATTGCGCGGAAATCAAGGGGATGATAAATATTACGCTTCAATTGGTGTGGGAGAGGGAAATGATATAATCAATGAGGATGTTGGATCATCCAGTAATACGGGAAATGGTGGTGGAATAGATAGACTGTACATCCAAAATGTGACAAAAGCCAACCTATATCTTCAGAGAAATGGCAATGATCTTATAGTATCAACTCAGTCTGATGCGGCTGATGGATATCTTGATAATTATATAACTATACAGAATCACTACTTGAATAACAACAATATGGTGGAATACATATATGGTTCTGATAACCTTTCGTACTATCTTGGGTGATATGGTTTCTTTCTGAGCGTTTAATTTAAAAGGGCGCCATCTTAAGATGGCGCCCTTTTTGGCATTTAAATTGCATACCATTTTTCCTAAGTAAGTTCATCAAGTGGTAATCTTCACAAGTTGGTGCAGTAATGTAATCTGAATCACAGCCTAGGGAGGTTATAATGTCAGTATCTAATCTAAGCTCGTCACTGAATGTGAACTTATTGAAAGTTGACATTAATGAGCCTCGTAATAGAATTAAAGTTAATTTGCAAAGTGATGTCAAATTCTTATCAGTAGATGATCCAATAGAAGCGGCTGCTGAATTGGAGGAATCCAAGAGAATGCAGATTCAGTATGATCATATGAATTCTGTTGTAAGTGATAATTCTTACTCAAAATCACAAAAAATTGATGCAATAATATATCAAAATGGAAAGGAGTTGATTAAAATATACGAAGGAGGTTCAATTTCAATGCCAAATTCATTTCAAGGGAAATTAGGAATTGAATCCATGAAATCGTCGGGTTTTTATAATGAAAACACCACAACTGATCAGAAAATTTCCATGATATTGAAGAAAATAGGTATAAAATCGCATGAGGTCGGCGTATATGATTTCAGTAAAAATCCAAATGGTCCAACCGAAAATGACAGTTTTAGTGTGCATACTGAGGAGGGTTTAAAGGATTTTCTGAAGAACCCTTCTAAAAAATCAACCCTCCCGAACCCTGGTCTCGGCGGTCGTCTGGCTGGCTTCACCGGTATTGAGGTTATGGAACGGTCGCAGATGTTGGATCGGGTAAAAACTGCCGGGTAACAATGGCTTGCTCAATCTGCCGGCGTCGGTCATTTTTGCCGGGTTTGGGCCTGGAGGAATGATGATCGACCAGAATGGCAAGCCGGTGACCAAACCGGCGCTGAAACAATATCTGGAAACCTATAACGCCGGTGTGCGGGGCTCCAAGGAGTTTGGGGCCCTGCCGCGCGCGCTGATCAGCATCTGTGACGGGCTGGTTTCCGGCAAGACCACCTATGTCAAATGCGTGGAAGGGCAGGTACAGATCTCCCGCCGCAAGGATGGCAAGGTTGCCGGCGGCGGCCTGTAACCGCCACCGGCCCCCACCGCCTCTTATACCATCGGCACGAAATCATGACCGCTGGTCACGCTTTCGTGCCCCTCAATCGCCGGCGCCAGCATCCGCTGGCTTGGCTACGCCGCACGTGCGGCGCGGCGGCAGTCGCCGCCGTACCAACGGTCATAATTTATGACCGTTGGTATTACAGCAGTTTCGCCGTCAGCTTCACCTCGGCATTCAACACCTTGGAGACCGGGCAATTCGCCTTGGCATTGTTGGCGATCTCGGCGAATTTCTCCGCACTGATGCCGGGCACGCTGGCCTGCAGCGACAGTTCCACGGTGGCGATCTTCCAGCCCGGCCCGTCGCTTTCCATGATCAACACCGCACCGGTGTTGATCTCAGCCGCTGGCGTATTGTTACCGGCCAGCATGAAGGCCAACTGCATGGAAAAACAGCCGGCATGGGCGGCGGCGATCAGCTCTTCCGGGTTGGTGCCCTTGCCGTCGCCAAAGCGGGCCAGGAAGGAATAGGGGACATTGTCCAGCGTGGCGCTCTGGGTTGACAGGGTGCCGTCGCCATCCTTGCCGGTGCCATGCCAGACGGCCTTGGCGGTGCGCTTCAACTGGGCCATTACGGTTCTCCTTGTTCGCTCGCTGGGGAGAAAACAACATAGCATCTTCGCCCGGCGTTCCCGCATGGCTGTATTGGCGTCAGATTGAATAATCCGATCATAAACCGCTTGCGGCGACCTGCCGCGTCCGGTCTGCGGTGGCGGCCTCATCTGGCCCCTATACAACGGGTAAAGGGCTCTGCGATGCTGCGCCGCCCATTTCCGGGCTTTTCAGTATTCGTTGTAGATGGTTGGAACGATGAAGCTCTATTACAAGGCCGGTGCCTGCTCCCTGGCCCCCCATATCGTCCTGCGTGAGGCCGGTGAAACGTTCGAGATCGAGGCTGTCGATCTGGCAACCAAGAAGACGGCCAGCGGTGCCGACTTCACAGCCCTTAACCCCAAGGGCTATATCCCGGCCCTGCTGCTGGATGATGGCAGCCTGCTGACAGAGGGGGCCGCCATCTCCCTTTATGTGGCGGAGAAAAATCCGGCCGCCGGGCTGTTGCCCGCCGATGCGCTGGGCCGGGCGCGGGTGACGGAAATGCTGCTGTTCATCGCCACCGAACTGCACAAATCCTTCTCCCCGCTGTTCAACCCCAGCTTTGACGCGGCTGCCAAGGAAACCGCCAAGGGTCTGCTGATCCGCCGGCTGGATTTCACGGAAAAGCTGCTGGCCGACGGACGTGACTATCTGGTGGGGGGCAGCTTCACCCCAGCCGATGCCTATCTGTTCACCGTGCTGGGCTGGACCGGTTTTGTCGGCATTGATCTGGCCGGCTTCACCCATCTCAGCGCTTACCGTGCCCGCATTGCCGCCCGTCCGGCGGTGCAGGCGGCGCTGAAGGCCGAAGGGCTGATCTGACGATCAGGTGCGGGCAGGGGCGGGCCGTGGCCTGCCCCTGCCTCACCCCTCCCGCCGGGGCAGGTCCACTCGGATGATCAGCCCGCGCGGGGAACCGATCAGCGCGGCGATCTGGCCGCCATGCATCTGCACGGCGCGCTGGGCGATGGACAGCCCCAGGCCCAGGCCCGGCACATCGCCGGTGGTTTCCAGCCGCTTGAAGGGTTCAAAAATACTGTCCAGCATGTCGGGTGGCACACCGGGGCCATGGTCGCTGACGGTCAGATGCAGATGCTCCCCGCTCACCCGTGCCTCGATCCGCACTTCCGTACCGGGATCGGTGAATTTCACCGCGTTGCGCACGATATTTTCAAAGGCGCGGTAGAGCATTTCCCCGCTGACCCAGGAGACAAAGGCGGGATCGCTGGCAAGGCAGACGCGCGCGCCCTTGGCCGCCGCCTCGAATCCTGCATCCTCTGCAATGGCCCCCAGCAGTTCGATCAGATCGACCTTTTCGTAAGGTAAGTTCTGCTGGCCGGATTCCAGCCGGGCCAGGGTCAGCAATTCCTCAATCAGCTCATCCAGCCGTTCAGATTCGCGTTCGATCCGGGCCAGCATGGCCTGCTGTTCAGCGGGGGATTGGCGCAACAGGCCGATGGCGGCCTGCAAGCGGGTCAGCGGGGAGCGCAGCTCGTGCGAAATATCGTGCAGCAGGCGGCGCTGTGCTTCCAGCGTCTGCTGCAACTGTTCCACCATCCGGTCGAATTCCCGCACCAGATCAACGATTTCGTCCCGCCGCCGGCCCATCAGCGGGCCGACACGGGTGGAAAGCTGGCCGGACGCCACAGCCCGCGCCGCCTCCCCCAGCCGGCGCAGGGGCCGCGACAGGTGCCAGGCCAGCAGGGCGCTGAACAGGATGCTGAAGATGGTGCCGATGGCAAAGGGCAGCCGATGGTTCGGCTTTTGCCAGATGGGCAGCCGGCTTTGCAGCAGGAACAGCCGTCCATCGGGGCTTTTCAACAGCTTGCTGGCCCCCTCCGCTGGCAGGGTGATCCGGGTGCCGGGCGTCAGTTCGGTAAAGCTGAACTGGTCATTTTCCCGGTTGGCATGGCGGACGATCGGCGGCACGGCGTCCGGCCCCTGTGCCTCCACCATGCTGGATATGGTCATGAACAGGGCCGTGCGGAGCCAGGAACCACTTTCCGGCCCGTTGCGCTCCTTATATTCAAAGATGGCGAACAGCACCGTGAAGGACAGGGTGGTTGCCAGCCAGAAACACAGGAACAGTTTCCAGAAAAGACGCCCGGGTCTCATACCCATCTCCCTTGCTCGTCACCGACCAAGGGAGATTTCAGATTCCCTCAATCGCCGGGCGCCAACATCCGTTGGCTTGGCTCACGCGCACATGGGTGCGCGGGCCAGCGGTCGCTGGCCGCCAAACTGCCGAAGGCTTGGCCTTCGACAATTTGGCCTCACTCGCTGACCAACTGATAGCCCTGGCCGCGCACACTGACGATCCATGATTGGTTATCCCCGCGCAGCCCCAGTTTCTGGCGGATGCTGCTGATATGCACATCAATCCGCCGGTCGAATCGGGTCAGCGGCCGGCCCAGGGCGTTCAGCGACAATTGCTGTTTGCTGACCAACTGTCCCGCATGGCGGGCCAGCTCCTCCAATAGCGAAAATTCCGTGCCGGTCAGTTCCAGCGCCTTGCCCTGCCAATGGGCGGTGCGGGTGCCTGGGTTGATTGCCAAAGCCCCGCAGACCAGGGTTTCGGTGGCCACATTCTCCGACCGTTGCGCACCCGTGCGGCGCAGGATGGCGCGCAGCCGCGCCACCAGCTCGCCCGGCGAACTGGGCTTGGGCACATAATCATCGGCCCCCAGTTCCAGCCCGGCGATGCGATCCACATTATCGCCCCGCGCCGTCAGCAGCAGCACGGGGATCTGGCTGCGCGCCCGGATGCGGCGCAAAACCTCAATCCCCGACAGGCGCGGCATCATCACATCCAGCACGACAATGTCATAGCGGCCGGACAGCGCTTCCGTCTCCCCCTGCTGGCCATCATGCACGGCCCGCGCCTCGAACCCTTCACGGGTCAGGTACTCGGCCAGCATCGCCGTCAGTTCGCGGTCATCATCAACAAGCAGCACATGCGTCATGGCCGGGCCATCATGATTGCAAAACCCGGCCGGGGCCGGCGGGGCAAGTGCCCCTTGTTGCGCCGGTCCTGGCCGGGTGTCACACCAACTTTACCCAACTTTACCCTTTCGATACCCCGATAAACATTCACCTGCGCTAAGCCATGCAGCGTGATGGCCCAAAGCGGCCGGCAGGGGAAAATAAGAATGAGACGTTCCCTTTATCTTGTCCTGGGTGCGGGTATGGCCCTGTCCGGCTGTACCATGGGGCCGGATTACCAATCGCCACCCGTGGCCAAACTGGCCCCCGCCTGGGCCGCCCCCCAACCCCATGGTGGCCAGGGGGGCAGCCTGCTGGGCTGGTGGGGTCAGTTCAATGACCCGACCCTGACCCGCCTGCAGCGGATGGCAGAGGCCGACAGCCCCACGCTTGACCGCGCGCTGGCCCGGATTGACAGCGCGCGCGCCACCCTGACCAGCAGCCGCAGCGCCCTGTTCCCGGCGGTCAACGCCAATGCCGGCGATACACGCAGCCGGCAGGCCGTGGCCGGCAACGGGGTGATCAGTGAGAACCGCAACGGCCGGCTGGATGCCAGTTGGGAACTGGATCTGTTCGGCAAAAACCGCCGCACCGCAGAGGCGGCCGATGCCCGCATCCAGGCCCGTACCGATGAATGGCATGATGCCCGCGTCTCCTTGGCGGCGGAGGTGGCGGATTATTATGTGCAATATCGCGGCTGCACCTTGCTGGCCGCCGCCTATGATCAGCAGGCCCAATCCCAGCAATCCACCATTGATCTGACCCGCATCAAGGAAGAGGCGGGCTTCACCGCCCCCGGTGACCGCGCGCTGGCCGATGCCAGCGCCGCGCAAAGCCGGTCGCAGGCCGCCCAGCAGCGGGGCCAGTGCGAATTGCTGGTGAAAAGCCTCGTCTCCATCAGTGGTGGCGATGAACCGGCGGTTCGGCAGATGCTGGCCGACGGGCAGGGGGCTTTGCCGCAGCCGGCCCAGCTTTCCATCACCCAACTGCCCGCCGACCTGATCCGCCAGCGCCCCGATGTGGCGGCCCTGGAACGCGAAGTGGCGGCCAGCAATGCGGAGATCGGGGCGGCCATCGCCGACCGTCTGCCCAGCCTCAGCCTGACCGGCAGCATCGGCATGGCCGACAGCGGCAACGGCAGCGCCACCACCTGGTCCTATGGTCCCAGCCTGTCGCTGCCTTTGTTCGATGCCGGCCGCCGCGCCGCCGCCGTCACCCGGGCAGAGGCGGCCTATGCCCAGGCGGTGGCCAGCTATCGCGTCCAGGTGCGCAGTGCGGTGCTGGAGGTGGAACAGACCCTGGTGAAGCTGGATACCAGCACCCGCCGGCAGGCCGATGCCGCCCGCGCGGCCGATGGTTACCAGCGCCATTTCCAGGCCATTGATGCCAGTTGGCAGGCCGGCAATGCCAGCCTGCTGGACCGGGAACAGGCGCGGCGCAGTGCCCTGGATGCCGATATTTCCCTGATCAACCTGCGCCAGGAACAGGTGCGTTCCTGGATCGCGCTCTACAAGGCGGCCGGTGGCGGCTGGCATCTGGAGGGCGGCCAATAATGTCCCCTAAACATCAATTCATTAATGGGTGGAGCCTCCCCGTGCCGACAGTCCCGACCCACCCCCGCCCGTTGCCCCTGCTGGCGCTGGCCGCCCTGCTGGCCCTGTCCGCCTGTGGCAAGCCGCCGGAAAAGGCGGATGGTGCAGCGGCTAAACCGGCCCCGGCGGCCAGCAGCCTGGCTGTTACCGTGACGTCGCCGCAGGTACTGTCCTGGCCGATGCAGCTGACCGCCAATGGGGCCATCGCCCCCTGGCAGGAAGTGATCATCGGGGCGGAGGTCGGCGGCCTGCGCATCGACAGCCTGAAGGCAGATGTCGGCGATTGGGTGAAGCGGGGCGACATACTGGCCCAGTTCGACGATGCCACCCTGCTGGCGGAGGAAAACCGGCTGGTCGCGGCGCTGGCATCGGCCAAGGCGACGCTGGAACAGGCGACGGCCGATGCTGCGCGTGCCACCAAGGTGGGGCAGAGCGGGGCGCTTTCCGCCCAGCAACTGGACCAGTACCGCATTGCCAAGCTGACGGCGCAAGCCAATGTCGCCTCGGCAGAGGCGCAATTGCAGACGGCGCGCATCAAGCTGCGCCAGTCCCGCATCGTTGCGGCCGATGATGGTTTCGTCTCCTCCCGTTCTGCCCTGCTGGGGCAGGTTCCCTCGGCGGGGACGGAACTGTTCCGGCTGGTCCGCCAGGGCCATATTGAATGGCGGGCGGAACTGGACAGCCGCCAGCTCGCCCAGGCCAAACCGGGTCTGAAAGCGGTGCTGACCCTGCCCGACGGGCAGGTGGTGGAAGGGCTGGTGCGGCTGGTCTCCCCCACCCTGAATGCCGATACCAGTCGGGGCATCGTCTATGTCCGCCTGCCGCTGGAAAGCCCGGCGCGGGCCGGCATGTATGCCAGCGGACAGGTGGAACTGACACCCAGCAACGCCATCACCGTGCCGGATACGGCCATCGTGCTGCGCGATGGCCGCTCTTACGTCTATCTGCTGCAGGATGACATGAAGGTGCGCCAGCAGCAGGTCAGCCTGGGGCGCCGGCGTGACGGGCGGGTGGAGATCACCAGTCCGCTGGACCCGCAGGCCCGCATCGTCACCAGCGGCGGCGCCTTCCTCAGCGATGGGATGCCTGTGCGCATGGCCGATGATGGAAAGGCCGCGAAATGATGAATATTTCCGCCCTGTCCATCCGGCATCCGGTGCCGGCGGTCCTGCTGTTCATATTGCTGACCGTGCTGGGTTTCCTGGGGTTTGAACGTCTGGGGGTGCAGAATTTCCCCGACATGGACATCCCCACCATCAATATCAGCGCCACCCTGGAAGGGGCTGCCCCGCAGCAGCTGGAAACGGAGGTGGCGCGCAAGATTGAGGATCAGCTCACCTCCCTGCGGCTGTTGGACCATATCAGCACGACGATTAGCGACGGCAATGTCAATATCAGCGTCAGCTTCACCATCGACAAGGACACCAACGAGGCACTGGATGAGGTGCGCAACGCCGTAGACGGGGCCATGCCGGAACTGCCGGCGGCCCTGCGCACCCCCGTCGTCTCCAAAATCACCACCAGTTCCGGCTCTCTGCTGACCTATGAGGTGGCGTCCGACCGCATGGATGAGGAGGCGATTTCCTGGTTCATCGATAATGATGTGGCCAAGGCGCTGCAGGCGGTGAAGGGTGTCGCCAAGGTCAGCCGTGTCGGTGGTGTCCGCCGGGAAGTGCAGGTCGATCTTTCCCCCACGCTGATGGCGGGTCTGGGGGTGTCGGCCGCCGATGTGGCCAGCGGCCTGAAGGCGATGCAGAAGGATAATTCCGGCGGCCTGGGCGAAATTGGCAGCCAGCGCCAGTCGCTGCGCACGCTGGCCGCCCTGGATGATCCGCAGGATCTGCGCCAGGTGGTCATCCCCCTGGCCGGCGGGCGCACGGTGCGGCTGGCCGATATCGCCACCATCAGCGACAGCTATGCCGAACGATCCAGCCGTGCCTTCCGCGATGGCAAGCCGGTGATTGCCTTCCAGGTCAGCCGTTCGCTGGGTTTCTCCGACGTTGCGGTGGCGCAGGCGGCGCGGGCGGCGGTGGCGGCGTTTGCCGCCCAGCATCCGGGCGTGCAGATCAGTGAAATTACCAACGGCGTCAGCGCCATCATCAGCGATTATGAAGGGTCGCTGCATCTGCTCTATGAAGGGGCGGTGCTGGCCATTCTGGTGGTCTGGTGGTTCCTGCGCGACTGGCGGGCGACGCTGATTTCCGCCACCGCCCTGCCGCTATCGATCATCCCCACCTTTGCCTTGATGTATCTGCTGGGGTTCAGCCTCAACACCGTTTCCCTGCTGGCGCTGGCGCTGGTGATCGGCATCCTGGTGGATGACGCGATTGTGGAGGTGGAGAATATCGCCCGCCATCTGCGCATGGGCAAAAGCCCCTATCAGGCGGCGATGGAGGCGGCGGACGAGATCGGGCTGGCGGTGATCGCCACCACCTTCACCCTGGTCGCCGTCTTTCTGCCCACTGCCTTCATGGGCGGCATTCCGGGCAAGATTTTCCGGGAATTCGGCCTGACGGCGGCGGTGGCGGTGCTGGTTTCCCTGCTGGTGGCCCGGCTGCTGACGCCGATGATGGCCGCCTATATGCTGAAGGCAACCGATCATGAGGAACATGACGGGCCGGTGATGCGCCGCTACATGGCATGGGTGCATCGCTGCCTAGGTGCGCGCAAGCGCACGGTGGCGGCGGCTTTGGCCTTTTTCATCGTGGCGGTGCTCTGCCTGCCGATGCTGCCATCCGGATTTCTCCCAGCACAGGACAAGGGGCAAACCCGGGTCAGCCTGGAACTGCCGCCCGGCACCACCCTGGACCAGACGACGGAAATGACCCACCGTGCCGCCGAATTGATCAAGCAGGTGCCGGAGGTGGTGGGTGTGTTCAGCTCCGTCGGCACCTCGGTTAGCGGGAGTGCGCTGATTTCCAGCAGCACTGCCGATTTTGGCGCCTCCACCCTGACCGTCGATCTGCAGGAGCGCAGCGACCGTCATCGCAAACAGAGCGCCATTGAGGCGGATATCCGCCAGTTGCTGCGCGGTCTGCCGGGGGTGCGTGTCTCCGTCGGCGGGGCCGGCAATGGGGAGAAGCTGGAACTGGTGCTGGCCAGCGATGATGGGGCCCTGCTGGAACGGACGGCGGCGACGGTGGAATCAGAAATCCGCCGTACCATCAAGGGGATCGGCAATGTCACCTCCAGCGCTGCCCTGCAAAGACCGGAGGTACATTTCCATCCCGATTATGCCCGTGCCGCCGCCCTGGGTGTATCCAGCCAGAATATTGCCGACATGCTGCGCGTGGCCACCTATGGCGAATATTCCGCAGCACTGGCCAAGATCAACCTGTCGCAGCGGCAGGTGGATATCCGTGTCCGTCTGGACCCGGCCGCCCGCACCGACCTGGACAGCATCGGCCAGTTGCGGGTGAAGGGGGCCAATGGTCAGGTGGCCTTGGCCTCCTTGGGCGACCTGTCCATGGGCAGCGGCCCGTCACAGATCCGCCGGCTGGACCGGTCGCGCAACATCACCCTGTCGGTGGAATTGAATGGCCGCACCATCGGTGAGGTGATGCAGGAGGTGCGCGCCCTGCCCACCATGGCCCATCTGCCCGGCGGTATCCGCATTGTGGAGCAGGGGGAGCTGCAGCGCATGGCGGAGATGATGAGCGGATTCGGCCTGGCCATGGCCATCGGCGTCTTCTGCATCTATGCCGTGCTGGTGCTGCTGTTTCATGATTTCCTGCAGCCGGTCACCATCCTGTCGGCCCTGCCCTTGTCGCTGGGGGGCGCCATCTTCGCCCTGCTGATTTGCAGCATGAGCCTGTCGATGCCGACGGTGATCGGCCTGCTGATGCTGATGGGCATCGTCACCAAGAATTCCATCCTGCTGGTGGAATATGCGGTGATGGCGCGGCGCGAACATGGGATGACCCGGTTTGAGGCGCTGGTGGATGCCTGTCATAAACGCGCCCGACCCATCCTGATGACCACCATTGCCATGGGGGCCGGCATGTTGCCGACCGCCATCGGCATGGGGGCCGATCCGGCCTTCCGACAGCCGATGGCGGTGGTGGTCATTGGCGGCCTGATCACCTCAACCGGGCTCAGCCTTCTGGTGGTGCCGGTGATCTTCACCTATGTCGATGATTTCGTTATCTGGCTGCGGCGGCTGTTCCACCGCCGCGCGGCTTGAAGGTGGGGTTGTGCTGGCCATGACATCGTCATGGTCAGCATCCCGGTGCAGCTTGCGCCCTCATGCCCCGCTGATACCAAGGTTCAATTTTGCCCATCGCCGCGTAGCGTTACTTTCCCCCTGTCACTGAAACCATTCCGCTTCCCAGCCTTTGAAATGTCGGACCCGTGCGGGCGCCCTGCTGCCCGCTGCGGCCTGTGGCTTGCGGGCGGAAAATGCTGACGGCCGGGCCAGACATTCCGTCCTGGCCCCGGCCCTGAACAGGGAGACAAGACGCCATGAAGCGCATTCTGCTGGCAACCTGCGCCATGTTGGGGCTGGCCGCCGCCACGCCCGCCCTCGCCACCGGCCCCACCGATGCCGAGTTGATGAACGATGCCGCCAGCACCGGCGACGTGCTGACCTATGGCATGGGGCCGCAGGCGCAGCGCTACAGCCCGCTGAAGACGCTGAACACGGACAATGTCGCCAAGCTGGTGCCCGCCTTCTCCTTCTCCTTTGGGGGGGAGAAGCAGCGCGGGCAGGAATCCCAGCCCATCGTGCAGGATGGCACCATCTATGTGACCGGCTCCTACAGCCGCATCTGGGCGGTGGATTCCCGCACGGGTGAGGAGAAGTGGCAATATGATGCCCGCCTGCCGGACGGCATCATGCCCTGTTGCGATGTCATCAATCGCGGTGCCGCCATCTATGGCGACAAGGTTTATTTCGGCACGCTGGATGCCAAGCTGATCGCGCTGAACAAGGAGACCGGCAAGGTCATCTGGTCGAAGAAGATGGCCGATTACGAGGCTGGGTATAGCTTCACCGCCGCCCCCATGATCGTGGATGGCAAGATCATCACCGGCAATTCCGGCGGTGAGTTCGGCATTGTCGGCAAGGTGGAGGCGCGGGACGCCAATACCGGTGAGCTGATCTGGTCGCGCCCCACCATCGAAGGCCATATCGGCCAGTTGAATGGCAAGGACAGCACCATGACCGGCAAGCTGAACGCTTCCTGGCAGGGTGACATGTGGAAGCAGGGGGGCGGGGCCACCTGGCTGGGCGGTACCTATGACCCGGAAACCAAGCTGATCTATATGGGCACCGGCAATCCGGCACCGTGGAACAGCCATCTGCGGCCGGGCGATAATCTCTATACCTCTTCCACCCTGGCCATTGATCCCAATACGGGAGAGATCAAATGGCATTTCCAGACCACGCCGCATGATGGCTGGGATTTCGACGGGGTGAATGAATTCATCCCCTTCGACCTGAAGAAGGATGGCAAGGTCGTCAAGGCCGGGGCCAAGGCTGATCGCAACGGCTTCTTCTTCGTGCTGGACCGCACCAACGGCAAATTCCTCAGCGCCACGCCGTTTGTGTCGAAGATCACCTGGGCCAAGGGGTTCGACAAGAAGGGTCGCCCGATCTATGACCCGGCCAACCGTCCGGGCAACCCGATGGAAGCGGCACAGGGTGACACCAAGGGTAAATCCGTCTTCTCCGCCCCGTCCTTCCTGGGCGGCAAGAACTGGATGCCCATGGCCTATAGCCAGGATACCGGCCTGTTCTATGTGCCCGCCAATGAATGGGGCATGGATATCTGGAACGAGGCGATCAATTACAAGAAGGGGGCTGCCTATCTGGGGGCCGGCTTCACCATCAAGCCGCTTTATGACGACCATATCGGCGTGCTGCGCGCCATCGATCCCGCCACTGGTGAGATCAAGTGGGAATATAAGAACAAGGCCCCGCTCTGGGGTGGTGTGTTGACCACTGCCGGCAATCTTGTCTTCACCGGCACGCCGGAAGGCTACCTGAAGGCGTTCGATGCCAGGACCGGCCAGGAGGTCTGGAAGTTCAATACCGGCTCCGGCATCGTCGGTAGCCCCATCACCTGGGAACAGGATGGCGAACAGTTTGTCGCCGTCGTCTCCGGCTGGGGCGGTGCCGTGCCCCTGTGGGGTGGCGAGGTGGCGAAGTCCATCCAGCATATCAATCAGGGTGGCTCTCTCTGGGTGTTCAAACTGCCCAAGGCGTAATGCACCTGGGTTGAAGCGTTCGGGCCGCCCCATTGTCGGGGCGGCCCTTTTGCGTTTCACCAGTTCACCGGGCAGGCGGTGCAATCCTGCATGTAGGTGTTCTGGAAGATGGCATAGGGAAAATGGGCCCCGGTCAGGTCGGCGCCGATCAGGTTGGCCTCGTAGAATTTTGCCTCCTGCAGGCCGGCATTCACCAGTTTGGCCTGATGGAACTGCGCGCCGGAGAACCAGGCGGCTTCCAGATTGGCGGCGGTCAGATCGGCGCGGCTGAAATCCGCCTTGGCGGCACGGGCAAATTCCAGGTTTGCCCCGCGCAAGCTGGCGCCGCGCAGCTTGGCCCCCTGCAGGAAGGCTTTGCGCAGATCGGCTGCCTCCAGATCCGCGTTATCGAGGATGGCCCCGCGCAAATCCGTGTCCCGCAGATCCGCGCGGGCCAGCTTTGCCCCCGTCAGGTCGGCCCCTGACAGGTTCAGCCCGCGCAGATTCTGATGGCGCAGATCGACACCCGGACATTTCGCCCCTTTCACTAGCAGGCAATCGCCCACCTTGCGGGGACTGTCGGCCTCCTCCTCCTGCGCCACGGCAGGGAAGGCGAGAAGGCTGGCCAGCAAAAGGGAGCAGAGCAGGCGCATCGGGAGGACTCCATGGGCGAACGGGTGGCCGAATAAGCGCCCCCTCCCGCCAGACGGACGGGAGGGGGCGTGGCTTTTTACGGTGCTGCCGCTGTGGTGCTGCGGTCCTGGTGCAGGCGGAAGACCCAGAAGGAACCGCCCTGCGGCACATTGCTGGTCAACGGCCCCATGTCGCCGCCCCAGAGCGGCACCGCCCCGCCATAGCCTGAGGCGATGCCGATATATTGCACCCCATCCATCTCCCAGGTGATGGGGGAGGAGACGATGCCGGAGCCGGTCTGGAACGACCAAAGTTCCTTGCCATTCTTGGCATCAAACGCCTTGAGATAGCCGTCGCTGGTGCCGGTGAAGACAAGGTTGCCCGATGTCGTCATCGTGCCGGCCCAGAGCGGCAGCCTTTCCTTATGTTCCCAGACGATCTTACCGGTCACCGGGTCCATGGCGCGCAGGATGCCCACATGGTCCTCGTACATTTTCTTGATGCGGAAGCCCATGCCCAGATAGGCGCTGCCCTTCTGGTAGGAAATATTCTCCGTCCAGTAATCTTCCTTCCAGTGATTGGCGGGGATGTAGAACAGGCCCGTCTCCTCGCTATAGGACATGGGGTTCCAGTTCTTGCCGCCCAGGAACGGGGGGGAGACTTCCACCGCCTTACCCTTCAACTCTCCCTTTTCCGGCAAAGGCGGGCGCTGGCCTTCCACCTCGATCGGGCGGCCGGTCTTCAGATCGAAACCCTTGGCCCAGGTGATATTGTCCACGAAGGGATAGGCGGCGATCAGCGCCTTGGGCCGGTTGATCTCCCCGCCGGGTGCGGCCAGCTTGGTGCGATCGGTGATGAAGAAAAAGCCGTTGCGGTCGGCATGGGCGGCGGCCTTGATGGTCTTGCCGTCCTTCTTCAGGTCGAACAGGATAATTTCATTATTGCCGGAAAAGTCCCAGGTATCGTTGGGCGTGTGCTGGTAGAAGCCCTTCAATTCGCCGGTGGTCGGATCGACATAGGCCTGGCCGGAGGTGAACAGGCTGTCGCCCGGCCAGCGGGCCCAGCCGTTCCACGGCCCCGGATTGCCGGCACCGACCACGATGGAATTGGTTTCCGGGTCGAAGGTGGCGCTTTGCCAGGGCGCGCCGCCGCCATGGTTCCAGGCTTCCACCAGCTTGCCATCCTTGTCGCGCGGCCAGCTTGGCGCCTTGGGATTGCCGGTGATGGTGCTGTCCTTGCCGTTCAGCCGGCCCATATGGCCTTCTACGAAGGGCCGCATCCAGATTTCTTCGCCCGTATCGGGATCACGGGCGAACAGGCGGCCGACCACGCCGAACTCATCACCCGACGAGCCATGGATCAGCAGCACCTTGCCGGTCTTCTGATCCTTCACGATGGTGGGGGCGCCGGTCATCGTATAGCCGGCCTCATGCTCGCCGAATTTCTTCTTCCAGACCAGTTTGCCCGTATGCCGGTCCAGTGCCACCACGCTGGCATCCAGCGTGCCGAAGAAGACCTTGTCGCCATAGATGGCGGCCCCGCGATTGATGACGTCACAGCAGGGGCGGATATCGTCGGGCAACCGATGAGTATAGGACCAGAGCCGCTTGCCGGTGCGCGCATCCAGCGCAAACATCCGGCTGTAGGAGGCGGTGATATAGATGATGCCATCATGCACGATGGCCTGGGTTTCCTGCCCGCGCTGCTTCTCATCCCCAAAGGAGAAAGACCAAGCGGGTACAAGATTGCCGACATTCTTGTCATTCACCTGGGCCAGCGTGCTGTGCCGCTTGGCATCCAGGCCCATGCCATACATCAGCACGTCACTGGTGGTCTTGGCATCATTGGCGATGTCTTCCCAGGTGACGGGGCGCGGCGCATCGGCCAGGGCGCTGCCGCCGCCGATGGCCGCCATGACACCCAGGCTGACCCCGGACAGCAGGGCACGCCAGGTGCGGGCCGATGGATTTCTCAGCATCATTCTCTCCCTATTCGCCGATTATCAGGATTATCGGGGTGTAGGCCCATGCGTAACGGGAGCCGTGACCCGCTGCTTATGAGAAAACACTGGCACCAGCGGCGAATAAGGAAAATGATGCTTTCTGATGAAAGGTGATTTTGACTTGCGATGATACGGGATTTTCCTGAATTTTTCCTGTGAGAAACATCCTTGTTGATCGGGATTTTTATCCCGGTCAGATAGGGTGGAATATCCCGGATCAGGGCTTGAACCATGGCATTGCGCCATTTCGCCGGGGCGGGCTGTGGCTTATACTAAAGAAGGGTGTTCCCGGTCGGGCCGGTGATTGTCCGACCTTCTTCCTGCGTGTAGCTTTGAAACCGCCCACAAAAAAATCAAGCGTCGGCAGGCCCGACAGGGCGACGGGAGGATAGGCATGGGCAAGGTGCTGATCGCGGATGACCATCCGCTGGTACGCGACGGGCTGCGCACGGTGCTGGCCGTGGCGCTGGACCGTTGCGAGCTGTTTGAGGCGTCCGATCTGGATGAGGTGATCCGCATCATCGATCGGGAAGGGGATTTCGATCTGATCCTGCTGGACCTGAACATGCCCGGCAATAATGGATTTGCCGGGCTGTCCACGCTGCGGGCACGCTACCCGTCATTGCCGGTGGTCATGGTCTCGGCCACCAGCGACCGGCAATTGGTGCATGAAGCGCTGCGCCATGGGGCGGCAGGCTTTGTGCCCAAATCGCTGCCGCGCGGGCAGATTGCCCAGGCGCTGCGCCAGGTGCTGGAAGGGGATATCTATATCCCGTCCGATCTGACGGATGCCCCACCCCCCACGCAATCGGGGGAGGATCAGGAAATCCTGCGCCGCATCGATACCCTGACCCCGCAGCAGCGCAAGGTGCTGGAACTGGTGGTGGCCGGCCGGCTGAACAAGGAAATCGCCTATGAGCTGGATGTGACGGAGACGACGGTGAAGGCCCATGTCTCCGCCATCCTGCAGAAGATGCGGGTTTTCAGCCGCACGCAGGCAGTGATCCTGGCCAACAAGGTGAATTTCGCCCCCTCACCCGGCACGCCACAAGCCTCGGCCCGGGCGGCGGCCACCCCATGACGTCTGGCCCCGGCGTGCATGGCGCGCCGGGGCATCACGGTCGGTTCGGAAGAGGGGGCTTCACCCCCGCAGCTTGGCCAGCAATTGGCTCAGCATCTCCTTGGCTTTGCCCGGATGGTTCACCTGGGCGGCGGCATCGGCATTGACCGGTTGGCCCACCACCACAACACCCACCATGCCCATGGCGTAATGCGGCCTGCATTTGAAGCCATAGAGGCCCGGCTGGTCGAAGGTGACGCTGATCTCCTCATTCATCTTGCCGACGAATGGTTCCACGCCTTCGGGCAACATGCCCTTGATCGCTTCGGCATTGTGGCTTTTGTCGGTGGGGATGAAGCGCACCGTATCACCGGGCGCGATGGTCAGCATCGCCGGTTCGAACACCATAGTGCCTGTGCTTCCCTGGTTGCGCATCGTCACTTCATGCGTGGCAGCATCGGCGGTACCGGCAATCAGGAACTGGGCCGCCATGGCGGCCAGAAGAAGCGGGCGCAGCGTCATTGGGGAACCCCTTTATTTTGCGGGTGAATTTCCCATCAGAAGCCAGTCTCCGGACGCTTTTCGCAATTGCACCATGGTGGTGCAACGGCGCTTCTGAGACGTGTTTCTTCACATAAAGTCTAATATACGGCCGCAGCGGTAAGGCGCACTCTGAGGCCTGATCCTGGCCCCCCGGCATTGGGGCCTGACATTGTCCTTTCAGGGAGACGCCCCCATGCTGCACCAGGCCATTGAGAAGCTGAAATCCAGCATCGCCATCCGTTCCAGCTATGATAATTTCATCGGTGGTGAATGGGTTGCCCCCGTCCGGGGCCAGTATTTCGATAATATCTCCCCCATCACCGGCGGGGTGGTCTGCAAGGTGGCCCGCTCCACCGCAGAGGATATCGAACTGGCGCTGGACGCCGCCCATAAGGTCCGCGAAAAATGGGGTCGTACCTCCGTTGCTGATCGCGCCGGCGTGCTGAACCGCATCGCCGACCGCATGGAATCGCAGTTGGAATTGTTGGCCCTGGCGGAAACCATCGATAATGGCAAGCCGATCCGGGAAACGACGGCCGCCGATATCCCGCTGGCCATTGATCATTTCCGCTATTTCGCCGCCTGTGTACGCTCCCAGGAAGGCAGCCTGGCGGAAATCGACCATGACACGGTTGCCTATCATTTCCATGAGCCGCTGGGCGTGGTCGGCCAGATCATCCCCTGGAACTTCCCCATCCTGATGGCCGCCTGGAAGCTGGCCCCGGCGCTGGCCGCCGGCAATTGCGTGGTGCTTAAGCCGGCCGAGCAGACGCCGATGGGCATCATGGTGCTGATGGATGTCATCGGTGACCTGCTGCCGCCCGGCGTGCTGAATGTCGTCAACGGCTTCGGCATCGAAGCCGGCAAGCCGCTGGCCACCAACAAGCGTATCTCCAAGATCGCCTTCACCGGGGAGACCTCCACCGGCCGGCTGATCATGCAATATGCCTCGGAAAACCTGATCCCGGTGACGCTGGAACTGGGCGGCAAGTCGCCCAACATCTTCTTCGCCGACGTGATGGCGGAAGATGATGATTTCCTGGACAAGGCGCTGGAAGGCTTCGCTATGTTCGGCCTGAACCAGGGCGAAGTCTGCACCTGCCCGTCGCGCGCCCTGGTGGATGAGCGGATTTATGACCGCTTCATGGAAAAGGCCATCGCCCGCGTGCAGAAGATCAAGCAGGGCAGCCCGCTCGATCCCTCCACCATGATCGGGGCCCAGGCCTCCAACGACCAGTTGGAGAAGATCCTTTCCTACATCAATATCGGCCGCGACGAAGGGGCCAAGGTATTGACCGGCGGCGGCCGCGCCGATCTGGGCGGGGATCTGACCAACGGTTACTACGTCACCCCGACGGTGCTGGAAGGCCATAACAAGATGCGCGTCTTCCAGGAGGAGATTTTCGGCCCCGTGCTGGCCGTCACCAAGTTCCGGGGCGAGGAAGAGGCGCTGGCGATTGCCAATGATACGCTTTATGGCCTGGGTGCGGGGGTGTGGAGCCGCGATGGCAACCGTGCCTATCGCTTTGGCCGCAATATCCAGGCCGGCCGCGTCTGGACCAATTGCTACCATCTCTACCCGGCCCATGCGGCCTTTGGTGGTTACAAGCAGTCGGGCATCGGGCGTGAGACGCACAAGATGATGCTGGACCATTATCAGCAGACCAAGAACCTGCTGGTCAGCTACAGCCCGAAGGCGCTGGGCTTCTTCTAAACCAGCCCTCATATACCAACGGTCTTGATTTCGTGCCGCTGGTATTATGTGGTGAGTGTAAAGGCGGATGGCGTCCCAAGGCGCCATCCGCCCTTCCTTTTTGGTCTTCCCCTGCCACGTGATGGAGCGAACCCATGGTGCCGCGCGTTCTGTCCACCGCTACCGCCGATGCGCTGATTGATCGGCTGCGCGCCATGCATGGGCCGGTGATGTTCCACCAGTCCGGCGGTTGCTGCGATGGTTCGGCGCCGATGTGCTATCAGGCAGGGGAATTCAAGGTCGGCAGCCGGGATGTCTATCTGGGGGATATTCACGGCGCCCGCGTCTTCATCGGTGCCGCCCAATTCGAATATTGGGAACATACCCAACTGATCATCGATGCCGTGCCGGGGCGCGGGGCGGGCTTTTCCCTGGAAAGCCCGGAGGGTTTGCGCTTCCTCACCCGTTCCCGCGTTTTCACAGACGCGGAAGCGGCAGCGCTGCAGGCAGCGGGGCCGCCGCTGCGGGGCGATCAGGTCTGTATCATCTGACGCTCGATAATCTGGAAGACCTTGGCGATGATACGCCACTGCCCCTCGGTGCGGACGAGCGTGAGAAAATCCACGAAGTCCCGTTGCCCGATGGAACAGCGCAGGCGGGCGACGGCCGTGTTTTCCCCCGCCAGATCGATGGCATCGATATGGTCGCGGCGTGGCTCCCCCCGTGACGCCGGAGACTGGCGGGCCGCCACCACCGGGACATAGTCCGCCATTGTGCGATAAAGCATGGGTGTTTCATCCGCTGTGGCATAGATTGCCTTGGGATGAAAGACGCGCTGCAGAATCTCAGTATCGCAGAAGTAAAGCGCATCGAAATAGTCCTGCAAGACGGCGGTAATGTCGGTGAACGCCTGTGTCATGCCGCTTTCTCCACGATCAGACCCTCTTGCTGCATCGAACAGGCGTCCGGCTTGAAAAAAAATTCATGACGAGGTTCCTTGCTGCTGATAACGGAAGGTTATGCAGCGCGGTTTCCCTTGCCAACCAAGTTTCCAACAGTTACTGGATTCTCAGGTTTCCCCGCAGTAACCTGATACCAAGTTGCGATGATGTGAACTCATCGCAACTTGGTACGGCGGCGACCGCCGCCGCGCGGCACGTGCCGCGTGAAGCCAAGCCAACGGATGTTGGCGCCGGCGATTGAGGGCCTTGATCAGAACCTATAGGTTCTGATCAAGGCAGCAGAGTATGAGTTCAGGCATGAGCCTCAAGCTTCGCAAGAACCGCAGCGCGCCTCCGCCCGAGCCCTGTGCGCTGACCGAGTGTATGACCATCATTGCCGGAGCCTGGGCCCCGAATGTAATCTGGCATCTGCGTGCCGGGCCGCGCCGCTTCAACGAACTGCGGCTGGATATTCCACCGGTCTCTGCCAAGGTTCTGTCACAGCGCCTGCGGGAGCTTGAGGGCAGGGGGGTCTTGACCCGCACCATGCAACCGACCTCGCCCCCGTCGGTCGAATATGCCCTGACGCCGCTGGGGCTGGAGTTGATACCGGCGCTGGATGCGATCGTTGAGGTTGGGCATAAGCTGAAAGCCGCGCTGCAAGCGGATGCGGATAACGCTACCCGATCAACTGCGTCACCAGCGCCCGCAACTGGGCCGGTTTGACGGGTTTGGTCAGCAGGGCATAGCCATCATTCTGCACCCGTTCATGCACGCTGGTGGTGCGGTTGGCGGTGATGACCATGGCGGGGATGTCGCGGCCACGGGCCTGGATCACCTGGGCGATGGCCTCCACGCCCAGTTCACCATCTTCCAGATGGTAGTCGGCGATAATGACATCGGGCCAGCCGCCCAGCGCCGGCAGAACGCCCATGGCGGCCGTGGCGCTGGGGGCCACCTGTACCTGACAGCCCCAGCCGCGCAGCAGCGCGCCCATCCCGTCCAGGATTGCCTGTTCATTATCGATCACCAGAATGCGCGCACCGGTCAGCGGGCTGGCCGGCGGGGCGACGCGGACGCTGCCCACCTGCGGCGGGCGCTGCTTGCTGCCCAGCGGCACCGTCACCGTAAAGGCCGACCCGCGTCCCAGATGGGAGCGCAGGCCGATGGGCGTGTTCAACATGCGCCCGGCCCGCTGCACAATGGCAAGCCCCAGCCCCATACCCCTGTCGCGGCCGGCCGGCCGGTCACCTTCCAGGCGGCGGAATTCTTCAAACACGGCTTCCAGCTTGTCGGGCGGGATGCCGGGGCCGGTATCCAGCACCTCGATCCGCACCGCGTCGGCCAGCCGGCGGCAACCGACCAGCACCCGCCCGGTGCGGGTGTAGCGCAGCGCGTTGGAGACGAAATTCTGCAAGATGCGGCGCAACAGCCGCATATCGGTATGGACAATCGCCCGGCTGGGCAGCACCCGCAGGTCCAGCCCGCGCTCCTTGGCCACCGGCGCATATTCCGCCTGCATGGAGGAAAGCAGCATGGCCAGCGGGAAATCATCCTGTTGCGGCTGCACCACCCCGGCATCCAGCTTGGAAATATCCAGCAGCGCTTCCAGCAGATCTTCCACCGACAGCAGGGCGGCGTCAGTCTTTTCCACCAGCACCCGCGCGCCGGCCTGCTGTTCCGTCTCGGTCAGGGCGGAGACGAACAGGCGGGCGGCGTTCAGCGGCTGCAGCAGGTCGTGGCTGGCGGCGGCCAGGAATTTGGTTTTGGAGAGGTTGGCCTGCTCGGCCGCCGTCTTGGCCTCCCGCAGCTTGGCCTCGATCTGCTGGCGTTCGGCGATTTCCTGCTGCAGGGCGGCGGTGCGCTCCGCCACCCGCCGTTCCAGCCCTTCATTGGCTTCCCGCAAGGCCTCGGCCACGCTGCGCCGTTCGGTGACATCCTGGATCAGGGAGAAGAAGCCCAGCACCCCCCCATCGGGGGCGAAATGCGGCACATAGGTTGCCTGGGAATAGCGTTTGCCGGACCTTGTATCGAATTCCAGGTCGAACTGGGTCTCAAAGCCCGCCATCACGGTAGCGATGTGCGGGCGGCGCAGCAGATAGGCCGGCTCCCCCAGCAGTTCCCGCATGGTGGAGCCGACAATCTCATGCCGGGGCCGGCGGAAGATTTCGCCATAGCGGCGATTGACGAAACGATAGGTTTCGTCAGCATCGACATAGGCGATCAGGGCCGGCATGGCATCGGTGATCAGACGGATGCGTTCCTGCCCGTCGCGGGCATCGCGTTCCTTCACATCGGTAATGTCGGTATAGATGCCGACGATGCCGCCATCGCCGGTCCGCCGCTCATTGATCTGTATCCAGCGGCCATCGGCCAGGGCGTGGACATGCGTGCCATCTGCCCCGGCATGTTGGGCCACCCGGTCGCGCACCCAGCGGTCCGGGCCGCTGCTGTCCGACAGCACGGAGCCACGGGCCGCCGCCAGCCGGGCGATCTCCCCAAAGCTGATGCCGGGGCGGATCATCTCCGCGATGGCGGGCCAGAGGCTGAGATAGGTGCGGTTGCACATCACCAGCCGGTCATCCGCGTCGAACAGGGCAAAGCCCTCATTCACGCTTTCAATGGCCTCGGCCAGCCTTGTCTGCGCGGTTTCCGCCAGCTCCTTGGCGCTGGCCAGTGCGCTGTTGGAGGCTTCCAGCTTGCGCAAGGTATCTTCCAGCTGCTGGGTGCGTTCGCGCACCCGGCTTTCCAGCACGATGGCCGTCTGGAACAGGGAAAAGGCGTTGCCGTGATAATCCATGGACCGTTCCACCCGGTCCATCAGCGCCTTATTGATGCGCCGCAGCTTCCAGTTTTCCCGCTCCAGGATGGCGATGCGCTCCTGTTCCGGGCTGGGCAGGTCGTTGGCGGGGTCAAGCAGGGCTGTCATCGGCGACCTATCGCCAGACCGGTGAAGGTCTGGTTCACATGCATGGCGTTGAACTGTTCGCCATAGGTGCAGAAGCCGACGACATTCTGGCTGGCCAGCACCTTGGAGGCGGCATGTTTCAACTGTTTCTGTTCCAGTTCCAGCGACCGGAACACACAGTCGAACGCCAGGATCAGCTCTGGCTTGCCGATTTCTGCCGTCAGGCCTTCGAACAGTTCTTCCAGGTTGCGCACAATATCCACGCCGGTCGCCACCGTCAGCACGATGCCTTCATCGATGGCGCAGAAGAAGGTGAGGCTTTCATCCTCATTCACCTTCTGGATGGAGCGGACATAATATTCCCCGCCCACCCGCACCACCACGGGGTAGGAGGCGAAGATCATCGGGGTCAGCGGCTCCCCCTCCAGCCCGACCATGCGGGCATATTCGCGGGCCGCCGGCTCGGCATTGATTTCGGTGACGATGCGGCGGGTGGGGTCGGCCTGGGTGACCACCATCTTTTCGTCGGAATGCACGAAATGCTGGTTGCGGAACACCTTGAAGGGCCGGATCGTGGTCAGGATCAGCAACACCCCGGCATCGACATGGAATTCCCCGTCATGCAGCACATGGGTCTGTTCAAACCGCATGTCATCGCCGGCCGACCCGCCGATCAGCGGCAGGCCGCCCAGCGCATCATGCAGGGCGCTGATGATCAGTTCCTCTTTCACGCACAGCCCGTCGACCAGGAACAGGGCGACATTGCGGGCATCGGGGCCCATGCCGATGGCCGCATCCTCCGCTTCCGCCAGCAATTCCCGCACGCGGGGCCGGGCATCGCCGATTTCAAACCGGCTGACATGATCAAAGCGGCCGATGGTGGCGGCGAAATCGCCCTTGGGGAAGGCGACGGCGCTGATCGACCCATCCATATAGCCGAACGGCGTCAATTCCCCGGCCGTGGTGCAGCCGATGACGGGAACGCCCGGCAGACGGGCGCGCACCTGTGCGGCCACGGCCGGCAGATCATGATGGGACGAGCAGAACAGCACCACCAGCACCGGGTCGGCCGCCAGCAGCGATGGGGAAAGCTCATCAATGGCCGCCGCCGGGTCCGCCTGATGGCTGCAGGCCCGGACCAGCGGCCGGCTTGGCTGTGGCGACATGCGCCCCTCGATCCAGGCTCGGCATCGCCCCGGCCGGGGGACCGGGGCATGGTTGCCCGAATGGTAAGGCCAGCAGGGCGGGCTGCCAAGATGCCGGCTTTCACCAAGCACTTAGACGATAGTGCAATGTGACGCGACAGACGTTCGGTCTATCCGGTGTGATGCCTGTCCGCATCCATGACGCGGGAGATGGAGCCATGCTGCGCCCCTTGATGCTTGCCCTGGCCCTGTTGTCGGCGATGCCGTTGCTGGCCGCCGACCCACCGCCCGCTGCTGCCCCCGCCGCCGACATGCTTCCCATCGGCTTCATCGGGGTGGCGGAACCGCCGGCAACGCCGCTTTCCTTCCTGGACCCGGTGATCCGCGATGGCGCCCTGCAGGGCGCGCGGCTGGGCGTGCAGGATGGCAATATCAGTGGCCGCTTCCTGAAACGCGCCTATCGGCTGGTGGAGGGCAAGGAGGCTGACCTGCCGGCCCTGCTGGGCCAGGGGGTGCGTTTCATCATTGCCGATCTGCCGGCCGATGCGCTGCTGCGGGTGGCGGACAGGGCAGGGGCAGCCGGTGCCCTGGTGCTGAATGTGCGGGCCCGTGATGATGATCTGCGCAATGGCCAATGCCGGCCCAACCTGCTGCACACCATCCCCAGCCGCCGCATGTTGGCCGATGCGCTGGGCCAATATCTGGTGCTGCGGCGCTGGACGAACTGGTTCCTGGTCACCGGCAGCGGGCCGGGCGACAAGCCCTATGCCGACGCCATCCGCCGCACCGCCAAACGGCTGGGCGCGCGGATTGTGGCGGAGAAGGATTGGACATTCGATGTCGGCCATGCCCGCACCGATGATGGTTTCAGTAATGAACGCGATGTCGTGGCCACCTTCACCCGGGGGGCTGACCATGATGTGTTGATCGTGGCGGATGAGGAAGGGACGTTCGGCGATTATCTCAGCTACCGCACCGCCCGCCCCCGCCCGGTGGCCGGAACGGCGGAACTGGTGCCGACGGCCTGGTCACGGGTGTTTGAACAATGGGGCGGCACCCAGTTGCAGAACCGGTTCCAGGCCCTGGCCGGCCGGGTGATGACGGAACGCGATTATGCCGCCTGGACGGCGGTGCGCGCGGTGACGGAGGCGGCCTCCAAGGTGAACCCAGGCGATACCGCCGCCATCGTGGCAGCGCTGAATGATCCCGGCTTCACCCTGGCCGCCTTCAAGGGGCAGGCGCTCAGCTTCCGGCCCTGGGACGGGCAATTGCGCCAGCCTGTGCTGATCACCTCCCCCCGCCTGCTGGTGGCCGTCTCCCCGCAGGAAGGCTTCCTGCACCAGCGCACCCCGCTGGATAGCCTGGGCGATGATGAGGGGGATAGCGGCTGTAAGAGACGATAGCGCGGGTTGCGGTAAAGACGCAGCGCCGGCGTCTGAGCCGAACTTGTGACCGCTGGTGAAACCAAAGTCCAATACCCGCCGGCCCTTATGCATCCTAGCCTTTTCAGCAACCGGAGGGGGTGTGATGCTGTTGCGGCTGGTGCTGTTCCTGATGCTTGTGCTGTTCGCCGCCCCGGCCCCCGCCGCCGCGCTGACGGAGGAGGAACTGGCCCGTCTGCTGCCCGATGGTTATAGCCTGGGGGAAAAGGAAAAGACGGTGCCGGCCTGGCCGCTGATCAAGGCCGGCATGGTGGCGGGGTATATTTTTGAAACCGGATCGCTGACGTCCATTCCCGGCTTTTCCGGCACGCCTATGAACCTGCTGGTGGCGATGGATGATGCCGGCCGCTTCCTGGATGTGCAGATATTGTCCCAGCATGAACCGGTCTTTGTCGATGGGTTGGGGCCGCAACCCTTCGCGGATTTCCTGACGCAATATCGCGGCCTTACCATCCGGCAGAATATCAAGATCGGCAGCCAGTACGGCACCTCCGACAGGGCGGGCAGCAGTTCGGTCACCCTGGATGGGGTGGCCAAGGCGACGGCCAGCCTGCGCATTGCCAACCTGACCATTCTGGGGGCCGCCACCAAGGTGGCGCAGGCCAAGATGGCGGCCCTGGCACCGAAGCCGAAATCCATCCCGCGTCCGGAGATGGACCAGATCATGGGCTGGGATGCCCTGGTCGCCAGCGGTTACGTCCGCCGCCTTAGCCTGACCAACGCCATGGTTGAACAGGCATTCCAGGGCACCCCCTTTGCTGGCCTGGATGCGGCGGGGCTGGCCGATCCGCAGGGGATTTTCATCGACCTCTGGGTCGCCTATCTGAACGTGCCTGCCATCGGCCGTTCCCTGCTGGGGGAGGCGCAGTATGTCCAGGTGATGGACCGGCTGCAGCCAGGGGAAGAGGTGCTGCTGGTGCTGTCCAGCGGGCGTTATTCCTATACCGGGCCGGATTTCGTGCCGGCCACGGTGCCGGACCGGCTGGCCGTCACCCAAGCAGGCTTTCCGGTCAATATCCGCGACATGGTGCATGATTATGTGCTGCCCGCCGGCCTGCCGACGGTGGATGAGGTGCGGTTGTTCCGCGTCGATGGTTCCGCCGCCTTCGATCCGGCCAGCCCCTGGACCCTGTCACTGCGCACGGTGCGGGAAAAGGGCCTGATCCTGCCCGACCGGCAGATGCGCGATTTCACAACGAATTATGCGCTGCCGGCCAGCCTGTTCACTGCCCCGGTGATGGTGGAAACTCCGCCGGAATGGCTCCTGGCCTGGGGCAGCCGTCTGCCGGAACTGGCCATTCTGGGGCTGATGCTGCTGGGGCTGACGGCGGGACTGATCGCGCAGACCCGCCTGTCCCGGCGCGAACGGCAGTTCTATTGGACGCGCATGGGCTTTCTGGCGGCAACGCTGGGCTTTATCGGCATCCAGGCCCAGGGCCAGCTCTCCATCGTCACTGTGCAAGGCGTGGTGAAGGGGGCGGTGAACGGCATGGATTTCAGCTTCCTGCTCTATGATCCGGTGTCACTGCTGCTTTGGGCCTATGTCGCGGTCACCGCCATCATCTGGGGGCGGGGCACGTTCTGCGGCTGGCTCTGCCCCTTCGGCGCGCTGCAGGAATTTGCCGATGCGCTGGGCCGGCTGCTGCGGCTGCGGCGTATCCGGGTGCCGGGCTGGCTGGATCAGCGGCTGGTGCTGGTGAAATATGCCGTGCTGGCGCTGCTGCTGGTCACGGCCCTGGTTCTGCCGGGGGAGGCGGAGAAAGCGGCAGAGGTGGAACCGTTCAAAACCGCCATCACGCTGGGGTTCGTCCGCGATCTGCCCTTCGTGCTCTATGCCGGGTTCTGGCTGCTGCTGGGGCTGGTGATGTTCAAGCCTTTCTGCCGCTATCTCTGCCCGCTGGGTGCCTTTCTGGCACTGGCCGGCCGGTTGCGCCTGCTGGACTGGATACCCAGGCGGCCGGCCTGCGGCAGCCCGTGCCAGCTTTGCACCAGCCGCTGCCGGTACAAGGCCATCCGGCGGGATGGCTCCATCCGCTATGACGAATGTTTCCAGTGCCTGGATTGCGTCGGCATCTATGCCGACAAGGGGCGCTGCGTGCCGCTGGTGGTGGCGGCACGTCATGGGGAAGGGGCCGCAGCCCGCATCCAGCCCAGAAAGGGGAGCGGTCACCATGCCGCCTGAAACCATGCCGCTGCCCAGCCGCCGCCGGGTGTTGCGCCTGTCCGCCCTGGCCCTGGCGGGCAGTGCGCTCGCCCTCTGGCCCCGCCGACCACCGCCGGTGACATGGCAGGGCCAGGCCATGGGCGGCCCCGCCAGCTTGACCCTGCATGGGGTGGAGGAAGGGGCGGCCCGGGCGCTGATCGGCCATGTTGTCCGGTTGATCAGCGCCCTGGAGGGGCTGTTCAGCCTGCATCGGCCGGACAGTCTGTTGTCCCGCCTGAACCGGGAAGGGGAATTGGCTGATCCGCCCGCCGCCTTCACCGATCTGCTGCGCCAGGCCCTGGCCCTGTCAGCCGCCACCGCTGGCGCCTTTGATCCCACGGTCCAGCCGCTCTGGCAATTCTACCGGGATGGGGCGGTTGATTTTGGGGCGGTACGGCAGGCGGTCGGCTGGCAGCGGGTGGAGGTTCGGCGCGACCGGGTACGGCTGCCACCGGGTATGGCGCTGACCCTGAACGGGATTGCCCAGGGCTATATCACTGACCGGGTGACCGATCTGCTGCTGGCCCACGGTATCGGGCATATGCTGGTGGATATGGGGGAACCGCGCGGTATCGGCCGGCGTGATGACGGGCGGGAATGGCAGTTGGGGGTGGCCGATCCGGTTGATGCCGCGCGGATCGCCACCCACATTCCCGTTTCCGGCCGGGCCGTCGCCACCTCTGCCCCGCGCGGCAGCCTGATCGATGCGGCTGGCCGTTATGGCCATATCCTGGACCCGGCAACCGGGCTTCCGGCCGATCGCTGGCGGCAGGTCAGCGTCGCCGCATCCACGGCCACCCTGGCCGATGCCCTCTCCACCGCCATTGCCGCCAGCGATCCGGCCCGCGCCCAATCCCTGCTGGCCGCCGGGGGCGGGCAGGCGATTGTGGCGGGGTGGCGGGTGTAATCCCTAACCACCCACCCGGCGCTGCACCGCCACGCGCACCAGATCGGCCGTGCGGCGCACGCCGAACCGGTTGCGCAGGCGGACCAGGGTATTGGCCACCGTCTTGTAACTGATGCCCAGACGGCGGCCGACATCATCCAGGTCGGCCGTATCGGCCAGCAGGTCCAGTATTTCCGCCTCCCGCTCCGTCAGGTCGGTTTCGCGGTTGGGCAGGGCCAGGGCGCGGGCAATATCGGCCGACAGCCAGCGGGCACCTCGCAATGCCGCCTCTGTTGCTTCCACCAGGGCTTCCGGCGCGTCGGACTTGGTGACATAGGCGGCAGCACCCAGTTCAATACAACGGCTGGCAATGCCCGGCGTTTCATGCATGGACAGAACAACGACACGCCGCCCCGCCTCTGTCAGTTCCCGAACAAGGTCCAACCCGTTGGGCGTGCCCGGCAGGTTCAGGTCGGTGATCACCAGATCGGGATCATGGCGCTCCACCTGGGTTCGCGCGGCTTGCCCGTCGGCCGCTTCCACCACGCGGAAGCGGGACAGCGGTGGCTCCAGCAACTGGCGGCAGCCGCCGCGCACAATGGCATGGTCATCAACCACCAGGATCAGGGGGGCGGTTTCAGCCATGGCGGTGCAATCCTTCTGCTGTTGCGGCGGGGACGGGAATATGGGCTTCCACCAGGGTCTGCCCATCCGCCCCGCTGGTGATGCTGAACCGGCCACCCAGGGCGCGGACGCGTTCCCGCATCCCGGTAATGCCGTGCCCCGGCAGCGCGTCCGGCTTCATGCCGCCGCCATCATCGCTGACCTGCAGGGTAATGCTGTCGGCCTGGCCCTGCACCCGCAGGCCGATCCGGCTGGGCTGGCCATGGCGCAGGGCGTTCAGGATTGCCTCATGCGCGATGCGGTACAGCGTCAGGTCGGCGGCCTCGCTGCGGGCGAAGGCCGACATGTCCAGATCAACGCTGAAGCTTGTCTGCGGATGCTGCCGCGCCAGCCCCGCCGTCAGATCGCGCAAGATGTCGGCTGCGTGCAGATGATCCAACCCCATCGGGCGCAACCGGTTGAGAATGCGGCGGGACAGGTCGCGGATGCCGGCGGCAGCATCGGCGATGGCGCCAGCCCGGCCCGCCGCATCCCCCGGCGGTACCGGGCCGGTGGCGGCAGCGCGGCCAATGGCATGGGCATCCACGCGGATACCAAATAATAGCGGTCCCAACTCATCGTGCAGATCGCGCGCCAGTTGGGCCCGTTCCTGATCCTGCAGGGCAATCAGGCTGTGTGACAGGGCGGCATTCTCCGCCCGTGCCGCCACCAGTTCCCGATCCAGCCGGGCGATCCGCTGACCGATGGCTGCCAGTTCCGGGATGGCAATGGCAGTTTCCGGCCCCGCCTGCTGCCCCTGGGCCAAACGGTCCAGCGCCAGGGCAAAGCCGTTCAGCGGTGCCAGCGCCCGCCCCACCAGAACCGACAGGGCCAGCAGCATCAACAGCAGCATGATGGCGGCCGTCACCGCCAGCACCACGGTGTCCGACCAGACCTCCGCCACCTCATCCGCCGGATCGGCGCGCAGCAGCCAGACACCACCCTCCACCGGCAGCAGAATATCGTCTGCCCCATTCCAGACCAGGGCGGCAAACCAGCCCGGCACCCCCGGATGGTGCCGTTCCACCGGGGGCAGGGGGCTGCCCTGCGGCACGAACTGGCGGGTGACATGGCGGACATGGGCGGGCAATGCCGCCCGGGGGGGCTCGGCCCGCGCCAGTTCCAGGGCGGCTTCCGTCTCCATCCGCACGGAAACGCGGGCACCCGCCACGGTCACCGCCAGCCCGGCCAGGGCCGATAGGGCCGCCGCCAGCATCACCAGCAGAATGATCCGCCACCGCAGCGACAAGCCGTCCCCCTTCCCGTCCAACGGGCGTGAAAGTTCAGCTTAGACCGAGCTGGGCCACCCCGGCCATAGGGCGAAGGTATCAGGATAAATATCCCGTCAATTCCGGGATAAATGACTGACCCGATGGTACAATTGTCCGGATCGACCCTGGCGCGGCCCAATGGGGTCAACAAAGACCGTTCCAGGGAAGAACCCCATGCGCCGCCCGCCGCTATTCTGGCTGCTGACCAGCAGCCTGCTGACCCCTGCCGCCCTGGCCCAGCCGCAGGAACAGGCCGAGGAGGTGATTGTCATTGGCCTTGCCGGCGGCCAGGAAGGGGTGCCGCTGGACCGGTTGCCGGCCAGCGGCCACCGCCTGGACAGCGCCACGATGAACCGGCCGGGCACCGTGACGGCAACGGAGGGGCTGCAGCGCCGGCTGGGATCGGTCAGCAGCATCGACAGTCTGGGGAATGTCTGGCAGCAGGGCGTGGCCCTGCGCGGTTTCACCGCCGCCCCTGCCTTGGGTGAACCGCAGGGGGTGGCCGTCTATCAGGACGGGATGCGCGTCAACGAGGCCTTTGGCGATGTGGTGCAGTGGGATTTGCTGCCGGCCTTCGCCATCGACCATGCCCAGGTGATCGCCGGTTCCAACCCCACCTTTGGCCCCAACGGGCTGGGTGGATCGGTGCTGCTGTCCATGAAGGACGGGTTCAGCTTTCAGGGCACGGAAGCTGAGGTTGCTGCCGGATCGGATGGTTTCCTCTCCCTGACCGCCCAGACGGGCGGGACGGAGGGGAAGACGGGCTATTATCTGGGCCTGTCGCACGGGCGGGATGATGGTTGGCGGGATTTCTCCCCCAGCCGGCTGACCCGGGCCTATGGCGATGTGCTGTACCGGCCGGATGGCGGTGGCGAACTGGGCCTTTCCATCACCGCTGCGACATCGGAACTGACGGGCAATGGCGCGGCACCCGGCGATCTGCTGACGCAGGATCGCCGGGCCGTCTTCACCCATCCTGACCGCACGGATAGCGACCTGCTGGCGCTTTCCCTGCGGGGGGAGATGATGGCCGGGCAGGGCTGGACCCTGCGGGCCGCCGCGCATTGGCGCCATCTGAAACGCCGGACGGCCAATGGCGACCAGGGCAGTTTTGAACTGTGCGGCAGCGGCCTTTGTGTGGAGGAGGGTGACGATCTGGAACCGGTTATCGGCGCTGATGGCAGGCCGGTTGGCGGGTTGACCGAGGAGCCCGATGCCGTCTTCAACCGCACCCGGACCCGCACCGACGGCCAGGGGCTCAGCCTGCAGGCGCGGCACGCCGGCGCGCCGGGCGGTCTGGAGAATATCCTGATCCTGGGGGCAACGCTGGACCATGCCAGCACCCGCTATGGCAGCGGTACCGAGCTTGGGCAACTGGACGCCACACGCGGGGTGGAAAGCCTGGGGATTGCCATCGGGAATGATGAATTCAATGTCGGGCTGAAAACCCGGTCCTGGATGCTGGGGGCCAGCCTGTCCGACACGCTGTCGCTGGCGCCCGATCTGCATCTGACCGGGGCCTTGCGGCTGACCCATGCCGATCTGCGCCTGCGGGACCAGTTGGGCAGCGATCTGGACGGTGACCATACCTATACCGCGCTTAACCCCGGCATGGGGCTGGCCTGGAATCCCCAGCCGGGGACGGTGCTCTATGCCAGCGTCAATGAGAATAACCGCATCCCCACGCCGGCTGAGCTGTCCTGTGCCGACCCGAAACGCCCCTGCCGCTTCCCGAATGCCTTTTTGGCCGATCCGCCACTGGATGATGTGCGATCCCGCACCTGGGAGGCGGGGGCCAGGGGGAAATGGGCAGATGGACAGGTGGAATGGTCGCTGGCGGCCTTTCGCACCGACAACCGGGACGACATCATCTTCATTTCCGCCGGTCCCGTCATCGGCACCGGCTATTTCGGCAATGTCGGCCGCACCCGGCGCCAGGGGCTGGAGGCCGGATTATCGGGCAGCCAGGGGCCGGTTTCCTGGTTCATCGATTATGCGCTGGTGAAGGCCAGCTTCCGCAGCCCGCTGTCGATCCAGGCCCCGTATAATCCGCAGGCGGAGGCCGATGGCGACATCGCCGTCAGCCCAGGCGACCGCATCCCCGGCATTCCCCAGCACAGCCTGAAGATCGGCGCCGATCTGGCGTTGGGCAGGGCCTTGGTGCTGGGGGCGGAGATGCACTATTCCTCCAGCCGTTTTCTGCGTGGGGATGAGGTGAACCTGACGCGACCGCTGGGCGGTTTCGCCTTGTTCAACCTGTCGGCCCGTTATCAATTGATCGAGGGTGTCACCCTGAATGGCCGGATCGATAATGTGTTCGACCATCGCTATGCCACCTTCGGTATTTATGGGGATGCCGGGGAACTGGGCTTTGATGATCCGCGTTTTCTGTCAACCGGCGCACCCCGCCGTTTCATCGCGGGCCTGTCCGCCCGGTTCTGATCCACGGGTTTAGTGCCCCCCGGTCACACCGGGGGCGGCAAGGGCGGCGCGGACGCTGGCGGCAATGGCATTGATCGCCCTGGTCCGTGCCTGGCCCGTGGCGCGGCCCAGAAGGATGATATCGGACGCAGGAAGCCGGGGAAGACCCAGCAATGGCCCGACATCCTGGCTGGCGGCCCCGAACCGCCCCATGGGCGCAATTCCAAATCCTGCGGAAAGCCCAGCCAGCAAGGCACTGCTGCTGCCGGCCACGAAGCTTTCGTAACAGGGGATACCGGCCTTGCCCAGGGCCCGTATCGCCAGGGCGCGCACGCCGCAAGGTTCCCCCAATGACGCGATGGGCAAGGGTGAGGTGCCGGCAAGCAGCGTGGGATCGCCGCACCAGATCAAGGGCTCGCTGCCCAACACCTCCCCATCATTGCCGCCAGCCTCACGGCGGATGATGATGGTGTCCAACTCCCCCTGTTCGAAGGCCGTTCGCAGGGACTGGGACAATGATACCCGCAGTTCCAGCCGAATATCTGCCGGCAGGATTGCCCGCAACCGTCGCAGCAGCGGGCCGGACGCGGCCCCCATCACATGGTCGCTGATGCCCAGGCGCAGATGCAGGGCCGGACCGTCCTTGAAGCGCAGTGTCGCATCATGGGCGGCCAGCAGGGCCCGCGCCCGTTCCAGGAAGACCACCCCATCCGCTGTGGGCCGCACGAAGCGGGGCGAACGCTCCAGCAATTGGGTTCCCAACTGCGCCTCCAAGGCCTTCAGCCGTTGACTGACCACCGGCTGCACGGTTCCCACCGCCTCAGCCGCCCGCGTCAAGCCACCCAGATCCACCGTCAACACGAAAAGCTGCACCGATTCAAGGTCGAGCATCGGATAACCATTAAAATTTGCGATCTTGATTATTGTAAATCATATCATTCCAGTATGATGGGTGTCGCGCCATAATCTCGCCATCACCAAGGAGAAATGGGAGCAAGCGATGCCAATGATCACCATTCGTTATGTGGAGCCGGCAACCGGGGGCCCCGATCATCGGGCCGCCATTGCCGGGGCTGCGGCCGGTTGGGCTGCCGAGCATCTGGGCAAGGATAAGGGCGTTACCGCTGTTTTGGTGGAGCCGGCGGATCCCGCCGGCTGGTACATTGCCGGCCAGCGGCCGACAGATGCCGGCCTTGCTGCCTTCTGGCTGGATATCAAGATAACCGCCGGCACCAATCTCAAGGCAGAAACGGCGCGCTTCGTGCGGGCGGCCTTTGCCGGCATGGCGGAATTGCTGGGGCCGCTGCATCCGGAAAGCTATGTGCTGGTCCATGCCGTCGATGGACATGCCTATGGCTATGGTGGCTTGACCCAGGAACAGCGCTGGGCAGCGTCGCAGGTGAATACCAGCGCATGAGTAACGCGGCATCGGCGCGGCGGGCGGGGGGCAGGTCCACGCCCGCCGCAAGCGCCACAGACTGGACAGCCGCACCCGGAACAGCCTAACTAGCGACCAAAGAAAAACAATCCGCAAAGACCCTCCGTTACGGTTGCTGGGAGCAAGTTAGGAAATGACCGACGCCTTTCGTGATGCGGCCCTTGATTATCACCGGTTGCCGACGCCCGGTAAGATTGCCGTTACCCCGACCAAGCCGCTGGCCACCCAGCGCGATCTGGCGCTGGCCTATTCGCCCGGCGTGGCCCATGCCTGTGAGGCCATCGTCGAAGACGAGGCCAACGCCGCGAAATATACCAGCCGTGGCAATCTGGTGGCCGTGATCACCAACGGCACCGCCGTGTTGGGCCTGGGTGATATCGGGCCGCTGGCCTCCAAGCCGGTCATGGAAGGCAAGGGCGTTCTGTTCAAGAAGTTCGCCGGTATCGATGTCTTTGATATCGAGATCAACGAGAAAGACCCGGACAAGCTGGTCGATGTCATCGCCGCGCTGGAGCCGACCTTCGGTGGCATCAACCTGGAAGATATCAAGGCGCCGGAATGCTTCTATGTGGAGAAGCAGCTCCGCGACCGCATGAAGATTCCGGTCTTCCATGACGATCAGCATGGTACCGCCATCATCGTTGCCGCCGCCATCACCAACGCGCTGAAGCTGACGGGGCGGGATTTCTCCACCGTCAAGCTGGTCTGCTCCGGTGCCGGTGCGGCGGCCCTGGCCTGTCTGGACCTGCTGGTCGATATGGGCCTGCCGGTGGAAAATGTCTGGGTCAACGACATCAAGGGCGTGGTCTATGAAGGCCGCACCGAGCTGATGGACCCGCGCAAGGCCCGTTACGCCAAGCCGACCAATGCCCGCACCCTGGACGATATCATTGGCGATGCCGATGTGTTCCTGGGCCTGTCCGCCCCGCGCGTGCTGACGCAGGATATGGTGAAGAAGATGGGGCCGCACCCCATCGTCATGGCGCTGGCCAACCCCACCCCGGAAATCATGCCGGATGAGGTGAAGGCCGTGCGGCCCGATGCCATCGTCGGCACCGGCCGGTCGGATTTCCCCAATCAGGTCAATAACGTCCTCTGCTTCCCCTTCATCTTCCGGGGTGCCTTGGATGTGGGCGCCACCACCATCAACGAGGCGATGAAGATCGCCGCCGTCAACGCCATTGCCCGTCTGGCCCAGGCAGAGGTGCATGATGTGGTGGCCATGGCCTATGGCGAGGCCCCGCCGAGCTTTGGCCCGGAATATCTGATCCCGCGCCCGTTCGACCCGCGCCTGATCCTGGAAATCGCTCCGGCTGTGGCCCAGGCGGCCATGGATAGCGGTGTCGCCACCCGTCCGATCCAGGATTTCGACGCCTACCGCGAACAGCTGGGTCAGTTCGTCTTCCGCTCCGGCCTGCTGATGAAGCCGGTCTTCGCCAAGGCCAAGGCCGATCCGCGCCGCATCGCCTATGCCGAGGGCGAAGAGGAACGGGTGTTGCGCGCCGCGCAGCAGGTGCTGGAAGATGGTATCGCCCAGCCGATCCTGATCGGCCGCCGCGAAGTGGTGGCCCGCCGCATCGAAAAGCTGGGGCTGCGTCTGCGCCTGGGCGAGAATGTGCGCCTGATCGACCCGCAGAACGACCCCGCCTATAACGATTATTGGCAGACCTACCATCGCAAGATGGAACGTAACGGCGTTTCCCCCGACCGCGCCCGCCAGGTGGTGCGCACCAACACCACCGTGATCGGTGCGCTGATGGTGGAGAAGGGGGAGGCGGACGCCCTGGTCTGCGGCACGGTCGGCCTTTATGACTGGCACATGAAGCATGTGAATGACGTGATCGGCAAGAAGCAGGGGGCCCGCGTCATGGCGGCCCTGTCGGTGCTGATCCTCAATCGCGGTACCTTCTTCCTCACCGATACCTATGTGAATGCCAACCCGACGGCCGCCGATCTGGCGGAAATCACCGAGCTGGCAGCGGAAGAGGTGCGGCGTTTCGGTCTGACGCCGAAGGTGGCCCTGCTGTCGCATTCCAGCTTCGGCAGCCATAATGATACGGCGGCCCTGAAGATGCGGGAAGCGCTGCAGGCCATCCGTGCTCGTTGTGGCGATCTGGAGGTGGAAGGCGAAATGCACGCGGATGCGGCGATCAGCCCGGAAATCCGCAGCCGCATTTTCCCCAACAGCCGCCTGCAGGGCAGTGCCAACCTGATGGTCATGCCCGACCGTGACAGCGCCAACGTCTCCTTCAACCTGTTGAAGGTGCTGGGCGATGGTCTGGCCGTGGGGCCGGTGCTGCTGGGGGCGGCCAAGCCGGCCCACATCCTCACCCCGTCGGTGACGGTGCGCGGTATCGTCAACATGTCGGCCCTGGCCGTCATTGATGCGCAGGTTCATAACCCCGCAGGTGCCGCATGATGTCTCCGGCCGATCGCCCACCTTCAGATCGGCCGCATGGTGACCCCCGGCACGTCATCGCTGATGATGGCGATGCCGGGGAAAGTGAACGGCTGGCCGTCATCGCGTTGATGGAGGCTGGCGATATGCAGGGCGCTGCCACAATGCTGGCGGACCTGCACCCGTCCGACGTCGCCGACCTGCTGGAGCAGGCCGACGATGAACGGCGTGTCGAGCTGGTGGCGCTGCTGCGCCCCAGCTTCGACGCCGAAATCCTGGCCTATCTCTCCGTCGATCTGCGTGAAGAGGTGGTGGAGCAGTTGGAGCCGAAGGCCCTGGCTGCTGCCGTTGCCGAACTGGATACCGACGACGCCATCGACGTCATCCAGGATCTGGATGAAGAGGCGCAGGCTGAAATCCTGTCCAACCTGCCGCCCGAGGCCAGGGCACTGGTCGAGGAAGGGCTGACCTATCCGGAATTCTCCGCCGGTCGCCTGATGGGGCGGGAATTTGTTTCCGTCCCAGAATTCTGGACGGTCGGTGGTTTGCTTGATTATCTGCGCGCCGCTGCCACCGCCGATGACAGCCATGTACCCGAACAATTCTACGATATTTTCATCGTCGATCCGATGCATCGGGTGGTGGGTACAGTCCCCCTGTCACGCGTGCTGCGGGCCCGGCGCGGGGTGAAGCTGAACGAAATCCTGCATGAGGATATCCACCGCATCCCCGCCACCATGGACCAGGAAGAGGTGGCCCGTCTGTTCCGCAATTACGGACTGGTGTCTGCCCCTGTGGTGGATAAGGGCGGCCGTCTGCTGGGTGTCATCACCGTCGATGACGTGGTGGACGTGATCGAGGAGGAGGCGGAGGCCGACATGCTGGCCATGGGCGGCGTCGGGGAGGATGACTTCTACCGCGCCGTGCTGGCCACTGCGCGCTCCCGCTTCCGCTGGCTGGCCGTCAATGTGGTGACGGCGCTGCTGGCGGCCATGGTGATCAACCTGTTCTCCGTTACCATTTCGCATCTGGTGGCGCTAGCCGTGCTGATGCCCATCGTCGCCAGCATGGGCGGCAATGCTGGGACACAGACACTGACCGTGGCAGTCCGCGCCTTGGCGACCAAGGAACTGACACCGGCCAACGCCACCCGTGTGATCGGCAAGGAAGTGCTGGTAGGCCTGTTGAATGGCTGTGCCCTGGCCGGCATTATCGGCGTCATCGCTTATATCTGGTTTGGCCAACCCTTGCTCGGCGTGGTGATTGCCTGCGCCATGGTGGTGAACCTGTTCTGCGCCGGGCTGTTCGGCGCCCTGATCCCCTTTGTGCTGGACCGTATGCGGGTTGATCCAGCCGTGGCATCGGGTGTCTTCCTCACCACTGTGACCGATGTGGTGGGATTCCTGGCCTTCCTGGGTCTGGCAACGCTGATGCTGCTTTAATTTTTAGACTGCGGCCCGCCATTGCGGATATAGGCGGCGAAATCCTCGGCCGGCATGGGGCGGGCGAATAGATAGCCCTGGCCTTCCTCCACCCCCAGCCGCTGCAGGATTTCCCACTGTGCCAGTGTCTCAATCCCCTCCGCCACCACCTTCAGATCCATGGCCTGGGCCATGGCGACAATGGCTTCCACAATATGACGGGTGGACTGGTCATGCTCCATATCCATGACGAACTGCCGATCCACCTTCAGGCAGTCCAGCGGCAATTCCCGCAGATAGGAGAGGGAGGAATAGCCGGTGCCGAAATCATCCAGCGCCAGCGCCACCCCACGATCGGCAATCCAGCGCATCTGCTGCAAGGCACCGTCAAGATCGGCCGGCAGGATGGTTTCGGTAATTTCCAGCTGCAGCAGATGCGGCGGGATACCGCTTTCCGCCAGCAACACATCAATCAGGGCCGGCAGGTGCCCCCAACGGAACTGGCGTTCCGACACATTGACAGCAATCTGGATGGGCGGCAGCCCCTGGTCCAGCCACGCCTTGATCTGGTTGATGGCCTGGCGCAACACCCATTCGCCGATGGGGACGATCAGGCCAGTTTCCTCCGCCGTAGGGATGAAAGTACCGGGCGGGATCATGCCCCGCACTGGGTGACGCCAGCGCAGCAGCGCCTCCCCCCCGATGGCATGGCCGCCGGCGATGGCGACCTTGGGCTGGTAATGCACACTCAGCTGGCCTTCCTGCATGGCCAGCCGCAAGGCATCCTCCAGATCCAGCTTGTCGCGCAGATCATCCTGCATGGTGCGGGTGAAATGCAGATAGCTGGTGGTTCCTGATGCCACCGCCTGCCGCAGGGCGACACAGGCATTGCGGATCAAGCTGGCACCATCGGTGGCATCATTGGGGGAAACCGCGACCCCCATCTTGGCCGAAACATGCAATTGCCGACCTTCGATGATGATCGGCGCGGCCATATTATTGGCAATGGCGGAGGCCGCGAACAAGGCCTTGCCGGCATGATCCAGCCCGGGCAGGAAAATGGCGAACTGGGTCTGCGCAAAACGGCAGATCAGGTCCTGGGGGCCACAGGCCGGCAATAACCGCTCCACCAGCAAGGCCATGGCATAATCCAGCGCCCCCTGGCCATGCACCTGGAACAGCTGATGCATCCGTTCGATTTCAATGACCAGCAGGCCGGCGATCAGCCGTCCCTGATGATCATGAAGGATTTGATCAACTTGGGAAATGAAGGGCCGCATCTCCCACAGGCCCGTAACCGCATCACGGGCGGAAGATTTCACGGCCGGAGTTTCCGCCGGCGTCATGATGTTGGGTAATGTCACGACGTCAATATTCCGAAAAACGGGCAACGGTATAGATGGGGTGGCAAGGGAAACATGGCTCCATGTTAGACCAGTATATCAATGTTTCCGGTTCAGCGCCCGTGACGAATATGTTCCAAAATTCGCTGAACATACCGAACGCTTCCCCCATCCCCATTGGGAAACACATGGCAACCCCACACCCCTGACTCTCATCAGGTTATCCACAGCATATTTTCACAATTGCCATCGATTTGGAACCAGGATTAGGGACATTTGCTTCAATTCTTTGGCAGCGGTGCGGTATGGGCACGGATCATCTGAAAGCAGGGAAGGGCATTGGCGATGGGATTTGAGCTGGGGAAACTGCTGGCGGCATTGACGGCACCGGGCAATATCATCGGCTTGCTGGCCTTGGCCGGCTTTCTGCTGATGCTGGCCGGGCGGGCGCTGGGACGGTGGCTTCTGGCCCTGGCGGCGCTGTTGCTGACCCTGATCATGGTCACGCCCTTGGCAACCTGGGTGCTGCTGCCCCTGGAACAGCGCTTCCCGGCCCCCGTCACCCCGCCGAGCGGAATCGATGCCATCATCGTGCTGGGGGGGGCCGTCGGCCCCATCGGCTCAATGGAGCATGGCGCCCCCCAGCTGAACCAGGAGGCGGAGCGGCTGACGGTGGTACCGGGGCTGATGCGGCATTATCCGGATATTCCGGTGATTTTCAGTGGCGGCAGTGGCGACCCACGCGAACCCGACGCGCGGGAAGCCCCGGTGGCCGCCGCCCTGCTGGCCGATTTAGGCGTGGATATGGACCGGGTGCGGCTGGAAGGAACCTCCCGTAATACCTGGGAAAATGCCGTCAACAGCCAACTATTGGTGCCGCCGGGTGGCCGCGTGCTGCTGGTCACCTCCGCCGCCCACATGCCGCGGTCCGTGGGCATTTTCCGTAAGGTGGGCATCGATGTCGTGCCCTACCCGGTCAGCTATGGGGCCAACCGGTCGGAACGATGGCGCTTCGGCTTGAACCTGTCCGATAATCTGTCGATGCTGGAACGTGCGGCCTATGAATATCGCGGCTTGATCGTCTATTGGCTGTCCGGCCGTACCTCTGCCCTGTTCCCGGCCCCCTGACCGTCTTACCCCCTCTTGGCCCCTTGTGCTCTGGTTGCTTTTGCGTGCAGCCGCGTGCCAAAACAGAGGGCCGACGGCAGAATGGGAGCCAGCGCCTTGACCGACAGCATATCCACGCGCCGCACCGGACGGGCCGCCGCATGGCTGCTCGCACTTGGCCTTTCGCTGTTGCCGGTGGTCGGCAAGGCGACGCCAGCGGTGGATTTCCCGCAATGGCTGGAAACGCTGCGGCAGGAGGCGGTGACCAAAGGCATCTCTGCCCCTACCCTTGAGCTGGCACTGACCGGGATTGCCCCGATTCCCCGCATCCTGGAACTGGATGCCAAACAGCCGGAACGGACCATCAGCTTTGATACCTATCTATCCCGCACGGTGACAAAGCAGCGGATCGCCAAGGCCCGCGAACTTTACCGCACCCATCATGCCCTGCTGGAGAAGGTGGGGCGGCAATACGGCGTGCAACCCCGCTTCATCGTGGCGCTGTGGGGGATGGAGACGGATTTCGGCCGCAATATGGGCGGCTTCAAGGTGGTCGATGCCCTGGCGACCCTGGCCTATGATGGCAGGCGCAGCGCCTATTTCCGCAAGGAATTGCTGGAGGCGCTGCAGATCATCGATGAGGGCCATATCACGGCCGACCGGATGCTGGGTTCCTGGGCCGGTGCCATGGGGCAGAGCCAGTTCATGCCCAGCAGCTTTCTGCGCTATGCCCAGGATTTCAATGGCGATGGCCGGCGCGACATCTGGGGCACGCCGGCCGATGTCTTTGCGTCTGCCGCCAATTATCTCTCCAAAGTCGGCTGGCGGATGGATCAGACTTGGGGGCGGGAGGTGAAATTGCCGAAAGGCAATGCCGCTGCCGGCTGGACCGGATTCGATAAGGCGCAGCCCCTGTCCGTCTGGGCCAAGCGCGGTGTGCGACAGATGAATGGTAAACCGCTGCCGGCAGCCTCCCTTTCCGCGTCCCTGGTGCTGCCCGACGGCCCCGGCGGCAAGGCCTATCTTGTCTATGAGAATTATCGCACCATCATGGACTGGAACCGCTCGACTTATTTCGCAACAGCGGTGGGAATTCTCGCCGACCATATTGGCGCGGGCGTTTGACTTGATGTAGTGTGCCGCCACAATCGGTTGGGGACAGAGCGGCATGTCGCGGGCAAATGTGGTAAAATGGGTGTTGTTTAGCGTGACGATGGCCGGCCTTTCGGCCTGCGCCTCCAAGCCGCCGCCCACCGCACCCCAGCAGGCAGGTGCCCCCGCCTCATCTGCCAGCCCGACGCCGGGCGGCACCTATAAGGTTGGCACCCCCTATCAGATCGAAGGGGTCTGGTATTATCCGCAGGTCGATTACAGCTATAACCAGACCGGCATTGCCAGCTGGTATGGCCCCGGTTTCCATACCAAGGCCACCGCCAATGGCGAGGCCTATAATGAGAATGAGCTGACGGCGGCCCACCAGACGCTGCCGATGCCCAGCTTGGTGCGCGTGACCAATCTGGAAAATGGCCGTTCCATCGTAGTGCGCATCAATGATCGCGGTCCCTTCGTGCCCGGCCGCATCATCGATATGTCGCGCCGTGGCGCCCAGTTGCTGGGGTTTGACCAGAAGGGCACCGCCAAGGTGCGGGTGGAGATTCTGGCCGAAGAAAGCCGCGCCATCGCGGCGGCGGCGATGAATGCCGGTGGCACCCAGGTGGCCGGTTCCCCCGATGGCGGCCCGGTGCCGCAGGCCGCCCCCCGGCCCAAGGTGACGGTGGAAGGCGCCCCCCTGCCGCCGCCGAAGCCGACCCCGTCACGCAATGTCGCCCCGCCGGTCACCGTGGCCGGCAGCACCACGGATGACGGCCGCTTCATGCCGGCCCCCGTGGTGGAACAGAAGCCGGTGCCGCCGGGGCCGCAGCGCATCTATGTGCAGGCGGGCTCCTTCACCATCTATGATAATGCCAACAAGCTGCGGGCGCGCTTGAACTCCATCTCCCCCACCAACATCTCGTCGGCGATGGTGGGCGATACGCAGTTCTTCCGCGTCCGCGTCGGCCCGTTCGAGAATGTTGACCGGGCCGATCAGGTGCTGGCCCAGGTGCTGCAGACCGGCACCAATGGTGCGCGCATCATCGTCGATTAAGCGGTAACCCCAAGGGTCATGCCTAATGACCCTTGGAGGCCAGCGACCGCGGGCCCATGCCCGCGCAAGCCAAGGCGGCGGATGCCGCCGCCCGGCGCTTGAGGGAACTTGTAATGACCAGGAGCCATGATCCATGGCTCCTGGTATCGGCAGGCGCGACGCTTGTATCCACTCCTGCGGCGTTCTAGGGGTGGCATTCACCGTGTTGTGCCGTCATTATGCCGGTACCGGGCGCATGAAGCGCCCCCGGTGTCGCTTTACGCAGACAAAGGGTTAGCGGAATACCATGGAATTTCGGTTCGCACGTCGGATGAAGGGCGCTGTCCGCCGGGTGGCGGTGGCCTTCCTGTTCACCGCCGCAGCCACGCCGGCAATGGCGGCCAGCCTGGACACAATCGCCCGGGAGGCGATTCTGCTGGACGCAGATACAGGCACAGTCCTGTTTGAGAAAAATGCCGACGAGCAGATGCCAACCTCCTCCATGTCCAAGGTCGCCACGGCCTACATGGTATTCGAACGGCTGAAAGAAGGCCGGATGAAGCTGGACGACACGCTGCCGGTGTCGGAACGCGCCTGGAAGGTCCAGGGCTCCAAGATGTTCGTGGAGCTGGGCAACAGCATCAAGGTCGAAGACCTGATCCGCGGCATGATCATCCAGTCCGGCAATGATGCCTGCGTGGTGCTGGCCGAGGGCTTGTCCGGGACGGAGCAGGCCTTCGCCACCGCCATGAACAAGCGGATGAAGGAACTGGGCATGAACAACACCAACCTGACGAACGCATCAGGTTGGCCGGACCCAGATCATCATTCCACCGCGCGTGACCTTTCCACCTTGGCTGTCCGGCTGATCCGGGACTTCCCCGAATATTTCCATTATTATTCGGAACAGGAATTCACCTATCACGGCATCAAGCAGGGCAACCGCAATCCGCTGCTCTATCGCAATATGGGGGTGGACGGCATGAAGACCGGCCATACCGATATTGCCGGCTATGGCCTGATCGCCACCGGCAAGCGTAATGAGCGCCGGCTTGTCCTGGTGGTGAATGGCCTGCCCAACATGCAGGCCCGCGCCGATGAAAGCGCCCGCCTGCTGGAATGGGGCTGGCGCGAATTTGACAATTACACCCTGTTCAAGGCAGGGGAGGTGGTGGACAACCTGCCCGTCTGGCTGGGGCAGGCGGAAACCGTGCCGCTGACCGTGCAGAGCCAGATGAAAATCACCCTGACCCATGAACAGCGCCGCCTGATGAAGGTGACGCTGGTGGCCGATGCGCCGGTGGCGGCACCCGTGGCCAAGGGCACCAAGCTGGCCACCCTGAAGGTGACGGCACCAGATTTCCCGACGCTGGAGGTGCCGCTGGTGGCGGCGGCCGATGTGGAACGTCTGGGCCTGTTCGGTCGTGTGGCCGCTGCCGCCTCCCATATGCTGTTCGGGCCGGCCAAGCCCGCCGCCGCGCCGGCGGCGGAACCGGCAAAGGCCCCGTAACATGGCTGAACGCGGCCGCTTCATCACCCTGGAAGGCGGCGAAGGGGCAGGCAAATCCACCCAGATCCGCCTGCTGGCCGAGGCGTTGCGCGTCGATGGCCGGCAGGTGGTGACCACCCGTGAACCCGGCGGTTCACCGGGGGCGGAGGCCATCCGCAACCTGCTGGTCAATGGCGATGTTGGCCGCTGGCTGCCGGTCAGCGAAGCTTTGCTGCTGTCTGCCGCCCGCTATGACCATGTGCAACGGACCATTCTGCCGGCATTGGAGCATGGGCAATGGGTGCTGTGCGACCGCTTCGCCGACAGCACCAGTGCCTATCAGGGCGATGGGCATGGGCTGGACAAGGCGTTGCTGGCACAGTTGCGGGGGATTGCGGTCGGGGAGACCCAGCCCGACCTGACCCTGATTCTGGATATTGATCCCGCCATCGGTCTTGCCCGTGCCGCCGCCCGCAATGGCGGGGAGGACCGGTACGAGCAGATGAAGCTGGATTTCCATCGGCGTCTGCGCGCGGGATATCTCGCCATCGCAGCGGCCGAGCCGGAACGCTGCGCCATCATCGACGCTGCCCAAGGCATTGATGCTATCCAGGCCGCCATCCGCCAGACCGTGCGGGACCGGCTGGGGGGCCTGCGGTGAGCGCGGAAACCCCGTTCGACGCGGAGACCTATCATCCGCGTCGCAATACCCATCTGGAAGGCCATTCCGCTGCCCAGGCCTTGTTGCTGGAAAGCTGGAATTCCGGTCGGATGCATCATGCTTGGCTGATCGGCGGGCCGCCGGGTGTCGGCAAGGCGACGCTGGCCTATCGTATGGCCCGTTTCGTGCTGGTCAAGGGTTTGCCGGGGGAAGCGGATGGCGGCCTGTTCGGCCCGCCGCCCACGCCCACCAGCCTGAATGTCGATCCAGAGCACCCGGCCTGTCGCCGGATCGCCGCCAGCGGTCATGCCGACCTGCTGACCATTCAGCGGACCTGGGACGAAAAGCGTAAACGCTATAAGCGCGACCTGCCGGTGGATGAGGTACGCAAGATCGCCCCCTTCCTGCACCTGACCTCCGCAGAAGGGGGATGGCGCGTGGTGATCGTGGATGGCGCTGACCAGTTGAACACCAGCGGCCAGAACGCCATCCTGAAAATTCTGGAAGAACCGCCGCCCAAGACTTTGATCCTGCTGGTGGCGGATAATGTCGGCGCCATGCTGCCGACCATCCGGTCGCGCACCCGCAAGCTGATGCTGGAGCCGCTGAGCGAGGCGCAGGTGAAAAGCCTGCTGTTCCGCTATCAGCCTGATATGGCCGATGGTGACCGCACAGCCCTTGCCCGCTTGGGTGAAGGCTCGGTGGGCAAGGCGCTGGAGTTGCATCATGCCGGCGGCATGGATCTTTACAAGGCCATGCTGGGCGTGTTCGACACGCTGCCCCGGCTGGATATTCTGGGTGCCTATGCCTTCATTGATGCCGTGCTGCGCGGCAATGATGAGGCAAGCTGGGCCGCCATTTCCGAACTGATCGGCTGGTGGCTGGGGCGTATCGCGCGTGCCGCCGCGCGCGGCACCATCCCGCCGGAGGTGGTGCCGGGGGAAGCGGCCCTTGTCCACCGCCTGATGCAGGGGAGCCTTCGGGCCGGGCGCCTTGATCGCTGGGTGGAGGTGTGGGAGAACACCAACCATCTGTTCAGCAAGGCGGATCATGCCAGCCTGGATCGGCGTCAGACCCTGATGGGCGTCTTGATGCAGATCGAAGCAGCATCCGCCTGAAAAACGTTTCCGATTTGCCGTTTTTTGCGGAGAAGCACCATGTCCGGGCGCGCGCCTTATTACATCACGACGCCGATCTATTACGTGAACGACGCCCCGCATGTCGGCCACGCCTACACGACGATCGCTTGCGACGTGCTGGCCCGCTTCAAGCGGCTGGACGGGTTTGATGTGAAATTCCTCACCGGCACCGACGAACATGGGCAGAAGGTGCAAAAATCGGCGGAGAATTTCGGCACCACGCCGCTGGCCCTGGCCGACAAGAATTCCCAGAATTTCCGCGATCTGGCGGCCCTGCTGAATATCAGCAACACCGATTTCATCCGCACCACCGAACCGCGCCACATCAAGGCCGTGCAGGCTGTGTGGCAGAAGCTGCTGGATAATGGTGACATCTATCTGGGCAGCTATAAGGGCTGGTACTCCGTCCGTGACGAGGCCTATTACGGCGAGGATGAGCTGACGGAGCGCAATGGCCAGCGCTTCGCCCCCACCGGCGCCCCGGTGGAATGGGTGGAAGAGCCGAGCTATTTCTTCAAGCTGGCGTCCTATGGCGAAAAGCTGCTGAAGCTTTATGAGGAACAGCCGGATTTCATCATGCCGTCGGGCAAGCGGTCGGAAGTGATCAGCTTCGTCAAGACTGGCCTGCGCGACCTCTCGGTCAGCCGCACCACCTTCGACTGGGGGGTGAAGGTGCCGGGCGATGAAAAACATGTTATGTATGTCTGGCTGGATGCGCTGGTGAATTACATCACCGCCATCGGCTATCCGGAAACCGGCGAGGGCACGGATTTCGCCCGATATTGGCCGGCCGACCTGCATATGGTGGGCAAGGATATTCTGCGTTTCCACACCGTCTATTGGCCGGCCTTCCTGATGGCGGCCGGCCTGCCGCTGCCGCGCCGCGTGTTCGCCCATGGCTGGTGGACGGTGGAAGGCGAGAAAATGTCCAAGTCGCTGGGCAATGTGGTGAAGCCGCAGGAACTGCTGGATACCTATGGCCTGGACCAGACCCGCTATTTCCTGCTGCGCGAAATCCCCTTCGGCAATGATGGTGATTTCTCCAAGCGTGCCATGGTGCAGCGGATCAATGGCGAATTGGCCAATGATTACGGGAACCTGTGCCAGCGCGTTCTCTCCATGATCCAGAAATACCATGAAGGCAAGGTGCCCCAGCCTGACGCGCTGACAGAGGCGGATAACACCCTGCTGGGTGCTGCTGCCGGTATGCTGGATAGCGTGCGGGCAGAACTGAACAACCAGGCCTTCAACAAGGCGCTGGATGCCATCTGGCGCGTGGTGGGCGATGCCAACCGCTATGTCGATGAAATGGCACCCTGGACCCTGCGCAAGACCGATCAGGTCCGCCTGGGCACCGTGCTCTATAATCTGGCCGATGTGATCCGCCAGTTGGCGATCATGACCCAGCCCTTCATGCCGGGCAGCAGCGCCCGCATTCTGGATCAACTGGTGATCCCGGCCGATCAGCGTGGCTTCGGCGATCTGCTGACCGCCAAGCTGGTGCCCGGTACGCCGCTGCCCGCCCCGCAGCCGGCCTTCCCGCGCTATGTGGCGCCGGAGGCGGAGGAGACCAAGTGATGCTGGTTGACAGCCATTGCCATCTGGATTTCCCGGATTTCGCGCCGGAGCGCGATGCCGTGGTGCAGCGCGCCCGCGATGCCGGCGTGGGTTTGATGCTTTCCATCTGCACCCATGTCAGCAAATTCGGGCAAGTGCTTGATGTTGCTCAATCCTATCCCGATGTTTATTGCACCTTGGGCATCCATCCGCATCAGGCGGCGGAGGAATTTTCCCTTTGCGACGTTGAAAAACTGATCGAACTGGCCAGGGAAAATCCCAAGGTTGTCGGCATCGGTGAAACCGGCCTGGATTATTTCTACGATAAGAGCCCGCGCGACATTCAGCAGGAAGCGTTCCGCCGCCATATCCGGGTGTGCCTGGAAACCGACCTGCCGATCATCGTCCATACCCGCGATGCGGATGAGGACACGATCCGCATCCTGCGGGAAGAGGGGCAGGGGCGGCTGCGCGGGTTGCTGCATTGCTTCAGCTCCGGCCGGCAACTGGCTGAAGAAGCTCTGGAATTGGGCTTCTATATCTCCCTATCCGGCATCGTAACCTTCAAGAAGTCGGAGGATTTGCGCGCCATTGCCGCCGATGTGCCACTGGATCGCATTCTGGTGGAAACCGATGCGCCCTATTTGGCGCCGGTGCCGATGCGTGGCAAGCGGAACGAGCCGGCCTTCGTTGCCCACACCGCCCGCCATGTGGCGGAGGTGAAGGGCGTTACTGAGGCCGAACTGGCACGGGTGACGACGGCGAACTTCCAGCGCCTGTTCACCAAGGTGCCCGCCGCCGCCCTGTCGCTTGCGGCGTGACGGCGGGGGAAAAAGGGGCGGCCATGCGTGTCACCATTCTGGGCTGCGGTGGCTCTTCCGGTGTGCCGTTGATCGGCAATGTCTGGGGCAAGGCCGATCCGGCCAACCCGCGCAATCGCCGCCGCCGCCCCTCCATCCTGGTGGAGAATGCGTCCACCGCCATTCTGGTCGATACCGGACCGGATTTGCGCGAACAGTTGGTGGATGCCGGGGTGCAGCATCTGGATGGCGTGCTTTATACCCATGCCCATGCCGACCATGCCCATGGCATTGATGATCTGCGGGCCATCAACTGGCTGACCGGCAAAGCGCTGGATGTTCATGCCGATGCCGACACGCTGGCCATCCTGACAAAGCGGTTCGATTATTGTTTCAAGCCATTGCCGCCCGGCGGCAATATCTATGCCCGACCCGTGCTGACACCGCACATCATCAATGAACCGTTCCGTGTTGGTTCCATTGATATTATTCCCTTCGTGCAGGATCATGGTCACTCGAATAGTCTGGGATTTCGCTTCGGCCGCATTGCCTATTCCACCGATGTGGTGCGGTTGAGCGATGAGGCGTTCGAGATTCTGGAAGGGGTGGATACCTGGATCGTGGATTGTGTGCGGCTGGAACCGCCACACCCGGTTCACGCCCATTGGGACATCACGCGCGCCTGGATTGAGCGGTTGCGGCCCCGGCGCGCCATCCTCACCCATATGAACCATATGATGGATTATGACACGCTGTGTGACCTGTTGCCCGACGGTGTGGAACCCGCCTATGATGGCATGGTGGTCGAGGTCATCTGAGCCTTAGATCAAGGGGATATCCGGCAATGTTAAAGGTCGCTCTTATCGGCTATGGCTATGCGGGACAGACCTTTCATGCCCCTTTGATTGCAGCCACGCCCGGGCTTGAACTGGCAGCTATTGTCTCCAGCAATGCGGAGAAGGTGAGGGGGCATTTGCCCGATGTGCGGCTGTTGCCGACGCCGGACATGGCCTTTGACGCCGCCGACATTGACCTGATCGTCATCGCCACGCCCAACGATACCCATGCCGACCTTGCCGGCCGGGCCCTGGCCGCTGGCAAGCATGTGGTGGTCGACAAGCCGTTCACCGTGGAACTGGACGATGCGAAACGGCTGGCCGTCCAGGCTAAACAATGTGGTCGGATTTTATCTATTTTCCATAATCGCCGCTGGGACGGTGATTTTCTTACCTTAAAGCGATTGATCAATGCCGGGGAACTGGGCCGCGTCACCCAGTTTGAAAGCCACTTTGACCGCTTCCGTCCGGCAGTGCGCGACCGCTGGCGGGAAAAGCCGGGGCCCGGTGCCGGCCTCTGGTACGATCTGGGACCGCATGTGATCGATCAGGCGCTCTGCCTGTTCGGGCCACCGCAATCAATCTATGCCGATATCGGCACCCAACGCAGCGGCGACGGGGCGCCGGATTATTTCCACGCGCTGCTGTGCTATGCTGATGGTTTGCGGATAATCCTGCATGGTTCCATGCTGACACCGGCCAGCGGCCTGCGCTTCGCCGTCCATGGCGACAAGGCCAGCTTCATCAGCTATGGGCTGGACAGCCAGGAGGACGCGCTGAAGGCCGGCCAGCAGCCGGGCGGTGATGGCTGGGGTGCGGCGTATCAGCCGCCATCCATCACCAGCGTTGCCGAGGATGGCAGCCTGTCGAACCGGACGGTCAGCGCCGAACGCGGCAATTATCTGCGGTATTTCGCAAAGCTGCGGGACGCCATTCTGCATGGTGCGGACAATCCCGTTCGGCCCGAAGAAGCCATTCAGGTGATGGAACTCATTGAGAATGGTCAGCGGGCCGCTGACCAGAAGCGGGAAATTTCCCTGAGCTGAACGGGTTTTATGCCGCGCCGCTATCTTTAATTTCCATAATCTTACTTATCGCGTATTAAGAATATTTTCTTATTTTGGTATTTTTACCTATTTCCTGCTGCTGGAATGACCGCCTGCAACGGGCTAAGGTCCAAACCGCCGTCAACGACCGGAACCTGATCCATGTCCGATAATCTTTCCCGCTTGCTGGATATCATGGCGAAATTGCGTGATCCCAATGGTGGGTGCCCGTGGGATTTGGAGCAGGATTTCGCCACCATCGCCCCCCACACGATTGAAGAAGCCTATGAGGTGGCGGACGCTATCCAGTCCGGCGACATGATGGCGGTGAAGGATGAGTTGGGCGACCTGCTGTTTCAGAGCGTTTTTTATGCCCAGATGGGCAAGGAACGCGGCCTGTTCGATTTTGACGCCATTGCCGGCCACATCGCCGACAAGATGATCCGCCGCCACCCCCATGTTTTCGGCGAGGTGAATGTGGCGACGGCGGATGATCAGGTCCGCCATTGGGAGGAATTGAAGGCGCGGGAACGCGCCGAAAAGGCCGCCGCCAGTGGCAAGCCGCCCTCTGCGCTCGACGGGGTGATTGCCGGCCTGCCCGCCCTGACCCGTGCGATAAAGCTGCAAAAGCGTGCCGCCCGTGTCGGGTTCGACTGGACCCGCGCCGAGGAAATCCTGGACAAGATCGAGGAGGAAATCGGCGAATTGCGGGTGGAGATCACGGCCGCCACCCCGACCAAGGAACGGATGCAGGATGAATTGGGCGATCTGCTGTTCGCCCTGGTCAATCTCGCCCGCCGCCTGGATATCGACCCAGAAACCGCCTTGCGCGGCACCAATGCCAAGTTTGACCGTCGCTTCCGGCAGGTGGAAGCCGGCCTTGCCGCCCAGGGCCGCAGCCCGGAAGGGGCCAGTCTGGAAGAGATGGAAGCCCTGTGGGTGGAGGCCAAGCGCCGTGAACGCCCGGATAACGCCTGAACGCTTGAAGGAACGAGGAAACGCCATGAACCACCCTGCCCCCGCCCACCGGCCCAATATCGTGCTGATTACCGGTGCCACTGGTGAGTTTGGTGCCGCCTTTGCCCGCCGTTTCGCCGCCATCGGCTCCAAATTGATCCTGACGGCCCGCAAGCCGGAAAAGCTGCGTCCCCTGCTGGATACGCTGGATGTGCCGGTGCATGTGCTGGAACTGGATGTGCGGGACCGCAAGACGGTTGAAGCGGCGTTGGCCGCCCTGCCCGCCGAATTCAAGGATATCGATCTGCTGATCAATAATGCTGGGCTGGCCCTGGGTGCCGAGCCCGCGCATAAGGCCAATCTGGATGATTGGGAAGTGATGATCGATACCAACGACAAGGCGCTGGCCATCATCACCGGACTGGTCCTGCCCGGCATGGTGGAACGGGGGCGCGGCCATGTCATCAATATCAGCTCGATCGCCGGCAGCTACCCTTATCCCGGCGGCCATGTCTATTGCGCGTCAAAGGCTTTCGTCACGCAGTTCAGTCTGGCCCTGAAGGCCGATCTGATCGGCACGGGCGTGCGCGTCACCTCCATCGAACCCGGCATGGTGGAAACCAGCTTCAGCCTGGTGCGCTTCAAGGGGGATGCGGAACGGGCCGCCAAGGTCTATGCCGACACGGTGCCGCTGATGGCTGAAGATGTCGCTGAATCAGTTTATTGGGCGGCAACCTTACCGGCACATTTCAATGTCAACCGGCTGGAGATCATGCCCACCACCCAGGGACCGGGCGTTTTGGCCGTGCATCGCACGCCAAAGCCTTGAGCCTGATGAAAGAACAGCGCGGGCCTGATCGCCCGCGCTGAATTTAAATTTCAGGAAAAATGAAATCGCGCAGGCCGGTCCAGGTGACAAGATCGGGTGCCATCAGCAACCCACCATCCACGTCGGCGGCGCGATAGGGTGTGCCGTCGAATTTGGCGACATGGCCGCCCGCTTCCGCATAGGCCAGGGTGCCGGCGGCATGGTCCCATGGCATGATGCGGTTATACATGGCGAACTGGCCGATACCGGTCAGCAGGTTCAGATAATCATGCGCCGCGCAGAACAGCCGATAGGTATCGGCGAAATGCGGGCGCAGCTTATCCAGCCGCTGGCGCTCCTCCGGCGGAAAGAACTTGGTGGACAGTGAGCCCTGCATCTGCGGGATCGGCGCTGCCGGCTTGGCCGTCAAACGCTGACCCGCCATCCAGGCGCCCTCTCCCACCTCCACCATCGCCATCCGGTCGCCCACCGGATCGTAAATCCAGCCGGCCTTCGCCTGTCCACCTTGGGACAGGGCCAGCAACAGGCCGAACACCGGCTTGCCATGGGCGAAATTATGGGTGCCATCCACCGGATCGATGATCCAGGCCGGCTCTGCGGCATGGGCCAGATGCCGCACCAGGGCGGGGTCGGCGGCGCACGCCTCCTCCCCCACCACGATGGAACCGGGCAGCAGGTCGCGCAACCGTGCCGTCAGCACCCTTTCGGATGCCTCATCCGCCACCGTTACCAGATCGCCAGGGTTCTTTTCCCGGATGTCGCTGGATTGCAGGTTGCGGAAACGCGGCATGATTTCCGTGGCCGCGACATCCCGCAGGATGGCGGCCACGGCATCCATATCGACGCGGGCATGGGCCGTCAGGGAAGCCATGGCTGCCGCCCCTCCTGCCTGGCTTCCCGTGCAGAGACCTGACCGGGGCCAAGCTGCGCCTTGTAGGGGAAGCGCCCCTCAAACCGGGCTAGATCAGCCGGCTCCAGCCCGACGCGCAGGCGGATATGCTCATCCTGATCGTCACGTTCCAGCACCTCGCCCTTTTCATAGAGCCAAGCCATGGCGGCGCCATCGTCTGGCGGCAGAACAAAATCCACCACCTCCCGCCCGGCCACCATGCGGCGGTCGATGGCGTTGAACAGCGTGTCGATGCCATCGCCGGTCAGGGCTGAAATGGCGATACCGCCGGTACGCCGGGCCTGCCGCAACAGGGTGGATTGATCCTCCTCCCCCAGCCGGTCCAGCTTGTTCAGCACCTCCATCACCCGCTCGTCGCTCTCCGCCTCAATCCCCATATCGCGCAGCACCGCTTCCACATCGGCCTTCTGCGCCCCCGTATCGGGATGCGACACGTCGCGGACATGCAGGATGATGTCGGCGGCCATCACCTCTTCCAAAGTGGCGCGAAACGCCTCCACCAGACCATGCGGCAGGTCGGAGATGAAGCCCACCGTGTCGGACAGGATGATCTTGCGGTTCGATGGCAGGGTGATCGACCGCATGGTCGGGTCCAGCGTGGCGAACAGCAGATCCTTGGCAAACACATCCGCCCCGGCCATGCGGTTGAACAGGGTACTTTTGCCGGCATTGGTATAACCGACCAGCGCCACCACCGGATAAGGCACCTTTTCGCGCGCCTTGCGGTGCAGGCCACGGGTGCGGCGCACCTCGTCCAGTTCCGCCTTCAGCTTGACGATGCGGTCGCTGATCAACCGGCGGTCCATTTCGATCTGGCTTTCACCGGGACCACCCAGGAAGCCGAAACCGCCGCGCTGGCGTTCCAGGTGGGTCCAGGAGCGGACAAGGCGGGACCGCTGATAGGTCAGCGCTGCCAGTTCCACCTGAAGCTGACCTTCACGGGTGCGGGCGCGTTTGCCGAAAATTTCCAGGATCAGGCCAGTGCGGTCGATGACCTTGGCCTTCCAGTCCCGTTCCAGATTGCGCTGCTGGATGGGTGTCAGGGCATGGTTGACGATGACAAGGCCGATCTCTTCCGCCTCAATCGCCGCCCCCACCTCTTCCACCGCACCGCTGCCGAACAGGGTGGCCGGTCGCGGGCGCATCGTGCGTACGATGCGCGACGCGGCAACCTCCACCTCAATGGCGGCGGCGAGGCCCACGGCCTCTTCCAGGCAGGATTCAGGTTCACGGGCACCATTGCGGTCCTCTGGCAGGACCGGGTGCAGAACGAAGGCGCGGGTGGAAGACCCGCGCGCTTCGAGGTTACCCAACTCAGTCGTGGTCATTCTCCTTCGCCGGCGGGTCGAACAGTTGAATCGGATGCGCCGGCATCACGGTCGAGATGGCGTGCTTGTAAACCAGCTGGGAATGCGCGTCACGCCGCAACAGGACCGAAAAATTGTCGAACCAGGTGATGATGCCCTGCAGCTTCACACCGTTGACCAGGAATACGGTCACCGGGGTCTTGCTTTTACGGACATGGTTGAGGAAGACGTCCTGAACGTTTTGGGATTTTTCAGACATTGGAGCAGCCTCGCTTATGCTCAGTTTATTGGGGCACCCTGGTGGGTACCCGACTACATCGACATGATGCCAGTGTCCGGCAGTTTACCGGTCCATCCCAGCATCGGCAGATATGGTATCATCAAATGTAATAACCAAGGATGAAATAGCCGCACAGCTATCCAGCCTTAACGCAGGGGGAAAATGCCGCAACCCCTCCCCCCCTGCCGGCGTATGGCCGACCAGAATGGGGGTGCAGCCGGTGCGGTGGGCGCATTCCATATCCACATCCGCATCGCCGATGAACCAGACATCCGGCCCCGGTTCGATGCCCGTGCCGGCCAGCGCCATGGTCACCGGGGCCGGATCGGGTTTGTCAGCGGCGGCATCGTTCGCCCCCACCAGGGCGGCGGTGAAGTAACCGGTCCAGCCCAGAACCTCCGCCTCCCGCCGCAGGAACCGGCCGGTTTTGTTGCTGACCACGCCCAGCACCACGCCCCTTTGCTGCAGCAGCACCAGCAATTCCGCCGCACCGGGCAGCACATCCAGATAATCCAGATGATGCTTCTCGAAATGAGCATAGAAAATATCGCGGGCGCGCGGCCACTCTTCCCCAAAGATCAGCGGAAAACTGTCGCGCAGGCTGTGCCGCACCCGTTCATAACTTTCCTCCAGCGTCCAGAGTGGCAGGCCGAAATCAGCCAGGGCCGCATTGATGGAGGCATGGATACAGCGCCAATTGGTGACCAATGTATTGTCCCAATCGAACAGAACGGCGCGCGGCAGCCGGGTCGGGGCCGGCGGCGGGGTGATCATATCGCTCATCATTGCCCCTTCAGCAGCGGGTCGGCCGCCCCGACATGATCCAGATAGGCTCGGCGGATACGCAGCGTCAGCGGGCCGGGCGTTCCATCGCCCACCGGCTGACCGTCAATCTGCACCACCGGCAGGGCGAAGGTGCCGGCGCTGGACATGAAGGCCTCTTTGGCGGCCAGCGCCTCAGTCACGGTAAAGGGCCGTTCTTCGAAAGTGATACCTTGGGCACGGGCACATTCCAGAATCGACAAACGGGTAATGCCGTTCAGGATGGCGTTGCTCGGCGGCCTTGTCACCAACACGCCTTCTTGCGTGACGATCCAGGCGTTGGATGAACAGCCCTCGGTGACGAATCCCTGTTCATCCACCTGCCAGCCCTCATAGGCGCCGGCTTCGAACGCCTTTTGCTTGCCCAAGGCCTGGGGCAGCAGGGAAACGGATTTGATATCCCGGCGCTGCCAGCGGATATCCGGCAGGGTGATGACGGCAACACCCTTTTCCAAGGCTGCCGGCGACTGGAAACCGGCGCGACGGCAGGTCAGCACCAGCGTCGGCACGGGTTCCTTGGGAAATTTGAAATCGCGTGGGGCCGGTCCGCGCGTGATCTGTATATAGAGTGTGGCATTGCGCAGCTTATTGCGCCGCACCAACTCCCGCATGATGAAGCGCAGGCTGCCCGGCTTCACCGGCCAGGGAATGGATAATTCCCGAAGCGAGCGCTCCAGCCGCAGCATATGGCCTTCCTCATCGGCGAATTTGCCACCGATGATGGTAATGACCTCATAGACGCCATCGGCGAACTGAAAGCCGCGATCCTCTACATGGACATGCGCCTGGTCATGCGGGAGGTAGCGGCCATTGACATAAGCGAAGCGGGGCATGATTTCCCGTTAAAGTGATTTCTTGGGATTGCCAGAAGATTAAAAGAATTCAAGCCTTACGGCGAACATCTTCTCAACCTTCTTCACCTGTCCAACCTCCGCCAGGATAATCACCCGGTCGTTCGGTTTGATGACGGTAGAGGGGCGCGGAATAATCACCTCCTGCCCGCGCACAATGGCGCCGACAATGATGCCGGCCGGCATCTTGATATCCTTCAGCGGCATATTGATCAGGGTGGAGGTTTCCAGCGCCTCCGCCTCGATCACCTCAGCGAAATTCTCCCGCAGGGCGTGGACAGCCTTGATACGGCCGCGCCGCACATGTTGCAGGATCGATGAAACGGTGATGGAGCGCGGGCTGACCACCGCGTCAATGCCCAGCGGCTGCACCAGCGGCTGGAAGGTCGTCTTGTTGATCAGGGTGATGGCGCGCTGGCAGCCATGGCGCTTGGCCAGCAGGCTGGCCAGGATATTGCCTTCGTCACTGTTGGAGACGGCGACGATGGTTTCCGATGCGCTGATATTGGCCTCTTCCAGAATGGCCGGGTCCAGCCCGTCGCCATGCAGCACCATGGTGCGGCCCAGTTTCTGGGCCACCTGGGTGGCCCGGCGGCGGTCGATTTCAATGATGCGGGCGGAAACACCGGGGTGTTTGGCCTCAATTTCTTCCGCCAGACAGAGGCCGATATTCCCACCACCGACAATCACCACCCGTCGCGCCTCCCGCTCCTCATGGCCGAAGGCGGCCATGGCGCGGGACACATGCTTGGTATCGGCGACGAAATAAACCTCGTCACCGGCCAGCATCTGGTCATTGCCACCGGGGATGAATTGCTGGTCACCCCGGATGATGGCCACCACCTCAATGGACAGGTCGGGGAACAGGCCGGTCAACTGGCGCAGCGGCGTATTGATGATCGGGCAGTTCTGCGAACAGACCACCCCGATTACCCGCACCAGCCCATCGGCCAGCGGGATCATGTCAAAGGCACCCGGCACTTGCAGGCGACGGGACACGGCGCGCGCCACCTCAATCTCAGGGGAGATAATGACATCGATGGGCAGATGCCCCCGCGAAAACAGGTCGGCCCAGATCGGCTGCAGATAGGATTGGTGGCGGATGCGGGCAATCTTGGTCGGTACGTTGAACAGGCTGGCCGCCACCTGGCAGGCGACCATATTCACCTCATCCGCCAGGGTGACGGCGATGATCATGTCGGCATCCGCCGCCCCTGCCGCCTCCAGCACATTGGGGTGGGAAGCGAAGCCCACCATCGCCTGCACTTCCAACTGGTCGCTGATCTTCTGGATCAGTTCCTGCGACTGGTCGATGACCGTGACATGGTTGCCCTCTGATGCCAGATAGCGGGCAATGTTGGACCCAACCTGACCGGCGCCGCAGACAATGACCTTCATGGGCTTACTCCACGATCAGTTTGGAACCATGGACGCCCAGCGATTTCAGCTTGCGGTGCAGGGCTGACCGCTCCATGCCGACAAAGCTGGCGGTGCGGGAGATGTTACCACCGAAGCGTGTCACCTGGGCCAACAGATATTCGCGTTCAAAGACTTCACGCGCCTCCCGCAGCGGCAGGCCCATGATCTCCCCGCCCTTCTCCCATTTCAGCACCGTCGGCGTGATGGCGCCGATTTCCGGCGGCAGCATATCGGCGCGGATCGGTTCCGAGGCATCGCCGGACGCCATGATCAGCAACCATTCCACCGTATTGCGCAACTGGCGCACATTGCCCGGCCAGTCATAGGCCTGAAGTGCTGCCATGGCATCCTCGCCAAAGACGCGAATGGGCAGGCCGGCGGATTCCGACGTGCGCTGCATGAAATGGCGGGCCAGCAGGGGGATATCCTCCCGCCGTTCCCGCAGGGCCGGCATTTTCAGCGGCACGACGGACAGACGGTAGAACAGATCCTGCCGGAAGCGACCCTGTTCAATTTCCGCCGTCAGGTCGCGGTTGGTGCTGGCGATGACGCGGACATCCACCTCCACCCGGGAGGTGCCGCCCACCCGCTCGAACGTCTGTTCCTGCAGCACCCGCACGATCTTGCCCTGGGTTTCCAGCGGCATGTCGGCCACTTCATCCAGATAGAGCGTGCCGCCATGGGCCTGTTCAAAGGTACCCACCTTGCGCCCGCCGCCCTCGCTGGCATGTTCGGTGCCGAACAGCTCCACCTCCAGCCGGTCGGGCCGCATGGTGGCGCAGTTCAGCGCCACGAACGGCCCATCGGCCCGGCGCGACCGGGCGTGCAGCATCCGGGCGGCCACTTCCTTGCCGCTGCCCGGCGGGCCGGAAACCAGCACCCGGCTGCCGGTGGGGGCCACCTTTTCAATGGAATGGCGCATCTGGTTGATCGGCAGCGACCGGCCGATCAGGTCCAGTTCCACGCCTGTGCGCAGGCGCAGTTCCCGGTTTTCTCGCTTCAGCCGGGCCGCCTCGATGGCACGTTCCACCAGCAGCAACAGCCGGTCAGCCTTGAACGGCTTTTCGATGAAATCATAGGCGCCGGATTTGATGGCCGAGACCGCCGTTTCAATATTGCCATGGCCGGAAATCATCACCACCGGCACATCCGGATGGTCACGTTTCAGTTCCGCCAGGATCTGCAGGCCATCCAGCCGGCTGCCCTGCAGCCAGATATCCAGGATCACTAGGCTGGGGCGGCGCTGTGCCACGGCGGCCAGGGCCTGATCGGCATCCGCCGCTTCGCGGGTGCCCATGCCTTCATCCTCCAGGATGCCGGCAATCAGCATCCGGATATCGGCTTCATCATCGACGATAAGAATGTCGTGCATTTTTCCTCAACCCCTCCGCCCGGCGGCGGTCATCGCGTCACGGTCGGCGGCAGCATCGAGAACAGCCGCGCCCGTCGCTTCGATGGTACGTGGCACCACCAGGGTCACCCGGGCGCCACCGCCCGGCCGATCCTCCAGCAGCAGCGCACCGCCGTGATCTTCCATGATCTTCTTCACAATCGCCAAGCCAAGGCCGGTGCCCTTGGCCCGCGTGGTCACATAGGGCTCGGTCAGCCGGTCACGTTCCTCCGTGACCGGCAGGCCCTTGCCATTATCTTCCACCGCCAGCAACACCCGTTCATCCTCCACCGTCAGGCGCAGGGTGATTTCACCGGGCAGTGCATCGGTGCCGGCTGGTGTTTCCTCAATCCGGCCTTCGATGGATTCACCGGCATTTTTCAGCAGGTTGGTCAGGGCCTGACCAACCTGCCGGCTGTCACAGGTCAGCAGCAGCGGCGCCTCCGGCAAGGCTGCCTGGAAGCGGATCGCCGGATAGGCGGAGCCCTGCAGCACCACCGCTTGCCGGCAGAGATCCTGCATCGCGGTCGGCTTCATCACCGGCTGCGGCATCCGGGCGAAGGCAGAAAACTCATCCACCATGCGGCCAATATCATCGACATGGCGGACAATGGTGTCCGTCATGGTGCGGAACGTATCGGGGTCGCTGGTGATTTCCTTCAGATATTTGCGGCGCAGCCGCTCCGCCGAAAGCTGAATGGGCGTCAGCGGGTTCTTGATCTCATGCGCAATGCGGCGGGCCACATCGGCCCAGGCCGCCTTGCGCTGGGCGGACAATAGTTCGGACACATCATCAAAGGTGACGACATAGCCCTTCACCTCCCCGGCCACGATCTCTGCCGCCAGCCGCACCAGCAAGGTGCGCATCTGGCCATTGCGGCGGATCTGTACCTGCCCTTCCACCTGCCGGCCGGCGCGGCGGCGGATGCTGGCCATCAGTTCGGCCATTTCCGGCACCACTTCCAGCAGGTCATGGTCGATCAGGCTGGCCGGATCCCCGACGCCCAGCAATTGCGCCGCCGACAGGTTGGGCAGGTTGATGCGGCCCTGATGGTCCAGCCCCAGCACACCCGCCGAGACACCGGCCAGCACGGCCTCGGTGAAGCGGCGGCGCAGGTCCAGTTGCTTGTTTGCCTCCACCAGCTCGCCGCGCTGGCTTTCCAACTGGCTGGTCATGCGGTTGAAGGCGCGGGAGAGGGAAGCCAGCTCATCCTCTGGCTCCAGCCCGGTATCGGGCACGCGCGCTGTCAGATCGCCGGCGCGGATACGGTCGGCGGCGGCGATCAGGGCACCGATGGGGGCCACCAGATATGTTGCAAAGTTCAACCCCATCCAGATGGCGGAAAGCAGCAGCAGCACGGCAATGCCGACGAAGATCACCGTCATCCGGGCCTGCAGCGCAAAGCGCTGGCCCTCCATCTGGCGATATTCCTGAACCGCACTCTGCGTCGTGTCCATATGTTCCAACACCCGGCTTTCCACCGGGCGACCCACGAACAGGAAACGGTCGAAATCGGCATCCAACAGGATGATGGCATTCACCCGGTTGCCGCTTTCGCTGACAATCAGCACTACCTCGCCCTTGCGGGCGCGTTCCAGATCGTTGGTGTTCACCGTGGTGAAATCAAAGGCGAACCCCAGGCCGAACACAGCGTCCACCCGGCCGGTACCGTCAAAGATCACCGCTTCCGTCACGGAGCGCTGCAGCGCCTGCATCTGGAAGAACTGGCGGAAACGCGGCGGATCCCAATAGATCGAGGGCGGCAGGCGGGCAATGTCGTTGCGCATCACCTCCGCATCGCGCGACAGGGTCTGCTGGTGTTCCTTCAGATATCCCTCGGCCACGGCCAGGGATTCATTCACCACCAGCCGCACCCGGTCGCTGAACCAGCTTTGCAGGCCGACATAGAAGAACAAGGCGGAGAAGATAGCCATGATGATGGCCGGCAGCACCGCCAGGATGGAGAAGACGGCCACCAGTCGCATATGCAGGCGCGAGCCCGCCATGCCGCGCCGCCGTTCCACCCACAGCGCCACGATGCGCCTTGCCACCACCGCCCCCAACAGCAGCAGCAGCACGCCATCCAGCGTCAGCAACAGGGTGACGGTGTTCTGATCATTGCCGACGGGCAAGGTCTCGGTCAGTGCCGCATAGGTGGCGGCACCGGCGGCAATGGCGGCAATGGTCAGCGCCACCGCCGCAATGGCCGACAGGTGCCGCCCGCGTGACCAGCCGAAAATGCGCCGCCACAGCCCTTGCGACGGGGGCGTCACGTCGGGTGCCACATCAATCATGCGGCACCGAAGTAAGGGGAATGACGTCAAACAATCCGGTAGGGAGCAAAGCGTCTGCCTTGGCTGAACGGTATCTGCACGAAGCAGAACTGTTACCAGAAAGCTACACTATGCGCCAGCCCGCAACGTGACAAAGCTGCCACAAGATGTGGTTGGACAGGGTGAATGTGAACAGCTGTCGATAGCACTGATCGGCAAGCCCTGATCCCCCTCCAAACTGCCGGCGCACAGGACGTTCCCTGTACCCCGGCAATCCGGCTTTTACTTCAACCCCCGCACCACCTGGATATCCAGGTCACGGATCTTCTTGCGCAAGGTATTGCGGTTCAGCCCCAACATATGGGCGGCCTTGATCTGATTGCCCCTGGTCGCGGTCAGCGACAGGGACAGCAACGGCCGTTCCACCTCCCGCAGGATGCGGTCATAAAGGCCGGCGGCCGGAATGCCGTCCTTATGCGCCGCGAAATATTCCCGCAGATGCCGTTCAACAGCGGCACTCAAGCCCTCATTCACCGGTTCCTGTGTGGGGGCGGCGGCCGGGTTGGTCTCCGCCAGTTCGGTATCGATGACATCCAGGCTGATGATCTCCTGGGAATAGAGTGCCGCCAGCCGCTGCACCATATTTTCCAGTTCACGCACATTGCCCGGCCAGCGATAGCGTTTCAGCCGGTCCATGGCAGCGTTATCGACGCTTTTGTGCGGCAAGCCCTGCTGTGCGGCCTGGTTCAGGAAATGCCGTACCAGGGCCGGCACATCCTCTGTGCGTTCGCGCAGAGGCGGCAGGCGGATCGGCACGACATTCAGGCGATAGAACAAATCCTCCCGGAACAGGCCCTGACGGATCAGGGTACGCAGGTCACGGTGGGTGGCCGCCACGATGCGCACATCGGTCTTGATCGGGGTGCGCCCGCCAACCGTGGTATATTCGCCTTCTTGCAGCACGCGCAGCAGGCGTGTCTGCGCCTCCAGCGGCATATCGCCGATTTCATCCAGGAACAGGGTGCCGCCCTGGGCCTGCTCAAACCGACCGGTGGACCGCATGGTGGCGCCGGTAAACGCCCCCTTCTCATGCCCGAAGAGTTCGGATTCAATCAGCTCACGCGGGATGGCCGCCATATTGATGGCGACGAACGGGCCGCCTCGCCGCTTGCCATAATCGTGCAGCGCGCGCGCCACCAGTTCCTTGCCGGTACCGGATTCCCCCGTGATCATCACCGTCAGGTCCGTGCCCATCAACCGGGCCAGGACACGATAGATTTCCTGCATGGCCGGCGAACGGCCAATCAGGGGAAGACTCTCCTCCTCCTCTTCCGGCTGCGGCGCGGGGGTGGGCTGGCTGGCCGGTAACGGGGCCGACAGCGCCTTCTGCACAATCGCCATCAAGTCCTTCAGATCGAAGGGCTTGGGTAGATATTCAAAGGCACCACGCTCCGCCGCCTTGACCGCAGTCAACAGCGTGTTCTGTGCGCTCATCACAATGATGCGCAATTCCGGCCGCAGCTTCTTGATGCGCGGGACCAGATCAAGCCCATTCTCATCCGGCATCACCACATCAGTGATGACCAGGTCACCTTCCCCTTCCTGCACCCACCGCCACAAGGTGGCGGCATTGCCTGTCGTTCTCACTTCGTGCCCCAGGCGGGTCAGCGCCTGTGTCAGCACGGTCCGGATCGCCCGGTCATCATCCGCAACGAGAATGGTTGCGCCCATTTTTTAGGCACCCTCTCCGTTAACCCCAGCACCGGTGACCGGGAGGGAAACCTTGAAGATCGTGCGTTTCGGCACGCTCTCAAAGTCGATCACCCCCCCATGGTCACCGATGATCTTGGCGACCAATGCAAGACCCAGGCCGGTTCCATTCATCTTGGTGGTAACGAAGGGATCGAACAGGTTGACGCGCAGGTCATCAGGGATGCCAGGGCCGTTATCGGCCACACAGACCAGCAGGGGCAGATGCATCCGGCTGTCTGATCCCGCCACGGCCAGCCGCACCCCATGCTGATAGGCGGTGGAGAGCATGATCTCCCCCCCCTGTTCCGGGCAGGCCTCGGCCGCGTTCTTCACCAGATTAAGGAAGACCTGGACCAACTGGTCGCGGTTGCCCAGCACCGGCGGCAGGGAAGGATCATATTTCTCAATAAAGCGGATATGGCGGGCAAAGCCGGTCTGGGCGATGCGGCGCACATGTTCCAGCACGGCATGGATGTTCACCGCCTGGCGCTCCAGCGGACGCCCATCGGTAAACACCTCCATCCGGTCCACCAGCGCGACGATGCGGTCCGCCTCGTCGCAGATCAGGCGGGTCAGTATCTGGTCATCTTCGTTGGCATTTTCTTCCAGCAACTGGGCCGCCCCCCGGATGCCGGACAGCGGGTTCTTCACCTCATGCGCCAGCATGGCCGCCATGGCGACGACGGAACGGGCGGCCCCGCGATGGTTCAGCTGACTGTCGATCCGCCGGGCAATGGAGCGTTCATGGATGGTCAGCACCACCTGATCGGGCGGATCGCCCAGGGGGGCCGCCTGCATGGTCACGCTGTGCGGACCGATACGCTGGGTCTCCACACTGATCCCGTATTTGCAGACCGTTGAATGGGTCAGGCGGGCCTGATCCAGCAGGTTGAAGACGGGGCTGTCCTCCGGGATCAGCTCGCTCAGCGGCGTACCCATGACGCGGGTGGCGCTGACATCAAAGAATTCCTGGGCTTCCAGATTGATGAAGCGGATCAGCCCATCGCCATCCACCACCATCACCGGGTCCGGCAGGGCAGCCAGAATGGCCGTCGGATCAATATCGCTGCCATTGCGGCGGGGATAGACCGGGCTGCGCGCCATCAGGCGGCCACCCGCGCGATGACGCCCCGGTCCATGCTCGCCTTATAGAAACCGGCAATATGCTGCTTCATCACGTCCGGGCTCTCCGTCGTCATGATGGCGTTGCGGTAATCGGCGGAACCGGGCAGGCCCTTGGAATACCAGGCGACATGTTTACGGGCGATCTTCAGCCCGGCATCGATGCCGTAATGGGCCAGGATCGCCTCATAATGTTCCAGCACGATCTGCATCTGCTCGGCCAGCGACGGTTCCGGCAGAATCTCGCCCGTACGCAAGTAATGCATCACCTGGGCGATGAACCAGGGCCGACCATAGGTGCCGCGCCCGATCATGATGCCGTCGGCCCCGGATTCCTCCAGGCAGCGCACGGCATCGTCAAAGCTGTTGATATCGCCATTGGCGATCACAGGGATCTTCACCGCCTCCTTCACCTCGCGGATGAATTTCCAGTCGGCGGTGCCGTTATACATCTGGCAACGGGTGCGGCCATGCACGGTCAGCATCTGAATGCCGCACTCTTCGGCGATTTTCGCCAGACGCGGGGCGTTCAGATTATTGGCGTCCCAGCCCTTGCGCATCTTCATCGTCACCGGCACGGTGACGGCCTTCACGGTCGCCTCCATGATCTTGCCGGCCAGCGGCTCATCCTTCATCAGGGCGGAACCGGCATAGCCGTTGACCACCTTCTTCACCGGGCAGCCGAAATTGATATCGATGATATGGGCGCCGCGATCCTCATTCAGCTTGGCGGCTTCGGCCATCACATCCGGCTCACACCCGGCCAACTGCATGGAAATCGGCGCCTCATCCAGGCTCCATTCCGTTTTCAGCAGGCTTTCGCGGGTGGCGCGGATCATCGCCTGGCTGGCAATCATCTCCGACACCACCAGCCCGGCGCCGGTGCGTTTCACCAGCCGGCGATAGGGCATGTCGGTGACGCCGGAAAGCGGCGCCAGGATCACCGGATCCTCAATGCGCACGGGGCCAATCTGGATGGGGTTGAGACGCTTCGCCATATCGCTGATACCTTTGCACCGATTTGATGCACTGCCCCGATATGGGTACAAAATTGCCTAAAAAGCAGGCATATTTCACGGATGCATCAAAATTAGGCGAGACGCTATCATATCGTTTGAAAATTGCAATATTGCGCAGCCGCATGTCCGCTGCTGCGGTGACGCAAACCGGCCGGTGCGGCACGGGTTGGCGAAGCCGTCGAAGCGCGCTAGGTTCCGCCATCCCACCCATTGCCATGGTCGCCCGATGCCAAGCTGTGTTGCCCTGATCGTCGCCGCCGGACGCGGCACCCGTTTCGGAGCCGATCTGCCCAAGCAATATCTGCCACTGGCGGGCAAGCCCGTGCTGCGCCGCACGGTGGAGGCGTTTTTACGCCGGCCGGAGATTAGCGCTGTCCGCGTCGTCATCGATCCGGCCTTCAGCGACCTTTACGAACAGGCGGTGGCGGGGTTGGACCTGCCACCGCCCATCACCGGCGGGCCGACCCGGCAGGACAGTGTGCTGAACGGGCTGGAGGCCCTGGCCGGCCATGCGCCCGATTTGGTGCTGATCCATGATGCCGCCCGCCCGCTGGTGGATGGGGCCGCCATCGCCGGGGTGATCGCCGCATTGGAACAGGCCCCGGGCGCGATTGCCGCCACGCCCTTGGCCGACACGCTAAAACGCGGGGCGGCGGTGGGGAATGGGAAAGTCGCCAGCGCTGGCACGGTGGACCGCACCGGCCTGTGGCGGGCGCTGACACCGCAGGGCTTCCGGTTTCCCGATATCCTGATCGCCCATCGCCGTGCCGCCGGCCTGAACCTGACCGACGATGCCGCCGTGGCCGAACAGGCCGGCCTGTCCGTCACCCTTGTCCCCAGCAATCCGGATAATCTGAAAGTGACCACCAAGGACGATCTGGCCCGCGCCGAGCGGCTTTATCTGGCGGGCCTGGGCGATGTGCGCACCGGCACCGGTTTTGATGTCCACAAGTTTCATGATGGGGATCATGTCTGGCTCTGCGGTCTGAAAATCCCGCATGATCAGGGGCTGGAGGGGCATTCGGATGCCGATGTCGGCCTTCATGCCCTGACCGATGCCCTGCTGGGCGCCATCTGCGCCGGCGATATCGGCCAGCATTTCCCGCCCACCGATCCGCGCTGGAAGGGGGCCGACAGCGCCCAGTTCCTGCGCCATGCCGCCGATCTGGTGGCGGAAAAGGCTGGCGTGATCGCCCATGTCGATGTCACGCTGATCTGTGAGCGGCCCAAGGTCGGCCCGCACCGGGCCGCCATGGTGGAACGGATCGCGGAGATTCTGGCCATCGATCCTTCCCGTGTCAGCGTGAAGGCGACGACCACGGAAGGGCTGGGCTTCACCGGTCGCCGGGAAGGCATCGCCGCCCAGGCCGCCGCCACGGTGCGCCTGCCGCTGGTTCTGGATTGATCGCCTGACAGGGGTATGGCCGATGTTCCCGGAAAACCTGACCACGCTGGCCGATGATATCCGCGATGCCTATCAGGCGGCGGGCCTGTGGATCGCCACGGCGGAAAGCTGCACCGGCGGGCTGATTGCCGGCTGTCTGACGGCCGTGGCTGGATCATCCGCCGTGGTGGACCGGGGCTTTGTCACCTACACCAACGAGGCCAAGACGGAGATGCTGGGCGTGCCGGCGGTTCTGATCGCTGATCATGGCGCTGTCAGTGAGCCGGTGGCCCGTGCCATGGCGCTGGGGGCACTGGCCCATTCGCGGGCTGACGTTACGCTGGCCGTCACCGGCATTGCCGGACCGGGGGGCGGTTCGGTGGAAAAACCGGTGGGGCTGGTCTATATCGCCCGCGCCCGGCGGGGCGGTGAGGTGCTGGTGGAACGCCATGTCTTCCCCGGCGACCGCACCGCGGTTCGCCTTGCCACCGTTGAACGCGCCCTCACCCTGGCGCTGGCCGTCACCCAAGGGAACGCGGCATGAGCATCACGCCCACCATTGAAATCGCCGACACCATCCTGCGGGAATGGACCGATCAGCCCGATGTGATTGCCGCCTTTCTGGCCGGCTCCGTCGCGAAGGGCAATGCCGGGCCGGGATCGGATATTGATGCCGTGCTGGTCTATCACCATTTGCCCAGCGCCGTGCGGGAGACGCATGAACGGCTGGGCATCACGGTGGAACTGTTCCTGCACGATCCCGATACGCTGGCCTATTTCTGGGAGGCGGATCGCCAGATGGGCAAGCCCTCGCTGGCCCGCATGGTGGCCAATGGCCTGCCGGTGGCGGGCGATCCCGGCCTGATTGAGGAATTGAAGCGGCAGGCCCAGGCCGTGCTGGATGGCGGCCCGCCCGAATTGCCGGAGGAAGAAAACCGCTCCCGCCGTTATGCCATCTCCGACCTTGCCGCCGATCTGGCCCAGCCGCGCAGCCCGGCTGAGCAATTGGCCATCGGGGCGCGGCTTTATATCGATCTGGCGGATTTCACCGTGCGCGCCGCTGGCGCCTGGACGGGCAGCGGCAAGGGCCTGGCCAAAGCCTTGATGCGGCTGGACCCGATGCTGGCCGCCACCTTTGAACATGCCTTTGGGGAGCTGTTTGCCAACCAAGACCCGTCGGAGGTGCTGGCGCTGGTGGATGTCTGCCTTGCCCCCTATGGCGGCCGTTTCATGGCCGGCGACCGCCGGCCGGCCCCGGCGGATTGGCGGTTGGGGGATTAATAGCGCCCTAGCAGCCCCGCCCAGGCCAAGCTGATCTGCCGCCCCACCTGTGGGCGCAGCAGGTCGCGGTGCAGCGGGTCATGGCCCAGCTTGGCGATCCGCCCCAGATAATGGTCGCCCAGCCTGGCCGGCAGCAGGGCCGGCAGGGCCGCCTTGGCCACCTGCCCGCGCAGGGCGCGGGCGCGGCGCAGATGGTCGGCGGCGCTGTCGGCCACCGCCTGCACCACCTTGGCCAGCCCCGCTTCCGGCTTCATCTCATACAGTGCCGGTTCGGTCACGCCATGCTGGATCATCAGATTGGCCGGCAGGCGCGACCGGTGACCGCGCGCCAGGAAAGGCACGGCACGGATGATGCCAGTCAGGGCCCAGCCGGTGCCGACCAGCCGCGCCGCTTCCTGGCTAGCCGGATCGGTCGCCCCCAGTATCTGGGCCGCCAGTTGCATCACCGGGGCGCCGGTGACCTGGGCATAGTTGATCAGGCATTCCAGATCGGCCGGCGCCTCATCATCCATATCGGCTTCGCGCCCGTCGATCAGCCGGTCGAACAGGGCGCTGTCCAGCCCATGGCGGATGATGGCGGCGGCCAGCGGCTCCACCACCTCATGCCGGCGGGGCTGGCCTTCATAGGCACCCTCGATGCTTTCCCGCCACCATTGCAGGCGGATCTGACCCAACATAGGCTCGCTCACCACCTCCCGCGTCTTGGCGACCTCCAGATTGAAGGCATAGAGCGCGAACAGGTCTTCGCGCCGGTCGGCGGGGGCGAACAGGGCGGTCAGGTACCGGTCATGGTCGTAGCGGCGCACGGAGTCGGCGCACGCGCTCAGGATCGGTTCGGCCATATCGGGGGTCTCTGGCGGCGGCGGAACGGGATTGGAAGTATGGCTTATAGGCACTGGTGCGCCCCTTTCCTAGAGTCCGTTCATCCTGTGGAGATGATTGAACCTTTGCCACCGCAGCGGGTTGACCATATGTCACCGCGGTCGTATCTCTCAACCCCGTGTCAGGCCGTTCCAATCATTGGGGCGGTGCAACATTCAGCCACAGGAGCCGTCCATCATGGCGTTCACCCTGCCGGAACTCAGCTACGACACCGCAGCGCTGGAGCCGCACATCGATGCCCAGACCATGGGTCTGCATCATGGCAAGCACCACCAGACCTATATCACCAATCTGAACAATGCCCTGGCTGACCACAGCCAGCTGCATGGCCTGTCGCTGGAAGACCTGCTGGCCCGCCTGGGCGAGCTGCCGGAAAGCATCCGTACCGTCGTGCGCAACAATGGCGGCGGCCACGCCAACCATTCCATGTTCTGGTCCATCATGGGCCCGAATGGGGGTGGCGAGGCGACCGGTGAGGTTGGTTCCGCCATCGTCCGCGATTTCGGCTCCTTCGAGGACTTCAAGAAGAAGTTCAACGAAGCCGGCACCAAGCAGTTCGGTTCCGGCTGGGTGTTCGTCACCGCCGACACCGCCGGCAAGCTGGCCATCGTGGCCCAGCCGAACCAGGACACCCCGCTGTTCAACCGCACCCCGGTGCTGTTCGGTAACGACGTGTGGGAACACGCCTATTACCTGAAGTACCAGAACCGCCGCGCAGACTATTTGGCCGCCTGGTGGAACGTGGTGAATTGGGATGCCGTGAATGCCCGTCTGGCCAAGATCAAGGCCGGCGCGGTGATCTAAGGTCATCCTTAAAGTCTTAACCCAAAAGGTTGAGCAAGCCCCGACCGTGTTAACCGGTCGGGGCTTTTTTATGGCTTTTCGCCACAGGGGAACTTAAGGCGCTGAGGTGGCTTCTCCCCCGTCCCATGATCTGGCAGAGTAGTGCCGACCGTCCTCCGCGAGCAGCACCCATGGCTGATTTCCGCACCGCCCATCCTGCCGCCCAACCGGGGATACCCTCCGGTGGCCCGAGCCTGCGCAAATCAGCGGCAGGGGAGAACTTCCCCGTTGCTTCCCGCTTGATTCCGGCCCCGCTGCGGCCGCATGTCATGGCCTTCTATGCCTTTGCCCGGCTGGCTGATGATATTGCCGATGATCCGCTGGCCGAACCGGACATGCGCATTGCCCAATTGGACGCACTGGAACGGGCGCTGGTCAGTGGGGTTGGCAATCAGCCCTGGTTGGCCCCGGCCCTGCAATTGAAGGCCAGCCAGGCGGCGACCGGTGTATCCGGCCTGCACGCCCGCCAATTGTTGCAAGCCTTCCGGCGGGATGCCCTGGGCAGCCATTGCCGGCAATGGGATGATCTGCTGCTTTATTGCCGCTATTCCGCCAACCCGGTCGGCCGCTTCCTGCTGGAACTGCATGGCGAAAGCATGGCCGCCGCCCCGGCTGCCGATGCGCTCTGCACCGCCTTGCAGATATTGAATCATGTTCAGGATTGCCGGTCCGATTGGGTGGATATTGGCCGCTGCTACATGCCGCTCAACTGGTTTGATGAGGCGGGGGGCAGTGCCGAACAGCTGGTGGAACGGCAGGCCACGCCCGCCGTGCGGCAGGTGATCAACCGCGTGCTGGACCGGGTGGATGAATTGCTGGTGCGGGCGGAAACGCTGCCCTGCCACATCATCAATACCGGCCTGCGGCTGGAGGCGGCGGTGATCGTCTCCCTGGCGCAAAGCCTGTCGCGCCGGCTGCGCCAGAACGATCCGTTGGCAGCACGGGTGCAGTTGGGCAGCTTTGCCCGGCTAGGGGCCGTGGTGAAGGGGGTGGCGCGCGGCATCGCCCACCGCCCGGCCCGGCGCGGCCCCTGCCCGTCTTTGTCCAAACAGGCGGGGGAGAACTCCACCTTCTATTGGCCGCTGCGCTTCCTGGCACCGGACAAGCGGCAGGCCATGTTTGCCATTTATGGTTTTTGCCGTGCCGTGGATGATATTGCCGATGGCCCCGGCACGGCAGAGGCCAAGCGCGTGGCGGTGGCAGAATGGCGCCGCCGCGTCGATGCGCTCTACAGCCCCGCCACGGCGGAGACAGAGCGCAACGGGCCGTTGCGCGATCTGGCCGCCGCCATCGACCGCTACAAGCTGCCCCAGGCGGAGCTGCAGGCCGTCGTTGACGGCATGATGATGGATATTGACGGGCCGGTGCGGGCGCCCGAACCGGCCGTGCTGGAGCTTTATTGCCGCCGCGTGGCCGGTGCCGTCGGTCTGCTCTGCGTGCGGGTGTTCGGGCGCAGCGATGCGGAGGCGGATGCCTTTGCCGTTGCCGTGGGTCATAGTCTGCAACTGACCAATATCCTGCGCGATCTGGCGGAAGATGCCGCCATCGGCCGCTGCTACATGCCCGCCGACATTCTGCTTCAGGTGGGGATTGATCCGGCCATGGCCCGGCGGGACCCACAGGCGGTGCTGGGCCACCCGGCCTTTCCCGCCGCCTGCGAGGCGCTGGCACTGCGGACGGAGGATGCGTTCCGCCGGGCCGCCACCCTGTTGAAGGGGGATGTGCGGCCCCTGCGTCCGGCCATCGCCATGATCCGGCTTTATTACCGCATCCTGCGCCGGCTGCGGCAACGGGGGTGGAGCCCGGCGGCCCTGCTGCGCCGGCCCAAGCTCAGCAAGCTGGAGAAAATCCGCATTGCAGCGGGCAGCATTATCGGCCGGCCGCCGCGCCCCTGATCATCCCCTTGTCCCAGCCTGTCACCCATATTATCGGCGCCGGTCTGGCCGGTCTAGCCTGCGCTGTGGAATTGGCGGCGGCCGGGCGGGCGGTCACGCTGCATGAGGCCGCCCTGCAGGCCGGCGGGCGCTGCCGGTCCTTTCATGATCCGCTGCTGGATCGTTTGATCGATAATGGCAACCATCTGCTGCTGGGGGCCAATCACCATGCCCTGACCTATCTGGACCGGATCGGCGGACGGGCGGCGCTGGAAAGCCCGCACAGGGTGGAACTGCCCTTCCATGATCTGGCCAGCGGGGAAGGCTGGGTGCTGCGCCCCGGCCATGGTCCCGGCTGGATATTCGATCCCGCCCGCCGGGTGCCCGGCACACGCTGGTGGGATTATCTGCGCCCGCTGGCCCTGCCGCTCCATGGGCGGCAGGCGCGGGTGGCCGATGTGCTGGCGACGGACAGCCCTATTGGCCAGCGCCTCTGGCAGCCGCTGACCATCGCCATCCTCAACACCGCACCGGCCGACGCCTCCGCCGCTCTGCTCTGGTCCGTTTTCCGCCGCACCCTGTTGAAAGGGCCGGCGGCCTGTCGCCCCTATATTGCCGGCCCATCGGGGCTGTCAGGCGCCTTCATTGACCCGGCGCTGGCCTGGTTAAGGGCGCGGGACGTGCCCATCCATTTTGGGCATCGTCTGCGGGGTTTGACGATTCAGGACGGGCGTGTAACGGCATTGGATTTCAGCGCCGGGCCCCTGGGCCTGGGGCCGCAGGATCGCGTGGTGCTGGCCCTGCCGGCCCCTGTTGCGGCGGAACTGCTGCCGGGTCTGACGTTGCCGCTGGACCATGGCGCCATCCTGAACGCCCATTTCCGCCTGCCTGCGCCGGTACCGTCACTCCCGCCCTTCATCGGGCTGGTCGGTGGGGTGGCAGAATGGCTGTTCCGGCGGGGCGATGTGCTGTCGGTCACGGTCAGCGCCGCCGACCGGTGGATGGACCAACCGTCTGACGAACTGAGGGAAATTCTCTGGGCGGATATTGCCCGCCTGTTACAGCCCCCCAACGCCCCCTGCCCGCCTTGCCGCATCATCAAGGAACGTCGCGCCGGTTTCGCCGCCACGCCGGCCAACGCAACGCGGCGGCCCGGTGCGCTTGTGCCGGGGCTGGGCAATCTGCTGTTGGCAGGGGATTGGACCGATACCGGCCTGCCTGCCACTATTGAAGGGGCGGTTCTATCGGGCAGACGAGCGGCTTCTCTGGTGTAAGCCGCTATTTAGGGCGAAATGATTCCAACGCTCTATCGCCGTCACCCCGGCGAAGGCCGGGGTCCAGGATCACAAGCGCTTTGCTCTACGAAACTGGCCCCCGGCCTTCGCCGGGGTGACGGTGTGAGAATGTTAGGGTCTGTTGACATTCGGCATAATATTGGGGATTCCCCCGCCGCTGAAATTCTGATTCAAGACTACCAAATGGAGGATAGCCTTGGATCGATCAGTTTTGAGCGACGGACAATGGGAGC
>NZ_FZOI01000028.1 GCF_900188385.1 Azospirillum sp. RU38E
CGTCCCAGACCAATCCGATACTCCCATGCCTCAACCTCCATATCCCGAAGGCACAGGGAATCACGATAAATCAATAACCGCAACTGTAGTACTAGAGCCGGGTGCGTTTAAACGGAAACGCACCCGGCTCCAAGTCCTTGTTCAGCGAGCGGATTCACGCTCCAAAGCGATTCCGCTTTTCCGCGATCCGCTCTATTGCATGGATGGTGAAGAAGCGGACAATCAGTATGGTGATGCCCGCCCCGGTCAGTCACCGGGGCGGGCATCACCCAGCCAGTCGGCGAAGGCGGACAGGGCCGGGCTGGCCGGGCGGGATTTCAGCCAGGTCAGCCAGTAGCGCCCATTCACCGTGCTGGTGGCGAAGGGCTGCACCAGCCGCCCGGCCTCCATTTCACGCGCAAACATCATCACCGGGGCCAGGGCGACGCCATGGCCCTGCAAGGCCGCCTCCACCATCAGCCAGGAACTGTCAAAGATGGGGCCCCGCACCGCCGGACCGTCACACCCCGCTGCCGCGAACCAGTGCGGCCATTCATCGGCGCGGTAGGATCGCAACAGCACTTCGCCTGCCAGATCGGCCGGCTGGCGCAGGCGGGCGGCGACGGCCGGCGGGCAAAGCGGGCTCATCGGTGCTTCAAACAGGCTCAGCGCCTCCATCCCGTGCCAGGCGCCATCACCGAAGCGGATGGCGGCATCCAGCCCCTCGGCGGCGACATCGACCCGGTTATTATTGGTCATGATGCGCAGATCGATGAAGGGGTGGCGTTCGCGGAAATCGGCCAGCCTGGGCAGCAGCCAGCCGACGGCAAAGGTACCCACCACGCCCACCGACAGCACCTCTGTCACCCGCCCCACCTCAAACCGATGCAGCAGGCGGCCGATACGGTCGAAACTGTCGCGCACGCCCGGCAGCAGGGCAATGCCCTCATCCGTCAGCACCAGCCCGCGTGGCAGGCGGCGGAACAGCTTCGCGCCCAGCCGCGCTTCCAGCCCCTTCACCTGATGGCTGACGGCGGCCTGGGTGACGCAGAGTTCGATGGCGGCCTTGGTGAAAGAAAGATGCCGGGCCGATGCCTCAAACGCGCGCAGCGCGTTCAGCGGCAGATGCGGGCGGGTCATGGTGCTATGCCCTAATTTTTTTAATGGCTTTGCCGATTTTACACAGTTTGTCGTAAGGCCGCCAGATGCCTACCCTGTGGCCAGTCAATCGATGGGGATATCAGCGATGGAACGGCGTAATCTATTGACATATATTGGTTTGTTGGGTGCGGCCAGCCTGGCGGCACCGCTGGTTTACCGCATGGCCCAGGCCGGCACGGGCAGTGCCGCCGGCTTTATCGGCATGAGGAAGGATATAGAGGCGCTGGAGAAGGCCAGAGGGGGGCGGCTGGGCGTGGCCGTGCTGGATACCGCCAGCGGCCGCGCCATGGATTGGCGCGGGGATGAGCGGTTTGCCATGTGCAGCACCTTCAAATTCCTGCTGGCCGGCCATGTGCTGGCCCTAGTGGATGCGGGTCAGGAACGGTTGGACCGTACCCTGCCCGTGCCCCCCAAGGAAAAGCTGCTGGATTGGTCGCCGGCCACGACGCCCCATGCCGGTGGCAACATGGATATTGCCGCCCTCTGCCATGGCATCATCACGCAGAGCGACAATAGCGGGGCCAATATCCTGCTGGAGGCGACGGGCGGGCCAGGGGCGCTGACGGCCTGGCTGCGCCAATTGGGTGACACGATTACCCGTTGTGACCGGCCGGAACCAACGGCCAATCTGGTGCCGGGCGGGGAATTGCGGGATACCACCACGCCGGTTTCCATGCTGGGCCTGATGCGCATCATCTTGCTGGGTAACGCCCTGTCGGCCCCGTCGCGCACGCAACTGACCGATTGGCTGATCGCCAATACGACTGGCGACACCCGCCTGCGCGCCGGGTTGCCGGCGGGGTGGAAGGTGGGGGACAAGACGGGGGCGTGGGATGATGCCGCCAACGACATTGCCATCATCTGGCCCAAGGGCGCCACCGCCCCGCTGCTGATCACCAGCTATTACCGCCAGCCCGACCTGGACGGCAAAGGCCGCAACGCCGTGCTGGCGGAGGTGGGGCGGATCGTGGCACGGGGGGTGTTATCCTAAGTGCCATGATCCATGGCTCATGGGCTCAAGGTTCCGCGTAAAGCGCCAGACAGGCGGCGGGCGGTGGTGGCGGGGCCTTGGGCGGGGACGGCGGCTTGGGGCTGGGCGGGGGTGGTTCAAACCAGCTCATCAGTTCCGCCCCGCAGCCATCGCCGGGTGGCGGCGGTTCCTGCCCCTCGCACTGGCCGGCCCCGGCGGGGCAGGACAGGCGGACATGGAAATGCGCCGCATGGCCGAACCAGGGGCGCAGCTTGGCCAGCCAGGCCCGGTCGCCGGCCGTCTGCTGGCAAAGAGCCAGCTTGATGGCCGGATTGACGAAGATGCGCGACACGCGGGTATCTTCGGCCGCCAGTTGCAGCAATCTGGCCTGGGCCGGGCCGAAACGGGCCGGGTCCACCCGCTGGGCCTTGGCATCCACCATGCTGGCGAAATCCTCCCGCTCCCGTTCCGGCGGGGGCAGCGGGGGGAGGTCCAGCACAAACCAGATATCGGCATCCAGCCCCATCTGGTGGCTGGCATGGCCGGTGGGCATCCGCCCGCCGCGCACCATACCCAGATCGCCGATGGCCAGCCGGCCCAGTTTTTCCGCACTGGCCTTGCCCGCCAGATCATGCAGATAGGCCAGCAGGTCCGGGTGGCCCCAGTTGCGGCGGCGGGACAGGTTCATCACCTGATATCCCGCCCCTTCCGCGGGCAATTCCACCGCCCCCCGGATGCAGCCATTGGCATAGCTGCCGATGGGATCGGGCGCGCCCTTGCCCGGCGTGCGCAGGCTTTGCGGTTTGGGGGGATCGGCGGCCAGAGCACCCGGTACCGCCAACAGCAGGAAACCAGCCAGGGCCAGGGCCCACCCATTGCGCAAAGCCGCCTCCGTCGCCAATGAACCCGCTTTATACCATCGGCACGAAATCATGACCGATGGTCACGCTTTCGTGCCCCTCAATCGCCGGCGCCAGCATCCGCTGGCTTGGCTACGCCGCACGTGCGGCGCGGCGGCAGTCGCCGCCGTACCAATGGTCATAAATTATGACCATTGGTATTATTCCGCCGCCTTGTTGGCGGCTTCGATCTCCGCGACCTTGGCTTCGACCAGCCCGACCAGATGGTCGACAATGCCCTGGTCCTTCAGCCGGTGCGCCGACACGCCGCCCAGATAGATCTGATGGGTGTTCTTGCCGCCACCGGTCAGGCCGATATCGGTCATGGTGGCCTCCCCCGGCCCATTCACCACGCATCCGATGACGGAAACGGTCAGCGGCGTGGTGATGTGGGACAGCCGTTCCTCCAGCACCTCCACCGTCTTGATCACGTCGAACTGCTGGCGCGCACAGGACGGGCAGGAAATGACGGTCACACCCCGGCGGCGCAGGCCCAGGCTTTTCAGCATCTCGTAGCCTACCTTCACCTCTTCCACCGGATCGGCGGAGAGCGAGACGCGGATCGTGTCGCCGATGCCGGACCAGAGCAACATGCCCAGCCCGATGGAGCTTTTCACCGTACCGGCGCGCAGGCCCCCGGCCTCCGTGATGCCGATATGCAGCGGGTAGTCACAGGCATCGGCCAGCCCCTGATAGGCGGCAACGGCCATGAAGACGTCTGACGCCTTCACCGAAATCTTGAATTCGCGGAAATCATGGTCTTCCAGGATTTTCGCGTGGGTCAGGGCACTTTCCACCAGCGCGTCGGGGCAGGGCTCCCCATAGCGTTCCAGCAATTCCCGCTCCAGGCTGCCGGCATTGACGCCGATGCGCATGGAACAGCCATGGTCCTTGGCGGCGGCAACAACCTCCCGCACCCGCTCCGGGCTGCCAATATTACCGGGATTGATGCGCAGGCAGGCCGCACCTGCCTCTGCCGCCTCGATCGCGCGACGGTAATGGAAATGGATGTCGGCCACGATGGGCACGCGGGCGGCGGCGACAATTTCCTTCAGCGCCGCCGTGCTTTCCTCATCCGGGCAGGAGACGCGGACAATATCGGCCCCGGCCTCCTCCGCCCGGCGGATCTGTTCGATCGTGGCCTTGGCATCGGCGGTGACCGTGTTGGTCATGGTCTGCACAGTGATGGGCGAATCGCCACCCACCGGCACCGACCCGACATGGATCAGGCGGGACTTGCGGCGCAGAATCTGGCGCCAGGGGCGGTGGTGGCTGTGATCGGCGGTCATGGCGATGGGCGTCCGGGCCGTGGCTTCATGAAGGGAACTGTTGCTGCTGAAAATCGGCCATCGGCCGGGCAAAAACAAGGGGCGGCACCGGTATGCCCGGTCCGCCCCTTTTCCAACAGGCTTCCGCCGCGTTGCCGTTCAGCGCCCGGTCAACGCGTCGGGCGTAAGGGGCACCCCGCGCATCACCTGCGACTTGGCGCCCAGCGGGGCCAGATCGCGCCCGTCCAGCGTGACCAGCAGCCCGCCGGCATTGCCGGTATTCAAGATCAGCCCCGGCACGTCGGGCGCGCGGAACAGGTCACCGCGGCGCAGCACGCGCGAGGCCCAGAGCGTGCCCTTGCCGTCCTTCACCTCAATCCAGCTGTCTTCCAGCGCGCGGATGGTAACGCGCGCAGTGCCTTCCGCCAGACCATAGACCCGGCCGCTGGGCGGCACATCGCTGGTGACCGCCGGTTTGGGTGCCGGGGTGGCCCCGGCGGGCGGGGCCGCATCGGTGGTGACCACCGGCTCCGATTCCGGCACGGCCGGATCGGTTGGCGGCGGCGGCGTCATGCCCTGGCCCAGATCGGGCAGCTGCGGCACCTCGCTCTCCTCCTCGCCCATCGGGCCGGCGGGGCTGGTGTCGGTGGCGGGCATCCCGGCATCAGCGGCGGTACCGGCCGGGTTGGCCGGCGGCAGGGCCGCGCCGGGTGCCGCACCGCTGGCCCCGATTTCAGGCGCGGTGGGGCTGGAGGCGCCGACCAGCGCTTCCACCTGCCCCGCGCTCATCTGCGTGGTGGTGGGTGTGGGCGGCGGCGGGGTGGGCAATTGCTCCCCATAAATCAGCTTGGACAGACGTTCCGGCAGTTCCGGCACCAGATCGCCCACCGACCGGTCGGACGCCGACAGCGCATACCAGCCCCCATAGACCAGCAGGCCCAACAGGGCCGCAATCAGCATCACCGCCCCGCCCGGCACACGGTTTTCATTCACCGGTTCGGGGAAATAGAGTTCCTGGGCCTGATCCTGGCCGGCCGAGTCCTGCTTGAAACGCTGCAAAACGGCGCCGGCATCCAGCCCCACCGTCTGGGCATAGGTGCGCAGGAAGCCCACCGTATAGGCCTGACCGGGCAGGTCGCCCCAGCGCCCCTCTTCAATCGCTTCCAGGTAATGCTGGCGGATGCGCAGGCCCGCCGCCAGCTCCGGCAACCCATAGCCCAGCGCCTCGCGTTGCTGGCGCAGCCATTCGCCGACATGGCGCGGGCCGGCGACCGGCGGCGGTTCCGCCGCAGCAGCCCCCGCCATGTCGCGCATATCCTGTGATCGCCCGTGATGATCCGCCATGGCTCCCCTGCCGGTTTGGCCCCAGCCCCTCCGATGCCGGCACCGGTCCCGGTGACGGGCGGTGCCGGAATGATCTACCTCTCTCTTAACAACCCCATCCCTGCGGCGCAACAAGGGTGCCGGGGGATCGGGGGTGTGACAATTGCGGGCAGCACACGATGGTACGCCTCGCCAACGCATGGGGGTGCGGCATCAGGGCCGACTGGTGGTGCGCCAGGAACATCATTATAAAGACGTGGAACGTGATGTCCGGGTGCCGAAGGCAGGTGTCGCCCCATCATGCTTGTTCGACCGCTGGTGCGGCGGGGTTACTGGAACGGCAAACCGTCCCCCCGATGCCGGACCACCAGCGGGGTTCGATCTATGGATAATGTTTGCGATGTACGTGATTTACATGGCCCTCGGGCTGCTGATCGGCCTGCCGTTCGCCGGCATTTTCTATTACGCCATCTGGATGATGCTGACCGGCGATCCGGGTGGTCCCGACCACCGGCTTTGAGAGGCGGCGGGCGGCGTCGCTGCTTTCCGGGTTCGGTTGTCCTGGCAGCGCTGCTGCTGTTCAGCCCCTTTCCCGCCCTGGCGGGGGTGGGCGATGCGCCGCCGCTGCGGGCCCCCGGCGTGGCGGCGGATGATGCGCGGCGCATTGTTGATATCAACAGCCCGCCCTGGGATGCCGTGGCGCGGGTGCAGACCAATATCGGCAGCCGCTGCACCGGCACCCTGGTGGCGCCCCGGCTGGTGCTGACGGCGGCGCATTGCCTTTATAATCACCGCACCCGCCAGCTGTTGCAGCCGGTTTCCCTGCATGTGCTGTTCGGCTATGCGCTGGGGGAGTATCGCACCCATCTGACAGTGGAATCGCTGCAGGTGGGGGCCGGCTATGACGGTACCAAACCAGGGGCCAGCCTGGGGCGCGACTGGGCCTTGCTGCGCCTGTCCGGCGATGCTGGCGTGCGGCCGCTGCCCTGGCAGGGTACGGCACCGATGGCGGGGCAGATGGTGGCGGTGGCCGGTTTCAGCCAGGACCGCACGCATCTGTTGATGGTGGACCGCGATTGCCCGCTGCGGAACCTGCAGGAAACCGATGCCGGCCGGCTGCTGATCCATGGCTGTTCGGCCAGCCGGGGCACCAGCGGCGGGCCGGTGCTGCAGCAGGAAGGCGGCGTCTGGCGGGTGGTCGGCCTGAACATCGCCGCCGGGACCGGCGGCAATATCGGCCTGTGGCATCCCGCCATCCAGGGTGCCATCACGGGCCGATCCAGCCCCGCAGCAGCACCCTAACCCCTTTGGGCTACTCAGTAAAAGACGGGCATGTCCCCGTCCGATCACAGCTTCCCGGCGTTTGTTTGTGGCAGGGTTTCGGCTCGAACCCCATGCGTCCGTCATTTTGGCGGCGTTCCACAGAATATAGGGAAAAGCAGATGCGTCGTTCCATCGCCGCCGCGCTCGCGGTCCTTCTCGCCGCCGGCAGTGCCTTGCCGGCGCTGGCGCAGAGCAACTCCACGCCGGCCGCCGCGGAAGGGGCCCAGGCCACTGGCAGTGCCGCCGGGGCCGGTGCCGCCGGTGTCGCCAGCGGCACCCTGACCACCGCCGCCGTTGTCGGGGCCGTTGCGGCTGCCGGCATCATCGCCGTCGCCGCCTCTGGTGGGAATGATGATGAACCGAACGGCAGCACCCCGCCCGCCACCAGCACCAGCACCGCCACCAGCACGGCCCGCTGATAAGGCGGCTTGATTTCGGCCCCTTCCGGAATCCACCCGCCCGAGCAAGGCCCGGCCCCCGCGTGATGCGGGGCCGGGCCTTTTCCGTTCCGGGCTTGGCCCGGTGGGGCCATTACCGCTATAGTTCAAGCCCTGCCGCCCGCCGGGCGGTGCCCCCTGCCCCGTGCCGGAGCCGTCCTCCCATGAATGACCTGTTGTCCGGCGACGATATCGACCGTTCCTCCGTCATGTCGGTGCCGGTACAGGTGTCGGTTCGCCTGGGCCGCCGTCGCCTGCGCATCAGCCAGCTGTTGCGCATGGGGCCGGGCGATGTGGTGGATCTGGAACGCGTGGTGGGCGATCCGGTCGATGTCTTCGTCAATGACCGCATGGTGGCGCGCGGCGAACTGGTGGTGGTGGATGGCCGGCTGGGCCTGACCATTGTCGAACTGCTGCCCCAGGCCACCCGCGGCCGCGAGCCGTTGGGGCCCGGCCCCGGAGAGTGAACGGCCAGGGGGCGCAGTCCCAAACCCGCCATAATAAATAGCACACGATATAATCGTTATCTTATTATCGCATGGCTCTGCGCCGATATAATACATAGTGCACGATCTAATTTGGCGCTACCAATCTCCCATCAGCCGGTGCAACCCGCGCCGCAGCGCCAGAGACAAAGGGAGATTTCCCATGAACACGCTTCGTTCCACCGTCGCCGCCATTGCCCTTTCCGCCGCCGCCCTGTTGGGCAGCAGCCTGCCGGGGGCCGCCGCCGCCCCGGTGCTGGAGGCCGGCACCCAGGCCTTTGTGGATGCCGTCGCGGCATCGGGCGGCAGGCCGATCTACAGCCTGTCTTATGAAGAGGCCCGCAATGTGCTGGCCGGCGCCCAGGCGCAGAAACTGGCCAGTGCCGCCACCATTGTGCAGGATACCAGCTTCCCGGCCGGCCCCACCGGCAAGGTGAATGTGCGGATCGTGCGGCCCGCCGGGGCCAAGGGTGACCTGCCGGTGGTGATGTATTTCCACGGCGGCGGCTGGGTGATGGGCGACCGCAACACCCATGATCATCTGATCCGCGAATTGTCCGCCGCCGCCCAAGCCGCCGTCGTCTTTGTCGATTACGACCGGGCCCCGGAACTGAAATTCCCCGCCATCAATGAACAGGCCTATGCCGCGGTGGAATATGTGGTGCAGCACGCCCGCTCCCTGGGGCTGGATGGCAGCCGGCTGGCCGTGGCGGGCGACAGTGCCGGCGGCAACATGGCCGCCTCCATCACCCTGCTGGCCAAGGAGCGCAAGGGCCCGAAGATCAGCCACCAGCTGCTGTTCTATCCGGTGACCGATGATGTGTCGGCCAATGCCTCCTATCAGGCCTTCGGTGAAGGGCCGTGGTTGACGGAAAAGGCCATGCATTACTTCCTGGATGCCACCTTCCCGGCCGACACGCGCAACAGCCCCATCGCCTTCCCCTTGAAAGCGGATGTGGAACAGCTGCGCGGCCTGCCCCCGGCCACCATCCTGGTGGCGGAAAATGACCTGCTGCGGGAAGAGGGCGAAGCCTATGGCCGCAAGCTGACCCAGGCCGGCGTGTCGGTGATGAGCACCCGTTACAACGGCACCATTCATGATTTCGTGATGCTGAACGGGCTGGCCAATACGCCCGCCGCCAAGGCCGCCATTGCCCAGGGCGCTGCCGCACTGAAGGCCGCTTTTGCCGCCAAGTAATACCAGCGGCACGAAATCATGGCCGATGGTCACGCTTTCGCGCCCCTTAATCGCCGCGCAGCCTCCGCTGGCTTGGCTACGCAGCACGTGCGGCGCGGCGGCGGTCGCAGCATTACCAACGGTCATCAATGGTGACCGTTGATATAACAAAAGCCCAAAAAAAGGGGGGCAGTATTGCCACCGCCCCCCTTTTTTATATACCCAAATGCTGGAAGAATCCTTGGGCTATGATTTCCCGATGGGTTGGAATCTAAGTGGTAGAAGGGGTTGGAGTTCGTCTCGACAACAGACGATATTCTGGAGGAAAATTTCTATCGTATCTTTAAGAGCCTCTCAAAGAGTTTTCACTTCTTTTCCAGTCTGTTAATAAAATTCAAGGCGGAATTTTACTGTCCACCGACCGGCATCAGCCCCATCTCCCGCAGCACCCCGGCCAGGATTTCATATGACCGGATGCGGGCCTGATGGTCGTAGATCTGGGCAGCGACGATGACCTCATCCGGCCGGGTCAGGGCCAGCAGGGCGGTCAGCCGGTCGCGCAGCGTTTCCGGCCCGCCCACCGCACCAAAGCCCAGGGCGCGGCGGATGCCCGCCAGCTCATGCGGGGCCATGCCGGCTTCCACATTCGCATCGGGCGGTGGCAGCAGGCCGGGGTTGCCCCGGCGCAGGGCCAGGAACTGCTGCTGGATGGAGGTGAACAGCAGCCGCGCCGTTTCATCATCATCGGCGGCATAGACATTCAGCCCCACCATGGCATGGGGCTTGGCCAGTCGGGCCGACGGGCGGAAGCGTGACCGGTACAGCTCCAGTGCCTCCACCACATAATCCGGCGCGAAATGGGAGGCGAAACCGTAGGGCAGGCCCAGTTCCGCCGCCAGTTCCGCCCCGAACAGGGATGATCCCAGAATCCAGACCGGGATATCCATCCCTTCCCCCGGTACGGCGCGCACCCGCGCCAGCGCATCCACCGGGCCGAAATATCCCAGCAGTTCCACGACATCGCGCGGAAAACTGTCGCCCGACCCGGCCAGGGTGCGGCGCAGGGCGGCCGCCGTCGCCCCATCGGTGCCCGGTGCGCGGCCCAGCCCCAGATCGATCCGGCCGGGGAACAGCGCTTCCAGCGTGCCGAACTGTTCGGCCACCTGCAGCGGCGCATGGTTGGGCAGCATGATGCCGCCCGCCCCCACCCGGATGCGGCTGGTCGCAGCGGCGACATGGCCGATCACCACCGCGGTGGCGGCACTGGCGATGCCCGGCATGGCATGATGTTCGGCCAGCCAATAGCGCCGGTACCCCAGCGCCTCGGCATGGCGGGCCAGATCGGCGCTGTTGCGCAGCGCCTGGGCGATATCGGCCCCGCGCGGTACGGGCGACAGGTCCAGCACGGAAAAGGGGATGGCATTCATAGCGGCGGCATCCGGCTCAATAATGAACCATCAGCATAAGGCCGGCAGCCCAGGCCGGCTGTGATGGGGCACACGGGGGTGGGCGGACCGTGTTGAAGGGACGGGAAATTTCAACATGATTGAAATAAAATAATGATGGGGCGGGGGATTATTATATTTGCCAGAAAACTTACTGATCCCAGATGAATGTTAGCGCAATCAAAGCGATAATTTCCTATACCGACGTATATGTAATCTGTTTCGTCCATGACTATTGAAGGAATGCGCCTAATCCTGCTCGGGATTTATCCACCTCCTGTCCGGGTGCCGTGATGAACCTCTCTCGCTTCAGTATCTCTGCCCGCATTCTCGGCGTCATCATTTTGCTGGGACTGCTGACACTGTTTGTCTCTCTCTTCGCCAGCCAGCGGCTGACGAAGGTCGATGATGCTTACAGTGACCTGTTGGCCGGCGACGTCACGGCCACGATTGAACTGGCCCGCGCCAACCGCGCCATCACCGCCGTTGGTCGCCAGACCTACAAGCTTATTGCCCAGTCAGACGATGCCCGGATGCAGGCAGCGATCGAGAACGTCAGTCGCAACCGTGACGCTGTGCTGACGGCTTATGAGAGTGTCGCCAAAATTATACCCGAACATGCCGATGAAATTGCACAGTTGCGGGGTCGGTTTGAGGACTTGATGCGCGATTACGATCAGATCAAGCCTTTGGCATTGGCCAACAAGAATGAAGAAGCCCTGTCTATTTTAAATGCAAAATTCGATCCCAAGCTTGATGCTTTGCGGGATAATAATGTCAAGCTGACCGATCTGGTTCGTAAGAATATGAACGAAAATTCCGACCAGCTTACGGCAGACTCTATTTTCGCCCGCAACCTTATCCTGTCACTGTCGGCACTGGGTCTGCTGCTGTTCGGCGGTCTGGCCCTTTACATCGCCCGCTTCACCATTTCCGGCCCCATCGGCAAGCTGACGGGGGCCGTGGCAGAGGTGGCGGGTGGCAATCTGACCATCATTGTGCCGGGCCTTGGGCGGGGTGACGAAATCGGCCAGCTGGCTGCCGGTCTGGAAACGTTCAGGAACAATGCCATCCGCGCCCGTGAACTGGAAGAAGAGGCCAAGCGCGCCGAGCTGCGGGCGGAAGAAGAACGCCGCAGTGCCATGCTGACCCTGGCGGATAATTTCGAATCCAGCGTGATGAGTGTCGTCTCCCTGGTGGCCTCTGCCGCGACCGAGCTGAACGCCAATGCCCAGTCGTTGGCCGCCGGGGCCGAACAGGCCCGCAGCCAGACCAGCATCGTGTCGGCCGCTACCGAACAGACCTCCGCCAATGTGCAGACGGTCGCCGCCTCCGCGGAGGAAATGACCAGCTCCATCGGGGAGATCACCCGCCAGGTCGGCACCTCTGCCAGCATCGCCCGCACGGCGGCCGAGCGGGCCCAGGGTACCAACCAGACCATCCAGAATCTGGCGGCTGAGGCCGACGCCATCGGCGCCGTGGTGAAGCTGATCGCCGAGATTGCCAGCCAGACCAACCTGCTGGCCCTGAATGCCACGATTGAGGCCGCCCGCGCCGGCGATGCCGGCAAGGGCTTTGCCGTGGTGGCGTCGGAAGTGAAGAGCTTGGCCAGCCAGACGGCGAAAGCGACGGAGGATATCTCCGCCCGCATCAACAGCATCCAGCAGGCCACCAACAATGCCGTGACCGCGACGCTGGAAATTACCCGCACCATCGCGGAGATCAACCAGATCGCCACCGCCATTGCAGCGGCGGTGGAAGAACAGGATGCAGCGACCCGCGAAATCGCCCGCAATGTGCAGCAGGCCGCCGTCGGCACCCAGGAAATCGCCGACAATATCACCGGCGTGCAGCAGACTTCCCACGAAACCAGCCAGTCGGCCGGCAGCGTGCTGGGTGCCGCCGGCAGCCTGTCACGCGAAGCAGAAACCCTTCGGGCGCAGGTGATCAACTTCATTCAGCGTGTCCGCGCCGCCTGATCATCATATCGCCCCCCTTTCCCCCAGCGGGAAAGGGGGCAACAATCGGCACCGGCCCGGCCGGCATTGGGTGGCACCCCCAATGCCGGCCGGGTTTTATTTATGGGGCTGCTGGGGTGACGTCCGGGACCGCCAAACTGTCGCTGGGCGCCAGCTGTATCTGATTGAGCATCCCCACGATCAGATCGGCCGTCTGCTGCGCATTCATCTGCACATGCGGCTGCTGTTTCAGGTGATCCACCGCTGTGACACAGGCAGCCAACAAGGGGCGCATCTCCGCCAACCCCTGCTGTCGTCGGGCCCGTTCCGCCAGCAGGGCGCCCTGCGCCTGGGACAGGGCGACAGTCAGGCGCGCATTCTCCGCCTGCAGATAGGACATCACGGCCCTGGCATCCCCATTATCGGGGATGCTGGCGGCATCCGGGGGCGCGACGGCCTCCACCAGCATCGGCCCCTGGCCGGTCAACAGCCATTGCACATTGCCGCCCAGTTCCGCCAGCCGCAGCAAGGTCTCCCCGTTTGGCAGTTCGCCTTTCTCGTAACGCTGCCAGCTGTTGCGCGTCACACCCGCTCGGTTGGCCATATCTGTCTGGCTAAGGCACCATTTTTCGCGCAGGGAGCGGAAACGATTGGAGACGGTCATATCGTTCCCCTCCCCAATCCGACATGCCAGCATGACATTCTATTTATGTAGTAAAATCGAGGAGATAAGCCATTTTTGCCGGTGGGGTCTGGATGTGATTTTTGGAAAGTTCCTGCATTGGACTGTCCAATTTCTGATGCTATTTGGAAATTTTTATGGTTGAAATAGAGTGATTTTTGATGCATCTCTAGCTTCGTCAGCATTTCTGGACATTTCCCCATGGAACCCTGAAGACGCAAAAACCTCTCCGCCGTCCTAATGCCGGGGCCGCTGGCCACTTGTTTAGGTCCGCTTTCTGTCGGGCAGCATTGATGTATATCGCCCGGCATTAAAGGGGGGCTGCCCGCCTTTCCTTTGGAAAGTGGGAAGGGCGGTTATACTGTTTTTCAACTCCATTCGGCTGGCAAGGGCTCAAGAAGGGCCGTGTCGGCCCCTGTTGTGCTGAAAAGATAGCACAGCGCCATGAAAGAATTGCCTGCCGCGTTATCAGTCACTGCCCATGGCGCCGGCGATAGAAAGGCGGTCGCCATCCATGACTGCCACTGTCGCCAGAGCATGGGGGTGTTCCGCCTGTTCAGCCATGGGCACCCTAATATCGACTGGCATAGGACAAATGGATTAATAGGACAATTTATCTATGACTTTAATTATTAAAAACAACCAAACTGATCGTATTTCTCATTCGAGAACATAGAATAGGTTACTTTTGTAATGTTTAACTGTTGTTTGTTTTCCAAATAAGAAACAAACCCAGTTTAACACGCGCTTTGCTTAAGGAGTGGGTCGATGAAGCTCTCGGATTTCAGCATTTCCGTCAGGATACTGTCGATCATCGCGCTTTTGGGCGTGCTGGTATTAGCGATCAGTATCTTTGCCAATATGCGGTTGACGCAGGCCGATGCTGAATATTCCGGTCTGACCCGGGAGGAGGCATCGGCAGCGGTGGAACTGGCGCGCGGCAGCCGGGAGGTGACCGCGCTGGGGCGGCAGGTTTACCGCATGATGGCCCGCGATGATGCCGACACCATCAAAGAAGCGGCGGACCGGGCGGAACAGAATATCACCAACCAGCGCGAAGCTCTTCGCCGTAGCCGGGAGGTGGCACCGCAATTCACCGCCCAGATCAGCAAGCTGGAAGGGGAATTCGATCAGGTGGTGACGACATATCGCACCATCGCCCCCTTACTGCTGGCTGATAAGGACGCGGAAGCGCTGCCGCTAATCACCGGCCGGTTCGACCCCCAGCTTGACGCGCTGCGCGACGACAGCCGGCAGGTGGCGGATGGCATCCGGGATGCCATGTTCGCCCAGTCTAAGCGGCTGTCCGCCATGGCGGTGGATACCCGCAACCTTGTCTATGGTGTGGCTCTGGCCGGGCTGTTGCTGTTCGGCGGTCTTGCCTTTTATATCGCCCGCTTCACCATTTCCGGCCCCATCGGCCGCCTGACCGACGCCATGACGGGGGTGGCCGGCGGCAACCTGACCATCCCCGTGCCCGGCCTGGGCCGGGGGGATGAGATTGGCCAGCTGGCCGCTGCCCTGGAAACCTTCAAGGCCAATGCCATTCGCACCCGGGAACTGGAGGCGGAGGCCCAGCGGGCCGAAGAACGGGCGGCGGAAGAACGCCGCCGCACCATGTTGCAGATGGCCGATAATTTCGAATCCAGTGTGATGGGGGTGGTGTCGCTGGTGGCCTCCGCCGCCACGGAACTGAACGCCAATGCCCAATCGCTGGCCGCCGGGGCCGAACAGGCCCGCAGCCAGACCAGCATCGTGTCGGCCGCGACCGAACAGACCTCCGCCAATGTGCAGACGGTCGCCGCCTCGGCGGAAGAGATGACCAGCTCCATCGGGGAGATCACCCGTCAGGTTGGTGCCTCTGCCAATATCGCCCGCACGGCGGCCGAGCGGGCCCAGGGCACCAACCAGACCATCCAGAATCTGGCGGCTGAGGCCGACGCCATCGGCGCCGTGGTGAAGCTGATCGCTGAGATCGCCAGCCAGACCAACCTGCTGGCGCTGAATGCCACCATCGAGGCAGCGCGCGCTGGCGATGCCGGCAAGGGCTTTGCCGTGGTGGCATCGGAAGTGAAGAGCCTGGCCAGCCAGACGGCGAAAGCGACGGAGGATATTTCCGCCCGCATCAACAGCATCCAGCAGGCCACCAACAGCGCCGTCAGCGCCACCCTGGAAATCACCCGCACCATCGGGGAGATCAACGAGATCGCCACCACCATCGCGGCGGCGGTGGAAGAACAGGATGCGGCGACGCGCGAAATCGCCCGCAATGTGCAGCAGGCCGCCGTCGGCACCCAGGAAATCAGCAGCAATATCAGCGGGGTTCAGGAAACCGCGCAGAGCACCAGCCAGTCGGCCGGCAATGTGCTGGATGCCGCCGGCACCCTGTCGCGGGAGGCGGAAACCCTGCGGCGGGAGGTGGATGGCTTCATCCAGCGCATCCGCGCCGGATAAGCGTTGCCGGCTGGAAAAGGGCGAGGCTCGCCGGTGGTTGACGCTTCCGGCCCTTTTCCAGCACCCTTGCCGGCACAAACCGTCGGACAGGGATAAAAAAATGCTGCATCGCCGTGATTTTCTGGCCGCTGGTGGCGCTGTTGCCGCCAGCGCCTGCCTTTCTGCCTTACCGCTTGCCGCCCTAGCCCAGGCCGCGCCCGGTTCGGCGGACAGAGCGCTCTATGATTTCTTCCAGACCAGCTTTGAACGCGACGTCGCCGCCAGCCCGCTGCGGGCGCTGCAGCTGGGCCGCAAGACCGGCTATGACCAGCTGGATGATATCAGTGCCGCCCGCCGCGCCGCCGACCATGAACGCGATGCGGCCGATCTGGCCACACTGGCCCGGCTGACCACGCCCGACCTGTCGCCCCAGGCAAGGCTTTATGCGCGGCTGCTGCGCTTGCGGCTGGAACAGGCGCGGGCCGATTATCCCTGGCGCCACCATGATTATGCCCTGACACTGGTCAGCGGCCCGCACACCAACCTGCCCGTCCAGCTGATCAACCAGCATAAGGTGGAGAGCGTGGCCGATTTCCAGGCCTATCTCAGCCGGTTGAACCAGTTCCCCCGCTATTTCGGGCAGGTGGAGGAACGGTTGCGGCTGGCCGATCAGGCGGGCGTGCTGCCGCCGCGTTATTTCTTCCCCGACCTGATCAGCGCTTGCCGTAACCAGATTGACGGGCGACCCTTCGAACCCTCGGCCCCGGTGGATGCCCCGCTTTATGCCGACCTGAAAGCCAAGCTGGCCAAGCTGCCGGAAGGCGAGCAGCCGGCCCTGCTGGCCGCGGCGGAGGCAGCGCTGACCGGATCGGTGGCGCCCGCCTATCAATCGCTGATTAAATGGCTGCAGGGGGCGGCCCCGCGTGCCAACCCGGATCATGGGGTCTGGCGCCTGCCAGATGGCCAGGCCTATTACGCCGCCTGCCTGAAACGCTGGACCTCGCTGCCGCTCACCGCTGAGGCGGTGCACCGCATCGGGCTGGCAGAGGTGGCCCGCGTGCAGGGCGAAATCCGCGCCATCATGGCCAAGGTCGGCTTCCAGGGCGATCTGACGGCCTTTTTCACCTATACCCGCGACGATGACCGTTTCTATTTCCCCGATACGGCAGAGGGCAAGGCCGCCTATCTGAAACAGGCGCAGGATTATACGGATTTCATCCGCGCCCGGCTGGATGGCTGGTTCGGCCTGCAGCCCAAGGCCCCGATGGAGGTGCGGGCGGTGGAGCCGTTCCGGGAGAAATCGGCCCCCAGCGCCTTCTATAACGGCCCGTCGCCCGATGGCAAACGGCCGGGCATCTTCTATGCCAACCTGTCCAACATGCGGGCTAGGCCGATCTTCGGGCTGGAGACGCTGACCTATCACGAGGGCATTCCCGGCCATCACATGCAGGTCGCCATTTCCCAAGAGCTGGAAGGCGTGCCGGATTTCCAGAAATTCGGCGGCGGCTATTCCGCCTATGGCGAGGGCTGGGCGCTTTATACCGAGCAGCTGGCCAAGGAGATGGGCGGCTTCCAAGACCCCTATAGTGATTACGGGCGGCTGGTGGCGGAGCTGTGGCGCGCCGTGCGGCTGGTGGTGGATACCGGCATCCATGCCAAGAAATGGGATCGCCAGCAGGCCATCGATTATTTCACGGGAAACACCCCGATGGATGTGGACGGGGCCACGCGGGAAATTGACCGCTATATCGGCTGGCCGGGGCAGGCCACCGCCTACAAGATCGGCATGATGAAGATTCTGGAACTGCGGCAGGCGGCCCAGCGGCAGATGGGCAGCCGGTTCAATATCAAGGGCTTCCACGATATTGTGCTGCGCCATGGCCGGTTGCCGCTGGATGTGCTGGCCGAACAAGTTGAGTCTTGGGTCAAGGCTTGAGCGGGAAAATCGGCTTAAAGTGGCTTGATATGCGCTATTTTGTTGAGTCTTGCCTCATCTTTCCGGGAGTGGCGTCACGCTTTCCCGGAAAAAATCATGTAACCGGCGGGTAAATCCGGCCCGCCGGCCCCATATCGGCGCTTAACCTGTTATGGAAGGACCAAGAACGGAGCCGATGCCCATGGCCGAACCTGCCGCCCCCGCCCCCGTGTCGCTGCCGCCCGATGATGGCAATGCCGCCCTGGTGGCGGAACTGCGCCAATATCGCTGGGTGGCCGGTGGCTGTCTGGCCGTGGCGGCGGCGGGCTGGGGGGTGAGCCATGCCGGCCTGCTGCCGCCCGGCGCGGCGGCGGGCCTGCGGGCGGTGGCAGAGGCGGGGATGGTCGGCGGGCTGGCCGACTGGTTTGCCGTCACCGCCCTGTTCCGCCGGCCGCTGGGCCTGCCCATCCCGCACACGGCCCTGGTACCGCGCAACCGCGACCGCATCGCCGACGGCATCGCCACCTATATTGACCGGGAATTTCTGGAACCCACCATGCTGGTGGAGCAGGTGCGCCGCATGGACCCGGCCGCCCGCATCGGCCGCCTGCTGGATGATCCGCAGACGCGGGAGCGGCTGACGGCCCTGCTGATCGGCGCCCTGCCGGGGCTGCTGCGCCCGGACCATGAGGCGGCGGTGCGCAACACGCTGCTGACCGCCATGGCGCGCGGCATGGAGCTGGCCGACCTGCGGCCCGTGCTGGCCCAGGCCCTGCGCGCCTTGCTGCGCAGCGACAATCTGGAACCGCTGCTGACGGAACTGGCCGACCGGCTGATCGATTTCGTCCATACAAGGCGCGGCTGGCTGGAAGAGGTGGTGTCGGGCCGGTCGCGCTGGTGGATGCCATCCTCGGTGGATAAATCCCTGGCCAACACGATGACAGAGGCGCTGCTGGGCCATCTTTATGATCTGCGCAGCCCGCACAGCCCCGCCGGGCAGGATCTGCGCCGCTGGCTGGACGCCTTGCCGGCGGAGATTGAACAGGGCAGCCCCCTGGCTGACCGGCTGATCGCCGCCGCCCGCCGCCTGCTGGGGCCGGACAGCATGGGGCCGCTGATCAGTGATCTGCTGGGCGGGCTGCGGCAAGCCATTCTCAGCGACATGGCCCGCGATGATGGCCGCATCCGTGAACTGGTCCAGGGCTTTGTCGGCTCGCTGGGCCAGCAGCTGGCCGACCCGACGATACGCGGGCGCATCAACCATAGTGTGGAACAGGCGTTCCAGGCGGCGATTCCCCGCTGGCGACGGGGTATTCACCGTTTCATCACCGGCACGCTGAAGGCGCAGGATGTGGGGGAGTTCACCCGCCGGCTGGAAACCCGTGTCGGGCGTGACCTGCAATTTATCCGCATCAACGGCACGATCCTGGGGGCCGCGATCGGCGGTGTGCTGTTCGCCCTGAATGGCTGGCTGGGCTGAGGGGCTGGGGCCCCGTCAGAAATCTAGGTCGGTATAATGTTTGGGCGGGGGCATTCCCGGCAGATGGTCACCCAGCAGCGGGCGGAAGGTGGGCCGGCTTTTGATGCGGGCGTAATAATCCTTGGCGTCCGGATGATCGTCCCAAGGCACATCCCCCAGATAATCCAGGCAGGAAAGCTGGGTTGCCGCCGCAATATCCGCCATGGAGAAGGCATCCCCGGCCAGCCAGGTCCGCCGTTCGGTCAGCCAGCCAATATAATCCAGATGGTAATGGATATTGGCATGGCCGGCGCGGATGGATTGGGCATGGGGCGTGCCCTGACCGGAGAAGCGCTTGATCAGCTTTTCGCCCACCAGCAGGTCCGTCACCTCGCGGGTGAATTTCACGTCGAACCAGGCGACCAGACGGCGCACCTCCGCCCGTGTCAACACGTCGCGGCCCAGCAGCGGGATGGAGGGATAGGCATCCTCCAGATATTCGGTGATGGCGGCCTGATCGGCAATGATGGCGCCATCCTCCTCCACCAGCACCGGCACCTCGCCGGCGGGGTTCAGGGCCAGGAATTCCTCCCGCCGATCCCAGGGCTTCTCCAGCGCCAGCGCGAAATCCAGGCGCTTTTCCGCCAGCGCCAGCCGGATCTTGCGGGCAAAGGGGGAAATCGGGTGGTGGAAAAGTGTCCGCATCCGTAAAAACGCTCCGCTGCCGCCGGATTTGGCCCGGCGGATCATACAAAGCTGTGCCACAGGCCAGCCGGCGCTGACAAGGCAAAGCTACCCCTTTACCCGTTGGCGGTGCCCCGGCCGGGACGGGCCGCCGCATGGACAGCACGGGTAAAGAATGCCATATGCTAACCGCAGGGTGGAAAAGCGGCACCCGCTATTCGGGATAGATGGTGATGACGGGCAAGGTGGTGGTGCGGCCAATCCAGCCGGTGGATCGTGCTGATTGGCAAGTTTTGTGGGCGAACTATTGCGCTTTCTATAAGACGGACGTGCCGCCCCGCACCACCGATCTGCTCTGGGGCCGCCTGGGCGACCCCAACAGCCCCGTCAACGGGCTGGTGGCCCTCGATGGTGGCGGGGAGATTGTCGGTATCTGCCATTATGTGCTGCACCCCCATACCTGGTCGCCGGACCTGCTCTGTTATCTGGAAGATCTCTACACGCGGGAGGATCGGCGCGGGGCCGGGGTGGGCCGGGCGCTGATTGACCATCTGTGCGATCTGGCAGTGGCGCGTGGCTGGCGCCGTGTCTATTGGCACACGGAGGAGGGCAACAGCACCGCCCGCCGGCTTTATGACAAGGTGACCGGTGGCCGTGACCGTTTCGTGCGCTACTGCGTCACGCCTGCGGACCGATGATGGCGTGTCTGGTTTATTGCCGCCGCCTGCTGCCGCTGCTGCTTTGCCTGTTGACCCTGCTGCCCGGTGCAATGGACGCGCGGGCCGGCACCCCGGCCGGCATTTTGCGGATCGGGTTGGAAGCGCTGCCCGAAACGGCCGATCCGCATCGCTTTTTCGTCCTGACCAGCCGCACCCTTTCCACCCATATTTTCGACGGGTTGACGGTGCTGGACCCGGAAGACCGGCCGCAGCCGGCCCTGGCGACGGGCTGGGAAAAACTGTCGGACACGCTCTGGCGCTTTCATCTGCGCCATGATGTGACATTCCATCGCGGCGGCCGTTTCGATGCCTGGGATGTCGCCTACAGTTTCTGCAGGTTGACTACCATTGGCACGGCGCGGGTGCCGCTGGTGGGGCGGGTCCGGGAGGTGGAGGTGGAGGCGGCAGACAGCCTGCTGCTGCACCTGTCCCTGCCGGACCCGGCGCTGGCGGAAAATCTGTCAACCATCTTCATCCTGGATGCCCCGCCCGGCTGGGCCGGTCATTACCGTGACGGCGGCTGTGATCAGCCGGTGACTGATAAGGCGGACATGGTCGATGATCTCAGCATCGCCAATGGCACCGGTCCCTATATCCTCACCGCCTTCAGCCCGGGGGCGCGGGCGAGCTTGCGCCGTTTTGACGGTTATTGGGGCAGGAAGCCGGATTGGCCGCTGGTGGAACTGCTGCGGATGGATGATCCGACTGACCGCAACCGCGCCCTGCTGTCGGGGGAGGTTGATCTGGTCAATGCGGTGATGCCGCAAAGTCTGGCCCATTTCGCGGACCGACCCGACATCAAGCTGGTCTATGGACCGCTGCAGCGCAGTTGGCTGCTGCTGTTGAACCAGCGCCCGGGGGCCCTTCCGGATGCCAAGGCCAACCCGCTGGCCGATGCGCGGGTGCGCCGGGCGATCATGTTGGCGATCGACCGGCCGATGCTGGCGGAGCGGCTGATGATGCCCGGGGCGGAGCCGGGCTGGCAGTTGATCCCGTCCGGGCATAGCGGCTTTCAGCCCGATTTGCCCCGGCTGGATATTGACCTGCCGGCCGCGCAGACCCTGATGCGACAGGCCGGGCTGCAAGCCGGCCTGTCGCTGACCCTGGATGTGCCGGAAATGGCCGAAAAGCTGGGCCAGGTGCTGGCCCGGTCGCTTTCCCAGCTGGCTATCCGTACCGACATCCGGGTCAATAATCTGACCGCCAATCATGATCGGGCGCGGTCGGGGGCGTTTCAGCTGCTGCTGGTGTCCGTGAATATGTTGTCGACCGACTATACTGGCCTGATGCGGTCCCTGCTGGGCTCTGCCCGCCTGGGGGCCGGCTATGCCATGCTGAATTATGGCGGCTATGACAGCCCGGTCATGGATCGGCTGGTGACCGATGCCATGACACTGGCTGACGATGCCCCGGCCCTGGCTGAAATCTATCACCAGGTTGCCATGCTGGAGCAGACGGATGTGCCGCTGATTCCGCTGGTCCATAGCGGGCGGGTATGGGCAATGCGCGCCAGCCTGGATTTTCCCCACCGGCGGGATGGGCTGACGCTGGCCATGGATGTGCGGCCGACAGGGCATTGAACCCGCCGGCCCCCGCATCCTATCCGCGGGAGAGTATCGTCATTGTCTATCTGCACGCAAAAGACGTATCCTGCTGTGAGCCCTGCGAGGGATGTTGTCAGCAGCAGAGGATGCGTGGCCGTGGCGGATTTCACGATTTCAGCACCGGTTCCCTCAGACGAAGCCGACTGGCGGCGGAACTGGGCGCTCTATCTGACCCGCTATGAGGTCGATGTGGCGCCGGCGACGACGGATAAGGTCTGGCATCGGTTGCTGGACCCGCTCTCCGCGACCAAAGGGCTGATCGCCCGCGATGCCGATGGCCGGGGCATTGGCTTTTGCCATACCATCCAGCATGAAATCACCTGGACCATCGAACCGGTGCTGTATCTGGAGGATATGTTCGTCGCACCCGAGGCCCGCCGCCAGGGCGTGGCACGGGCGCTGCTGCTGCGGTTGATCCAGCAGGTACGGGAAAAGGGTCTCAGCCGGCTTTACTGGATGACCCGTGTCAATAATGAGCCGGCCCGCGCCCTTTATGACCAGTTGACCGGGGGACCGGACGCCCTGGTCCGCTATACGCTGCGCCTGGACCGGCAGCGCGGTACCCTGGCCACAGCGGCCATCGATGTCGGCTGACGATATCGGTTGAAAAGGGCCGCACCCTGCTATGGTCCATGGTAAGTTGGGACGTCTCCCAGTGGACGTCCCGCCCTGTTTCCGACCGGCCCTTTCCACCTATCCATTCCGCACTACACTCTCAGCCGGTTTTCTCCTTGGGTGATGCGGGGTTTGGCCGCTCCACGGTCTGAACGGTGGATGATGAACGATAAACGGGAATTGCTGCGGTCCTTGCGGATCGAACCGGACCAGCGCCGCGATGAAGCATCGGCACCACCCCGCCGTCGGCCCCCGCTGACGCTGGTTTCCGTCTTGCTGCTGCTGGTGGGCGGGGGTGCCTATATGTTGGGCCGGGCCTCTGCGCCGGAACCGGCGGCCCCTCTGGTCAGCCGGCCTTCGCCTTCGGTCACGGGTGCGGCCGCACCGGCAGCCGCTTCCCCCGCCGCACCGGCGGCGACCCGTGCGTCTGGCCTGATTGCCTCGGGCTATGTCGTGGCCCGGCGCACGGCCACCGTCTCGGCGGAAATCACCGGCCGGGTGCAGGATGTGCTGGTGGATGATGGCATGGTGGTCCGCCAGGGGCAGGAGGTGGCGCGCCTGGATGACACGTTGGCCCGCATCGATCTGGAGCTGTCCAAGGCGCGGGTGGCCTCTGCCGCTGCGCAGATCGATGCACTGACCGCCGATCTGAAGGATGCCGAACGCATTTTGCAGCGCATTTCCTCCCTCTCACGTGCCGCCAACGCGTCTGAGGCGGAATTGACCCGCGCCCAGGCGCGGGCCGACACGCTGCGGGCCCAGATCAAGGGGGCCAGGGCCGATCTGGAGGTTGCCCGCATCACCGTGGAACGGCAGGCTGAAACCGTCGACCGCCATATCATCCGCGCACCGTTCGATGGGGTGGTGATCGACAAGAATGCCCAGCCGGGGGAAATCATCTCGCCCATGTCGTCGGGCGGCTTTACCCGCACCGGCGTCTGTACCCTGGTGGATATGAACAGCCTGGAGGTGGAGGTGGATGTGAACGAGGCCAATATCGGCCGCGTCCGCCCCGGCCAGCCGGTGGAAGCCGTGCTGGACGCCTATCCCGACTGGAAGATCAAGGCCAGCGTCATTGCCATCATTCCCACCGCCAACCGCGACAAGGCCACCATCAAGGTGCGGATCGGGCTGGCGGAGACGGATCCGCGCGTGCTGCCCGAAATGGGCGCCAAGGTGACATTCATCGAAAGCTGATGCCGCCCATGCGGGCAGGCCGGCAGGGGACGAGCTTGGGGAGAGGTTCATGGGCGCATTGATCGATATCCGGCGGGCCTCCAAGCGCTTCGTCAAGGGCCGCGAGACCATCACCATTTTCGACAAGCTGGATCTGGTGATCAATGAAGGCGACTTCGTTGCCATCATGGGCCCCAGCGGATCGGGCAAGACCACCTTGCTGAACCTGCTGGGCGGCATCGACCGGGCGACGGAGGGGGAGATCAGCTTTGGCGCCGCTCGGCTGGATCAATTGACCGAAGGCCAGCTTTCCGGCTGGCGGGCGGCCAATGTCGGCTTCATCTTCCAGTTCTATAATCTGATGCCGATGCTGAACGCGGCCCGCAATGTGGAACTGCCCCTGCTGCTGACCCGGCTGGGCAAGGGGGATCGCGCCCGCCGGGTGCAGGCGGCCCTGGAAATTGTCGGCCTGGGCGACCGGGCCAAACATTTCCCGCGCGAAATGTCGGGCGGGCAGCAGCAGCGCGTGGCCATCGCCCGCGCCATCGTTGCCGACCCGAAGATGCTGCTCTGCGATGAGCCGACGGGCGATTTGGACCGCAAGACGGCCGATGAAATCCTCTCCATGCTGCAATTGCTGAACCGGGAGATGGGCAAGACCATCATCATGGTGACGCATGATCCGGAAGCGGCCCGCTATGCCAGCCGGGTGCTGCATCTGGACAAGGGCCGCTTCATTGAGCAGGGGGCCATGGCATGAATGATTTTTCCATCGTGCTGGCCAACCTGTTCCGGGCCAAGCTGCGCACCAGTTTGATGCTGGTGGCCATCTTCTTCGCCTTCCTGATCTTCGGCGTGCTGGCCGGGGTGCAGAATGGCTGGGACAATATTGGCAATAGCGGGGCCGATAACCGGCTGGTCACCACCAACAAGATCAATTTCACCCAGCCGCTGCCCATTTCCTATATTGACCGCATCCGCGCGGTGGAGGGGGTGGAGAAGGTCACCTATGCCAACTGGTTCGGCGGCTTCTATCAGGAACCGCGCAATGTGCTGGTGACCTTTGCGGTGGAGCCGGAAACCTATCTCGATATCTATCGCAGCGATTTCGCCCTGACACCGGCGGCCGAGGCCGCCTTTCTGGCCGACCGCACGGCCATGGTGGCCGGGGCCAAGCTGGCGGAAAAGAATGGCTGGAAGGTGGGGGACAAGATCCCGCTGAATTCCAATATCTATACCAACAAGGCGACCGGCAAGCGCGTCTGGGATTTCACCCTGGTCGGGTTGCTGGAACCGGTGAAGGAAGAGGCGAACCCCAATTTCGTGCTGTTCCACCATAAATATTTCAATGAATCGGTGACCTTTGGCCAGAACACGGCCGGTTATGCGCTGCTGCGCACGGTGGATAAATCGGTCAATGCGGCGGTGGCGGAAAAGATTGATGCCATGTTCGCCAATTCCCCGGCCGAAACCGCCACCGATACCGAAAAGGCCTTCAACAAGGCCTTTGCCAGCCAGTTGGGCAATATCACCCTGATCATATTGCTGGTGGTGGGCTCGGCCTTCTTCACCATCCTGATGATCGTCGGCAACACCATGGTGATGGCGGTGCGCGAACGCACGCGGGAAATCGGGGTGATGAAGACGCTGGGCTTCCGCGATGCCCGCATCTTCCGGCTGGTGCTGGGCGAATCGCTGCTGCTGGCCCTGCTGGGCGGATTGCCGGCGCTGGGGCTGGCGGCGGTGATGCTGGGGATGATCCGCCAGCTCGTTGCCTTGCCGGGGCTGGAACTCTCCCCGCCCTATCTGGCGCTGGGCCTTCTGTTCATGCTGGCGCTGGGCCTGATCACCGGGCTGATCCCGGCCTGGAAGGCGCTGCGGCTCAATATCGTCACCGCGCTTGGCCGGCAATAGGGGGAAGGGGCGGATGCGAATCCTCAATCAGATCATCGCCGTTTGCACCATCAACCTGAAAAGCCTGCCGCAGCGCTTCTGGCTGTCGCTCTCCACCGTGATGGCGGTGGCGCTGGTGGTGGGGGTGCTGCTGGCCTTTCTGGCCATGGCCGCCGGTTTCCAGCAGACGCTGAACGGCACCGGTTCGGCCAATGTCGCCCTGCTGCTGCGCGATGGCTCACAGCAGGAAGTGAACAGCACCATCACCCTGGAACAGACCCGCCTGATTGCGGAGGCACCGGGGATTGTACGCAAGCCGGATGGCAGCGCCCTGATGTCGGCGGAACTTTATGTCATTGTCGATGCGGTGAAGCGGGCCAGCGGGCTGAAATCCAACATCCCCCTGCGCGGGGTGGGGCAGGATGCGCCGGCCCTGCGCGACGGCTTCACCCTGGTGGCGGGCCGGATGCTGCAGCCCGGCAGCAATGAAATCATCGTCGGTCAGGCCTTGACCAAGGAATTTGCCGGCTTCGATCTGGGCCAGGAACCCCGTATCGGCGGCGTCACCTGGAAGGTGGTGGGCGTTTTCGCCATGCAGGGATCGGTCTTCGAATCGGAACTCTGGGCCGACCTGCCGGTGGTGCAGGGCCTGTTCCGCCGGGGCTCCATCACCCAGACGGTGCGGCTGCGCCTGACCGGGCCGGAGGCTTTGGCCGGGCTGCAGGGCTATAGCGACAATGAACCCCGGCTGAAGCTGAAGGCCTTCTCGGAAAAGGAATATTTCGCCGGCCAGTCATCGGGCACGGTGAAGCTGATCCAATATGCCGGCTGGCCGCTGTCCATCGCCATGGCCGTGGGGGCCCTGGCCGGCGCGCTCAACACCATGTACAGCTCGGTCGCCTCCCGCTCGCGGGAGATTGCCACCTTGCGCTGCCTGGGCTTTGGTGGGTTTCCGGCCTTTGTCGGCACCCTGGTGGAGAGCTTGGCGCTTTCCCTGATCGGCGGGTTGCTGGGCACGCTGGTGGTCTGGCTGCTGTTCGATGGCTTCACCACCTCCACCCTGGGCCAGGGCTTCACCCAGATCGTTTTCAGCCTGTCACTGACCCCGGCTTTGATGGTGCAGGGGGTGGTGCTGGCGCTGGTAGTGGGGTTGATTGGCGGCTTCTTCCCCGCCCTGCGCGCGGCCCGCCTGCCCATCGTGGCGGCTTACGCGCAGGGATAGGGGGCGGCCTCGTACCCGGCAGCCCCCCGACAAGCCAGCCCGACGGATGCCTTTCGCTTCTACCAATCTCCCTTGATCGTGACCGATCCAGGGAGATTTCGCGTTCCCTCAGGCGCCGGGCGCCGCCATCCGGCGGCTTGGCTTGCGCCGCATGGGCGGCGGGCCGGCGGTCGCCGGCCTCCAATCTGCCTAAAGGTCAACCTTTAGGCAGATTGGTCTCAATCCAGCGCGAAGACCATGGCCTTCAGATACTGGGTTTCCGGCAGCAGCGGATGCACCGGATGGTCGGGCCCGGCGCCGGCAAAGCGCAGGATGCGGCCCTGGCGGCCAGCCTCACCCAGGCCGCGCGCCACCTCCTGGTGGAACAAGGGCGGTTCCATGTTGTGGGAGCAGCTTGCCACCAGCAACATGCCGCCCGGTGCCACCAGCCGCGCGGCGGCCTTGGTCATGCGGCGATAGGCGCGGCTGCCCACAGCCAGATCCTTGCGGGATTTCACAAAGGCCGGCGGATCGGCGATCACCACCTCAAATGTGCGGCCCTCCGTCACCCACTGATCCATCAGGTTGAAGGCATCGCCCTTGGCCGTGTCCACCCGGTCGGCCACGCCATTGGCCTCTGCCGCCTTGGCCGCGATGGACAGCGACAGGGCCGAGCGGTCGACCAGGGTGACATGGGACGCACCGCGCTTGGCCGCCAGCACGCCGAACCCGCCGGCATAGGTATAGAAATCGACGACCGACTTGCCCTTGCACAGGTTGGCGATGAAGGCGCGGTTGTCGCGCTGGTCAAAGAACCAGCCGGTCTTCTGGCCTTCCGACAGGTCGGCGAAGAAGGTAGCGCCGTTTTCTTCCAGCGGGATCAGCCCCTCGATGCTGCCCTTGGCGACGCGCACCTCCTCCGGCAGACCTTCATAGGTGCGGGCGGCACTGTCATTGCGCAGCACGATGGCGCGCGGGTTCAGCACCTCGTCCAGGGCGGCCAGGATCATCGGGATGCGGCGATCCATGGCCACCGTATTGGCCTGCACCACCACCACATCGCCATAGCGGTCGATGATCAGCGCCGGCAGCCCGTCGCTTTCGGCATGGATCAGGCGATAGAAGGGCCGGTCGAACAGCCGGTCACGGATTTCCACGGCGCGGCGGATGCGGTTCACGAAGAAGCCAGTATCAACCACCGTGGCGGCATCGCGCGACAGAAAGCGCGAGGCGATCAGCGTATGCGGGTTGAAGGTGGCAATGCCCAGCGTCGTACCGCCGGCATCGGTGACACGCACGATGGAGCCGGCCGGCAGCGCCTTGGTCGCCTTGTCCATATCCACTTCGTTGGAATAGACCCAGGGATGGCCATGCTGGGCGCGCTTGTGCCGGCCCGCCTGCAGGCGGATCACCGGCAGGGCGGCAGGTTTGGCAACAGGGGTGGTGTCGGGGGCCGTCGCGGCAGCATTCTCAGTCATGGGGCGGAAAATACAATGCCGCCCCAGCCCCGCCAAGGGCGGCACCCGTTCAGGCTTTGCGCGTCAGACCAGCACGCGGCACAGGCGCAGATCTTCCCGATGATGGCCATGGCTGATGGCGCGTTCCAGCGCGCGCGACGGGGCCGCCGGCCCATCGGCCTGCGGCAGGTGCAGATGCACGGCCCCGCAGCCCCTGTCCAGCGCTTCCCGGTCCATGTCGGCCAGCAGCAGGTCGATCGCCACCTCCGGCTCAAACAGGTCCATTGCCAGGAACATGTCCACCTGCAGCACGGTGCCGTGCTTGGGGCTGGGCATGGCCTGGAAGGCGTAAAGCCCGTGGATATAGCCATGATCCACCTGGGCCACGCGGATGCCGCCCTCGGTCGCCGCGATCATGCGTGCGGCATAATCGCGCCATTCCTCCCGGCTGATGCCGGATTTCCCCGCCTGGATCAGCGGATAGACCTGATCGATGCGGCGCCGGTCCAGGGGCGTAACGGTGAAACGGTCGGACATCATGGGGGTCGAATTCTTCGTCTGGAGGAACGGGACAGCCACCGCCCCTGACGTAACCTGATGCCAGACCCTCCGCGAAAAAGCTTTGATCCAGGTCAAGGCAGGGCCATGATGGGCAAGTATATCTGTTCACGGCTGAACGGTTGTGGAATCGTTTCAATTGGTGGCAATATGGTCCACCAGACCACGGCGGTTGAACAGCAGGCCGCGGCCCGGATTGGAAGCGTTATCATCGCTGCCCCGGGGCTGCGCAGCCTGCGTTGTTCATTGGGTTGCCGGGGTATATCAGGATGGGGGGTGGCTTCATGGAACCAGCGACGGGTACGCACGCGGCATTGGCCCCGATCCCTGCCAACAATGCGGCAGGTACGGATATCAACCCCTGTAGCGCCTGCCCGGTGCGCTCCCTCTCCGTCTGTTCCGCGCTGGAGCAGGAGGAATTGCGGCGTCTGGCCGAAATCCTGGTTAATATGAAGGTTGAACCCGGCCACACCATGTTCTCGGAAGGGGACAAGGCCGACATGCTGTTCAACGTCACTTCCGGCACCATGAAGCTGTACAAGCTGCTGCCCGACGGGCGGCGGCAGATCACCGGTTTCTTGCTGGCCGGTGATTTCATGGGCCTGTCGGTCAATGACACCTATGCCTATTCGGCGGAGTCGGTGACCCAGGCCACGCTCTGCCGCTTCCCGCGCCGCCGGCTGGAGGCGCTGCTGGAAGATTATCCCAAGATGCAGCGCCGCCTGTTCGCCATGGCCTCGAATGAGCTGGCTGCCGCGCAGGATCAGATGCTGCTGCTGGGGCGCAAGAATGCCAAGGAGCGCATCGCCTCCTTCCTGCTGCTGCTCTCCCAGCGCGCGGTGCGGCGTGGCTTCAAGGACAATCCGGTGCATGTGCCGATGAGCCGTTCGGATATAGCCGACTATCTGGGCTTGACGACTGAAACCGTCAGCCGCACCTTTACCCAATTGAAGACCAGCCGCGTCATCGCCCTGATGGAAGGCGGCAAGGTCAAGATCAATGACCGCGACGCGTTGCAGGATCTGGCCGACGGCGCGGCCTGATCGGGGGTAGGGGCAATGGCTGGCATCAACGGACTTGGCAGCAGTTTGACCAGCGCGCTTTCCGGCGCGCTGGCGCAGACGCAGCGCCTGTCCAATTCGGCCGGCAATGTCGCCAATGCCCGTAGCACCGGGGCCATTCCCGGTGCCGATGGCACGGTGCCGGCGGGCAAGAATGCGGCCTATGCCCCCAGCGCCACCGATACGGTGGCGGCCGATGGCGGTGGCACGCGGGCCGTGTCCCGCCCCGTCACCCCCGCCTATATCCCGGAATATCAGCCCGACAGCCCGCAGGCCGATGGCAATGGGCTGGTCGCTGCGCCCAATGTGGACCCGGTGACCGAAACCACCAACCAGATCGGCGCGCTGTCCGCCTATAAGGCCAATCTGGCCGTCATCCGCACCCAGGATGACATGCAGCGCGAAGCCATCAACACGCTGGCGTGACGCCCTCTTGTCTTACGATGGCTCACTGCTGGAACCCGGCCGGCTTTTGGTGATGGCGCGTGACAACAGCACCACCGGGATGATGCCCACCAGCACGATGATCAGGGCGGCGGTGCTGGCCTCCCCCAGCCGTTCATCGCTGGCCAGCGTATAGACGCGCACGGCCAGCGTGTCGAAATTGAACGGCCGCACGATCATGGTGGCCGGCAATTCCTTCATCACATCGACAAAGACCAGCAGGCCCGCCGTCAGCAGGCTGCCCTTCATGATGGGCATATGCACACGGGCCAGCGTGGCACCCGGCGTGCGGCCCAGCACACGGGCGGCCTGATCCAGGCTGGGGCGGATCTTGCCCAGGCTGGCCTCCACCGTGTTGAAGGACACGGCCAGGAAGCGCACCAGATAGGCATAGATCAGCGCCGTTACCGTGCCAGACAGCAGCAGCCCGGTGGACAGGCCGAACTGGGCGCGCATGAAACCATCCAGCGCATTATCCAGCCGTGCCGCCGGGATCAGGATGCCGACCGCGATCACCGATCCGGGCACGGCATAGCCCATGGCGGCCACCCGTGCCGCCCCCTTCAGCCAGGGCGTGGGCTGCAGCCGCAGCCCATAGGCCATCAGGCTGGCCAGACCCACCGCCAGCAAGGCGGTGATGCCGGCCAGGGTGAAGGAGTTACCGGCCAGATTCATGAAGGTGGGGCCGAACAGGGAATCCCCCTCTGTCACCGCCATCCGGGTCAGCACCATCAGCGGAATGATGAAACCCAGCGCCAGCGGCAGCAGGCAGGCCAGCAATGCCAGCCCGCCGCGCAGACCATGCAGCCGGTAACTGGGCAGGGCCCGGTACCGCCCGGTGGAATGGAAATAGCGTGCCCGGCCCCGGCTGTAGCGTTCCATCACCACCAGCGCCATGACGAATAGCATCAGCACAGAGGCCAGCTGGGCGGCGGCCACCGGTTCGCCCAGGGCGAACCAGGTACGGTAAATGCCGGTGGTGAAGGTATCGACGGCGAAATATTGCACGGTGCCGAAATCGGCCAGCACTTCCATCATCGACAAAGCAAGGCCAGCGGCGATGGCGGGGCGGGCCAGCGGCAGCGCCACGCGGGCAAAGCTGCGCCAGGGCCCCGCCCCCAGCGTGCGCGCCACCTCCAGCACACAGACCGACTGTTCCAGAAAAGCGGCACGGGCCAGCAGATAGACATAGGGGTACAGCACGAAGGACAGCACCGCCACCGCCCCGCCCAGGGAACGGATATTGGGGAACCAGTAATCATGCCGGGTCCAGCCGAACAGATCGCGCAGGGCCGTCTGCACCGGGCCGATGAACTGCAGCAGGTCGGTATAGACATAGGCCATCACATAGGCCGGCATGGCCATGGGCAGCAGCAACGCCCATTCCAGCCAGCGCTGGCCGGGAAAGCGGCACATGGTGACCAGCCAAGCCGTACCCACCCCAATCACCAGCACCCCGCCCGCCGTGCCCAGCGCCAGGGTCAGCGTGTTGGCCAGATAGGTTCCCAGCACTGTACCGGCCAGATGCTCCCACACGCCATGGCTGGGCAGGAAGATGCGGCTGCCGACAATCAGCACCGGCAGGGCCACCAGCAGGGCGATCAGGCTCAGCGTGACGGCCCAGCCGGATGGCAGGCGCAGCAGGGGCAGACGGGCGGCGGCGGGGCGGGGCATGGATTGGTCGCTCATGCCCCCCTTGTCCCATTCCTGCGAACGGGTCGCAATTGGTTTTTGGGGTGTCATGAGCGAACCTTGCGGGGGTGGCCCGGCGGCTGTCGCCGCGCTGTGTTCTCAGCTGGCGACCGGTGCCACACCGTCCTCAGTGCCGGTGCCGCCCGCCGCTGCGGCTGGGGCCTTTGCCTTGGTCTTTTTCGGCAGGGGGGCCGGCGGGGTGCTGCTGCCCTCGCCCAAGGGCCGGATCACCAGCACCGAATCCGTCCAGCGGCCGAACTTATAGCCGATGGCGGGCAGATAGCCGGCACGGGCAAAGCCGAAGCTTTCATGCAGCCGCAGTGACCGTTCATTGGCGGCATCGATATAGCCGATCATCTGCCGGTATCCCGCTGCCGCACAGGCATCAATCAGGAACTGCATCAGCTGCCGGCCGATGCCCGCCGACAGATGGTCGGGATGCACATAGATCGAATGTTTCACCGCATAGCGATAGGCCGGGCGCTTGCGGAACGGCACGGCATAGGCATAGCCCACCACCACGCCATCCAGCTCGGCCGCCACATGGGGCAGCCGCTTGTTCAGCATGTTCTTGCGCCGCCGCTTGATATCATCCTCATCCAGCGGTTCCGGCTCGTAATCGCCGATGCCCCGGTGGATGTAATGGCTGTAGATGGCCAGCATCGCTTCCACATCCGCATCGGTGGAGGTGCGGACGATCAGGGTGGGGGCGGCTGGTATTGGCGTTTCATTCATGGATAAGAATGGTCCTGATATCACGGCGGCCCCAAGGTCCATACCCTGGGGCCGCCCGCTGTTACTCACGCACGACGTAGGTATAGAAACGGATGCGGCCATCGGCATCCTGCTTGCGATAGACGCCCTGGATTTCATTGTCGAAGCCGGGGAACAGGTTGGCCCCCTTCTCGAACACCCGCATATAATCGATCATCGGCTTGGCTTGTTCCGTCAACCGCTCGCCCGGCAGCACGGTGGCGATGCCGGGCGGATAGACCAGCATCAGCGTGGTGGCGATGCGGCCCATCACCTGATCCAGCGGCACGAAATCCACCTTGTTGCGCACCAGATGCTTGGCGGCGACATGGGGCAGCATGGCCATTTCCGGCAGATGTTCGGGGCGGAACTGCTGGCGCTGCAGGCTGCTGATATTATGCTCGCGGTAGAAGCTGTGGATATCGCGGCACAGGTCGCCCAGGCGCACGCCATTGTAGCGCGGCGCGCGGCGGCGGACGAAATCGGGCATGATCTCATCCAGCAGGGCATTGTCATCATGCAGCCGCTTGAAGAAGATCAGCGCGCTCATCAACCCGCCGGCCTTGCTGCTTTCCACGCCGGGGGTCAGCAGGAACAGCAGTGAATTCAGGTCGTTCTTTTCCGGCACGATCTGGTTTTCGCGCAAATATTCCGCCACCACAGGGGCGGGCACGCCCTGTTCCAGATAGGCCCCGGTGCGCCGATCGAAACCGGGCGTCAGAATGGTCAGCTTGTTGGGGTCGGTCATGGCGTAATCCGGCCCCAGATGGCTGAACCCGTGCCAGCCCCGCCCCGGTTCCAGCATCCAGTGCGACGGGTCGCGCGCCAGATCGTCGGTCGGCACATCTTCCCAGCGCATGTCCCGCCCTTCGAACCGGGTGAGATCGGGCACGAACGGGTCGAAGAACCATTGGCGGGCGGGATCGCTTTCCTTGTCCAGGAATTCCCGCGCGATGGCGCGCAGCTTCTTGCGCGTCTCAATCCCCAGCCGGATGGTGTCGTCCCACAGCACTTCGCCCGACTTGCCCTTCATCATCTGCGCGCCGACATCCAGCGAGGCGAAGATGGGATAGAAGGGGCTGGTGGAGGCGTGCTGCAGGAAGCTTTCATTGAAGCGGCGATGTTCGACGCGCCGTTCAATATCGCCGATATGCTTGTCCTTCACATGGATCTGGGAGGCCTGGCTGAAGCTGGCCAGCTGCTTGTGGGTGGATTGGGTGGTGATGATGCCGGGGCTGTCGGGCCCCAGATTCTTCACCCCCATGCCATAGCGGCCCTGGAACAGGGGATGGAACTTCATGAAGCCGGCCCAGGCCTCATCAAACAGGATGTAATCACACAGCGGGCCCAGCTTCTGCACCAGCATATCGGCATTATTGATGGTGCCGTCATAGGAACATTGCTGGATCACCGCCACGCGGAACGGGCGCGGCTTCTTCCAGGCATCGGGATCCTTCACCCAGGGGTTGGTACGGATCTTCTCGCGGATCTTGTCCTCGTCCAGCGCCTCATAATCGATCGGGCCGATCAACCCATGGGCGTTGCGGTCGGTTTCCAGGAAGATGGGCGTACCCTGGCCCAGCAGCAGGGCGCCATGATGGGCGGCCTTGTGGTTGTTGCGGTCAAACAGGACCAGATCGTCCTCCGCCACCAAAGCGCCCAGCACCACCTTGTTGGAAGCCGAGGTGCCGTTCAGCACGAAATAGGTGCGCTCCGCCCCGAAAATCTTGGCGGCTTCCTTCTGGGCGCGCAGGGCCGGCCCCTCATGCACCAGCAGATCGCCCAGATCGACGACGGAATTATCCAGATCGTCGCGGAAGATCGCCTCGCCCAGATGTTCCACGAAGATGCGGCCGATGGGGCTGCGGCTATAGAAGATGCCGCCATTATGGCCCGGACAGGTCCACATCTGGTTGCCTTCTTCGGCATAATCCACCAGCGCGCCGAAGAACGGGGTCTTCAGGGTTTCGGCATATTGGCGCAGCCGGCTGATCAGGTTCTTGGCGATGAATTGCGGCGTCTCCTCGGCCAGGAAGACATAGCCGTCAATCTCCCGCATCACCTCCACCGGGATATCTTCCAGCCGCTTGCGCCGCACCAGCAGCACGATGGGCATTTCCAGCCCGCGCGACCGAACCAGGGAGATCAGGGCGGCGGCCTTGCCTTCCGACCAGCGCTTGCCCCAGTCCAGCACCATGCAGCCGATGGCGGCATCGGTGCGGATGGCCAGTTCGGCATCCTCGATGCGGCGCGCCTTGGTGACTTCAAAGCCCAGCCGCTCCACCTCGCTGATGATGTCGTGCAGCCGCGTGCCCTCCAGCTCATCGGCCTCGAAGGCGGGGGCACAGACCAGGAAATTGAAGCGGCGGAAGAAATCCATCTGGGAGGCTCCGTGGGACTGACGCTAGAGAAACCGGCGCGGCGGAGGAGGGGAACATGTTGCGGCGGTGATCGCAAAAGAAGTTTCAAAGAAACTTCATGATCCACCGGCGCACCGGGAATGCTGGGGCAGAGGACTGACGGAACGGGCGGGAAAGTTCAATGGCTGAAACCGTTTCCCGCTGCATCAAAAGGTGACTGTGACGCAGTTACCCGCCCGCCGCCGCGCGCTACAAGATTTTCAGGAATGATCGATCGGCGCCGGGACAGGAGAGCGAACATGCGTGACAAGGCCAGCACCCATCACGATGTCATCATCATCGGGGGCGGCCCGGCGGGGCTGGCCTTTGCCCGCTCGCTGGCCGGCTGTGGCCTGGATATCGCCATCGTCGAACGCCAGCCGCTGGAAGCCCTGGCCGACCCGGCCTTTGACGGGCGGGAAATCGCCCTGACCCACCGGTCCGCCGGCATCATGGCGGCGCTGGGCGCCTGGGATCGCATCGATCCGGCGGAAATTGCCCCGCTGCGCAAGGCGGTGGTGCTGAATGGCGGCTCCCCCTTCGCGCTCAGCTTTGGCGGGGAAGCGGAGGGGCAGGACAGGTTGGGCCATCTGGTGCCCAACCATTTGATCCGCCGCAGCCTGTTCCACAGCGTGGCAGGGCAGGAAGGGCTGAGCCTGATCACCGGCCAGCCGGTGACGGAGGTGCGGGCCGACCGTGACCAGGGGCTGGTGCGGCTGGCCGATGGGCGCTGTCTGACCGGGCGGCTGCTGGTCGGTGCCGATTCGCGCTTCTCCGACGTGCGCGGGCGGCTGGGCATCGGGGCGGAGATCAACCGGCTGGGCCGGTCCATGATGGTCTGCCGGGTGGACCATGAGGGCGACCATGGTGGGGTCGCCACCGAATGGTTTGAACATGGGCACACCATGGCCATGCTGCCGCTGAACGGCCGGCTGTCATCGGCGGTGCTGACCCTGCCGACGGCGGCGATGGACCAATTGATGCGGCTATCGCCGGCAGCGCTGGGCCAGGATTTGACCCAGCGTTACCGGGAACGGCTGGGGGGGATGCGCCCGGTCAGTGCGCCTTACGTCTATCCGCTGGCCACCACCTATTCGCACAATTTCGTCGGTACCCGCGCGGCCCTGATCGGTGATGCGGCGGTGGGGATGCATCCCGTCACCGCCCATGGTTTCAATTTCGGCCTGCAGGGGCAGGAGACATTGGCCGGCCTGATCCGCGAGGCCGCGGAAAAGGGCCGCGATATCGCAGCCCCGCTGCTGCTGCGCCGGTATGAGATGCAGCACCGGCTGGCCACCCGGCCGCTTTACACCGCCACCAACCTGATTGTCGGGCTTTATACCGATGAAAGGCTGCCGCAACGGCTGGTGCGCCATGCCGCCCTGCGCGCCGCCGCCGGCCTGCCGCTGATCCGCCAGGGCGTCACCCGGCTGCTGATGCAGCACCGGTAAAAGAAAGCCCCCGGAAGCGGCACTTCCGGGGGCGTTTTCTTTATGCCAGGGCGATGACGCTGGCCGGGTCGCGGGCGGCCTGTTCCAGCACGAAATCCGCCAGGGTCTGGCACAGCGGATCATCATCGCCTGCCGCCCCGCTGCTGACCCCCAGACAGCCGAGATAAAGCGGCTGCGGATCGTTGGGCACCAGCAGGGCGCGGGACCCCTTATAAGCACAGAGGCCCGGCATCCCCGCCAGTTGCGGGTTGAAACCCTGGCCCCAGATATCGGAGCCATAGCCGATCTGTACCGCCGTGCTGGCCTTGGCAAAGGCGGTGCGGTCGGCGGTCAGCACCGTGGCGGGATCGGCATAGGACAGCACCACCCGGCCCAGCGGGTTGATCAGGCAAAAGGCAAAGCGACCCAGCGCCTTTTCCGCCGCAAAGCTGAAAAAGCGCGGCAGGAAGGCCGGGTTGAAATCGGCCAGCGTCACCGGCACGCCGGGCGTATCTTTGGCCACACGCACCAGGGTCTGAAAGGGGGCGGGAACCATCGGTTACTCTCCTTATTGCTGCCGCTCGGCGGCACTGGCATCGCGGATGGCGCGGAATTCGGCCTCCTGGCTCCAGTTCGGCCAGATGCGGCTGTCGGCCAGATTGCGCCCCACGGCATAGAGCAGGCCCAGATCCTGGCGGGTACCTTCCAGGTTCCAGTCCGGGGACCATTCATCGGATTGCTGGTGATATTTTGCCTTCACATAGGCATCGCCCCAGGCCTTGCCCGCTGCCTTGCCCCCGTCGATCAGATCATCCCCGGCACCGTAAGAGATGGCGGGCACGCCCTGCTTGGCGAAGGGGAAATGGTCAGACCGGAAGAAGCCGCCGGCTTCCACCTTCGGGTCGGGCGTATAGGTGCGGTGGCGCTTGGCCCCCTCGGCAATCAGCAGATCCAGCAGGTCCAGCTTTGCCTGACCGGAGATGGTGAAATCTTTGGCCGGGCCGGGGCTGATCACCGCATCCATGTTCAGCACACCCACTGTGCGGGCCAGCGGCCAGACCGGGTTGGCGGCGTAATAGCTGGAACCCAACAGGCCCTTTTCCTCCGCCGTCACCGCCAGGAACAACACCGACCGGGCCGGGGCCGGGGCGGCCTTATAGGCGCGGGCCAGTTCCAGCAGGGCGGCGGTGCCGGATGCATTATCCACGGCGCCGTTGAAAATGCGGTCGCCCTTGGCATCGGGTGCGCCGACGCCCAGATGGTCCCAGTGGGCGGAATAGATCAGTGTTTCATCGGCATGGCTGGTGCCGGCGATCCGGCCCAGCACATTCTTGGAAATGATGGTTTCCGGCTTCACCTGATAGGTGGCATCCAGCGTGGCCTTCAGGGCCACGGGCCGGAAATCGGCACTGCGGGCGGCCACGCGCAGTTTTTCAAAATCCAGGCCCGAGGCTTTGAACAGCTCCACCGCCACGTCACGCTGAATCCAGCCTTCCAGCGGGCTGTGGGCACTGCGCGGCTTGTCGCGCACAATATCGAACATGGTGTTGGTGTTGGAACTGGCCACCGTGGCCCAGCCATAAGAGGCGGCATCGGTTTCATGCACGATCAGGGTGCCGATGGCCCCCTGGCGGGCCGCTTCCTCAAACTTATAGGTCCAGCGGCCGTAATAGGTCATGGCCTTGCCGCCGAATCGGCCTGCCGGCCCTTCGAAATCCGGGTCATTGACCAGCACGACCATGATCTTGCCGCGCAGATCGACGCCTTTGAAATCATCCCAGTCGCGTTCCGGCGCCTTGACGCCATAGCCGACAAAGACCAGCGGCACATCCTTCAGTGACACGGCCGTGTCACCGGTCAGCGCCGCGCGTACGGCGATTTCCTTGCCCTGGCTCAGGGCTTTCGCCTTGCCATTCACTGTCAGGCTCAGGCTGGGCGTGCCGATAATATCGGATTTCAGCAGCGGTACATCCTGGGTCCAGCTGCGCACGCCGTTGGACCCCTGCGGCCCGCCCGGCTCCAGCCCGGCTTCCTTCATGCGCTGGATCAGGAAATCGACGGTCTTCACCTCGCCCGCCGATGCGGGGGCACGGCCTTCAAAGGCATCGCTGGACAGGGTGCGGATATCGCCGCTGAACCGCTGCATATCGAATGTGGGTTCGGCGGCCTGTGCGGCAAAGCCGGCGCAAAGGGCGACGGATGCCAGCAGGAAACGCTTCTTCATAGGCTGGAAACTCCATTTGGTCCCAGTCCCTGTTATCAGGCCTTGCCTCTCCCCGCAAATATCCGGGGTCCAGGGGCCTCGCGGCCCCTGGGATTTTATTGCTTTTTACTCTTCAATCGGCCGATAGCGGGCCTTATAGGCCGCATCAACCGCCGCTTCCTCATCCTGGGCGCGGCTTTCCTTGATATGGTTCAGCAGCGCATAAAGCGCCTCCTGCACCCCCTGGCCAGAGGCGCCGGACATGACCAGCACCGGCTTTTTGGCCGAGCGGCGCAGCTTGGTGCGCTTGAACTCGATCTCTTCTTCCGACAGCGCATCGACCTTGTTCAGCACCACCACTTCCGGCTTGTCGGCCAGCCCGCCGCCATACATGCGCAATTCGCGCCGGATGGTGCGATAGGCCAGCTGCACATCTTCCTGCGTGCCATCCACCAGATGCAGCAGCACGCGGGTGCGCTCCACATGGCCCAGGAAGCGGGTGCCCAGGCCGTGGCCTTCATGGGCACCTTCGATCAAACCGGGAATATCGGCGATGACGAACTCCTCATTACCGGCCTTCACCACGCCCAGATTGGGCACCAGGGTGGTGAAAGGATAATCGGCGATCTTGGGCCGCGCGCGGGAAACGGCGGCCAGGAAGGTGCTTTTGCCGGCATTGGGCAGGCCCAGCAGCCCGGCATCGGCGATCAGCTTCAGCCGCAGCCAGACCCAGCGCTCTTCCCCCGGCCAGCCGGGGCCGAAATTGCGGGGCGCGCGGTTGGTGCTGGTCTTGAAATGTTCGTTACCGAAGCCGCCATCGCCGCCTTTCAGCAGCACGATTCGCTGGCCCACCTCGGTCATGTCGGCGATGACGGTTTCCTGATCCTCGTCCAGCACCTGGGTGCCCACGGGCACGCGCAGCACCGCATCTTCCCCGCGCCCGCCAGAGCGGGAGGAGCCCATGCCATGGCCGCCGCGCTTAGCCTTGAAATGCTGCTGATAGCGGTAATCGATCAGGGTGTTCAGCCCATCGACCGCCTCAATCACCACATCGCCGCCCCGGCCGCCATTGCCGCCATCGGGGCCGCCATTGGGGATGAATTTTTCCCGCCGGAATGCCACCGCACCGGGCCCGCCATCACCGCTTTTCAGGAAGATCTTGCACTGATCGAGGAACTTCATGACGACACCACGGGATGGAAAACGGCAGGAACAGGCCTTTGGCGCGGGACCGCTGCCTGAGGACGCTGGAAAGCATAATCAAAAACAAAACAAATCGGGGGAACGGTTTCCCGCTCCCCCGACCGGACTCTTTTCTGGTGCTGCCGGCCGGGGCCGGCGGCGGACACCTTACTCGGCGGCGATCGCCGGGGCGTCTTCAACAACCAGCTCGTTGACCGCAACGAAGGTGCGACCCTTCAGGCCGGTCTTGAACTCGACATTGCCGTCGACCAGCGCGAACAGGGTGTGGTCCTTGCCGATGCCGACATTGGCGCCGGCATGGAACTTGGTGCCGCGCTGGCGAACCAGGATGTTGCCAGCCAGAACCAGCTCACCGCCGAAGCGCTTCACGCCCAGACGGCGGCCAGCGGTATCGCGACCATTGCGGGACGAACCGCCTGCCTTTTTATGTGCCATGGATCTTACTCCTCAAACGATAGCTTCAAGAAGGCGCTCAGGCCTGGATACCGGTGATACGCAGCACCGTCACTTCCTGACGGTGACCGTTCTTACGGCGGTAGTTCTGGCGACGCTTCTTCTTGAAGATGATGATCTTGTCATTGCGGTCCTGGGCAACGACTTCGGCCGTCACAGCGGCACCGGCAACCAGCGGCGACCCGACAGTGGTGGTGCCAGCATTGCTCACCAGCAACACTTCGTCCAGCTTCAGCGAGGCGCCAGCCTCGCCGGCCAGCTTTTCAACACGAATGACGTCGCCGGCCGCGACCTTGTACTGCTTACCGCCGGTGCGGATGACTGCGAACATTCTAACCACCACTTCTTCAAAGATCCGGGAAACCCCGCAATTGGGGCGGTCCCTTTCATTGTAGCCGCACAAAGGAAATCGGCGACCCGAAAGAGCCCCGTTCCAGAGGCGCGGGAATATACCCGCCATGACGGCCCTGTCAACCGGGAACCGACTCTCTGCCTAGGGTTTTGGCCCTTCATCCGGTGCAGGGGTGCCGCCGCAGGATCGCATGAAGCCATCGGCGCGATGGTAACGGTGCGTCATAGCCCCCACCGACCAGCATCGGAGCGTATTGAAGATATCATGAAAAGACCTGTTGCATCACCCTTTGGCTTTGTGTAGGTTCCCCGCCACTTCGCAGCGACGGCCGGGATTGACCATTCCCGATATGGCCTCACGCGGGGTTATGCGGAGAGGTGGCGGAGTGGTCGAACGCGTCGGTCTCGAAAACCGAAGTACCCGCAAGGGTACCGTGGGTTCGAATCCCACCCTCTCCGCCATTCAATCCAGCCATTATCCTCTACATCTCTTGGCTTGCCCCAGCGGCTTTGCGATGCCACGCTGACGCCTCCGCCCCCGACCGGAGCCGTTTTGCGGTGATCGACAAGCTGGAATTCTTCATCGCGCTGGCCCGCGAACAGCATTTCGGCAAGGCGGCAGAGGCGTGTGGCATCACCCAGCCCACCCTGTCCGCCGGCATCAAGCAATTGGAAGACACGCTGGGCGTGCTGCTGGTCAATCGCGGTGCCCGTTTCATGGGGCTGACGCCGGAGGGCGACCGCGTGCTGGATTGGGCGCGGCGCATCGTCAGCGATACCCGCGCCATGCGACAGGAGGTTCATGCCCTGCGCCATGGGTTGATGGGGCATTTGCGGCTGGCCGCCATCCCCACCGCGCTGGCCATGGTCTCGGCCTTGACCACCCCCTATCGTGAACGCCATCCGGGGGTGCATTTCTCCATCCTGTCGCGCACCTCGCAGGAGGTGCTGGGCATGTTGGAGAATCTGGAGATCGATGCCGGCCTGACCTATCTGGATAATGAACCGCTGGGCCGGGTACGTTCCATCCCGCTCTACCGCGAACATTACCGCCTGCTCACCTCCCGCGACAGCCCGCTGGGCGACCGTGATCAGGTCACCTGGGCGGAGGTGGGGCATATCCCGCTCTGCCTGCTGACGCCGGACATGCAGAACCGCCGCATCATCGACCGGTTGCTGCTGGGCGCCGGGGCCCGTCCGGCGCCGACGCTGGAAAGCAATTCGATGATCGTGCTGTTTTCCCATGTGCGCACCGGCAAATGGGCCAGCGTGATGCCGGAGGTGCTGGCCAGCACCCTGGGCCTGACCGACCCGATTCGCGCTATCCCCATTGTGGAGCCGGATGCCGTACACACGATCGGGCTGGTGGTGCCCAACCGGGAACCGATGACGCCGCTGACCGCCGCCCTGGTGACAGAGGCCCGGCGCTTTGCCCGCAGCCATGTGGAAGGCGGCGGTACTTTTTAAGGGGTGGCCTCCCCTTAATCATGCGGCGGCCCCAACCGGCCCAGCAGCCGCAACCCGGCATCATCCCCCAGCACATCGGCCAGGGAATAGCGTTCCAGCACCGCGAAGAACGCATCCAACGCCAGATCCAGCGGCCCCGGCAGGCGGCAGGCCCCCGCCAGTTTGCATTCCGCACAGCCCACCAGATCGATCTGGCCTTCCGTATGGCGGATCAGCTTGCCAATATTGATCTCCCCGGCCGGCATTCCCAGCCGGATGCCGCCGCTGCGCCCGCGCGATGACAGGATATAGCCATGGGCGGCCAGATCGCTCACCACCTTCATCAGGTGGTTCTGCGAAATCTCATAGGCGTTGGCGATCTCCCCGATGGAACAGAGCCGGTCGGGATGGGCCGCCAGAAACAGCATGACGCGTACTGCGTAATCGGAAAATCGGGTCAGGCGCACGGCCGCTCCTAAACATGCATCTATATTGCATCTTATATCGCTCCCTGATATATAGCATCCCAGATGCATGATTTGGAATGTGGATGAAGCGGGCGGCCATGATTGGCGCGCCACCGGCCCGCCGCGATCCGCCCTGATCGGGCATTTCTGCTTTTCCTGGCTTCATGTCATTCCCTCGGCCTTGTGCCGGCGGGAACGGGCTTTTTGCGCCCGCAATCCAAGGATGACCCCCATGCTCACCCCCGACCAGACCGTGATTATCAAGGCCACCGTCCCGCTGCTGGAAAGCGGCGGGGAGGCGCTGACCACACATTTCTATAAGATCATGCTGGCTGAACATCCGGCGGTGCGGCCGCTGTTCAACCAGGCGCATCAGGCCAGCGGCACCCAGCCGCGCGCCCTGGCCAATGCGGTGCTGCAATATGCCCGGCATATCGACAATCTGGGCGCGCTGGGCGCCTTGCCGGCCCAGATCATCCAGAAACATGTGGCGCTGCAGATCCAGGCCGAACATTACCCGATTGTCGGTTCCTGCCTGCTGCGCGCCATCCGGGAGGTGCTGGGGGCGGAGATTGCCACGGATGCGGTGATTGATGCCTGGGCGGCGGCCTATGGACAATTGGCCGATCTGCTGATCGGCGCGGAAGCCGGTGAATATGACAAGCTGGCCCAGGCGGCTGGCGGCTGGCGGGGGGCGCGGCCCTTCCGCATCGCACGCAAGCAGCCGGAAAGTGCCGAGATCACCTCCTTTTATCTGGAGCCGGTGGATGGCGGCCCGGTGCTGGCCCATCAGCCGGGCCAATATCTCGGCCTGCGGCTGGTGATCGATGGGCAGGAGGTGCGGCGCAATTACTCCTTGTCCCAGGCGGCCAATGGGCGCGACCTGCGCATCAGCGTGAAGCGTGAAGCGGGCGGGCTCGTCTCCACCCATCTGCATCAGGTGCTGGGGGTGGGGGATGTGCTGGATGTCTTCCCGCCGGCCGGGGCCTTCACCTTGCAGCCGGGAAGCGATCCGCTGGTGCTGATCAGCGGCGGTGTCGGCATCACCCCCACCCTGGCCATGGCAGAGGCGGCGCTGGCAGCCGGCGGGCGCGACGTGCTGTTCATCCATTATGCGCGCAACCCGGCCGTCCAGGCGTTTGGCCCCGTGCTGGCCGCCTGGGCGCGGGACCATGGCCGTTTCACCGCCCATCTGGTGCATGAAGAAGGGGGCAGCCCTGGCAACCCGGCGGGCCGGCCGACCCTGGAGCAGTTGCGCGCCTGGGTGCCGGCAACGGCGGATACCTATTTCCTGGGGCCGAAACCCTTCATGGCCCTGGTGAACAAGGCGCTGGCCACCATTGGCGTGCCGGCGGAGCGCCGCCATTTCGAGTTCTTCGGGCCTGCGGAAGCGCTGGGCTGAGCGGTGAGGGGGCTCAGGGGTTGATCCCCGCCCCCAGGCGCAACAACTCAGCCATTGTGCGGGCGGTGCGGCGGATATTCGCTGCCGCATCGTCCAGCGCCTTTTCCAGGGTACAGGGGCCGGGCACACAACTGACCATGGCGCTGATGCCGATTTCCCGCAGCCGCTCGGCCCCATCCCCCAGGCTGCCGGCGATGGCGATCACCGGCTTGCCCTGTGCTGCCGCCAGCCGGGCCACGCCCACCGGCACCTTGCCATGCAGGCTCTGCCCATCCAGCCTTCCTTCGCCGGTGATGACCAGATCGGCCCAGGCAATCCGATCCGTCAGGCCGATGGCCTGGCTGATAATATCCACCCCGGGGCGTAACGTGGCCCCCAGGAAGGCGTGCAGCCCGGCGCCCAGGCCGCCGGCGGCCCCGCCGCCGGGCAGATTCGCCACATCCAGCCCCCTCTGCCGCCGAATAATCTCGGCCAGATGGTAAAGTGCCTCATCCAGCCGCTGCACCATGGCGGCATCTGCCCCCTTTTGCGGGCCGAAAATGGCCGAGGCCCCGTGCGGCCCGATCAAGGGATTATCCACATCGCAGGCCACCTCCACCCGACAACCGTGCAGCCGTGCATCCAGACCCGTCATATCAATCCGGGCCAGTCGCGTCAGCGCACCGCCGCCAAATGGCAAATCCCTGTCTTCGGCATCCAGCAGCCTGATCCCCAACGCCTGCGCCATGCCGGCACCCCCGTCATTGGTGGCGCTGCCGCCGATCCCGATGATCAGGTGCCGGACCCCCTGGCCCAGCGCATCGCGGATCAACTCCCCCACACCGAAGCTGGTGGTCTGCGACGGGTCGCGCCGGGCCGGTGGCACCAGCGCCAAACCGGCGGCGGCAGCCATTTCGATGATGGCCGTCTGGCCGCTCAGCCCATAACAGGCCATGACCGGCTCCCCCAGCGGGCCGGTGACACTGATCTGGCGGGTCTGCCCATCCAGGGCCGCCACCATGGCCGCCACTGTCCCTTCCCCCCCATCGGCCATGGGGGCGATCCGGCAGTCGGCGGTGGGAAGGGCGTCGCGGATGCCGGCCGCGATCTGCTCCGCCACGGCCTGTGCGGCCAAGCTTTCCTTGAAGGAATCCGGGGTAATCAGGATCTTCATCGGGGGTTCCTTCCTGATGGGGGGCTTCACCTCCTTATATCACCGACAGCGACGCGGCGGCTTTCCGCTTCCCGCCGCGTCGCCCGATGCCGAAAAAGAAGGGCAGTAATTTTCTTCAAAAAAGATGTTGCATCGGTTTTGCTGTGCGCCTATACAGCGCCTCCCACGACGGCGGGCCGGTTGGTTTGTCAAGTTGTGGGACGGGGTGATGGTGGTTTTGGTCAGTATCACCGACGGTTCTTTGAAGGTTTAGGCCTTCGGACAAGTGGATTTATCTATCGTACTGTTGGGCATTGTGTCTGCTGGACTTAGTTCTGGTGGGTTGATTGCTTGATGGTCCGTTGACCGGGTTGGTTCTATGCTTTTTGTAGCGTTTCGGCGCTGCGGAGAAAAAAGTTTGGAACGGTGAAAAAACGGTTGACGGGTTGGTTGGAGGTGTTTAGAAAGCGCTCCACCAACGACGGCGGCGCCGCTGCCGACGATGGATTTGCAGTCTC
>NZ_FZOI01000033.1 GCF_900188385.1 Azospirillum sp. RU38E
CGGCACTCGGCATTGGGCTACAAAAGCCCGATCCTGTTCGAGGCGGCCACCTGACGCCGAGAAATTGGCTCTCCACTTTTCCAGGGCAAGTCCAAGCTTAACGCCGAACAAAAACTGTCCGGTCACGGGGGACCAGCTCTGTGAACATTGATACCCGCCTTCTACACGATGGTATGCTTATGTGGCCACCGTCCGGCAAGTGGGGCTGGTGCAGAATGGGGCGGTGTTCAGGCAACACCGCCCCGTCCCATTACCCGACCTGCAGGTCAACCGATTGCAGATCGACACTGTCAAAACCGATACTGATGGTGAAGCGGCCCGGCTCCACCCGGTGTTTCATGGCAATGTCCCAGATGGCGAAATCATCCGGGCCTAAGGTGAAGGTCAGGCTGGTGCTGGCCCCGGCATCCAGGGTCACCCGCTGGAACCGCTTCAGTTCCTTCACCGGGCGGGTGACGCTGGCCGCCAGATCGCGCAGATAGAGCTGTACCACCTGATCGGCGCGGCGATTGCCCTTATTGTGCAGGGTGACGCTGACCTCGACCTGCTCTTCAATCCCGATGGCGGTTTTGGACAGGCGCGGGGCATCGGCGGTGAAGCTTGAATAGGTCAGCCCATAGCCGAACGGGAACAGTGGCGTCACATCATCAAACAGATAGCCGCGCCGCGCGCTCGGCTTGGCATTATAGAAGACGGGCAACTGGCCGACATTGCGGGGGATGGTGACCGGCAGCTTGCCGCCCGGCGAGACGCGGCCGAACAGCACATCGGCCACACCATGGCCGGTCTGCTGGCCGAGATACCAGCCCTCCAGCAGGGCATCGGCCTTTTCGGCCAGCAGATTGACGGCAAGCGGCCGCCCGTTCAGCAGCAGCACGATCACCGGCTTGCCCAGCTTGAACAGCGCTTCCGCCAGATCCTTCTGGCGGCCGAACAGCTCCAGGCTGGCGCGGTCGCCCAGATGCGTCTTGGCCCAGGCCTCGCGGCTCAGCTGTTCATTCTCGCCCAGCACCAGCAGGATATGGTCAGCCCCGGCGGCCTTGGCCACCGCCTCGGCGATCAGATTGTCATTGATCGCATCGGCAACCGGCACAACCTCATCGGCCTCCCACACCCGTGCCTGGGTCAGGCGCACACCTTCGGCATAATCGACCTTCAGCGCCGGACCGGCGGCGGCGCGCACCCCATCCAGAACGCTGATCACCGCGCGCGGCACCTCGCTATAGCCGCCGATCGGCGTGTCGCGGGCATGGGTGCCGACCACCAGCAAGGTGCCGGCCGCTGCGGCATCCAGCGGTAGCAGGCTGTTTTCGTTCTTCAGCAGCACCAGGCAGCGGCTGGCCGCCTCCCGTGCCAGGGCCAGCGCGTCGGCGTTGGCGGTCTGCGCATCGGCCAGGGCTGGATCAACATAGGGGTTTTCGAACAAGCCGGCTTCAAACTTCATGCGCAATACCCGGCGCACCGCCTCATCGATCCGGGCTTCGGCAACCTTGCCGGCCCGCACCAGGGCCGGTAGGGCCGGGAAGGTCTCCCCATCGGGCAGTTCGATATCGACGCCAGCATCCAGGGCGCGCATGGCGCCATCCTGCAGGTCAGCGATCATCGAATGCACGGTCTTCAATTCGCGGATGGCGAAATAATCGCTGACCACAGCGCCCTGGAAGCCCCATTCCTGGCGCAGCACATCCTGCAGCAGCCATTTATTGATGTGGCTGGGAACGCCATCAATCTCATTATAGGAGGCCATGACCGCGCGGACGGGCAGGGTGCGCACCGCGCGTTCAAAGGGAGGGAAGAAATTTTCCCGCAGCGTGCGTTCGGAAATCTGCGCCGGGCCGACATTGGTGCCGCTTTCCGGCTGACCATGGCCGGTCAGGTGCTTCAAGGTGACGAACACCTTGTCGCGGGCCAGCGGCAGCGTTGTCCCCTGGAAACCGCGAATGGCCGCCAGCCCCATTTCCCCGACCAGCCAGGGATCTTCGCCATAGGTTTCCTCAATCCGGCCCCAGCGCGGGTCGCGGGCAATGTCCACCACGGGGGCAAGCGCCAGATTGGCGCCACGCAGCCGCATCTCCCGCGCGGCGACGCTGAAAACCCGCTCCACCATGGCCGGATCCCAGGATGAGGCCAATGCGATGGATTGCGGGAAGCTGGTGGCACCACGGGCGACAAAACCGTGCAGCGCCTCCTCATGCAGCAGCAGGGGAATGCCCAGCCGGGTCTGCTCCACCGCCCATTTCTGGGCGGCATTGGCATATTCCGCCGCTTCGCGCCCTTCGCGGTTGATCACATTGGCCTTGGCACCGGCGGCAATGGGCTCACCTTTCTTGTTCTTGGTGCCCACCCGATCCCCCGGCCGCGAAATCTGGCCGATGCCATGGGGGAAATTCTGCTTCGCCGCGCGGGCGGAGAAGGCGCCCTTATCATCCTGGATCTTGTCCTTCTCCTGCCAGACGCCCATCATCTGGGCGACCTTTTCCTCCAGATTCATCCGCCGTAGCAGATCGTCCACCCGCTGCGCCACCGGCAGCGACGGGTCACGATAAGGTTCGCGGGCTGCCAGGGCCGGTCGGGCCGTGAAGCCGGCTGCTGCGCCAAGGGCCAGCAGGCTGACACCGAAATGACGGCGGGACAAGGTGGGTGTCATCAAATTCCTCCCTTTATATCAGGCTATTATGATCATGTTGATCAGGGGCGGGTTTGTTGTCGCCCCGGCAGCGGGCGGGTGCCTTTATACCAATCTCCCTTGATCGTGACCGATCCAGGGAGATTTCGTGTTCCCTCATGCGCCGGGCGGGCGCTTCCGCGCCCTTGGCTTACGCCGCTACCAAGCGGCGGGCCGGCGGTCGCCGGCCTCCAACCCGCCTAAAGGTCAACCTTTAGGCGGGTTGGTATTACTTCGCCGGCCCTTCGAACGGCCCGGCCGGCTGGCGCGCGCTGTCATAAAGATTGCAGATCGGGCTGTCGGCCCAGCAATAGCGCACACGGGCGGCCGGGCCGTTGCCAACGGCCAGGGTGACCGTGTCGCCCGACAGGGTGGCATCGGCATAGCGGCAGCTGTCCGGCGCATCGCCGCAGAGTTCGAAGCCGACCGGCCGGTGATAGGACAGGGCGGCGAGCGTGCCGATAATATCGGTGAAGCGGACCTGGATGCTGTCGCCCTGGCGGGTGATGGCGGCCGGCACCGGACCGGAGGCGGGCACAGCCTCACCCCGCAGCAGCTTGCGCGCCGCCTGCGCCAGCCGGCGGGCGATCACCTGCTTGTTGGCGGGATGGATATCGTACCAGTCGCCACCCCCCAGCCCGACGGCCAGGGCGGCATTCGCATCGGCATCGACCGCCTGGCGCTGCGACCAGCGCAGCCGGGCCCAGTTGCTTTCCATCGGGTGGTCAGCCGGATAGCCCCATTCCGGCAATTGCACGATCAGAAAGGGCAGGTCGGCGCCGAACTGCCGGCGCCAGCCCGCCATCAGGCCACCCAGCAGGGCCTGATAGCGCACCGGCTGGGCGGCATTGCTCTCCCCCTGGTACCAGAGGGCGGCGCGCAGCCCATAGGGACCGATGGAGGCCAGCATCCCATTATGGATGGTGGAAAGACCATCGACCGTGCCCCAGGGCGCGCGCGGTGTCTGCGCCATGTCGGTCGGGCTGGGCTTGTACTGGAAGGGCAGTTTCAGCGGGATCAGCGTCCCATCGGCCAGTTCAATGGCCTGGGCGGCGGCTGAGCCATAAAGCCCGCCATCGCCATAGCCATCGATGACGGCAAGGGTGACGGTGTTTTCCCCGGCCTTCAGCAGCCGGGCGGGCAGCGGGTAGCGCCGGGGCGTGCCGGGGCCGTTAATGCTGCCGACCGGTTCGCCATTGACCCAGGTAACGTCTGAATCGTCCACCGGACCCAGGCGCAGCGCCACCGCCTGGCGCGCCTGTTCCGCCGTCAGGGTGACGGCGGCGCGCATCCAGACCAAACCATCATAGGCCGCCATCTCCGGCACGCCCCAGCTTTCCCAGGGGCGGAACGTGTCCGGCATGGGGCGCCAGCCCTGGCCCTGGGCGAGATTTTCGCGCCAGGGCTGCCCCGGCTGGCCCGTCCGCCGCCACCATTCCTGCCAGGTGGTGACGAACTGCACCAGACCGGCCCGGTCCTGCCGTGCATATCTGGCCAGCATGTCAAGCCCGGCGCGGTAGTCGGGCTGCCGCGCCAGTTCTTCCGCCGGCATCCAGGATTCAATCGTCGAGCCGCCCCAGGCGCTGTTGATCAGCCCCACCGGCACATCGACCTGGCGCCGCATCTCCCGCCCGAAGAAATAGCAGACGGCCGACATGTCGGTCACCGTCGCCGGCGTCACCGCCTGCCAGCGGACGGGGTTGCTGAACTGGTAACCCGGTACCGCCGCCGTTTCATGGGGGATGCCGAGATAGCGGATGTGCGGATGAACAGCGCCCGTCTTTTCCCGGTTGGTATCAAGCGCCCGCTGCACCGGCAATTCCATATTGGACTGGCCGGAACAGAGATAGACATCGCCGATCATGATATCGGCCGCCTGCTGCTGGTGCGGGCCGTCGCTGGCGGTCAGGGTGAAGGGACCACCGGCCGGCAGCGCCGGCAAGGCGGCCTGCCAGTGGCCATCCGGGCCGGCTGTCGCTGTGACGCTGGCCTGCCCCAGCGAGACGGTCACCGTGGCACCGGGGGCGGCACGGCCATAGACGGGGATGGGCCGGTCACGCTGCAATACGCCATGATCCTGGAACATCGGGTGCAGCAGCGGCGCGCCTTGCGCCGGGGCCATGCCCACCGGCAGCAGCGACGCGACAAGCAGGGCAAAGCGGGGGAGGGGCTGTTTCATCACCGGCCAGATCCTGGAGCAAAGGGGAATTGCAGCGACTGGTAATAGGCGAGCGGGTGCGGCGGCGGTGCCTCCCCCGCCGGCAGCGGCAAGCCATTGATCGATTGCCAATAGGCGACGCTGGCATCACGCCACCATTGCGCCTCCCGGCGCTGGATGGCCAGAAAGGCCGCAACTTCGGCATGGCGTTCCGGGTCGATCCGCCCCTTCAACCCCGCCCAATGGGCCGCCATCTGGTCAACCGTGGCGATGCCGCGCCCATAATGGTGCAGCAGTTCCGCCCATAAGCTGCGGCCCGACGGCATCTTGTGGTCCCAGCGCAGATGATGGAACCAGAGCAGGAATTCCGGCGGTGTCGTCTCCACCCTGTCGAACCGGTCGGCCAGGGGCTTGGCATATTGGGAAACGGCGTTGCTGCCGCGCCGCGTGCGGTCAAAGCCGATGCCATCCTTGTCGGCGCGGTGGTAATAAAGCGATGTCCAGTCCGGACGCGGCCCGCCCCCCACCCAGGGGCCGGGCCCGTAATGGTGGCTGTAGCCCATCAGATGATGCAGGCCGAGCGGCGTCATATAATCAACCACCGCCTGGCGTGACGGCAGCATCATCGCCAGCACCGGGTCGATGACGGCCGGATCGGGGCTGAAGGTGGCGGCGATCCATTCCCGTGCGATTGTTTCCGATGTCAGATCATGGTTCCAGGCCAGCCGGCCAAAGGCATACCAGTTGGCCTGATCGAATTGTGAGCCGGTCCAGTTGCGGTCGCTGCCGATATTGGCCACCCCGGCAATGGCCGATAATGTATGCCCATCCAGGCTGCCATCCACCACGCGGGCCACGGTGGCGCCCTTGCCGGGGCGGAAAGTGTCGGCCCGCAGCGTTTCCTGATAGAGCGGTGCCAGATAGGCCAGATGGGTGGCGAAGCCCAGATATTCCTTGGTGATCTGGAATTCCATCATCAACGGTGTCTTCGGCATGGCACCGAACAGGGGATGGAAGGGTTCGCGGGGCTGGAAATCGATGGCGCCGTTCTTCACCTGCACCAGCACATTGTCGCGGAACTTGCCGTCCAGCGGCACGAATTCATCATAGGCCTGTTTGGCGCGATCATCCGGCACATCGTGGCTGTAAACAAAGGCCCGCCACATCACGATACCGCCATGCGGCGCCACCGCATCGGCCAGCATATTGGCGCCATCGGCATGGCTGCGGCCATAATCCTGCGGGCCCGGCTGGCCCTCTGAATTGGCCTTGACCAGAAAGCCGCCAAAATCCGGGATGCGGGCGTAAATCGCGTCCGCCTTGGCCTTCCACCAGGCCGCGACGGCCGGGTCCAGCGGGTCCGCCACCGGCAGCCCGCCAATCTCCTTTGGGGCGGAAAAACGCGCCGTCAGATAGACCCGGATGCCATAGGGCCGGAAGATATCGGCCAGGGCCGCCACCTTTTCCAGATAGGGGTCGGTCAGGATGGTGGCGTTGGCATTCACATTGTTCAGCACCGTGCCATTGATGCCGATGGAGGCATTGGCGCGGGCATAGTCCTGATAGCGCGGGTCTTTCCAATCCGGCAGCTTGTGCCAGTCCCAGATGGATTGCCCGGCATAGCCGCGTTCAACATGGCGATCCAGATTGTCCCAGTGGTTGAGCAGCCGGCGGTCGATTCGCGGCACCTCCCTTATATCGAGCCGTTCCGCCAGGGGGCCGGCCTGCGCCAGCCGCAGCAGGTGGAACGCACCATAGAGCAGCCCCTGGGCCTGTTCCGCCGCCACGATGGTGCGGCCATCCTGGCGGCGGATGACATAGCCGTCGCGGCCCAACCCCGCCAGCGGCAGCGCCAGGGCCCGGATGGCCGGGTCACCGGCCAGACCGATCCGCAGCGGCGCATCAGCAGTGATGGCGACAGGCCGCGCCAGCAGACCCGACAGGCCACGGGACAGTTCCTGCACGGCCAGCAGGCCAGGATCGCTGGCGGCGATGGCGCCAAGCGCCGGTGTCACCTGCGCCAGCACCGGGGCGGGCAGGGGCCGGAAACGCAGCCACAGGTCATAGCCATCCTCGGCCCGGACCAGGGCAGCCGGCCCCAGAAGCGCCAGGCCCAGCCCAAGCAGCGCCGTGGCCAGCAGGCGGTGGAGATATGTCATGTTTCCTCCCTGATCGCCGCTTCTGCCGGGCGGCTTGGTGTGGATCGGTCCTTGCGATCCGCAACCGATGGTAATTTGGTAGCGTTATCAAATTTTGGCAAGTGGCTCTTGACCGTCACTGGTATGGTAGTATACATGAATGGTAACGGCAACGATGTTTGATAGATTGCCGCACTGAAAATCCCGCTGCCTGCGGCGGATTGACGGTGAAATGTTGGGGGAGAGACCCTTTGGAACGGGAACTGGAGCGGCCGGGCCTGCGGCCCATCGACATGGACAGCAACGAACCGGTGGCGCGCCGCGTCTTCCGGGAACTGCGCCGCGCCATTGTCAGCATGGTGTTCCTGCCGGGACAGGCTTTGTCGGAACAGGAGGTGGCGACACAGTTGGGTGTTTCCCGCCAGCCGGTGCGGGAGGCTTTCATCAAGCTGGCCGATGCCGGCCTGTTGCAGATCAAGCCGCAACGCGGCTCCTTCATCGTGAAAATTTCGGTGCGTCAGGTGTTTGATGCCCGCTTCGTGCGGGAGGCGGTGGAAATGGCGGTCGTTGCCCGTGCCGCCGCAGAGGCCACCCCGAGCCATATCGATGGCTTCCGCGCCACGCTGAAGCAGCAGATGGCGGCCGTGGCCGCCCGTGACAATAACCGCTTCATGGAACTGGATGAAGCGTTCCACCGCGACATCGCGCTGGCGGTCGGCTGCGACTATGCCTGGCGCGTGGTGGAGGAAACCAAAATCCAGATGGACCGCGTGCGTTACCTTTCCATAGCTGATGCCACGCCGCTGGCCCGACTGGTGGACCAGCACACGGCCATTATCGATGCCATTGCCGCGCATGATGCCGACGCCGCCCAGGCGGCCATGCGCACCCACTTGCGGGAAATCCTCACCTCCCTGCCGGAGCTGGAAAAGCGGTTCCCCGCCCTGTTCAACCATGATCTCGGCGATCCGGCTTCATAGAGCCCCGCCAGGAGCCAGCCTATGCGCATCACCAACGCCTATGTCATTGTCACGTCGCCAGGGCGCAACTTCGTCACTTTGAAGATCATCACCGACGAAGGGGTGTATGGCATTGGCGATGCCACCTTGAATGGACGGGAACTGGCGGTTGCGTCCTATCTGACCGACCATGTCATCCCGTGCCTGATCGGCCGCGACCCGCAGCAGATCGAGGATATCTGGCAATATCTCTACAAGGGGGCCTATTGGCGGCGCGGGCCGGTCACCATGTCGGCCATTGCCGCCGTCGATATGGCCCTGTGGGATATCAAGGCCAAGATGGCCAATATGCCGCTTTATCAGCTGCTGGGCGGCAAGTGCCGCGACGGGGTGATGGTCTATGCCCATGCCAATGGGCGGGACATTCCCGAAGCCATGGACCGCATCGCCTATTACCGGGAGAAGGGCTTCAAGGCCATCCGCGTGCAGGCGGGTGTGCCGGGGCTGGACAAGGTCTATGGCGTGCAGAAGGGGGAGGCCTATGAGCCGGCCATCCGTGCCGCCACACCGGATGAGACGCTGTGGGCAACCGAACCCTATCTGGATTTTGCGCCGAAGCTGTTTGAGGCGGCGCGTGAGCAGTTCGGCTGGGATCTGCATCTGCTGCATGATGTGCATCATCGGTTGACACCGATTGAAGCGGCCCGGCTGGGCAAATCCCTGGAACCTTACCGGCTGTTCTGGATGGAAGATCCGACGCCGGCGGAAAATCAGGAAGCCTTCCGGCTGATCCGCCAGCACACGGTCACCCCGCTGGCGGTGGGGGAGGTGTTCAACTCCATCCATGATTGCCGCGAGCTGATCCAGAACCAGCTGATCGATTATATCCGCACCACCGTCGTTCATGCCGGGGGCATCACCCATCTGCGGCGCATCGCGGCGCTGGCCGACCTCTATCAGGTGCGCACCGGCTGCCACGGCGCCACCGATCTTTCCCCGGTCTGCATGGGGGCGGCGCTGCATTTCGATCTCTCTGTGCCCAATTTCGGGGTGCAGGAATACATGATCCATAATGCGGAAACGGATGCCGTTTTCCCGCACGCCTATTCCTATCAAGACGGTGCCCTGCATCCCGGCGAGGCGCCGGGCCATGGCGTCGATATCGACGAGGAACTGGCGGCCAAATACCCCTATACCGCCGCCTATCTGCCGGTCGCGCGCCTGCGTGACGGCAGCATGTGGAACTGGTGATCCCCCGGCGAAAGCCGGGTCTTAAAACAACAGGGTTCAGCGCTGGCATGGCCAGGCGGACGGGGGAACAACCCCCGCTGCCATCGCTGACCGGGATGGGAAACGGAAGAAGATGCCGGATACGGTGCAAGGCGCGCAATTGCGGCGGGGACGACGGTGGATGGTGGTGGCGCTGCTTTTCGCGGCGACGGTGATCAATTATGTCGACCGCCAGATGCTGGGGCTGCTGAAACCGTCCCTGTCCGTGGAATTCGGCTGGACGGAAACCGACTATGCCGACATTGTCTTCGCCTTTCAGGCGGCCTATGCCGTCTGTTACCTGCTGTTCGGGCGCTTCATTGATCTGATCGGTGCCCGCTGGGGCTATGCGCTGGCTTTCACCGCCTGGAACCTTGCCCATATTGCCCATGCCGCCGCAACCACCCTGGCCCAGTTCATGCTGGTGCGGGTGTTTTTAGGCGCCGGCGAGGCCGGCAACTTCCCGGCTGGCCTGAAGGCGGTGGCGGACTGGTTCCCCAAGAAGGAACGGGCGCTGGCCGTTGGCATCTTCAATGCCGGGGCCAATGTCGGGGCGATCATCACGCCGTTGATGGTGCCCGCCATCACCCTGGCCTGGGGCTGGCAGGCGGCGTTCATCATCACCGGCGTGCTCAGCTTTGCCTGGCTGGCCGCCTGGCTTGGCTTTTATCGCTCCCCCGAACAGCATCCCGGCGTGACGGCGGCGGAACTGGCCCATATCCGTTCCGATGCTGAAGCGCCGGTCGGCCGGGTCGCCTGGGGCGCGCTGTTGCGGCGGCGGGAGACCTGGGCCTATGCCTTGGCCAAGTTCCTGACCGACCCGGTCTGGTGGCTGTTCCTGTTCTGGTTGCCGGATTTCCTGCACCGGACCTATGGGCTGAATCTCCAGGGGTTCGGCCCGCCGCTGGTGGCCATCTATATCCTGTCCGATGTCGGGTCGGTGGCGGGGGGCTGGCTGTCCTCGCGCATGATGCGCGGCGGCATCGGCATCAACCGCGCCCGCAAGGGGGCGATGGCCGCCTGCGCGCTCTGTGTGCTTCCGGTGATCTTCACCACCTCGGCGGACCATCTCTGGCTGGCGGTGCTGCTGCTGGGGCTGGCCACGGCCGGGCATCAGGGTTTCTCTGCCAATCTGCTCACCCTGCCATCGGACATGTTTCCCCGTACTGCCGTCGCCTCGGTGGTGGGGATCGGGGGCATGGCCGGTGCCGTCGGTGGCATGTTGATGTCGAAATTCACCGGTTTCGTCCTGGATACGACCGGCAGCTATACGCCGATCCTGCTGGTGGCGGCGGGGGCCTATCCGCTGGCCCTGCTGCTGCTTCACCTCTTTTCGCCGCAGCTGCGCCCTGTCGCAGGGGAGGTGCGCTGAGAGGCTGCATCTGATCCTTGTCACCGTAAGGGAATCGGCAGTATCGCGCCGGCCTTTTACGGAAATGTTAGCGCTATCATTTTCCATCTATCATCTTCGAATAATAACTGGCCATCGGCGATGGCCTTACCCAAGGGAGGGGATGACCATGAGAGAGCGTTCACATCACCATCATTATGCCGCCAAGGCGCTGCTGCTGGCGACCTGTCTGGCCGGCGCTGCCGGGACGATGGCGCAGGCCCAGACGGCCCGCGTGTCCGGCAGCGGGGATGAGCTGGAGGAGATCGTCGTTACCGGCTTCCGCAACAGCTTGGCCAATTCCACCAATGCCAAGCGCGATGCTACCGGTTTCCAAGACAGTATCTTCGCCGAAGATATCGGCAAGTTCCCCGATACCAACATTGCGGAAAGCTTCAACCGCGTTCCCGGTATCACCATCAGCCGCGAAGTGTCGGGCGAAGGGTTGAATATTGCCATCCGTGGCCTGGGCACCAACTTCACCCGCGTGCTGTTGAACGGCGCCCCGGTGGCCGTCGCTTCCACCGGCCGCACTGATTCCCAAAACACCAACCGCGAAGTCGACCTGGACATGTTCCCGACGGAGCTGTTCAGCCAGCTGACCGTGTCGAAGAGCCCCAATGCCGGGATGGTGGAAGGGGGGGCCGCCGGCACCGTGAATATGCGCAGCGCCCGGCCGTTTGATGCCGCAGGGCCGCGGGTCAATTATTCCATCCAGGGCACCAAGAACAGCAATGCCGACAAATGGGGCGGCCGTGGATCGGCCCTCGCCAGCAATACCTGGGGCAAGTTCGGCGCGCTGATCGGCGTTGCCGCCGTGCGCAACCAGGTCAGCACGCCGGGCTTTGAGACCATCGGCTGGACCAATGCCAACCTGACCGCAGCACAATGCGGCGGTGCCTCACATTGTGTTACCACTGCGGGCAACACCAGCATTGGCGGCAACAACTGGTCCATCCCTGGCACGATACCGGCCAATGCGGGCAATGGCTTGACGCCGGGGGCTACCCTGGACCGTGCCGCCTTGCTGGCGCTCAATCCTGGCCTGACGCTCCAGCAGATCGATAATGCCCTTATCCCACGCCTCGGCCGTCCGGCGGAGGTTTTTGGCACCCGCGACCGCATCAACTCCATCGTGGCGCTGGAGCTGAATGCCACCGAAGACCTGCATTTCTATGTCGATGGCATGTATGGGAAGAAGAAGAACGACCTGGAGCGGGTCGACATGAACTGGGTCGGCCGCAACGGCGCCATGATCCCGCTGAACATGAAGGTGGATCGTACAGATTGCTCCGCCGGTTGCGTGGTGACGGAGGGTACCTTCGCCAATGCCCAGTTCTTCCTGGAATATCGCCCCTTCCTGGAGGATACGGAGTTTTACGGCATCAATCCCGGCTTTGATTATCAGATTACCGATAATTTGAAGCTGGATATGCAGGTCAATTACACCAAGTCCAAGTTCCACCGCGAATCCCCGACCGTCGGGCCGCTGACGCCGGCCAGCTCCGGTGTCACGGTCACCTATAAGAATGATGGGGGCATCCCCAGCATTGTGCCCAACATCGACCTGAATGATCCCAAACAGTTCGCCTGGACCGGCGGCCGCGTCAATATGCAGGACGAACGCCGTGAGACCGAAACCAAGGGTGTGCGCGGCAACCTGACCTGGGGCGAGGAGACCCTTAATCTGCGGGTTGGCGGCGCCTATGATGACGTAACCCGGCGGATCAGCGCCTATGACAATAGCCAAGCCTGGCAGAATGCCGTCTGCGGCAACAACCCGTCTGTCTTCCTGCCAAATCCCAATACCCAGCCGCCCTGCACCGGCCTTAACCAGGCGGGGGCCACGCCGCCGGCCGGTTTCCCGACATATCCCGGCTATGGCACCGGCTTTTCCGCCGGCGGGGCGCCCATTACCTATGGCGGTTCGCTGATCCCCAGCAGCGCCCTGGCCAACTATCTGCGGCCCGGCAAGTTCGGCTTCCTGACGGTGGATTGGGAGAAGTTCAAGGCCGACAGCAAATATGACCAGTTCCATGACAATACGCCGGAAGCCGGCTCCTCCAACACCGGTGCGTCGGGCGGCTTCATCGGGGAGAAGACCCTGGGTGCCTATGGTGAGGTCAACGGCATCCGCGAAGTTGACGGCAATGACCTGCGTTTCAATATCGGAATGCGCTGGGTGCGGACCGATCAGGAGGTGGGTGGCCGTGTCTCGCTGCCTGATCCGCGCAATGCCCGCCCGGACCTGCCGGGCGGCCAGCTGCCGGATGGCGCACGCTATCCCAACGTCAACAACTTCGTCTATATCAGCAACAAGTACGATAATTGGCTGCCGTCGGCTTCCGCCGCCTATAATGTCTCCGACCATGCCGTCGTCCGTGCGGCTTTGTCGAAGACCATGACCCGGCCGGACCCCAATGCCCAGTTGCCGGGGCTGAATTTCTCCGGCCCGTCGGCCGATGTCGGCACCGTGGGCAATTCGGCGCTGGAACCCTATCTCTCGGAAAATATCGATCTCGGGTTCGAATATTATACCGGGCGGGAGGGCTATATCGGCATTGCCGCCTTCCGCAAATCGATCACCGGCTTCACGGTCAATGGCTCCACCACCGTGCCCTTCTCCGCGCTGGCACAATATGGTGTGACTTATGACAGCCTGTCGGCAACGCAGCAGGCGGCCATCAATGCCCGTGGCGGCCCCAATACGGCGACCGTGGTGCTGCAGCAGCAGGTCAATGCCGATGGCCGGTTGAAGGTGAATGGCCTGGAATTCAACTGGGTGCAGCCGCTGGACTTCCTGCTGGAAGATATCGTGCCGGGCCTGGGCTTCCTGGCCAATGCCACGATCATCGATCAGAAGGGCAGCGGCGCAGCACCGGCCGTGGCCATTGGTGTGGCCGATTACACCTATAACGTGACCGCCTATTACGAACATGGCGGCATTTCCGCGCGGATTTCCCAGACCTTTACCAAGGGGTCGCAATCCAGCGGCAGCAACCAGAATGGTATCCCGGCAGCGGCCCTGTTCAGCGATGATTACCGCCAGTGGGACTTTTCCTCCAGTTTCGACCTGGATGCGCTGACCGGTTACAAGGGGCTGCCGCAGATCACCTTCGATGTGACCAACCTGACCAAGTCAAAGCAGCGCAGCTACTACCAGTTCGAGAATGCCACGTTCACCCAGTATGAGCCGGGCCGCACGATTACCATCGGTATGCGGGGCCGTTTCTGATCCGCGACCGGCTGGGACGATCCGTCCGTCCCAGCCGGGCCTCCCCTGTCTTCCCCCCGCCGGGTCGCCACTCCCATCGGCCCGGCGCACTTACGGCCTGTCCTGCGGGGCAGGCCGTTTCCTTTTTTGGCGCCGTCAATCCCCGCCGCTTGCCACTTCGGCAAAGGGGCCGATCATGGTGCCGACAAAACCACCGGCCGCCGCGGTGGAAAGGATGGTGCCATCGGCATCCGTCAGCACCGGCCGCCAGGGGCCATCCGCCGCTGCCACCGCGAAATCATAGCGGCCGCCGCGCGCCGTGATCCGCAGCCGCAGCGGCCCTTCCGCCGCCACCGGCAGCAGGGCCAGCAGGCGCCCATCGGCCGGGTCGGCCTTGCCGCTGCGGCTGGCGACCTTGACAACGCGGCCGTCTGTCGCCTTTTCGATGGTAAAGCGGTACCAGAAATCATCATTCTGCATCGCGGCCAGCCCCGCCCGTTCCCCCTGCCGCTGCGGCATGAACGTTACGGCCGTGGTGACGCTGGCGTTCATATGCTGCTGGCGCCGGGCCCAGAAGGCCGGGTTGCCCCGGTCGGACAGCCCCACCGGCTTCAGGCGCAGCGTCAGGCTGCCGGGATGGCTGGTCAGGTCATAGCCGTCGCCCTTGGGATTGCGCGGGGTCATCCAATAGGGGGGAAGCACGGTACCGGTGAAATCGTCCCGGATGCTGAACGGGCCGCTGGTCGGCACGGCGGCGGCCGGCTGGGGCGGCAGGGCAGGGCGGGCCGGCGTCAGGTCAATCGCCTCCCCCGGCCGGGTCATCTGCGGCCAGCCATTGACCCAGCGGACCGGCAGCAGAAAGGTTTCCCGCCCGGTATTATACGCATTGCCGTGATAGGGGCGAACGGCCAGGAACGGGGCCCACCAGTCACCATCCTGTGTTTCCACCAGATCGGCATGGCCGGCGGAGGTCACGGGATAGGGCCGATCGGCCGGCAAATCCCGCTGGGTCAGGAAGGGATTATCCGGTCCGGGCTGGAACGGACCGGTGGCGGCGCCCGCCCGGAAGACGACCTGGGAATGGTTGACGGCCGTCCCGCCCTCTGCCGCGGTCAGATAATAAAAACCGTCCTTCTTGAAGATATGCGGCCCTTCGATCCAGACCGGCTTTTGCCTGATATCGACCCCGCCATCAACCAACAGGGTGCGCGGGCCAAATGTTTTCAGGGTCTTGGTGTCAAAGGCCTGAATCCAGATGGCGCGATGGCCATCATAGCGCGGCACGCCCACCGGCGGGCCGTTATTGACGATATAGGCCCGCCCGTCATCGTCGAAGAACAGCGACGGATCGATGCCATCCTTCAGGTCGGGCAACCAGATCGGGTCGCTCCACGGGCCGGCCGGATTTTTCGCGGTGATGATGAAGTTGCCGCCACAATCAACGCAGGTATTGATGATGTAAAATATGCCCGCGTGATGGGCGATGGCCGGGGCGAAGACGCCCCGCGACAGGCGAAGATCACCGAAATCCAGCATGGTGGGCCGGTCGATGGCGTTGCCGATCTGCGTCCAGCTGACCAGATCGCGGCTATGGAAGACGGGAATGCCGGGAAACCAGGCGAAGGTGGACGTCACCAGATAATAATCGGCGCCAACCCGCGTGATTGACGGATCGGGATAAAAGCCGGCCAGGATGGGGTTGCGGAACTGCTGCGGGCCGGGTGTCGCCACCGCGTCAACCGGATCGGCGCCCTGATATTCCACCCAGGCAAACCGCGCCTCATTCGCCCGTGCCGGCAAGGCACAAGACAAGGCAAGGGACAGCAGCAGTGACGATGCCCAATGTGCCGGACCCATATTTCCCCCCGATAATTTATGGTGATGGGATGATGATGTTAGCGTTAACTTTTCGCCATGCAGCCGGCCCGTCAGGGCGGGGCGGCGGCGATCAGCATCTTGCCGCCCGGCATCATGTATACTACCATACCAGTTAAGGGGCCAGCCTGTCGTCGGTGATGATAGCGATATCAATCCCGGACAGCAGGGCCACCCGCACCGCGACCGATGGCAAACATCGGCATTTGCTGACGAGGAAACCGCCTTGATCCCTGCAATACGCCTTCGCCCGGCCGGCAGCGCCGGCCCTGCTGTCACACAGGCCGCGAAACGGCTGCTGTCGGCGGCCGGGGCCGCAACAGCGCTGCTGCTGATCGCTGCGGCACCGGCCGTTCACGCCTGTGATAAGCCGGTCAGTGTCTGTGAGAAGATGCGGCCGGGTAGCCTGCCGCTGATCCAGGCGGGACATCCTTTGCCGGTTTATGTTGATCCGGCGGCCGATCCGGCGGTGCAGCATGTCGCGGCCAGCCTGCGCGCCGATCTGGCGCGGGTCAGCGGCCATGAAGCGGGCATGCCGGCCACCCTGGCCGATGTGCGGGGGCCGGTGATCATCATCGGCGTCCTGGGGGCCAGCCCGACGATTGATGCGCTGGTTGCGGCCGGTACGCTGGCGCTGCCCGATCTGGCCGGGGAATGGGAAGGGTTCCGGCAGGTGGTGGTGGAAAAGCCGGCGCCGGGCATTCCGCAGGCGCTGGTCATTGTCGGGTCTGATCGCCGGGGGGCTGTCTATGGCGCCTATGACCTGTCGGAACGGATCGGTGTCTCCCCCTGGGTCTGGTGGGCCGATGTGCCGGTGGCGCGCCGGCACGACCTGTATCTGGTTGCCGGTCAGCGGGCCGACCGGCCGCGCGTCAAATATCGCGGTTTCTTCATCAATGATGAGGACCCGGCCTTCAGCGGCTGGGCCAAGGGGAAATTCGGCGGCATCAATGCCGATCTTTACGCCCATGTCTTCGAATTGCTGTTGCGGTTGAAGGGCAATTACCTTTGGCCGGCCATGTGGGCGCCCAAGGCCTTCAATGATGATGATCCACGGAACAAGGTGCTAGCGGACGCCATGGGCGTGGTGATGGGCACGTCCCATCATGAACCGATGACGCGGGCCCAGGCGGAATGGCACCGCAATAAGGAGCAAGGCATTACCGGCGGCCGTTGGGATTACGCCAGCAATGCCGACAATCTGCGCGCCTTCTGGCGCGGCGGCATCGAACGCATGATGTCGAAGGGTGATGGCCGGGGCTATGAAAGCCTGGTGACCGTGGGGATGCGCGGCGACGGTGACGAACCGATGTCGGAGGGAACCGCAACCCAATTGCTGGAACAGGTGGTGGCCGACCAGCGCCAGATCATCGCCACGGTGACGGGCAAGCCCCCGTCACAGACACCGCAGGTCTGGGCGCTTTATAAGGAAGTGCAGGATTATTATGATCACGGAATGCGGGTGCCCGATGATGTGACCCTGCTTTTCGCCGACGATAATTGGGGGCAGATCCGCCGCTTGCCCGTGCCCGGACGCGATCCGCTGGATCGGGCCGGCGGCTATGGTGTCTATTACCATTTCGATTATGTGGGCGGCCCCCGGAACTATAAATGGATCAACACGATCCAGATATCCAAGGTCTGGCAGCAGATGAACCTTGCTTATGAAAGCGGGGCCCGCAACCTGTGGATCGTCAATGTCGGTGACATCAAGCCGATCGAATATCCGCTGGATTTCTTCCTCGACATGGCATGGAACCCGGAAGCCATGACCCCGGCGGCGCTTGCCGCCTTCCCGCAGCAATGGGCAAGCCAGACCTTCGGGACCGCCCTGGGGGCGGAGATCGGCGCGGTGATGGCAACCTATGGCACCTATGCCGCCCGCCGTAAGCCGGAACTGATCGACCCGGACAGTTTCCCGCTGGGCGAAGGGATGGGGCCGGTGCTGGATGGCGGCCCGTTCGGCGTTATGGTGGCGGATTGGCGGGCCTTGGTGGCGACAGTAGCCGCGATCAAGGCCCGGCTGCGCCCCGACCAGCAGGACGCCTATTTCCAACTGGTTGAACATCCCGTCCTGGCCCTGGCCAATCTCTATGAGATGTATTACGCGGCGGCGTGGAACAAGCGCCTGATGAGCCGCAATGATCCGCGCGCCAATTTCTTCGCCGATGAGGTTGAACGGACCTTTCGCCGCGACGCTGAACTGACAGCGCATTATCATGCGCTGCGGGGCGGTAAATGGGCCGGCATGATGAACCAGATCCATATGGGCTATGTGATCTGGCAGACACCGACGCATCAGACCATGCCCAGCATCAGCCGCGTATCGGCGGACACGCCGCCCGACCGGCTGGCCGCCCAGATCAGATTTGCCCCCGCCCGCCCGGCCGACCCCGCGATCATCCACCTGCCCGCCTCGGCCTTTGACCGGGCGGTGGGCGCCAAGGGCCTGTCTTGGCAGGTGCTGCCGCATCTGGGCCAGGGGGATGCCGTTGTGGCCCTGCCGCAGGGCCGCCCGGCAACCTCACCCGATGATGGGATGCGACTGGAATATGGGGTGGAGATTCCGGCCGCCGGCAGCGCCCTGGTGACAGTGCGGCTGTCACCCACCCTGGATACCAGGGGCGGGCAGGGGATCGCCATCGGCCTTTCCCTGGATGACGGGCCTGTCCAGATCGTGAAATCGCACCTGATCCCGACCCCTGGGGAGGCCACCAGCCCGGAACAGGTGGCCTGGGTGGAGGCGGTGAAGAATAATGCGCACCAGGTGCAGGCGCGGTTTGACGGCGTGACCGTCGGACGCCATGTCGTGAAGGTCTGGCGACTGGATGATAATGCCGTGCTGGAGGCCGTGACGGTCAGCCAATGATCCGGGTTTGCTTGATGAACAGGAGCCTCGTTTCAGAAAAGCCGGTAGCAACCTTTACGATGCCGCCGGCAGGTCGCGCAAGCTGAACGCCAGATTTAACTCTATCCGCTTGCGGCGCCAGTCCGCTGCAAGCGGGCGTGGATAGGGGGCGGCGGCCCTGACCTGATGCAGGGCGGCCTGATCCAGGCTGCGATGGCCGGAACTGTTCAGCAGTTCCACCTTCAGCAACCGTCCCCAATTATCCAGTTCCACAGCGATCCCGACAATTCCTTCCAGCCGGGCCTGGATAGCGTGCTGGGGGTAGCGTTTGTGCCGGTTGATCCAGGCCAGAACCTCCGCCTCATAGGAAGCGGGCTGAACCTTGCCGCCGCCCTGACTGCCATCACGGCCGGTATCCATGTTGCGCCGGTCCATCTGGTCACCGGCAATGCCCTGGCTGCCCGTATCGGATGGGGTAGGGGCGTGGGAGATAGCGGCAGGGCTGGGCGTGGCGTGTTGTGACTGCGGCGCGGCCGGCTGGATCTGGATCGGGACGCTGCTTACCCGCAGCATGGGCGGCGGGGGCACCCAGTGCGAGACCGTCACGGGCACGGGCTGGTCCGTCTGCACGGCTTGCTGCGGCTGCGGTACAGGGGCGGACAACAAGATCAGCGCGCCCTGACGGGCCCCCCGCGATCCGTCGCCGGGATGGGGAAGTGCCAGCATCCAGGAAGCCAGCGTTCCCATGGTGAACAGCCCCAAGAGTGCCATATGGGATGCCGCCACCAAAAGAGCGGGCAATGCGCGCGGCTTTGCCGTGGGCTCCCCGCATCCGGTGCGCAGACGCCAGAGCGGCCTGCGCGCCTGCCACCGGAAAGGGACAGGCACCGGCGCAGAAGCCACCTTGTCCGGGACGTGATCCCTTTCCAGCACGGGGCGACGAAAGGCAACGGCCGCCAATCCAACAAACTCCCCTTGTGTTCGGCGCCACCGGATTGCGGTTGCCTGTCGACAAATGTGACAATATTGAAATTGCAGATCATTCGCAATTGCAATATGCCATGTACAGCCCTCTCCCAAGGCCAGGCCGTTGGCATGTTGGCGCCGGCGATAGAGGGCGCTGATCCGAACCGATCAGATCGGATCAGCGCGAATGGGTATGAATGGATGAGTATGGGGATGAAAATGGGGTTCATGTCAGGCGGTCGTTTGCGCGGCCGGGCTTTGCTTGGTGTTTCCACGGTTGCGCTGTTCGCTGTGCCCGCCTTGGCACAGCAGAATGCCGGCACGGCGGAGACGGGCCAGCGCCCCACCATCGCGGTCGAAGAGAGCACCAACCCGCCGACGGCCGCCTATGAAAGCACGGATGTGGTGGCGACCGGTCGATCGGTGATCGGTCAGGAAGCGGTGCAGTCGCGGCAGACCGGCAATGGCGATGCGATGGAGTTGCTGAAGATTCTGCCGCATGTTCAGTTCAGCCGCAGCCAGTACAGCACCGACGCCACCGATATTCAGGATATTCGCCCGTCCGACATCTCTATTTCCGGTGGCCGTTATTACGACAATTACTTCGCCATCGATGGGGTAGGGGCCAATTCCCGTCTGGATGTTGTTGATACGTCTGGTGCTCTCAATCCGGCTGACGCCTACGAAGTGGCGGGCAATCATGCCCAGAGCATCTGGGTTGATCCGTCCCTGATCGGCAGCATCGTTGTTGAAGACAGCAATATCAGCGCCGAATATGGCGGCTTCACCGGCGGCGTAGTGGATGTGCAGACGAAAAAGCCGGAAGCCCGCTGGGGGGCCACGGTTACCGGCAACTATACCAGCGACGGCATGGTGAATTTCAAGGTCAGCAAGGCCGACCGGGCGGCCTATGGCGCTGACTTGGCCCCGAAGGTGGATTTTGAGAAATACCGTTTCGGCACCACGCTGAACATGCCGCTGGCCGACCGCACCCGTGTGCTGCTGGCCGCCAACCGCAGCCAGTCCAAGGTTGTTTATTACAAGACGGCAGCTTATGGCGGTACGTCCTCGCCACGCACCAGCACCAGCGACAATTTCATGCTCAAGGCCGAGCAGGATCTGGCGGATGATCTGTTGCTGACAGGGCAGCTGACCTACAGCCCCTATCGCAGTGAATTTTCTTCCAACAACCGCATCGATGATCTTTCCCGCACCCATGGCGGTGGCCTGTCCGGCTATCTGAATCTGGCCCGCAAGGGCCAGCGCGACGACTGGTCGGTGAAGCTGTCGCATACCTATTCGGATACGGATCGCGAATGGGCGCCGATCCATTATTCCTGGTCGTCCCGATCGCAGCGCGGGTCGTTCTGCAGCAGCACCAATTGCAGTGAAGGCGGTTTCGGCGATATCAACCAGCAGCAGACCGATACCGCGATCAAGGCGGACTGGACCCACCGGTTCGACAGTGCCGGCACGCTGCGGCTGGGCACGGAATATACCCGCGTTGAAGCGAAAAAGGAGCGGCCGGAAGATAACTACGCCTATAGCCGTGGCGTTGTTGGGGCCAATATCGTCTGCAATACCAGCCTGGTCTGCATCGCCGGCGATACGGTCTTGACCCAGTACAGCGTCTATAAGGCCTACAAAGCCGATGTGGGGTTGAACAGCTTCAACGGCTGGAGCGAATATAATCTCAGTTGGAACCGGTTCGATCTGCGGGCAGGCCTGCGGTATGATTATGAGAGTTTCCTGGGTAATCATGATATCAGCCCGCGCCTCAGCGTGGCCACGGCATTGCCTTGGGGAACAACGCTGACCCTGGGGGCCAATCGCTATTACAGCCGTGGTTTCCTCGGCTATGCGCTGCGGGAAAAATATCCCGATAGTTACACCTACCAGCGCGAGGCTACCGTCAGCGGTGGCCGGCAAGTCTATAACGATGATTGGCAGCTTTCCAGCTATTCCAAGACCACGCGCTATTCCCATTCCAATCTGGATACGCCCTATTCCAATGAATGGACAGCTGCCCTCTCGGCGCCTCTGCCCTGGGGTTCTGTCCGGGTCAAGGGTATCCTGCGCAACAATAAGGACGAGATCACCCGCAAGCTGACAGCGGACAGCTACAGCTATGTCAACCCGGTGACCGGGCGCACCAACACCTATCGCAACTACACCGTCAGCAATGACGGGGAGAGCCGGTATCGCGGCGTGTCGGTGGAATGGAACGGCACCTGGCGCAATCACAGCTTGGCGCTGAACGGCGCCTGGAGCAAGACCAAGAGCAACTCGGAAAGTTATTACGATCCGGCCGATGCGCTGGAAGCGGAAGGCGATATGGTTGTCTTTGAAGGACAGCTGGTCTCCGAAGCGGATATTCTGGCCCGCAACCGCCGGCTGGATTTCAGTACGCCCTGGAACGTCAATGCCGCCTTGACCTCAACATGGTGGGAAGACCGTATCACCACCGTGCTGCATGGGCGCTGGAAGGCCGATTTCGAGCGTATCCAGGCGTCGGGGCGGAGAACCACGATCTCCGGCGTCAGCTATGACATATGGGAACAGCGCCAGTTTGATGGCTGGCTGGATCTGGGGCTGAATGTGCAGGCCAAACTGGTGGAAACCGGCCTTGGCGGGCTGACCGCCGAGGCGCGGATCACCAACCTCCTGGACGCGCTGCCCAACACGGCAACCAGCGCCTCCAACCCCTACCAGATGGGCCGATCCATCTGGATGGGCCTGACCTACACCTACTGACGGGCCTGTCGATCATGCGTATCTGGATGGCAGGTGCCCTGGCGGCGGTCATGCTGGCCGCCGCCTGTTCCACCCCCCCAAGCCGGCCGCAGGCCGCCACCGGCGATCCGGCAGCTCCGGTGGATATGGCGATGCTGCGCCGGCTCTATGCCGGTCCGCCGGAAAGCTGGCCGCGCCCGACCCTGCTGCCGGGGGCTGATTTCAGCGAATTCGGACCTTTGCCGCCGCCCCCCCAGCCGGCGGACAATCCAGCCACGCTGGAGAAACTGGCCCTGGGCAAGCGGCTGTTTGACGATCCTCTCCTGTCCGGATCGGGACAGATCGCCTGTTCCAACTGCCATAATCCGGAACTGGGTTGGGGCGATGGGATCCGAACCTCCTTCGGCCATAATCGCCAGCGTGGCGCGCGCAATGCGCCGAGCTTGATCGGTGTGGCCTATCGGAAGAGCTTTTTCTGGGATGGACGGGCGGCAACACTGGAGGAGCAGGCAAAGGGCCCCATCGCCAATCCGGTGGAAATGAACGCCGATGCGGCAGAGATTGAGGCCCGGTTGAACCGGCATCCTGATTATCCAACCCGTTTCGCAGCGGTATTTGGTCCGGGGCCGGTCACCATCGATCAGGTGGCGCTGGCCCTGGCCGCATTTGAGCGCACCATCATGCCACGTCGCAGCCGATGGGATCGTGCTTTGGAAGGGGGCACACAATCCCTGTCGGATCAGGAACTAACGGGGTTGCATCTGTTCCGCACCAAGGCCGGGTGCGCCAATTGCCATAATGGCCCGCTGCTCAGCGACGAGAAGTTCCATAATCTCGGCCTCAGCTTCTATGGCCGTCCGCGCCAGGATCTGGGGCGGTACGCGGTGACGGGCAAGGCAGAGGATGTGGGGGCCTTCCGTACTCCCACATTGCGCGGCGCCGGTACCACCGGCCCCTATATGCATGATGGCCTGTTTCCCAATCTGGAGGGGGTGGTCAATTTCTATAATGCCGGGGGCGCGCGGCCACGGCCGCGGGCGGATCAGGCCCATGATCCACTTTTCCCCACCACCACACGCTTGCTGCAAAAACGTGATCTCTCGCGGGCGGACCGCGAAGCCCTGGTCGCTTTCCTGCGCACGTTGTGAAGAGTGTACTTACCCTCACGCTAGATTGGGAACGGCATCCAGGCTTTTGATCTTGCGGGAATAGACACCCAACGGCTCAATATGCACGGTTGCCGTAATGGCGAACGTGGTCTTCAGCGTGGCCTCGTCCGTTTCCAGATAGGGCTTGTGCTGGAAGAAATTGGCGTCAACATCGCCCGCCAGCGTCAGGTCGTTGACGCGCAACTCGCCCGTTATTTCAATGATCTTCAGTTTCAGGTCGGGTGCCAGCTTGCGCTGGATGAAGGCCAGGATTTCCGCGTGCGGCACGGCCGATGCCAGCACCTTCAGCGGGGCATCATCGGCCAGCACCACCCCGGATGGCAATAGGCCAATGCCAAGGGCGGCGGCGGACAAGGGCAGCAGGGAACGGCGTGAAAGCGGGCGGGACATGCGGCCTCTGGATTGCGGTTGTTATCGTGGAAAAATCTCAGGCCCCAGGGGCCAGCAGGTCGGCATAATGGCGTTGGGCCACGCGCAGATCGGCCAGAAAGGCGTCCCGTTCGGCCGATCCGGCATTCAGGCGGCGGAGATCGAGAACCGGCAGCGTTGTCATCGGGTGTTCCTTCAAATTCGATTTCGGCAAGCACGGGTTCGCCCAAAGCCAGCAACCCACCGGGGATGCGGTTCCGCATTCCCGGTGGGTTGAAGACCTGCCCGTCCATGAATTTCCGGGCGGCAATCGCTGTGAAATGGGGGGTGATCTGAAAATGTTTTGGCGGGTAAATCCGCCGCGAGCATTGGGGAACCCGCGGCGGATCCCACACCCCCTGTCGTCTGGCCGGAAGCATCCTGGCGACAGGGGGCGTTTGGCGGAAGCGGGATCAGAAATCCAGGTCGCTGCCCGGTGCGGCGGGACCGTTGGTCTTCTTTTCCGGCTTGTCGGTGATCAAGGCCTCGGTGGTGATCAGCAGCCCGGCGACCGAGGCGGCATCCTGCAACGCCACCCGCACCACCTTGGCCGGATCAATGATCCCGGCCTTCAGCAGGTCGGTGAATTCGCCCTTCTGCGCGTCATAGCCGTAGTTGGTGTCAGTGCTTTCCAGCAGCTTGCCGGCCACCACCGAACC
>NZ_FZOI01000009.1 GCF_900188385.1 Azospirillum sp. RU38E
TGCCGTGACCTTCCCCTGCTTAACTCGAACCATCAAAACCTCCTTCAATCCCGAATTTTAGGTCAATGGCTCTCCACTTTTCCAGGGCAAGTCCAGCTCTGAACCAGCTGCAGGAACGGTTGAAAGCGCCGGATAATCAAGCCACCCCGCTTGCCCCGCCACCGTGATCCCCCCAGGCCCAGGCGGCGGGGCCGCTGGCCCTCACCCCAAAATCCCCGGCAAATCCAGCCCCTTGGTCCGCGCGCATTCCCGCGCGATGTCGTAACCGGCATCGGCATGGCGCATCACGCCGGTGGCCGGGTCGTTCCACAGCACCCGTTCCAGGCGCTTGGCGGCCTCGGGCGTGCCGTCGGCCACAATCACCATGCCGCTATGCTGGGAAAAGCCCATGCCCACACCGCCGCCATGGTGCAGCGATACCCAGGTCGCCCCCGATGCCGTGTTCAGCAGCGCGTTCAGCAGCGGCCAGTCGGACACGGCATCCGAACCATCCTGCATCGCCTCTGTCTCCCGGTTGGGCGACGCGACGGAGCCGCTGTCCAGGTGATCGCGACCGATCACCACCGGGGCCTTCAGTTCCCCCCTGGCCACCATCTCATTAAAGGCCAGCCCCAGCCGGTGGCGGTCGCCCAGGCCGACCCAGCAGATGCGGGCGGGCAGGCCCTGGAACTTGATCTTTTCCCGCGCCATGTCCAGCCAGTGATGCAGGTGGGCATTATCGGGCAGCAGTTCCTTCACCTTCTGGTCGGTCTTGTAGATGTCTTCCGGGTCGCCGGACAAGGCCGCCCAGCGGAAGGGGCCGATGCCCCGGCAGAAGAGCGGGCGGATATAGGCCGGCACGAAACCGGGGAAGGCGAAGGCATCCGCCACCCCCTCCTCCAGCGCCATCTGGCGGATGTTATTGCCGTAATCGAGCGTCGGTACGCCGGCTTTCCAGAAATCCAGCATGGCGCGTACCTGGTCGGCCATGCTGGCCCGCGCGGCGCGTTCCACCGACTTCGGGTCGCTTTCGCGGCCCTTGGCCCATTGGTCCAGCGTCCAGCCGCGCGGCAGATAGCCGTTGATGGGGTCGTGGGCGGATGTCTGGTCCGTCACCGCATCGGGCCGCACGCCCCGGCGCACCAGTTCCGGGAAGATATCCGCCGCATTGCCCAGCAGGCCGACGGAGAGGGGCTTTTTGTCGGTGCAGGATTGGGCGATGAGGGACAGCGCCTCATCCGGACTGTCGGTGGCGCGGTCCAGATAGCCCGTGCGCAGCCGCATATCAATGCGCGACGGCTGGCATTCCACTGCCAGACAAGAGGCCCCCGCCATCACGGCGGCCAGCGGCTGCGCCCCGCCCATGCCGCCCAAGCCGCCGGTGAGAATCCAGCGCCCGGCAAGGCTGCCGCCATAATGCCGCCGCCCCACCTCCACAAACGTCTCATAGGTGCCCTGGACGATGCCCTGGGTGCCGATATAGATCCAGCTTCCCGCCGTCATCTGGCCATACATCATCAGGCCCTTGGCATCCAGTTCGTGGAACTTGTCCCAGTTGGCCCAATGGGGGACGAGGTTGGAATTGGCGATCAGCACGCGCGGCGCATCGGCATGGGTGCGGAACACGCCCACCGGCTTGCCGGATTGCACCAGCAGGGTCTGATCATCCTCCAGCTTTGTCAGCGCCGCGACAATGCGGTCGAAGCTCTGCCAGTCGCGCGCCGCCCGGCCGATCCCGCCATAGACAACCAGTTCCTCGGGCCGTTCGGCCACGTCCGGGTCCAGGTTGTTCATCAACATGCGCAGGGCGGCTTCGGTCTGCCAGCTTTTGGCGCTGCGGGTGCTGCCATGGGCGGCCTTGATGCGGCGGGAATTGTCGATACGGTTCATGTCCTGTCCCCTTCAAGCGCCCAGTCGCGGCAGATGGTGAGAATATGGGTCAAGGCCGACACCATCGGTGCGGCATAGGTGGGATCAAAGGCGGGTGGCCAGTTGGTTACATCCAGCGGCCATGCTGGTTCCGCCAAGTAGCCCCGGCAGGCCAGTTCCATCTGCACCCCATGCACGCCATTGGCAGGCTGGCCGTAATGCCGGGTGATGTAGCCACCCTTGAAACGGCCATTGCTGATGCGGCTGAACTGTGTGACGTCGCACGCCCGCTCCACCGCCGCCTGCAGGGCGGGGGCGCAGGATGCGCCGCTGTTGGTGCCGATATTGAAATGCGGCAGGTCGCCGTCGAACAGGCGCGGCACGCGGGAGCGGATGGAATGGCAATCATACAGCACCACGCGGGCGTGGTGTGTGCGCAGGCGGGCGATCTCGGTAGCCAGTGCGGCGTGATAACGCGTGTGGTAGAGGGTGCGGCGGCGGGTCACCTCCGCCGCATCCGGTTCCTGTCCGGGGCGGTATAGCGGTTCCCCGTCAAAGCTGGTCAGCGGGCAAAGGTCCGTCGTCGCCTGTCCGGGATAGAGCGAGGCGCCATCGGGCGGGCGGTTCATGTCGATCACTGTCCGCGAAATGCGGGTGCGGATGATGGTGGCACCCAGATCGACGGCGAAGGCGTAAAGCGCACCCACATGCCAATCCGCATCCTTGCGCGCCAGCCAGGGATCGGCCAGGGCGGGCGCGATATCATCGGGAATGTCGGTGCCAGCATGGGGGATGGACAGGATCAGCGGGGCCGCGCCACGGGTGATGTCCAGCCAGGGATGGGTGTGGGGCATGGGGAGGTTCCTTGGGAGCTGGTTGGCTCTTTCTTTACCGTCACCCCGTCGAAGGCCGGGGTCCAGGGCCACAAGCGCATCGCTCTACGAAACTGGGCCCCGGCTGCAGCATGGGTGACGGTTGGAGGGAATGGAGAGGGTTTCAGAGGGGAAAAGCCCCCTCACCCCACCGAAGGCAACCCTTCGGCCGTCGCCACCAGCGCCCCACCGCGTACCAACCCCAAGGCCGCCTGAATGTCCGCGTGGAAATAGCGATCTTCCGCCAGCGTCGGCACATCCGCCCGCAGCCGGGCACGGGCGGCTTCCAGCACGGCACTGCTGGTCAAGGGCGCGTGGAAATCACAACCCTGCGCCGCCGCCAGCCACTCAATCGCAATCACGGCAAAGCCATTCTTCACCATCGCCATCAACCGCCGCGCCCCGTGGGCCGCCATGGAGACATGGTCTTCCTGGTTGGCGGAGGTGGGGATACTGTCCACGCTGGCCGGATAGGCGCGCTGCTTGTTCTCCGACACGAGCGCCGCCGCCGTCACCTGCGGGATCATGAAGCCGGAATTCAGGCCCGGCTTCGGCGTCAGGAAGGCCGGCAGGCTGGACAAAGCCGGGTCCACCAGCATGGCGACGCGCCGTTCGGACAGGCTGCCAATCTCACAGATCGCCATGGCCACCATGTCGGCGGCAAAGGCCACCGGTTCGGCATGGAAATTCCCGCCCGACAGCACGCTGTCATCCTCGGCAAAGACCAGCGGATTGTCGGAAACGGCATTGGCCTCAATCAACAAGGTGCGCGCCGCCTGCCGCAGCAGGTCGAGCGCTGCCCCCATCACCTGCGGCTGGCAGCGCAGGCAATAGGGGTCTTGCACCCGCACATCATTGTCGCGGTGGCTGTCGCGGATGGCGGAGTTTGCCATCAGACGACGCAGCGTGTCCGCCACGTCAATCTGCCCCTGATGGCCGCGCAGGGCGTGGATGCGCGGGTCAAACGGCGTGTCGGACCCCTTGGCCGCCTCAGTCGACAGGGCACCGGTCACCAAAGCACTTTGCAGCAGCTTTTCCGCCTCAAACAGCCCGGCGAGCGCATAGGCGGTGGAAAATTGTGTGCCGTTCAGCAGTGCCAGGCCTTCCTTCGGGCCCAGAACCAAGGGTGACAGACCCGCGTCGGCCAAGGCGTCGGCAGCCGGTTGGCGCAGGCCCTTCACCATCACCTCGCCATGGCCGATCATGGCGGCGGCCATATGTGACAAGGGGGCCAGATCGCCCGACGCCCCCACGGAACCCTGGGCCGGCACCACCGGCAAAATCCCCCTGGCCAGCATGGATTCCAGCAGGGTCAGCACCGCCACCCGCACGCCCGATGCACCGACGCCCAGGCTGGCCAGTTTCAGCGCCATCATCAGCCGCAGCACATTTTCCGGCATCGGCTCCCCCACGCCGGCGGCGTGGCTCAACACGATATTGCGCTGCAATTCCGCCAGATCAGCGTCGGCAATGCGCACAGAGGCCAGCTTGCCGAAGCCGGTATTCACACCATAGACGGGTTCCCCCTTGGCGATGATGCGGGTGATGGTGTCGGCCCCGCGCTGCACCTGGGCATGGCAGGCCGGGTCCAGCATCGGGACCGCCCCTTGATAAATCGCCCGCCACTGATCCAGGCTGACGGCACCGGGGGTGAGGGTCAGTGTGGTAGGCATCATTGTCCCCTGAAAATGCGGCTGTGCAGCGGGTTGAAACCCATGCGGTAGACCAGCTCCGCCGGTCGTTCGACATCCCAGATGGCAAGGTCGCATTCCTTGCCGGCTTCCAGCGTGCCCACGCTGTCCAAGCGGCCCAGGGCGCGGGCGGCATGGCGGGTGACGCCCAGCAGGCATTCCTCCACCGACAGGCGGAACAGGGTCGCCCCCATATTCATCGCCAGCAGCAGGGAGGTCAGCGGCGCGGTGCCGGGGTTGCAGTCGGTCGCCAGCGCCATCACCACACCATGGCGGCGGAACAGGTCGATGGGCGGCAGCTTGGTGTCACGGGTGAAATAGAAGGCACCGGGCAGCATCACCGCCACCGTGCCGGCCGTGGCCATAGCGCGCACCGCCCCTTCATCCACATGTTCCAGATGGTCGGCGGACAAGGCCCCGAGCGAGGCCGCCAGGGCCGCCCCTTGCAGGTTGGACAATTGTTCAGCGTGTAGCTTGATCGCCAGCCCCTGGCTTTTCGCGGCGTGGAAGACGCGGCGCACCTGCGCCAGCGAAAAGCCAATCCCCTCACAGAACCCATCCACCGCATCAGCCAAGCCTTGCGCAGCCACGGCGGGGATCATCTTGCGGCAGACCAGATCAATATAGGCGTCATGGTCATCAGCAAATTCCGGCGGCACGGCGTGGGCGCCTAAGAAGGTGGTGGTGATGCTGACGGGCCGGGCATCGGCCAGGGCGCGGGCGGCGCGCAGCATTTTCAGCTCATCCCCCAGCGACAGGCCATAGCCGGATTTCACCTCAACCGTCGTCACCCCTTCGGCCAGCAGCGCATCCAGGCGCGGCAGGGTCTGGCGGATCAGTTCAACCTCATCCGCCGCGCGGGTGGCGCGCATGGTGGAGACGATGCCGCCGCCGGCGCGGGCGATTTCCTCATAGGTCGCGCCCTTCAGGCGCAGTTCAAATTCATGTGCACGGTCGCCGGCATGGACCAGATGGGTATGGCAATCAATCAGGCCGGGGGTGATCCAGCGGCCCTGGCAATCCGTCACAGCAACGGGGTTGAAGGCGGGGGCATCGCTGGCCGGGCCGGCATAGAGGATGCGGCCATCGCGGGCGGCGATGATGCCATCCTCCACGATCCCCAACCCACCCAGATCGCCGCGCATAGTAGCCAGACGGGCGCTCTTCCACAGATGATCAGCCGGTGTCATGCGCGCTGGTTGCTCCCTGGTGTTTTACGGGGGGGCAACATCACCCATGTATAGCTGGTCAAAAGACACCAGATCAGGGCGGGCGTGTCCGGCGGCGCGTTGGGTTCCGCCATCTCAAGCGGACGCGGCAACAGCCCCGGCCCTGCCACCGCTGCAATCGTCCCGGAAGACCAACTGGCGACAAGCCGTTCCACTGTCACCTCATGATGGGCCAGAAACCGACCAAACCGAAGCTCGTGTGCATGGCCCCCGCCCATAATCGAGGCAGGCAGACTATACCCAGCGATGTTATTCGGGATAGAAGCAGATCCCCCCTTTTGCAAGGCAGGAATCAATATTCTGACCGAGCACCAGCACGATATATCGCGCGCCGCTTATGCGCCGGCGCCAACATGCCAACGGCTTCAACCGTCCGCGGAATGCAGACCGAAAGGATTCTGGATCATCAGCGTCACCGAACGCCGCGCTGATGATCCAGAAAACCCCATTTTGTAAAAACTGGCCTTCGTGCCCCTTCTAGCCAGCACGAAGCAATCAGCCGGTTACAACCCCGTCGGCAGTGCCTGGCCGCCATTGCGCTCCAGCTCGGCCATTGCGGCCCCGTCTTCGGGACCGACCACCTGGGCGAAGACTTCCAGCATGTGACCATCGGGATCATAGAAATAGATGCCGGTCGATACGCCATGGTCCAGCACCTCGGCGATCTTCACATCATTTTCCAGGAAGAAGGCATGGATGCGGCGCAGCGTCTCCAGATCGCCACCGCAATCCAGCTCCAGGCCGATATGCTCAAACTCCTGCCCCTTGGTCGTACCCGGCTGGGCCGGAAACAGGGCGATATCATGGTCATGGGTGCCGAAGCTGAGGAAATAGCCCCCGGCATAGGGGCCTTCCTTCACCTGCGTCACGATCTTCATGCCCAGGATGCGGCTGTACCATTGGGCCGATGCCGTGGGATCCCGGACATACAGGACGACATGGCCGATCCGTTTGATCTTAGTGTCCATGATTGCTGCTCCCTCCGCCCGCCGGCACGGCGGGAATCCAGGTAGTATCGGTGATTTCGCTGAACTCGCGCCACTCTTTCGCCCAGCTCCGCCCGGCATCATCGCTGCGATAGAGTTCACCATATTTGGTGCCGGCCAGGATCAGGGAAGAATCAGCCGGATTGGCACCAAAGGCCCAGATGCAGGAATTCGGCACCACCGGCAGCGGCATGGTTTCCCAGCTGGCACCAGCATCGGTGGAACGCAGGCAGCGCGAGGTGGTGCCCGGCGTGCCATCGGCAATACCCAGCAGGATTTCCCGGTCGCTGCCCGGCCGCAGCAGGGCGACGCGGGAATAGGGGATGCCCCAGGCTTCCTTGGTCACCGTCTGCTGCCAGGTTTCCCCGCCATCGGTGGAGCGATAGATGCCGCCCACAACAACAACGACAACAACCTTCGGGCTGCCGGGGCAAACGACAATGGAATGCACATCGGAATTGCCGCGCAGTTCCGGCCAGACCGGATCGATGCGGGTCCAGTTGCTGCCGCCATCGCGGGAGCGGAACAGGCCGCCTTCTTCCACCCCAACCCAGACATCGGCCGGATCATCGGGATCGATGCACATGGCCAGCATACGCGGCCGGCTGACGCCCTCGCACTTGGGCGGCATTTCCAGCGAGGTCTTCTCCCAGGTCCGCCCGCCATCGGTGGAACGGAAAAAGGCGGAGCGGGTGGGCGAGCCGGTGCCCGCATACATGATATCGGGGTTCTTGGCGGCCACCGCCATTTTCCAGATCGAATAGCCGTTCAGCGCGCAATCAATCCGGTTCCAGGTGGTGCCGCAATCGGTGCTGTGGAACAGACCGGATTCAGCACCGGCGAAGACGGCATTGGGCTGACGCGGATCGGCCAGCAGGCAGCGCACGCAATCGTCGAATTCCAGATCCTGATCCGGGGTGATGCGGCGCCAGGTCTTGCCATCATCATGGGTGCGCAGAACCGCCTGACCGTCCGTGGCCACAAGGAATGTCTTGCCCGTTGTCATCGAAACAACTCCCGTCGTTATAAAGTGGGTGAAATCATGGGGGCCGCCCGCGCGGGGGCCATGCCGCCGCCGCTTCAGCTCAGATTGACCCAGACGCTTTTGACTTCGCTGTACAGCTCCATCGCCTGCCGGCCATGCTCCCGGCCCCAGCCGGATTGCTTGAAGCCGCCGAACGGGGTGGAGGGGTCGATCATGTTGAAGCAGTTGATCCAGACGGTGCCGGCCTTGATGGCCGCCGCCGTGCGGTGGGCGCGGCGGATATCGTTGGTCCAGATGCCGGCGGACAGGCCGAATTCGGAATCATTGGCCTGACGGACCAGATCTTCTTCCTCGTTCCAGGGCAGCACGCTGAGCACGGGGCCGAAAATCTCCTCCCGCACGATGCGCATGGAGCCGTCTGCATCGGCAAAGATGGTGGGCTCAAAGAAATAGCCCTTGTCATGACCGGCCGGCCGGCCACCACCGGTGACCAGACGCGCCCCCTCCTCCCGGCCGATGCCGATATAGGAATTGACGCGCTGCCATTGTTCATCGCTGACCAGCGGGCCGAAATCGGTGGCCGGGTCCAGCCCGTCGCCAATGCGCAGCCGCTTGGCATGGTCGCTGACCAGCCCCAGCAGCTCATCATAGCGGCTGCGATGCACATAGACGCGGGAACCGGCCGTGCAGGTCTGGCCCTGGTTGAAGAAGATGCCCTGGGCGATGGACTGGGCAGCCGGCCCCAGATCGGCATCGGGGAAGACGATCTGCGGCGACTTGCCGCCCAGTTCCAGCGACACTTTCTTCAGATTGCCGGCAGCCGACGCGACGATGCGCTTGCCCACCTCGGTGGAGCCGGTGAAGGCCACCTTGTCGACACCGGGATGCGCCACCAGGGCCGCCCCGGCGTCACCAAAACCGGTGATGATGTTGAACACGCCATCGGGGAAGCCGGCTTCCTGCGCCAAGGCGGCCAGCCGCAGGGCGGTCAGCGGCGTCTGTTCCGCCGGCTTCAGCACCACGGTACAGCCGGCCGCCAGGGCCGGCGCCACCTTCCAAGCCGCCATCGACAGCGGATAGTTCCACGGGATGATCAGCCCGCAGACCCCCACCGGTTCGCGCGTTGTATAGTTCAGGATGCGCGCACCGCTGCGCGGCGATACCGGCAGCGTCTCCCCGCCAAACTTCGTCGGCCAGCCGGCGAAATAGCGGAAGGTCTTGATGGAGCCATCCACTTCCACCGCGCGGGTCAGCTTGGCCGGCTTGCCATTATCCAGGCATTCCAGCACGGCCAGTTCATCGGCATCGCGTTCAATCAGGTCGGCCAGACGCAGCAGCAGATTGCCCCGGTCCTGCGCCGACATCAGGCGCCAAGCCGGCTGTTCCAGCGCCTGACGGGCCGCCTTCACTGCCAGATCAACATCTGCGGCCTCACCATGCGCAACATGGCCAAGCACCGCACCGGTCGCCGGATTGATGGTTTCAAACGTGCGGCCGGACTGTGCCGCCACCCATTTGCCACCGATCAGAAGCTTGCCCGGCGTGGCGGCCAGTGCCGCCGTCAGGCGGGCGGCGCGTTCCTGCGTGCTGATTTCCTGCATATCCGTCCCCTTGCCGGGCAGCGTTCCCGGCCTTCTCAGTTACCTGATTTTCGGATTATCACAGTTCCATAAAAAAGACAATCTTGCTAAAACAACATTGTTTGTTGTAAGAACGAGACAATCAAAACAGGGAGCAGGGCTGTGGATCAGGGGGCAGCAAGCGGGATTACGGACCGGCTGATAGAGGCGCGGCGGCAGGGCAACGCCGCGGGCGCGGTGGCGCTGGAATGCGCACCGGCGACGGTTGACGATGCGTATCAGGTGCAGGAAATCACCGCCCAACGGCTGGGCGGGCTGGTGGCCGGTTACAAGATCGGCCTGACCGCACCGGGGCCGCGCCAGGCGATGGGAGCCACGGCGCCCATCGCCGGTTTCCTGCCCGCCGACGCCATATTGTCATCCCCCGCGTCGGCGCGGGTGACCGCACGGCATATGCGGGTGGCGGAGGCAGAGCTGGTGGTTGAACTGGCGCGCGACCTGCTGCCCGGTGATGGGCCGGTGACGGTGGCGGATGTGGCGGGCGCCGTGGCCGCACTTTATGCCGGGATCGAGATTTGCGATTGCCGTTTCATCAGCGATGATGTCCCCCTGCCGGCCCTGATCGCCGATAATGGCTTTGCCGACCGGCTGGTCATCGGGGACAGGCTGGACCTGCCGGTTGATCAATTGGACACGATCCCCGTCCGGCTGGACCGCAGCCAGGGCAGCAGCGTGGAAGGTTCCACCGCCCGGATCGATGGCGGGCCGCTGGCTGCCATCGCCTGGCTGGCCAATCATCTGGCCGCACGCGGCCAATTTTTGCGGGCGGGGCAGAAGGTGGCGACCGGCAGTTGCACCGGAATTACCACCCTGGAGGCCGATGAAACTGTCATCGTGGTCTTCCCCGGTCCCGCCACCGCATCATTCACCTTTCAACAGGTTTCCGCAGAGGAGGAGCGTTAATGTCATTTGATCTGCAAGTGGCCGGTCGCGTGGCCATCATCACCGGCGGCAGCGTCGGCATCGGCAAGGCCACGGCGCTGCGTCTGGCCCAGGAAGGGGCCACCGTCGTAATCGCCGCCCGCAGCGCGGACGCGCTGGAAGCCGCCGCGGCGGAAATCCGCAGCAAGACCGGCGGCACCGTGGTCGGCATCACCGCCGACACCTCCCGCAAGGATTCCGTCAACGCCCTGGTGGCGGAAACGGTGCAGCGCTTTGGCGCTGTACATATCCTGGTCAACTGCGCCGCCGCCCCGGGTGGTCTGGTGCGCAACAATATCGAAGAGGCGGAAGAGGAAGCGCTCGCCGCCGACCTGAACACCAAGCTGATCGGCTATTTCCGCACCTGCAAGGCCTGCGTGCCGCATATGCGGGCCGCCGGCTGGGGCCGCATCATCAATGTCGGCGGGCTGACCGCGCGGTCGACCGAGGCGTTGAGCGGCCTGCGCAACACCGCCCTGGTGCATCTGACCAAGACACTGTCCGACCAGTTGGGTCCGTTCGGCATCACGGTGAATATCGTGCATCCCGGCGTCACCTGGACCGAGCATGTGGAATCCTGGTTCCAGGAATTGGCCGACCGCGAAGGCATCAGCCTGGAAGCCTTCACCAAGCGGGAGGCTTCTGATCCCGCCGCCATCCGCCGCCCGCTGCGCACGGAAGAGGTGGCCGACCCCATCGTCTTCCTGGCCTCCGGTCTGGCCAGCGGCATCACGGGCGAGTCCATCGCGGTGGATGGCGGCCTGTCGCGCGCCGTGTTCCTGTAAGGGGGATGGGGCGAGGGGCTCCGGCACGGTGAAGGTTGTTGCCTGCCTCGCAAACTTGTTGAGGCTGCACCGGCGCCCCCTCGTTCCCCATCCACAACAGCAAGCCCTCTTGTGGCCTAATTGTTGTTATTTCGGAACTGTAACTCTTTAAATCAGCGAATTGTTGTGTTATCGATCCAATGGTGATCGTCACAACAGTGACGCACAGCGGTGAGGAGGAAAGACCATGGTATCCCGCCCAGCCAATTTTAACGGGCTTCATATCCGTAAATGGTACAGCTTCGAGGAAGAGACGCTGGCCCTGGAATCCGGCCGTCTGGCCGATGGCGATCCGGTGGTGAAGATCGTCGTCGCCGCTGCGATCCATAACCCCCATGCCGGCACCTGGACGGACTCGTTTGAGACCGTCATCAAGGAATCCGCTGCCCTGGGTGTGGAATTCGGCCGCCGGCTGGTCACCGCCCTGAATGGCCGCAAGGCCGAAAGCTATGGCAAGTCCTGCATTGTCGGCGTCAATGGCGAGTACGAGCACGGCAACGCCTTCCTGACCACGGATTTTGCCAACCCGATCCGCGATGCCCTGGGCGGCGCGCTGGCCTGGGTGCCGTCGACCGGCAAGCGTGGCGGGCCGGGGACGGAGATTGACATTCCGCTGGCGCACAAGGATGCGCTCTATGTCCGCTCCCACTATGACACCATGTCGGTGATCTTCCCGGATGCGCCGGGGCCGGATGAAGTGCTGATCGCCATGGTGGTGGCGACCCGTGGCCGCCTGCACGCCCGCCTGGGCGGCATCAAGGTGGCGGAGATCGAGGGCAAGGACGGGTTGCGCTGAGCCATGACACAGGATCGTGCAGAAGCACCGCCGCCCCTGCCCGCGCGGCTGCCCGGAGAGCGGGAGAGCTTCGCCCTGATCAATGGCCTGCGTCTGCGGGTGCGTGAATGGGGTGATGTGGGTCTGCCGGCGGTCGTGCTTCTGCACGGTCTGCGCGGCTTTTCCGGAACCTGGCGGTATCTGGCGCGGCGGCTTGCCGGCCAATACCGGCTGATCGCCCTGGACCAGCGGGGCCGGGGCGACAGCGACTGGGACCCCGGCCACAATTACTATACCGACGCCTATCTGGCCGATCTGGAAGCGCTGGTGGACCAGTTGAAACTGGACCGCTTCACCCTGCTCGGCCATTCGATGGGCGGTACGACATCCTATGTTTATGCCAGCCGTCATCCGGAACGGCTGCGTGCGCTCGTCATTGAAGATATCGCGCCGGGATCATCGATCCAGGGGGCCGGGGCGGAGCGCATCGTCAATGAAATGGCGAAGCTGCCCGCCAGTTTCACCTCCTGGACCGAAGCGCGGGCCTATTGGCGCGCCGCGCGCCCTTCCCTCAGTGACGCAGCGATTGATGAACGGGTGGCGGAAAGCCTGAAGGCCACACCAACCGGCACCATCACCTGGCGTTATGATGCCGAGGGCATCCGCCAGACCCGCATGAATCCCGACCCGGCCCGGATCGTCGATCTGTGGCCGGTGGTGGACAGCCTGCGCATTCCCACCCTGATTGTGCGCGGGGGGCGGTCGGATTTCTGCCCCCTGGCGACGGTGGAGGCCATGCTGTCCCGCAACCCCCATATCCGTCAGGTGACGGTGCCGGATGCCGGCCACTATGTCCATGACGATGCCCCCGACACATTCGGTGCCCTGATTAACGGGTTCCTTGACGAGACTTTGCAGATAGCCACTCAGGCAGGAGGTTCTCATGGCGATTGATATCCAGCGGGCCGGCGAGATCGACAAGTCGTCGCTGTTCCACGCCTTCACCTGGGTCTCTGACCTGAAGCGCGAAGGCCCGACCATCATGTCGGAAGCCCAGGGGGTGCGCATCCGCGACATCCATGGCAATGAATATATCGACGGCATGGCCGGTCTCTGGTGCGTCAATCTGGGCTATGGCCGGCCGGACATCGTGCAGGCCATTGCCGAACAGAGCGCGCGCCTGTCCTTCTTCCACACCTTCAACGGCATGTCGACCGATGTGGCCGCTGAATGTGCGCAGGCCCTGCTGGCCCGCGCCCCGGTGCCGATGGCGCGCGTCTTCTTTGGTGCGTCGGGCAGCGATGCCAATGAAACCCAGATCAAGCTGATCTGGTATTATAACAACCTGCTGGGCCGCCCGAAGAAGAAGAAGATCATCGCCCGCTGGAACAGCTATCACGGTTCCGGTGTCGTCACCGGCGGCCTGACCGGCCTGCCCAACATGCATGGTCTGTTCGACCTGCCGCTGGGGCCGATCCTGCATGTCTCCAGCCCCAACTATTACCGCTATGCGCCTGAGGGGATGAGCGAGCGTGACTTCTCCCGCCAGCTCGCCGCCGAACTGGAAGCGACGATCCTGAAGGAGGGGCCGGAGACGGTGGCCGCCTTCTTCGCCGAACCGGTGATCGGTGCCGGCGGCCTGATCCCGCCGCCCGAAGGCTATTTCGAAGAGATCGTACCGATCCTGGAAAAGTACGATGTGCTGTTGGTGCTGGACGAGGTCGTCTCCGGCTTTGGCCGCCTGGGCAGCTATTGGGGCAGCCAGATTTACAATCTGAAGCCGGACCTGATCACGGCGGCCAAGGGTGTCACCAGCGGTTACTTCCCCATGTCCGCCTCCTTCGTGTCGGAACGGATCTGGAGCGTGATTGAAAGCGAGGCCGACCGCGCCGGCCTGTTCGCCCATGGCTACACCTATTCCGCCCATCCGGTCGGGGCCGCCGCTGCCCTGGCAACGCTGCGCGCCATCGACGAGGAGCATATCGTCGAGAATGCGGCGGCACGCGGGGCGGAACTGCAGGCCAAGATGCGGGCAGCACTGGGCGACCATCGGCTGGTCGGCAATATCCGTGGCGTCGGCATGATGATCGGTGTGGAACTGGTGCAGGATCGCGCCACCAAGGCCCCCCTGCCCCCGGCCAACCGCACCGGCCGTCAGGTGCTGCAGGCGGCGGCGTCGAAGGGCCTGATCACCCGCGCCCTGGGCGACACGCTGGTCCTGTCCCCGCCGCTGGTGGCGACCGCCGCCGATATCGACGAAATCGTCGGTCGCTTTGCCAGCGCCGTAGAGCAGGTGGCGGAGGGCATTCGATGACAACAGAGACGGATGGCGCCGCCTTCCTGGTGCGCTATGCCCATGCGGCCGGGATTGATATCTGCTTTGCCAATCCCGGCACCACGGAACTGGATCTGGTCGGCGCGCTTCGGGTGGAACCCGGCATACGCGCCGTGCTGGGCCTGTTCGAAGGGGTGTGCACGGGGGCGGCCGATGGCTATGCCCGCGTCAGTGGCCGCCCGGCCCTGACCCTGCTGCATCTGGGCCCCGGCCTCGCCAATGGGTTGGCCAATCTGCACAATGCGCGTCGGGCCGGCTCGCCCATGGTCAATATCATTGGCGACCATGCCACTTGGCACCTGCGTTTCGATGCGCCGCTGACCTCGGACATCGACACGCTGGCCCGGCCCATGTCGGGGGCGGTGGTGCGGCTGGACAGCAAAGCGACCTATGCGGTGGATGTGGAACGCGCCTTCAAGGCCGCCGCCGACCGCAAGATCGTCACCCTGGTGGCCCCCACCGACCTGATGGTGGCCCCGTTCCCCGCACCGGACCTGCAACAGGCTGCGGCCCTGGCGTCGCCGTCGCGTTCCCCGGTGGAGGCGGCACGGGTGGCCGCCAGCCGGGCGCGGCTGGACCGGGGCGGGGATATCGTCCTGCTGCTGGGCGGCAATGCTCTGACAGAACGCGGCGTGCGGGCCGCCGGCCGGGTGGCAGCGGCCACGGGTGCCCGGCTGCTGATGGAAACCTATCCGGCCATCGCCAGCCTGGGCGGCGACCTGCCCCGGCTGGAACGGCTGGCCTATTTCCCCGAAGATATCGTGCGCCAAATCGCCGGCGCCGAGGTTGTTCTGGCCGGCGCCCGCCCGCCCGTCAGCTATTTCGGCTATGAAGGCCGGCCCAGCGAGCCGGTGCCGGCGGAAAGCCAGACCCTGCTGGCCACGCCCGACGAGGATGCGGTGGACGCGCTGGAACGGCTGGCTGAAGCGGTGCAGGGCCTGCCCCATTCCCGCCCTGCGGCCAGCCCGCCGCCCGTGCCCGCTGCCAGCGCCAACCTGTCGCCCGACGGGATTGTGGAAGAGGTGCTGGCCCGGATGCCGGAAGATGCCATCGTTTCCATCGAAGGCTCCACCCTGGGCGGCCCCTATCTGCGCCAAGCCCACCGGGCGCCGCGCCATCGGGTGATGACCAATACCGGTGGCGCCATCGGCCAGGGCCTGCCCTGCGCGTTGGGTGCCGCCCTGGCTGCACCAGGCACGCGGGTGATCGCCCTGCAATCGGACGGCAGCGCCCAATATACGCTGCAGGCTTTGTGGACCATGGCGCGGGAAAAGGTGCCCGTCACCATCGTCATCGCCGCCAATCATCGCTACGCCATCCTGCAAACGGAATTGAAGCGGTCGGGTATCCCGCTTGATGCCGAGGTGGTGGCGGGGCTGACCCGGCTGGACCAGCCGGCCGTCGATTGGGTGGCCCTGGCGACCGGTTACGGCGTGCCGGCGGTCAAGGCGGTGACACCGGAAGAATTCGCCGCCGGGCTGCAAAAAGGTCTGGCAACCGATGGTCCCTTTCTGATCCAGGCTGAACTGGACTGACAGCGACCCCCTTCAAAAAGAACGCTTCGGGAGGCGGCTATGGGAGCAGGGTCAAAAAGTCAGGCACGGGTTATTGTTGCGGCCACCGCCATCGGCATCCAGGGAGCGTTGATCAATTGGATGGTCCCCGGCTTCATGGCGTTGTTCGGCCAGCAGGGGGCACTGGACAACCAGGAGGTCGGCTATGTCGCCGCCTGGGAAATCAATGCCATGGCACTGACCATCGGCCTCAGCACCTTTCTGATCCCGCGCATTAACTGGCGGGTGCTGGTGGGGCTGGGTCTGGGGCTGATGGCGGTGGGGAATATCGGTACCGGGTTCAGCCACACGTTCGACAGTATCCTGATTGCGCGTGTGGTGACCGGGGCCGGTGAAGGGATTGCCATCGGCCTTTCCTTCGCCACGCTGGGGCGGACGGCGCTGCCCGACCGTGCCTTTGCCATCTATCTGTTTATTGGCGCGCTGATCAGCGCGTTTTTATTGCTGGTGCTGCCCTGGTTGCAGCAATCGGCAGGATCGTCGCCGCTGTTCATCGCCAATGGCCTGATCAGCGCCCTGGTCGGGGCCTTCCTGGTCTGGCTGCCCGATGGGCATCAGGGGGGATCGGATCATCCGCAAAGGGCCAGCGCGCCCATCCATTGGCGGCTGGCACTGGGGGGGCTGGCGGGCTCCTTCCTCTACTTCCTGGCCCAGGGTGCCACCTTCAGCTATCTGGAGAAGATCGGCGATGCCAGCACCATCACGGCCGAACAGATCGGTCTGGCGCTGGCCATGGCCAATCTCAGCGGTGCCGGCGGTGCCGGTGTCGCCGGGCTGTTGCCGCCGCGCTGGGGACGGGGCTGGCCGCTGATCATCAGCGGCGCGCTCTCCGTTATCAGCTTCCTGGCCCTGCGCGGTCAGGTTTCGCTGGGGCTTTTCATTGCGGCGGCCGTGGGCATGACCTTCGCCTGGAACCTGTCGCAGCCCCTGCTGTCCGGCCTGTGCAGCGATGCCGATGCCGATGGACGCATTGTCTGCGCCATGGGGTCGATCCAGACAGTGGGCTTCGGTTTTGGCCCGGCGATTGCAGCCTTGTTGCTGACCGGGAATGATTTTTCACCCGTGCTGTGGACCAGCACCCTGACCCTGATTGCAAGCGTTGTCGTGATGCTGGCCGGCATGACACCGGCAGGCCGCAGCCGCTATCCCGCCACCGGAGAGTTGAAGCCATGAGCAACCCCGCCGTCATCATCACCGGCGGCACGGCCGGCATCGGGCTGGCCGTTGCCCAGGTGCTGTCGCGGGAGGGCTGGCGCGTGGCGCTGGCCAGCCGGCAGCTGGAGGGACATGACGCCGCGCGCGACTGGATCGCCGCCGATCCCACCAACCGCGCCTATGTCGCCACCGACACCCGCGATCAGGCCCGCGTCGATCAGATGGTTGCCGCGGTGCTGGAACGGTTCGGCCGGATTGACGGGCTGGTCAATGGTGCGGCCAACCCCAGCCCCATCGCTGGCCCGATTGAGGAGTTGGACCTGTCGCCGCTGCTGGGTGACCTGGATACCAAGGTTGTCGGCTATCTGCGCTGCGCCAAGGCCGTGGTACCGGTGATGAAGCGGCAGGGGGCGGGCAGCATCGTCAATATTGGCGGCCTGACCGGCCGTTCCTCCAACACGCTCAGCGGGTTGCGCAACGCCGCCGTCAGCCATTTCACCAAAACGCTGGCGGACGAGCTGGGGCCGTTCGGCATCCGGGTCAATGCCGTGCATCCCGGTATTGTCGAGACACCGCATCTGCGGGAACTGTTCCAGTCTGAAGCCGAAGCCAGGCACTGTACCCCAGCGCAGGTAGAAGCGGACTTCGTGGCGCAAATCCCCTTGCGCCGCGTTATCCATCCCGAAGAACTGGGCCGCGTCATCGGCTTTCTGCTTTCCCCCACGCCGGTGCCCATCACGGGGGAGTCGATCGCGGTTGATGCCGGCTATTCGCGCGGGATTTACTTGTGAACGGCTTTCCTGTACGGCGCCGTGCAGGATGAATAAGGAAGGCAAGACAGCATCATGCAAACCATAACTGCCAGCGAACGCCCGCGATATCATCTCAGCCTGCGCATCATCCATTGGTGCCGGGCGGCGGTCATCCTGGGGATGATCGCTCTCGGCTGGTGGATGGTGTCGCTTGATGATGTGGATGCGGTGAAATTCGACTGGGGCTATCCCTATCACAAATCATTCGGCATCCTGGCCTTCCTGCTGGCGCTGATCCAGCTGACCCTGCGCGGCCGGCTCGGCACGCCGGCCCCCTCCCCCCGCATGGGCCGGCTGGAAACCAAGGCGGCCCATGTGGCCCATGTGGCGCTTTATGTGTTGATGATCGCCGTGCCGCTGCTGGGCTATGCCCGGTCCAGCACCTTTCCGGAAAGCGACGGCATCTATTTCTTCGGCCTCTATCTGCCGGAACTGCTGGGCAAAAATAACGCCCTGTCGGATATTTTCAGCCAGATCCACGCCGTGGCCGCCTATAGCCTGCTGGGCCTGATCGCCCTGCATGTGGCCGGCGCCATCAAGCACCGGCTGTTCGATAAAGACCCGCAGGATTCCCTGTCACGGATGCTGTAAGGGCATCATTTTAACCGTGCCGGGGGTTTCATCCCCCCCGGCCCTGGTCAGAATTCGTCACAAAATTCTGAGACCGCCTCGCCTTCATTGAGTGATTGCGACATGAAGTCGACAAAGGCCTTTACCTTGGCCAGCACATAATTGCCCTTGGCATAGACCAGATAGAGCGGCAATTTCGTCGTGACATGGCCGTTCAAGACGGCCTCCAGCCGGCCTGCCGCCAAATCCTGCTCAATCAGGAAACGCGGCAGAAAGGCAATGCCCATGCCGGCCAGCAAGGCTTCGCGCGTCACGCGCACGCTGTTGGACACCAGCCGCACACCCTGCAACTGGATCACATGTTCCTGCGACAAGGCCCATTCCCCCGGACGGGAAAGATGGGTTTCCATGATGCAGGCATGGTCCTTGATTTCCGCCGGGGTGCGGGGCACGCCAGCCTTGGCGAAATATTCCCGCGCACCGGCCACCACCATGTCATATTCCCACAGCTTCACCGAATCGAGTGACGAATCGTAAGTATCACCGGTCCAGAAGGCGAGATCAAAATCGCCTTTGATCAGGTCGATCTTGCTGTCCGTCAAATCCAGGTGAAACTTGATCTGCGGGTACATTTCCAGAAATTTCGGGATCATTTCGGTGATCCGGAACAGGGACGCGACAACCGGTGCGCGCACCCGCAAATCACCACGCGGCGTCGCCTGGATGCCGGCCAGCAGGTCGTTGGCTTCCTTCACCTCATCCAGAATGCGAGAACAGCGGCTGTAAATTTCCCGCCCAGCGGGCGTCAGCGCGATGCTGCGCGTCGTGCGTTCCAGCAGGCGCAGGCCGATGCGCGCTTCCAGCTGGGAGATCTGGCGGCTGACCGCCGCCTTGGAATAGCCCAGCGCATCGGCTGCCGCCGAGAAGCTGCCCGTGCTGACCACCGCGGCGAACGACATCATGGAGACGGCGTTGGCAATTTCCAGGCGTTCGTCCATCGGCGCTGCTCTCCCCCAATTGTTGGTAAATCGGCCCAATTGCGCACGTATTGTTGCATTTACGCATCTATGCCGGATGCGGCCGGGCGCTGTCAACCAATCCGGTGCCGAGATGGGCGCCCGAACCACTGTTGCATAAATCTTCCAATCATTCTGCTTCGATATGGATTGTAGCATAAACGAGATTATGATAGCTCTGTGTAAATAAAAAATCAGGGAGAGTTCACTTCAAGTTCTGGGAGAAGGACGGGAGACATGCGTAAGATTTCATCCAAGCCGCCGCAATTGCGCGTGCGGTTGCTGGCAAGTGCTGCCTTGTTGAGCACATTGGCAATTCCGCAGGCACATGCCCAACAGCAGGGCCAGAGCATCGATCTGGAAGAGATTGTGGTCACCGCAGAGAAGCGGAGCTCCACAATTCAACAAACCCCCATCAGCATTACCGCCGTCACCGGCGATCAGTTGCTGAAACAGGGGATCGCCGACGTGGCCCGGCTGGCGACACAGACACCGGGTATTTCCATCGCCTCCTCGGGTCCGGGCCGGACCCAGTTCAATATAAGGGGCCTGTCCGGCAATGGCGGTTCATCGCCAACGGTGGGCTTTTATCTGGATGATGTGCCGGTGACGCCGCCCGCCTCGCAAATCGCGGCGGCCGGCAAGGTGCAGATTGACCCCACACTCTATGATCTGGCGCGTGTGGAGGTGCTGCGCGGGCCGCAGGGCACGCTTTATGGTGCCAGTTCGATGGGCGGCACCATCCGGCTGATCACCAATGGGCCGGTGATGAATAATTTCCATGCCAAGGCCCAGGGGGAACTGTCATCCACCAAAGGCGGCGGCACCAATTATTCCGGTAATGTCATGCTGAACATCCCCCTGGTGGATGACAAGCTGGCTGTCCGGCTGGTTGGCACCGAACGTCATAATGATGGGTTCATCGACCGCGTCATCCTGAACAATTTCCCCCTGCCCCAGGGCAATGACCGGGGCAATGTGCTGGCCGCCCCCGTGGCCAGGGTGATCGAGAATGATAATAGCGACCGGCTGCGCGCTTTCCGGGGCACGCTGCTGTTCACGCCCACGGAAAATCTGACCATCGAGCCGGCGATTTTCCACCAGAAGCTCACCACCAGCGGCCTGTCGGCCATCGACATGCCGCCGGGCCGGATGGCGCATTACCAGCCGACCGACGTGAATGAACTCTCATCGCAGCGCTTCGATGCCTATAGCTTGCGGGTGAAGTACGATATTGGCGGGGTATCGCTGCAATCCATCACCTCGGTGCTGCGGCTGGGTTCCTTCATCAAGGAGGATGATGCCGAAAGCCAGTTCTTCGCCTTCGGCCCCCTGGGCAAGACCGGGCTGGCGGCCGACAATTACACGACGGAACGCCATTCATCGCGGCAGATTAATGAGGAGTTCCGCGTTTCCTCCAACTATGACTCGCCTTTGCAATGGCTGGCGGGGGCCTATTACAGTAAATATCGGGATGATCTTTACATCCGTAATACGGTGGATGATCTGATCCCGGTCTTCGGCACCAACAATGCCTTCACTGATGAAGAGCGCGATACGCTGAAACAGAAGGCCCTGTTCGGGGAAGCCAATTACCAGTTCCTGCCGGAATGGAAACTGACGCTGGGCCTGCGTTACTTCACCTATCGCTTCTCCTACAAGCAGAATGCCACAGGTCTGGCGGCCCAGACCGGGTTGTTCTCCGGCACCGCCCGCGACAGCGGGCTGACGCCCAAGGCCACCCTGACCTATACGCCCGACCGTGACCTGCTGGTCTATGCGACGGCATCGGAGGGCTTCCGGCCAGGCGGCCCCAACCTGCCCATTCCCACCAGCGGGGCCATCGATTGTACCAATTCCTTCAAGGAACTGGGTCTGAAAGGACAGCCCCCCACCTTCGGCCCCGACCGGGTGTGGAATTATGAGCTGGGGCAGAAGGCCAAGCTGTTCGATGGTAAGGTGACCTTCAACAGCGCGCTGTATTACATTGACTGGACCGACATCCAGCAACAGACGACCCTGTCCTGCGGCTATAATTTCACCGCCAATTCCGGCCGCGCCTATTCCAAGGGGGCAGAGGCCGAAATGTCCGCCCGGTTGGGCTGGGGTTTCACCCTGCAACAATCGGTGGGCTACACCCGCTCCGCCCTGACAAGGATCAGCCTGCCGGGCAATTCACCCCTGGACCAGCAATTGCCCGACGTGCCGCGCTGGACCGCCACCACCGCATTGGAATATGCGGATGATATCAGTGATGATTTGTCGCTGAGCGCCCGCATCTCCAACCGCTATATCGGCGGCCAGTATAATTACAGCGCGGTGCCGGCCAGCCTGACCCGCAAACCGTCCTATGACATTCTGGATGCCCGCATTTCCGTGTCGGGCGACAGTTGGACGGCCTCGCTTTTTGTCGACAACATCACCAATCGGCGCGCCATTGTCGGGATCAACCGCTCCCAGGCGCAGAATAATCCCTATTTCGCCCGCGCCTTCATCAACCGGCCGCGAACCTTCGGCCTGTCGATCGAAACTGAGTTTTAAAAAGAAAACCAATCCGGCCCTGCTTCGGGTGGCAGGGCCGGACCTGTGCGAACAGAAAAATATCTGGGAGATGCATCATGTCGGTTTCACAGATGGCCCGTCGGGATCACCCGACGGCAGAAGAGCTGGTGGCGCACGCCGCCGCCATGATCCCCGTCCTGCGCAGCCGGGAGGCGGCGACGCTGAAGGCCGGTCAGGTATCGGCGGAAACAATCCACGAATTGCAGGAGGCGGGCTTTTTCCGCGTGCTGCAGCCCAAACGCTATGGCGGCTATGAAATGTCGCCGCTCACCTATGGTCGCATCGCCCGCACCCTGGCGGAAGGCTGCATGAGCACGGCCTGGGTCTATGCCGTGGTGGCCGTGCATAATTGGGAACTGGCCCTGTTCGATGACCGGGCAGCACAGGAGGTTTGGGGCAGCGACGATAATGTGCGCATCTGTTCCTCCTATATGCCGGTCGGGCGGGTGACGCGGGTAGAAGGCGGCTATCGGCTCAGCGGTCGCTGGGGCTTTTCCAGCGGTTCGGGCCATTGCGACTGGGTGATCCTGGGCGCCAATATCCCGTCCGAAACACCGGGCGCCCCGCCGGAGCCGCGCAATTTCCTGCTGCCACGCGCCGATTATCAGGTGCTGGATAATTGGGATGTGATGGGGCTGCAGGGTACCGGCAGCAATGACATTCTGGTGGAGAACGCCTTCGTGCCGGAATATCGCACGGTGCGGGACCAGGATCTGTTTGACATGCGCTGCCCCGGCCATGCGGTCAATACGGCACCGCTGTACAAAATCCCCTTCGCGCAGATTTTCAACCGCACCGTTTCCAGCACCTCCCTGGGTACGCTGAAACATGCGTTGGAAGCCTTTATCGAGGCCACCCGGTCACGACGGACCACCTATACCGGTGAAAGGCTGGCCCGCGACACCTCTGTACAGTTCACCATTTCCGAGGTGGAGCGCATCCTGGATGAACAGGTGCTGGTGATCGAACGCGATCTGACCGAGCTGCTGGACCGGGCAGTGGCCAATGACTGGCCGCTGGAACGCCGCGCCGCCCTGGCCGCTGCCACCACGGCGACGGTCAGCCGCTGCGTGCGCGGCATTGATCTGCTGATGGAATTCAGCGGGGCCAAGGCGCTGTTCCGGGGCAACCCGATCCGCCAGGCTTTCCTGGATATCCACAGCGCCCGTGCGCATGTCGCCAATAATCCCTACCCCTATGGGCGCAATCGCGGGGCGATGCTGCTGGGCATCGAAAATGACAATCAGGATATCTGAAAGCCAGGGGAGCATCGGCGCATGAGTGAAATCGCCACCCCATCCGCCAGCGCCGGCGCAATGCCAGCGCTGGCGGATGAATTCCGCCTGGCCATGCGGCGGCTGGCCGGCGGGGTCTGCATCATCACCGGGCTGGCCGACGGGGCAAGGCTGGGCATTACCGCCACGGCCGTCTGTTCCCTGTCGGCCGATCCGCCGTCCCTGCTGGTCTGCATCAACCAGCGTTCATCCTTATGCGCGGCCCTGGCGCCCGGCCGGACCTTCTGCATCAATGTGCTGAATGGGGATCAGGCGGACATCGCCAGTACCTTTGGCAGCAGCCGCGTCCAGGCCGAACGTTTCCTGGGTGGTAACTGGCAGTGTTTTGATGATGGCATCCCCTATCTGCCGGATGCGCTCTGCAGCATCCGTTGCAATGTCGATGGCATGATCGATTACGGATCGCACCGGATTTTCATCGGCAAGGCGGGCGCGATCCACCTCACCGATCCGTTCCGCCCGCTGGTTTATGGCAATGGGGCCTATCACCATCTGCACCCGGTGGCGTGATCAGGGGGGACGATGTTTTGCTGTTGAATGTCAGCGCCACGTCGTCCCGCCCCTTTCAAATCTCATCACTATCTCCCTTGATCGTGACCGATCCTGGGAGGTTTTGTGTTCCCTCAGTCGCCGGGCGGGCGCATCCGCGCCCTTGGCTTACGCGGGCATGGGCCCGCGGGCCGGCGGTCGCCAGCCTCCAATCCGCCAAGGGTCAAACCCTCGGCGGATTGGCATCACTTCGCCGCCTTTGGCAAGGTGGCCGGGATCGAATACCAGAAGCTGATATGGCAGGCCTCGCACGCCTCATCCAGGTGCCCACCGGCAACCACCAGACCCTGCACATCCTGCTTGTCGATGGCGGCCAGCGCCTGCAGCGTCGTCTGCCGCACCCCTTCGGTGAAGCCGATGAAGGCCGGCCGGTTTTCCTTGATCATGGCTTCAATCTGCGCCGGCGGATGTTCACCAAAATGCGCTTCGGCCCCCGGCGCTGCCACCCGCCGACCTTCGATCAACAGCAGGTTCATCGCTTCCAACAGCATCATGGCGTGGGCGCGTACCGCCTGCCATTCCTCTGGCGTGCGCGGCTGGCGCTTCTCCACCCCTGCCTCGTTGCTGATGACGGCCACGGCGTCCCACACCCCATCGGCGGCGGGATCAACCATATGTTCCATCAATTCATGGATGGTGGCATGGGCTTGAAAGGCCGGGGCGTCGGCTTTGGGGGCGGCGGCATCCGCTGACTGCCATCGGTCAACCCCGTACAGCACACCACAGCCCATGACCAGCGCCAGTACCGCCCAGAGCGGCCGCTGGCGAAAGCGGCGGGCTGGTGACAGACGGTTCGTGCGGGTTCTCCCCCTGCTTCGCAAGCCGAATTTCATGAGCGCGCACCCCCTCCGGTTAGAAGGCCATCATCAATGCGCCGCACCAGCCGTGCGGCACCCTCTGCTGCTGTCATGTCGGGTTTCTCCACAAGGTCGGCCCGACCTTGCCGATCAATGGCGGGGGCCGACCACGCCATTCTATCCGCTTATCAGGGGCTTCATGGCCGGATAACGGTCATGAAACCGTTGCACAGCCCCGTAACAGAATAAAAAAAGGGGGAAGGCCGCACCCACGCGGCCTCCCCCCTGGTAGCAGCATCAGAACTCCACCTTATACTGCACACCGATCTGCAACGGACGGCTGACAGCGCCCACCGGCAGGTAACGGAAGCCGCCACCCGACAGCATCTCCCGCCGCAGGAACGCGGACGGGTAGAGGTTGCCGAAATTCAGCCGTTTATCCAGCAGGTTCTTGCCATAGAGGGAGAGGGTCGCATTGTCGAAGCGCAGGCCGATACTGGCATTGACCAGATTGAAGGCCGGGCGGTTCAGAAAACCGTTCCCGTCCAGGTTCGGCACCGGCACCGTGCCGGTGTAGCTATAGTCGGCCGACACGAACAGGTCGGTCTCTGTGCTGACCGGCGTTTCGTAATAGCCGGAGACGGTGCCCGTCCAGCGCGGCACCTGCGCCAGCCGGGAATCCGGTGCCAAGGGCACCAGCCCCGGATCCTGCAGCACCGCATCTGTGTACCCAAGCCCCACCTGCAAGGTGAACGGGATACCGGTGAAGGGACGCCCCGACACCTCCAGTTCACCACCCCGGATGCGGGCCTTGCCGGCATTGGTGGTGAAACTGAGGGAGCAGCCCGGCAGCGGCACCGCCTGCTGCACGTCGGTCCAGTCAATCTGGAAGGCAGCAGCCGAGACATTCAGCCGCCCGCCGGCCACCCGATCCTTGGCCCCGACCTCATAGCTCCACACCGTATCGGGGCTGTAGCGCTGGGACTGGGATTGGCTGACGCCGATGGCAGCCAGATCATTGGCGCAGAAGGTGGGCAGCGGCGCCTGCGCCCCGCCAACGCGGAAGCCCTTGGAGGCCGAAGCGTAGACCGTGCCCTCGTCCGTCATCTTGTAGGAGATGACCGCCTTGGGCACGAAGCCGGCCTGGAAATTCTTCAGTTCCGGCACAAAGGCCCCTTCGGGCGGATTGACCATGCCGGTGCTGAGATTTTCTTCCACCCGCTGGGTGATCCAGTAATGCCGCAGCCCCAAGGTCAGCGTCAGTTTTGGTACAATATCGTAGTACAACTCACCAAAGACAGCGACATTGTCTTCATGCTTGGGAATGGTGACTTCGTTCTGATAATCCTGCGGAAAGCCCGCCTTGAGCAGTTCCGGCACCCGGATGGCCGGCTGGCGGAAGGTCTGATCCTTGCGCTGATAGAAAAAGCCGGCCACGCCCGACAGGTTGGGCAACAGTGTGCCATCGTCAAAGGAAATGCGGCTTTCGTGGGTATAGCGCTCTTCCTTGTTGATGCTGATGACGTAAAGGGCGGGGTTGCCCAGATCAGCACCCAGTTCACGCTTGAAATACTGGTTGGTGCCCTCCGTCCCATCCTCCAGCTCCTGCACCTTGCGGGCAAAAATGCTGGTGGAGGAGGTGACGGCAAAGCCCTCCCCCTCATAATTCAACACCACGGAACCAATGCCCCAGCGGTTGCGGGAATATTCCTGCACATCATGGTCACGGTTGAGCGTGTAGGATACCGGTTTGAAGCCCGGCAGCGGCAGATAGGCGGCCGGGAAGCCGTGCAGCTTGGAAAGCTCCCCCATGCCGGTGACGGTGGCTTCCAGCTTCTCCGTCAAGGCGGCGCGCAGGGTGACCGTGCCCGACAGGCTGTCATTGCGCCCCTGCCCGTCCTTGACGAACGGCTGGCCATTGGCGCCGGGGAACGCGCGCTTGATGAAGCCGGATTCCCGCTGGGCGTTCAGCGCGACATTCAGCGCCAGCTTATCGGGCGTCAGCACCACATTGGTCAGCGCATTGATGCCGGCATCGGGCCCGCCGCCATTGGTGCCGCCAACCTGGACCTGGGCGGAAGAATGCTGGTCAGACAAGGACGGCTTCTTGGTGATGAAGCGCACATTGCCGCCCATGGAACTGGCACCGAACAGGGTGCCCTGCGGCCCCTTCAACACCTCAATCCGGTCCAGGCCCAGCGCCTGCGGGCTGACTGTCGAGGGGACGGGCGTGTCATTCATATAGTAGGCGGTGGTCTCAGCGCCGACCACGCCACGGATCGTTGTCTGACGCCCGCCGCTGAAACCGACCGAAGAGACATCCGACCCCTGACCATATTGGAAGGTCAGATTGGGGATCTTCGTCGCATAGTCGGTGAAACTCTGGATATTCTGCTTCTCCAGAAAGTCAGACGAAAAGGCGGTGATGGAAACCGGCACATCCGTCAGTTTTTCATCCCGCCGGCGGGCAGAGACGACGATTTCCTCCAGCATCCCGCCCGTTTCTGCAGATGCCGTGGCGGTGGACGCTTTCTGCTGGGCAGAAGCGGGGTTGCTGCCCAGCCCCGCCAGGGCCAGCCCCACCGCCAGCGCGTAACGGGAGACCTGTTTTCCAGCCATCAGATGATACCCGTTATTGTTCAAGAGCCTGACCATAGCCCCTCCTTATGTGACGTCCCTGTCCGTGGATATTGCGGGCACCTGGCAATACGCAGCGGATACCGCCCCCACCTGCCGCCTGGCAGGATGGTGACGGCCCGGAAGAAGCCGCGATGTCAGTGTGCGCCTGTTCAAACCCGATGCGCCGTGGCGGCGCTGTTGTTTCCACCAACATACTTGCATCTGACGCTGAGGCAAGATATTTTATGCCTATAACAATTTTTCGTGGGAAGGTTTTCCGCCCCGGCTCTGTTGCCGCCCTTTGACGGGCGCCCTGGCCGGGACTGGCCCCCTTCTTTCCGTCGTTCGCCAGGACGGGCATCCCCTTGTGCGGGCTGCCACCACCCCTGAATCCAGGACTGCACCATCGCCATGAGCAATCCCGTTTCCGGTACTGAACCCCCCAACCGGCTGTTGGCCGGAATGCTGGGAACGAACGACATTATTTTCATGATCCTGGCCTGTGCCGCACCGATGGGCGTGCTGGCGGGGATCATTCCGCTGGCCTTCGCCTTCGGCAACGGCGCCGGGATGCCGGGGACGCAGTTGGGCATCTGCGCCGTGATGCTGCTGTTCGCCGTGGGTTATGTGCGGATGATGCCGCATGTGAAAAATGCCGGTGCCTTTTATGCCTATATCGCCGTCAGCCTGAACAAGGAGACGGGGATTGCCGCCGCCTATACGGCGGTGGTGGCCTATATCTGCGCCGGCACCTCCACCCTGGGCGCCATGGCCTTTTTTGCCTCGGACTTTCTGCACAGCATGTTCGGCATCAGCAGCCGCTGGGAAATCTGGGCCGCCATTGCCATGGTGGCCATCGCCTGGCTCGGCTATCGCAAGATCACCATGGCCGCCAAGGTGCTGACGGTGGCGCTGTTGCTGGAAGTGGGGCTGATCCTGCTGATCGACGTGCTGATCCTTTATGACCGGGGCTTTGCCGGGCTGGATTTCAGCAGCTTCACGCCTTCCACCATCTTCGCCCCCGGCCTGGGCATCGGGGTGATCTACGCCATCAACGGCTGTATCGGGTTTGAAGCGACGGCGATCTATCAGGAAGAGGCCAAGAACCGCAAGGTCACCATTCCCCGCGCCACCTATGGCGCGGTGCTGGTGCTGGGCAGCTTCTATGTGCTGTCCTCCTGGTGTCTGGTGCTGGCGGTCACGCCAGAGAAGATACAGGCGGTGGCGGCGGCCGATCCCGGCCGCCTCGTCTCCGGTATCGCGGCCCAGCATCTGGGGGAATTCGGGCGTAATGCGCTGAACCTGCTGACCGTCACCAGCCTGTTCGCCGCTGCCTTGGGCTTTTTCAACAATATCACCCGCTACATGTACGCCCTGTCACGCGACGGGCTGTTGCCGGCCCCGCTGGGCCGGGCGCATCCGGTGCATGGTTCGCCCTATATGGCCTGCATCCTGTTGACCGTGATCTTTTCCGCCATCGTCGGGATGTTTGCCCTGGCAGGGCTGGACCCGCTGCTGAACCTCGCCACCAGCCTTTCTTCCATGGGGGCGGTCGGGCTGGAGATTTTGCTGACGGTGACTTCACTGTCCATCCCGGTCTATTTCGCCCGTCGCCATGAATATTCGCTGGGCAAGACCTTGTCGCCCCTGATCGGCGGCCTGCTGATTGCGGTGGCAACCTATCTGTCGCTGGAAAACTATTCCGCACTGACCGGCACCGATCTGGCGACCGTCAACCGGTTGCCGTTCCTGTTCGTGGCGGTGGCCATCATCGGCCTGGCCCACGGCACCTATTTGCGCAAATTCCGCCCGGCCACCTATCGCCGGGTCGGCTCAACCCAGGTCGAGGAAGGCCGCAGCGCCGACACGGCGGTGGGCGATACGGCCAAGACAGCAACAGCCTGATGCCCACCCCGCCGGCAGGGCCAAAGGGCCAGGGCGGGTGCGGCCAATGAACATTGTGGAGTGAGAGATGACCCAATCCGCCCAAAACCGCGCGCCCGATGACCCTGCGACACCCCATCCCCTGCCGCGGCTGCCCCGTGGCCTGCCGCTGATCGACGGGCAACTGGTGGAACCGCTGCGGCCGGACCGCATGGTCGATACGATCGACCCGTCCACCGGCCGGGTGATCACCCAGCTTCACGCCTGCACCATTGACGATGTCGACCGCGCGGTACAGGCGGCACATCGGTGTTTTGAAAGCCGGGAATGGCGCACCATGCGGCCGCTGGATCGCGGCCGCCTGCTGGAACGGCTGGCCCTGCTGGTGGAGGAACACCGGGAGGAACTGGCCCGGCTGGAGGCGCTGGACAGCGGCAAGCTGCTCAACGTCACCCGCGCCATCGACCTGCAATTCACCATTGACGGGCTGCGTTATTACGCCGGCTGGGCCTCCAAAATCGCCGGGGAATATGTCAGCCATTCGCCGCTGGTGCCGGAGGATGCGGTTTACCGTGCCTATACCCAGCGCCGGCCGGTCGGCGTTGTCGCCGGTATCACGCCCTGGAACTTCCCCATTGGCCAGGCGATCCAGAAAATCGCACCGGCCATCGCCTTTGGCTGCACCGTGGTGCTGAAACCGGCGCTGGAAACCTCGCTGACGGCGCTGCGCCTGGGGGAATTGATCCTGGAAGCCGGGTTCCCCGCCGGTGCCGTGAATATCATCACCGGCCACGGGCCGGAAATTGGCACGGCCCTGGTCAACCACCCGCTGGTGCGCAAGATCGCCTTCACCGGCTCCACCGTCACCGGCCAGAACATCCTGGCCTCGGCCGCCCAGACCATGAAGCGGGTCACGCTGGAACTGGGCGGCAAGTCGCCGGCCATCATTCTGGCCGATGCCGATCTGGACCGGGCCATTCCGGGGGCAGCGGCGGCCATCTTCGCCAATTCCGGGCAGATTTGCACCGCCGGTTCCCGCCTGCTGATCGAAGCCCCGATCTATGACAAGGTGATGGAAGGGGTGTGCGACATCGCCCGCAACCTGAAACTGGGCTCCGCCTTCGATCCCGCCACCCAGATGGGGCCGCTGATTTCCGCCCGCCACCGCAGCCGGGTGGCCGCCATGGTGGAAGCCGGGTTGGCCGAAGGGGCTAGTGCCGTGGCAGGCGGCTGCCCAGGGGAGGGGGATGGCTGGTTCTACAAGCCCACCGTGCTGGCCGGTGTCTCATCCCAGATGTCGGTGATGCAGGAGGAGATTTTTGGACCTGTGGTCTGCGCCGTGCGGGTGGATGATGCGGCCGATATCGTGCGCATGGCCAATGACACGCCCTTTGGGCTGGCCGCCAGCATCTGGACGCGCGACCTGGACCGCGCGCATCTGCTGGCTGAGCGGATCGATGCCGGCACGGTTTGGCTGAACACTCATAATGTGCTGGATCTGGCCATGCCCTTCGGCGGGCACAAGCTGTCGGGCCTGGGGCATGAATTCGGCAACGAGGCGATGAAATCCTTCACCGAGCCGAAGGCCGTCTGTATGCGGCTGGAAGCGCGCGGGCTGGTCTGAAGCATAGATGTTAAGTTAGTTACTTGCCCCTTCCGTGCCTCCCCCGCGAAAGCGGGGGTCCAGGGGCCAAGAGCGCCCACCATTGTTCTTGTGGCCCCTGGGTCCCCGCTTTCGCGGGGAAGGCACGGGAGAAACTCAGCGCATAGGGGCACAGGCGGCGTTGGCAATCGGGGCAGCAGACAGGCCGCCCCTTCCCTGTCAGAACCGGTCCAGCCGATAGTGCGTCGGGTCCAGCGCGGGCGGCGCACCCGTCACCAGATCGGCCGCCAATTGCCCAGCGGCCGGGCCGATGCCGAACCCGTGACCGGAAAAGCCCGATGCCAGCACCAGCCCCGGTATCTTTGCCACCGGGCTGATCACCGGCAGGGAATCCGGCGTCACATCGATCATCCCACCCCAGGCCTGGGCCACCTCCGCCTGCTTGAAGGTTGGCCATGCGGCCACCAGATTGCGCATCGCCTCGTCATTCAGGCCCTGATTAACGGGCGGGTCCATGGTGCGGACCCGTTCAAACGGGGACAGGTCAGAGGCCCCCCAACGCCGGGGCAGTGCCAGATCGTCCCGGAATTCCCGGCCCAGCGCCACCCGCAGATTGCGCCACTGCGCCAGCAGCGTGGACAGATAGCGCGGGCCGATCAGCAGATGATCCAACGTCAGCGGTGCGAACAGGGCGCCCCGCTGGGTGATGGTGTAGCCCCCATCATGGCGCTTGCGGAAGGAGAAATCCGGCGCGCCAACGGCGATGTCGCACGGCCCCTCCATCGGTGCCGTGCGCAGGACGGAGGCCACCAGCGGCAGGGTCAGCAGGCTGACACCGAGATTGCCCAGGAAGCGCCGCGACCAGACGCCGCCGGCCAGAATGACCTGCCCGCAGCGGATTTCCCCCCGCTCCGTCACCACACCGCTGACGGCACCCGCACTCAGCGACAGGGTGCGCACGGCGCAATTTTCAACGATCACCGCCCCTTTCGCCAGGGCCGCCTTGGCAATGGCGCTGGCGGCCAGGGTTGGCTCCGCCCGTCCGTCGGACGGGGTATGGATGCCGCCAACCCAGCTCCCCACCCCGCCCGGCACCAGGGAGGCGATCTGGCGCGGGCTCAACAGGCGGCTGTCCAGCCCGGCCCCCGCAACAGAGGCCAGCCAGGCCTCATGCTTGGTCATTTCGGCATCGGTGCGGGCGATATAAAGGATGCCGGCCTGCCGGAAGCCGCAATCATGGCCGATCCGCGCGGGCATTTCCGCCCATAGCCGATCGGCCATCTGGGCCATTGGCAAATCCGGCACAGAGCGCAGCATCTTGCGGACCCAGCCGAGATTGCGGGACGATTGCTCCCCCGCAATGCGGCCTTTTTCCAGTACCACCACCGGGATGCCGCGCTCCGCCAGGGTCAGGGCGGCGGACAGCCCGATAATGCCGCCCCCGATGATGACGACGCTGGTGGCCGCTGGAAAGCCGGGGGAGGTTTCAACAGGCGTGATGTCAGGTGCCGCCATTTCGGGTGCCATTCTTGTGTTTCTTGAAACCGGAAAACGCCCCCCTTTTCGTGAAAAGGGGGGCGTGCGCCTTACAGGGAAATCAGCAGTTCCTTGACCGCGGCTTTTGAGGCACCGCGCCAGGCGGTGACCTCGATCTCCACCTTGTAATATTGGGCGCCCAACGGCGGGCAGGTCATGGTCAAGGTGGGGTTGATGCCGCGCATCCGCTCGCCATAGGCGGTCATCACCGTTTCAACATCGTCCGGAAACTGCACGAAGACGCGGGCCGCCACCACATCGGCCAGCACCGCCCCCACGGAGGCTAATGCCCCCTCAATATTGTTGAGCGCCTGATGCAATTGCTCCACCGGGTCCGCCGACATTTCCTTGGTTCGGGGATTGCGGCCGGCCGTGTTGGAGACGAAAATCAGATCATTGACGGCGACAAGGCGGGAGTAGCTGCCATGTTCCTCAAACTTGTTGCCGGTCTTTACCTTGATGATATCGGTCATTTTTCTCTCTCAGACGGGTATTGAATATTGGGGAACGACAGCCTCAGCGCAGGGCGGGCACGTCCCACAGGTTCAGCTTCACGCCGATATTGTTGGCCAGGGCGTTGCGATAGACCTGCGTGCCCCAGGCAACGTCTTCCACCGCCATGCCGCCGACCGACAGGATGATGATTTCATCATCATTGCGGCGGCCCGGTGCATCGCCGGCCGCGATGCGGCCCAGATCTTCCAACTGGTTGCGGTCGATCCGGCCTTCATCGACCAGATCGAAGAAGCGCACACCCACGGCCGGAATGATCTTGTGCACCGGCTTGGGATGTTCGGCCTGATAGGTTTCGTAAATGCCCGTGAAATCCAACACCTTGCGGATTTCCGGCGCTTCCATGCCCGCATCGATGTTGCAAGGGGCCGGCATGGCCAGAAAGGTGCCAGGCCGCACCCATTCCCGCTTCACCGTCGGATAGATCGACGGGTCACCGGTGGCGACGGAAGCGCAGAACGTGACGATATCGCAATCGCGCACCACCTGTTCATCCGTCTCCACCACCTGCACGTTGGTGATTTGCGGATAAGTCTGGGCCATCCAGTCGCGGAAGGCATCGACATTCTGCTGTCCCCGCCCCTTCAGCTTCACCGTGTCGATGCCAGGGCAGACGGCCATGAAGGCAGCGAGTGAGGTCCGGGCCATCACGCCCGGCCCCAGAATGCCGACAACCCGGCTGTCCTTGCGCGCCAGATGCCGCGCCCCCACCCCCGGTACTGCGCCGGTGCGATAGGCCGACAGCAGGTTGGCCGACATCAGCGCCAGCGGCGCCCCCGTATCCGCGTCATTCAGGATGAACATCAAGATGGACCGCGGCAGGCCCTTGGTACGGTTTTCAATGTTGGAGCCGTACCATTTCATGCCCGCCGTGTGGAAATTCCCGCCCAGATAGGCCGGCATGGCCATGAAACGCCGGTCGGCCGTCTGCTTGGGCATGTTGGGAAAGGGTGATTCTTCCGGGAAGATCACGATGGCGCCGTGGGAATTGCTGTCCGGCCCCGCCATGCGGTAATCACCGGCGTGCAGCAGGCGGAACATCTCCTCCATCGTGTCGACGCAGGCCGCCATATCGGTCACGCCGGCCCGGATCATGTCCGGCTCGGAAAGGTAGATGAAATCGATCTTGGGCAGGGTGCTCATGGGTCCAACCTGATAGGGAACATGGGTGCAGCGGCGGCCCGGCGCGCGCCGACGGCGCGCAGGCACGGGGGGCAACAATCCTGTGCGGACGAACAGCAGTTTCGTCCGCGCATGGTTGTGTGTAAATTGCAGGTCGGGACCACTGCTTTGCAGAATCGGTCAGGAAAGGTCTTGCGTCGAATGCCGAAAAGCCGAGCGCCATCGGATCAGGAAAGCAGCGCCACCAGCAACCCGCCAACCATCAGGGCACTGTTTCTCACTGCCCTGCTGAATGTGCTGTCCGATATGGATGGGCGGATTGATCCGCTGTTGCGCGAACATGGGTTTTTCCTGTCCCAACTTGATACGCCCTATGAGCGGGTGCCGCTGCACCGCTATGTGGCGCTGCTGGAACATGCGGCCGCCAAGCTGGATCGGCCTGATCTGGGGCTGGAAATGGGCCTGTCCTTCGGGCTGGCCGATCTGGGGCCGTTTTATGCGCTGTTGCGGGCATCGGGGACGGTGCGGGGCGCACTGGATTATCTGGCTACCTTCCAGTCGCGCCTGCAAAGCCGCACCCTGTTCGACAGCCATATCGGCCCCGATTGCACCACCTACAGCTATCGGATTGAGGATGCCGATATCTGGCCCCGGCGCCAGGATGCCGAATTTGCCATTTCCGGCTATGCGCATCTGGTCCGCCAGCTCAGTTCCGCCCGCTGGGCGCCGGTATCGGTGCAGTTCGAACATGCCATCACCGGACGGGAGGAGACGTTGGCCCGCTTCTTCCGTGCCCCGGTGAGCGGCAGCCAGGTGGCCAACGGGCTGACCATCCGCAATGAGGATCTCGACCGGCCCTTCGCCAGCGCCATTCCATCGGAAGACCAGAAGCTGAAGAGCATCCTGGAATGGCATCTGCTGGACCTGATGGGGCCGGACAGCAAACCGGCGGAAGGGCTGGCCGCCTTGACCAAGGATATCATCAGCCGCCGGCTGGGCCGTACCCATGTCGATTGCGCCGCCGCGGCGGCGGAGCTGAAACTCTCCGAACGGTCCCTGCGCCGGCGCCTGATGGAGGAAGGAACCTCCTTCCGGCTGCTGTTGCAGGAGGCGCGGCAGGAGCGGGCCCGGCTGATCCTGGGCAGCCCCGACCTGCCGCTGTCAGTGGCGGCCGAACAGTTGGGTTATTCCGACACCGCCACCTTTTCCCGCGCCTTCAAGGATTGGACCGGGATGCCGCCCGGCCGCTATTCCCGCAATTCACGATAAGCGGATGCCCCGGACGGGCAGCAGAATTTTTCGACCATTCGTTACGTATGCCAAACATTTTCTGAACAAATACAACCCTTCCTGCTAGGTTGGGAGACAAGGGTATTCGGCCCGCCGCCTCTGCTTTTTCAGAGGGCAGCCGCAGCGTCAAAAACCTGCTGCGGACAGCACAGCCCCTTGGGGCGGCCGGACAAAAAAAAGCCGAATGAAGAATAGACGGAGCAGGAAGGCATGAATCCCCCGCAGTCAGACGAGGTGTCCGCGTCGGCGGACAGCTTCGCGGAAGAGGTGATCAAGGTCCGGGCCGAGTTGACAAACGCACGCTCGGCCACGTTGTTGCAACTTTTCAACTTTCTGGTGGAGCGATCCCAGGACGAACGCGCCCCGAAGGAAATTGAAATCGCGCTGGCCGTGTTCGGCCGCGACGGGGCGGGTGATACGGCCGCGTCGCTGGATTCCGGGGTGCGGGTCTATGTGCACCGGCTGCGCAAGCGGTTGGGCGATTTCTATGCCGGGAAGACCGGCGCGAAACTGGAAATCCCCAAGGGCGAATACCGGATCATCCTGGTGACACCGGCCGAGGCGGTGCCGTTTGAACAGCCCACCGAAGAACCGGCACCACCCCCGGTCCCGCAGAGGGCCGCGACCCTTTCCTTTGCCAGCCTGCTCGCCATCCTGCTGGTGCTGATATCCGGCAGCTTCGGGCTCTGGCTGCTCTGGTCCAGCGTGCGGGTGGAACCGCTGGGCCATAAATTGCGGGCCACCGCCTTCTGGCAGCCCTTGGGCACCGGCCCGGCCCATGTGGTTGTCGGCGACACATTTCTGATCGGCGAAACGGAGGATCAGCGCGATATCCAGCGCATGGTGCTGGAACCGGGCATCCGGTCGCGGGAAAATCTGGGCAGCTATCTGCAAACCCATCCAGAGGCATTCTACCGGCTGTATGATCTGGACCTGAATTTTGCACCGGTCGGCACGACGGTGGCCGCCTGGGATGTGCAAAACGCCATTGGGCGTTTCCGCGCCAACAGCAGCGGCCATGTGCCGCTGATCCCCGCCTCCAAACTGGGGGCAGAGATGCTGGACAATGCGAACATCATCTATGTCGGGCGTTTCGCCAACCTGGGCCGTGTGGCCCCGCTGCTGGCGCAGATATCCGGTATCCAGCCGGGGGAGGCCTATAATGTCCTGACGGACCTTCCGTCCGGCAAGCGGTTCGTCGCCACGATTGACCCCGGCCAGCCCGGCGGGCAGGTCGATTATGGCTATATTGCCAGCCTGGTGACGCCGCTGGGCCAGCGCATCTTCATCGTTGCCGGCATTGGCGACACGGCGGTGCGCAACATGGCGGCCCTGGTCGGCAATCCCGAACAATTGCGCAGCCTGGAAGCCGAAGCCGGCATCCATGGCAATTATGAAGCGCTGTTTGAGATCAAGGCCACCGGCGATCTGGCGCTGAGCCGGAACAGCCTGCTGGTCCGGTCGATCCGCTGACGAGAAAAAGCATCGTCGAAAGGGGCTTTTTTGGCGTCGCTGCCGGGTTGACCGGCAGCAAGCCGCTTGGCTATTTTGCCAATTTGCTTTAAACATAAACTATCCACCGGGGAGAGGCCGGACGGATCAACCTGTCTGGTTCCTGGCGCTTGGGCTGGCACCGGATGCTGGTCCATGCCGAACCTTCCCCACGCCACCAGTAACCAACAAGAATACGCATGACAGCCGAAACCGAGATGTTTGATGAACGCCCGCCGGTAGGTGCAGGTTCGATGGAGCTGCGGATGTGGATCCGCCTGCTCACCTGCGCCAAGGTGGGGGAAAAGCGGCTGCGTCGCAATTTTGAGGAGCAGTTTGACACCACCCTGCCCCGCTTCGATGTGATGGCCGCACTCTACCGTGCGCCGGAGGGGCTGAGCATGAGCGCGCTGTCGCGCGCGCTGCTGGTCTCCAACGGCAATGTCACTTCCATCGTGCGGCAGCTTCAGGCCCAGGGCCTGCTGCAATCGGTGACCGACCCGCGGGATGCCCGGTCGGCCATCGTCTCCCTGACCAAGGCCGGCCGGGCCCATTTCGTAACCTTGGCCGAAGCCCACCATCAATGGATTGCGGAGACATTCCGCGATTTTCCCCCTGAACGGATGGAAGTCCTGCTGGAGCTTTTGACGGAGCTTCGGGCGCTGCTGTCCAAAGGAACATGACATGCCCTTTGAAACCACCACCCAGGTCCGCTTCTCCCAGGTGGACCCGGCCGGGATTGTCTTCTACCCGCGCTATTTTGAAATGCTGAATGCCGCCGTGGAGGATTGGTGCGCCCAGGCGCTGGGCCATGATTTCAAAAGCCTGCATATTGACCGCCATATCGGCGTGCCCACGGTAAAGCTGGAAACGGAATTCCTCTCCCCCAGCGAGCTGGGCGATCTGCTGACCATCGCCATTTCGACGCGCGATATCGGCCGCACCAGTTGCCATCTGCATATTGTGTTCAGCGGCGATGACCGGGTGAGATTGCGCGCCAATGTCGTCCTGGTCTGCATGGACCTGCAAACCCGCCGCGCCATCCCCTGGCCGGTGGAAATGCGCGCCCGTATGAATGCCGGGCTGTTGCCGGCGGCGTGATTGCCAACGATAAGGCCCTGGTGATCGGTTTTGATCACCAGGGCCTTTATTGCATGAAAAGACCAGGAGAAGTAATTACGCAGAGTTTCTCTGGGAAATTTACTGTGTTTTCCGAAACCTTGCCACCTCTCCACCGTCATTCCCGCGCAGGCGGGAATCCAAAATCCGCGCTGTCGTATGGATTCCCGCCTGCGCGGGAATGACGGTTAATTGGCTGGAAAACATGAGAGCTTCATGAGCTGACTCTCAGAAGAACGTCTCCAGCGTGAAGCCGATCCAGCGGCCGAGATAGATTACGGTCAGCCACAAGGTGATGGACAGCACGCCGGCGGTGCGGGCGGCGTTGGGTGGCGGGATCGTCACATCCCAATCGGCGATGCGGCGATAAATCGTGGCATGGAAGATCATCATATTGATGCCCGCCGCCGCGATCACCACCATCTTCCACAGGAATTGGGCATTGTTCATATAGGCCGGGGCATTGGCCACGAACATCAGCAGCCCGGTCACCACAGCCAGCGCAAAGGCACCCCAGGTGAAGGGCAGCAATTCGGTGATCAGCTTGTCGATGCTGCGCCGATGCGCGGTAAAGCCGATCAAGCGCAGATCAACAATCAGGATGGTGCCGAACACCAGCGCGATGGCAATCACATGGAAGGATTCAAGGGTTGGGAAAACCGGCGGATTCTGGCGAATCCACAGGGAAAAATCAGATTCATAAAGTGCCAGCAGCATGTTCTGCAAGGACATGTCAGCCCCCCGCTCTTTCTGGATTATGTTGAAAAGTCTTGGTGCGGCGGATCGTCAGGTATAGGCGATGAAGCGTCCGCAGAAGATCACCGCGCCCCAGACAACCAGGGACAGCCAGGCGGCTGGCTTCGCCAGGGCCACGGGTGCGGCCCCCACCGGCTGCAGTGCCAATACCGGCTTCTGAAAGCCCCGCGTCAGGGCAAAGCCGGACAGAACCAGCACCATCTTGACCCAGAATACCGTGTTGCCCAGTGTGCGCCCCGGCTCGGCAATCACCAGCAGGGTGCCGGTTGACAGCAGCACGATCAGGGCCGGCCCCATCCAGGGCAGATAGCGGCGCACCACCGCCGCCGGCGTCTCGTCGGTGGCGATGATACCCGCCAGCCGCAGGTTGGAAACCAGGGCCGCCCCGACCAGAATGGCGATGGCCAGGATATGAATGGTCTGCACCGTCGGGATAAACCAGACCATCTCCCGGAACGCCACAGCAAGTGGCGTGGCATAGAGCCATTGGCTGAATGTTTGAATGGACATCTGTGAAGCTCTCCCCTTATGGGTCGTCGGCCAGCAGCGCCGGATCGCGGGGGCTGGCAGCTGCCCCTCCACTGGCGCACGCTGCCCGACGACGTTTTATGGATACCGGACGTCTGACCCCGCCCGACAGGTTGAAACGGTTTGCTACGGGGTACAGCGGGCGGCTTCCAAGGGGCCTATCGGGGGAGAAAGAAGCGCTCACCGCCGCCGTAACGGTACTGTAACCCCCGTCCTATGCGCATTTCAGTGGCCAGCCACCAGCGCCATCACCCGCAGCGGGCTGCCCGATCCGCCCCTTATTTTCAACGGCATGGCCACGATCACCGACCCGAAGGCCGGCAACTGGTCCAGGTTGGTCAGGCATTGCAGGCCGAACCGGCCATTCCCGTGCAGGATGGAATGGGCCGGCAGCGGTTCGTTGAAATGGGCGGCCTGTCCGGCATCGGTGCCCACCGTTTCCACCCCCAGCCCCACGCAGTCGCGCTCCAGAACCAGGAAGCGCATGGCGCCGGCATCCGGCCCCGGCGAATGGGCGCCATCATCCTTCAGGTTCAGGTAAGACAGTGTGCCCACCCGCTTTGACCAGTCGCTGCGCAGCAAGATCCAATGGCGCGGCGGGATCGGGCCGTGGCTCGCCTCCCACGCCTCCAGAAAGGCGCGGGTGACGATGAAATCCTCGTCCGCTGCGGCCTCATTGCTGATATCGATGACGACGGCCGGATGGATGAAATCCGCCGGGCTGACCGCATCCACGGTGCCGTTGGGCACGTCGCGGCCGGTGATCCAATGGGCCGGCGCGTCGAAATGCGTCCCGGTATGTTCATTCATGGAGATATTGTTCCAGTACCAGGCCGGGCCGTTGCCGTCATAGCGGGACACGGTCTCCATCCGGAACGGCTCGCACTGGCCGAATTCCGCCGGCAGTACGATGACCGGGAAATCCGGCGACAGGATATTGGTCAGGTCCACGGTGCGGATGCGCTGCGTGGCGATGCCGGCAATCAGGCCGGCCAGGGTGGGGTCCAGGGCGGTCACAGGTTCTTCTCCCGTACAAAAAGGGCCGGATCGGCCAGCCAGCGTTCCATCGCGTCACTGGCGACCTCGCCGACGCAGGTTGTTTCCCGTCCCATGTGCAGCGCCTCGACAACCTCGCGCGCCAGCCGGGATGGCGCCACCTTGGGCGGCGGAACAGATTGATGATCCTCGTCATCGCTGGGGCCGCTGAAGATGGACAGCACGCGCACCCCCTGGGCCCGCATGTCATGCCGGAAGCTGTGCAGCAGCGACAGGCGGGCGGCTTCGGCAGCGGCATAGCCGGCAAAACCGGCTTCCCCCGCCAGGGCCTGGATGGAGACAAGATCGACAAAGGCCCCGGCGGGCCGCCCGGCCAGCAGCGGCGCACAGGCCGCCGACAGGCGCATAAAGCCCAAAACGGCGATATCCATCATCCGCTTCTGGTCCACCAGATTGCGGCCGCCGCGCACGAAACGCGCGGTGTTGATGACGATATCCAGCGGCCCGGCAATTTTGCTGATGCCCTCTGCCACCAGCGAACTGTCGGTGATGTCGAACGGCAGCGTCTGCACCCGGTCCAGGCCCGACAGTTCGTCCGTCAGGTCGGCCGCACGGGATGGCGGGGCCATGCCGGCGAAGATCAGGCCGGCACCCGCCGAATGCAGCGCCTTCACCACGGCCCGGCCAATGGCGCTGCGCGCGTCACTGACCAGAACGATCCGGTCCTTCACCGGCACGGTGAATTCACGCCATTGATGGTCATCCATATCGGGCCTCCCCCCGGCCGGCAGGGCGAACAGGGCCGCGTTCCCGCCCTTGTCCAGCATCAGATGCATGTCCGCCCGGTCACCCGGCTTCAGGTCGGCGTGCAGATGGGCCAGCGCCGTGGGGCCGGCATCCAGCGCCAGCTTGCCCATACGCCAGGGCAGATGATCGCGGAAATAAAGGTCGGTGGTGGCGCGGATCGTGGTCTCACACAGCACCAGCGCGCCGCGCGCCTGATCCTGCCAGAGCAGTTCGCCCCAGCACCGGGGGCAGGCATCGCGCGGCGGGTAGGTCACAGCACCACAATCCTGGCAGGCCTGCAGCACAAAGCACCCGGCCGCCGCGCGGGCGGACATGGCGTGCATCGCGGAACTGCGCAGGCCCGGCGGAACGTGGCGATCCTTGCGCCGGGCCAGGGGATCACGCTTGTCGCGGGGGGGATGCTGGCTCATCGGCAGGCCTCGATCACGGCGGCGGCGGTGCAGACGCCACGGTCATAATTCACCAGCCCAAAGCCGGACAGCGCAGCGGTTCTGGCATCCGGCACCTGGGCGCCCAAAGGTTGGTGCAGCACCTGCCGCAACCCCTCGGTCACATTCTGAAAGCCGCCGGCGGCCCCGGCCTGACCGGCCGATAGTTGGCCGCCATTGGTGTTCAGCGGCAGGTCGCCGTCGATTTCAAACCCGGTGCGGGCGATGAAATCGGCCGCCTGCCCCTTGGGGCAGAAGCCCAGATCCTCCAACTGCATGGCGACGATCACCGGATAATCATCATAGGCCTGCAGCATATGCACCTGTTCCGGGCCGATCCCGGCCATGGACCAGAGATCATCCACATCCATAGCCCAGCCACCGCGCAACTGCACCGGATCGTCGGGAAAGGCATTGTGCCGTTCGATGGTGGCCAGGATGCGCGCGGTCTTCAGTCCGCGCGCCGCCGCGATTTCCGGCGTGGTGACGATGAAGGCCTCTGCCCCGGCGCAGGGCATCACGCAGTCGAACAGATGCACCGGATCGGAAATCGGCCGCGCGCGGAGATAATCGTCCAGCGTCAGTTCCGTGCGCATCAGGGCCAGCGGGTTGAACAGGGCATTGCGCCGCTGGGCAACGCACAGCTTGCCAAAATGCTCCCGCCCGATGCCATAGGTGCGCATATAGGCATCGGTGATCAGGGCGAAGGTGGCATTCGGCCCGCCAAAACCATAGGGATAGACGGCATCCTGCGAAAAGCGGGAGAAGCCGGCCAAGGTCTGGCGGAAACTGTCCAGATGGTTGGTATCGGCGGCAACGCAGGCGACAATATCGGCATCGCCACATTGCACCGCCCTGGCGGCCCGCCGCAGCGCCATCACACCGCTGGCCCCGCCGGTGGGCAGATGGTCCAGCCAGCGCGGCGACAGGCCCAGATGCTGCACCATACCGACGGCCGTGTCGGGCGCGGCGGAAAAGCTGGCAAAGCAGAAACCGTCAATGTCACCAGGGCCGAACCCCGTCGCCCCGGTCAGCGCCCGCAAGGCCCGACCTGCCCACCAATGGGCCGTCTGGCTGGAATAGCGTTCATAGGGCACCGTCACCGGTGCGCAGAGAACCACCCCGTCATAGGAAATGCGGGTGCGTGTCATGCCTGTCGCTTCTTCAAGGCGCGGGTATCCAGGAACTGCCCCGCCGCCATCTTTTCAGCGACCAGGGTTTTCAGGGCGGCGCGCAGTATTTTTTCCGTCGGCGTCTTGGGCAGGTCGCGGACAAAGGCGATCCAGCCCGGCACCTTGTAATAGGCCATCTGGCCCAGGCCCCAGCGGGCGATTTCTTCCGCCACAGTCTGATCACCCTCCCCCGCGCCCTGCAGCACGATCAGCGCCGCCACCTCGTCCCCGCGCAGGGCGTCGGGCGTGGCGGCGACGGCGGCCTGCTTGATCAGCGGATGGCGGGCCAGGATGGATTCCACCTCCACCGCTGCGATATTCTCGCCGGAGCGGCGGATGACATTCTTCTTGCGATCAACGAAGTGAAGGTCACCATCCGCATCGCGGGACACAATGTCCCCGGTATGGAACCAGCCGCCGGCCCAGGCCTCCGCCGTGGCCTCCGGGTTCTTCAGATATTCCTTGAAGAAGCCATAGCGCGGGTTGGCCCCGGCGCGGCGCACCAGCAATTCACCCGGCACATCCGTGCCAACCTCGTTGTCCTGATCATCGACAAGGCGGATTTCCACCGCCTCTGTCGGGCGGCCAAAGCAATGGCTGCCGATCTTGCGCGGCTCCCGGCTGGCGCAGATGACGCCGCCGCTGCCCGTCTCCGTCATGGCCCAGGCTTCGATCAGCGGGAAGCCAAAGCGCTCCTCAAACGGGCCATGCAGTTCACGCGGCACCCCAGCCCCAAACCCAAACCGAACGCTATGGGCGCGGTCGGCATCCGCTGGCGGGGCCTTCATCAGGATGGAGGGCATGACCCCCAGATAATGCAGGCAGGTGGCCCGGCTCTGCCGCACCGCATCCCACCATGTGCCGGGATGGAAGCGATCCAGAACGGTCAGACAGCCGCCCAGGGTGACCATGGCCAGCACCGACACCGCCATGGCGTTCATATGGAAGACCGGCAGTGGCGTCAGCATCCGCTCCTGCCCCGGCTGCAAGGAAATCAGCCCGCCGACATCGCGGTACCAATCGCCGGAATGCAGGAAATATTCATTGGTCAGCACACAGCCCTTCGGCGCGCCCGTGGTGCCGGAGGTATAGAGCAGTGCTGCTTCCGTATCGCGGTCGGGCGGTGTTGCCTCCCCCTTGCCGCCAGCCAGTGCCGGTAGCCTGTCCTGTGGCGTCACCGCCATCAGGGCGCTGCCGGCACTGCGCGCGGCGGCCGCCACCTCTTCCAGCCGGTGGGGCAGGATGAAGGCGGCCGCCATTTCCGAATGGCCGATCAGATATTCCAGCTCGCTGCGACGCAGATCGGGATTGATCGGCACAACAGAGGCGCCCAGACCATTGGCAGCAAACCAGATTTCAATAAAATCAGGCCGGTTTTCCAGCAGCAGACCGATGCGCGTGCCCGTGCCGACACCGGCGGCACGCAAGGCCGCCTGCCGCGCCTGCACCCGGTCCAGCATCTGGGCATAGGTGATTTCCCCCGCAGCGATGCCATAGAGCACCGCCGTTTCGGGCAGAACATTCAGGAACGGGTGCCCTGGATAGGCACTGGCCGTTGAGACAAACCGGGAAAAGACTGTTTCGCTGCTCACCACATCCTCGCGCAGATCGTCACAGCGGCCGGCAAGGCGGCCACCGATGCAGAATTGGGGCATTCATTCCTGAGATAGGATATTTTATGCTTAAAATAAATCCAAGATCAATCGCGCTCACGGTCGCTCTCCCGCCTGGAAATCGGCAGGGCTGGCGACCGGCTGCAGCCGTGCTGTATCCTCGGGCAGCAAAAAGCCCTGGCGGACGGCCGCTTCTGTCGCAGCCTGAAACCGGCGTTTATAGCTGGCGAAGTCGCCATAAAGCGCCTTCAGCTTGTCCCGCGCATAGGGGCGCTTGGTGTCGAACACCAGGCCGCAGCCGGTTTCTTGATCGGTCAGATAGGCGGCGGCCGGCACAGTGACCCAGGGCGGCCGCACGCCGCCCACCATGTTCCCGGTGCGCGCATCGCGGGCAATGCCAGCCCCGGCCCGCGTCAGGCGCGGCGCCTTCGGCATGGGCTGGCCCGTGCGCACCCAATGATCCATGGCGTCGAACAGGGCCGATACCACCATCTCCGCCGGTTCATCGTAGAAATGCCGGCAGTTCGGGTCATTTTCCTTGCCCACATCCGCCGGCATATCCTCCACCTCCTGCGTACCCAGATCAGCCAGACGCAGGTGGGACATGCCCGTCACCTCGTAATAGCGTAGCCGGGGCGTATCGCTGTCGGGCGGCAGGGCGATGCCTTCCAGCGCGTCATGCATCGCCTCCGACTGGCTATAGATGGTGACAAACGGGGCCGTGTCCGGCATCTGCCGGGGGATACGGATGGCATCGCCCCCCACCTCGCCAAAGGACATGCGGCCGGTCATATAGGCGTCGATCAGGGGGCCGCCATCGGGCAGGCGCCATTGCTGGTGCCGGCCCTGGTCCAGATAATCCATCCAGACCTGCGCCGTGACGGCCCAACTGTTCACGTAAACCCGCTGCACCTTCAACCCGGTCAGGGGGCCGTCAGTCAGGTTGGATTTCAGCGCCAGGGCCAGTTGCGCCCCGATCCCCTGCGATTGCGGTACAAACGGATCGGCATGATCGCCCCGCCGGAACCGCGCCGGGTCATAATAGCTGCCCAGCGGGGCATAGCGCGCATAATCGAACCGGCGCATGAAATCGAAATTCAGGTTCTGCGGCTCCGGATCGGGCGTCCAGGCCGGGTCGGTCGTTGTCTTGGGATCGGCAGCCGGCTTGTTGATGTTCAGCGTATAGCCAACCCAGGCATAGCCCCGCCGCACCAGATAATCCCGCGTCAATATCCAGCCGGCCCCCCGTTCCCCGATCCAGGTGAAGGGTTCCATGACAACGGTGCCGTTGAACTTTGCCGGGTCGGTGGGCCGGCGCACCAGGATACGGGTGATATAGGGGGCCTGGAACAACACCGCCCCCTGTGCCGTGATGGCGGGGGCGGTGCCGGAGAGATAATATTCAGCCTCCGTATAGCCAACACTTGCAAGGTCCAGATACTCCGTCCCTGGATTGGTTTCCCGCAGCGCCGAAGACAGCGGCGGCTGGTCGCTGGGCGGAACTGGCAGGATCGTCGGCAGCGGCGGTACCTCCGCCAGTGCCGCAGCGGCCCCGCCGACCAGCAAAAACAGGATGGCCAGCCCCGCCCGACGCCAGTTTTGTGTGACCGCACCCATCTTCACCTGCCAGTTCGAGGGGTTTGCCCGGTGGCGAGAGCAGCGCATCTCGGCTCAATCCAACGTGTGCAAGGTGCGGATCAGGCCGTCCAGATCGCCGCCCTCCCCATCCTTGATCGCGGTTTCCCGCAGACGCCGTGCCCAGACCGCCGCATCAAAGCGGGGCGCGATACGGCGGATTTCGGCCAGTACCTTGTCGAATTTCGACAGGCCGCGCGCATGGGTATCGGAATAGCCCTTGATCAGCCGGCGGCATTTCAGCACCTCCACCCCCAGCTCATAATTGCTGCCGACCAGATCATAGGCACAGCGCAACCATTCCTCCCGGTGGGCCACTTCCTCCGCATGGCGCAGCGATCCCCGCCGCAGCCACTGCATCCCCCCCAGCACATAAAGAACCAGGAACCAGCCAGGCGAATAGGTGCGCACCCGCCGCCCCTTATTGACCTTGCGGTCCAGCCAGCCATAAAGCCCCTGCCGGCTTTTCAGCCAGCGGGCGAAGCCCGCCGGCAACATGCCGGCAATTTCCTCCATGCGGGGATGCATGAATTCGGTGGTGCCCAGGATATGCTGCGGCCCGGCGCCAACCTCCCGCGCGATGCGGGCCCGACGGGTGGCCCGCGTCTTCAGGTCGGCCACGCGGATCACGTCATCATAGGTCATGGCATTCGCCAGATATTTGGCGGCATTCTCGGTGAAGGCATAGTGATGCGCCTCCCCGCCGGCCAGCCGGTCAATCGACTGGACATGGCCCAGAATCTCCAGATATTCCCGGCCGTAACGTTCATCCTGGTAATCCACCACCTTGCGCAGGCCTGCTTCCGCCATTGCCCAGGCCGGTTCCGGCAGCGTCTCGCGCAGGCTGGTCAGCAGCCCAGCGAAGCGGGGATCGGCGGCAGCCGGGGCCGCCTGTTTGGCCGGCGCATTCTCCAGCACCACCGGCGGCGGGGGCGGGTTGACCACCCGGTCAAAGGCGGCATCAAAGGTCTTCAGGCTGGCGGTCACGCCCTTGCCATCGCGCTTGATGACGGCGTGATAATCCTCCCGGCTGAAGGGCAAGGCGCCCGATCCGCTCAAGGCACCGAACAGGGCGGACGAAATTACGCTGCCATTGCGGACCGCCAGTTCATCCATATTGAAGATGATCTGCTGGCGGGCCGTTACGCCAATGGCTTCCACCACGGCACCGCTGTCGGCAATGCCTTCACCCGGCGCGCTTTTCTCCGATATCGCCAGCGACCGATGGTTGGAGGCGATTAGCGTCGTGCGGTCGGGCGTGACGATGCCGCGCAGGATCGACCGCCCGGCTTCCATGAATTCCGACGCCAGCACGATATCCACGTCACCCGGCGTGGGCATCTGGGCCAGGATCGGGCGCTGGCCATTGGCCGGCGGCATCATCTCCACATAATAGATCGTCGCCCCGGTGCGCTGGGCCACACCGGGAACGGAGGTTGACTGGGCAACCCAGCCGGCATCTTCCGCCAATTGCACAATCCAGCCGGACAGCACGCCGCCGCCCTGCCCGCCCATGGCCACGATGGCGATGGTGATCGGCCGCTCCGTCGCTGCACCGGCAGCGGCAAGGGGCAACCTGAGTGTCTCGTTGCGCATCAGGCTGCCTCCGCCACAATACGGCGGCGGTCGCGCCGCTGTTGCAGAAAGCCGATCAGCGCCATCGACAGCTTGGCTTTGAACCGGTCCCAGCCGGTCGGGTTATGAACAACCTCAGCCCGGTAGAAGGAGGGGCAGAGGGCCGCCGCCTCCGACACTTCCCCGCAATTGCCGCAGGCGACACAGGAATTGTCGATGGCGGCCACCGGATCGTCGCGCAGCGGATCGTCCAGTTGCTTCACCGACAAGGACGGGCAGCCGGACAACCGGATACAGGCATGGTCACCGGTGCAGACATCCTCATCCACGCCGAACCGTTCCTTGACCACCCGCTGGCCGCCCTTGATCGCCTTGGCGACCAGGGGCTTTTCCCGCCGCTGGCGGTTCAACATGCATTCGGAAGAGGCGATGATGATCTTTGGCCCTTCCTCCTTCGTCGTCAGCGCCTCTTTCAACACCGCCCGCATCCGGCCCACATCATAGGTCCGGTCCACCTCCCGCACCCAGGTGGCGCCGACACCGGCCACCGCCTTGGAAATGGGATTGTTGGTCTTGCGGTTCTTGTTGGGCGCGCGGGATGACAGGATGTCCTGCCCGCCGGTCGCCGAGGAATAGAAATTATCGACGATCAGGAAGACGCCATCATGCTTGTTGAACACGGCATTGCCGATGCCGCTGGTCAACCCATTATGCCAGAAGCCGCCATCCCCCATCACGGCGATGGAGCGTTTGCCCCCGCTCTGGCTGAAGGCGGCGGAAGAGGCAGCGCCCAGGCCAAAGCCCATGGTGGTGGTGCCGATATTGAAGGGCGGCAGGATGGAGAACAGGTGACAGCCAATATCGGCCGACACGTGATGCTCCCCCAATTCCTGCTGCACCAGCTTCATGGCGGCGAAGATCGGGCGTTCCGGGCAGCCGGTGCACAGGCCCGGCGGCCGGGGCGGCACCACCGATTTCAAATGCACCACCTTGGGATCGGCCAGAACCGGCCTGGCATCGGGCACCGGCGGCCGGTTGCCCAGCAGTTGCGGCGCGCGCTTATCCAGGAAGGCCTGCACCCCGTTCATGATGGCCTGGATCGTGTAATCGCCCGCCATGGGCAGCACGTCCTTGCCATGCAGCGGGGTCTGGATGTCGCGCCGCCGCAGCACGGTATTCAGCGCCTGTTCCAGATAATCGGGCTGGCCTTCCTCCACGATCAGCACGGCATCCTTGCCCTGGACGAATTCCGCCACCTCGCTGTCGATCAGTGGATAGGTGACGTTCATCACGTAAAGCGGCACCTGCGTATTGCCATAGGCATCCGACAGGCCAAGATATTGCAGCGCGCGGATGACATTATTGTACATGCCGCCCTGCAGGATGATGCCGACGCAGCCGTCTGCCGGCCCGAACCATTCATTCAGCTTGTTACGGCGGACGAAATCGATGGCGGCCGGCAGCCGCCGGGCGATCTTTTCCTGTTCATGTTCATAGGCGGCGGGCGGCAGCACAATACGGCCCAGATCGCGCTTGGGCGTGTTCAGCGCATCATCCAGGCTGAAGGCCGGGCGGACATTATCCTTGGCGACGAAATGCCCATGCATGTGGCAGGTGCGCACCCGCACCTCCAGCATCACCGGCGTGTTCGATGCCTCCGACAGCTCAAAGCCCTTGGCAATCAGATCGACGATACAGGTATGGTCCGGGCGCGGGTCCAGCAGCCACATCTGCGACTTCATCGCAAAGGCATGGGTGCGTTCCTGCATGATGGAGGAACCTTCGCCATAATCCTCCCCGATGATGACCAGCGTGCCGCCGGTCACCCCGCCGGAGGCCAGATTGGCCAGCGCGTCGGAGGCAACATTGGTGCCCACCGTGGATTTCCAGGCCACCGCCCCGCGCAGCGGATACATGACGCTGGCCGACAGCATCGCCGCCGCCGTCGCCTCATTGGCGGAACTTTGGAAATTCACCCCCAACTCACCCAGAATGTCCTTGGCATCGGCCAGCACATCCATCAGGTGCGAAATGGGCGAGCCCTGATAGCCGCCCACATAGGAAACGCCGGCCTGCAACAGGCCCTTGGTGATCGCCAGGATCGCCTCGCCCCGAAAGACCTCCCCGTCCCCCAGGCGCAGATGTTCCACTTCCTTGGCAAAGGAACGTTCAGCCATGTCCGCCATCCGTGGATATTGTGTGCAAATAGATATTTTAAGCTTAAAGCAAATTACAATCCCTGTCACCAGGGTGATGCGAAACAGATCAGCCTGTGACCAGATCGACGCGCTGGGCGTTGAAGGCAAAACGCGGCGTGTAACGGCGCAGGAAATCCGCCTCAATCCGGGTACGGGACAAGGGATCGGTTACCTTCTCCAGCGCCGCCGCCAGTTGCGCCTGATCGGTGGCAAAGGCGCGGATGCCGTCCAGATCCGACCAGACCAGCCAGAAGGATTTGCCATCCGCCGCCACCCAGCCCGGCGCGATGCGGGGGCCATAGGCCCGGGCCGCCGCATCGCCAGCCGGCTTCCACGCCGTCTCTTCATGGATTTGCCGCCAGGGGCCCCAGGGCGTGTCCGCCACCCACAGGCCCAGATAGCTGGGCTTGCCGAACTCCGTCCCGTCAGGGGCCACGCCGATGCCGGCGGCGGCCATCATGTAAAGGCCCAGCGCCTCATTATAGACAACGCTGGGCAGCCAGGATTCCAGCACCAGATCGCCGGGGAACAGGTTGGTGTAATTGACCCAGCCGCGCGGGAAGACATGCACGGGCACCCGCGCGGCGATATCCCGGCGCCAATTGGCCCCACCATCGGCCCGGTGACCGGCAAAGAATTCATAGGCGTCGCGGTCCAGCAGCCGCGCGATGGGCACGCGGAACATCACCAGTTCATTCATCGTCCCATCGGTATTGCCGTTGGGGCTGTAGACATAGATATAGCCATCGCGGTTGGCCGCATAATCCCGGCCCATCTGCAAGATGGACAACAGGGAGAAGCACCCGTCCGGTTCCTGGAAAAAGCTGAAGCGGCCGCGCGTCTGCTCCGCCCAATCCTCCCAGATCACGGGGGTGGAACCGTCGCGGTTGCGCCAAGTCCGGCCGCCATCGTCGGAGAAGACCAACTTCGCCCCCGTCCAGTGGCGCGGCCGATCCTCTGCCCTATCCAGTGTGCTGATGAACTGATAGAGGCGCCCGCCCGCGGCCAGCAGGCCGGACCCATAATAGACGGTCGCCCCCTCCGGTCGGGTCGACCGGTTGATGACGGGATAGGTTGCCACCTCCGCAAAGCGCGCCTTATCCGGCGCACCGCTGATGGTCCACAGGCGTGTATTATAAAAGGCGGTGGGCGGATCGGCCCAGCCGGAACCGTCATTGACGCCCACCACCTGCGGTCCCTGCCGGGTCCAGGTCATATGGTAACCGTCGCCCAGGCTGGGGGAGCGCAGGATCGTCTCCTCCCGCCGCGTAGCCGAGAGAATGTCAACGCGTCGCGGGGCGGCCAGAACAGCGGGAGGGCCAAGCGCCGGCACGGCCGCGGCCGCCAGCACCTGTTTCAGGAAAGTGCGTCTGTGCGGCATGATGCCTCTGTTCATCTGGGCGATGGCGGGCCGCCAAGCCGGGCGGCCCGCACCCGGTCACTTGATTTCGTCCAGCGACTTCATTTCCACCTTGCCGTCAGGGGTGACCTTGAACAGCGGGTCTTCACGCTCACAATAATATTCCATGATGCGGTAATTGTGATCGCGCTTATAGCCGTAGGTGAAGCGGTACGGCTCCTCCAGCATCTTGGGATCTTCGATGGTGATCTGATTTTCGATCAGGTCCGGCCCGGTCAGGCGGATGCGTTCCGTAATCACCATCTCATTGCTGTGCGGAATTTCGAAAAACTGCACATCTTCCTTCACCCCGCGGGTGGTAATGATCAGCGTGTCCTTTTCCCAATGGCCGACCGACATACCGTAATAGGAGGGGATCAGCTTGTTGGCCGGCGGCATCGGCTCGTTCAGATAGACGCGCCGGACCTGGGCCAGATATTCCCCCAGCACCGTCAGGCGGCCCTTGGTCTGCAAGAATTCCAGCGGGAAGATCGCACCCATCAGCATGGGCATCCCTTCGGGCATACATAGGGTGCTGGGATCAACCAGCGGGGTGCCCGCCTTCAGCATGGCATCGCGCTTGGCGCGCTGCGCCTTCCACTGGCTGGCATAGGGTTCCTTCAGCTTTGGCCCCCCACCCGGCACCGGCAGTTCCAGGAAGGTGTTTTCCTCCCCCGCAAACGGGTCGGGATAGATCTGCCAGACACCGGTGATATCCGGTTCCGCCGCCGGCTTCGCCGCGCGCACGTCGGCACCCACGCCCATCGCCACCAGGGCGACGGCGAGCATCATCGATTTCACTGCCCGCATTACAGGCCTCCCAGCCTTTTGTGCTTATTATCGGTGCCCCAGTGCGGGGGCGCTCCTCACCAGCCGCTCAGTGTACGGCCATCGGGAACCTTGATGGTTTTCAGCATCCCGCCGGGGCGGCCATCGCGCAGGGGATAATAATCAATATCCACCGTGTCACCGGCCTTGATGGTCGTTGCCTCCCAGCCGCCGGCCACCATCATATTCACGCTGCTGCATTCCAGGGCATATTTGGTCTTGCCCGTGGGGCCATCGACGCTGACCACGACAAAGGAATGCGGGTTGGCGAAGCGGAATTCACTGACGGTGGCCTTTTGCAGCTGATCCACCTTCGTCTGATCGAACATTGCGAACGAATGGTGAGCCAAGGCCGGTGCCACAACCAGGCCGGCGACAAGGCTCACGCCGACGATCGCCGATACCGATTTCTTGCTCAGTCTCATCAATCAACTCCTTGTTCATGTTGCCCATCCGCCCCCGCCTTGCGCGCCGGACATCCGGCCGGATGATCTGCTGCCGGCCCGATTTACCCGCGGGCCGGGCGGTATCGCATCCCGTCAGGGACACCCCACCCCCTGCCGGCCGCCGCCGGTCATCAGGGGCGGCCGGCTTGTCGCCAGATACCACCAGAGTATGCAGAATGGTTGACTTAGCGTAACATTTGCCCCGTTCCGGGGGAGTTAATTACAGTTCCGAAACCGTTACAGACCCCGTTCACCGGGACGTTTCGGCAATTGGGGCTGGATTTCCAGGCCCTGTGACAGCGACAGTCGGGCGGGCGATGCTTCACAATGGTGTTGTCACCGCACGATCGGCTACAGTCATTCCTATTGGTCGCGCGATGCTGAAGGTTCACCGCATGAAGCCATGGTCCCCCCCGAACATCCCACCGGCCCAAGCGGCCGCCAGCAGGGCCGAGAGCGAGGGGGATGGGGACGCTTCACGGGAGGAGCTGTTGCGCCAGGCCGCCCAGACCCTGCGGGAGGAGCTGGGCGGCAAACGGTCAGACAAGCTGCTGCGCCTGTTTGATTTCCTGCTGGAACGGACGCTTGAATCGCGCCCGCCGACGGAACTGGAAATCGCCAACGCGGTCTTTGCCAGCGGGGAGCCGCTGGACGCACCCAAGGATTCCACCGTCCGGGTCTATGTCCACCGCCTGCGCAAGATGCTGGAAGAAACCTATCGGGATCAGCCCGGCCCCCGGCTGATGATCCCGGTGGGCGAGTACAGCATCAGCCTGATCGGTGTCGCGGCAGCAACCCCCGCCCCGGCAGCAATGGCGGAACCGGCAGCGGCCGAACCAGCCCCCGCCGCCGCCCCGCCCCGGTATCCGCCGCAGGCCGGTCGGCTGGCGCTGGCCGCCATCGGCCTGCTGGGTCTTTGCGCTTTGCTGTTCTTCATGCTGACCAGCCAGGGGCCCCTGGCGGCCGACACCCCGGCTGCCAGCCTCTGGCAGCCGCTGGCCAGCAGCGACCGGCCGATCACCATCGTGATGGGTGACTATTTCCTGTTCGGGCAGAACGGGGCGGAGAAGCCACCCGCCGGTGCGCCCCCGCGCCTTGTCTGGGAACGTTCCGTGCTGGTGCGGGAGGATCTGGACATCTATCTGATGCATAATCCCACCGCTGGCGAACGTATCACCGGTGCGCGTGAACAATATATCTCCTCCGGCACCCTGCAGGCGCTCGAGAAGATCAACAATACCCTGCGCAATCTGGAAGGCGGGCGGGCGCGATCGGTCCGGCTGATCGCCGCTTCCCAACTGACACCCGACATCTTCAAATCCTCCGACGTGGTCTATGTCGGGCTGCTGAGCGGGTTGAATGTTCTGCTGCGCGACCCGCTGTTCCAGGTTTCCGGCTTTGCGCTGGATGATGGCTTGACCGACCTGATGGACAAGGCCACAGGGACACATTACCAGTCCGACGGGGTGGTGCTGACGGAAGAACGCATCCCGCGCATGGATTATGGCTATATTGCCAGCCTGCCCGGCCCTGCCGATAACCGCATCATGGTGATTGCCGGCATCCGCGATCCCGGCCTGCTGGAAATGGCGGAACTGGCCAGCGACCCGGCGCGGCTGGCCACGGCCAGCGCCTTGCAGGCCGACCAGCCATCACATGGTTTTGAAGCCCTTTATAAGGTGCGCACCATGGGAACGGCCAATCTGGGGGCCACGCTGGTGCTGCGCCGCGACCTGCAAATCCAGGGCATCTGGGACAGGTCGAAGGCGCTGACCGGCCCTGGTGCCGTACCCGCCCCGCCGGAACGGCCAGTTTCGCCAAAGGATTGACCGGTTCGGCAATTGTGCCGAACGGGGGATGGCTGCCAGAAATGGCCCTTATGAAAAAGCTCAGACATCTCCTGGCCGCCCTCCTGCTGACCGGGCTGGCGGCTTCCATAGCGGCAGCGGAACCGGTGGACGATTATATCGCCGCCGCCCTGGCCCGCGATGCCAATCCCGGCCTTGGCCTGACCATTGTGCGCGACGGGCAGTTGCTGCGCGCCCAGGGCTATGGGCTGGCCAATCTGGAACATCAGGTGCCGGTGCATCCGGACACGCTGTTCAAGACCGGCGCTGTCGGGATGCAGCTGACGGCGGTGGCCGTCATGCTGCTGGTGGAAGATGGCAAGCTGCGGCTGGATGATTCTATCCGCCACCATCTGCCAGAGGTGCCCAAAAGCTGGCAGCCCATCACCATCCGCCAGTTGCTGAACCATAGTTCCGGCCTGCCCGCCACGCCCAATGGTGATTTCCGCGCCGATTATACGGAGGCGGAGCTGCTGGGCATCATCGCCAAGCAGGATTTGAATTTTGCGGCCGGCAGCCGCTGGCGCTTCTCCTATGCCGATTATATCGTGCTGGGCTTTCTGGTGAAGCGGGTCAGCGGGCTCTATTACGCGGATTTCCTGCGCCAGCGCGTCTTCACCCCGCTGGGGATGCGCACGGCCAGGGCCATCAGCGACCTGGACGTGATCCCCCACCGTGCCGCAGGGTATGAGACGCGCGAGGGCCAGTTGCACAATGCGGAATGGATCTCGGCCACGGCCAATTCCACCGCTGACGGCTCGCTTTATCTCTCCCCGCTGGATTATGCGGCCTGGGCCATGGGCATGGACGGGCGCCGGGTGCTGACGGCGGAATCCTGGGCGCAGATCGCCGCCCCCGCCCGGCTGGCCAATGGCTGTACCCATCCCTATGGGTTCGGTTGGTATCAGCGCGGGGAGGGTGAAAAGCAGGCCTGGTGGCATTCCGGCAGTTGGCAGGGCTTCCAGACCCATGTGGTGCGCTATCCGGAACGCAAGCTGACCGTTGCCATCTTCGCCAACAGCGACAGGGCTGATGCGGCCACCTTGGCGCGGCATGTCGCCGGGCTGGTGGAGCCCGGCTTGGCCGACACGCCCGTCACCCCGATATCCGACGCCGATCCCAAGGTGACGGCGCGGGTGCGGCAATTGCTGGCGGATATCGCGGCGGGCAAGGTGGCCTATGCGGCCTTTACCGATTATGCCAAGCTGGATTTCAGCGAACTGATGGCGGAATACGGCAAGACGCTTTCCCCCCTCGGCCCCCTGCAGGAGCTGGCCCTGTTCGACCGGCAGGACCAGTGCGGCGAGCTGCGCTATCGCTACCGCGCCCGCTATGAGGGGGGTGTGGTGGAACTGTCCGTCACACTGACCGCCAATGGCCGCATCGGTAATCTGGTACTGACCCCGCTGCCGGCCTGGGACGCGGCGGGTTAAGGGGCTTTAAGGCGGGCCGTTGGACATCGCTTCTGTGCCCAACGTCCCGCCCCTCCAACGTCACACCCCGCGATCCACCCACTCCGCGTAACTGGGCCGGGAGAGCTGGAACAGGTCGGTGCAGCGCGTGTACCAGCCGGCCCCATGCATCCGCGCCACCAGCGCCATGGCCAGCGTATCGACATGCAGGCGCTGGGCATCGACCAGTTCATCGCGGATATGGAAATGCAGCACCTGCCCCAGCACCACGGTGGACAGCCCGGCATCGACCGACTGAAACAGCCGGCATTCCATGGCCACCGGGGCCGAGGCGATGCGCGGCGGCGTGATGGCGGTGGATTGGGTGACGGCGATACCGGCCTGCGCCAGCTCGTCAAAATCCGGCGGGGCGTCGATGCAGGTGAAATTCATCGCCGCCGCGTCCGCCTCCCCGACCAGATTGACCACAAACTCCCCCGTATCCAGGATGTTCCGGGCGCTGTCCTTGTAGCTGCCATCCGGGCGACGCATCAGCCCGATGGCCACCAGCGGCGGCTCCGACCCCATCATGTTGAAAAAGCTGTAAGGGGCGGCATTGCGGATGCCGTCGCTGGAACAGGTGGTCAGCCAGGCAATTGGGCGCGGCGTGATGGCCGCACTCATCAGCTTGTACCGGTCGGCTGCCACCATTTCTGCAAAATCGAAATCCATGATCCTACCTGGCTCCCTGGCGCTTCACAGCCTGCTGGGGCGCCACATTGACATTCAGGGTGAAGATGTCCGGCCGTGCGTAATGGCCGACGACATCAAAATCATATTTGCCGCGCACCCCCTCATCCGGGTCGATATCGGCATAAAGGATGGTTTCCCCGTCAAAGAAGGGACCGGCCAGCACAGCCCCCAGCGGGGCCACGATCATTGATCCACCGCGCAGCAGCACGGTTGCCGGATCATCCCCCAGCGCGCAGTCATAATCGGCCGGATAGGCCCCGCGCGTGATGTATTGGCAGGCGGACAGCACGAAGCAGCGCCCCTCCAGCGCGATATGCCGCATGGTGCTGGCCCAGCTATCACGATCATCGGCCGTGGGGGCGCAATAAAGCGTGATACCCTGGTCATACATCGCCATGCGCAGCATGGGCATGTAGTTTTCCCAGCAGATCACCGCCCCGATACGGCCCAGCGCCGTTTCGATCACCGGCAACGTCGATCCATCGCCAAAGCCCCAGATCAGCCGTTCCGCCCCGGTCGGCATCAGCTTGCGATGTTTGGCAACCAGCCCCTTGGCCCCGTCAAAGAACAAAGCTGTGCAATAGACGGTGCCGCCATCCCGCTCAATAACGCCGATGACGACAAAGGCATCGGTTTCCCGCACCGCCTCGGCCAGCAGTTCCACCTCCGGCCCGTCCAGGGCGATGGCCGCCGCGTGATAGCGGCGGTAATCCTCCCGCCCCTGCGGCTTGCGCATCCCGACCGGGGTACCAAACGACGCCCCCTTGGGATAACCGCCCAGAAAGGCTTCGGGGAAGACGATCAGCCGGGCACCATTGGCCGCCGCCTCGCGCACCAGGGCGGCCGCCTTGCGGGCCGAGGCCAATGCGTCCTGAGGCAAAGCCGCCGCCTGCACGACGGCGGCCCGAAATTGTGGAGCCATCCTTGAAACCTCTCAAACCCGGGGCGCCAAACCGGCGCCAATTATCTGCGCCCAAGATACTTGCATCATCATCCGAGGCAAGATATTTTATGCCTATAATAATTTCCGCGGGAGGGTTTCATGGCGCAGGCCAGCTACGACCAGTATCGCGAGGATGTCATCGGCCGCGCCAATGTCGCCGACACACCCGAACTGGTGGCCTATTACCGGCGGCTATCCGCCTTGGGCACAGGCGCGCTCTGGACCGTCGCCAACAAGATCGAGCCCTGGCAGCCGCATTCATCCTCGGTGCCGATGCTGTGGCGATACCGCGATCTGCGCGAGGATGTGCTGAAGGCGCTGGATCTGGTGACGCCGGAACAGGCGGGCCGGCGCGTGATCTATCTGGAAAACAAGGGCCGGTCCGATGTGGTTGCCGCCGTGGGCTGGCTTTATTCCGGCCTGCAGGTGATGAAGCCGGGCGAATGCGCCTCCAGCCACCGGCACAGCGCATCCGCCCTGCGCTTCATCATGGAAGGCAGCGGGGCCTTCACCAATGTCGATGGTCACAAGATGACCCTGGGCGCCAATGATTTCGTGCTGACGCCCAACGGGACGTGGCACGAACATGGCGTGTCGGCGGACGGGTCGATCTGCATCTGGCAGGACGGCCTGGACATTCCGCTGATGAACGCGCTGGACGCCAATTTCTATGAGGTGCATCCGGACCTGCAGCAGGCCATCGCCTATCCGGTCAATGACAGCCTGGCCATGTGGGCGGGGTCCGGCCTGCGTCCGGCGGGCCAGCACTGGACCAAGCCCTATTCGCCGCTGCTGAAATATGAATGGGCACCGACATACGAGGCGCTGCAGCGCTATGCCCGGGTCACCGATGGCTCGCCCTTTGACGGGATCATCATGGATTATGTGAACCCGAACACGGGTGGGCCGGTGATGCAGACCATCGGCGCCACCATGCAGATGCTGCGTCCGGGGGAGCACACCAAGGCCCACCGCCAGACCGGCAGTTTCGTTTATCAGTGCGCCAAGGGGCGGGGCTGGTCGGTGATCAATGGCCAGCGTTTTGACTGGCAGGAACGCGACATCTTCGTCGTGCCGGCCTGGATGTATCACGAACATGCCAACGCCTCGGCCACAGAGGATGCCTGCCTGTTCAGCTTCCACGACCTGCCGGTGATGCGCGCCCTCGGCCTCTATCGTGAAGAAGCCCTGGCCGACAATGGCGGCCATCAACCTGTAAACAACCCACTTCTCGGATAAAGCCAGATCAGTCGGTCATAGCGTCATCCCTGCGACACGCACAAAGGGGCTCCGACCATGGTTTGGCCTCCATGGTGCCTTCCCCGCGAAAGCGGGGATCCAGGGGCCACAAGAACCATCGCCTGGGTGCAATCGGCCCCTGGACCCCCGCTTTCGCGGGGGAGACAGGGGATAGAAGCAGACTGAAGCGGCGTCACGCCCATCTCCCAACCCCTAAAGAAACCCCAAAGGAAGTTCGATGCGTCTCGTAACCTACCGCGCTGATGTGGAATCGGCGGCGCGCCTGGGCGCCCTGGCCGGCGATCTGGTGATCGATCTGGCCCGTTTCGGCAGCGCCAAGGGTGTGCCGTTCCCCGCCACCATGCTGGAATTCATCGATCTGGGGCCGCAGGCCGTGGCCATTGCCAGCCGGCTGATTGCCGAATGCGGGGAGATTTTCCCGCTGGGCACGGCCGTGCCGCTGGCCAATGTCACGCTGCTCGCCCCCATCCCGCGCCCGCGCAAGAACATCTTCGGCATCGGCTTGAACTATACCGAGCATGTGGCTGAAAGCGCCAAGTCGCTGGACACTTCCCCCGACCTGCCGCGCCAGCCGGTGATCTTCTCCAAGCCGCCGACCAGCGTGATCGGGCCGGGGGAGCCGATCACGCATGACAAGGCCATCACCCAGCAGTTGGACTGGGAGGTCGAACTGGCGGCCATCATCGGCACCCGCGCCAAGGGCGTTTCCCGCGCCGACGCGCTGCGCCATGTCTTCGGCTATACGGTCTGTATCGATATGAGCGCGCGCGATTGCCGCCGCGCCGGCCAGTGGATCTATTCCAAGGGCCAGGACAGCTATTGCCCCATGGGCCCGGTGGTTGTCACCGCCGATGAAATTCCCGATCCGCAGAATCTGGACCTGTGGCTGACCGTCAATGGCGTGGAAAAGCAACGCAGCAACACCGCCTTCATGCTGTTCAAGGTGGATGAGCTGGTGGCCGATATCAGCAAGGGCATCACCCTGGAACCGGGTGACATCATCGCCACCGGCACGCCGGCGGGCGTGGGGGCCGGCCGCTCCCCGCAGGAATGGCTGTGGCCGGGCGATATTGTTGTCGCCACGGTGGAAGGCATCGGCACCCTGCGCCATCCGATCGTAGCGCGGTAAGCGGCCCCAATCCCGGACACATTACCTTTCAGGCTTTGGGGTCTCCCGCCCTGTTTCTCCCGGCTTGAAAGGATTGGCGGGCGGCGATCCAGATGACGCCGCCCGTTTTTTCTATCTGCGTTACGAGGCCGAACGTGAGGCGTCGTCAATGACGTAGCGCCAGCCGCCGTCGCGCTGTTTCTGCATGACCTCGATCCCGCCGCCGGTCAGTTCCACCAGCGTTCCATCCGCCTTTGGCATCCGCAGGGTCCAATGGTTGGTCGTAAGCGCAATATCCTTGTAGAGCAGGTGCTTGCGGACATTCAGGTCAATCTTCGGCTTAAGGGCCAGCAACCCTTTGAAATCGTCCCGCACGCGGGATTGGCCGACCATTTCCGTACCATCGGGATTGACGTAGGTGACATCGGCCACATAAAGATCGACCAGTGCATCCAGATCAGCGGCGTTGAACCGCTCCTGCCAGGCATCATACAGCTTGTCGATATCCGTGACAGGCGCAATGCGGGATACGGAGGTTGCAGCGGCCTCCCCCATCGGGCCGGCGATACCAGCGGAGACCAGGCCCGCGGTCACACCCTTGAGGAAGGTCGAGCGTGTCAGCCCGGCGTCGCCGTCGGCGATACCGGGAACCTTTTCGGCGCTGATTTGCAAGGCCTTGCGGATAGATAGGATCACTCTTTCCTCCTCGAATAGTCACAAATGGCGGGTTGCGATGAACTCTGGGGATGCCAACGCCGCCCGTCCATTTCATCTTCGGTCGTTCTTGCTGCTATTTCGGCCAAAGTGGCTCCGAATTTGTGGCCGATGGCTATGATGGCAATCGCGCCGACGGAGCATCCGGTCACCCCCGTGCAGATCCCTGCGCTACCGCAAAGGCACCGGAGCCAATTTTCCCCCTATGCTGTTGACGGAAAATCATCGCCCCGGAACTCGTCAGGAAAAAGGGATCGGGAAGACAATGACGCAACGGGGGGAACTGGCACGGTGGGTGGGGGCGCAGATTCTGCCCCATGAACGGGACGTGCGCCTGTGGCTGCAACGGCGGCTTGTCGCCGAAGGCGATGTGGAGGACATCGTGCAGGAATGCTATTGCCAGTTCGCCCAGCTCTCCGAATTCAGCCATATTGCCGAACCACGGGCTTATTTCTTCACCACGGCCCGGCACCTGGCCTTCCGCCAATTGCGCCGCGCCGCCGTGGTGCGGATGGAGGCGATTTCCGACACGATCCGCGACGAATTGCAGAATGACCAGCCCTCGCCGGAACAGGCGGCGGTGGCGCGGGAGGAACTGGGCCGGGTGGAAGAAGCCCTGAAAACCCTGTCGGCGCGGGCACGGCGCATTTTCATCATGCGACGCGTCGATGGGTTGAGCCAGAAGGAGATTGCCCGCCAGCTGGGTGTCAGCGAAATGGTGGTGGAGAATGAGGCCAGCCGCAGCCTGCGCGCCGTCCTGAAGCTTTTGACCGATCCGGCAAAGCCGACCATGGCCAGCCCGACCAAGGGGGTATCCCGTGTCGGAAAGCGTTGACGAGAACGCCGCCGCCTGGGCGCTGCGCCACCCGCTGGATGCGGCGGGGCACGCGGAGCTGGAGGCTTGGCTGGCGGTCGATCCCCGGCGCGAAGGCGCCTTGCTGCGCGCCATGGCGGCATTGAGCGTCATTGAGGACGCCGTTGAAGGGGCGCCGCAGACGCAAGCGGGCGAAGAGAATCCCCACGCTCCTGTATCCCCCTCCCCCGGCAGCGATCCGTTTTCCCGTCCGACCCGGCGGCGGATGCTGATTGGGGCGGGCAGCGGCATTGCCGCATCAGCGGCGGGCCTTGTCGTCTGGTCGCAACTGGTCGGGGAGCGGGTGACCACTGCCCAGGGGGAAATCCGGCGTCTGCCCCTGGCCGACGGGTCGGTTGCCACCATCAATACCGACAGCGCACTTCGCGTCGTCTTCGCCAAAAACAGCCGCCAGGTTGCGCTGGATAAGGGCCAAGCCTGGTTCCAGGTGGTAAAGGATATCAAGCGCCCCTTCATCGTTGATGCCGGCATCGCCCAGGTGCGGGCGGTCGGCACCGCCTTTTCCGTGCATCGCGGTGAGGAGGGCGTGCAGGTATCGGTCACCGAGGGCATTGTCGCCGTCTGGCCCAGCCGGGCCACCGGCGCCATGAGCATTCTGGAAGCCGGGCAGTTCGCCCATTTCCGCGCCGACGCCCAACAGCCGGAAACGGGCACGGCCCCGGCGGAAATTGAACGGGCGCTGGCCTGGCGATCTGGGCAGATCGCCCTGGAGAACGAAACACTGGGTTACGCGGTGGCACAGTTCAACCGCTATAACCACCGCAAGCTGGTTGTCAGCGATGCCGATCTGGAGGCCGAACGCCTGATCGGCCTGTTCAATATCGACCGGCCGGAGGATTTTGCCGCAACCCTGGAAGCCTCATTGAATGTTGATGTGAAGGTCTCGCCCTCGGAAATTCGTCTGTCACGAAGAAAATCACGCTCCCATTGACGGAAATCTCCCTGACAAGGGCTCATAGAAGAATGAGCGTACCGGAAAAGTCAGGGCGCCGAAAACAAATGATAAAATAATGGGAGGATTGAATGCTGTTTACACGCGCCCGACTTCTGGCGACCAGTGCGGCCATTGTCTGTGGCTTGGGGGCCACAACAGCCACGGCACAGACCCGTGATTTCAATGTACTCACACAGATGGCCCAGACCGGCATTCCACAATTTGCCCAGCAGGCCGGCGTCCAGATTCTGGTACCGGGCCCGCTGGCAGCCCATGTCCGGGTCAACAGCGTTCAGGGCGCAATGGATGTGGCGGACGGCCTGCAGATGCTGCTGGCGGGCACCAATCTGGTGCCGGTAAAGGTGGCTGGTGCAATTGTTCTGAAGGAACGGACACCGGGCCTTCACCCAGCGGCGCTGCAGGCCGCACCGGACCAGGGGGAAGCTCTGCCGCCCACCCCCGCCATGACGGCACCAACGGGAAGCGAGCTGGAGGAGATTGTTGTTACCGGCATCCGTGCCTCGCTGCAGGAATCCATCAATGTGAAGCGGGCCGCCGGCACGATTGTCGATGTCATCACCGCCCAGGACATCGGCAAGCTGCCCGACCAGAATGTCGCGGAATCGATGAGCCGGATCACCGGCGTGCAGATTTCACGGCGAGAGGGCGACGGGTCCAGCTTCACCGTGCGCGGCATCTCGCAGAACCGGCTGGAAATCAATGGCCGCACCTTCCTGGGTCCGGCGGCGGGCGGCGGGGCGTCGCTGGAATCCATCAGCCCGGAGATTATTTCCAGCATCGTGGTGGCGAAATCGCCCTCTGCCGACATGCCGGAAGGCTCCCTGGGGGCCACGGTAAACCTGAAGACCAAGCGACCGCTTGAATTGGGCGATCTGGTGCTCAGCGGTCGCTTCCAGGGGGCCTATGCCGATCAGGCAGACCATCTGGGCCATCGCGGCTCCGCCCTGATATCCCGCAATTTCAGCGACATGTTCGGCGTGCTGGTCAGTGCCGCCTATTCCAACACCCAGACGCGTGGCCATTCCTTCGATACAGGCGGCTGGACTCGGACCAGTGCCATTGATAGCAATGGCGATGGCGTGAATGATCCCAATCTCTACCGCCCCAACCGTTTCATGGCCCGCATCTTCGACCGGGAGGAGGAACGGCTGACATTGAACAGTTCCGTCCAGTACCGCCCGGCGGAAAATTGGGAATTCATCCTGGATGGCACCTATTCACGTCTGAAGCGGGAGCGGCAGAGCGCCAATTTCCAGGTTCTGTTCAATGATCAGGACATTACGGCGAAGGCTGACGAAAATGGCACAGTGTTGAGCGGCACCTTCAACAATGTCACCATCCGCCCGCTGATCTATGATGAACCGACCGAGTTCAAATCCACCAATCTGGGTCTGTCCGGCAAATATGAAGGGGATATTGTCACCCTGAAACTGGATGGTTCCTACAGCAAGGGGCTGGGCACCGATGGCGGCCCCGGCGCCTCCTTCACCTATGTGGTGGTGCCGCGGGCCGGCAACAGCGCCAGTGCCAGCTATGATTTCTCCAAGGGCGGGGTGGTGCCCGACCTGTCGATCAACAGCAATTTCAATGTCAACGACCCGTCCGCCTATCAACTGGCCTCGATCTTCGAGAATGATTTCCGCACCGACAATGTGGGCTATGACGGGCGTGCCGATCTGGAGTTCCAGACCGATCTCGGCCCGCTCAGTACCGTTGAATTTGGCGGGCGGTATGAACGGATCGAGTTCTATTCCGAGGCGCCGCAGAATATCCCGTCAGCGGCCGGCCTGCTGGCCGCCGGCGACAGGAACGGTGACGGTATCCTGACCGTCGATGAGTTGCCCAGCCTGGATTACAACAGCAGGCAGGGCAGTTTCTTTCCCGGCGTTTCGGGAAATTTTCCCCGCGACATCCTGGGCGGCACGGTGGATAAGGAGGCGGCACGCGACACCTTCCACCTGCCGGTGCCCCGCGCGGAGAATATCCCGCTGGGCCGCATCTCCATCAAGAATGTCGATCAGGACACGTTCGGCTTTTACACCAAGGGTAATTTTGACAGCCAGATCAGTGACATGCCGCTGACCGGCAATGCCGGGCTGCGCTATGTCACCTTCAAGCGCACCTCCTCCGGCTTTCTGTCGGATACACAGCCGACCGCCTCTTCCTCCCGCTTCAATTATTGGCTGCCCAGCGGCAATGCCGCGCTGGCGATCCGGGACGATCTCACCTTCCGGCTGGCAGCGGCCAAGGTGATCGCCCGCCCCAGCCTCAGCGATGTCGGCGTCAGTTTCGTGCCGCTGCTGGTGTCGCGCACCGGATCGCGCGGCAACCCCAATCTGCGGCCCTTTGAGGCGACGCAGGTGGATGGCACGCTGGAATGGTATTTCGCCCCCTCCAGCGCGCTGACCTTCGCCGCCTTCTATAAGGATGTCCAATCGTTCACCATCAACACGACGCGGGAGGAGATTGTCCCCGGTCTGGAGGATATGGGGCCGTTCCAGATCACCCAGCCGATCAATGGCGAGGCCGGCAGCATCAAAGGGTTCGAGGCCGCCTATCAACAGACGCTGCGCTTTCTGCCAGCCCCGTTCGATAATCTGGGGGTGCAGGCCAATTACACCTATGTCGACAGCAAGACGCCGCTGGTGGACGAGGCGACACAGGCCGCCCTGCCCCTGCCCGGCCTGTCCAGGCACAGCTACAACCTGATCGGCTTTTACGAGGATGAAACCTTCTCACTCCGGGTCGCCTATATCTATCGCAGCTCCTACCTGCTGGGGCAGGGATCGGCGGCCAGCGGCGGCAGTTCCTATGCCGAAGGAAGGGGCCAGCTTGACCTGTCCGGCCAGATCAACCTGACCGAAAATATCCGGCTGACGGCGGAAGCCATCAACCTGACCCGCAAGATCGACCGTCAATATCTGCAGACCCCGCTGCGGCTGCTCAACGCCTCGCGTGAGGATCGGCGCTTCTTCTTCGGCGTGGCCGCGACCTATTGAGGGATCAGAGATGACTTACCGGAAGATGCTGGCACGCGGCGCCGGGGTGGCGCTGGCGCTTGCCCTGCCCCTGGCCGCACAGGCCACCCCGGCAGCAGACAAACAGATTTCCGCCGATATCGTGATCTATGGCTGCACGGCCGGGGGCGTGGTGTCGGCGATTGAGGTGCGGCGGCTGAAACGCAGCGTCACACTGGTCTGCCGGGATGATTACATTGGCGGCATGACCACCAATGGTCTTGGCTGGTCGGATACCGGCAATCACCGCGCCATCGGCGGCCTGTCGCGGGAATTTTACCGTAAGGTGAAGCGCCATTACGATGATCCCGCCGCCTGGACCCTGGCCAAACGACCGGAGAAGGCGGAAAATTTCGTCGATGATGATGCCATGTGGCAGTTCGAACCCAAGGTCGCCGAGCGCATTCTGGAAGAATGGGCGGCAAAGGCGGGCGTAATCATCGCCCGCAACCAGCCCATCGACCGCGGCCCGGGCGGGGTGGAAAAGCGGGATGGCCGCGTCATCGCGTTCCGCTCCAGAACGGGGCAGCGCTTTGCCGGCAAGGTTTTCATCGACGCCAGCTATGAAGGGGACCTGATGGCTGGGGCCGGTGTCAGCTTCACCGTAGGCCGCGAAGCCAACGCCACCTATGGCGAAACGCTGAATGGGGTGCAACTTGCCAACAGCATCAAGCACCAGTTCACCCTGGATATTGACCCTTACCGGGTGAAGGGTGACCCGAAAAGCGGGCTGCTGCCCCGCATCAGCCCGGTTCCCCCCGCAGCGGACGGCACAGCGGATGATAAAATCCAGGCCTATACGTTCCGCCTGTGCCTGACCGACATACCCGCCAACCGCACCCCGCTGTCCAGGCCCGCCGGCTATGATGCCGGCCAATATGCCCTGCTGCTGCGCTATATGGAGGCGGGATACCGCAATTTCTTCCAGAAGTTCGACCGTATCCCCAACGGGAAGGCCGACGTCAATAATTTCGGCGGCTTCTCCTTCGACAATATCGGGATGAATTACCGCTATTCCGAAGGCAGCGATGCGGAGCGCGCGGTCATTGTGGCCGAACACACAACCTATCAGCAAGGGCTGCTGTGGTTCATGGCCAATGATCCGCGCGTGCCGGCGGAAACCCGCGCCGAAATGTCCAGATGGGGCCTGTGCAAGGATGAGTTCACCGGTAATGGCAATTGGCCGCGCGAAGTTTATGTGCGGGAAGCGCGGCGCATGATGTCGGATTTCGTGATGACGGAACAGCATCTGCGCGGCACCAAGCCGACCCCCCGCCCCATCGGCATGGGATCGTACAATATGGATTCGCACAATACCCAGCGCATCGTGGATGGGCGCGGTTTCGTCCGCAACGAAGGCAATATCGAGATCAGCCCCGGTCGGGCCTACCCGATCAGCTATGACGCCATCGTTCCCCGGAAGGCGGAAGCGGGCAATCTGCTGGTGCCTGTGGCTTTGTCGGCCTCCCATATCGCCTATGGTTCCATCCGCATGGAGCCGGTCTTCATGATTCTGGGTCAATCCGCCGCCGCTGCCGCCGATCTGGCGATCGCCAAAGGCGTTGCCGTGCAGGATGTGCCCTATGCGGATTTACGCAAACGCCTGCTGGCGGAAGACCAGATCATCACCCTGGAAGAGGCGGGGCCCTGACAAGGCGGTGGTGCATCAACGGGGCCGGGGAGCGGATCAGTATCGACCGGGCCGCCAAGGGCATGGCGTTGGCGAAAGGGTTTGATTGCAAAAAGAATAGAATTCTCCCGTATAAAACTTGACACTTGTACCCGCTCTCCCAAGCGTGACCCACAATGACAAAAACCGTTGATCTCCACGAGAGATCAACGGTTTTTTTTGGCGCCGGAGAGGGGACGGACGATGAAGTGTGGCCCCGGACCGAAGCCGTCAACCAACGGATGCCATCAAAACTGACCCCGGAATGTAACCGTTAACGCTTGACATGCCGCCGCCTTCGGGTAGTTTCAAGAAAAGGTTTACATTCCATGTTCTGAAGGGGTTTCAGCATGGAATCCCCGTCCCTTTCCAATTCCAAGGCTCCCATGTCGCCTCTCGATTTTGGTATCGATCTCATCACTTTTTTTCATCCCGGTTTCTGGAATTTGGAGAGCGAAAGTGATGTGATTGCTTATGGCATGGCCAATCCGCGCCCCTTCTGGGACCGGATGCTGGATACGCTGGATGGGACGGGGATTACCGGTATCGAACTGACCTTTGCTCCCTTCGGCTGGACAGAGATGGTCAGGGCCTATGGATCAGCGGCTGGCGTCCAAGCCGCCCTTGATGGACGTGGCTTGAAAATCGCCTCCGGCTTTTTCGCCGATGTCGCCATTGAAGGCCGGCTGGATGATGCTGAACAACAGGCATCGCTGATCGACCGTGCGGAGAAGTACGCGGCGTTTCTGGCTGAAATGGGCGCTGAATTGCTGGTGATGGGGCTGCCGATGCGCAGCAGTTGGAACCAGAAGCCGCCGGTTTTCGTCGATCTGCCGATGGCGGCGGCTGTGGCCGATTTCTGCAATCGGCTGGGGGCGGCCACCCTGCGGCATGGCGTCCGCCTGGCGCTTCATACCGAAGCCCATTCGATCTTCTCGCTGCCCCGCGATGTCGACCTGATCATGACGCTGACTGACCCGGTCTATGTCGGCTTCTGCCCCGATACCGCCCATCTGCTGTTGGGCGGGGCCGACCCGGTGGCGGTGGTGGAACGGCATATCGACCGTGTCATTCTGGCCCATTGGAAGGACGCAACCGGGTCGATGCCCCTGTACATCTCCATCGACGAGACCATTCATCAGGCGCATCGCCCCTATTTCTGCGCCCTGGGCTCTGGTCGGGTTGATTGGCAACGTTGGGCCCGCCTGATGCGTGACCGTGATGTCAGAGGCTGGGCTGTTCTGGAGATCGATGCCGTGGCCGATCCCGGCCGAGAGATTCGGCGGTCGCTGGATTATGTGAATACCTGTCTGCGACCGATCTTCGGCTGAAAGCCGTTCTGTAAACGGAGTGCCATCCATGTCCACTCGATTGTCCTGGCGGGAAAAGCTGAGTTACGGGATTGGCAATTTCGGCATCAATCTCAGCTTCGGCATGACCGGGGCTTACCTGATGTATTTCTACACCGATATTTATGGTGTGGACCCCGGCACCGTGGCCAGCCTGTTCCTTATCGCCCGTGCGATTGACGGTCTATTTGATCCGTTCATGGGGCTGCTGATTGATCGGACGGATACAAGATGGGGCAAGCATCGCCCCTATCTGCTGGGGCTGGCCCTGCCTTTCGCCCTTTGCGGTGTGGCCGTGTTCTGGACCCCGCCCTTGGGCGATGTTGGCAAAATCGTTTACATTTTCACCAGCTATACCTTGCTGGGAATGCTGTATTCGGGCGTCTCACTCCCCCTCAATTCCATGTTGCCGACGCTGACCCGTGACGCGCGGGAGCGCACGGCAACCAATGCCATCCGTGAAACCCTGGGGTCGGGGGCCACGGTCGGTATCGGTTATGCCGCCCTGCCGCTGGTCCATGCGCTGGGTGGCGACAGCGAGGCCCATGGCTTCCTGCTGGTCGCCGCCCTGCTGGCGCTTGTCACCATCGCCGCCCTGGTTCTGACCTTTGCCAACACGCGGGAACGTGAGGCCCCGACGGAGAGCCCGCAGGTTCTGACAACCCGCCAGTCGGTCCAGGCGACAAAGGGGAATTGGCCCTGGATTGCCACCATGCTGGTGAATTTCTGCTTTTGGATCGGCTTCACGGCGCATCTGCAATCCTTCATCTATTATGCGCGCGACGTGCTGCGGCAGCCTGAATTGGTCTCGTCCCTGATGCTCACCATGCTGGCGGTGCTGGTCGGTACGGCGCTGTCGGCACCCATCGCCAACCGCATCGGCAAACGGGCCACCGGCATTATCGGCGGCGGGTTGGCCATGGCGGCAACGGCGGCCATTGCGCTGTCGGATGCGCCGGCCTGGCTGGTGGCGACCAACATTGCCGCCTATCTGGGCCAGGGGCTGATCGGCGGGCTGCTGTTCGCCCTGATGGCCGATGCCGTGGATTTTGGCGAATGGAAAAGCGGCTTCCGGGCCCAAGGCTTTCTGTTCGCCGCCTCCAGCTTCGGGGTGAAGCTGGGGATGAGCATCGGCGGCGCTGCCGGGGCCTGGATGTTGAGCCGGGCCGGCTATGTTGCCGGGATGGAGGCCACGCCGGCCGTCCAGGCGGCGATCACCGCCGGGCATGTCTGGTTCCCGGCCATCAGCTTTGCTGCCATGGCCGCCAGCCTGAAACTTTTCACCTTCCCGACCGCCTATGCCCAAGGGGCGCGGACCAGCGGAGCTTGATGCCATGCGTTTCGATTACATCATCGTCGGGGCCGGGTCGGCCGGCTGTGTGCTTGCCGACCGGCTGTCGCGTGATGGGCGCAGCAAGGTGCTGCTGCTGGAAGCCGGGTCGGATAACCGTTCCCTGATGGTTTCCATGCCGCGCGGCATGGCCAAGATTTGGGGCAATCTGCGCTATTACTGGCCTTTCCCCGCCGAACCGCAGCCATTTCGCCCACCGGGGGAGACGTGGTTTTACGGCAAGGGTCTGGGCGGCTCCAGCGCTGTCAATGGCACCTGGTATTATCGCGGCCAGCCCAAGGATTATGACGCCTGGGAGGCGATGGGCAATCCGGGCTGGAACTGGCGGGAAATTGAACGCTGTTACAAGGCGATCGAGGATTACCAGGAGCCGGGGGCCGACCCCTGCCGCGGGCGCGGGGGGCCGATGGAAGTGACGGCCATGCGCGATGACGGGCCGGTGACCCGCGCCGTGCTGGCGGCGGGGCGCGAAATGGGCCTGCCTGTGCTGGATGATGTCAACCGCCCCGGCAGCCATGGGCTGGGGCGTTCCCAGATGACGGTGGATCGCGGGGGCCGCCGGGTTTCTGCCTATACCGCCTTCCTGCGCGATGCCAAGCGGCGGTCGAACCTGACCGTGCAGACCCATGTCACCGTGCGGCGGGTATTGTTTGAGGGCAACCGGGCGACCGGCGTCCTGTGCGAGATTGCGGGTCGGGAGGTCAGCTTCCTGGCCGGTGAGGTCATTCTTTCTGCCGGCGTGCTGCAATCGCCCAAGCTGCTGCAATTGTCCGGCATTGGTCCGGCTGCCTTGCTGGAACGCCATGGTATCCCGCTGGTCTATGGCAATGATGCCGTCGGGCGGAACATGGCCGAACATATGATGGTGTCGCTGTCGTTCCGGCTGCGCGGTGCCTTTGGCTTGAACCGGGAATTCCGGGGCTGGCGGCTGTGGCGCAATGCCCTGCAATATATCCTCACGCGCACCGGCTTCATGGCCTCCATTGTGCCGGAGGTCAGCGCCATGATCTCAACCCAGGGCCAGCCGGACTGGCCCGATCTTCAGGTCGGCGTTTCCGCCTTCTCCATGACCGATGCGAACGGCGAAAAATCAGAGGCTGGGCGCGGCAAGACCGACGATCTGCCCGGCATCACGGCGGTCGGCTTCTATCTGCGTCCGCATAGCCGCGGCACGGTGGAAATCCGCTCCCCCCGACCGGAAGATGCACCGATCCTGCATGCCAACTGGCTGGACGATCCGGCGGATCGCGATCATCTGATCACCGCCATCAAGACCATCCGCCAGTTGATGCGCCAGCCGGCGCTTTCCGCCTATGTGGGGGATGAAATCACGCCCGGCCCGCAAGTGGCCAGCGATGAAGAAATATTGAAAGCCGGGCAGTGGATGTTGAGCACCGGCCTGCACGGCACCGGCACCTGCCGCATGGGGCCGGAGGGCAATGCCGTGGTGGATGCACGGCTGCGTGTGCATGGCACCCAGGGGCTGCGCGTCGTGGATTGCTCCGTAATGCCGACGGGCATTTCCGGCAATACCAACGGCCCCGCCATGGCCGTGGCCTGGCGGGCCGCCGAACTGATTCTGGAAGATCGGTCGGTTTGATGGCTTTACCCCTTGGGCGGGCCGTCTGGCCCGCCCAAGGGGGTTAGGTTAGCCTAAGCCCAATATGCTGCGATTGCGCGCGACATCCGTTGAGGCACCGGCAAAATCATCAAAGGCGCGGGCCGTTGTCGGGATGATGTGGCGCTTCACGAATTCCGCCCCTTCACGGGCACCCACCGCCGCGTCTTTCAACGCGCATTCCCATTCCACCACGGCCCAGCCGGGGAAATCATATTGGGCGAGCTTGGCGAAGATGACACTGAAGTCGATCTGACCATCGCCCAGGGAACGGAAACGGCCCGGCCGGTCGACCCAGCCCTGATACCCGCCATAGACCCCGCTGCGCCCATCGGGCCGGAATTCGGCATCCTTCACATGCATCATGCGGATGCGGCTGTGATACAGGTCGATGAAGGCGGCGTAATCCATCTGCTGTAACAGCAAATGGCTGGGATCATAGAGGATATTGGCGCGGGCATGGCCGCCCACCGCATCCAGGAACCGTTCAAAACTGGCCCCGTCATGCAGATCCTCGCCCGGATGGATCTCGTAACAAAGATCAACCCCGGCTTCGTCATAGATATTCAGGATCGGTTCCCAACGCCGGGCCAGTTCGGCAAACCCTTCCTCCACCAGCCCCGCCGGACGTTGCGGCCAGGGATAGACCGTGTGCCACAGCAGGGCACCGGAGAAGGTGACAGAGGCCGTCAGGCCCAGGCGCTGGCTGGCGCGGGCCGCCAGCTTTAACTGGTCAACCGCCCATTCCTGGCGGGCGGCGGGTGGGGCCGTGCGCAGGGCCGCCGGCAGAAACCCTTCAAACAGGGTTTGATATGCCGGATGCACGGCGACCAGCTGGCCCTGGATATGGGTGGAAAGTTCGGTGATTTCCAACCCATGCTGGGCCAGCATGCCCTGCAGATCCTGGCAATAGGCGTCGCTTTCCGCCGCCAGTTTCAGGTCGATGCAGCGGGGATCGTTGGTTGGCAGTTGCACCCCATGATAACCGCAGGCGGCCACCCAGGGGGCAAGCGTTTTCAGATCGTTAAAGGGCGGCTGATCGCCCATGAACTGGGCCAGGAATAGGGCGGGGCCCTTGATGGTCCGCATTTTCAATCCTCCACATCGATCCAGCCGCGGGCGGCACTGCTCGCCACCACGGCCTGGGTGAAAGCAAGGCTGCGCAGCCCCATGAAAGCCGATGGCAACGGCATGGCGGTGCCGTCATCCCGGTTGCGGATGCGATCGACCAAGCCCCGATAGATATTGGCCAGCGCTTCCAGATAGCCCTCCGGGTGGCCACCGGGCAGGCGCAGCAGCCCCTTTGCCACGGGGCAGATCAGCATCGACGGATTGGCCGTGATCAACGTCACCCGCCCGTCGGCATCGGTCTGCCATAGCTCAAAGGGCCGTTCCTGCGCCCATTGCAGGCTGCCGGTTTCCCCGTACAGGGTGATATCCAGACCGTTCTGGCGACCGGTACAGACCTGACTGGCAGTCAGCACGCCGGCCGCACCGCTTTCCAGCCGGAACAGCACCGCACCATCATCATCCAGCGCCCGCCCGGCAACACAGGTGCGGATATCCGCCATCACGCGGGCAATTGGCTGGCCGGTGGTGAATTCCACCAGGCTTTGCGCGTGTACGCCGATATCCCCGAAACAGCCGCTGATGCCGGCGCAGGCCGGATCGGTGCGCCATGCGGCACCGGCCTGTTCCTTTTCCACCGGCTGTGCCAGCCAGCCCTGGATATAGTTGGCGGCAACGCGGCGCACCGGCCCGATGGCACCCGCCGCCACGCGAGCCTTGATCTCATGCACCATCGCGTAGCCCAGATAGGTATAGGCAACGGCGAAGGGCTTTGTCTGGGCCTGCACGGCGGCGGCCACGCGCCGTGCCGCCGCCAGATCATGGGCCAGCGGCTTCTCGCACAGCACGGCGAAGCCTGCCTCCACCGCGGCCAGGGCAATGTCGGCATGGGAGTCGTTTGGGGTCAGGATGGCCACCAGTTCCGCGCGTTCCGTGGCCGGCAACGCTGCCTCTGCGGCAATCAGGGCCATGGCATCGGGATAAACCCGCTCTCCATCCTGACCGGCGGCATGGTTACGGGCCGGATCACGGCTGAAGGCACCCGCCACCACCCGCAAGCCACCATCCAGCGCCGACGCCCGGCGATGAACCGGCCCCATGAAGGAGCCGGGGCCGCCACCGATCATCGCCATTCTTACTGGGTTCACCGGGTTCACTCCTTACAGTAGGTAAAGCACGGCATGTAAAGCTTTACATTCATATGCGAAAGACCGGCGCTGAAAAAGGCCCCTTGCCCCATTCAGCGATTGCAGCAAACCGTCCGTGCCGGTATTTCTTCAACCATGGCTAATATCAAAGACATTGCTGAACTCGCCCAGGTCTCCATCGCCACGGTGTCGCGGGCGCTCAGCACGCCGGGGGCGGTGCGCCCGCCCACGCTGCAGAAGATTGAAGCCGCGATTGCGCAGCTTAATTACCGGCCGAACATGCTGGCCGTCGGCCTGCGGCGGCGGCGCAGCGATAATGTCATCGTCGCCGTGCCCTCCATTTTCAATCCTTTCACCTCGGCCTTCGTGCAGGGGATTGAAAATGTCGCGCGGGAGGCGGGCATCCGGGTGCTGCTGGGCATCACCGATTCCGATCAGGCGCTGCTGGACAGCTATGTCGGCATGATTGCCAGCAAGCAGGCCGATGGCATGATCCTGCTGGATAAGATCCTGCCGACGGCTGTCTTGCAGACACCGCCGGAAAACCCAGCACCGCCCATCGTGCTTGCCTGTGAATATCCGCCGGGGCTTTCCCTGCCGCGGGTGCGCATTGATAATGTTGAAGCCGCTGCCATGCTGGTGAACCATCTGGTGCGCCAGGGCCATACGCGGATCGCCGTTATTACCGGCCCGATCGATCAGAACATGTCCAGGGACCGGCTTTCCGGTTTCCTGCTGGGGCTGAAACGGGCGGGTCTGGCCAGTGACAAGGCACCGATCGTTCATGGGGATTTCACCCTTCAGTCCGGCTATGATGCCGTAAGGCAGCTTTTGGCAGCAAAGGCCGGGTTCACCGGACTTTGCTGTGCCAACGATGAAATGGCCTTAGGCGCCATGGCGGCCCTGCGTGAAGCCGGCATCGCCATTCCCGATGGCGTCTCGGTCGTCGGCTTCGACAATCTGCGTTTCGGCGCCTTCGCCAGCCCCCCCTTGACCACCATGGAGGTCCCGACGGTGGAGACGGGGGAAGCCGCCATGCGGCTGATGCTGGATATGTTGCGCGATCCGTTGGACGCCAACCGGGAAATCATTCTTCCCTACCGGCTGGTTGTCCGCCAATCCAGCGGCCCGGCACCCACTGCCGTCAAGCCCGGCAAGGCCAAAAAGCCCCGCGGCCAGACGTCCTAAGCCACGGATGGGCAGGGGCCTGTAACCGCCCCCTGCCCCGCCCTTATCAGAAATTGTACGATACCCGCACGCCCCAGGTGCGCGGATCGGCGAATTGCACCAGATAGCCGCCGGCATAGGCCGCCTCTTCCGACGTGGTCAGAATGGTGCTGTCTTCGATATTACGCACATAAGCAGAAATGACGACGTTCGACTGATCCGGCTTATAGGTCAGGCTGATGTCGGTTTTGCTGTAGGATTTCTGCTGTTCCGCAGCACTGTTGCGGAAGGAGAAGAAGGATTTCGTCTGATAGCGCGACTGAATGCGCGCGGTCAGTTGTCCCCCTTCAAGCGTCATTTCATGCTGATATCCGCCCGACAGCGACCATGTCGGCGCCTGGGGCAAGGTATTGTCGGCATACTGAACCCCGTTATTCAGGAAATCCTTGTAACGGGCATGAAGATAGGCCACCGAAAAATCGACCCGATCGTCGGGCGTCACCAACCAGTTCCCCTCAACCTCGCTGCCGTAAATCTCAGCCTCACCTGCATTAAAAATCCGCGAGATGGCTGTGACCGGGTCATTCTGCTGCACCTGCAGATCAGAATAATTATAGAGGAAGATATTGGCATTCAGTTCCAGCTTGTTATCAAACAGCCGGTTCTTTGTGCCCGCCTCCCATGCTTTGATCGTCTCGGGTCCGAAGGAATAACCATTCTGGAAGCCGCCGGATTTGAAGCCGGTATCGAACTTGGCATAGACCAGATTGCGCGGCGTCACCTGCCAATCCAGGCCGGCGTGATAGGTGTCCTTGTGTCCGTTATAATGCGCATCAACCGCCGTAAAGGTTCCAGCGATAATGTTATAGCCAAGCTGGCTCTTGTCTTCCTTGGTGTAACGGGCGCCGGCGGACAGTTTCACGGAATCGATGGGCTTGTAATATACCTGCCCGAAAGCCGCTTGTGACTTTGCCTTGGTGTCATAGTCGAAGGTGTAGAAATTGCTGCGGGTACCGCCGCTCAGCACCTGGAAATAGGTCAGCGCGTCCAACTGTTCTTGGAAAGCATAAAGGCCGCCCTGCCAGCCAAACGGACCATCATCATTCGAGGTGATGCGTAATTCATGGTTCTGCGTATCGGTTTGCCCATCCGTCGGGAAAGCATAGCTGTACGCCGTCCCGCCATCCTGGTCATTATCGCGTCGCTGATGCTGATCGCGATAGCCGCCATAATAGGATATGGTCGCGAAATCCAGGTCGTAATTTAACTCCGTGCGGATCGTTTTCACGTCCAGGTCAAATGACGCCTGGTTGTTCAGCGCCCAGCGATCCGTGTCGCCCAGTTTCAGCGTGCCATCGGAACGAATATCGGCATAGGGAATGCCCTTGATCACCGAACCAACGCCACCAACGTGACTGACTTCCCCTGTCACCAGCGCGCTGAAGCGCCCCGGTTGCCACAGCACATGCAAACGGCCGGACTGGCTGACATCATCATTGCCATCCTTGGTGACCGTACCGCCGCTGGTTTGCAGGGAACCATTATCCACATACCCTTTCCGCTGATGCACGGAGAAGGCGCCGCGCACGATCAGCGTATCGGATAGGGGCGCATTGACCATCCCTTCCGTGATCAAGGCATTTTTATAGCCATATTCCGCGGCAATATTGCCCTCCAGCCGGTCGGTGGGGCGGGCCGTGCGGATATTGATCGCGCCGGCCGTCGCGTTACGACCATATAGCGTTCCCTGTGGACCGCGGAGAACTTCAACCCGCTCCAGATCAAACATTCCCGCATTCAAGGAAACGGCGTTCTGGAGATAAAAATTATCAATACTGACCGCGACAGCCGGGTCACCCGTTTCGGTATAGTCACGACTGGACACACCCCGAATGGTGATGATGCTACTCTGATTATTTTGCGCGATGTTGAGCGTCGGCGCGATATTGGCCAACGCATTGACATTGCCGACACCATTTTCAGTCAAGGACTGACCGTCAAAGACAGACATGGCGATTGGCGTTCGCTGCGCCGTGCTCACCACCTTCTGCGCGGTGACGATGATCTCGGTGAGCCCACCGTCATCAACGGCATCGGACTGCTGTGCCATCACCGGCACGACGCCCATCAAGGCGACCAGTGCCGAACCGCCCATACGGGCCATGAGAATGTTCATATATCTCCCTTCCAAGCTGACCGCGAAGCGGCTCCCGCATTTTTTTGGTATCGTTTACATTCTCAGGCTATCATGACCCGATAGCAGGTCAAGGGCCAATTTTGTCGTCTGATCGAGGGGATCAGGCTGGTCAACCTCGATCGAAATCAATAATTTTCATTATTATCAGATGGTTAAATAAATTTCCTATCGGCAATGACGATGGATACGTTGGGGATGAGACGGACAGGACCCATAGGCAGCGGGGCGGAATAGACCGCGCGAACGCGTGAATTACTGGAATGCTTTACATTTACGTTGAGGATGCACCTGCTGACCGGACAGGTCTTGCGCAGAGCGCGTGTTTCCGTCGCCAAGGCTATCCACAGAGGGGATCCTCTCAACCCGCCGAAAGCTTGACCCTTCGGCCGGTTGGAGGGCCACGAATGGGGGAACCTGAAATCTCCCGTGAGGTCTTCCGTTTCGGCCGGCCTCTCCATTTTCCAAAACAAAAGCCGCTGATTCTCTTTGAGAATCAGCGGCTTTTGTCTGAAATCGGCAGCGCGCCCAGTAAAGTGGCTGTCCGCCACCAGCGGGGCCCGATGATCGCATTGCCGATCACCGGGACAGGGCCTCACACTTTGCCGTAACGGGCGCCGAAATCCTTAACCCTGGCATTCAGGTCAGCCGCACATTCCGCGTCTTTCAGGATATCCGCCAGGGCCTGGAGAAGACCGGCTTCGTCCAGGGTGTCATCGCAGAGATGGCGCAGCACGAAGGGCAAAAATTTCAGCTGCATTGGCGTTATCGGGCAATGAGTACTTGCCTCCAACGCGGCAAGATGCGCCCATTCATCCTCCGATACTTCGATTTTCGGCAGGTCGCGGCGCGGCGTGGCGCGGGTGAGCACCCCTTCGAAGGTTGGGGCGTGGTAGACCCGCTCCCCCATGTCCCATTTATCCTTGGGAATCCCTTTCCATTTCAGGATGGTGGCGATCAGGGATGTATGATCATACGGCACATCGGTAGTGGACCGGAACACCGTCGCCTCATCAATCCAGGGCGAAATCAGCAAGGTCGGAACCCGAACCCCGAAGCGGTCAAAGCCAAAATCCTGCTCACATTTATGGGGTGCCGGGCCGGTGCCCCAAGGCGGGATTGCTCCCCAGGGCGGGGGGAAATGGTCATAGGTGCCGCCATGTTCGTCAAAGGTGATGATCAGCAGCGTCTTCTGCCACAGTTTGGTGTTGCGGGTCAGGGCGTCATACAGCTCCTTCAGGAACAGTTCGCCCGGCAGCACATTCGATGGCGGGTGATAGGAATTGCCGTTCTGGTAAGGTGGCAACACGTTGTACCAGTTCGGTTCCAGATATGAAAAAGACGGCAATTCATCCCGTTCAACGGCCCGGAAGAACTCGTCAATATGGGTAACATGCTTGTCCGCATCGGGAATCTTGAATGCATTTCTGGTAAGGCAGAAGCCATTCATTTCCTTCGTCTGATAATAAATCATCCAATCTTTAGTGTCTTTGTGCCCATGTTCATGCAATGTCTCCCAGATCGATTTCGCATGATATTTTCCCGGCACCACGCCAAACAGCAGACCATGATTGTCCACCAACTCCACCAACTCGCCGTTCAGTCTTGCCAGCGACGATCCGCAGATGGAATAGGCCCGGTTCGCCATGGTCTGGGTCGGCACTGAGCTGAACCATTGGTCGGAAACGGCATAGGCCTTGGCCAGCCCATTGATCACCGGTAATTGCTGCGGCGTAAACGCATCCATAATCTCCAATGACAGCTCTGGCGTCATCTTTTTGCTCAAGGCCCTGGCCAAGCTGCCGACCGGGTCGGGCTCGTCACAGGCGGGGGCCAGATGGCCGATATGGGAATAATAATAATCGTTCAGGAACCCGCCCATGGTCGCAGGTTCCCCATGCTTGGGTTGCCCCTGGTAATCATGCGGCAGGTCGAACAATTGAACGGTGACGTGCTGGTGGGGTTCATGGGGATCGGTGCTGGGTGAGTTGTAATGGCTCGCCCCGTACCGGACATAATGCAGGGAAGGAGGATCACCGGGACGCAGATTGAAATATTTATTATGTTCCAGCCCATGAAACGGCTCGTCCTTTTGCTTGGGCGAGGCGATGATGTGCTTGGGACGATCCTCCCCTTCATACAGCCAGCCCAGCAGGTTGTCGAAGGAACGGTTTTCCAGCATCAGAAAAACAACATGTTCGATTTGCGGCAAGACGCGGCTCATTGATGCAAAACTCCTTTGCTGAGTGTTTTGACACGCCTTCGCTGATCCGACCCCAGAAAGGCACCTTTAAATTGATTTTTCCAAATTTATATACACGCTTATGTAGAGTCAAATCATATTACTGTGCGCTGGATCCTCTGATGGCCGTCTCTGCGCATCTGGTTGGCGTCTCAGGCGGATTTCATCTGCCTTGACCGGCGGTGCGGTGGCTGTCGGGGATAGCCCGGCGGGGTCAAAGCATTTCTGTCGGCGGTCGCGCCCCCGCCTATGCACTGTCAGACAACAAGCAGTGACGTGGCACGCAAACTTCCCCTTATACCCAGCCTATGATCGTGAATGTGGCCGCCCGGTGAGCCTTGGCCGCTTTTGCGCCCCGGCTCCGGCAAATGCCGTCGGAATTCATGAAGGAGCTCACATGAGCATTGGCACCCTTTCCCGGCCCGTTGAGGGCGGCCCCCGCGATGGGGCTGACGGCTATCTGCTGCAAAGCGAGGCCGATCTTGCCAAGGCCGTGACCTACGCGGTGGAGCGCAGCACAGCGCTGGGGGCCGGGGGGGCCATTGCGCGTGTCAATGAAGGGGGCGGGATCAGCATCAGCGTCGCCAATGGCGAAGTTGAAAATGCTGTTCGGGATGGCAATCAAAGCCTTCAGATCACCGTGTTTCTGGAGGGGCGCACCGGCATGGCCTCGACAGAGTCGCTGAGCCGCAATGCCATTGACCGCGTGGTTGAACAGGCCATCAGCATGGCCCGCCAGCTTGAACCCGATGAAGAGGCGGGGCTGGCGGATCGTGAGACCCTGGCCTGGGACAGCCCCTCGGTGCCGCTGTTCGCCCCGTCCTGCCATAATGCCGTTGAGCTGACCGAAGCCGCCATGGCCATTGAAGCGGCGGTGAAAGCAACCGCCACTGCCGACATTGTGCGTGTGTCGGAAGCGGGGGCGGCCAGCCAGGACGCCCGCTTTGCCCTGGCCACCAGCCAGGGCTTCTGCCGGACCGGCAGCAGTTCCATGCAGCACCGCTGGTGCCAGACCATCGCCCAGCGCGGCGATGAGATGAAGCAGGGCCACTGGGGATCCAGTGTGCGCCGGATTGAGGAGCTGGAGAGTGGCGAGCTGGTCGGTAAACTCGCCGCCAAGCGGGCCCTGGACATGCTGGGGGCGGAGGGTCTGACGACGCGCCGCGCCCCCGTCCTCATCGATGCCACCGTCGCCGCCAGCCTAGTGCGGGAAATGTGCGGGCAGTTGAGCGGTGGCGCGCAGTATCAGCGCATGACCTTCCTGCCCGACGCGATGGAGCAGGTGCTGACGGCCGCACATCTCAGCGTTACGGAAGACCCGTTCGAGCCGTTCGGTCTGGCCAGTGCCGCCTTTGACAGTGAGGGGGTGGCCGGCACGCGCCGCGATATCATCCGCGACGGCGTGGTGAAGGGGCTGTTTCTCGACACCCGCATGGGGCGCAAACTGGGCCGGGCCTCCACCGGCAATGCCGGCGGGATGCGCAACCTTGCGCTGATCAGCAGCCTGACGGCCCCCACCGACGATCTGACCGCCATGCTGCGCAAGATGGGCACCGGCCTGTGGCTGACCCGCTTCATGGGCGGCGGTTCCAACCCTGCCACCGGGGTCTATTCCCGCGCCGCCGCCGGCTTCTGGGTGGAAAATGGCCAGGTGGTGCAGGCTGTCCAGGGCTTCACCGTCGCCGGCAATCTGCAGGACATGTTCAAGGCGATTGTCGCGGTTGGTGCCGATATTTACCGCGAGGGTGCCATCCGGGCCGGTTCGATCCTGCTTCCCGACATGCAGATCGCCGGCCGGTGATCGTGCGGTCAAGACGAAGGAATTGATGCAAATGTCTCTCACCGCTGCCGATCGTCTGGCGCGCGCGCAAACGCAGCTTCTTGCGGCCAACGATCTTGACATCAACAAGCTGCAAAATGGCCTCGCCAACCTTTGGGGGCGCGGCGCCGATTATGGCGACCTGTATTTTGAGATGACGACGCGCGATACCTGGTCGCTGGAACGCGGCAAGGTGGCCCGTGCCGCGTTTGGCATCTCGCAGGGTATCGGTGCCCGCACCGTCACCGGTGAAAATACCGCATTCGCCTATTCCAGTGACATCAGCGGCAAGGCCATCGATGCCGTGACCGCCGCCGCCCGCGCCATGCAGTCCCATGGTCAGGACGCTGGCGAGACCGGCCGGGGCGTGGAGATCAAGGGCATCCGTCAGGATTCCCAAGCCTATTCGACGCTGGAAGCCGCTGGCGGCATTGATACGATCCAGAAGGTCGCGCTGCTGCGCAAACTGGATGATCTGGCGCGTGCGGTTGACCCGCGTATCACCGAGGTCAATGCCCAACTGGCCGTCGAGGATGCAACGATCCTGGTCGGCGCGACGGATGGCACCCTGGCCGGCGATATCCGCCCGCAGGTGCGCGTTAACATCTCCGTCGTGGCGGAAGGGAATACCCGCCGCGCCTCCGGCTCGGCCGGGGATGGCGGCCGTTTCACCCTGGGCGAATTCAATGAGGCCCGGCTGGAGAAGATGGTCCGCAAGGCCACATCAATCGCGCTGACGAACCTGGAAGCCATTCCCTCGCCCGCCGGTGAAATGACGGTGGTGCTGGGCAATGGCTTCCCCGGCGTACTGCTGCATGAGGCGGTCGGCCACGGGCTGGAAGGCGATTTCCACCGTAAGCGGGAATCCGTGTTTAACGGCATGATGGGGCAGCGCATCGCCGCCCCCGGCGTCAATGTCTATGACGATGCGACCGTGCCGGATGCGCGCGGTTCGCTGAATGTCGATGATGAGGGTGTCGCCGGTCAGCGCACGCTGCTGATCGAGGATGGCCGTCTGGTCGGCCTGATGCAGGACAAGACCAGCGCCCGGATCATGAAGGACAAGATGACGGGCAATGGCCGCCGGCAATCCTATGCCGATCTGCCCATGACCCGCATGACCAACACGTTTCTGGAACGCGGCCCCTACGATCCGGAAGAGATCATCGCCTCGGTCAAGAACGGCATCTATGCCGTGGAATTCAGCGGCGGCACCGTCGATATCACCTCGGGACAGTTCAACTTCTCTGCCGAGAAGGCCTTCCTGATTGAGGATGGCAAGGTGACCGCGCCGATTGAGGGTGCGACGCTGATCGGCGTCGGCAATGAAGCGCTGAAACATATTGCCATGATCGGCAATGACCTGGAGCTGGGGATCGGCTTCTGCGGCAAGGCCGGCCAGACCGTGCCGGTCTGCGTGGGCCAGCCGACGATCCGCATGGACAAGGTTGTTGTCGGTGGTGCGGGAGCCTGATGATGCGTGCCACACAGAACAAGACGGCCCCCCGGCACAGCAAGCTGCTGATCATCGGATCGGGCCCGGCGGGTTACACGGCGGCGATCTATGCCTCCCGCAGCGCCCTGAACCCCGTGCTGATCGAAGGGCCGCAGCCCGGCGGTCAGCTGACCATCACCACCGAGGTCGAGAATTGGCCGGGTGATGCCAGCGTGCAGGGGCCGGAACTGATGTTGCGCATGGGCAACCATGCAAGGCATGTCGGGGCGGAGATCATCGCCGACTATATCGTCGATGTTGATCTGACGCAGCGGCCCTTTGTGGCCACCGGCGATATGGGCGACCGCTATACGGCCGACAGCCTGATCATCGCCACCGGGGCCAATGCGCGCTGGCTGGGCCTGGAAAGCGAAACCCGCTATCGCGGGCAAGGCGTGTCGGCCTGCGCCACCTGCGACGGCTTTTTCTTCCGGGGACGCGTCTGCGCGGTGGTCGGCGGCGGCAACACGGCGGTGGAGGATGCGCTGCATCTGGCCAATTTCGCCAGTGCCGTCTACCTGATCCATCGCCGCGACAGTTTGCGCGCCGACAAGACCAACCAGGCTCGGCTGTTCGCCCACCCCAAGATCAAGGTGATCTGGAATGCCGAGGTGGCGGAGGTGCTGGGCAATGGCAGCAAGGTCACAGGCGTGCAGCTCAACCACCCGCTGACCGGCGAACAATCCACCTTGACCATTGACGGGCTGTTCGTCGCCATCGGTCATGATCCGGCAACCAGCCTGTTCAAGGACCAGCTCGCCATGGACGAGGATGGCTACATCCTGGTCACGCCGGGGTCGACCGCGACCAGCGTGCCCGGCGTCTTCGCCGCCGGCGACGTGCAGGACAAGCATTTCCGCCAAGCCGTGGTCTCGGCCGGCATGGGCTGCATGGCGGCCCTGGAAGCCGAACGCTATCTGATCGATCAGGCCGCCAAGACGGTTCTGGTTGAGACCGTTTCCGCCTGACGGATATCCACAATATCGGCACCGGCCAAACCGGCGCCGCCACAATGGAACGCCCCCATGTCCAAGCTCAAGGATGTCACGACCGAAGCCTTCGCGGCGGAAGTCTTGCAATCGCCCATTCCGGTTCTGGTCGATTTCCACGCCGTCTGGTGTGGCCCCTGCAAGGCGTCGGCCCCGGCGCTGGAAGATGCGGCCCGCGAATTTGACGGGGAGATCGCCTTCGTCAAGGTGGATGTCGATCAGGAGCCGGCTTTGGCCCAGAAATATGACGTCCAAGGCGTGCCGACCTTCATCATCATCAAGGATGGCCAGCCGGTGGAACGTTTTCAGGGCATGGTCTCCCGCGGCAAGCTGGCCACCGTGCTGGAACCCTTTGCGGGGGCCGGGGAATGAGCATCTATCGGGCCTTTGGTGACGCGGCCAAGCGCACCGCCCTGATCGCCGATATTCGCGGCAAAGGGCCTATCTATCAGGCGTGGCTGACCCGCGCATCGGTGGAAGGTGATATCTCCGCCCTGTCCGATGAATATGGCCTGCACCCGGCCATGGCGCGACTGTTGCCCGCACTGGGCGCCTTCGGGGAAGCAGAGGATGCCGCCGGCTTTTATGAAAGCCTGCTCAACGCCATCCCTGTCGGGGCGGAAACCGGGGCGTTGGCGCGGCAGAGCCTGCTGTTGGCCTGGAACGATCCGGTTTATGGCCGTGCCAACATCATCAAGCCGGGGCCGCTGCGGGCCGCGTGCGAAGGGGTCATCGCCCTGGTGACCCGGTCGATTGACCAGCCTGTCGACAAGAAGGCCTGGCGCGCGGCACGCACCGCCCTGGTGACGGCACGCAGTGAAGATACGAGTGCTGACCGGGCGGTCGATCTGGTGATGTCGCTCGCCTGGGATCTGGAACAGGCCCCCGGTGCGGCCCATGATGTGATCACGGCCTGGTCGGCGGCGGTCAATATCGAAGCCGACGCCTCTGACGAGGATTGCTTCTCCGACGCGGAGAATGAAACCTTTCAGACAGAGATGAACAAGATCAACGAAGAGGCGATGGAAGCCCTGTCTGAAAAGCAGTCGCTCGACAGCATCGGCGTTGAGGAATTCCTGGCCGAGGTTGAACGTCTTTGGGCGGCAGACCCGGCGCGCCACGCGCTCAAGCAGCGGTCGATGGCGCGGCGCACCCGTTCAAATGCCAAGATGGCCGCATGGCGCGCCGCCATTCAGCAACAGGTTCTCGACCTCGCCACCGCTGCTTTCCGGTCCCCCAATGCGTCCCTGTCCGGGGTGCAGCCGGTGCACTCTCTCACCTGACAAAGGGTCTGATGGCAACGATCCGCGCACAGATTGCTTCCGTCTTCGCCGCCAATCCGATCCTCGGATTGCGCGGCGGAACGGCTTGGCACGTTGACAGCGTGCAGCGCGACATCGCGACCATCCACCATCTGACCAGCGATGCCTTCGCCTTTTCCCTGGAAGGGGCGACGGCATTCGATGGGCCCGGCTTCTGCGCGCATATCATCTTCCTGCGTGCCGGCCAGCTCAGCGTCGTTCAAACCGGCCACAGCCGCACGCTGACGCCCGGCGATATCTTCACCGTCTGCGCCTGGCGGCCGATGACGCTGGAAGGGACAGACGATCTGGATGCCATGATCGTCACCATGCCCGCCTGGTGGGCCATGCGGCGTTTCCTCGACGGGTTGCTGGTCCTGCCCGATCTCCATATCGGCAAGGACTATTTCGCCACGCCGGTCATGGCGAAACTGGCCCAGGCCCTCTTCGACCTGCCCAACGAGGATACGGCGGCCGCCGCCCAAGGGCTGACGATGACCGCCGACCTGATGCGCACCGCCCTGGCCGCCTGCGTCGATACCCATAAATCACTGCCGCGCTGGCAGGGGCGCATTGGCGGCATCCTTGAATTCATCATCCGCAACCTCGATACGCCCGGCCTATCGGCGCATGACGCGGCCGCCAACCTTAAATGCTCCGTCCGCACGATCTACAAGACCTGTGCCGCCCATGGCACCAGCTTCAACGCCTTTCTGAACGAGATCAGGCTGGTCACGGCGCAATACCAGCTCATGCACACCAATGATCGCGTCTCGGAAATCGCCTATGGCGTTGGTTTTGCGAGCCTGTCCCATTTCGCGCACCTGTTCCGCGCCCGCTTTGGCGTCTCTGCCAAGGCGATGCGGCAGGGGCGCCGTACCTATCTCCCGCATTGAGAGGCGCTGTGACACACGAAACGCGCCGACAATCGAAACAGACGGATGGAATGGCACGGAACCAGGCATTCCCAGCAGCCTGGGCGCGCAAGGCACCTGCTGCCGACCTTTTTCACAATGGCCAACCCAACCGGCTCCCCAGCCGACCGGGGCCATTGTCTACGCTGGGTGATTGAGAGATGGCACGCGTCGGAAACGAACGGGCATTGTGGCTGGCGCAGCATATCCTGCCGCATGAACCCTGTCTGCGGGCCTGGCTGGCCCGTCGTCGTGTCGCAGAACTGGAGATCGACGATATCGTGCAGGAAGCCTATGCGCGGCTTGCCTCCATGGATAGCGTGGAAGGCGTGCGCAACCCGCGCGCCTATTTTCTGCAGACAGCCCATTCCATCATCTGCACGCATCTGCGCCGCGCGCAGGTCGTCTCTATCCGGGCGGTGGACGATACCGAACTTTCGCGCTTCGAATGTGAAGATGCCTCACCGGAGAGCACCGTTTGCGACCGTGACGAACTCCGGCGGATCGGTGACATTGTCGCCGGCTTTCCCAAGCAGGTTGCCGCCGTTTTCATCCTTCGGCGCATTGAGGGGCTGAGCCAGCGCGACACGGCACAACGGCTCAACATTTCTGAAAGCTCGGTGGAAAAAAACATGGCCAAGGGTATCCGCCTGTTTATGGACACAATCGCGCTTTCCGGAATATCGTCACCCTGTGCGTCTAATAGAGGTGATGAAAAAAACATTGGCGCAGATGGAAGACCGCGAAAGCAGTGCCCGGATTGACGATATAGCCGCCCTGTGGGTTGCCCGCATGGAGGCGCGCCCGCTTTCCGCTGAGGAAGACAGCGAGCTGGACGCGTGGCTGGCGGCGGATATTCGCCGCCAAGGGGCCTTTGCCAGGGCCTGGGCCGTATCGCTGCAAATGGCAAAGGCACAGGCGCTCGGCCGGGATTTCTTCACCGATCCGGATCAGGAATAGGCCGTTTATTTGACGGTTCCCGTAATGGTGTGCACCGGGATGGGCGGGTGCTGCCATCGCCCCTTTCCGTATATCCAGCCTATGACAATCGCTGTTGTTTCAGGTGGGCCTGCTTTGGTTCCCCTGAAAACCACGGAATTGGATGGGGAAAGTGCTGCGGCCGCGCGTCTCCCCTCTTAGGGCCTTCGCACCATCGGTTGGAAGGCAATCTGTGTATCCGGTTTCGGGGGGAATGGCTGTTCGCGCGACGCCCCCCGGTGATTTGCGAAGGAGAGGCCGCAGTGTCCCTTAGAGCGTTTCTTGGTGATCCAGCCCTGAAGGCTGAGACGCTGAACCGTGTCCGTCAGGCTTGGGACACGCGGCAGATCATCCCCTTGATCTATCTGAAATGGTCAAACGGTGCCGGGGTCGCTTCGCTGGCCGGCACCATTGCTCAGACGCAAGATCCCGCCCTGTTCGTGGCCCGCACCGGCCTGCCGCTGGAACTGGCCTTGCTGTGTGAGATGCTGGTCAATACCGGCATCACCTTTCAGGATGATGAGACGGCACCGCGCGGCTTCATCATGACCGCCGATGAGCGGATATGGTCATTCGGGTTGGAATGGCTGGAAGCGATTGCCGTCGATGCAGATGTGGGCGATGTCGTCGCCCGCTTTCTGCCCGTTTTTCTGACGCAGATTCTGTCGGATGAATTTCCCCTGGCGGCCAACATCGATCCCGCCGTGAAGTCGGTTGCCCGCGACATCCTCCAGCTTTGGGAATGCGAGCGCCGGGGCGAACCGGTGCCGTCCAGGGCATGGCGCACCATTCGTGCCAATGCCTTGCTTGTGTCGGAAGGGAGCCGCGATCCCGCAGGCTATGCGGCGGCGGACCTTGTTGAATCTCTGGCATGGCCCTGTGCCGGCATTGCGGTGGAAGGGCCTGTCATTTCTCAGAAATTCCTGCAGTCCTGCCTGCAGGTGCTGGCGGCCCCGTTCCTGTCCCCGCAGGATCAGATTGACTGGGCCAAAGGTCTGGCTGCACAGCGGGAACTGCGCCGCATCCGCAGTGAAGCACCCTCTGCTGATCTGTCGGATGAGGCACTGCTGGATCGTCACCCGGAAATCAAACAGGCGATGCTGGCCCCCCAGCAGCCAGCGGCGGCGGCCCGGATGGATGCGGCCAAGCAGAAGGCCCGCTCAGCCCTGTTGCCCTTCTTGCTGCAACAGATGGATGGGCTGCTGAACCTGCTGCGCCAGACGTCCGACAGACCTGTCTCGCCATGATGCGCGCCAGTCACCATAAAGCATTCAAACTCACGCTGAGACGGTACGCCAGATGACCGATAGCTATGTGACCGATCCATCCGCGCAAGATGCCGTGATAACGGAAAAGCCGCCCGAGGTGCCCCCCGGTACGGTCTGGCTGCATGTAAAATACGGCGCCGCCATGATCTGGCGGTACATCAAGGCGGACCCGCTGCTGGGCATCCCGTTGATTGCCTATCAGTTCTTTCAAAGCACCGCCACGGTGACAGTGCTGTTGAAAATGCAGCTGGGATTTTCGGCCATCGTCAATGCGCTGGCTGCCAAGAACGGGGCTGTCATTTCCGGGATTGTCCTGGAAATTCTTCTCTATGGCTTCGGGCTGGCGCTGCTCAACGTCATCGGCGCCTGGACGCGTCTGGCGCTGCGGATGCGGATGCGCAAGGTGCTGACGACCCGCCTGCTGGATGGCTGGATGGCGGGCAATCGCTTTTTCCATCTGGAGCGCCGCACCGAAATCGATTACCCGGAACAGCGTATCCAGGAAGATGTCTACACCTTTGTCGAGAAGGTGACGATCATCGGCGTGTCGGTCGTTGCCTCCATCTTCGGCGTCTTTCTCTATACGTCGGAGCTTTGGCGACTGTCCCCGCCCCTGGTTTTCGACCAGGTGGGTTTGACCGAGCCCATTCCCGGTCTGCTTGTTTACGTGGCCTTTGCCCTGGCCATCGGGATGACGTTTCTTGTCCACTGGGTGGGGCGCTTGCTGACGCGGGCGGAAGTCGTCCGCCAGCGGCTTGAAGCCCAGTTCCGCCTGGAAATGCAGTCGATCCGGGGCAATGGGGAATCCATTGCCTTCGCGCGCGCCGGCGGAATTGAACGCAAGCGTCTGGCCAACACGTTCCAGCTCATCATCCTCAATTGGCGTTCCTACACGCTCGCCAATATGCGGATCACGCTGGTAACCGGGTTGCCCGAGACCTTCATGTTCCTGTTTCCCTATCTGATCTGCATTCCCTTCGTGCTCGAAGATAAGATGCAGATCGGCGATATTCAGATCGTGATGGCGTCGTTCACTGCCGTCTATATGGGCATCAGCGCCATCGTGACGCAGTATAGCGAACTGGCCATTCTGCGGTCTGCAGTCGCCCGTCTGCATCTGTTCGATCAATTGCTGACAATGCCGCTGGATAGCGGCATCCATGTTGAGGAGATCGCCGATGAACGGGTTGGCGTTCAGGGGCTGAAGGTTGCCTATCCCAATGGCGAACCGATGGTTTCCCTGGACAGGCTGGAGATTGCGCCGGGGCAGCGCTTGCTGGTTCAGGGCAAATCCGGGGCGGGGAAGAGCACCTTGCTGCGCAGTATTGCCGGCCTTTGGCCGTATGGTGCCGGCGATGTGCAGGTGCCGACCAAGGCGAAGATCGCCTTCCTGCCGCAGCGCAACTACATGCCCGATGGCACGCTGGCCAGCCTGATGTCCTATCCTGACGCACCGGAGGCGCATGGCGATGACGATTATGTCGCTTTGCTTGGGGAATTCGGGTTGGGACGGCTGGCGCCACAGCTGCACTCTTATCAGCCGTGGAGCCGTATCCTCTCGCCGGGTGAGCAGCAGCGCGTGGCGGCAGCGCGGGCCATCCTGGCCCGGCCAGATTTTCTTTTTGTCGACGAAGCGACCAGCGCGCTCGACGCCCAGTTGGAGGAGAAGCTTTACAAGGTGCTGGTCGAACGGCTGCCGGGGGCGGCGATCATCTCCGTCGCTCACCGGCAAAGTGTGGCCGTTTATCATGACCGCAGCCTGATCATTGAAAATGGCGTGGCGATGGTGAAGCCGCTCCACCACGGTACGGCCTGAACAGGATGCGGGGGCCGCCCCTGGTGGCGGCCCCCGCATCCTGGCGGAAAACATGAAACAAACCGCAATCAGCACCCCGGATGAAGTTTTGTGACATTTCCGATGAGGGAATGGCAGCGATCATGCGTCTACCTTCCATCAGGGAGCGCATTGTCTTGCAGAAAACGGGGAGCTCTATGGGTATCAAGAATGGGTACTGGCGTATGAAACCTTGGTTTGGCGTGAGCGCTTTCGCACTGGGAATGGCCTTTGCGGCACAAACAGCGCACGCTGACGCCAAAGCCGGCAAAGCGTCGGAGGAACAGTTCGAAGGGCTGGCCGAAATTCTGGTGACCGCGCGCCGGACCTTGAACACGGATATCCGCCGCAGTGAAGACGACATTCAGCCCTATGTCGTTTTCGGCTCGGAAGAGTTGGCCCAGAGTGGCGCGCAGAATGTCGAGGATTTTCTGCAATCGCGGCTGCCGATGAATACCGCGCAATCCACCCAGTCGCAGGCGGGTCCGCCTACCTCTGCCGCTGGTCGCCTGGATTTGCGCGGTTTGGGGGCGGATGAAACGCTGGTGCTGGTGGATGGCCGCAGGCTTCCCAGCATCCCGACCGGGGACAGCTTCGGCCAGCCGAACATCAATGGTATCCCGATTTCCCAGATTGAGCGGATCGAGGTGCTGCCCACCACGGCAAGCGGAATTTATGGCGGCGGTGCCACGGGCGGCGTGATCAATGTCATCCTGAAGCGCAATTATTCCGGGCTGGACATCGAAGCCCGTTATAATAACGCGCTGGATTTTGCCGCCGGCCAGAGCTATTTCGCCGTCAATGGCGGCACGACGCTGGAAGATGGCCGCACCCGGATCATGGGCGCGGTTTCCCACTCTCAATCCAGGACTTTGACAGCCAGCGACCGGAGCTTCTTCCGTCGCGGTGCCGAATTGCAGTTTCGCAATGATCCTGTGAATTCCACCGCCCTGGTCGGCGGGCCGAATATCTGCGCCACGCTTGACGGCTTTGACTGCGCGACAGACGCACTGGCGCTGAAAAGCGGTGCCACGCTCAATTCCGCCGTGACCAGCATTCCCGATGGCTATGCCGGCAACCCGGCCGCCCTGGCGGCGCAGGCAGGCAAGCTGATCTATAATCGCGCGGATTTGCCGATCTGGACCGGGCCCGATATCACCACCTACAATCTCAATGTCCGGCGCGAATTCAGCGACAGCGTGGAGATTTTTACCGATTTCTCCCGTGATGAATCCAGCAGCAAGAACATCACGCCGATCCAATATTCGCTGTATATCCCTGAAAGTGCGGCGGTCAATCCCTTCCAGCAGGATGTGCTGGCCTCACTGAATTTCCCCAATGCCCTGACGCAGAGCCAGAAGACAGAGAACACACGCGTCAATGTTGGCGGGATCATCCGCCTGCCCTATCGCTGGAGTGCGGCGGTCGAATATGGCTGGCTGCGGAACACGGGTCGCAGCCTGAGCAATGTGGTGCTGGGGCCCGCGTCGGATGCCGCGGAAGAGCGGCTGCAGGCGGCGGTGTTCAGTGATCTTCGGGCCAATCCGATTGCGGATCCGGCTTCACTCTTCAATATTTTCAGCTCCTCCGGGCGTGACGCAGCAACGCTGCACACCGCTTCGCTGCGTCTGGGCGGCCCCATCATCCGGCTGCCGGGTGGCGATCTGACGGCGACCACCTTGCTGGAACAACGCTGGGAGTCCACCGACGACAAGATCAATTCTTCATCCGTCGGTGGGGCGCCCCGCTATAATTGGTCGCCCGAAGCGCGGCAGAATGTCAAATCGGGCTATCTGGAACTGAATGCGCCGATCGTCAGCCCCTCCAGCGAGGTGCCGTTCGTGCGCGACCTCCAGCTGATGGGCTCGGTGCGTCACGATAATTATCAGACGCGCTATGCCGGCTATTCCATCCCCATCGCCAGCCCGACAGGACCGTTCCCGGACCAGCCGGGGGTCAAGACCGATCTGTCCTCCACCAACTATACGGTAGGCGCCAAATATGCGCCGATCGCCGATATTGCGGTGCGCGCCAGCTGGGGTAACGGTTTCCTGGCGCCAAAGCTGGGCAATATCCGTGCAGAGGCGCCGTCGGTGTTGAGCGGCCCGTTGATTTCTTTCCTCAACCTGCGCGACCCGGCCCGTGGCAATGCGCTTCTTCCGGGACCGTTGACGGTGCTGGGTGGTGGAAACCCGAACCTTCAACCGGAAGAGTCTGAAAGCTTCTCGGCAGGCGTCGTGCTGACGCCGCGTTTTCTATCCGGCTTCCGGGCCTCGGTTGACCTGACCTCCATCCGCAAAACCAACGAGGTGCAGAACCTTCCGATCTCCTTCTTCCTGGCCAATGAGGCGGTGGTGCCGGGGCGGATCATTCGCGGTGCCAATCTGCCGGGTGATGCCCCAGGCACGCCCGGCCCGATCACCGCGGTGGATACATCGGCGATCAACCTCGCCAGCTCCCGCATGAAGGCCATCGATATCAAGGCCGATTACAATTTCAAGGATTCCGACCTGGGTTCCTTCCGCGTTTATGCCGCCGCCACCCACACGTTCGAACTCAGCTCCAGGGCGGCGCCGGGGCAGGCTTCCGTCGACCGGGCCGGCTTCTTTGAAGGGCCGCTGAAATGGCGCGCCAACCTTGGTGTCGATTGGCAGAACGGCCCCTGGGGTGCCGGCTGGAACACGCAGATCTATGGCAGCTATCGCGTCTGCATGTCGGTCCAGACCGCCTTCACCTGTGCGCAGTCGGAAGCCTGGCAGGGTGCCGCCAAGGTGCGCAGCCAGAATTACAGCGATATCTATGTGAACTACGGGTTCGAGGAAGGCTTGCTGGCGGATTCCGAAATCAAGCTGGGCATCCAGAATATCTTCAATCAGCGGCCGCCGACGGTGGCCTCCGGCGTGGACCAGACCGGATATTCCAGCTTCGGCGATCCGCGTATGCAGCGCTTCACGCTAACCCTGCGCAAGCATTTTTAAACCGCAGATGGCGCCCGGTTACCAGCGACCGGGCGTCCGTATCAGCATTGTTCAACATCGCCTCTTTCGGGATGGGAAGCATATGAGCGAGATCATCAAGGCTGTGGACGAGGCCAATTTCCAGGCAGAGGTCGTCGAGAGCACGCTGCCCGTGCTCATCGATTTCTGGGCCCCCTGGTGCGGTCCCTGCCGGGCGCTTCTGCCGGCGCTTGAGGCCTTGGCACCGCTCTATGCGGATAGTTTGAAGGTGGTGAAGATCGATATCGATGAGAACCCGGCCCTGAAGGCCCGGTACGATATCCAGTCGATCCCGCAGCTTTACCTGACAAATGCCGGCAATCCGCTCGCCCGCCTCGCCGGGCGTACCCGCACGCATCTGGCAGCCGAACTTGAGGAGCTTCTTCCATGAGCGGTGCTGACAGAATGCAAGCCTTTGGCGGCGATCCGGCGGTGAAGGCCCGACTGCTGGAACGCGTGCGTGCCCCCTGGGCCGCGCGCACCCTGGTGCCGGATGCCAGCCTGAACTGGCGGCGCGATGGAACCCCGGATTCGTTGAGCGGCACGCTGGGGGAGACCCAGGATCGCGCGGTGTTCACGGAGCGAACCGGCATTCCCGTCGATCTGGCCCTGCTATGCGAGACGCTCCTGGCCCCTGTTTTCAAGACAGTGGCCCCAGAGGATTCTGTCGGCGGGACAGCGCCGGTGCTGTCCTTCGGGATCGAATGGCTGGAGGCCATCCAGCCCGGTGCAGACCTGGGCATGGTGGTGCCCCGATTTGCCCTCCACTGCCTGGAAATGTTACTGCAGCCCGATTTTGCTTTGGCACCCTATATCAGCGCGGAATTCCGCGCGGTGGGATGTCAGATCGCGGCATTGTGGGATCGTGAACTGGCCGGTGAAACGATAGCACCGGCCGAGTGGCGCCGTGTCCGCAAGGCGGCCTTGGCCGCCAACGCCAACGAGGCCCCCGTTTGGGGCTATCGTGTGGCAACCTTATTGGAAGTCGTGGCCTGGCCCCTGCGGTCCATTGCCGGTGAGTTTGTCGCCGTCTTCGCCGCTTTTCTGTTCAACTGGCTGATGTTCCTTGAAACGGCACACATGACCGAGCAGGAGTGCCGTGACCGTGAGCATATGCTCATCGGCTGGCGCGCCCTGGCCATCGCGCCCCGTGATGAGGCGGGGAATATCGACGGTGACCCGCTGGAGCGTCTGCCCGAAGCGCAGCGCGTGATGTCCATGGAACACATCACCAGTACAATGGAACGGATGATGGCGGTGAGAGAGGCCGCCCGCCCTGCGAAAGAACGGGTTGTCCTTGGCCTGACGGACACCCTCCTCGGCCTCATCCAACAGGCGTAACCCGCCCCCCAGCGCCCAAGGGACGCCAGTATGCAAGCCGGCCACCGCACAGAACATCGGTTGGATCACGGCCATTCTCTTTAAAAAAAATGAAGGAATAATCACCATGAGCGCAGAAGTCATTTCAGTATCGGATAATACCTACACGGTGGAGATTGCGCAGAGCGAGCAGCCCGTTCTGATCGATTTCTGGGCGCCATGGTGTGGGCCATGCATGGCCCTGCTTCCCACCATCGAAGCCCTGGCGGCGGTTTATGATGGCGAAATCAAAGTGGTGAAGGTCAATGCGGATGAATGCCCGCAACTGGCCGACAAATTTGGGGTTCAAGGCATTCCCCACCTTGTGCTGGTGAAGGACGATAAAGCCATCACCCTGCGTGAACGCACCCGCACGCGGCTGGTCAGCGAGATCGATGGCGCGCTCGCCCGGATCATGCATCCAGGGGCGTGATTGTACCGGCGGGGTGGCGTTGTTATACCAAGCCGCCTAAAGGTTGACCTTTAGGCGGCTTGGAGGCCGGCGACCGCCGGCCCGCCGCTTGGTAGCGGCGTGAGCCAAGGGCGCGGATGCGCCCGCCCGGCGACTGAGGGAACAAAAAATCTCCCTGGATCGGTCACGATCAAGGGAGATTGGTATTACATCAGCGGCACGAGTGGCCGGCTTAATAAAGTGCAGGGACATTTGCATCAAGGCGCTCCGTCAATACGGGGCTTGTCTTGCTGGTCTTGTGCTCTCCCAAGCCGCCCACGATAATGGATCAGGCGCCCAAGCCACGGGAGATCGATGGGTATATCGAAGGTGAAGTCCCCATCCTTCTGCCCTTCAGCCACCCGACAGCGCGGCGCCAGCCAGGCGGGCATCGACATGCCCAGGAAACAACAGCCCACCACCGTCAGGTACAGGGCATCGGCAGTGGCCTCGATCCGGAAGATATTGGTGATCATGCCCATCTGTTCGATCAACAGACCGGTGTCAGCCCCCGTGCCTGCTGTCAGACGGCTGGCATAATGGCGCTTGCCGAAACGGCGGTGCCAATGTTCGGCGGTGGGTGTGCGATCGAAAATCACCGTAACCGGTACGTTGCGCCCCGCCTTGGGCAACCCCATCAGGGCGCAGATCAACCGGGGCAGCAGGCCCGGCATCACATCGACCTGGGCCAGGCCTGACAGTTCCAGGCGGCCTTCCCCATCATGAACATGGCGCACCGCGTCGGGCAGCCGGTCCATCGCGGGGCCCAGCAGGCGGCGGAAGACGGGCATATGTTGTGTGGTCATGGCTCAGAACTCCGGCTTGGCGACCATCAGATAGAAGATGGCGAGCACGCCGATAAAGGCGGGCCATCCCAGGGCAAACCAAAGGGCGGCATAGCGGTGATAGAGCGGCGGCAGGCCGGTGCCAGCGGCCAGCGCCGCCTCCGCCATGTGCCGCATCCGGATTTGCAGCCAGACCACAGGCAGCCAGCAGCCCCCCACCAGCAGATAGAGCAGGATGGCCATCAGCAGCCAACCGCTATCCATCCTGTATCCTGCGAGAAGAGCCAGCCAGACGCCCGTTATCGGCTGCACGATGACGGCCGGTGTGGTGAACAGCCAGTCGGCCCAGACGACATTGCGGTTCACGACGGCAGCGGCTGACAGGTTGCCGGATCGGTTGGCCATCCAGCCATGGAAAGCGGTGCCCAGGCCGGTGCCGAACAATAAGGTGGAACTAAGGATATGGACATATTTCAACAAGACATAGTCATCCATTGTCCGCCTCCATCGCCATCATGACCAGCGTGGCGCCGGCGACGACCAGATTTTTTGTGACCGCCCCGAACGGGTGTAACCACAAGTCGGGCAGGTAAAGGCTGATCAGGACGGTATAGCCGACCATCAGCACCAGCTGGGCGGCCCCCACCGCCACGGGCCACCAGCGGCAGAGCAGTGCCAGCCCCAGCGTCAGGTCCAGCAAGGCGCCCGTATAGAGAGCCACGCCGGCCGACAGGCCCGTCAACCCCAGCGGGGCCAGCAGCGCCTCGCTGTCAGATACCGGGTAGAGCCCCAGCGAGACGATGCCCGTCCAAATCCAAAGTGCCGCCAGCAACAGGCGCAGCGGCAGGGCCAGCGGCAGCAGCCGTGCCCGCCAGCGGTCCGCAATCATTGCCGGATGCTGGCCCAGCGCCGCCGGCAAGGCGCGTGCCGGGCGGCCCAGCAAATCACGCATCGGCCTGTCATCGCCGACATTGCCGGCCTTCAGCATGATCAGACTGTCCCGCGATGCCGGCCCCAACCCGAAACGGTCGCCCAGCGCCGCACCCAGCATCAGCAAGGCGTGGGGCAGCGGCAGAAAGGGGGCCGGGCGAAGGTCCAGCCAGCTGCGCAGGGCCAGGGTAACCCCGTCCGTCGTCATCACCACCGGCCCGGCAAGGTCCAGCCGGCGGGCAAAGGGCTCCACGCGGTGCAACAGGTGGATGATGACGTCGATGACATCATCGACATGGATCGGTTGCAGCTTCCAGGTACCGGGCCCTAACCGCAGGGGCAGTGGAGCAGCCGCAAGGGCGGCGAACATCTCCGTGCTGGCCCCGCCGCGCCCGATGATCAGTGACGGGCGCAGGATGGCCCAATTCATGCGCTGACCGGTGGGATCCAGGCTGGCCAGATGATCATCGGCCGCCTGTTTGCTGCGGTGATAGCGGCTGATCCCGGTTTCGTCGGCCCCCAGGGCTGAAAGCTGGATGACATGACGGACACCGGCGGCCAGACAGGCATCGAACAGGGCTTTGGCGCCCTGGTCATGCACGGCAGCAAAGCTGCCGGCCCCATCGCGGATAACGCCCGCCAGATTGATCACGGCGTCGATGCCGTTTAACCGGGCCTGCCAATCGGCCGCCTTGTCGCGGGCCAGGTCGCATGACATCGTGGCTGTTTCAGGAAAAAGGCGTTGCAGCCGGGCGGGATTGCGGCCGGCGACGATGACCATATCCTCCCCCTCCATCAGCCGGGCCAGCAGATGCCGGCCGACAAAGCCGCCGGCCCCAATGATCAGAATGCGCATCACACCACCTCCCGCCGCAGCGGCAGGTCGTTGCCGCGCGGCGTGCGCGTCCAGATGGCATAGCCCATTCCCAGCAGTGCCAACATGATGCCGCCCAGGGCATAGAAGACCACATGGCGCAGGACACGCACCGCATCGCCGGTAAGATCGACGGCCGAGACTGCCAGCAGCGGCACCAGAATCACCATTGTCACCGACCAGATGGTCCAGAAGCGCGACCGTTGTTCAGTGCCGCAGAGATCACTCAGCAGCACCAGCAGCGGTCGCCACAAGGCCGCTGCGGCAATCGAGGACAGGGTCAGCGTGATGAACCAGCCCATCAGGGTCAGGGAAAGCGAGCCCATGGCAAATCTCCGTTCCGTCCGTATCGGCACCCCCGAAAGGGGCGCCCCGGCGCTTCTTTGCGATTGGCATGCCATGTGCTGTATCGGCGGTGTGAATGCCGGATTCTGGCGCTTTCAGCCCCGGTCGCGCTGGTGGCACTGTTAACGGTGTGAACAGTTCCTGGTAGGATGCTGTCAATGATGTTTACAGAAACCATGCTCCCCACCCTGTTCTATGTCGGTGCCCTGCTGCTGTCGGCGCTGGCCGGTATCGGGCTGGCTTTGCTGTTGCTGCTGAAGGCAGCCCCGGTGCCGGGGGCGCGTCTGCTTGCCCTGTTCCTGGTTGGTGTGGCGGCCTGGAGCGGCGGGCAGGCCTTGCCGCCCCTGTTCGGGCCGGTCAGCGATGGGGTGGTCGGTCTGCTGTTGGCGCTGGCGCCGCTGCCGTCCGCGGTGTTTGTGCATCTGGTGCTGGCCTTCGTGCGCTGCGGGGCCACGGGGCCGCTGGTGCGCGCCGCCTATGGGCTGGCGGCGGCGGCGACGGTTCTGGGCCTGCTCGCCGATCCGGGTCAGGTGGTGGCATGGCGCGATTTTCGCGGTGTCTTCATCCCCAGCACCGCCGGCTGGGGGGTGATCGGCATCTGCGGGTTATTGTCGGTGGCCGGGCATCTGCGGCTGTTCAAGGGCTGGCTGGACCTGACGGGCCTGCGGCGGCGGCAGGCGGCAGCCATCTGCTGTTCCAGCCTGATCGGGCTGATCAGCCTGATCGGTTTCGCCTTCCCGCCCCTGGGCATCGATGCCTATCCCTGGCCCGTGCTCGGCCTGCCGCTTTATTCGGTGGCGCTGGTCTATGGCATTCTGCGCTATCAGCTGATGGATGTGAACCTGTGGGCGCGCCGGATGCTGGTCTGGCTGCTGCTGATGGGGTTGATGGCGGCGGCTGCCACGCTGGTAATGGCGCTTCCGCTGGCGGCAGACACGCCGTTTGCCGGTGTGGAGACCTGGCTGCTGATGATGGCAATGAGCTTCATCACGCTCGCCATCTGGCGGCCTTTGCGTTTCATCGCCGATCGTCTGGTCTTTCCCGGCGGAGAGGTTTCGGGGGTTGACCTGGAACGGTGGCGGGAGGATTTGGCAGCGCCCGCCGACTGGCCGGCGCTGCTGGATCGGGCCTCGGCGCGGATCGGTGGGCGTCTGGGGCTGCCGGTCGCTGTGCGCCTGAAGGAAGCAGAGGGGCCGGTTCCCGCCCTTATCCTGTCGCGGGATGTGCGGGGCTGGCGTTGCGATCTGGTCGGCTGGCAGGATGCACCGCCCGGCCCCCGCCACGCGGCCGGCCTGTTCGCCGGCTGCCTGGCGGAGGCGGCGGGACGGCTGGACCGGGCGGAAGCGCTGGCCAGGGCGGAGCGGGAACGCCAACGGGAAGCGCGATTGGTCGAGCTTGGTCAATTGGCCGCCACGGTGGCACACGATTTGCGCAATCCGCTGAACATCATCACCATGGCCGCCACCGGCGCCCCGCCGGAGATACGGGCCGACATCGCCGAACAGGTGGGCCGCATGGAAATGCTGGTGCGCGACGTCATGGATTATGCCGGGACCGCCCGGCTGGATCGCCGCACCCTGTCGGTGGCGGATGCCGTGGCGCTGGCCTTGTCGGGGCTGCCGGGGCTGCGGGTGGAAACCAGCATCGACCCGGCATTGTCCGTTCAGGCTGACCCGCGCCGGCTGCGCCAGATGCTGGTCAACCTGCTGGAAAACGCCGCCGCCCATGGTCAGCGTCTGGCTGTGATAGCGGAGCGGGTGGGGAGTGCCGTGCGCATCCATGTGTGCGATGACGGCCCGGGCGTTCCCGCCGACATCCGTGACCGGCTGTTCCAGCCCTTCGTATCGCGCCGGCCCGGCGGCACGGGCCTGGGCCTGGCCATCGTCGCCCGCATCATGGAGGCCCATGGCGGAACGGTGGCGCTGGGCGACCGGTCGGGCTGGTCCACCTGCCTGACCCTGACCTTTCCTGATGACAGGGAGAACCGGATATGAACCCGTCGCGCATCCTGCTGGTTGATGACGAGCCGGCATTCCAGCGCCTGGGCGCCGCCTGGCTGCGCGCTGCCGGCCATGCGGTGGAGGTGGCGGGCGACGGGGCGGCGGCGCAAACTGCCTTCCGTCGGCAGCCGGCCGATCTGGTCCTGCTGGACCTGTCGATGCCGCCGCACCATGACCCCGTGGCGGGACTGGAGCTGATATCCGGTTTCGCGCCGGCCCCCGTGGTGGTGATCACCGGCCATGCCGACCATGCACTGGCGCTGAAGGCGGTGGAGCGCGGCGCCTGGGATTTCCTGGGCAAGCCGCTGGACCCCGACCTGCTGCGCGTTGTGGTCGACCGGGGGTTGGAGCGTGGGCGGCTGGTTGCCGAACTGCGACGCCTGCGTGAAATGGCCGGGGCGGCCGACGATCTGGGGATTGTCGGGACCAGCCCCGCCCTGGCCCGCCTGCGTGATCTGGTGCGCCGCATTGCGCCGACGCAGCTTTCCGTTCTGGTGCTGGGCCCCAGCGGGACCGGCAAGGAGCTGGTGGCCCGCGCCCTGCATGATGGCGGCCCCCGGCGCGATCAGCCCTTCGTCACCGTCCATTGCGGCGCCATTCCCGCCGAATTGCTGGAAAGTGAGCTGTTCGGTCACCTGAAGGGCAGTTTCACCGGTGCCCATGCCGACCGGCCGGGTCTGGTGGAAACCGCCCATCGCGGCACGCTGTTCCTGGATGAGGTGGGGGAGATGCCACCGCCTATGCAGGTGAAGCTGCTGCGCTTTTTACAGGAAGGCACCTATCAGCCGGTCGGTGGACGGGAGCCGCGCCAGGCCGATGTCCGCATCGTTGCCGCCACCCATCGTGATCTGGAAGCGATGGTGAGCGAGGGCACTTTCCGTGAAGATCTCTATTATCGGCTGAAGGGCATGGTGCTGCGCACCCCGTCTCTGTCGGAACGGCCGGAGGATGTGCCCGTGCTGGCCACCCTGTTCCTGCGCCGCGTGTCGGGCGGGGGCGCACGCTTCACCCCCGACGCGCTCGACTGGCTGGGGGCCCGCGACTGGCGGGGCAATGTGCGTGAATTGCGGGCCCTGGTGGAATGCGCCGTTGCCCTGGCGGGGCCGGGAGAGGCCGAGGAGCGCTTGCTTGATGCGGCTGATCTGGCTTTTGCCGCTGGGGAGGAAGCCCGAATGCCGACCGCTGCCGCCACCTCCAACCGCCTTACACTGGATCAGCAGGTGGCGGCGCTGGAACACCGGCTGATCACCCAGGCACTGGAAGAGGTCGGGCATAACCATACCCATGCGGCCCGGCTTCTGGGCCTGTCGCGCGTGGGTCTGTTGAAGAAGATGGACCGGATGGGGTTGCGATGAGCGATACAAACCATGACATGCCCGACCCCGCCATTCTGCCGCGGCTGTTGGCCGGGCCGACCTGCCTGTTCGATGGGGTGTGCAACCTGTGCAACGGATCGGTCCGTTTCATCCTGGCGACGGAAGCTGACCACGAAATCCTTTTCGTGGCCATACAATCGCCGGTGGGCAGGGCGGTGCTGGAAGCTGTTGGTATGCCGCATCTGACCAACAGCTTCGTCTATATTGATGAAAGCGTGGTTTCCTTGCGGTCGATGGCGGCCTTTCATCTGGCCCGACGGTTGCGGGCGCCCTGGTCATGGCTGAGGCTGTTCCGGCTGTTGCCGACAAGGCTCACGGATTGGCTCTATGATCGGCTTGCCGACAATCGCTACCGCCTGTTCGGCAAGCGCGACCTGTGCCTGATACCATCGCCCAGCCAGTCGGAGCGCTTTCTCCATTGAGATCGGGGCGATCCGCTTTAATCACGGGACCGTGCGGCCTTCCGAAGTATGGGCATTTTGCCCTCACCTTGGAAGGCCAGCGACGGGATCGTCACAGACCGAAAAACACCGACTGCGCCAAATGATGTGCATGAGCGATAAGATGAATCTCACCAATCATCACCGCCAGTACCAACAACAACTGTTGGATCAAAAATGTAAACGCGCGTAAATAGCTCTTGAGTTTCAAGATTTTTTTGCTGAACAGACAAATATCCCGACAATTGCCAAACCGCGTCACCATCTACAACATCAAATACTTTCGGATACATAGAAATTGTTGCGACCGCATTATCTTTTTCTTGATTTTCTTTAGATGGCATAATTTTTACATTCGGCTCATCCATAGGCTGCCAGTCGTTTGTAATAATTCCAGCACTTTCCACTTTAAAAAGCGATAACGCGCTCTGCCTTATATTTCCCGCCGGCACGGAAACAAAAACAAGATCTGTTACTGTAAACCCAGGATTAATAACGATGCCTTGGTTTTCTTCAAAATTATTTCGTATAAACTCCCATGAATATGTCGCCTGAATGTTGACATGCATTTTTGAATTTTTTTCTAAGTGATATGTTCCCGCGAATTTGCCAGTTTTCTGAAGTACGGATTCCCTACAATGGGAAATATCATGGCAAGCAGGATCATAAATTGTAATATCATAGCGCAAACATGTACTTTTTTGTTGCAAATCAAATTCAAGATGGAGCACATATTCCTTGATTTGTTCCGTTTCTGACATGATTCTATCCTTGTATCAGGGATTGTTGATATTTCCGGTCCAGGCGTAACTTTGCCAGTTCTGGTTCACTGTTGATTTCATCCTGCGCGTATCCGGCCTTCCGTGCCTGGGCAAGCAGGGTCAGGGCAGCCTCACGCTGCCCCAGGATTTCGTTTGTCACCGCTGCATCGAACAGGATTGCCGCCGTCGGGGCAGCCAGGGCCGTTTCCAGGGCTGCAAGGGCCGGCTTCTGCTCCCCCAATTTCGCGTAATAGAGGGCTGCCTTAATGTTGTAGATGGGGTCCTTTGGGCGGGCCTTCAGCTTTGGTTCCAGATAGCGTAGAGCCAGACGGTAGGCATTGCGCGCCTCCTCCTCCTTGCCGGCGGTCCAGCGGTAGGCATCGCCCAGATTGCCCCACACCAAATATCGCTGGCCATTACCTTCAAGCCGGAGAAGGCTTTCAAACGCTTCAGCAGCCTGGGGGTATTGGCCCAGGAAATAGAGGTAGCTACCCAGGTTGTTGTAGAGCATGGCATCAGGGCGAACGCGCAGGCCCTGTTGGATCGTGCCAATAGCATCACTTGTCCGGCCCTGCATGTGCTGGGCGGCGCTGAGATTGGCGTAGCCGATAGCGCTATCGGGGGCCACGGCAATACTGCGCCGGAACTCTGCCTCCGCCTTGGCATAGTCGGCACGGTCGAAGTAAATCCGACCAATCTCGTCATGGAAGAGGCGGTAATTGGGGTCTATCTCGATGCCCCGGAGGCTGGTTGCAATGGCATCATCCAGCCGCCCGTCGGTCCGGTAGAGCCGCGCCAGACCTTCCAGCCCCAACAGGTTCCCCTTGTCAAGGGACTGGGCTATCTCGAAATGCCGATAGGCGGCGGCAGCGTTGTGGGCGTAACTTTCAGCCCAGGCGACGGCGATATGGGCCAAGGCCAGCTGGCTGTCCAGAGAAAGGGCCAGCCGTGCCGCTGCATCCGCCTGCTTCAGGACGGCAGGGTCAGGCTGCTGCGCCGTATAACGGCGGAAAAGGGCCAAGCTTAATCCGGCCGTGGCGGCTGCATTTTGTGGGTCCCGGGCCAGCACCATTTGAAAGTTGCTGACGGCCGCATCGATGGCCCCCCGATCCTCGAAGCGATAAAGATGCCCCATCGCCTGGGTAACCATGGACTGGATGCTGCGGGGCGGCATTTCCGGCAGCAGGTCCTTATCAGCAGCCAGCCATAAGGCCAGCAACAGCACTCCCCCTGCCCCCGCCGCCGCCGCGGACCGGCGCCACCGCCACGCCCCGGTAAAACGCAGGTGGCCAACCCGTTGCCACCAGGGCGGGGACACAATGACGGCCTCCTTGCCCAGCAGGGCATCAAGCCTGGCGCGCACATCCCCCATGGAGGAAATCCGCCTGGCAGGGTCCGGCTCCATCATGCGGGCAACCAGATCGCAGAGCGCTGAGGGCAAATCCGGACACAGGGTCTGCAGCGGGTCCGGCCGCCCATTGAGAATACGCTGCATCACAGCGGCGGCATTGCTGGCCGCAAAGGCGCGCTGGCCGCTCAACATCTCGAACAGCACGGCACCGAAAGCAAAAATGTCGGAACGGATGTCAGGCTGGGCCCCCATGAACAGTTCAGGAGCCATATAGCTGGTCGTACCCCTGCCGACACTGTCGCCCGGGTCGGCACCAGTGCCCAGCGTACCCTGGGTATCGGCCAGCAGGGACAAGCGCGCCAGACCGAAATCAACCAGCAACGGCCGGAACTGTCGATCCAGGATGATGTTCCCGGGTTTGATATCGGCATGGATCACCCCGGCCCGATGTGCCGCCGCCAGCGCATCCGCCAATTGTCGCGCCATTGCCAGCGCCGTCGGCAATGGCAGCCGCCCATCACGCAGCCTGCTGGCCAAGGCTTCCCCGTCAATATGCTCCATCACCAGGAATGTGTGTTCGCCATCCTGGCCGAGATCAAAAATGGTCACGATATTGGGATGGCTGAGCCGTGCCAGCGCCCGCGCTTCCTGCAGGTGGGTGTTCATATCGGCCACGGCCGCATCGCTTGCACGCAAAAGCTTCAAGGCAACCGTCCGGTTCAGCACACGGTCCCACGCCTCCAGCACGGTGCCGTAGGTGCCGGAACCGATGGTGCGCTCAATCCGGTACTTGCCTATCGTCTGTGCGAGCATAGGTATCTCAAGCAAAAGGATTTTCACCTAGGGCCGCGTCGCCAAGGGCGAACCCAGGACTTTAGATTTCCAATTGGAACCTTTGATCCAGACTAATAAAGTTATATAACTTTGTCTATATATCTGTTACCACATAAAGAGACATTCTCGGCAATGCGGCAAGCAAGCCATCCTCTCTTCACCCCATATATGATTTTATGAAGAAAATTATATTTTATTTTCAACCATATACGTTAGAATGCAAAGTCGCACCGGCCCTGAAGAACCGATGGGGATACAATGTCAGATACATTCCCAAACGATGCGACCGAAATGCCGATGTCCAAGACAAGCACGCATCCCGGTTGGCGTGATGCATCTGTCATGTGTGTGGCCATCGTCTGGCATCCAGAACCTGATCGGATAGGGATGCTTGCGCCGCTGACCGCGGGCAAGGGCGAGGTTTATCGCATCAGTCGCCATGAACCTTCATTTCGAACCGGGAACAATCAGGCACAAACCCCGCTGGCGGATCGGCATGTATCGCGGCAACCGCTGACGATCAGGCGGGTTGCCGCCCGGACCGTGGAAGTCACACGGCCGGACAGCCCGATGGCTGTATCGGTCAATGGCCGGCTGATTGAGCGTGCGACGACCGTCAGCCTTGATGAATTGGGAGAGGACATCATCATTTGCCTCTCCGACCGGATCATCTTGTCCATCTTCGAGACCGTTTTGCCGCTGCAAACCGATGCAGCCCGGCATGGGCTGATCGGCATCAGCAAGGGACTGCAACGGGCATGGGCCACGGTACGGCAGGGGGCGCCCACCCATCTGCCCATGCTATTGACCGGTGCCACCGGCACGGGGAAGGAACTGGTCGCATCCGCGATTCACGCCCTCAGCACCCGATCTGCGCAGAAGTTACATACGGTCAATATGGCGGCGTTATCCCCATCCCTGGCCCATGCAGAGCTGTTCGGGGCAACAGCCGGTGCCTATACCGGTGCCACGGTGGCGCGGATCGGGCTGTTCGCACAGGCCCATGGCGGCACCTTGTTTATGGACGAGATCGGCGACGCTCCGAAAGAGGTGCAGCCGATGCTGCTGCGCGCGCTGGAAAATGGCGAATATCGCCGCCTGGGGGACACCAAGGCGCAGGTTGCCGACGTCCGCATCATTTCGGCAACGGACAGATCTCTGGAGGCGGGTGATTTCAACCAGCCACTGCGGCACCGGCTGCAAGGTGTGGTGGTGCATCTTCCGCCCTTGCGCGATCGTCGTGTCGATATCGGCCTGCTGCTGCGGCACTTCCTGACCCGTCCGGAGACCAACCTTGGGAGCCGTGACCCAGCCACTGTCCCGGCCGGAGAGGTGCTGCCCTTGTTGCTGCATCCATGGCCAGGCAATATCCGTGAACTGGCCGGTGCGGCACGGCAGATGCGGATGGGGATGCCCGTGACCCTGAAACCTGTTGCGGCGCGTGCCGTCAATGAAATGTCGCAAGAGCCTGTCGCGGTGGCACCGTCCCCAACAGCGCGGCGCCACCGGGATCCGGCAACCGTAGACGATGCCGAAATGGTGGGGGCGCTGACAGCCACGGAATGGAACATCAAGGCGGCTGCAATGCTTCTGAATGTTTCCCGCACAAGTCTTTACCGCTTGATGGAAAGATCCCCCAGCCTGAAGGAACCGGGCCTGTTGTCAGCCGACAAGGTAAAAGATGACATGCATCGTCGGACGAATGACGGGCACTCCGCCTGGGCTAGTAAGCTGAAACCGTCGGGAGACAGCCTGCGACGACATCTTCGCCGCAGTGACATGCAATAGATTTTACCCGCAATGTCCGCGCTGCGCCCTTCATGCCCCATGCCCTTTGGTATCAGTTCAGGTGGTGTAGTTTCAGGGGCTGCGTCAGTGTGACCTTCTCCGCACCCAACACCGCCATCCGCGCATCAGCGGATGGCGGCACGATAGGGACCAGCCATCTTTTGCTCCCAAAAAACGAAATCATCTCACCGTGAAGGTCCAGGTGCCGCCGCCAACGATGTGTCGGGCGACACCCTTGGTACCCGACAGCAGACGCGCCCCCTCTGTGGCCACCAACCGCTTGCCATCAGGAACCGGTAGAATGATTTCCGCCTCCGTATTGGCTGGCACGCTTGCTTCCAGCGTCAGGGCACCGCGCGGGTCAAAACGCCATTGTACGCTGATCCGCCCGCGTATGCTGTCATAGTCGACCGAGGCGGACGGGACGCGGGGATCGAACAGCGGCGCGATGCGGAACCGTGCGAACCCCGGCTCCATCTCTTCGATCCCGGCAATACGACGATAAAGGAACCCCACCACAGCCCCCAAGGCATAGTGGTTGAAACTGTTCATGGCGACGTCGCCCGTGTCGCCGTTCCAGCGCTCCCAGATTGTGGTCGCGCCGCGCGCCACCATATAGCCCCAGGACGGGAAATCCGTCCGAAGCAGAAGATCATAGACCAGGGCCCCCTCCCCGACATCCGCCAATGCATCCAGACTGAGGGGAGTGCCCAGAAAACCCGTGGACAGCAAGGTCCCGCGCCGCCGGATATCGGCAGCCAGCAACCGGCCCGCCACTGCCTTTTGCAGATCGGTCAGCAATCCCAGGCGAATGGCCAGAATGTAGGATGTATGGCTGCCATTGCCGACCGTCCCGTCCGCCGCCACGAATTCCCGCCGGAATGCCGCAGCAACATCGGTGGAAAGGCGGCGGAAGCGAGCGGCTTCCTCATTCTTGCCAATCGCTTCCCCCAGATCGGCAATCTGGTCGAGCGAACGTTTCAGCATCGCCGTCGCCACAAGAGCCTTTGGCGTCGTCTCATCCATCGGGTTTTTTGCGTCCAGCGCCAGCCAATCCCCGAAATTAGCCCCCATCACGACGCGCCAGATCAGATCAGGGTTGTCGGCCAGAATACCGTCGATCTGCCGGACCATGCTGTCCCAATGCTCCACCACCAGAGCGGTATCGCCATATCGGCGCCAGCAAATCCAAGGCAACATGATGCCGGCATCCGACCAGCCCGGCGAGGCGCCGGGCGGGGAGTCCACGGTGGGGGCGAAGATGGGATAGGCGCCCTTGAAGGTCTGTGCATCCCGCAGATCGCGCAGCCAGCGCCGGGTAAAGGCCCCAACATCCATGTTGAAGGCCGCCGCATCCCAGAAGACCTGGGCATCGCCCGTCCAGCCCAACCGTTCATCACGCTGGGGACAATCGGTGGGAATGGCCAGGAAATTGGATCGCTGGCTCCACAGCGTGTTCAGCCATAATTGCTGCACCGTCGGGCTGTCGATGCGCAACATCCCGGTTTCCGGCAGGTCGGTGCCGATGACATGGCCCTCCACCGACCATTCAGGACCGGGCAGCCCGGTAATCTCCAGATATCGGAAACCATGAAAGGTGAAGAAAGGCAGATAGGTTTCCCCTGCCGGGTCACCCCGCAGGATATAGGTATCCGTCGCCCGTGCGGCGCGAAGATTGCTTTGGTCCACCATGCCGTCGCTATTCAATATTTCGGCGAAGCGCATGGTCACCGTCGCCCCGCGGGGGCCTTTGACAAACAGCTTGGCTAGGCCGGCAAAGTTCTGACCAAAATCCACCACGGCGCAGCCCGGCCGGGGGGTAGCGATGCTTTTCGGCTTCAGCGTGCGGGTGACCCGGATGGGGGGGCTTACCTGCGACACCAGTTGCCCCAATGGCTTTTCAGCCAGCCAGCATGGCGTCCAGCTTGCGTCATCATAGCCGGGCGCGTCCCAGCCCGGCTGTTCCAGCCGTGCGTCATAAGTCTCGCCATTATAAAGCTCGGACCGCACAATGGGGGACGGTGTCATCCGCCAGCCTGGGCCCGTGGTGACAACCCGAATGGCGCCGTCTGGTTCCTCGATCTCCAACTGTGCCAGCAGGCGGCGGGGTGCCGGGCCAAACGGGTACCGCCCCACTGGCGCCATATAGCTGGCATACCAGCCGTCACCGACCAGCCCGGCAAGCACGTTCGGGCCGGCGCGCAACAGGCCGGTCACATCATAGGTGCGGTAGAGGATGGTCTTGCGGAAATCGGTGCTTTCCGATTGCAGCCTTTCATCGCTGACCGGCCTTCCATTCAGCCGCATATCATGCGCGCCCAGAGCCGCGATATAAAGGCGGGCGCGCCTGGGTGCTGCCGTCAGGTCAAAGCTGTGTCGCAGGGCATGGGCCGCACTGGCCGGCCAGGGGGCATGGGGCTGCGGCTTCTGCAACGCCGGGGCCTCCCATCCCTTGAGCGTCGCCCCGGGCATACGCCAGCCCGGCGTCTCCGCCAGGCTGGTCTGCCACCCCTCAACGATGCGCTTCACGCCACCGCCCGGTTGCGGCAGCCGGAGTTGGGCCGCCACGGAAACCTCCGTGGCGGGGATGAAACTGCGTGGCGGCGTCACACCTGCCGCCAGCACATGCCGCCCTTTGGTAATGGGCAGAATGAAGCGTTCCGCAGGCGGGCCACCGAACGACAGATAGGGATGATCGGAGAGAGTGATCGGCCTGCCATCCAGCGTCACATCATGCAGAAAGCCAGAGCTGAACAATGTCAGCACCATATCGCCATCGGCCGCCGCCTCGAAGGCAAGACGGAAATAACGCTGTTTCCCCTCTGCCGGAACCGGTGCCACAAAGGTGGGCATACCCGCCTCCCGGTCCGCCCGATCCACCGCCGTTTCCACGGCCAGCCAGTCCGCCCGCCAGTCGGCAGGCGCCAGCAGCCCCATCTCCCACCAGGCCGCCTCGCTGGCCGTTGCCTCATTGCCCTGGTCATCCCAGATCGTCACCGTCCACCAGACACGCTGGCGTGAGGACAAGCGGGTCCCGCCGTAGGGGATGCCCGTCGATCGATCAGACGGGACACGGCCGCTGTCCCAACAATCAGCCTGTCCGGCCCGCAACCCCGCCTCTGTGGAGGCGACGCGGATACGATACGCCACCTGGCGGATATTCCGCCGGCTGCCCGATATCTGCCAGGACAAGGCGGGCGTCAGCTCCGCCAAGCCCAAAGGATTGGATAATTGCGCCGCCCGCAGGCCGACGACGGAGAGCCCGCCATGGCGACCGTCGCCGCGGCTGTAACCGCAGCCTGATAGGGTGCCTGCGGTCAGGCCGGCGGCGGATGTGCCCAGGAACAGGCGACGATTGATCAACGGCATCAGCGGCAACTCCGGATCGCGGGGATGGAAATGAAACCGGTCAGCAGCCGGCAGCGGCGGGGGAGAGGGAATTGGCAATGTCCGGCGGCAAGGTAATCAGCATGATCACCCCCGGTTCAGCTGCCGAAGCGGTAACGAAGGGTCAAACCAAGCTCCCGCCCCTTCAGGACACTGCCGACATGGAAGCCCGTGTCCCGACCCACGCTGAACGCCTGCCCGCCTTCTGTATCCTGCTGCTCGTTATCGAACAGGTTCTTGGCATAGGCGGTCAGTTCCCAGCTCTCAGAGGGGGCACGGAAGCCAAGATACAGATCCGCCAATGTCTGGGTCCGCTGCGTCCAGGCCGTCTGGGGGAAGTAGGCTTTGCTTTGGTAGCTGACGAGGCCACGGGCGAAGCCTGTATAGCTGCCCAGCGGGAACTCATAATTACTGCCCAGTGTGGCGGAGAATTTCGGCAACTGGCCTAAGGAGCTGTTGCTCACGCATTGGCTTACATACCGTCCCTGCTGGACGCGTGGCACACCCTCTGCGTCCGGTGTGCCATCGCCATTATAATCGTTACAAGGGAGGGTCGCCTTGTCATAACGGGCGTCGGCATAGGCCAGGGTCAGGTTGACCGACCAGCCATCGGTGATCAGCGCGCGCGCTTCCAGTTCGGCACCCGTGCTGAGCGCATCGCCGTTGAAGGCAGACGACTGGATTGTACAGGCAGCACCCCCCAATGTCCCCTCGTTGGTGGCATAGGCAAGGCCATTGGCGTTGGGGGCGCCCGTACAGGCAGCCAGGAAGAACTGGCCGATATAACCATCAAACTTCTGGTGGAAGACATTGGCATTCAGTTCCAGGCGCCCGTCCAGCCAGTTGCTTTTCAGCCCCAGTTCCGCCGATTGCGATTTCTCGTCATCATAAACGAAATAGTGCGCGGGAACCGGGGCGCCCGTCACATTGTCCGTATAGCCGCCGGGCCGGTAACTGGTGCCATAGCTGGCATAGACCATCAGGTCTGGGCTGAAACGGTGCGTATAGCTGACATTCCCGGTCACGGCGTCATAGCCACGCTGCATGGCACTGGCCTTGATGTCGATATCCGTATAGCGCAGCCCCAGTTCCAGCTTGTCCGCGTCGGAGAGGGCGAAGCGCTGGGTGGTGAACAGGCCGCGGGTCGTGCTGTCGCCAAAGGAAGGCGCGTCAGTGAAGAAGGGCTTCACACTGGTCAGCGTGTCCCGCTGGGAACGCTCATAATAGGCACCGACCATATAGTTCCAGAAGGGGTTGTCCAGGCTTTCAAACCGGACTTCCTGGGTCAGCAGGTCGCTGTCATTCTTGCCGCCGGTGGCGTAGGGGATGGCGACCGGCGCATTGCCCAGATTGATGTTCAGGGCATTGTCGAAACGGCTGTCCTGATAGCCGCCAATGTAGCTGATGGCATGTGAACCCAGATCGTAACGCGCGTTAAGCACCGTCACGGCAAATTCATTTCGCGTACGGTTAGGATTGGGGTCAATGGCCACCCGATCCTTCAGGCGGTAGGTCTGGCCGCCATTCAGGCTGAAGGCACCTGTCCCTTCGGCGGAGCGGTAGAAGCGTTGGTTGCTCTCCAGCCGCTGATGGATCAAGGAAAGTTCCAGCTCCTCCACGGGCCGCCATTCTGCCGTCAGGCGGGCGCTTTTGGTTTCCTGATGCGACCCCTCATCCAGGGTGATGTTTTTCACGCGGTTGCCATCATTCTCATCGTAAACGCCGGCTACCCGCAGCGCGAAAGTCTCCGACACGGGACCGCCCACACCGCCCTGGATATTGGCGACGCCCCCCGTGCCCACGGTTGCCTGAAGGTCGCCTTCCCAGACATCGAAGCCAGGACGGCGCGTGGTGACCAGCACGGAGCCCGATGGCGACGTCCGCCCCCGCAGCGTGCCCTGCGGGCCGCGCAGCACCTCAATCTGTCCCACATCGTAAAGGGAACTGAAGGAGGAGAAAACCGATTGCGGAACCTCATTGAAATAGACATCGACCGTGTTGGTCGCGTTGGAACTGTTGCCATTGGGCATCTTGACGCCGCGCAGGGAAACGGATTGCTCGTCCCCACTGTTACGGCTGAGATTGAGGCCAGGCGTCAGTTGCTTGATATCCTGGAAGGTCAGGATGCTCAGTTCCTGGAGTTGTTCGCCGCCAACCACATTGATCGATTGCGGGACGTCCTGCATACGTTCCTGACGTTTAGTCGCCGTGACAACGATCTCATCCAGCATGGCCGCCTCCTGTGCGACGGCTGTTCCGGCCAGTACCACGCTGCCGGCAACACCAGCCAGCAGACTGCGCTGCAAGAAATTTTTCTTGGACATGTCTCTCTCCCTGTGGCGCTGCCTTTTCCAGGCACGCATTCAGCCTTGACGCAAACCTTGATCGGTCGCGCCGGCTTTGTTCTGGATGTAATATCAAGGGTCATAATTTATGACCCTTGATACGGCGGCGACCGCCGCCGCGCCGCTTGGTAGCGGCGTAGCCAAGCCAGCGGATGCTGGCGCCGGCGATTGAGGGGCACGAAAGCGTGACCATCGGTCAGGATTTCGTGCCGCTGGTACAAGGAACCGATGCGGCTGCGGCTTCACCCCCGCCCGCTCAAAGTCCCTGGTATGTTGGATGTCGAGCCGGTATCAGGAACCGGCGCTTCCTCGTGCCCCGTTGGCCATTCTGTTCTCCCTAAAGGTGCGTCTTACATGTTTATTGCCGGATTTCATTTTCCGGGATACGCATCCACATTTTGGTTTTCCCACAAAATCCGATCCATGGTCAACCCAGAAATGTCCGACGTTGTCATTTATAATTCCTGTTCACGCGACCCGCCCTGTAGGATGGGTCTGACCCCGCCGAAATCCTGGATATAGAGCCCCGAAAAGCAGAATCGCCCGATGAGCAATCCTACCATCCACGATGTTGCGGCCCTGGCGGACGTTTCCATCAAGACAGTGTCCCGCGTCCTGAACGGAGAGGACAAGGTCAAGCCGGCGACCCGCGAGCGGGTGATGGCAGCGGTCCGGCAACTGGGCTATTCGCTGAACCTATCCGCGCGAAGCCTGTCGGGTGCCCGCAACTATATCCTTGGATTGGTTTTCCATGCCGGTGCCGATGAAACGGCCATCGCTCTTCAGCATGAATATGTCAGCGCCATCCAGATCGGTGCCATCAATGCCTGCCGGGCCAACGGCTATCACCTGATGATGGAGCCGCTGGACCTGACCGCGCCGGATTTCGAAACCCGTGCATCGACGCTGCTGAACATGCCGGTCATGGACGGTTTCATCATCATGCCCCCGCTCTGTGACCACCCCGTCATCATCGACATGCTGATCAAGCGTAGCGCCAATTGCGTGCGGATCAGTCCATCGCAGGCGCTGGCGGATCTTCCGCTGCATGTCGGCATTGACGATTACCAGGCCGCATACGACATGACCCGCCATCTACTGGACATGGGGCACCGGCGGATCGGCTTCATTGGCGGGCCTGTGGATCATGCGTCGGCCGCCGACCGCTTTCGTGGATTCAAGAATGTACTGGAGGGGGCGGGCTGCTTTGCAGCGTCCATGGTGCGATATGGCGATTATGGCTGGGATTCCGGCCTTGCGGCCGGCCTGGACCTGCTGACCCTTCCCGAACGCCCGACAGCGATTTTCGCGCTGAACGACATGATGGCCCTGGGTGTCTATAGTGCGGCCCATCGGCTCAATCTCCACATCCCCAACGATGTGTCTGTCGCGGGCATTGACGACACCCCCTCCTCCCGGATCGCCACCCCGCCCCTGACAACGGTTCGACAGCCGATCATGGCCATGGGTTTCGCGGCGACGGAGGCACTGATCAAGGCAAGTGCCGGCGAAACATCATCGATGAAGGTCCTGTTTGCGCATGAACTGATCGAACGGGCTTCCATAGGGAGATGGGTATCATCCTGATATCCGGGATCGACAGTTCCCCTGCCCCTGTATCCGTCAGCGCCTTTGGCTTTACCGCCGGAATTTGTCCGACAGCACCAGGGATGACATGGTGCGCTCCACCCCCGTCACCAGGCCCAGCTGGTCCAGCACCCGGTCGATATCCTGCACCGTGGGGGCGGCCACCACAGCCATCATGTCGTAACTGCCGGAAATGGCGCTGAGCGATTCCACCTCCGCAATGCGCTTCACATCGCCGACGATTCGGGCGATCATTTTCGGGTTGGTGGACAGCAGCACATAGGCGCGGATCAGCCGGGCGGTGGCATAATCGCTGCGCAGCGTATAGCCCTGGATAATGCCCAGCCGTTCCAGCCGGGCAATACGCGCCTGCACGCTGGACCGCGCCAGCCCCAGCTTGCGCGCCAGCGATGCCGTGGGTTCCCGCGCATTGGCGCGCAGCAATTGCAGCAGCGCCAGATCGGTGCTGTCCTGCTCCCCCGTATCGCTCACCAGCGCACCCGCCCCAGCAGCCCGTCGCCATCCAGATGGTTCTGCAGCAACCGGGCCAGCGCCTGCTGGGCCGGGTCGGCATGGATCTGGTGATGGGCCAGATTGACCGGGCCAACCCCATGTTCCCCGCTATAGCTGCCCTCATAGCGGCCCACCAGCAGGTCATAGATGCCGCGCCGCACGCCATCCACCCGGTCGGGTGGATAGTCGGCATCCACCTCTTTGGGGATGACCAAATTGAAATGGTCGCCGCCATCGCCGCGATGGCCGAAACCGCAGATCAGCAGGCCCGGATGGTTGGCCCGCACCCATTCCGTCGCCTCTGCCCGGAATGCGCTCATCTTGCCGCGCGCGAGCGAGATATCCAGCCCGATCACCCGACCAAGGCCGCGCAACCCCTCTGAAATGGCGTGGCGCAGCGCCCATAGCTCCGCCGGCGGGCCGGGAATGGCATCGGCGATCAGGCCGCTTTCATAGCCCTGTTCCAGCACGGCCAGCAGCAGCGCCTCCAGATCCAACTGATCGGCCCCGGTGGTGGACATCAGTTCCACCAGCAAGGTTTCCTCCGGCGGGGGGCCGCCGAACGGGTTGCGCAACTGGGGTCGGTGGTGCAGGGCGGCCTTCAGCGCCGGCCCGCTCATGCTTTCAAAGGCGGAGAGAAACTCCCCCGCCTGCCCATCCAGCAGGGCCTGGATGGGACCGATGGCGTCCAGGTCGCGCGGCACCACCAGGGCCGTCACCGTCTGTTTGGGCAGCGGCTGCAAATCCAGTACGGCGGCGGTGACGATGCCGAAACTGCCGCCCGTGCCGATGAAAAGCTGTTTGAAATCCAGCCCCGTGCTGTTCTTGCGCAGGCCCTTCAGGTCGCCGGCGATGCTGCCATCGGGCAGCACCACCTGCAGCGACAGCACATTGCGCCGTGCATCGCCATAGCGCAGCACCCGCGACCCGCCGGCATTGGTGGAAATCATGCCGCCCACGCTGGGGCTGGCGGAAATATCGATGGGGAACCACAGGCCGTGCGGGGCCAACTTCTCATTCAGCCGGTCCAGATCCCACCCGGCCCCCACGGTGACGGCGCGGTTGGCCACATCCAGATCAAACAGCCCGGTCAGCCGCGACAGTGACAGCACCAATTGTTCGCCCGACCCATCGGGCACCGACGCCCCGACCAGCCCGGTATTGGCCCCCTGCGGCACCAGCCGCACCTTGTGCAGGTGGCACAGGCGCAGGATGGCGGCCACCTGTTCGGCGCTGTCCGGCCGCACCACCGCCAGCGCCCGCCCGCCGCCATAGCGGGCGGCGGTCTGATAGGGGGCCAGATCGCCCGCCTCGCTCAACACATGGCGCGGGCCGACAATGGCGGCCAGGTCGGTGATAAAGGAACCCAGATCCATAAGGCTCAACACTCCGCAGCGGGTCCGGCTTTCTGTGCTGCCGTCATCTTGAAGATGCCCTGCGCGTTGGAACTGTCAAACCGCAAATCCAGGCCGCTGGTACGCGGCCCCGGCGGGGCCACCACGTCGCGGGAAATGAATTCATAGAAGGAACCGGGCACCGTGCGGGTGATGATGGAGCCATCGGCGGCCCGGAAGGGCCGTTCCACCTGGGCCGCCCGGATGGCCGTCTGCCGCACGCTGCCCTGGGCGGAGATTTCCACCTTCTCCTTCATCGGAAACTGGCGCAGCTTCAGCGCTTCGGCATGGGCCAGCACATCGGGCACCCGGTCGGTGGCATGGTTGAACCGGTTGCCCTCCGTGGCGATCCAGCCCATTTCCGCCGAGGCGGCCAGGACGGTTTCATAATCCGCCAGCGCCGGCACCGGATGCTGGCGGTCAAAACAGCCGGCCAGGATGGGCAGCAATTCCACCGCCTCGGCCAGGGCCAGGTTGCGGCGGCTGGCCAGCCGGTCCAGCGCTTGGCGGGCCCAGGGCGTCAGCGGGTCACGGGAATTGCCGAAGATGCGGGATGCCGCCTGTTGCACCGGTTCGGGGAACCGGTCGGGGTGGATTTCACTGACGAAATATTGCGCAATATCTTCGGGGAAATCGCGGTGGGCATAGGCCCGGCCCGTCATGCGCAATTTATCCAGCGGGTAGATGCCGGCGACGGCATAACCCAGCGGTTCCATTATCCGACCGAAGGCGGCGGTGCCGCCGGGCAGGTCGCCCGTTGCCATATCCACCGTGCGCAGCGCGCCATGGTCGAACACCAGCTTGGCGCTTTGTGATTGTTCGGCGACATAACGCGCCCCTTCCGGCACCTCCTCCAGCAGGCGCTGGAACAGCACCATGGATAGGGCCATCGCCAGCACGGCACGCGGTACGTCTGCTCCGTCGCTGGCCAGCAGTTCCGGGCGGATGTCCAACAGCCCCAACAACCGCCCACTGACGGCTTCACCCAGGGCAACGCTGGTCAGGGTGGAAAGGTGGCTCATGGTTGGGGACCTTTCTGGTGGGGGGCTCAGGTGATCAGTTCAGTACTATCTCTACCGTCACCCCGGCGCAGGCCGGGGTCCAGTTTCGTAGATCACAGCGCTTGCGGCCCCTGGACCCCGGCGCAGGCCGGGGTGACGGTAGAGAAAGCAAGAGAGGGAGAGACACCCCCTCACCCAATCTCCGGAAACTCAATCCCCTGTGCCAGGGGCAGCGAGGTGCCGTAATTGATGGCGGAGGTCTGGCGGCGCATATACTGCTTCCAGGCGTCGGAGCCGCTTTCGCGCCCGCCGCCGGTTTCCTTCTCCCCGCCGAAGGCCCCGCCAATTTCCGCCCCGCTGGGCCCCATATTGACATTGGCGATGCCACAGTCAGAGCCATCGGGGGCCAGGAAGCGCTCAGCCTCCAGCAAATCACGGGTGATGATGGAGGAAGACAGGCCCTGCGGCACGTCATTCTGCAACGCCACCGCTTCATCAAAATCGCTGTAGCGCAGAATATAGAGGATGGGGCCGAACGTCTCCTGCTTCACGATCGCCGTCTGGCCCGGCATTTCCACCAATGCCGGATAGGCGTAATATGCATCGGGGAACCTGTCGGCCAGTGCCCGCCCGCCGCCATGCACCACGCCGCCCTGTGCCTTGGCCTGGGCGAGCGCCGCTTCGACCGCGTCAAAGGCGGGTTTGTCGATCAGCGGCCCCATCAGGGTGCCAGCGTCGCGCGGGTCGCCCGGCTGGATGGCGGCAAAGGCGGTTTTCACCGCCGCCACCACCTTGTCATAGCAGTCCGTATGCACGATCAGCCGGCGCAGGCTGGTGCAGCGCTGGCCCGCCGTGCCGACAGCGGCAAACAGGATGGCCCGCACCGCCAGCTTCAGATCAGCCGAGGGGGTGACGATCATGGCATTGTTGCCGCCCAATTCCAGAATCGAGCGACCAAAGCGCCCCGCCACAACGGGAGCGACTTCGCGCCCCATGCGGGTGGAGCCGGTGGCGCTGACCAGCGGGATGCGCGGATCGGCGGCCAATCTTTCCCCCACATCCTTAAAGCCGAACAGCAGTTCCGACAGGCCCGCCGGCGCATCGCCGAAGCGGGCCACGACCTTCTCGAACAATTTCTGGGTGGCCAGGGCGGTCAGCGGCGTCTTTTCCGACGGTTTCCAGATCACCGGATCGCCAGCGACCAGCGCCAGCGCCGCGTTCCAGGCCCAGACGGCGACGGGGAAATTGAACGCCGTGATGATGGCGACCGGCCCCAGCGGCTGCCACGTCTCCACCATCCGGTGACGCGGCCGTTCAGAGGCGATGGTCAGCCCGTGCAGCTGGCGCGACAGGCCGACGGCGAAGTCGCAGATGTCGATCATCTCCTGCACTTCGCCCAGCCCTTCCTGGACGATCTTGCCGGCCTCCAGCGTCACCAGCGCCCCCAGGTCGGGCTTATGTTCCCGCAGCACCTCGCCGAACAGGCGCACCAGCTCACCACGCCTTGGGGCGGGAACGGTGCGCCATGTCTTGAAGGCAGCAGCGGAACGGGCAATGGCGGCTTCCACCTGCTGCGGGCTGTGGGCTTTCACCGCCCCGATGATGGCGCCATCAATAGGGGAGCGGGAGAGGATGTCGCCATCGGTGACAAGGCCGGTAAGGCCAAGCCGGCTCAGCAGGGCGGAAAGGTCGGACATGGGGCAGGCCTCCGGTATGTATATGGATTGTTTTTGGGTGCGTTTTACAAGAATGGGCGTGGTGCGTCAGCGTAAGGCTATGTGCGTATCCAGTATCTCAACAGTGCTTTCCCCGCGAAAGCGGGGGTCCAGGGTCACAGGAACAACGCTTCAGTGCCCTTGGCCCCTGGACCCCCGCTTCCGCGGGGGAGGCAGGGGGTCTGCTACAGCGGACGATTGGATCAAGACTGAACGCAAAGCCTCCCCCCCCCTCACGCATAAACCTTGCCGAACCGGTTAGCCAGGAACCGGTCCAGCTTCATCTCCTCCTGCCGGACGAAGCCCTTGGCCGGCAGGTGGCCTTGGGCCTGCAGGTCCAGCATGGCGCAGATGCCGGCCGCCGTGCTCATCTGGATGGCGGAGAGGAAATGGCCGTCCACCTCCTCGCCATGAATATGGCGCACGATGCTTTCCTGTTCCAGCCGGCCATGGCGCTTGCCGGAAACGGTGCAGAAGACCAGCACCACATCCTGCATGGTGATGGGCAGTGCCTCTTCCAGCACTTCCTTCAACAGGTCGCGCCGGCGGGCCAGCCGCAAATCCTCCACCAGCAGCTTGATCAGGGCGCAATGGCCCGGATAGCGGATGGATTTATAGGTCAGGTTCTCCACCCGCCCCGCCAGGGTTTCCACCAGCGATCCCAGCCCGCCCGAGGTATTGAACGCCTCATAGGTCACCCCTTCCAGGGCGAATTCTTCCAAATCTTCCAGCGGCGGCAGTTCCACCTTATGGCCGTCCTGCACCGCCTCGCACGGGTTCAGATATTCGTTGATCAACCCGTCGGTGGACCAGGTGAGGTTATATTTCAAGGCATTGGTGGGATAGCGCGGCAAGGCGCCGACGCGCAGCTGCACGTCGCGCAAACTGTCAAACCCTTCGGCCAGCCCATGGGCGGCGATGGAGACAAAGCCCGGTGCCAGCCCGCATTGCGGCACAAAGGCGCTGTTGGCCTTGGCCGCCACTTCCTTCACCACGCGGGTGGAGGCGACATCTTCCGTCAGGTCGAAATAATGGATGCCGGCGTCAAAGGCGCCATAGGCAATGGTGGAGGTGGCATGGAACGGCAGGGCATTCAGCACCGCATAGCGGCCCGCCATGGCGCGGCGCAAGGCCGGGCCGTCATGAATGTCCAGTTCCAACGTCTCCACCCCCAGATCGATGAAGCGCTTCAGGGCGGCGGCACTATGGTCGGCCACCGTCACCTTGTAATCGCCGCTGCGGCGTAGCAGCAATGTGATGGCAAGGCCGATCTTACCCGCACCCAGCAACAGGATGTTCTTCATAACGCCCTCACCTATCTGGATTATTTTCATCCATGGTCAGGGCTGGAGCGACCGGCGGGAAGCCGGCGAAGTGACGGAAAGACGGATAAGTATCGGCGGATTGACGGTTTGGCCGGCGAATTGCCAAACCGTCAATCCAACAGATTCCCCATCAGGCGGGCAGGCTGGGGAAACCGGGCTTCGGGGTGAAGCGGCGTTCCAGCCGGCCGCGATGGCCAGTGCGGTAGACCAGCAGATTGCCGGCCTGCGGCTGGCCGGCCAATGCCTCCTCTGACAGATCGACGGAAGCCGTCGTCACCAGCAGCAGGTCCAGATCCTGGCCGCCAAAGGCAACACAGGTGGGCTGAGAGGCCGGCACCGGCAGGATCAGGTCAATTTCCCCATCCGGGCGGAAGCGGACAATGCGGGAAGCACCCCATTGCGCACTCCAGAGATAACCGTCGGCATCCACTGTCGCCCCATCGGGCGAGGCCCCATCAGGCGTGCGGGCAAAGGGGCGACGGTTGGCCGGCAGCCCCGTCGTGGCATCCACATCATAGGCATACATTTCGCCGGGAATGCTGTCGGCGAAATACATGGTGGCGCCATCCGGGCTCCAGCAGGTGCCATTGGAAATGTGGAAGCCGCCTTCATGCCGGGTCACCGTGCCATCACCGGCCAGGGTGAACTGGCTGCCCAAGTTGGCAGCACCGGCCTTGGCCGCATCTTCCACCATGGTACCGGCCCAGAACAGGCCGTTGGGGCCGACGCGCCCGTCATTGAAGCGGATGCCGCAGCCCTGTTCCAGCAACTGGTCGATCCAGTGCAGCCGGCCGCTGGGCGGATCGAACAGGGCAAACCCCTGCTCAAAGGCGCAGACCAGCGCATCCATCCCCTCCACCAGCCCGAAGGAGCCGAGGCGCTGCGGCGTGGGGAAGGTTTCCAGCGCGCCGCCGGGCGTCCAGCGATGCATCCGGCGACCGACAATATCGGTCCACCAGACAACACCCTTACGGTCATCCCACAGCACCCCCTCGCCCAGCGCGTCCCGCGTGGCGACGATGTCAATCGGTTCGGTCGTCATGGTTTCCCCCTGATTCAGAATTTGCTTGAGAGCGGCGCCGGGATGGATGTGGGCGCTCAGTTAACCTCTTGCAACGGCGTGCTTTCCCCGCGGAAGCGGGGATCCAGGGGCCACCTGTACCCACGCTTCAGCGCCCTTGGCCCCTGGACCCCCGCTTACGCGGGGGAGGCAGGGAAGGTGCGAGGCCCTATCCTAGCGCCCTTGCGGGAAAGCCGGGATGACGGAAAGACACAGGACCAGCCCACCGCTCACCCCTTGGCGCAAGCCGCCACCAGGGCGGCGGCGCGGCGGTCGATTTCGGCCAGATCGCGGCCGGGCTGGTAAATCTCCGACCCGATGCCGAAGCCGACGGCACCGGCATTGCGCCAGGACTCCATCTCCGCCGCCCCCACGCCACCGACGGCATAGACACCGACATCGCGCGGCAGCACGGCCTTGATGGCCTTCAGATGGCCCGTCCCCACCGTGGCAGCGGGGAACAGTTTGATATGGCGGGCACCAGCACCGATGGCAGCAAAGGCCTCCGTCGGGGTCATGAAGCCGGGGAAAGGCACCAGCCCCCGTTCCACTGCGCGGCGGATCACCGACACATCGCTGTTGGGGGTAACGATCAGCCGGCCGCTGGCATCGGCCACCCGGTCCACATCCGCCGGGGTCAGCACCGTGCCGGCGCCATGCAGGCACTGGTCGCCCAGCGCTTCGCCCAGGCGGCGGATGCTTTCAAACGGCTCGGGGGAGTTCAGCGGCACCTCAATCACGCGGATGCCATGGCCGATCAGCACGCGGGAAACGTCCAGCACCTCATCCGGCTTCACCCCGCGCAGGATGGCCACCAGCGGCACGGCAGACAGATAATCGTTCAGCAGGTCGGCAGCTTTCTTTTCCATCATCCTCACCATTGGGTCCGTTCCATCACGGCGGCCAGTCCCGCCAACACGCAATCCCCGCCATCCAGCCGCCGGCTGGGCACAGCCAGCAGCGACAGCGCCTCGGCATAGAGCCCCGTCAGGGCCGGTTCACCCACCAGCACGACGGTGGCGGCCCGCTGGCCGCCATAGGCCGGGAACAGGCTGATCGCCTGGGCCACATCGGCGCCGATGATCAGGCCGGACAGGAAGCTGCCGGCCAGGGCCGGATCCAACTGGCCGCGCATCTGGCGGGCGCGGGTTTCAAACAGCCGGTGCAGGATCGCCCCGCCGGAGGCCACACCGCGTTCCGCCCCCTGGCGGAAGGTGGCGGCATCGGTGGGGGCCTTGCGGTGCGGCGGCGGCACCAGCACCGACCCGCCATTCAGCAGGGCGAACAGCTCCCCGGACAGGGCGGTCTGAAAGGTTTCCACCACCCCATCCTTCACCAAAGCCCATTTGGCATGGGTGCCGGGCAGGCAGATCAGGTGCCGGCCCTGGCGCAGTTCCGGGTGAAGCGCCAGCAGGCCGATCAGTTGGGTTTCCTCCCCCCGCATCACATCGGGCGCGCCGGCGGGGTTGACACAGGCCAGCCCTGGCACGATGCGCACGCCGGGCCGCACCTCCAGCAGGGCCGATCCCAGCGCCTCCGCCCCCGCCGGGCATTCCAGATAGGGGGTCTGCACCCAGCCGATGGAGGAACCAACCATGCCGGCCAGCAGCACCGGCAGGCTGCCATGCTGGGTCACCCAGGGGCGGGTCAGCTCATCCAGCAATTCCCCCGCCTTGCCGCCCGCCGTGGCGATACCGGGCCCATCCACCCGCGCCTGCACACCCGCAGGGCCATTCAAGTAAAGGCGCAGGTTGCTGGTACCCCAGTCACCGGCGATGTAAAGCCTTGTCATCTCGCCATTCCCATCCCAGCGCATCCGCCCTTGGCCGGGCGACGCATTATCTCTCATTTATATGATAATTTTCCCCCTGCCAAGGGTGGGGTGGTGTGAGGTTCACAACGTCGCCACCCCATACAAAAGCATAGACCCTATCAAGTTGATATTATTGGAGGCTGCAATTCGCCGCCCCGTCGGCTAGGATGATGAAAACAAGCAAAAGCGGAGGGTCCGCGATGCGGGCGGCCTTTAACCGGCTTCTGGCAGGGGTCTGGCTGATGGCGCTGCTGGCAGGGGTGGCCAGCGCACAGGCACCGGTGGAATACCGGATCGAATATAATGGCTCTGCCGCCGGGCAGAATGTCCGCTCCTATTACCGCGACCTGATCGAACTGGTGCTGGCGCGCACCCAGGCCCGCTTTGGACCGGCGCGCCTTGTGGATGTGCCGGGATCCAGCCCGCAGGGGCGGCTGCTGGCCATGCTGGAACATGGCAAGCTGGATGTGCTGTGGACCGCCACCAGCCGGCAGCGCGAAAGCCAGGCCCTGCCCATCCGCATTCCGCTGGACATGGGCCTGACCGGCCAGCGGGCGCTGGTGATCCGCAAGCAGGATGTCGCCCGCTTTGATGTCATCCGCGATTTAAATGATTTGCGGCGGTTCAAGGCCTGCCAGGGCGCCTATTGGCCGGATAATGACATTCTGCGCGCCGGCGGCCTGCGCGTGGCCGAATACGACTGGATCGATCTGGCCTATCCGGCCATGCGCACGCACGAGTGCGACTATCTGCCCCGCGCGGTGAATGAGATTGATGGGGAGGTGGCGACACTCGGCGGTGATGATTTGGTGGTTTATGACCGGCTGGTCATCGCCTATCCCATGCCGATGTATCTGTTTGTGTCCAGCCGTAACACGGCGCTGGCCGCGCGGCTGCAGGCCGGGCTGGAAGGGCTGGTGGCGGATGGCGGATTGCGCCGCTTCATGGCGGGCCATCCGGCCACAGCCCCGGTTTTCCGGCCCAATCGCTTTCAGGGGGTGCGGGTGCTGCGGCTGGATAACCCGGACCTGCCGGCCGACACACCCCTGGCGGATCACCGGCTCTGGCTGGACCTGACGGCCCTGTCCCCGCCGGCCTGATCAGCCTTGCAGCAGCCGATCCGCCAGCCGGCCCAGCACCGGGGCGGGCGCGGCCCCCGCCGGCTGGCGGGGCAGGTTGAAACAGGGAATGGCGGGGAAATGCCGGGCCACGGCCTGTTCCACCGCACCGAGGGTCACCGTGGCCCCCGGCGTTTCGCTGGCCACCAGCCCCGCCACCCTTTGCCCCCGGTCGGCCAGCACGGTCAGCGCCGTCAGCGTATGGCTGATGCTGCCCAGATAGGAGCCGGCGACCAGCAGCACCGGCAATTCCAGGGCACGCAGCCAGTCCAGCACGGTGCGATCATCATCGACCGGCGCCATCAGGCCGCCCACCCCTTCCACCAGCAGGGGCGCTGTCGGGCTGGCGGCGGCGATGCGGGTGCGGCAGGCGGTGAGCAGCTCGGCATAATCCACCGCCTTGCCCTCCAAAGCTGCCGCCATATTGGGGGCCAGCGGCGCGCGGAATCGCCAGGGGGAAATGGCATCCAGCGTCGCCGGGGTGACATCCTGCCCCATGGCCGCCAGCAGGGCGGCCGGGTCGCTGCCGGCGGGATCCGCATCATCAATGCCGCTGACCAGCGGCTTGAATGCCTGTGCCATCAACCCTTTGGCCCGCCAATGGCGGATCAGCCCGGCGGAAACGAAGGTTTTGCCGATATCGGTGCCGGTGGCGGTAACGAAAAAGGCGGGCATGACCCCATACTCCCGAAGGCATTCTTTGCTTGACCGGATATGCACTTGTCGCCAGTCATGTGGCAATGATTTGACATTCGCCAATGAGGAACAGCAATGCCGGATAATGTCGTGATGGAGGGAACCCTGGCCCAGGCCGCCACAGCCCCCGCCGCCATCCGCAATGACTGGACACGGGAACAGGTGGCCGACCTGTTCGCCATGCCCTTCATGGACCTGCTGTTCAAGGCGCAGAGCCTGCACCGGCAATATTTCGATGCCAATGAGGTGCAGATCTCCACCCTGCTGTCGATCAAGACCGGCGGCTGCCCGGAAGATTGCGGCTATTGCCCGCAGAGCGCCAGCTTCGATACCGGCCTGAAGGCGTCCAAGCTGATGGAAGTGGAGAAGGTGCTGGAAGAAGCCCGCGCCGCCAAGGAGCGTGGGGCCAGCCGTTTCTGCATGGGGGCCGCCTGGCGCTCGCCCAAGGATCGCGACCTGGATACGGTTTGCGCCATGATTGAGGGCGTGAAGTCGCTGGGCATGGAAAGCTGCGTCACCCTGGGCATGTTGCGCCCGGAACAGGCATCGCGGCTGAAGGATGCGGGGTTGGATTATTATAATCACAACCTCGACACCTCGCCGGAGCATTACAACAACATCATCACCACAAGGACATATCAGGAGCGGCTGGATACGCTGGAAAATGTCCGCAATGCCGGCATCAATGTCTGCTGCGGCGGCATTCTGGGCCTGGGCGAGGACCGGGAAGACCGGGTGGGCCTGATCCAGACCCTGGCCAGCCTGCCCAAGCACCCGGAAAGCGTGCCGATCAACCTGCTGGTCAAGGTCAAGGGCACCTCCCTGGACAAGGCCGAGGAAGTCGACCCGATTGAATTCGTGCGCACCATTGCGGTTGCCCGCATCACCATGCCGTCCAGCGCCGTCCGCCTGTCGGCCGGGCGGGAGGATATGAGCGATGAGATGCAGGCGCTCTGCTTCCTGGCCGGTGCCAATTCCATCTTCTATGGCGAGCGGCTGCTGACCACAGTGAACCCGGCGCAGGAACGCGACATGAAGCTGTTCGACCGGCTGGGTCTGCGCCCGATGCAGGTGGAAGTGCGCGAATGAGCGATGCGCCCGGCTGGCTGACGGAAGGGTTGGGGCATATCTGGTTGCCCTATACCCAGATGCGCACAGCCGGCCCACCCCTGCCCGTCACCGCCACCCATGGCACGCGCCTGCGGCTGGCGGACGGGCGGGAACTGGTGGATGGCATTGCCTCCTGGTGGACGGCCTGCCACGGCTATAACCACCCGCATCTGCTGGCGGCGCTTCAGGCCCAGGCCGAGGCCATGCCGCATGTCATGTTCGGCGGGTTGGGGCATGAGCCTGCTTACCGGCTGGCCACACGGCTGGCGGGGCTGCTGCCGGGTGATCTGACGCGGGTGTTCCTGGCGGAATCCGGTTCGGTATCGGTGGAAGTCGCCATGAAAATGGCGGTGCAGTACTGGCTGAACAAGGGGGAGCGGGGGCGCCACAAGATCCTGGCCTTCACCGGCGGCTATCACGGCGACACCATCGCCACCATGGCCGTCTGCGACCCGGAAGAAGGGATGCACGCCAAGTTCCGCGGCCTGCTGCCCGAACATCCCGTACTGCCCCTGCCCCGCGACGCGGAAAGCCTGGAGACGCTGGACCAGTTCCTGGCCCAGCAGGGCCACCGTATCGCCGCCATGCTGGTGGAACCGCTGGTGCAGGGGGCCGGCGGGATGCTGTTCCATGATTCGGCCGTGCTGCGGCGGCTGCGGGAACTGGCCGACCGGCACGGCATCCTGCTGATTTTCGATGAGATTTTTACGGGGTTTGGCCGCACGGGAACGATGTTCGCGTGCGAGGCGGCCGGCGTGGTGCCGGATATTGTCACCCTGTCCAAGGCGCTGACCGGCGGTGTTCTGCCCCTGTCCGCCGCCATTGCCAGCGCGCGGGTGTTCGATGCCTTCTGGTCGGAAGAGCCCAGCGCCGCCCTGATGCATGGCCCCACCTATATGGGCCATGCGCTGGCCTGCGCGGTGGCCAATGCCTCGCTGGACCTGTTCGAGACGGAACCGCGCCTGCAACAGGTGGAAGCCATTTCCACCGCCTTGCGCCGGGGGCTGGAACCCTGCCGTGACATGCCGGCGGTGGCCGATGTGCGCGTGCTGGGCGCCATCGGCGTGGTGGAACTGAAACAGGCCCCGGCGGACCTGCGCGGGTTGAAGGAAAAGCTGGTGGAACAGGGGGTGTGGATAAGGCCTTTTGGCCGCATCCTCTACCTGACGCCTGCCTTCACCATCGGGGAGGATGATCTGGAACGGCTGATGGCCGCCATCCGCACCGTCACGGCAGGTTTGCCGGGATGAAGGGCCTGTTGGATGAACGGGCCGCCAGCGCCCTGGCCGGCCTGTCCGCCGCCAGCCGCCGCCGTACTTTGCGGCCGCTGGTGCGGGACGGGGTGCGGCTGCAATTGCCGAATGGGCGCTGGCTGATTGACGCGGCATCGAATGATTATCTGGGGCTGGCGCACGATCCCCGCGTGGCCGCCCGCACCGCCGATTATGCCGCCCGCTATGGGGCGGGGTCGGCAGCGTCCCGGCTGGTGGCCGGCACGCTGGCCATCCACCGCGATGTGGAGGAAAAGCTGGCGGCTTTTCTGGGCGTGGAGGCGGTGCTGCTGCTGGGCACCGGCTTTCAGGCCAATGCCACGCTGCTGCCGGCGCTGGCGGAACTGCTGGGGCCGGGGACGGAGCTGCTGGTGGACCGGCTGGCCCATGCCAGCCTGATCCAGGGTAGTTTCGCTGCCGGATTGAAAGCCAAGCGTTTCCGCCATAATGACCTGTCGCATCTGGAAAGTTTGTTGCGGGAACGAAACGGGGCAGCCCCGCCGTTGGTGGTGACGGAATCCGTCTTCTCCATGGATGGTGACCGCTGCGACCTGCCGGCCCTGCTGGATTTGTGCGACCGGTTCGGCGCCCCGCTTTACCTGGACGAGGCCCATGCCGTGGGCGTGCTGGGGCCAGGTGGGCGCGGGCTGTCGGCGGGCTTACCGGGCCGGGTCGCCATCACCATGGGCACGTTCGGCAAGGCGTTCGGCGGGTTCGGCGCCTATGTCGCCGGCTCGCGCCACTTGATTGATTACCTGATCAACCGCTGTGGCGGTTTCATCTATACCACCGCTCTGCCGCCCGCCGTGCTGGGGGCACTGGATGCGGCCCTGGACCTGATGCCAACGCTGGAGGGCGCGCGGGTTCGGCTGGCCCGGATGGGCGAACAGGTGCGCGCCGCAGTCCGCGCCGCCGGCTATGATGTGCTGGACAGCAGCACCCAGATCATTCCCCTGGTGGCCGGCGACGATGCGGCGGCACTGGAATTGGCGACAAAGCTGGAACAGGCGGGATATCTGGTGGTGGCCATCCGCCCGCCCACCGTGCCACCCTGCACCGCCCGCCTGCGTATCAGCCTGTCCAGCGCCCTGTCGGATGCCGACATTGCCGGCCTGCTGGCCGCCATCGCCGCCCTGCCCAGGGGACCGCTGGGATGAATAATGGCAAGGGGATGGGGCATGTGGGGCGCAAAGGCTTCCACCTCTCTACCGTCACCCCGGCGCAGGCCGGGGTCCAGATTCGTAGAGCGAGGCGCCTGTGGCCCCTGGACCCCGGCCTGCGCCGGGGTGACGGTCAAGGTGGGGGAGCCCGATGGAAAATGGCAGTGGAGCCGTACCGGTGAGCAACCCCCTTTTCCTGCTGGCCCATGGCTGGGCTGGGGCCCCCGGCATCTGGACGGCTTTGGTGGGCCATCTGCAGGATGCCGGCATTCCGGCAGAGGATATCCGGCACTGGGATCAGGGCTATTTCGGCGCGGCCGATGAACCCGTGCTGCCCCCCGGCCGGCCCGTCATCGGCATCGGTCATTCGCTGGGGGTGGCCCTGTTGCTGGGGCGGGGTGGGTTGGCGGGGTTGCTGGCAATCAATGGCTTCAGCCGCTTCACGGCCCAGGCGGATTTCCCCGCCGGCACCCCGCCCCGCCTGCTGGCGCAGATGCGCCGCCGCTTTGCCGCCGATCCCGCCGCCGTGCTGGCGGATTTCACCGCCCGCGCCGGCCTGCCCCTGCCCAGCGGGGCGGCGGACAACGACCGGCTGGGCCAGGGGCTGCAATGGCTGGCGGAGATCGACCACCGCGCAGCCCCCCTGCCCCCGCTTTTCCATGCGCTGGCCGGGCTGGATGACCCAATTGTCACACAAGCGCATAGCGAAGCTTGCTTCCCCAACCGGGTGGAATGGCTGCCGGGCGGGCACGCCCTGCCCCTGACGGCGGCACGGGCCTGTGCTGCCGCTGCCCTGAATTTCGCCGCTTCATGCTGAGCCCGGCCGACAAGCGCGCCGTGGCGCGGCAGTTTGGCCGCGCCGCCGCCTCCTATGACGCCAATGCCCGTATCCAGGCCCAGGTGGCGGGAGAGCTGGCGGCGCTGTTGCCCGGCCTGGACCTGCCCGCCGGGGCGCGGGTGCTGGAAATTGGCTGCGGTACCGGGCTGCTGACGCGCCGGGCCTTGCCACTGTTGCCCGATATCGGCCAATGGCTGGCCAGCGACCTTTCCCCCGCCATGGCCACCCGTTGCCGCATCGCCTGCGGCGATGATCTGCGCCTGCGCTTCGCCGCCATGGATGGGGAGGCCCCGGCCGTGGCCCCCGGCAGCGTCGATCTGGTCTGTTCCAGCCTGGCTCTGCAATGGTTCGCCGATCCGGCGGCTTCCTTGGCGACCTGGCGCCGGCTGCTGCGCCCCGGCGGGCGGCTGCTGGTGGCCACGCTAGCCGATGGCACCTTCCGGGAATGGCAGGCCGCCCTGACGGCGGCGGGGGCCGGGCCGGTGGGGCTTTCCTATCCGTCATTGTCCGCCATGCGCGGTTGGCTGCCCGGCCTTACCGTCAGCAGCCGGGCGCTGGTGGAAACCCATCCCGATTCGCGGCATTTCCTGCTGGGCTTGCGCGATATCGGCGCCGGTTTTGCTGCCCGCCGGCTGGATGCGGTCCGGTTACGCCGGGCCATGCGGGCGCTGGAAGCGGCGGGACCGGTGCAGATCACCTACCAGCTGGCCATTCTGCGGGCAGCGACGGAATGCCACCCATGAGCGGGGCAGACTAAACAGCCGCTTCGTGTCATGATACTAAGAGTAATTATTAGTGACTCTTGGTTTGGGGGCGGAATAATGGCGGATCAGACGATGGCGGGGTTCTATTTCCCCGACAGTTCGCCAACGCATGGATCGGGGGCTGCCCGGCTGTCGGCCGGGCCGCTTTCCTCGCGGATGTTTTCCGTCGCCTGTGTGGTGGCCCTGCATCTAGCGGTGGGCAGCCTGATCGTCATGCAGCACCGGGAAGTGCCGTTCCTGCCGGAAGAGCCCCTGCATGTCTCCCTGGTGGAGGAGGTGGTTGAGCCGCCCCCCCCCCCCCCCCCGCCGCCACCGCCCACCCTGCAGATGACGCCGCCACCGGCCCCGCAACTGGCCATGCCCGTGATTCCGGTCCCGGTGGTGGTGCCCCCCAATGCCCGCCCCATGGCCGCCACCCCGCAGCCGCCGGTGGAAACGGTACAGGGGCCGCCGGTGCCGCCGCCCCCGCCCGTGAAGACCGTCGCCGGCCCGCCGCCGGATTATGCCGCCACCCTGGTGATGACCTTGCAGCGGGCCAAGCAATATCCGCTGGCCGCCCGCAAGCAGCGTCAGGAAGGGGTGGCCTTTGTCCGTTTCGTGATGAACCGGGCCGGCAATATCCTGAGCGTCAAGCTGGAACGCTCCAGCGGCTTCCCGCTGCTGGATGAGGAGGCGGTGGCCTTGTTCGGCCGCGTCAGTGCCCTGCCGCCCCTGCCGGCGGAATTGCCCGACCCGATGGAAATGGTCATTCCCATCGATTTCAGCATCTCCCAGGGTGGCCGGCACCGCCACTGACCGTCATCAGGGGCGCTGCTGCGCCCGCCACGCCCCCGGCGCCAGCCCGGTCCATTTGCGAAAGGCCCGCTGGAAGGCGCTGGGTTCGGCAAAGCCCAGCATGGCAGCAACCTCGGCGATGGACTGGGCGGGGTCAGCCAGGGCGGCCATGGCCAATTCCTGGCGCAGCTTATCTTTCATATCCTGGAAAGGCCGCCCCTCCTGCCGCAGGCCCCGCCGCAAAGTGGCGGGGGAGCAGCGCAGCTGCTGCGCCACCCTCTCAAAATCCGGCCAGTCCGTCGGCGGGCACTGGCGAAGCAGGCTGCGCACCCGTTGGCTGTAGCTGTCCGGGTTTTTATATTTCACCAGAAAACTGTCCGGCGCCTGGTTGAGGAAGCTGCGGGCCGAGCGTTCATCCTGCTGCACCGGCAGGGAGAGCAGTTTGGCATCAAAGCGCAGCCGGGTCGCTGGCTGGTTGAAGCGCAGGGTGGAGCTGTAGAGCAGGAAATATTCATCCACCTGCGGCGGCTCACCATAGGCGAAATCCGCCGCCAGGATGGGGATACGCTGGCGCACCAGCCAGCAGGCCACGCCATGGATATAAACCAGCAGGGTTTCATAGGCGAAGATCGGCAGCGGCCGCGCCGGGTCCAGCGGCCGCACCTCCAGCCAGGCCGTGCCATCGCCATGGCATAGCGCCACATGCACATCATCGAATAAGGCGCGATAGCCATGGGTCAGCCGCTGCAAGGCGCGGCCCAGATTGCGGGCCCCCACCGCCAGCAAGCAGAGCATACTGAAACTGCCCAGCTTCATCCGGCGGCGATCCATGCCGAAAAACTCATCATCCAGCAGTTGCGCCACCTCCCGCAGCAGGATGCCATAGGCCGATACCGGCACCCGCACGGCTGGATCGGCCAGCCATGCGGGATCAATCCCAGCCTTGCGCAGCAACGGTGCCACCGCCAGCCCCTTGGCGGTGGCACAATCGGCAATGCCCCGCACGAAATGGATGGAGACGCTATCCTTATCCATGGCGGTGGGCTTCCTGCGTGGATGACAAAAACGATCACATTGAATGATCGTTTCGGCTCTACCCGAGCGGTTCGATCATGTCTAGACTTGCCGCCAAAGGGGTGCCGCCTGAACGCGCCCCACATCCGGTAGAGGAAACGCCCCCCATGGCCACCGATCCCATTGTCATTGCCGCCGCCGCCCGTACCGCCATGGGCGGCATGATGGGCGACCTGTCCGCTCTGACCGCCGCCCAGCTGGGGGCGGCCGCCATCAGCGCCGCCCTGGCACGCTCCGGCCTGTCCGGCGATGCGGTGGGAGAGGTGGTCATGGGCAACGTCTTGCAGGCCGGCCAGGGCCAGGCACCGGGCCGCCAAGCCGCCTTGGGTGCCGGCCTGCCGCAATCCGTCCCCTGCACCACACTGAACAAGATGTGCGGCAGCGGCATGAAGGCCACCATGGCCATCCATGATGGCATCCTGGCCGGCAGCATCGATATTGGCATCGCGGCGGGGATGGAGAGCATGTCCAATGCCCCCTATCTGCTGGACCGGGCACGCGGCGGTTATCGTTACGGCCACGCAACCATGTACGATCATATGGCGCTGGACGGGCTGGAAGATGCCTATGACCGGGGCCGCGCCATGGGCACCTTTGCCGAGGATACGGCCAGCCATTACCAGTTCACCCGCCAGATGCAGGATGATTACGCGCTGGAAAGCCTGCGCCGCGCCAAGGCGGCGGTGGATGAGGGCAAGTTCGCTGGCGAAATCACCGGGGTCACGGTGAAAACTCGTTCCGGCGAGGTGCTGGTGGACAAGGATGAACAGCCCGGCAAGGGCCGCCCGGACAAGATCCCCACCCTGAAGCCGGCCTTTCGCAAGGATGGCACGGTGACGGCAGCCCATAGCAGTTCCATCAGCGATGGGGCCGCCGCCCTGGTACTGATGCGGGCGTCGGAGGCGGAAAAGCGCGGCATCACCCCGCTGGCCCGCATTGTCGGCCATGCCAGCCATGCCCAGGCCCCGGCCTGGTTCACCACCGCCCCGGTGGGGGCGATGCAGAAGCTGTTCGCCAAGACCGGCTGGCAGGCCGGCGATGTTGACCTGTTTGAGATCAACGAGGCGTTCGCCGTCGTCGCCATGGCGGCGATGCGCGACCTGGACCTGCCCCATGACAAGGTGAATGTGCATGGCGGGGCCTGCGCCCTGGGGCACCCGATTGGCGCATCGGGTGCCCGCATCCTGGTGACGCTGCTGGCCGCCCTGCAGCGCTACGACCTGCGGCGCGGTGTGGCCTCGCTCTGTATCGGCGGTGGCGAAGCCACGGCCATGGCCGTGGAACGGATGGGCTGATCCGATGATCCTGACGGAAGAACAGGCGATGGTGCGCGAGATGGCGCGCCAGTTCGCCCGCGAACGGCTGGCCCCTGGGGCGGCGGAACGCGACCGTACCGGTGCCTTCCCCGCCGCCGAACTGGCGGAGATGGGGGAACTGGGCCTGCTGGGCATGGTGGTGCCGGAGGAATGGGGCGGGGCCGGGGCGGATGCCATCGCCTATGCCCTGGCGATTGAGGAAATCGCCGCCGGCGATGGCGCCATCTCCACCATCATGAGCGTGCATAATTCAGTCGGCTGTGCGCCGATCCTGAAATTCGGCACCATGGCGCAGAAGGAACGCTTCCTGCGCCCGATGGCGGCGGGTCGGATGCTGGGGGCCTTCTGCCTGACCGAACCGCAGGCGGGCTCCGATGCATCGGCCCTGAAAACCCGCGCGGTGCGCGATGGCGACCATTATGTGCTGAACGGGGCCAAGCAATTCATCACCAATGGCCAGCATGCCGGCGTGGCGCTGGTGTTTGCAGTCACTGACCCGGCGGCGGGCAAGAAGGGGATTTCCGCCTTCCTGGTGCCGACCGATACACCGGGCTATCAGGTGGCGCGGCTGGAGGATAAGCTGGGCCAGCGCTGTTCCGACACGGCGCAGATCGTGCTGGAGGATGTGCGGGTGCCGGCAGACCTGATGCTGGGTGAACCGGGCCAGGGGTACCGCATCGCGCTGGCCAATCTGGAAGGCGGGCGCATCGGCATCGCCGCGCAATCGGTCGGCATGGCCCAGGCCGCGTTTGAGGCGGCGCGCGATTACGCCCGCGACCGGGTTTCCATGGGCGTGCCCATCATCGAACATCAGGCGGTTGCCTTCCGGCTGGCCGACATGGCCACCCGGATTGAGGCGGCGCGCCAACTGGTGCTGCACGCCGCCAGCCTGCGCGGGGCCGGTCAGCCCTGCCTGAAAGAGGCGTCGATGGCCAAGCTGTTCGCCTCTGAAATGGCGGAGCGCGTCTGTTCCGACGCCATCCAGACCTTTGGCGGCTATGGCTATGTCAATGATTTCCCGGTGGAACGCATCTATCGCGATGTCCGCGTCTGCCAGATTTACGAGGGCACCAGCGATATTCAGCGCCTGGTGATTGCCCGCAATCTTTGATGAAAGCCTGAGAGACATCCCCATGAAACTCCTGGTCGCCGTAAAGCGCGTTGTTGATTACAACGTGAAGGTCCGCGTGAAGCCCGACGAGAGCGGTGTCGAGCTTGCGAATGTGAAGATGTCGATGAACCCGTTTGACGAGATCGCGGTTGAAGAGGCGGTTCGTCTGAAGGAAGCTGGCAAGGCGACGGAGATCGTGGTTGTCTCCATCGGCCCGGCGGGCGCGCAGGAGACGATCCGCACCGGTCTGGCCATGGGCGGTGATCGCGGCATCCTGGTACAGACCGACGCAGAGGTGCAGCCGCTGGCCGTCGCCAAGCTGCTGAAGGCCGTGGTGGCCAAGGAAGCGCCCGATCTGGTGATCCTGGGCAAGCAGGCCATCGACGATGACGCCAACCAGACCGGTCAGGCGCTGGCAGCGCTGCTGGGCTGGGGCCAGGGCACGTTTGCCTCCAAGGTCGCCCCGGCGGATGGCAAGGTGGCGGTCACGCGTGAGATTGATGGCGGGCTGGAGACGGTGGAACTGAAGCTGCCGGCGGTGGTGACCACCGACCTGCGCCTGAACGAGCCGCGCTATGCCTCCCTGCCCAACATCATGAAGGCGAAGAAGAAGCCGATCGAGGTGCTGGCGCCGGACGCGCTGGGCGTGGATATCACCCCGCGCCTGACCACGCTGAAAGTGACCGAACCGCCCAAGCGCAAGGGCGGCATCAAGGTCGCCAGCGTGGACGAGCTGGTTGCCAAACTGCGCGACGAAGCGCGCGTGATCTGAGCCTGCTGTAACGCCTGACGGCTTTGTGGGCGGTTGTTTTCTGGCTGGCTACAAGGTTTGCCACCACGTTTGCCAAAATCTCTCCCGTCACCCCGGCGCAGGCCGGGGTCCAGGTTCGTAGAGCACAGCGCCTGTGGCCCCTGGACCCCGGCCTGCGCCGGGGTGACGGTTGAGAGAGATGAAAGCGTGGTGACAGACCTCAGCCGTTGCTGTCAGCCCCCCGCAAAGCCGCTCCCCCGATTGAGGAGACACCCATCATGAGCATTCTGGTAATCGCCGAACCCACGAGCGGCGCTGTGAAGAAGCCGACGCTGACCAGCCTGGGGGCGGCGGCGAAGATTGGCGGGGAAACCCATGTGCTGGTGGCCGGCCAGGGCGTGGCCGATGCCGGTGCGGCCGCCGCCCAGGCCGCCGGTGTGGCCAAGGCGCTGGTCGCCGACAGTGCCGAATATGCCCAGCCGCTGGCCGAGAATTTCGCCCCGCTGGTGGTGGCGGCCGTGAAGGCCGGTGGTTACGGCCATGTGCTGTTCCCGGCCACCACCTTTGGCAAGAATCTGGCCCCGCGCGTGGCGGCCCTGCTGGATGTGCAGCAGATCAGCGAGATCAGCGGCGTGGTGTCGCCCGACACGTTCGAACGCCCGATCTATGCCGGCAATGCCATTGCCACGGTGAAGTCGGCCGACGCCATCAAGGTGATCACCGTGCGCGGCACGGCGTTTGAGGCAGCCGCCGAAACGGGCGGTGCCGGTGCGGTGGAGGCCCTGGCCGCCACGGGCGATGCCGGCCTGTCCAGCTTTGTCGGGGCCGAACTGACCAAGTCGGAACGGCCGGAACTGACGGCAGCGCGGGTGATTGTCTCGGGCGGTCGTGGGATGCAGTCGGGCGAGAATTTCCCGCTGCTGGACGCGCTGGCCGACAAGCTGGGGGCGGCCGTGGGGGCCAGCCGTGCGGCGGTGGATGCCGGTTTCGTGCCCAACGATTATCAGGTCGGCCAGACCGGCAAGATCGTGGCGCCGGAACTGTATATCGCCGTCGGTATCTCCGGCGCCATCCAGCATCTGGCCGGCATGAAGGACAGCAAGGTCATCGTTGCCATCAACAAGGATGAAGAAGCGCCGATGTTCCAGGTGGCCGATTACGGTCTGGTCGGCGATCTGTTCAAGATCGTTCCGGAACTGACCGCTGCTCTGGCAAAGTAATACCAATCTCCCTTGATCGTGACCGATCCAGGGAGATTTCGTGTTCCCTCAGACGCCGGGCGGGCGCATAAGGCACCCTTGGCTTACGCCGCACGTGCGGCGGGCCGGCGGTCGCCGGCCTCCAACCCGCCTAAAGGTTGACCTTTAGGCGGGTTTGTATGAATCAGACTTTCATCCACAGGGCGGCCATCACCCCCCGCTCATTGCCATCATTATGGCCGGCCACGGCCTGATTGACGCCGACCTGCAGCGAGAGGTCGTCCGTTAACTGGTAAACGGCGGAAACCTGCAGCTTATGCCGACGGAACTCCCCATAGCCGGGGCCGGCATCGCCGGTGCTCACTGTATTGAAGGATTGCAGCAGCACCTGCAGATCGCTATCGGCGCGCAGGCCCAGGGTCAGGTCCAAACTGACCTCATTGGCCGGCGGGCCGGTTCGTTCCCGCCAGGCCACCTGCCCATCGAAAAAGGCCGGCAGCCCCGCCACCGTCAGGTTGGTGCCATAGAGGGCGCGGATTTCCAGATCCAGGTGGCCGGAGCCCAGCGCCGGGTTCCGGTCCGGGTTATAGAAGAAGGGCAGCCGCGCCATCGGCTGCAGGGAAATGATGCTGTCCTTTCCACGCCAGACGGCAAAGGTGCCGCCTACCTCGGTATCGGTCACGCCAAAGGTGTGATCGGCACCGCCGCCGCTGCGATCCGCCGACAGGCGCTGCAAGGTGGGTTTGACAAACAGGCTGGCATCCCTCACCACGCCCCAGCTGGCCAGCGAGGAAAACTCCCATTTGCTGAACTCCAGGCTGCGGCCATTATTGCGGCCGTCGAAGCCGGTATCGGACGTGGAGGTGGCCAGGCTGGTGATGATCTGGCCGGTCCCTTCCGCCTGGGGCCAGGCCCCCGCCAGCCCCTGCTGCGGAAACAGGACAAGGCCCAGCAGCAGCACGGACAAAAGGACAAGACGCTTCATCACACCGGTCACCCGCATATCCTCACATCATCCCGGCGGACGGAACATCATCCGCCACGGCGCGGTTCCCGCCATCCAGCTTTGCTTGTTCCCGCGCCGCCTGGGCGCGCGCCTCCAGCCCATCCCCACGGGCACAGCCGATGCTGAGCGTGATGCAGGGCCAGCCGGAAGAGCGCGGGTGCGGGATCGTCGCATCATAGATGGCGCGGCACAGCGTATCGGCCAGCAGCAGCGCTTCCTTCGCCGTCGGCCGGCGAGCCAGCAGGGCAAAGGCCCCGTCGGGCAGCACCAGCATCTGGTCACCCACCCGGCCGGGCACCGCGCCCAGCAGGGTCAACACCTGGCGTTTGACCAGGGCCGCCCCCGTCTCCCCCGCCGCCACCGACAGGTTGGTCCAGCCATCAATCTCCCCGCTGAACAGCCAGAGATCGGCGGCCAGCCGCCCGGAGAGCAGGGCCGGCAGGGCGGACAGGTCGGGCAGGCCGGTGCCGGGATCGATCCCGGTCAGGCTTGGCTTGTCCCGGCGCAGGGCGGCATTGGCCTCCGCCAGTGCCGCCTCCCGCTCCCGCCGGCGTTCTGATTCCAGGGCCAGCCGCAGCGCCCCGCGCACCCGGGTCAGCAATTGTACCTGGGTCACCGGCTTGGTGACATAATCAATGGCCCCGGCCATGAAGGCATTGACCAGACAGGCCTCATCCTCACGCCCCGAGACAACGATGACGGGGATTTCGGCCAGACGCGGGTTGGATTTGATCCGGCAGACCGCTTCAATCCCATCCTGACCCGGCAATTCCACATCCATCAGGATGGCGCTTACCAGGGGGGGAGGACCGTTACGGCGTTCCACATCCAGGATGCGGTAGGCTTCTTCGGCCGAGGCCGCCTCCAGCACCGACAGATTGCCGGCGCGCAGCATATGGCCCAGCAGCATCCGCACTTCGGGCACATCGTCGATGATCAAAATCATGGCACCTGCCCCCGCCCGCTCTCACCGTTTCTGCCGGCTTGTGATTGATCCGGCATCCGCCACAGACGCCAATTCCCCTGCGTGATCACCAGGGTACCGCCAGCCGGCCCATCCCGCCACAAGGTGGGAAAGGCCCGGCTGATCCGATCCCGCATCCCACGTGGGCTGGCAGGATCCTGCAGCGCCACATAGGCTGTTGAAATATATCCGGCAATCATGTCGGCTTTAAGCCGGTCTGTGCTGGTCAGCACCAGACCATCCGCCCCACCCCGCGCCGGCACCAGCATACCCGAAACATCTGCATCAAGCGCGATATCATGGGTATCCCGCAGCAGGCGGCCAAAGGCGGCATCATCCATCGTCTGCGCTTCTGCCACCGGCTGCCCCGCCAGGGCCAGCCGCCAGGCGGTGGCGACCGGTGCCGGCTGATAGCCCTGCACCAGCCAGCCACCGGCCAGGCTGATCAGCGCCAGCAGCAACGCCACCGGCGCTGACAGCCGGGCCGGCCGCGCGGCCACCAGCGCCATGACACCAAGCGGCACCAGATAGGCCAGCAGGCGGGACGGATGGTCCAGATAGCGGGTCAGGGAGCCGATAGCGATCGCCGCCAGCACCGCCAGCGCCAGCATCAGCAAGGTGAAGCGGGCCTGCCGGTCCACCACCCGGCCCAGCGCCGCCGGCAGCAGCGGCAAGCCCAGCAGCGCCATCAAGGCGCCTACCAGCAGGGAGCCCGGCAGCGTATGCCCCCCGCCCAGCAGCCAGGGATGTGCCCCCATATTGGCCGCCGCCCCCCGGATCACCGCATCCACCCCGGCGGCGAAGGCCAGGGCCGAGCCGCCAAATATCCAATTGACATAGAGATAGCCGAGCAGGGTGAAACAGCCCGGAAACAGCAGCACCAGCAGCACCCCGACCGGCGACCGGGAAATCAGACCCGGCGGGGCCAGCACCACCATGAAGGGCAATAAGGCCAGCACCAGATACGCCCCGGAGGCCGAGGAGAACAGCATCAGCGCCAGCGCCACGCCCACCAGGGCCATGGCGTTGACATCCCCGCTATGGCGCATCCGGATGGCCGCCGGCACCAGCAGGCTGAAAGCCAACACCCCCAGCGGCCCCCCGCTGCCCCCGGCAATGGCCTGCTGCAAGGACGGCTGGGCCAGCAGGATGAGCGCGAGCAGGCCGGCAGGAAACCGGCCGTAACCCGCCCCCTGCAGCAGCCCGGCCCACAGTGCCGCCATGGCCGCCCCCACCAGCACATTGACCAGCAAGGGCAAGGGCACCCCCGCCGTTCCCGGCAGCAGGCCAGCCAGCAGATCGGTGGACAGGGCCAGCGGCGGAAAGCTGATGGCAAACAGCTCCCGGAAGGCGCTGGCATCAGAGGCGGCCACCAGGGCGGTGCGCCAGCGGTCAATGCCGATATCCGCCAGATAGCCATTATCCAGCACGCGCATCGTCAGCAGGCCGCAGAGCAGCAGCCCGGCCACAAACCAGAGGAGATAGAAGGACAGGGTGGAGGCCGGGTGGCGGACCGCTGCCGCCTCTCCCCCCACGCGCCGCGGGCGCGCTTGCGCATCCATGGCCGTCACTGGTTCATGCTGGCCATCGCCTTGGCCACCTCCTGCTTGGTCACAGCGGAGAGGCCGTGCTGGGTCTTTTCCCAATAGAAGGGGTTGCGCACCAGCTGCCACAGCGCCTTATAGGCCGCCACCGACATCAGCGCCCAATAGCCCGCCACCGTCAGCCCCCAGGGCGCCAGATTCATCCAGCCCCGCTTCACCGGGGCGATGATCGACAGATAGGTGAACAGACCATTGCCGGCCAGCAGGTTGAACAGCGACAGGTATAACAGCGCCGTCGGGAACAGCTGATCCAGGAAGGCGCCGCCAAACAGCAGCCAGAACAGGTAGAAGCCCCAGAAGATCGGGTTGAGGATGCCCGACAGCATGGTGCCGCCGACAAAGAACTGAAAGCCCCAGAACCCCCCCGCCCCCACCGAGCGGTAGAGGCGCCAGGGATGGCGCATATGCACCAGATAGGTCTGCATATAGCCCTTGATCCAGCGCGAACGCTGCCGGATCCAGTTGGGGATGGAGACGTTGGCTTCCTCAAACGTGGTGGAGTTGCAGACGGCCACCCGATAGCCCTTCTGCGTCAGCCGCACGCCCAGATCGGCATCCTCCGTCACATTGAACGGATCCCAGGAATGGAGCTTGCGCAGCACATCCATCCGGAAATGGTTCGACGTACCGCCCAGCGGAATGGGAATACGCAGCCGTTCCAGCCCCGGCAGCATGTAATCAAACCAGAGCGAGTAATCGAGCGTGAACATCCGGGTCAGCCAGTTCTCCTCCGCATTGAAATAATTCAGGCGGCACTGGATGCAGGCAACCTGCGGCCCGGCCTTTTCAAAGGCGATGACCACTTTCTTCAGCTGATCCGGTTCCGGCTGATCTTCGGCATCGAAGATCACCAGATAATCGCCCCGGGCAAAATTGATGGCATAGTTGCAGGCCTTGGGCTTGGTCTGCGGCTTGGAGGCCGGGACGCGGATAATCTCGAAGGAGCCTTCCAGACCCAGGGCCTTGGCCGCATCAATGGTTTCGCGGTCTCCCGCCTCCAGCACCAGCTTGATATCCAGCTTGGCCATCGGATAATCCAGCCGCCGCAGCGCGGCGGCAAGGATGGGCAGTACCTCCGGTTCCTTATACATCGGCACCAGCACGGTGAAGACCGGCAGGTCATCATCCTTCAGCGCCTTTACCTCCGCGTCGGTCACCTTGCGGTCCACGACGCGGGCATTGGCCCCAAAGGCCACCAGCACCGATTTCAGCACGAAATTGCCCAGATAGAAGACCGCCATCACCAGATTGAAGGCGATCAGCGTGCCCACCGGGGCAAAGGCAAAGCCGGCCAGCAGCACGGTAAGGCAGAGATATAAAAACAGTCCCTGCTGCGGCGTCACCACCTGCTTGGCGGAGCTTTCCGGGTCCATGTCGGCCAGCCCGAACACGGCCTTGTGGCTATATTCCTTTTCAAAGGTGCGCTGCAGGGTCCAGAGGATGTCGAACTTGGAGGTGACGACCATCCAGACATCCGGCCCAAAATGCCGGCGCGCGAACAGCAGCGCCTCCGGCCCCGGATCAGCGGTGGCGACAATCACCTGCCCACCCTGCCGCCGCCAGGGCAGCAGCAGCAGGCGGGCATAATCATCCATATGTTCTGCCCGCGCCAGAGTCGGGTCAGGCCGCGCCTCCATCAGATCCATGAAGGCCAGCCCGAACCGGTCGGCCAGGGTGCGGTAAAAATCGCGTGGCTTCACCATGCCCTGGGAAATGACGATATCGCCGAAGCGCACGTTCCATTGCCGCTGCAGTTCCAGCGCACGCTCCAGCTGATCCAGCCGGAGCAGGCCGTTGGCAATCAGCAATTCACCGATGGGTGGGGAGGAGAAGCTGTTCATCCCATCAACCCCGCTCAGGCCTTGGGCTTGGAACGGCTGCGATACCAGCGGGCGGCGATGCCGGCCACGGCGGCGGTCAGCGCCACCCAGACGCCAGCCACCAGCAGGATGCGGAAACGGTCCACCCAGTCGGCCCAGGCCGATGCCTCGCCCACCTCCACCCGCACCGCGCGTTCGCGCAGCGTATCCAGGCTCATCAGCAGGCCGCTGGCATCGGCGAAGGCGACATTGCCCTTATCCAGCGCCAGGGCGGCCGGCACCGGGATCGGCCCGCTGCCACCCGATTGCAGCACCAGGCCCGGCTGCCCGCCGGCCGTGGCCAGCTGGGCCACCAGCAGGCCGGGCGTGCCGGAGACATCCAGCAACAGGCGCTTCTGCCGGTCCACCACCTTGACGAACCCTTCCTCCATCGCCACCGGCAGATCAATGCCGGCGGGCAGTTTGCTGCCGGGCAGCAGCAGGAAGGGCCGCGTCGGCGCCTTGCCCTCATCCAGGACCACCTGCAGACCCTGGCTGCTGGGGGACAGGCCGTTCAGCGCCTTCACCGCCAGGGCCAGGGAATTGGCGGGGTCGGCCAGGGCCGCCTGTGGTACCACCACCATCAGCCCCTCGGCAAAGGCGGAACCCAGGGCGTAGAAATCAGCCGGGTCTGCCTTGTCGGCCACCAGTTCCACGGCACTGCCCGGCAGCAGCTGCGCCGGGGAGGCCAGGGGCGCATCCTTGCAATTGCCGGCGACCGGCTGGCGCTGCAGCACCACACGGATGGCATTGCTGCGGCCCAGCAGCCCGTCGGGCAGCGGCACCGTCAGGGCGCGGGCCTGGGCGCCGCCATCCAGCGTCACCGAGCGCAGCAGCAGGTCATTGACGAAAATATGGGCCAGCTGCGGCTGGCTGGTCATGGCAGCACCGGGCGCCAGCTCAACCCGCAGGGCGGCCGGGCGCTTGCCCTTGGGCACCATGGCATAATCCAGCCGCAGCTGCCATTCGCCCCGGTCGACCACCTCCTGCACGCCCTGGCCCAGCCCCAGCCGGGTAAAGGCGATGGCGTCGGGATCGGGTTTCACCGCCGGCTGGCTGGCACGCGGTGTGACCTGCGCGCCCCCCGCCAAAGCCCGCCAGTCGGACGCCAGATACAGCGCCGTCTGCGCATTGGCCCCGTCGGTCAGTACCACCAGGGGGAAGCGGCCATTGCGCAGCAGGCGGGCCGTCCCGCTGCCGTCCCCCTTCAGCGCCGCCAGTTCGGCGGCGGGCGCGATGATGATTTCTGCCGGGGCCTGTTCCGGTTCCGCCGGCAGGCTGGCGGGCAGCCGCAGGAAGCTGACCTTGTGGCCCTGACGGCCCAGTTCTGCGGCCAGCACCAGGGCCGCTTCGTAATGGTCCCGGCTCAGCGGTGCCGCCGACAGGGCGATGCGGACATGGCGGGGCAACACCGCCATGGCGGCGCGCAGGCTGGTGATGGAAGCCGGATCGTAGCTGTAATGCAGCGCCGTTTCCGGCGCCAGGGTGACATAGCCGCCGGGCAGACGCTGATCGGCGCAACGATCATCGGTCCAGGCCGCACCATAGGTGAAGCCGACCCGGACATAATCCTGACCCTGCCCCGTCCGCGCCACGTCCAGCGCCAGCGGCACAGCGGCGGTGCCCAGCACCCCGCTCCAGCGCGGGCGGCCATCAATGGCGATCTGGGCCGCCGCGCGGATCGGGCCGGGAATGGCGCTGTCCAGCACCCCTTCCAGCCGCAGCCCGCTGACCGGTACACCGTCCGGCACGGGGAAGAACAGGTCGCGCTGACCGGAAAAGCCGTTGAAGCTCAGCCCCTCGGTAAAGCCCAGTTCCGCCAGCGTCACCTGCCGGTCCAGCAGGCGCGGTGCCTTGGCCAAAGCCGCAGGGGCGGGGGTAGGCGGCGCCACGGGTGCGGCCGGGGCCGCCTCCGTCTTGGGCTTTGCCACCGCTGCCGGTTTCTTAGCCGCCGCATCGGCAGCCAGGGGGAAGGCCATGGCGACAGTGGCCAGAAGGACAGTCTGCAACATGGTCTTCATGGAAAAGTTCCTGTAAAGGGCGGGGACAGTCGGCATGATTGAGGAAAAGGAGAAGGGTTGATGATCGTGCGGCGGCATTTCCTGGCCCTGCCCCTGATGCTGGCCCTGCCGGGCTGCTGGCCGGCGGGTGCTGCCCGGCAGGCGGGGCCCTGGCGCGGCGTCAACCTGACGCGCACACCGGAAGCGCCCTTGGGCAGTGCCGCCTGTGGCCAGTCGCTGGCGATGCTGAAGGCGCTGGGGGCCGATGCCGTGGCGCTGGTCTGTTTCTTCTGGCAGGCCAAGCCAGAAAGCGCCGACATTGCGCTGGGCAGCGACATCCCGCTGGAAGAGCTGCGCGCCGGCATCCGCCAGGCGCGCGGGCTGGGGTTGAAAGTGCTGCTGAAACCCCATGTCTGGGTGCCGCAGACCTGGGCCGGCGCCGTCAATCCCACCGGTGAGGGCGCCTGGGAGCGCTGGTTCAGCGGCTATGGCAGCGGGCTGGAGACCCTGGCGCAGCTGGCCGCCGCCGAGGGGGCGGAGGGCTTCGCCATCGGCACCGAACTGCGCGGCACCAGCCACCGGCCGGAATGGCGGGAGATGATCGCCCGCGTCCGCCGGCATTATCAGGGGCTGCTGACCTATGTCGCCCATTGGGATGGGGAGGTGCTGCGCGTCCCCTTCTGGGATCTGCTGGATGTGGCCGCCGTCAGCCTGTACGCCCCCCTGGGGGAAAACCCGGCCAATATCAGCGAAGCCGTGACCGGTAACGCCGATGAACTGGTCAAATGGCGTGACCGGATCGGCAAACCGCTGTGGATTGCTGAGCTGGGCCTGCGTTCTGCCACCGGTGCCCAGGCCAAACCCTGGGAGAGTGCGGAGGAGCGGGAGGCCCAGCCGGATGAGCAGGTGCAGGCCGAGGCGCTGGCGCACTGGCTGGCCGCCCTGGATCAGCGCGGCTTTCGCGACGTGTTGATCTGGCGCTGGTTCAGCACCCCCGATATCGGTGGCCCGACGGACACCGATTTCACTATCCAGGGCAAGCGTGCGGCGACGGTTCTGCATGATTGGCTCAGCAGCTCCGGCACAACACGATAGAGGGTTGGCGCTCACTCGCGGCCATAATCATCCTCCAGCCGGACGATATCGTCTTCACCCAGATAGGAGCCGGCGGCGACCTCAATCAGGTTCAGCGGGATGCAGCCGGGGTTTTCCAGCCGATGGACCGACCCTATGGGCAGATAGACGGATTCATTCTCCCGCACCATGAACTGTTCCCCGTCCCGCGTGACCAGGGCGGTGCCATTGACGACGATCCAATGTTCGGAGCGGTGGAAATGGCGTTGCAGCGAGAGCTTCTCCCCCGGCTTCACCATCAACCGCTTCACCTGAAACCGGTGGCCGGATTGCAGCGGCTGAAAGTACCCCCAGGGGCGGTACTGGCGCGGCCGGCTTTCCGCCTCCGACCGCCCCGCCTTCTTCAGCCGCTGCACGATGGTCTTGACATTCTGCACCTCTGCCTTGTCCGCCACCAGGATGGCGTCAGAGGTGGCCACCACCACCAGATCGCGGGCCCCCAGCACCGCCGTCAACACGCCGTCGGTGCGCACATAGCAGCCTTCCGACCGCTCGATCACCGCATCGCCGAGCGCGACATTGCCATGCTCGTCCCGCTCCACAATGTCATGCAGCGCTGCCCAGGAGCCGATATCGTTCCAGCCAATGGAACAGGGCATCACCCCGGCCAGCTTTGTACGGGCAAAGACGGCATCATCAATGGAAATGGACCGCGCCGCGCCAAAGGGCTCCGCCGCCAGTCGCACAAAATCGGTATCCTTGCGGCGCCCGGCCACGGCGGCCCGGACATGGGCCACCAGATCGGGTTCAAACCGCTCCATCTCCGCCACCAGCTGGGAGGGCTTGAACAGGAACATGCCGCTATTCCAGACATGGCGGCCCCCCGCCAGCATGGCCTCAGCCACAGCGCGTTCCGGCTTTTCCACGAATTCGGCAATGTGGAAAGCGCCCGGCAGATCGTCCAGCGGCTGCCCTTCGGCGATCCAGCCGAAGCCCGTTTCGGCCCGTTCCGGGCGGATACCGAAGGTCATCAGCAAGCCAGCGGCAGCGGCCGGCGCCGCCGCCCGCACCGCCTCGGCCCAGGCATCGCCATCGGTAATGACATGGTCAGCCGGCAGCACCAGCATCAACCGGTCAGGATCGGTTTCCGCCAGCAGCAGGGCCGCAGCACAGATGGCCGGCCCCGTATTGCGGGCCACCGGCTCCAGCAGCAGGGCCTGGGGTTCCACGCCCTGTTCCAACAGCTGTTCCGCAACGACAAAGCGATGCCCCTCGCTGGCCACCAGCATCGGGGCGGCGAAACCAGCCTCCTGGCAACGCACGACCGTTTCCTGCAGCAAGGAGCGATCAGACATCAGGCGCAGGAATTGCTTGGGATAATTCTCCCGCGAGAGCGGCCATAACCGGGTGCCCGAGCCGCCGGACAAGATCACCGGGACCAGCCGCGCCCCCCAGCCTTCTACCATTGCCTTCACCTGATGATCCCCATTGCAATGACAAGGGGAAAACATAAGTACATCTTATGTCTTCCCCAGCTTGCCTTATTGGGCATCAAACACGGTTCAGGTCAATGGATACAGTGCTGGAAACCTATACCGGGGGATAGGGGCTGTGCATCAATATTATCAACAAGTTAACGGGACAATAACAGAAATGGCCATCCATTCTCTTGCGTCATGGCAGAAATTTCGATTTTCATCTTAAAATTGATCCATTTGAAAGAACATTTGTTTCCCAAGAAGAGAATATCAATAACCTATTAACCAATTTTACTGCCGGCGCTGATCGCCAGCGATTGGGCGGCACGAAAGCTTGACCATCGGTCATGAATTCGCGCGCTGGTATAAAAAAAGCGCCGCACCCGCCAGGGTACGGCGCTGACAAAATGACCGGTCAGGCCGGATCAAGCTGCGTTCTGACTGTGCCCAAGACGGCGGAAGCGAGTAGCATCCAGGACAACCTCCAACGCCAGGGACAGCCGGTCGCTGGAGCGGCCCTCCACCAGGAATTCGACATGAACCGGGCGCGTTGCATGTTGGTGGACAGCGTGAACAAGAAGGCGCCGACGCGGCACCTTCAATTCCTCCAGCCATTCTCCCGCCTTCGGGGGCTCGGCGACCCGCCTGGACAATACCATCGCACTCTCCTACCAAACCGCCCTGACCATAGGGGGAACATACCGCGCACAAACGGGGGTACCGCCGTGCAACCGGACTTCCCCACTGTTCTGAACCCCATGATAGCCGAAAATTCCCCTAAAGGAATAGAGCATCAAAGGGACAGCATCATCGTCCGCGACAAACGTCGCATAATTCGACTCCCCCCTCCTCGGCCATGCCATCGCCCGGCCGGTTGCGGCGTTTACCCATGACAGGCGGAATTGCCTGGGTTACAGCACGGCACCTGCGCGTATCAGAAAGCGCGGGCAATCGAAAAAACAGAATGGCAGCAGGATCATGTTCGAACAATTGTTGGGTCTGGTGGAGCAGATGGGATATTGGGGCCTGCTGGCCCTGATGTTTTTGGAAAATCTTTTTCCCCCCATCCCGTCAGAACTGATCATGCCGCTGGGCGGTTTTCTGGCTGCACAGGGCAAGATGGACCCGGTGCTGGCCGTGCTGTTCGGTACCGCTGGATCGGTTCTGGGGGCGCTGCCCTGGTATTGGCTGGGCCGCGCCTTCGGGCGCGAGCGCCTGTTCCGCATGGCCGACCGATTCGGTTTCATCATGACAATGGACCCGCCCGATGTGCTGAAGGCCTTTAACTGGTTCGACCGTCATGGGCGCAAGGCCGTGCTCTATGGCCGGCTTATCCCGGCCATCCGCACGCTGATTTCCGTGCCGGCCGGGCTGGCCGCCATGTCACTGCCGGGTTTCCTGGCGCTGACCACCCTGGGTTCTCTGGTATGGACCAGTGTGCTGACAGCAGCAGGGTATCTGCTGCAAAGCCAGTATGAGCAGGTGCAGGATTATGTCGATCCGATTTCCAAGATCGTGGTCTTCGGCGTGATCGCTATCTATCTGTGGCGGCTGGGACGGCGGCTTCTCACCGGCCGCCGCAACTGACCACCCAGTACTTCCGGCAAAGCATACATCAAGGGGCGTCGAAAGGGCGCCCCGTCAACGCAGGCGGCGGAAACGGTTGGCGTCTGACAGGGCGAAGATCGACAGGCTCAACCGGTCCACCACATTGCCGGCAATCGCCAGTTCCACATTGGCTGCCTTGATGCCCGGACGGGCATGGATGGCCATAACCTGCAGGCGCCGGCGCGGGGGCTGCAGCTCCTCAACCCATTCACCGGGGGCGAAATCAGTGAAGTCACGAGCCATGATGAGAGCGCACCGGAAAAGCTTGTTGTTGATCGGCCGCCAGGCCAGTTATCCGCACATTATGCCAGCTTGGCTGCTGATTGCACCAATGATTGCAGGCGGGTGAAAGAAAATCATGCGCTTGGATCATCCAGCGCCGCATCATGGAGCAGGTTCCCGGCGGCGAATCATCCCGACGGAGATAGTGGTCATCACCACCTCATCCTTCTGGTTCAGCACCTCTGTGCGTTGACGCACGGTACCCATTTCCGGCCGGGAGCGGGATACCCGTGTCTCCAGCACTTCCAGCCGGACCCGCAGACGGTCGCCCGGCCGCACCGGGCGCAGCCAGCGCAATTCGTCCAGGCCGGGGGAACCCAGCGAGGTTTCCGGACAGAGATAATGATCCACCATCAACCGCATCATGATCCCGCAAGTCTGCCAGCCGCTGGCCACCAGCCCGCCAAAATGCGTCTGCCGGCCCGCCGCCTCATCCAGATGGAACGGCTGGGGATCATAATCACGGGCAAAGGCCACAATCTCCTCCGCCGTGATCAGGCGGTCACCGAATTCCAGCACCAGACCGGGGGCCAGATCCTCAAAATATCGCAGCTGACGCGCCATTCCCGCTTTCTCTCCCCTATATCGCCAGCAGCATCGGCATCGGCGTTCCAGGTAGAGTAACCCGGAACGTCGAGAACGACAATCATCAGCATTATTGAACTATAGATTCCGGCAGAACGACAATGAAACCAGTTATCAACTGCATTATGCTTCAGTTGCAAGACGTTATCACGCGACAGATGGCAGAAGATGTGCCAGTATTGCCAAGACATGATTTCTTGACCACATCAGCGCCCTTTACCAAGGCGACAAGCCGGCCGTTGATGTGATAGCCATTCCCACCACCACCATCCGCATGAAGGTTCCCATGAAGGGCGATCCCACCGTCATCCGTCATCTCAACACGATCCTCACGAACGAGCTGACGGCCATCAACCAGTATTTCCTGCACGCGCGCATCATCAAGAACTGGGGTTTCCTGCGGCTGGCCAAGAAGGTCTACGAGGAATCCATCGGGGAGATGAAGCACGCCGATCAGCTGATCGAGCGGATTCTGTTCCTGGAGGGGCTGCCCAACCTGCAGGATCTGCACAAGCTGATGATCGGCGAGGAAGTGCCGGAATGCTTCCAGGGCGATCTGGCGATTGAAACCCGCAACCGCACCGAACTGATCGAAGCGATGCAATATTGCGAGGGCATCCGCGATTACCAGTCCAAGGAAATCTTCCGCCGCATTCTGGAGGATACCGAGGAACATATTGACTGGCTGGAAACCCAGCTGGGCCTGATCGATCGGGTCGGCATCCAGAATTACCTGCAGGAGCAGATGGGCGCGGAATCGTAATCCAGCCCTGCCGGTCGCAGCCACGGGCGATCCCGCCGGGGTCGCCCGTTTTGCTGTCTTCTATTGATCCGCCGACCGATCAGGCCGCCTCACCGGCGGCCATCTCCTCATAGCGGGCATAGAGGATCGCCTCCTCCTTATGCAGGCGGGATTGCAGCTGGGCGCTGATCCGGCCGAAATCGATGGCGAAGGCCATCCCCTCGCCCCCATCCTTATATTTGTCAAAGAAGGCGAGGATGGCTGCGCCCAGCTGGTGCATCTCCTCGGCAAACCGGTCTGCCGTCGCGGCCCGCAATGGGTCGCGACGGGCCAGACGACGATAATCGGGATAGAAGGCTTCATCCTCCCGCTGGATATGGCGGATGAACCGATCCCGCGCCGCCAGAAGCGTTTGCCGCCCGGCTTGGGTGCCGATTCCCTGGCGGCGCACCTCCTCCAGAATATGCTTCAGTTCAAGATGATCGTGTTTCAGCTCGGGAACGATCCTGGCCATGGCCGCCTCTCCATAATATGCATTTCATATGCATATTATTCCTCCCCCGTTGCCGCGGCGATGCGGCACCCGGTCGCATCATCCGGAAGGCTGCAAAGATGCTGCGTCAATCAAGCTGGTAGAAGGCCCGATACCAGGCGATGAAGCGTGCAACCCCTTCGGCCATGCTGGTCTGGGGCAGATAAGCCAGATCGGCCGTGCTGGCGGCAATATCGGCATAGGTTGCAGGAACATCGCCGGGCTGCATCGGCTCCATGATCATTTCAGCCTTACGGCCCAGGGCGGCCTCTATGGCAGCGATAAAGTCCAGCAGCCGTTCGGGACGGTTATTTCCCAGATTATACAGGCGATGGGGAACCAGATCGCCGCCCGGCTGCTCCGGCGCCGGCTGGGCCGGGCGGTCCAGCGCGGCCAGCACGCCGGCAACAATGTCATCAATATAGGTAAAGTCGCGCCACATCTGTCCGTGATTGAAAACACGGATCGGCCGCCCTGCCGCCACAGCGCCGGCAAACAGAAACGGCGCCATATCCGGCCGGCCCCAGGGACCGTAAACGGTAAAGAACCGCAAGCCCGTGGCCGGCAAACCATAAAGATGGCTGTAGGTCCGGGTCATCAACTCATCAGCCCGCTTGGTGGCGGCATAAAGCGAGACCGGCCGATCCACCGCATCCCCCACCGCAAAGGGCTGCTTTTCGTTACCACCATAGACGGAGGACGAACTGGCATAAACGAAATGCCGCAGAGCGGTCAGGTGACGCGCCCCTTCCAGCATCACCACCTGCCCCATCAGGTTGGACTGGACATAGGCATAAGGATTTTCCAGCGAATAGCGGACACCGGCCTGGGCCGCCAGATGGACAATCCCGGTAATGTCGGAATGGCGGGCGAAAAATTCCTCCATGCCCGTGCGGTCGGCGATGTCCAGTCGCGTCAGGCTGAACCGCGGATTCCCTGCCAGCAATGCCGCCCGCGCCTCTTTCAGCCGGACATCATAATAGTCGTTGAAATTATCGATCCCGACCACCCGATCGCCCCGCGCCAACAGCGCCTGGGTGACATGCAGACCGATGAAGCCGGCCGCACCGGTGACAAGGACGGTCATGATGAAACCTCATCTCATTCTCTTCAGGAATAGAGACTTATAAGCCGGAAGGAGAGGACCGGATACGTCTGTTGCAATGCCAAATTACAATTTTACAGATCTTGCTGAAAGTGGGTACAAACAGGGCCGAGTTCCGCCCATTCACCGACCTGTGAATTGGCGGCAGGGTCCAGGCAATGCGGGTTCAAATGGCAACAGTTCATTCAATCCTGGTGACCGGCGGGGCCGGTTATGTTGGCAGCCACGCGGTGGCGGCTTTATGCCGCGCCGGGTATCTGGTGACGGTGGTGGATGATCTGAGCCAAGGCCACCGGCCGGCCGTCCCGGTGGCAGCCGATTTTGTGGTCGGCAATGCGGGCGACCGCCCGTTGCTGGACCGGTTGCTGGCGGCCCGCCCCTATCACGCCGTGATGCATTTCGCCGCCCGTTCCCTGGTGGGGGAATCCATGCGGGATCCCGGCCCTTATCTGGCGGGTAATGTACAGGTGGCCCAGACCGTGATCGATGCGGCGATCGCCCATAAGGTGCCCAAACTGGTGCTGTCATCCACCGCCAATATCTTCGCATCAAGCGATGGCCGCCCCATTACAGAGGACAGCCCCATCGACCCCGGAAGCCCGTATGGCGAGGGTAAATATATGGTGGAACGGCTGCTGCACTGGGCTGATCGCTGCCACGGGCTGCGCTCAGCGGCGCTGCGCTATTTCAACGCCGCTGGCGCCCACCCGGACGGCCATCTGGGCGAAGATCACCAGCCAGAAACGCACCTGATCCCGATTGTGCTGCAGGTTGCCCTGGGCCAGCGGACCCATCTGGATATCTACGGCGACGATTACGACACTCCGGATGGCACCTGCATCCGTGACTATGTCCATGTCTGTGACATTGCCGCTGCTCATATCAAGGTGCTGACTGTGCTGGATGAACGGTCCGTGCGCTATAATGTTGGAACTGGCCGCGGCTATTCTGTGCGCCAGGTCGTGGAGGCTGCGGAAAAGGTGATCGGCAAACCCATCCCGGTCCGCATAGCCCCGCGCCGCGCCGGCGACCCGGCTGTGCTGGTGGCCGATGGCAGCCGCCTGCAACGGGAAACTGGATGGACCGCAGCACTGCCTGACCTGGAAACCATGGTCAGCACAGCCTGGGAATGGCGCCGCCGTCATCCGAATGGCTATAAGGGGTAAGGCGTCCGCGGCGCTCTGCCATGGCAGTCGCGCCCATAACCCGCCCTTGCAATCCGCCCTTGACCGACGGTAACAGTAATCCCGCCCACCTCACGCTGCGGTGCGCGGGATTTTTTGAGGGATAAAGATGAATTTCGACGGTTTTGACCTTATCGTAGTGGGCAGCGGCTTTTTCGGCGCCACCATTGCCGAACGCGCCGCCCGCGAACTTGGCCTGACCGTCGCCGTGCTGGATAAGCGCACCCATTTCGGCGGCAATTCCTATTCTGAGATCAATGCCGAAACCGGCATTGAGGTGCACCCCTACGGCACCCATATTTTCCATACCAATTCGGAAGAGGTATGGACCTACATCAACCGTTTCACGCAATTTTCCGAATATCGCCATCGGGTATTCACCGTGCATGGTGACCGGGTCTTCTCCATGCCGATCAATCTCGGCACCATTTGCTCCTTTTTCGGTAAGCATTTCACACCGGATGAAGCCCGCGCCCTGGTGGCAAAGGAAATGGCAGCCGAAAATATCGGCGAGCCCGCCAATCTGGAAGAGAAGGCTGTCAAATCGATCGGTCGCTCCCTCTATGACGCCTTCATTCGCGGCTATACGATGAAGCAGTGGCAGACCGATCCGCGTCAGCTGCCGGCCTCGATCATTGGCCGGCTGCCGGTGCGCTTCACCTTTGATGATCGCTATTTCGCCGACCGGTTCGAAGGCATGCCGCTGGGCGGCTATGGCGCCATCTTCCGCAACATGCTGAACCAGCCGAAGATTCAGCTGTTCCTGGGGGTCGATTTCTTCGATATCCGGCATCACATTCCGGCCGGCAAGCCCATCATCTATACCGGTGCCATCGACCGCTATTATGATTACCAGTTCGGGGAACTCGGCTGGCGCACCGTCGATCTGGAATGGGAAGTGGCACAGACGCCCGATTTCCAGGGCACCTCGGTGATGAATTATGCCGACAGCAATGTCCCCTTCACCCGCATCCATGAATTCCGGCATCTGCACCCCGAACGGCCGTTTGATGGTGACAAGACCATCATCGCGCGGGAATTCTCCCGCTTCGCCGGCAAAGGTGACGAGCCCTATTACCCGATCGCCACACCGGCCGACCGTGACCTGTATGAGCGTTATGTCGCCTTGACCGTGCAGGAGCCGAATGTAATCTTCGGTGGCCGTTTGGGCACTTACCGCTATCTTGACATGCATCAGGCCATCGGTGCGGCGCTTAAATGCTTCGATACACAGGTGGTTCCGCTGGTTACGGCCAACAAGCCCCTGTGTGTTTGAACCGAATTTTGTACCTCTTCAGGCAAGGCGCCAAATGGCTGCGAATTCGCTGCGTGTGAACATTGTCGTCCCTCCCCTGCATCGGGAGAAGTTCACCGGCGGCATCCTCTGTATCCTGGAACATGCCCACCAGCTTCATAAGCGTGGGCATCAGGTGACGATCATCCCGACCCGCCCCTGCGATGCGCCGGCATGGTTCAAGAAAGAATTCGGCACCCTGCTGCATTGGGCGCCGCAATCGGCCGGCGGCGCCCTCGGTCGGCTGATCGGAACAGTGGCCGGCTGGCTGCCCCGCCGCGACGCGGCGGGCAAGGATGCTATCCGCCGCGATTTCATGGGCTTGGTGCGCAACCTGCCCCAGCTCTGGACGGCGGAGCTGGAGCAGGCGGTACAGCATCATGAGTTACGGCGCATGATTCCGCCGGCCGATATCACCATTGCCACCCAATATAGTACCGCCTTGCCGGTCTATCTGTTTGGTACTGGCAAGCTCGGCTACTTCATGCAGCATTACGAAGTCATTTTTGCCAATGACACGCCGGACCCGACGCTGACCCGCAAGGTTGCGGCCATGTCATACCGGCTGGGGCTGGCGATGATGGCCAATTCGCCCTGGCTCTATGATCAGGTGGACAAGGCGGTGCCCGGTGCGTCGTTGCGCCTGTCACCCAATGCGCTGGATCATAATATCTTCAACGGCAGTCCCAAGCCGCTCGCAGCGCCAGATGATCGCAAGGTGACGCTGATTTCCTATGGCGGGCGGCATGTCGCCTGGAAAGGCTTCAAGGAGATGGCGGAGGCGACCGCCATCGTGCGGCGCAGATTGCCGCATTACCAGATCGACTGGCATGTCTATGGCGGGGCCGCCCTGCCGCCGGACAATCCGATCGCCCCTTACAAGGATTTGGGCTTCCTGCAGCCGCTGGCTCTGGCAGAGGCTTATCGTCAGGCCGACATCCTGCTGTCCGCCTCCTGGTATGAAAGCTTCCCGCTGTTCCCGGCGGAGGCCATGGCCTGCGGCTTGGCCACAGTAACCACGCAGCCGGGGACGGAGCAATATGCCATCCCCGGTCAGACGGCTGAAGTGGTGGAGGCGCAGTCCCCGGAATCGGTGGCAGCCGGTCTGGAACGGTTGATCATTGACCATGCCCATCGCCAGCGCATTGCCCAGGCAGGCTGGGAAATGGCCCGCACCCTGACCTGGGAGGCGGCGGGCGATGCGATGGAAGCCAATATCAGGTCGATCGTCGCGGAGCAGACCCCCTGAGGGGAGGTTGAGCCATGATCGACCGCAAGATATTGCACAATATCTCCTATCTGGGGGTCACCAACGTCGCCAACCTGATCATCCCGCTGGTGGTGTTGCCCTTCATTACCCGGGTGCTGGGACCGGCGCAGTTCGGTCAATATGCCTGGGCCGTCTCGGCCGGCACCTTGCTGGGCCTGATATGCGATTTCGGCTTTAACTGGAGCGCGGCACGGGAAGTGGCGATCCATAAGGAGGATCGCCAGCGTACCGCCGCCATCGTGGCCGAAGCCTATATGGTGCGGGGACTGTTATTCAGCCTGGCCTTGCTGGTCATTATCGCCCTCTGGTCACAGCTGCCGCACAGTACGGGTGTCGGCGCGGTGCTGAGCTTTGTGCCGCTGATCGCCTTCTGCAACCTGCTGACGCCCCCCTGGCTGTTCCAGGGGCTGGAGCAGTTCCGCATCGTCGTCTTTTCCTCGATGTTCGGCCGGCTGGCCGGGGTGATCGGCATCTTCGCGCTGGTGCGCCAGCCCGAAGATGTCGGGTTGGCCATCGGCCTGACCGCAGCGGGTGCCATGTTGCCGGGGCTGGTCACCTTCCGTTTTCTGGCCCGTCATTATGGGGATGTGTTGCGCCTGCCCACCATCGCCGCGGTGAAGGCCCGGCTGGCATCGGCTTGGCGAATCTTTGCCGCCGATCTGGTGATCCAGATCTATACGATGGCGCAGACCTTTCTGGTGGGTCTGCTGGGCGGGCCAGTAGCGGCCGCCCAATATAATATCGGGGATCGTTGCCTGAATGCCGGCAAAGGGTTCCTGGCCGCCATCACCCAGGCCGCCATGCCGCGCGTGGCCAACCTGGCCGTGACCGATCCCGCCGCCGGTATGCGGTTGATCCGCCGGGTGATGCTGATGGCCGGCAGCGTCGGGCTGGCGGGTGGTCTGGTGATGGCCTTTGGCGCCGACCTGTTGGTGATGTGGGTTTTCGGGCCCGATTTCATGGAATCGGCCCGCGTGCTCCGCATCCTCTCCCCCGTTCCCATTCTGGTCGGGGTCGGTTCCTGCTTCTCCTCGCTCTATATGTTTAATTATGGCGAGAACCGGCTTTGGGCATTGATGCTGAAAATCGCAGCAGCCACCAATTTCGGGACGATGCTGGCTTTACATCTGCTGGGCATTTCCATGCATATATCGGCGGCCCTCGCCGTGGTTGCAGCCGAATCATTTGTCTTCTTCCTTGCCGGGTACCGCTTCCTGCACGCTCAGCGCCGGTTTCGCTGACCAAATCATGGGACATCGGCAGCGCCGAGGCTGCATTCGCCTATTTTTTGGGCAGAAAACTGTGACATTCTGATCAAGCAATGGGACTTTTTCGGCGGTAACGCCGTGCGGGCCACAAGTGAAGTGGTATTCTGTTATAAAGTCGCTTATGTTGGCCTTGAGGAATCGAGCTCAAGGATATCGTATGTACACCCACCCCCAACATGGCGGCGGTGAAGAGGTCAAGGAGCTGCGCCGACGCGCAGGGGCTTGGCTGAAGAACCGCCGCACGGAAGTCGGGCTGACACAGCGAGCCCTGGCCGAGGCCGTCGGTCTTGAATATTATACTATGGTTTCAATGATCGAGGCCGGGCGTGGCCGCATTCCGCCGGACAGCTATCTTGCCTGGGCCAATGCTCTGCAAATGGCCCCGGCTGAGTTTGTGCGCACCCTGATGCAATATTATGATCCGATAACCCACGCCATTCTGTTTGGGGAGATCAGTGAGGCCGGTACTGCGGCCACGGACAGCGGAACATCATCCGCCAAGACCGCTAAGTTCCGGGTCGTCTGAGTCCGGGAGCGGCGATGGGCGACATCATCCCCCTGCGTTCTGATCCGTTGGAAGCCCCGCGCGGCGACGTGCAGGAGTTGTTTCAACGTGACAGGATCACTATGGCGCGGGAACGTCGCGCCGCCTGGGGGCGGGTGATTCGTCAGCAACGTCTGGCCAACGGTTTAAGTACACGCAACTTGGCGAGCCGTATCGGGATCGCCAGTCCGGGCATTATCAGCGCTGTGGAGGCTGGTCGGGGCCGGGTGCCGGAAGGCAGTCTGGTTGGCTGGGCCGCGGCACTGGGAATGGAACCTGCCTTGTTCGCCGCTGGGTATTTGGCCGCCTTTGAACCGGATGCTGCCGCCCTGCTGCTGGCTGCCGGTACGGCGACGGAAGGAGAGGCGTCATGAGCGTCTCTGCCGAGATTTTCACCTTTCCCGGCCGCAATGGCGGGGGCAATGGCGGTGCCTGGGGCAACCAGGATTTAGCCGATATTTATCGCTGCATCGACCTGTTCGCCCGCCATGGCGTTGTGCTGGAAGGGGCCTGCGGCCTGACGGACGAGGGGGATCCCTGGTTCGCCCTGGAGGATGTGGCGAGCGGTGAAACGCTGGTGCATATCGCCAGGATCGACGGATTTTTTATCGTCCATGTTCTGGACGGGGAAACCTGGCAGGGGGACACGTTGCGTGCCGCCCTGGCCAACCTGGATTTGAACGCATTGGTTCTTGGCGATCCCCATGTGCCGGCCGACCACGGCCATGATGGCACGGATAACAAGACCGACCCAGACGGGTCACATGCGTTCCTGCGGATCGTCAGTGCCGTCATCGCGGTACTGACGGCGGATGTGATCGCCAGCACGGTGGCGCATGACGCGATGGCGTCGCCCCTGCCGGACGTCAGCGAAACTGTTGCTGGCGATCACGCCTTTAAGGATAACAGCCATACGTTTGCATTGCCAGAATTGCATGAGGCGGAAAAGGTTAATCACCATCCCGGCAAAGAGCCGGCGCCGGATGCTGCCCTGGTGGAACCCATGATCGGGACGCCCCAGGTTGCCGAACCGGCAAAAGCAGGGGCGTTGCTTGCTGCGGAAGAAGCGCCGGCGGCGCATCCCAGCAGCGCCACCCCAATCGACCTTGGTGACATATTGATGCTTGCCGAGGCTGCGCCCACGGTCAAAGTGGATGTGGCGGCACCTCAGCATCTGATCGCCCTGGAGAGCCTGTTGCCACAGGCGGGCGATCACCCGGAAATACTGCACCTGATCAGGAGCGACAAGGTCGTGCTGTCGGCGACGGAAAAGGATGATCTTTTCCTGGTGGTCCTCACACCGCAGCAGGAACGGCTGCAGGTGGCCGCAGAAAGTTTCCAAAGCAACCATGACAGTCTGGTCGTTGAAAAATCGACACCGACCAGCACATCCAGCGGCATCATTCTGGATCTGTCACAACTGCCCGCACAGACCGGGGGATTGACGATGATCGGGCAACTACCGGCCGGTGACGTGCCGCTTTCAGGGGGTTGAGATAATGTCCTTTGCCGCTCAAACACTTCTGATGGCTGGTAGCAATGTCATGACGCTTGATGAGCTGAGCCTCTATCATGCGATCAATGATCAACGGGTGGCCCAGGGCCTTCCCAGCCTGCGGCCGGTTGTGGATCTCACCGTTCTGGCGGGCCAGCATGCCGCCGATTTCAGCAGCAATATCGGCTATGCCAGCTGGTCAACGAAGACGATAGAGACCCGGCCTGTTCCCACCCTGCATCATTGGAGCGACGGCAGTTCCTTCCTGAACGGGGTTTTGAGTGTGGCCAGCGGTCTGCATCTGACCCTGCCTGCCGGCTTGGCGGAGAATGCCGAAGGCACCCTGGTCGGGCAGACCAGTGAAAGCCTGCTGCAAAGCTGGCTGAGCAATCCCGGTACCAGTGCCAATCTGCTGCTGGCCAGCTGGGATACAATCGGCATCGGCATTTCCGGTGACATGACCTATGTCATGTTCGGCAATTATGACGATACGGTACAGACGAGCACGCCGGTCATTCAGGGTACCGACAAGGCCGATGTCATCCGGACCACCGGCTGGGCCGAAGTGGTGCTGGGCGGTGGCGGGAATGACGTCTTCGTCGGCGCCAGCTATGGCGACCGGCTGGATGGCGGTGCCGGTGCAGACCGGCTGGTATTGAACGGGCCCGCCAGTGCTTATCAGGTTGCACTCGTAACCGAAAATGGCGAGCGCTGGGCCTTGGTTACCGGCAAGGACGGGCTGCAACTGCGTATCCGCGATGTCGAATATATCTCCTTCAGTGACCGGGTGGTGGATAGCAGCAGCTGGGGTGAACGGGTCAGCGCCGTCCATTTCGATGCCGATTATTATCTGGCAACCAATCGCGATGTTGCAGCGGCCCTGACGACCGCCTATCCAGGCGCCAGCAAAGAGGTGCTGGCCGCCGCCGCCGCCGATCATTTCTGGACCTATGGTCAGAAGGAAGGCCGCAATCCAGCCGCGTTTTTCGACACCAGCTATTACCTGTCACATAATCCCGATGTGGCGGCCGCGGTGGCGGCTGGCTCCTTCACGGCTTTCTCGCATTACATGTTGATCGGGCAGTTCGAAAATCGCAGCCCGAATGCCACGTTCGATGCGCTTGATTATCTGGCTTTGAACCCAGATATCGGCAGCGCGATCACCAAGGGGGTGATCAGTTCGGCAATTGACCATTACCTGCTCTATGGTCAAAATGAGGGTCGGCAAGCGCTCTTCGATGAAGATTATTATCTCGCCACCTATCCGGACGTTGCCGCTGCCGTCCATGCTGGCAGCTTTGCCAGTGGTCTCACCCATTATCTGCTCTATGGTGCGACAGAGGGGCGTCACGCTTACGCGGACCTGATTTGATACCAATCCGCCGAAAGGTTGACCTTTCGGCGGATTGGAGGCCGACGACCGCCGCCGCGCCGCTCGTGCGGCGGGAGCCAAGGCGGCGGATGCCACCGCCCGGCAATTGAGGGGCATGAAAGCGTGACCATCGGTCATGATTTCGCGCCGCAGGTATAAAGCTGGGCGAAGCCAAAGCGCGACAAGCCAACGCCCCTGCTATTATGTCGGCTTCCCAGGCGGTAACGCCAGTTGCCCCAGGAACAATTCCAGCCGACGACAAAGATCATCAATCTGGTCCGCCGCCAGCCGGTCGAACCTGCGCAACAGGCTTATCGTCGTTTCGTCCAGCCGCGGATAAGCCAGGAGCAGCCCCTCGGATTCACCCTCCGGTGAGCGGACGAACAGTCGGAACCCGTGACCATTCACCACGAAATAGGCCAAGAGGGCGACGAACCCCACCTTGTCCTGCAAAAAGAAGGTCGGGCATTCAACATAGGCACTGTCTGGCACCAAGCCGGTCCAGGCCGCTTCCGTCAGGACCAGACTATTGGCGGGAAGCTCACAGTAAGCAACTGCACGGGCCAGTTCACGCGGGGCCGCCTGTAAACGCCAGACCGGCCCCGTCTCACGGATTGTCAACATGCGCCCTCCTGGCGCTGGCTCAAACCTCCTTGAACGCGCGGAAGAAGCTGTCGGTCAAGGGCTTGGTCAGATATTCAAGCAAAGTACGTTCGCCGGCCTTTACCAAGACTTCAGTCGGCATACCGGGAACGATCTTCTGGCCGCCCAACTTGGACAGCTGGTCTTCCGGTACAATTACACGGGCCAGATAGTACCGGTTGCCGCGCTGATCGGTGGTAACATCGGCATCGACCTGCATGACTGTCCCGGTCAAAATCGGAACCATGCGGGTGGACAGGGCAGAGAACCGAACCTCCGCCTCCAGGCCCACGGCCATATTGTCGATATCATTCGGGCTGACCATCGCTTCAACAATCAACCTCTCATGGCTGGGCACCAAATCCATGATGGTTTCGCCCCCCCGCACAACACCGCCCAACGTATGAACACGCAGGCCGACAATAATACCATCACCCGGCGCCTTCACCTCGCGCCGCTGTAACACGTCATTGGCGCTGGTCAAGCGATCCTCAAGATCGAAGATCTGCTGTTGCGCCTCACGCAGCTTATCGGCCACATCCTCCTCAAAAGATTTACGGACCTGAAGGATCTGCAGCCGCGCCTCCCCGATCTGCATCCGGGACCGGGCAATCTCGCCCTCATAATTACCGCGCGCACCATCCAGTTCCGCCCGTTCGCGCTGGAGCTGCAACAGCCGTGTTTTGGAGGCATATCCCTTGTCGAAAAGCTGCTGGAGACCTTCCAGCTCGTCGTCGATCAAACGGATCTGATCGGTATTAGCGATAACCTGCGCCTCATAGCCCTTAATCTGCTCTTCCAGCTGCTTCACCCGCTGTTCATAGATGGAAAGCTGCCCGGCCAATGTCAGTCGGCGGCTGTCGAACAACTGTTCCTCATTGCTGCGAATGCTGGTTTTACGGGCATTATCATCGGTGCCCGGGGTCAGCTCAGCGGGCCAGCTGATCTTCTCGTTGCGCTCACGTTCCGCGATCAAACGCGCTTCCTTGGCCTTGGCGGCCAGGAACTGGCCGTAGAGCACATCGCGTTGCGCCTGCGATGAAACTTCATCCAGGCGCATCAGCACCTGACCGGCCTTCACCGCATCGCCATCACGCACCAGGATTTCAGAGACGATGCCCCCTTCCAGATGCTGAATGCTCTTGCGGTTGCTATCCACCACCAGCGTACCGGACGCCACAACCCCCTTGGCCAGCGGGGCGAAGGTGGACCAGGCAAGAAGGCCGCCAAAGGCGATCAGGATGATTGCCATCCCGAACCGGACAACGGGGAGCTCATCGGTGGGAACTGTCGATGCCAGTTCCTTCCCCAGACCGGGAACCGGCAGGGCGGGCTTCTTGCTGGTGACAAGGTCGGTCATGCTTGCGCACTTTCAAAAAGATCGGCACCCGTCAGGTACCGGAAGTAAATATCACGAAACAGGCCTGAAAACCTGACATCAGCCGCCTGTCGTCCCTGTCACCTGCCCAGGCGCGGCGCCGCCCTGTGGCGGCACGGCGGCCTGCTGCGCGACCGGACGGGTCAAGCGGGCAATCACATCCTGCTTGGGCCCGAACATCTCCACCATGCCTTCCCGCAGCAGCAGCACCTTATCCACATGGTTCAGAATGCTGGGGCGATGGGAAATCAGGATGACGGTGGCGTTCATCTGCTTCAGGCGCTGCAGACCATTGACCAGCGCTACCTCCCCGTCAGAGTCCAGATTGGAGTTTGGCTCATCCAGAACAATGAAGGACGGGTTGCCATAGACGGCGCGTGCCAGCCCCAGACGTTGACGCTGCCCGCCTGACAGCGCGATACCGCCCGGCCCGATCAGCGTATCATACCCCGATGGCAGCCGCAGGATCAGCTCATGCACGCCCGCCAGCTGGGCCGCTTCCACCACCTTGGTGGCGTCGACCTCTCCAAAGCGGGCGATATTTTCCTTGATCGTACCGTCGAAAATTTCGACATCCTGCGGCAGATAGCCGATATGCGGTCCCAACTGCTCGTGGTTCCAGCTATAGACATCAGCGCCATCCAGGCGGACCGAACCGGAATGCGGGGCCCAGATGCCCACCAGCAGGCGTGCCAGGGTGGATTTGCCAGCCGCACTGGGCCCGATGATCGCCAATGCCTCACCAGCCGTCAGGGCAAAGCTGATCCCCTTGATCGTCGGGGTGTTGGCGCCGGGGGGCATGGCCACCACGCGATCAACCGCGACATGGCCCACCGGTGCCGGCAGTTCCATCGTGTCGGTCTGCTGATTGAAGGTGCGGAGCAGATCATCCAACCGCTGATAAGCGCCCCGCGCCGAGACGAAGGATTTCCAGGACCCGATGGCCTGTTCGACGGGGGCCAGACCGCGCCCCATGATGATGGAGGCCGCAATCATCACGCCGGCGGTGATCTGCCCTTCCAGCGCCAGATAGGCGCCAAAGCCCAACATGGAGGATTGCAGCAGCAACCGGATGAACTTGGTCAGGGCGCTGATGCCGCCAGCCGCGTCGCTGGCCTGGGCCTGCAGCATCAGCGCCTTGTCCTGGCTGACACGCCAGCGACGGCGGATACCGGGCAACATGCCCATGGCGGCCAGCACTTCACTGTTTTTCAGGCTGGCTTCGGCAAAGGAAGCCGCCTTGATGGCGTGCACATTGGCTTCATTCAGCGGCTTCTTGGTAGTCACCTCAGTGACATAGGCCAGTGCGAACAGGATTACGGCACCAATGGTTGCCACCAGCCCCAGTAGCGGATGCATCATGAAGACGATGCCGATGAAGATAGGCGCCCATGGCGCATCAAACAGAGCGAAAGGCCCCTGCGAGGTGATGAACTGGCGCAGCATGTCCAGATCACGCAGAGACTGGCTGCGGTTGGCCGCCGGGCTGCGCAGATTAAGGGCGAAAATGGCGTCGAACACCTTACCGCTCAACATCTGGTCCATCTTGCCGCTGACGCGCACCAGCACACGGGAGCGCACCATCTCCAGCATAGCCATCACCAGCATCATCGCAGCGATGATCAGGCTCAGATAGATCAGTGTGGATTCACTGCGCGCTGTCAGCACGCGATCATAGACCTGCAACATGTAGATGGGTGAGGTCAGCATCAGCAGGTTAATGAAGAAGCTGAATATCGCCACGAAGAAGAACGCTCGACCGGAGCTCTTCAACGCCTGGCGCAACTGTGAGGGGGCGCCTGCCTGGCGGTTGACGGGAACAATCTTCATTGGCTTCGCCTGCTTCCAGAAGCTGGTCACACAAATAACCCGGCTACGCCGCTGTAGCCGGGATGCTATTCTAACGTCTCAAACACCGGGCCTGCAACAAGACGGAACGGGTGGCTGATGCAACCATTCCCCCCGGCACACGTGGAATGTAACAACATGATTGGGGCGTTTCAGCGGCAAACCATGGCCATGGATGTTATGCCGCAGGGCCACCCGCCACCGCTTCCATCCTGCTGATGTCAACAAAGGCGCGACCCTTCCGGAACGACGATCTGCCCTGCCCGGTCGATCCAGGCCAGCTCATCCAGGTTCCAGCCGGCCTCCCGGCATTTGATCAGCAGCATATTGATCAGCTGATGCACCATCGGCCGCGTCAGGTTCATCCAGGCCAGTTCGCAAGCCTCATCCCAAAAGGACAAGAGCAAGCCACCGGGATTGATGGTGAGGTCGATCCGGTGAACCAGCCGGGGCCGCTGCGCCTGAATTTCCGCCGCCAGCGCTGGCGGCGCCCCCTGCGGGGGCTCTTCACCGGCACCCAGGGGGGTGACGGCCTCCAGATGCTCGAACAGAAGCACGTCACTGCGATGGGAAACCCCACTGCGTGCCACCAGATCGCTGGTTTGCATCAGCAATTCCAGCAACCCCGCCAGCAGCGCGCGCGTCAGGCGCCGCGTCAGGAACAGGTCCAGACCCGACGACGCCGTGCGTGCGGTCAGCACAAGCCTGTCCTCGCGCAGCTCGTAGCGCAAATCCAGGCTGGTGGCAGCGACAGGAAGTTTCATGATGCCAGTCAGATAATGCCCGCACGCCGCAGCAGGGGCAGCGCGCCCGATTGAAATGCCATGAATTTTTCGCGCAGTTCCGCCAGATTATCAGCGTCCTCCAGCAATGCCTTGCCATCGCGCAGCAGACGCTGACCATTCCGGGACAAGACGTCCCAGGCAAAAGCCGGCGCATCCGCAGCACCTTCCGCCCGCGCCAGCAGGAACAATTGTGACACCTGATCCATCACCATGGCCGAACCATAGATGGGCGAGATCAAATATTGCAGTTCGGAAGACCAGAGCGACCGCCGGATGACGGCGTCATTGAAGGCGCGGCAGCGGCGATGGCGGACGTCGGCCCCGGCTTCGGGGAGAACAAGCTGGGCATAGCCGGCACCCACCAGTACCATCAGCGCCTGCTGCAGGCGCTGCACACCCAAAGCAGCCAGCGCAGGCTGCGCCATCAACTCGGCGAAGCTGGGCGTGCCAAGCTCCAGCGCTTCCATCAGCGGGACATAAACCTCCTCCTGCAGGCTGGCTTCACCCAGCGCACCAGAGACCGTCATTGCCGCCTTGGTCCGATCGACCGACAGCATGAAGCGTTGCGCATCCCACAGCACCCGCAAGGCGCCGGTCGGCAACCGCACCGCCCCTTTGACAAAGATATCGCGCCGGAACTGTTGATTAACCATGAAATCGCGCAGGGTTTCCTGCCGGGTGACATCCCCGATCTGCGCCAGAATCTGCTGCTGCTCCGGCGACAGATTGATCGCATCCAGCCGATCCAGCAGATGCGCCGAGCTGATCCAGTTCAGCTTGGCCTTGGCCATCTCCGCGGCGACATCGCCATGGTAGAAAGGTGTCCAATGCTGGTTGAAATATTCATGCGCCACATAGGCACGCGGCTGCCCCTTGATCCGTTCCAGCCGGTCCACCATGCCGGGGCTGGTGCTGAAGAAACGGCCATTCACCGCCGACACCGACTCCGCCAGCGACAGGGCCTGGTCGATACGGCCCATGATGGACTGGCCCGCAGCCATGCCCGCACCCTCCACCATCAGACGGCGCAAGGGCATGGCGGCGGCCCAACCGGGCAGCGTATTGTAGGAAATATAAACCAGACCGCCGGGACGCAGGCGGCGGCGGATGAACTCCACGATCTCCGCCCGGTGCTGATCGCTGACCCAGCTGTAAATGCCGTGCAGCGAGATAATATCAAAATCCGGCAGATCGGTACGCGCCAGAAACTCCGCAAAACTATCTTCATAGAACGTAATATTATCGCTGCCGGCTTCGGCGGCCAGATCGCGCGCGCCGACCACCTGGGCCGGATTGAAATCGGTCGCGTGGAACTGGATTTCCGGATAGGCAGCCGCAAGCAAATTGCTGGAATAGCCCTGACCGCAGCCCAATTCACAATAGGTCAGCGGCGTCGGCGCACGATGCCCGGACAACAGGGCGGCAAAATTCAGGATAGACGGCGTCAGTTCACGGTAAAAACCATGCGTATAAGAAATCTCCGCCATATAGCCAGCGGACCAGTCCGTCGTCATTACCTGCCACCTTTGATGCGTTATCCTCCTAAGGCTCATACCCGACCAGCCTGCGGCGTGCAACCGGTGCCTTCGGTTCATAGGGCTGACATGATGGTGACGTCGGGGCGCCGGGCTTCAGCTGGGCCGGCCCGCCACCTTGTGGATCAGGGCCTGCTGACGGGGCAGGCAGATGCGGGTGAGGTCAAAGCGGTCCGCCACCGTCTGGCGTGCGGCCTGTCGCATTCCCTGATAACGCTCGCCATGCTCTACGACCTCGGCAACTGCCTGGGCAAGACCGTCATAATCAAAAAAATCCACCAGCAAACCGTTGAACCCATGCTCGATCACTTCCTGCACCGGCGGTGTCGCGCTGCCAATAATCGGGGCCCCGCAGGCCATCGCCTCCAGCATCGACCAGGACAGCACGAACGGGTAGGTCAGATAGATATGGGCAGCGGAAATCTGCATCAGGGCGATGAAGCTGGGATAGGAAATATGCCCGGCAAAGATCACCCGCGACTGGTCGATGCGCTCCGCCACCTCCGCCAGGAAAATTTCTTTCCAGGTCTGGCCTTCCGGTGCCTTGGCACCATAGGAGACGCCATCGCGGCCCACCACCACAAAAAGGGCATCGGGTATCAACCGCTGCATCTGCGGCAGCGCCCGCATGAAACTGTGATAGCCGCGATAGGGCTCCAGGTTGCGATTGACGAAGGTGATCACTTTCATGCCCGGACGGAGCAGCATATTCCGGTTCGCCAGCGTGATACTGGCCTGCGGGTTGGGCTTCAGCAGGTCGGTATTGACCCCGTCATGCACCACCTCGACGCGGGAATGAACAAAGGACGGATAGGAAGAACGCTGCCATTCTGTCGGGCTATAGCCGGCATCCATCTGTTCCAGCGACACAAGGCCACTGGAGTTTTTTACCCGTACCCGGGCGCCGTTTTGCCATTGCGCGCGAGAAAATTCCGGATCGAAATTCACGTCGCTGCCGCGTGCGGCGTAATAAAATTCCAGAAAATGCAGCTGCGGAACGCCGGGCCAGATGTCACGCAGGAACAGCATCTCGCCCCAGCCGGGATGGCCGACAATGATATCTGGCTGATAGCCTGAGGCACGCAACTCGGCTGCCGCCGTCGCACAAGCCTCCCCCCGTATCACCTTGGTTTCGAAATCACTGACCCAGGCATGGATATTGGGCGAGGTTCCCCGCGTTAAACGATAGCGGATGAAGCGGGTGCCGGGTAACTCGGCCCCCTCAATGGCCAGCGCCGTAATCTGATGCCCTGCCGCAAGCAAGGCCGGGACCAGCGATTTGAACTGGCCGGGAAAATTCTGATGCACAAACAGGATCTGCATGGAACGCCGCCAACTCCTCCGGGACCGTCGCCTATTGCTAACGTCTCAGAACGACTTTCCAAAGAAAAAAGACCCCGGATTTCTCCGGGGTCTTCAGTCCGCTCCCGAAGGAGCAAATCAGTCTTTTCAGCGCGCCAATTAGATGGCGTGGGGCTGCAGAACTTCACCGGTGATGGACACACCGGACAGGTCGATCAGGCCGGTCAGCTTGACAACCTGATCACCGGTGGTCGGGCTGCTGACGAACACGTTGTCGTTGTTGTTGTCAACCACGAGGTAGGTGTCACCAGCGAACTGGAACCAAGTCACCACGGCGTTGGTCGCCGCAGCGGCATGGTCGGAAGCAGCCGCGTTCAGGTAGTCGGCGAAGGCCGCCGTACCAGCCAGGGAAACCTTGTCGCCCAGGGTGGTGTTGGTGACTGCACCGCCGATAGACAGCGCCGACAGGTTGATCGAGTCACCGGGAACCAGCGACGCGCCGGAACCGGAGTCCTTGGCGAAGTCGGTGATCGTGGCGTAGATGTTGCCGTTGGCGTTCGGCGCATTCAGCACGAAAGTATCGGAACCAGCGCCACCGGTGACAACGGCCAGGCCGGTGCCGATGGTGATGGTGTCGGTACCAGCGCCGCCATCGATGGTGTGGGCACCATTGCCAGCGGTGATGGTGTCGTTACCCTCGCCACCGGAAATGCTGTAATTGCCATTGCCAGCGGTGATGGTGTCGTTACCAGCGCCACCGACGATGGTGGAGTTGCCGTTACCAGCGGTGATGACGTCGTTGCCGGCGCCACCATCCAGGCTATCGTTACCGCCACCACCGATGATGGTGTCGTTGCCGTCGTTGCCGGTGATGACGTCGTTCTTGGTGTTGCCGGTCAGCACGTCGTTGCCGATACCGCCCTTGATGGTAACCGTGCTGCTGCCGGTATAGGCAGAGGTGTAGGTCACGCCCAGGGCGGCAGCGTCAGCGGCCTTGCCGGTGACACCAGAGGCGTCGAAGTTGGTGACAGCAACAGCCGTGGTGTTGGTCAGCACCAGACCCGCATTGCCCGTCACGGTGATGGAGGTCGCGTCAGCGGCCGTCAGCGCGATGGTGTTGGTGTGGGCGGTGGCGTTGGTATCGGTGTTGGTGATGGCAATCGTTTCGATACCGGACGCCGTGATATTGCCAGCAGCGAGAGCATTGTCAGAGGTCAGGGTCAGCGCCAGGCTGTCCGACTTGCCGCTGGCGTCCTTCAGGACGTAGGAGGTGTTGAAGCCCGGCGACGCCGTCAGGGTCAGACCCACACCAGCGGCAACGTTGGAGTAGGTCACCGCACCGGTCACCGCACCCTGGCGCAGGGAGGTGAAGCCGGTGGCGTTGTAGGAACCACCGCCGGCAGAGGTGCCGAGGCTCAGCACTTCGAAGCCGGTGACATTGGTGTTGGCAGCGGCGTCAAAGTTGCCCGCAAAGTTGACAACCAGAACGTCGGACGTGCCAGCGCCACCGTCAATGGCCTTGGTCGGGGCAGCCGCGATGGTCACGGTGTCGACACCCGAACCACCCTTGTAGGTGGCCTTGGTGGCGTCGACCGTGACAGTGTTGGCGCCCGAGGAAGCGGAAGCGTCAACGGCGGTCACGGTCTTGCCGCTGAAGTCAGCCTTCACGCCACCGGAACCGGAGACGGTCACGGTGTCCAGAGAGGTCAGGCCAGCGGTGGAAGCCAGTTCCAGAGCGGCGCTGCCAGAAACCGTCAGAGTCTTGACGTTGGCAGCCGCCACGTTGGTCAGCTTGGCCGCCGCGGTTGCGGTGGACAGGTTCAGCTTGGTGTAAGCGCCAGCCGTGTCGGTCAGCGTACCGCCGATGACACCGTTCAGCGCCACGTTCAGCGTGGTCACGGTCGGGGTGGTCAGGGCGTTGGTGACGTCCACGGCCGCATTGCCACCCTTCAGGGACAGGTTGGCCAGCGCGTTGGAGCTGATGAGCGTGCCGCCGTAATTTTCCAGCGTCACGGAGGTGATGGTGCCGGCCTTGGTGGTATCGCCAGCGTTCGCGTCCTGGACGGACACGGCGCCATTGGCAACACCGGCAACAGAGGCGGAAGCCGTGGCGGCCGCGCTCTGCTTCACGGTCACCGAGGTGGTAGCCGACGTACCGGTCACCGTGGTGGTGCCCAGGACGGTAGTGGTGTTGACGTCGTTGGAAGCCAGGTTGCTGACCGTAACGGTGGTACCACCGGTCACATTGACCGCACCGGCAGCGTCTTTACCACTGGCGCTGGAGGTGTTGGTAACCGTCACGGTGGAGGTCGCACCGGTGATGGTGATGTCACCCGTGGAAGCACCCGTGCTGTTCACGGTAACAGCACCAGCGGCGTCAGCAACCTTGATCGTGCCAGTGGTACGAGCCGCCGCCGTGGCGGTGACAGCCTTACCGCCGGTAACGGACAGATTGTTGGCACCAGCCGCCGTGGAGGTGGCGCTGACGTTAACAGTGGTATCGGCAACGACGCTGACACCCTTGCCACCGGTGGCGGTGACAGCGGTCAGGCCCGTCCAGCCCTTCACGTCGGCAGCAACGGCACCGGTGGTGGTGATCGTCGCGGTTTCGACATTCAGAACCTTGGCGCCAGCGGTGACGGAGACGTCATCGGTGGTCACGAAGGTGATGATGTCGTTGCCGGCGCCGCCGTCAACGGAGTCCAGGGAGATCAGGCTGCTGCCATTGCCACCGACGATGGTGTCATTGCCAGCGCCACCCACCAGGGTGTCGATGCCGCCGGTCAGGGTCAGGGTCTGGCCGACCGGATCGGTACGGTCGGAAACGGCGAAGACAGTGGAGCCGGTCAGGGTGACGGCCTTCAGGGCAGCGTCGAACAGGCTGATCTTGAAGCCTTCCAGACCTTCGGCGACCTGATCGTTCACCGCGGTGATCTTGAAGGTACCGGTGGTGGAACCAGCGGCGATGGTCACGGTGCCGGTCAGGCCCGTGAAGTCGGCGGCCGAAGCAGCAGCGATGGTGCCACCATTGGTGTCGCCAACGATGTTGAAGGTCAGCGTGGTGTCCGCAGTCGCAATCACCGAGGAGGTGACAGTGAAGGTGGTCTCGTTACCTTCGGTCAGCGTCGTCGACGCGGCCGAAATGGCGTAGCTCGGGTTGGCGGTCGGGAAGGGGCGGCCTTCGGCGATGCCGTTATGGTAGTAATGATAACGGGCAGCGGCCACGCCGGTATAGCCACCGAAGGTGTTGCCGGCGGCCAAGTAGTCGGCCAGATCCTTGTTCGCGGCCAAGTAAGCAGCACCGTCGAAGCCAGAGGCAACGCGGTTCTCGTCAATGCCGTACGTGACAAAGTGCTGGTACAGAGCGGCGGGATCGGTGATGCCGTTGTTACCCAGGTCCGGGTTCTGCGACGCATAGATGCTCGCATCGAACTGGGCGGAGGTGAAAATGCTACGGCCCTCAAAGATGCCGTACTGAACATAGTGCAGGGTCAGCTGCGCCGGGGTGGTCAGGCCAGCGGTAGCCAAGTCAGGATTGTTGGCGGCATAGACCGTCGGGTTGAAAGCCGCAGAGAACGGCCGACCCTCGAACTTACCGTACTGCTCCCAGTGAGCCTGCCCGGAGGAGAAGATGCCCGCCTTGACGGCATTGGCAACGTCCGTGTTCTGGGACAGGTAGTAGGCCTCATTAAAGAGGGAGCTCAACGTGACAGCCATCTAGATTCTCCGTAGGTTGGCTAACTTGCCTGACCGAAATGCTGAAAAACGGGTGGAGTTGAGCAAGCCAAAGGGCAATTTACAACCGAAATCCCGGCTGCATATGACGGAACAAGATACTCAGCGGCCGGCTGACCGACCGCGAAATGCGGAGGCAACGACCAGAGGAAGTCATTTTGCTCACTGAAAACACGCCCGTTAGACCCTTATTCGTTCAAGCGTAGTAGGTTCTTTAAGCGAGGAGGCCGCCATACGCAAGAGCCAAATGAGCGCGGGATTCCGCGAAAACCCGACTTTGTTAAGCAACTCGCTAACATGACGTCGCTGTGCAAGGGGCAAAAGGGGCGGATCAATGCCATCCCCTTGTTAATAAAGTTTTTTTTTGGTGAGAGCCTGACAATGCAAATTTGCCACAGGGGAGCATGAAAAAATCAGCTCTTTAAGCCAATTCATGCGGTCCCCCTGTTTTATCCACTGCGAATCCGTCTGGCGGTCGCCAAGGGCAAAGGCGCCAACCCACTCAGGCGCGCAAGTAGAAGCCGATGGTCCGAATCACACCTGACAGCCGAAAGCCGTAGCGAATCATTCGGATGCGGCGCGCAAGGAAACCAAGCCGGGGCAACGACCGGAAGGCTGCCAGGGTTCTGGCGGGCCCCTGCGGCAGGTCCGGTCCGTGCAGGCGCTGCAGCGCGTCGGCCTGGGCGTAGAGCCGATCCATCCAGGCCAGGAAACGCTGTTGATTGGCCCGGAACCGGCGGCTGCGGATTTTTTCCACAATGGCGTCAGCGGCCGACCAGGGTTTGGCCCCGACCGCGTTGTTGGCATGTTGGCGATAATCGATGAGGCATTGCGGCATCGTAATGATCCTGCCGCTGGCAGCACAGACCAGAGCCAGCCACCAATCATGCATCAGCGATTCCGGCGGAACATTACAACCGATTCGACAGGCCGCACGGTTGATGCCCATGGCGCAGCCGGTGACGACATTCTCCGTCAGCAGGCGGTGGAAAGCCGCCCCGCCGACCGCATCCATGCCCTGAAAACGGCGGAAACTGGGATTGAGCACCCTGCCTGCCTCATCCACCACGGCCAGGTCGCAGAAAGCGAGCAAGGGGGTATCGGCCCCCGACACTGCCTCTGCCCCCATCAGCGCCGCAACCGTCGCCCCCACCTTTTCCGGATGCCAGATATCATCCTGGTCAGCGAACAGGATATAGGGAGCCTCCGCCACCGCCATAAGGCGGGCGAAATTGCCAGCGGCCCCCCCCGCCGGCTGGTCGGTCGGCACCACAGACACCCGTGCCGGATCGCGCGCCTGCCAGGCAAGGATCAGCGCCATCGTGCCGTCGCGCGATCCGTCATCGCGCACCAGCACGCGGTAATCCCCATCCTGCTGCCCCTCGATCGATGCGATCAGTTCGGGCAGGTAGGTCGCGCCATTATATGTGGCCAGAAGAATGTCGGTGCGGGCCATGATGTTCAGCCAAAACAGGGACAAGGACGAGACGGCCAAGCCGCGGGGCCAGACTGTTGCGCAAAATCCGACCCAAGCGGAAGTGTTACTTGTCATTGTCTTCCGAATGTCTGCCCCCCATACCCGCTTAACCGCAAGCGTCATTGACCATCGCGCCCCTCGGGCCTAGACAAGGTTCACCGTGGAATCCGTGGAGATCGAACCGGAAATGACAGTAACGCCCGAAAGGGTCGCAGCAGATGCCGCGACGTGCTGGATCGTGCTGCTGAACTGGAACGGTCACGCCGACACACTCGCCTGTATCGACAGTGTGATGGCACTGACCGGGGTTCGCTGGCGTCTGGTTGTTTGCGATAACGCATCGACCGACGGCTCCCCCTCCATCCTGTGGCAGGCGATGAGCCAGCGCTTTGGCGACCGCTTTCAGGTATTGAGCGAGGCTGCTTCACTGGCCACGGCCCCGGCCGCAACAATTGATGCGTTCCTGATCCAGAACGCAGCCAATCACGGCTATGCCGGTGGCAATAATGTCGGCGTACGCCTGGCGTTGCGCGATCCGGCCATGGCCGCCGTATGGATTTTGAACAATGATACCGAGGTCGATCCCGGCGCCTTGGCCGCCCTTTGGCGCCATGCAGAAGCCCATCCCCGGCAAGGGATCATTGGGTCCACCCTGCTCTACCATGACCGGCCAGATGTGATTCAGGCCGCCGGTGGCGGCACCTATCATCGCTGGACCGGGCTTTGCGACCATCATGGCTATGGGGAACCCCGGGAGGCGGCGCAGCGGCACGCCGACCGGCCACTGGATTATGTGTTCGGTGCCGCCATGTTCATCCGTCGCCCCTGGCTGGAACAGGTGGGGTTGATGGATGAAAGCTTCTTTCTTTATTTCGAGGAAATCGATTATTGCCGGGCCGGCCGGGGCCGGTTCGATATCGGCTATTGCCCGGAGGCCATCGTGTTCCACAAGGAAGGCGGAAGTACCGGCGGCAAGCGGGAAGCCGTCAGCCTGCTGGCCGATTTCTACAATTTGCGTAACCGGTTACGCATCACCTGGCGCCACTTCCCCTATGCGCTGCCGACCGTCTGGGCCGGTCTGGCCGTGACCATGCTAAACCGCTGGCGGCGCGGACAGACTGACCGGGTGGCTATGGTGGCCCGTATCGCACTGCGTTTTCGCCATATCGAGTTCAAGGATCTGCAGCGGTAGCCCCGACGGCGAAGGGCCGACCTCCCTCATCCGAACAAGCCGGCGGGCCCGCCATGTCGCGGGTTGCAGCGCCGATGCGCCTGAGGCATAAGGGTGGTGGGGCGATATCACACATGAGGGGCCGGCGCCCATGCCCGCCCCAATATGGAATCAAACATGGACGTCAGAGAATTCGCAATCGCCGGGCCAAAGCTTCTGGTGCCTGCCCGTCATGGCGATCATCGCGGCTATTTCAGTGAGACTTTCAATCGCCGCCGCTTTGCCGAAGCGACCGGCAGCGATCCCGATTTTGTGCAGGACAACCACTCGCTGTCGGCCGATGTGGGGACACTGCGCGGGCTGCATTTCCAGCGGAACCCAAGCGCGCAGGGCAAGCTGGTGCGCGTTGTTCGGGGTGCCGTGCTGGATGTGATCGTCGATATCCGCACCGGCTCTCCCACCTTTGGCCAGCATGTCAAGGTTGAGCTGTCGGCCGAAAACGGCGCCCAGCTGTGGGTGCCGGTTGGCTTCGCCCATGGCTTCTGTACCCTGCTGCCCGACACGGAATTTCTGTACAAGGTCACCAACTATTACAGCCCGGCCGATGATGGCGGCATCCTGTGGAACGATCCCGACCTGGGCATCGACTGGCCCTTCAGCGCCGATCAGGTAAAGCTGTCCGCCAAGGACACAAAGCTGCCCCTGCTTAAAGACCTTCCCGCCCTTTTTAATTGGTGAGACATGACGTTCCGTAATCCCAAGCTGGTGTTGGTCACCGGCGGCGCCGGCTTTATCGGGTCGGCACTGGTGCGCCACCTGATTCTGGATCGCGGCATCGCGGTCGTGAATGTCGATTGCCTCACCTATGCCGCCAATCCGGACAATTTGAAGCCAGTGGCCGACAGCCCGCTTTACCGGTTCGAGAAGGTGGATATCCGCGACCGGGCGGCCATTGATAAGGTACTGGCCACTCATAAGCCGGATACCATCATTCATCTGGCGGCCGAGTCCCATGTCGACCGTTCCATCGATGGACCGGACGCCTTCATCCAGACCAATATCGTGGGTACGTCGGTGCTGCTGGCCGCCGCCAGGGCTTATTGGTCAGCGATGGAGAAGGAGGCCGCGGCGCATTTCCGCTTCCATCATGTTTCTACCGACGAAGTGTTCGGCAGCCTGGGCGCAGAGGGTTTCTTCACCGAAGAAACCGCCTATGCGCCGCGTTCGCCCTATTCTGCCTCCAAGGCGGCGTCGGATCATCTGGTCGATGCCTGGCACCATACCTATGGCCTGCCGGTGGTGCTGACCAACTGTTCCAATAATTACGGCCCCTATCATTTCCCCGAGAAGCTGATCCCGCTGATCATCCTCAACGCGCTGGAATGGAAGAAACTACCCGTCTATGGGGATGGCCAGAATGTGCGCGACTGGTTGCATGTGGAAGACCATGCCCGGGCGCTTGCCGAGGTGATGATTAAGGCGGAAAATGGCGGTCGCTATAATATCGGCGGCAATAATGAAAAGACCAACCTTGAGGTTGTGGAGCGCATCTGCGATCTGGTGGACAAATATCGGCCGGAGCCGGGCCGTTCCCGCCGGGAGCTGATCAGCTTCGTCACCGACCGGCCCGGCCATGACCACCGCTATGCCATTGATGCCTCCAAGATCCGCCGTGATCTGGGCTGGACGCCGCAAGAGACCTTCGACAGCGGTATTGAGAAGACCGTGCAATGGTATCTGGAAAATGAATGGTGGTGGGGCCGGCTGCGTGCCGTTGCCGGCCAGCGTCTGGGAAAGGTGTAAGGGCCATGAAGAAGCGTAAAGGCATTATTCTGGCTGGTGGTTCCGGCACTCGGCTCTATCCCATCACCCGTGGCGTCTCCAAGCAGCTGCTGCCGGTCTATGACAAACCGATGATCTATTATCCGTTGTCTGTGCTGATGATGGCCGGCATCACGGATATCATGATCATTGCCACACCGAAGGATATGCCGCAGTTCCAGGAACTGCTGGGCGATGGCAGTCAGTGGGGTGTCTCCTTCGTCTATGCTGTGCAGCCCAGCCCCGATGGGCTGGCCCAGGCCTTCATCATCGGGCGCGGCTTCGTCGGTAATGACGACAGCGCCCTGATTCTGGGCGATAATATCTTCTACGGCCATGGTATGGACAAGCTGCTGGCTAATGCTGATCAGCGGGTCGGCGGGGCCAGCGTCTTCGCCTATCACGTGAATGACCCGGAACGGTACGGCGTTGTCAGCTTCGATGGCGAAGGCCGCGCGCTGACCATTGAAGAAAAGCCCAAGCAACCCAAGTCAAACTACGCTGTTACGGGCCTGTATTTCTACGATAACGATGTGCTGGACATTGCCGCCACAATCAAACCCAGCCCGCGGGGTGAACTGGAGATAACTGACGTCAACAATGTCTATCTCCAGCAGGGACGGTTGAATGTGGAGCGGATGGGCCGGGGCTATGCCTGGCTGGATACCGGTACCCATGACAGTCTGGTGGACGCCACCCATTTCGTGCAGACGGTGGAACGCCGCCAAGGCCTGAAAATCGCCTGCCCTGAAGAAATCGCCTATCGCAAGCGGCTGATCGACGACGCCCAGCTGGAAATGCTGGCCCAGCCCTTAATGAAGAATGATTACGGTCATTACCTGCTGAAGGTTCTCAACGAAGGACGTGACTGAGATGACGGTTCTGGTTTTTGGCCGGACCGGCCAGCTTGCCAATGCCCTTCTGCGCCATCCCTGGGCGCCCAATGCCGATGGCAGCGCGCGGGCCGTGATTGCACTTGGCTCTGCGGAGGCGGATATCCGTGACGCGGCGGCGGTGGCAAATGCCATCGCCACCCATCGGCCCAATCTGGTGGTCAATGCCGCTGCCTATACGGCCGTGGACAAGGCAGAGAGCGAGCCGGAAGCCGCCTATGCAGTGAACGAGGCCGGGCCGGCCGCCATCGCACAGGCGGCCTCAGCGGCCGGCATCCCGCTGATCCATGTCTCCACCGACTATGTGTTCGACGGTACGGGCAGCAGCCCCTATCGGGAGGATCAGGCCACGGCACCGCTGGGTGTCTATGGCGCCTCCAAGCTGGCCGGGGAACAGGCGGTGGCTGCCGCCGGTGGACGGTCTGTCAGCCTGCGCACCTCCTGGGTGTTCAGTGCCGATGGCAATAATTTCGTCAAGACCATGCTGCGGCTGGGGGCCGACCGCCCGGCCCTGCGTGTCGTGGCCGATCAGGTGGGCCGCCCCACCGCCGCCGCCGATATTGCCGCAGCCATCGCCTTTCTGGAGCCGTTTGTGGCCAATAGACAGGCATCCGGCATCCTGCATTTCGGCGGGGCGGAACCGATCAGCTGGCATGGGTTTGCCGAGGCGATTTTCGACGAAGCAGCCAACCTTGGTCGCCCCCGCCCCAGCGTCGCCCCGATCAGCACAGCCGAGTACCCCACCCCTGCCAAGCGGCCCGCCTATTCTGTTCTGGCCTGCGACCGGTTCCTGGCACTGCCAGGTGCCAGCTTGCCGGATTGGCGCGCCTCCCTGCGGCAGGTGGTAGCCAATCTGGTGCGCTGATCGTTTATGCTTGACTGAAAGCCGCCGGCATCATGGGCCGGCGGCTTTTTTTATGCTCACCGCACCGCCCAGCAATATCCGGCGGGGCAGGAGAAGCAGCGCACAGAACAGCCAGAATATCGCCGCCTGGGTCGGTTGATAAACCAGACCATTGGCGAAAGGCAGATTGACAACATAACAGATATAAACCACCAGCAGGCCGATAAAGAGACGCCGTGGTTCTTCCAGACGCTGGCGCCAACAAATATTGATCAAGAACAACAGGCGGCCCGCGACGGCCGCCATGATGGCCAGAAATATCAGCAGAAAGAAAACACCCCCCAGCGCCCAGAATTCAATCAGCTGGTTATGGGCCATGGTGGATAATTCATCATCCGCCGGCACCAAGGCGGTGGAGGACATGCCAAACCCGGCACCGGTAAGCAGCCCGAACGGCCCATTCACCTTGTCAAGATTGGTGAACATGATGGTCGGGTGATAGAGGAGCCGTTCTTGGAAAGACTTCCCGATAGCCACGTCATCCGTGCGCGCATCCGCGGAAGTCACGCCAAAGCTGGCCAGACTGACCAGAATACGCCCCTGCACAGCCGGCACCGACAAGGCAATGCCGATGACGGCAGCGACCATGACGAAGAAGCCGATCACCGCACCTACCGGCAGGCGACGCACAATGCGAAACCGCGGCAATGCCGAGAGGGCGATGATCAACACCACCGGAATGGCGAGGTTGAAAATAGCCGCTTTGGACAGGCTGGCGATGGCGGATACGGCAATCGCCAGACAAATCAGCAGTTTCCATAAGCCGCGCCGCATCACCAGCAAAATGATGGCGAAGTAGAAACCGGCGGAAATACCAATGGCCGTGACATTGCCGAGAATACTGGCATAGCGGTCAAACCCGCCGCGTTTATAGTCAGACCCCAGCCATTCCAACTTGCCAAAGGCCATCTGCCAGGGCACCGAGAGGTTGCCGAGCGCCACAACAAGGGCAATGCCGACCAAGGCCAGCCGTAAGGTGGAGAAGTCCCGCACATACAGCATCAGGGCCAGCAACAGTGGAATGGCGAAGAGGAAACGCCCCATCCCCATCACCGCACCCACCATGGAAATATTGCTGGCTGAATTCACCAGCGCGATGAAGACAAATGTCAGATAGGCCAGTACAAGGGCAAGGCCGGTCAAATTTTCCCGCTCCAGCCGCATCGGCCGGCGGAACAGGTCCAGCAGCAGGATCGCCATTGCCGGCGCCAGCAGAGCCAGATAGAGGGCAGACGAGAGCTTGCTGACCGCATTCAAGGCAATGGCGGCGAAGATGAACACGATCTTCGCCGCATCCCAATCGATAGAACGGGTACGGGACGAACCGACTGTCCCCATGGCCAGATCACTCATAGGCCCCTCCCCAACGGCGGGACAGACCGGTCCAGCCCGAACAGACCAGACACAAAGGCCCGCAGCCGCCGTAAACCCGTGGAACGCGAGGCCCCGCCGAGCAGCATGGCCAGGCTGTTACCGGCAAACAGCAGCGCCCGCAGCAGGAAATAGCCGAGGCCGGAGAGACCGCCAACAGGATGTACCAGATATTGGCCGACCAGATAGCCCTGGCCGAAACTATAGCGGGCCACCTTCGCCGCCAGATCACCCCGCGGCAGCCGTGCCACCGGCAATCCCGCCAGGAAGGGCAATGACCGGAGATGGTGGCGGCGGACAATGGCATAGAGCAAGCGGGAATCCTCGCCCGCCTGATGCTGGCTTGGCGTGCCGGGACCGATATCTGCCAAAAACCGCAGATCGCCCAACGCATCCATCCGGATCAGGCTGGACCAGATAAAGCCGCGAAAAACCAGGAAAGCGGCGGAAACGCGCGATGCCGTAGCCGCCCCCACCGGGCTTTCCGCCGCAAAGGCCACGGGGGCCGAGACAAGCGGGGCATCGGCCAGCAAGGCCAGTGCCTCACGCAGAAAGGCCGACGAGGGGCGCACGGCCACATCAACGAACATCACTGCATCGACACGCCCGCGCAGATGGTCCAAAGCGGCATTGCGAGCACGGGAGACGCCGGCCTGCGCCTGTGGCAGCCATTCGATCGAAAGGTCCGACGGCGGCTGCGGCAGCACAGCGCAGCCGGCAGGTTGCGGCACCACCACAACCACCAGATCGGCGTCGCCTGTCAGTTCCGTCCGCATCCGCGCAATATTGGCCAGACACGCCTCCAGCAAGACGGCTTCACTGGCCAGAACCGGGATGATGAGACCGACGCGCCGCAAGGCAGCCTCCGACCGAACGGCCATCAGGCCGCACCCATGTTCCGGCGCAGGATACGGATGAAGCCCAGCAGCCCCAGTAACAGGATGCCGCCCACCACGGCCAGAATGAAGCTGATGATCAGGGCGAACAGCGGGCGGGGCGTGACCGGTTGCGGATTGACACTGAGCGGATCCAGAACCCGGAAAGCGAAGAATTCCGCGCTTTCGGCTTCGACGATCTTGTTCTCGTTCTCCGAAATCCAGCGCAGCATGTAATCCCGCACGCTGCTGTTCTGCTCCACATTGAAGCGGGCGCGCAGGGCGTCATTTTCCTGGCCGATCTGGGCCAGCTTCTGGGTGCGCAGGATCGTGTCCAGTTCCCGCACCACCCGGCCCAGGAACAGCTTGGCAAAGGCCGGATCGGTATGTTGATAGGCGAGGCGGGAGGCGCGGCTGTCCGTCACCTTGGTCACCTTGACGGCGCCCTTGATATAATCACGCATCTCAAAAGCCGTCGGTGGCGCCCAGGGCTCCAGGCCGAACAGGCTGCGCAGCCCGCGGCCGACCATGGAACGCAGGCCGCCTGCCGGCTTCCATTGCTTTTTCTCGGCATCCCAACGATCGGCGAAAATCTTGGTGGCAATGGCCGGATCGGCCATCAGCTTCTCTCCCAGCTGCACCGCCCCCAGCGAGGTGAGGAAATTGCCGAAATCAGGGCTATTGCCACTCTCCCCCATCAGGGCCTGGGCCAGACCACCGGCCACACCCTGGCTCTGCTGCCGCGTGTCCGGCGGCAGCACATCCATGCCGGCTTCATATTGTTTAGCGGAGGTCAGGAACATGAAGAAGGCGGCGGCAAAGATCACCACAAACGCCACTAGCAGCAACCGGACATGGCCGGCATAGAACCGGATAATGTCGAAGATGGTAAACTCCATCGCGCCTTTTTCCTGGAAATCCGCTTCCTGAACCATCTTATGCTCCCCGGCCCCTCGGCCGCGACCATCCGCAGGACAGCCGCCATTTCACGAAACCTGTCACCAGCCCATGCCACAGGGCCGGTGCCTTAATCCAGCAATGTGTTCCAGTTCCGCCGCAGACGCGACCCGTCCGCCGACTCCACCTGCCCGATCAGCGCGCGCCGGCTGCCCAGCATCTGACCGCCGTCGCGGGTGAGCGGACGCCACAGCCAACCGAGCGACCCGCGGCTGGATTTTACATAGATATTGTCCAGCGGAATGACGAAATAGATGCCCTTGTCAAACCGCCCCTCACCGAACTGTTCGGCCGAAACGTCAGTGAAGGTGGCAAAGGCGCCCACGGTGATGCCACTGTCGAACGTGCGCGACAGTTCAAAGGTCGCCCCCTTGTCACCCGCCAGATAGCGGCCGACGCTCAACCGGGCATCCACCCCCAGCGGTTCATAATGATAATAACCGCTCAAGTGACCGGTCACGACATCATAGTCACGGAAGCCGAACCATTGCTGGAAATCGCGCTGTTTGACCCAGGCGACATCCAGCCCGATGGCCCATTCCTGACCGAAGGGCTTATAGAGCACCTCGCCACCGGCCCCGCCGAACATTTCCTCCAGATAGCCACCATAGAGCCGGCCATAGGTATCCTTCATGAATTTGAAGGAATAATCGGCCTGCAAGTGGGTCATCGATGTCGTGCCCTGCTGCAGGTAGTTTTTGATGTCGGAGCGAACATGGGGCAGCAGACTGTCCGACGGGACGCGCATCCGGTCGAAATTATTATAGATATCAATGCCGATACCACCGGCAATATTGACACCCGGTGCAACCGACACCGTGCCGGAAATGCGCATCAGCGCCTGCCAGAGAATGAAGGCCTCCGGCCGCCCCAGGGTTTGGCGCAGGGCCGGGCGCAGCGACCAGCCGAACCCTGGATAGGGGTCGGGCTGGGGCGTATTGGCCTCCGACAGCTTCATCTCCGGGCGTTCCATGCGGGTACGCATCCACGCCTCTTCCATGGAACCGCCCGTGGCGGAGAGGGATCGCTCCAGATCGGCCCGGTACATGGTGGCGGCCAGCATCTCCATGCCGTTTTCCATGAAGACCAGCTGGATCTCGCCATATTCAGGGGGCAGCACAGAGGCAGCAGCGCGCACAGCGCGACCGATGGCCCGCGGCATCTGCCGATACCGGCTGTTAGCAATGAACAAGCTTGCCTTGCCAGGCTTGTAATCAGCGCCGAACAGGAAGAAGCCCTGCTTGCTCAGCACCTCCTGCAGCTGCTTGCGGACAGGTTCCGGGGGTGGCGCGCCCGTCAGCTGTACCTTGTCAGCGGGTGTGACCGGTGACGGTTGTGCCAGCTTCAGCTCGTCCCGGAGCAGCTTGGTGTCAAAATCCATCACCAGCCAGGGCAGGCTGTTTTCCACCTGCACAATGCGAATCTTGCCCTGGAAATCGGGTGCCAGTTCGATAACCCGCTGTGCCAGCGCATAGGCCACCGTGACCCCATCCCGGTTGGGCGAGCCGGTCACGGTAACGTGAATTTCCTTGCCCATGCGGGCAAATGCCTCCAGATGCAAACCATCCAAGGCCGCCTGCCGCCCAAGACCGGTGCGCATCTCTTCCGCATTGTCCGGCGCGACCGGTGCCGGGGCCAACGGCGGCGCGGCCAATGCCGCTGCCTGCTGGCCCGCCGGCGTGACGGGGAGCAGCGGCGGTGGTGGCGCATCCAGCTTGGGCGGACCCTTGGCGCTGTTGAAATTGGTGGTGGTGGCAAAACGCAGCATGGCGCGGTTCCCGCGCTCCAGCGCCACGCCCAGCTGCAGCCAATCCCATGGTTTATAATCGATCCCGATATTGATCGGCAGGCTCTGCTTCAACGGGTTGTTGAGCGGCTCCAGCTTATAATCATTGGGATCATATTCCAGCTTCAGATTAAGCCCCTCGACGAAGGGCGGACGCCAGTTGACCCCGCCAAACAGCGAAACCCGGCGCCCCTGGAAGAAGTCGGTGGAAATGGCCCCGCCGCCACTGGCAAAGGTGGAGTCACGCGTATCGAACCGTTTGGAGATGAGGGAGAACGGATTACGCAGCGTGCCCTGGGTGCCCATATTGCCCCAGCCCATGCCCAGCGAAATGTCGAAATCCCCAAAGCTCTGATCGGCCACGACATATTCGGAGCCAAACAACCCGGTTCCGGCAATATCACGCAGGCCCACCGACAGGCTGGGCCAGTTGGCATCACCCTTCACCAGACGAACCTTCACGTCGATACCGCGATCCTTATAGCTCTGATCGCCAGAGAAATCCTGCGGCCCATAAAAGCGGTTGGCAACACTGGTGTAACGCAGGGTCGCTTCCAGCCAGGGCAACCCCTGGACCGTCAGGAAATAGCGCGTATAGGGCCAGACATAGGAAAAGCCGGCATAGGCCTGCCCGTCGGGCGCCATGCGCCCCATCGGGGTTTGGATCAAACCCACGCCGCCATAATCGTTCACCGTCGCTGATGGTGGCCGGGGCAGGAACGGATTCTCCAGTTCCTGCCCCAGGGCCACACCCCCATTGGACATAGCCAGCAAAGCAACGATGGCTGTGGCCATCCGGCGGAGGCGTGACATGATCACCAGATTATCCACCCGTCGGTTAGTTTCTGGAGATCACAGCCAGCGAGGCCGCCGAGATGGCCAAGCTGCTGACCAGCGACATCACCGTGCGGGTGGTGGCCAGGAAGCTGAACGGCTCCGGATCGCGCGGCACCACGATGGTGGAACCCGGCGGAATCGGGATATTGCCATTGCTGAAACGCCCCATGCCCAAGGGCTCGGATTCCCCGTTGGGGTAGATGACAAAGGCGTCGGAAAGTTCGGCCGACGCCGTAACCCCACCCGCCTTCTTGATATAATCACGCGCACCGCTGCCACTGGTGAACATGACGGAGCTGGGGTTCAGCACTTCGCCCGTCACCGTTACATGGGACGGTCGCTTGGGAATCAGCAGCTTGTCACCCGGCTCCAATGCGAAATCCAGTTCCGGACGGGAAGCCAGCACGGTGGGATCGGCCTCGATCACCACACGGCCAACCGCCTGGGTGCTCTTCAAGCTGTTGATCAAGCCCTGCAGGAAGGGGAGCGCGCTCTGTGCGGCCTGGGCATTCTCGGCATTGCCGCTGGCCAGCACGCCGGGCAGCGCCTGCTCCAACTCGCGAGCGGCACGACGATAGCCCTCCTCTTCCGCAATACGGACCTGTTCGCGTTGGAAAACAGCCCCGTAAGGATAGGCGCCCGCTGTCAGACCATCAACACGACGCAGCAGTTCCGAAAGTTTCTCGCCCCGGCGGATATCATACCGTCCCGGCCGCAAGACCTCGCCAGCAACCTCAACAACACCATTCTCACGTTGCTGTACACGGGCGCTGATCCGGATCACATCGCCCGGATTGACGGTCGCCTGATTAAGCTCCGCAACATTCAGGCCGGTGCGACGCCCGCCCCCCGTGCTGCTCATTTCAATGGCATTCGCGTCGGCATCAAGCGTCAGGCCGCCGACGGCCGACAGCATCGTTTGCGAGCGTGTGCCAGGAACCACGGGGTAGATCCCCGGTGAACGGACTTCCCCCTCCATCACTGCCGCAAATTCCAGCAGGAATGGCAGCAGATCCGGGTGGCGATCATAGATCACCGGACAAGGGCGAATATCGATGAGACCGGAATTGCCGTAACTCATGATGCGATGAGCGACGTTGAAGCGCTGCTGCACCCCTTCCGAGACGATGACCGCCAGCGACCGCAGCCCCGCACAGGCAACATCGGTTTCGATCAGCCGCGTCGTTCCCGCCGCCTTGTCGGTGTAGGCGCCGACCAAGCCCTTCACGACGGGCTCGTTATCATCCTTTTTACGCGTGGATGTCGGTGGCACGCCGCCCAGAGCCAGTTTTTCCTGCGCAATCCGGGTGTCGACGGAAAGCTGCAGGCTGGGCGGGGATTCCTTTCGCAGCACAGCCTGAACATCCGCCGATCCCAGATAGCGCACATCATCCTTAGTCAGGATAATGACCTTGTCCCGTTCCCGCAGCGTCACATTGATACTGCCCTCCAGGACGCGCTGGAGGTCGACAGGAACATAGCGACGCTGGCGATTAACCGGATCTTCCGTCTCAATGACGGCGAACGGCAGATAAGGGTTGGATTGCAGCACATAAGGGTCGCGCAGAAGATCGCCCAGGGTCTTGGCCTGTCCCAGGCCGCGATCGCCCGGCAGCTCCGCACCGCCCTCCAGGGCGATCGCTTCGCGCGGCAGCTGGACGGAAATCACATCGCCGGCTGCAATGGCCGCCGTACCGGCAGCATTGCGGATGATCTGATTGCGCCCACTGGGGTCCAGGCGCAGAATCTCCAAACGGTTTCCGCGCGCGCGCTGCGGTCCCCCGGCCAGTTCCAGGGCAGCGTTCAGCGAAACCTTGCCGCCATCCGCCCGCAATTCATAAATACCCGGACGGACAACATCGCCAGCGATGGCAATGGTCGTACCAATGCCCGGAACGATGATCTGGTCGCCATCTCTCAGCCTGAGATCATGCAGCGAGCGGCGCCCCAGCAGCACATCATAAAGATCAACCGGAATTGTTTCACCGGCCCGAACGATCTTGAGATTGCGCAAGCTACCGGTCTTGTTCACCCCCTCCGCAAGCAGCAGGGCATCGACAAGGCTGGACAGGCTGGTCAGCGTGAAACGACCGGGCGAGCGGACTTCACCCGTGACCAGAACGCCGATCGACCGGATTGAGCCGACCGATACATAGACATTGGTCTGCAGAAAGGTCGCCTGGGCCTGGGCTGTCAAATCATCGCGGAACTCTCCGAAATGCCGCCCGGCCGCCGCCACGGGCGGCATGTTGGGCAGGACAATCCGGCCTTCGCGGTCCACCCGAACCTGGGTGGTATTGTTCACCTGACCGCGCAGCGTGATGACCAGCTCATCACCAACGCCCAAGACATAATCATCGGGCACTGAACCGGACAAAAGGCCCGTCGTCTGCGTGGTTCCCGTCGCGGTGCGCAGATCGTATCCAAACTGGACAAGATCCTGCGACACGCGCCGCTGATATTGGGCCTCCAGGGTGGAAGGGGCCTCTTGCTTCTGTTCATCCCGGCCGAAAGGCAGCGCCATACCCTGCTGCTGCTGTTGCTGCTGCTGGCGGGCCCGATCCAGCACATTGGGTACCGGTCCCGCCTGCTGGCCTTGGCTATATTGCTGCTGCAGGTCACGCAAGTTGACGCTGCCGGTGGGCAACTCGATCATCTGTGCCGACGCTGGCATGGCGGCACTGACAAGCAGCCCCACCCATGCTAGACCGGATCGCAGGTGCCGCCCCTGGACGGCAGCCTTGAACACATGACGCATCGAGTTCTCCATGATTCATCCCACACGCGATCCCAAGGCGATCACGGTCATCCTCAGCCGGCGCCGCTGTCTGGGCCTGCTGGCAGCCGGCGTCCTGCCGGCGACCACCTTGCCGGGATGTGCCCTGGTTAGCACTGAATCTCCGTATTGGGCAACAGTGGCCGCTGTGGCCGGCGTCACACAGCCCTCACCCGTCACCCGCCAGCAGGCCGATGACCTGCCCTATGCCTCGATTCTGGCATGGTATGATGATGGGGCCGTGGCCTTTATGGTGCTGGGGGAAATCGGCCCGCAACGGGAACTGGTCTATTACAGCCAGAGCCGACAGGTCCTGGTGACGCGGGGGCCGTTCATCGTGCGCAGTGTGGGCATGGCTGGCGATCTGACGCGAACAGTCTTTCCACCGGACTGGCCGATGGCAGACAATGGGGAACCGGCCGATCTTCGGACACTGGCGGGCCGCACCCTGGTACGGCGCATCGATATCCAGTCGGCCGCCCTGTTCGATGTGCCGCTCAGCAGCCACTTCACCCTGGACGGCACAGCCCGGATCGACATTCTGGGGCGGCCGCAGGAAACCGTTCTGCTGCGGGAGGATGTGAAGATGCCGGGGGAAAAGCCCTATTCGAATCGCTACTGGCTTGATCCGGCAACAGGATTTTGCTGGAAATCACACCAGCACATCCATGCACGGGCCGACGCGATGAATATTGAGATCACCAAGCCGGCTGGCTGAAAGGACGGCAACATCCTCGCTGTATCACCACAAGGTCCAACCGGGGTCCACCAACCCGAAACCGTTGACATGCCCAAGCAAAAGGGCCCCCGATTGGGGGCCCTTCCGAGAACAGTCCACATCCTGCGGGTGCGAACAGCGCCCGTTATCAGCGCCGCGTGCTGGTCGCCGTGCTGGTGCTGGTCGACGTGCTGGTCGGGGTCGTGGTCGGCGGAGTCGGCGTGGTACCGCCGCCATTGTCCGGCGCATCATCATTCCCGCCGGAGGCAGCGGCAGCCACCACACCAGCGACAGCAACAGCACCGACAACGGCCACGGTGGTCAGCGACCCAACGGCAACGCCGCTAGCACCGGCGCCCGCAGCGCTGCCTGCGCCAGTCGAAGCGGTGGCGGTAGAGCTTGCCTGCTGAGCGTTGGCAACGGCCGGCATCAGCCCAAGTGCGATAGCAGCAGCCGCGACCAGAAGATCCTTTTTCATTTGGACTAATTCCCCAGAGGTTGGACCGATGTGCCTTATACCACTTCTTTTCCGCGTTGCGAGAGGTCTTCTGCCTCTAAAGGCTTAAAAATCCCGCGGGGCGGATGGCTGTGGCATCGCTGCCGCATCGCAGCATGAACGTAGATGGGTCTCGAATCGCTGGGCATAGCTTTTGGCGATGCTGAAAGCCAAGACCAGTGGGTACAAGCGGAAGAATTTCCATTGCGCAGCCGCTACCGATTCGGGTTATGTCTTTTCGGTGGGGAGAAAAGACACCGTGAAAGGCCTGCCAGCACCTCATGCGCGCATGGAGCATCAGTTGAACCAGCTGCGTGACGATCTTGCGCAACTGGAGAAACGCTGCTCGGCCTTATTACCCCCAGCAAATGTTACCGGTGCCCTGCGTCAGTTCAAGGAACTGACGCCTCTGTTTGAGACGGTGGATTCGTTTGTGGCGGTCGCCAACTCTCAGGCGCAGCGGCTGGAGCTGGAAAAGGTCCAGCCGGTGATCGACCAGTTGACCCGGCTGCAAACTTCCCTTTGGCAGCTGCGTTTGACGGTGACGGCCCCAATTCTGGAGCGCATGGCCCAGGATATCAGGCAGATGCCGCTCGGCAGCCGTTTCGTGCTGGAACGCTGGCAAAACAGGCTGAGTGATCTGCGTCAGCAGGCAACCGTGCAGCAGCCGGGCTTCCCTTTGCCGTTGCTGACGCATATTGAAGGACTGACATCGGGCCTGATCGCGAACACGCCCGATCTGACCGCCTTTGATTGACCGTGCGCGAAACCACGCATGGCGCTGGTGAATCGCGTCGCCTTCTGTATTATCGCTGTCCCGAACCCATCTGCCACGCAGGGATCAAAAAAGCGGATGAACAAGATTCTCGAGATCCTGAAGCCCTATGGTCGCCCAACACCCAAGGAAGAGGCCGTGTTGGATGCCGTACTTGAACGGGTGGGGCGCAAGCTGCTGACGCCAGAAGACGCCATTGACGAGATCATTGAGCGGCTGGACTGGCCGCTGGAACGTGCTGCGGCCGAAGTGGACGGGTATCTGGAATAACCAGCATCATTGCTGAACTTCATCTGAAAACCTACACTTCTGGATAGGATGGTCGCAGGAGTATGGCGACCGCAGTATGAATCGTTCATCGTCGTACTCGTACCGACGGTGGCACACGCCACCGTCTGCGAACCATACGTTGAAGGTCAATGCGGCTTCGCTACCTTATCCCCCTCCTGATCTTGGCGCTGGCCCTGGGCTTTCTCGCCATGGCCGTGGTGGATATTTTCCAGAGCTGGCGCGAGAAGCGGAGCGCTGAGGACTTCATGCGCTCCGATGCAGCCCGGGGAACCTTGCTGCTGGCCTCGGCAGATTGGGCTTTGGAACGGGGCCTGGGCTATTTGCTGCTGTTCAATGAAGCGCCCGTGCCACCGGAAAAGCGCGCAGAACTTGCCGCTATCGCCGCCAGGGCCGACGGATACTGGCGACAGGCCGTGGCGGCCTTGGAGGAACCCGGCGGTGCCGCGCCGATTTCCCCGCATACGCTGTTGGAGATGAAGCAGACAATCGTCATCGCTGAGGATATGCGAGCAAGGGTGGCGGAGGCCCTTCGCCAGCCCCGGGCACAGCGCCCAGCCGATTTGCATGAACGCTGGTTTGCCGCCATGACCGGGGTTATCGATCAGAGCGGGGTGCTGCGATTTCAGGCCCTTGTCGCAATTCCGATTGATGATATGCGTATCGCTTCCCAGTCATGGTTGAAGCAATATTCCTGGATCGCCGCGGAATATGCCGGGCGCGAACGGGCCTTGATCGCAGGAGCGATTGCCGGCGGCCCACCCTTGGCATCCGTGCAACCGTCGCTGATCGATGCCAATGCCCGCCATACCTGGGCCTGGAATGGTATCGAGAACATGGCACGCGCCGGCATCGGCGATGTCGAGGGGCTGGTGGCGGAGGCACGCCGGGTGATGACCACCGATGTCGCGCCGGCCCGCCATGATGCCATGCAATGGCTGAACAGCCCTGATTTCCAACCTGCTATGACAAAGGCGGAGGCATGGTTCGCGGCCGCGACCCGCGGCATTGACAGTCTGCTGGCGATTCAGCGCGCTGCCAGCATTGCTTCCGCCAACCGCGCGACTGATCTGGCCCGCATAGCGGCGCGCGACCTGCTGGCCAGCATCCTGCTGCTGCTGTTTGGCATGGGCCTGACGATGTTGGCCTTGTTGCTGGCCCATTATCGTCTGCTGCGGCCATTGGCCGAACTTACTGACCTGTTCGAGAAAATAGCCCGTGGCCGCACCGATCTGACCGTGCCCGACACGCGTCGCCATGATGAGGTGGGGGAACTGGCACGCGCCGCCGCCGCCTTCCGGGAGACCCATCTGGATGGGCGGCGCATGGCCGATGAACTGCGCCGGCGGGAGCATCTGCTGGGCCTGTTCATCAGTCACACCCCCACCGCCATCGCCATGCTGGACCATGACATGCGCTATCTGGCCGTCAGCCGGCGTTGGTTGTCGGAATATGGTCTGGAGGGTCGCAATGTCATCGGCCTATCCTATTATGACCTGTTCCCGGAAACCGACGAACGCTGGCGCGCCATCCACCGCGCTTGCCTGGGGGGTAAGACCGCCGCTTCCCAGGAGGACAGGCTGGTCGGTGGCGATGGCACCGTCAACTGGCTGCGCTGGGAAATCCACCCGTGGCACGACATTGATGGCCGGGTCGGCGGGATCATCATTTTCACCGAATTCATCACCGAACGCAAAGAAGCGGAAAGCGAAATCCGCCATCTGGCCACCCATCTTCAGGTGATGCTGGACAGCGCCGATGCCGCCTTCATCTCCACCGATGTCGATGGCACGATCCAGATTTTCAACCGGGGCGCCGAACGGATGCTGGGCTATGAGGCCCATGAGCTGATCGGCCGGCAGACGCCAGTGCTGTTCCATGATCCGGCGGAACTGGCGGGTGTGCTGAACCGGCTGCGGCAGGAAGGCATTGCCATCAACAGCCCCTTTGAGGCACTGGTTCATGATGCCCGCCAGGGCCGCCCCAGCCAGCGCGAATGGACCATGGTGGACAGGGATGGCAACCGCTTCCCGGCCTTGCTGTCCGTCAATGCGCTGCGCTCCGCCGATGGTCAGATTCAGGGCTTCCTGGGCATCGCCAACAATATTTCGCAATTGCGCGAAGCAGACCGGCTGAAGGCGGAATTCATCTCCACCGTCAGCCATGAACTGCGCACCCCGCTGACGGCCATCCGCGCCTCCCTGGGCATGGTCAATAGCGGCCTGTTCGGCGACCTGCCGGAAGAGGCGCGGCAATTGACCGACATTGCCCAGCAGAGCACGGAGCGCTTGATCCGCCTGATCAATGATCTGCTGGATATCGAGAAAATTGCCTCTGGCAAGATGCGCTTTGAGATGAAGCCGCATCAACTGCGCACTCTGCTGCGCCAGACCGTGCAGGATAATGAAGCCCTGGCCGGCCGCGCCGGGGTGACATTGCAACTGGAGGAAGGGTTGTCGGAGGCCACCGTGCAGGGTGACGCCGACCGGCTGGTGCAGACCTTCACCAACCTGGTCAGCAATGCGGTGAAATTCTCCCCCGCCGGCAGCAGCGTGCGGATCAGCGTCACCGGCCTGCGGCCCAACTGGGTGCGGGTCAGCATCATCGACCAGGGCTGCGGCATCCCGGAGGAGTTCCGCCCCCGCATCTTCCAGCGTTTCGCCCAGGCCGACAGTTCCGACAGCCGGGCCAAGGGCGGTACCGGCTTAGGCCTGGCCATCACCCGCGAGATCGTCGAACGCCATGGCGGGCAAGTTTCTTTTGAAACCACGGTCGGCAATGGCACACGCTTCCATGTCGATCTGCCGGTGCTGGACGATCTGCCGGTCACCGCCCTGCTGGCGGATGATGAGGCAGAAGCGGGGGCGGCGATGCCCGCCGCCCAGGTTCTGGTCTGTGAAGATGACCCCGATATAGCCCGCCTGCTGGGCTTGATGCTCTCTCAGGCGGGGTTTGAAGCCGTGCTGGCCACGGATGGGGAAGAGGCGCTGCGCCTGCTGCGGGAACGGCGATTCGATGCCATGACGCTGGACCTGCTGTTGCCCGACGTTTCCGGACTGACCTTGTTCGATAAAATCAGGGCCTTGCCCGCCGGCCGTGATCTGCCGATCATCATTGTCTCCGCCATCGCCGATCAGGGGCGCGAAACCCTGAACGGCGAGGCGGTGGGCATTATCGACTGGCTGGCCAAGCCGATTGATCCGGATCGGCTGATCCGCGCCATTGGTCGCGCCATCGCCCGCCCCGGCAACCAGAAGCCCCTGTTGCTGCATGTCGAGGATGATGCGGATATGCGGCTGGTGGTGCAGCGTGTGCTGTCACGGCTGGCTGACATCGTTCCCGCCGCTTCCATGGCGGAGGCCCGGAAGGCGGCAGCGGCACAGCATTTCGATCTGGCCATCATCGATATCGACATGCCGGACGGATCGGGGCTGGATGTCATTCCCCTGCTGCGCGACCGGGCCGGGGGCCCGGTGCCGGTGGTGGTCTTCACTGGGGCCGACATTGATCTGGTCGCCCTGCGCCAGGTGGCGGCGACCCTGGTGAAATCACGCGCACGCAGTGACGATCTGGTCGAAACCATCCAAGGGCTGATACAAAGGCTGCGCCAAACCGGACAGGGGCCGGCCGGCGCATCCCAGCGTGCCATCCCCCCCGAACCGTCTCATCATCTGGAGCCTTCATCATGATCCCGGACCTCAGCCGTATTCTCTATGTCGAGGATGAGGAGATGCTGCGCACGGTCACCAACCTGGCGCTGACCCGGATCGGCAAATTCACGGTGGAACTCTGTGACAGCGGTACGCGGGCGGTGGCCACTGCCAAAACATTCAAGCCCGACCTGATCCTGCTGGATGTGATGATGCCGGGCATGGACGGGCCGGCCACGCTGCGCGCCCTGCAGGGCGACCCGGAGACGGCCGCCATCCCGGTGATCTTCATCACCGCCAAGGTACAGCCGCGTGAAGTTGAAGCCTTTTTGGCTCTGGGCGTCATTGATGTGGTGCCAAAACCATTCGAGCCGATGACCCTGGCGCGGGACATCCGCGCCATCTGGGACCGGCATCACGGTGGTTGATCCGACCCGCCTATGTCTTCCGCCCATGCCCGACAGCGTGGGTGCCTAGGCAGACCGTCCGATCACACCAGACCTTTTGCGGGCGGGACTTTTCCCGCCCGTTGCCGTTCAATCCCAGGCGTCAGCAATAACCGGCCGGCCATCGAACCCTGGGGGGAATAAGGCATGAATGTCCTGATCGTGGAAGACGAACCCTTGATCGCCGCCAGCGTCGAGGATGCCCTGAGCGGGGCCGGCATCAATACGCGGTCGGCAGCCAATGCTGCCGAGGCCCTGGCCCTGGCTGAACGCACCCGCTTCGATCTGGCTTTGCTGGATGTGCGGCTGGGCTATGGCGAGAGCGGGTTGATGCTGGCGGAAATGCTGTTGGAAAGCCATGCCGTCCCCACCTTGCTGCTGACCGGGCTCAGCGAGTTGCCAGACCATGTCGGCAGCTTCGTGCTGGGCGTATTGCACAAGCCCTTCAGCGGTGCGGATGTGGTGGCCGCCGTTCACGCCGTGCGCCGGGTCGTCGCCGGACAGGCGGTGGAACAGCAGCCGCTCAATCTCACCTTTTATGGTGGACGCCGTCGTGATCAGCAGGATGTACCAGCCTTTATGGCGCTGGCGTAACTGTCCGCCGCCCGACCAGGGGAGGCCGGGGGCGTGAGTGCCATGTTCACGAACCCTCTGGGAATAGGCGGCGGCTTATCGCATATTGTGCGCCTGCTAAATCGTTCTCTTTGCCCGGTGCCCAATGGAAGTGTCGTCCCCGGAACAGTCTGTTCTGGACCCGGATCTGGTTTTCTCTGTCGCCCGCCATCACCCTGAAATCACCACCGCTGGCCGGCTGGGGCTGGACCGGGTGGAGCAGGCGCTGGCCTATGGCATGGTGCCGCTGGGCCTGCCGCTGCCAGAGGGCAAGCGCGATCTGGTGGTGCTGGAGGACCGGCGCGAGGCGGTGGCGCTGGAGATTGAGGGCCAGGTGGCCCGGCTGATCCGCCGGCGGGAATTGCTGGAACAGGGCCGCCGCGCGCTGGACGGCGCCCCAGTCGCTCTCGTTGCGGCGGAGGCGAAGACGCGGGTGCGCGCCCGCACAGCCGATGAGCTGAACTTCCCCGACCTGCCCGGCCCGATCAAGCTGGAGGTCAGCCGCAGCCTGGATATTGACGAGCTGACCGGGCTGGAAGATGCGGAACTGCGCGAGCGGCTGGTCAATGACCCGCAGCTGGCCCAGGCGCTGGAACAGGCGCTGACCGACGTGGCCCAGCGCCTGTGGCAGCTGCGGGAGCTGGTGGGCGAGGCGGACGACAGCTGGACGTTTGAAAATCTGGGCGAACGTCTCTATCGCATCTGCCGCACCAACCATCAGCCCAACGATATTCTGCGCCGTTGGGAAGAGGTGGCGGATACCTGGCTGCGGGAACGCGCCGTGGCGCGCGGTCGCAATTTTGTGAACAGCGAGTTCGACTTCGCCAAGTTCGAACGGCTGTTCCCGCGCGCCCGCACCATGGGGCGCAAGCTGGTGCTGGTGATCGGCCCCACCAATTCCGGCAAGACTCACCGGGCCATGACGGCCTTGAAGCAAGCCGAAACCGGATTCTATCTGGCCCCGCTGCGCCTGCTGGCGCTGGAGGTGATGGACCGGCTGAACCGCGATGGCACCCCCACCACCCTGCTGACGGGGGAAGAGGAAATCCGTGTGCCAGATGCCCGGCACACGGCATCCACCATCGAAATGCTGGACCCGGAAATCCCCGTCGATGTGGCGGTGATCGACGAAATCCAGATGCTGGCCGACAAGGATCGCGGCTGGGCCTGGACGGCGGCCCTGATGGGGGTGGCGGCGCGCACCGTTTATCTGCTGGGCGCGCCGGAGGTGCTGCCGCTGATCAAGCGGATGGCGCACCATCTGAATGAGCCGTTGGAAGTGGTGTCGCTGGAGCGCAAATCGCCCCTGCACATGATCGAACAACGGCTGGAATATGAGGATGTGCGCAAGGGCGACGCGCTGATCGCCTTTTCCCGGCGTAACGTGCATCTGGTGCGCGACATGGTGCAGGCCAAGGGCCTGACCGCCGCCGTGATCTATGGCGCGCTGGCGCCAGAGGTGCGTCGGCGCGAAGCGGAGCGCTTCACCAGCGGCGAGGCGCAGGTGGTGGTGGCAACCGACGCCATCGGCATGGGCCTGAACCTGCCCATCCGCCGGGTGCTGTTCACCACCCTGGAAAAATATGACGGGGTAGAGCAGCGGGAGCTGCTGCCGACGGAATTGAAACAGATTGCCGGCCGTGCCGGTCGTTATGGCCATCACGAGGCGGGCGAGTTCGGCATTGTCGGCAAGGGCACGGCAGTCCGCCTGCAGGCGTTATGGAACCGGCCGGACAATGCCTTCGGGCCGAAAACCATGCTGACCGTGCGGCCGACCCGCGCCATGGTGGCGCGGCTGGCCGGCCGCATCGGCACCCATAACATGCAGCTGCTGGTGGATTGCTTTGCCGCCGCCAAGACGGCGGGCAGCCCCTACCGCGTCTCCGACCTGTCCTCCCTGCGCCGGCTGGCGCAGGAGCTGGATGAGCGGGATATCGGCTTTGAAGAAAAGCTGTCCCTGCTGTTCATGCCCTGCGATCTGGAAAAGGAAGTGGATGCCCGCTTCTTCCACCAAATGCTGCGCGCCGTGGAAAGCGGGGAGCCGGTGCCGCTGGGGCTGGTGGTGCCGCCGCGCATGGACCGGCTGGATGATTATGCGCTGGAGGAGCTGTCGCGCTCCTGCGACCTGTATTATTGGGCCAGCCGCAAATTTGCCCGCCTGTTCCCGGACCGGAAAGCCGTGGAGGAACGTCGGGGCCAGGTGGCCGGGCGGCTGTCGGAACTGCTGGCCAGCACAGCGCGGCGACGCCAGGGCAAGCCGCATGGTGGCCCGCGTCCTGGCGGGCCCGGCCCCAGTGGGGGACCGGGCGGCAAACCCGCACCGGGCTTCCGGGGAGCGCCGCGCAAACGCTATGGCCCCAAACGGGGGTAAGTTTAATGGATTTTTAACGGTAACCGGCGTGTCCGTCACCAAACCGTCATCGGCCTGTCACCACTCATCGCCATGATCGCGCCACCACGGAAACGGGCCTGGTGGAGCGATCATGACGGATAAGCGGTTCAAGGTGCTGTTCATCTGCCGCAAGAACGCGGCACGCAGCCTGATGGCAGAGGCGCTGTTGCGCCGCTGGGGCATGGGCCGGTTCGAGGTCTATTCCGCCGGGCCGGAACCGCTGGACCAGCCCAACCCACAGGCGATGGAGCTGCTGCGCAAGGTCGGGATCGATACCGACGCGCTGCGCCCGAAAAGCTGGGATCTCTATGCGGGTGCCGACGCCCCCGAAATGGATTTCATCTTCTTTGCCTGCGAAGATACCGCCAAGCTGCACCCGCCGCACTGGCCCGGCCAGCCGATGGTGGCACAGTGGAACTTCCCCGATCCGCTGAGCCTGCAGGGGTCGGAGATTGAGCGTCATGCGCTGTTGAATCTGGTGTTCGGCATGATCGAGCGCCGGGTGAAAATCTTCTGCGCCCTGCCCGATCACCGGCTGGCCAAACTGACGGCCGCCGACATGTCGGACATTGCCACGGGCGAACACGCGGCCTGACACCCTGTTGCCTTTATCAGAACCGATCGCTCTGCCATCTTGGCCCCGTCCCACTGCCGCGCTAGAGCCACCTGCGTTTAGTCGAACGCAGGTGGCTCTAGCTGAGTCTGCCTGCGAGCGGATTCACGCCAAAAGGTGATTTCACCTTTTGGCGATCCGCTCTAAACAGGGGCGGCAGTGATGGGAAGGGCCGGTGATGAGCAAAGCCTGGGTGAATGAAAATGCGCGCGACGCGGCGGCCGATGATGACGGCGCCGATGATCCCCGCCCCTTGCCGCCCGGCACCAAGAACCATATCACACCGGCCGGTTTCGACCGGATGCAGCGGGAGCTGCAGCAATTGCTGCGGGTCGAAAGGCCCAAGGTGGTAGAAATCGTACATTGGGCGGCCGGCAATGGCGACCGGTCGGAAAATGGCGATTATATCTACGGCAAGAAGCGCCTGCGGGAGATTGACCGCCGGATGCGCTTCCTGTCCAAGCGGCTGGAAATCGCCAATGTGGTCGATCCGGCCCAGCAGAAGCAGAAGGACCGGGTGTTCTTCGGCGCCACCGTCACCTATGTCCGCGAGGATGACAGCGAAAATACCGTCACCATCGTCGGGGTGGATGAAACCGACATGGGGCCCGGCTTGATCAGCTGGGTCTCCCCCATCGCCCGCGCGCTGCTGAAGGCGCAGGTCGGCGATCTGGTGGCTGTGCGCACGCCTGCCGGGCTGGAGGAGATTGAAGTATTGTCCATCCATTATCCCACGGCCAGTACCTGATACTCAGCTGGCTTGGCTTCACGCGGCACAAGCGGCGCCCGCCATAACAAGTTGCGGACGTGGCGGGTAACGATGCTCTCCCCTGCACCTTGGAAGGGAAATATGCTATCCAGGGTGCTGTGATGCAGGGGTGGCCCGATGACAAGGCTGAGAACAGCCGGCCGCCCCCTTGAAAGGGGGATGATGCAGGGCGCTTCGGGTAAATCGCTGCTGGCCTTGTTCGCGGCGCTGGCCCTTTTATGGGGCGCGATCATCGGCTTCCTGCATCTGGAGCGCGGCACCCTGCTGCGGGCGGCGGAGCGGGATGTCACCAACCTGTCGCTGGCCTTTGAAGAACAATCCTTCTGGCTGCTCTCGACCGTGGATCAGCTGCTGCGCGCCGTGAAGGCCGATCTGGAAGCGGATGCCCAGCATTTCGATCTGGCGCGGGTGATCCGGCGGCAGAATTCGCCGGCCGGGGCCAGTGTGGAGGTCTCGGTCATTGACGCGGCCGGGTATCTGCTGGCCTCCACCCGGGGGCTGGGACCGGATGCGCGCATCACCAATTATCTGGACCGGGCCCATGTGCTGGCCCATCTGGACCGGGACAGCGGCGGCATTTTCATTGGCCCCCCCATAATCGGCCGGCTGTCCGGTCGCCATTCCGTGCCGGTTTCGCTGCGCATCAACCGGCCTGACGGCAGTTTCGGCGGCGTGGCGGTGGCCGCCATTAATCCCGCCGATCTGGCCAATTATTACCGCCGGCTGGATCTGGGCAAAAGCGGCGTTGTCTCCATCGTCGGGATGGATGGCATGGTGCGCGCCCGTTCCGGGGAGGAGGATGGCGATAAGACGGGCAAGGCCGTGGGACAGCAAAGCATGTTGTCCACCCCGCTGATGTCCCGCTTCCGCCAGGCGCCATCCGGCACCTTCACCACGGTCAGCGCCATTGACGGGGTGGAGCGCATCGTCGCCTACCGGGCCATCCATGATTATCCGCTGATCGCCACTGTCGGCCTGTCGCTGGCGGAGGTGCTGGCCCCCTGGCACACGCTGCTGGTCTGGACCGTGGCCGCCGGCATTCTGGCCAGCCTGGCCTTTTATGGCTTTTTTCACATGCTGCTGGTGGAAGAAAAACGCCGCCAGCGCCAAGCCCGCAATACGGAAGAGGCCAACCGCCTGCTGCGGCTGGCCGAACAGGTGGCCATGGTGGGCCATTGGCAGATCGAACTGGCCAGCGGTCGCGTCATCTGGTCGGACGAGGTCTATCGCATTCATGGGCTGGACCAGAACAGCTTCCAACCCTCTCTGGAAGCAGCGCGAGCACTGCTTGAGCCGGAAGATCACGACCTGCTGTCCGCCCTGGTGCGGGAGGCGATTGATGGCGCGGGCAATTTTGAAACAAGGATGCGCATCCGCCGCCCGGACGGAACACAGCGCCATGTGGTGTTGCGCGGCATCGTAGTACGTGACGAAGCTGGCGAGGCCCAGTCCCTGTTCGGCGCCATGAGTGATGTGACCGAGCGCACCCGCCAGGAAGAGGCCTTGCGGCAGGCCCGGCGGGAAGCGGAGGAGGCGGCGAAGGCCAAGGCCGACTTCCTGGCCACGGTCAGCCACGAGCTGCGCACGCCGCTGAATGCCGTCATCGGCTTTGCCGACCTGCTGTTGACCGCCAATCCGCCGGAAGCGGAGCGCCGGCACTATATCCGCCTGCAGGCGGAAGCCGGGCGCACCTTGCTGGCCGTCATCAATGACGTGCTGGATTTTTCCAAGATCGATGCCGGCCGGCTGGAACTGGAGGAGATGGCGTCGGAGACGGTGGGGCTGCTGCAAACCTGCGTCGATCTGGTGCGCCCGATGGCGGAGGAAAAGGGGCTGCGGGTCATTCTGGATATCGCGCCCGACCTGCCGCCCTGGCTGATGCTGGACCCGACGCGGGTGCGCCAGATCGTGCTGAACCTGCTGAACAATGCGGTGAAATTCACCCAGGCCGGCCATGTCGGGCTGCGGGCACGGGTGGAGATGGTGGAGGGAAAGCCCTTCCTGCGGCTGGCGGTGGAGGATACCGGGATCGGCATTCCCCCCGCCCGCCAGGGCAAGCTGTTCGAGCCATTTCATCAGGCCGATGCCTCCACCGCGCGCCGCTATGGCGGCACCGGCCTGGGGCTGGCCATCTGCAAGCGGCTGGTCAGCCTGATGGAAGGAAGAATCGGCGTCAGTTCCGATGCAGGGCGGGGCAGCACCTTCTGGGTGGAGGTACCGTTACGGCCGACAGAGGCGCCCAACCACGCCCCAGCATTGCCCACCCCCGGCGCCACCGGGGCCGGGGCGGTGCCGGCCCGGCCGCTGCGAATCCTGGTGGCGGAAGATTTGCCGGTCAACCAGCTGCTGATCCGCGCCATCCTGGAACGCGCCGGCCATCAGGTGGAGATGGTGGCCGATGGGGCAGCGGCGGTGGAGGCGGTGCAGCACCATAATGTCGATCTGGTGCTGATGGATGTGCAGATGCCCGGCATGGATGGGCTGGAAGCAACCCGCGCCATCCGCGCCCTGCCCAGCATGGCCGGGCGCATCCCCATTGTGGCGCTGACCGCCAATGCCCTGCCGGCGGAGGTGGAACGCTGCCGCCGGGCCGGCATGAATGACCATCTGGCCAAGCCGATTGAGGCCGAACATCTGGTCGCCGCCCTGGTACGCTGGTCGCAGCGCATCGGCCCGGCGCAGGCCCTCCCGCCGGCGGAAACCGCACCAGCCGCGACGCCGGCACCCGCACCGACCCCAGTGGAAGAGCAGGTGCCGGTGCTGCAGGAGGAAATGCTGAACCAGCTGGAAACCCTGATGGGTGCCGCCACGCTGCACAGCATGTTGTCAGAGGTGGACAATACGCTGCGCCAGCGGCTTTCCGTCCTGCAGGCGGATGACACCCCGCGCGACACGGTGCGCACCAACGCCCATGCGATGATCTCGCTCGCCGGCAATTTCGGCCTGATGGAAATGTCGACCCGCGCCCGCCAGCTTGAGCATCTGTGCGAGGATGAAGCCGCCGGTCCAGCAGAGCTGACGGCCGGCATCCAGGCGCTGGCCCAGGCGGCCGCACGCGCACAAGCCGCCCTGGCCGAACGTCTGCCCCAACTGGCCGCCGCCGAAGGATGACGCCGTGGGGAAGCGTGGCAGCGACGCATGGCGGCAACGCAACGCTATCCAGAAAAACCAGCCCCTTAACGCTGCTCACCCTTGATATTCGACGGCATAAGCCCCAAGAAAGATGCCGTACCGTCCTGGAGAAGCCGTTCCATAATGTTGACCCAGCGGGCGAAATACGCCCTTCGTGCCTGTATCCATCTCGCCGATCATTATGGGGATGCCACCACCGTGCAGATCGCGGAGATCGCGGCGGCGGAGAATATCCCTGGCAAGTTCCTGGAGGCGATCCTGCTGGACCTGCGCAAGGCCGGGCTGCTGCACAGCCAGCGCGGCCGCAATGGCGGCTATCGCCTGGCCCGGGCGCCGGAGAATCTGTCGGTCGGTGACATCATCCGCGTCATTGACGGCACGCTGGCCCCCATCCGTTGCGCCAGCCGGCTGAAGTTTGAGCCGTGTGCCGATTGCGATGATGCGGCCACCTGCGTCATCCGCTGGGCCATGCTGAAGGCACGCGACGCCATGGCCACGGTGCTGGACCGCTGCACCCTGGCAGAGGCCTCGCGCCGCCGCGCCTCAACCTCCCAACCGCTTGATTTCGTGATCTGATACCATGAGCCATGGATCATGGCTCATGGTATTCGTATGCTCCCTCAGGCGCCGGGCGCCCGCATCCGCGGGCTTGGCTCACGCCGCACGAGCGGCGCAGCGGCAGTCGCCGCCGTATCAACGGTCATGAACTTATGACCGTTGATCTAACACCGGCCAACAAGGGTGGAAGGGATGGATAAGAAGCCGGTCGCCAAGGTTCCCTCCCATCTGGAGGCACCGCGCACCAACCTGCTGATGCGCTCGGGCCGCTGGGTCAATCTCTATGATCCGTCCCCGGCCGATATCATGCTGGAGGATTGGGTGACCGGCGCCTCCCGCGTGGCCCGCTGGGGTGGGCAGACGCGGGGCGATGTCGCCTATAATGTGCTGCAGCATTCGGTGCTGCTGGAACAGGTGCTGCTGACCGTGCTGGCGCCCGATGCCTCCCCGACCCTGCGGCTGGCCGCCTTGATGCATGATCTGCATGAAGGCGGTGGGCTGGGGGATGTGGTCACCCCCTATGGCAAGCTGTTCGCCACGGCCGGGTTGAAAGAGGTGAAGGCCCGGCTGGACCGCGCCCTGTTCCTGGCCACCGGCCTGCCCTGGCCCCTGCCCGCCCCCATGCTGGACCTGATCAAGAAGGCCGACAAGGTGACAGCGATTTCCGAAGCGGTGCAGCTGATGGGCTGGCCGGAAAAGCTTGCCCGGCGCGATATTGGCGGCAATTACCGGGGTAAGCTTTGGCAGGAACCGATCGAGGTCATGGATGAAGCGGCGGCGCGCGCCGCCTGGTGGGCCCGCTATCACGCCGTCACCGCCCTGATGGGACCGGTTGGCTGACGCCCCCTGCATTGGCTGGAACACCCTTGTTCCAACCAATGCAGAGAGAACCAGGAAGCGGTTTTAGAAACGCGAGGTGATTTCGATGCCGTAGAACGGCGCCTCCGTCACAAAGCCGGTCAGGTTGTTGAAGTCGATTGCCCCTTCCAGCTCCTTGGCATTGGTGATGTTGCGGCCGAATACGGCCACGCCGAACCGCTCATCATCCGACTGATAGCCGATCTTCAGGCCGCCTTCGAGCTTGGGATCGCTCTGGAATTCCAGCGACTGGTACAGGAAGAAATTCACCTTGGAGCGATAGTTCCAGTCGGTGAAGATATAGAATTCCCCCGATTCCACCGGAATGCCATAGCGCGCGGTGGCGGTCAGCATCCATTTCGGCGCGTTGGGGAACGGGTTGCCATCGATATTGGCCAGACCGCCGACTACCTTGTCTGTCACCGTACAGCCACCGCCGCACGGGGCGATGCGCAGGTTGGGGTCGTCAATTTCCGTGTGGTTATAGCTGCCACCGGCCGTGAGCTTGAGATTGTCGGTGGGCAGCAGTTCGGCCTCCACCTCCAGCCCATAGCCCTTGCCGGCCGCGGCATTGACCAGCGTGTTATTGTTGCTGGCCCCGCCGACGGCGGTGAACTGCTGATCTTCGATATCGGTGTAATAGGCGGTGACGTTCAGGCGGGCGCGGCGGTCCCACAGGTCGGACTTCACGCCCGCCTCATAGGACATCAGGGTCTCCGCCTTGGCGACGGACAGGGCGTCGCGGTTGATATTATTGCCGAAATAGAACAGCGGCCGGCTCTGGATCGACGGCGCGCGGTAGCCATTGGCCACACGGGTAAAGAGATTGACGTCCGGCGTGGCCTTATAGGTCAGGCTGACATCCCAGGTGATCTGATCGTCCGACAGGTTGGTGCCGCCCTTGGTGAAGGCACCGGAAATGCCCTTGGCATAGCGGATGACGCTGAAATCCTTGTCTTCATCATTATAGCGCACGCCGCCGGTCAGGGTCAGCTGCTCGGTCAGATCGTAATTGGCCTGGCCGAACACGGCCCAGGTCTTTGTATCCTGGTCAGTGTCGGTGGAAAAGGCGATGCCGCGCGGCTCCGTCGGGTCGCCATAGGAATAGCCGATGGCTGACAGCTTTTCCTTGAAATAGAACAGGCCGGTCTGCCAGCGGAAGCGGCTTTCGCCGGTGCTGGAAAGGCGCACTTCCTGTGTCCATTGCGAATGGCCGTTCAGCTCATCCGCTGTTTCGCTGTCGAACGGGATGAAGCCGGGGCCGACACCGGCCACGCCGCCATCAATATCGCCGCGCGTATAGACATGCACCGTTTCATAGCCGGTGATGGAGGTCAGCAACATGCTGTCCAGATCATATTCCAGCTTCAGGCTGCCGCCCTTGCTGGTGACATCCAGGGCGTTCTGGCCGTTATGGAAGACCTTGTTGCGGGAGAAACCCGGCACAAGATCATTACTGCCCTTGACGATGGCATTGGCATGGTTGACGCGTGCCGTGCCGTTCAGATCCCGCACATGGCCATTCAGCAGCGCTGTCAGCGGCCCGCCATTATCGAACAGCAATTGCAGGCGGGCCGCCGTTTCCTCATGCCCGCCCAATGCGTCCTTCTCGCCGGTATAGGTATTGTCGATATAATCGTCCTTGCGGTCGTGATAGAGCGACAGGCGGCCGGACAGCACGCCATCGATCAAGGCACCGCCCATCGCCCCTTCGGCGGTGATGGTATTCTTGCTGCCATAGGAGGCAGTGAAATAGCCGCCCGTCTCCTGCTTGGGTTTCACGGAGACGAAGCTGATGGTGCCGGCCGGCGTGTTGCGGCCGAACAGGGTGCCCTGTGGCCCGCGCAGCACCTCCACCCGTTCCATGTCGAAGACGGGGAAGCCGCGCAGCAGCGGGTTTTCCTGCACCACCTCATCATAGATGATGCCGACCGGCTGGGTGGAGGTCAGGTCGAAATCGCTGTTGCCCAGGCCACGGATATAGAAGCGCGGGAAGGTGCGGGCAAAGGTGCTTTCGGCATAAAGGCTGGGCACCTGGCCGGATAAGGCCAGCAGATCGACGCCACCGGACATCACCGCTTCCAGCTTGTCACCCGTGACGGTGCCGACGGAGACCGGCACCTGCTGCTGGTTTTCCGCCCGCTTGGTGGCAGTGACGATGATTTCATCCAGCACCATCGTGCCGGAATCCCCCGCCGATTGTGCCAGGGCCGGCATGGCCGATGCCATCAAGGCCAGCATACTGGCAGCGCCCGCCAGTACATGCCGCATGGTCCGATTGCTTGCACCCATTCTGTCCCGCTCCTGTCGGTAATTCGATCCCAAGGCCCTGGCGGTACGCTCCCCAAAAGGGTTGGCCCATCTGGTGGGGCCATTCCTGATTGCGCAGGGAGGATGTGAGCGGCCGGGATGGCTGGCAAGTGACGGGAGAGGACAATCGTAACAATATCTCGCTATGATGCAGCAGGAACACAGGGCCGGCCGATCACCGTCCCCGCCCGGCACCAAGCCCTATGCTGCTTTAGTATCAGAGTTCCCGGTTCTTGCGTTGGATCAAGGCACCCCTGACACCGGCGTCCTATGGTTCGCCTGCCTGTTTGCGAAACGGAAAGGACAGAGCCACCATGTTGCCGCAGAAGATGAAGGCCGCCGTCGTCCATGCCTATGGCAAGCCCCTGTCGCTGGAAGAGGTGGCGGTGCCCCGGCCCGGCCGGGGGCAGATTCTGGTGAAGATCGCCGCTTCCGGCGTCTGCCACACCGACCTGCACGCCGCGGATGGCGACTGGCCGGTGAAGCCGCCCCTGCCCTTCATCCCCGGCCATGAGGGCGTGGGCACCGTGGTTGCCATCGGCGATGGCGTCACCCAGGTGCGTGAGGGCGACCGGGTGGGCGTGCCCTGGCTTTATACCGCCTGCGGCCATTGTGAGCATTGCATGACCGGTTGGGAAACCCTGTGCGAATCGCAGCAGAATACCGGTTATTCCGTCAATGGCGGCTACGCTGAATATGTGCTGGCCGATCCCAACTATGTCGGCCATCTGCCCAAAGATGTTTCCTTCACCGATATTGCCCCCATCCTGTGTGCCGGTGTCACCGTCTACAAAGGACTGAAGGAAACAGAGGCCCGACCCGGTCAGTGGGTGGCCATCACCGGGATTGGCGGGCTGGGCCATGTGGCCGTGCAATATGCCAAGGCCATGGGCCTGCATGTTGCCGCCATTGATGTGGCCGACAGCAAGCTGGCCCTGGCCCGCAGCCTGGGTGCCGACCTGACCATCAACGCCACCCAGGTCAATCCGGTAGAAGAAATCCGCCGCACCATCGGCGGCGCCCATGGTGTGCTGGTCACGGCGGTCAGCCAATCCGCCTTCGGTCAGGCCATCGGCATGGCGCGGCGCCACGGCACCGTCGCCCTGGTGGGCCTGCCGCCGGGCAATTTCCCCGTCCCGATCTTCGACGTGGTGTTGAACCGCATCACCATCCGCGGTTCCATCGTCGGCACCCGTGCTGATCTGGCTGAGGCCCTGATGTTTGCCGGTGAAGGCAAGGTGAAGGCCACCGTCTCGGTGGAAGCCATGGATGATATCAATGGCGTGCTGGGCCGCCTGCGCGACGGCCATATTGATGGCCGCGTGGTGGTGACGCCGTAAATGAAAAACGGGAGGTGACTTGGTTGCCTCACGTTTTCTGTTGGGAAGGAGCTGCGGGGAGCAGACGCGCACCCGCAGCTCCTTCCCCATAACCTAGTACTACAGTTGCGGTTATTGATTTATCGTGATTCCCTGTGCCTTCGGGATATGGAGGTTGAGGCATGGGAGTATCGGATTGGTCTGGGACGTTGT
>NZ_FZOI01000036.1 GCF_900188385.1 Azospirillum sp. RU38E
CGCACGGTCTTGCGGTCGAAACCGGTACGGCGGGCGATGGCGGAAACGGATAGCCCTTGGCGGGCAAGGTCCAGAATCATGACAAGGTCCCCAAGTTTGATCACCGGCATCCTCCCCGCAGACAGCGGGAGACAGGATGGCGGTGAGATGGCCGCAAGGCCCCGGGGGGCATGCCCCCCGGGGCCTTGCCCTCTGCCAAAACTGGGGACTTTTCATTCGCCACTTCTGGGGAGTTTTATCCCGCCAGCGACACCTGTCGATAAGGCTGCAGGGTGAGGCCGCCGCGTTGCAGGCGGTCGGCCAGATCGCCCCACGACTGGGCCGCCTTGAACGCATCTGCCGCCACGTCCGCCACGATCCGGGCAAACGGCTCCCGGCCTGTCCGGTCTTCGTGCCGCTGCTCGCCTGGGGTCGCCTGCCGCGCGGCTGGGGCCTGTTCTGCCCCTGCCTGCTTCCATGAATGATGGCCGGGAACTGCCTGCAAGCCATAGTCGATTTCGGCCTGTCGGCAGACCTGTTCACACTTGGCAAAGTCGTGTGAAACTTTCTGCGCTTTGTATGTCTCTGGGTTTACCCGGTTCCATACGACATGCACATGGTCATCGCCATGTCGGACGACAACGCGCTGGTGTCCGTCCAGCCCTAGCGCCTGCTCTGCCTTATCGACCACCGAAAGCCATTGCGCGTCTGTCAGGTTCTCCCCTTCTGCCACCCGGAACCAGCGGTGATAAACCGGCTTCTGGACGCGCTCGGACTGCGCCGCTACCGCGCGCATCTCGGTTGCAGCGGTGCGTTCGGAGAACACGCCGCGCAGGTCCAATACCCTGGCGTCTTCCTTATCGGTGACATAGGCGACGGCTCCCTTGAAGCCGTTGCCGTGGCTGACGCCGCTTATCATGCCAGCCCTTCCATGATCGCGCGCAGGTCGGCAAGAACCGGTTTCAGGGCTTCCGCCGCTTCAACATGGCCGGTCCTGTTCGCCTACTTGGCAAGCTGGTTCAGGTTGTTCCCGACGCGGGACAGCGCGGCTATCAGCGCCATGGTGTCACGGGTGCGGGGCGACTGTTCAAGCGCCACGGCGCGGACATAGCCCGCAACGCTCCGGTTGGCAGCCTGGGCGCGAGCGGCAAGCGTCTCCCGTTCCTCATCCGATAGACGGATGGGGAGAATGTGGGGACGCTTCCGGGTTTCGCTGCCGCTGCTCATCTGTCCTTTTCCTTGCCGACATATCCCCATGAGCGAAGCGAACGGGATAGGTCGGCGGGGGTCCAGGGGGCTTTCCCCCCGGCAAGCGTCTAGAGAGAACCGCCACCGCGCGGTTAACTCTAGGCATTGCTTGCTTCTATCCCGCTGAACCGACCAAACCAAAACGCTTCACAAGGTCTATGCGCTGAAGGTGATGATACCACGGACAGGCAGGCTTTTGAAGCTGTGGCGTCGTGACACGATTTTTGATAAGGGTTTTTACACGCAACCCGCATGGAGAAACCGCGACATGACCACGACCAATGATGCCATTTCCAAGGCAGCCAGCGCACTGGATGCACTGGAACCGAAGGCCAAATCTCCGCGCGGCATGATGGCCGTTGTTGATGCGCTCTATGACAAGATCACGGACGCCATCGACAAGGGCTATTCCTATGAGGAAATCGCCAAGCTGCTGGAAGAAAGCGGCTGCAAGATCAGCGCCTCCACCCTGCGCCAATACTATTCCGAAAAGAAGAAGGCGAGCGGCACGGCGCGCAAGCGCCGCCAGACCACGCGCAAGACCGATGACAAGGTAGAAGGCGGTTTATGATGAATGAAGCGGCAAGCTATTTCGGTGATTTTGGGACACGGCTGGGACACATAACAGCGGTCTTTGCCTGGACCGCTATGGTATTCCTGACGGCACTGTTTTTCGTGAAAAGAAAGACAGTGCGACAGCATACCTTGATCCGTGCGACTGCCGCTAACTTTGTCCTCGCCCTGCTCGTCTGGGTTATTCACGTCTTCGCGCCGGTATTGGTCCGTTATTTGGCAGCGCTCACGGTCGGCGTCGTCCTCGCCATGTTCACTATCTCAGCGCTGATAACAGGCATCAAGGACAGGCCACCACTGTTGAAGCTGGAAGGGTCTGCTTTCCAGCCAACTATGGTGGCAGTCTCCATAGGGACTGTCATCATCGCCTTTTTGCTGCCTGCATGGGTCAACTATCTCCTGGCCGCGCTGTCTGTCGGTGGCTTTATCCTGTTCGTGTCTGACACGGGATTGTCTATCAATCCTGCCAAACGTGGCGGGGGGCTGCGGTCAACTGGCCGCATGGGAACCGATGGACTGAAAGTCACAAAAAAGCACCCCCTGCACGGCTCGGCGGCCTGGGGCACCCTGGCTCAAGCCAGCGGGGCCGGGCACATTCCGCCCCGCCCGCAATCGGGTTTCATGCTGGGGCGGCTGTCCGGCAAGCCCTTCCTGCACACCGGCCACGTCCTGACCTGCGCCCCCACCGGGACGGGCAAGGGCATAGGGGCCGTGATTCCGAACCTCCTGGCCTATCCTGGGTCGGCGCTGGTTCTGGACATCAAGGGCGAAAACTACGCTGTCACAGCCCGCCACAGGGCCGAACAGGGGCATAAGGTCTTTGTCCTCGATCCGTTCGGCGTCACCGGCCCGGCCCGTGACGCCTTCAACTGGCTGGATCGGCTCAACGTCACGCATCCCGACTGCGTGGGCGAGGCTGCGAGCCTTGCTGAATGCCTTGTCGTCCCTTCCGGGGGCGAGGGGGCACACTTTGACGAAACCGCCCATAACCTCATCCAGGGCCTGCTTCTGCACGTCGCTGGCCTGCCCGATCCGTCCCGGCGGCATCTAGGCGAGGTCCGGCGGCTCCTGACGCTGGATGAACCGTCCTTCCTGGCCGTCATGGCGGACATGGTGGCGGACCCTGACGCGGCCTACGGCGTCCCGGCGCGGGCCGCAAACTCCCTCATGTCGACCGGGGACAGGGAGCGGGGCAGCATCCTTTCCACCGCCCGGCGGCATACCGCCTTTCTGGATGATCCCCGGATCGTGGAAGCCGCGGCCCGGTCCAGCTTCGATTTTGCCGATATGAAGGCCAGACCGGTGACGGTCTATGTGGTGATCCCGCCGAACCGCCTGGAACAGAACAAGCGGTTCATGCGCGGCCTGATCGGCTCGGCCCTGGCTGCCCTGACGGCAGATGCCAGGAAGCCAGCCCATAACGTGGCGTTCTTCTTGGACGAGTTCGCCCAGCTCGGGCGCATGTCGATGATTGAGGACGCGATTAGCCTGGTGCGCGGCTACGGCGTTTCGTTCTGGATTTTCGTGCAGGACATAAGCCAGCTACGGGGCGTTTATCCGAAGTGGCAGACCTTCACGGCCAATGCCGCAAAGCAGTTTTTCGGAACCGCCGATTTCGACACGGCCAAATACATCAGCGACAGCCTGGGCAGTGCCACGGTCGTATACGAAACCGAGGGCACGTCACGGCAGTTCATGAAAGCCTCGTCCAAATCGAACAATGAACAGTTCACGGGTCGGGCGCTGCTGACGCCGGATGAGGTTATGCGCCTGGGGCCGACAAAGCCGCTGGTGTTCCTGACCGGTGAACGACCCTATCTGCTGGATCGGCTGAACTACCTGAATGATCCCGGCTTCTCTGGTCAGTTCGACCCGAACCCATATCACTGAGGCTGTAGGATGAAGCGCTAGGGGGCGGTTTCTCTGCCTCCTGGCGAGCAAAACCCCATATCCTTCGGCTGGAGCATGTCAGGAAAATTGAACGTGACTGCTCCGGGCCTTGACCAGTTTGAAACTGCAGCCTCCATAGGTTGGCTGGTTTATGTAACTCGTGGTCTGGCTGCTCGGCAGTGTCGGACTTGCCTTGCGACGCGGCTGGTTGAAATGCAAACAACCGCCCGGAGGGGCGGCTGCTGGCAATTCTGGTAGATCAAATGTGGCAAGCGTAGTTTGTTGAGTTCAGCTAGGCCGTCAAGGGCTTAAGTTATCCACACGCAATGGTGTGTTAAAATATGGGTTAAATTATGTGTTACGCATTTTCTCTGTCGCAATATCATACTGAAACAAAAAGGATTTTTCTTATGTTTTTGCCTAGAAGTGAATCCACTCTGACGAAAGCCTGAATCCAGAGTGACGAAGAAGCGATTCCGCTCTGACGAAGCATCTCTGACCGCTATAGCGTAATTGAAATGACGATACGACGGGACCGATTCTGAAATGACGATAATCCCCTTGTGTATATGAAATGACGATGCTACCCATCTGTTATTGAAATGACGATAGACGGTGGCGTCACCCAAATGACGGCAGACCCTTTCCCGACTCTGTTTGATGCTGCGCCGTCCGAGTCAGTAGACGGCGATGATCGCGCGCCCCTGCTGCCAGTGCGTCATCCCAACCAAGACCTATTCATCTGCGACGTTCTAGATGCCATACCCAAGGACGACATGGCTTCAATGGAGCATCCGGTTTTCTCGCTCTCGACTAAGCCAGACAACCGCATGCGGCGCTACGAGCATAACGGCAGCATCATTGAAATCATTCCCTCGGGGAAAGGCCTAGCGACGATCCACGACAAGGATATTTTGATTTATTGCATCTCGCAGCTAGTCGCGAAGATGAACCAAGGGGAAGCTCCAAACCGTACTCTCCGTTTGCAAGCCTATGACATGTTGGTTGCTACCAACCGTCAGACCAGCGGTGAAGGCTATCGGCTCATGGCTGACGCACTTACTCGCCTGCGCGGAACGACCGTGCGTACTAACATTCAGACTGGTGGCGTTGAGGAAACGCGAATTTTTGGCTTAATCGAGGAAGCCAAAATCACCCGCAAGACATTTGACGGTCGGATGCTCGATCTAGAAATTACCTTGTCGGATTGGGTGTATCGCTCTGTCATCAGCAAGAATGTCCTCACACTCCACAGAGACTATTTCCGGCTCCGTAAACCGTTCGAGCGGCGTATGTATGAACTGGCCCGCAAACATTGTGGTGTGAAGGACGAATGGAAGATCGGGCTGGAGCTGCTACAGAAGAAATGTGGTTCCAGCAGCCCTCTCCGGGTGTTCCGGGCATTGGTCAAGAAAGTCTGCGAGCACGACGCGGAACACGGTCATTTCCCGGACTATGCTGTCACGATGGACGATGACGTTATCCTGTTTCGTAACCGCACCGGCCTTAAGACCCAGTCCGATCCCATTAGGATCGCGAACGATACGCCCTACATCGACCCTGAAGCCATGCACGACGCCAAAACCGCTGCGCCTGGCTATGATGTTTATGCGCTCTACGACGAATGGGTATCGTGGTGGCAGGACATGGGTAAGCCTGAACTCAAAAATCCGGCCGGGGCCTTCATCGGCTTCTGCAAGAAACGACACGAACGGAAGCCAATACGGTAGCTCACATGCAAACATGTGGTCATGGCCACATGTTTGCATGTGAGCATAACTATTTACCTACGGGGCTTTCCCCCATCTTGCGTAGCCAGTCATTGAATGACTCAGCCATCGCATCCTGCAGGCTCATTCCATGCTTGCGAGCGGTCATGTGCATGGCGAAAGACATTTCAGGGCTAAAGTAACCTGTCATGGCCTTCTTGCCCTGGCGGCTTGGCGCAACTGGACTAGGGCCGACACCGTTAGAAGATGCCGGCAGTGCTGCCTTCTCCGGTTCAGCCGTGGCCAACGATGGCGCGGGGCTACGATCCCGCAATGCAAGCAACGACCCTTTCCGACTCATGCACCAGTCCTCCGCTTTTTGTGTGACTGCATGTTCACATGATTGCATGTCCACATATAGAGCTGCCGCACCTCATCAGCAGCTTTTCCGTTCGGCTCGATCTCCATTGCGGTTTTCCCTTCAGCTACCGCATGGCGAAAGGCTGCACGATCCGCGATATGGTGGGGACAGGCCTCCAGCCCATAATCCTGAACAAGTTGTGCCGCTTCTTCATACATGCGCGGCGCGACCGGGCTTCCGGCGGTAAAGATCACGAAAGCCGGCTTGCCGCGCATCTTCACAAGGCTGGCGGTTGTCTTGATCGCAGCTAAATCGAATGCGCTCAGTCGACATGGGATCAAGACTAGATCAGCAGCCTCGACAGCCGCACTGGCGGCACTGTCAGCATGAGGGGGAGTGTCGATCACTATGAACTCCGCGCCCTGTCCGGTTGCCTGTTTGATTTTGGCGGCGAGGCGAGGGGGGGCACTATCGATCACCACGGGGGGGGCATCCAGCCGCCACGCTGCCCATTGGCTCGCTGTCGCCTGTGGGTCCAGGTCAATCAGCAATGCGGTATAGCCAGCATCCTCGGCAGCGGCGGCCATGTGCAGAGCCAATGTTGTTTTCCCCGCGCCGCCCTTCTGGCTGATGATTGCGATTGTTGGCATGTGTATATCCCTACATGACCACATGTTTACATGCTATCATGCCATACTTTCCGTTTAAATGAAAGGGAGACACTTCTCCTCCACCCACCCGCAACCCCCCTGGGATAGGTTTACTGATACATCTCCATATATGTCCGTTTGAAAACAATTTGACCGTTATCGAACAAATGGCTATTGTGGCTACTATCGAACGATAGGAGGGCGCTATGAGCGAGTTTTCGTCACCAGAGGAAATCGCGGAACGGCTGGCTATCAGCCCGAAAACGGTGCGGGAATGGCTGCGAGCGGGTGAGTTGGTCGGCATCAAAGTTGGCAAGAGTTGGCGCATTCATGACCTTGACCTTGCCCGGCTGCTGGATGAGCAACTTTTCAACGCTCGGCTAGCCAGGGCACAGAAGATCCATCCCGACTTAGAATGGACGCGCGGGCAATGCCGAGAGTGCGGCATGTTGATGCCAGAACCCCGTAAGTTCCATAATCCGCACTGGGTTTGCAGCGCGAAATGCAGAGACGCCTATGACGACAAGGCGGCCGCTATCACCGGGCGGGGAACGGAAGAGTTCGCCGACTGTGCCGGCACAGTCGTGCCGCCATACTGATGGCTCCTTATCTAGAACAAGAGATCGCTCTTAGGGGTCCGGACACGAAAGTGCTCATATTGTCCGGCTCGGGCGAACGTAAAAAGAACGACTGTCCGCAATCCCGTCCGGAAATGGGGGGCGAGTAGCAAGCGAACGGAAAACCTAGAGCATCGTGCTTTTAATCGGATGCATACCCTGCTGCCTTGAGGTAGTTCCAGCATTCGTCTGGATCGTAGAGGTCGCATATGTTTCCGATGGCCCTCCAGAGGTCGTCAATGGTCCTGGCACCGATGCGGCGGAGGTGGGCTTTGAGCTTGGCGAAGGCCATCTCGATGGGGTTAAGGTCCGGACTATATGGGGGCAAGAACAGGATCCATGCCCCCGCCTTCTCAATGATGGCCTTGGCCTTCTCGCTTTTATGGCTGGACAGGTTATCGAGGATAACGACGTCGCCCGGACGCAGCGTTGGCGCCAACTGGGTTTCGACATAGGTTTCAAAGAGCACCCGGTTCATGGGCTGGTTGATAAGCCATGGCGCGGTCAGCCCATCGCAGCGCAAGGCGGCAATGAAGGTCTGGGTCTTCCAGTGACCGAACGGTGCCCGCGCCTTCAAGCACTGTCCCCGACGGGCCCGACCGCGTGCCCTCGTCATTTTCGTGGTTGTCGCCGTTTCGTCAATGAACACAAGGCGATGGGGTTCTTCGCGCATCCGGGGTTGACGGTGCGTCCGCCAGACCTGCCGATCCTTTCGGACATCAGCGCGTTCGCACTCGGATGCCAGAAGTGTTTTTTTTGGTGCTGAACCCCGCCTTCAGCAAGGCCCGGGACAACGAGGCCGGATGGGCAACCACGCCGGTGGACGCTTTCAGCTTCGCCGCCAATTCCGGCATCGAGATATCTGGCACCGCCTCCACCCAGGCGATCAGCCGCGGCAAGCAATCCGCCAGCTTGCCGTGACCGGGTGGGCGCCCTTGGCGACCGGGGGCTACCGAACCCGTCGCCGCAACACGTTGCGCCAGCTTTACCGCAAAGCTCGCACTCACGCCGAAATGCCGCGCGGCATCTCGCCGGGAATGTCCCGACGCTATCCGCGCTTCGACGCGTTCCCGAAGATCTTCTGAATACGCCTTGCCCATGATCCACCTCCGAATAAGATGAATCACATCCAGACCTTAAAGGGAATCCTTCGATTCCGCTTTCACGCGCGATGCTCTAGGTAAGCGCTGCACCCCAGCAAACCTGCCGTTTCTGTGCACCATCCCGCTGGGGTAGACCCCAGCAAGGCGAGATGCTGAGACGCTTTCCGCGTCTCGATAGAGTTCTATTCGGCGTTCTGAGACTGCCCATAGGGCCGCTGTAGACCCTATCGAGACGCACGGAGGGCTTACCGAGGTTTTCGGTTCCCCTGCTACTCAGACCCCGAAATCAAATCGTCCGCTTTCCCGCCGTGCAGCGCGGTAGACGGACAGCTTGAACAAGTCCGGCAAATCTACGTTTTGCGGACAGGCCCTTTGAGCCGATCCGCCACCGTTCGACTAATGTTCTATCGAACCGGACAATATGAGCACTTTCGTGTCGGCACCCCCACTCAGCGATGATCCCATCATCATGCTGCCCGCCGTGGCCGCATGAGACAACCGGCCAGACAGGCCGCAGAACGCGATAACGCAGCCGCTCCTACACCACGACCGGGGACACGATCGAAGTCGTCCCGTGTCCATCCGATAATGGCGGTGGGAAAGCACGGCTCCTCGCCATATATCGCGCAGGCGTCCGCAAGAACAGTTTGTAGACCCTTTCGAAAGTTCAGGCAGGTGGCCACCACCGCCGATTAGACGGCGGTGGCTTTTGATTGCCGGTTGGAGATCAGGACATTTCCGGCCTATGGCCTGGTCAGCTTCTGTGCCCGCCGACTTTCAGGTCACGTTTTTGGCCCTCGTGGGGGCACCGAAGCAGACGTACCCATTCTGAGCATTGTAATAGTAGCTGTGAGTGAACAGCGGGTGGATACCCGTATTGACGAAATTCTCCGTCGCTGTTCCCACCGCCCGGGGGAGAAACTCAGAGGGGGCATCCGAGCTTGAATCGGCCACCGGGAAGTATTTTCCATCCTTCTCGGTAAGGGTAAATTGGATATTATACGGCATTTGGAATGTAGTGTAGTTGGCGGAAACCGATACAGATGCTCCATCAAGATTATCTGCCCAATCTGGAGTCGTGCAGGACATCATCATCACGGTGACTCCGGTATCCGTAAGGACAGCGGCCGAAATCGGGGATCCCAAGGTAGAGATTGATATTTGAAGCTGTGGAGTAAGCCAGTTTTTCTGATTGAGGCCCGAACCAGATGTTTTTGGGCTGGCAGGTTCCAGTTTGATCTCCGTTGGATTGGCAAGAAGACGACCATATTGAAGTTGATAATCCGGCAGATTCAGTCCGATGACCGTTTCCGTCGGAGTGATCGTGTAAGACACAAGTGGATCCCCAGCGCTCATTCCGACGAAGTTGATATAGGGATTGTCAAGAGCGTAGCCGGGGGCTGATGGTCCACCCTGACGATCGAAACCAATTCCCATCATACCATAGTCCATACCCATGTTGGTTGCACCCATCACCGTGATCTGGGCGGTGTGGCCAACAAAGGTGCCATCCGGATTCTGTCCGATAGCGACGGACGGAACTTTATAGAAATTGCCTTCAATCTGGTCATTGCTTGGTTCATACTTGATTTTGCAGGCTGGGCCCTTCGTAACGCCCGGCAGAAGATCTTTTGTCTTGTCCCCGTCGACGTGGAGTATCTCCTCTGGAATGACAATTCCGATTGATCCGGTATCGACCTGCACCTTATGTGCCAGACCTGGGACCTCTTGGCCCGGAATATTGTGCTGGGGATCGGCCGTGTTCCCGATAAACTGAATATAGACTTCGATTCTGTCATTCGCCTTGTCTCCGTCGGGAACAAGCGGATTAACCTGAGGAATGCTGAATGTGGTACGTGACATGTCCATTATCCTCGTCTGTGTCTGTGATGTCCTGAACTGCGCGTGAGTGCGCGATGGAAAGCGGGAATTTCCCCACATACCGTTTGTTCACTCGCCTGACTTGCGGTGTGGGCTACGCTTGATCATGAATCGTGCCAAAATATTTCCGTTTATAATCAAAGCGTTATTTTTTGGACTTCCCGCTGTCCGCGTGATCAGGGCATGACGGACATGTCCGACATGTCCCACGGCTGGATCATTGGCGCCGTTATTAGAGTCCGTTGGGAAAGGGTCATCGCATAGTTATTGAGGCAATGAGCCTGGTTATCGATGCGAAGATCATGGCTGCGACCGAGACGTGGATGAGGGTTTCATAGTCGATCTTAAGGCGTCGAGATATGGTCATCGCGCCAAGGCTTTGCTCGACCCGCCATCGTTTTGGCAGCAAGACGAACCCTTTCGCGAAAGCTGGCCGTTTGATGACTTCGACAGCACGCGATCCACCGGCTTGAACGGCATCAATGAACCGATTCTTGTAGCCACTATCGACGACGATGGTCCTGATCCAGGGGCAGAGGCGCACGAGACGTCGAACCAGGGGAATGCCGCCATCCTGGTCTTGGACATCGGCCGTGGTCACTCTGACGGCGAGCAGGCGGCCATCACTGTCGACGGCGACATGACGCTTGCGCCCCAGCACCTTCTTGCCCGCGTCGTAGCCGCGTTTGCCCTGCGGGGCATCGCACTTCACGGACTGGGCATCGATGATCGCCAGCGTCGGACTGGCCTCGCGCCCCGCCTTTTCACGGTCGGCCATCACCAAGTGATGGTTGATCCGCTCCATATGCCCGCCATCGATCAGCAAGCGCCAATAGTCGTAGCAGATGCTGCCAGGAGGGAGGTCCTTGGGCATGGCGTCCCAAGGAATGCCATAGCGTTGGACGTAGCGAATGCCGTTCATGACTTCACGAAGCGCATGCGCGCGTGGGCACCCTTTCCCGGTAGGAACAGGCAATAGGGGCTCCAGAATGGGCCACTCCTCATTCGTGAGATCACTTGGATATCTTTGGCCGCGGCGATCATAGCGCGACCTGTTCTCGGAAGTCCAAACCACGGAAAGCTCATTCAACCATTCGGGGCGGGCTGCCATACTACAATATCCCCTCATATTTACTTAGAGGACCTTTCCCAACGGACTCTAACCAGCCAACTGTGCATTCCCGCTTGGTCCGACCTGCAGAAGCCATGGCAAGGCTAACTGCCCCCCCCCGTTGGCCCGGACTTTCGACCCCTGCGTGTTATAAGCGCGAGATCGGGCGTTATGGAAAAACAGAGCGGGGAGGAAATACGCAACCGGTGGGGAGTGGATCGGAATGGCCGCCAGGGCGGTGCGGACGGGTAGGGAGCCTTCCTTATCTGATTGGCAGGGCACTCCCCTGACGTTCATTCACCTAATCAGAAAGTGGTGCATAATTCATCCTTGTGCCATAACCTGGGTGCAACATTCATCCGGGAAACTTCAATGGCTGCGGCTGAGGCAAAAAAATCCGTGCGAACCTCTGTTATCCTGCCAGAGGATGCCCATAGCCGAATCCAGGCTTTGGCAGACGCAAATGATGTTTCAGCAGCTTGGGTCATAAGGGCTGCGATTGTCCGGTTCCTGGATGAACATAGCGACCAGACCGAATTACCGCTGCGTCTGCCCAGGACGAAAGGGGCACGCGCATGACCTGCGAAGAGACGGTCCGCAAGAAGCTGCTGCGCCTGCGCGCAGGCGGCAAGCCCAGGGTTCTTGATCTTTTTGCCGGCTGTGGTGGTCTGTCGCTGGGGTTTCAGGCGGCGGGCTTCACGCTGAAGGGTGCTGTCGAATTTGACCCGGATGCCGCACGGTCACATGGGCTGAATTTTCACGGCGGAGACCCACGGCATAGTAAGGCACGCGACATTACCCAGATCAGTCCCGATGAATTCACTGCGGAACTAGAGCTGGGGCCCGCCGCAGATGCCTTTGATGTAATTGTCGGTGGCCCCCCCTGTCAGGCCTTTGCCCGTGTTGGTCGACCGAAACTGCGTGAGATTGACGCTCATCCGCAGGCTTTCCGCCATGACCCGCGTGCTAGGCTCTATCAGGAGTACCTGCGCTGGGTGGATGTCATTCGGCCTTTGGCAGTTCTGATTGAAAATGTACCCGACGTGCTGAACCACGGAGGCCAGAACATCGCGGAAGAAATCTGCGAAGTTCTCGAAGAAAAGGGCTACACCTGCGGCTACACCCTTCTGAATGCGGTGTTTTTTGGCGTTCCGCAGATGCGCGAACGTATGTTCCTGATCGCCCTGCGACGGGAAATTGATCAACAGGTCCAGTTCCCGCAGCCCACCAACTGGGCCATCTTGCCACCAGGCTATGAGGGGTCACGTGCCGTTGCGTTGAAGGTATTGAACGGTCTGATCGGTGAGGCGCATGATTATATTGAGCCACCAGCCGTTTTGCCGACTTTGCCGGCGGCCGTCTCTGCTGAACAGGCCCTGCATGACCTGCCGCCGATATTTGCACGCCAGCAGCTTGCTTCCGGTGAACTGAAAAGGGGGGCCCGCCGGTTTGATCTAGCTCTCCCATATCCAGGAATGCAAAAGCTCTCCGCCTACGCCCGCATGATGCGGGAATGGCCGGGATTTGAGGCCCCGCAAGAAGGATTGAAGGATCACGTCATCCGCTATCTGCCTCGGGATTATGAATTATTCGCCCGGCTGAACCCTGGCGACCAATACCCACAGGCGCACGAACATGCCCTGGCCATGCTGGAAGAACGAATTGCGCTTTTGCGTCGCAAAGGCCAGAAAGTCCAAGAAGGCTCAGCCGAATATAAACGGCTGAAGGATTCGATTGTCCCACCATATGACGCCAGCAAGTTTCCGAATAAGTGGCGGAAAATGTGGCGCGATCAGCCTGCACGCACACTGATGGCACATCTGGGCAAAGACAGTTACAGCCATATTCACTATGACAGCGGACAGGCTCGAACGATCTCCGTGCGTGAAGCCGCTCGCCTACAGTCTTTCCCTGATGGTTTCGTCTTCTGCGGAACCATGAACCCGGCCTTTCGGCAAATCGGGAACGCCGTTCCACCCCTTATGGCTAGGGCTCTTGCGACAACTATTATGACTGCCCTGCGGGGCCAGGAAGCACAGGACAATCATGTCAGCAGGCACGCGGCAGCAGCAGTTTGAGCAGGCAGTTTCGGCTAGACCTGAAATCCGGCCCGGCGCACGGGTCGCTAGAAATTTCGGGTTCTCTAATAGTGCCCGCGTGATTGAGGGTGGCCTGTTTGCCTGCACCAACAATCTTGAAGCCTATTCGGCTGGCCTTGCGGCGGGGCGGACGGCACCACTCGAACAGTTTATCTTTCTGTGCGTTCTGACCTTCCCACCACAGGATGAGGTGTATTTTGCAATTACTGTCACCAGTGAATCTGACCGGGTAAACCGTGGCCTGATCAAGCTGTTCCACGAAGGAGAAAAAAGGAACGCAGAAGCTGCTATTTCTGGCGCAAAACAGGGGAAGATTAGCAATAACGTCAAGTTCTACATCACGGAAAGTGGAAATTTATTTTTTCACAATTATGAATTCATGGAATCGGTTCGGCCAGGACCGGGCGACGCCCCACTTGATCCTGACTGCCTTGCCCGCATCGACTCTATCCTGTTCAGCATCTGGCCACCGGCTGCCTCCGCCCGGCGCAGTCTGCTTGCACGGGAATTTGTCGGCTATCTCGGCAGCCTGATTGGCAGGGAAAAAGTCCATGAGCTGCGGGTGTGGCAGGATACGGCTGCTGTCAGCCCGGCTATGCAGCGAATGCCGGTAACGATCCCGGTGGAAGAAATTGAAAGCGCCGTTAAAGCGCTAGGTGGCCATTATCCCGGTGGGGAGGTTCGTCGGTATCATGCCGCCCTGAATTTCTTGCAGCATAAGCATTTCGTGATCCTTGCCGGCTTGTCGGGCACTGGTAAGACACAGCTCGCCCTAAAATATACCCGTGCTGTTCATGGCCTGACCTCAAACAAGTCCCCTGATCCCTTCCTGTTCGTTTGCCCGGTGCGCCCGGAGTGGACTGATCCGACAGGATTGACAGGTTATTATGACGTGCTTTCAAACCGTTATGTCGTACCCCCCTTCCTTGAGGCGGTACTGCTGGCAACGGCGCATCGGGATTCCCCCGTGTTTGTCGTTCTTGATGAAATGAACCTCGCGCGGGTCGAATATTATTTTTCTGATGTCCTCTCCTGTATCGAAACCGGAGAAGCCCTCCAGCTCCATTCCAGCGGCGTCCCGCTGGAAGGATCAACAGGGACTAGCATTCCGGCGGAACTGACGCTTCCGCCAAACCTTTACATCACCGGCACTATCAACATTGACGAAACTACCAGCCCGGTCAGTGACAAAGTACTGGATCGGGCGCATGTCATCGACATGTCGGCAGTTGATCTGGCCGGCTTTCTGGCCGAACTGGAAAGCCGTGACCAGTCACTGACAGCAGCGCGTACAGCCTGTGAAAGCCATTTGCTGGCCGCTCACAAGCTGATGGCTACCCATGGCCTCGGGTTCGGATACCGGGTCGCAGAAGAGGTGGTCCGCTATCATATGTTCTCGGCGCAGCATTTTAATGCTGACCCGGCCGGCGTCACCGATGACCTGATGGTTCAGAAAATTTTGGTCAAACTGCGTGGTGCGGAACGACAGCGGAGCCTGCTGACCGGCCTCGCAAAGGCTCTGGCTGGCCTGCCACGTTCCCAAGCCTTTCTGAATAAACTGATCAACGATCTGGACGAATTCGGTTCGTTCCAAGCCAGCCGGTAAGCGGGCCATGGCAACTCTCATCCTGGTCAATGAGGCAAACGGCAATCATTGGCAGGTTTGGCCGGACTCAGAGCCCGTTGCTCCGGGCGAAGTCAAGGAGACGGGAACCTATCTGTTCGAGCTGCGGGATAGCACAGAGGCGGCAACCGCTGATCTGCTCATTGATGATGTGCCGCTGGAAGCCTTGCGGGCACTGGTGCCCAATGCAGCACGCTGGCGCTGGTCACCGGGTTTCCATGCCGGGACTATCGAAGCTGAGCTGCGTATACCCGGACAGACCCCACAGCGGTTCGAGGTCATCACCGACCCTGACCGCCGCAAGCTGACCCGCGATGACTTTGACGCGATGGTCCGGGAGATTCTGGAAGACACTTTCGCGCTGTTCTCTCTCAGCAGTTTTCGCAAAGCAGTAGCCCGTGGCAGCGGAACTCGGCCACCGGCAATTGCCCGCCTGGAATTCCTGCGCTCAAGGGTCGACGCTCTTGAAGAGGTCGTTGCCAGCATCCAGCGTAATCCGCGCCGTCGTCTGGCGGCCGAAGAAGCCGTTTTGCCTTATCATCGGGCGACCCATGCCACTGGCCCGGAAATTCTACGATCTTTCCGTTCTGGGCGGATTGTATCAGAGCAAAGGGCACCCTCGCACTTGCCGGCTCCTCTACAGGGCTTCCTGCCGCAACAGATACGGGTTCGCCAGCGTCGTAGCTCCTTTGACCTTCCAGAACACCGCCAGATGGGAGCCTGTCTGCGTTCCTGGGCAGCTTGGCTGGCAGCCGTTGCTGAATTGCTGGAACGACAAAACACGGACAGCGATACCGGGCAGCAACGGAAAATCGTTACTTGGATCAACAGATGCAGACGGCTCGGCCGGCGGATCAACCAGCTTGCGTGTGCCCCGGCTTTTGTCGAAGCCGGGGACGCACCCCCGCGCCTCGTACTATCCTCCATATTTCGCAATGACCCAGCCTACCGGCGCTTTTATCAGCTCTGGCGTGATATGAACCTGGGTATTGCAGCCGTATTCGGAGACTTCCTTAATCTCCCTCTGGCCCGAACGTTTGAGCTTTATGAGCTTTGGTGCTTCCTGCGGCTGGTCAGAGCCGGAGCGGAAACCTTCGGGCAGGAAGCAGTCGATACAGGAAACCTTTTTATATCGGATGCCACTGGGGGCGTGACGCTGGCAACCGGGGCCGTCACAGTAGACGTGGGTACCGGCTGGAAGCTCTGCTTCCAGAAGCAATACCGGGAATTCTGGATTGAGCCTGATCGTCATGGCTCTTATAGCCGCATCATGACCCCGGATGTGGTTGCCATGCAGTCGCCAGCCGCACCAGACGAAGCCGGTCAATTGATCATACTTGATGCCAAGTACCGGATTGATGATGGACTGAATGATGCCCTCAGTTCGATCCATACATATCGGGATGCGCTGGTGCGGGAAGCAACATCGGGGAAGGTCGAAGGCATCGTCACCGCTGCCTATCTTCTGACCCCGCATTTGCCGGTACTCCGGCACAGCTATCGGGATACCCCAATGCCTGGTCGCCTGTTCCACCCGGATTACCGGACAGGCTTCCGGTTCGGGGCGGTTACCTTGCGGCCGGGCATGACAGCAACAGAGATTGCCGGCGCTTTGCGTACAATGATCTCAGATGCCACGGCACCCGCGACCATATAATCATGGATGTGCTAACCCCAAGACAGCGCCACTACAATATGAGTCGTATCCGGGCTAAGGATACGAAGCCGGAAATGCTGATACGCCGTGGTCTGCACGCCAAAGGTATGCGCTACCGGTTGCACCGGCGAGACCTGCCAGGGTGCCCCGATTTGGTATTCCCGCAGTACCGTGCCGTTGTTTTCGTCCATGGTTGCTTTTGGCATGGGCATGACTGCCCGCTATTCAAACCGCCGGCAACCCGACAAGAATTCTGGGCAGCTAAGATTGCTGGCAATTGCGCGCGGGACAAACAGAGTATCATTGCCTTGCTGTCTGCCGGCTGGCGGGTTCTGACCATCTGGGAATGCAGTATGAGAGGATCGACCCGCCTGCCTGCGGAAGAGGTACTGGAACGTTGTGTCGCCTTTATCAAAGACCCTACCGACTACTGGAAGCTAGGTGATATCCCCTCCCCGCCTTCGGAGAAGAAAACGACAGGGGAGCAAGGCACAGAGGGGACGTGCTAAAAGAGCTGAAAACAGCCTGTGCCGCTCCTGCCTGGTGAGCATTGCCCTGGTGGAAATGGCTGTTTGGATAGGAACGCCAGATGGACCTGAAGAAACGGCCCTGCCCCTCCTGCGGGGGAACGATGACGCGGGGCACACGGCCCGAAACAATCACCCTGGGCGGCCATTCCCTGACCTACGATCAACCCGGTTGGCACTGTCACGATTGCGATGATGGGATCATTGCAGGCGCGGATAACGAAGCTGGCGATGCTGCCCTACGCCGCTTGAAGGAAATGGCCGCTGGGGCTTAACGGCTCCACCCCTTCGGCCCCTGCCCCCTCTCCTGGTCCCGCTTCTGCTGGAACCGCTCCAAAGCCTCCTGACGGCGCTGCTCTATGGCCTGCATCTGCTCGGCCTTCTGGCGTTCGTGGATCTGTTCCATCCGCTGCGCTAGATCCGGGCGCTGTGCTGCAACGTCCTTCCGTGCCCGCATATGGACGGTTTCCGCGTCCTTGCTGACATAGCCTTCCACCAGGAACTCCTTAAGCTGGTTGACCTCGTGCATGGCGTCCCGCCGCGCCTTCTCGGCGGCGGCGGCTGCCTCGTGCCAGGACTGCCGGGCCGCTTCATAGCGGGCCGTGGCACCGGGCACGAACCGCGCCATTCCCTCCAGCTCCCTGGGCTGCTGCCGCTTCACCTCGTCGGAATAGCGGTCTGCTGCCGACCATTCCTTTTCCACCACCGCAAGCCGCTTCTGGGCCTGTTGGCGTAGATCGGCGGTGCGCTCGGCCACCAGGGCTTTCCATTCCGCTTCGATCGCTCCATCGGTCGGCCGCTCAGCCACCGGTGCTGGGTCCATCGGTCGGGCCGGGCTGGCTGGCAGCCGCCCGGCCTGGGCGGCCTGCTGGAAGGGGACCGGTCGGGCCTGCTGTGCCGGCGTCGGGTCGATGGCCAGCCCATCCATGCGCTGCAAATGACGGCTGGCCACCACGTTGCCGAGGGTGGCTTGTGATTTCAGCCAGGTGCGAAAGTCCGGGGCCTGGTGGCGCGGGATCGCCTGTATCTGGGCCTTGGTCTGCTGCCACCTGGCTGCGGCCTTGGCATAGTCTTCCCGCCGTCTCCGCTCATAGCGGCTGTCGATCATCCCATAGAGCATAGACCCGCCAAACCGCCCGGCGACGGCGCGGGCCAGGGCCTTGCGGCGCTGGGCTTCCTGGCGGCGGGCTTCCGCCTCCTTGGCCCGAATGCTGCGCTCCAGGCTCCACGCGGCGGCGCTCTGGCTGGTCACTTCGGCCTGACGGGATTGGCGGGCCTGACGCAGCCATTCAGCCCGGAAACGCTCGTACTGCTCCCGCATCCAAGCTGCATGCTCTTTGGCTTCGCTGTCGGCGCGGCTGCGAACGCTGGCCGTGGGCTGGGGGTCACGCTGTCCGGCCTGTCCCGGACGGTCCAGGCCAGCCCGTCCGGGCCTGTCCTGCCCGGCCTGATAGTCGGCCCACGTCTGGCCGAACCGCTTTTCCAGCTTGCCCCGCGTCCACTCGTTGCCGGTGACGGCAGAGACGGCGGCGCGCTCGCTGCCGTCCGTCACCACAAGCCCCTGTTGTAAAGGGCGAAATAGAAATCCCCAGAAGTGGCACTTGAAAATTCCCCAGATGGTTTGGCTGGCGAATTGATTTTGGATTATCAGGCTTGTTTTGTTTTCGGCGGTCTCCCCCTTGGTTTTGGCTGATTTGGCGGGTTGATGGGCTTGGTGCGGTTGTT
>NZ_FZOI01000034.1 GCF_900188385.1 Azospirillum sp. RU38E
GCTCCCATTGTCCGTCGCTCAAAACTGATCGATCCAAGGCTATCCTCCATTTGGTAGTCTTGAATCAGAATTTCAGCGGCGGGGGAATCCCCAATGTTATGCCGAATGTCAACAGACCCTAATATGGCGTCCTGTGCCATCCTGCATAGCAACCAGGGCCCCGGCGTTGGTTCCGTCGCAGATGACGAAGAAGCTGGCCTCCTCCTCATCAAGGAATTCCTCAATCAACAGTTCGGTGCCGGCATCGCCGAAGCGACGGCCGATCAGGCCGTGTTGAATCATCAGCTTCCGTCCTGATCCGTTTCGGGGCTTGCCATCAGGCACCTCTCAATCGCCGGCATCAGGATGGCCACGGTCTCTTTTGGCACACCAACTGCATGTGCCATGGTCAGCACGGCACCATAATCGAAACCGAGCACCACCCCGCTCGGTGCGATCCGAAGCTGCCCGGCGCAGGCCAGCGCGAGATCCCAGACCTGCCAACCCTCCACCGTCTGCGGGGCGTGCTCATCATAGGGGCAACGCTGCCCATTTGGCCCCGGCCGCCCCTCGGCACAGGGCAGGCCGGCAGCCGCACAGTTCGCGCAGTATTGGGGCCCGCCGCCGAAGTGCCACCCGGCGCGGGCCTTCAGACGTTTTTTTCCTGTTCCAGCAGCGCCACCGGCCCCAGATAGCGCAGGCTGAAAGCGTCGGCCACCGGGTGCAGGTCGAGCAGCGCGTCGATCCCTTCTGGCGTGGGCACCACCGGGGTGCCGTCGGCATCGCCCACCCCTTCCCAGTCGAGGATGGCCAGCCGCCCCATTGCCTTCAGGAAGGTGGCGGTGCGCGTCCCCTGCACGAGGCCCGGCGGATCGTCAGTCATATCCGCGTCGCGCACGGCCTGACGGGCGGCCAGCACCAACGCCGTGGTGCAGGGACGCAGGTGAAGACGCACCCCCATTCCCAGATCGAGCCAGAACGGCCCGCGGGCCAAGTCGAGGCGGATCATGGTGGGCACTCCCCTGGGATTGGTTGAACCTTGACCGGCTTCCGACCACGGCGCATATTCTGGACAGAAATTCTGGACAGGTGCTGCCATGTCTCAGTCGAGCTGGTCGTTACAGGACGCCAAGAACAAATTTAGTACAGTGGTCGATGCTGCCTTGGCCGGGGAGCCACAAATGGTTACCCGGCATGGCAAGCCTGCCGTCATTGTGGTTGCCGCAGATACGTTCGCACGGTTGCACCAACTGGACCGCGAACGGGCACCGTCACTTGCCGAGATGTTGCTGGCGATGCCGCAGGATGATGGATCCTTCGAGCGTTCCCATACGCCTCCGCGTGATGTGGAATTCTGATGTTCCTGCTCGATACCGTCGTGCTGTCAGAACTGCGAAAACGGGACCGCAATCCTGGTATCGTCGCCTGGATCAGCGAACAGCCAACGGCCGATCTGTTTATCAGCACCGTCACCATTGGCGAGATAGAACGCGGCATTGGCCTGCAACGGTCGAAAGATGCTGCCTTTGCCGCGTCCCTCACCACGTGGCTGGACCGTGTCCTGACCACCTATGGCGAGCGGATCCTGCCGTTCGACCTCAAGGCTGCCCGCCGATGGGGACGCCTCAGTGCCGGGATCGGCCATGAGGGTGCGGATCTGATGATCGCTGCGACCGGACTGGAACATGGACTGACGGTCGTTACCCGCAATGTCCGCCATTTTCAGCCAACCGGCGTGGCGACCTTAAATCCGTTCTCGTGATCACCTATCCTGGCACCATCAGTAGTTGGCAATGTCGTTCTTCAGGGTGACGGTGACGAAAGCGCCCCCTGGGGCCCCACCGTCGGGCTTGGCAGCCTGCCAGTCGAAGCGCGCCTCGACGCCGGCGGGGCCGGAAATCGGGATGCGCGGCTTGGGCAGATAGACCGATGGCAGGGCAATGGTCAGGGACCGGTCGGCATCGATCACCCAGGCGAATTCTAACGCCATGGACGTGCCATCGGTGGCGGCATCCAGCAGCACCATGTCGGCAAAGCGGGCCGCCAGATTACCGGTGCAGGATGCCACGCCCAGGTCCGCCCCTTCGATCTTGCCATCATCGCGGATGACGCGGACGGGATCGAGATTGTTGGCATAGGTCAGTTCCGCGGCGGTGATATTGGCCAGCGCCGCCCCATCTTTCCGGATGCGTCCCTGGAATTGGTGGAACCGCTGCAAGCCCTGTGTGGTGGGGGTGCCGCCGGACGAGGTATCGGCGTCCGTCTCCCCCTGTGCGATCAGGGCCAGGGTGGCATTGGCCTTGCCCGACGGCGCCCAACCCAGGTTCAGGCTGTTGACCAGGCAACCGAGGTTGAGGAAATAGCGTGGCGCCTGCGGGTGGCCGACTTCAAGCGCCAGGCTGGGCAGCGTGTCGGCCCCGGATGTGTAGACATGGTTATAAGGGCCGGTGCCGGTGGTGACCGGCGGCCCAAACAGCCCCTTCAGCCAGAAACCGATGCTGCGCAGGTCCACCGGGACGGTGATCTGGCCCTCCGCGGTGATGACATCACGCGATGGCGGGGCCGGGTCACGCCCTAACCCCAGCACGTCGGAGGCTTCCAGCGGCTGCTGGCTGCCGATGTCGCAACTAACGAAGGGCAGCGTGTGGAAATTGCCGCCGGGCGCGGTGCCATAGGCGGTTTCGAACGCACCCAGCAATTGCGCGTGGGCACCGGTGGCGCGGGCCATGGTCGGGTTCTCCGGGATCAGGTCAGCGGATCGAGCGTGGTGTAGGTGAGCGTCACCGGCACTCGGGCGGCCTTGATGGCAGCCCCGCCGGCAACAGCAATGTCCTCGGTTTCCGGTGCGCCCCAGGTAAGCCACTCGACCGTGCCGCCCAGCGTGCGGTCGGCCCCCAGCGAGGCGGCCAGCGCCCGCAGCAGATCGTCCAGGGCGCGGGCCCGTCCGGGGCCGGAGCGGCCCAGCGGTGGGTCAGCGGCCTGGACCAATACCTCGATCTCGGCGGTGTGGTCGTAGTGGTAGAGCAGCGGTGACAGGGTTATGTCCGGCACGCCCGGTTCGCCATCGCGCAGGATCAGCAGGCCGCCGGGTGGGATGCGCTCGGGCACCACAATCTCCCGCCCCGCCACGGCATTCGGTACGGCGACAAGCCGCGCCAGCAGCGCGGACAAAGCCGTTTCCCGGATGCTTGGCATGGGTCAGGGTTCCTTCCAATGACGCAGGATCAGACCGGGCAACCGGCCCTGCCAGGTTCGGGCAGCCCCAGCCACATCCAGGCGCTTTCTCACACGGACCTGCGGCACCAGAATGAAGACCGGCACCGTGGTACGCCCGGCCAGCCGGGTGAAACCGGCCTCACCACGCCGGCCCCGGTTGGCTGTCGCCAGCCCGCGTTTGCTGAGGCGGGCATTGTCTGCCACCAGCAAGGACGGACCGCGGCGGCGATAGATCAGCCGCAGGATCAGGCCGGTACGCCGTTCCCAGCCGCCCGGCGTGATCTTGTTGCCGCCATCGCCATAGCGACCGGCGGCCTGGGTCGGGATGGCCAGGAACAGGCCATGGCGGGAACGGATCACCGCCCCCTCCTCGTAAAGCCCGACAATGTCGGGGGCTTTGCTCCAGACCAGACCGGCGGCGCGGATGCTGCGGCCACCCTTGGGATAGATTTCGCTGCGCCAGGTCCGGGCCAGCCGCTGGCCGAGACCGGCCCCGGTGATCTGGCCGCGCAGTTCGGTCTTCAACCCGCCGCTGGCCTCCCGCAACCCGGCGGTGACGGCGCGCTCCGCCGCTGCGAGGTCGGCCGCCAGCATCTCAGCAAGGCGGCCTTCGATCGCAGTGGCGAGGCGCACGGGCGGTTACGCCAGCTTCACCGGCCGTTCCAGGCTGATTTCCAGCCGCGTCGGCGTCAGTGCCCGACCGATATAGACGACATTGCCGGTGGTGGGCGGCGTGGCGGTCAGCACGCCGGCGGTGCCGCTCAGATAATAGGTGGTGCCCGGCGTCAGGGTGGTGCTGCCGGCGGCATCGGTCCAGTCGGTCACCTCGATGACGCCATCGGTCAGCACGGTGACATAGGCGTCGAGCGCGGCGCTGGTCAGGGCCAGACCGATGACCTCGGCCTTCGTATCATCGTCGGCATCGGCCAACATGCATTGGAAGCCGGCATTGCTGTAGACGGCCATACCGGCAGCGGTGATGGCCTCCTTGGCCTGGAGTTCGATGGCATCGACCTCCTGCACCCTGGCATCCAGCGTGCCGTTGAGCGGCAGTTGCTGGATGCGGCCATTGATCAGGACAAGCGGGCGGTAGGACGGCATGGGGCGTGATCCTCAAAGCTGGATGGGGGTGCCGGGCTGGACATGCAGCACCGTCGGCGCCACGGCAAAGCCGACGGGAACCACCCACCATCCGGGCGCGGATGGCGGCATATCGGTCAGGCCGCCCGCGATCCGGGCGGACAGGAAATAGTCGGTGCCGGGCACCAGGGTGGCCGCCCCGCTTTCCAGCAGGGCGGACCAGTCGGCGCGCTCCACCGGCCGTTCGGTGGCCCAACGGGCCGGCTCCCCCGCCGGGGTGCCGATCAGCACCACCCCCGCGGGATCGGCGGTGGCAGCGGCATCGGCGCGGCAGGGCGCCAGCCGACCGGCAGCGTTGACATGGACGATCTGCCCAACCGCCAGCGCCACCTGGGCGGCGGTCACATAGGTGCCGGTCCACACGCCGGGCGGGGCATTGGGGCCGAGGACCGTTTCCACCGCCCCGCCGGATATTGTCGGCGGATCGAACTGCGGGTAGCTGGTCGGTGCCGGGATCTGCACCGTCTCCAAGGTCCAGACCAGCCGCGCGGGGTCGCGGCGCACCGGGGCCCCCTGGACCTCGAACAGGTCGTCCCCGACCAGCAGCCGGTCGCCCGCCCAGGGGCGGATACCGGCGGCGGTCAGGTCCGCGGCGCGCAGCTCGAACACGGCCCCATCGGAGACCAGATCGCCACCGCCAAAGCCGGTGACAAGATCATTGCGGCGGGCAATGACCCGCAGCGGAACCGTGGAACCGCCGATCCCGATATAGGTGGCCGGCGTGCCCAGGATGGCGAAGACCGGATCGAGTGCGGCCTGGAACGGATCGGCCATGACCGGCTGATATCAAACGGACGTCCCATTCAGCCGGACCCGGCCAACCGTCTCACCGGCCCCGTTGCCGACGGTGGCGATGGCGGCGCCGATCAGGCTGTTGCCGGTGGCGGTCTTGGTGACCTCCCGGGCTGCATTGTCCCAATAAAGCTTGTCGCCGACGTTCCAGGCCTGCGAGGGCGTCTTTTTCACGTCGAAAATTCCGACAAGGACCGCCTCGACCGGTTCGCCCATGGCCGCACTGGTGATGGCAATGCCGAACAGGCTGCCGACCAGCAGCCCCTCTCCCGAGGTGACGGCATAGGGGGCGGTCAGGGTGATTGTGTTGCCGGGCTGAACATAGTTCTTCATGGATGATCTTCCTTGCGGATGCGCGATCAGCGGCGGGGCCGGTCCGGCATGAGGGCGAGGATCAGGCCGGCGGCAGCGGCACCGGCGGTGGCGATATGATCCAGACAGCCTGGATCGATGCTGGCCCCCAGCGCCGTCAGCAGCGTGGTGAGACCAAGCCAGGTGCTGCGCTCACGCAGGCGTTCGATCAGATAGCGCATGGGATGTTCCTTCAGGTCGACGGGCAAGCGGACCGGAAGCCGCCCTCATCCAGGCCGAGGACGGCGCGATAGTCGAAATTGGGGCAGAGCTTGGCGGCAACCTCGCGGTGCCCCCGCCAGCGCAGGCGCTTTCCCTGGCCGGCATAGGCCGCGTCCATCGCATCAGCCAACCGCCGCAGGGCGTCGAACTGTGCCGGGGTAAAGGTCTTGAAGCCGTGCAGGCAGATGGCGATGGAGCCGCTATTATGGCCTTCCTGGGCCGCCGGGATTTGCTCCAGCACGCGGCCGCGCTGGAGCGTGCCATCGCCGCGGATGAAGAAGTGATAACCGATGCCGCGCCAGCCGCGCTGGCGGTGCCACTGGTCGATCACCGCCGCATCGTCATGGGCGGCATGGTCGCTGGCGCTGCAATGGATGAAGACCACATGCACCGGCCGCTTTGGCGCGGTGAACGGCACCGCTGCGCCAGGACGGCTGAGGATGGGAAACGGGTCCGTCATGGCTCAGGCCCCGGCATTCTTGTAGAGGCCGCGCCAGTCGATGGCCTTGGCCCCGAAATCCAGCCGGCACTTGATCTCCACCCCGTCCACATCGAAGCCGTTGCGGGTTTCGATATAGGCGCCCTGCTGCCCCTCCAGATAGGCGTATTCCAGCGTGTCGATCTGGGCCGGGTTGGCCGCCAGATACCAGGCGGTGGCGCTGGCGGCATCCAGCCGGGGCTCGGCGATGGGCGTCAGGGTACGGATGGAGGCCGGCACGATGTCGCTGGTCTTGGCCGGCGTCAGGTTCTGCGCCACCAGTTGCTCGGCGGTCAGTTCCAGCGCTGCCGGCACGATCAGGAAGGACGGCCTGATGTTCAGCACGGTCTTCTTGTCCAGCCCGGTCTGCTTGGCCATCGCCGCGCGGGCGTCACCGATGGCGGTGACGGTCGGCGGGGCCGCCGTGCCGGCAAGGTTCTTGTGGTCGGCATGGAACAGCGCCTTGCCGTCGGCCATGGCGGCGTTAGCGGTGAGGATGCCCCAGACCACGTCGCTTTCCAGGGTGGCGATGGCGGTGCCGTACATGGCCGGAATGCGGGTGAAGGCATCGAGATCGTCATTGATCAGCACCTGCCGGGTGATCGCCACCACCCGACCGTAGGTCTCGATGCGGTAGCTTTCCTTGCTCTCGCCGATGGTGCCGCGCTGGAACTCGCCCCCCTCATTGACCTTCAGCAATTGCGGCGCCTCACCGATCTGGACCCGGTGCATGGCCTTGAAATCGGTGGCCAGCACCTGCCGGCAGAACGGCGTGAAGGTGCGAGGATAGACCTCATAGGCCTGGCGCAAGGTCTTGGCGGTGACGGCGGACAGCACCTCGGGGAAGTCGGAGGTGGAATGCAGGGCGCGGGTGGCGATCTCGTCGCGCGATAGGCCGCGCACGGCCACCCCGGCCTGGGTCAGGAAATCGCGGGCCAGTTCCAGCAGGCTGAGGCCGCGATAGTCGCGGGCATGGTCGGTCAGCGGGAACAGGGTCGGGCTGTAGCGGTGCAGCAGGGCCGCACTGACCGCCTCGCGCCGCAGCAGCCGTTCATCCTTGCCGCCAAGCGGCACGGTCACCTGCGGGAAGATGCGGGTGCGATCCGACGCCTCCGCCACCTTGTCCAGGATCAGCCGGCGCGCCTCGTCCAGGCCGGTGCCGCGCTGGACCAGATCGTCAGCAAAGCCGCGTTCCAGCCCCAACCGCCCGGCAAGCGCGTGGATGGTGCCAACCCGCTCGCGTTCCGTTTCGCGCGCGCGGGCGACCAGGGCATCGGTATCGGGGGCCGGCGGTGGCGTGGCATCCGTCCCCGCCGGCGGGGTCTGCGTTTCATCCATGGCAATCCTCGTTGGAGATGAAGCGGCGTCGCGGCGAACCAGGACGCAGGGCGACAGGGGTTCGGCGCTGCGAAAGCCGGCAGCGGGGTCGGCCCCCACCGGCACGGCGGAAATCTCGAACGGCGTCCAGTCCACCGCGCGCCACAGTTCCGGCCCTGCCGCCGGGCGGGAGACCTCGAAACGGTGGACCTGATAGCCGATGGAGACGGCGCGCAGATGGCCGGCGCGGATATCGGCCAGGATCGGCTCCACCTCCGCCCGGTCGCTGAAGCGCACGCGGGCGATGCCGCGGCCGTTCTCGATGCGGGCGGTCCCCGGCACCACCGAGCCGATCACCGCGTCCAGCGTGCCCATGTCATGGACCTTCAGCAGCGGCGCCCCGCCATTCAGCCGTTCCAGCCGGACATGGGCGGGTTCCAGGCTCAGTTCCTCATCGAAGGGCTCCCCGAACAGCGGCTGGCGGCGCACCCGCGCGCCGGTGGACCAGACCAGTTCCACCGAACGGTCAGCCTCGTCGAAGCTGGCCAGCACAAGGTCAGCCGCGCGGCGGAGCGCCGGCAGGTCAAGGGTGCCGTGCATGATGGGTCAGTCCTGGTTGGAAACTGTCTCACCGGCCTGGATGGTGCCGGTCTTGGTCACCCGTCGCGGGTCGCTGTCCAGCACGAGGCCGAGCGCGTCCAGGCGGGCATTCATGGCGGCGATCTCCGTCAGCACCGCTTCGGGATTATGACCCTGGCGGGAGATTGCCTGGGCCAGCGTCATGGTACCGGAGCGCATGGCCAGCAGGTCGGCCATGGCATCCTTCAACGGGTCCACCGCCTCAAAGCGCGGCGGCGACCATTCAACCGGGATGTCCGGGCGCGGCAGCCGGCCTGCCGCCCAAGCCTGGGTGGTGAACCAGTCCCAGACTGGCTGGCACAGCATGGGGATCACCAGTTGCCACTGCGCCGCCTCGATCAGGCGGCGGAATTCGACCAACCCGGCGCGGATGCTGGAATAGTTCACCTGGGACAGGTCGCCGGTCAGCAACTCGTAGGGCATACGAAAGCCGGCGGCGATGATGTGCAACTGCGCCCGCAGCCATTCCGCCACGCCGGCCGTGGTGGCGGGCTGGTTGAAGCGGATGTCCTTGCCGCCGCGGGCATAGGCGATCAGGCCGGGCTCGAACTGTTCCACCCGGTGACCATCGGCATCGACCACAGAAGGCGCGATGCCCTGTTCCCCTTCGTCGGCCCCCAGCACGATGCCAACCACGCAGGCCTCGGTCTTCTTGCGCACCAGTTCGGCCTGCGTCCAGTCGTCCAGATCGCGCAGCGCCCGCATCACCGGGGTGCCCCAGGGCACGCCGCGCACCTGCGCGCGCTGTTTCTCGTAGATGTGCGCCACCTCGGCGGCGGGCACGGCGGCGCTGTCCAGCCGATGGCGCAGGCTGACCACGGCGTCGCCCGGATGTTGGGCGTAGAGCCAATAGGCCCGGCGCCTTCCCAGCGGGTCGAACTCAATGCCCTGGACGATCCGGCCGCCATCGGCGAGATCGCCATTGCGCCCGGCATCCAGCAGGTCGGCCTCGACCAGTTGGATCTGGAGCGGTACCGGCAACCCGTCAGCCGCGCGCCGGGGCCGGCGGCGCAGCAACACCTCACCCGCCTCCACCATCTGGCGGCAGGCCAGGGTTTGCAGCCCGTAGAAATCCAACTGCCCGTCGGCATCGCACCGTGCCGACCACTCCTGCCACAGGGCGTCGGTCGCCTTGTCCAACCGGTCGTCGCCCGAGGCGGCACGCGGCATGATGCCGGAACCGACGATGTTGTTGACCAGCACCGACACCGCCTTGGCGGCGTGCGGGTTGTTGCGCACCAGATCGCGCATCCGGTCGCGCAGCAGCGCCCCGGCCACGGTGATCTCGGCGTCAGCCGAACTGCCCGGTGCCCGCCAGCCATCGGTGCGGCGTCCCTTGGCGGCGCCGTCATAGCCGCGTGTCAGCCGGTCGAGGCTTTGGCGGGCCAGCACCCGCCGCAGGGCCGCCTGCGGCGCCACCAGCCCCAGGGCGCGGTCGAGCCAGAGCCCGGCCATCAGCGCTCCCCGCGCCCGAAGCCAGCAAAGCCCGCCATCGGCAGTTTGGCCGGCGTGCCGCCAGCCATTTCCCGCTCGAGGGTGCGGATGCGCGACAGCAGGTCGGCAGCGGAGCCGTAATCGACGCTGCGGCCGTCATAGCTGACGCGCAGCGTGCCGGCGGCATAGGCGCGGCGCAGTGCGTCCAGTTCCCCCTGGGTCCAGTTCATCCCAACCATCCCTGATTGCGTCCACCCAGCCAGCCGCCCCGGCGTTTCTCCCCCGGTGTGGTGGGGCGTTGAAGCTGACCGGCGGTCGGTTCCTCGGCTGCCGTCATGATCGGAGCCGGGGTTGCACTGGCGTCGGGTGCCGGTCCGACCTGATCCTCCAGATCGCGCCATTTGGCCTCGGTCCAGCGGTCGATGCCGGCGATCCAGGCGGCGGCGCGGGCATAGACCCGGCAATCCAGCGCCTCGTTGCGTTCGCGCAGCTTCTGCCAGTCCAGTTTGGTGAAGCCGCGCTTGGTCTTCACCGTCACCAGCTGTTCGGCCACCAGCTGCTTGACCCATTCGGCCTCCACCCCCTGCGGCAGGTGCAGGCTGCCGGCGGGCACGGTGATGCCAGCGGCCAAATCCTCGTCGGTCGGTCGCGCCAGCCGCAGGAAACGGTAGGTCTCACTCTTGAAGGTGGCCACCGCCACCGTCCATAGCCGCGCCCCGCGCCGCACCTTGCGGCCATTCTCGGTGGCGTCCACGTAACTGGGTCCAGCGACGGGCGCGGCCCGGTTGAAACCTTCCACGCCTTTGACCGGGGCCACCTGCGCGAAGCCGACCGAGCGCGCCCAGGCATAGACGGCGGGTGCCTCATAGCCGGTGTCGATGGCCAGCCGTGCCAGCCCCAACCGGCTGCCATGGGCATGCGGCCATGTCCGGCCCAGCAGCACCGTTAGCGCCGCCCAGGCTTCCGCCCGCTCGGGCCCGCCTTCAATGACGATGTGGTCGACCAGCCAACTGGTCAGCCCGCGGCCCCAGGCCCAGACCGACACCTCAATCCGGTCCTTCTGCACATCGGCCCCGGCGGTCAGGAACAGGCCGCCCGTGGGCACGGTGCCGAAGCGGTAGCCGCCGCGCCGCTCGTAGAGACGCTGCCAGTCCGGGGCCTCGCCGCTCTCCTGCCAGGTCTCCCCCAGCGAGGTATTGACGAAGGTTTTCATCGCCTCGTCGCCGGCGGCCTTGGCCGACAGGAAGGTACGCACCATGTCGGCCAGCCGGACCCAGGTGGAATAGATCTCATTCAGGTGAAAGCCGGCGATGCCGGTGAACGGCGCCTCCGCCCGCCACTCGCCTTTTGCAATCGCCTGCCAGCGCCTTGCATCGCCCCAGACGGCATCGCAATGGATGCAGACATAGCGGGCGCTGTCTGGCCGGGGTTCCGGTTCGCTGTCCCAGCGCACTTGCCCCCAGGTCAGCACCTGATGCTGGCCGCAATCCGGGCACGGCACCCAGAAGCGGCGACGGTCGCTTTCCTCGAACGCCGTTTCGATCCGGCTCGCCCCCTTCAGGGTAGGGGTGGAGACCAGCACAATTTTGCGGTTCCAGAACGTCACCGTGCGCTTGCGGGCCAGCTTGACCGGATCGCCTTCCGCCCCGGCGCTGACCGGATAGCGGTCCACCTCGTCGCAGAGCAGGATGCGGATCGGCCGGCTGGCCAGTCCCGACGGCGCGTTGGCGCCGACGATGGTCAGGTGGCCGCCGGCAAACCGCTTGTGCAGGATCTTGTTGGAACCGTCGCGCGACTTGGGATCCGCGATCCGCCCGGTCAGGCACGGCGTGTCGCGGGCCATCGGCGCGAAGCGGTCCTTCGACCAGGTCTCGGCATCACGCTCGGTCGGCATCACCACCATGATCGGCGCTGGATCCTGGTCGATGTGATAGCCGACCGTGTTGTTCAGCACCTCCGTCTTGCCGACCTGGGCCGACGACATCACCACTACGGTTTCGATATCCGGGTCGGAGACGGCATCCATGATGCCGCGCTGGTATTCGGCCCGGGCGGTGGACCAGCGGCCCGGCTCGGCGCTGGCCTCAGAACTCAGCCGGCGGTTGGCGTCCGCCCATTGGCTCACCGTCAGGTCCGGCGGCGGCGTCAGCATCTGCAACGCCGTCGTCACCAGCTTCGCCAGCCCCGGATGCCCGGTCAGGCGCAGCGGCGACGGCGACCGGCGTCGCCGCAAGTTCGGCGAGCGCGTCGACAATCGCCGACCGCAGGAGGACGCGGACGGCGGCGGGGTTTGCGGCATCATGGACCAGGGGGGCCAGCTTGTCCGGCAGGGTGATCAGGCGGGCGCGCAGCCGGGCCGTCACTGCCGCCCAGGCCAACGCCGTCTCTGCCACTGGCACCAGATCGCCGCGCCGTTGCTGCGCGTCCAGTTCGGCAAGATCGGCCTTGGCCTTCACCAGCCGGGTGCGTTCGGTGGGCAGGTCGGCGACGCCGCCCTGCGCCCGCTGCGCCAGATCGCGCAGGTAACGGACATAGCCGCGCACGGCACCTACGAGATCGTAGGCACCGCGCTCGGCCTTGGGGATCACGCCTTCGCGGCTGAGCTGCTGGACCCGGCGTTCCGACAGGTCGAGCAGCTTGGCGATCACCGCCAGCGGCTGCCCGTTGCCGGCCATGGGCATCGTCCTTCATTGGGTAAAAAAGCAATCAAATCATCGACGTAGGCGCTTGGCTGTGGGGTCGGACAGCGCGATGACTAGCATCACCACGATGGAGGATGCGATGCCCAAGCCCCGCGACAAAACCCCGGCCCTGGACGCCTTTCTGGCCCGCAAGGCCGAGATCGACACGATGTTGGCGCGGCTGACGGCGCTCAGCGACGAACACTTCAACGTTGCGCCCGACGACATCCACTGGGGCCATGTCGGCACCCTGGCGACCTACGCCGAGCTTCTGAAGCGGATCACCGATGCCGCCTTCCACGAGGGCGAACACGCCGACTGAAGGCAAGCCCGCCACCCCCAGCCCCGACCGGGTTTGTCCGGCGGGGCTCAGGCTGGTGGAAGCGCCCGGATCGGCCGGGGGCTGACCAACGGGAGACGCCGTGATGACCAGCCTGTCCAACCTGACCCTGCCGCAAATGGCCGCCGCCTATGGCGTCCTGGCCGGTGTTCCCACCACCCCGAAGACCTTCAAATGCCGCGCCATGGCGATCAGCCGTCTGGAAACCTTGTTCAGCGAACGGGGACTGACCGTTGACGATGCCATGCGGGCCGCCGGTCTGTTGCCCACGACACCGTCTCCGCCGCAACCGGACCTGGACGCCGCCGTTACCGCCATCGAACAGACCCTGGCCGCCGAACCACCCCGACCGGTCAAAAGCCGCGCCGACAGCAAACAGGCGCATGTGATCGCCATGCTCCGCCAGCCGCAAGGGGCCACCATCGCGGAGATCGCGGCGGCCACCGGCTGGCAGGACCATACAGTCCGGGGCTTCTTTGCCGGGGGGCTGAAGAAGAAGCTCGGTCTTACCGTAACCTCGGAAAAGGTCGAGGAACGCGGGCGGGTCTATCGTGTGGTGACCTGACATCCGATAGACATCGTTTAAGGACCGCCGCCCTGCCGGGGCGGCAGTCCTAACCGAGCCCAGAGAGTTCGCCACGCATAAGCCGCAACCAGGGGGACCACGCCGTTGCCACAGAGCCGAAGCCGGTCCACCCGGTAGGCCAGCCCATCAGCGCCTCGACGAACAGCGGGTTCAGTGTCGGGGTGTCGCCGCCGCCAGTCTTGCCACCCATTATCGTCTCCGGGGCCGGGCGGGAACGCCCGCTCACCGCCTGCTCGTTCAAGGGGCGGCTGTTGCGCGCCATCGTCTCCGGCCCGGCCAGCCCGCTGCGCCAGTCGCGCGCCGACGGGGTCGCCCAGCAGCGGGCATGTCCGGTCAGATCGGCCTCGTGGTGCCGTCCGGCGCTCGGCCGGTTGCCCCCCGCCTTCGCCGTCGGCCACAGACGGAGCAACTCGGTCCGGTTCGCCCCGCTGGAGCGCTTGCCCGAACAGGTCCGGGGCGTCGGCCAGCCGGCCGGCGAGGACGAATAGCCGTTCGCGGCGGTGGGGAGCGCCGACCTCCGCCGCCGAGAACAATCCTTCCGCAACGACGAAACCCATGCCTTCCAGATCTTCCCGGACCTCGCGATAGCCGAGGTTGAGATGATTGGGGACGTTCTCCAGGAAAACAGATCCCGGTCGACACTCGTCGATGATGCGCGCGACATGGGGCCAGAGATGCCGGGGATCGTCGCTTCCGCGACGACGTCCGGCGACGCTGAACGGCTGGCACGGATAGCCCGCAAGCACGAGGTCCACCGCGCCACGCCATGGGCGGCCGTCGAAGCTGGCAAGGTCGTCCCAGACAGGTGCCGGATCCAGGGCCGCGTCCGCCATCCGCGCCACGAGGACGGCCGCGGCGTAGGCGTCCCGCTCGACATAACCCACAGCACGGTATCCGGGTTCGGCGATGTGCAGGCCAAGGTCGAGACCGCAGGCCCCGGCGCACAGCGACAGCCCGAACAGGGGGGCGCCGCCAGCAGCGCCGGTGGCAGATACAGCCACGTCATGCACCGGCATCCGTTCCGTTGGGAAAGGCCGTCCCGTCCGCTCGGGTTACTCTTTGCCCGGTGAACCCTTCCCAGCGCCGCACGATCACGTCGCAATAGGCGGGATCCAGTTCCAGGGCGTAGCAGACCCGACCCACCGTTTCGGCGGCGATCAGGGTGGTGCCGGAACCGCAGAACGGTTCATAGACGACATCGCCCCGCGCACTGTTGTTGACGATGGGGCGGCGCATGACCTCCACCGGCTTCTGGGTGCCGTGGGGCGTGGCGGCATCCTCGCCGCCGGCTGGGGCGATCGACCACAAGGTCGACTGGTCGCGTGCCCCCTGCCAGTGGCTTTTGGCACCCTTGCGCACGCCATACCAGCACGGCTCGTGCTGCCAGTGGTAATCTCCGCGCCCCAGGGCGAAGCGGCTCTTCGACCAGACGATCTGTGCTCGGATATCGAAACCGCAGGCCGCTAAACTCTCGGCCACCTTGGTGGCGTGGATGGCGGCGTGCCAGACATAGGCGACGTCGCCGGGAAACAGCGCCCAGGCCTCGCGCCAGTCGGCGCGGTCGTCATTGGCGACCTTGCCGGTGCGCTTCGTCTTCGCCACGCCCGCCTGGTTGCGCCAGGACGGATCATACTCCACGCCATAGGGCGGGTCCGTCACCATCAGGTGCGGGCGCGCACCGGCCAGCAGCCGCTCGACATCGCCGGCCACGGTGGCGTCGCCACACAGCAGACGATGGGAACCAAGGATCCAGAGGTCACCCGGTCGGGTCACCGGCTCGGCAGGCGGTTCCGGCGTGGCGTCCTCGTCCACCAGCCCTGGCGCCGGATCGTCCAGGTTGAGCAGCCGGCTCAGTTCCCCGGCATCGAAGCCGAGCCCGTCCAGCGCGGTGCCTTCCTCGACCAGCCGCGCCAGTTCGGCCGACAGCAGCGCGTCATCCCAGCCACCGTTCAGGGCGATCCGGTTGTCGGCCAAGCGGAAGGCGCGGGCCTGCGTCTCGGTAAGGTGGCCGAGCCGGATCACCGGCACTTCCGCCAGCCCCAGCCGCCGCGCCGCCAGCAGCCGTCCGTGACCGGCGATCAGCACGCCGCGATCATCGACCAGCACCGGGTTGTTGAAGCCGAACTCACGGATGGAGCCCGCGATCTCCGCCACCTGCGCTTCGGAATGGGTGCGTGCGTTGGCGGCATAGGGCAGCAGCCGGTCCAGCGGCCAGCGTTCGATCTGGATGTCGTTCAGCATGGGATCAGGCGGTGACGGCCAGGGTCACGCCCCGCGCGGCGGCGGTTTCGGCGAAGGTGCCCCCGCCCTCCAGCCGTGCCGGTGTGGCGGGGAACAGTTCGTTCCAGCGGCGCACCGCCACATCGACATAGGCCGGCGCCAAATCGATGGCGCGGACCCGCCGGCCGGTGCGTTCGCCGGCGATGAGCGTCGTGCCGGAACCGGAGAACGGCTCATAGACGACATCGCCCGGATCGGCATAGGCGTTCAGGACCAGTTCGGGCAGCGCCACGGGGAACACCGCCGGGTGCTCCACCTCAATGCCGCGCGCCTTGTGGCGGCCGATGCGGATCACGCTGTCGGGGATGCGGTGGGTCTGGGTCGGCTGGCCGGCATGGGTCCAGGCCCCCACCGTGCCATCCGCCTTGCGCATGGCGGTGGAATGGCCGTCCGCCCGCAAGTGGGTGTCGAGGCCGGCATATTTGCAGGGCACGATCTTATTGGGCTTGCGGCCTTGCCGGTTGAAATGGAAGACAAACTCGAAGCTGGGTGCCAGCCGCCCACCCCAATCGCCGGGCAGCCCCGGTCCCTGGTCCCAGACATACAGCCCGAAGCGGCGCCAGCCCTGGGTCCGCATCCAGTCCAGCCAGTCCGACCAGTAGGGCAGCCATTCGCCGTCGCGGTGGATCAGCCCGAGATTGACCAGCACCTGCCCATCGGCGTCCATCGGCAAATGGGCGAAGACGCCCTGCATCAGCGCGTCCCAGCTGGCGATGCCGCCAGTGGTATAGTCGCGCTGCTGCCCATAGGGCGGGCTGGTGAAGCAGAGCGCGGCGCAGTCCCCGCCCATGACCCGCGCCACCGCCGCCGGGTCGGTGCTGTCGCCGCAGAGCAGGCGATGCTCCCCCAGCAGCCACAGATCGCCGGTCCGTGTCACCGGATCGGATGGCGGCTCCGGGGTCGCGTCGGGATCGGCGCTGTCGGCGGTGGTTTCATCCTGGTCCGCTGAGTCGTCCAGTGCGGCCAGGATCTGCTCAATCTCGCCGGCGTCGAAGCCGGTCAGGCTCAGGTCTACCGTATCGATGCGCAAATCCTTCAGTTCCAGCGCCAGCAACTCGTCGTTCCAGCGCGCCTCCTGATGGCTGCGGTTGTCCATCAACCGGTAGGCCCGCGCCTGCGCAGGCGTCAGGTCGGTGGCCACATGCACGGGGACCGTTGCCAGCCCCAGCCGACGCGCCGCCTCCAGCCGCGTGTGGCCGGCGACCACCACCATGTCCCGGTCCACCACAATGGGCTGGCGCCAGCCGTACTCGGCGATGGACGCCGCCACCTTGGCCACCGCCTCGGCATTGTGCCGCGGGTTGCGGGCATAGGGGATCACCCGCTCGATCGGCAGGTTGATGATCTCCACGATCTCTCCTGAAAGCGAAACGGGCGGCACACGGACGATGGCGAAAAACGAAACGCCCCGACATCCGGCGTTTCGCCAATCGGCGGGGGCCGGATGCCATAAGCCCTTGGCTTTACAGGTCCGGCCCGGTTGGCGAAACGAAATGCCCTGATTTTTCCGCGTCACTGGCGGAATGCCGAACCTCTGCCGCCAGCATAGGGTATCGGCCAGGAAGGAACCGCGAGGCCGAACCATCATTGCCCGGTGGCGGCGGGGGCAGCAATGAAATAACCCATTCCGGCCAATCTGGTGGCGACGGGCGCGCCTGCGCACCTCGCCTGAGCATGATCGGAATCTACCCTGAAACCGCCATTTCCGTCTCAGCGAAAAGTGTCTGAACGGTTGATTGCGCTACCCTGCGCTGCTGCACGCCGCACGGACCATCGCGATCACCTGCTGGCGCGACCGTTTGCCCGGCACCCGCCGCCCGTTAAGCCGCCAGGCAATGACGCAGAGCGCATAGAGCCAGTGCTGGTGGGCGGTGGCGCGGGCCAGCCCGACCTTCCAGCACACGGTTTTCCAGCGCTCGCCACCGGCGCGCAGCCAGACGATCCGGGCATCCACCGGGTCCAGCCCGATGGTCCAGCCAAGGCTTTCCTCCATCCGGGTGATGGCAGCGGCGGCGGGCGGTGGTGGACGCCGCTGGGGTGGTTCACGCCCGACCAGATCGCAGAATTCCGGCACGATCTGCGGCCAGGTGTTGAAATAGCCGCCGATCCGCCCTTCGGGCAGGCGCTTCAGCACGTCGGCTGCCTCGGCCAGCCGTTCCTCGACCAGCAACGGGGTCCAGACGGGATCAGCCATGAGGCACCTCCCGGACCGGGCGGTCGCCATAGAGTTTGCGTCCCAATTGGCGGACCAGTTCACGTTCCGGCCAGGACAGGCGGGCATCATCGGCGCTGATCACCAGGATGCCCTGAGCCTGCCAGCCGTCGCGCTTGATGGTTTCCGGCGGCGTGCGGTCGCCACCGAACCCTTTGGGCAGGAAGCTCACGACACACCTCCCGCCCGGTGCTGGATGGCCCAGAGCAGCAGGGCGATGGCGTCAGCCTCGTTGTCGTCCGCCGGATTGAACCCGCGCGCCCGGATGGCGGCGATCACCGCCTCCTTGCCGGCATTGCCCTTGCCGGTGGCAAAGCGCTTGATCGTGCCCACCGGCACCGCCTCATAGGCGACATTCCGCTCCTCGCACCAGGCCGTCAGTGTGGCGAGGAAGCCGCCATAGACATGAGCGGCATCAGCGCCGGCATGGCGGCGGACCTCCTCATAGACGATAAGACCGATCCCGCCAGTGGTGGTGGCGATCTCCCCCAGCCAGCGCCGGAAGCGCAGGTAACGCATACCGCCGCCGGACCAGCGGTCCTGGCGGAAGGCTTCGGTGCCGGAGACGATGGTGCCGTCGCCGGCGCGCAAGGCCCAGCCCATCACCGTGCCCAGGTCGAGAGCCAGGATGGACTGTGGGGAGCGGCTGGCCCCGCTGGGGGCCGGCCTGGGGTCCGGCGCTGCCGGAACAGAATGCAGGAGAAACATGATGAAGGCTCACGCATGGGTGGGCCTTCGGCTTCGGTCACGAAGATGGAATCACAGGCCGGCGGACGGTGCAAGAGGGTCGTTTGCTTGCTGCGCACATCCCTCAACGGTCCCAACCGTCCCATGTCCCAACGGGGGGTACAAACATCCTATGGCAAAAATAATTTTAGCCATATTGTATGTATAAGTGGCAATTAACCACACCCCATGGGTGATTTTTCTCTCTCCATATTGCCTTTGCCAGAGGTTGGGACCGTTGGGACGGATGGGACAAAGCCAGGATTTCAGCGGGTTTCAGCGTGTCCCAACCTCCTGGTGGGGTTGGGACGGTTGGGACATGTCGGAGAAGGAACTTGGGGGACTTTCGCGGGCTTTGTCCCAACCCTGGCAGACATCACGGGTGCGTATTGGCGGAGGTTGGACGGCGAACTACAGGCGAAGAAATCCCCAGGTCGGCGGGATCTTTACCGGCTTCTATCTCGAACGTATGCTTTGCCGGAAAGATCTTCGGGGGCAGGCGTGAAGGCATCTAGCATCAAGAAATATCTGCGACCATCGACCATCATGGGGCGCAAGAGCACCTTTGCGAACGCATTTGCATCGGCGCTTGCCCCTCACGACATTTACATCCCAGCCGCAGTTGCCGAAGCCATGCGGGACCTTGAACAGGATCCCGGTTCGGAACTGCAATGTGTCTACTGCGGGGCGGAGGCTGCCACCTGGGATCACGTTTTCAACCGCGTCGTTAAAGGCGACTTCTCAGGACACGGTCACCGCATCCGCAACCTTGTCCCCTGCTGCCGGACTTGCAACGAAAGCAAGGGACAGAAGCCGTGGCGTGAGTTCCTAGAAATACGCAATCCGCCGGACAAAGACGTACGGATACGCAGGATGGAGCGGTTCCTCAATAACGCCGACGCCCAGCCAATCGGAACCGAGGCCATGAGGCACAAGGCCGATGAAGAGCTCAAGCGGTTTCTCGAGATCCGGTCTCAGGTCTTCGACCTAATGGCGGAAGCGGACCGCCTAGCGGCGATCATCCGGCAGAAAGCGGCGAGCTGACAGCTTGTGGGACGACCTCGGACGGCCTCATCCCTTTGTGACACTTGCCGGATCGCTGACGGATCAATTTGTAAGCCAAGTTGGTCGCCGATACCGCCATTCCCGTCGACCGCCGGCCCCTGCCTTGTACCGCTCCCACTGCCGGGCTTTCAGATACGCTGCCACGCGCATCTGGTCGCCCCGTGACCATTTCCCTGTTTCAATCCCCAGCGCCCCTTCCAGGATTTCACCCACGGATACGTCACAGACCGGCTGGTCGCGTTCGACCTCCTCGTCGCGCCAGTCGTCATAGCCGAGGGCACCCCGGTTGACGCGGCGGCGTTCGTGGGTCAGCCAGCGGTCGATGCGGGCGTCCCAGGCGTCGCCCTGGTAGCGGGCTTCCTGTTCCAGCTTGGCGGCGGCGATCAGGTCGGGATCGTCCAGCCACCAGATGGCACCGTCGCGGTAACGGGCCACCGCCTCGGCCCAAAGCTGGTCGCGGTCCTGGCGCAGGCCGTCAAGGTCGATGCGGCCGCAGCGCAGCGGCCAGAAGCGACGGTTGCCGGTCTCATCGCGCAGATAGGTGTCGGGGTTGACCGACCCGGCGAAGACGCATTGCCGGGGCACGTCGATGACGTAACGTTCATAGGGCGGGCGGTAGCGGTCGGTGGTGCGGGTCAGGAAGGCCTTGATGCGTTCAACCTCGGCCCGACCAATGGCGTCCAGTTCAGCAATCTCGATGATCCAGACGCCGCGCATCTGCTGCGCGCAGTCCTTGCTGCCGATCTCCGCCAGTTCGTCGGTGAACCAATCCTCCCCAGCCAGGATCTTCAGGGCGGTGGATTTGCCGGTGCCCTGCGGCCCTTCCAGGATCAGCATATGGTCGACCTTGACACCGGGGTGCCGGATGCGGGCGACGGCGGAGATCAGCCAGCGGGCCCCGAAGGCGCGGTTGAGCGGCGTGTCCTTGGCACCCAGATAGCGGATGGCCCAGGTCTCCAGCCGCGGCGTGCCATCCCAACGCAGATGGTCGAGATAGTCGTGCACGGGATGAACGCGGATATCATTGGCGACGGCACCCACGCTGCGGCTGACCACCAGGGGCGTGACATTGATCTCGCGGCGCTGGAGCCATTCGGCACAGCGCACATCGTCGGTGGCATTCCAGGGGCGCGGGGCCTGGAACGGGGTGCTTTCCCAAGGCAGCGGGCGGGCCGCCAGAATCTCCTGCCGGAACTCGTCGAAGACCAGGGCACCGGCAAAGGCCGGATCGTTGGACAGGGCGGTGATGACATTGGCCTCGTTGCGTTCCGGTGTGCCGTCATCGCCGATGCGCAGCATGGCGGCCCAGGGCGGGCGGATCGCCGGTGCGTCACCCCCGCCGCCATTCAGCCGGCGGCGCAGATCGCGGAGCTGCTTCTCCAGCACCGAAACTGGGATACGGGTGGTCGCCTTGATGGTGGTCAACAGGTGCCGGATGGGCACCGGGTCAAGCCGCGCGGTGGCGATGGCACCCAGCAGGCGGGCAAGGTCCGTCATGTCGGGCGGGTGGGTCAGCGCGAGGGCGGCGGCTTCCATCTCCGCCAGGGTGCGGGGCATTGGGGCGGGTTGCCCAGCAGGCTCCAGGCCATAGTCAGCGGCGGTCGTCCCTTGCCGCAGATCATCGTTGAAATCATCGCCGTGCAGCGGGGCGACGATAGAGTTGGGGATGTCCGCCCGGTTCAGCCGGTCAGCCAGCGTGGCTGCGGCCTGAAGTGTAAAAGCATGGATTTGATCTGACAGTCACGCTCACCGATGCGGGTGTCCGGTGATGTTGAGCTGTCCGACGTTCACGCGGCAGCGATC
>NZ_FZOI01000035.1 GCF_900188385.1 Azospirillum sp. RU38E
GGCTGCGGGAACTGGCATCGGAGCGACGGCGTTTTGGCTACCGGCGTCTGGGATGTCTGCTGGCCCGGGAGGGGATGGCGGTGAACCATAAGAAGTTGCTGCGGATTTACCGGGAGGAAGGGCTGGCGGTGCGCCGGCGGCGGGGTCGCAAACGGGCACTGGGCACACGGGCGCCTCAGGGGCCCAACCAGCGCTGGAGCCTGGATTTCGTGTCGGATGCGTTCAGCGATGGCAGGCGGTTCCGCATCCTGGCCGTGGTGGATGATTTCTCACGCGAATGCCTGGCCCTGGTGGCCGACACCTCGCTATCCGGCAAGCGGGTGGCGCGGGAGTTGGACGCGCTGATCGCCACACGCGGCAAACCGCTGATGATTGTCAGCGACAATGGCAGCGAGTTCATTTCCAGGGCGATCCTGGCCTGGACGCAAGCCAATGGGGTCGAATGGCATTACATCCAGCCCGGCAAACCCACCCAGAATGCGTTCGTGGAAAGTTTCAACGGACGCTTGCGCGATGAATGCCTGAATGAAACCCTGTTCCACGGCGTGCGTCACGCCCGACAGGTGCTGGCCGACTGGCGGGACGACTACAATAATATTTGACCTCATTCCACCCTGGGCGGGATGTCACCCCCAATACCAAACCAGAGGTCTCTGCTTATAAACGGTGATGTTTTGGGGAGCAGGTCACAGATATGTCGCCTCCATCATGACCTCCAGTGTGACGCCCGTCGGAAACCAAAATCTGGAAACCAACCGTACCCAGGTGAAGGGGGCATCCACACTATCAGTTCAGAAAATCTCCCGCATTTATTCCTCCAAGACAGCGTCTATTCCCTTGCAATCACATTCTCGAACCAATTTCAATGACTTGTGTCGGTTTTGATCTAGCAATTCACAAGTTGTACCTGGATTAATCTGCTACCGTCGGTACGGGACAGCAGAAGCTGACTGCCATCGGTCAGTTTCACATGTCCGCCGATCGGCACGTCCTTCTTGGCGATGACATCGTACATCTCGGGCATCCCCTCGTTCACAAGGAACCAGTCCCCCTGATGGCGCTGGAAATAACCCACCCGCTTCTTTTGATCAGGCAGCAGATGCTCATTGGGGAAAATCTTGCGGTTGACGTGCCAGGAGAAGAGGGACTGCCCGTCCCAGACCATAACCCGGTGGTTGTCAGACTGGTAGGTCCCGCTGTGCCGGCTGGAATAAAGATTCAGGACCGGCAGTTTTCCTTGATAAACAGTACCGCAGCAGGGACATTTTGGCTTGGTGCTGTTGTCGAACACATACCAACCCATCTCGCACTTGGCAGAGCAGGGTTGGATCATGTCAATGGTGCGCACCAGGGCATTCTCCCACTCCGAAGCTGTCGGGCGGTTCTGAGGATCATGCAGGCCGTTGACGAACGCCTTCCGGAACAGATCGGCTAGCAGCGGCCCGGCGATGGTATAGGGCATGGTGGACGGATCAGCCCAGGGTAACTGGGCTTTGGAAAGCTGAACGGCTTTTACCCGATTACTGGCGTCGGTGGGATGCTCGACAAACAGGGCCCTGGTACCCATTGCCAGTTCCTCATCCTTAGTCGCATCCATGTCATGGACCTTCCCGCCCCGCAAAGGGTGGCGGTAGAACAGATACATGTAGATCAGGACTGCAAGAGCGTGCCTGTCAGTCAATACCGATGGCAGCTTGCGATTGGGGTCGCTCTTGTCCAAATGCTGGGTGGCGATCACCTCGGGGGCGATAAAGTCCGGCGTTCCGACGACATCTGGTGGGAAGCGGCCGGGGACAACTAGGCCGTCAATATCGATCACGCAGGCATTGCCGGTAGTCGGATCAATCAACACGTTCTTATAGCTAAGATCCGAATGGGCGAGTCCGGCCGCATGGAGGCGACGAACCGCCCGGCTGATCATCAGGCAAATCCGGAGATGGGTCAGCCATGACCCCTTTTCCTCCTGGGCAAGAAATTTGGTACGATTGGAGGCGCTGGCGAACCACTTTCCTTCCTTTTCCTTACCCCTGATACCCAACATGTCATTGTTGACCGACCCATGGGCGAAGAAGAAATGTGACTTGTAGGCCGGCGCGACAATCCCCATCCGGCCGTCCTTTTCAACAATACTAGTCGGCCAGCAATATAAATCCCGCCAGTAATCCCCGCCTTCCTTTGCAAAAATGCCTTCACGATAGGTGCCGACGATGGATTTCAGGCGTTCGCGTCCTTGAAAATCAAGCGGGTCACGGAAGAAGGCGACGACATAGGAGCGGTCAGGGCTGAAATAGACATCCTTCATGCCCCCCTGGCCGATGATGACATCATTATATTCAACCTGCTGCCCATCAAGGGTGGTGAGCTTAACAATGGTCATGCCATGTTCCTTCAGGGCACCAGGATCGCCAGGGTCCGGTCGTCGTGATTTCCGGGGGACCAGAAGTCCAGCCATTCCAGGAATTGGGCTTCAATCGCATTATTCGTGCGGGAGAAATCGACCGCCTTTGCCAGATCGTCGTTCCAGAATGTCGCCCATCTGGCGGGTGTGGCGAAAACGGCGTCGGTCGGGAACTTCGGATCGGAGATGCCATCGGTCATCAGAGCGATGGCCGTGAACTCCTTGCGGACGTCAAAGAATATCCGTTTCGCTACCTCCTCGAACCCACCCGCGAACTCCGACCTCTGGAGGAAGCGGGTTTGGCCAGCAAATTCACCGCTGTCGGGAAGTGTGAGTGGGGTCAGGGAACCGTCCCGGATATCGAATACTGCCGCCCCACCATCACCAACTGAGAAGCCAGCAATAAACCAACCTCCCGGTATCTGCCGAACCACCACCACGATAAGAGTGGTCGAGAAGGCGGATGCTTTCGCGTCGTGAGAGGCAGCTTCTTCCTCAATCGCTTTGGCGGCCTGGAAGGCGGCGGTGGCCAGCGACTGATAAAGCTGGCTCTTTATCTGCCCGGTCGCGTCGGGGTTACCCTGCTGATGGGCGGGGACAAGCTTGGCCAGATGTGGGGTGAGATGTTCATCCAGCAGACCGGGAAGGCGCTGTAGCACGCAGTCGACGGCAACTTTGGAACCACGGCGGGAGTATTTGGCACTACCGGCACCATCAGCCACCGCCGCGATATGCCAGCCCCCCGGGCCATGGGCCAGGAGACCGAAATCATCGTCACGAAAGCCACCATCCTTGGCGTGGGAGCGTCCACGCTTGCTGGCCGCCACACAGAGCAGATCGCCTTCAATCCGGCGGAAGGCCTGGTCGGGTTTCCAGAACGAGTCGTTGCGGTCGCTATCCTTCGAAACCCACAGCGACTTGGGATCGGCGATGACCGCAAGGTTGGCTGTGACCTCGCAGCGCTTGCCATGGAAGAGCCCCAGCAGGCGGATGACGAAGTCGCCGCTGGTCGCGGGCGTCCCCTTCAAAAGTCCGGATACTGGGTCCAGGGTCAATCCGGAGCCACCAGCATTCTCCAGTTTAATATCCTTGAACCCCTCAATCTCGACTGCGCCCTCATAGGCTTCATTGGCCCTGGCATTCTTCAGATAGACCGTCTTCTTGACCATTCCGAAGGGCGATATGGTCGGGTTCCCAGAGGCTGGTGGGCGGGCTGCCCCCTCCGGTTGGGAGACAGGACTGGCTGGAGCGGCCTGCGGACGTGCTGTGTCCATGGATGGGGCCGGAACCGGCGGTGTTTCTTGGGCGGGCTGGACAGAGGATGGTGCAGCTTTGGCCACCGGATCTCGGGGAGGCGTAGGCGTGGTCATCGGAGCCTTTAAAGAAGGGGAGGGGGCGTCGAACTCTTCAGTCGGCACATACTTCTGAAGTTCATGACCGGAAGAGAAAACGGATTTGGACGGGGGTTGAAGAACCGAAGGAGCCTGTGGAGCCGCAGGCTCGGTGGTTCGCGGGTCGGCAACCGCAGTCCGTTCCTCCAACTGCTTCCAACGCCGGTTGATGGCAATGCGATCAAGAACAAAAAGAATACGACGTAATTCCGGCGGCAGGCCAAAGAAGTCGCGGTAACCATCCCCCGGGTCCGGGACTTTTTCCTCAGTAACGATGCTGGCCAAATCAGCCATCGCGACGCGGATGGTGCTGGGGAACTTGAAATCGTCGGTCATCCCCGCCCCCGTCCGATATCGAAACCGTCACCGGCCTCCGCCGTGCCATATATCCCGATCTTGTCGCACCAGGGGCAGGTCTGTTCGCCCTCGCCCTCCACGCAATGAATTTTCCCGCAGCCACAGACCGCCATGGCGAAGCGCGCGCCGCAATGCGGGCAGTTGGGTTGGCCGATCAGATCCTCGGAATAGACGGACTGACCACCGCCGACCGTATCCGACAGGTCGAAATAGCTGTGCTTCACCGGAACAGCCGTATCCAGGGCATAGCGGCGGGTCTTGAGCAAATTGGCCAGAACCGGGTCCGACGTCTCCATCCGCCCCATATGCCGTTCATACTTCACCACATAGGGCAGCTTCTTTTTGGCGCATTTGCCGACAAACACGGCGTAGCGATCATCCACCCCGGCAAAGGGGGCCAAGCCCGCCGCCGATTCCATGGGCACCAGCAGACCGGGTTCGGCTTTGGCCAGGTTGACCTTGCCATCCTGCCCTGCGCTGACGCTCCGGCTCTGACTTTGGATCGACATGGATATCCAGCGGATGAAACGGGCGAACGCGTCCGGCGCGCTGTCGTTGAAAACGACCACATCATCGGTCAGCCGCTTCAGCAGGGTGTGATCAGCCCCACCGCCGATGGATACGGCCACCAAACCCACCCGGTGCCGGTATGAGCGGTTCCAGCGCTCAAGGGCGGGTGTCACATTGTCCGTCGGGTACCCGTCGGTCAGCAGGAAAATGATGGGCCGCCAATCTCCCTTGCGGTCGGGCGTCGTGGTCACGACGGTGCGGTCGATTTCATCCATCAGGTGCGACAGGGCCGCCCCCAGGGCCGTACCGCCGCCGACCGGCAGTTCCGGTGGATGGAAGGCGAAGAGTTCGGTGAGCTGGGTTACCGTCTTCGTCTTCCCGGCGAAGGCAATCACCGAGAGGAATGCCATCTCCAGCGCATAGGGATCCTTGCGAAGGGTGGAGACAACTGCCCCGATCCCCTCCTCAAGCTTGTAGAGCTTCTCCCCGACCATTGATTCTGAAACATCAACAAGAAAAAAGATCGGCAAGCGGCGCATCGCCGGTTCCCCTTACAGGACAACCTGGATTTCGGGCGGCGGCGGCGGCAAGGCAACGGTGCCGGCCGCCCCCATCGATCTGTTCCCCCCCGAAATTGCGGCCGTTACCCATTTGAAGAAGCTGGTGAAGCCGGCGCTGTCCATCGTGTCCAGCGACACGACATGATCGCAGAGGGGCTGGATATCCTCCTTGCGCGCCTTCGGGCCAGCCACACAGCCGATGATGCTGGCAAACCCGATGGACCGAATACGGGGGCACTGTTCTTCGAAAACCTGGATGTCCGACGGTTTGCCGTCGGTCATCACGAATAGATAGGGGGCCCAGTCCCCCTTCTCTTCCACCGTGGTATGCCTGATCTCCTGGCGAATGCGCGCTCCCAGGGTTTCCAAGGCTAGCCCCAGATGGGTGGGGCCGGATTGAGGGGTGGTGATCACGGGCACCTGCAGCTCGTCCAGGGCTGTGAGCGGCACCTGTACCTTGGCGTCCGCATCGAACGTAATGATGCTGACATGCACCGTCTCCAGGGCGTGCGGATCCTGGCGCAAAGCGCTGACCATGACCCGGATACCCGTATTGACGGCTTCAATCGGCTCTCCCCGCATCGAGCCGGACGTGTCGAGCAGCAGATAAACAGGAAGCCTTCGCACGCGTCCCTCCCCTCTTCCTCAGGCAGCTTTGCTCAGACCAGGGTGATCTGGGGCGGCGGCGGTGGAAGCTCGCTGATCTCGCTGGAGTCGGACTTGGTGAGATCAACCTTCTTGGACGAGGTAGAGATGGAGGCAGACACCCACTTGAAGAAAGCTCCGATGGTGCTGCTATCAGCCGTATCCAGCGACACCACCACCTCGGTGATCTTCTTCAGCACCGTGGTATCGGCCTGTGGGCCGGCGGCGCAGGCGATAACCATGCCAGTCTTCACCTGCTTGAACTCGATCAGGTCCTTTTCCCAGTCATCGGTCGGCTGGCCATCGGTCATGATGAAGACAAGCGGCTTCCAGTCGCCCTTCTCCTCAGGCGTGGTCTTCTTGACTTCCCGCTCGATACATTCCTTCGTTACCTTCAAGGCATCGCCCAGGGAAGTGGTGGAACCCGCATCAAAGGTTGGGGGCTGGAACGCCATCAGTTCGGTCAGCGGCACGACCTGGCGGGCCTTGCTGTCGAACACGATTACCGAGAGGTAGGCCGTTTCAAGGGCATAGGGATCGGTTCGCAGGGTGCTGACCAGCATCTGCATTCCGTTGCGGACGGCTTCGATGGGCTCTCCATGCATGGAGCCAGAGACATCAAGAACCAGATAGACGGGAAGACGACGCATTGGCTTTTCTCCTGCTATTCTGGTCAGCCCACGTTGATTCCATACTGGCCGCACATGGCGGCCAGCCCGCCTGCATAGCCCTGACCGACGGCCCGGAACTTCCACTCCCCATTATGTCGGTAGATTTCTCCAAAGGTCATCGCCGTCTCGGTTGAATAATCTTCCGATAGGTCATAGCGGGCGATTTCCTTATCTGTTTCGTCATTGACGATACGGATGAAGGCGTTTCGGACCTGTCCGAAACTCTGCCGGCGAGATTCGGCATCATGGATGGTCACGATAATGGCAATGGTCTGAATATCTGTCGGAACAAGGCCAAGATTGACCTTGATCGCCTCGTCATCACCTTCGCCGGCACCAGTCTTGTTGTCACCGGTATGTTCAACTGACCCGTCAACAGACTTCAGATTATTGTAGAAGATGAAGGCCTTTTCGTCCGGTACCTTATGATTGGCACCGAGTAGGAACGCAGAGGCATCCAGGTCGAAATCGGCACCATCGGTGGAACGGGCGTCCCAGCCCAGTCCGATCAAAATCCGCTTCAGACCGGGTTCGCTCTTGGACAGGCTGACATTACCGCCTTTGCTCAAGGAAATGGTCATGGTTTTCCTCTATGTCTATCTACAAGCAGGAATGCGGCCCGGCGGGTGGCCGTGCGATGATGCGCCCATAGAGGGCATCGCACGACCGGGCACCCAGGCTGACTTCCGAATCCCTCCGCTCAGAGGTTGAAGTCGGAAGGGGAGAGGCCGAGTTCGGAGCACATGCGACGGACGGCTGCCTTTTCCTTCTCATCGAAATTGCCGTCAGCAGCGCCAATGGCGCAGCAGACACGGACAACCAGTTGGGCCTGTGGTTTGCCGCGAAACTTGCCGACGGCCTGCATCACCTCGCCAACACCGATCATTGCGTCGAACTCGAACTTCTCCACATATTTCTGGAAAATCTTGATGACGTCCCCGGAATCGAAGACCTTCAACTGGTCGGACGTGCGCAGAAAACCCATCATCTTCTGCTTTTCTTCAGATGTGATGCTGCCGTCGGCATAAGCAACCAAAGCACTACCCGCGACAACCGCCTCCAGCAAATCCTTCGATTTGAACTTGGTGATTTCGGTGTTGAGAGCCTCGCGGGCCTCGGTGACGTTCTTCTTCAGCCAATCCGTGAACGACATTGCTTTTCCCTTTCAATCCTTGCTGCCGGCTGCCCAGCGGAGACCCCAGTGATAGGCCTTATCCATGGGTTGATGCCCCCGGAAATAGCGCTCTTCCTTGGTGACTTTCAGTTTGCCCCCGTCACTCTCGATCAGGGCAATGGCGCACATCCCCTGGCCAGAGGTCGGATTGTCGAGCCGGACCTCGATATCGGGCTGGCCCGGTACCTTCACAGTGGCGACACCATCGGCGGCAGCCCAGTTCGGCACGCCATCATAAATGAAGGCGAACACAAGTATGCGTTTGATCTTCGCCAGCTTGTCGCCATTGATGCGGATATTCTCCCCCTGAGCCATGGCCCCGGTACGATCATCGCCAGCGTGCTTGATGAAGGGTTCGTCTTGATAATTCCCCCAGGCATTGCCAAGTGCCTGGACCACACCTTTGTAGCCGTCCTCCAGTTCCCAAAGACAGCCGAGATCCAGATCGATTCCCTTGCTGCCCCCTAACAACCCGCCCAGCAGACCGCCCTTTTTCTCCGACCGTTGATTCCAGTTCAGATTGAAGATGATTTCACCAAAGCTTTCGCCCGGCTTCTTCTCCAGCGAGACGGACTGCCCCCGCTTCTCCAGCGTCACCTTGATCAAGCTGATCGGCTTGACCACCGGCGGTGGGGGCGGCGGTGCAGGCGGTTTTGCCTGCACGGGAACAGGCGATGGTGCCGGTGGCTCATCCGTAATATCGACGCCATACTGACGGGCCAGCGGCGCCAGCCCACCGCTGAACCCCTGTCCGACAGCACGGATTTTCCACTGACCATTCCGGCGATAGACCTTGGCGAGGGTGATCGCCGTCTCCCTCATCCCTGCGACAGGCAGGTCGAAGCGGGCCACTTCCTGGCCAGAGGAAGGGTCCAACAGACGGGCGAACATGCCGTTCAGGCTGCCGAAACTCTGCCCCCGCGCCTGCCCCTCATGAATGGTGACGCAGATATCAATGGAGTCCACAACCGCAGGCACCTGGGTCAACGCGACCTCAAATGCCTGCATATCGGCCGGGGAACCCGTTTGCGGGGAGGGTTGAAACCGGACAGAACCATCCGGTGAGGATTGAGAGCCATAGAAGACGAAATGTGCGTCGTCCGGCACCTTTCCATCTGCCTTGACCATGAAGGCGGAGGCATCAATCTCCATCCCTGCGATGGATTTCGGGTTCCACCCGACCGCAACAACAACGCGGGGGGCAGAAGGAATACCCGCATTCGCGCCTGGTGTCAGAACAGCCACACCCATTCCCCTATCCCCTTACGCGATCTCTTTTGTCAATTCCCCGCGACAATTACAAATCACCGGGCTCATCATCGATGGGCTCAGCGAGAAGCCATATGCGCGGAAGCGGCAGTCACCTGCCGCTTCCGTCCCGATCGGGGTAACCTCTTCGGGATTAGATGTTAAAGGGCGGCCTGAATCGCCGGCATCATGTCGTGGAAGGTGCGACCGATCGTCTTCTCGCCGATCGCATGGATCTTCCACTCCCCATTGTGGCGATAGATCTTCGCCATCACCAAACCGGTATGACCGCCCGACTCACCGAGAGAAAATTTCGCCAGCTCCTTTCCTGTTCCCTCGTCAACCACGCGGCAATAGGCATTGGCCACCTTGTCGAAGGTCTGTCCGCGGAAGGAATTGACGGTAAAGACCAGCGCCCTGACGCTGGCTGGCAACTTCGACAGGTCGACCTTGATGGTCTCGTCATCGCCGTCGCCGGCACCGGTGAGGTTGTCACCCGTATGAATAATGGTGCCGTTCATCCCCTTGAGTTGACGGAACCAGATTTCATCCACCAGCTTGCCGGATTCGTCAAAGACAAGGCAGGAAGCGTCGAGATCGATATTCTCGGGTGCACCACCGAACAGCCCGCCAAGCAGTCCCCCCTTCTTCGCCACGTCCCAGCCAAGCCCCATGAAGATGCGTGTCAGAGAGGCCCCATCTTTCGAGAGGCTGACCTTCTGGCCTTTTGAGAGAGAGACGGACATCCCGATCCCCTTACCTTAGCCGATATTAACCCCGAAATTCTTGGCGAGCGGCCCCAGGCCACCAGCAAAGCCCTGACCGATCGCCTTGAACTTCCACTCAGCACCGTTCCGATAGATCTCACCAAAGATCATCGCCGTCTCCGTGGAGTAATCTTCGGAGAGGTCGTAACGGGCGATTTCCTTGCTGTCGGCCTTGTTCAGAACACGGATATAGGCGTTGGAAACCTGTCCGAAATTCTGTCGGCGGGCCTCTGCCTCATGGATCGTAACCGAAAAGGTGACCTTACGGACATCGGCGGACACCTTGGACAAATCGATCACAACGGTCTCGTCGTCTCCCTCACCGGCACCAGACTGGTTGTCGCCCTGGTGGACCACCGAACCATCGGCAGAAGTCTTGTTGTTATAGAATATGAAATCGGCATCGCTGCGCACCTTGCCGCCTTCATCCAGCAGGAATACCGAGGCGTCCAGGTCAAAGGCGGAACCGTCGGTGACCCGCGCATCCCAACCCAGGCCAACAATGATGGCGGTAAGGCCCGGGGCCTCCTTGCTCAGGGAGACATTCCCCCCCTTGGACAGAGAAACGGCCATTAGATCGCTCCGATATTGTCGTTGAAACGGTAACTTGAATAATAACAGAATTAATTCCGGTACATTCTCCCCAAACCTGTCCCATTGCGGTAAGTGGCAGATGGTAGCGGAAAATTCAGCGCAAGCGTCTCGCAAACAAGGTAATGAAGTCAAGTGACATACGCGTTGAAGTAGATTATATAATTTTCATCTTCCCCTCTTGTCTGGACGGACAGGGACCAGCTTGCCCCGTGGGGCGCTGAGAGGCTTGAGAGCACCACCGCCCGTCGACGGGCGGTGGCAATCCACGATCGAACAACGTCGATTCAGTTTCATGACATCCGGGTACAGGCGCAGCGCCATGTTTCCCAGCGCACAACGCCTGTACTGAGCCTGCGCCGATGAACCGACCTGCCTAAGCGGCAGTACCCGTCTCTCTGCTCTCAGACGGTGCAAGTGCCGCCTCGGCGTGGTTATGGCGGATGGAAGACCATACAGAGAGGCCGATGAAAGTCGCACCGATCAGACCGGTCAGAACCTCGGGAATGTGGGTCAAGGTCTGGGCATACATGATGCCCGCCAGCGCCAGGATGGCATAGAAGGCGCCGTGCTCCAGATAGCGGTATTCCGCCAGTGTGCCTTTGTCCACCAGCATGATGGTCATGGAACGGACATAGAAGGCGCCAACCCCCAGGCCCAAGGCAATGACGAACAGGTTGTTCGAAAGGGCGAACGCGCCGATCACACCGTCAAACGAGAAACTGGCATCCAGCAGTTCCAGATACATGAAGGAGGCAGCCCCCGACTTGTACGTACCTTCCATGGTCTCCTGGCTGGCCTCCATGGCGGCACCAACGCCCTTGACCGCAAGAAAGCACAGCAGCCCCAGCACCCCGGCCACCATGAACTCATGGGCATGATCGCCAAGGAACAGGCTCAGCACGTAGATGGCGAGCAGGACAATGATGATCTCGATGGATTCAATGCTGGCTGCCTTGGAAAGGCGGCTTTCCAGGACGTGGAACCAGTGGGTATCCTTCTCTGCGTCGAAGAAGAATTTCAGCCCGACCATAAACAGAAAAGTGCCACCGAAAGCCGCGATGCCGACATGGGCATCGGTCAGGATTTGGGCATAGCGCTCCGGCTCGTTGATGGCCAGGGTAACGGCTTCGATCGGGCCGAGGCTGGCCGCGATTGCAACGATAAGCAGTGGGAAGATGATACGCATCCCGAACACGGCGATGAGAATCCCCCAGGTCAGGAAACGGCGGCGCCAGACCGCGTCCATGTCTTTCAGGATGGTCGCGTTCACGACCGCATTATCAAAGGACAGGGATATTTCCAGGACGCACAGGACCGCCACGATAAACGCGGTGCCGAGCGCGCCGGCGATGGTGCCGGTAGCATTATAACCGAGCCAAGCACCCGCAAGCAGGCCCAGGATTGTAAAGGCGAAGGACCAGTTGAAATAGCTGAGCGTAGGCTTGGATGACATTTCGGCTCCTGCAGAGAAGACCGGTTGGCAACCGGATATCAAATGTTGAATTCAGCGGGATCGACGGCGGCGGCAGAAGCGATCTTGCGTGCAACCTCGCGTTCCTTCGGGTCAAAATTGCCATCCGCATTTGCGACCGCCAGCACAACGGCGACGACAATACGGGCCTCGGGCTTGCCCTTGATCTTGGAGACAAGGGCCAAGGCCTCACCCTCGCCGATGGTCCGGTCAAATTCGAACTTTGTGACGATGGCATTGAAACTGGCGATAACCTTCTGAAGGTCGAAGACCTTCAGGGCATCGGAATTCTGAATGAAGCCGACCATTTTTTGCTTTTCCGACGACGAGATTTCCCCATCGGCTGATGCCATCATCGCACAGCCCGCTGTGACGGCATGCATGAAGGCATCATTCTTGAACTTGGTGACTTCATCGGCCAACCCTTTCTGAATGGAGGCGGCATTGGCTTTCAGCTTGTTCCAGAAGCTCATGGGACTTCCCTTTTTGGCATTGGGCGTGAAGACAAAGCGGCCACCTGGCTCTTGGCAGGCGGCCGCTTTGTGGGTGGTGTTTAGTCAGCCGCGAAAGAGACCAGCTTTGTGCGCGGCCTCCTGCCAGGACGGGAACTCCTCCATCAGGAGCTCGAAAATTTCCTCGTCACTCGGTTTGGATGGATCGTCCACGCTAAAGAAATTCGCGTTATCCACCAACCGTCCTGGCATATCGTCAAGATAAGCAAGGAAATCAAAGCCGCGCGGCAGACGACCGGATTTCTTGCCCCGTTCCAACAGGCTACCTGCAGGCCGTTCGCCAATGGCAATGAAACTCCAATGGATGGGTTCTCGGGATGCCTCCACGATCATCTTCTCTGACAGTGCGCGATCCTCGGTGCCACCATCCGTCAGGAACATGACATAGACCGGCATCTGGCCCCAATCCGACTGGCTGGCGTAAAACGCTCGTATCCGGCGCATGACCTGACCGTACCTGGTTCCGCCTTCCAGATTGTACTGCCCGAGCATGGCGGGAACGAAGCCACGATAGGTGTCCACGTTCAGCGAGCCGTAATGATGGTCGCGTGCCCCGAACAGAAAGACATCAATCTCGCCATCATCATCAAAGCGATAGGCAATCGCCATGGCACGCTCGACAAAGTGCTGGACCTTGCCAGATCGGTAGAGACTGCGCATGGAACCGGAAATGTCCAGCACCAGGGCGACCTTGGCCCGATCCGTGACCAACCGCTTCTTTTCAAGACTGACCTGCACCTTCTTGATCAAACTGACGAGCTGCTTATCTTTTTTTTCCAGGTTCACAAGCCTTTTCTCAAGGCTTACCCGGCTGGCACCGGCTTTGGACAGGGGGGTGGCATCGGGGACCGGGGGCGGGATCGGGGCTTCATCCACAACGATGCCGAAATGGCGCGCCAGCGGTGCCAGTCCCCCCACGAAGCCCTGGCCAACGGCCTTCACTTTCCACTCGCCGCCCCGGCGATAGAGCTCACCGATGATCAGCGCCGTCTCGGACATGCCAGCGGTCACAGCATCGTACCGGGCCACGTTTTCGACCTCAATAAAGGCGGCGCTGGCCTCAGCGAAGCTGTGGCCGGTACCCTCCGCCTCATGGATCGTGATGGCGAACGCGATCCGCACCACATCGGGTGGCACCTGGTCAAGGTCGATGGTGAACCTGCCGTCAGCCAGTTTTACGCTGCCATCCCTGGAGGCAGGTTGATTATAAAAGATCATGTCGTCGTCGGATTGGACCTTGCCATCCGCTTTAATCAGAAAGGCGGACGTGTCCACATCCAGATTGCCGATGCGTGCCGGGGCCCAGCCGACGGTAACGCGTGTATGGGACGCGGGGATGGCAGTATTGCCGCCTTGGGTCAGGGCCTTCATGGAGACAGCCTCATTTAATACCAGATCAGGAGCTTGGGTGGCGTTCAAACGTCGCGGCTATGCCGTCCGCCATATCCTTGAAGGCGTGTGATAATGTCAAAGTTCGCCAATGATACCATCGCCTCTCCCTTTCAGCACCTATATCAATGGCCATATGCGCGGTGGGGTAATGCCTAGGGTGGTAAAAAAATATTATATTGATAGATATTTATCAATCGCATTTACATTTTTGCGATATTAAAGTATAAAGAGACAAAATTGTGACATATGACGCTTTTTACTCGGTGTTGCTGGATTTTTCATAAAATGCCAGAAGGCCGACTGTGTGCATGTGCCATCCTGCTATTTGACCGAAGGGCGAATATTCATGACCACGCAAAGCCGGCGGGTTTGGTTCAGCCGCGGCCTGTCGAACGTAACGGACATTGCCCGCACCGTTGATCGGACTGGCGGCCTGGAGATATTGGTCAGCCATACGGAGGCAGACTTTCCGGGTTTCGCCTTCGCCGACCGGCGCTGGGTGGAACCGGAGGATCTATATAAAGGCAGTGGTTTTGCCGATTACGCCCTGGCAAAATGCCAGGAGTTGGGCATTGATCTGTTGTGGCCCGGCAAGGGTGCGCCCGACATCATGGCCCGGAAAGCGGAATTCGACGCCGCCGGCATCCGCACACTGCTTGCAAGCGACGCAGTGACCCATGCGCTGTTGGACGATAAGGCGGCTTTCTACCGCGATCTGGCTGGTACCGGCCTGCCGATCCCGGAATGGATGGAATTTTCCACGCTGGCAGAATTCGAAGACGCCTGGGCCACGCTTCGCCCGTTCGTACCCTCCCTGTGTGTCAAGCCCACCGTTTCGATCTTCGCGCTGGGCTTCCGGCGGATCGTGGAGGACGATGACGAGTGGGGCCGTTTCGTCTCCAACGACCAGTACAAGATTGGTCTCAGCGAATTCCGACGACTGCTTGCAAGCACGCACAAACATCGTCCATTCATGCTCATGCGTACACTTGAGGGCGAGGAACGGAGTGTGGATTGCGTGGCGCATCAAGGGCACCTTGTCGCCGCCGTTTCCCGCGTGAAGCGGGGGCGGATACAGCATATCGAAACAGATCATGCGGCCATCCGGATCGCGCGCGCGCTTGTGGAACGGTATCGCCTCAACGGTGTGGTGAATGTGCAAACCAAGAACCATGAGGGCACACCCTATATTCTTGAGGTAAACCCCCGGATGTCGGGTGGCACGCTTTATAGCTGCCAGACCGGTCTGCATCTGCCCTACTGGGCCATAATGCTGGCGCTGGGCGACGCCTCACCGGAGGACGTGCCTTTGCCCACATCAGGCGTGGTTGCCCCCATCCAGGGGGTTGTCAGAGTCTTTTGACGACAAGGAAACGTCAGGCGGAAACGAAGAGACGCGGACCTGCCCCTATATCAAACTCCCCTTCATGCACCGACAGCCCGACCGTGACGCCGTAGAGGGCCGCACGCTCCAGGAGGGTCTGGGCGGCTTTGCGGTGGGTGGCCGGCTCGCACATGGTGCCGTGCATCTTGAAGACGGCCGGCGCGTCAGACCGCAGAATCTCGCGAGCCATTTCCATATCCTCGTTCCGCACGGCATAGAGGCTTTCGATCATCTTCGCCTGCTGCGGATGGATAGCCGTCTTGCCAAACAGCCCGTGGTCAAGGTCCTGAACGACCTCGCGCTCCAGTACCTTGAGGCAGTCGATGGCCTCGCAGACCGGTGCCGTCAGGTTGAAGCCGTGCGGCTTGAAGGTTGAAACCAGCATGGCAATGGTATGGCCGATCACCGTCTCGTAAATGGTCCGGCTCGGGGGACGGCGCACGCCCAGCAGGTTGAACAGGTCGTTGCCGCCGATGCGTAACGCCAGGATGCGGGGGCGCACGGCGCTATCGGACATATATTCGCGCAGGCGACGCATCTCGACAGCGTCGAACACCTCGGCTGTCTCCAGTGTCGGCATGACGACGAACGGGCTGTCATGGCCAGAAATCTGGTCCAGATAGGTGCCAAGGTTTGCGGTCGTGATCTTCGGCAAGACGAAGCCATCAATCTTGCTGATCCCGCGCATCTGGAGCACGCGGCCCATGACGTGGGGGTTGCGCACCCGGATGAAACGAAGCAGTCCAGGCGAGGCCTGCATCAATGGCAGGGCATTTTCCAGGATGTCCAGCGCCTGACTGACATCATCCGTCAGCACCGCATCCTCGGTGCAGAAAATAACCGAACGCAAGCCTTTATGCTTTTCTCGGTTGCCGATCTCAACGAGGTCACCGCGGGTCGCGGGGACATACAGGGACGCGCCAAGGTGGAGATAGCGATTATCCTGGACTTCCATGGTGAATTCCTTGCCGCTTGGCCGGGCTTCGGGGTGAGGTCGATGGTTGAAAGACGTTCGTTTCGAGGTCAGCCCTCGCCCAGGGTCTTGATGATGGCGGCTGCCCTATAGGGGCGGGCCAGCGTCGGGTCCACAATCACCCTCACGCCGCGCCCGCGTGCCAGTTGCATCAGGTGCGCCACATCGCGGTGATCAGGTTCTCGCACGATCAGGGTTTCCGGCACACGCCGCAGCAGCGACCGGGTGGACTCGCCGATGCCCGGTTTGATGCGATTGCGGTCAGCCACACCATGGCGTTCCATGCAGGAGGCAACGAATGCCTCGCAACCGGCCCGCAGGTCGGCCAGCCTGTCCGAGGAGTTACCGACCGGCAGGCAGGCCGGATCAAAAAGTGCATCCAACATCGGTCTGGTCACCTCATCAACGAAGCGGCGGGAGATGTCATGCGGCTCAAGACCGGTATAGTAGACACAGGCATGAAAGTCGCCAGGGCCGACATAGTCAGCATTCAGCACCGTGCGGCTGACCAGGCCGGAAACGATCGCATTCAGCACAGAGGACGGGATCAGGTAATCCTCATAGCTGGAAGACAGGGCCGCGACCCCTGCCAAGTCGGCGACCACGGCGAGCGAGGGATCCACGGCGACACCGCGCGAGGTATTGTAGGACGTCACGCAGCGCTTCAGTTCGGCCGTGATGGCCCCCTTTCCCGTCCAACCGTCCACAAACATGATGGAGCCGTCACCATGTGCGGCCACAATACGGTCGAGAGCGACTTCATCAATACCGCGGTCACGGATGATGGAAACCGAGTAATGGAAAACCTCGCGACCCAGGGCACGCAGGGCGCGCCGCAGCAGGACGCCAACGGGGGTTCCGGCACGCGCGAGGCTTGTGACGGCGATCGTGCCGTCCTTGCGGGCCGCTATGCCCTTCGCAAGGGCTGCCATATCGGCTGCAAAACGGTTCCGGTTGCGTCGGAAAACGGCCCAGAATAGGTCCATATAAGCGGGGTCCGGTGCCCTCTCCGCACTCAACATTTCCGAATAATGGCGGCGACCGGCCTGGATCAGGCGTTCCTTCGCCTCGATCTCGGTTGGTGGCATGTCGACGGTCTTCAACAGGAACGTCACATCCTCAGGAAGGTAGCTGCCAGAGAAGCTCATCGGGCGTATTTCATCAAGGCGTTGAATATCTGCGAGTGGGAGGTTGGGGTGATCGCGTAATCACACAGACCCATGAAGGAAAGATCGGTGAAGCTGTCCCCGATACCGAGCGTCAGGGTGGAATCCGTACCCACATTGTCCAGATACCAGCGCACCGCCCTGGCCTTGCCGAGAAACCCCGGCATCGCCGCGAGGTTGTTGCCGTTCAGGTGCAGATACCAGCCATCCGGCAGACCCTGTCCAAGTTCCGCCGCCACCCCTGCCAAACATTCCTCATCATGGGCGTTGTGTTTGACGGAAAGGTAGAGATCTAGCCCCGCATCGGACACGATGGTGTGGCGCACATCCGCCCCCCTGGCGGTGGCGATACGGACCATTTCGTCAAGGATGCCTTCCAGGGCGGCACGTTCACGCTCCACCTCGGCGGAGATGAAGGCGTGCCAACGCGGTTCGGGCCTTCCATCGGGGCCGATCAGCAGGCCGCCGAAGGAGCAGATCGCATGGCTGTGTCTTAGACTGAGGCGGACCCGGTGGAAGGCGGCCTCGTTGCGACCGGTGGTCGGGACGATCACAGCACCGTTGCCCAGGACATGGGACAAGAACCGTTCCTGCCGCGCGCTTTGGAAGGAAAGCGGCGTGCCCTGGCGGTCGACGGCAGCGACCCGCGAGCGATCGGGTCCGGCCTTCCGGTCACTGTTGAACAGAGAATCGTCAAGGTCGACAAAGGCATAAACGGTCATGGCAGCCTTCAGAAGCAGACGATGTCAGCGGAGAGCGCCGCTGCGAGTTCAGGATCGGCCGAGTGCGCCGGGGTTTCGAGGCAAAGCACAACGCGGTCGTAGCCACAGCCGATGGCATTGTAGAGGTAGTTCTGGATGCCATCGCCGTAATTATCCCGAAAAGTCAGGGCATTGGCGATCGCATGGCCGACCATGATCGGTGACCTGGTCGTGGCCTGACACCAAGCGTCCACGCCGCGCGCCTCAAGCAGCTCGGCCAGCCGGAAGGGCGCCCAGACAAACTCCCCGGTGCCAAGGACCAGGGCTCTCTCCCCGGTCCGCAGAGCGAGATTGTCGGCTATCTCTGCGGGGGTGCAAGGGTCTTTACGGATGCCAAAGCGGCCATAGTTGGTACGCAGCACAGCCGAGCGGGAGCGCCCATCGCCCTCCAGGTTCGGCATCTTGACCGTGGGGGCATCCGGGTTGCGCTCGAAACGGTATTCACCCTCAAGCAGGGACACCAGATCGGCAGGGACGCCTGCCGCCACCGCCGCCGCCGTCTTCGCACGACCGCCGCTCCAGTCTGTCAGGACCACGCAGACAAGACGTTCGACATCGACACAAAAACTGCCAGCGGCACGAACAAAATTGCCGAAGGTCTTGCCCGTGCTGGCTTCATCATCGACCAGCACCAATGTACGGGCCGAGCGCATCAGGTCGGCATCGCGCGGATCGACAGGGACGCAAACATTGTGTCCCGTAGCGTGGCTATGCTCTTCACGGAACGCAAAAGCTGGCGCTGCATCAAACGCATAGCGGGTGGTATGCACGAACAGCGCGTCGTGGCGACCGGTCCGACGCACCCATTCGTCAAAGACGCCCGTCCCCATGCAAATGGCTGTCTCTGCCATGCCTACAAACAAGACCGGGCCAGGCAAATCATCCGCGACCATGGCGGACAGATCGCGGTAGGTCCGGCGCATCACGGACGGCCGTACCGGGATATGACGGCCCAGCACCTTGCTGACAAAAAGAAAACCGCGCTTGGGATTAAGCCGGGCAGCGAATCCGCACAGCGCCTCCAGCGGCGCACACGACCGGTTGACGGCAATCTCCAGATCACCCGCAGGCAAGGACAGGGTGGATATTTCGATTTTTGTGTTGACCACATTGGCTCTCAAGGTTGCATGGTATGCGCAGAATTACCATTCAGATGGCCTTTTGGAATCGGTTTTGTGATTTTGTATTGAGAAATTTTTATTAGGGTCCAGACTCAATCAGCGACAGTACGCGACTATGGTTGTAATGGCGAGTGTAGATCGACACCTCCGGTAACCCTGTGTGATGCCGTGACCGGAGCAGAATCGGGTATCCCGGCACCGTGGTGTCAGCTTTCGGCATATCATGGCCTACCCAAAGCCGCCCGAACGGGCGGCTTTGGCGTCAAGCGGGCGCAGTTCTCCCGTTGAGTCAGACCCATCGTTTCATGTTGTAGGCCATGGCGGCCAGCGTGATGGTCGCTTCGGCGCGTTTGATGCCGATTGTAAAGGGCGAAATGGAAATCCCCAGAAGTGGCACTTGAAAATTCCCCAGATGGTTTGGCTGGTGAATTGATTTTGGATTATCAGGCTTGTTTTGTTTTCGGCGGTCTCCCCCTTGGTTTTGGCTGATTTGGCGGGTTGATGGGCTTGGTGCGGTTGTTATCCGGGATCAGGTCGGCATGACGGCGCAGGCGATAGCTGGCGCCCTCGATATGGACGACGATGGCATGATGCAGGAGGCGA
>NZ_FZOI01000038.1 GCF_900188385.1 Azospirillum sp. RU38E
GCCCAGTCGGAATAAAATTTGATGGCCAGCTTGATGGCGGCACCGTCGGCCAGACCGGAGGCACCGACTTCGTAAACCAACTGCACCTCTGTCCATTCGCCGGCCACCAGACGGCCGTGTGAACAGGTGGTGTGCCCCAGGAAGGGGCGGGCGCGATTGCGTTCATACAGACCCAGGGGCGCGATATGGCCCGGATTGGCGGCAATGTCGGTCACGAATAGGTTCCTTCGTTCAGATGCCAGGTGCGGTATAGCCAAGGGCCGCCATTTCCGGATGAACCGGCTGACCATTGATGGTGACGGAACCGACCTGCGGTGCCAGGAAACCCGACAGCAGGTTCATCGATGCGGTCTTGCCACACCCCGAGGAACATGGCGCCGGCCGAGGCGAAACCAATAACAACGACATATTCAGTGTTCATTAGATTATTTCACGATGAGTTTACGATAATACATTACAATACATGTTGGCACCCCCCCGGCTTGAAATCGTTGAAACCACCCCGGCCGGGTGGCATCAAGGACGCCGTCTGGTGAAGGCGACAGGAGGCGGCGGTGAGTTTGGTGCGGGAAAATGCGACGGCGATGTACCGCCAGATCGCGGTGCGCCTGCGCGATGAAATCGCCGCCGGGCTGTTTGAACCGTCAGGCCGCCTGCCCGGCGAAGCAGAAATCGGAAACCGTTTCGCGGTCAGCCGGGTCACCGTGCGCCAAGCGCTGGACCTGCTGGAAACCGAGGGTCTGATCGTGCGGCGCAAGGGCAAAGGCACGTTTACCGCCGACACCAGGATGCGCCACCCGCTGGACACGCTGCGCAGTTTTCACGAATCCCTGAAGCTGCAAGGGCTGAACGCCACCATGCGGCACCTGCGGGCCGATCTCACATCCACCCCGCGTGAACTGCGCGCCCATTTTGGCGAACATTGCCTGGTGGCTGTGCGTCTGCATCTGGTGGATAACAGCCCGGTTGCCCTGGGCCGCAGCATTCTGCCCTCAGCCCTGGCACAGTATGACTGGCTGAATGCCCAGCATACGCCCATCTATTCCATTCTGAATGACGTGGTCGGCAAGCCCGTCTGCGGCGCCGATGTGGAGATCAAGGCCACCGCCGCAGAGGGCGAGGCGGCGGCGATGCTGGAGGTGCGGCCCGGCACACCGCTGCTGGTCATGGACCGCAGATCCTATTTCGCGGACCAGTCGACGGCGGTGCAATCCACCTTCTTTGTACGCCCGGAACGGTATAGTTTTATTCTGTCCCACCGCTGGGGTGGGTAATGCAGCGACCCTATGCCCTGACGCCGGACCTGCCGCTGTTAACCCGCGATGGGCTGCTGCAGACCGATCCGGCATCCGGGCCGACAGTCCGCCGATCATTCCTTTTTCTTGCACGCGGCAAGGTCGGCATGTCCGTCATTCTGAACTGTGTCGGGCGATTCCTGGATACGCTTTGATTTTTCTGCTTTGATGACGCCCTCCAACGGCTGCAACAGGCAGACTGATGAATCCGCGTCCCGGCCCCCGCAACAGCATCACCGATATTGAAGGGCTGCTGGTTGGCCATGCCACCGATGAGAAAATCGGGTCCGGTGTCACCGTCATCCGCTGCGGCGGCCCATGGGTGGCCGCTGTCGATATAAGGGGCGGCGGCCCCGGCGTGCGGGAGACGGAAACCCTGTCGCCGGAAAATGTGGTGGGGGGTATCCATGCGCTCTGCCTGTCTGGCGGGTCGGTCTTCGGGTTGGCGGCGGCGGATGGGGTGGTCGGATATCTGTCGGAACGCGATGTCGGGCTGCGGCTGCGCCCCGGCGGGCGGGCCATCCCCATCGTGCCCGCCGCCGTGCTGCATGATCTGAACAATCCCGGTGACAAGGATTGGGGTGAAATTTCTCCTTACCGCGCCCTGGGGGCGACCGCGATTGCAGCGGCGGGGACAGAGGTGACGCTGGGTTCCGTTGGGGCCGGGCGCGGCGCCATGGCCGGTTACATCAAGGGCGGGATCGGCACCGCCTCCCTGGATTTGGGCGATGGCTTGATGGTCGCGGCCCTGGTGGCGGTCAACCCGATCGGATCGGTGCTGATGCCCGACAACAGCACCTATTGGGCCTGGCCCTACGAGATTGAGGGGGAGTTCGGCAACCGGCGGCCCGATCCGGCGGCCCCACCGGTAACGGACCCCACGCCGGATGTCACCAGACTGCGGGAACTGGGCCGGCTGAACCAAGGTGCCAACACCACCCTGGCGGTGGTGGCCACCAATGCCGCCATCGACAAGCTGGAGGCCAAGCGCATTGCCATCATGGCGCATGATGGCATGGCCCGCGCCATCCGCCCCGTGCATACGCCGTTCGATGGCGATCTGGTCTTTGCCATTGGCAGCGGGGCCGTGCCGCTGGGGGATGATCGCACCCGGCAATGGCAGGCGGCCCGCATCGGGTCCGCCGCCGCCGACGTGCTGGCCCGTGCCATCGCGCGGGGGGTTCACCAGGCCGGGGGATGATCCATCCCCCCTTTTTTCTTACGCCGGCGGCACGAAATCATGACCGCTGGTCACGCTTTCTTGCCCCTCAATCGCCGGCGCCAGCCTCCGCTGGCTTGGCTACGCCGCACGAGCGGCGCGGCGGCAGTCGCCGCCGTACCATCGGCCAAGAATTTTGACCGATGATTTTACGCCCCCGGCAGGCGCGGGGTGGCGGCCAGCAATTGCGCGGTATAGGGATGCTCGGGTGCTGACAATACCTTTGCCGTCGGCCCCTGTTCCACGATCCGGCCCTGGCGGATCACCAGCACCCGGTCGGTGATGGCCCGCATCACCGAGAGATCGTGCGAGACAAACAGATAGGCCAGCCCCAGTTCCGCCGAGAGCCGGGCCAGCAGGTCCAGAATATCGGCGCGGATGGAGACATCCAGCGCCGACACCGCCTCATCCAGCACCACCAGCCTGGGCTCCACAATCAAGGCGCGGGCCAGGGCGATACGCTGGCGCTGCCCACCGGAAAACTGGTGCGGATAGCGCGTGGCATCGGCGGCGGACAGGCCGACCCGTTCCAGCACCTTTTCCACCCGCTGCCGCCGCTCTGCCGCCGGCAAGGGTGTATCCAGCAGGTGCAGCGGTTCTGCCACAATGGTTTCCACCTGCTGACGCGGGTTGAAACTGCCGGCGGGGTCCTGGAAAACCGCCTGCATCTGCCGTCGCAAGGCGCGTTGTTCAGGGGCCGTGCGGCCATGCAGGGGCTGCCCATCCAGCAGGATCTGGCCGGCCTGCGGCAGGTCCAGCCCCAGCACACAGCGCAGCAGGCTGGATTTGCCGGACCCGCTTTCCCCCACCACCCCCAGCGTTTCGCCGGGGGCGATATCAAAGCTGATATCCGTCACCGCCCGCACCGGCTCCCCCCGCCGGAACAGTCCCTGGCGGGTGCCGGGATAGACCCGCGACAGGCCGGAGACGGACAGGATGGGCGGGCGGGCCGGATCAATGGCCGGTGACCGCAAGGGCTGGTGCCGCGCCCGTTCCAGCAGGGAACGGGTATAGGGGGCGGCGGGGCGGGTCAGCACGGCCCCGGCCGGCCCCTGCTCCACCAACTGGCCATCCTTCAGCACGGCAATATGGTCGGCCACCTGCCCGACCAACCCCAGATCGTGGCTGACCAGCAGCAGGCCCATGTCCCCTTCCCGCACCAGCCGCACGATCAGATCCATCACCTGGGCCTGGGTGGTGACGTCCAGCGCGGTGGTCGGTTCATCCGCGATCAGCAATTTCGGCCCGCCGGCAATGGCGATGGCGATCCCCACCCGCTGACGCTGCCCGCCGGAAAGCTGGTGCGGGAAGCGATGGGGGGAGAAGGTTGCCGGGGGCAGCCCCACCCGGTCCAGCAGGCCAAGCGCGCTGTCCCAGGCGGCCCACCGGCCCAGCCCACGCGCCGCCCGCACCGCCTCTGCCACCTGGGCGCCAATGGACAGGATCGGGTTCAGCGCCGTCAGCGGTTCCTGAAAGATCATGCCGGCCACCCGGCCGCGCAACCGGTCCCCCTGGGCAGGCGTCAGCGTGGCCCAATCCTGCCCGTTCAGCAGCACCCGGCCCGACAGGACCGCCCCATCGGGCAGCAGGCCCATGGCCGCCAGGGCGGCACTGGATTTGCCCGAACCGGATTCCCCGATCAGGCCGACAATCTGTCCCGGCGCGATATCCAGGTTGAAACCGGAAAGCGCCACCCGGTCACCATAGCGGATGCCGGCATTCTGGAATGACAGGATGGTCATGCCCCTTCCCCCCGGCGGAAATGGCGACCCAGCCCGTCACCGGTCAGGGTCAACCCGAATACGGCCAGCAGGATGGCCAGCCCCGGCACGATGGCCAGCCAGGGGGCCGTGCCGATCAGCGTCTGGGCATCGGCCAGCATCCGCCCCCAGCTTGGTGCTGGCGGCTGCACCCCGAGCCCGACATAGGAGAGGCCGGCTTCCGCCAGCAGGGCGAGCGAGAACTGGATCGTCGCCTGTACCGACAGCGGGCCGGACAGGTTGGGCAGGATATGTTGAAGGGAGATCAGTCCCCTTCCCTTGCCGGCCAGCATGGCCGCAGCCACGAAATCCAGTTGCCAGAGGCGCTGAGCCTCCCCCCGCGTCAGGCGGGCAAAGACAGGGATGTTCAAAATGGCGATGGCCAGCACGGCATTCGACGCCCCCGGCCCCAGCGTTGCCGCCAGCAGGATGGCCAGCATCAGCCAGGGAAAGGCGAAGACCAGATCGCCGCTGCGCATCAGCCCTTCATCCACCCAGCCGCCACGCGCCGCCGCCAGCAGCCCCAGCGGCACCCCCACCACCAGGGCCACCCCTACCCCCAGCAACGAGACGGAAAGCGACACCGAAGCCCCCGCCAGCAACATGGAAAGCAGGTCGCGGCCCAGATGATCGGTGCCAAGCAGGTGCGTGGCAGAAGGCGGCAGCAAACGGCTGCCGACATCCAGGACCGCCACGTCAAAGGGCGTCCAGACCAGGGAGAGCAGCCCCGCCGCCACAAACAGGCCCGTCAGCAGCAACCCCAGCCATAGCGTCACATTGCGCCCCTTTCTCATGACGCCCCCCGATCCCGCAGGCGCGGATCAATCCAGGCGGCGGCCATGTCAACGGCCAGGGAGGCTATGACGGTGAACCCGACCAGCAGCACCACGACAGACTGCACAACGATCAGATCGCGCTGCGCGATGGCCTGCAGGACCAGCCGGCCCAGGCCGGGCAGATAAAACACATTCTCCACAATCGCTCCACCGGCCAGCAGGAACGGCACCTGCAGGCCCAGCAAGGTCAGCACCGGCCCCATGGCATTGGGCAGGGCATGGCGGCGGATGGCCTGGCCCCGGCTCAACCCCTTGGCGCGGGCGGTGCGGACAAAATCCTTGTGCAGGGTTTCAATCAGGCTGCCGCGCGCCACGCGGGCCAGGATGGCCGCCTGGGGCAGCGCCAGGGCCAGCACCGGCAGCACCAGCGCCGACAGGGCCGGGCCGATGCCCGCCCCCCAGCCGGGAAAGCCGCCGGCGGCAAACCAACCCAAGCCAAGTGCAAAGACCAGCACCAGCAGAATGGCCAGCCAGAAGCCCGGCACGGCAATGCCCAGACGCATGATCCAGGATAGCAGCCCGTCCACCCAGCCGCCCTGCCGCACCGCCGCCAGATAGCCGGCAGGCAGCCCGATCAGCAGGGACAGCAGCGTGGCCAGCAAGGCCAGCGGCAGGGACAGCGCCAGCCTTTCGCCGATCAGGTCCGCCACCGGCACGCGATAGGTATAGGAAATGCCGAAATCGCCCCGCAGCAGCCCGCCCAGCCAATCCAGGTAACGGGCGGGGATGGAACCCTGCAGCCCCAATTCCCGGTGCAGATTGGCAATCGCCTCCGGCGTGGCATTCAGCCCCATCATGAAGGCGGCAGGATCGCCCGGCACCACCTGCACCAGGGCGAAAATCAGGATGCTGGCCGCCAGCAGGGTGCCGGCCAGCACCGACAGCCGGGCCAGCACATAGGCGGGACCAAAGCCCCAGACCGCCAGCCCCAGCAACAGCACAAGCACCCCCAGCAGCAGCCAGCCACCCCCACCGACAGCGGCAGCGGCCTGAACCGTTTCGCCCGCCGCTGCAGCACCGGTGGTGAAATGCGCCCGGCTGTAATCCAGCATCTGGTTGGGGCTGTTCAGCCAGATATCCGCCAGATCGCGGTCCTGCACGCCCAGATGCGGGAACTGGTAGAGATAGGCATTGACCGCATCCTCGGCCAGCTTGCGCTGCAGATCACCCAGGATGCGATGCCGGGCCGCCTGATCGGGGGCCGTCTTCAGATCGGCCAGCAAGGCGCGATAAGCCGGGCTTTCATAGCCGAAATAATAGCCGGTGCGGCCATAGATTTCGTAATCATAAGGCTCGGCATGGTTGATGACGGTTAGATCAAAATCATGCCTTTTATAAACTTCATCCAGCCATCCCGCCCATTCGACATTGACGATCCGGGCGCGGATGCCCACAGCCGCCAATTGGGCGGCCACAATCTCCCCACCCCGGCGGGCATAGGCCGGCGGCGGCAGTTTCAAGGTCAGGTCCAGCCCGTCGGCATGGCCCGCCTCGGCCAGCAGCCGGCGGGCGGCAGCGGGATCATGCGGGGAAAGCCCGGTCAGATCGACATAGTCGGGGTTCTGCGGCGGGAAATGGCTGCCGATAGGGGTGCCATAGCCATACATCGACCCGTCGATGATGGCTTGCCGGTCCAGGGCCAGCGCGATGGCGCGTCGCACCCTGATATCGGAAAGCGGCCCCTGGCGCTGGTTGATCGCCAGGATCACCTCCCCCTCCGACGGGGTGACGGCCAGTTTCAGGCGGGGATCGGCGGCCAATTGGCCCATCACCTCCGGTGCCGGGAAGTCCGGGAACAGGTCCAGGTCACCGGCCCGCATGGCAGCATAGGCGGCGTTGGGATCGGCAATGAAGCGGAAAACCAGCCGCGACAGACGGGCCGGCAGGCCCCAATAGCCATCGAAGCGCTGCAAGCTCACCGCATCGCCACGCCGCCATTCGACAAAGCGGAACGGGCCGGTCCCAACCGGGGCCGTGGCCAGCCGCGCCGCCGACTGGCGGGAGACGATCACGGCATCGCCCAGGCTCAACAGGGTGGGAAAGCCGGAATCGCGCGCCGCCAGTTCAATGCGCACCTGCAAGGGCCCGGTCGCGGTGATCGATGTAATCGCGCGCAGGGCCTGCGCCTGGGCATTGGTGGAATTGGGGGCGATGGCCCGCGACAGGCTGAACACCACATCATCGGCACTCAACGGGCTGCCATCATGGAACTGCACACCGGGCCGCAGATCGAACAGATAGGTGCGCCCATCCGCCGAGACCGTCCAGCCGCTGGCCAGCAGGGGCTGGACGGAACCATCGGCGGCAATGCGGGTCAAACCTTCAAAGATGGTGCCATAGGTCACATCATCGGTGGGGGTGGCCGCCCCGCTGGTCGGGTCCAGATTGGGCGGTTCCAGCTGCAAGCCGACGCGCAGCGTATCGCGCAGGGCGGCGGGGGCAGCGACCGGCAGCAGCAGAAAGGCCAACAGGGCAAGAAAAGCGGCAAACAGCCTCATGCCGTCGCCCGCCCGTCGGCCCGCGCGGCCGCTTGTTCGGCCAGTTGCGGCAAGCCCAATTGGCGATAAAGGGCGGCCAGCGCCCGGTTCAGCGGCACATTGCCGGGATCGGACGCGCGGCGCAGTTCCAACGCCTGCTGTGCTTCCACCCAGGCACCGGCCTTGATCTGCGCATCCAGCAGGAACTGGGCGAACAGGTCGCGCTGCGCGTGGCTGCCGCCCAGCCGGGCCAGCCGTGGCACGGCATCGGATAGCAGCGGCAAGGCCTCTGCCGCCTGCCCGCGTGCCAAGGCCACCAGCCCACGCGCCAGCGGCAGGGCGGCATCGCGCCATGTGGCGCGGCTATGGTCCGGTGCTCTCTGCGCCGCATCAGCGATGGCCGCCAGCAATTGATCCGCCTCCGCCCGCCCCGCCCGCGCCAGACCATAGGCGTACTGCACCGACAGGAAGGGCTGCACCACATCCGTGGCGCGGGCGGCCAGATAGGTCCCCAGTTCGTCCCAGCGGTCGCCCACGCTGTACCCGGCCAGTTCCAGCCGGGCCAGCAGGGAGACAGCCCCCACCTGATCCTGGGAATAATCCCGCGCATGGGCCCAGACCTGGGCGTCATAGATTGCCAGCGCCGCCGGTGCATTCCCCCGGCTGAGATGGAACAGGGCCAGATGCCACCAGAGATGGGTGACCATGAAGCTGTTCAGCCCCTGCCAGCCCGGCGACCATGCGGTCAGGGCCGCCAGCCCTTCATCAATGCGGCCCTGTGTCAGCCAGACATGGGCCAGCGCGTGCTGGGCCCAGGGATCGGTCGGGACAATGGCCAGACCGGCGCAGGCCGCCGCCGCCGCCTCTGTCAGCAGATGCAGCTGTTCATAGGCGAAGGCCAGACAACCGCCCAGATAGGGCAAGTCCGGCGCCACCGCCGCCACACCCTGCGCCGCCCGCAGCATGGCGGGAAAGTCGCCATGGTTGAACAGATGGTAATGCAGCAGTTTCAGTGTCGCCAGATCGCGCGGATGATCGGCCAGGATGGCCGACAAGATGGCCACCGTACCGTCAATATCATCGGCGACCCAGGCGGCCAGGGCATCCGCCAGCCGCCGCTCCCGCTCATTCGCCGTGGCCAGCCGCAGCCGGGCGGCGTCCAGATGCGGACGGGCCGCCTCTGCCGCCCCCGGCGCCTCTGCCAGCAGGTTCAGGAACCCGGCATAGAGATGCACCAGGACCGGCGCATCGGCCCCCTGCGCCGCCGGCAGGATATTCAGCGCCCGCGCCTCATAGGCGATCATACCGCCAACGAAATCATTGATGGCCGGCAGGCTTGCTTCCGGAACCGAAACAGGATTGCCCAGCAGATCCCTTGGCATCATTCACCCTTGCTGCTGTCCAGGAAGCGGGCCACATCGGCGGCGGAACGCGCCGGTATCTCCCATTGCGGCAGATGGCCGACATTGGGATAGATCACCAGTTCCGCCTGCGGGATGGCCGCCTTGAATTTCTGTGCCGCCGCCACGTCAATGATCTGGTCGGCCTCCCCCCACAGGATCAGCGTGGGGATCTGGATGCCGGCCAGCAATTCGTTGGAGGCGGTCAGCGATCCGGGGTTGAGCGACATCAGGATGGGCCGGTGACCCGGCAAGCGCTGCAGGTCGGCCCAACGCTGGATGAAGGCTTCGGTCAGCACCGACTGATCCACCACATCGCGCTTCAGCCCTTCGCGGATCAGCGGCTTGTTATCGATGGAGGCAAGGAGATCGCGGCCCCATTGATAGCGCATCAGCTTGAAGGCCAGCGGCGGGTCTTGCAAGCTGACGGCCGGCCAGCCGGCGGCATCCACCAGGATCAGCCGTGACAGCCGGTCCGGATGGCGCACGGCCAATTGCCAGGCCACACCGCCGCCCAGGGAATTGCCGGCAATGGCGATGCGGCCCAAGCCCAGCTTCACCGCCAGTTCTTCCACCAGATCGGCATAGCGATCGGGGGCGGCGGGGAAATCGGCCGGCGCCTCCGTCAGCCCATGGCCGGGCAGGTCCAGGGCGATGACGCGGTAATTGGCCGACAGCACCTGCGTCCAGCCGTCCCAGGAAAAGCCATTGTCACCAAAGCCATGCACCAGGAAAAGCACCGGCGCCTCCGCCGGCCCGCTTTCCAGATAATGCAGCCGCACCCCGCCCGACAGATCGGCATGGCGGGAATTGGCGCGGCCATACTGGGCCTGTAACTCCGCTGCCGGAATATCGGGGGCGCGCAGATAAAGCCAGCCCCCTGCCGCGACCAGCACCAGAACCAGTATCAGGCCCGCAATCACCGCCACGATCTTCATGCCCCGTCTCCTTCGGTAGACTTGTATCAGGCGGGGCCGATCCCGCCCACCAGCTCAGCGTTGCGCCAGCCCTTACAGTTCATAGGTCAGGCGCACGCCATAGGTGGCGGGGCGCCCCGGCGAGGCGATATTGGCATTGGGCAGGAAGAAGTTACGGGTATTGTCATAATCCGTATTGAAGATGTTGCGGCCATACAGCCCCGCCGACCAGCCCCCTTCATCGGGATGCAGGGTCAGCGTGGCATTGGCGATCCAGCGCGACGGCAGGTCATAGCCGGAACCCAGGAACGACGGCAGCTTGTCGCGATAGGCATAATCGGCCTGCGCCTCCACCGCAAAACGGCCCACCGGGATCGTATAGGCGACGGAGCCCTGATAGGACCAGTTGGCCAGCGGAATGGCGGTGCCCGACAGGTCAATCGTGCTGGCCGAATAAAGGCCGGTAACCGGATTGCGGGTCAGGGAGCCGGTATTGATGTTGCTGTAATCCTTATATTCCCCCTTCTTGAACCCGACCGATTGGGTCAGGCGCAGATTGTGCAGCGGGGTGACGGTCAATTCCAGCTCCCCACCGTAAATTTCCGATTTGGGCGCATTGACGATACGGCCGATCAGGCCGCGCTGGGGATTGACGATGGTGCCCAGCACCTGCTGGTTCCGGTAATCATAATAATAGGCGGCACCGTTCAGCCGGACCGACTTTCGCAGGTCGGATTTGAAGCCGATCTCATAGGCATAGAGCGTTTCCGGCTTGAACGGATCAATCTGCTCCGCATTGGGGGAGTTATAGACGGTGAATCCGCCCGATTTCACCCCCCGGCTGGCATTGGCATAGAGCAGCAGATTTTCCTGCGGCCGGAATTCCAGCCCGATCTTGCCGGTACCCTCGTTCAGTTCCTGATCGCGGTTGCCATTGCTGAAGGTGGGCGCACCGCCAATGGCCGTGCGGAAATCGCGCAGCTTGCGCTTTTCATTTTCATAGCGCAGGCCGGCGACCAGCTTCACCTGTTCCGTCAGTTCATAGCCCACCTGGCCAAAGCCACTGATTGAATCCACCTTCTGGCGATAGGCGGTGTCGGTGATGAAGCCCAAGCTCTGACTGAAATCGGTGCGGAACGTCTCATCCTGGTCTTGATGGGAATAATAGGCCCCGGTCACCCAGGAAAACCGCCCATTATCGAGGGAGGACAAGCGCAGTTCCTGGGAGAAGACATCGATATTGCTGGCCCAGTAGGTGTCGGATTCACGGCTGGCGGAGGCATCCCAGTCCGCCAGCTCGCGCCGGTCCAGATGGTCAAAAGCGGTGATGCTGGTCAGGCGGACCTGCTCACTCAGGTCCGATGCCACCGTCAGGCTGCCGCCATAGCTTTCATTATCCTTCTGCGGCTTGGCATCGGCCGCGAAACCGTTCAGCGCTGCAAAGCTGGGCGAGAACCCCCAGCCCGTGGCGCGCCGGCTGGTATCGGCCGGGATGGTGGGGCCCGGTGTGGCGCCATAGCCCTGGGTGGTGAAGGGTCGGAACAGGTAAAGCCCGGTCTGTTCCGACTGGTCGCGCCCGCCATGCAGGTTCAACGTCACCGTGGTGGTTTCCGACGGCGTGAATTCCAACAGCGCCCGGCCGAACAGGCGGTCGGCATCGCCCAGATGCTGGCCGGTGACGCGGTTTTTCTGGAAACCGCCGCCCTGTTCCGTCACCCCGGAAAGACGAAACCGCAGCTTGTCATTGATGGGGCCGGAAACAAAACCTTCCGCCTTGAATTCATCAAACCGGCCATATTGCGCATCGATCCCGGCACTGAAATCCGCCGTGGGGCGGCGGGAGATGAAGTTGATGGCACCACCCGTCGTGTTGCGACCGTAAAGCGTGCCCTGCGGCCCGCGCAGCACCTCCACCCGATCAATATCGAACAGCACACCCTGGGTCGCCACCGGCACCGGATAGGCCACCTCATCCACATAGACGCCAACGGTGGGGGTATTATTGGTGGCGTAATCCTCAAACCCCACGCCGCGCAGGCGGAACTGTGGCTGCCCACCGCCGAAGGCCGGCACCACTTCCAGGCTGGGCGTCTGGTTCTGCAACTGGTTGACATTGGACAGGCCGCGCCTGGCCAACTCTTCCCCGCTCAACACCGACAGGGCTACACCGACATTCTGGGCGGATTCAGACCGGCGCTGGGCGGTGACGATGATGTCTTCCACCTGCCCGCCCTGCCCTGCGGCTGCCGGGGCGTTCTGTGCCAAGGCAGAAAACGGTGATACCAGGGATCCGAACGCCAGCGCTGTGGTGACGGAAAGGCGGAATTTCATATTTTTAAGCTCCCCAAAGGCAGTGGCGTTCATCGGGCTGATGCGAATGTGGTTCATCGCCGCGATGAGGTCATCGTCGATGAAATATTATCTACTTATATTATAGGAATTACAAAGCCAAATTTCACACATATATGCGATATAATAAAATTATACAAATTTAAGATGTTATATCATGCCCTGCCCCGCCGAAATAGCGGGCAAGGGTGGGAAGGGTCTGCCAGGAGAGCTGGTCCCCAGTGAGCGGACAGTTTTTGTTCGGCGTTAAGCTTGGTTGTTGATTTCCACGCGGAACTGACCCGGGATTTCCATCGAGAAATGACCCACCATTGAGTTATGCGGCTTGGTTCATGATTGGGTCAAGGCATGTGGATTTCCCTTTCTTTTGCCGGATGCTGCGGCAGTGCTGGCTTTGAAACGAAAGCTGTGATTTCCGGTTTCGACGATGTGACAGCGATGTGTGAGGCGATCGAGCAAGGCGGTGGTCATTTTGGCATCGCCAAAGACGGTGGCCCATTCGCTGAAGCTGAGGTTGGTGGTTATGATGACGCTGGTCCGCTCATAGAGTTTGCTGAGCAGGTGGAATAGCAGCGCACCGCCAGATGCGCTGAACGGCAGGTACCCGAGTTCGTCCAGAATCACGAGATCCAGGCGTGTCATGTGTAAAAGTCTGGACTAAATCTGACGGCATGCTGGAATGGCGGGTATTGATCGCCTGTGTCGGGGCATGCCCCGACACAGGCGGCGGCGTAAGAAGA
>NZ_FZOI01000052.1 GCF_900188385.1 Azospirillum sp. RU38E
GCGGACAGCAAAAACCCCAGCAACCGTTTCGGATTGCTGGGGTTTTCTTTTGGATGCGGGGACAGGATTTGAACCTGTGACCTTCAGGTTATGAGCCTGACGAGCTACCGGGCTGCTCCACCCCGCGTCAGCTTGATTTACCTAGCTTTTTACCAACTCTTTCCAACTCTATCAAGACAAGTGCCCTAGATTCTGCCCTAGAGTTTTGCCCTAATTCCCCGCTAAACACCGAAAGCGCCCTAACGGGGAGCCAGCATGTAGCACGCAGCCACTCAGAAAGCGACGGCTATTTAAGGTTAATGGCGATTCGATGATGAAGCGGGTTTAAAAGGATTTCGGAAGCCATTGGCCCCCTCTAAAGACTTACACTTGGCTTGGGCCGCGACCCGGACATCCGCGCCAGCGCGCGGCGTTGGTCGACGGGCCATATCTCTTCCTCTAAAAAACGCTTCCCGATACGGATGAAGGCTCGGTGAGCCGGTTCGCCATCTTCAGCTTGCACCTCGACGCCGATGGGCAACACATCGTTCCGATATTGAGCTCTGCTGATAATCGGATTAACGTCGGACTATGACTGAAATCTACATAAACCGTCGCATAAAAATCGGCGACAAGAGCTTCACTGAAGCAGAGGCGCTTAACGAAGGCAAAGTCCTCATCGTTCTTGCGGAGCCCGGTGCCGGAAAAACAGAACTGCTCCGGGAATTCGCTCGCCTTCTCCAAGTTACCCCCGTTCGTGCCAGCATCTTTCGGCATCGCTCTGCGCTAACAGCACTTGGGCCTATTGTTATTGATGCATTGGACGAAGCAGCAAAAATTGACCATTCATCAATTGACCAGATTATAGTTAAAGCCCATGAATTCTCAAACGGCCATGTGATATTCGCGAGCCGGTCTGATGGGTGGAATCAAAGTCGAACGAAGTCAGTTAAAGAATGCTTCCGTGTAGACCCGGTAATTATCCGCATTGAATCGATGAATGAGCAAGAGCAGGAAATGCTCTTCAACCACTATCAAGAAGGCGAGGTCTTCGCGGATTTCCTGAAAGAGGCCAATCGATTTGAACTAGCTCCGCTCCTAGGGAACCCACAATTCCTGAAATTGTTCTCAGATGCATACGTACAAAGCAGTCGTTATTTCACTTCTAAAGCACAGATATTCAAAGACGCAATTGACCGCCTTGCAGTGGAAGAGGGGAGCATTACGCATGTGCCCCAACGGCCCGCAATATCTGATATCATCGGGCGCGCCAGCGAGTTCATGGCGAAGATTTTGCTTTCTGACGCCTCCGGGTTATCGGCTGTCGAAAGGCTTGGGGATAATGACTATCCCTATATTGGCATACTGGCATCGGCACCGCATTCAGGTGATGCCTTCCTGCTAAGTACACGTTTGTTCAAGCCTGCGATCAATGAAGATCAGCATGAGCCGGTACACCGTATCGTAGCTGAGTATTGTACAGCCCAATATATAGTCAGGCAGATAAACGAGCCAATCCGGCCGCTTTCGCTCCGACGCTGCCTCGCTGTTATGGCACCTAACGGCGTCGTTCGAGATGAACTTCGTGGAGTTCTGGGATGGATGGCGGCAATTGGGTCAGTAGATCTGCAGAGAGCTCTTATTGAACTCGACCCATATGCTATCCTCGCCAACGGCGACCCTTCGCAGCTTGCCACTCCGTCAAAGAAATTACTTCTGAATAAGCTGCGCACCTTGGCAGAAGAATATCCCGGCTTCCAACGTAGCGATGCATGGCGACATTTCAGTATTTCCGGGTTCTTCGACGCCACCATCGTAGATGATCTGAAATCCATTCTCACTACATTGCCTTCTGGTTCTCGTCTTCTTGTTTTAATACTTCAGTTGCTGCAAGATTCTGGAACATTGCCCGATATTTCCACCGAGGTGCGGGCAGTTATGTTAAATCCTAACATGGATTCGTATGCCCGCCATATAGCAATGCGGGTATTATGCAAAGTCACGAATGAAAATCTGATTCAAGATGTTTCGCTGCTGACTCGCGAAGCGTCACCCGCGTCACTGCCAATTGCCGCACGCCTCCTGATCCAGCGCCGCAAACTCGATCAGCGGCACGGTCGTCATCTCCGCCGTCTCAATGACCCGATCCATGGTCTCGTTTATATCGCTATTGAAGGTCATCAAATCGTCCGCCAGCGAGTCAATGCCTACCACCAGCACAGCGCTGAGGCCTTCACGGAAGGTATTGACCCTGGTCGCGGCTGATTTATCCTGTTTGACGATGAATCTGTTGATTAAATTCTCATGTTTTTCAATGCGTACACACAGATGATGCAGCCTTACCATCTGATTGCTGCGCTGCTTTCTGAGGGCTATGTTAGTCGCCTTTGCAGAAGGTTTCCCGGCCATATACCATCCAATGGCTGATTATTAATCATTTGTACCATCATAGATGTTAATTTTTCGTTTATCGCTTATGCGATCTCTGGAGAGGGCGGCGATAAAGGGGGCGAAGTTCCCGATTATCAACGTGTTAAGTGACATTTATCAGCGGTGGGCAGGGTCAAATGTGCCAACGATGGACATTCATGCTACTTAGTAGTAAGATTGTGCCATGAACTTAGGAGGGATCGTATGCCCGAAGTCCAGAAAGTAAGCGTTGCCCTTACCGGCGAACAGGTGGCTGCGTTGCGCGCTGCCGTCGATGCCGGTGAGTACGCTACCACTAGCGAGATCGTCCGCGAAGCCGTGCGGGAATGGCAGTTCCGACGCGAGTTGCGGCAGGAAGACATCCGGCGGCTCCGTCAGGCGTGGGATGCTGGCAAGGCCAGCGGCGCTCCTGTGCCGATGGATTTCGACCGACTGCGGCAGGAAGCACAGCAACGCCTGAACGACGTACGCACGGCGAATGAGCATGCCGGTTGAGGTGCTTTGGTATCCGCAAGCCCGAACGGACTTGCTGGATATTTATGTGGTCATCGGCATTGAGAACCCGGTGGCGGCAGAGCGCATCTATGATGCGCTCGAAATGCGCGCCCACCAACTGAGCCAACACCCAAGGCTTGGCCCCCGCCGCCCGGATATTCAGACAAGTACGCGGGTGCTGGTCGAGGGGCCGTATCTCATTCTTTACGAAACACGCCCCGACACAGACGAAGGCACAGTCACTGAGGTTGCCATTGTCCGGGTCATCGACGGGCGGCGGGATTTGGCACGCATATAACGGGGCCGTCCTGCTTGTTAGAGCAACGCGCTTTTAATCGGATGCATATCCTGCGGCCTTGAAGTAGTTCCAGCATTCGTCTTGGTCGTAGAGGTCGCATATGTTTCCAATGGCCCTCCAGAGGTCGTCAATGGTCCTTGCACCGATACGCCGGAGGTGGGCTTTGAGCTTGGCGAAGGCCATCTCGATGGGGTTGAGGTCTGGACTATAGGGGGGCAAGAACAGAACCCATGCCCCCGCCTTCTCAATGATGGCCTTGGCCTTCTCGCTTTTATGGCTGGACAGGTTATCGAGGATGACGACGTCGCCCGGACGCAGGGTCGGCGCCAACTGGGTTTCGACATAGGTTTCAAAGAGAAGCCGGTTCATGGGCTGGTTGATAAGCCATGGCGCGGTCAGCCCATCGCACCGCAAGGCGGCAATGAAGGTCTGGGTCTTCCAGTGACCGAACGGTGCCCGCGCCTTCAAGCGCTGTCCCCGACGGGCCCGACCGCGTGCCCTTGTCATTTTCGTGGTTGTCGCCGTTTCGTCAATGAACACAAGGCGATGGGGTTCTTCGCGCATCCGGGGCTGACGATGCGTCCGCCGGACCTGCCGATCCTTTCGGACATCAGCGCGTTCGCACTCGGATGCCAGAAGTGTTTTTTTTGGTGCTGAACCCCGCCTTCAGCAAGGCCCGCGAC
>NZ_FZOI01000023.1 GCF_900188385.1 Azospirillum sp. RU38E
AAGCCCTGACCCGAAAAATCCTACCCCCAACCCGGCGCCGGAGGCCAAATGCGACCGATTTTTCAGGCAAAAAAATTCCCGTGACGAATCCGGGGCGGACAGCAAAAACCCCAGCAACCGTTTCGGATTGCTGGGGTTTTCTTTTGGATGCGGGGACAGGATTTGAACCTGTGACCTTCAGGTTATGAGTTTGAAAAGTACTCATACGATGATGTACTCTGGAATACCCCAAATCATCTAAATATCTGATAACACTTCTGATATTTTGACTTCCATGTACGACCAGATACCATCATCAGCGCTCCGATTTTATCTCATCTGGTAGCTATATGGTAGCTGATACCAAGCACCATGATGGTGCTTCCGGTGTTTCTGGAGATGGATGATGGCAAAGCTCTCCAAGCGTTCCGTGGATGCGGCGGCTGCAGGTCCGACCCTGAAGGTGGTCTGGGATGACGAGTTGCGGGGGTTCGGCGTCCGCATCCATCCCACGGGTCGCAAGGTCTATATCGTGAAGTGCCGGATCAACGGACAACAGCGTTTCATCACGATTGGTCAGCATGGCCCTGTAACCGCGGAGCATGCCCGGGCGCGGGCATATGAAATCCTGTCTGAAGCGAAGAACAAACGTGATCCGGCACAGGAACTCGATCAAGCGCGGAAGGCACCGACCATGAAGGCGCTGGGAGAGCGGTTTCTGGAAGAGCACGTTGCTGTCCGTTGCAAGCCTTCGACCCAGTATGAATATCGGCGGTCGGTCGAGCTGTTCATCAATCCCAAGATCGGCACTCGGCGGGTTACAGACATTCAACGCCGGGATATTGCGGAACTCCACCATTCGCTGCGGCATATCCCCTATCAAGCCAACAGAACCCTTGGCGTATTATCCAAGATGTTCAATTTGGCTGAAGTCTGGGGCCTTCGACCGGACGGCAGCAACCCATGTCTGCATGTGAAGAAGTTCCCTGAGGAAAAGCGGGAGCGTTTCCTCAGCGCGAACGAATATGCAGCGCTGGGGCGGACACTGGCCGAGTTGGAAGCAGCGAAATCGGAGCCGGCTTCCGTCATCGCTGCCATCCGGCTGCTGATGCTGACGGGTTGCCGGCTTGGCGAAATCATGATGTTGAAGTGGGCCTATGTTGACTGGCAGGCCAAGGCGTTCAGGCTGCCGGATTCAAAAACGGGGGCCAAAGTCGTTCTGTTCGGAGAGGCTGTTGCAGTCGTCCTGCGTGCTGTCCCAAAGCTGCCGGATAATCCGTGGGTTATCACAGGCACAAAGAAGGGAACCAGACTGACAGACTTGCAACCACCATGGCGGCGCATTCGCCGACGGGCGGGGCTGGACGACGTTCGCCTTCACGACTTGCGACATTCCTTCGCCAGCGGTGCCCTGTTCCTGGGCGAAGGACTACCGATGATAGGGAAGTTGCTGGGCCATACGCAGGTGCAGACCACCGCCCGGTATGCGCATCTGGCGCTTGATCCGGTCAGGAACGCTGCGGAGAAGGTGTCTGGCTTCATTGCAAAACAGGCTGGTGGCTCATCGCACTCCAGCTACGCACGGCGCAGTCGGTTCAGGATCAACGCCCGGAACTCAACGGTCAGATAACTTGGGAAATACGTTTAGCCCGTCTTATTCACCGGATATGATCTGACCGGTTCTGTGTTCTGCGGGTGTACACGTTTTGGTGGCGCGAAATGCGCGGTTTTATCTTGGCTTTGGATTTGGGCTTGGGTTTTCAGGGTTGTGGGTTTGCCGGGACACGCCGTCCCGTTGCTCATGCCGGTGCCGGCCTGAGCGCGTATGCCAAGCCGCGAAACAGCGGTGCTTCCGGGCATGATGCTGCAAATGCGATGCGGACGCGGCTGGTTGTCTCGATGACGCGGGCAGCGCTTTTCAGCAAGCGCAGCCTGATTGTTGCGAATTCGGCCCTGGCAAGGGGATTTTGGCGAGGAACGGCATCGCGGACGGTGAGCATCAGCCAATAGGCGGCGGTGTGCATGATCAGGCGGACCTGATTGGCCAGCGGAGAACGGCAACTGGTGCGATCAGACGCCAATTGGGTCTTGTGCAGTTTGATCAGGTTTTCGGCCTACAATAGAGGCTTTCATACAGCCATTCTGGCGTGCCGATATCCAGGCTGGTGACGACAAAGCGGATATCCAGGCCGAGCCGGGTGGCCTCGATGCGGGCGACGACGCGGCGCTGTCTTTTCCATGATCCCGCCTTGTGACTGGTCTCGGCAAAGCCACGCACGGCGTCCTTGTCCTCCAGGGCGCGATGGGTGCGCACGGCATCGGCGGCGGTCTCCACCTTGGCCTTGAGCGGCTTGGAGCCGGTCAGGCCGAAGATATAGTCGATGCCGTTATCGTCGCACCAGTCCATCACCTCCGGCCGGCCATAATGGCCGTCGCCACGGATGGTGAGGCGGGTGGCGGGCCAGTGCCGCCGGACCCGGCGGACCAGACGGCGCAGATGACCCCGGATTTCCACGCCGGTCGGCGTTTTGCCAGGCCGCAGGATCATGGCCACCGGGCGGCTGGTCTCGGTGTCATAGATGTGGAGGGGCAGGAAACAGCGCTCATCATAATGGGCGTTGAACAGCGACAATTGCTGATGGCCATGCACGACATCGACGGTGTCGTCGATATCCAGCGTCACCGCAGTGGGCGGCTTGGCATAGCTGGCGCACCAGAGATCGACCAACACGCCGCCAAGCCGGATCACATCGCGCAGGCGGGGCGTGTTCTCCAGACGCGAGATCGTCGGCTGGGAGCAGAGATCGGCCCCGCTGTCGGGCAGCCGCCCACAGGCCAGTTTGAGGGCGGGGTCGTGGCGCAGGCTGTCCAGGTCGTCCCCGTCCTCATAGCCAAGTGCGATGGCGAAAATCCGCGCCCGCAGCATGTCGGCCAGAGAATGAATGACGCGGCTCGGATCGCGCCGGTCCGGGATCACGGACGCCAGCCGGTCGGCAAGGCCAAGCTGGCGATCCGCCAGCGCCAGCAGCATCGCACCCCCATCAGAACTGATCCGCCCACCATCAAAAGCGGCGGTCACAGGGCGACGCGAGACGGCTGGAAATGCAAACGGCAGAAGGGTATCGTCCAACATGGCGGGTGTGGCGCTCTCCGATGCGGTTGCAGAGATGGTTCAGACACCCAAATCCTACGCCATATCAGTGACTTGCGATACACCCGCCAACCAAAATCATGCAGTCCGGTGAATAAGACGGGTTAGCATTACAGTTGCGGTTCAAAACAAGGGCAATAGAGCGTTGGCAATGACCGCGCCTGAAGCCAGAAAATCACAGAAATCCTGATCTGCCGACAAGACCTTATTGAAGGGGTAAAACAAGAAAAAATCTAACTGCAACTGTAATGCTAGCCCCGATGTCATGGCTCTGGTAAGGGCACGAATTTCCGGTTTCATAAGTCGTAGCGCAGTGGAGCCATTCCGCCTTACGTTGGCTTTCTTTTTGAAAAGGCACCAGCGCTCGTCCACCGTCACCGGAAGCGATCTCGGAAAAGACCCGATTTCAGTCTTGTGGTTCGTCTAAATTAATGAGATGCTCAAGATATGAATAAGGTGACTTAACTGCATCCGGGCAGGCTCCCCATGCACAAAGACGTTTTCGTTTATATCCGGAAGCTCTTCCATTCCGCTCTGAGCCGCATGCAACTCAGGGGTAGAAGAGCCGTTCCTAGAGATAAATTTGTTGACAATGCATCGGTTCACTTAGAACCGGTGCCTTCTTCACAGAGTCCACAAGTTACCCCTCACGCGGAAGACCATCCGGTAGTGCTTCCATCAGTACCCTCACCGGTAGCGAAAGCTGAATTGCCAGAGATTGCGGCGGGAGGCCAAACCCCGGCACGCGAAACGCTTGATCTACTGGAGGATTGTGTCAGCCTTTTCGACGAAATCGACGGACATATTGCTAGTCTCGACCCTCCCGCCCAAGAAATTGCCAAGCATGTCTGTGATCGGTTGCAGGAGATTCTGGAACGAGCCGGGATGGAGGTCATCGCCGAAGATGGGGTTTTCAACCGTCGCCTGCATCGACCAGAGAAGAAGGGATCCGGAAACAACGGTGACGATTCGCAATGGCATGCGCGAATCCTCAGTCCTGGTTTCCAGTTGGACCGTCGTGTTTACCGCAAGGCACGTGTCAGCCTGCGGCCCGGCGGCGACGGGGCGACGACGGGTCAGGGCTCGGGCGCTTGATCATCAGAAGAAAGCTTGAATCCAACGAACTCCTTGGCAGAGAAAGGGTGCTCGATCATGAATGATCCTTCCAAAAGCCATCTTTCATCCTGGTCCTCTCCCTTCGATCTGGTTTTGCGGCCCGCATCGGAGGTGCCTTCAGCGCCGGTGATTACGGCGGAGCCTGTAATCGGCACGCCGCATGTTGACGCTAATGCCTGGGTCGGCCAGCAACGGCATGACGATACCTGTGGTATCCGCTGCCAGGAGTTCATCATTGCCCAGTTCACCGGCCATGACCCGGGCGAGGACGCCTTGATCAAGGAAGCCACCCAGAACGGCTGGTACCATCAGGGTGAGGGAACGACGATCAATGATCTGGGAAAACTGCTGGAGCATCACGGCATCGCCGTCAATCGCTTTGAACATGCCAATATTTTTCACCTGAGCAACGAGCTGGCGCAAGGTCACAAGGTCATGGTGGGGGTCCATGCCGATGGCCTGTGGCACCCGGACCCCATGCTTGATGCGCTGTTCGCCAAGTTGGGCATGAATGGGGCTGACCACGCCGTCGTCGTTTCCGGCATAGATACCTCTGACCCTGAGCATGTTGGTGTGATTGTGACCGATCCTGGTACCGGCGAGGCGGTTGCGCGCTATCCGTTGGAACAGTTCGTCAACGCCTGGAACGGCAGCAACTTCTTCATGGTGGCAACGCAAGAGCCTGTGCCACCGTCGGCACATCAGCCCGAAATGGCGAATTTCGATTACGCCAAGGGACACGTCGAACATGTTTGGGGTCTGCCCTACACCATGTTCACGGCTCTTGAGCATCAAGCCTCGCATTGGTTGCATGCGATACGCGATATTCTGGCTCATATGCCGGAACCCTTTCCCGGCTTTCCCCCGGTTCACCCGTCGGAGGTGCGACTGCAATCCGTTGCAGGGCATGACGAAGTCGCCACCCGTCATGATGACGGCGCGCCCCACCATACGGATCCAGGCATTCTCCACCACATTTTCGACGTGTTGGCCCACCCCGGCTATCCGCAGCCGCATGATCATGACGTCAGCGACATTCCGCGGGATCTGTGACCGGGAAGCACCTGTACCCCTTCCTTACCCAGGCTTTGAATGGAGATAGCATGACCAGTCTTTTTGAACGGATCGACGGCTTGCGCGTCGATGTCAAAGCCCTGATCAACCGGGTGACCACCCTTAGCCAGAACAGTGAATTGCCGCCGCTGCCCGATGCCGTAGATGGCATCATAGCCAAGCTGGACCAGAATATCTATCTGGTGCCGGTCATGGGCGAGGCCAAGCGCGGCAAGTCCAGCTTCCTCAACGCACTCATGGGGCGGTCGATACTGCCGGTTTCCGACAAGATCGCCACGAACCAGGTCTTCCGCATTGCCAGGGCAGAAAAATTCGCCTGCCGTCTGCGCTACGAGGATGGTAGCGCCGATCCGATCGCTGTGGAGGATCTGGCAACCTATGGCTCCCAAATCTATGCGAACAGTCCGCGGGCGCGGGCGGCAGCGCAGGGCAAGCTGCTGCGTTGGATTGAGATTGATATACCGGATACCGTGGCAAAATTTCTGCCAAAGAATATCGCCCTTCTGGACACACCCGGCCTCGGCTCTATCCTCGCCGCACACGGCAAGATCACGCGGCGTTTCATTCCCTACGGCGACGGGGTCATCTATGTCCTGGATTCAGAACGGCCGATGGTCGAAGATGACACCCAGTATATTAATGAAATACTTGATAACACGCCCAATATATTCTTCATTCAGACCCGGATCGACCAGTTCGGTTCCGCGTATAAGGGGGTGCTGGCGCGCAATCGCGAGATTCTGCGCGAAAAATTCGCGGAACGTCTTTCCGATCCCCAAGTCTGGCCAATCTCCAATACCAATCTGATGAAGGCGGTCGAAACCGGTGATGCCGATTATCTCCAGGTCAGCCGTTTCCCCGCTCTGGCCGAGGCGCTGCAGATATTCCTGTTCCGCTCGGCAGGTGTGGAAAAACTGGCCCAGGCGACGGGGCTGCTGGCAGAACAATTGCGCCAGGGCGGCGATACCCTCAATACCCGGCTAAAGAACCTGATCGCGGAGTCCCAGGAGGGTCGGGCCGAAATCCAGCGCAAGATCGCCGAGAATCTGCGCGTCTTCCACGATACCTGGGGTGAGCGGGGCCGCGAACGGGAGCTGTTGACCAAGGATCTGCGGCAGATCGTTCAGCGCGGCAAGCATCAGTTCGTCCAGACACTTCAGCCGACGGGCCGGATCGCCGCCATGATCGGTCGGGAAATTGATCAGATCGACTCTGTTGCCGCTGCAAAGAGTTTTGCTGAATCACTAAAAACCAACATTCTTGAATGGGCCGATGTTGAATGGAACAAGGTGAGCGAGGCCACCCGCACAGCCTGTGCCGCTAGGTTGGCCCATTTGATCGCCGATGTCGGTGACCTTTCCACCGGCGTAAACGGAGCCGATGGTGCCAGCATTTCCCGGACAACCACGCTCTCGGCACGCGGTGATCTATGGACACGGGTAGTGGGGGGGCGCGTTCACATGGTCCAGACGACCATGACCGCCGGTCTCGCCTCGGCTCTGGCGGGGGTCGCCATCACCACATCCTGGTTTCCACCGGTTTCGCTGTCCATAGTTGCCGGCCTCGCGGTCTGGGGTTTCCTGCGTGGTTGGCGCGACACGGGCGCCCGCGAACTGGAGAAGGCCAAGGCGGAGTTGAAGCAGCATTTGGCAGCCGGGTTGGATGAGGTACGCAGCCATTTCATGTCGGTCAGTGTCGAGCAGTCGAGTCTTCTTGACCGGCATTTCGGCGAACTGGAGGCGCGGGTTTTAAAGCGGGTCGATGGACTGATCAACGACAAATCCAAACAGGTGAAAGTGGAACAGGAACGGCTGGAGGCCGATGGCAAGCTGGGTGAGGCGGCCAGGGCGGCAAAGCTGGCGGCACTGCGTGCCCAGATCGACGATTGGACTACGCTGACTACCGACGCCACTGCCTTTCAAGGCGCGTTCAACGCGGTGCTCCAGGAACTGATGCCGAAAGAAGCGGCTGTCTGAGAGCGCCATCTTCCTCTATCCATCACGGAGTTTTCATGCCGCCTCGTATTCTTGGGATTGATTTTGGAACGACGTACAGCAGCATGGCGATGCTGGACGCGGAGAGTGGCCGTGCGGTTGTGCTGCGGAACCAGGAGGGGGAGGAGAAGACGCCCTCCATCGTCTGTTTTGGCGAAGACGGCACGGTGGCTGTGGGAGCGCCGGCCTGGGATTTGCTGGACGACGACGAGGCGGCGTGGGGTTGGGCTTTCCTGACACCGAAGCGGCATCTGGGTGATGTTGATTTTGTGCGGGGCCTGCCGGATGGTCGGGTGGTGACGGCGGTGGACGCGACGGCGGCGATCCTGCGCAAGCTGCGCGAGGATGCGGAGGCGGGTGATCTTGGCGGTCCGGCGGATACGGTGGTACTGACCTGCCCGGCCAGTTTCGGGCCGACAGCGCGGGATGGGTTGCGCGAGGCGGCGGCGCTGGCAGGCTTGGGCGATGTGCGGTTGCTGGAGGAGCCTGTGGCGGCGGGTCTGGCGGGCCTGCGCGACCAGGGTGGCCGGCTGGGTGAGACAATCCTGGTTTATGATCTGGGGGGTGGGACATTCGACGTGGCGGTGCTGCGCCGCGACGGCAGCGGCTACCGCCTGGGGGGGGAGCCACGGGGGATGGAGCGCTGCGGTGGCGAGGATTTCGACCAGGCGATCTATGACTGGTTTGACGGTTTGGCGCAGGCGGAACGGGGGCAATCGTTCGACGGTGAGGATGGCCTGAACCCAACCATGTTAAAGGCCTGCCGCCGGGCGAAGGAGATGCTGTCGACGAAGACGGATGTGCCGCTGCGGGGTTTCCTGGACGGCAAGCGCTTTGAGAAACCGCTGAGCCGGTGCCAGTTGGAAGAACTGATCGGGGAGCAGATCGCGGCGACAGTGCGGTTGAGCCAGGATGTGGCGGAGGCGGCCGAACGCCGGGGCCATGCAGTGGACAGCGTGCTGCTGATTGGCGGATCGTCACGTATCCCGCTGGTGCAACAGCAATTGCGGGATGCGCTGACCCAGCCGAAAGGCTTGGCCGAACCCGTACGTTTGGGTGCCACCGATTTTGCCGTGGTGATGGGCGCAGTGTATTTCGTGGGAGAATCGGCACCGAGGGAACTGGTGGTTGGCTCGGGTCCTGGTCAGTACCGTCGGATACAGCAGGCCCTCGACGTGGCCCCTGCGGGAGCGACAATCCGCATCACTGCGGGGCGATATCAGGAAGTGCTGACCATAACGGTACCGGTCCACCTGTTGGGGGATGGTGATCGCGACAGCATCATTCTGGAAGCAGAAGATGCCGATGTCATAGATTGGACGGCCCCCACCGGGTCGATCCGAAATCTGACCCTTCGGCAATTGGGGGGCGATGGATTTTCTTGTGTCGATATTGGTTCCGGCTCCCCTGTATTGGAGAATCTTGATATCAGTGCTCAGAACACAGGTGACACTGGAGCAGGGATTCTCATCCATAAACTAGCCGACCCGGTCATCCGCAACAACCGCATCCATGACGGGAAAGATATTGGTATCGCTGTTATTGGGCCGGGCAAGGGCACGATTGAGGGAAATGACATATACGCCAATGCTGGTTCCGGGGTCTTTATAACGGCAGGTGGCGATCCGATCATCCGCAAAAACTGCATCCATGACGGGGGATATGTCGGCATTGCTGTCCACGGCCATAGCAAGGGGACGATTGAGGGAAATGACATCTATAACAATACCCATATCGGGGTCAATGTAGTGGAATATAGTAGTCCAATAATTCGTAATAACCGTATTCATGATGGGAAAAATGTTGGTATATCTGTCATGGCACAATGCAAGGGGATGATTGAGGGTAATGACATCTATAACAATATATTTACCGGGATCCTTATAGCGACAGGATGTGACCCTTTAATCCGCAACAACCGTATCTATGGCGGTGGACATGTAGGAATTGCTTTCCACGATCATAGCAAGGGTACGATTGAAGGAAATGAAATCTTCAACAATACACTTGCTGGAATTAGCATAAAAACAGGTTGTGATCCTGTCATTCGCAACAACCGTATTTATGACGGAAAAGATGCCGGAATCGGTGTCAGCGATCAAGGCAAGGGGACGATCGAGGGCAATGATATCCACAGCAATACCTTTGCCGGGATCTCCATAATGACGGGCGGCGATCCGATTGTCCGCAACAACTGTATCCATGACGGGAAACATGTTGGTATCGCCATCCACAATCAGGGCAAGGGCACGATTGAGGGCAATGACATCTACGCTAATACCAAAGACGGAATCTTCATAGCGACAGGTGGCGATCCGATCATACGCAACAACCGCATCCATGACGGGAAAGATGCCGGTATCTTTGTCCTTGAGCAGGGTAAGGGCATGATTGAGGGCAATGACATCCATGCCAATACCAATGCCGGGATCTGCGTGATGACAGGTGGCGATCCGGTCATTCGCAACAACCGCATCCATGACGGGAAAGATGTCGGTATCCTTGTCCGTGAGCAGGGCCAGGGCACGATCGAGGGCAATGACATCTATTCCAGTCATACATTCGGGATAGTCATTTTGGATCGCGGTGATCCGATTGTCCGGCGTAATCGGATTGATACCCCGGCATCCAATGGCATCCGCATTGTCGGGAATGGGTGTGGAACAATCGAAAATAATAAAATTACAAGATGTAATGGTTTAGGTATTGCGTGGGACAAATCGTCTCCGGCAAAAATTGGGCAGAATGACACACCATGAAATTTATATTAATATCATGAATTTTATGGCTCTTTTTTGGAAAATATTCTACTAAAAGGATCGGCCATGTCGCAGCGTATACTTGGTATCGATTTTGGAACGACGTACAGCAGCATGGCGATGCTGGATGCGGAGAGTGGTCGTGCGGTTGTGTTGCGGAACCAGGAGGGGGAGGAGAAGACGCCCTCCATCGTCTGTTTCGGCGAAGACGGCACGGAGGCTGTGGGGACATCGGCCTTGGATTTGCTGGAAGATGAGGCGGCATGGGGCTGGGCTTTCCTGACACCGAAGCGGCATCTGGGTGATGTTGATTTTGTGCGGGGGCTGCCGGACGGGCGGGTGGTGACGGCGGTGGATGCGACGGCGGCGATCCTGCGCAAGCTGCGCGAGGATGCGGAGGTGGGTGACCTTGGTGGGCCGGCGGATACGGTCGTGCTGACCTGCCCGGCCAGTTTCGGGCCGACGGCGCGGGATGCGTTGCGCGAGGCGGCGGCGCTGGCGGGCCTGGGCGATGTGCGGTTGCTGGAGGAGCCGGTGGCGGCGGGTCTGGCGGGGCTGCGCGACCAGGGGGCGCGACTGGGTGAGACAATCCTGGTTTATGATCTGGGGGGCGGGACGTTTGACGTGGCGGTGCTACGCCGCGATGGCAGCGGCCACCGTCTGGTGGGCGAGCCACGGGGGATTGAGCGCTGCGGCGGGGAGGATTTTGACCGGGCGATTTACGACTGGTTTGACGGGCTGGTTCTGGCAGAGCGAGGGCAATCGTTCGACAGTGAGGATGGCCTGCTGAACCCACCGATATTGCGGGCCTGCCGCCTGGCCAAGGAGATGCTGTCGAAGAAAGCGGAGGTGCCACTGCGCGGGATTCTGGATCGCAAGCGCTATGAACGATCATTGAGCCGGGGCCAGTTGGAAGAACTGATCGGGGAGAAGATCGCGGCGACGGTGCGGTTGAGCCAGGATGTGGCGGCAGCGGCGGCGCACCGGGGCCATGCGGTTGAAAGCGTGTTGCTGATCGGCGGGTCGTCGCGCATTCCCCTGGTATGGGAGAGCCTGAAGCAGGAGTTGACCCAGCCGAAAGGCTTGGCAGATCCGCTGCGGCTGGGTGCAACCGATTTTACTGTGGTGATGGGGGCCGTCTATTTCGCGGTCGCACTGCCGGTCCCTCCCCCTCCGCCACGACGGAAGGTTGGGACGGTTTTCCGGGATAGTAAAGAACCCTGTTGCCCGGAGATGGTGGCGCTGCCGCGCGGAACCTTCTGGATGGGCTCGCCGGTGGATGAGCGTGAGCGGGACAGTGACGAGGGGCCGCGTCATCCGGTGACGATCGGCTATGATTTGGCAATGAGTACTTGCGCGGTGAGTTTTGCCGAATGGGATGCCTATGCGCAGGCTACCGGTGATTATCGTCCTTCTGACCAGAGCTGGGGCCGTGGCGAACTGCCGGTGATCAATGTGTCCTGGGATGATGTACAGAACTATCTGGCTTGGTTGAACGAGCGTCTGGGGCTGACGGGGCGGCTAAATTGCTATCGTCTGCCCAGCGAGGCGGAATGGGAATATGGTTGCCGGGCCGGGACGGAGACACCGTTCTGGTGGGGGCATGGGATTACGCCGGAGCAGGCAAATTACGAGGACCGTGTAGTTTACCTTTGCGGCAAGAAAGCGGTATTCCGGCAATACACGCTCCCGGTTCGCAGCTTTGCCCCCAATCCGTTTGGGCTGTACCAAATGCATGGGAATGTCTTTGAATGGTGCCAGGATTGCTGGACGGATAATTATGAGGATGCGCCCAGTGGCGGCGGTGCGGCTGAAGGAAATAATTTCGGCGACCGCCTCATTCGGGGTGGTTCCTGGGGCAACGATCCCAGGAACCTGCGCTCGGCCTGCCGCAACTGGTGCGCCCCCGACGATCGCCACAGCAATCTGGGGTTCCGCCTCGCCAGGACGCTCCCGTGAGGGAGCGTTGGTTCCTGGTTCTTTCGCTCGTTCGACCACCGCCTTCAAGGGTGCCTTCAACACTGTGATCCAGCGATACAGTCCGCTGTATAATTAATTAAGGCGGCCTTTTTCTCTTTCCGGTTACGGAGCAGCGCATGTCGCAGCTTATTCTTGGGATTGATTTTGGGACGACGTTTAGCAGCATGGCGATGCTGGATGCGGAGAGTGGCCGTGCGGTTGTGTTGCGGAACCAGGAGGGGGAGGAGAAAACGCCCTCCATCGTCTGTTTCGGCGAAGACGGCACGGAGGTTGTGGGAAGGCCGGCAGTGGATTCGCTGGATGTCGATGAGGCGGCGTGGGCTTGGGCTTTCCTGACACCGAAGCGGCATCTGGGTGATGTTGATTTTGTGCGGGGCCTGCCGGATGGGCGGGTGGTGACGGCGGTGGATGCGACGGCGGCCATCCTGCGCAAGCTGCGCGAGGATGCGGAGGTGGGTGACCTTGGTGGGCCGGCGGATACGGTCGTGCTGACCTGCCCGGCCAGTTTCGGGCCGACGGCGCGGGATGCGTTGCGCGAGGCGGCGGCGCTGGCGGGCTTGGGCGATGTGCGGTTGCTGGAGGAGCCTGTGGCGGCGGGTCTGGCGGGCCTGCGGGACCAGGGCGCCCGGCTGGGTGAGACAATCCTGGTTTATGACCTTGGGGGTGGCACGTTTGATGTGGCGGTGCTGCGCCGCGACGGCAGCGGCCACCGTCTGGTGGGCGAGCCACGGGGGATGGAGCGCTGCGGTGGGGAGGATTTCGACCGGGCGATTTACGAGTGGTTTGACGGGCAAGCGCAGGCGGAACGGGGTCAATCGTTCGATGGAGAGGATGGCCTGCTGAACCCACCGATATTGCGGGCCTGCCGCCTGGCCAAGGAGATGCTGTCGAAGAAAGCGGAGGTGCCACTGCGCGGGATTCAGGATCGCAAGCGCTTTGAAAAGCTGTTGACCCGGGTGCAGTTGGAAGAACTGATCGGGGAGAAGATCGCGGCGACGGTGCGGTTGAGCCAGGATGTGGCGGCGGCGGCGGCGCACCGGGGTCATGCGGTGGAAAGCGTGCTGCTGATCGGCGGGTCGTCGCGCATTCCCCTGGTATGGGAGAGCCTGAAGCAGGAGTTGACCCAGCCCCGGGGCATGGCCGATCCGTTGCGGCTGGGTGCCACCGATTTTGCCGTGGTGATGGGGGCGGTCTATTTCGCGGTCCCGCCTCCATCTCCGCCGCCACCACCCCGCCGGAAGGTCGGGATGGTTTTCCGGGATCGTGAGGAACCCTGGTGCCCAGAGATGGTGGTGCTGCCGCGTGGAAGTTTCCAGATGGGCTCCCCTGACTCCGAGCCTGAGCGGTACAGTGGCGAGGGGCCGCGTCATCCGGTGACGATCGGTTATGATCTGGCGATGGGCACCTGCGCCGTGACTTTTGCCGAATGGGATGCCTATGCGCTGGCCGCTGGTGGCTATCGTCCAGGCGACGAGGGCTGGGGTCGTGGGGATCGACCGGTGATCAATGTATCGTGGGATGATGTACAGAACTATCTGGCTTGGTTGAACGAGCGTCTGTGCCTGACGGGGCGGCCAGATTGCTATCGTCTGCCGAGCGAGGCGGAATGGGAATATGGCTGCCGGGGCGGGACGGAGACACCGTTCTGGTGGGGGCAATCGATAACGCCGAAGCAGGCGAACTATGATGGAGACTATGTGTACGCTGGCGGTGGCAGCAAGGGTGAATACCGGGCGCGGACACTGCCGGTGCGCAGCTTTGATCCCAATCCGTTTGGTTTGTACCAGATGCATGGTAATGTCTGGGAATGGTGTCAGGAAAATTATCATATAACTTCGCGAAATAGAAGTGCGTTCAGTGGTATTTTTGATATTTCTTCCCATATTCGTGTCTTTCGGGGTGGGTCTTGGAATTATATTCCTAGGGGGCTGCGCTCGGCCTGCCGCAATGGGACCGCCCGCGACACTCGCGGCTACAATCTGGGATTCCGCCTCGCCAAGACGCTCCTGTGAGGGAGCATTGGTTCCTGGTACCTGGTACTTTGCCTCTTTGCTTGTTTAAGCTTATGTTTTTGTTTCTTTGCGGGGGAAGGGGTCTCCCCTCTCCTTACCCGCCGCAGGCGGCGGCTTTCTTGGGGGACTGGCGATGGAACCCAGTCGCGGTACGCACCGCGATTGTATACTGCCCGCGAAATCGAGAGGGGATGAATGGGTGCGATCCAGGACAATGTTCGTGCCGGCCTGCATGAGGCGGCCCGGTTGCTGCAACCGGTTGACCCTGTTGTGGCGCTGGATCTGCGCCGGTTGGCGGACGAGGTGGACAAGCCCTGCACCGTCGCCGTCGTCGGCCAAGTCAAGGCCGGGAAAAGCAGTTTCGTCAATGCCCTGCTGGATGAGGATGTGGCGATGGTCGGCACAACCGAAACCACGGCGACGATCAACCACATGATTTATGGCGTCCCGGACAATAAGGACTTGCCGATCCTGTGTGTCTGGCGTGACGGCTCCGTCGAGCCCTGCGGCAAGGCCTTTCTGGATGGCTTGCAGGGGCGGGATATCGAAACATTGCGCCGGGCCGACGGCATTGGTCGGCTGGAATACCGCCGTCCTCTTCCCTTCCTGCGCCAGGCCACGCTGGTCGACACGCCCGGCACGGGTGCTGTTGTTGACGAGCATCAGAACCGTTCGGCCGAGTATCTGCGGCTGGAAAACCAGCTACGCCAGCGCCATGATGCGGAAAGCCGGATGATCGAGGGGCGGGCGGACGCCATCATCTATATCACCGGCAATGTCCCCCGCCGTGGCGACCAGCAGTTTCTGGAAGCATTCGGCCAGGGTACCGGGGAAGTATCCCGGGCGTTGAAGGCCGTTGGCGTCATCACCAAGATCGACGCCCGACCCGACGTTCTGGCCCGGCCCGATGAATTTGCCGCCGAATATGCCGAGGCGCTGAAGGGGCATCTGGGTGCCGTGGTCCCGGTCTCCGCTGCCCTGCACCGCACCGCCAACCGGCTGGCGGCCAATGATTGGGCGGTGATGGCGCGGCTGATCGATGGTATCCGCCGAATTCCCGCGGCCACCCTGGATAAGATCCTGTCGAACGAAGAATGGTTGATGGAGGATGATTTCGCTGCTCGGCTAGACTTTTCGCCTTCATCGCGGGCAGAGGTGCTGGCCTTGCGGGCGCTGGTCGATCCCTGGCCGGTATTCACCCTGATCGCCGGCATGGCCCGTGCCAACCCGGCGCCAACCCCGGCAGCCCTGGGCGCGCGGATCGCCGCCCTGTCCGGTTTTGACCGGCTGCGGGAAGTGTTGGAGCGGCAGTTCTTCGCCCGTGGCCACATCGTGCGCTGCTTTCGCATCATGGACGACGCGATGGCGGCAATGCGCGCCCTGCGCTATGAGCGGCTGGAGAAGTTGCGCGACGCTGCCGCTGAGGCGCGGGCCCGACAGCAGCGTTTCAGCAGCGTGCTGGCCGCCATCCCCACCCATAGCCCGTTCCGGCAGGAGCTGGCGGATTTCCTCGACGCGGCGCTGGCTGAAACGATGGCCGCACCGCAGCAGGCTGAACCGGTGATCGAACAGGTTCTGCGTCGGCTGGAGGGTTTGCATGGAGAGCTGGTGCGGCACAATCAGGACTTCGACGCGCTGCAAAAAATGATGACCGCACCGGAACTGTTTACCCCGGAGGAACGCGAAGAACTGGAACCGCTGTTCGGGCGGCGCGGGGTGGAGCGCAGTGCCCGGCTTCCGGGTCGTGATCAGGACAGCACCTATTGTGTTCTTCGTCAGTCCTGGTGGAGCCAACGCCTGACCCGCGAGCGTCATCCGCTGCGTCAGCAGGTGGCGAAGGCCGCCATGCAACGCTATGGCGCGCTGATCAAGGAACAGAATAACGGGAGGTGATCGACGCTGCACCGCCGGTTGGGGCGGTTCCAGAGGTCAAGAGTTGTGACATCCAATATTTTACTTGGTTTTGGATAGAATCATGGTGCTGAGCAGGGTGCCAATGAGAAAGCCGACCGGGCCCCCGGTCATCAGCGACCCGCTTACCGGCACACTCTGTCCAAAAACATTGGGTCCAGCAACATTGAATGAAGATTTCGTGGTGGATTTGGCCGCCACCTCCACTTGATGCTCACGCAACGTATCGCGCAGCATATCGGCAAGATCAAACAACAATCCCGGACGACATTCCAGCGTCCGGGCGATGGCGTCAATCTGCGGAACGGTGATGTCAGCTTCACCAAGCTCAATCCGCGACACGGTGGGCTGCGACACGCCGGAATGTTTGGCCAGTTGGTTCTGCGACCAGCCCTTTTCCCGGCGCAGCACTGCGATGACCAGCCCGATCAGGCCGGTGTAGGTGGCATCCAGGCTGTGGCCCTGGCGGCGTAAGGTTGCCAGGGCCCCTGAAAAAGTGCGTGAGTCTATCATTTTTCTTTTTGAACTTATTCTGATATGGGTTTATATAATGGTAACTGAATTGGTTCAGCAGGGCAAGAATTTTAAGCATGCCCTGTCTGCCACCCTTGTGCCACGGGGAAACTGGCGACATGAGTCAAGCGTCTTTCGGGGATGAACTGCCGGATTTACCGACCGTCCGCATCGCCGCCGGGCTATCGCAGGCTGCCCTGGCTGATGGGGTGAATGACATCTTGGGCGCTGTCTGGCTTTGCGCCGATCAGGTCTCTACCATCGAGCAGATGGACCACAAGGGGGAGGAACTGACCCGACGGCAGCATCGGGCCTGGTATCAGGCGTGCGGCTATGGCGACGACATGCCACCGCTTGATCTTGGCAACCCCTATGCGCCACTGCTCCACCGGCGCGAGACGGTCATCAAGCATATCCTGAATTGGCCGGATTCGGCATTCGGTGATGAAGATACACAGGCGGGCTTTGACAAGGCCGGTTTGCTGGCCAATGTCGCTACCGGGTTGCGCTTGCCGCGCCTGTTGGTCTCGGGCGGGTTCGACGCCGGTAAGACTTTCCTGTGCAAGAAACTGATCGGCGATCCGCCGCATGACCAGGGTGGGCTTTTGCGCTCCAATTACGCGCCGGAAACCAAGATGATCACGGTGATCATCCATATTGATCATCGCCCCCCCTGGCTGACCCAGCCGGTCGCCCTGATGTCGGCGGCCTTCGATCTGGACCGCCTGTATGACCAGCGGCATTTTAAGGCGGAATTGTTGCTGGCCGGCGATCGCTCCCTGATTGATCGTTATGCCGTTCACCAGAAGCAAAAGCCAGGTGATGCTGGTTCCGGGAATCCTCACGGCTCCGATACCGGATATGAGCCGACCGACACGGCGGTTCGGGCGCCGGAAAATGCGGTTTATTGCCTGGTTTTCATGGCGGCCCCCTTGCTGCGGTCACTCATTCTGCTTGATCCGCCGGGCTTCGACAGCGGCATGGTGCTGGACCAGGAGCGGGCCCGGAAAATGGCTGGGCTTGCCGATATCGTCATATTTCTGTCTCAGTTCGTCGGCTTCCTGAATGCCCGCGATTTCGGGCTGTTGGCCGAACAAGTGCGGGCGCTGCAGCTTTATTCGCGGCAGGCGTATCCAGGCATGGGGGCCTTCCGCAACCTTTACGTTGTCGCGACCCACGCCCGGCAGCGACAGCATGATATCGACCATGTACTGTCGGAAGGTGCTCGTCGCCTCTGGGGCGATTCGGAACGATCCTCGAAGCTGTTGCAGCGGCGTGCCACCGACGCAGGGGAAGCGCAGCGCGCACCGGGACGATTGCTGGAGCGCTTCTTCGCTTTCTATCCTGACTATCCGTTTACCCGTGAGCCCTTACGGGAAGATCTGGCGGATCTGCTGTCCGTTCCGTTTCCACAGGCTTTCAATCGCCGGGCAAAAACGGCAACCGTCCAGACACTGGAAGCAGCCCGGCTTTATTATGCCCGTCGCGTCACCCGGTTGGAGGAGATGCTCAGCGGTCGTCGTCTCGTCGGTGACGAGGTACGCCTCGCCGAAACAGCGCAGGCTCAGGTCGATATCCTTGTCGCCCGCTATAGTAAGCGACTTGAAGAGATTCTCACCCAAGCTCGCCGTGCCGGGCTGGATGCCGCCAATCAGGTAGCCGATGAGTTATATGACCCAGTCCGGGTTGAACAGATGTTGCGCGGCAGCTTCGACAGTTTCAACAAGGCCACTCAGAATTGCGGCGTGCTCATCAAGGAGACAATTCAAGGACGCCTGGAAGCGGCACTTAAGGACCCGATCCTGTTGTACAGAGCCATGGTTCGGGAGTTCGCGCGGGAGGTTGTGACCATCGACCTGTCATTGACCGGGACAACGGTCAATCTGAATGACGAAGCGCTGGTGACCGGGCTTGCTGAAAAACTTTTCGGCGGTGCTATGGCCGGGCTGTTGGCGCTGGATGTGGCGATCATTGGCACCAGCTTTTCCGCCCTGGCCTTCCTGGGGCCGATTGGCGTGGCGGTGGCGATTGCCGTCATTCCTCTGGTCGCCATCAACCATTTTGCCACCCGTTGGCAGGAACTCGCCGGGGCGGTGGTGGCAAAATTCCGCGCTGGTACATTGCGCGCCAGCCTGCATGACGCCGTGGAGGCGACGTGCGTGCCAATGCGCGAACAGTTCACAACCTTGACCTCCAAGGTGCGGGCAGATCGCCTGGCGGATCTGGCGCGCAAACAGCGCCGGTCCCGACAGACCATTTCCGATGCCATGGCGTGCTTCCGACGCGAGCGCGATCTCGCGGAGGAAAACCGCCTGCGCGTTGAGGCTTTGCAACGGTCGCTGAAGGACGGTGATCGATAGTCCACTCAAATCCGACCAAGGAGAAGTTATCATGGATGGAAGTTCCGACCTTCACGATCTGGGTGCAATGCGGCGGGCGGCGGGCCTGTCGGTTGAGGATATGGCCGCCCGTCTCGGCATCACAGCAGACGAGGTAACCGCCTGGGAAAGCGATCCCGATAATGTTCCGATGGGGCAGGTCCGCCGCTGGAAGGAGGCAACCGGTCACGCGGGAAGCTTCCAGGCGATTGATCCGGGATCGCCCTATGAGCTGTTCGCCGGTGAAGTGCTGGCCACCACGCGCTACCTGCTGAATTGGTCGGAAGCGGTGCCGAGTTTGGCAGCACCTCTGCCAACCACCGCAGAGTTAGCGGCGCAGATCCACCGCTCGGTGCGCAAACCCCGGGTGATGCTGTGCGGTGGCTTCGATGCCGCCAAGACGACATTGGCGGCATCGCTGCTGGGTCTGCCGCCGGGAACCCTGCCGGCCGCCTTTTCTCCGACCACCCGGTTGATCGTGGAGCTTCGCCACATTGACGACCGCCCGGAATGGCTGGAAGACGCGGTGGCCTATTTCGGACCGGATCTGGACCTGGATCGATTGGAGGACAGCGACCATGCGAAGGCATATCTGGTGCGCCAGGATGATCTTCAGTCACTGAATCGCTACGCGGCGCACGACCCAGAAAGCCCGGACGCAGATAGTGCGCAAACGGCCGTGGTGTTTCTGGCAGCAGACGCCCTGAAAGCCTTTTCCGTCATTGACCTGCCGGGCCTCGGTTCCGGCAACCAGGGCGACGAGGACAAGGTAGCGCAAGCCATCGGCATGGCGGATGTGCTGCTTTATCTCAGCCCGACCGCCCGCTTTCTGACCGAGATTGATTTCCTGGTCCTGCCGTTGCTGCTGCGTGCCTTACCCCAGGTACCGGGGATTGATCCGTTGGCCAACATCTTCATTGTTGCCAGCCATGCCGATGGACCCAAGGGCGAACTGGGGCCGATCCTCGACAATGGTGCGGCCCGTCTGTATCGGCAACTCACCGCCGGCATCGCACCGGAGCAGGAAGACTTCACCCTGCCGACCGAAGCGGAACTGCGCCAGCGCTTTTTTACTTTCTCCGCCCGGCAACCGATTCTGGCGGCAAGCCTGCGCGCGGCCTTAGAGGGTCAGTTGGGCAAAAGCTTGCCTGGTCCGTTCATTCAGCAGCGGCGCCATCAAGTCGCCGACCTGCTCGACCGGGCGCTTCACGTCTGCGAAGCGCAGGAACAGGCGCTTATGGCCATGAAGGACAACCGTGACGCGGCACAGCAGGAACTTGACCGGCTGAAAGCCAGTGAGGGCGATCGAGACGGCTTGGTCAAACAGGGACATGCACGGATCACCGAGATCATCCTGAAAGAGTTTGCCGGCACCAAGGAGGATGTTGACGAGATTCTGGACCGCGAATTGACCGCCGACGCTATTGAGGCCCGCATTCGGCATAGTTTTGCCGATCATGAGAAGGAGGATGCCGGCGAACGGGCGCTGCCGTTGATTGTCGGCCTGCTCCAGGCGGAGGTTTCCGGCGTTGCGACCTCGCGCATGGAGCGGGTCGAAGCCGAGGTCCAGCAGTTCATTGGCGATTATCATGGCTATTTTGAACCGGGCGAGGGGGTGGCCAAGTTGCAACTGCCCCGGTTCAATACCGCCCGGATGTTCCGCCTTAGTGCGGCCAGCGGCGGCCTGGTGATGGGGACGTTGAGCCTATTCGGTTATAGTTTGCTCTTCCCCATTGCACCCTTGGTGGGCTTGGCCCTGGCCATTTTCAGCACCTACACCCTGATCAAAATGCTCCGCCAGGATTGGCAGCGAGTGATGGCGGAAAGGATCGTCCAGAGATTGCGGGCTGCCGAGTTCGGTCCGAACCTGCAAAAGGCGGTGCGCAGGATGTTCCGTGAGGTTGGTGAACGCTTCGATCAAGGAGTCCGCGGCATGGATGCTGGAGCGAAGTCCTATCAGGCCCGATTGGACGAGGTTCTTGGTGGGGAGCACGCGGATGAAGAAATTGACGACATTCTGGATGTAACCAAACGCTTCACCTCCTTCCTGCGCCTGACCCCATGGAGCCTGTCATGACTGTACCCCCAACCCTTGCCCATGATCTCGTGCGTGGGTTCAACGCCGCACTGGTCATCCCTGCCACCGCATCCACCTTGAAACAGGCCCAACGCGAAGCGGCCAGGGAGCTTCATGTTCTGGCCGACTATCATCGCGCCGCCCGGACAGCCCGTTGCCTGCCTGCCCTGTCGCGCCCCGAACGCCAAGCGGTTCACCGTGTGGCCGAAATCATCGCCGAACAGGGTATCAACGGTACGGTCTGGCTTCTGGCGGTCAAGACCTCCGCCAGCCTGGGCGGCATGGATGGCGGCATGCTGGCCCAGGTCGGCGTGACCTTGAACACCATGGTTACCCCAGGACAGACCCAGGCCTTCAATCCCGCCCGGTGCCTGTTTCGCGAGGTCGGTATGGACCCAGACTGGCTTTCCGCCTTACCGGACGCCGTTGTCCTGCGCTTTGCCGATATGGTCGGACGCTTTGCCGCAAGCTGCGGCTATGGCCTCGGGGGTGCTCGGCACTCCCCGCCCGTGGGCACGCGGAGCGGGCGGGACTGGGACGGGTTGCTGCAATCCGCAGCAACCGCGCGGCCACCGGCATGATGCCTAACCACTGTTCCGTCGCTGAAAGACTTCTACTTTTTGCGACGAATCCATTCCAATTGTGGGGGAACCAACCCTGGATTTTCCGGATAATCAGGCGATGTGAGATCGGGCTTGACCGATAACAAAACAGCATCTGGGTGATGCCGATTTTGTGCGGACCCTGCCGGATGGGCGGGCGATGACAGCGATCAATGAAGTTACGGCAATTTTGCCTCGTTAGAAAAATGGAGACAAAAATGGAACTATATAAATTTTGTCAGCGTTTTACGCTCTCAAGTTATTATGTTTGTGCTTTGACTTTCTTGTTATTCTCACCTGCCCTGGCAAGCGATCTCTCAGATAAAAACATGAACTGCAAAACCATAAAAGATAGACAGGCAATGATATCATCTCTATCAAATTATTTTATAACCAGCAATCCAGAAACAGAACTAATATTAGAATCATGCTTGGCATCGAACACACTTTCACCAAAGGCAACGAAACAAGAATATGATAAATACTTTAAGGAATGCATTAGAAATGAATGCCATTCGTACTACAAAAACCCTGAAAAATTCAAAAAAATATGCCAAGATGGGCGGGATAAATATTTTTATTGTCGCCACGCTCGCGTAGAAGATAAAAGTAAAAATCCAGATTCATGTCTTGAAAACGGGAAAAGTTTTCTCGACATATCAATAGAAAATGCAGAATTAAATATTCTGTCGGGGAAGTTATCATGCAGAGATAAATAATATTTTTCATAATAGTAGAAATTTATCCCGCCCCCCTTACGGAGTTGATCATGCCACCACGTATCCTTGGTATTGATTTTGGGACGACGTACAGCAGCATGGCGATGCTGGATGGGGATAGCGGTCGTGCGGTTTTGCTTCGGAACCTGGAGGGGGAGGAGAAAACCCCCTCCATCGTCTGTTTCGGGGAAGACGACACGGAAGCTGTGGGAACGCCGGCGCTGGATCTGCTGGAGGATGAGGCGGCATGGGCATGGGCTTTCCCGACACCGAAGCGGTATCTGGGGAATGCGGACTTTGTGCGGGGCCTGCCGGATGGGCGGCGGGTGACGGCAGTGGACGCGACAGCGGCGATCCTGCGCAAGCTGCGGCATGATGCGGAGGTCGGTGATCTTGGCGGCCCGGCGGATACGGTTGTGCTGACCTGTCCGGCCAGCTTTGGCCCGACAGCGCGGGATGCGTTGCGCGCGGCGGCGGCGCTGGCGGGTCTGGGCGATGTGCAGCTTTTGGAGGAGCCTGTGGCGGCGGGCCTAGCGGGTCTGCGCGACCAGGGCAGCCGGCTGGGTGAGACGGTCCTGGTTTATGATCTGGGAGGTGGCACCTTTGATGTGGCGGTGCTGCGCCGCGACGGCAACAGCCACCGTCTTGTCGGCGAACCGCGGGGGATTGAGTATTGCGGCGGGGAGGATTTCGACCGGGCGATCTATGACTGGTTTGACGGGCTGGTACAGGCAGAACGGGGGCAATCGTTCGACGATGAGGATGGCCTGAACCCGCCCATATTGAGGGCCTGCCGCCGGGCAAAGGAGATGCTGTCGACGAAGGCGGAAGTGCCGCTGCGGGGTTTCCTGGACCAAAAGCGCTTTGAGAAAACACTGACCCGGAGCCAGTTGGAAGAACTGATCGGGGAGAAGATCGCAGCAACGGTAAGGCTGAGCCTGGATGTGGCGGAAGCGGCGGCGCACCGGGGCCATGCGGTGGAAAGCGTGCTGCTGATCGGTGGGTCGTCGCGCATCCCGCTGGTGCAGCAGCAATTACGGGATGCGCTGACCCAGCCGAAAAACCTCCCTGATCCGGTACGTTTGGGTGCCACCGATTTTGCAGTGGTGATGGGGGCGGTGTATTTCGCGGTTCCGCCCACCTCCGCGCCAAAGGAACTGGTGGTCGGCTCGGGGCTAGGCCAGTACCGTCGGATACAAGAGGCGCTTGATGCGGCCCCGGCGGGCGCCACAATCCGCATCACTGCGGGGCGATATCAGGAAGTGCTGACCATAACGGTACCGATCCATCTGCTGGGGGATGGCGATCGCGATAGCATCATCCTGGAAGCTGGAAATGCCACCGTCATAGATTGGACGGCCCCCACCGGGTCGATCCGAAATCTGACCCTTCGACAGTTGGGGGGCGATGGCGATTTTTCCTGCGTCGATATCGGCTCCGGCTCCCCTTTATTGGAGAGCCTTGATATCAGTGCTCAGAGTAGCGGTGCCCGTGCAGCAGGGATTCTTATCCATGACCGGGCCGACCCGGTCATTCGCAATAACTGCATCCATGACGGGAAAAGTGCTGGCATCGCTGTCCTTGACCAAGGCAAGGGCACCATTGAAGGCAATGACATCCATGCCAATACACTCGCTGGGGTCTTCATAAGAAAAGGCAGTGACCCGGTTATCCGCAACAACCGCATCCATGATGGGAAAGATGTTGGTATCGCTGTCCACGATCAGTGCAAGGGTACGATTGAGGGCAATGACATCCACGCCAATACCCTTGCCGGGATCTTTATAACGACAGGCAGCGATCCGATCATTCGCAACAATCGCATCCATGATGGGAAAGATGTTGGTATCACTGTCCGCGATCAGGGCAAGGGCACGATTGAAGGCAATGACATCCACGCCAATACACTCGCCGGAATCTTTATAAAGACAGGCGGCGACCCAGTCATCCGCAACAACCGCATCCATAACGGGAAAAGTACTGGTATCACTGTCCGCGATCAGGGCAAAGGCACAGTCGAGGGCAATGACATCCACGCCAATACACTCGCTGGGGTCTTTATAACGACAGGCAGCGATCCGATCATTCGCAACAATCGCATCCATGATGGGAAAGATGTCGGTATCGCTGTCCACGATCAGTGCAAGGGTACGATTGAGGGCAATGACATCCACGCCAATACCCTTGCCGGGATATTTATAACGACAGGCAGCGATCCGATCATTCGCAACAATCGCATCCATGATGGGAAAGATGTTGGTATCACTGTCCGCGATCAGGGCAAGGGCACGATTGAAGGCAATGACATCCACGCCAATACACTCGCCGGAATCTTTATAAAGACAGGCGGCGATCCGGTCATCCGTAACAACCGCATCCATGATGGGAAAGATGTCGGTATCGCTGTCCACGATCAGTGCAAGGGTACGATTGAGGGCAATGACATCCACGCCAATACCCTTGCCGGGATATTTATAACGACAGGCAGCGATCCGATCATTCGCAACAATCGCATCCATGATGGGAAAGATGTTGGTATCACTGTCCGCGATCAGGGCAAGGGCACGATTGAAGGCAATGACATCCACGCCAATACACTCGCCGGAATCTTTATAAAGACAGGCGGCGATCCGGTCATCCGTAACAACCGCATCCATGATGGGAAAGATGTTGGCATCTATGTCCTTGACCAAGGCAAGGGCACGATTGAAGGCAATGACATCCACGCCAATGCCAATGCCGGCATTTACATAAGTACAGGCGGGGACCCGGTCGTCCGCAACAACCGCATCCATGACGGGAAAGATACTGGCATCGCTGTCGATGACCAAGGTAAGGGCACGATCGAGGGCAATGATATCCACGCCAATACACGCGCTGGGGTCTACATAATGACAGGCGGTGACCCGGTCATCCGCAACAACCGCATCCATGACGGGAAAGATGTTGGCATCGCTGTCCGCGATCAAGGCAAGGGCACGATCGAGGGCAACGACATCTATTCCAGTCATACGTTCGGAATAGCCATTTTCGAGCGTGGCGATCCAATTGTCCGCCGGAATCGGATTGATACCCCGGAATCCAACGGCATCCGCATTGTAAGGAATGGGTGCGGAAGGATTGAAGACAATATAATTCTGAGGTGTGACGGCTCCGGCATCGCACCGGACGCCTCCTCTCGCGCTATAATCGGACAAAACAAAATGCCCTTCTGGTCACGATTCTAAACTGTATAGCAGTCAGTCAGAATCCTTTGACGTAGAATAGAATCTTCCGGAGCCGACCATGTCGCAGCGTATCCTTGGTATTGATTTTGGGACGACGTACAGCAGCATGGCGATGCTGGATGGGGACAGCGGTCGTGCGGTTGTGCTTCGGAACCTGGAGGGGGAGGAGAAAACCCCCTCCATTGTCTGTTTCGGGGAAGACGGCACGGAAGCTGTGGGGACGCCGGCGGTGGATCTGCTGGAGGACGAGGCAGCATGGGCATGGGCTTTCCCGACACCGAAGCGGTATCTGGGGAATGCTGACTTTGTGCGGGGCCTGCCGGATGGGCGGCGGGTGTCGGCAGTGGACGCGACGGCGGCGATCCTGCGCAAGCTGCGGCATGATGCGGAGGTCGGTGATCTTGGCGGCCCGGCGGACAGGGTTGTGCTGACCTGCCCGGCCAGCTTTGGCCCGACAGCGCGGGATGCGTTGCGCGCGGCGGCGGCGCTGGCGGGCTTCGGCGATGTACGGTTGCTGGAGGAGCCTGTGGCGGCGGGTCTGGCGGGCCTGCGCGACCAGGGCAGCCGGCTGGGTGAAACGGTCCTGGTTTATGATCTGGGGGGTGGCACCTTTGATGTGGCGGTGCTGCGCCGCGACGGCAACAGCCACCGTCTTGTCGGCGAACCGCGGGGGATTGAGTATTGCGGCGGGGAGGATTTCGACCGGGCGATCTATGACTGGTTTGACGGGCTGGCGCAGGCGGAACGGGGGCAATCGTTCGACGGTGAAGATGGCCTGAACCCGCACATATTGAAGGCCAGCCGCCGGGCAAAGGAGATGCTGTCGACGAAGGTGGAGGTACCGCTACGGGGTTTCCTGGACGGTAAGCGTTTTGAACAAAAACTGACCCGGAGCCAGTTGGAAGAACTGATCGGGGAGAAGATCGCGGCAACAGTGCGGCTGAGCCAGAATGTGGCGGAAGCAGCCGAACGCCGGGGCCATGCGGTGGAAAGCGTGCTGCTGATCGGCGGCTCGTCGCGCATCCCGCTGGTGCAGCAAGAGGTGGCGGATGCGCTGGGGATCGAACCGTTAAAAACGGGTGTGGCGGATTATGCCGTCGCCCTGGGCGCGGCCTGGTTCGGCGGGCTGGCGCCGGATCAGCCGGCAACTTCCAGCTCCACGGCGCTGGTACGCCCACCGGGAACTGTGTTCCGTGAGGTGGATGAACCCTGGTGCCCGGAGATAGTGGTGTTGCCCCGCGGCAGTTTCTGGATGGGCTCCCCGGTGGATGAGCCCGCGCGGGACGCGTGTGAAGGGCCGCGACACCGGGTAACCATTGATTATGATTTCGCCCTGGGCACCTGTGCCGTGAGTTTTGACGAATGGGATGCCTGGTATCGCCATGTCAGTGAAGAAACTGGTGTGTGGGATGAGAGCGCCCATCGCCCCGCCGACGAGGGCTGGGGTCGCGGGGACCGACCGGTGATCAATGTATCGTGGAATGATGCCCAGGCCTACATTGCTTGGCTTAATGAACGTCTCGGACTGACGGGGCGTGCGGATTGCTATCGCCTGCCCACCGAGGCGGAATGGGAATATGGCTGTCGTGGCGGAACAGACACGCCGTTCTGGTGGGGAAAGTCGATTACAGCGGATCAGGCAAATTATATTTTTCGCACGGAAATCAAAGTACCCGATCTAAATGGCGCTTCAGCGACATTCACCATAAACAAGTGGCTGCGGCGCCCCTATGATATTGTGGCCCCTGACGAGCCGCTTGTTGAACTGGAAACCGACAAGATCACCCTAGAGGTAAGCGCACCCTCAAGCGGCTTCCTAGATCCGAGAAGAACTGACCTTGATGGAAAAACCAACCGTGAATCCTTTCAATATGGAGTTCAAGGCATAAAAGTCAGTACTGGAGACTTTTTATTTCATATATTAAAGCCATATGCATATGATATCGTACACTATTTTAAGCCGAAAACTGTTCCAGTTCGGGAATTCGCTCCGAATCCATTTGGCTTGTACCAGACTCATGGAAATGTCTGCGAATGGTGCCAGGATTGTTGGAAGGATACTTATCAGGACGCCCCTCGGGATGGCAGTGCGGTTGAAGGAAGTAATTCCTGCGTCCGCGTCTACCGGGGCGGTTCCTGCGGCGACTATCCCGGGGCCCTGCGCTCGGCCGAGCGCAACGCGAACGCCCCCGACTTTCGCATCAACACTATGGGGTTCCGCCTCGCCAAAACGCTCCCGTGAGGGAGCGTTGGTTTTGCTGTTTTGCCTCCTTCGATAGCAAAGCCTTCCACAGTACATTCAACGTGGTGATCAAGGAACTGTTGCCCAAAAAGATCGGCACCAAAGAATGTCCCATCCCCTATCCGTCATGGAGTCACGGGGCTGACTTGAACGACGCTCACATGCGGTTAGGCACCATATGAAAATCCATCAAATGTGATGAAGTGCCAGAAATCAGCCATTGCCGAAAACCAGATCACCGGATTGAACCCCGATCCTGTGCTGGACGCGCCAAATACATGATAAATCACCCAGAATAGGTGCATCTTTATTATGCGCGAATGCGCTTCCATAACAGCTTTGCCGACACCCCGTCTTCGCTTGGAAAAAGAGCAGCACTGATTGGCGTCGGCAAAGCCGGGTCATCAAAATGTAGGCGGAGATAGGGACGCTGTTCATTGTCATTGGTCTGGGCTTCCCAGGCATCCCCGATGTGATGGTGGCCGAGTAACAAGCGGTAGGCCGGTGCGGAGGGATTGTCGCGACCGTCGTTGGGAACCAGACGTACCTTCGCATTGATGGTCAGGGTGCGGATGGTTCCGGTCCAACCGCCATCCTTGGATTGCGTGAATCTGCCAATGGTGGCCATGGCTCAGTCCTCCGGCTCGCCGGGCTGTCGACCAGATGCCATAGCCACACGCTGGCGTTTCCGACCGCCAACAGGGTCCGGTCCAGAAGGACGGTCTTCCTTCTGGGCTTTTGCATAAGCACGGTCGCTATCCAGGAAGGCGTCCAGCATATAGGGGATCAGATCGGCCACCGGCTCGGTAGTACCGTATGTATCCCGGTAAAGGGCAGCATAGGATTGCAGCCGTTGATGCAATTCCGGATTGAGGGTGACGGTCAGCTCGACCGGGATGCGGTCGGGGAGCTTGGGGAGCTTCAGCATGGGTCAACCTCCGCGGTAGGGCGACAGGATCAGGTCGCGACGCAAGATGACGCGCATCGGCCAACCTGGGCGGACGGTCAGGGTTGGCTGGATGTCGAGATTGCGCTCAACCAGACGCTGGCCAGCGCGGTCGGCGTTTTGCTGGATGGACTCCCTGACGGCTCGAACCAAGTCGCTCTCCTGCTGCGCAAAGGTCAGTTCGGTACCGACACCCAGCAGCGTGGCCAGGGCGATGCCCTTCAGCAGGCGGCCTGTGTGGAAATCCACTTCGTCGGTAAGGCCGGACTGGCCCTCTGTGTCGCTGGCGGGCAGGTTGTCCAGTTGCAGGGATGAGCCATCGGGGCGGATAAGACGCTGCCATACCAGCAACGCACGCTCCTGCCCAAAGATGACTCGGCTGTCATAGGTGCCAATCAGACGTGTGCCCTGGGGGATCAGCAGGATCTGGCCGGTGACAGTGTCATAGACATTCTCCGTCACCTGGGCCGTCGCGGTGCCCGGCAGGTCGGAATTGAGCCCCGTTACCAGGGCCGCCGCGATGATGCTTCCCGCCATAATTTGATAGTCGGACGCAGGTTGCTGTTCGGCGTAGGGGTTATAGATCCCGCCCGCGTCGGGACGGGCCAGGAAGTCCATCTTGCGCTGAGGCTCATCGGGTGTGGCAGTTTCAGCAACGGAGACCGGAGCCCCAGGAACCGCCACATTCCGACTTTCTGGAATGGCTGGCCCTGTTTTCGGTTCTGTGCGGATGAACAGACCGGATTGACGCGCCTGGTTGATCTGGACCTGCTCCGGGCTTGGCTGATTGGTGGAACCAGTGGGTGACCATGGCGTGCTGCTCGCCTGTCGACGCTGCTGTTCCAGGATGGGGCGGCCCAGATCACCGGGCAGTGGTGGCCCCAGCAGCGGCGTATCGGGCTTGACCTGACTATAGTCGGTGGGCAATCCGGCCAGCGCTTCCGGTGCCGGTGGTTTAGCCGGCTGGGCCAGTTCCTGGCGCTCGGCGTCGCGTTTACCGGACGGGCTCTGGAGCGACAGCATCGTCAGCGTCAGGATGGCACCGGCGGCGATGCCGCTGCCGCCAATGATCACCCCCCGCCGCAGGCGCAGAGCCCGGCGCGGGGCTGCCCGCAGTTCCAGCTTTTCCGGCGGCTGCTTGGTCTCGAAAGGCGCCGTGGTCATGAGGGCCTCCCTTCCGTGCGTTCGATGCGCACCACTTGCTGCGGCTCACTGCCCAGACGCAATTCCGCCGCAGCGAACAGCCGGTCCACGATATAATGGCGTCCCCGCACGCAGTAGTTCACCAACTGCGCCTCACCCTGGGCGCCGATGACAAACAGTGGCGGGGCTTCGCCTTGGTCCAGGCGGCTGGGGAACTCGATATAGACCTTGGCCCCATCGTCAAAGACCCGCTGCGGACGCCAGGGCGGATTGTCACCGGTGATGGCGTAACGGAAATGCAGGTTCTCCAGCGACAGGCCGGTGGCGACCGGCTGCGTTGGCGCTGCCTGACTGTTGCGGCGTTGCAGCGCCAACAACTGGTCCTGCGGGTAAGTCCAGGACAGCGAGGCCATGGCTGTCTGTGGAGTGCTTTCCAGCAGCAGATGATAGGCGCGGCGGTCGGTGGTGATGACCAGGTTGGTGGTGAGGCTGGCAGCAACCGGTTTCACCAGCACATGCACACGGCTGGTGTCCCCTGCCCCGCTGCTGGTGTCGCCGATGACCCAGCGCACCGTGTCACCGGCGGAAACGGCCACCAGGGCCTCGCCCGGCTGTAGGGCGATGTCGGTCACCCGTTCCGGGGCGGCATAGAGCCGATACAGCGCCCCCTCGGTATAGGGATAGACCTGCATGGCGTTGAGATAGCCGCTGCGCGTGGGCTCCAAGGTGGCCGCCTTGTTGGCGTCCGTGACGCGCTGGGTCGGAAGGCGATTGTCGGGAGTGACCCCCGTGGCCGGTGGCGGCAACGGCTGCAACTGACCGGGCAGTGGCAAGGGGATGGGTTTCTCAACGATTTGGACCGGCAGGGGAGCCTCGGGTTCAACCGTTGCAGCCTGGAAATTGCTGCTGTCATAGGCGATGACGGGCTGCTGTTTGGGTTGGCCGGCGCAGGCGGAGAGTATCCCGGCCATCAGGACCGACAGGATCAGCTTGGTCATGGCGTGTTCCTCGGGGATAGTTGGGTGTCGAACTCCCGCGACCAGTCAATGGCGCTGATGGTGACACCCAAAGGGTTACGGGCCAGGGCTTCCGGTGTGCTGGGGGGCCGCAGGCTGACCGCCAGGATCGAGGTCCAGCGGTCAGTGCGGACCAGACTGCCGCGCTCGAAATGCTGCTCAGTCCATTTCACCTGGAAGGATTGGTCAGACGCGCGGACGATGCTGGTCACCTGCACCGTGACGCTGTTGGTGCCGATCTGGCTGAAGGGATCATTGATCTTGGCCTGTTCGTTGAGGAACAGAGCCGCGCGGTCGGCCACAAAATCATAGGCAGACAACCAGTTCTGTCGCACCAGCACGGGATCGGTGGAGAGTGACCGGACATTGCTGATGAAGCGCCCCAGATAATAGGCGACCTGGGTGTCGGTAGGCTGGTAGGCGCTGGTCGCTGGTGCCACGGCACGGGCCTCGCCCAGCCGGTCGATCTCCACCACATAGGGAATGATCCGGCTTTGGCCCGATTGCCAGACCACGATGCCCGCCAGCCCAACGGCCAGCCCCAAGCACCCGAAAGCCATCAGCCGCCAGTTCCGGGCCTGGACACGGGCGCTGCCAATCCGCTCGTCCCAGAGTTGGGCCGCCTTCTGATAGGGCGTCACGGGGTCCGGCGTGGTGCCGTAACGTTGCAGGGTGCGTTTGAACATGGTCAGTCATCCTTCTGATCGAGGGACGGGGCGGCACCGCCGCCGGACCGATCCCCTTCCTTGATGGCCTGTTCGGTGCTGTGGCGGCGGGCGCGCGCGGCCTGTTCAGCGCGCAGCCTGCGCGCCCAAGCAGGAGCGTTGTCAGCGGCAGCAGGCGGTGCAGCACCTACCCCCTCCCCGCCTGTGTCAGGCGAAGGGTCGGGGTTGGTGGACTGGCGACCGGACTGAAAGGCTTCCCGCAGCGGTTCGGTGATGCGATGACCAGCCTCCTTGGCCTTCCGCAGGGTGGCCTCTCCGGCGGCACGGGCCATACCGCCCACGCCCGACTGTCCAGCGGCCTGCGCAGACTGGTAGGCACCTGTAGCGGCACCGCCCAAGCTGGCACCCGCACGGACGGCCGCCAAGCCAGCTCCACCGGCCAGTCGAGCACCGGCGACAGCGGCACCGCCGGCCAGCAAAACCGTTCCAGCGGCGGCCCCGGCGGTCCCAAGTGCAGCACCCGCGCCGAGTTGGGGTGAACCAGACACCAGCCCAGCGGCGATGCCGGGACCGAAGATGCCCAGCCCCAGCAGCGCCAGGGATGCCAGCACCATGGTCATCGCTTCATTGATGCCTGGGACCTTGCCATTCAGCGCTTCGGTGAATTCTCGAAAGAAACTGGAGCCGATGCCAACAATCACGGCCAGCACCATGATCTTAATGCCAGAGGAGATGACATGGCCAAGCACCCGCTCGGCCAGGAAGGCGGTCTTGCTCCACAGGGCAAAAGGAACCAGGACGAACCCGGCCAGCGACGTCAGCTTGAATTCGACCAAAGTGATAAAGAGCTGCACCGCCAGGATAAAGAAGGCGATCACCACGAAGAACCAGGCCAGAACCAGGATGGTCAGGTTCAGGGCATTGCCGAAGATGTCAGGAAAACCCAGCATGGTGCATGCTTGATCCAGCAGCGGATGCGCCGCCTGAAACCCTACGGCGGCCAACTGTCCCGGATGCAGCAGGTCACTGGCCGACAGACCGGAATTCCCCGCCCGCAACCCCAGCTGCGCAAAGGAGCTGTAAACAGCCTCCGACAGCGCCTGGAAATTACCCAACACCAGCGCGAAGAAGCCGACATAAAGCACCTTACGGATCAGGCGCGGCATCACGTCGTGATGGCTATCCATCGCCCAGAACAATCCGGCCAGCACCATGTCGATGGTGATCAGGGTAGCCGTCAGGTAGGCGACGTCCCCCGACAGCAGCCCGAAGCCGCTGTCGATATAGAGGATGAAGGTTTCCGTGAACCGGTCAATGATGCCGAGGTCGCCCATGATGGTTTCCCTCAGCGGCTATAGGCGCGGCCATCGCCCAGGAACTGCCGGGTGCGTTCCCGCGCCATGGCATTGGCCTCGGCAATGGCGGCCTGGGTTTCGGCATCGGCACGGTATTGGGCGGCCATCAGGCTTTGCAGTTGCATCTGCTGCTTGATGGACAGGGCGAGGAGCTGGTTGCCCGCCTGCTGGGCCTGCAAGCTGCCATCGGCCCCCTGGCTGCGGTTGACGAGATCGGCCAGCAGGGATGCATCGGCCTGGATCGCCGTGACGATGCCGGACTGAACCCGCATGGTCTGCTGATAGGCGGCCCTGGCGCTGTGCCATTGGATGTCGGCCTGCCGGTCCAGGCTGGCAGCATCGGCCTCGCGGTAGGTACCGGGATAGGTGCGCTGCCAGGCGGCATCACTACCAGCAAGGTCAAAGCCGATACTGTCAGCCTGGATCATCAGCCCGTCGATCCGGTTCAGGGCGCTGGTGATCTGACCCAGCGACGAGTATTCCAGCCGCTGGAGCTGCCGGGCCATGTTCAGCAACATGGTGGCCTGATTTTGCAGGGTCCGTATCTGGTTGTTGATCTGCTCCAGGGCCCGGGCAGCCTGAAGCACATTCTGGGCATGGTTGGCAGGGTCATAGACGGTGAAGGCATCCGCCCTGCTTATGATCAGGGTGACGGCCACCAGGGCCGCGAACAGCTTGGTGTTCATTGTCGGGTCTCCTCAGGGATAGCGGTGCAGAAGGTCGGCGGCCCAATCCAAGCCTTTGGCGCGCAGCCAGCGCGCGGCAAAACCACCCTGCCCGGCCTCGGCCAGAACCTTGTCGATCAGCGCCTGCGACGCCGGGTCCGACGCGGCGCAAAAGGCCTTGACCACGGGCCCCAGCCCCAGTTGGAATAGCCGGTTGCCACGCCTGGATTGCAGGTAATAGTCCCGCTTGGGCGTGGCCTGGGCGATGAGGCTGATCTGGCGGTCGTTGAGCCCGAAGGCGGCATAGACAGCCCTGGCCTGCGGTTCGATGGCGCGATCATTGGGCAGGAAGACGCGCTGCGGGCAGCTTTCGATCAGGGCCGGGGCAATGCTACTCCCGGCAATGTCGGCAAGCGACTGGGTTGCGAACAGCACCGCCACGTTGCGCTTACGCAGGACCTTCAGCCATTCCCGGATACGGGCGGCAAAGGCGGGATTGTCGAGATAGACCCAAGCCTCATCCAGGATCAGCAGGGTGGGCGCGCCCGTGAAGCGTTCCTCCAGCCGATGGAAAAGATAGGCCAGGACCGGCAGCACTGCCCCTGTCCGGTGCAGCAGCGCCTCCATCTCGAAACACTGCACGGCGGCCAAGTCCAAGCCATCCGATGCGGCGTCCAGCAAGGCGCCGTGCGGCCCTTCAAGCGTGTAGGGCTGAAGGGCGGCCTTCAGCGGGTTGGATTGCAGCAGCAGGGACAGACCGGTCAGCGTGCGCTGCTCTGGCGGTGCCCCGGCCAAACTATTCAACGCTGACCAGACGAGGTCCTTGATCTCCGGCGTGATGGCGACCTGCTCATGCTCCAGCAAGCCAACAATCCAATCTGCGGCCCAGGCCCGCTGGTCGGGATCGTCGATGCGGCGCAGAGGCTGGAAGGACAAATCGCCCGTCTGGCCTAGCGCATGGTGGCGACCACCCATAGCCAGGGTAGCGGCTCGGGCGGAGTTGCCTTTGTCGAAGATATAGACCTGGGCACCGGGATAGCGGCGGAACTGCATCGCCATCAGAGACAGCAGCACCGATTTGCCGGCACCCGTCGGACCCACCACCAGCATATGGCCGACATCGCCGACATGGGTGGAAAAGCGGAACAGTGTCGCCCCGCTGGTCTCTGCCTGGAACAAAGGCGGACCATCCAGGTGCCCATTGCGGGCAGGCCCTGCCCATGTCGCCGACAGCGGCATCAGATGGACAAGGTTCAGACTGTGAACAAGCGGCTGGCGGACATTGGCATAGACATGGCCGGGTAGGCTGCCCAACCAGGCTTCCACGGCATTGATCCGCTCGGGAATGACGGTAAAGCCAAGCCCTGTCAGCACCCGCTCGACAGCGGCCAGCTTGTCGTCTGCCCCCTGCGTGTCTGTATCCCAGACCGTGACACTGGCGGTCAGGTGACCATAGGCGACATGGTCGGCCCCAAGCGATTGCAGCGCCGCATCAACATCCATCGCCTTATTGTCGGCATCACTGTCCAACAGGGTCGAGGGCTCATTGGTCATCACCTCGCGTAACAGGGCACCGATGGATTTGCGCTTGGCGAACCAGTGGCGGCGCAACCGGTTCAGGGCGCGGGTGGCCTGCTCCTTGTCGAGCGGGATCCAGCGGGTGACCCAGCGATAGGGGAAATTCATATGGTTCAGCCCATCCAGCAGGCCAGGGCTTGTCTGGTTGGGAAAGCCCAGCACCGACAGGACGCGGAGATGCCGGTCGCCCAGCATCGGCTCCAGCCCGCCCAATAGCGGTGTATCGACCAGCACCCCGTCCAGGTACAGCGGCACCTCCGGCACGGCGACAGGATGCCGCCGGGTGGAGATACAGCCATGCAGATAGGTCAGGGTCTCGGCATCATCCAGATCATGCTGTTCGGGCAGGATGGTTTGCAGCAGCCCCGCCAGCCGGAAGAATTCCTGCTGGAACTGATCCAGTTCCCGCCGCCAGTCGCGACGGCCACCCGTGACCTGCCCGCCATCCAGCAAAGCATTGCTGGCACGGGCCTGACTGTCTGGCGGCGGCAGATAGAGGACGGTCAGATGGTAGACGCTCTCATAATGGCTGCCCGCCCGTTCAAATCCGGCCCGGCGTTCCTGATCCACCAGCCAGGACGCAACATCGGGGAAGGTACTGTCGGGATAGTCTGACGCCGGCACCCGTTCGGCCTCAAAGAACAACGCCCAGCCCGATCCCAGCCGTCGCAGGGCATTGTTGGTGCGCGCCGACAGCGCGACCAGTTCCGCCTCGGTGGCGGAATCCAGGTCAGGCCCGCGATAGCGCAGGGTGCGCTGGAAGCTGCCATCCTTGTTCAAGACTGTACCGGGGGCGACCAGGGCGGCCCAAGGCAGATGATCGGCCAGCCGGTCGGGCCGGGGGCGATATTCGCGCAGGTTCAGCATGACCAGCCTCCCGCCTGACGCAGGTGGCGGGCCAGGATGGCGGCGATGTGGGGATCACGCCGGCTGACCAGTACGGCCAAGCTGTGCCCGCCGAGCGCCAACAACAGACCCGCCAGCCATTGCTGAAGCCCCAGACCAATGGCCGCGGCGATGGTGCCATTGAGGATGGCCAGCGCGCGCGGGGCACCGCCGAGCCGGATCGGCTCGGTCAGCGCCCGGTGCAGCGGCACGGTAAAGCCTTCGGGCAGGTCTTTCATGGCAGCAGCGCCCCACCGCCAAAGGAGAAGAAGGACAGGAAGAAGCTGGAGGCAGCAAAGGCCACCGACAGCCCGAAGACGATCTGGATCATCCGCCGGAAGCCGCCCGACGTTTCCCCGAAAGCCAGAGTCAGGCCGGTGGTGATGATGATGATTACCGCCACGATCTTGGCGACGGGGCCCTGGACGGAATCCAGGATGCGCTGGAGGGGATCCTCCCAGGGCATGCCAGAGCCGGCAGCGTAGGCCGGTGCTGCCAGCAGCAGGGCCATGCCGGCAAAGGCCAGGGAACGCAGACGGGACACGCGGAACTGTCGCATGATGATCTCCTGTCAAAGCTGTTGAAGGTCGGCCGGACCCAAAGTGACGATCCGGTAATCGCCATGGGCGTCGAGCCCATCGGTGCGGGCGATGGCATCGACTCGGCGCTGTCCACCGCGGGACTGGATATGGACGATCAGGTCCACCGCCTCGGCGATCAGACGTCGGGGCACGGTGACCACCGCCTCCTGCGCCAACTGTTCCAACCGGTAGAGGGCGGCCTGGGCGGAATTGGCATGCAGGGTGGCGATGCCGCCGGGATGGCCGGTGTTCCAGGCCTTGAGCAGGTCGAGCGCCTCCCCGCCCCGGACCTCCCCCACGATGATCCGGTCGGGCCGCAGCCGCAGGGTGGAGCGAACCAGATCGCGCAAGCTGACCACGCCCGACCGCGTGCGCAGGGCGACACAGTCCGGGGCGGCACATTGCAGTTCGCGCGTATCCTCAATCAGGACCAGCCGTTCGGAGGTCTCGGCCAGTTCGGCCAGCAGGGCATTGGTCAGCGTGGTCTTGCCGGAGGCGGTGCCGCCCGCCACCAGGATGTTGCGGCGCGCCCGCACAGCCCGGCGGAGGGCATCGGCCTGCAACGGCGACAGGATGCCGTCGCTGACATAGTCGACCAGGGTCAGAATACGCGCCGCCGGTTTGCGGATGACAAAGCAGGGTGCGGTCACTACGGGGGGCAGCAAGCCCTCGAACCGCTCGCCCGTCGGCAGCTCCGCCGACAGGATGGGCCGGTCGGCATGGGTTTCAGCACCGACATGCGATGCCACCAGCCGGATCAGCCTTTCGACCTCCTCGGGCGGCACCTGCATGCCGGTGGCGGCAATGCCCTGCCCGGCTCTTTCCAGCCGCAGCATCCCGTCGGGATTGACCATCACCTCGGTCACGGTCGGATCATCCAGGGCGGCGGCGATATCCGGCCCCAGGGCCGTGCGCAGCATGGAATGGCGGCGTTCGTCCGCCTCGCGCCGGGGGCTCATGCTGCGCCCTCCCGGCTGGCGGACAGGGTGCGGGTGGGCGCGGCCATCTGGCGGCCCACCTGATCAATGAATTTCTGGAACCGCTCCTTGCCCACGGCGTGGGCGGCCCGGTCGGGTTCAGGAACCGGGGCCGTAACGGTCAGTTGATAGCGGACATAGAGCGCCAGGCTTTCCAGCAGCACCTGCACATCCCGTTCGATCCGCTCCAACTGCCGCCCCTGCCGGTCCAGCCGGATGCGCAGGGCCTCCTCGATGCCACTGGCCCCCCGCCGGGTCAGATATTGGCGCAGCGCATCGGACACGATGGCGGATTTGGTCGTACCCGGCTTGGCGGCCAGAGCCTCCAACTGGGTCGACAATTCATCATCGAGGTAAAGGTGATGGCGGGGTTTCATGGCCCGGCTCCAACAGCAGAAATGTTGGTGCCAAGCGTGGGACAGAGCGGCGAAATCTCTTATGGCCGTTACCTACGCCCTTGCGCGATCTGCACCAGAACCGACTGTGCCCCTGTCCATCCAGGTAACTGGTCAGACGCCGATCATTCAGGGTAAAGGCTTGGAAATCGGGCACGCTGTTGGTGCCGGTAATGCAGAACGGGATGAGAGATGACGGAAAAGATCAGCAAGGACGACCTGGCCGCCATCGTGGCTGAGGTCACGGGCAGCACCAAGGTCAGCGGCAAGGAAGCCGTCGAGCGTATCCTGGGCGCCATTGCCGCCGGCCTGAAGGATGGCAAGGAGATCAATCTGGCGGGCTTTGGCAGGTTCACGGCGCAGCAGGTGCCGGAGCGTCAGGGCCGCAACCCGCAGACCGGGGCACCCACCACCATCGCCGCCCAGACCAAGGCCAAGTTCTCCCCGGCCAAGGCGCTGAAAGATGTGCTGAACGGTTGATCCTGATGGCGATGCCCCACCCAGCGGGCATCGCCCATCCAGCTCTGTCAGAAGTTGGGCAGCAGATCGTCGCGCGATCCCTCATTGATCGCATGGGCACGAGCGACATTCGACAAACGGTCCATGGCGCGTTTGTCCGCCGCCACATCCGTCTCGTCATCGGCAGACCCGAACAGGTCAGCACCGTCAGGGTCGACCGGCCTGACCATACCCTCCGCCGGCAGCCCCGGATGACGCTGCTGCTGTAGACCGCCCTCCGTCAGTTCATCCAACGCGGTACCGTCATCCTCCTCAGCCAGACGCTGATCCATGCCGCGCACCTGTCCACCCCAATCATCGGATCTGGGTGGGGGGCGATCGGCATAAGGACCATCCGAAAGGGCTGGTGCCGGCAACACCCGTTCCGTGAAGTTCCGATCCTCGTAATAGCGCAGCTTGCGGGCGCGGATCGGGGAGAGGCCGGAGACCAACACCAGCTGATCCGTCGGCGGCAACTGCATCACCTCGCCGGGTGTCAACAGAGGCCGGGCTGTTTCCTGTCGGCTGACCATGACATGGGAGAGCCAGGGGGCCAGCCGGTGGCCGGCATAGTTGCGTTGCGCCCGCAATTCTGTCGCTGTGCCCAGCGCGTCCGAGATGCGTTTAGCCGTCCGCTCGTCATTGCTGCTGAAGGCGATGCGGACATGGCAATTATCCAGGATGGCGTTGTTCTCGCCATAGGCCTTGGAGATCTGGTTGAGGCTCTGGGCAATCAGGTAGGCGCGGATGCCATAGCCCGCCATGAAGGCCAGCGCCGTTTCAAAGAAGTCCAACCGCCCCAGGGCCGGGAACTCGTCCAGCATCATCAGCAACTGGTGCCGCCGCCGCTTGGCGGGGTCGCCCTCCAGCCGCTCGGTCAGCCGTCGCCCGATCTGGTTCAGCACCAAGCGCACCAGCGGCTTGGTGCGGGAAATGTCCGATGGCGGGATCACAAGGTACAGCGACACCGGTCGTGGCGCATCCACCAGATCGGCAATCCGCCAGTCACAGGCCGCCGTCGTAGCCGCCACGGTCGGATCACGGTAAAGGCCCAGGAACGACATGGCGGTGGACAGCACGCCTGACCGCTCATTCTCCGACTTGTTCAGCACCTCCCGTGCCGCTGACGCGACAACGGGATGGACAATGGGGTTATCGGGCGTGCCCAGATGGTTGGTCGCCATCATCCGGCGCAGGGGTGTGGGCAAAGCTCCGCCTGGGGTCGGACAGGAAGGTGGCCACACGGGCCAGGGTTTTGTCCTCCTCGGCATACAGCACATGCAGGATGGCGCCGACCAGCAGGCTGTGGGAGGTTTTCTCCCAATGGTTCCGACGTTCCAGGGCTCCCTCGGGATCGACCAGGATATCGGCGATGTTCTGCACATCACGGACCTCATCCGGCCCCTTGCGCACCTCCAGCAGCGGATTGTAACGGGCCGAGCGCGGATCGGTTGGGTTGAACAGCAGGCTGTGTGAGAAGCGCGCCCGCCAACCGGCCGTCAACTGCCAGTTCTCGCCCTTGATGTCATGGATCACCGCCGATCCCGTCCAGGACAGCAGCGTCGGCACCACCAGCCCTACGCCCTTGCCCGACCGGGTGGGCGCAAAGGCCATCACATGTTCCGGCCCATCATGCCGCAGGTACCGGCGCCCCAACCGCCCCAGAAAGACCCCCGCCGACCGAAACAGCCCCGCCCCCTCCACCTCCCGGCGAGTTGCCCAGCGCGAGGAACCATAGGTCGTAACCAACCTCGTCTGCCGGGCGCGCCACAGTGACCCGATGATGGCAGCAGCACAGCCCATGAAGCCGCTGGCCCCGGCCAGCATGCCGGCCTTGTCAAAGACATGCGGCGCATAGGCCTCGTACCAGTACCACCACTCAAACAATTGCCAGGGGCGGTAAACGCGCCAGCCAACGATAACGGTCCAGGCAGGACCGAGCTGTGCCTGATAGCCCAACATGGCAGCCGCCCATTGCGTCGCAGCCCATACGCCCAGGATAACGATGGCGAAAACGACCAGGATCTGGCCGATCAGCAATTTAGTGGGGGTCATTGGGGCCTCCGTGGACGACAAAGCGGTCAACGGAGGGTGACAAGACCTGAGCCGAAGAGACTACGTCCCTTACATACGCCAGACTGCTATTTGTACGCTGCGACGACTCATGTAGGGCCGGGAGCGGATTGGGTGGGTTTCCAGGTCAGGGTGAGCTTGATCGTCCCCTCCGTCGCGGCCTTGGTCAACACGGCCCCCACCTCCCCCTTCAGCGCGAAACCCAGTTCCAGGGTAATTTGATCCGGCTGTTCGGCGATCCCGGATAATTGATCCATCACGGCGGCGACGGTGGGCCGAATGGCCGCCAACGTCTCCTCAAACCCCTTCTTCGCCTTGGCCGCCAGCCCCGTCACGGGGTTGGCAACCATGCCGCCGCGATCGACATATTCCTCCTCTACAACGATCTGGGTGCCATCGGACAGGTCATAGGGGACGAGGCGGGTGGGCATGGGGATTGCTCCTGGTCAGCGGGGGTTACGCGGGCATTGGCCCTGGGCGTCGGGCATGGGTATGGCATCCCGGTCGCCCTGGGTGGTGGCGACACCGAACTGCTGCCATTGCGCGCGGGTAAGGCAGCGGGTGAGTTGCTTGCGCGCATCGCGGATCAGTGTGTCAATATCGGGATAGGGGTGGATCAGGACGGTGCCGTCGTTAGAGGCGGTGACGACCTGTTTGCCATCGGGGCTGAAACTGGCGGCCCTGACCCAGTCTGTATGCCCTTTCAGGATGGTTGCGGTTGGGGTTTGTGCCGACAGGTCCCAGACCCGCGCGGTCTGGTCGAAAGATGCGGTGACAACCCGTTTGCCATCGGGGCTGAAACTGGCGGCATTGACGAAGTAGGTATGCCCTTGCAGGATGGTTTTGGTTGGGGTTTGTGCCGACAGGTCCCAGACCCGCGCGGTCTTGTCGGAAGACGCGGTGACGACCCGATTGCCATCGGGGCTGAAACTGGCGGCATTGACCCCGCCGGTATGCCCTTGCAGGATGGTTGCGGTTGGGGTTTGTGCCGACAGGTCCCAGACGCGCGCGGTGTTGTCTTCAGAGGCGGTGATAGCCCGTTTGCTATCGGGGCTGAAACTGGCGGCGGTGACTTCGCCTGTATGCCCTTTTAGGATAGTTGCAGTTAAGGTTTGTGCCGACAGGTCCCAGACCTGCGCGGTGTTGTAGATATTGGCGGTTATGACCCTATTGCCATCGGCGCTGAAACTGGCGTCACAGACGGTGTCAAAATCCATTTCCAGGATTGTCGATGTTGGCGTGGGCTCTGACAGGTCCCAGACGCGGGCGGTATTGTCGTCAGAGGTGGTTACGACCCGATTGCCATCGGTGCTAAAACTGGCGGCCCTGACGGTGCCTGTATGCCCTTTCAGGATGGTTGCGGTTGGTGTTGGGCCCGACAGGTCCCAGACGCGCGCGGTATCGTCGGCAGAGGCGGTGAGGACCCGTTCGCCATCGGGGCTAAATCTGGCAGCGTTGACGCCGCCTGTATGCCCTTGCAGGATTGATAGTGTTGGCGCGGGTCCCGACAGGTCCCAGACGCGGGCGGTATTGTCGGCAGAGGCGGTGACGACCCGTTTGCTATCGGGGCTGAAACTGGCGGCATAGACTATGTCTGTATGCTCTTGCAGGGTGGTTGCGGTTGGGTTTTGTGCCGACAGGTCCCAGACCCGCGCGGTGTTGTCGGCAGAGGCGGTTATGACCTGTTTGCCATCGCTGCTGAAAGTGGCGGCAATGACCCTGCCTGTATGCCCTTGCAGGATGGTTGCGGTTGGTGTTTGTGCCGACAGGTCCCAGACGCGCGCGGTATTGTCGGAAGAGGCGGTGAGGACCCGTTTGCCATCGCTGCTGAAACTGGCGGCATTGACGGGGCCTGTATGCCCTTGCAGGATGGTTGCGGTCGGATTTTGTGACGACAGGTCCCAGACGCGCACGGTATTGTCGAGAGAGGCGGTGAGGACTCGTTTGCCATCAGTGTTGAAACTGGCGGCGCTGATCCCGCCGGTATGCCCTTCCAGGATTGTTAGGGTTGGTTCGGGGCTCGACATGTCCCAGAGTTGCGCGGTATTGCCGGAGGAGGTGGTAACGACCTGTCTGCCATCGGGACTGAAACTGGCGGTAGTGACGGGGCTTATACCCCATTGCAGTATGGTTGCGGTTGGGTATTGTTCCGACAGATCCCAGACGCGCGCGGTGCTGTCGTTAGAGGCAGTGACGACCTGTTTGCCATCGGGGCTGAAACTGGCGGCATTGACCCAGCCGGTATGCCCTTTCAGGATGGTTGCGGTTGGTGTTGGTGCCGACAGGTCCCAAACGCGCGCGGTATTGTCGCCAGAGGCGGTGACGACCCGTTTACCATCGGTGCTGAAACTGGCGGCGATGACTCTATCAAAATGCTCTTGCAGGATGGTTGCGGTTGGTGTTGGTGCCGATAGGTCCCAGACCTGCGTAGCCCCGTCGGCAGTGCTGGTGATGACCTTGCCGCCATCGGGACTGAAGTTGGCCGTTTCTAATCTGTCACCGGCACCGAAACGGGAGACCGTGACCCACTCCGCATGCCCTTTCAGGATGGTTGCAGTTGATGTGTGCCGCGACAGGTCCCAGACCCGTACAGTCCCGTCTACTGAGGCCGTGCTAACCCGTTTGCCATCAGGGCTGAAAGCGGCCTCTATGACCGCCCCCTCATGCCCCACCAGCGTCTTGATTTCCCGATTTTGCATCCAGGCCTGGCGCAGGGCAGCCTCAGCCTCGGCGGTCACGGGGCGGTTCAACAGGCTCAGGCCGGGGTTGGGCAGGGCCTCCAATGCCAGCAGCATAGCCGACATATGGTCACCCCGGTCGTTTTCCTGCCGGGAGAAGGCGGCGAGAACGCGGGATTCCTGACGTTGAGCCTCCTGGAACAGCCAGTACCCGGTGATGCTAGCAGCTATGGCAAGTGCCAACAATACCATGGCGATACCCAACCAGCGCTTGGTACGACTGTTCTGCTTTTTAAGACTCTCCTGTTGTTCTGTCAGCGTCAGGTTCTGCTCTTCCAGCTTTTGTTGCTGCTCTGTCAGTACGTTGTTCTGCTCTTCCACTTTTTGCTGCTGCACGACCAGTATGTTATTCTGATCCGCCAGCATCTGCTGCTGTTCCAGCAGCCTGCGGTTCTGTTCCTCCTTCTCCCACAACTCTGCCGCGATCCGCTGATCCTCCTGTTCCACCTGCTCCCAGCTGGCCTGGATAAAGGCTTCCTGGTCCGGGGTGGGGGGAATATAGATCCCGGCTTTGATTGCCTGCCATTCCCTGGCCTGCTCCAGATCATGGCGGCGCAACAGGTCGCGCCCTTCCCGTCCGCCCTGCTGCCATGCGGCAAATTCGCGGTCGAAACGGTCGCGCCAGGACAAGAAATGCCGGTGCTGGGCGATCAGGTCGGCCAGCTTTTGCCACCCGGACATCAGGGATTCATGCAGCAGTTCCACGGTTCTGGCGCTGCCCTCCCCCTCCACCACCGCAATGCGCTCGCGCGCCAGATCCTCCAGCAGGCGGCGGTCGCGCTCGCTGGTCAGTTCGGACAAGGGCAGCCGTCGGCGCAGGGGCCGGTCATCCACCAGCCGCACCAGCGACAGCAGCGCGCGGTCAATATCCAGGGCACGGCGCAGCGCATCCTCCAGCAACCGGGCCGGGTCGCCATCAGCCAGATCGGGCGGCTGGCGCAGCCGCCATTGCGTGCCCACCCGTTCCAGCCGGCGCCAGCATTGGCGCAACGCCTCCTGCAACAGCGGCAGGCGACCCGCGCCGCGCGTGGCCTCCACCGCCAGGGTTCCGGCGAAATAGCTGTCGGTTTCCACCCCGAACAGCCGGGCCGGCCCCTCAATCGCTTCGCGCACCTCCGGCACGCTCATCGCCGTCAGCATGAAGCTGGGATAGGGGTCGGTGAACAGGCGGGCCACGGTTTCATCCGCCGTCACCATGGTTTCCAACAGGTCCAGGCGCGCCGTCAGCAGGCAATGCACATCCGGGCGCGTCACCGCCGATAGCAGCAGCGACAACACCTTTGTGCGCTGTGCCGTCAGGTGCTGGGCGCGGTCGGGTTGACCGGTGCCGATATTGCCCCGTATCTCCTGCCCCGGAAAAAACTCCTCAAACTGATCAATGATGAACAGGGTGCCGCTGCTGGCATCTTCCCCCTGCCCCATCTCGACCAATCTTTGTTTGATCTGACCAGCGATATCCTGGCTTTCGGTGTCGGTGGGGCGGAAGGTGAACAAGGCCCAGCCGCGCCGCCGGTAATCTTCGGCAATGCCCGCCTTGACCAGGGATGATTTGCCGCTGCCCGATGTGCCGACAATGGCCATCAACCGTTGCTTGGCAAGCCGGTCCAAGATTTCCTTTATCTTGCCCGATGGATCGCTGCCGATCTTCGGTGCGCGACCACGGCCAAAGAATAGATGTGCGTTGCGCTGGTCAAAGGCCGACAGACCCGGATAGGGGGTGGTCAATAACGGCCATGCCTTGGCCAGGGCATGGCCGGGAATGACAAAGCCCTGCCGCAGCTCCCGCGCCAGCCTTTGCACAACCATGCCCAGAATCTGCCGCCCATCACGGGAAAAGGCCGGGGCACCGCTCAACCCCTCCTCAATAAAGGGCTGTACCCCGTCATGGCCATAGGCCACGAACCAGTGGCGATGATCGGTCGCCTTTAACTGCCCATCGGCAGCCAGACCGTTTTGAGAGACCATATAGCCGAAGGTGTGGAACGGAACATTGGCGTTCAGCGGCACCACCTGTCGCGGTGGCTCCACCCGTAGGGGTGGCAGGGATTCGGGCAGGTTCAGCCCCTCTGCCACCGGCCTCAGAATGGCGATATCCGCCACACCATCATGATCCTGTGCGGCTGATATGTCGGTTGGCGGGAACCAGGCCAACAGGGTCAGGATTATCACCCCCCGCCCCGGCATATCGGCCCGGATGGTAGCATTCTCCGGATGGTCGGCCTGTTGTTGGTCTAGCCCCAGCGCCGCATTCACCACATGGGCACAGGTAATGGCATAAGCCTGCCCATCGGCCCCCTTCACCAGAAAGCCGGTCCCGACGACCGCTTTTGATGCGCGATCATATTCACCGAACTCAGTCCATATTCGTATTATGCAGTCCTGCACGCTTTGGGACATTCTCGAAGCCCATATCGTTCAGGCAGTCGTAAATCACTATTTTATGTGCCTTTTATAAACTTTTGAGCATATGCCTGCTATATGCAAATTCCAGAAAATGATGAATACCTGCGTGAGGTTGATCCTCACTCAATCGCCGGGCCGCCGCGCTGCCGCCCGAAGTTCCAGGTCACGCCATCGCCGCTGACGATCCCCGACACGGGCTGCCCGATATGCCTGTCCAACACGGGTCGCCAGGGCACCAAGGTGAAGTCACGGCTACGTTCGATCAGGGCCAGCTTCGCGCTGGCAAGGGTCACCGTCCGGCGGTAGGTGCCCTCGACGGGTTGGCCACGGGAGACACTGGCATAGGGCAAGCCCAACTCGTCGGATAGTTGGCCGGCAACCCGCAGCAGTTCCCGCCGCCGCAGAGTTGTCAGCAGGTCGGAACGGTAAAAGGTTCGGCCTTGTTCCTCGCGGGCCAGATCCTCGACCATCAGCCATTGCCGCCGACGGTCTTGGGCGTCTCGCACCTCACGACCGAAACCAGCATCGCGCAGCGGCGCTGGGTTGCTGGCGACCAACTCGCGGTCCAGCCAGGTGGCGCCGTCGGTGGTGATCTGCTGTTCAAGTGGTAGGGTGGAAAGAACCCGGACGGTGACCGGGTTGAACCGGGCCTGGGTACGCTCATACTCAGCGACGCGGTCCAGATGGTCGGCTTGGATGATCCAGGTGCCGTTCGGTTCGCGGGCGACGGTGTTCGTCAGTCTGCGCATTGCCTCCAGCCGCCGGACGTGCGTTTCGGCAAAGGCCTCACTGGCCGTGGGATCGTGGCGCAGGTGGATGTCGGCGCTGTATCGGCCATTATTGGCTGCTGCGATGTCCATAATGCGGCTATCCATCGGGCGTGGGTCTGTAGCGCGGGGCTCCACGCGCAGGATGCTGCCGACCGGCGTTGGCTCCGTGGCGTCGCCCTTGCCGATATCGACATAGTGGGTGCGGCCATCGGTGGCGTCGATGATCAGATAGTGTCGGTCATTCACCTCGTCCGACAGACCACGCGCGATGACACGGCCGGTGATGGGCGGAGCGTTGGCGGCACCGGGATCATGGATAAGCAGATCATTCGGCGCACGGGTCAGGTTCTGCGCGTCCAGTTCCCGATGCAGGGTCTTGATGATATCGCCGCGCTCGCCCATGCGGCGCAGGGTGGCTTCCAGGTCAGGGTCGAGCCGCCATTGGCCCGCGCCCAGGTCCTCGGCCAAGCCCAACCGCTCCAGCTTGCGCAGACGGCCCGTGCGAAGGGCTTGCTCAAACGGGTCCTGGTCACTGCCCGACACGAGCTGATCCGGCCCCCGGTCCCGCAGCAGACGCCGGTCCAGGCTGGTGAGCCGTTCCTGTTCCACCTCCCGGCGCAGCTTTTCCTGGACCTCCAGGTCGGTGCGGGGACCCAGATCCAGGCTGACGATCTCGGCGGCGCGTTCGCGCATGCCCTGGGACAGATATTCCCGCGCGATGATCAGGTCTTTGCCACGATCATCCTTGCCACGCAGGATGATGTGGCTGTGCGGGTGGCCCGTGTTGTGGTGATCGACCGCGACCCAATCGAGCCGCGTGTCCAGGTCCTGTTCCATCTGCGCCATCAGGCGACGGACCAGAGGTTTCAGATCGTCATACTGGTCGCCATCTTCCGCCGAGAAGATGAAGCGGAACTGGTGGCGGTCCCTGTCGGCGCGGTCGAGAAAGGCCTTTCCGTTTACCTGATCCTGGTCAGCACCATAGAGCTGGCCCGCCTGTCCGTCACGGGTGACACCATCGCGCTGGATATAGCGCAGATGGGCACGGGCCCCGGCCATGCCCTTACCCGCCAGTTTGACGATCCGGGATTTGATGATGACACGCCGCTGCCGCAACGCTGCAAACTGGTCGCGCGACGCCAGCACACGGCCGACGCCGGCACCGCGCCCAATGCGGCTGCCATCGAAACGGTCGGACCGGAGGGTGAAACTCAGCAGTCCGCCCCTGGCCAGGACGGTCGCCGCCAGCACCCGGTTCAGGAAGCGTTTGCCGCGGTGCCCGGAGGCACTGCGCATGCGACCCAAACGGGGGCGGAAATCATGATCATCGCCGAACATCGCGGTCTCTCCGATTCCGAGGCTGGTACAACGGCTGTGGGCGGGGTTGGTGCCAGGATGGTGCCAATCCCGCCGCCCTGGCGCCACCGCAAGGCCCCAAAAAGGATGTGCAGACAGGGGGTTACGGGGGCGCTGGCGCCACCGTTTTATCTTGCCCTACAGCGCCCCTGATCAGCACCCGGCTTATCCACGCCCTTCGACGCTCTCATGCTGGAAAGAAAGGGAGCGACCGCCTGAACCGCCGCTCCCGTATCAGCGCCGCCTATCGACATGCGGCATTCTGGAAGGCCTTCTCGGCGGCGTCGCGCGTGGCATAGGCCCGCTGACGGGTCATGGAATGCAGACGTTCATCGCCATCAACAACGCAGCTGGCGACGATGAACTCGCTGCGGAAATGGCTCAGGATGAGGATGCAGTAGAGGCCTTCTGCGCTGTCATCTTCGCCCATCCATTCGCCCAGATAATGCTCCTGGAAGCGGCCATCCCAGATGAATTCGGGACGTTCGGCGGTGATGAAACGCTCGACATTGGCCATCAATCCGTCGCTGCCGAACTCGGTCCGGACGTCATCGACAAGGGCGTCGAAACGGTCGATCGAGGCCTGGGGATGCGCTGCAATGAACGGCATGGGAACCTCCTTGGCTGGCGTCCTCCTGATCGAGGACGAGGTTCCCGTCCAGCCGGAGAGGGGCCGGTCAAGGACGCCGCAGGCGCCGCAAAGCGGGGCGCGGGGGAACCAAAATGCGCAGCATTTTGGGGGGACCGCGCATCCTTGACGGGTCCCGCTGCCCGGCTGGTACGATGGGCGGACCGAGATGAAAACCCCCTACCCCGCCTTACGCAGAGACCGGATCAGGGATGCCGGAGGCCTCCAGAAAAGGGAGCGGCATCCGATGGACGCCGCTCCCGCCACGCTATGCCGTCAGAAGCGTCAGCCGCTTCTGGGCGGCCAAGGTCTCCAGGACCAAAGGGTGCAGACGGGCGCGGTCCTGGAGCTGACACACCCTGTCCCATGGCCCGATATTCTCGATGGGATCATCGGCTGATCCGACATACATCGGTGCCTGATTGCGGATGCGGATGGCCCGCTCCAGGTTCTGGATAAGGGCAAAGGCCAGACGGCGTTGACGCCAATAGGCATCGGTTCCACGGATCGGCGCGGCAGTCTCGGTCACCATGATCTCCTCCATCGCTGTCATCCCCGTCATCGAGGACAGCGCCTGGCATCAGCCGGAGCGGGGCCGGTCAAGGAGGCCGCAGGCACCGCGAAGCGGGGCGCGGGGGAGCCAAAATGCCTAGCATTTGGGGGGGGGACCGCGCATCCTTGACAGGTCCCGCTGCCCGGCTGGTACGATGGGCGGACTGAGATGAAGTCCCCTGCTCAACCGACTATCGCCCAGTGGTCCCAGCCTTGGACAAGGGCGCAAACAATCGGCTGTCAGAGCTGTCCAGCGGCACGAACAACCGACCGGGGCTGCCTGCTGGCAATCCCAGTTTGGCGTCGAGTTTTGCCAGATAGGCCTGGGTCTCGGCTGGCAATGGCACACCATAGCGGAGGTGGGATTCATAACGCGCGGGCCCGGCATTATAGGCGGCGAAAAGGCCCGGATAGCCGAAGCGGTGGCGCATTTCGGCAAGGTACGCGCTGCCCGCCATGATGTTGGCGGCAGGGTCCAAGACATCGCTCTGGATGCTATATCGGTCGCGCATCTCCGCCCAAGTGTCCGGCATCAGTTGCATCAGGCCCAGCGCGCCCTTGGCCGATACGGCATTGGCATCGCCGCCGCTTTCCGCTTTGATGACCGCCCTGATCCAGTCCTGCGGCAAGTCGAAACGATGGGCAGCGGCGGTCACCGCGGTATCGTAAGAAGCATGATCCGCAGCCCCGGCAACCGTCGTGGCCAGCAGCGCCAGGGCCAGCCCAACCGCCTTCAGCGCAGCCATAGTGGCACCAGCCGACCGATGACATGCACCGACGACAGCGGACCGAAATAGCGGCCATCCAGGGACTCTGCCGCTGGCATCAGGAACAGGATTTCTCCTGCTGAAAGCACCCGACAGCCCTCCCACCAGGGCAACGGACGGCCTGCCCTGTCGGCCTTTTGACGCACGGCGACCGTATCGCCATTGATGGTGATGACATCACCTTCGGCGCAGACATGATCCCCGCCCATGGCCGCCACCTGCTTGATCAGCGGCACACCGCGCGGCAGATAGCCCCGCCGCGCCGCCATGTCGGCAATGCTCTCCGGCGGTGTTATCAGCGCCATATCGCCAGGACGAAGGCGGGTTTCAGGCAGCACAAGATAGAGCCCGAGGGGGGCCGAGGCGCTGCTGTTCCAGACCAGGATCGGCTCCGGGTGAGCCATCACCGAAAAGCCGAGCGCCGCCAGGGCTACACCTGCAAACCACAGCGCCCGACGACGAGCCGCCCGCGACAAGCGGCGGCGCGATGGGCGACCGGGCGATTTCTGTTGCGACATCGGGGCGCAAGTCATGACGCATCCCCTTTGTCTGAGGTGCTGTCGCGCCGCTCCCCCAATGACCAGGCATCCAGGTCATCAATGTGGTAGCGAACATAGCGTCCGTGCTTGCGAAAGCGCGGGCCACCGCCCGTCAGGCGCATCTTTTCCAGGGTCCGATGCGACAGACCGATATAGAAAGCAGCCTGGGCCGTGTTGAGAAACGGGCTGCCTTTGCGGGCTTTTGCCGCCCGATTGACCTCATCCTCCATCTCACCGCTCCTCGGGTGACAGCGGCGGGGATCGCCGCAGATGGGGCGAGCATGGCGAACGGGGGCGTGGTTGCGGACGCTCGCAAATCCATCCCCTGGATTTCCGATCCCCTTGCCCCTGAACAGGCGAAAAGCCCCGTCCCGGCGGTGCCGGAACGGGGCTGAATTGCCCGGGATCAGCGTTCGCTGGGCTCCCACAGGGCGATGTGGGTGGTGCCATCGTCAGCCGGATGTTCCAGCTTGACGAGGCGGGCACGCAACCATTGCCGGCCGAACTCAGGTGCCCCCAGCTTGAGATTCAGGTAGGTTTCGCCGCTGGATTTGGCGATCTGGGACCAGCCGGCACCGACCTCGTAGCGCTGGCCGTTGCCGGCAAAGACGCGGTGGTCAGGGGCATTGTCGGACAGCTTGGTCACCGGAACAATGGTGAGCGAAGCGGTGATGTTGAGGGTCTTGAGGATGCCCGAGAAGCTGCCGTCGTCGAGCTTGGTGAAGGTGCCGAGGGTGATGGCCATGATCTGTCTCCTACGCTGCGGTCGCGGGACCATCCCCGCGATGTCCCCGGCGTCAGAGACCGCAAAGGTGACCAGCGCCACCCGAGCGAAGCGACGGGCCGCAACGCAGTGGAGGACCCTGGGGTGGAGAAAATTTGTTCCGCGCGGAATGCCGGAACCGGGGTCCCGCCCCATGGGCGGGGTGGTTCCGGCAGGGGAAATTTTCTAGAAATCCCCAGGGTTGGCGCGGGCACCGCGGGCTCTACGCCAACAGGAGGACAGCGGGGATGGGGCTGTGATTGCGGGCGGAAGGGAGGCGGTCAAGGCCAACCGTTGGCAGAGATGCCACCGGCTCTTTCGGCAGAAGCACGAGAAAAGATCGACCCCTTCCCTGTCACCTCCGCCGCAATCGGGACGGAAAGATGCAGATCGGAAGACTCGGCCAGTGCGTGGCAGCAACCGGCCCGGTCAGTGCATCGTCGGCTGCCGTTCATAGACAAACCGGAAGGTATCCTGGACCTTTCGCTCCCAGATATCCTGGATGAAGGCTTCGGGCAGCTTGTCCAGCTCTTCCTCGATGGCGATGCGCACCTGATCGCGCATCGACGGTTTGCGCCACCAGTCCAGGATCGCCGTCTCCCGTTTCAGCCGGGCCAGAAGGTCGCGGGCCACCCGCTTCACCTGCACGATTTCCGCCCGCGACAATGTCGGCCCCGGCTTGACCAGCAGGTCGAACACGGCCAGTTCATCCTCACTCATCTGTTCGCGCGCGGACCGGCGGGCTTCCTCATCCAGTTCGCGCACGAAGTCCAGCAGCCGGTCGAACAGTTCATCCAGCGACACGGTATTGGCGTTGTAATCGGCGATAAGCTGTTCCAGCTTGTCGGCCAGATCGCGGCGGGACGGGTTGGCCGCCGCCATCTCCGCCACCTTGGCGCGCGCGGCGGCGATCAGCGCTTCGGCCTTGCTGCGCCGGTTGCCACCGGAAAGTTTGCCGGCCAGTTTCTCGAAGTCGATGGCTGAAAGATCGAACAGTTCGCCCAGGTCGTCGGTACCGCGCACCGGCACCTCGATATCGATCCCGGCGATGGACCGTTCGATCAGGGCCGCGATCTCCGCGCGCACGCGGGCCAGTTCGGCGGGATCGGGGCGGATGCTGGCCCGGATCGTATCGGCCACGATGCTGACCGCCGCCACGTCGCGGGTGAAGTCTGACGCCGTTTCATCGGGCAGGATCGCCTTATAGAGACGTAGGATCAGGCTGGCCTGCGCCAGGAAGGCCTGACGGCGGTTTTCCGGGTGGATCAGAGCATCGGCCGCCGCCTTCACCCGTGCCAGCCGGTCCAGCTTGCTGGCGGTCCAGATGGCGTCCAGGTCGGCCCCGGCGGCAGATGCCAGCAGGCGGACGACCGACAGCTTGTCGCGCAGCACCGCCACCAAGGCGGCCTTATCCTCAATCGGGCGGTCATCGCCACCGCCGGGTTTGGGCCGGGCATAGAGCGCCAGGGCCTTTTGAAGATTGGCGAACACGCCGACATAATCGACGATCAGCCCGGCTTCCTTGCCCGGCGCGCGGCGGTTGGCGCGCGCGATGGTCTGCATCAGCGTGTGATTGCGCATCGGCTTGTCGATATAAATGGTCGAACAGGTCGGCACATCAAAGCCGGTGATCCACATGGCGCAGACAAACACCAGGCGCAGCGGATGATCCGGTTTCTTGAAATCCGCGTCCAGATCCGCCGCTTGCATCCGGGCGCGATGGGGCCGGATATCCAGCCCGCGCGCGGCCAGTTCCGCCACCTCGTTCTGGCCCTGGCTGACAATCACCGCCATGTCGGTTTCCCGCAACCAGGCCAGATTATCGGCGATGGAGGCCTGCTGGTCAGCCGGTGCCCGGGCCAGCTTTGCCGCCTCCGTCGCGATCAATGCGTGCCAATGTTTGCGGACCAGATCATGCATCTGCACCGCCGTGGCCTTGTCGATGCCCACCACCATGGCCTTGCCGCGATAGCCGCGACCCGCGAAATGGCGCACCAGATCGGCGGCGATCTTGTCTAGCCGGTCGGGGTTGGTGATCAACTGGTACAGCGTACCCAGCGAGCGGCCAAGCTGGCGTTCCTGATCCTCATCCAGGGCGGCATCGTCGATAATGTCCTGCAGCTCCTCCTTGAAGCTGTCATTGACGATATGCACCTCCGGCACCCGCTTTTCATAATAAAGCGGCACCGTCGCCTCATCCTCCACCGACTGCCCGAAATCATAGATGGAGACATAGTCGCCGAACACTTCGCGCGTCGGCTGGTCCCCTTCCATCAAGGGCGTGCCGGTGAAGCCCAGGAAGGCGGCGTTGGGCAGGGCGCGGCGCAGGTTCAGGGCCAGTTGGTCATATTGGCTGCGATGCGCCTCATCGGTGATGACGATGATGTCGGACCGGTCGGACAGGCGCGGATAGACCTCCCCCTTGCCGGCGGTGGAGAATTTCTGAATCAGGGTGAAGATATAGCGTTCATCCCCGCGCAGAAGCTGTTTCAGATGCTCCCGGTCATGGGCCTGCACCGCCTCCAGGTCCTTCTTCACGGCCCCGGCGGCGGCATAGGTGGCGGATATCTGGTCGTCCAGTTCCGTGCGGTCGGTCAGGATGACAAAGGTCCAGTTGCCCGGTAGGGTGCGATGGATTTTTTCCGTGAAGAACAGCATGGACAGGCTTTTGCCGCTGCCCTGCGTATGCCAGAACACGCCCAGCCGCGCGGCCTCACGCGGGTCCGCCTTTCCCGCCTGGGGGGTGCGCAGCGCCATCAGGCGGGCCACGGCCTTGTTGACGCCCAGATATTGGTGGTTCTGGGCGATCTTCTTCACCAGCCCGGCGGGCGTCTCCTCAAACGCCGTGAAATTCTCGATCAGGTCCAGCAGCCGGTCGGGCGTACAGGCCGCACGGATGGCGGTTTCCAGGCCGGGGCGCGGTTCCTCCCCCTCATCCGCCACCCGTTTCCAGGGCTTGAAATGGCCGAATTCGCCATGGCTGGCACCGATCACCGCCTCCATCCCGTTGGATAGCAGGGTGATGCCATTGAAATCGAACAGGCGCGGGATCGTGTCGCGGTAATCGCGCAAATTCTCATCAAACGCCGCGCGCAGGGGCCGTCCCAGCCCCTTCAACTCCGCAAACAACAACGGAATGCCGTTGACGAAGCCGACCAGATCGGCCCGCCGTTCCCACAGGTCACTGGCAAACCAGACCTGTCGGGCCAGCAGGAATTCGTTGGCGGTGGGGCAGCGCCAGTCGATCAGGCGCACCAACTCATCCACCATCTCCCCCTGCGGGCCGCGGGTGCGCACGGGCACGCCGTCGCGCAGCAGGCGCCAGACCTCGCGGTTGGCGGCCACCGGGTCCATGGCGGACCGGTCACGCGTCAGTTCCGCCGCCGCCAGCTCCCACGCCGCCGGGTCCAGCCCCGGATTCAACCGTGCAAGGGCCGCCATCAACGGCTTGGGCAGCACCACATCCCGCCGCCCCCGGCGGCCCATCGTCCCGTCGGGGCCGAACCGTTCCTCGAACAGATTGGCCGTCTGCCAGCCCAGGCCGGTGAACAGGTCCAGCGCCGCATCCTCGACCAGATCACCCTCCCCCAACCCGGCATGAAGCCGGTCGGGCTGCACGTAATCCATGGCTGGCAACCGGGGCGGCGGCGTCATTCGGCGGCGATCTCCACCGGTAACGGCGCGCGCGAAACGTCGATCTCCCCGGAGATCAGCTTGGGCAGCAGCAGGTCGCGGGCGGCGCGGAGGCGTTGGTTCGCCTCAAGCAAGGTCTCCGCGAGATCGTCCAGATCAGCGGCGGCTTCCACATACCGTTTCTGTGCCTTCATGGGAGGCACTTGAATCTGCACACCCCGCAAAATCGAGGTGTTCAAGTTGGGCATCGTAGCGCCAACTGCTTTCCCCGCAATCTCTGCGATGACCTCCGGAAGACCAAGATAGGCGAATAGATACCTCGGCGCGATAACATCGCCGTGAACCGATATTCGCAAACATCCTGTACCGCATAAATAGCCAACCTGACGGCGGCGGATCAGGGCTCTGCGTCCGATGTCACCACGCCGACCATAGACAATATCACCTTCAAGCAACTGATGATGGTTCAGCCGTTTGGTGGTGTCCTCATCGATACGCGCTATCGACATTGTCGACACCCGACCACCGATGATGTCCTTTGGCATAACAACCGGGATGCCTTCTTGGGTGTAGTCGGATTCATGCAACTGGCTGCCAAAGGGTCCGGTTTTGACCAGACCGCCGACCCTGTCGGCAATTTCACCCAGCGTCATCGTTTCAGAACTCGGCGCGGATTCTGATTGGATTTCCTCAAACAACCGCCGCGCCATCTCCTCCAAAATCGCAATCCGTCGCGTGTTGTTTTCGATCAGGTCGTCGTAGGCGGAGAGGATCGAGACGATGCGTCTTTGGGTGGATGGCGGTGGCTGAGGCAACTCAATCCGCTCGATGATGTCCTGATTAAGCGTGGGCATCGTAGCGCCATGCGACGCCTGCCCCATAATCCACGATTTATGATGGTCCAAAAGCAAACAGTAAGAGGCGAATCTGGGAATGATACGGCCAGGGTTTAGACGCAGCCGAAGGCAGTCCGAGCCTTGAATCCAGCCATTCTGGTTTGGTCCGATCAAGACATGGCGTTCGACAGCCCCTTTACGACCGAAAACGATATCATTGGATCGAAGCCGATGACTGTTCAGTCTATTTGCCGTGGTATCATCAATAAACTCCAGTTTTTCATCTCGAATAGTGCCGAAGCCAATGTTTCGGACGTTAATAACGGGGACGCCATGCTCGACATACTCTGCCGCCTTCAACTGCGTGCCAAATGGGCCAGTCTTAATTGCTGCCTCGTCAGCCTGAACCAGTTCACGGACAAATACAGTTGGCCAAGTTGACATCATGCCCCCAACAACTCAGCCACGTTCGCCGCGATCTTCGCCTGCAGCCCCGCCGCCTCGGTATTCAGAACCTCCAGTTCCTCCTGCAACGCTTCCAGCCGTTCCTTGAAATCCACCTCTTCCTTGGCCCCGGCGGCGACGCCGACATAGCGGCCGGGGTTCAGGCTCCAGCCCTGGGCGGCGATCTCCGCCCGGCTGGCCAGTTTGCACAGGCCCGGCACGTCACGATACCGGCCATCGGGGAAATGGTCCCGCAGGGCAGCCGCACTGCCGCGCAGGGCCTCGCACAGCTCACCGCGCCACAGGCGGGCGATATTGGCCAGGAATTCCACCTGCCAGCCCTCAAAATCCCGGTGTGCCCGGTCGATCTGGCGATAGGTGTGGCGGGCATCGATGAACAGGACCTGATCCTCCCGGTCGGTCCCCACCTTGCCCTTGTCAAAGAACCAGAGCGTCACCGGCAGGGTGACGGTGTAGAAGAAATTGGTGCCAACGGCGACCATCACATCCACCGCCCCGCTTTCCACCAGCCGCTGGCGGATTTCCGCCTCCCGCCCCCGCGCGTCGGACGCGCTGTTGGCCATGACAAAGCCGGCGCGGCCCCTGTCATTCAGGGCGGAATAGAACAGTTGGATCCACAGGTAATTGGCATTGTCCGTGGTCGGCACGCCAAAGGGGAACCGCGCCGCGCCACCCAGAAGCCGTTCACGGTCCAGCCCCGACACGTTGAAGGGCGGATTGGCCATGACGAAATCAAACCGGCCGGTCAACCGGTGCGGGTCGGCATACATGCTGTTGGCTTCCGCCAACTCCCCCGTCAGCCCATGCACGGCCAGGTTCATGCGGGCCAGGCGCAGCGTGTCGCGGTACAGCTCCACGCCATAGATCGACAGTTCCTTCTGCGGCGAGCGTTCATGCGCCTTCACGAAATCCGCCGAATGCACGAACATGCCGCCCGACCCGCAGGCCGGGTCCAGGATACGACCATGATAGGGCTCGATGATCTCCACGATCAGCTTGACGATGCTGGACGGCGTGTAGAATTCCCCGCCCTTCTGCATCGTCTCCATGGCGAAGGCGCCCATGAAATATTCATAGACCTGACCAAAGGCGTCACCGGCAATATCCAGCGGGTGCAGCAGCTTCAGCAGTTCGCGCAGCGTTTCCTTCGGCAGGCCCTGATAGGTTTTGGGCAGCACATCGGCCAGATAGCTGTTGTCGCGTTCGATGGCCGTCATGGCCTCATTCAGCGCCTTGCCCAGATTATCCGCCTCCGGCAGGGCGATCAGCCGGGAATAGCGCGCATCCTCCGGCAGATAGATCACGCCCCGGCTGATGAAATCCGCCGGCCCGATGCTGCGCCGCGACCCGGCGGCGGGCTTCAGGGTCCGCGCCATCTCGTTGAAGCGGGATTCGGCATAACGCAGGAACAGCAAGCCCAGCACCGGATAGGCATAATCCGACGGCTTCAACCCCGCATCGGCCCGCAGCTTGTCAGCGGCTTTCCACAGGGTCTGGTCAATCTCACGCAAATCGGCGGGCACGGGCAAAGGCTCCTGTCTGACGGACGGCGGACTATGGCGCGCAACCGGTTGGGCGTGCAAGGGGGGTGGTGATAGTGGTGAAGCACGCTTTCCGGCGGGACTATGAGTTTACCGCGTCTATGTCGATCTTCCGCAGGACCCGCTTGGCTTGCCCTTCGCCCAGTACGATCTGCCATTTGCGGAAGCCGACGGCGCATCCCTGCGCGCAAGGCTGTAATCCCGATGCCACCGGCACGTTTATTTGGCGACCAAATACGCCCGACTGCTTGAGAAGCACGGCCACGGCAAGGTAGTCCACGCGACGGATAACAGCTCCGAGAGGCGCTCTTCCTGAATCAGCATTGAAAGTGCTGGTAACGTCTACCTCAATTCGGACACCAGGAATTATGAGGCCTTGCCAGTCATCGTTTGAGGTATAAGTGAAACCTTGAAACTTAGTTTCGCCGTCCAAGTAAATTGCTGTACGTGGGTTGCCGGGCACCGCAAGGATGAATTCCTCATGTTGATCACGCGGCATGACCAGGCACAGCCCGTTTACGTCGTCCAGACTTCCAGAGAAAAACTCCGCCCCTTCCAGCATCGTCATGTCAACGCACTCCCCTTTGCAGCGGATCAATGAACATGGCCCAGTACAGTTCCGCCGCCCCCTCCTGGCTCAGCTTCTGGTCGGCGGTTCCCCGCATGCTCATACCCAAGGACTTCAGGAACAATGACTGGTCGTCATGTTCCACCGTCAGGCTCTCGTTGAACGAATTGCCGGCCCCGGAATCATTGTTCGCATAGGCGATGCCACCACCGAAGCCGCGCGTCCCCATGAAGATGGAACAGCGCGCAACGGCGCGCCCGTCACGATAGATGACCGACGTGAACTGGTTGGCATCAATCCTTCGGAAATTGCCGTCAATACCCGGATTACGGGCGGATAATTCGTTGAGCGAGTTCTCAAAATAGCGGGCGATATAGTCAAACGTCTCGACACGGAAGGCGTCCTTATCCCGCTCCGTGAATTGCTTCGTCACCCGCAGATTACTGGAGCGCGGGGCATGGTTCGGCATAATTGACAGGGGCGGTGGCACGGGGGGCACGGCGGGGCGCACCGTCGGTTGCTTCGGCCTCAGCATTTCCGCCGCCCCGCGAATGGCACGCGCCACCTCCAGAAAGGCTTGATCGCGATCTGGCCATTGCGTGATGGGCTTGCCATCCGTGGGCGTGGCCAACAGCTTTCCAAACGGGGCGTGGTGCCAATCGCAGGCACGCAGGATCACCGGGATAACAACCGCCATCCCCGCCGCGTGTCGCTCCATGGCGCGGGTCATCTCCCGGTCATAGCAATAATCAGAGGCCAGAAAATCCGGGCTGACCAGCAGCAGGATGATGTCGGCTGTCTCCAGATTGTCGCTGATGGCGTGGTCAATCTCCTGTCCGGCCATGATGCGCCGATCATGCCAGACAGAAATCACCCCCTGGCGCTTCAGCATGGAAAGCTGCTTTTCCAACTGGTCGCGTAGCGCCTCGTCAGCATGGGAATATGAGAAGAAGACCGAGACCAAGGGGCGCTCTCCAAACCGTTTGCGTTATTGTGGTTTACACACCGGGCAATGCAGCCAAGAATGGTAATATGCCATAGGCTGCTGTCACAAGGGTGATCGAGTGTGATGTGCAATCAATTGCACTGACCAGCCCTACACAGCACCCGGACCGGAAAGACGGCGGATCAGGTCATCGGTGGTGCGGGCCAGATCGGCGTACCGTGTCTCCAGGTCGGCGACCTCTGCCATTCGTTCGGTAAGCGGACGGCGATGCACCTGTTCTGCCTGCTCACGCAGGTAGGTCTCGGGACGCAGGTCATAGCGCTCATCCCGCAATCGGCGATCATCGACAAGGGTGACCTTGATCTGGTTAGACGCAGGCCGTCCTGTCTTCACCGTTTCGGCGATGGCCGCACGATCACCATCGTCCAGCACATGACGGCGCCGTTCCTTGCGGCCAAGATGCGTGGCATCAACGAAGACGGTCTTCTGATCCGCATTGGCCGCGCGCCCGCGAAGCAGGATGACCGCAGGTGCCAGTTTCGTCGCCGGTGCCAGCACGCCCTTCGGCAGCATAACCACGCCCGCCACCTGGTGCCGCGACGCCAGTTCGCGGCGGACCTTTCCGTCATCCTCCCGATACAGAAAGCCCGGTGGGATCAGCAGGGCAGCGCGTCCATGAGGCGTGAGCCGGTCTGCCGCATAGGCAACAAAGGCCGACTCAGCGCTCAGTCTGGACAAATCCCTGAAGGCATCCTGCAAGTTCAAGGCGTCGAGTTCCGCCTTGGACATGTTCATGCCAAAAGGGGGCGAGGACAGGATAAGGTCGAACTTCTCGCCGCTGCCCGGCTGCCGGGCACCAGAAATCACCGTCGGATCAAACGCGCCCAGAAGGGAAAGTCGTAGGGTGGCGACAGCGGCCAAATCAGCGTTGATTTCAACCCCAACCAGATGAGGGCGACTGTGATCGTCACCCTTCTGCGTTCGAGAAAATGCTGAGGCCAAGAATGCGCCGGTGCCGCAGGCCGGATCAAGGATGGTTACTGCCGAAGGCTCCCAGACAAGATCAACAATTGTATGAACCACATTCGTCGGCGTGTGCAGGGGACCAAGGTCGGCAGCGTCGTCACTTGCCATCGCGACGGCTTTGTCGATCCATTGTGCAAACAGGCCCTGCGCCTGCGGTGTCGTTCCGACACAAAGCGAACCAAGGTGATCAACCCAGGCCCTCAGCGTCATCCTTCCCGTAGCCAAGATGAGCGATACCAGACGGACCGCATAGTCAGTTGGCACCAGCTGGTTCAGCGGACGGAGAATGGCTTCATGAATCTGACGCGATGAGTCGTCTGCCTGCTCACGCACCATCTGCTGCAGCTTGTACCAGTCGGAGGGATCGTAGCGTTCACATTGCGCACGCGCCGCAATAAGGCTGAGGGCCGCCAAGGCCCCCATGCCACGCGTCGATTGTCCGCTCTGCTGCGCAACCTTCGTCATGAAGGCAAGAGCGGCATCAAGCTCACGTATGGTGGACAGATCATTCATTCTGCGGGCTCCAGCGTGCGATCAATCACGTCCATTGCAGCGGCGCGGCGCGCCTCAATAAGGGCAAGGCCTACCCGATATTGCTCTTCAGCAGCAGCAAACAGAGAGGCCAGCTGGTCTTGGTGTTCCTGCGGGGGTCGGTAAAACTTGATGTTTTCCAGGGACTTCAGATGGAGCCCGGGCATCACAGACTCAACCGTGTCGGCAAGCAGGAGCTGCTGCACCCGTGAAGACCGGAACAGCGCCAGAAGTGTTTCCGGTCGAACCGAACTGCCAGGCCGAACTATCGCGATGTTCACCGACGCATAAGCGCCGACATGCTCTTCGGCTACCAGCGCCGTTTTAAGCAACGTCCCACGAACCGAAACAAGCACATCGCCCTTTTGCAGCCGATAATGCTCTTGTTCCGCAGGCTGCACCAACTGCAAGCTGGCCGGCTTGGCCAGCCCCCCGTCGACCATGTCCTTGATATTGATCAGCGGAACATCCGCAGCCTTGGTTCCCTTCGATAGGCGCCCCAGATTCACACCCAAAAACACCTTAGCAATGTCGCTCACGGTCAAGATTGTCATTTCGCACCCCCTGCTTGACTTAAGAATACTATATCTTAATATTTTCGTCTAGGGCGGCTTCACCCCCTTGCGCGAGCTCGTTGTCATGCACATCTGTGACGGCGTCGGCAACGTGAAACAAGGGAACGAACACCGGCCTTACATCACAGGGCTCATTGACTTAGGAAGATTAGGCGCAAAAGGGAGAAGAGAATGTAGTGACATCAGCCAGGGCGCCCATGAGCGCAGAAAAATGCCCCGCAGCGATCGCAGCGGGGCTGAAGGGTGCCACCAGTTTCCCAATGGCCAACAATATGCACCACGGAAGCTGGGGTCCCAACGGACTTAAGTCAACCCAATTGAGGAGATAACCATGCGCAAAATCATGGAAATCCTGCTCCAGCTCCTGGTCGAGTTAGTGATCAGACTTCTGGAGTGGGTTTTGTCGCAAGGCTGGTTCTGAGCCAGCCAGGGGCGCGGCAAGCCAGGGTGCGCTCTGCGTGTCCTGGCTTGCCGCGGTGACCTGTGATGCTGCTGAAGCGATTGCATGCCTCATCCCCCCTCCCCAAAGCGCCACACAGGCACGCCCATCTTACGGGCCTTGTCGGCGAGGTTCTGGGTGATGCCGGAACCTGGAAAGGCGATGAGGCCGATGGGCAGGGTTTCCAGCATCTGGTCGTTGCGGCGGAAGGGTGCCGCCTTTTTGTGGCGGGTCCAGTCGGGCTTGTAGACGATCTGCGGAACGCGGCGGTTCTCCGCCCAGCAGGCGGCGATGCGCTCGGCTCCCTTGGGGCTGCCGCCATGCAGCAGCACCATGTCGGGATGTTTGGCATGGACCTTGTCAAGCGCCGCCCAGATACGGTCGACATCATTGCACTCGACCCCGCCGGTGAAGGCCACCTTTGGGCCGGGGGGCAGCAGCAGGTTGGTGTCGGCATGGCGGCGGGCGGCGATATGGTCGCGGCTGTCGATGATCGCCGCCGTCAAAGTACGGTGGTTCAGCTGTGAGCCCTGACGTGGGCGCCAGGTTGAGCCGGTCAGTGCCTCGTACATTTCGGCGGCAGCCTCGCGGAAGAACTCGAAGGCGTTGCGGCGTTCGATCAGGCCCAACCCCTCGGCGGTCAGGCGTTCCAGCTCGACGGAACGGATTTCTGAGCCGTCCTGTTCGGTTTGGCTGCGCTGCTGGGCTTGTTCGTTGGCGTCGAGGTCACGCTCCAGGCTGCCGATGCGGCGGTGGAAGATATTGACGCAGGCCCAAAGCAGGTCGTCCAGGTCATCCTCCAGCCGGGTGCCGGTCAGCAACCCGGCGAGCGTCTCCAGGCAGGCTCCGATCTCAGCCCTGGCCTGATCGGCCTCGGGCAAAGGGCGCGGGTCGGGTTCGTCCTGGAACGGGCGATAGCCGTAGAGCTGTAATTCCTCCAGCAGATGGGCAGAAGGGGCGGCCTCCGTAAGGCCGTCGGTGGCGGGGAACGGGGATGTCGTGCGGCTGGTCAGCATGGCGGTCACCGGATTTGTGGGCCGCGCCGGTCGCGGCCTTCCTGGGGAGCGCCAGCCAGGGTTAAGCCCGGCCCCGCACCCCTTGCGGGCCGCAGCGCCAGCGGAGGACGGCCTCTGGCCGTTGCGGGGGCGGGCGACCCTGGCAGATCCCCAACCTGGAAGGCCGCCTTCTTGCGGCCCGCCCTTCACGGGTGACATGACGATGCTGTCCGCTGGACAGGCCCAATCCGGCTTCCGACGCTGCGGATGCCAGAGCCCTATCGGCACGGCAGGAAGGTGGCTGCATCACCCGCTGCCAGTTGCGGGACGATCCATTCCCGCAACGCCATCAGCCCATAGACCATCAGGTCGCTGTTCAGATCATCCCGCCGAGGCCGCAGCGGCAAGACCGCGAGTGCTGCGGCGTGACCGCGCGACGACAACCGGGCAAAAGCCCATTCCCCCGCCGGATCGGCATCACAGACGATATAGAGCCGACGCAGCAGCGCTGGAAAAGTCCAGGCGGCGAGGTGTGCTGCGGAGAGGGCTGCGACCACTGGCAGCAATGGCAAGGCCTGGCGCAACGACAGCATCGTCTCCAGCCCCTCCCCCGCCGCCATGACAGGGCCAACGGGGCCAAAGCGCACGGCATTGCCCAGCAGATGACCCATCGCTCGGCGGGGATCATCCAGCGCGGCCTTGTCCCCGTCGGGGCTGAGCCAGGTCCGGTGCAGCCCCGAGACGTGACCGCCATCGTCGGTGACGGCGGCAATCAGAGCGGGCAGGCTGATGGTGCCGGACGGTTCCCAACGATGGCAGCGCGGATGAAAGCGCAGCGCCGGTTCAGGGTAGGACAGGACAATGCCGCGCTTGGCCAGATAGCGTTCCGCCAAAGTGCCCGGCAAAGGCTTGCTGGCAGCAAACAGACGCCGACAGGCTTCGGGTGAACCTTTGGGTGCCATCGCAGTGGTGACGGTTCCGGTGACCGGCAGCGGCAGATGCAGAACCGCCCGTGCCTCCGATATGGCGTCGCGGATGGACAGGCCCCGGTTCAGGGCGATGAGGTCCAACAGGTCGCCATGCTGCCCCGTGGCGGCATCGGTCCAGGACCCGGCGCGGGGGCCTGTCAGGCGGACATAAAGTGTAAAAGCATGGATTTGATCTGACAGTCACGCTCACCGATGCGGGTGTCCGGTGATGTTGAGCTGTCCGACGTTCACGCGGCAGCGATCTG
>NZ_FZOI01000042.1 GCF_900188385.1 Azospirillum sp. RU38E
GCCCAGTCGGAATAAAATTTGATGGCCAGCTTGATGGCGGCACCGTCGGCCAGACCGGAGGCACCGACTTCGTAAACCAACTGCACCTCTGTCCACTCGCCGGCCACCAGACGGCCGTGTGAACAGGTGGTGTGCCCCAGGAAGGGGCGGGCGCGATTGCGTTCATACAGGCCCAGGGGCGCGATATGGCCCGGATTGGCGGCAATGTCGGTCACGAATAGGTTCCTTCGTTCAGATGCCAGGTGCGGTAATGCCGTTCCATACGGCGGAAGACGAGGCTTTCGGCCAGCCAGGCGGTAAAGCCGATGATGGCGATGCCCAACAGAACCTGGGTGGTGTTGCCAATCTGGCCGCCCATGGCGACCATCCAGCCGATGCCCTGGCTGGCCCCCAGCATTTCGGCGGCAACCAGCGCCCGCCAGGCCTGGCCGAAACCAATGCGAAGCGACGCCGTCAGAAATGGCAGGGACGCTGGCAGATAGACATGGCGCAGCAACTGCCAGCGCCGCGCCCCCAATGTCCGCGCCGCCCGCACATGGCCGGAGCGGATGGCCAGAAACCCTTCCTGCATGGCAATGGTCATGGGAAAGACCGAGGCGATGAAGATCACCACCACGATGGCGAGATTGCCCAGACCAAAGACGATCATGCAGAGCGGTGCCCAAGCGATGGGCGGCACAGCCATGAAAAGGCCGATCAACGGTCCAGCAAATTTACGAAAAGACAGCGAAACCGCTCCCGCCACGCCCAGGATCAGGGCGGCGATGGCGGCCGCCCCATATCCTGCCAACTCCCGCAGAAGACTGGCCCCCACATGCTGTCCCAGGCTGCCATTGCCCAGCCAGCGCAGCGCCTCGGCCACGACCGCCCATGGTTGGGGCAGCACATAGGCAGGAACCTGACTGGCCGCCAGGCCCCACACGACGATCAGGGCGGGAAGCGATGCCCATGACCAGGAGGGTTTTGGCAGTGCCAGCCTCATTTACGGTCAGCCTGTTGCAGATAGGTGGTGTCGACGATCTGGCGCACATCCAGCGGCTGCGACAGCAGACCCTGGGCCAGGGAATAGTTGATCAGACGCTGAATGAAGGCGAGGTCAGCCTCGGCCAACCGATCGGACCAGCCCAGGCGTTTACGGGCTTCTGCAACGATGGCGGTCGGAGGGATTTCACGCCCGTCGGGGCCGGTTACCGGCTCCAGCTTAAACGCCTCAGCGATCAGTCGATCGGCCTCCTCCTTGTGATCATTCAGAAAGGCGATGGCCTTGGCATGGGCCCGCAGCAGCTTGACCACATCATCGGGCCGGGATTGCAGGGTTTTCACCGGGGCCATAACCACATACCAGGGATAGGATGGCAGGGCCTGATTGACATCAAAGACCACCCGGCTGGTCCCGCGCAGCACCGACTGGCTGATGAACGGTTCCCAGGTGAAGGCGGCGTCAACAGTGTGGCCGTCAAGCGCCCCCGTCATGTTGCCCACCGCCATCTGCAACAACGACACATCACGGTCGGGTTCCAGCCCGGCGGCTTCCTTCAACACAAAGCCGCGCAGCAGCACATCCATGCCGCTGCCCCGCGCCACCCCCGCCAGCTTGCGCCCGCGCAGGTCACTCAAGCCACGAATGGCCGGATCATTGGTAATAACAGCCGCCTGACCGTAATTGACCTTGGCCAGGATGCGGGCATCCAGGCCGCGCGCATACCATTGATAGACGGGGGGCGCGCCGATATAGGCGACATCCAGTTCACCCGCCGCCAAGGCCTGCTGCACCACCGGGCCATCGCCGAAGGATTTCAGCTCCACCGTCAGCCCCTGTTCCGCATAGAAGCCCTTTTTGTCGGCGATCAGGGCGGGGGCATTGGCCATGGCAAACACCCAGCCGACCCGCAAAGGGTGGTCATTTGTCTGGGCCGGGGCCTGCGGGGTCGCAAAGCCGATGAAGGCGGCGACGGCGGCGACAACGATCTTTCTCATGCGGAAATCCTTTGGGCAGCCGTCGGCGACGGGCCAGATGCGGTGGCAACAATGGTTGAAATGCGGGCCATCAGCGTATCGGTATAGTCACCAAAGGCCGACAGCCGCCGCGTTTCCCGCAGACAGCGCGGGCGCGGCAGATCAATGGTCAACTCGCTGTGAATGCCAGCAGGTGCCACATCCAGCACCACCACCCGGTCGGCCAGAAACACGGCCTCTTCAATGTCATGGGTGATGAACACCACCGTCTGGCCCAGCCGGGCCCAGAGGCGCAGCAACTCTTCGTTCATGCTGGCACGGGTGATGGCGTCCAGCGCCGCGAACGGTTCATCCAGCAACAGTAGCTTCGGTTCCAGCACCAGCGCACGGGCCAGGGCCACCCGCTGCTGCATCCCGCCCGACAATTCGTGCGGCAACTTGTGGACGGCATCCCGCAGCCCGACCAGGGTCAGAAATTCCAACGCCCTGGACCGCTGCGCCGCATCATCCATCTGGCCCGCCATACGCAGACCAAACCGCACATTGTCCAACACCGAAAGCCAGGGAAACAGGTGCGGCGACTGAAACACATAGCCAAGGGCCGCCATTTCCGGATGAACCGGCTGACCATTGACGGTGACGGAGCCGGTCTGCGGCGCCAGGAAACCCGACAACAGGTTCATCAATGTGGTCTTACCACATCCCGACGGGCCCAGAACGGCAATGAACTCCCCCGGACGGGCCCGCAAACCCAGACCGCGGAACACCTCCTGCCCGCCTGGATAGCGATAGTGAATGTCATCGACCAGGAACATGGCGCCAGCTGGGGCGAGATTCATAACAACACTCATATTAGTGTTTATTTCAATATTTCACGTTAATCTGACGATAATACATTACAATACATGTTGACAACCCCCGACTTGAAATCGTTGAAACCGCCCCGGCCCAGTGGCATCAAGAACGCCGTTTGGTGCATGTGACAGGGGGCGGCCGTGGGTTTGGTGCGGGAAAATGCGACGGCGATGTATCGCCAGATCGCGGTGCGCCTGCGCGACGAAATCGCCGCGGGGCTTTTTGAACCGTCAGGCCGCCTGCCCGGCGAAGCAGAAATCGGAAACCGTTTCGCGGTCAGCCGGGTCACCGTGCGCATGGCGCTGGACCTGCTGGAAACGGAGGGTCTGATCGTGCGGCGCAAGGGCAAAGGCACGTTTACCGCCGACACAAGGATGCGCCACCCGCTGGACACGCTGCGCAGTTTTCACGAATCCCTGAAGCTGCAAGGGCTGAACGCCACCATGCGGCACCTGCGGGCCGATATCACATCGACCCCGCGTGAACTGCGCGACCATTTTGGCGAACATTGCCTGGTGGCTGTGCGCCTGCATCTGGTGGATAACAGCCCGGTTGCACTGGGCCGCAGCATTCTGCCCTCTGCCCTGGCGCCTTATGACTGGATGAATGCCCAGCATACGCCCATCTATTCCATTCTGGACGACGTGATCGGCAAGCCCGTCTGCGGTGCCGATGTAGAGATCAAGGCCACCGCCGCAGAGGGCGAGGCCGCGGCGATGCTGGAGGTTCGGCCCGGTACACCGCTGCTGGTCATGGACCGCCGATCCTATTTCGCGGACCAGTCGACGGCGGTGCAATCCACCTTCTTCGTACGCCCGGAACGGTATAGTTTTATACTGTCCCACCGCTGGGGCGGGTAATATGCATAGCATTTCCAGGAAGGCCTGCACCCGGTCGGTGCCCCGTCAGAAGGCAACGTCACCACGCCGTGCAGACCTCCCTGATTGCCTGCCGTAGGAACTGATGCCCCGCATCCTTGTCAAAGCGGGGATGCCAAGCCTGGCCGATGATAACGGGTTCCAGTGTCAGCAGCAGGTCGAAGGCGCGAAGGCCGGCACCCATCGCTTCGGCAGAGCAGCGGACATGGTTCGGCACCGGGGCGATCAGATCGCTGTCGGGAAGCGCTGCCAGCGCCGTCTTGGGAAAGGGGACGATCAGGACGACGCGGCGCTTCAGGCCCAGATCGGTCAGCGCCTTGTCAACCGGGCCAAGCGCCCGTCCGCGCCGGGAAGAACTGATCTAGTCATAGGCGCAGAAACGTTCCGGCGTGATCGGCACCGAAAAGATGGGATGATCGGCGCGGGCCATGCCGACAAAATGATCGGGGAAGATGGTCTGGATGCGCACTTCCGGCCCCATCTCGCGCAGCGTGTCATCGTCATTCTCGCCTTCCGGTGCGAAGCGTAACACGACCAGGGGGGCCTGGGCGCGCAGGCGCGCCAGCAGACTGCCCGCAAACGCCCCCACGAAACCGTCATTGGCGCGCACGGTGAAGCACCGTTCCAGCGTGGCGAGATCAAGCGTCGTGGGCCGCAGCAAGGCCGCCGCATTCATGGCCGGTGCCACCGGACCGATCATCGTGGTGGCGATTACCCCCCCATGCGGTCCTGGTGCCTGTCCTCTGGGGTGCTTCCTTATCTACCCTGCTGATGCTGGGCATTTTGGCCGCGCGTGTGGGCGGTGCCAGCCCCTGGCGCGCGGGCATCCGCGTGGTGTTCTGGGGCGCGGTGGCTATAGGGATCACGGCCATTATCGGCGATATCGTCGGTCATGCGGTTTGACGGTCCTGTGTGAGGGGGGGGACTGGACTGATCGACATGCGTAGATTCCGCCCCTGCCGGGCGTCGCTATGACGACATAGCCTTAACGGCCCGCTCGTTTTTGAAAGTCGATATGATGTCCCAACACTCCCCCGCCCCCGCATCCCCACCATTGGCCAATGCCTATGCCTCCACCACGGGGCAGAGCCGACGGACACTTGATGCCATTTTCCGGCATCCGGTCGCGCATAATCTGGCCTGGAGGGACGTTGTGGCTTTGTTGACCGGGATCGGTGACATCGATCATCGGCGCAGTGGCGAATACTCGCTTCATGCCGGTGGAGAGCATATTCGGATTGATCGGCAACATGACAAGGACGTGACGACCGACAATCTCATCAAGTTGCGGCATCTGCTGACCCGAACGGGCTGGGCACCCGATGCGCCACCCCTTCATTCGGCCCATCCCTCCCCTGCCACGATCATTGTCATTGATCACACCGGTGCCAAGGTGCTGACCCTTGCCGGGCCTGAGGATGATCTGTCGCCAAATTCGGACAAAGGTGAGGGGCTTCACCATTTCGTTCATCATATCAAACGTATCGGATCAGACAGCGATCGCGGGGAGACCTTTCCCGGCGACACGGAATTCTTCTCGCGCGTTGCCGATGCCATCGGTCACAATGGGCGTATCGTGCTGATCGGCCACGGCAAGGGCCAGAGCAACGAGGCACACCATCTGAGCAATTACCTTCAGGCGCACAATAAGGACGCCTATGCGCGGATTGCCACCACGCTGGTAGCGGACCTTTCACATATGACGACAGCGGAGCTGCTGCAACTCGGGCACAAGGCGCTGATCTGACCCGGCATCGCAGGCAGACGCAACAGCATCATAAACCAAATTGTTCGCCGGACCAGCTACCGATGGCGAGACTGTTCAAAGACGTGAGTTAGGCGTAACTGGCCTGGATCAGCGTAAACGCTCTCCTGCCGGCCAAGGGGGGGGTAAGGGTTTGCCGGCGCGACGTCCGGCTTGACCAGAACAGTCGGTGTTGATGCAGGTTGCCGACCGGACCCTTGGCAGGGCGGGCATTGTCTCTGCGCGGCCTGCCAAGGGCCACTGATACAGGTCAGTGCGGATCAAGCCCGCGACATGCAAGGATGGTCGGCGCGGCAACCCGTGCCTGCCAGCAGCTCCTGCGCGTGGGCCGCCATGTCGGGCTTCTTCAGGTGCTCAATGCGCTGGGCAGCGTCTGCCCCCTTCGCTTCCCGGACGGCTTCCAGGATGCGCGCCTTGGTGATGCGGCCCAGGAAATTGTCCACGGTCGGCACCCAACCGGCGGCGGCCATGTCCAGGTCCAGCACGCCGGCCAGCGTATCGGCATGGTTCAGGCGGCCATTGTGGCGGTTCCAGTTCTCATGCACGGCATTCACCGTGCCCGCCACGCAATGGGCGAACAGGGCCGCCCGGCTGTCGGCATCAAAACCCACCAGCACATCCCAAAGCTCGGTGGCCCGCGCCGGCATCTGCTGCCGCCAGTTCTCATGCCGGTCCACGATGGCGGTGGCGGCGGCACAGTCGCGCAGGCTGGGTTCCTGGAGCACCGGCACTGTGCCGCGGGCGCTGATTTCCAGACAACTGGCATAGGAGCCGGGATAGAAGGTGTCCAGACACAGCACATGCAGCACGGCCAGAAACGCCGTGTCCGGGTCCCGCGCCAAGGCATCACGCAGCGCCAGGGTGCGATGGGTGGTCAGTTCCATCACCAGCCGGTCGGACAAGGGCTTCATGCCCTCATCCTCGGGCTCCGGCTCCTGGCTGACACTGGTGCCGGTATAGGCAGCATGGGCAGCAGCAGGTTGGGAGACATCACATTCCGGCGTGCCACCCTCCGGGATAACCTCCTCCACCGGCGGTTCATCCTCGCGGCGGACAAAGCCACGTTCCACCCGCAGTTCGCCTTCGGCGTTCACACGAACATAGCAACCGGCCCGCGCCATCTCGTCGGGATCGAAACGCTCCGGCCGCTCTTCCAACTGAGCGATTTCAGCCGACAGGGCCGTCAGCCGCTGATCGACCTCCTCGGGAACCTCCTCGGGAACCTCCTCGCCCGTGTCATGCTCTTCGGCCAGCCGTTCATACTCGGCAGACAGGTCGATGTACCGCGCCTCCTCATCCTCCGTCCTGGGAACGATCTCGCCCTTCAGGCGGCGCTGACCGACGGTGTGGCCATAGAGGAAATCGACATTCACCTCGACCCATTTCCAACCCTCGGCCATCACAGCGTCAGCGGCCTTGGCCAGCTTTTCCGACACCAGCCGCTCCAGCAGCGGCACATCGCCCAGCCAGCCACCCTCGTCCGGCGTGAACAGGTCGCGCATCACCGGGCCACCGGCGGCGATATAGGCGTCCAGCCCGACAAAGCGGGCACGCTTGTCATAGGCCGGAATGCTGCTGGCCGTCAGGGTACGGCGGATGTGATAGGCCTCCTTCTGCCAGGGCTGGGTGATCGAGGCCCAGACCTGTTCCTGCCGCTCATGGCTGTCGCTGACGCTGAAGGCCATCAGCATGTCGAGGTTCATGCCATCCTCGGCATAGATCTCCAGCAGCTTGGGCGAGACCGTCGCCAGCCTCAGCCGCTGTTTAACCACCGCCGGGGTGACAAAGAAGCGGGCGGCGATGTCTTCTTCGCTGAGGCCCTTGTCCATCAGGGTCTGGAAGGCGCGGAACTGATCCAGCGGGTGCAGGGCCACCCGTTGCAGGTTCTCCGCCAGACTGTCCTGTCGCTGGCGGGATAAAACTCCCCAGAAGTGGCGAATGAAAAGTCCCCAGTTTTGGCAGAGGCAAGGCCCCGGGGGGCATGCCCCCCGGGGCCTTGCGGCCATCTCACCGCCATCCTGTCTCCCGCTGTCTGCGGGGAGGATGCCGGTGATCAAA
>NZ_FZOI01000065.1 GCF_900188385.1 Azospirillum sp. RU38E
TGCCGTGACCTTCCCCTGCTTAACTCGAACCATCAAAACCTCCTTCAATCCCGAATTTTAGGTCAATGGCTCTCCACTTTTCCAGGGCAAGTCCATTTCGGCCACCGCGCGCATACTGGATCCTGCTGCCGGCGCTGGCGTATTTCTGCTTGCTGCATTTCGTGAACTCGTAGCGGCGCGCTGGAGGGCAGAGGGAGAGCGGCCGGACACGGCGACTCTACGCGACATTCTCTACTCGCAGATTCGGGGCTTCGACATCAACGAGGCAGCTTTACGCTTTTGCGCGCTTGGCCTCTACCTGCTATCCATCGAACTCGACCCCAATCCACGGCCGGTGGACAAGCTGCATTTCGACGATTTGCGAGGCGTCGTCCTGCATCGGCCCGTCGATGCCACTGATATAGATCGTCCCGAAGCAAAGCAGTTGGGTAGTCTCGGCCCGTTGATCGGTGGCGAGCATGATCAAACATACGATCTCGTAATCGGCAATCCGCCCTGGGCGAGTGCAACTGGTTTGGAGGACTGGAACCTCCTGCTAGCCGAAATTCACGATATCGCGCGAAACAGGCTCGGAAAGGACATCACGGCTCCGCCGTTGCCCAATGCAGTCCTCGATCTGCCGTTTGTCTGGCGCGCGATGCGATGGGCAAAGCCCGACGCACAGATCATTTTTGCCCTGCACGCTCGTTTCCTGTTCCAGCAAGGCGACGGTATGCCGCTAGCCCGGCAAAGCTTGTTGGAAGCGATCGATGTAACCTCTATCATCAATGGCTCCGAACTACGTCAGACAAAGGTCTGGCCCAGCATTTCCGCGCCCTTCTGCTTGCTCTTTGCTGTTAATCGCCCGGCGCACACGGCATCCGGGTTTAGGATGCTGACGCCACGATATGAGAAAGGCTTCAATAACGCAGGGGTCATGAGGGTCGATGCGACGAATGCATATGTGGTCCGGCCACAGGATCTTCGAGACCGCCCGGAGACGCTTAAAATTCTCTTCCGTGGTAGCGAGGCCGACCTTTCTCTTATTGATCGGGTTCGTCGGGGCAGCTTCAAGACGCTCGGAAATTACTGGGCAAAGTTGTGCGACGGCGGCCTTGCTCATGGAAACGGCTACCAAAGGCTTCGCGATAGCAGCAAGAAACATGGACTTGCCCTGGAAAAGTGGAGAGCCAATTTCTCGCCGTCAGGCGGTTGCCTCGAACAGGATCGGGCTTTTGTAGCCCAATGCCGAGTGCCGCCGCGTTGGATTATAGAACCCGTCGATGAATGTGCCAATGGCACGTTCTGC
>NZ_FZOI01000039.1 GCF_900188385.1 Azospirillum sp. RU38E
ATAACCTAGCTAAGACCGAAGGCCCGGCGCTCCCCCGCCGGGCCTTTTCCTTTTTCGGGCCGTTTAGGCGTCCGCTGTCGGCTCCCGTCAGCAGTTCGGCTAAAATTCATAAATATCATTATATATCAGTTAATTAATCTCCATTCTTGGCCAGTGGGCGCCTGCCGCCCCACCTCAATAGTCAGTGTAATTACTTTATATCGTATAAGATATTTGACATGACGGACCAACTGGGCGAGATTTTCCTCAGACGCGGAACGGGGAGCGTCATGAAGGGGAGATCAATCAATGAAACGGGTATTCCACAAGGTCGGCCTGCTGGCCGGCACGGCCATCGCTTTGGCCGGCGTTACCGCACCGATGGCCCTGGCGCAGGATCAGGAGCTGAGTGAAATCATCGTCACCGGCACGCGCCTGAAAGGGCCGAACCTGCAGACGGCCAGCCCACTGACCGCCGTGGGTGAGGCGGAGATCAAGTTCCAGGGTGCGGTGCAGGTGGAAAATGTGCTGAACCGCCTGCCGCAATTCACCGCCGATGCCAATGACAATGTCTCCAATGGCTCTGATGGCACGGCGCGGGTGAACCTGCGCAATCTGGGTTACGTGCGCAATCTGGTGCTGATCGATGGCCAGCGGATGCTGCCGCCGGAAACCGCCGACCTGAACTTCATCCCCAGCGCCATGATTGAGCGGGTGGATGTGGTGTCCGGCGGTGCCTCTGCCGTTTATGGCTCCGACGCCATTTCCGGCGTGGTGAATTTCATCCTGCGCAAGAATTTGGACGGCGTTTACGCCGACATGCAATATTCGATCAACCATACCCGCAACGATAACTCCTATGTCCGTTCTCTGCTGAACAAACGGGGATATGAACTGGCGCCCAAGAGCACCTGGGACGGCGCCAAGAAGGACATCAATGTCGCCATGGGCTTCAATTCCGGCGACAAGAAGGGCAATGTCACCTTCTATGCCGGTTATCGGGAGAACAACCCCGTCACCCAGGACAGCCGCGACTATTCATCCTGCGCCCTGGATCCGGCCGGCCCCGATGCGCTGGCCTGCGGCGGGTCCAGCAATAATTCCTATGGCCTGTTCTCGTTCCAAAGCGCGCAGACCGGCAAGAATGTCACCTTGAACAATACCAAGGATGGCCAGAAGAGCTGGGTGCCCTATGACAGTTCCTTTGCCTATAATTACGCACCCACCAACTATATCCAGCGTTCCGACAGCCGGGTGACGGCGGGCGCCATCGGCCATTATGAGTTGGCGGTGGAAGCGGAACTCTATGGTTCCTTCATGTTCATGGAGGATCATACCTTCTCGCAAGCCGCCCCGTCCGCCCTGTTCCAGGGTACGGTGTTCAAGATCAACTGCGACAATCCGTTGATGTCGGCCGGCCAGGCGGCACAGCTCTGCGGCAGCGCCACCGGGCAGGCCGTCGATAAGGATACGTTCATCGGCTACCGCCTGACCGGCCCCGGCAGCGAGCCGCGCCGCGACGATCTGCGCCACACGGCCTATCGTGTCAGCAGCGGGGTGCGCGGCAAGCTGGGCGACAATTGGACCTATGATACCAATTTCCTCTATTCCAGCATCCGGCTGGAGGAGAGCTATAAGAACAATGTCGATAATGCCAAGGCGCAGAAGGCCTTGCAGGTGGTGAATGTCAATGGCACGCCCACTTGTAAATCCAAGATCGACGGCACTGACCCGTCCTGTACGCCGATTGATGTGTTCAAATATAATGGCATCAGTGCGGCCGGGTATCAGTATCTCTATGCCCCTACCTATACCAATGGGGTGCAGACGGAGCGCGTGTTCAGTGCCGGCGTGACCGGGCAGCTGGGGGATTACGGCCTGCAAAGCCCGTTCGCCGAACAGGGTTTCAGCATTGCGCTGGGTGCCGAGCATCGTGATGAAACGCTGGATTTCCAGGCCGATGCCCTGGCCCAGGCCGGCGGCATCAAGCCGAACAATGGCAAGCTGAATGTGGAGGAATTCTACGGCGAATTGCAGGTGCCGCTGGTGCAGGATCGCCCGCTGGTGAAGGAACTGTCGCTGAATGGCGGCTACCGCATGTCGCGCTATTCCAACAATGATGACTGGGTGAAAACCTATAAGACGGAGCTGCAATATGCGCCGACGGGTGATGTGCGGCTGCGCGGTTCCTATAACCGCGCCGTCCGTGCCGCCAATATCAGCGAACTTTATGCCCAGCAGAGCCTGGGGAATGTCGCGTCACAAGACCCCTGTGCCGGCAATAATCCCAGCGCCTCGCTGGCGGCCTGCCAGCGCAGCGGCATGACGGCGGCGCAATATGGCAATACGCTGGAATGCCCGGCCGATACCTGTGTGGCCCAGGGCGGCGGCAACCCGCTGCTGAAACCAGAAGAGGCGGACACTTTCACCGGCGGTGTAGTGCTGACGCCGGAATTTGTGCCCGGCCTGTCGCTGACGGTGGATTATTTTCACATCAATATCGACAAATATATCGGCTCGGTTGACGCACAGACCGTCATCAACCAGTGCATCCAGACCGGCAACCCGTTCTTCTGCAATCTGTTCCATCGTGATCCCAGCAATGGTGTGCTGTTCGGCAATAATGGCTATATCGTTTCCACCCAGCAGAATACCGGTTATCTGCGCACCTCTGGCCTGGATGTGCAGGGTGATTACCGGTTCGATCTGGAAGATCTGATCCAGCGCGACCTGGGCGCCATCAATATTGGTCTGGTCGGCACCTACCTGCTGAAGCGGGAGACGGAACAGTTGCCGGGCCTGGGTTCCTATGAATGCAAGGGCCTGTTCGGCCCGACCTGCGGCCAGCCCAACCCCACCTGGCGGCACCAGTTGCGCACCACCTGGCAGATGCCGTGGATGAATGCCAACCTGTCGATCAACTGGCGCTATTTCGGCTCCGTCAAACTGTCCAGCAATACGGATAACGAGTTCCTGGCCGGGACGAAGAGCAATATCAACGCCAAGATCGGCGCCTATAATTACTTCGACCTCACCGGCACGGTGGAAGTCTATGAAGGGGCCACCCTGCGCGCCGGTGTGAACAATATCTTCGACAAGGCCCCGCCGGCCATCGCGGCCGGGCTGCTCAGCTCCTTTGGCAATGGCAATACCTATCCGGGTGTCTATGACCCGCTGGGCATGAACCTGTTTGTTGGCCTGACGCTGAAGCTCTGATCGCTTCCTGCCCGAGCGTCCCCGTCCCCCATCGGGGCGTCCTCACCTTGCCCTGTCCGGGAAACCGGACAGGGCATTTTTTTGGGGAAAGCTGGCGAAGCGGTCAATCGCCCAACTGATGCTTCAGATCGTAAAGGGTGGCGCCGATATGGTTGGCGGTCAGGCTTTCCACCAGGGCGCTGTCACCGGCCAGCCAAGCTTCCAGGATCTGCCGGTGTTCACGGCGCGCCCGCTCCTCCCGCCCCTGCGGGGCCAGATGCACGCGGACATAGCGTTCCGACAGGATATGCAGCCGCTTCAGCAGCGTATGGGTCACCGGCCCCGCCGGGCGGATCAATGCCAGATGGAAGACGCGATTGCCGGTGACATGGTCGGTGCCGTCCATATCCTGCTGCTGTTCCAGGGTGGTCAGTGCCTCCTGGGCGATCTTCCGGTCTTCTGCGGTGGCGTTGCGCGCACCATCCGCCGTGGCCCCCGGCTCCAGCTTCAGGCGGAGCGCAAACACCTCCGTTGCCTCCGCACCGGAAAGCGGGCGGACGACATAGCCCCGGTTGGGGTAGGAGGTCAGCAAACCATCCTGTTCCAGCCGGCCCAGCGCCTCCCGCAGGGGGATCTTGCTGACGCCCAGTTCATTGGCAATCACGTCCTGGCGCACGGGGGTCCCCGGCGCCATGGTCCCCATCAGGATATGGCGGCGCACCACGTCATAGGTCTGATCGGAAAGCGTTCGGACAACAATGCTCATTCTGGTCCACATCAACAGGAAGGGCGCCTGGGCAACCGCGAGGCGTTGGCCGGCGGTGTCATCAGGCCGCTGCCGGACCGGCATAAGCCACCAGCAGCATCGCGATTGTCCCGGAAATGATCGCTAACTGCAAAGGGATGTTGTGCCTTAGCGATCCATTTCAAGCTGCCCCAGCCATGCGATACCGGCAGCGTCGCGTAAGCTGGGATTTGCTGTTGCGATCATCGGAAATTCGTCTAAAGTATACGAAATAATCGCTGACAGATAAATGCGAATGCCGCCCGGGGCCCGGTCTGGGAAGAATGGCGCGACGGGAGGGACCATGCAAGCAAGGATGCCCCACCCGTCTTTTTCCGCCCACGGCCCCCGTCCCGTCATCGTTTCCCTTGCCTGAACGAAAGACCATGATGCGTCTATCCAGCCAAACCGCCAAAAGCCGTTTCCGGACCCCGCGCGCCCTGTTGCTAGGGACGGGTATTGCCCTGTTGGGCGCGTCTGCCAGCTTCGCCGGCCCGGCCGATGATTTGCGCAGCGTGCTCAGCGATTATGACAAGCTGCTGGCCGCCGCCGACCCGATCGGGGCAGGCCAGCGCGGCGACCCGGAAGCGGCCAAGCGCTGGCCCGATGACAGCCCGGATGCGGTGGCCGACCGCCGGCGCAGCATGGGGCAGCTGCGCGACCGGCTGGCCGCGATTCCGGCTGCTTCCCTGACCGGGGCGGATGCGCTGAACCACGCGCTGCTGCTGCGCCGGCTGGATCTGGACCTGGAAGGGGCGCGCTTTGACGAGGAGCGCATCCCCTTCAATGCCGATAGCGGCTTCTTCAATGTGCCCGACTATATGGCCGGCGGCACCCGCCTGCGCAATGTGGAGGCGGCGGAAGCCTATCTGGTGCGCATGGCCGGACTGCCCGCTTACTATGCGACCGAAATTGCCAACATGCGCCGGGGTATCAAGACCGGCTTCGTGCAGCCGCGCCTTGTTGTGCGGGCGGCCATTCATATGAGCAAGACGCTGGCCGATGTGCCGGCGGATCAGAATGCCCTGCTGCTGCCATTGATGGACTTGCCGCCCACCATCCCGGCGCCGCAGCGGGAAGCGCTGTTGAAACGCGGGGTGGAGATCGTCAAGACCAAGGTGAAGCCGGCTGAGCTGGGGTTGGTGGAGTTCTTCACCAAGGAATATTTGCCAAAATCCCGCGACACGCTGGGCGCCTATGCCCTGCCCGACGGGCGTGATTACTATGTCTACCGGGTGAAGCGCGAAACCACCACCACCATGACCCCCGATGAGGTCTATGAGCTGGGCCGGTCGGAAATCGCCCGCATCCGGGCCGCCATGGATGCGGTGATCAAGGAAACTGGCTTCAAGGGGAACTTCAAGGAGTTCCTGGCCTTCCTGCGCAGCGACCCGCAATTCTACGCCACCTCGCGTGAACAGTTGCTGGAAAAATCCAGCCGGCTGGCCAAGCTGGTGGATGACAAGCTGCCGCAATATTTCAGCCTGCTGCCCCGCCTGCCCTATGGCGTGCGCCCGGTGCCGGCGGAGATTGAGGAGAATTACACCTCCGGCCGTTATCATCCCGGCAGCCCGGAACAGGGCATTGCCGGCGGCCTGATGATCAATACCTCCCATCTTCCCATGCGGCCGCTTTATGAGCTGCCGGCCCTGGTGGCGCATGAAGGGGTGCCCGGCCACCATCTGCAGATCGCCCTGGCGCAGGAACAGAAAGATGTGCCGCAGTTCCGCCGCCAGGATGATGTGACCGCCTATGTCGAAGGCTGGGCGCTCTATAGCGAACAGTTGGTGGCGGAAATGGGCCTGTACCGCACGCCCTATGAAAAGTTCGGCATGTTGTCGATGGAAATGTGGCGCGCCTGCCGGCTGGTGATGGATGTCGGCATCCATTGGAAAGGCATGGGCCGGGAAGAGGCGGCAAGCTGCCTGCGCGATAACAGCGCGCTGGCAGAAAAGAACATCCAGAGCGAGACGGATCGTTACATCGCCTGGCCCGGTCAGGCCCTGGGCTATAAGATCGGCCAGTTGAAAATCTCCCAGATGCGCCTGAAGGCCGAAAAGGCGTTGGGGCCGAAATTCGATATCCGCCAGTTCCATGCCCTGGTGCTGAATGACGGGCCGATGCCGATGACCATGCTGGAAAGCCGCATCGACGGCTGGATCGCCAGCAGCGGGGCCAAATAAGAAAGCGCCGTCCAGCCAAGACAGACCAAGCCGGTCAACGGCATATTCCAGAGAACAGGAGCGGGTGAATGGGTATCTTCGGACGGCGCAAGCCGCTGGATGCACAGCATAGCGTGCATCATGACCAGCAGCTGCAGCGCACCTTGAGCTGGCCGCATCTGGTGGCTTTGGGCATCGGTGCCATCATCGGCACCGGCATCTATACCCTGACCGGGATCGGGGCGGAACGGGCCGGGCCGGCGGTGGTGCTGGCCTTTGCCGCCTGCGGCATCCTCTGTGTCTTCGCCGCCCTGACCTATACGGAGATGGCCACCCTGGTGCCTGCCGCCGGCAGCGCCTATACCTACACCTATTCGGTATTGGGGGAGGTGCTGGGCTGGCTGGTCGGCTGGAGCCTGGTGCTGGAATATGCCGTTACCTGTGCGGCCGTCGCCGTCGGCTGGTCTGGTTATGCGGTCGGGCTGTTGCAGGCGGCGGGTATCCACCTGCCGGCCTGGATGATTGCCGGCCCCCATGCCGGCGGTATCGTCAACCTGCCCGCCGTGCTGATCACCCTGGCCGTCACCGCCCTGCTGGCCCGTGGCGCGCGGGAGAGTGCGACGCTGAATATTGTGCTGGTCGCCATCAAGCTCGTGGCACTCGCCGTGTTTGTCGGGCTGGCCGCTCCGGCCGTGGTGCCGGAGAATTTCACGCCCTTCATGCCCTATGGCTTCACCTCCCACACGGTGGATGGGCATGTGCGTGGGGTGATGGCCGCCGCCGCCATCGTCTTCTTCGCCTTTTTCGGTTTCGATGCCGTTTCCACCTCAGCCGAAGAAGTGAAGAACCCGACGCGTGACCTGACCATCGGCATTATCGGGTCCATGGTCATCTGCACCATCATCTATATGCTGGTCGCCGCCTGTGCCGTGGGTGCCTGGCCCTTTGCCGAATTCGCCGCCAGCGGGGAGCCGCTGGCCTTCATTTTGCGCGGGCTGGGCCATCCGGGGGCGGCCTTTGGCATTGGGGCCGCCGCCATCATCGCCCTGCCATCGGTCATTCTGGTGATGATGTTCGGCCAGACCCGCGTGTTCTTCGTGATGGCACGGGACGGGCTGCTGCCCCGCAGCCTCAGCCGGCTGGATGCACAGCGGCGCGGGCCGCTGAAACTGACCCTGATTGTCGGAGCCTTCGTGTCCATCGTGGCCGGCTTCTTCCGCCTGGACCAGATTGCCGAACTGTCCAACGCCGGCACGCTGACCGCCTTCATCGCCGTTTCCGTCTGCGTGATGGTGCTGCGCCGCACCCGGCCGGACCTGCCGCGCCTGTTCCGCTGCCCGGCCGTCTGGCTGGTAGCCCCGCTGGCTGTCATCGGCTGTCTTTATTTCATGATCAGCCTGCCCACCGGCACGCTGGTCCGCTTCGCCATCTGGAACCTGATCGGCCTTGCCATTTACTTTGCCTATGGCCGCCGGCGCAGCCTGCTGGCCCAAGCTGAGGGGAATTAAGCCCATGTCCCATCATCATCTTTCGCGCCGCCTGCTGCTGGGGGCGGCACCGGCCGCCCTGCTGCTGGGCAGCAAGCCCGCGCTGGCCGCCCCCTTTGCCGGTGTGCTGAAACCCAAGCTGGTGCCGCTGCCGCTGGAATCCGTGCGCCTGCTGCCCTCGCCCTATCTGACGGCGGTGGAGGCGAACCGCGCCTATCTGCATAAGCTGGAGCCGGACCGGCTGCTGCATAATTTCCGCACCCAGGCCGGGCTGGAACCCAAGGGCCAAGTTTACGGCGGCTGGGAAAGCGACACCATCGCCGGCCATACGTTGGGCCATTACATGACCGCCCTGGCGCTGATGTATGCCCAGACCGGTGATGGCGAATGCCAGCGCCGCCTCTCCTATATCCTGGATGAGCTGGCCTTGTGTCAGGCCCAGGATGCCGATGGTTTCGTCGCCGGCTTCACCCGCAAGAAGGGTGACAACATCGAACATGGCAAGCGGGTGTTTGACGAGGTGCGGCGGGGCGAGATTCAGTCCCGTGGTTTTGACCTCAATGGCTGCTGGGTGCCGCTTTATACCTGGCACAAGATGTTCGCCGGTATCCTGGATGCCGACCGCTATTGCGGCCTGCACAAGGGCATTCCCATTGCTGAAAAGCTGGCCGCCTATATTGAAGGGGTCTTTGCCGGGCTGGATGACGCGCAAATCCAGAAGGTGCTGGATTGCGAACATGGCGGCATCAATGAAAGTTTCGCCGAACTCTATGTGCGTACCGGCAACCGCCGCTGGCTGGCCCTGGCAGAGAAGATTTATCACCGCAAGGTGCTGGAACCGCTGAGCCAGGGCATCGACTGCCTGCCCAATATCCATGCCAACACGCAAATTCCCAAGCTGATCGGGCTGGCCCGGCTGCATGAAATCACCGGGGCGGAACGGTATGGCAAGGCCGCAAGCTTCTTCTGGGAGACGGTGACGCGGGATTACTCCTATGTCATCGGCGGCAATGCCGACCGGGAATATTTCCAGGCCCCGCGCTCCATTTCCAAGCACATCACTGAACAGACCTGTGAATCCTGCAACAGCTACAACATGCTGAAACTGACCCGGCATCTTTATGCCGGGATGCCGGAGGCACGTTACTTCGACTATTACGAACGCGCCCACCTGAACCATATCATGGCGCACCAGAACCCGAAGACGGGGATGTTCGCCTATATGGTGCCGCTGATGTCCGGCACGCACCGCGAATTCTCCACCCCCTTCGCTGATTTCTGGTGCTGTGTCGGCAGCGGCATGGAAAGCCATGCCAAGCATGGCGAATCCATCTATTGGCATGGCAGCGGGGATGTCACCGTCAATCTCTATATCCCCAGCACGCTGGCGGCCGGGCGGGAGACGCCGGGCCTGCGGTTGGAAACCCAATATCCGTTCGGGGATGAGGTGGTGTTGACCGTCACCAAGGCAGTGGGCAAGGGCGCGCTGTCGCTGCGCGTGCCCGGCTGGTGCCAGGGGGCGACGGTCAGCCTGAATGGCCAGCCCGCCGACGCCACGGTGCGCGATGGCTATATCCGCATCGCCGGCCCGCGCCAGACCGGCGACGTGATCCGCCTGACCCTGCCGCGTCAGTTGCGCATCGAAGCCACGGTAGATGATCCCAACACGGTGGCCCTGCTTTACGGGCCGATGGTGCTGGCGGGCGATCTGGGGCCGGCGAGCGAGAAATGGAAGGGCCTGGCCCCGGTGCTGGTGGGCAGCGACCTGCTGGCCCGTCTGCGCCCCACGGGGGAGCCGGCCGTGTTCAAGACCGATGGCATCGCGCGGCCGGGTGACCTGACCCTGCGCCCCTTCACCTTCCAGCATGAACGCAATACGGCCGTCTATTTCAAGCGCTTCACCGATGCCGAATGGCAGGTGGAACAGCAGCGCTTCCAGGCCGAGCAGGCGCGCCTGCAGGACTTGCAGGACCGTTCGGCCGACCTGATGCATCTGGGGGAGATGCAGGCTGAACGTGATCATGATCTGGACGCCAAAATCTCCTATCCCGTGGTCTATCGCGGTCGCAACGGGCGCGATGCCCGCTCCGGCGGCTATTTCGAATTCAGCTTGAAGACGCGGCCGGGGCCGTTATTCCTGCAATCCACCTATTGGGGGGAGGAGCGCGGCCGCAAATTCTCCATCCTGATCGACGGCACCCCCATCGTGAAGGAGGAGCTGAAGGCCGAAAAGCCGGGCGAATTCTTCGACCGCGACTATCCGATCCCCGAGGAACTGACGCGCGGCAAGCAGAAGATTCGCGTGCGCTTCGAACCCGAAACCGGCAGCTCCGCCGGCCCCTCCTTCGGGGTGCGGCTGTTCACGGCCAAGGCCGGATAAGAAAAAGCCCGGCCGGGGGGCGATCCCCGGCCGGGCTTCGTTTTCTTTAAAAAGGGGGAGGCTTCACACGACGGTGAAGCCCTTCCAGAACGTATCTTCCTGATCAATCCAGATGGTGTTGTGACCGGTTGAAACCGCACTGCCCTGGATGGAGGGGATGATTGCCGGCTGGCCGCCCAGCTCGGTCAAGGCTTCCACCTTGCCGATGAAACGGCTGCCAATATAGCTTTCATGCACGAACTGGTCGCCCACCCGCAGCCGGCCCTGATGCACCAGATGCGCCAGCCGCGCCGATGTGCCGGTGCCGCAGGGGCTGCGGTCGATGGCGCGTTCACCATAGAATACGGCATTGCGCCCATCGGCCCCGTCGCCGCGCGGCTTGTCGGCCCACAATACGTGGGTGACGCCGCGGATACGCTCATCCAGCGGATGCACCGGCTCCACCTTCTGCCGCATCAGGCTGCGGATGCTCCGCGACAGCTCGACAATGCGACTGGCCCCCAGATCATCCAGACCCGTATAGGGCCCCTGCGGCTCCACAATGGCGTAGAAATTGCCACCATAGGAGACATCGATCCGCAAAGGGCCAAAGCCCGGCACCTCAATCTCGATCCCGGTGGCCGCGACATAGGCGGCGACGTTGCGGATGCGCACCCAGCGCACCCGGTCGCCTTCCTGGCCATACTCGATATCGATGATGCCGGCCGGCACCTCCACCTTCAGCCGTCCCGGCACGCGCGGCAGGATCAGGCCATTTTCCAGGCCAAAGGTGATCATGCCGATGGTGCCATGCCCGCACATGGGCAGGCAGCCGCTGGTTTCGATGAACAGGATGCCGACATCCGTATCCGCCTGGGTGGGCGGATACAGGAAGCCGCCGGACATCATGTCATGGCCGCGCGGTTCAAAGCAGAGCCCGGTGCGGATCCAGTCAAACCGCTCCAGGAAATCCTGCCGCCGCTCCGCCATGGAGTTGCCGCGCAGCAGTGGCGCCCCGCCCGCCACCAGCCGGACCGGATTACCCGCCGTATGACCATCAATACAGAAAAAGGTGTGACGCATGATGGCACTCCAGCTTGATATTAACGTTTTACCTAAGGTGCCGGGCGGCGGCATCCGACGGCTTGGTCTTTACTTC
>NZ_FZOI01000063.1 GCF_900188385.1 Azospirillum sp. RU38E
TACTACAGTTGCGTTTGTTGTAATCGATAGTGGACGAGAGCGGCGTTTGCCTGATGTCTTCGCCTCCAGAGTGACCAGTCGAGGACGGCGTCGATGTCGCTGGCTGTCGGGAACCGGATTCGAGCGATAAGGCGCCTGATTTCGGGGACGGAGGGGATGAGGGTCTTGAGCCGGTTCAGGCGGCGATTTGGCCTGTCGGACTCCTTTCGTTCCGTTTGGCTTCAGCGTCGCGGCGCAGGTCCGCAGCCAGTTTGGCGAGGAAAGCGGCGGCGGCCATGCACAAGGTCATGTGCCGGTGCCAGCCGTGCCAGGATCGGGCCTCGCAATGGTCGAGGCCCAGGTCGTCCTTGGCGCGCTGGAAACATTCCTCGATGGTCCAGCGCAGCCCGGCGGCCCCGGCCAGTTCGGCCAGGGCGGTGCCGGCCGGTGCAAAGACGAAATAATAGGCCCGCCTGTCCGGATCATGCCGGTTGCGGCGGATCAGGACCCAACGCTCGAACCCTTCGTCACAGGTCCATGCCAGCGGGATACGCGCCCAATCATAAAGGCGCAGGCCCTTGGCACCTTCGCCGGCGGCCAGACGGGTCCAGGCCTCGACCGGCAGTTCATCGGCCATGGCCTGTGGGTCAGTCTGCAACAGACCATCCGTTGTCCAAAACCGCAAGGTCTGGTTGGAACGGACAGCCAGCACATAGGGCTGCCGACGCCCCTCCAGCATGCGGCGCAGGCCGCTGTCCGAACCGTACAGGGCATCGGCCAGTACCCAAGCACACCTCACACCGCCATCCAGCGCCGCCGCGATCAGATCACGGGCGATCACCGTCTTCGGCGCGAATGTCACGTCTTCCGGCACCTGAGCCTTCGCCCGGCGAGCCGCATCACCGGCCCAGTCCTTCGGCAGATACAGCCGCCGGTCGATCAGCGCCTGGCCCCACGGCCCCGCATAGGCCAGGAACACGCCGACCTGGCAATTCTCGATCCGGCCCGCCGTGCCCGAATATTGACGGCCAACCCCGACCGAATGCTCGCCCTTCTTCACAAAGCCGGTCTCATCCACCACAAGGACCCCGTCCCCTCCACCCAACGCCTCAAGCACATAGGCCCGAACCGTCCGGCAGACCGCGTCCGCATCCCAGCGTGAGCGACCCAGCAGCGATTGCATCCGATAAGGCCGGGAAAGACCTGCCTGTTCCGAAAGCAGCCAGCCCGTCTTGCGCTCCGTATCCGACAGCAACCCATCGATGAAAGCCGACGCAGACTGCCGAACCTCAAGCCGCCCAAGCACCGGACCCAACCGATCCTTCAAGCCCGACAAGGCTTCATCCCACGCCAACAACGTCCCAGACCAATCCGATACTCCCATGCCTCAACCTCCATATCCCGAAGGCACAGGGAATCACGATAAATCAATAACCGCAACTGTAGTA
>NZ_FZOI01000016.1 GCF_900188385.1 Azospirillum sp. RU38E
TGGGTGGGCAATTCCAGAACGCCATCCACCGGGGCGGCCCCGCCGATGACAAAACGCTCATTATGGGAGTAGTTCAGCACCACCCGACCCGGCTGGAAAATCCCCGTCACCAGATAGCGGTTACGCAGGTCACCCGTATTCGCCGCTTCCAGGCTGTCCGGATGCGTGGCGTGGAACGTCTTCTCAAACATCGAATGTCTCCCCCCAGGAAGGTTTTAGCCGCGTGGGTCCGCAGGCAGATTATTCAGGCGATAGGCACGGCGCGGCAGCGTCCAGGTCAGATCAAAGGCCAGTTCTGCCGCCTCATCCTCATCCAGCCGCTGTTCCGTCACCAAGCGCGCCAGGAAGGCGCAATCCACCCGGCGGGCCACATCGTGGCGGGCGGGGATGGAGAGGAAGGCACGGGTATCATCGTTGAAGCCGGCGGTATTGTAGAAGCCGGCGGTTTCCGTCACCTGCTCCCGGAAGCGGCGCATCCCTTCAGGGCTGTCATGGAACCACCAGGCCGGCCCCAGGGTCAGGCATGGATAATGGCCGGCCAGCGGCGCCAGCTCACGCGCATAGACCGTTTCATCCAGGGTGAACAGGATGATGGACAGGCGCGGGTCATTGCCATGCGCGCCCAATAGTGGGCGCAGCGCCTGGACATATTCGGTCTGGCGCGGAATATCGGCACCCTTGTCACGGCCATAAGCCGCGAAGAGCTGTGGGTTATGGTTGCGGAACGAACCGGGATGGATCTGCATCACCAGCCCGTCATCCAGGCTCATCCGCGCCATTTCGGTCAGCATCTGGGCACGGAAAAGTTCAGCCTCAGCGGCATCAGCCTTGCCGGCCACAACCTTGGCAAACAGGGCTTCCACCGCCGGGCGCGACAAGTCGGCCGTGGCGGCGGTGGGGTGGCCATGGTCGCTGGCGGTCGCCCCCATGGCGATGAAATCAGCGCGGCGCTTGCGGTGGGCAAGCAGATAGCCGTCCCAGCTTTCCACATCCTCCCCCGTCATCTCCCCAAAGCGCGCCAGGGCCCCGGCGAACTCCTCATGCTCAGGATCGACAACGGAATCGGGGCGATAGGTGGTCACGACATTGCCATGCCAGCCCTCCGCCCGCATGGCGCGGTGATGGGGCAGTTCGTCCACTGCCCCTTCGGTGGTGGCCAGCAGGGCGATGCGGAACCGGTCGAACAGGGCGCGGGGCCGGAAGGCCGGGGTGGCGAGGGCGGCAGTGATGCCGTCATAATATTCATCGGCTGTTTCCGCCGACAGGGCCTGGGTGAAACCGAACACTTCCCCGAACACATGGTTCAGCCAGATGGAGGAAGGCGTGCCGCGGAACAGGTGGAAATGGCTGGCGAACAGCCGCCAGGCCTCCCGCGGGTCCGCCCCGCTCGGCCCCTGGCGCGAGGGCACACCCAGCTTTTCCAGCGGAATCCCCTGGCTGTAGAGCATCCGGTAAAGATAATGGTCTGGTGCCAGCAGCAGCGATGTGGGGTCGGTCCAGGCGGCATTTTCCGCAAACCAGGCCGGGTCTGTATGGCCATGCGGGCTGATGATCGGTAGGTCACGGATTTCGGCATAAAGCCGCGCGGCCACCGCGCGAGCTGCCGGATCGGACGGAAACAGACGTTCCGGGTGCAGGCGCAACGTTTTCGCCACCGCAAATCCCCCCTTGTCGCCCCCCGTTATGCCGGGATGGAGCTTCTGCCAGAATGATCACCGGCATCTTGTAGGCTTCGATGGTAACCGGTGTCAACGACGGTCGCAAGTAATTTGATGCTGGTCGTACCAGGATGTGAAATCGCTGTTCGCCTCACCCTTTCGGGGGGGCCGTCGATGAACGGATGGTCAGCCGCGCCTCATAGGCGGGGGCCGCGCGCCGGCGCTTGGTTTCCTGGTTATCCAGCAGCAATTCGGCCGCACTGCGCCCCATGTCCCGGATCGGCCAACGTACCGTGGTCAGCGGTGGCCACATGCGCGATGCCAGCGGCGTATCGTCAAAGCCGATCACCGACAGGTCTTCCGGGATGCGCAACCCACGCAGATAGGCAACATGGTAGAGCCCGGCCGCCATTTCATCATTGGAGGAGAAAATGGCAGTCGGTCGCGGCTCCAGGCTCAACAGCCGTTCGGCCGCCGCCACACCGGACTCAAAAGTGTAACCACCGCGCACGATATGATCAGGGGACAGCGTGATGCCCCGCTTATCCAACTCACCGCAGAAACCTTCCAATCGCTCCCGCGCGGAGCGATAGCCTTCCGGCCCGGTGATGACGGCGATTTCCTTATGCCCCAGATCAAGCAGATGGGCGGCCGCCTGGGCCGTGCCGATCCGGTCGTTGGAGGCGACCATATGCGCCGGCTCATCCAGCGCGGCGGAGGCGATGCGGACATGCGGGCAACCCAGTTCCCGCAGCATCGCCACCAGGGCATCATTCTCTGACACCGGGGGCAGCAGCACGACGCCGGCCAGCTTCTGCCGTTCCACAAAGGCGCGGATATCGTTGAACAGCGACGGGCTGCCCCGGTCGCAGGGATAAACCACCAGTTCAAATTCCGACCCGCGCAGCCGGTCGAGAATGCCATATTGCGAGATGACAATGGTTTGCGCGTTCGGGTTGTCATAGATCAGCCCGATCAGGAAGGAGCGGCGAAAAGCCAGCCCGCGCGCCTGCGGGTCTGGCACAAAGCCGCTTTCCGCGATGGCGGCATTCACGCGCTGGCGCGTCTCCTCGCTGACCAGGGAGGAACCGTTGATCACGCGGGATACCGTTTTCTTCGATACCTCCGCCATGCGGGCAATATCGTTGATGGTCGGTCGGCGTTTCGGCACCGGGGCGGTACGCTCTTGGGGGGCCGACAGATCGCTGTCCGACATGGTTTCCGTTTCCTGATCCTGGGCTGAACCGCCGGCCACCTCTTGCGGGCGGCCTTAGCGGTTCAATCTCATATAGTAATAGGGAGGCTTGGGCGAAAGCAATCCATCGCCTCAGCCTGCCAGCGCGCGCGCCACCGCCGCCGCATCGCCCGGTGCCAGGGCGGCATAGGCGCTTTCCAGCGCGCGCCGGAAGCGGGCATCCGCCGCCAGGGCAGGCGGGAACACCGCGTCGAGTGCCAGGAAGGCGGCGACATCGCTGCCTGCCTCCCCCTTGGTGCCGGCTGCAATGGTCAGCAACCGTTCCGCCAGCGGATCGACCAGCTTTGGCTGGCCCGGCTGGGCGCGCTGGCGCAGGAAATGCAGCCAGCCCGCCACGGGCAGGCAGAGCGCATCCACCGCCCTGCCCTGCGCCAGCGTATCGGCAATGGTGCCCAGCAGGCGCACCGGCAGTTTCTGCGAGCCATCCCAGGCGATTTGCGACAGCAGATGCCGGATACCCGGATTGGCAAAGCGGGCCAGAATGGCGCTGATATAGACATCCAGATCGAACCCATCCGGGGCCGGCACCGTGGGGGCAATATCCTCCCGCATCAACCGCTCAACAAAGCGGGACAGCAACGGATGCCCCACAGCATCGGCCACGCTTTCCAGCCCCAGCAGCAGGCCCAGATAGGCCAGGCTGGAATGCGGGCCGTTCAGCAGGCGCAGCTTGGCGCGCTCGAACGCGGCTACATCGCTGGTCATCTGCACGCCGACACTTTCAAAGGCCGGGCGGCCATTGCAAAACCGGTCCTCCACCACCCATTGGGTGAAGGGTTCCCGCTGTACCGGTGCGGCATCCGCCACGCCCAAGGCCTCGGCAACGCGGGCCTTCAGCGCCTCATCCGTGGCCGGCGTGATACTGTCCACCATGGTGCAGGGGAAGGCCCCTTCCGCCTCAATCCAGCGGGCCAGGGCGGGGTCCAGCCGGTCGGCAAAATCCACCAGCGCCCGGCCCAGTTTGCGGCCGTTGTCAGAAAGATTGTCGCAACTGACCACGGTGAAGGGCGGCAGCCCATCGGCATGGCGCAGGCGCAACCCCTCCACCAGCCAGCCGATCAGGCTGGTGGGGGCCTGCGGGTTGGCCAGATCGGCGCGGATGGCGGGGTGATCGGCATCCAGCAGGCCGGCGCCGTTCAGGCAATAGCCCTTTTCCGTCACCGTACAGGTGACGATGCGGGTGGCCGGATTGGCCAGCCGGGCCAGCACGGCGGCCCGGCTGGATGGCGCGTGCAGCACCTCCCGAATTGCGCCGATGACGCGGTATTCCGCCTTTTCGCCCAAGGTAGCCAGCGTGTAGAGTCCCTGTTGCGGTGTCAACGCATCGGCAATATCGCGGCTGTTGAGCGAAATGACGGAGAGCGCCCAGTCGCCCCCCTGTTCCAGCACACTGTCAATATAGCTGGCCTGATGGGCACGGTGGAACGCGCCGGGGCCGATATGGACAATGCCGATCCCGACCGCTGCCCGGTCATAGGCGGGACGGCGGACGGCAGCGGGCAAGCCGGCAAGGCTGGTGTCGGTCAGTCGGCTCATAAGGTCACCCCACTTTTCCACAAGGCGATTTCACGTTCGCCATTGGTTTCATTCCGGGCCGGTACACCGCTAGCGGTAACGGCAATCAGGTCCAGCAACCGGTCGGTTGCCGCCTCCATCCCGCCGGCGCACAGTACCGTTCCGGCATCGAAATCGATCCAGCGCGGCTTGCGGCTGGCAAGGTCGCTGTTGGTGGCAATTTTCAGCGTCGGCACGGGGAAGCCCAGCGGCGTGCCCCGCCCGGTGGTAAACAGCAGCAGCGTGGCACCCGACGCCACCAGGGCGGTGCAGGAAACCGCGTCATTGCCGGGCGCTTCCAGCAGGGCAAGGCCCGGCCCGCTGACCCGGCCGCCATAGGGCAGCACCTGGGTGACAGTAGCCCGCCCACCCTTTTGCACAGCCCCCAGCGATTTTTCTTCCAGGGTGGTGATGCCGCCGGCCTTGTTGCCGGGGGAGGGGTTTTCATGCACCGGCTGGTTGTGATCCAGGAAATAGCGTTTGAAGCCATTCACCACGCCGACCAGATCATCAAACACCTGCCGGCTGCCGGCACGACGCATCAACAATTCTTCAGCGCCGAAAATCTCCGGGATTTCGGTCAGCACCGCCGTGCCGCCACCGGCCGTCAACCGGTCTGTCACCCGGCCCAATAGCGGGTTGGCCGTCAGGCCGCTGAACCCGTCCGATCCGCCGCATTTCAACCCCAACACCAGATCAGACAGGGGGCAGGCCTCCCGGTGGTCCCCCTCCGCGATGGCGACCAGTTCTTCCACCGCCGCCAGCCCCTCCTCCAGTTCATCCCCCACCTTCTGGGCGGCGAAGGCGCGCAGGCGGGCGGCATCACGGTGCGGCATCTCCGCCAGCAGCCGGTCCAACTGGTTGGATTCACAGCCCAGCCCCACCAGCAACACGCCGCCGGCATTGGGATGCTGGGCCAGGGCGGCCAGCACCGACCGCGTATGGTCCAGATCATCGCCCAATTGCGAACAGCCAAACGGGTGCGGGAAGGCATGGACCCCATCCACCCGACCAGCGAAACGACGGTTGCCTTCCTCTGCGATCAACCGGGCCGTATTGGCGACACAGCCCACGGTGCACAGCACCCAGATTTCATTGCGCGTACCCACCCGCCCGTCGGGGCGGCGGTAACCCTGGAAGGTCGGCAAGTCCCCCGCCACCGCCGGCGAGGGCGGGTCCGGCTGGTATTGGTAATCCAGTTCGGCATCCAGGCCGGTTTTCACATTATGGCTGTGAACATGCTCCCCCGGCCCAATGGCGGCGGTGGCAATCCCGATGGGCCAACCATATTTGCGTACCGGCGCACCGGCCGCGATGGGATGCAGTGCCAGCTTGTGCCCCTTGGCGATATCGGCGGCGACCGTAATCTGTGTTTCACCGACCGCTACACGTTCCCCTGCGGTCAGTGGGCGCAGGGCAGTGGCGACATCATCCTGTGGGTCGATCCGCCAAACGCCAGGCAGTTCATGATCAACATTGGGCATGAAGCACTTCTCCCCCCTGCCCGCCAGTACACCGCCAAGCAGGCCGGTCCCCTGTCGCAGGATCAATTGCCAGACAAATCAATGCCACCGGAATGCCACCCAGTGTAACCGGTGTCATGCGCAAAATCGTCGCCCCTCAGGTGCCTTGCTGAGTGAACGGCACCTTGGCGAAAAGCTGACGTTCTGCCCCACGCGGATCGCTGGCCAGTTCGGGGCGGACGTCGAACAGCATCGTCTCCCGCCCCTCCAGCCGATAGGGGCGCCATGCCGGCAGGCCGGGATGGTTGGGGTTGCCGCTGCGGGCAAAGGCGATGAAGGCATCCATCATCTGCTGCGAGACGGCAGCGGCATCGGCCCCGGTGCCGGTGCCGGTGATGGAATCCGGTGCGTCCAACGTGCCGAAGACCAGCGGAATATCCAGCGTGTGGGGGGCCCCCCATTTGCCGCCATCCTTGGGCGAGCCCCAATTCAATTGATAGGCAAAGACGGGCGAACCCTGCTGGGCACGCAATTCCGCCTCCACCACCGCACCACGCCAGGACCGGCCGGCGGTGGTGGCGGCGAAAAACACGTCGCTGGGGCTGTAGGCCGGGTAAAGCCGGCGATATTCCGCCACCACTATTTCCGGGGAGATATCCACCCGCATATGTTTGGCCAGCCGGGCCGGCAGCTGTTCCCAGGTCAGGGTGAAACTATCCGGCTCCCCACCGCCGATCAGGCTGCGGGTTTCATCCTTGGTATTGCCGATCATCATCGGGATATCGGCGGAAAGGGCCGGAGCGTCGGGATAGAACGGGTGCCGCGTCAGGCTGCGTTCATCCAGCACCGGGCCGAAATAAATCCCGCCGCTGCCGATCACCGGGTCGGTGGTTTTCAAGGCCGCCACCAGCCTTTCCACCGGCAGGCGGGCCACCTCCGCCGCGCGATCCGGCGTCAGGCCCAATGCGGCCAGATAGGTTTCCGCCCGCCGGGCGGCGTTCAACGGGCCGGAGGCCGTCAGTTGCTGCCCGCTCATCGTGGCGGCACGGTGGAACAGGCCGCGTGCGGCCGGCATGGCCATCAAGGTGGCGATCTTGGCCCCGCCGCCAGACTGGCCGAACAGCATCACCCGGCCCGGATCGCCCCCGAAAGCGGCGATATTATCCCGCACCCATTGCAGCGCCAGCACCAGATCCAGCATCCCCGCATTGCCGGAATCCGCATAATCGCCGCCCACCAGCCGACCCAGGGAAAGATAACCAAACAGGTTCAGCCGGTGGTTCAGCGTCACCACCACCACATCACCCCGGCGGGCCAGCTTACTGCCATCATAAAGCGGGTTGGAGCCGGAGCCGCTGGCATAGGCCCCGCCATGGATATAGACCATGACCGGCCGGCGCGCCGCATCCAGCCCCGGCGTCCAGACATTCAAAAACAGGCAATCTTCCGATGTTGCTTCATTGATGCGGCCCTGCGGACAGGCGGTACCGAATGTCAGTGCCTCCTGAACGCCTTTCCAGGGCTGGGGCGGGGCCGGCGGCAGAAAACGGCGCGGGCCGGTATCAGCGCCATAGCGGATGCCCTTGAACTGATGGATACCGTCCAGGGTACGCCCGCGCAGCTTGCCATAGGTGGTTTTCACCAGGGGCGCGCCCTGCCCCGCCGCCCAACCGGTTCCGGCCCAGACGGTGGCAAGGGTAGCGGCCGCACCACGCAAAAAGGCCCGCCGGCCAAAGGCGTCATCCGCCCGGTCGATCATCCCGATATCCTCCCCAACGCGTAGGCCTGTGCCGGCCCTTGTCTTCTCTTAAGGGTGCGATCATAAGGAAACCGGTGTCAATAGCCAATACATCTCTTTGACAGGGGCAGACGCAACCGGCGATAAACCGATCAGCACGCTGGGAAGGATACCCTATGATCAATCGCCGCCGCTGGTTGGGCATGACGGCCCTTGCTGCCACCCTTATCGGGACCATGGGCCGGGATGCCCAGGCTGAACCGGGGGCCGATTTCCCGCTGACCGGGCCGGACCCGGCAGAAATATTGCCACTGTGGCCCACCCGCCCGCCGGGCGGACCGGTACCGGGGCTGGTGGAACAGGTGGAGGATCGGGCCAAACCCGGTGGTCTGAAGGATCGGGCGGCACTTCACATCACCCAACCGACGCTCAGCGTATTCCGCCCCGCCAAGCCCAATGGATCGGCCCTGTTGCTGATCCCTGGCGGGGGCTATGCGCGGGTGGTGATGGATAAGGAAGGGTTTGAAACCGCCCGGCTGCTGGCGGCAAAGGGCATTACCGTCTTCGTGCTGCTTTACCGTCTGCCGGGCGATGGTTGGGCCGGTGGGCCGGATACGCCAATGCAGGATGCACAGCGGGCCCTGCGGCTGATCCGTCATAATGCCCCGGCCTATGGCGTGGCACCGGGACGCATCGGCGTCATGGGGTTTTCTGCCGGCGGGCATTTGTCAGCCAGCCTTGCCACCCGTTATGAGGAAAAGCTTTACGATCCGGTGGATGCCGCCGATGCGGTCAGCGCCCGCCCGGACCATGCCTGTCTGGTCTATCCGGTCATCACGCTGGCGCCGCCATCGGCCCATACCGGTTCCGCCCATAACATGCTGGGGCACAATCCGGCCCCGGATCGGGTGGCCCGCTATTCCCCGCAAAATGGGGTCACGACGCAGACACCGCCCAGCTTCCTGCTGCACGCGCTGGACGATAAGGGGGTGGCGCCGGAAAATTCCCTGCTGATGCTGGCGGCCCTGCAGCGCGCCGGCGTGCTGGCGGAGGCGCATTTCTTTCAGGAGGGCGGCCACGGTTTCGGCCTGCGCGGGGCGGTGGGCAAGCCGGTCGCTGCCTGGCCCTCGCTCTACCTGGCCTGGGCACGACGCAACGGGTTCATTCCGGCCTGAAAAAACGAAGGGGGCGGCCAGCCCGCCGCCCCCTGCCCTGATCAAGCCGGCATATGGCCTTCGCTGTTGGCCAGATACCAGCGCGCCAACTCTTCACGCGTCGGCCACCAGACCCCATCCAGGCTCTTGGCATATTCCAGAAACTCCCGGATCGCCCGGACACGGTAGGCGCGGCCGGAGACATGCGGATGCAGGCCGACATTCATCAGCCGCGCCGTCTTCTCCCCTTCCTTGTGCAGCACCGACAGTTCCTCGATCAGCGTATCGCGGAAAGCATCGGTGGTCAGGCCCCGGCGGGTCAGCAGGGTGAAGTCGTTCAGCTCGTTGGAATAGGGCACGGAAACCAGCGGGCCATTCTCGGTCTTGATCCGATAGGGCTGGTCATCATTCATGATGTCGCAATAGAACAGGAAACCCTGTTCGGCCAGAATGCCGGCCGTGTTCAGCGTGCCGCGCAGGGAGGAGGACAGCCAGCCCAGCGGCCGGCGGCCGACATTGCGCTCATACATTTCAATGGAACGCAGGATGATGTCGCGTTCCTTTTCCGGCTGCTTGGCGAAATTGGTCAGCAGCTCGCCCTGTTCGTAATTATGGGCCAGCAACTCCCAACCGCGTTCCAGGCAGGCTTCCACCATGGCGCTGCGCCGCTCGAAGGTCACGGCGTTGGTGGTGCAGCTTGCCTTGACACCCAGTTCGTCGAACAGCTCATACAGCCGCCACAGGCCGACGCGCTGGCCATATTCACGCCAGGTGAAATTGGGGAAATCCGGCGTATCGCCCGGCAGCACGTCCGGCAGAATGGCCGGGCCGCCCGCATAATAGGGTTTGTCGGTATCCTTGGTCAGATCCCAGGTTTCCAGATTGAAGGTCAGGATCAGGGCGACCTTCTTGCCGTTGGGCCAGCGCAGGGGGCCGCGCTTGGGCATCGGCACATAATCATAGCTCAACATGGATCAGAAATCCTCAAGCAGGCGGCCGAAGCCATAAACCTTGTCCTGGATACCGCTGGCGCGCAGGGCGTGCCAGTATGTTGCCGTATTGATGGCAATCACCGGCTTGCCCAACACCAGTTCGGCAGCGGCGGCAAAGCGCATCATGGACAGGTTGGTACCAACCTGGATGATGGCATCCACATCATCGCCATCCAGGTACCGCAGCGTCTCGCGCAGCTTCTGGTCGGTGACCTGGGCAATGGCGGTCCAGGTGGGGCAGCGCAGCGGCGCGTCGCGCACCGTCTCATATCCATAATCAGACAGGAAGTTGCGCACCTGTTCATTCGCCACCGGATAATAAGGCGACAGGAAGGCCACCTTCTTGATCCCGCCATAGGCGGCCAGGGCGGCGGCCACCGACTCCGACCCGGTGGACAGTTCCACACCGCTGATCTCATGGATCTGCTTGTGGAACTTGCGCGCCCCTTCGGCCCCGCCATAGAAGGTGATGGCCGACATGCCCATGACCAGATAGTCCGGGTTGCAGGTCATCACCGACTTCACGGCATCGATGGTGTTGTCGGCAATGGCCTGGGTGCCAGCCAGAAAGGTCTCGTCGCTGATCGCCTGGGCATTGGCGACGATGATGCGGCTGTAATGGTTGGTCACACCGGCGGGGCGCAGATCGTCATAATCGGGCTGCACCGTGGTGTTGGTGCTGGGGCCCAGCACGCCGAACAGCTTGCGCCAGCCGCGATTATCCTTGCCTTTGACTTCCATGATCAAATTCCTTTGCCTCTGGGGAGGGATCAAGCGATGGCGGCAGCGTCGGCCAGGCTCTGGAACATGGCCTGACGCAGCAGGAACTGGCGGCGCTTGGCCGGATCGGCTTGGGTGGCGATCAGTTCGTCCCGGCGCTTGGCCTGGGCCTCGGCCTGACTTGCCTTCATCATTTCCATGGTCTGGATGGTCTGGGCCTGCACGAAGCTGCGGGCGGCCCCCCGGCGCTGGCGGCTGAACTGCTCCAGGCTTTCCTCATCCGGGCCGTTTTTGATGATCTTGGTCAGGCGCTGGCACAGGTTGAAGGCATCATGGATGCCGCTGTTCATGCCGAACCCGCCCAGCGGGTTGTTCAGATGCGCGCTGTCACCCACCAGGAAGGCGCGGCCCTGGCGGAAGCTTTCCGCCACGCGCTGATGCATCCGATAGATGGTGCGGTGATAGGTCTGCACCCCGGTCTTGCCGATCAGGCGCTGGAACACGCGGTCGCGGTTCTCGTCAGAGGTCAGTTCCGCATCCGGCGTATCCGGCTGGGCCGGCAGCAGGATGCGCCAGACGGATGGCACGCGCAGCAGCACCAGCCATTCCTCCGGATCGGCCACATAATTCACATGGGCCAAATTGGGGAAATATTCTTCCAGCGGTTCCTTGGTCGACAGGCAGAGGAACTTCTCCGGGTAGGTGAAGCCCTCAAACCCAATGCCCAGCCATTTGCGCACGGCGGAATTGGCGCCATCGGCCCCGATCACATAATCGGCCCGCACCTTTTCAATGGCGAACGGCGTTTCAAAGGCCAGATCGACACCGGTGTCGTCCTGGTTCAGGTAGACCAGACGGCTGCTGAACTTCACTTGCGCCTTTGGATGGGATTCCAGCTTTTCCGCCAGGGCGCGGGCCAGATGATATTGCTCGCACTGCAGGCGATAGGGGTAGCGGGTGATATCCGACAGTTCGCTCAGATCGAATTCCACCACGTCACCCGTGCGGCGGTCGCGGTAATGGTAAAGCGGTGCCTTCAGGCCCTTATCCAGCAGGAAGGGAGTGATGCCCAGCTCATCCAGCATTTCCAGCGTCGGCGGATGGAAGGTGGAGGCGCGCAGATCCTGCGCGCAATCGGGGCCGGCTTCCAGCACCAGCACATCAATGCCTTGCTGTGCCAGATAATATGCGGCCACCGTCCCCACCGGGCCGGCACCGGCGACCACCACCTGCGTTCTGATCATCGGCCTTTTATCCTTATCTGGTATCCAGGCGACGCGCCGGCATGACGTGCCGTTCGTCGCCCCCTGTTCGTTGGAGGCGCCGGTCAGCCGCGGATCGCGGCTGTTTCCAGCAATGGCGGGTACCTGCCCCCGCCTGCTGGCGGGAACGGGCAGAAAATTACTGTGTCGCCTTGTGCAGATAGGCGATCAGCGCGTCGCGGTCTTCCTTGTTCGGCAGACCGACAAAGGCCATGGTGGTGCCCTGGATCAGGCTGGTCGGCTTGGTCAGCCAGGTTTCCAGAGTCTGGTCGTTCCAGGCCACACCGCTGTTACGCATGGCATCGGAATATTTGAAACCTTCTGCCGTACCCGCCTTGCGGTCGAACATGCCATGCAGATTGGGGCCGACCTTGTGCGGCTTGCCAGCTGTGATCTCATGGCAGGTCTTGCAGCGGATGAACAGGCGTTCACCCTTGTCAGCCGTCTGAGCGGCTGCATCCTGGACCAGCCCGCCCGAAACGGCACCCAGGGCCGACATTGCCAGCGCAAGGATGGCGATCTTACGGGCCAACGGACGGGCCTTGGTGCTATGGCCGGGCACTCGGGTCAAGGATGCCTCCTGATCATAAAGTCGTTAGGAATTTCAGCACCCGTTTCCAGGCACTCTCCATGGGGATATCTGACGATTGATCGGCCGGCTGGTCGATCAGCACATCCCCATTTGGCCACACAGTGGATAAAAATCGGGCTTCAAATGACAGGTACCGGGGTGAATGGTTAGCCTGCAAAGCGTGAGCCCAGGTTGGGTACACATTTGGTTCCCGGTGACTTTACCCCGGCGCAGATTCTGCGCCGGGGCTATTTCCATATTTCAAGGGACGGGTGATGAAGCATCGTCTGAAGGCCATTCTGCTGCTGAGCTGCGGCCTGTTGGCCAGTTCCCCCGCTCCCGCTCAGGACGCAGAAACCATTTATAAACAGCGGCTGGAAAAGCTGCTGACCGGCGCCCCGCTGGACACGCTGTATCAGCCGCTGGAGGCGGTGCCCGGTGCCGCCAGCATCACCGCCCTGCCCCAGGCCAGTGCCGCGCAACGCACGATCAGTGATGCGGCCCTGGCCGATGCCGCCGCCTATGCGGCCGACAGCAAGGCAAGCGCCTTTATCGTCTGGCACAAGGGCAAGCTGCAGGCGGAAATCTATGGCGATGGTGTAAAGGCCGCCACCCCCCTGCCGTCGAAATCACTTTCCAAGCCGATGACGGCCATCGTCATCGGCCGGGCCCTGCAAATGGGGCTGATCAAATCACTGGATCAGCCGGTGGCGGATTTTGTCACCGAATGGCAGGGCACGCCGAAAGCGGCGATGCTGATCCGCCACCTGCTGGATATGCGTACCGGCTTTCTGGAACAGGGCTTCAATGCCGATCCGGATCATCCCTGGAATCGCGCCTATCTCAGCACCGATCACGGCAGCTACATCGTCAAGGATTACCCGCTGACCGATGCACCGGGCAGCCGCTATGGCTATTCCAATGCCACCTCGGAACTGGTGGCCTTGGTGATTGAGCGGGCATCCAGGCGCCGCTATGCCGATTTCGTCGGGCAGGAGGTGCTGGCCCCCGTCGGTGCGCCCGGTGGTCAGGTCTGGGTGAACCGGGTGGGCGGGCTGGCCCATTCCGGCTGCTGCATGATGGTGCCGGCGGAAGTGTGGCTGCGTCTGGCCATCCTGCTGCTGAATGATGGGGTGGCTGATGGCAAGCGGCTGCTGCCCACGGGCTATGTGAAGCAGATGGTCACCGGCACGCCGCAGAACCCGCATTACGGGCTGGGCGTCTGGCTGGCCGGTGCCTATGTGGAACGGCGGGGCTTTGGCGCGCCGGGTGCCCCTGGCCCCAGCATCCTGCACAGCGAACCTTATCTGGATCGTGATCTTTATCTGTTCGATGGCAATGGCAGCCAGACGGTGTTCATCTCCCCCCAGACCGGCCTGATCGCCCTGCGCCTGGGCAATAATCCGCCCAAGGGAATGGATTGGGATAACAGCCGCCTGCCCAACATCCTGATCCGGGGCTTGAAGGACCAGGTGAAGATCGAACCGCAACAACGTTGATCTTTAGAGCGTATTTCCGTTGGCCGGAAACACGCTCTAACATTTCGTTTTCCTCAATCGCCGGCGCTGCATCCGCAGCTTGGCTACGCCGCATATGCGGCGCGGCGGCAGTCGCCGCCGGAGCTGTTTTCGGTCAACCGAAAACAGCTCTAAAAAAAGGGCGCCGCAGCGGGCGCCCTTTCTGTTTCACTTGGCCCACTTTTTCTCAAAGGCCCAGACATCCTCGAACCCGATCAGGGAACAGAATTCGCGGAAGTTGAACATGGGGATCTCGGGCGACAGGCTGGTGCCGGTCGCCTTCAGGTGCTCCATGGCCTTTTCCATGGCGGCGGCAGCCACCAGGCTGTTCATGGCCGGGAAGATGGACATGGCGTAGCCCAGGCTTTCCAGCGTCTTGGCATCGCGGATTGGGGTCAGGCCGCCATCGGCCATATTGGCCATCATCGGCTTATCGACGGAGGCGGTGACAGTACGGGCCTCATCGTCGCTGGTCAGCGCTTCGGGGAACAGGATGTCGGCCCCGGCTTCGGCATAGAGCTTCATCCGGTGCAGCACACCTTCCAGCCCCTCGCTCTGCCGGGCATCGGTGCGGGCGATGATCAGGAAATTTTCATCCTGGCGGGCATCCACGGCGACGCGGATCTTCTCCGCCATGTCTGCCGCCGGAATCACCCGCTTGCCGGGCGTGTGGCCGCATTTCTTGGGGAATTCCTGATCTTCGATCTGAATGGCGGTGACGCCCGCCTGTTCATAGGCGCGCACCGTATGGTGCACATTCAACAGCCCGCCAAAGCCGGTATCGGCATCGGCCACCACGGCGGCGTTGCAGGTGCGCACCAGCGTGGCCATGCGGTCCACCATCTGGGTGACCGACGCGATGCCGGCATCCGGCAGGCCATAGGCCGACGCCACCGTCCAATAGCCGCTGCCATAGACGACATCGAAGCCGACCTTGTTGGAAATGACCGCACTGATCATGTCCTGGATGCCGGGGGCGGTGACAAACTGACGGGCAGCCAGTTTCTGACGCAGGATGGGATTGGCCATGACTTTAACTTTCTATCTCAACCAAGCCAGGGAAAGCGCTGACGGCGCTGGGTTTCATACTGGGCGATGGTATCGCCGCGCTGGTTCAGGATGGTCATCACCTCGTCCCAGCCATTCAGCAGCGCATCGCGTTTCTGCGGATCAATGCTGATGGCGACGGTCGCCCCATCGGGCCGGGTGATGAAGCCGGCTTCCAGATCGACATGCAGTTCCAGACCTGCTTCGGCATCGGCCAGCAGGGCGGCATGGGTGGCTTCATCCACCACCACGGGCAACATGCCGTTGCGATAGCAATTGCCCCGGAAGATGTCCCCGAAGCTAGGCGCGATGATGCAGCGGATCCCCTGATCCAGCAGTGCCCAGGGAGCCTGTTCACGCGATGACCCGCAGCCGAAATTGGCCCCGGCCACCAGGATGGCGGCCTGCCGCCAGGGTTCGCGGTTCAGCACGAATTCCGGCAGTTCCTGCCCCTGCCCGTCGAACCGGCGGTCATGGAAGGCATAGCGGCCCAGCCCCTTCTTGGCCGTGATGGTCAGGAAACGGGCGGGATAGATGATATCGGTGTCGATATCCGCCTCGTTGAGCGGGGCGGCGACGGCGGACAGGCGGATAAAGGGTTCCATGGGCTTACACCGCCTCCAGATAATCACGCGGGTCGGCAATATGGCCGGCGATGGCAGACGCCGCCGCCATGGCCGGCCCCATCAGATGGGTGCGGGCACCCTGGCCCTGCCGCCCTTCGAAATTCCGGTTGGAGGTGGAAGCGCAGCGCGCCCCCGGCGGCAGCCGGTCATCATTCATGGCCACGCAGAGCGAGCAGCCGGGCTCCCGCCACTCAAAACCAGCATCCAGGAACACCCGGTCCAGACCTTCCTGTTCGGCCTGGGCCTTCACCGCACCCGATCCCGGCACCACCAACGCCGTTACCCCGGCCGCCACCTTGCGGCCGGTCAGCACCCGGGCGGCCATGCGCAAATCTTCAATCCGACCGTTGGTACAGGAACCGATGAACACATGATCAATGGTCACATCGCGCAGCGCCTGACCCGGTACCAACCCCATATAGGCCAGCGCCTTGGCCGTCTTGGCCGCCTGTTCGGCATCCGCCAGGCTGGCCGGATTAGGCACCAGACCTGTGACATCCGCCACCTGATCCGGGCTGGTGCCCCAGCTGACCTGCGGCACCAGCCGGGTGGCATCGATGGTGATTTCCCGGTCGAACACAGCCCCTTCATCGGTCGGCAGGGTACGCCAATAGGCGACCGCCGCATCCCAATCGGCCCCTTTCGGCGCCTTGGGCCGGCCCTTCAGCCAGGCGAAGGTGGTTTCGTCCGGGGCGACAAGGCCGGTACGGGAACCGGCCTCAATGCTCATATTGCAGAGCGTCATCCGGCCTTCCATGGAAAGGGCGCGGATGGCGGGGCCTGCATATTCAATGGCATGGCCGATGGCGCCATTGCTACCCAGCTTGCCCACCACGGCCAGGATGATATCCTTGGCCCCTACCCCCGGCGGCAGATCGCCGGTGACATTGACCCGCAATGTCTTGGCTTTGGGCATCCGCAGGGTCTGGGTGGCCAGCACGCTTTCGCATTCACCCGACCCGATGCCGAAGGCCAGCGCCCCGAAGGCGCCATGGGTGGCCGTGTGGCTGTCGCCACACACCAGCGTCAGGCCTGGCAAGGTGAAACCCTGTTCCGGCCCGGTGACATGTACAATACCCTGGCGCGGGTCGCCCAGGGTCAGCAGCTCAATGCCGAATTCCCGCGCATTGGCCTCCAGCAAGGCCACCTGGGCGCGGGCCTGCGGATCGGCAATCGGGCGATCACGGTGGCGGGTGGGCACAGAATGGTCGGCGACAGCCAGATGATAGGTGGGGTTGCGCGGACGCAAGCCCTTGGCCCGCAGGCCTTCAAACGCCTGCGGGCTGCTCACCTCATGCAGCATCTGCCGGTCGATATAGAGCAGGCAGACGCCATTGCCCTCTTCCGCCACCACATGGGCGGCCCATAATTTATCGTAAAGGGTCGTCGCCATCGCCCGTCCCTGTCCTGCGCCATTGTCTGTCATGATGGCCTGACCAGACCATGGGGCCCCCAAGGACTGCCACGCCTACCGCACATAGTGACCACCTTGCGGATAAATCGCTCCACTGGGCGTGCCGAAAAGACTGACGGGGGATAGTTTTGTTCAGCAAGGAATAAATCCAGATTCGGAGCAGGGTTCATCATGCCTGACGTGGGAATGGCCGGAACGGTGCCGGCGCTGAAACAGGTTTTGGCCAGCATTGTCGGGGAGGCGCATGTCCATGATGATGCGGCCACCCGCCGCCTTCATAGCGGCGATATCTGGAGCGAGGCGAAGGAGCCGGTTTCCCTGGTCGTCGCCCCGGACAATCTGGACCAGCTCTCCCGCCTGATGGCGGCCCTGCATGAAGCGGGCGTGGCCGTGGCCCCCCGTGGGGCTGGCATGAGCTACACCAGCGGCTATATCCCCAGCGTTGCCGGCACCGTCTCCCTGGATATGCAGCGGATGAACCGCGTGCTGGATATCCGGGCCGAGGATATGGTGGTGACGGTGGAAGCCGGCTGCACCTGGGTGGACCTGAACAATGCCCTGGCGCCGCTGGGATTGCGCGCGCCTTTCTGGGGGCCGATGTCCGGTCTGGCATCCACCATCGGTGGAGGGATTTCCCAATTGAACGCTATGCTGGGGGCCGGTCATTACGGCACCTCGAGCGAAAGCGTGGTGGCGATGAGTGTGGTGCTGGCCGATGGCCGGGTGCTGCGCACCGGCGCCCGGGGTGCCGATGGCGAAACCCCCTTCTATCGCCATTTCGGGCCCGATCTGGCCGGGCTGTTTGCCGGTGATTGCGGTGTCTTTGGCATCAAGGCCCATATCACTTTGCGGCTGATCCAGGCCCCGGCGGCGGAAGATTACGCTTCCTTTGCCTTCGACACCGGTGAAGACTTGATGCGCGCCATGGCCGCCATGGCGCGGGCCGGGATCGCCGCCGAGATGTGCGCCTTCGACCCCGGCCTGACCAAGGTGCGGATGCAGCGCGCCTCCATGTCCGGTGATGTGAAGGCACTGGGGGCCGTGGTGACGCGGCAGAAATCGCTGGCGCGCGGCCTGTGGGAAGCGGTGAAGGTGGCCAAGGCCGGCCGCAACTTCGTGGACCTGGAGAGCTACCCGCTGCACATCATCGCCGAGGGCCGCTGTGCCGCCGCCGTGGCGCATGACATGGCGACCGCCCGCCAGCTGGCCGCCGACCATGGCGGGACGGAGATTGAAAACACCATCGCCAAGGTGATCCGCGCCATGCCCTTCCCGCCGCTGAACAGCGTGCTGGGGCCGGGCGGGGAGCGCTGGATTCCCATCCATGGTCAGGTGTCGCTCTCCCAGGCCCCGGCCCTGTTCACGGCCCTTGAGGAATTGTTTGCCGAACTGGCGCCAGAGTTTGAACGGTTCGGTGTCAGCACCGGTTACCTGTTCAGCAGCATGTCGACCAATGCGCTGATCCTGGAACCGGTGCTTTATTGGCCGGATGAGAAGTACCCGGTCCATGATGTGGCCATGGAACCAGCCCATGCCGCCCGTCTGCCCGTGCAGCCAGCCAATGCGGAGGCGAAGGCCTTTGCCACTGCCACCCGCAAGCGCGTCATCGCCATCTTGCAGCGTTTCGGTTGCGGCCATTTCCAGATCGGCCGCGCCTATCCCTATAAGGAAAGCCGCGACCCGGCCAGTTGGGAATTGCTGAATGCCATCAAGCAGGTGCTGGATCCCAAGGGGGCGATCAATCCCGGCTGTCTGGGTTTGGACAACCGGAAGGGCTGACCCAGATGGCTGCCACCAGTCAGGTTCTGCGCCAATCCCGTTTCGCACCAAGCTTTCGTGAGGCAGTTGATCTTGTCGCCGAACCGCTGACCGATCCGGGCCCTGGCGAAATTCGCGTGCGCAACCATTGGTGCGGCGTCAACGGCATTTTCGATACGCAGATCGCCCGCAACGCCGTCAGCTATGTTCCCGTCCGCCTGCCCACCTATACAGGGGTGGAATCCATCGGTGTGGTGGAAGCGGTGGGGGATGGCGTGACGGATTTCAAGCTGGGGGATGCCGCCGTCACCGTCCGTTTCACCTGGGGCTATCGGGAAACAGCCACCGCCCCGGCGGCGCATTTCATCCGTGTGCCGTCGGCCAGCCCGGATTATCTGGCGCTGGCCTCCACCGGGGTTTCCGCCCTGCTGGCGCTGGACCATACCGGTGCCCTGCGGCCTGGGGAAACGGTGGCTATTTCTGCCGCCGCTGGCGGGCTTGGCCATCTGATGGTGCAGTTGGCCAAGCAGCGTGGCGCCCATGTGGTGGCCGTCTGCGGTGGTGCGCAGAAGGTGGATTTCGTGCGCGGTCTGGGTGCCGACCGGGTGATTGATTATAAGGCGGAGGATGTGGCCACCGTACTGGCGGCGGAATATCCTGCCGCGCTGAATGTGGCCATTGATACAGTCAGCGGCCCGATCTTCGATGCCTTTGTCGATAACCTTGCGCGGCATGGTCGGCTGGTCGTGGCGGGTGCCGCCCAGGATCTGGATGGCCGTCCGGAAATCATCACCGCCCCCCGTATCGCCCACAAGATCTACTACAAGGGCGCCTCAATACGTGGGTTTATGAATGGTCTGCTGACCGACCTGTGGCCACAGGCGCGGGAAACCGTGTTTTCCCTGCTGGATGAAGACAAGATCAAGGTCACGTTCGACGCTGTTCGGTTCCAGGGCCTGCATCAGGTACCGGACGCCGTGGAGCGTCTGTTGTCCGGGCGATCCATGGGCAAGGTCGTGGTCGACCTGCGCCCCTGATCGCCCTCAGGTCCTGATACTTAACCGCCGGCGCCAACATCCGTTGGCCTGGCTTCACGCGGCATGGGCCGCGCGGCGGCGGTCGCCGCCGTACCCAGCTGCGATGCGTTCACCTCATCGCAGCTGGGTGTAAACCATCGCTCTTTGTTTTCACGAAGGATCATTGGTGATGAGCAATAATATCGAAGCCCTGCGCCGCGACATGCCGTTGCTGGCCCGTAACGAGGGCGTGTGGGAAGGCTGGTATCGCTATTATTCGGCTGAAACCGGTCAGCTGATCGACCAGCATCGCTCCCGCCTGTTGTGCCGCTTCACGGAAGATGGCCCCAGCCCCTATCATCAGACCAACTATTATTTCTGGGAAGATGGCCGCACGGAAGTGCGCGATTTTCCCGCCGATTATGCCGATGGTCGCATCTGGTGGGACAATGACCTGATCACCGGCTGGGCCGCCGCCATGAAGCCGGATGATTTCAACCGTTCCACCTGCCTTAACTGGACGCGCAAAGGCGAACCTGATCTCTATCTCTATGAAATGATCCAGCTTTCCGACTGCGGTCAGTTTCGGTCCCGCACCTGGCACTGGTTCAAGGGCGGTCGCTGCTTCCAGCGCACCCTGATTGATGAGAAGTTCGTCACCAAGGATTGGAAGAACTTCACCGATCATACAGCCCCGAAGAACTGATACCAATCTCCCTTGATCGTGACCGATCCAGGGAGATTTCAGGTTCCCTCAGTCGCCGGGCGCTGCCATCCGGCAGCTTGGTTTGTGCCGCATGTGCGGCGGGCCGACGGTCGCCAGCCTCCAATCCGCCAAGGGTCAAACCCTCGGCGGATTGGTATAAGTGGGATATGGGTTTCAAACGGTACAGTGACGGGGCCAAAGCCGCGGCAAGCCGTCCAGTAGCGCAAGCAGCAGCGTCCTGGCCAGTTCCCGACGGAACCGCGCTCACCACAGGTCTTGCAACAGCAGGACCAGCAGCACGAAAGCGGTCAGTCAGGCAACCTTTTGGAAAAACGCAGACGGTTATGACCCGAGATACGGGCATAGGACACCTCATCCATCATGCCTCGAAGCAGATGAACGCCCAACCCGCCGATCTCCCGCTCATCCAGTTCCGCGTCGATATCCGGTTCCTCAAACGCCAACGGATCGAAGGCGGGCGCGTCGTCCACCACTTCCGCCGTCACTAACGGTCCCTCCAGTGCCACACGCACGGTGATGGCACGGCCTGCCCGCCCGCCCAGCCCATGCTGGATGATGTTGGTCAGAACCTCTTCTAAGCAGATATTGAACTGGAAGGCGAATTGCGGCGGCAAGTCATAGCTGCCACAGAACTCATCGACCCGATCGGCCAGCGGGGCGATCTCCTGCAACCGACTGTCCAGAACCAGGACGATTTCCGCCACGCCTTCCCTCCAATCGACATGAACAGGACACCGCCTATCCTTCTCATACCAATCTCCCTTGATCGTGACCGATCCAGGGAGATTTCGTGTTCCCTCATGCGACGGGCGGGCGCATCCGCGCCATTGGCTTACGCCGCTACCAAGCGGCGGGCCGGCGGTCGCCGGCCTCCAACCCGCCTAAAGGTCAACCTTTCGGCGGGTTGGTATCAGCTCAGCAGGCCAACCCCGCTTGCGCGGTCCTGCGCGATCTGGAACAGCTTGGTGAAGCCACTCAAATCGAATATCTGGAACACATTCTCATTCATGGAAGACAGGACAAGGCGGCCCTGTGCCGCCTTTGACAGCTTGGCACATTTCAGCAGCGCCCGCAGTCCGGCGCTGCTGATATAGCCCACCTGCTGAAAATCGATCAGCAGGCGTCCAGAAGCGCGCTGCGCCCTTTCCACCAGGAACCGCTCGACCTCCAGATAATTGTTGCTGTCGATCCGGCCGGTCAGCTCGACGATCACAAGTTCGCCATGGATGATTTCGGAGTACATTTTACTGATCCTGGTAAAACAATTCTGTTCAACATCAAGCTTTCGCCATCATGACGCAAGCAGAGGCCGAATGAAACAAAACAATCCCATCATGCTGGCGGCACTTGGGTGATCACATCGCTGAGCAGCCAGTCCAGGCTGCCGGCCATGACCTCTTTCGTGACGGACGCGCTGGCATCGGCTTGCCAAGCGGCCGAAATGGTCAACGCTTCATCCGCCCCGGCCGCGGCACCGCGGCAGAAAATGTCAGCCAGTTCCTGCAATTGCAGCGCTTGTGGGTTGGTGGCGACCGCCTCGCTCTCTACCCGCGCCAGGGTCACAGTCTGCGTCCAGAGCAAGATCAACGCCTGACCGATGGCAATCAGGGCTGGCTGCTGCACCAAGGCCCCCTGTACACCGCCGCTGCGGGTAATCAGATCGCGCACTGACTGGGCGATCCGCGTGGTCAGGGCAGCGGCGGCCTCCAGATGCGCGCGGTTGGCCGGCGACAGGTTGACGGTGGGCGGTACCGGCAATTGGGGCGGCACGGGGGCACCACCCGCCGCGGCAATCAGGGCGGAATTACCGACATTCAACTCCATCAGCGCGTTGGTGGTGCCAAAGATGCGCATGACCCGCAGATCGCGATAGAACCGTTCCACCGGATAGGGCTCCACCCCCCGGTTAGCGAGCGAGGTCGCCGTTTCGTACCCGCGACCGGCAATCAGCGACATGGTGCTGTCGATGACGCTCCAGGCCGTGTCGCTGCACCAGGGCTTCATTGCCGTCCATTCGATCCAAAGGTCCAGATTGCCCGCCACCTGCGAGAGGGTCAGCCAGCGCAGCACGCTTTCCTGCGCGAACACCTTGGCCGCCGCATCGGCAATGGTGGCCTGCGTCGCCTGATAGCTGGACAGGGGCTGTTCCATATAGGGACGGTGGCTGAAGCCCCGCGCCCAGGTCAGGCTCAGCTTGGACGCAGCCAGCGTGATGGCATTGATGAACATGCGGTTGGGCTGCTGGATCTCCATGATCACATTCAGGCCCAGGCCCGGTGCGCCCACCATGCGGCTCACCGGTACCTTGTAATTCTTGAATTCCAGCACGGAATTGGCCAGCCCCTTCAGGCCCATATAGGTCTGCGGGCTGGCCACGCGGAAACCACGCTTGCGCGTGTCGATGATGAACAGGGTGATGCCGATTTCACCCGTCGTCCCCTGTGAGAAGGTCGTGCAGGGTACGACCAGCAGGTTGGCCAGCGGCCCGTTGCCGATATAACATTTGCGGCCGGTGATGATGTAATGGCGTCCGTCCTTGGTGGGAACGGCCGTGGTCTGGAAGATGGGGTTCGACGCCCCCTGATATTCCACCGCCGACAGGCCGGAAATCGCCCCTTCTTCCACCATGCGGGCCACTTTCGCCCGCTCGTCAGCATCCTGCATGTAATCCAGGTAAGAGGGGGCACCCAGATAGTTGTTGACCGAGATGGACATGGCCACCGCCGTGCACCAGCTGGCCGTCACCTCCACCATCCTGGCCATGTTCAGGGGCGACAACCCGTCACCGCCATATTGCTTGGCCAGCATCAGCTTCTGCCAACCCGCCCGGCGGTAAAGCTCCACATAGTCCGGGGGCAGCTTTCCCCGTTTGTCGATAAGGGTCGGATCGAAATGCGCCTGCATGAAGGCCGCCTGTTCCTTCACCATCGCGTCGCCCAACGCCGCGTCGGCGGGATCCTGCACCGGAAATGGCACCATCAGGTCCCAGCGGAACAACCCCGCTGCCGCCGACTTCAGGAAGCCCGGTGCCGGGTTTTGCGGCGTGGCCTCCGCCAGCAGACGCATGATAGTGACCGGATCGTTGGGAATGGGATGCTTGATTTCGGCTACGGTCATGGCGTGTCCTCCGGCGTCGGCGCGACGGGTTGCGGGAAAACTATATTAATAATAGTATTTGCAACAACCTTAACGAATGGATGCTGCAATAAAGTCATATGATTTCCCGGAATACGCAAGACCTGAACGCCCCCCAGGGCTAGGTCCGACCAGCCCCAATCATCCCGCTTGTCCGCTGACGTGCCGGCGGTGGCGGTACGCAACAGGGTGACGGCACCGCGCCACGGTTTGGGGTGGTACCCGACCGTGGCCCGCGCATTGCCGGCATAGACCTTGATCATCGGCCACAGCCCCTCCGCCCCGGCACCGCCGCGCAGGGTCATGTAGGCGCGCAGGTACGGCATCATGTTGCCCAGCACGGTGACGAACAGGAACCGCGCCGCCTCCACCGGGTTGGGTGTCTGGCCCTTGATCTGGGCCGGGGTGTCGATCAGCAGGGTTGACGCCACGGTCCGCCCGCGCCGGTCCAGTTCGCGCGCCAGTTCGAACGCTACCGGGGCACCGAAGGACCAGCCGGCCACATGCACCGGCCCCTGCGGCCAGACCTGATCGATGGCGTCGGCAAACACCGCCGCCTGTCGCCCCAAATCCGCCAGGGCGGGGCCGCCATCCTGCATGCCGGGCGGCATCAGGGCATAGAAGGGCTGGTCTGGACCCAGTTCGGCCGCCAGCGGGAAATAGGGAAAGGCCGTGCCCATGATGGGGGTGGCCATGAATAGCGGCGGCCTGGTGCCCCCCGGTTGGATGGCCAGCAGGGTGGGCGGCAGGGCCGACGACGCCCTGCCCATGCCGCCATCCAGCAGCAGGGCAAGCCCCGCCAGGGTCGGGACCTGCAGAAATTGCGTCACGGTGGGTGCCGTGCCGAACGCCGTCCGTACCCGCTTCAGCAAGGCCAGCGCCATCAGCGAATTGCCCCCCGACAGAAAGAAATTCGCCTCCGGCCCTGCCGGCGGCGTCCCCAAAACGTCCTGCCACAGGGGGGCTAGTCGCTGCTGTGTGCCTGTTAGGTCGGCTGTGACCGCCAGATCGCTCACATCTGCCGCCACCGGTCCTCTGCTGCGCGCCGGCGGATCGATCCAGTAGCGGCGGTGTTCCCAGGCATAGGCGGGCAGCCGCACGCACGACCAGCGTTGCGGCAGCCAGGGTGCCAGCGACACGGGCTGCCCCGCCGCGAACAGCCGCCCCATCGCCTCGGCAAAGGCCAGCGGCGCATCACAATCGCGCCGCAACGTGCCCAACGCCAGACCTGTGCGACCAACACCGGCCAGGGTGGCACGCACGGGTGCGGTCAACACAGGATGTGGGCTGGCCTCCAGAAACACGCCATAACCTTGCGCCGACAGGGCCTCCACGGCTTCCTGGAACCGCACCATGCCACGCAGGTTACGCCACCAGTAATCCACACCCAGCTCACCGGCACCAATCCAGGTGCCAGTGACGGTGGAAAAGAAGGGAATGACGGGTGCCTGCGGCCCGATCCCCGCAAGCGCGTCGCGCAGCTTCCCTTCCAGCGGGTCCATCTGCGGCCCGTGGGAAGCCACGTCCACCTTGACCCAGGCGGTCGAGGCCCCCTCCCCATCCATTACCGCCGCGAGCCGTTCCAGCGCCGCCCGGTCGCCAGACAGCACACAATTGCCGGGGCCATTGGTCACGGCCACGGCAACCAGATCGGTGATACCCTGGGTCGCCAACATTTGTTCCGCCGCTGCCGGTGCCCGGTCTACGGCCAGCATGGCCCCCTGGCCCGCCAGGGTGCGCAGCAGGGCGCTGCGCCGGCAGATGATGCGGGCACCATCCTCCAGGCTCAAGCCACCCGACACCACCGCCGCCGCCACCTCCCCCATCGAATGGCCGATGACGGCATCAGGCACCACGCCCTTGCTCCGCCACAGTGCCGCCAGCGCCACCTGCATGGCGAACAGGGCTGGCTGCACCACGTCGATCCGGTCCAGGGAGGCATCCGGCCCCTCCCCGCGCAAGGTGGCCGCCAAGTCCCAGTCAACCCAGGGTGCCATGGCCCGCGCGCAGGCCAGAACAGCGTCGCGGAACACCGGTTCCGCCGCCATCAGGTCGCGTCCCATGCCGGGCCATTGCGATCCCTGGCCGGGGAAGATGAACACGCTGCGCCGCGCCGATCCCAACCTTTCTGCATGCAGGTCCGCGTCGCCCGCCACATTGGGGGCCGCCGCCTCTAATGCCGCCGCCAGTTCCTCCCGGTTACGACCGGCCACGGCCAGCCGCCAGGGCAGCAGGGTGCGGCGGTGAAAGGCCGTACCGCAGAGATCGGCTAGGCCTACGCCCGTCCCCCGCAGGAATTCCGCATAGCGCCCGGCCAACCCCGCCAGTGCCGCCGGCGACTTCGCCGACAGCAGCAGCAACCCCGGCCCCAACCAGCCGTCACCCGTCGGTACCGGCCTTTGTGGCGGTTGCCCCAGCACCAGATGGGCGTTGGTGCCACCAATGCCAAACGCGCTGACCCCTGCCAGCCGCCTCCCCCCCCGATCAGGCCAGTCCTGCCGCCGGTCTGCCAGGATAAAGGGCGTGCGCTCCAGCCCCAGGGCAGGGTTGGGCTGCCCGACATGCAAGGTCGGCGGGATCACCCCGTCACGCACCGCCAGCGCCGCCTTGATCAGCCCGGCCACACCGGCCGCCGTATCCAGATGGCCCACGGCCGATTTGATGGTGCCCAGCCGGCAATAGCCCGTGGCCTTGGTGCTGCGCCGGAACGCTTCGGTCAGGGCTGCCACCTCGATCGGGTCGCCCAGCGGTGTGCCGGTGCCATGCGCCTCAACATAGCCGATCTGGCCCGCATCGACGCCCGCCACCTCCTGCGCCAATGCCACGACGCGGGCCTGACCCCGGACGCCGGGGGCCGTAAAGCCGGCCTTGGCCGCCCCGTCATTATTGACTGCCGTGCCCAGGATCACCGCGTCGATCAGGTCGCCATCGGCCACGGCGTCGGCCAGCCGCTTCAGCACCACGGCAGCACTGCCACTGCCGAACACGGTGCCGGCGGCATCGGCGGCAAAGGCCCGGCAATGCCCGTCGGGCGACAGGATCATGCCCTCTTGATGCAGATATCCGGCCCCCTGCGGCACGGTGATGGTCGATCCGCCGGCCAGGGCCACGTCGCATTCATAGGCCAGCAACGCCTGACAGGCCATGTGAACGGCAACCAGCGAGGTGGAACAGGCCGTCTGCACGGTGATGGCCGGTCCGGTCAAGTCCAGCTTATAGGCCACCCGCGTGGCCAGGAAATCCTTGTCATTGCCGATGATGGTGGCAAAGTCGGCAGCCGTATCCTCACTGACCGCCCCCGCCCCCCGGAACAGGTTGTGCAGCAGATAGGTGGGCACGCCGCAGCCGGCATAGATGCCGATCGGTCCCTCCGTCCGCGCCGGATCGATGCCGGCCTGTTCCAGCGCCTCCCACGCCACCTCCAGGAACACGCGCTGCTGCGGGTCCAGCCGGGCCGCCTCCAGCGCGCTATAGCCGAAAAAACCGGCATCGAACCGGTCATGGCCATCCAGCAACCCCTGGCGCGGCACGAATCCCGGATCGCGACGTACATGATCTGGTACACCGGCAGCGCGCAGCTGTTCGTCGGTCAGGGTCGATATCCCCTCCACCCCGTCCAGCAGGTTACGCCAGAGCGCCTCCACACTGCCGGCACCGGGAAAGCGACCGGCCATGCCAATGATGGCGATGCCGTCGGGGGTAGCGGCGATGCCGTCGGGCTGCGTGCTCAATTCGTCTCTCCTGTCACGGGCCGGCGGCGGCGGGCGAGCGCCGCGCGGCGCAGGCCGGCACGGTCACGCGCGTCATCCCCTTCATCCGCGTCCCCGCCTGCCAGCATCCCGGCCAGACCGGCAATGGTGGGCAGGCGGAACAGGTCGGTCATGGCAATGCCACCGGGCGGCAGGATATCGGCCAGATCGGCGTTCAGCCGGGCTTGCAAGGTGGCCAGCAGCAATGAATGGCCCCCCAGGTCAAAGAAATTATCGTTCACGCCCACGCTGTCCCGTCCCAGCACCTCCCGCCACAGGCCGGCCAGCCGTTCCTCCACGCCCGTGCGCGGGGCCAGGCTGGCCGTGGCCAGAGCGACGGCGGGGTCGGGCAAGGCCTTGCGGTCGATCTTACCATTGGACGTGCGCGGCAAGCCGGCCAGGAAGGTCCATGCCGATGGCAGCATGTAGGGCGGCAATCGCACCGCCAGATGGGCCCGCAGCGCTTCCGTCCCTGGTGCCGCCCCATGCGGTACGATCCAGGCGGCCAGCCGCCCCTCACCATCGGCACCGGGACAGACGGCGGCCACCGCTTCCGCCACCCCCGGATGACTGGCCAGCACCGCTTCGATCTCCTCCAGCTCGATCCGGAAGCCCCTCAGTTTCACCTGATGGTCCGCACGGCCCTGGAACAGCAGCACCCCGTCGCCGCGCCAGCGGGCCAGATCTCCGGTGCGATAGACCCGCCCGCCCGGCACGAACGGATCATCCCCGAACCGCTGCGCCGTCAGGTCCGGCCGGTTGTGATAGCCCATCGCCACCCCGTCGCCGCCGATCAGCAACTCGCCCGTCACCCCCACGGGCACGGGCCGGCCGGCGGCATCGACGATATAAACGCGCGTATTGCCGACGGGCCGGCCGATGGGCACGGGGCCGGCACTGCGTTCAACCATGTGCGCCGTGGACCAGATGGTCGTCTCCGTCGGGCCGAACATGTTCCACAAGATGCAGCCCGCCCCCGCAGGCAGCAGCACGTCGGCCAGATCGCGGGGCAACGCCTCCCCCCCCACCAGCATGGTCAGGCCGGGATCGGGCCGCCATCCCGCCGCCAGCAGCAGGCGCCAGCCGGCCGGTGTCATCTGCATGAAACTGGGCTTGCAGACGGCCAGCCGCCCCGCCAGTTTCACCCCGTCGCGCCCTTCCTCCGCCGTTGCCAGTTCCACCACCGCCCCCACGGACAGGGGCAAAAACAGCTCCAACCCGGCAATGTCGAAGGACAGGGTCGTCACCGCCAGCAGCCGGTCACCCGGACCGAAACCCAGCAACCCGCGCATCGCCACCAGGAAATTGCCCAGATTATGGTGGCTGACCACCACCCCCTTGGGCCGGCCCGTGGTGCCGGACGTGTAGAGTATGTAAGCGGGGCTCGACATGTCCGGTGCCAGGACCGGCGGGGCGGCATCGGCATGGGCCGGCAGTTCCGCCAGCCGGCAGCCGCTGGCCGCCAGCACTTGTGCCGTGCCCGCATCCACCAGCACCAGGGCGCAGCCGGCATCGCCCACGATAAAGGCCAGCCGGTCGGCCGGATGCGCCGGGTCCAGCGGCACATAGGCCGCCCCCGCCCGCCAGACGGCGATCAAGGCGGCCACCATATCCGGCGTGCGGTCCAGGCAGATGCCGACCCTGTCACCCGGACCGATCCCCTGCGCCGCCAGCCAGCCAGCCAGGGCGCCCGACCGTGCCCACAGGCCGGCATGGGTCAGCACAGAAGCGCCCTGCGCCACGGCCGGCGCCTCGGATCGTTCACGCGCCCGCAGCAGCACCAACGGGTGCGGCACGGGTTCCGCCAGTGCGGTGTCGTTCCAGGTACGGGTCACCAGGGCCAGCCCAGCCGCGTCCAGCAGGGGCAGGTCGGCCACGGGCCGGTCGGGATCGGCCAGTGCCGCCGACAGCAGGGTCAGCAGATGGCCCCGCAGCCGGTCGATGCTGTCGGCATCGAACAGGTCGCTGTCATACTTGATCTCTGCCGACAGTCCATCCCCCTCGGGCCGGAACTCGAAGGCCAGATCCAGTTGCGATCCCTGCAGGTCGATATCCAGCGCCCGGAACCCGGTGCCATCGCCGACATGGACCATCTGGTTCTGCAAAACCACCATGGCCTGGAAGATGGGCGGGCGGCTGGGATCGCGCACCACGGCCAGTTCCTCCAGAAGCAGCGGGAACGGATAGGCGCTGTGGCCCAATGAAGCCGCCGCATCCGCCGCTGTGCGCGACAGCAGGGTGGCAAAGCTGGGCTGGTCGGCGAAGCCGGCGCGCAGCACCATGGGATTGATGAAATCGCCGATGGTGGCGGCAAAGCCTTCATCCGCCCGCCCTGCCGTGGGCGTACCCAGCAGCACCTCTGCGGCCCCGGCCCACCGGTGCAGCAGCGCCTGGCACGCCGCCGCCAGCAGCGCAAACAGGGTCACGCCCCGATCGCGCGCAACCGCGCGTGCGGCCGCAGTCAGGCCCGTGCCCAGGGCGAAGCGCACAGATGCACCCCGGAAACCCTGCACGGCCGGGCGCGGTCGGTCGGTCGGCAGATCCAGCACGGGCAGCGGCCCCGCCAGCCGTTCCCGCCAATAGGCTCGCGCCGCGACACCCGCCGGCCCCGCCAGCCAGGCACGTTGCGCTGCCGTGAAATCGGCATAGCGCCGGGCCGGGGCCGGCGGCAGGGGCGATCCTGTCTGTTGATGGGCCAGACAGGCGCGCAGGTCGCGGGCCAGCAGGGCCAGGGACCAGAAATCAATGGTGATATGATGCAGGGCCAGGAACAGCACGAACCGCCCGCCACCGCGGTCGAACAGCGCCGCCCGCCAGCCCAGCCCCTGTTCCAGATCAAAGGGCTGGGCATAGGCATCCGCGATGGCCCCATGCAGGCGATCCTCGCCCCAACCCTGGGCATCCACCTGCCGGATCTCCAGCGGCAGGCCGGGGGCCGGTTCCTGCACCGGTTGCCCGTCGATCAGGGGAAAGCAGGCATCCAGCACATCATGCCGGCGGCGCAGCAGACCCAAGGCTGCTTCCAGCGGGCCGGCATCGGGCAGTCCGTCGATCTCCACGGCGAAAGGCAGCGTATAGGCGGCACTGTCCGGTGCCATGCGCGACAGCAACCACATGGAACGTTGGTTATAGGAAAGCGGCGACCGGGTGGGTGCCGTCGCCTGCCGCTGTTGCTGTTGTTGCTGCAGGCGCAGCATCAGCAGGGCGCGTTTGGCCGGCGACAGGGCGGACAGGTCAACCCCTGGTACCAAGCCTTCCCCTTCTTGCGATGCGGCGGACAGGCGGGCGACAAGTTTATCCATCAATGCCTCGGCTTCAGGCGCTCCCAGCAGCGGGTCGGGGCGGGTCAGGGTCAAGCCCAGGCTGCCATCGCCACCGGTGACGGCGGCCAGCACCAGTTGCGTGGCCGGCGGCACCACGGCGAAATCCAGCGCCGAGGCCCCCGGCACAGCCACCCGCCCCAGATTGGTCAGGCCCAGACGGTCCGGCGTGAAGCGACCGATATCGGCGATGGCCGCCGTCAGCAGGCCGGGTTCAGCCAGCCGCGACAAGGCCACAAGATGGGCGGGCAATAGCCGCTCCGGCACGGCGCGGTCGCGCACCGCCGCCGAAACCTCCCGTGCCAGCGTCCAGAACGGGGTGTCGGGGCTGGCGGCATGGGCCGTCGTCACCTCTGCCACGGCCAGGGTAAAATCCTGCCCACCGCCCAATGCCGCCTGCACCGAAACGGGGCTGGTCAGGCTGAACCCGCCCGCCCGGCCCGTGGCCGGCAGCAGGGCCGCCGCCAGCGCGCCCTGCAGGCTGGCCTCTTCCTGCCGCGCCCGGCGGCCCAGGGCATCAACCAATCCCGCTTCCAACCGGCGATGGCTCAGCCGTGGATGCCAGCCGGCGGGTGTCAGCGACACCAGCGGCAGGCTGGCAGGGGGAGCCGGCAGCCCAGCGACGGCGGCGGCGTGGATTTCATAGGCGGGCGGGAATGCACGCCCGCCCTCCGCATGTCCCAGCAATGCCGCCAGCAGCCGCATCCCGGCATGGGCATCGCCCAGCGCATGATGGAAGCAGACCAGCAGGTCCGCCCCGCCGCCGGCATCACGTAACAAGGTCACTCGCCATAGCGGGCCACCATCCCGCCGGAATGACGTTGCTAGTTCCGTCTCCGCCACCGCCAGCCATCCGCCGGCCCCGTCACGGACAGTCAGGCCAGCCGGCCCGGCATCGGGATGCCAAAAGGGCACCCCGGCGGTGCCGATGCGGGCGCGCAGCAGCGGATGCGCTGCCTGGGCCGCCACCATCGCCGTCGCCAGCCGGTCGGGATCAATGCCCGCATCCAGCCGGGCGCGGACCACGACATGCATGGGGCGGAACCCGTCCAGCGCCAGGAACAGTTGTTCCAGCAGGCCCGCCGCGCGCCCCGTCATGCTACACCCCCGGCAGCGGCTTCGGCGGCCAGCAGTGCCTCCACCTCCTCCTCCGACAGATTGTCGATATCGGCCATCAGCCGGGCAAGGTCGGCATCAGGCGAGGCGGCTTGCGTTACCGGTGCGGCAGACAACCCCTCCGCAACCGCCGCCGTCAGGGTCACGACACTACCCCCCGCCAGGGATGCCGCAAGCGGCAGGGAGATGCCGAAGCTCTTCTCCACATGCCGGTGCAGTTCGATCGCCGTGAAACTGTCCAGCCCCTGGCGCAAAAGCGACTGGCCAGGGTCCAGCAATGCCGGTGCGATTGACAGCACCCTTGCCGACAGGGCCGCCATGGCGGCCTGGATCGCTGGCAACCGGTCAGGGGCAGGCAGCGCCATCACCTCCGCACGCAGGTCGCGCGACACCGGTGGTGCAACCAGCCCGTCGCCCCGCACCAAATCTACGATCAGCGGAGCCGGGGCCGATCCGGCGTGCAAGCCCCGGAACCGCTGCCAATCGACCGGCAGCGGCACCGCCACGGGTACGTTCAGGCCAAGCGCGCTGTCCAGCACCGCCATCACCTGTTCCGGGCCCATCGGGTCCAGGCCGATATCCCTGGCCCCGCCACCCGCCGCCAGACCGGGGCCGGCCAGCACCGGCCACGCCACGGACAGGGCCGGCTGGCCGCGTGCCCGCCGCACCTGCGCCAGCGCATCCAGCCCGGCATTGGCCGCGGCATAGACCGCCTGCCCCGGCGCGCCCAGCAACCCCGCCAGGGAACTGTTCAGCACGAACAGGTCCAGCGGGTCAGCCTGCGTCAACCGGTCCAGCAGCAGCGCGCCGTCCAGCTTGGCCGACAGCACGGTGGCGATGCGTGCCGGTGTCTGCGCGGCCAGGATGCCATCATCCAGCACGCCCGCCGCATGGATGACACCGCGCAGGGGCGGCAATGTTCGGCGCAATTCGTCCAGCAGGGTCGTCATGGCCCCGGCATCGGCGCAATCGCCCGCCCGCCAGGTGACGCGCGGGTCGGCCCCGCCCGCCGGGTCCGGCCGTCGCGACAGCAGCACGACATGCCCCGCGCCGCGCGCCAGCAGCCAGCGGCACAGCGTCCGGCCCAGCCCGCCCGTACCGCCCGTCACCAGATAGGTGCCATCGCCCCGCAGATGCACGGTCGTGCCCGCCCCCTGGACCGGCAACAGACGCTGCCGCTGCACGAACCCGCCCTGAAGCTGGAACTCTTCCGTGCCGGGCCGCGCCAGCAGGGCGGTGATGGCAGCCACATCCGTGCCATTCCCCGCCAGCAGGCGATGGCCCGCCCGTTCCGGATATTCCATCGCGAAGCCGCGATGCAGACCCCAGAGCGCGCCGGCCACCGGTGATGATTGCGTCACCAGCAGATGCACCCGGCCCGCAGCACCGGTCAGCACGGCCGCCGCCTGTGCCACCATCGCCGCCCCGTCGCCCGTGCCGTCGGCGATCAGCACCAGATCGGCATCGACCGGCGCGCCTTGCACCGACAGCGCATCGGCCAGTCCCCCTGCCCCCAGCCCCAGGGCCACAGCGCGCAAGGGTGCGACACCCACACCAGCCCCATCATCCTGCACCCAGCCCGGCACATAGAGCGGCACCGGTTTTGGCGCTATGGCGGGCAGCAGGGGGGCGTTGCCGCTGCCCTCATGCCAGAAGCGCCGCCGTTGCCAGGGATAGGATGGCAGGTCCAGGACGCGCCCTGCCGGGGACAGAAGATCCCAGCGGATACTGTCCAAACCTGCCTGATACAGGCGGCCCAGCGCCGTCAGGGCCGCAACGTGGCCGTCGGTCCCGCGCCGCAGGCCGGGCACCACCAGCGCCTCCCGCCCCCGCACCAGGGCCGTGCGGGCAATGGCGGGGGACAGGGCCGGATGGGCACCGATCTCCAGGAAGATGGGCGTCGCGCTAGCCGACAGCAGGGACACCACCGCCCCCTGGAAATCCACCCGCGCCCGCAGATTGCGCGCCCAATAGTCGGCATCGGGTGCCTGTGTCAGGGGCGTGGCGGTGACGGTGGAGATCATGGGCAAGCGCGGCGCTTCAGCCACCAGCCCGATCAGCGCATCGCGCAGGGCAGCGGCAGGCTGCTCCATCAACGGGCCATGGAAGGCGATGGGCACGGAAAGCCGTGTGGCCCGGATGCCCTGGCCCGTCAGGTCAGCCACCAGCCGGTCGATGGCCACCCCATCGCCAGAAACAGCCACACTGTCCGGCCCGTTCAGGGCAGCAATGGCGATATCAAGCCCCAGCCGGTCAATGGCGGCCTGGGCGGCCCCCTCATCCAGGGACAGGGCCGCCGTGGCGCCTGCCGCCTGTTGTGACAGTCGGGTCCGGGCCACGACAATGCGCGCCGCCGCCGCCAGGGTGATGCAGCCGGCGGCATAGGCCGCCGCCACCTCGCCCAGGCTATGGCCGATCACACTCTCTGGCTCCACCCCCCAATGGCGATAAAGGGCCAGTAGAGCGACCTGCAGCGCGAACAGGCCGCAGGCCGCGTCCATCACATCTTCCACCGGCACGGCCACCCCGTCCGGCCGCATCAGCAGCAGGTCGGCCACGCCGGGCCCTCCGGCCGCGACGATGGCGGCATCGGCCGCGTCCAGGGCGGCCCGGAAGGCCGGTTCCCGTACCCCCAGCCCCGCCGCCGCCCCGCGCCATAGATTGCCCTGGCCGGAAAAGACAAAAACCAGCTTGCCCCCATCCGGTTCAGCAACCGACGCATCAGCCAGGGCCGCTGCCAACCCCACCGCATCGGACCCGACCACGGCCAACCGGCAGCGGTGATGTTCCCGACGCCGTGCGGCGGTATAGGCCACATCCCCGGCGCAAGGGTTTTCGCGGGCCAGCCAGTGCCGCATACGCGCGGACAGGTCGCGCAGTGCAGCCGGGCTGCGCGCCGACAAGGGCAGCAGCACGGGACCGTCAATGGCCGCCACCGGCGGGACGTCTGGGGCCGGGGCCAGCACGACATGGGCATTGGTGCCCGACCAGCCAAAGGAACTAACCCCGGCCAGCCGTGCAGCACCCGCCCAAGGCGTGGGCACCACCGGCACCTGGAACCGCGTGGCGGCAAACGGGATTTCCGGGTTGGGTGCCTGGAAATGCAGGTTGGGCGGCACCATGCCGCGTTCCATGGTCAGCACCGCCTTGGCCAGCCCGGCAATGCCGGCCGCACCCTCAAGATGCCCGAAATTCGATTTCACGGCCCCCAGCAGGCAGGGGCCGGCAGCGGTCGGGGGCCCCAGCACCTCCGCCAGCGCCTCCACCTCAATCGGATCGCCTAGGCGTGTGCCGGTACCGTGCGTTTCCACATAGGTCACGTCCGTGCCCGGCCGCCCGGCCATGGAAAGGGCTCGGGTGATCACTGCCTTCTGCGCCTGCGCATTGGGGGCGGTCAGGCCCAGGCTGGCACCATCCTGGTTGGTAGCGGAACCCAGGATCACAGCGCGCACGGGGTCGCCATCGCGCAGCGCGTCCCCCAACCGCTTCAACACCACCATGCCGCCGCCTTCGCCAGAGATAACGCCGTCAGCACGGGCATCGAAGCTCTTGCAACGGTAATCACCGGGCCAGTCGCCCATGCGCGCCGTGGCCGTGGGGAACAAGGGCAATAGGCGCAGATTGACCCCGCCCGCCAGCGCCAGCGACACCTCCCCCGTCCGCAGCGCCTGACAGGCCAGATGCACTGACACCAACCCGGAAGAACAGGCCGTATCCACCGCCATCGCCGGCCCACGCAAATCCCAAAGATAGGCGATGCGACCGGCAGCGACATTATGCGCCGTGCCGGTGGCACTGTGCGGCGTCACGCTGGCCGGGTCGGCGGCTTGCAGGAAGAAATAGTCGCTGGACTGGCTGTGTACGCCGACATAGACGCCGGTGTCGCTGCCAGCCAGGCTCGATGACGGGATGCCCGCATGTTCCAGCGCCTCATAGGCGACTTCCAACAACAGGCGCTGCTGCGGGTCAATATCGGCTGCTTCCCGAGGCGAAATGCCGAAGAATTCGGGATCGAAACCATCAACCTCCGGCAGGAATCCCCCATAAACCCGCCTTTGTTCCGCATCCGAAACGCCGAGGGAGCGGAAAAACGCCACCTGGTCCCAGCGACCAGCCGGCAGTTCCACGATTCCGTCAACCCCGTCCAGCAGCATACGCCAATAGGCATCGGGACCATCGGCCCCGCCGGGAAAGCGGCACCCAAGGCCGATCACGGCCACGGGCGGTACGGTGTTGGCCGCCGCCTGTGCCGCCTTCAGGCTGCGGATCTGGCGCAGCGCGTCGGCCAGCAGCTTCTGGTAATCGGGGCCCGGATCAATACTCATGGGCGGGCACTCTCCACTAAATCCTGTTCCAGTTCAGCGGCCAGCAGCCGGGCCAGTTCCGCTGTCGACAGTTCGTCGAAATCGTCAACCGGTGCTGCCGGTGGCGGTGGCGACGTTGCCACGACCGCCACCGGATCGCTCTCCAGCAGTCCGGCCAGATGATCGGCCAACGCCCCCGGACTGGGGTGCCGCCACAGCAGCGTGGCCGACAGGGCCAGACCGTAATCGCGCTGCAACCGGTTGCGCACGCCCATGGCCATCAGGCTGTCAATGCCCAGCCCGGCCAGCGGCGTGCGCGCGTCGATGCCAGCCGCGTCCCGCCCCGTGACCGCCGCGACATGGGCGATGACGGACCGCACCAACGCCGCCCGCCGCGCCGGGCCGGGCGGTGGCAGGGCATCGCGTGCCGCCCCTTCCGTTGCCGTGGCGCCGCTGCCGGCCAGCAGGTCGGTGAACAGCGGATCGACCGCCACCTGCGGATAGGCCTCGCGCCAGCGCGGCACATCCAGCGGCAAGATCGTCAGCGCCGCCGGCAGACTGCCCGCCGGTCGGGCCAGCAGCCGGCGCAGAATCATGCCGCCGCGCGCCGGATCGATACCGCCGATCCCCTGCGCCGCCAGCCGTTGCCCCCGTTCCGCCGCTGCCGCCGCCAGACCCACCTGTGTCCAGGCCGACCAGCCGATCGACAGGGCTGGCAGGCCCTGTCCCCGCTGCCAGGCGGCCAGCGCATCCAGAAAGGCGTTGGCCGCCGCGTAATTGCCCTGTGCCGGCCCGCCGAACAGGGCGGCGGTGGAGGACATATGGATCATGAAATCCAGCCCCGTCCCCGCCAGCGCCCGGTGCAGCGCCCAGGCCCCCGCCAGCTTCGGCGCCAGAACCCCGTCCAGCCGGTGAGGGTCCATGGAAGATAGCGGCACATCATCCAGCGTCCCGGCCGCATGGATGACGCCGCGGATGGGATAGGCTGCCACCAGGGCCGCAACGGCCCCCAGGTCGGTCACGTCCAACAGCGCCTCGTCCACCGTCACGCCCCGCGCCCGCAAGGCGGCGATGCGCTGGGCCGCCTGTGGGTCCGGTGCACGCCGGCCCGCCAGCACCAGACTTCCGACCCCGGCATCGGCCAGCGCATCGGCCAGGACCAGCCCGATGCCGCCGAACCCGCCGGTGACCAGCACCGCACCCTCCATACCGCCCGACAGCGGCGCCTGATGCGCCAGGATGGCGGCATCGTCGCGGTCCAGGGGCACAAGGCGGGCACCGAAGGCCCGGCTTCCCGCCAGCTTTATCTGCCGTTCCGGCCCGTCCGCCAACAGCCAGGCGGCCAGGGCCTCAGCCTCGACCCGGCCATCCAGTTCGATGAAGCCAGGGCGGTATCCCGGTATTTCCTGCATCGCGGTGCGGGTCAGGCCCGCCATGGCGGCGTGCAGGGGACCGGTCGGGAACAGGGTCCACAGACGCGATCCCTGCCCTTCCGCACCGGCAAGGGCACGGCACAAGCCGGCAAGCGACCCAACGCCCACCGCCTGCGCCGCCATCAGGCCGGCGAGCGACAGGTCGTCCATATCGGCCGGTGCCGACAGGGCGGTCAGATGCACGATGCCGGCAAGGCCCGTGAGGTCCGCAACAGCCCCATCCGCTTGGCGCCGCACAACACAGCCGGCGCGTGCCAGGGCGGCTGCCAAGGCATCCGCGACGTCACCCGCCCCGATCAGCAGCCAGGTCCCCAGGCGTCGGGCCGCACCGGGCGTGGGCAGGGCTTGCCAGTCCAGCCGGTAGAGCCAGTTGGCCAGTTCCGCATCGGCCCCGCCATCCAGCCGCTGGAACCGCACCCCCTCCAGCGCCACCAGCACCCGGCCGGCATCGTCCAGCAGGGTCACGTCGCCCACCGGATCGCCCTGCCCCGGGCGGGCCACCGCGTGCACCCAGGCGGCATCCGCCATGGCGCCGGTCGCGGACAGGCTGTCCACGGCGACCGGCACATGCGGCGCCCCGCCATCCTTGCCGCGCAGTGCCGCAAGGGCCAGGGCCTGCAACCCGCCATCCAGCAGGGCCGGATGGATGCGGTGCCCCCGCCCGGCGGCGATGGCGGGCAGGGGCGACAGGCGGGCCAGCACCTCCCCTGCCCCCATCCGGATGTCCGACAGCACGCGGAAGCCCGGCCCCAGTTCCACACCCGTCCTCGCCGCCGCCGCGTAATAGTCGCTGGCATCCAGCAGCACGGGGCAGCGGGCCATGATCGGCGCCAACGCCCGGTCGGGCCGCATCGGTGCCGGCGATGCTGTCAACCGGGCCTGCGCATGCAAGATCCAGCAGCCATCCCCCTTGGCGTGGATGGACAGGTGCCCGCCGCCATCGGCGTCCCGCTGCACAATGCTGTGCAACGGCACGGCCCCATCACCCGGTACCAGCAGCAGACGCTTCAGCGCCATGTCGACAACGACACCACCGTCGGCAGCAGAGAGCGCCATATCAAGATAGGCAGTACCCGGCAGCACCATGGCACCGCCCACCTTGTGCTCCGCCAGCCAAGGGAGCGCCCGCACCGACAGGCTGCCACGCCAGGCGCTGTCTGGCCCCGGCTGGTCCACTTCCCTGCCCAGCAGCGCATGATCGGCCTTGCCCAGGGGCACACCGCCGGCCCGTTCGGCCGGTGCCAGCCAATGGCGGGTCCGCGTCCAGGGAAGGGTCGGCAGGTCGGGCACCACAGGATGCCGGCCCTGCAGCGCCGTCCAGTCCAGCTCCGCCCCCCAGGCCGCCAGCTGGCCCAGCGTGGCCAGCAGATGGGCGACCTCCCCCTCCCCCCGGCGCAGCGTGCCGGTCAGGCGCACCGGATGGTCCAGCCCCGCCAGCCCTTCTTCCAGCCCCGGCACCAGCACGGGGTGCGGGCTGACCTCCAGGAAGATTGTCGGTGCGTCAGCCGCCAGCCGTTGCACCACGGGCCACAGGCGCACCGGCCGGCGCAGATTGTCGGCCCAATAGCCGCTATCCAGCCGTTCACCCGCAATCACGTCGCCCGTTACGGTGGAATGCAGGGGAATGGTGCCGTCTTCTGGCCGGATGCCGGCCAGCGCATCGGTCAACGGCCCCAGCACCGGGTCCATCTGCGCGCAGTGGGAGGCATAATCCACCTTAACCTGTCGGGCAAAGACGCCAGCCACGTCCAGCGATGCCACCAGTGCCGCCACAGCATCAGCCCGGCCCGCCACCAGCACGCTGCGTGGCCCGTTGATGGCGGCCAGGGACAGGGCGTCGCCATGCGGGCGGATGGCCGCCAATGCCTCGTCCTCCCCCATCTCCAGCACGGCCATGGCCCCGCCCGCCGCCCGTTCCGCCACCAAACGGGACCGGGTGCAGATGATGCGGGCGGCATCCGTCAGGCGAAGCACACCGGCCGTGCAGGCCGCCGCCACCTCCCCCATCGAATGGCCGACAACCGCATCGACGCGCAAGCCCCAGGCCAGGAATTGCCGGGCCAGCGCCAGTTGCAGGGCGAACAGGGCAGGCTGTATCCGGTCGGCCGGCAGTGTATCGAATGATGCTGCGGCCAGCGCCAGGAGATCCGACAACCGCCAGGAAACATGGGGTGCAAAGGCTGCCTCGCACGCCGCCAGGGTCTCACGCACCACGGGCAGCACCGCTGCCAGTTCCCGGCCCATGCCGGCATATTGCGAACCCTGGCCAGGGAAAATCATCACCAGCCGCGCGCCATCCTCCGCCTGCACAGGCTCCGGCACCGTGAGCAACGCCGACGACAGGTGCGCGACCGTGCGGCCGGTGACGGCCAGCCGCCAGGGATGGCGGCTGCGACGCTGGGCCTGGGTGGCGGTGATGGCATGGGCGTCGCGGGATGGCGTTTCCACCCGCAGCCAGTCCCGCCAGATCCCGACACTCTGTTCCAGCGCCGCCCGGCTTTGCGCCGACAGCAGCAGCAGGGCCGGCAGGTCGGGCGCGGCGTCGGCCGGCGGCGGGACCATGCCCTCCTCCAGCACCAAATGGGCGTTGGAACCGCTGAAGCCAAAGGCGCTGATCGCGGCGAAGCGGCGGCCCTGGTTTGGCCACGGGGTCAGTGCGGTGGGCACGGCCAGCGCCCCGTTCGCCCAGTCAATATGCGGGTTGGGCCGGTTGAAATGCAGGTTGGGCGGCACCTGCGCCTTTTGCAGGCACAGCACGGCCTTGATCAGCCCCCCAATTCCAGCCGCTGATTCCATATGGCCCAGGTTGGACTTCACCGCCCCCAGCAGCAGCGGCCCGGCACCATCCGGGCGATAGGCGCGGGCCAGCGCCCCCGTTTCGATCGGGTCGCCCAGCGGCGTGCCCGTACCATGGCATTCGACATAAGCAACCTCAGCCGCCGCCACACCCGACACTGCCAGCGCGCGGCAGATCACCGCCTCCTGCGCGCGGCCATTGGGTGCGGTCAGGCCGTTGCTGCGGCCATCCTGGTTGATGGCGCTGCCACGGATCAGGGCCAGCACCGGGTCGCCATCGGCAAGCGCCCTGGACAGGGTCTTCAGTACCACCATGCCGCAACCTTCGCTGCGGACATAGCCATCGGCAGCGGCATCAAAGCTCTTGCAGCGCCCATCCGCCGCCATGGCCCCCAGCTTGGAGAAATAGATAGCGCCATCGGGCGACAGGATGATGTTGACGCCACCGGCCAGCGCCATGTCGCTCTCCCCCGCCCGCAGGCTCTGGCAAGCCAGATGCACGGCGGTCAACGAAGCGGAACAGGCGGTATCCACCGCCACCGCCGGCCCGTTCAGGCCCAGCAAATAGGAAAGCCGCCCCGCCGCCACGCTGGCATTGTTGCCGGTGCCGAAATACGGATCAATGCGCAGCCGGTCCTTGCGCGTCTCCCCATATTCCAGGGTGGCGATGCCCAGGAACAGGCCGGTGGCAGAGCCGGCAAGGCTGCGTGGCGGCTGGCCGGCGCGTTCCAGCGCCTCCCACGCCACCTCCAGCACCAGCCGCTGCTGCGGGTCCAGACTGTCCGCCTCGCGCGGCGCGATGCCGAAGAAGGCGGGGTCGAACCCGTCGATGCCCGACAGAAAGCCGCCCCAGCGGCTGGTGGTCTTTCCCGGTGCCTCGGGATCGGGGTCATAGACCTCCCCCAAGTCCCAGCGGTCGGCCGGCACCTCCGTAATGGCGTCGGTGCCGGTCGCCAACAGGTTCCAGAAGGCCTCTGGACTGTCCACCCCGCCGGGGAAACGGCAGCCCATGCCGATGATGGCAATGGGCTCCGCATTCAGCACCTCGATCCCGCCGGCGCGGTCGCGCAGCGTGCGGACTGCCAGCGCCAGCTTGGCGGGCGGCAGGCCCGCGATCTTGTCCAGCGCCGACATCAGGTGCCCCCCAGCGCGCGCATTACATCATCATCCGACAGGTCGGCCAGGGCGCCCAGCACATCATCGATATCGTTGGCGACCGCTGCCGCCGGGGCGGCAGCCTTTGCCGGTTCCGCCGCACCGAACAGTTCGGTGTCCAGGAAGGAGGCGATATCCGCCACGGTCGGGTGATCGAAGACCAGCACGGCCGGCAGGGTGGCCGACAGTGCCCGTCCCAGGCCCCCGCGCAAATCCACGGCGGCCAGACTGTCCAGCCCCAGTTCACGCAGTGGCCGGCGTGGGTCGGGCCGTTCCCCCGGCGCCAGGCCCAGCACGGAGGCCGCCTGTCGCGCCACCAGATCGGCCAGTTCGCGGCGGCGGCGGTCGGGCGCCATCGCCGCCAGTGCCGCCCGGTGGCTTTCTTCCACTGGCCGTTTGGGCAGCAGGTCGGCGAACAGGGCGGGGCCGTCGGCCATCAAAGTCCAATCGATCGCCGCGATGACGGCGGTGGGGCCCGCCGCCCGATCGCCCAGCACCCGGCCCAGCGCGGCCAGGGCGGCCGCCGGCTGCAGCGCCCGCAGGCCACGTGCGGCAGCGCGGCCGGAACCGGCGCGGGCCGCCATGCCTACCTCCGCCCAGGGCCCCCAGGCGATGCTGGTGGCCGCCAAGCCCTGCCCGCGCCGCCAGTCGGCCAGCCGGTCCAGATAGCGGTTGGCGGCGGCATAGGCGGCCTGACCGGCATTGCCCGTCAGCCCGGCCAGCGAGCCATAAAGCACGAACTGGCTGAGGCCCAGATCGGCCGTCAGCCGGTGCAGCGCCCAGGCCCCCCCGGCCTTGGCGGCAATCACCGCTGCGGCGCGAGCGGGGTCGATCTGGGGGATGGTGGCATCCTCCAACAGGCCCGCTGCATGGAACACCCCATCCAGCGGTGCCATTCCATTCAGCCCGACCGTTAACGCCCCTGCCAGCGCCGCCGCATCCGCCACATCCACCGCCTGATAGGCCACGCGGCAGCCCCCCGCCGACAATTCCGTCAACATCGCCGCATCGCCAGGACGGCGACCGATCAGCAGCAACCCGCCGGCCCCACCATCCGCCAGCCAGCGCGCTGTGGCCAACCCCAACCCGCCCTGACCGCCTGTAACCAGATAGGAACGGTCGGCACGGGGCACAAAGCCGGCTCCCGCTGCGGCCTGCTTTCGGCGCAGTCGCGCGACCTGGGGTTGGCCCGCACGCCAACGCACCTGTTCCCCGGTTGCCAAACCTTCACCCTCACCGATGCCGCCCATGCGGGCCGCATCCTCCAGCCCTGCGGTCAGCGCCAGCCCTTCCAGCAGCGCATCGGTCGGGCTGTCGGGCCGCGTGCGGCACCAGACGGGATCCGTCGTCGCCTTGACCTGATTCAATGCGGCCAGAAACGCGGCCATGTCGGGGGCCAGCGCCTCACCATGGCCCGTCAGCACCAGGCCCGGCGGGACATGGGGCACCAACGGGGTGGGCTGCCAGTCGATGGTATAAAGACCCGCAGCCTCCGGGCGCAGGGCCTCCTGCGACAGTCGACGAATGGTGAAGCCCTCGATCGACAGCAGCGGCCGGCCATCCTGGGGATCGCTGATCGATACATCCAGGGTAACATTATCGGTGGCCAGCCGGGCGGCACCCGCCGGCCCGCCAGCCACGGCGATGGCAACCCGGGCTGGCAGCGAACCCGCCACAGCCAGACGCTTCAGATGCACGGGCATGGAGGCGCGCAGGCCTGTCCGGTCACCCCCCTGTGCCGCCAGCCAGTCCGGCCCGCCGATGACCTGCAGACAGGCATCCAGCAGCAGCGGATCGACGGGTGTCGATCCCGTCCGGCCGATATCGACCAGGGCGGTGGCGGCGGCCCCATCAATGCGGAAATCCGACAGCACGCGATAGCTGGGCCCCAGCGACAGCCCAACCCCCTCCAGGAACGCGTGGAAGGCCACCGGATCGGCGCTCTGTCCCGTTCCCCCGGACATGGCCGCCGGCACCCGTGCCGTGCCATAGCGCCCCTCGGCATGGCAGGTCCAACCGCCACCCGCATCTGCACTGCAAACACGAAAGCCGCCATCAGCCGCCGTGACCAGTTGCAACCGGCGGCTCTCCCCCTCCTCCAGCGTCAGGGCCGCACGGAAATCGACATCTTCCAGCGAGCCGGCACGCGCCGACAGGGCGAAGGCCAGGAAGAAGGCGGCCGGCACGGTGATGCGCCCGAAATAACGGTGATGGTCCAGGAATGGGAAGGTTCCCGCCCCGACCAACACTTCATGCACGCTCTCCCGTCCGGCAAGGTCCAGCTTGCGGCCCGGCAAAGTGCCGGAAGACGGCACGCTGGCCACGGAACGCGGTGGGAAATCCACCCAGTAGCGGCGATGCTGCCAGGGATAGGCGGGCAAAGCCGCGACGGGGCGCGGGGCCGGGAAGGCGGCGGCAAGGCGCACGGGCGCGCCCAGCGCGTGCAACTCCCCCACTGCCGACAGCAACGTCGCCTTCTCTGGCCGGTCGCGGCGCAGCGTGGCCAATGCCCGGCCCGGCCCGTCGCCAAGGATTTCGCGGACCGAACGGGTCAGCACGGCATGAGGCCCGACCTCAACGAACAGTTCCACCCCGTCTGTCACCATGGCGGCCACCGCATCGGCAAAGCGCACGGGTGCCGCGATGCCGTCCGCCCAATAGCCGGCATCGAACCTTGCCTGCCCGTCACGCCGCCGCCCGGTCAGCGTGGAATAGAGCCGCACCGGCCCGTCCGGGGCCGACACCAAGCCATCCAGGGCCGCGCGCAGATCCGGTTGCAGGCCCCGCATCGACCGGCTGTGAAAGGCGTAGCGCACATCCAGCCGCCGCATCGCCACACCCTTGGCCGCCAAGGCCGCCAGCCCCCCCTCTGGCCCCGCCACCACGCAGGAGGCCGGCGCGTTGATGGCGGCGATATCCAGGCCGGTGCCGGCGATCAATCCCGACAATTCATCGGGCGGCAGGTTCACGGCGGCCATGGCGCCATCGCCATGGACCGCCTGCATCACCCGGCCGCGATGCACGGCCACGCGCATCGCCTGCGCCATATCCAGCAGACCGGCCGCATGTGCGGCCGCGATCTCGCCCACGGAATGGCCGGCCACCGCGTCGGGCGCCACGCCCCAATGGGCCAGCAGCCGGGTCAGGGCGATCTGCAGGACGGCCAGCACCGGCTGCGCCACCGCCGTCTCTTCCAGCCGGCCGCCATCGGCCAGCATGGCGCTAATCGTCCAGCCGGTCAGGGGTTCGACCAGGGCATCGGCCTGTTCCACAGCGGCGCGGAACACCGGTTCCGTGGCCAGCAGGTCGCGCCCCATGCCCGCCCATTGGCTACCCTGGCCGGAAAACACAAAGCCTGTGCGCCGTCGGCGCGCCGGCTCCGACGGACCCAGCTCCTCGCCATCGGCCAGGATGGCGCGCAAGGCGGAGGCAGCGGCGGCATGGCTGTCCGCCACCACCGACAGCCGGTATTCATGGTGGGTGCGGCGCGTGCCGGCGGTGCAGACGATGTCGGCAAAAGGCACCGGCGGTGCCGCTTCCAGCCAATCGGCCATCCGCGCCACGGCATCGCGCAACGCCGGTCGGCTGCGCGCCGACAGTGGCAGCAGAAAGGGGCCGGCGGGCGGGGCGACCGGGGCGGCACCTGCCGGTGCCTCCCGCAGCAGCACATGGGCATTGGTGCCCGACCAGCCGAAGGAGCTGACGGCGGCGATGCGCGGCCGCTGTCCCGCCGGCCAGGAGACCGGCTCCCGCACGATGGACAGGCGCGTGCCGGCGATTTCAATATTGGGGTTCAGGGCCCCCAGCCGGCGATAGGGCGGGATCATGCCATGGCGCAGGCAGCCGACCGCCTTGATCACCCCCGCCAGGCCCGACGCGGCCCCGGCATGACCGATATTGGCCTTCACCGCCCCCAGCCGGCAGTGGCCCGGCGCATTGGCGGCGCCATAGGTCTCGGCCAGCGCCTCCATCTCAATCGGGTCGCCCAGCGGCGTACCGGTGCCGTGCGTCTCCACATAGCCGACATCGCCGGCAGTGACGCCAGCCCTTGCCAGGGCGCTGCGGATCACGTCCGCCTGCGCTTTCTGGTTGGGGGCAGTCAGGCCGTTGCTGCGGCCATCCTGGTTGATCGCCGTGCCGGCCAGCACGGCCAGCACCGGATCGCCATCGCGCCGCGCCGCGTCCAGCGGCTTCAGCAGGATGGCCCCGCATCCTTCGCTGATCACCACCCCGTCGGCGCGGGCATCGAAGCTTTTGCAGCGCCCGTCCGCGGCCATCATCCCCATCTTGGAGGAGGGCACCAGCGACATGGGGGACAACAGCACATTGACCCCGCCGACCAGGGCCATGTCGCATTCCCCGCGCTCCAGGCTCTGCGCCGCCAGATGCAGCGCCACCAGGGAGGAGGAGCAGGCCGTGTCCACCACCAAAGCCGGCCCGTGCAGATCCCAGAGATAGGAGATCCGCCCCGCAATGGCGTTCAGCGCCACACCGGTGCCGGAGAAGGGCTGTATCTCCTCCAGCCGGTCAAAAGTGCGGGCCGAATATTCGTGATTATAGGCACCGACAAACACGCCCGTGCGGCTGCCCGCCAGGGATACGCGGGTCTGTCCCGCCGCCTCCAACGCTTCCCACGCCACTTCCAGCATCAGGCGCTGCTGCGGGTCCATCCAGGCCGCCTCCCGCACGCCCAGCCCGAAGAAGGGCGCGTCGAACCCGGCGACATCGGACAGGAACCCGCCCCAGCGCGTCGTCATCTTGGCCGGCGCGTCGGGATCGGGGTCGTAGAAGGCCTTCCAGTCCCAGCGGTCTGCCGGGATTTCCCCGATGGCGTCACCGCCATCAGCCAGCATATCCCAGAACCGGGCCGGATCATCCGCCCCGCCCGGATAGCGGCAGCCCATGCCGATGATGGCCATGGGCATGGCCACATCCCGCGCGGGTGCCGCCGCGTCGGCCTGGGCCGCCTTGCGTTGCAGGTCGCGGACCAGCAGGGCCAGCTTCTGCGGCGACAGGCGGGAAAGCCGTTCCTCCAACTCCATGGCGTCAGCCCTCCGCCTGATAGCGCTGTTCGGCTTCGTCCTCCGACAGACCCTCCAGCATGTCCAGCAGGTCGCCCAGGCCATCATCAGATGCTACAGGCTCGGCGGCGGTCAGCAGCGGCACCTCCATCCGGTCGGCCAGATGCAGGGCCAGGTCGGCCACGGTCGGATGTTTCCAGACCAGGGTGACGGGCAGTTTCAGGCCGGTATCCGCCTCCAGCCGGTTCCGGGTCTCCAATGCCATCAGACTGTCGAAACCCAGATCCTTCAAGGCCGTGTTGCGCTCCACCGCTTCGGGCGACAGGCGCAGGACACGGGCCAGCACGCCGGCCAGATGCGCCTCCAGCCGGCCCTGTCGGGCCCAGCCCACCGGTTCAGCCAGCAAGGCGGCGCGCAGGTCGGTCGGCTGTTCGCGCACCGCTGCCGCTGGCAGGGCGATGTCGGACAGCAAGGGTGCCGCCGCCAAGGCCGGATAGGCCTGGGCCCAGCGGCGGCGATCAAAGGACATCACCGCCAGTTCCGCCACCTCCGCCAGCCCCAGGCAGCGCATCAACAGGTCCAGCCCGCGATCAGCCGGCAACGGCTCCACCCCGCGCTGGCTCAGCCCGTCCGCAGCGTTGGCGACCAGCCCGATATCCGCCCAGGGCGACCAGTTGATGGACAGGCCCGGCAGGCCGCGCGACCGCCGTGACCGGGCGATGGCGTCAAGGGCGGCGTTGGCCGCCGCGTAATTGCCCTGTCCAGGCGATCCCAGGAAGGAGGCAAGGCCGGAGAACAGCACGAAGAAATCCAGCGCCCGGCCTTCCGTGCCCTCATCCAGGATCATGGCCCCGCCCTGCTTGGCGGCCAGCAACCGTTCAAAGCGCCCGGCATCCTGTTGCAGCAGGATACCATCATCCAGGGAACCAGCCGCATGGATGACCCCGCGCAGGGGGCGGTCGGGCCGGTCGATATCGTCCAGCAGCGCCAGCATGCGCGCCCGGTCGGCCACATCCACCTGACGGATATCCAGTTCCACGCCGCAGGCGGCGATGGCATCCAGCGCTGCCGACTGTGCCTCCCCCGGCGGGCGACGGGCGGTCAGGACCAGGCAGCCGGCCCCTGCCTTTGCCAACCTTTCCGCCACCGCCAGCCCCAGCCCGCCCAGCCCGCCCGTGACCAGATACGTGCCGTCACGACGCAGGCTTGCCGGTTCCCCAAGCGTCACCTTGGCCCCCGCCAGCCGCGCCACCGACAGGGCACCGTCGCGCACCGTCACCTGCGTTTCCGGCACATCGGCCAGCAGCAGCCGGGCGAAGGCCGCCCAGTCATCGGCACCCGGCACCGATGGCAGGTCAGCCAGGCTGGGGCGCAATTCGGGATGCTCATGCGCCACCGTCCGGCCTAGGCCCCAGACAGGCCCTTGCGCTGGTGCGGTGCCGTCCCGCTGCACCCCGGCCGTGGCCAACCACAGGCGCGGCGGATTGCGCAAGGCCGCGCGGGCCAGCGCCTGCACCAGATGCAGGGCACCGACCACGCCGTGACGCCGCGCGTCAGCCGGCGACAGCCCGGACAGGCCCAGCGCCCCCAGATGCACGATGCCGGCCAGGGAACCGGACACCCCGTCCGGCACCTGGGACGCCGTCTCCACCCTTGCACCAGCCTGGGTCAAGGCCGATGCCAGGGCCGCCCGTTCCCCGTCGCCGCCACCGACCAGCAGCCATTCCGCCCCCGCCGTCGCGACCGGCGGCAGCGTCGCCGGCCGCCAATCGATGCGCCACAGCCAGGGCGCGTGGTCGGGTGCGGCTGTCGGCAGCAGGGCGCGGGCCTGCTGATAGCTTGTGGGCCGGTCCAGGGCCACGCGGTTATGGGCCAGCAGTTCGGTCACAGGTGCAAAGGGGTCATGGACCGCCGACATCAGGGCATAGATCATCAGGCCCGCATCCAGCGCCCGCCCGACATTGGGATACATGGCGACATGGCGGACCAGGGCCGGATCGACGGCGGGATCGGCGGCCACTATGGCCAGATTGGCCTCGAAATCCCCGTCATATAGGCAATTGGCGATGGGGCCGCTGACATCGGTGCAGGACAGCAGGCGCATCCTGGCCCCGGCCAACAGTTCTGCGAACTGCGCCGTGGTGGCCGAATATGTCGATAGTTCCGGCAGATCCACCGACGAGGAGCCTGTGGCCAACACCTCTGCCAGAATCAGCCGCCCGCCCGGCGCCAGATGGCTGCGGATATTGGCGAACAGCGATGCCTTGTCAGCGATCAGGCCCGACACCTCGAACCCGAACACCAGATCATAGATGCCGGGGAAGGGTGTGGCGGCACTGTCGCGCTGATACAGCCGTACCCGGTCGCCCAGCCCCAGGCGGGCGGCCCTTCCATTGCCGATCTCCGCCTGACGCGCCGACAATGTATAGCCCTCCACCGACAGGCCAGGATGTGCCGCCGCCAGATCGATCAGGTCGCTGCCATAGCCGCAACCGAAATCGAAGACCCGCTTCAGGCTGGCCATCTCGATTCCCCGGAACAGCAGCCGGCGCAGTTCCAGCTGTCCATCGACCAGCAGTTTCTGCTGCGCGGGATCATGTTCGGGCTGGAACACCGTGCGCAGCCAGGAGAAACCGGGAACGCGCACGGGCAGCAGGCTCCAGGTCAGATAACCGCTCAGCACCTCCTGCGACGCCGCGACACCGCCTTGGGCCAGCCGCGCCTCATGATAGGCGGCACCCTGGTCGTAATAGCCGCCGATCTCCGTCTCCCCGGCGGCGATGGGTGGCGGCGGGGCGATGCGCACGCCCGCCACCGGCTCTGCCCAATAGCGTTGCCGCTGCCAGGGATAGTGCGGCAGATCCAGGGGCGGCACCGGGCCGGGCAGCAGCGCCGGCCAGTCCAGCCCGGCCCCGGCGGCATAGAGGGCGGCCGCCGCCTCGGCCAGCGGGCCCGCTGCGGCCACGTCGCGGCGCAGGCAGGCGACGGCAAGCGCCGGCCGGCCGGCGGCCTGGATATTCTCCGCCATGGCCGGCACCAGCACCGGATGCGGGCCCATCTCGATCAGGATATCCGTGCCCCGCGCCACCAGCCCTTCCACCACCGTGCCGAACAGCACGGGCCGGCGTAGATTGTGGCACCAGTAATCCCCATCCAGTTCCCTGCCCTTCACGGGCGCACCGGTAACGGTGGAAACCATTGTCACCCGGCCATCGTGCGGCAACAGGTCACGCAGCAGCACCGCCAGTTCTGGCAGCAGCGGGTCAACCTGCGGGCTGTGGCTCGCCACATCCACCTTCACCTTGCGAGCAAAGGTGCACTCGGCCTCCAGCTGTGTGGCCAACGCCTCGATATCGCCGGCATTGCCGGCCAGCACCGTGGACCGACGGCTATTGGCCACTGCCACAGACAGGCGGCCTTGGAAGGGGGCAAGCAGCACCTCTGCATCCGCCAGCGACAGGTCGGTCAGCAGCATCGCCCCCTGCCCGGCAATGCCGGACAACAGGCGGCTGCGCAGGGCGATGATACGGGCCGCATCGTCCAGCGAAAGGATGCCGGCGACATGCGCCGCCGCCACCTCCCCCATCGAATGGCCAAGAACAATGTCGGGCACGATCCCCCAGGATCGCCACAGGGCGGCCAGCGCCAGCTGCAGGGCAAACAAGGCCGGCTGTATCCGGTCGATCCGGTCCCAGACCGCCCCTTCGCGGATCAGGCCGGCGACGGACAGGCCCAGATGCGGTGCCAGCGCAGCGCTGGCCGTCTCCAGCGCGCCGGCAAAGACGGGATCATCCATCAAGTCCCGCGCCATGCCCGCCCATTGCCCGCCCTGGCCAGGGAAAACAAAGGCCACGCGCGGCCGTGATGCGACACCAGCGCTGGCCAGCGCCTGCCATCCCTCCCCCTCGTCCCGCCCGTCCAGCCAGCCGGTCAGCGCCTCGCGCAGGCCGGCGGCATCGGTCGCCGTCAGAGCCAGCCGGTGCGGATAATGGGCGCGGTGTCGCGCCGTGGCCCGACACAGGGCAGCGGCATCGGCACCGCCCGCCAACCGGTCCCGATAGGCACCAGCCAGATCGCGCAGGGCGCCGGGGCTGCGGGCCGACAAGGGCAGCAGCAGGGTCCGGGGGGCCTCAGTAACCGTCAGTGCCGGCAAGTCCGGTGCCGCTGCAACCACCACATGGGCGTTGGTGCCGGCAAAGCCGAAGGCGCTGACGCCGGCCATGGGCTGGGCCACGTCCCAAGGCTGGGCGCGGGTCGGCACGCGCAGGTCAGCGACCGACCAGTCGATCTCCGGATTGGGCCGGGTGAAGTTCAGCACCGGCGGGATGGTGCGGTGCTTCAGCGCCAGCACCGTTTTGATCAGCCCGGCCATGCCGGCCGCACTTTCCAAATGGCCCAGATTGGTCTTCACCGCCCCCAGAACCAGCGGCACATGCTTCAGTTCCGCCGGACGCAGGGCGCGCGCCAAAGCATTGACCTCGATCGGGTCGCCCAGGCGGGTACCCGTGCCATGCGCCTCGACATAGGAAATGTCGGCGGCCTCCACGCCCGCATCGGCCAGGGCACGGGCGATCACCGCCTCCTGCGCCGGGCCATTGGGCACGGTCAGGCCGTTGCTGCGGCCATCCTGGTTCACCGCCGATCCGCGCAGCACCGCCAGGACATTGTCGCCCGCTGCCATCGCATCCGACAGGCGCTTCAGCACCACCACGCCGCACCCTTCGCCCCGGACATAGCCATCGGCGGCTGCATCGAAACTCTTGCAACGCCCGTCGCGGGCAAGCGCGCCCATGCGGCAGAAATACAGCGTGGTTTCCGGCGACAGGATCAGGTTGACCCCGCCGGCCAGCGCCGCGTCACATTCCCCGGCCCGCAACGCCTGGATGGCCAGATGCACGGCCACCAGCGATGATGAACAGGCCGTGTCCACCGCCATGCACGGCCCCTGCAAGCCCAGCAGATAGGACAGGCGGCCAGCCGCCGCACTATAGGCGTTGCCCGGCCCATAATAGGGTTCGCGCTGCGTCAGGTCGCCCAGAACCCGCAGATAATCGCCGCTGCCGATCCCCAGATAGACACCGGTGGCGCTGCCCGACAGCCGGTCAAGCGGCATACCCGCATCCTCCAGCGCCTCCGCCGCCACCTCCAGGAACAGGCGGTGCTGCGGGTCCAGGCTTTCCGCCTCACGCGGGGAGATACCGAAGAAGCCGGCATCGAACCCATCCACCTGTGTCAGGAAGCCGCCATCACGGGAATAGATGCGGCCCACAGCATCCGGGTCAGGATCGTACCAGGCATCCGCGTCCCAGCGGTCGGCGGGCACGCGGCCCACGGCGGACCGGCCTTGCACCAGCAGGTTCCAGAAGGCGCCGATATTCTCAGCACCGGGGAAGCGGCAGCCCATGCCGACCACGGCGATGGGGGCATGGCGCGCGCCCTCCAAGTCGGCAATACGGGCCTCTGCCTCTTCCAGCAGCAGCAGCAGTTCGCGGGTGGGGTCCAGTCTCTCACCGTTCATCGCGTGCTCCCCCGGCGGGCGGCCAGCTTGCGCTGCACATAATCGGCCAGGGCCGCCTCATCCATCGAGGCCACCTTCTCGCGCAGGGCGCTGGGTGCGGCCTGCTTCACCACCGGCACGGACGGCGGGTCGCCAGCGATGAGGCGGGCCAGGGCCGCCAGCGTGGGATGGTCATAGGTCAGGGTTGCCGGCAAGGGCCGGCCGATCCGGCGGGCCAACTCACCACGCAATTCAAGGGCCATCAGGCTATCCATTCCAAACACGCTGAACGGCTGGTCGGGATCGACCGCCATTTCTTCCGGCAAGCGCAGCACCGACCGCATCACCCGACCGACTTCCCGCTCCGCCAGCCGCAGCCGCTCCCCGGGCGGGGTCTGGTTCAGCAGGGTGGCCAGGTCGCCACCCGCGACAATCTCCACCGACCCGCGCGGGGCCAGCCTGTCCAGGAAGGCACTGTCATCCATACTGCGCCATGCCTTCCAGTCGAAGGGCAGCACTGCGACCGGTCCCGGTCGCCCGGCCAGGGCGGCCAACGCGGCAAGTCCCGCCGCCGGGTCCAGCATCCGCACGCCGCGCCGGACCCAACCGGCCTCGTCCGACCCCGCCGCCATGCCCAGGGCCCGCCAGGGGCCCCAGGCGATGCTGGACACCCTGGTTCCATCGGCGGACAGGGCGGATGCAGCCGCATCCAGCCAGGCATTGGCGGCGGCATAATTGCCCTGCCCTGCCGACCCCAATGTGCCGGCGGCGGATGAAAACAGGGCCATGAAATCCAGATCAACCCCCGCCGCCACCGCCCGCAGGCTGGCCAGCCCGTCCAGCTTGGGGCCCAATACGGCGGCAAAAGCGTCCCAGTCCAGACCCGTCAGCACGCCGTCACGCAATATCCCCGCCGCATGAACGATGCCTGCCAGCGGCGGTGCGTCAGCGGCGGCGATGCCCTGCCGAACGGCGTCTGCATCGGCAATGTCGGCCCGCACCGGCATGGCCCGCACGCCGTCGCGCGCCAGATCACTCAGCAGCGCCGCATCGGGTTCCGACCGGCCCAGCAGCAGCAGGTGCTTCGCACCACGCCCCGCCAGATCGCGGGCCACGGCCAGACCCAGCCCGCGCGTGGCCCCCGTCACCAGATAGGTGCGGTCGGGCCGCAGCGGGGCCGGCTGGTTCGGCACCGCCGGAACCGGTGCCAGCCGCGCCACGCGCCAGCCATCGCGCCAAGCCCATTGCCGTTCCCCCGCCGACCGACAGGCCGCCAAGCGGGGCAGGAAGTCGCGAATGATGGATGCCGCATCGGCATCATCCGGCAAGTCCAGCAGTACGGGTGCCGATTCCGGCTGTTCAAGCGCCGCAGTGCGACCCAGGCCCCAGAGCGTGGCACCGGCCGGGCTGGTCACCGTCCCCTGCGCGCCCCGGGTCACCCACAGGGCGGGCACGCCCGTGCGGGCCAGAATCAAGCCTCCCTCCAGCGCCGGGCGCAGTTCCGCCGTCTTGGCCCAGGGGGACAGGTCCAGGGCGGACAGATGCAGCACCCCGGCGATACCCGACAGATCGCGCCCAGCCACCGCATCCGGTGTGACGCGTTCCATGTCCAGGCCCGCCGCCGCCAGCGCATCGGCAACGCCACCCCGATCCGGCACCACCAGCCAGCGACCTGCCGGTTCCGCACCGGCTGGCGGTGCCACCGGCTCCCACGCCACGCCCAGCAGGGGCGGCAGGGTGGCCGGCGGCTGGGTGATCCAGTGGCGCACCCGCTGGAACGGATATGTCGGCAGCGATACCGGCCGGCGTCCGCCGGGCGGATGCAGCGCCTCCAGCTTCACATCCACGCCCGCACTCCAGGCACCGGCCACGGCATCCAGGAACCGGCGGCGATCCTGCCCGCCCGGCCGCAGGCTGGACAGAAAGGTGATGGCGGCATCGGGCTGTTCCCGCCGGGCCAGCGCCACCAGCGCCGGGCCAGGCCCGATCTCGATCACGCAGCCGATCCGCTGGTCGGCCAGCGCCGACAGGGCGGGAGCGAAGGCCACCGGTTCGCGTATCTGCCGGCCCCAATAGGCCCCATCGGGTGCCGCCTGTACCGGCGATGCTGTCAGGGTGGATGTCCAGGGCAGCACGGGCGCCTTGGCGACAACAGCACCGGCCAATGCGGTGAAGGGGGCCACCGCCGGGTCCATCAGTGGCGAATGGAAGGCATGGCTGACCGCCAGCTTCTTCCACCGAATGCCGCGTGCCGACAAATCGGCACCGATCACATCCAGCGCCGCCGCATCGCCCGACAATACTGTCTCCGCTACGCCATTCAGGCCGGCAATGCCCACCCGGCCACCGACAAGGGCCGCCAGATCGGTCGCCGGTGCGAAGACCGCAATCATGGCACCGTCGCGCGGCAGGGCCTGCATCAGCCGCCCGCGTGCCACCACCAGCCGCGCCGCATCCTCCAACCCCAGCACCCCGGCCGCCCACGCGGCGGCGAATTCACCCACGCTGTGGCCCAGCACCAGATCGGGTTCCACCCCCAGCCCGCGCCACAGCGCCACCAGCCCCACCTGCAGCGCGAACAGGGCCGGCTGGGCATATGCCGTGTCGTTCAGGCGCGCATCCTCCCGACCGCCCAGCCAGATATCAGCCAGATCCGGCAAGTCTGCCATGGCCGCCAGACAGCGGTCCACCGTTTCGCGGAACAACGGTTCATCCCGGTAAAGCCCGGTCACCATGCCGGCATATTGGCTGCCCTGGCCGCTGAACAGGAAGGCCACCCGCGTCCGCCCGCCCAGGGGGGCCGTGCCGCGCTGGCCATCACCGGCGGCGAGGCGGACAGCGGCATCGGTCGCGTCGTCGGCAACCACCGCCAGCCGCTTTTCCAGCCGCGCCCGACCGGTGGCCAGCGTCCAGGCGGCATCGGCCAGGGCCGGCGCATCTGGCGCCGACAGGGCCGCCGCCACACGCCCGGCCAGGACGGACAGGGCTGCATCATCGCGCGCCGACAGGGCCAGCAATTGCGGCCCCGCCGCCGCTGTCTGTACCGGTTCGGTCGTGTCATCCGCCCGGATCACCAGATGCACATTGGTCCCGCTCATGCCGAAGGCGCTGACCCCCGCCACACGTGGCCCAGGCCAGTCCGTCAGGCGCACAGGCACCGCTGCCGGCACGGCACCCAGATCCAGCGCCGGGTTGGGTTTGGTGAAATGCAGGTGCGGAGGGATGCGCCCATTCTGGACCATCAAGACCACCTTGATGGTGGCCGCAATGCCGGCTGCCGCTTCCAGATGGCCGATATTGGTCTTCACGGTGCCGACATGCAGGGGAGTGGTCCGCCCCTGCTGCACAGCGGCCAGGGCCGCGATCTCGATCGGGTCGCCCAGGCTGGTGCCGGTGCCATGGGCTTCGACATAGGTGACGGTATGCGGTTCCGTCTCCGCCTGGGCCAGGGCGGCGCGGATCACCGCCTGCTGGGCCGACCCGCTGGGCACCGTCAGGCCGGCGGCAGCCCCGCCATGGTTGACGGCTGACCCGGCGATCACGGCGATGATGCGGTCTCCCGCCGCGCGCGCATCAGACAGGCGCTTCAGCGCCACCATCCCCGCCCCCTCACCCCGGCCATAGCCATCGGCCGACGCATCGAAGGTCTTGCAGCGGCCATCGGCGGCCAGGGCCTTCAGCCGCGCCATGGTGATGAAGGTATCGGGCACCAGGATCAGGTTGGCCGCCCCCGCCAGCGCCAGGTCACATTCGCCGCCGCGCAGGCTCTGGCAGGCCAGATGCACGGCCAGGGCGGAAGACGAACAGGCCGTATCCACCGCCATGGCCGGCCCCGTCACACCCAGCACATAGGACAGCCGCCCGGCCAGGAAGCTGGTGCCCGTGCCGGTGCCGACATAGGCATCCAGATCGGCCGGATCGGCGCTGGCCCGCACCAGCCGGTCGTAATCCTGGTTCATGGTGCCAATGAACAGGCCCGTGCGGCTGCCGGCCAGCCGGTCGGCGGCGATGCCGGCATGTTCCAGCGCCTCCCACGCCACCTCCAGCAGCAGACGCTGCTGCGGGTCCATCGTCACCGCCTCCCGCGGGGAGATGTTGAAGAAGCCGGCATCGAACCCACGCACCTCCGGCAGCAACGCCGCCTGCCGGCAATAGGATTTACCCGGCACTGACGGGTCGGGGTCATAAACGGCATCCATGTCAAACCGATCGGACGGGATGGGGGCGACGGCGTCCACGCCATCGCACAACATGCGCCAATATCCATACGGCCCGTCACCCCCGCCCGGAAAGCGGCAGCCGATGCCGACAATGGCGATCGGTTCCCGCTCCCGCGCGCGCAGCCGCCCCTTCATGTCGCGGACGGCGACAAGGGCGGCGCGCAATGCTGTGGCTTGGTCGGGGCTGCTGCTCATCGAAGGCCCTTATTCACCCGAAGACGCATGTTTGGCCCGCCGCCCGCCGCGCCGGGGGGAAGCAGCTTCAGCGGCGGCCAGTGGCAGCCCCGGTTTGCGGGCGCTGACCAGCACATATTGGAATTGCAGCACGGCCAGGGTGGACTGATGCCATTGCAGCAGCGTCTCCAGCCCCAGCCGCTTCACGGCTTCCGGGTCGCCCAGCATCTCCATGACATGCTTGCCGAAGCCGACAAACACCTGCTGCGACAGATCCCGCACCTCGACATCGACAAAACCCGCCTGTTCCAGCCGGGTGGCATAGGTGTCCAGATCGTAGAGATTTTCCCCTGGAATGGCCCAGAGACGAGATGCCAGCAGGTCCACAACCTTGGCCACCAGCGGCCGGTCAGGGCGCGGCACAATGTCGGCCAGGGCGATGCGCCCGCCATGGTCCAGCACCCGGTAAGCCTCCGCGAAGAAATCGGCACGGCTGTCGAAATGCAGGGCCGATTCCACCGCCACCACCCGCGTGACCGAACCGGTGGGCACCGGCAGGCGCGTGGCATCGGCCTGGTGCAGTTCCACCCGCCCTTCCAGCCCCGCCGCCTTCACCCGCGCCTTGGCGGCCTCGATCTGGTTGGGGATGACATTGACGCCGATGATGCGGTCCGGCTTCCGCTGTTCGGCCCAGCGGATATCCTGATCACCAAAGCCAAAGCCGGCATCCAGCACCACATCCCCCTCCCCGATGCCGGCGGCATCGGCCACCTGATCAACCAGGGCGGCGGCGGCGGCGTCATAATCGGCGGGGGCGGCGGCCCAGTAGCCGAGATTGAGATAGAGGCTCTCCCGCCCCAAGGCCTTGGCCGCCCCATAGACGGCGGCAAGGCTGGCGGACGGGGCGCCGTTTTCCCCCTTCAGAACCGGCGTGGCGGCAAGGCTCATCTCGTGTCCTCCAGTTCCTGGATCAGCAGGGATGTCAGCTCGTCATCGGTAAGCGTATCGAGGTCGGCATGGCTGGTCGCTGCGGCCACTACCGGGGCAGGGGTGGGGCTTTCGGCCAGGGTAAATAAATGCTCCAGCAGATACCCGGCCAGGGCGTGCAGATTGGCGCGGTCCAGGATCAGCGTGGCCGGCAGCGGCCGGCCCAGCAGGGATTGCAGCCGGTTGCGGAATTCGATGGCCATCAGGCTATCCATGCCCAGGTCGAAGAAGCCCTTGCGCGCCGGCACTTCCATCCCGGCGGGCAGGCCCGTGGCGGCGATCAGGGCCGGACGCAGCAGATCCTCCAGCACCTCCCGCCGCCGCTCCGGTGCGGCCCCCTCAAGCCGGACCTGCCAGTCGGCAAAGACATTCTGTTCCGCCCCGGCATCGACCTTGGCGCGCGGGCGAACGCTGTCGAACAGGCCAGCGCGGGAAGCCCCGACGCCGGACAGATAGCGCCCCCAATCAATGGGCAGCACGGCCACCTGGGCCAGCCCCGACGATAAGGCACTGCCGATCAGCGCCATCCCCTCCGCACGGGTGAAGGGCCGCACGCCGCGTGACGTCCAGGCGTCCGCGTCGCGCACGGCGGCCATGCCACCGCCGGCCCACGGCCCCCAATTGATGGAAAGGGCGGCATGGCCCAGCGCCGCCCGCCGCCGGCACAGCGCGTCCAGCGCGGCATTGGCGGCGGCGTAATTGCCTTGCCCAGGTGAACCGATCACGGAGGCCCCGGAGGAATAGCAGACGAACAGGTCCAGGCCGCGATCACGCGTCAATTCATCCAGGAGCAAGGCCCCGGTCAGTTTGGGCGACAGCACCGGTTCCGTTGTCGCCCAGTCCAGCCCCGTCAGGGTGCGGTCGGCCAAGGTGCCGGCGGCATGGAACAGCCCCGCCAGTACCGGCCGCTGCACGCCATCCATTTCCCCGATCAGGTTGGCCATGGCTGCCCGGTCGGTGACATCCACGGCGACAACCCGGATATCCGCACCCTGTGCCGCCAGGGATGCCGGCACCACCCCGCCCCGCCGTCCGGTCAGGGTGATATGGCGTGCCCCCTGGCCCAACAGCCATTCGGCCGTGGCCAGCCCCAGTTCACCCAGCCCGCCGGTGACCAGATAGCCAGCATCGGCGCGGATGGCCGGCGGCATACCGGCGGGGCTTGCCGGCACCAGCCGGGCCGCCTCCACAGCACCCTGGCTGATCCGTACCCGGTCCTCCGCTCCACCGGCCAGCAGATGCGCCGCCACGGCCCGCCAGTCGACCGGGCCGGGTGCAGACAGATCGACCAGCCCACCCCAGCGGCCGGGCTGTTCCAAGGCTGCCACCGCACCCAGGCCCCAGAGAGTGGCATGGGTTACATCGCCTGCACGGGTGATCAGCCACAGGCGCGGCGTGCCGGGTGCCCCCGTCACTGCCTGTACAATCTTCAACGCCGGCTCAATGACGGTCCGCGCGTCGGCATTCTCCGATGGCAGGAAGACCACCCCGTCGGCCTCCGCCGCCAAGGAACCGGCCAACCCGTCCAGCCCGACGATCTGCACGCTGGCCGCCCCGCCGGCCCGCAGCGCCTCGGCCAGCGGGGCTGCATCATCACCGACCAGCAGCCAGCGCCCGGCCTTGGCGGCCACGGGCGGGGCCAGCTTTTTCCAGTCCAGGCGGTAGAGCGGTCCGGCATCGCCCGCCGACAGGGCACGCATCATCACATCACGCCGCGCGCGGCGCAGGCGCAGGCCGCGTGCTTCCGCCACCACCCGGCCCGTGGCGGCGTCATACAGGGTGAAATCGCCCGCGAACATGTCGTCGCGCCCAGCCTCCCCCGGCCAGAGCACGGCATGACAGACCAGATCGCCACTTGCATCCCCGAAGAAGCGGAAAAGATCCACGCCCACGGGGATCACGGCCACCGACAGGTCGGTGCCCATCACCGACTGCGATGCGGCACCAAACACCTGATAGCAACTGTCATGCAGGCCGGGATGGAAGGTGAAACTGCCGTCGCGCCGGTCGGACGGTTCCGGGGCGCGCATGCGGCCAATGGCCTCCCCCTCGCGCCGCCAGATTGTATCGACCCAGAGATAGGAGCGACCGAAGGTGAAGCCGACGCGGGTTTGCACATCATTATAGAGCGCCCGGCCCGTCACCAGATCGGGGCAGCGGGCGCGCACCAGCTCCAGCGACGGTGCCGCATCCGCAGGGGCGTTGGCCTGGGCGATGATTGCCGTGGCATGCAGGGTCCAGGCATTTTCATCCGCCCCATCGATCAGGCTTTGCAGTTCCGCCCGCCAGCGACCGGGACCATCCGGGACCAGGGTCAGGCTGACGGTGCGGCTGATCGCGTCGGTCAGAATGACGGGTTCCAGGAAGGCGATGGCGCTGGCTTCAGCCGGCTGCCCATCCAGCAGGTCGCGCGCCGCCTCCATCATCAGCGATACCAGCGTTGGGCCGGAAACCACGGCACGGCCATAGACCACATGGTCGCCCAGGATGGGTTGCGTGCCCAGGTCGAAACGCGACTGATATTCCACGGTACGGGCGGGGGAACGGTGGCGGGTACCCACCAGGGCAGCCCCGCCCGTCGCCTGAATGTCGGTTCGTACGCGGCTTGGTCGGAACCAGTGGCGTTTGCGCTGGAACGGATAGGTGGGGGCACGTGCCGATGGGTCAGCGAAACCGCGATGTACCGCGGCCCAGTCGATGGCGGCCCCCTCTTCGTACAATGTGCCCAGGCTGCCCAGAACCACGCGCCCATCTTGCTGCCCTGCCCGCAGCGACGGCAGCCAGCGCAGGTCGGGGTTTGCATCACCCGCCATACGCCGGCCCAGGCCCAGCAGGGCCGCCCCCGGCCCGATTTCCACGAAATGCGTGCAGCCAGCCGCGATCAGCGCCGCCATGCCATCGGCGAACCGCACCGGTTGCCGCAAATGCCGGCCCCAATAGGCCGGATCGCGCAGCAGACCGGCATCGGCGAAGCCGCCCGTAACGTTGGAAACCAGGGCGATGGCCGGATCGGCCATGTCGCAGCCGGCAGCACAGGCCGCAAACGCATCCACCACCGGGTCCATCAGCGGGGAATGGAAGGCGTGGCTGACCGTCAGGTCGCGCACCCGCACCCCCTCGCCCCGTAACACCGCGCCAGCCCGTTGCACGGCTTCGGCGATGCCAGAGATCACCAGCTCGTCGGGCGCGTTCAGGCCGGCGATGGCTAGGCGGGCCGGATCGGCTGCCACCAGGGGCCCCACCCGGTCGATGCTGGCGGCCACCGCCGCCATGGCCCCGCCCGTCGGCAGCGCCCCCATCAGCCGCCCGCGCTCCACCACCAGCGCCAACGCGTCTTCCAGCCCCAGCACACCAGCGGCATAGGCGGCGGCGAATTCACCCACGCTATGGCCCATCACGGCGGCGGGGCTGACACCCCAGCTGCGCCACAGGGCCAGCAGCGCCACCGACAGGCTGAACAAGGCCGGCTGGGTGAAGCCGGTATGGTCGATGCGCCGGTCTGCCGGGTCGGCGGGATACAGAATGTCCAGCAGCGGCACGCCCAGGTCGGCGCACAGGGCAGCACATTGGTCCAGAGCGGTGCGGAATAAAGGCTCCGTCTCATAAAGCCCACGCCCCATGCCGGCATATTGGGCACCCTGGCCGCTGAACAGGAAGGCCACCTGTGGGGCGGCACCAACACGGGCCGGAGGGGGCGACGACAGGGCGGCCGACGCGATTTCAGCGGCCGTCCCCACCAGCACCCGGCGATAGCGCAAACCATTGCGGGTGCGGGAAACAGCGGCGGTCCGGTCCGCGACCTCGGCGTCGGAAGCGCTGGCCAGACTGGTGACAATTGAATGCGCATCAGCGGCCAGTGCCGCCGGGGTGCCGGCGGCCAGCGCCAGGACATGCAGGGGCCGGGCGCGGCTGGCCGGTGCCGTCACCGTCTCCACCCCCGCCAGCACCATATGCGCATTGGTGCCCGACAGGCCGAAGGCGCTGATGGCACCCAGACGCTCCCCCGTCCAGGGCTGGGCCGTCGTGGCCAGCCGGGCCTGGATGGCATCCAGGTCAATGGCGGGGTTCAGCCTTTCCACCGGCCGCTGCGGCGGCAGGGTGGCGTGGTGCAGGGACAAGGCCAGCTTGATCAGCCCGGCGATACCCGCCGCCGGTTCCAGATGCCCGATATGGGCCTTCACGGCCCCCAGATGCAATGGCCGCACGCGCCCCGGACCATAGACAGCGCCCAAGGCCGCCACCTCGATCGGATCGCCCAGCGAGGTGCCGGTGCCATGCGTCTCCACATAGGTGACGGATGAGGGTTGCACCCGCGCCTGGGCCAGGGCGGCGCGGATCACCGTCTGCTGCGCCTCGCCATTGGGCACGGTCAGGCCGCTGCTGGCCCCGTCATGATTGACGGCGGAACCCCGGATCACGGCCAGCACGCGGTCACCCGCCGCCAGCGCATCGTCCAGGCGTTTCAGCACCACGAAGCCCGCCCCTTCCCCCCGCCCATAACCGTCGGCGGACGCATCGAAGGTCTTGGAACGGCCATCGGGTGCCAGCGCCCGCAGGCCACAGAGATATATTGTCAGGTCGGGTGACAGGATCAGGTTGACCCCGCCGGCCAGCGCCATGTCGCATTCCCCAGCCCGCAGGCTTTGACAGGCCAGATGGGCCGCCACCAGGGATGATGAACAGGCCGTATCCAGCGACAGGCTCGGCCCCTGCAACCCCAGCACATAGGAGAGCCGCCCCGCCGCAAAGCAGAAGCCGGTGCCGGTACCGCGATAAGGATCGATCCGGTCTGTCCCCACGCCCTCGGCCTGCATCAGCCGGGCATAATCATCCAGCCCGATGCCCACAAACACGCCGGTGCGGCTGCCGCGCAGGGTGGCGGGTGCGATGCCGGCATGTTCCAGAGCCGCCCAGCCGGTTTCCAGCACCAGCCGCTGCTGCGGGTCCATACTGTCGGCTTCAGCATCGGGAATGTCGAACAGGCCGGCATCGAACCGGTCGACATCATCCAGGAACCCACCGGCCCGCGTGTAGAGCCGGCCGGGGCGGCCCGGTTCCGGATCATAGAGCCGGTCCATGTCCCAGCGCCCGTCCGGCACCGGCCTGATACCGTCGCCGCCGGCCGCCAGCAGGCGCCAATAGGCATCCGCCCCGTCAGCCCCGCCGGGAAAGCGGCAGCCGACGCCGATCACGGCGATGGGGGTGGCATCGGCGGCCGCGTCCAACCGCGCCTGCAGCGCCTTGATCTCCGCTGCGGCACGGGCCAGCAGTGCGCGATGGGTGTTATCGGCCGTCACGTCCCCGGAACCTCCGCCACCGCCAGAATGTAATCCAGCGGCCCATGTTCACAGGCGCGTTCGGTACCGGGCCAGGTGAGATCGCTGCCGATGGCACCCAGCATCTGGGTCAGCGCCAACACATAGTGCAGCCGGTCGCGGCTGAACAGCATGGAGGGCGAGACCTGGGCCAGCGGCGTCCAGGGGCTGATCTCCTTGGCGTCCAGCCGCTTGCGCAGGTGGCGGGCCATGGGGGCATAAACATGCTCGCGGATGGAAACCACCTGGACATTGGTGAAGCCCGCCGCCACCAGCTGGTCGCGATAGACCGACCGGTCCACGACATTGGCAGCCGGCATCATCGCCTTGTTGGGGAAGCGGCGCATGGCGTCCACCACCCAGCCAAACTTGCCCGCTAGGGCGCGCGGCATGGGGAGGATATCGCAGGCGGCGAAACGCCCGCCCGGCTTCAGCACGCGATAGGCCTCGGCGAAGAAATCGGCCCGCGTATCGAAATGATGCCCGCTCTCCACCGCCACCACCTTGTCGAAGCTGCTGTCGGGCAGGTCCAGATCGGTAGCGGACATGCGGTGCAGGGTGACGCGGTCGGCGATCTCCGCCTTTTGCAGCAGGTTATGCGCCCCCTGGATCTGGGCCAGCGACAGGGTGATGCCGGTGACATGGGCGGCGTCGAAATCCTGAACCCAGTGCAGGATCTGGTCGCCATGGCCGCAGCCGGCATCCAGCACCTTGTCACCCTTGCCCAGGCCCGCCGCCTGTCCCACCAGCCGCACCAGGGCACGGCAGGCCTCGTCCTGGCTTTGCGGATCATCCTTCCAATAGCCCTGGTTGAAGAAGCCGCTCTTCTCCGTCAGGAAGCCGTTGGCATTGTCGTAAAAGGCGGCCACGTTGCGTTCCGTGCCGCCGCCGATCCCAAGCTCGCTCATGCTCCGGCCCCCTGCTTCTCGATGAGGTAATCGTTGATCACCAGGGCATCCAGGCCGCTGGTGGCGAAGACGGCGATGGCATCCTCCACCGAATGCACGATGGGCTTGCCCATGACATTGAAGCTGGTGTTCAGCAACATCGGCACACCCGTCAGTTCGTGAAAGGCACTGATCAGCGCGTGGTAGCGGGGGTTGATCTCTTCCGTCACCGATTGCAGACGACCGGTGAAATCCTCATGCACCACGGCGGGCACCCGTTCCCGCACCTCCGGCCGGAAGACCAGCGTGCGCTCCATATAAGGGCTGGACTGGTAATCCTCGAACCAATCGGGCCCATGCTCATGCAGGACAGAGGGGGCGAAGGGGCGGAATTCCTCACGGAATTTCACCCGGTCGTTGATGCGGTCCTTCATGCCGGGGTTGCGCGGGTCGGCCAGGATGGAACGGTTGCCCAGGGCGCGGGGGCCGAACTCCGCCCGATCCTGGAACCAGCCGATGATGCGCCCGTCGGCCAGCAATTGCGACGCCTTGGTCACAACCTGTCCGTCCGGCAGATGCTGCAGGCTGGTAAAGCCGCCAAACCGCACCATGCGTTCCAGCGCCGATGGCGCCGCCGCGCTGCCCAGATAGGGCGACAAGGTGCGGCCCGCGCCGGCGCGCGCCCGGCCCGGATGATCCTCCGCCCAGGCCAGCAGCGCCGCCCCCAGCGCATTGCCATCATCGCCCGGTGCCATGGGCACATGCAGGGCCTTGAAGGGTGTGCTGGACAGGATGCGCCCGGAATAGGATGAATTCAGCGCGCAGCCGCCGCCGAAGGCCAGGTTATCGCTGGGATGGACGGCATAGAGGGCGGCCAGCAGCTCACCCGCCACCTCAGCAAAGATCTCCTGCCCCGTGCGGCCCAGATCGGCGCGGCGGCGCTGATAGACGGATGGATCGGGGTCGGCCTTGGCCGCCGCCATCAGGGCCTGTACCTCTTTCAGCCGCCGACCCGTATCGCGGCCCTGCGGGTTATGCAGGGCCAGACCGTCGGCCTGCACCAGCGGGCGCAGCAATTCATAAAATTCCGCATCCAGGCGGCCATAGGGCGCCAGCCCCATGACCTTCCATTCCTCCCCCTGCACCGTGTCGAAGCCGCACAGCGCGCAGACCTTGGAATAGAACATGCCCAGGCTGCCGGAATTCTGGGCCAGGGCCTTGGGCTTGGCCGCCAGGGATTTGAAGGCCCCGTCGCGCCAGCTGTAGAAATTGGTGGAACTCCATTCCCCGTACCCGTCGATGACGGCGCAGGCCGCCTCCTCAAACGGGCTGGTATAGCAGGCGGTGGCGGCATGGGTCAGGTGATGGTCGTAGCGGCGGATGCCCGCCACCTGGAACCCCTGGTCACGCAGCGCCCCCAGATTATGGCCGGCCAGGCTCAACGTGCTCAACATACCCTGGCGCAGATGGTCGAAGCGCGGCCAGGGCCATACCAGATGGTCGCTGCGCGCCATGAAGAAATCATTCACCGGCCGCAGCAGCCCGCCGATGCCCGGCACATCCACCAGCGACGAGGTCCACAGCGATTTCAAGACCTTCTTGCTCCAACTGACGGCCACCACCACATCGGCATCCTTGCCGCAATAGTGGCGGATCAGCTTGGGTGCCCGCAGGATATGGTCGGGCACGGCATTGAAGGCGCGCTTGTCCTGGAGATAGCGTTCCTGCGCCTCCGCGAACAGAATCTCCCCGTCCGGGGCGACGATGGCCATGGCGGGATCGTGGAACGATGCGGCCAGACCGACATAATAAGTCGCCATCAGCCCCTTCCCCTTTCTACGGTTTGCGGGCCCGCTGCGGCATCCAGTGCTGCCAGCAGGTCGGACAAGGTTTCAGACGGCGGTGCGGGTGCGACCGCAGGTGTGGCGGGTGGGACTGTGCCCGGTATCCGCGACAGAAGATGGTCGGCCAGCGCCGTGACGGTGGCATGTTCAAACACCGCAGTCGGCCCCACGATGCCACCCAGCGCCTGTTTCAGCCGGGCCAGCAGCGCCATGGCCATCAGGCTGTCCATCCCCTGGTCGAAGAAGCCGCGATTGGGGTCAGGCTCCCCGCCGCCCATCACCGCCGCCAATGCTTCACCCACCAGCCGCCGCAGCCGTCCACGCCTTGCCAGCGGCGGCAGGGCCGACAGGGCGGCCAATGTATCGGGCACGGCTGCATCGGGCACAGGCGGGACCTTGGGCGTCGCCTGCGTCGACGCGGCCAGCGGTCCCGCCCCCGCCGGCAGTGCCGCCAGGAAGGACGGCCAGTCCAGGCGCAGTGCGGCCGTCACCGGTGCCGTGGCCCCCGCCAGCACCGGCCCCAGCATGGACAGCGCCTGGGCGTTCGACAGCGCCCCGATGCCCTTCGCCCGCCGGCCGGCTGCCGCATCGGCACCCAGGTTTGCGGCCATGCCCACCTGCTGCCAGGGGCCCCAGGCGATGCTGGCCGCCACCTGCCCCCGGGCCCGCCGACGCCGGGCCAGCGTGTCCAGGAAGCCGTTGGCGGCACCATAGCCCGCCTGGCCCAGCGCCCCGAACAGCCCGGCCATTGATGACATGAATAACAGGAAATCCAGCCTGTGCCCTTCCGTCAGCCGGTCAAGCAGTTCCGCACCGGCGGCCTTGGCCGCGAAGATGTCGGACAGGGCCTCCCGGTCCTGACCGCGCAGCAGGCTGTCGCGCAGCACGCCCGCCGCGTGCACCACACCGCGCAAGGCCGGCCATTCATTACCAAAACCGTTCAGCAGCCGGGCAACATCGGTCCCATTCCCCATATCGACGGCCGCGACATCGACCGCCACGCCCCGTTGCCGCAGGCTGTCCAGCACGCCCAACGCGTCCGCCGACGGTGCCCGGCGGCCCACCAGCACCAGATGGCGGGCACCCGAATCGGCCAGCCAGCCGGCACAGGCCAGCCCAATCCCGCCCAACCCGCCCGTCACCAGATATGACGCATCCGGATCGATGGCGGGCATCGCCGACACCGCTTCCTGCTGGCGCAGCACCGGGGCCAGCCGGCGGTCCGCCTCCAGCACGATGCGGGTGCCAGCCCGCCCCAATTCATCCATGATCCGGTCCAGGGCGACGTCCTCGCCAGCCCCGATCACCCCGGCGATGCGACCCGGCAGTTCCCAGCCGATGCCTTCAACCAGCGCCCACAGCGCGCCGGCCACAGGATCGACCCGCGGATCGCCGGTGACCAGCCAGAAGGGGCCATCGGCCGCCCGCACGACCCGTAGGCAGTGATCGCAGGCATCAACCGCCGCGATGGCATCATCGCCTGCCCCCTGCAACACCAGCAATGGCCTGTCGCCGCCCGTGCCCAGGCGGGAAGCCAAGGCATCATGCAGCGGGCCCGACCCCAGCACCGCCCATGCGCCGGGCACCGCAGCCACAGCCGCCGGCGCATCGGTGAATTCCACTTCATACAGCGCCGCTTCCCCCGGTTCCGCCGTCACCGGCGCAGGGGCCAGCACCGGTTCCGGCAGCCAGCAGACACGGCGCTGCCAGGGGTAAGGCGGCAGCGGCGTCACCCGCCCAGCCGAAATACCCAGCGCATCCCAATCCGGCGCGAAGCCGCGCACGAACAGGTTGCCAACGCTGCGCAGCAAGCTCAGCCGGTCGTCGGTGGTGCGGCGCAGGGTTGGCACCAGGGTCAGGTCCGTCACCTCCCCGCCCTGTACCGCCCACAATTTGGCGATATTCGACAGCAATGCCGGATGCGGCCCGACCTCAACGAAGCGGCGATGGCCGGCTGTCAGCAGGTGCGCTATCGCGGGGGCGAAAGCCACGGGTTCACGCGCATTGCGGCCCCAATAGGCACCATCCAGGCGCGGGGCCGGCCCACCGGTGACGGTGGAGATCATTGGCAATGCGGGTGCCGCCGGCACCAACCCAGCCAAGGATGATGCCAGCGCGTCAGCCGCCCCCGCCACCTGCCGCCCATGGAAGGCATAAGCACCCGGCAGTGACCGCGACGGCACGTTCAGACGGGTGATTGCCGCTTCCAACCCCGCCGGCGTGCCCGACAGCACCAAGGATGCCGGCCCGTTGACGGCGGCGATATCGACATCCAGCCCCGCCAGGGCCGGTGCCACGGCATCGGGTGCCAGATCGACCGCCGCCATGCAGCCCTGGCCCGCCAGCCCGGCCATCAGCCGACCGCGCGCCGCAGCGATGGTGATCCCCTGCTCCACGCTCAGGGCACCGGCGACGATGGCGGCCGCAATCTCCCCTACGCTATGGCCGATGACGGCGGCTGGCTTCAGCCCCAGGCTGGCCAGCAGCCGGGCCAGCGCCACCTGCACCGCGACCAGTACCGGCTGTGCCAACTCCGTCGGTGTCAGGTCGCGCCCCGCTTCCAACGCCTCGATCAGCGACCAGCCCTCAGCCCGGCGCAGGGCCAGATCGCAGGGTTCCAAGCCCGCACGGAAGGCAGGCAGCCCCAGCAGCCCCCGGCCCATTCCCGCCCATTGCCCACCCTGACCGGTAAAGACGAAAACCGGGCCAGCTGCATCCTGCATGGCCGTACCGGCGGCGATGTCGGGACCGGCGGCCCCGCCCGCCGCCGCGCGCAACCGCTCAACCAGTTCGTCTGCACCATCACCCGTCACCGCCAGCCGGTGCGCCAGGAGGCTGGACCGGCGCGCCAGGGTGGCCTGCAATCCCGCCAGATCCGTCCCCGCCGCCAGCATGTCCGCCGCCTGAAGCGCCCGGGCGGACAGGGCCACCGGGTCGGCAGCCGTCACAATCAGCAGTGCAGCACCGGCAACGGGGGCCGACACCGACCGGGCCAGCGCCGGCGGCGTTTCCTCCAGCACCAGATGCACATTGGTGCCGCCGAAGCCGAAGGCGCTGACGCCGGCGAAGCGGCGCGATCCGTCGGCATGGGCCGGCCAGGGTTCCACCGATACCGGCACATGCAGGTCAAAGCCGGGGCCGAAATTGGGGTTGGGCCGGGTGAAATGCACTTGGGCCGGGATCGTCCCGTGCTTCAGGCACAGCACGGCCTTGATCAGCCCGGCCATGCCGGCCGCCCCCTCCAAATGACCGATATTGGCCTTTACCGCCCCGATGCGCAGCGGTCTGGCCCGCTCCGGGACGTTGTACACGGCGGACAGGGCCTGCACCTCAATCGGGTCGCCCAGGGTGGTGCCGGTTCCGTGCGTTTCCACGAAATCCACGGCGTGGGGGGCGATGCCGGCATTGTCCAGCGCCGCGCGGATCACCCGTTCCTGGGCCAGCGGGTTGGGGGCCGTCAGGCCGTTGCTGCGGCCATCCTGGTTGATGGCACTGCCGCGCAGAACCGCATGGATGCGATCACCGGCCGCCATGGCATCAGCCAACCGCCGCACCACCACGACACCCGCCCCCTCCCCGCGGGTGAAGCCATCGGCGGCGGCATCGAAGCTCTTGCAGCGGCCATCAGGCGCCAGCATGCCGGCCAGCCCCAGGGACAGGCCGATCTCCGGCGACAGGATGGCATTGACCCCGCCGACAATGGCCATGTCGCTCTCGCCCGTGCGCAGGCTCTGACAGGCCATGTGGAAGGCGGTCAGTGCCGACGAACAGGCGGTGTCCACGGCCAGACTGGGACCGTTCAGGTCCAGCAGGTAGGAGAGGCGATTGGCCAGAATGGCATCGGCGATGCCCGACACGGCATAGGGATCGGGCACCCGCCCCGGGGCCAGCGACCGGCGGACATAGTCACTGATGCAGGCGCCCACGAACACGCCGGTACGGCTGCCAGCCAGGGCGGCGCGCGTCAGGCCGGCATCGTCCAGCGCCGCCATCGTCCCTTCCAGCAACAAGCGCTGCTGCGGGTCGATCCAGGCTGCCTCATGCGCCGACAGGCCGAAATAGCCGATATCCAGCCCGTCCAGCCCCCCGACATAACCGCCCAACGGTCGCTCCCCTTCCGCGAACCAGCGGTTGGCCGGGGCGGGGCCGATGGCATCAACCTTGTCCAGCAGCAAACGCCAGAACGCTTCTGCCCCATCCACCCCGCCGGGAAAGCGGCAGCCCATGCCGATAATGGCCAGCGGCTCGCCCATCAGCAGGGCTTGGACCTGGGGGTCTTGGCGTACCCGCCGCGCCTGCAGGGCACGCTTTTCGGCGGTGATCATGGCGGGAAGGTCGGTCATGCCGCCCCCCCCTGGGTCAACAGCGCCAAGGCTTCCTCATCCGACAGCGCGTCGATATCGGCATCCAGCCGGGCAACCGGGACGGGCATGGCAACCGGCGCAGGTGTGCCGGCTGGCCGCAGCCTTTCCGCCAGATGCAATGCCATCAGGGCCGGGGTCGGGCAGGTCCAGGCCAGGGTGGCGGGCAGACGCAACCCCGTCAGCCGTTCCAGCCGGTTGCGCAGTTCCAAAGCCATCAAACTGTCCAGCCCCAGGCTGCGCAACGGTTCATCGGGCGGCACCTTGGCCGGATCGGTGCGCAGCACGGAAGCGACCTCCGCCGACAGCAGGGCCAATTGCCGGCCAGCGGTGGCATCGGCAAAAGCCTTTGCGAAATCCGACACGGCCTGCGACGGCACCCCGGCACCGGCCAGGAAGGGCCGCGCAGCCGAGCCCGGATAATGGTCGGCCCAGGCATCACGGTCCAGGCGCATCACCGCCCACACCCCGCCCGGCCCGGCGATCAACCGGGCCAGCGCTGCCAGACTGGCATCGGGCGACAGGCCGGCCAGTCCGCGCGCACCCAGCCTTTCGCCCCGCCGCGCATCGACCGCCGCCAGCCCCACATCCGTCCATGGCCCCCAGGCCACGGCATGGGCCGGCAGCCCTGCAGCCAGCCGCAGCCAGGCCAGGGCATCGACGGCGGTATTGGCGGCGGCATAATTGGCCTGGCCGGCCGTGCCCAGCCAGCCGGCGGCAGAGGAGAACAGCACGAACAGGCCCAGATCGTCGGCCAGGGTCAGGCGGTGCAGGTTCCAGGCCCCGGCCAGCTTCGCCCCCAGCACCGTCGCCATCCGTTCCGGCGTCAGATTGTCGATGACGGCATCATCCAGCGTGGCGGCGGCATGGAAGATGCCGCGCAGCGGGACCGATTGGCGCACATCGTCCAGCACCCGGCCCAGTGCATCCGCATCGCCCACATCCACAGCGAAGGTCCGCACCGCTATACCGGCAGCGGCCAGCCGGGCCAGCACGGCCTCCGCCGCCGGCCCCGGCACCCGCCGGCCCAGCAACACCAGATGCCGCGCCCCCCAGGCGGCGAGTTGTTCGGCCAATCGCAGGCCGATCCCGCCCAGCCCGCCCGTGACCAGATAGGCCCCCTGCGGGTCCAGTCGCGGCACCCCGTGCGGAACAAGCGCATCGCACCGGACCAGCCGGGCCGCCAGACGCCGCCCACCGCGCAGCGCCACCTGATCCTCATCCCCGCCGGCCAGCAGGTGCCGGGCCAGCCAATCGGCCTCGGCCACCCCCGGCTGGGCCGGCAGATCAACCAGACGCAGGGGCACGCCCGCCTGCTCCGTCGCCGCCACGCGCAGGAAGCCACGCATCGCCCCCTGGCCGACCGCAGGGCCGGATGGCAGCGGCAGGGTTCCCGTCTCCACCGCCTCCGCCCCGCGCGTTACCAGCCAGAGCGGCGGCAGATCCCCATCGGGACACAGCATGGCAAGGTGACGTACCAGCCGCAGGACGGCAACGGCCTGCCATTCCTGCGCTGCCACGGGATCGCCGTCACCCCTGTCCAAGGGCGCGCGACCAGCCAACCAGACGATGCCGACGCAACCCGCCAGATCGTCCGCCGTTACCGCATCCCCGATCTTTTCCGGGGCGGACACCCCCATCACCATCGGCGCAGGCCCAGCCGCAGACAAGGCATTGGCCAGCGCCGCGCCTAGGCCATCGTCAGCCGCCGGGCCGCCATCAATCAGCAGCCAGCGGCCCATCGCGGCCAGCGGCCCGTCGGGCAGCGGTTGCCAATCAATGGCGTGGAATTCTGCCTCCGCCATATCCGCCACCATGCCGGCCACGGGCAGGACGGGGCGAACATGGTCAGTACGGGCCCAACCGATGGTGGGGAAGCGCAAAGCCGGACGCCGGGCATAAAGTGCGGCTGCGTCCACCACACCGCCGCCGGCATGGATGGCACCCAGCGCGTCCAGCAGGGCAGCGGCCTCCCCCTCCTCCCGGCGCAGCGTTTCCACCACATGGCCCGCACCATCCAGGCAGTCGCGCAGAGACGGTGCCAGCACAGGATGGGCATTGACCTCCACAAAGGTGCCGAAGCCATCCGCGCGCAAGCGCTGCACAATATCGGCAAAGCGCACGGGCAGGCGCAGGTTGCGGCCCCAATAGGCCGCATCCAGCGCCGTCCCCGGCAGGGGACCGCCCGTAACCGTGGAATAGAACGTAACATCCCCGGCCGCACGCGGGACGATGCCGGCCAGTTCACGCGCCAGATCGGGCAGCAGCGGATCGACCTGCGGGCTATGGCTGGCCACATCCACCTTCACCGGGCGGCAGAAGGTGCCCCGCAGCTCCAGCGTCTGCCGCAGGGCATCCACCGCATCCGGATCGCCGGAGAAGACCAGGGTACGCGGGCCGTTGATGGCAGCCACGGACAGACGGTCGCGCCAAGGGACTAGCAAAGCCCCCCCCTCTGCCGCATCCAGTTCGGCCAGCAGCATGGCCCCCTGACCGGCGATGGATCGCAGCAACCGGCTGCGCCGCGCGATGATGCGGGCGGCATCGGTGGGCGACAGGATGCCGGCCACACAGGCCGCCGCCACCTCCCCCATGCTGTGGCCCGCCACGGCGTCGATGCGCACCCCATGCGCCCGCAGCCAGCCGGCCAGCGCCACCTGCACGGCGAAGATCAGCGGCTGGATGACATCGATGCGGTCAAACCGGTCGGCGGACAGCAGTTCATCCACCAGCGGCCGTTCCGTAAAGGGTTCGGCAGCCTTACTGATGGCCTGGAACGCATCGCGGAACAGCGGATCATTGACATAGAGCGACCGGCCCATGCCTGGCCATTGCCCGCCCTGGCCGGGGAAGATCAACACAGTGCGGGCAGGCCCCGTCTGGGTTCCTGCCGGCCGGGCCGCCAGCTTTGTGGCCAGTTCATCCACTGTGCTGGCGCGCAGCACCAGACGGTGGCGATAATGGTCGCGCCCGTGCCAAGCGGCACGGCACAGGGCAGCCAGGTCTGTATCGGGCCGCAGCCAGCCTGCCACCTGACCCACCAGATCCGCCAACCCCTCGGCGCTGGCGGCTGACAGGGGCAGCAGATGGCCGGCTGCACCCAGCCGGTCCACAGGGGCCACAACGTCACCCGCCGGTGCCGGCCCCAGCACGACATGCACATTGGTGCCTGACCAACCGAAGGCACTGACGGCGGCATGGCGTGCCCCGCCGGCCCAGGCGGCGGGGGCGATCGGCACGGTCAGGCCGGTACCCAGTTCGATATGCGGGTTCAGCCGGCTGAAATGCGCCATGGCGGGGATTTCCCGCTTTTCCACGGCCAGCACCGCGCGGATCAGCCCGGCAATGCCGGCGGCAGCCTCCGCATGGCCGATATTGCCCTTCACCGAACCCAGCGCGCAGGCAGCGGCCCGCCCGCCGCCATAGACCTGCGCCAGGGCATCCACCTCCACCGGATCGCCCAGCGGCGTGCCCGTGCCATGGCATTCAACATAGCCGACATCGGTGGCGGCCACCGTAGCATCGGCCAGGGCAGCGCGGATTACCGCCTGCTGGGCCTTGCCGCTGGGCGCGGTGATGCCATTGGTGGCACCATCCTGGTTCATGGCGCTGCCGTGGATGACGGCCCGGATCGGGTCGCCATCGGCCTGCGCATCGGCCAGCCGCTTCAACACAACCACACCGCAGCCTTCCGAGCGCACGAACCCGTCGGCCCTTGCATCGAACGGCTTGCAGCGGCCATCAGGTGCCATCATGCCCATGGCATCGGTGATCATCCCGAACAGCGGCGCCAGGATCAGGTTGACCCCGCCTGCCAGCGCCAAATCGCTTTCCCCGGTCCGCAGGCTGGCGCAGGCCAGATGCACCGCCGCCAAGGACGATGCGCAAGCGGCATCCAGCGCCAGGGCCGGGCCGCGCAGGTCCAGCAGGTAGGAGAGCCGCGCTGCCGCGATGGAATGCGAAAGGCCCGTCCCCAGATAGGCATCCAGCCCGTCCGGCCGGTCCAGCCGCAGATGCAGCTGGGCGAAATCGTCATTATAGAGCCCCAGATACAGGCCCGTGGCGCTGCCAGCCAGCCTGGATGCGGGGATCAGCGCGTCGGCCAGCGCCTCGTGACAGACCTCCAGCAGCAGGCGCTGGCGCGGGTCCATCGACCGCACCTCCCGCGGGGACAGACCGAAGAACCCGGCATCGAACCCGTCAATATCGGCCAAGAACCCGCCCAACAGGGCGGCATCCGGCACGGGGGCGGGCGTGCTGGTGAAAGATTGCAGCCGGGACGGCGGATAGGGGCCGATGGCGTCCTGTCCGTTGCGCGTGACGTGCCAGAAATTCTCCGGCGTGTCGCCGCCACCTGGATATCGGCAACCGATACCGATGATGGCAACGGCGTGGTCGCGCCCGGCCTCCAACTCCGCCACGCGGGCCCGCAACTGGCGGATTTCCGCCAGCGCCCGGCGCATCAGCGCTTCCTGATCGGCTGGTCCGCCCAAGCTCACGCCCTCCGCGCCGCCGGGACGGCGTCCAGCTCGCGCTCCAGCAGTGCCATCAGATCCTCATCCTCCCCGGCATCCACCGCCGGCTGTGGCGCGATCTGTTCGGCCAGATAGGCTGACAGGGAGGCAGGGCCAGGATGGTTGAACAGGTCAACCGGGCGGATGGTCATGCCCAACGCACTTTCCAGCCGTTGGCGCAGCGCCATCAGCATCAGGCTGTCGATACCCAGCGCCCGGAAGGGCCGGGCCATATCCAGGCCGGCCGCCGGCAAGCCGGCCACGGCGGCCGTGCTGGCCCGCACCAGCGCCTCCAACCGCTGGCGCCAGTCAGCGGCCATCCGGTCGAACGCGGGCGCCGTCACCGGTGACGGTGACACAGACACCGGAGATTTGGGCGGCAATAACCGTGACAGCAGCGGTGCGGCGGCGGCAGCCGGATAGGCTGCCGCCCAGCGCTGCCAGTCCACCGCCATCACACCCAGCACGGGATCGGCGGCCAGATCCCCGTCTGGCATGGCAAGCAGCCGTTCCAGGCAGGACAGCCCCTCTTGGATGGCGATGGACCGCACCCCGGCCGGGGCCCAGCCGGCACGCGCTGCCATACCGGCTTCTTCCCAGAAGCCCCAATTGACCAGGGTCACTTTCTCCCCCGTCCGCCGTCGCTGCGCCGCGATCCCGTCCAGCGCCGCATTGGCCGCCGCGTATGCACCCAGTTGCGGGCTGTCGATCAGGGTGGAGAAGGAGGAGAAAAGAACAAAGAAATCCAGGCCCAGCCCCCGTGTCAACCGGTCCAGCCACCAGCCGCCCTGCAGCTTGGCCTGCAACAAAGCCGCCACCCCCGCCTCGTCCAGCGCATCGACAGGCAGTTGCCGCATGATACCTGCGGCATGCACAACGCCACGCAGACGCGGACGGGTATCGGCCGATGCCATAATCCAGGCCGTCAGGGCCGCACGGTCCCCCACATCCAGTGCATCGACATTGACAGTAACGCCGCGGTCGCGCAGCGCCCGCACAGCGTCGGCCACGGGCCCCTGCGCTGGCAGGCCTGTGCGCCCCACCAGATCAATGTGCCGTGCCCCCCGGTCGGCCAGCCAGTGCGCCAGCGCCAGACCCAGCCCGCCCAACCCACCTGTCACCAGATAGCGACCGTCCGCCGCCAGGGCCGGCACCGCCACCGGTGCCAGCAACGGTCGCGGGGCCAGCCGGGCGGCCAGGGTCCGGCCGGCCCGCAGCGCCAGCCGCGTCTCCGCACCACCGGTATGCAGGGCGCGCAGCAGGTCCGCCGCCTGAGCCGATGCCGGCAGGTCGGGGTCCAGGTCGACCATGCAATGCCACAGGCCCGGATATTCGGCCGCGATAGCCCCGCCCAACCCCCAGAACGGGGCCTGCAGGGGGGCCAGCCGCTGCTGGCCGGTCAGGGGCCGGGCACCGGCCGTGATGATGGACAGGCGGCTGCCGGGCATCGTGGCCAGCCGGGTCGCCAGGGAGGCCGCCGCCGCCAGCCCCGCCGCCACGCCGTCGGGATCGCCGGCAGACAGGGACAGGGCACGCAGATCAATGACATGCTGGCCGGGCCAGTCGTATGCGGTCTGCGCCGTCACCAGCCGCGCACTGCCGCCGGCTGCGAAGATATGCCCGGCCAGCGCCGTCGCCAGCCCGTCGCCGTCGCCGACCAGCAGCCAGTCATCGACACCAGCCGGCGGGGGACTGTCAACAGGCTGCCAGTCCAGGCCATAGAGACCCAAGGGGATGCTTGGTACGGCAGGGCGGTTGGCGGGCAGATCGGGCCAGAAACGGCTGCGCTGCCAGGGATAGGGGGCGGGCGGCAGGAAACGACCGCCATCGGGATGCAGTGCCTGCCAGTCCGGTGACAGACCCGCCGCGTACAGCCGGCCCAGCGCCGTGAACAAGGCCGGTTTTTCCGGTACATCACGCCGCAGGGTGGCGGCCACCAGGGCACCAGTGCCCACCAGGCCCCGTTCCACGGCGGGCGCCAGCACGGGATGCGGCGTCACCTCCAGGAAGACGGTATCCGCGCCGGCAAGTGCGGCAACCCCCTCCTGGAACCGCACCGGACGGCGCAGGTTGGACACCCAATAGGCCGCATCCATGGTGCAACCGTCCAGGATCGTCCCGGTGACAGTCGACAAAAGCGGCACTGTCCCCTTGCCCGGCGACAGGCCGTCCAGGGCCGCCGTCAGCGGTTCCAGCAGCGGATCGACCTGAGCGGTGTGGGAGGCCACATCAACGCGCACCATGCGCGCAAACGCCCCCTCCTCCTCCAGCATGGCGACCAGGGCAGCCACGGCTGTGACCGGGCCGGCCACCACCGTATCCGCTGGCCCGTTCCATGCCGCAACGCAAAGCCCGTCGACCGGCGGCAAACCCCGACGGCCCAGGCGGGCCAGTGCGGCCTCCGTCTCCCGTCCGCCCAACCCGATCAGGGCCATGGCCCCGCCGGCCCGGCCCTGGGCCAGCAGGCGGCTGCGGATGCAAATGATGCGAGCGGCATCGTCCAGGGACAGGATGCCAGCGACGTGGGCCGCCGCCACCTCCCCCATGGAATGGCCGATGACCACGTCGGGCCGGATGCCCCATGCTGCCAGTTGCGCCGTCAGCGCCACCTGGATGGCGAACAGAAATGGCTGTATCGACGCCACATCGTCATGACGCGCATCGTCCGCCGGGACCAGCATCAGGTTCAGCAGATCGGGGCCGTCCTGGCACGCCACCGCTGCCGCGCATTCCATGAAGGCGGCACGGAAGGAAGGCAGGTCCATCAGGCCACGCCCCATGCCGGGCCATTGCCCCCCCTGACCGGGATAGGCCAGCACAAGCCGCCGGCGCCCTGCCGCCACCGCCTGCCCGGCTTCCAGCCAGGCGGTGGCGGCCGCGCGCAGACCAGCGGCATCGCTGGCGACCAGGGCGGCGCGCACCGCCCGGTGACTGCCGCGCAGGGCATGGCTCCAAGCCAGATCGGCGACGTTCCCCTGGAAATCCGCCAGTTGGGCGACACGGGTGCGCAGGGCTTCCGAACTGTGGGCGGAAACCGGTACCAGCGTTGGACGTGCGGTAAGCGTTGCCAGGCGACCATGCTCGGCAAGATGGCGCAGTGTGGCAGCCAGGGCGGTCGGGCCGCCATGGCCCCGTGCCAGGGTTCCCAACACGATTGCGGCATTTCCCGCCGATTGCGCGATGGCCCGGCGCAAAAGCGGCTGCGGTCCGACCTCCACGAAGATCGACACGCCGTCAGCGGCCAGCGCGCGGATCGTGTCGGCGAAACGCACTGGCTGGCGCAGGGCCATCCGCCAATAGGCAGCGTCAGGCACCGCCCCCGCGCGAATGGTGGAACAAAACTCATGATCGGGCCTGTGCAGGCGCAGTTCACCCAGTCCGGCTGTAAACCCGTCCAGCACAGGGTCCAGCAGGCGGCTGTGATGGGGGACGGGCACTGCGATACGGGTGGCACGCACCCCGTCGGCCAAGGCCGCCGCCTCCGCCGCCGCGATGGCAGCCGATGTACCCGCCAGTACGGTCAGGGCCGGGCCGTTCAGGGTGGCAATATCCAGGTCCAGCCCATGGGCCGCGATCCAGTCGGCGGCGGCATCAGCGGACAGGGCCACCTGCACCATGCCACCCTTGCCCGACAGGCGCTGTTCGGCGGCGGCGCGGTGACAGACCAACCGGCAGCCCTGCGTCAGATCCAGCCAGCCGGCAGCGACGGCTGCCGCCATCTCCCCCGTGCTGTGGCCCAGAACGATATCAGGCGTCAGGCCCCACTGCACAAACAACCGCCAGAGCCCGACCTGCAAGGCGAATTGCATTGGCTGGGCGATGGCAGGTTCCGGCGATACCTCCCCCTCCGGTGCCGACAGGGCGCGCAGCACCGACCAGCCCAGCAGCGGTGCCATGGCCGCGTCGCATTCCTCTACCGCCCGGCGGAAAGCCGGTTCAGCCGCCAGCAGGTCGCGCCCCATGCCGGGCCAGACCCCGCCGCTGCCCGTGAAAACGAAGGCCATGCGACCGCCAGCCGCCCCGCCAGCATGCAGGGGCAATTGCACAGGATCGGCAGCGGGCGCAGCTTCCAGCACCACATGCGCATTCGACCCGCCAAAGCCGAAGGCGCTGACCCCTGCACGGCGGGTGCCGCGCCCTTCCGGCCAGGGGCAAGGTCGGTTGACCAATCGCAGACCCAGATCGGCAAAGGGAATGGTGGAACTGGGCCGGTCGGCATGCAGGGTGGCGGGTATACGGCCATCCTGCAGGGCGAGCGCGGTCTTGATCAGCCCAGCGATGCCGGCTGCCGCCTCCAAATGCCCCAGATTGGATTTCACCGACCCGATCAGCAACGGCCGGTCAACGGGACGTCCAGCACCCAGCACCGCGCCCAGGGCACCAGCCTCGATCGGATCGCCCAGCGCCGTGCCCGTGCCGTGCGTTTCCACATAGTCGATGTCGGATGGATCAATCCCGGCGCGGCGGCAGGCATCGGCCAGCACGGCGCGTTGGGCGGCGGGATTGGGGGCTGTCAGGCCGTTGCTGGCACCATCGCTGTTAACGGCACTGCCGCGCACCACCGCCAACACCCGGTCGCCATCGGCCAAGGCGTCGTCCAAGCGCTTCAGCGCCACGATACCGCCGCCCTCACCCCGGACATAGCCGTCCGCCCCTTCAGCGAAGGGCTTGCAGCGGCCGTCGGTTGACAAGCCGCCGAACTTCGACATGGCCAGCGTGCTTTCCGGCCCGCAGATCAGATTGATGCCGCCGGCCAGCGCCAGATCACATTCCCCCGTCGCCAGGCTGGCGCAGGCCAGATGCAGTGCCGTCAGGGCCGACGAACAGGCCGTGTTGACGGCCAGCGACGGACCCTCCAGCCCCAACATATAGGAGATGCGCCCCGCCAGTACGCCATGGTCCTGGCCCGTGGCGCTGTGTTGGCGGAAATCCTCCAGACCCGGGGTGGCGATGCGGGCATAGTCACCCCACATGGCACCGATGAACACACCCGACCGGCTGCCACGCAGGCCCTCCAGGGCCAGACCCGCCGCCTCGCACGCTTCCACGGACAGTTCCAGGGCCAGACGCTGCTGCGGGTCCATCTGCACCGCTTCCACGGGGGCGATGCCAAAATAATCCGCATCGAAACCGGCAATGTCCGGCAGGAAGCCGCCGTGGCGGCTGTTCATCCGGCCCGGTGCGGTACGGTCGGGATCGAACAGGGCATCGCCATCCCAACGGTCAGCAGGCACCGGGCCAACCGTGTCCACACCATCTTCCAGCAACCGCTTGAAAGCCGCCAGGTCGGGGGCACCCGGAAACCGACAGGCCATGCCGATGATGGCCACAGGCACGGCGCGCGACAGTTTAACCTGCGAACCACGACCGGGCAGCGGCACCTGACCGTCGGCATGAAGCCTTTGCGTCAGGGCAGCAATGGTCGGGCATTCCCAAAGCAAGGTGGGCGGCAAGACGCGGTCCAGCACCCTGGCCATCTCAGCCACGATGGCCAGGGCGTTGGCACTGTCGACACCCAGATCGTGGAAGCTGCGCCCATGGTCGATCTGGTCAGGATCAATGCCGGCATGGCGCGCAACCACCGCCGCGATGCGGCGTTCCAACATGTCGGCTTCCGCCCCCAAGGTCACGTCCCCTTGGTCGCGCCGGATGCGCGAGGACTACGGGCACTGCGGCGCGTGGACTGCGCGCCGGCTGTTGGTTCTGCCTCTTCCCCATCATCATCCATCCAGCCGGATGCCTCGATCCAGCGGAAGGTCGGGTCAAGATCGGCTGTCCTGCCCAGCAGCAGTGCCTTCTTACGCAGCTTGTCGACGGGGCTGTCGGGGCTGCCCCCCCGGCTTTTCGACGGCGTCACCACGTTTTCCGGCCATGGGTTCAGGCGGAAAAACGCGTTCCCCCCCAGCAGCAGGGCGCATTGCTCCGTGACCAGTTCCATGGGTGCCGAGACAACCATATCGGTGAACAAGCCGGGGTTGCCAGGCATGAACAGCCATTCACCATAGCCCCAGTCGAGGTTGTACCCTTCAATGGCCGCCACCCCCGCACCGGTGCCCACCGACAGCAGCCTTGTTTCCGGCAATACCGCGCTGGCCGCCATCCGCAATCGCTTAACCTCGTGCAGCAACATACAGAGAGCGGGATTGTTGGCCACGACGCCGCCATCGACGTAGCCCTGGAAGATGGGAAAGGTAATGGGAAAGGCACCGGTGCGCACGCCGACATCGACGGCAAGCTCATCCGCATCCTCGGGGTCTCCACCTTGGCTGTCGAACACCTTGGGTGCCCAGCCCCGATGACCACCCGGCAATTGTTCATCCAGTTTCACAGTGACCGCAACCACACGGTAGTAAAGCTCCTTCAGGCGCCGGTTCCCCAGGCGGGACCGCAGATAAGCCTGCAGGTTGGCATTGTCATAGATGGCCACCTTGCCAGCCAGCGCCCCCAGATCACGCCACAGGCTGCTCTCATAGATGGGGGCGGTTCCGTCCCACAGTTGGAACGCATCGTCCAGCCCGTCGGCGGGGTTCTCATGCGCCGCCATCAGCAATGCGTTCATGCCGCCTGCCGATGTTCCGGCAAATGCATCGGCACGCGCCAGGAACCCCGGAAACTTCTCCTCGATGCGTTGCAGCATGGTCAGTGTGGCCAGGGACAGCACACCCCCGCCATCCATCGACAATAGCCGTCTCATGCATGGCCTCCCTCAAAGTGACGTGAGTACACAGAGGAACAATGTGAAAAGGGGAGTGCTGCCATCAGCGCACCGCCGATGACCCACCCAACATGCGTAGAGGCGATTGCCCCTTCATATCAGCGGCATGAGCATCCGGCGCATGTCCCTGAGCGGGGACATAATGCGCCTTACTCGACCGTAACCTTGCGCGGGCGGCGACCGCCCTCCAGCAGCTTCAGACGGCGATCGATCACCTGCTGATAGCCAGCCAGGATTTCCGATTGGGCCTTCAGATATTGAATCTCCAGGATCGACCGGGATTCATCGTCGAGCATCAGAGCACCGTTCAAGCCGCTGACCAAATTGCCCAGCAATTTCCGCAGACCACCGGCCTCTTCCTCGAAATCCTTCATGGCACGCCCCTCCTGCTGGTGGAATGTTGAGAGTATACGCCCCCAACGAGAAAAAATGCTAAAATCTGATCTGAAGAACGCCATCGACCATCTTTGCGCTCTGCACATCCTTTGACAGGACGGAGCGCGGCAGCGGCACATGCCGTTTGAAGGTGCCGATGCGGATGGTCAGATCCTCCTGATGGCGGCTGATATCCAGGTCGCTCTTGTCAACGAAAGGCAGGTTGATGGTCAGCAGATACCCCTCACCTTCCTTGGTGAAGGTATAGGGGGCACCCTTGTGGTAGAACTGGGCCGGGTCGCCACCGCTGAACAGGGCGTCGGCCACGCGTTGCAAATTGCGCACACCGATCACTTCATCGTCGAACAGAGGCAGCGACACGGTCGGCACCGGATCGAAATACTCCCGTACCTCTTGAGCATAGACAGTCTGCGCCTTCACCCAGCGCGAATAATAGCCGTCGGGCGTATCGGGCAACAGACGGTTTATGACGATGCGGTCAACCGCGACGCCGTACATGTTGAAATACATGAAAGCGCGCTGCGTTTCGCGGATCACCATCTTTTCCGCCTGGGTGACGAGGCGAACGCTTGTGGTCTCAGGGTCGACCAGCATCTTGTCAACACCGGTGATGCGCTCGAACAGCTGCATCATGGCGGTGAAATATTTCTCGTCAGGCAACTTGTAGTCTGTGAAGCGCTTGGCGATGGGGCCGGCGAACCGCACGATGTTGCGGTCCACATTGAAGCGCTTGCGCACATACCATTCGATGGTAGAGGTCATGGATACGAAACGCAGACTTTCGCTGGTCGGCGGGCAATCCAGCACGATTACGTCGTATTTTCCTTCCGACATATATTTATTGACGTACATCAGGGCTATAACATCTTCCATCCCTGGAATGACCGCCACTTCCTCCGCGATCACGTCGGTCAGGCCGGACGAGGTCATCAGCATGGCGAGATAGCGGTAGATGTCACCCCAGTGCTTCTCAATCTCCATCTGCACGTCGATTTCCTGGACGTCCAGGTTTTCCGCCGCGCGGACTGGTTCGCCGCCATTATGGTCGAACAGCCCGCGGGGCAGGTCGAAACAATCGAACAAGCTATGCGCGAGATCGAAGGAGACAACGATCGTGCGATGGCCTTTTTGCGCGCAGGCCAACCCGGTCGCTGCCGACACCGTGGTCTTGCCCACACCGCCCTTGCCAGACATAAGGATGATACGTGGCATCTCTATCCATTTCGGCGACGCCAAACACGCCGCTTATGATCTTTGGGAAAGGCACCCCGGAGAAACCGGTATCGCATACGTTGGTTAATTTGTCTTAATCCATTAGCGGTGCGGAGGGCAAATGAATTATATATGCGCTGCACACCAGCACGAACCGGGCGGGCTTTCCTGTCTACTCGCAAGCTATATTCATTTTGGCTGGGCATGGTCTGAAATGACTTATTCTAATATTGCAAGCGACCCAACATTGCCAAAGAACGCCCTGTCCGGCAAGCAGACACCGTGGATCGTGCCCTGGCACCGGTCTGCGCAACCCTGCGTGACGCTGGTGGCGTTTCCCCATGCCGGTGGCACCGCCTCCATGGCCCGGTCCTGGCCAGGGGGCTTACCGGCATGGGTGGACGTAGTGGCGGTGCAATATCCGGGACGGGAAACACGAATCGGAGAAGAACCCTACGCCCGTGCTACACCAATGGTAGAGGCGATCACCGAGGCCTTGGCGCCCGCCCTTTCGGGGCCGGTCTGTTTCCTGGGGCATTCGATGGGAGCACTGCTGGCCTTTTTGACAGCGCGCCGCCTGGCCGCCCGCGGGCACCGGCCGCCCGACCATCTGATTGTGGCCGGCCGGCGCGCGCCCCACCTGCCCGACCCCTTCGAACAGGCGCACGCTCTGCCGCAGGACCAGTTCCTGGCTCGTCTGCGGCGCATGAACGGCACACCTGCCGCCGTGTTCGACCATGCGGAGCTGATGGAACTCCTGCTGCCCATGCTGCGCGCTGATTTCGCGGTTAACGAGACCTACCGACACGACGATGACACCCCCGCCCCCTGCCCGGTCACAGCGCTGGGCGGCACGCGCGACCCGATGGCGCGACCCGACGAGTTGGAGGCATGGCAGACACAGGCACCCCAGGGCTTGACCACGCGCCTGTTTGAAGGCGACCATTTCTTCATCCGCTCCGCCCAGGCAGCAGTCCTGGAACATGTGACGGACATCCTCTCCGGGCTGAGATCCCATGCCAGCTGAAGCAACCCGAGAACCACCGAGGCGTCATGTCGACCATCCGTATCCTGGCGCTTGATGGCGGGCCGCGCGGCCTGCTGATGAACAGCATCCTGCTGCGGCTGGAGAATGAGCGGCCGGGCCTGCTGGACAGTATCGACATCTTTGCCGGCACGTCGGCGGGCAGCATCTCCGCAGCCCTCATCGCCGCCGCCGCCACCCCACGCGAAGGCGTGAAGAACGCCATCGAGTTCTGGCGGCGCTGGCGACCCTTTGCCCAGTCCAAACAAAAGAATTCCCGTTCCTGGATGGCACTGGCCGGGCTCAGCGCCTTCATGACACATGCCTCAATCTATCGTAATCTGGAGGAAATGCTGGGCGACAGGCGACTTTCCGACCTGCCGCGCAAGCTGCTGATTCCCAGCTTCTGTCTGGATAATGAAGCATCCTTGCGCGAAAGACGGCAATGGTCGGTGCGCATCTATCACAACCTGCTGCCCGAACTGCTGGATGATGATGACCGGGTGCTGGACATCTGTATGCGGTCCAGTTCCATTCCCATGGTGCATCCTGTCTATCAGGGCCATATCGATGGGGGGCTGTTCGCCAACAATCCCGCCCTGTGCGCGGTGGTGACGGCCCTGGATTTCGAGGATACGAGCCTGCCGCAGGTCGAGGTTCTGTCGCTTGGCCAAGGCATCACCAGTACCTACATGCCGCTCACACGCGGCGATGTCGGCTATGGCAAGTGGCTGCTGGATAAGGATAATCCGATCGCCATCATCAAGGTGGTGATGGAGAGCAACATGCAGGCCATCAATTACCAGTGCAGCCGTCTGCTGGAGGATCGGTTCATCCGCTTCGATCCCGTGCTGAACAGCGATGTCGAACCCGATCCCAAACGCCCCTTCACCGAGTATAATAACCGGCAGGAATTCATGGCGGCACAGCTGGACCTGCGGCAGGTGTTGAGCCGGCTGGAAGCGGCGAACTGGCCGGCACGATGATCCGGCGGCGCTGCGGATGCAGCGTCAGGGTAATGGGCAGCTGGGCCCCCAGATCGCCGTCCAGCTGAACCGGGGCGTCAGTATCGTCCGCATCCCGCGCCTCCAGCACCACCCGGCGCGAAGGGATGATGCGCACATCCGGCAGCAAATGTACCCGCCCGCACAGCACGGCCAGCACATCGCGCAGCAGGGCGCGGCGGCTGGCCTGCGGGAACAGCACCACCTGCAGGATGCCCGATGTCAAATCGGCGTCGCGTGCAAGGATGAAGCGGCCACCATAATGCCGCCCCTTGCACACCACTACCGATGCCGCCTCATATTCCCCGTCATCCAGCAAGACGCGGTAACGCTGGCGACGGAAGCGCAGCAGGCCCACCAGACCGGCCAGCACATAGGCACCTTTACCGATGAAGCGTTTCAGCCGCAGGTTGGCACCCGCCACCACGCGCGCATCATAGCCGGCACCCGCCATCAGCAGGAAAACCCGTCCCCCGCCGGTGCCCAGATGGATGTTGCGTTCCAGGCCACCCAGCAGCGTATCGGCAATAGCGTCGATGCCACTGCCAAGCCCGATTTCTGTGGCGAAAACATTGGCGGTACCGAGTGGGATCAGCCCGATGGGCAAGTCTATCCCCGCGGGCAGGCCGTTGAACACGGCATTCAGGGTGCCGTCGCCTCCGGCCACGATAACAGCGTCCAGCGCCCCATATTGACCGATCTTAGCCGCCAGCTGCTCCACCGCATCGCGTCCGGGTGCCTCCTGCAAAAGCACCTCCAGCCCGGCGCGGCGCAACCTGTCCAGGACCAGCACCATGCGGTCGCGGCGCCGTGGTGCCAGCCTGGCATTGAAGATGACCAGCACACGCCCAAGCAGCGGCCGGCCGATCGCATCGCTATCTCCCACCCTGACATTCCCCTGCTTCAGCACCGCCCACCCGCCAAGCGGACACAACGGCATTTGACCACAACTGACAAGGGTGAATGACAAGTGCTGCGGGATCAAGATATCGTTATGAGAGCTGCCCCCCTGAAGAAACGCTGCGACTGGCTTGACGGGGGCATCAGACACAGATCCCGAACGATGCCCGCCGGAAGAGGCATCTCATACCCATCTCCCTTGATCGTGACCGATCCAGGGAGGTTTTGCGCTCCCTCATGCGCCGGGCGGGCGCATCCGCGCCCTTGGCTTACGCGCCACGAGGTGCTGAGCCGGCAGTCGCAGCATTACCATCGGTCAAGAATTTTGACCGATGGTATTACTAAGGTATCTTCGCGCATGGATGGCCCACGGGCGGTTATGGCTATGCTTTCGCTGCGAATTGCTTAAGCAACAACGCCCTGCAACAGCAGGTGTTCTGTTGCGGGGCTTCGCATACAATGATTGGATGCCATGGCCGCTGCATAGCCGCCAGCGTTCAAAAGTGCCAGATAATCTCCCTCCCGCATGACCGGTAACGGCCTGTTCTGGGCAAACAGGTCCAACGCTTCGTTGATATTGCCGGCAATGGTGGCTTGTTTAAGCGCTGATGGAGCCCAGGCTTCGGCCACATCCGTATTCAACACCGCAGGCACCGGTTCACAGGGTAGGTTGTAAAAAGCGGGCTCAATCGCCAGATTGAAGCCGCCATCAACACCGTAGAACAGCGTGTTCCGCTTTTCCTCAGCCAGTGTCACCTGCAGCATCAGCACGCCGGCATCCTTGACAATATAGTCACCCGGTTCAACCCAGACCGATACGCCATAACCGCTGAAGTTCTGCCGGATCAGTGCCGACCAGGCGTCCAAATCCAGCGGACGATCAGTGGCAACATGCGGAACGCCCAGCCCGCCACCCAAGTTGACCAGCCGTGGCCGGTCCAGTTGATCCAGGAACCAGCGGCATTCCCGCAGCACGGACCCCCAGGCATCCAACTGGGCGTTCAGATAACCGCAGCCGACATGAAAATGGATGCCGTCGACGGTCAACCCCGCCTGCCGTGCCAGTTCCAGCGCTTCGGTGAACTGCTCCCGATAGATGCCGAATTTGGACGTGCGGTCGCCGCTGTAGCACAGCAAATCATTGTCACCATAGCCCACCCCCATCGCGGGGTTGACCCGGATACCGATGGACCGGCCGGGCATCAGCCTGCCTAATCGACGGATCATCGACAGGCTGTCCGCATTGATCCAGATGCCCGGCTGCCGCGCCAGAACCGCTAGGTCGGCGTCAGAAACGGATGTCGCCGTATATGAAATCTCTGCGGTGTCAAAACCGCACTGCACCGCGTGACGCACCTCTGCCGGGGAACAGGCGTCGATACCGCACAGGCCCGACATCTTCATCCAGGTCAGCAGCGGAGCGAAACGGTTGGCCTTCATGGCATATCGGATGGAACTATCCATGCCCGTGGCATCCAACGCCCGCTTCAACCGGCGCAGATTGTCCAGCACCCGTTCACCGGAATAGAAAAAGGCGGGACCACCCGCAGCAGCAGCGGCGGCGGCCAAATCGTGGCCGCCCAGCAGCAGCCGGTTGCTGACATAGCGTAGGTCCGGGCGCGCCCACCAGAAATCAACCATGATACCGCCTACCTATTTCCTGGGCGTTTCACGCCGACCGATGATCCACCCCCGGCAGTTGGGTGCCCCGCACAGGCAGGGAAATTGCTTGAACAGCACATCCTCAGTGTAGGCGTAATCAATCACCATCGGTTCACCCGGCGCGATGTCCCGCAGCGCCAGCAGTTCAAAACGCTGCATGTCGAGGCGGCAGTTCGGATCGCAGGAATGCAGCAGATAGCCGCTGAAATAGGGATCATACAGATGAACGCCGGAACTGATCTGCAGCGTATGCTGCATCACCGCATGACTGATCGATCCGCTGACCCTGGCAATACGTTGCCCGGCCTTGAAGGCGCGCACGGCATAGACACCCTGCCCTTTGCCCGCTTCCTGCCGGAGGATGGTGCAGTCAGCTTCTGTAGGATAGCCCTCACCCAATGCAAAGGCATTTGGATATAGGGGGCGTGCAGTTTCGGGGACCGGCGGGGCCGATTGATCATCCGTCTGCATAAGGTGCCTTTTACGAGTTCAATGACAATGCAACTTCGCGGGGGGCGATCCGCCCATCAGTCCATATCAAGGCTTACGCCATCGCCCGAATTACGCAAGCAACCAAATGCAGTGTACATGAACGCCGCAATCAGCCTTCTGAAGGAGCCAGATGCAGCAGGCGAACATTGGGGGCAGCGGTCAGAACATTGACGCGCATCTTCCCGGCAGCACCAATGATATCGGCGATGTCACTATCAGGCAGCGTACCGCAATTCAGCCAAAGCTGGGTGGGCCAACCCAATTGCTGCACGGCCCGCACCAGTTCCTGATGCGTGCCGGTACGCCCCGACAGCGGAAACGCCGATGTCGGCGGCATATTGTGATAATGGCCGGCGTCACGATCATCGCCATACAGGGTCGTATCGTCGCCCCAGGGCAGGTCCGCATAGGCGATATCGGGCGGGGGACGATCCCCCCAGGCTGCGAACATGTCGCTTTCAAGCACCTCCAGCCCCACACCGTGCCGCGCGGCATTCTCCCGGCAGAGATCAATGACCGCCGCATCCAGTTCCAGCCCGGTAATCGACAGTCCCGGCACCTCCAGCAGCAGGGTGATGGCCAGCACCCCTGCCCCCACCCCAATCTCTGCTGCGCGAAGTGGGGCAGGCTGCAATCGCGCCCAATCACCGACCGTCTTCACCAGATGCACCGTCTCCGGGTCGGTGACATAGGCACGGCGGTCAATGGCAAACTGACGTCCGGCAAAGCTGATCTGGCCCAGAATGTAAGCCAGCGGATCACCATGCAGGCGACGTTTAAGATAGCGCCGGAAACGTGCCAGATCGCCCCTGCTGGCCGCGATCAGCGCATCAATCTCCGTGTCTGGAATGCCCTCCTGCGCCCAGGCCCCCGGATAAAGGTGCATAAATTCGGCGACCACTGCGGCGGTCCCGATCGGATCAGACACGAGCCCCCTCCCCCAGAAACCGAATGGCCAGCAGGGTCAGGTCGTCAGATTGTTCGGCCCCGTCCGCAAACACGGCAACACTGTCACGAACCCAGTTATTCAGGCCGCGTGGTGCCGTGCCAAGGGACATTTGAGCCAGCCGTCCGCATAGCCGTTCAATACCATAAAGGCGACCTTCAGGGTCCATCGCCTCTGTGATCCCGTCGGTGTAAAGCAGCAGCGTGTCGCCGGGATTGAGCCGGAACTGGCCAGCCTCGTAAGGATAATCATCCATCACCCCAAGCGCCAACCCCTGGACCTTTTTCACCTTACGGATGGTTCCGTCGGCGGCCAAGATCAGCGGCGCGTCATGACCCCCGTCACAGAAATCAACCTGCCCGGTACGGATATTCAGGATGCCGGCACATACGGTGATGAAAAGTTCCTGCGGATTTTCATCACAGAGCTGACGGTTCAGCAGTTCCACCACCTTGGCAATATCCAGCGGCGGCTGTGTCGGGGCTGCTATGGAGTTTCCTTTGAAAAGGGTCTTGGCGACCGCCATGAATAGCGCCGCGGGGACCCCCTTGCCGGAGACATCCCCCACGATAAAGACCAGATGGTCCTCCCCGATCATGAAGTAATCGTAAAGGTCGCCACCAACAGCCTTGGCAGGCTCCATCAAGCCATGCAGGTCGAACTGTGGGTGTTGCGGAAATGGCGGATCGCGCCGGGGCAGCAGGCCCAGCTGTATCTCACGGGCAGCCGACAACTCACCTTCCACACGTTCCTTGGCGGCGGTTGTTTCCTTCAATGCCTCCACATAAACACCCAGCCGCCGGATCATCTCCGTCAAAGCCTGGGCAAGGGAACCAACCTCATCCCGGCGCTGGCCCGCAATCTCCGCGATCTTGTTCGCCCCGTCCTTGTCAATGCTCTCGCCAACCAGGGTGCGGGTGCGTTCCGTCAGCACGGTCAGGGGCTTGATGATCCGTGAAATGACCAGTTGGCCACCAACGAACATCAACAGGAACCCGACACCACCGATCAGCAGGGCACCCCGCAGGGCGGCATTGGTCTGCTGACGCACAAAATCGACGCTGAGATCGGCACCGGCAACAAACACTTTGCCCGATGGGGTGGTGACGGGCACGAAGACAGATCGGAAGGTGCCGTAACTGTCGGTCAAATTATCATCGAACTGGATCTGCTTTGTCCTGAATGCCTGAAAGAGGACGGGCGACGCTGTGTCGTAAAGATGAAAGAAACGGTCGTAGGTGCCATCGGCAAACTCCTCATCCGTGGCATTGGTCGCCGTTGTATGGATGCTGTCGCCGAACTGCATATAGGTATAGACATAGGCAAAGCCTGTTTCGCGGGCGTACGCGTTGAGCCGCCGCATGATCCGTTCGTAATCAGCCTCGGATACGGAATCAGGCCCGACGATCCTATCATGATACTCCTGGCCGGTATAAAGCTCCACCGCGCGGGCGGCTGCCAACAGGCGTGCATCAATCCCGGCCAACGTTGCCGCCCGTTCACGGTGGTATGAGAACCATGTGTAGGCGACGGCACTGGCCAAGCTGAAAACAAACAGCAGCAGCAGCAGCTTGGCCCTGATATCCAGCCGATATCTCATGATCATCCTGCCTGTCCGGGCACTGGACCGGAATTGACGACGTTTGCTGTCATCCCTGTTTCCCCCATGCCAAAGGCCCAGACAACAGGGCTCACATGACCTTGCAAAAATGCGTTATCACGGTCATACGTGATTGTACAATTCTTCAACGTCCGCACGCTCTGCGGTAATCCGGTTAGGGCCTATGATCAACGCGATCCTGCGCGCATTCGGGCTTGACCGCGACGACCTTGGAAAGCTGCTACCCTTTGCATCCCTTGCCTTTCTTCTGCAAACCGGCCTCAGCATCGGCATGAGCGCGGGGGACGCGCTGTTCGTTTCCGGGGCGGGGGCCGCCAACCTGCCCTATATCTACATGGCCACGGCGGGGGCCATGCTGATCTACACACCCACCATGGCCTATGTTTCCGGTCGGTTTGGTGCGGATGGTGCGTTGACGCTGGCCCTGCTGGTGCTGACGGCCAGTGGCGTCCTTGTATGGACGGGGTTGTCCAATACCGATATCCTGCCGCCCTTGGTCGCGCAGGGGTTGCCTTATCTGGTTCGGCTATATTCCGCCATCTGGTTTATCGGCCTTTATACCCTGTACTGGAACTTTGTTGATGATTACTTCGACATTCAGGACGGAAAGCGGCTGTTCGCGCTGTTGAGCGCCGGTACGGCCCTGGGCGGCATCACCGGGGGCACCATTGTCAATACCATTGCCGAACATCTGCCGGTTGCCACGCTTTACCTGCTATGGGCAGCGCTGGCCCTTGCAACGCTGCCTTTGCTGCTGACAATCAAACGTCGCTGGCCGCAATTAAGCGAACACGCAGACCTGGATGCAGGCGAGACGGGGCACAAAACCTTGGCCGCCATCGGTGAGGGTCTGCGCAGTTCGCGCTATATCCCGATGGTAGTCGGGGTTTTCCTGTTGTCCTTGTTGATGGGGAACATAAACGAATTCCAATATCTATCCGTCTTTGCCCAAGGACGGGATGAAACAGATCTGGCCCGGCTTTTTGGGGAGCTTTACGGAACGGCCAGTGCGTTGACACTGGTCATCAATCTGTTTGTCTTCAACCGTCTGGTGCTGCGGCTTGGCGTCCGTTCGGTGGCCTTGATCGTTCCCAGCGCCTATATGCTTGTGTTCAGCTTCTATTTCGCAGATTTCGGCCTGGGGCCCGCGCTGTTGGGTTTCATGCTGCTGCAGGGCGTCGTGCCGGCCATTGACTTCAATAACTTCAATTTCCTGTTCAACGCGATTGATGAAAAATACCGCAAGCAGGTGCGCACCGTGGTGGAAGGGCTGTGCGAGCCCTTTGTCACCGCCTTTGCCGGTGTCGCCCTGTTGCTTCTGCGCAATGACCTGAGCCCGGAACAATTATCCGCCGTCGCCATGCTGCTGGCCCTGGCATTGATTCTGCTGGTCCTCGCGCTGCGTGGCAGTTACCGGCAATCCATGGTCGCCAACCTGCGTCACGGGTGGCTGGATTTCGGACGCGAGCATTCGCCAGCACGCGATGAACAGGAATTGCAGTCACTGCGCCGGCTGGCTGCCGATCCCGTGGTACCGGAAGACGTGCAGATCAGCGCGCTGGATATGCTGATCCAGCCCGGCCAATGGCTTACCACCGATCTGAAGCTGCTGCTGCAATTCATTGATGGTGCCAGTCCCCGCGGGCAGGTGGAGGCACAGCGCCTGCTTCGCCGGGTGCTGGCGGATGGGGCGGGCCGGCAGTTGTTGCATCTGGCTGATGACCCGTCCCGCGCAGCCCTGTGGTCGCGCCCTGCGATGGTGGCGGAATTTGGGGCACATTATCTGCTGGACCGGGGCCGCATTGAGGGGCTGCACCAGCGGCTGGCGGAACCCGACATGGCCGCCGCCGCCGTCATCGCCCTTTGGAATAGCAGCGACCCAGACCATTGCCGAACAGCACTTACCCGCCTCAGCGAACTGCGCAAGGGTGATGAACAGGAACGGCTGGCCGCGGTGCAAGCCCTGGGCCGGCTGGGTGAGGAGCGTTTCGCGCACCTGATCATAGATTTTCTTACCGACGCCGCGCCCGAGGTGCGGCACGGCGCGCTGGTCGCCCTGCACGAAATGGGGCCGCTGAAGACCTTACATTTGACGGAGCATATTCTGTCGGCGATCCGCCGGGCCTCGCCCGAAACACGCGCCGTCGGGATTGCGGTGCTGACCTCCGCCAATGATCCAACCGTGCTGCTTCCCCTGCTGGAACTGGCCGATCTGCTGACCCCGTTCGAACGCCGCGCATTGGAAAAGGCGGCCGCCGGGCTTGGAAAAGCGGCTATTCCCACGCTGGTGCGGGTCTTGCGCGACCGGCAGTACGGCTTTGGCAGCCGGGCGGTGGCCGCCCGAACGCTGGCCCGCCTTTCCGCCACCCAATTCGCCGCAGCAACGCGCGGGCTGGCTGCGGCGGAACTGCGCCATGCCTATACGGCCGAACAGAACCAACAGCTTGTCCCGACATTGGACGGGTCGACCGGTTGCATGATGTTGCGCCGGGTCTATCATGACCAGCAGCAGGATTGCCTGGAACTGACCCTGCTGCTGGTCTCCTTGGGCGGCGGGTTGCCGAATTTTGAACTCCTGGTGGCTTCCCTGGGGTCTGATAATCCGAAGGTCAGGGCAAACGCACTGGAGGCGCTGGAACAGGCCGCCGATCACACGGTTTTCAGTTTGATCCGGGGGCTGGTGAATGTCAGTGCCAGCCAGGAGCGGCGGCAACGCCACGCCAGCAGCGCCCCCGCAACCGCCCCTGGAGACTTTTTCCGCCGCGCGCTTGAAAGCGAAATGCCGCTGGAGGCCGCCGCCGCTGCGCAGGCACTGCGCGATCTTGAGGGGGAGCGGGCACTGCCTGCCCTGCGGGGCCGCATGCGCCAAGGCCGTTCGGATTTGACACAACAGACGGTACTGGACCTGCTGCATCTTGAAAGCAGCAGCCTGCGCCTGACCCCCGTGGCGAAACTGGCTGCCCTTTCCAATTGCGACCTATTTCAATCCTCCCCCTTGCGCGATCTGCTCACCATCGTGGCCGCCAGCGAACAGTGCGAGATTGACGAAACCTCCCTGTTCGAGCCCGGTGAACGCGCCGACAACCTGTTCCTGATCCTGCGTGGCGCTGCCATACTGACCCACCCGGACGGTAGCAAGACGGAACATCTAAGCCCAAGCCTGATCGGCATGGAGGCACTGCATCGCCCCCGCTATGAAAGTGAAGCATTCATGGCGGATGGCGAGGTTCTGGTAATCCCGGCCCAGGTCATCCTGGCGGCAGCGCAAGCCTATCCAAGGCTGGCAACCCGCCTGTTCCAGCAGCGGGTGGCGGCATGATCCGGGGAATAAGATACAGCCTGCAGGGGCTGTTGCTGGCAGCGCTGATCCCCGCCCTGGTGGCAACAACGTTGATCGTCGCGATCATCGCCTATCAGGAGATGCGCAACAGCATCATTGCCGGGTTTGATGCGAAACTGACTGCCGTGGGTACCACTGTTTCATCCCTGATCGATCCAGCGGAACACGCCACCCTGCTGGCCGCCGTGCGCGCGGGCCAACAGGGGGAAGAGATTGAAAACAGCGACCTTTTCCAGAAAGCCGTCGCCCCCCTGCGACAGATTAGAAAGGAATTGGGTCTGACATATCTTTATACCCAGGCCCCAAAGGGGGGGCTGGATATCATCTATGTTCTGGATGCCAATACAGACGAAAACCACTCACCCCCGGGCACAATCGACAGTTTGCCGGCAGCAGATGCCGGCAACATCCTGTCCGTACTGGATTCGGGCCAGCCCCACATAACGGATATTCAGCAATGGCAACAATGGGGTTTGATCAAGACCGCTTTCGTGCCCCTGCCCGCCACCGACGGCCATTACCAGGGGATGGTCGGGGCGGATGTTGATATCTCTACCATCAATGGTCAGTTAAGGGTTGCGTTGGTCAGCGCGGGGCTGATCGGTGCCGGCGTTCTGCTGACCAGCCTTGCTGTCGCCTTACCCGCCGCCCGCCGGATTGCCGACCCGATTGCCGCCATGAAGCTGGCCGGCTTCCGCCTCGCCGCTGGTGAAATGGCTGTCAGCGTTACACCCCACGGTGCCACAGAATTGCAGGATCTGGCACGGGCCTTTAACAAAATGCGAGGGGAGGTGCAGCAGGAAATGGCGCTGGTGGATGCCGCCGAACGGCGCACGGAATGGGGACGGCGCGCCAACGCCCTGCTGCGTCTGCTGAATGAACGCGCCCCGGCAACCACCCGTCAGGTCGTGCCGGGTGATACACTGCTGGACGGTGCCATCAGCTTTCAGGATGGTGCCATCGCCTGGCTGACACTGGCGGGTCAGGAGCCGCTGCGGGCGCGCATTCGCCATCTTCAGGTTCAGCATCTGGCCAGCGACGCGCGTTCCCTACAGCAGGCGGAAGCCAGGCTGTTACCCTTGCTGGGCCATGATCTGCTGTGTCTTTTCCGCGTGCAGGGGCATGGCGTAACCGTGCATAGCCGGATCGGGCTGACGCTGGCGGATGGCACGGTTCTGCCCCCCGGTACCTGTATCGTGCCATTGCATCGCGAACAGCTGTTGACCGTGACGGGCGATGGACGCCGGATGACCTTCGCTCCATACCAGGGGGATGCGGGATGAGCGACGTGGAACGGCTGTTCAAGTTGCACATGACCCCGCCTTTCGACAGGTTACGTCGGGAGGAACTGAGCGTCATCGCCAGGGTATCGCGTGAAATCCGCTGGCAGCCAGGGCAAATCATCGCCGGCCCGGACCAGCCACTGCGCCACCTGCTGATTATCCGCCAGGGGGCCGTCACCCTTGTGGGAAGGCCCCTGCCCCCCATTATCGGGGCTGGCGCATTGCTGTTTGAACAGCCGCTACCTGGGCCGCTGGTGGCCGACCTGACCCAAGGTGCCGCCGGCCTTACCATCAACCGGGGACATTTTTTTACCATCGTTAATGAATGTCCGGGCTTGCTGGTGGCGTTCCATGAATGCGCCGGGGATATGGTGAGCCCATGGCCATGAGCTTATCATTACGCACCCGGATTGCTTGGCTGTTCGTGCCGCTGTTGCTGCTGCTCTCCGGGCTGGGCGGTGGCCTGCTTCTGCTGGGGCATTATAAACAGACCCTGTGGGGGCTGGAGCAGCAGGCGGCAAGCGTGGCAGTCACCCTCACCCGGATGATCGGAAAAGGGAACCCACCCGCACCATCGGCGCTTTCCAGGGTCATGGATTCCAATCAGATCACGGCATTGCGCATGACCGATGCCACAGGTCTGGAACAGCTTGCCATAGGCAGGTTCCAGGCCGTTCCAACGTCGATCACCGCCGCCGCCCCGGTGGTGACTTTGCCGGAAACACTGGATGGTGATCAGCCGGTACAGGTTTCTATCCGCCTGGAAACGGGTGGCATGCTGTCGCTGGAAATATCGACGGCACGGGCGGCGGCGGAGATAAGGCACATACGCTGGATCGCCCTGGGGCTACTGGCGGTTGGGTTTGTCGCTGGCCTGTGTGCCATGCTGGCCGTTGCCGGCCCTATCAGCCGCCGGCTGCGCCTTCTGGAACAGCGCATGGGCTTGCTGTCGCAAGGCAGACTGGAAGGCGTGCCAGCGATCAGCGGCATTCAGGAAGTGGAGGATCTGGACGAGGCGCTGCGCACCATGCACAGTGTACTGAGGGCGCGCCGCGACCGCACCGCACGGCTCAGCGTTGAAAATGAACAGTTCAGGACCGTCAACGACTTGGTCGAAACCCTGACGGAGGCAACGCAGCCCGATATCGACGGCACATTGATGGGTCGGCAAGTCGTCGGCAGGCATATCGGCAGCGATGTGGGGCACATATTGCGGCTGATCCCGCAGGGAGAAACCGGATATATTCTGTTGGGAAATGTTCAACTGGCCGACCCAATTGACCGCATCCTGCGCGCTGGTGCCATTGGCAATCTGGTTGCCGCACGGCTGTCCCAAGGGGCCAGCGCGGAACAGGCGCTGGCAGATATCGCCACCGATAATGATCGTCTGCTGCTGTTGAGCTGGGGTGCCGGGCCCGCGACACGCAAGGTCGAATGGCGGGCCGGCAAGCTCCATACCGAGGACTGTGCCGATACCGACATTCTGGCTATTGGTCTGCTGACGGGCGGTGGCGAACGGTTGCTGCGTCAATATATGGAGCGGTTCAACGATGTGGCGCTGGAAGCGCGTGCCGCCGATCTGTCAACAATCCTGCGCCGACACTGTGTCGGTTCCTATGTCTTGATCACCAATCCCGACACAACAGGGGGAAACACGCGGGGGCAACCTGACATCAAAGAGATTGCCAGCCTTGATCTCGTCCTGAACAGCGATTTGGTTGAAATCCGCCGGCTTGCTACGGCGTTTGAAGAATTCTGCACGCAAAATAACATTCCCGCCCAGCCCCTTTTCCAGTTCAATCTCTGCTTTGACGAGTTGCTGAGCAATATCATCCAGCATGGCCTGGAAAATCAGAACGGCCACAGCATTAAAATTGCCATCCGCTTGAGCGATATCATGCTGCAAGCGGAAATAATCGATGACGGGCCCGCGTTCGACCCCTTGCAACGCCCCCTTGTTGATATCGACGCTGATATTAACGAACGCGAAGTCGGCGGACTTGGCATACATATAGTCCGTATGTCAATGGATTCAGTGGCCTATCAGCGCCTGGACGACCAGAATCACTTTCGCTTTGGCCAACAGATTGCCAATTGGAAAAACAGCGCGACGAAGAGTTCTTGAAGGTGATGGATGTTTCCACCGAACAGCTGTTGATTTCCACGCGGAACTGATACCAACCCGCCGAGGGCTTGACCCTTGGCGGATTGGAGGCCGGCGACTGCCGGCCCGCCGCACATGCGGTGCAAGCCAAGCTGCCGGATGGCAGCGCCCGGCGCATGAGGGAACGCAAAATCTCCCTGGATCGGTCACGATCAAGGAAGATTGGTATCAGCTGAAAATTTTTTCGTTGTCTTGTTCGTGATAGCCCCATCCTCTCAGGCGTTGGAGCCGCCTACAATCCCGGACCGGTTCAATCACACATCCAAATCCTGCGCGAATTTCGCGTTCTCGGTGATGAATTTAAAGCGCAGTTCCGGCTTGCGGCCCATCAAGCTTTCCACCAGGGACTTGGTGGATTCCACATCATCCTTCTGGTCCGGGTCGCGCAGGTCGGGCACCACCACGCGCAGCAACATGCGCTTTTTCGGGTCCATGGTGGTTTCCTTCAACTGGGCCGGGGGCATTTCTCCCAAGCCCTTGAAGCGGCTGATCTCGATCTTGCCCTTCACATTCTTGAAGGTGCTGCGCATCAACTCGTCCTTATGCGCGTCGTCACGCGCATACTGCACCTTGCCACCGCCGGCGATGCGATAGAGCGGGGGCAGGGCCAGATAAAGATGCCCTTGCTGGATCAGGGCCGGCATTTCCCGATAGAAGAAGGTCATCAGCAGCGACGCGATGTGCGCCCCGTCCACATCAGCGTCGGTCATGATGATGACGCGTTCATACCGAAGCTTGTCGACGCTGAAATCCTTGCCGGTGCCACAGCCCAGCGCCTGGGCCAGATCGGCCAGTTCCTGGTTGCCGCGCAGCTTGTCCACGCTGGCCGAGGCCACGTTCAGGATCTTGCCGCGCAGGGGTAGGATGGCCTGGGTTTCGCGCGAGCGGGCCTGTTTGGCCGAACCGCCGGCCGAATCGCCCTCAACGATGAAAATCTCGGTATCTTCCGCACTCTGGCGCGAACAATCGGCCAGCTTGCCGGGCAGGCGCAGGCGGCGGGTGGGCGTCTTGCGCGCCATCTCCTTCTGTGCCTTCTTGCGCGCCCGCTCATCCGCCTTTTCGATCAGTCGTTCAATCAAGGCCTTGGCGGCATCGGGGGAGCCGGAAAGCCAATGGTCGAAATGATCCTTGATGGCGGCGTCGGTCAGCTTCTGCGCTTCGGCACTGACCAGCCGTTCCTTGGTCTGACCCTGGAAATGCGGATCGCGGATGAAGACGGAAAGCAGCACCATCGCCCCTTCCATCACATCATCAGCGGTGATGGTGGCGGCGCGCTTATTGCCCAGCAGGTCGCCATAGCCCTTGATGGCGCGGGTCAGCGCCCCGCGCAGGCCCTGTTCATGCGTGCCGCCCAGCGGCGTGGGGATGGTGTTGCAATAGGTGTGGCTGAAACCTTCATCATCTTCCGGCCAGGCCACCGCCCATTCCACCCGTCCGGCATCGCCGGGGAAATCCGCCTGCCCGGCGAACGGGTTGGGCGTAACGGTGGCGCGGCTTTTCAGGCTGCCGGTCAGATAATCCAGCAGGCCGTTGGGGAAATGCAGCACCTCTGCCGCCGGCACCTCACTGCCCGGCGGCAACAGGCTGGCATCACAGCTCCAGCGGATTTCCACGCCACGGTAAAGATACGCCTTGGAGCGGCAGAGCCGGTAAAGCCGTTCCGGCTTGAACTGCGCATCGGCGCCGAAAATCTCCGCATCCGGGTGGAAGCTGACCGTGGTGCCGCGCCGATTCTGCACCGCCCCGCCGCTGGTCAGCGGCCCCAGCGGTACCCCGCGGGAGAAGTTCTGCACCCAAAGCTGACGGTCGCGCGCCACCTCCACATGCAGCCGATCGGACAGGGCATTCACCACGGCGGAGCCGACGCCATGCAGACCGCCAGAGGTGGCATAGACCTTGCCAGAGAATTTGCCGCCGGAATGCAGGGTGGTGAAAATCACCTCCAGCGCAGACTTGCCAGGATATTTGGGATGTTCATCGGTGGGGATGCCGCGCCCATTGTCGCGCACCGTCACCGTGCCATCGGCGGCAAGGTCCAGTTCGATGCGGTTGGCGTGTCCCGCCACCGCCTCGTCCATGGCGTTGTCCAGCACCTCCGCCACCAGATGGTGCAGGGCGCGTTCATCGGTGCCGCCAATATACATGCCGGGACGGCGGCGCACGGGTTCCAGCCCCTCCAGAACTTCGATGTCCTGGGCGGAATAGCTGTCCTGCTTGACGGCGGTATTCTGAAAAAGGTCGCTCATGCCCCATTATAGGGAGGGGGAACGCCAAGGTTCAAGGAGATGCAGTATCTCCGAACGATATATGCCACCATATTTTGTAGCTTGCCCTGGGAGGGCAGAGATGTCTGAGCGAGTTCCCGATTTCGACCGCGACGCCCCCGCCTCGCGCACCTTTGCCATGCCGAAGGATTTGAACGGCAATGGCGATGTTTTCGGCGGCTGGGTGATGTCGCAGATGGACTTGGCCGGTGCGGCACCCGCATATCGTCTGGCGCGCGGGCCCGTGGCCACGGTCGGCGTGGAGGCGATGAAGTTCCACCGCCCGGTCAGCGTGGGCGACGAGGTGAATTGCTATACGGAGGTGGAGCGGGTGGGCCGCACCTCCATCCGCGTGCGCATTGATGTGTGGGTGCGCAAGATCGACGGTACGGCCTATAAGGTGACGGAAGGCGTGTTCACCTATGTCGCCATCGATAAGGAGGGCCGCCCGCGCCCGGTGGTGAAACCGGCGGCAGAATGAAAAAAGGCGGGACTCGGGGGTGTGATGCCCCGGTCCCGCCCGCTTTGAAGGCATGGGGGGCCGGCGATTGCCGCCGGCCCCTTCGCCCGATCAGCCCAGCAGGGATTCCGGGCTGACCACCTTGCCCAGATGGGCAATAGCGGGGTGGGTCAATTCACCCTTGGCCACGTTCAGGCCGTTGCGCAGATGCACGTCATCCTTCAGCGCCTGCACCCAGCCCTTGTCGGCCAGCGCCAGCACGAAGGGGGCGGTGGCATTGTTCAGCGCGAAGGTGGAGGTACGGGCAACGGCACCCGGCATGTTGGCCACGCAATAATGGATCACCCCATCCACCACATAGGTGGGGTCGGCATGGGTGGTGGCGTGGCTGGTTTCAAAGCAACCGCCCTGGTCGATGGCGACGTCCACCAGCACGGCACCCTTCTTCATGCGGCTTACCAGTTCGCGGCTGACCACCTTGGGGGCCTCCGCACCCGGCACCAGCACGGCACCGATCACCAGATCAGCTTCCAGCACGGCCTGTTCGATGGTGTCGACATTGGCATAAACGGTGTTCAGGCGGCGGCCGAACTGCTGATCCAACTGGCGCAGCCGGTCCAGCGACTTGTCCAGCACGGTGACATGGGCTTCCAGGCCCATGGCCATGCGGGCGGCATTGGTGCCCACCACGCCACCGCCGATGATGGCCACCTTGGCCGGCGGCGTGCCCGGCACGCCGCCCAGCAGGATGCCGATGCCGCCATAGGATTTTTCCAGGCAATGGGCGCCGGCCTGGATGGACATGCGCCCGGCCACTTCCGACATCGGCGCCAGCAGGGGCAGGCCGCCATTGCGGTCGGTCACGGTTTCATAGGCGATGCAGATGGCGCCCGATTCCTGCAACAGCTTGGCCTGCTCCGGATCGGGGGCCAGATGCAGATAGGTGAACAGCACCTGGCCGGGGCGCAGCATCTTGCACTCGCCGGGCTGCGGCTCCTTCACCTTCACAATCATGTCGGCGCGGGCGAAGATTTCCTCGGCCGTATCGATGATGGTCGCACCGGCGGCGATATACAGATCGTCGGTCAGCCCAATGGCCGTACCGGCATCTTTCTGCACGATCACCTGATGGCCATGCACCACCAGCTGGCGCACGTTACCGGGGATCAGGCCGACGCGATATTCGTGATTTTTGATCTCTTTCGGCACACCGATGAGCATGTTTGTTCTCCCTGTTCGGATGTGCAGAAACGATACGCCTGAAGGCCGGTGAATGTCCTTGCAAAGAGGGCTTGCGTCATGGCCTCATTTCGACGTTTCGTGCATGAAATCATTCATTCGCGGTGGAATATGCGGCCAGCTGATCTGGATGCCATTGATGTCAAGATTCTCACCCATGTTCAGGCTGATGGCCGGATCAGTGTGGCCGACCTCGCGGACAAGGTCGGCCTGTCGCCGTCAGCCTGTCACCGGCGGCTGAAACGGCTGGAAGATGATGGGGTGATCGAAGGCTATGTCGGGCTGGTTAGCCCGGCGGCGCTGGGGCGCGGGACATCGGTCTTTGTGCAGATCACCCTGGACCGGCAGCAGGATCAGGATCTGCGGGCGTTTGAAGCCAAGGTGATGGAAAGTCCGGAGGTGATGGAATGCTATCTGATGGCCGGCGACAGTGATTACATGCTGCGCGTCATGGTGGCTGATGGCAGCGATTATGAACGGCTGCATACCCAGACGTTGACCCGCCTGCCGGGGGTGGCGCGCGTGCGCTCCAGCTTCACCCTGCGCACGGTGGCCAAGCGGACCACTGTGCCGATCCGGTGAAGGTTACCGCTGCTGCGGGAACATTCCCCTGTAGGCGATGATCGGGGTCATGCCGCTGCGGGCTTCAGGGGTTTGCATCAGGTTGGGCAGGGCGAAGGTGGTGTTCTCGCCACTGCCGGGGGTGCCGCCATATTTCCAGCCAATGACCATAAACAGCGCTTCATATTTTTTGACGGGCAATATGGCGCCGTCACATTTCAACCAGCCCTCAGGGATGACCGTGCCGGCGATGTAGCGCGTCTCGCCAATGAAACTGTCACTCATGCTTTCCCCACATCAATAGATATCTCAGCATTTCCGAGTTTAGTGACGATTTATAATGGGAAACAAGAAAAATTCAATCAAAGAGTTAATATGTTGACATATAAGCAATTAAAAATCTATGCGAACGGGGTTGGCCCGGTTATAATGCGTTGCCGTCAATCGGTCAGAAACGGCGCAGGATTTGGTATCCGTGTAGCCATGAGCCGCATATCGTTGCGGATTGCGGCATCTTCAAAGCGGGTGGCTCCGCCCTTGTGGTCGGTCGAAAGAACCTTCGCATGGCTCACCCCTTGAATTCCCTTACCGTAACTTGGTGCTCCCGAAGCTGGCCGCTGGAAAGGAAGTGGCGCCCTTGAAGAGAGACAACGTCGCCAAGGGCTCAGTAGTCAATGTGGCCGACGAACAATGCGCGAACGACGGTCAAGGGACGCCGAATGCAAACGGAACACTCAAGGGCGTGAGTAACGCAACCATTCCGTGTTCGGTCATAAAGTCGATATCGCCATCTATGCAGCTACTATGGACCAGCCGGCCAGAGCTGTCCACCGTGCCCCCCAAGCCGAAATGCCGTGCGCATGATGCATGGCGGATTCAGGCGGAAGCGCCTTGTCCCGGGGCACAAGGCGGGCTAATCCGGGTTTACCAAAGGCGTGGGACGCTGTAGGCCATCGATGGGCCGGCCGCTGGGCCGGGGCGTCGTTCAATCGGAGGAAAGCATGGCTGTTAAAGTTGCGATCAACGGGTTCGGGCGTATTGGCCGTCTGGTGCTGCGCGCGCTCTTTGAAAGCGGTCGGACCGATATCGAGGTCGTCGCTATCAACGATCTGGCCGACGCCAAGTCCAATGCCCATCTGCTGAAATATGACAGCGTGCATGGCCGTTTCCCCGGCACGGTGGAGGTCGTGGACGGCAATCTGGTGGTCAATGGCCACACCATCCGTTCCGTGCAGCAGCGCGACCCGGCCCAGTTGCCCTGGGGTGAGCTGGGCGTTGATATCGCCCTGGAATGCTCCGGCATCTTCACCAGCCGCGAAGCCGCTTCCAAGCACCTGACCGCCGGCGCCAAGAAGGTGCTGATCTCCGCCCCGGCCACGGATGAGGATCTGACCGTCGTTTATGGTGTGAACCATGACAAGCTGACGGCCGAACACAAGATCGTCTCCAACGCGTCGTGCACCACCAACTGCCTGGCCCCGGTCGCCTATGTGCTGAATAACGGCATCGGCATCGCCCATGGCTTCATGACCACCATCCACAGCTATACCGGCGACCAGAACACCGTGGACACGTTCCACAAGGATCTGCACCGCGCCCGCGCCGCCGCGCTGAACATCATCCCCACCTCCACCGGGGCCGCCAAGGCCGTGGGCAAGGTGCTGCCGGAACTGAAGGGCAAGCTGGACGGCACCTCGCTGCGCGTTCCGACCCCGAACGTCTCCGTGGTGGATTTCAAGTTCGTCGCCAAGCGCAACACCAGCGTGGAAGAAATCAACCAGCTGATCACCGAGGCCGCCAACGGCCCGCTGAAGGGCATCCTGGGCGCCTATGCGGAGCCGCTGGTGTCCAGCGACTTCAACCATGATGCCCACAGCTCGATCTTCGCGCTGAGCGAGACCAAGGTGATGGAAGGCAATTTCGTGCGCATCCTGTCCTGGTACGACAATGAATGGGGTTTCTCCAACCGCATGGGCGATACTGTCATCGCCATGGCCAAGGCTGGCTGATTGACCCACTGATTTCGGCAGCGGAACGATTTCGTTGCGCTGCCGTAACGGTTGGGCGCCGTCCGTGTCGCGGACGGCGCCCTTGACGTTTCAAGCAACCAACGAGACTAGACATGACCCCCAACGAGATCGCCCGCCTGCAGGCCTATCTCCGCCGTAATTTCGGCAACGAAAAGATCACCGTGAACCCGCCGGCCAAGAAGGGCCAGCCCGTCGAAGTGACGCTGGATGGCGAGTTCATTGGCACGCTGTACCGGGACGAGGAAGATGGCGACGTCTCCTACGCCTTCAACATGTCCATCCTGTCCGAAGACCTGCCGAACATCGCCCCGGCAAAGGGCAAGTAAGATCGGGCTTCACGGCCCCAATGAAGGCCGCCCCTGCCCCCCCTTCCGGGGGAGACAGGTGGCGGCCTTTTTTCTGGCGGATTTGTTCTTGTTTTGATCGCATCGAAATGCGAGAATAGATTACAAGATGATCTTCTTGAATTTCATGTGGTCCCGCCCCGATGCACGCACCGCAAAGCCAGTTCACCCGCCAGGATCGTATGGACTGGCTGCGCCTGATTCGCACAGAAAATGTCGGCCCCATCACCTTTGCCCGGCTGCTTGAACGGTTTGGCACCGCCGCCGCCGCCTTGGCCGCCCTGCCCGATCTGGCCCGCAAGGGTGGGCGGCAACAACCGTTGCGCATTCCCCCCAAGGCAGAGATGGAACGGGAACTGGCAGCGCTGGAAAAACGCGGTGCCCGGCTGATCTGCAAGGGGGAGGCGGAATATCCCCGCCCCCTGGCCAATGTGGATGATGCCCCGCCCGTGCTGACCGTACTGGGCTTCCCTGGCCTGCTGGCGCGGCCCTGTGTGGGCATTGTCGGGGCGCGCAACGCCAGTATCGTCGGGCGCAAGATGGCCGAAAAACTGGCCCATGATCTGGCCGATGCCGGGTTCACCGTCGTGTCCGGTCTGGCACGCGGCATTGATACGGCGGCGCATGAAGGTTCCCTGGCCAAAGGCACCGCCGCCGTGGTGGCCGGCGGGATCGACATCATCTATCCCCCGGAAAATGAAGCGCTTTATCGGGAATTGGCGCAGCGCGGCGCCATCATTGCCGAATCACCGCTCGGCACCGAACCGCAGGCCCGCCATTTCCCCCGCCGCAATCGGCTGATTTCCGGCCTGTCGCTGGGCGTGGTGGTGGTGGAGGCGGCCTTGAAGTCAGGCTCCCTGATCACCGCCCGCTTTGCCGCCGAACAGGGGCGCGACGTTTTCGCCGTGCCGGGCTCACCGCTGGACCCGCGCGCCCAGGGCTGCAACCGTTTGATCAAGGAAGGTGCAGGGCTGGTGGAGACGGCGGAAGATGTGATTCTGGCCCTGCGCAATGCCAGCCTTTCCCCCCTGTCGGAACCGCCCGGCGGCCTCTTCCGGGGTGGCCCCAGCGCCGCACCGGATGAAAAAATGGTGGATAAAGCGCGTGCCATCGTGGTTGAGAGCCTGTCCCCCACCCCGGTTCTGATTGACGAACTGGTTCGCGGCTGCCAATTGTCTGCCGGGGTGGTACTGACAATCCTGCTGGAGTTGGAACTGGCGGGGCGGTTGCAGCGTCATCCTGGCGGGCGTGTCAGCCTGATCTGACCCCCGTTATCCGTATCGTTACTGTATCCCTCGAAAGGCGGGTCGTTCAGTGGCTGGCAGTGTCGTCATCGTCGAGTCCCCGGCCAAGGCCAAGACCATCAACAAATATCTCGGGCAGGATTACACGGTTCTGGCCAGCTTTGGCCATGTCCGCGATCTGCCGCCCAAGGATGGATCCGTCCGTCCTGACGAGGATTTCGAGATGGATTGGGAGTTGGGCGACCGGTCCAAACGCCATGTGGATGAAATCGCCCGTGCCGTGAAGGGCGCTACCCGCGTCTTCCTCGCCACCGACCCTGACAGAGAGGGGGAGGCGATTGCCTGGCACGTCCAGGAACTACTGAAGGAAAAGCGGCTGGCCGGTCGGGAAATCCGCCGCATCACCTTCAATGAGATCACCAAGAGCGCGGTGCTGGAGGCCATCTCCAAGCCGCGCGACGTCGATCAGGAACTGGTTCAGGCCTATCTGGCCCGCCGCGCGCTGGATTATCTGGTGGGCTTCACCCTGTCGCCGGTGCTGTGGCGCAAGCTGCCGGGCAGCCGCTCGGCGGGCCGCGTGCAGTCGGTGGCCCTGCGGCTGATCTGTGAGCGGGAAGCGGAGATCGAGGCCTTCCGCCCGCAGGAATATTGGACCATTGAGGCGGAATTCAAAACCCACGATGGCGCCACCTTCACCGCCCGCCTGACCCAGCTGGATGGCAAGCGGCTGGAAAAATTCAGCCTGACCAACAAGGAACAGGCCGAGGCCGCCCTGGCCCGCATCCGCCCGATGCTGTTCAAGGTGGGCCGGGTGGAACGGCGGGAAGTGAAGCGCAATCCCTATGCGCCCTTCACCACCTCCACCTTGCAGCAGGAAGCCAGCCGCAAGCTGGGCTTCGGCGCCGTGAAGACGATGCGCACGGCCCAGAAGCTGTATGAAGGCGTGGATATTGGCGGTGAGACGGTCGGCCTGATCACCTATATGCGAACCGACGGCGTGTCGCTGAGCCAGGAAGCCATTGACGGTTCCCGCCGCCTGATCGACCAGACCTGGGGTGAGGCTTACGTCCCGGAAAAGCCGCGCATCTACAAGACCGCCGCCAAGAACGCCCAGGAGGCGCACGAGGCGATCCGCCCCACCGACCTGTTCCGCCGCCCGGACCAGATGAGCCGCTATCTCGACAAGGATGAGTTGCGGCTCTATGAGCTGATCTGGAAGCGCACCATGGCCAGCCAGATGGCAAGCGCCATCCTGGATCAGGTGACGGTCGACATCATGAGCAAGGGCGCGGAAGCCGTGTTCCGCGCCACCGGTTCCATCATCCGTTTCGACGGCTTCCTGAAGGTCTATCAGGAAGATAAGGATGATGATGGGGAGGAAGAGGAGAACCGCCGCCTGCCGCCGATGAAGGATGGCGACGACCTGACGCGCGGCAATCTGAAATCTGACCAGCATTTCACCCAGCCCCCGCCCCGCTATACGGAGGCGAGCCTGGTGAAAAAGATGGAAGAGCTGGGGATCGGCCGGCCCTCTACCTATGCGTCGATCCTGCAGGTGCTGCAGGAACGCAATTATGTGCGGCTGGAGAAGCGGCGCTTTGAGCCGGAGGACCGGGGCCGGCTGGTCACCACCTTCCTGGAAAGCTTCTTCAACCGCTATGTGCAGTATGACTTCACGGCGGCGCTGGAAGAGAAGCTGGATGATATTTCCGGCGGCCGCATCTACTGGAAAGATGTGCTGCGCGATTTCTGGCAGCATTTCCGGGGTGCCATCGACGGCACCAAGGATCTGACCATCACCCAGGTGCTGGATGCGCTGGATGAGGCCTTGGGCCCGCATTTCTTCCCCACCCGCGTCGGGGCTGACGGTCAGCCGATCGATGTGCGCGCCTGCCCCACCTGCGGCAGCGGCCGGCTGTCGCTGAAGCTGGGCAAGACCGGCGCCTTCATCGGTTGTTCCAACTACCCGGAATGCCGCTATACCCGCCCCCTGGCGGTGGCTGGGGAAGAGGGCGAGGCCGATGCCGACCGCGAATTGGGCCCCGACCCCGAAACCGGGCTGACGGTGGTGATGAAGCGCGGCCCCTATGGCGTCTATGTGCAGTTGGGTACGGAATCCTCCAAGGAGGTGAAGCCCAAGCGCGTATCGCTGCCGCGCGGCATGGAGCCGCAGGATGTTGACCTGAACAAAGCGCTGGCCCTGCTGTCGCTGCCGCGCAGTGTGGGGATGCACCCTTCCACCGGGATCGAAATCCAGGCCGGCATCGGGCGTTACGGCCCCTATCTGAAACATGGCGACGCTTATAAGAATGTGCCGCCGGATGATGATGTGCTGACCATCGGGCTGAACCGGGCCGTCATATTGCTGGGTGACAATCTGGCCAAGAAGGCGGTGGCCGGACGGGAACTGGGCAACCATCCCAAGGATGGCAAGCCGATCAGCATCGGGTCCGGTCGCTTCGGCCCCTATGTGAAGCATAACAAGCTGTTCGCCAGCATTCCCAAGGCCATGTCGTCGGACGAACTGACGCTGGAACAGGCCGTGGAACTGCTGGCTGCCAAGGCTGCGAAGGACAGTGCCAAGAAGGGCGCCGCCCCGGCGGACGCGGATTCCACCACGGAGGAGAAGCCGAAAAAGGCCCCGGCCAAGAAGGCAACCACCACCAAGGCCGCGACCGCCAAAACCGCGACGGCAAAGGCAGCGGCCCCCAAGCGGGCCAGCGCGGCGAAAGGCGATGCGGCGGCAGCGCCCAAAAAGCCCGCAGCCCCGCGCAAGACGGCCGCCAAGGCGACCAAGGTAAGCGAACCGTTCTGACCCTTTACGGCGATGCGGGGATCATCCCCGCATCGCCGCCTACCCCGGAAGACCGACGGGACAGGGGCGATGCGTCCGTGTAACCTGGACTGACCCCTTCCGCCTAGGAACCGCCATGCGCCCCCTGCCCCTGATATTCTGCTGCTTCCTGACCCTGGCATCGGCACTGCCGACCTTGGCGGCGGATGGTGATGCCGTGGTCGGGGGACAGAACACCGCCGTCAAGCCCGTCAATGGCTGGGTCAGGCTGGATCGTCCGGGGGAGAATGGCAGCACGGTAGCGGCGGCGCCCACAGCCGCCCAGCAATTGCCCATGGTGCCGCTGGCTGGCGAAGCGGCGGCGGATCAGAAGGCCAAATGCCGAGTCCGCAAAACGGTGGAAGCCGGGGTGGCCATGGGCGGGGTCAGCGGCAAATATGTCGGCGCCGAACTGGCCTATGGCAAGGACGATCGTGCCATGGCGGGCGGCTATATGCCCAACCCCTGCCCGGATACGAATTTCAGCATGTCCGTCGCCGTCTCCCAGTCGGATATGGAGCTGAAACGCCGCCATCGCGACCGTTACGATGGCGCCTACGATCCCTATCGCCTGGAACAGGATCGTTATAACGGCATCCCCGGCCCGCTGGACCGCTGACGGACAGGAACTGGTTAGCGCCGGCGTCCGCGTGACTTCATGGCCTGGAAGAAGGCCGTCACCACGGCTGGATCGAACAGGCTGCCCGATCCCTGTTCGATCATGCGCAGCGTCTCTGCCAGCGGCATCGCGTCCCGCCAGCTGCGCTTATGCGTCAGCGCATCATAGACATCAGCCACCGCGACGATCCGGGCGGCCAGGGGAATGGCCTCCCCCCGCAGGCCAGCGGGATAGCCGCTGCCATCCCAGCGTTCCTGGTGGCAGCGGGCAATCGTCGCCCCGAAGGAGAAATAGCTGCTCCCCTCCACCATGCGGGAGGCCTTCTCCAGGATTGCGGCCCCGCGCTCGCAATGCTGTTCCATCAACTGGCGTTCGTCCGCATCCAGGGGCTCCCGCTTGGTAATCACCCGGTCGGGCACGCCCACCATGCCGATATCATACAGCATGGCGCCCATGGCGATCTGGTCCAGAAAATCATCATCGATCACCCCGGCATAGGCGGGGTCGGCGCGCAGAATGAAGGCAATCTCCGTCACTAGCCGCGACAGGCGCAGCACATGGTCGCCGCCGCCCTCTGGATCCTTATACTCCGCGAGCCCGGCCAGGGCGATGACGGCGGCCTTATGGGCCCGCTTCACCTGTTCATAGAGGTGGAGATTGTCAAAACCGATGGTGATCTTGGAGCCCAGCACTTCCGCCAGCTTGCGCTCCAGCCCATCCAGCGGGCGACCGGCATGAACACAGGCTGCCGCATCGCGCCCATCCGCCGTGCGCAGCCAGATAATGACATCGCCATCATCGTAATGATGGGTCCGGGTGCGCAGAACCTCAGCGATTCGCGCCGACAGCAATGGGTCAACGCTGCGCCCCATGGGCAGACCGACCAGACCATGGTGACGCCCGGCCGCAGCCAGGATCTGCGCATCGGCCGCCGTGCTGCCGCGCACAACGCAAACCAGCCCATCACAGGGCAGGTCCAGCACCCGCGCCAATTCCCGCAGCACCGCCTCAGCGAAACTATCGATGGCGCGCAGGGCGAACAGGTTGCCCGAAGCCTCAATGATCCGCTCCATTCCCTTGCGGGAACGGGTCAGTTCCAGAATATGCTCGTAAGAGCGCAGGGCCGCGACCGTGGCCGTGCCCAGCTTCTGCGCCGTCAGCTCCGTCTTGGCCTTGTAATCATTGATATCATAGCCGTGGATGACATCATCCTCCGGCGCCTGTCCCGGCTGGCCAGTGCGCAGGATGATGCGGACCAGATCATTGCCCAAATCCTTGCGGATACGCGGCACCAGACGCAAGCCGGCATCATCGGTTTCCATCACCACATCCAGCAGGATGACGGCGATGCCGGGATCGTTGCTCAACACCCGCAACGCCTCTTCGGCGGAATAGGCGGAGAGAAACTGCGCCGGCCGGCCGCGATAGCTGAATTTCTTCATGACCAGCCGGGTCATGGCGTGAACCTCAGGATCGTCATCGACGATCAGGATCAGCCAAGGGGGCAAGGGCGCTGGCACGACGGAATTGTCCGGCGTTTCTTCCCGAAACAGGAAGGCGTCGTCATTCATGCCCATATCCGTCCCAAATCCCCCCAGAGGGAGAGCGCTTGTTAAAGTTCGCCCGTCCCGAAACCTGTCCCAAAGTTATATCCGTCGGGAACGGATGATCCAACCTATTCCCGCATAGGCCGACATGTTACGCAAGCACCATAAAACAACCGCAAAAAGATGTATTGCTGTTGCAGCGCTGGAGCGGGCACCTCACATGCCTTAACCGACCAGAATCGAAACGGACCCACGATAATGACGCCATTCTCCCTTCGCCGTCTCCGCCCCTTGAAGCGTGCCGGCTGCGCCCTGCCCCTGGTGACCCTGCTGACACTGGGCGGCGTGGCGCCCGGCATGGCTGCCGACAAGCCGCTGGATCGGCAGGCGGTGGAACAGATCGTGCGCGATTATCTGATCGCCAATCCGGAAGTGCTGGTGGAGGCCATGCACGCGCTGGAGGCCAAGGAACAGGCCCAGTCAGAGCAGGCGCAGAAGACCGCACTGACGGCGAATCGTGCCGCCCTGGAGAATAAGGGGCCGGTCGGCGGCAACCCCAAGGGTGATGTCACCCTGGTGGAGTTTTTCGATTACAATTGCGGCTATTGCAAGCGCACCCATCCGGAACGGGTGGAAGCGGTGAAGAAGGATGGCAAGGTCCGTGTCGTCTATAAGGAATTCCCCATCCTCGCCCCCTCTTCCATAGAGGCGGCCAAGGCTGCTCTGGCCGCCAACCGCCAGGGCAAGTATGAGGCGTTCCATACGGCCTTGATGAAGCATGAAGGCCGGCTGGACAGTGATGTCATCCGTGCCACGGCCCGCGATGTTGGCTTGGATATCAAGAAGTTGGAAGCCGATATGGGCGACGCCGCCATCCAGGCGGAAATCGACGCCAATATCGCGCTGGCCCGCGAACTGGGTATTCGCGGCACCCCCGGTTTCGTCATCGGCGACACGCTGGTGCCTGGCGCCATTGAGACCGAACAATTCACCAGCTATTTCGCGGCCGCCCGTGCGGCCAAGAAGGCCGACAAGGCGGGCTGACCTATAGGTAAACCAGGAAACCGGGTGTTTTATCGCGGCCATTGCCCCAATCCATGGCCGTGATATAACCGCCCCGCTTCCTTGTGGTGACAATAGCGGGCGACTGAACTTTGGCGATCCAACCTTCGATTCTTGTCCTGAACGGGCCGAACCTTAACATGCTCGGCACCCGCGAGCCCCAGATCTATGGCGCGGAAACGCTGGACGATGTCGAAACCCTGTGCCAGACAGAGGCAGCCCGCTTAGGTGTGGACATGGATTTCCGCCAGTCCAACCATGAGGGAGAGCTGGTGACCTGGATCCAGGAGGCAAGGGGCGAACATGATGCCATTGTGCTGAATGCTGGCGCCTATACCCACACGTCGGTGGCCATCATGGATGCGCTGTCGGCGGTTGACCTGCCGGTCATCGAGGTTCATCTGAGTAACATCTTCCGCCGCGAGCCGTTCAGACACCATTCCTATGTGTCGATGGTCGCGCGCGGGGTCATATGCGGCCTCGGCTCGCACGGTTATGTTCTGGCACTTCAGGCCGCCTGCCGGCTGATTGATGCCGCGAACCGGCCGGGCGCCTGAGGCAAGCCATTGGATAAGGTTGAGAACACCATGTCGAGCTTCGATCTGGATGCCGAGTTCGTGCGGACCATGGCCAAACTCCTGGAGGAGTCGGGCCTGACGGAAATGGAATATTCGGAAGGCGAACGCCGCATCCGGCTCAGCCGCACGGCCCCTGCTGCGGCCTACCCGGCCGCTTACGCCATGCCGGCCGCCCCGCTGGCCGCCGCACCGGCCACCGCCGCCGCACCGGCCTCTGCCCCCGCCGTGGCCCCTGCCCAGAACCCGAACGCCCTGAAATCGCCGATGGTCGGCACCGCCTATGCCGCCTCTGAACCCGGCGGCACGCCGTTCGTAAAGGTGGGCGATGTGGTGAAGGCCGGCCAGACCGTGCTGATCATCGAGGCCATGAAGGTGATGAACCCGATCAAGGCCGCCAAGGGCGGCACCGTGACCGAGATCCTGGTCTCCGACGCGCAGCCGGTCGAATTCGGCCAGCCGCTGCTGATCATTGAGTGATCGCACGATGAGCGCGAATACCCAGCAAGGGCTGTTCGACAAGGTGCTGATCGCCAATCGCGGCGAGATCGCTTTGCGTATCCACCGCGCCTGCCGCGAGATGGGGATCAAGACGGTGGCGGTGCATTCCACCGCCGATGCCGATGCCATGCATGTGCGTCTGGCGGATGAAAGCGTTTGTATCGGTCCGCCATCCGCCAAGGAAAGCTATCTGAACATCCCGGCGATCCTGTCGGCCGCCGCTATCACCGGGGCCGATGCCATCCATCCCGGCATCGGCTTCATGGCGGAAAATGCCCAGTTCGCCGATATGGTGATCGAGCATGGCTTCGCCTGGATCGGGCCGACACCGGACCATATCCGCATCATGGGTGACAAGGTCACGGCCAAGAAGACCGTGATCTCGCTGGGCCTGCCCTGCGTGCCCGGCTCTGACGGTCCGGTGGACAGTTTTGAGACGGCGGCCAGCGTGGCCGACCAGATCGGCTATCCGGTGCTGATCAAGGCCGCCGCCGGTGGTGGCGGCAAGGGCATGAAGGTGGCTTTCAGCCGGGACGAGCTGAAGGAAGCCTATCAGCTGGCCCGGGGTGAGGCGCGTGCCGCCTTCGGCAATGACGAGGTTTACCTGGAAAAGTACCTCGCCAACCCCCGCCATATTGAGGTGCAGCTGCTGGGCGATCACCACGGCAATGTGGTGCACTTCGGGGAGCGTGACTGCTCCATCCAGCGCCGGCATCAGAAGGTGGTGGAAGAGGCGCCGTCGCCGGCCCTGAATGCCGAGGAGCGGGAAAAGGTGGGCTCGCTGGCCGCCCGCACTGCCAAGCTGCTGGGCTATCGCGGCGTCGGCACCATGGAGTTCCTGTACGAGAACGGGCAGTTCTATTTCATTGAAATGAACACCCGCCTGCAGATCGAACACACGATCACGGAAATGATCACCGGTGTCGATCTGGTGCGGGAGCAGATCCGCGTCGCCACCGGGGCACCGCTGGGCTATACGCAGCAGGATATCCGTTTCCACGGCCATTCGATCGAATGCCGCATCAATGCGGAAAACCCTGTCACCTTCATGCCATCGCCCGGCCAGATCACCCAGTACCATGCGCCGGGTGGCCTGGGCGTGCGCGTGGACAGCGCGCTGTATGACGGCTATCGCGTACCGCCTTATTATGACAGCATGATCGCCAAGCTGATCGTGCACGGCAACACGCGTAACGAATGCCTGATGCGGCTGCGCCGCGCCTTGGAAGAATTCGTCATCACCGGGGTGGATACCTCCATCCCCCTGCATCAGCGTATCATCGCCGAGCAGGATTTCATCAATGGTGATTACGATATCAAGTGGATGGAAGGCTGGATGAAGCGTCAGGCTGAAGGCTGATTGCTTCGCGCTGCAATGCGCGCCCGGTGATTATCCTCAACGGGGAAGTTCGGTCTATGGTGATGGCGGCTTGGCAAATTGAATTGCCAAGCCGCCTTTTTATTCGTGCACAGTTGCTCATGCAGAAACAAATGAAACTGCTTTTATAAATTTTAAAGTCTATCTGAAAAGGCGTTTTTATTTTATGTAATCATATAAAAAACCTCTACAGGCGGAAAAAATAGATGCAGTTCTTTTTGAGTTGAGTTTTTTGAGAAAATAATACAACTGCTGCGATGAATGAAATTAACATACAAAATTAAAACCAACGATATTCTTATATTTCATGGTTTTCTCCTACTGTGTTTCATTGGCAACAGCGCGTTACGAGTTTTCCGCTTTTGTGACGATATGGTTGCGTCACTGCAAATGAGATGGCTGAATTCCAAGGCATGGTAATTTTGGGCCTCTTGCGGGGCCCGTTACGAAAAGAAAAGAAAGACGGACAATGAAAAAGATAGGCAATCGTAGCCACTCACTGCGTGGCGCACTACTGCTTGGCGTGGCTCTGGGAAGCGTGGGGATGATCGAAGCGCCTGCCTTCGCTCAGAATGCAAGCGCCGACCAAGTATCGGAAATCGTGGTTGTTGGATCGCGCATCCGCCGCGACACCTTCAATTCACCGTCGCCCATCCAGGTGATCAGCCGTGAAGACAGCGTACTGGCAGGGATGACCTCCACTGCTGAGATGCTGCAGAATGCGGGCATCACCAACGGCTCGGGACAGATCAATAATGCCTATGGCGGCTTTGTCACCGAGGGTGGCCCTGGCGCCAATACCGTCTCGCTGCGTGGCATGGGCACCGGACGGACCCTGGTCATGATCAACGGGCGTCGCGTGGCCCCTGCTGGCACGCGCGGTGCCATCGGGTCCGCTGACCTGAATGTGCTACCCAACGCCATGGTTGAGCGCGTTGAAGTGCTGCGCGACGGCGCTTCCTCCATTTATGGTTCGGACGCGATCGCCGGCGTTATCAACGTCGTCACCTTGCAAAATGTCGAAGGCGTGACCGTTGAAGGCCGTTACAACCGCCCCCTGGAAGATGGTGGCGAAGAAATCCGCTCGTCCATTGTCGGCGGTACCAGTGGCGATCGTTGGAAAGTGGCCGGCTCATTGGAATATTATGAGCGTCGTGACCTGACATTGGCTGATCGCGATTGGACCCGCTGCAATCTGGATTATCGCTTTGATCCGACCACCGGAAAGACGACCGATTATATCGATCCGATGACGGGCAAGCCGAAATGCTACCCGATCACCGGCACCGGCTCCAACGGTGTGACGATCAATACCATTGGTACCAACACGCAGGCAGGCGTTGGCGCACCGGGTTCGGTGGGCAGCAGCTTTAACCGTTGGCGCCCCAACTCGGCCATCGGCACCGGTCTGGTTGGTTTTGAAGGTGTCGGCGGCGGCGCGAACAATCTGAATGTGCGCGATACCTTCGACCCGCGGACATTGCAGCGCTCGCTGATCTCCCCGGCCAAGACCTACACCGCCTTTGGTCAGGGCTCCTATCAGACGGACATCCTGGGCGAAGCCGAAATCTATAGCGAGCTGTTATACAACCGTCGCGAATCGTCGCAGGTTGGCTATCGGCAGCTGTCGCTGGATTATATCAAGGGCAGCCCCCTCATCCCGGCAAATCTGCAGGGCTCGACCTTCTCGTCCGTTCCCACCAATCTGACCGGAACCTCGCCGGTCGGTGTGCGCGCTTTCATCGGCTTCGGCAATGATCGCAGCGAGCAGACGGTCGATTTCTACAAGGCCAACGCCGGTATCCGTGGTGACTTCACCCCGCTGGCGGGCTGGCGCTATGATCTGTCGTTCAGCTACTCCAAGTCCGACGCGACCTATGAGCAGCAGTCCTTCCTGACCGACCGGTTGGCCCAAACACTCAACGTCGTCGCCGCCCCGACGGGCTTCAATGCAGCCCTGGTGCGCCCGGGGGCCAATGGCGCCGGCGTTACCTGCGCCGCGAACATTGCCAACCCCGCTCTGGGCTGCATCCCGGCCCCCGTGCTGAACAGCGCGACCATCGGTGGCAATCTGCCGCAGGACTGGTCCAATTATGTGTTCCAGCGCGTTCTGGGCCATACCAAGTATGATGAAAAGGTTGCTTCCATTAACCTGGACGGCCCGCTTTTCGAGCTTCCGGCCGGCAAGGTGCAGGGTTCTTTCGGCGCGGAATATCGTGAAGCGAAAATCGACGATACGCCAGATATCAACAGCCAGCTGAGCAATCTGTTCAACCTCACCTCCTCTGCTCCCACGCGTGGCGATGACTCCGTCTACGAGGTGTTCGGCGAAGTTGAGGTTCCGGTACTGGCCAATCTGCCGATGGTCGAGGAGCTAACCTTCAGCGGTTCCGGCCGTTATACCCGTTACGATTCCTACGGTTCGGACTGGACCTACAAGGTTGGCGGTGTTTATGCACCGACAGGCTGGCTGTCACTTCGTTCGTCTTATGGCACCTCCTTCCGCGCACCTGCGCTGTTTGAGCAATTCCAGGGCGCCACTTCCGGCTTCCTCAGCTCGCAAACCGATCCTTGCAACAATTACGGTGCAGCCGGCAAGAGTGCGGCCTTGCGGGCAAATTGCGCGGCTGAAGGTTTGGGACCGGACTTCCAGGCCACCAGCGGGATTCAGGTCGATTCCAAGGGTGGGGCTGCCTCGGGATTGGAAGCTGAAACCTCAAAGAACCTGACCATCGGCACGATCATCCAGCCTGAGCTGGCCCCGGAACTGGGTGATCTCTCGCTCGCCGTAGATTACTTCAAGATCAAGATCGATAATGGCGTCGAGCGCATCGGCGGCACGGAGATCCTGACTCGCTGCTACGAATCCTCTGGTTTCCGTGGAGCCGGCGGTTTGTGCCGTCTGATTTCCTCGCGTGAAGCCGGGACAAACCGTCTGATCGTGTCGGACAGCTACACCAATATCGCGTCGGCCCTTACTAAGGGGATCGACTATACGATCCGCTACGCCAACGAGGTTGGCCCCGGGACGGCAACGCTGAATGCAACGCTGACCCAGTTCATCGATCAGAAGGGCAAGACCTTCCCCGATGAGCCCTTCACGGAATATAATGGCACGCTGAACACGCCGAAATACTCCCTGACGGGTGATCTGACCTACCGCGTTGATGAATGGAGCTTCCGTTACGGGTTCGAATGGATTTCCGGCACCAACAGCAACGAGCTGCTGGAAATCGATCCGGCGACAGATCCGTATATTGCCAAGGTTGGCGATTACGATCTGCATCACTTCTCTGTCCAGTATAAGGCTGACGACTGGAGTGTGGTCACCGGTATCCGGAACATCTTTGACCGCGAGCCGCCTAAGATCTCCTCCGGTCTGGTCGGGGACAAGGTCTCTTACAATCGCGTTGGCAATTCTCCGCTCTATAGCGGGTATGATTTTGTCGGCCGCCGTGTTTACATAACGCTGACTAAGAGCTTTTAACGGCCTGACTTAACAGGACGTCTGCGTGACGCTGCGGCATAGCAATATGCCGCAGCTTTTTTTGCTAACATTATATCCGTGTCGAGCTGTGGGCGTCGGCGGACATCATACCAGCGGCATGAGCGACGCGGCGCTCGGGCGCAGCAAACCACTGGCGCCGTTTCCCCCACCCGGCGTTGGCGTGAAAACAAAATCCAGCCTGATCATCGCCCCTCCGGGAAGATGTCATGGTCCCACAGCCAGTTGGCCGCGACTTGCAGCGTGCCAAAGGGCCAATCATCGGCGGGTTGGGATCAATCGACCTCCATCACTTCCTTCACCTTGGCCGCCAGTTGTTTCAGGCTGAAGGGCTTGGGCAGGAACTCCGCCTTCTCATCATTGCCCAAAGTGCTGCGGAACCGTTCCTCAGCGTAGCCGGAAATGAAGATTACCTTTACGTCAGGCATGGTTTCCCGCACGGCCCGGATCATGGTGGGTCCATCCATTTGCGGCATCACCACATCGGTCACGATCAGATCGACCGCCGGGGGATTGTCTGCCGATAACAGTCCCAGTGCGGCCTCCCCGCATTTCGCCTCGATGACGTGATAGCCCTTGTTCCGCAGGGCGCGGGCCGCGAAAATGCGCACGGCATCCTCATCTTCCACCAGCAGGATGGAGCCCATGCCGGTCAGGTCGGAGCTGCCGCGCTCCTGCTTTTCAACGCTGACCGTCGCATCGGCCTCGTTGAAGCGGGGCAGATAGATGCTGAACTTGGCGCCGTCCCCCGGCGCACTGTCGACAAAGACGAAGCCGCCGGTCTGGCGGACAATGCCATAGACTGTGGACAGGCCCAGCCCCGTGCCGGACCCGACCTCCTTGGTGGAGAAGAAGGGTTCGAATATCCGCTCGAGATTTTCCGGCGGAATGCCGATACCGGTATCCAGCACCTCGATCACCACATAATCGCCGGCAGGCACCAGATCCGCTGCCCGTCTCACAGGCTCGCCCAGCGCCAGATTGGAGGTAACGATGGTCAGCTTGCCACCGCCCACCGCCTGCATGGCGTCGCGGGCATTGACGCAGAGATTGATGATCACCTGCTCCAGCTGACCCTGATCCACCTTGACCAACCCCAGGTCACGGCCATGCAGCATCCGCAGCTCAATATTCTCACCAATCAGCCGGCGCAGCAGATTGGACAGCTCCGCCAGCACATCGGTGACCGACAGCACGCGCGGCTGCAAGGTCTGCTGGCGGGAGAAGGCCAGCAGTTGGCGCACCAGATTGGCGGCCCGGTTGGCATTCTGCTTGATCTGCATGATGTCGGTGAAGGAGGTGTCGCCCGGCTTGTGCCGCAGCAGCAGCAGGTCACAGAAGCCGATCATCGCGGTCAGCAGATTGTTGAAATCATGCGCCACCCCGCCGGCCAGCTGGCCGATGGCCTGCATTTTTTGGGACTGGACGAACTGCGCCTCCAAGCTTTTTTGCCTGGTCATGTCAACGATATGCAGTACCAGCCCGCAATCGCCCGCCGCCTCCCCCTCCACCGGACGTGCATAGACCTGCACCACCGGGCCCGGCGCCCCGCGAAGCTGGACCTCGAACGGCACCTCCCCATCCCGCCCATCGCGCAGGGCCAGCAGGCGGGCCTGGGAGTCGGCGCGCTTTTCCCGCTGGAACAGCAGGCCGACGGACCGGCCCGCCACCTCTGCCATTGGGATGCCGGCCAGGGCCAGCACCGTGTCATTGCACTCCGTCACCCGCAAATCTGCATCCAGCAGCACGATGCCGATGGGCGCATAGTCAAACAGCCGCTGAAACCGACGTTCCAGCTGCGCCAGGGCGGAATCGACGGCCAGGGGCGGGGGCGATACCGGCGTCGGCTCTGCCAGAGTCAGCGGGGCGGGATGGACCAGCCAGAGGATATGACCGGCAAACCCCTCCACCGGCCGGGCGGAAACGCGGTGAGACACCAGCTGGCCTGACGCGGCATCCGGAAAGGACAGCGTCACCCCCCCCGCCATCCCGCGCGCGGCGGCGGCGGCCAGCCGGGTCAGTTCCACCCCGGCGGTTGGGCTGGGGCTGCGGCTGGCAAGCGCCGTCAGCGGCGGTGTCTTACCCGGCCGGGCCAGATCACGGAAAGCCGGGTTATAGGCCAATGCCCGTTCATCCGGCCCCGTCAGCAGCTGTGGCAGCGGGCAGGCCTCCAGCGTGCGGGAAAATAAGCGCCGCTGCGCCTGCGTCGTCGCAATGCTGGCCAGCAGCATCCGCCCCAGCACCAGCCCACCAAATACCAGCAGGGCGGAAAAGGTCCAGATCAGCAGCCCAGCCCGCAGCCCCCCCGGCCATTCCGCCGGCGGCGGTCCTTCCACCCGGCCCATCAGCAGCAGCCCCGCCACCCCGGCCAGCACCAGCAGCGTCAAGCCGCCGCCCACCAGCCGCGCCGGGGGCATATCGGTGGGGAGGGCGAATTTTCTGGCACGCCTGCTCACGTCTGCATTCTTCCTGACAAGGGTGCCAAGGCTTAACTCATTTGCATTGCTCAGAACCTATAGGTTCTGAGCAATGCCCTCAAGCGCCGGCGCCGACATCCGTCGGCTTGGCTTCACGCGGCACAGGCCGCGCGGCGGCAGTCGCCGCCGTACACAGTTGCGATGAGGCGAACGCATCGCAACTGTGTGTCAGCCCGGCAGGGGTTTGCGCTTCATTTTGAACACGTAGGAGATGATCTGCGCCACCGCCTTGTAATGGTCGGCGGGGATCTCCTCATTGACTTCTGCCGTGGCATAGAGCGCGCGAGCCAAGGCCGGGTTGGCGATCAGCGGTACATCATGTTCTTCCGCCAGTTCGCGGATTCGCATGGCCAGATGATCCACCCCCTTGGCCACCACCGTCGGCGCCCCCATGGCAGCGGGGTCATATTTCAGGGCGACCGCGTAATGGGTGGGGTTGGTGACCACCACGTCGGCGGTGGGAATATTGCCCATCATGCGGTTGCGGGCGCGTTCCATGCGCAGCTGGCGGATCTTGCCCTTGATCAGCGGATCGCCTTCCGCCTGCTTGAACTCGTCCTTCACTTCCTGCTTGGTCATGCGCATCTGCTGCATGAACGTATAGCGCTGGTACAGATAATCGGCCCCGCCCAGCACCAGCAGCACCAGCAGCACGGCAAAAATGATGCGGGCCGCCAGCGATTGGGTCTCCCGCACAATATCGATCATCGACATGGCGATGAAATGATCGACCGAATGCCAGAGGGGGCGGAGCATGACAAAGACGACAATGCCGACAATCACCAGTTTCGCCAGCGCCTTCAGAAACTCCACCAGATTCTTCATGGAGAATTTCTGGCCCAGGGCTGTCAGCGGGTTGATGCGGCTGAAATCGAATTGCAGGAATTTCTCCGTGGTGACCAGGAATCCCACCTGCACCACGGAGGCCAGAACGCCCGCAACCATCAACAGCAGCAGCGGCACCGCCAGTGCCCCCACCACACTCATGGCCAGATCGCGCAGGATCAGTTCCAGCGTGCCGCCATCCATGGGGATGGCGTGGGGCTGTTCAATGAAGGGCAGCAGCGAGGCATCGATGCGCCGGAACGACCAGGGCAGGATCAACAGGATCAGGCCCAGGCTGGCCCCCAGCACGAACAGATGGCTGAATTCCTGGGATTTCGGCACCTGGCCTTTTTCACGCGCATCGGCCAGGCGCTTACTGCTTGGTTCTTCGGTTTTGCTGTCATCATCCTGATCCTCGGCCATGGCGTCCCTCCCCGGCTCACGGCTGCAGGATGTTGATCAGGTGGCCCTCGAACCGGGCCAGCCAGAACACCATCAGGCCGCTGAGGCTGAGCCCCAGCAACAACATGCCGAAAATAATCTGCAAGGGCATCCCCACGAAGAAGACCTGGATCTGTGGCACCAGACGGGCGATCAGCCCCAGCCCAAGATAGAACAGCAGGCCGATCACCGTGAAGGGGGCCGCCAACTGCATCCCAATCAGAAAACTATCCGCCATCACCCGCGTCATATGCTGGGCGGCATCATCCACCGGCAGCCAGACACCCGGCGCGAACAGCGTATAGCTGTCCACCACAGCCAGCAGCAGCATATGGTGCAGGTCGGTGGCGAAGATCAGCACCAGCGCCAGCATGGACAGCAGCGACGAAAGCGCATTGCCGGACGTGGCCTGGGCCGGGTTGAAGCTCTGCGCCGCCGACAGGCCCACCTGATTGGCGATCAGCATCCCCGCCGTTTCCAGCGATGACATCAACAGGCGGGCAATGGTGCCCAAAAACAGCCCGGTCAGTGTTTCCGCCAGGATCAGGGTCAGCATCCCGCCCACCGTGGCGGGACGCGGCGGCATCGAAGAAAGCAGCACCGGCATCAGCAGATAGGAGACGCCAAGCGCGAACAGCAGCCGGATGCGGGCGGAGACAAACGGCTCCCCAAAGCCCGGCATCACCAGCATGGCGGCACCGACCCGCATGAACACCATCAGAAAGGCAAACAGCGAGCCGGCGATCAGCTGGTCAAGCTGCATCAGCCATCATCCCCATCGCGGGCCGTACCAACGGCAATGATCTTGTCCATCAGCCCTTCGGTGAAGACCTTCAGATGCCCATGCATGAAAGGCAGCAGAAAGACCATGGCGACGAACATGATCAGGATTTTCGGCACAAAGGTTAGCGTCTGTTCCTGCAGCTGGGTCAGCGCCTGGAACAGCGAAATGGCCAAGCCCACCACCAGGGCAATCGCCATCAGCGGCAGACTGACGATGATGGTGACAAAAAGCGCATCACGCACAATGTCAATGGCTTCCGCCTCGGTCATGCCGGCGGTTCCTTCCCCTTGTACCGCACCGCCGGCAACAGGCCCGCCGTCACATCGGCATACGCAGGATTTCCTGATAGGCGGAGATCACCTTGTCGCGCACATTGACCACCGCCTGCAACGTCATTTCGGCATTGGTCACGGCGCTGACCACATCGGCCAGATCAGCCTTGCCCACCACGCCCTTGGCGGTCATGTCCTCGCCCTTGTGCATGGTGTTGATGGATGTCTCCACCGCCTCCTTCAAGGCATCCCCGAAGGAGGCGCCGTCCGCATTGCCGGCCTTGGCGGAGCCACCGGGGGCGGTCAGCCCGCGCTGGGCGGCATTGGCATAGGCGGCAGCGGCGTTGGAGAAGGGAATGGCCATGGCGGTGATCCGGCTTTCTAACGAGCATGGGCAACCATGGGGCCGCCCGGCCGTTCAGGGAGGGAAATCAGTTGGCGCGCAGCAGGTCGACGGTACGCATGATCATCTGGCGCGTGGCGTCGATGGTATTGAGATTGGCCTCATAAGAACGCTGGGCCTCCCGCATGTCCGATGCCTCGATCAGCGAATTGACGTTGGGCGTCAGCACATAGCCATCGGCATCGGCAGACGGGTGACCGGGATCATAGCGACGGGGAAAGTCGCTGCGATCCACATCGATCTTCTTCACCTTGACCTTTTCAACCCCGATTTCCTTGTCCAGCGCATTCTGGAACAGCACCACCTTGCGGCGATAGGGCAGGTCACCCGGCGAGGGGGCGGTGGAATTGGCATTGGCCAGATTTTCGGAAATGATGCGCAGGCGCGTGCCCTGCACCTTCATGCCGGCGGCCGACAAGGCCATGGAATTCATCAGGTCCATCTTATCCCTCCCCTATCGCGTCAGGCCGATCAGCGCGGCGCCGTCATGGCGGTGCGCAGCATCCCCACCTGCTTGCGGTAAAGATTGGTCACCGTCTGGTATTCCAGCGCGTTCTGGCCGATCTTCAACATCTGTTCTTCCAGCACCACGCCATTGCCATCGGGCGCCGTTTCATAAGGGGTGCGTTCCTTATCGGCCTGGAACGGCCCCTGCTGCGGCAATGTGCTGGCCAGATGCCCCTGCTTGCTGCCAGCCAGCCCCATTTGCTGATGCGCACGCAGTTGCTTCTTGAAGTCGAAAGCGGTCAGGTCGCTGGCCTGGAAATGCGGCGTGTCGGCATTGGCCACATTCTGCGACAAAACCTCCTGGCGCTGGTTATGCCAGGCCATCTTGTCGTTCATCATGCGGAACAAGCCGGTATCGCCCAGATCCATGATCCAATCCCCATCATCGGCCCAGCGGGCCGGACATCATATGCCTGACAGAATAGAAAGCAAAAAACGCGCCATTCTGGCAGGCTGGCCGCATCTTCATATGCCGACCGATGGGGGCAAGGGGTTGGCACCCTTCACACCTCATCTCATCACCATACTCCAACCCCACGGTTAATAAAGCGCAAATGCCGCTGGCCGGCCTGTCGCGGGGCCGGCCATTCTGTTATCCTGTTGGCTCTGTATCCTTTTCGCCCTCCCTTGCCGGGAAGCTTGCCTTTGGCCGATACCGAAGAACCCAGGCAGAAACGACAGGTCGCCGTCGCCCTGCGCCATCAAGCGGGCGATCCGGCCCTGCCGCGCATTGTGGCCAGCGGTCATGGCGCGGTGGCGGAACAGATATTGGAACTGGCCTTTGCCCATGGGGTGAAGGTGCGCACCGATGCCGATCTGGCGGAAATTCTTGCCGCTGTGGATGTGGAAAGCGAAATCCCCATTGAGGCGATTGCCGCCGTGGCGGAAATTCTTGCCTATGTTTACCGCGCCAATGGCGGGCCGGCTGCGGCCGGCCCTTCCACCGGCCCCGACGATCCTGTAAGACCGCAGCCATGACCATACCCCTGCCCCCTGCCGCCGCCGATATCGCCGACACGCTGGCCAGCCTGGATGCCCTGCTGACGGCCAGCACCGCCAATGTGCGCAATGGCGACATGGTGGATCTGGCCGGGCTGGAGCGGGAGGTGAAGCCGATTCTGGATGCCGCCCTGGGCCTGCCGCCCGAACAGGCCCGCGCGCTGTTGCCACAGCTGGAACAGGTGATGCTGGCACTGGAACAGCTTTCCACCGCCCTGCGGGAAGTGCATGGCGACAAGCTGGGAGGTACGGAAACCCATTCCACCCGCATTCGCGCCGCCGCCGCCTATCGCCGCAGCGAGGAAGGTTGAGCATGGGCGGGGATAGTTACATCCGTTTTGTCGCGGCCCTGGTCTTCGTGCTGGCGCTGATCGGGCTGTTCGGTTTCCTGCTGCGGCGCTTCGGCCCCAATGCCGGCCTGCCGGTGCAGCGCCGGGGTGCGGCCCGCCGGCTGGGCGTGGTGGAGGTGCTGCCCCTGGATGCGCGCCGCCGGCTGGTGCTAGTGAAGCGCGACGGGGTGGAACATCTGCTGTTGCTGGGCATGGGGGATGACCGGGTGGTGGAGACGGGCATCAGCCCGCCCGTTATTGCCGATGCACCGGCCCCCGCCCCGGCCCCCAGCTTCCTGTCACTGCTGAAACGCAGCCAGGGGGACAAGCCATGAGTCTTTTCACAACGATGCCCGGCTGGCTGCGCGGGCTGGCCCTGGCGCTGCCCGCGCTGTTGCTGGCGGTACTGCCAGCGGCGGCACAAAGCTTCTCGCTGGATATGGGTGACGGGCCCAGCAGCACCGGCCGCATCATCCAGTTCGTCGCTCTGCTGACGGTGCTGTCACTGGCGCCCAGCATCCTGATCATGATGACCTGTTTTGTGCGCATCACCATTGTGCTGAGCTTCCTGCGTTCCGCCATGGGCACGATGCAGGTGCCGCCCAATCAGGTGCTGGTCAGCCTGGCCATGTTCCTCACCTTCTTCATCATGGCACCCACCTTGCAGGCCTCCTATCAGAACGGCATCGTGCCGCTGATGAATGAGGAGGTGGACGAGATGACGGCGTTCAAGCGCGCCATCGAGCCGTTCCATGCCTTCATGACCAGCCATGTGCGCGAGCGCGATCTGCAGCTTTTCATGGATATTTCCAAGACCCCGCCGGTGGCGGAGCCGAAGGATGTCCCCATCCATGTGCTGATCCCCGCCTTCATGCTGACGGAGCTGAAACGGTCATTCGAGATCGGTTTTCTGATCTTCGTGCCCTTCCTGATCATCGACATGGTGGTGTCGTCGGTGCTGATGTCGATGGGCATGATGATGCTGCCACCGGCCATGATCGCCCTGCCCTTCAAGCTGATCTTCTTTGTGCTGATCGATGGCTGGTATCTGCTGGTGGGCAGTCTGGTGCAAAGCTTCGGATAGGCGCGCCACCGCCCTGCCCCCATGGCCGGCACAACCCTGCCCCCCGCCCCCTCCCCCCAACGCCCCCTCCCCGTCAGCGGCCTTCCTGCGCTATAGAAGGCTGCTTCGAACGGAACTGACGGAGTGATGGGCGGATGCAGGTCGGCATCGACATGGGTTTGACGGCGGAAAACCGCCCGGCACTGCTCGACCTGGAGGAATTGCTGGCCACCCGCCTGCTGGTGCAGGGCAATTCCGGTTCCGGCAAGTCGCACCTGCTGCGCCGTCTGCTGGAACAGAGCGCGCCCTGGGTGCAGCAATGCGTCATTGATCCGGAAGGGGATTTCGTCACCCTGGCCGACAAATACGGCCATGTGGTGGTGGAGGCCGCCGACCATACGGAAGTCTCGCTTCAGCGTGTGGCCGCCCGCGTGCGCCAGCACCGCGTTTCCGTGGTGCTGAGCCTGGAGGGGGCGGATATTGAGGCGCAGATGCGTCTGGCCGCCGCCTTCCTGGGCGGACTGTTCGATGCGGAGCGCGATTACTGGTATCCGATGCTGGTGGTGGTGGACGAGGCGCAGCTATTCGCGCCCGCCGCCGCCGGTGAGGTGTCGGACGAGGCGCGCAAGGTCAGCCTGGGCGCCATGACCAACCTGATGTGCCGTGGCCGCAAGCGCGGGCTGGCCGGCATCATCGCCACCCAGCGTCTGGCCAAGCTGGCCAAGAATGTGGCGGCGGAGGCCAGTAACTTCCTGATGGGCCGCACCTTCCTGGATATCGACATGGCGCGCGCCGCCGACCTGCTGGGCATGGAACGCCGGCAGGCGGAAATGTTCCGCGACCTGCAGCGCGGCCATTTCGTGGCCCTGGGCCCGGCGATGTCACGCCGGCCGCTGCCGGTGCGAATCGGGGTGGTGGAAACGGCGGGACGGGGCGGCAGCCCCAAGCTGATGCCCCTGCCCGATCAGCCGCCCGCCGATGCCCGCGACCTGATCCTGACCCCGACGGCGGATGAGCTATTTGCCCCGACGCCCATGCCGGTGGCAAAACGCCCGCCGCCGCAGGCCGCCCCCGACATCAATGCCGCCCTGCGGCTGGCCGGGCAGCGCCAGGCGGAAATGGCCGCCAATGCCGCCGCCAACCCGGAACCGCCCGCCCTGTCGGCGGAGGAGATGGAGCAGAAACTGGATGAGGTGCTGCGCGAGGTGCTGGCCGATCCGGAAGCCGCCTTCCGCACCGATGCCGTGCTGTATCAGGATTTCCTGGTCCGCTGCCGTATCCACCGGCTGCGCGGTGAAGCGCTGGATATGCCGGGCTTCCGCCGCCGCCTGTCGGTGATCCGCGCCGGGGTGGATGCCGGCAGCACCGACCAGCCGGAATGGGCCCAGGCGGAGCAGGCGGCATCCGGCCTGCCCGAGGATATGCAGGGGGTTTTCCTGCTGCTGGCCCGCGCCGCCATCGCCAAGGCGCCCTGCCCGTCGGATGCAGAGGTGGCGCGGGCCTGCGGCAGCCGCTCCCCCGGCCGGGCACGCCGCCTGCTCTCCTATATGGAACAGCGCGGCGTCATCGTGCAGCGGACCCTGCTGGGCGGGATGCGGGCCATCGCCCTGCCGCATCTGGGTTGTCAGACGGCCGCCGGCGATCCCCATGCGCCCGATCCGGCCGACATGATGGCAGCAACGGAAAATGGGCCGGACCTGTTTGGCACCAGCGGTTAACGTTTACGTCACTGGCACAGCGCCCCAATACAAGTCATGATCGCAAATGGGGAGGACGCAATATCCGGCCATGCCAGGAAAGACCAGCCGTATAGACCAGCTTCTGCTGGTCTTCATCAGCCTTTTGTCCGCATTGCCCGCCTTTGGCACCAGCGCAGAGACATCTCTGCGCATTGGTTTGGATTTTGTTGCGGCCAGCGCCGATCCACACGCCATCGCCGCCCCCTCCAGTCATACGCTGGCCTTCCATATCTTCGAACCGCTGGTGATGTGGGATGGCGACGACCGGATCAAACCCGTTCTGGCGCAGGAATGGCGACGCGAAGGGCCGACCCGCTGGAGCTTTACCCTGCGCAGCGATGTGCGCTTCCATGATGGCCATCCGCTGGGACCGGAAGATCTGGCCTTCACCTTCTGTCGGCTGGCCCGTCTGGAAGGCCAGCTGCAGGGGCTGATCTATAATATCCTGAAAACACAGGCGGTGGGACAGAACCGGGTGCAGATCGACACGCGCAGCCCGATGTCCAACCTGCCCCGCCAGTTGTCGCGTCTGGCCATCATCGGCGCGCCGCCGGGCTGGCGGGGGGATTATGCCGCGGAAGGCTGCCCACCGACGAATCAATATAAGGCAGCAGATTTCAATGCCGGGCGTGTTCCGGGCAGCGGCCCCTATCGCCTGACCGGGTTCAAGGCAGGCACTTCGGCCGTTCTGCAACGCTATCCAGGATATTGGGGGGAAGCGCCCGCCTGGGACCGGGTGGAAATGATCGCCATTCCTGAGGGGGCGGAGCGGGCGCGGGCGGTGATCAGCCGCAAGGTGGACATCATCAACCGCCCGCCGCTGGAAAGTACCAGCTTCTTCGATCAGCATCCCAATACCAGAATCGTCACCGGTGGTATCAGCCGTACCCTGTTCCTGCTGCCCAACACACGCAAACGCACGGGCGCTGTCAGCCTGGACAATCCCGCCGTCCGTCAGGCGATTTCTGCCGCCATTGATCGGCGCGGGTTGGCGGACCGGCTGATGGGGGGGCTGGCCTTGCCAGCGTTCCAGCCCCTGCCGCCGGACGACCCGGCCTATCCCGGCCTGCGGGAGGAACTGCCCACCCCGCCGCCGGGCACCCGCCTGCCGCAGAAACTAGAAATCACCACACCCCCCACCTTCCGCCGGGTGGCGGATGGGGTGGCCCGCTATCTGCGGCTGGCCGGGGTCCAGGTTGATATCCGCGATGTTCCCTCCGAAGCGCTGCCCGGGCTGCTGGAATCGGGCGATTACGACATGATGATGCTCGGACGAGTCATGTTCGATGGCGATCTGGTTCAACAGACGCGCGATACGCTGGCGACCCGTGATTCGGCACGGGGAACGGGGGCCGGGAATTCCCAGGGCTATTCCAACGCTGAACTGGATGGGCTGGTGGAACGGGCGATGGCAACGGAGGACAAGACGGAACGCGCCGCCCTGACCCGCCAGATCAGCACCCTGGTGATGCGGGAATTGCCGACCATCCCCTTGCTGCACATCGCCCGTTCCTGGGCGATGAATGCCGATCTGGGATATCTGGACCAGCCGGACGGTCTGACCCTTGCCGCCAATGTGGTGCCGCTGGTGGCAACACCGGCCCGCGTCCGTTGAGGGGGAGAATGGTGCTGCCGATGGGTGCCATGACAGGCCCGCCGCTTGCATTCGGCCGGCCAAAGCGCCATCTTGCCGCCGTCGTTCCTGCTTCTGGACCGGCCGGCATGGCAACCGGCCCCGTTCCCGCTGTAGCCGACAGTCGGGAACCTCAAGGGGAGATTGCCAAAAATGCCCGCGGGCACGGTCAAATGGTTCAACAGCATCAAGGGCTATGGCTTCATCACGCCGGAAGATGGCAGCCCTGATATTTTCGTCCATATCTCGTCCGTTCAGCGCATCGGTCTGGCGACCTTGAAGGAAGGCCAGTGGCTGCAGTTCGACGTGGAGAAGGACCGGCGCACCGGCAAGACGGTCGCGCTCAACCTGCGTAACTGATGCGGTCCGGCCCCAGGCCGGCGCCAGGACAACGTAATGGAAGCCCTTCGCAAAGGGTGCACAGGCGGGGAGCCTGCGCGCCCCGATTGGCTTTGTACATGGATCAGACAGGCGGCAGCGGCCCGATCAGTGCTGCCGCCGCCGTTGCAAGGAGAGGCCAGATGGCCAAAGAAGAGTTCATTGAGTTTGAGGGCACCGTTCAGGAAGCCCTGCCGGATGGCCGTTTTCGCGTGACGCTGGAAAATGGCCACGAGATCATCGCCTATACGGCCGGCAAAATGCGTAAAAGCCGCATCCGCACCCTGGCGGGTGACCGGGTGACGGTGGAAATGACCCCCTATGACCTCAACAAGGGGCGCATTACCTTCCGTCACAAGGATGAACGCGCCGGCGGCCCGCCGCCCGCCGGTGGCCCGCCGCGCCGTCCGGGTGGCCCGCGCCGCCACTGACCGGGCAACCGTTGAAGGCAGTGCCTAGCTGCACTGAAAAGCCTTCAGCGGTCATACGGTCACAAAACTGCTATTGATTATCTGCTGGCGGCCGATGCTCCGGGGACGGGGCGCGGCCGCGTTTCTATTGGTTCACGGGGAATATCATGTCCAGTCTTCACAAGCAGGCGATGGAAGCCGTCCTGAAAGCCGCCGAGATGGATGTGCTCGGCACGCTGGAAGAACAGGGCATCAAGGATCGCTACAGCGAAGAAGGCGATCAGGCGGCCATGGATGTGGCGATTCTGCACGGCTACCGCGTCTTCATGCGCATCTGCGAGGCCAATGGCGTGCAGGCCGATGCCGACCTGTTCGCCGAAATGGCGGCGGAACTGGCCGATGATATCGCCAATGACCGCAGCGGCGGCGACGATCAGTAAGGGCGGCCCGGTCAGGTTCAGTCCGGATCCTTGCGTCGGCGCAGGGGCGATGGCTCCCCCATCCGCCCCTGCGCCTGCATCGTCTCCATCAGCCGGCTGCCGTCCCAGGGCGAGAGCAGCAGCTCAAAATCCCGGCAATGTTTCTCGATATGCCGGCTGACAATGACGGCCGCCCGCAGATCAACATCATTTTCCACCGACAGGGCGAAACGGTCTAGGTCCGGGTAGCGATGACGCATCTGGTTAACCAGCCGTACCAGCCGCACCACGGCCGCCGCCACCTCCTCCGGCAGATCGGTAAGATCGGGGTAGGTGACCATGGCCGCTCGTCTTCGCTCCCTGATGCAACGGTTGGTTAATTATTCTCTGCCACTATGCCAGCGCATGAGGAGAAGGCGAAGCCTGCGCTTCGTCTTTTTAAACCAGGGCTTTATCGTTATGATAATTCACTGGACCGGGGGACTTGTCCCCTATATCGAATTCACCCATGGACAGGTTCCCCCCAATTTGGGGGCGGCAGAGGGAGAGTCCCCTTGTCACAGGCGCTTGAGACGGTTGCCAAGCTGGTACATGAGGTGGAGAGGGGCTTGCCCATCGCCCCCGGTACACTGCGCATGGATGATGACGGTGGTGTCACCGTCAATCGGGAAAGCGTCAGTTCACGCCATCACTTCTTCCTGGACGGGCTGATGTTTCATGTCAGCCTGATGCCCCGGCAAGACCATACGGTGTTCCAGATCTGGGCAGAGGTGGGCTATCTGCCCTATTCCATCGAATCGCCGCAGAAGCGGGCGCGGCTGATGACGGTGCTGCGGGCCACCAACGGGCTGGACCGCGCCAAATTCATCGTCGATGAAAAGCAGAAGATTCTGGTGCTGGGGCAGGTGGAGGTTGAGGGCGCCATGACCCTGGCCGACCTGATGTATGAAACCGTGCAGTTCCTGCAGGAAGCCCGCCCCTATCTGCGCGCGCTGGGTGAATGCCTATAGCAGTTAAAAGGGCGCCCCTCCTTACGTGCTGAGAGGGGTGTTTACCGGTGCCAGGGGCTGCGCCAACGCCTGATCCTCCCGCCAGATCAGCCGCAGGATCAGGAATATGGCCGCCCCCACCGGCAGGGCGAATTTCAGCGACCAGGGCAGATACAGCACCGGCTTTTGAAAGCCCTCCGTCATGATGCCCGCCATCAGCAGATGCAGATTGAGGTTGCCCGCCCAATCCATCGTCACCAACCCCAGGCCGGCACAGACAAAAAGGGTCCAGAGCCAGCGAAACCGCAAAACCTTGCAGCGCCACATCAGCGTCAATGCCACCACCTTAACCGCAGCGATCACCAGCATCAGTGCCAACAGCACATAATGCTCCCCGCTGAGGCCGTTCAGATGGAAACGGTTCAATTCTGCCAGGGGCGCTTTCAGCGGGTTGACCTGAATTCCCAGAAGACGCGCCGTCTCCCCCCGTTCCAAAACGATATTCAGCAGGGCATGGCGTCCATCGGCCCCCTTCAGTTCATAAGTTATGGCAAGGTTTTGCCCCCAATGGGCGGAGAGCAACCGCTGTTCCACGGGGGCCGCTGGCAGCGCATCGCGCAGGGCGGGCAGAACGGGGGATAATTGTTCCCAAAGGGCGGGCGGCACCACACCGCGCAGGGCCGCATCCTCCCCCGTCTGGATATGCCGGACCACGGCGGCAACCTGCCCATCTTCCCGCTCCAGGCGGACGGTCGCGGGCGACAGCCGGTCGGGCATCAGGTTGAACAGCTCCAGCAGGGGCATGAACAACCCCAACAGGCACAGGACAAGCCCGAGGACGAACCAGAAATGCCGCAAGCGCCCCTCCCCTTTACGTCAACGGACACCCGGCTGACGATAAGACAGGGGCGCGCGTATGACCAGGGGGATTTTCTCTTTTCGGAAACGTTCTATTTATTATCCGGCATCATGAAAATCTGGCCAGGATAGATCAGGTCCGGATCGCGGATCTGGCCCTGGTTCGCCTCGAAGATCATCGTATAGCGCGGTCCTTCGCCATAAGAGCGGCGGGCGATGGTCCAAAGATTATTGCCGGGAACCACCACAACGGCACGGTTACCGGCCATATTTTCCGGCAGAGGTTTCTTGTCGAACTCCACCTCTGCCCGGCTGGCAACCTTGGCGCCATTCAGAACCTGATCGGCCCGCAGGCTATAGCGGCCATTTTCCAGCCCGCGATCCGGCGTCAGTGACCAGCGGCCGGCATCGTCGGCCTGTATCCGGCCGATGAGGTTATTTTCCACATAGAGCATCACCTCCGACCCGGCCTTGGCTTGGCCGCCAACGGTGACGCGGCCGCCGCGGTCGTAATCAATGGTGTCAATCGTCACCTCACCCGCCGGGCGGGGCGCACCGTCGCCACCGGCGCCGCGCGGCTTCTGCAAGACGCGGCTGTCACCCTGCGGACCGGTCAGCACCGCCAGGGCATCGCCCGTGCCATCCTGGCGACGGCCCGCCAGATCGCGGTTGCTCTCCGGCACCGCCAGCACCACCGTTCCCAGGCCGGCGGTTACCGTGCCATCCGGCCCCACGGCCTCCAGCCGTAATTCACGCGCGCCCGGCGACAGCGGATCGGGGGGCAGGAACACCCATTCGCCGCGCGCATCGGCCGTGACAGCGCCCAACAGCTTGTCGCCATCCAGGATGCGCACATTCTGCCCCGGTGTGGCGCGGCCGGCGATGACGGCATTGCCCGCCGGTTCCACCCGGACCACGTCAAAGGTGGGGCCGGCAGGCAGCGCCGCCGGGGCGCTTGCCGCCGGTTTGGCCGCGCCGGGGGCGGCTTTGTCGCCCCGCTGGCCCTGCAGATAGAAGGACCCCGCGCCGATGGCGGCAACGGCGACAATGACGGCGGGGATCAGAAGCTGTTTGCGATTCACGGGCAGTGGAACCTTTCTCGCAATCATGCGGGAAGCCCTGGATCAGGCAAAGCTGATCAGGGCCCAGATGGCGGCGGTCGCTATGGCTGCTACCATAAACGCCCGGAAAAGCGAAACGATCCGTGGCGCCGACTCCGACGCCGGCAAAGCCGCCCGTCCCGTCACCATCGGCCGCACCAGATCCAGCCGCTTCAACCCGGCATACAGCAAGATGGCGGCGATATGCAGGCCGACAATGGCCAGCAACAGATTGAAATTGCCTTTGTGGATCGTGCGCATCAGGGCGGATGTTGCGCCACTGACCTTCCCCGCCAAGGGCCCGTCCACCATGATGCCGTCGCTGGTGAACAGGCCGGTCACAGCCTGCACAGTCACCACGGTCAGCAGCCCGATCACCGCCAGCGCCCCCAGCGGATTATGCCCAGCATGGGCCGCCATGCGACCGGGTGCCGCCAGTTCCCGCAGATGGGCCAGAATGGCAGCCGGCCCGCGCACAAACTGGCTGAACCGCGCCGTCTGGCTGCCCACCAGCCCCCAGATCAGCCGGAACAGCACCAGCGCCAGCACGGCATAGCCAAAGCGCATGTGCCAATCCATGGCATCATTTTCGGCCGACCACCAGGCCGCAGCGATACAGAACACCAGCGACCAATGGAACAGGCGCACCGGCAAATCCCACACCACGACCCTGCGGGTAACAGCGGTCTTGTCCTTGTTCCGGCCCATGGCCTTATCCCACTGGAGAATCATGTCGAAAGGCGGCGGAAGCCGTGAAGCACCGCCGCCTGCGCAGGCTATGCCGTCCCCCTGCCGAAGCCCTGGCAGGGGGACGGCATAGGCTCACTTGCGGTAGGTTTCATGGCAGCCCTTGCAGGTGCCGCCCACCTTGCCCAGGGCCGCACCGATGGCGGCCTTGTCACCACCCGCAGCAGCCGTCACCAGTTCGGCGGAAGCGGTCTGGAACGCCACGGTCTTGGCCTTGAAATCATCCATATTTTCCCAGATGTTGGGCTTGGCTTCGCTCTCCCCCACACCAATGGCGGTGCCGGTCGGCCACCAGCCGGGGAAGGCCTTGGAAACGCCGTCGATGGTGGCGGCGCCGGCCTGCACGTCGGCGACGGTGCCCTTGCCCTCTTTCAGGAAAGCACCGATGGCCTTCATGGCGCCGCCGGCCTTCTTCAGCTCGGCCTTGCGCGCGTCAACCACGGCCAGCGGGTCCTGTGCAGCGACGGCGGCGCCGGCCGACAGCACACCGGCAGCCACAAAACCGGCGATCAGCAAGCCCTGAATACGCTTCATTCGATTCTCCTGTCATCCTGGCGCCGGGCCGGCGCCATAGGATAAGGCGGCGTCCCGGATGGGGGTCAGTGGATGCACCGCAGCACATCCGCCCCCGCAATTTGTTGGTACCGCCCCATAACCGCAAGAGGCAAGAAAGCCACATTGGGAACAAGCTGCGGGTTTACCCATCCTTTATGGCGTGACAGAGTGCCGCCAGCATCCATTCCGGCATCTGCCGTCAACACCAGCTTTTACGGGCCCATCACCGGTATCCGTCGTCAGGGAAATGCGTTGATCATGTCGAATATCCGTTCCGTCTGCGTTTACTGCGGTTCATCAAATTATGTGGATGAGGCCTATAAGCAGGCGGCGAAACAAACTGGCCATCTGCTGGCCACCGCCGGGCTGGAGATCGTTTATGGCGGCGGCAATGTCGGCCTGATGGGAATCACCGCCGATGCCGCCCTGGCTGCCGGCGGCCGTGTCATCGGCATCATCCCCGACCATATCCAGAAGTTCGAGGTAGACCATACCGGCCTGACCGAGCTGCATGTGGTCGACAGTATGCATACCCGCAAGCGCATGATGGTGGAGCGTTCCGACGCCTTCATCGTGCTGCCGGGCGGCATCGGCACCCTGGACGAGATGTTCGAGATCATCACCTGGCGTCAGCTGCAATTGCACGCCAAGCCGGTGATCATCGTCAATATCAACGGCTTCTGGGATCCGCTGCTGGCCCTGATGGACCATATGCAGGCCACCGGCTTCATGCGCAAACCCAACCTGCCGGGTGCCAGCAGCCAGCTGTATCAGATCGTCAATGACGTGGAATCGATCCTGCCGCTATTGTCGGTGCAGCCGACCCCGATGCGCGAGGCGCAGACGGCGCGGATTTGATGATACCGCAGGCCAGCCCCGCCCCTTGAACGAAAGTTACCGGTTGCGGGGCTGTTGCGACGTTATTGCAAATAGGCTTTATTGGCCCCCGCCGGGCGGACCAGATAACAGGTCCGCCCTCTTGAACCCTGGGAGAGCGCTTCCATGTCGAAGATCAAAGTCGTCAATCCGATCGTGGAACTCGACGGCGACGAAATGACCCGCGTGATCTGGCAGTTCATCAAGGACCGCCTGATTCTGCCGTACCTTGACGTCGATCTGAAGTATTACGATCTGGGCGTGGAAGCCCGCGACAAGACGGATGACAAGATCACCATCGAATCCGCCGAGGCCATCAAGCATTACGGCGTGGGCGTGAAATGCGCCACCATCACCCCCGACGAAGCGCGGGTGAAGGAATTCAACCTGAAGCAGATGTGGAAGTCGCCCAACGGCACCATCCGCAACATTCTGGGCGGCACCGTCTTCCGCGAGCCGATCATCTGCAAGAACGTGCCGCGTCTGGTGCCCGGCTGGACCCAGCCGATCGTCATCGGTCGCCATGCCTTCGGTGACCAGTATAAGGCCACGGACTTTGTGGTGCCGGGCGCTGGCCGCCTGTCCATCACCTTCACCAGCGCTGACGGCACCAGCAATATCCGCCACACCGTGTTCGATTTCGACGGGCCGGGCGTTGCCATGGGCATGTACAACGTGGATGAATCCATCCGCGGCTTTGCCCGCGCCTGCATGAATTACGGCCTGCTGCGCGGCTATCCGGTGTACCTGTCCACCAAGAACACGATTCTGAAGGCCTATGACGGTCGCTTCAAGGATCTGTTCCAGGAAGTGTACGAAGCCGAATTCGCCGACAAGTTCCAGGCCGCCGGCATCACCTATGAACATCGTCTGATCGATGACATGGTGGCGTCTGCCCTGAAGTGGTCCGGTAATTTCCTGTGGGCCGCCAAGAACTATGACGGCGACGTGCAGTCCGATCTGGTGGCGCAGGGCTTCGGCTCTCTGGGCCTGATGACCTCCGTTCTGATGACCCCCGATGGCAAGACGGTGGAAGCGGAAGCCGCCCACGGCACCGTGACCCGTCACTTCCGTGACCATCAGAAGGGCAAGCCCACCTCCACCAACCCGATCGCCAGCATTTTCGCCTGGACCCAGGGCCTGACCTATCGCGGCAAGTTCGACAACACCCCCGACGTGGTCGACTTCGCCAAGACCCTGGAAAAGGTCTGCGTGGCCACGGTGGAAGATGGCTACATGACCAAGGATCTGGCCACCCTGATCGGGCCGGAACAGAAGTGGCTGACCACCCAGGACTTCCTGGCCAAGCTGGACGAAAACCTGCAGGCCGCCCGCGCCAAGTAATACCAATCTCCCTTGATGGTGACCGATCAAGGGAGATTTTTCGTTCCCTCAGACGCCGGGCGCTGCCATCCGGCAGCTTGTCTTGCGCGCCATGTGGCGCGGGCCGGCAGTCGCCGGCCTCCAACCCGCCTAAAGGTCAACCTTTAGGCGGGTTGGTATAAGTGATTGTTATCAAAAATAAATCTGAAAATATGCCAGCAGCCGGTGACAAATCCGGGCTGAACGCATCCGACCCGAAATCCAGGCTCCAGCGCTGTTTGGGAAGACCTGCTCCCCCAGGCTGCTGCCGGGAATTACCCGACAGCAGCTGGAAGGCCATGGCTCATGCACCCTCAGGAACTAAGAACCAGCTAGCGACATCGCCGGTCCGACCCAGGATCGTGACGATTTGTCCATCACCCATATCCAGCAGCGTGCTGCCATCCACGACGCGTGCCGTGGCGATGACACTCCCCAGATTGACGCTGCTATCGTAGAGTGCCAGATGATCATTGCCGATTTCGAAATCGGCAATGATCGCACCACCGGAGGCGGCTCCCAGGGCGAAGGTGTCACGGCCTTCTCCGCCCCAGATCGTGTCCTTGCCACCGTCGGCAAAGATCAGATCGTCCCCGGCACCGCCATTCATCAGGTCATCCCCGGCACCGCCCATCAGCGTGTCATTGCCCGCCTCCCCGGACAGTACGTCGTTTCCAGCCTCACCGAATATTGTATCATTGCCGTGACCGCCCAGGCCCGTGTCATCGCCGGCACCGCCTGACAGTGTATCGGCATCGCTGCCACCATGCAGCCAGTCATTGCCGTCCCCACCGAACAAGGTATCGTTGCCGGAACCGCCATCGATCGTGTCATTACCCTCGTCGCCGGCCAGCACATCGTTTCCGGCCTCACCGAATAGCGTGTCATTGCCGGTACCGCCGAAGCCATGGTCGTTGCCCTCACCGCCACCAATCAGGTCGTTGTCGGCACCGCCCCACAGCCAATCGTCACCGACACCGCCATTCATCACATCATCGCCGGCATCGCCAAAAAGGCGATCATCGCCCAGGGTGGGCGCGACCGTATCGTTGCCGCCGCCGCCATGTAACTCATCGTCGACCGGCCCCAGGATCATTGTCTGGCTGGCATTATCACCATAAACCACCTGCGATCCGGCACCCCCGACGATGGTGGACGCACCAATGACGGCCGCAAAAGCCACATTGTCCAATTGAATGGTGATGGGCCCCTGCGCAGCGCTGCTGTCCAGAACCAGGGCGATGGGCTGATCTTCGGTGGCGCTGTTGCCGGTAATCGACGTGGTACCGCCTGCACCGCCAATATCGATGCTGCGCACCAGCAGCTTGGTGTCGCCGCCAACGCTGGAAAGGAAGCCAGTCCCACCACCACTGAGATCAGTCCGGGAACTGTCATCGGTGGTAGTCCGGGCTTCAATTTCACTGAACAGCTCCAGCAGCGACCGACCGGGGGCGGTGCAGCTGCCCGGACCGCTGCTGGTGACGCTGACCCCGTTCGGCACGCTGACCATCAGCGTGGTCACCGTTTGCATCTGCCCCGTTTGGGGGTTGATCACCTGCTCACGCACCACCGGGATGTCGGCGGCCGTGCTGTTGGGTGTGGTCGGATCTTCCTGACGGCCAGGGGGGGGCGCCTCAATCACAACCTTGGTGGTGGTGCTGCCATCCGGACGGGTATCCGTGCTGCCCGTCACCTTGGCCCCGTCAATCAAAGACTCCGGTTCCGGCGTGATCGGACCGGGCGTTGACTGCAAAATCGCCGCCATGCCCGTCGCGACCGGACCGCGATTGCCGGCCTGATCGGTCAGGGTGACTGACAGGGTCAGCGTCCCCTCGCCAAAACTGCCCAGTTGGTTGGCATAGGTGATGCCATCGACCAGACTGGCGAGGTCCGCCGCGCTGACCCTCTGGGCAAAATGAATGGTCACACTAGCAAGACCATTATTGACGGAAACCGCAATGGTGGGCTTGCCGGTGCCACCGACACTGTTGCCATCCGTCAGGGCGACTGCCTGCCCACCGATGGTTAAAATTTCCTGGTTGCCATCGCTGACGCCACCAACCGTCAAGGTCAGCCCCGTAAGCAATTGACCGGCTTCCACGGTGGAAATGCTGCTGGCGCTGAACAGGCGGGTCGACGGGTCGGGGTGACCTGCTCCCCTAATTGTCACCGTTTATAAGTAGAGGCCTCTGGTTTGGTATTGGGGTTGAGGGGCGTTCAGGACCGGGGGCATGCCCCCGG
>NZ_FZOI01000020.1 GCF_900188385.1 Azospirillum sp. RU38E
GCTCCCATTGTCCGTCGCTCAAAACTGATCGATCCAAGGCTATCCTCCATTTGGTAGTCTTGAATCAGAATTTCAGCGGCGGGGGAATCCCCAATGTTATGCCGAATGTCAACAGACCCTAGAGTCCGTCTGAAATTTTTTCCTTATTTTTCAAAATGTTAATGTTTTAATCCCGTCACCCATGCTGCGGCCGGGGTCCAGTTCGTGGAGCAAAGCGCCTGTGATTCTGGACCCCGGCCGCAGCATGGGTGACGGTGGAGAGAAGTATAAAATCGCGTAAGACGTTGAAAAAAGGGAAATTTCCGGACATACACCAATGGATATTGGAGAAAGGAAGCGTTAACGGCCGGGATAAAATTAAAAAATGATCAGTTTTGCGGTTAAAAATGGATTTTTCTCGCATTTCTTCTTATATGCCATTCAAATAGTTGTGTGTATTCTAAATATTCTGCGAATTGAAAAATAAGTAGAAATTTTTGTCTCATTTCTAAACTTATTAATAATTTTAACGCGTTAATCTAAGTCAATGGCATCGAAAATGGGATGTTTCGACGTTAAAATTTGAAAATTCTTTGATCTTGTCCTTTATAATAAAAAAATTAGTGATATACATAGACAATCTTCCACCAATGATATCATAGTCTTATATGCTATGAACGCCCTGCTGATCCTGCTGTTCATCATGACCATGCTGAACGCTGCCATATCGGTGGCGATCTGGGGGGCGTATCGACATTTGGCGGGGGTTCCCCTGATTGCAGGGGGGTTCATCTTGGGGGCCCTGGCGGCGATTGCCGGGATTTTCTACAACCCGGCAGCGGGCTTTCTAACAGGAATGACGGGTTATGTTCCGGCATTGCTGATCTCTGCCTCTGTGCCCCTGTGTGTGAATGGGGTGATGGTTTTTCTGGGCGCGCCCCCCCGTCGCTGGTTGGTGCCGTTCAGCATTATCTTCACGGCGATTTACTGGCCCGCGACTCTGTTGATCAATCCGGCAGATGGCGCGCTGCGCTCCATCTGCGCAGGCAGCCTGGGGCTCATCTGTTTTGGTTCGGCTCTGCCTGTTCTCTGGCGGTTGCGGGGGGATTGCGGCTGGTTGCGCTACACGCTGCTGCCGGCCATTATTATTCATCTGGGGATACAGTATGGCTGGTCGCTTTACCGTTTGGCGCTGCGTCTGGATGGGGTGATTGACCCGCGCATGTTCTTCCCCTGGACGGTGATCGAATCCGCCATTGCCCATCATCTCTGGTTCATCTGTTTTCTGGCCATGTTGGGCGCGCGGCTGCAGCACAGCCTGCGCCAGCGCAATGCCGAGCTGGCGCACGAGGTGGAGCATCGCCGCCATCTGGAACAGCAGCTGGCGGCTACGCTGGCGGCGGAGCGCCAGCTGCACGCCGAGCATCGCCAGCTGCTGCACATTGTTGCCCATGAGATACGCACCCCCCTGGCCGGGATCGACCGCGCGACGGAGATGCTGCAGCTGACCTGCCAGGAACTGCCCCCCACCGGCCAGCGCCGGCTGACGGATATCCGCGATGGGGTGCGCCGGGTGGGAGGCTTGGTTGAACGGGTGATGGATGAGGAGCGGGCGGGGCATGTCCGCCCCCGGCCAGAGATGCTGGACGTGTCGGCCCTGCTGGGCACTGTGCTGGAAGGGCTGGCCCATATGGGGGCGGCCACGCGGGTGCAGCTGACCGCCACTTCGGCCAGCTTGCCCCTGATGGTCGATCCGGCCCTGCTCAGCGCCGTCCTGCGCAATCTGTTGGAAAATGCCCTGAAATATTCCCCTTCTGACAGTCCTGTGCTGGTCACCCTGGCCCGCGACGGCAATGGCCTGCTGTTGACCATCGCAGATCGCGGCATTGGCATTCCGCCGCTGGAACGCGCTTCCATCGGCCAGCGCTTCTATCGTGCCTCCAACACCAACCGCCAGGCCGGGACCGGGTTGGGGCTCTTCATCGTTCGCCGCTTTCTGACCGAGATGGGGGGCGACATGCGCCACGATTCCGGCCCGGATAATTGCGGCACCCTGGTCACCCTGCGCCTGCCGCCGCACCCGCCAGTGTGGACGGCCCCCCAACCGGAACGGGAGCTTGCCCATGCCTGAGATCCTGGTGGTCGAAGATGCCGACGGTCCGCGCAACGACCTGATCGATTATCTCTGCCTGAAACAATATGGCGCCAGCGGGGCCGCCGATGGGGCAGAGGCCCGCGCCCTGCTGGCGCAGCAGCGTTTTGATCTGGTCATCCTGGATATCGGGCTGCCGGATTGCCATGGCTTTGATTTGGCGCGGGAAATCCGTGACCGGTACGGGCTTTCCTGCGGCATCATCATGCTGACCGGCATGGGGGGCGTGGATGACAAGGTTGCGGGGCTGGCCAGCGGTGCCGATATCTACCTTGTCAAACATGCCAGCCTGCGGGAGGTGGAGGCCAACGTGCGCAGCCTGCTGCGCCGCCTGTCAGAGACGGTGACGGTTGCTCCTAAGCCCGCCCATGCCCGCCCCGTCACGGATTGGCGGCTGGAGGATACCAGCTGGTGCCTGACCAGCCCCCACGGCGCCCAGGTACAACTGACGGCAACGGAATTTGCCTGCATTGCCAAGTTGATGAAGGCGCGCGGCAGCGCCATTCCCCGGCAGGATCTGATCGCTGCTCTGGATCGTCCTTCCATGCGCTATAATGAACGCAATCTTGACGGGTTGATCAGTCGTCTGCGCCGAAAGGTCGCGCAATTCTGTGGGATGGAACTGCCGATCAGCGTTGTCTATGGGGTGGGATATGTATTCCGGCCTATTGCGGCCTGATGATATTGATCATATGCAAATTTATATTAATTAAATCTGCTCTATTATTTTGCATTTTGATAATTTATTCCAGACATTATTTTTAATCGAAAAATTCGTATTTTCATAAACAGGTTAAAATAGCCTTAAGTACACCCTAACCTTCTGGTCAGTATACCCCGATATGCAATGGTTTAGTTTTATATCCATGCAAGGGTTGTGCTGGCGCTCTGTGTCCGCTAAGTGTGGCGTAGAGGTCCCAGTGTGGCAAATGGGGCGGGGGAATTTCATGAAACTTGATCGTTTTAAGGTGTCGCAGCGCATTGTCGGTGGGCAGGCGCTGCTTATGATCATTCTACTGGCCATGGTCGGGCTATCCATCTGGTCCTTGTCCGGTATCAGCAGCAATTTTACCGAATATCGGCGGATCGCCCGTAATTCAAACCTGCTGGGGGCGGTGGATGCCAAAGCGGATGATGTACGCGCTTCGGTGAAGGACTTCCTGCTGGGGGGAGAGGAACAGCACAGCACCCGCGTGGCCACATTGCTGCGTGAACTGGAACAATTGCTCGCTCAGGCCGAGCAAGCGGTGATCAACCCGGAGCGTCGCAAGATGCTGGGGGAAGCCAAGGGGATTCTTGCTGATTATGAATCCCTCTTCACGCAGGTCACCAAGCTGGACCAGGAGATGGACCGCCTGACGGTGGATGTTCTGGACAAGATCGGTCCGGAAACCCGGCTGAAACTGGACGCCTTGATTGACGTGGCTGCCGCCGAGAATGACACGCGTACCGGCAGCCGTTCGGCCCAGCTGATGCAGGATTATCTGCTGGTGCGGCTGGATATGCAGCGCCTGCTGAACCGACGTGATGACAAGACCGCCGCCACCCTGGATGAACGGCTGGCAACCCTGGTGGCAGCCGAGAAAAGCTTTGGCGAACTGGCCCAGATCCCGGCGCGCCGCGCCGTGGTGACCGACATTGTCACGGGCATTAACGCCTATATGGCTGGGGTTAAGCAGAGTAAGGAATTGCTGCTGTCGCAGACCCGGCTGACGCAGGATCGGCTGGTGCCGACCGGTGACCGTTTCACCGAAGTGACCGGGCGGCTGCGCAGCTCGCAGACGGCGGCCCAGGATCAGTTGGGGCCGCAGGTCGTGGCCGGGATTGACAATTCCCGCACCACCAGCATTGCGCTGGGCATTGTGGCGGTACTGCTGGGGGCTGCCGTCTCCTGGATTATTGCCCGTTCCATTACCGGCCCGGTGGCGGCCCTGACCGGCACCATGGGCCGGCTGGCCAATGCCGACCTGACGGTCGATGTGCCCTTCACCCATCATCGTGACGAGATGGGGGACATGGCCCGCGCTGTGGAGGTCTTCAAGACCAATGGTCTGGAACGCCGCCGCCTGGAGGCGGAACAGACCGCCCAGCGGGAAGCGCGGGAGAAGCGCGCCCAGCGGCTGGAGGCACTGATGCGGGGCTTTGACAGCCAGGTTCAGTCCCTGGTCGGGCAGCTGGGGGCCGCCAGCACGCAGATGCGCGCCTCTGCCCAATCCATGTCGGCCTTGTCGGAGCAGACCAGCAACCAGTCCGTCACCGTTGCCGGCGCGGCGGAGCAGGCATCCGCCAATGTGCAGGCGGTGGCATCGGCGACGGAGGAACTTTCCGCCTCGCTGGAGGAAATCACCCGGCGTGTGGCCGAAAGCGCCCTGGTGACCCGCGAAGCCTATGAGAAGGCCGAACATACCAACGAAACCGTTGCCACCCTGTCGGAAGCGGCGGGCCGGATCGGCACCGTGGTGCAGCTGATCCAGGATATTGCCGGCCAGACCAACCTGCTGGCCCTGAATGCCACCATCGAGGCGGCGCGGGCAGGGGAGGCCGGCAAGGGCTTTGCCGTGGTGGCCAGTGAGGTGAAAAGCCTGGCCAACCAGACCGCCAAGGCAACGGAGGAGATCAGCGGCCAGGTGCAGCAGGTGCAGGATGCCACGCAGCAGGCCGTGGCGGCCATCCAGTCCATCACCGGCACCATTGCCAAGGTGAATGAAATCTCCGCCGCCATCGCCGCCGCGATTGAGGAACAGGGGGCAGCCACGCAGGAAATCGCCCGCAATGTGCAGCAGGCGGCCATCGGCACCCATGACGTGTCGTCCACCATCGTCTGCGTCCGCTCCGCGGCGGGGGAGACGGGGACGGCGGCCATCCAGGTGCTGGGCGTGGCATCCAATGTTCAGCAGCAATCCGACCAGCTGACGGATGTGGTCAGCACCTTCCTGGCGGATGTGAAAGCCGCGTAATATACCCAAGTGCCGAATTTATTCGGCACTTGGGTATATTAGAACCGGGTGCGTTTCCGTTTAAACGCGCCCGGTTCTAATGAATCGGCTTGTTGTGTGGCATTCACAAAGACATACGGAAGGGGCCGATCATTCTATGTCGCTCTGCCAAAAGGGTAACCTTCCATTTATTCTGTCGTGTTCCAGGGGGCGGTGGACCTAGGCATAGGGTGATACTCTCCCCTTAAAGTCCCCGATTGAACCAGTTGGCTGCCGCCTCTGCCGCCCGTTCGAAGCTGCCGGCCACCGGGCCGGTGGCCGGGTCGACCAGCATCAGGTTCACCGGCAGGCCGAATTCCTCCACCTCCATCTGGTCGGCATCGCGCCAGACACGGCCATCATGGGCCAGATATTGCCGTGCCTGGGTGCGTTGCAGCAGCGGGCGGATATCGCCCGCCCAGGGGAAGACCGGCTTTCCCAAAGCCGTGGCATAGCCCATTTCATAGGCCGTACCATCATCCACCGAGGGCCCGCGGAAGGGGCTGCAATTGGCGATCACGCCATCGGCCCCCCGGATCAGGTCCAGATTGGCCTGCCGGATGCGGGCGGCGAAGGCGGTGCCGGGCTCACCGGCGGCGGGTGCCAGGGCGGCATCGATGGGGAAGACCCCTTCCAGCCCCAGCTCGGCGCAGATCGCCTTCATGGCCGCCGCAGCGGCCATGGGGTCGGGCAGGAAGACGTCTGGCCCCGCCAGATAGAGGCGCGGCCGGCTCATTTCGCCCCACCCTTGGCTGACAGGTCAAACTTGAACCGGGCGAAGCCATCTTCCGCCGGCCCGATATAGGAAAGCCGCGGCTGTTCTGCCAGCAGGCCTTGCGCCTGCGGGTTTGTATCATAGGTGATGGTGACATTGGCCGGCAGCGGCACATAACTGAACGTATTGTCGGTGGTGGGGTCGATCACGCCCTTGGTCCGCACATAGTCAACAATGGCCTGCTGCACCGTATCCGGCGACTGATAGACCATGCTGCTGCCATCCAGATGCGGGAAGGTGCCGCCGCCATTGGCGCGATAGGTATTGGTGGCAACGATGAACAGCTGGTCATCCGTCACCGGCTTGCCCTGATAGGTCAGATTGACGATGCGGTGGGCATCCGGATTGATCAGCTTGCCATCCCGGTCAAACCGTTCCGGCTGGGTCAGATCGATGGCATAGGTGACGCCGTCCAGAATGTCGAAATTATAGGCCGGCACCCGGGTGTTCACCAGCGGCTGCGGGTCGCTGGATTTCGGGTTGATGACGGAGAGGGCACGCGATGACGCTTCCAGCCAGTCGCGCACCTGGGCGCCCGTCAGCTTCACCGCCGCCAGCTGGTTGGGATAGACATAGAGGTCGGCGACGTTGCGGATGGCAACCTCGCCAGCCGGGATGTCGGTATAGAAATGCACGCCGGGCCGCCCGCCGGACTTGAAGGGCGCGACCGCCGACAGGATTGGCAGCTTGGCATAATCGGTGCTGGCCAGTTCCCGCGCGATATAGGCGCGCTGGGCCTTGGCCACCAGATCCACCCCGGCGCTGTCGCCCAGATAGGAGAAATAGGAATGGATGCGGGCCGTGGTGCGGCCCACCGGGCTGCGCACATAGGCCAGCGTGCCGTCATGCGCCGGGGTCAGCAGGGTGGCTACCTCGGCATCCGGTTCGCTGCTGATGGTCTTGCCATCCTGGCGCTGCTGGATGGGGCGGGCGCTGCCGCTGCCATCCACCACCTTCCATTCCTTGCCCTGCTTTTCCAGCGTCAGCTTGATCACACCCAGATGGCTGCCATAGCTGCCAGCCATCACCAGCGGCTTGCCATTCACGGTGCCGCGCTTCAGGTCCGCCCCCGGCAAACCGTCATAATCCTTGGACGGGAAGACGCGGTGGCTGTGACCGGTGATGACGGCATCCACGCCCGGCAGTTCGGTCAGATAGTTGGAGGCGTTTTCTTCCCCGCCTTGGCGCGGGGTGAAGGACATGCCGGCATGGGACATGACGATCACCACGTCCGCCCCCTTGGCCTTCATCTCCGGCACATAGATTTTCGCCATATCCACGATGTCGCGGGTGGTGACACGGCCTTCCAGCTTGTCCTTGTCCCAGATCATGATCTGTGGTGTCAGCAGGCCCAGCAGGCCGACCTTGATGGTCTGGCTCTTGCCTTCCGCATCCACCAGCTTGCGTTCCTGGATGACATAGGCGGGGTACAGCGTCTTGTCGTTGGGCGGGTCGCTGTCAACATCCACCTTGAACACATTGCCGGCCAGCACCGGGAACCTGGCACCCGCATAGGTGGCGCCCAGCAGGTCCAGCCCGTAATTGAATTCATGGTTGCCCAGTACCGCGGCGTCATAGCCCAGCAGGTTCATCACCGCCATGGCCGGATGAACCTTGTCCTTGGTGACGCCGCGCTGGCGCGCCACCCAGTCGCCCATCGGCGTACCCTGGATCAGATCGCCATTATCCAGCAGCAGCGTATTGGGGTTCTCCGCCCGCGCCGCCCGGATCAGCTGAGTCGTCCGCACCAAGCCTACGGCGGGGTCCGGTTTATCCGCATAATAATCGTAATCCTTCAGATACATATGCAGATCGGTGGTGGCCAGAACCTGCAGCTCCACCTTGCCATTGGCCCAGGCGGTGCCACCAAGGCTGAGGAAGGTGATGCTGGTGAGAGCAGCAATACGGAAGGTCCGAATCACGGGGATTGCTCCATGCTGGGCGCTTGCTGCGCCTCGGGTTGGGTGCGCTGCAACAGGAAGGACAATATCGAACACATAGATGCAAGCCAAATTGGCAATTATTGCCCGCTGTGCGCTGCGGTACTGTGGCGCGAATGATACGCTGGCCGAGATATAGCCCGCGCGACCGCCGCACGGCGAGTTTCCAGCTGCGTTGTCATCGAACTGTAATATATGCGTTACTTAATCGTCATCTGCATCTGGTCTTGTCCGCGCCATCCATATGGCTCGGTAATTGGGGGCATTGTAAATGAGCAATCCAAACAAAAAGGCGGCCGCCGTGCTGCGTCGTCACCTGGGTTCCCTGAAGCTTGGCGCCGGCGTGGCCGCCATTGCCGTTGCTTCTGCCTGGGTTGTGCCGGCTTTCGCACAGCAGACCACCTCGTCGATGACGGGCAGCATCACCACCTCGTCCGGTGCGCCGGCCGTTGGCGCCCAGGTTGAAATCGTCCATACCCCGTCGGGCACCCGTTCCGTTACGACCGTCAACAGTGAAGGCCGCTTCCAGGCCTCCGGTCTGCGCGTCGGCGGCCCCTACACCGTGACCGTCAGCAGCGCCAACGCCCAGCCGCAGGTGGTTGACGGCGTGTTCGTGTCGCTGGGTGAGCCCTATGCCCTGGACCTGACGCTGGGTGAGAGCGTTGGCGAGATTGTTGCCACCGGGCAGCGTTCCGCCCCCACCACGGTTGGCATCGGCACCCGCTTCAGCGAGCGGCAGATTGAGAATGCCCCGACGATCAACCGCGATCTGAAGGACATCGTCCGCAACGACCCCAAGGTCTTTGTTGACGTCACCAATTCCAATGCCATCCAGATCGCCGGCTCCAACAACCGCTTCAACAGCCTGACGGTTGACGGCGTGAAGCAGAACGACGATTTCGGCCTGAATGGTGGTGGCTATCCGACCCAGCGCGCGCCGCTTTCCGTTGAAGCCATTGGCGGCCTGTCGGTTCTGACCGCCCCTTACGACGTTGAATATTCCGGCTTCCAGGGCGGTACCATCAACATCGTCACCAAGTCGGGCGAAAACACGCCGCACGGCTCCTTCTATTATTATTATGGCGATGAGAACCTGTCCGGCGACCGCAGCGGCGGCCGCCGTAACCTGATCAGCCCCTACAAGGAACGCACCTGGGGTGGTTCGCTGGGCGGCGCGCTGATCCAGGACAAGGTGTTCTTCTACGTCAATTATGAGAAGTATCGTAACCAAGCCCCGGTGATTTACGGTACGTCTGACAGCGGCCTCGGCAACCCGGTTTCCGGCATCACCACCGCGCAGGTGGAGCAGATCCGCCAGATCGCTAAGGATGTCTACGGCTACGACACGCTGGGTCTGGCGGACGGCACCCTGCCGGAAGCGGATGAGAAGATCCTCACCAAGCTGGACTGGAATATCAACGACGACCATCGTGCCTCCTTTGCCTATCAGCGCAATGAGGGCAACAACATCATCGACGCGACCTCCAGCACCAGCGCCACGCCGCGCACGCTGTCGCTGCAGTCGAATTTCTACAACCGCACCCAGATCATGAACAGCTACTCGTTCCAGCTGTTCTCCGACTGGACGTCCGATTTCTCCACCGAAGTCAAGGTGGCCCGCAAGGATGTGGAATCGCTGCGCGACCCGCTGAACGGCCTGGGTTTTGGCGAATTCCGCATCAACACCACGCCGGGCACCAGCGGTACCCAGGCCGTGTTCGGGCCGGACCTGTCCTCGCACAGCAACTATCTGACCACCACGACCGACAGCGCCAAGCTGAAGGGTACCTATCTGCTGGGCGATCACAAGATCGTCGGCGGCTACGAATACGACAAGTACGATTACTTCAACCTGTTCCTGCAGCGCTCCCTGGGCCAGTGGGAATTTGCCTCCATCGCTGATTTCCAGGCCCGCAAGGCCAGCCGCTTCCGCTACGCCAATGCGGTGTCGGGCAACGCCAATGATGCCGCGGCGAGCTGGAAATATACCCAGCACTCCTTCTACCTGCAGGATACTTGGGACATCTCCCCGGACTTCCAGCTGCAGGGCGGTCTGCGCTACGAGCTGTACAAGAGTGACGACAAGCCCGTTGCCAATGCCAATTTCGCTTCCCGTTACGGCTTCTCCAACACCGAGACGCTGGACGGCAAGGATCTGTGGCTGCCGCGCCTGGGCTTCACCTATGAGGCGACGGACAGCACCAAGTTCCGTGGTGGTGCCGGCCTGTTCTCCGGTGTCGGCCCCGCCGTCTGGCTGTCCAACAATTACAGCAATGACGGCGTAACCCAGCGCAGCCTGGACACCAATGGCGATGCGGTCACCGCGGCTATTCCGGGTCTGCTGAACGGTGTGACCGGTCAGGTGCCGACGGCGGCGGTGGCTCGCCTGTCGGCACTGGGTGAAGGCTTTGTCAATGCGCTTGACCCGAACTTCGAGATGCCGTCCTCCTGGAAGTTCAGCATGGCGGTCGACCAGAAGCTGGATATTCCGGGCCTGGGCGATAACTGGCTGATCACGGCTGAGGCGATCTATACCCGCGTCAAGGACGCGACCTTCTACAAGGATCTGCGCCTGGTCCAGACCGGCACCGCGCCGGATGGCCGCCCGATCTACAGCCAGAAGGCGCAGACCACGGTTAATTCTGCCGGTGCCACGGTTGCCCGTCCGGCCGGTTCCGATCTGGTGTTGACCAATACCGACAAGGGTAAGGGTCTGGTGCTGTCGCTGTTCGCTTCCAATAATTGGGAGACGGATTACGGCAATATCGATTTCGGTGTGGGCTATGCCTATCAGGATGTGGATGATGCCAGCCAGGGCACCAGCTCTGTCGCCAGCTCCAACTACGGGAATTTTGTAACCACCGATCCGAACTCTGATCTGCTGGGCGTTTCCTCGTACGAGCAGAAGCACCGCTTCACGTCCAACGCGACCTACAGCATCGAATATTTCGATGGCTATAAGTCGTCGATCAGCCTGTTCGGTCAGGCCTTCTCCGGCAAGCCCTACACCTACAGCTTCTCCTGCTCCTCCACGGCCAATCCGTTCGGCGATCCGGCCTGCCGTGGCAACACGTCGCGTCAGGCCCTGTATGTGCCGACCGGTGCCACTGATCCGCTGGTGAACTGGAACGCTGCCGGTTCCATCAAGCCGGCTGATATGGATGCCTATATCAGCCGCAACGGGCTGGACAAGTATCGTGGTGGCATCGTGCCGCGCGGTGCGTTTGAAAGCTCCTGGACCTATCAGGTCGATGCCAAGCTGGCCCAGGAAATCCCGAGCCCGATCGAAGGCCACAAGGCTGAGTTCACGCTGGACATCATCAACCTGACCAACCTGATCAACAAGAATTGGGGCCGTCAGCAGAGCGTGCCGTTCTTCCAGTCCATCGCCGGCCCGCAGGCCACGATTCAGAACGGCCAGTATGTCTTCACCTCCACCGGCCGCGATGTGACGGAACAGATCAACAACCGCGCTTCCGTCTGGAAGATCCAGGTTGGTGTGCGTTACCAGTTCTGATCCTAATCCGTTCAGAACAAGGGGAAGGGGCGGTCCGGCAACGGACCGCCCTTTTTCTTTATTTATGCAGAATATTTGGGTTCGGAATTTTCTACCAAGCCGGCCAAAATTGCGTCAAAATAATCACATCATGCGTATGCCAGAGAGCCCTTGTGAGCGGCGGCTGCACCCCCGCACCGTGACGCTGCCCATGTTCCTGATGGTCGCCGGTTACCCGGCGCGCCTGCTGGATTGGTCATTCGGGGGCCTGCGGGTCCGGTTGGAGCTGCCCGCGTCCGGCTTGGCCGTGGGCATGGCCGTGGATATCACCGTGCTGCGGGCCGATTGTGGCAGCTGGTCACATCTGCCGGCAACGATCCGCCACCTGGGTGACTGCAAGGATGGCTCGATCGGGCTGGAATTGCTGGATCGCCCCCATGCCTTTCCCATCTTGCTGGAACTGCTGAATGACAGCGTTGATCCACTGCCGTCAGCGTCTTTCTGATCCCGGCAATTGACGATCAGGCGGCTGGTCGCCGCCGTTCGGCTGTCATCTGGGTCAGCAGGGCGCGCAAGGCACCAGGCCGCACGGGCTTGTAGATGATACGCGCACCTACCGCCGTCACCGCTTCCCGCACGGCGTCGCTGCGGTCGGCGGTGACCACGGCGGCTGGCAGGGTCTCGCCAAAGCGGGCGCGCACCAGCGCCAAGGCGTCCAGCCCGCTGGCGCCGTGATCCAGATGGAAATCGGTCAGCAGCACATCCGGTTTGGCATCGCCCAGGGCGGCCAGGGCGGCCTCCCCCGTCTTGCCCCAGACCACCTGGCAATCCCAGCCGGTCAGCAGGGCGCGGGTGGCCTCCGCGATGGCGGGCTCATTTTCCACACACAGCACCAGCGTGCCCTGCAACCCCGTCACCTGCACGGCACTGGTGGGGCGGCTTGGCGCCGCCGGGGTGGTCGCCAGCGGCACCTCCACGAAAAAACAGCTGCCTTTGCCAACGGTGGAGCGCAGGCCTATCCGGTGGCCCAGGATGGCGGCAAAGCGCTCCACAATGGAAAGCCCCAGGCCCAGCCCCTTGTCCCGGTCGCCAGGGCCGGTGTCCAGCTGGCGGAATTCCTGGAAAATCTCCCGCTGGCGTTCGGGGGGAATGCCGGGGCCGGTGTCCCACACCTCAATCCGCAGATGGTCGCCCACCCGCCGGCAGCCCAGCAGGATGCGGCCCTTGGGCGTATAGCGCAGCGCATTGGCCAGGAAATTCTGCAGGATGCGGCGCAGCAGCACCGCGTCGGTATCCACGCTGGCAAGGCAGGGCACGCGGCGCAGGCGCAGCCCATGCCGGTCGGCCACCACGCCCAGCTCCTCCGCCAGCGGGCGCAGGATATCGTCCACCATCACGGCGGTGCGGTTGGGCTTCACCACCCCGGTATCCAGTTTGGTGACATCCAGCAGATCGCCCAGCAGCTGTTCCACCGACCGCAGGGCGGCATCCGCCTGGGTCACCAGCGGGTCTTGCCCGCGCTCCAGCGCGGCGGAGATGAACAGGCGGGCGGCGTGCAGTGGCTGCAACAGATCGTGGCTGACGGCGGCCAGCAGGCGGGTCTTCGCCTGGTTGGCGCGGTCGGCCTCCTGTTTGGCGGCGGCCAGGTCGGTGGTGCGTTCGGCGATGCCGCGCTCCAGCCCCTCATTGGCCGCCCTTAACGCCTCTGCCGCGCGGTGCTTGTCGGTGATGTCATTATAGACGGCGACGAACCCGCCGTCGGGCATGGGGTTGGAACTGATTTCCAGCACCGTGCCATCGGGCCGTGTGCGGTGGAACACGTCATCCTGGTCGCGGCGTTTCGGGTCCAGCCGGCGCATGAACAGGCTTTCCACCTCACCCTCGCGCCCGAATTCCCCCCGGCTTTGCAGATAGGCCACCAGCTGGCCCAGCGGCGTGCCGACAGTGATCAACCCCTCCGGCACATCCAGCAGCTCCAGGAACCGGTAATTCCACAGCAGCAGGCGGAAATCCTTGTCCACCGCGCAGATGCCCTTGCCGACATTCTCCAGGGTGGAGCGCAGCAGCATATGCTGGTCCAGAATGGCGCGTGATGCCTCGTCGATGATCGACCGCGCATCGGAGCGGGAGAGCCGCCGGTCAGACAGCAGGCTGGCCACAACCACACGGGCCGAGGCGCTGCCAATGGCGCCGGCCAGCAGCCATTCGGTGGCCTGGATCGCCTCTTCATCGATGCGGGCTTCCAGCGCTACCTTGAACTGGTCCGACCGCGGGTTGGACAGCTGCGTCAGGTCGAGAAAGACGGCATCCGCCCGTTTGGCGCCGACATAACGGGCGGCCAGCTCATGCAAATCGGCCAGGATGGCGCCGCGCGGCGCCTGCCGCCCGTCCCGCGCGTCGGAGCGCTGGGACACAAAGCGCCGCGCCTGCTGTTTTTCCAGGTCGGACTGTCGGGTGAAGAAGGAGACCAGCACCAGCGCCAGCAGATTCAGCCCCAGGCTGACCAGCGCGCCATGGGCCAGCGTGTCCAGATCATGGATGCCGCCCAGCCCGGCGGGCGTCAGCCAGGAGATGCCGAACAGTCCCTCATCCATCATCGAACCAGGGATCAGCCCAGCCACCACAAAACTGGGTACCAGCACCGTATAGGCCCAGGTGATGAAGCCCGCCCCCAGCCCGGCAATGGCGCCGGCCTTGGTGACGCGCCGGAAGAACAGGCCCAGCAGCAGGGGCGGGGCGAACTGCGCCACCCCCGCAAAGGAAACCGTGCCGATGGTGGCCAGCGGAAAGGTGGTGCCGATGAACAGGTAATAGAAATAGGCCATGGTCAGCAGGGCCAGCACGGTCAACCGCCGCACGGTCAGCAGCATGGGCTTGGGATCATCCTGCCAGCGCTTCATGGCCGGGCGATAGGCCATCAGCACCGGCACGATGATATCGTTGCAGACCATGGTGGAAAGCGCCACCGCCCCGACAATGATCATGCTGGTGGCGGCCGACAGGCCGCCGATGAAGGCCAGCAGCGCCATGCCGGGATGCCCCAGTTCCAGCGGAATGGTCACCAGGAACGTGTCGGCATTGACGCTGCCATCGGGGTACATCAGCAACCCCGCCAGTGCTACCGGCATGACGAACAGGTTGATCCCCACCAGATAGGCTGGGAACAGCCAGGAGGCCGTACGTATATCCCCGACATGGGTGTTTTCCACCACTGCCACATGAAACTGACGCGGCAGGCAGATGATGGCGAGTGCGGCCAGCAGCGTCATGGTCCACCAGCCGCCATCCAGATGCGGGGTCAGAATCTCACGCAGTTCCGGTCGTTCCATCGCCTGATCGAAAATCTCCCACGGGCCGCCGGCCACGGCGAAAACGATCCCGCCGCCCACCACCAGGGCCGCCAGCAGCTTCACCAGACTTTCCGCGGCAATGGCGGTCATCAGCCCGCGATGATGTTCATTGGCGTGGATGTTGCGCACCCCGAACAGGATGGCGAACAGGGCCATGGTACAGGTGATGATGAAGGTGTTCTGGCCCGGCTTGTCCAGCAGGGGGCCGCCGAACATATTGCCGGAAATCGCCTCCAGGCTGATGGTGATGGCCTTCAGCTGCAAGGCGAAATAGGGCAGCACCGTCAGCACGGCGATGAAGGTGACAAAGGCCGCCAGCACCCGGCTTTTGCCATAACGGGCGGAGATGAAGTCGGAGATGGAGACAGTGTTTTCCGCCTTCGCCACCCGCACCATCTTGGCCAGGATGGGCCAGCCCAGCCCGATCATCAGGATGGGGCCGACATAGATGGACAGGAAATCAAACCCGCCATTGGCCGCCCGACCCACGGCCCCGTAAAAGGTCCAGGAGGTGCAATAGACGGCCAGCGACAGGGCATAGAGCAGGGGGGCACGCCCCCCCTGTGCCGCACCCGAATGCTTGTCCGCCAACCGGTCGCCCTGCCAGGCGATGCCGAACAGGGCGGCCAGATAGACCAGCGACAGGGTAAGGACCAGCCAGCTTTGCATCTTGTTCCGGGGCGGGGGTGGCGTAGAAGGGTAACTTACACCGCCCCGCCCCGGTAACGCAGATGGATTTTACGGTGCGCCGGGGGCTGTGCTTTATACCCGTGGCACGAAATCATGACCGATGGTCAAGCTCTCGTGCCCCTCCATCGCCGGCGCCAGCATCCGCTGGCTTGGCTACGCCGCTACCAAGCGGCCCGGCGGCGGTTGCAGCATTACCAACGGTCATGAATGATGATCGTTGGTTTCATACTAAGGGGCATGGGACATGCCCCTTAGTATTACGCCGCCCGGATGGCCGCGAAGAAGCGGGTGATCTCATCCTGCAACATTGTGGCGTTGCGGGCGAGGTTGGAGGAGGCGAGAGAGACCTGACGGGACATCTCGCCCGCTTCCTCTGCCGCCCCCGTCACCTGCCCCATGGCATCATCCACCTGCACTACGCTGCCCGCCGCGTCCGACACGCTGCCGGCAATTTCAGAGGTGGCGGCGGATTGCTGTTCCACCGCATGGGCGATCTCTTCGGCGATCTGGTTCTGGCCGGCGATGGCGGCGCTGACCTGCCGGATGGCGGCAACCGACTGTTCCGCCACCTTCTGGATTTCGCCGACCAGCCCGGTGATGTCGTCGGTGGCGCGGGCCGTCTGGGTGGCCAGGGCCTTCACTTCCCCTGCCACCACGGCAAAGCCCTTGCCGGCCTCCCCGGCGCGGGCGGCTTCAATCGTGGCGTTGAGTGCCAGCAGATTGGTCTGGGCGGCAATGTTGGAGATCAGGCCCACCACTTCGCCGATGCGCTGGGCGGCACTGGCCAGACTGGCCAGCGTATGGTCGGCCTGTTCGGCCTGTTCCATGGTCTGGCCGGCGGACTGGCTGGACCGGCTGGCCTGGCGCTGGATTTCGCCGATGGAACCGGACAATTCCTCCGCGGCGGCAGCCACGGCCTGGATCTTGTCGCTGGCGGCGTTGGTGGCCCCGGTGGCCGCCTGCGACTGGCGCAGCGTCTCCCCGGAAATGCCGGACATCTGCGCTGCTGTGGCTTCCAGCTCGGTGGAGGCCGACGACATCTCCCGGATGGCCAGGGAGGCGGTGACGTCGAAATCGGCGATCAGCCGTTCCAGTTCGGCCGTATGGCGGTCGCGGGCGGCGCGCTGGTCGGCCTCCACCGCGCGCAGGCGGGCGGCCTCCTGGCCGGCCTGTTTCAGCACGGCAACCGACCGGGCCATGGCGCCCAGTTCATCCTGGCGGGTGGCATGGGGCACATCGGCGCTGTAATCCTCCCGCGCGAACAGGCCGATGGCGTGGCCCAGTTCGGCCAGCGGGTGCAGGATCTGACGCGTCACGATCAGGATGGCCAGCCCCACCATGCAGAGCCCGACCAGCACCACCAGACTGGCGCCCGTCAGGCCCCAGCCGCGGGCGCTGCGCAGGGCCGTTGCCTTGGCGCTAGTGGCCTGTTCTAGTTTCTGACGGGCCTGGATTACCGTGTCAATGGCGGCGCTGGCGGATTTGAACCAACCCTGGCTGTCCACCGGATAGGCGGCACCCGACGCAGCAGCGGCCAGTACCTGCTTCAACTCTGTATCAATGCGGGCGGTCGCCTGGGCGGCTACGCTGACGGCATCGCGGAAAGCCGGGTCCAGCCGGCTGGCCCGTGCTTCGGCCCCGGCCAGACTGATGGTGATGGCCCCGCTGGCATGGCCGATGGCCCCCAGCTGGGCCGGGGTTGGGGGCTTGCCAGTGGTAATGATGCCAGCCACCATGCCGCGCTGCCGGCCCAGATGTTCGGCCACCACCGCCAGATCGGTGGTCACGGCCAGACCTTCGGCCAAAGCGGCCTCGTCCGACAGGGCAATGCCGGCAATATCCTGCCGGGCCTGGGCCAGCAGATTTTCGATGACACCGGTGGCCGTGGCGAACCAGGGGCCGGGTTCCCGCGCGCCGGTTCCATCCATGGCTGCGGTCGCCTTGGTCCTGGCGCTGTCCAGGCTGGAAAGGGCGGACTGCAGCGGCCCGGCTTTCTGCCCGGCCTGTTGCATGGCGGCCCGGACATTGACCAGGGCGGCATCCACCGCCTGGCGCGCCTTGTCCACCGCCGCGCGCTGTTCGGCGCTGGTGGCAGCGCCCGCGATGGCCGCATTCGTGCTGCCCCGTTCCACTGCAAGTTTTCCGGCGGCATCCAGCATGATGGCGGCCTGCCGGTTACTATCCGATGCTTGTTCAGCCGTACTCATTCCCTGCCAGGCGAAGAAACCCTGAACAAGAGATTGCGTCAGCGAAAGCAGGGCCAGAACAGTGACAATTCCAACAACTTTTATTTTAATGCTAAGGCGCATGATCGTTCCCTCTCTTACTCCCTGTAGGGGATTAAGGGAACTTCGTTAACGATTCCATAACCGCACCCACCCGCCTCCGTACTTATGAGATAGATCAATTCGGCGAGCCTTTAAGCAGTCTTAAGCGATGATTTGCCCTCTCTATTGTCTGCGGCAGCGACCACATCCGGCAGGTCGATCTCCCCGACACGGGGGAATACCGTGTCGGCCTGCTTCAGCAACGCCCGGTCGCCGATGCCGATGGCGACCATGCCGGCGGCCTTGATGGCGGTGATGCCGGCCTGGCTGTCTTCAATGCCGATACATTCACCGGGTGCAACCCCCAGGGCAGCGGCCACCGACAGGAAGATGTCGGGGGCCGGCTTGGGGTGGGCGATGGCCCCGGCATCGGCCACATGGTCCAGCAGGTCCAGGATGCCCAGCCTGTCCAGCAGCGCGGGGGCATTGCGGCTGGCCGAGGCGACGCCGATCTTCAGCCCCGCCGCCCGCGCCTGGGCCAGCAGCGGCCGCACGCCGTCAAACAGGTCGGCCGGGCTGTAGCCGGCGATGATCGCCTGATAATAGCCGTTCTTGGTGTCGGTGGCCTTTTGCCGTGCTGCTGGCGAAAGGGTCAGGCCCGACCCGTCCAGCAGCATGGTCAGCGACGTGTCGCGGTCGATGCCTTTCATCGCTTCATTCCGGCGGCGGTCGAAGGGCACGCCCAGATCGTCGGCCAGCCGCTTCCACGCCTGATAATGCGCCTCTGCCGTGTCGGTCAGCACCCCGTCCAGATCAAAGATCAAGGCGCGGGCCGGCCAGGGGAAGGGGGAGAGCGCCAGGCAGTGGCTTTCCCCGGCGGTCAGGGAGAAAGGCTTGCCATAATGGTGAAGGGTCAGGGGCGCGCCCTCCAGCAGGCTGTAACAGGCGCCCGCCGCCGTCACCTGCAGCCGCAGCCGCCGCCCTTGCCAGAGGATGCCGAAGCCATAGGCGGCCCAGCCGGCAGGCAGGGTGGGGCGGAACCGGGCGATGCCGCCATGCCAGCGCAGGCCGCCAAAGCCCCAGGCGATGCCCAGCCAGCTCCCCGCCATGGCGGCCATATGTACGCCATGGCTGGCATTGCCATGCAGATCGTCCAGGTCCACCCGGGCGGTCTGGTGATAATAGGCCAGCGCCTTTTCCGCCTCCCCCAGTTCGGCGGCGATGATGGCATGGGTGCTGGGGGACAGCGTGCTGTCATGCACGGTGATCGGTTCATAATAGGCGAAATTGCGCCGCTTCAGCCCGCTATCCATGGCCTGCCCGGCCAGCAGCATGGCCTGTACCACATCGGCCTGCTTGCAGACCTGATGGCGGTACAGGGCCAGCGGATGGAAATGCAGCAGCAGGGGGAATTTATCCAACGGCGTGCCGGCGAAATCCCACAGCGGCTTGTCCAGGAAATCATCATCCTGCGGGGAGACGCCTAGCAGCGGGTCGGTGGGCAGATACATGGCATCTGCTGCCCGCTGCCAGAGATCGGCCTCCGCCGGCATCAACCCGATCTGCCCTGCCAGAACCGCCAGCCGGTCGGGCGCTTCCCGCGCCATGCGGCGGTAAAGGTCGGCGGCATGGGCCAGATGCGCCTGCGCCATGCTGTTGGTGTAAAAATTATTATTCACCAATGCCGTATATTCATCCGGCCCCGTCACCTCATGGATGGTGAAGACACCGCCCTTGCGCGGGTTGAAACGGCCGATCTGCGGCCAGATGCGTACCGTTTCAAACAGCATTTCCGCCAGATGGGTGTAAAGGAAGGTGCTGTCGCCCGTCACCTCCTCATAAAAGCGCACGGCAAAGGCGATATCGGCGTTGATATGATATTGCGCCGACCCGCTGGGATAATGGGCTGAACATTCATCCCCGGCGATGGTGCGCCAGGGGTAAAGCGCGCCGGTCGCATGGCCCATGGCCCGCGCATGGGCGCGGGCCCGTTCCAGCCCGCGCACGCGATATTCCAGCATCCGCCGCGCCAACCCCGGATCAGTCAGGGCCAGGGCGGGCAGCACGAAGGTTTCAGTATCCCAGAAATAATGACCCTCATAGCCTTCGCCCGTCAGCCCCTTGGCGGCGATGGAACTGGTGCCGGTGCGGCCGGTCGATTGGAACAGGTGGAACAGGTTGAAGCGGATGGCCTGTTGCAGGGCCGGGTCGCCCTCGATCGTCACATCGGCATCGCCCCAGAACTTGTCCAGTTCCTGGCGCTGACGGCGGGCGATACCATCCCAGCCCATGGCGCGGGCGGCGGCCAGCACGCCGCCCGTTTCCTCAAACAGGGCCTGGGCGATCTCCGGCCCGGCCTGTTCGGCGGTGCCATAGGCGACGAATTTCTCGATGGTCAATTCCTGTCCGGGTGTCAATGTGCCGCTGAACGGCTCCACCAGGGAATGCAGGGTCTGCCAGACCGGTTCCGCCGCAAGCCCCGGCCCCGGCCGGTGGGTCTGGCGGATGACGGCGATGCGCTGGCTGAAGCGGGCCTGCTGCACCAACCCCGCCGGCACGCCATTCTGTTCCACCGGCTGGCTGTCCACCCCGCCATGGCCCAGGGTGACGCCGATGCGCGGATCGTCGCCCTGTTTCTCCGCCCGCTTGCCCCATTGAATGCTGGAGAGCAGGGCCACTGGCCCGCTGTAATCCAGTGAGCGCACGGTCAGCCGCACCGCCATCAATTGCGGATGGGCGAGGGAGACCAGACGCTGACCCTCGATCTCTACCCTGGCCCCCTTGGGGCTGGTCCAGCGCAGGATGCGGCCCATGGTGCCGGCCTGCAGGTCCAGTTCACACAACAGCCCGTCCAGCAGGCCATCGCGTATATCCACCGGCTCATCCCCCAGCACGACGCGGATATATTTGCCATCCGCCACCGGCACGCGGGTGTCAGTGGCCGTGGCGAAGCCGGGGAACCGTTCATGATAATGGATCGGCGCCTGTTCGAAGAAATCGGCCAGAAAGGTGGCGTCGGTCAGGCTGGGCACCTCGTCAATGCCACCCCGGACGCCCAGGGTGCCATTGGCCAGGGCGAACAGGCTTTCATTCTGAGCCGCCTTTTCCGGATCATAGCCGGTACGCCGGATCACCCATCCGGTATCGCCGGGCAGTTCCGGTACGGCTGTCATGGCCTCCAGCGGCCGGCCCGGTTGCGGACCCATGGCCGGGCGGGTGGGGGGCACCCATTCCTGCACGCAAACCTCCTTCAACAGCGAAGGGCCCCGTCGGCGATCGGTTGCGGTCAGCACCGGGCGATGGGGCCTTGCCGGGGTATAACCCCGTTGAAGGGTGGTTGTTTCACAAGGCAGGTGTGGGGGAAGCGGGAGGGCGGTTATGCCGGCGGCGTCTCCGCCCGCCGCTTCTGGCGGGTGCGGGTCCACATCATCCAGCCCATGCCGATGGCCTGCAGGACCAGTCCGGTGATCACCACGAACATGGCCGGGCCGACGACACCATTATCGATCCCCAGCCGGAACCCGTTGATGGTGAACAGGATCAGCCGCACGGTCGGCATGATGATCCAGGCGAGATAGGGCAGGGCGATGGCCAGGGTCGGCCCCCGCAGGGCCGGGTCATGATGGCGCAGCAGCAAGATCAGGATCGGCGCGACCAGCAGAATCTGCGCCAGCATGGACAGCCCCATGATGACCCCGATCAGCGGGCCATAGGCGGTGGCAATGACCATCAGCATGATGATGGTGACCGCCCCCACCAGCAGGCCGGGCCAGATTGCCGGCGACTGGCCCAGAAACCGGCAATGGCCGATATAATCCAGCAATATTGCCAGATATATCAGCAGAAAGCCCGGCAGGAACAGCAGGCGCAGTTCCGGCTGGGTGGCGACCACATGTACGGCTGCACCCAGTGCCAGCGTCAGGCGGGCAATGGCCCAGGTGCCAACGCCGCGCAAATATGGATTACCCAGGCGAAAAAAGGCCAGCAGCGCGGCGGTGGCCAGGGCCACGGCCGTCATGTTCAGGAACAGCGGTGCCAGATTCAGGCTGGCTGGCAATCAAGGCTCCTGCGCACAGACAATGGCCCAATCATACAAATGTCGGACCTGCTGTTATGCCTACCTCGAAAGGATAGGAAAGTCAGCCCTTGATCGGCAGGGTGCCCCATAATCTTGCCGGGGCGGCTGCACGCCCGCCCCGGCCTTCGCACGCATCAAATCTTGGCGATGCGCAGATTGTTGGTGCTGCCGGACTGGCCAAAGGGAATGCCGGCCACGATGACGATACGCTGACCGCTCTGCGCGAAATCGGATGTCACGGCCAGTTCCTTGGCGCGGGTCACCATTTCCTCGTAATTGCCGACATCGCCGGTCTGGATGGCGTGCGCGCCCCAGACCAGGGCCAGACGGCGGGCGACATCGGCATTGGGGGTGGCGGCCAGCACGGCCACATCCGGCCGGTTGCGGGCGATACGGGCCACCGTATTGCCGCTGGCGGTGAAGGCGAAAATGGCGGCGGCCTTGATGGTGTCGGCCAGATCGGCAGCCGCCCCGGCCACAGCATGGGACGGGGTGCTGTCCAGCGCCGGCTCCAGTGCTGTGACGATGGGGCGATAGGCGCTGTGCCGTTCGGTGGAAGCGATGATTCGGCTCATCATCTCCACCGATTCCACCGGATATTGGCCCGATGCGCTTTCCGCCGACAGCATCACCGCATCGGCGCCATCATAGACGGCGGTGGCGACGTCGGAGGCTTCGGCGCGGGTGGGGGTGGGGGCGGCCACCATGCTGTCCAGCATCTGGGTGGCGACGATCACCGGCTTGGCGGCCAGACGCGCGGCGCGCACCAGTTCCTTCTGGCGGCCGGGCACCTGCTCGGGCGGGATTTCCACGCCCAGATCGCCGCGCGCCACCATGATGGCATCCGACAGGCGGATGATATCGTCGATCTTTTCCAGCGCCTGCGGCTTTTCGATCTTGGCCACCAGCCCGGCGCGGTCACCGATCAAGCCCTTGGCCTCCATCACGTCGGACGGGCGCTGCACGAAGGACAGGGCCACCCAATCCACGCCGAGCGACAGGCCGAAGGCCAGATCGGCGCGGTCCTTTTCCGTCAGCGGCGATAGGTCCAGCGCCGTGCCCGGCAGGTTGACGCCCTTGCGGTTGGAAATGACGCCATCCACCATCACTTCGGCGTCAATGGCATTGTCGGTGACGCCGCGCACGGTGACGCGCACCCGCCCGTCATCGATCAGCAGATCCTGGCCCGGCATGATGGCGGCGAAGATTTCCGGGTGGGGCAGGGGGATATTCTGCTTGGTCCCCGGCTCCTTGCCCAGAACGAAGCGCACCCGCTCGCCCTTCACCAGCTCTTCCTTGCCATTAACAAGAGTGCCGATGCGGATCTTCGGGCCCTGCAGATCCTGCAGGATGCCGATGGGGCGGCCGACTTCCTTTTCCAGGGCGCGGATGGCGGCATGGACCTTGGCATGGTCCTCATGCGTGCCATGGCTGAAATTCAGCCGGAACACATCGGCCCCGGCCAGGAACAGTTCGCGCAGCTTTTCCGGCGTATTGCTGGCCGGGCCGACGGTGGCGACGATCTTGGCGTGACGATGGCGACGCATGGGGACGGTGCTTCCTTCCTGAAACGGATTGGCGGCCGACGGGTGCGGCCACTCGTTATCCCTTTCTACCACCGATCCGGGCGGATTTGATCCCCCAACATGCGGGATGGGGCAAAAAATGTAACCCCATTACAAGAATCGGCGCTTGAAAGGGATGTGGCGTTTCAGGAAGCAAGCCAGCGGGGTCTTACCCCGCTGAGGGGCGCGGGCCGCGCGGACCCCGCTGGGCATTGCCATTGCCTGCGCCGCTGGCGGCGGCCGGCTTGGCACCGGCACCACCGCCGCCACCGTTACCACGGTGCCGGCGACGGCGGCGGGCGGGATCGCCCTGCTTCTCTCCACCGGCCTCTTCTGTGGCGCGCGGGGCTGGCCGGGCGGCGCGGGGCGCATCACCCCGGTTGCCGGCTGGCTTGGCCTGGGTCGGGCGGGCGCCTTCCGGCCGGGGACGGCGCGGGCGTTGCGGCTGGGCCGGCCGATCGGGCTTGGGTGTCGGCAGGGCGGCAGCGGCGGCCGGCAGCATCGTATCGGGGGCGATGGTCTGGCGTGTCAGCTTCTCAATCGCCCGCAGCAGCGGCCGCTCACCGGGGGTGACCAGGGAGACGGCGCGGCCTTCCCGACCCGCCCGGCCGGTGCGGCCGATGCGGTGCACATAGGCTTCGGCCACTTCCGGCAGGTCGAAATTGAACACATGGGTCACACCATCCACATCAATGCCGCGTGCAGCAATGTCGGTGGCGACCAGCGCGCGGGTTTCGCCATCGCGGAAGGCGTTCAGCGCCCGTTCGCGGGCATTTTGCGACTTGTTGGCGTGATAGGCGGCGGCCTCGATCCCCGCACCGGCCAGCTGGGCGGCCAGCCGGTTGGCGCCATGCTTGGTGCGGGTGAAGATGATCGCCCCCTTCACCGCCGGGTCGCGCAGCAGCGCCACCAGGGTGGGGGCCTTCTGTGCCGGTTCCAGCATGATGACGGACTGGGCGATACGCTCCACCGTGGTGGAAGGCGGTGTCACCTCCACCCGAACATGTTCGCGCAGCAGGCCGGCGGCCAGGGTGGAAACCTGATCGGGCATGGTGGCGGAGAAGAACATGGTCTGCCGCTTCTTCGGCAGGGCGGCGACGATCTTCTTCACCGCCGGCAGGAAGCCCATGTCCAGCATCCGGTCGGCTTCATCCAGCACGAAATATTCCACCGCATCCAGCCGGCACTTGCCCTGTGCCATCAGGTCGATCAGGCGGCCGGGCGTGGCCACCAGGATATCGATCCCGGCCGAAAGCTGGCGGATTTGCGGATTGATGGAAACGCCGCCATGCACGACGGCGATATTCTTGTCCAGCTGGATGCCCAGCAGGTCGAATACAGCGCTGACCTGAATGCCCAGTTCGCGGGTGGGCACCACCACCAGGGCGCGCGGCGCGCCGGGGCGCGCCCGGCCGCCACTGTTGGCCAGCGCTTGCAGCACGGGCAGGGCGAAGGCGGCGGTCTTGCCGGTGCCCGTCTGGGCCAGACCCAGAACATCGCGCCCGGCCAGGGCTGCCGGCAGGGCGGCGGCCTGGATGGGGGTAGGCTTGGAATAACCGGCGGCAATCAGACCAGCATTCAGGGGAGCCGTCAGGCCCAGCGTCGAGAAATCATCCATGGAGAACTGAAAATCCTTGTAAGCTCTGCCGGCCGCGCATGTCGCGGCCGCCCGGCTTCTTTGGGGCCGCCGGTGCCCATCCTCGCTGTATGCAGGCCATGGCGCCCCCAACACAAGCGGGCTTTCCGGCCCGCTGGCATGTGTGGAACGGCGGTAGGTGTTAACCCTTGCCCGTGGTGGATTGCTCCAGCGCCGCCGCCAACCGCTTCAGCGTGCTGCGCAGTTCCACAATATCGGGCAGGTCCATGCCGGTGGCATGGCCAATTTCCAGCGGGATGCGGCGGGCCTTTTCCCGCATGGCGCGGCCCTCTTCCGTCAGGTCGATGCGCACCACCCGTTCATCGGCCGTATCCCGCCGGCGGGTGACGATGCCCTGAGCCTCCAGCCGCTTCAGCAACGGGGTCAGGGTGGCGCTGTCCAGCCCCAGCCGCTCCCCCAATACCCGCACGGGCAGCCCGTCCCCCTCCCACAGTACCAGCATCACCAGATATTGCGGATAGGTCAGGCCCAGCGCATCAAGCCGGGGGCGATAGGCCCGCGTCATGGCGTGGGACGCCGAATAGAGCGAGAAGCAAAGCTGCTCCGACAGCAACAAAGGGTCGCGGGCGTCGTTTTCCATGGGATGGGTCGTTTCAAGGCTCGTCTGGTCAAGCCGACCATAACACGACTGCTGCCAAAGCGGCACCAGCATCAAAAACGCATAGCAAGCGATCTATTCGCGCCCGATCAAAATGCTTGCGAGCGATCAATTATCGTGCGATCTATATCCCATCAAACGGGGCGCGCTGCGGCGGCCCGCCTGCCAACCGAAACAAGACCGACCAGGAGATATCATCATGAAGATCCTTTATACCGCGACGGCCAAGGCAACCGGTGGCCGTGATGGTCGCGCCACCTCTGACGACGGCCTGCTGGATGTGGCGCTGGCCGCGCCCAAGGCGCTCGGCGGGGCCGGTGGCGCCACCAACCCGGAACAGCTGTTCGCCGCCGGCTATTCGGCCTGTTTCATCGGCGCGCTGAAATTTGTCGGCGGGCGTGACAAGATCGCCGTGCCGGCCGATGTCTCGGTCACCGCCAATGTCGGCATCGGCCCGCGTGATGATGGCGAAGGGTTCGGCCTGGATGTGACGCTGAATGTCAGCCTGCCGGGCCTGGATGCCGCTGCGGCGGAAGATCTGGTGGCCCGTGCGCACAAGGTCTGCCCCTACAGCCATGCCACCCGTGGCAATATCAATGTGGCCACCAAGCTGGTTTGATCCGGCCTTGAGGCACCCCAAAACCCCCGTGGCGCCCGCCACGGGGGTTTTTGTTTTCACGAAACTGTCTTGGTCCCTGTGATAGCTCTGGGCTTTGCCGTTCAGGCAGCGTTCAGGTCGGCCCCGCCAGGATGCCGCCATCCAGACAGGGCCGGTCCCGGCCCCGGTTGATCGCATGAGACCAAGGAGTTGACGATGAAGGCCCCCTCCGCCGCCCTGTTGACGGCGCTGCTGCTGCTGTCCGCCTGTTCACCGGAAAAGAAAGCGGAAGTGCCCCCGGCACCGCCCGCCAGCGCGTCGCAGGCCGGACCGGTGGCGGTGGCAGAGGCCGCGCCGGTGCTGGAGGTGGCCCCTGGCCAGCCCGATGATGAGCGGAAGGGCGATGCCGACGATCCGGCCTTCTGGCTGAACCCGGCCGATCCGGCCAAAAGCCTGGTGATCGGCGCGGTGAAGAATGCCGGCCTGCGCGTCTATGACCTGTCGGGCAAGCTGGTGCAGCGTCTCGATCCTATCGCCGATGGCCGTTACAATAATGTGGATGTCGCCTATGGGCTGAAGCGTCCGGACGGCAGCCGTATCGATATCGCTGTGGCCAGCGACCGGGGCGGCGACCGGTTGATCGTCTGGCGCATTGACCCTACGGCCCCGGGCGGCCCGTTGGTCGATATCACCGACCTGTCCCAGGGCCAGGTCTTCCCCACCCGCCGTGCGCCGGACGGTTCGGGGGAGGTGGAAAATCCCGTTACCGACCAGCACAGCGCCTATGGCCTGACGCTCTGGCATGACAAGGCCACCGATACGGTCAGCGCCATCATTGCCCAGCGCAAGGAAGGCCGGCTGGTGCAGCAGCGGCTGGTGGTGAAACAGGACGGCACGGTTGGCCATGAATGGGTGCGGGCCTGGGATTTCCCCTATAGCCACAAGGGCCAGGATCTGACGACCAAGGAATGGTCGCCGCAATTTGAAGGCATGGTGGTGGATGAGGAACGGTCGATCCTGTTCGCTGGGCAGGAGGATGTGGGCCTGTGGCGGGTGAACCTTGCCACCGGCGTGGCAGACGACAAGCCCTTCTATGAAACCCGGGGGGCGACCGACAGCCCGTTCAATAATCCCGACAGCCGGGTCGTGCGGGATGTGGAAGGGCTGGCGCTGTATCGCGGGGCCAATGGTCAGGGCTATCTGGTGGTCTCCAGCCAGGGCAGCGCCCATGGCGATGATCCCAAGTCGGATGGGGCCGGGCTGGATGATACATTCGCCGTGTTCGAACGTGGCGGCGATAACCGCTATCTCGGTTCCTTCCGCATCATGGCCGCCAATGGCGTGGATGGGGTACAGGAATGCGACGGGGCGGAGATCGTCTCCTTCGTGCTGCCCGGATATCCGCAGGGCCTGCTAATGGTGCAGGATGGCTATAATGACGATCTGAACGGGATGAGCGGCAAACCCGCCTCCACCAATTTCAAGTTCGTCTCCTGGGCGGATGTTGTCAGCGCTTTCCCCGTACCGCTGCCGGTGCAGCCGGGCGGGCATGACCCGCGGGCCGGTTTTGTGCCGTAACGATCAGAAAAAAGGGGGCCGCGATTCGGCGGCTCCCTATTAACGCTCACACGCAGGCGGCCACCGCCTGGGCAAAGCGGCTGGCGGTTTCCACCGTCAGCCCGGCAATGTTGATGCGGCCCGAACCGGCCATATAGACGGCATGTTCGGTGCGCAGCCGGGCCACCACCGGCGGCGACAAGGGCAGCAGGCTGAACATGCCATGCTGTTCATTGACATGGGCCAGCGCCCCGCCATGGCTGGCCAGCGCACGGCGCACGGCGCGCAGCCGGTCGCGCATCTGGTCCAGCTCCACCTTCCAGTCGGCGGTCAGGGCCGGATCGTCCAGCAGCAGGGCGATGGCGGCGGCGCCATGGTCGGGCGGCATGGACCAATTGGCGCGGGCCAGCAGCAGCATGTTGGAATTCACCCGCTCCGCATCGGCGGCATCGGCCACCTGGGCGAACAGGGCGCCGACCCGTTCCCGGTAGACGCCGAAATTCTTGTCGCAGGAATAGGCGACCAGCGCCTCCGGGCAGCGCTGCAGCACCAGCCGCACGCCGGCCGCATCCTCTTCCATCCCCTGGCCCAGCCCCTGATAGGCCAGATCCAGCAGGGGGAACAGGCCGCGCGCCTGCATCAGCTCGGCCACCGCCGCCCATTGCTCCAGGTTCAGGTCGGCGCCGGTGGGGTTGTGGCAGCAACCATGCAGCAGCACCACATCCCCGGTTACCGCCTTGTCCAGGGCCGCCATCATCTCATCAAAGCACAGGCGCTGGCTGGCCACATCGAAATGGCGGAACGTCTCCACCTTCAACCCGGCGGCCCCCATGACCGGCGGATGGTTGGGCCAGGTCGGCGTGCCGACAAAGACGCGGGCACCGGGACGCGAGGCGGCGATCAGTTCCGCCGCCAGCCGCAACGCGCCGGTGCCGCCCGGCGTTTGCACGCCGGTCAGCCGGGCGGCATCCACCGTATTGCCAAAGGCAAGCTTGGCCATGTGGCGGGTGAAGGCGACATTGCCCTCTGGTCCCAGATAGGACTTGCTGTCCTGGCTTTCCAGCAGGCGGCGTTCCGCCGCCTTGACCGAGCGCATCACGGGGGTGTGGCCATCATCATCACGATAGACGCCGACCCCCAGATCCAGCTTCTGCGGGCGCGGATCGTCGCGGTAAAGCCCGATCAGGGCCAGAAGCGCGTCAGCGGGCTGCGGGCGCAGCGGGGCGAAGAAGGACATGGTTCGCAAAGCCATCCGTTTGGGGAGCAGGGAGCGGAATCATAGCCCCATCGGGCGGCAATTTCCCTGCGATATCGCCGGGAAACAGCCCTGTCCCCATCGCAAACCATCGCCCTTCCTGGGGAAAATTGCGCAAGCGCCGCGCTTCTCCCAAGTAAGCGCTTGAAAGCCGGGCGGCCGCACTGGCACCTTCCCTTGTTGGGGGTATCGGGGGGTAACATGAGTGGGGATTTCGAATCGGTGGGGGCCATGGCCACCGCCGGGCTGGCGGCATCGGTGCTGGAGCCTGATCAGGCCCATGGCAAGGGGCATGGCCATGGCAATTGTGCTAATTGCGGCACCGCCCTGGTGGGCAGCTTCTGCCATGCTTGCGGGCAGGTGGGGCATGTCCACCGTTCCATGCTGCATATTGTGGAGGAATTCTTCCACGGCATCCTGCATTTCGACGGCAAGGTCTGGCACACGCTGCCCGCCCTGATCCTGTGGCCGGGCCGGCTGACGCGTGATTACATCCAGGGCCACCGGGTCCGCTATGTCTCCCCGCTGGCCCTGTTCCTGTTCACCGTCTTCATGATGTTCATGGTATTTTCCCTGGCCGGCGTCGCCAAGCTGCCGGAAGGCGGGGTGGCGGCGGATAACAGGGGTGTCGCCACCGCCCTGGCCAGCCTGGAAGAGGACTTGGCCGATGCTAGGGCCAAGCTGGACGCTGCCACCGTGAAACTGGCAGAGGTGGAAGGGGCTGGTGGCGATGTGGCATCGGCAAAACAAGCCCAGGCCAAGGCGCAAGCGGATGTGGCCGACGCGCAGACGGCCCTGGAAGCGGTAAAACAGACGGTATCTGCGACGGCTGGCCCCGCCGCGCCGGACGGCAAGGAACTGGACCGCAACACGCAGCTGGGCCAAGTCTTGAGCAAGAATACCAATCTGAATATCGGCAATCCGGCGTTTGAAGCCAAGATCAAGCACAAGCTGGAGAACCCGGACCTGCTGCTCTACAAGCTGCAGAATACGGCCTATAAATTTTCCTGGATGCTGATCCCGATCTCGCTGCCTTTCCTTTGGCTGCTGTTCTTTTGGCGTCGTGATGTGGTCATGTATGACCACGCCATCTTCGCGCTTTATTCCCTGTCTTTCATGTCACTGCTGTTTATCGCTTTGTCGCTCCTGCTGAAAAGCAGCAGTGGTTGGGCGTCCAGCCTGACGGATATTCTGCTGCTGGCCCCACCGGTGCACATGTTCTTCCACCTGAAGGGCACCTATGCCCTGGGGGTTGGCGGCGCCCTGTGGCGCACCGTTGCCCTGTTGCTCATCACCGCCATCACCAGCAGCCTGTTCCTGCTGTTCATCCTGTCGATGGGGGTGTTGGGGTGATTGCTTCCCTGTTGCCGATGGCTTTCCAGGAAAAGGCCATCGGCAACGGTCAGCGTTAGATCACCCCCCATGCGCCGCGCGGCGGACCTTGGCGGCAAGGCCCAGGAAGGCCGGGTAGGGGTGGGTGACGACATAGGTGGGCACCGGCCCCAGGAAGGCGCGCATCCGGCCCTTTTCCACAAAGCGCTTGCGGAAGCGGCTGTGGCTGAACCAGCCCAGGAAACGGGGGATGATGCCGCCGGCAATATAGACCCCGCCGCGCGCCCCCACCGACAGGGTGAGATTGCCGGCGATGGAGCCCAGCATGGCGCAGAACATGTCCAGCGCCTCCACACAAACCTGATCGCGGCCGGCCACTGCGCGGTCGGAAATCTCCGCCGCCGTCAGCTTCTTCGGCTCCACCCCTTCCAGGAATGCCAGTGTTTCGTACAGGTTCACCAGACCGGGACCGCAGACGACGCGTTCAGCCGAGACATGCTCATATTGTTTGCGCAACTGCGCCAGCACCGCACTTTCGCGGTCGGTGATGGGGGGCATGGTGACATGGCCGCCCTCGGTCGCCAGGGCCGTCCAATGGCCATTGTCGCCCGGTACAAGGGCGGAGACGCCCAACCCGCTGCCGGGCCCCAGCACGGCGATGGGGTGGCCGGCCACGGGCGCGCCGTCGCCCACCTGCACCTTGTCCTCTTCCCCCAGTTCGGGGATGGCCAGGGCCACGGCGGTGAAATCATTGATCACATCCAGATGCGTCAGCCCCAGATCGTGCTGCACGCCCTTGATGGAGAATTCCCAGGCCAGATTGGTCATGCGGATCAGGTCGCCCAGGATGGGGGAGGCGACGGCGAAGGCGGCCACCTTGGGCGCCACCGGCAGTTTCTGTTCCAGCAGATAGAAACGGGCCGCATCGGTCAGCGTCGGGTAATCGGCGCAGCGCAGCACCTGTTCGGCATAGGGCGCGCCATTTTCACCCACCAGGGCGAAACGGGCATTGGTGCCGCCGATATCGGCGATCAGGAAGGGGGCCTGGTTGGTCGCGGTGCCGTCGGTCATATCTGGCTTCCTGGCAGGGCTGGGGCTGGATGGGAAAAATGTTTATGAGAGGGAACAAACTCAACTGGGCGCGCGGGCGGTGGATGCCCGGATGATCAGCTTATGGTCAAGGTGACGGTGGGGCAGGGGATTGTCCCACACGCCGGCATCCTTGCGGCGGATCAGTTCCACCAGCATGTCGGCCGCCGCTTCCGCCATGGCCGTGACCGGCTGATGGATGGTGGTCAGTTGCGGCCAGACCTGCGCGGCGATGGGCATATCGTCGAAACCGACGATGGAAAGCTGTTCCGGCACGGCAATGGAAAGCTGGCGGGCGGCGGCAATGGCACCGGCCGCCATTTCATCATTGCTGGCCAGAATGGCGGTGGGGCGGTCAGGCCGGTTCAACATGCGCATGGCGCATTCCATACCGGTTTCAAAGGAGAATTCGCCCTGTTCCACCAGATCGGGCACCGGGGCCAGCCCCCGGTCGGCCAGCGCCTCGCAGAAACCGGCATAGCGCAGGCGGGTGGCGGCGTGGGCCTGCTTACCCTTGATGAAGCCGATGCGGCGATGGCCCAGGGCCAGCAGATGATCGGCCAGATCGCGCGTCGCCTGCCATTCATCAATGCGCACGATGGGGGAGGTGTCGATATCCCGGTCGGGCGCGATGCGCACATAGGGTACGGCGGCGCGCTGAAGCACATTCAGGATGATCGGATTGTCCGTCACCGGCGGCAGCAGCACCACGCCGGCCATGCGGACCTGATTGACCAGCATCCCCGCCCGGTCGGCCACGTCAGCCGCCTTATAGTCGATTTCCTCGACCAGCAGATGGTATCCGGCCAGCCGGCAGCGGTTCAACATACCCAACTGGATATCGTGGGTATATTGGCCGCCGGTATCGCCATAGAACAGGCCGATCAGGAAGGACCGTTCACCAGCCAGGGAGCGGGCCGACATGCTGGGCTGATAGCCCAGCTGGGTGACGGCCGCCATCACCTTTTCCCGCACCGCGTCGCGGACGTTCGGCTCCTTGTTCATCACCCGCGATACGGTCTTGATCGACACGCCGGCCAGATCGGCCACATCATTGATGGTGGGCTTGCGGGTGCGGGGCGGGGCCATGCGTCTCTCCGACAGGGGCGCTTCCAAGTGGGGCGGGATGCTGCCGGCCAGGAAGGGCCGCCGACATCCCGCCCTGGTACGTTTACTTGGCCAGCGCCACGCCCGCCTTGGCCTGCCGGCCGACGCGGTTTTCCAGCACCGACCGGGCGCAGAGCATGGCGAAGACGATGATGGAGAGATAGCACAGCACCGGCACGAACAGGGCGGCGTGCAGGTTGGTCATGTCGGCGATCTTGCCGGTGAGCACCGGCACCAGCGCCCCGCCGACAATGGCCAGACACAGCAGGCCCGAGGCGGCCGGCGTCTGGTCATCCATGTCCTTCACCGAGAGCGAGAAGATGGTGGGGAACATGATGGAGTTGAACAGGCCGATCCCCAGCACGGCATAGGCGGAGACAACACCCGTGGTCAGGGCCGAGACGGTGGCAAGGGCTGCCGCGATCAGGGCGCAGACGGCCAGCACGCGGGCCGGCGACACCTTGGACATCACCACGGAACCGATGAAGCGGCCAACCATGGCCCCGCCCCAATAATAGGCCAGATAATGGGTGGCGCTATGTTCCGGCAGGGCCAGCGTGCTTTCCAGGCCCAGATAATTGATCATCAGGCTGCCGATGGCCACTTCCGCACCGACATAGGTGAAGATGCAGAGCGCGCCAAAGGCCAGACGCGGATTTTCCGACAAGGACGGCATGTGCCAGTGGCTGGTCTCCCGGCGTTCCACCTTCTCATTGCCGCGCAGGGTCCAGAAGGCGATGGCGATGGCGAACATCACGCCGGCCAGTATCAGACAGGGTGTTTCCAGCACGCGCAGGGCGGTGGCGGCATCAACACCCGTCGCCGGGGCCGCACCGTCGGTCACCGCGTCGAAAATGATATAGCCGGCGACCAGCGGGGCGATCATGGTCGCCACCGAATTGAAGGCCTGGGCCAGGGTCAGGCGCTGCGGTGCCGTGGCGGCCGGCCCCAGGCCGGAGGCCAGCGGGTTCATCACCACCTGGATCATCGTCACGCCGGTGGCGATGACGAACAGGGCTGCCAGGAAGACCCAGAACTTGGCGATTTCAATGGCGGGAATGAACAGCAGGATGCCGATACCCACCGTGCTGAAACCGACAATGGCCCCGCGCAGATAGCCCAGACGGTCCAGCACGCGGCTGGCTGGCAGGGAGATCAGGAAATAGGCCATGAAATAGCAGAACTGGGTGAGCATCGCCTCGGTATAGCTAAGCTCGAACGCGCCTTTGAACTTTGCCACCAGCGGATCGACCAGCACGGTGACAAAGCCGACAATGAAGAACAGCATGAAGGTGAAGGGCAACATTTTGGTCGCCACCGGGAAGGTGGACGAACCCCCCGTGGCGGCTGAGGAAACGGACTGCGCCAAGGCGACCTCCCTAACGGATTATTGCCGGTTTGATTGACCGTACCATGTGGCAAAGCATGACAACGCTGTCGACAGAATTCCGCCGAACGGTCAGCATTTTTCTCGCTTTTTGTAATTAAGCAACAAAAATTGCATAGGGTTTGGTTATTTTGCTGCGTTGCAGCATGGTTCTCTTGCGAGTGCGTCCAGCGTTCGCCTTGGTTTCTTTGTGGTAACCGGTGGACAACATGCTGCAACTGCTAAATGGCCTCGACAATAAGGGCAGCAAAGGCAGGTAATTCCGTTTCGGTCAATCGCGCACCATTGATCGCCTGCAGCGTCTGCCACGCGGACATATCGGGCAGCTGCAAGGGGACTGATTCCGCCGACAGGTTGAACAGGCAGAGCAGCCGGCGATTGCCATAGGTCCGTTCCATGCCCAGCAGGGGCGGGGGCAAATCGCGGAAGCTGGTTTCCCCCCAGCGCAGCGCCGGGTCTTCCCGCCGCAGGGCCAGCAGCCGGCGGGTGACATGCAAGGTGCTGTCGGGGTCGGCCTCCTGCCGATCCACCGCCAGGGGGCGGTGGCGCGGGTCAAGCGGCAACCAGGGTTTGGCCCGGCTGAACCCGCCCTGTGGCGCCTCGGCCAGCCACGGCATCGGCGTGCGCGCACCATCGCGGCCCAGCGTATGGGGCCAGTTGGCGATGGCTTCCGGGTCCACCAGATCGTCAAACGCCACCTCCGCCTGCGGCAGCCCCAACTCCTCCCCGTAATAAAGGAACAGGGTGCCGGGCAGGCAGAGCAGCAGGGCATTCAACAACTTGGCCTGTGCGGGGGTGGCTGCCCCCATGGCCCAGCGGCTGAGCGCGCGCGGTGCATCATGGTTGGAGAAGGTCCAGGACGGCCAGGCCCCGCCCGATGCCTGTTGCCAGCCCTCAATCACCTGCCGGGGCAGGGCGGCATCCAGCGCCCAGCGATAGAGGAAGGCGAAATTATAGGCCGTGTGGCAGCACTTGCCGGGCTGTGTGTAATCCGCCACCAGGGAGAAGGGGGCTTCCCCCAGTTCCGCCACCATGAAGCGGTCGCCATAGCCATCCACCAGCCGGCGCAATTCCTCAATGAAATCCAGCGTTTCGGGCTGGGAGATATTGTGCAGTGCCTGCTGGAACTCCACCGGCCGTTTCGGTGCTGTGGCCGCCTTGTTGGGCGGGTTGTCGCGCAGCAACCGGTCATGGGTGAAGAAATTGGCGGCGTCCAGCCGCAACCCGTCCGCCCCCCGGTCCAGCCAGAAACGAGCGATATTCTTGATGGCTTCCTGCACGGCCGGGTGATGCACATTCAGGTCCGGCTGAGAGGACAGGAAATTATGCATGTAATATTGCCGACGGCGGGCATCCCAGGTCCAGGCCGGTCCGCCGAAGATGGATTGCCAATTGTTGGGCGGGCTGCCATCGGGCTTGGCATCCTGCCAGACATACCAGTCGGCATGGTCATTGCGCCGATCCTGCCGGCTGGCCTGGAACCAGGGATGGTCTGCCGCCGTGTGGGAATAGACCTGATCGATCACCAGCCGCAGGCCCAGCGCATGGGCGCGTTCCACCAGGGCATCCCAATCCGCCATGGTCCCGAAAATCGGATCGATATCGCAATGATCGGATATATCGTAACCGAAATCATCCATGGGTGACTTGAAGAAAGGCGAGATCCAGACACTGTCCACGCCCAGGGCGGCAATATAATCCAGCCGGCCCAGCAGGCCCGGCAGATCGCCGATGCCATCGCCATTGCTGTCGGCGAAGCTGCGCAGATAGACGTGATAGATGACGCCGCCCTGCCACCAGGGATGGCCGGGCCCTGCCGGGCTGGCCTGCTGTTGCTGATCAACCATGATGGATGTCCGAGTTCCGCTTCCAAGTCGGGTTGCACTCGGGGTTTGTTCCTGCTGTCGTTGGTGCTGTTACCCACCACCGACGGTTCCCCCCAATTTATCCGATCCGATCATAGGGGGCGGCTTCCGGCACCTCCAGCAGGCGCATACGTATTCGCCGAAAGGGTGCGCCGCAGCACATACGTATTCAGGCCGCGCCAGCCGGCCGGCTTGGGTCATCAATGGGATAGCCAAGGCGGCGGCGCAGGGTGCCGGGGCCGGCAACAAGCGTTGAAATGGGGAGTGAGATGAACAGGAAGATGATGGCGCGCCAGGTACTTGGCCCCTTTGCCGCCCTGCTGCTGGCGGGCACCGGTCTGGCGGCCCCGGTGGAACAGGTGGCGCCCGGCGCCCCCGGTGCCGCCGCCACCTGGGCCTATTCCGGCAAGACCGGCATCGGCACATCCTACGAATCCTATCAGAATGGGCGCTATCAGGATGGCGGGGCCACCGGCCCGGTCTCCCGCGTCTGGTTCTCCCTGGCCCATGGCATCGTTACGGAGACGATGCGCGGCCAGATCCATGAGGCGCAGTTGCGCGAGCTGCAATTTGCCATCAAGGGCGACGGTTTCCTGCATCTGGAAGCGGGCGATATGGACAGCCATATCGACTATCTGCACCAGGATGCGCAGGGCCGCCCGCTGTCGCTGGCCTATCGCATCATCAACCGCGACCGCCAGGGCCGGTATGAGGTGGAGAAACATGTCTTCACCGACCCCGACCGTGATGTGCTGTTCATCCGCACCATTTTCCGGGCGCTGACGGCCGATATCACCCCGGTGCTGCTGGCCGATCCGCAGATGGCGGGCACCGGCGGCGGTGACCGGGCGGACAGCAGCGGCGGCACCCTGGATGCGTGGGAAGGGGCCAATGCCCTGTCCATTCGTTCCGCTACCGGTTTTACCCGCACATCTGTTGGCTTTGTCGGGGCATCGGATGGGCTGACGGGCCTGCGTCGCGATGGCGTGCTGCCCGCCTATCAGACCAGTGGCACCCGCACCGGCAATGTCGCCCTGGCAGGCGAACTGCCCAAGGTGGCCAAGGGGACGGAGCGGGTGCAGGATATCGTCATCGGTTTCGGGGCTGACAAGGCGGCCGCAGCGGCGGCGGCAGATGCCAGCCTGCGCCGTGGCTATAGCGCCGTGCTGGCCGCCTATAATGGCGAAGGCGATGCGGTGGGCTGGGAGGATTATCTGGCCAGCCTCGCCCCGCTGCCCGATCTGGCCGCCACGGCCACCGATGGCGGCAAGCTTGCCTATGTCAGCGCCATGGTGTTGAAGGCGCAGGAGGATAAGACCCATGCCGGGGCGCTGATCGCCTCGCTCTCCGCGCCCTGGGGCGACACGGTGTCGGCGGAGACATTCGCCACCGGTTACAAGGCGGTGTGGCCGCGCGATTTCTATCAATGCGCCATGGCGTTGCTGGCGTTGGGCGACAAGCAGACCCCGCTGGCCGCCTTCAATTATCTGAAAACCATCCAGGTCCGCCCGGATACCAAGGGCAACAAGGGCGCGACCGGCTGGTTCCTGCAAAAGACCCATGTGGATGGCACGCGCGAATGGGTGGCGGTGCAGTTGGACCAGACGGCCATGCCCATCATGCTGGGCTGGAAACTGGCGCAGGCCGGCGTGCTGGACAAGGCCACGCTGAACGCGATGTGGGCGGATATGCTGAAGCCGGCCGCCGATTTCCTGGTCACGGGCGGTAAGCCCGGCATCGACTGGAACAATAAGGACACCGTCACCCCGCCCGCCACCCAGCAAGAACGGTGGGAGGAACAGGGCGGCTATTCCCCCTCCACCACGGCGGCCGTGGTGGCCGGTCTGGTGGCGGCGGCGGAGATTGCCGAGGGGGCCGGCGATCCGCAATCCGCCGCCCGCTACCGCGAAAAGGCCGATGCCATCAATGCCCGGATCGAGGCGACGATGTTCACCACCAGCGGCCCCTATAAAGAGCGCGGCGGCAATGGCCGCTATTTCCTGCGCATCACCCAGAATGACAATCCCAATGACAAGGGGCCGCTGACTGCCCGCAACGGCAAACAGGCGCTGACAGAGGATATCTATCTGGATGCCGGTTTCCTGGAACTGGTGCGTTATGGCGTGCGCCGGGCCGACGCGCCTTCCATCCTGGACAGTCTGCCGGAACTGGATGATACGGGCCTGCCCGATGAGGTGCGGGTGAAGTACCTGTTCAAATTCCCCGGCGATGACGGCATCTATCCCGGCTGGCGCCGCTATGGCAATGACGGTTATGGGGAAGATGTGCGCAACGGCGCCAATTACGGCACCGGGGAACTGGAAGGCGGCATGGGGGCCGGCCAGCGCGGCCGCGTCTGGCCCATTTTCACCGGCGAACGCGGGCATTATGAACTGGCAGCGGCCAGCCTGAAGCCCGGTGGGGCGACGCCGGCCGATATCGACGCCATCCGCCGCACCTATGCGCGCGGCATGGAGAAATTCGCCAATGAAGGGCTGATGATCCCGGAACAGGTCTGGGATGGGGTGGGCGTTGCCCCGCCCGGCTATAGCCTGGGCCAGGGCACCAATTCCGCCACGCCCTTGGCCTGGAGCCATGCGGAATATGTGAAACTGCTGCGGTCGCTGCATGACCGCCGGGTCTGGGACTGGTACGCGCCGGTGGCGGCGCGTTACGCAAAATAACCCAACGGGGCGGCGGGGCGTAACCCGCCGCCCCGTTCCGTTTACCAGTGGAAGGCGTCAACCGTGCGGCGATCGCCGCGCAGGAAAGCGTCAGCCACCAGATGCAGCGGCGCTATATCGGCATCGATGCCAGCATTGGGCACCAGCTCGGCAAAGCGACGGTACAGGCCGGGATATTCCTGTTCCTTCTGTTCCACCTGCGCCACGCCATCAATGGACATGGCCGCCCCGCCGCGCGACAGGGCCAGCACGCCGTCTTCGGCCTCCACCGTGATATCCCAGCTTTGCGGGCCGGTCTGCAGCCAGTGGAAATCGGCAGTCACCGGCAGGCCCGCCACATCCTTGAAGGACAGGGCGGCCGTCACCGGGGATTGCCGGTTGGCTGGGAAATCCAGCGTCGCCTGTTGCAGGATCAGCGGGTTGGGCAGGATGGCGGTGATGATCGACAGGGCATTGATGCCGGGGTCGAACACGCCCAGCCCACCCGGTTCCCACACCCAATCCTGGCCGGGGTGCCAATGGCGCACATCTTCCCGCCAGGTGATATGCACGCGGCGCAACCGGCGCTGGGCAATCCATTCCTTGGCCGGAATGACCGCCGGGGCGTAACGGGAATGCCAGGTGGCCATCAGCGCCAGTTTGCGCTGACGGGCCAGATCGATCAGATCATGCACCTCCGTCACCGTGGCGCCGGGCGGCTTTTCCATCATCACATGGCGCCCGCTTTCCAGCACGAAACGGGCAATCTCATGCCGGCTCTGCGGGGGGGTGCAGATGGAGACGGCCTCAATCTCCGGATGGGCGGCCAGCATTTCCGCCACATCATGATAGCTGGGCAGCCCATCGACCGTGGCGTGGCGGCTGGCCACGGCTACCAGATCGAAATCCGGGTTGGCATGAATGGCGGGGAAATGCTGGTCGCGGGCGATCTTGCCAACACCGACCAGCCCGAGCTTGATAGCAGCCATGGGCGGTTTCCAATCCTTCCTGTTCGGCCTGTCACTGCCCCGGCGGTGCGGCCGGGGCAAGGCGACCGTTTCATTGGCATCATTTATATGATTAGTTCGGCAACACCAACCATAAACAATGGCCCCCCAGCAGACGGGAATGATCGGGATGGAAACAAGAACGGCGGAATGCAGGCCCTTCGGCCAATTGAAACGGGGGGACAGCGTTGATTGCATTACCCTGCGTAATGGGGCGCTGTCGGCCAGCATCCTGACCATGGGCGCCACGTTGCAGGGGCTGGTGGTGCCGGACCGGGCGGGAGAGCCGGCCGATATTGTTCTGGGGCATGACGATCCGCAGGTCTATCTGGATCATGCCTGCTATCTGGGCAGCGTCGTCGGCCGCTATGCCAACCGCATTGCCGGCGGCCGTTTCAGCCTGGATGGGCAACCATGCCAAGTGGATGTGAATAACGGTCCCAACAGCCTGCATGGCGGGACCGGCGGCTTCCATCAACGAATCTGGCAGGTGGCGGGGCTGACGGCCGATCCGGTACCGCAGGTAACCCTTTGCCTGGACAGCCCGGATGGCGACCAGGGTTTCCCCGGTCAGTTGCGCGCCAGCGCCACCTATCGCCTGCATGAAGACCGGCTGGAACTGCTGCTGGAGGCGGTCAGCAACGCCCCCACCATCGTCAACCTGACCGGCCATGCCTATTTCAACCTAGCCGGTCAGGCGGCGGGGCGGGACATCAGCGGCCATCATCTGGAAATCGCCGCTGACAGCTTTCTGCCGGTGGATGCCACCGCCATCCCCAGCGGTCCGCCTCAGCCGGTGGCCGGCGGCTGGTTTGATTTCACCCGGCCCCGGCGGGTGGGCGCGGGGCTGGAAGGCGGCGGCGATCCGCAACTGGCGCTGGGTCATGGCTATGACCATGATTTTGTGCTGCGCGCCGGCCGTCAGCCGGAACCAACCTTCGCGGCCCGCCTGTCGGAGCCGGAAAGCGGCCGGGTGGTGGAGGTCTGGACAACCGAACCCGGCTTGCAATTCTATACCGGCAATTTCCTACCCGATGGCTTGCCCGGCAAGGGGGGCGCCACCTATGGCCGGCGCGGCGGCCTGTGCCTGGAGCCGCAGACCCATCCGGATACGCCCAACCGCCCGGAATTTCCCCCCTGCCGGCTGGCCCCCGGCCAGATTTACCGCCACCGGATTCTTTATCGTTTCAGCAGCGATGCGGGGGCTTGATCAGCCCCCGTTTCTACCGCATCCAGACTATCCCGCAACCAATGATAAGAAAAGGACAGGGTCATGAAACGGGGCAAGATTGCTACATGGATGGCCGGGCTGCTGCTGTCGGCCGCCTGCCTGCCAGCCATGGCGGAGACCAGCATCATCCATGCCGGCCATCTGCTGGCCGTGCCGGGTGAAAAGGTGCTGGAACAGCAGAGCATCATCGTCAGTGATGGGCGCATCAAGGATGTGCGCCCCGGCTATCTGGATGCGGCGGCGGCAGGGGTGGCCGATGCCAAGGTGATCGATCTGAAGGATGCCTGGGTGCTGCCCGGCCTGATCGACCTGCATGTGCATTTCGGCGGGGAGCTGGGGCCCGGCAGCCAGTTGGAAGAGGTGCAGGAAGACCCGGAAGAGACGGTGCTGAAAGGGGTTGCCTATGCCGGGCGCACCCTGCAGGCCGGCTTCACCACGGTGCGGGAACTGGGATCGCCGGCCCGCACCGGCTTTGCGCTCCGTGATGCCATCAACCAGGGTGCGGTGGAGGGGCCGACCATCTATGCCGCCGGGCACATGATTTCCATCACCGCCGGCCATGGCGACGCCAATGGTTTCAGCGAGGCGGTGACCCATGCGCTGCGGCCGGAAAGCGTGTGCAACGGCGCGGATGATTGCCGCCGCGCCGTGCGCGAACAGATCCGCATGGGGGCCGATGTCATCAAGCTGGCCACCACCGGCGGCGTTTTGTCCAACATCGCCGCCGGCACCGGACAACAGATGTTCGATGACGAGATCAAGGCCATCATCGACACCGCCCATCTGATGGGCAAGCGCGTCGCCTCCCACGCCCATGCCGCGGCTGGCATCAATGCCGCGCTGCGGGCCGGCGTGGATACGGTGGAACATGGCAGCTACCTGGATGCCGAGTCCATCAAGCTGTTCCGCCAGACCGGCGCCTATCTGGTGCCGACCCTGCTGGCCGGCCATACGGTGACGGAGCTGGCGCGCAACAGCACCACCCTGACCCCCGCCCAAAAGGAAAAGGCCCTGGAGGTGGGGCCGAAGATGCAAGCCTCCTTCGGGGGGGCGGTGAAGGCCGGGGTGAAGGTGGGTTTCGGCACCGACAGCGGTGTCAGCCACCATGGGCTGAATGCGCAGGAATTCAAGCTGATGGTGGATGCCGGCATGGCGCCGGCCGACGCCATTCGTTCCGCGACCGTAACGGCGGCGGAGGTGCTTGAAAAACAAAACAGAATTGGTGCCATCCGTACTGGTCTGGATGCCGATATCATCGCCGTGACGCGCGATCCGCTGGCCGATGTCACCGCCCTGCAGCAGGTGGCCTTTGTCATGCGGCGCGGTCTGGTGCATCGCAGCGGCGGCCAGCCGATTGCCTTCGTCCCGGTCCCGTAACTCACTATATCGATTCGATCTAACCTTCAAACTGGCGTGCCAAAGAATATTCCCCATTGGCCTATTGATGGGGCAATGTTGTTATATCAGGAAACAAACGGCGATGCCGGTAAGGGCAGAGAGACCGTTACACCCTGTCTATCGCGTTGGGAGGTGCAACATGGGATCGGATTGCCTGATCTATACCCGCCATGCCACAGAAGGTGTGGCGGAGATCATTTTCAATCGGCCCGCCGTGCTGAATGCCATGAATGTGGAAATGGCGGCCACGCTGGCCGGCATGGCGACGGAGGCGGCCAACGACCCGGCGGTGCGGGTGCTGGTACTGACCGGCCGTGGTACCAGCTTCATGTCGGGCGGGGACATCCCGGCCTTCCACAAGATGCTGTCGGCCCCGGCCGCTGAACGGCGGGATTATTTCACCAAGCTGATGGATTTCACCCATCAGTCCATCACCGCCCTGCGCCGCATGGAAAAGCCGGTGATTGCCGGGGTGCATGGCACGGCGGCGGGCCCCGGCCTGGGCATTGTGCTGGCCTGCGATCTGGTGGTGGCATCCGACCGGGCGGTCTTCCAGATGGCCTATGGTCCCCTGGGCACTACGCCCGATGGTGGGGCCACCCATTCGCTGCCCCGTCTGGTCGGTTCCCGCCGGGCGGCCGAACTGGCCCTGCTGGACCGTCGGCTGACGGCGGCAGAGGCGCTGGAACTGGGTATGGTCAACCGCGTCTGCCCGGCCTCGCGTCTGGCGGAGGAAACGCGCTGCACCGCCCGTCAGCTGGCCTTTGGCGCGGCCACGGCGTCGGGGCGGACCAAGCGGCTGCTCTATCTGTCGCTGGAACATAATTTCCAGCAGCAATTGACGGCGGAACGGGAAACCTTCCTGGCCGCCATCGACAGTGCTGAATTTGCCGAGGGCATCACCGCCTTCGTGGAACGCCGCCGCCCGCAATTCAGCCGCTGTGTCATGCCGGCCTGCGCTGAGTAGTACCAATCTCCCTTGATCACGGCCGATCGAGGGAGATTTTATGTTCCCTCAGGAGCCGGCCTCCAACCCGCCTAAAGGTCAACCTTTAGGCGGGTTGGTATAGGGCGTCGTGGTTCTTGTGCAACAGGATGGTGCGCGGTACGCACCTATATCGGCCGAAGTCGGTGGGTGCGGGTTAGCCTCGAATGGTCCGGCAATGTCTCACCCAGGCAATTGTCGATAAACCAGCCGACTGCCAGATCGACCTGTGTCTCCCGCAGCAACCGCCGGACCGGAACGGTCACGCGGCGACGGGCTTTCCAGCCGGCGCGCCATCGCGCCGGATCGGCTTCAGCAGCAGGACCAGCAGCGCCACGGTGACGGGCGGTATGGCGATCATGGCCAGCGTGATTTCCAGCGTGAAGGAGGAGGCCAGCGCCACGCCGCCGAACAGCGGGGCCATGATTCCGCCAATGCGTCCGGCCCCGCCGGCCCAGCCGATGCCTGTGCTGCGCAGGGCGGTCGGGTAGATCTGGGTCATCAGCATGTTCAGTCCCGCCTGACCACCCGACTGGCAGAAGCTCCAACAGACCAGCAGCAGCACGAAACCGACCGTGCCGAACGGCACATGGCCCATCAGGATCAGCGTCACCGCGATGCCGATATAATAAAGCGGGATCAGCCGGGTAGCCCCGATCCGGTCCATCAGGAAGCCGATGGTCACCGTTCCGATCATGCCGCCGATGAAGCCGGTCATGGAAACGATGGCGAAACGCTGGATGGAGACGCCGCCCATTTCCTGGAAGAAGGTGGGCAACCAAGCTGCCAGCAGCGCAATATTGCCCATGGACAGGACGCAGGCGGCAAACAGGATGGCACTGGTGCGGGCGCGCCCGTCGCGGAACACGTCGATGACATGCGCCTTCACCTTCTTTCCACCGGTTTCCGCCGTCACGAACTGTTCCGCCCCCGTCAGGACCAGATGGCGGTCCATCCAGCTGATGGTGCGGGCAATGGCCGGGTGGCCGGGGTCACGACCAACGCGGTAGGTGAGCGATTCCGGCAGGAACAGCAGCAGCACCGGCGCCAGGGCCAGCGGCATCAACCCGCCCAGCCAGAAGCCGCTTTCCCAGCCATAATGCGGCACCAGCAGGGCGACGGCGGCCCCGGCGGCACTGCCGGCGCTGTATCCGGCAATGCCGATGGCGATGAACAGCGAGCGCCAGCGCTTGGGCGTGAATTCCGCCAGCAGCGCCATGGTGGTGGGCACGACACTGGCCAGGAACAGGCCCGACAGACCACGCAGGATGCCCACCATCATCAGCGAGGTGGAAAAAACGGTGATGGTGGTCAGCAGGCCGAAAATGATGAAGGCAATGACCAGCATCCGCTTGCGCCCGTAATAGTCCGACAGCGGACTGATGACGAAGGCACCGATGGCCAGACCGGTCTGCTGCAGCACGAACACGATGGTCATGCTGGCCGGGGTCGTGCCGAAATCACCGGCGATGGCGGGCGCGATCTTGCCCACCATAAAGATGTCGAACCCGTCGATGAACATGGCCAGCGTGGTCAGGAAAAGCACAAGGCATTGCGGCAGGCCGATCTTGCGCTGGTCGATAAAGCTCTGCACGTCGAACGCGGACATGAAGCAGCACTCCCTCCCTGAAGGGTGCCGGGTGGTTTCCGGCTATGTCATTGTGTTTGAAATGCTGGCCTGTTGACGAATGGCTGAAGGCCGTCCGCGTCGACCAGTCTTTGATGAATCAATAATATCCCCTGTTCCCCTTCAGCGCCAGCCCCCTTGACCCTGGTTGTGAAAAATATCGGCTCTCCCCTCCAGCCTGGAGGGTCGGCCACCAGAACGCTGGAATAACATTGAGTGATCAACTAACAATGGGATTGGATCAGCCGTTGCTGACACTCAACGGGGGAAAGGCGACTTATGAAAAGGCAGTCCAGAACGGATGCGAGCTTGGGCCGCAGCACGGTGGAGACCGAAGCGGCGGACCCGGACAAGGGGGGGACGGCCCGCACGCCGCTTGAACTGCCAGGATGGAATGTCCCGAACCTGCAATTCTCCACCTTCCGGGTGACGCTGCTGGCCAAGGTGATTGACCGGCTGACAATCCGGCGGCTGGCGGAGCGGGGGGAACTCACCTATGCCGAATGGCGGGTGCTGGCCCGGCTGGGCACCATGCCGGAGGGGGGCACCGTGGGCCAGGTTGCCGACCTGGCCTGGGTCGACCGGGCCGAGGTCAGCCGTGCCGCCCGTTCGCTGGAGGAACGCGGATATACAAGGCGCCACGAAAACCCCAACGATCTGCGCACACCCATCCTGTTTCTCACCAAAACCGGGGAGAAACTGTACAAGGCGACGCTGAAGGAACGCGTCGCCTTCCATGAATCGCTGTTGGTCGACCTGTCGCCGGAGGAGCGGGTGGTGCTGGACGAGCTGTTATCCCGCATTGGCGACCGGCTGGCGCATCTGGTGAAAACCTAGCCCTTTGTCAGCGACCGATTTCAAACATTGTTGATCCATCAATATAAAAGTTCATTGAGTTATCAATGAACAGATGTTACGCTTGAACCCTGTTTCGCCCGGCGTCGCGCTGGCACGCGCGGGCCATTTCCGGAAGAGGGATCGATGGCAGAGGTCTGCTGGCCGGACGGTGTTCCGGCGGTGATGCCGGCTGAGGATCGGGCCGAAATCACCGAGCTTTTCGCCCGTTATGCCTGGGGGCTGGACCTGGCCGATGAGGAACAGGTGCTGGACACCTTTGCCGAGGATGGGGAGTTCGACCATCTCTGGCAGGGCAAGGCGCAGGGCCGCGCGGCGATCCGCGCCCATCTGCGCAGCCTCTGGTATGATCGGCAGCATTGGTGGTTCGGCCGCCAGCATCTGTTCAACCATTTCATCATGGATCCGCGTCCGGAAGGGGCGCGGGTGCGCTGCTTTTTCCAGATTATCCAGTTCAACGCCGATTACGGCAGCAATTTCATCTTCGGCATCGGCACGCGGGACGACCGGCTGGTGAAACGCCATGGCCGCTGGAAGTTCCACCGTCTGTTCGTCAATGCCTGGACGAAGGCCGATCAGGTACCCTGGAGGGGCGAACGCACCATGGTGTCGCGCCCCTTCAACGCCCCGCCCCCGGCCGATTGCCGGCCGTTCAGCGTACAGTCGCAGGACCCTTGGTGATGGGGGGATGGTGCCACTCCATGACCATATCGGGGCATTGGGCACGGCATTCTCGGCCGCGCAGGTACAGGCTTCCATGGCGCTGTTCCGACCATTGCAGCCGGCCGTTGACGCGGCCCGATGGTTCAGCCCTTCATATCCAGGAAGGGGCCCCCGCCGGCCAGCCGTCTGTGCAACCTTGAAGGTGGTGTTGTCGGTGATGTTGCCACCCGGTCGATGCGGGCTCCCTGTGCTGGGCCGGCTAGAACGATATCAGGCAGGATCGCCGCGTCGTTTCCAGACCCGGCGGAACACAGCGGCGCGAATGCGGCTGAAATGGTCCCGGTCAATATCGTAGACGGCGAAGCTGTTAATATACATCCGCTCGCCCTGTCGCAGCGGGCCGGAGGTGAAATCCGGCACGTCTGTGACGGCCAGGAACTCCGATTCCAGTTCGGCGGCCAGTCGTGTCTCGCTGGCGAAGCAGTCCAGTACCGTGATGGTCCGCCGGGTCACGCGGCGAATGCCGGTATAGAAGCGGACGATCTCTGCACGCCCCTGCAATACCCGCCCATTGCCGATGGTCAGGCGGATATTGTCGGCATAATAGGAACAGGCGGTGGCGAAATCGCCATCATTGAAGGCGGCGATATAGCGGGTGAAGGCGGCGGTGGCATCCGGCGCAAAGCGGCTGGGCTGGGTCATGGGGGTGCCTTGTAGGGGGCGGCGCGGATGCGTGTGAAGCGGCCGTCGGCAATATCGAAGATCACGAAGCTGACCATTGCCCTCCGCTCCCCTGCGGCAAGGGGGGCGTCGGGGAAATCTGGCACATCGCACAGCGCCTCCAGCACCGTGCTGATTTCCGCCGCAATCCGCCCCGGCCGGTCGACATAGCCCAGCAGCGCCAGCGTCCGCCGCACCCGGCCCTGCCATTGCCGGTGGAAGCCCATCACCGCCACGGCGGAGCCATGCTCCACCGCCCCGTCCGTCATATGCAGGTCCGGGGCATAAAACGGGGCCACCCGCGCCAAATCATCGCGGTTCAGGGCGTCGATATAATCATCGAACCATTGTCGCTGGTCGAACGCGACCATGGCTCACAGCACCGCGTAATAGCGGAACAGCGAATGGTCAGGCTCATCCTCCGGCCTCACCTTCGGCCGGCGCTGCCCCACGCCCACAATGACCGTGCGGTTCAGCCATTCATGCGGCCCGTCCGGCGCCCGGAAATAGGGGGTGCAGCGGAAATAAGGCGTCAGCGGCGGATAACCCGGCCTTTGCAGGGGGCCATGCACATAGCCCAGATTGCGGATATAGATCAGCGCCCCGTCATCGGCCTGGATCATGTAATGGGCATTCAGTTCGACCACGCCGTCGGCGCGGACCACGGGCCAGTCAGCACCGCTGTGATCCACCAGCGTGCCGTTCAGGCGGGGGCCGCTGACCTTGCAGCCCTCCCCAATGGACGTGTAGCCGTGGTTGGGACCGCCCTGGTGAATCGCCCCCGTCATCCAACGGCGGTCGAAATTGATGCGGATGTCGAAAACATGCTCATACCGCAGGGCCAGCGGATCATTGTCCGTCATGTGATATCCTCCCGTCACTTGTTGAGAAATCAATATTCTCATCGATCCGCTCTTGCAAGGGGGTGATTTTCAATTATGATGATTAATCAATAAATGACGAGTGGCGGCCATGGCCCCCGCCCGAACAAAGCCAAAAGAACAAGGGACGGAGACGGAGATGCCCGATGCGGTGGAACTGAAGATGCTTGCCGGCCGTGACCCGGCCGCAAATCCCTATAAGCCGCCCCTGCCGCCGAAGGATTATGCGCGGATCGTCGAAGATGGCCTGGTGTTTGACCGCAACCTGCCGGTCAGAATGCGCGACGGCGTGACGATCTATGTGGATCTGTACCGCCCGGCGGGGGAGGCGGGGGAGCGCGATCTGCCGGTGCTGCTGGCCTGGAGCCCCTATGGCAAGCATGGCAAGGCAGCCAATCTCTGGCCGCCGGCGGGGATTGAGGCGGGTTGGAATTCCCGCCACACGGCGTTTGAGGCGCCGGACCCGGCCCATTGGTGCCGTCACGGCTATGCCATCTGCTATCCTGATCCGCGCGGTGCCTGGCTTTCCGAAGGGGAATTGCGGCACAATGGCATTGGCGAAGCCGAAGATTGTTACGATCTGATCGAATGGCTGGGGGTACAGCCCTGGTGCAACGGCAAGGTCGGGATGACAGGCGTATCCTATCTGGCCTGCATCCAGTATCTGGTGGCACCGCTGAAGCCGCCGCATCTGGCCGCGCTGAACCCCTGGGAAGGCTTTTCCGACTGGTATCGGGAATTTGCCTATCATGGTGGCATCCGCGAGACGAACTTCGTCGAGCGCGCCACCATGAGCCTGAACTGGTCCACCACCCGCACGGAGGACACGGCCAGCAACGTGAAGGCCCATCCGCTGATCGATGCCTATTGGCACAGCAAGGCGCTGGATCTGGAGGCCATTGATCTGCCCACCTTCATCGTGGCCAGCTGGTCCGATCATGGCCTGCACACGCGCGGCACGTTGGAGGCCTATAAAAGGATGGCGTCCCACCAGAAATGGCTGCTGGTGCATGGCCAGAAGAAATGGCGACATTATTACATGCCGGAAAATGTGGCCCTGCAGCAGCAGTTCTTTGATCAGTTTCTGAAGGGAAAAGATACGGGCGTGCTGTACTGGGCGCCGGTGCGCCTTCAGGTGCGGGACAGGGGCAGCGATGGCCCCTTTCGGGAGGAGGCGGCATGGCCGCTGGCACGCACCCTGTATCAACCGCTCTCTCTGGATGCAGCCACCGGCAGGCTTGAAGCTGCCGCCGTGGTGGGGGAGGGGGAAGCGCGCTATGATGCCCAAACGGGACAAGTGCGCTTCGACATTGTTTTTGACCGGGAAACCGAACTGACCGGCCATTTCAAGCTGCGCCTGTGGGTGCAGGCGGACGGGGCCGATGACATGGACCTGTTCGTCGGGCTGGACAAGATCGACCGGTCAGGCGACCGGGTGCCCTTCACCTTCTATGCGCTTTACGATGACGGGCCGTTGGCCCTGGGCTGGCTGCGGGCGTCGCACCGGGAACTGGACGAGGACAGGTCCACCCCCTGGCAGCCCGTTCACCGCCATGAAAGGGAAATACCCTTGCCGCCCGGCGCCCCCTTCCCCGTGGAGATCGAGATCTGGCCGACATCCGTGCGTTTTGCTGCGGGTGAAGGGCTGCGCCTGACGGTGCAGGGACGCGACATTTATGACGATGACCGTTATGGCCTGGCCTTTGCGCGGCATGATGATCTGCGCAACCAGGGTGTCCATCTGATCAAGACGGGCGGTGTGCATGATTCACACCTGCTGGTGCCCGTGATCCCCGTCGATTGACTGCATTATCTGCCGCGCCTTTGGTGCCTTTCCGTCAGAAGAGGAAATGAAAGTGACCGATCCCCATCCCTTTGCCCCGCGTTTCGAATTCGCCTTCTCCATTGGCATCACGCTGACCAAGCCCCATTGGCTGCGGCCCACGACCATGGGGGCGACGCGTGCCGCCATCTATGCCGCCGAGGGAACCGTGGAAGGGCCAGGGATAAACGGGCGCGTCGTGCCGATGAGCGGCGGTGACTGGCCGCTGCTGCGTCCCGACGGCGTGATTGATTTCGATGCGCGTTATCTGCTGGAACTGGATGATGGCACGATCATCTATCTCCAGAACCGGGGCTATCGCTGGGCCTATACGCCGGAGGTGGCAGAACGGATGTCGCGCAATGAACCGGTGGATCCGTCCGATTATTACATGCGCGTCTCCCCAAAATTTGATGTGCCGGCGGGCCCTTATGACTGGCTGGCCAAGCATATCTTTGTTGGGGTGGCCGAGAAGATCCCCGGTGCCAACCGCATCCATTATTTCAAGATCCTGTAATCCCTGCCGATGGCCGGCAACGACCGGGTGGCCAGCCTGATTTATGGCCACCTGACCGGCGGATGTTATGACTGCACCACCACGCATCTGGCCCCACACCCTGAGCAACCCAAAATGCTGAAGAGCGGCATACATGAATTCGGCCGGGCAATGCCGTAAAGGCGGGCGATCAGGCGGCCGGCACCCTACCCCGATGCAGGGGCTGGCCGTCAAGGCCCGAACCCATTCCAGGCAGGTGTGGCGTAGCGGAAAGCCAGTGTTCGGCGCGCCGTACGCCCCCGTGAACCCATCGTCGGATTTCCGATGATCGCGCTGGCTTCTACAATTGAAAAATCATAAATATCTTAATTAAATCAGTAATTTAATTTCATCTTCTCGGCTTGGCACGCCCGTTGCGATGCAGCGACCCGACCGGGCACTGCTTCATAGCAACCGGCCTGATGCATTCACCGAGAAGGAAGACCGAGATGTCCAGCAACGTTGTTGTCAAAGTCGAAAAGGCCTCCAAGGGTAACCTGACCGGGCTTAATCTTCTGCATGACCCGGTTCGCAACAAGGGGACGGCCTATACCCGCGATGAACGTTTTCAGCGTGGTCTTGAAGGTCTGCTGCCGCACGCGGTGGAAACCCTGGACCGGCAGGTGGAACGCGTTCTCGATCACCTGGACCATGTGAAGGATGAGCTGGATCAGTACAGCTATCTGATGGATTTGGAAGCGCGGAACGAGACGGTCTTCTACAAGACCGTCATGTCAGACCCCAAGCGCTTCATTCCGATCCTCTATGATCCCACGGTGGCGGATGCCTGCGAAGCTTTCGGCAATCTCTATCGCCGGCCGCGCGGCATGTATATCACCCGCCACATGAAGGGCCGGATGGCGCAGGTGCTGCGCAACTGGCCGGAAAAGGATGTCCGCTTCGTCTGCGTCTCCACCGGTGGCCGCATTCTGGGCCTGGGCGATATCGGCGCCAATGGCATGGGCATTCCGATCGGCAAGCTGCAGCTCTATACCGCCTGCGCCGCGGTTCCGCCGCAGGTTCTGCTGCCCGTTCTGTTCGACATCGGCACCACGAACGAGCATCTGCGGGCCGATCCCTATTATCTGGGAACCCGCGAAGCCCCGGTGTCAGAGGCGGAGCTGGACGAGCTGACGGAAGAATTTGTTCAGGCCGTCGCGGAAGTGTTCCCCGGTTGCTGCGTCCATTTCGAAGATTGGAAGGGCACCGACGCTATCCGGATGCTGGACCGCTACAAGGACAAGATCCTCTGCTACAACGATGATATCCAGGGCACGGCCGCGGTGGCGCTGGCCGGTATCGCCGCCGGTCTGAAGCAGACGGGCGGCAAGCTGACCAACCAGCGCATCCTGTTCCTGGGGGCCGGTTCCGCGGGCCTTGGCATTGCCAAACTGGTTGCCGCCGAATTGCAGACCCTGGGTCTGTCCCCCGAAGAAGCGCGCAAGCGGGTGCGTCTGTTCGACGTCAATGGCCTGATCGAATCCTCCCGTCCCGACCTGACGGAAACCCAGAAGCTGTGGGCACAGAATGAAAAGCCCTCGCAGAATTTCGTCGAGGTCATCGAGCAGTTCAAGCCGACCATCCTGATCGGCGTTTCCACCAAGGCCCGCGCCTTCACCAAGGAAGTGATCGAGGCCATGGCGCGGCTGAACGAACGGCCGATCATCTTCGCCCTGTCCAACCCGACCCACAAGGCCGAATGCACGGCCGAGGAAGCCTATACTTGGTCCAAGGGCAAGGCCCTGTTCGCCGCTGGCGTGCAGTTCGATGAGGTGACCTATGAAGGGCATACCTATCGGCCGGGCCAGGCCAATAATTTCTACATCTACCCGGCCATCGGCCTTGCCACCTATGCCGCCCGCCCGACCCGCCTGAATGACGAATGCTTCATCGTGGCCGCCCATGCGACGGCCGATCAGGTCGGCCCCTCCATGCAGGCCAAGGGCATGTTGTTCCCCAGCCAGGATCACATCCTGGAAACGGAGATCACCACGGCCACCCGCATCGTCGAATACATGTTCAATGCCGGTCTGGCCACCGTTGAACGCCCCGCCGAGATCCGGTCGTGGATTGAGAGCCTGCTCTACAACCCGGCCTACTGATCCGAGGTGCCATTTCCCCGGCCGGGACGCGATCAGCATCCCGGCCGGGTAACGGGAAAGATCTTGTCATGCACTACTTCGTCGAAACACTGCAAAAATACCCGGAGATCGCCCTATTCCTGACCATTGGCATCGGATTCTGGATCGGCAATTTCAAGATGGGCAAGTTCAATCTTGGGGTTGTGACCAGCACGCTTCTGGCCGGCCTGCTGGTCGGACAGGTCGGGATCAAGCTGCCCGGCGTCCTGCAATCCACCTTCTTTGCCATGTTCCTGTTCTCGGTTGGCTATTCGGTCGGGCCGCAATTCATCCGTGCGCTACGCAGTGATGGTCTGCCGCAGGTTGTCTTTGCGATCATCATCTGCCTGGTCGGTACCGGCACGGCCATCGCGCTGGGCAAGCTGCTGGGCTATAATGGTGCCCTGACGGCCGGCCTGCTTTCCGGCGGCTACACCAATTCGACGGTGCTGGGTGTGGCCACCGATCTGATCAACCAGTCGGGCCTGCCGGACGTCGATCTGAAGGCATCGCTGGCGCTGCTGCCGGTTGCCTATGCCGTCACCTATCCTTTCGGCACCATCGGTTCAGCCTATGCGCTGGCCAATTTCGCGCCCAAGCTGCTGGGCTTTGATCTGGCCAAGGTTTGCCAGGAATATGAAGCGGCCCATGGCGGCAAGAAGGTGGGCACCACGGCTTACCGTGAATATTCTGCCCGCGCCGTCCGCCTCAGCAGCGGCGCGTTGATTGGCAAGACGGTTGAACAGGTGGAGAAGATGTTCGGCAACGAAATCTTCATCCGTCGGATGCGATCGGTGGAGGGCGGTGCCATCATCGATTGCCAGCGTGATACGGTGCTCACCGAGAATGCCATCCTGGCTGTTTCCGGCAGCCTGTCGGCCCTGCTGGCCTATGCCCATGAATTTGGTCCGGAGCTGAAGGATGTGCCGCTGCTGGACTTCTCGACCGAGCTGCTGGACCTTGTCGTCACCAACAAGGCCTATGCCGGCAAGACGCTGGGCGAACTGATCCACAGCCTGTTCGGGGAGCCTGGCCGCGGCGTCTTCCTGACCAAATATACCCGCTCTGACGTTGTCATGAGCATGAACGAGAATACCAAGATCCAGCGCGGTGATGTGCTGACCATCCTGGGCGCCAAGGCCGATGTGGCCAAGATTGCCAAGGAACTGGGTTATGCCGACCGCCCGGTGGAAGGTTCGGACATGGCCTTCATGGCTTTCGGTATCGTGCTGGGCTCGCTGATCGGTGCCTTCACCCTGCGCATTGGTGGCATCCCGCTGTCGCTGGGTACGGCCGTCGGCGCCATCGTCGCCGGTATCATCTCCGGTTACCTGCGGTCAACGATGCGCACCTTCGGGCATATTCCCGGCCCGGCCATCTGGGTGTTCAACAATGTCGGCCTGAACGGCTTCATCGCCTGTATCGGTCTCAATGCCGCCCTGGGCTTCGTCGGTGGCATACAGAATTACGGCTTTGCCCTGTTCCTGGCCGGCACGCTGGTCACGCTGGTGCCGATCATCGTCGGCGTCCTGCTGGGGCATTATGTGTTCAAGTTCCACCCCGGCATCATGCTTGGCGCCGTTGCCGGCGCCCGTTCCACCACCGCCGCACTGGGCGCGTTGCAGGAAATGTCCAAGAGCAATGTGCCGGTCGTCGGCTATGCCACGGGCTATGCCACCTCCCGCCTTGTCATGGCATTGCTGACCATCGTTGTCGTCAACGTCTTCTGATCAAAGTGCGGTGTGGACATAATACCGGCGGCACCAGCATCCGCTGGCTTGGCTACGCCACACGAGCGGCGCTGCGGCGGTCGCAGCATTACCATCGGTCGAGAATTTTGACCGATGGTACAAGCCGCCCCTTGAGACACCGTCACACACATTACGCAAAAACGAGAGTGTGTTTCCGGTCTCCGGAAACACACTCCAAAGCATAAGTACTGTGGCTTCAGGGCCTGCATCCCCTGGGTCATTATCGATGACCCAGGGGATTATTTTTCCAGCTGCCCCATCGGGTCGACCACCTGATCGCCCTTGCGCACGGCGAAATGCAGTTGCGGAAAGCGGACATTGCCGGTCTGGCCCACCGTGCCGATGGACTGGCCGCGCGTCACCCGCTGACCCTGCTGCACGCCGATATCGGCCAGATGGGCATAGACGGTGACCCACCCACCATCATGGCGGATCAGCACCAGATTGCCGAAGGATTTCAGCTGATTGCCGGCATAGGCGACGATGCCGGCCTCTGCCGCGGCCACGGCCGTGCCTTGGGCGGCGGCAATATTGATGCCGTCATTGCGCAAGCCACCGGGCTTGGCGCCATAGGTGGAGATGATCTCCCCCCGCAGCGGCCACAAGAAGCGGGCAGCGGTGCGCGGCGGCGGTGCCTCGTCCGGCTTGGCCAGCGGGGTGGCGGTGGCCACCTGGGGGGCTGGCGTGGGGGCCGGTTGCGTGGCCGCCGGCGGTGTTGGCGCTGCCGGGGCCGGGGTCACCGGTGCCGGCTGACGGTTGGCGGGCAGCACCGGTGCGGTGCCACTGCTGGCGGTTCCATTGCCGTTGCCGGCATGGGGGACGACGGCGGCCGGCGGCGGGGCTAGGGTTTCCGCCTCCACCCCGCGCTTGCCGGCTGCCGGTGTCGTGCTGGTGGCCACCGGTGCCGTCACGGTCGGGCGGACCGGTGCCGGGGTTACCGGTTTGGCTGTCGCCGGGGCCGATGGGTCCAGCGGCACCGCCTCCACAGCGGGGCGGGTGGCGCGGGCTGGCGGGGCGGAACTGGTGGCCGGCGGCATGTCCGGCTTGCGGGCTGGTGCCGGCGCCGTGCTGGTGCTGGCCACCTGCGCCGGGACGCTGCCGCCACCGCTGCCCGGCATTTGCAATTGCTGACCCACCCGCACCATATAGGGCGGCTGCAGGCCATTCAGACGGATGATTTCCGCCATATCGACATTCATCTGCCGGGCGATGCCATAGACCGTATCACCCGCCTTCACCTGATAGGTGCGGGGTGTCGGCAGGCTCAGCCGCTGGCCGGGATGCAGCGTATAGGGCGGGGCCAGCCCGTTCAGGCTGATCAGCGCCTCGGGCGAAACATGGTATTGGGCGGCCAGCGACTGCACCGTGTCGCCGCGCGAAACGAAGATGGCATTGGCCGGCGCTGCCGGCGGCGCGGCGTGGGGCAAGTCCCCTTCCGTGGAACAGCCGGACAGCAGGCCCAGGGCCAGCAGGGGAACAGCGATGGTGGTGGCCAGACGCATCGTCAGCCCACGCCGCTTTGCGGCGGATAAGATGCGATATCCGGTAACAGGGGGACGAATCGAACGGGCCACAATTCCTCTCGCTGCAATCCACATTCGCCGTCACCATCCGCCAGGGGCCGCCGGAAACGGACAACCCTCAGCGCACGGTGATCGGGGCCTAGCGGTATGACCATGATACCACCGGGCGCCAGTTGATCCACCAGATCGGGCGGGGGATGGCCGATACAGCCGGCCGTCACCAAAATCCGCTCGAACGGGGCTGCCTCCGGCCAGCCGCGCCGGCCATCGGCCAGCCGGGCCGTGACATTGGGCAGCCGCAGGGCGGCGAACCGTGCCTCTGCCTCTTGCAACAGGGGCTGGTGCCGCTCGACCGTATACACGTGCCGGGCGATCTTGGCCAGAATGGCGGCCTGATAGCCGCTTCCCGTGCCGATTTCCAGCACCTTATCGTTCGCCCCTGCCGCCAGCGCCTGGCTCATCAGCCCTACCACCTGTGGCTGGCTGATGGTCTGGCCATGGCCGATGGGCAGGGCGGTATCCTCATAGGCCTGATCACGGAACGGGGCTGGCACGAACAGTTCGCGCGGTACCAGCTCCACCGCCCGCAGCACATTGACATCGGTGATGCCCTGGCGGCGCAGCAACATCAGCAGCCTGATCTTGCTGGCCGCCCGGTTCACGCCAAGGCCCCCTTCAACGCCTCCAGACAGGCGTAATGCGTCAGGTCCAGATAGATCGGCGTGACCGAGATGCCGCCATGGGAAACGACATGCACATCGGTATCCGCCGGTACCTCTGTTTCCCCGCGCGCCATGCCGATCCAGAAATAACGCCGGCCGCGCGGGTCGATCCGCTCATCCAGCTCATCCCCGATCTTGCGGTTGCCATGGCGCACCACATGCACGCCGGTCACCTCATCGGGCGGCACGGCGGGGTAATTCACATTCATCAGCACATGGCGCGGCCAGTCCACCGCCATGATTTTGCGAACGATATCGGCACCATGGCGTTCCGCCACCGACCAGTCGGGCGGGCTGTCCGGGCGGGTCCGCTGGCTCATGGCGATGGCGCGCACGCCCAGCAACGTCGCCTCCATCGCACAGGCAATCGTGCCGGAATAGGTGACATCCTCTCCCAGATTGCTGCCATGGTTGATGCCAGACAGCACCAGGGTCGGTTTGCGGTCCTGCATCAGGTGGTTGATGGCCAGCAGCACGCAATCAGTGGGCGTGCCATCCACCGTATAGCGTTTCGGCCCCACTTCCCGCAGGCGCAGGGGCCGATGCATGGTCAGGCTGTGGCTGGCGCCGGATTGCTCCGTCTCCGGCGCCACCACCCAGACATCATCGGTCAGCGACCGGGCGATCTGTTCCAGTACGCCCAGCCCAGCGGCATGAATGCCATCATCATTGCTGACCAGGATGCGCGCGCCGGTGAAATCAAAGCTGGGATTGCTCATCACGCGGTGATCCGTTCCAGCCCGCCCATATAGGGGCGCAACGCTTCCGGCACCAGGATGGAGCCATCGGCCTGCTGGTAATTTTCCAGCACGGCGATCAGGCAGCGGCCCACGGCCACGCCCGACCCGTTCAGCGTGTGCAGGAACTGGGTGTTCTTGTCGCCCTTGGCGCGGAAGCGGGCCTTCATGCGGCGGGCCTGGAAATCCCCGCAATTGGAGCAGCTGGAGATTTCACGGTACATGCCCTGGCCGGGCAACCAGACCTCAATATCGTAGGTCTTCTGGGCGGAGAAGCCCATATCGCCGGTGCAGAGCGTGACGGTGCGGAAGGGCAGGCCCAGCCGCTTCAGCACGGTTTCGGCGGCATCCGTCATCCGTTCATGTTCCGCCGCCGACTGGTCGGGTCGGGTGATGGAGACCATTTCCACCTTATAGAACTGGTGCTGGCGGATCATGCCGCGCGTATCGCGTCCGGCCGACCCGGCTTCGGACCGGAAGCAGGGGGTGCGGGCGGTCAGGCGCAGCGGCAGTTCGTCGGCATCCAGAATGGCGTCATTGACCAGATTGGTCAGCGGCACCTCTGCCGTCGGGATCAGCCAGAAACCATTGGTGGTCTGGAACAGGTCTTCGGTGAATTTCGGCAGCTGCGCGGTGCCGAAGGCCGCATCATCCTTCACCAGCAGGGGCGGGGACACTTCCTCGAACCCGTACTCGTTGGTGTGGATATCCAGCATGAAATCGCCCAGCGCCCGTTCCAGCCGGGCCAGCTTGCCGCGCAGCACGGTGAAGCGCGCACCCGACAGCTTGGCGGCCAGATCAAAGCTCATCAGGCCCAGCGCTTCGCCCAGCTCGAAATGCTGCTTGGCATTGGCGATCTCTACAGGCGTGCCAATGCGGCGGATTTCCACATTGTCATGCTCATCCTTGCCCGCCGGCACATCATCGGCCGGGATGTTGGGCAGGCTGGCCAGGATGCCATCCAGTTCGGCGCCCAGTTCCTTTTCCTGCTGTTCCAGGGCGGGCAGCTTTTCCTTCAGCGCCGCCACCTCATCCAGCAAAGGCTGGGCATCGCGCCCTTCCTTCTTATAGGTGCCGATCAGCTTGGAGGCTTCGTTGCGGCGGGCCTGCAATTCCTGGAATTCGGTCTGCAGGGCGCGGCGGCGCTGGTCCAGTGCCAGAATGTCGGACGACTGGGCGGACAGTCCGCGCCGGGCCAGGCCACGGTCGAAAGCATCGGGATTGTCGCGGATGGAACGAAGGTCGTGCATGACAGCGCCAGTTGAAGCCTAGGGGGGAACAAAGAGTGCATGGCCCTTATAGGGGCAGCAGGGGGGTGCCGTCCAGGGACAGCGGTTGTGAAGCCCGTTCAGGGCTTCCATTCGAACATCATCATGATGGTTCTTTGCAGCACAAAGAAATTATCATCGGAGATAATGTGGATGAAGACGCCGCCATCTTTGGAGCGGCGGACATCGATTCCCTCAAAATTATCGGTCAGCAGGGGCGGGTCCAGCCGGGCGATCTCCCGTCCCGCCAGGGTGCCGCCGGCGACCGTCCCCGCCGCCAGGGCCTTGGCATCAATATGCATGATGCGGTTGCCCCAGCCCCCCAACATGCCGACGCGCCGTTCCAGCACCAGGATGCCGCCATCCGGCAGGTTTGCCGCATCCACCGGCAGGAAGGGCGGGTGGCCCTGATAGCGGCATTCCACCCAGTTGCCGGATCGGCCGATCCAAGCCCGGTGCAGACCTTTCTCCCCCTGGGCTTCCCCTTCCGCGATCAGCAGCAGCCGGCTGTCCGGCAGCATCAGGGCAGTTTCCAGCCCGGCATTGAAATCCAGCTCTTTCAAGCCCGCCGGGCCGTCCAGCGGCACCGGCGTCACCCCGGCCAGGGCCGGGCCATAGCGCAGCAGGCGATGCTCGCGCTCAAACCCGACAACCCAGCCATCCCCGGGCCAGGGGCCGATCAGGGCCAGTGATTCGCTGTCATTCTTGCCGCCCTGCAGCACGCTGCCGTCACTTTCCAGCAAGGTGCCCAGGGTGAAATCACCCATGCCGGCCAATGTTCCATCCGACCGGTAGGAGAGCCGGCCCGCCACCTTGTCCCCCCGGTCGGAGATGGCGACGAACTGCCCGCCATCGGGGCTGACCCGCAGGGCGGACAGCCCGCCAATGGCCTTGCGCGGCCCCTGCAGCGCCACGGCACCCTTGAACACCAGTTCCCCCACGCGCTGCGGCTGGATGCCGGACGCTTCGGTTTCCAGCAGCTGCACCGGCACGGAATAGGGCAGCGGATCGCCACTGGCACAGCCGGTCAGGCCCAGCGGTGCCAGCAGCAGACAGAAGGCAAGGTGAAGCAGGCGACGGGGGGAGAGGGCCATGGGCGGGCGGGTTTCCCTTGTGGGGGCGGGACGGGCGGGCATGAAACAGGGTGGTGCCTGTCCCGGTCAAGCCATCATGCCTGTTCAATCTTCTTTCGCAGCGCCGCATGGGCAGCTATCCTGCTACCCAACCTTTGGCATTCCACAAGATCAGGTACCCGACATCATGAGCGAGATCGACGCCCTGCCGACCCCGCCGCCGGCCATCGATTCTGAGCGGCTGGACCGCCTGGAAGCCCGCATCGCCGAACTGGAAGCCAGGCTGGCGGCGGCGGAAACCAAGCCAGAATCGGATAATGTCCGCGTTCTGAAGGCGGAATTGAATTTCAGCAGCAGTGATCTGGCGGCGTGGCTGCGGTACAACCCGGTGATGGCGTTGGTGATTGCCATCGTCGGGTTCGTCATCCTGTTGCATCTCCTAAGTTAAGGTGCCCGTCCCATGGCCAATTACAATTTCGAAACTACGGTGAAATTCAAGAACCGTGGCGACATGGATAAGGCGGAGGATTGGATACAGGCCAATATCAAGGGCCTGTGGGCGCTTGAGTTCATCGGTATGCAAGAGCAGATGAGCGTGGATACCGGTATGCGCAGTCAGGTGCTGCTGGTGTTGTTCAAATTCGGCCGGAAGGAGGATTTTGAACGGTTCTGCCATGAATATGTGCAGGGCAAGCCGGCCCTGCCACAGACGAAGCCGCAGGCCAAGCCAGCGCCGAAAAAGTCCAAGGGCCTGTTGGGCTGGCTGTTCAGCTGAACAATCAGGGCAGCTTATTATACCGCACGCCGGCTTCGCTGCGGTCCACCATGATCACCGCATAGGGGCTGGTCAGCACCTGTGTGGTCATCTGCCCCTCAGGCGGTGATTTCTCCCGGAACTCCACCACCAGCCGGTCGCGCTGTGCCACCTGGCGTTCCGAGCGCACGCGCAATATATCCACCGAATAGCCGGTGGTGGTGCGCGTGCCCAGGAAAATACCCAGCGCCATCAGCTCATTCGGCAGACCGCCCGGCGGCGGGCGGCCCACCAGATCCCATAGCGCCGCCCATTCGGCCGGGGTGCGGGCCACCAGAAAGGCCTGGGCCTGGGCGCGGCTGGTCTCCCCCGACCAGAGTGCCCGCCCCACCAGGGGCGGGGCCTTGCCGCCAATATCCGCCACGCTGGGTGCCAGCGTTTCCCCCGCCAGCCAGCTGCTGGTATCGGTGGCACAACCGGTCAGTAAGGGGGCGACCAGGGCAGACAGGGCCAGAACCCGGCCCCAATCGCCCTTACCCCGCCAGCATGTCGGCATCATCACCTCAAGCCGCCTTTGGCAGTGCCGTTTCCACCAGCGTCGCCCAATAGCTGGTGCCCAGCGGCAGGATTTCGTCATTGAAATCATAGCGCGGGTTGTGCAGCTGGCAGCCCAGCGCCGACCCGCCCTGGCCAACCCAGACATAGCAGCCGGGCCGTTCCAGCAGCATGAAGGCGAAATCCTCGGCCCCCATGCTGGGGCCGACATCGCTGTAAACCTTGTCTTCGCCGACAAGTTGCTTCGCCACGGCGGCGGCCAGATCGGTGGGGGCACCGGCATGGTTGACCGTGGGCGGATAGCCCCGGCGATAGGTCATGGTGGCGCTGCTGCCAAAGGTGACCGGTACGGTTTCCACGATATGGCGCAGGCGCGCCTCCAGCATGTCCCGCACTTCATGGCTGAGCGCGCGGACGGTGCCGCGCATCACCACTTCCTCCGGGATTACATTATAGGCGCTGCCGGCATGGATCTGGGTGATGGAAATGACGCCGCTTTCAATCGGGCTGACATTGCGGCTGACAATGCTCTGCACCGCCGTCACGATATGGGCGGCGATGACGATCGGGTCGATCGTGTGGTGGGGCAAGGCGGCATGGCCACCCTTGCCGGCCACCTTGATTTCAAACTGGTCGGCCCCGGCCATGATCGGGCCGGATTTCACCACCATCTCCCCCGGCGGCAGGTCGGGCCAGTTATGCATCCCGAAGACCATGTCACAGGGGAAACGCTGGAACAGCCCTTCTTCCACCATGCGGCGGCCGCCACCCAGCCCTTCCTCGGCCGGCTGGAAGATGAAATTCACCGTGCCGCTGAAATTGCGGGTTTCCGCCAGATAGCGGGCAGCCCCCAGCAGCATGGTGGTGTGGCCGTCATGGCCGCAGCCATGCATCTTGCCCGGCACCTTGCTGGCATGGGCGAATTCGTTCGCTTCCTGCATGGGCAGGGCATCCATGTCGGCGCGCAGGCCGATGGCTTTGCCATTGGGGCCACCCTGGCCATGCAGCACACCGATGACACCGGTGCCGGCGATGCCGGTATGCACCTCCACCCCGAATTCCTTCAGCTTCTCCACCACGAAGGCAGAGGTCTTGAATTCCTCAAACCCGGTTTCGGGGTTTTCGTGAATATGCCGACGCCACTCGGTCATGTCGGCATGGAAATCGGCGATACGGTTAATGATCGGCATGGTCCCTTGCTCCTGACGCAGCACCACCCCGTTTACGTGGGTATGGCGCGGCCATCTGTCGGACAGATTAGGGCGAAGCTTTCCAATGGGGAAGGGGCAAACGTTCCTGATGGTGATCCGCATCATAGTGCAGCGCGTATATTCTCCATCAAGAAACGTCCGTGGGCGGTAACCGGCCCATCTGGCAGTTGGAGAAAAACGGAAAATGTCCACGAAACTGTTATTCCCCTTGATGGCCGGGGTGGCGCTGTGCGTGCTGGCCCTGGGCAGCGCCCAGGCGCAGCAGGCGCCGAAGAAACAGGGCTGGCAGGTGCGGCTGGGGATGCTGGGGGCGGCGACGCCGGATTATGAAGGATCGGACGATTATCGATTCCGCCCCTTTCCCGATATCGAAATCACCTATGACAACACATTCTTCCTGGATCGGCGTGGCGTGGGGGCCAACCTGATCCAGTCCGGCCCGCTGACGACAGGGGTGACACTGGGCTATGATGGCGGGCGCAAGGAAAGGCGCAACCGCGCCCTGCGCGGGCTGGGCAATGTGGGTGATACGGCGGTGGCGGGCGCCTTTGCCAATTACCAGATCGGGCGCTGGATGCTGACCGCCGATGTCAATACCGACCTGCTGGGCGATGGGCATGATGGCACCACGGCCGACCTTGGCTTTTCCTATGTAATGCGGCCCAGCAATGACATGATGATCATCATCGGGCCGTCGGTCACCTGGGCCAGCGACAATTACATGCAAAGCTATTTCGGCATCAATGCGGCGCAGGCCGCCCGTTCCGGCCGCGCCGTCTACCGCGCCGAGGCGGGGTTCAAGGATGCCGGGCTACTGGGGTTTGGCACGTACAAGCTGACCCAGAACTGGTCATTGACCGCCGTGGCCGGCTACAGCCGCCTGTTGGGCGATGCTGCCGACAGCCCGCTGGTGGATCGTGACGGCAGCGCCAACCAGTTCTTCGGCGGTTTGGGCGTCTCCTACAGCTTTTAGAGTCCGTGGCGTTCAACCGATTAACCTTCAGGGAGGTTGATCCTACACCAACCCGCCTAAAGGTTGACCTTTAGGCGGGTTGGTGGCCGGCGACTGCCGGCTCAGCACCTCGTGGCGCGCAAGCCAAGCTGCCGGATGGCAGCGCCCGGCGCATGAGAGAACGAAAAATCTCCCTGGATCGGTCACGATTAAGGGAGATTGGTATTAATCCGTCGCCAACGACAGCTGACTGGCAGGGTGGATGTCATAGACATTATCCTGCCAGCCGCGCAGGGCGGGGGATACCAGTCGCTGGGAACTGCCAAAACTGATCGGGATGATGCGGCCGCTCTCCAGGATTTGCCGTTCCAGCGCCCGCAGCCCTGCCTCATCGGCTGGCAATACCGTGCCGGGCGGCAGAAAGGCGGCCAGCGCGTAGGACGGGGCATAGGAAATCCAGCTATTCAGCACGAAACCGTTGAAATCGCCGCTGGCGCCCCGTTGGGTGATGATGCGGGATTCCTGCCCGACCAGATCGGTTTCCACCCCCAAAACCTGCTTCCATTGCGCGGCAATTGCCACCACGCGCTGGCGCACCGGCTCGGTTGCGGCGTGCAGGATTTCCACCTTCGGCGGCGGCCGGTCGGGGCCATAGCCGGCACGGGCCAGCGCATCGCGAGCGGCCTGCTGGCGGGCCGTGTTGGTCAGAATGTCGGCGGCGGCCTGTCCGCCGTCACGCCACAGGCCGGGCGGCACCAGCCCATGGGCTGGGATGGCGCGGCCCTGGCTGGGGGCGGTCAGCTGGTCGCGGTCCAGCGCCAGCGCCAGGGCGGTCAGAAAGGCCGGATTGTCCCGCCATGCCGGCCCGTTCTGGTTGGCGCGCAGATAGGTCAGCATGGTCCAGGGATGGATATGCAGGCTCCCCGGCATTTCCTGTCGTGCCCAACCCACCATCGCCCCGGGCAGGCTGCTGGTGACATGCAGGGCGCCGGTACGGAACAGGTTCAGTTCCATTTCCGGCCCGTCGCTGACCACCAGTTCCACCGCCGCCGTTGCCGCCGGTGCAGGGTAATAATCATTGCGGACCAGATGATAGGCGCTGTGCAGCTGATGCCCGGCCAGCCGGTAGGGGCCATTGCAGACCAGCCTGTCCGCGGCGGCGAAACCATTCCCCGCCTTTTCCAAGGTCGGGCCATGCACCGGCAGGCTGATGCGGTGGGCCAGCACCATGTCGAAATCGGCCGATGGACGGGCCAGCCGCACTTCCAGCCTGTTGGCATCCGGGGCCTGGATGCCCAGCTGTTCCGGTGGCAGCTGGCCCAGGCGGATGGCGGTGGCATTGGCCACCCCGTCCAGCAGATCGGCGATGCCCGATGCCGTGGCCGGGTCCACCGCCCGGCGCCAGCCGCGCACAAAATCATCCGCGGTCAGCCGGTCGCCATTCCACCAGCTTGCATCACGGCGCAGATGGAAGGTCCAGGTCAGCCCATCGGCGCTCTGCTCCCAGCGCTCCGCCACGCCCGGCACCGTGCGGCCCGATCCATCGCGGGTCAGCAGCCCTTCGCACAGTTCCTGCAATACCCGCCCCGCCCCCAGGGTCAGGCCGCGATGCGGGTCCAGCGTTTCCGGCTCCGGCCCGATGCCGATGCGCAGAATATCTGCCCCCGTCGCCGGGCCGGCCAGGGCAAGCGCCAGTACGGCAAGGGCGGCCCGCCTCATGATGGCGCGCGCAGCCCCTGGGCGAAGGCGCGCACCAGCGGGTTCAGGCTGAACCCGTCGCCCGCCCGTTCCAGCATGGATTTTTCCTGCAGGGTGGCAAGCCCGCCGGCCAGCGGTATGGTGCTATCGCTGTACAGGGCGTGATCGGCCTCCTCCTGGCTGAATTCATCATCCAGGTCGGACAGCAGACGCAAAGCCCGCCTTTCCGTTCCGCTCAACAGATTGAAGGCCCACCCCATGGCGGCGCCCAGCGACTGGTGCCGCGCCGGGCCGGGCCGGCGCATACCGGGCAGGGCGCGCATCGGGTCGCGGCTGGCCTGTTCGGTGGCATTCAGCCCCAGCAGACCGCTGGCGCGGGCGGCGATTTCCACCCCCAGCGGCACCCCGCCCAGATGGCGACAGATATTGGCGATGGCGTCTGCCACCCCGCTGTCAGGCTGGAAATTCAGCCCGGCGGCGCTGGCCGCTTCCACAAATAGGGCGTTGGCGCCGTTGGGCTGGGCGGCATCGGCCGCTGATACGCCAAGCGGTGACAGGCGCACGCAGCAGGGCCGCAACCGGCGATGGGCAACGTGAGAGGTGATCAGCACCGCCGCCTGCGGGCAGGCCTCCAGCAGGCGGCGGATGAAATCCAGCGCGCCATCGCCCAGCAGTTCCGCCCCGTCCAGCAACAGCAGACAGGCACGGTTATGGATCCGTTCCAGCAAGGCCGGTACCGGGCCAGCACTGCCACCCAAGGCCAGGGCCATGCCGATACGGCTGGCCAGCGCGTCGGCGTCGGCAATCGCCAATCCGGACAGTGGTACCAGCCATTGCCCATCACCGAAATCATCTGCCAGCAACCGGGCCGCGGCACAGGCCAGCCGGGTCTTGCCGGTGCCGGACAGACCGGAAATCAACAGCAGCCGGTCGCGCCGTACCCGTTTCAGCACATTGCCCAGTTCCACTTCCCGCCCGGTCAGCGCCCCCAGCATATGCGGGATATTGCCGATGGGGCGGGCCGCACCGGTTGCCGGCATGGCCAGCCGATAGCCACGGCCATGCACGGTGAGGATGATGGAAGCGTTGCTGTCACCGATGGCGGCGCGTAAGCCGGAAATCTGGACCGCTACATTGGCGGGATCAACAATCTGCCCCGGCCATACCCGGTCCAGCAATTGGGCGGGGGAGACATCGCGCCCGATATTTTCTGCCAGAATGGCCAGCAGGCTGGTCGCGCGGCGCCCCAGCGGCACGGGCACGCCGCTCCGACAGGTCAGCCGGCCATTGGCCGGATGGAAGCGAAAGGCCCCAATCGGGATTTCCGAGGCAGCGGCCCCCGGCAATCCATCCCCCGTTTCCGGCAGCATCCCATCCCCCATCTGCCCGATTGAGGTTGCGCCACCCGGCCGGATGACGCAACCTCAACGTTAACCTTAATTGGACGCGAAGGCCAGCAGGTCGGCACTCAGCCGATCCTTATGCGTGTCGGTTACCCCGTGCGGCCCGCCTTCGTAAACCTTCAGTTCCGCATGGGGCAGCAGCTTCTTCACCGCCCGGCCCGCGGCGTCGATGGGCACCACCTGATCGGCATCGCCATGGATGACCAGGGTGGGTAGCCCGTCGAACTTCTTCAGGTCTTCCGTGAAGTCGGTTTCAGAGAAGGCCTTGATGCAGTCATAGGTCGCCTTGTGGCTGGCCATCATGCCCTGCATCCAGAAACTGTCCATCATGCCCTGCGACGGCTTGGCACCCGGCAGGTTGAAGCCGAAGAAGGGGCCGCTGGCGATATCCTTGTAAAGCTGCGACCGGTCGGCCAAGCTGGCGGTGCGCAGGCCATCGAACACCTCCATCGGGGTGCCGGCCGGGTTGGCATCCGTCTTCAGCATCAGCGGCGGCACAGCCCCCACCAGCGCCACCTTGGACACGCGGGCGCGGCCATGGCGGGCGATATAGCGGGTGACCTCGCCGCCACCGGTGGAAAAGCCGACCAGCACGGCATCACGCACATCCAGCGCCTCCAGCACCTGGGCCAGATCGTCGGCATAGGTATCCATGTCGTGGCCGTGCCAGGGCTGGCTGGAACGGCCATGGCCGCGCCGGTCATGGGCGATGGTTCGCAGACCGTTGGAAGCCAGATGCAGCATCTGCGCCTCCCAGCTATCCGCGTTCAGCGGCCAACCATGGCTGAACACAACAGGGCGCCCGCTGCCCCAATCCTTGTAATAGAGCTGCGTGCCATCATCGGTGGTGATCGTACCCATGGCCATTCTCCGCCTTTGTGCTGGTTGCTGTCTGCCGGAGGGTGGAAGCCCGTTGCTCCACCCCTGATCGACAGCGGAACTATTCAGCGGAAAAAGAAATTCGGCGTGTTAAAAGACATAAAATCAGTCTCGCTGGAATGTGTCATAAGCTAGAGCCACGCCATCACAGGCCCCGTTGCCCAGCCGAGTATGAGTATGCCTTTCGAGAAGCCTGACCATTACCTGCTGGATACCGGGCGCCGCCGCCTTTTGCGCAATGGTGAGGTGGTCGCCTTGGGCGACCGTGCCTTTGACCTGTTGCTGGCCTTGGCGGGGGCGGACGGCAAGGCTCTGTCGGCGGATGAACTGACGGCCCTGGTCTGGCCGGGCCTGTCGGTCAGCGCTGGCAATCTGCGGGTTCAGGTGCGGGCCCTGCGCAAGGCGTTGGGCGATAGCGCGGTGGAGAATGTGCCGGGCGTGGGTTACCGCCTGACCCTGTTGCTGGACCCGGTGTTGCCCAATGCGGGCGAGAACCCGGCGGAAGAACTGGTCGGGCGTGATGGTGACCTGGGGCGCCTGCGCGAATTGCTGGCCCGGTCGCGGCTGGTCAGCATCATCGGCCCTGGCGGGGTGGGCAAAACCTGTCTGGCCCTGGCGGGGGCTGCCGCGTGTGAGGGGCTGCGGGTGGTGCATGTGGAACTGGCGCCGGTGCGTCAGCCTGGGTTGGTGCCGGTGGTGACGGCGGCGGCCCTGTCCATCCGCCTGTTGAAGGCCGATGTCGTGGACGCCATCCGGGCGGCGCTGGCCGGCCAGCCCACCCTGCTGCTGCTGGACAATGCCGAACATCTGCTGGATGAGGTGGGGGAGTTCGCGGAAAACCTGCTGGGCACCTGCCCTGACCTGCACCTGTTGCTGACCAGCCGGGAGCCGTTGAATATCAGCGGTGAATTGCTGCTGAACCTCTGCCCCCTGGCCTGTCCGCCGGCGGAAGAGATGGCCGCGGCAGCCATCCGGTCCTATCCCGCCGTGGCGCTGGTGCTACGCAACCATGCCCAGGCGGGTTGGCCTTCCTTGGCGGATGACCAGATGCCAGCCCTGGCCAGGCTTTGCCGCCAGTTGGACGGGCTGCCCTTGGCCCTGGTGCTGCTGGCCGCGCAGTTGCGCGATTGTCTGGTGGCGGATGTCTCGGCGGCCCTGGCAGGGCGGCTGCAGAACCTGCCGCTGGAGGGCACGTTCCATTACCGCCATGACAGTCTGGCCCATATGCTGGACTGGAGCTTTGATCTGCTGTCTGATGATGAACGGCTGTTGCTGTCGCGGCTGGCCGTGTTCAGCGGTTCCTGGCCGGTGGCGGCGGCGGTGGCGGTCTGCGGGGCCGCGCCGCTGACGCCGGCCATGGTGCCGGGGCTGGTGGCTGGTCTGGTTTCCCGTTCCCTGGTGGCGGGACCATTGCAGACGCAAGGGGCAGGGCTGCGCCTGCTGGAAACCATCCGCCAATATATCATCGCCCGCGATCCCGGCCGGATTGAACGGGAGAGGCTGAACCATGCCCTGTTGGGCTGGTTACCAGACGTGCTGGAAGAATATCATGTCCAGTCGGAGCAGGTGGGGGTGATCGCGGCCAAGCTGGATGTCGATATTGCCGATGTGCGCGCCATCCTGGATTGGGCGCTGGGAGGGCAGGACATTCAACGCGGGCAGGAGCTGGTGGTTGCGATGATCCGGGTCTGGAACGTGCGCGGCCTCTATACGGAGGGGGCCCGTTACCTGGTGCGTGCCTGGGATGCCTGTGACGCGGATACGCCCCCCGCCTTGCGTGGCATTATCGGCTTGTTGCTGTATGGGGAGGGGATACCGCTGCAGCTGCCCCATCACCAGCAGCGCCCCTGGTTCATGCGCGAAGAATTCCCCGCGGCCATCGCGGCGTTGCGCCCTATCCAGCATCAGCAGCCCCGCTGGTTCATCAATGCCTTCATGAGCGCTGGCTGGATGAAGCGTTATCAGGGAGAGCTGGAAGCTGCATTGACCCTGTGGGAAGAGGCGTTGGTGGTTTGCGAACGTCACGCGTTGGCAAACCTGCAATCCACGATTCTATCATTGATCGGCACGACGGCTGCGTTGATCGGTGACTTGACCAAGGCCCGCAGCTCGCTGGAACTCGCCATGGAAATCGGCCTGAGGATCGGGCTCTATCCCGCCCTTCCTGCCATGCGGATGGCAGAGGTGGAGTTTGCCGCCGGTGATTACGACCGGGCGGTGGCCGTGGCGCGTGAAATCCTGGTTCAAGGACGGGGGATCACGCCTGCGCTGGAACTGACCCTCTATGCCAATCTCGCCTCTTACCTTGTGGTCAAAGGCGATTTGCCGGCGGCGATAGAGGAGGCGCTGACGGGGTTGCGTCTGCTGCTGCGGCAAAAATATACCTATTCCATCGGATGGACGCTGGAACGCGGGGCGCTGATCGCCGCCAGGCTGGGGCGACGCGAGTTGGCGGCCGAATTGATGGCTGGGGCGGATGCCTTCGTCGCCAGCATGAACCTGACGCGCGGGGGGCCGGAACTGGCGATCCATCATCTGCTGCGGGCTGAACTGGGGCCGCCGGGGGAGGTGCCCCTGCTGCCGCCTGAGCAATTGTTGCAGAAACTGCTGGCCTTTTATGAAGGGGCGGTGGCCGCCGTGACGGGGGATGCAGAAGCCCGTCCGAATTAACCATGGAGCAGCCTTGCTGACGGGCCGGAAATGCCCTTCCGGCCCCGACACATGACATCGTGACATCTGATCAAAATATCGTAGCCGGGGCCGGGGGACGCAGATGTTTCTATGCCGCCTGCTGCCATTGGCGCAGTTGTGGCAAGACATGGCGGCCGAACAGGTCACATTCGGCTGCGTGCGGATAGCCGGACAGCACAAAGGCTTCCAGCCCCAGCGCGTGATAGGCCTTCAGCTTGGCCAGCACCTGATCGGGATCGCCGACAATGGCCGCCCCACAGCCCGAGCGGGCGCGGCCGATACCGGTCCAGAGATTTTCCTCGATATAGCCATCCTGCTGGCTGGCAGCCTCCCGCAGTTCGGCCTGACGGCGGACGCCGTAGGATTGGGAATCCAGCGATTTTGCCCGGATGGCCGCTCCGGTATCCGCATCCAGCTTGGATAGCAGCCGATCGGCGGCGGCGCGGGCCTCCGCCTCGGTTTCCCGCACCACCACATGCACGCGATAGCCGAAGCGCAGGCTTCGGCCGTGCTGGCTGGCACGCGCCCGCAGATCGCTGATGATGCCGGCAATGCCGTCCAGCGTGTCGGGCCACATCAGATAGACGTCGGCCGCCTTGGCCGCGGCCTCCCGCGCCTCCGTCGACAGGCCACCGAAATAGAGCGGGGGGCAGCGGCCGGAAACGGTGCGGACGCGCGGCGGATCCAGTTTCAGTTTGTAGAATTCCCCCTGGTGATCCAGCGGCTGGCCATTCAGCAGCGTGCGCAGGATATTCATCACCTCCACCGTGCGGTCATAGCGGGGGCCAGCCGGCAGGCTCTCCCCCGGCAGGTCGCTAGAGATGATGTTGACGGTCAGCCGCCCGCCCAGCATCTGGTCGAGCGTGGCCACCTGCCGGGCGATCTGCGGCGGCCAGAACTCCCCGCAGCGGATGGCCAGCAGCAGCTTGATCTGCTTCAGCAGCGGCGCGATGCCGCCGGCAAAGGCGACATTGTCGATGCCAAGCTGATAGCCGGACGGCAGCAGCAGATTGTCATAGCCCAGCTTGTCCGCCGTCTGGGCGATGGTGCGGCAATGGTCGAAGCTGGATTGCAGGGACGGGTCGGGCTGACCCAGGAACTCAAAATCATCGTCGCACAGGGCGGAGAACCAGGCGACTTCAAGCGGGCGGCTGGACATGCGGGCGGACCTTTCGCAAAGGGTGCGTATCGGGCGGTCGGGCTGGATCAGGGCAACGGCGCGCCCAGGGCCGCCTGCAGCACGGCGTACCAGTCGGCATCGGTGAACTGCACCTTGAAGGCGTCCGATGCCTCCCGGATGCGGGCCGGTGTCTGGCTGCCGATCAGCGGGATCGGCCGCGACGGGTGGGCCAGAATCCAGGCATAGGCAACCGCCGACCGGCCCACGCCATTGGCGGCGGCGATCCGGTCCAGTTCAGCGATGACGGCCAGGGTGCGCGCGTCATCCGTGGCACCCAGCAGGCGACCGCCGGCCAGCGGCGACCAGGCCAGCACGGCCAGATCGCGTTCCATCGCCTGATCCAGCACCCCGTCAAACAGGATATCCACGGCGCGGGGGGAGAATTCCGGCTGGATGGACACCAGCTTGAACGGCAGATGCGCCTGCAGCGCCGCCACCTGGGCCGGGCTGTGGTTGGAAACGCCGGCGGCCTTGATCTTGCCGTCCTGGTGCAGCTTGTCCAGCGCGGCCGCCACCTCCGCCGGGTGGGCCAGCAGATCGGGGCGATGCACCTGATAAAGGTCGATCACATCCGTCTTCAGGCGGGCCAGCGAGGCCTCTGCCGCGCGGATCAGGTAATCACCCCGCGAGATATAGGGGATGCCGGGGATGATGCCGCCCTTGGTGGCCAGCACGATCTTGTCGCGCAGGCTGGGCGTGGTCTTCAGCACCTGACCGAACAGGGCCTCTGCCGCGCCAAAGGTTTCCAGATTATCCGGGCCATAGACATCGGCGGTGTCGAATAAAGTAATGCCGCTATCCAATGCCGCTACAGCAAGATCGCGCGCAGAGTCAATATTTGTTCCACGAAAGCGCCACATTCCCCAGCCAAATGGAGAAATGGACGGTGTATTTTCAATAATGGAGCGATATTCTTGATGGACAACGATCTTATTCACTGGTAGTTCTCCTTCATATCCATTCGGATGGCTGTGCATCTCTCGATGGGAATTGGGTGACTTGATGTCTAAGTTGCGGTTCGCGCTGATCGGTACCGGCATGATGGGTGTCGAACATCTGACCAATCTGGCCTTGTTCGCGGAGGCTGAACTGGTGGCGCTGGTGGACCCGGAACCGTCCTCCCTGCGCTATGCGGCGGCGGCGCTGGGGGAACGGGCGGCGGGCGTGGCGCAGTTCGCCAATGTGCCGGACCTGCTGGCGGCGGGGCTGAATCTCGATGCTGTCATCATTTCTTCCCCCAACCATACGCACCATGATGTGCTGGGGCCGCTGTTCGGCACCGACCTGCATATCCTGTGCGAAAAGCCGCTCTGTTCCGATCTCGACGATGCCAAGCGGGTGGCCGACCGGGCAGCCGCGCACCGGGGTGTGTTCTGGGTCGGTATGGAATACCGCTTCATGCCGCCGGCAGCGGAGTTCATCCGCCAGATTCATGATGGCAAGGTGGGCCGGTTGGTGATGCTGGCCATGCGCGAACACCGGTTCCCCTTTCTGCAGAAGGTGGGTGACTGGAACCGGTTCAGCCGCAATACCGGCGGCACCATGGTGGAGAAATGCTGCCATTTCTTCGACCTGATGCGCCTGATCGTGCAGGCGGAACCGGTGCGCATCCATTGTTCGGGGGCCATGGACGTCAACCATCTGGACGAGCGCTATGGCGGCGAACGGCCGGATATCATCGATAACAGCTACACCATCGTTGATTTCGACAATGGTGTACGCGCCCTGCTGGACCTCTGCATGTTCGCCGATGGGGCCGAACAGCAGGAGGAGATTGCCGCCACCGGCGACAAGGCCAAGCTGGAAGTCTTCGTACCGTCCGGCGAACTGGTCTTCAGCCCGCGCGTCGGTTTCCGCCAGCCCAAGCGGGTGGAGCGTCGCATCATCGGCGTGGATGAAACGGTGCTGGCCGCCGGCTCCCACCATGGCGCCACCTATTTCCAGCAGCGCGCCTTCATCGATGCCATCCAGAAGGGCGCGCCGGTGCAGGTGACAGCGCGCGACGGGCTGCGCGCGGTTGCCATCGGCACGGCGGCGGAGATCAGCGCGCGGGAGAAGCGCGTGGTGGAATTCGCCGAACTGAATGTGGGGTGAGGCTGCACATCGCCGATAAGCATGGCTTGTCGGCGATGTGCACGGCGGCGACCGCCGCCGCGCGCCACGTGGCGCGTAGCCGAGCCGCCGGATGGCGGCGCTGGCGACTGAAGCCCGGTGATCGGTCCCGATCACCGGGACATAAGACGAAAAATGCGTCATGGCGTCAGCGGGCTTCCGCTGACGCCGGCGCATCCAGCAGCCGTTCCAGGATCGCCCCTTCCAGGGCGGCGAAGGCGGCATCGCCCCGGCGGCGGGGGCGGGGCAGGTCGATGGGCTGGTCCAGCGCCACCCGCCCCGCATCAATCAGCAGCACCCGGTCGGCCAATGCCACCGCTTCCCCCACATCATGGGTGACAAGCAAGGCAGTGAAGCCCTGGGCCTGCCAGACATTTTCCAGCAGGGACTGCATTTCGATCCGGGTCAGCGCGTCCAGCGCGCCCAGCGGCTCGTCCAGGGCCAGCAGTGTCGGGTGGCTGACCAGGGCGCGGGCCAGCGCCACGCGCTGACGCTGACCGCCTGACAGGGTGCTGGGCCAGTCATCGGCCTTGGCTGCTAGCCCGACATCGGCCAGGGCTTCGCGCGCGGCAGCTACCCCCTCCGGCCCGTCACCGCGTTCGCCCAGGCCCACGGCCACATTGGCGGCAACACTCGCCCAGGGCAGCAGGCGCGGTTCCTGGAACACCAGTCGCGCATGGGCGGCGTCGCTGTCGCTGCTCACGTGGCCGGTGCTGGCCGGTTCCAGGCCCAGGATCACCCGTAGCAGCGTGCTTTTCCCGCAGCCGCTTTTGCCGATGATGGCAACGAAGCTGCCCGGTTCGATGGACAGGTCGACACCATGCAGTACGTCCGTCTCACCAAACCGCTTGCTCACCTGGGAGAGGGTGAGGGCGGCACCCTTATGCTTGCTCATCATCCCCTCCATCACCGGCGATAGGCCGGGTTCCAGCGCAGGAAGCGCCGTTCCAGCGCCTTGGTGGCGCTGTCCGCCAGCTTGCCCAACAGGGCGTAGATCAGGATCGACAGCACCACCACATCGGTGCGCATGAACTCCCGCGCCGCCATGGCCATATGGCCGATGCCGGATTTGGCGGCGATGGTTTCCGCCACGATCAGCGTCAGCCACATGATGCCCAGCGCATAGCGCAGGCCCACCAGGATGGCGGGCAGGGCACCCGGCAGGATGACGCGGCGGAACAGCCGCCGGGGCGACATGCCATAGACCCGCCCCATCTCAATCAATTGCGGATCGACATTGCGGATGCCGTGCAGCGTGTTCAGATAGATGGGGAAGAACACCCCCAGCGCCACCAGGAACAGCCGCGCCTCCTCCTCGATCCCGAACCAGATGATCACCATGGGGATCAGGGCCAGATGCGGCACGTTGCGCACCATCTGCAAGGTCGGGTCCAGCAACCGCTCACTGATCCGGGACAGGCCGGTCAGCAGGCCGAGGCCAAAACCGATGCCACCGCCGATCACCAGCCCGGCGAGTGCCCGCAATGTGCTGACGCCCAGATTGGCCGGCAGGGTGCCATCCAGGGTCAAGGCCCAGCCGGCGGCCAGCACCGCAGACGGGGCAGGCAGGATAGTGGCCGGCAGCCAGCCCAGGCTGGCGCTGACCTGCCACAGAAACAGCAGAACCCCCGGCACAATCCAGGCCAGGGGGAAGCGTTCCTTGCGATCTTGATAGCGGCTCATGCGCCTTTCCATCCCGTCCAGGCGGCATCGGCGATTTTCACGGGCACAGGGATGATGCCCAGCCGGTGGAACCGGTCGGCCACCGCCTGCTGGGCGGCGATCACCTCCGCCGTGATGGGCGTATAGGCGAAATCCGCCCGTTCCACCGTGTCACGCAGCAGGTCCAGCGGCAGGCCGGTTTCTTTGGCCATCAGTTCCGCCATCGCCCCCCGGTTCTGTTCGGCCCAGTGACCATCGGCGGCCAGCGCGTCGAGCGCTGCCGCCAGCAGGGCAGGGCGTTTGGCGGCGAAATCGCGGTGGGCCAGGGCATAGGCGGCCCCGCCGGTGCCCAACGCCCCGCCGGGCAGCAGGATGCGGGCATTATTCTGCTGCTGCGCCAGCGTGTAATAGGGATCCCAGATCACCCAGCCATCAATCCCGCCCTGGGCGAAGGCCGCCGCCGCATCGGCGGGGCCCAGATTGACCACCTGCACGTCATCCAGCGTCAGCCCGGCACTTTCCAGCACCACAGCCGCGATATTGTGGGCCGACGAACCGCGCGTGAAGGCCAGCTTGCGCCCCTTCAGGTCGGCGATGCTGTTGATGCCGGAATTGGCTTGGGTGAGGATGCCCCCCGCCTTGCCGGACAGTTTCTGCACGGCGGCATAAAGCAGCGGCGCACCGGCGGCCTGGGCGAAGATGGGCGGGGTGTCGCCCGTCCCGCCCAGATCGATCCCGCCCACGGCAAGCGCTTCCAACAGCGGCGGGCCGGCGGCGAATTCCAGCCATTCCACCTTGGCGGCACCCGCCCGCAGCAGCGCCTTGTCGAATTCGCCGCGCTGCTTGGCCAGCAGAAACACACCGTTCTTCTGATAGCCGACACGGACCACCGCCGCCCCGTCATCCCCCTTGCCACAGCCGGCCAGCAGGGCCAGCCCGCCAAGCCCGGCGGCGGATAAAAGGGACCGTCGGGAAAGTCTGTTGGAAGCCTGCACCATATTAATCCCCAAACTTCACGCGCAAGGAAACGCCGGCATAGCGGTCCGCCTCACGCGGGATAACGTAACGCAGGGCCCCGCCCGGACCACCGGTGGTAATCTGGAGCGGGAAGCTCTGGTCGAACAGGTTGTTCACGAACAGCGACAACCGGTAACGGTCCGTCTTGTCCGAAATGGCGATGCCGACATTCACCAGATCATAGGAGTGGATATAGAGCAGCGGGTTGTTGCCCAGGTCAGAGGTCTGGCCGCTGGTGTAGCTGTAGGTGCCGGTCAGGTGGAAATCGACGGGCAGATTGTCAGGCGCGATGGTGTAATCGCCGCTGACCGACAGTTTCCATTTCGGGGCCAGCGGCAGCGGTTCGCCCTTGCGGGCATTGCTGAGCACGCCGCTGGCATCGCGGAACTTGTCGATCTGCGCGTCGGTATAGGCGACACCGGCCGACAGGTTGAAATCCTGCGTCACGCGGAACTGGCTGTCCAGCTCGATCCCCTTGGTGGAAACCTCGCCGGCATTGGTCAGGCGGGTGATGACGATACCGTTCAGCGTGTCGAAATTATTGGCCTGGAAATTATCATATTTCGACCAGAAGCCGGCGATATTCACCAGGGCGCGGCGGCCGAACAGTTCCGATTTCAGCCCGACCTCATAGGCATCCACGGTTTCCGCCTCAATCAGGTTGCGCTGGTTGGCGGCCTGATTGAAGAAGACGTTGAAGGCCGGGCCCTTATAGCCCCGGCTGTAGGTGGCATAGGTCGATACCGCCTCGCTCACCTGATAGGCAAGGCCGGCCTTGCCGGAAATATTGTCCTTCGACGCCTCGTCCTGCCAGCCGGAAAGATCGCGGCGGATACCCGGCAGATCAATGGGGGCCGTGGACGGGATGCGATTGTGATAGGTTTCCAGCCTATCATGGGTCAGCCGCAGACCGGCGATGGCTGACAAGTCATCAGTCAGCCGCAGCGTGCCCTGGGTGAAGCCGGCCACGCTCTCGCTCTTTGATCCGAAGGTGGCGGTGGAGGTGCCGGCCACATAGGTGGAGGCACCGGGCAGGCAGGGGCGCAGCCCCGTGGCATCCACCGCCAGGGTGGTGGCGGTGCAGACGGTGGTATCGCGGGTGAAGGTGCGGTCGGCCTTGGCGTTGGCGTAATAGACACCCGCCACATATTCCAGCGTCTGGCCGGAGGGGGAGGCAAGGCGCAGTTCCTGGCTGAAGGTGCGGCTGTCCTGCGGGCCGTAATCATGCAACTGGGCAAAGGCATTGCCGACATAGGCGGCGGTGCGGTCCAGCCAATCGCCTTCGCGCTGGCCCCAGATATCCCATTCCCGCCAGGCGGTGATGGAGGTGATGGTATGGTCACCCAGCGTATAATCGGCCTGGGCGGAGAAGCCCCAGCCTTCTTCCTGCGACAGGCTGGCTTCATTATGGCGGACCTGCCGGGTCTTGTCGCCGCGCAGATCAACGCCGGACAGCAGCGACAGCAAGGCCGCCTGGTTGGGGCCGGCCGTGGGGCTGCTGCCGATCACTTCGGCCAGGCTGTCATCATCGGCCTTGCGGTAATCGCCGATGAAGGTCCATTTCAGGTTTTCCGTGGCATCCCATTCCACCACGCCGCGCACGCCCTTGCGGTCATAGCCATTGACCTTGGACTTCTTGGCGGCCGGATCGGCGGTATAGAGGTTGGTGATATTGCCATCATAGGTGCCGGTGAAACCGGTCAACCGGGCGCGCACCGTTTCGGACAAGGGCAGGTCGACCGCGACCTTGCCCTTATATTCCCGGCCCTGCGCGGCGGTCAGTTCGACCGTGCCGCCGAATTTATCGCCCGGCCGCTTGGTCACCAGATTGACCACGCCGGCAGAGGCATTCTTGCCGAACAAAGTGCCCTGGGGCCCGCGCAGCACCTCGATCCGCTCCACATCATACAGGTCGCCGAAGGCTTCGCCGGCGCGGGCCAGCACCACCCCATCCAGCACGAAGGCGACGCTGCTTTCCGCCGCGATGGCGAAATTGATGGTGCCGACCCCGCGCAGGAACAGCGAACTGTCCAGCGCCGTGCCGCCCTTGCGGAAATTCAGCGACGGGATCAGCGTCTGCAACCCTTCGATATTGGTACCGGGCCGATTGTCCAGCACGCTGGCCGGGACAACGGCGACGGAGGCCGGCACGTCCTGCAGGTTCTGGGTCCGCTTCTGCGCGGTGACGATGATCTCTTCCAGCACAAGGGGGGCATCGCCGCTGGCCTGGGCCAGGGCGAGCAGCGGGGCCAGCGCGGTCGCACCGATCAGCAGCGAACCGGTAAGGGCGCGGTGGGTCCAGAGCGTCAAGGTCTTTTGTGTCATTTCTTTTCAGGCTCCCCAGAATTCAACACAAGCATCGTGTGACGTGGCCGGGATCGTGCCGTTTCATTCCTATATCGTCAATAGGAATTAAATGGAAAAAATGTGGAATACAAATAATTACAAAATTCTTAGTGTTGTATTTTAAAATGCCAAACGCCCGGTCATGAAATTCATGCCGGGGGTGAAGGGAAATGGGCATCCGGAAGGGATGCGCGGGGCCGGATTGATTGGGATGGATCATCATTCTTGGCCGCCCGCTGGTCGGATAACCTGCGGATGCCCTTTCATCTCCTTGCTCTTATTGTGAAACCTGTTCAGCCGAAGGTCACCTGCCGCCCGCTGCGCAGCAACGGGATGGCGTCGCGGCGCAAATGTCGGGTACCCGGGTTCAGGATGACTTCCGGGCTGTACTGCGCCAGATAGACCCGCCGCATCCGGTCGCTGTGGTTCGGGCCGGAGGCGTGCAGCAGCCGGGAAGAAAAGGCAACGACGCTGCCGGCGGGTGCCTCAATCACCACACCTTGGTCATCACCGGTCCAGCCGACCAGATCGTTGGTTCCCGGCTGGCGGAGATGGGGCAGGATACCGTCGCGGCTGGCCGGCACGCGGCTGAAGGGCAGCAGGCGGATGGTGCCATTTTCCAATGTCGCATCATCCAGCGGGCACCAGCAGGTGAGATAGGGGGCGTGATCCGCCGGCCCGCCATTGCCAACGACATAGCCGCTATCCTGGTGCCAGGCGAAGGCCATGCCGCCGCCGGACCCCTTCACCACATATTGGTCATAGAAAAAATAGGCTTCATCCCCCAGGGTGGTGCGGCAGATATCGGCCATCACTGGGGCAAACAGCATCCGGCGCAGGGCCGGCTGCACCCGCTGGCACTCCCCGGCGAAATAGCGATTGCCCCGGTGGGTGATCCCGTCGCTATCCACCCCCAGCGCATCCAGATGCGCATCGGCGCGGGCCACCATCTCCGCACATTGGCTGCGCAGGATATCCAGCAATTCGCCTTCCAGCACCCGTTCGAACACGGCATAGCCTTCCTGGCGGAACTGTTCGCGCTGTGCTTCGAAACCCATATTCACACTTCATGAAGTGTTGTTATTGAAAATATCCTCTTACAAAATGGGGTATTCGCTCCAATCCAATTGCTTTGGTCGCCCATACGTGAATACTATGGGCGCATGAGAATGCGACAGATTGAGGCGTTTCGGGCAGTGATGATGAGCGGCGGGGTAACCGCCGCGGCCGCCATGCTGTCCATTTCCCAGCCCTCGGTCAGTCGGCTGATTGCCGATCTGGAACATGCGGTCGGGTTTCAGCTTTTCGACCGGCGGGGCAGCCGGATGCACCCGACCAAGCAGGCCGAGACCCTGTTTGAGGCGGTACAGCGTTCCTTCACCGGTCTGGATATGCTGGCCCAGGCCGCGCGCCGCATCCGGGCGCATCCGGTGGGCACCGTGCGGCTGGCTGTCTTGCCGACCTTCGCCATCACCATCCTGCCGCCGGTCCTGGCGGATTTCCAGGCGCTTTACCCCGATGTGAAGGTGACGGTGGAGGTATTGGGCCATCGCGCTGTTGAGGATCGCCTGTTTCTGGGACAGGCCGATCTGGGGATCGGCGTCACCGCCCCGCCGCGCGACGGCATCCGCACTGAATTGCTGGCCCGTGCCCCTTATCTTTGCGCCTTGCCGCCGGCCCACCGCCTGACCGCGCAGGCCCTGGTGCGGATCAGCGACCTTGCTGGGGAGCGGTTCATCGGCCCGATGCATGAGGCCGATGCCTTGTGGAACGGTATCGATGCCGCCCTGCTGGCTGCGGGGGTGGAGTCGGTGCGGATGCTGGAGTGCCAGCAATCCATGCCCATGTACGCCTATGTTGCGGCGGGACTGGGTGTCTCGATCGTGGAGCCGTTTTCCGCCCGGCTCTATCGCCGGCTGGGGGTGGTGACCCGCCCGGTGGACCCCGTCATCAGCCTGGATTTCACCTTCCTGGAGCCGGATATCGGCCCCACCCCGCCGCCCATCCAATGGCTGCGGGATGCCATCCGGCGGGAGGCGGCGGCGGCCATCAGTGAGGGTTTATTGTAGCGCCTTCAGCAGGAAGGCTGCCAGCACCACCATGCCGGCCCCGCCGATGCGGGTGGAAATCTGGGCAAAGGGCATCAGCCCCATGCGGTTGGCGGCGGAGAGAATGGCGACGTCGCCCGTGCCGCCCAGGCCGGAATGGCAGCAGGTGACGATGGCGGCCTCCAGCTCGTACATGCCAAGCCATTTGCCGACGAACCAGCCGGAAATGACCATGCCCAGCACCGTTGAAAGGCAGATGACGAAATAGGCCGGGTGGAAGGCGGCCAGCAGGTCGTTCCACGGCACATAAAGCGTGCCCAGCCCCACCAGCAGCGGAAAGGTCATGGTCATGGTCATGAAACGATGCATCTGGTGGGCGCCACTCTCAACCCGGCTGGGGATGATGCCGGAAACCTTCAGCAGGGCCGCCCCGATGATCATCACAATGGGGCCGGGAATGCCCAGATCGGGCGACAGGAAGGCCCCCAGGATGAACATGCAGCAGGATAACAGCAGGCCCGCGCCCATCAGGGGAAGGTCGATCTTATGATCCACCGCCATCTCGGCCAGAAGATCATTATCGCCACCGCTGCGGACCAGCAGCCCCCTGCCGGAATGCTGCGGCCTGATTTCCCCGATATGGCGCAGCACCCCGGCGCTGATGATGGCGACCACATTGCCGATCAGCGCCGCCGGGATCAGCGTGGCAATCAAGGCCGGTTGCGCCTGGCCGGTAATCTCCGCATAGGCCAGCGACAGTGGCAGGATGCCTTCGCCGATGCCGCCGGCAATGATCGGCATGACGATGAAAAAGAATGTATGCTTCACCTCATAGCCGAAGGCGAGACCGGCCAGGGAGCCGGCGATGATGGCGGCAGCCGTGCCCACGGCCAGCGGCACGAACATTTTGAGAAAGCCCTTGATCAGAACCCGCCGGTTCATGCCCAGCATCGATCCGGTGACCAGGCAGGCAATATAGAGATAGAGGAAGTTCGAGGTCTTCATCACGGCTGCAATGGCCTGATGCAGCGCAGGGTTCATGATCTGATAGGCCAGCAATGCCGAGGGAACGAACAGGCAGAGAATGGCCGAGCCGCCGATATGTTTCAGCACGGGCAGGCGGGAACCCAATTCCCCCAAGGGCAGGCCCAGCAGCATGATGGCAGCAAAACCACCGATCATGTCGGCCGGCAATCGCCCGGCTGCCGATCCGCCCAGAACCACGGTGGCGATGGCAAGATAAAGCGGCAGGGGTACGGGCCCCACCTGCCAGGATTTCCAGGCCGCAAGCCCCGTTACCCGGGCCCCGCTGGCGGGTCTGCCGTCATCTTCTTTTCCGGCCATGTTTTCCTCCGATAACCAAATGCCGACACGGCAGATCGGCTGCATGGGCTTTGCTGGACGCACATGGCGTGCCAGTTCGGAGGTCTCTTTTAATATGTTGTTTTTACAGGGATTTATCTTGAGCGAAGACGTTTATATGCGTCTTTCCGACCAATGGCCTTGACCGGCGTTCGGCTATCCGAACGTAAGAGGGGCGCAGGTGATGGCTTAGCCTCGCCTGCGCCCCTGTCCTGGAAAGCCCTGTGCTGCGTAATCAGGCGGCGGCCACCGCCTTCACCAGACTGTCGGCCGAAATCTCGGCGATGGAGCGGGCGCCGGTCAGCGTCATCGCCACCTGCATTTCCTTGGCGAACAGATCCAGCAGGTTTTCGACACCGGCGGCACCGGCCGCCGCCAACGCATAAACAAAGGCGCGGCCGATCATGACGCCATCCGCCCCCTGCGCCAGCATCCGCACCACATCCAGCCCAGAGCGGATGCCGGAATCCGCCAGAATGGTCAGGTCACCCTTCACCGCATCGGCAATGGCCGGCAGGGCTTTGGCGGAGGAGAGCACGCCGTCAAGCTGCCGCCCGCCATGATTGGAGACGACAATGCCATCGGCGCCAAAGCGAACGGCGTCGCGGGCATCATCGGGGTCCAGAATGCCCTTGATGATCATCGGGCCTTTCCAGAAATCCCGAATCCATTCCAGATCCTGCCAGCCGATGGAGGGGTCAAAATTTTGGCCGAGCCAGCCGACATAGTCGGCCAGATTGGTCTTCTGCTGTCGATAGGCGGAGACATTGCCCAGATCATGTGGCCGGCCGAACAGGCCGACATCGAACGCCCAGGTGGGGTGCATCACCGCCTGGATCATGCGCCGCAGGGGGGCATTGGGGCCCGACATGCCGGAATGGGCATCGCGGTAGCGGCTGCCAGGGACCGGCATGTCAACGGTGAAGACCAGTTTGCGGATACCCGCCGCCCAGGCGCGTTCCAGCGCGTTCTTCATGAAGCCGCGATCCCGCAGCACATAAAGCTGGAACCAGATCGGGCGGTCCACGGCCGCCTGCACTTCTTCAATCGGACAGACGGAGACGGTGGAGAGCGTCAGCGGAATGCCTTTCTTGGCGGCGGCGCGGGCCGCCTGCACTTCGCCGCGCCGCGCATACATGCCGGTCAGGCCGACTGGGGCCAGCGCCACCGGCATGGACACTTTCTCATCAAAGAAGCTGGTGGAAATATCCACCGATCCGACGCTTTTCAGCACCCGCTGGCGCAGGGCCAGATCGGACAGATCCTCCACATTCTTGCCCAGCGTGCGTTCAGCATTGGCCCCGCCATCAATGTAATGGAACAGGAAGGGCGGCAGGCGACGGCGGGCAGCCTCTCTGTAATCGGTCGATGAGGATATGATCATGCTGGCAGTTCCCCCTGGGGTAATTTGTTGCGCAGGGCCCCGGCCCGGCGCGCACGTGCGGTTTCCGTTTCGATGCGGCGCAGGCTGTCTTCCACGAAGCAGAGATGATCCGTGGCGGCCTGGCGTGCATCATCGGCCCGCCCGGCCAGGATCGCCGCGGCAATGGCCTGATGCTGGTGGTTCAGCTTTTCCGCCGTATCGGGCAGGAGATGCAGCTTGCTGAGGCTCTCGGCGATGCTGACCCGCATCAGGTCGAACAGCCCGGAAATCACCTGCCGCAGCACCAGATTATGCGACGCCTCGGCAATCGCCATGTGAAAGGCGGCGTCGGCGCGCGATTGGGTCTCCGGGTCGGCGGCCCCGGCACAGACGGCGCCCAGGGCCGCCTGCAGGTGCTGCCGGTCCCGATCATCGGCGCGCAGGGCCGCGTGATAGGCGGCGTCCGCCTCCAGCGACTTGCGGATTTCCATGACATCCTGCCAATAGCCGCCCTCTGCCTGGGCAAGCGGCTGCAGGGGCTGCATCGCCTGTTCCAGGGCCCGTTCGGCACTGCCGGGGGCGACGAAATTCCCGCCGCCCCGGCGGCTGACAATCAGGCCGCGGCTGATCAGTTGCTGCATCGCCTCCCGCAGCCGTGAGCGGGAGACGCCCAGTTCCGCCGCCAGCGTCCGTTCTGGTGGCAGGCGCGCGCCCGGCGCCAGCTGGCGCGCGGCAATCAAGGCCCTGATCTGATCCGTCAATGGGGACATGGATGCTTCTCCTGATATTGGTCATACCAAAATCCGAAGAATTTGCAAGGGATGCCGTGCAAATCAGCCATGTTCCGGCTATCCATCACACCGGGACCATATTTGGTAGGACCAGTCAGGTTTGTTGGTTGGCTTTTGGCGCCCCGCCCGCTGCTGCCGGCCGCTGATATTCTTCCGGAAAGGTCTGCAGCGCGCTTTTCACCACCGTCACCGCCCCGTCGATCAGCGCGCAGCGGCCGCTGCCCGGCAGCAGGGCGCAGAGATGGTCCAGCGCGCCGACATCGGCAGCTGTACCCCGGCCTGTGGCGATCCGGTCCAGCAGCCGGGCCATCTGGAACGTGCCGCACTTGCAGGATGGGCATTGGCCGCAGGAGCCGGTGGCGAAGAATTCAACATAATCGGCGACCTTGCGGACGATGCTGGTGCCTTCCGACATGACGATCATGGCACCGGTGCCGAGCCGGGATTGCCGCGCCCGTACCGAATCGAAATCCAGCGCCACATCAAGGTCACGCGCCGTCAGCAGCGTGTTGGAAGGGCCGCCGGTGAACACGGCCTTGAAGGCACGCCCATCCAGCATCCCGCCGCCATAGGTGAAAACCAGATCCCGCAGGCTGGTCCCCATCGGCAATTCATAGAGCCCCGGATTCAGCACATCTCCGGAAAGCGAATAAAGCTTCGTCCCGCACGCCTCGCCTTTGCCCAGGGCGCGGTACCAGTCCGCGCCATTGTTCAAGATATGCGGCACATTGGCCAGTGTTTCGGTGTTGTTGATCAGGGTTGGCTGGCCGCCCACCCCCTTTTCAAAGGGGAAGGGCGGTTTGCGGCTGGGGAAGGGGAAACCCTGGTTCAGCCAGGACACCACCGCCGTTTCCTCCCCGCCAATATACCGGCCGGAACTGGCGATCACCTCCAGCTTGACCGGCTGCCCGATGATCGGTTCAAGGCCGGCCAGCAGGTCGCTGCCCTGCCATTGCGCCACGGCGGCGCGCATTTCGGCGATGCTGTCCGCCTGATGCGGGTTGACATAGAAGATGACATGGCTGGCCTTGATGGCGATGGCCGCGATCAGCGCCCCTTCGATTACCTGATGCGGTGTCCAGCGCAGCAGGTGGCGATCCTTGAAGGTACCGGGCTCATCCTCATTGCCGTTGCAGACGACATATTTCGTCTCCGCCACCATGGCGGCCGCTGCCGTCCATTTCCGCCAGGTTGGAAAGCCGGCCCCACCCATGCCCCGCAGGTCGGCGGCCTGCAGGGTGGGGATGATGGCGGCAGGCTGGCTTGCAGCCATTATCAGCCCGACGCCACCGCCCGCATTGCGCCAGCGGTTCAGATCGGCCCCCACCTGGATGGCGGGATGCAGCAGCACGTGATTTAACGGTTGCATGATGGTCAGCCTTTCCGCGCCGTGGCCATATGGGCCCGCAGGTCGAAATTTCCGTATGCCGGATAGAGCAGGGGCGACCGTGGCCCGTTGATCAAGCCGGCATAGGTCAGTTGCCGCTGCCAGTCCCGCACATGTTCCAGCCCGACCCTGCCGGTGAGCGGCGTTCCCGCCAGCGTGGCGGCGGCCTTTCCCGCCTCCCGGCCGAAGACCAGGATGTCGAGCAGGGCATTGCCCATCAGCCGGTTGCGGCCATGGATGCCGCCCGCCACCTCGCCGGCACAATAAAGGCCGGGCACAGCCGTTGCCCCGTGCCGGTCAATCTCCACCCCGCCATTCTGGTAATGCAGCGTCGGGCGGATCAGCAACGGCTCCCGCCGGGGGTCGATGCCGCAGCGATCGGCCAGATGCGCCAGGGAGACAAGCTGCCGGGACAGAAGGTCCGGCTTTTCGGCCAGCAGGCCGGGCGTATCGAGCAGGACGCCCACCTGCCCATCGCGCACCACGCCCCGGCCCTCGGCACATTCGCGCAGGATGGCGGCGGTCACCAGATCGCGGGGGGCCAGCTCATCAATGAACCGTTCCCCAAGACCATTGATCAGCTTCGCCCCCAGGGAGCGGACCGCCTCTGAAATCAGGCCGCCGGCCAGATGCTGCGGCCAGGCTATGCCGGTCGGATGGAACTGGAAGGAATCCATGTCCCGCACCCTGGCACCGATCCGATAGGCCAGCGCCAGACCATCCGCCGTGGCGCCATAATGATTGGAGGTGGCAAAGCCCTGCAGGTGCAGGCGGCCGGCCCCGCCGGTCGCCAGGATGACGGCGCGGGCGCGGATGATGCGCAGGGTGGCATGTTCAAGATCATACAGCACGGCCCCGGCGCAGTGCCCATGATCGTTGGACAGCAGTTCCACCGCCGGATGCCGGTTGAGGATGGTCACGCCGCGATCAAGCTCCACCGCTTCGCGCAGCACCCGCATCATTTCCAGCCCGGTGAAATCACGATAGCTGAGAATGCGGGCCGCCGTGGTGCCGCCGGCACGCTTGCGCAGCAGGCGCGCGCCGGGCGTCGGGCTGTCCGCCAGATCGAAATGCATCCCCAGTTGGATAAGCCAGCGGATGATGGCCGGTGCCTGGCCGACCAGCCGTTCCACCAGGGCCGGATCGGCCGCCTGATGGCCGCCCTTCAAAGTATCGTCATAATGCCGTTGCAGGCTGTCATCGTCACCGACGGCTGCCTGTATGCCGCCCTCCGCCATTACCGTATTGCTGTCGCCGACCCGCAGCTTGGCCGCCAGGATGACGTCGGCACCGGCTTCCCGGGCGGCAAGGGCCGCCGCCACACCGGCACCCCCGCCGCCAATGACGAGAATATCCGTGGTGACCGGCGCAAGGGCGGCCAGATCGACATCGCCGATCAGCGCATTGCCCTGGATGATGCGGGCCAGCAGCGGATGACAGCGAGCGCCTTTGCTGGCCCCCACCATCAGCCGGCAGGTGGCCTGGGCGGCATAATCGGGATGAAACCGTTCCAGCAACGTCTGTGGCGGGCTGTCCGACGGCCGCATCGGCTGCCCCGGCATGGTTTGCCATGTCTGAAGGGCCACGCTGAAAGGAATGGCCGCCATGGGGGCCGCCATGGGTTCAGTGCGCATGGCCATCACTCCTTTTCCGTTGCGTCGGGCGTCATCGCCCCGCGCTCAATCTCATTCAGGCGCCGGATCAGGTCGGACGGGCGCAGGGTCAGCGCCGCGATGGCGCGGCGTACCATCAGCCCCAGATGGTTCGGCCAGATGCCTTCCGGGCAGGCGAGCGTGCAGAGATTGCACATGACACATTGTTCGAAGATGGCCGCCGCCGCGGCAAAATCCCCGGCAACCGACAGCGCCACGCCCTGCTGCACCGACAGCCCCTTCGGGCAGGCACGGTCACAGCCGCTGCAATGGCGGCAATGGGCGGCTTCCGGGAAATGGCGATCCACCGCGTCTGACAATTGCCAGAGATCCTGGATGGCCGCGATGTCATAGCGGTGCGGTTTGTCGGGGGTGAAGTAAACAATGAAGCTGACCTGCATGGCGGCCTCTGCCCGGGTTTCGCAGGCAAGGGCGGTGGCGATCTGCTTTTCGCCCTCCCGGCGCACCAGGCAGCGGCAGGCGCCGCAGACACCCTGTCCCATGCAGCCGACATTGGCAGTCAGAGCCGTTCCGTCGGCCATAGCCGCCTGCAGGATGGAGGCGGGGGCCGCTACGGCCACATCCCGCCCATCAATTCTCAAATGAATGATCTCATCCATCGCTTGTCTCTCCTCTGCCGCCCGGCGCTGCGGCTCTTTCCAGCGCAAGGGACGTGCCAGGGCAGGGGGAGGTGATGATCAGCTTGAATTTGCGGGATTTTTTGTCAGGCTCGCAGCGGGCAGGGGCGGGCCACCGTTCGCTTCTCCGTGCATCGCCCTGATCCGGGGTCGGATATCCGCCGGTGTTTGCGCTCAAAACCCCTGGGTCAGCCGGGACGTTCGGTTACCCGAACGCCCCCGCCATCATCCGTCGGCTTTCCGGACAAGGTCGGGTGGTGGCCGGAAAATCGGCAATAAAATCAAATCCCTTCGGTCAAAGGGTTACATGGCCCGCCATTTGCTGTGTGCGTTGCTTGTTAGGTGCAACGTTAGCGCATCGAACCGACCGGCGCATGATCTGCATCAACGTCATGCTTTGGCGAAATGCTAGATTACGCGAACTGCACAATGAAGGGTGATCGGCGCCGTGGTTGCTTTGAACGCTGGCGATAGCGGCTTTTTGCTGCGCGAGGTGCCGTGCCGTTATGCGGGGCGATGCCAGGGCGCATGTCGACATGCAGGCGACAGGATGTTCGATCCCGATATTTTCACTGACATGGACTGTACGCGCCGGGAACGCCGCCGCAGCTTTGTGATGTTTGCCACGGCGGTGGCATTGGTCATGTTGCTGGGGTTCGTCGCCACCTATCTGTCGGCGGAGCGGGCTGGCCGCCATGATCTGATGGCGGCCAGCAATGATCAACTGCACCGCGCCTTTACCAAGTTCGAACGCGAAATCGACAAGCTCGGCATTCTGCCACTGACCATGGCTATGGATCAGCGGGTCGGTTCCTTCCTGGCTGCCACCGACCGGGGGGCGCAGGCCGGCGAGATCAACCATTATCTCGCCACGCTGAATATGGCGGCGGGAACCTTGCAGATCTATCTGATCGATGCCGGCGGCACGGTGATCGCGTCCAGCAACTGGAAGGATTCCAGCAGTTTTGTCGGCCGCAACATTTCCTATCGGCCTTATGTGCAGAATGCGAAGGCCGGTTCGGTGACCGGCTATTACGGTATCGGCACCACGGCCAATACACCGGGTTACTATCTGGCCACGGCGGTGGAACGCGATGGCGTCCGGGTCGGGACGGTGGCGGTCAAGCTTGATCTGGAACAGCTGGAGCATGACTGGCTGAATGGCATGGACCAGTTGATGTTCATGACGGACGCGAACCGTGTCATCGTCCTGTCCTCCCGCGCGGCGTGGAAATATCACAGCCTGGGTCCGCTGGACGCCGCCAAGATCGCTGAACTGAACCAGACGCAACAATATAACAGTCACGTGATGGATGCGCTTGACTGGCAGGTGCGGCCCCGCCACGCCGACGGCACCCTGTTCGTGACAGTGGGGGATGGGCAGGAAACCCGGTCCTATCTTGCCGACACGCTTTATGTGCCGCCGGTTGGCATGGACCTCACCGTGCTGGTCGATTACTCCAGCGTGAAATATCGGGCGGCGGAAGCGGCGGTGACCGTTGCCCTGCTGATCTTGGTCGCCGCCTTGATCATGCGCTTTGCCAATCAGCGCCGGCTGACGATCCAGGAACGCCTGCTGGCCCGCAAGGTGCTGCAAGAGGCTTATGAACACCTCAAAGGCCGGTTCGAGGATCGCAATCGGCAATTGAACGCAGCGAATGAAGAGCTGCGCCGCGAAGTGGCCGAACGGATCGCCGCGGCCCGCAAACTGCAAAGCTTTCAGGATGAATTGATCCGCACGGAAAATCTGGCGGTGATCGGCCAGCTCTCGGCCGGCTTGGCGCATGAGATCAACCAGCCGCTGGCGGCCCTGTCCACCCTGTCGGAAAATGCCATCCGCTTTCTGGAACTGAATGATACGGGCACGGTGAAGCATAATCTTGGCCGCATCTGCGATCTGGTCCGCCGCATGGGCGTGCTGACAGGGCAGTTGCGGTCCTTTGCCCGTCGTACCGATGGCGAGGTGGAGCCGGTCAATCTGGAATTGTCAGTGGAGAGCGCCATCGCCCTACTCGGCCACCGCCTGAAGAAGGAAAATGTCCAGGTGGCACTGCTGAAGCCGGCGCACCCCGTGCAGGCCATCGCCGATGGCGTGCGGCTGGAGCAGGTGCTTGTCAACCTGATCAGTAACGCCATGGATGCGTTGAGCGGTAATGGCGAACCCAAGGTGGGCATCGCCTTTTTCCAGGAGGGGGATCGCGCCATTATCGATGTGACCGATAATGGCCATGGTCTGAGTGCGGACGTGCTGGCCAAGCTGTTCGAGCCCTTCTTCACCACCAAGAAAACCAGTGGGCTTGGTCTCGGCCTTGCCATTTCACAAGACATCATCAGAGGTTTCGGCGGCGACCTGACGGCGGCAAACCGCGATTGCGGCGGGGCCCTGTTCCGCATTGTGCTGCCGGCCGCCCCGACCAAGGAGTTTCCCCATGAATGAGAGCCAGGTCATCGTCATCGAGGATGACGAGGATGTGCGCCTTGGCTGCCTGCAGGCGCTAAGACTGGAAGGGATCAAGGCCATCGGCGTCGAAAGCGTCGAAACGGCGAAGCGGACCATCCCGAAGAATTATCCCGGCGTCATTGTCTCCGATATTCGTCTGCCAGGCATGGATGGCATCAGCTATCTGGCCAAACTGACCGAGTCTGACCCGGACCTGCCGGTGATCATGATTACCGGCCATGGCGATGTGGCGACGGCGGTGCAGGCCATGCGCGACGGCGCCTATGATTTCATCCAGAAGCCCTTTGCTTCACAGCAATTTGTCGGCGTTGTGCAACGGGCGTTGGAGAAGCGGCGGCTGGTGATGGAAACCCGGACCCTGCGTCGGCAGCTTGCGACCAAGGGCAGCCTGGAAAGCCGCATTGTCGGCCGCTCCCCCGCCGTGGTGGAACTGCGCGAACTGGTGGAATCTGTCGGCGCTGTCCCTTCGGAAGTGATGATCCTGGGGGAGACGGGCACCGGCAAGGAACTGATCGCCCGCTGCCTGCATGATCTTTCCGGCCGCACCGGTCCCTTTGTGGCCTTGAACTGCGGGGGACTGCCGGAAACGCTGTTTGAAAGCGAGATTTTCGGGCATGAGGTGTAAAAGCATGGATTTGATCTGACAGTCACGCTCACCGATGCGGGTGTCCGGTGATGTTGAGCTGTCCGACGTTCACGCGGCAGCGATCTGCT
>NZ_FZOI01000045.1 GCF_900188385.1 Azospirillum sp. RU38E
GTCCCAGACCAATCCGATACTCCCATGCCTCAACCTCCATATCCCGAAGGCACAGGGAATCACGATAAATCAATAACCGCAACTGTAGTACTAGGGCAACCTGATCGAGCTGTGACAGCCCGATCAGGCCCCATGAGTAGCCTCTGCTTTAAACAGTATCGGGCAATGTCTTCGCTGCGGCCTTTCGGGCGGCGCGGGTGGCGGCGGCGCGACGAGCGATCTCGCTGGCGCGGCGTGTTTTGGCGGCCTTGATGGCGCCGTCCTTGATGTAAAGCCCATGGTCCGGTTTGGCACCGGCCTGGTGCCAGGCGGTCCAGTGATCGCGCAGCATCTTCACGCCCGCCATGGGGTACAGGCCGCAATCCAACATGCGGTGATGCGTCTTGCACAGCCACGCCAGATTATCCGGCTCATCATTGCCCGGCTGATTATCCAGATGCGCCACATCCAGAACCGACATCTGGGTCAACCCGCAGATGGCGCAGTAAACAGCATGGTGATTGGCACAAATCTGCCGTGCCTTGCCTGTACGCATGATCGCTTCTCCATCAAGCCGCATAACGGCCAGGACCGATGCGGCGGGCCTGGCCGATGGAAACCAACAGGTCCAGCATATCCTGCACCGCCTTGCCGCGGGCACCCTTGAATTGGCGGGCCACGGCATCCGCCGGCAAGGCGGTATTGGCGGCGGCCAGGGTGCGCAGCAGGGCGTGGACCTGTTCGGCCGGCAGCTTGGGCCAGGAAGGACGCTTGGCCGCCACAGCGGTGTCGCCCAGATCGGCGACAAGCTGGGTCTGTACAACCGTACCGGCGGGGTTCTGGAATTCCGGGCGCAGCCAACGGATCAGGCCCTGCGCCTCCTCCGCCGCGCGTTGTTTGTTCAGCGCCACCAGCCGCATCAGGATATCCCGGTCTGCTAAGTCCACCGGCCAGCCATAGGCATCGGCCACCGCCGCATCCAGATCACGGTGCAGGTCCAGCAGCACGCCGACATGGCCGGCATCATAAATGTCCTTTTCCGCCGGGGTGAAGGCGGCCCCCGCCTGGCGTTTTTCCAGCACATTATACAGGTCGGTCAGGGTGAACCGCCCGTCATTGTCGGCCAGCACCCGCTTGCGCAACCCATCCAACTCCTCCGCCAGCGCCCCGATCCGGGCCTCTTGGGCGGGGGTGAGGAGGGGGAAGGGGAAAGCATCAAAACAGCGGGTTTTGACATAGACCGGATCATTGCCAAAGCCCAGCCAGCCCCCCGCCGCCAAGGCCCAGCTTGTGTGAATGCGGCTGCTGAGAATGCCCAGATGGAACGCCGCCGGCAGGGCAATGCCGATCAATTTGTTATCCGGCAGGATGCTGATATCCAGGAACTGGAAAATGCGGTGCTTGGCCGTTTCAACGGTGGCGATATAGCGGGGGAGATGGGCGAGGGCCGGCCGCAACTCCCGCCTGGGCTCCCCAAAAATCCACCAATTATCCCGATAGGTAGCGCGGTTATTCTGATCACGCTCCGGCTTCACCTGATCGGAAACCCACTGATAAACTGCCGGATAGCGCTGGCGTACTTCATCTGCGGTCAAGCCGAACAGATCAATCGCCATGAAACCACGATTGTTGCCGGTCAGATCGCGTCCATTGCGGTAATGGCGAATATGGTTTTCCAGGCCGGGCACCTTACCCAGCCCCAAGCCTGCTGCCTGCGCCGGGGTAACAAGGAAGCCGGAACCATGCAGCTTCACCCCAGGGCTGGAAATCCCTTCATTCGCCTGCAACGGCACAGCCCCCACCACATCCGCCCCAATCGTCAGATCCGCCAGGATCACCCCCTGTTCGATGGCGAAATCCACCGCGATGGCCCCATCATTGGGGTTGGCCTCCCCTTCCCGCACCACCTGTTTCAACAGCCCCTCGCCCGGCCCGGCCACGCCCACGGTCAGGGCCACGCGCACGGCGGCGGAGCCATGGGCGTCGGCCCAGGGATGGTCGGGAATGGCAAAGGACAGATGCAGCGGCTTTTTCGCATCCAGATGCCGCTTGATCACCCGGCGGCTGAAGGTCTGGGTGATGGAATTGGTGGTGATGAAACCGAAACGCCGCGCCTTGCCGTCGCGCACCAGATCGGCGGCGCGGTCCCACCAATACATCACGAAATCCGCCCCGCCCGGCATCTGCGGATAGGCGGCCCACAACGCCTCTGCATAGCCATCCCCCAGTTCCTGGCGCAAATCCTTGCCGCCGATGAAGGGCGGGTTGCCGACAATGAAATCAGCCTTGGGCCAGGGGGCGGGCTTGGGCTCGCTGTAATGGTATAACGGGCGGGTCTGGGTTTCATCCGGCACCTGCCGCCCGGTCAGCGGGTCGGTGCGCATCGATACGCCATCCCAGCGGGCCACCGGCGTGCCATCCGGCCCCAGCACCAGTTCCTGTTTCTTCCAGGACAGAACGGCATCCATCTCCCGCACGGTTTCAATGGGTTTCAGGATGGGGTCGGACAGGCTTTCCGGCCCGCGCAGGCGCAGATGCCCCTGCAAATGCCCCAGCCACAGCACCAGTTCGGCAATGGGCACGGCCCCGCCATTCTTCTCCAGCCCGATAAATTGCTGCGGCCCCACGGTCAGGCCCTGCATATCCAGCACCGCCTGGGCTCCCGCCCCCAGCTCCTCCAGCGCCAGCAGCACCTCCCCTTCCAGTTCCTTCATCAATTCCAGGCTGACATAAAGGAAGTTGCCCGTGCCACAGGCCGGGTCCAGCACCTTCACCTGGCAAAGATCGCGGTGGAAGGCGCGGATCAGTTCCACCGCGCCCTTGATATCGCCCGCCGCGCGCCGCCCCTCCGCCAGGGCCAAGGTGGCGCGGAATTCGGCCTGCAGCGGTTCGATCACCGTGGGGATGACCAGCCGTTCCACATAGGCGCGCGGGGTGAAATGGGCACCCAGCCGCCCGCGTTCTTGCGCATCCAGGGCATTTTCCAGCAGGGTACCGAAAATGGCCGGTTCCACATGGCGCCAATCGCGTTGGCACGCCGTCACCAGTTCCGCCAACTCGTCTGCCGTCAGCGGCAGGGCCTGGGCATTCTTGAACAGGCCGCCGTTGAAATAACGCACGGGCGCGCCGATCATCGGGTCAAAGTCACTGCCCTTATCCATGGATCGCCAGAACGGCGTCAGGTAACGCGGCAGGAATTGCGGGTTGCCCTCCGCCTGTTTCAACAGTTTCAGGAAGGCATCTGTCGGCAGCAGGCCCACATCCTCCGCAAAGGCGGTGAACAGACAGCGCATCAGGAACAGCGCCACCTCCTTGCGATCATGCCGCTTTTCCAGTGACCGCGCCATGCGGGCCAGCCGATAGGCGATATCCTTCGTCACCTCCGCCCGCTTGGCCGCCGGGTCCAGCGACAAGGGATCAGTCCAGATGGCGCGCAGCCGTTCCCGGATCGCCGGGTCGGCCAGATCGGGAATGGCGATGCGGTGGGAGCGGCTGTCGGGAAAGGGTTTGTAGCGTTTGCCCAGGCCAGTGAAATCAGCATAGATTTCAATCACATGCCCCACATCCACCACCAGCAGGAAAGGCGGCCATTCCGGCAGATATTTGGCGTAATTTTCCGCCTGTTGCCGGGCCTGCTTCATCATCCGGTCCCAGGCGGCCAGACTGGCTTTTGGCTTGGGGGTTAAATTTTCTCCAAATAAATCAATTACTTGCGGGGGGGGGTAGACCATGCGCTTGTTTGATTGCTTGGCCTCCAGCACAAAATGTTTGCGCTTATAGCAATCAATGAAGTTATAGCGCCCGTCCTCGCCCTCCAAATCCATGGCGCGAACGCGTTTTTCAAAGACATATTCGTTGCGCGCATCTTCGGCATGGCTGGCCTCTGGTGCCGCCACGCCGATCAGGGCGCACAACTCATTAATGAATTTCTGGTAATTGGAGCGCTCCGAACCGCCGCGACCATTCCAATAGTCAATAAAGCTGCCCGCGTCCATCGCCCGACCGATAAATGAATGAAATCCGGGGCAGATTACGGGCAAGGCACCGGGGCGGCAAGCACAAGTCTCCAGCCGCCCCGGAATTAGGCTTACAACCCCCGCGCGATAGCCCGCCAAGCGATATCGCGGCGGCAGAAGCCTTCCTTCCAGTCGATCAGATCGACGGCGCGATAGGCCAGCTCCCGCGCTTCAGCAATGCGGGCGGCACCCGCCGTCACGCCCAGCACGCGGCCGCCATTGGCAAGCACCGCCCCATCCGGCCCCGGCTTGGTGCCGGCATGGAAGATTTCCACGCCCGGCACCTGCCCGGCAGCGGCCAGATTACCGATGCGCGTACCCTTCTGGTAATCGCCCGGATAGCCTTCCGCCGCCATCACCACGCAAAGTGCGGCTTCATCATGCCATTGCGGCTGCTGGCCGAAAACATCACCCTGGGCAGCGGCCAACAGCAGTTCCACCAGATCGGATTTCAGGCGGCGCATCAGCACCTGGCATTCCGGGTCGCCGAAGCGGACATTATATTCCAACAGCTTGGGCACCGACTTTCCGTCCGGGCCGTTCACCACCATGATGCCGGCGAACAGCACGCCGACAAACGGCTTGCCCTCTGCCGCCATGCCGCGCACCGTGGGCAGGATCATCGTGTCCATGATCTCCGCCTCAATCGCCGGCGTCAGCACCGGGGCAGGGCTGTAGGTGCCCATGCCGCCGGTGTTCGGCCCCTGGTCGCCATCAAAGGCGCGCTTATGGTCCTGCGCGCCGGCCAGGGCCACGGCGTTGGTGCCGTCGCAGATGGCGAAGAAGCTGGCCTCCTCCCCATCCAGGAATTCCTCAATCACCAGCTCGGCCCCGGCATCGCCGAAGCGGCGGCCCACCATCGCCTCGTCAATGGCGGTAAAAGCTTCATCGACATTCTGGCAGATGGTGACACCCTTGCCGGCGGCCAGCCCGTCGGTCTTCACCACAATCGGCGCGCCCTGCTTGGCCACAAAGGCGCGGGCGGCGTCGCGGTCGGTGAAGCGGCCATAGGCGGCGGTGGGCACGCCGAACCGCGCCACCGCATCCTTCATGAACCCCTTGGAACCTTCCAGGGCGGCGGCGGCAGCCGACGGGCCGAAGGTGGGGATGCCGGCGGCGCGCAGCTTGTCAGCCAGCCCCAGCACCAGCGGCTCCTCCGGCCCGACAATGACGAAATCAATGGCGTTGGCCGTAGCGAAATCGGTGATCGCGTCGATCTTGTTGCCGGATATATCCACACATTCGGCGACAGCGGCGATGCCGGCATTACCGGGCGCGCAATAAAGCTTGTCGCACAGGGGCGAACGGGCGACGGCCCAGCACAGCGCATGTTCACGCCCACCCGAACCCACGACCAGGATCTTCATCGCCGCCTCCCTCTCTCGCTATGGCGGCGGGGTTCTAGCACGGGTGGGCCGGCCTGGGCACCCGGCCGCTGCGGATACCGCCCTTGCTTGGATGGAACGGGGGCATCCGCTCATACCAATCCGCCGAGGGTTTGACCCTTGGCGGATTGGAGGCCGGCGACTGCCGGCCCGCGGGCCCGTGCCCGCGTAAGCCAAGGGCGCGGATGCGCCCGCCCGGCATCTGAGGGAACGAAAAATCTCCTTGATCGGTCACGATCAAGGAGATTGGTATCAGTTTTCACCGACTTCGCGGACCCACCGTTGATGAAACTGGTGTTACTCTTATGGGAGCGCCGTCGGCACAGAGGTCGGTCG
>NZ_FZOI01000062.1 GCF_900188385.1 Azospirillum sp. RU38E
TCCAACGCCAATTACACGCTGAGCGTGACGGGCTCGACGCTCAGCATCACGCCGGCGGCCTTGACCGTAACGGCCAACGCCATCAGCCGGGTTTACGGCGATGCCGACCCGGCCTTGAGCTACAGCGTTTCCGGTCTGAAGCGTGGCGACAGCGCCACGGCGGTTCTCTCCGGCGCCCTCGACCGGGCGGCGGGTGAGAATGTCGGTACCTACGCCATCAGCCAAGGCAGCCTCGCATCCAACGCGAATTACACGCTGAGCGTGACGGGCTCGACGCTCAGCATCACGCCGGCGGGCTTGACCGTAACGGCCAACGCCATCAGCCGGGTTTACGGCGATGCCGACCCGGCTTTGAGCTACAGCGTTGCCGGTCTGAAGCGGGGTGACAGTGCCACGGCGGTTCTGTCCGGCACCCTCGACCGGGCAGCGGGGGAGAATGTCGGTACCTACGCCATCAGCCAAGGCAGCCTCGCATCCAACGCGAATTACACGCTGAGCGTGACGGGCTCGACCCTCAGTATCACCCCGGCGGCCCTGACCGTAACGGCCAATGCCGTCAGCCGGGTCTACGGCGATGCCGACCCGGCCTTGAGCTACAGCGTTTCCGGTCTGAAGCGGGGCGACAGCGCCACGGCGGTTCTGTCCGGCACCCTCGACCGGGCTGCCGGTGAGAATGTCGGTACCTACGCCATCAGCCAGGGTAGCCTTGCGTCCAACCCCAATTACACGCTGAGCATAACGGGCTCGACCCTCCGCATCACCCCGGCGGCCTTGACCGTAACGGCCAACGCCATCAGCCGGGTTTACGGCGATGTCGATCCGGCTTTGAGCTACAGCGTTTCCGGCCTCAAGCGCGGCGACAGCGCCACAGCGGTTCTCACCGGCGCCCTGGACCGGGCAGCGGGTGAGAATATCGGTACCTACGCCATCAGCCAAGGCAGCCTCGCATCCAACGCGAATTACACGCTGAGCGTGACGGGCTCGACGCTCAGCATCACGCCGGCGGCCTTGACCGTCACAGCCAATGCCGTCAACCGGGTTTACGGCGATGCCGACCCGGCTTTGAGCTACAGCGTCAGCGGCCTGAAGCGGGGCGACAGCGCGGCGGTGGTGCTCTCCGGTACCCTCGACCGGGCTGCCGGTGAGAATGTCGGTACCTACGCCATCAGCCAAGGCAGCCTCGCATCCAACGCCAATTACACGCTGAGCGTGACGGGCTCGACGCTCAGCATCACGCCGGCGGCCTTGACCGTAACGGCCAACGCCATCAGCCGGGTTTACGGCGATGCCGATCCGGCCTTGAGCTACAGCGTCTCCGGCCTCAAGCGTGGCGACAGCGCCTCGGGGGTGCTCTCCGGCGCCCTCGACCGGGCCGCGGGTGAGAATGTCGGTACCTACGCCATCAGCCAAGGCAGCCTCGCATCCAACGC
>NZ_FZOI01000056.1 GCF_900188385.1 Azospirillum sp. RU38E
GGAGACCGCCGAAAACAAAACAAGCCTGATAATCCAAAATCAATTCACCAGCCAAACCATCTGGGGAATTTTCAAGTGCCACTTCTGGGGATTTCTATTTCGCCCTTTACAATTGGCAAAGCGCGTCAGGGCGGGGGCCGCCTCATGGGCAAAGCGGGAGGCGGCATATTTGGAATGGCGAATGGTGATTTCCTGGAAATCCTCGACACCGTCGGGTAGGGGCGAAGCGTCCCGGAAGGATGGCCTCTACCCCTCCCACGGAACCGGACGTGATAGTTTCCCATCATCCGGCTCCTACGCTTGCATCATGCGATCCAGTCTTGCCTGTAACCGACCGGCATGATGGGCGACATGGCATTCCCGGCATAGCACGACACGCTTGCGCGTGCGCGCCGCCTTGACCCGGGTCCATAAGGTGGTCCCCTCCATGTCACTCATCTTGCGGGCGTGATGAACCTCCAGAGGCACGTCGATGGCACCGCAGGCTTGGCATGTACGGGCACGCAGGTGGTCAATGATGTCGTTCCTGCCTGCGAAATACATGGTTCCTGTCGGTTCCCGATCAACGTGTGCGGATATCTGCGCGGGGCGGATATCTTTCAGGCGGAACATCGGCATAAAACGCCGCGCGTGGCGGCCCTCATACCACAGGCCCAGACGATCCCCGTTCCGGAGCCTCTCCGCTGTTCTCCTGACCGAGCATTTGTGCTTGCGGGACAGGGTTTTCATCAGGCTCCACCACCAGAGATGATGGAGCCGTGACACTTCCTGTTTCCAGAGCGTGCCGAGCTTGTAATATTCAGCAAACCCCCGCATCAGCGCATTATAGCCGGTCAGGATCGCCAGGTCGGAATTGTTGATCACGCTGTGCCGGGCTTCGCCTTGGTTGGTATGAAGATTACCAAGCTGTTGGCGTTCTGCGAAACGGGCCAGCCTGTCGACGGGGACGTGAAGCTGCATACGGTCATCCGGAACGCGCATGGTGACGGCACGACCGGCCTTCACCATCCGTTTCGTCCGGCCATCGCCGTAGGTCTTCAACCCGTACCCGAGGAAGGTTGCTCCTTCGCTTGCCTTGCTGATTCCGCTCTTCTCCTCGGAGACCTGCAATTTCAGGTGCTGGGCCAGGAACGCCCTGACCTCTTCCATCACTTTGCGGGCCTCCTCCTTGCTGCCGATGATGCCTATGACAAAATCATCGGCATAACGGCAGTAACGGAGGCGACGGTAATCAGGGTCGAACGGATCAACAGACGGTGCCAGCAGGCGCCGCCGCTCCCATTCCCTGATCTCCTCGATGAGCGCCGGGATTTCCTCCTCGTGATGACGCGCCCGTCGTCTTTCGATCATTCTGCGCCGGATCTGGATCTGCTTGGAACATTCCAGATAGTGGGCGCTGCGACGACGCATGGTTCCCCGATCGAACCCGGTCTTCATTTCCGCCATGAAACCGTCAAGCTCATGAAGGTAGATGTTGGCCAGGATCGGGGAGATCACGCCGCCTTGGGGGGTGCCGCTGAAGGTCTTGTGAAACCGCCAGTCTTCGAGGTAGCCGGCCTTCAACATCCGCCCGATCAATCGGATCAGGCGCTCGTCATCCATGCGCTTGCGCAAGAGGGCGAGCAGGATGTCATGGTCGATATTGTCATAATATCCTGCGATATCGACCTCGATCAGCCACTTCACACCATGCCATGTCCGTCTGATCTCGCTCAGCGCGGTATGGCATGAACGCCCCCGGCGGAAGCCGTGCGATTGCTCGGAGAAAACCGGCTCATAGACATGGTCGAGCAGAATTTTCACCGCCGCCTGCACCAGCTTGTCGTCGGCTGTGGGAATGCCCAGCGGGCGTTTCTTCCCGTTGGGTTTGGGGATATATTGTCTGCGCGCCGGGGAAAACCGGTATGATCCGTCCATCACGGCACCGATGATCCGCTCCATCCGTTCCAGCGAAAAGCCGTCAAGGGTGTTGGCGGGATCGACACCGGGTGTGAGCGCCCCTTTATTGGGGGCAATCTGCGCGTAGGCCATCTCCCAGAGGAGCGGGCTGGCCAGCAGACGGAACAGACCATTGATACGTTTTCCTTGGCGAGACAGGTCGATGATCGAGCCAAGTCTCTTCTCCACGGTCTCCGGTTGCATCAGCTGTAAAAGTCTGGACTAAATCTGACGGCATGCTGGAATGGCGGGTATTGATCGCCTGTGTCGGGGCATGCCCCGACACAGGCGGCGGCGTAAGAAGA
>NZ_FZOI01000041.1 GCF_900188385.1 Azospirillum sp. RU38E
GCCAAGGACAGTGCATTTGGCACCTCAGCGGGCGGGGTGACGATCGCCGCCGACGCTTCGCTGGCGCTCAGTGACGGGGTCACTATCGCCGATGCCATCACCGTTGGGGGGGCGGGTGCCAATGCCAGCGGGGCCATCCTGCTCCTGACCGGGTCGGCCACGCTGAGCGGGCAGGTCACCCTCTCCGCCAACACCACACTGGCGGCCGGATCGGGTAGCACGCTCACCCTGTCGGGTGGCGTGACTGACAATACCACCGGCTACGCCCTTATCCATACGGGTGCCGGCAGCACTCTGGTGCTGTCCGGCACTGGCAATTGGGATGGCGGGCTGGCCATCCGGGCTGGCACGGTCAAGCTCCAGGGCGGTGCGGCGGTCAAGGACAGCAATGCCGTCACCCTGACGGGCACGGCCGCGCTGATCCTGGATGCTTCTGAGACCATCGGCGCGCTGAGTGGGTCCAGCACCAACGCCATCACCCTGAACAACAACGCCACCCTCACCGTCAACCAGTCGACCAACACCATCTTCGCTGGCACCATCGCCGATGGTGCTTCCTCTACCGGTGGCTTTACCAAGGCCGGGACGGGTGAACTGAGCCTGTCTGGCGACAACAGCTATACCGGGGCGACGACGATTTCGGCGGGCACCTTGACGGTCGCACACAGCGGCGGGGCCATCGCGGACACCAGTGCCGTGACGGTTGCAGCCGGTGCTACCCTTGACCTGTTTGGGGAGAATGAGGCAATCGGCTCCCTCTCCGGGGCGGGTACCGTCATGCTGAACAGCGGCGTGCTGACAGTGGGCGATAATGACCAGAGCACGGAATTCTCCGGCACCTTCACGGCCGACACTGCCGACGCACGTGTGGAAAAGACTGGCACCGGCACCTTGACCCTGTCGGGCGACAACAGCAGCGCGCCCTTTGTCACCCGCATTACCGCGGGAACGCTGGCCATTGCCGCTGACAGCAACCTCGGCAGCGGCGCAATACAGCTGAATGGCGGCACGCTCAGCCTGACCGAGACCGGGAACTATGACAACAGCATCGTCATCCTGCGCGGCACGGGTACCGTCAGCGTCGGCACTGGCAAGACGGCAACGCTGAGCGGGACGCTGGATGATGATGGGGATAACGGCGCTGACCTGATCAAGGAAGGTGCCGGCATACTGATCCTTGCCAATACCGCCAATGAGGCGGCGGTAACCGGCGCCGTCTATGTCAATGGCGGCATCCTTCAGGTGGCAAGTGATGATGTGCTGCTGAACGGGATGATTTATCTGGCCGATGGCGCAGCATTGAATGTCAGCGATGATACAACCATCGACAATGCCCTCACCCTGAACGGTGACGCCGCGGTGAATATCGCCGCCGATAAGACGGTGACCTTGAGCGGCGGTATTGCCGGCACATCCGGCAATGACCTGACCAAGACGGGTACTGGCACCTTGACCGTCGGCGGGACCAGCAGCTTCGCCGGGGCGGTGACCGTCAGCGGCGGCACGATGCTGGTGAATGGCACCATGGCCAACGCCGGCAATGTGACCGTGGCGTCTGGTGGCACCCTGGGTGGCACCGGCAGCATCGGTAATGGCAGCAGCGCGGTCACGATCGACCAGGGCGGTATTTTGTCGCCCGGCAATTCGCCCGGCACGCTGACCATCCATGGTAATCTGGCGCTCAACGGCACCCTGAAGCTGGATCTGGCCGGGCCCACGGTCGGCACCGAATATGATCAGGTGGTGGTCACCGGCGATCTGACACTGGGCGCCACCAGCGCCTTTGACCTCAACTATACGGCATCCAGCACCGGCAATACGTTCCGGGTCATTGATGTGCAGGGCACGACCGCCATCAGCGGCACGCTTGCCGGCACGGTGGCAGAAGGTGGCTTCTACAGCTCCAACAGCCGGCAGGTTCTGGTCAGCTATCTGGGGGGGACGGGCAATGACCTGACCCTGCGGGACAATGCGCCCCCCGGCCTGGATCTGAATGGCAGCGATGCCGGCACCGGCAATGTCGTCAGCCTGGCCGATGCGGCCAATGGGCTGGCGACCATCGGTGCCACGCTGACTGATCCGGAAAATGGCTGGAATGGCGGCAGTCTCAACCTGCACCGGGTCACCGGCGCAGGCGCGGCGGACGGCAATGCCCATGATGTGTTCAAACTGTTGACGACCCAGGGGCTGAGCTTCACCGGCAGCATCACCCAGGGCAGCGACAGCAATGGTACGGTTTCCGATGGCGCGACCCAGTTCGCCACCTGGACCTATACCAGCGCCACGGGCACGCTGATCTTCACCTTTGATGCCAATACCACCAATGCCCGTGCCCAGGCGCTGGTACGCTCGATCGGTTACAGCAATGACACCCCCTATGGGGATGCCACGATCCGCATCACGGCAACCGACGATAATGGCGCCAGCACTCAGGCGGACGTGTCGGTCACCAGCAGCACGATCTATGTGGATAATAACAGCGACGATGCCGACGGCGATGCCGCCGACGGCTTCTCGCTGCGCGAAGCCCTGGCCCGTGGCGCAGCGCAGTCCGGTGCCGACACGATCAAGGTAAAGCTGGCGGATGGCAGCACCATCACCCTGGGTAGCGCCGTCACGGCCGGTGCCAGCGAGACGCTGGACCTGGATCTGGCCAACGGGCTGACCATCGCCGGCAGCACCATCAATCTAGCCGGCGCGCTCAGCATCAGCAATGGCACCAGCGATGCCGCCACCATCAGCAGCATCCTGGCCGGGTCGGGCAATCTGACCAAAACCGGGGCGGGCACGCTGACGCTGAGCGGCAGCAACAGCTACACCGGCAGCACGGCGGTAACGGGCGGCACGCTGGCGATCAACAACGCCAGCAACATCAGCAGCGCCACCCTGAACCTTGATGGCGGCACGCTGCGCATCACCCCGGATTACTCGACCACCGCCACGCTCACCAACGCCATCACGCTGGGCAGCGGGCATGGTACCATAGAGACCACGGGTGTGGTGGTGTTGTCGGGGAACATCGCGGGATCCGGCGACCTCGTCAAAACCGGTGTTGAAGAGCTGACCCTCAGCGGTACCAACAGCTATACCGGCACGACAAGCATCTCGGAAGGCAGGCTGAACGTCAGCGCCGACAGCAACCTGGGCACTGGTGCAGTCATCGTCGGGGGCACTTTGAGCATCACCGACACCGCAACCATCGATAACGCCATCATCCTGAACCCCTCGGTTGGAGCCGCAGCCATCTCCGTTGATACCGGCAAAACGGCCACCCTGACCGGGGTGATCAGTGAGACCGGCGGCAGCCGAGGCCTGAGCAAAGCCGGCCTGGGCACCCTGGTGCTCGCGGCAGACGCCACCTACACCGGGGCCACCAATGTGAACCTCGGTACCTTGGAACTGGCGGTGACCCGCACCCTGGCCACCTCCGTCATCACCCTGGGCACCGCCAACCCGACCTTGAAGATCACCGGCAGCGGCAGCTTCGCCACGCCCATCTCTGTGCGTGGCGCCGGTACCAACAGCATCAGCGTCGATGGCAACGTCACCCTGTCCGGTGTCGTGTCACTGGACAGCCTTGCCACCAACAACCGCACCCTGACCAAGACTGGCAGCGGCACGCTGACTTTGAGCAATTCCGGCAACGCTGCAGCTGGCATCCGTACATCCGGCTCCAACACTTACAGTCTCGGCCTTACCGTATCGGCGGGGGCCGTTTCGGTGGCTGGCGACGACAATCTGGTCGCCGGCGCGGTAACGCTGAACGGCGGCACGCTGGCCGTGACCGGGACAGGCGCCAAAACGATCGATAATGCGCTCTCCCTTGGGGCAAATGGCGGCACGATCGACGTCACTGGCGGTACTTCGTCTATCGTCACCCTCTCCGGCGTCATCGGCGGTTCCGGCACCTTCACCAAGACCGGGACCGGTGAACTCTCACTGACCGGCAGCAACACCTATACCGGGACGACCACCGTGTCGGCCGGCACGCTGGCGGCCGGCAGCAACAGCGCACTGGGCACCGATGCAGGCTCGACCACGGTAACCGACGGTGCCAGCCTGCGCATCGCCGACGGGGTGACACTGACCGAGGCGCTGACCATCGCCGGCAGCGGGATCAGCGGGGCCGGGGCCCTTACGCTCGCGTCGGGTACCGGCACGGTAAGCGGGCAGGTTACTCTCGCGGCCGACACCACGATCGGTGTCGGGACGGGCGGCGGACTGACCCTCTCGGGCACCGTCTCCGGCACCAGCGCCGTGACCAAGGTGGGCAGCGGCACCCTGACCCTGTCGGGCAGCAATACCGGCACGGGCACCATGACCGTCTCCGCCGGTACCTTGTCGGTGGCGGCAGACGCCAATCTGTTGGGCGGCGCGCTGACCCTGGATGGTGGCACGCTGGCCGTGACCGGGGCCACCACCATCGATAACACCATCAGCATTTCCTCCACCGGCACCATTGATAACAGTGCGGCGGTCACCCTGTCGGGGGTCATCTCCGGTGCGGGCAATCTGACCAAGGCCGGCGCGGGTACGCTCACGCTTGGCGGCACGCAGACCGGCACGGGCGGGATGACGGTTTCGGCCGGCACCCTGGCCGTAGCGGCGGATGCCAATCTGTTGGGCGGTACGGTAACGCTGGATGGCGGCACCCTCTCCGTCACCGGGGCGACGACCATCGACAATGCGGTTACCATTTCGTCTGCCAGCACGATCAGCACCGCTGCGGCGGTCACCCTGTCGGGGGCGATCAGCGGCAGCGGGGCGCTGACCAAGGTCGGGACGGGCACGTTGTCCGTGTCCAATGCCTCGGCGCTGACGGGGGCCGTTAATCTGAATGAAGGCACGGTGACAGTCACCGGCACCAGCACGCTGGGGTCCGGGGCCTTGAGATTGGGGGCGGACACCACGCTGCGGGTAACCGGCGACAGCCGAACCTTTGCCAACAACATCACCCTGGCGGGTGCAGCCACGCTGGTGGCGACCGACCCGACCGATACGGTGTTTGGTTCAACGATCACCTTCTCCGGCACGATTGCCGAGACGGGCGGCGCACAAGGGTTGAGCATTGACGCGTCCCACAGTAATGGCGCCAACACGATCCTGTTGTCTGGCAGCAACAGCTACACCGGCAGCACCAGTTTGCTCAGCGGGTTCCTGCGCATCTCTGCGGCCAACAATATCAGCGCCGGCACCCTTGTTTTGACCAGCGGCACGCTGGTTGTTGATGCCAGCAATGAGGTGGTGATCGCCAACGCCATCACCCTGGGCAGCGGCACAATAAGCAACAACAATGCGGTGGTTCTGTCGGGCACCATCAGCGGCACCAATGGCCGGTTGTCAAAATCCGGGGATGGTGTCCTGACCCTGACCAATAGCAGCAATAGCGCCAGCAATTGGCGGACCAGAATCAACGATGGCACCTTGCGCATCGCCGATGCCGGCAATCTCGGCACCGGAAAGATTGATCTGGATGGTGGCACCCTGGCGATCACCGCGGATGCGGTAACATTGAGCAACAACATTGAACTGCTTGACGATAGCAGCATTGATGTCGCCCAGTCGGCAACCTTGTCGGGTAAAATTTCGACGGATGACGACAATTATGAATTGAGCAAGACGGGTGCGGGCACCCTGACGCTGACCAACAGCAATAACAGCGACGGTGAGTGGGATGTGGCGGTGCTCGCCGGAACCTTGTCGGTGGCCAGCAGCGATAACCTGGGCGGTGAGGACGTTACGCTGAGTGGCGGTACGCTGAGCATCACCCAGACCACCACCATCAACAACGACATCACGCTCAATGCGCCGGAATCGACGATTGACATCGCTGACGGCGCCGTCGTCACCCTGACCACGGCGATCAGTGAGACGGGAAGCGCCCGCAGCCTGAACAAGTCCGGTTCCGGTACGCTGGTGATCGGGGCCGACGCCACCTATACCGGCGCCACCACCCTGAATGGGGGTATCTTCGAACTGGCCGCCACGCGCACCCTGGCGACCTCTGGCATTACCCTTAACAACAGCTCGCCCACCCTGAAGATCACCGGCGATGGCACTTTTGCCACGGCGGTCATTGTCGGCGGCACAGGCACCAACGGGATCAGCGTCGATGGCGATGTCACCCTGTCGGGCTTGGTTTCGCTCGATAGCAATGCGACGGGCAACCGCACCATCACCAAGAATGGTAGCGGTACGCTGACGCTGTCCAACAGCGGCAACGCGGCGGCGGGTGTGGCTGGCAGCTATACGCTGGGCCTGACGGTTGCGGATGGCACGGTGTCGGTGGCGGCAGATAGCAATCTGGTGGGTGGTACTGTCACCCTGGATGGCGGCACGCTGTCGGTGACCGGGTCAACGACCATCGACAATGCGTTCAGCCTGGGCAGCGATGGCGGCACGGTCAGCAATAGCGGCGCCGTCACCCTGTCGGGGGTGATCAGCGGTGCTGGCAATCTGACCAAGACGGGCACCGGTACCCTGACCCTGTCGGGTACCAACAGCTATGGCGGCAGCACCACCGTGCGGGATGGTACCCTGTCGGTTGGGGCTGATGCCAATCTGGGGACGGGGGCGCTCACGCTGAATGGCGGTACCCTGACCGTCACGGGCAGCGACGTCACCATCGACAATGCCATTACCCTGGACGTCAATCACGGCACGGTCAGCAATGCCAATGCCCTGACCCTGTCGGGGGTGATCTCCGGCGACGGCAATCTTACCAAGACCGGTACCGGCACACTGACCCTGACCGGCGCCAACAGCTATGGCGGCACGACCAGCATCAATCAGGGCACGCTGGTGGCCGGGCACAATAGCGCGCTGGGTAGCATTGCGGGCAATACCATGACCGGCAGTTCCGGCACGCTGGAACTGGCCAATGGGGTAAGCGTGGCCGAAGCCGTTTCCCTGGGCGGCGTTGGTGGTGTGCAGATCACCAGCGGCAGCGCCACGCTGACCGGCAATGTGACCCTGACTGCTGATGCACGGCTGTCGGCCAGCAGCGGGACCACGCTGACCATCAGCGGCACGCTGGGTGGTGCCTTCACCGCCTACAAGGTGAATAACGGCACCGTGGTGCTGAGCGGCAGCAACAGCAGCAGCAACAGCACCAACCTCAATATCTCCTCCGGCACCCTGTCGGTGGCCGATGGCAGCAATTTGACCGGCGGCACCCTGACCTTGAACACCGGCACGTTGGCCGTGACCGGCAGCGATGTCACGCTGAGCAAGGCCATCAGCCTGACCGGCAACAGCACCATCACCAACACCAATGCCGTAACGCTGTCGGGCGCCATTGCAGGGGGGACCAACACCCTGACCAAGGCCGGTGGCGGTACCTTGACGCTGGCCACCGCAACCAGCAGCGGCTCGGCCTGGAACATGGACGTGAGCAACGGTGCGCTGTCGATCGACAGCGCCGACCGGTTGGGCACAGGGGCGGTGACCCTGAGGAGCGCAACCAGCCTGATCATCACCGGCGCGACAACCCTGGCCAATGAGGTGTCCCTGAGCGGGGGGGGCACCATCCGCGCAGATGCCGATGCCACCCTGTCGGGGGTGATCAGTGGCAGCGGGGCGCTGACCAAGGC
>NZ_FZOI01000043.1 GCF_900188385.1 Azospirillum sp. RU38E
TCTTCTTACGCCGCCGCCTGTGTCGGGGCATGCCCCGACACAGGCGATCAATACCCGCCATTCCAGCATGCCGTCAGATTTAGTCCAGACTTTTACAAATAAAAACCCGGAAACCCCGGGCAGGAAAAACATCGGTACGAACACGATACAGATGCACAGCAATGACACGAAGGCCGGTGCCACAATTTCAGCCGCACCGTCCAATATCGCTGCGTGAACAGACTTTCCGTCCTGGAGGTGGCGCTCGATATTCTCAATCGTCACGGTCGCCTCATCCACCAGGATGCCAACCGCGAGTGACAAGCCACCCAACGTCATGATGTTCAGGGTATTGCCGCTTATCGACAAGCCGACAATCGCCGCCAGGATGGATAGCGGAATGGACGTGACAACGATGATGGTTGATCGCCAGGAACCCAGGAACAAAAGGATCATCAGCGAAGTCAACACAGCCGCGATCACGCCTTCATGCAGCACGCCGTCAATGGCGGCTTTAACGAAGACCGACTGATCGCCGATCGCCACGACACGCGCGGCGTCTGGCAACAGATCCTCAATGGCCGGCAGCTTCGCCTTTACACCATCAACGATCGCCAATGTCGACGCACTGCCGATCTTGAGGATGGTCATCAAGACAGAACGGCCGCCATCGACATGAACCACGTTGGTCTGGGGGGCGGCACCGTCGCGCACATGGGCGACATCCCGCATATAGATTGTGGCTCCATTGACGACCTTCACCGGCAGATCGTTCATCTCCGCAACGCTCGCCGGCGCGTTGTTCAAGCGGACAACATATTGAAACTCGCCAATTTTTACGAAACCTGCCGGTGTAATCTGCATCTGCGCCGCAATGGCGGCACTGACATCCTGCGCAGAAAGACCCTTAGACCGGAGGGCGGCCGGATCAATATCAATCTGTATCTGGCGCTGACTGCCACCCAGGGGCAGCGGTATACCGACACCCGGCTCCGTCACCAGGGACGGCCGCACCTGATTCATCGCCAGATCGAAAATCTGGGATTCCGACAGTCCCTTGCCCGACAATGCCAACTGAAGAACGGGCACTGTCGCCGCATTATAGTTCAGGATAAGCGGTGGCGTCGTTCCTGGCGGCAACTGGCGCAGCATCGTCTGAGAGACCGACGTGACCTGGGCTGTTGCCAAGGGTATGTCGGCGCCGGGATGAAAGAATATCTTCACCACCCCGATGCCGGACAATGACTGGCTTTCGATATGTTCAATATCGTTCACCGTCGTTGTCAAAGCCCGCTCATAGGGAGAGACGATCCGCCCGGCCATGTCCTCCGGCGAAAGGCCGGCATACTGCCAGGCGATGGCGATGACCGGCATACGGATTTCCGGGAAAATATCCACGGGCATCCGCAAGACCGAAAGCAAACCAAAAATAAGGATCAGGACAGCCATGACCACAAAGGTCAGCGGCCGTCCAAGCGCGATCCGGACAATGCCCATCAACTGCCGATTTCCTTCTGTACGGGGAATGGGGCAGTCAAAACCTACCGGCGCCGCATGCAAGATTTAAGACGGCAAAATCCGCATGAGCTTATGAATGAGCCTCATTAATCATTCAGCAAAGCAGGCAGTAGCGTGATCTGTGCGCTCATAGGCGGCAATGCTTCTGCAACCTGGGGAGGACATCCCGCCCAGCCAGGATCGCTCTGGAAATAAACTCGCTGCCATTGTCGCTGACGATCATCAGCGGTTTGCCGCGTGTAACGACGAGGGTGCCCTGTTCCCGTGCCAGCCGCTTGCCGGACAGCGAGGTGTCGGCCAGCCGTGCCCCATAGCACCGTCAGCAGGGCATCGCGACCGATAGCGGATCGTCCGGCGATGCACTTTCAGAACAGACTCGCCTCTCCCTGACCCCGAACATCGCCCGCGGATAGGCAACTATCCGGCGGCTGGCGGCAGACCTCACTACTTTTTCCCGACACCTCCCGCAGCATGGCACTGTCCAACACCGCCCCCGCAAGCAGCAGCCTCAGACGGCTGTTCTCTTCCTCCAAACCGTTCATGCGCTTGACCTCTGACACATCCAACCCGCCATATTTCGATTTCCAGGCTTAAAATATCGCCTCAGATATCCCGCACCGTCGGCAGATATCCACCGCCTTCCGGCAAGCCCCCTGCGCCTGCAGCATCACGATAACCCGCTCATCACTGAAACGACTCTTCTTCTTACAATAGCCCTCCTCGGCCAGGAGGACGCTACTTTACCCCAGACACATTTCCAGAGAGCAGGTGACAGGCCAAACGTCAAAGACGATTGACACACAGTTTCCTATTTTCTGAAGAGACAGACTGCTTCCTCCAAATAATCGTGTAGCCCAAGCGGGGGGCGGCCCATGATATCTTCGAATTCACTTTTAACATGTGACTCGTCGCCCTTGGCACACGCTTTAGCGATGCCATCGACCATTCCCGCATATTCCCACGACATGCCGCCGGCAAAACGTAACATCAACTTGAAGATCAGCGACGGTGGGTTTAGGTGCCGCACCGGCCTGCCGAGCCGCTTGCCAAGCTCATCGCAGACCTGATCCAGTCGCCAAGCCTTGGGACCGGTGAGAGACAGAATCCTGCTTCGTATCGACCGGTCAGCCGCAACCCGCGCCACAACATCCGCAACGTCACGTACATGGACGAATGCCACCGCACCATCGTGCGTGGGCAACGGAAAACGACCAGCACGGCGCACTGGGTCTCGAAAAAGGGCGAGCGACTGATAAAAAAAGGTCGGACGCAAAATCACCCAATCAAGACCTGAACCGCGCAGATAATCCTCAATCTCCCCATGTGCTATGCCAACGCTAACACGAGGAGTAAGGCTGGCGGTGATAGCAGACACCTTTATAATCCGAGGGGGCATCGAGATTGTGCGAACCAAATCAATGATGCGCTTTTCTCGCGTCACCTGCCCCGGATTGTCGCCGGTAGATAAAATCACATCGGTTACATTCTGCAACGCCCGTAGGACGGCGTCGGAATCATCGAAGGAACCCTTCATGATCTCCGCCTGCAATCCTGCTGGAACATTCAGAGCCTCAGGGCGCCGTACCAGCATACGCATCGGTCCCGTATAGTGCGCGGCAGCCAATGACGACAGAACCTGCGATCCGACTTGACCGGTAGCACCCAGAATAAGCAACATGAGCATTAGCCTTTAGCAACAGAAGGGTGGGTGTCAGACAGGCAACGTTATCGGTTTACCCGGCCATTCAGAAACAAGGTGGGGATTTGCCGAATGGCGCTGACAATATCATCCGACCACATCTAGACCCGGAAACCGAATATTATGCGCGAAGATCATCGACGAGCGCGAATGATCAATAAAGCGTGCTTCATCAGCCGCCAACCTTGCCTGCGCCGCTGCACTTTCCTGGTCGAGATTGCCCTTCTCAAGGCTTTCCCAACTGGCGAAGCTGATGGCGGCGATGCCGTCGAACGGTTCTGCCAAACCGCGGCTAGCCTGCATGGCAAACGCTGCGCCCATATGGACACCATGATGCTGAACATATCGGATGACACCAAGTCGCGGACCGACTTCGGCAACCAGCTGTGCATGTTCAGTCGACCAATAGGCCAGGAACTGCTCATGACTTAAATGCTGCAAGCGCCGCAGACAATAGAGCAGCGTCACTTCGGGTCCAACGCTCAGGGGCACCTCATCCGCTATAGCCATCCTGCCATATTCCTTATCAGGCGCGTGGACGATGGGAAGCACATAGCTTATGACCATCAGGGTCACGCAAATAAGCAAGGTACAAATGTCCTGCCGGAACATTACGCCAACCGGGAGGGTCCTCGCAGGCTGTCCCGCCGTTTGCAAGGCCAGCAGCGTGCCAGGCATCAGCGTGATCGGGCGTTGCTGCCGCTAATCCGATCGTGTTGCCGTTGGCTACGCTCGCAGGTTCTCCATTGATCGGACGTGTAAGCGCAAAAATTCCACCTGCCGCGACATAAAGCACCCGGCCCCGATCGTCGTAGAATCCTCTATTATGGCCAAGGGCACCAAGGACGGCATCATAGAACAGGCGGGAACGTTCCAAATCCGCGACACCTACCATAATGTGCGTAAACAAATTTTTCCTCCAATTCAAAATCTGGACACGAGCAGCCTGCGGTCGTCTTCCGGCGAAGGTCAATCCCGCGCCCACCCAGGGCGGTCTTCACCCTGGGTGACGACCAGCAACGTCTCCTCCATCGCTGTTTCAACATGATCGAAGCCGGGTTCAAGGAAGTACAACTCACCAGGGCCTGCAAAGAACAGGTCGGCACCCTTCTGCTCCACTCGGATGTGGCCAGAAATGACCATCACCTGAACCCATTTGCGATGCCGATGCTTAGCGATCACATCGCCGGTCTTCATGCGAAAATAAGCAGAGCGCACTGCATGATCACCCTCGAAAATCGGTGCCTTGGCCATCACACAGCCATAGACATCGACATCCTGAAAGGTCATGTCCTGGGGGCGGCAGTGACGAATACCGCCCTTCATCTCAGTCTTTACGGCGATGCTCATGGGCGTGCTCCTGCGCTGACGGGATGGGCTGAGGCGCTGTTACACTATGTCCAGCGTCTACAAATTCTCGCGATAATCACTCTCGACGATCTGGTCGACCATGGCTTCCACCTCTGCGCCGCCACCGCTTTCGCGGGCGATTGTCGCACCAAAGCGGAAGGAGAATTTCTGACGTGCGTCGTCTTTCCACAGCCGGCTGCGCTTCATGGCCTTCCCGCAATGGAGGAAGCACTTGGTGATATGGATCTCAATCGCGAACAGTGCTGGGCGGTCGCGCGCGGCCAGCACCTGCAACAGACCGGGATCAGTCGATATTCTGGCCGTACCGTGGACGCGGAAGGTTTCATCCACCCCAGGTATCAGGAAAATCAACGCAACAGCGGGATTCTCCAAAATACTCTGCATTGCATAGGCAAGGTTGTTGCCGGGACGGTCCGGCAACACCAAGGTCGTGTCATCCATAATATGAACGAAGCCTGGGCCATCCCCACGCGGGGAAACGTCAGGCTCGCCTGCACGGTTGGCGGTCGACAGCATGGCGAAGGGCGCAGCGGTGATAAAGCGTCGCCCGAGTTCGTCCAGGCTCGGTAGCAATTTCTTTTGGACAAGCGGATGCGCCTCGCCGATCACGGCACGAATTCCGGCAACATCGGTAATGTAGTGATCAGACATGGGGGTATCCGTCATAAGGGGGGTACTGGCCGCGCCGGCAGGATTGCCTCAAGGGCAGACGCGATACCCAGGAGATGACGATCAGCACCAGGCCTGCCAGCGACCTGCAACCCGAAGGGCAAACCGTTGGCCAGACCGGCAGGAAGGCTGATGGACGGCAGGCCCGCCATGCTGTCCGGTCGAGAAGTTAGAGTATAGGCTGGAAAGGTAGGCAGCAGCGCCCCGCCCAGATCGGTCATCCCCGTATCCCCGATCCGCGGCGCCGTATGGGCCGTGGTAGGATAGAGGATCGCGTCGACGCCAATGAATACACGGTCAAAGGCAGCCCTGAGCCGAGGCAATTGGACATCAACCGCATCGCGATAGGCCGCCTCCGGGATGGCCTCGTTACCCAGTTGGCTGGCAAAAACAGCCTGAACGTCGGGACTCTCTATCGCGTCTACAAAGCTTGGCCACGAGATGCCGAGCTTAGTGACGGCGAGTTCCGACATGCTCAGTGCGGACTCATAGACGGCGATTGGAAATCCGCAGGCATTGTCAATCGCCTGTGCTTCGGTGATATCAATCGCAACCAGCCGAACCCCCGCCGCGCGCAGCCGCTCAACGGAACTGGCGAAGGCAGCAGCGACAGCCGGATCAATCGGCTCGGGACACTGAAAACCGAGCGTCAGCCCATTCAGCGCCACGAAAGGCAAAGGCGTGTCGCTGGCGGGATAAAACTCCCCAGAAGTGGCGAATGAAAAGTCCCCAGTTTTGGCAGAGGCAAGGCCCCGGGGGGCATGCCCCCCGGGGCCTTGCGGCCATCTCACCGCCATCCTGTCTCCCGCTGTCTGCGGGGAGGATGCCGGTGATCAAA
>NZ_FZOI01000044.1 GCF_900188385.1 Azospirillum sp. RU38E
AATGAGGTGTCCCTGAGCGGGGGGGGCACCATCCGCGCAGATGCCGATGCCACCCTGTCGGGGGTGATCAGTGGCAGCGGGGCGCTGACCAAGGCGGGTGTGAGCACGCTGACGCTGACCGGCACGCAGACCGGCACGGGCGGGATGACGGTTTCGGCCGGCACCCTGGCCGTGGCAGCGGATGCCAATCTGCTGGGCGGTACGCTGACGCTGGATGGCGGTACGCTGACCGTCACGGGCAGCGACGTCACCATCGACAATGCCATTACCCTGGACGTCAATCACGGCACAGTCAGCAATGATAATGGCCTGACCCTGTCGGGGGTGATCAGCGGTGCTGGCAACCTGACCAAGACCGGCACCGGTACCCTGACCCTGTCGGGCAGCAACAGCTATGGCGGCAGCACCACCGTGCGGGATGGTGCCCTGTCGGTTGGGGCGGATGCCAATCTGGGGACGGGGGCGCTGACGCTGAATGGCGGCACGCTCTCTGTCACCGGGTCAACGACCATCGACAATGCGCTCAGCCTGGTCAGCGATGGCGGCACAGTCAGCCATGCCAATGCCCTGACCCTGTCGGGCGTAATCTCCGGCGATGGCAACCTCACCAAGACCGGCACCGGCACGCTGACCCTGTCGGGTACCAACAGCTATAGCGGCAGCACCACCGTGCGGGATGGTGCCCTGTTGGTTGCGGCGGATGCCAATCTGGGGACGGGGGCGCTGACGCTGAATGGCGGTACCCTGACCGTCACGGGCAGCGACGTCACCATCGACAATGCCATTACCCTGGACGTCAATCACGGCACAGTCAGCAATGCCAATGCCCTGACCCTGTCGGGGGTGATCTCCGGCGATGGCAACCTGACCAAGACGGGCACCGGTACCCTGACCCTGTCGGGCAATAACAGCTATGGCGGCAGCACCACCGTGCGGGATGGTGCCCTGTCGGTTGCGGCGGATGCCAATCTGGGGACGGGGGCGCTGACGCTGAATGGCGGCACGCTGACCGTCACGGGCAGCGACGTCACCATCGACAATGCCATTACCCTGGACGTCAATCACGGCACAGTCAGCAATGCCAATGCCCTGACCCTGTCGGGGGTGATCAGCGGTGCTGGCAACCTCACCAAGACCGGCAGCGGTACCCTGACCCTGTCGGGCAGCAACAGCTATGGCGGCAGCACCACCGTGCGGGATGGTGCCCTGTCGGTTGGGGCGGATGCCAATCTGGGGACGGGGGCGCTGACGCTGAATGGCGGCACGCTGACCGTCACGGGCAGCGGCGTCACGATCGACAATGCCATTACCCTGGACGTCAATCACGGCACAGTCAGCCATGATAATGCCCTGACCCTGTCGGGGGTGATCAGCGGTGCTGGCAATCTGACCAAGACCGGCACCGGTACCCTGACCCTGTCGGGCAGCAACAGCTATGGCGGCAGCACCACCGTGCGGGATGGTGCCCTGTCGGTTGGGGCGGATGCCAATCTGGGGACGGGGGCGCTGACGCTGAATGGCGGCACGCTGACCGTCACGGGCAGCGGCGTCACCATCGACAATGCCATTACCCTGGACGTCAATCACGGCACAGTCAGCCATGCCAATGCCCTGACCCTGTCGGGGGTGATCAGCGGTGCTGGCAATCTGACCAAGACCGGCACCGGTACCCTGACCCTGTCGGGCACCAACAGCTATGGCGGCGCCACCAGCATCAGCAACGGCACCCTGGTGGTGACGGGTGCGCTGGCCGGCACGTCGGGCGTGACCGTCAGCACGGGCGCCAGCCTGGCGGGCAGCGGCACCATCTTTGCCGCCAATTCCAGCAACAGCGTCACCGTGAACCAGGGGGCCACCCTGGCACCGGGCGTGGCGGGAACCAATGGCGGCGTCGGCCGGTTGACCATCCAGGGCAATCTGGCGCTCAACGGCACGCTGGCCCTGGATGTGGCCGGTGCCAGCGCCGGTACCGGCCATGATCAGGTCGCCATCAACGGAACCCTGACCCTGGGCCAGACCAGCGGCCTGGATATCGCCTACAGCCTGACCGGTTCGGCCGGAACCGGCCTGATCATCATCGACAATCAGGCCGCCGGCGCCACCCTTGGCACCATCGGCGGCACGGTCGTCGAACAGGGCCCCTTGACCAGCAACGCACAACAGTACCGGGTCAGCTATGTGGCAGGCACGGGCAATGATCTGTCCATCCGCACCAATCAGGACCCCACCGTTTCCGCCAACCCGACCCTGAGCGGGACAGAGGATACGGTGCTGACCATCAGCAAGGCGGCATTGAACTATGCCGATGCCGATGGTGATGCGCTCACCTCCATCACCATCATCAGCCTGCCGAGTGCCGGCACCCTGTTCCTGGATGCCAATGGGGATGGGCTTGTCGATACGGGCGAGACTGTAACGGTCAACCAGACCATTCAGGCTGCCGATCTGGATGCGGGCCGGCTGAAATATCTGCCGCCGCTGAACGGGAACGGCACGGTCGCCAGCTTCCAATATACCGTGTCCGACGGGTCCACCGCGTCGGCTGTGGCCACCGCCACCTTGTCGATGGCGGCTGTCAATGACAGCCCCGTCATCACCGGCACCCCGGGCGGCACCTTTGCCGAATATGTCAGCGACACGCTCAATGGCGGCGACCCCGTGCGGTTCGCCGCCGGCGTCACCGTCGCCGATGTCGATGCCACGAGCTTCAACCAGGGCACGCTGACCGTGCGCCTGGGCAACTGGAAGGTTGCCGATGATGTGCTGGCCATCGGTTCGGGCAGCAATATCGCCTATAACGCCGCCACCGGCGAAGTCAGCCTCAACGGCACCGTGTTCGGCAGCGTGACCTTCACCACCGATACCAGCGGGGCCACCGCCACCCGGATCATGGTGGTGAACCTGAACGCTGCTTCCACGGCGGCGGCCGTCAACGCCCTGCTGGGGGAACTGACCTATCAGAATACGGGGCCCGACGCGACCGACCGCCAGCCGGACAGCAATGATGCCGGCCGGCTGCCGAACCGGAGCGTCAGCATCGTGCTGAATGATGGCGGCAATACCGGTACCGGTCTGGGCCAGGCCCAGGTGACCGGCACCATCGCCATCACCCCGCAGAATGACCGGCCGACCGTTACTATCCCCAGCGGCGCCAGCACCTTCCTGGCCGGCCGCGACGCTGTCACGGTTTCGGCGACGCTGAGCGTTGCCGATGCCGACAGCCACCTGCTGACCGGGGCAACCATCACGCTGGACGGCGCCCTGAACGGCACCAGCGAGGCGCTCTCCCTGTCAGCGGATGCGCGAACCGCTGCCGCCAACTATGGCATCACCATCAGCGGTGAAGGCAGCGGTCTGATCACCCTGACCGGCAGCGCCCAGGCCAGTCAGTATCAGGAGGTCTTGCGCGGTATTCAGTACCGCAACAGCGCCGACACGCCCAACAGCGGCAACCGGTCCGTCAGCTTCACGGTTACCGACAGCGGCAATGCCGTCAGTCTGGTGGCCGTCCGCACGGTGGATATCGACACGATCCCCACCGTGCCGGTCAATGCCGGCCTGACCCTGGCAGAAGGCACCAGCGCGGTGATCGGCAGCGATCTGCTGCTGGCCAACGATCTGCAGGACAATGTACCGACGCTGACCTTCACCGTGACCTCCCTGCCGGTCAATGGTGCCCTGCTGCTGAATGGAAATGCCCTCACAGCCGGGGCAACCTTCACCCAGGCCGATATCACGGCGAACCGGCTGACCTATCAGCATAATGGCGGGGAAACCGCCGCTGACAGCATCAGCTTCACCGTGGTGGACAGCCGTGGTGGTACCACCAGCACGCAGACCTTTGCCATTACAGTCACACCGGTGAATGATGCGCCGACCATTGTGACAGCGCCGACCACCATCAGTGTGACAGAAGATGTGGCCACGCCGCTGACCGGCATCAGCTTTGCCGATGTCGATGCCGGCACCGGTACGGTCAGTGTCACCCTGTCGGTCGGGGCGGGCAGCCTGACGGCAACGGATGGCAGCGGGGTCAGCATCACCGGGGCGGACAGCGGCACGCTGACCCTCTCCGGCTCGCTCACCGCCATCAACAGCTTCATCGCCGCCGGCAGCGTCAGCTTCCAGACGGCAGCCAACAGCACGGACGGCCAGACACTGGCCATCACCATCAATGATGGTGGCAATACCGGCACCGGCGGTCCGCTGACCGCCAGCAGCAATGTGGCAATCAATGTCACGGCCGTGAATGACGCCCCCAGCATCACCGCCCCGGACAGCCTGACGGTGACGGAGGATGTGGCCACCGCCCTGACCGGCATCAGCTTCGCCGACGTGGATGCCGGGACCGGAACGGTCACCGTCACCCTTTCCGTCGGCGCGGGCAGCCTGTCTGCGGTCAATAGCGATGGGATTGGCATCACCGGCTCGGGCAGCGGCACGCTGACCTTGTCCGGCGCGCTCAGCGACATCAACAGCTTCATCAATGCCGGTAATGTCCGCTTCCAGACGGCGGCGGACAGCACCGTCAGCCAGACGCTCGCCATCACCATCAACGACGGTGGCAATACCGGTACCGGCGGGCCGTTGTCCGCCAGCAGCAACGTGACGCTCAATGTCACCGCCGTGAATGATGCCCCCGGCATCACTGTGCCGGCCGCCCTCAATGTGACGGAGAATGTGGCCACGCCGCTGACCGGCATCCGCTTCACCGATGTGGATGCTGAGGCCGGAACGGTCACCGTCACCCTCTCCGTCGGGGCGGGCAGCCTCTTGGCAACGGATGGCAGCGGGATCAGCATCACCGGTTCGGGTAGCGGCACGCTGACCCTTTCCGGCGCGCTCAGCGACATCAACAGCTTCGTCAATGCTGGCAATGTCCGCTTCCAGACCGCCACCGACAGCACCGCCAGCCAGACGCTCGCCATCACCATCAATGATGGCGGCAATACCGGTACCGGCGGTCCCCTGACCGCCAGCACCAGCGTGGACATCAATGTCACCGGCGTGAATGCGGCCCCCGGCATCAATGCACCGGGCAGCCTGACGGTAACGGAGGATGTCGCCACCGCCCTGACCGGCATCAGCTTCAGCGATGCTGACGCCGGGACCGGGATCGTCACCGTCACCCTCTCTGTCGGGGCCGGCAGCCTCTCGGCAACGGATGGCAGCGGGATCAGCATCACCGGTTCGGGCAGCGGCACGCTGACCCTTTCCGGATCGCTCAGCGACATCAACAGCTTCGTCAATGCCGGCAGCGTCCGCTTCCAGACCGCTGCCGACAGCACCGCCAGCCAGACACTCGCCATCACCATCAATGATGGCGGCAATACCGGTACCGGCGGGCCGTTGTCCGCCAGCAGCAACGTGACCCTCAATGTCACGGCCGTGAATGATGCGCCCAGCATCAATGCACCGGGCAACCTGACGGTAACGGAGGATGTCGCCACCGCCCTGACCGGCATCAGCTTCAGCGATGTCGATGCCGGGACCGGAACGGTCACCGTCACCCTCTCCGTCGGGGCCGGCAGCCTCTCGGCGACGGGCGGCAATGGTATCGGTGTCACCGGTTCGGGCAGCGGCACGCTGACCCTTTCCGGATCGCTCAGCGACATCAACAGCTTCGTCAATGCCGGCAATGTCCGCTTCCAGACGGCGGCCAACAGCACCGCCAGCCAGACGCTCACCGTCTCCATCGATGATGGCGGCAATACCGGTACCGGCGGTCCCCTGACCGCCAGCACCAGCGTGGACATCAATGTCACCGGCGTGAATGCGGCCCCCGGCATCAATGCACCGGGCAGCCTGACAGTGACGGAGGATGTCGCCACCGCCCTGACCGGCATCAGCTTCAGCGATGCTGACGCCGGGACCGGGATCGTCACCGTCACCCTCTCTGTCGGGGCCGGCAGCCTCTCGGCGACGGGCGGCAATGGTATCGGTGTCACCGGTTCGGGCAGCGGCACGCTGACCCTTTCCGGATCGCTCAGCGACATCAACAGCTTCGTCAATGCTGGCAGCGT